>CAVSUS010000014.1:0-558640 GCA_963731355.1 uncultured Solirubrobacterales bacterium | reverse complement strand
CCATGCGGCGCCGCTGCCGCCTTGTCGCCTGGGCGGCCGCGAGCGGGCCGCTGCCGCTTTCGTTGTTCGCCGGCCGGAAGGAGAGGGCTGGGCCGGCCGCCATCGGCCGCCTGGTGTGCCTCGGGATTCGGGGGAGCAGACTGCCTCAGACGATTCTGCTGCGTGTAGGCCCCCGTGGTGGAAGGGACTGGCGACGGCAGGTGGTTAAGGAGGAGCGGGTGCGGGCTGTCTCTGCAGCGCTGTGCTATTGGTGAGATCGGTATGCCTCGCGCGCCCGTTCTGCCTAAGCACGTGCTCGAAAACTGGCGCGATTCGTTGCCCGAGGATGCTGAAGACATCATCGCGGACGTCCGAGACCGCCTCGCGGCCGCCATCGATGCCTGGCAGCTGACCGATCTCGTCCCGATGCCGGGCGGAGAGGTCGCACTCGTGTTCGCCGTGTCGTCGCCGTCGGGCGAGGCGGTCCTGAAGGTAAACCCGAGTCTCGCCGGAGAGGTTGACGTGCTCGCCGCGGAGCCACGCGCTCTCGGCCTGTGGTCAGGCCTCGGCATCGCTCCGCAGGTGTACGGGACGCGGGACGACGGCATGACCATGCTGCTCGAGCGGGTCCGGCCCGGCATGACTCTGCGCGAAGCGACCACGGATTCGCTGAGGGTCGTCGAAGCGCTCGGCGCGCTCTGCCCATCCCTCCACCAGCAGGTCAGGCCAGGCCTATTCTGTCGCCTTGCCGACGGCCCCGAAGCGAACGCCTGGCGGCGTGAACTCGTGGGCACTCGTGAATGCGACGAGCTCGAACGCCTCCTTCGGGGGAGCTCGGAGGATCGGTTGCTCCACACCGACCTGCACTGCATAAATGCGCTCCGGTCCGGCGATCGGTGGGTGGTCATTGACCCCAAGCCTCACCTCGGTGACCGCCACGCTGAGGTGTTCGCATTCATGTACGGTGCCCCGTTGCGTGACATCCCGCGCCGTGGGGCCGCGGGTCGTGAGCACGTTCGCAGACTCACTTCCGCCTACGCCAACGCTGCTTGCCTCGACCGAGACAGGGTGATCGCGTGGCTACGTGTCCGCGCGCTCGCCGTCGCTCTGTGGGCTCACCGCGAAGAACCGGACTGGGCCCGGGAGCTCTTCCATCTGCTCGAGACTCTTGCCTGACTCAGGCTCGTTCGTTCGCCGAGGAGACACGCGAGCGCTTCACCAAGGACGAGGCACTGCGCGCGGCTGCTCCGATCGAACTTGGGGAGGCGATCCCCGCCCGCAGCTACTTCTGCAATGTCGCCCACGCGGCAGTCTCGATCAGGCTGCTCCTCTTCGCGGGGAGCGGCAGCCGCGCGAGCGTGATCGCTTCAGACCGTATGGAGGACCGGACGCGCGCATGTCGAAGTGGTCGGCACTCCCTGCGCAGGTCGCGGGGTAGTTGCTCGCGCTGAGGATTGCGCCCTCGGCGCGGCGGCCCACGATCTACGAGAGGAGTACCTGATGCCTGACGGTATCCGTTGGGTCGGTCTTGACGTGCACGCGCACGAGTCGATGATCGCGATCTTCGACCACGAAGCGGGTTGTTGGCCGTCCGCACGAGCTGTTGGCGCTGCTGCGGGCGGTGCCGCGGCCGGCGCGGATGGTGTATGAGGCCGGTCCGACGGGGTACGGGCTCGCGCGTCGTGCCCGCGCGGAGGGGATCGAGCTTGTGGTCTGCGCTCCGGGGAGGACCGATCGCGCCCCGGGCGACAGGGTCAAGACCGATAAGCGCGACGCGATCCGGCTGGCACGGTTGCTGGCAGCGGGCGAGCTGACCGTGGTCACGGTCCCGTCGGTCGAGCGCGAGCAGCTGCGTGATCTGGTGCGCTGCCGGGAGGACATCCGCGCTGATCTGATGCGCGCCCGCCATCGCCTCGGGAAGTTCCTTTTGCGTCGCGAGATCTACTACGAGGGACCGGGCGAGGCGTGGTCGCGCCGGCACCGCGCATGGCTAGCATCGCTGCGCTTTGGGGATCGCGGCTCGCAGCTGACGATCGCTGATTATCTGCACGCCCACGACGTGCTGATCGCCCGCCGCGACCGGATCGAGGCTGAGCTCGGGACGCTCGCTGACGAGTCGCCGTGCAAGGACACGATCGCCAGGCTCAGATGTCTGCGCGGGATCGACACGCTCTCAGCGCTTGGGCTGTGCGCCGAGATCGGCGAGTGGGAGCGCTTCGATCATCCCGACCAGCTGGCCTCCTACATCGGGATCGTCCCCTGCGAGCACACCAGCGGCTCCCAGCGCCGCCAGGGTGCGATCACCAAAGCCGGCTCCACCCACGCCCGCCGGCTGCTGATCGAAGCCGCGCACCACTACCGCCGCCAGCCCGCTGTCAGCCTCAACCTCGAACGCCGCCAACGTGACCAGCCGCCAGAGATCATCAACATCGCCTGGCGCGCACAACGACGGCTGAACGCCCGCTGGCGCCAGCTCAAAGACACCCGCCACAAGCCCAACGGGATCGTCGCCGTCGCGATCGCCCGCGAACTCGCCGGCTACTGCTGGGAGATCGCGACCTGCGACACCCATCCGGACCGTGTTCCACCGGCATCCACGCCGGCGGGCGACCCCCTCACGCACGCAACCCCCGTCCCGCAGAAGCACAAGAGCGCCAGGAGGATCAGCACCTCCCTCTGACAGCCCAACGACCGACAACCCGTGGCCGCTGGCGAGGCGGCCCGAGCCTCCCGGCATCGCGCACACCCGTCCGCGGGACGCCTGTGAGCACCCGCCCCGGCGGCCGCGCTCGATTTCAGACAGCGGACGATGCGACGAAACCAAGGTCTTGGGGTAACCCAGCCCCCGCACATGAGGCTGACCACCGTCGCGAAACCCGTGCACGCCCGGACCGCCCCGCCAGCCGCCACCACACCCTCCCACCACCTTCCAGCCCACCCCGCAAGAAAGACACCATGAACGCTACCCGCTTGACAAGCCGTCCTCCATATGAGGCGTCGAGGAGTAGCGCACTGCGACCCGACCTGATCACGACGGAGGTGGCCTCGTCGCGGACGAGGTCAAGCGCTACCCAGGCTGTCCGAGAGCGGGAGTTTCGAGCGACGCGATAGCGATTCCTGAGACTACCCCCGCTTCGTGAAACGGGCAGTGATGCCGCGCCTGGTCCTCGTCCCACTGCGACAGTCCTGGTCGGCGGTTTGGGGTTGCTCGCAACGCGAGGGTTAGCACGGCAGTCTGACTGGGCAAAAAATGCGCGCCGGCGTTCAGCCCCCGGTAGGCTCGAAACGCTGAGACCAGGGCGGCGCTGGGGCGTTGCCCGTGATAGCGGAGGTGGGTTCTGATGCGGGTCGTCAATCGGCGTAGGTTCCTCGAACTGGCCGGTGGCAGCGTTGCGGCGACGGTGCTGTCCGACAGCATCGCTCGCGCGCTGGCCATCCCGGCGAACCGGGCGACGCGTTCGCTGAGGGATGTCGAGCACATCGTGGTGCTGACGCAGGAGAACCGGGCTTTCGATCACTACTTCGGGGTGATGCGCGGTGTCCGCGGGTTCGGCGATCCGCATCCGGTGACGCTACCCAGCGGCCGGCCGGTCTGGTATCAGGCCGATGGCGCCACCGTGGTGCCGCCCTTCCGCCCAGCTCCTCCCCCAGGTCTCCCCGACCTGGGGCTGGCGTTCATCGAGGATCTCGACCACAACTGGGACCCGACGCATCAGATGTTCAACGGCGGCAACTGGGACCAGTGGCTGCCGACCAAGACCACCACGTGCATGGCGCACATGCACCGCTCGGACCTGCCGTTCCACTACGCGCTGGCTGACGCGTTCACGGTGTGCGATGCCTACCACTGCTCGACGCTTGGTCCGACCGATCCCAACCGGTACTACATGTGGACTGGCTGGGACGGGAATGATGGGAAGGGAGGAGGGCCGGTCATCGCCAACGACGAGCTCGGGTACAGCTGGCAGACCTATCCGGAGCGGCTGCAGGCGGCGGGGATCAGCTGGAAGGTCTATCAGGACATCGGTAACGGCCTGGACGCCGCCGGCGTCTGGGGGTTCACGTCGAATCCGTACATCGGCAACTTCGGCGATAACTCGCTGCTGTACTTCCTCAACTATCAGAACGCGGTTCCCGGCAGCCCGCTGTATGAGGGGGCTCGGACCGGGACCGACGTCAAGGACGGCGGCGGCTTGTTCGACATTCTCGCCGCCGATGTCACCCGCGGGCAGTTGCCCAGCGTTTCTTGGATCGCCGCACCCGAGGCGTTCACCGAGCATCCGCCGTGGCCCGCGGGCTAGGGCGCCTTCTACACGGCGGGAGTGCTGGGCGCGCTGACCAGCAACCCGGAGGTGTGGTCGAAGACGGCGCTCTTCATCAATTGGGACGAAAACGACGGCTTCTTTGACCACCTCGTCGGCCCCTACCCGAATGTGGGGGTGCTGGCGGGGGAGTCAACGGTGCCGCTGGATAACGAGCTGTTCAGGGGGAAGGCCGGGACGCCGGGCGGCACCAACGGGGTGGTCGGACCGTACGGTCTCGGTGTTCGGGTGCCGCTGCTCGTCGTCTCCCCCTGGAGCAAGGGCGGCTGGGTCTGTTCAGAGCTGTTCGACGCCACGTCGTTGATCCGCTTTATCGAGGCGCGGTTCGGCGTAGAGGAGCCGAATATCACCCCGTGGCGGCGGACCGTGTGCGGCGATCTGACCTCGGCGTTCGATTTCGAGAGCGCGTCCGATCGCGTCCCGCCGCTGCCGAGCGTCGAGGCCGACATGCCGGATCAGAGCACACCGCCTCCCCCTCCCTATCACCCGGTGCCGCCGGCGGTCGGATCCGTTCCGACCCAGGAGCCCGGGGTGCGGCCGTCTCGCCGACTCGGCTACCGGTTCGAGGTCCAGTTCGATGCCGACCCGCAGACGCTCAACCTCGCGGTCAGGAACTCCGGCAAGCTCGGCGTGGGCCTCCAGGCGCGTTCGTTGACCATCGCCCGAGCACCGTACAGCTACACGATCGGCGCCGGCGACGAGCTGACGACGTCTCTGCCGAACCCCGGGACCTACGACCTCAGCGTCCACGGCCCCAACGGTTTCTTCCGCCGCTTCGCGGGCTCTCCCGCGACAGTGCTGCGGGTCGAGGCACATGGCGACCACGGCACCGGCCGGCTCGGGCTAAGGATCATCGACCAAGGCGCTCGTCGACATCGGCCGCCGGTCGTCGTGGGCATCGCCGACGCGTACGGCCGCGACCGCCAGATCCCCATAAAGCGCACGGCGGAGCTCACGATCGACACCCGGCACTCCGGCGGCTGGTACGACATCGCGCTGACGACGCCGAGCGACGCGAGCTTCAGCTATCAGCTCGCAGGCCGGTTGGAATCCGCCGCCCGGTTGACCAGCGATCCGCAACTAGGCGGCGGATAGTCCATGACTGCGCCTTCCTTCCCGCTGCGCGGTTGCCAGCATGCTCGCACCGGCGACGACCCCGCCAAGTAACCCTAGGGTTTGAGCGCCACACCCGTCAGTCGCCCCCTGTCGCCGACAGGCCCGTGAGCGAGAGGCTTGACGCACCGCCCACGCAGCGGCTGCTTGTCGCCGCCAGAGCCGTGAACGCGACACCTGTGCAGCGGCTCCCGGCTATCGGGAGGGAGAAGCGTCCTGGTGCCCCCGGCAATCGATGTTGTCAGCCGACGACGTCGCCGGCGAGGATCGCGATCTGCCAGGGTTCTAGGGACTCCCGCGAGGAGCACGGCGGCGCCGAGGATCGCACCGATTAGCGCCGTCGTGACCGCGACAAGAACCATCAGACGCCGCCGTCCCAAGGAGTGCTGAATGTACGCTCACGTAGTCACCGGCCACGCAGAAGCCGAGGGCTTTGACAACCTGACCAGCTTCATCCGGGAAACCCTGCCCGGGATCCCCCAGCAACCCGGGTTCCGCGGCTTCTACCTTCTCCGCGACCCCGATTCCGACAGACTCATGACCATCTCTCTGTGGGAGGCCGAGGAACATCTGCAGGCCAGCGTTGCTCGAGCAGCAGGCCAGGCCGCACCGGCGGCAGGCCTCACCGACCTACGCACTGACACCTACGAAGTGACGCTATCCGCCTGACGCTCGGTCGGGGCGAAGGGCCTCCCGGCAGACCGATGCTGAGACTTCTGCAATGTCGCCCACGCGGCAGTCTCGATCAGGCTGCTCCTCTTCGCGGGGAGCGGCAGCCGCGCGAGCGTGATCGCTTCAGACCGTATGGAGGACCGGACGCGCGCATGTCGAAGTGGTCGGCACTCCCCGCGCAGGTCGCGGGGTAGTTGCTCGCGCTGAGGATTGCGCCCTCGGCGCGGCGGCCCACGATCTACGAGAGGAGTACCTGATGCCTGACGGTATCCGTTGGGTCGGTCTTGACGTGCACGCGCACGAGTCGATGATCGCGATCTTCGACCACGCGACCGGTGAGCTGAGGACGAAGCGGGTTGTTGGCCGTCCGCACGAGCTGTTGGCGCTGCTGCGGGCGGTGCCGCGGCCGGCGCGGAGGCCGGTCCGACGGGGTACGGGCTCGCGCGTCGTGCCCGCGCGGAGGGGATCGAGCTTGTGGTCTGCGCTCCGGGGAGGACCGATCGCGCCCCGGGCGACAGGGTCAAGACCGATAAGCGCGACGCGATCCGGCTGGCACGGTTGCTGGCAGCGGGCGAGCTGACCGTGGTCACGGTCCCGTCGGTCGAGCGCGAGCAGCTGCGTGATCTGGTGCGCTGCCGGGAGGACATCCGCGCTGATCTGATGCGCGCCCGCCATCGCCTCGGGAAGTTCCTTTTGCGTCGCGAGATCTACTACGAGGGACCGGGCGAGGCGTGGTCGCGCCGGCACCGCGCATGGCTAGCATCGCTGCGCTTTGGGGATCGCGGCTCGCAGCTGACGATCGCTGATTATCTGCACGCCCACGACGTGCTGATCGCCCGCCGCGACCGGATCGAGGCTGAGCTCGGGACGCTCGCTGACGAGTCGCCGTGCAAGGACACGATCGCCAGGCTCAGATGTCTGCGCGGGATCGACACGCTCTCAGCGCTTGGGCTGTGCGCCGAGATCGGCGAGTGGGAGCGCTTCGATCATCCCGACCAGCTGGCCTCCTACATCGGGATCGTCCCCTGCGAGCACACCAGCGGCTCCCAGCGCCGCCAGGGTGCGATCACCAAAGCCGGCTCCACCCACGCCCGCCGGCTGCTGATCGAAGCCGCGCACCACTACCGCCGCCAGCCCGCTGTCAGCCTCAACCTCGAACGCCGCCAACGTGACCAGCCGCCAGAGATCATCAACATCGCCTGGCGCGCACAACGACGGCTGAACGCCCGCTGGCGCCAGCTCAAAGACACCCGCCACAAGCCCAACGGGATCGTCGACGTCGCGATCGCCCGCGAACTCGCCGGCTACTGCTGGGAGATCGCGACCTGCGACACCCATCCGGACCGTGTTCCACCGGCATCCACGCCGGCGGGCGACCCCCTCACGCACGCAACCCCCGTCCCGCAGAAGCACAAGAGCGCCAGGAGGATCAGCACCTCCCTCTGACAGCCCAACGACCGACAACCCGTGGCCGCTGGCGAGGCGGCCCGAGCCTCCCGGCATCGCGCACACCCGTCCGCGGGACGCCTGTGAGCACCCGCCCCGGCGGCCGCGCTCGATTTCAGACAGCGGACGATGCGACGAAACCAAGGTCTTGGGGTAACCCAGCCCCCGCACATGAGGCTGACCACCGTCGCGAAACCCGTGGACGCCCGGACCGCCCCGCCAGCCGCCACCACACCCTCCCACCACCTTCCAGCCCACCCCGCAAGAAAGACACCATGAACGCTACCCGCTTGACAAGCCGTCCTCCATATGAGGCGTCGAGGAGTAGCGGCGCACCGTTGACCCCGTTGTCGACGTCCGCGGCGAACCGCATCGCTACCCATCTTGTCCGCAAGCAGCGGTGCCGTCCCGGCTCCAACGGTGTCCCGTCGTGGCTCCTTTGGCGAGCCAAGCACGCGGCTGGAGCTCACCGTCGCGTTGGCGCTTCTGGGCGATAGCGGCGGCAGGGCGTGCTCGCTCGCTGCGGCTTGGCTCATGCGGCCCCTCGAGGACGACTGCTGCTTGTGGAGGCGGAGCGAGGCTGTGGCTCAACGGCCGGTCGTGTGTGGTCGCTCGCGTCGACTGGTGAAACGCCGGGCGAACGAGCGGTGTCACGCTCGGGCGAGAACGTTGGTGCTAGCCCAATGCAGCGGGCTCGTTCACGCAGTTCCCGCGGTGATCGGACGGGTCCATGACCGCTTCGAGTCTGCGCGGGCCGCAATTGGACACACATGCCGGGCCGCCGTGGTCTTCAAACATCGACTATCACGGCAAAGCACTCGGCGTCCTCTGGCTGCTCCCCCTCGTCGTCGGAGTGCAGCTCGTCGGCGTGCTGTGGCGGATCAGATGGCGGCAGCGGTCGAGGCTTGCCGTGGCGGGGATAACGTCGGCCCTTGCTTAGAGAACTACGAGACTGGCCCGGCATGAGCCTGGCCGATAACTGGTGGCAAGCGAGGCTCGTCTGAGCGCGGAATGCGTCGGCTGATCGGTGGACAGGGATGTCGTCCACGCGGCCGACACGCCGACCACCCGGACAAACCGCCTGATGGTCGATGGTGCAGCCGATCGAGTGGCGCGATGCTTGTTGCACACCACAAAGCGGACGGATCAAACGAAAGGAACCCGAAATGACCAGCCGAATCCTCAAGCCGAAGGCTATGCTCGCGGTTCTGGCATCTTTCGTGTTCGCGTACGCGATCATCGCATTGGTGGCGGTCGCGGCAAATGCGAACACCGGCCCCCAGCAGACACGCGACGACGACTCAGCGCAAGTGCAGTACTCCCGCGGCTTTCCCACTTTCAACATGTCGAGCCACACAATCAAATTGATCAACATAACCGGTGACGGCAACTTCGAAGGTCGTCCCGCCGACGGAACGCTGGTGCCGCCCAACGACTACAGCGACATTGAAGTCCAGTGGAAGTTCCTCTCCACCCAGAATGACACAGCCCACTACGCGATCCTCGGCCAGGATGGCCAGCCGGTCGGCACCTTCGACGTCATGATGAAAGTCTGGGGCATCGATGGCAGTCACAATGCGACCTGCACAACCTCGATCGGCCGATGCACGGTAGGCCATGACGCCTGGATGAACTCTACTCAGATAAATCTGCTAGATGCCGCGGCAGTCAGCTGACGACAGCAAGGCAAAGCGATCTTGAGACGGCCCGCCCCTGGCGGGCCGTCCGCTCGTCGTGTCGCTCCCCACTGCCGCGGACCTCGCGTCATGCTCGTACGGTTGGGAGCGATCGACAACGCCAAACCATCGGCCGCACTCGGTCAGTTACCAGCGCTGATCGCCGACGCGCCAGCGGCTGCTCGCGTTCCACGCACCGACCCGGACGCTCGAGCGACGGCTGGGCCTCGCTGCACCAGCAGCACCTCGGTTGGCGAAACACCTGTGGCGAGAACTCCTCGCCCGCGCCTCCAGTCTGGACCCGCGTCAGTCCCACGCCTACCTACCAGAAGCGTTGAGCGTTAACGCGAACCGCCTCATCGAGAAGCCCATAAGCATCCGACGGTGACGTGAGGAGGTCCCGGCGGTGGTTTCCGCTGGAATCTAAGCCACTATCGGCAAGCGAGGCGCCTTCGAGTTGCCCCGCTTTGAGCGACACTTGAACGCTTCCGGTCGTAAGCCGGGGAAAGTGAGGTTCACGTGCCGAGAACCAGGCCATCGTATCCGGAGGAGTTCCGCCGCGAGGCGATCCGCCTAGCCCAGTTGGGTGACAAGCCGCAGCGCAAGCTGGCGAAGGATCTGGGGATCTCGGACGTTACGTTGCGCAATTGGCTCAAGGAGGAGAAGGCGGCCCAAGGTGAGCGCCCGGGCGGGCTGAGTCAGGACGAGCGCGAGGAGCTGCAGCGGCTGCGGGATGAGAACGCCAAGCTGCGGATGGAGCGGGAGATCCTCTCAAAAGCAGCGGTCTTCTTCGCGAAGGAGAGCGACGGGCGGTAGGCGCGGCGTACTCGTTCATCGCCGCGGAGAAGGCCAACTATCCCGTCGCCGTGATGTGCCGCGTGCTCAGGGTGAACCGCACCGCATTTCACAACTGGCAGCGGCGGGCGCCGTCGGATCGGGCGTTGATCGACGCGTGGCTGACTGAGAAGATCAAGCGAATCCACGAGGCAAGCCGGGGCGTCTACGGGGCGCCCCGGATCCACGCCGAGCTGCGGCTCGAGCACGGGGTCCGAGTCGGGCGCAAGCGGGTCGCCAGGTTGATGAAAGCCGCCGGTATCGCCGGCGTCACGCCCCGCAAGCGGTGGCACACGACGATCCGGATCCCCGGGGTCACGCCGGCCACCGACCTGGTCGAGCGCCAGTTCCGACCTGATTCGCCGAATGCGCTGTGGGTCGCCGACATCACCTATCTGCGCACCGGCGAGGGATGGCTGTACCTGGCCGCCGTGCAGGACACCTACTCGCGGCAGATCGTCGGCTGGTCAATGGCCACCCACATGCGCGCCACGCTGGTCGTCGACGCGCTGCGGATGGCGCTCTCGCGCCGACGCCCCGGACCCGGGCTCATTCACCACTCCGACCAGGGCGGCCAGCCCAGGCTCAACCGGTCCTCGCAACAGTGGATTTGCATGTGACTGTACGGATTACGGGTGACGGACTGTGTCGGCTGTGATCCAGAGACGGGTTGGGGTGACGCGGCTGTCGTCGCGGAGGCTCGCCCCGAGGGGCGGGCCGGAGCGGCGATAGCCGCGTGCGCGCCCTGGTCGGGCCACCCCGTTGAGGCGCTGCTCTGGTCGCGCTCGGCGGACAGGTCGGCCTGAGCGACTCGGGATGTCGCGGTCGGCGGGCCGCGCTCGCGTCCCTGGGTCGTTACCTGGTCGGGCCGAGGTGAGGCCGGTTTCAGGCCGCCGCTGACAGTAAGTGCTCGTTCAGCACTTCGGCAGGGGTTCTCCAGTCGAGCGTTTTGCGGGGCCGGCCGTTCAGCGTCGCGGCGACCGCGGCGAGATCCTCGACGCTGTGCCGTGAGAGGTCGGTTCCTTTGGGGAAGTACTGGCGCAACAGCCCGTTGGTGTTCTCGTTGGTGCCGCGCTGCCACGGGCTGTGCGGGTCGCAGAAGTAGACCGGAAGGCCGGTGTCGATCCGCAACTGCGCGTGCGCGGCCATCTCGGTGCCTTGGTCGCATGTCAGCGACCGGCGCAACTGCTCAGGAAGCGATGTGATCGTGCTGGCGATCGCGTCGCGGACGGCCTCAGCGCCGTGCCCGGCCAACGCTGGACCATTCTTCACCCTCGGGCCCTGGTCGGTCATCGGCGGGAGGTCAAGCAGCATCGTGAAGCGGCTTGAGCGCTCGACCAGGGTACCGATCGCGGAGCTCTCGAGCCCGAGGATGAGATCACCCTCCCAGTGCCCAGGCACCGCGCGGTCCTCGGCCTCGGCCGGACGCTCGCTGATCAGGACCTGATCGGTCACGAAGTGCTTGCCCCGGCCACGGACCCGGGCTCTCGGGACCCGCAGCGCCCGCCCGGTGCGCAGGCAGGCCGTCAGCTCCCGTCTGAGCGCGCCGCGGCCCTGCACATACAGCGACTGGTAGATCGCCTCGTGCGAGATCCGCATCGACTCATCATCGGGGAAGTCCAGACGCAGCCGGTTGGAGATCTGCTCCGGGCTCCAGGACTTCGCCCAACGCCGGTCCTTGCGCCGACCGTGACGCCGGCCGATCCACGTGACCTCGGGGCCGTCCAACACCCCGCCGTCAGGCCGCTCCACAGCGCCAGACAGACGATCCTGCACATACCGTCGCAGCACAGCATTCACCCCCAGCCTGGCCGGCTTTGGACGGCGCGCCCGTCGGTCCGCATGCCACTGCGCCGTGCTCGCCCGATACTCAAGACCGCCGCTGCGAGTCGCAGCATTGCGCCGCAGCTCGCGGGAGATCGTCGACGACGAGCGGCCGAGCTGGCGCGCGACCTCCCGGACCCCGCACCCCCGGGCGCGCAGCAGAGCGATCTCCTCCCGCTCGGCGAACGACAGGTAGCGTCCCGACAGCGGCGCCCGGGTGACCGACGGCATCCCGCCACCCTCCCTGAACCATCGGACGCCAACCGCCGGCGAGACGCCGGCCACCAGGCCAGCGGCCTCGCTCGTCGCACCGCGCGCGATCGCTGCCCAGAACCGCTGCCGATGCTCCCTGCGCCAGCCCGGCGGACGGCCCGGCGAACGCATCGCCGGCCGCCCAGCCAGATCCGACTTCCGCCGCTTCGGCTTGCCCATCGCAACTCCTCTCGATCAAGGTGTTGCGACGACCGCGTGAATCCGCCCAGTACGTCTCGCTGGCGTTCGGCCGCGCCGCTCACCAGGCCGGCATCGCCGTCTCCATGGGCTCCCGCGGAGACGTCTACGACAACGCCGTGGCCGAAACGTTCTTCGCCACGCTCAAGAAAGAGCTCGTCAACCGCCGCACCTGGCCCTCGAGGCTCGAGCTGCAGTCCGCCGTGTTCGAGTACATCGAGGCGTTCTACAACCGCCGGCGCCGGCACTCCACCCTCAGCATGCGCTCCCCCGTCGAGTACGAACAGCTCCAACTCTCCGCGCTCCACGGTTGAGAGCAATGGCTCGAACAACAACAATCCACGTCAACAACCACAACCCAAGGTGTCACGCAAACCGGGGCAGGTCCACCTCTCGGCTATCGCTTTGATCGAGACGGGGCGTTGACGCCAGGCTGCTGGTTGCCTCGCGAGCGACGCTCTCGCGCGCCAGGTCGCGCCGATGCGGTCCGCGACTTGCGGTGACATTCGCACCGCCTGGCGGACGCACCGGTCTAGCCCGGGGGTCGTGGTAGGGTCGGCTAGACTGCGCGGCCCCGGCGCCTCCCGCCGACCTACCGCCACCGTGCGGGGGTCGCTGCTGGTGGTCGTCCAACGCGGCAACGCCGACAACGATCAGCTACGCGCTCGCAATCCCTTGCAAAACAGCTACGCCCGGCCCGGCGCACGCTGGCGGCCGCTCCTGGCGACAGCAACGGCGCCGCGCCAGATGGGTTACTGCTTCGGCGCCTCGGCCGGCCGGGCTGAGGGCCTCGTCACTGTTCCGTCCGCGATTCGCGACCGGGCCGCCCTGCGGACATTTGGTAGTCGTCGCGACCGCATCCCTTTGCGAGTCGCCTGTTGGGAGCTTAGGCTCCGCTTGCAGTTCTCAGCTTTCGCGTCCGCCGCGCCCGCCCCCTAGCGAGGGGGCGGACGCTGCGCCGCGGCGACCTCGGGGGTGGGGCGGGTTCAGCGGCGGCGCGCCGGAATAGCGCCACCGCGAGCTGGCTGCGCCCGCGGCGCCTGACTAAAATCGGTGGCTCCCGGCCGCGCTCCCGGGCTTAGGGACGCTGGGATCGTGGCACGGAAGACGACGAGGGAAGGCGGCCCCATGAAGATTTGTTTAAAGACGACGCGGTCGCGAAGGCGGTTGCTCATCGCTACTGTGACCGCCGTGCTCCTGGCTGGTTGCGGGAGCAGCAGCAGCAGTTCATCCTCCTCGGGCGGATCGGCTAGCTCGTCCTCGTCAGCCACCTCGGGCGGTTCCTCCTCGTCCGCCGGCGCGACGGCGACGGCGACGGGGTCGTCCTCGCAGGCTGGCGGCAGCTACACCTTGTCGTCGAGCGTGCAGGCCCTGACGATCGACAATGACGCCGGCAGCCTCCGAGTCACCGTCACGCAGGGGTCATCGCCGATCCATGTTGTGCAGCGGCCCAGCGGCGATGCCAGCGCCAAGCGCAGCGTGGCTGGGTCGGGCGCCACGATCGTCTCCCGTTGTCCCGGTGGCTTCAATCTCGGTGGCTGCCACATGGACTACGACGTGATGCTGCCGGCAACCATCGCGCTGAACGTAAAGGGCAGCGCTGGGGAGGTGAGCTTGCAGGGTGGACCCGCCAAGGTGGATATCCATACCAGCGCCGCGAAGGTGAGCGGCACCGGGCTTGCCCGCGGGTCATACACCGTGGCCACCGACGCAGGGTCGGTGAATCTCGGCTTCTCCTCGGCGCCCACCCTGGCCAAGGTCACGACCCAGGCCGGCGACATCAAGGTCACCGTGCCCGGCAACGCCTCCTACCGCGTCACGGCGGATTCTCAGGTCGGCGACACAAAGGCCGCGGTGACCAACGACCCCACAGCGAGCAACGTCATCGATCTCCACGCGCAAGTCGGCGACATTGAGGTCCGCAAGGGTTAGTCGCTTGGCCATATGCACCTGAGGCTGGCAGCCCGGACGCTGTTACGTTGTCCACGCGCACCGTCACATGGCAGCGGGAGATAAGGTGTCCCCTGGCTGGCACGGGCGACACCTGGCGCGCCCGCAGCTAACACCTTGATAGCGGACGTCACGGGGGCGGTGCCAACACATAGTCGTGGTAAGTGGGGTGAACTCCGCTCAAGCAGCCCCCAGCGCCGCGCAAAAGCTGGTCGACAAGTACTCGCCGATCGTGATGACGAGGGCACAGAAGGACGGCTTCTGTGACTCCTCCGAAGAGCAGTAGTGGCCCCCGACGACGGTGGATACGGTGCTCGGCAATCTTCGGGTCAGGCTGCTGAGGCCGGCTCGCGGCCGTATGCAGTTGGTCACCCGCGCTCCCACGGCGGCCGATCTGGCCGGAGAGGGCGGCAACTACTACGTCGATCTGTCGGGCGACCCGCTGGATCCGGCCTGCACGTACGCGAGGGACTTCGCGGCCATCCGGCGGGCCGGGCGGGCGCCGGCGGTGGCCTGTGCCCACATCGCGCGCCAGCCTGGCATCTTCGAGCTGGCCGTGCAGTACTGGTTCTACCACTACTTCAACCAGTTCAACGACCTGCACGAGGGCGACTGGGAGGGCATGCAGATCGCGTTCGACGCGACTACGCCCGCGCAGGCCCTGTCGGGGGACCCGTACGAGATCGTGCTCTGCCAGCACGCGGGGGGCGAGCACGCCGACTGGGACGATGCCTAGGTACAGCTCGAGGGCAGTCACCCGGTGGTGTACTCGGCCGCCGGGACGCAGGCCACCTTCTACAGCTCGGCATTGTGGCTGGACAACGGCCAGAACGGCTCGGGGGTGGGCTGCGACCACCCCACCAAGCCGCTGATCACCACTCGTCCGCGCCCGATCGTGCTGCCCAACGTGCCGCCGAGCACCGGGCCCGTTTGCGTGGCTGAGCTTCCGCGGCCACTGGGGCCAGCGCGAGGCCGGCTTCAACAACGGGCCGACGGGGCCCAACACCAAGACGGTGTGGCGCGAGCCGTTCACGGTCATGGACGGCACCCGCGCCGACAGCCCTCGCGTCCGGGCGGGACGCTGTTCGGGGCCGTCGACGTCCAGGGGTTTCTGGGGCGCCGTGGCGAAGGTGTCGGAGTTCATCAATCTGGCCGCGAAGACGCGGACGGGCGCGATCGCGATCGTCGCCGTGCTTCTCCTGCTGGTGCTGATTCCGGTGTCGGCGACGCGGTGGCGCCCCGTGGCTGTGGAGCCCCTGCGGCGACCCCGGACGGTGGGGCAACTGCTCCTGGCCACCGACCGTCTGTGTCGCGTCGTCGGGCTGGTAGGGGTGGCGGTCACCTGCCTGGCGCTGGTCGCTGCATGCGAGGCTCTGGAGGTGCTCGTGCGACACGCGTTCGGGGTCGGCGCATCGCAGCTGTCGTTCTCGATGGGGGCGGCGCGATCGGAATCAGCTCCGGGTCAGCGTTGGCCGGGAGATCGCCACATTGGTCTCCCACGCCGCGGTGGTCGCGTCGATGCGCGAGATCGAACGCACCGGAAGGGTGGGCTACGTCGCCGTGTGGCGGGCCGTGGGGCGGCGCCTGTGGCGGCTGATCGTCGCGCCCCTCGTGGCGACCGCCGGTATGCTGTTGCTGTTCGTGACCGTGATCGGCATCCCGTTCGCGATCCGCAAACTCATCGATTGGACCTTCCTCGAGCAGGAGATCCTCTTCGAGTACCGCTCGCTACGAAGGTCGTTTAGGGCCAGCAGCGCGTCGTGCCCGGTCACCGGTGGCGGATCGTGTTCATGGTGGTGATGCTGTGGTGATCAGCCAGGCTCCGACCGCGCTGCTGGGCGCCGCGCTGCTGTTCACCTCGATCGACGGAACGCCTTGGAGCTGTTGGGATCGGCGGTGTTCATTCTGATCGCCCGTATGTCGGGGCCGCGCGGACGCTGCTGCCCCTCGACCTCGCGGAGCGCAGGGCCACCGGAGTCGAGCCACCAGGAAGCCGTCGCCGCTGCGGCGGCTGCTGACCGTGCCGGTGCACGCCTTCAGGCCTGCGCGGCTGCGCGAGGCGAGGTGAGACCCCGCCCCGCGGCTGCGCTCGATCACGGCGGCGGCGAAATCACCGGGGGCGCGGCCGGTGGCGATTCGGGCGAGCGTGGTGCCCCAGGCGGTGGGGCGTAGCTACGCGGCGACTTTCAGCTTGCCGGGTACGGAGGCGCAGCGGAGCGTTGGATCTGTTGCAGCGGGAGTTTCCGTCGCAGATCGGGATATCGACACGATCGTGTTTCATGTCTCGCGGGGCGCGCTTGATGCGCCGGAGGGGCGGCGGCGGTCGAGCCGTTGTTGGCCCGGCCGAACGCGCGGACAGCCGCGCCCCCTACGGCTGACCAACAGCGCTCGCTCGTCTGGACCGGCCAAGGTGCCGCGTTGCTCGAACCACTCTTCGAGCACCTGGCGCACCGTTGAGCGGCACCTCCCGGATCTCGCCTTCCTCCGCGCCCGGCCTGGCCAAGGTCACGACCGAGGCCGGGAGCATCGACGTCACCGTGCCCGGCAACGCCTCCTACCGGGTGGAGGCATCCGCACCTGTCGGCGACGAGAACGTCGCGGTGCCCAACCACTCCACGGCGAGCAACGTCATCGAGCTAAGCGCCACGGTCGGCAGCGTCTCGGTCCACAAGGGTTAGCACGGGGCCCGCGAGCAGTGTGTGATCGCTTGCGTGCGAAGCGCGGACATGGTTCGCGGCTCTTTGGATATGGGAAGCGCTTGGGGGCTCGCGAATGCCGGACAGCCAACCGCGGAGGCGCCATACTTAGCATGATCACGCTGGCTTCGGGGCTTATCACACTGCGTCTTGAGCTCCCCGCTCATTTTCTGGATCGCCTGACCGAGCGGGCGGGGTTTGTGTTGCTGGTGGCGTTCCTGGCTTCGTTCTTGTTCATTCGGACGAGCGCTCGTCTGATCCGTAGTCCCAAGGTGCCGTGGTGGCCGGGGAGCGTGAAGACGGGCAGTGGGCTGCACCTGCACCATCTCGTGTGGGGCATCGTGCTCATGCTGCTGGTCGGGTTCCTCAGTTTCGCCTTCGACCAGCAGAGCCCGCGGACCGAGATCCTGGCGGCGCTGTTCGGTATCGGCGCGGGACTGACGCTGGACGAGTTCGCCCTTTGGATCCACCTGCGCGACGTGTACTGGAGCGAGGAGGGGCGGGCGTCGTTTGATGCCGTGATCGTGGCCACGGTCATCGGAGGGCTGATCGTCCTCGGCGCCGTCCCCTTCGACCTGCCCAACAATGCGTCCTCGGTGGACACGTTGCTGAGTGCCATCGTCGTCGATGTTCTCCTCGCCGCGGTAACGATCATCAAGGGCAAGCGGTTGCTCGGGCTGATCGGGATCTTTCTCCCGCTGGTCTCGCTGATCGGAGCGGTGCGGTTGGCGAGGCCGAAGTCGCCCTGGGCGCGGCGGTTTTACCCGCCGAACAGCCGCAGGCTGGCTCGCGCCCGGGCCCGATGGGGACGGATCGAGGCGCGTCGGCGACGGGTGACGGATGCCATCGCCGGGGCTCAGGAGCCGTCTTCTGAACCGACTCCGACCGCGGGCGAGGCGGCCGACCGAAAGCTCGCGCGCAATGAGTGAATGGGCGATCGGTCGTTCCACTGCAGACCGCGAGGCGGCGGTGAGCACGAGCGGTGTCCGCGGCGCGGTGAACATCGTGCTGGTGGTTCTGGCGTCCGTGGCGGCGCTGGTCGGCGGCCTGGCGCTGTACGCGCGAAGCGAGATCATCGATGCGTCTGCGTTCTCGGACCATGCCGTCCAGGCGGTGCAGCAGCCGGTGTTGCAACGCGTGATTGCGCGCGAGATCACGGTACAGGCGATCGAGCCGAGCCTCCCCGACGTCATCGCAGCCCGTCCCGTGCTCCAGTCGGCGCTCCAAGAGGTGATCGGATCGGCGCTTTTTCGACCGATCATCCGCTTGGCCGCGGAGCACGGTCACCGGCTGCTGTTCGAGCGCGGTGGAGGCAATGCCGCCTTCGACATCGCTGACGCCGGTACCGTCGTCAGCTCCGCGCTGCAGTCGCTCGCCCCTAAGCTCGCGCGCTCGATCCCGCGCCGCGCCGATGCGGTTCTGTTGTCCGTGCGGCGGCGCAACTTCGCCGATACGACGCTGCGCCTCGCCGATCACGTGCGCGTGCTGGGAATCGTGCTTCCCCTGGCTGCGCTCGCGCTGTTCGCGCTCATCATCCTGACCGCGCGCGACCGCCGGGCTGCCGCGGCGCGGAGCGCCACCGCCGTGGCGATCACCGGTATCGCGTTCATGGTGGCGTTCGAGCTCGCGCGACGGTATGTGATCTCTCACACCTACGGCGCCAACGAGCTCACGAACGCGGATGTACGCGGGGCGGTCGGGGAGCTCTGGGATGTGTACCTCGGTGACCTGATGACGTGGGCTCTCGGGATCACGGTTGGGGCCTTGCTGGTCGCTGCCGCGGCCAGGTCCGTGCTTGCGCCCTATTCGCCCGTAGCGAACTTGAAGCGGGTGCTCGCCCTGGCTCGTCGGGGCGGCTCGAATCGGGCGCGCGGGGTGCGGGGCGCGATCATCCTGGCATTCGGCATCTTCGCGATCGTACGTCCCACCCTGGCGTTCGACGTCCTGGCGGTAGCCGGCGGCTGCGTCCTGGTCTATGTGGGGGTCGGGGAGCTACTGACCGCCACCGCCCCGGCGCACCCCCGGGTTCGCCGAGCGCGCCGGCCACCGCAGCGCCGAGCGGTTACGGTGGGGGCGTTGGGGGCTGCCCTGATCGGCGGGATCGCCGCGGGCTTTCTCCTGACCGGGGAGACCGCGAAAGTTCGAGCAAGTCCCGTAGCGACGTGCAACGGATATCCGCAGCTGTGCGCCCGGCGACTCGATGAGGTGGTGTTCGCGGGAACGCACAACTCGATGTCGGCCGCGGACTCGCCGGGGTGGCTGATCGCAAATCAGGATCGCACCATTCACCAACAGCTCCAGGATGGCATCAGGCTGTTCAAGATCTCCACCCACTACGCCGTCGAGGACTCGGCCGGAGGCGTGCACACCGACATCGCCGCGGCCGGCCTGCGCCTGAATCGGGTGGCGGCCAAGCTCTCGCCAGCCGCGCGCGCAGCGCTGCAGCGCCTCAGTCGCGCGCTCAGCGCCGGCTCGTTTGAGAACCGCAAGCGCGACATCTGGTTGTGTCACACCCTCTGTGAGCTCGGCGCCACCCGCATGGTCGACTTCCTGGCCACGATTCGCAGCTTCCTGGAGCGCAACCCCGACCAGGTAATCATCCTCTTCGATGAGGACTATGCGGCAGAGCCAGACCTACAGAGCGCCTTCCAGCGCGCGGGGCTGTTTCGCTACCTCGACACCCTGCAGTCGGGACAGCCCCTTCCCACCCTGGAAGCGCTGATCCGCTCGCGACACAACGTGCTCGTGTTCGCGCAAAAGGAAACCAGCGGCAAATACCCCTGGGACATGAACGGCTTCCAATGGATCCAGGACACCCCGCTGGGCGCCCAAAAGCCAGCCCAGTTCACCTGCCGTCTATATCGCGGCCAACCGAGCAACCCCCTGCTCATGATGAACGACTGGACCGACATCTTCCCCCCGCGCCTGAGCCCGAACCTGCCGCTGGTCAAACGCGCCTTCATCCTGGCGCGAGCGCGCCAATGCATCGCTCAACGCGGACGCATCCCCAACCTAATCCTCACCGACTACTACAACCGCGGAGACGTGGTCGGAGCGGTGGCCGAGCTCAACGGCGTCGCCGGCGAGCGACCCGCGCCCATAGCCCCCTGGTCCTAGCGACACGTCGCCCTCGCGGGGACAGGGGCGCCTGACCCCACGCCCGAGCGGGTCGGGCGCGCACGTCCCCTGGCCGGAGCGGTCGCGGGACCGGGACGCACCCCCACGGTAGCGCGGGCGGTCAGCGCGGTCGGTGAGACCATCAAGGAAGTGAGGGCGCGCACGGGCGTCCCGTGCGTGGCCGCGGCGGTCATCCAAGGCGACGGGGTGCGTTCTCGGTCTTTCCGCGGGCGGTGGATGGTCTCCCTCCCGAGCGGAGAATCGTCGGGTCGGAGCCTCCTCGAGACCCGGCTGGCTCACACGATGCCGGCCGACCAGTAGCGGCCGGGCCCGAATCATCCCCCGGATCGGATCGGCCACCCGGCCGATGACATCGCGGCGGCGGGCGCGCACTATCGGCACCCTCAACAGCACCGACCTATCGGGGGGAGCCGAGATGACGCCCATCCCAACCACCGCGAATTCGCCGACAATCGATCAGCCGCAGTCAACCGCGGCGTCCCCTGCTGAGGCTGTGCGTCGCCCGCCTCGCGCCCCCTCGGCTGGGCTTGGCCCATCTGGCACTGTTGACACTCGCGTTGGTCGCGGTCGGCGTGTGAGCGCTGCGAGGCGCTTCTGTGCGCGGGGCGCTCATCCGGCAATACGGAGGCGGCGTTGCGGTAATAGACTCTCACGATCGGTCCGCGCGCGCACACCGTTCTGGGCCCAAGCTCTGCTACGCCGCCGCGGGTGAGGGAGCGGCGAGCCACTCGACGTGCCGATCGCTTCCGCCACGCTTAGGATCGAGCTCGGCCTCGGCTATCTGCTGATCCTGCCGTTCTGGATCGGCGGGATCGGACTGTTGACGGGACGGGTGCTGGGAGTGCGCATTGGACGCTGGCGTACCACCTTCGCCGCGGTCGTCGGCTGGCTCGTCGGCTTGGTTGGTGGCGCGATCGCTCTTGGGCCGAAGAACCTGCACCCGCTGCTGGTCATCCCTCTTTCGGTGTTCTTTGGTGTTCTCGCGGCCCTGCCGATCGCAATTGTCCTCGACGTGGTCACCCGCGGCAGGCGGACGCATCGTGGCGCCCGCCGAGCTTTGCGGCATCCGCTGCGGGCGGCGCGGCTCGTGCTGGCTCCGCTGGGGCGGTTTCGCGAACTGGTTGGCATCGCGCGCAGCGAGAATCTTCTGCACCTTCGATACCGCCAACCGGCTGCGCTCGCCTCGCCGGATCTGGCACGCCGAGTGCGCGTCGTGCTGGAGCGCGCCGGGGGAATGTTCGTCAAGTTCGGCCAGATCGCGGCTACCCGCACCGACCTGCTTCCGCCCACTCTCACCACCGAGCTCTCGAACCTGCACGCGAATGTGGCTCGTGTCCCGCCCGATCAGGTGGTGGACGTGGTGCACGCCGAGCTGGGCGAGCCGGTCGAGAAGGCGTTTGCCGAGTTCGAACCGAAGCCACTTGCCGCTGCCTCGGTCGGCCAGACGCACCGGGCCAGACTCCACGACGGCACGCCGGTCGTCGTCAAGGTCCAGAGGCCAGGGCTCGAGGAGGTTGTGCGGCGCGACTCGGCGGTCCTAGCGTTCGTCGCGCGCCAGCTCGATCGGCGGGTGGAAGCTGCCCGCCGGATCGGGGTGCGCGATCTGGCGGGGGAGCTGATCAGGAGCATCGAGGCGGAGCTCGATTACGGTCGCGAGCTGGCGGCGGGGATCCGTATGCGAGAGAGCCGGGGCTCCGATACCACGGTGCAGGTCCCCGCCGTGTACCCGACCCTCTCCAGCGAGCGACTGCTGGTGATGGACGAGGTCGTGGGCCGCTCGGTCTCGGACGCGGCGGCGGTCGACGTGGCGCCGGTCGAGCGCCGGGAGCTCAGCCGACGGCTTCTGGCTTCGTTCCTCGCGCAGATCCTCCGTGACGGGTATTACCACGCCGATCCGCATCCTGGCAACGTGTTCATCGATGCCGACGGTGTGCTGTGGCTGCTGGACCTCGGCGCGGTTGGCCGCATCGATCCGGTGACTCGTGAGGCGCTCCAAGGCCTGGCGATCGGGTTCACTCTCAGAGACGGGGCGGTGCTCGCGCGGGCGGTGCGTCACCTGGTTGGAGACGATCAGATCGACATGCGCCAGCTGGAGCGTGATCTCGCGATGCTGCTCGGCGAGCTGGAGGAAGGAGGCTTGAGCCCGGCGGCGATGGCGGGGGTGCTCGAGGTAATGGACCAGCATGGGATGCGCCCGCCGCGTTCGATGCTCCTGCTATCCCGCACGCTGATCACGCTCGAGGGGACGCTTCGGACGATCGACCCCGCGTTCGAGCTTGCCCCGGAAGCTCAGAAGCTCGTGAGCTCCGAACAGCCAGCCGTCACGGGAAGCCGGGAAGAACTAGTCCAACGCGAGCTGGTGAGAACGCTGCCGGCGCTTCGCACACTCCCTGAACACGCCGAGGCGCTGGCGACTCAGTGGCGTTCGGGCCGCCTCACCCTCCGGACCGAGCGCTATGCAGGGAGCGATCGGTGGGTGCTTGATGCATGGGTGAACCACGGTCTCGTGATGCTCGTCGGAGCGGCGGGGGCGATCACCTCGGGCTTGCTGCTGGTCGCGGGCTCCCTGGCGCCGGTCAAGGCGGTCCGTGACGCGCTGTGGATAGTCGGATTCTCGGGTTTGGCGTTTGCGGCGGTGCTGCTGATGCGCGCGGCGGCCCAGGCACTGCACAGCGAAACGATCCAGAGTGACGAGTATGAGGTCTATTCGCCGTTGCCGCGTGAGGGGCGCTAGGAGTGTCAAGTAAGTAGTGACTAGGTAATACGAGAAGCCTTCGCCTTACAACTCGATGGCCGTTGCGGGCGGCGCCGCGGGGCAGAGAATGCGAGGCATCGCCGTCCGACTCGCAGGCGAAAACGGATCACAGCGCTCCGTAAATGAGCGGCACTTCCTCCCGAAGGATCGCCTCCCGCGAGCGTGCGCGATCTTGACAACGCCCCGGCAGGCATGACGAGGCTCCTTGTTCTGAAACACGATCGGGTATCGGCAAAACTCGCCCCGTTGGCTCGGGCGCTCTGCCCTGCGGGCAGCCTAAGGCGCCGGCGGCGCCGGCCGTCGCTGGGTGGCTGTGAGGTCGGCCCGGAGGTCCGACGATTGTCAGGCGGCCGCGGCGATCAGTCTGTGTAGCGCGGTTTGCTTGGCGGGTTGTAGGTGTCGTGGTCGTGCCACAGGGACCAGATGACCTGGCACCACGCGCGCCCGAGGACGCGAGCGGCGTGGGGGTGGCTGGCGCTCCCGGCCCGGGCTTGGTTGTAGATGTCGGCGGCCCAGGGGTTGTGCCGGCGGCTTGAGTCTGCGAGCTTGTCGAATGCGTCGGGAGGCGGTGGCCGCACGCCCAGTGGAACTGGGCGTGTTTGCCTTTGCCTGATTCGACGGCGACTGGGCACTGGCGGGCGTCGGCGGCGAGCGTGCGATAGCTGGGGTAGCGTTCGCGGCAGTCACCGATCTCGGCGAGCATGCTCGCGGCGCATAGCCACGAGTCCGGGTGGATGAATAGCGAGCGAAACGTCGGCCCGTGGGGATGCTGATCGAGGGCGCGGCGGATCTCGATGGTCAGCTTGCTGATGCGGGCGACGATCGGCTCCAGCGCGGACACGAGCGCCAGCACGATCCGACGACGAGCGTGCATCTCAAGCTCGTCGGTGCGGTCCTCCGCCTCGCTAGCGGACGCTCGAGGAGCTCGCGGGCGGGCTTGCGGCTCGGGTAGCCGTGGCGCTTGAGGAACGCCTGCAGGCGCTGCTCACCCAGCCCGCGAGCATCCACCGGCGTCGGGTAGCGGCGCAGGAACGCCAGCGCGATCCGTGAGTCAACTGACCAGAACACCTTGCTGGCGCCGGGCCAGAAGCACGCGGAGCCGGTCGCGTAGCTGGTTGGCCAGCCCGACCCGCGTGCGCACCAGACTCTCGCGCGCTCGGGTCATCGCCCGCAGCGCCTTGTTCCGGTCGCTGTCGGGCACCAGCACCCGAAAGCGATGACTACCCGTGCGAACGAGCTCGGCCAGCACGAAGCTGTCAAAGCTGTCGCTCTTGCCGCCAGAGAGGCTGTAGCGCGGCCGCATCGCCTTGACCTCGTTCGAGTGCACCGCGACCACGGCCAGCCCCGCATCGAGCAGCCGCTCGATCAACAACCCGTCCGGTCGCTCGAGGGCGACCAGCGCGACCCGTAGACGGGTGGGGCGCGCGCACAGCGCCCTGATCCCCGCGCTCGTTGGGCCGGTACCGGCGACCCTCCACGATCCTGCCTCGCTCGTCGACGACACAGACCACATGCTCCTCGCTGGCCCAATCGACTCCAGCGAACCACCCATCATCCATCACCCCACTCCCTTCACCCGACCTTTTGCAGGAGACGGCGCGAGGTATCCTGGCGGTTGCTTACTGATGGTGCTCTGGGCGCGACCTCCTGTTGCCGGTCAACGGGCACCACGACGGAACGTCGGGAGGCGCTGGTCTGAAACTGGCCGTCTGCGCAGGCAAGCCCAAAAGCAGCGCTCTCCCGACATCCGCCGACCAGCAAAGCTTGACCGACAGCGGAAGCGATCTCTGCGGGCCTGCGGCTAAGCCTCGCTGCGGCACACCTGAGGGTTCAGTCGCGTCGCTCGGTGGTGCCGGCCAGCGCCCGCATGGTCCAGCCGGTGATCAGCGCGATCAGCGCGAGCGCAACCAACGCCTCGGCCCAGAAGAAGGACGCGTAGTCGAACAGAACACCGACCGGCGGGATGCCCGGCAGACTGTTGCGCACCGTGGGGAAGGCGAACAGCAGGACGGCAAGGAAGCCCGCAAACGCCCCCTCGAAGCGGCGCCGGCGCGCCAGCAGGCTCACGGCGACGGCCAGAGCGCCGAGGGCCAACGCCCACATCACGAGCATGATGAACACCGCGAACAGCACCGCCGCCCAGGACGGATCCACGTGGAGCACAACGTCCACCACAGGACCCTCGCGCACGGCGGACTGGGTTGAGACGCGGTAGCCGGCGAGACTGCTGGAGACGTGCAGCAGCAACGGAACCGTCTTTCCGGAGCGCACGCCGCCGGCCGTACTCGCCAGCGCACTGATCTCGACCCTGAGGTGATGGAAGGGATACGTCGAGGTATCTCCATCCACCGGCACCGTCGTCTCGAACGGGTCCATGAAGCCACCGGCGCGGTAGCTGTGGGCGAGCGAGCCGTTGACAGTGCTCGTGTACAGGACGACGCCCTTCGTGAGGAGGTCGAGCGGAGGCTGCGCGAGGCTCCCGCCCGGGGTCGGGTCTATGCGCACAGTGGCGCTAGCGGTTGCCGTGTTCACCGTGATCAGCCGCGCATCGAGCACAACGCCGTTAAAGGAAGGCGCGGCCGTGGCCGACGCGACGTCGACCACGCTGGCCGCAAGCACCGCCACAACGGCGATGACCGCGGCTCGGACCGCGATGCGGGTACTGGGAGCGTTCACGACGCGGGCACGAGCGGCCAACACAACGGGGTATTGTCGTGGACGCGAACGACGGGGCGGGACCTACCAAGCGCTCAACCCTCGGGCCCGCTGCCATCGGGCAAACCTGACAGCCATCACCGGCCGGAGCAGGCTTGGCGCGCTGCCCTCGAGCCGCGATCGTTCGGGCGCCGCACGTCAGTCTCCGGCCTCCCATCGAAAAGCAGCGGCCTCACACGAGCCTGCCTCCAATGTGAATGCGATCGCGCTATAGGCAGCACGTCGCGGCTGGGACCTGCGCCGCGGCACTCACCGACGAGTGCCGATCGAGACGCACGCAGAGGGGTCGCTGGACGTGCTCACCGGGCCGTTCTACACGCTCCAGCACGTAGAGTGTCGGGGCTCAGAGGGCGCCAGATGGCCCGGGGGTACGACAACAGCTCGTCGAGATGAGCCAGCGCCTCTCGCACGGGTCGGCACGCGAGGTGCTCCTTGTAGAGCCGCGCGATCTGCTTTTCGCTCTTGCGGTACTTCGGATCGAGCTGCCGCGGCAGTCGCCTACGTGGCAGCCAGAACCAGTCGACGCGCACGAGGGGCTGCCCTCCGTGTCCCGATCGTCGGCTACCCAGCTGAGCGGTGGGGAACGTGTCGTCACGCCGCTCAATCGCTTTGCCCCACTTGTGGTGCACGCGATTGCGCGCGAAACGGAGGCCGCGGACATGCTCATCCTTCCCCACACGCTTCCACCCCTTCGGATGGTCGGCGATCGCCACCGACCAGGCGGTTCCGGGCAGCCGCGCCAGCGCGCGTCGATAGCCTTCAACCAGCCAGTCCAGTTCCACACGCGCCTGCGATGTGGCCACGTCTTCGCACGCTAGCCGATCTGCACGGGTCGGCTCGTGCGCTCGCGGCGGGCCCTCCATCGTCAGCGTCGACGTCGATGCTTCGTGTGTTAGGGGAGGGCGGTCTGCCGGTGAGAACGGCCGATCTCAAGCCCTGTGGCCGCCAGACACGCGGGCCTTTATCCTGCAGTGCCGAGCGCGTCGGGTCGCCGATCGCCGTCCGGCCCGCGGTCCCTCTCCATGCGAGGGGGCCACGTAGGCGCTACCGCATTAGGCGTTGACGAGTAGCGCGCAATGGCAAGCGGGGCGCTCTTGGCGCTCGCTTGTCCAACGTCTGTCCCGACGTGACCCGTCGTGTCCGATAGGAGCAGCCCGGCGACGGCGCGCGCCGTGACTGCTACTTCACAGATGGAGCAGTCTGCCGGCGCGAACGGTGGACGCTCGCAACTTGTCCGCAGGGACAGCCGACGTCCCGGGCGTTGGCGGTGATGCTCCCCATTTGGATGCGGAAGCGACATCCCGGCGCCGACGGGGTCGCGGGCCACTCTTGCAATCCCTGAGCGAGCGACAGCGGGAGCGGCGCCGTCGGTCGGGCTGTCGCGGCTACGCTCTTTCCGACCGCGCCGAGCTCCTGGGCCGAGTCTGCCTTCTACGACGGGCGCGTGTGCGAAGCGGCGCCCGCACCGTCACTCGGTCCGAGGCCGGCGCCAGCGCCGGTGTTTGTTGGCCCGTCGGCGCACAGCTGTCGTCCGCATCGCGATCGCGGAGGGGCGGAGCCGTACTGGCCCGTGACGCGCGATAGGTAACTGGTCCTTGCGGGCCTGTCATTGGTGCCGAGCGATGCGCTTGTTCTCGCGCGGATCGGCACGTCGGCGTCGAGGGGCATGACCGCGTCCCGTCTACCGGGGTTCTTTGCGCCTGCGGTCGCCTCATTGCACGCCTGCTCGCGCGTGGCTTGTCTATGTTGGCGGTTGGTCTAGCAGCGCTCGGGCGAGCAGGTCTGCTAGCCAGTGTTCGTACTGGTCGGTGGTCCACCGACGTTCGTGGACCAGGGCGCGGTAGGTGCGGGTGGTTGAGATTGCCCAGATGATGTCGGCGGCCTGGGTCTCGGACATCCCGGCGCGTAGGGCTCCGTTGCGAGCCAGGGAGCGTGCGAGCCGGCGTTCGTCTTTGTAGCGCGCGTGTCGTTGTTGCTGGTAGATGGCGGCGATCTCGGCGTCCGAGCCGGCGGCGGCGGCGAGCACCTCGTTGATCGCGGCGCTGCGGCTGCCGATTCGCGTCGCGATCGAGGCGAACCGCGCGATTTGGCGGCCGGGGTCGGCGTCGCGCTCCATCGCCCGCCAGTCCGCGCGGTCTGGCAGCGATCCGGAGTGATCGTCTCCGAGGACGCGGGCGTCGATCAGTTCGGCGAGGATCGAGCGCTTGGTGCCAAAGACCGCGTACAGGGTTTGGACGGCGACGTCGGCGTGATCGGCGATCGCGGTCATCGTGGTGGCGGTGTAGCCGTCGCGCGTGAACAGGGCCTCGGCGGCGTCGAGCACGCGGCGGCGGGTCTCGAGCGCTTTGCGTGCTCGCCGGCCGAGCGGGGTCTTGACAGGCGCGTCCATAGCTCAGTAGAGTAGCACTCTATTGATGGGCCGCGAGTCTATCACGGGTGGACGTGGATCGGGAACCGGGACGGCGTCATGGATGTCTCTGGGTGGATAGCGCACTGGGCAAGCTGGACGCCGGCCAGCGCGGCGCTCCGCTTCGAGGGGGGCCAGATCACCTACGCCGAGCTCGAGCAAAACGTCGGCTCGGTGGCGGCCTGGCTGCGGGCCAGCGGCGTCTTGCCCGGCGACCGCGTTGCGTATCTGGGGCCTAGCTGTCCGGAGCTGCTCGAGGCGTTGTTCGCCTGCGCGCGGCTAGGCGCGATCGTCGTCCCGCTCAACTCAAGGATGCCCGCGGCCGAGCTGCGCGTGTTCGTCGAGCACACGCGGCCGCGGCTGCTGGTCGCCGAGCAGGGGTTTGAGGAGGTGGCTCTCGACAGTGTCGGCGGCCTGGGGCGCGACCGGGTGGAGACGTTCGCCCTGGGCGGCGAGCTCGCGGGCCGGGCCGCGCAGCGGGTGTCCGCGACCTCGAGCATCGAAGCGGCAACGCCCGCTCTGATCCTGTTCACCTCCGGCACCACGGGGCGCCCGAAGGGCGCGATGTTCACGCACCAGAACATCGCCTTTAACGCCCTGAACGTGATCACCGCGGTCGGCCTGACCGCCGCGGACGAGATCCTGACGGCCGTGCCGATGTTCCATACCGGCGGGCTGTTCATCCACACCCTGCCGGGCCTGTGCGCCGGCGCAACGGTCACGATCCACCCTCGGTTCGAACCCGGCCAGGTGCTCGCGGAGGTCCAGCATCGGCGGATCACGTTGCTCGCCTGCGTGCCCGCGATGACGTTCCAGCTGACGGCCGACCCCGCGTGGAACCGCGCCGATCTGAGCAGCCTGCGGTACGTGTTCACCGGCTCGACGGTCGTGCCGCGCAGCGCGATCGAGCCCTGGCAGGCCAAGGGTGTTCGGATCGGGCAGGGCTACGGCTCAACCGAAGCCTGCCCGACCGCCACCGCGATGCCGCCCGGCAGCCCACCGGAGGCGGCGCTCACCGCGGGCAAGCCGACGCTCTACACCCAGGTCCGGATCGTCGATGGATCTGGTCGGGACCTTCCGCCTGGCCAGCCGGGGGAGGTGTGGTTGCGCGGGCCCGCGGTGATGCAGGGCTATTGGGAGAACGAGCAGGCCACCCAGGAGGGGTTCTACGACGGCTGGTTTCGCAACGGCGACCTCGGAGTGCTCGACGATGACGGCTTTCTGCAGATCGTCGGCCGGCTCAAGGACATCATCATCGTCGGCGGTTCGAACGTCCACCCGAGCGATGTGGAGGCTGTGCTCGACGCCTGCGCCGCGATCCGCGAGGCGGCCGTCGTCGGCAGACCCGACGATGAGCTTGGCGAGGTGCCGGTCGCCTGCGTTGTGCCGACCGCCGACGGCACGCTCAGCGCCGAGCGGGTGATGGGACTGTTCGAGAACAGGCTCGCCGCCTATAAGCACCCCCGCGAGGTGATCTTCCTCGACGCGCTGCCGCGCAACTGGCACGGCAAGATCGATCGCGTCCGGTTGCGTGACCTCGTCGCGCAGGCACAACAGTAGTAGCCGCCCGCGGAGCACCGTCCTGAGGGCGAGCCGCCGGAGACGGTGGAGGGTGTCGGGCGTGCTGGTGGCTTGATGACGTGGTGGCGGCGTTGCGCGCCCGCGAGTGCGCCTACCAGGTCTAGCGCAAGCGTCGCGACGCGCGCGCGTGGCGTCGGTGGCGTGTCAGCTCGCTCAGCAGGAGGAGCTGCGAGGCCAGCGGGCCGTGTTGGACGGCTGGAAGGAGCGGGCGGGGACGGTAGGTCTCACCCCGCCAGCACCTCCGACCGGGGGCTGGCAGCGGCGGACCCTTGTCAAAGGCAACGATTACCGCTGAGCGGGGGTTGACAGAAGCGTCCGTATGGATTTAGAGTACTACTCTATTGTTAGGTTATCAGTCTATCAATCGTGTGGGACGCGGTATCGGCGAACCCTTCGCCGACGCGCCGTACTGCCGCTTTGAGACGGCGACCGCGCGCACGCAAACCCACTCCACGCGAACACATCGATCCCGCCAAACAGGAGGAACTTCATGACCATCGATGCGATCACTCGCCGGCCCCGGTTCGCCCGTCTGCGGCGAGCGGGGCTCGCCGGTGTCGTGGCTGGGCTGGCTGGGCTGGCGCTGGCGCCGGCGGCCGGCGCCGTTACGGTCGTTGGGCGGCCACCCGGTTCGCCCAGCCCCGCCTGGTCGATCACCCCGACGCCCAACCCGCCGGGCGCGACCGGGGTTCTGAGAGCGGTGTCGTGCACGGCGGGTAACGCGTGCACCGCGGTTGGTACGTCCACGTCGTTCGGGCATCCGCTGCAGGCGCTCGCGGAGCGCTGGGACGGCGCACGCTGGACGATCCAACCGACCAACCCTGCCTTCTCGTCCAGCAACACGCTGTTCAACGGCGTCTCTTGCACGTCGGCGAGCTCGTGCCTGGCCGTGGGCCAGCTGTCCGGCTTGGCGGTCTCCGAGCTGTGGAACGGCAAGACCTGGAATCTGACGCCGTCTTTGCTGAAGCCCGGCCCGGCGGTGAGCAGCACGCTGAACTCGGTGTCGTGCACGTCGGCCAGCAGCTGCATGGCGGTCGGGTCCTACACCGACAGCGCCAACATCGAGCACGCCCTGGCTTACCTGTGGAACGGCAGCTTCTGGGCGCTGGAGGCGACTCAGGACCCGTTCGGGGCGATCTTCGACACGCTGAACTCGGTGTCGTGCGCCTCAGCGACGTCCTGCCTGGCGGTCGGAGGCAACGGCAAGAGCCCGCTGTATGAGAGCTGGAACGGCGGCAGGTGGTCGGCCGGGTTTGGGATCGCCAACAGCAGCACCGGCGCGTCGTTCGCCGGCGTGTCGTGCTTGTCCACTACCACCTGTTACGCGGTCGGGGAGAACTTCAACCCGGCCGGCGAGTTCACGCTGGCCAACCTGATCAACCCGACCGGTCACGGCGTCTCGTTCTTCACCACCCCCAGCGCGGGTAGGAGCATCAGCCTGCTGGGCGCTGTCTCCTGCCCGGGCGGGCCGCTCGCGGTGCGAGACCTCTTGAGGTGCGTTGCCGTTGGCAAGAGCAACGACTTCGCCGGCACGTTCCTCACCCGGGCCGAGGTCTACGACGGCGCCTCCCCTCCCGCCGGCTGGTCGACGATGAGCATCCCCACACCCACCAACCCGAGCGGGACCCCGATCGCCGCGAGCCTCAACGAGATCTCCTGCCCATCGGCCACGGACTGCATCGCGGTCGGTTCAGACACCGCCGGAACGCTCGCCGAGCAACTCACCGTCACCAGCGGCCCGCACGCGCTGTCGATCACCCGCCGCGGCGAGGTGCTCGCGCTGCTGCGCAGGCCCCGTACGCTCGAGCTGCTCGTGTTCCGGCTCGGTCGCCGCGGTGGGCGGCTGCTCGGCGCGGTCGCGCTCGGACCGCACCTCAAGGGCCGCTCGCAGATCCGCTGGAACCTCCACGTCGCCGGCCACCGGCTCGCTGGCGGGACCTACATGGCCGAGCTGGTCGCCGCGCTCCCCGGGGGCGCGAGCAGTGACGGGCCGGCGGTCACGTTCAAGCTCGAGTATCCCACCGGCCCGATCCGGGTGCTCTCAGCAACCTGCTCGATCGCGGCCGCCACCAGCCACCGGTGCTGACACAGCGACCGCGCCGGCGTCCCGGGCGCGATGAGCGACACAACACCGGCCGGAGGTCCGGTGCGCACGCGACCGCGACTCACCTACGCGGACGCGGCGGCCACGGCCACTCTGCTCTTCGCGCCGGGGGGCGGCACCTACGCCGCGTCGAGGCTGCCCAGCAACGGCGTCGGCGCAGCGCAGCTCAAGAACGCGGCGGTCACCACCAAGAAGATCAAGAACGGCGCGGTGACCGCCGCCAAGATCAACCCCGCCGGCCTCCCGTCCCGAGCGCCGTGCACGCCGACAATGCGGACAGTGCGACGAGTGCGACGAGCGCAAGCGCGGCGACGAGCGCCGCCACCGCTACGGACCTGCAGGCGCTGCGCCGTCCCGCCGCCGCGCTTGACCCGCTCGAGCGAGCCTCAGCGGAAGCTCAGCGCGCCAGGCCACGATCACCTCGGTCAAACCGGATCCATCCCGACCCACGAGGAGGCACCCATGACCAACTCGCGCCCAACCGCTCACAACCGGCGCGCTGGCGCCCTGATCCGCAGGGTCGGCGCCCTGGCGGCGACCCTGCTCACTCTCACGCTCGCGCTGCTGGCCGCCGCCCCGGCGGTCGCGCTGGCGTTCCCCCTCGAACCATGCAACGGAGACACCGGCAATGGCTGAACAACGATGGCTCCTCAAGCCCCGTCTGGTCACGGCGACGGTCGGAGCGTTCGCGGTCTCGCTGGCGGTCCCGGGAGCGGTGCCCGGCGGCACGGCGGCGAGCGCGTCGGCGGACGCGCACACGAATCACACACCGCACGTAACGGTGATCGCGACCGGCCTCAACAACCCGCGCGGGCTCGCGCTCGAAGGCGACGGGAACCTGTGGGTGGCCGAAGCCGGCACCGGTGGAACGGAATGCTTGAGCACACCGGGAGAGCCGCACAATCCGACGTGCTTCGGCACCACCGGGTCGCTCAGCGAGATCAAGGACGGCAAGGTCGATCGCGTCTTCACCGGCATCGCCTCGGGCGCGGCGCCGGACGGCACCGAAGCAGATGGCCCGAACGGTCTGGCGATTCGCGACAACTACATCTACACCGTGGTCGCCAGATCGGACTTCTCAGTTCCCCAGGGACTCTCACCCAGCCTCACGGTCGGCTTGATGGCCCAGGCCGGCCGGCTGCTCCGCGGCGCCCGCCAAGACCGCAATGACGACAGCTCGCTCCTCGCGCGTGCCGATCCAGGCGACTACGACTTCGCCTGGTCAGACCTGCCGGCGAACAAGGCGACCAACCCCCAGTTTCCGGACGCCAATCCGTATGCGCTACTGGTGACCAAGCACACCACCTTCGTGGTCGACGCCGGGGCGAACACGCTCGACTCGATCGATCACGCCGGCCATGTGACGCTCCTCGCCGAGTTCCCGAACCCGCCCGCGAGTGACGCGGTTCCGACGTGCGTCGCGCAGGGCAGCGACGGAGCGCTGTACATCGGTGAACTAACAGGCAACGGCAACGGTGCAGGCGCCGCCGATGTCTTCCGCTACACGACCCAGCAGGGCTTGCGTGTATGGCAGACCGGGTTCTCGGCGATCACCGGATGCGGCTTCGGTTCCGACGGATCGTTCTACGCGGTCGAATTCGACACCACGGGGTTCCCGCCGCACGGCGCCCCTGCGGGCGATGTCGTGCGCATCGCCAAGGACGGCGCTCGCACCGTGCTCGGCGCCGGCAAGCTCTTCGCGCCTAACGGTTTTGCCGCCGACGACCACGGCAACATCTATGTGTCCAACTGGTCGATCATGCCGGGCTCCTCGACCGGCGGCCCCACCGGCGAGGTGGTGCGCATCGGCTGAGACAAGACACGACGCGGCCCGCCCGCCTCGACGAGTAGGCCGCGGTCACGCACCGGCTCTCGACGCCGAACACCCGGTTGTCCAAGGCCCCCTCGCGTGGTCGCCGAACCGCACGCGATCGAAGGCCGAGCCGCTCCCCGGCCACCGTGCGCGGCCCAAGGGGGTCGTGCACGTCGCCCGGCGGCTCACGCACTTCTACCTCGTCGACGAGAACTCGCCCAGCGCGTTCAGCGGCCACCTCCTGCTGACCTGGAACGCCAACCATCACACACACGGCCACGACTTCCACGTCCTGGAGACACTCGCCGACGTGCGCGCGCTCCACTTGGTGCTCGTCCGGCATCTCGTCACCGCCTATCCGCACTCAACATCCTGAGCCCGTCTCACGCCTCCTCCCGCGACGTTGGGGAGATCGCCATGCGACGCCGACGCTCAGGCAGCCTAAGCGGCACTCGACCAGGCGCCCGCCGGCCACACGAGCCGCGTGTGCCAGCAAGCGTGCCATGCTGTCGCTCGCATGGCCGAGCAGCCATCCGCGCCCGCGACAGTGATCCAAAGGACCGAGTTGCGAGCGTCCACCGTTCGCGTCGACAGACTGCTCCATCTGTGAGGGAGCAGTCACGGCGCGCGCCGCCGCCGGGCTGAGGCGTGGATGAGTAGCGCAATCGCAAGCTCGGTTCTCCTGGCGCTCGCTTGGTCCTGCCTCCGTCCCAAATGTGACCCATCATGTCCGGAAGCAACGGCCCTGCGCGGCGATTTGAGCTCGGCTCCAGCTGCTGCTTCTAGACGGTCGTGACCGCAAAGGCGTAACGGGGCCGTGCGTGCTCGCTGTCTCGCGTGGCTTCTTCATCGCCGCACCGATAGCCACACCTGACGCGGTGACCGGCGTCGGTGATCGGACTCAATACTCACGTCCTACAGTCGGCGGCAACCCACGCTGGCCGGCGATGGGCCGGACGGCGCTGGTGCTGTGGAATGTGCAGAAGCGTTGGCTGGCGACCTTGAGCGGTGCTGTTCACAGACGGCCAAGCGCAAGCGCGCGTCCGTATGTCAACGGCGATGGATGCCCAAGCGATCAGGCGCCGCCGAAGGCGTCGGCGACGCCCGCCGCCCAGCTCCCGTACAGATCGATCACAGTGGACGGCGCGGGCCATTCTCCGGCCTGTAGTCGTTTGAGCGCTTCGCCGCCGCGCCGGCGTGCGTGGGTGCGCGACCAGTCCTAGGAGGATGGGACAGCGCCGTAGCTCGCTCGCCAGGCGCGCATCACCTCACGGATCCGCTCGCGGGTCCATTGCCACGCGATCGGCCCGCCACGGCAGCCTTGCAGTATGCGTACGCGTCGCCCTTGCCGTTGCGCGCGCTGGTCGGCGCGCCGCAGCCACGGCAGACGCCCCCGGTAGCGCGCCTTGACCTCGCGCGCCTTGTCGCCGATCGGATCGTAGAGATAGGCCTTCACGCGGTCAGCTGCAAGCCGCGCTGCCCGACCTAGGTCTCGTAGCCGCTTCGAGCGTGACGATGACGCGTCAGCTCGGACGGCCCGCCGCCGAAACGATCTCCGCGTCGGCGAGCGTCGGGCTCCTCAGAACGCGACCGTCTCGCGCACACTGCCGCTGAACAGGAACCCCTCCTAGGTGCACGATCCCCATCTGCGAGCGCAGCGAGTGGGCGTTATCGACCGCAGGTCGCGGCGATCGACCAGCACAGCCTGTGTTGGGTCGTAGAAGCGCGCCATCAGCTTCGCGAACGTCGACTTGCCTGGGCCGGTCCCCCACCAGCGCGACGGTTTGACCCCGCGGACTTACGACGTCGATGTCCCTGAAGGCCCACCGAGAGCCCTGACCTCCCGACGCCCTAATGGTCAGCGCGTGCTTGTGGTGGCTGCGCGTCGATGGCATTGCCGGTCAGGTACGGGATCGGCACCGTCGCGCCCATCCCGCCGGCGGCCACCGCGTACGACCATGCGACGCCGCCCGGAAGGCGCGCAGGAGAAGGCGCCGGAACACCATCGTACTTCAACAGTGATGCTGGGATCCCGGCCTACCCGAGCCCTGTGGACGGCGGCTTGCAGATGCCACTGGGACGGCGGGCCCGGCCGGGCTGTTGGCGGGGGAAGACGATGTGCGACGGGACCGGGTACGGGACGGCCGGAGCGTTCGGCGCGCACTGGCCCGTCGTCACGAGCGGCGAGGTGACGCTGGTGGGAGGGAGCCTCGGAATCGAAAAGTCGGGCGGCTCGGCGAAATTGAACGCGGAGGTCATATCGCCCGTGACGGCCCGGCGCCAGTGGCTCAGGTTCGGCACCCTCGGCGCCGAAGCGGCGTTCGATCAGCCGCAGCACGGACGTGTGGTCGAACGTTTCCGAGCAGACGAAACCTCCGCGCGACCACGGGGACACGACGATCGCGGGTACACGGAATCCCAATCCGATCGGCCCGCGGATGCCGCCCGCCAGGGGCGGCAGCGGTTCGACAGTCAGGAACTCGCCCTTGGTGCCCGGCGGGGGTGTCGGGGGTGCCACGTGGTCGAAGAACCCGCCGTTCTCGTCGTGGTTGATGATCACGGCGGTCTTGCGCCAGATGTGCGGCCGGCGCCAGATCCGGCGCAGCAGCTGGTCGATCGCGTACTCGCCCTTGGCCAGTGCCGTGCCCGGGTGCTCGGTCTCCGGGAACGGGATCTGGATCCAGGAGACCGCGGGCAGCTGATCACGGTCCATATCCGCCTCGAACTCGTGGGGATAGGTGGGTTGGATGCCGAGCCGGTTGAGCGTCAGGTCCCTGAAGAAGCGGGGGAAGGCGGTGAACGCGTTGAAGAATTGGCCGCCAGGCTGGGTATAGCTCTTCCAGCTGATCCGGCGGGTGTGGAGCTGATCGGCCATAGTAGTCCAGCGATACTCGCCACCGAAACCGCGCGCGCTGATCAGCGTGTCCAGGCTTGGGCCGCCGTGGGTGCCGCGGGGGTCGAGCGTAGCCGAGACCGAGTACATCCGGTTGGGCTCAGTCAGGCAGAGCACGGACGAGAAGTACATGTCGCAGAGCGTGAACGCGCGCGCCAGCGCCCAAAAGTAGGGGATGTCCGGTTCCTCGTAGTACCCCATCACGTTGACTGCGTAGGGGCCGTCCAGCTGTGGCTGGGCGTGAACGTCGTAGAAGCGGTCGTTGCGGCCGTGGTTCCAGGAGAGGTGCTGCGGCACCCAGTCGATAGTGGGCCGGTTGAAGTCGCCCACGCACTGTCCGATCGGCTTGCGGCCGTCGAGGTGGAACGGGATCAGGTGACCGTTCTGCGACCCTCGCCCCCGATAGCCCGGCTGAAAGAAGGCCTCCCGGTTGCGCCGGTCGTCGAACCCGCGGACGCCGGGGAATGTGCCGAAAATATGATCGAACGACCGGTTCTCCTGCATCAGCACGACGATGTGCTCGATGTCGGACAGTTGCGCCCCGCAAGCTCGTGGGCGGCCATCCGCGGAGCCGAGGGTCGGTCGGTCGACGGTCCCGCAGCCGAGCGCGGACAGGCCTAGTGCGGCAGCCGTCTTCAGGAACGTGCGGCGCGTAGGATCTGCGGCTTGCGGCATCGGCCCAACCTCTCCGACGCACGGAATCTATCAGCCCGGCGAGCGTCGCGGACGAGGTCCGAGCGGCGGGGCGGTTGCCGATCTCCCGGCTGTGGGCGCGGCGGTGGAAGATCCGTTTTGTTCATTTCGCGGCCCGGCTGGGAGCCCGCAGCCGGGATCGCCGATCGGCAGAGCAGAGGCTATCCTCGCGCTTGACTCGCTCATGCTGCTCTGCGCTGCTTCCGGTTATGTGCTGCAGCACATACTCCTTTGAACGAGTCATCTCGCGGGCGCCACACCGGCTGCTGCATCCGCTCGGGCGATCCGGACGCTACCGGGCTAGAGCGATCGTCAGACGGCCGCCCGCGGGCGGACTCCCGCTTCCCGAGGGAGACACGGAGCATCAGGGCCGGCGCAGGCACAACCGGTGGGCGCCTGGCGCAAAGCGATCGTTAGCGACTGCCACGCCGCACTGCGCTCCTGCCCAGAAGGAGCGGCGTCGTGCGGCATTCGCCGCGCCGTTGTTAGCGCGCGGGAGGGCGTCAGGCGTCTCAGAGTCGCGCTACTGCTTTTCCATGCCGAGGAGCCGCGCCGCATGCGCGACCGCTTGAGGCGTTTATGTGGGGTTGCTCTTCGGGTGTAATCGACGTCTTCGAGCGTGCTCTTCGGGGGCTCTGGCGACGCGATATCTGGGGTTGTTGGTGATGTCATCGACGTCGGCGGTTCGGGTTCGTCCGGCGGCGTGTCTATGTTGGGTCGCGTCATGGATGACGATCACGTCGATGGGGTGTGGTGTGGGGGGTGCGTCGTTAGGCGGGTGCGGATGCCGTCGAGCGGGGTGGAGTCGTGGACGGTGGTCGGACCGGACGGTCGGCTGGTCGGGGTGGTCGATGAGTTTCTCGGCTGGTTGACGGGGATCGAGCGTTCGCCGAACACGGTCGAGGCGTATGCGCGCGACCTGGCGGCGTTCTGGTCGTTTTTGGGGGAGCGGGGTCTGGAGTGGGATCGGGTGTCGGTCGCGGAGTTGGGCGAGTTTGCGGCGTGGGCACGGCGGCCGGCGCCGAACGTGCTGGTGCTCAGCGAGCAGGCGGCCAAGCGGTCGGCGTCGACGGTGAACCGGATGCTGACGGCGGTGGTGTCGTTCTATGAGTTCCAGGGTCGGCGTGGGAACACGCTGGCCGAGCAGCTGGTGGTTCGCACGCGCAGCGGCCGCGGCGGCTACAAGCCGTTTCTGCACGGGATCGCCCGGGCTAGGCCGCGTGGCCGGGCGGTGCGGCTGCCCGAGCGTCAGCGGCTGCCGCGGACGTTGAGCTTGGAGCAGGTCGGGGCGGTGATCGACTGCCAGCGGCGGTTGCGTGACCGTTTCTTGTTCGCGCTTTTGGCGAGCACGGGGATGCGGGTCGGCCAGGCGCTGGGGCTGCGGCATGAGGATGTGGTGTCGTGGGAGCGGCGGATCGAGATCGTCTCGCGCGAGGGCGGGCGCAGTCGGGCGCGGTCAAAGGGTGGGGCGCGCGGGTCGGTGGCCGGTGCCGGGTGAGCTGATTCGGCTGTGGTCTGACTACATGCACGAGGAGTACGGCGAGGTTGACTCGGACTTCGTGTTCGTGAACTTGTGGGGCGGCGAGATCGGCCGGCCGCTGAGCTACTTGTCGGTGAACGAGATTGTGATGCGCACCCGCCGCCAGCTCGGGTTTCACTTCACGGCGCACCAGCTTCGGCACACGTTTGCGACGTTGGCGTATCGCGATGGTGTGGCGCTCGAGGTGATCGGCGCGGTGCTGACGCATCGCTCGCCGTCCTCGACGCTGATCTACACGCACCTGACTGTCGAGGACCTGCGCCGGGTGCTGGCCGAGCGCGGGGTGCTTGACCGGGTGGCGGACCTGATCGCATGACCGGCGCGCCGCTTGAAGCGATCGATGGTGGGCGCGCGCCCAGCGGCTGGGAAGGGCTCTGGGCGTCTGATCGGTGGCCGCTGCGGGAGCTGCCGCACGCCGATCTGCAGAGCACCGGCCGTGACGGAGCGATCCTGTTCGACAGGATCGCGCAGCCGTGGCTGAAGGAGGCAGCCAAGCGGTGGGCACGCGCCCGGCTGCTGGCCGGCGGGGCGCCGAGCACGATGGCTCACTACGTCGGGCACGTTGCGGCGTTCAGCGGCTGGCTCGCCGACCGGGGGGCTGAGGTCGTCTCGCCGGCGGGGATCACCCGGGTCGTGCTTGAGGACTGGCTTTTGTCGATCCGCCCAAGCGGCCTGGCGGCGGGAACGAAGACCTCGCGGGTGTCGGCGGTGCGGCTGTTCTTGGAGGAGCAGTGGGAGGACGGGCTGGCCCGGTTGCCGCGCAGCGCGACGATCCACGCGGGCGAGATCCCGTCGGCGGACTGCCGGCTCCCCCGCGGGATCGAGGTGCCCGTGTTTGACCAGTTGATCGATCCCGGCAACCTGGCGCTGCTGCCCTCAGAGCAGCACCGCACGATCATCCTGCTGTTGGCGTTCACCGGGCTGCGGATCTCGAGCATCGTAACGCTGGCCCGGGACGCGCTTCAGATCGGCTCTGATGAGCATCCGTACCTGCGGTATCTGAACCTGAAGCTGCGTGGCGAGGCGGTGATCCCGATCGGCCCCGTGCTGCACGAGCAGCTGCGCCGCCAGGAGGAGCTGCTGGCCGACACGCTCGGGGATGGCGGGCGGTTTCTGTTGCCGTCACCGCCGGCGGGTCGCCGCGGCAGCGCACGGGGCGAGCATCACGTGACGATCCGTGGGGTCCGTCACATGCTCAAGCGCTACGTGCACACGGCGGAGATCCGCGACAGCCGCGGGCGGTTGGCTGTCTGGCTGCATCCGCACCGGTTCCGCCATCACCTCGGCACCAGCCTGGTCAACGAGGGGGTACCGCTGCCGGTGATCCAGCGGGTGCTCGATCACGGATCGATCCGGATGACCGCACGTTACGCGCACCTCGACGACGAGACCGTCAAGCGGGAGATGTTGAGCTTTCACGAGCGGGTCAACATCCGCGGCGAGCGGATCGCGCTGCCAACGGACGGGCCGCTTGGGGAGGCGGCGTGGATGAAGGAACGGATCGCGCGCGCCAAGCAGGCGCTCCCGAGCGGCTACTGCGGGCTGCCGCTGGTGCAGTCATGCCCGCACCCGAACGCGTGCCTGAGCTGCGACAACTTCCTCACCGACAGCTCGTTCCGTGAAGTCCACGAACGCCAGCTCGCCCACACCCAGGCGCTGCGCCAGCGCGCCAAGCAGAACGAGAATCTGCGGTTGGTCGAGCTGCTCGAAGGTGATGAGCGGTCGCTGCGGCGGATCCTCGACGGGCTGGAGGCAATCGAGGCCAACGACGCTGAGCAGTCGGGGCGCGACATTGACGTGATCGAATTGGCCGCCAAGCGGCAGGCCAAGGCCAGGGAGCCCAAGCCGTGAGCGATCGGCGCGCAGACGCGCTGCGTGGCGCGGCCACCGCCCGTTCACAAGACGCCGAGGAGCGCGCCCGCCGCACGATCCGCGAGCTGCACGGGCGCGGCGTCGAGGTGAACTTCGCAACCGTCGCCCACACGGCGAATGTCGGCCGCGATTTCCTCTACCGACACGGCGAGCTGCGAGCCGCGATCGAGCAGCTCCGCGGCCAGCAGCAGCGCCCTCCCTCCCGCCTCCCAGCGCGCGAGCGGGCCAGCGAGAACTCGACCCGCGCCAGGCTACGCGGCACGCTCGAGGAGAACAAGCGCCTGCGTGCCGAGAACGCACAGCTGCGGGAAGAGCTGGCGCTCGCACACGGCCGCGTGCGCGAGCTCGAGCACACCCGCCGCCGCGGGAGCAAGAAGTGAGCGGCTGGCCCGAGCCGATCGCCGAGTCTGCCCTCCACGGCCCCGCGGGCGAATTTGTCCAGCTCATCGAGCCGCACACCGAGGCCGACCCGATCGCGCTCCTCGTCCAGTTCCTGATCTGCTTCGGCGTCGGCCGGCCGGCACGCGCATCTGCGGATCGAGGCCTCCCGCCATTACCCAAACGAGTTCTGCGTGCTCGTCGGCGCGTCCGGAAAGGGACGCAAAGGCTCGAGCTGGGATCACGTCGAGGCGCTGCTGGCCACCGCCGACCCTGAGTTCGTCCCAGACCGGCTGGTGTCCGGCCTCTCAAGCGGCGAGGGACTGATCGCCGAGGTTCGCGACCCACTCGACGAGAACGACACCGCCGCGCCCGCCGACAAACGGCTCTTAGTGCTCGAGCCCGAGTTCGCGCAGGTGATGAAGGTACTCGCGCGCGAGGGCAACACGCTCTCTCCAGTTGTGCGCAACGCCTGGGACAGCAAGCGCCTGCAAGCGCTGGTCCGCAACGCGCCCTTGCGAGCCAGCAAAGCGCACCTCGGGATCGTCGCGCACATCACCAAAGACGAGCTCCTCCGATACCTCAACGCGACCGAGCTCGCGAACGGCTTCTTCAACCGCTTCCTGCTCGTGGCCGTCCGCCGCAGCAAACTGCTTCCGTTTGGCGGCAGCCTCGCCGACCAACACCTCGATCGGCTCAAGAGGACGATCGCCGCCGCGCTCACGCACGCTCGCAGCTGCGACGAGCTGCCCTTCGACGCCGAGGCGCGCGAGCGCTACAGCGACATCTACGAGCAACTCCCCGCTCCCCAGCCCGGCATGTTCGGTGCCGCTACCGGCCGCGCCGAAGCGCACACCATCCGACTCGCGCTGATTTACGCGCTCCTCGACCGCTCCCAAGCGATCACCCAGGCGCACCTCGAGGCCGCGCTCGCCCTCTGGCGCTACGTACGCGACTCGACCCGCTGGGTCTTCGGCGACAGTCTCGGCGACCCCACCGCCGACGACATCTGGGCGCTCGCCAAAGAACGCGCCCACGGCATCAGCCGCACCGAAGTGCGCGACCTCTTCAGCCGCAACAAGAAAGCCCGCGAGATCGACCGCGCGCTCACCGCACTGGTCGACGCCGGCCGCCTTCGCCGCCACCCCGGCCATGACACCACCGGCCGCCCCGCCGAGATCTGGATCCCGCTGCTCCAAGCCAGCTGACCGCAACCTCGGTCGTTTCGGTCGTACTTCGTCAGCGCGTCAGACAACGACCACACCACCAACGTCGATGACATGTCCGGCACGTCAAACCCCAGCAAACACGGCGTGCAACGACACCAACCCAACATAAACGCCTGATCCAGCAGCGTCCCTCAATCGAGCCGGGCAGGGTATGACCGTCACGAGCGCCCTGCTCTGCTACCGGCACGAGCATCTCGCTGCCGCGCCAACGTTCCTGCAAACGCGCGCGGAAGGGAGGTCGGCGCGATGCCTGCTTTGCCTCGTCGAGCGCCAATCGGACTGTCGATCTGGTGCCCGCCTTGGACGAGCGGGAGCAGCGATCAGCGGCGAAGCGATGCCAACCTCTGCGTACGCACCAGCTTCGCCGCCGCGATGTTGGCGTCGACGAACTCGACTTCCGCTACCGGCCCGGAAGCGCTCGTCCCGGCCGCCATGAAACGCTCCCCACGCAGGGACGATGCGCGGTCCACGCCGTACCGGTGGCCACTGACTGGACCCGGCTCGCCTCAGCGCGCCGAGAATTTTGACTTCAGCGGGTAACGCTCCGGGTGCTCGATCGAGTCGATCGAAAGATCGACGTCGATGTCGGGCCAGTAGAGATGGCCGGCGGCTGGGCGCTCGAGCCTGAGGATCGCCTGGATCGGCGCCTGCTTGAACCAGGGGAACTCCTCAAATGGGAGGAAGAGTTCGCGGTCGTCGACGAGCAGCCAGAAGCCGTGTTTGGAGATGTTCGTGACCTCAACTTCCGAAGTGGCTGCTCCAGGCATCTCGTATCTCCTGCTCGTGCTCGATGGTCAACTCTAGGACGCGGCGCAAATCTTGATCGCCAAGCCCGTAGCTCCGGGCCAGTTCGATCTCCGGTTCGATCCAGAACTTCGCCTCGCCATCGGCGGATTGGACGTGAACATGGATCCGCGGTTCCTCGCGCGAAAAGAAGAAAAAGCGAAAGGGACCATCACGGAAGACAGTTGGGCTCACCGGAGGTCTCTTGTGATCTCCGCCAGTGAAGACTCACCGACTTCCCTTCCCCAATGACGTCGCAGCTTCCGCTCTAACGCGTCTCGAGCAGGACCCGAATGTGGCTCCCGTGCTCGCCCGCCCACTCGGCCCGACCTGCTGTGAGCCGACCGACCCGCATGACGTCCGACCCTCGACCGCTGAGGCCGCCGTGTTATCAGCCGCTCACCGACAGGTACACACTGTACGCACAGCCGTGCTGGGGGCCAAAACGTCCCGAAATGTCCGCTCGAACCGGGCACGACGTCCGCCAACGTCCATGACCGCGGGGCAAGATGTCCGAAGATGTCCGCAGACGTCCCAGCTGCTCCGCCAGGATGTCCGGAGATGTCCGTACCCCGGTTCGCGGCGGGGCGGCAGGTGGGGCAGCGAGAGGGGGCGGCACTTGTGAGCGCACCGCTTGCGTCGCGCGCGGAACAGGTGCCGAGCGTCCGTGCTCGGCCGGGGAGAACGCGCGCGCCCGCCGCGCTCGGGCTTCGGGAAGGTTGACGCGCGCGGACCAGAAGCACTGACCTCGCATCCATGCGCGGTGAAGACTCTCGCGCGCGAGATTGAGTGGGCGATTGGCGGGCCGCACCGAGAATCAGGCCGACCGCCCGTGAACCGTCTGGCGCGGTCACGACGCCTCGGCCGGCTCGAGACGGGCTGGCGCGAACGCCGCATCGAGGCGCTCGAACTCCTCGGGCCTCAGCTTCGCGCTCAGGTAGCGGTCGGTCGTAGCGAGCTTGGCGTGGCCGAGGAAGTCGCGCACAAAGACCGGGTCGGCGGTGCGGGCGATGAGGCTGCCGGCGGCATGCCGCAGTCCGTGGAGCCTCACGGGGCGTAGGCCAGCGGCGGCACACGCGCGCTTGTATCGGCGTCTCAGTGCGGACGGATCGAGGCGCCGCCCCCAGCGGTTGCAGAGCACGTAATCGTCGGGCTCGGTGAACTCGTCGCGATCGGCGAGTCGGGCGAGGGTAGCGACCGCAGGAGTAGGAAGGGGGACGAATCGGTGCCGTCGTCCCTTGGGCAACGTCTCCTGGCCGGCGGATAGGCCGCGACGGACAAGCAGGAGGCGGTCGACGAGGTCGACGTCCTCCCATCGCAGCGTCAGAACCTCGCCGAGCCGCAGGCCGGTGTAGAAGAGCAGCCGGAACGCTTCGGCGTCACGACGATCCTCCCAGCGGCGGGCGACGAGCTCATCCGGATCGATCGAAGGCTTGCCATTGCGATGGTCGCCACTCTCGCAGGCTCGCGCCAGAGCTTCGACCTCCTCGACCTCGTAGTAGTCGAGTGCCGCCGGCGGATCCTCTCGGCGCTTATCCGTGCCGGCGACCGGACTGAACGCCAGCGCGTGCGTGTCCGACCGGCAGCTCACAGTGACTTCGGGGTTTGAAAGCAGGGGAGTCCAGCGCAAACCAGGCGGCGGGGACGCGGCCCGACGATCGGGCGCAAGCCGGTGACGCCAGCCGCGGCGACGCGGTCTGAGCACCTTCGGGCGGCCGTGATTGACCGAGAGCAACTGGCGATGGCTGCAGCAGTCGTCTGACACGAGCGACAAATATGCCATCGCTTGGTGCGGCGCATGTACAGTCCCTCGTGACGGCTGATGAGCGACACGATCGTAGTCGGCACCGACGGCTCTAAGACCGCGAAGCAGGCGGTGACCGAGGCCGTGCGCCTAGCGAAGGCGTTCGACGCCGAGCTCCACGTTGTCACTGCCTTCAAGGCGATGCGCGGTGCTAGGATCGCCGGGGCGCCTGGAGGAGCGGCAAAGGTGTGGGCTGTACTGCCGGACGACCTTGCGCGAGGAATCGTTGAGGAGGCGGAGGCGTCGATTCGGGTGGCCGGGGTCAAGTCACAGGCGCACATGATCGAGAAGGACCCCGCCGATGCCTTGCTCGAGGTCGCTACGCGTGTTGGCGCGACCTTGATCGTGGTCGGCAGCCAGGGAATGACGGGTGCTAAGCGGCTGCTGGGCAGCGTGCCTAACAAGGTGTCTCACGAGGCGCGCTGCAACGTCCTGATCGTCTCCACCGACAAGTCCACCGGCCCTTAGGCCGCGAATCGAGCACCGTCATCGCCCGGCCGAACAGTTGGCTGGCGGAGTGAACATCGCTGGGATCGACCGACTGGGCTTGCTGCTTGGGAGAGCATCTGAGGGTCATTTGGCGGTGGGATGACTGTGGTCTCGCGATCGGCGCCACCCTCTCGGGGACGGTCAGTCTGCTGTTTACCGATCAAAGCAGGGCTCGCGCATCGGACGGTCGCGTCCAAAGACTGCTGTAAATACGAGTCGGGTGCTGTCGTAGCGACGGCGTAGGTTCCCTCAAGTCCGGCAAGACAATTGAAGGAGGCCCACGCCGTGAGACGCACGGTACCGCCGTCGGCGGAGATACAAGCGAGCATCGACAAGCTGCTTTCGAAGGGGATGGTCGATGATCCGCAGAAGATGCTGTCCGAGCTCGCGCGGCTCGGCGCGAGGTTGATCATCCAGCGGGCGGTCGAGGACGAGCTCGACCCGTGGCTCGGCCGCGCTCGCTACGAGCGCTGGCCCGGAGTGGAGTCGGGGAAGCGCAATGGGTTCCGGCCTCGGCATGTGCCGACGGCCGAGGGTGAGTTGCGGATCGAGATCCCGCAGGTCCGCGAGGCGGCGATCCCGTTCGTGTCGAAGCTGTTCCCGAAGTGGCACTGCAAGCGGCTCCTTCGGACCGACCCGTTGAAGGCGCTTGTGATCGGCGGATTCGTGCGCGGCCTGTCGATGCGCGACGTCGAGTCGCTGTGCGAGGAGGCCGGGGTCGGACGCACCTCGAAGTCGACGGTCGCGACGATCTGCGCCGAGCTGCACGAGCGGTTCGAGGCGTTCTGTCGCCGCTCGCTCTACGACGTCAAGCTGGTCGTCCTGTTCCTCGACGCGATCTACCTCCCCGTCCGTCCCAACGGCCCCAAGGAAGGTGTGATGTGCGCCTGGGGGATCACGGAAACCGGCGCCAGGAGAGCTGGTTTCCGTGCGGCTGGGGATGCGGGAGGCCAAGGAGCACTGGCTCGAGCTCGGCCGCGATCTGACGACCCGTGGACTCGCCGCCCCACGGCTGGTCGTGGCTGACGGTGCGCCCGGGCTGATCAGCGCGGTCGAGGAGATCTGGCCGCGCGCTGACCGTCAGCACTGCGCCGTTCACCGCTTGCGGAACCTTCAGGCGAAGCTGCCGAAGTCAGAGCAAGACCGGATCCGCTTCAACTACTGGAGCGCGCTCACCGACGCGACCTCGGTCAAGGACGGCAAGCTCCGCCTCCAGGTCCTCATCTCAGAACTCGAGCACGTCGGCTACGAGTCGGCCGCTCGCTGCCTCGCCGAGGACCTCGACGCCCTCGTCGTGCACCTGCGCTACCCCCTACGGCACCGCGAACGCTGGCGGTCAACCAATCTCCTCGAATGTTCGCTCGGCGAGGTCCGCCGGCGCACGAAAGTGATGGGACGCTTCCCCGGCGAGACCAGCTGCCTGTCACTCGTCTGGGCAGTCCTCGACCTGTTCTTCAGCCACGCCAGCAACGGCGCGACCTTCACCGACGTCGACCGCCAACACCTATACCGCATCAAGTACCAGCAAACCGACCCAGACACCATCAACGAGGAGGTCACAGCCGCATAGACTCAACCCCGGGAACCTGAACCGCGCGCGAATTTACAGCGGTAAATGGACGCGACCGACGGCGCTGGGCTGCCCTCCTCCCCGCTCGACGGAGCGGACCTCCGGCCGGGTTGCATCGCTGCGCCCATACGAATGGAGCGCAACGCTGCCCGGAGCCTGCGCCGCGGGTCGCGCGCCACTCTCCTCGGCTTGTCGGAACGTCACAACCAGCGGCGGTCGCGCGGTTCCGGTGATCGAGTGCCGCTTTGGCGGGCATTGGAGGAGATCCGAGCCTCGGGCTGGCTAGCGCTCGGGACGACCAGCAGCGCTGACGCGTCGCTGCTGCTTCCTTGGGCTGCGACAGCGCGCGGGCGGTAGAGCTGGGCGCGTAATCGTTCCGAGCTCTCAAAGGAGGGAGCCATGTCGTCTTTTCAGCCGCTGCTGGACGCTGCCGGTCGACGTCGCTCGCCGGCGACCAACCCAGCGGCCCGCGCCGGGGGAGCCCCGCGCAACAAGGGCCAGACCTACCCCGCGGGCCCGCCGACGGTCGATGAGATCATCGCGGTCATGCGCCAGGCCAAAGACAATCGCCACGGCCATCGCCTCAACGCGCTGATCATGGCGCTCTGGCGCGCGGGCCTGCGGATCCAGGAGACGCTCTCGCTGACCGAGACCGATCTTGACCAGCGTCGCGGCTCGATTTTGGTCAGGCACGGCAAGAACGACCGTCGGCGCGAGGTCAGCATCGACGCCTGGGCGTGCTCGGCGATCGAGCCCTGGCTGGCGGACCGCAGGAGCGGGGCTTGTCGCGCGACTCTGGAATCGGCGCTGCATTGACCCGTTCGACGGTCGATCTGCTCCCGCACGACCGGCGCGGGTTGCGATTCGTTCGAATAGAGCCGTGCGTCAGCGGGTGGAGGGCGGGCAGCAAGGAATGCGACTCCGTGCCGCTTGCTGCCACGCGATTGCGGAAGCTCCGCCGGCGACTCCGTGGGAATTGGGGGAGAATTGTTCTGGTGCCGGGGCTTTCCGTGACACCCGACGAAACCTCGCCTTCGATCGCGGCGATCGTCGCGCAGGTCGACCCGGACCTGCCGGAGTACCGGCACCAGACATCCCCGGACGGGATGATGACGATCGCGTTCACGGACATCGAGGGATCCACCGAAATGATGGAGCGACTCGGTGAGGAGACTTGGCTTGAGATGATCCGGGCGCACAACCGGCTCGTGCGCCGGGTGGTCGCTAAGTGCGGTGGAGATGTCGTCAAGTCGCAGGGCGACGGGTTCATGCTCGTATTCGGGAGTGCCAGCTCCGCACTATCGTGCGCCGTTGAGTTACAGCGCGCAGTAAGGCGGTTCAATCAGGCCAACCGCCCGCGATCGGTGCGCCTGCGGATCGGAGTACATACCGGAAACATCTACCAGCTCGAGGACGACTTCTTCGGGAGGGCGGTGGTCTTGGCGGCCCGGATAACCGGTCGGGCGCCCGGTGGCCAGGTATTTGTGTCGGCGGCGTCCAAGGAATACACCGAGCGTCTCGGACTATGGACGTACAGTGGGCCGACGTCGCTGAACCTAAAAGGGCTGGCCGGTGCTGAGCGTGTGTACCCACTCGATTGGCAGGACGCACCGGTGCGCTAGCCAGGCCTGTGCTTTGCGCGAAGCGACACTCTCCACTGGATCAAGCAGACAGCTGAATCGGCCTACCAACAGCGGTCTCATCGCGAACCTGACGCCGCTGGATCCGCCCGGCGATTCAGCAGTCGAGCCGACCGAGCAGCCCGACCGGGTGCGACAAGGCGTCCAGCGACAGCGTCGGCTCCGCCACGACAAGCAGCAGTCGTCCTTGAGGCGGCCGTATGTTCCAAGCAGCACTGGGAGAACGCTGGCCCTCGCCGCTGAGTTCGCGTGAACGCGAGAGTCTGCTCCTCAGGCGCCGCACTTGCGGATCCGCCCAGGAACAGACGCCGGCCCAAGCGAACGCTGACGCCTGCCTCGTCGCGAAGCGATCGCGCCAGCGCTGGTGATCGGCACGATCGAGGCGTCGCCAAGGCGATCGCACGCTGTCTGGCCGTTCGGCGATGGGTCACGTCCCTAGGGTTGGTGTAGGACGCGGTCGGACGGATTTTCCGGGTGACCGGGATCGAGTCGAGGCTCTCTGAGCCGTTCTAAGGGCCTCGGCGATGGCGACGAAGGGTTTGGGTCGCCGGGATTTCGGGCTCTGGAGGTGGTTCCGGCCACCGCGGCGCTCATGATCGTCGGACGTCTCACGGTTCGACGAGATAGGAGGCACCACTGGTGGCCGGTAAGGAAAGGATGGCGATCGAGGAGGTCGTCAGGAAGGTTCTGTTGGAGGATCACGCCGATGTCGTGCGGGAGTCGGTGCGGTGGGTCGCTCAGCAGCTGATGGAGTCGGAGGTGTCGGAGCTGATCGGCGCCGAGTTGGGGGAGCGCCGGCCGGAGGATCGGGCGACGCATCGAAACGGGTATCGCCTGAGGCGGTGGGACACCAGGGCGGGGGAGATCGAGCTGCAGATCCCGAAGCTCAGGCAAGGAAGCTACTTCCCGAGCTTCCTGCAGCCCAGAAAGCGCTCTGAGCAGGCGCTCGTGGCGGTCGTGCAGCAGGCGTACGTGTGCGGGGTCTCGACGCGCCGGGTGGATCAGCTGGTGGAAAGCCTTGGGCTGCGGGTCTCGCGCTCTGAGGTCTCCCGGATCTGCGCCGGTCTTGATGACCAGGTGGAGGCGTTCCGCTCGCGTCCGTTGGAGGGCCGCTACCCGTACCTGTTCGTCGACGCCAAGGTCGAGAAGGTGCGCGACGGCGGCCGGGTCGCGTGTAAGTGCGTGGTGATCGCCCATGCGGTGCACGAGACCGGGCGGCGGGAGATCATCGGCCTCGATGTCGGCGAGGCCGAGACCGAGGCGTTTTGGCGCGAGTTCCTGCGATCGCTAGTCCAGCGCGGCCTCGTCGGCGTGCAGCTCGCGATCTCAGACGCCCACCCCGGTCTGAAGGCGGCGCTGGCGCAGGTGCTCGGCTGTCCATGGCAGCGCTGCACCGTCCATTTCCTCAGGGACGCACTCGGTCATGCGCGCAAGGACCAGCACGGGCTGCTGGCCGCCCTGATCCGCCCGATCTTCCGCGCCGACTCAGGCCAGGAAGCGCGCCGGCGTCTCAGCGAGGCGATCACCCAGCTGGAGCGGCCACTGCCCAAGGTCGCCGCGATGCTCGACGACGCAGAGGAAGACATCCTCGCGTTCTACGCGTTCCCAGGCGAGCACTGGCCCAAGCTCCGCAGCACCAACCCGCTCGAGCGTTTCAACCGCGAGATCGGCCGGCGCACCGACGTCGTCGGCATCTTCCCCGACGACGCATCGTTGATCCGTCTCGTGTCGATGCTCGCGATCGAAGCCAACGACGAATGGCTGGTGGGCCGGGGCTACATCGCCAAGCACTCGATGGACCCGCTCCTCGAGGATCGGGTCCATCGAACTCAGACCGAGGAGGTACTCGAGCTCACAGCGAGCTGACACCCCAACCCCAACACCGACGACATGGGCGTCAACCTCTTACACCACGTCCTGGGACTTGACTCGGCGATGAGAGGGATCGTCCGGACCCGTCGTGGTCAGCGTCCAGCGCTTCGCTTCCGGGCGCGACGCGGCCCTCGCGAGGCTTGACGGACAACCCCGCGCGACGTCGTAGGCTGGGGCTATGCCAACGACTACGCCTCAACACAAGATCGGATCGGGATTCGGAGCGCAGAGCACCGCGCGGGAGGCGCTGCAAGGAATTGACCTGACGGGGAAGCTCGCGATCGTGACCGGGGGTTACTCGGGGCTGGGGCTCGAGACCACGCGAGCGTTGGCCGGCGCCGGCGCGCAGGTTGTCGTTCCCGCCCGACGTCGGGCGATGGCCGAGCAGGCGCTCGCCGGAGTAGACGGCGTCGAGGTCGACGAGCTCGACCTGGCCGACCTAGCGAGCGTGCGCGCGTTCGTCGAACGCTTCCTCGCATCGGGGCGGAGCGTCGAGATCGTAATCAACAACGCCGGGATCTTCGCCTGTCCCGAGACGCGCGTCGGCCCTGGATGGGAGGTGCAGTTCGCGACCAATCACCTCGGTCACTATGCCTTGGTGAACCTGCTCTGGCCGGCGATCGCGCATGACGGAACGCGGGTGGTTTCGGTGTCCTCGGCAGGTCATCGTCGCTCTCCCATTCGCTGGGACGATGTGATGTTCGAACGCGGCTACGACAAGTGGGAGGCCTACGGCCAGACGAAGACGGCGAACGCCCTGTTCGCCGTGGAGCTTGACGCACTCGGCGAGAATGCCGGCGTGCGGACCTTCGCGGTGCACCCCGGCGGGATCCGCACGCCGCTGCAACGCCACCTGACGACGGAAGAGATGGTCGCCGCCGGCTGGATCGATGAGCAGGGCAACGTGGTCGATCCGTCGTTCAAGACGCCCGAGCAGGGCGCCGCGACGCAGGTGTGGGCGGCGACCTCCCCGCAGCTTCAGAGAATGGGCGGCGTCTACTGCGAGGACTGTGACATCGCCGAAGTCGTGCCGGCGGACGAGACCGCCTCCAGCGGGGTGCGCGAGTACGCCATCAACCCGGACCACGCCGCGCGACTATGGGCCCTGTCAGCCGAACTGACCGGCATCAACGCATTCACCTAAAACCCCTTCTAGGGATCCGTGCCATCCAGACCGCCGTCTGGTCGCCAAAGGAGTGGCGCGACCAGCGCCGCCAAACCCCGAAAGGCGTCGTCCGGTACTCGCGCTGCGGAGCATGCATGTGGCGGAAGCACACGTCGCGGACGCGGTATTCAAGTGCTCGACTGTCAGCGCCGGCGTCAAGATCGTGAGCGCTAAAGCGGCCTTCTCTCTTCAACTGCCTTCACGACTTGTCGCACCTCGTCCGGGACTTCGCTCGGTCCGATTTCCGCAGCGATGGTAGTCGCTCCAAAGGAAACCCCAAATTCCGCTTGGCTCCACTCGGATAATCGGGCAAGCACTTGCTTACCAGGGCACCGAGCCACCTTTCCCTCATCGCCGCCCCAAGCCGCAGCAACGATAGCTCTGGCCGCTAGATTCGCCTTCTGCAGCCCGCCAGCACGGTCGTCGGTCAGAAACTCGTTGGCGTAGGAGTCGGTCACCAAGTCACGAAACGAATCGGCAAGCTCTAGGATCTTCTCGCCAACTTCATCCAGGCTCGGAGCCTGTGTCCGTCTAGAGGCCCGGCCAGCGATCAAGCGGGTGATCGTCTCCGGAACGAGAAGATAGTTCTCTAATTCGTTGCGGTTCCAGATGTGCAGGTCAACATGCTTAGCTAGAGCGTCCGCCTTGCGCTTCGCAATCTGCTCCGGTGTGTGATAGTCCGAGTCCAGAAGCATTATCGTGTCCCTCACCAACAGCACCTCATTACGTACCATTGGAGCCACCTGGGGCTGGCTGGCCACTGTGTCAAGATCGACTCGGTAAGCACCAGCGCGGTCCATGACGAGAGAGCCATCGTTCGCGCGAATCAGAGCGTGAACGGCGTCGTCGGGACCTAGAAAGACCGCCACCGTCGCACCAGATGCGAAGGTTGCCCGGACAGAGGCAGGCGGATCCTCGTACTGATACATGACCGTCGCGAGGTCGATACCGGTACCATCTAGGGAGAAAGATACGCCCCGCGCCGCTTCACTCTCCGGCAACCATGCCGGTGGTGCCTGGAACGGCAGACTCCGGTACCTGGTGGCGACGATCGAAACCAAGCGGAGTGCCTCCACGATCGTCGATTTCCCCGCATTGTTGGCTCCCACGATCAGCGTAAGGTCCCCCAGGGGCAGCGTGTGGTCTCGGAAGCCGCGGAAGTTGCGTAGTGCGAGGTGGGTAATCATCGCGACGGAGCACTCAGTCGGACCGATCGTATCGTCGCGCCAAGTGCCTGTCGTTGCGCGCGATGTGCCATAAGAGCTGGCTCGGGTCGGCCGCGGTGTCGCGATTAGGGTGGCCAACCGAGCGCCGGTGGCGCGCGGTCCCTTCCGCTCGGATGCGTGCGCCCGCAGCGCTAATGCGGGACCGCTCCTCTCGTACTCTGCAATACGCGGGTTACGCCACTCCTTGGGCGGCGAGGCAGTCGTCCCGCCCGGTGCACGCCGCGCAGGCGGGCTGCAGCTCGCCCACCGACGGATCGGGATGGTCGCAAGCTCCCGACTGTGATACGAGGCGACAAAAGGTCGAAAGGATCCTACCGGCCGGAGCAGCCACATCACCGGGGACTACGCGGAGGGCCAGAAGGTCGGTCGCCGCGGCGTAGGCGATCGTGTCCGCCTCAGTCCAAGTCTCCGCGCCGTGGAGGCGCTTCCATAAAAACGACAAATAGCGAGCTGGTCAGGCCTAGGCGTGGGCGCTGACCAAGAACAGCCGGTGGGCTCGCTCAGCTGTGCGCCGATGAGGCGGCTGGCAACGTGCGGAGTGAGGATCGCCCGTCCGTGCGTGCAGATGGGCCCTTGTCGGAGCTCAGAGAACGGGTGTGCACGATGGCGGAATGATCGCTACGCCTCGCACCAGCGAACCTGAATGTACTGGTCAAGACAAAGCGCGCGTTCTCGGTCCGACTGCGCGATTGCTGCCTGGCGACCGGGTGGCACTCGCCCAGACCGGAGTTGCCAGATCATGCAAACTATCTCATGGCTCTTGAGAGACAGGCCAGCGTGTTACCAGGGCCTCCGATGTCACCTCTTACGAGCGACTGGTCCCTCGAGACGTCACCAGCGTCTCAGGCCTCGCCGCGAACGCAGGATGGGGTGATGGCTGGATCCAGATAGCGCCTCCACGACCGCCTTTGGCCTGCCGGTCGGCGCTGCGCTCCTTTGTGAGAAGCGCGAGTCGTAACGCAACACGTGACCGAGCGGATCGAGCGGCAGGTCGATCCGCGTTGCTGCGGGCTTCGCGGGCGCCATCGGTTCAGGGCTTCCGTCTCCGTATGACCTCGGCAGCGTTCGGCAACGCGCCGGGGCCGGGGGCACCGGCCGGCTTAGCTCGTGCTCTGCGCGCGTGGCGGGTCAGGAGCGACTACGCTCACAAGATGACCGCAACTCAGGCGCCTCGTTCAATACGGGTGGTGTCCGGAACAATCAGAGACGGCGTGGTCAATTTCAACCAGGTCGTGACGGAGCGCGACGATCCGCCGGAGGGGGTGTTGCTCGTCGCAATTGATCCGGATTTCGGCATTGCGCTCTGGCTGGCGCCCTTCGCCGTCGCGCACGCGGTCAGCACACAGGGTGGCTGGATACTCGCGCCACCTACGCTTCGACGTTGGTCAAGCTCCGAACGGTCTGGGCGGGCCGGTCCGAGTTCCAGCGGAGGCGATCAATGTGATTCGCGCCGGCCTCTGGGATGAGATCCTCAATGCCAATACCAATACGAAAAACAAGCTTGTCCGCGAGGCCTTCGGCTGGTTTTAGGGCGGTGGCAGTTCTCACGCCGGCGCGCTCGCCCGCCACGGGGAGCGTGCATCGGAGATTTTAGACGCAGCACCTACATTGCCGATACGGAAGTTTGCGCGGTAGGCGGCGCAGCGTCCGCGGTGATCCAATCTCGAGTGCCTAGCCGCCTCGATCCGGACGATCGCTTTGCTGCTCGCGCGGGTCCTGTCGTGCGAGCGCTTCGGCGCCGAAGCAGTCGTCTGCTGCGGCGAGGCGGGACAAGCGAAGCGCTCGTCCGGATTCAATAGGCGACGCGGCTCAGCACGTTCTACGAAGATCGAATCGAGGACCCTCCCCGCATCAGGTCGATGAGCCGGCCGGGGTCAGGCCCACTCTCCTTACCGAACCCGGGACCCACATGATCGTCGAGGACGAGCGATCCTCGTGAGCGCGGATTGATCAGACAGTCGCGATGTCGTCTCGTCGTACGACCCCGATCAGGGTACCGTCAGATCGAGTGACCACGAGCGTGCGGAAGCCGTAGGCCTCGAACCGCTCCTGGAGTTTCGCTTCCGTCAGGTGGGGGCGGATCGTCTGCGGCCTGGACTCCAGGACGGTATCGATCGGATCGCCATCCGAGAGCGTGTCGAGCGCTGATTTTCGGACGCGCCCGAGGACCACACCGCCCGGGCTCAGGACCAGCGCGTAGCCGTATGGTGAGTCGGCGATCGCCCGCCGCGCGTCTCCCGTCGAGGCGTCGAGCGGGGAGGTCGCGACGTCGCGGCGGGCGAGGCTCCCGGCGGTCGGGTCGTTTGCTCGCAGGCCTTCGCCCGGCAGGCCGCGGGCGAGCCAATCGACCTTGCCTGGGGTGTAGTCGTAGACGCGGGTGAAGCCGAGAGTGGCGAGCCGGCACGCGGCGCGTGGACTCAAGTCTCAGAGGCCGTCCCAGCAGTAGACGACGACGTCGCGTCTCCGATCCAGCCGCTTGGCCGTTTCGGCGTTCAGCTCCGCGAGCGGAAGACTGATCGCGCCCGGGAGATGGAGCTTCTCGTAGTCCTGTCTCGGCAGGACCTCGACGACCTGCGCGCCGCCCGCGATGAGTTCGAGGAGGTCGGCGATGTTGATGGTCTTCACGGTCATGTGTTCGCCTGGGCGACCGGAATGGTCGCAGGTCGGTGATCCTCAGCCAGCGTTACCAGTAACCGGGCCTTACGGGACGCGCCTCAGGTGTACAGGCACCACCGCAAAGGATCTGGAACTCCTGGGGCCGGCAAGGGTGGCTGGGCCTCGTCGGTCTCATGCGCGCCTTGGCTACCGGCCGTCTCGCCGGGACTGATTATGTGGAGCTGGGCCGCGGGCCTGATCCGAGAAGACGTTTGTTTGGTGCGCTGACCCATCTTGTTGTCGCCAACGCACCCGCTCGCTGACTGCCGTCTCAGAGACAAAAGGGATCGTCAGCGTGATGCTCGCTTTCTGCGCGGAGTAGGTCGCGTGTCTCAGTTGGGCGGGGTTGGCGTCGCGGGCGCGAAAGGGGGTGTCCGCATCGATTCGCTGATCGCGGACGCCGTCGCGCTCGGGAGTGGCTCGGCGTGTCTGAGAGGAGAATGTGACAGATGGCTGGAGTGTCCGACGAGGGGCTAGAGCGGTCGGCGGAGGGTGTGGCGGTCTTTCCGTACCTCTACTCGCCGCTGGAGCTGCGCGGGCGGGTGCTGCGCAATCGCATCGTGTCGACGCCGCATGCGACGGGTTGGGGTCGTGACGGTCTGATAGATCGGCGCGAGGTGGACTACCACGTGCGCAAGGCGGCCGGTGGATGCGCTCTGGTCATGACATTCGGTTCGGCCTCGGTCGACCCTTCCACGGCAGCGTCGTATGGCTCGATCGCGCTGTGGGACGAGCGCAACGAGCCGGCGCTTCGTGCGCTCGCCGATGGTGTCCACGGCCACGGTGCTCGCTGCATGTCGCAGATGACGCACATGGGGCGGCGTAGTACGTCCACGCTGACCGGCATCCCGTTGCGCGCGCCCTCGGACCTTCCGGAGGGCGTCCACCTCGAGGTGCCCGTGCCACTGGCGGCTTCGGACATTCCCGCGATCGTGCAGCGGTTCGCTGACGCGGCGGCGCGATTGGAGCGGTGCGGCTGGGACGGCTGCGAAGTGACGTCGTTCGGGGGTCACCTGATCGAGCAGTTCTTCGACCCCGCCGTCAACATGCGCACGGACGCTTACGGCGGGAGTTTAGAGAACCGCACCCGCTTCGGCCGCGAGGTGCTGGAAGCCGTGCGCGCCGCGGTGTCGGACAGCTTCATCGTCGGGTTTCGGATGGCGGTTGATCAGTGCCTTACCGGCGGACTCGGCCCCGACGAGTTGATCGAAGTGGCGCGTAGGCTGGCGGTGAGCGGGGCGATCGACCTGTTCAGCGTGAGCGGGGGCACGGGCGCGACGCGTCTGTCGAGCGCGTACTTCGTTCCTGGCGACGAGCTACCGGAGGGCGTCTACAACGAGCGTGCGAGGCGCTTCCGCGACGCGGTCGGCGTGCCGGTGGTCGTGGCTGGCCGCAACGTGGAGCCTGCCATGGCGGACGCGTGCGTGGCCAGCGGCGTTGACCTCGTCGCGATGACGCGCGCCATCATCGCCGACCCTGACCTGCCCGCTAAGGCCCACGTCGGTCGGACCGCGCGGCCCTGTATAGGACTGAATGAGGGGTGCATTGGCCGCCTGTATACCGATCGGCCGATGTGGTGTTCAGTGAATCCGAGCATCCGCGATCCAGACCTTGCCCAACTCGCCCCGGCCTTGCCGGCGAAACGAATTGTCGTCGTCGGAGGCGGAGTCGCCGGGCTTGAGGCGGCACGCGCTGCCGCGCTGCGCGGTCACACAGTCGTGCTCTTTGAGCGCCGCCCGCAGGTCGGCGGACGGGCTCGCCTCGCCGGGGTCCGGCGCGGGCGGGAGCGCTGGGCTCGTTACATCGACTGGCTGAAGGACGAGGCAGAGGGCGCCGGAGCCGAGCTTCGCGTCGGCGCCGCGGCGGCGGTGCAGGAAGTGCTCGCCGAAGCGCCGGATGCGGTGATCCTCGCCACGGGATCGGAGCTTCGGCCGTCTGCCGCTCTGCCTGGGTTGGTTCCGGCGATCGATGTCGACGGGCTGCTCGAGAGCGGGGCCCCACGGGTCCAAGCGCGGTCGGCGCTCGTGCTCGACGACGAGGGTGGCTTCCTCGCGCCGACCGCTGCGGAGCGACTCCTCGCGGAGGGATTCACCGTCGAGATCGCCACCACCCATCCGGTCGTCGGCGCGGAGATCGATCCGACGCAGCAGCCGTTCGTGTTGCGCCGCCTCGCGCTCGCCGAGGTCGTCATGACGCCGCATTTGAGCGGCGTATCGAGCGCTGCCGACGGCGTCACTCTGCGCCACATCTACACCGAGCGCGACGAGCGGCGCGAGGGCGTGGGCCTCGTGGTCATGGCTGGGTACCGCCGGGCTGTTGTCGATCTGCGTGGGGAGCTGACTGCGCTGAGGCCCGAGCTTCGCATTGTGGTGGCTGGCGACGCGCTCGCACCCCGCACGCTGCTCGACGCCGTCGCCGAGGGGGCTCGCGCCGGCGCCGACGTGTAGCTGCGCAGCCGGCACGTCGGCGTCGCCCCACCGCGAGCGGCTAGTCGCTGCGAGATGGTCGCGACACGTCGGCTCGGCGCTGCTCGGCGCGCGAGCAGAAGTGGCGAGATGCGCGTCGTGTCGCCCGAGCAGCGCAGCGCCGGCCCCCGGGAGCTGGTCTCGCAAATCGCCGCAATCTCAGGACCCGTCGAGACGCTCGAAAGAGTCGCGACAACGACCTGGTCGAGCTGCCTAAAGCATGAACCGTGGGTGTGAGAAGCTTGACCGTGGATGCCGCCCAGCTCGGTGGCTGCACCGCCAACTTTCTACATTAGGAGGAGAGCGTCATGGCAGAGGTTGTGTACAAAGCCGTGCTGGACAACCCGACACCATTGCCGCCCGGCGGTCAAGTGGACAGCAGCGTCATTGATGTCAACGGTGCCCGCACGGTGCATCTGCTGTTGTATATCCCCGGCCCTGATCCCGCTGTCTACTGGAACCTGAATTTCGGCCCGGCGTTGCCCAACGAGTATGCGGTCGTTCAAACCAACTCCGGGACGTTCCAGGATGACAACATTGTCGCGATCGCCGTGCCGGTGTTCGGACCGAGCCTCATGCTGCAATTCCAGAATCAGGGCGCCCAAGACGAAACTGTAAACGCTCTGATCTACTTCATCCGGGACGTCCCCTAGCCTCGATCCGCCGATAAGGGCTGACGGGCGGGTGGGGTGGACGTCCTCCCGGGCCGGGAGAATCGGGATTGCTCAAGCCTCGATGCTCGACCCAGGAGGACACCGAGTTGGTGAAGCCTAGGGCTCGCTCTGAAACGGTAGAAGTGACGGCGGACGGTGACGGGTTGGTGTCGCACGCCGGCGCGGCGCTGCTGGTCGAGTTGGCGGACGGGGTCGGGCTGACGGTCGCGCTGTCGGCGGCGCTGGCTGAGACGCGGGAGCGTTCCTCCGCGCACGATCCTGGCCGGGTGCTGCGGGATCTGGCGGTGATGCTGGCTGACGGCGGCGACTGCGTGACTGACATAGATGCCTATCGCGGGCAGGAGTGGCTGTTCGGCGCAAGAGCGTCGGAGACCACAACCCATCGGGTGCTCAAGTCGCTCGACGAGCATTTGCTCGACCGAATCCGCGCTGCCCGCGCCGCGGCGCGGGCGCGCGCGTGGGATGCGGGCGCCCGCCCCGAGACCATCACGCTCGACATCGACGCGATGCTCGTGACCGCCCACTCGGAGAAAGAGCAGGCAGCCGGCAACTACGAGCACGGGTACGGGTTCCACCCGGTGTGCTGCTACCTGGACGAGAGCGGCGAGGCGCTCGCGGCGATCCTCCGGCCGGGGAACGCCGGCTCGAACACCGCTGCGGGTCACTTCGCGGTGCTCGGATTGGCGCTTGCTCAGCTCCCCGGCGAGGACCTTCAGCGCGAGATCCTGGTCAGGACGGATATCGGCGGCGCCACGCACGCGTTCACCGCCGACTGCCGGGAGGCGAACATCCGCTTCTCGGTGGGCTATGAACTCAACGACACCGCCCGTCAAGCGATCCTCGACCTGCCCGGAATCGCATGGGTGGAGGCGATCAATGCGGACGGTGCGGCCCGGGATGGCGCCTCGGTGGCCGAGCTGACCGAGCATGTGGATCTGGGCGCCTGGCCTGCGGGATCCCGGCTGATCGTCCGGCGCGAGCGCCCCCAGCCCGGCGCGCAGTTGACGATCTTCGACGAGCACGGCTACCGTCACACTGGTTTCTCACCAACCAGGACGACCAGGACATTGCCGCCCTGGAGCTGCGCCACCGCGGCCGCGCCCGCGTCGAGGACCACATCCGGACCGGCAAGGACACCGGCATGCGCAACCTCCCTCACCACGCGCTCGCACGACCTGCCCTGGCTCGAGGTTTCCCTCATCGCCCAAGACCTGTTCTCCTGGACCAAGTTGATCTGCCTCGACGGGGGAGCTCGCGAACCGCGGAGCCCAAGCGCCTCCGACAGCGGCGTCTGCACAGCGCCGCAAAGCTCGTCTACCACGGGCGACGAACCCACCTCAAGCTCGATCGCGAGTGGCGTGGTCGGAGGCTCTCGCCGCCGCGTTCCAAGCGCCTTCGGACGATCGCGGCGCTCTGCTGAACACCGCTTGCCCGCCGGCCGACGATCCTCACGAGCGACCCCCACCACCAACCGGCATTCGCCTGCCCGAATCCGGCCACCGCGCACGCGATCAACCACAACCTGCCAGCAACCCAGCCGCGGTCCGTCCAAAGTCGCTCTCACCCAACCGCTGACAGTCCAGCGAACACATCGCGGTCACTCTCACCGCGATAACGTCGGATCGAGGCTGGCTAGCAGGCGAGCCCCCGAAGACTCGAGACTGGCCGTGGACGCTTGCAACACCGGTTGCTGCCTGGACCGACGCTCAGGACTCTCGAAACGACGCACACGGAGTCATTCAGGACGCCGGTTTCGGCGATTCCCGCAGCCCGATCAGCAACCGCAGCGTCGAGGCGCGCGGAGAGCGGCCTCGGCCAACGGTCATTGGCGTTGGGCTGGGATGTGGCGCCATCGATAATCGAGGTCACCGTTCCACGTCGCAATCCGGACCTCCTCATAAGTCACCTTTCCTTAAGGGCGTTGATCCGGCGCCACGCGACGACCAATCCGCGACAGCCCAAAGGAAGATCAAGGTGCCCTATCGCGCTCGGACGCGCTGGCAAACGGTGCGATCGAAGTCCGCGCGGGCGAACCTCGGATCGTGTAGAGCGATCGCCAGGCTGAAGCATCCAAGCGGATGCCCAGACGTCGCGCCGACTCCCACCGAGCCGGCCGTGGAGGAGTGACTGCCCTTGGCGCCCGCTGTTCTGTCTGCGCCCGCACACCCAGCTCGGCCCCCACTGCACGTGGTGAGCAGGCTGTTGGGCACGTATAGTTGGCCCTCGTCGAGCACCACCCTCCACGTGCCGTCATCCCGGTGAACGCTCGCGTTGACGTAACCGTGGTACCGCCCGCACCCGTCCGCGCGATCGACATCGGCGCGGGCGTAGTCGGGATTGCTGACGGAGATCGTAATCGTCAAGCATCGAAGCGGGTACGGATACCCAAGCGCCGCCGCGATCGCCGCGCTCTCGGCGTCCGGGGCCTGAGCGCGACGCGCTCGGGCGGGTCGGCTCGTGCGGCTGCTCTGCTGCCCAACCGCGATGATCGCTGCAGGTATCGCGAGGGCGAGCGCCACGGCCAGGAAGGTGCGCACCCCATAAAGCATCCTGATGCCGGCCACTCTCTCCCGAAGCGGGCGGCGGCGAACCGCCGGCACAGCTTTGATCGTGACCGTGATAACCGTCACCTCCGAAGGCGCGATCGAGCGCTTGGGCATCTTCTCGTCTGCCACCAGTGGCAGTATCGCGAGGCCGCGAGCCACGACTCCGGCTCCCTCGCAGGGCCCGCTGATAGCGATGATCGCGTCGAAGCCGTGAGACGCAAAACCAGTGCTCGCTCCGACGAGGCAGGCGCTCGTGAGCAGTCGCTTATTAAGGCCCCCGGGCGCAGCAGCGGGAGGGACCGAACGCCATCCAGGGGCCGACTGGGCTGATAGGCACCGGTGGCGAGAGCGACAGCCGGGTGCAGGTCGCTGGCGCGCAGAGCGAACTGATGCAATCGCTACACGCATGGCATCGCCAACGCCGGCTTCGCACGATCCCTTTCGTCTTGTGGCCGCGACGCGGCGCGCGATCGCCTTGGCGACTTTCCGCATCCCTGGCTTTGCCGGGCCGAAGGTTGCAGGTGGCGGCCGAGAGCAGCTACGCGGTCGTCAGGCGACGGCATGGCTGAAGTTGTCCCGGGAGCAGTCGCGCGCCGAGCGCGTCGCGTGCTCCCGGTGGTTGCTGCTTTCCGCGCGTTTGCGGGACCCTCGTCGACCGCGACGGAATGCCTGTGGGGACGCCGAGGAGGTGCCAGGATGGGCGCGCAGGGGAATGGGCGGCTGGGTCGACGGGAACAGCTGGGAGGACTATGCAACAAGGTCTGGACGACCCTGCTTTAGGCGGGGCGCGCGCTGGACTTACTTTGTCGGCAGCAGGTCGAAGAGCGGGGAGAACAGCGGCGTCACGATGCGCGAATGTGGATACACGCGGTAGGTGTTGTAGACGGCGCCGTCCCGCATCGCGAACACGCTCCACCCCGCGCTGACAGAAACGGCCGACTCGAGGTCCGGCGCCCCCACCTCCTCGCGATAGTCGCGCAGCCATCGCGGTGCCTCGCGGAGCAGCTGGCCCATGTCGAACTCCTCGCGAACGATGCCCGACATCTCTTCCCCGCGAAACGAGAAGCCATAGTCGAACAGGAAGTCGCTCCCGTAAGCGGACACCCATGGCACCGTCCATCCGCGCCGCTCTTTGTACGGGACGAGCTTCGCGAGCGGCGCCTGTGACAGGCAGACTAGTGTCACGTCGCGGTGATTCAGGTGGGCGACCGTGCCGCTGAGCCCGTCGGGCGAGCGACGCGCATCCGGGGCACGCCACCTCCCACTCCTCCCCGAACATCAGGTGATAGATGAGCAGCCGCGAGCGTCCTTCGAAGAGCTCGGCCAACGACTTCGGCCCGTCCTCAGTCGCCAAGCGGTACTCCTTCTCGACGGGGACCCACGGCAACTCCCGCCGCAGCTGCGCGACCCGCGTCGCGTGCTCCTCGAGCTCGCGCTCGGCCGCGAGCAGCTCCTTGCGCGCCGCCTGCCACTCCTGCTCCGTCCCAACCATCATCGAACCTCCTTCGCATTGACCTGGTCCTCGTTGAGACCCGGGGACGGCGGAAAACTCATCGGCAGCCCGAACGCCTCGAACAGCTCCGGACGGTGCAGTGGAGCGTCACCTGCTGACCTCGCAACGGAGGTGAGCGGCGAGCATGGTCCGACGTGCGCGTGGCAGTCGCGGGGCAGGTTTTTTGTATGCCCGACAGCGCGATCGATTACACGCCTGCAGCGGTGCCTCGACCGCGCCGTCGGGCGGATCCTGCTTGCCCTCATGCGCGAGCGGCCTTGACCGCGGGTAGCGCATGCCGGCGATCTTGGCGAGCCGGTCGCAGATGTGGAGTCCGTGCTGGAATGCGTTTCTCGCGGGGGAGCGCGATTGCGTTCACGACTGTGCTTCGGCGGTGTCGCTGATGGCCGTGGTGTGCTTGACGCCCCAGACGACGAGGGCGATCGGGATCGCCCAGTTGAAGATCAGGTTGGCGCGGTGGGTGTCGATCGCGCCCGCGATCACGTGGGCCGGGATCATTGCGGCGAATACCAGTGCCCACATCGTCGTGAGCTGTCGGTTGATCTGCTTGAACTGGGGTGTGGACCAGAGCTGATGGGGAACCGATTCGCGGGCGTACTGCTCGGTGAAGGGGGTGAGCAACAGCGAGCCGAACGCGATCGTGGACAGGACGGCGGCGGCGATCGCACGGGCGTAGCGTGCGACGAACGCGCCCGTCGCGGCGTCGGCCGTGAACGCGACCACAGTGAAGCTGGCGAACGCGAGCACGGCACCCAGCTCGATCAGCTTAGGCGCCCCCGCGCGGATCGAACGTGCGGCGATCAGCATGGAGATGGCCAGTGCGCCGCTGGCGGCGAGCTTCAGGGTGGAATGCTCCGTCGCAAAGCCGAACACGATCCAAGGGATGAACGCCAGATAGATCCCGAATCCTCGTCTGGTTTCGTCGCGCTGTGAAGAGGTCTGCGGGATGGTGGTCGTTGACATCGGGTGCTCCTTTGTTGGTCGGGATGAGCGGGAGCATCCTAACCTGTTGACATGATATTGTCAAGATGACAGACTATATTCTTCATGACAGCATGTGATACGCTTCCGGCGGCGTGAAGGACGAGCAGCGCAATGCCCAGATGCAGCACCTAGTCGCCGAGATCTTCGAACTCGCCGGCGCGCTGCGCCGCGACGGTGAGAAAATCGCCAAGCGCGCCGGCCAGACCCAGGCGCGCTGGCAAGTGATGTGGATAGCCGCGACCGGCCGGCTCAGCGTCCCGACGATCGCCCGACGTCTCGGGCTCACACGCCAGAGCGTCCAGCGCGTCGCTGACGCGATCGTCGCCGATGGCCTCGCGACGTTCCAACCCAACCCCGACCATCAGCGCTCACCGCTGCTGATCCTCACAGATGACGGGCAGGCGGTGCTCGACACGATCAACGACAGCAGCCGCCAATACAACCTCGAGAACGCCACAATCCTCGGCGAAGACGGGATCACCGAGCTGCGCCGACTTATCCGCTGCTACCGCAACGCGCTCCACGAATAACCGGCCCAGCCGTCAACCCCAGCCCGGCACCCGACTCAAGCCCGACCACCACTACCGGGCTCCCAAACAGCACCACCCAGGGGACGACTTCGCGAGCTCTCGAGCACTGCGCTGCGCACGAGGCAGGCGTCAACCGCCGCTCACCCGCGAACCCGCTGTTCGCCCAGAAGCAGGACACGCGAAGTGACCAGCTATCGGTCCAGCAGCGGAGCGGTAACCGGGCGCCCGTGGCCGGAACAGGCGTGATCCACCCGCGCGCATTCGGCGACCGCCCGCTGCTGCATTCAAGCGGCGGCGATCGTCAGCGCCGGTGATTGCTTTCGCCTTGGCGCAGCCTTGTCACCTGCGAGCGCTTTGGCGACGAGGGAGTCATCAGCGCGTCGACTCGGCGGACGATTGCACGCGCCGGCGCTGGGCCGGACGACGGCCAGCAGCTCGATTAGGCCGAGCTCACTGCACCTCGGGTGGGTGCCGCGAGGCTCCGGTCGGCTGCAGTGCAGTTGTCCGGCGTGTTGCGCGTGCAAGAATATGGGCGTCAGCATGGGGTTCCTTCTGTCGTGCCGGGGCGTCCGAGGCACGTTGTTCCTATCGTGGGGACGTGCGCGCTTCGCGGCGCTGCGGGCTCAGTGATCCCGTGCGGGGCTCGACTTGAGGAGGAGGATGTGATGCCGGCTCGTGTGTCAAACATCGTCGTAGATCGTCGCTCGCGCGCGTGTGCGCGCGCCGTCGAACCGACGGGGGCGGGTAGCCGCCGTGTCGTTGCGTCAGTCATCGTGGGCGGGGTGTTGGCTTTGGCTTTGGTCCTCTGCGCGCACGCGCGCGCACAGCCTGCGAATGTCCGTCTGGCTGAGCGAATCGTGGCGTCGGATCCTGGCGCTCGGGTCGGCGGCGATACGATCGTCGCGACGGGCAACGGGGCGTGGCTGTTCGGCGTCCCGCACCGGACGAACTACATCGCGGCGTTGGGGTCCAACGAGACGGTGTTCGGGGGTGGTAAACAGGACTACGTCTTCGCGCCTGGCAACAACGTGACGGTCCGATTGGGGAGCGGGAAGGCATGGGTGTGGGGTGGCCCGCGTGCCACATTGGTCGGAGGCGCCGGCGCTGACATGCTGATCGACAGGAGCGCGGATGCGACCGTGCTCGTTAGAGGCAGTGGAAGCGAGGTCGTGTTGTACGGACGTCGCGACCGAGTGTCATGCGCGCGGGGGCTGCGCAAGCTCCTGATCTACGCGAGCGCGACCGACTCCGTGAGCAGGACGTGCCGCGCGGACCACGCCAGCGTGCTCCCCTCGAAGCGGTTGCGAGGGGCTCCACTACCGCCGGGCATAGGGGGGCCCAGCGGTGTCACGGGAGATGGGAGCAACGCTAACCCCTTCGTTGCCCCCTGCTCTGACCCGGGCGACACGGACTGCACCGTGACCGCCTTCCCACTCCGCATTCTGACAGGAGCTCACTCAAACGAGTACGTGCCCGCCTACCAGTGTCCCGCTGACCACCCGTACCTCCTGGCCCAGGGTTACTCGCCGCCTGGCTCGAATTGGGATGTTGGTGTGCAGATTCAGGAGGACTGGGGGGACCTACCGATTGGCGTCAGCATTACAGGAGAGTCGTTGCTAGAGAAGGGAGTGCCGCCGCTCGCGAACCTGTTTGATGGAACCCTGACGGACTTCCCGAACTCGAGCGCGACGAACTGGGACTGGTTCCATGCACATTGGTACAAGGTCGTGCTGCACTGCACCTCTGATAAATGCCAGGGGACCGATCGAGTAGGGCCGCCGCCGGGCTGCGACGGTGGCGCGATCGACGAGCGGACTAGGCGAGCACGCCACGCTTAGCTTAGCTACTTCCCGCGGAAAAGGTGAAAGGGTTGTAATGGGCGCCCGGACAGCGGCGGCTGCGGTGCTTGACGCAGGCGGTGGCTCCCTGAGAGAATCGACCTCAGCGCTAGTTGGGGCTCTTGGCCATGCCGTCGTGCGTCGAAGGGGCGTTGTTGTCTTGACGTATGGGTGGTGAGCGGCGTTTGTGATGACGGGCTCGATATGAGATCCAAAGGGGCGTCTTGATGGCCGTGGACTCGCCGAGCGTGGACGGCGAGTCGCGGCTCTTGTTTGAGGAGTTATTGGAGACGCCGGTGGGTCGGCGGTGGTTGTTGAAGGCTGGGTTGGGGTCGGCGGCGGTTGCGGTGGGGGTGTGGGCTTCTCCGGCGTCGGCGGCGGGGCGCAGGATGGCTGCTTCGGTGCCGGGGATGCTGCAGTTCGCGCTTGGTCACCTGAAGGGGGTGTCGGGCTTCGTGTTGGTGGCTAATGGGGTGCGTCATCCGTTGGTGCGGCATACCGCGGGTTCTCGTGCGGCGCTTCGGGCTCAGGGGGGTTGTGGGGCAAGCTCGATCTGTCCGTCTTGAGTCATCATGTGTCGGGGGTGGTGTTGCCGGCGCATCGGGCGATGGTGGTCTCGGTGTTAGGGCGTCGGGGGCGGCGGGAGGTGGTGGTAGCGCAGCTCTGGCACGTCCCGCAGGCGACGGTGCTGGCGCTGGCCCGGACCGCGCATCGCTTCGGCGGCTCGCTGCGGGCGGTGCTGCATTCCGGCAAGCGTCTGAGGGGGCTGGGGCTGAGGGCCGCCCAGCTGGGCTCGCCGCGGGAGGTGGCGCAGCTGGCCACGGTCGTGGATACCGGACTCGTCCGCTAGTCAGCGCGCTGACGCCTCCCTCGTCGCCAAGACGGGTCGCCAGATCGATGGCGCAACCGCGAGGAAATCAGTCACACGGCCCCCCCTTTGGGGCCGGGACTGGGGCGTCGACTGGTTGGCGAGACAGCCGGCTTGTGCTGGGCGAGCAGGAGCGCGCCGCCCCGCGCGGATCGCTGCTGGAGGTCGTCGTCCGTTGCGCGAGCGGCGGGGTTGCACTTCCGCTTCCGCCTGATTGAGGAGCAGCACTGCAGGACTGGCGCTAAGCCGGCGGGAGCGGTGACCGCGTCCAAGCGGCGTGATTGGGGCGGACTCTGTTGGCCTAGCGCTCTATGCAGCGGAAGCCGATGTGGCTGGTGGAGGTGTCGATCGCCTGGGGTTGGCGCGCGGCGGGTCGGTAGCGTAGGCAGTAGCTGGGGGCACAGAGGTGTGAGCCGCCCTTGATCACCCGGCGGGGGATGTGCACGCCCGGGCGACCGATGTCGTAGCTCGCGGCGGCGGTTTCGATCCGCGGGTTGAGTGGTGGTGTGCAGCACGGGCTACCCGTCGATCCGGTTCCGGCTCCGCGGGGCGAGTAGTAGTCGGTCGTCCACTCCCATACGTTTCCAGTCACGTCGTAGAGTCCGTAACCGTTGGGGGGAAATAGGCCGAATGGGGAGGTGCCGCGCCATCTCTTGGCGCCAATGTTGCGCCAGGGAAAGTCGCCCTGCCAGAAGTTCGCCATCAGCTCGCCTTTGGGACGATGCTCGTCTCCCCAGGCGAACATCGAACCTTCTAGTCCGCCTCGGGCCGCGTACTCCCATTCGGCCTCGCTCGGGAGGATCTTGTCGGCCCAGTTGGCGTACGCGGCGGCGTCCTGATATGTGATGTGGGTGACGGGGTGATCGTCGCGTCCGGAGTTGTCGCTGTCTGGCCCCCACGGGTGGCGCCAGCTGGCACCGGGGACGTACGCCCACCAGCGGGTGGGGTCATTTAGCGGCACCGGTCCGGGGGTGGGGTGAAACACGGCCGATCCCGGTACCAGGAGCGAGGGGTCGGCGTCGGGATAGTCGTCCGGGTCCGGCGGGCGCTCGGCGAGTGTCAGGTAGCCGGTCTCCTCGGCGAAGCGGGCGAACTGGGCGACAGTGACTGGGCCGCGCTGGATCGCGAAGCCGTCGACCTCGATCTCGCGGACGGGCCTCTCCTCTGGATAGAAGTCGGCGGTGCCCATCCGGAAGCGGCCGGCGGGGATCTCGACCATGTCCGCTCCGTTCACCCCCGGGATCGTAGAGACGGCACGATCGGGTTGGAGGGCCGACAACCCCGGGCTCCGGGCCATCGCAGATCCGGTTGCCGTGGGAGAGAGCTCTAACTTGCGAGGGCGCTGATCGCGTCTCCGATCAGCTTCGCGCCGATGATCAGGCAGATCACGGCCATGATGGTGGCGTTCTCCCTCGCCATCCAGTCGTGAAGTTCGCCCAGGATCCTGGTCGCGCGCTCGCCCAGGAGGTAGTAGATCGCGACCGGCGCGCCGACGCCGAGGGTAGCGATGACGATGAACACGATCAGTGCGACGGCCTGGCTCAGGGTGCTCGCCCCGCTCTGCGCGATCGCGGCCGCGGCGCCCACGACCAGGAGCAGGTTCTTCGGGTTGACCGCAGACAGCGCTACGCCCACCCCACCGGACCTGATCGAGGTGAATGTGTCGATGGTCTTCATCCACGTCGGCAGCTGCGGCGCCCTCTCGCCTCGGGGACGCCCCTGCCATTGCTTTGCGGCAAGGAGGAGCAACAACGCGCCGAGGACGAGCTTGAGGATGCTGACCCAGGACGCCGGCGTTCCGTGCTTGCTGGCGCTCGCCCCGCTGGCGACCAGCAGCACGATCGTGCCGAGCACGGCAATCCCGGCTACCCATCCCGCGAGGAAGGCAGGACCATTGATCCGCCCCCGTGGAGTGGCGAGCATCAGCACTACGGCGATGATCGGGACCGGGCTGATCGCGACGCCGACGCCGAACGAGAGGACCTGCCCGATCGCCTGGCCCATCAGCGAGCCTTCGAATCTCGAGCGGCGCTCACGTTGGGAAGCACGTAGTAGTTGAACGGAGGCGAGGTCTCAAGGCCGGCGCAGCGAGTCTATCCGCGGCTGAGGTGTCCCGTCGAACGGGCTCGCACGGCGGCCCGCAGAGATCTCGCTTGCCGCGTACGATCTGGAAGGTAGGTTATTTTCCACGAGCGCGGTTCTGTCTCCAGCAGGAAGGGGGCGTGGCTGCGCTGGTTTCGAGCGTTTGCGATCGAGGAAGGACGTGAGCTGATGGCGAAGCCGTTTAGGGGTGTGGTCAATGTCGATGTGACGGAATCGGTGCCGGATTGGGGCCCCTACACGCAGCCGATTGCGCCGGAGGGGACCCCGAGCGTCCTTTACATCGTGCTCGATGATGTCGGCTTTTCGGCGATGGAGCCGTTCGGCGGTCTGATCGAGACTCCGAACATCAGCCGGATCGCTGAGCGCGGCTTGCTGTACACCAACTTTCATACGACGGCGCTGTGCTCGCCGACGCGTTCGTGCCTGATGACCGGCCGTAACCACACGACTAACGGGATGGCGACGATTACCGAGGCCGCGTCTGGCTTCCCCAGCTCGAATGGACACGTTCCGTTCGAGTGCGGGACGATCGCCGAGGTGCTGGGCGAGCGCGGGTGGAACACGTACATGACCGGTAAATGGCATCTGACGCCGGAGGACGAGATGAACCTGGCGTCCGTCAAGAACCAGTGGCCGGTCGGTCGCGGGTTTGAGCGCTTCTACGGGTTCCTTGGTGCGGAGACCAACCAGTGGTATCCCGACCTGGTCTACGACAACCATCCGGAAGAGCAGCCGGCGCTACCCGAGGAGGGTTATCACCTGACCACGGATCTGACCGATCATGCGCTGTCGTTCATCCGCGACTCCAAGGCGATCGCGCCGGAAAAGCCGTTCTTCTTATACTTCTGCCCGGGCGCCTGCCACGCGCCGCATCACGCCCCCCAGGAGTGGGCGGACAAGTACAAGGGCAAGTTCGACATGGGCTATGAGGCCTACCGCGAGATGGTGTTCGAGCGCCAGAAGAAGCTCGGGATCGTCATCGAACAGGCCGAGCTCTCGCCGATCAACCCGTACATCGACGAGAAGAGCGCCGATGGAAGCAAGGGGTGGCCGGAGGCCGACACGGTGCGTCCGTGGGATTCGCTATCCGCGGACGAGCAGCGCTTGTTCTGCCGGATGGCCGAGGTGTACGCCGGGTTCCTCAGCCACGCCGACCATGAGATCGGGCGGCTGCTCGAGTACATCGAGCACGCCGGCTATCTCGAGAACACGATCATCGTACTGGTGTCCGACAACGGCGCCTCGGGCGAGGGCGGTCCGAATGGATCGGTGAATGAGAACGCGTACTTCAACGGGATCCCGGACGACATCGAGAACAACGTCAAGTACCTCGACGTTCTCGGCAGCCCTCGGACCTACAACCACTACCCGACCGGCTGGGCGTGGGCGTTCAATACGCCGTTCAAGCTCTGGAAGCGCTACGGCAACTGGGAGGGCGGGACGGCCGACCCGTTGATCGTCTCGTGGCCGGCCAAGATCAAGGACAGGGGCGTTCGGCGCCAGTACGCGCACGCTGTCGACATCGTGCCGACGCTTTACGAGTGCCTGGACGTGGAGCCGCCCGAGGTGGTCAAGGGCTACACCCAGTACCCGATCGAAGGCGTCAGCTTCGCCGCCACCTTCGACGACGCCGGGGCGAAGACCGACAAGCAGACGCAGTTCTACTCGATGGGCGGCACGCGCGCGATCTGGCACCAGGGTTGGAAGGCGGCGTCTGTCACGCCCGCGGCGCCGGACATGTGGGCGCACTACGCGACCCAGCGCTGGGAGCTGTTCGACACGAGCAGCGACCCGACCGAGTGTCATGATCTCGCCACGCAGCACCCGGAGAAGCTCCAGGAGCTGATCGGTCTGTGGTGGTCGGAGGCCGGCCGCTATCAGGCGCTGCCGCTCGAGAACCGTAACGCGGTGGAGATCCTGACTACCGAGCGTCCGCAGCTTTCAAAGCCGCGAAGCCGTTACGTGTATTACCCAGGCGGGGCGGAGATCCCCGAGTCGGTCGCCCCGAACATCCGGGGCCGCTCGTACACGATCGCGGTCGAGGTAACGATCGACACGGAGGAGGCGGGCGGCGTCCTGTTTGCCCATGGTTCGCGGTTTGGCGGCCACGCGCTCTACATCAAGGACCGCAAGCTCAAGTACGTCTACAACTTCGTTGGTCTGGACGAACAGATCGTGGAGTCCAGCGAGCCGGTCCCCACCGGCCACGTCGTCCTGTCTTCGTCCTTTGAGAAGGAGGGGAGCGCGACGCCCACAGAGGGCACACTCACGCTGCACATCGGCGACAAACAGGTGGGCGAGAGCAGGATCAAGACCCAGCCGGGCAAGTTCTCGATCGCCGGCGAGGGTCTGAACATCGGTAAGGAGGGCGCCGAACCAGTCACCGACGACTATCCGGGCGATTACCCGTGGGCGTTCCTCGGCGGCACGATCGAGCGCGCCGTCATCGACGTGAGCGGCCAGCCGTTCGTCGACCTGGCGAACGAGGCTCGCATGGCGTTCGCCCGAGACTAGAGCCGGCATGAGCAACAACAGTGGGCAAGGACCAGTCGGTGAAGTGCTGCCCTCGTGGAACGACACGCCGACGCGCGGGGCGATCGTTGAGTTCGTCGAGCAGGTGACCACCGAGGGGGGCGCGGGTTACGTCCCTCCGGGCGAGCGAATCGCCGTGTTCGACAACGACGGCACGTTGTGGTGTGAGAAGCCGATGCCGATCGAGCTGGGGTTCATCCTGCACCGGTTTGCGGAGATGTGCGAGGCTGACGCCTCGTTACGTGTCCGGCAGCCTTGGAAGGCCGCATACGAGCGCGATTACGCCTGGTTGGGCGAGGTGATCACCAAGCACTATCACGGTGATGACAGCGACGTGAAGGTGCTGGTCGGCGGCATCCTGCGCGCGTTCGGAGGGATGACGGTCGAGACCTACGAGGAGGTCGCGTCCCAATTTTTGTGCGGTCCGCACCCGACGCTCGGCCGTACTTATCGAGAGTGCGGCTACGTGCCGATGATCGAACTGCTGCGCTACCTCGAGGCCAACGGGTTCACGTCGTTCATCGCCTCCGGCGGTGACCGTGACTTCATGCGTCCGGTCACCGACGAGATCTACGGGATTCCGGCCGAGCGCGTGATCGGCAGCTCGAATGCGTTGAGCTACCAGGAGGACGAGCACGGCGGGACGCTCGTGTATTTGGACAAACCCGACGTGTTCGACGACGGCCCAACCAAGCCGGTACGAATTTGGAGCCGGGTTGGCCGGCGTCCGATCGTGGCGGGAGGCAATTCCAACGGTGATATTCCGATGCTGCGTTACACCCGTCGACCCGACGGTCACGGGCTACGGCTGCTCGTGCTCCACGACGATCAGGATCGCGAGTTCGACTACACGGCGGGGGCCGAGAAATCGCTCGAGCGAGCGAAAACCGACGGCTGGACCGTGGTCAGCATCAAGAACGACTGGGCCACGGTGTTCGCGGAGCACTGATAACGGACGCATGACCGCCCGGCCGGATAGACAGGGAGCTCCACGACGCGAGCCTCACGATGATTAGCTGCGCGGGCGTCCGGGGTGGCTGATCGAGCGCGCTCGACGGATTCGCGAAGGTGGGCCGCCCCCCAAGCCGTCCGGAGTTCGCCGCTTTGTGCCGATCCTGGTCTGGCTGCCGGCCTACGACCGGAGCTTCCTGCGGTTCGACGTCGTGCCGGCGCCACGGTGTGGGGCCTGCTGGTCCCAGAATCAATCGCGTACGCCGGGCTCGCGGGTCTCCACCGCAGGCCGGCCTATACACGCTGTTGGCGACCCTAGCCGCGTACGCGCTGTTCGGGACCAGCCGTCACCTGGTCGCTGCCGCGACCTCGGCGGCCGCCGTCCTACTCGCGTCGTCCGTCGGGGGCTTGTCGCCACCGGACGCCTCGCACTACGCCTCCGACGCGGCCGTCCTGGTCCTGTTGTGCGGCGCTCTGTTCCTGGTCGCGGGACTGCTGCGCCTGGGATTCGTCGCGCAGTTTCTGTCGCGGCCCGTGATGGAGGGCTTCGTGTTCGGGCTGGCGATCTTCGTCACGGTCAGTCAGCTGCCCAAGCTGTTCGGTATCAAGAAGGGTTCGGGCGACATCATCGCGCAGTTCATCCACATGGTGGCGCACCTCGGCGATACCAGCGCGGCGACGCTGGCCGTCGGTGCCGCGGCGCTTGCCCTGCTGTTCGCGGCCGAGCGCTTCGCCCCTCGCGTGCCGGGAGGGCTGCTGGCGTTGATGCTCGGGATCGCGATAAGTGGTCTCCTCGACCTGTCACAGCACGGGGTAGAGATCGTCGGTCACGTCCCAAGTGGCCTTCCGACTCCGGCCGTCCCCAGCGTCAAGAGCAGCGACGTCGCCGCCCTGGTTGCGGCCGCTGCCGGGATGCTGCTGGTGATCTTCAGCGAGTCTCTCGGCGCCGCGGACAACTTCGCGACCAAGTACGGCTACGAGATCGACCCCAACCAGGAGCTGATCGCGCTCGGGGTCGCGAACGCCGGCTCAGGTTTCGTCGGTGGGCTGGCGGGCGGGGGGCAGCCTCTCACAGTCGGCGGTCAACGAAGGCGCCGGCGCCCGCTCCGAGGTCTCGCCGCTGATCGCGGCGGTGCTCATCGTCATTACCGTGCTGCTGCTCACGCCCGTCTTCAAGAACCTTCCCGAGGCGGTCCTCGCGGCGCTGATCATCCACGCCGTCTCGCATCTGTGGAAGGTCGCGGAGTTCCGCCGCTACCGCCGCGAGCGGCAGGTCGAGTTCTGGCTTGGCCTGGCGACCTTGATCGGGGTGATCACGATCGACGTGCTCCCCGGCCTGGTGATCGGCGTGACATCAATGCTGCTGCTCGTGATCTGGCACTCCACCAGACCGCACCTGAGTTTGCTCGGCCGGGCACCCGAAGCACCCGGCGCCTACGGCGACGTCAATCGGCATCCGGAGTACGAGAGCATCCCCGGCCTGCTCGTGTTGCGGCTTGAGACGCCGCTCTTCTACGCCAACGCAACACCGGTTCGAGACCGGACAAAGCAACTCGTGGGCACGAGCGATCCTGCACCGAAGACAGTGATCCTGGACCTTGGAGCCAACGAAAGTCTGGACATCACGAGCGCCGAGATGCTCGGGCAACTGCTCGGAACACTCCGCTCAGCAGGAGTCGACCTAGCCCTCGCGGACGCCCGTCAACCCGTGATCGAAATGGCCGGCCGGTCCGGTCTGCTGGACCGGCTTGGCGAAGATCGGATCTTCCACACGATCGACGAGGCCGTGCAAGTGCTGAGCCCGGCACCCACCCAAGATCTCATTTAGGCATCAGACAATATCCGGCGAGCACGGGCTTCCGCCGCGCCTTGACGGTCGGCCGCGCCGCATCCACCCTCATCAACCCCCCGGACCGGATGATGAGCAGCAGCGACGACATCCGCCGGGTCGAGACGCCTGAATAAAGCAGCAAAGTGAGTGGTCGCGTCAGGACTCATGCGTTGTGACGATCCGATACACGAGATCGCCCGGATTGACCGCCGTGACACCCTGGATCGGACGACCACTAGCACCGAGCCCGCGCACGGCGGCGCGCTCGTGCTCGGCCAGCCGAAGCAGTCGCCAGTGCACCGAACGGTGGACGACTCATCCCGCCAGGAGAACTCGCGACGGACGCCCCCATCGGAGGAGTGGTTTGCCACCAAGGCGTCGCCGCCGCCTGGGCTCAACGAGGCATCCGACTCGGCGAAAACGAGCAGTGGTGGCACCGACGAGCCGGTCACAGAGCGCGCGGTGCGACGCGGCAACCGTGGCGCTCGTCTTGGCCGACGACTCATAGGGGCGACCCAGTAGCTCCCGTAGACGTCGGCTTCGCGGAAGCGACGGCACGATCTCTCGCGCGTGGGCCTCGATCGGAGCGGCAGCGCCCACGCTCGAGCCGTTACTGCGAACGATGGCGTCATAGCGGCGTATACGTCGCTCCTTCGCGCTCGCTGCCAAACCGTAGGCGGGCTTCCGCTCGGGGCCACGAGCGGCAGTCTTGTACGGCCGGCGGCTTGGTCGTCGCGAGACACCTCGTCCTCGTGCAGGGGGGAGTCTCAGCCGGCCCGATGTGCCCAGACTGCACTGCTGGTCCGCCAGTCCCACGTGCTTTTGCAGCGGTTGTCCTTCGCCCTGGCGTTGCGAGGGCCGCACGACGCGCGTGCTCTCAGGAGTCGGTAATGGCTCGAGGCGGTCTCGGGCCTCGGGCATGAGCCGGGCTACTGGCCGGTGTCTCCACTTTTGTCTACGGCGAAGAGGCGCCATTCTCCGGGCACGCCCTTGAGTTCATACACACCGCGATCCGTGAACGAGATGCCAGAGCCAACGACGAGGTCTTTGACCGTGCTCGAAACGAGCACCTCGTTCGGGCCCCCGAGCGCTCCGATCCGCGCTCCGATGTTGACGGCCATACCGCCGATGTCGTCGCCGATGAGCTCGCACTCGCCGGTGTGGAGCCCGGCCCGTACTTCGATGCCCAGTCTTCCCATTTGGTCCGTGATCCGTCGCGCGCAGCGGATCCCGCGCGCGGGTCCGTCGAAGGTGGCCAGGAAGCCGTCGCCCATCGTCTTGACCTCGTGGCCTCGGTGGCGCCCGAGCTCCGAGCGAACCAGCTCATCATGAGCGGCCATGAGCTCACGCCAACGCGCGTCGCCGAGGGCCGCCGCGCGATCGGTGGAGCCGACGATGTCGGTGAACATCACGGTCGTCAGGATGCGATCCGACGTAGGCGCATGGCGAGCGCCGGTGAGGAACTCCTCGATCTCCTCGGCATAACCGCCCGCGTCGCCATAGAACGGAATGTGATCAGCTCCGGGCAGTACGACTAGCCGTGCGCCGGGAATGTGCTCGGCGAGATACTGAGCGTGCTCGACGGGCACGAACTCGCTCTCGCGGTTAAGCACCAGGGTCGGCACACGGATACTGGGTAAGACGTCCCGAACGTCGGTGTCGACAGCCATGGTCAGCAAAGTGCGGGTCATCTGCGGGGTGGCCGCCGAGCGCTCGAAGATCCCGCGCCCGATGCGGTCGCTCTCGCTGTCAGCGCTTGGCGCGAACACCCCGAGCGTGCGGCCCTCACCCCAGAGCTCGACCAAATCGAAGAGGTGCCGGAATGCATCGACCCAACGCCGCCCGCCCGGGCTGTCGTCAGGATCAAGCGTTCCGGTCGCGAAGGTGCCGCACAGGATCAGAGCACGCGTCCGCTCGGGATAGGTAGCCGCGAACAGAGCACTCATCGGTCCGCCCTCGGAGAATCCAAGCAGCGCGGCACGCTCTGAACCGATCGCATCCATCACCGCGCGAACGTCGTCCATGCGGTCCTCCAGCGGCGCTGGCGCCGCCACCGGGTCAGAAAGCCCCGTGCCGCGCTTGCCGAACAGGATCAGCCGCGAGAAGGATCCCAGCCGATTGAGAAAGCGCGCGATGCGTGGGTCGGCCCACTGCAGGTCCAGATGCGAGATAAACCCGGGCACAAACACGAGGTCGAACGGCCCATCGCCAACTACCTGGTAGGCGATGTTCACATCACCGCTCTTCGCGTAATGCGTCCCCGGCGGCATCGCCCGTCCACGATAGCCAGCCCCAATCAGCGGAGTTGGACTTTGGACTCCTTGCAGCACGCCGGCTGAACGCTTGCGGCCACACCGCCGGCCCCGCCCGTGAGCGAAAGTCCGGAGCTATATCGCGGCGCCGAAACTTGTGCGTACGAGCCGAGACGCCGCAGCCCTCGCCCCTCATCCAAGGGGGCAGCGTCGCTTGCGACACTCGCGTTGTCGAACGAGCAGGAGTGTTTGGCTGCCTTGACGGCTAGTTGCCGGCCCCAGGACTGCTATCGAAATGCGTTACAGACGATCTCCTACTTGCAACGGGCGGCCCGGCGGCTTGACGCGATCTAAGCTGACAACCCGCCCTAAGCCACATGCGGCCAAGCCACGCCGTTGCTGGCACGCGGCCAAAGCCGAATGCCGACGTTGTCCCCGAAGCCCGACTCCAGCACGACTCAAGTGCCGCTCGACGTCGGTCAGCCGGCGAACCGGTCACCATTGTGCGTATGACAAAGCTTCTGCCTGGAGTCAAACGGGAGGATCTGCGGTCGGCCGAGGATCCCCGCGAAGGGCTGCGGGTTGCCCGCAAAAGCCGGGCGGCGACTAAAGGCCACGTACGGAAACCGGCTGGTCGACGTGGTCTTTTTTTGGGATCGGCGTCGCGTAGCCGCGTCCGAACCCCTCCTTGTTGGAGTAGCGGCACCGCGTCGTTTTCAGGAACCTGGCGGCCAGGATGGACCCGTGCGGCGACGGAGCGGCGCTTCGGTTCGGCGCGCCGCCCGTCGCCCATCACGTGGTCAGGTGAACGCGTCTTTGACCTTGCCGACGACGCTGCGTCCGTCGTTTGCGACGACGCCAGTCGGCTCCTTGGGCAGGCCCGCGGCCTGCCTGAGCCGGGCGGCGATCTGGGCGATCTCCTCGGGCTCGGGTCCGGGGGTGAACACCGCCGGCTGAGCCGGGAGATCGAACGGCGGTGCGCCTTCGGGTTGTATCTCTTCGGCGATCCTCAGCTCCTCGCCGGTCTCGGGGTGGGGTCCGTTGAATACCGCCGCGATCTCCTGATAGTCATGGGGTGAGAAGCGGTAGAGCTTGAGGTGCTCTCCGCGCTCGATGTGGGGCTGGCACTCAGGGATCTTCTCTGTGGGAATCCGAGGCGAGGGGAACAGTTTCATCAGATCGGCTCCGGTGAGCCGCTCGATCGCGCGGGCGTACGCGACCTGATGGACGCCACCCCGGACGAGCAGGTATCCGGTGAGCGCACGGGCGGCCGGGTGCTCGACCATTTCGTAGACCTTCAGCTTGTTGTTGCGTGCGCCCGTCTCGAGGAAGAAGTTGTGCGTCAGATCCTCGATCAGGTCTCCCGAGGAGAACACGTAGTCCCCGCTCCATGGCTTGGCGTTGGAGTCCTGGACTAGTGTGCCGGCGCCGCCGGCAATGAAGTGCTGCGTGTTGCGGACGCCCTTGACGCCGCTGAGATCGCCCGCTTCGCCGGGAGCTCCGTCGGCGGAGCCCGTGAGCATCGTGTTGATCGCGGCCGACACGAGCTCAATATGCCCGAACTCCTCGGCCGCGATGCTCGCCACCAGGTCGTAGAACGGACGGGCCTGCTGGCGGCTACGGAAGTTGAACGACTGATAGGTGTAGTTCATGAAGGTCGACATCTCGCCGTATTTGCCGCCCAGCAGCTCCTGAACAGCGGAAGCCCCGATAGGGTCAGGAGCCGAGGGCGGCGGGAGCTCGGTCTGCAGACGATCGATCCGCAAGATCATGGAGAACCTCCTAGGTAGGACAAAGTCCTACCTCGCTGCCCGCTTATTGAGCACCTAAAACCTCTGTGAAAATGACGGAGACCGTTATGAGGCGTTCCATCGCACAAGCCGGGGAGCTGCTCCGGGCGCGCGGGATGCGCAGCACCCCCCAACGCCGTGCCATCCTCGCCACGTTCGACGGCGGTCCGGCCGAGCACCTGTCCGCCGACGAGGTCTTCGCCCGGGCTGGCGAGTCGCTGCGCGACCTTAGTCGGGGAACGGTCTACGCAACCTTGGCGGAGTTCACCGAAGCGGGGCTATTGGCCGCATTCGGCACATCCGAGCCGGTGCGCTACGAAACGAATACCGAGCAGCACGCGCATTTCCGGTGCCGGCTTTGCCTGCGGATCTTCGATCTCGCGGTCGGGCCCCCCGACCCTGAGCCGTTCAAGCAGCGCGGTTTCCGGGTCGAGAGTACCGACCTGCGCGCCGAGGGCATTTGCAAGCAATGCCACGAGTATGACGCCGGCCTGCGCGCCGGAACACGCGCCATCGCCCGCTTGGGCACCTCGCCGCAGATGCTCAGCGCACCGGGGACGGCCGCGATCGAACTCGAAAGCCCATTAGGACCCTTGCTGCTCGCGGCGACACCCCTCGGCATGACCCGTGTTGCGTTCGCCGAGCACGGCGACCTCGAGTTCCTTCGAGGGCTCGCCGGCAGTCGCCGGGCAAATCGCGATGCCCGCGCCCACTTGCGCAAGGCCGTCGGACAGCTCGGCCACTACTTCTCCGATCGTGCTCTCATCCCCGAATCCGAGATCGACTGGGAGCACGTCGAACAAGTGCCGGTGCTCAGCGCCGCCCTCGAGATCCCCTACGGTACCCAGCGCTCCTACAGCGACCTGGCGCTCGAGATCCCGGCGCGCGAGCTCGGACGCATCCTCGGGGCAAACCCAATCCCGATCCTGATTCCCTGTCATCGGGTAACCCGGGGCGTCGAGATGCCGGGCAGCTATGTCGGCGGACCAGAGCGCCGCAGGTGGCTGATCAGCCATGAGCACCAGCACGCCACGGACGGACGCTGACAGGCCGGCCGGCGGCCAAAGATCAGCGTCTTCCGTTCCACCAGAAGACTCCCTGTGGTAGATCACGGCCGCCGAAGCAGGACGGAGCCGCAGGCTCGTCCAGTCGCGCTCATGGCCCAGATCCGAGACGTGCTCTGGCTCCACAGCGTGGGCCCCACACGACTGCCGACCTGGTTCTATCCGCCCACGTATCGCTCTCGCGTACGATCGCACCTCGTATTCCTGCCGGCATGCAGCGGGCGAGCGCTTCGGCCCCGACGGAGCGAGCTTGGGTGCCGAGTAACAAACCGCGTCCACCTAAAATGAGCAAGGTGAGCGCGACCTCTGCGCTGCCGTTGGGATCGGATCGGGAGTGGTCAGCCGAGCGGCGCTGATAGCCGGTGTGGCCGGCGTGGTCGTGGCGGGCGGCTGCGGCGGAGGGTCGAAGCCGACGGCCCCGAAGAGCACCCGGGTCCGCGCGGGCGGACCGACGCTAGTGGTCGGCACGAGGGCGTTCTCGGCGATTGCGCCCGCGGTCGGGCACGTGGTTGCGCGTGCGGTTGCGCGTGCGAACGCCGCTGCCTTGCCCCCGCCGATCAGGCCGGTCTTCCCGCACCTGCTACCCGGCGAAGGGGTCTGGAAGCCGACGGGGCCGCCGGTCGAGGGTGGCCCACCGGTGCTGGTGACGACCTATCGTCCCGAGCTCGCTTATCCGGATATCGTCGCCTACGTCGCCTGGTTTGACCATACGCGCACCCAGATCGCGTACTACCCGGGGGCGAACGAGCCGCCGAACGCGGCGGTGCGCGGGCCGATGATGGTTCCGTACGGCCAGCGCGGGCGGCTGCTTGCGACCTTCAACGCTGGGTTCACTGCCACGGACGGCAACAACGGCTCGACCGACAACGGTCGGGTGAACGAGCCGCTGACGGACGGCAACGCCACGCTGATTGGCTATCGCGACGGGCGCATCGCGATCGTGAAGTGGAGCGGTGGTCCGAACGCGGGGCCGGACGTCGCCTGGGCCCGCCAGAGCCTGGCTCCGATCGTCTGGAACGGACAACTAAACCCCGACTTGAATGAGGACCCTAACAGCCCGCAGTGGGGGTTCACGCTCGGCGGGGTCCCCCGGGTCCCGCGCACCGGTGTCGGGATCGACCGTCACGGGAACCTCTTCTACGTTGTCGCCGACGAGCAGACCGTGATCACGCTGGCAAAGATCCTCCAGCACATCGGCGCCGTGAAGGCGATGGAGTTCGACATCAACCCTGATTGGCACACGCTCATCACCTATAGCCACCGCCACGGTCTCCACCCGACGATGGTCGAGCCCCAGCCGAATCAGGCGCCCACCCGCTACCTCGTCCCGGACAACCGTGACTTCTTTGCCGTCTACCGACCCGTGCCTGGTCCGGTAACGGTCCCCTTCAAGTAGCGATCCCGCGCCTTCGGCGAGGTGAAGTCGCCACGAGCAGCGCGCCGCTGCTCCGATGCCTGTGCGCCGCCTGAGCAGACGCGCGGAGGGTCTCACTTCCACAGCTTCGTGGAAGAGAAGCCTCGCCTTGACCCGCTGCGGGGTTGCCTGCCCTCGAACGGGGACCCCCACCGACTCGACGGCATCGTCATCGTGGTGCAGACCCCGCGTGGCAATCACCGCACCGGATGCGGCGTCATCTTGATCAAGGTCCCTTTGGCGCCGGGGAAGAACACGCTTCCGCCGTAACCGGGCTGAACCGCGCTTCCCTGAGTCATCGCCGGGACCCTCGCCGAGCGTGCGAGCTCCCGGCCAGTGGCCGCGTCGCGGAACACTACTGTGTCAGTCTTGTTCTGGCCCGGGATCTCGGCGCCGGGGATGTCGGTGCCGACCCAGACGCGGTGATCCTTCGGGCCGATCAGCGTGGCCCACTCGGTCGTGGTCTGGCTTTGCTTCCAGACAATCTTGACCCCTGAGGCAGTGAGCTTGAATGCTGCAACCTTGCGTGCCAGCGTCTCGACCCCGTAGAAGAGACCGTTCTGAGGGTCGGCCTCCAGTGACATGTCGGCCCAGCTGATCGCCGGCGCGCCTCCGGCGGCGGTGTTGAATGCGCGGGCTAGCAGCGGCGGGATCGGGTCGTTGATGTAGGGCTGCAGGTAGAAGACCTTATTGGCATCACTCTGATTAATCGCGAACACCGTCAGCGGACCGGTAGCAGGAATCGAGTTCGTCGCGCCGACGACCCAGTTGTGCATGACGATCAACGAGCCCCCCGTCGTCTGTCCTGGGTAGGGAACGGCGGCGGGAGTCCAGCTGGTGTCGAGGGTGAAGAACCCATGGTGCACCGAGTAACGCACCGCGTTGGAGGTGTTCTCCAGCAGGTACACGTAGTCAATGCCGTGGTATCGAGTGATGGTAGGCCGGGCGCCCGCGGGCGCGGGCAGCGCGATGTTGTCGATGATCCGCATCGTGTTCGGGTTGACCGAGATCAGAACGGATCTCGGAACGTTTCGGGCGTCAGGGCACTCGAGGAGGGCGGACGGTCCGTTCAGTGTGCACCCAGCTACTCGGTACAGCGACTTGACCACGATCGTCCCGTCCGGGAGGGCGTTGATGCCGTTGTAGGAGGTGTTGACGGCGTCCTGGGTCAGGGTCGTGTCATAGGTGGGCGGCGTGTCCGGATAGTTTTTGCGCATGTAGACGTGGGTCGGCAGCTTGAGGGTCTTCACGACCGTCCCGTTCACCGGATTAACCTTGAAAATCCGGTAACCGGACACCACGTAGATAAAGCCGTTGTTCTCGATTGCCATCGCTCCGGGATAGTCCCATTCGCCGGTCTGCAGCGTGTTCGCCAGTTGCCTGTACCAGACCGGCTTCAGGGTCTTCGGGTCGACCTTCGCAACGAACGGGCCGATCGAGCCGTTGACGTCGCCGTAGCTGCCGCCCTGGATGAAGGCGTCATTGGCGTTGAGGTAAGACATGTTGTAGCCGGACGGGTACGCGCCCTTGCGGGACCAGACAAAGCCCACAGAGTTCCGTCCGTGGAACGAGCCACCGAACCTCGCCACGGGGAAGACGTGCGACCGGCCGGAGTCGTAATGCTCGAACGCCTCGAGCGACGGGTACCACGGCGGGTTGGCAGTGCGAGGCTGAGCGCCCGGCGAGGCAACTGTCGAATTGGGGGAAGTTTGACCGCGCGCGTTGACGGCAAGGGGCATCACCATCAGTCCTGCGACAACGAAGAAAGCCGACACCTTGCGCTTGGAAATGTTCATTATCGAACCGCCTCGCTTTGGGAACTCCGGTCGATCCATCTGATCCTCCTCGTCGCTTAGCTAACCGTTTGACCTGCGCCCAGATGCCGCCAGCGCGCGCTGGTGGCATGGCACTCCTAGGCGGCGCGCACAGCGAGACGCGTCGCGCTCGTCCGTCCTCTGGGTTGGCGGAGCGGCGAGGCGAAAAACCATCTCACTCCACCGGCGTGCTGCAAAGGGGGAGATCCCCAACAAAATCCCGAAACAAATTCGCCTGGCGGGAAGGACAACGTACGTGGTCGCGCAGGACACCTAAGCGATGTGCTGGCCTGGCGCTCGACGGAAGCGATCCGTCCTGGGCGATCCATGGTCTCGGCGTTGACCGAGCGCAACCACCAAGAACGCTCCTCTCAGGTTGCCGAAAATGCTCACGCCTGCGCCACAACCAGCCGCCCCGACGTGCTTGCGTGGATCAAGCGCCAGCGCGCACGCGCGCGCGGAGACAGCCCTCGTCCTCGCGATCCTCCCGGTCCTCGGCCATAGGCCTGTCGGGATGGTGGGGCTCTTTGGGCTCGACCAGCGCGATCGCACTGCGCTTTGGCTACTGGCTGATTGCCGAGCAGGGGGGTCGCGGGCTGCCACTGCAGCCGCTGAGCTTCTGGCTCACTGGGCGTTTGCGTAGCTGGGCTTGCTGCGATCCACAACGGTCGCGAGGCAGGCAATCTCGCATCGGCACGCGTCGCCGAAAGCTCGGAGCAGTTGAGGGCGAGGACCGGCGGGTCAAATTTCGAGGTATGCGGTCCGAACTCGTTCGCCACACCCTCTATGCCCCGCGGGGTCGCCTATCGACACAAGGCTAAGCCCGAGCCGAGACGGCCGCTGCGTTGCGGAATTCCACGAACTGCCCCTCCGCTCGACTCTACCACCAAAAACTTGACGTATCTGCGGACCGGTTACCGGCCTCTTACCAGCACTAACCAAGCACTCACCGCCGCGCCGCACAGTAGCCCGGCCAATCCGAGCGCACACCGCACTCGCCAAACCCACAGGAGGCCAACATGACCAGCAACCTTCCAATCAAAACGACGCTCGCGCTGACCCTCGCGGCCGGCGCGATCGCCGCCCCCGGCGCCTCGGCACGGTTTGACCTAAACCCCCCGACCGTCTCGCAGGCCCAGGCCGGACAAGCCGGCGCGGTGGTGGCGCGTCCCAACCCCGACCAGCAGACAAGCCAGGCCGTGCCGCCGATCCTACCCGCGGCGACGCCCGCGCAGAGCGCGGTGGTGCGCCAGGCTGACCAGCAAGAGCGCCTGGCGTACCTCGCCCGCCACCAGGCGGCCGGCGCGACATACAGCAACGCTGAGCTGAGCGCCTACGCGTACGCCACCCCCACCCGCGCCCCGGGCACCGTCGTGCACGTCGTGTCTCACGACGGTGGCTTTGATTGGGGCGACGCGGGGATCGGTGCGGCCGGCGGTCTCGGGCTCGCGCTCGTCGGGGTCGGCGGCGCGTTCGCGATCTCGCAGCAACGCCGCGCCCGCCGCTCCGAAGGGTCGGCAGCCATCACCGGCTGACGGCGAACCAGCGGAGAGCGAGTTGACAGCCCAAGCCACATACATTCGGCAAGCGCGCTTTCCCGCGCCGGCACCCCCGACGCGCCGCACAGCGGAAGCGCTTGAGGCGCTTGAGAATTGGCGCAACGCAGGCGCGGCCACAGCGGCCGTGACGGACACCGGACAGTCCTGATCGGCTGACTTGACCCGGTGATCGCTCTTAGGCCGAACCGCTAGCCTGCACCACCAACTCGTTCCGGCCGCGTCGATGCTGCGCGGTTGCCGGTGAATCATCCGGCCGCTCGCGGGCGTCCGGCGTGAGCGCGTAGGGCCTCGCCGTGAGGCCCCACGCGCCCCCGGTTAGGCCTTCGTGAACGTGTGCTTGAGCACCAAGCCGCGGCCGATGCAGCTGCTGGACGTGGAATCGTGGATTCGCTTGAAGGTGAGCGTCTTGCCCTTCAATGTGAACCGGTACGTGCCCTTGGTCGGGCAGGCATTCGGACCGGGCGCGTCCTTCAAGGTGATCACTTTCCCCGTAATCGTGTCCTTGCCGTGAACGATCGCCTTGCCATTGTCCGTCACGTGGTAGGCACCGGGCGTGAACCTGATCACCCAGGTGCCGTTGAGAGCTCCGCCTAACACCTTGCTGCCGGTGATCGTGGTCTTGTACTTGCCCGACAGCGTGCCCCCGGCCAGAGCGGCGGGAGCCATCCCCAGTATGACGACAGCCGCGATCGCGGCTGCGAACCGCTTCATGTGGTACCCCCTTTGTTGGTAATCCCTTTTGTTCGACTTCCGGCCGCGGTGGGAGCGTACAGGAGCAGCGCCGCGATTCCAGCACCGCCCAGGCAGCACCCCTCAACTTGCGTCGCCTCGGCGACCGGTACGTTGCACTTCACAGCGGTTCCTCCTTCGATCCTGCCGGATCGCCTCTCACGCTCCCATCAGGAGCGGACGGGCCGGAGAGACCGCGTCACCTCAAACTTCTACGAGCCCCGGGAAACCTCCGAAGCGAATTCTGCGGCTCGATCCTGGCTTCTGCTCGGTCGCCGACGGGGTGAGAGCGGTCGGCTGCTGCATCGATGCGCGGGACGGTCACAGCAGGAGTCGGTGGATGACGGCCGGACGGGCTGTCCGTCCGCGGGCGGCCCGTGGAACACCGGAGCTACCGGCTGAGCCCGGCCGTGGCCGGGATCGTGGGTTGGCGGCGTGAGCGGCCGCCGTCGATGATCTCGCTGGGATCGATCCTTTGCCGATACGTGGAGGTGGTCCCCAAATCGGGATGTCCGAGCTGACGGTGGATCGCCCCGGGCAGCCATCGCCGCCCACCGGCGCCCACGCGTCGAACCATCGATCACGATCACGCAGAACAACGGCCCAGGCGGCGGCAAAACGCGGTGCGTCAGCCACGCCCCCATTAGCTCGAAGCCGACTCGTCCATCCCCGCTTCACGACGCTTCTCGCCCTGGCCGTGGCGGATCAGGAGCGACCTGCGCCGCTCATCGACATCGGTCTCGTTGAGCGCCAGCGCTTCTGAGATCCGCAATTCACCACGCCACAGCACCGCGATCAGCGCCCGCACCCTCAGCCCGTGGCGATCAGTGCCCGCACGGCGCATCACCACGATGTTCTCCTCTGGCCGCGGCGGACCTGGCGGATATTGCATGCCCTTGTTTTTCGGGGCGCGGCCGGCGAGAAACCCGGGGACCGTCCGCGGCGAGCGTCGTCGCCCCGCGGCGTCGAGCCGCACCATCGGACCGTCTGACATGACTAGCTCCTCTCGGGTGGTCGTCGACTGGACCGGCGCCGGCCGCGGCCCGCGGCTGTGGTCGCTGGGCTTTCTGCTGTGGGCGGCGGGCACGGTGGCACCCCCGGCTGCTGGAGGTCGCGGTCTCGCGCTATCGCAAGCGGATCTCGCTCGAGCCCAAGGAGCTGTCCCGGCTCGAGGGCGCGATCAGCGGCCGGCCGCTGATGCTCGACTGCTGGTCGTTCTGGCACGGCCGCCTGTCGCTGGCTGAGACCGTCGAGCGGATAGACACGAACCGAGAGCTCGCGAACAAGATCGCCGCCCAGGCCCGCTGGGCGCGCGGCCGCCTCTAGCCGACGTCCACGCTTGCTCGCTCAGGCAGCCAGTCTCGAGAGCTGACTTGCTCCAGCATCTATCGCGACGCTGCCCTACACCCTCAGCCACCTCGCCCTCCCGGATCTGGTTGTTCCTGCCTGCTGCTCTCGGTCCGCGGTCGGCCGAAGCTCGCTCCTATGTCATCCATGAAGGGCCGGGTGTTGTCAAGGCTTCGCTTCAGGGTGTTTGATGTTCGGAGGCTGGTGCGGGAGGTTGAGGGGCGTTGAGCGCCGGGTTTGTTGGGGTTTTGGGGCTTTGCCCCGGATTGGTTGCCTGGTTGCCGGACGAGCCCGGCCGGGTCAAGCGCCGTGCTTTGCGGCCAGGGGTGCTCGGCGCCGGTTGGGGGCGCTTGACGCGGGCGGGTGAGGCTGGCAGGGAGCGTGGTGGTGGTCATGGTGCTCGGGGGGTCGGGCGCCGGTTCGCTTTCGGCGTTCCGGCTTGGGAGGAGGCTCCAGTCATCCATCCGGTCGCGCGGGGCGGACCAGGGTGTCGTGCGGTGCTCGGGGGCTCAATCAAGCGGGCGGCCGTCCTGCTCGGGTCAGAGGAGGAGGCCAGACATAGGAGCGAGCTCGCCCGAGCATGCACCTCGCGCCCTGGTGATGCGCGCGAGTCTGGTGTGAGCTGACGTTGGTCATGCCGCCTCGGCCAGCTCGTCGTGGTCTTCGATGTCGGGCTGGTGTTTGAGGCAGCGGATCTCGCCGTCCCTGAGCCCGTAGTAGCAGAGGCTGAGGATTTGGCGGGCGACCGCGACCTTGGCGACGTTGCGCCCGCGCCGTTTGGCGATCCGCTCGAAGGTGGCGCGCAATGGTCCGCCGCCGCTGGGGATCTTCTGCGCCGCCTCGCACAGCGCCCAGCGCAGCGCGGGCGAGCCCTGGCGGGAGATGTGCCCCAGGCGCGCCTTGCCGTCGGAGCTGCGCACGGTCGGCGCCAGGCCAGCCCACGCACACAGATGGCGCGCGGTAGGAAAGCGCTTGACCTCGCCGACCTCGGCGATGATCAGCATCGCCGTGTAGCGCCCGACGCCGCGGATCTGGCAGAGCACCGGTACGCGCTCGTCGGCCTTGGCGCGCTGATCGATCTCGCGGGTGGTGGCGGCGATCTCGCGGTCGAAATCACAGATCAGCGACATGAGGCTGTCAAGCCGCCGGCGCGAGCCGTCGGGCAGCTCGAGGTCGGCGAGGAACTCGCGGCCTGCCTTGCCGAACAGATCTGTGTGCTCGAGCAGGATCCCCTGGCGGGCCAGCAGCGCGTGCACGCGGTTCTTGACCGCGGTGCGCATCCTGACCAGCACCGCGCGGTGGCGCAACAGCTCGCGCAGGTCGCGCAGCTCCGGCGGCGCTACGTACGCCTCGGGCAACAGCCCGGTGCGCAACAGGTGCGCGAGCGTCTTGGCGTCAACCGCGTCGGTCTTCACCCGCGCGGCCGCGATCGCCCTGGTGCGCAACGGGTGGGCGAGGTGCACGCCGTAGCCGGCCTCCTCAAGCAGCTCCGCCAGCCATTCCCAGCCGTAGGTCGCCTCGAGCGCCACGTGCGTCCCGTCGGGGTCGCCGAGCAGCTCCTTGAACGTGTCGCGGTCGTTGACGATCCTCCGGGAGAGCGCAAGCTCTCCGTGCTCGTCGATGATCGCGACCTGCGAGCGGCGGCGGTGCAGGTCGATGCCGACCCACCGCGTAGGGTTACTCACGGTCGGTCCTCCTCTCGAATTGTCCGGCCGAGCGGCCGTAATCCGCGCGGTCTCGAACTCTGCAGTTCGGGGCGGAGGGCCGACTTCCTGCCGCCCGGCCGGCGCACGCCACCCGGGCCGCCGGAGCCCGCCCGGCCCTTCATGACATCAAGTGAGGTTCGCTATTTGCGGGGTTTTCACTGTTACTTAGGGTGTGTGAGTGAAGTGCGCTATTTGCGAACTGTCCACTGGGACCGTCAAGGGGCCGGTGGAAAAGCCCGAGCTATGACACGCATACCATCGGCATCGGAGCGGCGCCGATGATCGTCTTGTCGACGTCGTCGCGGTCGAGCTGAGAGGGGCGGGGGATAAGCTCGGTCGTGCTGTGATCGTCGGCGGGTGGGAGCGCCGGCTCGGCGAGGAGGTGGTAGAAACGGCGTGCGAGGTGGCGCTTGAGGGACCTTAGCGCTCCCTTCTTCGTCTTGCCTTCGGCCTCTTTGCGGGCGAGGTACTCCTTGGTGGCGGGGTCGCGTTGCGCGCGGGAGATCGCGATGACGTGCAGTGCGTGGTTGAGCTGGCGGTCCCCGCCGGGGTTGAGCCGATGCTGGGTGCGCTTTCCCGAGGAACATGGGATCGGCGCGGTGCCGGTCTGGAGCGCGAAGCTCGCCTCGGAGCGGAAGCGCTCGTTGCCGGCGGTATGACCGATCAGGACCGCCGCGGTGACCGCACCGCAGCCCTGCTCGGCGAGCAGCTGCGGCCGGTGGGCCTTGACCAGGTCGAGCAGCTCTGCCGCGAGCTGATCGACCTGTTGGTTGAGCCTGCGCAGCTGCGCGAGCTGCTCGCGCGCGATCCTGACCCGTGCGCCGGCGGGCAGCTTCCGCAACCGCCGGTCGACCCGGTCGAGCACGCGCGCCTGGTTCAGTGCGCCGCGCTTGAGCGAGCGCTCGAGCTCCGGGCACACCTCAAGCAGATGCCACCGCAGCCGGTTCACGGTGCGGGTGCGGTCGGCGACGAGATCGTCGCGGTGATCTAGCAGCAGCCGGATCTCCATCGCCTGCTCGTTGAGATGTGCGACCGGGAACTGCTCGACGCCGTCCTTGACGACCGCTCTGGCGACCGCGAGCGCGTCGATCTCGTCCGACTTGCCCGGCTCGCGCTCGCCTTTGCGGGACGCGCCCATCCGGTGCGGCGGGACTCTGACTACCCGCTCGCCCGCGGCCAGCAGCGCCTGCTCGAGCCGGCGTGAGACATGCCGGCAGTCCTCGATCGCCCACACGCGATCGTCATCAAGGCCGCGAGCCCACCGGACCGCGGCCAGATGCCCTGCACCGTCAGCCTTGATCTCCCGGCTGCCGCGCACCCGGCCGGTTCCCTCATCCACCGCCGCAAGCGCGTGGCTGCCCTTGTGGGTGTCCGCCCCGATCACGACCATGCACGCCGTCCCTTCGTTTGGTTGAGTACCGATGAAGCGGATCTCCGGCGGACAACCGTCACGCAAGGCGAAAGCCACGCTCCTATCAAGTCACGCCGGCGGTCCTCGGGCGGCGACGGGCGACACAAGCTTTGCCGGTCAGGCCAAGCAGTCGACGCGGCAGTCGAGAGTCAGCCCGCCGCCAGCCCGAGAACCAACCGGACGGGTCGGACGTCAACGCCCAGACGACGAATGACTCTGACAGTGACGGAAGTCTCTGCCTAGGCGCCCCAGGTGGCGACAAGGGGGAAGTGACGTTGGCGCCGGCGCAGCCCGCTGAGATCGTTGCGAAGGGATGGTGTCGGATGACCCGCGTCGGCGTCTCGTGGCTTCCATTTCTGCTGCGACCGGGACGCGCTTTGAGAGGCACGCCGCCACGCGGCGGTGCGTTGGCAGTGTGGAGCGCCAGCCCGAATCAGGTGCGTTCTCGCAGGAAGCGCTCGATGCGGGCGATGGTCTCGATAGAGCTTATGTGGACGTAGCCGGTCATGCCTAGCGACTCGGCAGCGGCCACATTGGTCGGTGTGTCATCGATGAACAGCACGTCGTCCGCGACTGCGCCCACCCGTTGGAGTGCTGTGGCATAGATGTCTGGATCGGGTTTGGCTGATCCAACCTCACACGAGAGCACGACTTCGTCGACGACGTCGAGCATTCCAGCGCTGGACATCCTCGCGCGTGTGCTGGGCCACGCGTTGCTGACGATCGCGGTGTTCGTATGCCCCCGCAGACCACGAACGTAGCTCACCAACGCCTCGTCCCGGGACTCACCAGCGGCCAGATCGCCGCGCAGCTCGTCGAGCAGATCCAGACCGATTCCGAGTCGGCCTGGACGATGGTCCACCATGACCGTTCACTGACCCGTCCGATCAGCACCTGATCATCGCTTCCGCGAAACAGCGCGTCCAGGAAGCGTTGTTCAGAGACGCCCAACCGAGCGCTCCATCGAGCCGCCGCTGCTGGCAGGTACTCCGGCACGAGGACACCGCCAATGTGGATGAGGATCGCCTGATTGGTGGGAGGATCGACCAGCTCTTCGGCATCTCGGACGGTGTTGGCGCACGATGATATCCCCGCCGGCCGCGACGCCGGCCGCGTCACCCGTTGCTGGCTGGCTGCGTTGCTGCTGGTGCTCAGGAGCGCCGGTCTGCGGTTGCGCTGCTGAATTCTCGCGGCAGAGCCGCAGCCAACCGATTTCCTCGCTTCTGCATCCGCGAATTTGAGGTCGTGAGACAGCCCCTCCCTGGCTGGGAGCAGGGTGCTGCTGTCGTCCGGTCCCGGATCGGCCGGGACGCCGGTCCTCTGTGCGGTTCACGGCCGCCCGGACGATCAACGGCTGCTCAATTTGGAGCCGGTAGCCGTTTGGGTCGTGGGAAAAGCATCGCCGGCTCGCACATCAGCGGGCTGAGGAAGTCCACAGCACGGGCGGCGAGCTCGCGATGCACGGTCTCGCGGTCATCGACCTCGAGGATGATCACGGTGCCGATAACCGGGACAGCGGGCCCAACTGCATTGACCGTTCGTGACGCTCGTGACGAAGAAGGTATGAGCCGTCTCCCCGAGATCTTCACTGAATCGGCGTTAGTTCGAACACGGGATGCCGGCTGGCCTCGGCGACGAACTCCTCGACCGGGGCGTCTTTGTCCGCCTGAAAGTAGGGCCGCGTGGGTCTGGCAATAGCGACGTAATGCTTGAGCACCGGACCCGCTTCCTCGAAGCTCGCCTCACGAAGCGCGTAGTCGCGCGTCTGGCCTCGACGGTGCAGGCTCACCCGACCCGCCGAGCGCGCGTTGTGCACCCAGGAGACGGGGCCGTAGGGAGCGACCAGCCAACGCCGGTCGTTCCGCTCCACGACGGTCACCGGAGTCCTGTGCAATTGGCCGGTCTTGCGACCGCGCGTGATCAAGACGTACGAGTGCGGCACGAGGCCTGCTCGAATGAGCGCGCTGATGATCGCGTCGCCAACCTGCCGCCAACGGGTCCTGCGATAAGCCCGCACTGGCAGAGGGTAATGAGCAGCCCGGTTGCGAACGCCCAGATAAGGGGCCGGCCCATCCTGATGCGAACCCTCGGCCGGACCGCGTCGCCTTCAGCGAGCACCGCTCCGGGCCTCGACGCGGTGCGGCGAGCCTTCGACTCGCGAAGAATCGGACAACTGCGCTCCGCCGCGGCCGACCTTCCGGGAGCGGCAATCAGAGGGAGCATCAACGCAGCACGCGCTGGGTCCTCGGCCGCCGGGGACATCATCCGAACGCTCCACTCCGCCGCTCCATCGCGTACGCGTGAGTGGCACGACGGCGAAGGCGTCGACCAAGGGGGGCGAACGGGGCGACGCAGGGCCGCTACCGGGTGCAAGATCCGAACAGGGTGCTCATCAAGCAGCGCCTCGAGCCTGGTGCCCCAACGCGGCGAAGCCACCGGTCTCCACCTCGACGAGCTCGCCACCCTGCACGAACGAGGTCGATCACGAAGCGGCCGGACGGCACCTCCAAGCGCCTACCCGACCGCGCAAATGCCATTCGGTGCCGCATGCAGCCGCCCTTCGCGCGTCACCCCGATGCTCGACAAGGCCCACAGGCTAGCCCCCTGCTCGGCACCCACCCCACGCGACATCGACCGCACCCGCCACTTCCCAGACTCGATCCGGCCGACCGGCTTCCGTTTTGTCGGCGCCGGGTGAATACTGACCCCCCTCTGCCGGCTGAAAAGTGACCCCCCTTGGGGCGGGTGGCGGAGCCGTCCGGGGGTCGGTTGAGCCTGGCTCGGTCAATCGCGATCGAGTCAGGAGAAGGGGTTGCTTGAAGTGGAGCTGTGGGCCGAGTTGCGGCGCGAGCATTTCGTGCGCGGGGTGTCGATCAAGAAGCTGGCGCGGCGGACGGGGCTGTCGCGCAACACGATCCGCAAGGCGTTGCGCTCGGACGCGCCGCCGGCGTACCGGCGGGAGCCGGCGGGCTCGGTGCTGGATCCGTTCAAGGATGAGATCCATCGGCTGTTGCGGGACGATCCGAAGCTCTCGGGCGTTCGGGTGCGGGAGGAGATCGAGCCGTTGGGGTTCTGCGACGGCAAGACGATCGTCGATGATTACCTGCGCGAGGTCCGCCCGATGTTCCTGAAGCTGCGTACGCATCAGCGCACCGTGTATCGGCCGGGCGAGATCTGCCAGTGGGATCTGTGGGAGCCTTCGGCTCCGGTGCCGGTCGGTCACGGCCAGGTCCGCCGCGCGTGGGTTGTGGTCTGCTGCTTGGGGTACTCGCGTGCCGGTGCCGGCGCCTTGGTCTTCAGCAAGGAGGCGCCGGACGTGCTGTGGGGCATGACCCGCTGCGTGTGGTCGCTCGGCGCGCTGCCGGAGCTGATGGTCTGGGATCGGGAGGGGTGCCTGCACGCCGGCGGCGGCCGACCGACCGAGAGCTATGCGGCGTTCTGCGGGCGGCTGCCGGTCGGCTGGCACTTCTGCGAGCCCTCGGATCCGCAGGCGAAGGGCTGTGTCGAGCGGCTGCAGGGATACCTGGAGACGAACTTCGAGCCCGGCCGGCGGTTCGCGAACCATCTCGACTACCAGCTGCAGCTCGACGCGTGGTTTCTGAAAGCCAACGCGCGCACGCACAAGACGCTCCGCTGCCGGCCGATCGATCGGCTGATCGAGGAGCGGGAGGTGATGCGGCCGCTGCCCGGGCGGGAGCCGGACCTGGACCGCCGCTGGGTTACCCGGGTGGCGCCCGATCCGCACCTGCGGTTTGACACCAACGACTACTCGCTGGACCCGAACCTCGTTGGTCGCCGCGTGGAGGTTCGCGTCAGCCAGCGCGAGATCATCGCGGTCGCACTGGATACGGGCGAGCTCGCGTGCCGGCATGAGCGCGTGTTCGCGCGCAACCGCACGATCACCGCGCTCGAGCACGCCCGGGCGCTGCGCGCGCGCCGCGGCCAGCCGGACGTCGACGAGCAGGTCGTCGAGCAGCGGCCGCTTGAGGTCTACGACCAGCTGATCGCATGAGCCGCAGCAGGTCGGAGCTGGCGCATCTGTTCCGGGCGATGAAGGCCCCGGCCGCCGCCAGGGCGCTCCCGAACCTCGCCGAGCGCGCCCGCGCGGAGGAGTGGAGCTATGAGCGGTTCGCCGAAGCCTTGTTGTCGACCGAGCTGTCCTCGCGGGAGTCCTCCGGCGGCCGCTTGCGGATCCGCGCCGCCCGGTTCCCAGCCCACAAGACCTTGGAGGAGTTTGACTTCACCTTCCAACGCTCGGTGAAGAAGCAGGTGATCGAGCACCTGGGCCAGCTCGACTTCCTGCACGCCAAACAGAACGTGATCCTGCTCGGACCCCCGGGCACCGGCAAAACGCACATCTCGATCGCATTAGGGATCCGCGCCTGCCTCGCCGGCCACCGCGTGATCTTCAAGACCGCGACCGAATGGGTCGCGTTCCTGGCCGACGCCCAACGCCAGGGCCGGCTCGACGACGAGCTGCACCGGCTTGAACGGATCCCGGTGCTGGTCTGTGACGAGGTGGGCTACATCCCGTTTGACCCCCAAGCCGCGAGCCTGATGTTCATGCTCGTCTCCCGCCGCTACGAACGCGCGAGCCTGATCGTCACCAGCAACAAGCCCTTCTCCCTCTGGGGCGAGATCTTCGGCGACGACATGGCCGCCACCGCGATGGTCGACCGCCTGATCCACCACGCCGAGATCCTCAGCCTCAAAGGCGACAGCTACCGGCTCAAGGACCGCGACCTCGGACCCCGCCCCGGCCGCCAGAGCGCCGAAATCGCCTGACCGATCACCCTCGGCACTCTCGCCGAGGGCCGCAGAACGGCTCACAAAGCGCCGATCCAGACTCCGAGCGAGCCAAAACCAGCTCCCCAGGCGCACAGACAAGGCCCGACAGCTGATTCCCGGCCGGCCAACCCGGCCGCTACGGCCCCGACGATGGCTTCTCCAGGCAGCACCGCAAGCCACCAGCCTGGAACTCGTGCTCCCCGTCGAGGCTCTCGGCCGGGGCTCGGGGCGATCGTGGCGACTATGCCGCGGAGCGGCCAGGCTGAGCGTGTTCACGTCGCCACGCTGTCGCGATCCAGCAAGCGCTAACGAAGGCACGCTCTTCCTCGTTGAGGATCAGGTCTCCCGCATCCGGCAGACCGCCCGCGTCGCTGACGCGACGCGACTCCCAATCGACATCGCCGAGGAAGACCACGGCGTCGGGCTCGCCGTCATCGTGCACGAACACAAGCTGCTCGCCGAACTTGTTCTCGAAGTACCCCAAATAGCGCCCCCGCCGCTGCTCGATCACGGGCGCCGCCGACGCGTGATGATTGGTCAGACGCATCAGCTCCTCCTCACTCACACAGCCGACAATGACAGCTGAAGCGGCGGAAACCCGAGTCCCAGGAATCATTCACACGGGGAACCCACGAGACGCACAAGCGACTACGCGCTCCGCTCGTCGCTCCGCTCCTCGCTCCGCGCGCAGTCGCTTCCCTGAGCGGTCCTCCCAGCCCCCAGAGCCATCCACCCCAACGCCGAGAGGGGGGTCAATTTTCGAGCGGCGCTAAGGGGTCAGTTTTCGACCGGCCTTGACACGTTTGCTCGCTCTCAAGGCTCGCGCGCTGATTGGCGGGCCGAGTGTTCGGTGGGAATGTGAGGAACCACTCGCTCGGACCGGAGGGGCCGCGGGGCGTAGACTCAAGCGTGCAGTCGCCACCGCTGGGTGTCGAGCTCTCGCATTCTCCTGTGGCCCCATCTTCCAGGGAGCACGAGAAGGAGTACACACCCATGGCTGAGTTAACCAGACCGGGTCCTGGGCGATCGACGTCGGAGGCGGCGCTGAACGAGGTCAAGAAGCGGATCGCACGCCGCAACGAGGAGACCCAGAAAGCCGCGCGCAGGTTGCGCGCCGTGCGCGAGAAGGAGCAGCTTGCGCTGCGGCGCGCGTGGGATCGGCTTTGAGGCGCGCCCACAATTGCTCGTGCCCCCCAGCGCTTGATCCACAAGCTCTGCGTGCCGGCCAGGCGTTTCGCGGAGCGTTGGCGGCGGCCGTGCAGCGCGTCGGTGGATGCTGCTGGTTGGTCTAGGGCGAGACTCCGCCGGTCTGGACCACAGCGATGATTCGGATGCTGCTAGCACGCACATCGGTTGTTCGACGGCATGCCAGCTGAATTTCGGAAGGTCGAGTTCCGGTTAGAGCCCGGTGACGATGGTCCGTGGATCGGCGGCGCGGAGAGCATGTGGGCCCTCGCCGAGGGTGGCGACTTGTACAGGCTGAGGAACAGTCCCTGGTGCGTCCGTGGCGTGAGCTACGACGATCTCGTCCACGCGCCCATCGTGGACGGCAGACCGACCGTGGAGCGAGTAGTGGAGCATGGGGGCCACTTCACGCTTCATGCGCGCGTCGATGACATCGCCGCGGTTCCGCTCATCAGCGCTCGCTTGAACGAGCTCGGCTGCGGCGTCGAGACCGACGCGCGGAAAACAGGCCGCGCCAAGCTGATGGCAATCGATGTTCCATCGCAGTCTGCGTTAGCCGCTGTGCGGAAGTATCTGGACGCAGAGCTGATAGCGGGTCGCCTCGACTACGAAGAATCGGCCGTACCGTTCGAGTAAACCCCGCCCTGGCCCAGACCGCCCCCGGGCTTAGATCAACACTGTTCACTGACCAGACTCGAGCCACCGAGACCGCTCGTTTCAGAACCACCCCAGGCACGCCGTCAAGGCCGGGGTGCGCTCTGCTTCGTCGCCGCCGGAGAACCGAGCCGCGGGCTGCCGCTCCGGCCGGCTGCAGATCCAGAGCAGAAAGTATGGAGAGGCGAGAACCGGCCCGGCCAGATGGCTCGGCCTTGGTTGCAAGCAGAGGCGGGGTTGCGCTCGACGTCGTATGAGGTCCGTAGGCTCTGCGACTTGGGCGCCGCGGAGGTCACGGAAGTCGTGGATGTCGCCGGTGGCAGGCTGTGGACCGCGACGCGGGGCACCGGCCCCGCCATGGTGCTGTGCCACGGCGGTCCTGGCCTGTCGGACAACCTTGGTGCCGTTGCGGCAATGGTCGAGGACCTCGGGTGCGTGCATCGCTTCGATCAACGTGGCGGTGGTCGGTCCAGCGCCAAGGTGATGCCCGATGTTGATGGGCTCATCGCCGATCTCGAAAGCCTGCGGACGCACTGGGGCCATCAGCAGTGGGTAGTAGGCGGCCATTCTTGGGGCGCCAACTTGGCGCTGCTCTACGCGCTCGCCCATCCCGACCGAGTTGCAGGCGTGATCTACATGAGCGGCACCGGACTGCGATGGGGGTGGCAAGACAGCGCAACGCGCATTCGCACGGCGCGGCTGACCGCTGTCGAACGCGAGCATTTTGTTGGCCTAGGCCGGGCCGTCGCTGATGGCGACACCCGCCACCAAGCGGAGTTCCTCCGACTGCTGTGGACCACTGACTTCGCGCGTCGTGACAGTGCGTCGGTGCTTGAACGGTCGCCTTTGTACGCCTATCCGCGCAACGAGGCAGTGTTCGCTGCGGTATCTGATAGCTACCGAGATGCCCTCGAGTCGTTATCGCTCGACGCGCTGCGGAGTTTGGCCGCGCCGCTGTTGGCGCTCCACGGAGCCGAGGACACAGATCCCTGGCGGGCTCGCGAGGTTGCCGAACTCAGCCCACGCGGACAGTGGGTCGCAATTGAGGACGCCGCACACGTTCCTTGGATCGAGCAGCCCACGACCACCAGCCACCATCTCAGACGCTTTCTGCGAGAACTCCGGTAGCTCGCCGATGCGTATCGCGGGCGTGGTGAGTAGCCGGTCCACGGTCGGGGTCGCGATGCTCTGGGCATCAGCTCGTCGAACCCGGACGGGTGGATGCTCATCGCGATTCGCGGTTCAGAGCGCCTCGTTGGGGGATGGCTCGACTTGCCGATGACGGTCACCGGGTTACCGGATCAAGCCGCGGACGACGGGCGGCGCCAGATCCCCTGGAGCACGCCCGAGGATCCCGATTGCGCACGTTTGGGCGGGAGTCACCGCGTCGGCGACGTCGGGACGGGCGGCGGTCATTTGCGCGTCGACCCACTCCTCGACCGCCGCCCCTGACGATCCACCACCCACCAGCGGGGCAGTACGCATCCGCCGGTATCTTCAACGCTGACCACCGCCGAAGTGCCCTTGCCACGTAGTCGCGCTTTCATCTAACCACGCACACCTGGCGCACCCCGACGAACGTCCGGAACGACGCGGCACCCGACCAGCCCGGCTGACGTTCAGCCTACAAGAGCATCAGCGCGTCGCTTGCAAGTCGACCGGTCGACGGCTAGCACCGCCATGTCGCTGACTTCTGGGTCCGCCGGCAGGGGGCGGGTCCGGGCGGGCGGCTGCGGGGCTTGTGCTGCGCGGGCCGCGTTCACTCGCTAGTCAGCTCCAGCAACTCTTGGTAGAAGGTGAGCGACGCTTGGGCGATCCGTTGCTCGACTGTGTGAAGCCGGGGGCCGGCCGCGACGACTGGTAGCCACACGGCGCCGGTGCCGCTGACGTTGACGTCGAACTCGCGCTCGAGCGGCTCGGCGACGGCTCGCCAGCCCGCGGGCCGCCCTGCCTGAGCGAGGGCGATGCCGGTGTCCGAGACCGTCAGCCGCCGCTCGCGCCGCGTGACCCGGAGGCGCACCGGCTCGCCGGGGCGGTAGGCGAGGCCGGTGTCCGTGATCGTCTCGCTGCGGCCAGGGTCGAGGAGCCGAGCGATCTCATCGCGGCTCTGGTAAACGGCCCAGCCAAGTGGCGTGCCCCCTCGGATGTCGTCGCGGATGTCGGGATCCGCCCCGCGCGCCAGCAACAGCTGGACCGTTGAGGCACGGCCGAACTGCACGGCAAGGTGAAGCGGTGCGACGTTCAGGTATGGCCGCCCGTCGACGTCGGCTCCATGGTCCAGGAGCCAGTCGATGGCATCGTCGCGGCCGTTGATGGCTGCGTACGCGAGTGCCTCATCAAGAATCGTCTGGCGATCGTCGTCCGGCGGAGGCGCCGGCGGCCAACCGACGTCGGAGAGGTTCGGCCGGTGGGCGGTGGCGGCTGGTAGCGGGTTGCCGTTGCGATCGACCATTGTTTCCATGAGATCGAGTCGGCCCAGTGCGGCGGCGCTCCACAGCGCCAGCGGCGAGATCGCATGCCGGGCGAGCAGCTCGGCGGCGTCGACGGAGCCGTGGTAGAGCGCGGTCTCAAGCGGCGTGAGGCCGCGGTGGGGATCGGGCGCGGGGTCGGCGTCGGCCTGCAGCAGCATGGCGACGAGCTCTGAGCGGTTGAAGCATGCGGCAAGACCGAGCGGCCCGTCGAGATCATCACTGCGGGAGATCAGGAGCTCGACGACGGCGGGCTCGACGCCGAGCGCGGTGCCGAGCCGCTCGCCGACGACGTCTGGCTGCGCGATCGCTTGGAGCAGCGTCGACCACGCACCGTTGTGGCACCGGCCGGAGAGCTCCGGGTGGGCATCGAGCAGCTCGGACAGCCGCCCGACGTCGCCGCGGGTGATCGCCTCGAGCGCGGCCCGGACCTCGGGTGTTCCTTCGCGCTGGCCCTCGTGCTCGGCGCGCACCCGATCGGCCGTGCGCACCAGCTCGCGCCAGGTGCCGAAGCCGTATTCGCGGGCGATAACGAGGTCGGCGTCCCGGAGGTCGAGGGCGCCGCCGGCAAAGTCCCCCAGCTTCGGCACGTGGGCGCGAACGCGTCGGATCGCGCTGTCACGTCGCTCTGCCGCGGCCTCAATCAGCGCGCGCACCAGCTCCTCATAGAACGAGACAGGCTGCAGGCCTATCCGCTCGATTCGACGATCTGGTTCGGCTTGCTCGAGCGCGTGCTTGAGCTGAGGCCAGGACCGGTAGCCGTGCTCGATTGCCACGACGTGCTGCGCGTCGCCCAGCTGGAAGCGCTCGTGGGCGCGTTCACCGAGCGCCTCATGTGCGCGCTGCAGCGCCTCGGGCTCGCCGACCCGGAATGAGCGCAGCAGTTGCTTGGCGTCCTTACGGTAATGCTCGAGTTCCATGACGTCCCCCTTCGCTTACGCCCGGCGTCCGCTTCCTCGGGCGGGGAAAGAGAGCGTCAGCTCGATGTGGTCGGGTGCTGCCGGGGACGAGGTGGGAGCTTCCCTTCCCGCGGACCGGTTGCGCCCTCGCGCGCGCGACGATCTTACCTGCCGGATGACCCGTGCATCGCGAACGGCTGGAAGACCCGATGGGTGCTCGAGTGGGAAATCGCCCGCCTCCCGGACCCGGCGAAATCAGCAGCCCAGACCGCGCTGACGAGATGACCGAGTTGGACCGAAACTCCGTCCGACACGCACACGTCAGCCGGCGCGCCAAGGACGCACTTGCCTGGGTAACGGGATCAGCCGCGTCGACAGGCCCGAGCGAGACTTCTCGTTTGTCGCCGCCGGAGTACCCAGCCGCGGGCTGCCGCTCCAGCCGGCGGGCGTTCCAGAGGAGGAGTCTCGACAGGCGGCGGAGCAGAGATGCCGGGCGCAGCTAAGGGTTCGGAAGGTATGCGTCGATGACGTGCCGTAACGGGCCGACCGGTGCGAAGCCACGAGCGCCGGGCGAAGCGCCGGGCACGACAGCTCTTCACAGTGCCGCTGGGCATGCAGTCGCTCATACCTCGGGGCGTGTCCGGCGGAGCGGGCGGATTTGACACGGCGGTGTCGGTGGTCTTAACGCGCCTTGCGGGCCGCCGGATCGGTCGCCCTCGTGTGTCCGGCGAGCGTGTTGCGGGTTGGGATACAGCGATGCGCTCCAATCGTTGCGAGCCGCCCGTAGACTTTCGGCCCGCCCGTGATGGCCCCGATGCGTGGACCTGACAGCCTGCCGCAGCCCGGCCAGCGCGCGGGGACGGTCAACGAGGCAATGCCGTTTGACCACATCGTTGTGGTCATGATGGAGAACCATTCGTTTGACAACCTGCTCGGCGCCCTGTCGCGCGCCGGACAGCCGGCGGCCGATGGACTGAGCTTCGACAGCTCGGGCCGGCCTACCAACACCAATCCGGGCACCTCCAGCACACCCGCGACGGTCACCGCGTTTGCGTTCTCGAGCGCCGCCCAGGGACCGCACGTTTCGCAAACGTGGAACGCGACCCACGAGCAGATCAACGGCGGCGAGATGGATGGCTTTGTCCGGTCGGTCGACGCGACGCAGCCGATGGGCTACTACCCGCGTGAGGTCCTGCCGTTCGCCTACGACCTCGCCGCCACGTTCACGCTGGCTAACCGATGGTTCTGCTCGGCGCCTTGCATGACCTTCCCCAACCGGCGCTTCCTCATGGCCGGGACGGCTTACGGCGACATCGCCACCGACGTTCAGAGCCTGACCGATCCGCCACCTCCGAACGGCACGATCTTCGACCGTCTGCACGCGCACGGGATCAGCTGGCGCGACTACTTCACCGACATCCCCTACGCGGCCGTCATCCCCTCGATCGTCGAGAAGTACCCGGGCAATCTAGCCCCACTCGACGAGTTCTTCGAGGACTGCGCCAACGGAACCCTCCCATCGGTGAGCTTCGTTGATCCTGAGGTCGGCGTCGTCTCGCTGGTCGGCAAGACGTTCGCCTCGCTCCCGGTGCTCGGGCCGATCTTCGGCGCTTTGGCCACACTCGGCGGAGACGAGGAGGCACCGCAGGACATGTACTACGGCGAGGCATGGGCCCACCGCGTCGTCGAGGCCGTCCTGCGCTCGCCGGCCTGGCCGCGCACGCTGCTCATCTACACCTACGACGAGCACGGCGGCTACTACGACCACGTGCCGCCTCCGCCAGCCATCCGGCCAGACTCGATCCCGCCGCGGCTTACGCCGGGCGACGCGCCGGGCGGCTATGACATCTACGGGCCGCGGGTACCGGCCGTCGTGGCCTCGGCGTACACCAGGCCGCGCGCGGTCACCGACATCGTCCACGACCACACCTCGGTCCTGGCCACCATCGAGGCCAAATGGAATCTGCCTGCGCTCACCTACCGGGACGCCAACGCCGCCACCGTCATGGACTTCCTCGATGTCAGCCACGCTGCATTTTTGACGCCGCCGGCCATCGAGGGTCCCTCGCTCACCGGCCCATCCGGGCCGGCGGCCTGACCGAGCTCGAGAGTGCAGCCGGAACGGCAGCTACCGCGATCGCTTCTCCCTGCCCGCCGGTTCGGGGCGCACGAATCCTTCCGCGACGCACCAACCGCGCCAAACGCAGGCTCGCCGAAGCGCGATCACCTTTGCTCCAATCAGATCGCGACGATCGCAGTAAGGAAGTCCAGCGTGGCTTCCGCTCTGTCGGGAAACGAGCAGCGAGACCGTTTCGGCGACCGGACCCATTTGCGTAGGCATCAGGCTACGGCGGTGCCTTTCTGCAATCGCAAGAGGCAGGCGTCCGCGCCCTCGCCGGCGGGCGACTGCTTTCGCGCCAGTCGCAACATCGAACCGGCGACTGCCTTGGCGACGTGCAGAGGACGCACTTCTCGACAGGCGCCAGATCGACTGGCGCAGCGCCGAGCAGAACGTACGGCGGTTGCGGCAGCGGATCTTTACGGCATCGAAGGCGGGGGACCTTCCATGGGTCCGTTGGTTACAGAAGTTGATGCTGAGGTCGCGCGCCAACCCGCTTCCGAGCGTGCGCAGGGTGACCGAGCGCAACGCCGGTCGTCTGACGGTGGGCGTGGACGGCTAGGTCGCGCTCAGCCCGAAGCCCAAAGCAGAACTGGTCACTGGGCCTGGCGGCGACGCACAGTGCCCCTGCCGATCAACCTCACTGCCCTGCGGCTTCATCGTGCCCAGGGACGGACGTTGCGTGATCTGCAAGAGCATTCTGGTCGCCGCCGGCGACCGGCCACCAACCCCGCACCAGTGGGAGACATGGCTGCCCGCCACCCGCGAGACGATCGACGACATGTGGGAACCAGGCACCAAGGACACGCCCGAACCCCGTGTAATACACCTCGGCTGCCACCCCACCCGCCAGCCCTCAGAGCTTGCTTGAGCCGGATGCGCGGAAACGGGCGCGTCCCGTTCTGAGGGTGGCCCGGCGTTGCAAGGCGCCGGACCTACCCGACAAGGGGATCGGCCTGATCCGGCCGGTCGATGCCGGAGCGCGCGATCGCCTTGGCTCAACGGCATGTGCCGCGGATCAGCCGTGCGGACAAGTCGATGCGACGCGAGCGCAATTCGACTCGACTGGAGGACAGCACCGTGTCCATGTCTGCCGGCGTTTCGCCTGCGCCGCTCGGGAGCGGGTCGCCGGGCCGGATTGGACGGAGTGGGGGCGGCTACCCGGCAAACGATGGGCCCGCGCCGGAGCCAGTTATGAGCTGGCACGGCCAGCCCGCACGCAACGCACGAGTTCCTCGGCATACGGCACGACGACTAGCGCGCCCAGGGTTGCCAAGTTCCCAGCTTGGTATGTCGGGTTCAACGGTCGCCTTTTCGGCTTGATCCGCCAGTCGGGTCGGCCTCGCAGCCCGACGACAGCTTGCGCCTGGTCCCAGTGGAGCACGGTCAGCAAGAAGGTCGCCATCATCGGCACGCGCCCCAGAAAACCGTGCACGTACTGCTCGAACGGTGTCACCTCGCGGCGGCCATCCGCGTAGGCAACATCGAGGATCCCGCTGACTTCGTGAAGCATGAGCGCACCGTAGGTCACGGTCAGCATTGCAGCATCGATCTCGCAGAAAAGCCCCAGCAGCGCCGGCAGGCCACCTTCGATCATCATCGCCGCATGGATCGCCGACTCGGTCGTGCCGGCCGTGTGCTCGATGTCGCTACGGCGATGACACCACCAGTCAGCCAGTCCCGCTGCGATCCAAACCGGCATGACGAACCACTGCAAGCCGCTCCGGGTCGCTTCCTCCACGCGGGCACGTCGCCGAAGCTCAGCCGGAAGCAGCTCGCGCACCACTCCGCCTATGCTAGTGGCCTGACGAGGGGGCCGACGCTTCCAGCGCCAGCGGCTCATCAGAGTCCTTCTGCTCCTCCCCGTGCATCGATGAGGCGCGGGCCCTTCCCCCTGTCGCCGGCTTTCCCGACCCCCGAGTGCTACGACCCGCTCCGACTGCCGCGCGAACACCCAGCCCCTTCCCGGGATCACCAGCTATAGGCCATGCATCGCTTCCCACCACCCGCAGACAGCGGCGCCGAGACGGCGCTCCCGGGTTCCCACGATGACCGTTCGCACGTTCGATGTCGATTACGCCGGAGGGTTCCTCAGCGCCGCTCCTGGAGCACAAACGCTTTCCATGGCCTTCACGGTGTCGCCAACGACTCGGCACCCACGCACGGGGGCTTCGCTACCGGGGACCCAGGCGTCTCCCCGGACCGGACTCGCACCGGCAGGGCCATCGTGAACTTGTCGCTCCTAGGTCATGTGGTCCTCCTCTTCTCACGACGCCGGATCAGTCCCGGCGCGCGACACGACGTCGGAGCCGACGCAACCTGGCGGCAGCAAGCTCTCGGTACTCGGATCGACGGGGCGTTTGGCGCGAGCCAGGTCGCGCTTGGCTTAGGCACTCACGTGCAGAGGAGGCTCGCGTCCGGGGTCGAGCTTTCCGCACGGTGCCGGTGTTTCGCCCTGCGGCGGGGAGATACTCGAGTGCGCTATGGGGGCGGTGGATCGCCGCAACCTCGCACCGAACGCGGGACCTGCCGTCACGGCGCGGACTCAGTTCCGATCGACCGCGATGAGTGCTCGATCCCAGTAAGGAGGGCGCGGGTCAGCGGCTCGGGGTGGGTAAGCGGCATCATGTGGCCGGCGCCCTCGATCAACGTGTGCCGCGCGTCCGGTATGTGCCGCCGGACGACGTCGCAGATCGCGTGGTCGACGGCGGACGTCTGCGATCCCTCGACGACGTGCACCGGCGCGATCACACTGGGGAGCGCGTCAAGTGTGAGCAGGCCGTCGTCGAAGAGAACGTCCCCACAGGTCTCCCCGAACCTGCGGTGTAGCCGACGAACCTGGATCAGCTCGATGCTGGCATGCACGTGCGAGCGCCAGGGCTGCGGGATGTCGAGCTCCCGGAGCATCTGGGGGCCGTCGTGACCGAACAAGTCCGCCATCGGCACCTCGTAGCCGAACGCGATCAGGGTGCAGTGGACGCGGTTCTTGTCAGCTACATCGCCAGCATCTGATCTTCACCCTCACGCTAACCAGGATCCTGGTAGAGCCGTGTTCTCTCGACGGCTGCGGCCGCCATTTGGGCGAGGTGCACGAGGCTGGCCTCGTCCTCGGCGGTGAAGCTTCCTTCTTGCTTGTCGAACAGCTGGATGGCCCCGAGCTCACTGCCATCGAGCGCGGTCAGCGACGCCGCGAGCCACCCCCGAAGCGGCCGATCACCGGCCGCGATGCGAAACAGCGGGAGCCCGGTGAGCTGCTCGCCGCCGATCCTCACCGAGCCGCCGCTGAGACGGACGTGTCGGTAGATCGCGGCCAGATCTAGCCAGCGAATGAACGTCGTCCATCGCCGGTCATCGTGGGGGTGCGATGCACCCTCGGCGATCCTGGGGTGGCCTTCGACCCCCACTGTGGCCACGCAGCAGTCGGCGCCCACGAGCTCGCGCGCCTGCTCGGTGACCAGCTGCAGCATCTCCTCGAGCGAGTCGGAGGCGTCGAGGGCGAGTGACGCGTCGGCGAGGAAGCTCGAAAGCTGACGCGACAGCTCGGTCTGGCGCCGTTCGAGCAAGAAGGCCCGCCGCGCCTCTTTGAAGCCGCGCTGGACCATCTCGAAGCTCGACAGGCTCTCGAGAAAGAAGTCACCGGCCAGGGCGGCTACCTGCGCCACCTCGGCAGCGCCCGATGCACCGGCGAGTTCGGACAGCAACGCCTCCTGATGGGCGACGGCCAGGTCCAGCACGCTGAGTTGCCGATGCACTGCCTCGCGCCCGAGCTCATAGGCGACCCGGAGCGACGACTCGGTCGGGTCCGCTAGATAGTGGCGCAGAGCGGACGCGTAGGCCACGCGAAATGGCCCCGCTCCACTGCTCGTGCCGGCGCTCACGGCCGGACGCCAAGGTAACGGACTGCCACCACAAGGGCATCGTCGCGGCGCTTCCAGTGGCCAGCCAGGATCCGTTCGCTGATCGCCTGGCTTGAGCCGGAGGTGTCCAGCGAGTCCGCGAAGGTGGCCGCGATCCCATCGGTTGCGAGCACGAGGATGTCGCCCGGCCGCATCTCGAGTGTCGCGGCTCTGACCGTGGGCAGCTCGTGCCCGGGAACGCCGCGTCCAAGTGCGAGAGAACCCTTGGGTCGCGTCACCGTCCGGTCAACGCTCAGCACTCGCCCCTCCACGTTGCCGACGCCAAGCCATGTGATCTCGTTGTTGGAAGGGGACACGAAGGCCAGGCTGATCGCAGCCCCGCGTGTGCCCCTCAACGCGGCATGGCAGCGCTGCATGAGCAAAACGAGGTCCTGCGTCGGCCTCGTGCGCACGACCTCAGCTGCCCTGCGCGCGGCGCGGGCCGCTTCGCTACCGTGACCGAGCCCGTCGATCACCGCGACCAGCGCCCCATCAGGTTGGACGGTGACAACCCCGACGTCGCCGCTTGCCACTTCGCCGCGTCGGCACCTCGTCGCGATGCCCCAGTCGACCGGTTCCCGCGCCGCCCGCTCATGCACGCCGACGGCGCTCCTCGCGTAAGCGCGCGAGCTCGTCGCGAAACCTCCACTTCTTCATCGTCACGGTGGTGCCGCTGTCAGCGTCGGAAGCTATCTCGAACTCGTCCATGAGCCGCCGCGCCCCGGGCAGGCCGAGGCCGAGGCCGCCCCTGCCGCTGTAGTCGTCGCGGAGCGCCGCCTCGACGTCGCGTATGCCCGCCCCCTTGTCGATTGCAATGACCACGAGGCCGTAGCGGTCAGTGTCCTCAAACGGCTTCAGGACGATCTCGCCCCGGCCGACGTGCACGACGATGTTGCGCGCGACTTCCGAGATCGCGGTGGCTATCAGGGTGGGATCGGGCCGAGGGAAGCCGAGTCGTTGCGCCATCGCACGTGCTTCCGCACGGGCGGTCACGAGATCGGCGTCGGCGTTGATCGCAACGCGGACCTCATTTCCCGTCCCTTGCTCGCCCGCGCGGGCCTCATCTTCCATCCCTTGCGTCCCCCTGAGTCAGGCGATCGAGCAGCGCTGTCGCCGCGTCCAGGTCGAGAGCCACGCGCAGCGGCTCCAGGTTCAGGCGGAACTGCACCATCGCGATCGCCACATCGGGATGGATGCCAACGATCACGGTTTCGGCGCCTCGCAATCTCGCGCTGAGCACGATCGAGCGCAACGCGCGAGTCACGAAGGAGTCGATCACCTCGAGCGCGGCGACGTCGATCACGATTCCGCGTGAGCGATGCCTTCCGACCAGCTCGGTGAGCTGATGGCGGAGCTCGATGACCTCGCTGTCGGAGAGGTCCGACTGAATCGAGGCGATGAGGTAGTCCCCCTGCCGGAGGATCGCTACCGACATCGGCGCGTGAGCCTAGTTCTCGACGCCGATCGAGTCGCTGGCGTCGCGCCCCCGGTAGCCCGCCAGCCGCTCGGCCTCCACGAGCCCTCCCTGAAGGTCCCCGACCGTCTTCATCATGCCGAGGTCCACGTCGAGATCGACGAGCGTCTGCGCGATCTCCGATGAGAGGCCGGTGAGGATCGTGCTCGCACCCATCAGGCGGGAAGCCTCGACGGTCTGAACGAGGTGATTGGCCACGGTGCGGTCTATCGCCGCCACCCCGGTGATGTCGATGACCACCACCGTGGCACGGTTCTCCTGGATCGAGCCCAGGAGCTGCTCGGTGAGCTGGCGCGCACGGGCAGAGTCGAGAACGCCGATGATCGGCAGCAGGAGCAGGCGGTCACGAAGCTGGAGGACAGGGGTAGACAGCTCCCGCATGGCCTCCTGCTGCTCGTGAATGACGCGTTCGCGTTCCTCGACGAAACTAACCCCGACCGTCACGGCGACCCGGTTTGCCGCAGGCTCGTATGAGTCCAGGATCCGATTGAGCAGATCAAGGTCCTGCTGATACTTGGCGAACAGCGATCGCGCGAGCACGTCTCGCAGGAGGAGCACGATCCCGATCACCTCGTGGGTCTCAACACCCCGGGGGATGATTCTCTCCGAGAGTTCCCGCGCGTACGTCTCGAGGGTCTCGGTGCTGCCGGTCTCCAAAGCGTCCATGTAGTTGTCGTAGACCTCGGTCGCCTCGGAGAAGATCTCCTCGTCGGACATCACGCCCAACAGCTCCGCCTGGCTGATGCGCCGAGCCCACTCCTCCCGCAGCTCGCTGCGGCACTCGCGCAGGTACGCCACCAGCTCCTGGAGGAGCGAATCGGCCTCTTCAGAGGGCCGGGCGGGCCGGCCGTCCGTCCGCTGATCCGATTGCTCTGAAGCCGGATGATCTTCGGTCCGCTGATCCGATTCCTCAGAAGTCGTCTGGTCCTCGGTCCGCTGATCCGATTCCTCGTCTGCAGCCGCCTGATGGGGCTCTTGGTCCATCTGCTCCTCCTCGGGTCCGAAATTGGCTGCGAGCCGTCTTCGCAGGGGAACGGTGTGCTGGCGGTCGTTCATCGAAGCGTTGGACGGCGGGCCCGGGCTCCGTCAAGGAAGAGCCCGGTGATCGTGGCGGTCATGTCCTCGTTGCCGAGTGCCGGGGTGGACCTGAGCACGCCAACTATCAGCGCGATCAGCGACTCGGTCAGACGAGCGCTGGCGATGTCGTCGCGAAAGTCCCCACTCACCTGACCCCGCTCGAACAGCCGGCCCAGCGGCTGGATGAGCTTACGCTCGAATCGCTCGGGGTCCGACCGCAGTCGCTCGCGCGCCAAGAGCACGAAGGAGTCTCCGACGTCGACCAGGGCGCGCACGGCCCGAGCGATGCCCTCCTCCGGCGCCACTTCGTCGATCCTGGCCGACGCAAGCCGCGCATCGACGTCGCTCACCGCAGCCTGCGCCAGTTCGTCGAGCAGGGCCTCGCGATTGGGAAAGTAGCGGTAGACTGTCGCGCGGGCGACTCCAGCCGCTTCGGCGACGTCGTTCATGCTCGTTTGCTCTCCCTGGACCGCAAATATCTGCGCCGCTCCCTCGAGGATCGCCGCGGCGACGCGCTGCTGCAACGCCTGTCTACGGACGGATTCGGACATCTTGGTCTCGTTACTAGTCTAAGCTCTCTCTTGACGAGATGCTACTGTCTCATCTAGGGTCGATGCTGTCCTACGCGCGAGGAGGATTTTATTCATGACGTTGTCGGAGCAAATGCGAACGGGTCTTAGGGAGATGCCGTCCAACGCCGCTTGGATCCTGTCCCGGGTCCTCAAACCCGCGGAGGCGGTCGGAACGGCGGCCGAGTCCGCCACGGCGAGCGCCCGTGATCGCGGACGGAAGGTGAGGGCAGCCGTGGCTGAGGCCGTTCCAGTCGGCGGGGACTCGGTCGACATCCGAATGAAACGCGCTCAGGATGCGGGCGAGCGTGCGCGAGAGGCCGAGGATCGGGCCGTGGAGGCGGCCCGGGAGTCCAAAGCCCGCTCCGACCACGCTCGACAGGCGGCCGAGCGTGGTCGCGCCCGCCTCAAGGAGGTGGAACGCGAGACCAGCCGGCAGGTCAAGCACCGGATCGCGGAGGCCCAGCGGGCCGCCGACGAATTGGTGGAGCGCGAACGCCAAGCCGCCGAGGCGGACGCTGAAGAGCAGCGACAAGAAGTCCAGGCGCAAATCGACGAGGAGATCGACGAAGCTCAACGCGAGGCCGAGGCGTCCCGGCAACGAGCCGAGGAGCTCGTCGAGGACGCCACCGACAAGCTGGCGGAGGCCAGGCGGCTAGCGGACGACGCCGCCACGGCCGCGCGCGATGCCGCCGAGGAGGCGAACCGCCAGGCCCAACAGCTCGCAAGCGAAGCACAGCAGGAAGCGAGCGACGCCGAACAGCGGCTGCGAGCGACCGAGCGGATGCGCGAGCAATCACGCGCGGCCGCGAAGCACACTGCGCGCGAGCTCGAGCGGGATACTGCAGACGGTGGCCTCGAGTCCTACAACAAGCCGGAGCTGCTCGAGTTGGCGGCGAGCATCGGTATCGAGAAACGAACGACCATGACCAAAAGCGAGCTCGTCGACGCGATAGCGAAGTCGTCTCGCAGCACCCGGTGAACGGAGGCGACCGAAAGTGAGACTCCTTAATAGAAAAAACCGATTTCAGCGGCTTCTCGATAACGTGAGCGACTCCCTCGACGTCCCCAGCGGGGCGAAGTTTGGCCTACCGGACATCGGGTCGGCTAACCCGCTGAAGGGCGGCCTACCCCAAGGCAAGGCGCTGAAGGCCGGTTTGATCGCGGGCGGCCTGGCCGGTCTCACGGTGGCGAGCGCCGGCGTCTCTTCGCTCCGGCGGCGCACAGAGGGGGCGAGAAACGATTCGTGAAGCGGCGAGACAGTATTCGTGAAGCTCACGAAAGCGGCACTGTTCGCAGCCGGATACGTGATGGGCGCCAAGGCCGGGCGTGAACGCTATGCGCAGATCATCGACGCGATGGCGAAGGCGTCACAGCGACTCGAGGAGTTCAGCGCTCGCCGCCCCCCGGCCTCCCGCCGCCCTTCGGCCACCCGCCATCCCGCGGCCCGTCCGGGCCAGGGCTCCGGTCGTCCTGACGGCGGTACCTGATCGCAGCGGTCGCCTGTCCAACGGGTTTCTGCTCGAGGGTTCGGTCCTGGCCCGCGTCTTCGGCCTGCGGCTCTTGAGGCTCGACATGACCGTCATGCTCACGCCGGCCGAGGTGGCTGCCCCTTCGTCTCGGACTTATGATCCGCCGTCGAGCGGGCCGCGACGATCGCCGCGTGTCTCCCCGAGGTCACGGGCTGCCGGACAAGGCTTGGCGGAAGCCATCCGGAACATCAACGAGGGAGCGGAGCTCCTCGCGATAGCGCGCCGTACTGCCACGTAGTCGGCGTTTACATCGCTTCGCGACTGCACCGCCTCCCTGCTGCTGTTGCTAAAGCAGACGCCGGGAAGACGGGTGGCCGCTGGCAGTGATCACGTTGTGTGTCGGCCGGCTCGCCCATGTGGCGGGCATAACCGCTAACTGGTAACTGCTGACGTTGTGTCTACACGAGGGGGGTGCTGAAAAGTATGTACGCGCGCGGACGCGGATTGCGTTGTGCTCATCGACCAGAGGCTACGTTTTCCGAGCGGGTGTCGATACCTCGCCCCCCAAGCAGCAGAAAGGAGCTGCAATGAAAGACGATCAAGCCCACCCGACCCCCGGCGCCAGCCCGCAGAGTGGCCGGTCCTTCGAGCTGCCCCGGGTGCGTGAGCTGCGCCCCTACCCGAGGCAACCGCCTGCCGATGCCGAGGCCGAGGATCACTCACCCCCGTCCTTCCTGGGAGCGGAGGAACCGAGCTCAAACGACGACGCCGCAACCGACGCGTCGCGCCCCACCGGACGGCGTGACACTTTTCAACGCCGCTGGGAGCAGGTTCAGGCACGTTTCGTTGATCAGGCAGCACGGGGGGTCGATGTCACAGACAATTAGTTAGCCGGCGCCTTTGGTGAGCGACACGTGCAGTGGCAGGAGCGAGCTCTATGACACGACAACAGCATGTACAGTCAGAATTCAATGAGGCTTTCGGTGATCGTTTTTCTAGGCCTCATACTTCTCATTATGGTCTGATCGCCAAGATCACGATTCTGTGGACCATTGGAATAGTCCGACGGTGACCCGCCGTCATCGGCGTGGAGCGGTGACGGCGGTCAGCCGCTCGAGCGGGTCGTCGACCCGCCCGTATACCTGCCAGGGCGTAGGTACCGTGGTGGATCGGGACCAGCCGATCGGAATGCAGCAGCTCGGCGGCTAGGGCGGCGTGTTCGGGATCTCTCACGCCGGGTGCAGCGGGCTGGCCGGCTGGCGGTGCGGGAACGTGAGTCGGGGGTTGAGGGGGCCCGTACGACATCGGATGGTCGCGGCGCCGCCGAGGCTGGCTCGGTTGAGAGGCAGCGTTCGATCGACAAGCACCAAGCACGGCTATTAGGCGGCCTGTTCGACCGTAGGGATGCGGGCGAACGCGGCGATCACTTCGGCGAGCGTGTCGGGCTGGTCGATCATGGAGAACGTTTTGGCGTGCTCAATGATCTCGAGCCGCGAGTTCGGTAACACGGCGGCCAGCCGTTGCCCGTCCTCGACGGGGAAGAACGCGTCGTCGGCCGACCAAGCGATCAGCGCCGGCTGTTTGAAATGCGCCAGGCGTGCGGCCGCTCGCTCGGTGCTTTCGCGGCGCAACGAGCCGGTGAAGCGCCGAAGGTCCTCTCGGATCCGGCGGTCGGTGAGCGCTGGTTTGACCCAGTCGGCGGTCAGCTCGTCGATGTCGGCGTGGGCGAGCGCACCGTAGGCCTGCTTGCGCCCAAGGCGGGTTCGGAGCGGCTGCAGGGCTCCCTTGAAAGCAGGAGCGAACTTGGCGGCGGCGATCAGCGGCTTGAGAACCGGCGGGGGGAAGTGCTCGAAGGCGTCGCAGCTGGTCAGAGCGAGCGCCCCGAGCCGCCCAGGGGCGGTGGTGGCGAGGATCTGGGCGATCGCACCGCCCGTGTCGTTGCCGACCAGGATGACGTCCTCGAGGCCGAGGGCATCCAGCAATTCGCCCACGATGGCCGCGACACCCTCCATCGTCAGCTCAGCGCCCTCGCGCATCGGCTCCGTGTGGGCGCCCAGCGGCCACGTCGGCGCCAGACACAAGAAGCCACGGGCGGCGAGCCGCCCGCTCAACGGCCGCCACAAGGCATGACCCATCGCGTAGCCGTGGACGAACACCACCGGGCGGCCATCCGGCGGCCCAGACTTCTCATAATGGATCGCCCCTACGCTGAGCTCGACGATGGGCATGAGGTCCTCCTAGCGTGTAGGTTGAGTAACGGATGCCGGCTCGGCTCGGCTCGCCAGATCCGGAGTGCTCCGCCTAAGTGAGCCTTTCGGCGAATAAGTTCATCAGCGAGCTTCTCGGTCAGCTCGCGTTGATCGCCGGACTGATGTCGGCCACCGTAGGCCGCCAATGGCCTAATGAGAAGATCCAATCCTCCTAGCGATTCCAGGACCAAAAACTCGGCGCGCTAGGAGAAGGGCCGACATGCGCGCGGGCGCGAAGGCAGGGCCGAGCCCCGGCCGCGGTAGGTCTCGCAAATCGCCAGACCCGAGCACGCGGACACCACGTCCGAGGCAGCCGACCCGGCCCGAGCGAGACACCTCCTTCACGAACGTCCAGACGTACGAGCGGTGCCGTTGCTCGCCATCGTGGTGCTGCTGCCCGCCAGCCAGGACGTGCAGCGGTAGTAGCGGCTCGGTGGCCGCGTGGGCGACAAAGCAGGTGTTCGAGCGGCGAGGCGTGTCGCTTTCCGCGCCGCCGGGGAGGCGCGTCGCCCAGCCCGCGCTTCTGATGCGAGTGCCGATGTAGGCGGTGCCGCGCAGGGAGGGCGGGGCTGCAGACGAGATCCCCACCGGCCTCGCCGCATACCGCCAGCGAACTTCTGCCTTACGACACTAGGTCTTGAGCGCTGCTGGGTGGGCGACTCGATCGCCGCCGAATGAGCGGTGGCCCAGGCCCAGATATCCTGGCGTCGGTGACGACCGAGCCCCCCGGAACGACGGGGCCCGCGGAGCTAAGGGCCAGGTACATGCTGATCTTCCGCGGCGGCGCAGTGTCCCGGGATGACGTCTCGCCCTCGGTCCTTCAGGCGCACCTGGAGAAGTGGTACACGTGGTCCGACGAGCTCGCCCGGCAGGGCCGCCACAACGTCGGCACGGCGCTCGACAACAGAGGCAAGGCAGTGGGAGGCCACGAGCGGATCGTGACCGACGGTCCCTACGCCGAGTCGAAGGATTTGGTCACCGGTGCGATGATCATCGAGGCCGCCTCACTCGACGACGCCGTCGAGGTGGCGCGGCAGTGCCCAATTTACGAGTTCGGAGGGTCGGTCGAGGTGCGCCCCGTACAGGACGAGGGCGGCTGACCCGGCGTGCGCGAGGACCGTGATGTCGAACCGTCGGCGTTCGGCCTCGTCGAGGACCTGTTCCGCAACGAGCATGCGCACTTGGTCGCGGCGCTGACGCGGACGCTTGGCCCATCGAACCTTCCGCTGGCCGAGGACGTCGTCCAAGATGCTCTCGTGCGCGCCATGCACGCCTGGCGGTTTGGGGCGCCGCGCGACCCGAAGGCGTGGATCGTGCGGGCGGCGCGCAACCGGGCCATCGACATGATCCGCCACGAACGACACGGCGCGTCGCTGATGCCAGAACTGGCGAACTTGGCCGCGGTCACCGACACGATCGACGCGGCGTTGGCCCCAGAAGCCGACAGGGAAAACCAGCTGGCGATGATGTTCGCCGTCTGCGATCCGACCCTCACGCCCGAGACGCACGTCACCATGATCCTGCGCTGGCTCTGCGGCCTCTCTCCCAAGGAGATCGGGCAGGCGTTCCTGGTCGACACGCAGACGATCGACAGGCGGCTGCACCGTGGCCGGGCCCGCCTGCGCGAGCTGCGGCACCTCGTCGACGTCGACCGCCTGCCCGACGTCGAGGAGCGGCGGGGCTCGGTGCTGCAAGCGCTCTACCTGCTGTTCAACGAGGGCTACCACGGCAGCAACCCCCGTGAACCTGTCCGTCCCTTCCTGTGCATCGATGCGCTGCGCCTGACCGAGCTGCTGCTTGACGCACCCGCAACCGCGCATCGGGACGTGTCGGCTCTGGCTGCGCTGTTCTGCTTCGACATCGCCCGCCTCCCGACCCGGCTGGACGCGGAAGGCGTATTCGTTCCGTTGGAGGAGCAGGACCGGGCCCAATGGGACCGACCGCTGATTGAGCGGGGGCTCGCCCACCTCGCCGCGTCTGCCACGGGCGATCGCATGTCGCGCTGGCACCTTGAGGCCGGCATCGCCTGCGAGCACGCGGTCGCGCCGTCGGTCGCCGAGACCGCGTGGGGCCGGATCGTGACGTTCTACGACCTGCTGATGGCCCAGTCGCCCGGCCCGATCGTGGCGCTCAACCGGGCACTCGCCGTGGCCGAGCGTGATGGGGTCGAAGAAGGCCGACGTCAGCTCGTCGCGGTCGCGGACGAAAAGAAGCTGGCGCGGTACCCCTTCTATTGGGCGGCCCTGGCAGACCTGCAGCGTCGGGGCGACAGGCACGGCGAGGCGCGGTCGAGCTACGAGCGCGCGATTGCGCTCTCCCGGAGCCCGGCCGAGCGGGCCTCCTACCGGCGGCGCTTGGACCTCCTCGAAATTCCGTAGGCCGCGTCCGGTTTCGGCCGGTCCCGTTCGTCTTCCTGGCGTAGCTCACGAACGACATAGGAGGAGCACCGCTATGTGCAAGCTCATCGAGTCCACCCTCGTCTCGATCGACGGCGTGGTCGAGTCGCCAGAACGCTGGGCGAACTTCGACGGCGAGGCCAGCGAGCTGTCCCTGCACGAGCTCGACAAGTACGACGCGTTCGTCATGGGCCGCGTCACCTACGAACATCGCCGCGGGCGACCTCGCCCGGCTCGAAATGGCCGCGACGCTCGCGATCACGAGGAGACCGGACGGGCGGATCGTCCTCCCGGTGCACCAGGTCGTCCGGAACCTCGACGGGCAGGTGCTCCCCGATGGCCGAGTTCATAACGTGTATGAGCTGGGGCAGGGGCGCATCGCCCGGATGGACATCGAGGAACCGTCTATCCCACCGCCGGTCAGTCAACTACCAGCCTGACATCCGAAACCAAACCAGCGATTGGAGAAAGCCATGCGCAAGATCATCAACTCCGCCTTCGTCTCGCTCGACGGCGTGACCGCAGACCCGGGCTCCTGGGCGAGGGGCTACTTCGACCAGGAATCAGCACAGGAAGCAGTTCAAGCGCTACAGGCCTACGACGGCATGCTCATGGGACGAGGCACCTACGAGTATTTCGCCGATGACATGTCCAAGCAAACCGGGCCGTACGCAGATGCGATCAACGCGATCCGCAAGTACGTGTTCTCCTCGACCCTGGAGAACGCCGACTGGAACAACTCAACGATCATCCGTGACGATGTCGTCGCCGCCGTCAACGAGCTCAAGCGACAGGATGGCGGTGATCTCATCATCTACGGACATGGCCGACTCAGCCAGACCCTGCTTGAACACCACCTCGTCGACGAACTCCGGTTCTCGGTTTACCCACTGCTACTAGGCCAGCGAACGGCTGGTTGTGGCAACGGGCAGACGCTCCCGCTGACACTCATCGGGGCAACCCCGTACCCGAGCGGCGTCGTCGCGCTCACCTACGCGCCTGCCTCCAACTAAGCGGGTAAGGCCCGGCGTGGCCACAAGCCCGCCGGGCCTCAACCACATCCGCGCACGAGTGATGCCAACCCCTCGTAGCGCAGCCGCAAACCAGATGTCGTTAGCCCGACTAGCACCCAGGAGCACGAAATGAACGATTTACTCGAGAGAGCCCTAGCCGCTCACGGAGGACTAGATCGATGGACCAAGGTCTCTTCGATCACCGTCGACGCCTCGATTACCGGGGCGCTGTGGGACGTCAAGAGAAATGGTGACGCGCCCAAGGACGTGCGATTCAAAGTGGATACCACCCGCGAGCTGCTGACGCTGGACCTCGTCGGACGAGAGACACGTCTCATCTTCGAGCCAGCCCGAGTCGACATCCAAAACAAAGATGGCACACGCATCGACACCCGTGAAGACCCGGCAAAGTCGTTTGAGGGCCATCAGTTCGAGACCCCGTGGGACGACCTCCATCTCGCCTACTTCCTTGGGGAGGCGCTGTGGACGTATCTCAACGTGCCGTTCCTCTATAGCTGGCCGGAGTTTGTCGCAGAGGAGATCAGCCCGATTGAGGTCGACGGTGAGATGTGGCGGCGGTTGAGAGCTACATTCCCCGATCACATCAAGAGTCATACACGCCAGCAGATCTCGTGCTTCGGTCCGGATGGACTGCTTCGCCGTCACGACTTCACGATTGACGTCGTCGGCGGGGCGCCCGGCCAGCTCTACGCCACCGACTACCGCGACGTCGATGGCATCGTCATCCCCACCACGCGACGCGCTTACGCCTCGCAGGGCGACGACCAGATCGTCATGGTTGCGATCGAGATGAGCGCGGTCACCATCTCGTGAGCACTCGGCAGGGACACGCGGGAGTGTCAACGCAGCTAGCCAGAAGCCATCGCCCGGTTCAACCGGCGAACGGCGTTAGGCTTGGTCCTCGTCTCGGAGGTGGACAGATGGCCGTCAAAGCCGTTTCTTTGTCACGACGGGTAGCGTGCCTGTTCGCAGCGACGCTGGGGTTGTTGGCGGTAGGAGCGACTGACGTCGTCGCGGCACCCGCGGTTACGAAGTCGCTGGCGATCTCGAACGGCATGAACCGGATCCGGCTCGATGTGCCGCAGCGCACGGGTGATCGCCCACCGCTCATCTTGCTTGGCATCAGTCCGAGGCAAGCCTCGTGTCAGGTCGCCAGCTACGACTATCAGGCCGTTGACGGGGTCGGGAGCTTCTCCCTCTCGCTGGCCTGTCGCTCGCTGCCACGCGGCGCGCGAGCCAGACTCACATTCCGCCCGCCAGTCGAGGACACGTTCCCGCTGCGAAACGGCATGGGCTCGATCAGCTTTCGCTTGGCTGTGCCGGCCGGACGTGTGCTGCCGCTGGCCGAGCTGCAAACGGCCCCCGAGGATCGGAACTGTCAGGTCGTGCCGAGTCATGTGCATGACGGCGGAGGGGTCTTCACCGCTAGCGCACAGGTGAGCTGTTCCGGCCTACCGGCCGACGCTCGCGCGAGCGTGTCGGTCGGCGGCCTCCTCGCCGCGCAACCAGCGGGTGCGTCCGCCATCGCGGCGGGCCCGGGTCGGGTGCGCACTCGCCCGTCGAGTGGCCAGTCATCCGCCGTTGAGGCGGCGGCCAAGTGCGAGCCGGTGACGCTGACGATCGCGGGCGTCAAGTTGGTCGACTCACGCGTATGCAAAACCGAGCCCATCACGCTCGGCCCGTGGCAGAGCCGCCTAATAGGTACGATCCCGATTCACTGTCCGGCGGGGTGGTCGAAGGTTCCGGTACTCGATCCCTTTGCCGCCGTGCTCGTGGACCCGAGCCGCGTCCCGCACACACTCGCCCTTAGTCTGCTCACCAACTGGTCGTTCCACGAGGACATTCGCATCGCCCGGCGGTACTCCTGTATCAAGCGCTGACGGCGAATGTGAGCGCGGCACGCTACGTCGGCCGCTGATCGTGCGGGCCCGGCGCCAGCGTCGATGATCCCCTCGAGCAGCAGGTCCGGATAGCGTTCAAGCCAGGTCGGCTCGGTGACGCGGGCCGGCTTGGGCACGGAGTTCCTCGCCGCGGGTGGTCGGCGGCTGGCGTTCGGGAGGGCGTTCAGCAGCGGTTCGCCGCGATCCGGACAGCCGTTGCGAAGCGACGCGCGGCGCTCGAACCGATCGAGCCCGCGCCACGCGGCAAGCAGCGTCTCCTGGAGCATGTCCTCAACGTCTGCATCGATTTGAGGAGCCGCTAGCGGTGGAGTTGCAGCTCGCGGCGATGGCCTCGATCAGCCGGCGGAATGACCCCTCGGTCGACTTGCGCTGCGCGCAAGCGGGATCGGAGGACCAGCACATCCCCGCCGTGATCTACCTTGGCGCGATGTCGAACCGCGCCGACGCCCGAAGCTACGGCACAGTCTTCAACGAGGTCGCCAGCGAGTACGACCGTCACCGTCCGATCTACCCGCAGGCGCTCATCGACCACGCCTGTGAGGTAGCCGGTATCCGGCCCGGCGCGCCGGTCCTCGAGATCGGCTGCGGCACCGGTCAGCTGACGCGCTCACTACTCGCCCGGGGCCTGCGGGTGACCGCGGTCGAACCCGGGGACCAGTTGATCGCGCGGGCGCGTGATCAACTGCAGGACGTTGGCGCAGTGCGGTTCGTCAACGAGCGTCTGGAAGACGCGTCGCTGCCGTGCGCGCACTATCGGGCGGTGTTCTCCGCATCGGCGATCCATTGGATCGATCCGGATGTGAGCTGGCGCAGAGCGGCCGACGCGCTCATCGACGGCGGCGCCCTCGTCTTAGCCTCCTACTTCGGCTTAGAAGAGCCACGCAGCTCGCAGGATCAACGGACGCTGCGCGCGGCCATGGCAAGGATCGCGCCCGAATTCACCGCCGCGTGGCCGACCTACCGAGACCTCGATGGCACGCTCGCGGGCGCCGCGGCGCGGCGCGGCAATGTATCGGAGGTCTGGGCGTGGCTCGGAAGCTACGACCTCGCGCGTAGGTATGTCGGACGGCTGTTCCAGGAAGCGCAGGTCGCTGCGGTGCCGACCTTTCTTGAGCACACGGCCGAGCAGCTCACCGCGCTGCTCGGCACCATGTCGTTCTGGGCGCGACTGTCGCCCAGACAGCGCGACGCCCTCGCCGCCGAGAACCACGCCTTTCACCAGCAACTCGGGCGGCCGATCCGCTCAAGTACCGTCGCGTGCCTGGTGACCGCACGGCGCGAACCACGCACCTGACCATCTGACCTTTCCGCCGATGACAACACGCCTACCCCATCGCCGAGGGGGTCGCGACGCGGCCTGGCGTGACCCACGGTCGAGCAATCAGCACCACGATCGCCTCCGCAACCGCACCCCGTGCCTCGAACGACGCTCCGGCGACGATTCGGTCGTCGGGTCGCGGCATTAGGCGGGTCCTCCCCCGCATTTGTGCTTTCGCGGCCGAGCTCGCATTTCGGACGCCCGGGTTCAAACCATAGGAGGCGTCCGCCGGCCTGGGCGCGGGGACTTCTGCGTGCGCCCAGCCGCGAGCGCCGCGGTTATACCCGCTGTTGCGATCAGCAGGATCGCGCCGCGCACGGGATCACCCCGCCGGTTCTGCGGTAATCGGCAGGGACATGCCGAAGTTGCCGCGACCGATCTTCGTTTCGAGACGCCGGACTCGTAGCGGCTGGCTGGCCAACGGTCCCCGCGGCCCCTGGGGTGCGGTCGGTGTCAGGCGTGGGCCAGCAGGTGCCGCGCCGAGCGGGATGACCAGTTGGCCGGCGGGCGTCTGCGTTGAGATCGGACGACGCGGGTACGTTTTCTTCCGTGACGACTCTCCCGCATGCTGTCGACGTACGCCGCCGGGCCGGGTGGTTGCCGGACGACCAGGAGGACTTGGAAGCCTGGCTCCACGGCCACCGGCAGCGGGTGGAGGCGCGGGGGGAGCAGATTGTGCTTCACCCCGTCATTAGCGAGTTTCAGGAGCTGATTGACAGCGATCCGGTGGTGCGCATGTACGTCAACCAGATGATCGCGCAGGTGCCCGCCACCAAGCCGTACCGCGAGCGGCATCTGGAGAGCGTCGAGCAGCTGCTGCGCCTGATCAACGAGGTGCTGACGATGGCGCCCGAGTTCGGCTCCGCGATGGTGACGACCCCCTTAGGTGCGATCCTCGACTGGACGATGGGGACACCGGCCGGCTTCGCGGCCTATCGGGACCCGCGGATCAACGCGATGCTCAAGAAGATCCTGACCGTCTGGTGCGAGTTTCTCAGCAGCGGCGACTCTCTCTATGTGCTCAACGAGTCGCCGTCGGGTTGGATGTCCCCAGAGGCCCAGCGTGCGGTGGGCATCGAGCAGTTCGAGTACGACCCGCAGGACGAGCATTGGGGCTTTGCCTCATGGAATGAGTTCTTCACGCGACGCTTCAAGGACGGCGCTCGTCCGGTGGACTCCCCGGACGACGACAAGGTGATCGTGAGCGCCTGCGAGTCGCTGCCCTACGGCATCAGCACCGACGTACAGCGGCAAGATCGCTTTTGGATCAAGAGTCAGCCATATTCGCTAGAGGACATGCTGGCCAATGATGATTCGGTTGATCAGTTCGTCGGCGGTACGGTGTATCAAGCGTTTCTGAGCGCGACCAACTACCACCGGTGGCACAGCCCGGTGGCGGGTACGATCGTCCGAGCGTTCGTCCAACCGGGCACCTACTACTCCGAGGCCGACTCAGAAGGCAAGGACGCCGTCGAGCCGATGAACTCGCAGTCCTACCTCGCCCACGTTGCGGCGCGGGCGATCATCCTGATCGAAGCCGATGATCCCGTCATCGGGCTGATGGCGTTCGTGCCGGTCGGCATGTCAGAGGTCTCCTCGTGCCTAATCGACTCCAAGGTGACGCCCGGCTATCACGCCGGGAAGGGTGAGGAGCTCGGTTACTTCCAATTCGGCGGCTCGACTCACTGCCTCGTCTTTCGCCCGGGCGCGATCGCCGAGTTCACGCTCGCGGCGATTCCTCAGCCTCACGACCCCAACGCGCCGCTCGTGCGCGTGCGCTCGAAGCTCGCAACCGCCAACCCTACGTCCTGAGGCCCGGCCGATGCGGTCCGCACGATTGATTATCGGATCTAAGCAGTCAACCCCGATGGGGTTTCGAGCTGCTGTGCACATTCGCACTAGAACAGCAGCGAACAGCGCTCCCTGAAGCGCTCGCGATGCACGCTCGGAAGTTCTGCCCTCGAACGTCTCGTTGATAACGCGGATCGGCAGGGCTGACGGCCGATACCACGTGCTCGCGCCGGTGACCGCGCGTATGCGGCTTCCGATGGCGATCGCAAGTTGTGCCCGAGGCGATCGCGCCCAAACTTAGAGACGCGGCGGGCGGGCCTCGCCAAGCGGACGTCCAGCGGCGCAGTAGCTGCGGCCTCCCCTCCCTCCGCTCCTGAGGCGATTGTTCAAGGATCCCCGCTCTTGGCAAGATGGCCGCACTCACGCCGTCCGCACCAAGACGTCCGGGCGCCGACCGGGATTTGCCCCTCGCCGCCGGAGCCGGGATAGACAAGCTAGCCCCAACCCGGAGGTGTCCATGCTTTTCGCACTCGCAGGCATTCTGTTGATTCTGGCCTTGGCCGGCGGCATCGTCATCCACCCGCTCCTGTTCCTGATCGCAATCCTCGCGATTCTGGTCTTGTTCGCCGGCCGCCGCGGCACGCTGTCCTGAAGAGACGGAACGATGAGACCGTCGATCAACAGCGACGATCCTGAACAGCGGCGTGTCATCCTACCCGCCGACACAATCAAGTCAGCGGTCCAACCCTCAAGTCATCGCGGCGACCAAACGGTGATACCGAATCTGGGCGGGTGGTGAGCCATGGAGCATCCACGTACCGTCATCTCGCCGACTGACGGCACCGGAGCGCGCCAACTCGCCCATGGCCGTGGTAACGGACGGCCGGTGGGCTCCGACCAGATCTGCCAGACGCTGATGAGACAGCGGCAACGGCACCACGATGCCTTCCGGCCGAACCCGTCCCCAGCGTTCGGCCAAATGCCATAGGGTGAGGAGGAGACGATCGTCGACGCGCTGGTGATGGGCGATCGCGAGAGCGACAGCCAAGTGATGCGCCCTTCGTGTGCCGCGGGCAAACAGTTCGACGCCGAGCTGCGGCCACGGATTCATCCGCACCACCAAACCGTGATCGAGGACGGCGAGTCGGGTCGGCTCGAGCACGATCCACCCCACCTCGGCGTGAACATGTGAACCCTCGGAGTCCCAGCGCCAGGGGCGCAGAACGTCGCCGGCACCAAGCAGCTCCACGCAGGTGCGCCCGAGCACGTTCACCTCTCGCGACAACAGCCCTTCGATGATCAGAAAGCCGCGATGATGCTTGTCCGGCTCAATCGAGCCGGATGCATCCCACTCACCTGCGGAGAGGCGACGTTCACGAGTCAGCGCGTCGCGACGAGCGCGCTCGAGCTCGGAACCGTCGAGGAGGTCGGCGAGATCGGGATCGGCGTCAACAATGCTGATCAGGTCGGCCACAGGAGTCGAGTTCTATCGGCATGTGCGTACATCCTCCTGACACTACCCTTCGCCCGCCCGCAGTAGCGCAGATCACTGAAAACAATCTCCATCCGGATTGGGGCTTCAGATGTAATTAGCGGAACGTCTGCGGGCGTACGTACGCGACCAAACCGCCGCTCGCGTCGGTCCCGCCGCCCGTGCGTAGCTTGTCGCTGAGACCGTCGATCCGCTTCCGGGCGGAACTGGGAAAGGAGAGAAGACCCATGACCTGGGTGCTTCTGGCTGTCCTCGTCGTGCTATTGATCGTCATTGGAGCCCTCTTGGCGCGTCAGCAACGCTTTCGAAAACTACAAGATGATTTTGGGCCAGAGTACGGCCGGGTGGTGGCAGAGCGTGGCGACCAACATTCTGCAGAGCAGGAGCTCTCACGGCGCCGTCAGCGTCTGGATCGATTCGAGATCCGGCCGCTTGAGCCCGCGGCCCGCGAACGCTACGTTCAGCAGTGGGGGGTCGTTCAACGCTCCTTCGTCGATGATCCGGGACGAGCGGTTGGCGAAGCCCATGTGCTCGTGCAGCAGGTCATGCACGACCGGGGTTATCCGGTGGACGAAGATTTCGAGCAGCGTTCGGCCGACTTATCAGTCAAGCACCCGGACGTGGTCGAGAACTATCGGGCGGCCCACGCAACCTCGGTTGCGGCTCAGAAGGGACAAGCCAACACCGAGCAACTGCGCGAGTCCATGGTCCATTTCCGAGCTCTGTTCGACGACCTGCTCGCCCCCGGTGATTTCGCGCCATCGGATGACCATGGTGAGCAGACCGCAGTTCCACCCGAGCCGACACGAAGGAGATGACCGATGGAGCGCAGTGAAGACGCGTTGAGCACCCGCGACCTGGCCTCACCCAACGACCCCCCGTCAGGAGCCATCACCCACGAGCAGCAGGGTCGCCCGGACGGCGGGGAAGAGCCTATCCAGTTCTACGACGAAGCAGAAACGGAGAGGGTTGGGCCAACCCGCGACCGACAGCCGGCTGACCGAAGCGATGAGGCCGTTCCCAGAGCCGCATCGATCAGTGAGCCTGCACCGCAAGCTGAGAACGCTGCGACGCCTGCGTCTTCCGCAGGACCACAAACTCCTGGCTTGGGTAACGGGGCGCCGCTTCTTCCCGCGGAACTAAGCGCCACCCTACAACGGCGCTGGGAGGAGGTTCAGACCCGCTTTGTTGACCAGCCTCGCGGAGCCGTGGAGGATGCGGACGGACTAGTTGCCGAACTCATGCAGAAGCTCGCCGAAGGTTTCGCGCAGGAGCGAGACCGGCTCGAGGCACAGTGGGACCGCGGCGAGGATATCTCAACCGAGGACCTGCGCGTCGCGTTGCAGCGCTATCGATCGTTCTTCCAACGGTTGCTTTCTACCTAGATGTCTGGACCGGCCGGTGTGGGCGCAGGGCTCGTCGGTGCCGGTGGCGGGGATCTGCGAGACCGGTACTCGCCGGCCGTTCCGGCGCTGGCCCGAGAGGGGCGTCAGTTCGCCCGGGCCGCGCGGTCTTATCCGGGGGATCCACTGCTCGGGCGGCTCGATAGCCCGCGATCACGGAACGCGCCACGGTAGAGTTGGCGGCCTAGCTGCCCGCGCGGATTCCGACATGAGAGGGAGGGTGAAGCTATGGGAGACACCGTCCTCGGACCGATCGACTACCTGGCAGTCGAGTGGCCCGAGAGGCACGTGACCGGCGAAGGGTTCCGGCTGTTGATGGATCTAGTCGACCGCGGGATCGTCCGCGTGCTCGACATCCTGTTCATCGGCAAGGACACCGACGGGAAGGTGTCGAAGGTCGAGGTGGCTGAGGTGGAGCATTCCGATGCGCTCGATGAGCGCCTGTGGGGGTTGTCTTCCGGCCTGCTTGACCAGTCGGACATCGACGAGGTGGCCGCGGCGATCGAGCCGGGCGGCCTGGCTGGGATCCTCGTTTACGAGAACGTGTGGGCGGTGCCGATGTGGACGGCGATCGACCGCAGCAGGGCGCGGGTTGTCGGGGCGGGACGCATAGTCGCGGACGATCTGATCGCGGCCCTTGACGCTCCCGATCCGGCGTGAAGACCTTTTTCGAACGGAGACGGACATGGGACTGTTGAAGACAGGGTTGAAAGCGGTCGTAGCGGTGAAGACGGCTGACGTGATCCACGAGCGCGTCCTTACACGTCAGCAGGAGCATGCCGCCGCCCAGGGCTACCCAGCGCCGGCGGCGGCGGTGCCGCAGCCTGGGTCGGCCGCGCCCATAGCCGCGGCATCGGCCCCCGCTGCGGCGTCGACGGACGTGGGTGACAAGCTTGCGCAGCTCAAGCAGCTCGGTGAGCTGCGCGAGTCGGGCGTGTTGACCGACGCGGAGTTCGGGGCCCAGAAGGCACAGATCCTGAGCGCCTGACCGGTTCGGGGTCGGCGCCAGACGATCGAGTCAACGAGGTGGTGTGTGCCTGTCGCTGAGACCGATGGTCTTGAGCGGATCGAGCACATCGTCGTGCTGATGTTGGAGAATCGCTCCTTCGATCACATGCTCGGTTACCTCTCGCTCGAGGGTGGCCGGGAGGAGATTGATGGTCTTCGGCCAGGCATGGCCAACGACTTCGGCGGCCGGCGCTACCCGATCCACCATCTCGGCGAGACCTACTTTCCCAATGAACGTTGGGATCCTGAGCACACGGCGGCGGCGGTCGATCGGCAGATCAACGGCGGCGCCATGGATGGGTTCCCCGCGAGCTATGCGGAGACGCTTGCCGCTCGCGGTGTCGAGGATGCCGATCCCGGCGTCGTGATGGGCTACTACAACGCCTCCGACCTGCCGGTGTTCGACCACTTCGCGGAGCAGTTCTGCGTGTGTGACCGCTGGCATAGCTCGGTCCCGGGAGCGACGTGGCCGAACCGGCTTTACGCGATCGCCGGGAGGGGGGCCGGCAGCCGCGACGATCCGAAGGTACCGATCTACCATCAGCACTCGTTCGTTCGCTACCTGGATGCAGCCGGCGTCTCCTGGCGCTGGTATTCCCACGACGTCGCCACGCTCCGTCTCGCAGATGTCAGCTACCGCGTCGGGCACCCTGAGCACTTTGCCTACGTTCAGAAGCTCAAGCTCGTGTTCAAGACGCGTGGACGAGGTCTGCTGTACCTGAATGAGGATGCTGCGAGCTTCCTCGAGGATGCCGCGTACGGTCAGTTGCCGGCTGTCTCGTGGATCGACCCGAACTTCAAGGACTTCAACCTGATCGGGACTCCTCCAAACGATGACCACCCGCCATCAGATGTCACTCGCGGGCAAGAGCTCGCCCTACTCATCTACAACGCCCTGGCAACCGGTCCGCAGTGGGAGAAGACGCTCCTGCTGGTCTTCTACGACGAGCACGGGGGGTTCTTTGACCACGTCGCACCGCCCGTTCACCCGCCCGATGACCACCCGGCCACGTTCACGCGCTATGGGGTGCGCGTTCCAGCATTTGTGATCTCACCCTGGGTCAACGCGGGCTCCGTGTCCCACATGCTGTTTGACCATGCCAGCATCCCGAAGACGATTCTGCGCCGTTTCTGTCCGACCGAGCTCGAGGCAGGGTCGCACCCAGACGGTCTCGCGCATCGGCGCAAGACGAGCCATCCGCGCTCTATCAGCAGTCGCGTCGCGGACGCAGCTGACCTCGGCCCGCTCCTGACCCGCAATGAGCCCCGGCCGGCGCCGGACCGCAGCGCCCTGGTGGAATGGTTCGCGGACGAGCAAGCCGCACGCGCCAGACGGCTACTGGAGGATCCAACCGGGGTGCTGCGCAAAGCAACGGTTCACAGCCTGACCGATCTCCAATCCGGGCTCCTGGCTGCGCACCGGCACCTCCATGACCGCGGGCACCCGGTCGACCACCCGTAGCGCCACGAGCGCGAAACCACCGAGGACCATCGCACGGTAAGTGGACTAGATGCCCCGGTTTCGGGTACGCGTTAGGGCTTTCGTCGACAGACCGTGGCAGGCAAGCGGATCGTCGGTCGCGGGCTCGCTCTCGCGCAGAGTGCAAGTTGACATCATCAAGCGTCGATGGGAATCGCGGGTCGTCCCGGGGTGCCTCGAGGGCATTCGGCGGAGTGCTCGGGTTCCCGCCGGCGCCGCCGACGTGGCGACGACACGCCCTACCGAGTCGTTGCCCGCTGCGCGATGAGATGCTGTGACGCGCCATGAGGCGGCATCTTTCATGCCCGCGGTGCCCACAATGCGGCGAGACGGTCCACGTTCTGCCGCGGTGGCTAAGCGTTCCTGACGGGAGCGCGGGCTGTGATGTGCGGGCGAACGGCCCCCGAACCGCGCCGGACGCCAAAGCCCCCGAGCGGCAATGACGACAGCCTCGTCAGCGCACAGGCGGGTCGTCGCGGCAACGGTGCTGATGACTCTGCTTATTCTCCTCGCTACGGCGTGCGGCGCGACTCGGCGTCCGCAAGCGCCTGTCCGCTCATGCAACGGGTCGTCAGTGTTGTGCTCCCGGCCGCTCAACGAAGTGATCTTCCCCGGTACGCACAACTCGTTCGCCGCATCGAACGAGCCTGGCTGGTATTTCGCGAGTCAGACGTACCCCATTCCGCGCCAGCTCAACGACGGCGTCCGGGCACTTCTCATCGACATCCACTACGGCGTCTATGACGAAGCTACGGGGCGCGTTCGGACTGATTTGGCCGCGGAGGGCTCCGATCGCAACAAAGTTGCCCAACAGTTGCCGACAAGCGCCCTCCGCCTCGCGGATCGAGTGGCTGGCGGAGTCGGCCTTGGCACATTGAAGGGAAACGCCAAGCCCTATCTTTGTCATACCCTCTGCGAGCTCGGCGCTGATCCGTTGGACCGTGAACTGAAAGATGACATGAGCAGGCCTGGCGTTCGTGGCGTCCCGGTTGGGTTGGCCGCAGGTGGTCGGCCCTCCGTGTCGAACGACTTGGGTTGAAGGCGTGCGCGGTTGCAGTCCGCGCCGCCGGTCATTCGAATAGGAGGACCGACCGTGAGTGACGGTATGGGATCGGCCGGGCGTGATGCCGGCACGGTTATGCACGCGCCGTTCGTGCTCGGGGAGGAGCCGGGCGCGATCGTGGCTGGGTTCGATGTGCACCGCCGGCAGATCACCGTCGACGCGTTGGATACCGCGACGGGTGAAGTGCTTCGCGGGCAGATCGAGTCCACGCCGGCCGGGGTCGAGCAATGGGCGGCCCGCTTCCCGAGCCGAGTCATCCATGTCGCCGTCGAGGCCTGTACGGGCTGGCTGTTTGTGAGCCGAGCGCTTGAGCGCTGCGGCGCGGTGGCGCACCTGGCCGAGCCGATGGAGACCAGCGCGCTCCGTGGTCGCAAACGCCGCGCCAAGACCGACCGCACCGACGCGATGTGGCTGCGCCAGCTGCTCTGCGAGGGCCGGTTGCCGGAGGCTTGGGCGCCGCCTGAGCATGTCCGCCAATGGCGCTCGCGCGCCCGGCTGCGCAACACGCTGGTCGACGAGCGCACCAGCTGGATCCAACGGATCCGCGCGACGCTGTATCACCACGGCATCGCCGGCGCCCCCGACGACCTGCGGACCCTGGCCGGCCGCCAATTCCTCGCCGCGGTGCAGTTGCCGCTCGACGCGCGCGAGCGGATCAGCGTGGCGTTGGAGATGATCGACCTGCTCGAGATCCAGATCGCCACGATCGAGCGCGATCTGCGCGCGCTCGCGCGCCACCAGGCAGGCTGCCAGGCGCTCATGGCCCAATACGGGATGGGTGAGATCTCAGCGCTCGTCACGTTGTGCGAGCTCGGGGACGTCTCACGGCTGCACGCCTCCCGCCAAGCCGTCCGAATCGCCGGCATCGATATCGGCGTGCACCGCTCCGACCGGCACGCCCAACTCGGCAAACTCACCCGCCAAGGCTCAGCGCCCCTGCGCTGGGCGCTCTTCGAAGCAGCCCAGTCAGCGTGCCGTGTCGGCAGCCCCGACTACCACGACTATCACGCGCTCAAAGCCCGCGGGCTCTCGCACACCCGCGCGACGCTGACCATCGCCCGCAAACTCGCCCGCCGCTCGTACCACATCCTCCGGGCGCTCGGCCCCGCCGCGCTCGAACCCCCCGACCAGCGCTCCGATCAAGCCCCCCAATCACCGATGCGCTCCCAGCGTGCGGCCAGCTCCCGCAGCGATCGAGGCACCCACGCCGAGCGTGGCGGCCCACGAAAGACAGAGCGGCCGCAGTCGCTCCACCGGAACGACCGATCAACCATCAAGTCACCGGCCGCCAACACTCGCGGCCGCGGGCCCAGATAAGCAAGGGCGTCCACGGAGCCAACACCCAAACCCTCATCCCGCCCCTCCTCCGCCGGTCATCCATAACCGGCGGGCGACCCCCCCTCACGCACACAACCTCCACCACCACAAGCACGCACAACACCACGCCCTTGACACCACGGCCAGCTCAGATAAGCGATCGCGACCTTTCTCGGCGAACACCCGGACCAGGTTCTCATCGTAATCGTCGAGGACTACGTTCCGCCCTCGACGATCAAACAGGCCTTCGCCGCGGCGGGGCTCATGCGCTACCTGGTAACTCTGCACGTGCACGCGCCGCTACCAACCCTCGGCGAACTAATCACTGGCGGCCGCCGGCTGCTCGTCTTCGCGGAGGTGAAGGGGGGCTCGCCGGCCTGGTACATGCCCGCGTTCTCGTTCATTCAGGACACACCCCTCGGCGCGCTGCAGCCCGGTCAGCTCAGCTGCGATCGCTATCGAGGTACGCAACCCAGCCCAATTCTGCTGCTCAACCACTGGATCCCACCCTTCCCTCCCAGCCCCACGGTCAACGCGCAGATCGGTCGAGCGCCTTTCTTGCGCGCCCGCATCTTGCGATGCACCCGCGAGCGTCATACCCTCGGCGCGATCGTGGCCGTCGACTTCTACGAGCGCACCGCCGTGATCAAAGTCGCACAAGAGCTCAACTCCAAGCCGTGAGGGCAGCACACGGTCCGCGTGCCGCATCCGCCGATACCACTCGCTCGTCCGATCCACAAGGCGTGGACTACATCGAGCTGAACTCCCCCTCCAGACGAGCAGCAGCCACCGCACGCTGCCATCGGCTCCGTGCCGCTAATCGCGCATACGGTTCACCGGCCGGCGAGGAAGGCGGGTCGGGGTCCACGCCAATTACCCGAACCGGCGCGCGCGGCGCGGCATGACTTCGCCGGTGCTCCGCCGCTGACACGACAAAGCCGACAGCGTCACAGGTCGCGCTGGATACTCTCAGAAGCTTTGGAGTCTGCCCAAACAGGCGATCGCCGTTCGCTACGCCACGGCCCGGCATGCCGCGACCGGCCGCCTGGTGGAAGTGGTGAGGATCGCGGGCGTGATGGCCGATCGGCTTCCGGGCCCCGACCATCAGCGGAGCGCGTAATGGGCGAGGAAGCGCTCGTACGTCCATTAGGCGAGCCGGGCGTAAACCACCACGTCCCACCGCCGACCCTTTGCCTCGAGATACGACTTGAGGACCCCTTCTCGAACATACCCGGCTCGCTCGGCCGTGCGTTGCGAGGTTTCGTTAACTGGTTCGATGAGTAACTCGAGCCGTCTGAGGTTCATCGGAGGAGCGAGAGCCCAGGCTGTGAGCAGACCAAGGGCGCGCGAGGCGTAACCATGTCCTCGTGCGGGGGCGCAAGCCAGTAACCCGCCGCAGCACGGCGATGTTCGGCTGCCCAGTTGGCAAGACCGATAGCCCCTAGGAGTGTCTTATCTGCTCGGCGGGCGATCGCGAGGTCGAGCGCTTCGCCCCGCTCTCGCTGTCCGGGGTGGCTGAGAATCCAGGCACGGGTTTGCTCCTCGCGCTGAGGGGTCGCGAACGTCGTGTGGCGCTCGATCAGTGGGTCCCGACACGCCTCAAAGGCCGGCGCGACGTCGTCGAGCCCGAATGGCCGAAGAAGCACGATGTCATCTCCGAGGTTCGTCGGCAACGCGAACAGCGCCACTACGCCACGGTATACCGCCTCGCGGTGCGATCGCTGTTCAGCATCGTTGTCCGCACACGCGCACCTGCCCGCAACTGCCGTCCAGCCGCCGCCCCCAGTTCGCTGCGCCGTCGTGCGACCGGGTGCTGGACCTGTGCCGCCGCGGGGAGCGACGCTGGCGGTCTGCTCAGCTCCTCGTCCATTCTTCCCGCAGCAACCCGAACCACACGATGTCGACGCGCCGTCCGCGCTCGATGTTGCGCGACCGCAGGACACCCTCCTGCTTGAACCCAAGCCGCCGCGCGAGCGCGGGCACGACCCGGTTCTCGGGCGTCGTGGTCATCTCGACCCGCAGCAGATCGAGCTCGCCAAACAGCCACGACAATGTCAACGCGATCGCGTGCGATGCAACGCCGCGTCCGCGCTGCGCTGGAACCACCCAGAAACCAATCTCACCCCGCCTGTGCTGCTCCTGCAGCGAATGCACAATGACCTCTCCCCAGAACGCGTCCTTCGCCCCGTCAGCGATCGCGAGCCGGACACTCTTGCGCTCCTCGGCACGTTCGAGTTGGGCTTCGATCCGTTGCCGCACCGACGCCTCGTCAGGGTCGGTCTCGACGCCGAGAAGACGGCCCAGAGCGTCGTCCTCACGGAACGCCGCGACGTAGGGCCCAGCGTCTTCGGCTCTCATCGGGCGTAGCGCGACGTAGCCGTCCTCAAGACGCTGGGGCAGGGAGATATTCACCGGCGCATTGTCGTGGGTCAACAGGTCGCGGACGTCGGGTGCGACCGAGATCGTAGGTGACGAATCCGGGGGGGCGAGCGTGAATGAATCACGTCTTTGGGTGGCCGCGTGGGCGACGAAGCAGGTGCCGTGGTCGTCGTGAGCCGGCATGCCGCACCCGCGTGCAGGGCGGAGCGAGCGCCTGGCCGCAATCCGACGTCTGCGGGATGACTCGGACCGCATGTTTGGATGGGGCGGGCGTTTTCGGTCGGGACGCGGCGACGCGCAACAGCAGGGAGGCAATCGCCACCAGGAGAAGCGTCCGAGAAGGGAATCAGCGGGCTACCGGCGAGGCGCTGTGTCCTCGCTCGTCGCGGGAGCCATCAGCGCTGTGAGCAGTAAGTCAAAGGTCGCTGCGCCGTGCTCCTCGCCGAAGACCAGCGCTTCGATGCTGGCGCCGTTGCTGGCGGCGCCGATGGCGGCGGCGATCCGCGGGTCGCCGAGGCGCTCGGCGGGCTGTGATCTCAGCGCGCTCAGGCGCGCGGCGAGGCGTCGGCGGAGCTTGGCGTCGCGGCCGGCTGCGCACGCGAACTCCAGGAACAGAAGCGCGAACTCGCGGTCGAACGGCATCGCTTTGGAGGGCGGCAGGTCCGCGCCGCGCTGTGCCTGCTCAATTCGGGCGGCGAACTGGTCGTCGAGCAGCGCGAGGAACAGGCCCTCCTTGGAGCCGAAGTGGTCGTATAGCGCCCCTTTGGTGCAGCCGGCGTTCTCGCTGACCCGCTCTAGAGAAGTGCCGTGATATCCGTGCCGGGCGAACGTGCGCCGCGCCGAAGCCAGCAATCGCGCGCTCGTCTGCGCCCGCCGTTGGGCTTGCGTCAGCCGCCGCACTTCTATACCATTTGGTATATATCTACCATTCAGCATGAATTTTATACCGCGGCGGCACAGGGATCGACACTCGAGAGCCCGAAGATCGGGCAGACGATCACCTTCCTCGCTACCGCGCGCGATACCGGCGGCGCGGAGCTCGTGATCGAAGCTCGAATGCGCCCAGGCGCGTTCATGCCCCCGCACCGCCATCTCCGGCAGGAGGAGACGTTCGAGGTGCTCGTCGGAACCGGAACCTTTACCGTCGCCCGCGAACGGATCATCGCGCGGGCAGGTGAGCGGGTACACGTGCCCGTTGGCGTCCCCCACCGGTTCCGCAACCACTCGCGCGAAGAGGTCCGCGTCCGGGCGACGCTGCGACCCGCGCTGCGAACCGAGGAACTGTTCGGGCGGCTCTTCCAGCTCGGGGCGCAAGGGAAGGTCAACAAGTTGGGCGCCCCGAGCCCGCTCACCACAGCCCGGCTGATCCGCGAATTCCGCGAAGAGTTCTTCTACCTCGCCGCCGTTCCGGTGTGGCTGCAGCGAATCCTCGCCGGGGCGCGTCCGTGAAGCTGTACGTCTGCTGGGGCACCTTCCAAACCTTCGGTCCGGGGCATCCATGCCGTAATGCTCTGAATGCGCTGAGATCCGCCGGCCACGACCCGGAAGTCATTCGCAGCCACGGCTGGGGGCTCCTGCCGGCCGCCCTGAACCGCTCCGAAGGACGACGCCTCGCTCGAAAAACGACCGGGAAGTCGTGGATCCCACTGCTTCTCACAGACGATGATGAAGTTAGAGTCGGCAGCAAGAGCATCGAGGCCTGGGCGGCGCAGCATCCCAAGCCCGAGAACGCCGCACCGTGATCCACGTCGAGCACGGCCTGCCCACACGCTGGCTCCGAGCCGTGGTGAGTGAGATCGGCTCGCGCAGCCGACCGCAAACCAGGCTGCGCTCGATGACCCTCGCAGCCGCGCTGCTGCTCCTAGTCCAGGCCTCGATCGGGATGGTCGTCAACCTGTACGTGACGATCCCTACCCGCCATCCCGGAGCGCACCCGTCTGGCTATTTCGGCGGATCGCTACGCAGCTTCATCTGGGCCATCACTCACGGGGCGCCGGCGCTCGCGGTCCACGCCGCGCTCGGAGTGGCGCTCGTGTTGATCGTGATCGGCGTCGCGATCAATGCGCTCCGGCTCGGTAGGCGGGCACTCGCGGTCTGGTCAAGCATCGCCGCGTTGATGGTGATCGGAGCCGGCTTCAACGGGGCTAGCTTCCTCGACTTCAACGACAACACCAGCTCGCTCATCATGGCGCTGCTCGCCTTCGCAGCCATCGCCTGCTACTCGGTCGTGATGTTTCTTCTCGCCGGTCCACCGCACGTCAGCGAATAGCCTGCGTCGGGCCTGAGCACGGCGTCCGCCACCCGCCGGCGAATACCCCCGCCAGTGGGAACTCGGGACTCTGCCCCTCCGCCGACCGTCCCTCCGCTTTCGCCAGATCCAAGGGGCGCGGGCAGCACGTCCGAGCCAGTCGAGCAGCCGCATCGACACGCCCGCTTTCGCGAACGCTCGGCAGCCTGGCGACAGGCGCGGGGTCTCGATCGCGCCTGCGGCGAGCACCACGACGCGTGCCTCGTCTTGTGTTTGCTGCCCGGTCTTGTCGTCGCGCCAGATGACGCTCGCGCACGTAGCCCGCTGGGTGCGCCGCCTGCAACTCCCTGCCCGAGGGCGTGCCACGGCCGGATTCGACGCCATGGTGGCATCAATACGGCCCTTGATATGATGCCATAATGATGCCAAAATGGCGTCATGAAACTTGAAGCGTATGTAGACAAGCTCCGCGAGCAGCTGGCGGTGGCGGCCTCGGCCGGCGGCGAGGAGGCTCTGTCGCTCGCGCAGCGGCTGACGGCCGCGCTCGAATCCGCCGTGCGACTGACCCTGCTGGATGCGCTTTCGGCGGCGGCGGCCGAAATCACGAGCGAGCTTGCGCCTGGCTCGGTCGAGCTGCGCCTTCGTGGGAGCGAGCCGGAGTTCGTGGTCACGGTGCCGCCGGGTGAGACGGCGGGCGAGCAGATCGATAGCCGGGAGGTGACCGGAGGGTGGCCCACGAGCGCCGCAGCGGCCGCGGCCGGAGACGGAGCGATCGCGCGGATCAACCTGCGGCTGCCAGACCAGCTCAAGAGCCAGGTCGAGCAAAGCGCCGACCGCGAGGGCCTGTCGACCAACGCGTGGCTCGTGCGCGCGGTCGCGGCGGCCGTCGACCGCGGTCAGCCGGGGGCCCACCGCGAGCAACGGACCGCCCGCTCGGGCCAGCGCTACACGGGCTGGGGGCGCTGAGCGCCGCGGCGGCCGTCGGAGAACGAACTGACTGAAAACCAACGACTCACAGGAACCACGACATGTCTCACTTCGAAACACCACAACCAATCTCGGTCGTGCTCGAGTTGCGCGTGGCGGATGTACGCGTCGCCGCCGGGGAGCGCGCGGACACGTTCGTCCAGGTACGGCCGAGCGACTCGTCCAGGCGCGACGACGTGACCGCTGCCGAGCAAACGCGCGTCGACTACGCCGACGGCAGGCTGCTGGTCAAGGAACCGCGCCGGCTGCGGGAGTGGAGCCCGTTCAGCGATGGCGGCTCGATCGATGTCGACATCAAGCTTCCCGCCGGCTCGGATCTGAGCGGCCACACGGCGGCCGGCGGGTTTCGGTGCACCGGTTCACTCGGGCTCTGCGAGCTGAAGAGCAGCGCCGGCGAAATCAGCCTTGATCGGGCTGCGCGTGTGGAGCTGGCAACGGCCGGCGACATCAGGCTCGCGCGGGTGACCGGGGACGCCGAGCTGGCGACTGCCACGGGTGATGTGCGCGCCGGCGAGATCGACGGCTCGGCGGTGATCAAGAACTCCAACGGCGACACCCGGATCGGTGAGGTCGGCGGCGATCTCCGGGTCAAGGCGGCAAACGGCGACATCGACGTCGAGCACTCGCACGGCTCGGTCAGCGCCAAGACCGCCAACGGCCGCATTCGCGTCGGGAGCATCCACCGCGGCTCGCTCGTCGCGGAGACCGCAGCCGGGCACATCGAGGTCGGGATCGCCGGCGGGGTTGCCGCCTGGCTCGACCTCCACACGCAATACGGCCACGTCCACAACGGCCTCGACGCCACGGAGGATCCCGGGTCAGCCGACGAGCACGTCGAGGTACGCGCGAGGACTGGATTCGGGGACATCACGGTCCGCCGCGAGACCGAGCCCGGCGACGAGCTGCTTTCGGGAGGGAGGGACCATGAGTGATGCAATCGAGGTCCACGGGATCTTCAAGCGCTTCGGAGAGGTGGTCGCGCTCGACGGGCTTGACCTGACCGTGCCCGCCGGCACCGTGTTCGCGCTGCTTGGCCCGAACGGAGCCGGCAAGACGACGCTCGTGCGTATCCTGGCGACGCTGCTCGCGCCGAGCGGCGGCCGAGCGGCGGTGCTCGGCCACGACGTGGTGCGCGAGTCGCTTGCCGTCCGGCGCCGGATCGGGCTGGCGGGTCAGTTTGCGGCGGTCGACGAGGAGCTCACCGGCCGGGAGAACGTCGAGATGATCGCGCGCCTCTACCGGCTGCCGATGGGCGACGCCCGCCGGCGCGCCGCGGACGTCCTCGAGCGGTTCGAGCTCGTCGAGGCCGCCGACCGTCGCGTCTCGACGTACTCCGGTGGGATGCGCCGTCGGCTCGACCTCGCCTCCGGGCTGATCGGACGGCCACCGGTTGTGCTGCTCGACGAGCCGACCACCGGACTCGACCCCAGGTCGCGCCAGGAGCTGTGGCGGATCATCGACGAGCTACGACGGGACGGCACGACGGTCCTACTGACGACCCAGTACCTGGACGAGGCAGACCGCCTGGCTCAACGGATCGCGGTCGTGGACCGTGGGCGGATCACGGCGCACGGCACCGCGGCCGAGCTGAAAGCGGCGGTCGGCGCGACGATCCTGAGCGTCCGCCTCGCCGACCGCGCCGCTGCGCATGATGCCTCTGCGGCGCTTGCCGGCCTCGGCGCCGCCGAGCAGCCGCACGTTGACGCCGCCGAGGGCGAGATCCGCCTCGCCGTCGAGGATCCGGGCGCATCCGCGGAGGCGGTGCGGAGGCTCGACGCCCGACAGCTCGAGCTCGCATCCGTCGAGCTGCATCAGCCGACGCTCGACGACGTGTTCCTGACCCTGACCGGCCACCCCGCCGATGAAGGACCAACCGAACAGACACTCGAACAGGAGGCTGCGTGATGAGCGCCACCGCCCAAGCAATCCCGTCCCGCGGCCGCGTCACGCTGACGGAGACAGCGGCCGACAGCCGCGTGATGGCGACGCGCCAGCTGCGCAAGGTGCTGCGCCGGCCGATGTACGTCGTCTACCTGTTCGTGCAGCCGGTGATCCTCGTGCTCCTGTTCCGCTACGTGTTCGGAGGGGCGATCAAGACTCCTCAGACCAGCTATGTCAACTACCTGATGCCCGGGATCATTGTGATGACGGCGATCTTCGGGGCGCTGACGACCGGGCTCGGGCTCACCGAGGACCTGAAGGCCGGGGTCGTCGACCGCTTCCGGTCGCTGCCGATCGCACGGTCGGCGGTGCTGATCGGACGCACCGCGGCCGACTTGACGGTGAACGTGATCAGCCTGATCGTGATGCTGCTGATCGGGTTCGCGGTCGGCTTCCGGCCGAGCGAACCGGTCTACGAAGTGGCGCTGGCATTTGCGCTCGTGCTGGCGTTCGCGTACGTGTTCTCGTGGATCAGCGCGTATGTAGGCCTGGCCGTGCGCGATCCGGAGACCGCGCAGTCGGTCGGGTTCATCTGGGTGTTCCCACTGGTGTTCGCCTCCTCGGCGTTCGTCCCGACCAGCTCGATGCCCGGGGTTCTGCACGCGTTTGCCGATGTCAACCCGGTGAGCCTCACCGTCAACGCCGCGCGAGCCCTGACCGTCGGCCACGCGCACGCCCTCGGTCCCGCGCTCGGGACGCTCGCGTGGCTCGGTGGCCTGCTGGTGGTGTTTGTCCCGCTCGCGGTCAGAACGTTCCGCCGCGCCTGAGCAGCCGCGCACGCCACGCCCGATCAGCGCGCCGGCGCGAACGCAAGCGGCGCGAGGCCGGTGATGCCGAGCGCCGACATCATCTCGTCGCGGACGACGCTCTCGGGCCGATATCTACCACTCTGGCGACGGTCTCCTAGCGGCTGCCCCAGCGTTGTGAAAATCGTCCAACCGGGTGGCGGCTCAGGCGGCAACCGAGCTGCTTCTCGCAGAGGCGAACCGGGAGCGCGCCCTCGTGTAGGTGACGAGCAGGAAGGAGTGGGGTCACCTCGTGGAGTCCCTCCTTCAACGCTCGCGCGGTCGCGCGGGGGTTCGTGTCGATGCGGGACTCGCTGCCCGTCGGCGTCCTGCCGGGGTGTCGTGGTTGCCGCTCTTTCACCGGGCATTTTGACCGGGTTGGTCGTCCGAACGGAATGGTCTCTTGGGTCACCCGGTTAGCCTGTGCCGGTGCCGGGAGCACGAGCGGCGTCGAAGCGCAACCAGTCGGTCCAGAGGGCGATCGCCCTGCTGCGCGCGACCGCAGGCGCCGACGGCGGGGCGAGCGTGTCGGTCCTGGCGCGGTCGGCCGGATTACCTCGCGCGACGGCGCTGCGCCTGATCCAGACGCTCGAGGATGAGGGGTTCGTGCTTCGGCCGGGTGCCGGTGATCGGGTAGTGCTCGGTCCGGCGCTTGTCGCCCTCGCGCGCGCGGCGAACGAAGGGACGGTGCTCGTCGACTTGGCGCGGGCGCGGCTCAATGAGCTCGCGGCGGGGCTGTGCGAGACGGTCACCTTGAGCATCGTCGCGTCTGACCGCGACCTCGACGTCGTGCATCAGATCGACGGGCCCTATCAGATGCGTCCCCGCGACTGGGTGGGACAGCGTTTTCCTCTGCATGCGAGTTCGAGCGGCAAGGTGCTGCTCGCGAGCGACAATGAGATTCTCACAGCGCTCCTGCGCACGCCGCTGCCGCGGGTGGCGCCGGCGACGATCACACGACCGCGTGCGTTGCGACGGGAGGTCGCCGAGGTGCGCCGGCGCGGCTACGCGACGACGGTGGACGAGCTCGAGGAGGGGCTCGCTGGCGTGTCGGTGGGCATCACCGACGCGGCGGACTCGCTCGTTGGCGTCATCAACGTGAGCGGCCTTCGTCAGCGCCTGGAACGCGCGGGGCTCACGGCTGTCGCCGACCGAGTGCGCGTGACCGCAACCGCGATCGAGGCCGAGCTGCGCGCCGGCCATTCACCAGCTTGACGGCGTCCCGGCCCACCACCATACTGCCTTGCGCTGTAGTGATCATTTCTGCCCACTAGGTGGTCAACAACAGAAGGATTTTTCATGCACGAGATCGCGACCGAGAGCTACGTTCGCCATGAGATCTACGAGCGCACGCGTCTGCCGGTCGCCAACGCCACGACGCTGATCCGCGAGGCCTACGTTTCCGAGGAATTCTTTGCGGTCGAGCGCGAGCGCGTATTCGCCTCGGGCTGGGTCGCGGTGGGCTGTGCCGAGGCGGTGCGGGAGCCCGGGGACGTCCTCGTCGTTGACGTCGCGGGCCGGTCGGTGCTCGTCGTCCGCGGCCGTGACGGCGGGCTGCGCGCCTTCTACAACGCCTGCCGCCATCGAGGCACCCGGCTGCTCGAGACCGGCGAGCGACGGGTGGGGCGGTTCATCCGCTGCCCTTACCATCGCTGGGCCTACGATCTGGAGGGCCGCTGCGTCGGTACCCCGCTGTTCACCGACTCGGGAATTCCCGACGACCAGCGCGCGATATTCGCGACCGACCACGCGCCTGCCTTCGACCGGCGCGACCACGGGTTGCTGGGCGTCGCCGTCGCCGCGTTTGGCCCGCTCATCCTCCTCAACCTCGATCGCGAGCCCGAGCCGCTCGCCGATCACCTCGGCGACCTGCCCGAGCGGCTGGCCGGCTATCGGCTCGACGAGTGGCGGCTCGCCCGCACGGCCCACTATCGCGTAGCGGCCAACTACAAACTCGTGGCCGAGAACTTCATGGAGTACTACCACCTCCCGTGGGTCCATCCCGGCCTCGTGAAGGTCTCGCCGCTCGAGGCTCACCGCCGCTGGCAGGGGACCGGCATGTACAGCGGGATGTGCACGAGCCCGATCGCCCCCGACACCGAGGACGGCGGGTGGCAGGCCCTCGACCCGCTCCCCGGGCTGAGCGAAGACGACGCGGTCAGCGCACGGTTCGTCTGGCTGTTTCCCAACGTGGCGCTCAACGTGTTGCCCAATCACCTCTTCCTTATCCACGCGACGCCGGTCGCCGCCGGCGTCACCGAGGAGACGACCTACCTGCTGACGCGGCCCGACACCGTCGATGACCGCGCCGCCCAGGACGCGATCGACCGGCTCGCAGCCTTCTGGGACACCGTCAACCGCGAGGACGTCGCGATCGTGCAGCGCGTTCAAGAGGGGCTCGCGACGACCCCGTTCCCGGGCGGCCCGATGTGCTACCGCTTCGAGGAGCCCGTCCACCGCTTCCAGAACATGATCGCCGACCGAATCGTCGGCCTGCGCCGCGTGCCTGCCGGCGACGCTACAGCTGGGATGCCGATGTTCAACAGTGCTCAGCAGATGCAATGAAGCTGACCGACTCGAGATGACAGGCAGGATCGGCTGGCTGGCGGCGTACGGATCCTCGCTGAGAGATCGCGCAGCGCACAGCGACGCGCCACGAGCTGCATCTGAACGATCGAGGCCATCATCTCTCCTTAGCCGGTAGGCGCCTGGGTTCACTCGGGGTGGGTGCTGATCGAGATGCCCGGCCCGGATCCACGCGGGTAGACGGAAATGGTCACGCCCTCGCTGGCACGGTGCGCGGTGAAGCTGGCGCTGTACGCGGTGTTGGAGGATGACCGCAGCTGCCAGCCCCCCTGGCCGAGCACGGCCCGGTAGTACGAACCGATCTTGGAGACGGAATCCGGCGAGGTCAGCACCGTGCTGGAGCTGCTCTTGCTCACGACGGAGGCCGGGCGATAGTCAGGAACGGGTGCCGTCGTGGTCGACTTGCCTGCCGGCGCGCTGGCGGGCGCAGGAGCCGGGCTCCGAAGGAGCAGGCGCCGGTCGGTGACCGCTGGGCGACAAAGGAGCAGCGGCCTCTGCGCCTGCTCAATGTCGATCGGAGCCGTTCACCTGACGAAGGACGTCAATGGCGTCGCGGCGATCGCGCCCGCCAGCGATCTCAGGGCTCTCGTGGAGGACGTGAAAGACACGCGGGGGAAGGGTCATCGAGTCGTACATCCTGAGTGCCTACAGCGACATCTATCCAGACGCCCATCCGACCAAGACGTCAGGCCGACAGCTCGCGTCATAGTCCGGGAAATGGCGAACGGTGCCTGGACATCCCGTAGGCGATCACGTCCGTGCTCACCGCGATAGCCTCCAGGCAGCCGCTCTACGCCGAGGATCCACTGGGCGGCTCGCTCGGCGAGCGCCTCCGCCAGAACACGCCCACGGTCATGATCAAGGTGCCGCTCCTGATCGCGCAGGGCCTATACGGTCCGCTCGTCACTGCCAGCGTCCAGGACCAGTTCGTCAAGCAGCGCTGCGACGCCGGCCAGAACCTCGACTACCGCACCTACAAGGGCGCAGACGATCTCTCGATCATGTCTCCCGATTCGCGGTTCGTGGCGGACCTGCCGTCCTGGACGAAGGCCTGCCTCGCTGGTGAGCCGCAAGAGGCGGGTTGCAGGAGGATCGCGGTGTGACGCCCCCTCGCCGCCGCGACCGCTGGATTTGGCTGCAGCGCCAGGTTGATCGACGGCGCAGGTGCGGCCTGCGCCCGGTGTTGCTACTGCTGGGTCTCGCCGTGCTCGCTGCGGGGTGCGGATCGGCGCGCAGCTCCAGCTCGGCGTCGGGCGCCGCCGCTACCGCAACCGCCGGCGGAGCAACTGCACCACAGACGATCGAGGGCCGAGAACTAGACCGCTTCCCGGCGGTGAAGCCGCCGGCAACCTTAACCCTGCCACCTGCGCCTACCGCGCCCAGGGTCGAGCGTGCCTACCTGAACGCGCTGTTCGACGACGCCCAGCGCGTCTGGCGCCGAGAATTCCAGGCGGCGGATTTGAGCTACCAGCCGGCGCGAGTGGTGATCTTCTGGAGCGTGACCCAGTCGCCATGCGGACGCCACCAGGAAGGTGCCGGTCCGTTCTACTGTCCCCCCCGCTGGGTATATCTCGACACCCGGTTCTTCACCGAGCTGTTGCGCATCCGAGGTGTGGGCGCCGCTGCGCAGGCGTACATCGTTGGGCATGAGATCGCGCACCACGTTCAGCGTCTGGTTGGAATCGCCGACCGTGTCAATGCGGCCAATGAGGCCGACCCGGCTGGGAGGAACGGCCGGTCGGTGCAGATCGAGCTTCAGGCCGACTGCCTGGCGGGAGTATGGGCGCGCTCGGTCTTCCCACGGAGCGAGCTTACGGTAACGGACCTGCGCGAAGCACTCCGGGCTGCCGAGCTGATCGGCGATGATTACGCGACCCGGGCCGCAGGCAAACCCGTGGACAGGACGCTGTTCACGCACGGGTCATCCGAGCAACGTCAGCGGTGGCTGGCAACCGGATTCCTCGGCGGCCGTCCCGGTGACTGTGACACGTTTACAGGCGGATAGCCGTCACCCGATCGGGAAGTGGTGAAGACGCTCACCGATGCGGGTCTGCTCGTGCTCGCCTGAGACGTGCCCCGAGCGATTGCCCTCACGGGCCGGCGGCCGGCTGGGAACTGAGAACAACAAATCCCGGCGCCCGGGGCTTATGCGAGCCTAGGGGACCGTGCTGGCCGGGATCGCCAACGGCGGATGAGGGGAAAGAGAGCGATAGATGAACGTTCGTGCCGCAGTCACGCAGTCCAAGGGAGCCCCATTCACAATCCAAGAGGTCGAGCTCGACCAGCCGCGTGAGGACGAGGTGCTTGTGCATATGGAGGCGGCTGGGATGTGCCACACCGACTTGATCATCCGCGATCAGTGGTACCCGGTGCCCTTGCCGGCGGTGCTCGGCCACGAGGGAGCCGGGGTGGTGGAGGCGGTGGGCGCGGCGGTCACCAAGGTCGCGCCCGGCGACCGGGTAGCCATGAGCTATGGCTCGTGTGGCGCCTGCGCGAAATGCCAGGCGGGCCGGCCGTGGGTGTGCCACGACTTCTGGGGACGCAACTTTTCCGCCGCGGGCGCGGACGGCACGAGCGCCCTCAGCAGCGGCGGCGAGGTCGTCCACTCGCACTTCTTCAGCCAGTCCAGCTTCGCCACCTATGCGATCGGCACCGAGCGCAACGTGACGAAGCTGGACCCATCGGTGCCGCTCGATGTCGTGGCGCCTTTCGGGTGCGGCATCCAGACCGGTGCCGGAGCGGTGGTGAATGCGCTCCGGCCCGAGGCCGGCACCAGCATGGCCGTGTTCGGGACCGGCACCGTCGGCCTGGCCGGAGGCCGTCTACTCGACTGGCCCAGGGGGCACGTGCGGGTTGATCGGCGCGCCGCCGTTCGGTGCCGAGGTCTCCCTCGATGTCAACCAGATGCTGGCGCTGGGGCGGACCCTAAAAGGGATCGTCGAGGGAGAGAGCGTGCCCGACGTGTTCCTGCCGAGGCTGATCGCGCTGTGGCAGCAGGGTCGCTTCCCGGTCGAGCGCATCATGACCTACTACGACTTCGACGAGATCGACCGCGCCGCGCACGACGCCGAGGACGGGCTCGTGATCAAGCCGGTGCTCAAATTCTGACGGCCGCGCGTGGTGAGTTCCGATGACCGCCCATGGGGAGAATCCCATGGCCACCGTCAGGTGGGCCTTTGACGGATGAAACGAAGGGGTGCAGGGGTTCGCGGGCTCTTTCTTGTGGGTCCCGGAGCGGAGCGGTCACGCTACGCGGCTTTCGCGCGGCGCGTTCGGCGCGCCCGATCCTGTCGCGCGCTCGGTCGACTAGGAGAACGTGCAGGCCTCGACGCCGAAGACCGCTGATGTGAAGACGAGCTGGTTGTAGTCTCTGGACTGCTGGTAGACCGTGCTCACGAACCCAGGCGTGTTGTCGGCGAGCGCTGCTTTGATCTGCCTGGTCTCGTTCGTGAGCAGTGCTCGACGCGCCTTGAGCACGTGCTGCCACGCCCCGTTGCCTGCCGGTGGCGGACCTAGCTTCTGCAGCTCTCGGAGCAGCGCGGGTGGCAGCCGACGTCGAGCCGGTTGATCGAAGAACCGACCGACCTGCGGGAGGAGCTTCTTGTCCGGGTGGAACGGATCGAAGTTCGAGAACGGGAACCCGGGCAGCGTTGACGCCTCCGATTCCGTCGCGTGGCAAGCGGCATTTGCACGGTGGATAAAAGCCACGTCCGCTGCCGGGCGCGGAACAACACCGACACGTAGGCGACGGTTGCTGGTCACAGTAATCACGGACACGCTGAAGCCACGTCCAGCTGCCAGCGGGACGTCGGGGTCCAGCGGGATGTCCGCAGCAAAGACCTGCTCGCCGTGCAACCCCTCATATACGCCGGAGCGGCCGGTGACCTGCCAGGGTGGATTCATCGAGTACAGGTGCCCGACCCCTGCCAGAGTCACGGTTCCCTGGCTGGTCTTGGCCGACCCGGAGCACTGCTCCAGCACATCGTTGGGAATCACCTTTGTGAAAACGCACCTGTCGTGCGCGGTGCCGACGAAACGACCGGTCGAATCGCGCAGTCGTGCGGTGGAGAACTCGGTGTCCCCGGGGCTGGGGCCGGTGGGTGGCCGATCCACGAAGCCGTCTCTCGCCACTGCGTCAAACACCAGCGTTTGCTTGATCGGCCGGGTGAGAGCACACGCAGGTCCAGACCAGAGGCCGAGGGCCGCCAGCCAGCATACTGCCGCCAGGGAGGCCGTCCTCAGCTTCCGCCGGCGCCCCGGTGCGGATCTCATCGCAGGAGCGTCGACCCCCTCCCACACAGCAGCCGCATCCCCGGCCGGATCAACAGCGAGCTGCGGCTCGCCAGCGTTCGCCGTGTTCTCTGAAGGGGCTGTCAAGCATCGTCTCCCGACCCGTCGGCTGGCTTTGATGTGGTCGCGAAGCCTACGCCCCGGGGGGACGTAGTACATCTCCCAAACGGCGCATCCCGGCGTGTGCTGTGGCCAAACGTGTCGTCACTGGAGTGGCGTATGGGGTGAGTGCCGGCTCGTCAACGCCGGCGGCGCCGATGCGTCGCGCGGCCGACTGGCCCGTGGAGCCGATCGGTGCGTGAACCCCGGCCGCCTCGAGGCCGACGCGTGGCATGTTGATGTAGATGCACTCGTATTCTCCGGCGCGCACCTTGTAGGTCTCGTGCCAGATGCGCACGTCGCCGGATGCATGGACGGCACGGTTGAACCACTTCCATGTCGATAGGTGGGGCTGGTCTGCTGCCCGGGCGAAGCGCTCGAGTTGCTCAAAGCTTCGCCAGTACTGGACGACTGCCGGACCGTTGATCCAGGCGGTGTGCCAGTTCAAGAGCCCGGCGTCGGGGTGCTGGTCTAGCCAGCGCAGCATCCGCGGCATTGCCGAGTAGACAGGGACCCACTTGTGCACCTTCCACGGGCGGTTCAAGCGCATCCCGATCAAGAACACGACGAACTCGCTTGGCATCTGGGCCGTGTAGCGGCCCAGGTGTATAGCGGCGGCCGCCGGATTGGGTTTCACGCGTAGTCCTTTCCTGTCGGTGATTCCCGCCCGGTCAGGGCGGGTTGGGTTCCCGCCGCGCGCTGATGCAGGCCCGCGGGCGCGGCCGGCTCCACGCGGCGCGCGGGTGTGGGATTGGACGGCGCCGTGCACGTCCTCGACATCGCCGCGTTGCCGCTTGGTGCGTGCTCGGTCAGGGCGTCGCGACCCGTTGGCCGCCCGGTCGCTGCGCCAGCGAGTCCACAAACTCGCGCCACGCGTCGGGCAGGTGGCGCTTGGCCTTCACGGCGTGGAGCCCTGGCAGGAGCGAGCGGCGGACGTGGGGGATCCGCTTGTAGTCCAGCGCCCAGCGCACCTTCTCGACATAGTGCGAGACTTGGACCTGCCAAAGCACGGAGAGGACCGGGTGTTCTCGATTGCGCAAATCGACGGTGGCTTCGGTTTCGGGGCTGAGCCGGCCAGGACGCTCGCGACGCCGCTCTGTAACCCGGCCTCTGATGACGGTGTGGGTTTGCACAATGCGCATGGCGTTGTGTCCCCGTCATGGACGTCGTTCAGGCTGATGTCGCTGTGAGCGGCAACTCGGCTCCCGCGATCGCGTGTCGGCTGGTCCGTGTGGTGCCGCGGATCAGGTCGGCCGCCTTCTCGGCAACGATCATCGTGGGCAGGTTGGTGTGGCCGCGAGGGATCCGGGGAATGACGGAGGCGTCGACGACCCGAAGGCCGTCGAGCCCGCGGACGCGTAGCTGATGGTCGACGACCGCGAGCTCGTCGGAACCCATGCGGCAGGTGCCTACCGGGTGATAGAGCCCGTAGGCGGTGTCGCGGATGTGTGCCTGGGGCGACTCGCTGCCCGGGGTGATTTCGTCGCCTGCCAGCTTCGTGAGGGCGGGCATGGAGACGATCCGGCGCGCGAGCTCGAGGCCGGCCAGCAGCACTCGACGGTCGTTGCGGGATGGGTCGGAGAGATAGTTCGGATCGATTTCAGGTTTGGCGAGGGGATCGGCGGATCGCAGGCGGACGGCACCGACGCTGTGTGGCTGCAGGGCGATCGCCATGATCGTGAGGCCGTGCGCGGACGCCGGCGTGAGGCCCTCGTTCTGGAACAGACCGGGAGCGAATATCAGCTCAAGATCCGGCGCCGTTAGCCCCGGGGCGCTGTGGATGAATGCCGCGGCCTCGGGGCCGTTGGAGGTCAGCATCCCGCGACGGAAGAGTAGGTAGCGCACGAGGTTGCCGGCTGTCTCTGCCGCGTAGAGCGTGGTCGGATGGACCGCTTCGACGAGCGACGTGACTACCGGGTGGTCCTGCAGGTTGAGCCCGACGCCGGGGAGCTCGTGCACCGCTTTGATCCGGTGCCTGGCGAGCTCGTCGACGGGACCGACGCCGGAGAGCAACAGCAGCTGCGGCGAGTTGACGGCGCCGCCCGACAGGATCACCTCGCGCGCGCAGCGGGCGATCTTCTCCTCCGGTCCATCGCGGTAGGCGATGCCGACGGCCCGGGTGCCGTCGAACAGCACACGTGTGACCTGGGCGCCCGTGGTGGCGGTCAGGTTTGGGCGCCGCAGCGCGGGACGCAAGTAGGCGTCGGCAGCTGACCAGCGACGACCACGATGTTGGGTGACGGGTGACAGGCGAACGCCCTCGAGATCCGTCGGTCCGAGCTTTCCCGACCGTGGAATTCCAGCCTGCACGGCCGCTTCGACGAACGCGTGGGTGAGCGGGTTCGGGTCGCGCAGCTCCTCGACCGCGAGCGTGTCGTAGACCGATGCGAAGTGTGGCGCGAGCTTCTCAAAGCTCCAGCCGTCGTTGCCTAGGTCGGCCCAGGCGTCGTAGTCGTCGCGGTGTCCGGGGATCGCCATCATCGCGTTGGTTGACGAGCAGCCGCCGAGCGTCTTCCCGCGCGGCCAGTAGATGCGACGCCCGCCGAGTCCGGCCTGCGGGCTCGTCGCGTAGTCCCAGTCAACCTCGCTCTTGAACAGCTTGAGCCAGCCCAGTGGGATGTGGATCTCCCTTTTGGTGTCGGCTCCGCCTGCTTCGATCAGAAGCACGGTTGTGTGCGGGTTCTCGGACAGGCGGTTGGCGAGGACGCATCCCGCTGAGCCGGCGCCGACGATTATGTAGTCGACCATCGTTTCTCCTTGCACTCGTTCTGCGGCGAGGATCGCGCGGCCCGATCGCTTTCGCGACGTGGGAGGCCACCTGCTTTTTCACGGGTGGACCGAGGACTTTTGGCGGCGTACGATCAGCGGCGGTGGCCGTGGGCGATGACGGGCAAGCGCTTCTGGAGCGAGACGCGGCTCTCGCCCGGATCGATGAGCGCCTGCGTGACGCGATCGCCGGAGATGGTTCGCTGCTTGTGCTCGAGGGACCGGCTGGCATTGGCAAGACGCGGCTGGTACTGGCCGCGGGACGGCGCGGTCGCGAGCTCGGCATACAGACGCTCCGCGCGCGCGGCTCGGAACTTGAACGGGACCTTGCCTATGGTCTCGTCCGTCAGCTGTTCGAGGCGCCGCTCGTGGCGGCGTCGTCGCCGGAACGTGCCGAGCTGCTAGCCGGCGCGGCCGGTCGCGCGGCGGCGCTGTTCGGCATTGTCGGGCCCCACGACGATGCCGCCGATGCGCTGCTCGACCCGTCGTTCGCGATCCTGCACGGGCTCTACTGGCTGTGCGCAAACCTCGCCCGGCGCTCAGCGCTCCTGCTGTGCGTCGACGACGTCCATTGGGCTGACCAGGCCTCGCTGCGCTTTCTTCACTACCTCGGGCGACGACTTCAGGAACTGCCAATCGCGGTCATCGCCGCGGCGCGGCCGCCGGCATCGCAGGAGTGGTCGCCGCTGCTCGCGGCGCTCACTGCCGACTCGTCGGCCGAGATCCTGGTGCTTGCACCATTGAGCCAGCAGGCGGTGGCCGAGCTCGTGCGGCTGAGGCTGGGCGCTGACGTGGAGTCGGCTTTCGCGAGGGCGTGCCACGAGGTGACAGGCGGGGTTCCGTTCCTCGTCCAGGAGCTCGTCCGGATGATCACTGAGGAGGGCATTGAGCCGACTGGGGCAGCCGCCTCCCGCGTCGCGGGCCTCGCGCCGCGGGCGGTCTCGCAGTCCGTCGTGCAGCGCCTGAGTCGCCTTTCCTCAGCCGCCCGCGACCTGGCAGCAGCGGCGGCTGTCCTCGGCGAGGCCGACCTGCGGCTCACGGCCGGCCTCGCCGACATCGACCCCGAAGCCGCCGCAACCGCGGCCGACGAGCTCGCCGCCGCCGGGATCCTGGAGCAGGGACGGCCGCTGCGCTTCGTGCACCCGATCGTCCGGGCGGCGGTCGAGGCGGACCTCTCAGCGGGCGAGCAGGCCGTCCTGCACGCGGCGGCGGCGCGTCGGCTCGCCAACCAAGGCGCTTCCGTGGACCGCATCGCCGCCCACCTTCTGGCCACCGACCCGGCCGGCGACGACTGGGTTGTCGAGTCGTTGCGGGCGGCCGCGAGGACCGCGGTGGCGAACGGCGCTCCGGACTCTGCCGATGCGTACCTGCGGCGGGCGTTGGCGGAGCCGCCCTCCGAGCCGCTGGGCCCCGACGTCCTGCTCGAGCTTGGCTTTGCTGAGTCCTACGCGGGAGACCCACAGGCGGCGGCTCATCTCGAGGCGGCCCTGAATGCTGCTGTCGATACGACCGCTCAGGTCTCGATGACCCTTGCGCTCGGACGAATGCTCCAGATCGAGGGCCGCAACCGCGAGGCGCTAGAGGCCTTCGACCGAACGCGCGCCCGGCTCAGCAGTAGCAACCGTCACGCGGGGCTCATGCTCGAGGGCGCCGGCCTCGGCGCGGCGCAGTTCGACGCGGAGACCGCGGACGATGCCGCGCCGCGGATCGCCCGCCTGCGCCGGTTGGCCGCGGAGGAATCGCACATTCCGTCGAGCGTGTTCGGCACGCTGGCCGTCGCAGCCGTGATGGCAAACGAGCCCGCGGAGAGCGTCGCGCGGCTCGCGCTCCGCGCGCTCCAGGGAGCGCCGACGCTGCTGCCGGAGGCGATCGACCGACCTCCGTTCTTCTACCACGCGTGCAACGCGCTCGCGTTCGCGGAGCGCTACTCCGAGGCGCTGTGGCGGTTCGACCAAGCCATCGCCGATGCCCGCCGGCTCGGCTCGCTCCCGCACGTGCTCGGTCTCTCCTGCTACCGCGCCCTCCTGCATCTCCGCCTCGGCAACCTGGCCGACGCGGAGGCGGATGCACACGTCGCGCTCGAGACCGGCCCCCGCCCGCCGGGCATCCACGCGGCCGTCGCCCTCGCCGCACTGATCGAGACGCTGGCCGAGCGCGGAGAGCTACAGGCGGCCGAGGAGTTCAATCAGCGGTACCGGCTCGCCGAGCAGTTCCCGACCACCTTGCAGGCCGCATTGTTGCTCGCGGCCTGCGGCCGCCTCCGCCTGGCCGAGCTCCGGCCGGCTGCGGCGCTCGACGACCTCCTAGCGACGGGCGGCCTCTTGGCCCGGCTGCGAAGCCCCAGCCCGACGACCGCGTCGTGGCGCTCCGACGCCGCCCTCGCGCACCTCGCGCTCGGCGAGGAACGCGAAGCGAGAGCGCTCGCGGGCGAGGAGGTCGCGCTCGCGCAGGCGTTCGGTGGCTCATGCACGCTCGGGATAGCGCTGCGCGCCGCCGGCCTCGCGGAGGGTGGGATGCGCGGGATCGAGCTGCTCCGCCAGGCGGTAGACGTGCTGGAGCGTTCCGCCGCGCGACTGGAGCATGCCCGCGCCCTGGCCGACCTGGGAGCGGCCCTCCGCCGCGCCGGACAGCGGGCGGACAGCCGCGAGGTCCTTCGCGCCTCGCTCGACCTCGCCCACCGCTGCGGCGCGCTCGCGCTGGCAGAGCGAGCCCGTATCGAGCTCATCGCCGCCGGCGGCCGGCCACGACGGCCCGTCCTCACCGGGCTCGACTCGCTCACCGCGAGCGAGCGTCGCGTCGCCCAACTCGCGGCGGCCGGTCACTCCAACCGCGAGATCGCCCAACAGCTGTTCGTCACCGCTCGGACCGTCGAAGGTCACCTCACCCACACCTACCAAAAGCTCGCGATCGGCTCCCGCGAGCAACTCGCCGCCGCGCTCGCCACCCGCGACGTTAGCCTCCCGGCCCCAGTTCCGACACCCCGCTGATCCCCATCAACGCGTCGAGATCCAGGAGCGCCTGGGTGATTCACGACCCGCCCTGGATCGAGAAGCCCGGGGTCTTTCGCGTCCTCTCTTGAGCGACACGCTCGATGGTGAGGATTGGCACGCGCACAGGACGGAACCCTCTGCTTGATTCGGGCACGGTCACGCGGGAGGATTACGCCCTGAACTGATCGCCGAATTGGCCGATATGCCAGGTGGCAGATGTATGCCGTGTCCGTCGCGCGTAGGTTGGGTGCGTGGCACGGACTCAGACACCGCTGATATGGGGTGAGGCGTTGTCGGGTCCGGGGATCGAGGAGATGTCGCGGTTTCAGCTGCCGGCGGGCACGGTCACCTTCCTGCTGACGGATATTGAGGGCTCGACGCGGTTGTGGGCGCGCTTCCCCGATGAGATGGCGAGCGCGGTCGCCGACTGCTACGCGATCCTCGTCCGGGCGATCGCGGAGCACGATGGGGTCCGCCCGATCGAGCAGGGAGAGGGAGACAGCGTGGTGGGCGCGTTCTCCCGTGCCTCGGATGCGCTGGCCGCGGCGCTGCAGGCCCAGCTCGAGCTGCGCGCGGTCGCGTGGCCCGATGAGCTGGAGTTGCGGGTGCGGATCGCGCTGCACACCGCCGATGCGCAGCTGCGCGACGAGGGCAACTATTTCGGTCTTGCTGTGTCGCGATGTGCGCGACTGCGGTCGATCGCCAACGGCGGGCAGACGGTGCTGTCGCGGACGACGCGCGACCTGATCGTGGACCGGCTCCCGGATGAGGTCGAGCTGGTCGACTGCGGCGTCCATCGCCTGCCTGATCTGGGCCCCGGAGAACGTGTTCGCGATCGTGCATCCTGACCTCGATGGCGACATCGGTCCGTTGCGGTCGCTGGACGCGTTCCCCAACAACCTCCCGGACCAGCTGACCACGTTCGTCGGGCGTGCCGAGGAGCTCGCGCAGCTTCGAGGGGCCATGGGAGAGACGCGGCTGCTCACCTTGACGGGCGCCGGCGGCGCCGGCAAGACCAGGCTGGCGCTGCAGCTCGCCGCCGATCTGCGCGAGCGGTTTCCCGACGGGGTGTGGTGGGTGGATCTAGCGACGGTCGGCGATCCGCGGCTGGTAGCCGAGGCGCTGGCGGGTGTGCTCGGGGTGCGGCCGCTGCCCAGCATGACCATGCTCGAAGCGTGTGGCAACTACCTGGCATCGGCGCGGGCGTTGGTGGCCCTCGACAACTGCGAGCACCTGCTGCTCGGGAGTGCCGAGGTGGCGGAGGGGCTGCTGCGCGCGTGCTCGGATCTGGTGGTGATCGCGACGAGCCGCACGCCGCTGGGTGTCCCGGGCGAGACCGATTGGCGGGTTCCGCCGCTCTCGCTGCCGCCGCCCAAGCGCCGGCGGGACACGCTCGCGGCCGTGGGGCAGTTCGATGCCGTGCGGCTGTTCATCGAGCGGGCGCGCAAGGCGCGTCCGAACTTCACCGTCACGAACGACACCGCGCCCGCCGTGGCTGAGATCTGTCAGGAGCTGGACGGGCTGCCGCTGGCAATCGAGCTGGCGGCGGCGCGCGTGCGAATGATGTCGGCCGAGCAGATCGCCGCCGGCCTCGGGGATCGCTTCCATCTGCTGACCGGCGGGACCCGCGCGGTGCTGCCACGGCATCAGACGCTGCGGGCCTCGGTCGACTGGAGCCACGACCTGCTCGGTGACGCGGAGCGCACCCTGGTGCGGAGGCTGTCCGTGTTCGCCGGCGGGTTCACGCTCGACCTAGCCGAGGCGGTGTGCGCCGACGAGGAGCTCGAACGGGTGGCGGTCCTCGATCTGCTGGCCTCGCTGGTCGACAAGTCGCTGGTCGTGGCCGAGGACCGTGTCGGCGGGGTGCGCTACAGGCTGCTCGAGACCGTGCGCCAGTACGCGCTCGAGCGGCTGCTCGACGCCGGCGAGGCCGAGGCTGTGCGCGGCCGTCACCGCGACGCGATGCTCGATCTGGCCGAGACGATCGCGCCACAGCTCCACGGCCCCGGTCAGCGGGAGTGGCTCGACGTGCTCGACGGCGAGGCGGCCAACCTCACCGCGGCGCTGGACCACGCCGTGGCGACCGATAGCGAGCGCGCGCTTCGCCTCAGCGTGGCGCTCACCTTCTGGTGGAGGCTGCGAGGGTTGCTGCGTGCGGGCGACCGCGGGTTCACCCGAGCGCTCGACGCCGCCGACCCCACGCCGTCCTCGCTGCGAGCGTACGCCCTCTGGGGTTCCGGATACATGGCGGGCTTTCTCGGTGATTTCGCGGCGGCGTCCGCGCGTCTGGAGGAGGCGCGCGCGGTCGCCGAAGAAGTGGGGGATCAGGCGGTCCTCGCGCGCGCGCTCGGCTCGCTGGCCTTCCTCCGGGTGTTTCCGGATCCGGTCGGGGCCGGCGAAGTCCTAAAACGGGCCTACCGCCTCGCTCACGCCAGCGGCGATCACTGGAACATGATGTATTCGAAGCTTTACATCGGGTGGTCGCACATCCTTTGCGGCCACTGGGACCAGGGCGAGACGGAGCTGGAGACAGCGCTTCCGCTTGTCGAGCAGTTGAACTGGTATGAGGGGCGCGCGTGGTACTGGTTGGGGAAGAGCATGAAGCTCTTCTGGGCGGCGGACGCCGAGCCCTTCCGTGAATATGCCCAGCGAGCGCGCAGCGCCGCGCGCGAGATCGGCGAGCCGGTCACCGAGGCCACCGCCGACACGCTGATCGCGCGAATGGACATCGCGCAGGGTAACCCTACGGCGGCTGTCGAGCGCCTTGAAGCCAGCCGAGCAAGGACGATCGCCGCCGGCGCCGAGTGGGCACTTCCGCGCATCGACAATGGCCTCGCGGAAGCCCGGGCCGAGCTGGGTGATCCCCTCACCGCTCGCTCCGCCCTCGAGACCGTCGTGGCCAGCGGGGCCGGTTCCGGCTATACGCTCGGCTTGGCCACCGCCGAGCTTACGAACGTCCTGCGGATCGCCGGCGATCTGACCGCCGCCGAGCAGCGCGCAAACGAGACGCTCGCGATCGGCGAGCGCATCCAGGTACCGGTTCTTGTGGGCTTCGCCAAGGAGCAGCTCGCCCGGGTGGCCCTCGCCCGCGACGAGCCCGGACAGGCCGACGAGCTGCTGCACCAGGCGCTCGCCGCGTACCTCGACTACGGCGCCACGAGATATCTGCCGCAGGCCTTCGACGCTCTGGCCGAGATCGCCGCCCGCCTCGACGGCCACGAGGAGGCCGCGCGGATCCTCGGAGCCGCCCACCGGGCGAGGAACGAGCTCGGACTGGTCCGGTCGCCCCACGACGCCCCGCGGATCGCCGAGTTACAGGACGCGCTGCGCGAACAGGTGGGCGATGCGGAGTTCGATATCGCCTGCGAGGAGGGGATGGCGCTGTCGCTGCCCGAGGCCGTGACCTGGGTGCGTCACGCCCGCGGCGAGCGCAGGCGGCCCGGCCGCGGGTGGGAAAGCCTCACGCCCACCGAGCTGCGCGTCGTCGCCTTCGTGGCCGAGGGCTTGACCAACCCTCAGATCGGGGAGCGGATGTTCATCTCGCGCGGGACGGTTAAGGTCCACCTCTCGCACATCTTCGCCAAGCTCAACATGGCAAGCCGCGCGGAGCTCGCCGCCGAGGCGACGCGCCGGGAGCTCGGCACCAACCCCTGACGTCGCTTTAGATCGACGCCTGGAGCGAGCTTCAAATCAGGCTGGCCAGCCCGAGGCCGGAGATATCCCATCCGGCAGATGTACTGCCGACCCCGAGGTCGTAGGTTCGAGATCACGAACACGAATGACCGCCGACGCCGGGCGGTTCGACCGAGGAGGCTGTGATGGCTCAACACACGATGCATGCGAAGGCGGGCAAGACCCCCGCGCCGCTGATGGGCACCCCGTCGGCTCTCGAGGCGGAGATAGACCCGAACGTGGTCTACAGCCTCGGCACCGGCGCCGGCGAAAGTGAGCGGCTAAAGCGCCAAGCTGACGAGCTCGCGCTTGAGAGCGAGGCGTTGCTGGACCGGGTCGAGTTGCGGCCGGGTGACAGTGCCATCGACCTCGGCTGCGGCCCGCGCGGCATCATCGAGCTGCTGCACGATCGGGTATCGCCCGGCGGACGGGTTGTCGGCTTGGACAGTGATCCAGAGCACGTAGCGATGGCGTCCGAGCTTGTCGCAAGCGCCGGCCTCGATGACATCGAAATCGTTCAGGCGGACGCCCGATGCACGGGTCTTCCCGCGGGCTCGTTCGACCTTGTCCACGCGAGAACGCTGTTGATAACAGTGCCCGAGCCGGCAGACGTGCTCGCCGAGATGGTCCGCCTAGCCCGACCCGGCGGGTGGGTCGCCTGCCTCGAACCCGACGCCGAGCACAGCATCTACTACCCGCACCACCAAGTGTTCGATCGGCTGCGCGAGCTGTTCGTGGTCGCGTTCGCGCGAAACGGAGCCGACCCGCTGATCGGCCGCCGACTCGGCGAGCTATACCGTCAGGCCGGCCTCGAGGATGTCGGCCTCGAGGCGCGGGCGGCCTTGTATCCGCCTGGCCACTCCCGACGGACGATCGGCGTGGACCTGATCCGGGCGATGCGCCCCCAACTCCTGGCCCTGGGTGTAGCCGACGAAGCCGAACTCGACTCATTGGACACCATCGCCCGCGAGTATCTCTACAACCCCGACGCGATGCCCAACCTTACCTTTCTCGTCTCGGGCCGCAAGCCCACCGTCGCTTAATGCCGCCGCGCCCGAAGATTGAGCTGTTCCGCCGGCTCCACGGCCGCTCAGGCCACAAACGGGAAGGCGGCTCGAGACTCGCGAGCATGGACCCGCGTGCGCTCGGGGATGCTAGTCCAGATAGGTCTGGGACGCCGTTTGGCCTAAGTGCACGGCTGCGGTGTGCACCGACTGGAGGGACTCGGACAGTCCATAGGGCATCGGTTGCTCGAATGCCGTGGTGTGCTCTTGAAGGTGCGCCTCGATCGATGGGGACGATCGCGACGCCACACTCGGCGAGGCCCGCTCGGAGCTCGTGAGAACGCCGATCGTATGATGCAGGTGGGCCGCGGCCGCGTCCGTCAGCTGACGCAGCCCGGTCGTGATCCGTTCCGGGGAAACCGTGAGCTCGAGTTCGGTTTCTTGCTCCCACAGTTCCTGTGCCGCAGCCGCCATCCGGGTCGCGGCATTCAGCGAGGGGCCATTGAGCGGGATCGGCTCGCCCATCGCCCGATCGATCACCGCGACCAGCGTGTTGATCACTCGGGGGTCGGCAATCCCCCATTGCCCGGGGTGCGGAACGTTGAGCAGCACCAGTACCAGCGGCGTGATGAACACGACCCGAGGCCGTAGTTGACCCTGATCAGGCTGACGGCGACAACAGCGAGCACAAACAAGGTGACCACCAGGCCCCAGGCGCCGGTCACACTGATCAACAGCGCGACGCCGAGCAGCGCCCCGAGGACGGTTCCGCCGACCCGGTGGATGGTCGAGGTGGTCGACAGCCAAAGCTGCGGCTTGATCACGACGGCAATCGTGATCAGCACCCAGTACCCATGCTCAAGACCCAAGGCGAGGCGGATCGCCAGGCCGGCCGCGGCGGCGATCGCGAACCGTGCCGCGTAGCGAAACCAAAACGACGACGGGGTCAGATTTGCTCGCAGCACCGCCCACGCTCCATGCGCGGACCGCGGCCGCCGCGCGAGACCGTGCCCTCCACCCCTGGCTGGTCGCGCGCCGCTGGCGCGTCGCAGCCGCGCGCCAGGCTAGCCAGGACGATGCACAAGTCGTGGAGCGCGGGCTCGTTCACGCCGGACCCACTCACCGATCGCGCGAGCTCTCGCGCAGCCGATGGTCAAGCACGACCGCGTCGCTGCGCGCCCGCTCGGCCATCGTGGCCAGCTGACGCAGGTGACGCGCGGCGACGCGGCGACCCCCATGAAGAGTACGCCACTGTGTCATCGCTCCGCCCTCGTGCCCCAACGCCTCGGCGCGAGCAACCGCCCGGTCGCGTTCGCGCGCCGGCGCCGAACGGCCGAGCAGGTCCAATAGCTCGCCAACCGCGATCAGGCCCCGACCCAGTGCTCGTAGCACTGGACGATGCGGATGAAACGGCCACAGCACAACGATCACCAGAACCGCCCACATCCCACCAACGCCGACAAGGGCCGCATAGCGGATCGCGTGCGCAACGCTGGGCTCCGGGAGCCCCAGCCCGATCATGAACATGAGCGCCGCGAACCACCCCGTTCGCTCGGCCACCGGACCGGTCACCCCCACATAGGCCACGATCAGCACCCAGACGAACAGGATCGCCACCGCCCACCACCCCGTCATCGCGGCCACTGTTCCCGCTCCTACGCTCACCGCGTTGCCGACGAGCACGCAGCCCAGCGCAGAGCACGGGAGGAGTAATTCCCCAGACCCTCCGCCACCGCGACATTCACCGCCCCGAGGCAGCGACCATCCCGTCGACCTCCCGCCCGCTCAGCAGCCCCACGGCAACGGGCACCACCACCGAAACGGCGACGCGCAACCCCGCCGCCACATCCAGCCCATCACGATCCAGTCGCAACGCAGCTCGCAGCGGAGCGCGCACGGCCCCCCCGGTCATGCCGGCATTCTCCGCACCGTCCCGATCAAATCCGAGCCGAGGTCGTCCACGAGCACTCCCGGCGGCCGGCATTGACGTGGTCGAGTGCGACCGCCACGGCCGCGATCGTGGCGGGATTCAAGTCGGCGGTCAAGGATGCCGGTAGAGTCGATCTGCGGGCCGCGCGGGCCATCACCGCACGTCGGGTTGCGCACACCTCCGACCGGGCACGCCGCGCGCACCACTTGTGTTGCCAGCTCGGCAGGTTCGAGCCAAGCCTCGGCGGTTCAGGTCGCGGGAATCGCAGCGCGCCCGGCTCTGCGGAATGTTGGCGCGCCGGCGCAAATCACGCCCGACGGGCGGCGGCAGAGATCAGCCGCCCGGGTCCACGCGCGCCGACATGGATTGAGCAGGTGCCAGCGCTGGACCCGGCCTCTCGACGGTCTTGGCCGAGACGATGTGCGTGCCGGCCGCCGGCTTGGCCGCATTGGTCCCCTCACGCCGGCGCGCGAGGACCGCGATGCCGACGAGCGAGGCAGCGAGGGCTAGGATCGCGACCGCCAAGCTCCCTGCCGAGGTGTTCAGCACCTCCTCGAGCAACGTGACGCCGAGCGCGACCGACACGATCGGGTCAATCGCCAAAGACGTTGCGATCGCGGGCGCCAGCACGCCGGTGTTGAGCGCCATTTGGTTGAGGGTAAGGCCGGCATAGACCACCACGATGAGCACATAGAGATGGCCGTGGACGAAGATCGAGAAAACGTTGTTCTCGATCTGGTCACCGACCGTCTTGGTCAGCGCCGCGAGTAAACCGAAGAGCACGCCCGCCGCCGACCCGAGCAGCGCCGCCTTGAGGGCCGGGCGCGCACGGTGCGAGGCGACGACGAGCACGGCACACACCGCAAAGCAACCCGATGCGGCGATCGCCCAGCTGGCGAGCGGCGCATCGTTTCGGCCGCCTGATGGGTCGGCGACGGTCAGGAACGCGGCTAGGGCGCACACGACGACCACCGCCGCGCCGACATCAAGCGCACGGACTCTCTGATGGGTCAGCCGAACGCCGAGCGGCAAGGAGAACACGACGCCCAATACGAGTAGCGGCTGCACGACGGCCAGACGCCCGATGGTCAGGGCGACCGCCTGCGCGACGAAGCCGAGAACGTCAGCGGCGATGCCGGCCAGCCAGACCGGGCGGCGGACCATCTGCAGCAACAGCCCCGAGCCCTCCGCCTCTAGCGGTTCGTCCAAGCCGGCCTTCTGCTGCAACACCGTCCCCACGGCGAACAGAAGCGCGGCGACGACGGCGAGCCCGATGTCCATCAGGCATCCCTCATGAGACTCGAATGTCGATAGGGCTCAGCGTCTTCTACAGGATGGATCGAGGTGGAACATAGTCGGGATCTCCACTCCTCCCCGGAGATTTGTGCAGCCGGACTCCGAACGGGGTAATTCGGAGAAATCGCCGCCGGTTGACCCGTGATCCCCGACGGTCAGCGAGCTTCGCGTGGCACCACACGCTCCGAGCACTCGTGAGTTCTCGCATCCGGGCCGGTCAGCGGTCAAGTGATTTCTTCGCAATGTCGTGGCCGAGTCTCAGGCCGCCACTCGTTCGATGACCTCGATCGCCGCGTGGGGGTCTTCCAGTTGGGGGTAGTGGCCAAGTTTGTGGAGACGGGTCAGGGGTGCGTGGGGTCTGAGCTCGAGCACCGCTTGGAGTACTGCTTCGGTGCAGATCGGATCGAGCTCGGCCCACGCGAGCTCCAGTCGTCCGGGCCAATCGCGCAGCGCGCCTTTCCAGCGGTGCGCGTAGATGACGCGCTCGTGAAGGTAGAAGATGAGGCGGTGGAGCTGCCGGTGCCCTTTGTTGTATGCGAGCAGGGACCATTGATCCGCTGCCTCCTGCGCGCTGAGCGGATGCTCGCGCGAGAAGATCTTTCCGAATTGCCATCGGAACGCCGTCTGGGTCGTCATCCGCGTCGCGAGCGGACCGATCGGGCTGCGCAGTAGCTTCTGGCTCATGGTTAGGCTTGCGCGTTCGAGCACCAGGCTCGCGTTGAAGAGCAGCACCGACACGAGGTCGAAGGACAGTCGGTTCTCAAGGTCGCGAGCGAGCAGCTCAGTTGCCACCGAGCTTCCCATGTCGTGGGCGACGAGGATCACGGGCTCGGCCGCGTAGCGCGCCACCACCGCTTCGACGATGTCGGCCTGCGTGAGCAGCGAATAAACCTGACTGCGTGGCTTCGCTGAGAGGCCGAACCCGAGGAAGTCGAAGGTGATCAACCGTCGGTCGCCCAGCCACTCCAGGGCGTGTCGCCAGTCGTAGGAGCTGGAAGGGTATCCGTGCAGGAACAGCACGGGGGGGCGAGCCCGCGATCCGTCCCGCTCGCGGATGAAGATCTGATGGCCGGCGATCGGCATGAGCGTGCCCGTGTTCTGCCAGGCGGAGGTGCGGGGAGTGAGCTGGGGCATTTTGTATTCGTTGTGATTTCTCCGTCTCACCGACGGCAACGCGCTCGATCACATCGCGCACCGCGATCCACCCATCATCTCGATCCTGGTGCTGGTCGTGTACTTCTGCGTGATGCGGCGGATTCTGCTCGAGGCGCGCTCCTCGCCTACACGTTCGCCGCGGACCAGACGCAGGATCTCATCCCGGCACCGCGGGCGCGTTCAGTTCTTCAGGCCGCTGAGTGCTGGCGGTATCGGCGGGAGCTTGCTCTGGGGTAGTACCGGCAGGAGGAGCGGTTTGCGTGGCGGCTGGTTGAAGTCGAAGTCGGTGACGAGGTTGCCGAGGATTGGCGCGTTCTCGCGCACGTCCGGCCGCGAATCGGGACGCCCGTCCGTCTTGGGGTTGAGTCGTTGCCCGCCGAGGAAGTCGTCCTCGATGAACTTCACGTAGGCGTCGAACGAGTAAACGTGATGATCGATGTGGCCTCGGCGCGCGTAGGGGCTGATGACCAGCGCCGGGACCCGCAGGCCGTACCCCTGGCCGTCTACCCTGGGCGGCTTGACGTGGTCATAGAAGCCGCCCCAGTCGTCCCAGGTGAGGAAGATCGCCGTGGAGTCCCAGTCCTTGCTCTTCATGATCGCGTTGATCGCGCCGGTCACGTAGTTCTCGCCCCAGCTGATGCGCGCCGGCGGGTGCTCACTGTCATCGCCGCTGGGCACCAGCCATGACACGGCCGGCAGCGTCCCGCGGCGCGCATCGGTGTAGAACTGGGTGATCGGGACGATGTCACCAAGCTGATGGTCGTGGTGGACGGTGGAGAAGTTGGCCAGCGGGTTCCAGATCTCTGGCGTCTTGAGGTTCTGGGGCACGGGGCTGCACGTCATCGCGCCCGTCTCGCAGTCGGGCTCGGTACCGACAGAGAGGTAGTAGCGCCAGCTCACCTTGTGCTTGTGCAGCAGGTAGGTGAGATCGGTCCACGCGTACGGCGGCTGGTCGGCTGGATTGGAGCTGTAGAGGTTGCTGGGCTCGGTGACGGTCAAAAGCGACTCGAGCCCGATCTTGCCGGTGCCGCCGTCCAAGCGAGGGTCGGGATTGATCAAATCGGTCTTGCAGCTCCTCGGCTTGTTCGGCTTGCAAGCGGCTGCCCATTCCGAGACGAGGTAGAGGTGTGAGACCTGGCTCCAGCCCAGATTGGGCTCGAACATGTGATCCTGGAGGACGAAGTTCCGCGCGTAGGCCCAATAGTTCTTCAGCTGGCGCCCGTCGTGGTAGCTCATCACGTCGTCGCAGCTCGCTGGCAGACCAAGCGCCGCGCACCCCAGGATGTCCGTGTCCAAATGGCCCGACTCGCGGCTGCGGATGAATCCGTCCATACGTCCCCCGTTCACGTCAGCGACGGCGTCGGCATACATGTGGGGACCGCCGGAGTTTGTGTCGCTCGGGTCGTAAAACGGCTTGACGCACTTGTGCAACATCGGGTCCGGCACACACACCGTGAACTGGCCCTTGTTGTTACGCGGCAGGCCGTCGGCGCCCGGATAGGTGCCGAAGTACTGATCGAACGACCGGTTCTCCTGCATGATGATCACCACATGCCGGATCTTGTGGATACCTGCCAGCCCTCTGGTCACGCCGATCGCCGATCCGCTCACCGGCGACGCACTGGCCCTGCTGATGCGCGACGCCGATCCGGTCACAATCGTCAGCCCGGCGACCAGCAGGATCGCAGCAAGCATGGCCAACAAGCCGAGTTGCGATCGGCGGCTCGTCTTCGCCCCGCCTAGCCGAAACAGTTTGCGCACCTCGTCTGCACCCCCTTCGATTGCTGCTGATCCGGCTCAGCGAACTCCGGGCGACACGCACCGATGCGCCTCAAAGCTCCAGCCGTTGGCGCTGATCCTATGGCCCGGGCGACATAGCGTCAACGTCCTACGGCGTTCGGTGGCTGCACGCTCTGATAAGCACAAGCTCCCGGGGTTGCGTCGGTATCGGCGACAGGGATAGGCTCGGTCTCGTCAGCGACGAAGGAGGACGCAATGGCGGTTGGGCTCATGATCACATTTCACGGCGGCACCGAAGATCAGTACCGGGCGGTCCACTCTCACATGCGGGTCGATCAGAACCCGCCCGAAGGCATGATTTTCCACTCGGCGGGTCCGATCGACGGGGGCTGGAGGGTCATCGACTTCTGGGAGTCACGTGCGGCGTTCGACCGGTTCCTTGAGTCAGGGTTTGGGCCGGCGGCTCAGGAGCTCGGCGACCGGACCTTCACGAGGCCGCCCGATATCGACGAGTTCCCGGTTCACAACATCACCAAGCCGTAGCGGGGCTGGGGGGCCTGGGTGTCGCCGCGCGCGGTCACCAGGATGTGGCCCGGATTGAGCTTGGCAATCGATTCCGATGGCAAGACTTCAGCTCCGTCGCGAACGGAGGCACGCTCAGCCGTTAGTTTTGACCCGGAGGGACGCTCGCTGGGGTTGAGATCCAGTCATCTGATCCGCGGTTAGTCCGGCGTCGGCAACGTGATCACGTTCGTTCCGTTGCGGTCGTCTCGGAGGCCCGAATCGACATCTCCTGGCTTGCGCCGGTGTTCTCATACGCTCTGCACGTGGTGCACGAAGCGGATGTGCTGATCGTTGGCGGCGGCCTTGCCGGTCTCACTGCCGCACGGCGCGTCAAGTCGGCCGGGCGCGAGGTCGTGGTGCTTGAGGCCCGCGGCCGCGTTGGCGGTCGCACGCTCAACGTGGACCTCGGCGAAGGCCGGATGGTCGAGATCGGTGGACAGTGGGTCGGCCCAACCCAGGACCGTGTGCTTGCGCTTGCCGCGGAGCTGGGAGTGCAGACGTTCCCGACGCACACCTCGGGCGAGAATCTGGTCGAGCTCGATGGGGTGATCAGTCGCTATCGCGGCACGATCCCGCGGATCAGCCCCACGATCCTCCTGGACGTCGGACAGGCGCAGTTCCGGCTGGATCGGATGGCCCGCGCCGTGCCGACCGACGCGCCGTGGCGCGCCGCGAAGGCCGAGGACTGGGACGGGCAGACGGCGTGGACGTGGATCCGGCGCAACACGGTCACACGCGGCGCCCGCGCGCTGCTGCAACTCGCGGTCGAGGCGGTGTGGGCCGCTCACCCGTCTGACGTCTCGCTTCTGCACGTGTTGTTCTACATGCACGCGGCGGGGAAATTCGATCGTCTCATCGCCACTGACGGTGGCGCCCAGCAGGACCGGTTCGTTGGCGGTTCGCAGGAGCTGTCGCTCCGCATGGCGCGCGGCCTCGGCGACGCGGTTCGCCTCCAAGCTCCGGTCCGTCGGATCGAGCAGCAAGACGGTGCCGTCACGGTGGTCAGCGATGCCGGGAGCTTTGGTGGACGTGCGGTGATCGTCGCGATCCCGCCGGCGCTGTGCGCACGGATCGCGTACGACCCGCCAATGCCCGCGCTGCGCGACCAGCTGACGCAGCGAATGGCGCAGGGCAGCGTGATCAAGTGCATGACGGTGTACGACGAGCCATTCTGGCGGGCCGACGGGTTGAGCGGCCAGGTCACGAGCGTCGATGGCCCGGTGAAGGTGCTGTTCGACAACACGCCGCCGGACGGCTCGCCCGGGGTGCTGCTCGGGTTCCTCGAGGGACGCCAGGCGCGCGAGCTTGGGCAATGGGCCGCCGACGGCCGGCGCCAGGCGGTGATCGCCTGCTTCGCGCGGCTGTTCGGCACCCGGGCGGCACGGCCGGAGCGGTATTTCGAGCAGGTGTGGGCGCAGGAGGAGTGGACGCGCGGGTGCTACGGGTGCATCATGCCGCCCGGCGGCTGGGTCTCGTTTGGCCCGGCGTTGCGCCCGCCCGTCGGGCGGATCCATTGGGCCGGCGCGGAGACCGCGACGACCTGGAACGGGTACATGGACGGTGCCGTGCGCTCCGGGGAGGGCGCCGCGCGGGCGGTGCTCGCGCAGCTCGACGGGTGAGCGGGTACGAGCCGGACGTCGACGCGATCAAGGCCGACGTCGCGGCGCTCGCCGCCATGCGGCGCTCGTCCGCGGGTCCTGGCGAGCGCGCGTCGGCGGCGTGGCTCGCCGGCCGGCTGCGCGACCTCGGGATCGCCGAGGTCGAAATACAGCCGTACCGCTACCAACGAAGCTATGCGCTCGCGCACGCGCTGCACAACCTGGCGGGGCTCGGCGCGTGCGCCATTGGTGGCCTAGCCGGCGGCGCCCTGGCACTCGCGACGCTCGCGTCGTACGAGCGCGAGGTCAGCGGCACCTCGCAGTGGCTGCGGCGGATGCTGCCACGCGGACAGGGTGCCAACGTGATCGCCCGCATACGGGTGGAGAGCCCGCGAGCGACGCTCGTGCTGGTCGCCCACCACGATGCCGCCAACACGGGGCTCGTCTGGCATCCGAGCATCGTGGCGATGGGGGCCGCCCGGCACCTTCGCCGGCGGCGCGTCGATCCGTTCATGGCCCCGGTGGAGCTCGCGTTCGCGCTCGCCACCGCCGGGGGACTGCTCAGCCGGGGATCGGGAGCGGGCAAGGGCGCCCGGAAGGCAGGTGCCGCAATGCTCGCGCTCGTCACCGCGGTCGACGCGGATATCGCCCGCGGCGAGACGGTCCCGGGCGCCAGCGACAACGCGACCGGCGTCGCGGTCTGCCTCGATCTCGCCCACGCGGTCGCTGCCAATCCGCTCGAGCGCGTCGACGTGATGATCGTGCTGCCGGGATCCGAAGAGGCGGGGATGGGCGGGATGGCCGCGTTTCTCGACCTGCGTGCCGACTCGCTGAGCGCTCGGCGCACGTTCGTCCTCGGTCTCGATACGCTCGGGGCAGGCGCACCGATCGTCTGCACCGGGGAGGGAGCAATGCGAGAGCAGCGCTACCCCGAGCCCGACGTCCTGCTGGTTGAGGAGGGTGCCGCGCTCGCCGGCGTCCAGCCGCCGGCTCGCTGGCGAATCGGCGCGTGGACGGACCCGATCCTCGCCGCGCACCGCGGGCTGTCAGCGGCTTCGCTGCTCTCGATGGGGCCGGGCTACTTCCCGCACTATCACCACCCGACCGACACACCAGAGAACGTCGACTGGGAATCGGTTGAGAGCTGTGCGCGGATCGCGGGCGGCGTGGTGGAGGCCTTCGCCAGGAGGGTCGCTACTGGGCGACGATGGTGATCGACCCCACCTCCCTGATCGTCGTAGAGCCTGAAGCTCCCGCTGACGTCTGGAAACGCCGCCGGACGATCTTGGATGGCGAACTATCCGAGGTCCGGGCCCGGAGGCTCGCTCGAGGCGAGCACACGGCGCGCTGTGGCGCGGAAGAGTTTCCGGGCTCGGGAAGGTTTGGCTTCGATTCGGCGTCTGAGGGGTCGAGCCGTGTGCAGCCAACAAAGGAGGGTCGGAGTGATGTTTGGTGATTGGCCTGCCGTTTGCACCGAGCACAGCAGGATCGCGTGGGCGCGTTCGCTGCCGCCGAGGGCACGCCGAGGAGTGCTGTTATCGCTGGTATGCCTGAGTGCGTGGCTGACGCTCGGCGCCACCCAAGCCGCCGCGGCCCCGTTCATCTCATCGTTCGCGCCGAATCCACCGCCGATTTCGACGACCGTGCCGGCCAATGGCGACGTAAACCCCTATGGGATCGTCACGGTGCCACGGAGCGTGGGATCGCTGCATAAGGGCGACCTTCTGATCAGCAACTTCAACAACAGCGACAATCTCCAGGGCACCGGCACGACCATCGTCCAGATCCCGCCCGGAGGTGGGAGCCTGACGCCGGGAACGGCGCCGGTGTTTGCGCAGATCGACCCCTCGAAGCTCCCGGGTCCGTGCCCCGGCGGTGTGGGCCTCACTACGGCGCTCGCGGTCACTCGGACCGGTTTCGTGATCGTGGGAAGCCTGCCCACATCCAACGGAATGTCGGCGACGGCCAAGGCCGGCTGCCTGCTGGTGCTCAACAGCCGGGGCAAGGTGGTCGAGACGATCTCCGGCGGGCCCATCAACGGCCCGTGGGACATGACCGCCGTCGACAACGGGTTCTTCGTGACGCTGTTCGTGACCAACGTCCTCAACGGCACGGTCGCGACTTCGGGCACGGTCGTCAACAAGGGCACGGTCGTTCGGTTGACCCTGCTGGCGATCCCGGGACTCCGCCCAGCCGTGCTCGACGAGGACGTGATCGCCACGGGCTTCCCGGAGATCACCGACCCCAACGCGCTGGTGATCGGGCCGACTGGCGTGGCGCTGGGCCACGACGGCACGCTCTACGTGGCGGACACGAAGGGCAACCGGATCGCGGCGGTTCCTGACGCGTTCTTCAGGGAGCGGGCCGCTCAGAACGGCGGGCGCACGGTGTTCGCCGGCGCACCGCTGAACGGTCCGCTCGGGATGACGCTGGCGCCCAACGGCGACATCCTCACCGCCAACGGCGGCGACGGCAACATCGTCGAGACCTCGCCAGACGGCAGGCAGGTGACAAGCGTGGGGGCCGACCAAATGGGCGGTGCAGGGGTGCTGTTCGGATTGACAGTTTCGCCCCGCGTCGACGGGATCTACTTCGTCGACGATGGCGACAACACCCTGCGCCTACTACAGCCCTGACCGCAGGTCGCCGGGGCCGAAGCCACAAGCTCGGCCCCGGCGATGATCCCCGCCGGGCGAGTGGATCACCGAGCCAGGTAGGATCGCGTGCCGTCATGGAGCTCGGCATCGAGGGGAAGGTTGCGCTCGTCACCGGCGCGTCGAAGGGCCTCGGGCTGGGGGTCGCACGAGCGCTCGCCAACGAAGGGGCGCGGGTGGCGATCAGCTCGAGGTCCCGAGAACGCATTGAAGCCGCGGCGGCGAGCATCGGAGCGCGCGGATTCGTGCATGACACCGCCGACGGGGACGCAGCCATCGCGCTCGTGCAAGCGGTCAGCGCCGAGCTCGGACCGGTCGACATCCTGGTCACGAACAGCGGTGGACCTCCCGCGTCGGCCGACGCACTGTCGTTCACGCACCAGCAGTGGCGCGCCGCGTACGAGCTGCTTCTTATCGGGGCGCTGGCCCTGGTCGAGGCGGTGCTGCCCGGGATGCGGGAGCGCCGGTGGGGGCGGGTCCTGTCGCTGTCCTCGAGCGTCGTACGCGAGCCGAATCCGGCGCTCGTTCTCTCCACCGCCCACCGCGCGGGGCTGCTAGCCGCGCTCAAGACGATCGCCCGCCAGGTCGCCGGCGACGGCGTGACCGTAAATTCGCTGCTACCCGGGGTGATCGCGACCGATCGCGCCCGGGAGCTCGGCCTCGACAACCCGGACGCCCTCGCGCAGCTCCCGACTGGCCGACTCGGCACCGTCGACGAGTTCGCCGCCGCGGCTGCCTTCCTCTGCTCAGAGCCCGCCGCCTATGTCACCGGTACCGCCCTGCTCGTCGACGGCGGCGCCACAAGAAGCGTTTAGTACTGTCAGCCGCGTGAGTGCACGCGAGTTCGATCCGGAGCGAGCCGCCGCCAAGATCAGGCGCCAGCTGACCGCCGCGTCAGAGCAGCTGTCCGAGCGCGTCGCGCAGTTCGTGCGCGACTCCTCCGACACAAGGCTCGAGCGGCTGATGCGCTCGCCGGTGCGCCGGGTTATGCTCGAGGCGATCTTCTGGCAGATGCCTCGACACGTCGACCAGGACCGGGCGCGGGGCACGCGCTCCTCGATTCGCTGGCGGATCACCGGACGCCCCGATGGCGGCGTCGACGTGTACCAGCTCGAGCTCGCCGACGAGGCCTGCCGAGTGGAGCGTAACCCCGCGGGGTCGGATGCCCAGCTCACGATCACTGTCGACGGAGCCGAGTTCCTGCGATTGGCCACGGGCAACTCCAATCCGATGCAGGCGTACTTCGCGGGTCGTGTCGCGCTTTCCGGGGACATCATGCTCGCCGCCAGGCTCGCCACCCTGTTCAGGATCCCCGCCGCCCAGGCCTAGTGAATCCCGCGGAGCTCGAGAAACTCCGCGATCTGATGCCGTTCGCCGTGCTCCTCGGGATCGAGGTGGTGCAGGCCACGGCGGAGGTCGTCCAGGCCAGAATCCGATGGAGACCCGAGCTCTGTACGACCGGTGGCTTGATGCACGGTGGCGTTCTGATGGCGCTGGCCGACACCTGCGGCGGAGCATCCGCGTACCTCAACTTGCCCGAGGCCGCTGAGGGCACGGCCACGATCGAGTCGAAGACCAACTTCCTGCGCGGGGTCAGAGATGGATCGGTCACGGCCACCACACGACCGCTCCACAGGGGGCGCACGTTGATCGTCCTGGAAACCGAGCTGTCACTCGACGACGACCGTCTCGCCGCCAAGGTCACACAGACTCAGACTTATCTGTACCCGCGAGGCTGATCGCGCGCGCTGCACGCGCCGGTCGCAGCCGGTGGAGAGGAGTTCTGTCGCGGGGTCGTCGAGCGAAATGCGGAGGACGGTGTCACGTGGATCACCTCGTTCGTCAGCGACGACGCGACAGCCGTCGGCGCGGGCACCCTGGCGGTGCTCGGGACCGGCGCGAGCGCCGTAGGGATCGCGCGTCCCGGGCGCGTGCAGCGCGCGGCCATCGGTTTATATGGCCACCGGCCGGGGAACTTGGTTGTTCCCCGGCCGGTTTCTTTTGCTCACGCGTGGAGGTCGTGCGAGACTGCGCCCAGAGCATGGCTGGTGCGGGTCCGGGGCAATTCGAGGCACGCGAGGGAGACCGATGAGGGTCGCCGGGTCCGGCGGCGTGGCCGCACTGCTCGAACGCGCCGAGTCGCTTTCCACGCTCAACGAGCTGCTCGACGGCATCCGTGCAGGCTCGCAAGGAAAACTCATCCTCGTCGGCGGTGAAGCGGGCGTCGGCAAGACGACGCTCCTGCGCGCGTTCTGTGAAACGCAGCCCAAGCCCCTGCGCACGCTTTGGGGCGCGTGCGAGCCGCTGCGAACACCGCGTCCTCTGGGCCCGCTGTGGGACGTTGCCGAGGAGACCGGCGGTGAGCTCCAGGAGCTCGTGTGTGCGGCTTCTAGGCCCCACGAAGTGGCGACCGCGCTGCTCGGAGAGCTGCGCCGGCGCGTCCCGACGGTGCTGGTTCTCGAGGACCTGCATTGGGCGGACGAGGCCACACTCGACGTGATCACCCTGCTTGCGGGGCGGATCGGCTCGGCTCGGGCGCTCGTGCTCGCGAGCTACAGGGATGACGAGCTCCAGCGCTCTGACCAACTCCGGTTCATCCTGGGCGAGGTAGTACGCCGGCCGCGCCGGCTCAAAATCGAGCCGCTGTCACCGGGCGCGGTCGCAGAGCTGGCCGCACCGCAGGGTGTGGACGCCGCGGAGCTGTACCGCAGGACGGCTGGCAACCCGTTCTTCGTGCTCGAGGTGCTCGCGGCGGTTGGCGAGCACATCCCCGAGACGGTGCGCGACGCCGTTCTCGCTCGTGCCGCGCGCCTGTCGGGGCCGGCGCGGCGTCTGCTCGAGACGGTCTCCGTCGTCCCCGGGCAGGTCGAGCTATGGCTCCTCGAATTGCTCGCCGGCGAGGCGGCAGATCGACTCGAGGAGTGCCTGGCTTCGGGCATGCTGACCGCGGGCCGCGCTCACGTCGCTTTCCGGCATGAGCTCGCGCGGCTCGCGATCGAGGGGGCGATGTCTCCCAGTCGCAGGGTCGCGCTGCATCGGGCGGCTCTCGCCGAGCTTGTAGGTCGCGACGCCGATTTTGCGCGGTTGGCCCATCACGCCGAGGCGGCGGGAGACGCAGAAAGCGTGCTGCGATGGGCGCCGTGCGCGGCCGAGCGTGCGTCTCACAGTGGCGCGCATCGCGAGGCGGCGGCACAGTACGCGCGCGCCCTAAGCTTCGCGGACAGGCTGTCGCTCGAGCGCCGCGCTGAGCTGCTGCAGCGGCGCGTCACCGAATGCTGGATTACCGATCAATTCGACGCGGCGATCGAGGCGCAGGAGGAGGCCCTCGAACATCGGCGACGGCTCGGTGATCGCCGAGGAGAGGGAGACTCGCTTCGGACCCTTTCACGCCTCATGTTCTTCGTGGGCCGGGTTCGCGAGGGCGAGGCGCTCGCGAGGGAGGCCGTGCAGCTGCTCGAGCGGCTTCCTCCTGGCCACGAGCTGGCCATGGCATACGGCAACGTCTCCCAGAGACGGATGGTGGTGGAGGATGCCGAAGCAGCGGTGGCGTGGGGCACTCGCGGTCTCGATGTCGCGCGACGCCTCGGCGACACCGAGGCGATCGTATACGCGCTCATAAACATCGGCGCCGCGGAGTTCGAGGCGGGGCATGACGATGGACGGAGAAAGCTGGAGGAGGCGCTGGCGCTCGCTCAGCGGCACGGCCTGGAGGATCTTGCCGGCAGGGCATTCCCGACCATCGTCCGGTGTGGAGTAAGGACGCGCGACTTCGCTCTCGCCGATGCCTACCTCGAACCTGGACTCGAGTACTGTCGCGAACGCGGCCTGGATACCTGGCGACTGTACCTGCTGACCTCCCGCGCTCGGCTCGAGCTCTACCGCGGCCGGTGGGACGCGGCCGCTGAGGCGGCGGCCATCGTCCTGCGTGATCCCCGGAGCGCTCCGTTTCCACGCGGCTTGGCGTTGACCACGCTCGGACTCCTCAGGGCGCGGCGCGGCGACCCCGAGCAGTCCGCGCCGCTCGCCGAAGAAGCGGCCCACGCGCAATTGACCGAAGAGCTCGTTCGCATTGGGCCCGTGGCCGCGGCGAGAGCCGAAGCGGCCTGGCTCAACGGGGACAGCGCCATCGTGGGACGCGAGACCGACGGAGCGCTCTCGCTCGCGTTGAGACGCAAAGACGCGTGGCTGGTTGGTGAGCTGGCGTACTGGCGCTGGCAGGCCGGGCTCCGTGACAGGCTCCCTGAGGGGGCAATCGCGGAGCCCTATCGGCTGTCGATCGCCGGCCAGTGGGAGAGGGCCGCACGGCTGTGGGGCGAGGTCGGCTGTCCCTACGAATCAGCGCTCGCGCTGGCGGATGGCGACAATGAGGCTGCGTTGCGCCGTGGTTACCACGAGCTCCAAGCGTTGGGCGCGCAGCCGGCCGTCGCCGTCGTCGCTCGCCGGCTGCGCGAGCAGGGTGCGCGCGGCGTGCCTCGAGGTCCACGCCCGCGGACACGCGGGAATCCCGCCGGCCTCACCGCGCGCGAGCTCGAGGTCCTTGGGTTGATCGCCGAGGGGCTGCGCAATGCGGAGATCGCGCGGCGCCTGGTGGTGTCTCGAAAGACCGTCGATCACCACGTCTCCGCGGTGCTGCGCAAGCTCGACGTCCGCACGCGCGGCGAGGCGAGTGCCCAAGCTGCGCGCCTCGGGCTCACCGACCCAAGATAGGTATCGGCGGCCAACAAGATGGGTGTTCCTCCCGACGCGCATCGCTTCCTGCGCTCGTAGGTTGGCGGCACGACAGAACGAGCGGATCCCGGATCACTTGCAGCACGGGATCTCAAACCGAAGGAGCAAGGTAATGCGTCGTGTAACCATCACCGCCGCCCTGGTCGCGGTCGGAGCGAGTGCGGTGATCGGCGTTGCGGCCTCGGCGTCCGTCAACGAGCAGGCGCCACGCGGCCCGGTTCCCGTCGCCCCGGCCTCGACTCAGTCGCGCATCGCGTCGGACGTCGTGGCCGCGCGCCTCGCGACAGCGAAGTACGTCACGAACCTGGCGCGGGCAAAGGCGGACGGGTATCGCATCATCACCCGGATGATCCCGAACATGGGGTATCACTACATGAACCCCCACGTGACGGGATTCAACGTCCGCAAACCGCCCATCCTTGTCTATGAGCACCGGGGAACGAAATGGCAGCTCGGCGCGCTCGAGTGGGTGTTCACCGCCCTGCCCTCGAAGCCGCCGCTCCCCGGCGCGCGCTACGGTGTGTTCGCCGCCGCCTGTCACTACGTCGATGGAACGTTCGTGCCCTCGACCGCGCAGTCGCAGTGCGCAACGAAAAGCCCGCAAACCGGCGCGGCGTTCAGCTTCTGGCATCCGCGGCTGATCACGCTTCACTTCTGGATCTGGTATCCGAACCCGTCAGGGATCTACATGGGTACCAACCCGATGGTGAACCCCTACAACGGGGGCTAGAACCTCTTGCTCTCGCTGCTCGCGGCGCCGCCAGCGGGTTCCGGCGAGCACAAGAGTGAGACACATGTCACACCAGCGCCTGATACCGAGCATGTAGAAGAAGTGATTGACCAATCGACAGGATCGGGGGCACATGGCCAGAGGGCAGAAGAACGGGCGCAGCATTCCGTCTCGCAGAGAGTTCTTGAGAGGAGTCGGGGCCGCCGGTGCTGGTCTGGCAGCGGCATCAGTTGGCGTGGGCACGGAGGCGAGAGCGGCGAGGGCGCCCCGCGCGATCCGGGACCCCAGTGCGGTCACGCCGGCCGCATTCCGAGGTGGGCAGCACTCGGGCCACGGCGGTGCGCCTTTCATGGCTGTCGATTTCGGACGGATGTTTCCAGCGTTGCCGCCATTCGCCAGCGCCAACGACAAAGTGCGTGCCGCGCTGGTCGAAGTGGGCAAGCCGGGCGGGATCATGGACGCCGGCGACGACCTGAGAGCGGGGCCCAAGGCGCTCATCGTCGATCCCACTGTCAACGGCAATCCCACTCCCACCAACCCCTACGGGACAAACCCGGACAACCCGACGATGACCGCAGGCTCGACGTTCGTCGGCCAGTTCGTTGACCACGACATCACGTTCGATCAGACGTCGCAGCTGGGGGTGCCACAAAACCCACTCGTCTCGCCGAACACCCGGACCCCAGTACTCGATCTCGACTCCGTGTTCGGCGGGGGGCCCGGGCTCCGCCCGGATCTATACGTGCCCAACCCGGATGGGACGGTGGGACCGAAGCTCAAAATTGGCACCGGAGGGGTTCATGAGGATGTGCCGCGTGTCGCAAATGGTGACGGCACGTACACCGCGCTGCTCGGCGATCCACGCAACGACGAAAACTTGGTGATCGCTGGACTGCACTGTGCTCACGTTCAGTTCTACAACCGAGTCCTGGATGATCTTGGCAATCTGGACCTGAGGCCTTTTCCGTCGGCCCGACGAGCGGAAACCGCGAACAACTATGTCGCGTTCCTGGTTGCCCGCCAGATTACCCTTTGGCACTACCAGTGGCTGCTGGTCAACGAGCATCTACCGCAGATCGTCGGTCAGGCGGTGGTCAGTGACGTGCTCCGCCACGGAAACCGCTTTTACCGCCCGCCGGGAGGCGACGGGTTCATGCCCATCGAGTTCGGTGCCGCCGCCTACAGGTTCGGACACAGCATGGTCCGGCCTTCCTACCGAGCGAACTTTACGAGTGGCACCGGTGACAGCGCCAGCCCTAACGCCGACCCATTCTTCGCGCTTGTGTTCGACAAGACCGAGCCGAACTTCAGCGACCCGGTGAGCTATGACCGCGACGACCTCCTCGGCGGCTTTCCCGCCGGGCGCCGCTACATCGGTTGGCAGACGTTCTTTGACCTCGGCGACGGTCAGGTCAAGAACAACAAGAAGATCGATACCACCATCTCGAGTGTTCTGTTCACTTTGCCGCTGCCCGCAATCGCTCCGCACACTCAAACCGCCCCGGCGGTCCTTCCGCAGCGAAATCTGCTGCGCCAGCTCACGTGGGGACTGCCGTCCGGGCAAGCCGTCGCGCGAGCGATGGGCGTTGATGCGCTCGACTCGGCCGACCTGTCCGACATCGGCGGCGTATTCGCACCGTTCGCCCGCAGCACGCCGCTCTGGTACTACGTCCTGGCCGAAGCCAAGGTGGCCGCCGACGGGGTCCACCTCGGCCCAGTCGGGGGTCGGATCGTGGCCGAGACTCTGATCGGCCTACTGCGCGCGGATCCGGCGAGCTATCTCAGCGTCGACCCCCGCTTCAGTCCCTTTCTCGGGAGCGATCTCAGACTCGGCCCCAATCTCAACCCCAACATCACCGGCAGCCGCACGTACACCCGTGCGCACTTCTTGTACTACGCCGGAGCGGTGGCGCCGGGGTTGTACCGCTGACGAGCCGTCTGTTCCGAGGCCCATAGCACTGGCGACGCCCTGCGATAATCGCCGCCGGGTCGAGATGGCGTCCTCCGCACCGGCACGCGTGCTCATCGTCGCGCATCGCACCGCGGCGACGCCGCTGTTGCTGAACGCCGTGCGGGCCCGTGCGCGCCGCTCCCCATGCTCCTTCACACTGCTCGTGCCGCGTCCCTATTGGGATCCCGACACCGATGAGGCCGCGGCGACGCTGGAGCTTGCGATTCCCCTCCTCGAGGAGGCGGTGGCAGGCCAAGTCGAAGGGATCATCGGCGACAGCGACCCGTTCATCGCGGTGCGGGATGCCGTCACCCATATCGGCATTGACGAGATCATCATCTCCACCTTGCCGGCGCGGGTTTCACACTGGCTGCGCCGCGATCTGCCCCACCGCGTGGAGCAATTTGGGCTTCCGGTCACGGTCGTGACCGCTCAGCAATCGGAGCGCGCGATATCCGAGCGCGGCAGACGCCAGTAAAAACCGTCTGAGCGACTCGAGGGCTCGGGGCTGCAACCGGGAGCGGATCCGTCCGCAGCACGACCTATGTTGATCTCGTGATCTCGTTTGAGTTCGGCGGAAGGCTGTACGAGCTGACCGATCAAGGAGCGACTCAGCTGGCAGAGCACCTCCGAAACTACGCCAAGGGCAAGTTGGCTTCCGAGGTGCGGCGGGCGAGCGAGCTGAGTGGAAACCCCAATTGGACCGACGGCGCGCTGGCGGCTTCTGACGTAATCGAAGACGCTCTCGTGGGGAGCTTCAGCGCCGTGATTCCGTTGGAAGGAAAGGCCGCGGAGGCCGCGTGCTGGGCGCTCAGGCTTATGTCGGACCTGGGAGCATCATCCGAGCCGACGGACATGGCCGCGCTGCGTGACGCGCTCGCCGAGGCGTTTCCCTCCGCTGACCACCGCGAAGCGGCCTGATTTCCTCCGCACGGCTTCGCGGCGTGTACTCCTCGTCGGTGACGTGCTCACCCCAGCTGACGGGACTTCCCTGATCGTCGACCTCTTGCATGGCGAGATGGGTCATGACGCGGTTAGGGGCCGCGCCATGCCAGTGCTCTTCATCAGGCTCGAAGTACGGTAGAACGTTCCCGTGAACAGTTGAGCCGGGTACGCGGTTAAGCCGGGATCCTGGTCTCGGGTTTCCCGCCGCGGGCTTCGGGCGCGCACGGGCGCATCGTCGAGCACGGGGTGTTTCACGGACGCGCGGGTCGCCACACCGCGCCGATCAGCATGACGGGGCACCCAAGAAGTAGGCCGCGGTAGACGCGCCCGTGTTCACGACCGAGCGCCGCCGTCGTGCGGCACGAGCTTGAGCGTCGTGGAGCGCGCCGGCTCGCTCACCATCGGGGTGACGTAGCTGTCGGCGTAGCGGCCGTACTTAGTGCGGTAGCCCGCGTCGACTCCCTGGTTTGCTGAGTCGTCGGCGACGTCAACGAACTCGACGTCCTTCTCCACGCCGCCGGCGCTGACGTGTCCGTGGCGCCGGGCCCGGGCGGCACGGAACCAGCTCCCGGCCGGTCCGCGCCAGGAGCGGACGTAGAGGTCGTCGCCGTGACGGATCACCCAGATCGTCACGGGCTTTCCCAGCGTGCCATCGGGCCGGCGGGTGCCGAGTTCCAGCTCATCCGCCGCCTCGATCCGGGCGAGCTCGTTGGTAGTCCATTGCGCCATCTTCAAACCTCCACCATGACTTGGATTGCCTCCCGGTCGGTCATTGCCCGGTAGCCGTCGGGTACGTCGTCAGGGGTTACCGTCCGGTCGAACATGCGGCCCGGTTCGATTCTGCCTTCTCCATGACGCCGATGGCCTCGTGGCCCATCCGGCGGCGGTCTCGCTGTGCTCGAGTGTCTTGTAGGGCCCACGGGAAGCTGGGAAATGCCGGCGGGGCCGGGCCGCTCCAGGCCTCGTTGACGACGGTCGTGTCGGTCACCGTGTACATGCCGACCCAGCGCTCCGCAGTGCTGTTCCGGATCAGCTCCGCCGCCGCGCGAGCGCGTTCGCTGCGGCTCCCAGGCGCGGCGACCGCCGCGGTGACCCTCGCGAAGAAGTCCGTGTCCATTCCAACACGCTACATCCCCTCCAGAGGTCGAATAGGCCTGACCACCAGCTCCCGCTCTCGTGATGGCCGTCGCTGCGGCGGTGTTCTATTTGAGGGAATGAGCCGCTCAAGCGGCCGTCTTTACGAGTTATCGACGCCGGACGCGGGCGCAGAGCAACACGCATCGCATTCGCGGCGCACGCCGGTCCCACGAACATACGACTCAGTGAGTCCGGAGACGCATGCGCGGATGAAAGAGGCGAATCTCGCTGAGCGCGAGATATGCAGTCAATGCCACGATGGCGATCGACTCGGCGATGATCGCCACGAGGATCGTGGAACGGAAGCCGTAGTCAGTGAAGCCGAACAGACTCGAGCTCTCGCTGATCCAGAGCCCGATCAGTGACATCGCGGCGATTCCGATCCCGCTCAGCGCAAGCAGCGCCCGGAGTGGATCGGCAAAGCGCTTCGCGAGGCGTCGCCAAGGAAGTAGCAGCCCCACTCCGACCACTGTGGCAGCGATGAAGTTCAACAGGAACAGTGTGCCGATCGTCGGCACGGTCGAGAAACCATTCGCCGCGTATTCGTCGAGGTGGTCGGCACCAGTTGCGAGCACGGCGACGGCTCCGATGACCAAGGCGAGGTAGGCGAGGGTCGTGCGTGTGCGATTTGTGGGCATCAGGAACTCCGTTCACTAGGTCTACTGATTACGACGACCTGGATGACGGGTTCCTTCCCGCGCTGGGCGCGATGCGCGAGCCCGCGGGCGGGGAAGGGCTCTTTGGCGACGCCAGAGGCTCCCATGCGACGCTCGACGAGTTCGAGACCGAGTACGGTCCCGTGCAGCCGCCCGACCGCGAGGGGTATTCAGTGCCTCAACCGTCGCGACCGGCTAGGACGCCGCCTGTTCGACGCCGGCGCGTGGGCCGAAGGTACGACCCGGTAACGGAGGCAGGTCGTCGACCGTAGGTTGGTCGCTGACAGGAACGCGCGGTATAAGCTCCGCTAAGTGCCCGAAGCGCTCAGGGAGCAAGTGGTCGATATGGCTGATAAGACGGCGCTCGTCACGGGGGCGACGTCCGGGCTTGGACTGGCGACGGCAATGGCCCTAGCGGGTAAGGGAGCCACAGTGATCTTGGGTACGCGGAGCGCGGAACGCGGCGAACGCGCTAGGAGCCGGGTAATAGCCGCCGGGGGCAACGAAGACGTTCACGTGGTGGTGGCCGATCTCTCATCCCAGGCAGCCGCGCTTCGCATGGCGGAGGAGGTTCAGGGCAGGTTCACTCAGCTGGACGTCCTGATCAACAACGCTGGCGTCGACGTCGGTGAGCGACAGGTCACGGTCGATGGCCTTGAGTTGACCTTTGCTGTCAACTATATGGCGCCGTTTTTGATCACCAACCGCCTGCTGGGACTGCTCAAGGCGAATACCCGTGCTCGGGTGCTGAACGTGGTCTCGAGCGGCTACAGGGGCGGCAAGATCGAGTTCGACGATCTCCAGGGCGAGCGCCGGTTCAGCGGCCAGCGCGCGTATAACAACTCCAAGCTGGCACTCGTGGTGCTCACCTATGAACTGGCAAGGCGGCTAGCCGGGACTGGCGTGACGGTGAATGCAGTTGATCCCGGCTTCGTTCGCGGAACCAACATCGGGCGCACTCTGCCCGTGGGCTACCAGCTACTAGCGATTCTCATGTGGCCGTTTATGGCGAGCGTGCAGAAAGGCGCTGACACCATCGTTTGGGCCGCGGCAGACCTGTCGCTCAGCGATACCACCGGACGGTATTTCAAACGCCGGAAGGAGGTCGTGACGGGTTCTCCCACGCATGACCCCGACCTTGCCAAGCGGCTCTGGGAGACAAGCGAGCGTCTGATCCGTCCTCGCGGTGAGAAGTGATCTTGATCACCGGTGCGACCGGCATTTTCAGGAGTCCTGTGTTGAGCGCAACCGCAGCCCGGGGCGCAAAGGTCAGGCGCCGGCAGATTCCGCTGCTGCTGCCGAGCGTCTCGGGCAAGTAGCAGCGAGATTGTGGTTGCCGATCTCGACGAGCCCTCGACGATGACCGCTGCATGGATGGCGATCGCGCCGGCGAGCAAATCGGCCGGGAGAGTCGCGCCGCGCCTCGCTACAGCCACCAGGTCAGCCCGCTTCCGTCCTGCCAGCGGGCATCCTGCGCCGCGTCCTCGGAGCGTGCGTACGTGGACCATGGCGATCCCGATGCTCCGACAGCGCGTGCTGAGGCGCCCGGGCCGCGGCGGACCTGGCGGCGGTCGCGGGGCTGGTCCAGCTAGGCGACTCCGACCTGGGAATCCGGCAGCGCCCCCCCAGCATTTGGGTGCAGCACGATCTTGCCGAGGGTGTGTCGCTGTTCGAGCTCGCGGTAGGCGTCACGGACTCGCTCGAGCGGGTAGATGTGCGCGATCGGGATTTCGAGCTTTCCGTCGGCGATCAGCCGGGCGAGCTCGGCAAGCACTGCAGCGCTGGCACCGACCGCGCTGCCGTCGGTCTTGGCCCCGTGGCGTGCCGCCGCCTGGTAGTCGATGATGGTGTCGATACGCTCGGGCTTGACGCCGAGGTCGATCGCGATGTCGACATACCCCGACCCGAATGTGTCGATCAGCGCGTCCACGCGTTCACCGGCCGCCTCACGGATGCGCCCTTCCACGCCGTCGCCGTAGGTGACCGGGATTACGCCGTGGTGGCGTAACCACGCGTGGTGGGATTCGCTGGCCAACCCGATCACGGTCGCGCCAGAGTTGCGCGCGAGTTGCACGGCGATCGTACCCACTCCGCCCGCCGCGCCGGAGATCACGATGACGTCACCGGCTGACACGCCGACTGCGCGCACCGCCGCCCACGCGGTCGCGCCGGCCACGAACAGAGCGCCCGCGGCGTCCCATGGCACCGCGGGCGGTCGCGGCGTCAGGTTCTCAGCGTCGACGACCACGAGCTCGGCGTGACTCGCGCGATTGTGGGTGAAGCCGATCACCTCATCACCTGGGTGCCAGCGCTCGACGCCTCGGCCGACTCGCTCGACCACGCCGGCGAGGTCACTGCCTTCACCGGAGGGAAACGTCGCCGGCCAGCGGTCGTCGAGCAGGCCCTTGCGGATCGCGGCTTCTCCGGGATTGATGCCGGTGGCCTTGACCCGCACGAGCACCTCGCCGTCGCCCGGGACCGGGTCTAGCACCTCGACCACGTCGAGCACGTCGACGTCGCCGTACCGGTCAAATCGAACCGCCTCCATCAAAATTTCCTTCGCGTCGGGCTGGCTAGAGGGGACGCTGGGGCCCGCTTTGACGTGGAGCGGCTCGCTGGACCTGGATGCTGACGAGCAGGGTGCCCAGCAGCCTGTCGGAGAAGGCCTTCGTGGTGGGCAGCCCAGGAGAAGCGGTCGGTGATGGCATGCACCATTCGGCGCGTCCACGGCGAGGCCGCGACGGAGAGCGGCCAAACGGCAGCCCATCGCGCGGCCAAGTCGAGCATTTGGCAAATGTGGGTGTAGCAGACGGCGACAGTCGCGTCGACCATCGGGATCGAGTGTCGCCAATGTCATGTAATGGTTGGCGCCGATCACCCGGCCCGCCATCACGTCCAGGTCGCGATCGACGCTCATCGAGCCGCTTCGAGGCGCGCGGCTTGCGGTGCGGCGTCCCGGCGCTTGGCGGCGATTAGAGACTGGCGGCGTCCGAATCGTGGTTGAAGCCGCTTCTTATTGAAGTCGCCGAGTGGGCTGGACCGACTGATCGAATCGGAAGACGTTCTCGGAGTCGTACGTCGCTTTCACCCGCCTGAGCCGGTCCAGGTTCGCCCCGTGGTACGCATGCGCCCAGTCCTCCAGCTCGGGGTCGGGGAAGTTCGGGTACACGCCGCCCGAGCCCCATGCGTGGACGAGCGCCCAGGAGCGCGAGAGCCAACCACGTGCGGCTTGCTGCTCGGCCTCCGATGCGCTCGCGTCGACGACGACCTCCTGCTTGAGCAGGAACCGCTCCGCGCGGTGGGCGAACGAGGTGGCATCGGCGGGCACGCGGTTGTATGCGCCGCCCCACGGCGTGAAGTCCAGCACGCGAGCTTCCCGCTGCCGTCATCCGTCCGCGAGGCGCGACGGGAGGTCCGCGATCACGTCGGCAGGAAACTCGCGCCGAAAGGACTCGACTTGGCGTACGAGTGGCCGTCATCGTATCCAATCGATGGGTTCTGAGACCCCCGCCGGTCCATTAACCCGGTGGCCCGAATCGCTGGTGGAGAGGCGAGGACGGGGAATGCAGCGAGAGGAGGACCATGGGCATTGCGTTTCCGGGCGAGTCACGGGAGTACCGGGCGGCGCGCGATCGGCTGCTCGGTCAGGAGATCGAGCTGCGCCGCACGATGGAGGCGGTCGCTGTGGCTAGACGCGTGTTGCCGCCGGGCGGCCGCGTGCCCCGCGACTACGTCTTTCGCGGTGCCGGGGCCAACGGAGGGCCGATCGACGTGCGGCTGTCTGAGCTGTTCGCGCCCGGGCAAACCGCGCTTCTGCCGCTAGCTGAAGGCCCGTGCCCATCGTGTGTGGCGCTGATCGATCAGCTCGACGGTGCCGCCGAGCACGCGGGCCAGCACGTCAACCTAGCGGTCGTCGCCAAGACCGCGCTACCGCGGCTGCTCGCGTTCGTAACGGAGCGCGGGTGGCGGCGGCTTCGGTTCCTCTCCTCGGCGACGAACACGTACAACGTCGACTACCACGCCGAGACGCCCGAGGGCAGGCAGCGGCCGATGCTGACCGTGTTTCATCGCCACGGGGACGCGATCAGGCACTTCTGGAGCTCGGAGCTCTTCTACGCGCCCACCGAGCCAGGTCAGGGTCCCCGCCACCTCGGCACGCTCGAACCGCTCTGGAACCTGCTCGACCTAACCCCGGAGGGACGGCCCCAAGACTGGGAGGAGCAGCTCAGCTATGGCTCACCGCGGAGCTGATGGCCAAGGACATGATCGCGTTCCTCGAGAAGGTCGTCGGCGGGGCCCCAAGCTCGTGGGACACAGCGCCGGCGCCAACGTGGCGCTGCTGGTCGCGCCGCGCGACCTCGCTCGCAGCTCCCGCGCCCTGAGCTCGGCCAACATGGCCGAAACACCTCCGGGGTTGGGGAAGCCGGAGCGCGGGCCGCAGCGTTCCCGCGAGCGCTAGAGCTGGTCCAGCCGTCATTCGGGATAGTCGGGAACCTCCGAGGTGTACGGACCGTCTTCGCCCCGCACGTCGCGGTAGCGACGATCGAATAGCTCGAGCACCGCGGTGACGTCCGCGGGGCCGCGGATCGAATGGCTCACCCGACCGAGTCTCTGCCCAGCTCGGCCGGTTTGGCGTCTTGCCGACCGAGGAGCACTCCGGCCGGATGTCTCCAAACGCCGAGCAGCCGACGTGCTGTGGACCCTCAACTCGCCCGAGCTGTTCGAACTGCTCGTCCTCGAGCGCGGCTGGAGCACCCAGCGCTACGCGCGATGGATCGCAAGCCAGCTCGCCGCGGCGCTGCTCGGCTGAGCGAACGCTCCACTCTCTAACTCACCAACGCACCGACCCACGGCGCCCCTGTGCTAAGCACCCAGCGGGACCGGCGCCGCTATGCGCGCCCGATGATCGGATCTCAAATGGCCCAGAGCACGGGATGATGTGGTGATGAGTCGCGGTTCACCACAATCGGCGCTAGGCACACTCGGTGCGCTCCTACGCGCCCAGCGGTTGGCGAAGGGTCTGTCGCTGCGTGAGCTCGCGGCTCGAACGAGCGTGTCAAACGCGTACCTGAGCGAGCTCGAGCGGGGACTCCACGAGCCATCGCTCAGCGTCCTGCGTGCGGTCGCCTCCGCGCTAGAGGCTCCGCTCGGCCCGATGCTTGTGCGGGCCGGCGTACTCGACTACGGCGAGCAGAGCGATCGTACGTGGGATACCGAAACCGCCATCGAGCAGGACCCTGCGCTCAGCGAGCCGCAGCGCATCGCCCTGTTGAGCGTTTATCGAAGTTTCGTTCCGAGCCGCCGGCGAACATGATTGACATATAAGTCGCTGCTCTATATCTTGAGCGGATGGGTGCTATTGACTGGCGCGAGCTCTACGCGCAAAACCAAGCCGCAATCGCCGCTGCCGGGGTACGCCCGCCGGCGATGACGCGTGCGTCATTGCCGGCGGCGCAAGCGCCAGGTCTGCCTGCGACAAGCCCACCCCATCCTCCGACCACGCCCCGCGAAGGCGAGGCGCTCGGCAGACCGCACCGGCATCATCCTGCGACGCGCTCGGGGCTGCGCCGCGAGCCGCACCCCGGCGACCGCGTCCTAGTGCATGTCCCGCCCAGTCTGGATCCCTCCGCGCCGGCCCCGGTGGTGTGCATGCTTCACGGCTGCACGCAGGACCCCTCGACGTTCGCTGCCGCCTCCGCGATGAACACGACAGCAGACCGCCACGGCTTCGTGGTCCTTTATCCAGGTCAGCCGCGCCAGCGCAACCCCCAGGGATGCTGGAACTGGTTCCTCCCGGCGCACCAACGGCGCGGGTCAGGAGAACCGGAACTCATCGCCGGGATCGCCCGTCGGCTCATCGCGAAGAAGTTCGGGCAGACGGTCGATCCGACGCGGATCTTCGTAGCCGGGCTGTCGTCGGGCGGCGCCATGGCGCTGATCCTCGCTGTCTGCTACCCCGATCTTTTCGCGGCCGTGGCCATCCACTCCGGACTGCCATACCGCTCAGCAGATGATGTGACGTCGGCGTTCGCGGTGATGGGCCGCGCAGGCGCCAACGGCGCCGCCGACGGCCACGCAATTCACGCCGCCATGGGCGAACACGCGCGACCGGTCCCCAGCCTGGTCATCCATGGGACGGCCGACCGCACGGTCGCACCGGAAAACGCCAGGCACATTCTCGCCCAATTGATGCACGCCAACCATCTCGCCGCACCACAGACGTGCGCACATGACCCCGACAAACCAAGCCTTTCACGGCATGCCCACGCCGACGGTGGCCTCTCCTATACGCACAATCGATGGCTTGACACGCGGGACGCTCTCATACACGAATCAATTGAAGTCCAGGATCTTGGGCATGCCTGGTCAGGCGGGGTCCTTGGCGGCTCCTACACCGACCCCCGAGGCCCCTCGGCCACCGAAGCCATCTGGGCGTTCTTCTCCCGCGCAGGTCGCGTGCCTGGGCCACCTGTCCGTAAGTAAGGATTAGAACTGGGTTGAAGGAGCCGCGCGGCCGGTGGCGAGGTTATGTAGCGCGATGGCACGTCCTGAGCGGCAGCGGATCGAGCTCACCGAGCAGGGGCGTGTTGAATTGAGGCGTCGTGCGCGGGCGGAGAAGTTGCCCTTCCAAGAGGTGCAGCGCACGAGGATCGTGCTTTACGCCAGTGAGGGGATGGCGGACACTGAGATCGCCGGGCGGTTGGATATGACCGTGGGGTCGTGGGGAAGTGGCGAAGACGGTTCTTCCATGATCGGCTTGAGGGGTTAAAGGACAAGCCGCGCGCGGGTCGCCCGCGCCGGTTTCCCCCCGGAACGGCCTGCCGGGCCGACGGCAAGCTTGGTCGAGTTCGAGTACCGGCGTGGCGGCACGCTCGCGTACATAGCGGCGTGGGATGTGCACCACGCCAATCTCTTTGACCGAGTTGAGGAGAAGACCGGGATCGTCCCGTTCGGCCGCTTGGTTGACGAGGTCATGACCACCGAGCCTTACAGTCAGCGCGCCGGGTGTTCTGGGCGTGGACAACGGCTCAAGCCACTGCGGCCGCGCGTCCGTGCTAACGATGACCGACGGCTACCCCACAGCGCGGCTGATCCACCTGCCCGTGCACGCCTCGTGGCTGAACCACCCGTTCGACTGGACCCTCACCCGCAACGACCTCAACCAGGTCCTCGCGAAGATCGCCGACCGCGAGCCCGACCTGTGACTCGCGGCCTAACGAGCAAAACTCCCGGGCAGCTCCACTAGTCAGCCCACCAGTCGCGCTGGCCATCGACGTCTTCGCGCGGAGCCTCGCCGAGATTGGGCGCACCGATGACGAGGATCTCGAGGCCCTCCGACCCGGCCTCGTAGCCTCGCCACGTACCGGGCGCGACGCGCACCGCGTCCCATTCCTTGAGCTCGACGATCTCCTCGTCGAGCTTCATCCGCCCGCTCCCGCGCAGGACCACGTACACCTCCTCTTGCTTCTTGTGCGTGTGGCCGTACGGAAAGCGATAGCCGGGCGGAACGCGCTGGTAGCCCAGGCCCGATTCCTCGAGCTCGAGCGCCCCCGTCGCCAAGCGGAACTCAAGGTCCGGCGCGCCGTCGAACCTAGACCCGAGATCCTCCAGATCCTCCTTGATGTTCCTGAGCGTGAACGGCACGGCGCAATCCTATGGCATCGCGCAGGACGTGCCATCGCGCTACATAACCTCGCCACCGGCCGCGCCTCCTCGGGATAAAAGTCCTTTGATCCCATCCGAAAGCTTCCCACGGGGATCTCGACCATGTCGGCGAGCTGGGTCACCAGCTGGCGAGGGCGGTGATCGCGTCGCCGATCAACTTGGCACCGATGATCAGGCAGATGACGGTCATGGTGGTGGCGTTCTCGCGTGCCATCGAGGTGTGGAGGGTGCTGAATATTCTGCTCGCCCGGTCGCGCATTAGGACAGACACCGCCACCGGCGTGCCGACCCCGAGGGTGGCTATGAGGATGAACACGGCCAGCGCGACGGCTTGGCTCCCCATACTCGCGCCGGTCTGCGCGATCGCTGACGCGGCGCCAACCGCGAGCAGCAGGTTCTTGAGGTTGATCGCAGAGAGCGCCACGCCCATCGCTGCGGATCTAACCGGGGTGAACCTGTCGACGGACTTCATCCAGGCGGGCAACTGGGGCTCGGCGTCGCCGCGCAAGCGGCCCCGCCACTGCTTGACCGTGAGCGCAGCAAGAGGATCCCGAGCACGATCTTGAGGATGCTGACCCACGTCGCGGGCTGCCGTGGTTGCTGGCCGAGGCGCCGCTGGCCACGAGCCGGACGATCGTGCCGACGACGGCGATCCCGACGATCCATCCCAGCAGGAATCACAGTCCGTTGATCCGTCCCTTCGGGCTGGCGAGCATCAGCACCACCGCGATGACCGGGACCGGGCTCAGCGCGACGCCGACGCCGTAGGAGAGGACCTGACCGATGGCCTGGCCCATCAGCTGACTTTGGCCTGCTCGCCCCGATCGCGGGGTTGTTGAACCCCTTTCGTCATTGTGTTGGAGCCCGACCTATTCACGGGCGATCATCGCCGCGGCCTCGCGCTCGAGGTCGACATAGGGTTGCCCGCTGACGTCCACGGCGACGATGTTGATCGTGCCGCCGGTGAACCGCCAGGGCCGTTGGCCGGGGTAGTCGTCGGTGATCCGGCTGATGCTGCGCCCGATCGTGAGGTCGGTGCCTGCGATGCCGAACGCCCCTGGTTGGGTCTTAATCCGTCCCTCACCCACCTTCTCCTCGCCGTGGAACAGGGACAGGATCCCGGTCGAGACGCCGGGTGGGTCCTCGCCGTCTTTGACGAACGACGCGGACAGGATCAGGTTCTGGCCGGTGGGGATCTCCTCGGTCGCGACGATCCGCTGTTCGAGCATGCCGACGAAGTTGTAGACGTAGTGCAGCCGGTTGTCCTTGATGTAGAGGGCGTGCCCGCCAAAATCCGAGCCCTGGGCGAACAGCACGCCGCTCGCGCCCGGAGCGGGGATGTCGACCCGCGCTCCGACGATGTAGTCGCGGTTGCGGATATTGACTGCCTGCGCCTCCGGGACCCCGGCGACGTCAGGGAAGTAGCGGTACCGGTCGCGCGGGCTGGTCAGCTGGGGACGCGGCGTGTTGAGGATCTCGACCGCGGAGCGGTCATCGAGCGGGAACGCCCTGTTCGCGCCGGCCTCCGAGAACCACAGGTTGACGAGCTCTCGCACCTTCTCAGGGTGATCGCTCGCCAGGTCGTGCAGCTCCGCCGGGTCGACGTCGACATGGTAGAGCTCCCAAGTGTCCTCGTTGAAATGGCTCCAGCCGCTGATCGTCGGATGGTTCGTGACGGCCTTCCAGCCCTCGTGCCAGATCGCGCGCGAGCCGAGCATCGAATAGAACTGTGTCTTGCGGCGCTCCGGGGCATCCCCGTCATTGAAGCTGTAGCGCATGCTGATGCCGTCGAAGCTGCTCTGCACGTGGCCCTTGATCGTCTCGGGCGCGGCCACGCCGAGGCACTCGAGGATCGTGGGGACGATGTCGATCGCGTGGTGGTATTGGTGGCGGATCTCGCCCTTGCTCGTGATCGCCTTGGGCCACGAGATGATGCACGGATCGCAGCTACCGCCATTGAACTCGTAACGCTTCCACATCTTGAACGGAGCGTTGAACGCCATCGCCCACCCGTTCGCGTAGTGGTTGTAGGTCTTCGTGCTACCGAGGTCGTCCAGCAGCGCGAGGTTCGCCTCGACATCGTCGGGGATCCCGTTGAACAGCTTGTTCTCGTTGACCGAGCCGTTCGGCCCGCCCTCGCCGCTGGCGCCGTTGTCCGACACCAACACGATCAGCGTGTTCTCGAGCTGCTCGGTCTCCTCGAGATAGTCGAGCAGCCGACCGATCTGAGCATCAGTGTGGGCGAGGAAGCCTGCATACACTTCCGCCATCCGCGAGAACAGCCGGCGTTCATCGTCGGACAGGGAATCCCACGGGCGCGTGAAATCGACAGCCGGGAATGGTTTCCGGTCCGGCCCCGTGCGCGTCTGCGGAGTCCCGATCGGGTTGATCGGTGGCAACTGTGTGTCCGGCGGGACGATCCCGAGTTGCTTCTGGCGCTCGAGTGTCTGCTCGCGCATCGCCTCATAGCCGGCGTCGAACCGGCCCTTGTACCTATCGATCCATTCCTTCGGCGCATGATGCGGGGCGTGACACGCGCCGGGCGCGTAGTACAGACAGAACGGCTTATCCGGCGCCACGGCCTTGGCGTCCTTGATGAACTCCAGCGCCTTGTCGGTGAGATCGACGGTGAGGTGGTAGCCGTCCTGGGGCTGGTAGGGCTGCTCGACCGGATGATTGTCATAGATCAGGTCCGGATACCACTGGTTGGTCTCGGCGCCAAGGAACCCGTAGAAGCGCTCGAACCCGCGGCCCCCCGGCCAGTTGCGGCGCGTCGCGGCCAAGTGCATCTCATCGGTCGGGCACAGGTGCCACTTGCCGGTCATGTACGTGTTCCAGCCCAGCTCGCCGAGGATCTCGGGCAACATCCCGTTCTCGGGCGGGACGGTCCCGCTCGCGTTCGGGAATCCGATCGCGGCCTCGGTGATGCACGCCATGCTGTTGCGCGTGTGGTTGCGCCCGGTGAGCAGACAGGAACGGGTGGGCGAGCAGAGTGCGGTCGTGTGCCAGTGCGTGTAGCGAACGCCTCGGGACGCAATCCGGTCGATGTTCGGCGTTTCGACCGGCCCCCCATAGCAGCCCATGGCGGAGAATCCAACGTCGTCGAGCACGATGTACACGACGCTCGGCGCTCCCTCTGGGGCTTTGGGCGGCTCGAATGGAGTCCAGTCGGGCTCGGAGTCGCGAATGTCTACATTGATGACTCCATTGAACGCGTCGCTCATGTCTGACCTCGGTTTCTCCGTGCACTAGACGGATTTAGGGTTCATCGTGAGTCTCACCGCCCATGAGCGGCCACGCCTCATCCCAATCAGGTGAGCCGCGGAGCCGTGTTTGCCGCTGTCCTACGCCGGACGTCGTCTACGGTGCCACGCCGCGCACGCAGGTGCTCGACGGCGCAGGTTGCCTCCGCGCTCGCGATCTGTGGATCGGCCGCTCGGTCTCACATCGTTGCCGTGACCGGCTCTAGCCGGTCTGCGCTGGCGCGAGCGCCGGGGTCGGCGCCGATTTGGGAGCCGCCGCTGGGACCGGCGTGTCCGATCGGCAGAGGAGTGCGGCCGACAGGCCCCTCGGCCGGGATGTGACCTCTCTTGCCAGAAGGCGTGTGATCGTCAACGCTTAACGATCAGCGCGCCATTGCGAGGATCGGCAGCGGCCACCACCACCAGCAACGCGACGTACTGCTGACTCCGGATTGTCGCGTCGGCCTGCTCGGAGGAGAGCCCCCCATCCCGCTCGGCGACGGAAATCGCTGGCGCGTGTTCGCTCACGGCTCGCGAGATCGCGTCGCAGCGGAGCGGCTCTCGGCGGCCTCAGGGTCCTCCGCGTCGAGTGCGGCTACGCTGTTCAGGGTGAGTCCGAGGCTGGCGATCCGCTCGAGCAGCCCGTACAGGTGGGAGGCATCGATAACCGCACCGGTGATCTCCGTGATTCCGCCACGGGCGCAGATCGTCATTCCTTCAAACGCGGAGGCGTAGCGCACTCCGAGTTCTCCTTTGACGACGAGTCGGTACTGCTGAGACATACCACCCCCCAGCTTGCCTGACGGCACGGTGGGTTTGGGCCGCGTCGACCCGTGATCACCCGGGTGATTGACTTCGGTCGAGCAGGCCGAGCGCGTCCGCGCGGGCGACCACCTCCGCTTGCGAGGTCGCGCCCAGCTTTCGGTACAGCTCGCGCGTGTGGCTCTTGACGGTGTTAAGCGAGATGTAGAGCTGCAGGCCGATCTCGCGCCGAGACAGCCCCGCTGCGAGTCCACGCAGCACGGCGAGCTCGGCCGGACTGGGGTCCTCGATCACCTCGCGGTGGCCGGCATGCGCACGAGCCGCCGCGAGGCTCTGCTCGACGGCGGCCGCGATCACCGGCAGCCGGCTGGGATCCGGAAACTCCGCGATCATCCGTTTCGCGCGCTCCAGGTCGCCCGCAGCGCGCGCCAACCGCGACCGCTCGACGCGAACCTGGGCGAGTATGAGCAGCGCGTGCGCGTGGCCGACGGTTGGCTGGGGCGAGCGTCGCAGCTGCTCCCCCCGGGCCGCCTCCCGCTCGGCCTCGTCGCGGCGTCCGGTCGCGGCGCACGCCAGCGCTAGCGCAAGGTGTGCCGGCGAAGCCGTCCAGACATCGGCGTGGAACCGCTGGCGCGCGAGGCTAATTGCCTGCCGAGCCCACGCCTCGGCGCTCTCCATCCGCCCTCGCTCGACCTCCACGAGCGCGAGCACCCCCGAGCTGGCGAGATAGCCGTCGACGTCCTCCGGGGCGTCAGGCTGCTCGACCGCGTGCAGCGCGATCCGCCGCGCCTCGTCGAGATCGCCGGCGAACAGCAATGCCTGCGCGAGGGTCGCGAGAGCACCGACGCTGAGGGCCCGGGCGCCCGCGCGAGTGGCTGCGACGGCGCGACGTCCATGCTCGACGGCCGCGCCGACGTGGCCACGCTCGATCGCCATCGCGCGAGTGATCTCCACGATCGCCTCGACGTACGGTGACCATGACTGAGGCCGCGCGTGGCGCGCACGCTCCGCCACCGCTAGCAGGCGTTGAACTTCGACCTCCGGGCGGCCGAGCAGCGATGCGGCCACCGCTCCCCCTGCTGGTAGCGACGGGTAATCCAGGAGAAGCTCCGGCGGGAGCCATCGCACCCAGCCAAGAAACTGAGCAATCCGCCCGCTCCAGACGAACTCGCGGTCGTGCTCGACCAGCAGCTCAGCCACCGTGCTTGCGTCTCCAGCCACCGCCGCGTAGTCGATCGCGTCCTCCGCGAGCCCATGAATGCGACACCAGACCGATGCGCGGCGGCGCAACCGGCGAGCCTCCTCGGAAGCCAGAGTCAGCTGCAGCACCTCTCGGAACAGGTGGTGATAGCGATACCACTCGCCGCGGGCGTCCAGGGCGACCAGGAACATGTTCGAGCGCGCGAGCTCGGCGAGCACGGCAGCCGAGTCCTCGCGGCCAAGCAGTGCGTCGCACAGCTCGGGCGTGAAGCGTCCCAGCACCGAGGTGTGCGTCAGAAACACGCGCGTATCCGGCGCCAGCGCCGCCAGCACCTCGTCCGTCAGATAGTCGCCGACCTGGCGAGCGCTACCGGCGAACGCGTGTACTCCCGCGTCGGGGTCGTCAAGGTCGCGAAGCCACAACACTGCCAGGTAGAGCCCAGCCGGCCAGCCCTCCGTGCGTTCGACGAGCAACTCGACGCTCTCGCCGGACAACGCGATCCCTTCGCGCGCGATCAGCTCAGAGGCTTCGGCGACGGTGAACGCAAGCTCCCGCGCGCGAACCTCCGCGAGCGCTCTGCGTGCCCGTAGCCGCGGCAGGCCGATCGCCGGGTCCGAGCGCGTCGAGGCGAGCACGCGCGCATTCGCGGGCAAACGCTCGATCGCGTGCCCAATCGACCGCAGCGACGCCTCGCTCTTGACCGCATGGAGGTCATCGAGAACGACCGCCACCGCACGCCCGTACGAGACTAGCCCGTTCATCAGCTCATCGACCGCCGTCTCTACCGGCGCGCCGCGGACCCGAAGGCATGACAGCGCTGCTCTCCCGAGGCCCTGGCCGAGTCGCTCGACGGCCGTCGCCAGGTGCGTCCACAGCCGGACCGGGTCGTCGTCGGCCGCGTCGAGCGTCATCCAGACGACTGCCTCTCGGCGCTCGGTGCACCACGAACGGGCCAGTGTCGTTTTGCCGTAGCCAACCGTCGCATTGAGCACCGTGAACCCGGTGCCGCCGTCACCATCGAGCATCTCGAGCAACCGCGCCCGCCTCAGCGTCCCGGGATGCACCCGGGGCAGCATCAGCTTCGGCTCGATCACCCGCAGACCAACGCCATCTCTCTCCGTGGTCCGCGAACTCATTGTCGTGCCGCTTACCCGATCACCCGGGTGAGGATCAATCACCCGGGTGAACATTACTCCGGCCCGCTGACAAGCGGCCCATCCGCAGACATGATCCTCAGGTCAAGCACTTCGGGGCATCGACGGACATCCGCGCATCCGGCGTATCCGTTGAGCTAAAGAAAGGCGGCAAACTGGGATATGGGCGGCCGATGCAACACGCAGCTGGCTGTAGGCCCGCGAGCACAGACCGAGGCGACAGCCCGCAGGCGGTCGGAGCGTCAAGAACCCGCCTGGCTCTCGCCCCCAGACCAGATCCGCCCCGACGCACACGCTGAGAAGCGAACCGCGCTAAGTGATCAACTTGCCGTGCTGCAGGCGCGCAACCGCGAACTCGCGGCCGAGGTCGACCAGCTTCGTGCCGAGCGCCGCGAGCTGCGATCGCAAGTGGCGTCTGCACGCAACGTGCGACCGATTTGGCAGTCGCAGCCGATGCAGACGCGCGCCCCGTTCGCTGGCCTGGACGACGAGCGACGACGGTTGCAGCGTGATCTGCACGACGGTGTCCAGGGCGAGCTGGTCGCGCTGATCGTCGAGCTCGCGCTCGCACAGCAGGATCCCGATACCCCACCCGTGCTCGCGGGGATGCTCGCGGGGCTAGAAGCTCGCGCACAGGGGGCGCTTGATTCGGTGCGCAGCATCGTCGGCGGGATCTACCCCCCGTTGCTAGCCGACTTCGGAGTCCAAGCAGCGTTACGGGCTCAGGCGGCGCGAGCACCCACGACCCTGAGCGTTCGGGGCACTGTGCCTCGCAGCATCGAGGAGACCGAGGAGGCCGTGTACTTCGCCTGCTCGGAGGCGATCCAGAACGTGGCAAAGCACGCCGGCCGGGGGGCGCGGGTCACACTCCGACTGCGCGACGACCTCGGGTCGCTGGCCGTGCGGATCGAAGACGACGGTCGGGGGTTTGATCCCGCTCACACCCCCGAGGGGGCGGGACTGAAGAACATCCGCGATCGCATCCAGCATCTGGCCGGCACCGTCGAGGTCACCTCCAGGCCGGGAGCCGGCACCGTCCTGACCATCTCGCTTCCCTGGCCACCGCGGGGTGATCGGCGGCGATGAGCCAGGTCATCCTCCTCTCGCTGACTGCGTCGCTGAACCCGACGCTGGTCGCGGCCACCACCGTGATGCTGCTGCTGGAGCGCCCGAGCAGCTTGATGCTCGGCTATCTGCTGGGCGCGTACCTGACGAGCATCACGCTGGGGCTCGTGATCGTCTTCTCGCTGACCAATTCGAGCGCGAGTAACACGACCGAGAACACGATCAGCCCAGCCGTCGACATCGGCTTGGGCGCGATCGCGCTAGCCATCGCGTTCGTCCTCTACACCGGCCGCCACGAGCGGCTCAGGGACCGCCGCCGCGCGAAAAAGGCCGAAAAGCCCGACAAGGGGCCGCCCCGCTGGCAGCGGAGAGCTCAGCAAGGGGTCAGCGCGAACCACCTTCCTCGTCGGGGCGGTGCTCACCCTGCCCGGCGCGTCCTACCTCGCCGGCCTCGATCAGATCCACAAACTCAAGTACTCCACGACGGCCACCGTGCTGCTGGTGATCGGCTTCAACATCATGATGCTCTGGCTGCTCGAGGTGCCGCTCGCCTCGTTTCTGGTCGCTCCCGAGTCGACACCCCGCGCGGTCGAGCGAGCCAAAGCCTGGGTCAGCAGGCACGCACATGTGTTCGCGGTCCGCGGATCGTCCGCGGTCGGCGCACTCCTCGTCATCAAAGGCATCGTCGGACTGATCAGCTGACAGAGGCTCGCCAGGCAAAACCCCTACCAAAAGGACCAACCCCATGTTCACCGTCTACGCAGTGTCAACCATCGGCTGGACCCTCCTGGGCATCGCCTTCCTGATCATCTGGATAGCCATCGCGTTCTGGCCGGCCCGGGTCGCGAACCGAAAAGGGCACAGCTTCATCGGCTACTTCACCTTCAGCCTCATCTTCTTCCCGCTCGCCCTGATCACCGCCTACCTCGTCCAGGACCGTCGCCAGCCCGTGTATTGACAGCGTGGCCTCACGAACTCGAGGTTTCACCCCATCGGGCATCGCCATGAGCGCGGCTAGATAACTGCGCTCATGGTCTGAACTGGGCGCCGACGATGGAGCCGCAGTCACCAATCCGGCGATCCGAACGGTGGCTAGACCGCCGCATCGCGCGCAAGGGCCTGCGCCCACGCGACGCCGCATATATGATCGGCGCCTTCTGGACGATCGCGGTAGTCGTCTTCGGCGTGGTCGAACGGCTCATCGACCCAAAGACATTCCATACCGTCTGGCTCGGTATGTGGTGGGCAATCGAAACCGTCACCACGGTCGGCTACGGCGACATCGTCCCCGACCAAACGGCGGGCAAGGTCATCGCCGCCTTCCTGATGCTCGGCGGCCTGTCACTACTCTCCGTCGTAACGGCTGCCATCACCAGCGGCTTCGTGTCCCGCGCTGAGACGCGCCGACGAGCCACCGGAGAGGATCCCCTCATACAAAAGCTCGATCAGCTCGCCGCACAGCTGCAGGTGATCAAAGCCGACCTCGAGGATCATCGGCCCGGGACCGGTGCCGACGACCGCTCGTGAACCACCGGGGTCGCAGCAGAGCGACCACGGCGAGTCGTTGTCGGCGCTGCTGCGCACACTGCCCCGCGACGATCTGAGCGCCAATCGTCGCCGCGATCAGTCGAGCGCTGGCTTCAGAGGAACGGAGCAACATCAGTCCATCGTGCGGAGCTCCGTGTGGTCGTCAGAGCCGGACTCAAGCCTGGAATCGATTGCGTCTCGAAATTCACCACCAGGGACGCCGGCCATCGACGGCGTGGTCGTCATGATCCTGGAAGCCTCCTACGATCGCGCGCGCTCCTGGTCGACCTCGCGCGTTGGATGGCTCATCCGATTTGGGTGATGATTGGCTGTTGGGCCGTGGGAGTATCGACGCCGAGAGAATTTCATGGGATTTCTGCGCAGGCATAGCGGATTGGGTGGAACGCGCTACACCATGCGGGAGAAGCTGCTCGCGATCGGAGAAGACTTCTGGATCGAGACCGACGAGGGCCGGGCTGCGTTCAAGGTCGACGGCAAGGCGTTCCGGGCGCGGGATACGTTCTTCCTACAGGACGCGTCTGGTCAGAAGCTCTATAAGGGCCAGCAGAAGAAGCTCCACCTCCACGACACGATGGAGCTCGAGCGCGACGGGGAGAAGGTGGCGACGATCAAGAAGGCGCTGGTCACGCCCCTGCACGACCGGTTCGCGATCGAGCTCGAGGGCGACGGTGAGCTGAAGGCCAAGGGGAACATCCTCGACCACGAGTACAAGGTCGAGCGCGATGGCAACACGATTGCGGAGGTCTCGAGGCGCTGGGTCCGAGTCCGCGAGACGTACGGCATCGAGGTCGCGCCAGGCGAGGACGACGCGCTGATCCTCGCGGCGACCGTATGTATCGACGAGATGGCGCGCGACTGAGCCGCGCCCGTCGGGCCGCTGCGGCTGTCGGACGGCGTCTCGTTAGCAGTCACGTCGTTGCCCTGACACTCGCTCCTCACAGCCGGGGCGGCGGCCGTGAATGTGGGGCTGCGCTGCTTTGAGACCGTCACACCCGGATGGAAGCCGACTGAAGGCGATACCGTGGACCGGCGCTGCCGTTGAACAGCGCCGCTTGCGAGTAGGCGGGTGCTCAATCCCGGTCGGTAGTGTCACGAGAGGGCTGATCGCATGACGGCCTCGTTGTCGACTAATGATCTGCTCCTCGGAGTGGGGCTGGTCCTGGTCCTCGCAGTGGGCTCGCAGCTGCTGGCTAAGGGTCTACGACTGCCGGCGATCGTTGTGCTGCTGCCGGTTGGATTCGTCGCCGGTGTTCTGACCAAGGACGTGCAGCCCGGTGACCTGCTTGGCTCCTTATACCAGCCGTTCGTATCGGTCGCGGTCGGTGTAATCCTGTTCGAAGCGGGGCTCAGGCTGTCTTTCCGTGACGTCACGCCGAGGATCCGGCCTGCGGTCGTCCGGCTGGTGTCGCTCGGTCTGGTGATCACCTGGCTTGCCGTCACCGCCACGGCCGCGGTGCTGTTCAGCGGTCTCGGAGCAGATGTGCCATTCCTGATCGGCGCGATCCTCGTCGTGTCCGGTCCGACCGTGGTTCTGCCGCTGCTTGCTTACATCCGGCCCGCGCGCGACGTCCGCTCCGTCCTCAAATGGGAGGGGGTACTGATCGACCCGCTCGGGGCGCTGCTCGGGGTGGTCGTGTTCCAGCTCGCCCGGACCGGCGGCTCGAGCGGTTGGCACCCCGGTGCGATGCTCCTCAGCATCCTCGTCGGCGTGATTGTCGGAGCGATCGGCGCGAGCGTTCTGTGGCTGTTGCTGCCGAGGGTGCAGCGAATCGCTCCGCGGCAAGTGGTCGCCGTGACCCTCGCGCTCGTGGTGGCCGCCCTGGTGGCGGCCGACCTGTTACGCGACGACACGGGCTTTGTGGCGACACTGCTGATGGGGGTGTTCCTCGCCAATCAGAAGACCATCGATGTGCGCCAGGCCGTGGAATTTCACGAGACCCTCGTGCAACTGCTGATCGGCATCCTGTTCGTGATGATCGCGGCGTCGGTCTCACCGCACGAAGTCCAGACCGTGCTGGCCGGCTCGCTCGGACTCGTCGCGATCATGGTCCTCGTGATCAGGCCCGCGGTTGTCGCACTCACGACCTGGCGATCGAAGCTGGATGCGCGCGAGCGCGGATTCGTGGCGTGGATGGCGCCGCGGGGGATCGTGGCGGGCTCGACCGCGTCCGCCTTCGGGCTGCAGCTCGCGAGCGCGGGTGTGCAGGGAGCCAACAAGATCCTGCCGATCGTGTTCGTCGCGATCTTCGGGACCGTCGTGATCTACGGGCTCAGCGGCCCGTTGGTGGCACGTCGGCTTGGGATGGCGGGCGCGCCCGGCACGTTCGTGTTGATCGTCGGAGGCCACGAGCTGGCCCGCGCGATCGGCGGCGCGCTCAAGGGCGCCGGCGTTGGCGTCCGTCTCTGGGCAGGACCGTCGACCCAGACCGCCGCGCACGAGGCCGGCCTCGACGCAGAGCGAGGACGGATCCTCGTCGACTCGCTAAACCGCGAGGCGGAACTCGAGGAGGTCACAGACGCGCTGCTGCTCTCCCGCAGCGACGACTTCAACGCACTCGCCGCCGGCGAACTGCGCGCTGATCTCGGGCACGGCCACGTGTACCGCGTCGCCCCCGACCCCGATGAACCGGACCTCCTCCCTCCCCCCACCGAGTCCGACATCCTCGGCACCAAGGCCCTAACCCTGACCGCGCTCAACCACCAGCTGGCAGATGGAGCGCGGTTCGTCCGGGACACGGTCCACACCACCGACGGAGGCAGACTCACAACCAAGCCTACCCTGCTGTTCATCATCGACGCCAATGGACAGATGCGGGCGGCAACAGAGCGCCGTAGAGCGACGGCGCGTGACGGGGACATTGTCATCCGGCTGGTAGCCGACAAGTAGCCGCGGAAACGGCCAACGCGCGGTCCCTTCCGTCACTGCACTGCTCAACTCGCGGGATACCCGCGGCGGTTGCAGGACCCAGCCGCCCTTGCCCGCGCTGGGCGCCCAGAATCGCTGTGTCCGGGCGCGTTCGTCGTCTATGTGTTCGTCAGCAGCACGGTCCCCAACGCCAGCACGCCGATGCCGATGACGAGGGTCAGCGGTCCGACGATCACGGGCCAGTGGGCGAACAGCCAGTCGGCGGCAGGCCGGAGGGTCGCCTCTGCGCGCTCGCCCAGCACAGCGAACACCAGCGCGATCGCGATCAGTGGCAGGGTGTAGACGACGCAGTAGAGGAGCAGCAGGAACAGCTTGCCCGCGTCCGAGACACTCGAGCCGACGATCAGCGCGATCGCGGCGAAGTACGGGAACGCCGTCAACAGCTCGAGGCCTGCGAGCCCGGCGCCGAGCAGGCTGGGTGAGCCGTGCGAAGCATGATCGGGACCCGGCTTGGATCTCGTAAGAGCCTTGCGCCGGATCAACGCGAGGAGCCCACCGGCCACAAGCACGGCTCCTGCCGCCGTGATCAGCGCGTACTTGACCGTCGCCCCGGGCTTCGGCACGAGCGACAGGATGAGGTCGCCCAGGCCAAGCGCGAACGCCAGCCCGAAGCCGAACGTGACCCCGAGCGCCGCCAGCGTGAACCCGGCGGTCCGCCGCCACGGATGCGAGCCCATCGCGACGAACAGCTCCCCCCCGATCAGGCTGGGATTGATGCAGTCGGGCAGCGCTATCGCCACCACGGTGAGAGCGAGCTTCAGCATGGCGATGGCTCGGGCATCGCGTCGCTCCTGGAATCGCGCTCGTCAGTCCCCTGGGAGTTCTTGTCGAAGACCGGAGCTCGATTCTCCGTCGAGTGGCTGCCTCCGCCATCATCCGGTTCGGGTGATCGCGGCCGAGCGCCGGCCCCCGTGCCGTCTCGCTAGCGCGTCCGGTCGATCAGCCGAGCGCATCCCGTGCGCATGAGGCGAGCGCGTTTCGGCCGAGTTGGACGATCGTGGGGTCCGGGTTGGCGCGTCGCGGAACGCGAGGTCCAGTATTCGGTCGCCGAGCTCGACGATCACCAGCATGATCCGAGGCTCCGTGTCCGCACGGATCAGCTTCCGCGCGCTCAGCGCTTCGAGCATCCTGTCGCCCCGGAGTCGATTGCGGTCGCACACTTGATCGGTGACGGTCGCCGGCTTTGGTCGATGTCCCTCAGCCCGTCAGCGCGGTTGCGCTCGCTGGCGCTCGGTGAGATCCTTCTACGGGAGGACAGAACGGGGCGGGATGTGGGACGTCGGGGATGGGTGCGACGGATGGCGAATTGGGCATACACATGAGCGACAGCGAACTTGGGCTTGGCAGATCGGGTGATCGCGAACCGATGTCGAATATGGTGGCGCCAGCACCCATGCGCTATCGCAACACGCTGGGTTGATGCACGCGGGCACGATCACGGAACGCGGTTTTTGCACTAGCCGGTGCGCCGCACTCGTGGCGTCAACGGCAGTGGTCCTCATCGCCGGTTGGTTGATGGCCGGCGCAGCGCCCGGCTTCGCGGCGACTGAGGGTGCGAACAGCGACCAGCGGGTCCGAGAGATCACGATCCATGCGGCCCTGCTTCCGAGCAACCGGTTTACGGTCTCACATTATCAGACTCACCGCCACGACGGATCGGTGACCCTATGGGTGTCGGTTCCCGGTCGGGGCGCCGTCGATGTGCTCGAGACGGCCTGGAACGACAATTTCGCAACGACAGCGTCGGTCCTGCAACCGGCCGCCGGTCGGTTCGTGTTCGCCCGTCTTCACGCGACTGCCTCGGGCGCGACGACGCTGCACCTCAGGGTGAAGCCCAACCAGCGAGGCCGCCGCCTCCTCCGAGCTCACCGCTACCGCGTAACCATACGACTATGGACGACCTTCACCCCAACCGGAGGCAAGCCTCGGAGCCTTGGCCTGAACGGCCTCAAGCTGACGCCGCCGCGCCTCTCTCTTCAGGCGCGGCCGCCGTTCGTAATGCGAGCGTTGGGTGACTCGGTGACCGCCGGGTTTGGCTTCTTCTCCGACGGCACCCAGATGTCGACCCTACAACTGCCATTCTGTATCCCGCTCGACACCCAGATGAACGATCGCTGCTCGTCGAACTCGCCCAATGGACCGGGTGAGACAGAGCCGGTCAGATGGTCCCCGGACTATGGCCTCGGCAACGATGTCTCCTGGGCGGCGCAGGCAGCGCAAACCTTCGGGTTGAGCGGCACGAACGAGTTCCAAAATCTCGCGGTCAGCGGCTCCGCGCCATCCGACTGGGCTCCCGGTGGCTACCTGAACCCCACCCTCCGGCAGATCATCCAAGACGATCCCAACCTCACCGTGATGACGCTGGGAGCCAATCCCCTACTGTCAATCTTCCTGACCGGCACGGGTGCATGGTGTGCATTCACGTTGACCGACGCGCAACTGCGGGCATGCGTGCAGAAATACATCATGGCGCAGCGAGTCGGGCCGCTCGTTGCCGAGGTGGTCCGTCAGCTCCTGACCGCTCAAAACGATCACGTCGTCGTGTCGCTCTATCACCTTGCGATTCCATCGCTCACCCTCTTCAGCGCGCGCGACGTTCAGATCATGTTCGACGAGTTCAATTCCGCGATCAAAAGCGCCGTGACCGCTCTTCCTTCCTATGGCTCGCGCGTGTTCGTCATCTCCCCGCCGCCGTTTTTCATCGGCCGAGCCCCAGGTGCCTACGTCTGCCCGAACAACCACGCCGCCGTCGACGGTCCCAGCCACCAGTCGACCGTGAGCCAGGATTTGCTCGAGCTCGACCCGTTCTTCTCGTTCTGCCCCGGTCCCCCGTGGATCATCAGCGCCGACACTGGAATTCATCCCAACCGGACAGGCTACGGCGAGTTCGCGTCGGCTCTCGTGAATCTGGTTCGGGGGAAGAGCTGGGCCCCTTTCGGTGTCGAACGTCCCTCGCATGGTCGCGGCTGAGTAGGTGTATACGGTCCCGTGCCGGCGGGACGCCTGGGCCTCTGGGCCTAACCCGGCGGCAACCGCCACGAGTTGCCCCATGGCACGCGGTTTGGTAAGTCGTGGATGTCGGGAGGTTGTGCGTTGGCTTCGGCTGTCCCGAACGAGAAGGGGCATGGTGGTCGCAGAGCCCGGTCGGGCATGGTTCTGCGAGTGGCGGCGGATTCCTCTGCGAGAACTCCGTCATGGGTTTCTCATCCTCGTTGCGGTTACCTGCTTAGCTAGCTGTCCGGCTCCGTGCCGGTCGCGGCCGCGGCTAGCCCAGCGCCGGCGCATCAACAGCTTTAGTCGACCGCACTGAACTATCTGATCCAAATCTATCCACGCTTTTTCACTTACTTTCAACACAGCGTGAGCCAGTCGAACCGGCTATCTGGTAGAAAGCGCGAGGTAAGTGTAACTTGGGACGGCCGCCGCAGCTGGCTTGCACCTGGCGCGCGAGCCTATGCGACTGGTTGTGGTTCTCGTTCGGCGGCTGCGAGCCGGTCGCGCTCGCGGAAGAACTCGGCTCCTTCGATGCTCACCTCGGGGACGGCGCGGTCGAGCCAGCGCGGCATGTACCAGTTGATCTTGCCCATTAGGATCATCAGCGCGGGGACGAGCAGGCAACGGACGACGGTGGCATCGAGGAGCACTGCTACGGCGAGGCCGACGCCGAACTGCTGGACGGTCGGGTTTCCATTGAGGATGAAGCTTCCGAACACGAACACCATGATCGAGGCGGCCGCCGTGATCACCCGCGCGCTGGTTACCAGCCCGGAGACGACCGAGCGCTTGTTATCTTCGCCGGCGTGCACGTGCTCCTCGATCTGGCTGACCAGGAACACCTCGTAGTCCATCGACAGGCCGAACAGGATCGCGAACATGAACAGCGGCACGTAGGAGACGATCGGGACCGGATCGCTGTGGCCCAACAGTCCAATCGCCCAGCCGTACTGGAAGATCGCGGTCAGCACGCCATAGGAAGCGCCGATCGAAAGCAGGTTCATCACCGCGGCCTGGGCGGGGACGACCACCGTTCGGAACGCCAGAATCAGAAGCAAGAAGGCGAGCGCGATCACGACCAGGATCTGGAGCGGCAGCTTGCTCGAGATCTTTGACGCGAGATCCACGTAGGCGGCGGTCTGGCCGCCTACGTAGGCGCGCATGTTGGTCCCTTTCTCGGCGCTCGGGATTGTGCTGGACCGCAGCTTGGTGACGAGATTCGCGGTCTGCGTCTCAGCAGGCCCGGTGGTGGCGATTGCGTTGAAGTACGCAGTAGTCCCCGCGCTGTCGACCTGCGTCGGCGTCACCGTCGCTACGCCCGAGGTCGATTTGACGTCCTTCTGCAGCGTCTGGAGGCGTGGATCGTTCGCGCCACCCTGCGCCGGCGAGCCCAACGTGACCGCGATCAGCAGCGGACCATTGACCCCCTGTCCGAAATTCTCGGAGATCAGGTCATACGCCTGCCGGGCGGTCGTAGAGGTCGACAGCGCGGCGGTGTCCTGCTGCCCCAAGGTCAGCGACAGGAGCGGGATCGTCAACGGGATCAAGATGGCGAGTGCGGCCAGCCCAGCGATCCACGGGTACGAGGCGATCTCGTGCGCCCACTTAGCCCACAGCCCGCCCTCGGAAGGATGCGACTCGGGATGGCGATCACGAACGCGCAGCGAGTTGATGTGGGGGCCAATGATTCCAAGCACCGCCGGTAACAGTGTGAGCGCACCGAGCACCGCCACCACCACCGCGATCGCAGCCATCAGTCCCATCGTCGTAACCAGGGGAATGTCGGCCACGGCGAGCGACGCGAGCGCGATCGTGACCGTCGCGCCGGCGAAGAACACGGCCCCGCCCGAGGTCGCGACCGCGCGGGCGATCGACTCGTCCACGTCGAGGCCCTGCTTGTTGAGTCCCCGGAAATGCCGGGTGACGATGAACAGCGCGTAGTCGATCCCGACGCCCAGCCCGATCATCGTCGCCAGCGTCGGCGCCACCGTGGGCACGGACACCACGTGGCCCAGCATGCGAATGATCGCGAGCGTCGACGCCAGCGCGAAGATCGCCGTCACTATCGGCAAGAGCATCGCCACGATCGTTCCGAACGTAAACGTCAAGATCACCATCGCGGCGATGATTCCGATCAGCTCGCTCGATTCGGTCGAGGGCTGCGAGACCTTCTGACCCAACTGACCACCGGTCTGGACCTCTAATCCGGCCGCCTTCGCCGGATTGGCACCGTCGATGATCTTTTGCGCCTGCTCGGTCGATAGCGAGCCTGGGTTCACCGACGTGGTCACCGATAGATACCCAGTGCTCTGATTCTGGCTCAGCGCCGAAGCGCCCTGCGGGGTCAGCGGGTTGACCACCGAAGCCACGAACGGCTCCTTCGCGACCTGGGCGGCCGCATTGTTGACCGCGCTCGCATAATTGGAGTCGGTCAGTTTGCCGCTAGAGGCATGAATGACGATCGGGCTTGATCCATTCGACTGATCCGGGAACGGCTTCGCCATCACGTTCATCGCCTGCTGGCTTCCCGTCCCCGGCAACGACAGGTTGTTGTTGGTGGTGTCGCCCATCTGGTGCGAGACCACCACCAGCGCGACCGCGACCACCAACCAGACCCCAAGCACGACAAACCGCCGCCGCACGGAGAACCGCCCGAGCGAATACAGAACCTTGGTCATGTGCCCACCGTGCCCCTCTCGCCTCGATTTGCGAAGAGCAATCGTCCCTCGATAACAGGCGTCTGTCAACCGCGCGACAGGCTCGGCGCTCGTATCGCACGACGTGATGCGAGCCGCAGCCCCTAAAGCAACGCCCTCGAGGGGTGTCGGTCGCGGGTCGCAGAGAACGCTCGCACGAGACGACTCTCGCTGCTCTCGAACCTCGAGCGGTCTCGCGATGCGACATCGTCAAAAGGAGCTGGCGGTCAACTCATCCCGCTCCGACCACGCGCGGCAGGCTCAGCACCCCGGCCCGCTTCGATGCTCCTCTGCGGCCAGGACCGAGACCATGAATCTGCGCTTTTGTCCCTGATGGAGCGCGCACCAGGCGAGACGTGGCGACCGCCGCGCGCGCTCTCTCACCTGGCGATCGATGGGCCGCCAAAATGCTCGTGTGTCCGAGCTGTCCTCCTTTGCCGAGCTGGCCGGCCAGCCGGAGACCACCATGGACGTGATGGCGCTCGCGCTTGGCGCGGAATTCCGGGAGGTCGACGCGCCCGGGGCGATCGCAACGCTCGACGGTCTCGGCGCAGAGCTTTCGCGCATCGCCGGCCAGACGAGCGGAGTTCCGGACGAGCTGGCGCGCGCTTGCGCGCAGCTGCTGGGCGGCGCATACGGGTTCGAGGGCGACAGGGAACGGTACGACGACCCCGACAACTCCATGCTTGACATCGTGCTCGGTAGGCGCCGGGGCCTGCCGATTGTGTTGTCGGTGGTGTACATCGAGGTCGCTCGTCGCGCCGGGATCGCGCTCGCCGGCGTGGGGTTGCCAGGCCACTTCGTGGTCGGCCACTTCGGTGCCGATCCTCCGTTGCTGCTCGATCCCTTCGCCGGTGGCCGACTCGTCGAGGTAGACGTTGCCCGGGACCTCTTGCGGCCATGGCGAACTCATGAGATTGCGATGCGGATGCTCAACAACCTCGTCCTCGCCTACCAGCGGCGGGGCAACCTCGGCGCCGCCATCCGCGCTGCCAGCATGCGCCTCATGCTCCGAGCCGACGATCCGCTCCGCGACACTCTGCTGGTCGAACTGCGAGCCCTACGCTCACGACTCAACTGACCACCGACACCTCGCACGGGCTCCGCTCTACTCTCGCACGTCGCGCAACCCAGCACAACGAGCCGGGGCTGCGCGGGCGCTGCTCCTACGACGGCTCGGCGCGGCTGCGCTCGGCAGCCGTAGCACGTATCGCATCCTGAAGCGTGGGAATGTCCTGGGTCAGGCGTCGGAAATCACTGCCGTCAATCACGATTGCCTCGGTCGGAGCAGTTACGATCACGGTCGCGGTTCGACGGCGCTTCCAGCCGCGAGCATGGTTGGGAACGACGCCTGTTTCGCCAAAGACATCGCCGGCCCCAAGCGTCCTTATACGCTCACCGCCCTGCTGCACCTCGGCTGTCCCCCGCTTGATCGCATAGAAATCGAACGCGAACTCTCCCTCGTTCACCACCACATGCCCCACGTCTAGCTGCACTGCGCGGGCGACTCTGGCCACGCGCGCTCGCTCGTCGGACGAGAGCTGGGCAAACAGCGGAATAGACTCGATATCGGCGGCGGCCATCTGACTCTGCGTGGGGGCGCGCAAGCCGCGGCCAGCGTAGCTGCGCTCGCGCTGCGGAGCAAGCGATGTGCTGCAGGAAAGCGGCAGGAGACCCGGTATCGCAAGAGCCAGATCCGCGACCGCCAGCGCGAGGCCAACCGGCTGCACAAGGTGATGCAGGCGACCGGGATCAAGCTCGACACGGGAGCAGCCCGGCCCTTTCGCGCCGGCGGTCACGGTGCGCCGCACGATCCTCGGCGTGGAACGCGGCTCCGCCGATGTCATCATGGCCGAGACCGCCGGTGACATGAGTCTCGTCCCAATCCCCAAGCACCTTGCCTCCGGGGCGGACGCACCAACAACACCTACCTCGCCGCCCAATACGCCCGCCTGCGGGTCTGCCGCGGCGCCAACAAGGCGACCGTCGCCGCCGCGCACACGATCCTCACCGCCGCCTGGCACATGCTCCAAACCGGCGAGACATACAACGACCGAGGCGCCGACTACTTCGCCCGTCGCGACCCACAACGGCCCGTCGCGACCCACAACGGACCCGCAGAGGGCTGGTCGTACAACTCGAGCGACTCGGCGTCACCCTCGTAGAAGGGGCCCAGGCAGCGTGAGCGGGATTTTCACTTCAGTGTCTGTAGGACTCGTCCGCTCGCGCCGGCCAACGACGAACGCGATAGCGCGACCGGTCAGGCCATTGACGGTCCGCAGGTCGTGAGGCCCCGCCGCCGCGGCGGACGTCAATCGGCTGGCCTGGAGTTCACTGTCACCCCGCGGGTGCGGGGGCGATGGTCGGCGTCGTGGGCACTGCTTCGGTGACTTTGCGGGTCGCGAGGTCGAGGTAAAGGAGGGTGCGGCCGATCCCTACGTAGGGGGTAAGCAGCGCGAAGACCACCGACCCCAGGATGTTCACGGTGGTGGTCGGAACGGTCGTGAACAGCAGCGCGAATCCGAGAATCGGCCCCGGTATCTGGCCCAGTGTCGAGAAGATGAAGATGATCCACGCGGCGCGCCACCACTGGCCGCGGACCAGTCTTGAACTGGCGCGCATGGCCTCGCGGATTGACCGATCCTCGAACAGGATCTCCTGCTGGGCGAACCGCCAGTCCACGAACTTACGAATGGCGAATGGGATCCCGATGATCGTCAGGGCGATCAGAATCAGCAGAAGCGTTATGAGCCACTGCACCGCGACGAGCCGCCAGATCCGTCGCCGGACCGGGGAGCAGGCACTCATGAACCCAGCGGGCTGCTCGTTCTCGACGTTGCGTAACACGGCGATCACCAGTGCGGAGCCGACGGGCCCCGCGATTGGTCTCCCAATTCCGGCCGCGGTGGAAAACGCGATCGAGAGGCCCGTATCGGTGAACGACACGTTCGCGCCGCTCGCGCCAAAGGCGCGAAGCACCAGCCACTCGAGCCCATCGACCACACCGATCAGCAGAGCCGAGGCGATCACAATGAGGACGAAGGTTGCGCCGTGTCGCCAGTAGGCGCGCCCAGCCACCAGGAGGAGCTGGCCGAGCGCGCGCGGCTGGCGAAGCGGATCGAGTTCGAGTGGGCGCCATCTGGTCAGGCTCACGGGCAAGAGGACCAGGACCACGAGGACCGCGGCGATGCCGAGGGCGCCGGGAGGTGTCTGCGCGGCGAGGTTCAGAAAGCTTGTGGTCGTCGCCACCGCCCCGCAGAACGCGCCGGCGACCGATGGTCCGATCACCGTCGCCCCTGGCACCTTCGGGCTCGCGTCTCGCGTTCCGTCCATCCAGGTGAACGGCTCGCGCCAAACGGTCTTGGTGTTGGGGCCCGCGGGCCCGTTGTTGAATCCAGCCTCTCGCTGGCCCCAACGGCCGGTGTAGCTTAGCCATGCCAACGTGCCGTGGTTGCTAGGCACCTCCGGCAGCAGGATCGGCCGTGGATAGGTGGCGAACAGCGGCTTGGTGGTGTTATCGCAGCCAACCCCTGATCCGTGGCCGCCGTTGCCCAGCCAGAGCGCCGAGCCATAGAACGTCGCGTGCGAGCCGGCGGCGGAGTAGACAACCGGATGCGTCCCGCGCCGCTGGACCTTGGAAGCGTCCCAGCTCGCGTGCTCGCCGCCGGCGTGCTGGAAGAGCACGATCTCCGTGGGCGCGCTCATCAGCGCCTGGGCCGGGGTGGGGGCGTCGAAGGCGAGTTGCATCCCTTCCCAGTCGCTTTCGTGCAGGTCGTTGAACTGGTTGAAGTAGTAGTAGAACCAGTACTGCAGCGTGAAACCTGGGTGCCCAGGCTGATGCGCTATGTGGGCGTACGTCACGGCAGGCGCTTTGCCGGCCCGACGCAATGCCGCGAAGTCGCGGGCGTACGTGCAGCCGGGGTTCAGCGGATTGCCGGGCAGGTCGAGGTAATAGTCTGCACCGCGCCCGGCTAGGTCAGCTGCGGTGGGGGCGCGCTTGATGACTTGCGGGCCGCGCGGACCGCTCTTGAGCAGCCTGATCCGGGCGTTGCCGAGAACCACGTCAACGGAAGTCGGCGGCCAGTATTGCTCCTCGGTGTTATCGCACGGAGCGTTGTGCTGCGCGCGCATCATCACGATCGGGGAGTACTTGTCCGCGAGCTGCTGCGCGGCGCTCGTCGCAGCCCCCGCGGGCACGGCGGTGCACGACATCGCGATGAACAGCGCCCCCAGGGCTCCGGCTAGTGCCCCCGGCCAACCCCCGCACCAAGTCGTCAAGTGGCGCACAAAAGCGAAGCCGCGGTTCGTGAGCCGCGGCGCGAGGTCATCTCCGATCGGCGGCATCACTCATCGCTGCCGAGCTCGTCAGCCGTGCGCTCGCGGGCCGCCGGGATCGGATCCACTGCGACCGCCGGAGCTTCGGGCGTGCCCGCGATCGCATCCGTCACGCGTCGGCGCCGCGCCTCGATTCGTTTCCAGCGTGCCTGCGCTCGGGCGAGCTTACGACCGCCCGCTTCGTACCGCCTCCGCGCCCATACGGAGGAGGGAGAGGCCAAGCGCACTGCGGCCACGAGCGATACCAGCGGCATGAAGATGCCGATCATCCCGAGGAGTGGCTTGCCCTTGAGGACCGCCACCGCGGCGAACAGCACATCGGTGACGACGGCGGCCGCCAAGCCGGCGACCGAGGAGTCGTTGTTGTGGAGGTCGAAGGGGGCGGCGCCCACCAAAATCAGTCCGCCCAGTGTGAGCGCGACCACGACCGCGTCAAACGAGGCGCGACCCTGCTCCTTCCAGTAGACGTCCTGAAGACGAAGCCACAGCGCGAATTCGTCGAGCGTTAGCCCGGCCCCCACTCCGAATCCAGCCGCCAGGATCTCGGTCAACGGGCTCCGTCGATCGAGAGTGAATCCCAAAAAGCCCGAGATGAGCATCATCAGGATCCCCCAAACGAGATGATGGACGTGAAGCCCGCTCTCGGTGACAACATTGCCAGGCCACCAAGGAACCCTCGGGCTGCGAATCAGTCGCGTGCTCGTCCGGACGAACAGAAACGAGAGTAGGAACGACCCCAGAAGTACGAATCCCGCACGCTGTCCGGGATCGTCAAGAAACCGCGAAGTGATCTCGATCCGCACCGCGACCGTGGACAGCCCCCGCGCCGGTCCCGCCCACGAGGACGCCTCTATAACGAATGAAACGACTGTACACGCCGCGGCCAGGTCCTGCTCGCAGTGACGGGCGAGCGGGTGAAATCGGTTGGCTGAGCGCTCGACGGGCCCAACACCGAGGCGAACATTCGCGAGCGCCGCAACGAGCGGCGACAAGCATCCGCAAGCTCGAGCGCAACAAGCCGCGCGTCAGATTCGCACCGCGATACCCGAGAAGGAAAGCGATTCATCAACGCGCTCACCAGCCAGTAGCGCGTGGTTACCGGACCGGCGACTGCCGCGACCTGACGATCGCTTCGGCATTGCGCGGGCGCCGATTGCGCGACGGCATTGGCGAACGGTGCGGTCGTGGCCATCGGGCGGCGCGTCAGTGTTCGGTGGCAAGGTCATCCCCCCGACGCGGCTCGAGGCCCAGGGGGGGCGTGGGGTTCCCGCGCTCGCCGGGCTCGGGGATAGCGGTGGTCAGGACTTGAGCGTGACCGCCACAAGGCTCGAGTGACCAACCCCGTTCTGGCCCTCGATCGTCGGGTGAGTGGAACTCGACGTGAGATACATCCGCAGATCCTCCAACTCGCCTGCGCGCCCGACAAGCAGCCGCTCGCCCTCCTCGGTCGGCGGCGCTGGGTCGATCTCGTAGAGGTTGCCCCGGAACCCGAGGTCAGTCCAGACCGACGAGAAATCGACCGAAGTGACCGCGTTGAACATCGGCTCGAATGTCATCCGTGGCGAAAGCCGCAAACTGGGTCGCCGTCGGGCCTGGAGGCGGCGGGAAGCAATCCGTCCCTCTCGCGCTCCGCCGTAACGACCGTACGACACTGACCGGCTCCCGACCGGAGCGTCGCGGTCGATCGCTTGAAATGGCGACGGTAGAGGAGCCACTGCCGAGCGTCTCGTCGTGCGATCTCGGCATGAAACGAGCCGCCCCACGTTCGGTAGCGCAGGAATGGATCCGCCCATAAGCTGCCGCCCGTCGGCGCCGCCGCTGATGATCGCTTTTGCTCGGCGCGACGTCGCGGACGGCATGATTGAGTTGGCGACGGCACGGCCGTATTCGCCGCCATTACAGGCGATCCGCAAAGTACCCCCAACCGGATTCGAACCGGTGATCTCCTGCGTGAAAGGTCGGAGCAGGGGTGGGTGGATGAGGGTCAGATGCGGGTGGGTGGCGTGTTTACGGGCTTTTCTTGATCGTGCGTCGGCGGCCGCGGACAGTCTGGCGGGGCCGGAGGCTTCCATCCGGCTTCCACGCCGAGGGTCGCGGGTTCGATTCCCGTGCCACACTTGAGGCGTGGCCACTGAACGCGCAGAGCACGTGACCCTGAGCGGCGATCGCTCAGGCGAGTACGTCGTGGTGGAGGAGCGTCCGGATGGGTCGCTCGTGGTCGCTCCAGATACATCAGCCGACGCGATCCTCCGCCGCCACACCCTGACTCCGGCGACGCTCGAAGAGTTCGAGGCGGAGTACGGACCGGTCCAGCCGCCCGACGGCGAGGGCTAACGCTAACTCGTGCCGCAGCCGGCGGAGCCGGCGCGCACGCCCCCCGTTGCCTTCGACGACGCAGCATGGACTGAGGACATGAGGCGTGCAACCGCTGCGGGCCGCAGAGCAGCGATCGCGGCACGCGCGGAATATGAGTCGAGCGGAGTGCCGATCACAGAGCTACGAGCGTGCGATCCGGAAGGACCGGGCGGTACGCGGCTGCGCCAATGCCTGAAGGTCTACGTGCGACCGCCGGCTGGTCCGCACGGAATGGTGTTCCGGATCGGTCGTCGAAGCGACGGGCGACTTGGTCTCGCCTACCTGGCGTTTGGGCTTCGACATCCTGGGCCAGACCTGCGGCAGCCGTCGGTCTACGAGGTCGGACACCGACGGCTGCATCCGCCGCCCGAGGGCTGATCGAGCAGGCCTACGACTGGAACAGCTCGCTGAACTCGGCCAGCATCCGTGAACGCCGCATGGCCCGGCGCCGGACATCCGCCAGCTCACGCACGTAGAGCGCGCGAGTGACGTTCGCATCGCGATGGCCGAGCAAGAACGCGATCTCATCCACACTCTCGCCCGCGAGTAGCGCGCGACTCGCCACGGTATGCCGGAAACTGTGCATCGACGGAAGGTCACCGTGGCGAACGGACGCCGTGCGACCATCCTCGTCGCGCTGATGGAGGATCGGAAACGTGGGGTTACCCTCCTCATCCATCGCCTTCGCCTGCGCGGTCCGCAGCGCGCGGGAGGAGACCCGGCCGAAATGTCGCCACGCTGGATCGACCTGTGCCTCCATCCGTCGCTCCACCGCCGGCGAGTGGGCGCCGCGGCGATTTCCCGGGCGGTCCGCCACCTGATCGAGGAGCGCGGAGCCACCGGATCACTGTCAACCCTGCCAGCGACAATGTCGGCGCGATTCCGCTGCTACGAGAAGGTGGACTTCTGGAGTGTCGGGTCATCCGCATCCCCCGACTCGAACCCCTTTCGGGTTCCAGGAGCACTGTCGACCGGGCGAAGATTGCGGGCGACTTCACGGCGCTCGGAAACTGGCTCTTCGCGCTCGCGCCTGGCTGCGCGGTGAGAGACAAGCTGTGCTGCGCAGAGCTCGCGTTTCGCGCGGGGCATCGGTTCGCGGCGGAGCGGCGGCGATGCGAACTGCTGGGATAGAGTCCTTTGGGGGCCGGCGTCTCGGCGATCGAGGGAGGTCATCAATGGTTAGCTTTAGCGGACGACGCGGAGCTTTGGGAGCTTTGCTTGCGCTTGCCCTGGGGGCGTGCGCGCTGCTTATCTGGGCCGGTCTTGGCCACGCAGCGCCGAGAAAAGGGCGCAGATCGGCCGCCTCACGGGTGGCGACCTGGACGGCCAGCCCCTTAGGTGGCGATACCACTCAGTTCAACAACCAGACGGTGCGCAACATCATCTACACCAGCGTGAGCGGCAGCGAGGTCCAGGTACGACTTAGCAACACGTTCGGCACCGGGCCCGTCCAGGTTGGTGCCACCAGCCTGGGCGTGGTGCTCGACGGAGCCCAACTTGTCCCGGGGACGAGCCACTCGGTGACGTTCGGCGGTCAGGCCTCGGTGACGATTCCCGCCGGTGAGGAGGTGTTGAGCGACCCAATACACATGCGGGTACCTCGGCTCACGGAGCTGGCGGTCGATCTGTACCTCCCGAGCCCGACCGGCCCGGCCACGTATCACGCGCTCGCTTGGCAGACAAACTTCGTCGCGTCGGGAGACCACGCGGGCGACGCCGCGAGCACCGCCTTTACGACCAAGGTCTCCTCGTGGTACTTCGTGGACGGTGTTGACGTGCGCAGCCCCGCGACACCCGGCACCGTCGTGGCCTTCGGAGACTCGATCACGGACGTCGGTCATTCCGAGGTCGATTCCGAGGCCCGCTGGCCCAACTACCTATCTCGGCGCCTCGACGCCGTGCTGGGGAACGAGGCACCGGCCGTCGTGGATGCGGGCATCAGTGGAAATCGAGTGCTCAACGATTCGAGCTGCTTCGGGCAGAGTGCGTTGGCCCGTTTCCAGCGTGATGCGTTGTCCCAGCCAGGGGTGACAGCAGTGATCCTCCTCGAGGGCATCAACGACATCGGCTTCAGCGGAGAGCCGGACACCGGTTGTTTCGCGCCCAATAATCCTACGGTCACCGCCGCCCAGATCGAGGCGGGCTATCTACAGCTGATCAAGATGGCCCACGCTAGTGGCGTCAAGATCTTCGCTGGGACGCTCATGCCTTTTCTCGGCTCCAACTGTGTCTATGGCGGCAATTTCGGTACCCCTCAAGGGGAGGCGCTGCGGGAGAGTGTGAACCATTGGATACGGACCAGCCACGCCTTTGATGGCGTTGTGGACTTCGACCGGGCCACTGCCAGTCCGTACGACTCCCGATACCTCAACGCTTCCTACAACGCCACAGGAGGTTCCGCTTGCCAGGTCGGCGACAGCTTGCATCCCAACGATCTCGGAGACGAGGTAATGGCCGACGCAATACCTCTTGGCTGGTTCCCTCGCTGATCGGAGGGATGCCTAGCTCAGCACCATGCGCTCCCTCAGCGGCCCGACAGACCGCGCCTTTGCTATGCCTTTGCCACGAGAAAGTTCGATTATTGCCCGGGGGATCGCTCTCGCAGAGCGTCAGAGATCGGAGTATCTTATTTCCATGTCTCGCACCTCTCGAGGGTCCGCCGGCCGCGTGAGGACCCATCCTTTGCCGCCAGCGCGCTTCGACCCACGCAGCGCATCGCCGGTGGAATTGCGGCGCTACGGCCTGCCGCAGCGACCCGATGCGTCGATCCGCGCAGAACTCGCGGCCCTTTGGGACGAGATTTTTTCGCACAAGCTCACCTATATCACGCCCACCTTCCAGCCCATCGATGCGCTGCTTCCCGGCATCGAGCCCCGCGGCCCTTTACGCCAAGAATTGGTGACCGTCACGCACCCCTTTTGGTCGGGCTGCGTCGTGCACGCTCCGTCCGGTCAGACGTTCACCTGGGTTGGGGGTCAGTGGAATGTCCCGGATGTCCAGCCCCCCACCACCGGCCAGGGTGGATGGTACTCGTTTGCCTGGATCGGTATCGATGGAACCTCAGACGTCACCCAGATCGGCACCGTGCAGTACGTATCGTCCGATGGGCATGGCAACGTCAGCAAGAGCTGCTATGCCGTCTATGAATGGTGGCCGAACACTTGGACGGCGATCAACAACTTTCCGGTCAACTTCGGGGATACCGTGATCGGCTTAATTTGCCTGGAAGCCATGACCGACGCATGGGTGAATCTGCTAAACGTCACGACGGGTGTCCACGTCTCATTCGACTTCTCCGCTCCAACCGGCAGTTCGTCGCAGGAAAATCAGATCGAGTGGGTAATGGAACACCCGGGCGTGACCGGCGAGTCTGCACAACTGCCAAACTTCGGCGAGATCTACTTCGACTCGGCCATGGGTGGCCGTGGTCTCGATTATCTCGCCGACGCCGGTACCGATACAGTCATCAACATGGTGGAGAACAACGTAACGGTGGCGACCACGACGGTAGAGACACCGACGCTTATCAAAATCGCGTACACCGGCAGTTGACCAGCTGACGGTTCTGACAAATTTCTAATCTCGCCCACAGCTCATGCGAGCATCATGCGAGCTTGTGGGTGCCGAGAACCCGATTTCGGGTGCTGAGCGGCGGAGTCGGGTTTCGGGCAAAGGTCTGGCCGAGCCGGCAACGCGACGTCAGGCAAGACCTGCTCTAGCGATCGCGCGAGCATCTGGCTGGCTCGCCGCAGCGACCCGATCAGCGCGGAAAGCGTGCATCGCGCCAGCGATCGCTCCGTCGCCGGCTGGACACGAGCCAACGATCGCTTCGCCGACCCAGAGTAGTTCGCCAGCCGCGACGCCCAACGAGCGCTGTTGCCACGGGAGCGATCGGCCAGGCCCGGACCCGCTTTCACGATCGGACGCGCCTGTCCGCGCAGCCGACAGCGGTGTCGCTATGCGGGGGCACGGAGAACCGCCGGCGCGAATCGGCGGCCGGCTCTCGTGCATCCCAGAAGCAGCGGTCTGACGCCGGCGACAAGACACCTGCTCGTCATACATCTCGCAAGCGGCCGTTTGTTGGCACCTGATGGGCCAACACGCCCATCGCGATCGTGGCTGCCGTTTGCTGGAGGCCTGTCGCTCATCATTTCGTTTGTCGTTTGAATGCATCGACAGCGTTGCTCTTAAAGGCCACCACGTAGACGTTTTTGCCGTCGGGGCTGACGGCTACGGACGTGGCCGTGCGCAGCGGCTGCGCGCGAGCACAATTGAATCGTGGGTCGGTCAGGCATCCCTGACGACCGCGCTTCTCGGTCAAGGCCGCGGTCGGCCCCGTCCGGTCGAGTACGTCGATCGAGCCCGGCATCAGCGAGACGGCGTAGACGGTGGTTCCCTCGGGCGAGACCGCAACGCCTTCTGCACCCCTGAGCGTCCTGCCGCGGGCGCAGCCGACTCCCTTTGCGTTGGCTACGCACCCGGTAGTTCCGCTCGCCTGCGCCAGCTGCCCGGTCGACGGCGTGCGCGTGAAGATCGCGATGCTGCTGCTGAGCAAGGTCGGCACGTAAACGCCGCGATCGTCTGGACTGATCGCCACCGCGTCGGCACCGTCGAGCTGCCTGCCGAGCGTGCAGCCCGTGATGGCGCTGTTGACGAAACAGCCGCCGTCGTCGGCCGGCTGCGTCAGCGCACCGGTCGAGGGGTCGCGAGCGAGCACGTCGAGCGCACCCGAGCCCGGAGCCGCCGCGTACACGTTCTTGCCGTCGCCAGTGACCGCGAGGCCCTCGACAGAGGACATGGCGCGCGCCGTCGCGCACCCGTCGGCGCCTCCCTCCGAAATGCAGCCGCCGGTGCCGGAGGATTGGGTAAGGGTGCCGCCTGACGTTGAGCGCGAAAAGACGGCGACCGCGCTGCCTCTGAATGCACCGACGTAGACGTTGCGGCCGTCGTCGCTGAGCGCCACGACGTCGGCGCCGTTCAACCCTCGAGCGCTTGCGCAGCCCGGAATCGCCTTCGCAGCGAGACAGCCGGTTCTGCCTTTCGCCTGAGTGAGCGCGCCGGTGGAGGGGTCGCGCGTGAACGTGTCGACCGAGCTGCTCCGAAACGAGGTCGCGTACAGGTTCTTTCCGTCCGCGCTGACCGCCACGGAGTTGGGACCGGCAAGCCCCCGACCGCTCGCGCACCCGTCAGCGCCCCCGGCGGCGATGCAGCCGGCGGTCCCCGAGGCCTGGGTCAGCTTCCCGGTGTGTCGATTGCGCTTGAACACCGCGATCGCATTGCTCGACGAGGAGGCGACGTAGACATTGCTCCCGTCGGGGCTCACCGTGATTGCCTCCGAGCCGATGATCGGACCCGCGCCCTTCAGCGCGCGGACCGTGGCACATCCGCGACGGCGTGAGGAACGATCGACCAGGCACCCGTTACGGGCGGACAGCTGCGTGATCGCGCCGAGCGAACCTTTCGGCAGGCGGCTGCGGTGCGAAATCGGCGCTGCCGCGCCTAGCGCGCCTGAAGCGACCACCGCCGCGACCACCAGGCCGACAGCCAGAACCGACCAGATCCTCGTCAACGCGTTCGTCGAATTGCCCACGATCTGCCGGCGCACCCACCGGCAGATACAGCCTACTGCCGGCCCCATCGCCCGGCAACTCTCCGCGGGTAGATACGTCCACGGGCCACATCGGGATCCGCTGCGTGCTGCGCGACGCCTGAGGAACGTCCCGCCGGCCACACGCACGATTGGCAGGAGACCCTCAAGTGATTAGGCTGCACTCGACCGACTGAACCCCAAGGACTACAGGAGGGGGCGCATGCTGAATCGACGGGAGCTGCTTCACAAGGGCGCGACAGTGGCGGCGGGCACCTTAGCGCTGGGACGAGTGCCCAGTGCGTGGGGGCAAGATCCGCCTGCGGCCGGGATGAACATCGTCCTCTTCATCAGCGATCAGGAGAGAGCGATCCAGCATTTCCCGCGCGGCTGGTCACGCAGGCATCTGCCGGGGTTCACGCGCCTGCAACGCAACGGGCTCACGTTTGAGAACGCGTTCTGTGCCACCGCGATGTGCTCGCCGACGCGCGCGACGATGTTCACGGGCTACTTCCCGGCACAGCACGGCGTCAAGTACACCCTCGAAGAGGACATGTCGGACGACGACTTCCCGCAGGTCGAGCTACCACAGAACTTCAAGAACATCGGCACCGTGATGGCGGCCTCGGGCTACAACGTGGTCTACAAGGGCAAGTGGCACCTCAGCAAACCCGCTGGGAAACAGTGGCGGCCATCGGATCTCGAGAAGTACGGCTTTGCCCGGTGGAGCCCTCCGGATGCAGGCGCCAACCAGGACATTAACCAGGAGGGCGGCGGCAGGACGGACAACGACGGCAACTACATGCACCAACAGGGATCCGCCGCGGCGGGTACCGAAGGAGTTCTGCAGTACCTCAACTCGGCCGCCGCCAAGCAGCAGCCGTTTTTCTTGGTCGTCTCGCTGGTCAACCCGCACGACGTGCTGCTGTACCCGAAGAACTACATCAATGGCGGGTACGACAACTCGTGGTTGACGGGCGAGATCGGGCTCCCCCCAACCGTCGATGAGAGCCTGGCCACCAAGCCGAGCGCTCAGCGGCAGTTCCTTCGGATCTCGAACCTCATCGGCAAGCTCAACACACATGAAAAGAAGCGTGCCTACGTCAACTTCTACGGCAACCTGATGAAGCTGATGGACGGTTACTTGGTCGATGTCCTCGATGCGCTCGAAGCGCAGAGCCTGCTCGACAACACGCTCGTGATCCGTACCTCCGATCACGGCGAGATGGGATTGGCGCACGGCGGGCTGCGCCAGAAGAACTTCAACGTCTACGAGGAGACGATGCGCATTCCGCTGGTCTACTCCAACCCGCGGTTGTGGAGCAAACCACAGACCTCACAGGTCATGGTCTCGCACGTCGACCTCCTTCCGACGCTGGCCAGCCTCGTCAATGCGCCGAGCTCGGCCCGTGCCAACTGGCAAGGCGTCGACTACTCGGCTCACATCCTCGAGCGGTTAGCCCCGCGGACGCAGGACTACGTTGTCTTCACCTACGACGACTTCCAGGCGGGGCAGAGCAGCCGACCCTACGTCAAGCCGCCGCAGCACATCGTGAGCCTACGGGAGCGCCAGTGGAAGATCGCCGAGTACTACGACGCTAAAGGAAGGGTCCCCAGCCAGTGGGAGATGTATGACCTCAAGCGCGACCCGCTCGAGCGCTCAAACCTCGCGCACAAGGGGCACAAGCGGACGCCACCACAGGAGAAGCAGTACCAGCGCCTCCAACGCAAGCTGGCGCGAGTCAAGAAGCAGCGCCTGCATCGGTTGGCAGACACTCCCCAGCCCAAGACCATGGGGAACCCGAACCGCACCTCGCCGCGAAGCTCGATGGATTAGGGCGCGTCGAGTCAAGAAGACGGGCATTCAAAAGGTGTGGCAGCTCCGCCACCCGATCCCCCGGATGACCCACGGCCGCGCGATTCCTCTGCCACGAATGCAGTTGCCGGCGCGGCCCGGCCGGACGAGTGCAAGGCGACGAGGGGGTGGCCAGCGCGTCACCTGGCGGGCGAGTGCTCCGCCGTGGATGCGATCGTCGCGGTCGAGGTCGGAACAGATCCGGGGGCTGGACGCCAGCGAAAGGACATCGTGCCCGCCGTCGGGCTTGCGCTCCCCGATCGTGAACCAGCGCTCTTCCTCTCCGAGAAGTCCGGTTCAGGGCCTCAGCCGGCCAGTCTTACCAGGGCGAAGGTCGCGGTCGCTCGCGAGACCTTCCCGTGCTTCCAGCGTCGCCTCCGGCAGGGTACTTCCCCGTCGGAAGACGGCCCGTCCGGGCCCGTCTCCCGCCGGGGAGTGGATGCAGCCCGGGATGAGGATGTCGCACAGACATTCAGAGAGATTCTCGACAAAGACGGGGGGACCGCCGTCACCGACGGTCAGAAGGCTTAGGACGACCACGGCCACGAGCAAACCGCGAAGCAGCCCAAGGGCTTATTCAAGGGCTGTTGCGCGCACAATGGCTTCCACCCGGCTTCCACACTGGCCTCGTGCACCTTGAGACCGAGAGGCCGCCCCCATGAGTTCCCCGCCACTACAGCCGATCCGCTTAGTACCCCCAACCGGATTCGAACCGGTGATCTCCTGCGTGAAAGGCAGGCGTCCTGACCGCTAGACCATGGGGGCCGGAACCAGACCCATTTTATGCCGGGCTGGTGGGCCCCAACCGATCAACGGCTAGACGGCCACCTGCGAGCCCATCATCACCGTGCGGTCCCCTGGCAGCCCGAAGTGCTCGATCGGGCTGGACGCATTGCGCGCCATGGCGATGAACAGGGCCTTGCGCCACTTCTTCATGCCCGGATCGTCGCTGGGCGTGATCGCGATCCGGGAGACGAAGTATGAGGCATGCTCGAGGTCCAGATTGCGCGCGAGCAGGCCTTGCTTGCGCGCGAGCGTCAGCAGCTCGGGCACGTGGAGCTTATCGGCATAGCCGACCCGCGTGGTCAGGTGGATGACCTTGAACAGGCCGTGGCCTCGCAGCTCCACCGAGCATCTATCGAAGGGATCGACGTGCGGTATGCCGACAGTGTCGACGGAGACGATCACCACCTTCTCGTGCAGGGTGTGGGTGTGGTCGACAGCCGCGCGCATGGCGAGCGGGGTGGTGTCCTTATCGCGGCACAGGAACACCGCGACGCCCGGGACACGGAGAGGCGGCGGTTGCCTGGAGGCGAGCCCGTACAGGAACTCGTCCAGTGGACCCTCTTGGGCGACCCGATTTCTGGTGACGATCTCTTGCCCCCGGCGCCAGTTGATCATCACGAGCGAGATTAATAGACCGATCGCAAGCGGCAGCCATGCGCCGTGCTCGACCTTGGCGATATTCGAGCTGAAGAACGCAACCTCGACGGTCAGGAACAGCACGGCGACCGGCGCCAGCTTCCGCTTCGACGTACCCCAGAGCAGACGGGCAACCGCCAGGAACAGCACCGTGTTGAGAATGAACGTACCCGTCACCGCCACGCCGTATATGTCGCCCAGCCTGGTGGAGTTGCGGAACACCAGAGTCAACACGACGACGCCGACGCACAGGGCCCAGTTGATGATCGGCACGTAGATCTGGCCCTCCACGCGGGACGTGTGCCTGATCCGCATGCGCGGCAGGAATCCGAGCTGCACCGCTTGCTTAGCGACGGAGAACGTGCCGGAGATGACCGCCTGCGAGGCGATGACGGTAGCGATGGTGGCGAGAACCACGGCCGGCCACAACGACCAGTGCGGCAGCATCTGGAAGAACGGGTTGAAGGTGCTTGCGTTGTCTCGCGCCTGCGGGTGGTGGAGGATCCAGACGCCTTGCCCGAGGTAGTTGAACATGAGCGCCGGCAGCGCGACGGCGAACCATCCCAGCCGGATCGCACCGGCGCCGAAGTGGCCGCGGTCGGCGTACAGAGCCTCGGCGCCGGTCACGGCCAGCACGACGCCACCCAGCACCAGGTAGCCGGCGGCGCCGTGGTCGACCATGAACCTGACCGCCCAGCTTGGCGACAGCGCCTGGAATACGCTGGGATCCTTCGCGACCTCGGTGATTCCCACCAGCGCGATCACGCCGAACCACACGAGCATCACCGGGCCGAACAGCCAGCCGATCGTGCCCGACCCGAACCGCTGTAAGGCGAACAAGCAGATCAGGATGCCGAGCGAGAGCGGGACGACGAGGTGCGTGAAGGCGGTTGAGGCGACGGATATCCCGCCGACCGCCCCCAGCACGGAGATGGCGGGGGTGATGATCCCGTCGCCGAAGAACAGCGCCGCACCGAAGATCCCGAGGGTCACCAGGACCGCTCCATGGGCCAGTCGGTTGCGTTGAAGCAACGCGGTCAAGGCCATGATGCCGCCGTCGCCGCGGTTGTGCGCGCGCATGATGAAGCCGGCGTACTTGATCGAAACGACCACCATCAGCGCCCAGAAGATCAGCGACGCCGCCCCGAACACGTTCTCCGCCGACACCACCGCGGTGGCGTGGTAGCTACTGAAGATGGTCTGTTCGGTGTACAGCGGGCTGGTGCCGATGTCGCCATAGACGACGCCGAGCGCGCCGAGGGCCAGCACCCCCTTGCTCGCTTGCGCGACAACGTCCCGGTCGACGTCGGCTAGGGCCGCGAACCGCCGGCGCGTGGCCTCCGACTCTTCCTCGTGCTCACCGACGGCGGGCGGAGCCCAGTACCCCATCTTGTGCGCGGCCTCGTTGAAGGTCCGCCGCACTCCGGGACGGGTTGACGCGCCACCGACGTCCTCGAGCGCGCTCGGCCCGTTCTTGTGCGCGCCCTCGTGAAGGCTATGCCGCCCCCGTGTTCCGGTCATGCGATTCGCGGGCTCGCCTTCACGAGCGCGTCGGTTCGAGCGCAGCTGCCGCCGCTCGCAGGTGACTGCCAAGCGCACCGGGCTCGGTGGGCCGGTAGAGCGGACTGGTGCCCTCGGTCATCAGCGCCAGGAGCATCGCGGTGCCGTAGGCGGTGACGGGCTCGGGGCCTCGGAGCCGTCGATCCAAGGCCGCGATCACCGTGCGCGCAGCCAGCACCTCCTGGGCGTGCGGACGAACCGCGGCGGTGAATCCGGGCGTGCCGTCCTGGGCGCTGCGGAGCGCTCCGGTCAGCCCGTCGGCCAGGCGTTTGCGGCTCCGCCGGGCGGTGATCCTCTTGGCCCGCGCCGAGAGCATTGCGTTGGCCTGGGGACTCGTTCCGGCGGCGAGCTGGCGGTCGAGCGCGGCGGCCTGCCACCAGGCCACGACCGCAGGACGGACACGCCGGGGGTGCCGGGCTCCCCGCCGGGCGGAGAGCGGTGGCGAGAGGACCTGCTGAGCAGGCGAAACACCCATCTCAGCGTGGGTTGCTCGTGACGGACATCGACACACCACATGCTCGGACAGCATCCGTCAAGGCGGCGCTAAGAATTGACCGCCGCTCGTAGAGATTTCGTCAAGACCGCCGGCCCCATCGCGTGGGAGTCGCTTGACGGGCGCCGCCTCATCTTGGACACTGGCGGCAAGGGCGTAGACGCATGGGAGGTGAGCAATGGCAACGGGACGATGCCTGTGCGGCGCGGTCAGATACGAGGTGAACGGCCCCCTTCGCGACGTGCTGATCTGCCACTGCGTGGAATGCCGGCGGTGGCACGGTCACGTCTCTGCCAGCACTGCCGCTAGCCGCGACGACCTGGTCCTGACTCAGGACAGGGGCCTGCGCTGGTTCCAAAGCCCTGGCAGCGACGCCAGCGCGCGCCGCGGGTTCTGCGTCGAGTGCGGTTCGAGCCTGTTCTGGGACGCACCTCGGCGCAAGACGATCAGCATTGCCGCCGGGACGCTCGACGGCCCGACGGGGTTGCGTCTGGCCGGCCATTGGTACGTGTCCCAGGCCGCGGATTACCACGAACTCCCGGACGACAGGCTTCCTCGGCACGAGTACAGCGGCGCGCGCGAAGGGCGGCCGACCGCACCCTCGTAGGTCCGCGCCTCGGGGCGCGATAAGCCGGCCCGACCGGGCAAACTTGGCGCCGTGGGCCAGGCTGAGATTGTGATCGCCGGCGTGCTGGTCGCGGTGGTGGTGCTGAACGCGCTCGCCCTCCGGCTGTCGGTGCCGTACCCGATCGTGCTCGTGATCGGCGGCGCGCTGCTCGGGTTCATCCCCGGTATGCCCACCATCAAGCTGAACCCGAGCGTCGTGCTTGTGGTGTTCCTGCCGCCCCTCGTGTACGCCGCCTTCATCCCGGCCAACGCGGTCGGTGCGTCCGGCGTCCTGGCGGCAGTCACGACGGGCATCTATATAGGGGTCAGGGGCCCGAGCATGTGTCACTGGCCGCTGCCCTCGCGCTGCCGCTCGCCACCAAATTCCGGCGCGCCGTTTCCCGATCGCGACCTGATCATCTTCCTCACCTTCGCCGTGATCTTCGCCACCCTTGTGGTCCAAGGGCTGTCCTTGCCGACGCTGATAAGGCGGCTGGGAGTGACCCGAGATGGCAGCGAGGATTCCGAGGAGATCCGCGCGCGACTGATTGCCACCAAGGCCGCGCTCGCGCAACTCGACGACCTCGCGGCCGAGGAGTGGACCCGGGATGACACGATCGACCGGCTGCGACGCGCCTACGAGTACCGCAAACGGCGCTTCGCGGCGCGGGCCGGGCAAGATCGAGGACGACGGCTACGAGGACCGCTCGCTCGCCTACCAGCAGGTCGTGCATGGTGCTCGCGGCTCAGCGGGAGACGCTGGTGAGAGCGCGCAACAGCGGCGAGATCTCAAACGAGACCATGAACCGGATCATCCAAGAGCTCGACCTGGAAGAGTCCCGCCTCGAGATCTAGCGCCTCGGTGGCGGCGAGGCGAGCGACCGGCAAACGCCATCAGCGGTCAGCCATACTCGACGACCCGGGTCGCGATCAGCTCCCGCACCACATCGACCAGCAAGTCGATGTGGTGCTGCTCGGTCTGCCAGTTGACGATCGCGGGTCGCAGCGCCACTTTGCCCGCGTAGGTGGTGGTCCCGACGAAAACGCGACCGTCGGCGCGCACCGCCACGCCCAGGCGGTGGTTGAACTCATTCAGCCGTTCCTCATTCATGCCTCGCGGGCGGGCTCTGAAGCAGACGATGTTGAGCGGGACCTCGGCGAGCCGTTCGAGGTCGGGTGCCGCATCCACCCGGGCCGCCAGATGCTTCGCCAGGGCCAGATGCCGCTGAACCATCTGGCGGTAGCCGACGCGCCCGTAAGCGCGGAGGGTGGCCCACACCGCGAGCGCGCGCGCCCGGCGCGAATTCTCCGGCGAGATAAAGCCGAAGTTCGGGTGGGGGTCCTGGGCGGTCGGAAGATAGGGAGCGCCGACGTTCAGCGCCCGTGACAACCGCTCGACCTGACGCACAAAGGCAAAGCCGCAGTCATAGGGCACGTTCAGCCACTTGTGACCGTCGGCGACGACGGAGTCGGCGCGCTCGATTCCGTCCGTGAGCTTCCGGGTCTCCGGCACCAGCCGGGCGAATAGGCCAAACGCGCCGTCCACGTGAAGCCAAGCGTGGTGGCGTTCGACCACGTCAGCGACGGCATCGATCGGGTCGAAGTCCCCAGCGTTGACCTCACCAGCGTTCGCGATCACGATCGCTGGCTCCCCGTGCTGGGTCAGCTCGCGGTCGAGCCTCTCCACGTCGAACCGTCCCACCGGATCCCTGATCAGCCGGCGGACGTTGCCCTGGCCGAGCCCGAGCATCCCGATCGCCTGCAACGCGCTCGGGTGCAGGTAACCGCTCGAGGCGATCAGCGGTCCCGGTTGGTTCGCCACGCCCTCTTGCTCAACGTCGACCCCGAGTCGCTCCCCCCACCAGTTGCGCGCGGCCGCGAGCGCGACGAAGTTGGCCATGGTCGCACCGGTGGTCAGCACACCACCGAACGCCGCGGGAAGCTCGAACAGCTGACGCAACCAGTCGATGGCCACCTGCTCCAGCCGTGCCGCGAAGGGTGAGGACGCCCATGCGTAGGCCGCCTGGTCATACGCCGATGTCAGCCAGTCGGCTCCTATCGCGGCCGGCGTTCCGCCTCCCATCACGAAGTGAAAGAACCGTGGGCCGCTGGAACGCGTCGCGGACTGGAGCCCTCGCGCCGCCAGCTCACCCAGCGCCGCGAGCGCGCCGGCCCCCTCCTCGGGCATCGGATCGCTCCAACCGTCGATCATGGCCTCGCTGCCGGGGAGCAGGACCGGGTCACCGCTCAATGCCTCGAGGAAGCGCCGAGCCTCCTTGGCCGCGAACTCGAGCGTCGAGTCCAGGGCATCGCGGTCAGAAAGCGGGTCGGCCACACGACGATCCTCGCAGAGACCCGCTATTGCCGCCGCGCACACCGGCGCGGTTACGATCTTCGGATGCCGCGCGGACGCCAGACCCCGTACACGCGCGGGCTGCACGAGCTCGGGGACGGTCTGTTCGCCTTCCTGCAGCCGGACGGAGGCTGGGGGTGGAGCAATGCCGGCCTGGTTCTCGGCGACGGGACCTCGCTGCTGATCGACAGGCTGTTCGACCTGCGTCTGACCGGCGAGATGCTCGACCAGATGCGCCCGCTCACCGGCCCGCGCCCGATCCGCCAGGTACTGAACACACATGGCAACGGAGACCACTGGTACGGCAACCAGCTCGTTCCGGCGGAGGCTGAGATCGTCGCTTCTGCGGCCGCGATCGACGACATGCGGGAAGTGCCTCCCGAGCTCATGCACACCTTGACGGAAGCCGATCTCGACGAGGCGCTCGCCACTTTTGTACGCCACGCTTTCGCGCCCTTTCGCTTCGACGGGATCGACATGCGCCTGCCGACTAGGACGTTCACCGGATCATTGACTTTGGACGTCGCCGGCCGGCGCGTGGAGCTGCTCGACCTCGGGCCCGCCCATACCCGCGGCGACGTGATCGCTTACGTGCCCGACGCGCGCACGGTATTCACCGGCGACATCCTGTTCGTCGGCGGCACCCCGATCATGTGGGCCGGCCCCGTGTCGAACTGGTTGGCCGCGTGCGAGTACATCGAGGGGCTCGACGTCGACACCGTCGTCCCCGGTCACGGGCCGGTGACCGACAAGGAGGGGCCGCGCCAGGTGCGCCGGTACCTCGAGTACGTGCGTGACGAGGCGGCGGAGCGTCATGCAGCGGGAATGCCGGCCGCCGACGCGGCCCTTGACATCGACCTGGGTGAATTCGCCGACTGGAGCGACCCGGAGAGGATCGCGGTCAACGTGGAGTCGATATTCGCGGAACTCGACCCCGCGTACCAGCGGCCAGCCGCGCCCGTGCTGCTGACACGGATGGGTGCCTACCTACGTGGTCGGCAGGGGTAGCCGGTGGCGAACGAGAGGTCTTCTGGATGGCGCAACTATCAGTGTGACTGTCAGTTATGACCGTCAGTGGCGGACGGCTTAGATCGGTCTCGCAGGGTGCTGGCCGTAGCGTCGGTGTTGTCGGGGCTGCTGGCATTGGTGGCGCTGGCGCCGGGTTCCGCGCGAGCGGCGGCATCGAGACCGACAATCCTGCCGCCACTTCCTCCACCGTGCCCCGCCGTCACCTTCATCGGAGCGCGTGGGTCGGGAGAGTCGTTCGGGAGCTTCTCCGGGCTGGGACCCGCCGTCGGCAGGATGGCCGGAGTGCTGAGCTCGAGGCTCGCCAAACGCAGGATCTCGATGTCGGTGGTGGCGGATCCGTATCCGGCCAACTCCGTCAATGACCTGAAGCCGTCGGCCTCGACCCTAGCCCTGCTCATCTTCGCGCCGCCGATCGGAATCGCGCGCTACATCCACGACAACCTCGACAAATACCTGCACAGCATCGACAGCACGCTGCTGCTGGCCGACGGCGACCGCGCGCCGTACACCCACGCACGGGCCTTTGGGTCGTCCGCTCCGCGTGGGGAGGGCATCGGAACCTACCTTCACGGGAACAACCGGCGCGATGTCGAGCTGCCGGCAACCACCGCAAACATCTGCAACGCCGGCGACCTAGTGTGCGATTTCAACCTCAGCCGTCTTACTCATGTAAGCCAAGCGGCCAAAGTCCACACGAGCTACGCGATCAAGACCAGCCACGGTTATGTGTTCAGTCCGCTGCTGGCTCAGGCCGCGAACTGGCTCGCCAACAAGATGTTGGCGAGATAGCGTCGGGCGACTCCGGAGGCGCTAGGGTGCGCGGATCGCCTCGGAGCCCAAGCTCATCCTTCAGGTGCCGCGCAATGGCGCCGTCGAGCGACGCGTCCGCACCGAGCCGCCGCCGAGCGTGGCGGCGGGCGAGGTCGTGGTCGAAGCAGGGCCCACGGATGAGGATGGCAATCTCGAGGCAGCGAGCGCCGGCGAGGTGGTGCTGTCCGTGCCCTCGCCGGAGACGCTCTCGCGTGAGACCGACGAGGTTCGCCGGGTGATCGCCCGGGCCGGCGCCGGCGTCGAACCGCTGGTTGTGGTGGTCGAGGCCGCTGAAGAGCTCCGCGAGGAGGAGCTGGCTGCGGTCATCGAGGCGGCGGAGCACACCCCGCGCCCCGTGATCCTGCGCGTCGTGCGCAACGCCTGATCAGAAGACGAGGCCATCCGGGCAGCGATTACCGACGACCGTCACATGCGGTAGTCGAGGTCGGCTGAGATCTCGGCCACGTCCATCTGCGCTTTCTGCAGCTTGCCGGCGAGATCCCAGTTCATCGACTGCCAGCGGGTGAACTGCTCGAGCACCCAGACGCCCGATTGGCGCGCGCCGTTGCCGGACTTGCCGTTGCCGCCGAACGGCAGGTGCGCCTCGGCCCCCGACGTCGAGTTGTTGACGCTGACCATGCCGGCGCTGGTCTCCTCGCGGAAGCGGAACGCGGCGCGAGGATCGTTGGTGTAGATCGCGCTCGAGAGGCCGTACCCGTGCCCATTCGCCAGTGCCATCGCCTCCTCCCAGTCCGCGAAGCGTGCGACGCCCACGATCGGGCCGAAGGTCTCGGTGTTGGCGATCTCGTCGTCGACCCGCACGCCGCTCACGATCGTCGGGTGGCAGTAGAGGCCGCGTTCGGGATCACCGCCGACGAACCCCTCGCGGGGCGCGGCGGTGGTGATCCGGCCGGTAGCCGTCGAGCCGTGGATCGAGTGGTGCTCGCGGATGAGCGCGAGCCAATCGCGCTCGAAGCGAACCAGGAAACGCTCGTCGAGCATCGGGCCGTAGAGCACGTCGGCGGTCGGATCGCCGATCGCCGCCGTCTCGACCGCCCGCGCGAACCGGGCCAGGAACTCGTCGTGAACGCGGTCATCCACGATCACGGTTCCGAGCGAGGTGCATCGCTGCCCCGCGGTCCCGAAGCCGCTGAACACGGCGCCTTCGACCGCCAGGTCGATGTCCGCGTCGGGCATCACGACCAGGGGGTTCTTCCCCCCCAGCTCGAGGCACGGTGACTGCAGGTGCCGGCCGCACAGCTCGCCGATACGGCGCCCCACCTCCGTCGAGCCGGTGAAGCCGACCTTGTGCACGACGCCCTGCCCGAGCGCCTGCTCGAGGCCGTCGAAGGTGGCAGCGCCATCCGCGAGCACGACGTTCAGGACGTCCGCGGGCACCCCGGCACGCCAAAACAGCTCCGCGAGCGCCCGAGCGCACGCGGAGGCGTACTCCGCCGGCTTCCACACCACCGCGTTTCCGCACAGCAGTGCGGGCACGATGTACCACGAGGGCACGGCGACCGGAAAATTGCCGGCGGTGACGATCGCCGCGACCCCGACCGGGGTGCGGAACGTGAACAGCTGCTTCCGAGGCATCTCGGATGGCACGGTCATCCCGTACAACCGGCGGCCCTCGCTCAGGAAGAACTCACAGGTGTCGATCACCTCCTGCACCTCGCCGAGCGCCTCGCCGGTGGGCTTGCCCACCTCTCGGGTCACGAGGGCGGCAAGCGCCGCCTTGTTCCGCCGGACGAGCGTGGCGGCGCCCGAGATCACGTTGCCGCGCACGGGCGCCGGCACCGCGGCCCACCGCGGCTGAGCTTGGGACGCGGTGCGGCAGGCCCGAACCATGGTGCCGGCGTCGCCGAGACGCACGGCCGCGACGACCTCCTCGAGGTCTGCCGGGTTCGTGGACTCGAGAATGGCGCCGCCGTCGGCCGGCTGTCCGCCGATCGTCGAGGCGATCTCCGGCGCTGCGCGAGCGGTTTCGGAATGGGTCGTTGTCATGTGCTGCCCTCCTGATTATCGGTAGACGATGCGCGCGCGGCGATACCCCCGCGGCAAGGTGGTGCCGACTGGTCGCTCATATGACATTGAACTCGGGACGAAGCGCATCCGGCCTTGCGAACCGCTCCGCCGATAGTGGCAAGACATCGAGGAATGGCTCACGTCGCAGAACGAGGTCACGTATGACCTCCCCCACCGCCGGCGCCTGGAGGAAGCCATGGCCGGAGAATCCGGTCGCGTACAGGAAGCGCTCGATCGCGGGGGCCTCGCCGATCAACGCGTTGTGGTCAGGCGTCATCTCATAGAAGCCCGACCAGCTGCCTTTTATGCCAACGCGCGCGAGCGCCGGCGCACGGCGCTCGGCGACCTCGAGCAGCGCGGGAACCCAATCGTCGGTCTCCTGCGCGGTGAATCCGGGTCGCTCGCCGGGCGCGGGCATGCCCATCAGGACTCCCGGGCCTTCGCGATGGAAGTAGAAGCTGGTGGCGAAATCGATCGTCATGGGCAGCCGCGTCGGCAGCTCCGGCATCGCCGCGGTGAACAGGACCTGCCGGCGCAGCGGGGTGACCGGAAGGTTGACGCCGACGAGCTCCCCGCAAGCGCGCGACCATGCTCCCGCCGCGCACACCACGGTCCCCGTCTCGATCGTCCCTCTGCTCGTGACGACGGCTCGGATCTCGCCGTGCTCGAGTGCGACCTCGAGGACCTCGCAGCCATTCTCCAGATGCGCGCCGAGGGCACGCGCGCCGGCCGCATAGCCCTGGACGACGGAGTCCGGAGTTGCATGGCCGTCGGAGGGCGAGAACGCGCCCGCCAGCACGTCGTCGACCCGGAGAAGCGGGCACAACTCTCGCACCTCGGGGGGCTCGACGATGCGGCTGGGCACGCCGAGCTCGCGCTGAAGGGCCACGCTGCGCTCGAAAACCTCCAGGTCTTCCGGGCGCGTGAGGACGAACAGATACCCCACCTGGTGAAAGCCGATCTCCGATCCGGGGCGACGGTCGAAGTCGGCGAACGCGCTCAGGCTTCTCTGGGCCAACCGGACGTTGATGACGTCGGAGAACTGCGCGCGGACCCCGCCCGCCGCCCGGCTGCTCGACCCCGCGCCGAGCTCCGCGCGCTCGGCGAGTACAACGTCGCGCACCCCGGCTTCGGCCAGGTGAAAAGCGCAGCTGGTCCCGATCACGCCCCCGCCGATGATCACGACGGCGGCCCAGCGTGGCAACGGGTCATGCGCTGCGGGCATACTCGAGGGTTCAGCCGATGCCCTGGCTTGCGAGGTGGAGCTCGGCCTCGACGGTCGGGCGCTGGTTGTCGATCTCGAGCCGGCGCTTGAGGACGGGTACGGCGGCCGCCGGATGCCCGCTCAATCGCAGGGCTCGACCCAGGTCGTAGAGAGCGTAGGCATAGGTGAGGCAGACGTGGCTGGCCGGCTCCAAGCAACTGACGAGGCTCTCTCCGGTCGCGAGCACGGCCCGATGGAGCACCGGCACCGCGTCACCATATCGACCCGCCTCCAGGAGGTCGTGACCTCGCGCCTCGAGCTCCGTGGCCAGCGCAGGTGACACGGGCGTCGGTCGGGTACGAGGCCCGGCTCGGGTCGGCCTGGCCACGTGTGCCGTCGAAGTCGAGGTCGCTACCGGCGTCCGGGGCCGGTGGGCGGTGGTGACACCCGTGGACCGCTGGCCTTGGGCGGGCCGCCCGCCTTGAGCGCGTCCGACGAGGAGGAGGGCGGCGACCACGCCGATCACCGCCAGCAACAGCACGGGAACAACCAAGCGGCGCCGGGTGCGTCCGTAGACGCGCACGCTTCCCCATCCGGGCGCAGGCGCCGGCTCGGCCCGGTGGCTGAGGACGGGGTCGGCGGGAGGTCGATCGCGGCCCGGATCGAGCCGCACCCCGGGGCCGCCGCGAGCACCGCCACGGCAGCGCTCGATCGGGACACCCTCGAGCTCGAGTTCGGCCACCACCCCGGCGGGGAACTCGATGCCGGCGTCGTGCAGCTGTGCGTAGCTCACCGGCGCCCCCGCGGCGCGGCGCAGTGCTCCCATCAGCAGCGCCTGCTGCTCATCCGCGCGCTGTTCACTCAAGACCCCAACCTCCTGGGCTACTGCGGGACCACCACCATTATCCGCGACGCTCCGCCTTACGACGCTGCGTAGTCCTCGCTTCCAAGGATGTGCAACGAGACGTACGGCTCGTCTCCTACGACCCAGCTGTCGTGGCCCGGCGGCACGTAGAAGAAGTCGCCCGCTCGCATCACGACTTCACGTCCGTCATCCATCTTGGCGACCGCCTCGCCGCTCAAGACCAGGCCCACGTGCTCGATCTGGCACGAGCTCTCTCCGAAAGCGCGACCGACGTGCTCGGACCACTTCCACCCCGGCTCATACGTGGCGCGCCCGATCGTGCTGGGGCCCACTCGGTAGAGCTCGAATCGCCCCTTCTCAAACGTCCGTACGTCGGTCGGATTGTCGAAGTTGACCAGCTCCAGGTCCATGCTCGCCTCCGAGTATCCCAAGGTCTGCGGTTAGCGCTTCGTTAGCGCTGGCGCTTGATAATCGCGGCACCATGTCGCGCGCGCGGATACTGGTGGTAGACGACGACGAGGCGATCCTCGACTCGCTTCGTCGCGCGCTCGAAGTTGAGGGTTACGCGGTCAGGACGGCGGTCGACGGTGCTGGGGCCCTCAGCCTGGTCGCGCAGAACGAGCCCGACGCCGTGGTGCTCGACATCGGTCTGCCGGATCTCAACGGCTGGATCGTCGCGGCGCGGATGCGCGCCGGCGGCCTGTCGACGCCGATCCTGGTGCTGTCCGCGCTCGACCAGGTCGATGATCGCATCGCGGGATTGGAGGCCGGCGCCGATGACTATCTGGTCAAGCCGTTCGCGATCGCCGAGCTCGTGGCGCGGCTGCGCGCGCTGCTGCGGCGCGCCGCGACGCACAGTGAGGGCGGCGGCGCTTCGCTTCAGCCGCCGGTCCGGCTGGGGCCGTTGCTGGTCGACGTGGAGGGAGCGGCGGCGAGCTGGGACGGTCGTGACTTGGGCTTGACGGGCCGGGAGCTCGCGCTGCTCGATGCGCTCGCTCGCAACGCGGAAGCTGTGCTGGGTCGTGACCGGTTGTTAGAGATGGTCTGGGGATATGACTTCGCTCCCGACAGCCGCGCGCTCGATGTGTTCATGACGTACCTGCGCCGCAAGCTCGTGTTCGCGGCCCGGACCCGGCATCCTGAGCTCGCGATCGACTCGGACCTGCCGGTCTCGGGCCCGCTCGTGGAGGGGGACGCTGATGGTCTGTGGCGGGTCGTCGAGAACCTGCTCGAGAACGCCGCCCGGCACGGACGTCCGGATGCACACGTGCGCCTGCGCGTTGCTGCCAACGGCGCCGGCGCCGAGATCGTGGTCGAGGACGACGGTCCCGGCATCCCGGTTGCCGAGCGCCAGCGCGTGGTCCGCCGTTTCGCCCGTGGTCGCGGCGCGACCGCCGCGGGCAGCGGGCTCGCTCGCGATCGTCGATGCCGAAGCCCGGCGGCACAGCGGCACTCTCATGCTGTCCTCCTCCGAGCTCGGAGGGCTGCTCGCGCGGGTCACGATCGGGGCCATGCCCAGGCGTTAGGCATTTTCTAACGCGGGTGCGGCAAGCTCAGGCCAACAGACGGATCTTGGGGGCGCACGTGCTCGCGACCGCCGCTGCTGTTCCACGCAATTAGACCCGCGGCGGCGGCGCGAGCTCGAATTCCCTGGCATCCTTTCCGATGCTGGGGATTTTCGAGATGGCATCCGACGACACGAGCTCACTCCGCGCGGCGTTACAGCCCGAAGCTCTGAGAGCGGCACTGGTTCCCAGCCGGCCGGTGTTCGCGAATCCGTGGGATTCGTCCGCGGATATGTTCGCCTGCTACATCGCGGTCAGCATCCTGAATCCGTTGCTGCTGTGGTGCGGGGGGAAGCTGATGAGCGCGATCTTCGGTTTCAGCTCGCACTGGCGGCTCGGCGTGTTCATGGCCGCGGCGCTCGTCGGGGCCGCTGGTTTCATGACCATCGTGGGACGCGAGCGCACGCGCCTGTCGGTCGATGTCCTGGCTATCGCCGCCTGGGTTTTGCTCGGGCTGGTGGTCGCTCCCGTCGTCGGGCTGGCCCCTCCGGTCGGGGTGGCAATCGCCTGCTACGCGGCCCTATTGCTGGTCATCTTCATCTACGTGCTCTTCTTCGGCCACTGGGAGACCGCGTTCCTGCGCACCGTCAGCTGGCCGGTGACCTGGACCCTGCTGGCGCTGTTCTTCGCCTTCAGCGCGCACCGGCTGATCCTGTACACGTAATCCTCCCGGCCTCGGAGCAACTCTCTGAGCGCCCAGCTTGGCCTCCGGTTGAAGGTCGCGCTCCATACGCTCGCCGAGCGCGGCGCGGGCGAGAGCTCGACCTAGGATCGGGGCGTGCTTGAAGAGGTTGTTGCCGGCGACCGCGATCAGGCCCCCAGCCTGCCAGGCGGCGATTCCGTCCACGCTCCACGGCAGCTCGGTGACCCAGCAATGGCGCACGTCGATCGGGTCCGGGTCGAGGCCCGGCAGCGCGCGGCCGACGTACTCGCTGGTGCGCCGCTCGGCGTCTGAAAGCCCGCCGACGTCGAGAAGGCTCCCGTCCTCGTGGATCGGGGTTTCGTCGAGACCGACCGCGTACGCGTCGTTGCCCGGCAATGCGTCGCCATACGCGCCCGGTTCGCCGAACGCGGCGCTGTTGTCGAGCAGACAGGCCAGATGAGCAGGCGGCTCGCCTCGGACCCGATAGGTGAGTCGCACATGCACCGATTGGCGCACGGGCAGCGGCAGCCCCGCGCCCCGGGCAAGAGCCGCGGTGCCGCGACCCGCGCACAGCACGACGGTGGCGTACTCGAGCGCCACTCCTCCACCCCGGACCTCGACCGTCCCCCCGGACGTGACCCGGACCGACAGCACTTCCTCGAACACGAGGCGTTCGCGAAGCGCCCCGGTGAGCTCTTCGACGGTCGCGCGGGCGCGGATCACGCCGCCGTCCTCATCCAGCATCGCCGCTCCTGGCCAGCGGGCCAGGAGCGGCAGGCGATCTGCCAGCTCGTCGGGGTCGATCATGTTCGCCCTGACCCCACCGGTATCGAGGAGCACCGCCAACCGCCGCTCGACGGCCGGCCCGATCGCCACCACCCCGTCGCGTGAGAGCAACTCGCGACCGAATCGCTCCTCCCACTCGCGCCAGGCCACGCGCGCCTCGCGCGCGAACACCACCAGGCGTCGATCGTCGTGGGCATGCCGGAAGATCCGAGACTCCCCGCCCGACTGGCTGCCTCCCGGGACTCCTCGCTCGTAGACCGTCACGGACGCGCCGAGCTCGGTCAGGGCGAATGCCGTCGACAGACCGACGATTCCGGCTCCGATCACGGCGACTTCTGTATCAGCGGTCATTTGATCTCGCGCTCTGGGGGGCGCCAGGAATCATGCCCCGCTAGCTCTCAGAGCGGTGTCGCGCGATAGAGGACCGCGCTGTGAGGTGGGACGACCGCGGTGATCACACCCGCTGTCTTCCTGGCGGTGTGCGCCCAGAGATCCTGAAGCTTGTATGCCCTGGCCCGGCGGAGCCCAACCTTCCGCGCACTGGTGGTGATGCGCACGGGCCGCGACCCGCGGTTGAGCAAAGCGACTGCGCGGTGACCGTCCTTCAGTCGCCGGCACCAGACCTGCCCGGCGCCTTTCTGCTGGATGGCCGTGCCCTGGATGCCGAGCGGGTCCTGATCGATGGCGATGACCTGCCGGTTCTCGAGCATATTGATCGATGCGGGCGACAGGGCCCGCGGATCGCTTCCCAGGATCAACGGCGCCGCCACGATCGCCCAGAGCGAGAGCTGGGCCTGCGCTTCGGCCCTGGTCATCCCGAGCTCGGGGCCGAGGTAGTCGGGGTCGTTCCAGTGTCCGCGGCCCGCTGCCTCGGGGTGCGCTGCGTCGTGGTCGAGGTTTCTCAGCACGTTCCTCCATCGGATGTTCCGGGTGAAGCCGATGTCGGTATCCGTCCTCCAGCTCTGGGCGATCCGGGGCGCCCACCGGTAGTTCGCGTACGCCGAGTCGGCGAACGATGGGCGCTTGCCGTCGATCTGGCCCGGAACCCAGAAGTTGTCGACGTTGAGCAGCATGGGCCTGTGGCTCGCGTTGTGCGCCAACGCCTTCGCGAACCGAACGTAGAGCGGCTCGGGTTTGCGGCCCTGCTGGCCGGCGCCGCAAAAGTCGACCTTCACCGCGTCGAAGCCCCAGGCGGCGAACGCGTCGGCGTCCTGCTGGTAGTGGCCGAATGATCCCACGCCCTGCCCGCGACAGCCGCTCGTTCCCGCATCGGTGTAGATCCCGGCCAGCAGACCCCGCTGGTGAAGCCACGCGGTCAACCACGGCAATCCGTGCGGCCATTGCTGGGGATTGATGACCAGCTCTCCGCTGGTGTCCCGCTGGCCGCTGGCCCAACCAAAGTCGAGCCACACTATGCGGTAACCGGCGCGCGCCAGGCCGCGGTCGAGGAGAGCCGTGGCGACCGAGATGATCGTCTGCTCGTCGAAGATCCCACCGACGCCGTAGTACGTGTTCCACCCCATGTAGGGGACGGCCGCGTGAGCGGAGGCGGGCGCGGCGTCTGTCGCCGCCGGCGTCATCGCAAGCGCCACGCACGCCAGCAGCGATCCGGCGAGCCTGTGCAGCCAGGTTCCATGTGATCGCACCACGCTGACATTTTCCCGTTCGCCGGTTGAGAAAACGTGACCGGTTAGGCTTGGACCATGTCTGGGGCAACGGCTGCGGACCGGGCGGAGTACGAGGGTTTGCGCGCGGCACATCTGCATGCGGTGCGAGCGGCGCTCGAGGATCACGTCGCGCGCCTCGAGTGGCCTTCCGAGCGCCTCGATCGGTATCGCACCGAGCGCTTGCGCGCGCTGCTCGCGCACGCCCGAGAGCGCTCGCCGTTTCACGCCGCGCGCATGGGCGACCTCGATCCCTCAACGTCGACCGTGGCCGACCTCGCGCGCCTCCCGCCGATGGTCAAGCAGGAGGTCCAGGACGAGTGGGACGCGATCGTCGCCGTCCCCGACCTCGATCGGGCTCGAGCCGAGCGCATTCTTGCCGAGCAGCGTTGGTTCTCCTACACCCCCTCCGGGTGCCAGGTCTTCAGCTCGGGGGGATCGAGCGGCGTACGGGGTGTCTACGTCTGGGACTGGGAGCTGTTCGTGACCCTGTCGTGCCTGGCTTGGAGGATGCAGGCGCGGGAGGAGCGGCGTTCGGCGGGGGCGGAGACCGCGGCGCGGCTCGCGGTGCTCGAGGCGGGGGAGCCGCCGCACGCGAGCACGCCGCTGTTCGACGTCCCGATCACCCCGAGCATGGATACGGTCGTCATCCCGGCCGGGGCGCCGTTCGACGAGGTGCTGGCGGCGGTGGCCGCGGCTCGGCCGACACACCTGGTGGGCTACGCGTCGGTGATCGGTCGCCTCGGCCGCGCCACCATCGCGGGCGAGCTCGATATCCATCCCTCGCGGGTGAGCACCAATTCGGAGCCCCTGAGCGACGAGGACCGTGAATGCATCCGCGTCGCATGGCATGCCCCGGTTCACAACCTCTGGGGCTCAACCGAAATCGGAGTCCAGGCCGTCGGCTGCGGCCGCGGCCCGGGTCTGCACGTGTGCGAGGACGAAGTGGTCCTGGAGCGCGTCGACGAGGCCGGCAACCCCGTGGCTCCGGATCAGCCCGCCGCCCGCACCCTGGCGACCGGACTTGCCGGCCGGACATTCCCGTTCATCCGCTACGACCTGGGCGACGAGGTCACGCTGCTGCCCGGTGCGTGTCCATGTGGGAGCTCGCTCGCGCGAGTGGCCGACATTGCCGGACGCCGCGACGACGACTTCCGCTACAGCACGGGTACCGTCCCGGCGGCGGCCTTCCGCCACGTGCTCGGGACCAACCCGAGCATCTCGGAGTATCAGGTGCGGCAGACGAGGACCGGGGCGGATGTGCTCGTGGTCGGCTCGCCGGAGCTGGCGGCGGTGAGCGCGTCGCTGGCCGAGTCGCTCCGCCGCTACGGGCTGGCGCGCCCGGAGGTCCGCGTCTCGGCTGTGGCTCGGATCGAGCGGCATGCCGCCACCGGCAAGCTCAAGCGCTTCATCGCCCTGTCGAGCTAGTGCGAGCTCTGGTGCGACGGCTCGATCGGGGCCGTGCACGCGACCCCCGCAGGAAGTGCGCGATCGCGTCGGCGACGAGCTCGTCGACTGCTTCTGCTCCGACGATGCCGGCGGTCACGAGCGCGGCGATCCCCTGGATCGTGGCGAACAGGACCAGGCCGACGCGCTCGGGATCACCTCGCTCGAGGATGCCGTCTGCCTGGCCTTGCTCGATCAGCTCGAGTACGACCGAGAACGCGCGGTCAGCGGCCTCGTGCAACGCCCCGGACTGCTCCCGATGCTTGCCCGCGAACATCAGCTCGAGCAGCACGGCGTCGCGCGTGGCGAAGTGGACGTAGGCGCCCGCGGTTGCCCGCAAGCGCGCCTGGAAGTCCTCACCGGCTCCCTGCACCGCGCTTTGCAGCTCGGCGCCGAGGCGAGCAAACCCCGCCTCCGCGAGGGCGTCGAGCAACGCCTGGCGGTCGGGGAAGTGCCGGCGTGGCGCAGCGTGGCTGACGCCGACCTTGCGCGCCAGCTCGCGCAGCGACAGGTTCCCGGCACCGTTCTCGCGCACGGTGCGCTCGGCCTCCTCGAGCAGAGCCGCGCGAAGGTTGCCGTGGTGATACGGCCGTTGAGTCACCGGCCCCGTAGGTCGTTTCACGTTTCAGCCCCCGTGTTCCTCGTTCCGGCGGTTTTTCCACGTCCAGCCCGCGATGTTGTCATTGACAGCATTGTCTTCATCGTCTACATTGTTGCTTATGACTACATTCAGTATCGCAGATATCCCTGACATGACCGGCCGCACTGTGATCGTCACCGGAGCCAACAGCGGCATCGGACGCGCAGCCGCCCGGGCCCTCGCCGGCGCCGGCGCTCGCGTCGTCCTGGCTGTGCGCGATCTCGACAAGGGCAAGGCCGCGGCGTCGACGATGAGCGGCGACACCGACGTCCGCCAGCTCGATCTGGCGAGCCTAGCCTCCGTGCGCAAGTTCGCTGAGGCGTGGGAGGACGACGTCTACCTGCTGATCAACAACGCAGGCGTGATGGTGCCTCCCTTCACCCGTACCCCCGACGGCTTCGAGCTGCAGTTCGGAACCAACCACCTCGGCCACTTCGCGCTGACCAATCTGCTGCTCGAGCGCGTCACCGGCCGCCTGGTGACGGTGTCTTCTACGGCGCACCGGATCGGGCGCATCGACTTCGACGACCTGAACTGGGAACACAGGCGGTACCAGGCGTGGCGGGCCTATGGGCAATCGAAGCTCGCCAACCTGCTGTTCACCGCTGAGTTGCAGCGCCGGCTGAGCGCCGTCGGGTCCAAGGTCCTGGCCACTGCCGCCCACCCCGGCTACGCGGCGACCAACCTCCAGTTCCACAGCGGACGGCGGTCCATGGATCTCATCAACGAGGTCACCAACCGGTTGTTCGCGCAGGACGCTGAGGACGGTTCGCTGCCCACGCTCTATGCCGCGGTCGGCGACATTCCCGGCAACGGCTTCGCCGGTCCCGGCGGCTTCATGGAGCAGCGCGGCGCGCCGAAGCTCGTGGGGCGCTCCAAGGCGGCCCAGGACACCGCGGTGGCGCGCCGCCTGTGGGAGGTCTCGGAGGACCTGACCGGTGTGCGTTTCCCGCTAGGTGCCGCGGCCCCGGCCGCGGGTTAGTCGTCGCGGGGGATCACCCGGCCGACCTCGACGGCCTCGGCCGTGTGCGTGTCCACGTACACGACGAACACCCGCGGCGGTCCTCCGAACCAGGCGCTCGTCTCTCCCTCGCCGACGTATTCGGCTGCCCGCTCCGAGCCGTCGGCGTCGATCACCCAGACCGGCTGGCCCTTGTGGAATTGCGTATCACCGATGTCGGTCACAAGGCGCTCCAGAGAACGTTGGTGGTTTGCCTCTTCGGAGAGTGACACAAGGATCCCCGTAAGCCGCGCTCGCGGGTTCATCCCGATCGGGTGATGGCGCGGGCTCGCGGCGTGTGAGCGTCATCCGCATCGGAGGATGTACCGGTCGCCGGCCATCGGTATGGTCGGTCACCCTCTGCCCCGTAATAAGAGGAGGAGTTCGTATGAGCCTCGATCTGGCCGTGGTGACGTTCGGGCACACTGCGGCTTCAGAGCCCGGCTCGGCTTAGGCCCACGTTTTCCGTTGGCGATGCGGATCGTCGCGGTCGACTGGTCCGGCAAGCTCCAGGGGGCGGCGGAGTTCATCTGGCTGGCTGATGTGCTCGACGGGAAGCTCGTCTCGCTCGAGAACGGCCGCAGCCGCGAACAGCTCATTGACGCCGTGATCGCGATCGCCAAACGTGAGCCGGACACCGTGGTGGGTCTGGATTTCGCCTTCTCGTTCCCCGAGTGGTGGTGCGGGCGGCAGGGCTGGCGCCACGTCCGGGAGGTGTGGACAGCCATGGCTGCCGACGGCGAGCGCCTGCTCGACTCGTGCGGGCCGCCGTTCTGGGGACGGCCCGACAAGCGCAACCCGCTCCCGATCGACCGCCGCTACCGCGCCACCGAGCTGGGCGACGCTCCCGGCGCAAAGTCGGTGTTTCAGGTCGGCGGGGCCGGCGCCGTGGGCACCGGATCGGTGCGCGGAATGAAGCACCTCCTGACGCTCGCCGAGCAAGGATTCGACGTGTGGCCGTTCGGACCGCAAGGCTGGCCGCGCGCGGTTGAGATCTATCCCCGGGTCTTGACCGGGCCAGTCAACAAGAGCAGCTGGCGACGGCGCCACGACTTCCTCTTCGATCGTTTCCCCGCTCAGCCGGGCGCCTTGCTCGAGCGAGCCGCCGGGTCCGAGGACGCCTTTGATGCCGCCGCCTCCGCGCTCGTCATGGCCGAGCACGCCGAGCAGCTCTCGGAATTGGTGCCGGCGGACGCCCGCCCCTACGCGATCGAGGGGAGGATCTGGCGGCCGGCGTCACGCGGATGACGATCAGGCCTGACCGGCTGGACGCGCCGGCGATACCTGGCGGCTCGTCCGGCGCTCACGGCGTCCAGCTCTCGGCGAGCGGTGTGAGCACCAGTTCGTGCGTGGCCGCGCGCGAGCCCTGTTCGGCAAGGAACCGCACCGCGTGCGCGATCTGATACGGATCGGCCAGCGCGTCGGGCGAGACGCCCTGCCGCGAGGGTCCGCTGATCGGTTCGATCCCGGCATCGACGATGAGCAGCGCTACGTGGATCCCGCGCGGACGGAGCTCGAGCGCGGCCGCGCTGGTGAGCGCCCGTACGCCGAAACACCCGGCTGCCCGGGCGCCGCGCCCGGGCATCGCGCGGCGGGCTGACCCCCCGTGACCTGGACCAGCGTCGCCGGTCGTCCTTGCGCGAGCGCGAACCGCGCGGTGGCGGACAGAAAGGAAAATGCGGCGCGCGCCGCGGCAGCCCAGGCGTCGAACGCACCAAGCCCGGCCTCCGCGATCGGCCCGCCTCCGAACGGTCCGGTGCGATCCCGCTCCATACGGCGAGGCGGCATTCACGGCGAGGTCAAGGCCTCCGTTTGCGGCGGACACCTCCTCGAGGGCGGACTGGACGCTCCCGGGCTCGATGATGTCCGCTGCCAGCGGCAACGCTCCGGCCTCACGAACGCCCTCGAGGGTGCTCTGCGAGCGGGCGACCCCGGCCACCGCCCAGCCGTCGGCCACCAGCGTCTCGATGATCGCGCGCCCGAGGTTGCGCGCTCCGAACACGATCGCGCTCCGCTGCTCGGTTTCGGTTTGGCTCACTGGGTTGCTCCTTGTCGCGGTCCGGTCGGGATTAGACTGGTCCAGTGGCTTCCATTCGTGGCATCGATCGGTGGCTCTCCGACCGCTCGCCGCTGGGCGCGGGCGCCGGTGTGGCCCACGAGGAGAAACGGAAAGCGATCCGCTCCACCCGGCTCGGTGTCGGAACGCTGGCGTGCCACCGATGCGATGCGCCGATCGCGATCGGCCCCGACCCGCGCTCGGCAGCCGACGAGCTCATGTGCCCGTTCTGCGGTACCCGCGGTCCGGTGCGCGACTTTCTGTCGCTCGCGTCACCCACGCGACCGGCTCGGGTCGTAGTACGTGTTCGTCCGCGCGCAAGCGGGCGCGTTCGCTGATCCTTCTCTACGCCGTGAGCTGACTGCGGGGGCGCAGGCACACACTCGCGAGCGTTGGCTGATGGTGCACGAACTGAACCAGTGGACGCCAGTCCTCCCCGGCGTAGGCGTCTCGAAGGGACTGGAGCGTGGTGTACAGCACCGTGACGTACGACGCGCACGAGCCGGGCCCAACGCGAACCGTCAGCAGCGTCCGCAGCGCCAGCGTCGCGAGGAACGACCTGTGTCGCCAATCCCTCTGGCGGAACAGCGCGTCGTTGCGGGCGGCCACCGCGGTCCTGATCGTCCCGTAGTCGGCCGCACTCGGCCAGCGTGTGAGTACCGCGGGGGGAGGGATACTTGCCGACGTGGTGTGCATCGTCGACCCACAGCCTGCGGCGGGCACGGCCAGCGCGATCAGGAGCACGCGCCGTATCGACATCAAGCGACAGTGTGATCGGGTTGCCGCGTTATGGCAACCGCGGCGGTAGCGCTCGACAGCGAGCGCCTGATCCGCAGGGGCGCGAGAGCGTCAACGCAGGACGAAGCCTGTACCGAGCGGATCACGCGGATCCAGGAAGAAGCGGTGCTCGCCGGTGCGAAATGCGGTTCCCTCGACTTCGGTGAGAAGCCCCCCTGCCGACTGCCCGGTGGCCCGGGCGTGGAAGGTGGTCTCGACAATCGAGTCGGCGCGCCAGGTCTGCCCCTCGGCCAGAACTCCCTCGGCCGCCAGCAGCGCCGTCCGAGCCGAGGTCGCCGAGCCGGTGGGCGATCGATCCACCTCGCCGTCGGCGAAGATCGTCACGGTGCGCTGATGCAGCGGGCCGAGCTCTTCGTGGAGGACGGTCCCATAGATGCCCGACAGGCGATCGTCATCGGGATGGCGCGAGACCTCGGTGCCCTCGAGCTCCTGCTTGACCTTGCGCCCGACCGCGATTAGATCGGCCAGGTCGGCGGGCACCACGCGCAGTCCCCAGCGCTCCGCCGGTGCGAACGCGTAGATCGCGCCGCCGTAGGCCACGTCGACCTCTACGCCGGCTGCCGCGACCCCCCGCGCTACGACGAACGACGGCACGTTGCGAAAGGCAATGCTCTCGACCGCACCCGCGCCGCGCCGTACCCTCGCCACGACGCGGCCGGAGGGCACGTCGATCGTGACGTCGACGTCGACGTCGGCATTCGCGGCCACACGGCCGCTCTCGACCGCCCACGCGCCGAGCGCCATCGTCCCGTGCCCGCAAGCGGTCGAGTAGCCGTCCTTGTGCCAGAACAGCACCCCGAAGTCAGCGCCATCGTCGTCCGGAGGGACGAGAAAGCCGCCGTACATGTCCGCGTGTCCACGCGGCTCGTGACAGAGCATCCGCCTCACCCGATCCACGTCCTCGGACCGCATGGCGTGCTCGCGCCGCTCCGGGACCGTCGCGCCGGCGATGTCGAGGACGCCGTCCGCGACGATCCGGAACGGCTCGCCCGCCGTGTGGTAGTCCGTCGCCTCGATCTCCATGTCCGCAGTCTCGCGCAACCGAGACGGGGCGAGAGGCAACCGAGCCGCGGCGACGCCGCACGACCCTACGCCGCAACCGCGGCCTGCGCCGCTTCGCCGGCGAGCTCGGCCTGGCCGTGCTCCGCGGGCCGGATTCTCGGGACCAGGAGGGCGACGACCGCCCCGATCGCGAGGACCACCGCACCGATCGGGATCGCGGCGGTGAGACCGTTCGTGAATGCGACCGGCGAGGCGTAGGAGCCGTTGGCGCTGAACACCGAGGCCAGCACTGCGACCCCGATCACACCGCCGAGCTCGCGGATGGCATTGGTTGCACCCGAGGCCTGGCCAGCCTCCACCGGGCGCACGGACCCGAGGACGGCATTGGCCGAGGGCGCGAACACGAGCGCCATCCCGGTTCCCGCGAGCGCGAAGGGAGCGATCAGAGATGCGTACGCGATATCGGGAGTGATGATCGCTCCCAGCCAGGCGATCGCGATCGCCTGTAGCGCGAGGCCGGCGACCATCAGCGGCCGAGGACCGATGCGGTCGCTCAACGTTCCGGCGATCGGCGCGACGACCATCGGCATCGCCGTCCAGGGGAGGGTACGGAGGCCGGCCTGTAGAGGCGAGTATCCCTGCGTGGTCTGGAAGAACTGAGCCAGCAGGAAGATCGCGCCGAACACTCCGAAGTACATGGCCAGGGAGAGGCCGTTGGTGGCAGCAAACGCGCGAGAGCGGAAGAAGCGCATCGGCAGCATGGGTGCCGGAGCCCGCAATTCCCACGCCACGAATGCGATCAGGAACGCGATCCCGACCGTGAAGGAGGCGAGGATCGTCGCGCTCGTCCAGCCGAGCGCCTGTCCGCGAATCGCTCCGTACGTGATGCCAAGCAACCCGGGACCCACCAGCGCCAGTCCCCGTAGATCCAAGTTGGGAGCGGGTCCGCGCGACTCGGTCAGCCGGGTCAGAGCCAACGGCACCAGCACGAGCCCGACCGGGACATTGATCCAGAAGATCCAGTGCCATGAGATGCCAGTGACCACCGCACCGCCCACGAGCGGTCCGATCGCCACCCCCAGGCCACTGACTCCGCCCCAGATTCCCAACGCCATGCCGCGCCGGGCGGCCGGGACGGCCTCCGAGAGCAATGTGAGCGTGAGCGGCAACACGATCGCGGCCCCGAAGCCCTGCACCGCCCGAGCGGCGATCAGCGCGTCGGTGCTCGAGGACAGCGCGGCCGCCGCGCTCGCCGCGGTGAACGTCGCCAGTCCGACGGCGAACATCCGGCGGCGGCCGAACCGATCGCCGAGCGCGGCTCCGGTGAGCAGCAGCACGGCGAACGTCAGGGTGTAGGCGTTGACGGTCCATTCGAGCGACTGGATCGACGCTCCCAGGCTCTCCCTGATCGACGGCAGGGCAGTCGTGACCACGAGGTTGTCGAGCGTGGTCATGAACAGGCCGAGGGACACGATCACGAGCGTCCAGACGACGCTGGTTTTGGAGGCCGTCGGCCGGCGGCGGAATCTCGAAATAAGGGTCATCGCGTGTTCTCCTGTGTGTGATTGGTCACTCAATCGGTTGGGAAAAAGAAGAAAGCGAGTGTGATTGCTCACTCAGTCAATTGCTCAAAAAGGGGGTCTAGGGGCGCTCGTCGTCCCCGACCGTCAGCACCTCGGCCCAGCGCTCGTGGAGCCCTTCGATCTGCATCGCCGCGATCACGTTGCACAGCATCCCGCGCGCGAAGAACTCCTGGATCTCCGCGGGCGAAGCTTCCCACTCGCGCTCCACCATCTCGAAGAGCATCCGGAAGCCACGGCGCAGCGCCGCGCGGACCGCTGGCTCGCTCGCCGCCGCCTGCCCCTGGAGTTGGGTGAGCAGCAGCTCGGGATCCTTCAACAGGTCGGTGTACGCCTCGGCCATCGCCTGCTTGACCGGCCGCCCTTCGGTGCGCGCGCCTGCCGCGGCCTCGGCCAGGGTGTCCTGGATCCGTCGAAAGCTTCGCTCGAGTACCGCCAGGAACAGCTCGGTCTTGGTCGGGAACAGGCGGAACAGGTATGCCTGTGAGATGCCGGCGGCCCTCGCGATATCCATGGTCGGAGTGCCGTACAGTCCGCGGGCCCCGACGACCTTCATCGCCGCGCGCAGGACGTCCTCGCGCCGCTCCTCGGCGGTCGAGAGAGTCCGAGCGGGTGTTGCGGCGGATCGGGCCATGGGTGTGAGTATGCACTCACTCACTCCATTTGTCAAGGGCAGTGGGGGACCCCGGGGGCGGGAGCGGCGTCAGCGTGTCCCTCCGTGCCCCGAACACGCTCCGTCGAGGCCGCCGGCGTGAGACCAGGCGCCGTCGGCGCATTGCACCACGGTTCCGCCTAGCGCGATGTCCCGCTTCCAATCCCCGACGCAGGGATGTCCGTTGCATTCGGCATTACCGGCGCATCCGGCGAGCGCCAAGGCCGCGAGTAGCGCAGCAGCCAACCGTCTGGCGCTCACCGTCCGCCTGGGATGTCGAAGGCCAACCTACCGGCGTGCATAGCTGACATCGTCCCCGATGCCGGCTCCGAAGGGTGTTCGAGATATTGGTTGCGTATGAACCCATTTCTCGAGCACCCCCCGGCTCCCGTCCGAGAGGCGCGCGCGGATCAGTGGGATCGCTGGTTGAGGACCCGGTCATAGACGGCGACCGTCATGGTCCCTCCCGATGTGGTCGCGTCATCGGGGGTGGTGCACTGGCAGACGTTGTCGGGATAGGAACCGCCGATAGCCAGATCGAAGATGATCGAGTAGCCGTGATCGACGGCCGCCGTCCAAGCGGCTCGGTCCACCTGATCCTCGCTGACCCGAAAGAACTGCCGTCCATCGAGGTACCAGCGGATCTGCTCGTCGGCCGGATTTCTTCGGTCGACCACGACCGTGTAGGTGCGGAACGCGGTCTGACACCGGGGACAGGGCAGCAACCCGCTCGACAGCCCGGTGAATTCGTGGCACGGCCCCAACGTGCCGTCGGGGTTGGGTTGGGTCAGGTTGCCGCAGTGAAAGGTGCCCGAGTGCTCGCTGAGGGCGTTTACGTCCTCGAGGATGTCGATCTCCCCGGTGCCCGGCCATGCGCCCGGCCCCAGCATCCAGAACGCGGGCCAGTAGCCGAGCCCACTCGAGGGGTTGGGCTGCCTGATCGATGCGGTCACCGCCATCTCGCCACCTGCCGGAGCGCCAAAGCCGCTGCCTATGGTTTGGATCCGTCCGGAGGTCCAGGACTGGGCGTGACCCAGCGCGGTTATGATCAGCTTGGGGCCTCTGCGGCGATATCTCGGGTCCGTCGGGCCTCGCTCGCGGGGTGCTCGACGAGCGCCAGCACGCGGCTGGCCATGAACCTGGCTCTCCGCACCGGCTCACCGGTGCGCGTGACCTCGGTGACCTCGATAATGCCCCGGCCCGTCGTGATCTCGACCCGCCGGCCAGCGCGTGTGGCGACGATTTCGTAGGTCCGGGAGCCGTCGTCGGCGGCGACGACGACTTCGACGCGATCGCCCTTCACGGTGTGACCCTATCCCGGCTACGGCACCGGGGCGCTCTAATGCCCGGCTCGGCGCCGTTCGCGCCGGGTGGGCTCGTGGGGGTTCGCTCTGCGGGGGTCGACCTCGGGGTCCTCCTCGTGGTGCGGCTCGCTGGTACTCGTGGCGCCCGTCGGGGTGTGTATCTCGCCGAAGTCCATCTCCTCGTCTTCGGCCCGGGGATCGCGCGGGTCCGGTCGCTTGTCGTAGGGATCCGGCCACTCCGTAGGATCGGGGTCCGTCGCGGGCTCGTTCAGGGCGTGGTGGACGTCCTGCCCAGGTGAACGCTCATCGTCGGCCATCTCTGCTCCCTGGTCGTGGGTGTGTTTGCCGACCTTCACGCGGCACCGCCGGAGACATGGTCAGATGGTTCCACTCAGGTGGCCGAGCGCTTGCGGCGCACGCGCGCTCATAACCGTACTCCAACCGCGCAGCGCCGCACCGGTCCCGACGCTCGCGCTGCCCGTGTGCTCAGCGCCGGACCGCGACGATTTTGTGCTGGGAGGCCGGGGGGCGCGACAGCCTGAAAGGCTGCGCTATCTGGTGTTCAACGCGGTGGTCAGGGAGTTCGAGCGGAGACCGGCTACCGCAGAGGAGTGGGCCCGGTGATGCGTGCCGGCGCCCGAGAACGCGTGGTCGTGGCGGTGTCCGTTCTGATGATGGCGCACACCCGCGGCGTCGCCCGCGTCAAACGGCCTCAGGTAGGCGGGCGGCCGGAACCGGACGAATGCGGGCGGCGTGGAGACGGACTGGCTACCCGAGAGGAACACGTTGTAGGCCGGTCCGAGCGCGGCGGCCGACGCGTTCAGCGCTTGGGCACTGGTCGCGCGGCGACCCCATCGGCCCGTGTCCAGACGGTGCAGAAGCTCCTGCACGGCGGCGATCGTCTCCGCCGGCGTGAAGGCGCAGTGACCGGCGCGAGCGACGAAGATCTGACGCAACAGGCTCGCGTCACCGGCACGCCGCACGACCTGCCGGTAGGCCTGCTCGTTCTCCGGGACCACAAGCCCGTCGCCGGTGGTGTGCATCGTCAGCACCGGCATGGACAGCTGACCGTTGAAGACGATGTTCCGCTCCAGGTAACGGACCGCCGCGGGGTCCGCACTGATCCGCGCCGTGCGGTTCAACGTCCTCAGATCGCTGCGCAGGTCAAGCCCGGCTGCCCGGTACAGGGCACGCACCTCAGCCGCGTCCGCGGAACGAGCCAGATCCTTTGTGTAGTCCACCCCCGTGTTCCACGACGGGTTGCCGCCGGCGCGAGCCTCGAGCTCGGCTCGCAGCGCGAACGCGAAGGGGAAGTCGACCTGGGTGGCCCACTCGAACTGATTCGCTTCCTGGGCGACATAGTCGGTCGGCGCCGGTTGGGGCGAGAGCGGGGTGAACCATCCGGGAGTGTCCGCGAGCGCCGCGACGAGGGCAAGCCGCGCGCGCCCCTGAGCGGTCTGCTGTGCCGTGGCGGCGGCCGAGTCGGCTAGCGAAAGGTTGCCGGTCGGGTTCGTGATGGCGGTGACCGCAACCGCAGGCGCGACGAGCGTCTTGAACGCAAACGCGGAGTCGAGCGCGGTGTTCCAGGTTGCGACGCCCCCGGACAGCACGCCGCACATCGGCAAGGCGGCGTCGAAACGGTTCGGGTAGCGCTGGATGAGGCCGGCGGTGATGATGCCACCCAGCGAGTGGCCCCAGGCAATCGTTCTCGCGGGCGCCCTCACCAGTCGGGCAAACGTGTCCAGCGTATCGATCTGGTCCGGTAGAGCCTGCTGGATGGCCCACCCGGTGCTCGCGTAGGACGAGCCCGCCAGGGCGTAGCCGTGACTCAGCAGCCACGCGCCGGTGAGCGGATCCCCCACGTCCTGAGCCGGGTTGGACGAGCCGGGGACGACATATCCATGGCTGTAGAGAAACAGCGTGCCGTTCCAGTCCGACGGTACCTCGATCTTGTAGGTCGCGCCGTCGGCGAGCGTTCCCGTCAGCGTTCGTACGCTGGGGCCCGCCGCCGCAGCGGCGGCCAGCTGCGACGCGAGGGCGGCCACCCCCACCATCGCGGTGACTACCAAGGCCACCAACATCGGTCGCGGAAATCTGCGGCTCCAGCTCATATCACGCCTCCTGCGGACATAGTTTCCAGCGCGCGGTGCGTTTTCGGCGGCTCCAACCCCAAAAACGCCTGGGCAGTCTAAACCGCACGTCAAGTAACGTTGTCGTATGGCGCGATTTCGGCAGGACGCAAAGATCGCCGCGCTCAAACGCTCCCCGCTGTTCGAGGGTTTATCGCGACGCCAGCTCACCGAGATCGCGCGGCTGAGCGACGATCTCGAAGTGCCCGCCGGAACCGTGCTGTGTAAGCAGGGTTCTCGCGGTCAGGAGTTCTTCATACTCGTCGACGGGGAGGCGACGGTCTCGCGAGACGGTGAGAATCTCGCCACGGTTGGCGGCGGGGACTTCTTTGGTGAGATCGCCCTGCTCGAGCCCGTGAAGCGAACGGCGACGGTCACCGCAGCGACCCCGCTCCGTCTGTTCGTCGTCAGCAGGCAGGCCTTCGACAGCGTGGTGGGCACTGATCCGGCGATCGAGCGCAAGGTCCTGCGAGCGGTCGTGCGGCGCTTGGTGTCGCAATCCGGCGACCCCACCCTCTAGCGGCTCACCTCCCCGCGACGTCGGCTGGCGCTGGCGTGGCGACCGTCGTCACCTCATGGGTGGATCGATGTCCGGACTGAAGGGTCGGGTGGGCCATCGGCCTCGCCAAGGCAGAACTCGGGCGCGGGTCCAAGCACCATCTGGCGCTGCCACACGGTCGGCGCGCGAACGGAATCGAGAAAGGCTTGATAGCTCTCGCCGTCGGGCTTGTCGAGCCACCGCGTGGTCAGAGGCGGCTCGCCGGCACCGCGGATCAGGGCGTAGACGCCGCCCCACCCCGCGCCCGCAATCCCCGCGACGGAATCGTGGGGTGCCCGGCGGCCGGCGGACACCGCTGCCGCGTTTAGCGTCCCCAAGTCCGCCCAGTCCTCCACTAGGTACCAGTCCTCGTACCCCTCGCTGTCCGCAAACGGAAGCGCGCCAAGACGAAAGCTCGCCGAGCGCTCGCTCAACGCGGTGTGGAAGGCGCGCAAGCGGCGCTCGTACTCGGCCCGCGTGACACCGGCGCGCGGTTGATGCCAGAACACGTACGCCAACACTCAGATCGCATTATCGAGCCAGCGTGTAGTGGTCGATCAGCGTCTGGTTGGCCGACGTGCCGGCGACGACCCAGGCCTCGCCGTCCGATCGCGGCCCGAGGCTTCATCCGGGTCCTCCCTCGCGGCTAGCAGTCCTCGAAGGAGGCCCGGATGAACCTGTCCCGATATGGGAGTGCTCACGATCCAAGAGACGTTTGGACCGCGTCTCAGGCGTGCACAGCCGGCCGAAGCTCTGGTTCGGGCTCGCCTTGGGTGAGACGCTCACGCTTCTTGAAGAACTCCGCGCCCTCGATGCTGATGTGGGGTAGGAGCCGGTCGACCCAGTGGGGCAGGTACCAATTGACCTTCCCCATCTTGATCATGAGGGCCGGGACGAGCAGGCAGCGAACGATCGTGGCGTCCAGGATCACCGCCACCGCTAGACCGATCCCGAACTGCTTGACCGTCGGGTCGCCGTTGAGCACGAAGCTCCCGAACACGAAGACCATGATCGTCGCGGCGGCCGTGATCACGCGTGCACTTGTGATGAGCCCCTTGACCACGCTGTTCTTGTTGTCCTCGCCCGCGTGGACGTGCTCTTCGATCTGGCTGACCAGGAACACCTCGTAGTCCATCGAGAGCCCGAACAGGATCGCGAACATGAACAGGGGTACGTAGGAGACGATGGGCACCGCGCCTTCCAGCCCAATCAGGCTGTGCAGCCATCCGAACTGGAAGAGCGCGGTCAGCACGCCGTAGGAGGCAGCGATCGACAGCACGTTCATGACCGCCGCCTGCACGGGGACGACCACCGTCCGGAAAGCGAGCACCAGCAGCAGGAAGCTGAGTGCGATCACCACCAGGATCTGGAGCGGGAGCTTGCTCGAGATGTTCGAGGCGAGGTCCACGTAGCCGGCGGTCGTGCCGCCCACGTAGGCCTTCATGTCGGTCCCCTTTTCCGCGCCGGGGATCACGCTCGAGCGCAGCGTGCCCACCAGGTCGGCCGTCGCCCTATCCGAGGGGCCGGTCTTGGCGATGGCGTTGAGGTAGGCCGTGCTCCCGGTCTTGTCAATCTGGATCGGCGTGACTGCGACCACGCCCGCGGTGTGTGAGACGTCCTGCTCGAGCGTCGTCAGGCGCGGGTCGCTCGTCCCCTTGGCGGGCGAGCCCAGTGAGGCCGCCACGATGAGCGGCCCGTTCACGCCCGCACCGAAGTTCGTCGAGATCAGATCGTACGCCCGGCGCGCGGTGGTCGAGGTGGACAGCGCCCCGACGTCCTTCTGACCCAGGTTGAGCGACAGCAGCGGAATCGCGAGCGGAAGCAGGATCGCCAGTGCAGCTATCCCCGCGACCACCGGGTGGCGTGCGACGCCGTGAGCCCACTTCGACCACAGGCCCGGCTTTGGCTCGGCTTGACGGTGGCGGCCGCGGACGCGCAGCGAGTTGATGTGCGGTCCGACGATCGCCAGCATCGCGGGGAGCAGGGTCACGGCCGCCAGAACCGCGACCACGACCGCGATCGCAGCCATGAACCCCATCGTGGTGACCAGCGGGATGTCCGCCACGGCGAGCGAAACGAGAGCGATGGTCACCGTTCCGCCGGCGAAGGCCACCGCCCCGCCAGAGGTGGCGGTCGCTCGCGCGATCGACTCCCGCATGTCCAAACCAGCTTCGAGACCCCGGAAGTGCCGCGTGACGATGAACAGGGCGTAGTCGATGCCGACTCCCAGGCCGATCATCGTGGCCAGCGTCGGCGCCACGGTCGAGATGGTCATGGCGTGGCTTAGGATCCCGACGATCGACAGCGTCACCGCCAATCCGATGATCGCGCCCAGGATCGGCAGCAGCATCGACACCACCGTTCCGAACGTGAAGGTGAGGATCACCATCGCGGCGATGATCCCGATCAGCTCGCTCGACTCGGTGGAGGGCTTTGACACCTTCTGACCGAGTTGGCCTCCGGTCTCCACCTGGATCCCCGCCGCCTGGGCGGGCTCCTCAGCAGCGTTGATGATCGTCTGGGCATCGTCGACCGACAGGGCCCCGGGGCTGACCGACAAGGTCACCGAGAGGTAGCCGGTGGACTGATCCTTGCTGAGCGCCGAGGCGCCCTGCGAAGTGAGCGGATTGACCACCGAGGCCACATAAGGTGCCTTCGCCACGTCGGCCGCCGCCTCGTTGACGGCGCCCGAGTACTTGGAGTCGGTCAGCTTCCCGCTCGAGACATGCAGCACGATGGGGCTGGTTCCGTTCGCCTGATCGGGAAACGACTTGCTGAGCGTGTCGGTGGCGCGCTGGCTGTTGGTGCCCGGCAACGTGAGGTTGTCATTCGTGTTGTCGCCGACGCGGTGCGCCATGGCGACGAGGCCGATCGTCACCAGCAGCCACACCGCGAGCACCACGTAGCGCCGCCGCGCGCAGAACCGCGCGACCGCATACAGAACACCTGTCATGACCTGACCCCTTTCCCTCCGACAGCGGCTTGGCTGCCGTTGTATTGGCTGGCGGCAATCGTCCGCTTGACCCCCGGCCCGCCACAAGAGGGGAACCCCGCGTGTTTTCCCTACCTTTTTTGGGGGCCGCTCGCATCGGAGCGGACCCGGCCGCTATTCGCTGATCGCGGCCGCCAGCTGGAATCGCGATCGGATCTCGAGCTTCTGGTATGCGCTGCTCAGATGGCGCTCGACGGTTTTCTCGGTCACGAACAGTGCCTGGGCGATCTCGCGGTTGGTGCGCCCTTCGGCCGCTTGACGGCAGACCCGCCACTCCGCCGCGGTCAGGGCGCCCCGCCCGGTCAGCTCGGCCCGCGCACGGCGCCCGGGTCCCGCGTGCAGCTCCGCCCTCGTACGTTCGGCGAGCTCAAGGGCCCCGCATTCGTCGGCGAGCTGGATCGCGCGGCGCTGGATGTCGCGGCCCTTTCGCCGTCGGCCTGTGCGGCTCAGTTCACCGCCGAGCTCGGCCAGCGCGTGGGCCAGCTCCAGCCGCGAGCGGCTGGGCTCGAGGACCGATACTGCTTTCTCGAGCAACCCGAGCCGCGTCGTTTCGCCGGCCACCAGCGCTGCCGCCCGCAGCGACATTCCCAGCGCCCCCGGCGCGCCGACGCGCCGAGCCGCCTCCAGCTGCCCGTGCGCGAGCTTCCCGGCCGTCTCCTTCTCGCCCAGCGCGGCGAGCGCGGGAGCGGCAAACACCTTCCAATCGCCTGGCCACGGCAGACCCAGCGCCTCGAGCCGCTGGCCGCACCACAGCAGGTCTCCGACACCCTCGCGCGCGTGACCCTGGGCGAGCTTTAGACGCCCGCGGGCGACGAGGAAGTCCGAGCCGAAGGTGTGATCCTCAGCCACCCCCAGAGCGTCGCCCCTCGTTGCCAGCTCCGCCGCCTCAGCGAGCGCCCCACGCTCGATGTGCACCACGATTGCCACCGCGAGGAGCTGCAATACAACGAAGTGCGGTGGTTCGACCAGCCGGAGGCCGGTCTCGGCTTCGACCTGGGCGTCGCGAAGCGAACCCTGGGCGAGTGCGATCGCCGCCCGCTGCCCGTGGATGAGGCCCTCTCTCGCCGCATGGCCCTCGCGGCGAGCGCCGTCCTGCGCGACATCGAGCAACTGGAGGGCCACGTCATACCGCTCCGCGAGCCGCAGCGCCGTCACCGCCAAGAAGCCCGCGTTCGTCGCAGCGGCCGGCGGCAGGCCAGCCGCGAGCGCCGCCTGCACTTCATCCGCGGCCGCCTCCGCCGAGCCTTCCTGATAGAGCTGCTCGTGGGCAGCATGGATTTTCGCCACGGCTTCGAATCCGGGGTGGCCCCGGGCCTGATCCCGAAACCGTTGCAGGTGCCCGGCGAGCCCGGGACGCACCCGAGGGACGGCTGTCGCGACCGTCAGCAGGTAAGAGCCCAGCTCCAGCGAGCGCTCCGGGTCGCGCGACGAGAGCTCGCGCGCGAGCGACATCAATGCGTCGACCGCGACCTCTGCGGAGCGACCGCCCGAAACGACCGCACACCGAGCCAGCGCGGTAGCCGCGTCGGCTCGAGTCGTCAGCTCGCCGCCCGAGGTCAGGCACGCGCGCAGGTGTTCCTCGGCGGCCTCGAACTGCATCGCCGCCAATTCGTAGCGGCCGAGCTCGGTGAGGATTTCCGCCCGCTCCTGCTCCTCGGGAGATTCGGCGAGCGCTCGACGCAGACGTGCGGCGGCCGCGCCCGGAGCACCGCGGTGCGCCGCGCCGGTCGCAGCCGACCTAAGCGTCTGTATCCGCGCTCGATCACCCGTCGGCGGGGTCAGCAGCAGGTGTGCCGTGATCCGCTCGGGCGGAGAGCCCGATGCTGCCAGCGCCTCGGCCACCGCGGCGTGCCGCGCTTGGCGCTCGCCGGGCACGAGATCCTCGTACAACGCGGCACGCACGATCGGATGAACAAACCCCAAGCGCTCACCGCGAGCGAAAATGTCCGCCCGGACCAGGTCATCGGCGGCGTCGCGGGCCGTCTCCTCGCTCAGACGCGATACACGAGCAGCGAGCTGGAGCTCACTGTCGTCGCCGAGCACCGCGACGCTACGGGCAAGCTCGGTCGCCGACGGTCCGAGCGCGGCAAGGCGATGCAGGACGAAGCGGCTTACGGAGGCCGGTCCGACCGACTGGACCTCGCTCGCGGCGGCAGCCGACGGCACGACCGCAGCGGCGGCGAGGCCGTGAAGCAGCTCCCGCAGGAACAGCGGATTGCCGCCCGTCGCCGCGTGACACGCGCGGCAGAACGCCTCGTCCGCGTCGGCGCCGAGGCGCTCGCGCGCCACCTCCATTGCCGCCGACTCGCTCAGCGGTCGCGGATACACGGCCACTGCCGAGGGACGCGAGGTGAGCTGTGACCAAACAGACGCCGCGTCCGAGGCCGAGGAATCCGGAGGTCGGCCCGCGAGGACCATCGCGATCGGAAGCCCCTCGATCCGTTGCCCCAGATAGCTCAGGAATCGCAGCGAGTCCGCGTCCGCCCACTGGCAATCGTCGACCAATACCAGCAGCGGTCCGTGATCGGTGAGATTCACAACCAGCCAGTAGAGAGAGTGCAGCGCCTCGAAGCCGACGTTGTCGTCCCGCGACACGTGCTCGTCGGGCGTGAACAGCCGAGCCGCCGGATGGGCGGCTCCGCGGAAGACGTCTGTACGTTCGGGCGCTTCGCTGATCGCGGGCTCAAGCAGTTGTCGCACGACACCGAAGGCAAACGGCCGCTCGAGCTCCGAACCCCTCGCCACGAGCGGCGTGATCCCAGCGTGCTCGGCCGCGGCGCGCGCCTCGCGCCCCAGCTGGGTCTTGCCGACCCCCGCGGGCCCCTCGATCAGAAGCAGGGTTCCCTCCCCGGCACGCGCGCGATCAAGCCCCTCGCGTATCACCCCTAGCTCGCGCTCGCGCTCGAGCAATGAGCCCCCAGCTATGGACAACACCACTCGACGATACACCGCGTGCCAAGGCCCCACGACAAAACACGCGGGTAAACCCTCGGGGATCCTCCCTTGTAAACGCCACGGCCCGGGACGGATCATCAAGCGCGATGACGAGCGTGAGCGAGCTCAACAAGCGCAAGGTCCGCCATTTCGTTGAGGCGGTGTGGAACGAGGGACGACTCGAGCTGGTCGACGAGCTCGTAGGCGCGGATTACATTGGCCGTTTCTCTTGGCTCGACGAAGGAGTCGTCGGGCCCGAGGGCGTGCGCCGGCTCGTGTCTACGAGCCGTCATCGATACGAGGACCTCCACGTGAAGATCGACGACCAGGTAGCCGAAGACGACCTGGTCGTGACCCGGTGGCGCGCGAGCGCGAGAGCGCAGGACGCTCACGCTGCGACCGGGTGGAGAGGCGCCTGCTCGGGAATTTCGGTCATCCGTCTGTTGGCCGGAAAGCAGGTCGACTCCCACACCGCCGTCTCCAGCGCGACCGAGGTTGCCGCATGAGCCGAGACGTGGCCATAGTCCTCTTCTCGGCGGTCTGGGCGACCCTGAACCCCTCACTGCTCGCCGCCACAGCGGCGATGTTGCTGCTACCGCATCCGAAGCGGCTCATGCTGGGCTACCTCCTCGGCGCGTATACCACGAGCATCGCCTCGGGCCTCGTGATCGTCTTCTCGCTGCATGGGTCGAGCGCCGCGAAGGGATCCACGCACGTGCTGAGTCCAACCGGGGACATCGTCGTCGGAGTGCTCGCGGTCACGGTCGCGCTCACGATGGCGACCGGCCATGACGCAGCGCTTCGGCGCTGGCGGGCCCGTCGACAAGAGGCCAAGGCGAGCAAATCAAAGACTAAGGAGCCCTGGCATACGCGGATGCTCGAGAAGGGCTCCGCGGGAATCACGTTCGTGGTCGGTGCCGCGATGAGCTTTCCCGGCATCACTTACGTCAACGCCCTCGATCACGTCGCGCATCTCAACCCACCGACCGTGACGATCCTGCTGCTCATCGTCTACTTCTGCGTCATGCAGCAGATCCTGCTCGAGGGGGCGCTCCTCGCGTCGGTCTTCGCGGGAGAGTGGACCCAGGCGGCCATCATCAGGTTCAAAGCATGGTTCGCACGCAACGGCCGCCAGATCGCAATGATCGGACTGTCAGGAATCGGCATCCTGCTTGCGGGTCGCGGCGTCCTATCGATCGGCTGATCGGCCCTCGGCCCCTCCTTGGTAACTCTGGGGCCGGCCAAGGCGCGGCTCCCCCCAACGCCCTGGGTTTAGAAAGGTCAATGCTATGGCCTTTACTCTTAAGTGGATGGCTATAACTCTCACGCAGCTCAGCGCATTTCTGGCGGTCGTCCGGGGAGGCTCCGTGACGGCGGCCGCGGACGAGCTCGTCGTGACCCAGCCCTCCGTGTCCTCGGCCATCGCCGCGCTCAGTCGGGAGCTCGGGTGCGAGCTGTTCGAGCGGGCCGGCCGGAGCATCCGGCTGACCGAAGCCGGCGCTGCCTTTGCTCCCTACGCGGAGGATGTGTTGGGCCTGCTCGACAAGGGGCGGACGGCCGCCCGGGAGGCGGCATCGGTGGCAGCCCGCAACCTGAAAATCGCGGCCGTGACGACCGCGGCCGAGTCGTTCGTGCCAGGCATGATGCGAGAGTTCTCCGAGCAGCACCCGGAGATCGAGCTCGCACTGGTGGTCGGAAATCGTCAGGACGTGCTCGAGCGCGTACTCGGACACGCCGCCGACGTGGCCATCACCGGCAAGCCTCCCGGCGAGGACAGGCTGGTAGCTGAGCCGTTCATGGAGAACGAGATCGTGTGCGTCACCGCGCCCGATGATCCGGCAGCGTCCGCTGGACCGATCGATCCAACCGAGCTGGCCGGCCGCGCTTGGCTGTTGAGGGAGCCGGGGTCGGGGACGCGCACGGTCAACCAGCAGTTCCTGGATGATCACGGGCTCGATCTCCAGACGTTGACGCTCGGCTCCAACGGAGCGATCAAGCAGGCGGCGCGTGCGGGGCTTGGGGTCTCGCTGCTGTCGAGGGCGGCGGTGGAGACCGAGCTCGCGTCGGGATGGCTGGGCGAGATCAGGCTCGTCGACGGACCCGCGACGCGTCCCTGGTTCGTGCTTCGATCCGCCGTCGGGCCCGGGCGCGCAGCGGTCGAACTGTTTACGACGTTTGTGCGTGACCGCGGAGCGAGGACGGCGCCACGTCGACGGCGGCGCTAGCGCGCACCGTATTCGGTGACCCCACGGGTGGGCCCGCGTTGGACGGGGGGCGCCGCCGGTCGGTCCGGGCGTCCTGCGCCCCGAGGGCGACCGCCGCTCTGGCCGTGACGAGTTGATAGAGCAACAGCAGCTGCGTGACCGCCAATGGCTCTGATCGGTGCAGCTGCGTCCCAACGGTGAACTCACCGAGGCGCTCGGTCCGCAGATGGCTGGCGAAGTGCATCCGATCCCAGACCGCCTCCTCGATCGCCGCGCTGCGGTCGGCCGAGATCGTGCCGGGAACCCGGAGCCAGGACTCGGAGTGGCGCGTGACGAGCGAGATTCCGCCACCGGCGCCGTCGATGACCGGCGAGAGCTCTGGATGGATGAGTCCGGGCCGCATCGCGACTCTGGCGTCGAGGTGCTCTTGGCCGCCGCGATCTCCGGGCATGAACGAGATCACGATGTCAGCGTGGCGACGCTGGGGGCGAATGAATGCTTCGGCGTCGGCCTCCCGTCGGTCGAGCTCCTCGAGCACCTGATCGGTCGTGTAGCCGCGTCGGGAGCAGTCGCGCTGCACCTTCCATTTCCGGCGTAGGTCCTCGGGTGGGTCGAGGAATACGCGGACGTCGTAGATCGCGCGCATCGACGCCGTGTGGAATCCGAGCAAACCTTCGACGATCGTGAACCGGGCCGGTTGCACGTACTCGGCCGCGCCGAAAGTCCCATCCTGGTGACGGTATACCGGCTTGAGGATCGGTTCTCCCGCTCGAAGATGCCCGAGGTGCTGCTGGAGGATGTCCATGTGGTTGCAGTCAGGGTGCAGCGGAGTAAGCCCACGTTCGGAGCGCTGCTCGCGGTCGTAGCTGTGGTAGTGGTCGGCCGAGACGTGCGTGACCTGCTGCTCGCCGAGGATCCTCACAAGACCACGCGTGAGCGTGGTCTTGCCGGCGGCCGAGTCACCCACGATGCCGAGGAGGATCGGTCGCGGCATCAGACGCCCATCGTTTCGTCAACACGCACGCCACGGAGGGCAGGCCGGGCTGCTGCATAGCTCGCCGGGAGCGAGGCTTCGGTGAGGACCGCAGCTGGCACAGGGAGGGAACGGTAAGCGCCGGAGGATCAAATGGCCACACAGAAATCCCGCGCACTTAGAGAAGAACTTCTATGCAAAGCCTCTCGAAGATAGTTAGCCGTATTTCTATTAGGTTACGGGAAATCAGTAATTGACGTTTATGACAGCCCGACCTACTCTGCCCGCAGCTCAATCGAAAGGTCCACGCGAAGAAATGACTCCAACCTCCGCCATCGCCACCGAAAAGAAAGACCGCTGGGCATCCGGCGTGACGCCGTATGCCGAGATGGGCTACTTCAACGCGGACTACGAACCCAAGGACACCGACATCCTCGCCGCGTTTCGGATCACGCCGCAACCCGGGGTCGATCCGATCGAGGCGGCCGCGGCAGTGGCCGGTGAGTCATCGACAGCGACGTGGACGGTGGTGTGGACTGACCGCCTGACCGCGCATGAGAACTATCAGGCCAAGGCGTACGACGTCAGCCCCGTCCCGGGCCGGGAAGGCGAGTACATCGCAAAGATCGCCTACGACCTAGACCTGTTCGAGGAGGGGTCCATCGCCAACCTCACGAGCTCGATCATCGGCAACGTGTTCGGGTTCAAGGCGCTCAAGGCGCTGAGGCTCGAGGACATGCGCATCCCGCCGCACTACGTCAAGACGTTCCAGGGCCCACCGCACGGGATCGTGATGGAACGCGAGTACCTGGACAAGTACGGCCGGCCCTTGCTCGGCGCGACCGTCAAACCGAAGCTCGGTCTATCGGCGAAGAACTACGGGCGGGTCGTGTACGAGGCGCTGCGCGGCGGGCTCGACTTCACCAAGGACGACGAGAACATCAACTCGCAGCCCTTCATGCGCTGGCGCGACCGGTTCCTCTACTCGATCGAGGGCGTCAGCCGGGCGATGGCTCAGACCGGTGAGCTCAAGGGCCATTACATGAACGTGACCGCCGCCACGATGGAGGACATGTACGAGCGCGCCGAGTTCGCGAAGGAGCTCGGGAGCGTGATCATCATGATGGACCTCACGGTCGGCTACACGGCGATGCAGTCGATGTCCAAATGGGCGCGGCGCAATGGGCTGATCCTGCACCTGCACCGCGCCGGCCACGGCACGTACACGCGGCAGAAGAGCCACGGCGTGTCGTTCCGCGTGATCGCCAAGTGGTGCCGGCTGCTCGGCGTCGACCACCTGCATGCCGGAACGGTCGTCGGAAAGCTCGAAGGGGACCCGGCCATGGTCAAGGGTTACTACGACACGCTGCGGCTCGATCACGTCCCCGAGAACCTGGAGAACGGGATCTACTTCGACCAGGACTGGGCGTCGCTGCCGGCGGTAATGCCGGTGGCCTCGGGTGGGATCCACGCCGGCCAGATGCACCAGCTGCTCTCCTACCTCGGCGAAGACGTCGTCCTGCAGTTCGGCGGCGGCACGATCGGCCATCCGATGGGCATCGCCGCGGGCGCGACCGCCAACCGGGTCGCCGTGGAGGCGATGATCCAGGCGCGCAACGAGGGGCGCGACTACTTTCAAGAGGGGCCGGACATCCTAGAGCACGCAGCCAAGGGTTGCCCCGAGCTGAACGCGGCCCTCCAGGTGTGGAAGGACATCACGTTCGACTTCCAGTCCACCGACACCCCCGACTACGTGGTCACGCCCACGGTCGCATGACAGGAGACCGAGACGATGCGAGTCACCCAAGGCACATTCTCATTTCTCCCTGATTTCACCGACGAGCAAATCGCTGCGCAGATCCGCTACGCGCTCGATCATGGATGGGCGATGTCCGTCGAGCACACCGATGACCCCCATCCACGCAGTCCGTATTGGGACATGTGGGGCACGCCGCTGTTCGACCTCCCGATCGAACAGGCCGATGTCGTGATGCGCGAGGTTCGCGCCTGCCGCGAGGCTCATCCGCGCAGCTACGTCAAGCTGATCGCCTACGACTCGAGCCGGGGCCGGCAGACCACGGCGCTCAGCTTCATCGTCCATCGGCCGCGTCACGAGCCGGGCTTCCGCCTGGACCGGATCGAGTCCCACGATCGGGTGCAGCGCTATCGGCTGCACCCGTACGCCGCGGACGCGCCCGTCGGTAGCCGCTACGAGAACGGCGCGACACCGTGACCGTGCTGGAGCAGGATCGCCTCAGCGCGGTGCACCTCGAACCCGAAGCCGGTCCGCCCGACGACAGCGCGCACGGACCCGATATCGAGGGCGTGCTCGACCAGCTCGACCGCGAGTTGATCGCGCTCGCTCCGGTGAAGACCCGGATCCGCGAGATCTCTGCCTTGCTGGTCGTCGACCGGCTGCGCCGGCAGGCCGGCCTCACCGCCGGCCGGCCCACGCTGCACATGTCCTTCACCGGAAACCCGGGCACGGGTAAGACCACGGTCGCGCTGCGGATGGCCGACATCCTCTACCGCCTCGGATACATCGAGCGCAGTCAGGTGGTCGCGGTCACGCGCGATGACCTCGTCGGGCAGTACGTTGGACACACCGCGCCGAAGACGAAGGAGGTGCTCAAGCGCGCGTACGGCGGCGTGCTGTTCATCGACGAGGCGTACTACCTGTACCGCCCGGAGAACGAGCGTGACTACGGCGTCGAGGCGATCGAGATCCTGCTCCAAGTGATGGAGAACGAGCGGGAGCGTCTCGTGGTGATCCTCGCGGGCTACAAGGACCGGATGGACGAGTTCTTCCGCCTGAACCCCGGGATGTCCTCGCGGGTCGCGCACCACATCGACTTCCCCGACTACACGATCGACGAGCTCCTCGCGATCGCGCGCCTGATGCTAGCCGCGGAGTCATACGAGTTCTCCGACGAGGCGGAGAACGCATTCCACTCCTACCTGGAGCGCCGCACCGGCCAGCCGCGGTTCGCGCACGCCCGCAGCGTCCGCAACGCGATCGAGCGCGCGCGGCTTCGGCACGCGAACCGCGTCTACGAGCACGTGCGGTGCGGTCAAGCGCCCACCCGCACGGAGCTTCAGCGGATCGAGGCGGAGGACATCCTCAGGAGCAGCGTGTTCAACGCGGACACCGGGAGCTGAACCTATGCCCCGACCCGTGATCCTGGGCGTCGTCGGCGACTCGGCGGCCGGCAAGACCACCATCACCCGCGGGCTGGTGCGTGTGCTGGGCGAGGACAACGTCGCGCATATCTGTACCGACGACTATCACCGCTACGACCGCAAGCAGCGGGCTGAGATGGGCATCACTCCGCTGCACCCGGACTGCAACCACCTCGACATAATCGCTCAGCACCTGTCTCACCTCCGCCGCGGCGAGGCGATCCTCAAGCCCGTCTACCGTCACAAGGACGGCACGTTTGGGCCCCCGGTGTACGTTCGTCCAGAACGGTTCACGGTCATCGAAGGGCTGTTCGGCTACTACCTGCCGGAGATGCGCGACGTCTATGACGTGCGCGTGTTCCTGAATCCACCCGAGGAGCTGCGCCGCCGCTGGAAGGTGCAGCGCGATTGCTCGCGGCGGGGATACACCACCGACGAGGTGCTCACGGAACTGGACCGCCGCGAACCAGACTCGGAAGCGTTCATCCGGCCTCAGCGACGGCACGCCGACATGCTGGTGTCTTTCCTGGCCCGCGACGGAGAGGACGGGGACCAGACGCATCTCGACGCCGAGCTGACGCTCTTTGACGGCCTCCCGCATCCGGATCTGGCGCCGCTCGTAGGTGGCGAGCCCGACGGCCTGCAACTCGTCGAGTCGAGCCGTGAACGCATCCTTCGCATCCCGGGTGGTATTGACGCTGATCACGCGGCCGCTATCGAAGAGGCGATCTGGGAGCGCATGCACTTCGCCACCCATCTTCGTGCGCGGCGGCTCGGCGAGTTCACGATCGGCACGGAGCTGCACCGCTCGGAGTCGCTCGCGCTGGTGCAGCTCCTGATCCTCTATCACCTGGTGACCGCGAAGGCCGCGGTGGCGGTAGGCGGCGATGGGACGCGCAACGTGCCGAGGGCGAGATACGTCAGCGCCGGCGCACAAGCGGGAGTGTCTTCATGACCGCTGCGGTGCGACTCGAGCGAGCCGGTCAGCGCCGCATCGGCGCAGCCGATCTCGACCGTCGGTGCATAGACACGATCCGCGTGCTCAGCATGGATGCGGTCGAGAAAGCCCGCTCCAGGCACCCAGGGCTGCCGACGGAGGTGCTGCGCCGACTCGGGTTTACGCCCGAGCTCGTCGCGGCCGCGGCCCGGCGAGCGATCGAGGACCGGCGCCGCACGTGACCGTGCTGGCCCCGGGAGCCGTTGCCGCCTCGGATTGGTCGTCGGTGCGCGAGCCGTTGCTCGCCGTCCGCGTAGCTCCCTCGGTCCTGGCCGCGGACTTCGCCCGCCTCGGCGAGCAGGTAGACGAGGTGATCGAGGCCGGAGCGCGCGTGATCCACCTGGACGTGATGGACGGACACTTCGTCCCGCCGATCACGTTCGGGCCGTTCGTCGTGGCTGCGCTCACCGAACGACTGCACTCAGCGGGAGCGATCGCCGATGTGCACCTGATGGTCGAGCGACCCGAACGCCAGGTCGGGGCATTCGCGGTCGCGGGCGCCGACGTGATCACCGTCCACTACGAGGCCACACCCAACATCCACTACACGCTGGCAGCGATCCGCGACACGGGCTGTCTCGCCGGCCTGGCCATCAATCCCGGAACGCCCGCGGAAGCGATCACCACTCTCCTCGAAGTCGTCGACGTCGTACTTTGCATGACCGTTGATCCCGGATGGGGTGGCCAGCGCTTCATCGCGGCGACTCGTCCGAAGATCGAGCGCGTGCGCGCGCTGCTGCCCGACCGGTGTGCGGTCGAGGTGGACGGCGGCATTGACCGCGCCTCGGCGCGCGACTGCGTGCAGCTCGGCGCCAACCTCCTGGTCGCCGGATCGGCGATCTTCAGTCAGGCGTCACCCGGAGCCGCGTACCTGGAGCTCGCCGCCGCGGCGACGGCGTGCGACGGAACGATCCGGCGGCGTGGCTAGCCGTGAACGGCGCTACATGGACCGGCGGCGACCCATGCTTGCCGCCACCCCCGCCAGCGCCAGGAGCCCTAGGCCGATGATCAGGGCGGCGATCCCCCGGAGCGTTCGGTGGGCGGTCGAGCCCGAGATGTGGCCTGGCAGCACCGAGGGAAGGGACTTCGCGGGCTCGGCGAAGTAGATGATCCCCGCGACGATGCCGAGCACCCCGAGAACGCCAAGTACCAGAGCAAGGACGCGCTGTCCGGTCACTCAGCCGAGAGGCTAGCGGCCTACCGGGCTGCGGCAACCAGTGGCGGTCTGTCGCCGCCCGCCCCTTGTCGCGGTGGCCAGCGCATCCTCAGGCGTCCGCCACCGCCTCAGCGGGCACCGTCGCCTGCCCCTGGTGGAGGTCAGCGACGGCCGGCCAACAGGGTGAGGTCTGACCGTTCACCGGCTGGGTGATCTGGCGGTGTACCAGCGATCGCAACTTGCGCCGTCGCAGCTCGGCCAGGCAGGCGTCGTCGCGGACCAGGGCCGCGACAGCGATAGCCCCGGCGATCCCGAAGCCGACCGCGACGCGAAACGCGATCTGGAAGCCGTCCACGAGCGCGACCGCCGGCGGCCCAACCGACGCGCGCGTCTGAGCGGCGGCGATCGCGCTCAGCACCGCCAGGCCGATCGACGCCCCGACCTGCTGGCTGGTCACGAGCAGCCCGGACGCGAGGCCCTGCTCGCTATCGCTGATGCCCGCAGTGGCCGCGACCGTGGCGGTGGTGAAGGCGAGCCCCATCCCGAGTGAAATCAGGACCAGTCCCGGCAGGGCATCCGCCGCGTAGCTCCCGTGCGGCGATACGCCACTCAGCAGCGCCATTCCGCCGGATGAGAGCAGCAGCCCGCCGACAAACAGGGGCTTCACTCCGATACGCCCCACGAAGCGCGTCGCGAGCTGCGCGCTGGCCGCGATGGAGGCCGTCATCGGAAGCCACGCCAAGCCGGTCTGAATCGGCGACAGAAGCAGGATCCGCTGCAGGTAGAGCGTCAGGAAGAAGACCATTCCGAACATGGAGGCCGCAAGCAGGAGCATCCCCAGATCGGCGCCTACGACGGTCGAGACCCGGAAGATCCTGAACGGCAACAGTGGGTCGGGCACGCGTTGCTCGATCGCGACGAAGACGGTCAGCAGAACGACCGCGAGGAGCAGCGGTGCCCACGCCCGCGGATCTGAGAACGAGTGCTGCCCTCCTTGGCTGAGTCCGAACACGAGTGCGATCAGACCGGTGGTTACGACCGTCGCACCGGGAAGATCGGGTCGGTGCTTGGATTCGCCGCGCCCTTCGGCCAGTACTCGCGGAGCGAGCGAGATCACCAGGGCGGCGACCGGAACGTTGACCAGGAACACCCAGCGCCAGGTCACGGCCTCGGTCAGGATCCCGCCCATCAGCACCCCCACGGCGCCCCCGCTGGCGGCTACCGCCCCCCACACCCCGATTGCGCGGTTGCGCTCGGGACCCTCGTGGAAGGTGGTCGTCAGCAGCGAAAGCGCGGCCGGGGAAACCATGGCGCCGCCGAGGCCCTGCACACCCCGCGAGAGGATCAACATCGTCCCGCTCTGCGCCAAGCCGCCCACGAGCGACGCGCTCGCGAACAGAGCGAGGCCCAGCATGAACATCCGCCGGCGCCCGAAGACGTCCGCCATCCGCCCGCCAAGTAGCAGGAAGCCGCCGAACGTGAGCGTGTAGCCGGTGACGATCCACTGCAGCTCGGACTGCGACATCCCGAGACGCCGCTGGATCGTCGGCAATGCGACGTTGACGATCGAGATATCCAGCACGAGCATGAACTGACCGGCGCAGATCAGCAGCAGGGCGGCGGCGCCGGCACGCCGCGCGCCGGTCTCACTGGCCCGGGTCGCGCTCATTGCCGCGCTCCCCGCGCGGTTGCGATCGCAACTAGAATCAGTCTTCCCTTCGATCGGTGCTGAGGCAATTGACAGCGTTACTGTACATCAGCGCTGACGATCGTGCGACACGGGGCGGCCGAACAGATGAGCTTCGATGATCCGGATTCTCTGCCCGAGACTCTGTCCGGGCGGACCGCCTACATGCTGGCGCGCGCCGCCGCTCACGCGCGTGCGATGAGCGAGCGCGATCTAGAGCCGCTCGGAATCTCGGCTCGCGAGTACAGCGTGCTCGCGGTCCTCGCCGAGCAGTCACCGCTCTCGCAAAGCCGGATCGCGGACATCCTCGGGTTGGACCGGACCACGATCCTGAAGGTCGGCGCCTCGCTCGAGCGCAAGGGGCTCGTCGTGCGAGAGCGCGACGAGCACGATCGGAGGGCCTATGCGGTCGCCCTAACCCCCGCCGGCGAAGGCGTCCGCCTCCAGGCGTTCACGCTCTTGGCCGAATCCGAGGAGCGGTTCCTCACGCCGCTCGCCGGGCAGCAGCGCGACCAGCTCAACGACCTGCTCTCGCGAATCGTGTACCTGTGAACCCGTAGCTCCGTGCACCACGCGCGCCCCGCTTTAGACTCGCGGCGGTGCATCCCCAGCCGCTTATCTCGGTGGCAGATGTTGAGCGGAGCAGTCGCTTCTACCAGGAGCTTCTGGCCTGCGAGAGCGGGCATGGCGGCGCGGAGTACGAGCGGTTGCTTCGCGACGGCACGCTCGTGCTCCAGCTGCATGCCTTCGACGTCGAGCACCACCATGGCAGGATTGGCGATCCCTCAAAGCGCCCTTACGGCAATGGCGTTGCGCTCTGGTTCGAGATCGACGACTTCGACGCCGCGGTCGGTCGTGCCCAGGCGCTGGAGGCCGAGATCGTCTTGCCCCCGCACCGCAACCCCCCGGACGGGCCGGGCGGTCCCGCCCATCGCGAGCTATGGCTCCGCGACCCCGACGGCTACTTGGTGGTGCTCGCGAGCCCGGACGGAGAGTCGCCGTGGCCGGATCCGCGCGTCGGTTGAGACCGCGCTGACGAGGATCTCAGGCTCGTCGCGCTGCGTATAGCTCACGTGCGCGATGAGGAAAAGTTCTGATCTTTCTGTCAAGCCTTAGTTTTGTTCGTAAGCTTGGAACCAAGTGGGCGCCGCCTAATCGCTGGCTTCGCCGTCCCGCCTGATCCGACTCCGCACCCTGGATCCGATCGCGATCACAGCGGGGTCGTCCCCCGATCAGCTGCCGCGCCAGCAAGAAGCGCCGTGGAATGCCAAACATTTGTCGCGAGCCCAGGTACTTCTTGCACTTCCCCTCAAGTCAGGTCTATTATCCGCCGGCGCGCTGGCCGCCATTGGCGGGCGCGCCGACCACCACTACGGGATGTGCGGAGGAGAGATGAGCGAGAACCGGAATGAGCTGTTGGGGCGGCGCGAGTTCGTCAAGCGGGCGGGTGCGGCGGGAATGCTGCTCAGCTCGGGCGGCGTGCTCGCCGCGTGCGGGGTCAACAAGGGCGGCTCGAGCAGCACCTCAAACACGATCCGGATTGGCTACGTGAGCCCGCTCACGGGTGAGGCGGCGTCGTTCGGCGAACCTGATTCCTACGTCCTCGGTGTGGTGCGCAAGGCGGTCGCCGGCGGCGTCACCGGCGGCGACGGCAAGCACTACTCGATCGAGATCATCCAGAAGGACAGCCAGTCCAGCCCGCAGGTCGCGGCCTCGGTTGCGAATGGGCTGATCAACGGCTCCCATGTGGACCTGATGCTCACCACCTCGACTCCGGAGGTGGTCAACCCCGTCTCCGATGCCTGTGAAGCGGCAGGCACCCCCTGTATCTCAACTGTCGTCCCCTGGGAGTCCTGGTATTACGGGCGCGGAGCCAAGCCCGGTAACAAGGCGGCGTACAAGTACACGTACCATTTCTCGTTCGGGGTCGAGAACTTCGCCGCGACCTATATCAGCCAATGGCACCTCTTACCGACCAACAAGGTGGTCGGAGCGCTCTACCCCAACGACGCGGACGGCAACGCGATTCGCATGGGGCTGATCCCCCTGCTCGAGAAGGGCGGCTTCAAGGTCGTGGACGCGGGCCCCTACAACGATGGCCTGAACGACTTCTCCTCGCAGATCGCGCTGTTCAAGTCCCATCACTGCGAGATCCTGAACACATTCCCGCTGCCCCCTGACTTCGCCACGTTCTGGCGCCAGGCAATCCAGCAGGGGTACAAGCCGATCATCCCGCAGATCGCCAAGACCGGTCTGTTTCCCTCGCAGGTCGAGGCGCTCGGCAACCTCGGTCCGGGCCTGGCGACCGCAGCATACTGGCACCCGGTGTGGCCGTACTCCTCGTCCCTCACCGGGCTCTCGGGGCCCCAGATGCAGGCGGGCTACGAGGCCACCGGCAAGCAGTGGACGCAGCAGCTTGGCGCCGATTTCGCGCTGTGGGACGTGGGGATCGCGGCGATCAAGCACGCTCCGAATCCAAAGGACAAGGTCGGGTTTGCCAATTCGATCGCGACGTTGAAGGTCGACACTCCGATGGGGCACCTGGACTGGACCAAGGGTCCGGTGAAGAATGCCGTCGACACCATAATCCCGGGGTGCCAGTGGTACCCCTCCAAGCCCGGCTCGAAGTTCCCGCTCGACCTTCTCATGACCGAGCACGCTCAAGATCCGAGCATCCCGATCCAGGCGAAGCTCAAGCCGTACGGATCGGTTTGACGGACGGCGTCGAACAAGGGTCAAGTGCCGCCGTGCCGGCGGGTAGCCAGGCGCTGACGGCGCGGGGGCTCTCAAAGCAGTTCGGTGCGCTGCGCGTGCTCGATGACATAACGCTCGATGTCATCGATGCCTCCGCGGTCGGGATCGTCGGTCCGAACGGTGCGGGGAAGACGACGCTGCTGGATCTGCTGGCCGGCGCCACACGGGCTGACCGGGGAAGCGTGTTGCTTTCGGGGCGAGACGTGAGTCGCCTCGGCGCGGTCGCTCGCTGCCGTCTCGGCATCGGGCGCACGCACCAGATTCCCCGACCGTTCGGTGGGATGACGGTGTTCGAAAACGTCCTGGTTGCCGCAACGATGGGCGGGCGTCTGCGAGGCTCGAGCGCCAACGACAGGTCGCTTCAGGCGCTTCACGCCACGGGCATGCTCGACCTCGGCAACCGGCGCGGGGACACGCTCGGGCTGCTTGACCGCAAGCGCCTGGAGCTTGCGCGGGCACTGGCTACCGAGCCCTCTGTGCTGCTACTGGACGAGATCGCCGCGGGCTTGACCGAGCCCGAGACCGACGAGCTGGTGGATCACATCAAGCGGCTTCACGCCGCGGGATTGACGATCATCTGGATCGAGCACGTCGTGCACGCGCTGTTGCGGGTGGCCGAGCGGTTGATCTGCCTGGCCTCGGGGACGATCCTCGCCGATGGCAACCCGCAATCGGTGATGAACGACCCAGCCGTGGTCGACGCGTATCTGGGTAGCGCCGTATGAGCCTGCTCGAGATTCGTGATCTGGAAGTCCGCCATGGTCTGCTTCAGGCCGTTCGCGGTGTGAGCCTCACCCTCGAGGAGGGCGACACGCTGGCGCTGGTCGGAGCCAACGGCGCGGGAAAGTCGACGCTGCTACGTGCGATCGCCGGCGGCCACCGCCCGTCCCGTGGTCGGATCGTATTCGGTGATCGCGACATCATCCGGCTGCCGGCCTACAAGCGGGTGGCGCTCGGGATGGGACTGGTGCCCGAGGGACGCCATCTCTTTCCCAGCCTGACCGTCGAGGAGAACCTCCGCGTCGCGGAGCGTCCGGGGCCCTGGACGCTCGACAGAGTCCTCGACGCATTTCCGATGCTGGCGGCGCGCCGCAAGAGCCGGGCCGCGGTCCTCTCAGGAGGCGAGCGTCAGGCGACCGCGATCGGGCGTGCGCTGATGACCAACCCAAGGCTCCTGCTCCTGGACGAGGTATCGCTCGGGCTCGCCCCGGTGGTGGTCGAGAGCCTTTACCGATCGCTGACGACGGTGATCGAGGGTGGAACGACGGTGCTGCTGGTCGAACAGGACCTCGGCCGGGCGATGGCTCTGTGCCGGCGGGTGGCGTGCATGCTCGAGGGCCGCCTGGTGCTCGAAGGTCGCTCGGGCGAGCTGACGCGCGAGCAGGTGACCGAGGCGTACTTCGGGCTGCGCCGAGGCGGCGTCGAGGTCGGCTCGAGGGAGGACGCGCCGTGACCTGGATCGATGCCGTCATCCAGGGGATCCTGCTGGGCGGTCTGTACGCGCTGTTTGCGTGCGGCCTGTCGCTGATGTTCGGGGTGATGCGGATCATCAACCTGGCACACGGTGATCTCGCGCTGCTGGCGACATTCATGGTGCTGGTCATCTCCCAGCACATCGGGCTCTCGCCATTCGCGGCGTTGCTGATCGTGCTTCCGGGCGCGGCCGTGGTGGGTTACGCGCTGCAGTACGCGATGTTCAACCCCAGCTTGCGCGGGGGCGAGCTCTCGCCGCTCCTGGCCACGTTCGGCCTGTCGGTGGTGATCGGCAACATGCTGCTCGAGATCTTCTCCCCCGACACCCACTCGCTGAGCGCGGGTGCTCTCACCACGGCGAGCTGGCGCATCACCAGCCAGATCTCGATCTCGGCGCTGAGCGCAGTGATCTTCGCCGTGGCCGTGCTGGTGCTCGGAGGGCTCCAGCTGCTCCTGTCCTACACCCAACTGGGCCGAGCGATGCGCGCCACGGCCGATGACGCCAGAATCGCCGAGCTGGTCGGCATCAATGCCAAGCGCGTGTACGCCATCGCCACGGCCATCGCGCTCGCCACCGCCGCACTGGCGGGGACCTTCTTCGGCATGCGATCCTCGTTCGATCCGACGCTTGGGCCCTCGCAGCTGATCTTCGCCTTCGAGGCGGTAGTCATCGGGGGGCTTGGTTCGCTCTGGGGAACGCTCGTCGGCGGCATCCTGCTCGGCGTGGCCCAGACCGTGGGGGCACAAGCGTTCGGCGCTGAGTGGGCAATCGTCTCGGGGAACGTGCTGTTTCTGCTCGTCCTGGCCTTCCGCAGCCAGGGCATTTTCGCCGCCCGGGAGACACAGCCGTGAATTCATCCACGGCAGAGGTCACCGGCCGAGTCCCCCCGGCCTCGACCACCGTGCAGCGGTGGACGCGCGTCTCGCTGCTGTTCAGCGCGGCGACCGCCGGCATCGTGGTGATCCTGGTGTTAATCCCGTTCTGGTTCGGGCCGAACACAACCGAGAAGCTCACCGAGCTGTTCGTGCTGATCATCTTGGCCGCGATGTGGAACGCGCTGGCGGGGTTCGCCGGTCTGGTGTCAATCGGACAGCAGGCGTTCATCGGGATTGGCGCATATGCGGTGATCGTGTTCACCGATCATGGGATCAACGGCTACGTCGCGGTGGTGTTAGCGGCGCTGTTCGCGGGCCTGATCTCGCTGCCGATCTCGCTGCTGGTGTTCCGGCTCCGCGGCGGGCAGTTCGCGATCGGCACATGGGTCGTGGCCGAGATATTCCGGTTGCTGGTCACCAACGACCAGTCGATCGGCGGCGGCACCGGCCGCTCGCTCGACGCGCTCAATGTCTATGCGCCCGCGGATCGCCAGGCCTACACCTACTGGGTTGCGCTCGCGCTGATGACGGCGCTGATCCTTGCCAGCTTCGTGCTTCTGCGCAGTCGCCTCGGTGGCGCGCTGCAGGCGATCCGCGATGATGAGCGCGCCGCGGAGTCGGTCGGCGTTCCTGTCGCCCGAGCCAAACGGATCGTGTTCCTGCTCGCGGGGGTGGGCTGCGGCGCGGCCGGAGCTATCACGATGGCGAACACGCTGACGGTGACTCCTGACTCGATCTTCGGCATTCAATGGACCGCGTACATGATCTTCATGGTGCTGCTCGGCGGACTGGGAACGTTCGAAGGTCCCGTGTTGGGAGCGCTCGTTCTGTTCGGGGTGCAGCAGGAGTTCCAGGGCAGCGGCAGCTGGTATCTCGTCGGCCTGGGCGCCGTGGCGATCGTGGTGACGCTCGTGTTTCCGCGCGGGCTGTGGGGCGCGCTGGTCGACCGTTTCAACATCCGGCTGATGCCCGTCGGGCACACGCTACGGACCCTGGTGAGCCGGAGGACGGGATCGTGACCGCGCCCGACCTTTCGGCCGTCGAGGAGCAGCCGTCCTTACTCGACCGCCTGAATGACCTGATAGCGGAGGTCTCTCACTCGAATGAGTTTCAGCGAGAGCGCCTCGACGGTGTCACGCTCAACTCGCTGGAAGATCTGTCCCGAATTCGGCCCGTCGACAAGGACCAGCTGCTTCGCGATCAGCTCGCCTACCCGCCATTCGGTCGCAACCTCACCTACCCCCCGGAGCGGTATGTCCATCTGCATCAGACGAGCGGCACGTCCGGTTCTGCGCTGCGCGTGCTCGACACCGAGGAGGACTGGGCATGGTGGCGGGCTTGCCTGCACGATGTGTTTGCCGCCGCCGGAGTTGGGCCCACTGACCTCGTCGCGCTCGCGTGCTCGTTCGGACCCTACATCCAGTTCTGGGCCTCCTATGAGGGCGCCGGCGCCGTCGGCGCCAACCGGATCGCGCTCGGCGGGATGGATTCCGTACAGCGGCTGGAAACGATCCGCGAGTACTCGGCGACGAGCCTGGTCTGCACCCCCTCCTACGCCATCCGCCTCGCCAAGGTCGCCAATCAGACCGGACTCACCGACGCCCTGCGCTCGGTGACCCGGATCATCTGCACCGGCGAGCCGGGCGCCTCGCTGCCGGCGGTCCGCTCGCAGATCGAAGAGCTATGGCAGGCTCGTTGTTTTGACCACGCCGGTTTGTCGGAGGTCGGCGCGTTCGGCTACCCGTGCTCGGAGGGCAGCGGCGTGCATGTCAACGAGCGCGAATTCGTCGCCGACATCTTGGACCCCGAAACCGAAGAGCCGGTCGGCGACGGCGACGTCGGCGAACTGATCGTCACAGCGGTCGGGCGCAAAGGTTTTCCGGCGATTCGCTATCGCACCGGAGACGTGGTGGAACGCCGGGAGGAGCCTTGTCCCGCTCGCCATCCGGGACGCTGGCTTCCCGGCGGCATTCTGGGGCGCACCGACGACATGGTGGTGATCCGGGGGATGAACGTCTTCCCCTCGGCGATCGAGCAGGTACTACGAGAGTCCGACGAGATTGGCGAATTTCGCATCACCTTCTACACCGAGCCGTCAGCCATGGACGAGGTAAAAGTTGAGGTGGAGCTCGCGCAGCCAAGCCAGGCGCGAGCGATCCAGACTCGCCTGCGCACCAGCCTCGGCTTGCGGGTGAGAATCGTCCCCCTCAAACCGGGAATCCTGCCCACGGACAGCGGCAAGGCCCGCCGAGTGGTCGACCAGCGACAGGTTCTCCCTCGCCGGCTGAGGACCGGCGGCAGGTCGCAGTGAGAGTGACTGGACAACCTGACAGTCCGACCGGTTTGCCGAGCACCAGCGAAGCTGTGGCGGAGAGGATTCGCAGCTTCGTCCTGGCCGAGCGGTTGGAGCCGGGAGACCGGCTCGGCCGCGAGGAGGATCTCGCCCGCGAGTTCGGCGTCAGCCGGCCGACCTTGCGTGAGGCTCTGCGGCTGCTCTCCAGCGAGCACCTCGTCCGCGCCTCAAAGGGACCGGGTGGTGGGATCTTCGTGGCCGCTACACCCGAGCAGGGCATTGGCCTGAGCGTGAGCGCCGCGGTTGCGACCATGCTCGACGCCCAAAGCATCGAACTCGATGAGCTGCTCGAGACCCGCATCCTCCTGGAGGTACCGCTGGCCGGGCTCGCGGCACAGCGAGCCGGCGAGGGTGACCTGATCGAACTCCAGGCACTCATCGATGAGATCAACGCCGCCGGAAGCGATCTTGCCCGCATCACCGAGCTTGACGCCCGGCTTCATCACCTCATCGCGCAGATCGCCGACAACCGACTTGCCGGAGCGTTCACCAGGTGGATCGTCGATGTCCTCCAGCCGCGCATCGCATCCGTGATCGAACCCGCGGTCGTCGAGAGCATGATCGCCGATCAGCATCGCGGGTTGCTCGAGGCGATCATGCGCTGCGACCCCGTCGCTGCGGAGCGGGCGATGCGCGAGCATCTCGTGTACCTGCGCGATCTGGTCAGCGCCGTCGAGCGGTCGAGAGCCGAGCGATGGGGCGACGGAAACGAGACTGTCCCAGATCCCGAGCAACCGCGGTGGTAGATGCGCACGCAGGTGGGCATTGTGGGGGCGGGGCCGGCGGGACTGAGCCTAGCGCTCCTGCTCCAGCGCGAGGGGATCGAATCGGTCGTACTCGAGAAACGCACCCGCGAGTACGTCGAGCACCGCGTCCGCGCCGGGCTGCTCGAGCAGAACACGGTCGATCTGATGCACGAGCTCGGGGTTGGGGAGCGACTGGCGCGCGAGGGACTTCAGCACGACGGGATCTACCTGCGCCGACCGGGGCGCACGGTGCACATCCCGATCACCGAGTTGACCGGGCGTCACGTGACGATCTATGCCCAGCAGGAGGTGGTCAGGGACATGGCCGACGGACTGCTTGAGCGCGGCGGGACGATTCACTTCGAGGTCGCGGACCTTGCCCCGCACGACTTCGAGTCAGACCGGCCGCGGGTCACCTACAGCCTCGAGGGCGAGAGCGAGGATCTCGACTGCGACTTCATCGCCGGGTGCGACGGTTTCCACGGCGTGTGCCGCGAGTCCGTGCCCCCGGGTGTGCTCACGGAGCACGAGTACACGTATCCATTCGGGTGGCTGGGGATCCTCGCGCAAGCAGCGCCCGCCACCGACGAGCTGATCTACGCGTGGCACGAGCACGGGTTCGCGCTCTACTCGATGCGCTCCCCGAGAGTCAGCCGCCTCTACGTCCAGGTGCGGCAAGACGAGGACATCAACGCGTGGTCGGACGACCGCATCTGGGAAGAGCTGCAGATGCGACTTGCCGCCGACGGCTGGCGCGTCAACGAGGGCCAGGTCATCGACAAGGGCATTACGCCGATGCGAACGTTCGTGTGTGAGCCGATGCGGTGCGGAAACCTGTTCCTTGTCGGCGACGCCGCGCACATCGTCCCGCCGACCGGCGCCAAGGGACTGAACCTCGCCGTCAACGACGCCCGCCTGCTTGCCGCCGCCCTCGTCCGCTGGTACCGCACCGGATCGCGCGCGGGCCTCGAGCGCTACTCGGAGACCGCGCTTCGCCGCGTGTGGCGCGCGCAGGATTTCTCCAACTACATGACCCAGCTCTTACACGACCTGGGGCGCGGACCGTTCGATCGCAAGCTGCAACTTGCGCGCCTCGAATATCTCGAGCGATCAAAAGCAGCGGCGACGAGCCTCGCCGAAAACTACGCCGGCCTGCCCGCGCAAGACGACTTCTAGACCATCGCCGAGATGGTCTCCCCGCGCAGACCGCCAGAGCATCAATTACCTTGACAATGCGCTTGATGATTAATAGGGTCGTCGCCAGAGAGGAGGCCGTCTCGCCCTGGGCCGGCGCATCTACGTAGAGGGAGGGTTTGCCATGAAGCAACCACGTGCGCGACTGATCGGACTGGCGGTGTCGCTTGTGAGCGCGGCCGCGCTGTTTTTGGCGGGATCCGCAACTGCGGCGCCGGCATCAACGCACTACACGGGAACGCTGCCGGACGGCGCTACGTGGATCGCCGACGTACCGACCAACTGGAACGGCACCCTACTGCTCTACAGCCACGGGTACGGGCCGCTGAACGCGGCCGATGCCCCGGACCCCACCACCCAGCAGGCTCTCCTGGGTATGGGCTACGCGATGGCCGGCTCGTCCTATGATCCCCACGGTTCCTGGTGGGCACTGGGGAGCGCCGTTCGCGATCAGTTTGAGACCTTGGCGGTCGTCGACCGGACGGTTCTGCCGTCCGCTCCAACAAAGGTGTTCGCGTTCGGTACCTCGATGGGAGGCCTGATCAGCGCGCTCGAGGACCAGGATTCACGCGGTCGTCTCGACGGCGCGCTGACGACGTGCGGAATCGTCGCCGGGGCCAACAACCTCAACCAGTATCAGCTCGACGGCGAGTATGCCCTCAGCCAGCTGCTCGCGCCCTCCGAGCACATTCAGCTGACGAACTTCATCGACGGCCCGTCGCAAGGCTTCGCTGACAGCGCAGCGAGTGCGGCCAAGCTGCTTGCCGCCGCCCAGGCCGCTCAGGGGACGCCGCAGGGCCGGGCGCGGCTTGCACTGGTCAGCGCCTTCCTCAACGTGTCGCCGTGGGGCGGCTCGTCGATCCCCAACATCTATGACTACGCCGGACAGGAGCAGGGCCAGTTCGACGACTACTTCGTGTCAGGGCCGTCCAACGCCCTCACCTTCATCGTCGAGGGCCGCGATCAGATCGAGGCGGCCGCGGGCGGCGAGGGAAGCGGCACGGTCGGAGTCGACTTCAGCCGTCTGCTGCACGAGTCGTCCTACTACCCGGAGGTCCGGGCTCTGTACAACGACGCCGGGCTCAGCTTGCGCAGTGACCTACAGGCCCTCAAGCGCAACGCCAACCTCCGACCCGACGAGGCAGCGTACCGGTGGCTGACACGGACGTCTGTTCCGACCGGCCGCCTCCAGGTGCCGGAGCTCGACCTCCACACGGTCTCCGACCAGCTGGTGCCCGTCCAACAGGAGAACTACTACCACCGGCTCGTGGTGCGGGCTGGGGACAGCGTGTTGCTCCGCCAGGCATTCGTGCTAGCCCAGGGTCACTGCAACTTCACATCGGCAGACCTGATCGCGGGCCTGCACGCGCTCGAGTCCCGCGTGGCCACCGGCAGGTGGGGCAACGTCGCCACCGCCGATCAACTCAACGCCGCCGCTGGGGCGCTCCCCTCCAGCCTGGGCGGAGGCGACTTCATCCCGTACTGGCCGAACAAGCTGACCGCGGCAATCCCGCCCACCTCGCACTCGTTCGGCCGGGCGGGATCATCCTCGGCCACACGGTCAACCGGCTCCGGATCGTCCCGGCACCGCGGCTAGCTACCGCGCGGTACCCGCCGGCGGCGGGACGCCGGCGGGCGCCCGCGTGCGGGTCTGGCGGAGGCGTGCCGCCTACCCTGTGCATCAGTCGACATGCGCTCCCGCGAATGAAGCCATTAGCCAGAGCCGCGCCGGTCGGCGTCGAGCCGGCCACCGAAGCGCGCGTGGGGTATCTCGTCTACCGCGTTGAGCGGCGGTTGCGCACACGGCTCGACGAGGCTGTCCGCGCACACGGGGTCACGACTACCGAGTACGTGACGCTGAGCGTGCTGCGCCATCGCGACGGCATGTCTTGCGCGCAGCTGGCACGGTGGGCATTCGTCACCCCGCAGGCCATGAACCTCGTCGTCTCGGCGCTCGAGAGACGTGGACTCGCGCGGCGCCGGCCCGATCCCGGCCACGGGCGAGTGCTCCGTACGAGCGTCACGGCCAAGGGCCTGACGGTGCTTGAGCGCTGCGATCGTTCGATGGATGTGATCGAGGCCGACATGCTTCGAGCGCTCGACGCTGACAGCGTCGAGGTCCTGCGCGGGATGCTCGCCTCCTGCGCGCATTCGCTCGAGACGACCCGGCCACGGCTGCCCCCCGCCTGACAGTCCGCGGGCGCCGCCCTCGGGTAGGCGATATGTCTTCACCCGTGGGGCGGAGCGAGCCTTACCGAACGCCAGCCTACGGCACGAGCTCGTCGAGCACGTCCGCCAGCCCGTGGAGATCGGGGAGCTCGCGTGTGGGCGCGGCCTCCGCACGCTCGCCAACCCGATTGATCCAGACCGAACGGATCCCCAGCTCGCGTGCCGGCACGATGTCGTGGAAGTGACTCTGGGCCACGTGCACGTGCCGCTCACGATCTGCCCCCGTCGCCTCATAGAAGGCGCGCCAGTGCCCCAATGCGGGCTTGTACGAGCCGACCTCGGACGCCACGATCGCGCCGTTGAATGGCACACCAATCGCCTCTATTGACGCGTCAATGAGATCGCGGTCGCTGTTCGAGAGTATGACCAGCTGCCAGCCCCGCTGGCGCGCCTCCTCGAGCTGTTCCGCCGCTTCGGGGAACACCGGCCAGCGAGGCAGGGAGCGCCCAAGCGCATCGCGATCGTCCGGAGTCAGCTCACGACCGGTCTCGCGCGCGAGCTCAGCCAGTACGGCGGCCATCACGTGCCGGTAGCGAGCACCGGGGTTGTCCCTCTGAACCCGCAGCTCGAGCGCGTGATAACGGCCGAGCAGCCGGGCTCCCCGATCGGCTCCGAAAAGCCGCTCGAGCTCGGATTGGATGCCCGCATTCCAGTCCACGAGCGTGCCGTAACAATCAAAGGTGGCCCAGCGGGCGTCGTTCACAGGGCGAGGACGAGCCGACACGCGGGCAGCATACGGACATTCCTGGGGTCGCTCGGGATTCTCCCGGGTGACCGAAGTCTCAAGGCGCCATCCCCCATGTGCAGTCTCATGGGAAAGGCCGGAAGTAGGCGCGTATGTCCTCGATCAGCAGCTCGGGCGCTTCCATGGCGGCGAAGTGTCCGCCTCGTTCGTATTCGGTCCAGTGTTCGATGCGGTGGTCGGGGTCGAGCAGCCGGCGGGTGACGGCGTCTCTTGCGAACAGCGCCCAACCTTGCGGGGTCCCGGAAGGGGCGAGCCATTCGGTCGAGTGCGCGGCTTCGTGGAGAAAGTGGGCCGCCGAGGCGCCGGTGCGGGTGAACCAGTACAGGCTGACGTACGCCAGGAACTGATCGAGGTCGACCGCGTCCTCGGGTAGCTCGGCGCGCGGTTTTGTCCATTCGTTGAACTTTTCCGCGATCCACCCGAGCTGCGCGACAGGGGAGTCGGTCAGGGCGTAGGCGACGGTCTGGGGCCGGGTTGATTGCAGCTGCAGATAGCCCTTGCCGTCGGTCGCGTAGCGGGCCAGGAACTTGACTCGCTCCTGGTCCGCGGGTGAGAGCTGCTCGGTGGCGGCGAAACGGTCGAGGTCGACGCCGATCCGGTCGCCGATCAGCGCGGTCGCCAGCGGATCGGTGTTGACGTGGGCGGCGATCACCCCATCGGGGTCGATCGCGCCGAGCATCCCCGTGACGCCGGCGCCGATGTCGCCTCCCTGCGCGACGTAGCGCCCGTAGTCCAGGTGGTGCATCAACTGCACCCATGCCCTGGCGGTGCGGGCGGTCTGCCATCCCGCTCCCGTAACTGGGGCGGAAAAGGCGAACCCGGGCAGCGACGGGATCACCAGGTGAAAAGCGTCGCGTGGATCGCCGCCGTGGCGGCGGGGATCGCTCAGAGGCCCGACCAGCTGGATGAATTCGATCACGGAGCCGGATAGCCGTGGGTGATGATCAGCGGCAGCGCCTCGGGCTCGGCCGAGCGGATGTGCAGGAAGTGGATCCGCTGCCCGTCGATCGTGGCCAGGAACTGGGGGAACCGATTGAGGTCCGCCTCCTGCGCGCGCCAGTCAAACCGATCGCGCCAGTAGCTCGCCAGGTGCTGAAGGTAATCCAGGGGGACGCCTCGCTCCCAGCCGCCGTTGGCCGACGTACCCGGCCAGCGAGTGCGCCCGAGCCGGTCGCGGAGGTCCTGCAGGTCCCCCTCCGGAATCGAGATCTGGAACTCGTGGATGGTGCTGCTGCTCGACATGGCGACACCGTACGCAACAACCAGGAAGGGTTTGTTCCGCATGGTCTGGGATCCTGTGCCTGATGCTTGATACCTCCGCCCGGGTGCTGTCGCTGCTGGCGTTGCTGCAAGCGCGCCGTGACTGGAATGGCCCACGGCTCGCCGATGAGCTTGCCGTGACCACCCGCACCGTGCGCAAGGACGTCGAGCGGCTGCGCACGCTCGGGTATCCGGTCAACGCCGAGCCCGGCGCGGCAGGCGGTTACCAGCTCGGCGCCGGCAGTTCGCTGCCGCCGCTTCTGCTCGACGACGAGGAGGCCGTCGCGATCGCGATCGGGCTCAGAGGCGCCGCCGCCGGCGGCGGCGTCACCGGCATCGAGCACAGCTCGGCCAGTGCACTGGCAAAACTCGACCAGGTCCTACCTGCCCGCCTGCACCGCCGCGTGCGCGCCTTGCACGAGAGCACCGTCGCGCTCGCACCCTCCTCATCCGCAGTCGACGCCAGCGTCCTGACCACGATCGCCGCCGCGATCCGCGACCGCCAATTGCTTCGCTTCGAATACCACTCGGTCGACGGTCAGGCGGTACTCCGAACCGTGGAGCCGCACCGCCTCGTCCACGCCCGTGGCCGTTGGTACGTGGTCGCTTGGGATCGGCGCCGGGACGACTGGCGAACCTTCCGCGCCGATCGCCTACAGCTGCGCGCTGACCAGGGCCGGAAATTCCGGCGCCGCCCCGATCCGGGCGGGGACCTGGTCGGCTTCATCGAACGGAGCCTCGGCACCGCGACGTGGCGCTACCGGGCGCGGATCAAAGTCCACGCATCCGCCTCCGAGGTCATCCCGCACCTCCCTGCGGCCGTGATCGTGGAACCGATCGACGACCAATCCTGCTACGCCAGCGTCGGCTCGGACTCGGCGCATCAACTCGCGATCTGGGTTGCCCACCTCGACCGAGACTTCGATGCCAGCGACCACCCCGCGCTCGCTCGCGAACTCAAGAGTCTCGCCGACCGATACAAACGCGCGGCCGGCTGAACCGGGTGGGCTCGAAGCGCTCAGCCAGCCAGTCGTGTCGTTCATGTCACATGCCTCGCTCGGCGCGTGTCTTTCGGATAAACCCGCGAGACGGCGCGGACGTGAAAGGCCAGCACCAAGGGCTGGGAGGAGAAGCCAAGTGTCAGCAGCCGAGGAAACAAGCAACAAAGCCACGATCAGACGCTTCCAGCACGCCATGAACACCGGCGATGCGGACCTCATCTCAGAGACGATCGACGAGCTCGTCGAGCCCGACGCGGTGATCCGCACCCCATTGCCCATTGAAGCGACCGGAGCGCAAGCACTCAAGGAGGTGTTCGGAAAGCTACACGGGGCCTATTCCGACCTTCACGTCACGATCGAGGCTCTGATCGCGGAGGGTGACAAGGTCGTCAGCAGGAACTCGGTTACTGGGACCCACCAGGGTGAATACATGGGCCTCGCGCCAACCGGCAGATCCGTCACCTACAACGAGATCTTCATCTTCCGCCTCGCGGGAGGCCGAATCGCCGAGACCTGGGGGGTCGTAGACGTCTTCTCGCAGATGAAACAGCTCGGCGTGATTCCGGCCTAGCAAACCCACAAGCGTTTCCCGCGGAACGTTCGGTACCAAAAACCGTAACCGTTCAGTCCCTAGTGGCACTCGTGGTCGCCGACCTGGAGGGCTGGTGGTCCCATACCACGTCCAGCTCGCCGTGTCACCGAACCTCGGCGACGCGCGCATAGGTCAGGCTCCTGCAGAAGACCGATCAGGTACCGAAGCCAGCTCGGCCGCGACGCCCTCCTGCACCCGGATTGCCGTCGTTTCCCGACGACTCCGCGACCGAGACTCCCGTGAGGAGATCGGAGATTGTTGCGATGCCGCGTTTGATCGCGGCTTCGCTCAGGTCGCCGAAGCCGAGTACCAGCTGTGGTGGGCGGGTCTGCCCGCTGGCGCGGTAGCGGCTCATCGGGTAGAGGCCGACCGACCGTTCGCGGGCCCGAGCGACGACGTCCTGTTCGTCGAGGCTGTCCGGCAGGTGCGCGACGGCGTGGAATCCGGCAGCGAGGCCGCGCAGCTCGAGGTTGGGGGCGTGCGCGGCGAGGGCGTCGATCAGCGCCCGGCGCTTTGCGGCGTACACCGTGCGCATGCGCCGCAGGTGTTTGTCGAACCGGCCCGACTCGATCAGCGCCGCGAGCGCGATCTGGTCGAGCCCGGGCGAACCGCGGTCGTCGCGGTTCTTCTCCTCGGCCACGATCTCGACGAGCTGCGGCGGGCAGACGATCCAGCCGAGCCGCAGTGCGGGTGCTAGCGCCTTGCTGGCGGTGCCGATCGCGGCGACGCGGTGCGGAGCGAGGCCCTGGAGCGCACCGACCGGCTCGCGGTCGTAGCGGAATTCGGCGTCGTAGTCGTCCTCGATGATCGTCGCGTTCGCGGCCTCAGCCCAGTCGACCAAGCGCTGACGCCGCTCCGGGCCGAGGATCACACCGGTGGGCGACTGGTGGGCCGGCGTCAGCACGACCGCGCCGGCGCCGCTGCCCGCGAGCGCCTCGACGTCGATGCCGTGCTCATCGACCGGGACCGGCACGGCGTCGAGGCCCCAGCACTCGACCTCGCGGCGTTCTACGTGTCCGGGGTCCTCAAGCGCCACCCGTCGGATGCCGCTGCGCGCGAGCGCGCGGAGCATCAGGTTGAGCCCCTGCGAAAAGCCCGTGCAGATGATCATTCGGTCGGGATCAGCGACCGCGCCCCGCACGCGCCGCAGGTAGGCGGCGAGCACCTCCTGTAGTCGCCGGCTGCCGCGCGCATCGCCGTACCCGAAGGCGTCGGCGGGCGCTCCTCGGCACGCCTCGCGGATCGCCCAGGCCCAGTCTGTCCGTGGGAAGCTCGCGAGGTCCGGCCGCCCGGGACGGAAGTCAACTGCGAGCCGCGGTGCCGGCGCGGATTGGGCGATGGAAGCTGGCGCCTCCGGCACCGCACCCGCCGCCACTCGGGTTCCAGAGCCCGACCGCGTGACCAGATACCCCTCCGCCCACAACTGTGCGTAGCACTCCTGCACAAGCCCGCGCGAGATGCCCAGCTCGCGCGCCAGCGCGCGTGAGGACGGGAGCCGCTCGCCTCCCGCCAACCGCCGGGAGCGAATCGCATCGCGAAGCGCGTGCTCCAGCTGGGATCGCAGCGGCTCGTCCAGCTCGCGGTCCAGCCGCAGCAGCAATTCTGGACCCAAACCGGCCCACTGAATCGACACGAAATTGGACCTTACCGCCTGGCCGCTTTCCTCTTACATTCGAGCAGCGCCCCCAAACCAGGAGAAGCGATGACCAGCCACATCACATACGACGCGAGCCGAGTCCGAATCGACGACTTCCTGCGGCAGGCTGCCGATGAGCGAATAGCCAAAGAGGTCAGGCTGCGACCGGACGCGTCACCCTTGCAGATGCTCCGCCGGCCGCAGCGTAGGCTGGGGCTGCTACGACGGGTCCGGCGCGGCGATCCTCGACCGGCGACACGCTGATCGGAACGCCGAGAACCATGCCGTGGCAACAGAACTGTTCGCCAACGACAACACCCTCGTCACATCACCGTCCTCAGCGACCCGGAGGGAAACGGCTGGCCCCTCAGGCACTGCGGTCGTACTCGACCGGTCTCGCCGCGTCGGCGCTCCATTCGTTGAACGCGCCGTCGTACACGCCGTCCGCGTGGATCCCGATCCGCTCCAGTGACAGCAGCGCGACGGTCGCGGAGACGCCGCTGCCGCAGGTAGCGATCAGCTCGCGCGGCGGGTGGTCGGGGTCGATCCCCGCATGGCGGACCAGGTGCCTGACCGCGTCGGGCAGGGCCCACAAGCCGGTGGCGCCGTCGACCAGCTCCTGGTAGGGCAGGCACCGGGACCCCGGGATGTGGCCGGTGTTGGCGAGGCCCTGCTCGCCGAGGAACAGGTGACGCGGGCGGGCGTCGACGAGAGTCGCCCCCCTCGCGCGGGCTTGCTCCACTTCCGTCAGCGTGCGGCGCAGGCGCGGTCGCAGCTTGGCGGTGAACGACCCGGGCTGCGGCTCGACCACCTCGTCGCTGACCGGGCGTCCCTGCTCCTGCCAGGTGGTCCAGCCGCCGTCGAGCACGCGCGACTCAGCGCCGTAGTAGCGAAACGCCCAAGCGATGCGGCCGGCGAAGATCGCGTAGTAGTCGTCGTAGGTGACGACCACGTCGCCGTCGCGGATGCCCAATTCACTGGCACGCGCCGCGAACTGGTCGGGGCCGGCGAGTTGAACCGGGACAGGGTCGGCGGTATCGATGAAGTCGTGCTCCCAGTCGACGAACAACGCCCCGGGAACGTGCGCAGCCACGTATTCGGTGCGCTTGGCGTGCGGCAGCGGCGAACTCGGGTGCCGGCCGCGCACGTCGAGCACGCGAAGGCGCGGGTGGTCGAGGTGCTGCTGCAGCCAGTCGCCAGTGACGAGCGGGCCGTCCGGCATCTCCAATTGCGGCGCTGTTGCTTGCATTGCGCGTTCTCCTCTCCCCGCCACCACCGGCTTGCGGCGGGCGGGCTATGCCTCTTCGGCCATCGCGATCAGGTCCTCGCGGGTGACCTTGCCGACGAGCTCTGGGTGATCGGTGCGCATGTGCGCCTCGATCACAGTCGCCGCCTCGTCTGCGGTCTCGCCGCGTCCGAGGAATCCGCACTGGCACCGGATGACCTTCGCCATGACCAACTCCTTACTCCTAAGCGCCACCTTACGGCCGCGTGTTTGCAGGCTTCTGCGATTCTCCTTGCACCAACATTGGCCGACAACCCCCAGACCCGGATCCAGCTGTGCGGGCGACTCGCGGTCGAGCTGTACGGCCGCGCGCTGACACCGAAGCTTCCCGCCGGGCAGGCGCGGGTGCTGTTCACCTACCTGACCGTCACGAGAGCGCTGCCCACTCCCCGCGAACAGCTGATCGAAGCGCTGTGGCCCTACCGCGCGCCCGCCGGGGCCGACGCCGCGCTCAGCGCGCTGCTCTCCCGCCTACGCTCGGTGCTCGGCAGCGACGTGCTCTGCGGTCGCGGCGAGATACACCTCCAGCTGCCCGCCGGCGCGTGGGTTGACCTCGAGGCGGCGGAGGAGGCGATCCACCGCGCCGAGGCCGCGGTCGCGCAGAGCGACTGGGTGCGCGGGTGGGGACCGTCGCTGATCGCGATGTTCACCGCCCGGCGCGGCTTCCTCCCCGCCGAGGATCTCCCGTGGGCCGAGGAGCACCGCCGGCGGCTCGAGGAGATCCACGTATGCGCGCTCGAGTGCTATGCGGCTGTCGCACTGGGAGTCGGAGGATCCGAGCTTGCGCCCGGCGAGCGCGCGGCACGCGAGCTCGTCGCGCTCGCCCCCTACCGCGAGCGGGGACACGCGTTGCTGATGGAGATCCTCACCGCCCGTGGCAACGGCGCCGAAGCGCTGCGGATCTACGAGCAGCTGCGGCAGCGGTTGCGCGAGGACCTAGGCGCCACGCCGGCTCCCGAGCTCCGCGAGCTTCAGGAGCGCCTACTCCGGCGCTGAGATCGACCTCAAGCTGAGCGGCAGGACCATCAAGGAAGATGCCCGCCGGTGGGGATCGAACCCACGCCGTCGGGTTAGGCGCGAATCGACTCGGCGGGAACGAACGTATTGCCGGCCGAGGCGGTCAGGCGGATCGCCGCGCGGCGGCCATGGCCGCCGACCGGGATCCTCAGCATCGCGATTCCCATGCGGTTGGTCGTTGCCGAGCGTCCGGCCGCCTTGATCGTGGCGCCTTCGACCGGGCGGATATCACCGTCGATGTCGGAGCTGACTCGCGCGGTCACGATCGCGATCCGACCCCTCGTCCGGACCCGCGGGGAGAGCTCGATCCGGGGTGCTCGGGGCATCGTCCGCGCGCACGCGCCGACAGTGGGGAGCCCCGACGCAGTGTGGCCCATCCATGACGAGGACACGGTGCCGGCCATGGCGACGCCCGACTGCCCCGAGGCGGACGTCGGCGGGGGCTCGATCTGGCTGAACTGGAGGTTGGCGTTCAGGTAGCCCACCGGCCGTCCGGCTGCATTGGTCGCGGTTAGGTTGTCAGTGATCGCGACGGTGGCCTCAACGCTGCCGTGCGTCGTCTGGGTGCCGTTGAGGAAGTACTTGCCGTCGTCGCTGTAGTCGTGGTACACGACCGAGAACTCACCGGCGGCGATGTTTCCGTCGATCGTGATCATCGCGGTCCCCGAGTGCTTGCCGTACACGGCGTGAGTTCCGGGCATGTCGAAGCTCGAGCGGTACTGCTGAGGAGTCGGGGCCCAGGTGCCGACGCGGGTCCTCACGGCCGGGATCGGCCTGGTCGGCGGGCGGAGGATGTGGGCGATCATCAGCTCGCTCGGGGCGGGCCCCTTCTGGTCGAGGTAGCTGCTGGCGTTGGCGGGCGGTGGGAGCAGCGAGCGGCCCTGGAGCAGCACGCGCGTCGAGTCGGGGCTCCACACCTGCTGTCCCTCGAGGTCGTTGGCCGGAATCGTGCTCCCCCCGCCATACGGATTGAGCGGCTGGCCGATCAGCGTCCCGCCGCGGTCACCCCCGGACGGCAGCAGCCACGGCTCCAGATCACAGGCGAAGCCCTCGCGGCTCGAGACGTAGTAGATCGCGACGATCGCCTGGGAGAGGTTGATGAACGAGCGCGCGAGCGGCATCAGCCCGAGCGCCGTCAGCCGATGCTGCGTGCGCCAGGACTCGGTCAGCAGCGAGCTGCCGTCCGGTGAGATCGCGCCGTCCTCGTCCCAGTCGGGGTACGCCGTCAGCTGCGTGACCTTGCCGGTGGCGAGATCGACCTCCTCCTGCTGCGGGATGCCCTCGGGCTCGGCGAGGATGATCGCCTTGCGTCCGCCGTCCGCGAACGACTTCAACTCGTCGAGCGACCCCCCGTGTGCCCAGCGGTCGGGGTTGGTGTCGTGCGGGCTGGCGGGTCCGGTCGGGTTGATTACCCGATAGTCGACGAGCTTGTAATTGGTCGCCTCGCGCTGGAGGGCGGCGACCATCATCACAAGCCCATCCGGTCGCGTAATCGTGTAGCCGACATGGACCCCGTCCGGGGCAAGGTGATAGGTCCGGCGCCCCAGGTTCGGCTCACCCCCCGTTCCGTCGCCCGAGAGGTCGACCGGCAGCCAGCGGTGCGAGCGGCATTCGAACAGGGTCGGCGCGCACTGCAAGATGTAGACGCTGTCGCCCAGCTCGTTGGCCAGGAGCATTCGCTTGTTGTCGGGGAAGACATAAGAGCCTGTTTCAGAAAGAGGGGTTATGTAGCTGAGCGTCGAAACCTCCGGCACGTGTGGTCGACTGTCGGAGGTGGAGATGTCGCTGGTGGAGGTTCCCGATGAGCTGTGGGAGGTGGTGCGTCCGCTGATCCCACAGCCGGGGCGGCGGTTTCGCTATCCCGGCCGTAAGCGGCTGGATGATCGCGAAGCGCTCAACGGCATCCTGTACGTGCTGCATACCGGGATCGCCTGGCACGACCTGCCGCAGGAGTTCGGCTACGGCTCTGGGGTGACTTGCTGGCGACGGTTGCGGGAGTGGCAGGAAGCGGGGGTGTGGGAGCGTCTTCATCATGTGCTGCTCGAGCGACTGAACCGGGCCGGCGAGATCGACTGGTCCCGGGCGGTCGCTGATTCAAGCCAGATCCGCGCGCTTTTGGGGGGCTCCAGACGGGGCCATCCCCGGTCGATCGTGGGCGCACGGGCTCAAAGCACCACCTCCTGACCGACGCGAACGGGATTCCCCTGTCGGTCAAGCTAACCGGCGCCAACCGCAACGACGTCACCCAGCTGTTGCCGCTGATCGACTCGGTCAAGCCGGTTCGCGGCTGGCGCGGGCGCCCACGCAACCGCCCCAAACAGGTGATCGCCGATCGCGGCTATGACCACGACAAGTACCGGCGCCTCGTCTGGAAGCGCGGCATCAAGCCGGTCATCGCCCGGCGCGCCACCGAGCATGGGTCAGGACTCGGCGTCTACCGCTGGGTGGTCGAGCGGACCTTCGGCTGGCTTCATCAATTCCGCCGACTCCGTACCCGATATGAACGCGACCCCAAGATGCACCAAGCCTTCATGCACCTGGGCTGCGCGATCATCTGCTGGCGCTACCTGGTGGCCGCGTCATTGTGAAACAGGCTCTAAGAGAACCCGCCGATGATCGACGGGTTATCGGTCCACTCGCACGTCAGGCAGTGCATGTGCGTGCCGTCCGCATCGGTGAGCCATTCGCCGCCGTGGTTGTCGTCCTCAAACAGGATGTGCCTCCCGTCGGGCGACCACGATGGATCCCACGGCATCACCCCCCGCGGCACCTTGACGTACTCCCGCTGGACGGCGTAGAACGGCATCGCCGCCGCGCCCGCCGCCGATGCACCGACCGCAAGCACCGCGCCCACGGCGACTACTGCAGCTGCCTTCCCGAACCAATTTCTACGCGTCATCCGCTCCTCCCGGTACACTTGACCTGGAGTAAAGTAGCACAGACGGTTTACTGAAAGTCAAGTTCGAGCGGCCGTGCCTTCTTCGATGACAACCACCGGCCCCGGCCGTCAACGCTTCACGGACGACGAGCTGCTCGACGCCGCGCTCGACCTGTTCCACGCTCACGGCTACCACGCGGTGCAGATGAGCGGCCTGGCCAAACGCGCGCTGACGACGAAGCCAACCTTGTACGCCCGGCTGGGATCCAAGGAGGACATCTACATCCGCGTGCTGGAACGCGAGGCCGGGCTGCTCAAGGCCACGCTCTACGAACAGTACGAACGCGCCACCCGCGAGCCCGTGGACCAGGTGATCGAGATCGCGATGCTGGCGTTCTTTCGCTTCGCCGGCCAACGCCGAGCCGGCTTCGATCTCCTGTTCCGCAGCGAGCCGGGCGGTCCCGGCCACGGCATCGGTGAACGCGCGATGGACGAGGTCATCGACCATGTCACCCAGCTGGTCGACGACTACATCATCAGGACGGGCGGCCGGCCCGGCAGCCGCACCCCTCTGCTAGCGGCCGGCGGCGTCGGCATCGCCCGGCAGGTCTGTCAGTACGCCCTCGACAACGATTACGACCTCGCCAGCGCCGGAGCCCTCGCCACGGCGTTCGCCGAAGCTGGCATGACGCTCCTCAGTGAGACGACGCTCCGCAAGCTCGACATCCGTCGCAGCAGCGAGCCACCGTAGGGAGAACTCAGGCGCGCTGTGCTTGGCGATCAGGTTTCGCCGAGGCTCGGCGACCTGAATCGGATCGAGCTGTTGCGCCGAAGTTGTCGGAGATCTCGACGAGCTTGACCTCGCCGTGTCGCTGATGACGGCGCCAATCGTACCCCCGGGCCAGTTGCCCAACTCCCCAGCGGAACCGTAGAAGCCGCGTCGGCGACTTCCACGTAGTACTGGCCGAGCGGCCACACGAATGCGTGATGGCTGCCAAACGGCGCAAGTTCGCGGAGCGATGACCGCGGCCTGGTCGTGCTTCGTCGCGAGCGGAGAAGGGGACGAACGTCGGTGTTCGGCTGTGACACCGCGCGTCCAGAGTGGAGATGTTCGCACGGCATGCGACGCACGAAAGACCGGTCGAGCCGGCCGCGTCGCCATGCCTAGACCTGCGCTAGCTGAAACAGCCGGTAAACCCTAAGACGTGACTAGCGGGAGGGTACGGGGCTCAACCTAATCGTATGGCAAATTGGGACATAACGGGGATACAAACGCTCCGCGGGAACGTCCGGCTGCCAAGAAGCCCGATTTACAGGACCGTCACGGAAGATGCGGCCGGTGGGGATCGAACCCACTACCTTCGGACTAAAGTCCCTCATTTGCAGGGGCAAAGCGCGCCTTGAGCTAGGGCGACTTGGTCCAGGTTGTCTCGGGGGGTCTGGAGTCGTCTGGGTACAACAAGCGGTTGCGCGCGCTGGCACGCCAGATCTGTCTGGTCATCGAGCATCTCGCTCGGATCTCGCCGTCGTTCTGTGAGCGGATCCCCCTGCCCGACTCCACCGCCACCTCCGTGGTCGAGGTTGCGATAGGCACCGCCGATTTTCGACGACCGCCCACAGCCTCCTTGCCAACCTCACGGCTGTGTTCCCCTTTATCTAGGCGCCGAGCGACCCCAGGCGCCGACCACGTCCGGGATGAGAACGACGGCATCGGCCGCTGCGATCGCATCGGCCAGCCGCCGCGGCAGCGTGTCGAGCTCGAGCTCGTCCTCGGTGGCGATCCCACCAGCCACAATCCTCGGCGCGAGGGAGCGGATCACCCCGGCGATCAAGGCCGGTCCGGTGGGATCGTCCGATGAGAGGTAGCGCTGGACACCGAACGTCGACACTTCGGTGAGCCCGGCCCCGCGCAGAATCGGACCGAGGCGGGATCCGATTACTGGATTGGCGCCGCCGGCGGTGAACGCGTCGCAAACCCAAGCGATCCCCTCCGACACAAGCGGCACGTGCGGTTCAGCTCGGACGGTCCCGAGGTCGAAGTCGACCACGATCACACGGCCGCCGGGAGCCAGCTCCCGGGCGTGATGGCGTATCACCGCGATGGGGTCCGGGACGTGGAACAGGATCAGGCGCCCGACCACCGCATCGAACCGTCCGTCGGCTGCGAATGTCCTGACGTCGGCGTCCCGAAACTGCACGTTCTCCAGTCCGGCCGCCGCGCGCCGCTGCTCGGCGATGGCCAACATGCGCGGCTCCCGATCAATCCCCACCACGCGGCCGGTCGGACCGACCAGTGGGGCCAGGGCGAACGCGACGTGCCCGAGGCCCGTCCCCAGATCGAGGACTCGCATCCCCGCGCCGACTCCCGCCGCACGCAGCAGCAGCTCGGTCGGTTCGGCGATCATGCTGGCCTGAGCATCGAGCCTCGCGATCTCCGCATCGGTGCTGCCGAGCGTGTACTCCGGATCGGTACGCGTGGAGGCAGTCATGCTGCGTCCCGGGACCACTCGCGCGGATGGTTCGCCGAATGATCGTGAGGGCGCGCTTCCGCGATCACGCTGGCGAGCATCTCTCCTTCGCGGCACGCGCGTCCATGCACGTGCCGGACGACCTCACGCAGGCGGGGGTCACCCGCCCGCAGGACCGTTGCGAGGCCAGCCGCCGGCGCCGACCAAGCTCGGTGGAAGTCTCCGTGGAGGCGCCGCCCCATACACGGTTGCTCGGCCGCCAGCGGCCCAGCCCACGACCTGCTCCAACTTGGCCGCCTCGATCGCGGCTCATAGCGCATCGCCGCCTCCCGGTCCAGTCCTGGTCCTACGCCGCTCACAAGCATTTGTTGTTAGGTAAGTGGGCTACTGATCTACCTAAACCTGTGATGAATGTAATTCCGCCACCCGCGTGCCAATTTGGGACACGACAGGGACATAAATGCTCCGCAGAAACGTCCGCGCTGCGACGAAGCCGCAGTGTTTGTCGACGGCGTCGCCGTTAAGGCCGGGTTCTCGGCCGCTTGCCAGCGGCGGCGCAAGGTGCTAGCCCTTCGGCGCAGTGGACGGCGATCGTTTGGTCCAATCGGTTTGTGCGAGCAAGGAGGAAAGCAGTGAGCGTCGAACGCGGGCAGCTCGAGGGCGGGATCTCACCTCCACAGGAGGGCGGCGAGTGGCACATTCTCGGCCACACCTACTGGAACCGGGCGTGGTGCGAGTCCACGTTCGCGTTCGAAACGCTAGATCCGCCAGGCACCTTCGTGCCGCCCCACGTCCATCCCACCCAGGACGAGTTCATCGCGATCCTCGAGGGCGAGCTTGAAGTTGAGCTCGACGGGCAGCGCCACAAGGCGCTGGCGGGCTCGCTGGTCAAGATGCCGCGCGGCATCCCGCACGGCTACTTCAACACTACCCAGGAGCCCACGCGCTGCCTCTTCTGGGTCTCCCCCGCCGGCCGTCTCAAGGAGCTATTCGACCAGCTCCACGAGATGACCGACACCGACGAGGTGGTCCGCGTTTCCGCCGAGCACGACGTCGAGTTCCTGCCCGCCCCGGAACCATAGGCCAGCGCTCCAGCTTCATCGCCCGTCGGCGAAAGGCCTGCCGCCGTGATCGTGATCCGGCTGCTCCTTCTGCCGAAGCGGAAGTGTCTCGCGCGTAGCTGCGCGGGCGACAAAGCGCCAACCCGGCCGGCATCCAGATAGCGTGCGCGAGGTGGGCACAACACTGAAGGTCGAGGAAGTACACAGAAGCTCCGATGGTGTCCTGACGGCGATCCGTGAGCTCGTCGGCCAGCTTTCGGCGTCGGCTCAGGCGCCGACACCCTCCGAGCTCGACGAGATCATCTCGTCGCCCGCGTCCCGGCTCCTGATCGGTCTTGACGAAGGCGGTCGGATCCTCGGGATGCTGACCCTCGTCCTCTTCCGTATCCCGACCGGCGTGCGCGCCTGGATCGAGGATGTCGTCGTCGATGGCAGCGCGCGTGGACAGGGCTTGGGTGGCCTGCTTGTCCGCGAAGCGATCGCAGTCGCTCGACGCGCCGGCGCGCGGACCGTCGACCTGACGTCGCGCCCCGATCGCGAGGTGGCTAACGCGCTGTATGTCCGAGAGGGATTCAAGCTCCGCGAGAGCAATCTCTACCGCATCACGCTCTGACGGCCGGCTGCCCACGCCCGGTTCACGAACCACCAGCGACCCTCGGCATCGGGAGGCGGCCGCGGCGAGGCTGCTCCTCCGGGCCGGGGGTCAGCCGAACCGGCAGTCCGCAGCCGCAGTTCCTAGGCGGCGACGTTGCAGAAGTGGCGGCGGGTGGCGACCGCCTCTTCCAGGCCTTGGCTTCCTCCTCGCCGCTCAGGTGGGTCCGGTGACGCTGCTCGTGATCCGGTCGGGTGCTACGCGGTGGACGGACGGTCGCAATGGCTGAGCTGTCGCATGATTGACCTCGTCTACGCGAGCTCGACCAGCATGGGCCGGACGTACATGTACTACCGCGGTCCCCAGTCGTTCCCGTTCGGATACGGCCTGAGCTACACGTCGTTCAAGACGTCGAACCTGAGGGTCGATCGGAGCAACATCGGCGCGAACGACACCTTCAACGTCAGCGTCGACGTCACCAACACGGGCTTGGTCGCCGGCAAGGATCTGGTGGAGCTCTACATCAGCACTCCAGACGCGCCGGCGTCGATACAGCTGCCGATCAAGCGACTGGAGGGCTTCCAGCAGGTCGAGCTGGATCCCGGCCAGACCAAGACGGTGACGCTGACAGTGTCAGTGCCGAACCTGGCGTTCTTCAACGAGAGCGTCAACCGCTACCAGGTCTACGACGGCCGCTACGGCGTCGAGATCGCGAGCTCGGCGGCCGACGGCGACATCCTCGCTCAGCGCGACGTCACCGTCAGCGGCAGCCTGATCCCCGTCCCGGCCACCCTGACCGCGCAGGCGACGATGCTCGGCGACGCCCAGCGACGCATCCAGTCGCGCGTGATGTATCCCGAGAACGCGACGGTGATCCCGCATCTGACCGTGTCGATGAATGACGAGTCGCTGTACGGGTTCATCGAGCCCGGGCAGAGCAAGCCGTTCCCGGGTGGAATGCGGTTCACGTTCTCCAGCGACCATCCGGACGTGATCGCGGTCGGCCGGGGGAGCACGATCCGGGCGCTCCGCAACGGTGTGGCGACGATCACCGCCAGGGTGAGGTATCGGGGTGTCACCCGCTCTACCCAGTTCGTGGTCAGGGTCCTGTCCGAACTCGATCGGCTGAGCATCGACGGCCAGCGCATCCGCGGGTTCCACCCGGACGCCTTCAGCTATGACTCGATCGTGCCGGACGGCGCGCCGACTCCACGGGTCACCGCGCACACGCCCGACCCGTCCGCGACGGTCAACGTGACGCAGGCGAGCGGCGTTCCGGGGCACGCGACGGTCACCGTCACCGGCCCCGACGGGATCACGCAGACCTACACGTTCTACTTCGCGCACCGCGCGCGCAGCGACGACTTCAGCGGCACGAGCGTCGGACCGCAATGGACCTGGCTCCGCCAGGATCCGGCCAGCGAGCAGGTGTCGGGTGGTGCCCTGACGATCACGCCCGAGCAGGGAGAGCTCAGCGGGACCAACCCGCCCGCCCGCAACGTCCTCCTCCAGCCCGCGCTGGGGAACTGGGCGATGGTCTCCAAGCTCACGTTCAGCACCGCGCCCCACGTCGCCAACCAGCAGGGCGGCCTGATCGCCTATCAGGACGACGCGAACTGGCTGAAGATCGACTGGGAGTACTCAAACGGCTCGGCGGAGCTGGCCGAGACAACCTCCGACAACCAGAACATCACCGGTAAGCAGATCACGCAGGTACTCACCACGATCCCCACCGCCGGCCTGCTGACCTCGAACACCGTATGGCTGGCGATGGACAAGGTCGGCGCGCGGTACACCACCTACTACTCCACCGACGGAGTTCACTTCACCCCGATCTACAACGTCGGGACGAGCCTCAGCAACGTCAAGGTGGGGCTGTTCGCGTGGAGCGGGCCCGCCACCACCAGCGATCTGCAGGTCTCCTTCCAGCACTTCCACATACTCAACGGCGGCCCCGGCGTCGCCCGCCCGTAACCGACGGACGGTGCGTTGCCGAGCGCCCACGATCGCTCCAAGCGGGGCCTTCTTCTTCTGCACCTGACACCCGTCAGGCAGCCTGTACGTCGCATACCAGACCGGCCCGTGAGCTCGCTCGACCCGAAAGACCAGTGGGAAGGAGTACGGCGCTCGCACCTAATCGGTGCCAATTTGGGATATAACGAGGACACAGACCTTCCGCGGAGCCTCCTATGTCATCCATGAAGGGCCGGGTGTTGTCAAGGCTTCGCTTCAGGGTGTTTGATGTTCGGAGGCTGGTGCGGGAGGTTGAGGGGCGTTGAGCGCCGGGTTTGTTGGGGTTTTGGGGCTTTGCCCCGGATTGGTTGCCTGGTTGCCGGACGAGCCCGGCCGGGTCAAGCGCCGTGCTTTGCGGCCAGGGGTGCTCGGCGCCGGTTGGGGGCGCTTGACGCGGGCGGGTGAGGCTGGCAGGGAGCGTGGTGGTGGTCATGGTGCTCGGGGGGTCGGGCGCCGGTTCGCTTTCGGCGTTCCGGCTTGGGAGGAGGCTCCAGTCATCCATCCGGTCGCGCGGGGCGGACCAGGGTGTCGTGCGGTGCTCGGGGGCTCAATCAAGCGGGCGGCCGTCCTGCTCGGGTCAGAGGAGGAGGCCAGACATAGGAGCGAGCTCGCCCGAGCATGCACCTCGCGCCCTGGTGATGCGCGCGAGTCTGGTGTGAGCTGACGTTGGTCATGCCGCCTCGGCCAGCTCGTCGTGGTCTTCGATGTCGGGCTGGTGTTTGAGGCAGCGGATCTCGCCGTCCCTGAGCCCGTAGTAGCAGAGGCTGAGGATTTGGCGGGCGACCGCGACCTTGGCGACGTTGCGCCCGCGCCGTTTGGCGATCCGCTCGAAGGTGGCGCGCAATGGTCCGCCGCCGCTGGGGATCTTCTGCGCCGCCTCGCACAGCGCCCAGCGCAGCGCGGGCGAGCCCTGGCGGGAGATGTGCCCCAGGCGCGCCTTGCCGTCGGAGCTGCGCACGGTCGGCGCCAGGCCAGCCCACGCACACAGATGGCGCGCGGTAGGAAAGCGCTTGACCTCGCCGACCTCGGCGATGATCAGCATCGCCGTGTAGCGCCCGACGCCGCGGATCTGGCAGAGCACCGGTACGCGCTCGTCGGCCTTGGCGCGCTGATCGATCTCGCGGGTGGTGGCGGCGATCTCGCGGTCGAAATCACAGATCAGCGACATGAGGCTGTCAAGCCGCCGGCGCGAGCCGTCGGGCAGCTCGAGGTCGGCGAGGAACTCGCGGCCTGCCTTGCCGAACAGATCTGTGTGCTCGAGCAGGATCCCCTGGCGGGCCAGCAGCGCGTGCACGCGGTTCTTGACCGCGGTGCGCATCCTGACCAGCACCGCGCGGTGGCGCAACAGCTCGCGCAGGTCGCGCAGCTCCGGCGGCGCTACGTACGCCTCGGGCAACAGCCCGGTGCGCAACAGGTGCGCGAGCGTCTTGGCGTCAACCGCGTCGGTCTTCACCCGCGCGGCCGCGATCGCCCTGGTGCGCAACGGGTGGGCGAGGTGCACGCCGTAGCCGGCCTCCTCAAGCAGCTCCGCCAGCCATTCCCAGCCGTAGGTCGCCTCGAGCGCCACGTGCGTCCCGTCGGGGTCGCCGAGCAGCTCCTTGAACGTGTCGCGGTCGTTGACGATCCTCCGGGAGAGCGCAAGCTCTCCGTGCTCGTCGATGATCGCGACCTGCGAGCGGCGGCGGTGCAGGTCGATGCCGACCCACCGCGTAGGGTTACTCACGGTCGGTCCTCCTCTCGAATTGTCCGGCCGAGCGGCCGTAATCCGCGCGGTCTCGAACTCTGCAGTTCGGGGCGGAGGGCCGACTTCCTGCCGCCCGGCCGGCGCACGCCACCCGGGCCGCCGGAGCCCGCCCGGCCCTTCATGACATCAACTCAGCGCGCGTGGCGCGGGTTCCGTCGGCGTCCGTGCCGGCGGGCGACCCCCTCGCGCATCCACGCTCCGTCCCGCTGAAGCGTCTGTTCAGGTGGTGCAGTGGATCGTGGTCGCGACGGTGCTCGGGTTGCGCAGGAGGTTGTAGACGCGGCGGATGAGGTGGCGTTTGAGGGAGCGGATCGCTTCGCGGTTGGTCTTGCCGCGGCGGCGCTGTTTGGCGATGTAGAGCGCGGTCTCGGAGTCGTGCATGATCTTGGTCATCGCGAGCATGTGGATCGCGTGGTTGAGTTGGCGGTTGCCGCCGGGGTCCAGGCGGTGGCGGTCGGTGCGGCCTGTCTGGACGGGGATGGGGGCGCAGGCGGCGAGCCGAGCGAGCTTGGCGTCACTCTTGAACCGGTCGATGCCGGCGATCTCGCCGATCAGCTTGCCGGCGATCAATACCCCGATACCGCGCTCGGCGAGCAGCTGCGGCGCGATCTGGGCGACGAGCCCGGCGAGCTCGTCGTACAGCTGGTCGATGGTGCGGGTCAGCTCGCGGATGCGGGCGATCTCGTCGCGGGCGATCCGAACCCGCGCGGTCGGCTCGGCGCTCTCTAGGCCGCGGCACTCCGAACCTACTTCGTCGAGCGCCGCTCGGCGGTAGAGGTGGCCGCCAGCCTTGGACTACAGTCTCCGCGCAGTGGAGGCGCTGGCGGGCGACTTCCGCGCCGGCCGCCGGGAGTTCATTGGTCGACGCCCGCTCCGGCCGCCGGCCGAGGGGCCATCACGGCCGGCTCGAGGTCATGATCTCGGGAGGGATGTACTTGCTACCGGGGCTGGTATTGCCCGTGGGACCATAGACGCGCAGCACGAGCGAGAACGGCCCTCGCGGCACGGGCAACCAGTTGGCCCTGTGGCCGGCCGGCGGCGAGGCCTGGATGTAGAGCGTAATCGACCCGTCGGAGTTCTTCTGCGTCTTTGTGTAGCTGGCCACCAGGTACTTTCTCGCTGCGTTGGGGACGAGGGTCATTCCACGCGGGATGTAGGCCGTGAGCGACCAGAAGCGCTGGGCGTCCGGGATCGCCCCCTCGGGTGCATTCTCGTTGGCGGAGAAGGTCAGCCGGTAGACGTGCCTGGAGCCGTTGAGCGGGGCACCTCGGCCGTCGGTAAAGGCGCTGTAGTAGCCAGAGGTCGTGGCATTGTTGCTGAACTCGAGGAACTCGGTGGTGGCGGCGCGGTCGAGGTAGTTAGTCCCCCACTCCCCAATGTTGTCGAAGTAGACCCACCGATTCTGGTCCACGTTGGACACGAACCTGTCGATGATCATGGCATGGGCGGTACGGGCGGCTTGGATGAGGACCGCCAGCGGCCTGTGGTTCCCGCGGCGGGCGGCTTGGTTTGCGGCTGCGAACACGCGGTTGAAGGCGCTCGAGAGCTGGAGGTCCGACGGGCTCAGGGGCGCGGTGGTGGGCGAGCGCAGGGCGAGTTGGACCAGCCGGAAGAAGGTCGTGGTATGGGAATCGACCAGGCGATCGGCGATCGCCTTCGCTCGAGGGGCGTAGTGCCTCAGCGGCAGCAGCTCGGTGGCTCCGGTCGAGGGGTCCTGCTCGTAGTCACCTAGCGAGGCCAGCCGCAGCGAGGTGCGAAACGCGTTGGCCTCGGGGATCACGTTCTGACCGTTGATGTACTTGTCTGCCCGGATAATCCAGACCGTCAAGGGGTACGGCACGCGGACCACGGTGACTCCCGGCGGCGGCGTCCCTTGCCATCCCTCCGAAACGAGCAGATAGGTGCCAGTCGTTGCGATATTGGTCGGGATGTTGGTCTGGATGACGTTTCCGAACACATCCGTCACGAGCAGCGAGTACCTAACCTCATTACTGTTGATGCCCGGGATAGTGAAGACCTGCGGACCCTGGGCAAGGTTCAGGAAGAAGTTGGCGTAAAGCGTGTCGTCGTTGGGAGCCGGAACGGCGCCATACACGGGGCCCATATGGTTGGGGCCGTTTAGGAAGTTCTGCTTGCCCAGATTTGTCTGGACGTACGTGAAAAGACGTGGATAGAACCGTGTGGTGTAGTTGAGGGCGATGGAATACGGCGTCGCGCCCGAAGCCGCTGGCGCTTGCCCGCTGCTGGGTGAGTGATTCGGGTCGGCGCTCGCCACCCCGGCTAGGAGCAGCAGAGCGACCACGCCGGCAAGCAGCGCCCGAGCACCAGCCCGCCGCGCGGTTAAGACGAACGCCGACAGTTCGCAAAACCCCCACATAACGACCAGAGCCACTATAGCAAGCAAGGACTGTCCCGACAAGCGCCGCGGAGCCGAAGCTCGCCGACGGGGTGAGGGATCACCGGCAAGCTCAAGGTCACGCCCAGTCGACCAATCCGTGCGCGTCGATGCATGTCCAGCGTCCCGCGTCACCCATCGCAACGTCAAAGAACCAGAGCTCGGCGACATGTGCCTCAGTTGGACCGCCGGGCTGCTCGAAGCCGAGACCCGCTTTCGGAAGGCCGAGAGCTACCGCAGCCTCGCCACCCTCGCCGTCAACGATCGAGCAGGACCTGCTCCGTCGCCGTCAGCGTATCACTCACAACCCCGTCGGGGACGGCGTTGCAATGTGCACTGCGTAACCGTGACACCTAGGACCGCCGCCGCTGTGAATTTGCGCGACGGGTAGGACCACCGCGTAGTAGGCGACAACCATTGACGACATCCCCTCCGGCACCACGAGCAACAGTCAGCGAAGTGCTTGTCGACGGCTGAATCGGCGCACCGCGGCAAGCACGGGCCTTCTTCTTCTGCACCTGACGCCCGGCGCTCGCACCTAATCGGATGCCGATTTGGGACATAACGAGGACATAGACGTTTCCGCGGAAGCGTCCACGCTGAGCACACTGGCCGATTTACAGGACCATCAAGGACGATGCCGCCGGTGGGGATCGAACCCACGACCTTCGGATTAAAAGTCCGCTGCTCTGCCAGCTGAGCTACGGCGGCGTGATTGCCCTCAACGTAGGTTCGGTCGCATTCGGTCGTCCCTTGACGATCTCGGTGCGACTGAACCTACCGCGGAGACCACTCATCCATCATGGCGCACGCCGCCGGCCGGCGCCGGACCCAGGCGTGCGGGCTGCCACTGAGGCTCCGCCGCGCGCGGTCGCTCAACCCGCGCTCCGACGGCCAGGAGGCTCCGCCCCACTCAGTGGCGGAAGTGCCGGCGGCTCGTGAACACCATCAGCGCGCCGGCGGCATCGACGGCCTCGACGACCTCGGGGTCACGGACCGACCCGCCGGGCTGGATGATCGCGCTCACGCCGGCCTCCAGGGCGAGCTGGGGCCCGTCCGCGAACGGGAAGAAGGCGTCGGAGGCCATGACCGCCCCCTCGAGCGAGCTGCGCGACTTATCGATCGCCAGGCGTACGGAGTCGACGCGACTCATCTGGCCGGCGCCGATGCCGACCGTCGCCAGGTCGCGGCTGAGGACGATGGCGTTGGAGCGGACGTGCTTGCACACCTTCCACGCGAACGACATCTCGCCCCAATCGGCCTCGGTGGGACGGCGCTTCGAGACTACCTGCATCTCGAGTCGTTCCTCCAGGTCCGCGTCGCGGTCCTGGACGAGCATCCCGCCCACAACCTGGCGGAGAGCGGGATCGATCAGGTTTGCCTTCCGCCGCTCGCGGTCGTCCAGCAGGCGCAGGCCGGGCTTGGTACTGAGCACCTCGAGCGCTTCATCGTCGTAGCCGCGCGCGAAGAGAACCTCCATGAACTGCCCCACCAGCGCCTCGGCGAGCTCGCGGTCGACTCGCTGGTTCAGGCAGATGACGCCGCCGTAAGCCGACATCGGGTCCGCGGCGAACGCGCGCTGATACGCCTCGAGGGCGGTCGCCCCCACGGCCACCCCGCACGGGTTGTTGTGCTTGACGATCACGCACGCAGGGATCTGGAATTCACCCAACAGCAGGCGGGCAGCGTCGAGATCGAGCAGGTTGTTGAACGACAGCGGTTTGCCGCCGAGCTGGGCGACCATCGACAGCACGTGCGTGCGGGAGCCCACCTGGACGTAATAGGCGGCCCGCTGATGGGGGTTCTCGCCGTAGGGCAGGTCGAGCATCTTCTCGAACGCCCGGACCATCAGCGGCGGGAAGTCCTCGCGCTTCTCCTGGAACCAGCGCGCGATCGCGGTGTCGTATCGGGCCGTGTAGGCGAATGCCTCGGCGGCGAGGTTCTCGCGCGTGGGCGCTGACAGACGACGGTCGAACTCGCGCAGCTCCGCCAGGACGGCGTCGTAGCTCTCCGGAGACACCACCGGCGCCACGAACTCGAAGTTCTTCGCCGCCGCCCGGATCATCGTGGGTCCGCCGATGTCGATGTTCTCGATGACCTCCGCTTCGCTCACGCCGCGGGCATTCGCGGTCCGCTCGAACGGGTACAGGTTCACGCACACCAGGTCGACGAACTCAACTCGGTGCTCCTCGGCCGCCTGGATGTGCGCCGGGTCGTCCCGGAGCGCGAGCAGGCCGGCGTAGATCTTCGGGTGCAGCGTCTTGACACGCCCATCCATGATCTCGGGAAAGCCGGTCAGCTCGCTGATTGCCCGGACGGGAATACCTGCGCCGGCGAGCTCGCGGGCGGTACCGCCCGTGGAGACAATCTCGATCCCCAGATCGGCGAGACCACGTGCAAACTCGACAATTCCGGTCTTGTCGGAGACCGACAAGACGGCGCGCGAGACCTGGACGTCGCCCTTGGACGTCAGCGCCGGCGGGGTGACTGACTCGGTGCCCTGGCCCACGAGTACCCCGACTCTATCGATCGATGAGGCGCCGGCGCGGGCCGTATGGGGTTACAACGGGGATCTCGATCGATCGATGAGCACCCGGCGCGGGTTCTCGGGATCGAAGCGGACCGCGCCGCGGGCGATCAGCCGGACCGCCTCGGGCAGCAGCTCGTGCTCGATCGGCCGCAACCGCTCGAGCACCTCCGCCTCGGTCCGCGCCTCGGGCAGCGAGATCGCCCGCTGGAGGATCACCGGCCCCGTATCCACCCCCTCGTCGACGAAGTGGACCGTGACCCCGAAGACCTTGACGCCGTACGCGAGCGCCTGCTCGACGGCGCTCAGCCCCCGAAATGCCGGCAACAGCGCGGGGTGCACGTTAATCACTCCCGCCGGAAACCGCGCCAAAAATCCCGGTTCGAGCAGCTGCATGTACCCCGCCAGGACCACCAGCTCCACCCCCCGCTCCACCAGCCAGTCGCCCATCGCCCGATCCCGCGCGGACCGGTCGGCAAACTGCACCAGCTCAAACACCCCGATCGGCACTCCAGCAGCCTGTGCACGCTCAAGAGCCCGGGCGCCCGGCTTGTCGGAGGCCACCGCCACGACGTAAACGCCGTCGCGGCCGTGCACCCGGTCCAGCAGGGCCTGCAGGTTCGTCCCGACCCCCGACGCCAGGACGGCGACGTTCATGCCGCCCGGAGCCGTGGCACCCGCGGTCCGCTCGCGCGAGAGCACATCCCCGGGTTGAGGGGCGCCGACGAACTTTCGGGAGCGCACACGTCACAGCACGCCACCGACGGCTCGCCCGCCGCCCGATCCCCGAAATGAGCCAGCAGCACTTCGCGCCGGCACCTCGATCCCTCGACGTACTCCCACACCGCCCGGTATCCCCTCCACCGCTCACGTTCGGCGTCGCGCGCCGCGGCGCGGCACAGGGCCAGCGCGCGCCGGTCCCACTCCCCCACCACGCGGCCGGCAGCGTGGTCGGACGGCGCCGACCCAGGCTCGAGCACCCGCGCCGCCGCGAGATGCCCGATGATCGCCCGCACGACATCCTCCTCGGAGGCGCCCGCGCCAATCGAGCCCACCACGGCAGCCAGCTCCACGACCGGCACGTCGTAGCGCCCGTCGAGCCCCGCCCACTTGAGCCGCTCGCTCACCCTGTCCAGGGCCGCGTCGGACACCCGCGAGCGTTGGATGAAGAACACGTGTAGCCCCTTGTCGCGCTGCTCGGCAAACAGCAGGCAGCGGGCGGGGCGGCCGTCGCGTCCGGCGCGGCCCGCCTCCTGGTAGTAGGCCTCGAGCGACGCCGGCACCGAGGCGTGGCAGACCGTCCGCACGTCGGCCTTGTCGATGCCCAAACCGAACGCGTTCGTCGCGACCATCACCCGAGCCCGGCCGGACATGAACCGCTCCTGGGCCCGCGCCCGCGCGCCCGGATCCAGGCCGGCGTGGTAGCAGACCACCCCCTCGCCAAGGTCCAGTCCGAGTGCGCCGGCAAGCCTCAAGGAAAGCTCCTCCGCCGCCCCCCGCGTCCCCGCGTAGACGATCGCCGGCAGCGCATCGGCTGACCCGAGCGCCGCCGCCACGCGCCGGCGCTTGTCCAACCAGCCGCCGCACCGCACGACCGAGAACGTCAGGTTCGGTCGGTCGAACCCGGTCGTGACGCGGACCGGGTCGCGGAGCCCCAGGGCAAGCACAACGTCATCGCCAACCCGCGGAGTGGCGGTGGCGGTCAACCCGATCACGGCGCGAGCCCCCAGCCCCCGCGCCGCCCCGGCCAGCGAGAGGTAATCCGGCCGGAAGTCGTGTCCCCACTGCGAGACGCAGTGGGCCTCGTCGACGACGAACAGGCCCACGCGCGCGTCCCGGATCCGCGAGGCAAATCCAACGGAACTAAACCGCTCCGGCGCCACGTACAAGAGCCGCACCTCTCCTCGCACCGCCCGGGCCGCCGCGTCGGCGTTCGCGCCGCCCCCACGCTGCGAGTTCACGACCTCGACCACCCCGGGCGCCACCCCCCGCAACGCCCGCACCTGGTCGTGCATCAGCGCCACCAGCGGAGACACCACGACCGTGAGATCGGTGCGCATCAGCGCCGGGAGCTGGTAGCAGAGCGACTTTCCCGAACCGGTCGGCATCACGATGAGTGCGTCGCGGTCGCCAAGCGCCGCCGACACCGCCTCGGCCTGGCCGGGGCGGAAGTCCTGAAAGCCAAAGATGCGCTCGAGCGCCTCGCGTGCGCGGACTTCCGTTAGGGGGCGCCGACGAACTTCCATTGGGGGGCGCCGACGATAGCGGCGCCACCGGCGGCGTCAGAGGTCAGGCCCGGACCAGCGGCAACTCGGACTCGAGCGCGTACTTGCCGGTGGCGTCCTCGGTCCCGGCGAGCGGATACTCGCCGCTGAAGCACGCGTCGCAGTGCGCACCCCTCGATGCCCGGACCGCCTCGTAGACGCCGGACAGCGACAGGTAGTGCAGCGAGTCGGCGCCGAGCTCCGCGGCCACCTCGGCGACGGTCCGCCCGTGGGCGATCATCTCCTCGCGGGTCGACATGTCGATCCCGTAGTGGCACGGATGCTTGATCGGCGGCGCCGAGATCCGCAGGTGAACCTCGGCCGCTCCCGCCTCGCGGAGCATCTGCACGATCTGGCGGGTGGTGTTCCCGCGGACGATCGAGTCGTCGACGACGACCAGCCGCTTGCCGCCCACCACCTCGGGCAGCGGGTTGAACTTGAGCCGCAGGCCGTGGCGGCGGAGCTCCTGACCGGGCTGGATGAACGTTCGCGCGACGTAGCGGTTCTTGATGAAGCCGTCGTCCTGCGGCAGCCCGGCCGCCCGAGCCAGTCCCCGCGCCGCGGCGTTCCCGGAGTCGGGCACGGGGATCACGAGGTCCCCCTCGACGGGTGCCTCCTGCCACAGGAGCTCTCCCATGCGGGCGCGAGCGACCTGGAGCACGGTGCCGGCCATCTTCGAGTCTGGCCGCGCGAAGTAGATGTACTCAAAGACGCAGAACGCGTGGCGCTCGGCGCCCGAGACCATCCGCGTCCCGATCCCGCGCTCGGTCAGGGTCACGACCTCGCCCGGCTGCACCTCGCGCAGGTAGCGAGCGCCGATCAGGTCGAACGCGCAGGATTCGCTGGCCACGCAGTACGCGGCGCGACCGGACTCCGGGTGTTCGATCATCCCGAGCGCCAGGGGCCGGATCCCGTGCGGGTCCCGGAAGGCCACGACCGCGTCCTCGGTCATCACCACGGTCGAGAACGCGCCCTTCAGCCGGGACAGGACATCGGCGACCGCGTCCTCGATCCGGTCCGCCGGATGCGTCGCCAGCAGCGCGGCGATGATCTCGGAATCAGACGTGGAGCGGAACGGAATGTCATGGTCTCGGAGCTCGGAATGCAGCTCGACGGCGTTGATCAGGTTGCCGTTGTGGGCCAGTGCGAGCGTGCGGTGATCGTCGCGCACGATCGGCTGGGCGTTCTCCCACTCCGAGGACCCGGTCGTCGAATACCGGACGTGGCCGATCGCGATGTCTCCCACGAGCGAGCGAAGGGTGTGCTCGTCGAACACCTGCGAAACGAGCCCCTGATCGCGAATCGCCATGATCGCGCCGCCCCGGGGCGCAGTCGCGATCCCCGCGGACTCCTGTCCGCGGTGCTGAAGCGCGAAGAGCGCGAAGTAGGCGAGCCGGGCGACATCGTGCTCCGGGGCGTAGATGCCGAAGACACCGCACTCGTCGCGAGGTCCGTCGCGATGATCGTTCATGAGAGAGATGACCAGACCGAGGATGGCGCAACCATCGGTCAGACCCCTTCTAGCCTAGCAACGGCCTCTGTGACCTGTTTAAGTCCCGCGAGCGGCAGCGGCAGCGCCAGCAGCGGTCAGGATCAACTCGACGACGGTGTCGAGCGGGATCGCGGTCGAGTCGATCACCAGGTGATACAGGGAGGCGTCGGCCGGGTCGACGCCGTACATGCGGCGGACGTACGCGGCGCGCGCCTTGTCGGCGGCGCGCATGTGCGCGCGCGACTCCTCGAGCCCGAGGCCCTCGAGCTCGGCGCCCCGCGCCGCGCGGCGTTCGGGCGGTCCGTCGAGCCGAACGTGGTAGCCGCGGTCCTTGCCGAGCACCACCGCTGCCCCCCGGCCCAGGATCACACCACCGCCTGTCGCAGCAAGGCGGTGGATGTCGGCCTCGGCGTCGCGGCGCAGCGGCCGCAGCTGAGCACGCGGGGGAAGCGGCGACTGGGTGGGCCCGGCCGGCAGCGCGTGGGCGAGCGAGGCCAGCAGATGGTGTGCCGGCGTCGTCGTGGCCTCCCCCGGGCAAAGGCACTCGCCGGAGCGCCCGGCGTCGCGCAGGACGCCCCCCGACGTGGTCAGCCGCTGCAGGCAGGGCACCCCGAGCCGCTCGGCGAGCGCCGGTGCGACCACGCTGCCGCCGGCGCCGTAGCTGGCCGACAGCGTGACCAGCTGACCCGTCACGCCCCGACCCGCAAGCGGATCGCTGCGCGCGGGCGCGGTCACGAGGCTGCTCCGGTGACGGTCATCCGGCCGCCGGGGCAGCGACGCTCTCGACCGGCTCGGGCGCGCCCGGCGCAAGCACGACGCCGCACACCACCGCGCCGGCGATGAAGATGCCGACGGCGACGATGTACGCGACGTTGATGCCGTGCACCGCCGATTGGGCGACGGCCTGCACGCTGTGACCGTGGGTGGCCAGGTAGCTCGCGGTCGCGCTGGCCACGATCGTGTTCAGGAGCGCTGTGCCGATCGAGCCACCGATCTGCTGGGAGGTGTTGACGGTCGCCGACGCCACGCCGGCGTCCTCGGGCGCGGCTCCGTAAGTCGCCATGTTGATCGCGCACCCGAAGATCAGGCCGAGGCCGAGGCCGAGCAGCAGCAGGCCGGGCAGAACGCCGCTCAGGTAGTGCGTGTGCAGCGTCAGCTGCGTCAACAGGGCCATTCCACCCGCCCCGAGCAGCATGCCGAGCGGGATCAGCGGCCGGGGCCCGACCCGCGGCAGCAGTACCGCGGTCGAGACGGTCGAGGAGATGATGATCATCCCGATCATCGGCAGGAACGCGAGGCCGGTCTTCACCGGGGAGTAGCGCAGCGTGAGCTGGAGGAAGTAGGTGAGGAACAGGAACACGCCGAACAGCGCGATCGCGCTGAGCAGGATCGCGAGATACGAGCCGCCCCGGTTACGGTCGAGAACGACCCTCGGCGGCAGGAGGGGGTGGTGCACGCGCTGCTCGACGAACGCGAACGCGATCAGGAGGACCGCGCCGAACACGAGAAAGCCGATCGTCAACGGGGCGCCCCAGCCGTGGAGCTCGGCCTGGGAGAGTCCGTACACCAGCGACACGAGGCCGCCCACCGCGAGCGCCGAGCCCGGCCAGTCGAGCTGTACGTCAGGGTCGCGCGGCTGGTTGACGAGCAGTCGCAGCGCGGCCACCAGCGCGACGGCCGCGAACAGGACGTTGACGTACAGGCACCACCGCCAGCTCAGGTACTCGGTCAGCACGCCGCCGAGTAGCAGCCCTACGGCCCCGCCGCCGCCGGCGATCGCGCCGTAGATCCCGAATGCCTTGCCGCGCTCGGAAGGATCCGTGAACGTGGTGGTCAGGATCGACAGGGCCGCCGGCGCAAGCATCGCGCCGAACAAGCCCTGCGCGCCGCGCGCGATCACGAGCATCCCGAAGCTCCTCGACAGGCCACCCACCGCCGAGGCGCCCGCGAAGCCCACCAGGCCGATCAGGAACATCCGCCGGCGGCCCACGAGATCCGACAGGCGGCCGCCGAGCAGCAGCAGCCCGCCGAACGCGAGCGAGTAGGCGGTCACAACCCATTGGCGGTCTGCGTTGGAGAAACCGAGGTGGCGCTGGGCCGACGGCAGCGCGATGTTCACGATCGTGGCGTCGAGCACGACCATCAGCTGCGCCAGCCCGCAAATCCCCAGCACCCACCAGCGGGTGGCGAACGCCGGCGACTCCTGCGGAGGCACCTCCGTCGCGGTCGCGACGAGAGACTCGCTCACGCCATGATCGTATCCAGCGCACCCTCCCAAGTCGATCGAAGCTCGGAGATCGGAACCTTCAGCCGGCCGACGATCTCGAGCTCGTCGCCGCCGACCCGGCCGATGACCTCAAAGCCCCGCAGCGCGCGCTCGTCGCCCGACACCACGAACGCACGCCCCGGCGCCTCGCCGAATATGTCGCACGTCACCTCGACCCGCGCGCCGATTCCGCCGGCGAGGCAGCACTCGGCCAGGGCTACCGCGAGTCCGCCGTCGGCTATGTCATGGGCATTGTGCAGCGCCCGTGACCGCACCCGGTTCCGAACGTCTTCCTGCGCGTCACGGACAGCTTTCATGTCCATGGGCGGAAGCTCCCCGGCGGCTGCCTCGCCCCAGAGCTTGGCCACCTCCGACCCGACCCGGGACGGCTCGAACGGCCCCGCGAGCGCGATCGCGTCGCCCTCCTGCACGAACCCGAGCCGGCCGGCGCGCGCGGCGTCGGGCAGCCTTCCCACCATCCCCACGACCGGCGTGGGGAAGATCGGGCCGCTCGGCGCTTCGTTGTAGAGCGAGACGTTGCCGCCGACGACGGGTACGCCGAGCGCCTCGCACGCCTCGGCCAATCCCTCCACGGCCTCGACCAGCTGCCAGGCCACGTGGGGCTTCTCGGGGTTCCCAAAGTTCAGGCAGTTGGTGAGCCCAAGGGGGGCGGCGCCGACACAGGCAAGGTTCGCCGCGCACTCAAAAACAGCTTCGAGGGCGCCCAACCGCGGGTCGCATGCGACCCGCCGTCCATTGCCATCGATCGATACAGCGATCGCCGAGCCGTCCGGAAGCGCGAGCACAGCCGCATCCGCCTCCTCGGGCCGGCGCACCGTGCGCGACTGGACGACCGGGTCGTACTGCTCGAACACCGGCCGGCGCGAGGCCAGGTTCGCCGAGCCCAGCAGCGCGAGCAGCGTCTCCGCCGGGGACTCGGCGCCGCTCAGGACCGGATCGGGCGCACCGTACAGCGCTCTCTCGGACCGCACCGGATTCAGGTCATACAGCGGGCAGTCGTCGACGAGCACCGGCACGGGCAGGTCCGCGACCGGCTGGCCGCGGTCCAGCACGCGCAACCGCCGGCTGGAGGTCACCGTCCCGATCGGCGTCGCCAGCACCTCCCACCGCTCGCATACAACCATCACGTCCTCGAGCCGCTGCGGATCGGCCACGCACAGCATCCGCTCCTGGGACTCGGAGATCATGATCTCGAAGGGCTCCATGCCGGCCTCGCGTAGCGGCACCCGGGAGACGTCGAGGTCGAGACCCACGCCGCCCTTGCTGGCCATCTCCGACGCCGAGGAGGTCAGCCCGGCGGCGCCGAGGTCCTGCAGGGAGACGAGCAGCTCGCGCTCGAGCAGCTCGAGGCAGCACTCGAGCAGCTTCTTCTCCGCGAACGGGTCCCCGATCTGGACCGAGGGGCGCTTGGCCTCGTCGCCCTCTCCGAGCTCCGCGCTCGCCAGCACCGACGCGCCGCCGATACCGTCGCGGCCGGTGAGCGCGCCGAGCAGCACGAGCACGTTGCCGGGGCCCGCGGCGGCGGAGCGGATCAGGCGCTCATGCGGGGCCACACCCAGGCACATCGCGTTGATCAGGCAGTTCTGCTCGTAGCTCTTCTCGAAGTAGATCTCGCCCCCGACCGTGGGAACGCCGATCGAGTTGCCGTAGTGCCCGATGCCGGCGACCGCCCGCTCGAGCAGGTAGCGCGAGCGCTCCGACTCCGACGGCTCGCCGAAGCGCAGCGAATCGAGCACCGCGATCGGCCGGGCCCCGACCGCGAACACGTCGCGCAGGATCCCGCCCACTCCGGTGGCGGCGCCCTGGAAGGGCTCGACCGCGCTGGGGTGGTTGTGCGACTCGACCTTGAACGCAACCGCCAGCCCATTGCCCACATCGACCGCGCCCGCGTTCTCGCCCGGCCCCAGCAGCACGTGCGGCCCCTCCGTCGGCAGCCGCCGAAGGAGCTTCTTCGAGTGCTTGTAGGCGCAGTGCTCGGACCACATCAGCGAGAGCATCGCCAGCTCGACGTCACCCGGCTCCCGCTCGAGCAAGCGGACGATCAGCTCGTACTCGTCGTCGGTGAGCCCGAGCTGGCGGTGGCCTCTAGGCAGCGACGCAGACGCGGTCGGCAACGCTCTTGAAGATCGTCAGGCCGTCGGTCGAGCCGGTGAGCGAATCGACCGCGTGCTCGGGATGCGGCATCAGGCCGAATACGTTGCCGGCGTCGTTAGCCACGCCGGCGATGTCGTCCTGCGACCCGTTCGGGTTCTCGCCGGCCGCGTAGCGGAGCAGCACCCGCACGGGCTCGGGGGAGTAGTAGCGCCCGGTGGTGTGCTTGACCGGGACCGAGAGAGTATCCGGGCAGTCGTGGGTGAACGCCGTGTCGCGGTCGACCACCTCGACGCGCACCTGCCGGAAGACGAACTTCAGTGAGGTGTTCGGTAGTAGCGCGCCCGGGAGCAACCCCGCCTCGCACAGGACCTGAAACCCGTTGCAGATCCCGAGCACGAGCCCCCCGTCACGGGCGAACTCGATCACCCACTCCATCACGGGCGCAAATCGGGCGATCGCCCCCGCGCGCAGGTAGTCGCCGTAGCTGAATCCGCCCGGTATCACGACCGCATCAACACCCTGAAGGTCCGGGTCGGCGTGCCACAGCATGACCGCCTCACCCACGCGCTCGCAGGCTCCCAGGGCGTCGACGTCATCACAGGACCCCGGGAAGCGAATGACGCCGAACTTCATTGCTCGATCTCGTAGTCCTCGATCAGGGGATTGGCGAGCAGCCGCTCGCACATCTCGGGGAGTCTGGACGGGTCCTCGACGTCGAGCTCGATCAGGCGCCCCACGTGGACGTTGCGTACGCCGCTGAAGCCGAGGGCCGGGAGCGCCCGCTCGACCGCCTGGCCCTGCGGGTCGAGGATCCCCGCCTTGGGCCGCACCAGCACCCGGGCTCTCATCCACCGGTCCTGCGAAGCCATTCCCCGAACGGCTCGCCGGTGATGCGCTCGTACGCCTCGAGGTACTTGGCGCGCGTCTGCTCCACCACGTCGTCGGGGATCGGCGGCGCCGGCGGGGTGCGATCCCACCCCGTGGAGGAGGCCCAGTCGCGCACGAACTGCTTGTCGAAGCTCGGCTGGCCGCGGCCCGGCTCGTATTGGTCAGCGGGCCAGAAGCGCGACGAGTCGGGCGTGCACACCTCGTCGCCGACGGTCAGGATGCCCCGCTCGTCGAGCCCGTGCTCGAACTTGGTGTCGGCGAGGATGATGCCCCGGTCTCGCGCGTGGTCGGCGGCGCTCTCATAGAGCGCGAGGGAGACATCGCGCATCCGCTCGGCGAGCTCGCGATCGCCGACCAAGCGGACCGCGCCCTCGAAGTCGATCGCCTCGTCGTGACCGACGCTCGCCTTGGTCGTCGGGGTGAAGATGGGCTCGGGCAGGCGATCCGATTCGCGAAGCCCGGGCGGGAGCTCGATCCCCGAGACCGCACCGGTGGCCTGGTAGTCCTTCCAGCCCGATCCGGTGATGTAGCCGCGAACCACGCACTCGACCGGCAGCATCTCGAGCTTTCTGACCACCATCGCCCGCCCCCGAGCCTCGTCGGGCACGCCGTCGGTGACGGACAGCAGGTGGTTGGCCACGATGCCCTCGGTGCGCTCGAACCAGAACGTCGAGAGCCCCGTGAGCACGTTCCCCTTGTCCGGGATCGGCGTCGGGTGCACGACGTCGTACGTCGAGATTCGATCCGAGGCGACGATCAACAGCGAGTCGCCGAGGTCATAGATCTCGCGGACCTTGCCCGAAGCCAGAAGGGGCAGGTCAGCGAGTGCGGTCACTCAGCCGAGGGTAGCAACGGGTGCGGCGGCGAGCCCCGATCGCGAACGCTACCGTGAGCGCATGCCGGTCCTCACAGCCCGGGGAGTCGTCAAGTCGGTGGGCGCCGGCCGGGCACGGAGGCTGATCCTCGATGGAGCCACGCTCGAGGTCGAGCGCGGGGAGCTGGTGGCGGTGCTCGGGCGATCGGGGAGCGGGAAATCAACTCTGCTTCACCTGCTCGGTGCGCTCGACCGGCCCGACCGCGGCGAGATCGTGGTAGCCGGCCAGGAGCTCACTCGGCTGAGCGGCGGCGCGATCGCGCGGACGCGGCTGCGCCACATCGGCTTCGTGTTCCAGTCCTTCCAGCTGGTCGAAGAGCTGAGCGGCGCCGAGAACGTGCTCCTCCCCACCCGGCTCCCGGGGGCACCCAGAGGCGGCACGCGACGCGCGCGCGCCCTGATCGACGAGCTGGGGCTGGCGGACGTCGCCGATCACCTGCCGTTCGAGCTCTCGGGAGGCGAGCAGCAGCGGTTCGCGATCGCGCGGGCGCTCGTCAACGACCCCGAGCTGGTGCTCGCCGACGAGCCGACCGGCAACCTCGACCTCGAGAACGGTGCCGCCGTGCTCGGCCTGCTTCGCGCGCTCACGGACCGGGCGGTGGTGATCGTTACGCACGATCCCGAGGCCGCGGCGATCGCAGACCGCGTCCTGCACCTGCGCGAGGGCCGTCTGAGCGAACGCGTCGATCCGAGGTTGCGCGCGGTCGGCCGGCGGGAGCTCCGGGCGCAGTGAAGGCGGCGATCGTCGATGCCCGGCACGGGTTGCGCCTGCGGCGCCGGCGCACCCTGCTCACCGCGCTCGGGATCGCGCTCGCGGCGGCGATGCTCTCCTCCGCGCTCGTCGTCGGCGACGGCCTCGGCTTCGGCTTCGACCGAGCCGCCCGCGCGTCCGATCTGCCCGACGTGATCGTGCGGTTCAACTCGCAGCCCGCCGGTCTGGTCGCCCAGCGCATCACCGCGCTGCCGGACATCGCGGCCTTCACCGTGCGCAACGAGGCCACGGGCGTTCCGATCTCTTTCGGCGATCACGCCAGCGGCAGCGCGTCGGTGGAGCTCGTGGGCCCGGGACGCCGCGGCTACGCGATCGTGAGCGGGCGCCAGATGTCCGATCGCCGGTTCGGCGAGGTCGTGCTTGAGCGAGGCCTGGCGCAGGCCTGGGGCGTCAAGCTCGGAGACGAGGTCAGCGTCGGAAATCTGAACAACCTGCGGGTGGTCGGGTTCTCCGAGGCGCCGGACAACGTCTCCTATCCGCTCGCCGTGCCTCGCGTGTATATCTCGGAGAGCGCGCTCGCGGCGCGGTTCGGTCCCGATCCGAACGACTCGGTCGACGAGGCGATGATCTGGCTCCGAGACCCGCGCTACGTATCGGAAGTGCTCGCGCAGGCGCGGGCCACGAGCTACGGCCTCCAGGGAGTTCGCTTCGTCACCCGCTCGGGCGTGCGCGTGCTCCTCGACCAGGCCGCGGGCATCGTCATCGACCTTCTGGTGGCGCTCTCGCTGATCGCGCTGGTGACCGCGGGCGTGATGCTCGCCGCCTCGGCGCGGGCGGAGATCCAGCGCCGCCTGAGCGGGATCGGGATCCGGCGGGCCGTGGGGGCCGGACGTGGGTACGTGGCCGGAGCGCACGCGCTCGAGGCCGGGCTGGTCGCGGCCCCCGCCGCGATTGTCGGCACGGTGGCCGGCGTGCTGGCCACGTACGGGCCGTCGAGCCGCCTCGAGACGCTGCTGAACGAACCGCCGCCGGGCGCGGCGCTGCTGTTGCCGCTCGCGGCGGGGTGGTTGGTCGCGGTCGCGGTGCCGGCGCTCGCGGCGACCTGGCCGGCGTGGCGAGCCTCGGGCCGACCGGCCGTGTCGCTGCTCGGAGGCGCGGAGTTGCGTGGTGGGCGTGCTTCCCCCCGGCGCCTGGCCTCACGCGCCCCCGGCCTGACCGCGCTGGGTGCGCGGCTGGTGGGCGCCCGCCGGGCGCGGCTCGCGGCTACCGTGGCGATGCTCGGGATGTCGGCTGGGTTCGTGCTGCTCCTGCTGTCGCTGGCGTCGGCGCTCCAGACGCTCGAGACCGATCCGGGAGCGCTCGGCAAGCGCTACCAGCTCACCGCACAGCTGCCGGCGTCTCAGGCGCGCGAGGTGCTCAAGGTGCCGGGCGTGCAGGCCGCGGCCCCGCGCTACGAGGACTACGCGGCCGACTCGTTCTCGCTCGGCGAGACGATCGACGTCATCGCCTACCCGGGCGATCACACGGAGTTCGAGGCGCCCCCGCTCGTGGGCGGAAGCCGGCTGCGGGGATCCGCGCAAGCCGAGGTGGGCGCCGGACTTGCCGACGCCCTTGGCCTGAACCCCGGATCGACGCTCGCGCTGGCCATGCCGTCAGGGACCGAGCTCCGCCTGCGCGTCGCGGGGATCGTCAGCTCGCTCGACCACGATGGGCGCGTGGCGTACATCCCGGCCGCCGCGCTGCTGCGCGCCGATCCGGGCGCGCCCGAGGAGATCGCGGTGCGGCTCCGGGACGGGGCCGACGTGGCGAGCGTGACCGCCGGTCTGGCGGCGATCGGCGCCGCTCCCTCTCCGACCGGGGGCGCCACCGCGAAAGGCAAGCCGCTCGTCGACGTGCTGCGGTCGCTGCTGCGGGCGATCGCGATCGTGGACGGACTCGTGTGTCTCTACGCGCTCGTGCAGGCTTGCGCGCTGACGGTTTCCGAGCGACGGCGGACGGTGGCGGTGCTGCGGGCGTGCGGCGCCGGCTCGCAGGCGGTTGCGCGGCTGCTCTGCGGCGCGGCGGCGATGCTGGTGGTGCCCGCGGCGGTGCTGGGGATCTTGCTCGAACGGGTGGTTCTCGGGCCCACGCTGTCGCGCCTCGCGGCCAGCTACGCGACGCTTCCGCTGTCGGCGGGATGGTTCGAGATCGGGGTGTTGGTGGCCGGCCTGATCGTGGCTGCGGTGATCGCGGTGCTGTGGGTGACCCGCCAGGTGGGCCGGGAGGGCGTCGTCACCGGGCTGGCCGCACCATGAAGGCGCTGCTGACTCGCCGCCAGGCGCTGGCCGACATGGCTGCCGCGACCGCGTTGCTGCTGGCCGGGTGCGGTGCGGGTGAGGGCGGCTCGCCGACGGGCTCCACGGTCAGTGCGACCTGGTCCGACCCCGTGGGTGACGGCGTTCTTCGCCGCTCGGACGGGGAGCCGCTACTCGAGCGGACGGAGCTGGGCGCGCCGTCGGCGGTGACCGGGACGCTCGCAACGGTCGGACACATCACCGACGCACACGTGCTCGACGCCTCCTCGCCCGCGCGGGTGACGTTCCTGGACCGACTCGGCAGTCCGTTTCAGTCGACCTTCCGCCCGCAGGAGACGCTCACCGCACAGGTGCTCGACGGGGCGGTGCGCGCGGTGCGTCGGCTACGACCTGACGTAGTAGTTCAGGGAGGCGACCTGATCGACAACGCTCAGGCCAACGAGCTTCGTCACGCGCTGGCCGCCTTGCGTGGCGGCCAGCGCGTACATCCGGGCAGCGGCGCCCGCGGCTACTACGGCGTGCAGCTTCAGAGCAACCCCGACCCGTTCTATTACCGCCCCGACGTGGACGCGCCCCGCTATCCCGGCCTCCTGTCCGCCGCGGTGGCGCCGTTTGTGAGCGCGGGGTTCGGCGCGCACTGGTACCCGGTCCTCGGCGACCACGACGTGCTCGTTGCGGGCGAGCTCGCGCCCACGCCGGTGACGCGCTCGCTCGCGGTCGGCGACCGGGCGCTGTGGGAACTACCGCCCGGGCTCCAGCTTCCCTCCGGCGCGAGCGCGTCAGCGGTGTATTCGGCGGACGGTCCGCCGAGCCCGGGGCTCGTCCACAACTTCCTGGCCCAGGCCTTAGCCGGCCCCACGGTGCGGGTGCCGGCCGATCCGGCGCGGCGCGAGCTCAGCGTTCCGGAGGTAATCGGCGGGCTGCGCGCCGGTAGCGCGGCCGGCGGCAGCTCAGTCCGGCTCGACTACCACCTCGACGTGGGGCCTCGGATGCGGTTGATCGTGCTCGACCTGGTCCGCCGCGCCGGCGGCTCCGGTGGCCTGGTCGCTCCGAGCCAGCCGGCGTGGCTGGCCGGGGAGCTGGCCGGCGCCGGCGACCGGTGGGTGCTCGTCTTCAGCCACCAGCCGCTCGAGAGCTCGGTTGGCGGCGATGAGCTGCTGGCGCTCCTCGATCGTCACCCGCGCGTGGTGGCGGCGGTCGCCGGTCACGTGCACCGCAACCAGATCGTTCCGCGCCCCAGCGCCGGCGGCGGCTACTGGTTGATCACCACATCCTCGCTGATCGATTACCCGCAGCAGGCGCGAGTGCTCCGGGTGGTGGAGACCGCGCGGGGAGGGATCTGCATCGAGACGTGGATGCTCGACCACATCTTCCCGGGACGCCTGGGGGAGATCTCGCGCCAGCTGTCGTACATCGACGCCCAGGGCGGTCGCCCGCGGGGGTTTGCCGGCGGCCGGCTCGACCGCAACGTCCGGCTTTTCCGCAACGCGCCGTCGTAGCCCGTTAGAGAGTTTGCGCTCGGCGTTCTCGGGGGAGTCTCCGGGCAGCGAAGGAGACTAAGAGAGGACCGCAATCGATGCCCCAGACCCGACGAGGTTCGACGCGCTCGAACCGCAACGCGCGATCCGGTCGCAGTAACGGGCGGTCATCGTCGAGCGCACAGCGCTCAGAGGCACAGCGCTCAAACCGCGATGTGCCGGACTATTCGGTAATAGATCCCCGCGACATCGACGCAGCCGTCGATGTCTACGTGGACGCTCCGGTGGTGAAGGTCGACGAGATCAAGTTCGAGCTGGACGACTTCCGAGCTCACCTTGCCCTGTTGGCCGAGGCCGGCCACTTCGTACAAGTCAACGCGGGGGTCGGGGTCCGGCTCGGGAAGGTCCAGCTCGACATCCAAGGGGTTGAGACGCAGGCGTTGATGGAGGTCCGTCTTCACTACCTGAGCAGGATCCTCGAGCGCGTCCTCACCTCACTCGATCGCAATCCGGACCTGCTTAAAAGTGTGGGCGATGCCCTGGGGGACGTCGGCGGTGGCGCCCACGATCTCCTGACCGATACCGGCGACACCGTGAAGAGCGCCGGCAAGGGTGCGCAGAGCGCCGTCCAGGACGTCGGCCAGGGCGCCGGCAAGGGAGTCGCCGGATTGGGACAGGGCGCGCAGCAAGGAGTAGAGGGACTCGGACAGGGAGCGCAGCAGGGAGTCGAGGGCGTGGGCCAGGGAGCGCAACAGGCGGTCGAGAATCTTGCCTCCGGCGGCCAGCAGGGGGCGGTTCAGGCCAGAGCGGTGGGTAGGGTGGACGATGGCGCGTAGCGCGACGACGTCCCAGCGTCCCGGAGCCGATCGCAACCGGGGCGCCTCCTCACGCGGCAGATCCGGGTCCTCTAGGAGCCGGAATACCTCCGGGCGCGGGGGAGACGGAGCGCGGCCGGCGAGGCAGGCGCAAGGTCAAGTCAACGATTCCGAACGCGAGTACCGACGCTACGAGGGGCGCGAGGTGCAGGATCCGGCCGGGCCGCCCGACGTCCTCCTGGACGTGCCCGAGCTGAGAGTCGACTCGATCCACCTCGAGGTAGACGACCTCGACGCTCACGTCGCGCTCAAAGCAAGGGTGCTGAATCTGATCAAGCTGAACGTGGGCATCGACGTGCACCTCAGCAAGGTCAAGCTCGACATCAAGGGCGTCGAGGCGGAGCTGGTGCTCAAGGCTCGACTCGAGCACGTCACGGCCATCGTCGATCGCTTGATGACGACCCTCGATCGCAACCCCGAACTCGTGAAGGGTCTGAGCCGAGCGGTATCCGACGTCGGCAAGGGCGCCGGTGAGGCCGTGGACAAGACGGGCGACGCCGCGAAGGATGTCGGAAAGGGCGCGCAGTCGGCGCTGAACGATGTCGGACAGGGCGCCGGCCAGGCCGTCGGCGACGTCGGCCAGGGCGCCGGCCAGGCCGTCGGCGACGTCGGCCAGGGTGCCGGTCAAGCCGTCGGCGAGGTCGGCCAAGGAGCCGGTCAAGCGGCGGGCAATCTCGGTCAGGTCGCGGGAGGAGTTGGGCAAACTCTCGGACAGGCCGGCCAAGGCGCGACGCAGGCTCTCAGTGGTGGCGCTGGGGGCGGTGGCCAGACCGGCGGGGATGGCAGCCAAGCCGGCCAGGGAGCGGACCAGTCGAACGGCGCGGCCGCCAGTCCGCGAGCGCTCGCCCAGGAGGTCGCCAAGGCGGTTGCCGGGGAAATCCGGCATGCCGCGTCAGACCAGGCCCGGGACCTCGGCCGAGCCGCGACGCGCAAGGTGCGCGAGCTTGGCGAGCGCCGCGAGCAGCGACGAGCTGAGAAGTACCAGGCGACCCCGACCGCCATCCGCATCGCGGACGAACTGGGGGTCGACCTCGAGCGACTCGAAGGTACCGGCAACGAAGGCCGGATTACTGCTAAGGACGTGCGGCAAGCGCTTCCATCCTGATGGACCGAGAACCCGATCTCGAGATCGCCGCCTCCGTCCGCGCCGACGAGTTGCGATTCGAGTGCAAACCAGGGGTCCGAGTCGGCGTTCATGCCGACTCGCCGACCTCCGCTCAATCGGGTTCAGAGCGCGAAAATCTGCCCGACCAGCTCGAGCCCGGCGTCACCTATCGGAACGTCGCCGTCCGCTGGTGGGTTAGCGCCCGGCTCGACGATCCGGATTTTCCGTCGTAACCCCAGAAGGCGCGCCGCCTCGGCGGAGGATCACTTGGAGAGGAGCTTGCCGACGCGCTCGGTGGTCTCCCCGGCCTGTTGGATGTCGGCCGCGATCTCGCCAAGTCGCTTGCCGGTACGACCGACCTGCTTGCCGGCTTTCCTGACGCCGACGGCAAACGAATCGAGGTCATTGGGCAGATGTTTCGCCAGCGAGCTGAGCGCGGACCCGTTCGTCGGCATGTTTATGTGCGGCTTTGGCCGACTAACCCGCACGCCAAAGATCTCTCTCGGTTTTGGCCTCAGCGTTCTGCGGGCCGCCATTGCGCCGGCGACACTCACGGCTGCCGCCCCCCCAGCCATGGCAGGTTTCGCCGCCCGGCGGGCGACTTTCCCGACCGTGGATCCCTGGAACCGCTTCGCCAGGGTGTGACCGCTCGACGGTTCCCTGCCGTTGGCAGAACTGCCAGTCGACCGCGGGCGCGGGGCACTGGTCCCCGAGCCGGACGGCGAGCGCCTTGCCGTGGACTTCGTTGCCGCCGTCCGTCGGGTCCGGTCGGAACGCCTGTTCGCCTGCCGCCTCGAGGTGCTCCCTCGTGATGTCGTGCTCGCGCTCGTGGTGCGCGCGGCGGCTGCCTGTGCCGGCGCCTTGGAACCGCGCTTGGACGATCCGGTGGAGCGGGCTCCGTTTCGCCGGCTTGGGCTGCTGGCGGTCCGTCGGTTGCTCGAGCTCTTGGAAGTCGGTGAGCGTTCAGCCATGACTGTCTCCTTCGCTTGCGGGCTGTGTCGTTTGCACCGCTTGATTTCTGTTCTTGTGCCGCCGGCTCATCGTGGCTCGCCGGGGCGGCGTGTGAGAGCGCCAAGGACGACCTCGACGGGCGATCTCCGCTGAGCCGGCCGAGCGGACATTCGGAGTTCGTGCAGCTCACACTCGATCGCGCTGAGCCGCCGGAGCACGCGTCCCCCCTCGACCCCGGCCCCGAGCGCCCCGCGTACTCCATCGGCAAACCGGGCACCGAGCGAGGGATGCCGCCTCAGGCGGATTCCGAGCAGCTTCCCGCGCGACCCCAAGCGCACGCCTCCGGCCGCGCCCGCGGCCAAACCAAGCGCCCCGATACCGACCGCGCGGGCCGGCACCTTTACCTTGCTCGCGACCTTGGCTCGCGGTGCCTGCCCCGTGGGGTCAGCAGACTGTCCGCCGCCACGGTCAACGCGAGCAGAATTCGTCCTATTTGCGGTCATGTTCAGGGCTTGGCTACCCATTCGCAACGGGCATAACCATCGCCCCGGCGACTCGTCTCAGCCGTCAGTCGTCTCTACGGCAGCGCGACCGCAGGGCGCCGGCGCTATCGCATCGAGCCGCGCGACGATCTCGTCGGCGTAGCGGATGAAGTGTCCGTAGTCGAAGATCTCGTCGAGAGCGAGGCCCGCGCCGGCGGTGACGGGATCTTCGGCGAGCAGCGCGCGCAGCGGCGTGCGCTCATCGATCGCCTGCTGCGCCAGGCGCTGAACGATCCGGTACGCGTGATCGCGGGTCATGCCCGTGTGCACGAGTGCCAGCAGCACGCGCTGGGAGAACAGGGCGCCGTGGGTCAGCTCGAGGTTGGCGCGCATGCGCTCGGCGTTCACGACCATGCCGTCGACGAGCGCGAGCGCGCGGCGCTGGAGGTGGTCGAGGAGGATCGTCGAGTCGGGGAGGATCACGCGCTCGACCGACGAGTGCGAGATGTCGCGCTCGTGCCAGAGCGCGACGTTCTCGAGCGCCGCCTGCGCGTTCGCGCGCAGCACTCGGGCCAGGCCGGCGATCTGCTCTGACTTGATTGGGTTGCGTTTGTGGGGCATGGCGCTCGAGCCCTTCTGAGAAGCGGAGAACGGCTCGCTCACTTCCCCCACCTCGGTGCGCGCGAGGTGCCGCAGCTCGGTCGCGAACCGCTCCAGTCCCGCGCCGGCCAGCGCGATCGCCTGGAGCAGCTCGGCGTGGCGGTCGCGCGCGACCACCTGCGTGGAGACCGGCTCGCGGTCCAGGCCGAGCCGGCCCAGCACGCGCTCTTCGAAGTCCGGCGAGGTGGCGGAATACGTGCCCACCGCGCCGGAGATCGCGCCCACCGCCGCCTGGGCGAAGGCGCGCTCGAGCCGGTGCGCGTTGCGGTCGGCTTCGAAGGCAAACCCGGCCAGCTTGATGCCGAATGTGGTCGGCTCGGCGTGGACGCCGTGGGTGCGACCGGCGCACAGCGTGTGCGCGTGCTCGCGCGCTTTGGCCGCGAGCGCGTCGACGAGCCGCCGCGCGTCCGGCAACACAACTTCGGCGACGCGGCGCAGCTGCAGCGCCAGCCCGGTGTCGAGAACGTCGCTCGAGGTCAGCCCGAGGTGGATCCAGCGGCCGGCGGGGCCCGCGGACGCCGCGAGGACATCGACGAACGCGGCCGTGTCGTGGTCGGTGACCCGCTCGCGCTCCTCGATCGCCTGGACCGTGAACGCGGCCGCCCTTATCGCCTCGAGGTCCTGTTCGGTGGGGCCGTCGAGCTCCTCGCACGCCGCCACCTCGACCTCGCGCATCGCGTCGAAGTGCGCGTAGTCCGACCAGATCGCGGCGAGCTCGGTGCGGGTGTAGCGGTTAATCACTACAACCGATTATTACCCGCCGCCCAGCTGAACCGCCTTGACGACCAGCAGGATCACCGACACGAGCAGGTAGCTGCGCAACGTGAGCATCGCGACCTTGCGGCCGGTCGACCACGCCGGCCGGGCGAGCAGGGCGAGCGGAGGCATGGTCCACTGCTCCCGCGGCACCCTCGGCCCGGTCGCCGGCGCAGTCCCAGCGGCGCCCCCACGGCGCGAGCGAAGTACGAACCCGCCGAACGCGAGCAGCCCGACGGCCAGCGCCGCCCCGCCGACGAGCGAGAGCGCAGTCACGTCGACGCTGGGGAACAGGGTCGTCGCCATCAGGATCAGCGACAGCAGCACGAGCACGGCGATGATCGCGCTGGCGAGGGCGTTTAGCCACGGCTGGTTGACCCACGGACCGAGGACCTCGCGGTCGTTGCAGAGCAGCAACAGGAAGACGCTGGCGCTCGGCAGCAGCACCCCGGCGAGCGCCTGCACGGCCTCGGTGATCACTCCGAGCGGAGCGCCGGGGATCAGGACGATCGCGGCCGCCCCGATGATCAGCACCGAAAAGACGGCGTAGAACAGCTTGGCGTCGCGGAAGCTCCGGTGCAGCGAGCTCTTGGTCCCGAACACGTCCCCGAACGCGTAGCTGGTCGAGAGCGTCAGTGCCCCCGCGCCGATCAACGAGGCGTTCAGCAGCACCAGCGCGAAGAACGCGCCGGCCACCGGGCCGAGCGTCTGGTCGAGGCCGTTCGCTGTGCCCCCGGCGTCGGTGAACTGCCCGAAGTAGGGTGTGTGCTGGAACGCGAACGCCGACACGCAGATCAGGGCGCCGGCGCCGACCACGACTACGACCGCCCCGATCCAGGTGTCGAGACGCTCGTAGTTGATCCAGCGCGGCGTGATCCGCTTGTCGACGATGTTCGACTGCTGGAAGAACAGCTGCCAGGGAGCCACGGTCGTTCCCACCATCGCGATGATCAGCAGTACCGAGGTCGAGTTCGCGCCTCCCTGGATTCCCGGCACGAAGAAGTCGTGGACGATCGGCCCGGCCTTCGGATGCGACAGGAAGAACAGCGGGATCACGAGGAAGTTGGCGAACACGAACACGAACATCGACCGCTCCCAGGCCCGGAAGCTCCCGGTAACGGTGATCGCGATCAGCGCGGCGGCAGCGAACGGGACGGCCGCGTACTGCGATATGCCGAAATAGCTCAGGGCGAGGCTGACGCCGATGAACTCGGTGACGATCGTGAGGAAGTTGAGCACGAAGAGATCCCCGACCGAGAACCACCCCCAGAACCGACCGAAGCGCTCATTGATCAGCCTGGCGTGGCCGACGCCGGTGACCGCCCCGAGCCGCACCACCATCTCCTGGTTGACGATCAGCACCGGGACCAGCAGCAGCAGCACCCACAGGAGGCTCGTGCCGTAGTTCTGGCCGGCCTGCGAGTAGGTGGCGACGCCGCCGGCGTCGTTGTCGCCCACCATCACGATCAGGCCGGGGCCGATGATCGCCAGGAGCGCCAGCGCACGCGAGCGCCAGCCGCGGTGCGCCTCGTCGTGCTCGCGGATCGTCCCGAAGGCACCGTGGATGTCGCCGACGTGCGCGGAATCGAACGCGAAGCGCTCGCGCGCGGGCGGCGCGGGCTCGCGCCGTGGCGCCGCGGGCGGCCGCGGCGGCGCAGCCGTGGGAGCCGTGCTCGGCACCACAGGCCGTGAGCGATTCTCCGGGATCTCTGGACCTCCTCTCTATGACCGTTCGCGGCAGCTGCCGCGGCCGGCCGGAGGTCCCTGCGCTTCCCGGGTCAGGCCCTTGGAGACGAAGTTACGCCCACGACTCCGGCCGCGAACCTGCTACTTCGCGGTGGCTCGTCTGTGTCTAAGTGTTCGTCGTGGCGTGACATCGCAAAGCCTCATCTGCCGCCGGAAGGACGGCGATATTGAGGCTAGCAGCGCTCAGTCCCGCGCGGCCCCGGCGCGCCGGCGCCAGTCCTCCGGTATCAGCAGCTCGAGGATGTCGTCGACGGCGATGATCCCGACCGCCTTACCGTCGGCATCGAGTACCGGCAGCGCGATCAGGTTGTAGTCGGACATCAGCCGCGCGACCTCGGGGAGGTCCTCCTCGGCCGTGACCGTCGGAATCGGCGCGTCGTCGATCAGGCTCCGCAGCTTGTCGGTCTCACCGGCGCGAATCAGCTCCGCGAGCGTCAGCGCCCCGACGAGCTTCCACTCGTCGTCGACCACGCACACGACCGATACCTGCTGCGGCCCTAGCTCGCTCGCGCGCACGGCCGCCAATGCGTGCCGGACCTCGGCGTCGGCCGGCGCCGAGACGAAGTCCGGGTTCATGATCCCGCCGGCCGTGGAGGGATTGTGACCGAGGAGCTCTTTGATCTTGCGCTGCTTGCGCGCAGGAAGCAGGTTCAGTATGGGTAGGCGGCGATCCTGGTCGAGCTCGAGGAGCAGGTCGGCCGCGTCGTCGCTCGCCATCCGCGCCAGGATTGCCGCCACCTCCTGATCGGATCGGTCGCGGAGGAACTCGATCTGGTGCTCGTCGTTCAGCTCCTCGAACACGTCCGCCTCGAGCTCCTTGTCCTGCCCCACCGCCTCGAGGATCTCCTCGCCCTCGTCGTGTGAGGCGGCTTCCACGAGGTCGGCGATCTGGGCGGGGTGAAGCCGGGCGATCCGGCGCGGGGTGAGCTTGAGACGCGAGGATGGCACGTGGCCGATCAATGGCTCCATCTGAACCCACGGCACGAACTTGTCGTGCTCGGCCTGGTGGGTGCGGTTTCGGCGAGGCAGCAGCCGGCGCAATCGCGCGCGGAAGCTCGGATCGATGCCCGCCACGCGCCAGGTGCCGTCGTCGCAGACGAGATCGACCTCCCGCGCCCGGACAAGGTGCGCGGTCTCGACGTTGATCAGGCTGTGATCGAGAAGGTCCGAGCGCAACAGCACTTCGCTCGGCCGGCGCTCGAACTGGGCGAGGTTGAGCTTCGTCGTGGCGGTCCGGGCGGCGACCGGCTCTAGCCGTTCGATCCGATCGATCGGCACGAACAGCTCGCGCCCGCCGATGCGCGCCTCCAGGCCGACGACCGGCGGCGGTCCGTCATCGTCGCCGAGGCGCGCCACCACGTCCTCCACCTCGCCCAAGCGCTCGCCAGCGGAGTCCAACAACGGACTCCCGGCGATCGAAGAGAGGTGGACGATCGCTTCGGCCATCAGCAATCGATGCCGCTAAGCCTAGCGCCGGAGATTCGACCCGTCGGCGCGCAGCGGATGCCGAGGGGCCTCAGGTGTCGAGGATTCGCGCGGCGAGCACCGCGGCGTTGCGCGCGTTGTCGACCCCGACGCACGCCACCGGGACTCCCGGCGGCATCTGCGTGATCGAGAGCAGCGCGTCGAGTCCGCCAGCCACCGAGGTGCGGCTCGTCAGGGGCACGCCGATCACCGGCAGATCGGAGTGTGCCGCCACCACCCCTGGCAGGGCCGCGGACAGCCCCGCGCCGGCGATGATCACGCGCAGCCCGCGCAGCCGGGCGTTGCGCGCGTACTCGGCGACCTTGTCCGGCTCGCGATGCGCGGACATCACCCTGGTCTCCGAACGGATACCGCGTTCCTCCAGCTCCTTCTCGGCCGGTTCCATAGCCGGCAGGTCGCTCTTGGAGCCCATGACGATCCCGACCACCGGCGCGTCGACCTCGAGCTCCTCGAACTCGGCGACGGGCTCGACGAATGTCTGCGGCTCACGCTCGGTCATTTGAGATGCGCGATGTCACGCCTCAATTGCTTGCCCTCGAACTCGACCATGTCGGCGGCAGCATATGCTGCCGCCCGGGCGTCAGCGGCAGTGGGACCGAGGGCGGTGAGGCTGAGCACCCGGCCGCCGGCGGTGATGATCGAACCATCCTGGTCGCGCGCGGTGCCAGCGTGGGTGACGTAGACGTCGGCGGGGATCGCGTCGAGGCCGGTGATCACCTCGCCGCGGGAGGAGCTCTGCGGGTAGCCGGCGCTGGCGAGGACGACCGTGACCGCGATCTCGGGTGTCCACTCGAGGGTCACGTTCGCGAGTCCGTCGGGGAGCATGGCGCCATCGACGAGGGCGAGAAGATCGGATTGCAGCCGCGGCAGGATCGCCTGCGTCTCGGGGTCGCCGAAACGAACATTGAACTCGAGCACCTTGGGACCGCTCGCGGTCATCATCAGACCCGCGTAGAGGACGCCTCGGAAGGTGATTCCGCGCCGCGCGAGCTCGTCGAGTACGGGCTGGTGAATCGTCTCGGCCAGCTCGGCCGCCCGAGCGGCGTCCACGCCCGGCACCGGCGAGTATGACCCCATCCCGCCGGTGTTCGGCCCCCGGTCGCCGTCGAAGATCCGCTTGTAGTCCTGCGCCGAGGCCAGCGGCAGCGCGGTCTCGCCGTCACACAGCGCCAGCAGCGACAGCTCCTCGCCGACAAGATGCTCCTCGATCACCACCCGCTCGGTTCCGAACTCGTGGTCAACGAGGAGGCGGCGGATTGCGTCGCGCGCCTGTGCCTCTTCTGAGGCGACCGTCACTCCCTTGCCGGCGGCGAGGCCGTCGGCCTTGAGCACCGCGGGGTAGCCGTCGATCGCCTCGAGGGCCTCCACGGGATCGGTCACCACGTGGTAGCCGGCGGTCGGCACGCCCGCGGCGTCCATGATCTCCTTGCAGAACGCCTTCGAGCCCTCGAGCCGGGCGGCCGCCGCGGGCGGACCAAAGCACCGCACGTCGGTGGCGGCAAGCGCATCGGCCACCCCGGCCACGAGCGGGGCCTCGGGGCCGACGACGACCAGGTCGACTTCCCCGGCGCGCGAGGCATCCACCAGGCCGTCGATGTCCTCGGCCGCGACATCGAGGATGCGCGCGTCCGCGGCGATCCCCGCATTGCCGGGAGCGCACAGCACCTCGGGCTTGCGCGGCGAGCGCTTCAGTGCCTGGACGATCGCGTGCTCGCGGGCCCCCCCGCCGACTACGAGCACGCGCCTCGAACCGCCGCTAGATCGAGCCAATGAAGTCGTCGATCGGAATCGCGGTCAGCGTCTCGTACTTGGCCGTGCCGCGCGAGCCGAGTTCCAGCGATACCCGCGCGATCGTCTTCTCATCCGGGGCCTCGACCACGTTGATGAAGTCGAAGTGGCCGAGCGTCGCCCACTGGGCCCTGACGGTGGCGCCGAGCTGCTCGACCTCGCGATTGACCTCTTTGATCCGCGTGGGGTTGTTCTTGACGGTCTGCACGCCTTCGGGTGTGAGCGTCGAGAGCAAGATGTACGTGGGCACGGCGGCCTCCTTCGGTTGCTGGCGCGGAGGCGTCGGTTCTATCACTCTTCTCGGCGAACCTCCTGGACTTCCCGGTCAGCGCCACACTGCCGGCGCCGGCCACGCGGGCTGGCGCCGGCAAGCAAACCACTTAGGCAGCCTTCGCGGTCCGCTGCCGCGCCGGCTCCAGGACGATCTCGCCGTCGGCGGCATCCACCATCACGGCGTCCCCGGGGACGAACCGACCCTCGAGGATCGCCAGCGCGAGCGGGTCGACGAGCCGCTTCTGGATCACGCGCTTGAGCGGCCGAGCGCCATACGTCGGGTCGTAGCCGAGATTGCCGAGCAGCGTCCGCGCGCCGTCGGTCAGCTCGACCTCGATGTCGCGCTCCGAGCGCACCCGCTCGACGAGCTTGCCCACCTGGAGATCGACGATCCGGCCGATCTGCTCGCGGCTCAGGGGCTCGAACTCGACGATGTCGTCCAGCCGATTGATGAACTCCGGCTTGAAGGTAGCCTCGACAGCCGCCCGCCGAGACTGGCCCACCTCCCCAATGTTCGAGGTCATGATCAGCACGGTGTTCTTGAACGACACGGTGCGACCCTGGCCGTCGGTCAGACGACCGTCGTCCATCACCTGCAAGAGCGTGTTGAACACATCGGAGTGGGCCTTCTCGATCTCGTCGAGCAGCACCACCGAGTAGGGCCGGCGCCGAACGGCCTCGGTCAGCTGGCCGCCCTCCTCGTAACCCACGTATCCGGGCGGCGCGCCGACCAGCCGCGAGACCGTGTGCTTCTCCATGTACTCGGACATGTCGAGGCGGACCATCGCCTCCTCGGTGTCGAACATGAACTCGGCCAGCGCGCGCGCCAGCTCCGTCTTGCCGACGCCGGTCGGTCCGAGGAACAGGAACGTGCCGATTGGCCGGTTGGGATCCTGGAGCCCGGCGCGCGAGCGGCGCAGCGCACTCGAGACCGCCGACACCGCCTCGTCCTGGCCCACCACGCGCTGGTGCAGGCGCTCCTCCATGTGCACGAGCTTCTCGATCTCGCCTTCCATGAGCCGCGAGACCGGAATGCCTGTCCACTTGGCGACCACCTCGGCGACGTCCTCCGAGTCGACGTCGAACTTCAGGTACCGCGGCGCGCTCCCCGCCTCGGCCGCCGCCTCGGCGCTCTCGGCCGCCTCGAGCTGCTTCTCGAGCTCGGGGATCGTGCCGTACTGGAGCTCGGCCGCGCGACCGAGATCGGCCTCGCGCTGCGCGCGCTCGAGCTCGGTCTTGGCCTGGTCGAGCTGCTCCTGAAGACGGGACACCGCGCCGATCGTCTCCTTCTCGCGCTGCCACTCGGCGTGCATGGCGGCGGAGCGCTCGCGCTCCTCGGCCAGCGCGCGTTCGAGCTGCTCGCGGCGGGCGACGGTGCCGGGATCATCGTCCTCGTCGGCCCCGCCGAGCGACTGGAGCTCGATCTCGAGCTGCATGATGTGGCGGTCGACCTCGTCGATCTCGGTCGGCTTGGAGTCGATCTCCATGCGGATACGCGACGCGGCTTCGTCGACCAGGTCGATCGCCTTGTCGGGGAGGAAGCGGTCCGCGATGTACCGATGGCTCAGGGTGGCCGCCGCCACCAGCGCCGAGTCCTGGATGCGCACGTTGTGGTGGACCTGGTAGCGCTCCTTGAGCCCGCGCAGGATCGCGATCGTGTCCTCGACCGACGGCTCGTCGACGTAGACGGGCTGGAACCGACGCTCGAGCGCGGCGTCCTTCTCGATGTGCTTGCGGTACTCGTCGAGCGTGGTTGCGCCGATGCACCGCAGCTCGCCGCGGGCCAGCATCGGCTTGAGCATGTTGCCCGCGTCGACCGCACCCTCAGCGGCGCCTGCGCCCACGATCGTGTGGAGCTCGTCGATGAACACGATGATCTGGCCCCGGGCGTCTGAGATCTCCTTGAGCACCGCCTTGAGGCGGTCCTCGAACTCGCCGCGGTACTTGGAGCCCGCCACCATCGCCCCGATGTCGAGCGACATGAGCCGGCGGTCACGGAGCCCCTCGGGGACGTCGCCGTCGACGATCCGCTGCGCCAGCCCCTCGACGATCGCCGTCTTGCCGACGCCCGGCTCGCCGATCAGCACCGGGTTGTTCTTGGTACGCCGCGAGAGGACCTGGATCACGCGCCGGATCTCGTCGTCACGGCCGATGACCGGGTCGAGCTTGCCCTGGGCGGCGGCATCGGTGAGGTCGCGAGCGAAGCGCTCGAGGGCCCGAAACTTTTCCTCGGGACTCTGGTCGGTGACGCGGTGGCTGCCACGAACCTCGGCGAGCGCCTTGAGCAACTCCTCGCGGGTGGCGCCCGCGGCGCGCAGAGCCTCGCCGGCCTTGCCCGGGTGGTCGGCGATCGCGAGCACGAGGTGCTCGGTCGAGATGTACTCGTCCTTGAGCTCGCGCATCTCCTCCTCGGCCTTGCGGAGGATTTGCACGAGCTCGCTCGAGCCACCCGCCGGGTCGGCGGCGCCACCGCCGGTGAGCTTGGGAAGGGAGTCGAGCGCGGGGGTCAGCGTCTGCCGCACCGCGGCGGGATCGACGCCGAGCTTGCGCAGCACGGCGGGGACGACGCCCTCCTGCTGCTCGAGCAGCACGGCAAGCAGGTGCTCGGGGGTCGTCTGCGGGTTACGGCGGTCGTCGGCCAGCCGCTGGGCGGCCTGGAACGCCTCTTGGGACTTGATCGTCAAACGGTCTGGTTGCATATGGTTTCCTGGTCGTAAAAGCGGAGAAATCTAAGTCTGTGTGACTTAGATTATGGCAGCTTTTCGGGGAACTGCGCGACTTATCTCACCACGAACCGCTTGCTCGGGCTGCTCTCCACTATCCGCCTCCCCGATCTGCTCGCAAATACGACCCCGAAGACCGTCGCCACCACCCGCACGTGCCGGCCGAGCGCCGACCGAACCGCCCGCAGCTGCCCGGTGGCAAACGGCACCGGGATCGTCCTGGCGCCCGCGCGGGCCAGGATGTAGGCCCGCGACTCGATCTTGAACGGCCGGGTCCGCCCGATCTGTACCTCGGCGTACGCGCCCATCCGGCACGCGTCCCCGCAGGACACCCTCGCGAACACGGCCCGGCGCCGGAGGGGCCGCTGACCGTTCGGAATCGACACCGAGACCGTGGGCGGCCGGGTTGCCAACGCCACCGCGGCGAAGGCTGCGAGGTCCACGCTCCCCCATCCGGAGGCCCGGTCATAGCCGACCCCGGCATTGCAGCAGCCGAGCGGTTGGCCGTTGCCGGGTATGTACGGGCCGACGTCGTTCCCGAATTCGACCACGTCCCGGAACACCCGCGAGCGCATCGCCGGGGAGCGCCCCAGCTCGTAGAGCATCGGGTTCACGAACCCGAGCTGCTCGTGACCGTGCATCCGCAGCTCCTGGTCGACGATCGCGAGACCGCCGGCCAGCAGCGGCGTGGCCGCGCTCGTGCCGCCGACCGGGACCCACGGATTCGAGTTGCCGTTGTCGAGGCAGTCGCCGGGGGCAGTGCAGTACACCGCGTACCCGGGCGCGATGTCCGAGAGCATCGATACGTCGGGCACGAAGCGGGCGTTGCGCCCCACCGTCCCGTTCTGGTACGAGGGCCGCTGGAACAGGCCGCTCGTGCCCCCGCCCCCCGCGGCGCCCGGCGAGACCGAGGTGTCGTTCCACACCACCTGCGAGGTGATCTGGTTGGCGGGGCCGAGGCTCAGGTTCGTTCCGCCGACTCCCGTGACCCATGGCGAGGAAGCCGGGTAGTTGACCGCCAGGCGGTCCACGGGGGCGCCGCTGAACGTCGTACAGTCGGCCGAGCCCTGATCTCCGCTGGCGGCCAGGAAGGTGATTCCGCTTGCCGCCGCCATCTGGAGGGCGGCTTCGGTGCTCTCGATACCGGGCAGACCTACCGCGGCCGCGACGTCGGGCTCGCACAGTCCGAGCGAAGCCGAGATCACCTGCGGCTTGAAACCTCGATTCTGGAGCGGTGCGGTCAGCGCCTCGAGCGTGTTGGCCGCGGTCGCGTTGGCCTCGTAGACGTCGATCTCCTTGAGGCCGGGGGCGGCGGCGTCGAGAACCTCGAGGTCGAGAGTCGACTCGCCGCCGGGTGGAAGGGGGTGGCTGACCCCGACGCCAAATCCATGCAGCGCGGGGATGCCGAGACCGAAGCAGCTCGCAAACGTCTTTATGTCCGAGTACGCGAAGCCGTCGACTTCGATCAGGGCCACCCGCTCGCCGTGCCCCCGCAAACCCGCGTTCTGCAGAGGGGCGAAGTCATACGCGGTCAGGTACTGATTCGGGGTAAAGCCACCGGCGGTGGTCCCGCCCTGGCAGCCGGTCGGTACGCCGCTGAGCCCCTGGGCAGACGTCGGCTCGGCGGTGGCGGCGGCGATGGCCCTCGGTTTCCGCCTTGTGATGCTCGCCGAGCGTTGGGCGCCCAGGGTCCTTGTGTCGAGTCCGATCACGGTGGTGACCACGCCCTGGAGCGCGGGAGGCAGGCGTACGCGGGCCGCCGGGGCGACGAAGCGAGCGCCGCGCGCGGTCCGGAACAGCGCGATCGGCGTTCCGAACACGCGGGTCGCGAGCCGCACGCTCATCGTCGCGTCGGCGAACAGGCCGGTGGCGTCGATTTTCACCGCGGAGGCGCCGACTGAGCGCAGGTAGCGGACCACCCGGGCCCGCGTCTGGGCGCCGGCACCAAAACGCCCCGCGAGGGCCCCGACCGACTCGTATCGGCCGAACTCTGGCGAGCCGGGCGTGGTCACGGCGGTCGCGAACCGTTCGAGGCCGCCCAGGTCGGCGCGCAGTGGCAGCACCAGCTGCACCCGTTGGCCGGCCGGCGCCGGCCCCACGCGCGTGATCGAGGCCTTCGGCCCGGGCGCCGCGAGCGCGCCGCCGGCCACGCAACCGCTGAGGACGGCCACAGCGAGGCCGGTAGCTGTCAATCGACGCACGGGGCCTGGATCGTTGCACAAGGCCCCGCGCCGCAGGAGTGCTATCTGGCTTGAGCCGGCTCTCCCTCGAGCGCCGCGCTCAGGCTCGGGAAGAGCTTGGCCAGGCTGGGATAGATCTCGCGGTACACGTCGAACAGCCGGCTGTAGAGCTCCGTGCGGCGATCGTCCGGCTCGTAGGTGGCGCCCTCGGCGGACATCGCCGTGGCGGCGTCGGCGATCGAGTCAAACCATCCGATCGCGGCGGCGGCGTGCATGCCGGCGCCGAGGCTCGTCGTCTCCACTTCGCGGCAGGCGGTCACGGTTCGACGCGTCACGTCGGCGATGATCTGACACCACAGGGAGCTGCGCGATCCGCCGCCGACCGCGAGGTACAGGTCGATGGCCCGATCGAGTGCGGACGCCACGCCGTCGGTCATCATCCGCTGCTCGAACGCGATCCCCTCGAGGATCGCCCGGAAGATGTGAGCCTTGCCGTGATGCCCGCGGAAGCCGAGGATCACGCCACGCGCATAGTCGTCCCAATAGGGCGTCTGCGACTGATTCCAGTAGGGGACCGCGAGCAGCCCATCGGCGCCGGGCTCCAGCCTCGCGGCGGCGGCCTCGAGTATTTCCTCGTCGGACAGATCGAGCGCCAGGCGCGCTGCTTCGGTGCCGGCAAGCTTGTTCACGAACCAGGACACGGTGTAGGTCCCGCCCTGGAGCAGTGTCTCGAGCGTGTAGGTCTCGGGTAGGGGGCCGCCGAGGGTGCGGAACTCTCGTCCCCAGGCGTATTCGTCGCTGTAGGTCCCGGAGACCACCGCGGTGCCCAGGTTGAGGTATGCCCGTCCCGACGCGGTGACGTTCGCGCCGAGACCGGCCGACTGCCCGTCGCCCGCTCCACCGACCACGGGGATGCCGGCGGGGAGCCCGAGCTCCTCCGCGACGTCCGAGCGCAGCTCGCCCATGACGGCACCGGGAGCGGCGAGGTCACACAGCTGACCGCGCTCGAGCCCCACGTGGCCGAGCACCTGGTCCGACCACTGGAACGCCTTCATGTCGAGGAGCCCCAGCGGATCGGCGCAAGCCCAGGTCGTCCGCCACTCGCCCGTCAGGTGCTCGACCAGGAACGCGTGGACGTCCACCACTCTGGCCGTCCGCTCGAGCACGTCGGGCTCGTGCTCGCGCAGCCACAGGAGCTTGTAGAGGGCCGGGGTGGTGTCGGGCGGCTTGCCCGTGATCTCGTGAATCTCCTCGCTGCCGTATTCCTCCACTTCCTTCACGGCACGCGCGTCCAGCCACAGGATCGCCGGGCGCAGCGGCGTGCCGTCCGCGTCCAGGCAGGCGAATGTCTCGCGCTGATGAGTGAGCCCGATTGCCTCTATCTCGGAGGCGTTGACGCCCCCTGCCGCCTGCCGGAGGGCGCTCGCGGTCGAGCGCCACCAGTCCTGGGCGTCTTGTTCATGCCACCCGGGGTGCGGGATCGTGAGGTCGAATTCGCGCCTGCCCTCGGAGATCGCTCGACCGTCGCGGTCCCACACCACCGCCTTGGTGGCGGTGGTCGAACTATCCACTCCGATGACGTACGTCACGCCCGTCCCTCCTCGGCTCCGGGGTTATGCTGCCCGGCGCCGCGACGTCGCTAACGCTGCCGGTTCGTGGCAGCCTGGGAACGGTGGGTGAGCTGACGCGGGTACCTGACCGGTTATACGCGGGGTACGTCTTTGACCTCGACGGCACCATCTACCTCGGCTCGGAGTTGTTGCCTGGCGCGGCCCGGCTCGTGCGCGCGCTGCGCGAGCTCGAGCGCAAGGTCGTGTTCGTGTCGAACAACCCCACCCGCGATCCGGAGGAGTACGCGCGCAAGCTCTCCGATCTCGGTCTTCCGACGCCGGCGTCGGAGGTGATCAATACGGTCGTGACGACGACCGATTGGCTGTCCGCTAATGCTCCGGACGCGACCGTGTTCCCGGTGAGCGAGGAGCCGCTGAAGCGCGCGCTGCGCCGGCGCGGCATCCGCATGTCGGAGGACGCGGCTGAGATCGACCTGGTGATCGCCTCCTACGACCGGCAGTTTGCCTACCGCAAGCTCCAGATCGCGTTCGACGCCATCCGCGGCCCCCGTCGCGCGCGGCTGATCGCGACCAATCCCGACCGCTTCTGCCCGTTTCCGGACGGCCGGGGTGAACCCGACGCGGCGGCGATCACCGCGGCCATCGAGGCCTGCACCGGCGTGAGCTGCGAGCTTCATTTCGGCAAGCCGGGGCCCGTGATGCTGCACGCGATCGCCGAGGCGCTCGAGCTCAGCCCCGAGGACTGTGTCCTGACCGGGGATCGTTTGACGACCGACATCCGCGCCGCCCGCGACGCGTCGATGGCTTCGGCGCTCGTCTTGACCGGGGAGACCGACCCAGGGTCGCTATCGAACCTCGCGGAGGACGAACGGCCCGACTACGTGCTGGACCGAGTCGACCGGCTGATGCCGAACGATCGGTGGGAAGAGCTCGGGTGGGCCGCCGACGGCGAGGCGCCGCCGGCTTAGTGTGGTTGGCCGCGAAACTCGGCGTCGATCTCCTTCATCTTCTCGACCTTCTCGGTGGAGCCGCCGCCCTGGAACTCGGACTCGAGCCAGTGGTCGAGCACCTTCTCGGCCGCCTCGGGGGCGATCACGCGCGCGCCCATGGCGAGCACCTGGGCATCGTTGGACTTGCGGGCGCGCTCGGCCGAATACGGATCGTGCGCGGTCACGGCGCGCACGCCCGGGATCTTGTTGGCCGTGATCGCCATACCCAGGCCGGTGCCGCACACGAGAAGCGCGCGGTCGTGCTCGCCGCCTGAGACGGCCTCGGCAACCCGGGAGGCGACGTCCGGGTAATCCTCCTCCGTGCCGTTGCCATAGTCCTTGACCTCGTATCCGTTTTCCTCGAGGTATTTGGCTAGATGATCCTTGAGCGGCGCCCCAGCCTCATCGGCGCCGACGGCGATCGGTTGCATCTGTGTCCTCCTTCTCGGTTTCTCTCTCAGGCCTCGACGGATTCCTCCTCGGCGACCTTCTCGGCCACGCGGTGGATCAGCGGGCGCATCGCGGGATACGCGTCCGCGTAGGCGTCGACAAAGAACCCATAGCGCTCGTGCGCACCCGGATCGGGGTCGATGGTGTGGGCTTCGTGGACCATCGCCTCGGCCGCGTCCGCGACCTCTTCAAACAATCCGGCGGCCACCCCGGCCAAGATGGCGCCCCCGAGCACGACCGCGTCCCCGACCTCGGTGAACGTGATCGGTACACCGCTGACGTCGGCGTGCATTTGCATGAGCTGCGGGCTCTTGGCAAAGCCGCCGGTGGCCACGAATTTCTCGACCTCGAAGCCGGCGTCGCGCATGGCCCGCAGGATGTGCGTGGTCCCATAGCAGACCCCTTCCTGGATCGCTCGGTACACGTGCTCGGGCGTGTGGTGAAGGCTCAGCCCCCAGACGATTCCGCGCGCCAGCGGGTCGGTGTAGGGAGTTCGGTTCCCCTGCCAGTACTCGTTGACGATCAGCCCATCGGAGCCGGGCGAGATCGAGGCGGCCCGCTCGTTGAGGACGTCATAGACACTCACTTCACGACGCTCCGCCTCCCGCAGCGCATCGCCGCAGAAGTGGTGCGCGAACCACTTCAGGACCGATCCGGTCGATACCTGGCCGCCCTCGACCGTGTATTGACCGGGGACCACGGCGTCGGTGTACGCACCGAAGAATCCTTCGCCGCTGATCGGGTGATCGCTCTGTCCGATCAGGCAGTGTGAGGAGCCGGTGATGAGGGCCATGCGACCGGGTTTCACCACGCCCAGGCCGATCTGGCCGAGCCAGGCGTCCCCGCCGCCTTGTGCCACCGGGGTGCCGGGCTTCAGGCCGAGCTCGCTCGCAGCCTCCGGCGAGAGCCCTTCGACCGGGCTGCCGAGGTCGAGCACCTCCGGCGGCAGCTTCTCGAAGGCGTCCTCGAGCCCGATTTCCTCGTAGAGCGAAACCGGCCAGCCGTCGCTGTCGCGGTCGTGAAAGCCGCGGGCCGCGGCGGTGTTTATGTTGGCCGTCATCCGCCCGGTCAGCCGGAACGTCGCCCAGTCCGGAGCGTCGACGACGTACCTTGCGGCGTGGTAGGTGTCGGGCTCGCGCTCCTTCAGCCACAGCAGCTTCGAGGGCAGCCACTCGGCCGAAACGCTCCCCCCGCCGCTGTATTTCAAAGCCGGATGCTCGCGATCTCCGATGCGGCGCGCCTGGTCGGCAGCGCGCACGTCCATCCACATGATCGCCGGACGCAGATGGCGCCCCGCGTCGTCGAGCGCGATGACCGTGCAGGTGGTCGCGTCCGCGCACAGCCCGGCGATCGCGTCGCCGCCCACTCCCGCCGCGTCGATTGCCTTGCCGACCGACTGGGCCAGCGCCGACCACCACTCGTCGGGGTCCTGCTCGGCCCACCCCGGCCGCGGATGCTCGAGCCCGTAAGGGGTGGCCGCGGCAGCCATGAGGCCGCCGGCGGCGTCGAACACCCCCGCGCGACAGCTCTCGGTGCCCAGGTCGATCCCGAGCAGGTAGGCCTCGTGGCCATTTGAGGACGAGCTCATGGTTGGTACCTCCTTCTCCGCCGGGAGGTGCGCCGCCGAGCGCCGGTGCTGGACTGTTTCCGGCTGTCTGAGGCGGGGCACAGTCCCGGTATGACCCGAATGGGTGCCACGAGAAGAGATCTACCCGTTCGCGCCTGCCGCCACAAACATCGCGTGCCCCGATGAGTGTGGTGGCGATTCTTGGTGCTGGGGTGATGGGAAGCGCCCTCACCGTCCCGCTCGCCGACAACGGCCACGACGTGCGCCTCGTGGGCACCCACCTGGACCGCGACATCGTCGACAGCGTCACGGCGAGGCACGTACACCCTGGCCTGCGTGGGGAGCTGCCGGCGTCGGTCAAGGCTTTTCAGGTGGACGAGGCGCCGGAGGCGTTCGCCGGCGCGGAGATAGTGCTGAGCGGCGTCAACTCGTTCGGCGTGCGCTGGGCGAGCGAACAACTCGCGCGGCTGCTTCCGGACGATGCGCTCGTCATCGCCATTGCCAAGGGGCTCGAGGCCGGCGAGGACGGTCAGCTGCGAATCCTGCCCGACGTGCTGGCAGGGTCGTGGTCGCAGTCACAGCGCGCTGCCGCTCCGGTGTCGGCGATCACCGGCCCATCGATCGCCGGCGAGGTCGCGGTCCGCCGCGATACGTGCGTGGTGTTCGCCGGGCGTGAGCAGGGGGCACTGGAGCAGCTCGCGGCGGCTTTCCGCACCGACACATATCGAGTCTGGACTTCGACCGACCTGGTCGGCTGCGAGGTGTGCGCGGCAATGAAGAACTGCTACGCGCTCGCGGTAGGGATCGCCGAGGGGGCGCTCGAGGCTCGTGGATCCTCGGATGACCCGGATCGAATGCACAACTACGAGTCGGCCCTGTTTGCGCAGGGCGCCATCGAGATGAGACAGATGGTCGCACTGCTCGGCGGGAGCCCCGAGACGAGCGCATGGCTGCCCGGCGTGGGCGACATGTACGTGACGAGCACCGGCGGGCGGAATGTTCGCGTCGGCAGGCTCCTGGGGGCAGGACTGCGGTTCGACGAGGCATCGGCGGAGCTGGGACACCCCACGCTCGAGGGCGCCGCCGCAATCCGCGAGATCGGCGGGGCGCTGGCGAAGCTCCGCGATCGCGGCATCGTCGAGCCGAAAGACTTCCCGCTGCTTCGCCACCTCCATGAGGTGATCGCGCTCGAGCGGCCGGTCGAGATGCCCTGGAGCTCGTTCTTTGGCGGGGATTCGCGGAGCGGGGGCGCGGCCGACGGCGCGGATGTCCGTGTCGGTTCGGGCGCAGTGAGGAGCGAAGGTGACTGACACTCCGTTCCTGATGGGGATCGACTTCGGGACGGAGGGAGTGAGGGTCGGCATCTTCGATCGCGACGGATCGCCGGTGGGATTCAGCTCGTCGGCATACGGGACCGACCATCCCCATTCCGGCTGGGCCGAGCAGGACCCCGACGAGTGGTGGTCGGCGCTGGGTACGGCGGTGCCGGCCGCGCTGCGCGAGGGCGACATCACGGGCGGCGATATCGCCGGCATCTCGGTCGACGCGACGTCCTCGACGGTTCTTGCCGTCGACGCCGACGGGCGGCCACTTCGCCCGGCGATCCTGTGGATGGATGTCCGGGCGGCCGAGCAGGCCAAGCGCGTGTCGGCGACGAACGATCCGGCTTTGAAATACAGCGGCGGGGGACATGTGTCGGCAGAGTTCGGTCTGCCCAAGGCGCTGTGGCTCCGGGACCAGGAGCCCGACAACTACGACGCCGCGTCGTACATGCTCGACTGCGTCGATTGGGTGACCCAGCGGCTCACCGGAGAGCGCACGGCGTCGATCAACACGACGACGTGCAAGTACTACTTCGACCGCGACGAAGGCGGGTGGCCGAGGGGGCTCTACGAAGAGCTCGACGCGACCGATCTCCTCGACAAGCTCCCGCAGTCAGATGACGTGGTGGACGTCGGACAGCCCGTCGGTGGCCTGCGCCGCGAGGTCGCCGAGGAGCTCGGCCTGAGGCCCGATACTCCGGTCGCCGAGGGCAGCGTCGACGCCTACGCGGGCGCACTGGGGCTGGGCGTAGTCGAACCTGGGACGCTGGCGCTGATCACCGGTTCCTCGCACGTCCTCATCGCGCAGTCCGCCGACCCGATGCACGATCCCGGGTTCTGGGGTGCGTACACCGACGCGATGATCCCCGGGCTGTACACGATCGAGGCCGGGCAGGCCTCCACCGGCTCCGTGGTGGCGTGGTTCAAGAACCAGCTCGCGGGAAGCGTCCTCTCGGTGGCCGAGCAGCGCGGCGTCGATCCGTACGACATCCTCGGGGAGATGGCCTCGGAGGTTCCCGTCGGCTCGGACGGACTGCTCGTGCTCGACTACTTCCAGGGCAACCGCTCGCCCCACACCGACCCTCACGCCCGAGGGGCCATCTCCGGGCTGTCGCTGAGCCACGGCCTTGGCCACCTGTTTCGCGCCGTCATCGAGGGCATCTGCTACGGCACGGAGGACATCCTCCACACGCTGCGCGAGAACGATTACGTACCGAAGATGAACGTGGTGTCCGGTGGCCCGGCCAAAAGCGAGCTGTGGATGCAGATCCATGCCGACGTGTCGAACGTTCCGATCACGTTCACCGAGGTGAGCGAGGGACCGGTGCTCGGCGCGGCCATCCAAGCCGCCGTCGGCGCTGGGGTTTACTCAAATCTGCCGGAGGCCGCGAAAAGCATGGTGCGCTTCGGCCGGACGATCGAGCCGGATGCGGCTCGCCACGAGGAGTATCGGTTCTGGTTGGAGCGCTACCGGGAGCTCTACCGCGGCATTCGGGACGTGCAGCACGACGTCGTCGGGCACCTGGATGGTGATGCGCCGCGATGAAGGGAGCTAGGTGATGGATGAACGTCGTATTGCCGAGGCGCTTCGCGAGGGGACCGACACGCAGCAGGTGGTGATTGGCGAAGGCGTCCTCGAGTCGGTGGCGGACGTGTTCGAGCGGAGCTTCAAAGACAGCCCCGCCGTGGTGGTGGCGGATGAGAACACCTGGCAGGTCGCGGGCAACGCGGTCAATGGCTCGCTGGAGACGAGCGGACGGCAGGTCATGGAGGCGTTCGTATTTCCCGGCCAACCCACGCTCCACGCCGACTACGAGAACATCGAGCCCCTGACCGCGTCTCTGCGCCGGCATCGCGCCATCCCGGTAGCGGTCGGCTCGGGCACGATCAACGACATCGCCAAACGCGCGGCACACGAGTGCGACCGGCCCTACATGAACGTGGCCACGGCGGCGTCGATGGACGGTTACACCTCGTTCGGGGCATCGATCACCAAGGACGGCTTCAAGCAGACGATGGAGTGCTCCGCGCCTCGTGCGCTCGTGGCCGATCTCGCCGTGTTGTTGAACGCTCCGGCCCGGATGACCTCCTCGGGCTACGCCGACCTGTTGGCCAAGATCACGGCCGGCGCGGATTGGATCCTCGCGGACGCGCTCGAGATCGAACCGATACAGCGCAAGGCGTGGTCGCTGGTCCAGGAGCCGTTGCGCGAGGCGACGGGGCGTCCGGCTGATCTGCATGCCGGCGATCCGCAGGCAATGGAAGGACTGATCGAGGGCCTGGTCATGTCGGGCTTGGCCATGCAGGCCACGTCTTCGTCCCGACCCGCCTCCGGCGCGGAGCACCAGTTCAGCCACCTCTGGGAGATGGAGGGGCTCGGGGAGAATCCGGACCACGGTGAGCCGCCGCTCTCGCACGGCTTCAAGGTCGGGCTGGGCACGGTATCGATCGCCGCCCTGTACGAACGGGTGCTGTCCCGCGACCTCGCCGGCCTGGATATCCCGGCTGCGGTTCGCGCCTGGCCATCGCGGGAGGAGGTCGAGCGGCAGATCCGCGGCGCCCTCGGCCCTGCCGGCCTCGACGACGCCGCCGTGGCGGAGGCACGCGCCAAGTACCTCGACGGCGATGAGCTCGCGCGACGGCTCGAGCTGCTCACCGAGCGCTGGTCCGATCTGAGCGGTCGGGTCCGCGAGCAGCTGCTCCCGGCCGATCAGGTGCGTACGCAGCTGACAGACGCCCACTGTCCGACCACGCCCATGGAGATCGGGCTGGGCGTCGGGCGGTTCAAGGAGACCTATCGCAGGGCGCAGATGATCCGCCGGCGCTACACGGTGCTCGACCTGGCCAACGAAACCGGGGTGCTCGACGAGTGCGTCGACGAGCTGTTCGCGGAGGACGGGTTCTGGGCGGCACACCTCGGGAGCGCTCGGCCCGCTTGAACGCGCGGCTGCTGGGCGGCTCAGGCAATCCCGATGCCCGCTGGTCAGGCCTGGGAGCGCTTGACCCTGATCTTGAACGGCTTGAGGTCGGCCTGACGCACGATCTCCCCGCCCTTGACGTAGGGCACGACCTCGGCCCGTAGCTCGCGGCGCAGCTTCTCCAGGCGCTCCACTTCGGCTTTCAGCTCCTGGGCGCGCTTCTCGAGCGCCGCGACCTTGCGCGTCATCGACTCGAGCTGCTGCTCGAGCTCGAAGACGCGCTCGACGCCGGCCAGGTTCATCCCCAGTTCGGCGGTCATCTCCTGGATCCGGCGCAGCCGCGCCACGTCCTTGTGCGAGTACAGACGGGTCCCCTTGGGCGAGCGCTTGGGCTCGATCAAGCCGCGCGCCTCGTACATCCGCAACGTCTGCGGGTGCATTTCCGCGAGCTCCGCCGCCACCGAGATCATGAACACGCCGCGGTCGGAGGAGACCTCCACGCGCGTGGTGCTCCGGCTTCGTCGTATCGCCATCTGCGCCTCGGCCCCTGGCTACGAGCGCCCGCCTCCGGCGCCCGCTCGCGCTCGCTCGAACAGCTCGGAGCGTGGGTTTCCGTTCATCACCCGCGAGAGCTGCTCGATCGCGTCCGACTGCTCGGGCGAGAGCGTCTCGGGCACGTCGATCACGAAGCGATAGCGCATGTCGCCGCGGCCCTTGTCGCCAAGGCGTGGTGGGCCTTCGCCCCGCAGTCGCTGCACGGTGCCGTGCTTCGTGCCGGGCGCCACGCGCAGGCGCTTTGAGCCGTTCAGAGTCGGCACCTCGACCACCGCGCCCTGAACCGCTTCCGGAATCGTCAGCGGCACCTCGACCTCGAGGTTGTCGCCCACCCGCTTGAACACGGGCGAGTCGGCAACGCGCGTGACCACGTACAGATCGCCGGGCTCGGCGCCGTGCAACCCAGGCTCGCCCTTGCCGGAGAGCCGGATGCGGCTGCCCTCGCGGACGCCCGCGGGGATGTTGACCCGCAGCCGCTTGATCGTCCGCTGCGCGCCCGTCCCGCCGCACGTCGGGCAGGGATCCTCGATGATCGTGCCCGAGCCGTGGCAGTTGGAGCACGGCTGTGAAATCGAGAAGATGCCCTGGCTCTGAGCCTCGACGCCGCGGCCCTCGCAGACCGGGCAGATCTTCGGCGTCGTGCCGGGCTTGGCGCCGGTTCCGTTGCAGGTCGGACACGCCTGCGAGGTCGGCACCGCGAGCGAAACCTTGGCGCCGCCTACGGCCTGGTCGAAGCTCAGCGAAACCTCGGTCTCGAGGTCGCGGCCCCTCTGTTGCGGCCGCCCGCCGCGCACGCCGCCGCGGCCGCCCGTGCCGCCGCCACCGCCGAACAGGTTCGACAGGATGTCGCCGAAGTTGCCCGTGAACGAGCCCGGATCGAAGCCTCCGGGCGTGCCGAAGCCACCGAACGGACCGGTGCCGCGGTCATATGCCTTGCGCTTCTCGGGATCCGAGAGCACGTCGTGGGCCTGCGAGATCTCCTTGAAGCGCTCCTCGGCCTTCTTGTCGCCCGCGTTCTGGTCCGGGTGGTACTTGCGCGCGAGCTTGCGATATGCCTTCTTGATCTCGGCGTCGGAGGCGTTCTTACCGACCCCGAGGATCTTGTAATAGTCGGGTCTTCCAGCCATCTAGCACTCCATCACCCTGCTACGACTACGCGAGCCGGGCGGATCACGACGTCTCCTATGCGGTAGCCGCGCTGGTAGACCTCGACGACCGTCCCAGGCTCGGCCCCCTCCACCGGCTGCTGCGCCACGGCGTCGTGGCACTGGGGATCGAACTGCTCCCCCACCGGCGAGTAGCTCTCGATCCCAACCCGGTTCAGCGCCGCGATCACGCCCGCGTGGACGAGCTTGATCCCGGACACGAGCGTCTCGGCGCCGTTGCTTCCGGTCTCGACCGCCACGAGCGCGCGGTCGAGGTCGTCGACCGCCGGCAGCAGCTCGAGCGCCAGCTTCGTCACCCCGCGCTCCTGCGCGGCCGCGGCCTCGCGGGTGGCCCGCTTGCGGTAGTTCTCGAAGTCGGCCTTGGTCCGCTGGGCGAGCTCGAGGTACGCGTCGGCCTTCTGTGCCTTGGCCGCGAGCTCCTCGAGATCGCGCTCGAGCTGTCGTTCGTGGTCGAGCTCGGCCTCGGGCGCACCGGTGCTGGCGTCGGGCTCGGCCGGCGCGGCCTCGGCCGCCTCCGCCGCAGGCTCGGCCGCTGCCGGCGCCGATTCGGGCGCCGGCTCGCTCGGCTGAGCCTCGGCCGGCGCCGGCGGCTGGCCAGCCACCGGCGCCTCCGGCTCGCCCGGCGCGACCGCCGGAGCGTGTTGCTTGCGATCGGGGGTCATCGCTTACTTGCCTTCGTCCACGACCTCGGCGTCGACCACGTCCTCCTCCTCGGAGCCGGCACCGTTGGTCTGAGCGCCCGCACCATCGGTGGCCCCGGCCGCAGCCTGCTCCTGGGCCCGCTGGTACATCGCCTCGGAGATCTTGTGGAACGAGGACTGGAGCGCCTCGGTCTTGGAGTTGATCTCTTCGGTGCTCTCGCTGGTCAGCGAGTCGCGCACCGCCTTGATCGCGTTCTCGATCTCCTCCTTGGAGGAAGCGTCGACGGCGTCGCCTAGATCCTTGAGCTGACGCTCGGCCTGGTAGGCGGCGTTCTCGCCGTTGTTGCGGGCCTCCGCGAGCTCGCGCTGGCGGCGGTCGTCCTCCGCGTGCGACTCGGCGTCGGCCACCATGCGCTTGATCTCCGCCTCCGACAGTCCGGAGCCGGACCTGATCTCGATCTTCTGCTCCTTCTGCGTACCGAGGTCCTTGGCCGACACGTTGAGGATCCCGTTGGCGTCGATGTCGAACGCGACCTCGATCTGCGGAATGCCGCGCGGCGCCGGCGGGATACCGGTCAGCTGGAACTTGCCCAGCGACTTGTTATACATCGCCATCTCGCGCTCGCCCTGGAGCACGTGGATCTCGACCGACGGCTGGTTGTCCTCAGCCGTCGAGAAGATCTCCGACTTGCGGGTCGGGATCGTGGTGTTGCGCTCGATCAGCTTGGTCATGACGCCGCCCTTGGTCTCGATCCCCAGCGTGAGCGGGGTCACGTCGAGCAGCAGCACGTCCTTGACGTCGCCCGCGAGCACGCCGGCCTGAATCGCGGCGCCAACCGCCACGACCTCGTCGGGGTTCACTCCGCGGTGCGGCTCCTTGCCGGTCAGCTCCTTGACCTTCTCCTGCACGGCCGGCATGCGGGTCATGCCGCCGACCAGAACCACGTGGTCGATCTTCTCGACGCCCTTCTCCTTGGCGTCATCGAGCGCCTGACGGACCGGCGCGACCGTGCGGTCGAGCAGGTCCGAGGTGAGCTCGCCCAGCTTCGCCCGCGTGAGGCGGGTGTCGAGATGCTTGGGGCCGCTCGCATCGGCGGTGATGAACGGCAGGTTGATCTGCGTCTCCTGCGTGGTGGAGAGCTCGATCTTGGCCTTCTCGGCCGCCTCGTAGAGGCGCTGCAGCGCCATCGGGTCAGCGCTCAGATCGATTCCCTGCGACTTGCGGAACTCGGCCACCAGCCAGTCGACGACCGCCTTGTCGAAGTTGTCGCCACCGAGGTGGTTGTCACCAGAGGTCGCCTTGACCTCGAACACACCGTCCCCGATCTCGAGCACGGACACGTCGAACGTGCCGCCGCCCAGGTCGAAGACGAGGATGGTCTGATCGGACTCCTTGTCGAGCCCGTACGCGAGCGAGGCCGCGGTCGGCTCGTTGATGATCCGCTTGACGTCGAGGCCGGCGATCTTGCCCGCGTCCTTGGTCGCCTGGCGCTGGTCGTCGTTGAAGTACGCGGGGACGGTGATCACCGCGCTGTCGACGGTCTCGCCCAGATACGCCTCGGCGTCGGTCTTCAGCTTCTGGAGGATCATCGCGCTGATCTCGGGCGGCGAGTACTGCTTGCCGCCGGCCTCCACGCGCGCGTCGCCACCGGGTCCAGAGACCACCTTGTAGGGCACGATTGCCTCCTCCTCGCGCACCTCGGCCTCCTTGCGGCCCATGAAGCGCTTGATGGAGAAGACGGTGTTCTGCGGGTTGGTCACCGCCTGGCGCTTGGCGACCGTGCCCACCAGCCGCTCGCCAGACTGCGTGAACGCCACGACGGACGGCGTCGTACGACCGCCCTCGGCGTTTTCGATGACCGTCGGCTCGCCACCTTCGAGCACAGCCATGCACGAGTTAGTCGTACCGAGGTCGATTCCAATCGTTTTTCCCATTTAGTTCTACTCCTCTGCGATCACAAAAATCTAAGCGAGAGCGTAGCAGATTTGGATTGGGGTATCGGCTCTCGTCTCGGTTGTGCCATTGGTGCATGGGCCGCGTCCCAGCGCAGCTCGGGGTCCACATCACGCGTGCGCTGGAGCTCCGCGTCACGCGTGGACCGAAGCTCGACTCGCCGGGTTGTGCTGGATCCGGGTCCTATACGGACCCTTTTTCAGCACACCCCGCGTCGCGGCGGCGCCACGCGTCACGTCCGACCGGCCACGCCGACCTTCGGGCACATACGGGTCAGCGCGCAGCCGGCGCAGTTGGGCCGGCGGGCGTAGCAGGTCCGCCGGCCATGGCGCAGGAGGTTGAGGTGCAGCTCGAGCTCCTCGCCGGGCGGGGTGATCGCGAGCATCGTGTCGTGGAGCTCCTCGAACGATCCCCCGGGCCGGAACAGTCCGAGGCGGGTGCCGACCCGCGATACGTGGGTGTCCACCGGGACGTCGCGCATCCCGAGCGCGAACAGCAGGACGCACGCCGCGGTCTTGCGCCCGACGCCGGGGAGCTGGGTCAGGTAGCGCTGGGCCTGGGGGACGGAGTGGCCGGCCAGCCAGTCGAGCGAGAGATCGCCGGGCGGCGAGGACGAGCCGGGGCGCGGCAAATCGGTGATCGCCCGCAGGATCGACTTGATCCTCGCCGACTTGACCCTCGAGATTCCGCCCGGCCGGATCGCCTCTTCGATCTCGTCGACCGGAGCGTCGCGGATCTGCACCCACGTGTCGCCGGAGAACCGCTCGCGGAGGGCCAGGTAGGCCAGGTCCCGGTTTCGGTCGTTCGTCGACTGCGAGAGCACGGTCAGGATCAGCTCCGCGATCGGGTGACCATGGGGCTCGGCCAGCGGGATGCCGTACACCAGGCGGAGGCGGTCGCGGATGGCGCGCACGCGTCGGGGGGTCGGCTTGCGCCATTCGCCGACGGCGTTCCTACTCAAGCGCGCCCCATCTCTCGCATGCTCGAGCCGACTCTGCCACAGCCTCGGGCAGCGCGATCGCGACGGCGTCCGGGCGGAATCCCCCGAGGGCGAGCCGGGCCACGAGGATCCCGGTGAGGACGTCGCCGGCGCCGATGGTGCTGACGACGTCCGCCCGAACACCCGGGACATCGGCGTGCGCCTCGCCCCGGAGGATCGCGCCCTCCCGGCCGAGCGTGATCACGACGAGCCCGGCCCCCGCCTCGAGAAGCGCGGCCGCGGCTTGCTCGGGATCTTCCTCGCCGCTCAAAAGCGCCGCCTCGCCGACGTTGGCGCGAACGAGCAGGGCGCCGGGGACGCAGGCGCGCGCGGCATCCCCGGCCTCGACCGCCGAGCGCCAGCGGTGAAGACGGAGGTTGGGATCGAACAGGACGGGCCGGCGGAGCTCGAGCGCGAGTTCCCGGGCGCGCATGGTGACCGCTCGCTCCTCGGCGCGGACGAGGGTATTCGAGCTGATGAACAGCGCGGCGGATGCCCGCACGGCCTGCTCCAGCCGGTCAGCCAGCGCCGGCACCACGCTCGCGAGGGCATGTCCGTAGATCACGTACGAGGGCTCGCCGCGGTGGTCCACCGCGACAACCGCGAGCGGCGTCTGCGCGCCGGGTATCAGGATAAACAGCGACACGTCCACCCCCTCCCTGGCGAGACGATCGAGCAGCCACCGACCCCACGCGTCCTCCCCCGCGCCGCCGGCCAGCGCCGCGCGCGCTCCGTGGCGCGCCGCGACCACGGCCACGTTGGATACCACCCCGCCGGGGTGGGGGACGAACGAGTCGGCCTGGGCCACGTCGTCCACGTGGCGCTCGCAGATCAGGTCCACCAGCGCTTCACCGAGGCACAGGATTCGCCCCGGCGCGGGCTCGCCGGTGGTCGGGTTCACGGGCGAGGACGTTATCCTCGCTATCGGGTGCGCGTCGACGAGCACACGATCGAACTCGACGGCTCACCCGCCTTCTACCGGCGTGCCTCCACATCGGCCGCCGGGGCCGCGTTCCACTCCCCCCTCTACCTACACGGCGTGCCCACGAGCTCCGACGACTGGATCCCGTTTCTCGAACGTACCGGCGGAATCGCGCCCGACCTGATCGGCTTCGGCCGGTCGGGCAAGTCGGGACATCTCGACTACTCCCTCGGTGGGCTCGCCGGCTTCGTCGAGCGGCTGCTCGCCAGGCTGGGGATCGACCGGGTCACGCTCGTCGGCCACGACTGGGGCGCGGCCGTGGGGCTCGTGTTCGCGCAGCACCGGCCGGAGCGGATCGAGCGGCTCGTGGTGTGCAACGCGATCCCACTGCTCGACGGCTTCCGCTGGCATCGGGCGGCCCGGCTGTGGCGGGTGCCCGGCGTCGGCGAGATCCTCATGGGCTCGATCAGCCGCCGGCTGCTCGCGCGGGCGCTGCGCTCCGGATGCGCCAATCCGGATGCCTGGCCCGACACGCGGATCGCCACGGTCTGGGAGCAGTTCGATCAGGGGACCCAGCGGGCGATCCTGCGCCTGCACCGCTCCGCCGATGAACGCCGCCTGGCGGCGGCGGGCGAAGGGCTCGCGTCGATCGATGCCCCCGCGCTGGTGCTGTGGGGAGAACGGGACCCCTGGCTGCCGGCATCGTTTGCCGACGCGTACGCGGCAAAGCTGCCGGGCGCCGGCGCTGAGCGAGTCGCCGATGCCGGACACTGGCCGTGGCTCGACCAGCCCGCCATCGTCGATCGGATCGTCGCGTTCGTGGAGGATCGATCGTGACCACCGACAACGCCGCCGTCCTCCGTCCCCGTGCGGCGCGGGGGCTCGCGATCCCCGGCCGGGTCGATCCCCGCCGGGCCGCGCCGACCCTGGTGGCAGCTGCCTTCGCGATCGCGTACGTGATCATCTCTCCGCCGAGCCTCGACCTCGCCGCTCACCTGCTGCGCGCAAAGCTGTTCGCGAGCGAGGGATTCGGCCTGTGGAACAACTGGTGGTACGCGGGGCACAACGTCCCCGGCTACAGCGTCCTGTTCCCCGCGGTCGCGGCGCTGCTGACCCCCCAGGTCGCGGCCGGGATCGCGGCCGTGGGGAGCGCGGCGCTGTTCGAGGTGCTGCTCCGCGACCACTTCGGCGAGGACGCATGGCTCGGTGCGCTGTGGTTCGGCGCCGCCACCGCGACGAGCCTCTACACGGGGCGCCTCACGTTTGCGTTCGGACTGCTTCCCGCGATCGCCAGCGCGCTCGCGCTGCGGCGCGGCCGCCCGTGGCTCGCCTCGCTGCTGGCCGTGCTGACGGCGTTGGCCAGTCCGGTGGCGGCGCTGTTCGCCGCACTCGCGGGAGGGGCGTACGCGGTCGGCGGCTACCTATCGGCACGGCGAGTCCGGCCCGCCATCCCCGGCCTCGCGGTCGCCGTCGCGGCCCTGGTGCCCGTGGGCGCGCTCGCGGTCGCGTTTCCGGAGGGTGGAAGCGAGCCGTTCACGTTCGCCACGCTGTGGCCGATTGTCTTGATCTCCCTGTTCGTCCTGGTCGTGTTGCCGGGCAGGGAGCCGACGCTGCGTGCGGGCATCGTGCTTTATATCGCCGGCTGCATCCTTTCGTACAAGGTGGCCACACCCGTGGGCAGCAACGTCGCCCGGCTCGGCCCGCTCGTGGCCGGCCCCGTGGCGGCTGCGATCCTGTGGCCGAAGCGCAAGCTGCTTCTGGCCCTCGTCGCGATCCCGCTCCTGTACCTCCAGTGGCAGGCGCCGATCCGCGATGTGAGCACGGCGGCCAGGGACCCGTCGCTCGCTACTGGCTACTACCAGCCGTTGCTGTCGTTCCTGGAGCGCCAATCCGGGCCGCCCTTCCGCGTCGAGATCCCGTTCACGAGCTTCCACTGGGAGGCGTACCAGGTCGCGCCGCGGTTTCCGCTGGCGCGCGGATGGGAGCGCCAACTCGACATCAAGGACAACTCCCTCTTCTACAACGGCACACTGAGCGCGGGCAGCTACGAGACCTGGCTGCACGGACTCGCGGTCCGGTTCGTCGCGGTCGCAGACGCTCCGCTCGACTACTCGGCACACCAGGAGAAGGCGCTGATCGACGGCGGCCTGCCGTATCTGCGGCTCGTGTTCCGCTCGCGCCATTGGCGTGTCTACGAGGTGATGGGCGCCACCCCGATCGCGGACGGCGCGGCTACGCTCAGCGCGATCGGGCCGAACTCGCTGACGCTTCACGCGAGCCGGCCCGGTAGAGCATTCCTGCGGGTCCGCTACAGCCCCTATTGGGCGCTGGCGGAGGGATCCGGCTGCGTGGCGCCCGTAGGCCAGTTCACCGAACTGACGTTGCGTCACGCCGGCCCGGTGCGGCTGGTGATGAGCTTCGCGCTCGACCGGATCGGGGCCCGATCGCCCCGGTGCAATTGAGGCTCCGGAAAGGCAAGCCACCCGTCCCGGTAGGATGAATCTGTTCCCATGCGTCGCTGCCTTCGATTCATCGAGGCGCGGGTGCTTCCGCGCGGCTGGCGCGATTTGCTTCGGCAGATCGTTTTGTTCGCCGCCGCGTTTCTCTTCTACAACCTCGTGCGGGGCCTGGTGGGGGGCGGAAGCATCTATAAGCCGTTCGGCGACGCCATGAAGATCATCGACCTCGAGCGTACGCTCCACGTGTTCGTGGAACCCAGCATCCAGGCCTGGGCCCAGAACATGCACTGGCTGATGGATGCCGCCGACTGGATCTATCTGAACGGCCATTTCCTGATCACGTTGGCGGCGCTCATCTGGGTGTACACCCGCCGCAACGAGTCGTTCTACTTCGTGCGGAACGTGTTGATGATCTCGATGGGGCTCGCGCTGGTGGGCTACTCCGTGTTCCCGACCGCGCCCCCACGGCTGATGCCGGAGTGGGGCTTCACGGATTCGGTCTCCCAATTCCTGATGGGCTCGACCGGGCACATAGACGATGGGGCGACGAAAGCGTTCACGAACTTCTACGCCGCCGTGCCATCGATGCACGTGTGCTTCGCGGTCATCCTCGGCTGGTCGATGTCGCGGCTGGTGACGCGCAAGCCGACCAAGGTCGCCTGGTGCCTGTACCCGCTGCTGGTGACGTTCGTCGTGGTGGCCACCGCCAACCACTACCTCATCGACGTGTTCCTCGGCGCGGTCACCGCCGGCCTGTCCGCCCTGCTCGCTCATCGCCTGCTCGCCCGCGCGCGACCAGACGTCTGGGCATTCGGTCACGCTACCGCGTAGTTGTGGCTCCACTGATGCCCGAGCAGACCACCACAAGGGTTCGGCGCGACGGGCCTCGCCGATCTCGGGCGCGCCGCAACGGCGCGACGACGCAGGAGCTGATGCGCGAGCGGCTGATCGAGTCCCGGCTCACGCCGAACGCGATCTCCCTGACCGGATTCGTCCTCAACGTGGCCGCGGCGGTGCTGATCGTCGAGCGGCTGTTCTTCCTCGCGGGCATCGCTTTCATCGTGGGTTCGGTGATGGACACGCTCGACGGCCGCTATTCGCGCATGTCGGGCAAGGGCACCGCGTTCGGGGCGTTCCTGGACTCGACGCTCGACCGCATGGAGGAGGGGATCGTGCTCATCGCGGTCGGCGCCTACTTTGCCTCCCGTCACAACGAGGTGGCCGCGGCGGCCACGGTCGCGGCCGTGCTCGGCTCGCTGATGGTCTCCTACACCCGGGCCCGCGCGGAAGCGCTCGGTGTCGCGGGGATGGCCAAGGTTGGGCTCGCCAACCGGGCGGTCCGGGTCGTGATCCTGTCCGCCGGCCTGGTGTTCGCGAAAGGGGCCTCGCTGGGCCATTTCGAACTGCTGGCGCCGTCGGTATACGTACTCGCGGGCCTGACCGCGTTCACGGTGATCCAGCGGATCCTGTACGTCCGCCGGCAGCTCAACAAAAGCCCCCGGATGTAACAAACCTGCGCTCCCGGAATAGGTAGGGCGCAGACTCATCTCGAGAAGGGAAGTTCACTCAGTGGCCACTACGCACGCTTCCACCAACGGCGCCGGGCGCTACCAGCACGACAAGGTGCGTGTCGCGATCATCGGCGTCGGCAACTGCGCGAACTCGTTCGTGCAGGGCGTCCACTACTACCGCGACGCCGATCCGCGCGAATCTGTGCCGGGCCTGATGCACGTAGACCTGGGCGGCTACCAGGTGCGCGACATCGAATTCAGCGCCGCGTTCGATATCGACGCTGAAAAGGTCGGCAAGGACTTGTCCGAGGCGATCTTCGCCGGAGAGAACAACACGCTGAGGTTCGCCGATGACGTTCCGAAGCTCGGCGTCGAGGTGCATCGCGGGATGACTCACGATGGCCTCGGCAAGTACCTCAAGGAGAAGATCACCAAGGCCCCGGGGCCCACCGCCGACATCGTCGGGATCCTCAAGGACACCCACACCGACGTGGTCGTCTCATACCTGCCGGTCGGCTCAGAGCAGGCGACGAAGTGGTACGTGGAGCAGATCCTCGAGGCGGGATGCGGCTTCGTGAACTGCATCCCGGTGTTCATCGCCCGCGAGCAGTACTGGAATCAACGCTTCGAGCGGGCCGGCCTGCCGATCATCGGCGACGACATCAAGTCGCAGGTCGGCGCGACCATCGTGCACCGCGCGCTGGCCAGGCTGTTTCACGACCGCGGAGTCAAGCTGGTGCGGACCTCGCAGCTGAACGTAGGCGGCAACATGGACTTCTACAACATGCTCGAGCGCGAGCGACTGGAGTCCAAGAAGATCTCCAAGACCAACGCCGTGACCTCGATCATGGGACACGAGCTCCCGGCCAGCGATGTGCACGTGGGGCCGTCTGACTACGTGCCATGGCTGACCGACCGCAAGTGGGCTCACATCCGCCTCGAGGGTCAGGCGTTCGGTGACGTCCCGCTTCAGGCCGAGCTCAAGCTCGAGGTGTGGGACTCGCCGAACTCGGCCGGGATAGTGATCGACGCGGTGCGCTGCTGCAAGCTCGCGCTGAACCACGGGCTCTCGGGGCAGATCGACGGCCCGAGCTCTTTCCTGATGAAGTCCCCCATGAACCAGCGGCCCGACGACGAGGCCCGCGAGCTCACGGAGAAGTTCATCGCCGATCACGCGCGCCGGCGCGCCGCCAAGCCCGCGAGGACGTCAAAGCGCGTGCGCGCCAAATAAAAAAGATGGGGGGCCGCGCATGCGGCCCCCCATAAATAAACTAGAGCTAGATGCCCGACCGCCTCGCGATCGCGCAGGTGACGCCTTTTGCCTGGGAGGCGAGCAACGAGGTAGGCGACTACGTTCGCCACGTCGCCCACGAGCTCACCCGGCGGGGCCACCGGGTTCTGATCATCGCCCCCTCCGAGTCGGCGGGGCTGGTGCGCGACTCGAGACGCGAGATCCGCACCCAGCCCGAGGCGCTTCTCGACCGGGCCTCGCCCGAGCCTCTCGTGCTCGGCGTGGGCGAGGTGCTGCCGTTCTCGCCCACTCGGCGACGGGCCGCATCGCTGCCGGTCGACGTGGCGCGCACGATCGAGGAGGCGCTAGCGGTCCTGCCGCTCGACGTGGTCCAGGTCCACGAGCCGTTTGCTCCCAGCGCGTCGAGCGTCGCGCTCCGCCACTCGCGGGCGCTGAACGTCGGCAGCTTTCACACCCCGACCGAACGGCTGCTCTCCACACAGCTGGCGCGCTCGCTCTCCCGTCTGCTGTTCGGGCGGCTCGATGCCCGAACTGCCAGCTACGAGGCCACCCGCGACCTGATCCAGGCCTATTTCCCGGGTGACTATCGGGTGATCCTCCCCGGCGCCGAGCCCCCGCCGCCCCGGGAAGCGCACGAGGTCGTCCGGTTCGTCATGGTTGCCCGCGAAGAGCGGGCCGCGCTTCGGATCTTCCTGCGGGCGCTGCGGTCGATCCCGGCCGAGCTCGAATGGCAGGCCACGGTGTGGTCGCCGCGGCCCCTCACCCCGCCGGCGACGATGAGTCGGGCGGTGCGCGATCGGGTCGAGTTCGTGGACGCGGAGCGCATGACCGAGGCCCAGGCTCTATCCACTGGCGACGTGATCGTGCTGGCCTCCGAGGGGATCCGGCCGACTCCGGGCACGCTGGTGCGGGCGCTGAGCGCCGGCCTGCTGCCGGTTGCGTCCCGCCTCCCGGTGTACGAGGAGCTTCTGTCGGACGGGGAATTCGGAGTGGCGTTCGAGCCCGGGGACGTGCAGACGCTCGCCATGCACCTGTCGCGGCTGGTCATCGAGCACGGGCACAACGGACGCAGCCCCGCCCAGCTCGAGGCGCTGCGCGCGAGGTTCTCCTGGACGCGGGTAGCCGACGAGCTGGAGGACGTGTACGAAGCGCTCGTCGCGCGGCGGCACGACAGCAAGGGCAACAGCCGCGTCCGGGCTCGGCTGGCGTCGCGGCGCCTGATCGACGTCGACCTCCACATGCACACCGACCATTCGTATGACTGTGCGACGCCGGTCGAGGTGTTGCTGGCACAGGCCCGAGCGCAGGGCCTCGGCGCGATCGCGATCACCGACCACAACGAGGTCTCCGGGGCGCACGAGGCGAACGCCAAGGCCGACGGCGTCACGGTGATCGTGGGCGAGGAGGTGAAGACCGCCGACCAGGGTGAGGTGATCGGGCTGTTCATCGAGGAGAAGATCCCGCGGGGCATGACGCTCCAGGAGACGATCGCCGAGATCAAGCGCCAGGGAGGCCTGGTCTACGTTCCCCACCCGTTCGACCGGCTCCATTCGGTGCCCGACTACGAGCATCTCCTCGACGTGCTCGAGGACGTCGACGCCATCGAGGTCTTCAATCCCCGCGTGGCGATCAACGAGTTCAACGACGAGGCGGTGAGGTTCGCGGCCAAGTACCGGATCCCGGCCGGCGCGGGGTCCGACGCGCACGTGCCTCAAGGGCTCGGCTCGGTGCGGATCCGCATGCGCGAGTTCAGCGGCCCGGAGGAGTTCCTGGAATCGCTCAGGGACGCCGACATCGTGCGCAATCCGGCCAGCCTGCTGTATGTCCAGGCGCTCAAGTTCCTGCAAACGCGGGCCTTGCCCGAGGCGGCTCGCCGTGCTTCTCGCGATCGGCGGGTGCGCCGGGCCACCGGTCGAGGACGGCCCGTGGGGCGTAAGGGTTCGTAGGAAAATGAGATTGGTGATGAGGCGGTCTGGGGACGAGCGGGGCGGCGCGAGCGGACGGCGTGGCGCAGCAGCGCTGCGCGAGCCGGACGATCGTGCCGGATCCGTGAAGTCATCCAGGCCGCATTCATCGCCGAGATCATTTTTCTACGAGCCCAAGCGGCGCAAGTCCTGATGCACCCGCAAGGACAAGCTCGCGAGCCGTCCAATCAGCGGGGGATGCCCGCCACCGACGACGAGATCCGCGAGAAGTACCTCGAGCGGGCAATCCGGGAGCTGAACGCCTTTGCCCGTGAGGTGCAGTCGTGCACCCAGTGCCCCCGCGGCCAGCTGATGCCCGTCCTGGGCTCGGGGCACCCGCAGGCGGACATCTTCCTGATCAAGCACTCGGCGCGACCCTCGGAGGTCGAGGAGGGCGTGGCCTTCTACGGGCGCACCGGCAACGCGCTGATGAAGTCGCTGAGGAGGCTGTCGATCGACCCGCTGGCCGTATACGGGACGCTGTGCGTCAAGTGCCCGGTGCCCGATCCGGTGATGGCCGACCCGGGATGCGTGGCCCGGCTGGTCGAGGAGCTCGCGATTGTCTCGCCGAAGATCGTGGTCGTGATGGGCCCGGAGGCGCTCGCGGTGGTAGGCGAGCTCGACATCCCACTGCGGCGCGAACTTGCCCCCGCGGTGGGGGAGATCCAGCAGCTGACTCCCACGATGGAGGCGCTCTACGTTCCGAACATCGACGACGCGCTCGACGAGGAGGGCGCCAAGAACGAGTTCTGGAAGGCGTTCAGGGTGCTGGGTCGGTGGTGGGGGGATCTGCCGCCTTACTGAGCGCGTTGGCCCTCGCCGGCGGTTATAGTCGAGACATGGACCTCGAGGAGAAAACGCTCGATCGCGTCGGCGACCGGTGCGAGGAGTGCGGCGCGAAGCTCACGCCGGCCGAGCTCCAGGCAGTGCTCGAGTCCGGCGGCCCGGCGCTGTGCTCGATTCACGCCGCCGAGGACGAGCCTGGCCTCGCCGCCGACGAGGCCGGCTTCGAAGACGACTAACGGCGGCGATTCCGCCGGTCTCGGCGCGTGCGTGGCTCGTGATTCAGCCGGTCAGCACGATCTTGCCGAGCTTCCCGCCTGCCGCGAACCGGTCGTAGGCGATCTCGGCCTGAGACAGCGGGTAGGTCTCGGCGACCAGCACCTTCACGGCGCCCGAGGCCAGGAGCGGCAGCACCGAGCGCTCCACCGCCCGCGCGGTGAGCGCCTTCTCCTCGAGCGGGCGCGCGCGCAGCATCGAGCCGTGAATCCGCCCGCGCTTTGACATCAGCAACCCGAGGTTGAGCTCGCAGGTCGCGCCGGCCCCGATCCCGATCACGGCGATCCGGCCCTTCGTGTTCAGCGCCGCGATGTTGTCCGCGAGGTTGACCGCGCCCACGAGCTCCAGGATCACGTCGAACGGTCCGTGCTCGGCGAATCCCTCCGGCGCGATCACCTCCGCACCGAGCGCGGCCACGCGACCTCGCAGCTCCGGGTTGCGGACGGTCGCGGTCACGCGCGCGCCCGCGGTTACCCCGAGCTGGACCGCCGCCGTCCCCACACCGCCGGCGCCTCCGTGGACGAGGAGGTGCTCCCCGGGCTGAAGGCCGGCTTGCGTGAACAGGGCGTCGTGGGCCGTGGTGAACGTCTCGGGAAACCCACCCGCGGGCGGCCACCCGAGCTCGTCGGGAACGGTCATCAGGATGCGTTCGTTGACAACGGCGAGCTCGGCCTGCCCGCCGCCGCCGACGATCCCCATCACCCGCTCGCCGTCCTTGAAGCGCTGGGCGCCGGGACCTCGCTCGACGACCTCTCCGGCCAGCTCCAGGCCTGGGATGTCCTGGGGCGAGCCGGGGGGCGCGGGATATCTACCGGCACGCTGGTGCATGTCGGCGCCGTTGATCCCCGCGGCCCACACGCGGACGAGCACCTCGCCTGCCCCCGGCGCCGGGTCGGGGTGCTCCGCGAACAGCAGGCGGCCGTCGTGGATCGTGACCGCTTTCATGGGTTGGGAAGGGTACTCAGACCCGCACGAGCTCGGCCACGCACTCGATGTGCGGAGTCTGCGGAAACATGTCGACCGGCCTGACGCGACGGAGCTCGTAGCCGGCCTCCGCGAGCTGTGCGGCGTTCGGCGCCAGCGTGGTCGGGTTGCACGATACGTAGACGATACGGCGGGGGGCGGCCTCGACGATCCTGCGCACGACCTTGTTCGACAGGCCGGCGCGAGGTGGGTCGAGGAGGATCAGGTCGGGACGACCGGCGGTGGCGACGAGGTCGCGCAAGGCGAGCCGGACGTCACCCGCGAAAAAGCGGGCGTTCGTGACCTCGTTCAGGCGGGCATTGGCGATGGCGTCGGCGACCGCGTCCTCCACGAGCTCGAGGCCCCACACCTCGGCGGCACGTGGCGCCATGAGCAGCCCGATCGTCCCGATCCCGCAGTACAGGTCGTACACGCGCTCCAGACCGCTCAGCCCGGCGTATTCGATCGCCAGGCCGTAGAGCCGCTCGGCCATCTCGGTGTTGGTCTGAAAGAACGCCTCCGAGGAGATGCGCAGGCGCATGCCCCCGATCTCCTCCTCGAGGTGGTCGTCCCCGGCGACGAGCTCGGTCTCCCCGCCCTGGGTTCGCTCGGCGACGCCCGAAACACGCGAGACCAGCACCCCGTCGGCTGGCTGGGCGGCGCGGGCGAGCCCCTCGCGGTCGAGTTCGCCCGGGGCGGTGACGAGCCGGATCTGGAGCTGGCCGGACCGCCGGCCCTCGCGCACGACCAGGTTTCGGAGCAGGCCCTCGCCGGTGCGGCGGTCCCATGCGCTAACCCCCTGGCTGCGGCACCACTGCACGACGCGCTCCCGGGCGGCGTTGGCGGACTCGGAGGCGAGCAGGCAATCGCTCACCTCGACCACCTCATCCCAGCGCCCGGGCGCGTGAAAGCCGCACACCAGCCGACCGCGCCGGTCCGTGCCGAACGAATACTCGAGCTTGTTGCGGTACCGCCACCTCTGCACGGCGGGGACGATCGGCTCGAGGGCAAAGCCTTTCAGGCGTCCGATCCGCTCGAGCGCGTCCTGCACCTGAGCCTGCTTGACCTCGAGCTGGCGCCCGTACGGGATGACCTGCCAGGGGGCGCCCGGGTGGCTCGCAGCGGGCGCGATGCGCTCTGGGCTCGGCTCCACGATCTCGATCGCCCGGGCCTCGGCGTACGCCCGCTTCGACTTGCCCACGAGCGCCCGGACCCGGTCGCCGGGAACTCCGTCCTGTACGAACACCACGTAGCCGTCGAGGCGGGCCACGCCGGCGCCTCCGAACGCCAGCGAGTCGATCGTCAGCTCGAGCTCGTCACCGGGACGCGGCCTTGGGCTCGTGACCCCTGGGGGTGTGCTGGATTTGCCCCGCATATGGGGGCAGATTTAGCACACCCTCCTAGTCGCCTTCCTGGCCGTCCATTTACGCGGGCTCCAGGACGCGCGTCGCCAGCGCCCGGCTCTTTGCCGCTTTCACCTCGCTGGTGAGCGTGTCGATGTCGTAGACGCCGTAGTGGCGCCGGCCGTTGATGAAGAACGTCGGCGTGCCGGAGACCCCGCTCTCGTCCGCCGTCGCCACGTCCTCGCTCACGCGCCCCGCGTACTTGCGGGTGCGGAGCTCCTCCCCGAACCGGTCCGTGTCGAGGCCCAGCTGGTCGGCGTATCCGACGAGGTCGCGCGGCGAGAGCGCGTCCTGGTGGGTGAGCAGGAGGTCGTACATGTCCCAGAAGGCGCCCTGGGCGGCGGCTGCCTCAGAGGCCTCGGCGGCCATCTGCGCCCGGGGGTGAACGTCGTTCAAGGGAAGGTGGCGCCACACGTAGCGGATGTCGGTCCCCACCGAGGCCAGCAACTCGCGGATCACCTGCTCGGCCTGTCCGCAGTACGGGCACTGGAAATCCCCGTACTCGAGCAGCGTGACCGGCGCGTCATCCGGACCGCGAATGTGATCGCGATCCGGGTCGACGTCGTCGGCGAGGTCGGGTATGTCCTCGGCGGTGCGCCCGATCTGCCGGGCCCGCGCCGACTCCGGGATGCGTCTGATTCCGTGCACCACCGCCCAGGCCACGATCGGCGCGATTATGACCGAGCCGAGCGTACCCAGCCTCGCTTCGTTCAGCCGCTCACCGCTGAACGCGAGGCTCGAGATCAGCAGCGACACCGTGAACCCAACCCCCGCGCTGGCCCCGCCCGCGATCATGACCGGGAGGCTCAACGGCGACCGCGGCCCGTGGAGCCTCGGCCGGGACGCCAGCCACGAGCCGCTGACGATTCCGATCGGCTTGCCGACCACGTAGCCAACGAGGATGCCGAGCGTGATCGGCGAGCGGATCGCGTGCGAGAGCAGCGTCCCGGTGAGGTGAATCCCCGCGTTGGCGAGCGCGAACAGCGGCACGATCACGTAGCTGGTCCACGGGTGCAGGTCGTACTGGATGCGCTCGTTGGGCGAGAGCGCGGAGCTCAGACTCTGCTGCGCGGTGCGCGCCAGCTCGGGCGTGGGCTGCTCGCGAAAGGAGATCGTGAGCGCGGTCGCGCGCTCCAGATCCTCTCGGGACGGCGTGTACGCGCTCGTGGCGAGCCCGATCGCCAGCCCCGAGATCACCGGGTCGATGCCCGACTTGAACATCGCCACCCAGATCGCGACCGCGACGCCGACGGAAAGCGGACGCCGCGCAACCGGCACGTAGCGGAGGGCGAGGAGCACCGCGAACAGCGACGCGGCGATGGCGAGCGCGGGAACCGAGACGTGGTTGGTGTATGCGAACGCGATCACGAGCAGCGCGAGCAGATCGTCGACCACGGCGAGCGTGAGCAGGAACACGCGCAGGCGGGTCGCCGTCCGTGGGGTCAGCAGCGCCACCACGCCGAGCGCGAACGCGGTGTCGGTCGACATGGCCGCGCCCCAGCCGTGCGCGCCCGCGCGACCGGCGTTGAACGCCAGGTAGATCGCGATCGGCACGATCACTCCGCCGATCGCTCCGAACACCGGAATCGCCAGCCGTCGCCGCTCCCGCAGCTCCCCGAGATCGAGCTCGCGCTTGGCCTCGAGCCCCACGACCAGGAAGAAGAACGTCATCAGGCCCTCGTTCACCCAGTGGCGCAGGTCGGCAGAGATTCCGCTGCCGCCTATCTGGATCGATAGCCGCGTCGTCCACACGGACTCGTATGAGTGCCACCAGGGGGAATTGGCCCAGGCCAGCGCCGCGACCGTTGCGGCGACCATCACCATCGCCCCGCCGGTCTCGGTGCTCAGGAAGTCGCGAACGGGCGCGGCAAGGTTCCGCGCCCACGCGGTGCGCCCGGAGTAGGGCGTCGGTGCGGCTGTGGCCGTGGAGGCTTCCACGAACCCGAGGGTAGTGGCCCGTTAGGGGAGCTGCTTCTCGATCGCCGCGAGCACCGACTTGCGGTTCGCGTGACGCCGCTCGTACTCGCGCACCCTACGCAGCTCCGCGTGGCTGAGGTCCTCGAGGCGCGGTTGCACCTGTCTGGCCGTCATGTCGTCATAGCCCACGATCGGCGGCGAGGCGCCCACTCCAACGGTACGCCGGACCCGGCCGGCGCTGCCGCGAACCAGCCTCTCGACGGGCTCGGCGATGCGCGTCCGCCTGCTGGCGGAACTGATCTGCTCGCGGCCCCGGCCCAGCAGGTCCTCGAGGTCGGAGAAGAGAGCTTCGGTCTGCTGGCGGCCACGGCGAACCAGCTCAGAGGCGAGGTCGCTGGCGTCGCTTCGGGTCAAGCGGCCACGCGCGGCCGCCTCGTCGAGCGTGTCCTGGATCCGCTCCCGGCTCAGCATCACCAGATCGAGCGGTCGGATGATGCCGTTCATCAGCTGCTCGACGACACCGGCGAGCGCGGCCCGGGCGGATTCCTCGGCCCGGGGCTCGGCGGTCTCGGACGCGGTCCCCGCACCGTTGCTGCCGCGCGCGGCCCTCTGGGAACGACTCCTCCCCGCCGCACGCCTCGAAGCGCCGGAGCTCCTCGACGATCGGGAGCCGCTGGACGATTTCGCTCTCGCGGGCCGCGACGGTTTTGGTGCGGGCATGGCGCCTCCTCCGGCTGTCAACGATGCTGCCCCGAGCGTATCCGAAACCGTCCGGAGGTTTGTCCCCTCGGTAAGGGCCCTAACTGCTGACGAGGAACTCCAGGAGGGCCTTCTGCGCGTGGCGCCGGTTCTCGGCCTGCTCCCAGATCCGCTGCCGGGGGCCGTACAGGACCTCGGCGGTGATCTCCTCGTCGGGATGCGCGGGCAGGCAGTGGAGCGCGATTGCGTTCGGCGCCGCGAGATCGAGCAGCCGGTCATTGAGCTGATAGGGAGCCAGCGCGCTCCGGCGCGCCGCGGCCGATTCAGGATCGTCGTTCATGCTCACCCACACGTCGGTGTAGATCGCGTTCGCGCCGTCGACGGCGGCGGGCGGATCGTCGGTCATCACCGCGCCGGCCACGGGAGCGAGGTCATAGCCGGCCGGGGACGCCAGCCTGACCTGCATCCCGGCGGTGGCACCCAGCTCCATCAGCGACCGGGCGACGTTGTTGCCGTCTCCGACGTAGGCGACGATCAGCCCCTCGAGCCGTCCGAACGTCTCGCGCAAGGTCATCAGATCCGCTAGCGCCTGGCACGGGTGGTGGCCGGCGGTGAGCAGGTTGATGACCGGCACCGATGCGTGCTCGGCCAGCTCGCGGACGAGCTCGTCGGGTCCGGTGCGGATGCCGATCGCCGCGACGTGGCGCGACAGGACGTAGGCCGTGTCGCGAACCGACTCTCCCCGCGTCAGCTGCAGATCGTCGGTCCGAAGCACCATCGGATGGCCGCCCAGCTCGACGACGCCGGCTTCGAAGGAGACACGGGTGCGCGTCGACGGCCGCTGGAAGATCAGCGCCACCGACCGGCGGTACAGGACATCGGAGCTCAGCGGGGCTGCCTTCAGCTCGAGCGCGCGATCGATCAGAGCGTTCAGCTCGCGGGCGGTCAGCTCCGCCCCGGTGAGGAAGTGACGAGGCAAGTTCGTGAGTGTACGTTGGTGCTCGATGCCGTTGGCGGTGCTGATCTGGAACCTCAAGCACGGGCGGTCGGTACCGTCGGCCGGGCGGGACCTGTTCGAGGAGTTCGCGACCGAACTGGGTGGCTGGGCCTGGGACGTGGCGCTCCTGCAGGAGGTGCCTCCGTGGTGGCCGGCGGCGCTGGGCGCGCGGCTCGGATGCCAGTACCGCCTCGTGCTCACCTCGCGCAACTCCCTGCTGCCGATCCGCCGGGCGATCGCGGTCCGCTGGCCCGACCTCATCAAGTCGAACGGCGGCGGGTGCAACGCGATCCTGGCGCGGCGCGGCACCGTAGTCGAACACCGGACACGGCGTCTTTGCCTGCTCCCCGAGCGCAGATGGGTGCACGGCGTGCGCCTTCCAGATGCGCCGGCGGCCTGGGTGTGCAACCTCCACACGGGCTCAGATGCGGCGCAGGGAAGGCTGGCGGCGGCCACGGCCCTTCAGTGGGCCGAAGGCGCCCCCGCGGTGCTGGGAGGCGACTTCAACGTCCATGATCTGAGGCTCGAGGGCTGGCGGTGGGCTGCTGGTCGAACCGGGGATCACGTGTTCGTCCGGGGGCTCGAGCCCGTGGGCGATGCGCAGGTGCTCCCGCGCGGCCGTCTGTCGGATCACGCGCCCGTCGCCGTAGAGGTTCGTTGACGCGCGGCCGGCGTCAGGCCTGCAGATACTTCAGGACGGCCAGTACACGGCGGTGGTCATCGGCGGTCGCCGGCAGATCGAGCTTCGCGAAGATGCTCGTCACGTGCTTCTCGACGGCGCGTTCGGTGATCACGAGCTCAGCGGCGATGGCGTGATTCGACCGGCCTTCGGCCATGAGCGCGAGCACCCTGCCTTCCTGCCGGGTCAGAGCCTCGAGAGGGCGGCCGACGCGCCGACGGCCGAGCATTTGCGAGACGACCTCCGGGTCGAGCACCGACCCCCCGTCGGCGACGCGGCGAACCGAGTCTATGAACCGATCGACATCGGCGATCCGGTCCTTCAGAAGGTAGCCGACCCCTTCCGCGCTGCCTCCGAGCAGATCGAGCGCATAGTCCTCCTCGACGTATTGGGAGAGCACCAACACCGCCGTTTTCGGAAGCTCGGCGCGGATCGACTGAGCCGCTCGTAGTCCCTCGTCCGTGTGGCTCGGCGGCATCTTGATGTCCACGATCGCCACGTCCGGCTTGTGGGCCCGAACCTTCCGCAGGAGGTCCTCGGCATCTCCGGCCCGCCCTACCACCTCGAACCCGGAGTCTTCGAGCAGGCGCGCGACTCCTTCGCGTAGCAGCACGGAGTCTTCGCCGAGCACTACGCGCATGGGAGCTTGGCCCTCACCGTGGTGCCACGCCCCGTGGAGCTGTCGACTTCGAGCGACCCATCCAGCGAGGCGACGCGATCCGCGAGCCCGCGCAGCCCGGACCCATGCTCCGGGTCGGCCCCGCCCACCCCGTCGTCGGAGACCTCGACCGTCACCGAGCCGTTGCTCTGAGTGATGCGCACCTCCGCGCTCGTGGCCTCGGCGTACCTGGCGATGTTCGTGAGCGCCTCGGCGACAACGTAGTAGCTCGCGATCTCGACCAGCGGGGAGAGACGCTCGGGCGGCATCTGCACGAGCGAGACCGGGACCGGCATGCGCGCGGCCAGCGCCTTGACCGCGGCCGGCAATCCGCGGTCCGAGAGCACCGCGGGGTGGATCCCTCGCGCGAGCTCGCGCAGCTCCGCCGTCGCTGACTCGAGCTCTCCCATCGCTTCGACGATCAGCTCGCGTGCCCGCTCGGGGTTGTCGGCGATCCGGTCGCGGGCGAGGCGCATGTTCAGCGACAGGGCGACAAGCCGCTGCTGCGCGCCGTCGTGGAGGTTTCGCTCGAGCTTGCGGCGTTCGGCGAGCCCGGCCTCGATGATCCGCTGGCGGGAGCGCTCGAGCTCTTCCACGCGAGCGCGAAGCTCTGCCTGAAGGCGTTCGTTCTCGAGCGCCAGCCCGGCAGCCGCTCCCGCCGTCGTCAACAGCTGGCGCTCGTCGGCCAGCGCGGCGTCGTGGACGATCACCGCCAGCGGTGCGCCGTTTCGCTGCACCGGGGTCCACGCGCGGCCGCCGCCACGCGGAAGCCTGACCCGATGACCCCCGGCGTCCACGTAGTGCCCCCGGTCTGGGAGCCAGTACGCCAGCATCAAGGAGGGATCGCCGAACGCGTCGGCGAGGGCGTCGCGAAGTCCCCAGCGACGCTCGGGCGCGGCGCTCAACCGTGCCACCAGCTCGCTCACCGCGCCAGCGCGACTGAAGCGCGATTGCATCAGTCCTGCGAGGAACGAATACGGCACGGCGGCGAGCGGGAGCAGGCCGACGAGGTAGATCGTGTCCACGCTGGTTGACTCGGTACCGCTCAGCTTGGCCGCCAGTGAGGCAATGAGGACGAACAGCGCGAGCGCGCCGGTCCAGATCACGGGGGCGAGGCTCCGCCGCTGCACGGCCGCAAACCCCCGCCACCCACGGACCAGAGCGACGATCAGACCGACGAGGATGGCGACCGCGATCACCGCCTGGACCTTCTCGAGCGTGTTGGCGATGTGCATTTGGTTGGCCGCGAGCAACGGATTGGCTGGGCATCGCTGACAGTGCGGCCAGTGCGGGAACTGAACGAACGGCAACGGCGCCCACTGCATGATCGTCACGTCGAACCAGGCAGCGGCGACCACGAGCCGCTCGAGTCGCGTGTGCAGGTGCCCGTCGGGGAACGAGAGCAGCATCTGGACCAGAAACGCGTACGGGAGCGCGGCCACCAGCTGGCCGAGGAAGAACAGGTACCCGTCGTTGGTCGCGAGCAGAATGCCGAGCAGCCACGTGAATCCGACGGCGGTCATCAACAGCCCGAGGCGGTTCTCGGGCCGTCGCCACCACATGAACAGCCCGGTGCCCACGAACGACCAGCCGATCACCAGCTGCTCCGCGAGGTATAGGCCGCGTGGGCTCGCGTGGTTGCTGGTCAGGGCAACCGGGACGGTGATCACCCCCAGCGCGAACGCGGTGACGCCGATCGTGATCAGGGCGCGGCGCAGACCGGTCATCGCAACAGCGCGGCGAGCGCCGGACCGGAGACCTCGTCTTTGGGCAGGAAGCCGCGCGCCCCGCTCTCGGCGACCATGCCGCCAAATTCATTGCCATCGCGGCTCGAGGTGAGGACCACTGCGGGTGGATCATCGCCGGAGGTGAGGCGAAGCGCGACCTCGAAGCCGTCGAGATCAGGGAGTTGTACGTCGAGCAGGATGACCGCCGGGCGCAGGTCCCGGGCGGCGGCGAGGGCGGATCGGCCGTCTTGCGCCTCGCCGATCACGTCGTAGCCGGCGTCCTCGAGCACCCGTCGGGCGCCTGTCCGAAAGCTGGGGTGGTCGTCCACGATCAGGACGGTGGTGACCATGAGCCGATTGTCGCGAACGCGCGGCGGCCGGACAGTACGGCTACCCGAACCGAGCGGGGGGATACCCGCACCGCGAATACGCCAGTGCGCCGCATGGTCTAAAGCGGGGATGGTTGGGACCCTGCGGGCGTGGCTTTTACTCATTCATTCGGAGGTACGTGAGATGCAGCGAACGAACCTGGCCGCGCGCGCGGGGCGGTGGAGCGCGGAGCACCGCAAGGCGGCGATCCTGGGCTGGCTTGCCTTTGTGGTCGTGGCCGTGCTGCTGGGCGGGATGGTCGGCACCAAGCACATCCCGCAGGACAACAATGGTGTGGGGGAGTCGGGTCGGGCGCAGCAGGTGCTGCACGATAGGTTCCCGCAGCCGGCGAACGAGCAGGTGTTGGTTCAGAGCGGCACGCTCACGGTCCGTGACCCCGCGTTCCGGGCGGCGGTCCAGGACGTGACCAACCGGTTGTCAGCAGTGTCCACGGTGGAGAACGTCCGCTCGCCGCTGCTTGCGGCGAACCGTGGCGAGGTCTCGCGCGATGGTCATTCGGTGCTGGTCGGTTTTCAGATCACCGGCAAGGCGACGGATGCCGATAAGCGCGTCGGCGCGTCGCTGGCGGCGACGGCGGCGGCGCAGCGGGCGCACCCGGGTTTGCGGATCGAGCAGGCGGGTGACGCGAGCGCGACCAAGGCGCTCAATAAGAGCTTTAGCGACGATTTCGCGAGGGCGCGGACGTTGTCGCTGCCGGTCACGCTGCTGATCTTGATCGTGGCGTTCGGGGCGCTGGTGGCGGCCGCGATCCCGGTGCTGCTCGCGGCCACGGGTGTGGCGGCGACGCTCGGGTTGGTGGCGCTGGTCAGCCACCTCGCGGCGGTCGACCAGGTGGTCTCCGAGACGGTCCTCTTGATCGGGATGGCGGTGGGGGTCGACTATTCGCTCTTCTACATGCGCCGCGAGCGCGAGGAGCGCGCGGCGGGACGCGATGAGCAGGCCGCGCTGCGCGCGGCCGCGGCGACCTCGGGGCGCTCGGTGCTCGTCTCCGGGCTGACGGTGATCGCGGCGATGGCCGGGATGTACCTGGCCGGGAACAAGACGTTCGCGTCGATGGCCACGGGGACGATCATGGTGGTCGCGGTCGCGGTCATCGGGTCGCTGACCGTGCTCCCGGCGCTCCTCTCCAAGCTCGGCGACAGGGTGATGAAGGGGCGGGTGCCGATCGTCGCGCGCCGCCGCGAGAGCGGCTCTGAGCCGCGGGTGTGGGGCGCGGTCGTCGACCGTGTCCTGGCCCGGCCGCTGGCGTCGGTGCTCCTCTCCGGGGGGGCCGTGGTGGCGCTCGCGATCCCCGCGTTCGGGCTTCACACCTCGCTCCCCGGCCTGCAGGGGCTGCCGAGCGGGCTTCCGATCGTCAAGACGCTCAACCGGATCGAGGCGGCGTTCCCGGGCGGACCGCTCCCGGCCTACGTCGTCATCCAGGGCCAAGACGTGACCTCCCCCCAGGCGCAGGCCGCGATCCGCGACCTCGAGCAGCGGGCGCTGGCCACCGGTCAGATCCATCAGCCGTTCAAGGTCCAGGTCAACAGCACGCGCGACGTGGCGGTCGTCTCGATGCCGCTCAGCGGCAAGGGCACCGACGACGCCTCCTACCGAGCGCTCGACACGCTCCGCGACCAGGTGATCCCCGCCACCATCGACGCCGCGCCCGGGCTCGACGCGCAGGTCACGGGCATGACCGCCCAGTCCAAGGACTTCAACGACTCGATGAGTTCTCACGCCCCGATCGTGTTCGCGTTCGTCCTGACGATGGCCTTCCTGCTGCTCCTGGTGACGTTCCGCTCGATCGTCCTGCCGCTCACGGCGATCGTGCTGAACCTGCTCTCGGTCGGCGCCGCCTACGGCGTGCTGGCGCTCGTCTTCCAGCACACCTGGGCCGAGGGACTGCTGGGCTTCAAGTCGACCGGAGCGATCACCTCCTGGCTGCCGCTGTTCCTGTTCGTGATCCTGTTCGGGCTCTCGATGGACTACCACGTGTTCATCATCAGCCGCATCCGCGAGGCCTACGACAAGGGGATGTCCACCAGCGAAGCGATCGCCCACGGAATCAAATCGACCGCCGGGCCGGTCACCAGCGCGGCGATCGTGATGGTCGCGGTGTTCGCGATCTTCGCCTCGCTCGGCGCGCTCGAGTTCAAACAGCTCGGCATCGGACTCGCCGTCGCGATCCTCCTCGACGCCACCCTCATCCGGGCGGTACTCCTCCCAGCCACCATGAAGCTCCTCGGCGACGCCAACTGGTACCTACCCAAGCGGCTGCACTGGCTACCCCGCGTCGCGCACGAGCCCGCGCGCGCCTAGCCTAGCGCCCGAGGCCAGCCACGAGCGGGCGCCCATCCCGCGTGATGGGCGCCCGCTTGACGCGCTAAGGCCTAAGTCCGCCCCGCGCGAAGCCCGAAGCCCCGGAGCATCAGCAGCGCCTTCTGGCCCATCGACCCGCGCGTCGGAAGGATGCCGAGCTGGGTCGCGGCGTCGTAGAGGTCGAAGAAGGCGCGGACGCGCTTCAGACGCTGGTGCTGGAGCTCGCAGTAGAAGACGCAGTGGACGACCACGAACCGGTTGGTCGCCGGGAGGCTCTCCAGCGGGGCCTTGTGCGTCGCCAGCAGCTTGGATGGCGCGGCCGCGAACCCTCCCTTGTGCAGGCGCTCGCCGGTTCGCTCGAGCCGCGCATCGGGAAACGCCGCCCATAGACGACCGGCGTGACGGCCGAGCTCGTCGGCCCCCTCGAGGGGCTCCTCGGTCAGCGGATCCTGGTAGTGGACGTTCGAGACGCACAGCTCCTGGAACGCCTCCGGGTCCTTGCCCGACCACGCGGCTTCCCACCGGTCGAACAGCTGATCGACGGTCATCCGGCCGCGTCTGGAACGTCGAACACCGGCATGCCTTCCTCCGGCGTCGACGCCTGAGCGTGGAGCCGGCGGGGGATCCGCCCCGCTCCGCGGGCAAGCAACCCAGACTGAACGGCCAGGCGGATGGCGCGGGCCATGGCCGCAGGGTCGTGAGCGCGCGAGATCGCGCTCGCGCACAGGACCGCGTCGCACCCCAGCTCCATTGCCAGCGCGGCATCGGAGGCGGTGCCCACCCCGGCATCGAGCACCACGGGGACGTCGGCGCGCTCCACCATGATCGAGAGGTTGTAGGGATTGCGGATGCCCATACCGCTGCCGATCGGCGACCCGAGGGGCATCACCGCGGCGCAGCCCACGTCCTCGAGCCGGCGGGCCAGGACCGGGTCGTCGGTCGTATACGGCAGCACCACGAATCCGTCGTCGACGAGCGCTTCGGCGGCATCGACCAGCTCCACGGCGTCGGGGAGCAGCGTTCGATCGTCCCCGATCACCTCGAGCTTGATCCAGTCGGTCGCGAACGCCTCTCGCGCCAGTTGCGCGGTGATGATCGCATCGCGCGCGGTGAAGCAGCCCGCGGTATTCGGCAGCACCTGCACGCCGGCCGCGTCCAGTACATCGAGGATCGAACCGCGGGCGGCGGGGTCGAGGCGGCGCAGGGCGACGGTGCACAGCTCCGCCCCGGACTCCGCCAGCGCCTGCGCCAGCAGCTCGTGGCTGGTGAAGCCACCCGTGCCGAGGATCAGGCGCGACTCGAACGTCCGCCCCGCGATTTGGAGTACGTCGCTCATCTGGTCATCCTCCCTGAACGGCCACCAGGACTTCGACCTGGGCACCCTGCGCCAGCTCGGTATCCTGCCACGCGCCGCGCGGGACGACCTCGCCGTCGACGGCGACCGCCACACCCCGGCCATCCGGCGCCGTGGCCATCTGCGCGACGAGATCGGCGACGGTGGCGCCGGCATCCAGCTCGCGCGGCTGACCGTTGACCCTGACCACCGTGCTGCTCATGTGGCCACCGCCAGGCCTCGCGGCCCGCTGGCCGCGCGCCCGGTGAACCGGTCGGCAGAGCATTCGGCCGCAAGCTCGGACGGCTCCTCGCCCGCGAGCAGGCCGGCGGCGATCTCCGCGGTGATCGGAGTGAGCAAGATCCCGTGACGGTAGTGGCCGGTCGCCCACTGCAGCCCGCGCAGAGCGCCCGGGCCGATCACCGGGGCGTTGTCCGGCGTCCCCGGCCGTAGCCCCGCGACCAGTTCGTCGATCACGAGCTCGCTGAGTCCGGGCACCAGCTCGATCGCGTCGCGCAGTAGCTCGAACACCGCGCCTGCGGTCATGGTGGTGTCGAACCCGCGCTCCTCCATCGTCGCGCCGAGCACGTAGCGGCCGTCGCCGCGCGGTGCGATGTAGCCGGGGAGCATCCGCAGCACGCGGGTGAGCAGACCCGGTCCACCCGGGTCGTGCAGCCGCAGTGTCTGTCCCTTGACCGGACGGAGGGGAACGCGCACGTCTTCCGGAATGCCCGGCAGCGCCGAGGACCACACCCCCGCGGCGACCAGAACCTGTTCGGCGGCGATGCGATCGCCCGAGGCGAGCTCCACGCCCGTGACCCGGTCGCCCGACCGGGTGAGCGCTGCGACCTCGGTGCGAGTTCGGAGGACCGCCCCCGCGCGGACCACCGCGTCGGCGAGGACCGCGGTGAGCCGGCGGGGATCGACTACGTGGTCATCGGGAACGTCCAGGGCGAGCCGCAGCGCAGGGGCGAGCGACGGCTCGAGGCGCCGGGCCTCGCTCGCGCGCAACCGGCGCGCGGATAACCCGAGCTCGCGACGCACGGCCAGCTCGCGCTCCAGCACTTCGGCCTCGTCGCGATCGCGGGCCGCCGCCAGGGTGCCGCAGCGAAGATACCCCGTGTCGAGCCCGGTGGCGTCCTCGAGCTCGCCAATGAAGCTCGGGTACGCGGCCGCGCTGGCCAGGCCCAGACGCAAGAGCCGCCGTTCGCTCATCAGCGCTTCGCTGACCGGCGCGATCATGCCCGCCGCCACCGACGACGTGCCGGCGCCGACCTCGCCGCGCTCGAGGACGACGACCCTGAGGCCGCGCCCCGCCGCTCGCCACGCGACCGCGAGGCCGATCACGCCGCCGCCGACGACGGCGACGTCAAATGAGCTGTTGCTGGTGCGCACGATTGCTTCCTCCGCCGGCATTACCCGGGTCAGGTTCAGACGGTCGGCGGACCCGCGTCCGCCCTCTCAGCCCAATGTGGGGGCTCCCGTTACGGTCAATGCTAGCGGCCGTCTCGTGCCAGACTTGACGTGTGTCAGACCACGAACGGCTGCGATCGGCGCGGTTGTACCTGGTGTGCGACGACCGGCCCGACGAGTTCCTCGCGGCAGCGCTGCGCGGCGGGGTGGACATCGTGCAGCTCCGAATGAAGGAGGGGCCCGACCGGGCGGTGATCGCCGCGGGGCGACGGTTTGCCGAGCGCTGCGCCGAGCACGGGGCGCTGTTCATCCTCAACGACCGGCCCGACCTGGTGCAGGACGCCGGCGCGGACGGAGTGCACCTCGGCCAGGACGACACCTCCGTCGCTATGGCCCGGGAGATCGTCGGTCCCGATCGGCTGATCGGACTCTCCACCCACAGCGCCTTCCAGATCGAGGCCGCGGCGGCTGCGGACGTCGATTACATCGGCGTCGGGCCGGTGTACGAGACGCCGACGAAACCCGGTCGCGCGGCCGTCGGGCCCGAACTCGTCCGCTATGCCGCCAGGCAGGCTCGGGTCCCCTTCTTTGCCATCGGTGGGATCGACGAGGCCACCGTCGCGGCCGTGCGCGCCGCGGGCGCCGAACGGGTTGCGGTCGTTCGAGCGCTAACGGAGGCCGGCGATCCGGAGCACGCGGCGAGGGCGCTGGTCGAGGCACTACGCGGAGAGGTCCGGGTTGGCTCAGCGTAGCCGCAAGCGAGGGCGCCGCGAGAAGCCGGAGGCGACGGCCGTCACCACCGCGAGAAGACCGCCTGTGGCGGCCGGCCCGGCCCGCCAAGCCGGGCCGGCCGCGAAAAGCCGCTCCGAGCAGCGAAACGAGGCCGTGAGGGCGACGCTCGTTCCTCTCGCGCCCGGAGAGAGGCCGTGGCCGATCAAGGTCGCGGTGGTGATCGCGGTGGTGGTGGGAGGCGGCGATCTGATCGACGTGGTCCTCGGGGGCCGCCTCTCGCCCGGGGGCGCCCATCCGGGGACCGCCGGCGTGGTGCTGTTCTCGGTGCTGATGCTGGTGTGCGCCTGGGGGATGTGGAGGATGCGCTACTGGGCCGTGCTCGGCTTCCAGGCGGTCCTCGGAATCGTGATTCTGCTCTTCTCGCTGCTGTTGATCCGTGCCAGCAACGTGCTGGGGCTGTTTGTCGCCTTGGCGATCATCGGCGGGGGCGGGTTTCTGTTCTTCAAGCTCGTGCGCGTGCTGAGCAGACTGCAGATGCCGACGCCGCCCCGACGCTAGGCGCACTCGTTATAGGCTGGGAGTTGTGCCCGACTCCTCCTATGACTGCATCGTGATCGGCTCCGGCCCCGGCGGATACGTGGCCGCGATCCGCGCCGCCCAGCTCGGAATGAAGACGGCGGTGGTCGAGAAGGACCGGGTCGGAGGGCGCTGCCTCAACTACGCCTGCATCCCCGCGAAGGCGGTGCTGCGCGTCGCCGACGTGCTCTCCGAGGTGCGCGAGGCGAGCGAGTTCGGCATCCAGGTCGATACGCCCGCGATCGACTACGAAGCGGTCAGCGCTCGCCGCGAGAAGGTGATCAAGACGCTGACCGGCGGCGTGTCCGGTCTGCTCAAGAAGAACGGAATCGAGCTGATCGAAGGCCAGGGCTCAGTGGGCGCCAAGGGCTCGGTGGTCGTGGGGGGCGATCAGATCGCCGCCAAGACGATCGTGCTGGCCACCGGGTCGGTCAAGAAGCCGATTCCCGGTACCGAGTTCGGGGGCCGGGTGATCGGAACCGAGGAGGCCTGGGCGCTGCCGGAGCTGCCGAAGACGCTCGCCGTGGTCGGCGCCGGCGCGTCCGGCGCGGAGATCGCTTCGGCCTACGCGCGCCTCGGCACCGAGGTCAGGTTGCTCGAGGCGCTCGAGCGCGTGCTCCCCACCGAGGACGCCGACATCTCGAAGGTCGCCGAACGGGGATTGAAGCGCCAGGGGATCACGATCCACACCGGCACCTTCGTCCGCGACGTGCGCTCGACCGACACGAGCTGCACGTTCACGTTCGGCGAGGAGCCGGGAGAGGTCGACTGGCTGGTGATCGCGGCCGGCCGCGCTCCCGACGTCGACGCGCTCGGCCTCGACGCCCTCGGAGTGGAGCGCGACGAAAACGGGATGGTCGCCGTAGACGGTGCGATGCGCACGAGCGCCGAAGGCGTCTACGCGATCGGGGACCTCGTACACGGCCCCGCGCTGGCCCACAAGGCGTCGGATGAGGGGGTGATCGCGGTCGAGGACGCGGCCGGCCTCGAAACCCACCCGATCGAATACGTGGACATCCCTCGCGCGACCTTCTGTGAGCCGAATGTCGCCAGCTTCGGGTTGACCGAGGCCCAGGCGCGCGAGGAGGGGTACGACGTCGTGGTCGGCAAGGTCCAGTACGGCGCGGTGGGCGCGGGCACCATCTACGGAGACCGGACCGGTCTGGTCAAGGTCGTCGGCGAGCGCAAGTACGGGGAGCTGATCGGGGGTCACATCGTCGGCGCCAAGGCGACCGAGCTGATCCAGGAGCTGGTCAACGCCCGTGCCCTGGAGGGTGGGTATCCGGAGATCGCCCGCCTGATCCATGGCCACCCCACGCTGTCCGAAGCCGTGATGGAGGCCGCGCGCGCGGCCGACGGCTGGCTCATCCACGGCTGAGTGGGCCACTAGGGTGGCTCCCGCCGAGGTCCAACCGGTCTTCTACTACGACCTGGGCAGCCCGTACTGCTACCTCGTCGCCGAGCAGGTCATGAGCGCGCTCCCCGTGGCGCCGGAATGGGAGCCGGTGTGGGGCCCGCGGATCGCGGCGATCGGCGACGATCCGGACCGGGCGCCGATCGAGCGCCGGGCCCTGGAGCTGGGGCTACAGCCGGTGCGCTGGCCGCAGCCGTGGCCGCCGCAAAGCCGAACCGCGATGCTCGCCGCGGCATACGCCAAGCAAATCGGCCGCGCGGTCGCGTTTTCGCTGGCCTGCTTTCGTCAGGCGTTCGCGGGGGGGCGTGATCTCGGCGACGAGCACACCGTGCTGATCGCGGCGGCGGCGTGCGAGCTGCACCCCGCGGCGGTGCTCAGGGGGATCGCGCTGCGGTCTACCGCGGAGGCGCTGGAGGGAGCGACGGCGCGGGCGCTCGGCGCGGGGGTAGCGTCGCTTCCGGCGCTCCAGATCGGCGAGAGGATCTTCGAGGGCGAGGATGGTCTTCGGCTGGCCGTTGGAGCACCGCGTTGAGGGCGAACCGGGCATTCGATCTGATCGTGTCGCGCGGAGGCCTCGAGCCGGCCTTCATGGCGGACCGCAAGCGGCTCGACCGGATCGAGGTGGTATCGATCGACGACGGCGAGGTCATCATGTACTGGGACCTTCCGGCCAAGCAGGCCTCGAAGCTCCTCAAGCTCCTGCGCGAGGATCACGTGCGGCTCGACGCGAACGAGTTCATCGCCACGTGGGGCGGACTCGACCTCGAAGAGTTGTTCTGAGCCCGGCAGTCCGCTTTCAGCGCATGATGCCGGTGTGGCCGAGCGAGTAACGCCCCGGCTGTGGGTACACGCACAGGCCATGGGGACCGAGGCCGACGGGGATGTTCCGGATCAGCTGCCCGGTCCGGGTGTTTATCGCGTACACGGAGGCGGTGTAGCGCCCCGACAGCCACAGCACGTGGCCGGAGGCGGACACGTTGCCCATGTCGGGGCTGCCTCCGGGGATGACCCAGGTCGCGACGACGCGACGGGTGGCGAAGCTGACTACCGAGACCGTTCCCGCCGAGCGGTTGGACACGTAGAGGTCCTGGGCGTTGCGGCTCGGATACAACCCGTGCGCGCCGGCGCCGGTGGGCAGGAACCCGAGAACGCGAAACGTCCTCGCGCCGATCTCCCACACGCCACCGCGGAGCAGGTCGGCGACGTAGAAGATCCGTCCGTCGGGCGAGAGCTTGACGTCTTGGGGGTCAGAGCCGGTCGGCAGCTGGAGCGTGTAGACGACGCGCTCGCGGGGCACGTCGACGACGATCATCCTCGAGGCGAACTCGCAGCTCGCGAGCATGTAGTGGCCATCGGCGGTGTAGTCGGCGTGGTTGACGCCGGCGCACTGGGGAACCGGCAGGTCGTGGTGGACGGCCATCGTGTGCGCGTCCAGGAAGTCGATACGTTGAAGCCGCTCGGCCATGACGACCGCGTAGCGACCGTCGGGAGTGAAGTACAGGTTGTACGGATCCGCGACCGGGACGGGACGGCCGGGGAGGCCGTTGGCTGGGTTGATCGGCGTCAGGCTGTTGCCCTCGTCATTCGTCACCCACAGCGTGCGCAGGTCGTAGGACGGGACGACGTGCTGGGGTAGGGCGCCGACGGCGAACTCGCGCACGATGCGATAGCTCGTGGGATCGATCTCGTCCACGGTGTCGCTGACGCTGTTGGGGACGTACACGAGCGGGCGGAAGTGGCGGACCACGGGGGAGAGGGTCCGGTCGGCGGCGTAGACGTTGTGCCGATCGACCTGGGGCGGAACCGGATAGGCGTCCTCGGATGCATCGGGGTCGGGACGGAACACCTGACCCTGCCCGGTGGTGGTCTGGGAGGAATGCGTGTGGGCCTTGTTCGAGCCGCAGCCGGAGAGGACAACCAGCGAGGCGACGAGCGCGCACAGCGCGAAGATCGCGCGCCGTTCGACCATGGCCTGGAATCTAGCCCAACCCTGCGTTCTAAACCTTCTCTAACTTCCCGGGTCGGCGGGGGCGCAGACGGGCAGAATGAACGGCAAATGAGCTCAAGCGAAGCGGCTGCGCTTGCGGAGCGACTGCGCTCCGCGGTCGCGGACGAGCGTGTGCTCGCGGCGATCGCGTCGGTGCCGCGAGAGCGGTTCGTGCCCGAGTCAGAGCGCCACCGGGCCTATGAGAACGTCGCCCTCCCGATCTCGTGCGGGCAGACCATCTCCCAGCCGCTGGTGGTCGCGAGGATGCTCGAGGTGCTCGATCTGCGACCGAGCGACCGCGTGCTCGACGTGGGCACCGGTTCCGGCTACCACGCGGCGCTGCTCGCGCGGCTCGCCGCGCACGTCTGGACTATCGAGCGCCACCCCGAGCTGAGCGCGCAGGCCCAGGCGACGATCGAGGAGCTCGGGATCGACAAGGTGACGTTCCGCGTGGGCGACGGTTGGGAGGGACTGCCCGACGAAGCTCCGTTCGACGCGATCAACGTGGCGGCAGCGACGGGCGAGTCGCCGCCGGGATCGCTCGAGCAGCAGCTCGCGATCGGCGGGCGCCTGGTGGCGCCGGTCGGGACCGCCGAGCAGCACCTGATCCGCACCCGCCGGACCGCCGACGGGTTACAGCGGGCACGGCTCGAGGCGGTCAGGTTCGTGCCGCTCGTGCGCGGTCGCGGCTCCTAGCAGCGGTAACCCGGCCGGGGCCGAGCCGCTCCCGCATCACGTCGAGCGCGATGGGGCTGTCGTCCACGAGCACGAAGCGCCGGCCGAGCTCGCGACAGACCGCGCCCAGCGTCCCCGAGCCCGCGAACGGGTCGAGGCACCAGCCTCCGGGGCGTGAGGATGCAGCGACGAGACGGCGCAGCACCCCCTCGGGCTTCTGAGTGGGGTAGCCGGTCTTCTCCCGGCCGTTCGTGGGGACGATGGTGTGAAACCAGACGTCGGTGGGCATCTTTCCCCGCGCCGCCTTCTCCGCGCTCACCAGGCTCGGCGCCATGTAGGGCTCGCGCTCGACCGCGTCCGGGTCGAAGTGGTGGGCTCCGGGCGCGCGGACATAGACGAGGATCGTGTCGTGCTTGGCGGGCCAGCGGCGGCGGGGCTTGGCGCCGTAGTCGTAGGCCCAGATCAGCTCGTTGAGGAACGCCTCGCGTCCGAAGAGCTCATCGAGCAACAGCTTGCAGTAGTGGGCTTCGCGGTAGTCGATGTGGAAATACAGGGTCCCGTGCGGCGCGAGGAGCTCGCGAGCGCGGGTGAGCCGGGGCTCGAGAAAGCCCAGGTAGTCCGCGAACTCGTCGCCGTAGCTGAGCGTCTCGAGCAGGCGGGAGCGGTAGCGCCGGCCGCCAAAGCCGACGCGATCTCCGCCGGCGTCGGCTGCGACCGTGAGCGTCCGGCGGGCCTGCGCGCGTCCGGTGTTGAACGGCGGGTCCATGTAGACGAGATCGAACATGGCCTCGGGTAGCCGTGGCAGCACGGCGCCATTGTCGCCGGCGATCACCAGGTCATCGTCGAGCTCGATCGGTTCGGCTGCTGACTGAATCCGCACGTTGGCGCTTCAGACCGTATCCCTTACACCGGCGATACACCGTTAATCGCTAGGATTGGCCTTCCGTGCTCGGTGATCGTTACAGCGACCTCCGGCAGTCTGCGCTGGCCGGACGTATTACGCGCTACACCCTCGGCTCGCTGGTCGCGGCCGCGACCAGCGCCGTGGTGTTCGCGCTGCTCTACGTGCTGGGTGCCGGGACGACGGCCTGTTCGGTGTCGGCGTTCGTGGCCGGCGCGATTCCGAACTGGATCCTCAACCGGCGCTGGGCGTGGAAGATCCGGGGCCGCGTTGCATTCGCGCGGGAGGTCGTGGGCTACGTCGTGGTCTCGGCGCTCACGCTGCTCGCCACCAGCGCCACCACCGCCTGGACACAGCACCAGGTCCAGAGCATTCCCGCCCATCACGGCATCCGCGTAGCGCTCGTGACCGCGTCGTATCTGGCCGTGTTCGCAGTGCTATTCGCCGCCCGGTTCGCGGTCTACGAGCACTGGATCTTCTCGGGGCGCAGCCGCATCCGCGCCGCCGTGCGGTCGCGGCGCCAGGTGTGGAGCGCCGCCCGCGCGAACCGCACCCCATAGCGGAGGTTCCCGCCCTTCTTGGTCGCGGTCGCGTGCCCGCCGCGGTCGCGCATGGTCGTGGGCACCTCGGCAAGCCGAAAGCCACTCAAGGCGGCGCTGATCATCAGCTCAGAGGCCTGGTACTGGGCCTGCTCGAGCGTCACCGCCGCGGTGACCTCGGCACGCATGGCACGGATGCCACACGCGGGATCGGTGACCCGGTGACCCACCAGGAGGCTGAACAGCGCGCCGAATACGATCACGCCGGCGTGGCGTACGCGGTCCGTGGTCAGCTCTTTGCCTAGGCGGCGGGAGCCCGACACGAAGTCGGCGCGGCCGTCGAGGATCGGCTGCACGACGCGCCCCAGCTCGGCCGGCTCGTACTGACCGTCGGCGTCGATCGTCGCGATCACCTGGGCCCCCCGGGCGCGCGCGAGCCAATAGCCCAGTCGCAGGGCCGCGCCCTGTCCCCGGTTGACGGGCACGTCGCAGACCAGGGCGCCGGCGTCGCCTGCCTGGGCGGCGGTCGCGTCTCTTGCGCCGTCGACGACCACGATGACCTCGGTCGCGAGGCCCGCGGCGTCACGCGGAATCTCGGACACCACGCCGGCAACCGTGGGCTCCTCGTTGTAGGCGGGAATCACCACTGCGAGGGGTGCACCGATCCCAGGCGGGTTGACGGCGAGGAAGGCGGCGGCCGCGCCTCGCTCGGCGGGAGCGAGCTTGGCGAGCTCGTCGTCCAGAGCAAACGGGCTGGGCGGCGCGAGGGTCATCTCGATGCTCCGGCCGGCACGGCGAGCGCGCCGAGACCCGATCGCACGGCGTCGAGATCGATCCGCGACCACTCCTCCCAGACGCCCGCGAGTCCCTCCTCGAAGCCGATCTGCGGCGACCACCCCCGCGAGCGGGCCCGGCTCGGATCGACGATGACCGCCGGCATCTCCCCTGGCTTCGGCGGCCCGTGACGGACCGAGAGGGACTGCCCGGTCGCCTCGCGGACGGCGTCCACCACCTCGAGCACCGACAGGGACCTCCCGGCGCCGATGACGGTGGGCCCTACCCAGTCCTCGCTCACCAAGCCCAGGGCGACGGCGGCGGTCACGTCGCTGACGTGCACGTAGTCGCGAACCTGGCGGCCATCGCCGTAGATCTCGAACGTGGTGCCGAGGCGGATCGCCCGCATCAGCCGCGCGACGATGCTGTCCTTGGCCTGCATGCCGGGCCCGTAGACGTTGGTCAGCCTCAGCGAGACGCCACGAATCCCGTAGGAGGCCGAGTACGCCGACATCAGCATCTCGGCCGCGGCCTTGGTGGAGCCGTAGGGGGTGAGAGGTTGGAGCGCGGCGTCCTCGGTGATCGCGGGGGCGGTCATGGGGCCGGCGACCGCGTTGGTCGAGGCGAACACGAGCGAGGTCGCACCGGCGGCACGGGCTCCTTCGAGGAGGGCGTGCGTGGCCGCGACGTTGGTCCGGAACGTCAGGTCGGGATGCTCGACCGAGCGGAGCACCGAGGTGACCGCGGCGAGGTGGACAACGGCGTCGATCGCGGGGGCCTCGAACGCCGCCTCGACGACGGCGGGATCGGCGATGTCGCCGAGCACGGTGTCGGTCGTGGGGTCGGGGTGCGGCTTCAGATCGACGACCCGCACCTCTGCACCGGCCGCAACCAGGTCTGCGACCACGTGGCGGCCGATGAAGCCCGAGCCTCCGGTGACGAGGATCCGCCGGTCTCGTAGGCCCCGCCGCGGGGACGTGTTCACGGCGCGGGCGCCAGCTCGCTGGCGGTCCGGGGCAGCTCGTTGGCCGTGGCGGCCCAGCGGACCGTCGGCATGATCGCGGCAAGATCGACGCGATCGCGATGGCGCTCGACGACCTCGAACAGATGATCGATCAGCGTCATCGAGAGGAGCGTCGGCTTGAGGCCGAGCTCCTCGAGCCTCGAGTGCTTGGCGTTGTAGTAGTGGTTCTCCGCCTCCACGCGGGGATTGTCGACCTCGTCGATCGTGCACTCGCCCGGGTACTCGTTGGCGATCGTCTCGGCGATCTGGCGCACCGACATGGACTCGGTGAACTGGTTGAAGACGCGGAATTCCCCTCGGTCCGCCGGGTTCTCCGAGGCGATCCGGATGCACTCGACGGTGTCGACGATGTTGATCAGGCCCCGCGTCTGCGAGCCGTTGCCGTACACGGTGAGCGGATGGCCGAGGACCGCCTGGATCACCATCCGGTTGAGGACCGTGCCGAACACGCCGTCGTAGTCGAAACGCGTGGCGAGCCGGGGGTCGAGCTTGGTCTGTCCGGTGTCGGCCCCGTAAACGACGCCCTGGTTGAGGTCCGTGGCGCGCATCCCCCAGATGCGACACCCGAACTCGATGTTGTGGCTGTCGTGGACCTTTGAGAGGTGATAGAAGGAGCCGGGCCGCATGGGGTACAGAACCCGGTCCCGGCGCCCGTGGTGCTCGACCTCGAGCCATCCCTCCTCGATGTCGATGTTCGGCGTCCCGTACTCGCCCATCGTTCCCAGCTTGACGAGGTGGATGTCGCGGTCGATGTCTCCGATCGCGTACATCACGTTGAGGGTGCCGACGACGTTGTTGGTCTGCGTGTAGACCGCGTGCGCCTGATCGATCATCGAGTAGGGCGCCGCGCGCTGCTCGCCGAAATGGACGATCGTGTCCGGGCGGAAGTCGGCCACCATCTTGTGGACGAAGGCGGCATCGCAGAGATCGCCTACGTATGGCTTGATCGTCTTGCCCGAGATCTCCGACCACGCGGCGAGGCGCTCGTCGAGCGTGGCAATCGGGATGAGGCTCTCGACCCCCATCTCCTCGTCATAGCCGCGCCGGGCGAAGTTGTCGCACACGGCGACCTCGTGGCCGAGGTCCGAGAGATGGAGCGCCGTAGGCCACCCGAGGTACCCGTCACCACCAAGAACCAGGATTTGCATACGAATGCTTCGCGTCTCCAATCGAGCTTAGGTTTCCAGCGCTCTGGGCCGGCGTCCCGGCGCGTCAGCCTGCCGGGATCGCCTCGATCTAGCCTACGAGCGCCCGAGCATAGCCGACGCACCGTACGGAGGTAGGTGGGGCACAGAGTTAACTTACGCGGGCCTTAGGGCTGCCTTAGGCGGCGATTTCGCGTTCCCGGGCCGCCGATTGCTACCGTGAGCGCCGCGTGCGTTCCGGTCGGCATCGGTCCGCGACGCCTGAATCCGCCCAATTTCAGTGCCAGAGCAGACCCTACAAGCTCCGCCGACGCTCGAGGTGCCGGAGCGCGCGGCGCCGCCGGCAAGACCGCGTGGTCTGGCCTTGCTGGTCGAGTACGCGCGGCGGTACCCGTGGATCCTCACGGCGGCCGGGCTGCTGGTGCTCTCGCTCCTGGTGGTCCTGTGGGCTCGGACCCGCCCCGGATACGACCCCTACGGATGGCTGGTGTGGGGGAAGCTCACGATTCACCTCAAGCTCGACACCAACGGGGCGCCGTCGTGGAAGCCGCTCCCGTTCCTGTTCACGGTCCCGTACGCGGTCGTCGGCCACTACGCGCTCTGGCTGTGGATGGTCACCTCGGTGGCGATCTCGTTGAGCGGGCCGTTGTTCGCGTGGCGGATCGCGTTCCGCCTCACGGGCGCGGATCCTGCGCGCCGCTACGCGGCGTACGCCGCGGGGCTGTTCGCCGCGCTGCTGGTGCTGGTGATGGAGGACCCGGTCGGCCGCTTCAGCTACGTGCATTACATCCTCAGCGCCGAGTCCGACACGATGATCGTGTCGCTGTGTCTGGCGGCGGTCGACTGCCATCTCTCCGGGCGCCGGGGGTGGGCGTTCTGGATGTGGTGGCTGGGGGCGCTGGGTCGACCGGAGGTGTGGCCATTCTTCGGGCTGTACGGGTTGTGGCTCTGGCGCGCGGTCCCGTCCTACCGCCGCTGGGTGGCCGCCGGCTTCGTGCTGATCCCGGTCTTCTGGTTCGGGATCCCGGGGTTGACGTCGAAGAGCTTCCTGACGGCCGGGAACATCGCCGAGAACTCCCCCAGGGCGATCCACGGCAACAAGGTGGTGGGAGTGATCACCCGCTTCCGAGAGCTGGAGCCGTGGCCGGTGTGGGTCGCTGCGGCATTGGCCGTGGCGTTGGCCGTGTATCGCCGGCAGCGAGCCCTGCTTGTGCTCGTGGCCGGCGGCGTACTGTGGGTTCTGATCGAGGTCGCGTTCGCCTTGCACGGCTTCCCGGCCGTGCCGCGGTACATGTTCGAGGCCGGCGCCGTGGTGGCGATCCTGGCCGGAGTCTTCGTCGGGCGGGTGATCCTCGACGTGCCGCCGCTCCTGGCGAGGTGGCTGCGCGGCCTTGACCCCGTCAGGCTATCGGCGCGCACGGCCACCCAGCTCGGCGGCTGGGGCGCCGCACTGGTGGTTGCCGCGTTCGCGGGGTCGATGTTGCCGACCGCGCGGACGCAAGAGCGCCTCGAGCGCGTGGACCTGAGGCACGAACGGACGCGGACCACGCTCGTCAACCATCTCTCCGGCGTGGTCAGCCGTCTGGGCGCCTCCCGCATCCTCGCCTGCGGGCAGCCGAATATCCCCATCGAGTACCAGAGCATCCTCGCCTGGTACATGGGACTGAAGATCGGCGCGCTGTACGTGTACCGGCCGGCGCTCGCGCAACACCCGCACCCGCTCGTGAACATGTACCCGATCAAACACGGGGGCTGGAAGGTGTTCACGAGCAACGTGGATGCCGCCAATACGGCGAGCTGCCGCGGATTGACCGCGGTCTTCCCGTATTGAGTGGCTCGTTTCGCGAGCACCCGACGGCGACGCCTTGCGCTCGCCGTGGGCGCCGCGATCCTCGCGGCCGCCGCGGGCCTGGCGGTGATCGTGGCATCGGGCGGGAAAGGGCGGCCGCGACCGCCGGTTCCCGGAGTCGCCCGGCCGGCGCGAACGGGTGACCCGTTCGCGTACGCGGCCTCGCGCCAGGCCGACTTCGTCGCCCGCGCGACCGCCGGCAACGCGCACGTGCTGTTCGTCAAGAGCCCCGGAGGCGTGCTCGCGACTGCCGCCAGGGTGGCCGCGTTCCGGCGGCTGATCGATGCCGCGGCCGCCGGCACCAACATCGACCCGAACCTGCTCGAAGGGATCGTGTTCCTCGAGAGCGCGGGGCGGCCAAATGTGATCGCGGGCGGGGATCCGGCCGACGCCGCCGGACTCACCCAGATCCTCGCTCAGACCGGCCAATCGCTGCTCGGGATGCACATCGACCTCGCACGCAGCCGCCGGCTGACCGATGCGATCGCGCGTGCGTCGGCGCTCGGCAACGGCGCGCTGGTGGCGCGCCTGGAACGGCAGCGGGCGAATATCGACGATCGTTTTGACCCCCGCAAGGCGCTGGCCGCGACGGTGCGATATCTGGACGTGGCCCAGCAACACTTCGGTCGCGAGGATCTGGACGTCGTCTCCTATCACATGGGAATCGGCAACCTCGAGCAGGTGCTGGCGGAGTACGACGGCGGTCGGCCCGTCCCCTACGTACAGCTGTTCTTCGACACCGCTCCCGACCGCCACGCCGCGGCCTACGACCTCCTGGCGGGATTCGGCGACGACTCCCGGCTGTACTACTGGCGGGTGCTGGGAGCGGTGGCGATCATGCGCCTATATCGCACCGATCAGGCGGCGCTAGCGCGGCTCAACGCGCTGCAGACCGCCGTGGACTCCTCCGCGGAGGTACTCCATCCGCCGGATGTGACGTCGCCGTTCGCCGACCCCGGGGCGTTGTACGTCGCCTACGCCAAGGGCGTCCTGCTGCCGCTGCCGTCGAACGGCACCGAGCTTGGGCTCGCCTATGACCCGGGGATGGGAGCGCTCGCATCGCGGTTGGGGGTGAGCGCGGCGATCTACCTCGGCCTGCGGCCCGCGGCCCTCGACCTGCTGATCGAGCTCGCGGCGCGGGTCAGGGCGATGTCGGGTGGAGCGGCACCGCTGACGGTGGCGAGCACGGTCACCGACGAGCGCTATCAGCAGCAGCTCGGCGTGGTCGACCCGCCGGACGCGACCGGCTACACCTTCACGATCGTCCGCCGCTACGTGAGCCGCCGGCAGGTGCTGGGGTTTCAGGCGATGCTCGACCGCCTGCAGGCGCTGAACCTGATCGCGTGGCAGCGGTTCTCCTCAGTCATAGAGGTGACGGTCGCCTCGGATGCGTCGCGGGCGATCGCCGAGGGGCCGTAGTTGGCCACGGCCGGGTCTCGCCTCCGGGCGTCGCTCAGTGTTCGCTTTCGTAAGTACTGCGACACAAAGAGTGGTCACTGGCGGGTGCATGGCAAGGACGCAGGATCCGACGTGTAGCCATAGCTACACGAGGATCCGAGGACGAAGCCAGGCGCCGCCGGGGGCCGCTCGACTGTCGTCGTATTTGCGAAAGCGGACACTAAGTCCCGGTCCGGTAGGTTCTGGCGCGGTGACCAACGCCGTCCGCACGCCCGACGAGCTCCTCGAAGACCTTCCGGACTTCCCGTTCGGTTCCGCCTACCGCCAGTGGGACGGGCTCAGGCTGGCCCACCTGGACGAGGGCGAAGGACCGCCCGTGGTGTTCTTCCACGGCGAGCCCACGTGGTCGTTTCTGTGGCGCAAGGTGATCCCGCCGGTTCGCGACGCCGGCCACCGGTGCGTGGCCCCCGACCTGCCGGGCTTCGGTCGCTCCGACAAGCCGGTCGACGTCGATTGGTACAGCTACGACCGCCACACCGGCGCCGTCGCCTCGCTCATCGAGGATCTCGACCTGCGCGACGCCACCGTCGTGGTGCACGACTGGGGAGGCGCTATTGGGTTGCGCCTGGCCGTCGAGCATCCCGACCGGATAGCCCGCCTGGTGCTGCTCGACACCGGCCTGTTCACCGGCCACCAGAGGATGAACGAGGCGTGGCTCGCGTTCCGCGACTTCGTCGCCCGTACCGAGGACCTTCCGGTCAGCCTCCTGGTGAGGCGGGCCTGCGCACGCGATCCCGGCGACGCGGTGGCGGCCGCCTACGACGCTCCGTACCCCGACGCGGCCTTCAAGGCCGGCGCGCGGGCGTTTCCGCTCATCTTGCCCACCTCGCCCGAGATGCCGGGCGCCCGGGATGGGCAGCGCGTGCTCGACGCGCTACGGGGCGATACGCGGCCGAAGCTGTTCCTGTGGGCGGACTCCGACCCCGTGCTGCCGCTCGAAACGGGCCGGCGGCTCGCCGCGGCGCTCGGTGGTTCGATCGATCACGTCATCTCGAATGCCGGGCACTTCCTCCAGGAGGATGCGGGCGCCGAGATCGGCCGGTTGATCGCGGAATGGCTGGCCTGACCGCGGGGTGACCGACCGACAAAAGCCGCGCATGTCGCGACCAATCTCGAACGCCCCCTGCGCCAGGGCTTAGGCTTAGGGCTAGGCCGCTTCCTCCTGATGCTGGGGCTCGGCCTCAGGTTCCGCCCCCGCAGCAACCGTCCGGGCCATCCGCTCCTCGTACCCGGCCCGCGCCGCGTGGTCGGGGTGCGCCAGCACCTGGTCGCCCTTGAGCATGCGCCCGGCCCCCTCCGCCACCCGTCGGGGCACGAGCGCGCCGAAGCGGACCACGCCCTTCATCGACCGCGGAACGTAGACCTCGTAGCGACCGGTCTGGAGCGCCTCGACGATCGCGCCGGCGACGTCCTCTGGCTGGACGGACTTCAAGCCGCGCGTCTCCGGGAGCCCGGAGCCGAGCTCCGTCCTGACGACGACCGGCATCACCAGGCTGAGCCCGATGTCCGTGCCACGGACCTCGGCGCGGATCGCTTCGGTCAGCCCGACCACGGCGTGCTTGGTGGCGCAGTACGTGGCCCCGCCGGGGAAGCCCATCTTCCCGGCCGCCGAGGCGATCTGGACGAGATGCCCGCGGCCACGGCGTTGGAAGCGCGCGAGGGCGAGCTTCGAGCCGAGGATCACGCCACGGAGATTGATGTCGATCATGCGCTCGGTGGTCGGGTCCGTCTCCTCGACCAGCGGCCCTAGCGGCATGATCCCCGCGTTGTTGATCAGCACGTCGAGCGGACCGAGCCGATTCTCGACCTCGTCCAGAAAGGCCGTGAAGCTCGCGCGGTCGGTGACGTCCAGGGAAAGGCCGACCGTCCCGGCGTCGAGCTCCCGCGCGGTGCGCTCCACCAGCGGCACATCGATGTCACCTATCGCCACGCGTGCTCCGTGCGCGATCAGGGCAGCGGCGGTTGCGCGGCCAATGCCGCGTCCCCCGCCGGTGATTGCGACGACCTGACCGGCGAGCGATCGTGGGGCTTTCGCCATCTAGCAGTCCTCCTTGATCAGAGTTTGCGCTGGACGGTAGCGGACCGCGCGACCGGCCCTGAGTGCTGCTCGGCACATAGCGGGCCGGGTCCGGCGAGCCCGCCGCGAACCGGCGGATTCGACGGGACCCGCGGATATGCTGGGGTTTATGGCGTCATTTCGCCACGACGGGCAGCGGCTCGCGTACACCATCTACGGCGAGGGCCTGCGCACCACGGTCCTCATGCCGGGGCTGCTGCTCTCGCAGAAGATGCAGGTCCCGCTGGCCCGGGCCCTGGCCGCGCGCGGCAACCGGGTCGTCACCTTCGATCCCCTCGGCCACGGCGCCTCCGACCGCCCACGCGACATGTGGCGCTACTCGATGTCCGCGTTCGGCAGGCAGGCGCTCGCCCTGCTCGATCACCTCGAGCTGGACCGGGCGATCGTGGGGGGCACGTCGCTGGGCGCGAACATAACGCTGGAGGTGGCGTCGATCGCGCCCGAGCGGCTTCAAGGCATGATCGCCGAGATGCCCGTGCTCGATCACGCGATCCCGGCGTGCGCGGCCGCGTTCACCCCCCTGTTGTTCGCGCTGACATTCGGAGAGCGCGTGATGAAGGCGCTCGCGCGCCGGGCTCGGTCGGTGCCCCGCAGCTCGGTGCCGTTCCTGCTCGAGCTCGGGCTCGACTGGATCTCGCAGGATCCCGGGCCGAGTGGAGCGGTCCTCCAGGGAATCCTGTTCGGCCGCACGGCACCCGACCGCGGCGAGCGCATGACGTTCGAGGCGCCGGCGCTCGTCATCGGCCACCCCCGGGATCCGGTGCACCCGTTCTCCGACGCCGACATGCTCGCGGCCGAGCTGCCGAACGCCACGCTGATCGACGCCAACTCGATCATCGAGCTGCGCCTCCATCCCGATCGGCTGACCGGGAGGATCGCCGAGTTCGTCGATGAGTGCTGGGCCGGGGAGCCGGGCCGGCGAGCCGGCGGCAAGCGACGGGCGGCGAGCGCCTGACACTAGTCAGGCCCGGGCCACTCGGAGGCGAGCATCGAGTACACCACCGTGTCCAGGTACCGGCCGCCCACCCGCTCCGCCTGACGGAGCGTCCCCTCCTCGCGAAAGCCGAGCCTGAGCGCGATTGCCCGGCTTTGGGTGTTCTCCGGAGCCGCACCGATCTCCACCCGATTCAGGCCCCACACGCCGAACGCGTGGTCGACCAGGGCGCGCACGGCTCGGGTCATCGTGCCCTGCCCCTGCTCCGGGGCCGCCAGCCAGTAGCCGAGCGTCGTCGAGCGGTCGGCCCAGTTGACGGCGTGGTAGCCGACCACGCCGATGATCCTCTCGTCGCCCACGATCGCCATCTGGAAGCCGTTGTCCTCGGCGAGCTGCTTGCGCGTCAGCTCGATGAAGGCGCGCGTTCCCTCGAGGGTCTGGCCCGCGGCCCACGGCAGGAACCGAGACAGGTGGGCCCGGTTTGCGTCGATGACCGCGAACAGCTCCTCCGCATCGGACGCGTCCAGCAGTCGCAGACGAAGGTGCTCGGACAACCGAGCACCGCGACCCAGCGGGTTGCTGAGCCCACCGGGCGGCCGCTCAGTTCGCATCGGTGCCGCCCGGGCGCGGCTTCGGTGGTCCCGGGGGCTCGACGATGTCGCGGCCGGTCGGCTGCAACTGCGCGTCGAGCTCGAGCTGCCAGAAGTAGCGGGTGAACGTGATCCCGGCCCGGAACTCCCCCACGTGGGGCTCGACCTCATCGCCTCGCGCGATGCGCACGATCAACTCGGGATATGTCCGGCCGGGCAGCGCGGCGTACATCGGCGCCGGGAAAGCGCCGCCGAAGCGCGTGTTTACATCGGTGATCCCCAATCCGAACTCCCGGTCGCGGAACACCTGGACCGTGCACGGGCCGCGGACGCGGAGGGATTCGACGACGTGCCGGCCGAGACCGATCAGCTCGGGGTCGGCGATCACCGTCCCCTTGATCGACTCCCCTCCGCGTGACTCGATCATCGTGCGAGGGATCGCGTTCAGACACCGGCCGCGCAGATCGGAGAGGGTGTCGATCGAGAACTCCGGGCCGTCCATCAACATCTGGATCATCGCCGGCTCCTGGATGTAGTCGACGAAGAACTCCGCCGCGCCGGCGTCGTCAGCGCGGTGGATGGAGCGAGCCCCGGATCCCTGCCGGGGCTTGACCATCACCGGGAAGCGAGCGATCTCCTCGCCCGGGAGCACGGTCGGCGGCGACGGAAGACCGAGCCGCTCGAGCAGCAGGTGGGCGTCGTACTTGTCGAACGTGGCCCGCGCGATCTCCGGATCAGGCACGAAAGCGGGCAGCGTTCCCTCGGCTCGCGCCACCGCCAGCACCTCGAGATCGAGATCGGTCAACGGGACCACCGCGCGCACGCCGTACTGCTCGCACAGCTCCGCCAGCGCCGGGACGTAGCGCGGATCATCGATCCGCGGGACCGGGCGGCGGTGATGGGCGGCGTACTGCGCCGGCGCGAGCGGGTTCGGATCAGCCGCGATCACGGTGGTGTGCTGGGCGAAGGCCGAGACGATGTCGTAGCGCTTGCCGACGCCGGTCAGGAGCACCGACGCCTGCGCGTTCATCCGGCGCTCGGGGGCTGCCACCCTCCGGCCTCTCCCTTGTACAGCCCGTGCCCACCCGCCACGGAGCGGATCGTCCGCGCGAGGATCTGCAGGTCGAGCCGCAGCGACCAGTGCTCGACGTACCACAGGTCGAGCTCGATCCGCTCGGCCCAGGGCAGAGCGGCGCGCCCATTGATCTGAGCCCAGCCGGTCATTCCCGGCTTGACGGCCAGCCGGCCGCGCTGGCGATCGGTGTACTGCTCGACCTGGACCGGCACCGTCGGCCGGGGACCCACGATCGACATCTCGCCGCGTAGGACGTTCCAGAAGTTCGGCAGCTCATCGAGTGAGTAGCGGCGCAGGACCGCACCCACCTTGGTGATGCGGGGATCGCCCTCGTTGATCGCCAGGCCCGCACCCATCCGCTCCGCGCCGTGGACCATCGTGCGCAGCTTGCAGATCGTGAACACTCGGCCGTCCTTGCCCGCCCGAGTCTGGCGGTAGATGGCTGGCCCGGGCGATTCGAGCCGGATCGCGAGCGCGAGCAGCGCGATCACCGGCGCCGTGACAATCGACATGACCGACGCGATCACCACATCGATCGCGCGCTTGGCGAGCCTCACCGAGTGCCCTCCGCCGGCTCCCACCCGGCCGGCGTGCCGTGCGTAACCCAATCCCACAGTCCGGCAGCCAGCGATGCGGTCGTCAGCACGTAGTAGCGGGCGATCAAGAGCGGCCTCGCGGGGATCGCTCGCGCCAGCAGCGCGGCCACCACGACCGCCGCCTGAACGGCCACCGCGACGGTGTACACCCATCCGTGTCCGAGCAGCAGGATGCTCGTCACCAGGGCGACGACGTGGAGGAACGGAGAGATGTAGCGAAGGAACCGGTGGGAGAGGATCATCAGCGCGTATAGCGGGTCGTATCCGCGGGGGGAGAGCATCCCGCCCCGCAGGACGATCGGCCACATGTGGCTCATCATGCGGCGCTTGCGGGCGAACTCCCCCTCGATCGTCGGCACCATCTTCTCGCGGGCGTGGGCGGAACCGGCATAGACGGCGAGCCAGCCGCGCTTGACCATGTTGAACGGGAACGAGAGGTCATGTCCCATGATCGGGTCGACCACCAGGTACGCATCCCGCCGGGTGGCGTAGATCGCGCCGTTGCCGCCGGTGACGGAGCGCACGCGCGACTCGAGCGCCCTCAGCGCCATCTCATAGCGCCAGTACAGACCCTCCTGGTTCGTCCCCCGCTCACTGATGTAGCGGACATCGCCGCAAACGTAGCCGACGCGGCGGTCGGCGAACGGCGCCACGAGGTGCGCGAGCGCGGCCGGATCCCACGCCGCGTTGGCATCGGAGAAGGCGACGATCTCGCCGTCCGAGCGCTCCACCGCGGCGTCCTGCGCGCGTATCTTGCCGCCGCGCGGAAGCTCCAGGACGAGGTCCGCGCCGGCGGCCCTGGCACGGTCCGCGGTCGCGTCGGGCGAGCCATCGCAGGCCACGATCAGCTGGAGCCGGTGGCGTGGGTAGTCGAGATCGCGCAGGTTCTCGACCCGCCGCGCGATCACGTCCTCCTCGGCGTAGGCGGGGACGATGACCGACACCGTCGGGGCGTCCCCCGTCCCGCCGGTGTCGGGTAGGGCGGGGCCCCGGCGCAGCCGTGCGAGTAGCTCGAGCAGCAGCCAGTACCCGATGTGGGCATAGAGGAGGAGGCCGGCGCAGACCCAAAAGACGATGGCGATTGTGCTCACAGGGGCGCCGATTGTCGCAGTGCTCGAGACCGGCCACCGGGACTGACGCGTTTTCGCTGCGCTGAGCGCAGCAAAAACGCGACGCTCCGGGATCGGCGCCCGTGCAGCTTTAGCTCCGGGGTCCAAGGAGCGACTGATACAGCGCCACCGTCCGGCGTGCGGCCTCATCCCAAGAGTACGGACCGTCGGCCGCCGCGGCCGCGGCGGCCGCGAGGCGCTCCCGACGCCCCTGATCTCCGAGCAGCGCGACAAGCGCGTCGCGAAGCGCGTCCGCATCGCCCGGCGGGACCAGGACGCCCGCGCCCTCCGACGCCGCCTCGCCGAACCCTCCGACGTCGCTCAGCACAACCGGTTTGGCAAACGCGAGCGCGGTGGCCAGCACGCCCGACTGGTCGATGCGCTCGGTCCCCGAGTACGGAAGGACGACCACCTCCGCGCGGCGGAAATACGCCGGAAGCTGCCGGTCGGAGACGAAGCGCGGCCAGAACCGCACCCCGGGCGGCGCGACCGCTCGCAGCGGCTCGAGCGGCATCAAGGGCCGCCCCACGATCCACAGCTCGGCGTCGTCGATCCCCCGCCAGGCCTCCAGCAGCACCTCGATCCCCTTGTAGGGACGCAGGAGGCCGAACAACAGGACCACGGGGCCGGAGACCGCGCCCAACTCCGCGGGGAGCGGCTCCTCCTCGGACTGGCGACTGAGGTGCTCAAACGCGCCGTGATGAATCACGTGCACCTTCCGTGGCTCGACCGCGAGCCGCTCCACGAGCTGCTCGCGACCGTACTGCGAGTGCACGATGACCGCGTCCACGGCGTCATACAGCGTCCGCTGCGCCCGCGCCTGGCCGGGACGTGGCTCCCGCGGCAGGAGATCGTGGGCGGTCAGCACGCTCGGGCGGCGCGGGAGGAGGTGCCGGTCGAGCCACTGGACGTCGAGCCACTGAAAATGGACCACATCGGCCGCGCGGGCGGCCCGGAGATAGCGGAGCATGTCGGGAACGTGTTCCGCGAGCTTGGTCGCCCTCCGGAGCCGCGAGCCGGCCTTACCGACGGAGCGCTGGTAGAACAGCTCGCGCACCGCGTAGCCCTCGGGCGCCGGCACCTCGCCGTAGGCAAACCGGCTCGTGATCAGCTCGACCTGCGCGCCCGCGTGGGCGAGCGCCCGGCACAGCGCATGGTCGTAGGGAGGCGTGAACGCGGATGGATCGACGACGTGGACGCGCATCAGCGTCGGCGCAGGTGAAGCGTCCACGGCCCAGTGTCGCGCGCCTCCTCCTCGAGCGGCCGGCCGGCGAGGCGCGCGATCCGCAGCGCGGTCGCGCGCGCCTCGGCCCCGCCGAGGACGTGGACGCGGGCGCCGGGATCGCGCTCCAGGCGGCGAACGGCCGGTGCGAGCGCCGCAAGGCCGGGTCCCGCGCGCCGGCCGGCCGCGAGATCGCGGGCGGAGCGAAATGGATGGCGGACCGTGAGCGCGGTAAGCGAGCGAAGGCGCGACGCGGCGCCGTCGTCCTCGCGGTAGTCGATCGCGAGCGTACGCGCCAGCTGGACGTCGAGCGCCTCGGGTCGCGCGGCGGCCTCGATCCGAGCCCCGTCGAGCGTGCCGGCGAACTCGACCAGCGGATCCCCCAGCGCCGGGAAGTGCTCCGCGATCAGCACCACGTCGGAGCGCTCTTGTCGCTGTTTGGAGGGATGGTTCGAGAGCGCGAACCCGGCCAGCTCCTCGGCGGAGAGGAGCGCATCGAGCGCCAGGTAGCGGACGCGCTCGGTCCGCCCAGGCTCCGCGGGGCGGACGCGGCGATTCCCCGCCGGCCGTCGGCGAAGGCGCCTCCACACGCTCGCGGCGCCGCGACTCACCGCCGGCTCGGGCTCGAAGCCCTCGTAGCGGCGCGCGAGCCAGGCTCGGCCCGCGGCGTAACCCCGCCACTGGCGTCGCAGGTCTTTGACCGTCGTCCGGTAGCGGTGCTCTACCGCGGCGTCGGGCCGCAGTTCGATCCGCCATCCTGTTTGCTGGAGCCTCCAGCTGAAGTCCGTGTCCTCGGCCGCCCGCACACCCTCGTAGAAGCCGCCGATCTGCTCGAACGCGGCGCGCCGCACCAACAGGTTGGCCGCGACCGCGCGCGGGCGATACGGGTGAGCCAGGTGGGCCTCCTGACTGAGGAAGCTCCGCGCGGCTCCGTAACGGGAGGCGACGGTCTCGCCGCCGGGGGCGGGCCGGACCTCGCCGGCGAGCGCGCCCACGTCGCGCGCGATCTCCCGGGAGAAGAACGCGCCGATCAGGTTGCGGGTCGGGATGCAGTCGGCGTCCAGGAACAGGATCCACTCGTTGCGAGCGTGCTCCGCTCCCACGTTGCGGGCGTGGGCCGGCGAGTGCTCGGCCGTGGCCGGAACGACGATGATCGAAGCCGAGGCACCGGCTACCCCCGAGTTGTCGGCGAGGATCAGCTCGTCTCCGGGCTCGGTCGCGAGCCCCAGCATCATGCCGGCGGCCGCCTGCGCGGCGGCCGCATCCCCGGCGAACGGGACCACGACGCTGACCTCAGGCCGCCTCACGGACCAGTCCCCGTCGAGCGCGGGCGATCACCATCCGCAGCTGCCGTAACTCCTGCACGTGCGCGAACCCTGTCAGATACAGGACCAACGGGATGGCCAGGAACGCGGCGCCGCGGGTGAGGAAACCGACTATTCCGTGGGTGGGGAACACCAAGTCCCCACCCACGGCGATACCGCCCATCACCACAGCCAGCTGGATCAGTCGCCGCCACTCGAATGCGACCTTGAACGCACGCCTGGTCAGCACGTACATCGCGGTCAGCATCACCACGTAGGCGCCGCAAAGCGCGACGCCGGCGCCGGCGATCCCCAGCGGCGGTACGAGCGCGACGAGCAGCACCACGTTCGCGGCCAGACCGGCGAGGGAGGCGGGGAAGTTCCGGGTGGTGATATTGGCCCTGCCGGCGATCACGAGGAACACGACCCACAGGCCGTACAGCGCCCATCCGAGCGCCACCCATGGAAGCGCGCGGTACGCGTCGAAGAACGACGGCGCCGCCAGCACGCGCAGCACCCACCGCCCGAGCAGCGCCAGCCCGGCCACGACCCATCCGCTGACCAGCACGTAATAGGTGGTCACTAGCCCGTACAGCCGCGCGGCCTCGGCGTCGTCGGTGACGGAGTAAGCCAGTGGTGGCCAGGCGTACTGAAAACCTCGTACGAGGAAGGCGACCGAGCCCGCGAGCTTGACCGCGATCGAGTACAGGCCGGCGAGCGAGGGGCTGCGGGAGTGGTAGATGTAGTAGCGGTCGACGATGCTGAGCGCGTACACGGACGCCTCGGCGGGCACGGTGGGAAGCCCAAAGCGCAGCAGCAACGGCAGGCGCTCGCCGCCCCTCTGGCGCCGGAGCAATCTTCCTCGCAACGTCCACCAGAGCCCGAACAGGACCACCGTGCTGGCGCCGTAGTTGCCGAGCAGCAACCCCTTCGCTCCCTCACCGAGCCCGACCACCAGGACGAGCGAGGCGGCAATCGTGAGCCCCACGTTGATCAGGGAGACCGCGGCGTACGCGCGCACCCGCTCGTCGACCCGCAGCAGCGCGTAGGCGAGCTCGAGGTTCGTGAACGACCAGAGCCCCAGGACCGCGATCCGGAAGATCGTCGGGTCGCGGTGGCTGAGCACGAGCTTCGACAGCGGCTCGGCCGCGACAGCGAGCGCGACCGCCGCGATCGTGGTGGTGATCAGCAGGAACACGACCGCGCGCCGCGCCAGCGCGTCCCGACGATCCCGGTCGGAGTCGGAGAAGTAGAAGCGCAAAAACGACTCGATCATCCCCAGGCGAACGACGATGCTGATGAAGATCACCCCGTTGGCCAGGAGCTCGACCTCCCCGTACCCGGCGGGACTGATGTACCGCGTGTACACCGGCAGGAGGAGGACCGCGATGAACTTCGAGACCACGTCCGCGACCTGATAGGCCGCGAGCGATCGCACCAGGCGCTTCAGGTACGCAGTCACGACGCCAAACGGTACGGCTCGGGCCGCCTGCCGGCGCTCAGCGGACGGTCACGGCCGCATTCGGGGCCGCCCCGGGCGCCGGCGGCAGCACGGGGGGAAATGTGCCCGTGTTGCACGCCTGATCGGTGACCTGGAGACCGACGAGGTAGGTGCCAGCGGGAGCAGGCAAACCGTGGATCCGGCCGTCCCAGACCACGCGATGTGCGTTACCGGTCCCGAATTTGAACGCGAGCTTGGGCGCGCCGGGGACATCGGTGCGGTAGAGCAGCACGGTCGCGCCCGCACCGGCGTCGCCCGAGAAGCGAATCGTGACCGGGGTGCCGGCCGCCGCGAGGGAGGGGGACACGCGGGTCACGACCGGACGCGGCGGGACGGTGATGACCTTGACGGGCGTGTTGGACAGCTCGACCGTCCGCCCCTGGTTGCGCAGCGCGACCTCGAAGTAGTAAGTGCCATCCGGCGCGACGGTGCCGTTGTCCTCGCGTCCGTTCCAGCTGAATTCGCCGTCCGGTTTTCGCACGTTCCGCCGCATGTGATGGTTGGACGCGACCGTGCGGACGATCTCGCCACTGGAGTCGACCACGTACACGTCGACGTCGTCGGCCCGGTGCTGAAGGTAGAAGGAAAGCCTCGTGAACCGGTGGTCCAGGCCCGCGCAGACCTTGCCGTCGACGGGGTTTATGGCCGATGGGTCGGGCGACGGGTTGCCCTGGATCAACGGCGTGCTCACCTTGAGGTGCTGGGTGACGAAGAAGGCCGCCACCGTCAACGCCGCCAGCGTCGCGAACGCGACGGACGACAGCCTGCTCACAACCTCACCACGGCCACGTTCGGGACCTCGAAGTCGTGGAACGCATACAGACCGCGCGGATCTCGCTCACACAGCATCACGCGGATCGAGCCACCGTGGCACACGACCAGCGCCGGCAGCGCGCCGGTGGCGTGGACGTCGCGCAGCGCGGCCGTGACCCGCTCCTGCTGCTCGAGCAGCGACTCCCCGCCGGGAAAGCGGAAGTGATCGCCGGCGTTCAGCCAGGCGGCGTAGAGGTCGGGCTCCTCGCGCGCAATGTCGATGAACCGGTGACCCTCCCAGCGTCCCCGGTAGGCTTCCCGAAATCGGGCGTCGAGGCGGGGTTCCAGTCCCGTAGCCGCTCCCACGATCTCCGCGGTCTCGCGCGCGCGGCTCAGGTCGGACGACCACAGGGATGCAATCGCCTCGTCGGCTGCGACGCGTTCCGCCAGCTCGGCCGCCTGGCGGCGGCCGGCATCGTTCAGCGGCGTGTCCGTGAACCCCTGGACGCGGATCGGCTCGATGTTGTCGTTGGTCTGGCCGTGGCGGGCCAGCAGCAGGCCGTCCCAGCGCGCGTCACTCACGGCCGATGCCCAACGTGTCGGAACGCAGACCCAGCCTCAGCGTCTCCAGCGCTAGCACGTCGCCGGGAGCGATGTTGCCGAGGTTGACGTCCGACCCGAAGCGCCGCACGAACCACACCTGCTGGTGCTTGAGCGGCGCGTCGAACATGATCCGGCGGGGGTCTATGTCATGCGCGATCTCATCAATCAGGCCCTCGCGCACCTCGCCGGTGGGCCTGAAGATGCCGGCGGTACCGGCTTCCCGTCCCTCGGCGATCACCTTCCAGGCGCCGGCGTCCAGCTCCCGGCGCATCATCTCCACCCAGCGGTACGGCGGCGTGATCGCTCCGGTGTCGTCCTTGGAGCCGACCTCGGAGAGCACGGTGAAGTCCTGTGCCAGTCGCTCGATCAGCTCCACCTTGCGAGTGTGATCGAGGGAGATAGTGCCGTCGGAGATCTCGAAGTACTCAAGCCCTAGATCGCGCACCCATGAGATCAGCTCCTCCAGACGGTCCCGGGCGATCGCGAGCTCGGTCAGTGTGCCCCCGAGGACCACGGGGATTCCGTGCTCGCGATAGCGCTCGAGCTTTCGCTGGAGATTGGCCGTGGCGACGGCGGTGCCCCAGCCGAGCTTGACGATATCGACCGAGTCGCCCGCGACTTCGATCAGCCCGTCGACCTCGGCGATCGACAGGCCGCGATCGATTACGTGCGTGACGCCCTCCTGGCGAGGCTTGGCGCTCCTATCTGGTAGGTCGAGGAGGTCGCGCACGTCGAATGCCGAGTGCGCTAGGGCTCGTAGGAAAACAAGATTGGTGATGAGGCGGTCTGGGGGCGAGCGGGGCGGTGCGAGCGGACGGCGTGGCGCAGCAGCGCTGCGCGAGCCGGCCGATCGTGCCGCACCCGCGAAGTCATCCAGGCCGCATTCATCGCCAAGATTGTTTTTCTACGAGCCCTTACTGCGATGCCAGGTCGGTGCCGACCGTCACGACTACGTCCGCGGCGCAGGTCATCCCGGGCGGGCATGCAATTTGCTGGGTGCTCGCATCAACGGGCTGCACGGCCCCGGAGCCGAGCTTCAGCGAGCTCGCCACCCGCACCGCGTCGGCTCGATGCCCGGGGAGGTAAGCGACGCTCGTGGCCGTGTTGGTCTGATCGGACGCGTTCGCCACCGTCCCCTGCTTGTACCCGCCGGTCCCCAGGCGAGTGGCGACGCGCCGGGCCAGTCCGGCCACGCCGGTGCCATTGAGCACGGCGACCGTGACCGAGGACGGCCTGAAGGTGGGCGAGCGCCTGGCCCTGTGGGCAGCCGAGGCGTTCGTCGCGTGGGCTGAGCTCGTGGCCGAGGTCGTGCCGTTGTTCGAGGTGACGATCAGCAGGGCCACGACGATCCCGGCGATCACGAGCGCGCCCAGGAAGACGGCAACGACACGCCCGACCCAGGAGCGGCCGGCTTCCGGCTGGGCAGGGGGCGGAAGGACCGGGGCTGGAGCGGCTCCGTAGACCCGATCGCGGACTTCGCCGTTCCCGCCGCCAGCTTCGGTCGCGGGCGAAGGAGGGGCGGCCAGCGTCGCGCCGTCGCCGGGCGGGGCCGTATACGCGCTCGCCGGGCCGGGCGCGGGGCGGGGCGGGGGGCTTGCCAGCGGGGCGGACCTCGTGGGCGGCGGCGCCACGGCGGCTGCGGCCGGGCTGGCGAGCTGGGATGGGGCCGAGACGGCCGGAATCAGCCTGGTTGCCGCGGCCAGCGCCGGCGCCGCGACTCCGGCCGGTGGACCGGGCGCTGCCGCAGCGACTCCGGCTGACCGACCGGGCGCTGCCGCAGCGACTCCGGCTGACCGACCGGGCGCCGCCGCAGGGCCTCCGGCTGACCGACCGGGCGCCGCCGCGGTCGCGCCGGCAAATGCCGGCGTGGGCGTCGGAGTGGGAGGCGGTGCCGCCCCAGTGGCCGCGGCAGCGGGAGCGGCGCGCGTCGGGGCCGGAAACTGGGCGGTGGCATCGGTCGCACCGGATCGCTGACGGGTCACCCACGCGAGCCTGCTCTCCATCTGCGCCACGCGCTCGTCCGCTTCGGATGCCTGCTGGCGCAGGTTGTGAGTTTCACGCGCTTGGGCGAAGAACAGCAGGACCAGAATCGCGAGCCCGATGATCGCCGCAAAACCGGCATACGCGCCCACGGAGTTGATGAAGTGATGGATCGAGAAGGCGAATGGGGTGCTGGCCATTCGGCGCCCAGTCTACGTTGCCCAGCGGGCGTCAGCCGCGCTCGTTTCTGCCGCCAGTCGGCTGGCGGACAGCTTGGAGACGTGTTCGGCCAGTCCGGCCGAATCGCCCTCGAGCACCAGCAGGTTGATGTCGGCGAACGTCTGCTCCACCCACGCGGGATCGAGCGGTTCCCGGCCGGCGCGCAGGATCCGCTGTGCGGGCGTCGGCTGGGGATGCTCGTAGGGGTTGAAAAGATCCTCGTGGAGCTTCTCCCCGGGACGCGCGCCGACGATCGAGATCGCTATGTCGCGCTCGGGCTCGAACCCGGATAGCCGGATCATCGTGCTGGCGAGATCCATGATCCGTATCGGATCGCCCATCTCCAGCACGTAGACCTCACCGTTCGCGGGCACCGCGTCCGCGGGCGTTCGGGGGTCAGGGGGTCGTGGAGCAGAGGCGGCACCGGGCCTGCTCAGCGAGCCGGCCCGAATGATGAGCTGAACGGACTCCGGAATCGTCATGAAGTACCGCGTCATCCGCTCGTCGGTCACCGTGACCGGCCCTCCGGCGGCGATCTGGCGGCGGAAGATCTCCACGACCGAGCCCGAGGAGCCCAGCACGTTGCCGAATCTGACCGTCGCGTAGTGAGTCCCCGGATGGCGCACCGCGGCGGCCTCCACGGCCCACTCGGCGAGCGCCTTGGACGCGCCCATCACGGTCGCCGGGTTCACCGCCTTGTCGGTCGACACGAGCACGAACGTGCCCACGCCCATCTCGCCCGCGATCCGCGCCACCAGTCGGGTCGCGAGCGCGTTGTTGCGGATGGCCTCGACGGGATTGAGCTCCATCATCGCGACGTGCTTGTAGGCGGCGGCGTGGAAGACCACGGTGGGCCGGTACTGGCCGAGCACCTCGCGCATCCGCTCCTCCTCCTTGCAGTCGGCCAGCACCGCGACCGCCGTGCGGACGTGGCGGTCCTCTTCGAGCTCGCGGAGGATCTCGAACAGGTTGTCCTCGGCGTGGTCGACGAGCACGAGGCGTCGGGGGTTCACGCGCGCGATCTGTCGGCACAGCTCGCTGCCGATCGAGCCGCCGGCACCGGTCACGAGCACGACCTCGTTGGCCAGATATGCGCCCACGCGCTCGAGCTCCATGCGGACCGGCTCGCGGCCGAGCATGTCCTCGACCCGCACGGCGCGCAGCTGGCGCGTGACCTGGAGCTGGCCGGAGCCGTCCTGGAGCAGCTCGAATACGGTGGGAGTGGTGCGCACGGGAATGCCCCGCTCCCGGCAGGCCGTCACCACGCGGGCGCGGAGCGTCCCGGGCGCGGAGGGAATCGCGATCACCACCTCGTCGGGCTCGATCTCATCGAGGATTCGCGTTAGGTCCTCGGATGCGGTGGTGCCGAGGACCTTCAGGCCGTGCTCGTCCTTGATGCCCTGCTTGCGCGGGTCGTCATCGATGAAGCCGACCGGACGCATTCGGAGCTGTGGGTTACGGGCGAGCTCACGGACGACCAGCCGGCCGCCGTCGCCGCCGCCGACGATCAGCACGTCGCGGGCCCCCAGCTCCGCGCGGAAGCTTCGCATGCGGCCCTCGGACATCAGATGCACGATGAAGCGCGCGCCGAGGAGCAGCACGAGCATCAGGAGGAAGAACAGCGCGATCACGCTGGCGGGCAGGGTGACCGCCGACGTGGGCCCGACGACGTTTCTGTACCTGACGTGGTGATGTACGAGAAACCCCACGCGCTGAGTGGTCGGCGCCACGACCGGATGAAGCAGCGCAATTGCCCCTACGACCACCAGCGTGGCCACGATCACGCCCTTGACGACCGCCTCGTAGTCACGCTGGCCCACGAACGTCCACAGCCGCTGGTAGAGCCCGAACGCGGCCAGCACGACCATCGTCACCGGCACCACCCAAGGGATCGTCCTCTCGAACAGCTCCTCGTAGCGCGAAGGGACGTGGGGCACGAACCTCAGTCGGAACGCGAGGAAGTAGGCGAGCGCGACCAGCACACCGTCCACCAACAGCTGGGGGATCGAATGGCGGTGAACGGGAAAGGCCGCGGAGCTGATCCGCCGGCGCATGCGGCCGAGATTCTAGAGGCGATGGCGGATTTGGCGGATGAGGGCCGGTCCAGTGTCGACATGGGTGGCGGCCCAACACTGCTGCGCGCCGTGGCATTGCACGAGGGCGAGCAGCTCGGCGTGCAGGTGCGCGAGCTGCGGCGCGGTCAGTTGGCCTGCGATGTTGTGCAGCTCGAACGGATCCGCGTGCAGGTCGTAGAACTCGCGCTCGCCGTCCTTGTACTCGACGTACAGGAAATCGGTCGTGCGCATCGCCTCGTAGCTCGTCGGATTCCCGCTCGCGGGCTGCTGGAAGTCGGGGTCGTCGGGGCGCAGCACCGGACCGCGGTGCTCGACGAGGATGGCGTTTCGCCAATCCGGCGGCGTCGCGCCGCCGAACAGGGGCACCAGGCTGTGGCCGTCGCCCGACAGAGACGTGCCGCCGAGCTCGCTGAACGTATCCGCGAGATCGACGTTCTCGGACATGGCGTTCGTGGTGGCCCCGGCTCGGATCCCCGGTCCGGCGATCACCAGTGGCACGTGGATGTCGGTGTCGAACGCGGTCATCTTCCCCGGCATCAGCCGGTACTCGCCGGTGTGAAGGCCGTTGTCGGAGCTGAACACGAGGTACGTGTCGCCCGCCACGCCCGCGGCTTGGAGCGCTCCCTCGATGTTGCCGATCATCTGGTCGACCGACTCGACGTCCTGCGCGCGCAGCCGATAGACCGAATCGATCGTGTCGAGCTCGGACTCGGTCAGCGGATCGCGCCAGGCCAACCAGGCCGGTGGATGGGTCGGCAGGACGTCGAAGTTGGGGGGCCGCGGCGCCTCGAGGCCGGGGAAGTCGCCGGCGTTACGGGGCGCGGGTACGTACGGCGCGTGCGGGGAGAACGTGGCCAGCTCGAGGAAGAACGGTTTGCCGGCGGCGGCCGAGCTGTCGATGAACTGCACCCCCTTGCGCGCGAGGACGTCGGTCAGGTAGTCCGCGGGGCGGTGGCCGTAGTGGTGCAGCGTCCCGTTCTCGTTCAGCGTGTAGTCGAACTCGGGGTAGCCCCATCCCGCCACGTCCCACTCCGACCAGCCCTCGGGAACGTACGTGGCCGGCACGTTCGGGTCGCCGCCGCGCTTCTGGAGATAGCCGTTGAGGTACTTGCCCATCAGCGCGGTGCGATAGCCGGCGCGGGTGAGCGCCACCGCGAACGTGTGCCGCTCCTCGCCCCGTTCGTGGAAGACGCGGAAGCCTCCGAGTCTGCCGGTGTTGCTGAACACGCGGGTGTCGTGCGGGTATTCGCCGGTGAAGATCGAAGACCGTGACGGACAGCACAGGGAGTCCGAGACGAAGTAGTCGTTGAACGTGAGGCCTTGCTGCTCGAGCGCCTGCACGTGGGGCATGAATCGCAGCAGGTTCATCGAGAGGTCGTCGGTGAGGATGAACACGATGTTGGGGCGCGGGGGAACGAAGGCGCGCGCCCCGGCGGCACCGCTGCCCGCTGCCGTGGATGACCCGGCGAGGAGGCTCGCGCAAACGCACACAACCACCGCGGCCGTATGTGCGACGGGAACCACTCGTCGCGGCTTGCCCCCGATGCGCATCCGGTCAGCTGGTCCTAGCGGTGGGGGACTGACCGAGAATGCGCCCCTTGGCGTCGAGCGCTTGGACGGCCACGTAGGCCTCCCGCGCGCGGACGGTGATCGCCGTCTCGAAGCCCCCCTTCCGGACAATGGCCGCCCAGTGCAGGGAGGTGGGGCTGCTCCCGCCGAACACGCGCCAGGCCGCGACCGTGGTGGCCCCGTCCCAGCTCGCGTAGACCACCGTCGAGGAGCGCTTCCTCACGCCCGCCGCCGCGGGCGGGAACATCGTTGGATCGGGGGTCCCGCTCCACGGAAACCGGTAGGTGCGATAGCTCGCCGTCGAGGCGACGAAATGCCCATCGAACACGAGCTTCCCCTTGGGGTCATACTCGCTGAAGTACGGCTGCTGCCCCCAGCCCACGAAATCGTCGCGGTTCGGCAACTGCTGGAGGTTCCCTTCGAAGTTCGTCAGCAGTGAAGGGGAGTGCACGTGCGAGGCCACCTGTCGTGCGGTCATGTGCTTGGTGTCGAGGAACAGCTTGATCGCGCGTGAGGGAGCACGAATGGTAGGCGGTCCGGCCTCGTCGTCGAACAGCGTCACGAACATGTCGTTGCCGGCCCGGACGCGCACGTCGTGCTGGAAGGCCCAGTAGACCCCAGGCGCGAGCTTGAAGCTCGAGTGCTTGCCACCGAGCCTCCAGATCACCGCCCCCGTTTGGTGGTTGACCTTGTACGCGGCCCAAGTGTTGCGCGCCGAGATCACCAGGTTTCCATCGAAGTCCTGCTGGACCGAGTTGACGTGAAAGTAGTCGAACGGGAAGCGCGTGCCCTTGGGGAGCGCCTCGTAGCTGTCGCCGACCGCGACGTGATCGAGGCTGTCCCACTGGAACAGGACCAGGCAGGTCGGATCGACCGAGCAGCTCTGGATGTCGATCTCCTGCACCACACCGTCGAGCACGATCTCCCGCTTGGAGCCGTGAACGCTCGAGGAGTCCCAGATGACCGGGTAATACGCGGTGATCAACGCCGTGCCACGCGAGGTGAGCTGGAACTCGTGCAGGTCCGCCTGGAGTCCGTTGGCCGCGTTCACGGCGCCGATCTGACGGTACGAGGTGTTGTAGATCACGTCCGACCCGAACCCGGCCCCGGCGGTCACGTACCCCTGCCACCAGGTGAGCACGGGCTGCCCCTGGTAGGTCTGCACCCGAAAGTCGGCTGCCGACGTGTCGCCGCCGAGCGGCTTGAACCAGACCAGGTGGCCGTTCGGATCGAGGATCTCGAGGCCGTCCTGGACCGGACCGAACTGGGGCGCGAGGAAGATGTCGCCTGGGGCCGTCCGTCCGTGTTTCGTGATCGCCACGGCCGGCGGCGCGAGATCAGGCCGCGATCGGAACGTCCACACATCGCCTGCGGCCCGGGGCGCCGCGGGCCAGTGCGTCGGACCGAGGCCCCGGGCTGGGGTGGCGATCTTGAACTGAAAGACGCCGCCTGCTCCACCGGCGATGTTCAGCGAGGTGGTGACGGTCACCACCTCGCCGGGCGTGAACGGCTGCGCCGGCACGAAGCTCCCGCCGCGGCCGTCGGAGTCGGCATACACCGTTCCCGTGTGGGCACCGCTCTTCGAGCCCACCACGGTGATCGATCCGAGCTGGCTCGCCGGTACGCCGCGAAATGCGATCTGGGTGCTCGGCGCCGCGACCTGGCTGCCCGGGATCGGGAACGTGTTGATGGTGGGCGCGGCTGAGGCGGCACGGGCAGGCCGCCCCATAACCACGAAGGCACACGTCGCCGCGACGGCGAGCAGCGCCACACGGAGCACTACTCTTCTGGCTGATCTGCTCCCCGCGCCCGTTGCTCGCGGCGCCATAGCTGGTTAGTAGAAGCCCGGCGACGTTGAAGGCGCCTTGGGTTTCGGGAAGACCCCGGACGTTCGCAGTACGCGGCCCCTCGTATCGAGCGCTTGCAGCTTGTACGCCTTGAACCTGCCCTTGATCGGGATCGCCGTCTCGAACCCGCTCTTCGCCTTGCTGGCCACGACAACCGTCAGGTGCTTGGCGTTCGGCCCCGCCAGCACGCGCCACGCGGCCAGTTGGGTTGCGCCATCCCAGCTCGCGTACACGGTGGTCTTGCCATGCGCCTTGCGCACCGCGCCGCTCGGCCCGAAGAAGGGCGTGCCGACCCAGTTCTGGACGAACGCCCGGTAGCTGAGATCGGGACCTGGCCACCTCGCGTCGAGCAGGAGCTTCCCCGACTTGCCGTACTCGGAGAAGAACGGCTGCGAGCCCCAGCCGACCACGACGTTGCCGTTCGGCAGCACATCGGTGTTGCCCAAGAAGGCCGCGTCAATGGCCGGATGGCGGGCGTACTGCCCGTCGAGCGAGGCCGTGTGGTTGGCCATGTTGAGCTTCAGCACGAGGCCCCGCGAGGGGCCGTTCGGAGCTTGGAACTTGCCCTGCGCGAACGCGCAGCAGGCATCATCGAACAGGCTGACCACGCTGCCCGGATGCAGCTCGACGTCGTGCTGCCACTGGAACTGTGCACTGGCCGGGACGGCGAACGTGCTGTGCTTTCCGCCGAGCCGCCACACGATGTTGCCCGTGGTGGTGTCGACGAGGTAGGCGGTCCACGTGTTGCGCATCGACACCAGGAACTCGTGAGCGCCGACGAGCTGGATCGAATTCACGTGGTAGGCGTCCCACGGGATCGGACCGGCGGCCGCTGGCGGGGGCGAGGCCTCGGACTCGGACAGGGAGATGTGCCCGGGCGCGGCCGCGTCCCAGGTGTAGAGCAGGTTGCCGGTCTTGAGGTCGTACTCCTGCACCGCCGAGTCGAGCAGCAGGCCGCTCGCCGACCCAGGGGGGTACGCGGACAGATCCATCGGCTCCGTCTTGTATGCGGTGACCCACGCGTCATGGCCGCTGATGACGACCTCGTGCGGGCTGATCACCCAGCCATCCTTGCCCGTCAGCTTCGCGACCTGGCGGTAGTGCTGGTCGACGACGAAGACCGAACCGCTCACGGTCGCACCGGTGTTGGTGATCACGCCCTCCCACCAGCTGAGCGCCGGCTTGCCCTGATAGGTCTGGAGCTTCAAATCGAGCGCCACGACGTTCGTGGGAACCGGATAGAACCACACCGGCTGCAGGTGGCTGTCGAGGATCAACGGGCCGCTCTGACCGACCATCGGCTGCGCCGGCCCGGTCCCCGGCTGCGTCAGGGTGAGGTTGGGGAAGTTCGCGACCATGAAGTAGCCGGGCGCCAGCTTCTTGGCGTTCGACGTTCCCAGGCTTCGGAGCTTCGGCGGGTGCAGCCTCGGGGCGGAGACGAAGGTGTAGGCACCCTTGGTGGTGAAGGTGCCGATCGGCGAGGCCGCCGCCGGCGAGGCCGCGAGGAGCGCGGCGCAGGCGCCCGTGGCGAGCGCGATCGTGAGTGTCTTTATGTTGTGTAGAGGCATTGGCAACGCAAACGTAACACGGTAGGTGGGGGCTTAGTTTCGGGGTGCGGCGAACTAGTTTGGCCGCGGACCGCGCGGCCGCGCTCACTCCTCTCGGGCGGTTAGGAGAAGGTCGGTCAGAACCTTCGGGTCACGGCGGATCCGACTTGTGGCGGCGGCGGCGTCGACGCGCTTGACCAGCTCGAGCTGATCGGGGGAGTGGAGTCGCTTGAGCCGCCCCTCGGCGATCAACCGCTCGTCGACCGCTCCGAGGCGCCCTTCGAAGACGCTGTACACCGGCGTCCCGAGCGCCACCGCCTCTCGGTTCATGGTGCCGCCGGCGGATACGACGACGTCGGCGTAGGTGATGAGCGACTGGGCATCGAGAGCGCGCTCGGGGACGATGAACCCGCCGGCGCGCTCGAGCTCGGCGCGCTGCCCAGCGGTCCGAGGCAGCACCACCGTCTGAGAACCGCGGAGGCGATTCAGAACGGCCGCGAACACGTCGTTCTCGAACCGGTGGTAGAGCGAGACCGCGGGCGGGGTCCGCACGACCGCGATCGGCCACGCCCGGTCGAGCCCCAGCGCCGCGAGCACCGCGGGGTCGGGCTCGAAGTCCGCGAGGTAGTACTCCTCCTTCAAACCGGGGTAGGCGCGGACCTTTCCGGAGGCCCCGTATCGGTCCAGGCGGCCGGGAGGAATCGCGTCGGGAACCACGACCGCCCGGGCGAGGCGACAGTTGATGTGGTGCTGAACGGTGGCCCACTCGTAGTCGAACATCGTCGCGGACGGAGTTCTGAGCAACGCCGCGGCCACCGTCAAGTCGTTCGAACCGTGACCGAGCGCGACGTCGAACCCGCGACGCCGCGCCCAGCGGGCCAGTTCGGATGAGCGAGCGGCGAGCCCCCATGCCTTGGCCGGAACGCTCCCGCCGCGGTGGCGGCCGATCGGCGTGCAGTCGATGCCGAAGCGCGCGCACAGTCCGAGGGTCTGCGCAAAATCCCGGGCGGTGACGTGGACCTCGTGTCCCCGCGCCCGTAGGTCAGCGATCACCGGCCGCATCACCAGCACGTGGGGGGAATTGGTGAGGTCGATCCAGACGTTCACGCCGCCAGCGCCGCGATCGCGGCCGCAACCTCGCGCGCGTCGTCGGCGCTCAGGGTGGGCGTCATCGGCAGCGCGATGTTGGTGCGAGCGAGTTCCTCGGTCGCCCGCAAGCTGTGGGCGGGAGCGTACGGCGCCATCGCTTCCTGACGGTGGAGCGGTGTGCGGTAGTAGCCGCGCGCCTGGATGCCGCGATCCGCCAGACCGGTGATCAGCTCCTCGGCGCGGGGGTGGGCCACCACGTACAGATGCCACGCCGGGTGCGTGCCGTCGGGCGCGCTGGGGAGCGTCACGTGGTCGCCGAGGCCCGCCGTCGTGTACGCCTGGGCGGCTGCCCGCCGGCCGTCGCACCAGGCGTCGAGCTCGGGCAGGAGGATGCGCAGGATCGCCGCTTGCAGCTCGTCGAGCCGGGAGTTGTAGCCCACGTGCTGGAAATCGCGTTTGTCATGCGAGCCGTGGAATCGGAGAGCGCGAGCGAGCTCGGCCAGGTCGTCGTCGTCGGTGGCGATCGCGCCCCCGTCGCCGAAGCAATAAAGGTTCTTCGAGGGGTAGAACGAGAAGGTCGCGGCCTCGCCGAACGAGCCGGCCTTGCGGCCGTTCAGCGATGCGCCCGCGGCCTGGGCGGCGTCTTCGAGCACCGGCAGGCCGAGCACGCCGAGCTCCGGGAACGGAGCCGGCAACCCGAACAGGTCGACCGCGACGATGGCTCGGGTCCGCGGCGTGATCGCGTCCCGCACGGTGTCCGGAGTGATGTTTCGGGTCTGCGGGTCGACGTCGCAGAACACCGGCCGGGCCCCGGCGGTGACGATCGCTTCGGCGGAGGCGTAGAAGGTGAACGAGGGGACGACGACATCGTCGCCGGGACGGACGCCCATCGCCCGGAGCGCGATCGTGATCGCGTCGGTACCGTTGGCGACGCCGACGACATGGCGCACGCCCAGATACGCGGCGAGCTCGCGCTCGAACGCCTCGACCTCCGGGCCGAGGATGTAGGTGCCGCGCTCGATCACCGTGAGGACCCGATCCTGGATCGCGGCGCGCAGCGGTGCGAGCGGCGTCGCAGTATCGAAGAGGGGAATAGCCATACGTGAAAGAACCCTAATTACACGGGAACCGGAGTTTCCCCGCCGCTCGCTAGATTAGGCCGCCGTGCTTGTAGGCATCGCATCCGTGACTGCTCCCCTGGTCAACCTGGCGACCAGCGTGATCGGGAGTCTGGGGTACGCCGGCGTGGCCGCGCTTACGGCGATGACGGCCGTGGTCGGAGTCCCGGGAACCGAGCCGGTCATGCTGTTCGCCGGCTTCGATGCGTACCGGGGAGAGCTGACGCTGGTCGGGATCATCGTCGCCGGGGTGGCCGGGGACATGCTGGGAGCATCGATCGCGTATGCGATCGGCTACTACGGACGCCGGGAGCTGCTCGAGCGCCAGGGCTCGAAGCTGCATGTCAACCCCCGGCGCCTGGACAGCGCCCACCGGTGGTTCGAGCGCTACGGCGCGCCGGCGATCTTCGTCTCGCGCTGCGTCCCGTTCGCCAGGGCGGCATTCCCGTACGCGGCCGGCGTTGCCGAGATGCCGTTCGTCTCGTTCTTCACGTTTGCCGCGCTCGGCTCAATCGTGTGGATCACGGCGCTGGGAGTGCTCGGCCGCGAGGTGGGCCAGAACTGGCAGAGCTGGCGCCATCACCTCGAGTACGTCGACTACGCGGTGGTCGCGATCGTGGTGCTCGGGATCGCTTGGCTGGTCGTGCGGCGCATTCGCTCGGACAAAACCGAGCGGCCGACCGTGGATGCTGTTTCGGAATAGCCCGCGGCCGGCTGCCGGTCAGCGGCTGTCGACGGTGCAGGCGCTCGCGCTCGGAGCGCTCCACGGACCAGCCGAGCTGCTTCCGATCTCATCCTCCGGCCACGTCGCGACCATTCCATGGCTCCTGGGCTGGGACTACGACCAGCTCGACGACGAGCTGCGCAAGTCCTTCGAAGTCGCGCTGCACGCGGGGACGGCGGCGGCGCTCCTGGTCACCTTGCGTGCCGAGGTGGCTGAGGCAGTCCACGGCGTGGACGGCCGGCGCCTGACGCTGATCGCGCTCTCGTTCGCGCCGCCGGCGGTCGTCGGCTACACGCTCGAGCGGGCGATCGAGCAGCATCTCGGCACACCGGCGACGGTCGCCGCCGGGCTGGTGGGTGGCGCACTCATCATGGCGCGGTCGGACAGCGCCCCCCAGACCCGCCGCCACGACGATGCCGGCGCCCGCGACGCCCTGTGGCTCGGGGTAGCGCAGGCCCTCGCCCTGATCCCGGGGGTCTCCCGCAACGGCGCGACCCTCGCCGCCGCACGCTTTCGACACTTCACGCGCGAGGACGCAAATCGCCTGTCACGCCATGTGGCGCTGCCCGTGATCGCCGGTGCGACGTTGCTCAAGACGATCCGGCTGCGCCGCCGGGGGCTGCCGCCGGGCACGCTGCTCCCGTTCGCGGTCGGCGCGTCGTCGGCTTTCGTCTCCACGCTCGGATCGACGTGGCTGATCCGGCAGGTCGAGCGCGACCGTTCTCTGCTGCCCTATGCCGCCTACCGGATAGTCCTCGCCGCCATCGTCGCCGGGAAGCTGTTGGGCGTCCGCGGGTCCGGTCGATGCTCGACAATCTCCCGATGACCGACGCTTACGCCGCCGCCGGCGTGGACACGGCGCGGGCCGACCGAGGAGTGCAGGCGCTGGTCGAGGTGTTGCGCCGGATCGATCCCGGCCGGAGCTCGCTGGCCCTGCCGCTTCCCGGCCACTACGCAAGCGTTATGCGCGTCGCGCCCGGGCTGGGGATCGCGCTGGCGACCGACAGCGTCGGCTCGAAGGTAATCGTGGCCCAGCAGGTCGAGCGTTTCGAGACGATCGGGATCGACTGCGTGGCGATGAACGTCAACGACCTGATCTGCGTGGGCGCCGAGCCGGTGGCGCTGTTGGACTACGTGGCCGTGGAGCGCGCGGACACCAAACTGCTCGAGCAGCTCGCCGTGGGCCTGCGCGCCGGCGCCGAGCTGGCCGGGGTGGAGATTCCGGGGGGCGAGGTCTGCCAGCTCCCGGAGGTGATCCGCGGCCATCCGTCTCCGTACGGCTTCGATCTCGTCGGCTCCGCGTTCGGGACCGTGGCGCTCGAGGCGATCATCGACGGAAGCGCGTGCGGGCCGGGGGACGCTTTGATCGGCCTGCCCTCCTCGGGCGTCCACTCCAACGGACTTACGCTCGCTCGCCGCGCCCTGCTCGAGCAGGGAGGGATGTCGCTCGACTCGGCGCCGCCCGAGCTGGCCGGACGCACGATCGGCGAGGTGCTGCTCGAGCCGACCACGATCTACGTTCGCGCGGCGCTCGAGCTGGTGCGCAGCGGCGTTCCCGTGCACGGCCTGGCCCACATCACCGGCGGCGGGTTGCTGAACCTTCTCCGGATCGGCTCGGGCATCGGTTACGAGATCTCGGCTCCGCTACCGGTGCCGGAGGTGTTCGAGCTGATCGAGCAGGCGGGCGACATTGCCGCGGCCGAGATGTGGGAGGTGTTCAACATGGGGTGCGGGTTCTGCGCGATCGTCCCGGCGGATCGATCCGCGGAGGCGGTGCCGCTGCTCGCGCGACACCATCCCGGCACCGCGGTGATCGGACGGGTCACCGCTCGCGGCGGGCGGGTCGAGCTCCCAGGGCTCGGGCTGACCCTCACATAAGGGTCCACAGCTCTCCGCTTCCGAGCCGCTCGGGCTTCACGCGCCACTCGGTAGCGAGGCGCCAGAGCTCGGCCGGCGCGCGTGGACCGGGCAGACGGCAAACGCTCGCGATCTCGGCCGTTGCCATCGATCCAAATGCCCGCAGGGCCTGCTCGACCGACGGTGGTTCGTTCCTCGCCCGTTCGGCGCCGGCGGCCGCCGCGGCCGCGTCGAGGGCCTCATAAGAGGCGTAGCCATAGACGCCGTGGATGCCGCCGTCCCCGGAGTGAAACTCGAGCGAGGGCAGCATGACGCGCTCCGCACCTTCGGCGTAGTGCTCGCCGGCGACCGCGCGGGCGCGGTCGAGGTCGGCGCCAAAGGCTTCGAGGGTGGCGTGCGAGCCGAGGTCGATCCGGAACCGATCGAGGTCGAGCCCACCCGAGGCCCGTGCCTCCTCGATCAGCGCGTCCGCGCCGTCCAGCTTGCGCCTCCGGCAGAGAAATCCCTCCCGCAGTCGGCGCAGGTAGGTGTCGGCCCGTCCCTGTTCGGATGCGGCCTTGACCGCGATGCAAGCGGGATAGGAGCTCTTGGGAGCCCCCTCGAACCACAGCCTGGGGTCGACCGGCATCCCGCTGTCGGCACCGGCCTCGAGCGACTCGCGCACCAGTTCACCCGCGGCGCCGAACTCCCTCGCCAGGCCTGCCATCAAGTACGTGATGGAGAGGCTCTGACCGTACTCGTGGGACAGTCGCCGGACAGCGGGCTCGAGCGCCCACGACCAGGGACAAGCGGGGTCGGTGAAGTAGTACGTCTGGACGACGCTCACACGGCCTCCAGTAGCCGTCCAGGCTCGTTTTTGTTGTCGGCGGTGTGAGTCATCCTGCTGTGGCGCAAAATAGAGGGGGAATCGATGACCACGCTGCTCGGCACGACTCTCAACAGCCGGTACCGACTCGAGGCCAGGATCGGGGCCGGCGGAATGTCCACGGTGTACCGAGCACTCGACGAGACGCTCCAGCGTCAGGTGGCCATCAAGCTCATGAACCGCGAGGTCGCGGCCGACTCCGACCAGCTCGAGCGATTCCGCCGCGAGGCGCGTGCGGTCGCCCAGCTCTCCCATCCCCACATCGTCGGGGTGATCGACGCCGGCGAGGACGAGGGGCGCCCCTACATCGTGTTCGAGTACGTCGAAGGAGAGACGCTCAAGGAGCGCATCCGCCGGATGGGGCGTCTGCCGATCGCCGAGGCCGTCGCCTATGCGATCGAGATCGCTCGCGCGCTCGGCGCCGCGCACGCCCGGCACATCGTCCACCGCGATGTCAAGCCCCAGAACGTCTTGATCGACGAGGAAGGCTCGGCCAAGGTGACCGACTTCGGGATCGCGCGCACCCTCGACGAGGAGGGGCTGACGGCGGACGGTCGCGTACTGGGGACCACCGACTACGTCTCCCCCGAGCAGGCCCTCGGCCAGCCGGTGACCGGCCAATCAGACCTCTACTCGCTCGGGGTCGTGCTCTACGAGATGCTGGTGGGCGAGGTCCCGTTCAAGGGCGAGACCCAGGTATCCGTCGCGATGAAGCACGTTCGCGAGCAGATCCCCGACCTCCAGCGCGTGCGCCCCGAGGCGTCAGCGGCGCTGGCGGCGGTGGTCGACACCGCCACCGCCAAGCGCCGAGAGGACCGCTACGCGGACGACGCCGAGCTGATCGCCGATCTCGAGGAGGTGCTGGCGATCGAGACCGCTCGGGCGGGGAGCGCCACCGGTGAGGTCACGAGCGTGCTGCGGACGCTTCCTTCCGAGACCAAGCGCCGGATCCCGTTTCCGGTGCGCCACCGGATGGTCGCCGTGCTGCTGGTGCTGTTAGTGGTGGCGGGAGTGGGCGCCGGCCTAGCCTGGCTGGGCAGCCGCGCGCATCGCGGAACGGGCAAACCGGGGGAGAAGCCGCCGGCGCCGAGCCTTCAGCCGGTGAGCCTGTGTCAGACGTGCGCGTACGGCTTCAACCCTCTCGGGAGCCCCACGTACGAGCATTCCGGGGCGAATCTCGCGATCGACAACCAATACAACACCGTCTGGTGGACGCAGAATTACTTTGACCGGACGCTCGGCAAGGCGGGGACCGGACTATACGTTGACGCCAGTCCCGGGACGACGGCGCGGGTGCTGCGGATCATCACGCCGACGCCGGGCTTCACGGCCAACATCTACGCGCGCGAGACCCCGCCGCCGATCAAGTGGCCTGATCCTGGCTGGGTGAAGATCTCGCAGCCGACCGACGTCGCCCACAACAGCACCGACATACCGCTGACCAGCGGCTCCATGCGCTACCGCTACTTCCTCGTGTGGATCACGAGCCTCGGTGGGCAGGCCGTCGTGGGGCTCGATGAGGTGACGCTCTACCGATCGGGCCGTTAGGCCCGGTGGCGCGGCATTACTCGCCCCGGCCGCCGCCTGGTGGGCTGGCGGCCGGGGCGGGCGCGTCAGTGGCTGTGCGCGTGCCCGGCCTCATACCGCTCGAGCGCCAGCCCGAGCAGCCGGTCGAGCAGCTCCGCGTATCCGATCCCGCTCGCCTCGAACAGCGACGCGAACACGCTCGTGCTCGTGAAGCCGGGCATCGTGTTCAGCTCGTTGACGAGAACCTGCTCTCCGTTGACGAAGAAGTCAACGCGTGCCAGACCGCAGCAGCCGGTCGTCAGGAAGGCCTGGAGCGCGAGCTCGCGAACGCGCTCCCGGACGTGCGCGGGGACCCGCGCCGGGACGATCAGCTGCATCCCTCCCTCCGTGTACTTGGCTTCGTAGTCATACCAGCCGGTCTCGCCGCCGGCGAGCAGGATCTCCCCCGGCTCCGAAGCGATCGGCTCTCCGTTGCCGAGCACCGAACACTCGAGCTCGAGGCCGGTCGCCGCGGCTTCGGCGATCGCCAGCGGGTCGTGCTCGAAGGCGGTCTCGAGCGCATCGGCGAGCTGGTCGGCCGCGGCCACCCGCACGATCCCGACCGATGACCCGAGCCGCGCGGGCTTGACGAACATGGGGAACCCGAGCACGGCGAGGCTCGACAGCACCCCCTGGGGATCTGAGCGGTACCGCTCGATCGCGGCCGCCCGGAAGTCGACCTGGGGAAGACCGGACTGGGCCATGAGCGTCTTGAACATGACCTTGTCCATGCACAGGGCGGAGGCGAGAACCCCCGCGCCCACGTAGGGTACGTCGAGGCACTCGAGCAGCCCTTGCACGGTTCCGTCCTCGCCGTACGGGCCGTGCAGCGCGGGGAAGACCACGTCCACTCCGTCGATGCCCTGCCCCGGCTCGAGGGCCACGCCGGCGCCGTCGCGCCGCCAGCGGCCCTCGCGGTCGACCTCGATCGGGATCGCCACGTGGCCGGCGAGCGCGAGCCCGGCCCGCACCGAAGCCGCCGAGGCGAGCGAGACCTCGTGCTCGGAGGAGCGTCCCCCGCCCAGGACCGCGACCCGCAACCCGCTCACGGGCTCGTCGTAGTCGTCGTCGTGGTGGTTGGCGTCGTCTTCGTTTTCTTTGGCTTGGTGGTGGTCGGGGTCGACCTCGTGGTCGTCGTCGTACTCGTGGTCGGCGGCGTGAACTTGCCCACGGTGATCGTCACCGTGCTGCCCTTGTTGACCGTGGTGCCTGCGGCCGGGTTCTGGCTTACGACCTTCCCGTCCTGGCCCTGCTGGGTGACGTTCGTGGTCTGCTGGTTGACCTTGAAGCCCGCCGCGGTCAGCGTCCCGCTCGCCGCGCCGGCGGTCTGCCCGGTGACGTCGGGAACGCTCGTGGTCGGCGGCGCCGTGGCGATCACGAGCGCGACCGTCGATCCCTGCGTGGCCTGGGAACCTCCGCTCGGATCCTGGCTGATCACGTTGCCGGCGCCCACCGTCGATGACGTCTGGGTGGTCGTGATGACCTTGAAGTGGTCCGCCTCGAGCACCGTCCTCGCGTTGGCCTCGGTGTCACCCGTGACGTCGGGCACCGCGATCTGCGGGTTGCCCGAGGACTCGAAGATCGTCACGGCGGTGCCCGCGGGAATGGTCTGTCCGGACGGCGGGTCGGTCCCCGTCACCTGCCCGGCGGAGAACTGGGTGGAGCTGAAATGCACCACGCGTGCCACCTTGAGCCCCGCCCCGGTAATCGCCTGCCTGGCCTGGGCGACCGACAGTCCCTCGACGGACGGAACCGTGGCGTTGCCGGGCCCTTGCGAGACCGTGAGGCTGACGGTCGAGCCCTCGTCGGCCTTGGTCCCACCCTGGGGGTCCTGGGCGATGACGGTGCCCGACGGATTGCTGTTGGTGACGTTGATCACGCTGACCGCGAAGCCCGCGTTCTGGAGCGTGGTCCGGGCCGTGTTGAGCTGCTCGCTGGTCACGTGGGGCACGACCTTCTTGACCGGGCGGGTCAGCAGGTACGCCGCGACGCCACCGCCGGCGAGAAGCAGCGCCACGAGGAGCGCGATCCAAGGCCACCGACTGCGCTTGCGTTCCGGCTCGGGCGGAGGGCCCGGCTCGGCGAGCGCCGCCGCGCCATCGTCCCCGTGGTCCCCGTAGGGCTCCGCGGCGGCCGCGGGTGGAGCGCCCCCGCCGCCGGCGCCGGCGCCCGCGACGACCGCTGCCGGCCCCCCTCCCACGGCGGCGAGCGCGGCCATGCTCGCGGTGCGCTGACCGCTCTGGCCGGAGACGATCATCTCCCTCGTCCGCTCGAGTACGTTGATGAACTGCTCGGCGTCCGTGGGCCGGTCGGCGGGATTTTTGTTCAGCGCCCACATCACCACCCACTCGAGCTCGGGCGGCACGTCGGGGTTGACGAAGGTCGGCGCCGTCGGCGCCTCCGAGACGTGCTTCAGGGCGATCGTCACCGCGGAGTCGGCGTCGAAGGGGACCCGGCCGGTGAGCATCTCGTACAGGACCACGGCGATCGAGTAGAGGTCCGAGGCGGGGCTGACCGCATGTCCCTGGGCCTGCTCGGGCGACAGGTACTGCGCCGTCCCCATGATCGACCCGGTCTCGGTCATGTCGGAGGCTCCCGCGCGCGCGATCCCGAAGTCCGTCACCTTCGCCTGGTCGGAGTCGTCGACGATGACGTTGTGGGGCTTCAGATCTCGATGGATCACACCGCGGTGGTGCGCGAACCGGGCGGCCTTGAGGATCTGGACGGTGATGTCGATCGCCCGCACGGGGTCGAGCGGCGCCTCCTGGCGGATGAGTTGCTTCAGCGAGCGGCCCGGGAGGTACTCCATCGCTATGTAGTACGTGCCGTCGTAGGCGCCCCGGTCGTAGACGCTCACGACGTTGGGGTGTTGGAGCCCCGCCGCCGCCTGGGCCTCGCGCCGGAATCGCTCCACGAACCCGGGGTCCTCGGCGAAGCGGCGGTGGAGCAGCTTCAGTGCGACCTGGCGACCGAGCTGCTGGTCCTCGGCCAGGAATACGTCGGCCATGCCCCCGGCCCCGAGGCGCGACAGGACCCTGTAGCGGCCGTCGACAACCGTCCCGGGGGAGAACTCCGCCATCGTCACTGACCCTCCGAGAGCAGCGTCTGTATCACCGTCTTTGCGATCGGAGCGGCGATCGTACCGCCGAAGCCGCCCTGTGTCCGCTCAACCGTCACCGCGACCGCGATCCTGGGATTTTCGATCGGCGCGAAGCCGATGAACCACGGCTGCGTGAGGCCCGATCCGGCCACGCCGACCTCAGCCGTCCCGGTCTTTCCGGCCACGTCGATCCCGCCGAGCTGCGCGGGCGTCCCCGTTCCCTCCTCAACGACCCTCTTCATCATCTGGCCCACCTCCTCGGCCGTCGAGGGCTTCATCACCTGTGAGTAGGCCGAGGGGTGGATCGTCTCGACCGTCCGTCCGTCCTGGTCGACCGCGCGGTCGGTGAGGCGGGGCGCCATCAGCTTCCCGCCGTTCGCCACCGCGGCGGCGACCATCGCCATCTGCAGCGGCGTGACCCCGAGGCCGCCCTGACCGATCCCGATGCGGCCGATGTCCTCGTTCGGGCTCCCCGGCGGGATCGGCCGGCCGGTGCTCGAGAGCGGACGGCTGATGTTCAGCTCGTCGGACGGGTAGTCGAGCGGCGGCTTCGAGTAGAAGCCGAAGCGCTCCATGTACTTCGTCATCGTCGCGCGACCGAGGTGCTCCGCCACCTGTGCCCACACGGTGTTGACCGAGAACGTGAGCGCGTCGGTCAGCGATATGTCGCCGAAGCTCTGGTCGTTGTCGTTGGACAGCGGGACCCCGGAGATTGTCTTCGGCGAGTTACCGTTGACCAACGAGTTCGGGGTGTACATGCCGCTGTCGATCGCGGCGGCGGCGGTCACGACCTTGAACGTGGAACCCGGGGGATACGAGGACTGGGTCGAGCGGTTGAACTGGGAGATGCCCGGACCGGTGGCGTCCGGGTGGTTGTTGTCATAGCCCGGGTTGGCGAACATCACCTTGACCGCGCCGGTCCGCGGATCGAGCGCGACCACGGATCCCGCTCTGCCGGCGAGCTGCTGCTGCGCCACCTGCTGGGCCTTGGGATCGAGCGTCGTGTATACGTCGTCGCCCACCCGATTGGAGGTGAGGGGCCCGAGGATCGAGCTCAGCCCGGTCTGCAGCCCGCGCAGTTCCGACGCGCGGGACCGCTCGAGGCCGGCCGAGCGGCCCTCCCGGGCGAGCGAATACCCGACGGCCTGCGAGAACAAGTTCGCGGTCGGATACGCCCGGTCCCAGGTCCCGCCGGCTGCGGGCACCGACCGCGCAAGCACCGTGCCGTCATCGGCCAGGATCCTTCCCCGCTTGATCTTGAGTTCGTCGATCAGGGTGCGCGCGTTCAGCGAGTTGTTGTTGAGCGACTTGGCCTCGAACACCGTCCACCGCGACGTCCACAGCACGAGCAAGGCGAACAGCACGACGATCACGGCAAACAGGCGTGCGATCGGCACGTTCATCGCGGCCTCCGAGCGCGATCAGAGACCAGGAGGAGCAGCGCCAGCAGGACGAAGTTGGCGACGATCGAGGAGCCTCCGTAGGAGATGAAGGGAAGCGTCACGCCGGTCAGCGGGATCACGCGCGTGACGCCTCCGACGATCACGAACACCTGGAGTGCGAACACCGCGCTGAGCCCGGTGGCCAGCAGCGTCGAGAACGAGTCGCGCGCCAGCTGCGCGGTCTTGAGGCCCCGGGCCACGAACAGCAGATAGGTGATGAGCACAGCGCACGCCCCGAACAGGCCGAGCTCGTCGGTGATTACGGCGTAGATCATGTCCGTCTGGGGTGCCGGAAGCAACTGAAAGCTGGTCCCGGGCACGGTCAGCGCCGCCTGGCCGAATCCCTGACCGAACAGCCCCCCGGCCGCCTGCGCGAACATCGAGTTCGCGAGCTGGAAGCTCCCTCCGGGCTTGTTGTAGAGCGTGACGCTGAGCGGGTGCAGCCACGCTTCGACACGGTCGTGCACGTGGGGGATGTGCGTGCCCAGGTACCAGGCGCCGAGCGCGAACGCGACAAGCCCCACGCCGACGAACGAAAACCGCGACGTCGCCACATACAACATCGCCAGCAGTCCGCCGTAGAACATCAGCGATGAGCCGACGTCGTGCAGAACGATCATGATCAGCATGGCCAGCCCCCAGATCACGATCACGGGACCGAAATGCTTGATCGGTGGGATCGTCACACCCAGGATCCGGCGGGCGCCCACGACCATCACCTGGCGGGTGTCGCGGAGATAGCTCGCGAGGAAGATGACCAGCCCGATCTTGGCGAACTCGGCAGGCTGGAACACGAACAGACCGGGGATGCGCACTCCCAGGTAGGCGCCGTTGGCCGCGTACCCGATCCCCGGAAGCCGCGGGAGAATCAGCAGTCCGAGCGACACGAACACGATCGTGTAGCGGTAGCGCTCGAGCCTGCGGTAGTCGCGGAAGATGATGATCGTGGCGGCAAACAGGATCAGGCCCAGGACGAACCACCCTGCCTGCTGGCGCGCGAGCGTCGAGTCGAGCCGGTAGACCACCACGATCCCGAAGCTCGCCAGCACCGCGACCAGCGGGAACATGTACGGGTCGGCGTGCGGGAGGCTCATCCGGATGAAGACGTGTGCGGCGACGCACAGCCCCAGGAAGATCGCGCCGTAGATCAGCGAAACGTTCGAAAGCGCGTTCGAGCGTTGGATGAACACTCCGGCGAAGCCCGCGGTGACCAGGAGCGAGGCCGGGATCAGGCCGATCAGCTCGCGATTGCGCGCGCTCATTGCGAGAGCTTCCCTGCCTCCAGGTCCATGACCAGAGAGGTCGCGTCGGACTGAGAGCGGAGGCTGTTGTTGAACACGCTGGCGCGCCGGTCCGCGGGCACCAGCGAAGCGGGGACACCCGACACGTAGTACGTCTCGTAGAGGCGGATGCCCGCCGGCAGGTCGTAGGGGAGTCCTCTGTAAATAGTGACTATCCCTTGCGGGTTGGTGCCGATGAAGTACAGCTGGCGGGTCGCGAGATAGCCACCGGCGCCAATCAGGAATGCGACCACTGCAACCGCTACAAGCGCGGCGAGTACCTTCGCGTAGCGCGGCATCCGGCGCTCGCGGGGCGGGGCCTTCACCGGTGGTATGCGCCGCGCGGGGATCGTCTCTCGCCGCGAGGCGACCGCCACGGCACCGGCGCCGCCTTCGGGCCGTTCCGGAGCCGGGGGCGGGGTCATCGTGTCGGTGCGGGCGGGCGCGCCGATCATCGTCGGCTGATCGCCGTCGCCGTCGCCCACCTCCTCGAGCCGGAACAGCACGACCGTGATGTTGTCCCGGCCGCCGGCCTCGTTGGCCTCGTCGACCAGTTCGTCGGCCGCCCGCTGGAGCGACTCCGACGAGGCGATTATCTCGGCCACGCGCTCCTCGGACACCATCGAGGTCAGGCCGTCGCTGCAGAGCAACAAGATGTCGCCGGCTCGCGCCGGGTATGTCCAGGTATCCACCTCGACGTCCGGCTCGGGGCCGAGTGCCCGCGTGATGATCGAGCGCTGAGGGTGCTCCGCCGCCTGCTCTGGGGTGAGCTTCTGCTGGCGGACGAGCTCCTCGACGAGCGAGTGGTCCTGGGTCAGGCGTTCGAGCGACCCGTCGCGGAAGCGGTACGCGCGGCTGTCGCCCACGTGCGCGATCGCGAGATGAGCGTCGTCCACATAGGCGGCCGTCAGCGTCGTGCCCATGCCCGCGCGCTCGTGCTCGCTCCGCGATCGCTCGTAGATGCGGCGGTTGGCTTCGCGGACCCTGTCCGCCAGCCGCTTCTCGGCGCTGCCGCTGTCGGGCAGTCCCTGCTCGAAGGCCTCGATCGCGATCCGCGACGCCACCTCGCCGGCCTGGGCACCTCCCATGCCGTCGGCAACGACGAAGATCGGGGCCCGCGCGAAAGCGTTGTCCTCGTTGTCCCTGCGCTGCCGCCCGGTGTCAGTCTTCCACGCCGTTTCCGCCGCGCGCAGCATCGTCAGTTGACGGGCATGTCGGTCATTTGCACGTACGAGAACTCGCTGTCGCCAATCCTGATGCGGTCCCCCGGATGCAACGGTTGCGGGCCGTCCAACGGCTCGTCGTTCAGGTAGGTGCCGTTCGTCGATCCCAGGTCCTCGATCACCAGCACGGAGCCCTGACGTGTGATGCGCGCATGGCGCGATGATGCGAATGGGTCCTCGAGCTGGATCTCGACGTCTCCTCGTCCCAGCGTCGCGCCGTGGCCGGGAATCTCATACGCGGTGCCTGGCTCGTGACCAGGCGCGCGCTCCACCAGCAGCCGCGCGTCGGCGCCGTCAAGCTCGGCCAGGGGGGTCGAGGCGGAGTACATGCCCGTCGCGTCGGGGTACTGCACGGGGTCGCGCCGGTCCTGGGCGGCCCGGCCGCGGCGGCCGCTGCGGCCACGAAGGTCGCGAAGGGAGCTCCACGCGACCCAGAGAAGGAACAGGTAGAGGACGGCGAGGAAGCCGAACTTCAGTCCTACCGAGACAGGCTCGAGCATGCTCGCTATTCCAGCTCGAACGTCGTCACCGAGGTGCCTAGCTCGATCTCGTCGCCGGGCTCCAGGACCTCGGGCCGGTCGATCCGGCGTCCGTTCAGCGACACGCCGTTCGTGGAGTTCAGATCGGTGAGCACCCAGGAGCCTCCGCGCGGGCGGATCTCCGCGTGCCGGCGCGAGACGTTCGGGTCGCTTATCACGATGTCGCACTGGCGGCTGCGCCCGATCGTTGCGCCAGTGGGTCCGATGACCATCCGCTTACCCTCGAGGAGCAGCAGCGCCGCCGGCACCCGGGCATGCGCGCGCTCCTCCAGGGGCTCCGCGATCCGGCCCGCGCTGCTGTAAACCATGGTCCGGCCGGATTGCTCCTCGGCCGGCTCGGGCTCCTGATCCGGCTGGACCACGCGGGCCTGGATTCCGAATTCGCCCAGCCCGAGGCGATCGTCGGTTTCGAACTCCACCACCGGTCGCGACAGCAGCGCGAGCTGCTCACGGCGCGCGTGCTCGAGCAGGTATCCGGCGAGCTCGTCCCCGAGGGCGCCCTCGTAGTCGGCGAAGCGCTCCCGGTCGCGCGGCGAGAGATAGACCCGGTACTCGTTCGGCACGTACGTCCTCGAGACCGAGAACGATTTGTGCTCCTCCATCTCGCGGGCGAGCTTGCGAGCGATCTCCACCGGGCGCACCTCGGAGCGGAAGGCACGGCTGAAAGTGCCTTCGATGAGGCCGGCGATCTTGCTCTCGATATTCCTGAGGACACTCATGTTTTGCCCGCGACATCGCCTGGGGGAGCGTTGATCAGACGGGGTTCAGGCCAGGTCCATGCTACGGAACTTGGTGCTCGATGTCGGGCGAATGGGGGCGATCGCGCCAGGCGCTCCTGAGGGCCGGCGCGAGGACGACGAGCGCGGCTGCGAGGGCTCCCACCAGTGCCGTCGAGGCGGCGGGCGCGGCGGGTCCGTGTCCGAGGCCCAGGACGATGGTGGTCGCCGCCACCGTCGCGGTGGCCCAGATCGCGACCCGCGCCACGTCGAGGGCGAGCCACCGCTCGCTCCTGATCCAGGGCAACGCCACCGCCGCCGCGCCCCAGACCCCGGCGGCCGCGAGCATGCCACCGCTCAGCAGCGGTGCGAGCACGTGATGAGCCGCGTCGTACAGCGACGGACTCCATGCCGATCTGGGGGCTGCGCCTCCCGGACGGCTGGTGTAGAGGTCGGCATCGGCCAGCGACTCCGCGATCGCCAGCCACACCCATCCCGTTATCCCCAAGGCCGCCCGCTGCCACGCGGAGCGCCCGCGTCCCGCCAGTGCCGGCCAGGCGCCGGCCAGGCCGATCGCCCCCAGCGCGGGGGCACCCACGGCCAATGGCCCACCAGTGGGGCGGCGAACGTCGAGCAGGACCGGTACCAGCGCGGCGACGAGGATCACCAGCGCGCCGCCGGGCTGGCTCTGAAGCGCGAGCGTCGCGGTGAACGCGCCGGCCAGCGTCAGCCAGCCGAGGCGCGGCAGGGCCGCCACGAGCAGGCCTCCGAAAAGTGCCGCCGCCGCGGGTGCCAGCGGCGGCGGGGCGAGTACGTGGGCCGTGAGCCAGCCGGTGGCGGCGGCGGTTGCTATGCCGGCCAGCGCTCGGGCCGGCCACGCGGGGGCCGCGGGGGTCCAACCCTGCTCAGCGATGTCGTCTGCCGATTCTCCGTCGGCCGCGGGCTGTACATCGGCTGCGGGTTGGTGGGCGGTGGTCGGGCTGGGCCACGCGCTCGTGACCACGCCGGGCCGGTCGCGCACCTGATCACCTGCGATCCACAGTGCGCGCCTGAGCTCCTCGATCGTTCCCCTTTCTCTGGGTCTCGGCCGCAGTGCGAGGTCTATCCCCTGTCCGAGCTCGCGAGGCAGATCACGGCGCTGGCGACGAAGGGGAGGCAGGTAGGCGCCCAGCCGTCGGGCCCGCTGCGCCGCGGTCCCCGCGCGGACCGGGTTGACGCCGGTCAGCGCCTCGTAGAGGACCAGCGCGAGGGAGTAGAGGTCCGCGGCCGCGCCGGCCTCGAGCCCTTCGGCCTGCTCGGGCGCCATGTATGCCGCGGTGCCGACCACCTCGCCGGTGCGGGTGAGGGAGTCGCCGCCGATCACTCGGGCGACCCCGAAGTCTGTGAGCTTCGCGACGTCGGAGGGCGACGCCGGCCGGTCGGGGATGAGCACGTTCGAGGGCTTGACGTCACGATGTACGACACCTTCGGCGTGGGCATACGCGAGCGCGCCGCAAAGCGCGATTCCGATCGTCAGGACATCTCGGTCGGACAACCTTCCGGCGTGCCAGAGGTGATCCAGAGTCTGGCCGCGCACGAGCTCGGAGATCAGGTATCCGCCCTCGTCGTCGATGGCCGCCTCGTGCAGGGTCACGATCCCGGGGTGCGCGAGCCGTGCGGCCGCACGGGCCTCTCGCTCGAACCGGCCGCCCACGATCCGCTCGGGCGCGATGATCTTGACCGCGACGTCGCGATCGAGCCGCTCGTCGCGCGCCCGCCAAACCGTCCCGAATGCGCCGGCGCCGAGGCGCCGGAGCAGGCGGTAGCGGCCGAGGACGAGCGGCGTGTCCGTGCGTGTGGCGGGCCTTGCGGCACCGGCCTCGGCGGGGCGGCGCACGGTCGGCGACTGGCTCGCGCTCATATGGGCGCTTTTTCCACGCACCCGGCGGTGTCCCTTTAGGATCGGCGCCCGTTGCGAGGCCATGGGATGAAAGGGCGACTCGCCGTCCGGTGTTGCTCTCAGGGCTAAGGCCCTCGGTGGACGGCGTGCCCGCTCGGCTAACTTCGAGCCAATGACCGGACCGCCGAATCAACGGTAGGGTCGCCCCGGTGGAGATTCTGCCGAGGCTGTGGCGCTTCGAGGCCACTCATCCCGAGTGGGAGGAGGGTGACGACTGGGAGCCCGACGTGGCATGGTGGGCCGTGCGCACGCCGCCCGGTCTGATTCTGATTGATCCGCTGGTGGAGGACTGGGATGCTCTCGATTCGCTCGTGGAAGCGGCCGGCGGGTGTGCCGCGATCGTGCGGACTTGCTGGTGGCACGAGCGCTCGATCGATGCGGCGCGCGGGCGATACGCCGCTCAGGTATGGGCTCGCGAGCTGTCAGAGGGAGGTCCGCCGCGCCACATCGACCGCGCCGCTGGGGACGGCGACGAGCTGCCTGGCGGCCTGCAAGCGTTCACCGTTGTCCGGGACGATGAGATCGGGTTGTGGCTCCCCGAGCAGCGGGCGCTTGCGTTCGGCGACGTAATGGTCCGTGCCGACGACGGGACGCTGTCGATGTGTCCCGAATCATGGATCGCCCGGGCAGGGGGCCATGCGGCGCTGCGGCCGACGCTTCGGAAACTGCTGGCGCTCGACGTCGAGCACGTGCTCGTCTCCCACGGGCCGCTGGTACTGGGCGACGGCCGTGGAGCGCTCGCCGGCGCGCTCCAGTGAGCGTCGCCGAGGCACCGGGATCGCCTCATCTGGTCGACCCAGTGGCTTGCGACTGACGCTGGTGCTGGCCCCTAAGCTCCCCGGATCGGATTCTTTGAACCGCCGCCATCGCCGCGCGAGCCGTCCGAGCCCCGGCGCTATCGGGTGCCTGAGTGGATGGGACCACCAGAGCACGTCGTGCCGGGGGTGGCGCTGCTCGAGCTGATGCTGTTGAACGTTGGCCGGCACGCCGTGTGGATCGGCCATGCAGACGTCTACCCGTCCGGGCTTGTCCTGCGGGTGGACCTTCACGGCCGTGAACCGGCGCCATCCGGCCTGGAGTCCGGCCCTGGCACTTGGCGGGTTGGCGTTCAGTTCTCTGACGGACGCAAGGCAACCTCATTTGGGCTGGGAGCGTTCTCCGTGGGTGGGGGAGGAACAGTCGCCGCGTCAGTCTCTCGCGCGGCGACGGCGGTCGCCGGAGGCCACAGCGGCGCACCCCCCGAAGGCCCGCTGCTGCGCCCCCAGGGCGGCGCAGGGAGCCGGACCGTATGGCGCCAGGGATATTGGCTTTGGCCCCTGCCACCACCCGGCGATCTGCTCATCGCCTGCGAGTGGCCCAACGCCGGCATCGAGCTCACGACCGCGACCATCAACGCTGATGTGCTGCGTGAGGCCGCTAGCCGGGCCCAAGAGCTGTGGCCACCTCCAGATGCTCGCGAATGGCCAGGCGCGACGGACCCCTGATTGCGCGCCTGTGCCGGACCCGGGCGTGACCGCAAGCAGCAGTATCGCCGGCCGGAGCCGTGCTCGTGGTGGCTCTGAGACCGCTCCGGGAGAGGCGGCGACGGTCCGGTTGCGCCTTGCCGCCGGGACGGAAGTCATACTGCCGGGTTCCGGATCCAAGGAGCCAGAAAGCGTGTCGTTCTTCGACGAGGCCGAAGAGCCCCGCACCGCGAGCACAATCCCCCGTAGACGGCGCTCTTCGGGCGGCGGCGGCCGTCCGCCCAACGGTCGCCGTCCGCCGACTAGCCGCCGGCCGCCCGGTGGCCGCCGTCCCCCGAGCGATCGCCAGGCGATCCAGGTGCGCCGCGCGGTCGCAGCCGTGGTGTTCGTGGTGGCGGTGATCCTGGCCGCCGTGGGGATCCACAGCTGCCAGGTCAGTCAACGCAACAGCTCGCTCAAGGACTACAACAACAACGTCTCGTCGCTGATCCAGAGCTCCGATCAAACCGGGCGCCAGTTCTTCGGGGTGCTGTCCGGTGGCGCGAGCTCGGGCAACGCGGTCAACCTCCAGAACCAGATCAACGAGGCCCACCTCACCGCCGCCAATCAGCTCAGTCAGGCCAAGGGCTTCGACGTCCCGGACGAAGTGAAGGGCGCGCAGCAGAACCTGCTACTCGCGCTTCAGATGCGACTCGATGGAATCGCGACGATCGGGCAGGAGATCCAGCCCGCGCTGAACGGCACCACGAGCAAGGACGCGATCAACAGCATCGCCGCCAACATGGCCCGCTTCTACAGCTCCGACGTGCTCTACAAGAACTACACGCTGCCTTTGATCGCGGGCGCGCTGAAGGGCGCCGGGATCCCGATCGGAGGCACCAACGGAGAGACGTTCAACGATGGGCAGTTCCTGCCCGACGTACGGTGGCTCACCCCGTCCTACGTCGCGACCCAGCTGCACGTGACGCTGCCGACGCCGAGCGGAAAGGTCGCTCCTGGACTGCACGGCCACGAGCTGAACTCGGTGAGCGTCGGCGGGACCACCCTTCAGACGGGCTCGACCAACACGATCCCGGCCAGCCCACCGGCCACGTTCACGCTGAGCTTCACGAACACCGGCACCAACATCGAGAACAACGTGGTCTGCAAGGTGGCAGTGAGCGGCTCCAGCGCGAGCAACCAGACCGTGGTTCCGCAGACCAACCCCGGTCAGCAGGCCACCTGCCAGGTCCAGCTGCGCTCGCCGCCGCCGGCCGGCAGCTACACGGTGACGGCGACCGTGGTGCCGGTTCCCGGCGAGAAGCACACCGCCAACAACACGATGACGTTCCCGGTCACCTTCCAGTAGCGGTTGGCGTCGGGACACGTGACGGGATCGGGGCGGTCGGGGGACGGGCGCGGGCCATCAAAAGCGACGCCGGATGCCGAGCGAGCCGCGAGCCCGAGCGGACCATCAGATGTCCCGTCGCGAGCCCTAACGCCGTCCTATCCTGTCGGCCGTGCACGACCTCACGAGCACGGCGGGGATCGTCGCGATCGCAGCGGGCGCGGTCGCTATCGTCGCGCTGTGCATCTCGCTTGCGCTGGCGATCAGGCTACGTCGCGTGCGCGCCGATCAGCGAGCGTTGCTCGGCTCAGGCGGACAGGACCTCATTGCCCACTCGGCCGATCTGCAACGGCATTTCGAGGCCCTGCACGACTACGTAGCCGACATGGCCCAAACGCTCGACACCCGAATGGCCACCACCGAGCAGCGGCTCGACGGCGCCGTTGCCTACCGCGCGCTGGTGCGCTACGACGCATACGGCGAGACGGGCGGGCGTCAGTCGACCTCGATCGCGTTGCTCGACGCGAGGCGTTCCGGCGTCGTCTTGTCCTCGATCAACCATCGGGAGCAGGCGCGCCTCTACGCCAAGCAGGTGCACGAGGGGCAGCCCGAGCTCGAGCTCTCTCCCGAAGAGGACGAGGCGGTGCGACTGGCCCTGCAGGACGTCGCCGGGGAGGCGAAGGCGTAGCGCGTCGACGCTGTCGATGAGTTCGATGCGCGTCGGCTACCTCGGACCCGAGGGCACGTTCACCCACGAGGCGCTCACCGACGCGACTGCCGGCGCGCAAGTGAAGCCCGTGCCGTTGCCGACGATCTACGACACCGTGATGGCCGTGCATTCCGGTCTGGTCGAGCGAGCTCTGGTCCCGATCGAGAACTCCCTGGAAGGGTCCGTCAACGCGACGCTCGACGCGCTTGCGATGGAGACCGAGGACGTCGCGATCGTGGGTGAGGTGGTGCGTCCTGTCCGCCACTGCCTCATCGCCCGGTCGCCGCTGGAGCTCGATGAGATCGAGACCGTCGTATCCCATCCGCAGGCGAACGCCCAGTGTGCCCGGTTCATCCGCTCACGGCTGCCGCGGTCCCGCGTGCTCGCCGCCCCGTCCACGGCCGAGGCGGTCAGGATCGTCGCCGAGCACGGCGGACCTTGGGCCGCGCTCGGAAACCGGGTCGCGGCCGAGCGCTACGGCTGCCAGGTGCTGCGAGCGGGAGTCGAGGACGTTGCCGACAACGAGACCCGGTTCGTGTGGCTGGCGCCGGCCACGGACTCCGCGCAAGGTCCCGCGCCACCCATCGGTCCCTGGAAGACGGCGATCGTGTTCTGGGGCGTCGGCGCCGAGGCTCCCGGGTGGCTCGTGGGCTGCTTGTCCGAGTTCGCCGTGCGGGACGTGAACCTCACGCGGATCGAATCACGGCCGCGCAAGCAGGGACTGGGCCGGTACATGTTCTTCCTGGACCTCGAGGGCCGCGATACGGAAGCTCACATCGCCGACGCCCTGAACGGTCTGCGCTCCCGGGTCGAGGTGCTCAGGGTGCTCGGATCGTTTCCGGCGGCGTGAAGCGGCCTCCCGGCGGCGTGAAGCGGCCTCCCGGCCGCTTCCTCGCGCCGCGCCGATTCCCCGCCGGCGCACGACGTTCGGGCGCGATCTACGCCGCCGGATGCCGCTTAGCGCCCCGCTACACTGCCTGCTGGCATGGCCAGCCCAGTACCAGCGCCAGCGCGGTCCGCGTCGCCTTCTCAGCACCAGCGACGCGGACGTGAGGGTGGCCGGGTGCTCGTCTTGAATGCGACGTATGAGCCGATCAATGTGTGCACAATTCGGCGTGCCGTCGTCCTGCTGTTGAAGGACAAGGCGGAGGTGATCGAGAAGTCCGAGTGGGCGCTCCATTCCGCCACGCAGACGATCGACCGTCCGGTGGTGATCCGGCTCGTCACCTACGTTCGGATCCCTCGCGACACCCATCGCCGCAAGATCACTCGCCGGGCGGTGTTCGCGCGCGATGGGTGGACCTGCCAGTACTGCGGCTCGCGCTCGAACCTGACGGTCGACCATGTCGTCCCGCGCTCCAAGGGCGGCGCTTCGAGCTGGGAGAACATCGTCGCGTCGTGCGCACCGTGCAACCGGCGCAAGGGAGACCTTCTCCCGCGTCAGGTCGGCATGTCGCTGCTCAAGGCCCCACGCACCCCGGGTCCGGCTGTCTTCATCCACGTGGCGAGTCCCACCATCCCGGCCGCGTGGCAGCAGTATCTGGCCGCCTGACCGCGGATATTGGCATCGTCGGCGCGGGCTCGCTAGGGCTCGCGCTCGCCCTCCTCCTCCAGCGCTCGGGGATCGAATCGGTGATGCTCGAGGACCGACTCAGGCCGGAGTCGCCCCGGATCGCACGAAGGGCGCCGTCGACGTCGGCGCCCTTCGCGGACTACTTTGACTGCCTGGAACCGCGGATAGCTGCGTGAAAGCCGGAGGGACTAGTCCCGGCGGCCACCACGGCGGTGTCTCGGGGGGACTCCGCTAAGCGGGGTCAGCCTCCGACCTAGCGGCCGGACACCTCCAGGGTCCCACAAGAACTTTCAGACAGGCGGACCACCTCCTTTCTCTGGTACTGCGCAGCTTAGCGAACGGGCGCGACAGCACCCAATGACCCGGTGGCCCGGCATCGCGAGCCGGGCCACCGGGCAGCGACGCCAATCGAGGCGCGACGGGCGGTCGCTACTCGTCCTCGACCACGGTCGCCGCGGTCTGGGCTTCCGACTCGACCACGAGCGCCACCGCGCTCACCTGGTCGTCCTCGCGAAGGTTCATCACCCTCACGCCCTGCGACGCCCGGCCATAGCGGTTGATGCCGCGCACCGAGGTGCGCTGGACCATGCCGTTCTGCGAGATGAACACCAGCTCCTGGTGCTCGCGTACGACCAGAGCGCCCGCCAGCTGGCCCTTGTTCTCGGTCAGCGTGATCGTCTTGACGCCCATCGCGCCCCGACCCTTGACCGGGTAGTCGGGAATCGGCGTCCGCTTGCCGTAGCCGTTCTCGGTGACGACGAGCAGCTCCTGGTCATCGCGTGCCACATCCATCGCCAGCACGGAATTGCCCTTCTGGGCCACGTTCATGCCGCGGACGCCGCTGGTGTCGCGCCCCATCGCGCGCACCTGCGCCTCGCTGAAGCGGGCCGCCTGGCCAGAGCGCGAGACCATGATGATGTCGTCGTGGCCGCTGGTGCGGCGGACCGCGATCAGCTCGTCGTCGTCGTGGATGTTGATCGCGATGATCCCGTCGGCCTTGATCGGCGTGTTGTAAGCGGCGAACTCGGTCTTCTTCACCATCCCGTTCCGGGTGGCGAACACCAGGTACTTGCCTTCGTTGAAATCGCGTGTTGAGAGCACGGACTGGACGCGCTCGCCCTCGCGCAACGGCAACAGGTTCACGAGCGCGCGGCCCCGCGCGGTGCGCGAGGCCTCGGGGAGCTCGTAGACCTTCAGTCGGTAGACCTTGCCCCGGTTCGTGAAGAACAGCAGGTAGTCGTGCGTGGAGGAGACGAACAGGTGCTCGATGTAGTCGTCATCCTTCATCTCCATGCCGGCGACGCCCAGCCCGCCTCGGCGCTGCTGGCGATACGTCGACAGCGGTAGCGACTTGACATAGCCCGAGTGGGTGATCGAGATCACCATCTGCTGGTCGGCGATCAGGTCCTCGACGTCGATCTCGCCCTCGGCGTGCGTGATCTCCGTACGCCGCTCGTCGCCATAGGCATCCGCGATCTCCGTGAGCTCGTCCTTGATCAGTCCGTAGACCCTGCTCTCATCGCCGAGGATCTCGCGCAGCTCCTTGATCCGCTCGACGAGGTCCGCGTGCTCCTGCTTGATCTTGTCGGCCTCGAGCGCGGTCAGCCGGCTGAGCGTCAGCTGGAGGATCGCCTGGGCCTGGACCACGGTCAGCTCGTAGCGCGCCACCAGCTCGTTGCGCGCCGCCTCCGGGTCGCGCGAGCCCCGGATCAGCGCGATCACCTCGTCGAGGTTGTCGAGTGCGATCAGCAACCCCTCGAGGACGTGAGCACGCTCCTCGGCCCGGCGCAGCTCGTACTGGGTTCGCCGCACCACGACCTCGCGCTGGTGATCCACGTAGTGGCCGATTACCTCGCGCAGCGACAGGGTGCGCGGCACGTTGTCGACCAGCGCGACCATGTTCACGCCGAACGTGGTCTGCAGCGGGGTGTGCTTGTAGAGCTTGTTGAGCACGACCTTGGGGATCGCGTCACGCTTGAGCTCGATCACGATCCGCATCCCGTGCCGGTCCGACTCGTTGCGCAGGTCGCTGATCTCGGGCAGCTTCTTCTGCTCGTGCAGCTCCTTGATCTTCAGGATCAGGCCACCCTCGCCGTCCCGGCGCACCTGGTAGGGAAGCTCGGTGACGATGATCGCCTCCTTGCCCTGTCCGATCGGCTCGATGTGCGCCTTGCCCTGCACCCGCACCCGTCCGCGACCGGTCTCATACGCGTCGCGGATCCCGTCGCGGCCGAGGATGATTCCCGCGGTCGGAAAATCGGGACCCTTGATGTGCTTCATCAGCCCCGCCACGTCGATGCCCGGGTTGTCGATGTAGGCGATCGTCCCCTTGATCACCTCGCGCAGGTTGTGCGGAGGGATGTTGGTCGCCATCCCCACGGCGATGCCGGCGCCCCCGTTGACCAGCAGGTTCGGAAACCGCGACGGGAGCACGACCGGCTCCTGGCGCGAGCCGTCGTAGGTCGGCATGAAATTGACGGTCTCGGCGTCGATGTCGCGCAGCATCTCGGTGGCGAGCCGGTCAAGCCGCGCCTCGGTGTACCGCATGGCGGCTGCGGAATAGCCGTCGATGTTCCCGAAGTTGCCGTGGCCGTCGACGAGCGGGTAGCGCATCGAGAAGTCCTGCGCCAGCCGCACGAGCGTGTCGTAGATCGCCGCGTCGCCGTGGGGGTGGTACTTGCCCATCACCTCGCCGACGATCTGCGCGCACTTGACGTGCTTGCGGTTCGGCTGCAGGCCGAGCTCGTTCATCACGTAGAGGACGCGGCGGTGCACCGGCTTGAGCCCGTCGCGCACGTCGGGCAGCGCGCGCCCCACGATGACCGACATGGCGTAATCGAGATACGCAGAGCGCATCTCCTCCTCGAGCCCGCGCGGCTCGATGTTGCCGCCGCCGATGGTGTCGATCGTGGCCATCGGTTAGTGGTTCCTTTCGTAAGTACGGCGACACCGAGAGTGGTCACCGGCGGATGCTGGGCAAGGACGCAGGAGCCGACGCGCAGCAGCGCTGCGCGAGGCGACGAGGACGCCGCCCAGCGCCGCGAGGGGCCGCTCGAATGTCGTCGTATTTGCGAAAGGAGCCACTTAAACGTCGAGGTTGGTGACGAGGCTGGCGTTCTCCTCGATGAACGCCCGGCGCGGCTCGACCTGGTCGCCCATCAGCATCGAGAACACGAGATCGGCGGACGCGGCGTCCTCCATCGTGACCTGAACGAGCGTGCGGGTGGCTGGATCCATCGTCGTCTCCCGCAGCTCCTCGGCGTCCATCTCGCCCAGCCCCTTGAAGCGGTAGTAGTCGATTCCCTTCTGGGCGACCGCGAGGATGCCCGATCGAAGCTCCTCGAACGTCGGCGCGTCCTTGGTCGTCTCGCCGAGCCGGATCCGGAACGGAGGGTCCCCGACCAGCGCCGCCAGCTCCTGATGCACGTCGGCCAGCCGGTGGTACTCGTTGGCGTCGAGCGCTGCGCGGCGGACGTGGTGCGTCGTGGCAAGCCCGGTCTTGGCCTCGACGGTACGAATCACGACCTCCTCCGGGTTCTCGGCCACTAGTCGCGTGGCGTAAGCCTCCCCGTTGTCGCCGTCTCTGCCCACCAGCCGCAGCAACCCGTCGACGTCGGTCACCTGCTCCTCGAGCAGCCTGGCCTGCTCCAGGAACGTCACCACGCCGTGGCCATGCGCGGCACGCAGGGCCGAGGCCCACCCCTCGTACTGCTTGAGCAGCCTGCTGAAGCGCTTCCACCGCGCGTCGGTGAGCTTGAAAGGCTTGTTGTAGCGGTCGTAGACCTCGATCTTCTCGAACTTGTCGCCGAGCAGGATGTCCTCGAGCTCGGTCTCGCGTTCGAGATAGCGGTGCTTCTGACCGCGGGTGAGGCGGTACAGAGGAGGCTTCGCGATGTACACATAGCCGGCCTCGATCAGCGGCTGCATCTCGCGGAACAGGAGCGTCAGCGCAAGCGTCCGGATGTGCGCACCGTCGACATCGGCATCGGTCAGGAGGACGACCTTGTGGTAGCGCGCCTTGTCGAGGTCGAACTCGTCCCTCACGCCGGTGCCGATCGCGGTGATCAGCGCCTGGATCTCCGTGTTCGCCAGCACCTTGTCGATGCGGCTCTTCTCGACGTTGAGGATCTTTCCCCGCAGGGGCAGGATCGCCTGCGTGTTTCGGTCGCGTGCGCTCACCGCCGAGCCTCCGGCCGAATCGCCCTCCACGACGAACAGCTCCGCCAGCGCGGGGTCCTTGACCGAGCAGTCGGCCAGCTTGCCCGGCAGAGTGGAGTTCTCGAGCGCGGACTTGCGCCGCGTGAGATCTCGCGCCTTGCGCGCCGCGGCGCGCGCGTGAGCGGCCTGGACCGCCTTGCGAATCACCGCTCGCGCGTCGGATGGGTTCTCCTCGAGAAACTCCGCCAAGCGCGCGTTCACGATCGAGTGGACGAACCCCTGCATTCCGGGGTTTCCGAGCTTCGACTTGGTCTGCCCCTCGAACTGCGGATCGGTCAGCTTGGCCGAGATCACAGCGGTTAGCCCCTCTCGGACGTCCTCGCCAGTGAGGTTCTCGTCCTTCTCCCTCAGCTCGCCCTTGTCGCGGGCGTACTTGTTCAGCGCGCTGGTCAGCGCCGAGCGGAAGCCGCTCAGATGGGTGCCGCCTTCGATCGTGTTGATGTTGTTGGCAAACGAGAACACCGACTCCTGGTAGGAGGAGTTCCACTGCATCGCGACCTCGATCGCACCCTCCTCGCTTTCGCCCGAAAACGACACGATCTTCTTGTGGATCGGCTCCTTGTTCCGGTTGAGGTAGGCGACGAAGTCGACGATGCCGCCGTCGTACTTGAACTCCGCGCGATGGCCAGAGCCGCGCTCATCGATCAGCGTGATGCGTAGGCCGCGCGTCAGGAACGCCGTGTCGCGCATTCTCTCCTCGAGCGTGTTGAAGTCGAGGTCGAGCGTCTCGAAGACGTCCGCATCGGGCAGGAAAGTGATCGTGGTACAGGTGTCGTCGGCTCGAGCGCCCTTCTCGAGGTCTCCGAGCGGCTTGCCGCGCTCGTAGGACTGAGTCCACGAGAAGCCGTCGCGGTGCACATCCAGATCGAGGCGCTCCGAAAGGGCGTTGACGACCGATACGCCGACGCCGTGCAGGCCTCCTGAGACCTTGTAGCCGCCGCCCTGGCCGAACTTGCCCCCGGCGTGCAGGACCGTGAGCACGACCTCGACCGCCGGCCGGCCCTCTTTCTTCATGATCGCGACCGGGATACCGCGTCCGTCGTCCTCGACCGTAACCGAGTTGTCGGGGTGGATCGTGACCGTTACGTTGCTGCAGAAGCCGGCGAGCGCTTCGTCCACAGAGTTGTCCACAACCTCGTAGACGAGATGGTGCAGACCGCGCGCTCCAGTGGAGCCGATGTACATCCCGGGCCGCCGGCGCACGGCCTCAAGTCCCTCCAGGACCTGGATGTCCTGTGCGTCGTAGGTGCCCTGCTTGTCCTTGCGCCTCCTGGCGCCGCTGTCATTCGCCACGATCCTCCGATGACGTTGAGACGCCCCGGTTCCGCGCAACTCACGGCGCGCCCGGGGCGTCGAGATCTCGTGCACAAAATAATAGCACAGGGAGCCCCGGAATTCGCCCCCTGGGGGGTGCGCTTTTGCCTGCAAAACGCGGGAAACGAGAGGGATCTGCGGGCGTGCGCAGCCATCGTTATCCGGGTGCTTCTCGCACCGGCACCGCGACGCATCGGAGGCGCTCTATTCGAGCCTCGCACAGCACCGTATTCAGTCGCTCGAGAATGGCTTGCGACATCAGATCGAGCTCTTGTGCCCAGACCGAGGCCGAGCACGAGATCGTCAAAACGCCGCCGCGCTCGGAGACTGGAGTCGCTTCGCTCGCGATGCCAGCGCCGACTACCTCCGCCCACGCTCGCTGGACATCGGCCAGGACCGTCTGCGGGGAGAGCTCGTCCTGCATGCGGTCGAGCGCCGGCGACAGAGTCCGCGGAGCCGAGCGGTAGCGGCTCACACCAGGGCCTCGTCCCGCACTCGGCCCCCGGACACCGAAACAAACGTGGTGACGTCCTCCGCGCCACCGGGAATGTGCTCGAGGTCCGTGGCGGTGATGACCGCTTGACCGCCGGCGCGCAGGAGCTCCACGAGCGACTCTCGCCGGTCGCGATCGAGTTCGCTCATTACGTCGTCCAGCAGCATCACCGGCGCTGAGTCGCGCCGTTCGGCGATCGCCTCGCGCTCGGCTAGAAGCAGCGCCAGCAGCGCCAGCCGCTGCTGTCCCTGCGATCCATACGTACGCAGCTCGTGCTCCTGGCAAGTGGCGAGGAGCTCGTCGCGGTGGGGCCCGTGGCCGGTGAACCCGCGGGCCAGGTCCGATTCGGTCCGCTCGGCTAACTCGGTCGCTAGCTCCTCGGCCGTCGCTGCTCGCGACCGCGGCCTGTAGGACAGCGCCGCATCACCATCGAGGCCGAGCTCGCGGGCCAGGCGGCAGAACGGTTCGGTGATCGCCTCGATCGCGTGCTCGCGGTCGCGCATCAACGAGACGCCCTGCACGGCGAGTTGAGCGTCCCAGCTCGACAGCGACTCCCGCGAGGCGTGCCCCGACCGGATCCGGGCGATCAAAGCGTTTCGCTGCGCGAGCGCACGGACATAGCCTCGGCGGGTCGATGCTCGAGCCGGCCACAGAGCGGCCACCAGCTGATCGACGTGGGAGCGTCGGAGCGCTGGAGGCCCCTTTATGAGCTCGAGCCTGTCGGGAAGGAAGACGCTTACCAGAGGGCGCTCGGGCACGTCCAGCAGCCGCTCCACTGGCGCCCCGTCGACGCGCATGCGCTTCGGCTGGCCGGGCGAGAAGCCGACCGACAGCTCATGAGGGCCGTCCAACCCCGCCGCGCTGACCACCACGCGGGTGGCGTCAGCACCGAAACGCACCACCTCGCGCTCATTCGTGGTCCGGCAGGAGCGACCCGTACAACCGAAGTAAAGGCCCTCTAGCAGGTTTGTCTTGCCGGCGCCGTTTGGCCCGGTGACCAAAGTGAGCCGGTCGCCAAGGTGCACGTGCGCGTCTCGGTAGGAGCGAAAGTCGCGCAGGCTGAGAGCGACCACCCGCATACGCAGCTACACGTTCAAGCGAATGGGCATGATCAGATAGAGGAAGCCACTCTCGTCGGCCGCCTCGATCAGCCCGGGGCGCAGCGGACTGATCAGCTTCAACAGCACGTCGCCCTCGTCAATGGCCTCGAGACCGGCGCGCAGGAACTCCGGGTTGAAGCCGATCTCGAGCGGCTCACCTTCGAACGAGACCGGAAGCGACTCGCGTGCTTCTCCCACGTCGGGAGTTTGAGCCGAGATCATCAGCTCACCGGGAGTGAACCCGAGCCGCAGGGGCGCGTTCTTCTGAGCGAGCAGGCTGATCCGCCGCACGACCTCGGTGAGCTCATCGGCTGCGATGCGAAGCTCGTGCTCGAAGGCCTCCGGCAGGAGCTGCCGGTAGTTAGGAAACTGACCTGCAATGAGCCTCGAGGACAGAACCACCCCTCCGATCACGAACAGCACCTGGTTCTGTCGAACGCTCACGCTGATCTGCTCCCCCTCCGCATGCGTGGCCACGCGGGCCAGCTCTTGGAGCGCTCGGGCAGGCACGTTCACCTCGAAGGAGGACGAGAGCGCGGTCTCGAGCGGCGTCTCTTTGACGCTCAGTCTGTACGAGTCGGTGGCGACCATCCGAAGCTGCCGATCGGACGCCGACACGAGGATGCCGGTCAGAACAGGCCTGGTCTCGTCCCGAGACGCGGAGCCGGCGACCTTGAGAGCGGTGGCCACGAAGGTCTCGGCCGGCAGCGAAACGGCCGAGTCCGGCTCTGGCTCGGGGAAGGGAGGAAAGTCCTCGGTGCGTAGGGTGCGGATATGGAAGGTCGCGTTGCCTGAGACGACCTCCACATCCTGCTCGGCTGCACGGAGTTCGAGCGAGACCTCGGGAGCTGGCAGTGAGCGGATGACATCGAGGAGCAATCGGGCAGGAAGAACGACGACCCCCTCGCGGATGATCTGTGCCTCGAGCGGGACCCGGAGCCCTACGTCGATGTCCGTCGCGCGTAGCTCGCATTCCTCCGAAGACGTTGTGATCTGTACGCCCGATAAGGCCTGGATCGCGCTGCGGGTGGACGCGACCCGGCTGACGGTTTGAAGCTGGATCAGCAGCGCGTCTCGGTCGACAGAGATCTTCACGATGGTTACCTCAGAAGGAAGGTAGTAGTCATAGGGCGAACAGAAGCTGTGGAAAACCGCGCGATTGCCCGCAGCGAGCGGGAAGGTTGTCGCTCGGAAGGACAGGCAAGTGTGTCAAGCGGTGCGGTCGCCATGACCGCCCCGGATACGTGCGCGCAGCTCGTCGAGCTCGGCACCGACGTGCTCGTCAGTGAGAAGCTGGTGAGAGACACGCTTACAGGCATGAAGCACGGTTGCATGGTTACGGCCGCCAAACGCCCGGCCGATTGCGGGCAGGGATGCTCCCGTGAGCTCGCGCGACAGAGCGATGGCCACCTGACGAGGCCAGGCAATTCGCGCGGCGCGGTTGGCCGAGACGAGCTCGGAAACAGAGAGGTCATAGTAGGTTGCCACCGCGAACTGGATGTCGTCGATTGACGGGGCCGCCTTGGCTTGCCTTGGGTACATGCCGTCGAGTACTGCCGTGGCGAGCGAGATGTCGATGGGGCTGCGCGTGAGGGAGTGGTAGGCGACGATCCGGATCAAGGCCCCTTCCAGCGCACGGACGTTGTCGGTTATGCGCTCGGCGACTAGTTCAGGGACCGTCTCGTCGGCGAGCGGGATGCGGTCCAAAGCGGCGCGCTTGCGGAGGATGGCGACCCTGGTTGCGAAGTCGGGCGGTCTGATGTCGACAACGAGGCCCGACTCGAAGCGCTCGCGGAGGCGCTCCTCGACCGACAGAAGCTGGTGGGGGAGACGGTCGCACGTGAGGACGAGCTGCCCGCCGGTCTCATAGAGGGCATTGAAGGTGTGGAAAAACTCCTCCTCCGTCTTCGCCTTGCTGGCGAGGAACTGGACGTCGTCGATCAACAGGACGTCGGCGTCGCGATAGGCGTGCTTGAAGTTCTCAAGCGACCGGGAGGTAAGCGCCGCGATGAAGTGGTTCGTGAATGCTTCGACGGTCGCGTAGCGAACGGTCGCGCCGCCACCGAAGGCGCGGACGTAGTTTCCGACGGCGTGGAGGAGATGGGTCTTCCCGAGCCCCGGCGGGCCGTGGAGGAAGAGCGGGTTATACGCCTGTCCGGGGAGCTCTGCCACGGCCAGAGACGCCGCGTGCGCGAGACGATTCCCGTCGCCGATGATGAACTGGTCGAAGCTATAGCGGGGATTGAGTTCGTCCGTCGCGATCGCCGCTGGAGGGTGCCGATGGATAGCTTGCGAGCGGCGCGACGCGCCCGTTTGCGAGCGGGTACCGGCGAACGACACACGCGTCTCGGCGCCGAGGACCGCCTTAGCGCACGACTCGAGGATCCTTCCGAAGCGCTTGACTACCCAGCTTTGGGTTGCTGGCGGTGCGGAGAGGATGAGGTTGTCGTCGGCGAATGACTCGAGTTCGAGCGGGGCGAGCCATATGTCGTACGTCGACTCACCGACCACGCGCCGAAGCTCAGCGCAGACCTCGCGCCAGGCAAGCGTCGGCTCGAGATGCGCGGGCAGCTCCAAGCGACTCCTTGGTGGGAGCGTTCAGGTTTGATACGGAGGGGGCGAGCGGTGGCCACTCGCGGGGGCGAATATACCAACGGTCTTCGGCGCCAAATGGCGCCCCAACGGAGCCTTGGCGCAAAGCGCGGAAAAAACGGTGGGCGAGGACCCGCTGCGTATACTGGGTCAGGTCCCGCCCTGGGCTCGTGAGCAATGAAACGCACCTACCAGCCGAAAAAGCGCAAGCGCGCGCGTACTCACGGTTTTCGCGCTCGGATGCGTACCCGGGCTGGTCGCCTCACGCTCAAGCGTCGCCGGGCGAAGGGCCGCAAGCGACTGACGGTGTGATGCTTGGGGCGCACGGCGGCCGGCCGCGGCCAGGGCGAGCGCGGTTGTCGCGCAGCGGCGACTTCGACCGTGTGTTTCGACATGGCCGCTCGGTCGGCGGCCGGGAACTGGTCCTACACGTGTTTCCCCGCGGGGACGACGGAGCTCCGCGCCTGGGGCTCTCAGTGTCGCGCAAGATCGGCGGAGCCGTCGATCGCAACCTCGTGAAGCGACTTCTACGAGAGGCATTTGCGGCCGAGAGCCAAGGCTTACCGTCGGGAACAGACGCGGTCGTCGTCGCGCGCGCCGAGTCGAGGGCTCTGGCTGAGCGTGAGGGATTGGACGGCATACGGCGGGCACTGAAGGAGCTGATCGCTGCGGCCGCCGGGGGCAGGGAAGGTGCCGAACAGTCGGACGGGAGTGGCGGATGAGGTTCGCCCGCGGCCTGGCAATCCTTCCGATCAGGCTCTACCAGCGCCTGATCGCCCCCGCCTTTGGCCAGAGGTGCAAGTACTACCCGTCGTGCTCCGAGTACGCCGCGCAGGCGGTGATGACATACGGCATACTCCGCGGGCTTGTTCTGGCCGGCTGGCGGTTGCTTCGCTGTAACCCGTGGAGCCACGGAGGGTTTGATCCCGTCGACGACCAGCGGCTCTTCAAGCCGCGAATTCCGGCCCCGAGCGCCTAACCATGCTTCTCGCCGCCAACATCTTCCAGCCGCTGATCGACGTGTTCGAGGCGCTGTTGAAGGGGATACACAGCGTCATCGGAGGCTCCTGGGGGTGGTCGATCGTGATCCTCACGGTCCTGGTACGGGCCGTGCTGATCCCGCTGACGGTCAAGCAGTTTCACTCGATGCAGAAGCTGCAGCGCCTACAGCCGGAGATGAAGGCGATCCAGAACAAGTACAAGGACGACAAGCAGCGCCAGCAGCAGGAGATGATGAAGTTCTACAAGGAGAACCAGGTCAACCCCTTCGGTTCCTGCCTTCCTCTTGTCGCCCAGCTGCCGGTCTTCATCGGGCTCTACTACATGCTGCGCTCGAGCCTGCGCGTCGACATCTGCCCGCAGCTCCAGCCCGGCGCCCACCTGGTCAACGGCAAGTGGGAAGGGATCAGCAAGGCCCACACGGTCGCCTGTGGCCCCCACAACGGCGCCCAGTTCCTGTTCATCCCCGACCTGACGAACAGGGCCACCGGGGCGGTGCTGGTGGTGCTGCTCATCCTCTACGTGGGCACGCAGCTCGCCTCGAGCCTAATGATGTCGAGCCCCACGATGGACAAGACGCAGCGGCAGATCATGTTGTTCCTGCCGCTGATCTTCGTCTTCATCATCATCAACTTCCCCGCTGGCGTGATCGTCTACTGGATCACGACGAACGCTTGGACGATGGCGCAGCAGTACGTGATCAAGAGACGCATCGGTCCTTTGGGGCCGCCCGTCCCCGTGGGGGCCTCAGGTGGAGGTGGCCCCGGAGGGCGAGGCGGCTCGGGAACCGACGGGCGAGAACCGGCGCCAGATGGACAGGGCGGCCTCATGGGGCTTCTGCGCGGCCGCGCCAAGGCCACGAGCGCAGAGAAGGCCACCAGCGCGACCCAGGCCACAAGCTCGACGAAGGCCACCAGCACGGAGAAGGCAACCCAGGAGAAGAGCACCGAGGAGAAGGCCAAGGAGCCCGTTGGCGCGGGCGCCCGCTCCCGCCCTGCACGAACTTCCGCCCCGCCACCACCGCCCCGCAAGAAGAAGAAGCGCTCCGGACGCAGGAGATAAGGTGGAGGCGACAACCAGCGAGGGGGCGTCGCGCGTCCGCACGTTGCTCGAGAGGATTGCCGCAGAATCGGGCGTCGAGGCCGAGGTGCGAGTTCGGGAGGATGAGGAGGGCGTCGTGGCGGAGTTCGTCGGGGACGACCTTGGCCTGTTGATCGGTCACCATGGCCAGACGATCGACGCCATCCAGCACCTCGCTTTCCGGATCGCATACCGAGGCGCAACCGACCGAAAGCGGGTGGTCGTTGACGCGGCCGGCTATCGGGAGCGCCGCGCCGTAGCCCTGCGGGCAGCCGCCGACCAGGCCGCTCAAACCGCCATACATGACCGCCGCCCGGTCGCTCTCGAGGCGATGAGCGCCCTCGAGCGCAAGGTCGTTCACGAGCACCTCAAGGCGCGGCACGATGTCGAGACGTACAGCGAGGGCCAGGAGCCCGAGCGGCGGTTGGTCGTGGCGCCACTCGTGCAGTAGCGCGTCCCGACGTTTCACGTTCTTCTGCACGGTGAAACAGCCGAGCGTGTAGAACACAGCCGGTGCCCGAGCTTTCCGACTTCGAGCGAGGCGTGTTCGTAGGTCTCCTGATCGGCGAAGGATCGTTTGGCGGAGACGGCAAGCAGCCACAGGTGACGCTTCGGATGCACGTGCGCCACGAAGCCCTGTTTCGGTGGCTCATGGAGCGCTTTCCTGAAACGCGACTCTACGGCCCCTACCACCACGGCGGGCGCTCGTACTACCAGTGGATGGCGCGCGGACGTGCGCTGGTGAACGACGTGCTGCCGCTCATCGAGCGCGAGCTGCGGCCGGACCTGGATGGCCACGCTGCCCTCCGCTTCGACACGATGTGCGAGCGGTACGCGGGATACATCCAGCGCGAACGGGCTCGACGGGGTTGATTGAGACGTTGGCTCGAACGCTCGCCGTTGGAGTCCAGGCGCTCGTCCGACGCTATGGCCTAGACGCCGGCGCGGTGCCACGGCTCGAAGCGTTCGCTCGACTCTTGATCGAGGATCCCATTGCCCCGACCACGATTCGGGACCCGGAGAAGGTGATCGACGACCACCTGGCGGATTCTCTTGTCGCGCTCGAGCTCCGGGAGGTCCGGTCCGCGTCTGCGATCGCCGATCTTGGGTCGGGCGCGGGCCTTCCTGGCCTGCCGCTCGCGATCGCGCTTCCCGCGGCGAGGGTTGACCTTGTAGAAAGCTCGGCGCGGAAGTGTGCGTTCATCGAGCGCGCCATCGCTGAGTCCCGGACGTCCAACGCGCGAGCAGTCAACGCGAGGGCAGAGGCCTGGAACGCGGGGATCGGCCGGATGGACCTCGTCACGGCGCGGGCACTCGCGCCCCCGGAGGTGGTCATGGAGTACGCCGCCCCGCTCCTCGCGATTGGGGGCGCGCTCGTCGTCTGGCGTGGTCGGAGAGACGCGGACGCCGAAGCCGCCGGCTTCGAAGCGGCCGCGAAACTGGGGTTGGAAGTCGCTGAGATCCGCCGCGCACGCCCTTATACAGGCGCGCACGCCCGGCATCTATACCTCGTGTTGAAGGTTATGGAAACACCGTCACGCTTCCCGCGACGACCTGGGATGGCTTTGAAGCGCCCGCTCGGAAGGCGCTGACTCGCTCGCGGTCGGCCATGGCCGGCGCCGCCGCAGAGCGCCCGCACTGTGAGCGCCCCCCGCGCTGTGAGGCCCGTCTCACCCCGTTCATCTGACCGCTTCCCCCGGTAGCGTGGGGGCGCTCATGGGCACGGTGTACGCGATCGCCAATCAGAAAGGCGGGGTGGGCAAGACCACCACCGCGGTGAACCTGGCTGCCTGCATCGCGGAGGCCGGCTACGAAGCGCTGCTAGTGGACATCGATCCGCAATGCAACGCGACGATCGGTCTGGGGGTCTCCAAGGATGCGGAGATGACCGTCTATGACGTGATCCTCGGCGACGTTCCCCTCTCCGAGGTGGTCGATCGGACCGCGATCGAGCATCTGTGGCTCGCCAAGGCCGGCCCGGATCTCGCGGGCGCGACCGTCGAGCTTCCACGCATATCCGGATCCGAGACACGCCTCCGAGAGGCCTTGAACGGCGTCCGCGATCGCTACGTGTTCACGCTCCTCGATTGCCCGCCGTCGCTGGGTCCCCTGACGGTCAACGCGCTGGTCGCCGCCGACCGGGTGATCGTCCCCGTGCAGGCCGAGTACTTCGCCCTCGAGGGTCTTGCGGGCCTGCTCGAGACGCTGTCGCTCGTGCAGCGCGAACTCAACCCGAGGCTGACGATCGCCGGGATGCTGCTCACGATGCACGACAGCCGGACCCGCCTCGCCCAGGACGTCGAGCGCGAGGTGCGCGACCACTTTCCCGAACTGGTGTTCGACACGGTGATCCCCCGAAATGTGCGTGTCGGGGAGGCGCCGAGCTTCGGTAAGCCGGTGATACACCATGATCCCCACTGTGCAGGGGCGGATGCGTATTTCGAGCTCGCAAAGGAGGTGGCCGCTCGTGGCTGAACGGCAGAAAGGAATGGGCCGCGGCCTCGCGGCGATCTTGTCGGTAGCGCCGAAGGACGAGCCCGAGGAGCTGCGCCCGCTACCGCTCGACATGATCACCCCGAGTCCCCACCAGCCTCGCCGGGTGATCGAGCAGGAGGCACTTCTCGGGCTCGCCGAGTCGATCAAGCTGCGGGGCGTGCTGCAGCCCGTCCTGGTCCGCCCGCTCCGCGGCGGCCGGTTCGAGCTGATCGCCGGCGAGCGGCGCTGGCGAGCCGCCCAGGTGGCCGAGCTGAACACGATCCCGGCGATCATCCGCCGCCACGACGCCGCTTCGCTCGAAGTCGCGCTGGTCGAGAACATGGCCCGCGAGGACCTCAACCCGATCGACGAGGCTCGGGCGTGCGCCGCCTTGGTCGAGGAACTGGGACTCACCCGCGAGGAGGTCGGCCTTCGCGTCGGCCGCAGCCGAGTTGCCGTGTCCAACCTGATCCGCTTGCTCGACCTGCCCGATGAGGCGATCGCGCTGATCGAGCGCGGGGAGCTGACCGAAGGCCATGGCCGCGCTCTCCTTGCCGCCGAAGACCATGCGGAGCGCCGGCGGCTGGCTCGCGCGGCTGTGAACGGCCGCTGGTCGGTTCGCGAACTCGAGTCTCGGGCCCGGACCGCCGGGGCCGATCATCCGCGAGCGGCGCGCAAGGCCAAGCGCCGGCCACCGCTTCACCCGGATCAACTCGCGGCGGTCGAGGAGATCTCCGACAGCTTCTCGACCGTCCTCGGCCGCGAGGTCGACGTCAGGCCAGGTCGCGCGGGCGGCTATCGCCTGGAGGTAGGCTTCGAGTCGCTCGAGGCCGCTCTCGACACCGCGCTCCGCTTACAGACCCGAGCCGCTGCGTGACGCCCTCGCCCAGTGTCCGGGCTGCTCGGGAAACCTCCGGCTCTCGCGTTGCCGGGACCGCCCACGGACGGTGGCGGCGCTTGCCCGGCCGTCCTACAGCGCCGCCGTTAGAATCGATCTCGCCTTCGCTGCGGACCACCTCCATAGCGAGGGCAAGCTCGCCCCGCCCCGCCGGCCGGGGCGAGAACCGAAGGGCGATTAGCTCAGTCGGTTAGAGCGCTTCTCTGATAAGGAAGAGGTCCCAGGTTCGAGTCCTGGATCGCCCACTGGACGTTTGCCCTGGAAACTCTGAGGTTTCGATTCCGTGGGCAGACGCGCCGGCAGCGTGCACGGCAGCGCGTGGAAGCGATTTGGAAGCCTCGCGGCGCAATCGCGCCAGAGCATTCCCCAGATGCCCTGCTCGGCGCTGCCTCCCTCACCCCGGGACCTGGGTATTCCCCGGAAGGTGCTCCTCCCAATCGAGCGAGTTCCCCTCACCTACCCAGCCCCCACTCCCGATCTGACGACGGCCCCGGATGGGCCGTCGTCAGATCGGGAGTAAGCCCGCGGCAGGCGACTCTCGAAACCTAGGAGCGTCTCCCGAAACGCCGCCGCAAGCTGGCCGGACGAGGCGACGGACCACTCCGGGGGATCAAATCAACCCGTCTGGTCTGCGAGCAGAACCCGACGACGCCCTCGGCGTCCTTCTCCTGTGTGGCATTGCGATCACTCGGCCGCAGCACCGGCTCGTCGCTTGCGGAGGAGACAGCAGTGGCGCCGCTGGGGCCTTCCATCCGACAAGCATGATGATGCACCGAACTCGTGCCCGAGCTTTCATACACGGGAGAACGAGGGCGCGGCCGTGACCCGGTCGCCGATTGAACGACCTGCAGACGCGGGGCCGCGCGGATGCGCGTAGGTAGGGTTGATACGTGCCCGGTGAGAGCCGTCATGCCGAAGAACTCGCGGCTGGTGGTCCAGCGCTCATAAAGACCCTCCTCGATGAGAGACATCCCGGAGCCAACGGCGGGCGCCCGTTCCCGGATGGCGCAGCCGTGACGTGGGCCGCTGTCACGGCAGTCCGATTTGGTTTGACCGAGCCTTTGCCTGACGATTTCTTGCGGCGACTCTTCGACTGCTACGCGGCCGATCCGACCGACGAGCGTTTTCAGGCGGCACTCGGCTGGGCAACTACACCCGTCGACCAAGGAGGAGCCCTGCTTACTCGGTACGGAGCGGCTCACTCCCCTTCCGAATACCTGGTGGAGCATGCCCCAGTGCAGGAGGACGGCCCAGCCGATTGCGTATGGAAGAAGCTTCTTCGGGCTACCAGAATTGAGGACGCGCTCGGCCTCGGTGTCCGCGCGAGCCGCGAGGGACGGTTCCAACACGCAGTGGACGCATTCGCTTACGCGGAACAGCGCGGCAGCGCTGATGCCAGTCTCCTCCTCGGATTGATCCTTGAGGAACACGGAGACGTTGCAGGTGCCGAGGAAGTCTGGCGTCGAGCGGACGAGCGAGGTGATGCCGAGGGAGCGGCACGACTCGGCCGACTGCTGCGCGAGCGCGGAGATCTTCTCGCAGCCGAGGTCGCGTTTGACCGGGCGGATCAGAGGGGCCACGCAGAAGCCGCGGTGTCCTTGGGGCTATTGTTGTTCGAGCGGGGCGATCTGGACGGCGCGGAGGCTGCATGGAGAAGGGCAGACGAACGTGGGAGCGCCGACGGGGCGCGGAACCTCGCGGTCTTCCTTCGTGACGAGTGTCGAGATGCTGCTGGCTCTGAGTCCGCGTGGCGCCGCGCCGACGAGCGCGGGAGCGCCGATGGCGCCTTCAGCGTTGGTCTCCTGCTATCGGAGCGCGGGGATGCGGAAGGCGCCGAAGACGCCTGGCGGCGAGCCGACGAGCGCGGCAGCGCCGATGGCGCGTACCGTCTTGGTGTCGTGTACTCGGAGCGCGGGGACGCGGAACTTGCCGAAGACGCCTGGCGGCGAGCCGACGAGCGCGGCAGCGCCGACGCCGGATATGCCGTTGGGCTCGTGCTCAGCAACCGCGGCGATGTCGCCGCTGCTGTGGCGGCTTGGCGGCGAGCCGACGAGCGAGGGAGCGCCGAGGCCGCGATCAATCTCGGGCGTCACCTGCAGACGGCCGGATGTCTAACCGAGGCCGAGGCGGCGTATCGGCGGGCTGCTGACCGCGGTAGCGATATTGGCTGGTTCAACCTTGGCGTCCTCCTCCACAAACGCGGTGACATCGACGGCGCCGTCGCCGCCTACCGTCGGGCGGCGGATGCCGGCGTCGACAGAGCCGCATTCAACCTCGGTGTCCTCTGTCTCGAACGTGGGAACGCTGTCGCGGCCCGCGCGGAGTTTCTTCAGGCGAGCAGATCTGGCAACCAGGAGATAGCTGCAAGCGCTCGGGCGGCCCTCGCTGATCTTGCGGATTAGGCAACCAAGCCACCGCCTCAGGAAAGGCTGCCGAGTACGCTGCGGAGCGGCGGAGTCCGCATGGACTGTTACGTCGCTTCGAGCCGACCGCTCTAAATCAGCCTGAGCGGGACCCGCGCAAGTGTGTCTTCAATCTCCCACACCACGTCGGTCCTCTGTCCACGAGCCACAACGCTGCCAGCTAGCGAGATAAACGCTTCCGCTTTCGTGTCCTTGTCGATCTGCGCGATCATCGCCATTTCGTAGACCCCCTCCAGTGCGACCGTTTCCGTCCTCTGGTACCGCCACTCCAGCTCGGACTCTCCTTCGCCGGCGGCAACTACGTAAGGCGGCCGCATCTCCTTCTTCACCGACTCGGACATTTCGGCCTTCGCTTCTATGATTGGCGACGCAGCCCGTACACCGAGTACCAGACCGTTTTGGACGGTGTACACGCCTGACGATAGGCGGCTTGGCTCCAGTGCACGTGCTATAGGTCGCCTTTCGCTCGGCGGATCAACCGGTTGGAGGAGCACAGAAACCAAGACTCGCTCGAAGTACTCTTCCGGCGCCGGCCTGAAACTTACGCGCATGCTCACTCGGGCGAATATCGAGTTGCTCCCGCCGGAGAGGTTCGTCGTTACATCATCGGCCACGTTCACCACATCGGAGACGCCCACTGTCACCCGACTCTCAATGTCCGCGCTGCGGCCGAGCGTCGGCTGGACCGTCGGCGTCGCCTCGACCTCCCGCGCTATAGGGGGCATTGAGATCCTTACTTCCATCCTCGCATCTCCAATCTCCGATGTATGTAAATGCACCCCAATCAGCCAGATTGGGAAATCGATCGCGCGTGGCCCGTTGCGCATCCCTGTAGGCGACCAATCTGTCTCCGTGCCTTGGGAGCTCCGAGTGCAGGCGCGCAAAGAAATACAGGGCAGCGTCCGCGGAGACCGGCCATAGCGTTGCGACGACAGCTCCGGTGCCACTTGCAAGAAGGGCTGTCGGAAGACCGCGAAAATTTCCGGCAGGATCGACGCGACCTAAGGCGGTTTCGCACGCGCAAAGGGTCACGAGTTCAACCCCGCGCAGGTCGGTCGCGACCACATTGTGCGCGAATAGTCGCCCGTCGGATTGCTCGGCAGCGTCGAGATACAGGCAGTGAAACGCCGGAGCTGAGCCGAGAGCTGAGCCGTGGGCAGCGATATGGCCGTACCGGCTGCGCGCAAGCAGGTCGAGTGCCGCGGCCGGCGTAGCCCTCTGGTCGGGCAGGGATTCCGCGCCCCGAATCGCGGCGCTGAGCTCTATGGCCTGCTCCGCCAACCGAGGCTCCGCTCGGAAGCCAAACGGGACGCCGCCGTTTGCGGAGGAGACGATGCCGAGCTCCACCGTTGGTTGCGGCAGAGCACCTCGAGCCGACTTCAACATAGACCCGATGCTCGGGATTGTGGTGACGGTGAATATGTCGGCGAGGAATGACTCCCCGACAGGCAGAAGATGGAAGGGCACGAACGCAAGCGGCCCATGAGGACAAACGACCAGATGCTCGCAGCCGGCTGCTCGGAGCCCAGGGAGATCATCCGCGAGCTTGCCGAGAGTATGCTCTGAGACCGATGCAAGAGCCGCTGTGCCGGCCCGGCTAACGACTCGCGGGCCGGGCGGCTCCTGGATGTGGTACCGGAGCGCCGCCACGAGCGGCGCGACCCCGTCCACAAGTAGAGAGCTCGTGTCATCTGCCGGGTTGACTCTTGCCTCAAGCTCCGGAAAGCCATGGACGGTTCCATAACGCTGCCACGACTTCCGGAAAAACAGCATCCCATATGTGCAGTACCGTCCGGCATCATCGCGACCCAGAAAGAGATCTAGAAGCGCCGTGGCATCGTCGAGCTGGTCGTCTACAAGCTCGTGCGGCAGCTCTCGCAACCCGAACGCCCATGGAGGTCGCAGAGCAACCGCTATTCTCGTGCGGAGATCGTCGTAGCGTGACTCGAGGTTACGACGCCGCTGTGTCGCTGATGAACCCGCGAGCTGCTCGCGAGGATGTAACCATGCACAGAGCTGAAGCTCTTCGCCTGCCAGCGTTGGAAGTACAGCCGGGATGCCCTGCGACTCCTCGGCCCGGATCGCGTCGATGTGCGTCAGGAGCTCACGACTGTGCGGATCGTCTGGCACCGGACCGGGGCTCGACAGCATGCGTGACGTGACGGCTCCTTTGAAAGCCTCGCTATGTGCCACCGCCGTCAGCGGTGTCGCAAGTCCGCCACCGTATGCGGCAGCCGACGTTGCACGGCCGACGTTCAACAGCCACTCGCGCATCGTTTCAGCGAGGTCGGCGTCCAACATTGCGGCCTCGCGCAAGCACGCATCGAGAATCGCTTGCAACTCGCTATGCGCCTCAAGCCACGACGCCTCCTCGTGGGCAGGCCGGACGTGCGCCCACGTCTGTACGAGATCGAGTGCGATGTGCAGCTGGTCGCTCGCCCGATGTTCCATACCTAGCTGTGCGAACGTGCTGGCGCAGAGAACTGCGCACCGAAATGCAAAGAACGTGCTGGATCCGGGCGAGATCGCTCTTGACGCGTGAACCTCAGCTAACGCGTGGACTGCCACTTCCTGGATGTGCGTTGATTCCACCGCAGATACCAGCGGTGGGCCCTCCGCAATAGCCCACGAGAGCGCCGGTTGTCCGTCCGTAGCATGGAGGGCCAGATGGAGACGCGCCAACAGGCGCTTGTCAGCGCTGAAAGCCTCTGTCCGGGCGAACGCCCGGTTCGCCTCCGTATCTGTTAGCTCCTCGCATGGCACAACACCTTCGTCAATGCAATGCGACGCCGCAGTCAGGAGAGCTCGGCGGCCCTTCTCGTCGACGCTCCTAGCGAAATCAATGCGAGGCTTGACCTCCTGATAGAGGGCCGCGGCCTCATGCGACCTAACCCAGGCCTGGCGATAGCCCAGTTCAGCGGTGAGGCACTCACAGGCGACCTGGTCTCCATGACTGGCGCGAATTTCGAGCATTTCGATCGAAGAGACGGGAAGGAACTCCGACGCAGTAGGCGCCACCGCACGAAGCACGCCGCGTGCAGCCAACCATTGGAGTGGGCGGGCACCCTTGTCGACCAGGTGCATCGCCTCACGGGCTGTACGCCCGACCTCAGCTGGGACGATCGCCCCATGCTCAACGAGATCGCGTTGCAGTTGCGCGAGCGTGGCCAACGTGCGCCCGCGTTCAGCGCCCTCTCGGAGCGACGCGGCCTCCCTGACCAACTCTTCAGCACGTTTGAGAAGCTGCTCGCGGTCGGCGGCATCAATCTTCGCAAGCGTCCACCAGTACTGCCCTGCTGCAGATAGGGTCGTGCTGAGGATCGCTGGATCGGTCGTCGCCCGGGCTGCCGCTACCACGGAAACCGCTACGGTCCGAGCCTCAGGCAGGATCTCCCTGATTTGCGGCTCAGTGACGGCCTGCAGCGCTGCTGCCGATTGGATGAAGGGCCGAGCCGCCATGATCCACGGCGTGGATGCCGCGCCGATGACAGTCTCGACTGCCGCGAGGAGAAGCGCGGACAGAAGAAATGCCTGACGTGCTCGACCTTGTGTAACAAGCGACGCGGCAACGAGCTCCAAGGCTTCAACGTATTCCGCCGATACAACGTCTTGTGTCGCGTCAGCGCGCAACAGCGCTATACCTGCCGCGAGCGAGCGGCGACCGAAGATGACATCCACGTACAGACCAACGACTAGTCCTTGCTTCCCCGGAAAGCCGTCCCGCTCGAACACAAGAATCTTGAGGTCGTCAAGCTCGTCGGCCGACGGCAGCGCAAACCGCTCTTCAGAAGCCAATGCGTGTGCGGCAGCTTCGCCGTGCAACCCAGCACTGCGTAGCTGATCAAGTGCCTCCCGTACGGGATCTCTCTCGAGGTCGTTTGAGCTCACCCACATCCCCATCATCGTTGGCGTGCGCAGGTCGGGCGCGCCAATGATGCCATCCCGTGCTCGTGCCGATCGGCGACATGTGCGTCAATACCGTCAGCGATGTCGTCCGGCTCCTCGACCATCGGGACCTACCAGCACTATCTACCTGCGGCGTTGCTCGGACGCTTCTCGTGCGACGCAGCCAAGCAGCCGCGCTCAAGACCACTTTGGGTGGCGAGCACCGAGGCGCCACGACCATACGTCAGCTCGGCGGCGAAGGTCGCTAGGGAGATTGGCCTCTATGACGTTGAGGGAGGGGGCCTCGGAGGTATCGGGCTGTAGACACGGCGTGGGGGTACGAACGAACTCTTCCGCTGGCGCTGGACACCTCGAGCGACACCATGATGCGGTTGATGCCCACCTATGGGGGAGGGCCGCAGTCCCATTTGTTGCGGGTCTTTTCGCGCGGGGACCGGAGTTCAAGCGGGAGTACCCGCAGCGGCTACCGCCAGACCTGCGATTTCTCCCAGGGAGCAGCGGCGACAAGGCCACCGGTGCCCGCCTGATCGACTTCCAGGTACTACTCGCCCCGATTCTCGCTGCTCGCTGGACGATTGTTCACTTCTCATCCAATGCCGAAATCGTGACGAGCGACCGAGGCTACGCGCTTACAGCCACACCACTCGGGGAGCTGCCAAGCTACGTCATACCGATCAGCCGGCGTTCAGCACTTGTGGTCACGCCGAGGCGATTCGGCTCCCCGCTCAGGTGGACCGGGGCCGAATGGGTCGCGGACCTAGCGCACGTCGACGCCATGGATCGCGAAGTGGAGGCTCTCAACCGCGCGATGTCAGCGTTTGGTCGCGACGCCGTATTTGGACCAACTCAAAGAGCGGTCAGGGTCGCAGCAACGCATCTAGGCGCAGCCGACAGGGTTACAGCTGGGCTGTTCGAGACGATCGATCCTCTCCCAGTCACCTCTACGATTACCTTCGGATGGTTGCTGCGCTGAGTTTAGGGGCTCCGGACGAAAGGCAGGTTCGAGACGTCGTTATGTGGTCGGCGATAGCCGACGGCGGGTGGACGGCTCTGATCGTTGTCGAGACGCGTTTCCCGGAACGGACGGCCGGAGGGGTCACCGTGCGGGACAAGCGGATCGTGATCGATCTGTCCTACGGCGTCGAACAACGTCGAGCGCGGCGGAAATCTGGTGACAATCGTATGGGTGCGCCGAGGTTGATTCCAGTGGGAGATCTTCAGACGCACGCAGATGTTGCGTGTCCTGGCACGCCCCTCGGGGGTGCAGCGGTCGGCAGGAAGATCGTACGACGTGCACCGCCTGAGAACGACCCTTGCTCCGCGCGCACCGACACGGCAATCGACAGCGGTGACGACTACCACCCTGCACCGTGGCCATCTGGCGCACGGCCCTAGCGGCTTTGGTCATCGCCGGCGGTGGAACGTAGATCAGTTGGCACCCAGCTCAAGTCAGGAATGACGCGCTGCTTGCTACCGGAAAGCGGCAGAGCGTGTCGCGCCCGCGTGCTGAGGGCGAGCCTCTTGCCGGAGCACGAGGCCGGGGGACGTCGTCACCAAGGGAATCGCAGGGAATATGCATGAGAGGAAGGACCAGGAAGTCGTCCGGCTTATGATGCCGACCTGACCGGAGCATTCCCGGTCCCCCCGAGCGGAGTCGAGGGCCTCATCCGGCCAGCTTGCCAGGGCCGCGGCCGCGGCGGCTCGGGAGAAGCTCCGGGGCTTCCAGCGTCGCCTGCCGCGGGCTTACTCCCGATCTGACGACGGCCCATCCGGGCCCGTCGCCAGATCGGGAGTGGAGGCTGGGTAGGTGGAGAGGAACTCGATGGAACAGAAAGAATTCCTGGGCATTCGTGTCCCAGGGTCGAGTGGAGCGATGATGTAGTCAGTGTGTCGGCGGCCGGCCACGGGCGCGCGGCTTTCTTGTCGCGGCCCATCGCTCGATCTCTGGACGGAGCCAGAGCATCGGCCGGCCGCGACCTAGGTTCAGAACGGGCCGAGGCATGCCGTCATACCGGGCGAGGTATTCGCTGACCGTGTTGCGGTGGGCTAGACCCAGGATCTGAGCGACGTCATGGGCGTCGATCAGATCTTCGAGGGCAACTCGTCGCGGCATTCCTGAAGAGCGTACACCCGTCAGCCGATGATCCTTACACGCGTCAGCGGTTCCGTCCGAGGCCTAGTGTAGGTTACTCGTGTAAGGACAAAAGACGGCCTCGGCGGTGCTGGAACACCCCGAGGCCCGGCCGAGACCCAATGGGAGGTCCCGACGATGACAGCGTACGCCACCGCGGAGCGACCCGGTTCAGCGCTCCAGCTCAACGCCCCAAGCCTTGACGCGCCCCTGCTGCAAATGGCGAATCTGCCGAGCAGCAACGAGCCGAACCTGATCGACGTCCTTCTCGGACGCCTCGCTGATCTGGTTGTCGAACGCCTGACTGAGCGAAGCCAGACGGAGTCTGAGCCGGTCGAGGAGTGGATGGACACCCGACGAGCGGCCGTGTATCTGGGCGTCCACCGAGACACGATCAGGAAGCTCGCCGCAGAGCGGTCGATCGCAACGCATCAGGACGGACCGGGCTGCAAGCTCTCCTTCCGGCGCGACGAGCTTGATGAGTGGCGGCGGTCGTCACGTCCGACAAGCCGGACGCGTTCGAACGGGTTGAGGGCCGTCTCATGAGCGGCGACGACGGCAGTCCGCGCCGCGTTCGAGTCGAGCGGAACATCTATCGCCGGTCGAGCGGTGTGCTCGAGGTGGGCTTCAAGGACGCGGCTGGCATCCAGCGCTGGCGTACGGTCGACGGCGGAATCCTGGCGGCACGCAAGCTCCGGGACGAGCTACTTGCTCGCCGTGGACGAGGCGAGGTTATGGCCCCGGACTCGCGGCTGCGGTTCGGCGAGGCGGCTGATCTCTGGATCGCAGGACCCGTCCTGGATCTCCGAGAATCGACGCGCGCGGGCTACGGGAATGCTGTCGAGCAGCATCTACGGCCGCGGTTCGGGCAGCAGCGGCTTGACAGCATCACGCCAGATGATCTGGCGGCGCTGGTCCGGGAGCTGCGTCAGCTGGGGAAGAGCGAGGCGACCATCGTCGTCGTGCTCGCAGTCGCTGGCCGGATCTACAAGTACGCCGCCCGTCGGCTGGGCTGGACAGGGACAAGTCCGACCACGCTGATGCTGTCGTCCGAACGGCCGAAGGTATCGCTGGCCAAGCGGCGAGCGATCTTCACGACCGAGCAGATCGCGCAGACGATCGCGGCCGCTACCGAGCCCTACCGCACGATGTTCACGGTGGCTGCTCTGACCGGAGCCCGAATGTCCGAGCTCTGCGGGCTCACCTGGGGCGACGTTCGCTTGGATCACGTGGAGGACGCGGAGCTGACGTTCGCGTTCCAGGTGGATCGGAAGGGCATTCGTCGGCCGACGAAGACCGACGGATCCGCCCGGACCGTGCCGATCCCGCGCGAGCTCGCGCTGGTCCTCGTCCGTCACAAGCTCGGCGCCCGCGACACAGCGCCCGATGGATTCGTATTCGCGACGAAGACCGGTCGCCCGCTCGGACAGCGGAACGTGGCGCGGGCGCTCAGGAAGGCGCAGGAACAGGCCAAAGACGAACACGGCCGGCCGACCTTCCCGGTCCTGCACGAGGAAGACGCTGACGGGAGCCCGATGCCGGTCCCACAGGGCGCTCTGCCGTCAATGCACTCGTTCCGGCATACCGTCGCGTCGCGTGCTCTCCTGGCTGGCGAGAGTGTCGACGAGGTGGCCTTTCTGCTCGGCCACCGCGATGCGACTGTGACCCGCACCGTCTACGTCCGCGAGATCGCCGACGCTCGGCGCCGGTCTATGCGGCGGTCCCGGATGGTCGCCGAGTATGGCGGCGTCCTGAGGACGGCGCTCGACGTCGACGACCGCGAGACGCCGTAGCTCGAGGCGGCGCGAGGCCGGAGACTTCAAACAGCAGCTTCTCGAGGTCGGGATCGACACTCGGAGGCGAGGCCGCATCGTCGCAGCAAGGAGGCTGGTCGGCGCGGTGGCGCCCCACGGGCGAGAGGCCTGGGACGGTCTCCGCGAGCCTGGCAGACGGGCTATCGATCGCGGTGTGGCGACTGACCTCCACGATCAGGATGCGGCCGTCCGGCAGGTAGGCCGTCACCATCCGCCACGATCCGTACAGCGCGCGCTGGCAGAGCGGGTAATCGCCCATGTCGGTTCCCGCCAGCCGCTTGCCGCCGGCGCGGCAGCCTTCTCCCTTGAGAGCTTCGACCGCCGCATCGTAGGCGCGGCGCTCGCGCTGGCTCAGCTCCCGCTCCACCACGCGCGTCACGCTGGGGAGCCGCACGACCGTGAACGACACTATGCGGGCTCGAACCGACCGGCCTTGAACTCCGCCAGCCCGCGCTGTACCGCAGGGCTCCTCACTACGGCAAGATCGTCGAGGTAGTCCATTAGCGAGCGAAGCCAGTCGCGGTCTTTGCCCCGCTCGCGCAGCTCCGAGATCAGCCGGTGGACGTGACGGAGGCTTGATCGCTCGATCAGGGCGGGCCGCGAACCCGCCACCCGGTTGAGCACGCCGCGCTTCAGCCAGTCACGGACCGTTGGCTCAGACACGCCTAAGTACGCGGCAGCCTCAGCGACGGGAAGCCCTGGTGACGGCGCGGCCTGATCGAGCAGCGCCAGCGCCTCATCAATGCGCTTGACGGCGGCAGCGACGTCGTTACCGGCGGCGAGGTCGTCGCGAGCGTCGGTAAGCTCCACCACGGCGTGAGCCACCTGCTGGGATTGGCGTTTGGTCACGCCCCTAATCCTACACGTAGGCTTTCGAATTATGGCCTTCTTTCCGAAGGCACGATGGAAGCCGTTTGGAAGCCCCGGCCCACGGAATCGGGCCTGCAAACACCCTCAGGCCGAACCGGCTGTGGCAGGTTTTGCCTGCAAATGCCCCTATTGGGTCCAGTGCGGCCGCCACGCTCCGACCCCTGATAAGGAAGAGGTCCCAGGTTCGAGTCCTGGATCGCCCACTCGCGAAGGATTCCTGGATTTCGTAGTACTTTTTCGGTTCGCGGGGAGCCGGACGGAGCTTTGGCCGAGTCCCGTTAGGGTGCACCTGGGGTGCACGAGAATCAGAAGGGCGCCTCTGGCTGCTTCGTGACTGGTATGGCGATCGGCGTCGTGCGGAGGCACCGTGAGCGACCGGGCGTCGTGGCTCGAGGAGTGGTGCCCGCGCTGTCGTGCGGTGCCCGGAGCGCGCTGCCAGCGATCCGCGTACTGGATACGGCGACCTGACCTATCTGCGCATCTGCACCACGCGCGCGGATGGCGCCAGCGCCGCTGCCCCAAGTGCAAGGCGCAGTCCGGCGAGGTTTGCCGCACGCTGTCCGGCCGCGCGGCCGCCATCGTGCACGCGCCCAGGCTGTCACCAGCCCGATACGAACTGCCAAGGCCGGAGATGGTGTGGGCGGAACCGGAGCGCGCCGGCGCGACGATCCGTAGTTCCGTTTCATGGCCGGGCCGGGGCGGGGGGCCAAACGGGGATAATCACGCTGTCCCCGGCTGCACCACGGCGAGCTTGTGGACGTTGGTTTGCGCCAGGCCAGTTTTCCCACCACTACGGCGATGCCTCGCCCCTACAGCCACGGCTACGACATCGAGGTCAACGGGAGCTGGCCTTGGACCTGACTGCCTCCAGCCCCACGATCGCCTGGGAGGCGATCCACTTCGAAGACCGCCTACCCGACTAGGTGCGCCTACACAGAAAGACGGACACGCTCGCAGAACTTTTCGGTGTGGGCTCGGTCCAAGTTTCAGGAGCAGGCGAACTTTCGATGGAGGTATCCGATGGCAGAAGAGAGCACAGCAGGTACTGAGCGAGCGGAGCGAGCGTCGACGGCTTCGCGTGGCGGAGCGGGTCGTGCGGAGGGCGCGGGTTCAGATTCGGCATTGCAGACTGAGCGTGGCCACACCACGATCGCTGATGCGGTGGTGACGAAGGTGGCAAGCGTCGCGGCACGGGAGGTGCGTGGGGTGTATGAGCTCGGCGGCGGGGTCGCGCGGGCAGTAGGGAGTGTGACTCAGCGGGTGGGGGTTGGGGATGAGCGCTCGCAGGGTGTGTCGGTGGAGGTCGGCGAGCGGGAGGCCGCGGTCGATCTGACTGTGGTGGTGGAGTACGGGGAGTCGATCCCGCGGGTATCGCAGGCGGTCCGCGAGAACGTGATCAAGCGGATCGAGGGGATCACGGGCCTGTCGGTGACCGAGGTCAACGTGTCGGTCAACGATCTGTACTTCCCGGGCGACGAGGTCCCGGAGCAGGCTCGCGTGCAGTGAGCCGATCGATGCCGCCGGCCGTGTCACCGCCACGGGTAGGGGATTGCCCTCGTTTGCGCTTGGCGCAGGTTGCGCTCAAGGCTGCCTCGGGGGTGTCTGGGGTGGTGGGAGCGGATGCGGGGCAGCACGGCTTGTGCGTGACCGCTGATCCGAAGGGGTTGTTGCGGGGTGTGTCGGTGATCGCGCAAGCCGATGGCCGCTACGAGGTCGATCTCTGCCTGGTTGCTGGGATCGTGCCGCTGTTGGAGCTCGGCGAGGAGGTTCGAAGCAAGGTACGGGCTCGTGTCCGGCGTGAGGGGCTGGTTGACCAGCTGGGGGAGGTGAACGTTGGGTTTGTCCGGGTGCTGAGCGCTGGGGAGATCTCGGAGCAGGCGGCACGGGAGCGGGAAGAGGCACTCGCCGCCACGGCGCCACCGACGCCAGCGGCGCCGCCCGTGTCGACTTCGGATCCACACACACCCCCGAGGCCTCCAGCGGTGCGGGAGACGCTCGCTGCTCAGGCGGCGCCGGAGCGTGAAGAGACGTTCGCCGCTGAGATCGCGCGAGAGCGGGAAGAGGTGGCGCAGGAGCGGACGTTGGTGGCGCAGGAGCGGAAGTTGGTGGCGCATGAGCGGGAGGAGGTCGCGCGCGAGCGCGAGGAGGTCATCGCCCACGAGCCGCCGCCCCGGGCACCGTCCGTCTCGGCTTCAGATCCGAAGGCTTCAGATCCGATCGCACCCCGGCCTTCGGCGCCGGCGGATGGGGAGCAGCCGTCGTGATTGCCGTTGCTCGCCTGCTGGTGCGGCTGGTCGGGTTTCTGGCACTCGGGGCGCTGGCGGTTGCCGGGATCGTGCTGGCGGTGTTCTGCATCGGGACGGGAACGAGCGGACCGAGTTTGGGTCGTCTGGCAAGGCTTTTGCATCTCGCGTCGCTGCGTGCCACGGTTGGTCACTGGTTTGGACAGCTTGAGGCGTCTGGGTCGGTCGCCGTAATCGCGGGTCTGTGCGGCCTGGGCGCGGTCCTGCTCGGCCTGCTGTTGCTGGCCGGGATTTTCGTGCCGCGCCGTGAGCGGCTGGTCACCCTCGCCCAGGGCGAGCACGGGACGCTTGCCGCCCGCCGGCGTCCCCTTGCTCAAGTGGCCACGGCGTTGGTTGAGCAGGCGCGCGGCGTAACGCAGGCCCGCGTTCGCGTCCGGCCGCTGCGCCGGCCTGGCGGCCGCCTGGGCGTGCGCGCCTCGCGAACACGCCCGTCCGATCCGGGCCAGGTACAGCGTGCTGTGCGCGATCAACTCCGTGGGCTGACCGAGCCATTCAAGCTAAAGACTCGCGTCGAGGTGCCCCAGCGTGGCGGGAGGGTGGAGTAGATGCCTCGGCAGCGGGTGCGGGAGCGGACATCTGTCCTGACCCTAATCGGGCGGCTGGTGCCGCTGATACTGGCGCTAGCGCTGATCTGGTATGGGGCGATGCTGGTGCTGCTCGCGGTGAAGGTCGCGCCCTCGACGGTCAATGCAATCAGCGGGTATCGAACCGCGTTCAATTGGCTCAGCGAACTCACCCCCGCCAAGGTGGACGGCACCACTACCCGGGCCATCCTCGCGGGCGCCGGCGTCGTAGCCTTCTTCGTGTTCGGATTTCTCGCGCTCAAGCAGCTTCCCCGCCCCTACCTGGCCCGCCGTGACTTGTCGCTGAGCGCTGATGCTCAGGGAGAAGTGATCGTCGAGCCCCGCGCGATCGAGCGCCTCGCCGAGGTCGCCGCGAGCACCCACCAAGCGGTCAGCGGCGCGCGCGGGCGCTACTCCGTCGACGCTCTCTCGGTCGATCTGAGCGTGCGCCGCGCCCGCGGTCTCGCCGACACCCTGCAAGACACCCAGCGGCGCGTTGCCGACGCGCTCGAGCAGCATGAACTGCCTGCTATGCCCGTAAACATCACGCTGACAGGCTACGACCGTCGGCACAGAAGGGAGCTTCACTAACAATGACCATCAAACAACACCTGGGTCTGCTCGGCTTTTTGTTCGTGGCCGCCTGGATCGGGTTTAACTTCGGTGACGCGATCCTGTGCCTGGTTGGTGCCGGCATCTTCTACGCCGTCGGCAGCGTGCTGGAAGGCGAAGTTGACCTCGGAGAGATGCAATCGCGATTCCAGCGCTCCCGAAGCGCCCCCCGCTGACCAAGTGGCACCCCGAACGGGCATCGCGAGCGCACAGCGAACGATCTCACACGCCCGCCCCGACTCGTCTTGACCGCCAGTAGACCCTGACGTGAGCGGCCAGGTCGATGACGCGATCCTGGTTGAAGCAGCCCAAGATGGCGACTTGGCCGCGTTCGAAGCGATCGTCCGCCGCCACCAGGCCGTTGTCTACCGCGTCGCGCTGCGGATGCTCGACTCCCGAGCCGACGCTCAGGACGTCACCCAAGAAACGTTCGTCCGGGCCTGGCGCAGCCTGGGCAGCTTTCGCCGCCACAGCGCCGTGAGCACCTGGCTCTATCGAATCGTCACTCGCCGCTGTCTAGATTTGATAGCCAAGCGGCGGCCCGCCGAGCAACTTCACGGGCTCGAACCGCAGACGGCGGGGCCAGACCTCGCTGAAACGGCCGAGCAGCGCGAACGGCTACGCGCCGTTACTCGCGCGATAGGCATGCTTCCCGCCGAGCAGCGAGCCGCGCTGGTCTTGCGAGAGTTCGAAGGGCTCTCCTATCAAGAATTAGTCGATGTGCTCGACACCAGCCTGCCGGCCGTTAAGGGACGCATCCACCGCGCGCGGCTCGCCGTGCTCGAGCAAACGGCGGCCTGGCGATGAACGCCTACGACAAGCAACTTCCTTGCGGGATCGCACTCGAGGCTCTCCTCGAGCAGGTCGCCGACGACCAGCGCGCCCCCGACCCGACGCACCAAGACAACTGTCCTTACTGCCAAGCCGCCCTTCGCCGCCTCCGGCAAGACTGGGTGCACGTTCAATCGCTGGCCCAGGAGCCAGTCCCGATTCCAGAAGGCCTCACCGTCAGAATCATGGCGCGCGTGCACACCCTCGCGGGCCACCTCGCCGACTCGATCCTGCTTGGTCATCCCCGCGGAGAGACCCGCATCAGCCACACCGTCGTGAGTCGAATGATCCAGCGGCTCGCGGCGACCGCGCCCGACGTGGCCTTCGCCTCCGTCGAGCTCGGCCCGCAAGACCCACAACAGCCCCGCAGGCTCAGCGTCACGATCCGACTGATCGTCACTTTCGGTCCCGCGATCGAACGGATTGCGGACGCCGTACGGGACATCCTCGACCGCCGCGTTCCCACCCTCACCGGCGCCGAGCTCGACCGCATCGACATCACCATCAACGACATAACCGAACCCCTTGACTGAGCCAACCCCGATATGCAGGCGACCGATTTCAGATGTACTGGCCATACGGACCTACAACGACGCTGATGCGTCGGCGCCCGGCGTGCGACGTCGAGCACCGATGCGCTCAGCGACCGGACACCACATCCGTGAGCTAGTCGCCGGTGCCCTCGCCCGGCTGACCGATGGCCCGGTGCACGTCGCCGCGACGCTGCTCTTTCGGCTCGCCCTGCTCGTGTGGTCGGCCGAGGAGATCGCGAGCGATGTCAACTGGTTTTGCCGCCTGCGCGGTGTGGCCGGAGCGTCATACGCAGTCGTCGCGATGGAGCCGGGACTGGCAAGCAGGTTCCCGGGGGGCGCTTGGCTCAGCGTCACCCCCGCCGGTGCTTGAGATAGCCGATCGTCGGTGCGTCTGCGTGATGCCGGACGTCGTCTTCCGGACCGGGCAACCCGGGTATACCTCGAAGAAGCTAAGGCACGCGTGAGGGGCGCGTGACCGCGTAACAACACCAGCAGATGTCCGATCGCCTGCCCTACCGCGCCGTGCTGCTTGTGGCGGTGCTGGTGGCGGCAGGCCTGCTGTTCGAGCAGCTCGTGACGTTGTTGGTGCTGGTGGTGATCGCAATCATCATCGCGCTTCCACTCGCGGCTGGGGCGACGTGGCTTCAGCGCTTTGGCGTCCCTCGGGGGGTTGGTGCGGTTGTGTGTCTGCTCGCCGGGTTCGCGATCGTGGCGCTGCTGGCGTTTTTGATCGTGCCGCCGTTCATCGATCAAGTAAAGGCGTTTGTGAACGAGCTTCCGGGCCTGGTGACTCGCGCCGAGCACCACTTCCATCTTAAGCCGGGGACGGTGTCGAGGACCGCTGAGCAGCTCGCCAGCCGCTATACGCAGCATCCCGCCAAGCTGCTCGGACCGCTGTCGTCGATCGCGCTCGGCGCGGCGAGCGTGATCGGGGCAGCGATCGTCGTGCTGATCAGTGCGCTCTACGCGGCGATCAACCCGGATCCACTGATCCGGGGCCTGGTCCGTCTCGTACCGTTTGAGCGCCGTGGCGAGCTGGTGCGCGTCCTGGGCCGGATCCGGGCGGCATGGCTGGGATGGCTGCGGGGGATCGCGCTTGACATGCTCGTGCTCGGCGGCTTGCTGTTCATCGGGATGAAGCTGATCGGGCTGCCGTTCGCGGTGGGCTTCGCGGTCTTCTCGGCGCTGATGACCGTGATTCCCAACTACGGGTCGGTGATCAGCGCGATCCCGCCGATCCTGTTGGGGCTGTCGCAGTCGCTGCACGAGGCGGTACTCGTGACCGTCGTCTATGTGGTCGTCAATCAGGTGGAGGGAAACCTCGTGCTGCCCTTGATCATGGGTAGGTCGGTCAGCGTGCACCCGGCGGCGGTCGCGATTGCCGTGCTAATCGCCGGGGCGCTGTTCGGCGTGATCGGCCTGTTCATCGCAATTCCCCTGCTGTCGCTGACCTTGATCGCGATCCAGGAGCTCTGGATCTTTCCGATGGAACGCCGCGCCGGGCGCGCCGGTGTGGTGGCGAGACCCCTACGACCACCGGTCACCGAGCGCCCGTCCGGTGCGGCCGGCACGCAGCAGGCGGTATATGGCGCGATCTTCCTGGGCGCGATCCTGATCGTGGTCGGCTTGCTCGTCCAGCAGCTGTTGACGCTGCTGCTGGCGGTGATGGTGACGATTATCCTGAGCCTGCCGCTCGCGTGGTGTGGAGCCGTGCTGCGACGCTGGAGCATTCCGCAGCCGCTCGGAGCGTTGATCGGCCTGGTCAGCGGGCTAGTCGCCGTGGGCGGGCTGATCGCGTTGCTCGTGCCGACGATCGTCTCGCAGGCCAAGACGCTGGTCAAGGCGGCGCCCGCGCTCGTGTACTCCGCCGAGGTGCAGCTCGGCCACCTCACCGGGGTCAAGCCAGGGCGCGTCGCCGCCCGCGTCCAGCACGCCGTCGGCACCTACGTCCACCACCCCACCCACTACCTCGGCGCGCTCGAGTCGGTCGGGATCACCGCGACCAGCATCGTCGCAGGCATTGTGATCGCGGTGATGACCGCGTACTTCATCGCCGCCCAGCCGCAGCCCCTGATGGACGGCGTGGTGCGGCTGTTCACTCTCTCACAGCGCCCCGAGGCCGTGCGAGTGCTGATGCGCTTGCGCACCGCGATGCTCGGGTGGATGAGGGGCTTGCTGATCGCAATGGTGCTGGTCGCCCTACTGCTCTACCTCTCCCTGGGCCTGATCGTCGGGCTTCCTTTTGCCCTCTTCTTCGCCGTATTGAGCGGCGTGGCGGAGGTCGTCCCATACCTTGGCTCGATTGTGACCGCGATCCCGCCGGTCGGCTACGCGCTAACGATCTCTCCGACGAAGGCGCTGGTGGTGCTCGCGATCTATGTCGCGGTACACCAGATCGAGGCGAACGTGATCGGCCCGGTCGTCATGGCACGCACCGTGCATCTGCACCCGGCCGTGATCGCACTCGGCGTCGTCGCGGTCGGCGCCCTCTTCGGGTTCTTCGGCCTGCTTATCGCCATCCCGATCCTCGCGAGCGCGATCATCCTTGTGGAGGAGATCTGGGTGCGTCCCCGCGAGTCCCGCGAAATGCCGAGCGCCCCAGCGTCCTCCGAACGCCAGCCGCGCTGGAAACGCTTTGGCCACTAGCCGCGTAGTCGCGATCGCAGTGCGCGAGCCGAGCGACCATCATGACTTGATATTCCCTCCCGAACACTAGCCGCGAGGCAGACAATCCGCCGCCAAGCCGGATCAGCGGCTGACGATCGACTGCACAAGTCCGCGAGCTGCCCGGGTGAGGTCAGGCCGCGGCTGCGGCGTCATACGGCGAGCGCCAGTGGTCCCGGCGAGCACCGCACTAAGAAGGCTCGACCCGCCGGCCCTCTCGGGCGCCTGAGGGTACGCCGCCGATCTAACTCGCAGGATTCGACTCCAAAAACGCACGGTTCTCCCGAGTGCCACCCTTGCGCCCGCCGACCGCCCAACCGGCCAGGTCACTGCTCGACCGCGACGTCCGGACGCCCCGACGGCAGCTGGCGGAGATCCCGACCCACACACCACCACGCAGACCTGCTGAGAGGGCGTCGCCGCCAGCCCGTCTGGCCTGGTGCGACCGAGCGAAGCGAGGGAGCCCAGGCTTGGCTCTTGACGTGATGGGGCGAGGAGAGAACGCCAACGAGGCAGGCCATCCGTTTAGTCTTGATCAACTGCGCTGTTGGCGTCGACTGCGATGCTGGACTTGGGCCTTGGAGGGGACCGCCGTAGGTCTCGCTACGCTGGCCAGCGGGTCACGTTGCGAAGGGAGCTGGCCTGTGGCGGTTCGCACCGTCGAACGCTCGGAGGCGCTGGGTTGCCGAGTCGGTTTAGTCGTTGATCATCCAGCAGTTGAAGGAGGACGGTGACAATTGCTTCTCCGGTTCGACCACCCGTCCGGCTTCCACTTCGGCGGTGTAGGCCGCGCTGAACCTTCGGGCTTCGACCCACGGCGAGGTCGTGCACGTAGTCGACGAGCGCTTGCAGCAATCGCGGTCCTTACCTCGCTCGCGCATCCCGGAGAGGACACGAGTGGCGCCGCGCCGCCTTCGAAATCCTTTCGTGCCACGTGGTGTAGTTACTCGAGTGTCACGGCGTACAGTCGCGCTTGGGCGTAGAGCCGCGCGAAGTCCGCCGGTTTGTAGTGGGCGTTGAGGCCGCTCGGGTTTGGGAGCACCCAGACCGGCCTGCCACCCACCTGTTCCTCCTGCAGACCCATGTTCGCGCGCGGCCGCTGAAACGCCGCGCGATAAGCCACCAGGCCGACGACTGCAACCAGCCGGGGCGTCCATGCACGCACGGTCTTGGCCAACGCCACGGCACCGTCGCGCAACTCCGCGGTTCCCAGCTCGGCTGCCGCCCGCGTCGGGCGCGAAACAATGTTCGCGACGCCGATGCCGAACGATGGGAGCAGCACGTCCTCCTGCGGTCCGAGCAGACGCGGCGTGAAGCCGGCCGCATGCAGCGTCGGCCAAAACCGGTTCCCCGGCCGGGCGAAGTGATGTCCCACCTCCGCGGAGCGCAGCGACGGGTTGATCCCCACGAAAAGGACACGGAGGCCCGGGCCGCCGATTGCACCGAGCTGCGACATCGCGCGGATTATCCGGGCCGGGCCAGCAATTGCGGGAGCGGATCTCAGGGAGTGAACAACAACTCCGTCGGCGCACGCTTATCCGCCGGAGTCACGGTGTCTGCTTGATAGTGCGTTCACGCCCACTCTGGGTTAGGCGGCGGCCGCCCCGGAAACGCTCGGCTCGCCGATCACCTCCGGGTCGGCGACGGGTCCTCACGGCCACCGACGGCTGAAGACGGACCGATCGTGGCTCGTCTGTCTGGCTTGCGTGCGCGAATGATGGCCGCACGCCGGTGCACGCGGTTCTCGCGGATTTCGACGCCCTCAAATCCGGCCTCGCGCAGCAGCCGACTCGAACTCGCGACGGGTGAGGGCGCCTTCGCGGTATGGGCCAATCGCAGCGCCTCATCCGGCTCGATGTCGGGAAAGACGAACGGCTCGCAGCAGCCTGTCACCGGACGGCCGCTTGACCTTCGGTGCTAGCTCCAGACCCCCCAGGCATACATGCATGTTTATCTATCTAAGGGACAATTGTCAATGGATCTCCTGCTCCGCTGGGACCGACAACTTGGACGGGACCGCGGGTAGCCGTCCAAATGCTGGGCGCGTCCCGGTGCCGTCAGTAGAAGCCCTCGCGGCGGGCGTAGCGTTCGGTCCGCGCCCGCTCGTGTTCGGCTACATCGAGGTCCGGCAGGCTCAACGACTTCAGGATCGCTCCGTGGCTGGGCAGGTCGGAGCGCCGGATGTGGTTCTCGGAGTTCCAGAGGTCGGACCTGAGCAGTGCCTTCGCGCACTGGGTGTAGGCCTCGCTGATAGACACGATGATCCCCAGCCGCGGTGTCTTGCCCTCCACCTCGCTCGCGGCCAGCAGCTCTCGGTCGTCGGTTATCACCGCCGTCCCGTTGACCCGGAATGTGTCACCCACGCCCGGGATGAGAAACAGCAGGGCGATTCGGGGATCCGACAGCAGGTTGGTGAGCGTGTCCGCGAGACGGTTGCCAGGTCGCTCGGGCAGCAGCAACGTCTGTTCGTCGAGCACTGTGACGAAGCCCGGCGGATCGCCTCGCGGAGAGACGTCCATGCCTCCGTCCGGGCGGCCGGTCGCGACGCACACGAACGGTGAGCGCTCGATGAACTGACGAGTGAGCCCGTTGAGCCTGTCGGCGAGCTTGGCCCTGACGAGGCCGGTGGGCTTTCCGAGTAGCTCGCGGAGCTCCTGCTCGCTGCTGACCCTCCGGACGCTATCCACGCCCCCACCGTACAGCGTCGACATGTCCGGCAGCGTGCGGGTCGCCAGGACGGTCGCCAGGACGGGTCGCCAGGAGGGGGTCGCCAGGACGAGAGGGACGGATTCTTTGATCCTCGACGCGAGAACGGCGGATGGCGCGCTGGCCACCCGCTTACGAGTCATACGCTCGCCACCTGATCGTCCACAGAGAGGAGAGGGATGCATGCTTTCAGTCAGGCGAGCACGGTTGGCGGGCGCGCTGCTGCTGGCGGGCGCTCCTGTCGGGACGTATGCCGCGCTGGCGAGCGCGCAGGCGGCAGCCGGGTCTGACCACGCCTCCGCACCCGCGAGCGCAAGATTCGGGCCAAGCATCAAGCGGTTCGACCTGAACGGCTACGTGATAGTCACCGCCTACAGCCTTGGCCGGAACACCGGCAACACGTTCCGTCAGACATACAGGCACTCAACCGTCCAGGGGGTTCCGATCAAGGGGCCGTTTGTCGGCACCAAGTTCCCAGCGGAGGACTATGTCGCGATGCCGATCGGCAACCACGAGCTGTACGTGGCCTGGTTGGATCGCAAGAGCCACGCCCTCGAGGACGTTTTCGTCATGAACTTCTCGACCCGGGTCGTATTCGATTACGCGCCCGGCAGCACGCACCCGGAGAGCTCGGGCAGGGTCACGGTCACCCGGCGTGGGACACACCCCCTCCCCTGATGGGCCCCGTCGGATAGGTGCTAACGCCCTGTGTCTCATGACTAGGCCGCCCGGCCCACCAGGCCGGGCGGCGCTCATGGCTCAGATGGCGTGTCCGCCCGAAGCGGATTGAATATATGCTGGCTGCGCATGAATGCTCCCGCCGGTCCCGTGCTCATAGCGTTCGACGGCTCAGCCGCGGCCCGGGAGGCGGTGGCGGTCGCAGCGAGGCTCCTGAAACCGCGGCACACCATTGTGGTCACGGTGTGGGACGCCGGTCTCGCGTATGCAACCGCGGGTAGGCCCCCGGACGTCGGCATGACCCCCAGCGTGGATCCCGCCACCGTGCTGAACGTCGACCGGGCTCTGCAGGAACAGGCGGAGCGCGTATCGGGCGAGGGCGCCGACCTCGCGCGCTCGCTCGACCTCGACGCCGAGCCGCTGGCGGTGGTCGATGCCGGGGGTGTCGCTCAGACGATCCTCGATCTGGCCAGCGATCAGCAGGCGGCGGCGATCGTGGTCGGCTCGCGCGGGTTGAGCGGGTTGCGCGCGAGGCTCGAGGGCAGCACGTCCAAGGCCGTCTCGAAGCGAGCGCCGTGCCCGGTCATCGTGGTGCACGAGTCAGAGGCGGCCGAGGACGCCGGCGATCGGCGCTGACGACGGGCGCAACCCTGAGCCGGTGAGGACGCGGGCGCTCGTGCTCACGATGAGGCGTCCCCGTCGCGCCTGCGCCGCACCTCGGGGAGCTCGTCACCCATGAAGTGCCTGAGCGCGTCGCTCCCGTACGCCGCGTCGCCGGCGGCGCGATACACGTCGGACCAGGGAGCGTCGAACCACGGAATCTCGAGCGGCAGAAGCGCACCAGCGTCCAGACCGTCACACGGCAGCCGCACCACCCAGTCGCCGAGCATCGTGTCGTACCACACTGAGGGCTCGGCTCGGGCGGGTTCGAGTCGCCGGCGCCGGGTCTCGCAGCCCGGGCACCGCGCGCCGCAGATCTCGTTGAACGGCAATGGAACGCACGCGGCTTCGAATTCGTCGACGCGATCGCGCAACGGGAGCAGTGTCCCCCCGCACCTCTCGCACGGCCACCAGAAGCGCCAACGCCGCCCGACCGCGTCGTAGATGACCGTCGGGGCGTCAGCTGGGCGTCCGATCGCCATCGGCACACTCGGCCCTAGCCGGAATCCCGCTTTCCGTCTTTGTTGACCAAATTTGCTCAATCTTCACCCCGGTCCGCCGCCTACATACCCACCAACGCATGACGTCAACCGTCAAAATTGCCTGGAACCGGCGTGCGTGTGGGCACCGGTGCGGACTACCAGCGACGAAACGATCGCGAACGCCCGCCGGCGTGTGCCCCCGATCGCGATGCCCCCCGGCCGCGCGAGCCCTCCAGGCTTGCGCCGCCGTCACGATCACGCTGGGTCTTCCTTCACCGGCGGGCGATCGCCGCCCCCAACTTCCTGCTCCTGTTGTCGGCCAGCTTGCTCCGTTCCTTTAGCGGTGAATCTCGTCACTCGCCGCGACGGTCACCCAACTGACACAACTGGCCCGGCCGGGCGCCCAGCATTGAGGAGCAGGCACCGCGGCGGCCCGGCCGGCGCCCTGGGTCTAGGCTGTAGGTGGGGTGGCCGCGATCACGATTCGCCTGGATCTGCCAGCGCACTTTCTCGACCTTCGGGAGCAGCGCGCCGGGTTCGTGCTGCTCACGGCGTTCCTCGTCTCCTTCCTGTTCATCCGCACGAGCGCGCGCCTGATGCGCAGTCCCAGGGTGCCGTGGTGGCCGGGCAGCGTCACCACCAGCGGCGGCGTACATCTGCACCATCTGGTCTGGGGCACGGTGCTCGTGCTGGTGGCTGGTTTCGTCGCGTTCGTGACTCCCGACGTGAGCCCCTGGCACGAGATTCTGGCGGGCGTGTTCGGGGTGGGAGCCGGGCTGACGTTGGACGAATTCGCGCTACTGATTCATCTGCGAGATGTCTACTGGGCCGAGGAGGGACGAGCTTCGTTCGATGCCGTTATCGTCGCTGCGATCCTCGGTGGCCTGATCGTGGTGGGCTTTGCTCCATTTGACCTGAAGAACAGCGGATCGTCGGTGGGCACGCTCGCGTTCGCCGTCGGCACCGACCTCCTGCTCTCGCGGTGCTGGCCATCCTCAAGGGGCGGCATCTGCTCGGCTTGGTCGGGCTGTTCATCCCGCTGGTGTCGATCGTCGGGGTTGTGCGTCTCGCCTCGCCACGGTCCCCGTGGGCCAATCGCCTCTATGACCCCCATGGCCGCAAGCTGGCTCGATCGCAGGCACGCTGGCAGCGGAAGGCGCTGAGGCGCCGTCGCCTGGCGGACGCGATCGCCGGCCGGCGCGCCGGGATCACCTGTGGCCGCCGATCGGCAACTCGGCTCCGATCAAGCCCTCGGCGTCGGTCTGGCTCCTCTCGGCCAGGAATCCGAGCCGGCCCGCGAGCCGTAAGCCGGGCCGCCGGCTTAGTGCCCGCTTTCGCAAATACGACGACAGTCGAGCGCTCGTGGACGGCCCGCTCGGCATCCAGCCTCGCCAAAACGGCGGGCCGCCCACGAGTCGTCCGGTCGGCGGCGCCTGGCTTCGTCCTCGGATCCTCGTGTAGCGCTGCTACACGTCGGATCCTGCGTCCTCGCCATGCATCCGCCGGTGACCACTCTTTGTGTCGCCGTACTTACGAAAGCGAACACTCAGCTCGGCTGCGGCACGATCCGAATGTAGGGCTTGGGCGCCTCCCAATCGCCGAAGAGCTCCTTGGCCTGCTCGTCGGAGACCGAGCCGGCGATGATCACGTCCTCGCCCTGCTGCCAGTTGACCGGGGTTGAGACCTTGTGATTGGTGGTGAGCTGGAGCGAGTCGATTACCCGCAGCACCTCGTCGAAATTCCTCCCGGTGGTCATCGGATAGACGAGGATCAGCTTGACCTTCTTGTCCGGTCCGATCACGAACACGTTGCGCACCGTCTGGTTGTCGGCCGGGGTCCGCGCCTTGGCGTCGCCCGACACGTCGGCGCTGAGCATCCCGTAGAGCTTGGAGACCTTGAAATCCTGGTCGCCGACGATCGGGTAGTTCGGGGCGTAGCCCTGCGTCTCTTCGATGTCCTGGGCCCACCGCTCGTGGTCGCCCGTGGGATCAACCGACAGCCCCATGATCTTCACATTGCGACGATCGAACTCGGGCTTGATCTTCGCCATGTAGCCGAGCTCCGTCGTGCACACCGGAGTGAAGTCCTTGGGATGCGAGAACAGCACGGCCCACGAATCGCCGACCCAGTCGTGGAAACGAATCGTGCCCTCGGTGCTCTCGGCCTCGAAGTCCGGGGCGGTGTCGCCGATCTGCAGTGTCATCCGCTATCTGCCTCCTCGTTGATAACGCCCGGGCTCGCGGGCGATGTCCAATCTCGAGCGCATATCTTCGCTGCTCCCGACGCGCTTTGCACGGTCCCTTGGTTCGGGGCCAGGAGGACGGGGGATTGCCGAAATGTGCACGACGCTCCCCCCACGAGCCTGTGCGACGGCCAGGGCACGGAGGCCTCCGCCCGGTGAACCCGCTGCTGTTCGTCAACTGGCGCACGGTGCACCGGCTGTTCTGCGCCTTGATGTGGGCGGCGGTGATGGTGCTCGCGTTCGTGATCGTCGCGCACGGCGCTTCGGCCGTGCCCGTACATCACGTCCCTCGCGGGCTCCGCTAGCGGCTGGCAGCTAGCTGTAATCCGCGCTCATCGGAGAAGATCTGCTCGATGAGCGCAGACGGAATGCTCTCCGGGCTTTTCTCGCGCGGGCCGGTGGCGGCCGAGGTGAGCGAACGAGCGCTGCTCGCGGCCATGGTCGAGGTCGAGGTGGCGCTGCTCCGGGCGCTTGGACGCGCGGGCTTCGCTCCAACCAGCGCCGGCGACGAGCTCGCCGCCGCCACCGCCGCGGCGACCCTCGATCCGGCGCAGCTGGGGCTGGGGGCCGCCGAGCAGGGAACTCCTGTGCCAGCGCTCGTGAAGGCCCTACGAACCCAGGTGAGCGATGGTGTCGCCGCGCACCTGCATCAGGGAGCGACGAGCCAGGACGTGGTCGACACCGCGATCATGCTCGTCGTCCGGCGGGCCCTGGAACCGCTCGGAGATCAGCTCCGGCACGCCGCGGACAGCTGCGCGCGACTCGCCGAGCGCCACCGCGACACGCTGATCCCGGGACGCACTCTCCTCCAGCATGCGCTCCCGGTCACGTTCGGATTGAAGGCGGCCGCCTGGCTGAGCGGCCTGGATCAGTCGCGCGCGGAGCTCCTTGCGGTGCAGGACAACGTGCTCGCGGTCCAGCTCGGCGGGGCGGTGGGGACGCTGGCGGCATTCGGTGACCATGGCCTCGAGATCGTCGCCGACGTGGCCCGGCAGCTCGGTCTGAAGGAGCCAGAGCTGCCCTGGCACACCATCAGGCTGAGGCCCGCCCGGGTTGCCGCTGCCCTCGGCACCGCGCTCGGGCTGATGGGCAAGATCGCCCGTGATGTCGTGCTACTCGCCCAGACGGAGGTGGCCGAAGCATCCGAGAGCGGGGGCGACGGCCGCGGCGGCTCCTCGGCGATGCCCCAAAAGCAGAACCCCGTCGGCTCGGTGGCCGTGCTGGCGTGCGCGTACCGAGGCCCGGGGCTGGTGGCGACCATCCTCTCGGCCATGGTTCAGGAGCACGAGCGAGCCGCCGGCGCCTGGCAGGCGGAGTGGGAGCCGCTGCTGGAGCTGCTGCGGCTGACGGGTTCGGCCGCCGCCTCGCTCAACGAGGTGCTGGAAGGACTCAGCGTCGATCCCGGCAAGATGACCGCGGACCTCGAAGCGACCGATGGCCTGCTGATGAGCGAGAGCGTCGCGGTGGCGCTCGCGCCGTCGATTGGTCGACCCGCGGCGCAGGACCTCGTCGCGAGCGCGGCCCGGCGGAGCTCACGGGAGGGTCGTCCGTTTCGCGAGGTCCTGCTCGAGTCCCACGAAGTGGCCGACTCACTCGGGCAGAGCGGGCTCGACCAGGCGCTCGATCCCCGGCGATACCTGGGCGTCGCCGAAGCGCTGATCGATCGGGCGCTCGCCGCCCACCGCGAGCTCGCAGAGCGCTAAAGGCGTGCCGTGCGACGTCCACCACGAGCTGCGAGGCCCCGAACGAGCGCCGCTGCTGCTGCTGGCGGGCTCCCTCGGAACCGACATGTCGATGTGGGATCCGCAGGTGGAGGCGCTAGGAGATCGCTTCCGGCTGCTCCGCTACGACCTCCGCGGACACGGATCCTCGCCCGCGCCGGCGGGCCCCTACTCCATCGCGGATCTCGGGGGCGATCTGCTCGCACTGCTCGATCGCATCCGGATCGAGCGGGCGAACATCTGCGGGCTCTCGATCGGCGCGATGGCCGCCATGTGGGTTGCCGCGCACACACCCGAGCGCGTGCAGCGGCTCGTGCTCTGTTGCACCTCCGCTCGCTTTGACGACGAGGTGAGGGCCACGTACCGTGAGCGCGCCGCGCTGGCACGCCGAGGAGGCCTCGAGCCGATCGCCGACGCGGTGCTGTCACGCTGGTTCACGCCCTCGTTCATGAAAACGCAGCCCCAGGCCGTCGAACGCATGCGCCGAGTCCTGATCGCGACCAGTCGGGAAGGCTACGCCGGCTGCTGCGAAGCGCTCGCCGCCATGGACCTGCGATCCGATCTGCGCTCGATCACGGCTCCGACGCTCGTGATCGCGGGCCAGGACGATCCCGCGACTCCGCCCGCCCACGGCAAGCTCATCGCCGAGAACATCGCCGGCGCGCGACTCAGCATCGTCCCCCACGCTGCTCACCTGGCGAACATCGAGCGGGCGGAACTTCTCACCGCCCTGCTGATGAGATTCGTCGACCGCAACGAAACGGAGGAAGCGTGAGCGATTACGAGACGGGTATGAACACGCGCCGGGACGTCCTCGGGGATGAGCACGTGGAGCGCGCGACCGCCGCGGCGGGCGCGTTCGGGGAGCCCTTTCAGGAGCTCATCACGCGCTACGCCTGGGGAGCCGTGTGGTCGCGTCCCGGCATCGATCGCCGGATGCGAAGCGCGATCACGCTCGCCGCGCTCGTGTCCCTGCGCGCCGAGAACGAGCTGGGGATGCACGTGCGGGCTGCCCTTCGCAACGGCCTGACCGCCGAGGAGATCCGCGAGGTGCTCCTGCACACCGCGGTCTACGCGGGCGTGCCGGCCGCGAATTCGGCGTTCGCCCAGGCCCACGGGGTGCTCCGCGAGGAAGGGGTCATCGCCTAGCCCTGGCCATCGAGCGCCAACACGTCGTGGGCGCGGCCGATGACTTCGGGATCGTGGCTGGCGCAGATCACCGTCTGCCCGCCTTCGGTCGCTGCGCGGGCAAGCAGGCTCGCCACCGCCATGGCCCCGGCCTCGTCGAGCCTCGAGGTTGGCTCGTCGACGACGAGCAGCCCACGCGCGCTAGCCAGGGCGCGAGCGAGCGCCACCCGCTGCCCTTCTCCGGCCGACAGCCGAAAGACCCGTTGGCGCGCCCGGTCGGCCAGCCCGACCTGCGCGAGCGCGACGGTGGCCCATTCGGCCGCCGGCCGCTGATCCCAGCCGCGCAGCCGCATGGAGAGCACGACGTTCTCCTCCGCGCTCAGAAATCCCACCGGCGAGGGTTCCTGCGGCAGGTAGCCGATCCGCTCGCGCCGGAGTTCGGCGCGCTCCTCGGCGCCGGCATCGCTGACCGCCACTCCGTCCATCCTCAGCTCGCCGCGATCCGGCTGGTCCAGCCCAACCAGAAGACGCAGCAGCGTCGTCTTGCCGGCGCCCGAACGGCCGGTGACGACCGTGAGCCGTCCAGGCGTGAACGACCGAGTCAGATCCGCGATCACCTCGCGCCGCCCGCGGCCTCGGCCGTGACCGCGGCCGATCGAGCGAAGCTCGATCTGCGCCGGACGCCAGGCGCCGGTCGGCGGCGCGTGGTCAGGGGATGTAGGTGCCGGCGGGGCGACTCGCGCTGACCCCGACGCGGGCGTGACGAGCAGCCCGCCCTCGGCCGGACGCACACGAGCGCGATCCGCGATGCCTGCCTGCGTCAAGAGGTGGGAAGGCAGCCGCAGCCAACCGCCGCGACCCACCACCAGCGCGCTCTCGCCGTCGCGGCGGTCCTCGACGACGCGACCATCCCGGATCCTGGCTGCGCGGTCGGCGATCATCGCCGTGTCAGGGTCGTGGGAGGCGATCACGACGCTCGTGCCGAGCTCCACGATCAGCGCTCGCACGGCTTGCGCGCTCGCCTCGTCGAGCTCTCCGGTGGGCTCGTCCGCGAGCAGCAGCGCCGGGCGGTGGGCAACGGCCGCACACAGCGCGACCCGCTGGCGCTCTCCGCCCGAGAGCTCTCCTGGCCGCGCGGCCGCGTGGTCGCGGAGGCCGGCGCGCTCGAGCAGCTCCCCCACCCGCGAGCGCCGCTCGTGCCCACCGAAGCCGCGCAGTGCGAGCGGCAGCTCCACCGCCTGGCCGACGGGAAGATCGGGTGGGAGCGCAGCCTCGGAGTGTTGGCTGAGAAACCCGATCTGCCCGTTTCGAAATCGGGCCCGCCAGCGCGCCGAGCGCCGGCCGACGTCGAAGCCGAGAACGCGGACGATCCCGGCCGAGGGAACCTGGAGGCCGGCGATCACCCGCAGCAGCGTGCTCTTGCCCGCGCCGCTCGGACCCAGCACGCAGAGAACTTCATCGTGCGCGACCGAGATCGTCATCCCCTGGAGGGCGGCGGCGTCGCCCTCGGCTGTGCGGTGCACGCAGAAGACGTCTCGCATCTCGACGATCGGATCGCTCATCGTGCGGGCACCCGCTCCAATGCAGGCCGCGGCACCCGGCGCACGGGCCGGTGCCAGTCGAGCGAAAGGGCCACGAGCCAGCTCGCCCCGATCAGCGCCACGATCGCGACCACACCAAAGACGCCGAGCTCGCCCCATGGCACGACCGTGACCAGCGGCGGGCTCGGCGCCCCGATCGTCGCCGCTGACTGGACCGTCGCGACCGCGAGCCCGGTCAACGCGACCGCAATTCCGAGTCCGAGCAGCACTCCGAGCACGCCCGCGAGCGCGAGCCGCATCTGTAGCTCGGCCCGCAACCCGCGTGGTCCGACGCCCTGTGCCTCGAGGTCTTGCTGCACCCGCTCATCCCGAGCGGCACCGAGCAGCGAGACCACCAGTCCCAGCACCGCGAGCACCGCCGCGAGCGCGGCCGCGGCGAGCAGCGTTCCGAGCAGGCCGCGCGCGATCGGCGCCGACCGAAGCTCCCGCTGCACGTCGGCGCGGAACGTCGCGATCAGCTGCGATAGCGGACCGACGGCGAGGGCGCTCCGCAAGGCCTGTGGATGGCCGGTGGCGATCCATAGCTCGTCTGCGCGGCCCTGGCCCGGCAGCTGCGCATCGAGGGCCCCGGCGAGCGTCGCCTCGTCGGCGATCACGAACCCGCCGGCACCGGAACCCAGCGCCGGAAAGCGATCGAGCACGCCGACCACCCGCGCGGGGACCGGCTGCTGGTCGACGGTGAGCGACAGGAGCCCGCCCGGGCCCGCCGCCGCGGCCGTCTGCGGGTCGACCAGCACCGGGAGGCGATGGACATCGCTCGGCTGAAGCGGCCGGATCAGGCCGGGCTGGCCGGTGGCCGCGAAGTCGACGATCGCACTCGAACCCGAGCGCGCCGACGACGTCGCCGCCCCCACCGCCCGCCAGGCGCCGACGGGCACCCGCATCACCGCGCGGCGGGCGCCATCGAGCGCCTCGATCGGCCCGAGCTCCACCCTCGTGCTCGCCTGGGTGGCCGGTGCCAGGTTCTCGCCGTTCTGATGACCGTTGGTTATCGCAAGGCCGGTCAGCTCGTCGAGCTCGAGCGCCTCGAGCTCCCATGTGCCGGGAGGGACCGGGGCGCTCAGCACCGACGGGCGCGGGCCGGCGGTGCCGAGGGCGATCTGGCGAATGGCGCCGGAGCGGTCACGGAGGTCGGCGGTCAGCGAGACGGAGATCCCGGGGGCGGACGCGCCCACCGCCAGCCAGCGCGCGGCGGGCTCCAGGACCGGCCCGGCTGCCTGAACGGGTCCGGTCGGCTCAAGACGCCGAGCCAACACGGGCAGGGGGGCCGAGCCGTCGCTGGTCCGCCACTCGTGGATCAGCGTCAATCCGCTTGCCGGCACCCCGAGCGCCGGCACCGTCAACGTCCCGCCGCCGCTCGGGTACGTGGCCTCAGTCCGGCGCACCGGCAACACCCGGCCGCGGGCGAGCCCACGCCACGACGCGATCGGCGACAGGTCGAGCGGCGTCGTGAAGTCCGCTCCCGGAGCGACGATCGCATCCAACGGGACCTGGTTTGCGGCCTGGTCCGCGGCCCCCCGCAACAGCGTCGCGCGGTAGGCGAGGGCAAACCCGCCGAGCGCCACGCTGACCGCGAGGAACGCGATCGCGAGCGACGGCGCGGCCGGCGCACGCGCCAGCCCGACGAGCGCGAGGCGCGTGAGCGCCGGCCCCCTCCGGGCGAGGCGCTCCGCGCCCCGGAGGAGCACCGCCGCGATCCGGAACGTGATCACGCCCGCGGCCAGACAACAGAGCGGGGCCAGCAGTGCGGGCAATGGGTCATTGCCGCCTGCGCCGGCCTGTGTGCCGGCGCCGCGGGTCAGCGCTAGCCCGAGCCCGACCGCGGCCGCGAGGGCCAACATATCCGCGAGACGTCCTCCCGGGGCCACCAGCGCGAGCGCCACCAGGGCGGTGGCGGCCACCCACCCGCCGGCGAGCACAATCGCGCCCGTCGGCGTCAGCAGGCTATGCGTGAGCAGGTCGCCCACGGGGACGCCGCCGGCCGACGCCAGCACCGCGCTCGCCGCGACCGCCGCGGATGCCCCGAGGAGCAGCGCGATCCCCGACAGCCAGGCCGACTCTGCGATCACGAACACCGCGGACTGGCTGGTCCGGGCGCCGGCGATCCGCAGTCGTTCGAGGTCGGCGTTCTGGTCGCGGCGCAAGCCGCCCGCGGCCAGCACGACGAACAGCGCCAGCGCCGCCAGCGCTCCACCGCCGGTGAGCAGGAGCCTTCGCGGCGCGGCGCTGGCCTGGGCGCGGGCTTCGTCGAGGCCATCGAAGGGCCCGTCGACGGTGAACTGGCTCGAGCTCGCCATCAGCCCCGCCTGCGCCTGTTGCAAGCGCCGCTCGACGCCGGCCAGCTGCCAGCTCTGCAGAGAAGCGGTGGGGAGCTGCGCGATCCAGTTGTAGGAGCGATAGATGCCGCTCAGCCCGGGCAGCGAGCTCAGGCCGGCCACATCCCCGGTCAACAGGACCGGTGGCTCGTCGCTCGCCCGTGCCGGGCTGAACCCGAGCGGTGCCGCCGAGGCCAGCCGCGCCACGTCCGCCACCTCGATCCTGACCCCGGCCGCACCGAGCGTCGAGTGCCCCAGCGGAGCTCCCGCGAGCAGCATCGGACAGCGGCTCGCCCGGCACGGTCCGAGAGCCGCCGCCGCTCGAGGCGAGACCCATCGATCGAGCGGGTAGATGGCGGCGGGCCGCACGACGATCCCGCTCAGCCGAACCGGGTTCATCAGCACGACCTGGGTCTGCGGCCCGAGATCGAGGCCGCTGAGCAGCGCTCTCGCCTGGCGCGACACGCCGGGTGTGACCGGTCCCTGCCAGGTGACGCGGACGGTGCGGTCGAGCGGCCCGAGTCCCGCCAGTACCGTTCGCGCGCTCTGATCGGCGGCGAGCGTGGCTTCGGCAACCACCGCCCCGGCGAACGCGGTCGCCAGCGCGATGCCGAGGGCGGCGAGCACGAAACGGCCCGGACGCCGCCGCGCCCGGGCGGCGATCAGCGTCAACGGCGCTCCGAGCCCGCGCATCGTCAATCCGCCACCCGGCGGCGTCGCCGGTAGTGGGCGCGCGCCTTTTCTCGGCCGCCGCAGACCGCCATCGAGCACCAGCGGCCGGACTGGTTGCGGGAGTTGTCGTAGAACGCCCATCCGCAGTGCCGTCCCGGACAAACCTTGAGCCGCGACCAGCTCCCATCGATCATCGCTCCCGCCACGATCGCCAGCAGGACTCCGATCGCCGAACCCAGGTCGCCGCGCTCGGTGGGCACAAAGCGCGAGCCGACACGGTGAAACCGAACCTCGACCGTGGCGCCTTCCGCCGCTTCGTTTAGTTCGGCAATGGCCGCCTCGACAGCGGTTGATTCTTGGGTGTCCGTGTTCGCGCGGGCCAGCGTGCGCAGGGCCTCGCGCAACGCGATGGCGCGGCGTTGGTCGCGCGGACCGAGGTCCGCGCGCGCGATCAACCCGTGAGCGGACAGCCACTCGCTCAAGCCGGCGGGCGTGGCGAAGAGATCGCCGCCGCGCTCGGTCTCGAGGTCGTAGTGGGAGTTGATGAAGGACTGCACGAGCGCGAGGTCCCCGGGCGCCGGGTCGCGGCCGCCGGGCTGCGCCGGCGGGCTCGACCGCAGCAACTCCCTCTCACCACCAATCACCGTTTGGCTGGTTAGCTTACGGGGTCTGCTGTTGCAGCGTGGTAAACGGACGCGCCGCCGGGCACGCCGGTGGCGCTGCCTATACTTGCCCGAGCACCCGAGTTAGGAGCGCCACGTGCAGGAGATGGTCATTTACGGCGTGAGCTTCGACATGGTCGGCAAGCAGCCGATCGTGCTTCTGAAGACCGTCGAGAGCAACAAGTTTCTGCCGATCTGGATCGGACATCCGGAGGCGGCCGCCATCCTGATGAAGCTGCAGGGCGCATCCACGCCTCGGCCGATGACTCACGACCTGCTCTCGGACATGCTCGGGGAGCTCGACGTCGAGTGCACGCGCGTCGCGGTCACCGAGCTCCGGGAGAACACCTTCTACGCCTCGATCAGCCTCCGCGTGAACGGCCGCGAGCTCGACATCGACTCGCGCCCCAGCGACGCCCTGGCCCTCGCGGTCCGCGCCGGCGCTCCCATCTTCGCCGCGGACGACGTGATCGCCGAGTCCGCTATCGAGTTCGAGCACGAGGTCGAGGACACCGAAGAGGTGGTCGAGAAGTTCAAGGACTTCCTGGACCACGTGACGCCCGAGGATTTCGCCGGCGGGAGCGAGTAGCGCGGGGCGTCGCGTTTCTGCTGCGCTGACCGCAGCCAAAACGCATCACCTTCAGGCGGGTCAGACGAGGGCGCCCACTGCGGAGACGATCCGCTGCACTAACTCATCGAACCCGATCCCGGCCGCATCGGCCGCCTGAGGCAAAAGACTCGTCTCCGTCAGACCCGGGATCGGGTTGGCCTCGAGCACGTAGAGGTCGTCGGTGCCCGTCTCGAGCATCAGATCGACGCGCGCGAAGCCGGCGCACCCGAGTAGGCCGTAGACCTCGAGCGCGATCGCGCCGGCGCGAGCGGTGAGGCGGTCGTCGAGCTCGGCCGGGCAGACGAACCTGGTGCGTCCGATCTCATACCGGGCCTCGAAGTCGTAGAAGTCCTCCTCCTCGGGCACGGCCTCGACGATCGGCAGCACCCGGGGCGCCCCGCGCTCGTCGATGATCGAGACGGCGAGCTCCCGTCCGGCCACGTGGCGCTCGAGCAGCACCTTGCGGTCGTAGGAGAACGCGGCCACCAGCGCGGCCGGCACATCGGCCGGCGTGCGCGCGAACTTGATCCCCAGCGCCGAGCCCTGGGTGGCGGGCTTGACCACGATCGGGAACTGCAGGCGCTCCTCGATCGCGGGCAGCGCCTGGGCCGCGCCCAGCTCCCTGAACGCGGTCTCGCTGAAGGCGAAGAAATCGGGCGTGGGGATCCCGGCGTCGCGCATCGCGTGCTTGGCGAGCACCTTGTCCGAGGCGCTGATGCAGGCGGACACCCCGGACCCCGTGTAGGGGATGCCCATCACCTCGAGCAGTTCCTGCACGGTCCCGTCCTCGCCGTCGCGCCCGTGCAGCGCGACGAAAGCGAGCTCGGGGCGCTCCTCGGTCAGGCGCGCGACCAGATCGCCGCCGACGTCGATGGCCACCACCTCGTGTCCGAGCCGCTCGAGCGCGTCCTCGACCCTCGCTCCCGACTTCAGGGACACCTGCCGCTCCAGTGAGCGCCCGCCTTTGAGCACCGCGATCCTGCGCACCGCCGGCCCCTGGCTGCGGTCTCAGCCGGCGCGGGTCCGCTGGGCGGGCAGCCGCAGCACCTTGGCGAGCTCGGAGGGATCGGCGGCCGCCTCCGGCGGACGGGCGTCAGGTTCAAAGGCTCCCGGATCCGGCTGGGCGCCGCGGAGGTCTGGATGGGCCGCGCGTGGGGAGGGTGGCGCCGCACCGGTGAGCGTCCCGTACAGCGCGACCTGCTCGCGGACCACCTCGCCGATCCGCCGGACCCCCTCGCGGATGTCGTCCTCATCGACCCCGGAGAAGTTCAGCCGCATCGAGGACCCGCCGCGACCGTCGACGTATGCCGCGCGCCCGGGCACGAACGCCACGCGATCCTCGAGCGCGCGCGCCAGCAGGTCGGTGGTATCGATGTACGGAGGCAGCGTGGCCCAGATGAACAGGCCGCCTTCTGGATGAGTCCACTCCGCCTCGCGGGGGAAGTGCTCGGCGAGCGAGTCGAGCATCACGTCGCGCCGGCGCCGGTAGATCTCGATCAGCGAGCGAACGTACTTCTCCCACGGCCCCGAGTCGAAGTAGGCGCCGACGAAGTACTGCGAGATCGAGGACGAGCACAGATCGGAGGCCTGCTTGCCGACGTTCATCTTGGCCAGGACGGGAGCCGGCGCGGTGGTCCAGCCGAGCCGGATGCCGGGAGACAGGATCTTCGAGAACGTGCTGGCGTAAATGACGAACTCGTCGTCCAGCGAGCGCAGCGGGGGGAGCGGGCTGCCTTCGTAGCGCAGCAGGCCATAGGGGTTGTCCTCGAGCACGAGCAGCTCGCGCTCGCCGGCGATCCGGACGAGCTCCTGCCGGCGCTCGAGCGACAGGGTTACGCCGGCCGGATTGTGGAAGTTCGGGACCGTGTAGATGAACTTCGGGCGGCGCCCCAGGCGCTCGAGCTCGTCGAGAGTGGCCTCGAGCTCGTCGACCCGCATCCCGTCTCGATCCATCGTCACCTGGACGACCTCGGCCTGATAGGCGCAGAACGTGGGCACCGCGCCGGGGTAAGTCGGCGCCTCCGTGACCACGACGTCCCCGGGGTCCAGGAGGGTCTTACACACGAGGTCGATTACCTGCTGGCCGCCTGTCGTGACGAGTAGTTCGTCGTGATCGACGGTCATCCCCTCGGCCGCCATCACGGCGGAGATGCACTCTTTCAGCAGCGCCAGCCCCTCGGTCGGGCCGTACTGGAGCGCGCGTGCGCACGAATCAGCGGCGACGGTCCGCATCAGCGACGCGTAGGAGTCCGGGGGGAAGGTCGAGGTGTCCGGCAGACCTCCGGCCAGGGAGATGACGTCCTCTCGCTCGGTCAGCGCCATCAGGTCGCGCATCGCCGAGGAGCGCATCACCTGTGTGCGCTCCGCGAACAGCGCCGCGTAGCGCTCTATGTCTCGTGCGGTAGACCGCGCGCGCCTGGAGTGAGGCCCCCCCACGGGGCTCACACTGCCCTCTCGTCTATCGTCACGTCTGCTCACGGTACAGCACGGTGCATCTCGTCTTCGACATCTTCCAGGGCATCGGCGTCGCGGCGGCAGTGGGGATCCGTCCATTCCTGCCCGCGCTGGCGGTCGGCGGGGTCGCCGAGGCCAACGCCGAGATCCATTTCAAGGGCACGGACCTCTCTTTCCTGCAACACGTCCCATTCCTGCTTGCGATGGCGATCTGCGCGGCGCTGCTGCTGCTCGCCGAGCGGCGCCTGACCTCGAAGCAGCTCGAGCGCGGGGTCGTCGGGATCCTGCTCGCCGCCGCCTCGCTGGCGCTGGGAGCGCTGTTCTTCGGGGGGTCGCTCGCGAGGGGTCACTACCTGGTCTGGCCGGGGATCGTCGGCGGCGTGCTGTGCGCGGCGGTCGGCATCGCGGCGAGCCGGCCGCTCCTCGCGCGCGTGCGCTCGCGGCTCGAGGCGGGGGCGGCGGCCGTCGTGCCGCTGTACGCGGAGGCGTTCGCGGTCGTGACCGCGGCCCTCTCGGTGGTCGCACCGCCGGTCGGCCTGGTCGCGCTGTTGTGGCTGCTGTGGCTGCTGGTGGCGGGCCGCCGGCGTGAGGGTCAGAAGTACGCCGGGCTGCGGATCCTCAGGTAGTAGTGCCCCGTCGCCCTAAATCAACGGACGGCAAACGAGCGCGCAGGAAGCTCGTCCTGGTAGTGATCGACGCGCTCAAGCCGGCGATGCTCGACCGGAGCATCGCGAGCGGGCGCGCCCCTGCGCTCGAGCGGATCCGCGACCACGGCGTCTATGTCGACGACTGCGTGGCCTCGTTTCCGTCGGTGACGCCAGTCTGCGCGGCGACGATCGCCACCGGCGCGGGACCGGACGGGCACTGGATCCCGAGCATGAACTGGTACCACCGCGAGGAGGGCCGCTACGTCGAATACGGCTCGAGCTTCTCGGCCAGCCGCCAGTTCGGGGTGCTGCGGTCGTTGACCGACACGGTCTACCGGATGAACGCCGAGCACTTGAACAAGGACGTCGAGACCGTGTTCGAGACGCTCGACGATGCGGACGTACGAACCGCCGGCACCACCTACCTGATCTATCGCGGGCGCCACCAGCACGAGGTGTCCAATGAGACGGCACTGGCGCGGATCGTGACCTCGACGCTCTTCCGGCGCACCATCGACGGCCCCAAGGAGCTGTTCTACGCGGACCTATATGCGAGCCGCAAGACCGGGTGCCGCGGGCAGCTGGGAATGCCGGGCATCCGCGATCAGCACACCGGCTGCGTCGGCGCCTACCTGGTCGAGCACGACCTGTTCGACTTCATGCTGTTCTCGCTTCCGGATAACGACGCCTGGTCGCACAAGAACGGCCCGCACGCTCAGGTCACCTCGATTGCGGCCGCCGACCGGCAGCTCGAGCGGCTGATGCACGCCGCCGGCGGGGCGAAGGCGTTCCTCGAGCAGTACGCCGTGATCGTCACCTCCGACCACTCGCAGGCCCCGGTCGAGGAGCGGATCCGGCTCGATCGGGCGTTCGAAGACTTCGAGGTCGCGACTCCGAGCGCCTCGCGCCAGGCGGGAGCCGAGGTCGCGCTCAGCCCCGGGCAGCGGGCCGCGATGATCTACGCCTTGGACCCCGAGCGCCGCGATGAGACGGTGGAGCGAGCGCTCGAGGCGGTGAGCGAGCTCGACGGTGTCGACATTGTCGTTTGGCTACCTGATCCCTCGAAGGAAGAGGCCGCGGTCCGCAGCAATCGCGGCGAGCTCCGGTTCTCTCCCGGAGGAGACCTCCAGGATGCCCGCGGCGGACGGTGGGCGCTCGAGGGAGACCTGAGCGCGCTGAGAGCCGAGGTCCAGGACGGCCGGTTCCTGTGCACCGAGTACCCCGATGCGCTCGCCAGGATCTGGTCCGCGCTGGGCTGCCCCACGGCCGGCGACGTCCTGCTGTCGGCGTCTCCCGGATACGAGTTCGTCGATTGGGGCGGCGCCGATCACGTCGGGGGTGGAAGCCACGGGTCGCTTCACCGCACGGACTCGCTCGGGGCCCTGCTGTGGTGCGGCACGGGGCCGGATGCACGAACCGTCCGCAATCAATGGTCGCTGCGCGACGTGGCCTCGCTGGTTCGCGAACATTTCGGGGTAGGCTCCACGGGCGCGAAGCGCCGGGCCCGGGTGGCCGACCCACATTAGGAGCCGGTTAACCGGTCTGCCGCTTACGCGCGTCCTACACCCCATCGCTACATTGCCCCGGTGCCCGAAGACCTGACCACCACCGTCGACTTGCCGCCAACCGCCGTCGAGCTTCCGCTTCGGCTCCGCGTGCGCCACGGCATCCGAAGGCCTCACAACTGGGTGCAGCTCGTCCGGTTCGTCGCCGTCGGGGCCAGCGGCTACGTGGTCAACCTGGCGGTGTTCGCGGCCTGCGTGCACCTGCTCGGGATCGACTACCGGGTCTCGGCCGTGATCGCCTTCATCGTCTCGGTTATGAACAACTTCTGGTGGAACCGCCACTGGACCTTCGGAGCCAAGCAAGACCATCCGATCTTCCAGGCCGTACGATTCTTCACGGTGTCGCTAGTGGCGTTCGGGTTCACCTACGTCGTGCTGGTCGCGCTCGTGAGTGGCGCCGGCATGTCGAAAGTGGTCGCGCAGGCGATCGCGATCGTGACGGGAACGCCGTTGTCGTTCCTGGGACAGAAGCTTTGGAGCTTCCGGGCGTAGGCGCACGCTTTCGGCTCAATAAGCAGGCCGCGCTCGCCGCCGCCCTTCTCACCGCGCTCCTGGTCGCCGCCGCGCCGGCGGCTCGGGCGGCCACCGCCACGACCGATCCAAACACGCCGGTCCTCGTCACCTCCAAGACCACGCCACCCGTCGGCTTCCGGTTGACCGCCACCGAGGTCGAGCGGATCGCCGCTCGCTCGCCAGTGATAATCGCCGAGCTTCGCCGCCATCGGACCGCGATCCCCTACGAGTACACGAAGGGTCCGGGGCGCTGGCAGGTGAGCTGGTTCGGGGCGGGAAAGGATCAGAAGGAGCTGGCGCAGGTCTACGTGGACGACGCCAGCGGCAGGGTCACCGAGGCATGGACCGGCTTCCAGGTGGCGTGGACGATGGCCCGCGGATACCCGGGCGCGTTCGGCCGGCAGGTCAACGCGCTGTACGTCTGGATCCCGATGTGCGTGCTGTTCGTGGCGCCGTTCCTGCCGTGGCGGCTGCCGTGGCAACGGCGATCGAGGCGCAAGGGCTCCTGGTCGCTCTTGCACCTCGACCTGCTCGTGCTGCTGGGGTTCTCGATCTCGCTGGCGTTCTTCAACCACGCGAAGATCGGGCTCTCGGTCCCGCTCGCGTACCCGTTCCTGCTCTACCTGCTCGTGCGAATGCTGCTGCTCGCGTTCGGGCGGGGACGCCCCCGAAGGCCACTCCACCTGTTCGTCCCCGCTTCGTGGCTGGCGGTGGCCATCGTGTTCCTGGTCGGCTTCCGGGTCGGTCTGAACGTCACCAACTCGAACGTCATCGACGTCGGCTACGCCGGGGTCATCGGGGCCGACAAGCTGATTCACGGCAAGCCGCTGTACGGGAACTGGCCCCAGGACAACGCCAACGGGGATACGTACGGTCCCGTCAACTACTACGCCTACGTACCTTTCCGCGCGATCTTCGGCTGGAGCGGAACCTGGGACAACCTGCCGGCGGCGCACGGGGCTGCGATCGCGTTCGACCTGTTGACGCTGCTCGGCCTGGCCTTCCTGGGGAGGCGGATCCGGGGGCCGACCCTCGGGATCGTGCTGGCCTACGCGTGGGCCGCGTATCCGTTCACGATCTATGCGCTCAGCTCGAACAGCAACGACTCGCTCGTCGCGCTGTTGATCGTGCTCGCGCTTCTGTTCATCACCTGGGCCCCGGCGCGGGGGATCGCGACCGCGCTGGCCGGGTTTACGAAGTTCGCTCCGCTCGCGCTCGCCCCTTTGTTTTTGCGCGGCGTCGGCGAATGGCCCCGCAGGCGCTCGGTGATCGCCTTCTCTGTGGCGTTCGCCGCCACCGCCGTGGTGGTGATGCTGCCGGTGCTGCTCGCGGACGATCTCCGGCCGTTCTGGCACGACAGCATCGCCTACCAGGCCGGACGCGGATCGCCGTTCTCGGTGTGGGGGCTATGGGGTGGGCTTGGCTTCGAACAACACCTCGTCCAGGGGGCCGCGGTGGCGCTGGCGATCGCGGTGGCGTTAGTTCCCCGCAGGCGGGACGTGGTCGTGGTCTCGGCCCTCGGCGCCGCGGTGCTGATCGCCCTGCAACTCGGGATCACCCACTGGTTCTACCTGTACATACCGTGGTTCTTCCCGATGGTGGCGGTGGCGCTGTTCGCGTTTCATCCCGACCGGCTGGTGACCGCGCTCGAGGAGGCGGTCAGCTCACCCCCGGTGCGGGCTCCAGCACCTGCTGTATCGACTCCGCCCGCAGTCGCTCGCGTGCCCTGATCACGACGGCGTTCAGCCACGGGTCCTCGCCCGAGGTCTCGAACTTGACCGGCATCTGCGTGACCATCGCCTCGAGCGCCTGCTCACGCTTGACGCCGATCACGCCACCACGCGGGCCGGTCATCCCGACGTCGGTGATGTAGGCCGTGCCCCCCGGCAGGATCCGCGCGTCGGCGGTGGGAACGTGGGTGTGAGTGCCGACGACCGCCGTGACCTGGCCGTCGAGGTGCCAGCCCATCCCGATCTTCTCGCTCGTCGCCTCGGCGTGCATGTCGACGAGCAGGTGATCGACCTTGTCGGCGAGGGTATGCACGGCCGCGTCGGCTTCCGCGAACGCCGGTCGGCCCGCCCTCATGAACAAATTCCCCGACAGCGAGACCACTCCCAGCCGGACCCCGTCGCGGTTGATCACGCACCAGCCGTGACCGGGCTGGCTGCGCAGGAAGTTTGCCGGACGGACGATCCGTTGCTCGTCGTCGAGATACGGATAGACCTCCCGGTGGCGGTAGGTGTGGTTGCCGAGCGTGATCGCGTCCACTCCCGCGCCGAGCAGATCCCTCGCGACCTTCGGAGTGATCCCGATGCCGCCCGCGGCGTTTTCGCCGTTCACCACCACGAAGTCGGGGCCGTATTGCTCGCGCAGAGACGGCAGCAGGGCCAGCAGCGTCCGCCTGCCGATGCCGCCGACTATGTCGCCGACGAACAGGATGCTGATCGTTTTGGAGTTGTCCACTTCTCGCTCATACTTCCATTTGCATGCGTTTTAGGCTTTCCAGGCGATCGGACGCCGAGCGTCCGGTTCGCGGGCCCGCCGGCGCCCAGGACGGCGAGGAGGCAAACGGGCGGCCCGGAGCCTCTCCCGGTGTAGCAGCCGGCCCTCCGGTGCCCCCGGTCGTGTTGCCGAGGTGGGTCCAACTGGTGCTGCTGCCGCTCGCGATCCTGGGCCTCTGGGCGCTCGCGCGTGCCGCCGGGCCGGTCCTGCTCATCCTGATCGCCGCGGGCACGATCGCGCTGATCGTCAATCCGCTGGTCAGGATGCTCGAGCGCCGGCGGGTGCCTCGGGGGCTGGCGATCTTCTTGATCTACGTGGGCGGATTCGCCGCTCTAGCCGGGGTGGGAGTGCTGCTGGCCAACCCGATCAGCACACAGGTCAACCGGTTCGCCAACGACGTCCCCCACCTCGTCAGCAAGGCGAACCACGACCTGGCCAACTTCCAGAACTGGCTCAACCGGCACGGGATTCACGTCCAGATCGAACACCAGGGGCAGACCGCGCTCCAGACGCTCCAGAAGCATGTGCTCAAGAGCTCGGGCAGCGTCGTGTCGTTCTCGCGCGACCTCCTCGGCCAGATCGTGACCGTCGGGTTCGACCTCGTGCTCGTGTTCGTGCTCTCGATCTACCTGCTCGTCTACGGCAAACAGATCGGACAGCTGGTCAAGCGCATCATGCCCGAGGGCGACGGAACGCCCGAAGACGACTTCCCGCTGTTGGTCCAGCGGGCCGTGTTCGGCTACGTCCGCGGGCAGCTGTTGTTCAGCCTGATCATGGGCGCCAGCGCCGCCTTCTGCCTGTGGATCTTCGGCGTGATCGGGATCTTCCCGGCCGGAGAGAACTACGCGGTGTTCTTTGGGGCCTTCTACGGGCTGATGGAGTTCATCCCGTACATCGGCCCCATCATCGGGCCGGCGCCGGCGGTGCTCGTGGCGCTGTTCAACGACCCCATCAGCGCCCTGTGGGTCACCCTCCTGTTCGTCGCGCTCCAGCAGCTCGAAGGGCACTTCGTGGCTCCCCAGGTGTTCCGGCTATCGCTGCGCATCAACCCGATCGTGATCATCCTGTCGCTCCTCATCGGTTACCAGCTCTACGGGATCGTCGGCGCTCTGCTGGCGCTGCCGGTGGCCGCGACGATCCGCCAGACGGTGCTCTACCTGAGGCGCCATCTGGTCCTGGAGCCCTGGCGCGCGACTCCCGTCGGGGAGACCGTGCTGCCAGTCGGCGCCGAGCGGTGTCCCGATTGTGGCGCCGAAACTTCACCCGACGACGCGTACTGCCGTTCGTGTGGGACCCCGCTCGCGCCGCGCGTCGGAACCCCCGGGTAGGGGCCTAACGCTTCGCGACCATGCTGCGGAACGTCACGAAGCAGATGAGCGCGACCAGCAGCGCGATCACCGGCAGCGTCGCGCCGATCACGCCCGCGATCGCGAGCACGAGCGACACCACCCCGACGGCGCCGGCGACCCCGCCGGTCACGACCAACCTGTACGCGCGCTGTTCGCGCACCCGACGCGGCGTATAGCCGCCCCGCTTCTGAAGATCGGACATTCGTGCCAGCGTATCGGACGCTGACCACATTCTTTCCTATGAATATGTGAAGGAGTGTGGCTCGCGGGCGACGGTATTCTCAGCTGAGATGCCCTTTCCCCAGACGCGCCTGCGCCGACTGCGCGCCACCCGCGCGCTCCGAGGCCTGATACGAGAGACCCAACTGGCGCCGGGTGACCTCGTCTATCCGATGTTCGTCGCCCACGGGATCGACCGTCGCGAGCCAATCGCGGCGATGCCCGGTGTCGACCGGCTCTCGATCGCGCACGCGGTCGCCGAGGCCGGGGAGGCGGCATCGCTCGGTGTTCCCGCTGTGCTCCTGTTCGGCCTACCCGCCTCCAAGGACGAGGAGGGCTCCGGGGCGTGGGACGAAGAGGGGATCGTCCAGCTCGCCACGCGCGCGATCAAGGAGGCGCACCCCGAGCTCATCGTGATCACCGATCTGTGTCTGTGCGAGTACACGAGCCATGGGCATTGCGGTGTCGTCCGGGAGGGCGGAGACGGTCTCGTGGTCGACAACGACGCGACCCTCGAGCTCCTCAGCCGCACGGCGGCATCGCAGGCTCGCGCCGGCGCCGACGTGATCGCCCCCAGCGACATGATGGACGGACGGGTGGGAGCGATCAGGGCCGCGCTCGACGATGACGGCCACACCGACACGCCGATCCTCGCCTACTCGGCGAAGTTCGCCTCCGCGTTCTACGGCCCGTTCCGCGAGGCGGCGGACTCCGCGCCCGCCTTCGGCGACCGGCGCAGCTACCAGATGGACCCCGCGAACGCCAACGAGGCGGTGCGCGAGGCGCGGCTAGACGTGGAGGAGGGAGCCGACATCGTGATGGTCAAGCCGGCGCTGCCGTACCTCGATCTGATCCGGCGGATCAAGGACGAGACCTCGATGCCGCTCGCCGCGTACAACGTGTCCGGCGAGTACGCGATGGTCAAGGCCGGGGCGGCCGCCGGCTATCTCGACGAGCGCGCCAGCGTGCTCGAGGCGCTGACGTGCATCCGCCGTGCCGGCGCCGACGTCGTGATCACCTACCACGCAAAGGACGCCGCGCGATGGCTTCAATAGAGCCTGCCCGGACCTCGGGCGCCCACGGACCCAAGCTCCGCAGCCGCAAGCACGGCGCGGCGATCCCCCTCGACGAGCTCGACAAGCGCCTGCTCAACCTGATGCAGGGCTCCTTCCCGATCGCCCGACACCCGTACGCGTACGTCGCTGCGGAGGCCGGCATCACCGAGGAGGAGGCGATGGGGCGGGTGAAGCACCTGCTCGACGCGCGGATCATCCGCCAGGTCACGCCGATCTTCGACACCCGCGCGCTCGGTTACTCCTCGATGCTCGTGGCCGCCAAGGTGGATTCCGAGAACCCGTGGCGGGCGGCGCGCATCATCAACGAGCACCCCGGCGTCTCGCACAACTACCTGCGCAACCACGCGTTCAACATCTGGTTCACGATCGCCACCGAGCCCGATTCGCCGCTTGGCCTCGACCGGACGCTCGAGGTCCTGGGCGAGGCGGCCGGCGCCGAGTCGATCCGCAAGCTGCCGACGCTCAAGCTGTTCAAGATCCGCATGGACCTCGAGATGGAGGGCGACACCAAGGCCCTGGCCACCGCCGCCGAGGCGGCCGCGCCGGCCGAGACCGAGCGCCAGCCCTACGACGAGTTCGACATCGCGGTGATCCGCGCGCTCCAGGGTGACATGCCGGTCGTGTCCGAGCCCTACGCGCCCGCCGCCGAGAGGCTCGGGATCGACCAGCAGCGCCTGCTCGAGCATCTCGAGGGCATGCGCGAGCGGCGCCTGTTGCGCCGCGTCGCCGCGATCCTGTTCCACCGCCGCGCCGGGTTCAGCGCCAACGGCATGGGGGTCTGGAAGGTCGCGGACGACCGCATCATGGAGCTCGGCCCGCGGATGGCCGCGTTCCGCGGGATCTCCCACTGCTACCAGCGGCCCACCTACGAGGACTGGCCGTACTCGATCTTCACCATGGCCCACGGGCGATCGAAGGAGGAGTGCGACGCGATCCTCGACTCGATCGCCGACGCCACTGGGATCCACGACCGCGCGACCCTCTACTCCTCGACGGAGTTCAAGAAGATCCGGCTGCTCTACTTCACCGAGGACTTCCGGGCCTGGGAACGCAAGTACGCCGGCGTGTGAGCACGACGCCGATCACCACGCGGTCCAGCGAGCTCTACCAGCGGGCCCTCGACCTGCTGCCGGGCGGCGTCAATTCCCCCGTCCGCGCCATGCGCGCGATCGGACGCGACCCCATATTCGTCGCCCGCGGAGAGGGCTCCACGATCGTCGATGCCGACGGCAACGAGTACACCGACTGGGTTTCCTCGTGGGGGCCGCTGATCCTCGGTCACGCCCATCCGGCGGTGATCGATGCGATCGTGGAGACCGCGATGAACGGCACCACGTTCGGGGCGCCGACCGAACCCGAGGTCAAGCTCGCCGCGGAGGTCGCTCGGCGGGTCCCGTCGGTACAGATGCTGAGGATGACCTCCTCGGGGACCGAGGCCACGATGAGCGCCCTCAGGCTGGCCCGGGCGGTCACCGGCCGTGACCCGATCCTCAAGTTCGCCGGGGCCTACCACGGTCACCTGGACGGGCTGTTGGCCGAGGGCGGCTCCGGGCTGGCCACGCTGGCCATACCCGCCAGCCCCGGGGTGACCAAGGCCGCGGCGGAGCAGACCGTGATCGCGCCCTGGAACGATCGGGAAGCCGTGGTGGCCGCCACCGAGCGCCACGAGCTGGCGGCGATCCTGCTCGAGCCGGTGCCGGCGAACATGGGGGTGGTGCCGCCCGAGGAAGGGTTCCTCGAGCTGCTCCGCGAGCGGGCCGACCACACCGGCGCCCTGCTCGCGTTCGACGAGGTGATCACGGGCTTTCGGGTGGCCCGCGGGGGAGCCCAGGAGCGCTTCGGGGTGCTCCCCGACCTGACGATCCTCGGCAAGATCATCGGAGGCGGACTGCCCGCGGCTGCGTTCGGCGGCCCGTCGATACTGATGGAGCGGATCGCGCCGGCGGGCGACGTCTACCAGGCCGGGACGCTGTCCGGGAACCCGCTGGCGGTGGCCGCGGCGCTGACCACGCTGGAGGAGCTCGACGCCGCGGCCTACGAGCGACTCGGCTCGGTAACGCGTGCGCTTGCAGATGGGCTCCAACGCGCCGCCGAAGCCGCGGGGGTCGCGGTGCAGGTCCAGAGCGTGCCCGGTCTCCTCACCCCGTTCTTCACCTCCTCGCCCGTTCGCGACTACGAGGGAGCGGCCGGATGCGATCTCGAGGGCTACGGCGCCTGGTGCCGCGCGCTGCTCGAGCGCGGGGTGTACCCGCCCGCCTCGCAGTTCGAGGCGTGGTTCCCGTCGCTCGCGCACAGCGACGGGGACGTCGAGCGCACGGTGCAGGCGGCCGGCGCCGCGTTCGAGGAGATCGCGACGCGGTGAGGAGCGCGGCCGATGGGACCCAGGCCCTGCGGGCGGCGCTCCGCGAACAGGGTGGTCTCCTGTCGGAGCTCGCCGACGGTCCCGCGGGCAACCGGCCGCACCAGCCCGGGCCGCCCCAAATCGCTGCTGATGGGCCCCGCGCCGCGGGTCGGGAGGCGGAATACGAGCTGTTACTCGAGATGATCCTCGAGGGGTCGCTGCTGCACTACGGGGACCCCCGCGTGGTGAGGACCGCCGACGGCGACCTCGCGTTGCTGCTCGGGGACCAGCTGTACGCGCTCGGCCTCGCGCGCCTCGCTGCGCTCGGCGACCTGGAGGCGGTCGCGGAGCTGGCGGACGTGATCTCGCTCCTCGCGCAGGCCCACGCCGACGCGGATCCGGACCTCGGCAGCGCGGTTTGGGAGGCAGGTGCCGTCGCGATCGGGTGGGGAGCGAGCGACACCCACCGGGCCGCGAAGGCGCTCGCGCGCCGGCACGACGCCAGCGCTTCCAACGCCCTCCGAGCGGCCGCCCGCCAGTCCGCCCGCGATACGCTGTCGGGGCCGCAGCAATTGTCGTAGCTTGAGGGCGCACGTGCCAGATCGACACCGCGAGGCAAAATCCAAGTACACGAGCGACCGAGGGATCCCGGGCGCCTTCGAGGGCGAGACCATCACTCGCCGGCGGATGATGAACCTGGTCACCAACGGCGCGGGGGCGGTCGCGGTGGCCGCCTTCACCCTGCCGGCGCTCGGCTTCGCGATCGCGCCGGTCTTTCATCAGAGCACGTGGAACTGGCAGACGATCGGCAGCCCGAGCGACTTCCCCGACGACAGCTACGTCACGAAGGTGATCACGATCACCCCCGGGATCGGTGAGGCGGGCAACTCGGTCGCCTACGTCAGATCGCGCAACCCCGCGATCGACAAGGAGCCCTCGGACAAGTACAACCAGTTCATCGCGCTGTCCTCGCGATGCATGCACCTCGGCTGCCCGGTGCGCTACGTGCCCGCGGCCCAGCGGTTCATCTGCCCGTGCCACGGTGGGGTGTACGACTTCCGCGGGATGGTCGCGGGCGGGCCCCCGGTGCGTCCGCTCGACCGCTTCTACACGCGGCTGAACACGACCACCAACCTGGTCGAGCTCGGCCCGCGGTACTCGGTCAACTCCGAGCTGCAGCGCTTCTCCCCACGCGACCCCGGCGAGCCGCTGGACGGCATCGGCCAGTTCCTGTACCCCAAGCGGTTCTCCACTCCGGCGCCGCCGCCCGGTAGTTGAACATGCCCCGTCTGCCCGCACCTCCGCTCCCCAAGGTCCTCCAGCCCAAGCCGCCGCGGCCAGGGGAAGAGGAGAACGGCAATGTCCTCTCGCCGGTCGAAGCCGGGATCACGGTCGTCGACTGGCTCGACGAGCGAACGTCGCTATCGCCCGGACTGAGGTGGCTGCTGTGGCGCAAGGTGCCGCGCGGCATCAACTGGGCGTACACGCTGGGGTCGGCCACGCTGTTCGCGTTCCTCAGCCAGGCGGTCACCGGCGTGTTCCTGGCCATGTACTACCGGCCGGACCCCGCGGGCGGCGCCTACGAGTCGATGCGGTACATCAACGACGACGTGTTCCTGGGGAAGTTCGTGCACGGGATGCACAAGTGGGGCGCGTCGGTGATGGTCATCCTGATCTTCCTGCACATGGGCAGGGTGTTCCTCTACGGCGCCTACAAGTACCCGCGCGAGCTGACCTGGATCATCGGAGTCACGCTGCTGATCCTGACGCTGATGATGGGCTTCACCGGATACCTGCTGCCGTTCGACCAGAAGGCGTACTGGGCTTCGGTCGTCGGCGTGAACATCAACTCCGGTGGCCCGTTCATAGGCCCGTTCCTATCGGACTTCTTACGCGCGGGGCCTGAGTTCGGCGCGACCACTTTGTCGCGCTTCTACGCCATCCACATGCTGCTGATCCCGGGCGCGATCATCGCGCTGATCGGCCTCCACCTGTACCTGGTGACGAAGCTCGGCATCACCGCGCCGCCGTGGATCAAGGTCGACAACGGGTCCGAGCCCGACCTGGTCCAGCGGACCGAGGCGTGAGGAGCGAGGCGTGAGGAGCGAGGCGTGAACCAGGCCGAGAAGGAGACCTACCTCCGCGAGTACTCCATCCTGAAGAACGAGGGCAAGCCGTTCTTCCCGTACGCGGTCGCCAAGGACTCGATCATGGCCTGCATCGTGATGGTCGTGATCATCTTCCTCTCGCTGATGTTCGGCGCCGAACTCGGTCCCAAGGCCGACCCGACGACCACCACGTACGTACCGCGGCCCGACTGGTACTTCTTCTTCCTGTTCGAGGTCCTGCGGGTGATGAAGAACGTGCCGGTCTTCACGCCCATGGCCACGATCGGGGTGCCCACGATCTGCATGATCCTGCTGTTCCTGCTGCCGTTCTACGACCGCAGCCCGGAGCGGCGGATCGAGCGGCGTCCGGTCGCGCTGTCGGCGGCGATCTTCACGATCGCGGCCATGGCCTACCTGACCTACACGGGCGCGAACACCGGGTCGCCCAACAGCGTGGACATGAAGCCGCCGGCGAACCTGACGGCGGCTCAGAAGCAGACCTTCACCGCGGGCGAACTCGTGGTCGGACAGTCCGGGTGCCTCGCCTGCCACGTCATCGGGAGCAACGGCAACAACGGGCCCGGGCCGCCGCTGACCAAAATCGGGTCGAAGCTCCCGCCGGCCGCGATCGCCTCGACGCTGGTCAACCCGACGGCGCCGATGCCGTCGTTCAAGAACCTGGCCACGCAAACCCCCCAGAAGTTCCAGAACCTGGTCGGCTTCCTTTCGCTGCTTCAATAGCGCCCCATCGTGACGGTGAGCGCACCTTTGGCCTCCGGCGGCGCACCCGGGGTCCTCGAGGAGGCCCAGGTGCGTGCGATGTTCGATCGGATCGCGGGGTTGTACGACCGCATGAACACCGTGATGACCGCGGGGCTTCACCACCAGTGGCGCCGGCGGGCGGCGGATCTGGCGGCTGTCGGCTCGGGGAGTCGGGCGCTCGACGTCGCCTGCGGGACCGGTGATCTGGCGCTGGAGCTCGCCTCGCGGGTTAGACCCGGGGGTGAGGTGGTGGGCGTGGACTTCTCGGAACGGATGCTGTCGCTGGCTCGCGAGAAGGCTGTCTCGCGCGGGTTCGACGGCGCGGTGCTGCGATTCGAGGCGGGGAATGCGCTCGCGCTGCCGTTCGGTGATTCTGGGTTCGACGCTGCGACGGTGGGGTTCGGCGCGCGAAACTTTTCCGCGCTTCGGCAGGGGTTGTGTGAGATGGTGCGTGTGGTGCGACCCGGCGGCCGGGTAGTCGTGCTCGAGATCACCACCCCGCAGCGTCCTCCGCTGTCGACGGTGTTGGCGCTGTGGTTCGAACGGGTCGTTCCGGCGCTCGGGCGACTCGCGGGGTCTGCCGAGGCCTACAGCTACCTGCCTCAGTCGGTGAGGCGCTTTCCCGGTCCAGAGGAGCTCGCGCGGTTGATGTGGGACTGTGGTCTGGTCGACATTCGCTATGTGCTGACCGCGGGCGGGATCATCGCGCTGCACATCGGGGTAGTGGGCGGGACGTGAGCGCCGCGGGGCCGGGTCAGCCAGTTCTCTTTGCCGGGGGGAGGGCGTGAGCGGGGCACGGCCGGACGAGGCGGGGCAGGCCGTGAGCGCCGTCGCCCCTTCCGTGCAAGCGGTCCTAGACGCCGGGGGCGACCCGGTCGTGCGGCTGATGGAGCGCATCGAACGGCGGATGGCCGAGCTGGCCACAGGACACGGTCCACTGCTCGCCCGCTACGCCGGCGACACCATCGCAGCGGGTGGCAAGCGCCTGCGCCCGCTGCTCGTGTGCCTGGCGGCCGACGCTCCGCCGCCTGAGACCGAAGCCTTGGTCAGGGCGGCCGTGGCCGTGGAGTTGGTTCACGGCGCCACGCTGGTGCACGATGACGTGTTGGACGGGTCTCCCCTGCGGCGGGGCCGGCCCACGGTCATGGCCTCGGGCGGGAGGCGGCTCGCAACCGCCACCGGGGACCTCCTGTTCTCGCGAGCATTTGCCGAGCTGGCCGCGGGTGGATCGCTGGAGGCGGTGCGCATCCTGTCGAGGGCGAGCTCGGAGCTAGCGTGCGGCGAGCTCATGCAGCGCTCGGACGCCTGGAATGCCGAGGTCGGCGTGGCGAGGTACCTGGAGCGCTGCCGGTTGAAGACCGCGGTCCTGTTCCGGGCCGCGTGCGAGCTTGGCGCGCTCGAGGGAAGCGGGGAGGCTTCGGCGCTCGGAGCGTTCGGGGAGCAGATCGGGCTCGCGTTTCAGATTCTCGATGACGTCCTCGACGTCTCCGGTCCGCCCGAGCGCACGGGGAAGCCACGTGGCGCGGACCTGCTCGACGGGACGGTGACGCTGCCGCTGATCATCGCGCGTTCGCGCGATGCTGCCTTGCGGGAGTTGGATGTGCGAGGGGTGAGGAGTTCCGCCGCGGCGGCGGCCGTGTGCGAACGGATCACGGGGACGGGTGCGCTCGAGGTGGCCAGGGAGCGAGCACTCGAGCTGGTGGACACGGCGAAGCGGGCCCTGCCGGCGCTGCCTTCGCGCCAGCTGGCGGCGCTGGAGCTGGTCGCCGACGGGGTAGTGGAGCGGTATTCGTGATTCGGCGGCCGGCGCCGGCGGTGCCCCGCCCGCCGGCACCCACCGCCGCCGTCTCGCGGGCGCGGCAACCTGCTCCTAGTACCCCGGAGCCGGTTACATGCCCCCAACACCCTCGAGCGGCTACGCGCCCCCGACACCCTCGAGCGGCTACCCGCCCCCACACCCCCGGAGCCGGCTAGCTGCCCCTTCCACGGAGCGTGGGCAATAACTGTCGCTATGCGGTAGTTATCTCTCACGCTCGTCCGGGAGCGCGAAGAAGAAGGGTTAGAAGTCCTCGGGGAGGATGTGATCTGCGTTCAGCGCGGCGACGAACCGGTCGATCTCCTCGGCCATGTTCGCCCGGGTGAGGCGCTTCAGGTCCCGGAGCATGTCCTCGAGCCCCCCATCGAGGCGATCCTCGAGCTCGTAGACCTGCTCCTGAGAGAACACCCCCTCGGTGCTCCAGCGGCAGTTCGGACAGCTCAGCTCCAGCTCCCAGCCTCCGTCTGAAGGTTCGGACCAGGCGACCGGCTGAACGAGGTCGGAGTCGCAGTCGGGGCAGATGTGCAGGCCGGAAGTGGCCGGCTTCTTGGTGCGCTCGAAGCGGATCACTTCGATGTTCCGCCCGCTCGGGAGCGTGATCTTGCGGACCGTGTGGTTGGGATTCTTGTTCTGATTCTGGTTCATCCTTGCCTCCGATGCCCTTATCGGCGGGCATCGTTAAGACCTTGAGCGAACTTTTCTCCCCACTTCTTACTGCCGCTAACCTTGGGACACCCCTAACCGGAGGCCGCGAGCATGTTCCGCAACCCCACAACCGATCTCCTCGTCGTCCTCGTGATCGTGTTGCTGATCTTCGGGCCCAAGCGATTGCCGCAGCTCGGCAAGCAGCTCGGCTCGGGTCTGCGCGAGTTCAAGGACTCGATCACCGGTGATTCGAAGGACGATCAGGCCGCCGAACGACCCGAGATCACGCAGGCGAGTGCAGGCTCGACCCCGGCCGTGCCCCCCACCTCGGCCGCCCCGTCCGTTCCGGTGGCCCCGCCCGCAGGCACGAGCCCCGATCGCGACGACACCGAGGTCGCATCCTCAGAGCACCGCTCCTAGCGGTCGCGAGGATCTGAGATGGCGAAGGTCCTTCGGCCCATTGGGCACGAAGATCGGCTGAGCATCATCGACCATCTCGATGAGCTCCGCTCCCGGCTGATCATCTGCGGGATCGGGCTCGTGATCGCCTTCGGCTTCTGCTTCTGGCAGAACCAGGTGCTGTTGAAGGCGCTCAACCGGGCGTTGCCCGCTACGCCGGCAACGAGCGCAAACCACATCTCCGGGCTGACGGGCGATTCGGTCAAGGAGGCGCACGCGCTCGACGCGGCGAGCGCGTACCTGCGCGAGCTGTCCACTTCCGGCGCGCAGACGACGCACGACAAGGCCTTGTTCGGCGGCGCCGCCAACGCTCTTCAGTCCGCCGCGAACTCGCTTCCCCACCAGACCGCCAAACGTCTACCGATCACGATCGGGGTGGGCGAGCCGTTCACCACCACGCTGATGGTCGCCGCGTACTTCGGATTGCTGTTGACCCTGCCCCTCATCATCTACCAGGGCTACGCGTTCGTGATTCCGGCTCTGAACCAGGAGGAGCGGCGCGTGGCGATACCGGTGATGGCCGTGGCCCCGGTGCTGTTCCTGATCGGCGTGGCCTTCGCGTACTTCGTCGTGCTGCCGCCTGCCGTGCACTTCCTCCAGGGTTACAACAGCCAGAACTTCGACATCCTGGTCCAGGCCAAGACGTACTACACGTTCCAGATCTTCACGATGCTCGGGATCGGGGTGATATTCCAGCTCCCGCTCGGGCTGCTCGCACTCCATCGGCTGGGCACGATCACAGCGCGCACCCTGACCCGGAACTGGCGCTACGCTGTGGTCATCATCGCCGTGATCGCCGCGGCGCTGCCGGGGGCAGACCCGGTGACCACCGCACTGGAGACTCTCCCGCTGGTAATTCTCTACTTGGCAAGTATCGTGATGCTGAAGATCGCCGACCGCCGGGCGGCTGCGCGCACCGCCGCTGAGCTTGCACAGGCCGGCGAAGGGCTGGACGCGTCGTAGACCATGCTTTTCGACCTCCGTAGTCGCGGCCGCCGCCGGACCGTGCAGGCCGTTTACCTGGGTCTCGCCCTCCTCATGGGCGGCGGCTTGGTGCTGTTCGGCGTCGGCGCCGGAAACGGGTTCGGCGGGATCCTCAACGCGTTCACCGGCGGCGGCTCCAACAACTCCAAGCCCGTCATCAGTCAGTCGGAGAAGGCGGCGATCCAGGCCACCCAGCTTCACCCCAACGACCCGAACGCGTGGGCGCAGCTCGTGCAGGCCCGCGACGCGGCCGCCAAGCAGGACTACAACCCGTCCACCGGCGCCTTCACCTCCGCGGGCAAGTCCGAGCTGGTCTCCGAGACGCAGGCCTGGCAGCGTTACCTCCAGCTCACCAACAACCCCGATTCCACGACCGCGATCCTCGCGGCGCGGGCCTACGGTGTGCTCGGGCAATACGCCAACGAGGCCGCCGCCTGGGAGTACGTGACGCTCGCCGCCCCCACGGAGGCCAAGGGCTACGAGTGCCTCGCGGTCTCCGCCTACGCCGCGAACCAGACCCGCAAGGGCGATCTGGCCGCCGCCAAGGCGCTCACCCTGGTGCCGAAGGCACAGCGAACGCTGCTCAAGCAACAGCTCCAGCAGGCCAAGACACAGCCGTCGATCGCCCAGACGTGCTAACCGTTCGCCGGCGTCGACCGCCCGAACGCGCTGATCGTTCGCCGTCCCGAATCGCTCGACGGGGAGCCTACGTAGTGTGGAGCGCTCAGGCCCGCCAGGGCGCAGGCGGGGGTAACATCGCGCTTCAGGGCCGTTAGCTCAACTGGTAGAGCAGGGGACTCTTAATCCCAAGGTTGGAGGTTCGAGTCCTCCACGGCCCATAAGAAAGCCCCGCTAAAGCCGTATTTCGGTTTCCTGAGCTGCGTTTCGCGGGAAGGTGTCCCCAGGGTGTCCCGAGATCGGCGTACGATTGTGCACAATGACGGGCGAGTTACGGCCTCCCACAGGACACGTGTTCAGGGTCGAGCGAGCTCGCGGTCCGGTCTGGTATGCGAAGTATCGGCTGCCGGACGGGCGCCAGGTCCAGAAGAAGCTCGGACCGGCGTGGACCGGCCGGGGTCGGCCGCCGGTCGGCTACTTCACTAGGCGGCTGGCTGAGAATTGGCTGCGCGACGTGCTCGAGCAGTCGCGGCGCGGAACGCTGCCGGGCGTGGTCCGCACCGGCGTCACGTTCGCCGACGCCGCGGCCGAGTACCTGCGCTACATCGAGCATGACCGGGGGCGCAAGCCCTCGACGCTCCGCGGCTACCGATCGGCGATCCAAGCGCATCTGCTGCCGACGTTTGGCGCGATACCGATCGAGGACGTGACCGCGGAGAAGATCGAGCGGTGGATCGCGCAATTCGGCGGATCGGTTCGCTCTCGCAACAAGTTGTTGATCCAGCTGCACGGAATCCTCGAGCGAGCTCGCAAGCTGTACCGATTGCCGGGGAACGCCGCCGCGGACGTCGAGAAATTCCCGCAGCGCCGGAGCGGCGACATCGAGGTGTTCTCACCCGAGGAGGTGTGGGCCCTCGTGCGGGCCGCTGATTCAGAGCAGGACGCGGCGATCTTCCTGACCGCGGCGTTCACGGGTCTACGGATGGGCGAGCTCCTGGCACTGCGCTGGCGCGACGTCGACTTCGCGGGGCGAACGGTCAGGGTTCGCGCCAGCTACTACCTTGGCCAGCTGACGAGCCCGAAGTCGGGCAAGGTCCGAGCGGTGCCGATGGCGCCCGACGTCGCCAAGGTTCTGGCCCGGCTGGGTACTCGAGAGAACTGGACCGGCGACGATGACCTCGTGTTCGCCGGCGAGACCGGCGGCTACCTCGACGGCTCTGCGCTTCGCCGGCGCTACAAGGAGGCGCTCGCGCGGGCCGTACTGCGGCCGCTTCGCTTCCACGACCTGAGGCATGTGTTCGGGACGCGGTTGATCGGCAAGGCCGACATCCGCCGGGTGCAAGAATGGATGGGCCACGCGGACATCCAGACGACGATGCGCTACCTGCACTACGCGCCGCGCGATGAGGATGCTGAGCTCGTGGCCGAGGCGTTTCGCGTGTCCGACCCGAGCGGGGAATCGCAACACGCACCCCGCGGGTAAACGTCCGAAAACGTCCTAGGGGACGTTTTCGGACGTCTTGCCGGTTTGCAGGGACTTTGAGACGCGAGCGACCCGCTAGAGCGTCACTCGAGTTCCTTTGAGGACGTTTTCCAGCACAGCCTGTGCGTACAGTGTGGTGCTGTTGGTGGGATGTTTTGAGACGTCGTCGACTGCGCGGGGTTCGGTGCGGCTGTCGGCGCTGTGGCCGTTGAGCCCGCCGAGGTGACGCTGAGCGCAGCGGGGAGCTCCGGGGAGGGGGGTCTAGGACCTTCGTAGTCGCGCCGTGCGTGGAAGAGCTCGGTAGCGACGGGCTAGGCACGAGGCGCAACCGAGCCGATCGGGATTCGCGAGGTTCTCCGCGCGCGCGGCACTAGCATCGCGCACGGACGCGCGATCAACGAGACCGCTTCCGCGCGCGGCTGACTCGGTCGTTCCGAACTCCGGCACCGACGAGATCCCATTACCGATCGCCGCGCGCGATGTTCCCGCCACGCACGGACGCGCGGCATCATCTCCGTGTGCGCGACGGCCTTCGCCTGCAGTTCGCCACGTGCCTCCCCTTCAGTGTCGCCTCGACATCCCGAGCGCCCTTTGGCAGGCTCCTTGAGGGCGCTCGTCCCGGAAGCATCAATGTCCAGTGCCGTCCGCGCTCCTACACTAAGCGCATGGCGGATGCCCGTTCCACGCTCAACAGCCGTTTCCGATCCGTCGAGGAGTGGGGGGGCTGGATCAATGCAAACTGCCCGCCGGCTCGGCCTGACGATACCCCTGTGCTAGCCGGCCAAGTGGGGCGGCGACGGCGCGCGACCCGCGAGGAGCTCCTGCGAGTCGTCGAAGAAGAGAACGCTAGGTACGCGCGCGAGCACGGCCGCGGGTGAGCGAACCGGACGCGCCGCCGCTCGACCCTTCCGCAATCTTCGGCGCGCTCGGCCGGCATGGCGTTGAGTTTGTGCTGGTCGGCGGCCTCGCCTGCGCGGCGCACGGCTCCAGCCGGCCAACCAAGGACGTTGATATCTGCCCGGCGTGGAACGAGAGCAACCTCGAGCGCGTCGCGCTGGCGCTCAAGGAGCTGGGCGGCCGCTTGAGAATCGGCGAAGGCTCGATCGGAACGCTCCCGTCGAGCTCGATGCCAAGTCCATCGCCCGGTTCGAGATCGGCACCTGGCGAACAACTGGCGGCGACCTCGATGTGGTCCTCGGCGTCCCTTGCAGTAACCGCTGGGAGCTCGCGAGGTACGACCAGCTGGTTGCCGGGGCCGTTGTGCTCGACGTCGCCGGCTGGCGGACGCTCGTGGCCTCATTGGACGACATCATCCGCTCAAAGGAGATCGTCAATAGACCTGCCGACCCGCGCGGCGCTTCCCGAGCTTCACGAGCTCCGCGAGCGCATCCGGCAGGGACGAAGCAGGTGAGGTGGAGGATGGAGCCGGGACGTCGATGGCTATCCGTGGTCGTCCAGTTGACCGCCCGGGTCGCGACTGTCGGCGCAGGACTGCAGAAGCAGACCTTGATCGACCTGACCCTCGCCTGTCATCCGACGCGATAACGCCGGCGCCGACGAGCCTCGCGCTGGCGGTCGCTCGCACAAAGCATTTCGTGTCGGCTCGGTGCCGGACCGCGATTCCTTCTGGGCGAAAGATGTCATGTCCCGATTGACGTGTGACCCGGCGGTGAAGGTGGCCGGTCCTCCGCGTCGAACGGCATGGGAAGGCGCGCGCGGATAACGGCCGCGCGGCCGGCCAATCGAAGAGGAGGTACCGACCGTGGCTCACCGTAGGCCATGCGGTGAGCTGGAGGCTGCTCGCGTCACAGCCCTTGTTGTGCTCGATCGTGCTGATGGGCTGGTGGAGGGGGTGGGTTCGTGGCGGTCGTGATGGGGCTCGATCAGCATCGAGCGCGAATCGCGGCGGAGTGGCTTGACAGGATCACCGGCGAGATCTCACGCGCGCGCGTGGTTCCGGCTGATCGCGGCGCGGTTCGGAGGTTCCTGGCCCCGTTTGAGGGAGTGGGCTTGGAGGTCGCGTTGGAAGCGACGACGGGTTGGCGGTTCGTGGTCGAGGAGCTCGAGCGTGTCGGCGCTGAGGTGCACCTGGCCGAGCCGGCGGAGGCGGCCGCGCTGAAGGGTAAGAAGAAGCGCGCGAAGACCGACTGGGCCGATGCCCGACATTTGCGTGAGCTGCTCTTGATCGGCCGGCTGCCGGAGTCGTGGATCCCACCGACGCACATCCTCGATCTCCGGGCTCGGGTCCGAACGCGGCATCTGCTCTCCCACCAGCGGGACCGAGTGGCAGCAGCGGATCCACTCGGTGCTCTATCACCACGGGGTCCCGCGGCGCCGCGACCTGTTGAGGTTGGCCAACCGCGAATGGCTCGACGGTCTCACCCTGCCGGCCGCCGCCCGCGAGCAGATCACGATCGCGTTGAGCGTGATCGACGTGCTCGATCTCGAGCTGGTCCCGTTCGACCAGGTCCTGCGCGCGCAGGCCCGCAGCCAGCCCGGCTGCCACGCGCTGATCAAGGCGATCTACGGAGTCGGGGAGCTAACCGCAATCACGATCGTCGCCGAGCTCGGCGATGCCCGCCGCTTCCCCAACTCCCGCGACGTCGTGCTCTACTCGGGGCTGGACATCACCGTCTACCAATCCGACGATCACCGCGCCCCCGGGCATCTCTCCCGGCAAGGACCACCCGCGCTGCGCTGGGCGCTGTATGAAGCAGCCCAGCGCGCCCGCTTCCCAGCCAGCCCCGACCGGCCGTACTACGAGCAGCTCGCCGCCCAGGTCGGCAGCAACCGCGCCTGCCTCGCGCTCTCACGCAAGCTCCTCAAACGCAGCTACCACATCCTCAAAGACCTCGGCGACCAAGCGCTCGCGCCAGTCGCCTGACCGGTGCCCACGCGGCAAGCCCCCAATCAACCGATGAACCGCGGCCAGCTCCCGGCGAGACTGCTGCCGACCCGCTTCCCCGGGGACGGCCCAGAAAGAACGAGCGGCCGCACCACCATCTGCCGGAACACCCCATCAAACATCATGTCGCCGACCCGGAGCCAACCCGGATCGAGTACCGAAGTAAGCCCGGGCGTCCGCGGACACACCACCACTCCACAACGCGCCCACGCGCCACCCACCCCATACCGACTTCCACCGGCCTGCACGCCGGCGGGCGACCCCTCCCGCACACAACCCCCGTCCCGCAGAAGCATCGGACCTTGACAGCACCCCACGGGACAAGTAAGCAGTCGCGTGTCGAGGCGCACAACCACCTCGACTCGCGCGATCGTTACGTCGCCCATATGGAGGAGTGGTTGTCAAGGGGTAGGAGTTGATGGCCATGGTCTGGTTGGGGGCTGGTGGTTGATGTGGTTGCGGCTTGCGGGGCGGTCCGGGCGTGCGCGGGTTCGCGACGGTGGTCATGCTCATATCCGGGGGCTTCTTCCCCAAGACCTTTGTTCGTCGCACGTCCGCTGTCTAAAGTCGAGCGCGGCCGCCCGGGGGCGGGTGCTCAGGCGACTGATCGCGGAGTTGGTGTGCGCGAGCCGGGGAGGCTCGGGCCGCCTCGCTAGCCGCAACGGATTGTGGTGAGGGGTTAGCGTGAGTTGGTGAGTCTCCTGCGGGTGTTTTGCGTGTGCTTGTGCGGGACGGAGGCTGCTTGCGTGAGGGGGTCGCTCGCCGGCACGGATGCCGGCGGTGTCCGGTCGGGGTGAGGAGCCCAGGTGGCGATCCCCCAGCAGTAGCCGGCAAGCTCGCGGGCGATCGCGACCGCGACGATCCCGCCGGGTTTGCGGCGAGCGTCCTTGAGCTGACGCCAGCGGGCGTTGAGCCGACGCTGCGCGCGCCAAGAGATGTGGATGATTTCGGATGATTGCCCGCGCTGGCGGCGCTCGAGCGCTTCACCGACCACGGGACCGCGGCGGTAGTGGTAGGCGGCCTCGACCAGCAGCCGGCGGGCGTGGGTGGAGCCGGCCTTGGTGATCGCCCCGAGCCGGCGCTGCTGACCGGTGGTGTGCTCGCAGGGGACGATCCCCAGGTAGGAGGCGAGCTGGTCGGGATGATCGAACCGCTCCCACTCGCCGATCTCAGCGCACAGCCCGAGCGCCGAGAGCGTGTCGATTCCGCGCAGACAGCGCAGCCGAGCGACCGTGTGCGCGCACGGGACGGTCAGCGCGAGCTCTGCCAGGTCGGCTTCGACCTGGTCGCGGCGGGCGATCAGCACGTCGTGAGCGTGCAGGTAATCGGCCAGTGTCGCCCGCGAGGCGTGATCGGCGAACCTGACCGAGGTCAGCCACGAGCGGTGCCTGCGCGACCACGTCTCACCGGGTCCCTCCCAATAGATCTCGCGGCGCAACAGGAACTTCCCGATCCGGTTCCGGGCGCGCATCAGATCCAGGCGAATGTCCTCCCGGCAGCGCACCAGATCGCGCAACTGTTCACGCTCCACCGACGGGATCGTGACCAGCGTCAACTCCCCCGCGGCCAACAACCTGGCCAGGCGGATCGCGTCGCGCTTATCGGTCTTGACCCGATCCGCGGGCGGGCGCTCGGTCTTGCCCGGCGCGCACACCCCAATCTCGATCGCCTCGGCCAGAGCGCGGCGCGCCAACCCGTAGCCGGTCGGGCCCGCCTCATAGACCACCCGCGCCGGCCGTGGGATCTCCCGCAGCAACGGCAGCAGCTCGTGCGGGCGACCCACCACCCGCCTGGTTTGCACCTCGCCGGTGGCCTGGTCAAAGACAGCCAGCGTCGACTCGCGCGCGTGCACGTCCAGACCGACCCAACGGATACCGTCAGGCATATCGGTACCTCCTCGTAGATGTGGCCCGCGTCGAAGCTCGAACCTTCGACGCGAACATCAACCCCGCTACGCGGGGGTGCCGACTACCTTCGACTCCCAGACAGCCGGTCCTCCATAGTGTCTAACTCGATCGTGAGCTCGGCGACGTCGGCCCGAGCAAAGCGATAGTCCGGTGCCGGCGCGTCCGACGCCTCCTGTTGGGCGAATCGGGTAGTCCGGCGGACCACCGAGCCGGGCTAGACGGGGGCGAACGCATTGTCGCGCAAGGCGATCGTGAAGCACGCGACGGACGAGGAACAAAAGGGTTCGTCGGAAGACGTGTCGCTTCGAGCAGCGTCGCTGCTTGTGTCCGCAAGGGGACGCGGCCCTGCCGCCCGCGGCGCTGCTGCTTTGGTGCCTGCAAGGTTCGGCCTCGCGGTTAACGCGGGTGGTGTCGACGGCGGCGAGATCGGTCGCGGCAGTCGTGCGCGCTTCCCGGGCGTTCGAGGGCCGCGTGCGGGGAGCGCGAGATGTGCGTCGTGCATCAAAGGAGGGCTCGAACGGGGATCAGGAGAGGTCGCGGACCGGTGGCCTGGGGGACATCCCAGCCGTGACCGAAGATTTCGAATCGCCGGATTTCAACGGTGGCAACTCTCCACTGTTATTCGTCGTCCGGAGGCAACCTGTCCCACGGTCATGACCGGTTCATGACCACCGGGAGCAGTGACAGCTGGGGTTCGATCGGCGCGGACCAAAGGCCGGGTATTCCGGGAAGAGTGCCGGAGGACTCGTTCGGGTCGACGCGGCGTTGGCCTCAGGGTTGTGGGATCGGGTCGTCTCGGCGCGGGATAGCCGGCCGGGCCTGGTGTGGTTCGAGCTGTGGCTGGCTCGCCGTAGCGCCACGACGAGGCCCCCGCGTCCTCAGGGGAACTTGCCGATACCAACGATTGTGGGCCCCGGCGCAGCTGGGCACAAGCCGGCGTCGTCACGGCATTCTGGAATTCGGATGATGAACTAGCGTCCGTTCATCCGTGCGCGGGGGCGCAGCGATCGGTTCACATCGCCGCGCGATGAGATCTCTTTGCCTACAGCAGGGCCAGGTCGGCCGCGGGCCCTCCCGCCCGGCGAAGTCGGGCAAAGCAAGCTGGGGTTGTTTTTCCAGGCTGGAGGAGTATTGTCGATCACGGAGCGCCTTCGCTCGCCGCCTCGGCTCGTTGCTACCGCGACAGAAGTCCCTGGGTCGTGCCTCGTTCGACCGCGTAAGCCCTAACAGAACGAGCATGCGCGTTGAGCGACGAACATTCTCTGTTGGACATCATCGAGGTGCGTGACGCCGGGAGGGTCCGCATGCGTCTGCGTGGAGAGCTCGATTTGGCCAGCGCACCGACCTTGAGCGACAGGCTGCGGAGGCTTCGCGAGCGCGGCGAGCCGGTCGTGCTCGATCTCGACGAGCTCGAATTCATCGACATGAGCGGCCTTCGTGTGTTGCTGGCGGCCTCTGATGAGGCCAGCCGGGACGGTTGGTCGTTCGCGGTCACGCGCGGCTCGGCCCAGGTGCGCCGGCTCATCGGGCTCGTGCGGCTCGACCGCCAACTGCCAGTGGACGGTGATATGCGATGAACACGCTCAGCACAAATCTGCAGCGCTCGCCTGATTCGGTCAGCGCCGCTCGGCAGCTCGTGAACGACCAGACGATATCGCTTGGCTTTCAGCAGCGACAGGATGTCGCTCTGATGGTGTCGGAGTTGGTCACCAATGCGGTACTGCACGGCGTTGGAGCGATCTCGCTTCGGATCGACGTCGAAGCGGATGCGGTGCGGGTCGAGGTAGCCGACGAGGGGAACGTTGCGGTTGCGCCTAGTCCGGAGCCCGGCGCTCACGGCGGCTGGGGGCTGCGGATCGTCGAGCAGCTCGCCGACGATTGGGGAGTTCTCGAGGGCAGCACGAAGGTTTGGTTTCAGCTCGGCCGACCGCACCCGCAGGGATGACTGGCCCTCAAACGCGGCAACGCCACAGTACAAACGACGTCCCGTAAAGCCCCCGCTGGGCGGTCGCTCCCGCTGGCATGCGCGGCACTCGCGGTCGCACACTCGCCCGCGGCCCCCGTGGCCGCGCCAAGGGAGATGTCGCCAGCGGCACCGAGATGCTCGTCCGGGCGGCACAGGAGGTCTCTGAAGGAGCGGCCGGTCACCGGAGCTCGTGCATCGTCAGGGCGGTTCGCTAGCTGTGTCGCGATCGCCCGGCGCTTCGGGTCTCGTCGGGACCAGCGTTCGAAATGCCGCGATCTGCGGTTCGTGTGATCTTGCATCCGCTGGAAGCACCACGCGACGATCTGTTTCCCAATGCCCATGAAGCGGGACTCTCGCGCAGCCGGACCGCGGCCAGGCTCGGCTTGTTTGTTGAGCCACGGTCGATCGCCCCGCCCGTTCATCCCGCCGCTCGTTTGCCGTCGCTTACTCGCCCAGCAGCTTCAGTCCGTGCCTGGCTTTCAGCAGAGGGATCCAGTCCATGCTCGCAGTGAGCCCATACCGGGCTTGCAGATCCGCAACCAGTTGCGGTTCCCGGAAGCCACGGGATGCGTGAATCTCGGCCAGCTCGCGGAAGTAGCGCTCAAGCCCAGCCGGCGAAATCACCTCAAGCACCCGCGCCGGGCTCGCTGTCGCGTTCCACCATGCGTGCGTGACTTGCGGGCGCTTGACGACGAGGCACCCGGGGGTCGCGATTAGCTCTTCACCTCCGATGCGCACCCCGATCTCGCCCTCAAGGACATAGGACACCTCGTGTTCGCGACAATGCGCATGCGGCGGGATCAGCCGCCCGGAATCGAGGTGAAACTCGAGCACGGCATAGGCCCCGTCAGTCTCGCGGCCAGACATGCGGAAGCTCACCTCGACGCCACCGATGGAGACGGATTCGGCTTGCTCTGGCTCGTAGAGATCGCCCATGGCAGGTTCTCCTCACGATGGATTCGGCGCGGGCGCAAGCTCGCGTACGGACAAGGCTGAGCTGGACTCGGCTCGGAGATTCGATGCAGTAGACTGTATCGGAAATGAGTGAGGACGTAAAGCCGCGACGGTCCTATCAGTCTCCCGCGCGGGCCGCAGCCGCGGCCCGTACGCGTGCCCGGATCGTCGAAGCCGCGCGCGCGTTATTCCTCGAGCACGGATTCTCGGACACCACGATCGCGACGATCGCGAAGCAAGCGGGTGTCGCTCCCGAGACCGTGTACTCGATCTACCGCACGAAGGCCGGACTACTCGATGCCGTTGTCCGCGGGGCGGTGCTGCGCGACGGTGAGCCCGAGGACCCGCTTGAGCGCACCTGGGTAAAGCGCTTGGTGCACCTGCCTGAGCTCGCCGCGCGGATCACCGGGTTCGCCCGTCACACCGCCCAAACCACCGAGTTGACGAGCCCGATCTACGCGATCATCGCATCAGCCGGCACGGGCGATGACGAACTCCAAGAACTTCAAAGAAGCCTATTGGAGATGCGGTTCGGAGGCCAACGGGAGATCATGATCGCGCTCGCGCAGGGACAGTCGCTCCGTCCAGGCCTCACCGCCGAACGAGCAGCAGATACGTTCTCCGCGCTGGCAAGCCCGGAACTCCACCACCTGCTCAGGGTCAAGCGCGGCTGGTCGCAGCGGCGCTACGCGCGATGGTTTGAGCAAACGGTCAAGGCCGCTCTGCTCGGAGACCTCTCCGCTGTTGGAGCGCGACGGCTACGCGGCAACATTGATGGTGGCGATCGCGGCCACCGCCGGCGGGCTGGTGACGATGCTGGCTCCGGACTTTGACAGACCAGGAGCGGCTTGAGTGCGTCCCTGGCATCTGCTCCTTCGCGACGAGTGAGACAGCGTCCAAACCGACGAGCCGCAGCGCTCCTCCACTCATTGCAAGGCGAGCCGTTCGGCCGCTCTCATACCCGACCCGCTACGACGCGGATACAAGGAAGGCGTAGCGCGCATGTCGGGCGAGCAGCGCCGCGTGAGTCCGGACGACTGATGGCGGGGGCGGGTGCCGATGCCCCTGCTGTGCTGGTGATAGGGGCGCAGGGTGTGCTGGGCAGCGCTCTAGCCCGAGCGTTCGACGACGCTGGCTGGCGGGTCGTGAAGGCAGTGCGGCGAGGTGATGGCACTTCCCGCTTCAGGCTGGTGGACCTCGACCGGGCCGAGACGGTGGCGGTGGCAATCGCGGGCGTCGACCTGGTCGTTGATCCGGTGCCCCATCCCGGGCTGACGGCCGAGCGCGTGGTGTTGCGCGAAGGCGGCGTGCTGATCGACGTATCGATGCGTCCGGCGGGCGCGGTCCAGCAGCTGCGCGCGGAGACCACGAACGCGCGGGGCACCGTCGTTTTGAACGCCGGCAGGATCCCCGGCGTGAGCAACCTCGTGGTTGCTGACCTGCTGGCGGCGCATCCTGACGCGGATGCGGTCGAAATCGTCTTCAGCTTCACGGCAGGCGGTGCGAGCGGCAGAGCGGGCGGCGAGTCCCTGCACCGGAACTTGACATCAGCGCGCCAGCACGAGACGGCGATGATCCCGTTCCCAGCGCCCGTCGGGCCGACGCGGTCGCTGCGCTTCGCGGCGTCAGAAGACGGATGGCTCGGTGAGTTCACCGGAGGCGTGCCGAGGCGACGTACGCCCGGTTCAGCCCGAAAGTGCTCCATTGCGCCATGCTTGGGGTCAACGCCTTGCGGCTGATGCAGCTGTTGCCCGTAGCCGCGTTATTCCCCGCCACAGCAGCCAGCCGACTGAGCTCACTACCGAAGCGCTGACCGAGTGGGTTGGCGTCCGGAGCGAAGGAACGCTCCTGGCGGCGCGCACCATAACCGGTGAGGGGAACTACCGAGTCACGGCGGCCGCGACGCTCGTCCTGGCAGGGTCTTTGCTGAATCGGCGCAGCGACCGCGCCCGCCCAGGCTGCTTCGAACCCCAGGAGCTATTCAGCCTGCCCGGGTTGGAGGCGAACCTCCGAGAAAGCGGCGTCGCCGTGAATCCCGTCTCCTGAACTCGCCCGCCGAGCCGCTGCCGCCGCATCAACCCGCATCGCGTTGCTGCCTGTCCGACTCTCCCGGGCCAGCAGAACAGCGGCCCTTCACAATCGCACTTGAGCAAGACGAGGCACGCCGCCGAGCGCACGCTAGCCGTGCGACACAGGCTTCCGCTCCGATGGCAACCCGAGAGGTTTCCCTCTGCCGTCACACGTCTGCTCCGCCTACACGGAGCGACAGTCAGCCCCACCCGTGTCGCTCGGGACGAACAGCGAGACCTCGACCAAGACGCCGGCAGTGCAGCTCACCCTGCGAGCAGAAGCGCGTCGCATCGTGAAAGCAGGGCGGGCCGCTTGGCGCGTAGTTGCTGTCGCAATTCGCCAGCGGCGGGTGCGGGGGTCGGCCGCCAAGCGGTGGCCGACCCGTCGCACTTGCTTATCGCCTCAACTGGAGGCCAGCGGTGGCTGAGATCGTCGGCGATGGCCGTCCGTGAACAGTGCTGATGATCTCGCTGCTGTCGATGCCCTGGAGGTAGACGCTGGTGATGCCGAGGTTGGCGTGTTGCCGCTGGATCACCACTAGCGGAACTCGTTCGTGAGCCATCTCAACGGTGTGGGCGTGGCGCAGGTGATGTGGCGCGAACCGACGCCTGACACCAGCTTCAGTGGCAGCGTGGTGCAGTTGTTTGCGCGCGGCTGACGTCTCCCAGCGCCATCCGGCAGTCGGTCCGTGGATCACGCACAGCAATGCCCCGATCGGAAGGTCGCGGCGGATCTCGAGCCACGGGTCGAGCTGCTCCCACGCCCAGCGGTCCATCCCGACCTCGCGTCGCTTGCCACCCTTCCCACGCCGGACGAGCACGGCGCCGCGGCCGCGGTCGAGATCGCTCCCTTGGAGCTCGAGCGCCTCGCTGATTCGCAAGCCGGCCCGCCACAGCAGCACGATCAGCGCGCGAAGTCGATGGCCGTCGGCGCGATCACGATCGTGCGCATTACCGCGACAATCTCCTCGACCGTCGGCGGATCGGCGGGGTACCGCTCGCCCTTGTTGCGTGGCGGCCGGCCTCGGTGATAGCAGGTACGGTCGCCGGCGAGCGGCGGTGCCCGGCAGAGTTCAGCTGCACGGATTCCATGAATCCTCCCTTGGTGGATCGATTGACGATGCGCTGCTATTCGAACCGACGGCCGGTACCACGGGAAAGCTGTTGGCTATCCCCGTCGGGAGTGCTACGAGGGTGCGCGTGTTGGTGGACGCTCGTCGTCGGTGGCGAGCTGCTAGTCCGGGATCGGGGGCTGGCGATTGATCCCGCATGTGAGTCAGTGCGTACGCAATACGGTACACTTGGGGCATGGCTAAGATGGTTCCGGTTCGGGAGTTCCGAACGAGGCTGAGCGAGCTGCTAAGCGACGTCGCCGACCGCCGCGATCACGTGCTCGTTACCCGCAATGGCAAGCCAGCCGCGGCACTCGTTCCGATCGATGAGTATGAAGCGCTCGAAGAGACCGCAGAGATCCTGTCGGACTCTGCGACGCTCGCTGCGATCGAAGCTGGCCTCGCCGAGCTGGCGCGAGGCGACAGCGTCACGCTCGACGATCTTCGTCGTGACCTCGCCGAGCGTCGAGCCGCCCGCTGACGCGTGGCCAAAGTCGTTCTCGCGCGGCGCGCCCGACAACAGCTGCTCGACCTCGACTGGCCCCTGATCGACGCCGTCGAGGACGCGCTCGGACTGCTCGAGCGGGATCCTTACATCGGACGCGCGCTACATGGCCGGCTGCACGGCCTCCGCTCATTGCGCGTGGGCGCGTATCGCATCATCTATCAACTGGCAGACGACGACCAGACCGTCCGCATCGCAGCGATCCGCCATCGCTCGATCGCATACCGCACCGACCCCCGTTGATGTCGGATCTGCCCGCCGGGGGCCGTCGATGGTTTTCCGATTTCCGCGCAAAACGGAGGCTGTCACCGTTGCGGCCGAGGTGCGCGTCGCGCGACGACAGCAGGAGCCGACGGTCCACCCGACAGCCGTGATGGGTCTTGCTCAGCGCGCCCGGACCACGCGGGTCGGTACAGACGCTCAGGCCGCGAAGCCCTCGATCACGCCGTATGGGAAGGTCACCGGCTCGACCTTGCCGAGCCTGAGGCCCGCGGCTTCAAGGAGCCTGCCGTATTCGGCGTTAGTGCGTTCCTGGCCGCCGGTAATCACGAGCATGTTGATGTCGCTGAGGAGCGTGGGGATTGGGTCGCCGCCGTCTTCGGGGATGAGGCGCTCGACGATCAGCACCCTGCCGCCAGCGGCCATCGATCGGCGGCAGTTGGAGAGGATCTCGATCGACCGCGAATCGTCCCAGTCGTGCAGCACGTTCGCCATCACGTAGCAGTCCGCCCCGTCGGGCACCCGCTCGAAGAAATCACCAGTAACCACTTCCCAGCGACCGGCGTCGACCGCGTCGAGCACCGCCTTGGCACGGACTGCCACCGGCGGGATCTCGAGCAATACTCCGTGCAGGTGCGGGTGCCGTCGCAGGATCTCGGCCAACAGCGTGCCCTCGCCGCCACCAACATCGACGAGCGTGCGAACGTCTGAGAAGTCGTAGGTATCCGCAACGCTAGGAGCGAACGCCGCGGTGCGCTCAGACATCGCGGCATCGTGGACCGCGGCCGCCTCCGGGTCCTGCGAGACGAACTCGAAGACGCCCTGCCCGAATTCGATATCGAATCCGGGCCTGCCCGTCCTAACCGTCTCCACGATGTGCTCGAACGAGCGGACGCCACCAAGCGCTTCGCGGAAAGTGGCCCACGAGCGCATGCTCACCGGCGCATCGCGGCGCAGGCGCTCCCCGATTACCGTCAAGCCGAACGTGCGCGAGCCGTGCTCCTCAAACACCCCCAGCGCCGCGAGCACGCGAAGCACGCGGTAGAGCGACGGCTCGTGAGAGCCCGTCGCCCGCGCCAACTCACTCGAGCTCACAGGGCCCTCAGCAAGGAGATCCGCGATCCCGAGCTCCAGCCACGGCGTAAACGCTCCGCGAGATATGAATCCCCCAAATCATCCGCAGCAGCGTCGCCGCCGCCGCGCGATCCGCCTCGGTGGGCCGCGTTGTCATCCCTTCCGCACCACGCTCAAACGACGGATCGAGTGGCTCGATCGTGCTCATAGCCAGCTCGGTTCGTTCCCATCCAAACCATCCAATCGCGCCTAGTGTCGCTGCCGGGCCGCCGACCAGTCAACCGTGCCGTGGCGAACCACGCCACCGGCAGTTTGCTCACCGAGGGGACTTCTTCACCACCTCCATGCGTCGGGGTTGGCCGCACGGACAAACGGGGCATGGGTCGCGGCGTTCCGCCAAGTGCCCCTTGTGAGCAAAGCGGACGTGATCTGCGGCCGATTCCATCCCCGTCCCTTTGGAACGAACGGAACGGCCCCGCCGCCGCGGGCCGATACTTGCTCCGAATCGGGAAAGCAGGTATCCGCCCGAACGAGCCGCGGAACCTGCTCATCGCCAAAAGCGCACACGCTACCCGTCGCGGACGGATGGGTCCGACGCCGCTCCAGGCTGCTGACTGAAGCGCGGCGAGCTGCAAGCACGCAAGCGGTCACGTCGGTGTCGACCCATGCGCTGCTGCAATAGGCGTGACACGACCGTCGCGGCGGCAGGCCTGCCGCCGCTGCTCTCCCGCGTGAGGAGGAGCCGGCCCGGGGCGGGTGCTAACTCGATTCCGGCTAGCACGTCATAGCGTGTTGGACGATTTCGGCGAGTCTCGCGACGGACGCCGACGGAGCTGCTCGTCCGTTGTGGAAATCGTCCGACGCGCGAACGCCGACACCGATGAGCGACGCGCCCGGAATCCCCGGCAAAGCATCTGCGCTGGCCCGGCGTCGGCCGGCGCCTCCTCCTGGGGGCGAGCGACGGCTCCCCGGCGACGGGCCCTGCGACATCCCGCGCCGCTGGCATCGACTGGTGTAACGCCAAACGGACGCACCAGTCTCGCGCGCGCGGCGAGCGCTGGCTCGTAGCCCAACGCAGCAGGCTCAGTTCACGCAGCTCGCGAGGTGATCAGACGGGTGCATGGCGGTTCGAGTCTGCGCCGGCAATTGGACACCATACTGGGCTGGCGTGGTCTTCAAACATTGACTATCACGGCAAACGCACTGGGCGTCCTCAGCCTGCTCCTCCTGGTCGTCGGAGTGCCGCTCCACTGTGTGCGGTGACGCATCAGACGGCGGCAGCGGTGGAAGGCTTGCCGTGGCGAGGATAACGTCGGCCCTTGCTTAGAGAACTACGAGCCGAGCCCGGCGAGAACCTCGCTGATAACTGGTGGCAAGCCGGTCTGTGAGTGCGTCGGCTGATCGGTGGACAGGGATGTCGTCCTCGCGGCCGACACGCCGACCACCCCGACTAACGGCTTGATGGCCGATGGTGCAGCCGATGGAGTGGCGCGATGCTTCTCGCACAGCACAAAGCAGACGGATCAAACAAAAGGAACCCGAAATGACCAACCGAATCCTCAGGCCCAAGGCTATGCTCGCGGTTCTGGCAGCTTTCGTGTTCGCGTACGCGATCATCGCGTTGGCTGCGGTCGCGGCAAATGCGAACACGCGCCCCCAGCAGACACGGGCCGACGACTCAGCGCAAGTGCAGTACTCGCGCGGCTTTCCCATCTTCAACATGTCGAGCCACACAATCAAATTGATCAACATCACGGGTGACGGCAACTTCGAAGGTCGTCCGGCCGACGGAACGCTGCTGCAGCCCAACGGCTACAGCGACATTGAAGTCCAGTGGAAGTTCCTCTCCACCCAGAATGACACAGCCCATTACGCGATCCTCGGCCAGGATGGCCAGCCGGTCGGCACCTTCGACGTCATGATGAAAGTCTGGGGCATCGACGGCAGTCACAATGCGACCTGCACAACCTCGATCGGCCGATGCACGGTAGGCCATGACGCCTGGATGAACTCCACTCAGATAAATCTGCTAGATGCCGCCGGCGAAGTCGGCTGACGACCGCGCACGGCAAAGCGATCCCGGGACGGCCCGCCCTTGGCGGGCCGTCCGCGCGTCGTGTCGCTCGCACCGCCACGGACCTCGCGTCATGCTCCTACGGTTGGGAGCAACCGAGAACGCCAACCATCGGCCGCGCTCGATGAGTTACGGGCGCTGCATCGCCGCCGCGCAAGCGGCCGCTCGCCTTCCACAAACGGCCGGGACGCTCGAGCGACGGCTGGGCTGCGCTGCACCAGCAGCACCTCGACACGCGAACACGTGTGGCGAGAACTCATCGCCCGCGCCACCACTCTGGACCCACGTCAGTCCAACGCCTACCTACCAGAAGCGTTGAGTGTGAAGGCGAACCGCCTCATCGACGAGCCCATGAGCATCCAACAGGTGAGGGGAGGAGCTCCCGACGGTGGTTTCCGCTGCAGCCTAACCCACTATCGGCAAGCCACCGGCCTCTCGGCTATCGCTTGGATCGATCTTTGCAGGAGCCGGGAGCTCACCTGAACACGGTGATCTCGGTGCTCCTTACTCCCGGCCAAGGACTCGCCGGCAGGCCGAAGGAAGTGACCGCAACGGGACGATGTGCGTCAGCCGGGCAGGGCGTCAAAGCGGGCTCTGGACGCGATGCTGCGCGTGTCTGCCGTCGCAAAGGGCGACGCGGCGGGCGCGGACCTCATGACTGAAGCCAGTCCCGGTCTCGCCGGAAGTGAAGCGACCGCAGCTGCTCGCGCGTCTTGCCGATCAGGTCGCCTTCGCAGACCAGGACCTCGTCGCTGTACTAGCGCAGGCATTCGCCCTCGGTGCCCGTCGCTTCGCCGAACGACTGCCCGCCGGCTGCCCGTCGAGTGCAGCGGCAGGTCCTCGAGCCGAAGCACCTCGACCACCCTGGGACTGGCGTCCGACTGGCTCAGGACTTCAGCGTGGCTTCGTGCCACGCGCCTGGGGCTGTTCTGATTCGCTCGCGGCCAGCGCGATAGGTGGCGCGCTTTCCCGAACCCTTACCCGCTGTCCTCTGGGTTCGCGACGCTGGCAGCGTCGAGCTGGCTGCGCGCCTCGGCGACGGCCTGCTCAAGCCATGCCACGCCCCTCTTTGGCCGCAGCGGCGTCGCCTTGCGGGTCGCCTCCTGCGGCGTCGTGGCCTCAGCCCAGTCCTTCTTCCCAGCGCGTCTGGCGTACCAGAATGCGCGCCAGCCGCTCCCTTGCGAAGGCCGCGCGTCTGCTGGTGCATCATGTCGACCGGCACGCGAGGCGTCGCCACCGTGACGATCGCCGAGCGTTGGCGCGCGGCGCTCCGGCTCGCCTCCCCTCCGCTCGGCTCATCGCTCGCCGTCGCTCATCTGCGTAGGAGGCCAGCGTCCGCCGCGCCTTCCGCACCGACGGGAGCGCCTTTTTGGCCAAGCGCTTCAAGATGCTCGGCGAGGAGCGGCGACATGATCTCCTAGGCAGCGCGTGGCATTTCAAAACGTGGCTCGTCGAGCAGGACGGCGGCGAGCAGATGATGCGGCACATCCTGCTGCAGCTGCTGTTCCCCGAGGACTACCGCCAGCCTTACTCGCCGCCGAGCACGCGAGACTCCAGCCACCCGTTGCGGAAAGCGCCGCGCGGGTCGAGCCGATCGAGCAGCCTCGCGAAATCAGCCAGCCGCTCGTACCTCGGTCCGATCGTCTTCGCGTCGGCGACGAACCGCTTGCCCCAGTGCGGCCGCGGCTTGAATGGGGCCAGCGCTCGCTCGACCTCGAGCAAGGCGCGCGTGACGCGTTCCTGCTCGAGCTTCCAGGTGAAGTGGATCGCAACCGTGTCTTGGCCGTACTGAGGACTCATCCACAGCCTGTCGGCAGCGATCGTCCGGATCTCGCTCACCAGGGTTAGCGGCTCGACCGTCGACCGGATCCGCCTGATCGCCTTGATCGCGGGCACCGCATGCCGCCTGGGGACGATGTACTCAGATTGGATCTCGGCGCCGCTGCTGGGCGTGAACGCCATCCGGAAGTGAGGGAGGCGCTCGGACCACGGTCCCGGAACCCCGAGTTGCTCTGTGGTGGTGGCAGGGTCGGTTCCGACAGCAGGGTGCACCTGCTTGGTCGCCGCGGTGGCGCCGAAGAACTCGGCGGCGGCGCCGAAGAACTCCGCGCTGGCGCTGTCGGACTCCTCCCTGACGCGGCTCTTGATCCACAGCTGGGTCGTCGTCTCACCCCATCGCGTGAACACGCTGACGCTATGGCCGCTTGCGGTAATCGCATCGAAGTGCTCGAACAGCTCCTCCCATCGGAGCCCTTCGAAGACGTGCTGGCGAATCTGATAGTCGGACTCGACACTCAGTGTGACCCGCGTCAGCGCCCCGATCGCACCAAGGCCGACGACGAGGCCCTCGAAGTCAGGATCTGTCCGAGCCGCCGTCAGGACATCGCCGTCGGAGGTGACGAGCTCCAGGCCGACCACGGATGTCGCGAGGTTGCCATTGTGGTCGCCCGAACCGTGCGTAGCCGTGGATACGGCGCCGGCCACCGCGATGTGCGGCAGCGACGCCAGGTTCGCGAGCGCCAAGCGCTCGCGCTCGAGAAGCGCACGGCGGGCGTGGAGCCACTGCTCACGCGTTCCGACCTGGTGCTGTGTCATCGGATCGGCCTCCTAAATGCGTTGCGGTCCTGGATAGAGACTGTCCCATGGGCGGAAACTCATCGGTCCCCGCCTGAGGCGAGCCGGTCGAACACGAAGAAGGACGGCGTCCGACCACTCCTCACCGGGACCCCGCGGACGCACCAGCCATCTCGGCCCAACTTCACATGCCACACCACCGCGATCGATTGCGGAACGCCACCCCCACGCCAGGTCGCGTCCCAGACGTGCTGTAAATAGCTCCGGTCCCGTCATGGGAACGGCGTAGGTTCCCTCAAGTCCTGTCAGACCAATTGAAGGAGGCCTACGCCGTGAGACGTACCGTACCGCCGTCGGCGGAGATTGAGGCTCGGATCGAGCAGCTCCTCGCCGTGGGGATCGGCGAGAACCCGCGCGAGACGCTGTCTGAGTTGGCCAAGCTCGGGGCCAGGCTGATCATTCAGCGGGCTGTGGAGGATGAGTTCGATGCCTGGTTGGGTCGGGCTCGCTACGAGCGCCGGCCGGAGTACCAGCGCGGGCTTCGTAACTATGAGAGCGGGTTGCGCAACGGGTTTCGCTCGCGCACGGTGCAGACCGGCGAGGGCGAGCTCGAGATCGAGGTGCCGCAGGTTCGGGAGGCGGCGGCGACGTTTGCCTCCAAGCTGTTTCGCCGACAGACGAAGCTGTTGCGCACCGAGCCATTGAAGGCGATGGTGATCGGCGCGTTCGTCAGAGGCCTGTCGATGCGCGACGTCGAGTCGCTGGCCGAGAAGGCCGGGCTGGGAAAGCTGTCGAAGTCGACCGTGCAGCGGATCTGTGAGGAGCTCCGTGAGCGCTTCGATCAGTTCAAGCAGCGCAGCCTGTACGACACCCCGCTGGTCGCGCTGTTCCTCGACGCGACCTATCAGGCGGTCCGCCCCGACGGGCCCAAGGAGGGGATCCTGGTCGCCTGGGGCTTCACAGACGCCGGCGAGCGCGTGCTCTTGGCGGTGATGCTGGGGATGCGCGAGTCATACGAGGACTGGCTCGAGCTCGGCCGCGACCTGATCGCCCGCGGGCTGGGCGCGCCGATGCTAATCGTCGCCGACGGCGCCCCCGGGCTGATCAAGGCGATCGAGGTGTGCTGGCCCGCCTCTGACCGTCAGCGCTGTTGTGTGCACAAGGCAGCCAACCTCTACGCCAAGCTCCCCGAACGCGAGCGCGAACGCGTCAAGCACGCCTACTGGCAGGCGCTCGATGACGCCACCAGCAGAAAGGACGCCAAGCAACTACTCCAGGCGCTCGTCGCGCAGCTCGACAAGGCCGGCTACAAGTCGGCGGCCGACTGCCTGGCCGAGGACCTCGACGCGCTCGTCGTGCACCTGCGCTACCCGGTCAGGCACCGCCGCAGGTGGCGATCGACGAACCTGCTCGAGCGCTCACTCGGCGAGGTCCGCCGGCGCACCAAGGTGATCGGCCGGTTCCCCGGCGAGACCAGCTGCCTCACGCTCGTCTGGGCCGTGCTCGACCTCGTCATCAACCACGAGACCAACGGCATCCGCTTCACCCAACTCGACCACCAGCACCTCAACCGAGTCCGCTACGCCGAGCCCGAAGAAACGATCACCGAGGAGGTCGGTGGGCTCGCCGCCGGCTAAAACCACCCAATGCCCCACCAGACCACCACTCGCAACCCACGCGTTGCAGATCGGCGCATCCTAAGCCGTTCTCACGCCCTCCGACGGACACCCCCGACCGATAGCACCCCCCAAATCGAGGCCCCGAGAAGGAGGTGAGCGCCCAGCCTGACCGCATAGACTGACCCCACCGGGAACCTACCCCCCGGCGAATTTACAGCGCCAAAGGGACGCCACCCCACGCCACACACACTCCTCGTGCGGACGAGGACCAGCACTGACGCGCTCCTGCTCCTTCGTGGCGGAGCAGGAACGGCCGTGTATCGGTCGGGCGCTATTGAGATTGAGCAGGACCAAGATCCCAGCAACCTGGATGCCCCTTCAGTCCTGCCGGAGTGCGTGCACTTTCGACATGACGGCTCTATCCCGGCAAGACGTCTCGACCGAGCAGCTTGCCCTGATAGCCGACCGACTCCTCGCGTAGCGCGCGTATGAAGTAGGGGATTGTCTCCCGCGCAAGGCTCCCGCCATGCATGCCGTGGATCCAATCGGGGTCGAGGGCGTCGATACGGTCGACGACGTCCCGGACCGGCTGATCGTGGGCGAAGATCCCGATCTGGCGGTAGTACTCGCACATCGCGCTGCCGAGATTCTCGGTCACCACTGGCGGCTGGTCGCCGGGCTGTATGAAGAGATCCGAGGGAAACACGCTCCGGGTGGTCTCGTCGAACAACATCATCGAGTCCCAGTGATGCACGTGTGGCGTCTCCAGCCAGCGCAGCTTGTGCTTGCCGAGATCGACAACCTCGCCCTCGGTGTGGCCCTCGACGCGCCCTGAGTAGTTCCAACCGCTCAAGTTCAAGATGGAGCTCAACGCGCTACAACCGAGCGTCGAGTTCGGGGCTCCCTCCAAGAAGCGGTCCATGCCGCCGTTCTCGTCGGCCTCGAAGTGGAGGAGGATTACGTACTCGAGCTTGCCGGGATCGAGCACTTCCGCGACCCCGTCACGGACGCCCTCGTACAGCCCGTACATGCCGGTGTGGATGAGCGCAGGGCGCTCGTCATCGATCAGGAACTGATTGAACTGAAACTCCGTGTCCGGAAGCTGGACAGTGGTGCAGATTCTGTAGATCCCGTCGACGAGCTCATCTACGCGGGCCATGGCTGGCGCTCCTCTCGATCTTCGAACATCCTGGCTGCTTCGTCACGACGGACCGCCGATTCGGGCGCGACGAACGCACAGGCGGACCGTATCCCACTTGGTTCTTGAGCGCCGCTGCTCGCGCGAGAATCGAGCGTCTTCGGTCGCGTGCTCCAGACGCCCGCGCGGACGAGAAGGAGGGCTCTCGTCAGCCCGCGCGAGACAGCTGCATTCGCCCGAGAACTCGCAAGCTGGCTGCTGCGACGACGATGCTGTCGAGTTGGGAACGATTGGATCAGCCCTCGACTCCGCGCCACCGAGACCCTCGGATCGCCTGCGTGAGCGACAGCCCAAACGGGCCGATGAGGTGATCGCTCGGGACGACGACCAGTCGTCGCGTCGCGCGCGCCGGACTGCTGCATCGCCGCGACGGTCCGCGAGTCGATACCCCTCGACACCGGCGTCGCGCCGGCCTCGCCGCCGCTCCGGCCGGGCTAAGCAGCAGCGCGTGCCGGAGCGCCTGAAGTGCTTGCTCAGAGGCGCACGGATGGCGCTGCGCAAGCAGACGTTTCGGGCGGCGGCTCATCACAGCAGCGGGGGGGTCGCGAGGTCGCGGTGCGGGTTGTGGCCCACCGGCATCAGGGCGACCGCCAGCCGCGGCACTGCTGGTCTCCTGTGAAAGCGGCCACGGCAGCGGCGCGATCGCTTCAGACCGTATGGAGGACCGGACGCGCGCATGTCGAAGTGGTCGGCACTCCCCGCGCAGGTCGCGGGGTAGTTGCTCGCGCTGAGGATTGCGCCCTCGGCGCGGCGGCCCACGATCTACGAGAGGAGTACCTGATGCCTGACGGTATCCGTTGGGTCGGTCTTGACGTGCACGCGCACGAGTCGATGATCGCGATCTTCGACCACGCGACCGGTGAGCTGAGGACGAAGCGGGTTGTTGGCCGTCCGCACGAGCTGTTGGCGCTGCTGCGGGCGGTGCCGCGGCCGGCGCGGAGGCCGGTCCGACGGGGTACGGGCTCGCGCGTCGTGCCCGCGCGGAGGGGATCGAGCTTGTGGTCTGCGCTCCGGGGAGGACCGATCGCGCCCCGGGCGACAGGGTCAAGACCGATAAGCGCGACGCGATCCGGCTGGCACGGTTGCTGGCAGCGGGCGAGCTGACCGTGGTCACGGTCCCGTCGGTCGAGCGCGAGCAGCTGCGTGATCTGGTGCGCTGCCGGGAGGACATCCGCGCTGATCTGATGCGCGCCCGCCATCGCCTCGGGAAGTTCCTTTTGCGTCGCGAGATCTACTACGAGGGACCGGGCGAGGCGTGGTCGCGCCGGCACCGCGCATGGCTAGCATCGCTGCGCTTTGGGGATCGCGGCTCGCAGCTGACGATCGCTGATTATCTGCACGCCCACGACGTGCTGATCGCCCGCCGCGACCGGATCGAGGCTGAGCTCGGGACGCTCGCTGACGAGTCGCCGTGCAAGGACACGATCGCCAGGCTCAGATGTCTGCGCGGGATCGACACGCTCTCAGCGCTTGGGCTGTGCGCCGAGATCGGCGAGTGGGAGCGCTTCGATCATCCCGACCAGCTGGCCTCCTACATCGGGATCGTCCCCTGCGAGCACACCAGCGGCTCCCAGCGCCGCCAGGGTGCGATCACCAAAGCCGGCTCCACCCACGCCCGCCGGCTGCTGATCGAAGCCGCGCACCACTACCGCCGCCAGCCCGCTGTCAGCCTCAACCTCGAACGCCGCCAACGTGACCAGCCGCCAGAGATCATCAACATCGCCTGGCGCGCACAACGACGGCTGAACGCCCGCTGGCGCCAGCTCAAAGACACCCGCCACAAGCCCAACGGGATCGTCGACGTCGCGATCGCCCGCGAACTCGCCGGCTACTGCTGGGAGATCGCGACCTGCGACACCCATCCGGACCGTGTTCCACCGGCATCCACGCCGGCGGGCGACCCCCTCACGCACGCAACCCCCGTCCCGCAGAAGCACAAGAGCGCCAGGAGGATCAGCACCTCCCTCTGACAGCCCAACGACCGACAACCCGTGGCCGCTGGCGAGGCGGCCCGAGCCTCCCGGCATCGCGCACACCCGTCCGCGGGACGCCTGTGAGCACCCGCCCCGGCGGCCGCGCTCGATTTCAGACAGCGGACGATGCGACGAAACCAAGGTCTTGGGGTAACCCAGCCCCCGCACATGAGGCTGACCACCGTCGCGAAACCCGTGGACGCCCGGACCGCCCCGCCAGCCGCCACCACACCCTCCCACCACCTTCCAGCCCACCCCGCAAGAAAGACACCATGAACGCTACCCGCTTGACAAGCCGTCCTCCATATGAGGCGTCGAGGAGTAGCGCTAGCGCCGGCGGTCGGTCGAGTTGCCGGTCGACGTCGTCGCCGTCGGATCGGGCGTGACTCCTGGTGTCCGGGAGCGGTAGCCGCCCGAGGCGTTGCCTACGTGAAATCGTGGCTGCTTCGCGCAACGAGCGGCAGTCTGGCCGAGACTGCTCCAGCGGCGACGAAGATGGCATGAACGGCCCTTGATCTGGGCGTCGCGGTGGCTGGCGTGAAGGTGGTCGGTCCTCGTGTGAGCACGAGGTTCTGGCGCCTCCGGACTGCTGCTCTGGGTCTCCGGCCGGAGGAGCAGTCCGCGGCCGCGGTTCTCCGGCGGCGACGATCCAGCAGTGACGCCGTACGGGGTGATCTGTCAAGGTGGGGTGGCCGGATTGGTGGGTGGTATGGCTGACGCAGAGCAGGGGTTTGAGGAGATCTACGCCCAGGCGGGTGGTCGGTTGGAGGCGATCCCTTGGGCGTCGCTTGCGCCGCATCCGGCTCTGGTTGCGTGGCTGGATCGGGCTGAGCCGGCGACCGGAGGCGCGGCGCTGGTCGTGGGCTGCGGTCTGGGGGATGACGCGGAGGCGCTGAGCGCGCGTGGTTGGCGGGTGACTGCGTTTGATGTGGCGCCGACGGCGATTGTGCTGTGCCGTCAGCGGTTTGCCGACAGCGCGGTGGACTACCTTGTGGCGGACCTGTTCGGGTTGCCCGAAGGATGGCGAGAGGCGTTTGACCTGGTCATCGAGAACCGCACGCTGCAATCGCTACCCGTCGATCAGCGGACGCGTGCCGTGCGTGCGATAGCCGACACGGTCGCGCTCGGCGGCCTGGTATGGGTGCGCTGCGGAGGCCGGGAGGATGGCGAGCCCGTGGGCGCGCGGCCCTGGCCGGTCAGCCGCGGCGAGCTGGCCGTGTTCGGTGACGCGGGACTTACCGAGATGCAGTTTGTGGTCGACCGTGCGGCGGGCACTAGTCGGTCACTGTCGTTCACCGCCGTTTACCGCCGCAACGACGGATTGATCGCGAATCGATCGCGCTGAGCTGGTCGCGTTCGTTCGTGCGTATATCGCGGATCGGCGATTGCTGGTGCGCTCGCCGCCCGCGGGCGGTCATTTGTGGCGCGTTCGGCGCTCGATTCCGTCGAGCAGCGCCGCGAGGCCGAGCGCGAACGCCTGGTCGCCGCCGAGGGCTGCTGTGAACTCATCGGCGACCGTGGCCATCGCCGGGAGCTCTGCGGCAGGCACGACGGCGTGTCTTGAGCTGGCGTGCTCGCGCACCTCCGGTCTTGATTCCGAGGCGGCGGCAGCTGCGGCGCCGACGGTGAAGAAGAGCAGCGCCTTGAATGCGGCGACGGCTTCGCTGTTGCTCAACCCTGCCCGGAGCAGCAGCGCAATCGCGGCGTCGGTCACTCGCATCGCTGTGGGGCTTGTGAGGGGGCGCCCGAACCGTTCGCGGGCCAGGCTCGGGTGCCGCAGGCCGGCATCGAAGAGCTCGCGAGCGAGGCTGCCGAGCTGCTGCTTCCAATCGCCGGCGCCCAGGTCGGGGAGTTCGATCTGCGGGGCCGCGATCTCGACCGCCGCGTCCATCAACTCGCGCTTGCTGGGGAAGTAGCGGTAGAGCGCCATCGTGCCCATCCCGAGCTCCGCGGCCAGGGCGCGCATCGTCAATCCCTCGGGGCCCTGGGCGTCCAGGATCGCCAGCGCCCGCCGGGCGAGCTCCTCGCGCGAGAAGCGTGGCTCTGGACCGGGGCGGCGTCGATCGTGGTCCTTGGGGACGGTCGGCTTGCGCATCGCTTCCTATGTGGGTACAGTGTACGCAGATATCTCGTTCATGCTAAGCGATCCGCGAGGAGGACCGCATGCCCACCTCCCCCGATACTGCCCGCGAGCCCGCACTGGTCCGCGCTGCCGACGCCGAGGTCCTGAGCGGCGAACCGGGCGCGATCCGCCTGTTGCTCGACAGCTCGCACACGCATGGGGCGCTGAGCACCCAGCGGGTCACGCTGCGCCAGGGCGCCGATGGCGCCGCCCCCCACCACCACAAGCGCTCCACCGAGCTGTTCTTCGCGCTCGCGGGCCAGGCGCAGCTGCTCGCCGAAGAGACGATCGTCACGCTCGCCGAAGGCGACACGATCGCGATCCCGCCCCACCTCACCCACGCCTTCGCTGCCGCCCCCGGCCAGGACGCCGACCTGCTGATCGTGATCGCCCCCGGCGTCGAGCGGTTTGACTACTTCCGCCAGCTCGGGCGGATCATGACCGGCGACCTGCCTGCCGACAGTCTGCTGGCAGAGCAGCAGCGCTACGACACCTACTTCGAACCGAGCGCCGTGTGGGCCGCTTGGTCGGCCCCAGCTGCGGCTTGACGCGGCCCCCAGAGTTGTCTGTAGCGCTTCTGCTCTGCTAGTGCCGAGTCGAAAACCAGCAGCCTCCGTCACGCGGCCGGCTCGGCGACAGAGCAGGTGGCGATGCCCGGCCAGAGCGCCACCGCCGCTCTCCGCGAAAGCTCGTCGGCGGTCCTTCCGTTCGCGATGCCGGCCCAGGACCCGCAGCTGTTAGCCGGTCGGGCGACATCTTTTGCCATCGGCTGAGTCCGGAGGTGTGAGCTCATCGGACGGCCTGCTTAGTCGGCAACGTGGTTGGCGACGAACAATCCGTCGGGGTCGTAGGACCGGGTCACAGCGGCGAGGCGGTCGGCCACCGGGGCGGTGAACGCGCCGCGTAGGCTGCCGACGCGTTCGTCGAAGGTAAGCAGCGAGCCGCGCTCTCCGATCCACGGTGACATCCGGTCTCGCAGGGCGTCATGGGCGTTGTCGAGCGCGGCTCCGACCTCCAGGTCGACCGGCACGCCGGTAGCGAACACGAGCGCTTCGCTGGCCAGCGGTCCCGCCGCCCCGGGTTCCGGCGAGGTGCTCGTCAGCGCCCCGCCGAGATGGCGGATCTCCAGCTGCACAAACGGGGTCTGCGCGTCCGGGCCTCCCAGCTCCAGGTAGGTGTCGGCGGTCTCGCCGGTGAACTGCTCGAGCAGCAGCCCGTTGCCGATCGCCGGCATGGGGTCCTGGGGATCTCCGGAGATCTCGGCCAGCCCGGGCGCCGGGATCGTCGCCAGCGTGTCCAGATAGGGTCTCCCGAGTGCGCGCAGCGGCGCCACCAGCTCGTTGCCTTCAGCCTCGCTACCGGTGAACGCGAGCGTGATCGCCACCAGCTCGCGGCCCCGCAGCGGATCGGGTATCTCCGGCAGCGGCGGAAACCGCAGCAGCCTGATCGTCGATGTCACCTCGTCGGGCGCCGTCAGTGTCCACTCGCGGTACGCGTGCACGATCTCGCCGGCCGCCTGGATCGCCCACATCAGCGTGCCGGCGAACGCCTCGCGCAGCTCGAACAGAGCGATTTCCATCGACGTCACCACCGCCGGTCCGCCGCCGCCCCCGCGCAGTGCCCAGAACAGCTCGGGCTCGCTGTCGGCATCGACGTAGCGCGGCTCGCCGTCGGCGGTCACGACCTCCAGCGAATCGATGTAGGTGGAGGCGAGCCCGTGCAACCGCGAGAGCCAGCCGATCCCGCCGCCCAGCGCGTAGCCGGTCACGCCGACTCCGCCAGACATGCCGTGCAGGCCGACCAGCCCATGCTCGGCGGCGGGCCCAATCACCTCGCGCCACGCGGCACCGGCCGACACGGTTGCGGTGCGACGGTCGAGGTCGATGCTGACGTCGGTCATGCCGGTCGTGCGGAGCAGGATCGCGCCATCGAGGTCGCCGAGGCAGGCTGCCCCGTGACCGAAGCACTGGGGGGCGACGCGGAGCCCGGCGGCGGAAGCGAAGCGCACGGTAGCGGCCACGTCGTCGGCGTTCGCCGCCTGCACCACGAGCGCAGGACGCTGGTCGGCGACGAGGTTCCAGGCTTGGCGGGCCTCGTCCCAGACCGGGTCCTCGGAGGCGACGATGCCGCCCTTGATCTCGGTGCGAAGCGCCCCGGTGTCGATCCTCGGCGAACTGTTCATGTCGGTTTTGTAGCCGATCAGGCGGATTGCACGACGGTGGGGTCCGGCTCGAGCGCCGCCAGGCGTGCTTCCTGTAGCCGCGCGATCTCGCTCTGCCCGAACGGCTCGTAGACGAACTCTGCCAGCGGCTCCCCGCGCCACAGGCCAAGCCCCGCGCGCAACCGCTCACTCGCGCGCACCGCATCCTCCTCGGCGAGCGCGCGCCGGCCCTCCCCGGCCAGCGCCTCGAACCGATCCACATCGACCTGCCCCGGCCCAATCGCGAGCACGTACCCCCGCCCCCGGGTCACGATCACCCCCTCGCCGAGCACCCGGCGAAGATGCCACACGTACCCCTGCACGATCTTGGCCGCACTCGCCGGCGGCCGCTCCCCCCACAACTCGTCGATCAAACGGTCGGTCGAGAGCACCTCGCGCCGGTGAAGCAAAAGCACGGCGAGCAGCGCACGCTGCTGAGCACCACCCAACGGCAACGGCCCAAGCATCCGGAAATCCACGAACTGCCCCTCCGCTCGACTCTACCACCAAAAACTTGACGTATCTCCGCACCGTTTACCGGCCTCTTACCACCACTAACCAAACACCCACCGACAACGACCACAGTGCCAGGACCGAGCTCGGAGCAAACGATCCACCCCAAGGGCCCCACTCAACGCCCGCCAGAAGGAAGGTGCTCATGTCCACGATCCAAACGACCCTCAAGCCCACACGAACGCGCTGGACCTACGCCCTCGTGACCGCGGCCGGTGCTCTCATCGCCGTCGGCGTCACCGTGGTGTTCCTCGCCCTCACCGGCGTGGGCCGTACCAACCATCCGATAACCAGCCATCCAGCAGCGACTTACTACCCGCTGATCCAGTACCGCGGCAATGGTGCGGCGCCTGCCACCGCTGCGCGCACGCGCCCAACAACGCCGACATCGCTCAGCCCACGCACGTCCCACGGCGCCGTCGGCCGTCTCCGAGAACTGGTGCCCGCTCGCCCGTAGCGAACGGGTGGATCGGGAGGGGGCCCCCGCACGGGGGGCCCCTCCGGGATCCCCCCGGCGCCCACGTGATCGTGCAACGGCTGCGGCGCCCCGCGAACAGCGAGCTCGACCAGCCGCCAGTTAGCCACCGCTGGGCGATAACGGCCGCCGACACGACACACGACCAGCACAACTCCAAGGAGCAATCAGCAATGAAAAACAGCGACACACCTAACGTCAACCGCTACAACTCGCCGACCGCCGGTGACAATCTGGGCCGCACGATCGGCGACCCGCGGAGCGCGTCACTGGACAGACGGCCCCGCGGCTTCACAATCGGCCACGCCGTCGGCGAGCCGCCGCCCGCGTCACTGGACGGAAAGCCCCGCGGCTTCACAATTGGCCACGCCGTCGGCGACCCGCGGCCCGCGTCACTGGACGGAAAGCCCCGCGGCTTCACAATTGGCCACGCCGTCGGCGACCCGCGGCCCGCCTCACTGGACGGGCGGCCCCGCGGCTTCACAATCGGGCACGCGATCGGCACACGCTCGACCACGCCAACCGAGCTCCGGCCCCCCAGCCGCGCGCCAGGCGATCAAACCAACACTCGCGCGCGCGATCCCAAACCGGCTCCAACCAAACGGGCCGCCTAAGCGACAACCATTTCCGCTCGCGACAGACATCCGGCGGACTCGCAACCGGGGGCGACCCGCTCAACCCAACAGGTCGCCCCCGAGGCGATCCGCGGTGCACCTACGGCCGGTGACGCCGGGACGTCGCCCGACCGCACTCAACGTCGAATCGCCACCAACGAACCGCAAGCAATCAGTCGTTGGATTGGATCGACGGTAACCGACAAAGCGGGGCCTGCCCGTAATCGGGCCGATCACGCTCATCGATCCCCGAGATCAGATGTCGGCGTCTCCACCAAGTCCGGGCAGACTGCCGTTTGTCGCCCACGCGGCAGTCTCAACCAGACTGGCGTCCTCTACGCGGGGACCAGTAGCCGCGCCCACGTGGCCGCTTGAGGCGTCGCCCAGCAGCAGAGGCGGGCCGACGCTGTCGTCGCGAGGCTCGCCGAATCGGGCGCCGAGCCGATCGCACCCGGCGCTGTCCGAAAGCACCAGCGCTTTGACCACCTGGACTTCCCTGGTCACGTTTTGCATAAGCGAGCTGAGCACACGTCGGACCTGCGGGTCCTTGACATGCTGGGGAGCGGAGGAGGAGGATAGCTCCGGGGCAACCACAAGCAAGGAGGATCTATGGCCGATCCAAAAGCGGGTAACGGACCGCGGCTTGAAGGCGTGGCGCGCGCGAGACGCCGAGGCATTCGCTGAGTGCTACGCGGAGGACGCGATGATCGTGGCACCTGGCGGCGTGGAGCTGCGGGGCCCGGACGGCGCAAAGCAGTTCTTGGCCATCTGGGCCGAAGGTGTCCCGGACAACGAGATCGCGATCACGCACGAGTACGTCTGTGGCTCTGTCATCGTGCATGAGGGGGTCTTCAGCGGTACGCACACGGGTGGCCTGATGGCACCCAGTGGGGAAGTGATCCCGGCCACTGGTCGTTCCCTCAGTGCTCCGTATGCAGCCAATTTCGAGATCGACGGCGACCGCATCACGTCCGAGCGCCTGTACTTCGACCAGGTCGAGTGGCTTACTCAACTCGGGCTGATGCCCGACCCAGCCGCCGCGGCCTCGTCGCGTCGGTTCGACCCCGTACCCGCCGCGCGGCAGGGCGCGGCGGCTTTCGGGGAGTAAAACGCCTCTGTGTCAGGCGTTGCCGCAGCAGCGACCTCAATCGCGGTCGTGAGCGCTTGCGGGCAGGTCAAAGGCGCCGTCGCGCCGCCGCTGCACCGCCGAGAGGGGCCACGATCCTGCGGCGTCGCGCGCGACTGCTGCTGATGTGAAGCGGCTACCTCGCCAGCGTGACTGGAATAGGCGTCGAGAAGTAGCGCCGGTCGCCGATCGCGGTCGGCGACGGATTGGGTGAAATACGCGGTTACCGTTGTGTCCGATACGGGCAGCGAGGCCGACGTCGCTGCGGGTACTGCATTGGCGCTTGCAAGATACGGACTCCCGGCTAGCACTTGCGACTGATCTTCGCCGGGACCGCTTCGTCGGCACCTCGCGCGCTATCCGCGTAACGCAGGGCCGGCCCGGAGGAGGGCCGAGATATGCGCCGCACGACAAATGCAGGTCTGCGCGGAACATCCGCCTGGCTGCACCTGGTGCTCAGCACCAAGACTCTCGTTGGCGACGAGGTCGGCTACTGGTTCGCCCTGCCGGCGCGCTTGCGGCGGCGGCTGAACTTGGCTCTGAGCTAGCGGGGCGACTGCTTGCTGGGCCCGGCGGAACGCGGTGATCGCGTTCTCCGGGAAGCCCTCGATGCTGCAGCAAAGCTTGATGATGGAGTGCTTCGGAAGCGCCGCCAACGACCGGAGCGACGGTTAGCCCGAGGTCGCGCCGACCACCGTTGCAACAACTAACGCACCCATACCCCGGCAGGGCCGCTGAGCCCGGTGGCCGGCCCGGAGATGTCCGCGACAGGGGCGACGTCACCGCTCGCGCCTCTGGCGTACTCGGTTACCGAATTGCCGTTGAAGTTGGCCACGAATACACGCCCCGAGGCATCCACCGCCACCGCACCCGGCACGTTAACCCCGGTGGCCGGCCCGGAGATGTCTGCGACAGGGGCAACATCACCGCGCGCGCCTCTGGCGTACTCGGTCACCGAGTTGTTGTTGAAGTTGGCCACGAATACGTGCCCCGAGGCATCCACCCACATCCCGGCAGGGCCGCTGAGCCCCGTAACCGATCCGGAGATGTCCGCGACAGGGGCGACGTCACCGCGCGCGCCTCTGGCGTACTCGGTAACCGAGTTGCCGTTGAAGTTGGCCACGAATACGCGCCCCGAGGCATCCACCGCCACCCCATCGGGCTCGCTAACCCCGGTGGCCGGCCCGGAGATGTCTGCGACAGGGGCGACGTCGCCGCTCGCGCCTCTGGCGTACTCGGTAACCGAGTTGTTGTTGAAGTTGACCACGAACAGGTCGCCCAAGTGATCCACCACCGCGACTGGGCCGTTGAGCCCGGTGGCCGATCCGGAGATGTCTGCGACAGGGGCGACGTCGCCGCTCGCGCCTCTGGCGTACTCGGTCACCGAATTGCTGTTGAAGTTGGTCACAAACACGTCCCCCGAGAAATCCACCCAAACCCCCTCGGGGCCGTTGAGCCCGGTGGCCGATCCGGAGATGTCTGCGACAGGGGCGACGTCGCCGCTCGCGCCTCTGGCGTACTCGGTCACCGAGTTGTTGTTGTCGTTGGCTACGTACGTGTGAGCGACCGGGATCCGTGCAGCCGCCGGCATCGTGGGGCTGGCGGTGCGGGCGGGGCCGATCCAGGTGACGGCGTGGGCGGGATGGGCGGTGAGAATGATCGCGCCGGCGGCCATGGCAGCGATGCCTGATATGGAGACGACTGCTGTTTTGCGGGTGCTGCGCATCGGACACACACTCCTCAGACGACTGCCCGTAACCTGGGCGGCTGCGTAGGTAGAACTTCTTCGGTACTCTAACTCCATCCCAGCGTCGGCCAGACTTCCGGTTTCGTCCCGGCAGAGGTCACATGCCGGACCCCTGGTTGCGGTTCCCCAATCGACGATTTCGAGCACGACCGCTTGCCGTGTCGCCGGGCCAAGCAAGCGGTCGCCACCGCTAGCTCCGAGCCACCTCACGCAACCATTGCAAGCGTGACGGCGGACCGAACCAGAAATCCGTACCCGACCTGGTCGCGCTCGTGCTCGGGAAGGCGAGCGGCGACATCGCTGCGGCTCTCGCGGATAACCGCGCCGAAGTGATTGCGGGTCTCTCGGGTTGCCGGGGCCAGCTTCCCTGCTGCTGGCCATAGGCGCGCACGCGGCGCACCGGAGATCGATAGTCCGATCGAGCTTTGGGCGCTAGCTCGGCGTGCCGAAGCTGCAAACACCAGAGCGGTCACGCGGTCGATCGCACCGGCACTGCCGCTCTAGGCGTCAGGCAGCCAGGCGCGGTGCTCTGCCCGTCGCTGTTGCATTCGTTGAGCAGCGGTTGTCCGGCTACGAGAGAGCTGACGTCACGAAGCAAGCCACAAGCGCGGTTGAGGCCCCGGGTTGCGACTGGCTCGGACGAGCGCTGGTCGCCAAGGCGATAGCCAGCGGTGGCCGTGACCCAGGAACCAAAGCAGTCCCAGTGTTGAACTTGGGGCTGCCGCGGGGGCGACGGTTCGCGTTAGGGTCGAAGACCGGACCGGGGTCTGACCCAAAAGCAGTCTGGACCCCCGTTCGGGTGTCCTTCGCGACGAAGTGTCGACCTTGGTCCGTGTCTTCGGAGCCGGTGTGACCTGGTCGGTGGCATGAGCAGGCGGTCCGTCCGAGGTCGCCTGTACGCCCTCTTCAGTCCGGGTGCGGCTTGCGTCCGCGTCGAGCATGGAGCGTGAGGAGGCCGTTGGGATGACGATCGTGATGGGACTTGACCACCACAGGGCGCAGATCACTGCCGATTGGATCGACACCGACACCGGTGAGGTGTCTCGGTCGCGATCTCGCCGGCGCACCGAGCTGGTGTGCGCCGGTTCTGCGAGTGCTTCCGAGACCAAGAGCTCGAGGCTGGGCTGGAGGAGACGACTGGCTGGCGCTTCGTGGCTGAGGAGCTGCGCCGCGTTGGTGCGGTCGTGCATCTTGCTGAGCCGGCCGAGACCGCAGCCCGCCGCGGGAACAAGCAGCGCGCCAAGAGCGACCGCGCGGACGCTCGCCATGTGCGGGAGTTGTTGATGATCGGTCGGCTGCCTGAGTCGTGGATCCCGCCGGATCACATCCTGGACCTGCGTTCCGGGGTACGGTTGCGGCACACGGCGATCTTTCTGATCGGCCACGACGTGCGCGATGTGTGCGCGAACCGCACCCCCCGGTCCGATCGGGCGCAGCAGCGGGGAAAGTCCGACGGGCTGGATTCGCAGAGGGTCGCGCGGGAGACGCTCGCGCACCCGCTGCTGTCCCGGGCGTTCAAGCGCGCCGAGCCCGACCACCGCCCAGATCAGCTGCATGAGCGGCTTGGGGCTGTGGCAGGGCCAGCGGCGCTCGATCCGCAAGAGCCGCGAGCATCTGATCGGGGAGGCCGAGAGGCTGCTGTTCGGAGCTGCCGCGCGAGTTGCGCGAGCAGCTGCCCGACCGTCAGGCGTCCGGCCCAGGCTGGCGGGGCTGGCTAAGCGCAACCGCCGGCGACGCCACCCCGCCGCGACGATGCTGCGGGACGGCTACCGAGAGCAGATCGCGAAGCTGGACGCCGAAGACGAGCGGGTCATTGGCAGTCTCTCGGAGCTCGTAGCAGCGTCCGGGTCGACACTCGGGGAGCTGTGCGGGCTCTCGACCGTGCTGGTCTCGGAGCTGCTGGACGAGGTCGGCGACCCGCGACGGTTCACCGCGGGCGGGTTCGCGCGCTTCAACGATTCAGCGCCGCTGCAGGCCTCCACCGCCGACGGGCCCGGTGAGCCTGTCCGCCACCGCTACAACCCCGGCGGCAACCGGCGCATCAACCGCGTGCTGCATCTGATGGCGATCACCCAGCTGCGCTATGAACTGCGCGCCCAAGCGCTCTACGCCAAGGCAAGCGCCGACGGACACACCAAGAAAGAAGCCAGCCGGATCCTCAAGCGCCACCTGTCAAACGTGATCTACCGGCGCATGATCCGCGACCTCGAGCGAGCGACCGACCAGCCCACGGGCGGTAGCCCCTCCCTCATGGCTGCGTAACCTCGCTCGCGCGCGGCGCAGTCAAGATGCAACGCCCCACCGGACGAACGATCTTGACGACACCGGCGCGCGAGCGCGACGATCGGCATCCAGGAGAAGGGTCCTGCAGGTCACACGACCCTCCGCTCGCGAGCCCGCAGATCGCCTCTGACCTGAGCAGCAACCGCGAGGTTGCACCTCACCAACTTACTTGATGGCATGCGTTGCGCGGGCACGTATGCCGTGAGCGCCTGAGCGCGCGCAGCTCGTGGTCAGCCGCGCGGAGACAAAGCGATGGTCGAGGTGTCCCATTTTGCCGCGGGCGTGGAGGATGCGGCGCCGCGCATACGGCCGCGACAGCCGGTCGACGCTACGGTGGTGTTCCCGAGCGACCACTTGCGCAGCGATCCCCCTCTACATCAGGGGGGACTGAACGGAGCCCTCGCTGCGCCCGGCGGGCAGAGTGAATGCGGCCGCGGGCGTGTTCGCTGCTTACTACTCAGCGCCACTGGGTAGCGCGCCGACATGTCTACGATCTCGCCTTTTCATCGCCAGCTGACGCCGCTTGAGCCGCTGGTCGCGCGGATCGAGGCCGCGGAGACGCTCGACTCGGTCGGCAAGGCCGTTGGGAAGGCCGTGCGCGATGTGGTGAGCTCGAGCGGGCTGAAGGACGCGCTGAGCGGCACTTGGCTCGGCCATGCCTTGCATCCGATGCTCACCGATGTCGTCATCGGCTCGTTGATGAGCGCGTCGGTGCTCGACCTCGTGGCCCCCGGCGAGGAGGCGGCGAGTGAAAAGCTGATCGTAGTTGGGCTGACGGCATATCTGCCGACCGCCGCGGCTGGAATTAACGACTGGGCCGATAGCGAGCCGGTCGACGCGGCGGTCAGGAGAGTGGGTGTCGTGCACGCGGGGTGCAACGCCGTCGCCTCGCTGCTGTACGCCGCATCGTGGCGCGCACGCAAGCGCGGCGGCCGCGGACGCGGCGCAGCGCTGGGCTTCGCGGGCATGACCGTCCTGTTGGCCGGCGGATATCTCGGCGGCCATTTGTCGCTGAGCAAGGGCGTCGGTCCCGACCAGACCGTGTTCGACCCCGGCCCCACGGACTGGACCCCGGCCGCCGACGCGTCGGTGCTGGCGGAGGGCCGTCCAACGCGCGTCGTGGTTGACGACACGCCGGTGGTTCTGCTGCGCCGCGGCGAGCAGATCTTCGCGATCCACGACCGCTGCTCGCATCGCGGCTGCTCGCTCAGCGATGGCAGCCTCGAGGGCGACCAGGTCATATGCGCGTGCCACGGCTCGCGCTTCGACATGCGCGATGGCTCGGTCAAGGCCGGCCCGGCGACCGCGGCCCAGCCCGCCTTCCAAGTCCGAAATAACGACGGCCGCGTCGAGATCCGCCGTCTCTACGCCGCCTGATCCGCGACGGGGCGCCGAGGCAGCGGCGCCCGCGTCGGGCGGGCGGCCGGTCTCGTGGCCCGACCGGGACTCGAATCCAGGTCCGACGGATTATGAGCGCCGCCGAGCCGAGCCATCGTGCGAACGCTCGCCCGCGGACACGGGCGAAACTGCCCCGGCACTCCAGGCGCGCTTAGCTCCGTTATCGACCGATCTCGAGCGCACCACAACTGCCACCGGACGATCGCTTTCGATTTCCAGTCGCTCGCGTGGCACGACCGGGTTGGCGACGCTCGGATCGTCAGGCGCTGATTTGCTCGTGCGCAGTTGGTCGGGTGGCGCAGGCGGTATATCGGCCCATTCCGACAGGAGCCGGGAGTAGCCATGGAAGACGCCGAAGGTGAGGATCCGAAGCCGTTCGTGCGGCCCGTCTGGCGTACCGTACAGTGGCCGGGCATGGACGGGTGCGATGACGTCCCGCTGACTAACCTCGACCAGCCGCTGTTCGACGATGCGCACGCGACGAAGCGGGATCTTGTCGACTACTTCGAGGTTGTGAGCGAGCAGCTGCTCGGTGAGCTGCGCGATCGGCCGCTGTCGGTGGTGCGGGCGCTGCGCGGCCAGAAGCCGTTCATGCAGAAGAACGTCCCGAAGTACGCGCCGTCCTGGGTCAAGACGGTGACGATCTGGGCGGAGCGCTCGAAGCGCGACGTTGCCTACGCGCTCTGCAACGACCTGCGGACGTTGCTGTGGTTCGCGAACCAGCGCGCGATCGAGTACCACCCGACGCTCGCGCGCGCCGATTCACACCGGTTTGTCCAGACGCACCTGGTGCTCGATCTCGACCCGCCGGCGGAGGCCGGGTTCGACGCCGTCGCGCGCGTCGCCGAGCTCGTGCGCCGGGCGCTCGCCGACGCGGGGCTCGCGGGCGCCGTCAAGACCAGCGGGGCTAAGGGCCTGCACGTGTTCGTCCCAATCGCGCAGCCCGCGAATGGCGAGGAGATCGCCGCGGCCACGCGGGCTCTCGCCGCGCGCGCCGAGCGCATCGACCCGGAGCTGGCCACGACCGCCTACGTCCTCGAGGAGCGGGGCGGCAAGGTGTTCATCGACGCCACACGCGCGGGCGGCGCGACCGTGGTCGCCGCCTACAGCCCGCGCATTCGCCCGGATACTCCGGTCTCGTTTCCGGTCTCGTGGGATGAGCTCGACCGCGTTGTGCCGACCGACTTCACGATCCACAGGGTGCCGGCCCTACTCCGGGGCGGCAACCTCTGGGCCGACCGCCTTCCCGAGCCCCAGTCGCTGCCCGCCGATCTGATCGAGGAGGGCCTTGCGATCCCGATCGCCCGCGTCCAAGCGATGCACGAGGGCAAGCGCCGCGCCCGCGCGCGGCGCGGACGGGCGGACTCCTAGCTGAACCACAGTCGGGCCGTTACCGCTTGCTCGTAGATCTTCCACGACCCGGCGAACACGAACCTCTCGCTCCTCGTCAACCGCCGAGCGTCATACGCGCTCTTGGAGCCGACCGAGGACCAGCAGAGGATCTGAACTGCGCCCCCGGCTGCCGCTCCCGCGCGCGAGGCCGCGCTCCGCGCCTTCATCTGGGTCGCCATGATGCTGTCCGCTCAGCCGTTCATTTGGGCCGGCATGATGCTGTCCGCTCAGCGTTTCTGATCGACACGCTCCCAGCCATCAGATTGGCGCCGACGGAGTGGTGGGCGGTGTCCCGGCCGCCGCGATCCGCGCGATCGCTTTTGTTCTACTGCCGTCATGCGCCGCGCCACTCCTTCGGCGACCGTCCGATGCGATCCAACCCGGCTGGCTGCGGGAGCGCACGACGCGTTCAGGCGGATTTCATGCTCCCGAGACCCGCATCACCGCCGACGAGCCCGGGCGTGCCGCGCCGCTGATACGTTCGGAAGGTGGCGGCCCCACGGACGGCATCCGCGAGTGTTCGCGAGGTGGCGGAGCTTCGTGAGCGTCTCCGGCCTGGTCACCCGGTTGTGCTCTACGACGCTCTGCTGAAGCTCGTTGGTGCGCGCAGCCCCGTGCTCGGGGCACGCGACCGGACCGGCAAGGCCACCCATACCGCACGGACCTGCTCATGCTGCGCCGCACCGACCCTTCCAACCGACCAACGGCCGGCGCTACGCCGGCTAGGCCCAAGCGTCCCCCGACCAAACCGATCAGGAATCGAGAAGCGCAGTCACCGAGGGATACCTAGCATGGCCGCCGTGTGCACCCCCTATCACGCGATGGAGCGACGATGACCGACTCTTCCACGGCCCGAAGGTGCAGGAGCCTGCGCGCGACGTGGGTGACGGCCGTTTGGTGGCCACCGTTACCGATCCCGAGGGCAGTGTCCTCAGGCTGATCCAACATAAAGAGGTGATTCGCAATGGCTGAGACAAAGACGGCGAAGAAAGGCACGCGCTCCAACGGCTTCACGGCCGAGGAACGAGCGGCGATGAACGAGCGCAGCCGAGAGCTGAAGGCGGCCGCGCGCGGGAAGAAGGCGGACGGAGAAAGCGACGTGCTCGCCAAGATCGCCGAGATGCGGGAATCCGATCGCGTCATGGCCGAGCGGCTCCACGCACTCATCAAAGCCAGCGCGCCGGTGCTTTCGCCGAGAACCTGGTACGGGATGCCCGCATACGCCATGGGCGACAGGGTTCTCTGCTACTTCAAACCCGCAGAGAAGTTCAAGACGAGGTACGCGACGCTCGGCTTCAGCGACAAAGCGAACCTCGACGAAGGCGCCATGTGGCCGGTCGAATTCGCCCTCACAGCGCGGACCGGCACCGAAGAGAAAAGGATCAGCGAGCTCGTGAAAAAAGCGGTGAGCTGAGGACTGAGCTCATACCCGGGACCGCCACGCGACGCGAGCCGGTTCAAAGCGCCCGGACACCCCTTCCTCATCACCAACGCACAACTCGTGTCGGCGGTCGACACGCCAGTGCGCTCCCGACCCACGGCGACGGGAACTCTCGATCGAGACGCCCGCAAGTCGGCGGAGGGAAAGCCGGGCTGAACATCGGCCACAGTAGCGATAGTGAGCAAGGCGGTCGTCCTCGCAAGACCAGCACCGAGTCCACACCTCTCTTTCTCTACCGGGCCGGCTGCCCAGCTTGCGTTGCGTTGCGCGGAAGTGCCCTCTCGCCCGCGATCGCTTATCTGAGCTGGCCGTGGTGTCAAGGGCGTGGTGTTGTGCGTGCTTGTGGTGGTGGAGGTTGTGTGCGTGAGGGGGGGTCGCCCGCCGGTTATGGATGACCGGCGGAGGAGGGGCGGGATGAGGGTTTGGGTGTTGGCTCCGTGGACGCCCTTGCTTATCTGGGCCCGCGGCCGCGAGTGTTGGCGGCCGGTGACTTGATGGTTGATCGGTCGTTCCGGTGGAGCGACTGCGGCCGCTCTGTCTTTCGTGGGCCGCCACGCTCGGCGTGGGTGCCTCGATCGCTGCGGGAGCTGGCCGCACGCTGGGAGCGCATCGGTGATTGGGGGGCTTGATCGGAGCGCTGGTCGGGGGGTTCGAGCGCGGCGGGGCCGAGCGCCCGGAGGATGTGGTACGAGCGGCGGGCGAGTTTGCGGGCGATGGTCAGCGTCGCGCGGGTGTGCGAGAGCCCGCGGGCTTTGAGCGCGTGATAGTCGTGGTAGTCGGGGCTGCCGACACGGCACGCTGACTGGGCTGCTTCGAAGAGCGCCCAGCGCAGGGGCGCTGAGCCTTGGCGGGTGAGTTTGCCGAGTTGGGCGTGCCGGTCGGAGCGGTGCACGCCGATATCGATGCCGGCGATTCGGACGGCTTGGCGGGAGGCGTGCAGCCGTGAGACGTCCCCGAGCTCGCACAACGTGACGAGCGCTGAGATCTCACCCATCCCGTATTGGGCCATGAGCGCCTGGCAGCCTGCCTGGTGGCGCGCGAGCGCGCGCAGATCGCGCTCGATCGTGGCGATCTGGATCTCGAGCAGGTCGATCATCTCCAACGCCACGCTGATCCGCTCGCGCGCGTCGAGCGGCAACTGCACCGCGGCGAGGAATTGGCGGCCGGCCAGGGTCCGCAGGTCGTCGGGGGCGCCGGCGATGCCGTGGTGATACAGCGTCGCGCGGATCCGTTGGATCCAGCTGGTGCGCTCGTCGACCAGCGTGTTGCGCAGCCGGGCGCGCGAGCGCCATTGGCGGACATGCTCAGGCGGCGCCCAAGCCTCCGGCAACCGGCCCTCGCAGAGCAGCTGGCGCAGCCACATCGCGTCGGTGCGGTCGGTCTTGGCGCGGCGTTTGCGACCACGGAGCGCGCTGGTCTCCATCGGCTCGGCCAGGTGCGCCACCGCGCCGCAGCGCTCAAGCGCTCGGCTCACAAACAGCCAGCCCGTACAGGCCTCGACGGCGACATGGATGACTCGGCTCGGGAAGCGGGCCGCCCATTGCTCGACCCCGGCCGGCGTGGACTCGATCTGCCCGCGAAGCACTTCACCCGTCGCGGTATCCAACGCGTCGACGGTGATCTGCCGGCGGTGCACATCGAACCCAGCCACGATCGCGCCCGGCTCCTCCCCGAGCACGAACGGCGCGTGCATAACCGTGCCGGCATCACGCCCGGCCGATCCCATACCGTCACTCACGGTCGGTCCTCCTATTCGAATGACCGGCGGCGCGGACTGCAACCGCGCACGCCTTCAACCCAAGTCGTTCGACACGGAGGGCCGACCACCTGCGGCCAACCCAACCGGGACGCCACGAACGCCAGGCCTGCTCATGTCATCTTTCACGATTAGGCCTTCCTAGACCCGACGATCGCATCGGCGACGTAAAGATCGCGCGAGTCGATGTGCTTGTGCGCCAGGACGCGCGACTGCTTTTCGCCCAGAAGGAATCGCGCTCCGGCACCGAGCCGACACGAATGCTTTGTGCGAGCGACCGCCAGCGCGAGGCTCGTCGGCGCCGGCGTTATCGCGTCCAGCACAGGTACGGCCCGACTGGCTGCCGTCGCAGGTGCAGCTGTGCCTCATAGCCGGTCCCGGTGGGAACGCGCAAAATGGTCAGAATCTCCCGGTGCGGTGCCGTTTCCATCCTAAGGTGGCTGCGACGAGCAGCGTCGAGATCGACACAGCCCAGTGCGCTCAAGCACACCGGCAATGAAGCGGCAAAACCGTGTCCCGGAATATGTCCCGACTCAGCAATTCTGACCCGCTCTAACTGCACTCAGCTGCAGTCAAGTGGCCGTATCTAACGCAAATGCCCTGCAAATATGCAACTCTTAATCCCAAGGTTGGAGGTTCGAGTCCTCCACGGCCCACTGTAAAGTACCGGCTGCCCGATGGGCGACAGGAGCAAAAGAAGCTGGGGCGGCGTGGACGGAGCGCGGACGACCGCCGGCCGGCTACTTCACTAAGCGTCTGGCCGAGGAGGCGCTGCGGGAGGTCCCCCATGAGGCCCGACGGGGCGTTCTGCCGGGGATGGTCCGCACGGGCGCGAATTCGCTGACGCGGCTGCTGAGTACCTGCGCTACATCGAGAGGATCCAGGCGATCATGGGCGAGCACGACGTGTTCGGCGACCGGAGCGTGGTGATGACCCGCTGCCGGGACACACCCCTGGCCACCAGGGACTGCTGGTCACGCTGCACGATGCCGGCCCGATCCTGCTCGCCGGCGATATCGCCTACTCCGTAGCCGACGACGCGCAATCAGCCGTGCGCGAAGGCAACGTAGATCTCGAAGCGTCGCGCCAGTCGATCGAGAAGGCCAAGGCGCTCGAGCGCAACATCGGCGCGACCGTGTGGCTCCACCACGACCTCGAATCCCAGCAACAGGTCCGCACAGCACCCGCCTGCTACCAGTAGCCGACCGGCGCGGGACCGCAGCGGCCGCGGCAGACCCGGTCAGCCCACACAACCTGCGCAACCAAAGCGTCGGGAAAGATGACATGAGCAGGCCTGGCGTTCGTGGCGTCCCGGTTGGGTTGGCCGCAGGTGGTCGGCCCTCCGTGTCGAACGACTTGGGTTGAAGGCGTGCGCGGTTGCAGTCCGCGCCGCCGGTCATTCGAATAGGAGGACCGACCGTGAGTGACGGTATGGGATCGGCCGGGCGTGATGCCGGCACGGTTATGCACGCGCCGTTCGTGCTCGGGGAGGAGCCGGGCGCGATCGTGGCTGGGTTCGATGTGCACCGCCGGCAGATCACCGTCGACGCGTTGGATACCGCGACGGGTGAAGTGCTTCGCGGGCAGATCGAGTCCACGCCGGCCGGGGTCGAGCAATGGGCGGCCCGCTTCCCGAGCCGAGTCATCCATGTCGCCGTCGAGGCCTGTACGGGCTGGCTGTTTGTGAGCCGAGCGCTTGAGCGCTGCGGCGCGGTGGCGCACCTGGCCGAGCCGATGGAGACCAGCGCGCTCCGTGGTCGCAAACGCCGCGCCAAGACCGACCGCACCGACGCGATGTGGCTGCGCCAGCTGCTCTGCGAGGGCCGGTTGCCGGAGGCTTGGGCGCCGCCTGAGCATGTCCGCCAATGGCGCTCGCGCGCCCGGCTGCGCAACACGCTGGTCGACGAGCGCACCAGCTGGATCCAACGGATCCGCGCGACGCTGTATCACCACGGCATCGCCGGCGCCCCCGACGACCTGCGGACCCTGGCCGGCCGCCAATTCCTCGCCGCGGTGCAGTTGCCGCTCGACGCGCGCGAGCGGATCAGCGTGGCGTTGGAGATGATCGACCTGCTCGAGATCCAGATCGCCACGATCGAGCGCGATCTGCGCGCGCTCGCGCGCCACCAGGCAGGCTGCCAGGCGCTCATGGCCCAATACGGGATGGGTGAGATCTCAGCGCTCGTCACGTTGTGCGAGCTCGGGGACGTCTCACGGCTGCACGCCTCCCGCCAAGCCGTCCGAATCGCCGGCATCGATATCGGCGTGCACCGCTCCGACCGGCACGCCCAACTCGGCAAACTCACCCGCCAAGGCTCAGCGCCCCTGCGCTGGGCGCTCTTCGAAGCAGCCCAGTCAGCGTGCCGTGTCGGCAGCCCCGACTACCACGACTATCACGCGCTCAAAGCCCGCGGGCTCTCGCACACCCGCGCGACGCTGACCATCGCCCGCAAACTCGCCCGCCGCTCGTACCACATCCTCCGGGCGCTCGGCCCCGCCGCGCTCGAACCCCCCGACCAGCGCTCCGATCAAGCCCCCCAATCACCGATGCGCTCCCAGCGTGCGGCCAGCTCCCGCAGCGATCGAGGCACCCACGCCGAGCGTGGCGGCCCACGAAAGACAGAGCGGCCGCAGTCGCTCCACCGGAACGACCGATCAACCATCAAGTCACCGGCCGCCAACACTCGCGGCCGCGGGCCCAGATAAGCAAGGGCGTCCACGGAGCCAACACCCAAACCCTCATCCCGCCCCTCCTCCGCCGGTCATCCATAACCGGCGGGCGACCCCCCCTCACGCACACAACCTCCACCACCACAAGCACGCACAACACCACGCCCTTGACACCACGGCCAGCTCAGATAAGCGATCGCGAGACGCCTACCGACGGAGCTCGCCGAGCTCGTCCTCGTTTGTTGCTTTAGCCGAGTCCCTGGAGGAAACCTTGCCGCCAGCTCGGATATCGGAGTTGCCAGTCGAGTTCGCGCTTGGCCTTCTCGTTTGAGGCTCCTTTCGTCCGGGTCGCCATGGCGGTCGCGGTCTCGCCGGCGAGCAGCCGGGCTAGCCAGCGTGGGACATGCCTTGGTGGCTTGGCGCTCAGCGCGCTGGCGAGTACGGGCAGCCACTCCCGCACGGGCGCGGGGTCGTCGTCGACGATGTTGTAGATCCCCGGCTGGCCGTGGTCGATCGCGGCGACGGTCGCCGCCGCGGCGTCCTCGACGTGTATGTGAGACGAGACGCCGCCTCCGTCGCCGATGATCGGGAACCGACGCTTGCGGATCGGCGCGGCGATCTGCGCATCAGGGGCCAGGCTGATCGTGGTCCCCGGTCCGTATAAGCCTCCATAGCGCAACACGAGACCGTCGCCCCACTCGATCGTCGTCACCGCCCGCTCCAGATGGAGGATCGCGTCCAGTCCCGGCCGGAAACCAGCCGGCACGTCGTGCTCGAGGGGATCGTCCTCGGTCTGCACCGGGCAGCCCATGCGAGCGAACCGGAAAGCCCCAAAGCTCTGCGCCACGAAGCGCCGCGCCCCGACGGCGCGCCCGGCGGCCAAAAGGTTATCCGTGCCCTCGGTACGCAGACGAGAGGTCATGATCGCCCCGCTGAAGCGCTCGGGGTGACGCGCGTCCCTTATCGACATCGGCCCGGACAACGCCGTGAGCTCGTGCACGATCACCTCGGGCTCGGCGGACGCCACCGCCCGAGCGACCGCGTCGGGGTCCAAAGCGTCAGCCACTACCGGCCGCGCTCCGAGGCTACGCACCAGGTCCTGCTTCGATTCGCTCCTGGTCATCCCGACCACCTCGTGGCCTCGCGCCACGAGCTGCGGGACGAGAGCCCGACCGAGAACGCCCGTGGCGCCAGCTAGGAAGACCTTCATGACGGCTCCTCTCGTTCAACTAGACATCGTTATCTCTCGTACTCACGTCGTGTCACATCTAGGACCCCACAAACCCGGCTGGCGTGACACGAAGCACATCACTCCCCGTCGGCAGGATTAGCACTCGTCCGTGGAGTCGCCGGCTAACGAGCGCCTTCCCGCGCAAGCGCTAGCAGCGTCTGTTGGTGGGCGTCGAGTACCAACAAACGAACCGACTTTGAGATCGAGGGACCAGGGGGTGCGTCGGCGACTGTGCTCGCCACACTTCCGCAGCGGCGCGACGGAGCAGCAGTCCGAGGTAAACGTGCGACGTTGCTCAGAAGGGATCGCTACGGCCGAGCGGTCTGCTTCGCTGAGAGGAACCAGCAGTCCACGCGTCCCGGCCGCGATGTATCCCGACCGGGAGGTGTTGGTGTCGGGTCGGCGCAAGGCAGCGTCGCCTTTCATCCCAGGGGCTGACCGGAGCGACGCTTTTGTCGGTCTTTGACGACGTAGATGATCGCGCCGATGATCGCGGCGAGGATCAGGATCGGAACGATGATCCATGGGCCGATGCTGAAGTGCCGGCCGCTGGTGGCCGTGATCAGTGCGGCGGTGGCGATCGTGGGGTGCATGGGTTCTCCTTTGTTGGTTAGGCGATGTCGTGCCTGAGGGTCGTCTTTGCGGCCAGCAGCGCGGCGCCGACGACGATTGCCCCGACGAGCGCCGCGGCGGCAGCGAACGGCAGCGGTCCGGCGGCGCCGGCGAGGTTGTGGGCAGGGCCGAAGGCCGCGCCCCCGAGCTTGATCCCGGCCAAGCTGGTAGCCGCGGTGTAGGGCAGGTAGGGCCGGACAGCGGTGAAGAGACCGCCGATCAGCGACTCGACCACGAGGCCCCAGACGAAGATGCCGATCACGCCGGCCAGCTGGGAGCGGATCAGCGACCCGACCGCAACGCCGATCGCGCCGAATAGCGCCGCGCCGAGCGCCGCACCGGCGGCGTGGCCGGCGATCGTGCCGGCGCCGAGCGCGACGTGGTAGCCGTGCGCAGTGACGAACACCAGGCCGACTGTGGTCGCGATCAAGGCGGACACCACCCCGAATACGGCGCCGGCGCCCGCTCCGACGGTCGCCTTGGCGGCGAGTACCCGGCCGCGGTTGGGGCTGTCGAGGTGGGTGAGGGTGGCGGTTGCGTGCCGGAACTCCCCGGCGGCTACGATCACGCCGAGCACGGCGGCAAATAGCATCGACCATCCCGTGACGGTGGTGACGGTTGACAGCCCTGATGCCGTGAACAGCGGTGCAACCCCGGTTCCTGCGCTGCCGGCGCGCGAGCCCTCGAGCGAGGCGAACAGGGCGGTGAGAGCGGCGGAGACAGCGAGCACGCCGTAGCCGACTCTGACGGTGATGAGCTTGAGCAATTCGACTTTGACGAGGCGTGTCATGCGGAGATCTCCGTTGCTTGGTTGTTGTGTTGGGTGGTGAGCCGAAGGAAGACGTCTTCTAGATCGGGGGTCTGGGTGGTGGTCTCGAAGATCGGGATCGCCAGCTCGGCGGCGAGCGTGCCGATCTGCTCGCCGGTGGCGCCCGTGACCTCGAGGTGCTCGGCATCGAGCAGCCTGGCGGTGGCACCTCGGTCCTTCAGCGCGGTCGCGAGCTGCGCCGCCCGGGGGCTGCGCACCTGGACGCGCTGGCCGGTGGCGGACATGAGCTCGTCCAGGGCGGCCTGGGTGACCAGCCGGCCGCGGTCCATGATCAGCACGCTGTCGGCGGTGTGGGCGACCTCCGCCAGGATGTGGCTTGAGATGAGCACGGTCCGCCCGTCGGAGGCGAGATCGCGCAGCAGGCCGCGCAGCCAGCGCAGCCCCTCGGGGTCGAGACCGTTGCCCGGCTCATCCAGGATCAGGATCTCCGGGTCGCACAGCAGCGCGGTGGCCAGCGCGAGCCGCTGGCGCATGCCCAGCGAGAACCCCCCGACGCGACGGTCGGCGGCGTCGGTCAGCTCGACAAGGTCGAGCATCTCGGCAACTCGAGCGGCCGGTGCGCCGGTCGCGAGCGCGTGAATGCGCAGGTGGTTGCGGGCGGTGCGCCCGGGGTGGCCGCCGGAGGAATCCAGCACCGCGCCGACCGCGTGCGGCGGCGAGGGCAGCTGCCGGTAGGGCCGCCCGTCGATCGTGGCGGTCCCGTCGCTCGGCGCGATCAGCCCGAGCAGCATCCGCAGCGTGGTTGTCTTCCCCGCGCCGTTGGGGCCCAGGAACCCGACGATGCTGCCGCGCTCGATCGTGAAGCTGACATGGTCGACGGCGATCAGGTCCCCGAAGCGCTTGGTTAGCCCGCGCGCCTCGATCACAGCCGGCGAGCCGCGCCCGTGGGCCGGCTCGTGGCTGGCTTCGGAGAGCGTCGGAGCAGGTGTGATTGCAGTACTTGTTCGTGTCTGAGAAGTCATGGGAGTTGACCGTTGTTCCTCTTGTCTTGAAGCGATGTGATCGCTTAGCACGCTAAGCGCGGCGAGGCGCCCCGGAAACACTCCGGAGAGGGAATTTCGCGTCCCCCCACGGGAGGAGACGAGATCGCTCTTGGGGGTCATTTCAGACGCGCGAGCGCGCGTTACGCTGACCGTGGGTATGACTGAAAGCGCATCGAGCGGAACGCTCCGGGACCAGCCGCTGGTCGACCGGCGGCGGGTCGCCGACGGACTGATCGCGCTGGTCGTCTTCGCCCTGACACTCGCGCTGCTCTCGCGTCGCGGCGACGCCAGCCGAGGTCTTGATCCATTAGGGGTTGTGCTCGCGTCCCTCGCGTCCCTGCCGCTGCTCGCCCGCCGGCGCGCGCCGCTTTCGGTGTTTGCGCTGTGCACCGCCGCCAGCGCGACGATCAACGGTCTCGGCTACCCGCTCGCGCCGCCGTTGGGGCCGACGGTCGCGCTGTTCTATCTCGCCAGCGACGATCGCAGCGATGCGCGGCTTCGCCAGATCGGGATCGTGGTGATCACCCTGTTCGCCGTCCACGTCGGCGCTACAACGAGCGCCCATCACGGCTTTCCCACCACCCCGGTCCTGGGCGGGATCGTGCTCTGGGGCGGCGCGTGGATCGTCGGCGATCAGCTGCGGCAGCGCCGCCGCCGGCTCGCCGATCAGCAGGAGCGCGCCCGCCAGGCAAAGCGCGAGCTGGAGCGCGAGCGGCGGCTCGCCGCGGCCGAGGAACGCACCCGGATCGCCCGCGACCTGCACGACTCCGCCGCGCACGCGATAAACGTGATCCTCGTCCAGGCCGGCGGTGCGCGGCTCATCCAGGAACGCGACCCCGCCGCCGTCGCCCACGCGCTTTCGACAATCGAGAACGTGGCGCGCGAGACGATCGGAGAGATCGACCACCTGATCCGCAACCTGCGCGCCGAAGACGGCCGCGAGCCGGACTCCGCAGCCGTCGAGGCTCCGGCTGGGCTCGCCGCACTCCAGGCACTCACCGACCGCCACCGCGCCGCCGGAAGGCCCATCACGATGCACGTGGAGGGCCAGCCGCGACCGCTCGCGTCCGGGCTCGATCAGGCCGCCTACAGGATCCTGCAGGAGTCGCTGACCAACGCCGCCCGCCACGGCAGCGGTCCGGCAGCGGTCGAGGTGACCTACGGTGAACGTCAGCTCGAGCTGTCGGTCTCAAACCTGGTGTCCCCGACCGCCAACGGGCAAGCGGCCGGGGGCGGTCACGGCATCCTCGGCATGCGCGAACGGGCGGCGCTGCTAGGAGGCAGCCTCGAAGCTGCCGCCAGCGCAGGGCGCTTCCGCGTCCACGCCCGCCTCCCCTACCCGCCGGCCGAACCGCAGACATGAGCGGCTCGCCGGTGCGTGTGCTGCTCGTCGACGATGACGAGTTGATGCGAGCCGGACTGCGTACCGTGCTATCGAGCGATCAGAGCATCGAGGTCGTCGGCGAGGCCTCCAGCGGCCGCGGCGCTCTTTCCCAAGTCCGCGCGCGACACCCCGATCTCGTACTCATGGACGTGCGCATGGCCGACCTCGACGGTATCGCCGCCACGCGTGAGGTGCTCGCTATCTCGCCCGAGGTGAAGGTCGTGATCCTTACGACCTTCGAGGAGGACGACTACATCTTCGGCGCGCTGAGCGCGGGCGCGTCGGGCTTCCTGCTCAAGCGCACCCGCCCTGAGGAGCTGCTCGCAGCGGTCCACACGGTCGCCGCCGGCGACTCGCTGCTCTCACCCTCGGTCACGCGCGTCGTGATCGAGCGCATGGCCCGCCAGCCCCCGCCAAGCACCGCCGCAAGTGCGCGGCTCGAGGAACTCACCGCGCGGGAGCGCGAGGTGCTCGAACAGATCGCGCGCGGCCTCTCCAACAGCGAGATCGCCGGGGCGCTCGTGATCGAGGAATCGACCGTCAAGACGCACGTCAAACGAATCCTGATGAAGCTCGTCCTACGCGACCGCATCCACGCGGTCATCTTCGCCTACGACAACGGCCTCGCCAGCCCCAGACCAAATCCGTCCGACTGACTCGCTTCAACCGGACCATGCGCCCTGGACAAAGCATCAAATCTGATATATCATTATTGATGTGAATGCCGTGAAGTTGTACTTGCTGGGCCGCAAGCTGATGAAGCTCGCCGACGAGGCGCTTCCCAAGCCTCCGACCGGAGGGCCTCCGACCAGCGTGCGAATGATCCTGATCGACATCGCGCAGCATCCCGACAGCTCGGTCGGGGAGATCGTCTCGCGGACCGGCTTTCCCCAGAGCCACGTCTCGGCCTCTGTCGCCCGTCTGCGCGAGCTCGGTGCTCTTGTGACATCGATCGACCCCCGCGATCGCAGACGGACGTTGACGCGGCTCGCCACCGGGATCCGCGAGCGCTCGCAGCGAGCCGCGGTGCCCGTCGATGCCGTGCTCGCCGCGGCCTTGGGCAGCTCGGATCCCACCGAAGTGGAGGAGGTGATCGAGGCGCTCGACGGGCTCGCCGCGCGCCTGATGCCGGCCAACGATCGCCACCAGACCCAAACGTCCGGCACGAGGAGGTAACTCGTCATGCTCGCCCCCATTTTTCTCAGAGGCCGCTCGCGCAAGCTGATGCTGATCCGCGTCGGGTTCGTTAGCGTGCTGCTCGTCGCAACGTTCGTGTTCCACGTCAGCGGCACCGCGCTTGTCGAGCTGCGGACCGCGCGACTGGTGTTGGTGGTGGCGCTGGTTGGCGGCCTCGGCTTGATCTCGCGTCGCAGACGTCGGAACACGGCCGCCGGCAGCTCGGTCGACTCCGAGACATAGTCCCCCGGACACCTTCCCACCGATCGACGCAGGACCCGCGCCCTCCTTTCCGCGCGAAGGGGGTGGGTCGCGCTCGTCCTCCGATTGCTTGCGCGGGAACTGAAGCGTGTTCCGGTATCCGCTTCCTGGGTGGACGCCGGTGCAGCCGCACGAGGCGGGCAAGGCTGTGCAAGGGTTATGTGCTGATGGCGACGCTTCGGGAATATCGAGCGTCGGACGAAGAGGCTCTCGTGGAGCTTTCGCTGCGCGCGTGGGAGCCGGTGTTTGATGCACTCAAGGAGGCGCTCGGACCGGAGTTGTTCGTCCGGCTGCGGGGCGATTGGCGGGTGGGTCAGGCCAGGGATGTGCGCGACGTGCTCGCCGATTCCACTCAGCACGTCTGGGTTGCGCAAGACATCGGTGGGAGGGCGGTCGGATTCGTGGCAGCCAGGCTTGTCCGGGAGCACGAGCTGGGCGAGATCTACATGATCGCCGTCGATCCAGGCGCCCAGGGTCAAGGGATCGGTACGGACTTGGCCGCGGTCGCGACCGATTGGCTGCGCCAGTCGGGGATGCGGGTGGCGATGATCGAGACTGGTGGAGACCGAGGTCACGCTCCCGCCCGCCGTCTCTATGAGAAGGCGGGGTATACGCCGCTGCCCGCCGTCCGGTTCTTCAAGTCTCTTTAGCCGTCCCGGCTGGTAGCTCCAGCCCCATTGCCGAACGCCCCAGCCTGAGTAACCTGCTCGTGATGTCAACGGCGGGGGAAAACTCCGGTCGGGCTTCTGGTCGAACAGGAGCTCTGCCAACTCGGATGGGTGTGCATGTGTCACGGCGCGACTGCGGGATAAGTCGTCCGGCGCCTGAACGGATTGCCGACCCCGCGCTCGAGGCGTGGCTGCGCGAACAACCGGCCTACGCGGAGCCTGATCTCGCCTCGCTGCGGGCGGACGTTGATGAGCGCGCTGCGCGCCGGCCGCGCGATGTCGAGATGGGACGGACGACCAACCTGGACGCCGACGGCGTGCCAGGCCGGCTCTACGTCCCGTTCGGCGAGCCAGCAGCGCTCCTGGTCTACCTGCACGGCGGCGGCTGGACCATCGCTTAGCTCGACGGCCATGACGCGTCAACGACCCGGCTACGAGAGAGCTCGACGATCGGTAACGCCCGGCTCGCCGGCGAGACCGCAGACGGCCTCCCTATCCTTGTCGTTGTCGCCGGGGATGATCCGGACTTCGTGATTACGGCCTTCCTCCGGAGCTGACCATGAGAGCCGATTACGACAGCACTGCGATCGCGATCTCGATCTCAATCGCCGACGTGCCGCATGCCGACGCCAGCGACGAGGTGCACTCGCGCGCGATCGTGGCCCTCGCGAACGGCACGCCGATCGAGGTTCAGCTCCTCTATCCGGATATGGGGATCAGCGAGCCGCTCGCGGCTGTCGCCGACCGCTACGGGCTGGATCGCGAGGCGCTTCACGCTGCGGCACAGTCTGCTCTTGCAGCGCCGGATCGCGTCGTCGTTCTCGACGTCGCTGCGCGCGCCTCGGCCTGAGCGGGCAGGCGAAGCGGCGACCTGCTGTCCGTGGATAGCCAAGACCAAGCGCTAAACAGCGCACCGGGACCTGCTTCGTCACGAAACGGGTCCTCGCCGTTGTGCTGGGCCGGCGCTCAGGGCGTTTCGTTGATTCGGTAGCCGAGTCCGGGGCTGGTGTGGATGACGTTCGGCGGGCCGAGTTTGCGTCTCAGGCGGGCGATGGTGACCTTGACGGTGTTGGTGAATGGGTCGACGTTCTCGTCCCAGGCCTGCTCGAGGAGCTGTTCTGTGCTGAGCGCGGCGGGGCTGGCTCTGAGCAGGGCTTCGAGCACGGCTCGTTCCTTTGCGGTGAGCTTGATCGTTCGTCCTTGCCGGGTGATGGTGCCGGTGGGCTGCTCGAGTTCGATTCCGGCGGCTTGGAGGGTGCGTCGGCGGGCGGTAGGTTTTGCGGCGGGCGAGCGCGCGGATGCGCAGAACGAGCTCGGGGAAGTGGAAGGGTTTGGGTAGGTAGTCGTCGGCACCGAGCTCGAGGCCCTTGACGCGATCGTCGGGGGCGCCGGCGGCGGTGAGCATCAGGATCATCGGTGGATCGTCGGTGTGGGTGATGATCTGGCAGAGCTCGTCGCCGTGAATGCCGGGGAGATCGCGGTCGAGCAGCACGACGTCGTAGGGGGCGAGGTTGACCTTTGCGATCGCTTCGTTGCCGTCGTAGGCGACATCGACGGCCATCCCTTGGTCGCGCAGGCCTTCGGCGATCCGGTTGGCGTGGCGGGGCATGTCCTCGACGACGAGGAGTCTCATCTTGCAGCCTCTGTGAGTTGCGGTGCTGGCGCTGGGAGAGTGATTCGGACTCGAAGCCCGCCTTCCGGGCGAGCGTGGAGCTCGAGGCTGCCATTGTGCGCGGCGGCGACCGCAGCGACGATCGAGAGGCCTAGACCATGGCCGTTTTGCGATCCGATCCTGTCCTGGCCGAGGCGTTTGAACGGTTGGGCGAGCTGTGCAACGGCCGACGGGTCGAGCAGCGGGCCGCGGCTGTCGACGGTGAGCTGCGCCTGTTGTTCGTTGAGGGGCGTGAGGGTGAGCTCGATCGAGCCGGCGGGCTGGTTGTGGCGCACAGCGTTCTCGATCACGTTCTCAACCATCCGCGCGAGCAGCGTGGGGCTGCCGGCCACCTCGACCGGGCTGAGATGCGTCTTGACGGTGAGCCGCTTGGTGGCGATCGGCTTGGTCCTGGCGCAGAGCGCATCGGTGATCAGGGGCTCGAGTGCGACCTGGTCGTGCGCGGGGACGCGCCCGTTCTGGGCGCGAGCGAGCGCGAGGAAGCTCTCCAGCAGCCGATCGCAGTGATCGAGGTCAACGCGCAGCTCCGTGTCCAGCTCCCGCGTCTGAGGCGGCACGCCCCCGGGCTTGGCGATCGCGACATCGAGTGTTGTGCGCATCATCGCCAGCGGGCTGCGCAGCTCGTGCGAGGCGTTAGCCACGAACCGTCGCTGCGCCTCGAACGCCGCGTCCAAGCGTTCCAGCAGCCGGTCGATAGTGTCAGCGAGCAGCCGCAGCTCATCCCGTGGACCGCTCATCGCGAGGCGCTCGTGCAGATTCCTTTCGCCGTGATCGTCCGCAACGGCGCCAGCACGCGCCCGGCAACGAGCCACCCGAGCACGACTGAGACGATCGCCATGATCCCAAGCGCGATCCCCGAGTAGACCTGAAGGCGGTGCAGGCCGATCGAGCGCTCGAGGTTTATGGCGCTCGGGACCTTCGCCAACTGCGCAATCGGTCGGCCGCCCGCGCCGACGATCCGGTTGGGCGGGTCCAACGCGAACTTCTGGAACAGGTAGTAGGTGATCGCCAGAAGCGCGGCGCCGCAGATCACAAACAGGACGCTGTAGAGCAGCGTCAGCCGCCAGCGGACCGTCGGGCGCGGAAGGAGCGCTCGCAAGAGCGGCTTGGCGCGGCGTTGGGCCGATCACCACAGCACGGAGGATTTCGCAGGGCAGGTTACAGCGACATAACACGGCAACCGGCTTGTAACCTCGCGTGGCGCACGCTCCAGGTGTCCCTTCGGACCAACGCGGCAAGGAGCTCTACGTCACGCAATGCCATGATCCGGCGATGCATCGCTGCTGGCGCGTGGCGGTCGCGGTAGCGCTGAGCGTGGTCGCGCTGTGAGACGCCGACGGCGTGACGGGCACCCGAGCTTGCTGGCCCGCGGGGTGATCGCCGCCGCGGTGCTCCTCGCCGGGCTGCTTGCGGGCTGCGGCGGCGGCGCACACGCGAGCTCGCCAAGCAAAGAGGAGCAGGAGTTCCAGAAGTCGCTGAAGGCCGCGGCATGCATGCGCGCCAACGGTGTACCGAACTACCCCGACCCCAAGCTCGTCGACGGATCGATCTATCGCAACTTCAACCCCAGCCTCAACATCAACCCGAGCTCGCCCGCATTCCAGCAGGCGGCGAAGAAGTGCGCACACGGACAGCCGGAGCTGGTTGGACCAGGCTGACCCTCATCGGCGGGCCGATGGCGAGCACCGCGAGCTTCCCGATCGCCGCCGCGCTGCTGGTCGGTACGCTGCTCGCGGGCTGCGGCGGCTCCAGCGACGGCGGCGTGACACACCAGGCGTTCCACCGTGCGCTGAAAGCCGCGGCCAGCATGCGGGTACACGGCGTCCCCAACTACCCCGAACCCAAGCTCATCAACGGAACCATCAAGCTCTCATTCACCGCCAGCATCAACCCCGCGTCGCCCGCTGTCCACACGGCCGCGAAGAAGTGCGGATATCAAGACGAACAGCAGGCCGAAGAGACCCGCTCACGCATCGCGTTCGCCCACTGCATGCGCACGCGCGGCGTGTTCAAGTTCCCGTACCCGACCGCGAACGGCCACGTGTCGGTCGCAATGGTCCGGGCTCAGGGCATCAACCCGCAGTCACCAGCAGTCGCGCGGGTCGAAGCGAAGTGCCTGCCGCCATGGCTCCGGCCGCCAAAAGGACCTTAGATGCTCGCTAACCCCGAAGTCCTCCCACGTGCACCTCGAATCTCCGGACGGCTGGTTGCGTGGTGTGCGGCGGTCACGGTCCCGCTGCTGGCAGCCGGCTGCGGTGGCAGCTCGCCAGGCGTCGCGAGAACCGGCTCCTCCTCCGCTCATGCCACGGTCACGATCAACGCTGCTCAGCACTACCAGCGGGTCGCCGGGTTTGGCGTGTCCGAAGGGTTCGGGCAGGCCAAGACGCTGATGAACGCGCCAGCCTCGGTCCAGAAGCAGGTGCTGAGCTTGCTCTACAGCCCGACGCGTGGGGCGGGATTGACGATCTTGCGCAACGAGATCAGCGCCGACGCTGGCTTCACGATCGAGCCGAGGGCGCCAACCAGCCCCACCGCGAAACCCTCCTATCTGACGCTCGCCGAGGTCGACCAGGATCAAGGGCAGCTGTGGTTCGCCGAGCAGATCAAGGCCGACTATGGCGCCAGCGTGTTCGCCGATGCCTGGAGCGCTCCCGCGTTCATGAAGACCAACGACTCGGCAATCCACGGCGGCACGGTGTGCGGGGTGCCGGGCGCGAGCTGCAGGAGCGGTGATTGGCGCCAGGCGTACGCCAACTACCTCGTGCAGTACGCGAAGGATTACGCCGCGGCGGGCGTCCCGCTCAGCTACGTGGGCCCGGAGAACGAGACGACGATCGCGCCTGCCCAGGACAGCATGATCATGAGCCCGGGGCAGACGGCCAATTTCATGGCGGTCCTCGGCGCGACGCTCGCACGGTCCGGTGTTTCGACGCGCGCCGAGTGCTGCGCGAGCATCAGCTGGAGCTACGCGCAGCAGTTCGCGGCCGCGATCGCGGCCGACAAGCAGGCGAACGCGGCGACGGCGCTGTTCACCAGCCACGGCTACTTCACCCCGCTCGACTCGCCGCTGAAGGGCTGGAGCAAGCCGGTCTGGGAGACCGAGTGGGCGCCGTTCGACATGGGGCCGTTTGACCCGGCCTGGGACGACGGCTCCCTGTTGTCAGGGTTCACTTGGGCACAGAACATCTACACCGGCTTGACCGCGGCGAACCTGGGCGCGTTCCTCTACCTGTGGGGCGCGAACACGAGCACGACGACCATCACCGGCCCCAACACCGGGCTGGTCGACGTCAAGGGCAGCACGGTCGCCACCTCCGGCCGGCTGTGGGCGTTTGCGAGCTACAGCCGCTTCATCCGCCCGGGCGCAGTGCGCATCGGGACGACGACGAGCGCCGCGGGCCTCGAGGCAAGCGCGTTCCGCAACCGCGACGGGTCGATCGCCGTGGTCGCTCTGAACACCGGCCACCGCCCCCAGGCCGCGACCTTCTCGCTGCGCGGGCTCGACGAAGCGCACGTCACGCCGTACCTGACCGACACAACCCACGAGCTCTCCCCACAGACCCCGATCACGGTAAGGAACAGCGCCTTCACGGCGACCCTGCCGCCGCGATCGCTCGTCAGCTACGACGTCCGATCATGACGGTCGCCCGCTCGCTGCGACCAGCGCGTCCTTATTGCGGCTCAGGCTGCTTTCCCATTTGAGAGGTAGTTGGACCCGTAGTGTGCTTCGGGACGACTACTTGGACCACCGGGATCGACACGATGCTGATGTGAGGTGCGGAACAGGCATGCGCCCGACCTCGGAACCTGAAGAAGGCCCGGCGGCCATCAACATCACCAACCGCTTCGGCGCGACCGCCCCTCCGGCCCGGTGATGATCCGACGCCGACCGTGCAAATGGGCAACTCTTAATCCCAAGGTTGGAGGTTCGAGTCCTCCACGGCCCACTCGTAACTCGTAAGCCTCGCATGCAGGGTTCCCTTTCCGGGGAGACGTTTCCGTGTCCCCAATATGTCCCGAGCTGGGCGGACGGTTTGCGTGTGCGGCGTCCTTCTCGACGGTCGTCCGAGGTGGGCGAGCCCGCGGTCCGATCTGGTACGCGGCATACGGCGGCAACGCGCCTGAATGTCAGTCGAGCTCTTCGCGCAGGAGGTACCGGCATCTCATCACCGTCGGTTGCGCAGATGGCCTGAACAGGGCCTGCCACCGGGCCCGGAGCTAATCCTGGCTTCCTCGCCACCGGGTGTAACCCATACCAACTTGGCGTCCGGCGCTAACGATTTTGAGGTCATCGCGGACTTTGGCCGATCGCGCCGCTCGTTCATGTCCTAAGGCGCTCAGGCCAAGATGTAGCTCGGCGGCGGCGGTGGTACCGTCGCCGGTCGGCGACTTCGATCGGCCTGAGTGCCGCACTGCACGTGTCTACACGAGGGAGTAGCCATGAGTGATGGATCGGCGAGCGACTCGGTTCTCCGAGGGCTCCACGACGCGCTGGACGACCTAGAGGCGCTGTATAAGGACATTCACAGCCACCCCGAGCTGTCGCTGCAGGAGAAGCGCACGGCTGGATTGGCCGCCGAGCGGCTGACGGCGGCGGGATTTGACGTGACCGCGGGTATAGGGAGAACCGGTGTGGTGGGCCTGCTGGAGAACGGCGACGGGCCGACGGTGATGCTGCGCGCCGACATGGATGCGCTGCCGGTCAAGGAGGACACGGGGCTGCCGTATGCCAGCACGGTGACCGCGACCGATCCCGACGGGAACCAGACACCGGTGATGCATGCCTGCGGCCATGACATGCACGTGACGTGGCTCGCCGGTGCGACGGCGTTGCTGGCAAGGACCAAGCACGCCTGGCACGGCACGCTGATGGCCGTCTTCCAGCCCGCTGAGGAGGTCGCGGCGGGCGCCCAGGCGATGATCGATGATGGGCTCTTTGAGCGCTTTCCCAAGCCCGATGTGATCCTCGGCCAGCACGTCATGCCGTTGTCTGCGGGGATCATTGCCAGTCAATCCGGGGTGATCACCTCCGCGGGCGACAGCTTTCAGATTCGGATGTTCGGCCGAGGTGCGCATGGCTCGATGCCGCAGGCCAGCATCGACCCGGTGGTGATGGCCGCCTCGACGGTACTGCGGTTGCAGACGATCGTCTCGCGCGAGGTCGCGCCCTCGGATGCGGCCGTCGTGACGGTCGGCGCGCTGCAGGCCGGCACCAAGGAGAACGTGATCCCCGACGAGGCCGTGATCAAGCTCAACGTGCGTACGTTCGACGAGACCGTCCGTCAGCGAGTGCTCGGCGCGATCGAGCGGATCGTCAACGCCGAGTCGGAGGCCTCGGGCGCGCCCAAGCCACCCGAGATCACGCCGCTCGATCGCTACGACCTCGTGCGCAACGACGATCACGCAACCGAGCGGGTGCGCGACGCGCTTCGTGCCCATTTCGGCGATGAGCGCGTGATCCGCACCGGTCCGGCTTCGGCCAGCGAGGACTTCGGCTCCTTCGGGGTCGAGTGGCATGTGCCCTCGGTGTTCTGGTTTATCGGCGGGGTCGATCCCGACACCTACGCGAAGGCCGAGCGCGAGGGCCGGCTGAGCGAGCTGCCTACCAACCACAACCCAAAGTTCGCCCCGGTCATCCAGCCGACGCTCGAGACTGGCGTGGAGACGCTCGTCGCGGCGACGTGCGCCTGGCTGGCCGCTTAGCCTGCGCATACCCCGATGGCGTCCTCGCCCTTGCTGCGCGGATTCGATCCGACCCTGCTCCTCGTCCTCAATCTGGTCGGGACGTTCGTCTTTGGCCTCAGCGGCGGCATGGCCGGGGTACGCGCGAAGCTCGATCTGTTCGGCGCAGTCGTACTGGCCGTTGTCGTGGGCCTCGCCGGCGGCATCATCCGCGACTTGCTGATCGGCACCCCGCCGGCGACGTTCCGCGACTGGCGCTATCTGGCCGCGGCCGGGGGCGCCGGGCTGTTGACGACCATCGCGCATCCGGCGATCAACCGCCTCCAGCGCCCGATCGACGTGCTGGACGCCGCCGGCCTGGCGCTGTTCTGCGTGACCGGCGCCGCCACCGCGCTAGCCCATCGCCTCGGTGTCGCCGAAGCCGTGATCCTCGGGGCGATCACCGGCATCGGGGGAGGCATGGTGCGCGACGTTCTCGTGCGCGAGATCCCCACCGTTTTGCGGGGCGGACTCTACGCGATTCCGGCCCTGGTCGGAGCCGGGATCGTGGTCGTCGCCTACCACGCCGGGGACCGGACGGTCGTGTTCCCGATCGTCGGCGCCGCGGTCTGCTTCCTGATGCGCATGGCCGGCCTGCGCTACGACCTGGGACTCCCAGGCGCGGCCGACGTGGCGGTCACCGGCATGCCCCGCCTTCGCCGGGGCCAAGCCGTAGAGGACGACGGCGGCAGCAAGCAACATCGGCAGCCGCCCGACGACCCCAGCGGCGAGCAGTCGCCGGTCCCTCTGCCGAAGAGGTGACGTGACAATGTCCGGGAAGGCGTGGGTCGCAGCGTCAGGCATGAACCCGGCTCACGAAGCGTCGTTATAGAGGCGCGACCGGGTGCATGCTCTCAATTTGGCATGGTCACACGGCGGCCCGGCTGCCCAAATCGTTGATTGAACTCGGGGCGCCGTGCAAGGTCTCGGCTTGGGTTGCCCCGCTCACGGTGGGTGAGACGGTGAGTGTGATACGGCCGGATCCCGTCCGTCTCCTTCCCGTAAGCGACGCTCTTCGCCGGCTTGCTCGGACACCAGTTCAATCCGCGAGTATCGTCACACTCGTCGACGGACCGCCCCGACCGGCCACGCCCCCCGCGCAAATGGACGATTCAGCGTTCGGCGCGGCTCGGAAGCTTCAGCTCGTACACGGCGGCGAGGTCGTCATCGGCGTGGCTGTTCTCGACGTCGCCGAACCGCTCGAGGACGGCGTCGAGCACGGGCAGCTCGACCCCCGAACTGCCCGCAACCTCCCTGACGAGCTTGAGATCTTTGAGCGCAAGGCGTACGGGAAAGCCAGCCGGGTACTCGTGGCGCTGCATCTCACCGAGCTTCTCGACACCATAGGAGGAGCCCAGCGGTCCGCCATCGAGCAGGGTGACGAACTGTCGTTGCTCGAGCCCCATCAATTGGCATAGGTGCATCGACTCGGCGAGCGCAGCCACCATCGCGATCATCCAATGGTTGGCTGCCAGCTTCAGGCGCGAGCCCATGCCGGCCTCCCCCACCCACTGGACCCTCGAGCCGAGCGCGGCGAACACCGGCTCGGCCTCCCCCCGAGCCGACTCTGGCCCCGAGGCGAGGATCGTCAGTTGGCCTTCCTCCGCGGGGTGAGTGCTTCCCGAGACCGGCGCGTCGAAGAGGGTCACGCCATGTGCGGTGGCGACCTCCACCAGTCGATCGGCCTCGGTCGCCCCGACGCTGCTCATCTGCAGCCAGATCGTTTCCTCGGGCCACTCGTCGAGCAACGGCTCGACGACTGCGAGGACGACGTCGGCCGTTGGCAGCATCGTAATCACCGCTTGAGCGCTGCCCACCACCTCACCGGCCGTGCCGGCAACCTCCGCGCCGCGCTCTGCGAGGGGCTGCACGTGATCGGGGTCCCGGTCCCAAGCGATCACGGCGACACCCTGGTTCAGCAGGCGATGCGCCATCGCCGTTCCCATCAGTCCGGTGCCAAGCAATCCGACCTGACCATCGGTTGCACCGCTCATCTCCGCCTCCTCGTTCTCCGCCACCGGCGCCACGTGGCTCGCGTCGTCATGCGCCAGCGTCATCGGACGGCCTTGTTGTCCTTGCTCACACCAGCCAATAGCTTGTCAAGCAACGGGTTCAGCTCGGCGTCCTCAGCCGCCGACCGGCCGTCGAACAGCTCGGCGAGTGCGTCAGGATGGGCCCTCAAGACACGCTTGAGGGTAGAGCTCAGAGCGGTTCTGCGGGTGATGAGCACGGTCAGAGCCCGCTGGCTCTCTTGCAGCGAGCTGCGGTCGGTGGGCGTGCCGACCGTATGGCCCCGGTCGAGCGCCCGGGTGGTCTTGCGCTGAGCGGACCCGAGCGACAGAACCGCCGTCGCGATCAACGACGTCCAGGCCGACGGCGCGAATGTTGTAGTCGATCGAGCTCGAGTTGTCGGGCGAGGTGGCCGCTCCGGATGGTGCACGTCGTCGATGAACTGGCTAGTGGGAAGCGATGAGGAGTTGCTCGCCAGGATCGCGTCGGCGTCCGCCAGCTCGTCCCACTGGCCAAACACCTCGCGCTTGATATCGAGGCGCTCCGGGGCCGCCTCGGTGACCATCCAGGCGCCGCTCACTGCCTTTCCTAGGTCGTCGCAGGCGACAGCGCTTCCGGTGCGCGATCCGTCGAGGTGGAGCGTCATCCTGACGTCGTCGATCTGTTCCGCTACGTACTCGACCGCGGCCTCGCGCTGCTCGTCCGATAGGTTCAAAGATCCGCACGTCCGCCCGTCTGCGGCGGATACCGAGGCAATCCGTCTCCCGAGGGTGCCCGTCCCGTCGATGGCGATCGAACGGTCATCCACGTCATCCGGCAGCGTGTAGGACACCGGCTTCTCCTCGCGTCTCGATATCGACCGCACCAGGTGACCGTACATCGCATATTGCCCCCACCTCGACGACAGGTGCGCTTCGGTCCCAGACCCGCGGTCGTCGCCCAGGCGAGGGCTCTTTGGGCGCGCCGGGTTTGACGGCAAACCAGCCTTGACGCCGTGCGATCAGCCCGCGGTTTCTGAAGCGACCGATAGGTGAGCGTCGGTGCCCGGTGACAGGAGCGTGGGGTAGCTGTGCTCGCTCGTGCGGTGCGCCCGTCGGCGTCGGTCCGGTCGTTGCGTTGCCGTGGCGGGCGGTCGGGTAGCTACGAGGCAATGATGGCTGTGAGCTTGACGATGCCGGCCGTGCAAACGTGACGGTGCCTGTCGGGTATCTGTCGTCGGTCGCGGCTGTCGCGCTAGGCACATTCTTGGCGTTGATGCCGCTGCGGCACCCGTGGCCCTTGCGCACGCTGAGCTTCTTCTTCGGCGTCGTGGTCAACGAGCTTCCGTTCGTCGCTTTCTACTGGCTGCTCGCCTCGACGTTTTTGGCACTCGCGCAGGGTGATCTGCGCTCGCCGGGCGCCTTGGCGGTGCTCGGTGTGGCCGCGCTGACGACGACCGGCCTCGCAGCCGTCGCTTGGCGGGGGCTGCAGGCCGGCCCGGCAATCGAGCGTGCAATATGCCGCGCCCTCGGCGCTGGTCGGTGGCAGGCATCCGACCGCCGGCCGCACACCGGATTGCCGAGCGGGCATTCGCTCGCGCGCATCCTTCTGGCGCCCTTTCCTTTGTGGTGCCGTGATGTGGTGAGGATTTCCAACCTCAGCTACGGGGAAGCGGGGAGAGCGAACCGGCTGGATCTCTATCGCCACCGGTCCCATCCCGCCGACGCCCCATTGTTGATCCATTTCCACGGGGGCCACTTCCGGATGGGCGCCAAGAGCCGCGAGGCCCGCGCGATCTTCCACCGGCTCGCCAGCCGCGGCTGGGTGTGCGTCAGCGCCAACTACCGCCTACGGGAGGCAGGCCGGTTCCCAAACTCTCTGATTGACGCCAAGAAGACGATCGCTTGGGTGCGGCGACACGCACCGGACTTCGGCGCTGATCCGTCGGTGCTATTGGTGGCGGGCAGCTCCGCGGGAGCGCACCTGGCCTCGATGGCCGCGCTTACGCCCAACGACCCTGCGTTTCAGCCTGGATTCGAGCAGGAGGACACCTCCGTCAGCGCGGCCATTTGCCTCTACGGCTATTACGGCAACCGCGATTTGGCGGGGCCGCTGCCCTCGTCCCCCCTGGCGTACACGCGGGCCGACGCGCCCCCGTTCTTCGTTGTGCACGGCGCCAACGACACCGTATCGCCCGTTGGGGCCGCCGCACACTTCGCCCAACAGCTACGAAGCGCCTCCTCCAGCCCCGTCATCTACGCGCAGCTGCCCGCCGCGCAGCACGTCTTTGACCTGTTTCGCTCGCTGCGATTGGAAAAAGTCATCGACGGGATCGAAGGCTTTGCCAATTGGGTCCGTCAGCGCCGTCCAACCCGTCGGACAAGGCCACCTACCGATCCCATTCCCCGAGATTGAGCGCGGTGCATGACGTCAGCCCGCCGACGCTTCACAGCCCACCCTGAGCATCGATCAGCGGCGCTTCCCCTCTCACGAATAGCAGGCGGAGACGTCATTCCGGCAGACGTGTCCACACTTGCGCTCACGGCCAGTGGAAGGAGTCAGGTGAACCGCCATCGGACGAGGTCTTTGCCACCCATGCCATCGCCTCGTTCGGGCGGGACGAGACGCGCGCGTTGACGATACGGAGGAATAGACGCGCCGGTCGCTCAAAGTGTCCGATTTCTGCGAGGCAGGATGCTGCTAGGCCTCGACGACCCGAGTGGTAGCCCAAGCAGCAGACCACCACCCACGCGCGGCGCAGTCGCCGTGACCGTTGACCACCACGGTCGGACGCAGCGTGCTCTCATCGGCGGTCGGTCGCCGGCGCCGGCTGCTCCGGCGCGCGATCGGCGCTGCACCGGTCCGTCATCTTGCTACAGGTGAGAGAGGCCGCCTCTTAGAGGCGGCCTCTCTCGTTGGGCGGGGTGACCGTCCGATCCGTGGGTTCGTTGGTTCAGTGAACCGTGAAGATCACCGGCTTGGTCGTCCCGAGCAGGATGTGATTCCGATCGAAGGCGCGGAGGGTGATCAGGTACTTGCCGCGGCCGAGCCTGTGACCGTTCACCTTGAGGTTCCAGTGAATCCGGAGGTGACCGTGGCCGTGCTCGCCGAGCGGTACCTTCCCGATCGTCTTCAGCACGGGCACCCGGTTGCCATGGATACGTGTGAAGCGGACGATCCGCTGCACCAGGATCCCGACCGGGTCGTTCTGAGCGAGCTGACTCGAGATCACCGCAGTGTTACCCGTCTGCGTGACGTTGACTGTGCACGCAGGGAACAACGCACAGCTGATCCCGCCCACGATCGCCTGACTGAACAAACGCTGCGGGCTGCCGACGGTGGTGAACAGGAAGAACGGCGCGTTAACCGCAGCGATCTGGCAGTTCGACCCGTCGTTCGTGAACGGATCCGCCGTGCATGGCGACGAGATCGGCGCCCGCTTGTCATCCAGCAGGTGGGCCCTTGCTCCCGACCCGATCAGCCTCACGCCACCGGGAGTGTCCACGACGAACACCCCGTTGGTATCGAAGTGACCGACGAACCCGACATTGTGACCGCCGCGGTTCTCGAGCCACAACACGTACGGCGTGTTGCCGAAGAACGTGATGTCGGGATTGGTGGCATCGTGGTGGGGGTCTGAGATCGGGGCACCGCCGTTGAACAGCTCGAAATGGGTGCCGGCGACCAGCCGCGAGACGAAGATCGCGTGCCGCCCATTGCCCGCGTCCTCCGACCACGTCGCCCACGGGACTGTCGTGCCCCCAGGTGTGAGCGTGCCCGCCGCGACACTCGGGTCCTCGGCGTCGTGGACGGGGTTGGCGTTCAGCGAGCACGCGTCCTCGGCAGCGACCGAGACCGCGCAGTTACCGAACCGGTTCCGGCCCGTGGTGTCGAGCGGATTGATCTGGACCGGAGGTCCGCCGGTCCCGCGACCGACCGCCTGCCAGTGGAACCCACCGTCAGCGTTCGGGTCGGCGACGATCTTGGCCGCGAACACCTGCTCGTTGTTGCGCAGACCGAGGTGGCTTTGGTCCTTCTCATACCAGACCACCCACGCGACGGTGTCATTGGGCCCGGTGAACACGATGTCTGGCTCGATCCCGTTGCGGCTCGGATCGATATTCAACGTCGGGTCCCCGGTGGACGAGGAGCCGCCATTGGGGTCCAGGCGATCCAGCCCGACCTGCTGGAAACAGAACAGGCTGACGCTCGCCGCCGAAGAGGGCTTCAGCCCCGTGCAGGGAGCGTTCGCGGTCGCCTGCTTGATCCCCTTTGAGACGAAGATCTGGTCGTGGTTGCCCGACCCGTTGACGTTCCCATCCTGCTCCTGCCAGGCCACCCACGGAACCGGGTCCTTGCCCGCGACCGCGGCGCCACCCGCGACGGCCGGATTCTCGGCGTCCTTGTCGGTGTGGATGTTCAGCGACGGGATCCCGGAGCCGCGGTCCTGCCCCTCCGGCACCCAATGGTTAGCCGCGGCGTTGAAGCGGCTCGCGAAGATCTGCAACTTGCCGCCCAACTTTGCACTCGGCTCATACCAGGTGACCCACGGGACCGTCCGTCCCGCCCCCGCGAAATCGATCGTCGGCGCTTCGGCCTCCGCGTTCGGGTCGATGTTCAGCGATTGTCCTTGCGTCACCCACTGGCCGTTGGTGAATGCGCCCTTGAACGCGCGCACAAAGATCTGCTGCGAGCTCCCTGACTTCTGCTCAAACGTCGCCCACGGGACCCGGGGACCGCCCGTCAGCGACCCACCAACCACATCGGATTGCCCAGCATTCTGATTGGGGTCGATCCCGTTGGCCGGGTCATTGTTGACCTGCGTTCCGCTCACAGGCAGTCCCACCAGGTCCGCCATCGCCGAGCCGGCGCCGAGCAACATGATCGCTGCGGCCAGGATCACAACGCGCCTAGCGCGCCAGCGCTTGACGATCGGCCCCTTTCTCTTCGCGGTCGCATCCACGACCGGTACCCCGTCGTTATGTCGATACACGTCGACCTCCTTTGCGTTTGCACGGTCGTGTGGGCTGCCACACGCCGCCCCGCGGTTCACTCTGCTGCCAGATACGGACGAGCCCGCCGAACGGTTCCCGACGGCCGGCGATCTCTGGTCGACGACGACCCAGACGCCGGCTCAGGTTCGCAACGCAAGCCCATCCAGCCAGGTTCGTAATCGGACGTGTGCGCCAGCCGACGTTGGGGTTTGCGCCGAGACGCGGGCTGGTCGATGAGCGATGCACCCCCGGCGTCGCGGCCATCAGGCTGGCCGAAACGCGACACGCGCCCTGCTGTCCGTCAACGGCGAGACTGCGAATACCGGACCAGGCGAGCTCGCGAGACTTCCGTCACGAAGGATGGGCGGCGTGCTCCCCCGCGACCGGAGTTCCGAACTTCTCCCTCGGGTCAGGTCAATCGATGCGCCGGTCTTCGCTCCGCAACGAGTACGCCTGGGCTAGCGGCTCGATGACGTGGCTTGGGTTGGGGCGCCGCTCGGGGCCCGCCGCGCTGTAGTCGCCGAACACCTCGTCGCGACTTAGCGTGGCGGCTCTGACGCCCTCCGCCGCCGCCTTGTCGATGAAGGCGTGGGCTTCGGGTGTGTTTCGCATCAGGCCATCGAGAATTGGGCCAAGCGTCTGAGTCGAGTAAAGCCCCATGTTCTCGTACGCCTGGTTGATGATCAACTTCATTGCCGCAAGCTGAGACAGCGGAATCCTCGCGAGCTTCTGCGCCTCCTCGGCGACTACGGCCTCGAGCTGCTCGAACGGGACAGCGGCGTTGATCAGCTCGATCTTGGCCGCCTCGCTGCCGGACAGCGGCTTGCCGGTCAGTGCGTGCTCCTTGGCCTTGGTGAGCCCCAGGCGGTAGAGCCACATGCCCGACAGGTAGCACCCCCAGATGCGCGAATAGGGTGTCCCGATCTGCGCATCCTCGGAGGCGATCACGAGGTCCGCGCACAACGCCACGTCGCTGCCGCCTCCGACGCACCAGCCGTGGACCTGGGCGATCACCGGCTTCGGAGTGCGCCAGATGCTCATGAACTTCTGCGTCGGGCCATACCCCGAGGCGCCCATGAAATCCTTGCCAGGATCCCATCTCCCACTGGTGGTAAGCATCTCATCCCAGTAATGGAAGCCGCCGCCGAAGTCGTACCCCGCACAGAAAGCTCGCCCGGCGCCGCGTAGCACGATCACCTTGACGTCGCGATCGAGTGTCGCCGCGCGCACCGCCGACTCGAACTCATCCGGCATCGGCGGCACGATCGTGTTAAGGCGCTCGGGACGGTTCAGCGTGATCGTCGCGACCGCGCCGCCAGTCGCATACAGCAGAGTCTCGTAGCTCACAAGCCACTCCTCCTGTTTGTTCAATGACCCTGGCCCCGACGACCACAAGCACGCTAGCGGCGTCACCCAAGATGCCGTTCCAGAGCCGCGCGGTGTTTCTCGGATGGCACTACGGTGAAAACCTCCAGCGTTTGCTGCGCGTCGAGGCTGCCCGCGATCGCGGCAACCGCTTCCACTTCGAGCGGTCGCTTCGGAGCCCATGAGAGGCGATCGCCACGCGGGGGCCCAGCTAGTCCGCGGCAGCGAGCATCTTGACGGCGTCCCCGAGCTGAATAACCCCGCTGGTCAGGATGTCGGCGCGTATCCCACCGCGGTGCACAAGGGCGCGCAGGACCGGCCGTGACGCGTACCGGTTAACGACAGTGCAGGGTTCGCATAGGCGTGTGCAGCGGCAGTGGACCGAGCCGACCATGAACTCCTGTCCCACCAGTCCGTTGAGGTCGATGCCTCGGGTAACAAGGTTGCGCCGGTGGTCGTTGGGGCCGAGCGGCGGGTCAAACGACTCACACACCTCGGCCTCGATCAGCGTAAGCGCGCTTCCCGGCAACCCGGATGGGAACGTGCCTTTGCCGACGATGTGACGATCTCCCTCCAGCCCCTGTCCCGGGAGCGCCCGTGCTTCGCTCAGGTTCACCGCGGGCTCGCCTGCGGCTGGTGCGACGGCGATTGTCTCGATGACACCGGTGCCGATCGGGGGCGGCAGCGGAGCAGGTCTCGCGAGGGCGATGTCTGCAGCGGCCACGAGAAAGCCGGCATCGATCCACTCGTGCTCGATTGGTGCGCCGTGCGCTGGATCCCAAACGACACCCGACGGTTGGCCATACATCACGACAAACCGAGGCCCCACCCGAGGGGGCTGGACGCGAGCCAGCCACGGACCCGCCCACGCGAACGTCTTTGGGCCGGCGATCGGCACGAGCCCAAGCGCCAGCCCCGCCAGCCACCGGGACATGATTGGGTCTCGTGCCGGCTCTTCTCCACGAACCGGCTGCGGCAGCTCGTCTAGGTTGCACTCCAAGATCGTCGCGAGGCAGGCCCGGAAGCTTGCGGCTTCGAGGTTGGGGAGTGCGTCCACGAACTCGACTTCGCGCATCGAACCTATCCTTACCTATCCTGACAACCGGGCAGGCCACCGTCCATAGACCCGCGTGCCATCACCAGGTTGGCCGCGATCCTACAAGGCTCGAGCAGCGCCAGCGCGTTGTCGCGCGCGAGGGAGTGATGCAGGGCTCGGTGGCCCCCGCGCCGAGTGCGTTTTAGGTCAGCACCGCGGTCGACCGGCCTGCGAACGCCGCCCGATCGGTTTATCGAGCTTGCGATGGAGCATCCTCGTCGGCCCGTCGCTCCCGAGACGACCGCTCTCCACGACCTGGGGGCGCTTCTTTTTCAGCGCCTTGAAGTACCGGACGATCGGCAAGGCGGTGTAGCCGGCGCTCTCGGACACGCGCCGAGCGGCAGCGTGGCCGGGGTCGCCCCGGTCTCAACCATCGCGACCTACATCTGGCAACCACGTAGCCAGTCCGTCGCGAACTCGGTGAGAGCGCGACCGATGCCTTCATCTCGATCTTCGGGGGTCGACGGCCGGCATCGTGACCTCGCCCAGGTGGGGTTGTCGGTGGAGCCCCGCGGTGACGAAGCCAGCCAACCGGGGCGGCGCCTCGGCTACCCAAGCCCGGATTGCGCCATCGCCAAGGGTCTCTCGGGCAGTGCTCGCCTGGTACTGGCGCCAATCGCCGTGGAGGCGTGCGAAGATCTCAGGGCCCAGGAGTTGTTCGACGGCAGCGAAGACCGGAGCCCAGGCTCGAAGCGCCAGATCAATCACCGGCTGCTCATCCGCAGGCCGGTACTCGCGGATTGCGGTGACCATACGGCTCATGCTCGCAAACCGGAACCAGTCGGATGCGAGAAAGCCGGGCCACTGTCAGGTTCTTTTCAGCCTGTTGGCCTAGGGTTCCACCCGCAGGCGCAGCTCCGGTTTGCTTCTAATGTCGAACTGGCAAACGTCAAATGAGTACATCGATACTGAACACCTTTCGCTGGACCGGGGCTAGGGCTGATTCGCCCGATCGCTCGTCGGTTGTGGCGATCGACATCAGCTCATGACCGGCAAGCGGAGCATGGCGGGGTCGGCCTGGTCGATCCGCCCCGGGTTATCTTCGGAGAGCGCGTCGGCCCGATACCTCTCCGGCCGCGTGTGGCAGAACCTCACGGTGCGGTTGGCAGTTGCGCTGGCGTTCGCCGATGCCTCGATTGTCGTGCTCGCGCTGCCGGAGATTGTGGCCCGGCTCCACACCTCGATCTCGCACGTCACGTGGGTGATCATGGCCTACAACCTGGCGCTGATCGTGACGGCGGCTGCGGTCATCCCGTTTGCCCGGCGATTCGCCTCGACATGGTGGCTGATCGTCGGGCTCGCGGTGTTCGGGCTGGCCTCGATCGGTTGCGGAGTCGCGAACAGCATGAGCGCTCTGGTGCCCCTCCGCTGCATACAGGGGATCGGCGGCGGTCTGCTTCTGTGCGCGTCACTGCCGGTGTTCGCCGGCACCGCTCGGGCCGGAGACTCCCCGGTGAACGGGTGGTCGGCGGCGGCCGCGATCGGCATGGCCGTGGGCCCCGCAGCCGGCGGGATCCTGACCCAGATTTTCAGTTGGCGCGCGATCTTCCTCGCGCAGGCGCCGGTCGCTGCGCTCGCGGTGATCCTGGTCTTCGCGGTGCACGTGCGGTCCGGGGACGAGCCCGAGGGGGAGGCCGACAGCCGTCCGTCGGCGCTCGATCCCCTCACCGCCAACATCGGCCTGACACTGCTCTCGGCAGGACTGATCTGCGCCCTGTTCCTGGTCGTGCTGGTGCTGATCGACGTTTGGCTGCTGACGCCGATCGCGGCGGCGGCGGTGGTGACCACGATCCCGGTCACTACTGCGATCGCCGAGCGCGCGGTACGCGGCAGTTCGCCGATCGTGTTGGGAGCTCTCGGTGCTGCGCTCGTAGCCGCAGGTCTAGTCGGCCTCTCGCTCCTAACGCACCGCGAGCTGGGCTGGGTGATCATCACGCTCGCGCTCGTGGGGACCGGCCTGGGGCTCGCCTTCCCGGGGCTTACGACGGCCGCGCTGGGAAGTGCCGGACCCGTGGCGGCCCGAGCCGCGAAGACAGTAGCCGCGCGCGATGCCGGGATCGTCCTGGGCTTGCTAGTGCTCACGCCGGTGTTCGTCAACCAGCTGGGCAAGGCGCCCAATCAGGCGCTGCCGGCTGCCACCAAGGCGGTGGCCACGGCGCCGATGCCGGTCGGCCTGAGGCTCTCGCTGGTGCCCGGCCTGTTGGCCGATTACAAGAAGGCGCCGCAGAGCGAGCTTCCCGACTTCGGCCCCACGTTCGCCCACGCGAGCGAACATGCGACCGCGTCGGAGCGCGTGGCCCTAAGCGACCTGCAGAAGCAACTCGACTCGATCGTCCAACGCGCCGCCACCAGTGCGTTCAAGCTGCCCCTTCGCTATGGGGCCATCTTTGCCATCGTGGTCCTACCGCTGCTGGGCCTGCGGCTCATGTTCCGCAGGCGGGTCAGCTGAGCTTGCGCGCCGCTCGGCGTTAGCTGGTCAACAACGTAGGAGGAGCGGCGGGCCAGGCTCTGGAGTACCGAGGCCCTCTCGACCGCGGCGATCCCGCACGCCCCGCA
>CAVSUS010000013.1:0-209033 GCA_963731355.1 uncultured Solirubrobacterales bacterium | reverse complement strand
CTCCGGGGAGGTGCCGCTCGGCTTCCACTTCTCGGGCCAGGTGTTCTACCGCCAGGGAGACGGCCGCCTACAGGTGGCGCCGGTGCCGTGGTCGCGGACGGCGCAGTTCCGGATGCCCATCGCAGCGTGGCGAGCGATGATCGCCGAGCACTATCCCGGCGGGGGCTGGATACGGCTCGCCGACGACACGCTCAGCACCCTGAACGAGCGCCGCGCCGCGCGCGGGCTGCCGACGTTCGACTCGGCCGTCAAGGAGCTGCTCTCCGAGGAGGCCGGAGATGCTCGATGAGCTCGTTAGCTCGCTGTTATACGAGGGTTACGCGCTGTACCCCTACACGCCCGGCGCGACCAAGAACGCTACCCCGACCCCGTTCGGGATCGTCTACCCGCCCGCGTACGCGGCCGAGTGCGACGGCGCGCTCGACTACGCGCGGATGGAGTGCCTGGCCGCGCCGAAGCCGCGCGCAACGCTGACCGCCGAGCTGCGCTGCCTCAGGCCGAGCGGGCGAGGACACCGGGCCTCCGAGCAGCGGGTGGAGCTGGGGCCGGTCGAAATCGGCGGGCGAGGAAGCGTCGAGTTCGACGGCGGCCGCTTCACGCTGCGCTCCGACCCGCCCGCCTCCGACCTCCATGTGGTGGTACGCGCGTGCGTCCACAACACCGCCGAGGTCGCGCCCGGTCTCGACCGCGCGGGCGCGCTCGAGCGCGCGCTGATCTCGACGCACGTCGTCATCAGGGTGTCCGCCGGACGGTTCATCTCGCCGCTCGAGGCGGGTCTCGAGAGCGTCAACATCTGGCCGGTCCTGGCGGGACCGGCCGATGACGTCGTGCTCGGCGCCGCAATCGCGTTGCCCGACCATCCTCGGATCGCGCCCGAGAGCCGCGGGCCCCTGTTCGACAACACGGAGATCGAGGAGGCGCTCGTGCTCCACATCCATTCGATGACCGACGCCGAACGCGAACAGGCCGAGCGCGACCCAGCGGTGAAGGACATGCTCGACCGGGCTCTGGCGATCGCGCCCGAGGACGTAGTCTCGCTGCACGGAGGCCTCAAGGGCGCGGACGACAACCCCGGCGAGGAGCGCGCCACGGTCGACGGCGTGACGTTCGAGCGCGGCGCGAAGCTCGTGCTCGCCCCGGGCACCGACCGCGACCTCTATGACCGGATTCTCGACGGCCGCCGCGCCACGCTCGAGCGGATCTACGTCGACTACGACGACGGCGTCCACCTCGCGGTGACGGTCGACGACGACCCCGGCCAGGAGCTGATGCGCGAGACCGGCCGCTACCTGTTCTTCCGACCGCACGAGGTGAAGGCCCTATGACGCACACGGCACAGCGGACAAAACAGGTCCTGGTCGCCGGGATCGGCAACGCCTGGCTGCGCGACGACGGCTTCGGGGGTGCGGTGGCGAAGGCGCTGTCCGCGCGCGAGCTGCCGGAAGGCGTGCAGGTCATGGACTTCGGCTCGGGCGGCCTCGACCTTGCCTACGAGGTGATGCGCGGCTATGACGCCCTGATCCTGCTGGACGTGAGCCGCCAGGGCGGCGCACCGGGGACCCTGTACGTGATGGAGGCATCCGAGGAGGACGTGGAGGGCGGGATCGAGGACGGGCAGCTGATCGACCCGCACGGGATGGACCCCCAGACCGTTCTACGGTTCGTCAAGTACGTGGGCGGCTGGCCGGGCCGCGTGCTGGTGGTCGCGTGCGAGCCCGAGGTGGTCGATGATGTCGGCTTTGGGCTGAGCGACGCGGTCGCCGAGTCTGTCGAGCGGGCGGTCGGCGTCGTGCTGGACACGATCGGAGAGCTGCGGGGTGCATGAGCTGTCGATCGCGACCGCCGTCCTGAACACCGCGCTCCGCCACGCCGGCGACCGCCCGGTCACGGCCGTCGGGGTCCGCGCCGGCCGCTTGCGTCAGGTCGTCCCGGAGTCGCTGCGCTTCTACTTCGAGGTCGTCGCGCGCGACACCGTATGCGAGGGCGCGCGGCTCGAGGTGATCGAGGTGCCCGTACGAATGCGCTGCGGTGAGTGCCGTAAGGAATGGGAGCCCGAGTGGCCGCTGTTCCGCTGTCCCGACTGCGCCTCGGCGAACGTGAGCGTGCTGGCCGGGGAGGAGCTCGAGGTGGAGTACATCGAGGTCGAGGAAAAGGAGCCCGCATGCACCGGAGCAAGGTGAGGATCGTCGAGGATGCGCTCGACGCCAACAACACGATCGCGCGCGCTAACCGTGCCGACTTCGACCGCCACGGTGTCACCGTCCTCAACCTGATGAGCGCCCCGGGGGCGGGAAAGACGACGCTCCTCGAGCGTCTGCTGGCCGAGCCGCTCGACGGCGTCCGCGCCGGCGTGCTGGAAGGCGACGTGCAGGGCTCCTACGACTCGGACCGGCTCGCCGGCCTGCACATCCCGGTCACGCAGCTCAACACCGACCCCGGCTTTGGTGGGGAATGTCACCTGGACGCGAACATGGTTCGCTCGGCGCTGCCGGCGCTGTCGCTGGACAAGGTCGACCTGCTGGTGATCGAGAACGTCGGCAACCTGGTCTGTCCGGCCGAGTTCCGGGTCGGCGAGGACGCCCGCGCGATGGTGTGCGCGGTGACCGAGGGCGAGGACAAGCCGCTCAAGTACCCGCTGATGTTCCGCACCTGCGAGTTGATCGTGATCAACAAGATCGACCTGCTCGACCACCTCGACTTCGACCTGGACAAGTTCCTCTACAACCTGGACGCGGTCCACCCTGACGTCGAGCGGATGCTGGTTTCGGCGCGGACCGGCGAGGGGGTGGAACAGGTGCGCGACTGGCTGTTGCGGCTGGCCGTGCGCACGGGGGTGCCCGCTTGACCGTCGCCGCCGCTACCGGCCACATCGACCGGCTGCTGGCCGGTCGAACCGTGGCCAACGAGCGGTTCTTCGCCGCCGAGGCCGAGCGCACCGCGCGCCTCTGTCACCTGATGGCCGAGCGCTTCGCGCGCGGGGGGCGGCTGGTCGCGCTCGGTGCCTCTCCGCAGGCTCGCTCGGACGTGCGCCACGTCGCGGTGGAGTTCGTCCATCCGGTGATCGTGGGCAAGCGAGCGCTGCCGGCCATCGGGCTCTCGCGCGAGGGCGGGGCGCTCGCGCCACAGGTAGATCTGATCACCGAGCCCGACGACATCGCGATCGCGTACGGGGCCGAGGAGCACGATCCAGATGCGCTCGCCGCCCTCGGCGCCGCGCGCGAGCGAGGCTGCTTGACGATCGCGTACGCGAAGGACGCGGGCGCCGAGTGGGGGTTCGACCCGCCGAGCGATGACCCGTTCGTGCGCCAGGAGCTGGCCGAGACGCACTACCACGTGCTGTGGGAGCTGGTGCACGTGTTCTTCGAGCACCGGGGGCTGTTGCGTGGCCGCGAAGCCCGCCCCGTCCACGACACCGGCGCCTCCAGCTTCCTCTACCCGTTCCTGGCCGAGCGCGAGCACGACCTCGAAGCGGTGATCGGCGACGTGCGCCGCTCGGTCGAGATGAAGGCGCAGGAGATCGGCGCACTGCGCGAGCAGACGCTCCTCGACAACCGCGAGCAGCTGCTCGCCGCCGCCCGCACCGTGCGCGCGGTGTTCGACGCGGGCGGCAAGCTGCTCGCGCTCGGCAACGGCGGGTCGGCGACCGACGCCATGGACGTCGTGGCCGACTTCCGCTTCCCGCCGGTGGGCGGTTGGGCCGCGCGGCGGGCGATCGACCTCACCGAAGATCCCGCGATCCTGACCGCGCTCGCGAACGACATCGGGGTGGAGGAGATCTTCCAGCGCCAGGTGATCGCGTACGGCCGGCCCGGCGACGCGCTGGTCGCGCTGTCCACCAGCGGGACCTCGGGCAACGTGATCGAGGCGCTCGCGGAGGCACGCAAACGCGGTCTGGTTACCGTGGCCCTGGTCGGCTACGACGGAGGCCGGGTGGCGTCCGAGCGCCTCGCCGACCACGTCGTGGTCACACGCTCGCAGCACATTCCCCGCATCCAGGAGGCGCAGGCGAGCGCCTACCACGTCCTGCGCGAGCTGGTGGAGTCGTCAACCACGACCGGAGGGAGGTCGTAGCCATGAAGAAGGCGGTTGCCGGAGGGGCTTTGCTCGTCGCGGCGCTCGGCGCCGCGTGGGCGTACATGGTGTCCGACGATCAGCGGTTCGAGAAGCTCGAGAAGGGCGCCGACGCGATCCTCGACCGACTCACGTCGTCGTAGATGGACGCCGGCGCTCTCACCGAACCCCTCATACGGCGACGGGTGCGGGTGGAGGGCATAGTCCAGGGCGTCGGCTTCCGTCCCCACGTCTACCGTCTCGCCCACGAGCTTGGGTTGGCGGGATTCGTGCGCAACGACTCCCGCGGGGTGGTGGTGGAGGTCGAGGGACCCGCTGGTGCCGTAGCAGAGCTGGTGCGCCGCCTGAAGCCCGATGCGCCGCCGCTCGCGGCGGTCGAGCGGGTGCAGACCGAACCGATCGAACTCGCCGGCGCGAGCGACTTTCGGATCCTGTCGAGCGCCGACGACGGAGCGGCGGACGCGCCGGTCACACCCGACACGGCCACGTGCGACGACTGCCTGCGGGAGCTGTTCGACCCGGCTGACCGTCGCTTCCGCTACCCGTTCATCAACTGCACCAACTGCGGGCCGCGGTTCACGATCGTGCGCGGAATCCCCTACGACCGGCGGCTCACGACGATGGCCGCCTTTCGCATGTGCCCCGCCTGCCAGGCCGAGTACGAGGACCCACTCGACCGGCGGTTCCATGCCCAGCCGAACGCCTGCCCCAAGTGCGGGCCGCGGCTCGCCGTGGTCGAGCGATCGGGTGCGACCCGGTCAGAACGCGCGGCGGCGCTGGCCGATGCCGTAGCCGCGCTCCGCGCGGGCGCGATCGTCGCGGTGAAGGGGCTGGGGGGATTCCACCTGGCCTGCCTCGCCACCGACGAGCACGCCGTCGCTTCGTTGCGCGCCCGCAAACACCGCGAGGACAAGCCATTCGCGCTGATGGCGGAAGACCTCCGCGCCGCGCGGGCGCTCGTGGAGCTGAGCGAACGGGAAGAGGCGCTGCTGCTCGGGCGCGAGCGACCAATCGTGATCGCCCGCCGACGCGCCGGGGCTCCCGTGGCCGAGGCCGTGGCGCCGCGCTCACGCGACCTCGGCGTGATGCTCCCGTACTCACCGCTCCACCACCTGCTCGTGCGCGACGTCGGCGCGACGCTCGTGATGACGAGCGCGAACATATCCGACGAGCCGATCGCCTACCGCGACGAGGACGCGTTGGCGCGCCTCGAGCGGATCGCCGATCTGTTCCTGGTGCACGACCGCGCGATCCAGACGCGCACCGACGACTCGGTCGTGCGCGCCACCAAGCGGCGCTCGACGCCGCTGCGGATCCGCCGCTCGCGCGGCTACGTGCCCGCGAGCGTCCGCCTGCCCGTCCCGGCGCCGCGGCCGTTGCTCGCCTGCGGCGCGGAGCTGAAGAGCACCTTCTGCGTGGCCAGAGGCGCCCGCGCCTGGGTCTCGCACCACATCGGCGACCTCTCCAACTACGAGACGCTTCGGAGCTTCACTGACGGGATCGAACACTTTCAGCGGCTGTTCGCGGTGGTGCCCGAGGTGATCGTCCACGACCTCCATCCCGAGTATCTGTCGACCAAGTACGCACTCGACCTCGACGGCGTGCAGACGATCGGGGTCCAGCACCACCACGCGCACGTGGCCGCTTGTCTGGCCGAGCACGGCGAGACCGGACCGGCGATCGGCGTGGTCTATGACGGCACGGGCTACGGGGGGGACGGCACGATCTGGGGAGGCGAGCTGCTGATCGGCGATCTCCGGGGTTTCGAGCGCGCAGGACATCTGTGGCCCGTGGCCCTCCCGGGCGGCGAGCGCGCGATCCGCGAGCCATGGCGGATGGCGTGCGCGTGGATGGTCGCGTCGGGCGCCCGCGAGGACCCCGACCCTCCCCCGGCGATCGCCTCGGTGATCGACCCGCGCGACTGGCGGAGGGTCGCCAGGCTCGCGCGCGGCGGGCTGGCGTCGCCGCCGACGACGAGCATCGGCCGCCTGTTCGACGCCGTCGCCGCCCTCTGCGGGCTGCGCCTGCGGGTCAACTACGAGGGCCAGGCCGCCGCGGAGCTCGAGGCCGCGTGCGACACGGCCGAGCACGACCTGTACCCCCTGCCGCTCGTGGAGCACGACGGGCGGATCGTGCTCGACGCGCGCGAGACGGTGGCGGCGATCGTCCGGGATCTTAGGGCGGGAGCGCAGCCGCCGGCGGTCGCCGCGCGCTTCCACAACGCCCTGGGGGCCGCAACCAGCTGCGCCTGCATGCGCCTCGCCGGCCGCTCGGACATCGGCACGGTCGTCCTCGCCGGCGGCTCGTTCCAGAACCGACTGCTGCTCGAGGCGGTCGGCGCCAACCTCCGAAACGCTGGCCTACGCGTGCTGGTGCCGGAGCGGCTGCCGCCCAACGACGGCGGCATCAGCTACGGACAGGCCGCGGTGGCGGCGGCTCGGCTCGCGACCGCAGAAGCGTCATGACGCCTCGGCCGGTGGGTCGCCGGCCGCGGTCACCGGGGCCGTGCGGCGCCGGCACATTGCTCACACAGCCCGACGATCGCGAAGTGCGTGAAGCGCGCCTGGTAACCGAAGCGCAGTCTGATCTCCTCACGGATCGGGTCGAGCTCCTCGACGGCGACCGCCGTGACCTTGGCGCACTGCTCGCAGTAGAGGTATTCGTGTTCCTGGCGGCCCGCGAGCACCCAGAGACCCGCGCCGTGGCCGAGGTGCACGTGACGCACGAGGCCATGGCGCTCGAGCAGCTCGAGGTTCCGGTAGACCGAGGTCGTGTCGATGGCGAGCGCTTGGGACAGCTGCGGCGCCGAGACCGGGCCGTGTGCGGCGAACAGGGCTTCGAGCACCAGTCGCCGTGCGGTCGACAATCGCATGCCGCGGCCGCGGACGGCGCGGATCGCCTCCTCGAGGTTGTCAAACGGGAGCGGTGCTGCTTGCGGCGCTTGCGTCACGGCCGATCGGTCCTCCCTTCGAACGCTCTGTTCTGGTGTGCCTAACAGAGCGTGCCGCGGGTCATCGTAGCGCTGCTCAGGGATCGAGCTCTCGAGCGGAGCGTGAGGTGGCGAGCGTCCTCCCGGCGCTCCACTTCTCCTCGATGTTCGCGAATCTCCAGATCGCGAGCGCGAGCGTCCAGGTCCCGACGAACATTGCGACGATGATGAAGCCGGCCCGGTTGATGTTGAAGTTCTGAAACCAATCTGAGACCGAGCCGCTGATGTTGAGCTTCTGAAGCAGCAGCCCGACGAGTTCGATCGTGCCGATGAACAGCGCGATCGCGATCGAGAGCCCGGTGATCGTGATGTTGTAGTAGACCTTGCGGATCGGTTTTGAGAACGCCCAGCCGTAGGCGAAGTTCATGAACGATCCGTCGATCGTGTCGAGCAGCGACATGCCGGCGGCGAACAGGATCGGCAGGCAGAGGATCGCGTAGAACGGGAGCCCGGCGGCGCCGGCCCCGGCCGCGAGAACGAGCAGCGCGACCTCGGTGGCGGTGTCGAACCCGAGTCCGAACAGCACGCCGACCGGGTACATCTGGTACGGCTTGGTGATCTTGTTCAGGTGCCGGCCGAAGAAGCGGTTCATCAGCCCGCGCGAGTTCAGCTGCTGCTCGAGCTCCCGCTCGTCGTAGGCGCCGCGGCGCATGTTGAAGAAGATCCGCAGGATGCCGACCAGGATCACGATGTTGAGGATCGCGATGATGTAGAGGAAGGTGCCGGACACCGTGGTGCCGATCACGTTGGTCGCCTTGTGCAGGGTCGAGTTGTCGTCCTTGACCGGGCTGTCGAGCGCCCGGACCCCCAGCGAGATCAAGCACGCGAGCATGAACACGATCGTCGAATGCCCGAGCGAGAAGAAGAAGCCGACGCTCAATGGCCGCTTGCCCTCGCTCATGAACTTCCGGGTCGTGTTGTCGATCGCGGCGATGTGATCGGCGTCGAACGCGTGCCGGAGGCCGAGCGTGTACGCCGCGATTCCCGTGCCGAGCGCGAACGTGCCGGCCGCGCCGATCTTGAAGTGCTGCGGCGCGACCACCAGGATGAGCAGACCGAAGCCGATGACGTGCAGCGCGCCGATCACGGCCACCATTCCGCCCGCCCGGCGCCATTCCGACGGCGACATCGACGCCTTGATCCGCGCCAGCCGCGAGCCACTAGACAACGACGGCGAGGCTTCCATCACAGGCTCCTCTCCACGGCTGTTCCACCCGCCGACCATGCTCGTAGGCATGACGAACCTATCAACCAGTAGCTGGCTAATGCAACCCGTTGGTAATTGAGGACACTCGACATCAAGGGTCACTCGGCTATACGCGGCGCGAGTCTCATCGGATCACAGCCGCGCTGGGGTGCGCAGCCGAGTAGCGGCCGGTCGGCAGCCGTGTGCCTGCATGGTCGGCCGTCCCGGCTGCCGCCGGAAAGCGACGAGATCGGGATCGGCCGCTCGAGTGTCGGGGCGATTATCGTGTCGGTGGTGTCACACGACGGGGGGCCGCGCCGTGGCTGTCGGCCGCCGTGTCAACGGTTCCGTCGAGCAAACTGTCAAACCTCTTGGGATCGCCCGGTACCTCTGGCCAGAGGAACATCGGTTAGACGAAGAGGCTCGTGACGTGCGCGAGCGGATCGGCGGGACGCGTGGCGGATCACGAGAGCCTCCAGCGCCAGCAGGAGACGACTCGCTGACGGACGCCGTCGTGGTGGGCCGCGTTTAGCGGCAGCTGTACCGGGAAGCCCCGAGCCATCAATGGGCCAAGACCCGAGCACGACAAGCGCGACAGTGAGCGACGAGAGCGATCCCGCCTGCGTCGGAACCCGGTCCCGCTGGCCGTGGCGGGGGCCTTCGCGGCGGGGGTCGTGTTTGGCCGCGCCCGCCGCTAGCGACCGGAGGAGCAATGGCGATCCAGGCTCGAGCGCGCGCATCAGGAGCGAATCCTTCGGCGAGGGGCGGGGTCCCGGCCAGACCCACTGGGCTCAGCGCGGGATCATGGCTTGGCGTCTTGAAGCGGACCGTAAGGGAGTTTCGCGCCGACAATCTCACCGACCTGGCGGCGGCGCTGACCTACTACGGAGTGCTGGCGATCTTCCCCGCACTCATCGCGCTGGCACCGGGACCGTTGCAGCAGATCCTGACCAGCGCCACGCATGGCCTTCAGAGAAGCCGGGGGGCCGCGGGGGTCATCTTCGTAGCCGGGGTCGCGGGCGCGCTGTGGTCGGCATCGGGGTACGTGGCGGCGTTCATGCGGGCCTCCAACAGGATCTATGACATCGAGGAGGGCCGCCCGATCTGGGTCACCGTCCCGGTGCGAGTGGTGGTTACGATCGTGCGGCTGCTCGGCGCGGAGTTCAATGCCGAACTCGAGCGCGGCCGACAGATCGAGGCCGGCCATCCCGCCGATCGACAGCCATTCGTCGAGCCGCGCAAAGCGGTGCGCACATAGCTGCCATGGCCGAGCGCGCACACGCGGCGGATAAGCGCTCTGTCGTGATCACTCCCTACCGTGACGGTCCGCTGCTGGTGAGGGGACCGGTGAGCCTGACCCGGCCCGATGGCACGGTGATCGAGAGCAACCGCGATCCGATCGCTCTCTGCCGGTGTGGCAAGTCGAGGATCAGGCCGTTTTGCGACGGCACTCACAAGCTCACCGGCTTCCGCGCACCCTGAGCCGCTATCCGGCGGTGAGAGCGCGCTCGCCGGCCTTGGGGAGGGAGCGGCTCTCGAGAAGCGACGACAGGCCCTCGCGCCAGCACCCGAGCAGATGTGCAGACCATCGCGCGTCGAGATGGTCGAGCGCGCGCGCACCCCAAAGGATCGACGCCCCGACCGTCGGGTCCTGCCGGACGAGGCCGCCCGCGAGGTCGACGGACGCGACGTTCTCGTGCACGGCATCCGCGACCACGTGCTCATCGAAGAATAACGTGGCGTCGCCGTCGAACCCGAGCCGCCTCAACCCGTCACCGTAGTGGCGGTTCGGTATCGACGAAGTCATCTCGAACAGCGCGAGGTGGCCCGCGATCGCCCCGCGCCAGCGGCGATGAAGACCGAGCAGCGACATGAGGTTGACCGTGGCCAGGGTGACCGCCGGGATCAACTCTAGGTAGCCACCGTAGCTCGCATCGAGGCCCACCGCGCGCATTGCTCTTGCGAAAAGGTCGGCATGAATCCATTCGGCCCGCCCGCCCCCGTACTCGTCCGCTTGGATCTCGATGAGCGCCGCTTTGGGTCGACCGGTCAGGCGAGGGATCGCCCACGAGTGCGGGTCTGCTTCCTTGAGCTGGTAGGCCGACCGGTGCACGAGGAACTCCTTGACCTGATCTAGGGTTGCCTCGAGCCGGATGTAGCTCGACAGCGATGGCCCGTGGTCCTGTTCTGCGATGGCACGCAGGGCGAGATCGATATCGCAGGCCGGGACTGATGCATGTGACAGGGGGACTGCGCCGAGCAGGCCCAGCTCGAACCGTTGCTCGAGCCTTTTGCGAAGCGCCAACAACGACGGTTCCCATTCCCAGCGATCGTCGACTCCCGGAAGCCCGCGATAGTGAAGCTCGTAGCAGAGGTACAGTGACAATTGAAGGTCCTCGTCAGCGAGCGGCTCGTCTTCGAACGCGTACTCAACTGTCGGCAGATCCCGCGGCTCCTGGTGAAGCGCCGTCAGGAGGAGCTCGCTGACGGGGCCTCTCGGGGATGGGAGCCGGGTCATCGTGCTGTAGCTACCCAGCCGGAGACTCCAAGAAGCGCTGCACCAGCCATCGCGCCACGGCCTCTGTCCCGCCCGGTTGGCCCACGCGTCGCTGGGCGATCGCTCCGTTGACCTCTACCAGGCGCTGGGCGTGCTCGAGAGCGCTGGCCGAGCCAGAACGGGCCGCGAGCGGCTCCAGTGTCTCGAGCAACTCGCGCAGCAAACACCTCGTGGGGCGCCGAGTACCTGCGTGCACGTCGGCCATCTCACCCTCGACCCCGTGACGGCAGGCCGACCAGCGGTTCTCCTCGATCTGCCAGCTCAGGGCGACGGGCAGCTGCTCCCCGTCGTCGTGGCGCTCGCCGAGCCACTTCACGAGTGCCTGAGCGACTGCCGCGATCGCCGCGGCGTCCGCGACGCTGCTCTGCCCGTCGGGTACCCGGAACTCCAGGGTGCCGAAGCGGGCATGCAGGCGAAGCTCCCACCACCAGGTCTGCGCGTCGGCAAACGTCCCCGTGTCGGCGCCCCACTGAAACACCTCGGCGTAGGCGTCCCAGCTTGAAATCGTGGGGGGTACTCCTTGACGCGGCAACAGCTCGCCGAGCTTGGGACGCACCGAAGCCAAGCCGGTGTCGCGCCCCTCGTAGAACGGTGCATTGGCGGCCAGTGCCGCGAGCAACGGCAGGTAGGACCGGGCCGCGTTGTAGATCGCCAGCGCCCGGTCGGCGTCGCCAACCGAGACGTGCACCTGGAGCGCGCACACCAGCTGTCGCCGGGCGGCTGGACCGTATTCACGGATCGTTCGCTCATACCGGGCCAGGCGATTCAGCTTGCCGACGCCAGAGCTGAACGGGTGCACCCCCGCGCTCGCCAGGCAAGCGAGGCCGCTCGCGCGCTCGGCAAGCGTCCGCCGGGCGTCGAGCAGCGCCGCCGTCGCCTCGTGGACTTGGGCTGCGCGCGGGGTCACGATCTCGATCTGCGACGCGGGCAGCTCGAGCTTGAAACGGGGATCGCCGCCGAGCAGCGCGAGCACTTCGGGCGCGTTGGGGAGCAGCTCGAGGGTGTCGGGCGCGAGCAACATGACCTCGTCCTCGATGCCCACCGTGTACGCCGGCGCGACATCAAAGACCTCTCGTAACGCTCGCGCTGTGGGCGGCCAGCCTTCGTCCACCACGGTCACGTTTGATCGCAGCGAGAGGGGGATAGAAACGCAACGCCGTGCGACTGCTGCTCTTCCCAGGCGTATTCAAACCGCATAGCGACAGCTTGATGCTCGCCGATCAACTGGGCCGCGAATCGCTTCGACCCGACGCCACCGTGCTTGACCTGTGCACGGGCAGCGGCCTGCTGGCCATCGTGGCTGCGCGCCGTGGCGCCAGAAGGGTGGTCGCGGTGGACATCTCACGCCGCGCGGTGTTCGCGACCAGGCTCAACGCCAAGCTCAACGGCGTCAGGGTGCACGCTCAGCGAGGAAACCTGTTCCGGCCGGTCCGAGGGCAGCAGTTCGATCTCATCCTCGCCAATCCTCCCTACGTTCCCAGCGTGGACGCAGAGCTCCCGGCTCGCGGAGCATCCCGAGCGTGGGAAGCCGGCCCAGACGGACGGGCCTTCGTGGAGCGCATCTGTGACGAGGCAGCACCGCATCTGACCGACGCCGGAGTCCTGCTCCTCGTCCACTCGTCAATATGCTCGGAGCGGGCCACGGTGCAGGCGCTGGCAAGCCACGGCTTCGACGTCCGCATCGTCGCCAGGCGCCGCGGTCCGCTCGGGCGAAGGATGCGTACACGCGCACCAACGCTGCGAGCTCGCGGTCTTTTGCGGGGCGGAGATTTCGAGGACCTCGTCATCATCAGAGCGAGGCGGCGCGAGTGTCACGTTTAACCATCCGCGCTTGTGCGCCCAAGTCCTCGGGTACAAGCATTGCATGCGGGTCGTGGTCATCGGCGCGACGGGTAACGCTGGCACGAGCGTGCTGGAATCGCTGGGCGCCGAGCCGGGCGTCGACGAGATAGTCGCGGTGGCGCGGCGAGCACCGAAGCAAACGTGGCCGCGGACCACGTTTGTGGCTGCGGACATCGCCCAGAGCGATCTCCTTCCGGTGCTGCGCGGAGCGGACGCCGTGGTGCATCTAGCGTGGCTGATCCAGCCCGGTCGCGACGAGTCGGTCACCTACCAAGTCAACGTCGGCGGAAGCGAGCGCTTGTTTCGGGCAGTCATCGACGCCAAGGTGAAAACGGTCGTCTACGCGTCCTCGGTCGGTGTTTACTCGCCGGGACCCAAGGATCGACCCGTCGACGAAACATGGCCCACCGACGGGATTCCCAGCTCGTTCTATTCGCGTCACAAAGTCGCCGTAGAGCGGCAGCTGGACCGGCTCGAGCGCGAGCAGCCCGAGCTGCGCGTGATCCGCGCCAGACCCGCCTTGATCTTCAAGGCGCAGGCGGCCACCCAGATCCGGCGCCTGTTCGCGGGCCCGTTCTTGCCCGGTCCACTGCTCAGGCCCGGTCTGATCCCGTTCGTACCGGACGTCGCACGGCTGCGTTTCCAAGTTGTGCACTCGCGCGACATCGGCGAGGCCTATCGCTTGGCGCTGATCGGTGATGCTCGAGGCGCGTTCAACCTGGCCGTGGATCCACCGATCGGGGCGAGCGAGATGGCGGAGGTCTTCCACGCCCGGCGATTGAAGGTTCCCACCGCGCTGCTGCGGGTCGGTGCCGCTTCCAGCTACGCTCTCCGCCTTCAGCCCACCGAGCCGGGGTGGCTGGACATGGCTCTCGCGGTTCCGATGATGGACAGCGCTCGCGCACGAGCCGAGCTCGGCTGGCACCCCCGGCACGACGCCCTCCAAACTCTGCGCGAGCAGATCGACGGGCTCCGCGTAGGCAGCGACGCGCCGACACCGCCCCTCCAGCGCCGGACGAGCGGCCCGGCGCGGGTGCGCGAGCTCCTGACCGGCGTCGGGAGCCGACCGTAGTCGCCGGCGCCTCTGGTGAACCTCGGGCTAACGCACCGCTCGTCGGTCAAGGTCACCGCGAGCGCGAACTGTAAGGTGGGGCGGTTCCGGAACCTCCGATTCGTTCGCGAATTCGCACGCCGCGCGAATCGCTCAGTTGTACGCTGGCCTTGGGATCCTGGGTCATGGACGCCAAGGGAGATGAACTCCACACTGCGCCCCGGAGCGGCGACGAAGCCCTCGACGAGTTGCTGCTCGCGCCGGCGGCGATCCTCGAGAACCTGCCCGATGCCGTGGTGGCGGCGGCGCGTGACGGGCGGATCGTGTTCGTGAACACGCTGGCCGAGGAGCTGTTCGGTTATCGCCGTGAGGAGCTCATCGGACGGCCGGTGCAGACCCTGTGGCCGGAACGCGTGCGCGGGCGCTACATGCGCAACATGCAGCTCTACTTCGACACGGAGCATCCGCTGCGCTTCTCGACCGAGGCGTTCGGCTTGCGCCGAGACGGCTCCGAGTTCGTGGGCGAGATGACCTGGGGGATCGTGGCCACGAGCCGCGGTTCGTTCTTGCTCGCGGTCGGTCGCGACGTCTCCGAGCGGCGGGCGGCCGACGCACGCCTCCGTGCCGTGGTTGCGATGGGCGAGCGCGCGCTGGCGGGGGCGGATCCCGGCGACCTCGCCACCGAGGCGGTCGAGTTGATCCGGGCCTCTCTCCCGGTGGCCGGTGCCGAGGTGCGTCTGGCGGACGGCCGAAGCCTCGTAGCGGGGGGGCCGGCTTTCGGGCTGCCCGTGCGACTGCGGATCGGCAGCGATGACGAGCTGTTGGTGGCGCCCGACCGCGACCTCGCGGGCGAGGAGATGAGTTTCGTGCGGGCCGTGGCGAACATCCTGGCCACCGCGCTCGCGAGGCTGCGCGGCGAGGAGCGCGTCCGCTACGAGGCGGTTCACGATCCCCTGACGGGGCTCGCGAACCGCACGCTGCTGCGCGACCGTCTCGAGCACGCCCTCGCGCGGTCCGAGCGCGAGGACGCCCTCACGGGCGTTCTGTTCATCGATCTGGACAACTTCAAGGGGATCAACGATGCCCACGGTCACGCGGCCGGAGACGCGGTGCTGACGGAGCTCGGTGCGCGCCTGCGGACGGCCGTGCGCCCGGGCGATACGGTCGCGCGTCTGGGAGGCGATGAGTTTGTGGTGGTGTGCGAGGGGGTCGACGAGGAGTCGGCGCTCGCCGTCGGTCGCCGTCTGCAGGCCGCGATCCGGTTGCCGGTCACGGCGGGCGGAATGCGGCACACGCTGGCGGCGAGCATCGGGATCGCGCTTGGGAAGTCAGATCCGGCGGGCCTGCTCGCCGCTGCCGACGCCGCTGCCTACCGCGCGAAGGCCGCGGGCCGCGGGCGGGTCGAGGTGTTCACTTAGCGACGCGATCGACCACCTCCGGCGTCGCTTCGCTGCGAGTGCGACCGGTGAGCGCGGTCGTTCCGGTCGCGATCGCCACGGTCCGTCCACCGTGAGTCACCTCGGTGTTGGCGATGCTGAGCTGCCGGCCGCGATGAAGCACCTCGCCCCTTGCCAGGAGTCTGGTTCCGTCGGCGTCCACCGGTCGCAGGAAGTTCACTTTGAGATCGAGCGCCGTGAACCTGGTGCCGGCGCCGGCCGCCGCCTGCACCGCGCCCGCTGTGGCGGCCTTGGCCAACAAAGCGATCATGCCTCCAAACACCGTTCCAATCTCCTGGAGGAGCCACCCGTGCGCTGGCAACGAAAACTCGGAGCAGCCGTCGGAGGCATCCGTCAGCCGCATGCCGGTGAGACGGTCGAGCGGGGGCGGCTCCCGTTGTCCAGCCAGCTCCGCCTGAAGGATCTCGAGACCACCCAGGCGATCGAGCGTATCCTCATCGAGCGGGGACATCATCGGTTCACACGGCCGCAAGACGAGATCCGCGGTCCGCGATGTCACCTTTGCCGGATAGCCGGCTGAGGCTAACCGCCGCGTCACCGCGCCGGGTGGAAAGAGAAAGTAGCGGGACGTGCTGTGGGCGACCGGCCGGCCGTCGTTGTCGTACACGAGGCCTGTCGCGAGCGCGTTGCGCTCGTCCGCGTAGATCACCTCACTGTGAGCTCTGATCTCACCTCCGGCGTGTGGTGGCTGCCCCAGAAACGTCATGGACAGCTCGGCCGTCGTGCATCCAGCCCCGGCGGGTAGCGTCGACAGGGCCGCGTAGAAGTGGGTCATGTCCGCCAGAAATGCGAATACCCCGGTGTCCACGCGCCCTTTGGGGCCAACGAACCAGTCGCTGGCCGGCAGCGCCAGCGTAGCCTTCCCTTCCTCGAGGTCAATCAGACGCCGGCCGCACAGATGAGCGATCGGTGGCTGAGGCGCGTCGCCCCGGTGAATGAGGTCGAGAATCTCGCGCCACGGCTTTGTCAACAATGCCGGGTCGACTAACCCACCGGTCGGCGACTCTTGCCAGATCTCCCCCGACAACGCATGCTGCTGCGGCACACCCGAATCGTATTGCCGGCGTCGCCGTCGAGCCAGTGCGGGGAGACTCGACCCGGATAAGCTCGCACGCCCGCGACCGCGAGGAGATCGGCGGGCGCGGACAATTTCCGGACGTCGGGGATGCGGATCTCGTAGATGAGCGGGCGCCGCTCATCTACCCGTTGTGGCACCAGCGCAAGACCGAGTGACCTTAGGCCCTGGTTCAGGCCACCGGCGGGGGTATTCCGTCTGCCGTGGCGGCGAGCGCGGTATCCCACGCACATACCTGACAAGCGTGGCGAAACGCGGAGCGGGCGAAGTCGAGCGCGAAGGCCTGCGGGTCCGCGCTGGCGCGAACATCGTCCCAGTCGAGGATGTACTCCCCCAGTGCTGCATCCCAGCGGCCGGGTGAAACCGGACCGCCGGCAAAGCCCTCCGGCGCCGGATGAGCGTAGGCGTAGAAGGCCGGCGTGCCGTAGCGCTGGTCCCCCGGCCACCAGCCCACGGCGACCTCTTGGGCATCCATCGCGTTTCGCATGATGAAGTCGTCCGACGGCGGATCGGCCGGAGCGCCTGAGAAGAGATTCACCGCCAGGTCGAACGAGCCCCACCAGGCGTTGACCGGTGTGGAGCGTCCACGATAGGGCGCCCGGAAGGCGGCCAGCACGAGCGCGGCGCGAGTCGCGGCGGTGAAATATGTACTGACCTGATCGGGGTCATAGCGCCTGTGCTCGTCGTCCTGGTCGAGCGGCACGGTCCACGGCACCTCCTGCGGCGTAGGATCGATCTCGACGGCGCCGGCTAGGCTGCGGACCGCCTCGAGGACCGCGCGGGTGACCTCACCCACCGGTCGGTCGGGACCGAGCGGAATGTGGCGTACGCGCCCGTCGGCGTGTTCGACGACGACCTCGTGCGAGCGCAGATCGAGCGCGGCCACAAACGCTCCCGAGCCGTCGGGCGCCGGCAGCAGACCCGTCTCCCAGCCTCGTGCGCTGAGGCGCAGAGCCGCGTGCTGTAGCTGCGGCTCAGGGGGCGCAAGAACCACCGCCAGCTTCCCGAGGACCTGGGTGTGCGCGTGCAGCGTGTCACAGGTCGCGCTCCAGTCCTCGTACGAAACGCCCGGCCACCCCGAGGGCATCGCCTCACGCTACCAGGCCGCCGCTCGCCATGACGCGTGTCCCCCGGCCGAGCACCGGCACCTTACGGGGGAGCACTCGCCGTTGACGGTCGACGGAAGCTATTCGCCCAAGAACGTCACCATTCCGTTTCCCCGCGCTGGCCGGCAAACGAACAGAAGGCCAACCGTGTCGCGACAGTGCCAGCCCGGGGCCGCGCCCAGCAGAGCGGTGGCGCGGGCGAACCAGCAACTCACCTTCCTGGCGGTAATCCCACTCGGCCCAGGCCGCAGACCATCAATGCCGAACTTGAACGATCCGCAGTGGCGAGTGACAGCGGCGCTGTGGGACCGTCCGGCAGCGGCGGATGCGTCTGGGATTGCAAGGGCGGCCAACGCGCAGCCGATGGCGACAAACGCCTTCATTTCAAACTCCCCCTTTGATGATGCCGGTCAAGCCACTGGACGCGTCGCGCGCCAGCTTACTGTCAAGTGGCGACCAGTGAGCCGTAAACCGTGCAGACGTTCAGCTTCGCGAGCGTCGTGCTGTTGTCGAGCGCATAATCGACGGTCACTACCTTGCCCGTCGACGTCTCGAACATCACGATGCCGGTGGAGTCGAAATCTCCGCTGCTCGGCGTCAGGCTCACACCTTTGGGGGCATTTTTCTTGGTGAACGAGCTGTTCTTGATGATGTGAACACGACCTAGCCCATCGAACAACCGCCCGAACAAATCGGCGTTGCTGGCGGATGAGAACGCGAAGACCACGGGAGAACCTCTCGAGTCGCAACGCGCATTGACCAGCAGCCCGTCGATGTTGAACAAGGTCGCCGTCTTCGAGCCGGGTTTCGCGATGAACGAGAAGGTCTTAGTCACCGGATTCACCACAGCCGCACTCGCCGTTCCAGCAGCCAGCGAAGCCAGCGCAACTACCGACACGATGAACGCAAAGAGGCCGCGCGTCCTACTCAGACGTTTCACTTCTACTCCTCTCCCGTGGCGTGGCCACGACGGTCTGTTGGTGCCCTCGGGCCGGATACTAGCCGCTAAGGGTCGCTCCGTGCCTTCCGCTCGTTTCGCGCTCGCGGAGGCATGTCCGGACTACCGCTCCGGACCCAGCCTATGGCGTCAGCGCGTAGGGAAAGGTGCCGGTCAGGTTTTCGCTCCCGTGCTCGGTCACGATCAGCACATCCTCGACCCGGGCGCCGCCCACTGACGCAACGACGATACCCGGCTCGACCGCGATGACGTCGCCGGCGAGGAGTGGATCGTGGCCGGATCTACCGAGGTTGGGTGCCTCGTGGACCTCGAGGCCGACGCCATGGCCCAGCCCGTGGTAGAAGCCTTCGCGTAGCGTCTCTCCCGGGGTCTTCGTGCGGCCGGTTGGGTGTCCCGCCGCCTCGAAGACGTCGCACGCGATCCCATACAGCTCCACGCCGGTCACGCCGGGCCTGACGGCCGCGCACGACTGCTCGTGCGCGGACAGCACGAGCGCGTGCAGGTCGGTGATCTGATCGCTGACCTCGCCGCGGACGAACGTCCGGGTCATATCGGCATAACAGCCCGACTCCTCGTCCACGGGCCACAGATCGATCAGGATCGGGGCGTGGGCGGGGAGCGGTCCCGAACCCGGGTCGTGACCGATCTGGGGAGCTGGACCCATCGCCTTGACCATGATGTCCGACGGGGCCGGGGCGCCCGCCCGGCCACAGACCTCGCGGAGCCTCGACCGAACGACCTCGGAAGTCAGGACCTCGCCGCCCAGCTGCAGCTCCTCGCCCGAGATCGCCGCCTCCCGAAGCATCTTTGCGGCTTCCTCCAACGCCAGGACGGCGACAGCCGCCGCCCGCCGGATGCCGGACATCTCCGAGCTGCTCTTCTGCCGCCGGCGTTCCGCGAACAACGTCTCGTCCGGAGTCAGCTCGAGTCCGTTCTCTCGCAGCCGATCAGCCAGCGCGAGCGGAAACTCCGGCGGAACCACGGCCTCCCGGATCCCGAACACGGCGGCCGCCCGCACGCACAGCTCCCGGTCCACCGCCGCGCTCGAGTAGCCGGCGTCGATCAGCTCGTCTCGCCCGAGCCCGTCCACCAGTACCCGCTCCAGCTCCGGAGCCGCGCGAGCGATCCTCGCGTCTTCGAGCGCGTTGGTCAGCACCCCTCTGCGGCCGTCGGATTCGAGATACAGGAACGGGTCTCCGATGACCAGAGGTACCTCGTGCCGAAGCGCGGGTGCGGTTTCGGTATTGCCATAGATCAGAACGTTCATGACCCCAAGCCTTCCACAGTCGCCGGCATCGACGATACTGCGCGGGTTCCGCTTCCGAACAACGATGGGAGAGCGACCCCGACGTGACCGCAGTCAGCGCAGACGCATCGCAGCCGCTCGGGCCCGGCGAGCTCGGTTTCGCTGCCCTCAAGGAGGAGATCGGCGCGTACGTGCAAGGCGCCGGTGAGCGTTGGGCCGAGCGCATCGAGCGCGAGCGGGTGGTCCCTGGAGAGCTGTGGAGCGAGCTTCGCGATCGCGGTTACCTGCGCCTCGCTGCTCCCCCGGAGCATGGGGGCCGTGGCCTTCCGTTGACCCGCTACCTGGAGGTGCTCGAGATCTTCTCGATGTCGCACGGGTCGCTGCGCATGATCGTTCACGTCTGCAATGGGATCTGGCGGCCGATCGCCGCGCACGCCACCGAGGAGCAGCGCGAGCGCTTCCTCGTACCTCTGGTGTCCGGCGACATCAAGGTCGCGTTTGCGCTCACCGAGCCGAACGCGGGGACCGGCGCCGATCTGCGCTCCAGCGTCGTGCGCGAGGGCGATACGTACTATCTGACCGGCGCAAAGCACCTGATCACATTTGGGACCACCGCCGACTACCTGCTCGTGATCGCGCGCAGGCACGGCACAGAAGGTGCCGATGGCACCGTCGCGCTCATGGTCCCGCCCCATGGCGAGGGCGTGCGATCGACGTTGATGCCCGAGATGATGGGCCTCCGCGGGACCGATCACGCCGCGCTCGAATTCGACCGCGCCCCGGTCCCAGCCTCGAACCGCTTGGGGGAAGAGGGTCAGGGGCTTGAGGTCGCGATCGGGGGCTTTCTGGCGCCGAGTCGGATCTCGCTGGCGATGACCTGCGTCGGGCTTGCCCAGCGCGCGCTCGATCTAGCCGTCGGCTACGCCAAGCGCCGCGAGACGTTCGGGCGCAAGATTGCCGAGCGACAGGCGATCTCCTTCAAGCTCGCGGAGATGGCGACCGATGTCGAGGCGGCCCGTTCACTGGTTATGCAGGCGGCGCGGGCCTGGGAGCGCGGGGGCGGGTCGGTCACCGAGGCGTCGATGGCCAAGCTGTTCGCCAACGAGATGCTCCAGCGCGTAACGGACGCAGCGCTGCACGTGCATGGCGGAATCGGATACTTCTCCTCGAGCCCGATCGAGCGCGTGTACCGCGACGCGCGCGCGCAGCGCTTCGAGGAAGGAACCGCCGAGATCCAGAAGATGACGATCGCCCGAGAGCTGCTGCGCCGATGACCCAGGCGACCGATCCCAGCGCGACGTGGGCAGACCCTTCAACGCACGAGCACCCGGAGGCATACTGCGTGGCTCCTTTCGCAAATACCCCGACATTCGAGCGGCCGCCGGCGGCGCTGGGCGGCGTCCTCGTCGCCTCGCGCAGCGCTGCTGCGCGTCGGCTCCTGCGTCCTTGCCCAGCATCCGCCGGTGACCACTCTCGGTGTCGACGTACTTACGAAAGGAACCACTAGTGCGCTACGCGGAGATGGATTTCGGGGAAGCACGGCTGCGCACCGGACCCGAACCCGACACCCCGCCCGGCTTCGCGCGAGTGCGCGTCCTCGCCTGTGGCGTCTGCGCCACGGACCTGCATCTGCTGCACGGGATGGTGCTGCCTCGCGGGGCAACGTATCCGGTACGCCCGGGGCACGAGATCGCGGGTTTCGTCGAGCACGTCAACGGGGACGGCACACCCGTATCGGAGGGAGATCTCGCGGTCCTGCACCCCTTGTCACCGTGCGGACAATGCGCGGCCTGTCAGCGCGGAGAGGACCAGCGGTGCGAGTCCCTGCGGACGCTCGGTATGCACGACCCGGGCGGGTTCGCCGACATCGTCGTCTGGCCGGCATCGCGCATGCTCCCGGCCAACGGCCTCGAGCCCGGGGCCGCGGCGCTGCTGGCGGACGCGGCGGCCACGGGCCACAACGCGCTCACATTGGCGGAGGTGCCGCCGGGTGGCTCGCTTTGCGTGCTCGGAGCAGGAGGACTGGGCACCGCCACGCTCGCGGTCGCGCGGGCGCTAGACCCGCAGGTGCGCCTGGCCGCGGTGGTTCGCAGCGAAGCAAGCGCGGAGCGGCTGCGGGCGCTGGGAATCGAGGTTCATCGCGGTCTCGTCGGCGCAGCGCGAGCACTCCGCCGGAGCATGGGCCGCATGGACGCGGTGATCGACTTCAGCGGGCAGCCCGGTGCGCCGGCGGAAGGCGTCGCGCTCCTCCGACGCGGAGGCCGCCTGGTCTTGGGATCGGTGGTCGACGCTGAGCTGACGCTCGGAGCCTCGAGTGCGTTCATGGCCCACGAGCTGCAGGTGGTCGGCGCCTATGTGTCGAGCCTGCATGACCTCGCCGTCGTCATCGAGCTGGCGCGGGACGGACGGCTGAACCCGAGCCCATGGGTCTCCCACCGGCGCCCGCTCGAGGAGCTCGAGGAGGCATTGGCATTGGCAGAGAACCGTCCCGCGGGCACGGTCCGCGTGGTCGTTGACTGCGCCCCGCAGTAGTTCAGGACCCCGATCCGGGCGCGAGGCCTTTGGTCGAGGGGCGATTCGGTGGCATCTTTCACAATCCGACGTGAGTAGTTAGCCGCAACAAAGAGGATTGGGAAGATGCGCGCGGTCAAACGCAGGATCGCTTCGGGGCTCGCGGTCAAGGCGGCCGCCTGTGCGCTGGTGCTCTCGGCCGGCGTCCTCAGCGGCTGCGGAGTGCTCACGACCTCGCCGGCGGCGGGAAGGTTCAAGCCCCGCAACCCGGGCATGCTGACCGTGGTCACCTCCGACGTCCCGACCCCGGGGTTCTGGGAGGGGACCGTCGCACACCCCACGGGGGGATTCGAGTACGAGCTGGCTCGCGACCTCGCCGCGCGGTTCGGTCTGAAGTCGGTACGGATCAGGATCGAGCAGTTCAACCAGGTCGTCGACGGGAACCTCGCCGACGGGGACCTGGCTCTCGACCTGATCACCCCGACGTCCCAACGCGAGCAGAAGCTCGACTTCTCCGCCGCGTACCTGACCGACCCGCCCGCCGTAGTGGTCCGCAGCGACATCAACGTCCCCGACCTGGCCACCGCGCAGGGACTCAGATGGGGGGCGATCACCGCGACCACGTTCGTCCACGACATCCGGTCCCTGGTGGACCCGGATTCCCCGGTTCGGATCTACGATCAGCAGGGGGACATGCTGGCCGCTCTCGCCGACGGGCGGATCGACGCGGTACTGATGGATCTGCCCCTGGCGGTGGCGATGGCCGACCGTTCGAACGGAAAGCTCAAGGTCGTCGCGCAGCTGCCCGTGTCCGAGGACATTGCCGCCGCTCTGCCCAAGGGCTCGGGTAATCGCCAGGCCGTCGACTCAGCCATGCGCGCGTTCACGGCAGCCGGGATCATCGACGAATTACTGAATAGGTGGGTCGGCTCGGCGGCCGCGAATGCCGACAAGGCGATTCCGTTACTCCATACGACGCGCCGATGACAACCTCCATGCTCGCGCCAATCTTCGCCTCGGTCACGATCAAGTCCCCAACCGGGCCGTCCTGGGAGTTCCTGGTGCTGTTCCTCGTGGTGATCCTCGGGCCCCCGATCTTGCGAAGGTTCCGGGGTCCGGGAATCATCGGCCTGATCATCGGCGGCTTTGTGATCGGCCCCTACGGCCTGAACATCATCGGCGCCGGGGATACCACGGTGCCGGAGCTCGGCCAGCTGGGGCTGCTGTATCTGATGTTCGTCGCCGGCGTGGAGCTTGATCTCGCGCTGGTGCGAGTGCACCGCCGTGCGGTAGTCAGCTTCGCCGGGCTCACCTTCCTGCTCCCGATGACGTTCGGCGTTCTCATCGGACTCGCGATGAATTGGAGCGCTCCCGCCGCGCTGCTGTTGGGAGCGCTGCTCTCCTCGCACACCCTCCTCTTGTATCCGGCCGTACGGCAGGCCCGGCTGTCCGCCGATACGGCGGTGGCCGCGGCCGTTGGAGCAACCGTCCTCACGGATACGGCAGCACTGGTCGTCCTCGCCGCGGTGTCGGGATCCCAGCTCGCCGGCGGCTCGTCCGTATCGACGGCCCTGCAGATCGTCATCGGGCTGACGGTCCTGATCGTCTTTTCGCTCGGTCTGCTCCCTCGGCTGGCCCGGCTCGCGTTTCGATATCTCGGGACCGACCGCGTGGTTCGCTTCCTGCTCGCGGTCGCCTCGTTTCTCGCTGCGGCCACCGTGGCCGAGAGCTTCGGGATCGAGCCGATCGTGGGCGCGTTCTTCGCCGGCCTCGCGCTCAACCGCCTGGTTCCCAACGAAGGCCCACTCATGGAGCGCATCGACTTCTTCGGTTCGGCGGTGTTCGTGCCCGTGTTCCTGGTCTCGGTCGGCATGCTCCTCGATCCGAGCGTCATGGTCAAAGGCGAGACGCTGAAGCTGGCGGTCCTGTTCATCGCCGCCAGCATGGGCGGCAAGGCGATCGCCTCCTGGCTCGCGCAGCGGACGCTCGGCTTCTCGCGCCCGCAAGCTTCGCTGATGTTCGGACTCACCGTTCCCCAGGCTGCCGCCACGCTGGCGGCAACCGTGGTCGGCTTCAACATCGGACTGTTCAGCGAGTCCGTCGTCAACGCGGTGCTGGTTCTGATCCTGGTGTCGATCATCGTCGGCACGCTGGTGGTGGAGCGCTTCAAAACGCGAGTGCCGCCGCCCGCCACCGCGGCGGAAAAGATCGGAAGGCGCGTACTCGTCACCCTCGACGATCCTGGCCTGGCCAAGCTCGCCTTCGCCATCGGCGCTCGCGTCGCCGCGCCGGACACCGGCGTGGTACGGGGCCTTCTGGCGTGCTCGCCGGTCGACGCCAAGTCGAGGAGCGATCTCCTCGCGGAGCTCACCGCCGCTGGGTTCGCGGCCGGCGTCGACACCGAGCCGCGACTGATGGTGCACACCTCCCTGGCGGAAGGCGTCGTGCACGCCGCCGTCGCGGAGAATGCCTCGCTGGTCCTGATCAGCCAGCATTCGGCCCAGGCGGCGTCCGCCCTCGGGACCTCGGGCGAGGCTGTGGCCGCCGCCACGCCCGTGCCCGTGGCCATCGTAATAGGCAACTTGGAGCGGGTCGGGGAGGTCGAGCTCGTCCGGCTCCGGGATTCCCAGCCAGACGGTGCCGGGACCGGCGCCTCGCGGCTCGCCGCGGAGCTCGCGACGCGGCTCGGGGGCTCACGCGTGCGCACGCGCGATTCCTCGAGCGAATCCTGGTCGGCCGAACTGCGGCCCGGCCAGCTGTGCATTGCGCCCGCGGCCTCGTGGCAGCTCCTGGCCTTCTCCGATCCCCCGCCCGGCGCCGCGGTGATCATCGTTGTGGAGTCGGGCGTACCGTTGACGCCCGGCCAGGCTCCCTACGCCGACGTCCTGATCTGATCGGCCTCCGCGGACTCCAGGCCCGCGAGGGCCGCAAGTCCGTTTGCCACGTCCACGATCTCATCCAGCTGGTCGAGCAATGCCGTGCAGTCTGGATCGGGCGAGCAGGTCGCGTCGAAAGTCGCGTAGCCGGCCCGAAGGTCGGGCAGCGACCACGTGCCGGAACGGTCCTGCGATCCCGTTCTCAGCGTCTCTTCGACGATCCGCAGCTGGCGGTCGATGCCGCCCGCGAGCGGCGCGAGGGTCGGCAACGGCCGTCGGTCGCGATCTTCCTGAGCATCTAGGCTCAGCGCGTGAGCAGCCGCGACCAGGCGGGCCAGCGCGCCCAGCGTTCCCTGGCTCTGTTCGGCGTCGATCCGGCGCGTCACCGGCTCGGATAGCGACCGCGCGACGGTTGCCTCGGCCTCGGTCCGGGCCTTCCGCGCGCGGCGGGCCAACGGGCGCGCGGCCTCCTCACGGACGCGGCTACCGTCGATCGTGGCCACCAGCACCACGCGCAGATAAGCCCGCTGCGCGTCCAGCAGATCGGCCAGCGCATGGCGCGCAGGTGCCTTTGACCAGGTCGGCCACAGGGCGTACGCGAGCAGGCCGATCGAGCCGCCCACCAGGGTGTCGAGCAGTCGTGCGAGCGCCGTGGCCAACGTGTCGGGATTGACCACATTGAGCAGGAAGACGATCGCGGCGGTGATGAAGCCAAAGCCGACCGCGAAGCTCGCCGGGAAGGTCGTGTATCCCGCCCAGGCGAGCAGCCCCACGATAGCCACGGTTGTGCCCTCGGAAGGATGCAAGCCGACCGCGATCGCTCCCGCCAGACCGACGCCCATGCAGGTGCCCAGCGCGCGCTCCGTCCCGCGGGTGAAGGTGGCGCCGAATTCTGGCCGCAGCACGGCCGCCGCCGCGACGACCAGCCAGTACCCCCGGTGCAAGGGCAGCTGGAGTGCGATCAGTTCCGCGATCAGCACGACGACCGCGAGCCTGAGCGCGTGACGGCCCGCGGGCGAGTCGAGTCGGGCGTTGGCCCGGATCTGCGCCAGGTCTGCCCGCAGACGCTCGAGGGGCCGATTCGTGCGCCCTCGCGGGCGCCGGCTGCTCAAGCCGGCGCCGGCGCCGGCGGCGGGCGCCATGGCGGCGATTGCTCGCAGCTGCCCGGCCAACGCCAACAGCCGGCGCGACATGCCGGGCATGCTCCGGGGTTGGTACGCCATAGCGTCCGGCCCTGGAACCGACGCGTTCACGTCCGCGCTGAGCTCGGCCACCCGCTGCCGGAGAGCGGCGACGGCGCCCGAGTCCCCCTCGATCGTCCGCGCGGACAGATCCAACGCCGCGCCGGTCAGCTCGAGGATGTGGGTGGCGATGGGAGCCGGAGACCGGCCCCGAGGCGGACCGCCGTCTTGCTCGCGTCTGAGCAGACCCCGAACCGCGGCCAGCTGGACCCGCAGGCGATGTCCTACGTTGACCAGGCTGCGCAGCGTCATCAGCGCTGGCTCGGCGAACAGCGTCGGCGACGAGAGCGTGCCCTGGGCTTCGTCGAGCGCGGCGGCCGCCGACAGCGTCGATCCCTCGCGCGGCGAGGACGCGAGGCGCGCAAGCGCACGGTAGGCGGCGGCGGTCGCCGAACGCTGGGCCCGCATCGGCAGGGGCCAGCGAACCACGGCCACGAACAGGACCTGCGCGGCTCCACCGGCGAGGACCAGTCCGGCCAGTCCCAGTGCTCCGGGCACCGGCTGGCTGAAGCGCCCGAAGACCACCGCGGCGATGATGGCCTGGGTTCCGACCACGGCCCCGCGTCTGCCGACGCTGACCAAGAGCCCCGCCATCAGCGACCACACGCACAAGATGGCCACGTGGAGCCACGCAACGGATCCCGTCACACAGCCGACGAAGGTCGAGATCGCCATCACCGCTGCATCGGTGGCCATCAAGGCCAGCGGCGGGCGTCCACCTCCGGTCCTCCACGCGATCCCGACCAGCAGCGCCCCGGCGCTCATCGTCAGCCCGGCCACCGTATCCCCGGCGGCGATGCCGCCGCCGAGCACCGCCACGACAGGGATAGCCGCGATCAGCCCCGCCTGCACCGACACCGAAGCCCGGTCGAAGCGGGCGGCCTCGCGCACGGCCGTCGTAACGGCCGCGTGCTCTGACGGGGATTCGCTTGACCGGTGCGGGTGGCCCGCGGGCATCGCGGTCGGACACTAACCCGGAAGGATCGATTCCGGTGGCGACGAATGGGCCGCTGTGGCAAGCCGGTGGGACACCGGGCGCACCGAGGCCTTCAGCGACGGTCCCAACCAAGCTCATCTGGTGATCGCGGTCGTGTCGGTCCTGGAGGGCCCGGGGCGATCAAACGGCGGGGCCGGCGTCGCACGACTCACCCCGGTCCCGTCACATAAGCCAGCTGGGCCCGCGTCGCAGGAGCCGGGCTGACCGCCGTCACCGTGCGGTGGCGGTGACCCACACCGTGCGGGCGGGCTCAATCCGCGCCGGCGCCGCGCCGGCGATACGCCCTGACCTTGGTCCGGTTGCCGCACACGGCCATGTCGCACCACACCCCGGAGCGGTTGCGCGAGTAGTCGTAGAACGCCCACCGGCAGTCGCCGGAGCGGCAGACCTTGACCCGTTGCCAGGTAGCGTCGCGGCTCGCTTCCGCGACCGGGACGAGGAGCTTGGCCAGCGCGCCGGCAAACCCGCCTGTCCGGGGCTCGAAGGTTGCCGATCCGTCCTCGCCGAAGCGGACCGAAAGCTGGCCCCGTTCCGCGACTCGCTCGAGCTCACCGGCGGCTCCGGGGTCCGCCACGTCGCCGCCGTGGCCGGCGCCCAACGCGCGCAGCGCCTCCCTCAGCGCGATTGCCCGCCGGCGATCGTGCTCGCGAACCTCAGCCCCCGCCTCTCCCGCTCCCAGAAGCTCGTGCGCATCCAGCCATCGCGCCACGCCGTCGACGCTGCCGAGCTCGTCCGTACCCTCCTCGATATCGAGCGTGTTGACGAAGTCGATCACGAGCTCGAGTCCATGAGGCGGACGGCGGTGCGGGTGGCTTGAAACCGGCATACGCTTATGGTAGGTTACAACGACACCAGCGAACGGGATTCGGAGGTGTCGAAACGAAAATGTTAATGCACACCAGCGGCGCCGGTCCGATCGATGGCTTCGCCTTCGGTTTTGATCGCTGCGCCGCACGCGTGCTGAGACCCAGCAGGTTCGCCCGGGTCGCCGCGCGTATCCGGGCTCAGGCGCTCGACCGTTCGCTGATGCGCGGAGCCGATCTCGCAGGCTCGAGCCGGCTCGCTGCGCGGGCCGGGCAGTTGACCCGAGATCGCGCGCGCCTCCAGCTCGCGGAGAGCCTCGAGAGCGTGCTGCGCGCGGCGCGTCAGCGCCCAACCCAGCCCAGGTGATTCCCAGCAGCCGTGCCGTGCTCTCCAACGAGCCCGCGCTACGAGAGCTGGCGGCCCTCCTCCGCGGATCCACGCCCGTCTACGCGCGGGGCGTGGCTATGCTGCACGCGCTCCTCACGGACGGGACCGGCCCGGTCTACACCGATCCCGACGGAGCACTTCTCGAAACACGTCTGCACGAGGCCCGCGAGGCGACCTTCCAGCCGTGACCGCTCTGCGAGCGTGGGCAATAACTAAGGCTATTTCGTAGTTATTGCCCACGGTGACTCGAGGCGGCGCCGGCCTGCGACTCCGTTCACGCTCGGTTAGCCGCCACCCGCGTTGCACCATTGACGTCTCTGCGGGGTAGGCTCCGTAGTAGAGAAGAAAGAGGTGTCGCGATGGCAGTGAAGGCAGCGGACCTCGAGTCCGAGCTGATCGAGGCGGTGCGCGAGCGCGTCCGCGAGCGCCTCCCCGACGATCAGGCCGCCACGGTCGAGTCGTTCGTGCGCCAGTTCTACCACTGGGTTCCCGCCGAGGATTTGGCCGGCCGCACGCCACTCGATCTCTACGGCGCCGCGCTGTCGCAATGGAATCTCGCGCAGCACCGCACCCCCGGCGAAGTCAAGGTCAACGTCTACAACCCCGAATTCGAGCAGCACGGCTGGCAGTCGCCGCACACGGTGATTCAGATCATCAGCGACGACATGCCGTTCATCGTCGACTCGCTGACGATGGAGCTGAGGCGTCAGGGTTACGGCATCGACCTCGCGATCCACCCGGTGGTCCGCGTGCGCAGGGGCCCCGACGGGAGGCTCACGGATGTGCTGGAGCCAAGCGCAACCCCCGACGACGCGATCGCCGAGTCGGTGTTGCACGCCGAGGTGGGCCGCGAGCGCGACACCGAGGAGCTCGCCAAGCTGCGCGCGAACCTCGAACGGGTGCTCGAGGAGGTGCGCCGCGCGGTCGAGGACTGGGGCGCTATGCGCGCCCACGCAACTCGACTCGCCCAGGAGCTGACCAGCCAGCCGCCACCCGTCGACCCCGGGGAGATCGATGAGGCCGGGGCATTCCTGCGCTGGGTCGCCAACGATCACTTCACGTTTCTCGGCTACCGCGAATACGACCTGGTCATAGACGACGACGAAGCGTCGCTCAAGGTGCTGCCCGACACGGGTCTCGGGATCCTGCGCGCGCCGCCCAAGTCCGAGTACACGAAGCTCCGCCCCAAGGCCCTGGAACTGGCTCGGGCGCCGCACGCGCTCGTGCTCACCAAGGCAAACTCGCGCTCCACCGTCCACCGCCCCGCGTACCTGGACTACATCGGCGTCAAGAAGTTCTCACGCGAGGGCGAGCTGATCGGCGAGTGTCGCTTCCTGGGGCTGTACACGACCGCGGCGTACAAGGACAGGCTCCGCGACATCCCGCTGCTGCGCGAGAAGGTGGCACGCGTGCTCGATCGCGCCGGGTTCCCGCCCGCGAGCCACGACCGCAAGGCCCTCCTCGAGATCCTCGATTCCTATCCGCGCGACTCCCTGTTCCAGGTGAACACCGAGGAGTTGTTCGCGATTGCGATGGGGATCCTCGGAGTCGGAGAGCGGCCTCGCGTCCGCCTGTTCGTGCGCCCGGACGCGCTCGATCGCTTCGTGGAGTGCCTGGTCACGATTCCGCGCGACCGGTTCAACACCGAAAACCGCGAGCGCGTAGCCGCGATCCTGCTCGAGGCGCTTGAAGGCACCCACCTGGACTGGAGCGTCCAACTGTCGGAGTCGGTGCTCGCGCGCGTGCAGTACATCATCCACTGCCCCGACGGGCCCCCGGCCCACTACGACGTCTCGGAGATCGAGGCCCGGCTCGTCACCGCGACGCGCGCCTGGCCGGATGAGCTGCGGGCGGCGCTGGTCGAGGCGCAGGGCGAAGAGCGCGGCATGAAGCTCTACCGGCGCTACGAGCGGGCGTTTCCTGCGGCCTACCGCTCCGACTGGGTGGCGCGCTCCGCCGTGGCCGACGTCGACCGGATCGAGCAGATCCGGGCGGGGGAGAGGACGATCATGAGCCTCTACCGGCCGCTCGAAGCGACCACTGGCGTACTGCGCTGCAAGCTCTACAGCTCGGGCGGCGTGTCGCTCTCCGAGGTGCTGCCGACGTTCGAGCACATGGGAGCCAGGGTCGTCGACGAGCGTCCGTACGAGATAGCGCCCGCTGGCTCGCCCCCCATGTGGCTGTACGACTTCGGACTTCGGTGCGTGGCCGAGCACGTGGAGAGCGTGCGCGACATCTTCCAGGACACGTTCCTCGCGTCCAGCCGGGGCGAGCTCGAGGACGACGGGCTCAACGGGCTGGTGCTCAAAGCGGCGCTGACGGGCCGTCAGATCAGCGTGATCCGCGCGGTCGCCCGGTACCTGCGGCAGGCGGGCATCGCGTACTCCGACCCATACATGGTGCGCACGCTGATCGGGCACCCGGACATCGCCACACTGCTGGTCAGGCTGTTCATGGCCCGGTTCGATCCGGACCGCTCGGACCCGGACGCCGCCGATCGGCTCGTGGCCGAGATCGAGGAGGCGATCGACGGCGTCCAGAGCCTCGACGAGGACCGCATCCTGCGCAACTTCCTCTCGGTGATCCGGGCCATGCTGCGCACGAGCTACTTCCGGCTAGGCGACGACGGCGCCCCGCGGCCGTTCCTCTCGTTCAAGCTCGACCCGACCGCGATACCGATCCTGCCCCGCCCGCGGCCACGGTTTGAGATCTTCGTGTACTCGCCGCGGTTCGAGGCCGTGCACCTGCGGGGCGGGAAGGTGGCGCGGGGCGGACTGCGCTGGTCGGACCGACCCGAGGACTTCCGCACCGAGATCCTCGGGCTGATGAAGGCGCAGATGGTCAAGAACTCGCTGATCGTGCCGGTGGGCGCGAAGGGTGGATTCGTGGTCAAGCGCCCGCCCGCGCAGGGCGGGCGAGACGCCCTGATCGAGGAGGCGGTCGCCTGCTACAAGCTGTTCCTGGCGGGCCTGCTCGACCTCACCGACAACATAGTCGCCGGCGAGGTTGCGGGGCCCCGCCGCGTGGTCCGCTACGACGACGACGATCCCTACCTGGTGGTCGCCGCCGACAAGGGGACCGCGGAGTTCTCGGACATCGCCAATGAGATCTCCGCCAGCTACGGCTTCTGGCTGGGCGATGCGTTCGCGTCCGGGGGCTCCCACGGTTATGACCACAAGGCGATGGGCATCACCGCCCGCGGCACCTGGGAATCGGTCAAGCGGCACTTCCGCGAGCTCGGCACCGACATCCAGAGCACCGACTTCACCGCGGTGGGGATCGGCGACATGTCGGGCGACGTGTTCGGCAACGGGATGCTGCTCTCGCGGCACACCAAGCTGCTCGCGGCGTTCAACCACATGCACGTGTTCCTCGACCCCGACCCGGATCCGCGGAAGAGCTACGAGGAGCGCAAGCGGCTGTTCGAATTGCCGCGCTCGGCCTGGAGCGACTACGACGCCGAGCTCATATCCGAGGGCGGCGGGGTGTGGCCGCGCACCGCCAAGTCGATCCCCGTCTCTCCGCAGGCTCGCGAGGCCCTGGGGATCGACGCCGAGGAGCTGGCCCCCGCGGAGCTGATCCGGGCGATCCTCCGCGCCCCCGTTGACCTGCTGTTCAACGGCGGCATCGGGACCTACGTCAAGGCCTCGAGCGAGACCCACGCGGACGCGGGGGACAAGGCCAACGACGGGGTGCGGGTCGACGGCGCGGATCTGCGTTGCCGCGTCGTCGGGGAGGGGGGCAACCTGGGCTTCACCCAGCTGGGCCGCATCGAGTACGCGCTCTCGGGCGGGCCCGAGGGCGAGGGCGGGAAGATCAACACCGACGCGATCGACAACGTCGCCGGCGTCAACACCTCCGACCACGAGGTGAACATCAAGATCCTGCTCGACTCGCTCGTCGCCAACGGCGACATGACCGAGAAGCAGCGCAACGAGTTGCTGGTGGAGATGACCGACCCGGTCGCGGAGCGCGTCCTCCGCAACAGCTACACGCAGACGCAGGCGAGGAGCCTCGCGCTCGCCCAGGCCGCGCCGATGGTCGACGTCCACGGTCGCCTGATCAGGTATCTGGAGCACGTCGCGGGGCTCGACCGGCAGCTCGAGTTCCTGCCCGATGACGAGGCGATCGCCGAGCGCAAGGCCGAGCACCGAGGGCTTGTGTCCCCGGAGCTGGCGGTCATCATGGCCTACTGCAAGATCCACATCTACACCGAGCTGCTCGAGTCCGACCTGCCCGAGGACGACTATCTGGCGCACGACCTCGAGCGCTATTTCCCCTCGCCGCTTCCCGAGCGCTACAGCCGCCAGATGCGCACGCACCGGCTGCGCCGCGAGATCATCGCCACCGTGGTCGCCAATCAGCTGATCGACCGCGCCGGCACCACGTTCGCGTTCCGGCTGCAGGAGGAGACGGGCGCGCCGCCGTCGGTGCTCGCGCGCGCCTACGCCGTGGCGCGCGAGGTGTTCGACATGCGCTCGCTGTGGGAGGCGATCGAGCGTCTCGACAACAAGGTCGACGCGCGCATCCAGCTCGAGATGCTGATCGAAGGCCGACGCCTGGTCGAGCGCTCCACGCGCTGGCTGGTCCGCTCGAGCACGCACGCGATCGACATCGCCGCCACCGCGAGCCGCTATGAGTCCGGCGCGAAGCTGCTGGCGAGCGCCCTGCCCGAGGTGCTCGAAGGCGCCGAGCGGGAGGCATACGACGAGCGAGCCGACCGGCTCGTGCAGGAGGGCGTCCCGTCCGAGCTCGCGGCTCGGGTGGCGGAGCTGCCGCTGCTGCTCCCGGTGTTCGACATCGTCGAGGTGGCGTCGACGACCGGACGCGACGAGGACACCGTGATGACCGTCTACTACCGCCTCGGATCGCGCCTCGAGCTCAACTGGCTGCGCGACCGGATCATCGAGCTACCACGGGCGAACCGGTGGCAGGCGCTGGCCCGCGCGGCGCTGCGCGACGACCTGCACAACCTCCACCGCTCGCTGACCGAGGAGGTTCTCGAATCCGCCCTGCAGGAGTCGGATGGCGATGCCGCGATCGAAGGATGGTTCGAGCGCAACGAGGCCGCCGCGCAGCGGACGCTCTCGATGCTGGCCGACATCAAAGCCTCGCGGGCGTACGACACCACCACGCTGCCCGTCGCCCTGCGGGAGGTCAGGAACCTGATCCGAGCCGGTGCGGTGCCGACCGGGGTCACGCGGCCCGTCTTACCGGCCATGCCCGCGGCGACCTGACCGCCGCCGCAACGACCCCAGCCGTTTGGCCAGCGCACCGCCCAGGGCAGTGGCCGCGAACGCGAGGACGTCCAGCACCCCGGCGAGCAGGAAAGCGAGCGGCCCGGTGACGAGCCGTCCCGCCAGCCTGGAAAGCGTCGAGCGCACGGGGCCAAGCTATCGTCTGCGTCGATGCCGTCCGTCAAGACCAGCGTCACCGAGCTCCCCGACTCCCGCGTCCGCGTGCAGGCCGAAGTGCCCGCGGAAGAGGTCGAGCGCCGCGTCCAGCAGGCCGCCAGGCAGCTGGGCCGGCAGATGCGCGTCCCCGGGTTTCGCAAAGGCAAGGTTCCCCCGCCGGTCGTGATCCGGCGGCTCGGCCGCCAGACCGTGGTCGACGAGGCGGTGCAGAGCGCGCTCGGCAGCTGGTACGTGGACGCGATCGACGGTGCCGGTATCGCGCCGGTGGGGTCTCCCGAGCTCAAGCTCGGGGATCTCCCCGCCCAGGGCGAGCCGCTCGAGTTCTCGATCGAGATCGGGGTCCGTCCGCGCGCGAGGCTCGGTCAGTACAAGGGCCTCGAGGTCGGCCGCCGCGAGCCGGAGGTCACCGACGTGATGATCGACCAGGAGATCGCGGGCCTGCGCGACCGGTTCGCGCGGCTCGACACGGTGGAGCGCCCGGCCCAAGAGGGCGACCACCTGGTGATCGACTACAGCGGCGACGTGGACGGCGAGCCGTTCGAAGGCTCGGAGGGCCGCGACCAGCTCGTCGAGCTCGGATCGGGCCGCGTGCTGCCTGGGTTCGACGAGCAACTGCTGGGGGCGAGTGCGGGCGACCGGCGCTCGGTCGAGGTCACCTTCCCGGAGGACTACGCGGGCGCCGAGGTGGCGGGCAAGGCCGCCACCTTCGACGTGAGAGTGAGCGAGGTCAAGGCCAAGCTCCTGCCGGAGGTCGATGACGACTTCGCCTCCGAAGCCGCCGGGTTCGACACGGTCGCCGAGCTGCGCGAGGACATCTCGAACCGCCTGGCTGAGCTCGAGAGCCGCACGATCGAGCGGGAGTTCGAGGAGGCCGTCCTCGATGCTGCCGTCACCGAGGCCCAGATCGACCTGCCCGAGCAGCTCGTACACGCCCGCGCCCACGAGCTTCTCGAACAGACGCTCTCCGCCCTCGCTCGGCGCGGCGTCTCGAAGGAGGCATACCTGCGGATCGCCGGCAAGGACGAGGAGACGCTCGCGCGCGAGGCAGAGCCGGACGCCGCACAGGCGCTGCGCCGGGACGCCGTGCTGGCGGCCGTTGTCGAGGCCGAGGGGATCGAACCCACCGACGCGGACGTGGCCGAGGCGCTCGTTCCTGCGGCCGAGCGCGAGGGAAGCGACCCCGACCAGCTGCTCGAGCGGCTGCGCTCCGCGGGCACCCTGGAGCGAGTCCGCGAGGACGTCGCCAGCCGACAGGCGGTCGAGCTGCTGGTCAGAGAGGCGACGCCGATCAGCGTCGAGCAGGCCAAGGCACGGGAAAAGCTCTGGACGCCCGGCAAGGAGGAGTCCGAGGAGCGCACGGGCCAGATCTGGACGCCCGGAAATTGAGTCCTGCTGTCCGGCAGTACGCGTACCGGGCGTCCGTTGCTTGCCTGGAGGGAGTCCGTTCGGCGGTTGCTACATTCGCAGGAATCCCGCTGAGTAAGCGAAAGAAACGAGGACGATGAGCCCACTCGTACCTATGGTCGTCGAGCAGACCTCCCGCGGGGAGCGCGCATTTGACATCTATAGCCGCCTGCTCAACGAGCGGATCATCTTCCTGGGGACGCCCGTGGACGATCAGATCGCGAACCTGATCGTCGCGCAGCTGCTGCACCTCGAGTCAGAGGATCCCGACAAGGACATCTCGGTCTACATCAACTCCCCGGGCGGCTCGGTGTACGCCGGGCTCGCCATCTACGACACGATGCAGTTCATCAAGCCCGACGTACAGACGATCTGCGTGGGGATCGCGATGTCGATGGGAGCTCTGCTGCTGGCGGGCGGCGCCAACGGCAAGCGGATGGCGCTGCCCAACGCCAAGATCCTGATTCACCAGGTGTCGTCAAGTTTCCAGGGCCAAGCTACAGACATTGAGATCCACGCTAAAGAGATCATCGATGTGCGCCGACGCCTCGACGAGATCATCGCCCACCACACTGGCAAGGATCTGGACAAGGTTCGCCAGGACACCGAGCGCGATTACTTCATGAGCTCAGACGAGGCAAAGGACTACGGAATCATCGACCGGGTCATCTCTCAGCACTGAGGGGCTACCCTTGGGCTAGAGTCCGCGTTCGAGCCGAATCCGGAGAGGGCAACGAATGGCACGTCCCACCGACTCCAACGAACAGCTCCTCTGCAGCTTCTGCGGAAAGTCCCAGCGGCAAGTCAAGAAGCTGATCGCGGGCCCGGGCGTCTACATCTGCGACGAGTGCATCGATCTCTGCAACGAGATCATCGACGAGGAGCTCACCGCCCCGCCGAGCTTCGACATCGAGAACCTCCCCAAGCCGCGGGAGATCTACGGCGTGCTGAACGAGTACGTGGTCGGCCAGGAACAGGCCAAGCGCAGCTTGTCGGTGGCGGTCTACAACCACTACAAGCGCGTGCAGATGATGCAGTCCGACGAGAACGACATCGAGCTGCAGAAGTCGAACATCCTGCTGCTCGGGCCGACTGGCTGCGGCAAGACACTGCTCGCCCAGACTCTGGCGAAGATCCTGAACGTCCCGTTCGCGATCGCCGACGCCACGGCGCTGACCGAGGCCGGCTACGTGGGCGAGGACGTCGAGAACATCCTCCTCAAGCTGATCCAGGCCGCTGACTACGACGTCAAGAAGGCCGAGACGGGCATCATCTACATCGACGAGGTGGACAAGATCGCGCGCAAGGCCGACAACCCCTCGATCACCAGGGATGTGAGCGGCGAGGGCGTGCAGCAGGCGCTCTTGAAGATCCTGGAAGGGACTACCGCGAGCGTTCCTCCGCAGGGCGGCCGCAAGCACCCCCACCAGGAGTTCCTCTCGATCGACACCACCAACGTGCTGTTCATCTGCGGCGGCGCGTTCGCGAACCTGGACAAGGTGATCGAGCGGCGGATCGGCCACCAGGGCGTCGGCTTCGGCTCGGTCATCCAAACCAAGGACCAGCGCGACACCGGCGAGGTGTTCGAGCACTGCCTGCCCGAGGACCTCATCCAGTACGGCCTCATCCCCGAGTTCATCGGCCGCCTCCCGGTGATGTCCGCGATCCACCAGCTCTCGCGCGACGAGCTGATGGAGATCCTGACCGAGCCGCGCAACGCGCTCGTCAAGCAGTTCGAGCGCTTCTTCCAGTTCGACGGGATCGAGCTCGTGTTCGCCGACGACGCCCTGTCCTCGATCGCCGACAAGGCGCTGGAGCGCGAGACGGGAGCCCGCGGGCTGCGCTCGATCATCGAAGAAGTGCTGCTCGAGGTCCAGTTCGAGCTGCCCTCGCGCCGCGACGTGCGCAAGTGCGTGGTGACCCGGGAGACGATCGAGAAGGACGTCTCGCCGACGCTGGTCACGATGGCGGCGCCCGCGGAAGAGGCGGCCTAAGCGCGCTCGCCAAGCAGGCGCTTGATCGCCTCGAGCTCCTCGACGGCGGCGAGGTCCTTGGCACGGCCAGCCGCGAGCTTCATCGCGATCAGGTCGTCGATCGACGCCACCAGCACCGAGAAACCGCCCAGGTCGAACCGGTCGGCACGGCGGCGCAACGCTTCGTATCCGGGGCTCCCGACGGGACGTGCCAGCACGTCGAGCTCGCCGCTGTCGGTGACCATCGTCAGCACCTCGACGCGCCGCAGCGTGGTGGCGTCCGGGGCGAACGGGACCTCTTCCTCGACGCCCTTCAGTCGAGCGTGGAGCCCGACGAGCACCTCGCCGAGCGCCTCGAGATTGCCTCGGTCGGTGGCGTAGCAGATGTCCAGATCGTAGGTCGCCTGCGCCGAGCCGTGGAGCACCGCGGCCACGCCGCCGATAACCACGAAGTCCACGCCCCGCGCCGTAAGCCGCCGGAGTATCTCGTCGGCGTGCAGCTCCGGCCGCCGGCCGCGTTCAGCCATCTCCGCGCCGCCGTGCGCTCGCCCTCAGGTGCGCCAGGTTGGCTTGCGAGCGTTGGAACACGCGCAGCCGCTCCGCGGGTGTGAGCGCAAGGCGCTCGCGAAGCTGGCCGAGATCGAGCTCCACCACGGGCGGCGGTCGTCGCGCCAGTTCGATGTCGTGTCCGGTTGCCCGCAGCGCGCGGACGAGCGTGTCCCAGGTCGGGTTGGAGCGCCAGCCCTCCAGTCGAGCAACGACTGGCTGGGAGACCCCGAGGCGCATCGCCAGTTCGGCCTGGGTCAGTCCGGCCGAGCGGCGAGCCTGGCGGATGAGCTGTGAGGACGTCATGCCCCCCGAGTTATAACACACCATATATATGATTTCTGCGCTATAAGGATTGGGCTGTTCCGGGGGCGTGCATGCACGCCCCCGCCGGCCCGCGCATGCGCGGGCCGGGGCCGGGCCGCATGCGGCCCGGCCTCCTAGACTGACCCCTCATGTCCGAGCTGGAATCGAGGACCCGCTACGACCCCTCGGAGGTCGAGCCGCGGATCGTGCAGAAGTGGCTGCGGTCGGGCCTGTTCCATCCTGTGCCCGAGGGCACGGCAGAGGAGAACTACTCGATCGCGATCCCCCTGCCGAACGTCACCGGGGTGCTGCACATGGGACACGCGCTCAACAGCTCGGTCCAGGACTGCCTGATCCGCTATCACCGCATGCAGGGCCGGCGGACCAAGTGGATCATCGGCACCGACCATGCCGGCATCGCCACGCAGACCCAGGTCGAGCGGGCGCTGGTGCTGGAAGGAACGCCGCGGGAGCAGCTCGGCCGCGAGGCGTTCGTCGAGCGCGTGTGGCGCTGGCGCGAGGAGTACGGCGGTCAGATCATCGATCAGCTCAAGCGCATGGGCGCCTCGGGCGACTACGCCGACGAGCGCTTCACGCTCGATGAGCACTACGTCCGCGCCGTGCTGCGCGTCTTCGTCGCTCTGTACGAGAAGGGCTACATCTACCGCGACCGCTACATGGTCAACTGGGACCCCGGCATGCAGTCGGCGATCTCGGACCTCGAGGTGGAGGACCGCGAGGTCACGGACACGCTCTACTACATCGACTATCCGCTCGCCTCGGGCTCGGGCGCAATAACGGTCGCGACCGTCCGGCCGGAGACGATGCTCGCCGACACGGCAATCGCGGTGAACCCGGACGACGAGCGGTACGCGCGGCTCATCGGCGAGACCGCGGTCCTCCCGTTGGTGGGGCGCCGCCTGCGGATCATCGCCGACGAATACGTCAAACAGGACTTCGGGACGGGCGCGCTCAAGATCACCCCCGGTCACGACCCCGCCGACTTCGACATCGGGCGGCGCCACGGACTCGAGGAGGTCACCGTGATCGGTGAGGACGGGCGCATGATCCTGCCTGCGCCGGAGCGATTCGTCGGCATGACCGCGCTCGAGTGCCGCGAGGCGGCCGTCCACGAGCTCCGCGACCAGGGGCTGCTGGTCCGCACGGAACCGTACGTGCACGACCTTCCGTTCTCCCAGCGCTCGGGGGAGCGGATCGAGCCGCTGATCTCGCTGCAGTGGTTCATGCGGATGGACGAGCTCGCGCGGCCGGCCATCGAGGCCGTCAGGACCGGGCGCGTCCGCTTCTGGCCCGAGAACTACACCCGCGTGTACCTCAACTGGATGGAGAACATCCGGCCCTGGTGCATCTCGCGCCAGCTGTGGTGGGGCCACCGAATCCCCGTGTGGTACCGGGGGGACGAGCGCTACGTGGGGATGGAGGCGCCGGAGGGAGAGGGCTGGGAGCGCGACCCCGACGTGCTCGACACCTGGTTCAGCTCGGCCCTGTGGCCGTTCGTGACGCTCGGGTGGCCCGAGGGCACCCCCGAGCTGCGGGCGTTCTACCCGACGGATGTGCTGGTGACCGCCCGAGACATCATCTTCCTGTGGGTCGCGCGCATGATCATGATGGGCCTCGAGTTCACGGGTCAGATCCCGTTCCCGGACGTCTACGTCCACTCGATCATCCAGGCGCCGGACGGCCGGCGGATGTCCAAATCGCTGGGGACGGGGATCGATCCCCTCGATCTGATCAACGGCGGCCCTCGCCCGCCGGTGTTCGCGCAGGGTTCACAGCCGCCCGGGGAGTTCCCGGCGTATGGGGCGGACGCCGTGCGCTGGGGACTGCTGGCGATGTCCTCGGGCCAGGATGTCGCGTTCAGCGAGGAGCGACTCGCGCAGGGGCTGCAGCTCACGAACAAGCTCTGGAACGCGGCTCGCCTTGTCCTGCTCGGGGTGGACGCGGATGCGCGGCCGCGACCCGAGCCAACCACGGTCGAGGACCGCTGGATCCTCTCACGGCTGGAGCGCGCCAAGGCGGATGTCCGCGCACGGATCGAAGGCTACGACTTCTCGCACCTGGCGCTGCGGATCTACGACTTCGTGTACGGCGAGCTCTGCGACTGGTACCTGGAGCTGGTCAAGCCGCGGCTGCGCTCCCGCGAGCCGGAGTTGGGGGGGACCCTGCTCCAGGTCCTCGTGCAGACGCTGGCGCTCGCGCACCCCGTGATCCCGTTCGTCACCGAGGAGATCTACGGCTACGTGCCGGGTGCCGACGGCCTGCTCGCCGCCGGCGTTCCCGACCGGGTGCAGTCGCCGGTCGACGAGGCCGCCGAGGCCTCGGTGGGGCGCGTGATCGAGGCCGTGCAGGCCCTGCGTGCGTGGCGCGACCTGGCGGGGGTGAAGGCGGGTGCGACGGTTCACGCGCGGCTGGCGGCGGTCGGGTACGAGGACACCCGCGAGCACGTGGCGCGCCTCGCGCGCATGTCGCTGAGCTCAGACGGCGCTCGTCCCGTGGCGTCGGTGTCGATCCCGGGTGGGGCGGTCGAGATCCTGCCCAGCGACGACCTCGACCTCGCGGCCGCGGAGCGCAAGCGCGCCGCCGAGCGCGCCAGGCTGTCCGAGGAGATCCGGCGCGCCGAGCGCAAGCTCGCCAACGACGGGTTCGTGTTGAAGGCTCCGCCCGAGGTCGTGCAGGCCGAGCGCGACAAGCTGGCTCGCCTGCTCGAGGAGGTCGAGGCGTTGTGACCGCGGAGGCGTCGTGACCCCCGAGGACGCCGAGCGCTATCTCCTGTCGCTGGAGCTGTTCGGCATGCGGTTCGGGCTCGACCGCATGCGGCGCTTGATGACCGCGCTGGACCATCCGGAGCGGCGCTTTCGCTCGATCCACGTGGTCGGGACGAACGGCAAGTCCTCGACCGTGCGGATGATCGCGGGGATCCTGCTGCGTCACGGGCTCCGGGCGGGCGCGTATCTGTCTCCCCACCTGGTGTCGTTCTCGGAGCGGATCCGGATCGATGACGCCGATCTCGAGCCGGTCGCGTTCGCCGCGGCCGTGGCGCGCGCGGCCCATGCCGCGGAGCTCGTCGACCGCTCGCTCGCCGGCGACGACCGGGTCACGCAGTTCGAGGCGCTGACCGCGGCGGCATATGCCGAGCTAGCCCGGCGCGAGGTCGAAGTCGCGGTGATCGAGGCGGGGCTGGGCGGCCGCTACGACGCGACCAACGTGATCCCGTCGCGGGTGCAGGTGCTGACGAGCGTCGGGCTCGAGCACACTCGCTGGCTCGGCCCCACGATCGCCGACATCGCGGCCGAGAAGCTCGACGTGGTGCAGCCGGGAGCCACGCTGGTGGTCGGCGCCGGGTTGCATCCGGACGCCGAGGCGTGCGCGATCGAGGTGGCCGAGGAGCGGGGCGCGCGCGTGGTGCACGCCGGCTCGGATCCCGGCGTCGCGGTGGGTGCGCTGGGATCGTTTCAACGGCGCAACTTCGCGCTCGCTCGGGCGGCGGCGGAGGCGTTTCTGGGAGAGCTCGACCCGGGCGCGGTGGCTGCGGCGGCGTTGGAGGTCCGGGTGCCGGGTCGCTTGCAGGTGGTCGACCGGGAGCCGCTCACGCTGCTCGACGGCGCCCACAACCCCGAGGGAATGGCGGCGCTCGCCGAGTCGCTGCCCGATCTGGTCGGCGGGCACGACCGTCTGGTCGCGGTCGTCTCGATCCTCGACGACAAGGACGCCGCGGGCATGCTGGCGGCGCTGCTGCGCAGTTGCGATGCGCTGGTGTTCACCAGCAGTCAAAATCCGCGGGCGTTGCCGCCGCCGACCCTGCAGTCGCTGGCTCGCCAGCTCCATGGCCCCCCGTCCGAGGTGGTCCGCGATCCGCGCGCGGCTCTGGGGCGGGCCAGGGAGCTCGCCGGCGCGCGGGGTGTGGTGATCGCCACAGGTTCCATCTACCTGGTGGCCGACCTGGTCCGGCCGGTGGCCCCGCGCCGGGCCTCGACGCTGTGAATGACCACCAACACGACTTGGCCCTGCCGACGCCGTGAGCGACCGCGGACAGCAACCCAGCTTCCTGACGATGGTCGGCCTCGTGGCGCTGATCGTGGCCGTCGTGATCTTGGTGTTCTTCGGGATCGGGTACCTGTTCGGCCGCCTGTTTTTGTGAGCATTTGCGAGCGTCCCGGACTGGGGTTCGCCCCGGCCGGGACGGTCCGACATCTCCGACCATTACACTCGCTTCTTTAATGCTCCTGGCCTCGGGCATTTTCGGGATCAAGAACAACACGATCAGCCTGGTCGTGGACCTGGTGATCCTGTTCCTGGTGGTGGTCTGGCTGGCGCTCGTCTACTGGACGTACGCCGACGCTCGGCGGCGGATCAGCGATCCGCTGCTGATCGGTTGCGCGACCGCGGCCTCGCTGTTCCCGTTCGTGGGAACGCTCGTCTACATGATCGTCAGGCCGCCCGAATACCTCGACGACGTGCGCGAGCGCGACCTCGAGATGCAAGCCGCCGAGGCGCGTCTGGCCGAGCTCGGCTATCACCTCTGCCCACATTGCGACTACGAAGTCGAGCGGGACTTTCTGCGCTGCCCGAACTGCATGCGCAAGCTCCGAGACCCGTGCAAGACGTGCGGCAAGCCGCTGGACCCGGCCTGGAGGATCTGCCCGTATTGCGAGACCGAGGTGGGAACGGCTCCTCCGGCACCTCGTCGCACGCGCCGGCGCACCTCCGAGCGCCAGGTGGCCGGCGCCGCCGGAATCACCGCCGAACGGGCGAGCGAAGCAGCGCCCGGAGAGCGCGATGGCGGCTCCTACCGGCCCGGCGAGGAGCGCGACGGCGGTCGCTACGTCCCCGGCGAGCCCGCACCCGTCGAGCGCCGCGGGCCGTCCGCCACATAGGCTCTCCAGCCGACAACCGCCAACGTCGTCCCGGAGGGAGCCATGGAGCGAACGCTCATCCTCGTCAAGCCAGACGCCTTCGCCCGGAGCCTCACCGGGGAGATCATCGCCCGGTTCGAGCGCAAGGGCCTGAGGATCGTCGCGCTCACGCACATGACGATGAGCCGCGAGCTCGCCGAGCGTCACTATGCCGAACACGTCGGTAAGGCCTTCTACGACGAGCTGGTCTCGTTCATCACGTCCGGGCCGCTGGTCGCGATGGTGCTCGAGGGCGAGCGCGCGATCGACGCGGCCCGGCAGGTGATCGGCGCCACCGACCCGCTGCAGGCATCGGCGGGCTCGATCCGCGGCGACTACGCGATCGCGGTCGGCCAGAACATGGTGCACGGATCGGACTCGAATGAGTCGGGCTCGCGTGAGGTCGCCCTGTTCTTTCCCGAGCTGGGTCAGTCCTCCCCGCCGTGAGTACGGTCGCACTGAGGGTGGTCACGGGCGGATGGCTCGCGAGGACGCAGGAGGGGACGCGCAGCAGCGCTGCGCGAGCCGACGAGGACGAAGCCAGACGCCGCCCGGGGCCGCTCGAATGCGACCGTATTTGCGGTGGGGAGGACGAGCCCCCACGCCGCCCCTGATCCTTGCCTCCCGCTCGCCGCAGCGCCAGGCGATCCTGACCCAGCTCGGGATCGCCTTCACCGTGGAGGCCGCCAACGTGGAGGAGTTGACGGTCGGGCCGCCCAACGAGGTCGCGATCGAGAACGCGTACCGCAAGGCCGCGGAGGTGGCGTTGCGCTTCCCCGACGCTTCGGTCCTCGGAGTCGACACGGTCGTCGCTCTGGGTGGGCGGCTGTACGGAAAGCCGGCCGAGAGAGCACAGGCCCGGCAGACGCTGGAGGCGCTGGGCGGCCGCACGCACGCCGTCGTCAGCGGGGTCTGCCTGATCGAGGATGGGCGGTCGCGGACCGCTGCCGCCACTACGCTCGTCGAGTTCCGAGCGCTCGACGACGCTCTGATCGAGTGGTATCTCGCCCGTGGCGAGTGGCACGAGCGCGCCGGTGGCTACGCGATTCAGGGTCGCGGCGCGGCGCTCGTGGCCGGGATCGAAGGCGATTTTTTCAATGTCGTGGGGCTTCCTGTTGGGACCCTGTTAACGCTTGCTCCCGGCCTGCTGTTTTTATAGCTGATAGCCCTGCAAATGGGGTCGGCGTGGACTTCGAGCCGCCATCCGTTCGGGTACACTGCACCCGCGGACGGTGTTGGCGCCTGCGCGTGGCCTGCACAACTTGTCGCTCCGTCCGTGGCTCACCCTTACCTTCCTCCCTGACCTTTGGGCTTCTTTTCGTACCTGACCGGCTTCGGCGGCCGCGACATGGCGGTCGACCTTGGGACCGCGAACACGCTGGTGTACGTGCGGGGGCGCGGGATCGTGCTGTCCGAGCCGAGCGTGGTCGCGGTCGACTCGCGCACGGGCGAGGTGCACGCGGTCGGGATCGAGGCCAAGCGGATGCTGGGCCGCACCCCGGGCACGATCCAGGCGATCAGGCCACTGAAGGACGGAGTGATCGCGGACTTCGAGGTGACCGAGGAGATGCTCCGGCATTTCATCCAGAAGGTTCACCAGAACCGCTGGGCGCATCCACGTGTGGTGGTGTGCGTGCCTTCGGGGGTCACCGGGGTCGAGAAGCGGGCGGTGGAAGAGGCGTGTTTGAGCGCCGGCGCGCGTCAGGCGTACCTGATCGAGGAGCCAATGGCGGCGGCGATCGGTGCCGGCCTCCCGGTGGGTGAGCCCACCGGCTCGATGGTCGTGGACGTCGGCGGCGGGACCAGCGAGGTCGCGGTCATCTCGCTCGGCGGAATCGTGGTCTCGCAGTCGATCCGCGTCGGCGGCGACGAGCTCGACGAGGCGATCACCAACTACGTCAAGCGCGAGTACAAGCTGCTGATCGGTCAGCAGACGGCCGAGGAGGTAAAGCTCGAGATCGGCTCGGCGTTCCCGATGGGCGACGAGGTCCAGGCGGAGATTCGGGGACGGGACATGGTCTCCGGGCTGCCCAAGACCGTGGTCCTCACCAGCGAGGAGATCCGGGGCGCGCTCGAAGAGCCCGTCTCCCAGATCATCGATGCGGTCAAGGAGACGCTCGACCGTACGCCGCCCGAGCTGGCGTCGGACATCATGGACCGTGGCATCATGCTGGCCGGAGGGGGGTCGCTCTTACAGGGGTTGGAGGAGCGGCTGCGTCACGAGACGCAGATGCCGGCGCACTTGGCCGAGTCGCCGCTGACGTGTGTCGCGGTGGGCTCGGGGAGATCGTTGGAGGAGTTCGAGGCGATCCACCGTTCGAGCAAGAATTCACGCAACCGCCATCGCCGGTAATAGGTTGAGAGACCAAGCACTCGCCGGAGTGGCGCCGAGCAAGACCTTGGAGGCACGCATCTCGTGCATGACAAGCAAGTTCGACGGCGACGAGCAGTTCTTGCGGCTCTCGTCGCCGTTTCTCTGATCCTGCTGACGGCGTACTTCGGGGAATCGGCGAGCAGTCCGTTGCACAGCGTGCAGCGCGGCATCGTCCAAGTGCTCTCCCCGGTCCAGGAGGGCGCGAGCAAGGCGCTCGCGCCGGTGCGCGACGTCGCCGGGTGGTTCTCGGACACGTTCCGCGCGAAGTCGCAGGTCGACCAGCTCAAGAAGCAGGTGGCCGACCTGACCCAGAGGCTCGGGCAGGCCCAGCAGAAGGCCATCGGCTATTCACAGCTGGCCCGGGAGGTGGGGCTTGACAACTCGAACGGGATCGACGCCTACCATCCGGTCGGCGCCCATGTGATCGCGCGCGACCCCACCCTCTGGTACGCGACAATCGAGGTCGACAAGGGGGCAGCTGACGGAGTCCACTATGACGACCCGGTGATCGGCGACGGCGGGCTCGTGGGGAGGGTCACGACCGTCACCTCGAACGCGTCGATCGTCACCCTGATCACCGACCACTCGATGGCGGTCGCGGCGGAGGTCCAGGATTCGAGCGGCGACACCGGCGTGCTCGTCCCGGCGGTCGGCAATCCCAACCAGCTGCTGCTCCAGTACCTGCCCCAGACCCCGCCTTTTCACGAGTCGGTGGGGCAGCTGGTCGTGACCGCGGGATTCAAGTACGGCCCGCTCCAGGGCCTGTACCCGTCGGGCATCCCGATCGGAACCGTCTCGAACGCCGACACCAACGACCTGGCCAACAACGGCCAGGTCCAGGTCGATCCGACGGTCGACCTGCGCCACGTCGACTCGGTGCAGATCCTGACCACTCCCCATCCGGGGACGGCACGGGCGCAGGTGCCGTGAATCGCTACCTCAACTTGACGGTTAGGCTCGTCCTGCTGGCGTTCGCGACCGTGGTGCTTCAAGAGGTCGCCGTGTCGCAGATCTCGATCTTCGGCGTCAGCGCCGACCTGACGTCCCTGATGGTGATGTCCGTGGGCCTCCTCGCCGGCTCGATCGCCGGCGCGATCATGGGCTTCGGCACCGGCCTGCTGGTCGACCTGGTCCTGGTGCAGACGCTGGGGGTGACCTCGCTGCTGTTCATCGCGATCGGCTACTGGTCGGGCCGGCTGCGCGAGCTCCGCGACCCCGCGCACGCGCTCGTGCCGCTCGCGCTTGGCGCGGCCGCGACGGCGTTCGCCGGGCTTGGAATGGCCGTAATCCAGTTCCTGCTCGGCGTCGACAGTCCGGTGAGCGGCCTGCTGCTCCAGCAGATCATCATCACGGTGCTCGTAAACAGCCTGATCGCGCTGCCGGTGTACGCGCTCGTGCGCCACGTGCTGCACCCGGTGCTGCCGGAGGATCCTCGCCGCCGGCGCCGGCGGGCGTACACCACCGGCGGGCTCAGCCCGCTGCAGAGTCCCTCGCAGCGACTCGGACCGATCCCGCGCTCTTCACCGCGATGATTCGAGCTTCGTCCAGAACTCCGTCGCTGGGCCATCCCGAGGCTCGCGCTGAGGGCGGCCACGCGATGATCTCGCTTCCCGAGTCCCGGTCCGCCGACTGATGCCCCGGCTTCCGGAGGAGCGCGTTCCCACGATGACCCCGCGGCTCGCGCTGCGGATCGCCCTGTTCGGCAGCTTCGCGCTGGCCCTGTTCTCGATCCTGTTCTTTCGCCTCTGGTTCCTGCAGGTGCTCTCGGGCGATCAGTACCTCAAGGCCGCGAGCGTGAACTATGTGCGGAGCATCGACATCCCGGCGCGGCGAGGCAACATCGTCGATCGCAGCGGGAACCTCCTAGTGGACTCGCGCCCTGCGATCGCGGTACAGATCTCCCCCCCGGACCTGCCCGTACCGATGCAGACCTCGCTGTTGGCCCACCCGCCGCGCGCGGACGCGGCGCTGTACGACCACCTCGCGGGGGTGCTCGGCATGCCGACAAAGCCCGGGCGGTGTCCGGTCGACGGAGTCGGGGTGGTGCACCTCTCCCCGATCGGATGTGCGGTCGCGCAGGGCTACGCCCAGCTCCCGTACCAGGACGTCACGGTCAAGACCGACGTCTCCAAGTACGTCCAGTACTTCATCCAGGAGCGCCAGGATCGTTTCCCGGGGGTGACCGTGGACCAGGTCTGGCTCCGCGATTATCCGCTTAACACGCTTGCCGCGCAGTTGTTCGGCACGGTCGGCCGGATCACCGCGCCGGAGGTTCACGAAGCGCGCTACCGCGGCGTCTCTGAGAACGCGACCGTCGGCCAGTCCGGACTCGAGTGGTATTACGACAAGTACCTGCGTGGCCAGGACGGCCAGGCCCGGGTCCAGGTCGACGCGTTGGGGGGATTCCAGGGCGACCTCTCCGAGATCAAGCCCGTCGCCGGCCACACGCTGCAGCTGTCGCTCGATGTGCCCCTCCAGCGGGCCGGGCAGGACGCGTTGCAGCAGGCCATCGATGCGAACCCGCCCTCGACGGCCGGAGCGTTCGTGGCGATGAATCCGGACAACGGTGAGATCTACGCGATGGGTTCGCTGCCCACGTTCGATCCGAACATCTTCGCCAAGCCCGTCTCGGAGTCGACCTACCAGCAGCTCAACAACCCGGCGAACGGTTTTCCGCTGTTCAACCGCGCGATCCAGAGCGCCTACCCCACCGGCTCGACGTTCAAGGCGATCACCGCGACCGCGGCGCTGCAAAGCGGCGACTGGAGCCTCGACGACACCTACGACGACACCGGGACCTACAACAACGGCCCGGGCGACATCCGCCACAACGCCGGCGGCGCCGCGGATGGCGTACTCAGCCTGAGCGAGGCTATCCGCTACTCCTCGGACGACTTCTTCTACAACCTGGGGCGCCTGACGAACTCCGACGCGCTGCAGGGTGGCGCGCTTCAGCAGTGGGCCCACCTGTACGGAATCGGCAGGCTCACCGGTGTCGATCTCGGCGGCGAGAATGCGGGCATCCTGCCCTCGCCGGAATGGCGCGCGAACCGAGACAAACTCGAGCTCGAATGCGAGCACAAGCGCCACGTCCCGTCCTGCGGGATCGCGGACGGGCGTCCATGGTCGGTCGGCGACAACGAGAACCTCGCCGTCGGCCAGGGCGATCTCGAGGCCACCCCGCTGCAGCTGGCTACCGCGTACTCTGCGGTGGCCAACGGCGGCAACGTGGTACGGCCGCACGTCGGGCTCGAGGTCGATGACGCCGACGGGACGGTGCTGCAGCGCATCGACCCGGCGCCGGCGCGCGTCCTTCACATCGACCCGCAGAACCTGGCCGCGATCCGCCTGGGCCTGCGCGAGGCGGCATCCGCACCCGGAGGGACCTCAGCGGACGTGTTCGGCAACTTCCCGGAGATGGTCTACGGCAAAACCGGAACGGCCCAGCACCTGAACCAGGCCGACCAGTCCTGGTACGTGTGCTTCGTCCCCGACTGGGCGACGACCAAGCCCATCCTCGTCGTGGTCACGGTCGAGCAAGGTGGCTTCGGCGCTCTGGCGGCGGCGCCGGCGGCTCGACAGATCCTCTCGCAGTGGTTCTTCGGCAATCGCGGCAAGTACGTCCCCGGCGCATCGAAGACCCTGTGAGCGTTTCGACTCCCATCCAGCCCGCGGCCCAGGAGCCGGTCCCCGAGCCGCGCGTTCCCGTGCTGCTGCGGTTCGATTTCCTGTTGCTGCTCGCGGCGCTCGGCCTGGTGGCCTGCTCGCTGATCACGTTGAAGGGCGCCACCCGGACCACGGATCCCGGGCACCCGCTGTACTACGTCGACCGTCAGGCGATCTATGCCGGGGTGGGCCTCGCGGTGGCGATCCTGCTGTCGGCCATCGACTACTCGCGGCTGCGCCAGTACCGGTATGTGATGTACGCGCTGGTCATCGCGCTCAACATCGTCGTGTTCGGGATGCCGGCGATCCGCGGCTCGCACCGGTGGATCCCACTGCCGTTCCTGCAGTTCCAGTCCTCGGAGTTCGGCAAGGTGCTGCTGATCGTCTCGCTGGCGGCGTTCCTCGTCGAGCGCTCGCGCCGGCTGCACGAACGACGTACCACGGCCCGGATCATGCTGCTCGCGCTGGTGCCGGCGATGATCGTGATGCCGCAGCCCGACCTCGGGACCGGGCTCGTGTACGTGGCGATCGGGTTCACGGTCCTGTACTTCGCCGGGACCTCGTGGAAGCAGCTGACCGCGTTGCTCGCCGCGTTCGCGGCCTCGATCGCGATCGTGCTGGTGGGGGCTCCGGCGGCCGGGCACCACGTGCTCAAGCCTTACCAGGTGCAGCGCCTGACGGGCTTCCTGAACCCCTCGCACGACCCCCGCAACCAGACTTACAACATCACCGAATCGTTGATCGCGATCGGCTCGGGCCAGAAGACGGGCCGGGGGGTCGCAAACGCGAGTCAGACGAACCTGCACTTCCTGCCCGAGAACCAGACCGACTTCATCTTCGCGGTCGTGGGCGAGACTTACGGTTTCGTTGGCGCCGCGATCGTGCTATCGCTGTATGCACTATTGATCTGGCGCGCCTTACGCATCCTGACCATCTCAAAGAATCTCTTCGGCACCCTGATAGCCGGGGGAATCCTTGCCATGCTGATGTTCCAAGTGTTTGTCAACGTGGGAATGACGATTGGGATCATGCCGATCACCGGGGTCCCCCTGCCCCTGTTGAGCTACGGGGGCTCCTCGGTGTTGGTGACGTTCATCGCGGTAGGGCTCCTGCAGTCGATCCACATCCAGGCTCGGATGACGGCTGCCGCAAAGAGCCGGGCGTTGGTTTCGTGAGGCCGCGGCCTGTCTGCGAGCGCGGCCCAGGGCCAAGGTTTCGGGCGTCGGGCCTGGGGCGCGGCCGGCGCCAGGTTTCGGGCGTCCCGGCGGGGGCGCGGCCGGCGCAAGGTTGTGGGCGTCCCGGCGGGGGCGCGGCCGGCGCAAGGTTTCCGACGTCCCGCCGGGGGGCGGCGGGCGCAAGGTTTTCGGGCGTCCCGCCGGGACGCCGCAACGTAGGTTTCACGCGCCCCGCCTGGGGCGCGGCAACATAGGTTTCACGCGCCCCATCGGGGGCGCGGCAAATTTCAAAAAGGACTGAATGACAATTGAAGAAGCTAGTACTGGTCAGCGTGGACCGGGGCGAGACCCGGGTTGCGCTGTTGGAGGCGGCCGGAAACGTGGGCGCCCGCAAATCGGGTTCGGCTGCGAGCTCTGGCGCCCCTCGTCGCCGGCGTAGGAGCGCCAATCCTGGCGCCGGTTATAACGTCGCCGAGCTCTACCTCGAGCGCCGCGGCGCCCGCTCCATCGTGGGCAACATCTACAAGGGGCGGGTCGACAACGTCCTGGGCGGCCTCGAAGCCGCGTTCGTCGACATAGGGCTCGAGAAGAACGGCTTCCTGCACGTTGACGAGATCGTCCTGCCCGGCGTAGAGGCGCCTCGCCGCGGCCGCGGCAGCGGGCGCGAGAGCCGGCAAATCACCGACATGCTCAAGGCCGGCCAGGAGATAGTGGTCCAGGTGGTCAAGGATCCATTGAAGACCAAGGGGGCGAGGCTGAGCATGGACCTCACGATCGCGGGGCGCTACATGGTCTACGCGCCCTACGGCGAGGGAGTCGGCGTCTCGCGGCGGCTCGACGACAAGGAGCGTGACCGGCTCCGCAAGGAGGCCGCGAAGCTGGATCTCAAGGGCGCCGGCGCGATCATCCGCACAGCGGCCGAGGGCGCCACCCGAACCGACCTCGAGCGCGAGCTCGTGTACCTGTTCAAGCTCGGCGAGGTGCTCCAGCGGCGCGTCGCCGAGACGTCGGCGCCGGCGCTCGTCTTCCAGGAGGCGGACCTCTCCGTCCGAGTGGTGCGAGACATCTACTCCGCGGTGTTCGAGCGGGCGATCGTCGACGACCCCAAGCAGCACCACCGGCTCATCTCGTTCTTCACGCGCACCGCGCCGGAGCTCGTCGACCACGTCGAGCTGTGGGAGGAGGACCGGCCGCTGTTCGAGGCATTCGGAGTCGAGGAGGTCCTCGACTCCACTTTGTCGCGGCGCGTGGACCTGCCAAGCGGCGGTTACCTGATGATCGACTACGCCGAGGCGCTGACCGTGATCGACGTCAACTCGGGCTCGTTCATCGGGCGTGGCCGGGGCGCCCGGCTCGAGGACACCATCACCAAGACCAACCTCGAGGCCGCCGAGGAGGTCGTACGCCAGCTTCGACTGCGCGACATCGGCGGGATCATCGTCATCGACTTCATCGACATGGCAAAGGCACGCAATCGCGACGCGGTCCTGAAGACGCTGCGCAAGGCTTTGGACGAGGACCGCACGAAGACGTTCGTGGTCGAAATCTCGCCGCTGGGACTCGTCGAGATGACCCGGCAGAACGTCACCGACGGCGTGCGGGAGATCATGACCAGGCCCTGCCCGACCTGCGGGGGCGAGGGCGTGATCAAGTCAGAAGAGACGATCGCGATCGAGTTCGAGCGCCGGCTACGCGATCTGGCGCGGGAGACCAAGGCGGACGCGCTGCTGATCCAGATGAATCCGCGCGTCAGCGCCGAGTTCACTCGCGACGACGGGCGGGTGCTGCGCACGATCGAGGAGGCGACCGGCAAGTGGTTTCACTTCGAGGGCTCCGAGGGACTGCCCATCGATCACTTCTCCGTGGTCCTGGAGGGGTCGCGTGAGGATGTGCTCGAGCGCGCCGTACCGTTCCACGAGGGCGAGGAGGTGCACGTCGAGATCGTCGAGCCGCACATGTACAGCCCCGGTGACGCGGTTGCGAAGGTCGACGGTTACCTGATCTCGATCACCGGCGGCGGCCCCTTCGTCGGCGAGAAGCACCTCGTGCGCATCGAAGACGCCGGCCGCACCTCGGCGGTCGCTTCGCTGGTCGACGCTGCCACGGGTTCCTCGTCCTCCGGGGATTCTGGGGATTCCGGGGATTCCGGGCCGCCCGCGCGTGATTCCGGCGATGCCCTAGAATCGAACTCCCGGCGTCGCGGCCGCAGAGGCGGGCGACGCCGTTCGAGCGCTCGGGCCAAGTCGGCCTCCAGCGCCTCGTCGTCCGAATAGATATGTACGCAATTGTCAAGACAGGTGGGAAGCAGTACCGGGTCGAGGAGGGCCAGTCCCTGCTCGTCGAGCGGCTGCCCGCGAGCGACGGCGGCAGCGTGTCTCTACAACCCCTGCTGGTCGTCGACGGGTCGAGGGTGGTGGACGGCGACGACCTGGCGAAGGTGGCGGTGCAAGCGCGCGTGGTCGGCCACGAGCGCGGGCCGAAGCTGCGCATCGTGAAATTCAAGCCCAAGCGTGGCTACAAGCGCCGGACGGGACACCGGCAGGAACTGACGCGGATCGAAGTAACGGGGATCACCGTGGGCGCGCGGCGGGCGAGAGCGAAGAGCGCTGCCAAGGCCGGTGCGCCGGCGGGCGGCGGGACAGGGGCTCCTGCCCAGGCTGAGGCGGAGGCCGGTACCTCGGGCGCCGGCGCCGCCGAGCCCCAGGCGCCTGAGGACGTCGGATCGGGCGCCGGGGCATCCGGCGCCTCCACCGAGGCCCGGATTTCCGAAGACGCCGCGCCCGAACCCTCAACACCGGAGAACGACGATGGCGCATAAGAAAGGCCTTGGCTCGTCGCGCAACGGCCGTGACTCGAACGCCAAGCGGCTTGGGGTGAAGGTGTTCGCCGGCCAGGCCGTCAGCGGCGGCGAGATCATCGTCCGCCAGCGGGGCACGCGGTTCAAGCCCGGCGACGGCGCCGGCATCGGTAAGGACGACACGATCTACGCGCGGGCGGGGGGGACCGTCCAGTTCACCCGCGGCCGGCGGGGGCGCGTCATATCGGTCGTGCCCGACGACACTGAGTAGCGGCCCCGCGTCAGCCTGCCGTTGCCACTCGTGGCGGGCGGCGCACGTCGCCGGTCTGCGTTGGTTTGTTGCGTTCCGCGTCTTGTTCCGTAACAGGATTCCCGGAATTCTTGGGCCATGCCCGAGGCGTCGCCCTTTAAGCCCCCTATGTGGCCGCAAAAGGCTTCACCTGATCCGGCCGACGTTGCCGGCCGGCAGTGGGGCGTAATCAGCGGTGAGCAACTTCACGACTGTGGGGTCAGCGTGCGGACCGTGCGGCGATGGAGCGCCGCGGGCAAGTTGCATGTCATTCATCGCGGGGTGTACGCGTTCGGTCATGCGTGGGTACCGATCGAGGGCCGGTTGGTCGCCGCGCTTCTGCACGCGGGGCGGGACGCGGTGCTTAGCCACGCCACCGCGGCGTGGTGGTGGGGGCTGATCCCCGAGCCGCCCGAGCTCATCGAGGTCAGCAGCGCGTCGCGCGTGAGATCCACGGCGGGGGTGGCCGTTCACCACCCGCGCCACCTCGAACGCGCTCGTCACCGGCGCTTGCCGATCACTCCCATACCCCGCACCATCATCGACTTTGCCGCCACGGCGTCGCTCACACGAGTGCGCCTGGCCCTCGCCCAGGCCGACTACCGCCGGCTGCTCGACGTCGGAGCGATCGAAGCCGCGCTCGGTCCCGGTCGCCCGGGGAGCGCCAGGCTCCGCTATGCGCTCGAGCGCCACCAGCCGCGGCTCGCCCGAGCCCGCAGTCCCCTCGAGGTCAGGTTCCTTTTGCTCTGCGAGTCGGCCGGTATCCCTCTCCCGGAGGTCAACGTCAGGATGGCGGGCTGGAAGGTCGATGCTCTGTGGCGGCGGGAGCGCCTCGCGGTCGAGCTCGACGCCTACGGAAATCACCACACCCGGGCCCAGATCGACCGCGACCGCCGCAAGGAGCTTCGCCTGCGCGCGCTCGGGTTCACGGTGGTGCGCTACAGCGAGCAGCAACTCGACGACGAGCCCGAAGCGGTGATCGCCGACGTGCTCGCGCACCTCGAGGAGAGCGCACCGATCAGTTCGACTGCGACGTCGGCCTGACCAGGATCTCGTTGACGTCCACGTGCGGCGGCTGCGACACGGCGAACATGACCGCGCGGGCCACGTCGTCGGGCTTGAGCGCGTCCAGCGAGACGGGATTGTCGAAGAACGGCGTGTCGACCATGCCAGGCTCGATCACCGTCACGCGCACCCCGGTGTCGTTCAGCTCCTGGCGTGCGGCTTCGCCCATGGCCGTCACCGCCCACTTCGTCGCGGAGTACAGAGAGCCCGGCAGCGCGCGCCGGCCGGCCACCGAGCCCGTCAATAGCAGATGTCCACGTGCCTCCTTGAGCGCGGGCATCGTGGCGCGGATGGTCAGCGCAACCCCGTAGACGTTCGTGAGCACCATCGCGCGCCAGTGTTCGGGCGACTCGTTCAGGAAACCCCGCGCGGCGCCGAAGCCGGCATTGGCAAAGGCGACGTCCAGCCGGCCGAACCGCTCCACCGCAGCCTCCGCCATGGCCCGCTGCCGATCCCATTCCGTTACGTCGCACTCCACCGTCAGCGCCCGCTCGTCTCCGCCGAGCTCGTCGGCCAGGTCCGAGAGGCGATCCGCCGAACGGGCCGCGAGCACCAGCCGGTAGCCGGCTTGTGCCGCGTGGCGGGCCGTGGCGGCACCGATACCGCTCGACGCACCGGTGATCAGGAACACCGGGTCCGACATGGCAGGATGATCCCAATGCAGGACCATGCCCGTATTCACGTCCAGGCCGGCGCAGGCGGCAACGGTTGCCTCAGCTTCCGCCGCGAGGCGCACGTGCCCAAGGGCGGCCCCGACGGCGGCGACGGAGGGCGCGGCGGCGACGTGGTGCTCGTGTGCGACGACTCGTTGCGCGACCTCGAACGGTTCCGGCGCAGGTCGCACTTCAAGGCCCGCCGCGGAGGCCACGGGCAGGGAGCGCTGCGTCACGGCAAGGACGGCGAGACGCTCGAGATCGGGGTGCCGCCCGGAACCGAGGTGCTGATCGAGTCGGACGGCACGCGTCACGATCTTGTACGCCCCGGGCAGCGCGCCGTGATCGCGCGCGGGGGCCCGGGTGGGCGGGGCAACAAGCGCTTTGCCGGTCCTACCCACCAGGCCCCGCGGTTCGCCGAGCACGGCCTTGCCGGCGATGAGTCCTGGGTGGCGCTGCGGCTGCGGTTGATCGCGGACGTCGGTCTGGTGGGCCTCCCGAACGCGGGGAAGTCGTCGCTGCTCTCGCGCCTGACGCGTGCCCACCCCAAGGTCGCCGGCTATCCGTTCACCACGCTCGAGCCGGTGCTCGGGACGCTGGAGTTGGACGACCGGCAGGTGGTGATCGCGGACATTCCCGGGCTGATCGAGGGAGCCAGTGGCGGCGCCGGGCTCGGCCACGACTTCCTGGCGCACATCGAGCGCACGCGGCTGCTCGTCCACGTCCTCGACATCAGCCCACTCGACGGATCCGATCCCGTCGCCAACTTCGCCACGGTCGAGCACGAGCTGGAGTTGCACGATCCGCGGCTCGCCGCGCTGCCGCGGATCCTCGTGCTTTCGAAGGCCGACCTCGTCGATCCTGAGACACGCGCTGAGAGGCGTAGGGAATGGGCGGACAGGCTCGGCCCCGGGACCGCCGTAATCGTCACCTCCTCGGTTGCCCGGATCGGACTCGACGAACTCGCGGCCGAGATCGTCCGCCGGCTTGCACCGGTCCAGCAGGAACTGGGGGAGTCGGGGCAGCCCACGCCGGCGCCGGCCGCCGTGTGGCCGGCGGACGGCGCACTGGCGCGGGCCGGCCTGGGGCGGGCCGGCCTGGGGCGGGCCGCCGACACAGCGACACCAGCCGACATGCCGGCGCCGGCCATAACGCCCCCCGAGGAGCTCGCCGAGCACCGCGTCTTCCGCCCCGCCGCAGAGCGCGCCTATCTCGTGGAGCGCACAGGGGATCACAGCTTCCGGGTCACCGGCCGCGGAGTGGAGCGCCTCATCGCACGCTACGACCTGGACAACGAGGACGCGCTCGCGTACCTCGAACGCCGGTTGCGCGGGATCGGGGTCATTCACGCCCTCGAGGCCGAGGGATTCGAGCCCGGCGACGAGGTCGAGATCGGGGGTGTGACGTTCGACCTCGATCCAAATCACTAATCTTCCCCGCCGCACCCGTCCCCGGAGGGCCGGACAGCGGGACGATGCGGCGAAGCCTGTAACCACGCCCCGTTGACGCGGGGCCAAGAAAGAGGGAGAGGAATGCGTCGTACTGTCGTGGTCGGTCTCGCAATCCTCGGTGCCGTCGTGATGGCATCGAGCGCCAGCGCCCGCGTCCTGCGGGTCGGCACGTATCGCGGAATCCCCGGCCAATTCAAGTCGATCCAGGCGGCGGTCAACGCCGCGAAGCCCGGTGACTGGATCCTGATCGCTCCGGGCGATTACAAGACAACGTTCAGCCGTCGCGTGCCGGGCCGATCCAACGAAGCCGCGGGGATCCTGATCACCAAGCGCAACCTGCGAATCCGCGGGATGAATCGCAACACCGTGATCGTCGACGGAACCAAGTCCGGCTCGCGGTGCAGCAACAACACGGCAAACCAGAACTTCGGACCCGCCGGCAGCAAGGGTCCGTTGGGACTCAACGGGATCCTCGTCTGGAAGGCCGACAACGTCTCCATCCAGAACCTCACAGCGTGCAACTTCCTGGGTGGCTCAGGGAACGCCGGCAACGAGATCTGGTGGAACGGCGGTGACGACAGCAACCACATCGGCGGGTGGGGTTACGACGGCTCGTACCTCACAACGACGAGCACGTACTTCGGTACCGAGTCAACCGCCGCTGCCTACGGTATCTTCTCGAGCAACTGGAGCGGCGGGACCTGGTCGCAGGACTACACCAGCAACTTCAACGACTCCGGCTTCTACATCGGCGCCTGCCAGCAGCAGTGTGACCAGACGATCGACCACGCCTGGTCTGAGTTCAACGCCTTGGGCTACTCGGGCTCGAACTCCGGCGGGTGGCTCCTGATCAAGCGCTCCCAATTCGACAACAACGAGGACGGGTTCGACACCAACAGCCAGAACGGCGACAACCCGCCCCCGCAGAACGGCGCCTGCCCGGCCGGTGTCAAGCCTCCGGTCAAGGGAGCCCCGTCGTGCTGGGTGTTCATCCACAACAACGTGCACGACAACAACAACCCAAACGTGCCTTCCGCGGGCAGCGCCGCGGCCGGCCCGGTGGGCACGGGGCTGTCCGTGTCCGGCGGGCGCAACGACACGATCATGGACAACACGTTCGCCCGCAACAACGCGTGGGGCGTGATCTTCGTGCCCTACCTAGACAGCGGCGGCCCGTGCACGGGTGGCACTCCCAACGGGCTCGGAGCCGGTTCCTGCCTATTTGATGAATGGGGCGAGGCGCTGCTCGACAACACGTTTGCGGCGAACGGCTCGTACGGGCACCCGTCCAACGGGGACGTCGGCCAGATCAACTTCGAGAACGGACACCCCACCAATTGCTTCGCCGGCAACCGAGAGGCCGGCGGCGCAAGCCTCTCGCCGGACCTGGTCGCGCTGCAGACGACGCATCCGAGCTGCAACGGCGCACCGGTGCCCGCCGGCAGCAGCAACCCGAGCTTCCTGGCCGAGGTGCTCTGCGATTCCCAGGTGGAGATCACGCCCGGTCAGCCGGCAGCGTGCCCCACGGGACAGTACCCGCGCCGGACGCGGGTGATCATGCACCCGCTGCCGAAGCTCCCCGCGATGCCCAACCCGTGCGCGGGAGTTCCAACCAACGCGTGGTGCACGAGGCGCTGACCACGTGAAGTAACAAGGTGACAGTCCGGGGCGCCGCGACCGAGCCGCGGCGCCCCGGCGTCCTACCCTCCCAACCATGGCGTGCATCGTGGTCAAGCTCGGGTCAAGCATCGTCGCCGACGAGCACGGGGAGGTGCGCGCGGACGTGCTCGCCGGTATCTGCGACCAGCTAGGGGAGCTGCACCGTGCCGGGCGGCCGCTGATCGTGGTCACGAGCGGTGCGATCGCCCGGGGGATGGGGGTGATGGCCATACCGCTGCGGCCCCGAGCGGTCGACGAGTTGCAGGCAGCAAGCGCCGTGGGGCAGGGCAAGCTCTACCAGTTCTACGACCGGCTGCTGCAGGAGCGCGGGGTCCCAACTGCCCAGGTGCTGCTGACGTTCTTCGACATCAGCGCGCGGACGCATTACCTGAACGCCCGCCAGACCCTCCGCAAGCTGCTCGATTGGCGCGTGGTTCCGGTGATAAACGAGAACGACACGACAGCCACCGATGAGATCTCCTTTGGCAACAACGACTTCCTCGCCGCGCAGGTGGCGATCCTCCTCGGGGCGAACCTGCTCCTGATGTTGACCGACGCTGACGGCGTCTATACGGCCGATCCGCGGGTGGATCCGAGCGCGAGCCTCGTCTCCGACGTCAACGATTTCGACGAGCTGGACACCATGCACATCGGTCACGCCACCTCGCCGCTCGGCTCGGGAGGGATGCGCTCCAAGGTGGTGGCGGCCGAGATGGCGACGGCGGCGGGGATTCCCACGGTGATCGCCAGCGGACTTGCGGGCGGCACCGTTCTGGAAGCGGTGTCGGGACGACCGGTGGGCACGAGGTTCGCCGCGCGTGAGGGTCGCTACTCGAGCTTCAAGCTGTGGCTCAAGTACGCCAAGCCCGTACGGGGTCGGATCCTCGTCGACGCCGGCGCGGCCAAAGCGCTCAGAGAGGGTGGCACGAGCCTGTTGCCGGTGGGGATCGTGGACGTGGCCGGGGAGTTCGACGCCGGGGACGCGGTTGAAATCGCCCATGACGGCGACGCGGTCGGGAAGGGAATCTGCAACTACTCGGCCCAGGAGCTGCGCCAGGTCCGGGGGCTGAAATCGGCCGCGGTCCGCGAGCTGCTGCCCCGCGCGAGCGAGGAGGCGATCCACCGCGACTACTTCGTGCTTGCATGAGCCTCCCCCGGCCTGAAGGCCGGGGTTTCCGGGTCAGGCACCACGGGACAGCCCGACTTTCGTGTTCCCTGCTCGCGCAGGGTTCTTCCTGGAGGGACCGAGCGCCTCGGGGGTCTTCAACGGCGCTCGGTGTGCACAGGCGTTTCGGTTCCCAGCCAGAGGGCTGGTTTCCCCGCGCCCCGGCGGCCCGCCGGACGGTCCGACTAAACGGTCGCCCTCGCCGCGCTCGGCGCGGGCGAGCACAACCTCCGCGGCGTTCACATCCGCGTGTTGCTCGTGCCCGCATGCGCGGCAGCGAAACACCGCTTGACTCTCGCGGCTGTCGCTGTCGACCTGCTCGCAGGCACGGCATTCGTTGGAGGAGTGTTTGGCGGGGACTTTCAACAGCTCCCCGCCGTACCAGGCGTACTTGTACTTCAGCTGACGCTCGAACTCGCCCCAGCACTGATCGCGGATCGCCCGGTTCAATCCCGCCTTCTGCGCGACGTTCCTGCCGGGCTCCCCGACCGTGCCCCTGGCCGACCGGGTCATGTTGGCGATCTTCAACTCCTCGATCGCGCACACGCGGAACCGCCTGACGATGCCGATGGTGAGCTTATGCAGCGCATCGTGCTTGCGGCGGACCAGGCGTCCCCGGTAGCGACACAAGCGCCGGACCGCCCTCCCCTGGTTACGAGACCCCTTCCGGCGGCGGCCGACGACCGACTGCAGATGCCCGATCTTCTTCCACTCCCTGTCGGTGATCACCGGCAGGTGGTGAAGCTCGCCGGTCGAGACAGCGAAGCTGTTGGCGACGCCCCGGTCGATCCCCGCCTTGGCGGGAGCATCGTCGGTCAGCTCACGTTCGAGCGGCTCGGCCTCGACCTCGCAGCAGAAGCTCCCATGCCAGTGCCCGTCCCCTCACGCGACACCGTCACGCTCTTCAACTCCCCCTCGAACAAGCGCGGCCCGCCGTCGCCATTGGCGAGCCGCAGATACGAGTTGCGGACAGTCACCCATCCCAGCTTCGGCAGCCGCACTTGGTTGTGGCAAGCGGGCTCGTGCACGCGGATCTGCTCGGGCTGCGGGAACCGGAACGAGTCGTTCATCCCGCGCCGGCGCGGCTGCGGATAACGGTTCTGCCCCGAGAAGAACCGCTGGTAGGCGTCGTCCAGGTCCTTCAGCGCCTGCTGCAAGCACTGCGCCGGCGCCTCCTTGAGAAACTCAAAGCCGTCCGCGTCCTTAGCCTCCTTCAGCTGCGAGGACGACTGCACGCCGTAGTGAATCCCGCGACCGGTCACCCCGTACCCCAGCATCCGCTGCTCCCGGCCGCAGTTGTACACAAACCGGCAGCAGCCCGCCGTCCGGCGGCACACCCCCTCCTGTTGCGGCGTGAGCACCAGCCGATGCCTGTACGCGCGATGAGCCGGCATCTCTTGGTCCTGTGCATCAAGGCCGTTGGCATCAGCGGTCACGTCGACGATGACCATCGAACACATGTTCCCACGGGTGTCGGATGGACCGAGCGGGTCGGATAACCCGGGCCCCTAGCAGCCAATTGCCTTTCAATACGTCCCGGCCGGCCCAGCGGGCCAGGGTCGCGTTCATCCCCACGCCTGAGGCCGAGGCTTTCCGGTCCCATCCGCGTAAGCTGTGACGAGCACCATGGCCACGACCGGCGCACAATCCGTCGCCGACACGTGCGCAGCCGCCAAGCGCGCATCGCGAACGCTGGCCACCCTCGGCTCTGACGTCAAGGACGCCGCGCTGGCCGCGATCGCCGACGCGCTGAACGAGCGCAGCGACGAGATCCTCGAGGCCAACGCGAGCGACTTCGAGGCGGGGCGCGAGGCCGGCCTGTCGAACGCCCTGCTCGATCGCCTCGCTCTCGACGAAGGGCGCATCGCCGATGTGGCCGCAGGCGCCCGAAAGATCGCCGCGCTGCCAGATCCGGTAGGTGAGGTGATCGAGGGTTGGCGCCTCACAAGCGGCCTCGACGTCCGGAAGGTGCGGGTCCCACTCGGCGTGGTGGCGGTGGTGTACGAGGCGCGACCCAACGTCACGATCGATGCGTCCGCGCTGTGCCTGAAATCCGGCAACGCGATCGTCCTGCGCGGCTCCAGCACAGCGGCCCACTCAAACGCCGCCCTTGCCGCGATCGCCGCCGAGGCCGCGACCCGCGCCGGACTCCCGGAACACTCCATCTCGCTCGTCGCCGGCGGCGGCCGCGATGAGCTCGCGGAACTCGCCACCCAAACCGGCGTGGTCGATCTGATCATCCCGCGCGGCGGGGAGGGACTGAAGGCCGCGCTCAAGGGAGTGGCGACGGTACCCGTCATCTATGCGGCCTCGGGCAACTGTCACGTTTACGTGGAGCGCAGCGCCGATCTCGATGACGCGCAGGCGATCGTGCTGAACGCAAAGCTCCAGCGGCCCGGGGTGTGCAACGCGGCCGAGACACTCCTCGTCGACGCGGAGATCGCCGATGCGTTCCTGCCCGACATGCTGCAGGCACTCAGCGACGCCGGCGTCGTGCTCCACGGAGACGCCCGCGCCCGCGCTGCCGCACCGCGAGCCAGCATCCACCCCGCGACCGACGAGGACTGGGACACCGAGTACCTCGCGCTCGAGCTCGCCGTGCGGGTCGTCGACTCCACGACCGAGGCGATCGAGCACGTGAACGTGCACGGCAGCGGGCATTCGGAGGCCATCGTCACGCGTGACACCGAGGCGGCGCGCTCCTTCCAGCTCGGTGTGGACGCGGCCTGCGTCTACGTGAACGCCTCGACTCGGTTCACGGACGGCGGGGAGTTCGGCATGGGCGCGGAGATCGGCAACTCGACCCAGAAGCTCCACGCTCGCGGACCGATCGGCATTCGCGAGCTGTGCACATTCAAGTACCTGGTCGAGGGTGCCGGCCACGTGCGTTCCTGACCGCGGTCCACCGCCCAGTCAGCTGTGCGAATCGGCATCCTCGGCGGCACCTTCAACCCGCCCCACCTCGGTCACCTGGTGTGCGCGCAGGAGGCCTACCTCCAGCTCGGGCTCAACCTCGTGACGCTCATGCCGGCGCACATACCGCCGCACAAGCCGGTGGACGAGGAGCCCGGTCCCGAGCACCGGCTCGAGCTCTGTCGGCTCGCCGTCCAGGGCGACGAGACCCGATTCGAGGTGTCCGACCTGGAGGTCCGACGACACGGAACGTCGTACACGGTCGATACGCTTGACGAGCTGCAATCTCGAGCGCCCGATACCGAGCTGTTTCTGATCGTGGGAAGCGACGTCGCCGCCGGTCTGCCGCGCTGGCGAGAGCCCGAGCGGGTGCTTTCAATCGCCACGCTGTCGATCGCCAAGCGCCCCGGGACCCCGCGCCAGGACGTCGACACGGCCCTGCGAACGCTGGATGGTGGCGAGCGGGCCCGCTTCTTCCACATGCCCGAGATCGGGATCTCCTCGACGATGCTTCGTGAACGGGTCCATGCCGAGCAGTCGATCAAGTACTTCACGCCCGACGCCGTAGCCGACTACATCGATCGTCACGACCTGTACCGGGGTAATGGAGAGCAATGAGCCCTGAAGAGATCGCCGCCATCGTCGCCGCCTACGCCGCCGACCGCAAGGCCCTCGACATCGTCCAACTCGACCTGCGCGGCATCATCGGCTACACCGACTACTTCGTGATCTGCAGCGGGCGCTCGGACCGGCAGACCAAGGCGATTCACGACGCCATCTACCAGGGAATGAAGTCCGAGCACGGCGCGCTCCCCCAGCGCGTGGAGGGCTTGTCCCAGGCGCACTGGATCCTGATGGACTATCTCGACGTCGTGGTTCACGTGTTCACGCCGGAGACGCGCGAGTACTACCGGCTCGAGCAGCTCTGGGGCGAGGCGCCGGCGCGCGCGGCCGGCGTGAGCTCGAGCTAAAGCTCGGTGAGGCGAAGCCCGGCCGCGGGGCCGGCGTGACCACGAGTTACCCCGGCGGCCCCCGGCCGCCAGCCCACAAGGCGGCGGCCGGGGCGAGTCCAATAGCGCGCCGCTAGAACTCTCCCGCCAGCTGGCTGACGAGGCGCGCGCCGTCCGCCGTGCCGAGTCCGCTCGCCAGGTCGTATCCCGGTACCGCGTCGAAGCCCTGCACCGAGAATGTCTGGCCGGCGATCGGAGGTAGCTCCTGCGTGCCGAACACCGAGTTATTGCCCGCGGTGATGTCGGTCAGGGGCGAGCGAGCGCCCTCACCGAGCCTGTACAGCGCGGGGTTTAGCCACCCTAGATCATGGTGCCCGGCCTGATCAGCGATCGCGACGATGCCTGCGAATAGCGGCGAGGCCTCGCTCGTGCCTCCCACGAGGTAGAACGCCGGCCCGGTGAATCCCTGAGCGGAGTTCACCACGCTCAAAAAGACGAGCGCCGCACCGTTGACCGCGGCGCTCATGCTGACGTCCGGGACACCGCGCGCACGGTCCACTTCCCTCCTGACTCCGTTCTGGTAGAAGGGACGGCCGAACACCGACGAGATGCCGCCGCCACCGGCGGCCGGCGACTTGAACAGTGCCGTGTCATTCCAGACTCGGTCGGGCGCCGTGCGGTTCCCGTTGGCATCGAGCGTTAGCTGCGTACCGCCGACGGACGTCACAAGCGGGTCGCTGGACGGCCAGCCCACATTCCGGAACGTGAACCAATTGTCGAGGGGGCCATTGAGCGCTGACTGACCCGTCGGTCCGCTGTCGCCGGAAGACGCGAGCACGGTCACTCGGTGCAACAGCGCATTGAAGTACGCGCTTCGGAGCGAGTAGATCGCGAAGCGGTTCGGGAACGTCTGCTCGCTCGCCCCGAAGCTCTGGCTGATGACGTCGCCGAGACCGCGGTTGATGACGTAGTTCTCGGCCTGGATCATCTGCGGGAAGCCCTGCACGCCGAGGGTCTCGTCCACCGGCGTCTCCACCAGCAGGATGTTCGCGCCGGGCGCCATCGCGTGGGCGTACTCGACGTCGAGCGACGTTTCGAGGGCCCACCCGCCCATGTCGTAGTTAGTCGGATCGTAGGCCGGAATCCGCCCTGCCGGCTGGATGATCTTGAACGACGGCGGCGCCGGAAGATTGAACGCCTGGTCAAACGTGGCCAGGTCGCTCTGGATGGTCGGCGAGCCGAACGAGTCGACCAGCACGATCGTCTTGCCCTTGCCGGTGAGCCCGGCCTTGTAGAGCGGATTCATGTCGTAGGCCTGCTGGAACTGATATGGCTGATAGCAAGCGATTCCGGAGGCCGCTTCGCACTGCGCCGTGGTCGGCGGCTGCGCGAAGCCGCGGGGTCCGAGTTGGTGCAGCGGTTGCGCGAGGGCGCTCCCGCAGAGCGACAACATCCCGGTCGTGACGGCAGCCCCTAGAACCGCAAGCAAGCGTCTAGTGCGCACCTCAGCCCTCCCTTCGCTGGATTACCTGGGGCGCGGATTCAATCACTTTCGAGGTGGCTACAGCGCCGCCATCAGCCTCGGAGCAACCTCCTTCTTGCGGCTCATCACGCCGGGAAGCTCGACCTGGCTGTCCAGTGCCTGTTTTCCGAAGGCACGAGCGACCGATGCGGTGTCGCCCGCGACCAGCAGCTCGGTGCCCTTCGACAGGACGTCGGTGATCATCAACGCATAGAGGTGCAGCTCGCGGCGCTCGCGGGCGCGGCGCATCGCCTCCAGCAGCTCGTCCTTGCGCTGCAGCAGCGAGGTGCCGACGACCTCGATCTGGGCGATGCAGATCATCTGCCCGCCGCGGACCTGGTAGAGCTTGGCGTCACGAGAGATGATCTCGTCCGCGCTCACGTCGGACACGTCGGAGGTGGCCTCGAACATCTCGCGCCCCAGAGCCTGCGCGTCCAGCGCCAGCACCCGCTCCAGGTACTCCACGACCGCGTGGTCGCGCTCGGTCGTCGTGACCGAGTTGAGGATGACGGTGTCCGAGAGGACCGCGCCGAGCAGCATCGTGGCCGTCGGCGGGCTCGGTTCCATGCCGTTCTGACGAAACCGCTCGACGACGAGCGTGCCCGTGGAACCGACCGGATCGAACGTGGCGGTGACCGGGAACCGAGTCTCGATCGAGCCGATGTGGTGGTGGTCGAGGATCTCGACGATCTCGGCCTGCTCAATCCCGGCCACGCTCTGCCCCTGCTCGGCGTGGTCGACGAGGATGACGCGCCGGCGCGGAGGAGCGACCAGGTCGGAGCGGGTGATCAGGCCGACCGGATGGCGCTGCCCGTCCACGACGACCGCGGCCCCGAAATGGCTCTCCTTGATGTGCTCGGAGATGTCGTCCACGAGGTACTCCGTGGTGACCGTCGGCGGGTCCCTCTCCATCAGCGCTCGGCACGGTGCCGCGAGCGTGATCATCCGCCCGGAGACATACGTGTCGAGCGGCGAGACGATGATCGTCGTGCCGCGCTGAGCGGCGAGCTTCAGAATCTCCTCGCTCGGGTGCGAGCCGTTTGACAGGACGATCAGCGAGGCCCCTAACTCGATGCAGAGACGCTGGGCGTCGTCGCGGTTCCCGATCACGACCGCGTCGCCGGGCGAGACCCCACTCGGAGTCTTGGCCGGGTCCATCGCGTGAACCCAGACTCGGCCGGCGAGCACCTGGTCCTCCCCCGCCGCGAGCTCTCCGCCGAGCACCTCCACGATGGCACTGATCCGTGTGGGCGCGTCTTCGAGCGTAGAGGTGTGGCGCGATTCCCGGATGAAGCGGCGAGCGAGCGCCCGTTCGGTGACCACGCCGGCAAGGGCCCCGTCTCCGTCGACCACGGGCACCAGCTCCAGCTCGGCCCGCGCCAGGGCGAGGCCGGCCTCGCGGATCGGCTCGTCGTGTCCGGTGACCGGGAACGTCGACTTCATCACGTCGGAGGCGCGCAGGAGCACATGGGGAAGGAGCTCGGGCTCGGGCGCGCCGCTGCGCTCGAGCAGCCAGCGCGTTTGCGGATTGCACCCGCCGAGGCGCACCGCGAGGTACTCGTTGCGCGCGTCCAATCGACGTTTCAGCTCGGTGTAGCCGATGGCCGAGGCGATCGAGTCTGTGTCCGGGTTGCGGTGACCCGTGATGTACGTCAGCGCCATGATGCGATTATCTCTATCCGAAAGGGCCACGAACAGAGAGAGAGAGGCCATGCCGACCGCGCCACAGATCCTTCCCACTCAGATCCCGCAGGGCACCGCCCCTGGGGTCAACTACCGCCTCGAGGGCGAGCTCGTTCCCGTCTTGCACATGGCGCTCGACGGCCAAGTGCCCGTCTACTTCGAGCACCACGTGCTGCTCTGGAAGTACCCGAGCCTCCAGATCGGCCTGCATCCCCTGAAGAAGGGGCTCAAGCGCCGCGCCTTCGGCGGGATGCCGCTGCTGCTGCTCGAGGCCCAGTCGCCCGGTGAGATCGCGTTCAGCCGGGACGCCCCCGGGCACATCGTCGCGCTCCATCTCCAGGCCGGGGAGGGGATCGTGGTCCGTGAGCACCAGTTCCTCGCAGCCACGGGCGGCGTCCAGTACGACTACAGCCGCATCAAGGGCTTCGCCAACATGCTCTACGGCGGTGGCTTCTGGGTCGACGAGTTCTTCGCCGCAGATCACGAGGGGGTCGTCTGGGTCCACGGCTACGGCAACGTGTTCGAGAAGCGGCTCGAGGCCGGCGAGACGATTGACATCGAGCCGGGAGGGTGGGTGTTCCGCGACCACTCCGTGCAGATGGCGCAGGAGGTCTACGGGTTCAAGACGGGCCTACTCGGCGCGGGCGCCGGCAACCTGGTGTTCAACCGCTTCACCGGACCGGGACGGGTCGGACTCCAGAGCGCGTACTTCCATCCTCCCGTCCAGGAGGGCGCCGGCGGTAATGCCCAGCGCGAAGGCGGCGATCTGATCGGCGGGATCGTCGGCAGCCTGCTCAAGAACTGACCGGTCCCTGGGCGGCCGGACGCGATGACGTTTCCCGCAGGTCATCTCGCGGCCAACCCTCTGCCGCCGGGGATCGTCGGCGCTCTCGGGCTGGGCGGCTACCAGCTGCTGGCCGATGTCGCGGGGGTGGGGGCCGGACGACTCGGGTCGCAAGCGTTCCTGCTGGTCGCGCCAGATCCCGACCCCGCGCTCCCGGATGCCGGTACGCAGATCTCGCTGCACCAGACGCGGCTGCGCGACGAGAGCGAGGCTGCGGCGTACACGCAGCTGGCGGCCCAGCTCGGGTACCTGCGGCTCTCGGGATACCGGGCCGCCCTCGACCGGCACGGTCTGCGGAGCAGGATCAACCTGGTCAACCCGGCGACCGGTGCGATCGCGGCCACGATTCCCGATCGTGCCGGCGGTCGCGTGTTCGGCGGCGGCGTGAGCGCTCCCCGGCTGCTGGCCACCGCGAGCGCACTCCCGCCGGCCGGACCTCCTCCAGACCTCCAGCGCCCCGAACTCTTGCATCAGGTGCTGCTGGCGCTCGCGCTCCGAGACGAGACGCTGGGCGGGGCCGAGGCGGCGGATCTGGCCGACCGCGCGCTCGAGCTGGTCCGTGGCGGCGCGGCGCTCGACGCACCAGCGGCGCTCGCGGCCGCTAAGAAGAGCCAGGCCTAAGAGCCTGTTTCAGAAAGAGGGGTTATGTAGCTGAGCGTCGAAACCTCCGGCACGTGTGGTCGACTGTCGGAGGTGGAGATGTCGCTGGTGGAGGTTCCCGATGAGCTGTGGGAGGTGGTGCGTCCGCTGATCCCACAGCCGGGGCGGCGGTTTCGCTATCCCGGCCGTAAGCGGCTGGATGATCGCGAAGCGCTCAACGGCATCCTGTACGTGCTGCATACCGGGATCGCCTGGCACGACCTGCCGCAGGAGTTCGGCTACGGCTCTGGGGTGACTTGCTGGCGACGGTTGCGGGAGTGGCAGGAAGCGGGGGTGTGGGAGCGTCTTCATCATGTGCTGCTCGAGCGACTGAACCGGGCCGGCGAGATCGACTGGTCCCGGGCGGTCGCTGATTCAAGCCAGATCCGCGCGCTTTTGGGGGGCTCCAGACGGGGCCATCCCCGGTCGATCGTGGGCGCACGGGCTCAAAGCACCACCTCCTGACCGACGCGAACGGGATTCCCCTGTCGGTCAAGCTAACCGGCGCCAACCGCAACGACGTCACCCAGCTGTTGCCGCTGATCGACTCGGTCAAGCCGGTTCGCGGCTGGCGCGGGCGCCCACGCAACCGCCCCAAACAGGTGATCGCCGATCGCGGCTATGACCACGACAAGTACCGGCGCCTCGTCTGGAAGCGCGGCATCAAGCCGGTCATCGCCCGGCGCGCCACCGAGCATGGGTCAGGACTCGGCGTCTACCGCTGGGTGGTCGAGCGGACCTTCGGCTGGCTTCACCAATTCCGCCGACTCCGTACCCGATATGAACGCGACCCCAAGATGCACCAAGCCTTCATGCACCTGGGCTGCGCGATCATCTGCTGGCGCTACCTGGTGGCCGCGTCATTGTGAAACAGGCTCTAAGCCGGTCCCGTCCGGGGCTGACGATGGAGCTAGCGGGGCTCGAACCCGCGACCTCTGCCATGCCATGGCAGCGCTCTCCCAGCTGAGCTATAGCCCCGTCGAAGTCGAAGTCATCAGCAAGGTTAATGCATGCCCGTTGGCCGTTACGCGCCGGGGTCAGCCGAAGATAGATCGATTTCGAACCCGCCACACGTCCGAAGGGCAACAAGAACGCACGATCCAGCTCTCCGCAATACACACCGAAGAGATCGATTTCGCGCTCGCTGTAAGTGGTGTGGACGTAACGATGCGTCGACAGTCGGCTGCCCCGGAGAGATGCGATCACGACATCGCCGGTTCGGCTCAGGCGCCCCCACTTGCACTGCACGCGCATCAGCCGGTCGCCGATCTCCAGCTCGGCTACCGCGCCCTTGTGGTTCGTGTTTTGCATCGAACATATGTTCGGAGCAGGCGCGGACGGAAAACCTACGCCCTCAACTCGGAAGTAACCTCCCAATTGCTGTGTCCGAGCGCCGGTATGACCCAACCCGAATCGAGCCCAAATGGCAGGAGATCTGGGCTCGCGAGCGGACGTGGGAGGTCTCCAACGACCTCGGCACGAGCGCTCGAGACCAGCGAGACAAGTCCTACGTGGTCGAGATGCTCCCGTATCCGAGCGGCGAGCCGCACATCGGTCATCTGAAGAACTACGCGCTAGGCGACGCGATCGCCCACTACCAGCGGCGAATTGGAAGGCGCGTCCTGCATCCGATGGGTTACGACGCGTTCGGGCTGCCAGCCGAGAACTACGCCATCCAGACCGGCGTCCAGCCCCGCACGTCCACGGACGAATCGATCGCGGCTTTCCAGCGGGCGTTCCGCCGGTGGGGGATCTCGATCGACTGGTCACGCGAGCTGGCCACCCATCAGCCCGAGTACTACCGCTGGACCCAGTGGATCTTCCTGAAGCTGTTCGAGCGGGGCCTGGCCTATCGAAAAGAGGCGGCGGTCAACTGGTGCCCGCACGACCAGACCGTGCTCGCCAACGAGCAGGTGATCGATGGCCGCTGCGAACGTTGTGGGCATCTGGTCGAGGTGCGCCAGCTCGAGCAGTGGTTCTTCCGGATCACCGACTACGCCGACCGTTTGCTCGACGACCTCGACACGATCGACTGGCCCGAGCACGTCAAGACGATGCAGCGCAATTGGATCGGCCGCAGCGACGGCGCCGAGGTCACGTTCCGATGCGAGGAGCTGGGCATCGACTATCCGGTGTTCACCACCCGCCCCGACACGCTGTTCGGCGCCACGTTCTTCGTCATGGCGCCCGAGCACCCGGATGTGTTCCGGCTCGCGGCGGGAACTGAATACGAGCAGCAGGTACACGAATACGTCAACCATGCGTTGAGCGAGCCGGTCGCGGATCGCGAGGCCGCGGAGAAGCCGAAGACGGGCACCCCGCTGGGGCGCACGGTCACGAACCCGGTCACCGGCGAGCAGATCCCGATGTACGTCTCCGACTACGTGCTGATGGAGTATGGAACCGGCGCGATCATGGCCGTCCCCGCGCACGACCAGCGCGACTACGACTTCGCGGTCACGTTCGGCCTGCCGATCAGGCCGGTCGTCGCTCCGGCCGAGGGCGAGGCTCCGGCCGGCCAGGCGTTCGTCGCCCACACGGCCGACGAGCGCCTGATCAACTCCGATGTGTTCACCGGCATGAGTGCCATCGACGCGCAGCAGGCGATCGTCGACTGGCTCGACCGCGAGGGCAAGGGACACTCCTCGGTGAGCTTTCGCCTGCGCGACTGGCTGGTGTCCCGCCAGCGCTACTGGGGCTGCCCGATCCCGATCATCTATTGCGGCCGCTGCGGGATGGTCCCCGTCCCGGAGCGCGACCTTCCGGTGGAGCTGCCCGACGTCGACGACTACCAGCCCAGGGGCCGCTCGCCGCTCGCGGCCGCAGAGGACTGGGTCAACGTCTCCTGCCCGGAGTGCGGAGGCTCGGCCCGCCGCGAAACCGACACGATGGACACGTTCGTCGATTCGAGCTGGTACTTCCTCCGCTACTGCGACGCGCGCAACGACAAGGCAGCCTGGGACCGTCAGGTGCTGGGCGCATGGATGCCGGTCGACCAGTACATCGGCGGCGTCGAGCACGCGATCCTGCATCTGATGTACGCGCGCTTCTTCATCAAGGCGCTCGCGGACATGCACTACCTCGACGTGGAGGAGCCGTTCCAGGCCCTGTTCACCCAGGGCATGATTCTCGGTCCCGACGGTCACAAGATGTCTAAGTCGCGCGGCAACGTGATCAGCCCGATGCCGATCGTCGACCGTTATGGCGCGGATGCCGCGCGCTGCTACATCCTGTTCATCGGACCCCCCGATCAGGATGCGGCCTGGTCGGAGACCTCGCTCGAGGGCGTGCATCGATTTCTGGGCAGGCTCTGGCGGCTGGGCCACGAGCTGGCCGGCGAAGCGGGTGCCGCCGAGGCGGCCGAACAACCGGAAAGCCCCGGCGGCGACGCCCTGACGATCGTGCGCAAGGCACACTGGGCGATCGACAAGGTCAGCCGCGATCTCATCGGGCGCTTTGCGTTCAACACCTCGATCTCGGCCGTCAGGGAGCTGGTCAACGACATCTACCGCTATCCGGGCGCCGATCCGGCGGCACGTCGATTCGCGACGGCGACGGCGGCGTCGCTGTTGTTCCCGTTCGCCCCGCACCTGGGCGCGGAGGTGTACGAGATGCTCACGGGTCGCCGCGTCTGGGAGGAGCCGTGGCCGGATGCCGACCCCGACATGCTCGTCGCCGAGACCTTCGAGCTGGTCTGCCAGGTCAACGGCAGGGTCCGCGATCGGGTGCGGGCGCCGAGCGGCGCTCCTCGAGAGGAGCTCGAGCGGCTGTGTCTCGAGGCGCGCGGAATGCGAACCCACCTCGACGGTCACGAGATCGCGAAGGTGATCGTCGTTCCCGACAAGCTGGTAAACGTCGTCGCCCGGTAGTGGCGGGGTGGTGTCGGGCGCCTACATTGCGGTCGTCGGTCCCGGCGAGGGCGTGAGCGCCAGCCAGGTCGCGGCAGCCGAGGAGGTCGGTCGCGGGCTCGCCGCAAATGGCGCCACAGTCGTGTGCGGCGGCCTCGGCGGCGTGATGGCCGCGACCTGCCGGGGCGCGGCGGCCGCCGGCGGCCTGACCGTGGGGATACTCCCCGGGAGCGACCGGGCGGCGGCGAACGAATGGGTCTCGGTGGCGATCCCCACCGGTCTCGGCGAGCTTCGAAACGGTCTCGTGGTCCGGGCCGCCGACGTGGTCGTGGCCGTCGGCGGCGCCTACGGGACCCTGTCCGAGATCGCGCTGGCGCTGAAGACGGGCGTCCCCGTGGTCGGCCTCGAGAGCTGGGACATCGAGGGGATCGAGCCGGTCGCCTCGCCGGCCGAGGCGGTCGACCGCGCCCTGGAGGTAGCCCAGGTCCGCCGAACGACCCGCACTCGGGCGTTAGGCTGACCGTTATGGCTACCTTCAAGCCCGCGTACCTCATCCACGGCGACGACCACGGCCGCATCGCGGAGCGCCGCGCCCGGCTGCGCGCGCTCGCCGAGGCGCAGAGCGGCGCCAGCGGGCTCGAGGTGTTGGAGGGTGAGAACGCCACGCCCGCCGCCGTCGCGAACGCGTTGAACGCGATGACGTTAGCGCTCGGCCGTAGGTTCATCGTGGTCGACGGCGTGGAGCGGTGGAAGGAGAAGGACCTGGAACCGCTCGAGGCCGCGCTCGCGGCGATCGGTGCCGACACCACGGTCGCCCTCTTCGCTCGCGAGGATTCGAGGCTGAAGGTCTCCCAGCGCCTCGCGGACGCGGTCCGCAAGGCCGGCGGCGACGTCAGCGCCGAGCAGAGCGTGAAACCGTGGGAGCTTCCGAAATGGGTCATCGCTCGCGGCCGGGAGCTCGGCATCCAGCTCGACGCGAACGGCGCTCGCAGGCTGATCGCGCAGGTGGGGGATCGCCAGCAGCGGCTCCTGCGCGAGCTCGAGAAGCTCGCGCTTGCGACCGGAGCCGGGTCCGGCGCCGGCGGGAGCGGTAGCGGGCCCGAGACCATCGACGCGACCACGATCGAGGAGCTCACCGCGCCGTCCGCCGAACGCCGGGCTTGGTCGCTCGCCGACGCGCTGGTCGCCCGCGACGCCGAAGCCGCCACCCGCACGTACCTGACACTGCGAGCTCAGGGTGAGCGAGTCTCGGGGCTGCTCTATTGGATGGCCCAGCGCGTCCGTCTTGCGCACGAGGTCGCCCAGGCGCTCGAGGCCGGGCAGTCCGAGGCCCAGATCAAACGGAAGCTGCGGATGCCCTCGCGCGCTGCCGACCGGCTGATCGGCGACGCGCGCGAGGCCGGTGGCGAGAAGCTGCGGCAGGCGACCGAGCGAATCGCGGACCTCGAGCTCGCGTCCCGCGGCGGCGCCTCGGGCGTGGCGAGCGAGGACACCGAGGCTCTGCGCGCGATCCGCGAGATCGCGGCCTGAACCCGGGCGCCGTGAGCCGCTTGTCGATCGAGATCTAGATCGAGATCTAGAACACGTGGAGCACAATCAGGAGCGCCACCACGATCGCAACGAGCAGCAGGACAGCCAGCCCTCGCCGCACCCAATCCCCGCTACGAGAGGTCGGCACGGCGCGGGTCGCGTTGCGCATCACGAGCGCCGCCCCGCGGGCCGACATCGCCTCATCCCGCTCGGCCTGGAGGTGCTGAGTGGTGCTGGCGAGCGCGTCCCGCTCGGCCCGCGCCTGATCGCGCTTAGCTACGGCGGCATCTCGCTCGATCCATGCCTGGCGGCCGAGCTCGAGCGCCTTGTCGCGCTCCGCCGCCGCTGCGTCCCGTTCCGCCAGTGCCGCGTCGCGCTCCCCCGCCACGGCTGCACGTGCGGCCGCCGCCGCGTCGCGCTCGGCCACCGCCGCATCGCGCGCCGCCATCGCGGCGTCGCCGTGGGCCACCGCACCGTCGCGCGCGGCCAGGGCCTGGTCGCGATCGCTCAAGGCCGCGTCGCGCTCCGCGGTCGACCGGGCGAGGGCGGTGGCAGCAGCGTCCCGCTCCGTCAACGCCGCGTCGCGTTCCGCCAGCGCCGCGTCGCGCTCCCCCGCCACCGCGTCGCGCTCGGCTGCGGCGCGGTCGCGATCCCGAGCCGCCTCCTCGCGCTCGGTAAGCAACTGCTCGTGCGCGCTCAGCGCCGCGTCGCGCTCGGCGCTCACCCGCCCGAGCTCGCGACGGGCACTTGCCAACTCGACCGTGAGCTGACGGACCTCGCGTTGCAGACGGGCTATCTCTGACGGCTCGCGGGGCCGCTGTGGCTCATCCGAAGGCGTGGTCTGGACCGGCGCGTCCGGTTGTTCACCACCGTCGTCGCGCCGCGCGCCGGCGCCGCTCCGTCGCCGGCCCCGGTGCGCCGGCGGCATTCCCCGTGGCGGGGGCAGGGCGATCGCGATATCCGGCGCCACCGCCAGCTCGACGTCTTCCACCCCGGCGCCCTCGAACTGCCAAGGAAACGCGGCCATCCACGGTTCGCCTTCGCCGGGCGACCACGGCTTGTGCTCGAGGTCGGCGAGCGATCGCAACCGTTCGCCATCGCCGGCGAGCGTCAGCGTGGGGCGGACGAAGCGCCGTCCCCGGACTCCGAACCAGCGACCGTTGAGCTCGAGCCGCCCGCTGGGATCGAGCTCGAAGCGCTCCAGCTCAAACGCCACATCCTTCGCCTGCGGGCGAATTGGCTCGACTGCCTCTGGCATGACCGCGTAGTTGATATCGCATCAGCGGCGAGAGCGCACCTGATCGACGCCGGTCGCAAGACGGCTGGCACCGCTCAGCTCCGTTTTCGCCCAGGGATTACTAACGCTCTTCCGAGCCTCGGCTAACCCTCTTCCGCGCCCCTGCGCACGCGGGCGGCACGCGACTTCTTGCGCGCCCCCGCGTTGCGATGGATCGCCCCGCGCTTGACGGCCTTGTCGATCGTTTGCATGAGCACGCGGTGCTCGCTGTCCGCCGCGCCGTCGTCGCCCTCGGCGACGGCGCGCTCGAGCCGGCGGAAGTAAGTCTTGATCTTCGAGGTGTAGCGGCGGTTCTCGAGCCGCTCGCGCGCGGCGCGCTCGATCCGCTTCTTCTGGGAGTGGATATTGGCCATGGGAAGACGTAAGCCGCGGACGTTCCGCCGCGGCGCGCCCGTACTATAGCGCCCCCGTGTCAAACGAGACCATGGCTCTTGGCCCCACGCGCCCCCGACGCCGGCTGGGCGTGAGCGCCGCGATCTTCGCCGTCGGGACCGGTCTCTCGCGGATCGCCGGACTGGCGAGGGAAATCGTAGCCGCGAGTTACTTCGGCACCACCGCCGCGGCCTCCGCCTTTTCGATCGCCTCCCAGATCCCGAACCTGATGACGGGCCTGTTCGCGCAGGCGGCGCTGTCGGGGGCGTTCGTGCCGGTGTTCACCGACCTGCTCCAGCAGGGACGCAAGCGCGAGGCGGTCAAGCTCGCCTCGACCCTGTTCTGGATCATCCTGATCGCGCTGGGAGGGCTGAGCGCGCTGGGGATCATCTTCGCCGGCACGATCATGCCGCTGTTCACCGGCTCCACGTTCACCGCCGCGGACAATGCGCTGACCGCGAACCTGGCGCAGATCCTGTTCCCGATCGTGGTGCTGCTCGGCCTCACCGGGCTGCTCGTCGGGATCCTCCAGTCCTACGACGAGTTCACGATGCCGGCGCTCGCGCCGGCGATATGGAACCTCGTGATCGTCGCGCTGCTCGTGGCGCTGCACACGCATTTCCACCAGTCGATCTACGCGTACGCGGTCGCCTGGTTGGCCGCGACCGTGGTCCAGATGCTGCTGGTCGCCGGTGCCCTGCAGCGGATCGACTTCCGCCTGAAGTTCGAGCTCGACTGGCGCGACCCGAGGGTCAAGCAGGTGCTCGTGCTGATGCTGCCGGTGACGATCGGGCTCGGGATCACGAACCTCGACAGCCTGCTCAACACGGTATTCGGCGCGCTCGTGTCGACCGCGGCGCCCCGCGCGATCGATCAGGCCTTCCGCATCTACATGCTGCCCCAGGGCATGTTCAGCGTGGCGGTGGCGACCGTGCTTCTGCCGACGCTCAGCCGCCAGGCCGCCCGGCGCGCCGCCGCGGAGATGCGGCGGACGCTCGGCAACGGGATGCGTCAGATCAACCTCCTGCTGATTCCGGCCACCGCGCTGCTCATCGCCCTTCCGACGCCCATCACCCGGCTGGTCTACCAGCGCGGAGCGTTCAACGCCGAGTCGACGCACCTGGTCTCGATCGCGCTGTTCTGGTTTGCCTTCAGCCTCCCGTTCGGCGGAGTGAACCTGTTGCTCACCCGCGTGTTCTACGCCGTCCAGCGGCCGTGGATCCCGACGCGCTACGCGGCGATCAACATCGTGGTCGACATCATCGTCAGCATCGCGCTGTACAAGCCACTGGGCATCGCGGGCCTCGTAATCGGCACCGCGGTGGCCAACATCGTGATGACGGGGCAGCTGCTGTACCGCCTGCGCATCGGTTTCAACCGCCGCCTCGAAGGCGCGCAGACGGTCATGATCACCACGCGGATCCTCGTCGCGTCGGCGATCATGGCGGGGGTGGCGTGGGGGGCGTGGGCGGGGCTCGACGCCCTCCTGGGGCGGTCGGTGGTCGCCCAGCTGATTTCGGTCGGGGGCGCGATCGTGCTCGCGTCGGTGCTCTACGGATGGCTGGTCCTGAGCATGCGGATTCCGGAGGCCCGGCAGATTCAGGCGCTCGTCCGGGACCGCCTCATTCGCGCGTAGGGTTCGCGACGGCGGGCCCTTTATCGCGCGCAGCGCTGAATACCCTTGAACATGGACAGAACATGCCCGACCGCGCGCACATCCGCAACTTCTCGATCATCGCTCACATCGACCATGGCAAGTCGACGCTCGCGGACCGCATTCTCGAGCTGACCCACACGGTCGGTCCCCGCGCCATGCGCGCCCAGCTGCTCGACTCGATGGAGCTCGAGCGCGAACGGGGAATCACGATCAAGGCGCAGGCGGTTCGCGTGTTCTACGAATCCCCTCGCGACGGTGAGACGTATCAGCTGCACCTGATCGACACCCCGGGCCACGTCGACTTCACCTACGAGGTATCGCGCTCCCTGGCCGCGTGCGAGGGCGCGCTTCTGGTCGTCGATGCCTCACAGGGGGTGGAGGCTCAGACGGTGGCCAATACATATCTCGCGATCGACGCGGGTCTCGAGCTCATTCCGTGCCTGAACAAGGTCGATCTGCCGGGCGCCGAGCCCGAGCGGGTCGCCGAGGAGGTCGCGGAGCTCCTCGGAGAGCCCGCCGAGCAGGTGAGAAGGATCAGCGCCAAGACCGGCCAGGGCGTCGGCGACGTCCTCGACGAGCTGATTGAGCGCGTACCGCCGCCGCAGGGAGATCCCGACGCGCCGCCGCGCGCGCTCATCTTCGACTCCGAGTTCGACCAGTACCGCGGCGTGATCGCCTACATCCGCGTGGTCGACGGGACGTTCACGCGGGGAGAGGCGGTCGTCGCCATGCAGGCTGGCACCCAGGCGGACATCGACGACATCGGCTTCTTCACCCCGCAGATGGCCTCGACGCAGGGGCTACATGTCGGGGAAGTTGGATACCTGATCACCGGAATCAAGGACGTCACCCGATTGCGCGTCGGCGACACACTCACGGCAAAAGCGCGGCCGGCGACCGATCCGCTACCCGGCTACCGCGAGGTCAAGCCGATGGTCTTCTGCGGCCTGTTTCCGATCGACTCCGACGATTATCCCGACCTGCGCGACGCGCTCGAGAAGCTCTCCCTCAACGACGCGGCCCTGTCCTGGGAGCCCGAGACCTCGGACGCTCTCGGATTCGGGTTTCGCTGCGGTTTCCTCGGATTGCTGCACATGGACATCGTCCGCGAGCGGCTCGAGCGGGAGTACGACCTCGAGCTGCTTCAGACGATGCCGAGCGTCGAGTACGAGGTGACGCTCACCGATGGCAGCACGATTCCGGTCCACAGCCCCACCGACATGCCTGACCCGGCCAAGATCGGGAGCGTGCGCGAGCCCTACATCCGCGCCTCGATCCTCGCCCCCAAGGAGTACATCGGGGCGATCATGGAGCTCTGTCAGGAGCGGCGCGGGGAGCACCAGGGCATGCACTTCCTTTCGAGTGAGCGCGTGCAGCTGAGCTACGACCTGCCGCTGGCCGAGATCGTGCTCGACTTCTTCGACCAGCTGAAGTCCCGCACCCGCGGGTATGCATCGCTCGACTACGAGGTGATCGGCCTGCGCGAGTCAGACCTGGTCAAGCTCGACATTCTGCTCGCCGGCGAGCCGATCGACGCGCTGTCGATGCTCGTGCACCGGAGCAAGGCTTACGACGCCGGCCGAACGCTCACCGAGAAGCTCCGCCAGAAGATCCCCCGCCAGCAGTACGACGTTCCGATCCAGGCCGCCATCGGCTCACGGATCGTCGCGCGGGAGACCATCAAGGCCTACCGCAAAGACGTCACCGCCAAGTGCTACGGCGGCGACATCACGCGCAAGCGCAAGCTGCTGGAGACCCAGAAGCGAGGCAAGCAGCGCCTCAAGCAGGTCGGGCGCATCGAGGTGCCCCAGGAGGCGTTTCTGGCCGTGCTCGAGCTCGGCGAGAAGAGTTAGGTTAGAGTCAGTCAGGTTCTTCTCACCGGCCCCGAGGCCGGTCTAGAGCCTCTCTAGAGCCAGAGCCGCGCGCCGCCGCGGAAGGGGCCCGGCGTGTGGTCAGGCCACCGGTCCCCCGGTGGCACCGAACGCGGATAGTGCCGGGCATACGACCGACGCCGGCGGCCGTACGCCCACCAGCCCACCCCGGCCCAGAGCAACCAGATGGCAAAGATCCCGGTGAGGAAGAACACGACGGCGAGGACGACGATCACGAGCAAGGCCGCCATCGCGATCGCGAGCGCCAGCGCCGGCAGTGCCCAGGCACGCAGGTGCGCGGACGAGCCGGCGGGGGAGCGCACCACCGGAAGGTCGGAGACGACCGCATCGAGCTCCCCATAGGTCCGCGCCGAGAACACCGCGCCCAGACGCTCTTCGAGCTCCTCGGCCAGTAGCCGCCCCTCGGCACAGGCGTGACGAAGGCGCTCGGCGACCGCCTCCCGATCCGCGTCCGATGCCCTCAACGTCGTTCGCCGTGCCACCCACATCAGGCTACAGACTCGCGGATGCGCTCACAAGCGACTGGATCTCGATCCGGGTCGTGCGTCCTGGAGCACCTCCGGCAACGGCGCCCTCCCGCCACCGGCTCCGCCGCCCAGCCGGAGTCCGTGTATTCCTTGACAGGCATATGCTCATTTGGTTATATAGCTTCCCGTGCCGTCTCCTTGGACCGCCCTCGCGGACGCCCACCGGCGCACCATCCTCGAGCTCTTGCTCGAGCGCCCGCGCGCCGTCGGAGAGCTTGTAAAACTGACCGGCCTGACCCAGCCCGGCACCTCCAAGCACCTGCGCGTGCTGCGCGGCGCCGGCCTGGTGACCGCTCGCACCGAGGCCCAGAAGCGCGTCTACAGCCTCCGGCCGAGCGGGCTCGCAGAGATCGACGACTGGCTGGCCCCGTACCGGCGGGCTTGGGACGAGCGCCTGGACGCCCTGGAACGGCACCTGGACCGCAAATCGACCGAAGAGGAGTAGCAACATGTACGGCCGCTACGAGACCATCGAGGACCGCCCCGCGCTGTCGTTCGAGCGCCGCATCGCCCACCCCGTCGAGAAGGTCTGGGAGGCGCTCACCAAGCCGTCCGAGCTCGAGCACTGGTTCCCGTGCCGGGTCGAGGTCGACCTGCGCCTCGGCGGTCAGATGACGTTCGTGTTTGCGGAGGGAACGCTGCCCGATGGCGCCTCGACGTTGCTCGGCGAGGTGACCGAGCTCGACCCACCCCGGCGCTTTGCCTTCACCTGGGGAGGAGATCACCTGCACTTCGATCTCGAGCCGATCGAGGACGGCGCGGCCTGCCTGCTGCACTTCGCGGTGCAGCTCGACATGCGCGAGAAGGCAGCGCGCGACGCCGCCGGCTGGCACGCGTGTCTCGATGCGCTCCAGCGCCGTCTCGACGGCGCCGACGACGCTGCGGTCACCGGCGCCGGCGACGATTGGCGGTCCCGCTACGAGGAGTATCAGCGCCGCGGCCTGCCCGTCGGCGCCGCCATCCCCGGAGACCAGGGATGACCGTCGCCGTGTGACAATGCCGGCCGATGGAGCTCGGTCTGCGCGATCGCGTGTGCGTCGTCACCGGCGCCTCGCGCGGGATTGGCAGGGCGGCCGCGATCGCGCTCGCGGGCGAGGGCGCCGCAGTGGTGCTCGTGGCGCGAAGCGCTCAGTCGCTCGAGGAGGTGGCGCGCGCGTGCCGGGAGCGCGGCGTCCGGGCGGAGACGGTGGTCCTGGACGTGACCGATCCAGCCGCCGGGGACCGCCTGCTCGACGTGTGCCTGGAGCGTTTCGACCGGATCGACGCGCTCGTCAACAACGCCGGCACCAGCGCGGTGACGCCGCTCGCGCAGCTGACCGATGCCGACTGGCAGCAGCAGTGGGAGCTCCACGTGATGGCGCCGATGCGGCTCATGCGGGCCACCGCGCCGGTGCTCGCGCAGCGGGGATGGGGGCGGATCGTCAACGTGTGCTCCTCGTCGGGCAAGCGGCCGTCGAAGCGCAACGTCGCGTACTCGGTTACCAAGGCGGCTGAGCTGTCGCTGTCGCGGGCGTTTGCCGACGAGTACGCCGGCACCGGGGTGCTCGTCAATGCCGTGACGCCCGGCCCGGTGGGCAGCGAGCTGTGGCTGGCTCCGGGCGGGCTTGCCGACCAGACCGCGAAGATGCAAGGCCGGACGCGCGAGGAGGTACTCGAGGCCACGGCCGCCGGGGTGCCCGTCGGGCGGCTCGGAACCGAGGAGGAGATCGCCGGCGTGATCGCGTTCCTGTGCTCGGACGTCGCCTCCTACGTCGCGGGCGCCGCGTGGTCGGTGGACGGCGGCGTAGTGCCGGTAATCGTCTGAATTCTGAGTATCGTCCGGCCCCGGTGCCAGTCAACACGGGAGCGATCGGCAAGGCGTATCCGCCGGTGTCATACGCCGTCGGGCGCGAGAAGATCCGCGAGTTCGCCGCTGCGGTATCGGAGACCAACCCGCTGTACTTCGACCTCGACGCGGCGCGCGCCGCGGGGTACCCGGACGTGGTCGCGCCCCCCATGTTCGCGGTCGTGTACGCCGGGCGGGCGGTGACGCCGGCGCTGTTCGATCCCGAGGTCGGGATCGACTTCCCCCGGATGCTCCACGGCGGCCAGGAGTTCCGCTGGGGGCCGCTGGTGGTCGCGGGCGACGAGATCTCCACGACCGCGTCGGTCAAGGACATCTTGGAGCGCGGGGGGATGCGGTTTTACGTGTTCGAAACCGCGTCGACGAACCAGGACTCGGTGACTGTATGCGCCGGGACCTGGACGAACATCGTGAGGACGGACTAGTGCACCGTCCGGCCATCAGGGCACATGTATCGCGGCCCCGGATGGCCCTCGTGTGGGGCCCGCTCGGCATCCAGCCTCGCCAAACGGCCGGGCCCGGCACGAGTCATCCGGCGCTGCGTCCTCGGAGCCTCGCGCAGCGCTGCTGCGCGTCGGCTCCTGCGTCCTTGCCTACCGGCCCCCGGGTCTCGCGCTCCATGCACCCCGATCACCGGACGGCACACCAGTGAACGGGCTCGAACCGGGTCAGACGATCGAGCTCAAGATCACGCCCGATCCATTCGTGACCGTCCGCTACGCGGGCGCTTCCGGCGACTTCAACCCGATCCACATCGACGAGGAGTTCGCCAGACAGGTGGGGCTGCCCGGTCGGATCCTCCACGGGCTGTGGACGATGGCCCAGGTCGCTCGGGCCCACACCGAGGCCGCCGGCGGACCGGAGAGGCTCAAGGCCCTGAGCGTCCAGTTCCGCGGCATCGGGCGCATGGGGGAGGAGATCGTCGTGGCGGGGACCGTCCGCGAGGTGAACGGTGAGGTGGCAATCGTGGACTCGAATGCGATGCAAGCCGGCCGACGCCTTATCCGCAACGGGGTCGCCGAGGTCCTGACGCGGTAGTGCGACTCGGGCGCACCGTGCCGGCGCCCGAACCCGCCTTCCTACAATCATCCTGGTGCTGACCGAACGCCAAGAGCTCGTGCTGCGCAAGGTTGTCGAGGAGTACCTGGACGCGGGCACGCCCGTGGGCTCGAAGTCGCTTTCCGCCGAAGTGCGGTGGGGTCCGTCGACCATCCGCCACGAGCTCGCGAACCTCGAGGAGCTCGGGCTGCTCGCTCACCCACACACGTCGGCGGGCCGGATTCCGACCGAGGCGGGGTACCGCTACTTCGTCGACCGGCTCCTGCCCCGCGACGAGAGTGGTCCGCGCCTGTCGCTTTCACTGGTCCGCCGCGAGCTCGACGAGGCGATGCGCGTCACCACCGAGACGCTGTCGCAGGTCACCAACCTGCTCGCGATCGTGACCGCGCCGCCGATCGAGACCTCCACGATCCGCCACATCGAGGTCCTGGTGCTGCAACCGCAGGTGTTGATGGTGGTCGTCATCACCTCGACCGGCGGCGTCACCAAGCGCCTGTTCACGTTCCCGCGGCCGGTCGACTCGGGCCTGGCGGACTGGGCCGCGAGCTATCTGAACGAGCGGCTGGTCGGCCTCGGGCTCGGCGCCCGCATGCTCCACCAGCGGCTCCACGAGCCGTCGCTGTCGAGTTCCGAGCGCGAGTTCCTCGACGCGCTCGCCCCGGTGTTCACCGATCTCGAGGAGACCGCCTCCGAAGGCCTCTACGTCGAGGGCACGGCGCGTCTGCTGCGCGGCGATCGCTTCGCCGACGTGTCCGACCTGAACGCGCTCATGGAGATGCTCGAGCGCCGCGTGACGCTACTCGGGGTGCTCCAGGTGGCGCTGTCCGAGCGCGACGTGCTGGTGAGGATCGGGACCGAGAACAACACGCCGGCCATGCGCTCCGTCGCGCTGGTCGCGGCCGGGTACGGGCTGCCGCAGCGCAACCTGGGCGCGGTCTCGGTGATCGGGCCGCTGCGCATGGACTACGGCCAGGCCATCCGCTCGGTGCGAGAGGCGGCGACCCAACTGTCCAAGTTCATCGCTGAGGTGTACGACGAGCGGTGAGCGCGACCCGTGACTACTACGACGTGCTCGGGGTCCCGCGCGACGCCGACGACGCCTCGATCAAGAAGGCCTTCCGCCGGCTTGCCCGCGAGCTGCACCCCGACGTCAACAGCCACGATCCGGACGCCGAGGAGAAGTTCAAGCAGGCGGCCGAGGCCTACGAGGTGCTCTCCGATCCCGAGCGCCGCGCCACGTACGACCGCTACGGCCACGAGGGACTGCGGAGCGGCGGATACGCTCCCAACTTCGAGGGGTTCGGGTCGATCTCGGATATCTTCGACGCCTTCTTCGGCGGCTCGGCGGGATTCGGCGACCTGTTCGGCGGCACCTTCGGCGGGGGCGCCCGCGGCCCCGGTGGGGCGATCCAGGGCGGCGACGTGGCGGTCAACGCTCAGATCGACCTGGCCGAGGCCGCGCACGGCACGAGCGTCGAGGTCAGCTACGAGGCGGTCGTGGTCTGCGAGCACTGCCACGGCAACGGCGCCGAGCCCGGCACCCCGATCGAGACGTGCCCCAAGTGCGGCGGCACCGGGCAGCTGCGCGCGGTCACCCGCACCCCGTTCGGGCAGGTGGTGCGCGCGACGGTCTGCGACCGCTGCGACGGAGACGGCCGGGTGGCAAAGGAGCCGTGCAAGGTGTGCCGCGGCCGCGGGCGCAAGGTGGAGCGCTCCAAGCTGTCGGTCGACGTCCCGGCCGGCATCGCCGACGGCCAACGGATCCGGATCACCGGCCGAGGTCACGCCGGCGAGCGAGGCGGGCCGCCCGGCGATCTGTACGTGCTGATCCGCGTCCGCGAGGATCCGCGGTTCGTGCGCGACGGCGACGACCTGGTCACCGCGGTCGACGTGGCCGCTCCGCTGGCGGCGCTCGGCACCACCGTCTCGGTGCCGACCGTGGACGGTCCGGTGGAGCTCGACATCCCGGTGGGCACGCAGCCGCACGAGACGCTGGTCATCCGTGGCGCGGGAATGCCGGCGCTCCGTGGCACGCGCAGCGGCGACCTGCGCGTCGTGGTCAACGTCGTTATCCCTCGGCACCTCAGCCGCGACCAGCGGAAGCTGCTCGAGCAGCTCGCCGACTCGATGACCGAACACAACCTGCGCACGGACGAGGGTGTGTTCGGGAAGCTCAAGCGGGCATTCGGGGTTTGAGTCGTTTTAGATTTAGACGACCCCTCGCTTTGACGTCGCCCGCAATGTGATGCTCCGTGTGGCAGTGCGCGTGCGCCGACAGCACGCGGAGCTGGTCCTCGCCGAGCTGCTGACCCTGGCCCCGGCCGGTGTCGAGGAGGTCGACGTCGGTCCGGGAGTGGTGGAGTACGGGGTGTACGGGTCGCCGGGCGAGCTGCCGGCGCTGCCCGCGCTCCAGGCGGCCGCCGGCGGGGCGCTGGTCGAGGTGCGCACCGAGGAGATCCCCGACGACTGGTCGGAGCGCTGGCGGTTGTTCCACAAGCCTGTGGTGATCGAGGGGCGTGTGACCGTGCGCCCGCCGTGGGAGCCGCCGTCGTCCGCGACGCCGATCGAGGTCGTGATCGACCCAGGGCAGGCATTCGGGACGGGCGCCCACGCGACCACGCGGCTGTGCCTGGAGCTGATGCTGGAGCTCGAGCCCGGCGGCGGGTTCGTGGATCTGGGATGCGGGTCGGGCGTGCTGGCGATCGTGGCGGCGCGGCAGGGGTGCTCGCCGGTGGTGGCTCTCGACAACGATCCCGCCGCCGTGGCCGCCGCGTCTGCGAACGCCCGCCTGAACGGGGTCGTGATCGACGTGCGCCGGCACGACCTGCGCGCCGATCCGGTCGTCGTCGCGCCTACGGTGGCGGCGAACCTGGTGGCGCCGCTGTTGCGCGTGTGGGCGGAGCGGCTGGGGTCGCGAGCCCCCGACACTTTGCGGGTCATCGCCGGCGGGGTGCTGGTCGACGAGGCGGCGGCGGTCGTCCGCGCGTTCGAGGATTCGGGACTCCGCGAAACGTCTCGGAAGTCCGACGGAGAGTGGGTCGCGCTGGTATTGGAGGCGCCGGCGCAGCGGTGACGCAGGGGGGTGCGCTGAAAAAGGGCCGCATATGGGCCCTTTTTCAGCACACCCCTTGATTCGTCCGCGCGTGTGGACAATCCGAGGCCGGTGAATGTTGTCCAGGGGGCCGATGTCGGAGCCCGAGCGAAAGTCGATCCTTCGCCCCGATGTTTGCGGTTATTCGGAAGGCCGAAAGGAGGTATTCGAACTGCTCAACCCGCTCGCGATAGGTGTGACTCTCGGTGGCCTGCTTCTCGACATCGTCGCCCCCCGGCCCAAGCCTCGGGCCGGATATGCGTACGAGCCGACCCTCTCCTCTCGCCGTGTGCCGTCCCGAGGACACCGAATCGGGTGATCATGATTGGGAAGTACGACGGTCCGCCGCTCGCGAGCAGGGCCCGCGGGCTCCCCTGAGCCCGCGGGCCGCCGCTGCGTAAGGGGGTGGGCGAACCGCGCTACCGTGCGGCGTGGTGACGACGTTCGCCGTCAAGTTCCTCGGCTGCAAGGTCTCCCAGGCGGACGCGATGATCGCGCGCCAGGCGCTCCTCGACGCCGGACACGCCGAGGCGCCCGAGTCCGAGGCCGACCTGCACGTGATCAACACGTGCTGCATCACGAGTGAGGCCGAGGCCAAGTCCCGCCAATCGGTACGTCGCTCGTTGAGGGGCGCGAAGAGCGTGTTCGTCTCCGGCTGCGCCGCCAATCTCCGGCCGGCGCAGTTCGCCGAGATCGACTCCCGCGTACGCCCGTTCGTGGGGACGGCCGAGGATGTGGCAAACGAAATCGCCGACGAGGAGGGGGCGTGTGCGGACCTGCACACCGACGTGCTGGCGCGCCAGGGCCTCGAACAGGCCGCCCGCACCCGCGGATTCGTGAAGGTCCAGGACGGCTGCGACTGCCACTGCGCCTACTGCATCATCCCGACCGTACGGGGCGCCGCGCGCTCTCGCCCCGCGAGCGCGGTGCTCGACGAAGCGCGCCGGCGGGTCGCGCACGGCCAAGCCTAGATCGTGATGACCGGGATCAGCGTCGGTGACTACCGCGATCCCGAGCACGGGCTCGAGCTCGGGCAGCTGATGATGGAGGTGGCGCGGCTTTCCGGCGTGCAGCGGGTCCGGCTCTCGAGCGTGGAGGTGATCCACGTCAAGGACTCGCTCGTGGAGGCGCTCGCGACCGAGCCCGGGGTGTGCCCGCACCTCCACATCCCGCTTCAGTCGGGGGACGACGCCGTGCTACGCGACATGGGCCGCCACTACGCGGCATCGGAGTACGTGGACCAGGTTCGCGCCGTGCGGGCCGCGGTGCCGCACCTGAACGTCACGACCGACGTGATCGTCGGCTTTCCGACCGAGGACGAGCGCGCGTTCGAACGGACTCTCGAGTTGCTCGACGCCGCGGAGATCAGCCGGGTGCACGCGTTCTCCTACTCGCCGCGCCCGGGCACGCTCGCCTCCGATCTGGGCGACCGGGTCGCACCCGAGGAGAAGAAGCGCCGCTCGCGGGAGCTCCGGGGTCGCTCGGAGGTCCGCTCCCGCCACCACCGCGCGGCCAAGCTCGGCCGCCAGGAACAGGTGCTGGTCGACAAGGTCGCGGACTCCCAATGCTCGGGCTATAGCGCCGATTACACGCGGTGCTACCTGCCCGCGGGCGCCGCCGCGCGGGGGGAGGTCGTCGACGTGGTGTGCGAGGAGCTGTACGCCGACGGTCTCACCTGTCGGCTTCCGCACGGGCCAGGGCTATCCTGGGTGGTGTGACCGTGACCGAACAAGTGCGTGCGGACATGAACAGCGCGCTGAAGGCGGGCGAGAAGCAGCGCGTGAGCGCGCTGCGGCTCGTGCTGTCCGAGCTCCAGAAGGAGGCCAAGGAGGGGAGAGGCGACGAGGTCGCGGTGCTCCGCCGGGAGCGCAAGCGCAGGATCGACGCCGCCACGCAGTTTCGCGAAGGGGGCCGTCCTGAGCTCGCCGACCAGGAGGAGGCCGAGGCCACGATCATCGAGCACTACCTCCCGGCCGAGCTCGACGATGCCGAGCTCGACGCGATTGTCGCGGCGGCGATCGCCGAGACCGGCGCCGGCTCGCCGAAGGACATGGGACAGGTGATGAAGGCGGTCATGGCCAGGGCCGGCGGGCGCGCGGACGGCAAGCGCGCCTCCGCGCGGGTGCGCGAGGCGCTGGGTGCGTAGGCAGATCGAGCTCGACAACGCGGTCGCGGCCGAGCTCGCGGGCAGCGAGGACGCGGTGCTGCGCACGCTCGAGGGCCACCTCGACTGCGAGGTTTACCTGCGCGGCAACATCCTCACGCTCGAAGGCGAAGCCCAGGCGGTGGATGACGCCGCCGCGGTCGTGAGCGAGCTCTCGGAGCTGATCGCCCAGGGCCACGACATCGCACCCGGCACGATCGAGGCGGTCACGCGCGCGCTCGACGAGCACGAGTCGCCGGCGCGGATCCTCGACGACGTGGTCTGGCGCCACCGCGCGACCAAGGTGGCGCCGAAGACCGTCAACCAGAAGCGCTACGTCGACTCGATCCGCCACAACACGATCACGTTCGGCATCGGTCCCGCGGGAACGGGCAAGACGTTCCTGGCGGTCGCGCTGGCGGCGGCCGCGCTCAGCCGGCGCGAGGTAAACCGGATCATCCTCACCCGGCCGGCGGTCGAGGCGGGGGAGCGGCTCGGGTTCCTGCCCGGCGACCTGATGGCCAAGGTCGACCCCTACCTGCGTCCGCTGTTCGACGCCCTGCACGACATGCTCGAACCCGACCGCGTCTCCCAGCACCTCGAGCGCGGCGTGATCGAGGTGGCGCCGCTCGCATTCATGCGCGGCCGCTCGCTTAATGACAGTTTCATCATTCTCGACGAGGCCCAGAACACCAGCCCCGAGCAGATGAAGATGTTCCTGACCCGGCTGGGCTTCAACTCGAAGATGGTCGTCACTGGCGACATCACCCAGATCGACCTCCCGCGCGATCAGGATTCGGGGCTGGTCGTGGTCGCGGACATCCTCGAGAAGGTCGAGGGGATCGAGTTCGTGCGCTTCGGAGGCGAGGACGTGGTCCGGCACAAGCTGGTGCAGCGGATCGTCGCCGCTTACAACGATCACTCGCAGCGGCTGGCGCCGGAGCTACGCCCGCGCAAGCGGGCCTGACCGGATGCTCGACGTCGACGTGATCGGGATCGACGCGTTCGCGCGCGATGCGCCGAGCGTGACCGAGATCGAGGAGCTGTGCGCGCTCGCGGTCTCCTCGGCGGCCATCGCGGAAGGTCACGTCGCGGTCGAGTTCGTCGACGAGGAGCGAATCATCGAGCTCAACCGCGAATTCCGCGGGCTGGACGAGCCGACCGACGTGCTGTCGTTCGGCGTCGACGAAGACGGGCACACGGCGGGCCCGCGCGAGCTCGGCGACATCGTGATCTGCCCCGAGCACACGGCAGACCTGCGCGAGGCGATCGTCCACGGCGCGCTGCACCTGACGGGCATGGATCACGAGACCGACGACGGGGAGATGCTCGCGCTTCAGTCCGAGCTGATGCGCTGGGTCAGATGACAGCGCCGCAGGCGGGCGCGGACGGCACCCAGACCCGCTCGGGCTTCGTCGCGCTCGCGGGACGCCCCAACGTCGGCAAATCGACGTTGGCGAACGCGATCGTCGGCGCCAAGGTGGCGATCGTCTCCGACAAGCCGCAGACCACCCGCCGCGCGATCCGGGGCGTCGCCACGGGACGGGGCTGGCAGCTCGTGCTCGTCGACCTGCCCGGCGTCCAGCGCCCCCGCGACGCTCTCACGGAGAGGATGCAACGTCGCGTACAGCGGGAGCTCTCGGACGCCGACTGCTGCCTGTTGGTGGTGAACGCCGAACAGGGGATCGGTCCCGGAGACCGCTTCATCGCCGGGTTGCTCGAGCACGCTCCGGTGCCCGTGGTGCTCGCGGTCAACAAGGTCGACCGCACGGATCGCCAGAAGACCGCCGCCGCGCTCGCCGACGCCGAGCAGCTCGGTGTGGCCGACGACATCTTCCCCGTCTCGGCGCGCACGGGCGCGGGCGTCCGGGTGCTCGTCGACCACCTCGTCTCGCTGCTACCCGAGGGGCCGTTCTACTTCGAGCCCGAGCAACGCACCGACCAGCCCGAGTCGGTGATGCTCGCGGAGCTCGTGCGCGAACAGGTGCTGGCGCGCACCCGAGCCGAGGTTCCCCACGCGGTCGAGGTGCAGGTGGAGGCGATCGAACAGCCGCGCGAGGACCTGGTGCGGATCGAAGCGGTGATCCTCACCGAGACCGAGTCCCAGAAGGCGATCCTGATCGGCGCGGGCGGCCGGATGATCAAGGCGATTGGCGTCGCGGCCCGGCGCACGATCGAGCGCGAGCTCGCGACCCACGTCCACCTCGACCTCTCGGTCCGCGTCCGGCGCCACTGGCGCGCCGACGAGCGGCTCCTGGACCGCCTGGGGATCGAATGACCCTCCAGCTCTACGGCCCCCGACAGGCCCGGGCGTAGAACGCCATGTAGTCCGGCCAGCGGCCGTCCCAGTAGGAGCGGTCGTGGCCTCCGGGGGCGGTCGAGAACGTAACCCGTGCACCGTGTGCGCGCAGCTCGCGCGCCAGCGCCGCGTTCGCCGGCCGGAACGCGTCGCTCCCGCCCACGTCGAGCCAGACCGGCGTCACCCCGTACGGGTTCGACCCGTGAGCGGCCCCGAGCACGTTGTTCACCGCGAAATCCGCCGCGCTGTCGAACGTCCCACGAGGTGCCGCGCCGGCGCGCCGCCAGATGGCCGCCGAGTGACCCCCGACGGCACAGAACAGCCCCGGGTAGAAGCGCGCGATGTCCAGGGCCCCGAAGCCGCCCATCGAGATCCCGCCGATCGCGATCCGGTGGCGGTCCGCGTGCAGCCGCGCGAGCGCCTGCGGGATCACCTCGTCGACCACGTAGCTGCCCCACGGACCGCTCGCGCGGTTGTGCCAGTAGGAATCCTCGGCGCCACCCGGAAAGACGACGTCGGGCGCTGCAGCACCCTCGGCGGCCAGCGCGGCGAACATCGCGGAGGTCAGGTTCTGCTCCTGTCCGTCTGAACCCGTGTCGTGCAGGAACACCAGCAAGGGCCGCCCGCGCCCGTTCGTCCCCGGCGGCACGACCGCGACCGCCGGGAGCGACCGGTGAAGCAACCGGCTGTTGATCTCGAACCGGGTCTCGTGGGCGCCGTGCAGGTTCGTCCGCCGCGATCGGATGATCAGCACGACCGCGGCTGCGGCGGCCGCCAGGAGCACCGCAACTACGAACAGCCGGAACAGCATGATCCGCCGCCTCCGCGCGCGTATCCGCCTGCTGTAGACCGGCTGGAGCGGGGAGAGCGGAGACATCCGATATGAGAGGCTGGTTGGCCACCTAGAATCGTCGCTCCCGTGGACGATTTCCAGATCGCGTTCGATGAAAGCGGCCTTGTGCCCTGCATAGTGCAGGATTGGCGCACCGGCGAGGTCCTCACCCTCGCCTACATGGACGCAGAGGCGCTCAGGCTCACGCGCCAGACCGGCGAGATGCACTTCTTCAGCCGCTCTCGGCAGGAGATCTGGCACAAGGGCGCCACGTCCGGGAACACGCAGACGCTGAAGCAGATCCGCTACGACTGTGACGGCGACGCCCTCCTCGCGCTCGTCGAGCCCACCGGCCCGGCCTGCCACACGGGCGAGCGCACGTGCTTTCACCGCGGGGAGCTCGAGCCGGGAGCCCCTCACGAGACGCTGCCGGCGCTCGAGCGGACGATCGCGGATCGCGCCGCGGTGCGGCCAAAAGGGTCGTACACCGCGAAGCTGCTGGACGACCCGCGGTTGGCCGGCGAGAAAGTCGAGGAGGAGGCCGAGGAGGTCGTCCGGGCCGCCCGGGAGGAACCGCAGGACCGCGTCGCCGAGGAGGCGGCCGACGTCCTCTACCACCTCGCGGTCCTGTTGCGCGGACGCGACCTCACGCTCGCCGACGCCGAGCAGGTGCTCGATGGCCGTCGCGCACGCTGAAGCGGCCGCCGCGGGTGCGACGCCCTCGCTCGGGGCCGTTCGCGAGCTCGCGCGCGACCACAACCTGATCCCGGTCCGCGAGACGTTCATCGACGACTGCCAGACCCCAGTGTCGGCGTTTTTGAAGCTGCGCGAGCGGGGTCCTGCGTTCCTGCTCGAATCCGCCGAGCAGGGGCGCGTCGGGCGCTACTCGTTCATCGGTTATCGCCCCCGGAAGGTGCTGCGCTGGTCGCTCGGCGACGCCGGCGATCCGTACGAGCTCACGGCCGCCGAGCTGGGTCGCTTCCGCGCCGCCCCGCTGCCGGACCTCCCGCCGTTCGCCGGCGGGGCCGTGGGAGTGTTCGCGTACGACCTCGTGCGCACCGTCGAGCCGCTCGGCGAGCCCAATCCGGATCCGATCGTCGTGCCCGACCTCGCACTCATGCTGACCGACGGACTCGTCGTCTTCGACCACCTCCGGCGCACCGTCACCGTGCTCGCCAACGTCTATACGGACGACGATCTCGACGCCTCGTACGCGCGGGCGCTGGAGACGATCGCGGAGGTGCGCTGGCGGATGGCCGGCCCGCTCCCGCGTCCGCCCCGGCCTCCATGGCGCAATCGGGAGCTGCCGGTGTTCGAGGCGAACATGCCGCGCGAGCGATTCGAGGCGATCGTGGCGAGGATCATCGAGTACATCCGCGCCGGCGACGCCTACCAGGTCGTCCCCTCCCAGCGCTGGTCGGCGGCGGCTCCGGTGGAGGCGTTCTCGATCTACCGCGGGCTGCGCGCGGTGAACCCCAGCCCCTACATGTACTTTCTGGACTTCGGCGACTTCGAGATCGCCGGCGCCAGCCCGGAGCCGCTGATCACGGTCAGCGGCAGGACCGTCTCGACGCGCCCGATCGCCGGCACCCGACCGCGCGGTGAAAGCGCCGAGGACGACCGCCGGATCGCCGAGGAGCTGCTCGCCGACCCCAAGGAGCGCGCCGAGCACGTGATGCTGGTCGACCTCGGGCGCAATGACCTCGGGCGGGTGTGCGAGTACGGGAGCGTCGAGGTCGAGAGCTTCATGGCGGTCGAGAACTACAGCCACGTCATGCACATCGTCTCGAGCGTCGTGGGCAGGTTGCGCGACGGCTTCAGCTCGCTCGACGCGCTGCGCTCGGTGCTCCCGGCAGGCACGCTGTCGGGCGCGCCCAAGGTCCGCGCGATGCAGATCATCGACGAGCTCGAGTCCGTCAAGCGCGGGGGCTACGGGGGCGCGATCGGCTACGTCAGCTACGCGGGGGACCTGGACACTTGCATCCACATCCGCACGGTTGTGGTCAAGGACGGGATCGCGCACGTCCAGGCGGGTGGTGGGACCGTGGCCGACGCCAAGCCCGACTACGAGTACCGCGAGTCGGTGGCCAAGGCGAAGGGCGTGCTCGCGGCGATCGAGCTCGCGGCGGGCAGCACCGAGTGGCCCTAAGTGGGCACTAACCCCGGCTACCGTTGACGTGCCGTGAGAGTCCTGGTCCTCGACAACTACGACAGCTTCACCTACAACCTCGTCCAGTACCTCGGCGAGCTGGGAGCCGAGCTCGAGGTCGTGCGCAACGACCACGCCACCGTCGACGAGCTGCTGATCCGCGGCTATGACCGCGTGGTGGTGTCCCCGGGTCCGTGCACTCCGAACGAGGCCGGCATTTCCCTCGAGGCGGTGCGCCGGTTCCCGGAGGCGAGGATCCCGACGCTCGGGGTGTGCCTCGGCCATCAGGCGCTGGTGCAGGCCTGGGGTGGCAGGGTCGTGCAGCACGAGCCCGTGCACGGGAAGACGTCGAAGATCGAGCACGACGGCAAGACGATCTTCCGAGGATTGCGCGAGCCGCTCGAGGTGGGGCGCTACCACTCGCTCGTGGCCGATCCGGAGCTCCCCGACGTGCTCGCGCGGAGCGCGTTCGGCGGCGACGTGGTGATGGCCGTCCGGCACCGCGAGCTTCCCGCCGAGGGGGTGCAGTTCCACCCCGAGTCGGTGCTCACCGAACAGGGACGCGAGCTGCTGGCGAACTTCCTCTCCCGCGCTCGATGAGATGACCGCCGCTCCGGATCTGCTCACGCGTTCGATCGACAAGCTGGCCAACGGGACCGATCTGAGTCTCGAGGACACCGCTGCGGTCCTGTCGGAGATCATGGCCGGGAACGCCTCGGAGGTCCAGATCGCGGCGTTCCTGATCGCGCTGCGGACCAAGGGGGAGACGGTGCAGGAACTGGCCGGGCTCGCCCGCACGATGCGAGCATTCGCCGCGCCGGTCAACGTCTCGAGCGACGACCTGCTCGACACCGCCGGCACCGGGGGCGGCCGGCGTACGTTCAATGTCTCCACCACGGCGGCGCTGATCGCCGCCGGCGCCGGCTGCACGGTCGCCAAGCACGGCAACCGCTCCGCGACCGGGCTCTCAGGCTCCGCTGACGTGCTCGAGGCGCTGGGGGCGCGGATCGACCTGCCGCCCGATTCGGTGGCGCGGTGCATCGAGGACGTCGGCTTCGGGTTCATGTTCGCGCCCGCCCACCACCAGGCGACCCGCTACGTGGTGCCGGTGCGCCGGCAGCTCGCGGTGCGCACGATCTTCAACTTCCTGGGGCCGCTCACGAACCCGGCCGGCGCCACGCGGCAGCTCGTCGGGGTCTCCGACCCCGCGTACCTCGAGACCATGGCCGGGGCCCTGGCGGTGCTCGGAACCAAGCACTCGCTGCTGGTCTCGAGCGAGGACGGACTGGACGAGCTCAGCATCTCCGCCCCCACGCACGTGGTCGAGGTCAAGGACGGCCAGGTGCGTCGCTACCTCCTCACGCCCGAGGAGGTGTCGCTGTCGCGCTGGCCCGCGGACGCCGTCCCCGGAGGCGACCCGCGCGAGAACGCGGACATCGCGAAGCGCATATTCGGTGGCGAGCACGGCGTCGCGCGGGACCTGGCCGTGCTCAATGCCGGCGCCGCCATCTACGCCGGCGGCGCGGCGGACACGCTCGAAGGCGGCGTGCGGGCCGCCGGAGCGGCGATCGACGGCGGCGCCGCCGCCGACGCCCTCGAGCGGTTCGTGGCTCGCACGCACGCAATCCTGACGAAGCGATGAACGCGCTCGAGGGAATCGTCGCCGCGACCCGGATGGAGGTGGCGCGGAGGCGGGAGGCGGTGCCCGAACGCGCTTTGGCGCAAGGCGCCCAGCGACGCGGCCGCGCCGGCGATTTCCGCCCATTCCTGGAGTCGCTGCGCGTGCCCGGGCTGTCATTGATCGCCGAGCACAAGCGCCGTTCGCCGTCCGCGGGTGTCATCCGCGACGGGTTGGCGCTCGAGGACGTCGTCGGCGCCTACGAGCGCGGCGGCGCCGCGGCGCTGTCGATCCTCACCGAAGGCCCGAGCTTCGGGGGCTCACTCGACGATCTGCGCGCGGCCCGCGCCGCCTCGACGCTGCCGATCCTGCGCAAGGACTTCATCGTCGACCCCTACCAGGTCCACGAGGCGCTGGCGGCGGGCGCCGACGCGATCTTGCTCATCGTCGCCGCCCTCGACGAACCGCAGCTGGCCCGGCTGCACGAGCAGGCGCGCGACGCCGGACTGGTCGCGCTGGTCGAGGTGCACGACGGTCGAGAACTCGACACCGCGCTGTCGGCCGGGGCGACCCTGATCGGGATCAACAACCGCGATCTGACCACGCTGCGCGTGGACGTCCGCCGCACGTTCGAGCTGCTCCCGCGCATCGATCAAGGCGACGGCATCACGGTGGTCGCGGAATCCGGGTTCAGCACGCCGGCCGAGCTGGACGAGCTCGAGAGCGCCGGCGTGGCGGCGGTGCTCGTCGGAGAGGCGCTGATGCGATCGCCCGACATCGAGGCGGCGTGCCGAAAGCTCGCAAAGCGCGGCCTCCTTTAGCTGTACTTCAGCGCCGGCAAGACACTGAACAGCGGATGAAAGGCGCCGTCCGCTGGTATTTCGCCTCCTCGGTGCTCGGCGGGATCGTCGTCGCGGCAGCCTTCCTCGCGCTCGGCGTCACCGGCCACCGCACGACCCAGACGATCGTGGTGCAGTCGCCGATCAGGGCAGCGTCGGGATCGCGTTCGCGGTTCCCGTCGACACGGCCAAGGAGTTTCTGCCGCTGCTCGAGCACGGCCGGCACGCCGCGAGGCACTGAAAGTCGGTCCCGCGGCGGGGCCGTACGATTGAGACCGTGCCCCCTCGCGTGCCCAAGATCAAGTTCTGCGGCCTGACCTCGCTCGTCGACGCTGAACGCGCGGTGTCCGCGCGCGCCTGGGCCATCGGGCTGAACTTCTGGCCGCGCTCGCCCCGCCGCTGCGACCCGGCCGTGGCCGCGGAGATCGCCGCCGCGCTCAAGCGCCGCGTCGAGGTCGCCGGGGTGTTCGTCAACGCCCCGCTCGACGAGCTGGCGACGACGGCCGACGCGGTCGGGCTGACCATGTTGCAGCTCCACGGCGACGAGGGGCCGGCGTACTGCGCCGAAGCGGCGCGAAGGACCGGCTGCAAAGTGATCAAGGCCGTGCGGGTGCGGAGCCGCGCCGACATCCAGGCGCTGGCGCCGTTTCACACCGACTACCACCTCCTCGACAGCTACATGCCGGGCGTCCCGGGCGGCACCGGCGCGACGTTCGCCTGGGAGATCGCGCGCTCGCATCGCGGCCCCGTGCCCGTGATCCTGAGCGGCGGGCTCACGCCGGAGAACGTCGCCGAGGCGATCGCGATCGCGCGACCTTTCGCGGTCGATGTCGCGAGCGGCGTCGAGCTGAGCCCGGGACGCAAGGACCCAGTCAAGCTCGAGGCGTTCTGGAATGCCGTGGCTGGGGCGCATGCGCCCCAGCCCGGGGGCGCGCATGCGCGCCCCCGCGGGTCGGCACATGTGCCGACCCGAACACCACTATGACCACGATCGAGCACCGCTTCGGCCCCTACGGCGGGCAATACGTGCCGGAGACGCTGATGCCGGCCCTGACCGAGCTCGAGGAGGCGTGGCTCGGCGCGCGCGATGACCCCGGATTCCGCTCGGAGCTCGACGCGCTCCTGCGCGATTACGTGGGTCGCCCCTCGCCGCTGTACCTGGCCGCGCGTCTGAGCGAACAGGCCGGCCACACGATCTACCTCAAGCGCGAGGACCTCAACCACACCGGCGCCCACAAGATCAACAACGCCCTCGGGCAGGCGCTGCTGGCCAAACGGATGGGCAAGCGCCGGATCATCGCCGAGACCGGCGCGGGACAGCATGGCGTGGCCGCCGCCACCGCGTGCGCGCTCCTCGACCTCGAGTGCATCGTCTACATGGGGACCGAGGACATGCGCCGCCAGAAGCCCAACGTCGAGCGGATGGGGCTGCTGGGGGCGCGCGTGGAGCCCGTCGAGGCGGGCGCGCGAACCCTCAAGGAGGCGGTGTCGGCGGCGATCCGCGACTGGGTCACGAACGTGAGGACCACGCACTACATCATCGGGTCGTGCGTGGGTCCGGCGCCGTATCCGGCGCTCGTGCGGGACCTGCAGCGGGTGATCGGAGACGAGGCTCGGGCCCAGGTGATCGAAGCGGAGGGCCGGCTTCCTCAGCGCGTCATCGCCTGCGTGGGCGGCGGCTCCAACTCCATCGGGGTCTTCACGCCGTTCGTCGAGGACCGTGACGTGGAGCTGATCGGCGTCGAAGCGGGCGGTGAGGGGCTCGACACCGGGCGGCACGGAGCGCCGCTCACCGTGGGCGGTCTTCCCGGCGTGCTGCACGGCTCGTTCTCGGCCATCATGCAGGACGAGGACGGGCAGATCCTCGAGGCCCACTCGATCTCCGCCGGGCTCGACTACCCGGGCACCGGACCGGAGCACGCGTGGCTGCGCGATTCCGGGCGGGCGCGGTACGTTGCGGTCACCGACGCGGAGGCCCTGGCGGCGTTCACGATGACCGCGCGACTCGAGGGGATCATTCCGGCACTGGAGAGCGCGCACGCGCTGGCCTTCGCCCTGGCCGGCGAATTCTCAGAGCTCGACCTGGTGTGCCTGTCGGGCCGCGGGGACAAGGATCTCGAGGAGGCGCTCGAGCACATGGGGCACCAATGACGGGGGTCGAGCGGATCGCCGAGGCGTTCGAGTCCGCGCGCGCGAACGGGCGGAGCTCGGCCCTGATGCCGTACATGATGGGCGGGTTCCCGGATCTCGAGACCTCCAGGCGGATCGGGCTCGCGTACGCCGGGGCCGGGGCGGACCTGGTGGAGCTGGGGGTGCCGTTCTCGGACCCGCTGGCCGACGGGCCGGTGATCCACGCGGCCGGCACCGCCGCGCTGCGCGCCGGCACGACGCTCGACCACGTGCTCGAGGTGGCCCGAGCCCTCGCGCCCGAGGTTGCCGTGGTGGTCATGTGCTACTCGAACGTGATCCTGGCTCGTGGACTCGAGCGGTTCGCCGATGCGCTGGTAAAGGTCGGCGCGAGCGGCGTGATCGTTCCCGACCTCCCGATCGAGGAGGCGACCGAGATGCTTCGCGCGTGCGACCGGCGCGGGCTCGCGCTGGTGCCCCTGGTGGCGCCCACCACGCCGGATGAGCGCCTGGGGCGGATCGGCGCGCGAGCGCGCGGCTTTCTCTACACGGTCTCTCTGACCGGCACCACGGGCGAGCGCGCGAGCGTCGACGACGGCCTCGCCGGCGTGATAGCGCGAGCCGCCGCCCACACCGAGGTTCCGGTCGCCGTCGGCTTCGGGATCGCGAACCCCGAGCAGGCGGCCGCGGCCGCGGATGCCGGCGCCGAGGGCGTGATCATCGGCAGCCGCCTGGTTCGCGCGGCGGGCGAGGCGGATGATCCGGTGGCGGAGGTCGGCGAACTCGTTGCCGAGTTCTCGGCCGCGCTGCGGCAGTCCGCCGCCGGCGTTGGCTAGCATCCACGGGCGATGGGCTTGATCCTCACCGCCACGGCCGGTCTGTGCTTGTGGGTCGTTCTGTGGTCGCTGGGCGTCTCCGGCTTCGACGCGATCCTGATCGCCGGGGTCATGGTGGTGCTCGCGATCGCGGTCCGGAACCTGCTCCCGTTCCTGCCCGGCCGGCGGAGCTAGTCCTATCCATCATGAGCGCCAGCAGGCTCGCACGGTGCCGGGCGGTGAGGGGTTGTGCGGCCGCGCTGGCGGCCGTCTCGCTGGCGGCCTGCACGGCTCCAGCCTCGACCGTGACCGTCACCGGCAAGTCATTGGCGATTTACGCGAGCGAGCCCCCGGGCTCCCAGCCGGCGCTGTCCTCCGATGTCCTCGATGCTGAGCAGCTCGCGTTGCAGCAGGCCGGCTCCCGGGCCGGGAGCTTCACGATTCGGTTCGTCCCTCTCCACGGGGCCAAGGTGTCCGACAACGCTCGCACGGCCATACAGGACAAGTCCGCGATCGCCTATCTGGGCGAGATGCCCCCTGGCGCCTCGGCCGACTCCCTGGGCATAACGAACGCCCTCGATCTGCTCCAGGTCACCCCGACGGACACCGCGATCGCCCTCACGCAGGCCACGCCGGCGGTGCCGGGCGCCCCGGACAACTACTACCAGTCGCTGAAGAGCTACGGGCGAACGTTCGCTCGGGTCGTGCCCAACGCGTCGCAGGAGGCGAAGGCGCAGGTGCACGAGATGCAATCGCTGCACGTGAGCAAGCTGTACGTGGCCAGCGACGGGAGCCAGTACGGCGCGGCGATCGCGTACGCGGTCCAGCACGACGCCGCCGGGGCGGGTATCAGCGCGGTCGAGGGCGCGGCCGAGGCGACGAAGTTCAGCGCGTCAGGAGCCGACGCGCTTTTCATCGGCTCGGCCTCGGACAGTGTCGCCGCGCCGCTGGTGCGGTCGGTGGCTGCGAGCAACCCGACCGCGAAGATCTTCGTCCCCTCGGCGCTCGACACGGACGGGTTCGCGGCTGACGTGACGCCGGCGCGCGCCCGCCTGTACGTGTCTGCTCCGGGCTTCCTCCCCCGGGATCTGCCGGCCGCCGGCCGGTCGTTCGTCTCGGAGTTCACCTCCACCTACCACCACGCCCCATCGCCGCAGGCGATCTTCGGTTACGAAGCGATGTCGGCGGTGCTCGCGGTGCTGCGCGAGGCCGGGTCGGCGGCGAACAACCGCTCGACCGTGGTGAAGGACTTCTTCTCGATCGTCAACCGCAGCTCGGTCGTGGGCACCTACTCCATCAACGCAAACGGCGACACCTCGATCGCGCCCTTTGTTTTCAGCCGGTACGCGAACGGGAGCTTCGTGCCGTTCACGACGATCCAAGTGCAGGGGTGACGTCGCGGACCGCGAGAGAGGCGGTGAAGAAGGGCACCCTCGCAGCGGTCCTGGTGGCCGTCTCCATCTCTCTGGCCAGCTGCGGCGGGAAGTCGGCCGACGAGAACCAGGTTCCCAGCACGACGTTGACGATCTACTCGAGCGTGCCGCTGCACGGCGCCTCGAGCGTCAGCGCCAAAGCGGTCGTCGGCGGCGCCGAGCTCGCGCTCGCGCAGGCCCGCGGACGGATCGGCCGCTACCGCATCGTGCTCAAGGAGCTCGACGACTCGAACCCCCAGCGCGGGGGCTGGGACCCCGGGCAGACAACTCTGGACGCCCACCAAGCGGTGCAGGACAAGACCACCATCGGATACATCGGGGAGTTCAACTCCGGAGCCAGCGCCGTCTCGATCCCCCTCCTCAACCGCGCCGGGATCCCCCAGATCAGCCCAACGAGCACGGCCGTCGGTCTCACCTCGGCGGGCCCTGGCGCGGCTCCGGGCGAGCCGAACAAGTACTACCCGACGGGCGTGCGGACCTTCGCCCGGGTGGTGCCCAACGACTCCGTGCAAGCGAGCGCCCAGGTGCAGCTCCTGCGCAGCATGGGATGCCGGAAGACTTACGTGCTCGACGACGGGGAAGTCGACGGCGAGGACACGGCGAGCAGTTTCCAGTTCGCCGCGAAGGCCGCCGGCCTCCCGGTCGTGGGCGTGCAGTCCTTCGATCCGAAGGCCACCGACTACAGCTCGCTCGCGACGGCGGTCGCGCAGACGGGCGCCGACTGCGTGCTGCTGAGCGCGATCACCGAGGACAACGCGGTGCTCTTGACCAAGCAGATCGCGTCCGCGATGCCCGGGGCGCAGATCCTGGGCTCGGCCGGACTCGCGGAGAGCACCTACACCGACCCCGCGGACGGTGGAATCCCCACCTCGCTCGACCCGCGGGTGATGATTACGGTCGCCGCGCTCGGTCCCGACGCCTCCTCGCCGGCGGCCCGGGCGTTCTACGCCGCCTACCGGCGGCGATTCGGTCCCGCGCAGCCGTACGCGATCTACGGATACGAGGCGATGAGCCTGATGCTGGAAGCGGTCGACCGAGCCACCGACCACGGCACAGAGCCGGCGCGGCGCGCCAAGGTCCTGGCCGCGATCTTCGCCACGCGCAACCGCCACAGCGTGCTCGGCACATACAGCATCAACTCGGGCGGCGACACCACGCTGCGGCGCTACGGCGCCTACCGGGTCCTCGACGGCCAGCTTCGCTTGTGGAAGGTGCTGGACGCGTGAGGACCGCTTGAGGACGGGTGCGGGTGCGATTTGGGCTCGGTTGATGTTAGGTTAGGACCGGGCCCTACCGGGGGCGGCTGCTTGCCGTCGTCCGGGTCCCGCACTACGCTCTGCCCGGCTATGGGCCACTGGGGGCCCACATCGACATACAGAGGAGGAGTATGCGACTTCTAAACAAGGCCTTGACGGGATGTCTGTTGGCGGGGGCCGTGCTAGTGATCGCCGCTTGCGGGTCGAGCAGCTCGAGCAGCAAGAGCTCCAGCGCCGCCAGCGGCGGGAGCAGCAGCTCGAAGACGATCGACATCTACTCGAGCCTGCCGCTGCAGGGTGCGTCGACCGCTCAGACCGGTCCGATGGTCAACGGGATGAAGCTGGCGCTGTCACAGGCAGGTGACAAGGCGGGACAGTGGACCGTCAACTACACCTCGCTCGACGACTCGACCGCCGCCGCCGGCAAGTGGGATCCGAGCCAGTGTGCCGCCAACGCGCGCAAAGCAGCGTCAGACACGAAGGCCGTCCTCTACCTGGGCGAGTTCAACTCGGGCTGCAGCGAGGTATCGATCCCGATCCTCAACCAGGCGGGTATCCCCCAGGTCAGCCCAGCGAACACGTATGTCGGCCTGACCACGAACCTGCCGGGAAGCGCGCCGGGAGAGCCCCAGAAGTACTACCCGTCGGGCACGCGCACGTACCTGCGGATCGTGCCGATCGACTCGATCCAGGCCGCCGCCGACCTGATCGCGGCGAAGCAGGCCGGTTGCACGAAGTTGGCCGTGGCCAACGACAAGGAGGCGTACGGGGCCGGCCTGGCGACGCTGCTGGGGCTCGAAAAGGCCGAGTATGGGGTCACGATCACCAGCAATACCGGCATCGATCCCACGGCTCCGAACTACCGCTCCTACGCCGCAACGATCAAGGGCCAGGGAGCCGACTGCTTCCTGTTCTCGGGGATCGTGTCCAACGGCGGAGTGCAGATCACCAAGGACGTCCACGCAGCGCTGCCGACGGCGAAGATCTTCGGGCCGGACGGCATGTGCACCAGCGCCTGGACCAACCCGAAGATGGGCGGCGTCCCCGCCACGATCGATCCGCTCATCCAGTGCACCGTGGCGACCCAGGATCTAAGCGCCTATCCGGGCGGGAAGAACTTCCTGGCCGCTTACAAGGCCAAGTACGGCGTCTCCAATCCCGACCCGTACTCGATCTACGGCTATGAGGCGATGAAGCTGGGGCTGGACACGGTCGCAAGCCTCGGCGCGCAGGGCAACAGCAAGTCGGCTGTGCTGAAGGCCCTGTTCGCCACCACCTCCCGCAACTCGGTGCTCGGCACCTACGGGTTCAACAAGGACGGCGACACCACCCTGAAGTCGTACGGTCTCTACAAGGTAGGACCGACGGGCGATCCGGTCTTCTTCAAGACGGTCACGCCGACGAAGACGGTCACGTGAGCCTTTGCTCTAGGTAGGTGCTGCGGAGGGGGCGCGTGGCGCGCCCCCTCCCTCATCTTGGATACTCCCCACGGACCAGTGGAAGCCGGCTCCCTAACTCCGAGGACCCCCGTCATCGCGGTTCGCCCGCTCGCGGCGATCCGCCGGTACGTGGGCCGGTGGGGCCTGATCGTCGCGCTCGCGATCCTTCCCATCTACTACGGCGTTCGCGACCTCACCCACGGCTACGCGGCGGGGGTCGTGGCGGGACACCCGGTAATTCACCACGACCTGACTCAGCTCGGGTTCAACTTCGCCGTCGGCATCTCCAACGGAGCGATCTGGGCCCTGATCGCGATCGGCTATACGCTCGTCTACGGGATCATCGAGCTCATCAACTTCGCCCACGGCGACGTGTTCATGATCGGCTCGTTCACGGCGGTCGGTCTGTGGGGGACGTTTGGCATAGGGCTCTCCACCGGCACGGCCGGCGTGATCGGCGGGCTCCTGGGGACGCTGGTGGTCACGATGATCGTCTGCGGCGTGCTGAACGCGTTGATCGAGCGCGTGGCGTACCGGCCCCTGCGCGGCGCCCCCAAGCTCGCGCCCCTGATCACCGCGGTCGGCTTCTCGTTCATCCTGCAGAACGTGGGGCTACTGTGGCGCGGGGGCTCTCCGCAGAGCGTCAACGACCTGACGCGCCAGGGAGACACCGTGTTTCACATCTTCCGCGTCCCGATCGTCCGCGGCTACCTGATGGCGCTCGCGGTGATGATCCCGCTCGTCTTCCTGCTCGGCCGGTTCATCAGCGCCACGCGGATGGGTCGGGCCATGCGCGCCACCGCGCAGGATCCCGAGGCGGCGCGCCTAATGGGCATCAACGTCAACCAGACGATCTCGCTCACGTTCCTGCTCGGCGGGGCGCTCGCCGGCGCCGCCGGCCTGATGTACGCGCTCTACAACACGAACATCTGGTATTTCCAGGGCTTCAAGGCCGGGTTGATCGCCTTCACGGCCGCGGTCATGGGCGGGATCGGGAACGTCCGCGGAGCGGTCCTCGGCGGCCTGATCATCGGCGTGATCCAGGCACTCGCCGATTCGAGGATGGGGCCGCAGTGGACCGAGGCGGTGGTGTTCGGCTACCTGATCATGATCATGGTCCTGCGCCCGCGCGGGCTGCTCGGTGAGGAGACCCGGGAGGCCGGATGAGCTCGGTTGAGGACGGCACGGAGCCCCGGGTCGCGCGCGACGGCGGCTTCGGCGAGCTCCGCGCCCAGCTGAGGGAGTGGCGCGAGGCGGTCGGCCGTTTCCTTCCGCCGTGGTGGTCCCGGGGGCTCGCGCTGGGGCTGATCGTGATCGGGATCGTGCTCCCGTTCTTCTTCTCGGTCGACAGCGGATTCATGAACGCCACGATCATCGCGGTGGCCTACGCGGTGATGTCCTTGGGCCTGAACATCGTCGTCGGGTTCGCGGGCCTGCTCGACCTCGGGTACGTCGCCTTCTACGCGCTCGGCGCATACTCGCTGGGCTGGTTCGGGTCCGGGTTCTTCTACAAGGCGCACATCCACGTGCTCGTCTCTCCGGTCGCGAGCACGCTGCCGGGAATACACCTGAACTTCCTGCTCGTGCTCGTCGCGGCGGCCTTGATCTGCGCGTTCGCGGGGATGATCATCGGCCTGCCGACGCTGCGCCTCCGCGGGGACTACATCGCGATCGTGACGCTCGCGTTCGGCGAGATCATCGGCGTCGTCGCGGTCAACGGCCAGAGCGTCCACCTCAGCGGGGGAGAGACGCTGACCGCCGGCAACCTCGGGATCAGCGCCGTAGACCCACCCTATTTTCCGGGGGTCGGGCTGTTCAACGAGCTGAACCTCAGACCCTGGTACTGGCTGATCCTCGGGGTGATGCTGCTCGTCCTGTTCGTGAACCTGCGCCTGCGCGACTCCCGCCTCGGGCGCGCGTGGGTCGCGCTGCGCGAAGACGAGGTGGCCGCGGTCTCGATGGGAATCCCGTCGGTGAAGACGAAGCTCATGGCGTACTCGATCGGGGCCGCGTTCGGAGGCATGTCCGGCGCGTTCTTCGGCACCTACTTCACCGTGGTCAACGCCGAGCAGTTCCAGTTCGGGTTCTCGATCTTCATCCTCGCGATGGTGATCATCGGAGGGCTCGGATCGATCTGGGGAGCGGTGGCCGGCGGGCTGTTGCTCGGCTACATCAACTACTACCTGATCCCCGATGTGCTCAACTCGCTCCCATCGAAGTTGGGGCTCAACTTCCAGCTGACCGAGATCGAGTTCGGGATCTATGGCTTTCTGCTGGTGATGATGATGATCCTGCGCCCGCAGGGACTGATCCCGGAGCGAAGACGCCGCCTCGAGCTCACCGCGAAGGTCTCCGTGAGCTCGACCGACGCGGAGCTCGCGGAGCCCTCTGGGTTCCGGACCACGGGGGTGGAGGAGTGACCACCGAGACCGCCGCCGTGACCGCGGCTTCCGCCATGCGCGTGGAGCACCTGATCAAGGAGTTCGGTGGGCTGCGAGCCGTCGACGACATCTCCCTCGACATACCGGTGCACTCGATCGTCTCGATGATCGGTCCCAACGGCGCCGGCAAGACGACGGTCTTCAACATGCTGACCGGGCTCTACAAGCCCACCTCGGGGCGGATCCTGTTCGCGGAACGCGACATCACGCGCGTCCGACCGGACATCATCACCGGCCTCGGGGTGGCGCGCACGTTCCAGAACATCCGACTGTTCGGCGCGATGAGCGCGGTCGAGAACGTGATCGTCGGTCGTCACGTGCGGATGCGCGCCGGCCTGTTCGGGTCGATACTCAGGCCCCCGTGGGTGCGGCGGGAGGAGCGCGCGGTGCGCGAGCGGGCGCGCGAGCTCCTGGCCTACGTCGGTCTGCGCGAAGACGCCTTCGACCAGCTCGCCGCCCAGCTGCCCTACGGCGACCAGCGCCGGGTGGAGATCGCCCGGGCGCTGGCCTCCGATCCGACCCTCCTGCTGCTGGACGAGCCGACCGCGGGCATGAACCCACAGGAGTCCTCGGCGCTCACGGCCTTCATGCGTCAGCTTCGCGAGGAGCTCAGGCTGACCATCCTGCTCATCGAGCACGACATGAAGGTGGTCATGGACGTCTCCGAGCGCGTCACCGTGCTCGACCACGGCCAGAAGATCGCCGAAGGGCCGCCCGACGAGGTGCGCGCGAACCCGGATGTGATCGAGGCCTACCTGGGTGCGCCGAAGTGAGCCTGCTCGAGGTCACCGACGTCAGGGCCCGGTACGGCTCGATAGAGGCCCTGAAGGGTGTCTCCCTCGACGTGGGGGAGGGCGAGGTGGTCACGCTGATCGGCTCAAACGGCGCGGGCAAGTCGACCACGCTACGGTCGATCTCGGGCCTGACGCCGGCCAGCGCCGGCAAGGTGTTGTTCGACGGCGAGGACATCACGCGCGTCCCGGCGCACGAGATCGTGGGGCGGGGGATCGCGCTGGCGCCCGAGGGACGCCACACCTTTCCCCGGATGACCGTGCGCGACAACCTGGAGCTCGGGGCGTATCTGCGACGCGGCCCCGAGGTGGCCGAGGACTTCGAGCGGGTGTACGGCCTGTTTCCGCGCCTGAAGGAGCGCGAGCGCCAGAAGGCGGGCACGATGTCCGGCGGCGAGCAGCAGATGCTGGCGATCGGTCGCGCGCTGATGGCACGGCCCAAGCTCCTGATGCTCGATGAGCCCTCGATGGGCATCGCTCCCATTCTGGTCGCGCGGATCTACGACACGATCGTGGAGATCAACAGATCCGGGGTGGCGATCCTGCTCGTCGAGCAGAACGCCAACTACGCGCTCGAGACCGCGCGTCGCGGGTACGTGATCGAGACCGGCCGGATCGTGCTGACCGGCGACTCCGGTCAGTTGCGCGATGACCCCGAAGTCCAGAGGGCGTACCTGGGCGCATGATCCTCCTCGCCAGCATCGGGCCCAAGGCGCTCTACCTGCTGTTCGTGTGGCTTCTGTCGGCGGCCGCCGCGTCGTGGCTGGCCGATCGCAAGGGCTACGGGGAGCGGGTCGGGCTCACGTTCGGCCTGCTGCTGTCGGTGATCGGCCTGGTGATCGTGCTGATCCTGCCCGGCCGGCCCGGTTCGCGGTGGAAGGTCGACGGGCCGCTGCCCCGGCGACGCCCTCGGCGCCCGCGGGGCGGGATCGGGCAGCCGCCAACGTAGCGTCGCGGCGGACTCGCCGCGACAGGCGTCGCGTTTTGGCCGCGAATATCGAGGCAAAAACGCGACGCCCCGCGGGTGCGCCAACGCCCACCCGACCAACCTATCGCCCCGGCACCACCCCGTACTCCTCCGTGGCCCCGAACTCGATCTGCGCGTCCGCGTCGCCGGCCCCGCTCGCCAGCGCCTCGGCCGCCACCGCCGCCGCCACGGCGCCCACCACGTCGCGATTGAACACCGACGGGATGATGTAGTCCTCGCGCAGCTCGTCGTCCGCCACGATCCGGGCCATCGCCCGCGCCGCCTCCATCTTCATCGACTCGGTGATCTGTCTCGCGTGCACGTCCAGCGCGCCCCGGAACATCCCTGGAAAGCACAGCACGTTGTTGATCTGGTTCGGGTAGTCCGAGCGCCCGGTCGCCACCACTCGAGCAAACGCGGCCGCCTCCTCCGGTGAAACCTCCGGATCGGGGTTGGCCAACGCGAACACGATCGGTTCGGGATTCATCGCCGCCAGCGCCCGTGCCTCGAGGATCCTCCCTCCTGAGACCCCAATGAAAATGTCGGCGCCCTCCAACACGTCGATCAACCCACCGGATCGACGCTCCGGGTTCGTCACCAGGGCCAGCTCCCGGTGGACGGGGGACATCGTCCCGTCCAGGTAATCCTCGCGCTCCACGTGCAGCGCCCCGCCCAGGTCGACCCCGATGATGTGCCGCGCACCCGCCTCCAGCAGGATCTTCGTCACCGCCACGCCCGCGGCGCCGAGCCCCACGATCACGATCCGCACGTCCTCCATCCGTCGCCCGGTCAGCCTCAGAGCGTTCAACAGCGCCGCGAGGGTGACCACGGCCGTGCCGTGCTGGTCGTCGTGGAACACCGGGATGTCGAGCTCGGCGCGCAGCCGAGCCTCGATCTCGAAGCACCGCGGCGCCGAGATGTCCTCCAGGTTCACCCCGCCGAAGCCCGGTGCGATCGCGCGGACCACCGACACGATCTCATCCGGATCGCGCGTGTCCAGGCACACCGGGAACGCGTCGACGCCGGCGAACTCCTTGAACAGCATCGCCTTCCCCTCCATGACCGGCATCGCCGCCCGGGGGCCGATGTCGCCCAGCCCCAGTACCGCCGTCCCGTCGGAGACGACCGCGACCGTGTTGCGCTTGATCGTGTACTGGAACGCCTTGTCGGGGTCGCCGGCGATCGCCGCGCACACGCGCGCCACACCGGGCGTGTATGCCATCGACAGATCGTCTCTGGTCTTCACCGGGCTCTTGTTGCGAAGCTCGATCTTCCCGCCCAGATGCATCTGGAAGGTGCGGTCGGTGATGTCGAGGACCCGCACACCCTCGACCGCCCCGACCGCCTCCGTGAGCCGCGGCCACTCCGACGCGTCCGCGGTCTCCACCGTGATGTCGCGGATGGTGTGCCGACGGGAGCTCTGGACCAGGTCGACGGCTCCGATCGTCCCGCCGCCTTCGCCGATCGCGGTGGCGACCTTGCCGAGCATGCCCGGCTGGTGCTCGATCTCGACACGAAGCACGACGCTGTACTGCGCACTCGGTGTAGACGCCAATTCAAGAGATAGCCTGACAGAAGAGATGCCTGACGAGCTATTCCTGATCGACGGAAACAGCCTGGCCTACCGGGCGTTCTTCGCGCTTCCCGAATCGATCGCCACCTCGACCGGGTTTCCCACCAACACGATCTTCGGGTTCGCTTCGATGCTGGTCAAGATCCTCACCGATTACGGTCCCAGGGCCACGGTCGTCGTGTGGGACAAGGGCTACACCGGCCGCAAGGAGCTCTACGCCGACTACAAGGCCCAGCGCAGCACGCGTCCCGACCTCCTCAAAGAGCAGTGGCCGGCGCTCGAGCCGCTGGTCGAGGCCTTCGGCTACCAGAACCTCGCCGTCGAGGGCTACGAGGCGGACGATGTGATCGCGTCGATCGTCGAGCACGCCCGCCACGCGCAGCCGGCCATCCCGGTGATGGTCGTCACCGGCGACCGCGACGCCTACCAGCTCGTGGACAACGGCGTCCGGATCATGACCACTTCGCGTGGGATCACCGACACGCGCGTCTACGACCGCGACGGTGTGGTCGAGCGCTACGGGATCCCCCCGAGTTGATCCCGGACTTCATCGGCCTTAAGGGCGACACGAGCGACAACATCCCGGGCGTCCCGGGCATCGGGGACAAGACCGCCGCCGAGCTCCTCCAACGGTTCGGCTCCCTCGAAGGCGTCCTCGATCACGTGGAGGAGATCAGCGGCGCCAAGCGCAAACAGAACCTGATCGACCACGCGGACGCGGCGCGTGTCTCCAAGCAGCTGGCCGCGCTCAAACGCGACATCCCGGTGGAGCTCGACCTGACATCGTTCGTCGCCGCCGCACCTGACCGTTCGAAGCTCCGGGACACCTTCCGCCAGTACGAGCTGCGAGAGCCTCTGCGCCGCCTCGAGGAGGCGCTCGGCTCCGCCGATGCCGCCGCGCCACCGCCGGCGGCCGAGCATGCGCTGAGCGCGCGCGTGCGTGCCGCCACGGTCGAAGACCTGAAACGCCTGCCCGAGACCGAGATCGCAGTGACCGTGCGGGCACCTCAGATCCCCGACGACGCTCTGTTCGCTCCCGATCAGAGCTCGCGCTTCGCCGCCCACGCGGACGGGGCGCGCGAGGTATTGGCGGGAGATTGCGAGCGGCCCGAGGACGTCGTCCAAGCGCTGGGCACCCGTCCCGTGATCGCCCACGACGCGAAGTCACTGGGCGAGGTCCCGGCCACCCTCGCCCACGACACCGAGGTGGCCGCGTACCTGCTCGAGCCGGCGCGTCGCGCCTACCCCTTTCGCGAGCTGTGCGAGGAACGCGGGCTCGCGGCGGATCTCGAGGACGAAGCGGCAGCCGACGCCCTGCTCGCGGGCGCGCTCGCCGCCTGGCAGCGCGAGGAGATCCGTGGACGCGGGCTGACCGACCTGCTCGAGACCGTCGAGCTGCCGCTGGTGCGCGTGCTGCGCGAGATGGAGCTCGCGGGCCTCAAGCTCGACACCGACCGGCTCAGGCAGATCTCGGCGCGCGTCAAGGACGAGGCCGACGCGCTCGAGCGAGAGATCTTCGAGATGACCGGCGAGCAGTTCATGCTCGGCTCGCCCAAGCAGCTCGAGGAAGTGCTGTTCGGCAAGCTCGGCCTCTCGCGCAAGCGCCGCGGCAAGACCGGCTACTCGACCGATGCCCGCGTGCTCCAGGCGATCCGCGGCGAGCACCCGGTGATCCCGAAGATCGAACGCTGGCGCGAGCTGACGAAGCTCGCGCAGACCTACCTCGACGCGCTGCCGCTCCTGATCGCCCAGGACGGGCGGCTCCACACGACGTTCAACCAGACCGCCGCGACCACCGGCAGGCTGTCGTCCAACAACCCCAACCTCCAGAACATCCCCATTCGCACCGCGCTGGGGCGCGAGATCAGGGCCTGCTTCGTGGGCGAATCGGGGAATCTGCTCGTCTCGGCCGACTACTCGCAGGTCGAGCTCAGGTTGCTGGCGCACATCGCCGATGAACGAGCGCTGAAGGAGATCTTCAGACAGGGCGAGGATGTCCACACCGCCACGGCCTGTCGGGTGTTCGGGGTGACGCCGGAGCAGATCGACCCGGGTATGCGTTCACAGTCCAAGATGATCAACTACGGCATCGTCTACGGCCTCTCCGCCTGGGGCATGGCGGACCGCCTGGACATCCCCCAGGAGGAGGCCGACGAGTTCATCCAGCGCTACCTCGCCGGGTTCCCGGCCGTGGCGCGCTTCATCGAGGACACGATCGCGCAGGGCACCGAACACGGGTACGTCTCCACCCTGTTCGGCCGCCGCCGCCAGGTCCCGGAACTCCGCGCGCGGCGGTGGGAGCTGCGCCGGCAGGGAGAGCGCTTCGCGGTCAACATGGTGATCCAGGGAACCGCCGCCGACATCATGAAGGTGGCGATGGTCCGCTGCGACCAGGCGCTCAAGCGAGCCGGACTGCGGACGCGAATGGTCCTCCAGATCCACGACGAGCTGCTGTTCGAGGGCCCCGCCGAGGAGACCGAGCAGGTGCAACAGATCGCCTGCGAGCAGATGGGCGGAGCGTTCGAGATGGACCCGCCGCTCGCCGTGGATGTGGGCATCGGTCCGGACTGGCTGTCGGCGAAATAGATGGGGCGCGCCCGGGTGATCGGGGTGGGGGCGGTCGTGGCACTCGCGACCATCGCGTCGGCCCAGGCCGCCAGCGCGCGGAACCACCAGATCGCCGGGATCATCCGCGACCTTCCCACCGGCACCCACGTCCGAGCTCCGATCACCGCGACGGTCGCAAACCTGGCCTACGGCGGCGGGCCGGTGCTCCACTCCAACCGCACGCACGTGATCTTCTGGCAGCCGTCCGGCTCGGGGCTCAGCTTCGACGGCACGTACGAGACGCTCATCGTTACGTTCCTCAGCCGCGTCGCCGCGGACAGCCACAAGACGACGAACGTGTACGGGCTCAGCGGACAGTACCGGGACAACCAGGGGCCGGCGGCGTACGCCTCGACGTACGGAGGTGCGGTGGCCGACACCGATCCGCTTCCGCCGGCGCCGTACGCGTGTGCCGAGCCGGCCGGAACCGGACCGGGCTGGCCGGTGTGTCTCACCGACGCCCAAGTTCAGGCCGAGGTCGACCACGTGGTCAGCACCGATCAGCTTCCCAACGGCGTGGGTGACGTCTACTTCCTGGTCTTGCCGCAGGGGTTCGGGAGCTGCGTGTCATCGGGCCCGGACAACTGCGCCCTGGGGGGAAGCGGGACCGGATATTGCGGCTATCACTCCCAGACCGCGCTCGGAGTGCTGTACGCCGTCATTCCGTACAACGCGCTCCCCGGCCACTGCCAGTCGGACAATCCCCGCCCCAACGGCAGCCCCGCGGACCCGACGATCTCGACGATCTCGCACGAGCACAACGAGATGGTCACCGATCCCGAGAGCGACGCCTGGATCAACCCCGACGGCAACGAGGACGGAGACCTGTGCATCACGAACTTCGGTCCGACGCTGGGAGCGGGCGGCTCGCGCGCGTACAACGAGGTCATCGACGGCGGCCATTACTACCTGCAGGAGGAGTGGAGCAACGAGAACCGATCCTGCCAGCCCCGGGCCAAGCCCGATCGGCTATGGCTCAAGGGGCCCGGGCGCCGGCAGCCCCGCAGGCCGGTCGAGTTCACCGCCCGCGCGACCATGCCCTACGGCTCGATCATCGCCTACACCTGGTACTACGGCGACGGTGCCACCGGGCACGGCCGTGTGGCCAGACACGCCTACAGGCGCCCGGGCAGCTACCGCGTGGTGCTGCGCACGACCGACAGCGCCGGCAACTGGGCCTACGACGCGGTCACGATCGGGATCTCGCGCCCCGGAACGCGCTCGGCCACGAAGCTCGGGTGAGCGACGTCCAGATAGTGCCCGAACGCCCAGTCCAGGAAGCGCTTGCGGTCGATCGCCCGCAGCGACCCAGCCAGCAGCCGCGGCGCCACGCGCGGGATCAGGCGCTGGGCGCGGAGCATCCAGCGGAACGGCAGCGCGTGGCTGGCCGAGAACGCGTGGTAGCGCGACAGGGCGCGAGCATGGCTCTGCGAGCCGCCCACCACGGCCCGGACCTCGCGCCCGCAGGCGAGCCCGAAATAGAGCGCGGTCCGGATCCCCTCGGCGGTCAGCGGCAGGCAGTGGCCCGCGGAGTCGCCGACGAAGAACACGCCGTCCTCGGTAGCGTCGCGCAGCGCGTGGGGGATCCAGTTGCCCTGGTAGCGGACGGTATCGGCGCCGACGTCGCGCGCCAGCCGCACGGTCGGCTCGCGCACGTGGAACCGCGGGTCGAACGACCCCACCCCGATGCGAAGCTCGCCGTCGGCGGGAAAGCTCCACCCGTACCCCGCCGGCACGTACGAGCGGTCGATCCAGACCTCCATGTCGTGCCCCGAGCCGTATGGGTGCACCTCGAGACCTCGCGACAAGAGCGCGTCCGGCGGCTGGATGGTCTGGGCGGCGCCGAGCACGCGCCGCCAGCCCAGGGCGTCCACGATCACGCCGGCGCGTACGTCGCCCCGGTCGGTGTGCACGGTGCGGCCGCTCCGCCCGTGGACGGTGGCCGTCTCGAACTCGAACGACCCCTGATCGGCGAGGAGCGCGCACAGCGTGCGGTAGTCGAAGGTCGAGAAGGTCCACGGCAGCGCGTAGCGGACGGTGGCGTTGGGGGTGTGGATCACGAGCTCCCCGAACGTCTGCTGCAGGGCGTCCTGTACACCCAGCGCCGTCAGCCACCCCGTGGGGATCCCGCATGCCGAGGTCTGGCGCTCGCCGATCTCGTAGCGATCGATGAGGAGCACGTCCGCCGCGGTGCCGGCGAGCTCGCGCGCGACCGCGAGGCCGCCGAAGCTCGCCCCACAGATGAGCACGTCGCAATCGCGGTGCAGCGGCGTGCGCTGGTCGCCTCGCTTCGTCGCTCGCCGGGGCATTAGCACCTCATGTTATTGAGACCCCCCGGCAGCGCGGTGCGGCTATCCTCCGACGGACATATGTCCACAACCACAACCTTGCCCGACGCCGAAAAGGCCAACGCGAAGGTCGTCGAGGGCTCGAACGGCCTGCTGCTCGAGGTAGACGGGCAGATCGTCCCCAACTACGACGCCACCCTCCATCCCTTCCAGGAAGGCGACGTGGTCACCGGCCACGTCGTCCGCATCGACAACGACGAGGTCCTCGTCGACATCGGCTACAAGTCAGAGGGGGTGATCCCGGCCTCCGAGCTGTCGATCCGCAAGTCGGTCGACCCCTCTGACGAGGTCCACCTCGGCGAGGAAGTCGACGCGCTCGTCCTCACCAAGGAGGACCAGGACGGCCGCCTCATCCTGAGTAAGAAGCGCGCCCGCTTCGAGAAGGCGTGGCGCAGGATCGAGGCCGCGGCGGAGTCGGGCGAGCCGGTGTCCGGCACGGTGATCGAGGTCGTCAAGGGCGGCCTGATCATCGACCTGGGGGTGCGGGGCTTCCTGCCCGCCTCGCTGGTCGACATCCGCCGCGTCCCCAACCTCGACGAGTACATGGGCCAGGCAATCGAGTGCAAGGTGATCGAGCTCAACCGCTCGCGCAACAACGTCGTGCTCTCGCGCCGCGCCGTGCTCGAGGAGCAGCGCAAGGAGGATCGCGAGCGGATCCTCGACCGCCTCCAGCCCGGCCAGGTGGTCGAGGGCACGATCTCGAACATCGTCGACTTCGGCGCGTTCGTCGACCTCGACGGAATCGACGGCCTGATCCACATCTCCGAGCTTTCGTGGTCGCACGTCAACCATCCGAGCGAGATCCTCTCGATCGGCGACACGGTCAGCGTCAAGGTGCTGGACATCGACCGTGACCGCCAGCGGATCTCGCTGGGCCTCAAGCAGACCCAGGAAGACCCCTGGCAGCGGGTCGTGGACACCTACAACATCGGCGACGAGCTCGAGGGCACGGTCACGAAGGTCGTCACCTTCGGTGCCTTCGTCGAGATCCTGGACGGGGTCGAGGGCCTCGTCCACATCTCCGAGCTCGCGCAGCACCACGTAGAGAACCCCCGGGAGATCATTCAGCCCGGCGACCCGGTGCGGGTGAAGATCCTCGAGATCGACTCCGAGCGCCGGCGGCTGTCATTGTCGATCAAGCGGGTTGAGGGCCAGGTGCTTCCGGTCCGGCCAATCGTCCCGCCCACCGAACCCGACCTGGACAACGTGCCCGAGCTCGGCCTCTCCGAGGACGTGTTCGCGGGAGCCGAGGAACCTGGGTCCGAAACTCCCGGGGAGGAGCCCACGGCGGATGCGGAGCACGATGCCGCTGATGGTGGGCCAGGCTTGCCGGAATCGGCCGGTGGAACGGCCGAGGCCGACGCGGGGCCCGAAGCGCCCCAAGACGAGACTGGCTGAACCTAGACTCCCATTCATCGGGCTGACCGGCGGGATCGGCGCGGGCAAGTCGACCGCGCTCGACGCCCTCCGCCGTCTGGGGGCAGCCGTACTCTCCACCGACCGTATCGTGCACGAGCTCTACGAAAGCCCCGAGGTTCGCCAGGCCGTGGTGGGGCGCTTCGGCGAGGCCGTGGCTCCCGGGGCGGTGGTCGACCGGGCGGCGCTGGCGGCGCGTGCGTTCTCGAGCGGCGACGATCGCGCCTGGCTCGAGGGGCTGCTGTGGCCCCGGGTCGGCGCGCGCGTGGACAGCTGGCGCGAGCAGCTCGAGCACGCCTCCCCGCGCCCCCGCGCGGCCGTCGTCGAGGTGCCGCTCCTGTTCGAAGCGGGGATGGATGGAGCGTTCGATGCCACGATCGCGATCGTGGCCGACGAGGCGCTGCGGGCGCAGCGCGCCGGGGACCGGGGGCACGAGGCGCTCGAGGAGCGCGCGGCGAGGCAGCTCACGCAGCAAGAAAAGGCGCAACGTGCGACGTTCGTGGTGGTTAACGACGGTACGGTCGCAGGGTTGGAGTCGAAGTTGTCGGCGGTGCTTGAGAGGCTGACACGGTGAGCGTCGCGCGCGTAAGTGGTCAGGCGGCCGCCCGTCGGCGAGCCGTCGTGCGCCGGCGCCGGCGCAACTGGATGCTCGCGTTGGTCGCGTTCGTGGCCGTCGGGGTTGTGGTGGTGCTGACCGCGCCGCTGTTCCAGAAGACGATCAACGAGTTCACGTTGCCGCTCGCCTACCAGGACGTGATCCGCGAACAGGCGGCCGACAAGCACCTCGACGCGGCGCTCATCGCCGCGGTGATCTACGCCGAGACCAAGTTCGACCCGCGTCCCTCGGCCGCCGGCGCCCAGGGGCCGATGCAGATCATGCCGGCGACCGCGGAGTTCCTGGCCCGTCGTTCCGGGGCGACGACGTTCAAGCTCTCAGACCTCGGCAACCCCCAGGTCAACATCGCCTACGGCAGCTACCTCCTTCGCTACCTGCTGGACCGCTACCACGGCAACGTGGTGCTGGCGCTGGCGGCGTACAACGCCGGCTATGGGAATGTCGATCGCTGGGTGGCGGACGCCCGGGCCGCCGGGCATCCGCTGTCGGTGGCGGACATCCCGTTCCCCGAGACGCGAGATTACGTCACTCGGGTGCTGGCGGCGCAGCGTGACTACCGCCGGACGTACGCAACGCAGCTGGGCTACCGTTAGCGAGTGCGACTCGCACTAGCCGGCCGCCTCGACCGGGTGTGCTGAATTTGCCCCGCATATGGGGGCTTTTCCAGCACACCCCGAAGTCCGTTCAATAGGCGCGGCGCCGGCGCCCGGAGCGCTCCACGGAGCCGATTATCCCGGCAATCTCTTCCGCCTCGTCCTCCCGCAGGGTCGCGATCGTGATCCTGATGCCGGGTGGCGTGGCGATGCGGAAGCGCTCGCCGGCGGCCACGAGCCAGCCTGCGTCGAGCAGCGCCCTGACCACCGGGGCCTCCTCGCGCAGCGACACCCATACGTTGAGGCCCGAGCGCCCGTGGGCGGGGATCCCGCGCTCGTCGAGCGCGGCGAGCAGCGCCCGCCGGCGGGCGGTGTAGACGTCGCGGGCGCGCGCGGCGGTAGGCTCGAACTCGGGATCGCGGAGCAGCTCGACGACCAGCGCCTGGAGCACGTGGCTGACCCACCTCGGCCCGAGCGCCTGGCGCCCCTCGACCCGGTCGATCGTCATCTCGTCGCCCGCCAGCACCGCCAGCCGGAGATCGGGATGCAGGACCTTGGACACCGAACGGATCACCGCCCAGCGGTGCGAGGCGGACGTGACGAGCGTCCGGCACGGGACTCCGGCCACGATGCCGGCGTGATCGTCCTCGATCAGCAGGAGGTCGGGGTAGGGCTCGAGTAGGGCGCGCAGGTCCGCCTCGCGCTGAGGATCAAGCGCGGCGCCGAGCGGGTTCTGTGCTCGCGGGACGACCAGGATCGCCTCAGCTCCCTTCGTCAGGGCGGCGTGGAGCGGGCCCGGCAACAGGCCGAGGTCATCCACGGGCACCGGCACCGCGATCAGTCCCAGCGCCAGCAGCAGGTCGCGGATCGAGTCGTACGTCGGATCCTCGACGATCACGCGGTCCCCCGGGCGCACATGGGCCTCGAGCACGCGCTCGATCCCGTCGAACGCCCCCGACGCGATTCCGATCGCCTCGGCCGGAATCCCGTCGGAGCGGAACGAGCGGCCCGCGAGCTCGAGCAGCTCGGGATCGGCCGCATCGAGGCTCGAGATACGGAGCTTGGCGTCGAGGTCGATCCGGGCGGCGGCGGGACCCACGGGCGGCAGCAGGGCGGGGTCGGGCAGTCCAATGGTGAGGTCGCGCACGTGCGAGGGCAGGCCCGAGGTGTCGATCCCGGGCGCAGCGCGTGCCGGCGCGCGCAGGGCGGGGCGCGGCGCGACGTGCGTTCCCCGCCGGCCATCGGCGATCACGAGCCCGCGCTCGCGCAGGACGCGATACGCCGAGTTCACCGTGGCGGGGCTCGTTCCCAGCGCTTCCGCGAGGGCGCGCACGGTCGGAAGGGCCTGCCCGGTGGCGAGCGAGCCCTCGCGGATCGCCGCTTCGGCGCTGGCAGCGATCTCGCGGGCGGTCGAGCCCGTGATTCCGTTCGACGTGGCCCCGGCGGCGCTCATCGGACGTCCGAGCCCCCGGTCTTTCTCGTCTGATATTGTTCTATCTCAAGCATGCTTTCGTACTATAACAAAACGCTGCGAACGACGGTCCGCCGTCGGGCCGGCCGCGGGAGCCATGACCGCGAGACGATCGACGCCATCCTCGACGACGGACTCGTCGGCCACGCGGGCATCGTCGACCACGGTCAGCCGTACGTGATCCCGGTGCTCTACGCGCGGGACGGCCATCGGCTCTATCTCCACGGATCGCCGCTGAGCCGCCTCCTCGGCACGCTCGCCGAGGAGGTGCGGATGTGCTTCACGGTCACGCTGCTCGATGGGCTCGTCCTCGCGCGATCGGCCTTTCACCACTCGATGAACTACCGCTCGGCGGTCATCCTCGGCACCTGCCGGGCGGTGCGCGATCGCGACGAGAAGCTCGCGGCTCTGCGGGCGATCGTCGAGCACGTGGTTCCCGGACGGTCGGCGGAAGCCCGGGGTCCGAGCGACCAGGAGCTCGAGGCGACGGAGGTCGTCGCGCTTGCGATCGAGGAAGCCTCCGCCAAGCGCCGCAACGGCCCGCCCGTCGATGCCGGGGCGGACTACGCGCTCGCGGTATGGGCCGGTGAGCTGCCCCTGAGCCTCGCGGTCGGAGCGCCGGTGGCCGATGAGCGCTGCACGGTTCCGGTTCCCGAGTACGTCCACTCCTACGGCCGGCGCCGTGCTTAGCTCCGCCCTCCATAGGCTCCTGGCGAGCGCCCGAGCGGACGAGCTGCGCCGGGCCACGGTCTCCGATCGCCGTGTACGTCCGCTGCCGGCTCCGCCCGGGACCGACACCGGCAGCACGGTCACGCTGCGGTTCGCGTATCCCGACGACGAGGTCGCGGTGTGGCGCTTGGCGGTGCTGGACAGCTCGCGGCCGCTCATCGGTCCGGTTCTGCTGGCGGAGGTCGGCGGGGAGCTGCGGGCGGCGCTGTCTCTCCGCGACGGGCGCGTGATCGCCGATCCGTTTCGGCGGACCGCAGGCCTGATCGAGCTGCTGCGCGCTCGGGCGAGGCAGCTCGAGGCGCCTGATGTGAGCGCGCGCCGGGGCCGCCGGCTGCTCCCGGAGCGGATTCCGGTTCGGCACCGGCCGTCCCCTGGCTGAGGGCTCCTTGCCTGGCGGATTCCGTCCGACCAGCACGCTACGCTCAAAGGTCCTACCCATGCCGAAGTTCGAGCTCGATGCCGCGTTTCGCCCGACCGCCGATCAGCCGTCCGCGATCGCTTCGCTCGCGGACGGAGTGCTCGCCGATGAGCGGTTCCTCACGCTGCTGGGGGCGACCGGGACGGGGAAGACGATGACGATGGCCGGGGTGGTCGAGGCCGTGCAGAAGCCGGCGCTGGTGATCGCCCACAACAAAACGCTCGCGGCGCAGCTATGTAACGAGTTCCGCACCTACTTCCCGCGCAACGCCGTCGAGTACTTCGTCTCCTACTACGACTACTACCAGCCCGAGGCCTACGTCCCGAGCAAGGACCTGTACATCGAGAAGGACTCGGCCATCAACCAGGAGATCGACCGGCTGCGCCACTCCGCGACCGCCGCACTGTTCGCCCGCAGGGACGTGATCATCGTGGCGAGCGTGTCGTGCATCTACGGTCTGGGCTCGCCGCAGACCTACGACGAGAACCTGCAGACGCTCCGCAAGGGCGAGATGATCGACCGCGAGGCGCTGCTGCGAAAGCTCGTCTCGATCCAGTACACGCGCAACGACACCGCGCTCGCGCGCGGCACCTTCCGGGTGCGCGGCGAGACGCTCGAGATCTTCCCCGCCTACGCCGAGACCGCGTTCCGCATCGTGCTGTTCGGCGACGAGGTCGAGCACCTCCAGCACTTCGATCCGCTCACGGGCGAGATCCTGGAGGACGACATCGAGCACGTCGGGATCTGGCCGGCTTCTCACTACAACGTGCGCGAGGGGATGATCGACGACGCGGTCGCGGAGATCGGCCGCGAGCTGAACGAGCGCTGCGCGGAGCTCGAGGCGCAGGGCAAGCTGCTCGAGTCTCACCGCCTCCGTCAGCGCACCCAGTACGACATGGAGATGCTCCGCGAGCTCGGCTTCTGCTCGGGGATCGAGAACTACTCCCGGATCCTCGACGGGCGCCGGCCCGGTGAGCGGCCCTACTGCCTGCTCGACTATTTCCCAGAGGACTTCGTCTGCTTCATCGACGAGTCCCACCAGACGGTGCCCCAGCTCGGCGGCATGTACGAAGGCGACCGCTCGCGCAAGCAGACGCTCGTCGACTACGGCTTCCGGCTCCCGAGCGCACTCGACAACCGGCCCCAGACGTTTCAGGAGTACCTGTCGATCACCCCGCAGCTGGTGTTCGTCTCGGCGACGCCGGGCGAATACGAGCGCAGGCACTCGAGCCGGGTGGTCGAGCAGATCGTGCGCCCGACGGGGATCGTCGACCCGGAGGTCGAGGTCCGCGAGACCCGCAACCAGATCGACGACCTGATGAACGAGATCCGGGGACGAGTCGAGCGCGATGAACGGACGCTGGTGACCACCCTGACGAAGAAGATGGCCGAGGACCTGACCGACTACCTGCTCGAGATGGGGTTCCGGGTCCGCTACCTGCATTCCGAGGTCGACACCCTCGAGCGGATCCAGATCATCAGGGAGCTCCGGCTCGGCGAGTTCGACGTGCTGGTCGGCGTGAATCTGTTGCGGGAAGGGCTCGACCTCCCCGAGGTCTCGCTCGTCGGCATCCTCGACGCCGACAAGGAGGGGTTCCTGCGCGGAGAGACCTCGTTGATCCAGACGATCGGCCGCGCGGCGCGAAACATCGAGGGCAAGGTGCTGATGTACGCCGACAAGGAGACCGCCGCGATGGGCGCCGCGATCGACGAGACCGACCGGCGCCGCGCGATTCAGCGCAAGTACAACGAGGAGCACGGCATAACCCCGGAGACGATCGTCAAGGGAATCTCCGACATCGCGGAGTTCCTCCAGTCGGAGTCGAAGGTCCCCCGATCGCGCCGGCGGCGCCAGCGGACCGGGGAGAGGATGGATCCCGCGGAGATCGAGAAGACGATCGTCGAGCTCGAGGAGGAGATGCTCGCCGCGGCCGAGGACCTGCGGTTCGAGTACGCGGCCAAGCTCCGCGACGAGATCCGCGACCTCAAGCGCGCGCTCGATCAGGCGATCGCCGACGGAGAGCTCGCACCTCGCCCTGGGTGAGAGCCGCTCGGCGTCCGATACGCTCAGAACGCTGCTCACAGAGAGTGATCCGGAGGTGTTGCGTGGCGTTTGACCGGCACAGCATCGAGAGGAAGGACTTTCCCATTACCGACCGGGGCTATGACCCGGCCGCCGTGGACGCCCACCTGGCCGCGCTCGCGGACGAGCTGGAGGAGCTGAAGCGTTCGTCCTCGCGCCCGGCCGAGTCGCTCGCCGTGTCGTCGAGCGAACAGGTCCGCGCGATCATCGAAGCCGCCGAGAGGAGCGCCTCCGAGATCCGCCACCAAGCGGAGGACGAGGCGCGCCGGATCCGCGAGGAGGCGAGCACGGGCGCTCGGGCGATCCGCGAACAAGCCACCGCGCAGGCGCGCGAATACGTCGACCATGTCTCGGCGTCGAGGGCGACGCTGCTCCAGCGACTCGAAGCCATGGAGAGCGAGATCGGGGCTCTCTTCGAGTCGCTGCGGACGGCGGCGGCGGACGCGCCGGCGGCCAGCCACCCGGCGCCGGAACCCGTGGACAGCCACCCGGCGCCGGAGCCGGCTTTCAGGCGCGTGGCGCCCGAACCGGTCGTGACCCACGCCGCGCCGGAACCGGCGGCCAGCCACGCGGCGCCGGAACCGGCGGCCAGCGAGGAGGCCGACGGTCGCAGCGAAGACGCCGAAAGCGCGCGGCTGATCGCCCTGAACATGGCCCTCAGCAACACTCCCCGTGAGGAGATCGACCGCTACCTCGCCGAGCACTACCGCCTGAGGGATCGCAACAAGCTCCTGGACGAGGTGTACGAGAGCGTGCGCGGCTGAGAACCCGTCGATGCGCGTTCACGGTTTGAAAGGCCGCAGGATGCGCAAACCTGCGATGGCGAACACGTGTTCGGTTGACTAGACTCGAAGGTGTGGACCAGCTCGTCGTCTCGGGCGCCCGGGAGCACAACCTCAAGGACATAACGGTCGCCATCCCGCGGGGGTCGCTGACCGTGATCACCGGCCTTTCGGGGTCGGGCAAGTCGTCGCTGGCGTTCGACACGATCTACGCCGAGGGCCAGCGCAGATATGTGGAGTCGCTGTCCGCCTACGCCCGCCAGTTCCTCGGTCAGATGGACAAGCCCGACGTCGATTCGATCGAGGGCTTGTCGCCGGCGATCTCGATCGATCAGAAGACGACGTCGCGCAATCCGCGATCGACCGTCGGCACCGTCACCGAGATCTACGACTACCTGCGGTTGCTGTGGGCGCGGATCGGACATCCTCACTGCCACATCTGCGGCCGGCCCATCAGCGGCCAGTCGGCCGAGCAGATCATCGACCAGGTGATGGAGCTGCCCGAGGGCACGCGCTTCATGGTCCTCGCGCCGATCGTGCGGGGGCGCAAGGGTGAGTACGGAAAGCAGCTCGAGGAGTTGCGCGCCGAGGGCTTCGGCCGAGTAAAGGTCGATGGTGAGGTGCGCCGGCTCGACGAGAACATCGTCCTGGACAAGAAGTACAAGCACGACATCGCGGTCGTGGTGGACCGGCTGGTGATGAAGGGCGAGCTGCGCAAACGGCTGGCGGACTCGATCGAGACGGCGGTCTCGCTCGCGGATGGGCTGGTGGAAATCGAGCTCGTGGACACCGGCCCGCCTGCCCAGATTCAGACGTATTCGGAGAGGTTCACGTGCCCGGTCCACGGCCCCAGCCTGGTCGAGCTCGAGCCGCGGATCTTCAGCTTCAACTCCCCCCACGGCGCCTGTCCTCGCTGCACGGGCCTGGGGTCGCAGATGGAGATCGATCCGGAACTCGTCGTGCCCGACCCCACCCTGTCGATCGGGGAGGGCGCGATCGCACCGTGGGCGGTGAGTGCATCCGACTACTACGACCAGCTCACGCAGGCGATCGCGGAGCGCTACGACGTGGATCTCGAGACGCCCTGGGAGGACCTCCCGATGCCGTCGCGGGACTTCTTCCTGTACGGAACCAACGGCGACCGGGTGCAGGTGTCCTACCGGAACCGCTTCGGGCGCCGGCGCTCGTACTCGACCATGTTCGAGGGAATCGTGCCGAACCTCGAGCGGCGCTACCGGGAGACGGAGTCGGACTTCGCGCGCGAGAAGATCGAGGAGTACATGACGCTGCGCCCGTGCCCCGAATGCAAGGGTGCCCGGCTGCGTCCCGAGTCCCGGGCGGTGCTGATCGACGGCATGGCGATCCACGAGTTCACCGCAATGTCGGCACGGCGCGAGCTGGACTGGGTCAGCGACCTCGAGCTGAGCGACCACGATCGCAGGATCGCGCGCCTGGTGCTGCGCGAGATCGAGGAGCGGCTACGGTTTCTCGAGAACGTCGGCGTCGGCTATCTCTCGATGGAGCGAGCCGCCTCCACGCTCTCGGGCGGCGAGGCACAGCGGATCCGGCTGGCGACACAGATCGGCTCGTCGCTGGTGGGAGTGCTCTACATCCTCGACGAACCCTCGATCGGCCTGCACCAGCGCGACAACGCGAAGCTGATCGCGACGCTGGAGAGATTGCGGGACCTCGGCAACACGGTGCTCGTGGTCGAGCACGACGAGGGCACGATGCGGGCGGCCGACCATCTCGTGGACATGGGCCCGGCCGCCGGGGAGCACGGCGGCTACGTGGTCGCGCAGGGCACGGCGGAAGACCTCGAGCGCGTCCCCGAGTCCCTGACCGGGCAGTTCCTGGCCAAGACGCGCGTAATCGAGACCCCGCGCCGGCGCCGCAAGCCGAGTGGCTACATCGCGATCGAGGGCGCAGCCGAGCACAACCTCCAGTCGATCGACGTGAAGGTGCCGCTCGGGGTGCTGTGCTGCGTGACGGGGGTATCGGGCTCGGGCAAGTCGACGCTGGTCAACGATGTCCTCTACAAGGCCGTCGCCAACCGGCTGCACCGGACTCGCCAGCGGGCGGGGACCCACCGGCGGATCACCGGGCTCGAGCAGCTCGACAAGATCATCTCGGTCGATCAATCGCCGATCGGACGCACTCCCCGGTCCAACCCCGCCACGTACATCGGACTGTTCGACCAGATCCGCGACCTGTTCTCCAAGACACAGGAGGCACGCGCGCGCGGCTACAAGCCGGGCCGGTTCTCGTTCAACGTCAAGGGCGGTCGGTGCGAGGTGTGCCGCGGCGATGGGCAGATCAAGATCGAGATGCACTTCCTGCCCGACGTGTACGTCCCGTGCGAGCAGTGCCACGGCAAGCGCTACAACCGTGAGACGCTCGAGGTCCGCTTCAAGGGCAAGAACATCGCCGAGGTGCTCGAGATGCCGATCGAGGAGGCGGTTCAGTTCTTCCAGCACATCCCGAAGATCCGGCGCCGGATCGAGACCCTCAACGACGTCGGCCTCGGCTACATGCGCCTCGGACAGCCCGCGACCACGCTGTCCGGCGGCGAGGCTCAGCGCGTCAAGCTGGCCGCCGAGCTCTCCAAGGTCGCCACCGGGCGGACGCTTTACATCCTCGACGAGCCCACCACCGGTCTTCACTTCGAGGACATCCAGCGGCTCCTCGAGGTGCTGGCGCGGCTTGTGGACGCCGGGAACTCCGTCATCGTGATCGAGCACAACCTGGACGTGATCAAGGTCTCCGACCGCTTGATCGACCTGGGGCCGGAAGGGGGAGAGGAGGGCGGCCGCGTGATCGCCACCGGGACCCCGGAGCAGGTCGCGGCCACGCCCGGCTCCTACACCGGCCAGTTCCTCTCGGCGGTGCTCCCGGCTCGCCCGCGCCAGCCGGCCAACGCTTCGGCCCGGCGACCGGCGCGGCGCCGGCGGGCGGCGGCCGCAGCGGGCTGACCGGTTCCGCCGGGGCGCGGCCTGATCGCCACCCGCACCCGCCGTCCGAGTCCTGACCGGGCACCCCGTTCACGACCCGGCGGTAATAAGCTCTGTGGCTCACGCAGGAGCTGGAGGTAGGCAGTCTGATCGTTCTCATCGTCTTGACCGTCGTGGTCGGTGGCTTGGTCGGGGCGGGTCTGACCGAGGTCGCGCGCAGGGGATCCGGCGGGCTCGGGGCACTGGGGCGCCGATCCCCGGCAGGGGGGGCTCGCGGTCGAGGGCCGCAGGCGTTGGGTGCACCCGCAAGCAGCGGCCCGGACCGGTCGTTGTCCCGCGCCAGCTCCCCCGACGAGCTCGACGTCGAGCGCGCCGTCCGCGAGCATCTCTACGGGGATCCCGGCCGCTCGTTGTGATGCCAGAATCCTGAGCCATGGCGGCTCCGCGTGGCGGCCTAGTCGTGGAGCCGGGGCTCGCTCGGCTAAGGCTCTGGGCCCAGAAGTGGCGTTGGTATGAGCGGAACTCGCTGCCGTGGAACCGGGCCCGGATCCACTGGGAGTTCATGCGCCGGGAGGCATTCGTCCGGTGGCCCGTTCACGGCAACGTGCTCGAGGCGCTGCGCGAGGGGCGGCTCGAGATCGGCGCGCACACCCTGCTCGAGCCCGGCGTGTGGCTCACCGCCCCCGATTCGGCGCAGATCAGGATCGGGTCGGGGACGTTTCTCAACCTGGGCGTGATGGTCGCGGCCGCCGAGCTGGTGGAGATCGGCGACCACTGCATGTTCGCCAACGGCTGCTTCATCACCGACGCCGGTCACCGCTTCGACGACCCCTGCACGCCGGTGCCGTGGCAGGGTTTCGTCACCAAGGGTCCGACGCGTATCGATGACAACGTCTGGTGTGGCGCTCACGTCGTGGTGACGAGCGGCGTCACGATCGGCGAGCGGTGCGTGATCGGCGCCAACTCGGTCGTCACGGCTGACATCCCTCCGTTCTCGGTAGCCGCCGGCGCTCCGGCGCGGGTGCTGCGGACGATCGAATATGTCTAGCGCCCCGGCGCCCCGCCCCCGCTCGCTCGCGGGGGCGGGGCGGTGCAACCCCTCAGGAGGTCGGGATCCCCGACGCGGGAGGCGCCGGCTGCGTCCCCGTGTACGGGGTGATCGCCGAACTCGGGGTCGGATCGGTGGTCAGCGGGCCGCCGAAGAGGACGATCTTGCCGCCCTGCACCTTGCCCATCTCCGCACCCCCGTAGCCGCCGTGCACGGTGCTCGAGTAACGGAACGGCACGAGGCCCGGGCCCGTCCACTTGGAGCCGTTGGTGTTGATCGCGTTGACCAGCGCCTGGCGAGTCAGGTTCTTGCCCGCGGCCTGGAGGGCCTGGACGAGCGTGTACGCGTTGGCCATGCCGTACTCGACATTGCCGTCGAACGGCGCGCTCGGATCGTATTGGGCGTGGACCTTCGTGAACAGCTGGATCCAGGGATTTGAGGTATCGGTGTTCGAGGGCAGATAACCGTCGGTGATTGCACCTTCGATCAGCGCGGTGCCCGAGGCCTTGCCCTTAGAGATCGTCTTCAGCAGCGCCCCGACCGTGGTGGGATCGATCCCCACGCTGGAGATCACGAGTTGCGGCTTGTAGCCCAGTGTGAACGAGGTGAGCTGACCGATCGCGGTGTAGATCGGCACGGTGAAGTCCACCAGAACCTTCGCGCCGGAGGCCTTGATCGCGGTGATCTGAGGCGCGAGCGTAGTCGTCCCCGACTCGTAGGGCTCCTTGGAGACGATGTCCGCGGCGGAAACCTGGTCTTCGATTCCCGCGAGACCGCCTTTGCCGAAGTCGTCGTCCTGGTAGAGGACGCCGACCTTCTGGCCGGCGAAATGCTGCTTGATGTACTGCCCGAGGATCTTGCCCTCGATCGTGTAGTTCGGCTGCCAGCCGAACGTGTACGGCTGAGCCGAGCCGTTGTCCCAGCAGGGACAGCCCGAGGCGACGAAGATGTCGGGGATCTTCTCCGCGTTCAGATAGCCCACGACCTTGGTGTGGGTGGGCGTACCGAGTCCCTCGAAGATGCCGAACACCTTGTCCTGCAGGACGAGCTGGTGGACGACGTTGACCGTGTTCGTGGGGTTGTACGCGTCGTCCTTGTAGATCAGGTGGATCTTTCGCCCGAACACTCCCCCGTGGGCGTTGACGTAGTCGAAGAACGCCTGTGAGGCCGGCGCGATCTCGCTGTAGCCGGGGGCAGCCGGTCCCGTCAGCGGCTGGTGGGAGCCGAACGTGATGCTCGTCGAGGTCACTCCGGGAGCGCTGCTGCTGCCACCACCGCCGCTGCTGCTCGAGGAGCCGCACGCGGCGATCACCAGCAGCGCCGTAACCGCGAGGGTTGCGGCCGCCAGGCGAATCTTGGTTTGTCTCATAACTCTCCTCCTCCGGTCCGTTGTTTGTGCATCCCGCGGCGATGCTGCGGTCGCCACGACTCGCTCTGCCGACGTTCGCGGGCGGGGACACGCCCGCGATGGTGTCCCTCGCATTTCGATACGTTCTCCCTCAGACGTTTCAAAGACTAGAGTTTCCCGGTACGGGTGGCAACGTAGAACCGTGGGGTGACCACCGCGATGTCACGACACAACAGATGACGAAATGACGGCGGTCGCTTCGGACACCAAGCGGGGACGCCCGGCCACCGCATCGCGTGACGCCGTGCTGCGGGTGGTCTCCGAGCAGTACCTGAACGGCCAGCGCGTCGACCTCACCGTCGTCGCCCAGAGGCTCGGCCTCGGCCGTGCAACGATCTATCGCTGGTTCGGGTCGCGGGATGCGCTGATCGGCGAGGTAGTCGCGCGCGAGCTCGAGGCGCTCATCGCGCGCAAGCGGCGCCAGGTGGCCCGCCGCGGTGCCGCAGGCCTGCTGGACGTGTTCGATCTCATCAACCGCAGCCTGGCGCGGTCCTCCGCGCTGCAAAGGTTGCTCGAGCAGGAGCGGACCGCCGCCATGCGGCTGCTGACTTCGAGCGACGGAGTGGTCCAGCCGCGCGCCGTGGCGGCAGTGGAGGCGATGATCACCGCCGAGGAAGTGGCGGGGAAATACGCTCCGCCCGCCGATCCGGGCACGCTTGCCTATGCCATCGTTCGCCTCGCGGAGGCGTTCCTCTACCACGACGCAGCGATTGGCATCCGCGGGGATCACGAGCGCCTGCGTGAGGTCGAGGCGGCGCTGCTGGGCATCCCTATGCGTTCCGGCGGTCGGTCGCGTACCGATTCTCCCCGCACACACGCCACACGCTCATGACGCCGCGCTCGCACGGTCGGCAGGCGCCCTCGGCGACCTGGTTCGACGCCTGCGCTGGTGCCACAGCCACGAGCCGATCGATCTGACGCCTCCCTGGATCCCGCTCGGCCAGAGGAGCATGGCAGCGATGAGCACCAGGCCGTAGATCGCCAGCGGGAGGTTGTGGGACACGTTCGTGGACAGCGAGAACGAGTTCGCCAGGTCGTTGGTCCAGTTCGGCAGGAACACCAGCAGCGCCGCGCCCCAGATCGCGCCGAGGAGTGAACCGAGACCACCGATGACAACGCCGGCCAGCAGGTAGAGCGAGAGCTGGACCTGGAAGGAGCCCGCCGCGGCCAGTTGGTTGACGACCGTGAACACCCCGCCTCCGAGGCCGGCGCACGCCGCGCTGACCACGAACGCGACCGTCTGGTTGCGCCCGACGTGCAGGCCACACAGCGAAGCCGCGATCTCGTCGTCGCGCACCGCACGCAGCGATCGGCCGACCCCGCTGTGGACGAGGTTGTAGAGCACGAACAGCACGATCAGCGCGCACGCGCAGGCGACCCACGCCTCCCAGCGTTCCAGGGCGAAGCTCGAGCCCAGCCACGAGGGAGGCGTCGACGGATTGATCGTGAGCCCGTTCTCTCCGCCGAACGTCGCCGGGAACTTGTCGGCGAGCGCCGGCAGTCCGACCGCGAAAGCCAGTGTGGCCCCGGCCAGGTACGGCCCACGCAGGCGGCTCGCGGCCAAGCCGAGGGGGATCCCGACGATCGCGCTCACGCCGGCCGACGCGACCAACGCCGGCACCAGCGCCCATCCCTCGTTGCCGATCAGCAGCGCGGCGGTGTACGCACCGACCGCCATCAGCGCCCCGTGGCCGAGCGAGATCTGGCCGCTGAGCCCGGCCAGCACGGTCAGACCTGCGAGCGCGGCAAAGTAGTAGCCTCCGTAGGCGAGCTGAAGATTGCGGTAGGAGCTCAAGCCGCCGCTGACCAGCGCGATCACCAGCGCGCCGACGATCACGATCGACAGAGAGCGAACCACGGTGCGCTCGCGCACGGCTCGGGGGATCGCCGGGGTGCTCACACGCGGCGCTCCTGGGCCGCGGAGAACAGGCCGCTGGGGCGGATCATCAGCACCAGCACGAGGATCGCCAACGCGGCCAGCGGGACCAGCGCCGAGCCCTCGTAGCCCGATACATACGAGAGCGCCAGGCCAAGCACGAGACCTCCGACCACCGCCCCGGGTGGGCTGTCGAGTCCTCCGAGCACGGCGGCGACGAACCCGCCGATCAAGATCGGATCGAAGCTGTTGGGTCCGAGGAAGACCGACGGAGCCACGAGGACGCCGGCGATCGCGCCGGCGACCGCGGCGAGTGCCCAGCCCACGGTGAACATGCGTCCGACCCTCACGCCGAGCAGGCGCGCGACCTCGGGGGCAAACGCGGCCGCGCGCATCTGCAGGCCGAGCGAGGTGAAGCGGAACATCGCCCCGAGACCGAGCGCAACCGCGATCACGACCAGCACGATGAACGTGTCATTGGGAGTGAACAGGAGGGTCGTCCCGCCCACCGTGTAGCCGCGCAGCGAAAAGGCCGCCGGGAACGACTTCGGCGTGTTGCCCCAGATCATTCCCGCCACGGCGACCAGCAGCGTGTACAGGCCCAGGGTCACGATCACCGCGTTCAGTGGCGGGGCGTGCTCCACCCGCCGGATGAGTACCCGCTCGGTGACGGCGCCCAGCGCAAGGCCGGAGGCCAGGGCGGCCAGGAAACCGACGACGTAGGACGCGCCGGCGCTGATCACCGCGTAGGCGATGAACGTCGTGATCATGAGCATGGCGCCCTGGGCGAAGTTGACGATGCGGGTGGCCCGCCAGATCAGCACCAAGGCGAGCGCGACTGCGGCGTAGACGGCGCCGTCGGAGATGCCGCTGAGCGTCAGGTCGATGAACTTCGTCACGTCTCAGAACCCCAGATACGCGTGACGCAGCCCCTCGTCGGCCGCAAGTTGATGGGATTCCTCATCCGCGACGACGCGACCGAGGTTGAGCACCACACCTCGGTTGGCGACCGACAGCGCGCTGCGCGCGTTCTGCTCGACGAGCAGCACCGCCAGATCGAGCGAGTCCGCGAGCCTGCGGATCATCGCCATGAGCTGGGCCACCAGCAAGGGCGCCAGGCCGAGCGACGGTTCATCCAGCAACAGCGCCCGCGGCCGCGCCATCAGGGCACGGCCGATCGAGAGCATCTGCCGCTCGCCGCCGGACAGCCTCGACGCGAGCTGGGTGCGCCGCTCGTGCAGCCTCGGGAACAGCTCGTAGATCTCCGCTCGGGGCGCGGCGTCCCGCCCCCGCCACAGCCCCCCGAGACGGAGGTTCTCATCCACCGACAACTCGGCGATGACCCCACGGCCCTCGGGTACGTGAGCGAGGCCGCGGCGGACGATCTCCTCGACCGGCCGCCGTGTGATGTCCTTGCCGTCGAAGGTGACGCGACCGGCGCTCGCCGGCACGAGCCCGGTGATCGTGCGCAGGAGCGAGGTCTTGCCGGCGCCGTTGGCGCCGAGCACCGCGGTCACCGAACCGGCTGGTACCTCGAGCGACACGTGATCGACCGCCCGCACGGGCCCGTAGTGTGCGCTCAGCTCGTCAACTACCAGCATTGCTCGCCTCCGTCGCGGCCACCGCCTCCGGACCTTCCGCCTCGCGGCCCAGGTAGGCCTCGAGCACGCGCGGGTCCGATTTGATCGCCGCCGGCTCCCCCGCCGCGATGACCCGGCCGAAGTCGAGCACGACGACCCGATCGCAGACGGACATCACGAGGTCCATGTGGTGCTCGACGACCATCACCGCAATCTCGCGGCCGATCCTCTCGATCACTCCACGCAGCTCTGTCAGCTCGTCGGCTCCGAGGCCACCCGCGGGCTCGTCCAGGAGCAACAGCTCGGGCTCTGCGACCAAGGCGCGGGCCAGCGCCACCCGCTTCTGAACCGCGAACGGCAAGGTGCCCGGTAAGCGGTCGGCGATCCCCGCGCAATCGAGCTCGGCGAGCGTCGCGATGGCCCGCTCGCGCAGTGCTCGCTCATCCTTATCCGACCTGGGCAGTGCGATCATGGCGCTGGCGATTCCGGCGCGCCGGAAGTGCTGGGCGCCGACCATCACGTTCTCCAGTACGGTCATCCGTCCGAACAGGCCGACACCCTGCAGCGTCCGGGCGATGCGAAGCGACGCGAGGCGATGCGGCCGGATCCGCTGCAGCGTCTTTCCGCGCCAGGAAAGCGTCCCCGAATCCGGCGCCACGAAACCGCAGATAACGTTGAACAGGGTCGTCTTGCCGGCGCCGTTGGGCCCGATCACTCCGAGCACTTCGCCGGTGCTGACCTCGACCGACACCCGATCGAGCGCCCTGATGCCGCCGAACGACACCGTGACGTCCTCAACTGACAATCGGTGGGCAGCAGTAGGGAGCTCCCTCGACTCCACGCGCGCAAGCTACCTCAGCCGGCGCCGTCGTGGCAACAGCGAGACACCATGGCCTACGAGTTCTTAATGACCACGGCTACGAGTTCTTGATGATTATGCCCTCGAGGATGTTGGCCACCCGCTCGGTGGAGTCGATCGCCGCCTCGAGGCGCTCGAACACGTCTTTCCACCGGATCACCACCATCGGATCGATTCCACCGTCGAACAGCGAGGCGACGGCCTCACGAGTGATCCGGTCGCCCTCGTTCTCGAGCCGGTTGATCTCGACCGTGTACTCGGAGACGTCCCTGAAGCCGCGCAGCCTCGGCATCGCTTCGGAGACCTGGCGCGACGCCGCCTTGAGCACCTGCGCCAGCCTGATCGCCTGATCCATGGGGGCCTCGATCTTGTACAGCCCCAGGTAGTCCGCGACCTCCTCGGTGTAATCGACGACGTCGTCGAGCGCCGAGGCCAGAGCCAGAATGTCCTCGCGGTCGATCGGGGTGACGAAGGTGTGGTTCAGCCGATCGATGATGTCGTGGGTGATCCGGTCGCCCTCGTGCTCGCAGACCAGGATCTCGCGGGCCAGCCCGTTGCTGTCAGGGAAATTCTCGAGCAGCTGATCGAGGAGGTCGGCGGCCTGAAAGATGTTTCGGCCGGCCTCCTCGAACAGTTCGAAGTACACCCTGTCCCGGGGGGCGAACACGTGGCCGAGCCGCGGCATCCCCCCGATGGTAAGGCGTGGACTACCTCAGCGCAGCCCGAAAGTCCGCCAGTTCTTGCTCGTCGATCGAATAGCTGTGCTCAGGGCCCGGGAAGACGCCGCTGCGCACCTCGGCCGCGTATTCGGCCACGCCGGCCACCATGAGCGATCTGACGTCGGCATAGCGCTTGGCGAACCGCGGCGCGTGTCCGTCGTAGATGCCGAGGAGGTCGTGGAACACGAGCACCTGGCCGTCGGTCGCCGGACCGGCCCCGATCCCGATGACCGGTACCTCCAGGCGCTTGACCAGGGTCTCGGCCACGTCCCCGGGGATCGCCTCGAACACCAGCGAGAAGCAGCCGGCTTCCTCCAGCGCCAGCGCGTCGGCGGCGACCTGCAGCGCACGGCCCGCAGTGCGTCCCTGCGCCCGGTAGCCGCCGAGCGCGGTGGCCGTCTGCGGAGTGAGACCGACGTGGCCCATCACCGGAATGCCCGACTCCACGATCGCCCGGGCGCGCTCCACGCTCGTGCCGCCCCGCTCGAGCTTGACCGCGTCACAGCCTGCCTCCTTGATGAACCGCTGCGCGGTGGTGATCGCCTGCTCGTCGGATGCCTCGTAGGACCCGAAGGGCAGGTCGCCGACGAGCAGCGGCGTCTCCAACCCCCTCCGCACCGCGCTCGCGAGCATCAGCATCTCCTCCGTTGAGACGGGGACCGTGGACGGATAGCCGAGCACGGTCATCGCGCCGGAGTCCCCGACCAGGACGATGTCGACGCCCGCCATCTGCGCGACCTGCGCGGACGGGTAGTCGTATGCGGTGACCATCACGATCGGCTTTCCCAGCCGCTTCATCTCGGCCAGCCGAGGCAAGGTCATCGGCAGCGGCTCGTCGAGCTGTTGAGGTACGGGGACTCGAGGGGTCGCGGACACGTCAGTCGTCTCCTCTCACGCGACGGTTGGCGCCTCCAGGGTCGCCACCTCGCGGTCGATGTGCTGGATGTCGTTGTGCGCGTCGGCGTGGACGACGCACGGGTTGTGGTTCCGGGCGCCGGTGTCCACGCACTCGGTGACGGTCGCGTGGCGGACCTTCGACTTGAGCATGGTTTGCTGCCTCTCAGGGTCTCCCGTTCTGCGGTGATTCGCCGCCAAGCGGGGGCCCGGCGGGAGACGCCACTTGGATGATTTCGTTGTCGATCAGCCGTACCGGACCGACTCGCGCCGCCACCACCGCGAGCACATCGCCGTCGATCCGGTCGACCGGCGCGAGCGTCTCGATGCCGACGAGCTCGAGGTAGTCGGGCTCGATGTCGGCGGCGGTCAGCTCCGCCAGCCCGCGCGCCTTCGCGGCCGAGGGATCTCGCTCGCCTGCGGCGACTGCGTTCCGGACCGCCTCGAGCGTCCGGTGAAGGGACGCGGCTCGAGCCCGGTCGCCGGCCGAGAGCATTACGTTGCGGCTCGACAGCGCCAAGCCGTCGGGTTCGCGCACGGTTGGACAGATCTCGATCCGCACCGGGATGTTGAGGTCGGCAACCAGGCGCCTGATCACGATCGCCTGCTGGGCGTCCTTCTGCCCGAAATAGGCGATGTCCGGCGAGACGATGTTGAACAGCTTGGTCACGACCGTGGTGACGCCGTCGAAGTGCCCCCGGCCGCGGTGCGCCCCCTCGAGCGGCTCGGTCAGGTGCGCTACGGACACGGTCGTGGCAAAGCCCGGCGGATACACCTCGGCGGGGGCGGGCGCGAACAGGTAGTCGACGCCGGCTCTTGCGGCCAGCGCGGCGTCCTGGTGTTCGTCGCGGGGGTAAGCGGCCAGGTCTGCTGCCTCGTTGAATTGAGTGGGGTTGACGAACAGCGACATGACGACAACCGCGCACTCCGAACTCGCCCGCCGGATCAGCGCCAGATGGCCATCGTGGAGCGCGCCCATGGTGGGCACCAGTCCGATCGAAAGACCGGCGCGGCGCGGCTCGGCCAGGGCCGCTCGGGCCTCCGCGACCGTGCGAACCGTTCTCACGCGGCCCGTGCCTCGGGAGGTTCTGTGGGCTGGCGATCCCTTCCGCTCGCGAGCGACCGCGTCGCGTCGAGGAGAGAATCGAACAGCGACAGGAGGTCGGGCGCGCGATCGGCGATCGCGGCGCGCTGGGTCGCCACGGTCTCCTCGTCGCCCCGCGCCACCGGGCCGGTGAGCGCTCGCTCCGCGCCGAGCGATGCCCAGTTCTCAACCGTCGCGCGGACCAGCGGGGCGAGCAGCTCGCGGTCGACGCCGGCGGTGGCGGCGACGCGTTCCGCGGCCGCCTCGAGCGTGATCAAAAAGTTCGACGCGATCGAGGCCGCAGCGTGGTACGCGGGACGATCGTCCTCTCCGATCACCACCGGCCGCAGCCCGAGCGCCAGCGCGAGTTCCTCCGCCCGCTTCAAGGCGCGAGCGCTGCTGCCGGCGATCGCCGCGCCGGCGCCGGCGAAGTCGGCGCCCTGCGCGGTCACGGTCATCAGCGGATGGACGGAGAAAGCCTCGTGGGGGGCGAGCGGCCCCAAGCCCGTGGCGCCGGAGCAATGTCCCACCGGGCGTCCCGGCTCGATCACCGCCGCCGCGCCGGCGATGTCTTCATCGGGCACGCAGAGCAATACCGCGTGAGCGCCGGCGCCGTCGGCGCCGCGGCCCAGCGGTCCCAGCACCTCATAGCCGGCGCGCTCGAGGGCGCTCGCCAGCGCGTTGCCGAGCCTGCCGCGACCGACGATCGCGATCCGCGTACACGCAGGCGTGTCTGAGGGGGAATCCCGTTCCAGTTCCCGCATCTGAGATACCGGTCGGCGGTGTTCGTGAAGTAGGTTTCCGAGGTCCGTCCCCAAGGTGACGGCCTCGTCAGGAATGATATCCAGAGGCAGGCGCCGTTTGTCGCCATGGAAGCCGTCGATCCGCACACTCGGGGGGCGCGCCCGACGTCAGGGTTGCGACGCGGGCATCTTGTTGGCGCTGGTTGCGAAAAGTACGGCGCGGTGACCGCCGGGACTGTCGGCGGGCGTCTCTACCATCGTCGTTTGTGAGGAGCGCCGGCGAGCGTCGCGAGTTGCTGAAGGGCGTCTACGACGAGGCGCGGGAATGCACTCGCTGTCCGCTGCACCAGACGCGAACGAAGGTGGTGTTCGGCGCGGGCAACGCGGACGCCGAGCTGATGTTCATCGGCGAGGCGCCCGGCGCAAACGAGGACCGGATGGGCCTCCCGTTCGTGGGCCAGGCGGGAAAGCTGCTCGACCGGCTGCTGGGCGAGATCGGGATGCAGCGCTCCGATGTCTGGGTGTGCAACGTGCTCAAGTGTCGCCCTCCCGACAACCGTGACCCGCAGCCCAACGAGATCGAGTCGTGCCAGGGATATCTCCGCGCTCAGGTCGATCTGATCGAGCCGACGGTGATCTGCACCCTGGGAAACTTCTCGACCAAGCTGTTGCGCGGAGACACCACTGGGATCTCACGCCTCCACGGGCAAGAGGAGGTCCGGATCGTGGGTTCGCGGGCCGTCCGGCTGTACCCGCTCTATCACCCGGCCGCCGCGCTGTATACGCCATCGATGCTCGAAACGCTCCGTCGCGACTTTCACCGAATCCCGGAGTTGATCGCCCTCGGCCCGCCGCAGCAGCCGGAGGCGATCGAGATGATTCCCGAGGCTGAGGACGAGGTGGGGCAGACGGCCGAGGAGGCCTCCGAGGAAGACCGACCGCCTGCGCCGTCCGAGGCGGAGCGATTGGCGCAGCTCGGCCTGTTCTGAGGCCGCCGGCACCGGCGGATCAGCGAGGGCGCCGGCGCGGCCAGGTTACTGCCCGACCGCGCCCTCAGACTTGCCCTTGCTTACTCGCTGACGCGCTCGATCAGGAACGACACGCGGACGAGCGCGCGCCATTCATCGAGATTGTCGCCGCGCAAGCCCACGGACACCACGTCCACCGCCTTGATATTGCGCAGGGTTTGCCGCGCCTCGCCCAGCGCCGCCTTCACTGCATCGTCGGAACTCGTCGACGAGCTGCCCACGAGCTCGATGATCTTGGTGACGGCCATCTAACCTCCCAGGGCCGGTTTTGTCGGACTATGACGCCGCGACGTCGTCAGGCCGGCTCGGGGCTGACGGTCGTGGCCGCGGGGGCCCCGCGGGTGCGGAAGGCGAGGCCCAGGGCGACTATGGCTCCGACGGCCTGGACCGCCAGCACCACGGCGGCAAACCCCGCGGGCTTCCGCGAAGCCTGCAGGAGAAGGATCGGTTCGGCGAGCGCCACCACGCCGACCGCGAGCAGGAACCACGTGCGCTTGAGCGCGAGCATGTACTGGATTGCGAGGTAGGTGGTCGCCAGCACCGTGAACGCTATTCCCAGGATCAGCAGCGAGCTGGTGGCCTTAAGGCGATGCGGTCCGAACCCGATTCGCAGCAGAGGCTCGGCGGCAAAGGCGAAGATCAGCAGCACGGGAACGGAGCAGACCAGGATGATCGCGAGCGCGCGCCCGAGCACCGGGCGAGTGTCCTCGCCGGCGGCACGCCGGCGCGACACCTCGGGGACGAGATAGAAGCCTGCGCCGATTGCCACCCAGATCAGCACCTTTGCCGCGACGGCCGTGGCCGCGTAGGAGCTGGCAAGATCGTGGACGCCGCCGAAGCGGTGCTTGGCGGCGATGATGTCGATGTTCTGCAGCACTGCGATGACGATCAGCCCCGCGATCGGCGCCCACGCGCTCTTGACGTGGCTCCATAGTCCCAGCGCCGCCTCCGCCGGGGCCGGTCGTGCCGTCGGTGGAGGCGCGGGCGCCGCCCCGGTTTCGATCTTCACCGCCGGCTCCACAGCGCCGGCGAGCGCCGTGCGCTCGACGTACCGTCGCAGTCGGATCGCGCAATAGATCCCCATCGCGATGAACGAGATCGGGGTACCGAGGTACGCGCCGGTCACGCCGAGGCCCGCGGCCGCCAGCGCCGCGCCGGTGACCAGCCGCACGCTCTGTTCGCCGACGAGGCTGATGCCGACGCTCTTGTAATCGCCGACCCCCTGTAGCGCCCCTCTCAGGAACGACAGCTCGATCCACAAGCACCCGGCGGGAATGCCGATCGCCGCCGCCCATTGGTCGTGCTGGACGCCGACGGCCTGGGCGATCGGGTCGCGCAGCAGGATCGAGACGACGGTCGCGGCGGCCGTGAACAGCGCGAGCGACCATGTCCAGCGCTTGAGCGTCGCGGTCAGGCCGGCGCCGACGCCGAGGTGCCCGAGGACCCCTTCGCGCGCGGTTGCGACCTGGATCGCGTAACCCACGACCGACAGGATCAGGAAGTAGCTGACCAGCGCGGCCAGCGACGCGTAGTCGGAAAGCAGTCGCGCGAACACGATCGTCGAAACGAGCGCGATCACGTTGTTGGCGATCATCGCCAGCGCCAGGCCGGCGGCCTTGACGGTGTCGGAGCCACGCAGGGTCGCGAGCTGGGGCTCGTAGCGCACCCTCATGGCGGTGAGGCGTCCGCCGGTCGATTTCGTCGCAGAACCGGCCATCTTTGTCGCTGAAGGTACCGAACGGTGCGGGTCCTGGCACGTTTGAACCGCGCTGGTGCGCGGAATGCAGGCCCGCGGCGCTTGCCTACAGTGTTGCGCAAGCGATGGCGAAAACCGATTCTCAGACGGGCGCCACGGGCCGGTTGCCGGTGCCGAGGCGTGAGCAAACCGCTGGTCCGTCGGAGACCGAGGCGCTGGGCGCGGAGCTGGCGTCGCGGCTCGAGCCCGGCGACGTGGTGCTGGTGAGCGGAGAGCTGGGCGCCGGGAAAACGACGTTCGTCCGGGGAGCCTGCCGAGCTCTTGGGGTGACGGCGATCGTGACCAGCCCGACGTTCACGATCGGCCAGCGTTATCCCGCGCCGGTGCGCGTTTCGCACATCGACCTGTTCCGCGTGACCGACCTCGATGGGGAAGACCCGGACCTGCTCGCCGACTACCTGGACTCGGACACGATCGCCTTCGTCGAGTGGCCGCAGGCCGCGGAGGACGCGGTGGCGCGCCTGGCCCGAATCGCGGCGCGCGTGCGCATCGATCACGCCGGCGGAGACCGGCGGATCGTGGAGATCGCTTGAGGATCCTCGGGCTCGACACCGCGACGCGCGCCACCTCCGTGGCGCTGTGCGAGGACGGTCCGCGGCCGCTCGAGCTGGAAGCACGCGACGACCCTCCCACCGGGGCCCGTCCCCGGCACGCGACGCGCCTGCTCGCGCTGACCGCGGAAGTTCTGGCCAAGGCAGGCGTGGGGTGGCCGGACATCGACCTGCTCGCGGTCGGCGTCGGTCCCGGAACCTTCACCGGGCTGCGAATCGGCATCGCCACGGCGCGCGCCCTGGCCCGGGCCCGAGCCGTACCCCTCACCGGCATCTCGACGCTGCATTCGCTGGCGGTGAACGCGAGCCCGGACGCGGAGGGCCGCGCCGGCATCGAGGCAGTCGTCGCGGCGCTCGATGCCCGCCGGGGGGAGGTGTTCGCCGCCGGCTGGCGCCGGAATGAGGTGGCCCGTACCCACCCGCCGGCAACTCCCCTTCTGGCACCCGGCGCGCACACGCCGCAGGCACTGGCGGCGCTGGTCGAGGGGCTGCGCGCGACCTCGATGGCCATCGGAGACGGGGCGCTAGCATTCAGGGAGGTTCTCGAGCGCCAGGGAACGTTCATCCCGGAGGATCACTCGCTACTCCATAGGGTGACCGCCATCAACCACTGCCGGCTTGCTCGCGGTATGCGTGGCGGGGCCCCTGATGAGGTCCTTCCTGTGTATCTGCGCCTTCCCGACGCCGAGATCAGCCGTCGCGCCGCAGGTATGCAATGAGTACAGATTTCCTCACGATCCGCCCACTCGGTTATGCCGATCTGCCCCAGGTGATCGGAATCGAGCGCCGCGCCTTCCCCACCCCGTGGTCGCTGGGGATGTTCGTACTCGAGCTGTCGAAGTCCTCGGGCGTGTGCCTGGCGGCGGTGTCCGAGCGTCGCCTGGTCGGCTACCTGATCTGTGCCCGATACGCGGACGTCTGGCATCTCATGAACATCGCCGTGGATCCGCCCTCGCGCCGGCGGGGTGTCGCCACGGCGTTGCTGGAGGAGATGTTCCAGCGCGCCGGCCACGATGCCTCATACACGCTCGAGGTGCGGCCCTCCAACGCCGCCGCGATCGCGCTCTACGAGCGGTATGGCTTTCGCTCCGCGGGGACCCGCCGGCGGTACTATCACGACACCGGCGAGGACGCGGTGATCATGTGGCGCACCGCGCAAGAGGCCTCGACCCCGACTGCATCAGGGTGATCCTCGGGATCGAGACCAGCTGCGACGACACCTGCGCCGCCGTCATCACCGTCGCCGGCGAGGTGCGGGCGAACGTGATTTCCTCGCAGGGCGTCCATGATCGGTACGGGGGGGTCGTTCCCGAGGTAGCCTCGCGTCAACATCTCGAGCTGATCGGCGCCGTCATCGACGACGCCCTCGCCCGCGCCGGGGTCATGCCCGAAGACCTGGATCTGGTGGCGGTGACGCAAGGCCCCGGGCTGGTTGGGGCGCTGCTCGTCGGGGTGGCGACCGCCAAGGCACTGGCGGCCGCGTACGAGCTGCCGTTGGCAGGAGTGGACCATCTCCACGGCCATGTCGCCGCGACCTTCCTGGAGCCTGACCGGTTCGAGCCGCCATTTCTCAGCCTGATCGCGAGTGGGGGACATACGTTGCTCGCGTACGTACGTGACGAGGGGCCCACATTCGAGGTGCTCGGTCAGACCCTCGATGACGCCGCCGGCGAGGCCTTCGACAAGGGCGCCCGCCTCCTTGGCCTCGGATATCCCGGCGGTGCGGCGCTGGAGCGCCTGGCCCGCGACGGTGATCCCGGCGCCTTTTCCTTCCCAACGGCAAGCCGCGTCCAGGGCCTCGACTTCTCCTTTGCGGGATTGAAGACAGCGCTTCTGTACCGCTTGCGGGAGCTCTCCGAGCAGGAGGCCGGTCGCCGTCGCGCCGATCTGGCGGCCTCCTACCAGCGCGCGATCGTCGAGGCCTTGTTCGTCAAGGTGCGGCGCGCACTGTCGGAGACCGGTCTCGACCGGCTGGCGCTCGGAGGTGGCGTGGCGGCCAACGGAGCGCTTCGTGAGCGTTGTCGGCAGCTCGGCGCCGAGCTCGCGGTGCCGCCGCGCGAGCTGTGCACCGACAACGCGGCCATGATCGCCAGCGCAGCCAGGTTCCTCGATGCCCTGCCGTACCCCGATTACCTGGGGCTCGACGTCTACGCCACCGGCGAGCGCACGCTGGCGGCCCGGTGAGCACCGTCGTCCTCTACGGCCGGGACGGCTGCTGTCTTTGCGACGACGCGCGCGAGGTGCTCATGCGAGTCCAGAGGCGGCATCCTTTCGTGCTCGAAGAGCGGGACATCGATGCGGACGAGGCGCTTCAGCGGGTGTATCTGGAGCGGATTCCGGTCGTGACGATTGACGGAGTCGAGGCTTTCGAGCTGTTCGTGGAGGAGGCTGAGCTGGAGCGTCGTCTCGATATTGTGGGGGCCCGATGAGCTATACGGTCGGCCGCGATCCGTCTGTCGCTGAATCCGGAGTGGACAGACCGGGGGAGAAGCTTTCACTCGGCGTCGCCGCGCGGCTGTCTCGCTACTTGCAGGTCCTGACGCAGGCTCGCAAGATCGGCAAGCTCACGATCTCTTCCCAGGAGCTCGCCGACTACACACACGTCAACTCCACCCAGATCCGCCGTGACCTATCGGGATTCGGGAAGTTCGGCAAGCGGGGCGTGGGCTACAACGTCGAGTCGCTGGTGACGCAGATCCGCAAGATCCTGCGAACTTCCGGGCAGCACAACATCGCGCTGTTCGGCGCTGGCCATCTGGGCACGGCGATCGCGACGTCGGACATATTCGCCGATCACGGGTTCCGGGTGGTTGCGGTGTTTGACGTCGACCAGGCCAAGGTGGGGACCCAGATCGGGTCGCTACGGGTACGGCCCAACTCCGAGATGCGCAAGGCGATCGAGGAGGACGACATCGTGGTGGCGGTGCTCGCGATTCCATCGACGGCCGCTCAGGACCTGGCCGACGAGCTCGCCGACGCCGGGGTGAAGATCATCTTCAACTATTCCGACGCGCTGCTTCAGGTTCCTCCAGAGGTCACTGTTCACACCTCGAGTCCGGCAGTTGACCTGTTGTACGCCCTGTATTTCTATTTGACCTGACCGCCTGCGATCGGTGACTCTCGATCTGGACACCGCGCGCGCGGCATTCGAGTGTTCGACGGACTTCACGGTCGGCATCGAGGAGGAGTTTGCGCTGCTGGATCCGGCCGATCTCGGACTGACGTCGCAGTTCGAGGAGCTGCGGGATGCCTCGTGCTCCGACCCAGTGCTGGCTGAGTCGATCTCCGGCGAGCTCATCTCCTCTGAGATCGAGATCCGCTCCGGCCGCGGCGAGGACCTGGCGGCTGCGACCGCGGCCCAGCGAGAACGTCGCCGGCGCCTGTTTGCGCTGGCCGACGAGCGGGGAGTGGGCCTCGGGGCGACCGGGACTCACCCATGGTCTGACTACCGCGAGCAACACATCATTCAGACCGAGCACTACCGACGGGTGGAGGAAGGGCTCCAGTACGTGGCGTGGCGGAACAACACGTTCTCGCTCCACGTCCACGTCGGAATCCGCGGCGCCGATCGCGCCGTCCTGGTGTGTGATCGTCTGCGGCCGGTGCTGCCGCTGCTGCTCGCGATCTCGGCCAACTCGCCGTTCCTGGACGGCCGCGACTCGGGGCTGCACACGGCCCGCACCCAGATCTTCACCAAGAGCTTCCCCCGCTGCGGCGTTCCCGACGCGTTCGGGAGCTGGGACGCGTTCGCCTCGTACATCGACTTCCTCGTCCGCACGCGGTCGATCGTCGAGTACACGCAGGTCTGGTGGTCGGTGCGCCCGCATTTCGCGTTCGGCACGGTCGAGGTTCGCATCTGCGACGCCCAGACCACGGCCGCCGAGTCGGAGGGCCTCGCGGCGCTGATCGTGGCCTGCGTAGCGCAGGCGGCGCGAGATCTGGACGCCGGAGTCCCGGTCGAAGACCTTCCCCGCCGAATGATCGAGGAGAACGTCTGGAGGGCGGTGCGCCACGGGCTAGACGGCGAGCTGCTCGATCTCGAGCGACGCGATTCCTACCCGGCGGGGGAGACGCTGGAGCGCCTGCTCGGCTGGTGCGCCCCGGCGCGAGATGAGCTCGGGATCGAGGTTTCGCTGCCGCAGCTCAACGGGGCACAGCGTCAGCGGCGGATGGCCCAGGCAGGGCTGGGCATCGCGGAGATCTACGCGTCGATGGTGGCCCAGACACGTGATACGTATGCTGGGGTGCTGGGAAGCACCGCGGAGGTGAAGTGATGAGTACGACTGAAAACGATCCGAGAACCGGCGCGGAACCGCGCGAGCCCACCGAAGAGGAGCTGCGCGCTGCCTACGAAGCGGAGATCAAGAAGATCCGCGTCGAGCACGTGCTGCTCGAGGATGTCTTGACGCTGGTCAACCTGGGTATGCGGCGCACCGGGCTCGCATCCGGCACGGAGGACGAGCGGGATCCGAGCCAGGTCCGCATGGCGATCGAATCCGTTCGCGCGCTGCTGCCCCTGCTCGAGCAGACGGCGCCGAAGCAGGTCCGCCAGATCCGGGACGCCCTATCGCAGCTGCAGCTGGCGTTCGTAAAAATCGGCGGTCAGTCGGGGTCCCCCGGCGGAGCGGGCGGATCGGGCGGATCGGGGGGTGAACCCGCGACGCCAGGGGGCGGGCACGGCGCGCCGCCTGGGGCGGCCGGGGCCCCTGGGACCGAGGAGCCGGGTGTGCCCAAGCCCGGCGAGCCCGGACCGGCGCAGCGCAGCGGGCGACTCTGGGTGCCCGGCCAGTAAGCAGCTCGGCGCGCGTGCTCGCCACGCTCGCTAGACTCCCGCGCCGCGTACTTCCGGGCCTCCGCTCGATTAGCACGGGTGGTGGCCCTTTGTGCTTATTTGGCTGCGCATACGCGCGCCTTCGCTAACTCAGAGCTTCCCCGGAGGATCTTCTTGTCCAGCTTCCTGACGCACCACGGAGCGCTTGTCGCGCTCGTGTGCGCCGCCGCCGCGATCGTCTACGGCGTCCTGACCTCGCAGTCGCTCCTGGCGCTGTCACCCGGCAACGAGCGGATGCGCTCGATCTCGGCGGCGGTCCAGGAGGGCGCGCGTGCTTACCTCAACCGGCAGTACACGATCATCGCGGGAGTCGGCGTGGTCGTGTTCATCCTGCTGATCCCGATCCAGAACATTCGCGTCGCGATCGGGTTCGCGATCGGCGGCGTGTTCTCGGCGTCCGCGGGCTACATCGGCATGAACATGTCGGTCCGCGCGAACGCCCGAGTCGCCGAGTCGGCTCGGGGCGGCGTGGCGCCCGCCCTGTCGGCGGCGTTCCGTGGCGGCTCGGTGACCGGGCTGCTGGTCGTGGGCCTCGCCCTCCTCGGACTCGCGGGGTACTACGGCGTGCTCACGTTCATCCTGGGGGAGAGCACGCGTCACGCGGTCGACGCCCTGATTGGACTGGGCTTCGGTGGTTCACTGATCTCGGTCTTCGCCCGGCTCGGCGGCGGGATCTTCACCAAGGCGGCCGACGTCGGCGCCGACCTGGTCGGGAAAATCGAGGCCGGTATTCCCGAGGACGACCCGCGGAACCCGGCGGTGATCGCCGACAACGTGGGCGACAACGTGGGGGACTGCGCGGGGATGGCGGCCGACCTGTTCGAGACCTACGCGGTCACCGCGGTGGCCGTGATGTTGCTCGGGGTCCTGTTGTTCCGCCAGCAGTCCGCGGTTGCCCTGTACCCACTGGTCCTCGGCGGGATCTCGATCATCGCCTCGATCATCGGCACTTTCGCGGTCAGGTCTCGTACCGGCAACGTCGAGCGCGCGCTGTACCAAGGCCTGATCATCTCCGGCGGGCTCGCCGCTCTCGCGTTCATCCCGCTCACGTACTGGATGATGCACCGGCTCACGTTCAAAGGAGGCGCGGCCGCTCCCCACTGGTGGAAGTTCTATCTCTGCTCGCTGATCGGCGTGGGCGTCACCGCCTGTTTGTTCGTGATCACCGACTACTTCACCTCGACGCGGTTCGCGCCGGTCAGGAGCACCGCGCGCGCGTCCCAGACCGGACACGCCACCAACATCATCCAGGGTCTCGCCCAGGGCTTTCAGTCCACGGCACCGCCGGCGATCGTGATCGCGCTCGGCATCCTGGGCGCCTGGAAGCTCGCCGGCGCCGGCACGGTCGGCATCTACGGAATCGGCGTCGCGGTCATGGCGCAGCTGTCGCTGACCGGGCTGATCGTGGCACTCGACGCATTCGGGCCGATCACCGATAACGCCGGCGGGATCGCCGAGATGGCCGACCTGCCCGAAGAGGTGCGTAACGTCACCGATCCGCTGGACGCGGTCGGCAACACCACCAAGGCGGTGACCAAGGGGTACGCGATCGGCTCCGCCGCGCTGGCCGCCCTCGTGCTGTTCAACGCGTTCGAGCGCTCGCTCCCACACGGCTACAACTTCGCCATCGGCAACCCTGCGGTGCTGATCGGCCTGCTGATCGGCGGGCTGATGGTGTACCTGTTCGTTTCGCTGGCGATGGAGGCCGTCGGTCGGGCCGGTGGCGCCGTCGTCCAGGAGGTCCGCCGCCAGTTCCGCGAGAAGCCGGGCATCATGGAGGGCACCGACACGCCGGAATACGGCACCGCGGTGGCGCTGGTCACGCGCGCGGCACAGCGCGAGATGATCGTGCCGTCGCTGATCCCGATCGTGATCCCGCTCGTCGTCGGTCTGATCAGCATCGAAGCGCTCGGCGGGTTGCTGATCGGGGTGATCGTGGTGGGCTTGTTCATGGCGGTCGCGATGACCTCCGGCGGTGGGGCCTGGGATAATGCGAAGAAGCTGATCGAGGACGGGGCGTACGGCGGGAAGGGATCCGAGGCCCACGCGGCTGCGGTCACCGGGGACACGGTCGGCGACCCCTACAAGGACACCGCCGGGCCGGCGATCAACCCGATGATCAAGGTGGCCAACATCGTGGCGCTGTTGATCATTCCCATCATTACGTAGGGCAGGGGCGCAGCCCCGCCCGGGTGACCGGCTGGGTTACGGGTTTGCGAGGTGTGGTGCGGTCCACGACCGCCGAGTCACCGCGGGCGGGGCGGGCGCCCTCGCCCTGTTCGGGATGCCTCAACGGAGCGCTGCCTTAGCCTCGCCGACGGTGCCGGACACCACGACGGCAGCCCGTGCCGCCACGTTCCGCGCGCGCCTCCCGATCATCCTCCGATCCACGTCCGGGCACGCGGGCGTCTAGAGTGACGCCATGTTCATTCTGATTGTGGGCTCCGGCCGGGTTGGGTCCGCGGTCGCCAAGCGGGCGCTCGAAGTTGGGCATGACGTCTCGGTGCTCGACAGTGACCCGCTTTCACACGAGCGGCTGGATAAGGATCAGTCGACGACCTGGGAGGACGCCGGCGGGCGCTTTACCGTCGGCACCGCGCTCGAGGTCGACGCGCTGATCGAGGCGGGGGTCGAGGAGGCCGACGTGTTCCTGGCCGCGACGAGCGGTGACAACACCAACCTGGTGATCGCGCAGATCGCGCAGCGGCGGTTCAAGGTGCCGCGCGTCGTGGTCCGGGTCGCCGATCCCGGGCGGGCGGCCTGGTACGCCGAGCAGGGCCTGCTGACGATCTGCCCGACGCAGGTGGCAATCGATCAGACCGAGCGCCTGGTGCTCGCGGCATGAGGAGGTCAGTGAACGTATGTACGTAATCATCGCCGGCGCCGGCAAGGTGGGGTGGAACCTCGCTCGCGAGCTGATCGCCAAGGACCGGGAAGTCACGCTGATCGAGTCCGACCACTCGCGGTATCGCGTCGTGGAGGAGGAGCTCGAGCACGCGGTCCAGTACGGAGACGCAACCGAGCTGTGGGTGCTGGAACGCGCCGGCATCCAGCGCGCGGACCTCGTGATCGCGGTCACCGGGGACGATGAGGACAACATCCTCATCTGCCAGATGGCCAAGGAGAAGTACAACGTCCAGCGGATCGTTGCCCGGGTGAACAATCCCCGCAACCTTCAGCACTTCCGGATGCTCGGGATTCAGCCGGCCGTGTCCGCCACCGATTTGATCCTCCGGCTCATCGAGCACGAGGTTCCCGAGTACGGCCTGATTCAGCTGCTCGCCCTGGAGGAAGAGCATCTGGAGATCATCGAGCTCGAGGTGGGTGAGGGCTCGGTCGCCGCGGGCCGCCGAGTCCAGGATGTGCCGCTACCGGATGGCTCGTTGATCATTTCCGTCCTGCGGGGCGGCGCGGGATTCGTGCCCAAATCCGAGACGGTGATCGAGGCCGGTGACCAGGTCCTGCTGATTCTGGACCCGGGTCTCGAATCACGGATCACCGGCCAGTTCACGGCCGGCGAGGCCGGCGTCTCCACGAATGCCTGACCGCCGGGTCGATTACCTGCTGATCGGGGGTGGACTCGCGGCGGGCAACTGCGCCCGCTGGTTGCGGGAGGCCGGCGCCGACGGGTCGATCGTGTTGATCGGCCGCGAGCCGGACGCGCCCTACAACCGCCCACCCTGCTCGAAGGGGTATCTCCAGGGCAAGGAGTCGCGTCCCGACACCATGTTCCGCCCGCCCGAGTGGTACGAGGAGCAGCAGGTCGAGTTGCTCACGCGCGTCTCCGCGATGAAGCTCGACCTGGAATCCCGCACGGCCACGCTCTCCAACCGTCAGGAGCTCGGCTTCGACAAGGCGCTGATAGCCACCGGCGCCAACGTCAGAAGGCTGAACGTTCCGGGCTGCGAGCTCGAGGGGATCCACTACCTGCGCACGCTCGGCAACAGCGACACCATCCGGGCCGATGCCTCCGGCAAGCGCGTGGTTCTGATCGGGGGCTCGTACATCGCCAGCGAGGTGGCCGCGTCGCTCACCGAGCTCAGCAGCTCCTGCTCGCTCGTGATGCTCGAATCGGTGGTGCTCAGCCGGGCGTTCGGAGAGCTGGCCGGTCGCTTCCTCCAGTCGCGGCTCGAGGAGCACGGCATCGCGGTCTACGGCGACGACGAGCTCGACCACTTCGAGGGCGCCGGCGGACGCGTCACACGCGTGATCACGAAGGCCGGGCGCGAGCTGGACGCCGACGTGGTCGTGATCGGCGTGGGGGCGGTGCCCGACGTGACGCTCGCTCGCTCCGCCGGCCTCGAGCTCGGTCGGACCGGCGGCGTCGTCGTCGATGCCTGCCTTCAGACCTCATCCCCGGGCGTCTACGCCGCCGGCGACATAGCCGAGTACGCGAGCGTTGTTCACGGAGGCCGCCGCCTGAGAATCGAGCACTGGGACGTTGCCTTCAACCACGGCAAGACCGCCGCGTTGAACATGCTCGGACACGAGCAGCCCCACGACGTCGTTCCCTACTTCTTCTCGGATCTCTCCGACTGGGCGTCGCTCGAGTACGTCGGGCCGGCCGCCGAGTGGGACACGGAGGTGATCCGCGGCTCGGTCGACGACGGCGAGTTCACGGTCTTCTACCTCCAGGACGGCCAGCTCGCCGCGGCGTTGTCGATCGGACGCTCCGACGATCTCGAGCACGCCCGGCGGCTGATCGTCTCCCCGACCGGTCTTCAGGACCGCATCGACGAGCTCGGCGACGTCTCGACGGACCTGGCGGCGATCTGAAGCCGACCCACAACCCAGCTGCCAAAAGCAGCAGGTAGGGGGCAGCTGCGGGGGGAGGATTCGAACCTCCGTCTCCCGGTCCAGAGCCGGGCGTCGCTGCCACTGGACTACCCCGCAGGGCCAAGTGATCGACTGCCGCTTCGGGCGCGCCAGACCGATCGTGGCGGGCAAGTATAGAAGCGGACGAGCCTTCGCCACCTAAGCGGGGAGCTGTCATCAGGCTCCCGACCCTACGCCAGCGATGGCGTACGCCCGGCCCTGGGCGGCACCTTCCGTCCGGGAACGATGTGAACATGTCTTCCCATCTGGCGGGACGCCATTTGTCGCGGCGTGACGGATCGACGGTGTCCAGCTCGAGAAGGCCGCCCCCGCACCCGCTTCTTCGACGTACTCGCGGCTGCGCCTCTCCAGCACCACCGACTCGATCCCGCCCACCGCAGCGGGAGCGCCAGGGTGAGCCCGGCCGGGCCGGCCTCGACGATCCCGATCTGGGTGCGCACGCTAAATGGGGTAGCTCCGCGGCAGCTCCTGAACGGTAATCCAGCGCAGCTCGGTGAACTCCTCGAGCGCCGCGGAAAGCACGGTTCGCTCGGCTCGCCGCCCGATAGCACCTCGGCGCCCTTGGCCAGCGCATCTTTGACCAGCCCCCGCACGCGCTGGACGGCGTTCGCGTTGACGAGCGCCCCGATCGCGGTGGTCGGCTCGCGCGGGTCGCCGAGAGGGAGGGCCGACGCGCGCTGCGCGAGCTTGTCCGCGAGCGGGTCGGCCACCGACCGGTCGACCACGATCCGCTCGGTCGACATACAGATCTGTCCCTGGTGGAAGAAGGCGCGCCGAAGCTCGCCGCAGCGGCCGCCCGGTCGAGGTCGGCGTCCGCCAGCACCACCATCGGAGCCTTGCCGCCAAGCTCGAGCGGCACCCGCTTGAGGTGCCGGCCGGCCTTCTCGGCGATGATGCGGCCGACCATCGTGGAGCCGGTGAAGTTGATCCGGCGTGTAGCGGGGTGGGCGATCAGCTCGTCGACTACCTTCTCGGCATCGTCGGGATCGTTTGGTGATCACGTTGATCGCGCCAGAAGGCAGGCCGGCGCTCGGGGACCTACGACTTCTTCTTTGGCTTCTTTTTCGGAGTCGGCGGCGACGCGTGCAAGCCGGGGATCTGTTGATCGAGCCAGGTCCCGACCTGGGTCCCGCGCAGCAGGGTGAAGACGTCGTAGTCGTCTTTCTCCGCGCAGCCGAGCACGCCGTTGGTCGATCCAATCCCGATGATGACGAATCGTCCGCTGGCGTCACGCACCAGCATCGGTCCGCCGGAGTCGCCTTGGCAGGTCCCGGTGATCCCATTTCCGCCGGCGCAGAACGCGTTATTTGCTGGCCCGTTGAAGTCGTTCAGCGGCCCGATCGGGAGAGCTCCCTTGCAGTTATGGTTCTTGGGCGCAATCTTCTCGGTGGCTTCCATGAGCAGTGTGGAGGGCCCTCCTCCAGTGTGCTGGGTGGCCCCCCGACCGATGATCGTGCCCACGGTTCCGGCTCGGGTCAGCTCGGTCTGGCGATAGCTGACGACCTCGATCGGACGTTCCTTCGCGCGCCGCGCCAGCGTGAGGATCGCCGCGTCATACGCGTGAGAGTGCGGGTCCCACTTGGGCTCCCAGCTGACCTTCGCGACCTTATAGTGGTCAAGGTCTGCCCGTTCCTGCTTGCTGGCGAAGATGTCGTCGCTCTTTGCCCCGAGGACCACATCGTACTGGCTGGGATCATTGATCGGAATTGGCTTCTTGGCTTCCGTGTCCCACACGCAGTGGGCGGCTGTGAGCACCTTTGTCGGGGCGATCAGGGTGCCACCGCAGTAGAACTGGCCCTGGATGAGGATGTCCGCTTGGGAGGGGAATGCCTGGGTGGCGGGATGACCGCCCACGATCGCTGACGCGCCGGCGACGGGCACAAGGATGCAGCCGGTGACGGCTGCGGCGGCGGCCACCAGGCGCAGGTTGAGGGAAAAATGCATTGCTTCCTTTCTCATCTCACTGGACTTGGCTTTTCCGCGTCGCCGAAGCACGCGACCTTCTTGCCCGGGGTTCGTCCGGTCAGCAGATATCTGTATGTGGCGTTCTCCACGCACGGCACACCCTGCGAGGAAGTGTGGTGCCAGTTGTCGGCCTCGATCAACGACGAGCCCTTGATCTGGCTTGCCATTCTCGCCGCCCACGAGAGCGGCGTGGTGATGTCATGACTGCTGCCGACCAGGAGGATCGGAGGCTGGCCTCCGTTCTTGAACCGGGCAGGCGGCAGGCTCGTCTTCGCCGGCCAGTTCAGGCACTGCGCCGCCGACCACACTGCGCCGGCGCCCGTCAACGGGTCAATCTTCGCGGCCTTGTCGGCCGCCGCGGCGATCTGCGACACCGAAGCGGTCACGGGACTGTCGATGCATTTGTTGGTCCAGTGCGACGAGATGAACTGGTTGACTCGCTTCGAATACGTGCCGTCCTTGCGGCGGCCGATCCCGTCCAGAAAGTCCGCATATATTGGGGCCGCGTCCCCGTGCTCGACCAGGGGCGTCAGCACCTTGTCCAAGTCGGGGTACTTACCCTCGGCGGTCGTGTAGCCGTTGATCTCGCTGCGGAGCACGCCATCGTCGACTTTCCCGCTGCCTGCCTTAGTGGTGATCGGAATCGGATGCGATCGCAGCGACGCCATGAGCGCAATCAGCTTGGCCTCACCGCCGGCAGGATCGCTGCGATATGGGCATGTGTTCCGGGTGGCGCACGTCGCGAAGTAGTGCTTGATTCCGATCTCGCTCAGGGGCGCGTCATCGATCGACTCCTGCAGGAACGTCAGGTCGGTGGGCACCACTCCATCCAGAACCATCCGCCCCACCCGTCTGGGGAACAGCTGCGCGTAATCCTCACCGATTTTGGTCCCGTACGAGAAGCCATACCAATTGAGCCTGCTCTGGTTCATCACGGCTCGGAGCACGTCGACATCGCGCGCCACCGAGGCCGTGTCAAGCCACCGGTACGCCCCCGGGTTGGTCTTCTTGCAAGCGTTGCCGATCAGCCCGTAGTTACGCACCACCGTCGCGCGCTCGGCGGCGGTGATCGGCGCCTCCTCAGTGAGGTTCAGCCCATCGATCTGCTTGTCTGTCAGGCAGTACACCGGGTCCGACTCGCCGACGCCCCGCGGGTCGAAGCTGACGAAGTCATAGGCCTCGTGCAGAGCCAATCCATTCGGGCTCACGTCTTCGACGCTGCCCGAGAGCACGAAGTTGACGCCACTGGAACCGGGGCCGCCCGGGTTCATCATCAGCGCGCCCTGATACTGACTGCGATTACCGGTAGCCGGGTCCTTGACGACACTAATCCGAAACGTCCCGTATTTGCCCGGCGAGGCGTAGGACTTCGGCACGGTCAAAAAGGTGCATAGTGACTTCGCGCCCGGCACACACCGTTTCCACAGGAGCTTCTGGGTATAGAAGCGCTCCAGTCCCGCCGGGTAGGAGCTCGCCGTGGTTCTCGCCTCCGTCGTCGGCGCCGCTGCGCTCGATGCGGCCAATACTCCGGCAATCAGCGAACAGCTGGCCCCCACACAGAGAAGGACAAGGAACAACCAAAGAAGTCGACTGCTCCCGGCACGGGACATGTGGCGCCTCTCAGAGTCTCTTACGGACGATGACGCCGGTGAGCGTCGATTTCCGCTCGAGCGTCAGCGGAAACGAGCGTAGGCAACGTTGGACCTGCTTGCTATCGGTCACTTGACCCATCTTCAAATGCGAGTTCGCGTCTTGACGCTAAGATGCTTGTGGTGAAGGGCGCGTTGAAGCTGGTCATTGGCCTCGTGATTGCTCCCTGCCTGATCGCTGGGCTGTTCATCTGGCTGGCCCAGGACAACGGAGGGCTCGCGGCCGATCTGGAGCGCTGGGGCCAATTCGTACCGTTCGCTCTGGTACCCGTCGTAATCGCCGCAGGGCTTCTCTCAGCGGCCGTGTCGCCGGTCCGGGATCGCCACGCGAAACGAGGAATCGCCGACCGGGCGGCTGGTTCGGACTCCGCTCGCCGTTAGCGCTCTCGGCGGCGTGGGTCGTTGCGCACAAGTAGAGCGCCACGTCAAGGGATAGAGTCGCGGAGGTTCGGCGCCTAAAGCAAAGGGTCCGCGTACCTATACGGGCCCCTGGAGGGAAGCGAGTTCGGGCGTGAGCTCGGGAGCCGACTGTCGCACGTCTTGTCGGCGGCGAAGCTCCTGGCGGATCATGAATCGTACTGTGACCAGCATCGCCACGCACGTAAGAAAGGCCCAGACCGCCGCAAATGAATGATCGATAAAGGCGAAGAACTGCCCCACGAACAGCTGCACCAGCACGGCGCGCTCGAGCATGCGGTACCCCTCTACCCTGCGTTGCCGCCAGACGTATTGCAGGCCCGCACAGATGAGCGCGATCGAAACGACTTGGGACACCTGCTGAGCGACCTGGGGCACCGACCCCGTGACCAGCAGGTCGAGCGGGAGTGAGTAATGAACGATGAGCACGACGATGATCCAAACGGTGGCCAGGTTGAGCGCCGCGAACAGAAAGAAGATGCCGACGATCGCGGTCTGAAACCAAACCTTGCCGGCCGCCTCGTCGTAGCAACGCTCGATCGAGCCGACGACGCGCTGCGCACGCGACGGCGCCGGCGCTGGCACCGTCGGCGCACGCTCGATCAGCGCTCGCAGTTCGGTCACGAGGGGTTGGTCGCCTGCCTCCGCCAGAAGCCGCAGCGCCTCTCGCCGCTCGCCCTCGTAGAGATGATCCGGCGCACCCGCGGAGAACACCTCCAACGCGTTTGCCATGTACTCCTCCGGTGCGAATCCACGGCGTCGACGGACAAACCGCAGGGCAAAGTAGAGCGCGATGAAGGTCAGATAGATAATCGCCGCCGATGGCTTGAAGAAGTAATCGTTATCTGAGGTCACGAACTTGCCAACCTCATCTATGAAGAAGCCAAAACCGGCTCCACCCAAAACGGCGGCCGGAACGCGCACTCGTCGATCGATGAACGAAAGCAGTACGCCGATGACAGCCACCATCAGCAGGCCGCCCCACAACAGGTGAGCGATGTGGAGCTTGCCCCCGCCCAGCTTCGGGTAGCCGGTGGCCCACAACTGCAGCCGGATAATCAGGATCATGCCGACCGCTGAGATCAGGAAGATCTCGTGGAGACTGCCCATTGCGACGCTTCGGGTTATCGGCCGCCGCGGACGCCCATGCCCACTCATCGCAACCAGCGCCTCATCTCAACGTTCCAACAGTTGTGGCGCCCATCCTACTGCTCGCCGCCGCCGCGATTGCGCGCGCCACGGAGGCCGGGCAGCACAAGGGGGTAGCGAACTAGTCCCTCCTCGACGGCGCGGGCCGCGGCCGCGGTGCGTGACGCGCACTTGAGCTTTCCGAGTAGGTGCTCGACGTGGGTGGCGACCGTCTTTAGAGCGACGACGAGCAGGGCCGCGATCTCGCGGTTCGAGTGGCCCTCGGTGAGGAGTGTCAGGACATCGAGCTCGCGGCAGGTGAGCAGGTGGGGCGCCGAGATCTCCTGCTCGAACACGAGCGCGCCCCGAGTCAGACGCTCGATCCGCACGCGGTGCCACCGCGCGACCCGGTCCTGCCAGAGAAAGCGCGAGGGGCTCGTCGAAGCGTCGAGCAGATCGGCGACCGTTTGGACGAGCGGCGCCCCCCGCGCGAGGTGTTCACCCGGCTGGCGACCAGGCACCTCGACGACTTGACCCTGGCCACCGACGATCGTCACGGCGGCGTCGGGCTCGAGCGACCTCGCGATCGCGCTTGGCGCTCTCAGCCAGTCCGTGACGGCGGCGAGCACGGTCTGTGTGACGAGCAGCGCCTCGGTCGTCGCCCCAGTAGGAAGCCCGCGTGAGCGAGGATGGAAGTGAATCGCTCCGGTGTAGCGGCCATCGGCCGCGTGCAGGCAGGCCACCACGCCATCGTCAGGGCCTGCTGAGATCACGCCTTCGCGCGGCCAGGAGCTGAGGCCCGAGCCACGCGCCGAGACGCGCAAAGCGTGCATCCCCCGATCCCGAGCGCCCATCGACGTATCCCGACCATCGCGCATATCGAGCCAAGAGTCGATGCGATGGATGACGTGCGGGAGATACCCCGAACTGGCGATCGTGACGTGGCGGTCGTCGAGTGGGTTCCATGCGCTGACGCTGACCGCCACGCAAGGCGCGAGCGACGCGAACAGATCGAGCGCTTCAGCCGCGACGGTGGCCGGGTCGCCCGCCGACCCCGCGAGCTCGGTGATGCGCAGCAGACACGTGATCTGCGAACGGCTTGGCTGCCCGCCATCCGACCAGCGTCTTGGAACGCGACGGCTGGCGAGATTGCTCACCGACGCCGGCTGGCCCCTCAACGTGGGTGCTGCTATCCGCTCGAGGACGCCTTCATCTGTGGTGGCTATCAGCTCTGTAACTTGATCCACGAGGCAGCTCTCGGCTTTCGATCAAGTCCTCACCGGCCGGACCAACGCCCCGAGATGTGCGGCAGCCCAGTCGCGGAAGCTGCGCGCGCGGTGCCCGGTGAGATGCTCCACGTCGGTGGTCACGACGAGGGCGCTTGCGGCCTCGCCCAGGGTCTCGAGCAGCGAGCGGCGGACCAGGTCAGGGGTTTCGTCGGGGAAGTAGGCCATCGCATCTTCGAAGCTCAACTCCTCGAGCCTCAGCGCACTGCCGAGCAGCTCGCCGAGAACCGCGACCGCTTGGCGAGTGGTGATTTCCTCCGGCCCGGTCAGCACGTAGGCAGCGGGTTCGGGCGCCCGGCCGGCAAGGATCTCAGCCGTACAGCTGGCGATGTCGCCAGGATGCACGTTTGGCAACGGCACGTCGGCAAACGGCGCGCGGACCACGCCGTCGTCGAGTGCGGAGGTCCAGCGCAGGATGTCATCGTCAAAACCCGCGCAGCGCAGAAAAGTCGATGGAACTCTGGCCTTAGTGAGCGCCCCCTCGCCCGCTCGATAGCGTGCCCTGACGAGATTCGCGTCCCCGCTTGGCAGCTCGACGAACGTCGAGAAGGAGGACAGCAGCACGACGTGCTCGAGGCCCAGCCGGGCCGCCCCGGCCGCGAACGCCGCCCCGTTGTCATCCGGGATCTCCAGGAACGCGCGCTGCACGCCCTCGAGAGCGCGCGCGACGTCAGCGGGCGCGCTCATGTCGCCGCAGAACGTCTCGACGCCATCGGGGGGGCCTGTGGGATCGGGTTGCTGGGTGACTCCGCGAACGGGCTGGCCCTGCCCGACGAGGAGGCGTATGACCTCGCTCCCGACGGTGCCAGTGGCGCATGTCACAAGAACCTTCAACTCATCGTGCCGTTCACGTCACGCGATGATGGACGCGGGGATCGTCGCGGAGGTCACCTCCTGACCGCATCGGGGTCGGCCCCAGTCCTGACCCTAGTCCGCGCCTGGGGCGGCGCTACTCTTGGCCGGTGCCGCAGCTGCTGGACCGGGACAGGGAACGGCGCGCCCTGGACCACGTGCTCGGGCGCGCACGTCAGGGGCTGAGCTCGGTCCTCGTGGTTGGTGGGGCGCCGGGGATCGGCAAGACCAGGTTGCTTGACTATGCGGTCGAGTCAGCGACCGGGTTTTGTGTGACGCGGGCTGCGGGCGTCGAGGCCGAGGTCGAGTTGGGTTTCGCCGCGCTGCAGGTGTTGTGTAGCCGGGGGCTGGACCGCGTTGCCAAGCTCCCGGACCCGCAGGCTAATGCACTGCAAACTGCGTTCGGGCTCCGCAGCGGCGAGCCGCCTGATCGATTCCTGGTTGGGCTCGGGGTGTTGAGCCTGCTGTCGGAGCTGGCTGGCGAGGCGCCGGTGCTGTGGGTGCTGGATGACGCGCAGTGGCTGGATCTTGCCTCGATCCAGGTGTTGGGGTTCGTGGCGCGGCGGCTCGAGGCCGAATCGGTGGTGTTGCTGTTCGGAGCGCGCGCCGCGGTGGAGGCCTTGGTGGGTCTTCCCGAGCTTGTCGTGCCGCCGCTGTCGAGGGCTGACGCGCGCGCGCTGCTGGCCGCTGGGATCTCGGGGCCGCTGGACGCGGAGGTGGAGGCGCGGATCATTGCCGAGGCGGAGGGCAACCCGCTTGCGCTGCTCGAGCTTCCGCGCGGATCGACGCCGGCCGACGTGGCGGGCGGATTCGCGGTTCCTCGCGGCGGGTCGATCTCGCGACCGGTCGAGAACAGCTTCCGGCAGAGGATCGAGGCCTTGCCCGCGGACGCGCGCCGGCTGCTGCTGCTCGCGGCCGCCGAGCCGCTCGGTGATCCCGATCTGCTCGCTGCGGCGGCCGATCGCCTGGGCCTTAGCACCAGCGCGGCAGCTCCGGCAGCGGGCCAGGGCCTGCTCTCTATCCGTGCCCACGTCGCCTTCCGCCACCCCCTAGTTCGCTCCGTCGTCTACAACGGGGCTCCCGCGGAGGAGCGACGGCTGGTCCACGGGGCGCTCGCCGCCGTGACGAACCCCGCGACGGACCCCGATCGACGGGCATGGCACCGGGCCGAAGCGTCGGCTGCGAGCGACGAGGACGTCGCCGCCGAGCTCGAACGCTCCGCAACCCGCGCGCATGCGCGTGGGGGCCTCGCCGCCGAGGCCGCCTTCATGCAGCGAGCCGCCGTTCTTACGCCCGGGGGCGCCCGGCGGGCGGAGCGCGCGTTGGGCGCCGCGGAAGCCAAGCTGATGGTCGGAGCGCTCGACGAGTCCCGCGAGCTGCTCGAGCTCGCGAGGCAGGGGCCGCTCGAGCCGCTGGACAGCGCGCGCCTGGAGCTGGTGCACGCCAACATCCAGTACGCATCCGGCGCCGGTGATGCTCCCGCCCTGCTGCTGCAGGCGGCCGAGCGGTTGGGGCCCGTGGCGCCCGAGCTCTCGCGCGAGACCTATCTGGAAGCGATCGAGGCCGCCGCTCGCGCCGGCCGGCTCAGCCAGCCGGATATCCGCGAGGTGGCGGAACGAGCGGCGTCCAACGCCCCTCACGCCGGACAGCCACCCCGAGCCGTCGATCTGCTCCTCGACGGACTCACCGCGAGGTTCTCGACGAGCGAGGCGGCTGCCGCCCCGGTACTCGAGGCCGGACTCGCGGCTTTTCGCAACGACACCACCTTGGCCAAGCACGCAAAGATCCAGCTGGGCGCCGCGATGCGCGCCGCCAACATGCGGGACGAAGACACGTGGGAGCTACTGGTCACACGCCTTATCCAGGGCGCGCGCGAGGTGGGAGCCCTCAGCGTCCTCCCGCCCGCACTTGAGTCCCTCGGCGCGCTCGAGATGTTTCGCGGTCGCTTCGATGTTGCCGCGCGCCTGATCCACGAATCGGACACGATCACGACCGCCACCGGTGGAATCCCCGGGCATTTCGCCGAGGTCGCGCTTCTGGGATTGCGCGGCCTCGAGCGGGAGACGATGTCACTGGTCAACGCGATGTTGCACGAGCCGGCCGCCGGCGGACAGGGCTATGCGACCCTTTCGGCCAAGTCGGCCACCGCGTTCCTGTACAACGGACTGGGTCGCTACGAGCTCGCGCTGGCAGCCGCGTTGAGCGCGTTCGCAGAAGACGACACCTTCTACGGCCTGTGGGCGGCCTCAGAAATCATCGAAGCCGCCACCCGCAGCGGCAACCCGAGCGCCGCCGCCCCAGCCCTCCGGCGAGTGTCGGTTGGAGCTTCGAGCGGAACCGCCTGGGCACTCGGGGTCCAGTCCCGATCGCGCGCGCTAGTCACCGACGACGCTCGACGTGCCGAGGAGCTCTACGTCGACGCGATCGCGCGGCTCGGCCAGACCAAGATCGGCGTCGACATCGCCCGCGCGCACCTGCTGTACGGCGAATGGCTCCGCCGGCAGCGCCGCCGTGCCGACGCCCGCACGCAACTGCGCACGGCCCACGAGATGTTCGCCGCGATGCCAGCCGAGGCGTTTACTGAACGAGCCGCACGAGAGCTGCGAGCGGCGGGCGGCCAAGTACACGAGCCAGCGGTCGACACGACACCACAACTAACACCCCAGCAGATGCAGATCGCATTGCTCGCCAGCGACGGGCGCTCCAACCAGGAGATCGCCGCACAGCTGTTCATCAGCCCCCGCACGGTCGAATACCACCTCCACAACATCTTCATCAAGCTGGACATCGCGTCGCGCAACCAGCTCGACGCCGCGATCCGTCCAGTCCATCACCGCCAGGGGTAGCTGCGCGTGCGCCGCGACCATGCGGCGAGAGCGGAGTCATCGATTGGCAGAGGGAGTGCAGAGCGTGAGGGTCGCGCGAGCGCCAGCCAGCACTGCTGCGATTCGGAGCGTCAGTCCGGGTCGACGAACTGAGCCGGCTGCTTCGTGAGCCCGGCGGTCACGGCGGCGAGCTGGTTCGGCGATCCGATCAGCGATCGCTGGATTTCTGCCTCCAGCGCGAGCGTCTCACTCGCGCGCCCGCTCCAACCCTCGTCGAACAGGCGCTTGGCGCCCCGTACCGCGTCGGGCGACTTGCTCGCGATCTCGCGCGCCAGCTCACGCGCGGCACCGAGCGGGTCGTCGGCCACGTGAGTGACGATCCCCAGCCCATGCGCCTCGTTTCCGCTGACCACGCGCCCGGTGTAGGTGAGCTCCTTGGCGACGTCGATGCCGACCAACCGCGGCAGCGTGCGGGTAATCGACATGTCGGGGATCAGCCCCCACCTGATCTCCATCACCGAGAGTCGCGCATCCGGGGCGGCGATCCGGACGTCGGCCGCGAGCGCGATCTGTAGTCCACCGCCGAAACAGTTGCCGTGGACCGCGGCGATCACCGGAACGGGCAGGCGCAGCCACTCGAACGCCGTGCGCTGAAACCAGTTCGGGGGCTCGTCGCGCAGTGCGTCGGTCAGGCCGGCGAGGCCGCCGTCGCTGCCGACCACGCCGGCAACGTCTATCCCGGAGCAGAAGCTCGGCCCATCGCCGTGGAGCACCACCGCCCGCAGGGCGGGTTCCAGAGCCAGTCGCTCGGCGGCGCCGATGATCCCCTCGAACATCGGGATGTCGAGCGCGTTGTGCTTATCCGGGCGAGCGAGCGTGACGGTGGCCACGTGATCGGCCACCTCGATCAAGACGCGCTCCTCGCCCATAGGGGCAACAGCCTATTGGAGCGAAAAGACCTCGACCTCGTCGCCGACCCGCACCACGCCCTCCTGGACCACCTCCCCGTAGATCCCGAAGGGAAGGGGCTCGGTGGTCTCCGACCCCCCTCGATAGCTGCGCAGGATGTCGAGCGTGGGGAGGTCGATGACCCCGGTCTCGGGGTCTCGACCGGTGGTGAGGCACCGGCCGGCGTGGCCGATCCACCCCACCGCCGCCTCGCCGATCCGGGTGCGCTTGCCGACCCACCCGTCCTCGGCGTGGGCGGCCACTCCGTCGACCTCGATCAGCATCCGGAACCGGCGCGCGTCGACGTCTCGCTCGCCGCCCTCGGCGGCCAGCCGCGCGAGCGACGCGCGCGAGATCAGCGAGGCCACGCCGGGCTCGAGGCGGTCGACCGCGGAGCCATTCGCCTCGACGAGCCGAACCGGTCGCCGGGCGTACTCGCTGAGGGCCGCGGACCACGGCCCCTCGATCAGCCGCGCTCTGGCGGTGGTCGAGAAGAAGCGCGTGGTGATCTCCGCACCCGGCGTGACCTCGTGCTCGAGCACGCGCCCGTCCGGGAACGTCAGTCGCAGCCGCCGTCCCGATTCCGAGGACTCGGAGTAGTCCGCCACGAGCGCGCACAATGCCCCGAGGCGCTTTCCGTTCAACAGGTGATCGCGGGCGTCGATCAGGTAGAAGCGCCGGTTCTCGCGTACGCCGGCGCGACCCAATCGGATCTGCTCGACGGCGCGCAGACGCGTGCTCTTGACCGGCGTGATCGCAAGTCTCGTGACCGTGATCGGCATCAGTAACCCCGGACCATACGGAAGCCGCCGGCAAACAAGCGGCTAGGCCGCCGCCTGCTCGGCCCAGTCGCGGTACAGGCGCCAGTAGCGCCCGCCGGCGTCGAGCAGCTCCTCATGGGTTCCCTGCTCCACCACGCGACCATGTTCGAGCACCACGATCCGGCCGGCCCCCCGGATCGTGGAGAGCCGGTGGGCGATCACGATCGCGGTCCGGCCGGCGAGCAGCCGCCGCATCCCCTGCTCGATCAGGCTCTCTGTATGGACGTCGACGTTCGAGGTGGCCTCGTCCAAAACCAAAATCCGGGGATCGGCGACCAGAGCCCGGGCGAACGCCAGCAGCTGGCGCTGGCCGGCCGACAGCTGAACTCCCCGCTCGCCGACCTGGGTGTCGTACCCGTGCTCGAGTTCGGCGATGAACGAGTCCGCGCCGACCGCGTGGGCGGCGGCGGCGATCTCCTCGTCTGTCGCCGAGCGGCGCCCGAACGAGATGTTCTCGCGGACCGTGCCGCTGAACAGGAAACCCTCTTGGGGCACGATCCCGAGCTGCGAGCGGAGCGAGTGCGCGGTCACCGCTTGCAGGTCGTGGCCATCGAGGAGGACTCGCCCGCAGGTCGGGTCGTAGAAGCGGGCCACGAGCTTGGCGAACGTCGATTTCCCGGCCCCGGTCTCGCCCACCAGGGCGACCGTCTGTCCCGCCGGTACCACCAGATCGATGTCGCGCAGTGCCCACTCGCCGTCCTCGTCTGAGCCGTACCGGAACGAGACCTCGTCGAAGCGCAGCTCGCCCCGCACCCGCGGCAGGTCGGGCGCCCCTGGAGCATCGACGATTTCCGGCTCCTCGTCGAGCAGGTCGAAGATCTTGTCGAGCGCGGCCATGCCTGACTGGTAGGTGCTGTAGAGCTGCGAGAGCTGCTGGATCGGGTCGAAGAAGTTGTTGAGCGCGGCGATGAACGCGAACACCACACCGGTCGAGGTGTGCCCGTTGATCGCCTCGATTCCGCCGACCACCAGGATCTCGACCGTGACCAGAGCGGACAGCAGCTCGACGCCCGGGAAGTACGCCGCATTCAGGTTGATCGTGGTCATGTTCGCCTTGCGGTTGTCCTCGTTGAGTTCGCGGAAGCGGGCGATGTGCTTGGGCTCCTGTCCGAACGCGCGCACGACCCTGATCCCCGACAGCGACTCCTGGAGGTAGCCGGTGATCAAAGCGATCTTCTCGCGCGTGAGCCGCCACGCGTCCGCCGAGGCGATCCGGAACGCCAGCCCGCCCGCCGCCAGGATCGGCAGAGCGATGAACGTCAGCAACGCCAGGTGCGGGTCGAGCACGAACAGGATCACGACCACCCCGATCAACGTGAGCCCCGACTGGAACAGCGTGGCGATCCCATCCGAGATGAGCTGGTCGAGCGCCTCGACGTCGTTGGTGAGCCGCGAGATGATGACCCCAGCGCGGTTTCGTGAGTAGAAGCCGATCGAGAGGCGCTGGAGGTGGGCGAACAGCCGTATGCGGAGGTCCTGCAACGCCCGCTGTCCCACCCAGCCGACGAGGTACGTCTGCGCGTAGGAGGCGACCACGTAGACGAGGGCGGACAAGAGGAACAAACCGACGATCAGATCGAGGGCGCCTATGTCGTGGCGGTTGATTCCGTCGTCGATCGCGAGCTTCGCGAGCGGCGCGGGCGCGAGCGCGGCTCCGGTGGCGGCGACCAGCGCCACGAACATCGCGAGCACACGCCAGCGGTAAGGAGCTAGCAGCTCGATCAGCCCGCGGAGCTTTCGTCCCCGGCCCCCGGTCTGACGCAGGCGGCGCCGGATATCCGCGAAGCGGCTCATAGCCCTGCCACCTGTGCCTCGAGCGGCTTGCGGGTCATGAACACCTGTTCGGGCATCCCCTGTTCGACGATCTCGCGGTACAGCGGCGAGCGCTCGAGCAGCTCGTCGTGGTCGCCCTGCGCCGCGATCCGGCCATCCTCGAGCACGACGATCTCATCGGCGAGCGCGATGGTCGACAGGCGGTGGGCGATCACGATCGTCGTCCGCCCTGCCATCACGGCCTGCAGCGCCTGTTTGATCTCGTACTCGGTGGACGCGTCGACCGACGACGTCGCGTCGTCGAGGATGAGAATCCGGGGATCGGCGAGGATCGCCCGGGCGATCGCGATCCGCTGGCGCTGGCCGCCGGAGACGGTCAGCCCGCGCTCGCCGATCAGCGTGTCATAGCCATCGGGGAGCGCGGCGATGAAGTCGTGAGCCTGGGCCGCGCGCGCCGCGCGCTCCACCTCCTCGCGGGTCGCCTCTGGACGGGCGTAGGCGATGTTGTCGTGCACGGTCGCCGAGAACAGGAACGGGTCGTCGTTCACCGTGGCGATCTCGCGGCGCAGGCTCAGCAGGTCCACCGAGCGCACATCGGCGCCGTCGATCTGGACGCTCCCCTCCGTGGCGTCGTAGAGCCTCGGCAACAGCGACACCAGCGCGGTCTTGCCCGATCCCATTGCTCCCACCAGCGCGACCGTGGTCCCAGCCTCGATCTCGAGGTCGATGTCGCGCAGCGCGGGTCGAGCAGCGCCATCGAACGTAAGTCCCACGCCGTCGAGGACCACGTGGCCCCGGCCCGGGGGCAGCGACGGAGCGTCAGCGGGAGCCGTCATGTGCGGCTCCCGGTCGAGCAACTGGAAGATCCTCGCGCCGGAGGCAGTTGCGCGCTGGGCGGCGCTCAGCATGTACCCGAGCGTCCGCATCGGCGATATGAGGATCAGCAGGTAGGCGTAGAACGCGGTGAACTGCCCGAGGGTCAGCGAACCATGGATGACGTCGCGGCCGCCGACGAACAGGATCAGAGCGAGTCCGAGGTTGGGCAGAAAGCTGATCAGGGGGCTGAACCGGGCCTGGATCTTGGTCGCGTAGACCGCCTGGTCGAACACCCGCGCCACCGAATGGCGGAACCCCTCGAGCTGGCGCCCCTCCTGCGCGAAGGCCTTGACCACGCGCACGCCGGAGATGTTCTCCTCCGCGTCCGCGGTGACCTCGGCGATCCGCTGCTGGACCTCCTGCAGCGCCGGCCGCGACCGGCGCCCGTACATGAACGCGATCAGCACCACCAGCGGCAGCGGCGCGAGCGCCAGCCCCGCGAGTGCGGGCTGGAGCGCGAACATCGCCACCGCGGCGAGCAGCAGCGAAAGCAGCGACTGCGCGATGAAGATCAGCCCGTAACCCAAGAAGAAACGCACCGACTGGAGGTCGACGGTGGCGCGAGAGATCAGCTGGCCGGTCTGCTGGCGGTCGAAGAACGAGAGCTCGAGCCGCTGCAGATGCCCGTAAAGACGGTTGCGGAGATCCACCTCGACGCCCAGCGAGACGCGGCCGGCGACGAGCCGGCGGAAGACGCTCAGCACGAGCCGGGCCAGCCCGGCCGCGACGATCGCGATCGCCCACAGAACCAGTCCTTGCCGGTGATGGTCTCGGATCGTGTCGATGGCCCGCCCGGTCAGGTATGGGATGAGGACGGTCGACCCCATCGCACCGGCGGCGAGCAGAAACGACCAGACGACGCTCTTGCGATAGGGACGTAGAAATGCGAGCAGCCGTCTGAAGGTGGTCACTTCATAAAGTATAGTAAAAGCCTTGGGTGCGACCAGCTGGCCTCCCAACGGCTCGAGGAGGCCAGCTGGTCGTAACCCCAAGGCTCATCCGAACGCAGGCGGTGTGCGCGAAGCTATTGGCGAAGCGCCAATAGACCCTGCTAGCATCGAGCACCCCCGAAGAGGAGCACGAGCAATGAGCAACAGCGAAGCGCTGGTATTCGACGCGATCCGGACCCCCCGCGGCCGGGGGAAGGTCAACGGGTCGCTGCACACGGTCAAGCCGGTCGATCTCGTCGTCGGTCTGATGCACGACACGCTGATCCGCAACGATCATCTCGATCCCAAGCGGGTCGACGACGTGGTCCTCGGCTGTGTCTCGCCGATCGGCGACCAGGGGGCGGACATCGCCCGGGCCGCGGCCATCAAGGCCGGGCTGCCCGAGACCGTCGCCGGCGTGCAGCTCAACCGCTTCTGCGCCTCGGGCCTCGAGGCCGTCAACATCGCGGCCCAGAAGGTCGCCTCCGGGTGGGAGGACCTGGTGATGGCCGGCGGCGTCGAGTCGATGTCGCGGGTGCCGATGGGCTCGGACGGCGGCGCGATGATCATGGACCCGGAGACCGCCTACGACGGCTCCTTCGTCCCCCAGGGCATCAGCGCGGACCTGATCGCGACGCTCGAGGGCTTCAGCCGCGAGGACGTCGACGTCTACGCCGCCCGCTCGCAGGAGCGGGCCTCGACCGCCCAGGCCGAGGGGAAGTTCGACGGCTCCGTGATCCCGGTCAAGGACTTGAGCGAAAACGTCGTCCTCGACCACGACGAGCACATCCGCCCCGACACCACGGTGGAGTCACTCGCGAACCTGAAGCCGTCGTTTCAGATGATCGGCGAGATGGGCGGCTTTGACGCCGTCGCGCTCCAGAAGTACCACTGGGTCGAGAAGATCGACCACGTGCACACAGCTGGCAACTCCTCGGGGATCGTCGACGGCGCGGCGCTGACGCTGATCGGCAACCAGGAGGTAGGGACCGAGCAGGGGCTCGCGCCCAAGGCGCGCATCCTGGCCACCGCGGTCACCGGCGCCGATCCGACGATCATGCTCACCGGCCCCGCGCCGGCGAGCCGCAAGGCGCTCCAGAAGGCCGGAATGACCGTCGGCGACCTCGACCTGGTCGAGATCAACGAGGCGTTCGCCGCGGTCGTGTTGCGGTTCGTCAAGGACATGGACCTCGACATGGGGAAGGTAAACGTCAACGGCGGGGCGATTGCGATGGGGCACCCGCTCGGCGCCACCGGCGCGATGATCCTCGGGACGCTCATCGACGAGCTTCACCGCACCGGGGGCCGCTATGGCCTGGCGACGCTGTGCGTGGGGGGCGGGATGGGGATCGCGACCGTCGTGGAGGCCCTCTAAATGGGGGACACCACGTCAACCATCCGCTGGGAAACCGACCAGGACGGCATCGTCCTGCTCACGCTCGACGACCCCAACCAGTCGGCCAACACCATGAACGCCGCCTATCGGGAATCGATGGCTGCGACCGTCGACCGGCTCGAGGCCGAGCGCGAGCAGATCACCGGCGTGATCATCACCTCGGCCAAGAAGACGTTCTTCGCCGGCGCGGACCTAAACGAGCTGAAGCTCGCCACCAGGAACGACGCTCCGCAGATCGCGGCGGGGCTGCGCGAGACCAAGGGCCAGCTCCGCCGGCTCGAGACCCTCGGCAAGCCGGTAGTTGCCGCCATCAACGGCGCCGCATTGGGCGGCGGCCTCGAGATCTGTCTGGCCTGTCACCACCGGATCGCGGTCGACGACCCGGCCGTGCAGCTGGGCTTCCCCGAGGTCCGGCTCGGGTTGCTGCCCGGGGGTGGCGGGGTCGTGCGGACGGTACGGATGCTCGGGATCGTCGACGCGCTGATGCAGCTGCTCCTCCAGGGCCAGCGGCTGCGGCCGGCCAAGGCCAAGGAGGTGGGCATCGTGGACGAGCTCGTCGCCAGTCGCGATGAGCTGATCCCGGCCGCCCAGGCGTGGATCAAGGCCAACCCCGACGCAGTCCAGCCTTGGGACGTCGAGGGCTACAAGATCCCGGGCGGGACGCCGTCGAACCCGAAGTTCGCGCAGAACCTGCCCGCGTTCCCGGCCAACCTGCGAAAGCAGCTCAAGGGCGCCAACTACCCCGCGCCGCACCACATCCTGGCCGCCGCCGTCGAGGCGGCCCAGGTCGACTTCGACGGCGCGAGCGAAATCGAGAGCCGCTACTTCGTCGACCTCGCCACCGGCCAGGTAGCCAAGAACATGATCCAGGCGTTCTTCTTCGACATGCAGCGCGCGAGCGGCGAACGGGGAAGGCCGGAGGGCATCGAGCGATTCCAGCCGGGACGGGCGGCCGTTCTCGGCGCCGGCATGATGGGCGCCGCGATCGCCTACGTGTGCGCGAAGGCGGGGATCGAGGTGATCCTCAAGGACGTCTCGCTCGAGGCGGCCGAGAAGGGCAAGGACTACTCGCGCAAGCTCGTCCAGAAGGCCCTCGAAAGGGGCCGCTCCACACAGGAGCAGGCGGACGCGCTGCTGGCGAGGATCACCCCGACCGGCGACGCCTCCGATGCGTCCGGAGCCGAGCTCGTGATCGAGGCGGTGTTCGAGGACCCCAAGATCAAGCACGCCGTGTTCCAGGAGATCGAGCCCCACGTCAAGCCCGACGCGCTGCTCGCCACCAACACGTCGACGCTCCCCATCACCGGCCTCGCCGAGGCGGCCTCGCGGCCCGAGGACTTCATCGGCCTGCACTTCTTCAGCCCCGTGGACAAGATGCCGCTGCTCGAGATCATCAAGGGCGAGAAGACCGGCGATGAGACGCTCTACCGCGCGCTCGACGTCGCCAAGCTGATCTCCAAGACGCCGATCGTCGTCAACGACCGCCGTGGGTTCTTCACCAGCCGGGTGATCGGTACGTTCATCAACGAGTCGATCGCGATGCTGCTCGAGGGCATCCCCGCGCCGACGATCGAGCAGGCGTCCTCGCAGGCCGGGTACCCGGCGCCGGTGCTTCAGCTCTCGGACGAGCTGAACATGAAGCTCATGCGCAAGATCCGCGACGCGTCCAAGGAGGCCGCCGGCGCGAACGGTGGGGCGTCCGGCGGCTGGGGCCAGCATCCCTCGGAGGAGGTGATCGACCGGATGCTCGACGAGTTCCACCGTCCGGGCAGGCTCGAGGGCGCCGGCTTCTACGAGTACGACGAGAACGGCAAGCGGGCGGGGCTCTGGAAGGGTCTGCGCGACGCCTTCCCGTCGGTCGAGGATCCGAGCACGATCAACCTCGAGGACCTCGAGGAGCGGATGCTGTTCATCGAGTCGATCGAGGCGGTGAAGTGCCTGGACGAGGGCGTGATCGAGTCGGTCGCCGACGCCAACATCGGCTCGATCCTCGGGATCGGATTCCCGGGATGGACCGGCGGCGTGCTCCAATACATCAACGGCTACGAGCATCCGGTCCACGGCACCGGTCCCGGCGCCTTCGTCGCCCGCGCGCGCGAGCTCGCGCAAGCTTACGGAGAGCGCTTCGAGCCGCCGGCCTCCCTGGTCGAGAAGGCCGCGCGCGAGGAGCGCTACGAGGACAGCGTGCCGGCGACCGTCGGATGAACTCCGCCGCCCGCTCGCCCTCGGTCGCGGCCCGGTCGCCCTCCGCCCGGACGCGGCTCGACTACGACGAGCGGCGCCGCCAGATCCTCGACTGCGCGGCGGCCCTGCTCGCCGAGCGGCCGTACGGGGAGGTGGCGATGGAGGACGTCGCGCGGGCCGCTGGCGTCACCCGGGGTCTCCTTCACCACTACTTCGGCACGAAACGCGACCTGTATCTCGAGCTGACCAAGGACATGCTCCGGGCGATCCCGGTGCAGGTGCCCGAATGCGCCCCAGCCACCACGCCGGAAGAGCGCTTGTCCGACAGCGTCGACCGCTGGCTCGAGGCGATCTGGCGCAACCGCAAGATGTGGCTGGCCACCGTCGGGGGGGCGGGTCTCGGACGCGACCCCGAGGCCGAACGCATCTGGGATCGCGCCCGCGACAAGAGCGTCGACAGCATGATCGGCGTCCTGGGGCTGGCCTCACCCGGCGAGGCCTCGCCGGCGCTGCGCGGCCTTCTGCGCTGCTACGGCGCGTTCGCCGAGAACGCCACGCGGGAATGGCTCGCCCACAAGCGGTTCACCCGGCAGCAGATGCACACCATGCTGACCGAGACGCTCCTGCGCCTCGTCGACGCCGTGCTGCCCGCGATGGAGCGCCCAGCAAACGACAGCCGCTAGGGTCCAGCCCCGACCAACGAGGACGAGGAGGAGGCCACACCCTGATGCCGACGGTCCGGGAAGCGACGTTCGAGCTGTTCCGCGCCCACGGAATCACGACCACGTTCGGAAATCCCGGCTCCACCGAGCTGCCGATGCTGGCCGATTTTCCCGAGGATTTTCGGTACGTGCTCGGCCTCCAGGAGGCGGTCGTCGTGGGCATGGCGGACGGGTACGCGCAGGCCACCGGGCGGCCCGCGCACGTCAACCTGCACACGGCACCGGGCGTCGGCAACGCCGTGGGCGCGATCTTCACCGCGCAGGCGAACAAGTCCCCGCTGGTCATCACCGCCGGCCAGCAGGTGCGCCCGCAGATCGAGATCGAGGCCCTCCTGACCAACCGGGAAGCGACCGTCGGTCCGCAGCCATACGTCAAATGGAGCCATGAGCCGCCTCGCGCGCAGGACGTTCCCGGGGCGATCGCACGGGCCATCCACCACGCCTCGCTGCCGCCACGGGGACCCGCGTTCGTCTCGATCCCGATGGACGACTGGGCGACCGAGGCCGACGTCGATCGCCTGACCCACGCTAGACGCCGGATCATCAACGGTCGTGCCGCTCCGGACCCCGCCGCCATCGCGCAGCTCGCCGAGACCTTGCACGCCGCCCGAGACCCCGTGCTCGTGGCCGGCCCCGACATCGACGCCAGCGGCGGTTGGGACGCCGCGGTGGCGCTGGCCGAAAAGCAGCGGCTGCCGGTGTGGGCCGCGCCGGCGACCGGTGGAAGCCGGCTCGGCTTCCCGGAAGGCCACCGGAACTTCGTCGGGATACTGCCGCCGGCAATCGGAGCGATTGCCGAGACACTCAAGGGCCACGACCTGGTCCTGGTCGTGGGCTCGTCGGTATTCCCGTACTACCCGTATCTCCCCGGGCCTCTGCTACCGGACGGCGCATCGCTCGTCGCGATCACCAGCGATCCCGCCGAAGCCGCCCGTGCGCCGATGGGCGACTCGATCATAGGCGACGTCGCGCTCGCCCTCCAGCGCCTGGTGGAACTGGTGGACCCCGCCGAAGGCCGCCCGGCGCTCGAGGCCCGGCCCCCAGCCCCGGACCCGCAACCTACCAACCCGATGAGCGGCTCGGAGGCAATGGCGGCCCTGGCCGAGGCCTGGCCGGATGACGGGATCGCTGTGGTGGAGACTCCCTCGAGCACGTTTGCGCTACGCAACCGGCTGCGTCTGTCGAGGCCGGGGAGCTACTACTTCTCGGGGAGCGGTGGACTGGGCTTTGGCATCTCCGCCGCGGTCGGCGTGCAGATCGCGCAACCGCAGCGCCCGGTCGTCTGCGTGGTCGGCGAAGGCTCGGCCCAGTACGGGATCACCGCGCTGTGGTCGGCGGTGGCCTACCACGCGCCGGTCACGTTTCTGGTGCTCCGCAACGACGAGTACATGATCCTCAAGTGGTTCGCCGCGCTCGAGCAGGTGTCGGGAGCGCCGGGACTCGAGCTGCCGGCGCTCGACACGGCCGCGGTGGCGCGGGGGTACGGCGTCCCGGCGCGCGACGTCTCGAGCCGCGAAGAGCTGACTCACACCCTGCGCGAGGCGATCGCCGCCGACGATGGGCCGCGCCTGGTGCAGGCGCGCGTGGCTTCGGGTATGTGGATGGAATAACCAAGTGGCCCTAGTTCGCGCAGACTTCCGTCGAATCGCGCCCGAGCCGCCGGCCCCTGCGCCGGCCCCGGACCGCGCGCCCGAATGGGTGGCAGCGGGGACACCGGAGCCGCTCCGCACAGGCCTGATCGAGGCGCTGGGCAAAGACCGCGTCCTGACGAGCGCGCTCGATCTCATCAAGTACGCCTCCGACGCGAGCCCCTACCGGCTGATCCCGAGGGCGGTGGCGATGCCCCACGACACCGACGACGTCGTCAGGCTCGTCCGGTGGGCGTCGCGCTCGCGTACGCCGCTGGTCTTCCGCGCCGGCGGGACCTCGCTCAACGGCCAGTCGCAGACCGACTCGGTGCTGGTCGACGTCCGCCGCCACTGGCAGCGGCTACGCGTCCTCGACGGTGGCGCGCGCGTGCGCGCGCAGCCGGGAATGCTCCTCGGGCACGTGAATCGGCTGCTGGCCAGGCACGGGCGAAGGCTCGGTCCGGATCCTGCCTCGAGCGACATTGCCTGCGTCGGCGGAGTGATCGCCAACAACTCGGGCGGGATGCGCTGCGGCACGTGGGCGGACCCGTACTCCACGGTCAGCGCGATGACCTTGGTGCTGGCCTCCGGGGCGGTGATCGACACCGCCGCCCCCGACGCCGAGGAGCGCTTCGCGGCCGCGGCCCCCGAGCTCGCGCGCGGGCTGGAGCGGATCCGCGACGAGCTGCGCGCCGACCGGGAACTGGCCGAGCGGGTGGCGAGCAAATTCAAGATCAAGAACACGATGGGCTACCGCCTGTGCGCGTTCCTCGACGCCGATCGGCCGCTCGAGATCTTCAGGCGGCTGGTGGTGGGGTCGGAGGGGACGCTCGCGTTCGTGGCCGAGGCCGTGCTGGATACCGTCCCGTTTGGCCGGCACGCCACGATCGCGCTGGTTCCCTTCGAGGACATCGACGCCGCCGCCGACGCCGTCGGACCGCTGGTCGCCGCCGGCGCGAGCGCCACCGAGCTCATGGTGGCCCCCACCCTGATCGCGGCCGCCTACAACATGCCCGGGACGCCGGAGCGCTGGAAGACGCTCCCGCCCGAGTCGGCCGCGGTGCTGGTCGAGTTCCGGGCGGACGACCCGGACAGCCTCGACGCATCCGAGCAAGCGGCGCTCGAGATCTTCGCCGGCCGTCGCGTGATCGACGAGCCGCGCTTCACCCGAGACCGGGACGAGATCGAGATGCTCTGGCACGTCCGCGAGGGAATGCACGGGCTGCTGGCCGCGGTTCGGCCACAGGGCGCGGCGCTGATCGTCGAGGACGTGTGCGTGCGCCCCGAGCGCGTGGCGGAGGCGGCCAAGGACCTGCAGGCGGTGCTGGGCAAGCACGGCTTCCTGCCGGGGCTCGCCGGGCACGCCTCCGCGGGGAACCTCCATTTCATGCTCATGCCCGACTTCGGCAAGCAGGAGGACCTCGAGCGCTACGACGCGTTCATCCACGACCTCGCAGAACTGATCGTGGGCAAGTACGACGGCTCGCTCAAGGCAGAGCACGGCACCGGGGTGAACATGGCGCCGTTCGTGGAGCTCGAATGGGGCTCCAAGGCGACCGAGCTGATGTGGCAGATCAAGCAGCTAGCCGATCCCGCGGGGATCCTGGGGCCCGGGATCGTGCTCAACCGAGAACCGGGCGTCCACTTGCGCAACCTCAAGTCCACGCCGGAGATAGAGGAGGTGGCGACCAAGTGCATCGAGTGCGGGTTCTGCGAGCCGGTGTGTCCGTCGCGCAACGTCACCACCACGCCGCGCCAGCGAATCGCCGTCCGGCGCGAGATGGCGCGCCAGCCGGCGGACTCACCGGTGCTCGAGGCGCTGCTCAAGCAGTACGAATACGAGGCCGTCGAGACGTGCGCCGCCGACGGATCCTGCGCCGGCGCCTGCCCGGTCGCCATCGACACCGGCAAGCTGATCAAGGCGCTCCGGGTACGACAGCACAGAGCGCCGGCCACGCGGGCCGGCGCTCTGGCAGCAAACCATTTTGGGGCCCTCGAGCGCGTAGCCCGTGGCGCGCTGAGGATCGGCGGCGGACTGGCCGCGCGGGCCTCGGGTCGAACCCTGCCGGCGGCGGCCCCGTCACAGCTGCCCTTCACCGTCCGCGAGGGCGCGGCCGCGGTGTACCTGCCGGCGTGCCTGAACCGGATCTTCGGCAATCGCCGTGGCGGTGCCGAGCATCCGACCGTCCCCGAGGCGCTCGTGGCGGTCTCGCGGCGCGCCGGCCGCCCGGTGTGGATTCCCGGCGACGTCGCCGGTCACTGCTGCGGCACCCCGTGGAGCTCGAAGGGCTACACCACGGGACAGCGGCTGATGGCCGGGCGAGTCGCATCCGCCCTTCATCGCTGGAGCGACGGCGGTCGGCTCCCGGTGGTGATCGACGCCAGCTCGTGCGCCTACGGCCTGATCGGCGAGGTGGCCCCGGACGGGATCGAGGTGCTCGACTCGATCGCCTGGGTCCACGACCACCTGCTCGACCACCTCGAGGTGCGCCACAGGCTCGGCAGGGTCCTCGTGCACCCCAACTGCAGCGCGACTCACCTGGGGCTCTCCAGCAAGCTCGCGGCGATCACCGCGCGCCTCGCCGACGAGGTGGAGGTCCCGGCCGCGACCGGCTGCTGTGGGATGGCCGGGGATCGCGGCTGGCTCCATCCCGAGCTTCCGGCCTCGGCGCTGCGCGACGTGGCCCAGGAGCTCGACAACGGCTCGTTCGACGCCTGCGTATCCAGCAACCGGACGTGCGAGCTCGCCCTCGAGCAGGTGACCGGCCGACGCTACTCGTCGTTCGTTATCGCGCTCGAGGAAGCCACCCGCGACTCGTGAGCGCCGGCCCGCAGAAAGCCGGCCTCTGCGATTCCTGCCGCCACCAGCAACTCGTCCGCAACACGCGCGGCTCGGTGTTCTCGCTGTGCCGGCGCTCGCGGACCGAGCCGGAGCGGTTCCCCCGATATCCGCGCGTGCCGGTCCTGCGCTGCGAGGGGTACGAGCGCGCAGTGCCCGGGCGCGGGCATCGAGAAGGGTGAGGACCGCTCGCCTACTGCGGCGGAAGCGGGTCGAGCACGAGCACGCTGGTGCCGTCCTGGGCTTGCACCAGCTGCTGCTTGAACAGTGCCTGCGAGGTGACCACGCTCACCAGCTCGGCTTCCGGCGCCGCATTCATCTGCGAGGGCAGCGGCGGAACCTGTTCGGGGAGCGTGGCGCGAAGGGGCTGGCCGAGGAAGCTCTTCAGGCTGCCGCGCTCGAAGACAACCGCCACGTCCAGCGGAGAGGTGGTTGTGCTCGCGCTACCCGGCGCGGGCGGGTTGGGCGTGAGCTTCTGCGGGTTGGTGGTGGAGGTGTGGCCCGGCGGAAGGATCGCCACCACGTTGCTGATGCTGCCGATGTACTTGAACGTGTAGAGCGAGAGCTCGAGGGCTTCCCGGCGCAGCAGCAGCAAGCGTGAGCTCGACGGGGTGCCGGCGGCGATCGCGCAGTTCGTTCCCAGCCCGCAGACGTTGAAGACCGCGGTCGTGCCGGTGAGGCCGGCGAGCGTGCCGTTGTTGGGGTCGCGCACCGCGACCTGCTCGTTGCCGGTGCCCGACACGTTCTGCACGGTCACGACCGCGAGCTGCGTCGCCGGGGTGGCCCGATAAAAGGGCGCGACCTCGTCCGCGATCTGACGCTCACCCGCGATCCCGCCCTGCGAAGGGGACCACGCCGACCACTGGGCGGGCGGGCCCGCGTGGCCGCCGCCGGCCAGGATCAAGATCGCGCTCACGATCGCGGCGATTGCGATCGCGCCCAGCGCCACGGTCACCACCACGAACTTGCGGGAATGGGGCGAGGACTCCGGCTCGCGCCGGTAATGCCCCCTCGAGACGCCGACGACCCCGCTGAGGGGCTCCGCCGCGTCGTTCGCGCGCACGATCGGAGGCCGGTCGCTCACACCTTCGGCCACGTGCTGTCGTCCATCAGGTCGATCTCGGGCCGCGTGAGCCTGACGCTGTTCAGGAGGTCGACCACTTCGTCGCCGTGCATCTCCTTGCGCTCGATCAGCGTGTCCGCGATGCGTTCGAGCGGCTCGCGGTTGGTCGCCATCAGCGCATACGCGCTCACGTAGGCCTGCCCGAGTATCTGCGCGGCAGCCCGGCGCTTGTCGCGGTCGCCCAGAACCGCGCCGAGGGGATTGTCATTGAAGATCCCACCGCCGCCGGTGGCGCGATTCATGACCGTCGACCCGATCCGCTCGAGGCGCCGGAGGACCTCGTCCGCGTTCTCGTCGACGTCGAGCTTGTCGATCGTGACCGGGTCCGGACCCATGGCCCAGATCCCGACCATCGACGCCGCCGTAGCAGTGGCGGCGTAGACGTCTCCGCTCACGCCCTGGGAGTTCTCACCGTAGAAGACCTGTTCGGCGGCCATCGCTCCGAGCGTCATGACCAGCTCGCCCATCACGTAGCTGCGGAAGTGGGAGAAGCGCTCGTCCTTCTCCATGCTCTGGTAGTGGCCGAGCGAGCCGCCGCGCTTGCGGATCGAGAGCCGCGTGGAGAGGACGTCCTTCTCCAGGTACACGTGACCGGCGGCGGCGTGTCCCGCCTCGTGGATAGCGACCGCGCGCGTCTCTTCCTGGATGTACTCGATGTTCTGCGCGGTCCCCGACTCGACGGTCGTCATCGCCTCGACGATGTCCTCCCAGCGAAACCGGCGGCGTCCCTCGGAGTGGGCGATCGTCAGCGCCATCGAGCAGCACTGCTCGATCATCGACGGCGAGTAGCCGTTCGTGATCCGGGCCAGCTCGTCGCGCCGGCGGGGGGTGTCGAGGTCGGGCTCGTGGTCGACTTTGTTGATGTACAGGTCCAGGATGTCGAGCCGGTCGTCCTTGGTCGGGGTGCGGAACCAGATGTGGCGGCCCATCCGTCCCGGCCGGGTCAGCGCCGGATCGAGCACCGTGATCGGCACGTTGCAGGCGCCGATGAAGTAGATCTGCTCCTGGCGCGGCCGCGGCGGCCGCATGCGGAGCGGGATCGGGCCGAGCTTGCGCGGCACCAGGAACATCGCGTCGAGGAACGTGTTGACCCGGTTGGTCATGAACTTGCGCACCATCGGCGGCTCGTCGATCCCGTCCATCACCACCAGGAGCTGGTTGAGCGCCATGCCGCCGGCGCCGCCCATCCCGAAGCCCGGGTAGAAGCGGCGGATCCGCTCGGTCGCGCGGTCCATGAACGTGGCGTAGCCGCTACCGGCCGCGTCCGCCCGCTGCGCGAACAGCCGCTCACGCCAGGCCCGCGACTCGATGACCAGGTCGCCGGTCGGGGTCAGGGAGCCGTTGGGGCCGAAGAAGCAGAAGTCGTGGATCGAGGCCGGCTCCGATCCGACCGCCGAGGGGCCCAGTTGCTGGCGGCGGGTGCCCACGGCGTCGATCTCGTCGATGAACACGATGCACTGTCCGCCCCACTTCTTGGCCAGCCTGCGCGCCTTGTGGGCGAGGAACTGGACCGTGATCGCGTCCATGCCGATGAACATCCCGGCGAAGCCCGAGCCGGGGATGGTCACGAACGGGCAATTGAAGTTGGTGGCGATCGCCTTGGAGATCATGGTCTTCCCGGTCCCCGGCGCGCCGAGGAACAGCAGCCCACGCTCGCGTTTTCCGCCCGCCTTCTCGAACTCCTCGCCCGACTGCCACAGGGTGATCACGCGCGTGATCTCCTCCTTGGCCTCGGCCTGGCCGCGGACGTCGTCGATCTTCACCCCCCAGCTCGCGTCGCCGGGTTCGTAGCCCCGGATCTGGCGCACCGCGAAGAACAGGAACGGGCCGAAGAAGATCGCGAAGTTGACGAAGAACAGGAGCGGCAGCTGGATGAAGATCAGCCCCAGCTGGGGAAGCGTGTCGGGCGGGAAGATCTGCCGCAGCCCCTGGAAGGGGTGAAAGAACGGGGCGCTGATGCCGGCGAACGAGAACAGCACCTGGCAGAACGCGAGCAGGAGCAGGATGAACGCGATGTAGACCGGGAGCCGGCGGAACTTCGTGCGCCAGAACCAGTAGCGCCGGCGGGCGACGATGTCGTCCGCCTTGAGGCTCTCCTCCGCGCCGTAAAGGCTGGGGGAGGGGATCAGCTTCCGGACCACGACCTCCACGAGGCCACGGAACATGATCACCGCGATCGCGGTGATGAGCAGCGACCACACCAGGCTGACGTTGTTGGTGTCGTAGAGGATGAGGAAGAACGCCGGCGCCGTGAACAGCGCCACCGCGGTCGCGGCTCGCGTCAGCCGCCGCCACTCGTGTGCGAGCGCGCTGGCGTGCGGGTTAATCGGCCTTCCGAAGGCCGGGGTCTCCTCGGCGGTCGCCATCCTAGAAAGAGGAGGGTACAGCCATGTCGAGGCCAGGGTGCGGGGGAAGGTCGTAGTGCGCGGCCTCGCGGGCCCGCCAGGCCCGGGCTGGTCGGGGTGTCTCGCGGGCTGTCGGGCTGACGTGTACCCTGTTCGCGCGGCCGGGCACCGCGGACTGAGGGGAAGACATTCGTAGCTCAGCGTCCAGTCGTGCGATCCGTGCGCGGCGCGGTTTGCTAGCGATTTGCATCGGGCTCGCGCTCACGCTGATCGCCGCGCCGGCCGCGCTGGCCGCCAACCCGGTCCAGGCCGAGAACGCCATGCCGGGCGACAGCTACTGGACCGCCGCCACGCAGGATCCGCTGAGCCCGAACCCGCCCGTCGAGGGCTACGCGAGCGCGACCAGTGTGCGCCCGGGCGGAACGCTGAACTTCCAGGTCAACACGAATCCCGCCGCCCGGTACCGCATCGAGATCAGCCGGCTCGGGTGGTACGGAGGCAGCGGCGGCCGGCGGATCACCTGCCTGGTCGGATCGACCCTCGACCGGACCTGCTCGCTGGACGAGGCGGGCATGCAGCAGCAGAGCGCTCCGCCGCCCGATCCGGTGACCGGGGAGATCCGCGCCGGCTGGTCTGTGACCGACACGCTCAAGGTGCCGAGCGACTGGGTCACCGGCTACTACCTGGCGGTGTTCCGATTGACCTCCGGACCGTCGAAGGGGCAGACGGGCTTCACCCCGTTCATCCTTCAGGCGCCGGTGGGCGACCGCGCGGCGATCCTGGTTCAGGTTCCGACGAACACTTGGCAGGCCTACAACACGTGGGGCGGGCGGGACTTGTACACGACGCCGCCGGCCGTGAAGGTCTCCTTCGACCGACCCTACGCCCATCGCCTTCTGTTCAGCTGGGAATACCCGCTGGTCCGGTTCCTGGAGCGGGGCGGCTGGGAGGTGAGCTACGCCACCGACGACGACGTCGACGCCGACCCGAGCATCCTGCTCCATCACACCCTCGACATGACCGCCGGACACAGCGAATACTGGACCAAGGCGATGCGCGACGGCTGGGAAGCGGCGCGGGCGGCGGGCGTCAACCTGGCCTTCACGGGGGCGAACACGGGTTTCTGGCAGGTGCGCTACGAGGACGGCGGCCGGACCATGGTGGGGTACAAGTACGCGCCTGATCCCGAGCCCGACCCGGCCTTGAAGACCACGCAGTTTCGGTGGCTTCAGCCGGCTCGGCCGGAGTGCCAGCTCGAGGGCGTGCAATTCCAAGGAGCGATAGATCACGCGTATCTCAACTACTCGGTCATCCCCGCCGCGGCGACCGACCCGTGGTTTGCCGGCACAGGCCTCAGCGCCGGGTCCATGCTCCCGGGAACAGTGGGCTACGAGCTCGATCAGATCACGCCCGGCTGTCACGTCCCGCCCGTGACGCCGCTCCTAAGCTACTCCGGGCCGCCGGCCAGCAGCGACGGGCCACTGCTGCGCGCCGACGCGGTTCGCTACACCGCGTGCTCCGGCGCCGAGGTCTTCAGCTCCGGGTCGATGCAGTTCGCGTGGGGCCTCGACTCCTGGCGCGACCCCACATACGCCGGTGCGCCGCCGGCGAGCGCCGGGCTCCAGCAGGCGATGACTCGGGCGCTGGCAGATTTGACTCAGTCGCACGTTCCCGTGCCCGGTCCTCCGCAGGTCTGTGTCCCGACGGCCACGTTCGCCGCGTCGGTTCCCCAGGCGGTGGTGGGTCAACCGGTCGGGTTCAAATCCACGGCGACGGATCAGTTCGGCCAGATCGCGAGCCAGGACTGGGATCTGTCCGGGGCCGGCCGCTTCGCCGACGCGACCGGCCCAACGGCCACTCGGACGTTCAGGACACCGGGCGTGGTGCCCGTGGGGCTTCGCGTGACCGATTCGAGCGGCGCGAGCTCCACGACGGAGCAGGCCCTGCCGGTATGCGTGTGCCCCGCGCCGGGTCAGCCCGAGGTGAGCGGCTGGCCTCCCGGAGCCCGGAACGCGGATGCCTGCCCGCAGGTCGCGATCGGCTCGATACCGGTCGTCCGAGGGCGCCTCTGGTTTGAGCCGGCGGCCGGTGTGAGCGCCTATTCGATCCGCACCTACTGGATCGAGCGGCGGGCCTCCGGAGTTCATCTGGTCCGTTCGGCGACCTATCCGGCGGCCCATTCGGCCATGCGGCTGCAGGTGCGAAAGCCGCGGTGGCCCATCCTCATCGACGTCACGTCACGAAGCGACCGGCGGTTCTTGCACCAGCAGTTCCTGCTCCCCTACCGTCCCGGTGGCCGACTGACGGCACCGGGACTGTTGACCGCAACCGGGTGCGACGGCAGCTCGGGGCGGATCGTGACCGGGTGGTTCGGCGGACCGCGAACGCTGCTGTTGCGAGTGGCGGTGACCGGGCGCGGCCGGCTCACGGTATCGCTGGTCCGCCCCGGCGGCCGAACGCTGTACCGGCGGCGCGTCACGGTGGGGCGCAGGGCGGTGAATGTCTCGTTCGACGCCCGGCGCCTGCGGCCCGGCGTCTACCACATCGCGATCTACTCCCAGCGTCCTCTCCCGGGAGCCGGGCCGCTCGTGCTCACGGCACTCCGGCTGTGAGCAGCGCGCAAACTTAACCGCCATGTGGACTCGAGTCCTGGCGGCGCTTCCGGATCCCGCCCAGGAAGCGTTGCGCCTCGGCTACGTCGCCGCCCGAGTCACCTCTGACCGCCGGAGCCTGCGCACCTACGCCCGCTTGACGGGCGCGCGCTGGGACGGCTCCCCATCGATGGCGCGGTTGCGGCTGCGTGCGCTGGGCGGTCGGGAGGTGGTGGTGCGACCCGGTAGTTCCGATCTTGCCACCGTGTGGGGCACGTTCGCGCGCCGCTATCACCTGCCGCCACCTGAGCTCGGGACGCCGCGAACGATCTGGGACCTCGGCGCGAACATCGGCCTGACCGTCGCTGACTTCGCCTGCCGTTTCCCCGGCGCGCGCGTGCTCGGAGTCGAGCTAGACGGGGACAACGTCGCTTTGGCGCGTCGGAACATCGCGCCTTGGGCCGACCGCTGCGAGGTGATCCACGCGGCGATATGGGTCGGTGACGGCGAGGTCCGCTACCAAGGTTGGCCGGGCGCGACCTCCAATTACCGGGTCACGGGAGCGGCCGAGGGCACGCCGGTGCCGGCGGTGTCGCTGGCCACCCTGGTGCGTGAGCGGGGCGAGGAGGTGGATTACGTGAAGGTCGACGTGGAGGGCACCGAGCGAGAGTTGTTGCGGGATGGGACGGATTGGGCGGAGGAGGTGCGCTGCCTGAAGGTGGAGCTCCACGGCGACTACCGGGTTGACGATTGCGAGGCGGACCTGCGGCGCCTCGGCTACGGCACCCGTCGCGACCCGCAGCACCCCGCGTGCGTGATCGGGCTGCGGCGATCGTGAGCCGCTGCGCGAGACGAGCGCGACCCGTCCGGCGCTATCCCTGATTGCGACCGTCGAGCTCGGCGCGCAGGATGGCCAGCTGCGTGATCACCGTCCCGGCGTAGGCCTCGCGGGTGGTGTTGATCTCGAGATCGAGATCCTCGAGGTACAGCCGATCGTCGGCGAGGCCCCATTCCCTCGCCAAGATGCGTTCCTCGGCCAGCTGGAACAGACGCAGTCTCAGCTCCGCCGTCCGATCCATGAGGGAGCCGTCGAGTGTGCTCCAAGCGACGCGGTCAGGCGCGTCGGGATCGTCGGAGTGTCGGTGGAACAGGCCTCTGTCTCGGTCGCCAAGCATCTCAAATGTGTAGACGCACGATCCGAGCCTCATATTCCCGCGTGCGTCCCATCGGGACATGAGGCATTGATCACACTTCCACTACGCCGGGGAGACGGGGAAACCACTACCCGGGGGAGACGGGACACCACTACCCGGGGGAGACGGGGAAACCACTACTCGGGGAGACCGGAAAACCACGCGGAGGGAGGACCCTCCGGTCGGCGGTCCTACAGGTTCACGGGATAGCAGAGAGAGGGCTCGTTTCAGACGGCTGGACGCCGAAAACCCGGACACTGAGCTCGCGATCCGCAACGCTCCGAGCTCGGCTGCCAGCGGGATAGCCCCCTCGTAAGCTGAGCCGCGGCTCGTAGATGGGTGAATCGGCGCGGCTGCGGGGGGGCCATGGAGCCCCAAACCCCATCTCAGCGGGAGAAGCTCTCAGCCGTGTCGGCGTGTTTGATTGCGTATGCGGGGAGCTTCGCGCGGACTGTCTTGGCGCGTGCGGTGTTGCCGGTGAGCTTGCCGGCGCGGGCGCGCTCGACGGTGCTACTCGATACGCTGGCGCCGACGACGACCTGCCTGATGGGGAGCTCGATGAGCACCGGTCGCACGAGCTGGGCGAGTGGGTCGTGGCCGGGGTCGCGGTAGTCGGTGTGGGTCTTGTCGGGGTCGGCGACGCCGGCCTCGCGGTCGTCGATCCGGTTCCCTTGTTGCCGCGGTGTCGCAGCGGCTGTATCGGCGTGACGTGGCGGCGGCCGAGCAGCCCGACGGTGTGCTCGTCGCAGGGCTGTGCATCGGGTGCGAGCGATTTCGCCTCGGGGTGGGTTCGGTAGTCGGCGAGCACGTCGCGGTAGGTGTTGACGACGACGACACCTGACCCCGGGGTGCGGTGTTTTCCGGGGGCGTACTGGACCGCGCTAGCAGACGGTGCAGGGTTGATTATTGGCGGATTCGGCGAGGGCGTACCAGCCGGGTTTTTTGGATCCGTCGGTGGTGGAGCCGCCTTCTCCCCAGCGTTCGAGTCCGTACCACATGTTGCTGTAGTCGCGGTATTGGAAGTAGGTGATGGCGCTGATGTAGCCGGTAGAGCGCGCCCAGGTGACGAAGTTGTAGATGTCGTCGGCTTGTTGGGTCTCGGTCCACTGCAGCGAGTCGGCGTTGCAAGACTGTTCGGTCTCGGTCGGCCATCCGACCTCCGTGGCCCACACTGGTTTGCCGGTGGTGCTGTGCGCTGACTGGATGTCGTCGCGGTTGCCCAGCGCCGACAGCGAGCGGCTAGTGCCACATCCGCCGCCATAGGGATGGACCACGACCCCGTCGTAGTAGTCGCCGATGTTCGGGGTAGCGGCCCGCACCTCCTGATACCACGCCGATACGCATGCCGAGCCTGACCCGTTCGCGCATCGATCGCCATCCCACACGCTCCCCAAAATCAGCGGGCTCGCCGACCCATACTGAGCATGAAAAGCGTCGTATACCTGCTCGAGCAAGCGCCCGTAAGCGCTCGCCTCGGCCTGATCGCCGGCATTGGCGCCCCAGAACCAACTCCCGGTCGGCTCGTTGAGCACCTCGATCGCCGGGCATACCGCAGTGGACTCCTGGCAGCTACTCTGGTAATAGGCCAACGCGCTCTGCGTCCAAGCGGTTGGATTGATCGATTCCACCCCGCCAGAACTGTAACCACAGGTCGCGCACGAACCCGACAACAACGCGATCGCCTTCAACCCCTGACTGGAGTAATCACTCAACGACGCGCCCTCCTGCGCCGCCTGCTCCGCATCCCACCGGATCAACCCAAACGCGCTCGCCACATCCCGAGCCCCCAGCACCCCCCAAGTACCCGAATTCACCCCTACCAGCATCTTGGGCGACGCGCTCCCCGCCGGCGACACGGTGGTTGACTCCCCCGCGGTTAGCGTCGGCGGACGACGAGAGGGCGTGCGGCGGCTCGGCTTTTTACGGCGGCTCGGCTTCGGGCGGAGGCACCGTTCACGGCGCTGGTGCGGCTTAGGGCGGCATGTCTGTTTCCGCTTCTTTGTGCGATGGCCAACAGGCTTAGATCGCGGCGTTGGACGGTGTGGGCGAGCGCGAGTGGACCGCGGGGGTGGGCAGCGTCCCCCGCGACCGTGGACCTCTCGGGGGCACGTCCGCTTTGCCCGTGTACGGGCGGTCTTGATGGCTTGCGCCGGGGTGGATGAGCCAATCGCCGTCGCGATGATGCAAGCTAGCGACGTGACCACGAGTATCGGACGAACTGGAACCTTCGTCATGCTCGAATCTCCTCGGCGTGCAGCGCCGGGCCGTAGCGGGCTTCCCGGCTTAGTGGGTCACAAGTCCAAGAGCACGGAGTAAAGTGAGTCACCCGCGCGGCGAGGCTCGTCCAGCAGGTGCGGCGATCACATCCAGGCCCTGGAGCAAAAAATGTGGCGCGGCCACCATACCCCTCGGGCGGCGAAACGTAACACGAATTCGTTTGGGCTGAGCGGCCTCGTCGGCGGCGCCCGAGACAAAAGCAAACGCCCGGACCGGAGCCGCCTCAGCATTGCTCGCCGGCTAGGTTCGTGCCGCCAGTCTGCTGAAACCACGTTTGAATTTCATCAGCGCTCCGCCACTAGAGCCTCGGCAATCATGGCGCCACTCGCCACATTCACGCTGCCGATCACGTCGACATTGAGCCGTCGCACGTACGCGGTGCAGCTGAACATGGCAGCTGATCGCTTCACGCAACCACGACCGTCACTGGTGGCAACCGTGCCGTTGAACTTCTGGGCGACGTAGCCGCGAAAGTACCGTGTGGCCTGCGGGCCAGCATGAATTGATCCCACCGACGGGTTTGTCGCCACCTTCGTTCTCTAAGTCCGCGCGAAGGGCACACAAGATCAGCTGGCCTCGCCCGGCGACGGTGCTGCGGATCTGTTGCGACGCTATGGCCTGCAATAGTCGGTTACTCACACTCGGCCCCACCACAATTGGGAGGACCGGGAGACGGTCGGAGCGCTGCGCGAACTGGATATGCGGTGATTGCCATGTCGCGAGGTTGTCGGAATATCGGTGCTGTCCGCTTGGTATCCGACACTGCGTTCATGGCTCGAGAGTTCATTGGCTGTCAGCGTGGGCACATGTTGTTGATGCCGCCGTCGTTGGGTGAGTGGCTGCCTGAGGATCATCTGGGTAGCGCCGGGATAAACCGGCATGGGGAAGGAGCTGAAAGGGCTCTACGTCGAGGGAGTAGCGATCCACGACGGCCCCGAGTCATGCGTGGGCGCCCGCGAGGGCGTCGGCGAAGTGTTGACAGGGGTGCGCGCAGGCTGGGCTATTGAGCCTCGAAATTCCTGCATCCGGGGTGCCGACGCCCTCCAAATGGCGGAAGGCAGTACCGCTGGCAGCGTTTTCGCGAGCTGGTGGCGGGCCCTGCGGGGTCGGAGAACCTGTGCATGTGCGCGATCTCTCCATGCGCGAGAACCGGGAGGTCCCACGGTCACCCGCTTGTGGTGATGGTTGGGCGGGTCGTGCGGGGAAGGCCAAGGTCGTAATCCCGTGATGGACGACCGTGGGAAGTCAGACGGTCCTGTAGTACCTGCGAAGCTGCCGAACAACGCCCTGGGCGGGGCGGCGGAGGTGGTGGAGGGAAGAGGACCGGCCGAGGGGAACGCGGCCAGGGAAACACGTGCCGGACTCAGAGCCGGGGTGGGCGTGTCCAGTGACCTGGATCGTGTGCGCCGAGTGGCGCGGAAGGACAAGGATGCGCGGTTCACGGCGCTCCTGCACCACGTCGATGTCGATCGCCTGCGGGCGGCGTACCTAGCGCTTCGGCCGAAGGCCGCTGCGGGGGTAGATGGCGTGACGTGGCACGACTACGGGCAGAACCTGGAGGAGAACCTCAAGGATCTGCACGTCAGGGTGCATCGCGGGGGCTACCGGGCGAAGCCGTCGCGGAGGGCGTTCATCCCGAAGCCAGACGGGCGGCAACGGCCGCTTGGCGTCGCCGCGCTGGAGGACAAGATCCTGCAGCGGGCGCTGGTCGAGGTGTTGAACGCGATCTACGAGTCGGACTTCGTCGGTTTCTCGTATGGGTTCCGGTCGGGGCGGTCACCGCATGATGCGTTGGATGCGCTCGCGGCTGCGATCAAGACGAGGCATGTGAACTGGGTGCTCGACGCGGATTTCCGCGAGTACTTCACCAGCCTTGACCATCGCTGGCTGGAGAGGTTTCTTGGGCACCGGATCGCGGACAAGAGGGTCCTGCGCCTGATCCAGCGATGGCTCAGGGCGGGAGTCATTGAGAAGGGGTCATGGACGGCGTGTGAGGAGGGCGTTCCACAAGGGGCGTCGGCTTCGCCGTTGTTGGCGAACGTGTACTTGCATTACGTCTTCGACCTGTGGGCTCACCAGTGGAGAGGTCGGCACGCGCGCGGCGAGGTTGTGATCGTGCGGTTCGCCGATGACTTCGTGGTGGGGTTCGAGTATCGGAGTGACGCGCTTCGGTTCTGGGCGGATCTGCGCAGCAGGCTCGCGCAGTTCAGCCTGGAGCTCAACGCCGAGAAGACGCGCCTGATCGAGTTCGGCCGGTTCGCCGCCGAGCGCCGACGGGCGCACGGTCGCGGCAAGCCTGAGACGTTCCAGTTCCTGGGGTTGATGCACATCTGCGGACAGACCAGGCGGGGGCGGTTCAAGCTCAAGCGGATCACCGATTCGAAACGGATGCGGACGAAGGTGCGCGAGGTCAAGGCCACGCTCATCAAGCGTCGGGATCTGCCCATCCCTGAGCAGGCGCGCTGGCTGGCCAGCGTCCTGCGCGGGCACTGCAACTACTACGCGGTGCCCGACAACTACGAGGCGTTATGTGCCTTCCGCCAATTGCTCGTCCGGTCCTGGCTGAGGGCGCTGCGGCGTCGCAGCCAGCGATCCCGGTTGACCTGGAAGCGGATGTATCGCCTCGCGGAACGATGGCTACCGACTGTTCGGATTCTGCACCCCTGGCCCGAGCCTCGCTTCTACGCCAAAACCCAAGGCAGGAGCCCAGTGCGTTAACGCGCACGCTGGGATCTGTGCGGGGGGCCGTCGGCAACGGCGGTCCCTACCGCGATTGTGGACGGTGTTGGGGGCGGTGGAGCAGATGGGTCTGGAGCGCTTTGTCGAGCGGTACCGGCTTGGCGGCGCGGCTCGTATTGGTGGAAGGCAACACCGCTGGTGGCGTTATCGCGAGCCGCTGGTGGGCCCTGCGCGGTCGGAGAACCTGGGCACGTACGGAAACTCCATGCGCGAGAACCGGGAGGCCCCATGGTCGCCTGTCTTGATGGTCGGGGCAGGCCGTGGGGGGAACGCCAGTGGCGGTAATCCCGTGATGCACGATCGTGGGGAGTCTGACGGTCCCGTAGTAACTGCGAAGCCGTCGAACAACGCCGCCGTGGCGGCCCGCGGAGGTGGTCCTGGCGGTCCGGCCACAGCCCGAGCAATAGGCTCGGCAGTCGGCCGGCGGGGTCCCGTGTTTGGGGTTTCGGGCTCCAGCGGCCAGTTTCAGGAGCCCCCCGGCCGCTCGCGCCAGGCCTCCTAACGCCCCTCAAACTGTCCGGGGTTTCGTGAAAAGCGGCCAGTTTCGGGCCCGCCCCACCTCGGAGGGGCCAGTCTGGCGAGGGGTCCTGGACGAGACTACGCGGCGAAAAGACGAAGCGCTACCGCGAGGTTCCGCTTGTCCGGGGTTTCGTGGTTTAGGGGCCAGAAATCGCCCCTGTATCTCCTATCCCTCCTACAGGTTCACCGCGACGTACTTCGTCTCCAGGTACTCCTCGATGCCCTCCGGGCCGCCTTCGCGGCCGAAGCCGGAGTGCTTGATACCGCCGAACGGGGCCGCGGCGTTCGAGACCATCCCCTGGTTGAGGCCGACCATCCCGGTCTCCAGGCGCTCGACCACTCTGAGCGCGCGCTTCAGGTCGCTGGTGTAGAGGTAGGCAACGAGGCCGTACTCGGTGTCGTTGGCGGCGGCGATGGCCTCGTCCTCGTCGGTGAAGCCCTTGACCGGCGCGACCGGTCCGAAGATCTCCTCGCTGAGGAGGTGTGCGCCTTCGGGCACATCGGTGAGCACGGTGGGGTCGTAGAAGTAGCCGGCGCCATCGCGGGCGTGGCCGCCGACCAGCGCCCGGGCCCCGCGTCCAACGGCATCCTCGACCAGATCCGAGACCTTCGTGCGCTGCTTGTCGTCGATCAGAGGCCCGACCTCGATGCCGTCCTCGGTGCCACGTCCCACCTTCATCGAGCCCATCTTCTCGGCCAGCTTCTCGGAGAATTGGTCCGCGACCGCGTCGGCGACGTGGAAGCGGTTGGCGGCGGTGCATGCCTCGCCGATGTTGCGCATCTTGGCGATCAGCGCTCCCTGGACCGCCGCATCGATGTCGGCATCACCGAACACGATGAACGGCGCGTTCCCGCCAAGCTCCATGGAGAGCCGCAGGAGGTTCTCCGAGGCCTGTGCCATCAGCGTGCGGCCGACCTCGGTGGAGCCCGTGAACGACAGCTTGCGAAGGCGCCGATCTTTGATCAGCGGACCGGTCGTCTCGCTCGCCGAGGAGGCGGTGATCAGGTTGAGCACGCCGCCGGGGAGGCCCGCCTCCTCGAGGATCTTCGCCAGCGCAAGCATCGACAGCGGCGTCTGCTGCGCGGGCTTCACGACCATCGTGCATCCGGCCGCGATCGCCGGCCCGATCTTCCGTGTCCCCATCGCCAGGGGGAAGTTCCAGGGCGTGATCAACAGGCACGGGCCGACGGGCTGCTTCATCGTCAGAAGGCGTCCCTGCCCATTGGGCGCGACCCCGTAGCGCCCCTCGATCCGCACCGCCTGCTCCGAGAACCAGCGCAAGAACTCGGCGCCGTAGGCCACCTCCGCCTTGGACTCCTTTATCGGTTTGCCCATCTCGAGCGTCATCAGCAGCGCGAGTTCGTCCTCGCGCTCGATGATCGTCTCGAAGGCGCGCCGCAGGATCTCACCCCGCTCGCGCGGGGGATGCTTGGCCCACTCGCGCCCGGCGTCGACCGCGACGTCCAGCGCGGCGTTCGCGTCGTCGGTCGACGCGTCGGCGACGTCGCACAGAGGTTCTCCGGTCGCCGGATCCTCGACCGACAATGTTCCCTTCGCGCCGTCCCGCCACTCGCCGCCGATATACAGCTGCTTGGGGACCTGATCGACGACGCGCTGCTCTTGTGAGGCGGTGATCGTGCTCATGACCTCAACCTACCACCGGGCGCGCCACATAAACCGAAGCCCCGGCGAGCTTCGGAAGCTCACCGGGGCCGTGGGTAGCAGTTACGCAGCGGACAGCTATGCAGCGGACGGCAGGGCGGCGTGCTCGAGCGCGACGCCCAACACCTCGTCGATTGTCATCGCGAAGTGGAAGTTCATCGCGTCGCGCACCTCGTCGGGCACGTCGTCCAGGTCGCCGCGGTTGCGCTCGGGGAGCACCACGTCGGTCAGTCCCGCCGCGTGCGCCGCGAGCACCTTCTGCTTGACGCCGCCGATCGGCAGCACGCGGCCTTGGAGCGTCACCTCGCCGGTCATGCCGACGGTGTGCCGCACCGGCCGGCCGGTCAGCAGCGACGTCAGCGCTGTCGTCATCGTGACACCGGCGCTCGGGCCGTCCTTGGGGATCGCGCCCGCGGGGACGTGGACGTGGAATGCCCGGTCCTCGAACGCGCCGGAATCGATCTCGAGCTCTGAGGCGTGGCCGCGCACGTAGGAGAGCGCGATCTGCGCCGACTCCTTCATCACGTCGCCCAGCTGGCCGGTCAGCGTCAGCCCGGGCTTGCCGGCCATCGCCGTGGCCTCGACGAACAGCACGTCTCCGCCGGCGCCGGTGACCGCAAGACCGGTCGCAACGCCGGGCACCGCTGTGCGAATCGCGGACTCCTGGAAGAAGCGCTGGCGCCCGAGGGCATCGCGGATCCCGTCCAGGTCGATGGTCACCGGAGCGGTGGCCTGTCCGGAGGCGATGCGGGTCGCGGTCTTGCGCAGCAGCGTTCCGAGGTCACGCTCGAGCTGCCGGACTCCGGCCTCGCGCGTGTACTCGATCGCGACGGTGTTGAGCAGCTCGTCGGAGATCTCGACCTCGTCTTCGTGGAGACCGTTTCGCTCCAGCTGCCGGGGCCACAGATAGCCGCGGGCGATCGCGACCTTCTCGGTGGTCGTGTATCCGTCGAACCGGATCACCTCCATCCGGTCCAGAAGCGGGCCGGGGATGGTGTCCGCCACGTTGGCCGTGGCGATGAACATCACGTTGCTCAGGTCGAGTTCGACGTCGAGGTAGTGATCGCGGAAGCTGTGGTTCTGCGCCGGGTCGAGCACCTCGAGCAGGGCCGCGCTGGGGTCACCGCGCCAGTCGGCGCCGACCTTGTCGACCTCGTCGAGCATGATCACCGGGTTCATCGTGTCCGCGTCGCGCAGCGCGCGCACCAGGCGGCCCGGGAGGGCGCCGATGTACGTGCGGCGGTGACCGCGGATCTCGGCCTCGTCCCTCACGCCTCCCAGAGACATCCTGACGAATTTCCTGCCGGTGGCGCGGGCGATCGACTCGCCGATGCTCGTCTTGCCCGTGCCGGGCGGGCCGATCAGGGTCAGGATCGCGCCGGAGCGCCTGTCCTCCTTGATCCCGCGCTCGAGCCGCAGCTTCTTGACCGCGATGTACTCGACGATCCGGTCCTTGACGTCCTCGAGGCCGGCGTGGTCTGCGTCCAGCACCTCGCGGGCGTGCTCGGGATCGAGCCGCTCCTCCGAGCGCTTGCTCCACGGCACCGCGATCAGCCAGTCCAGGTAGGTCCGGATGACGCTCGACTCCGCGCTCTGCTCGCCGAGGCGCTCCAGGCGTCCAAGCTCCTTGTCGGCCTGCTCCTTGACCGCCTCCGGCATGCCGGCCTCTTCGATCTTGGTGCGGTACTCCTCGACTATCGAGGCGTCGTCCTCGCCGAGCTCCTTGCGGATCGACTCCATCTGCTTGCGCAGGAAGTAGTCGCGCTGCTGCTTCTCGGCGCCGGATTCCACGTCGTCGCGGATCCGCTTGCGGACCTGAAGCTCGGCCAGGCGCTCGCGCTGATATCCGAGAGCCAGCTCGAGACGATCGGTCACATCGAGCGTCTGGAGCAGCTTGACCTTCTGCTCATACGACAGGTCCGGCGAGTAGCCGCCGGTATCGGCGAGCGCGCCGGGCTCGGTGATGCTGCGCAGGAACGCGGAGACGCGGCCGTCGTCGCCCCGCAGCTCGAGGATCTCCTCGACCACGGCGCGGTACTCGCGCTCGAGGTTGCGGGTGCGTCCGTCGACCGGGACGGGATCGGGCCGCTCCTCGACCTCGACATACAGCTTTCCATCGGGAGCGGTGTTCGCTGCCCCGGCGACTCCACGGTGAAGCCCCTGGAGCGCGACGGCGCGGGCGCCGCCGGGCAGGCGGACGCGGTCGGCGACCTCGGCGATGGTGCCGACGTTGGCAAATTCCTGTTCGTGCCGCGGGACGAGCAGCACCTGATTCTCGTCGCCGACATCGACGGCGAGAGTGAGCGACATGCCCGGGAAGACGACGACGTCTTCAAGCGGGACCAGTAGTAGTCGGCTCATCAAGTCTTTACTTTCGCTAGTTGCTTACCAGAGATAAGCCAAAGAATAGCAGTCGAGGGGGTTGTGGTGGCGGCATATCTGAGTCGGTGAGACTAAGATTCTTGCCGCGCCGCGGGCCGGGCTCGCTACCGCGCTCGCGCCCGCTCGGCCCCCTCGGCGGCCGGCGGATTCGGCCCACATCCGCAGGCGCATCTGGGATCATTCGCGCCGATGATGCAGACGGAGAGGGCCGCCGAAGAGCCCGCGCACGACATCCTCGCGGCCGAGGCGTTCGCCGTGCCCGCCCGCGACCCGGCGCTGAGTCACGGTCCCGTCGATCTACCGGGCGATCCGACGGGCATCGAGGAGCCCCACGACGTCCTCGCCGCCGAGGAGTTTGCGATGCCGGCGGGGCCGCGGGCGGCGGAGGCCGGCGCTGCGCTGGCGCGTCGGGCGAAGCGCTCTCGCGGGCTCGTGCTCAGCGCGCTGACCGGTGCGGTGGCGGCGCTGCTCGTGGCGCGGGTGCTGCGCCGGCGCTAAGCGAAGACCTGCGCCGCTGGCGGCGGCCGTTTCACTCTTTTGTTGCGCTTCCGCGACCCAAACGTCACGGACTTCCTGTCACGCTGGGGCATGGCGGACGTGCTTGATCGCGTGACCCAAATAGCGTCATTAGATCAACCACGCGACGCGTTGCTCGCGACGTTGGCGGCAGACCAGCACGGTGTAGTTGCCCGCGGGCAACTGTACGCGCTCGGGCTAACCGCCCACCAAGTGCAAACGCGCATTCGATCTGGTCGCCTGCTGCGGATCCACCGAGGTGTGTATGCCGTCGGCCATGATCGTCTATCGGCGCGCGGGCGTTGGCTGGCGGCCGTTCTCGCATGCGGCCCACAGGCGGTCCTCAGCCACCGGGCGGCGCTGGCGCTCTGGGACCTGCGTCCGATCCCGAGCGGCCGGATCGATGTCACCGTCCCAGGCGGCAACGGGCGGGGACAGCCTGGCATCCGGGTACACAGCGCCCGTACCCTTCACCCAGCGGACTGCGCGGTCGTCGACGGGATCCCGGTGACCAACCTCGCCCGGGCGCTGCTGGACTACGCGGAGATCGCACGCTTCCAGCAGCTGCGCCTGGTTCTCGAGGAGGCCATCCGCCGAGAGGTCCTCGACGGTAGGAAACTCGACCAGACTCTCGCGCGGGGACAAGGGCGGCACGGCCTGAAGCCGCTGCGCGCCGCGCTGGCCGCGATCCGCGGACCGGCGCCGTGGACCCAATCGAGGCTCGAGCGCGAGTTCCTCGCGCTGATTCGTGCCGCCGGGCTGCCCGAGCCGAGCGCGAACGTGGTCGTCGAGGGGTATCTGGTCGACCTGTTCTGGCCCGAGGCCCGGCTCGCGGTCGAGATCGACAGCTACGGGTTCCACAAGACGCGGAAGAAATTCGAGTCCGACCGCCGCCAGGACACCAAGCTGCAGTTGGCCGGCGTGGCGACGATCCGAGTCACGCAGTCGCGCGTCGAGGGGGAGCGCGAGCAGCTCCTCCGCGACGTCGCGGCGATGCTCAGCCGCGCGCCGCGGCCGGTCGCCGGCGCGGCATGACGTCGGTGACCGTGCCCTCCTCGATCTCACCGGCGAACATCACGGTCTCGGTGAGCGTGGGATGGGGGTGGACGGTGAGCGCGATGTCCGCCGCCTCCGCGCCCATCTCGATGGCGTGCACGGTCTCGGCGATGAGCTCGCCGGCATTGGTGCCGACGATCCCGGCGCCGAGCAGCCGGCGGGTTCCGGGCTCGAACAGCAGCTTGGTCATTCCGTCGTCGCGACCCAGGGTGAGCGCCCGCCCCGAGGCCCCCCAGGAGAAGGCCGCCTTCTCGTATTCGATCCCCTCGGCCCGGGCCTCGACCTCGGTCAGCCCCATCCACGCCACCTCGGGGTCGGTGTAGGCGACCGAGGGGATCGCCCGCGGGTCGAACTCGGCCGCACTGTCGCCGGCGATGACCTCCGCCGCCACCTTGCCCTCGTGCGAGGCCTTGTGGGCGAGCATCGGCCCGCCCACGATGTCGCCGATTGCGTAGATGTGCGGCACGTTCGTGCGCAGCTGATGGTCGACCGGGATGAAACCGGCCGAGTCGACGTCGACGCCCGCCGCGCCGGCCTCGACCGCGTGGCCGTTGGGCTTGCGCCCCACCGCGACCAGGATCTGGTCGAACGTCTGCGATTCGCCGTTTGAGAGCTTGACCTCCAGGCCGTCGTTCTGCGCCTCCACCGCTTCGACCTTCGTCTCGACGTGGATCGCCTCGTATCGGCCACGGATCCGCCGCTCGAGCACCCGGACGAGATCGGCGTCGCACCCGGGGAGCAGCTGATCCATCAGCTCGACGACCGTGATCCGCGAGCCGAGCGCGTCGTACACGGTCGCCATCTCCAGCCCGATGATCCCGCCGCCGATCACCAGCAGCCGCTCTGGGAGGGCTCCGATCCCCAGCGCTCCGGTCGAATCGATGATGCGCGGGTCCTCGGGCAGCATCGGCAAGTCCGCGGCCTGCGAGCCGGCGGCGATGATGCAGTTCTCGAACGTGACCGTGCGCTCGCCCACCTGCACCGAATTGGGACCCGTGAAGCGCGCGACCCCGGTAAGTACCTCGACCTTGCGCTGCTTGGCCAGACCGGCCACGCCGCCGGTCAGCTTGCCGACCACGTCCTCCTTCCACGACCGCAGCGCGTCCAGATCGACGCTCGGGTCGGCGAACTTGATCCCGTGCTCGGACATCTCCTTCGCCTCGGCGATCACCCGGGCGGCGTGCAGGAGCGCCTTGGACGGGATGCAGCCCACGTTCAAGCAGACTCCACCGAGGGTCTCGTAGCGTTCGACGAGGATCGTGTGCAGCCCGAGGTCCGCCGCGCGGAACGCCGCCGTGTAGCCGCCGGGACCCGAGCCGATCACCAGGACCTGGGCGTCGTAGCCGCCGGCCGGCGCCGCTTCCGGCGCGGGTGCTGCGGCCGCCGGCGCGGGCGCGCGCGCACCATCCCCCGCCTCCGTCGCCCTCTGTTCGCTCGGCGCCTCGGCCGGCGCCCCGCCGGCTTCGGCAGGACCCGCCCCGTCCGACTCGATCGTCAACAGGACGCTTCCCTCCGACACCCGATCACCGATCTTCACGCTCAGCTGCTTGACGACCCCGGCGAACGGCGCCGGCACGTCCATGGTCGCCTTGTCGGACTCGAGAGTGACCAGCGGGTCCTCGACCGCGACCTCGTCGCCGGGCGAGACATGGATCTCGATCACTGGCACATCCGCGAAATCCCCGATGTCGGGGACACGGACCTCGCTCATCTCGCTCACAACAGCGCCCGCCGCAGGTCGGACAGCACGGCAACGAGCGCGGCGACGAACCGGGCCGCCGCCGCCCCGTCGATGACCCGATGGTCATAGGAAAGCGACAGCGGCAGCATCAACCTCGGCGCGAACTGCTGCCCGTCCCACACGGGCTTCATCGCCGAGCGGGTCACGCCGAGGATCGCCACCTCGGGCGCGTTGACGATCGGGGTGAAGCTCGTACCGCCGATCCCGCCCAAGCTCGAGATCGTGAAGGTCGACCCCTGCATGTCCCCGGGCGCGAGCTTTCCCTCGCGCGCCTTGGAGGACAGCTCGGTCAGCTCCCGGGCGATGTCGAGCAGCCCCTTCTGATCGGCGTCCTTGATCACCGGGACGACCAGTCCGCCCGGCGTGTCCGCGGCAAAGCCGATGTTGTAGTAGCGCTTCAAAACGAGCTCCTCGCCGTCCAGCGAGGAGTTGAAGGCCGGGAAGCGCTTGAGCGTGGCCACGCACGCGACCACCAGGAACGAGACCATCGTGACCCTCACCCCCTCGCGCGTGTGCTCCTCGTTCAACCGCTTGCGCCACGCCTCGAGCTCGGTGATGTCGGCCTCGTCGTTGTGGGTGACGTGGGGGATCATCACCCAGTTGCGCGCGAGGTTCGGAGCGGAGATCCGCTGGATTCGCGAGCGCTCCACCCGCTCCACTGGCCCGAACTTGGCGAAGTCGATGGAGGGCCACGGGGCCAGGCCCGGCAGAGCGGCCCCCGGCACCCCGGCCGCCTGCGCCGGGGCCGCCGGCGCGCCCGCGGCCCCTCCGGCCGCGGCCGCCTGGACGTCCTCGCGCGTGATCCGCCCCTTACGCCCCGAGCCCTTCACCCGAGACAGGTCGACCCGGAGCTCGCGGGCGATGCGGCGCACGGCGGGACTGGCGTAAACGGGCCCTCCGCCATCTCCGGCGGGCGCGGGCTCGGGTGCCGGCGCAGGCTCAGCCGCGGGCGCCTCCTCGGCCTCCGGGGGCGGCTCCGCGGCCAGCGCCCCGCCCACCGAATCCGGCGCGGCGGCCTCGCTGGGCGCCCCATCCGACGCTGCCGCCGCCGCCTTGCCGCCAGCAGGCGGCGGCGCGCCATCCGATGGCTGCATCGTCAGCAGTTGGGTTCCCTGCGAGACCCGATCCCCGATCTTCACGAGCAGCTCTCGGATCGTCCCCGCAAACGGCGCCGGCACGTCCATCGTGGCCTTGTCGGACTCGAGCGTCAGCAGCGGGTCATCGGGTGAGACCTCATCGCCGGCGGAGACGAGAATCTCGATCACCGGCACATCGGCGAAGTCCCCGATGTCCGGGACCTCTACGGAGATCACGTCGGTCGCGCTCACGGACTAGACGCTCGTCGGCATCGGCGCCTCGGGATCGATCTCGTAGCGCTCGATCGCCTCGCGCGCGCGCGGCGGGTCGAGCTCGCGCAGGGCCGCCAGCGCCACGTGGTGGCGGTCGACCCCGAAGAAGCGGCGCAGCGCATGGCGGGAATCGCTGCGGCCGAAGCCGTCGGTGCCGAGGACACGGTACGGCCCGGGGACCCACTGCCTGATCTGGTCCGCGAACGCGCGGATGTAGTCGGTCGACGCGACGGTTGGGAGGTCCGAGAGGCACTCGCTCGCGTACGCCCGCCGGGGCTCTGAGGTGGGGTGGAGCATGTTCCAGCGCTCGACCTCGATCCCGTCGCGGCGTAGCTCGGTGAACGACGTCACGCTCCACACGTCGGCCGCCACGCCCCAGTCGTCCTCGAGCAGCGAAGCGGCGGCCAGCACCTCGTTCAGGATCGTGCCCGACCCGAGCAGCTGCACCTGAGGGCGCTCGGCCGCGCGCAGCTTGTACATGCCGCGCAGGATCCCCTCCTCGGCGCCGGCAGGCATCGGGGGGTGCCGGTAGTTCTCGTTCATCAGGGTGAGGTAGTAGAAGACGTCCTCCTGTTCGATGACCATCCGCCGCAGGCCGTCCTGGATGATCACCGCGACCTCGTACCCGAACGCGGGATCGTACGCCCGGCAGTTGGGCACCACCGAGAACAGCACGTGGCTGTGTCCGTCCTCGTGCTGAAGTCCCTCGCCGTTCAGGGTTGTCCGGCCCGCGGTGCCGCCGAGCATGAACCCCCGGGCACGCGAATCGCCCGCCGCCCAGACCAAATCGCCGACCCGCTGGTAGCCGAACATCGAGTAGTAGATGTAGAACGGCACCATCTGCACGGCGTGGGCGCTGTAGGAGGTGCCGGCCGCGATAAACGACGAGATCGAGCCCGCCTCGGTGATCCCCTCCTCGAGGATCTGGCCGTGCTGGTCCTCCTTATAGAACATCAGCTGCTCGGAGTCCTGGGGCTGGTAGAGCTGTCCGACCGGGCTGTAGATGCCGACCTGGCGGAACATTCCCTCCATCCCGAAGGTGCGCGATTCGTCGGGCACGACGGGGACGATGTGGCGCCCGATCTGCTTGTCGCGCAGCAGCGCCGCCAGCACGCGCACGAACGCCATCGTGGTCGAGATCTCTCGGTCGCCGGTGCCCTCGAGCTGTGAGGAGAACAGCTCCAGCCCGGGGACCTCCAGCGGCTCCGCTCGGCGGCGGCGCAACGGGAGGCTGCCGCCGAGCGCCGCGCGGCGCTCGCGGAGGTACTGCATCTCGGGCGAGTCCTCGGGCGGCTTGTAGTACTCGGCGGCCCGCACCTGCTCGTCTGAGAGGGGCAGCTCGAACCGGTCGCGGAACGCGAGCAGGGCGTCCTCGGTCATCTTCTTGGCCTGGTGGGTGATCATCTGGCCTTCGCCGGACACGCCCATCCCGTAGCCCTTGATGGTCTTGGCGAGGATCACCGTCGGCTGGTCGTCATGGCGGACCGCCTCGTGATACGCCGCGTACACCTTCTGCTGGTCGAGTCCGCCGCGGTTCAGGAGCCAGATCTCCTCGTCGGACATGTCCGCGACGCGCTCGAGCAGCACCGGATCGCGGCCGAAGAAATGCTCGCGGACGTACGCCCCGTCGCGCGACTTGAACGTCTGGTACTCGCCGTCGACGCAATCCTCCATCACCTTCACGAGCCGGCCGTCCACGTCCTCCGCAAGCAGGGGATCCCAGCGAGAACCCCACACCACCTTGATCACGTTCCAGCCGGCGCCGCGGAAATCCGACTCGAGCTCCTGGATGATCTTGCCGTTGCCGCGGACCGGGCCGTCGAGGCGCTGCAGGTTGCAGTTGACCACCCAGATCAGGTTGTCGAGCGGCTCGCGTCCGGCGAACCCGATCGGACCCATCGACTCGGGCTCGTCCATCTCGCCGTCGCCGAGGAACGCCCACACCCTGCGGCCCTCGGTCTGCGCGACCCCGCGGGCCTGCAGGTACTTCATGAACCGCGCCTGGTAGATGGAGGTGATCGCGCCGATGCCGAGCGACACCGTGGGGAACTGCCAGAAGTCGGGCATCAGCCACGGGTGGGGATAGGAGCTCAGCCCGCCCGGGGTTGAGACCTCCTGCCGGAAGCCGTCGAGCTGCTCGGCCGTCAGCCGGCCCTCGAGATACGCGCGCGCGTAGTTGCCGGGAGAGGAGTGGCCCTGGAAGTACACGAGGTCCCCGGCGGAGTCCTCGGAGGCCGCGCGCCAGAAGTGGTTGTAGCCGACCTCGTACAGGGTGGCCAGCGACTGGAAGCTCGCGATGTGGCCACCCAGCTCCGAGGAGACCTTGTTCGCGCGCACCACCATCGCGATCGCGTTCCAGCGGACGATCGAGCGAAGCCGCCGTTCCACTGCCGGATCGCCCGGGAGCTTCGCCTCCCGGTCCGCCGGAATCGTGTTGACGTACGGCGTGGTGAGGCTCGCGATCGGCCCGGTACCGGCGTGCTGCGCGCGCTCGACGACACGGGTCAGGAGGTCGCGCGCCCGGCCCACTCCGTCGTGAGCTACGACTGCGTCCAGCGCGTCGAGCCATTCACTGGTCTCGACCGTGTCGATGTCGGTGCCGGCACCGTTTGAAGATGGAGTCTGGACTCGATCCGTCATTGGCGTGGGGCGCTTCGAAGCTTGGGGGACGGTCCGGGGCTCACTATACAAACGGCCTCATGCCCGGGACCGGAGCTTTCCGCTCGTCGCGTTTCGCTAGGTTCAAGGTGTGGCTATCCGCGAAGTCGACGGCCCCGCGGGCGCCCCCTGGCAGCCCCCGCTGCGCGGCACGCTCGAGCAGCTGGTCGTCGACTCGGAGCTGCTCGCCGGCAACCCTCTCGGCGATCCCTCGAGGCGCCCGCTCTATGTCTACCTGCCTCCCGGACTAGAGCGCGGCGGCGATCGCAAGCGGGTCCCGGCGGTCTACGTGATCCAGGGCTATTCGGGGCAGGTCGACATGTGGCTCGGCCGCACCGCGTTCGAGCCCACGCTGATCGAGCGCCTCGACGCGATGTTCGCATCGGGAGACAGTCCCCGAGGCGTGATCGTGTTCGTCGACGCGTGGACGTCGCTGGGCGGATCTCAGTTCCTCAACTCGTCGAGCACGGGTCGCTACATGGACTACATCTGCGATGAGATCGTCCCGTTCGTCGATGAGCGTTATCCGACGCTGAGCGGGCGCGAGCATCGTGGCATCGCCGGCAAGTCCTCCGGCGGCTACGGCGCGATGGTGCTGCCGATGCTGCGCCCCGACGTCTTCGGCGGGTTGGCCTCGCACGCCGGCGACGCGCTGTTCGAATGCTGCTACCTGCGCGAGTTCCCGGTGATCGCCCGGCAGCTGCGCGACCATTTCGATGGCTCACTGGACGAGCTGCGACGGCAGCTCGCGGAGGCCGACCACTTCGACTGGGCGCGGTACGGGACGGCGTTCTCGATGTACGCCTATGCGGCCGCCTACTCGCCCGACCCGGATCGTGCGGGCGAGGCGCTGCTGCCGTTCGACCCGGAAACGGGGCGGGTCGTCGACGAGGTGTGGGCGCTCTGGCTCGAGTGGGATCCGGTGCGGATGGCACCCCGCCACGCCGACGCGCTGCGCACGATGCGGCGCATCTATTTGGACGCGGGCAAGAGCGACGAGTGGTTCCTCGATCTCGGAGCGCAGGCGTTCGCCCGCGAGCTCTCCAAGCTCGGCGCCAAGCACTCGCTCGAGCTCTTTGACGGCAAGCACGGGGGCATCGCCTATCGGTACCCGGGCGCGATCCGCGAGCTGCTGCTCGCACTTGGCCGCTAGCGCCGGCTCCGACTTGCATCGCGACCACCGCGACTGCGAAGGTAGGTCACCATGACCGCGACAGCCGACCAACAACTCGAATTCGCCGGTCCGGCCGCGCTCTCCGAGCTCGTCCGCTCACGCAAGATACATCCGCGCGAGCTGGTCGTGCTGTGCCTGCGGCGGATCGAAGCCCTCGACCCACACGTGAATGCGTTTCGTACCACGATGGCCGAACAGGCGCTCTCCCAGGCGGAAGCCATGACGAACTTCGACGGGCTGCTGGCCGGCGTGCCGATCGCGGTCAAAGACGACCTTCCGGTCGCGGGCCAGCACACCACCCGAGGCTCGCGCACCTACGGGCCGCCGGCGCCGGCCGATTCCGAGGCCGTGCGCCGCCTGCGAGAAGCGGGGGCGATCCCGGTCGGGGTCACTAACGTCCCTGAGTTGATGATCTTCCCGTGGACGGTGACCGCGGCTAACGGCATCACCCGCAACCCGTGGGATCTCAGCCGCACGCCCGGCGGATCCTCCGGTGGGTCGGCGGCGGCGGTCGCGGCCGGGATGGTGCCCGCGGCGACGGGGTCGGACGGCGGCGGCTCGATCCGCATCCCGGCCGGGGCGTGCGGTCTGGTGGGGATGAAGGCGACCCGCGGGCGCGTCTCGAATCAGCCCATGGGCGAGGGCTGGCTGGGGTTGAGCGTCTACGGTGCGCTGGCCCGGACGGTCCGTGACAGCGCGTTGATGCTCGATGCGATGCATGGAGCGACGGCGGCCGACACCGCGGCCGCTCCGTCATTCACCGGACGGTATGTCGACGCGGCCGCCACTGCGCAACGTCGGCTGCGGATCGCGGTTTCGCGCAAGATTCCTCCGGGCCTGATCGCGAAGGTCTCGCGCGATCAGCGCGCCGCGTGGGAGCGCACCCGGGACCTGCTGGCCGAGCTCGGGCACGAGGTGGTGGAACGGACCCCCGCCTACGGTCTGGCTCAGCTCGACTTCGTTCAAATGTGGCTGCGAGGCATCTTCGAGGAGGCGCGCACGCTGCCCGATCCGTCGAAGCTCGAGCGCTCGTCAAAGCAGATGGCGTGGGCTGGGCGGCGGCTCGTGCCCCCGCGCCGGCGTGCGGCGCTCCTCGCCAAACGCCCGGCCACCACCGCCCGGATCCTCGCGCTGTGGGACGAGGTCGACGTGCTGATGACGCCCGGGTTGGCGTCCACGGCAATCGCGGCGGAGGGTAGATACGGCAGCTCCGCGCCGCTCGCGATCGACCAGGCCGGGCGGTTCACGCCGTTCACCCCGATCTTCAACTTGACGGGCCAGCCAGCCATCTCGTTGCCGGCCGGGTTCGGCGCCGATGGGTTGCCGTTGAGCGTCCAGCTGGTCGGCCGTCCCGGAGCCGAGGACACGTTGTATTCGCTCGCGGGCCAGATCGAGGCCGCCCGTCCCTGGGGCGATCGCCGGCCGCCGCTGGCCTGAGTATCAAACGGGCCGCGCGGCTTGTGTGCCGCGCGGCCTACTCACGCAGCGAGCGTCTCCCGGAGCCCGGCGTCGAGATCGCGAGTCGTGAACCCGAGCTCATCGCGCGCCTTCTCGCCGTTCATCCAGAACGTCACGCCGTCGGAGGTGCGAATCAGCTCGCCGAGGTTGGGCGGGAAGCCCATGAGCCTGCCGACCAGCGGCCCCACCGGGATCGCGAGCTTCATCACCGCTCCGGGCATCGTGATCCGGGGTGGCTTGCGCCCGGAGAGCGCGGCGGTCCGTTCGACGAGCTCTCCGAGCGTCGACTTCTGTCCGGGGAGGTTGTAGGTCTCGCCGATCCGGCCGCGGTCGTGGGCGCGCAGGATCCCGTCGGCCAGGTCATCGACGTAGACGAAGTTGAAGCCGGTGCTCGGGAACATGCGCAGCTTCAGCTTGCCCGTCTGGGTCTGGTCGATCATGTTGCCGAGTTCGGAGTGGTCGCCCGGCCCGTACACGCCGCCGGGCATCACGATGATGATCGGCGCGCCGCGTGCGATTCGCTCGAGCGCGGCCTGATGCGCCTCGTACTTCGTCCGGTCGTAGTAGGAGAGGAATTCGGGCGGTTGTGGGCGCGAATACTGCTCGTCGACCACCCGGCCGCGCGTGTTGCCGTACACGTTGCCGGTCGAGACGTACACGATCCGCTTGACGCCGGACTCGGTCGCGGCGTCCAGGACTCGCTCGGTGCCGCGGACGTTCGCGTCGTACATCGCGGGGTGCTCCGAATCCGGAATGCCCACCTTGTAGGTGGCGCCGACGTGAAACACGGCGTCGCAGCCCGGCACCGCGCGCGCGATCGCATCGACGTTCGAGAGGTCGCCCTCGACGATCTCCGCGCCCATCGTCCTGAGCTCGCCCGCCTTGGCGGGAGTGCGCACCAACGCGACGACATCGTCGCCCCGCCCGCGGAGCTCGCGCACGACCTGCTTGCCGATGAAGCCGGTGCCGCCGGTGACGAACGCCTTCACCGGTCGCACTCTAACGCGGCTATGCCCGGTCTCAGCGCACCGCCGGCGCGAGCTCCCGGCCGATCAGGGCGACGACGTCGAGATCGCCGTGCAGGAGGTGCTGGCACATGACCCGGCTCACGCCGGCTTCTCGAAGCTCGAGCAGCCGCTCGATCGCCTGATCGACGGTGCCGAAGATCCACGCCGGCGGCGGGTTGCCCAGCAGCGCCTCCGGATCGCCCCCAATCCGCTCCGCGACCCGGCCCGCGCGGTCCCGGAGCTCGTGCTGATCGGCGCCCACGACGAAGCCGGTCATGACCGAGAAGGGAATCGGCTCCCGGCCCACGCGCTCGCACGCCTCGATGATCCGGGCGCGGCGGACCCGCACGTCCTCGACCGTGGGGAACGGCGTGTTGTACTCGGTCGCGAACCGAGCGGCGAGCGCCGCTCCGCGGGGCCCGCCGGTGCCGCCCATGATCAGCGGCGGGTGGGGATGCTGCACCGGCTTCGGCCTCGCGTCGAGCGCGCGCAGCCTGTAGTGCTCGCCCTCGAACGTGAACGGCGCTTCGGTCCAGCTTCCGAGGACCACCTGGAGCTGCTCGGCCAGGATGTCCATCCGCACGCGCGTGGGTGGGAACGGGAACCCGTACGCCTCGTGCTCGCCTTGGTGCCAGCCGGCCCCGAGCCCGAGCTCGGCCCGGCCGCCGGAGATCTCATCGACGGTGGCGACCGACTTGGCCAGCACCGAGGGGTGCCTGAAGGTGGCCGGGGACACCAGGGTCCCGAGCCTCACCGTGGAGGTCACCGCGGCCAGCGCGCTCAGCGTCGACCAGGCGTCGAGAACCTCGCGCTCGGGATGCTCCCCGTCGAGATTGAGGTAATGATCGGAGCGGAACAGCGCCGGAATCCCGTGCTCCTCGCAGGCGTGCGCGAGCGCCACCCACTGTGGCCAGCTAACGCCCTCCTGCCCCTCGATCATCAAACACAGGTCCATGGCCGCGGTCACGCCTCGGGCGTACGCGGCGCATAGCGGTGGTGCAGCATCAACGTGTTGCCGTCTGGATCGCGGAAGAACGCCATGTGGCACACCCCGGTGTCGAACGTGTCAGCGTCGAAGGTGACGCCGCGCCGCTCGAGCTCGTTCCGCGCCGCCGCGACGTCGTCCACGTGCAGCGCCAGCGCGTTCTGAAACGGATGGTGCTCGAGCCCCATCCGCTCGGGATTCATGATGTTCAGCGTCAGGTTGCCGGTCTCGAACTCGGCGTGATGGCGGTCGGGCCGGTAGGCCGAGCGCGTGAGCCCGAGCGTGTTGCCGTAGAACTTCACCGCCGCGTCGAGGTCGCGCGTCGGCAGCGCGACGAAGTCGACTCCCGAGATCACCTGCTTCGTTGTGGTCGCCATGGCTCCTCCTGAATTGACCTTTGGTGCCAGGGGCGCATTCTGCAGGAAGGCGCCCCTGGCGCAGCGGACGGTCAGGAGTTGACCGGTGCGGCGGCGTCCTCGCGTCCCCAGCGCGCGATCGTCGACCGCAGCCCTGGCACGGCCGCGATCGCCACCGGCGTGGGCAGCCACACGGCGATGGTGCGATACGCCAGCACCGCCGGCAGCGCCAGCCCCGCGGGCACGCCGAACGCGATCAGCACGCCGGCGACTCCGCCGCTGACCGAACCGGGAATGGGAAGGGTGTTCGCGGCCTGGCCGACGAAGTACGCGAGTGCCACGACCGGCAGCGCCGGCGGCGAGCCGAGCGCGTGGAGCATCGCCCACAACACCGCGGCGTCGAACAGCCAGTAGGCGGCGGCGCCCGCGAGCCGAAGGTTGCCCGACCGAACGAGCCGGATGGCGTCGCGAACGGCATGCCCGCCCACTGCGGCGGCGGCCACGGCACGCGAGCGCTTACCCGCGCTGCGCGGATCGTTGCCGGCGCCCGTCCGAACCCGACTCCCGCGGGCCGACGCAAGCCCGAGCGTAAGCGCGAGGGCGATGGTGAGCATGGCCGCGCCGGCCGGGAGCGCGCTCAGCACGATCGGGCCGTGGCTAGCGACCAGACCCAGGGCCAGCGCCGCGCCGGAGATCACGACCGAGGCGAGGAAAACGAAGTAGAGCACGACCAGGAAGACGAGCAGGGTCCGTGTGGCCACGAGTGGCCGGAGTCCCGCCCGCCGCAGCGTCCACAGCGTCAGCGCCGCTCCTCCGGCGCCGGCCGTCGGGAGCAGTCGGGTGGCCGCGGCTCCGGCGAGCGTGATCTGCGCGCTTTCGCGGGTGCGGACTCGAGGCGTGGCCCGTCCCGCGACCAGCGACAGCAATCCCACGTAACCGGTCAGCGAGAGGCACTCGAACACGATCCCGGTCGCCGCCCAGCCCCCGTTCAGGCCGAGTAAACGCCTCACCGCGTCGGTGAACGTGTGGATGTGACCGCCGACGAGCAGCGCGCCCGCGATCGCCGCGCCGGCAACCAGCGCCGGCAGCGCGACGCGGCGGACGAGCGCACGCACATCCACGGCGGGAAGCGAGAATTCGGGGGCTGTCTGGTCGGAGGCGAGCATGGTTCCGAGGGGGAGCGGTGAGGTGCCGCGAGGGCACTGCTCTTAGTTGTAAGACCCACCCGCGGCCAGCGGTGTGACATGTGTCGCATTGAAGCGGGATCGGCGCAGCCTCAACCGGCGGGGCAGGGCGTGGCGGGCCGGCGCGGTATCGGCGGCGGCCCGGAAGGCGCGGGCGGCGCGCTCGAGGTCGTGGATATGGGCTTGTGCGGTCGCGAGGCGGAGATCGGGGTGCATGGTGTTCCTCCCGTGTGCATTGAGTTCCTATGCCTACGACCGTCGCCTTCGCCAGGACTCATCGGTCAGCTCGACGTGCACTGCGACCGGGGGTGGGAGGGCGGATTCACGCGGTCGTCGCAACACCTTGATCGAGAGGAGTTGCGATGGGCAAGCCGAAGCGGCGGAAGTCGGATCTGGCTGGGCGGCCGGCGATGCGTTCGCCGGGCCGTCCGCCGGGCTGGCGCAGGGAGCATCGGCAGCGGTTCTGGGCAGCGATCGCGCGCGGTGCGACGAGCGAGGCCGCTGGCCTGGTGGCCGGCGTCTCGCCGGCGGTTGGCGTCCGATGGTTCAGGGAGGGTGGCGGGATGCCGTCGGTCACCCGGGCGCCGCTGTCGGGACGCTACCTGTCGTTCGCCGAGCGGGAGGAGATCGCTCTGCTGCGCGCCCGGGGGTGCGGGGTCCGGGAGGTCGCGCGCCAGCTCGGCCGCTCGTCGTCGACGATCTCCCGCGAGCTGCGGCGCAATGCTGCGACTCGCAGCGGCGGTCTTGAGTATCGGGCGAGCACGGCGCAGTGGCATGCGGACCGACGGGCGCGCCGTCCAAAGCCGGCCAGGCTGGGGGTGAATGCTGTGCTGCGACGGTATGTGCAGGATCGTCTGTCTGGCGCTGTGGAGCGGCCTGACGGCGGGGTGTTGGACGGCCCCGAGGTCACGTGGATCGGCCGGCGTCACGGTCGGCGCAAGGACCGGCGTTGGGCGAAGTCCTGGAGCCCGGAGCAGATCTCCAACCGGCTGCGTCTGGACTTCCCCGATGATGAGTCGATGCGGATCTCGCACGAGGCGATCTACCAGTCGCTGTATGTGCAGGGCCGCGGCGCGCTCAGACGGGAGCTGACGGCCTGCCTGCGCACCGGGCGGGCGCTGCGGGTCCCGAGAGCCCGGGTCCGTGGCCGGGGCAAGCACTTCGTGACCGATCAGGTCCTGATCAGCGAGCGTCCGGCCGAGGCCGAGGACCGCGCGGTGCCTGGGCACTGGGAGGGTGATCTCATCCTCGGGCTCGAGAGCTCCGCGATCGGTACCCTGGTCGAGCGCTCAAGCCGCTTCACGATGCTGCTTGACCTCCCGCCGATGACCGACCAGGGCCCGAGGGTGAAGAATGGTCCAGCGTTGGCCGGGCACGGCGCTGAGGCCGTCCGCGACGCGATCGCCAGCACGATCACATCGCTTCCTGAGCAGTTGCGCCGGTCGCTGACATGCGACCAAGGCACCGAGATGGCCGCGCACGCGCAGTTGCGGATCGACACCGGCCTTCCGGTCTACTTCTGCGACCCGCACAGCCCGTGGCAGCGCGGCACCAACGAGAACACCAACGGGCTGTTGCGCCAGTACTTCCCCAAAGGAACCGACCTCTCACGGCACAGCGTCGAGGATCTCGCCGCGGTCGCCGCGACGCTGAACGGCCGGCCCCGCAAAACGCTCGACTGGAGAACCCCTGCCGAAGTGCTGAACGAGCACTTACTGTCAGCGGCGGCCTGAAACCGGCCTCACCTCGGCCCGACCAGGTAACGACCCAGGGACGCGAGCGCGGCCCGCCGACCGCGACATCCCGAGTCGCTCAGGCCGACCTGTCCGCCGAGCGCGACCAGAGCAGCGCCTCAACGGGGTGGCCCGACTAGGGCGCGCACGCGGCTATCGCCGCTCCGGCCCGCCCCTCGGGGCGAGCCTCCGCGACGACAGCCGCGTCACCCCAACCCGTCTCTGGATCACAGCCGACACAGTCCGTCACCCGTAATCCGTACAGTCACATGCAAATCCACTGTTGCGAGGACCGGTTGAGCCTGGGGAGGAACCGGTTACGGAATGGAGACGCCCTGGATGACCACCGGCGAGTGCTTCGTGTAATCGAGCTCGTCGCTCTGGGATACGCCGGCGGGCGTGAGCACGTCCATCGCCTTGGGCACGGTGCTCGGGTTGACCGTGCAGTGCGGGTCGGTGCTGGCGGTGGCGCACACGCCAAACGTGAACGCTCCGGGCGCCCCGGTGAAGGCGCGTGCCTGGTCGGGGCTGAACCCATCCTGTCCGGTCAGCACGACCGTGAACGCCCAGCCGGACGTGGGCGTGCCGAGCTCGGCCTTGGGAACGGTGATCGTGATGTAGCGGGAGATCTGGTTGGCCTTGATGGCGATCGTGCCGAGGGTGGCGCCGTGCGCGTCGATGAAGCGCTGCCCGAAGCCCTGGGCCTCGATCAGCCGGCTCCAGGCGTCCGCCGGTGCGATCTGGTAGTTGCGCTCCGGGAAGGACGCTGCCGTCGAGGTGTCGGCCGCCGCTGCACTCGGATCGTGCACGTAGATGTCGACGAGCTGGGCTCCGAGCGGGCTGCCGAAGGTTGGCGTGAGGTCGCGGGTCTGCACGCGGAAGACGACGTTCGAGCCGCTGTCGTAGACCTGGAAGTCGGTCAGGTCAAAGGCGCCGGGCTGGAAGGACGGATCGGTCGGATACGCGTAGTTGCCGGGCCCGTGGTCGTCGCCGGTCGGATCGGTGACGTCCAGCAGCTGGGTGCCCGCGACGAAGTCCCACACCACGGTTCTGGTGGCGTGAGCGGTCGCCCCGTCGGCGCTGGTGGCGGCGATGCTCAGCACGCTGGTTCCCGGAGTGATTGGGACGGCGACCGAGAAGCTCCCGGTCCGATCGGCGACCGTCGAAGCGGACGTCTCGGACGTGTTGTTGTCGGTGTTGAGGGCGAGCACGTCGATCGTGTCGCCCGGCGCCGCCGTTCCGGTGACCGTCACAGACGGGGAGGTGACCGCGGACTGGTCGCTCGGGCTCGTCACCGACAGCTGGGTCTGGCCCTGAGTGCGGCGGACGTAGCGCCGGACGGTGTTGCGGGGCTGGTCGAGCAGGCGCCCGGCGCCCAGGTCGGCGGCGAGCCGGACGTAGGATCCGGCCGACCACGTAAGCGGGGCCGCGGAGCCCGCTGGCTTTCCGTCGATGAACCCGATCGACGCGACCGTCGGATCCGTGCCGTACGGCGAGGGCGCGAGGTCCGGCAGTTCCCAGTCCTGTTCGGGGATCAGGCCGACGCCGGAAGCAAAGTTGGCCATGCTGGACAGGAGGCGCGCCGCGGTGGCCGGGTCGCCGGTCTGCAGGTCCTGCTCGCCACGCTCGGAGGACAGAACGGGCCAAAGGTGCCCGGTGCCCATGTCCGTCGGCGCCCACGGATGGCCGTCCGATGCCCCGTCGCCGTAGCCGTCGCCGTTGTAGCGATGCCAGCCGGGACCGCTGGGGGTCTGGGACTCGATCGTCTGATCGACGATCGGCAGCGATTCGAGGATGTCCGGATCGTTCGCAGGCAGCTCGCCGAGCCGCGCGAGCTCGAGGAACCCGGCGTCGATCACGCTGCGCTGATCGAGCGTGGGACCTCCGTTGCCGAGGTTGTAGGAGATCGCCGCGTTGGGATCGCCGGTCTTCGACAGGCGGATGAAGTACGGGTGGTTCGCGAGCGGACCGTTGGTCGTGACCGTCCAGCCCTTGATCGAGCGCTGGTAGTCGTCGGCGGTCGCGCGCCATTCGCGGGCGGACACCGGGTCGTGGTTGGCGTCGGCGAGGTTGGCCGCCGCGAGCAGGCCGGCGATCTCAGCGGAGATCGTCGAGGGCGAGTAGCCGCTTTGCTCCTCCCAGCGCTCGGGGCCGAACGAGGGACCATGTGAGACGACGAAGTTCGCCGCCGGCTTGATGTGGTCGGCATACAGGGTGGGGTCGGTCATCCCCATCAAATAGGCCATGAGGATCGGATATGAGCACTCGTCGAGCTGAGTGTTGAACGAATCGGGCGCGAGCTTGCCGTTGACCAGGCTGTTACGGGGCATGGAGCCGTCGGGCTGCTGCTGGCGGTCGAACAGGAACAGCACCGCGGCACGCGCCGTGGCGGTATCGCCATCGGCCATCAGCCCCGTCCACGCCTCGTACAAGTCGCGCGCGAACACCTCGCGATAGGACCCGAAATAGGTGTTGTTCGGGTCGCCGGCCGACACCGCCTGGCCCCACGGGGAGGCGAGGCTGGCCACGATCGCTCCAGGGAACGTCTTGTCCTCCGAGGCCTTGACCACGTTGGCGCTGACGTAGTACTCGCGATCGAGCCGGCGGACCCTGGCGCGGCTGAGGCCTGAAAGACGAGTGGGCGGCTGGCGAAGACCCGCGTCGTAGTGTCCCCAGCCGCGGTCGTAGTCGTGCAGCGTGGCGGCGAATGGCTTGTGCAACGAGGCCTCGGCGCTCCCGACAGCGTCCGTCTGAGTGGCGCCGAATCCGAGCGCGAGCGTGAACGAGTGCGGGATGGTGGACGAGCCGGCGCGGCCCGCGCCGATCCGGGCGACCTGGACGACGTTGCCGCCCAGCGCGGAGTCGTAGGTCGTGGTCAGCGCGTGGCCGGCGTCGAGCTGGGCGAGGCCGTCGCTCGGCTCCCCGGCGAAGCCGTTGGTGACCTGCGAGAACGGGCCGTCGAAGGCCATGTAGACCGGCTGCGCGTAATCGCGGTTGGCGGCGTTGGTGGCCGTGTTCGTGTCGAATGCGACCAGCACGTCATGGCCGGTGGAGGTGTCGGTGACGGCCGAATCGGCTCCTCCGTTGCCACTCCCGCCCCCTCCGTTTCCGTTGACGGTCGGATCCAGGCGCGCGAACAGCTCGTAGTGCCCGCGGGTCAGCGACTGGAAGTGCACCCGCATCAACAGCGTGTTGCGGTGAGGGTCGGTGACGTAATCGGTGACGATTCGGTAACGGCCGCTGTGTGCGGTGGCGGTCACCTGACACGACATCCCGCTGCGGTCGAGCGCCGACGCGCGGTAGGTCATATCGCGCTGCTGAAGGTCGGTGAACGTCGACCCGTCGGTGACGATGTACTGGAGGGTCTGGACGTTGGTGTTGTCCACCGTGGGGTAGTAGACGTCGCTGAGCGCGCCGTCGGCCACCGTGTACCAGACCTTGGACGCCGCGGTACGAGACGTCCCGACGCAATCCTTCCGCGCGAGGTCGAAGTGCGACACCGCACCCGGCCCGTCGGGCGCCGACGGGTCGGAGGCGGGGGAGGTGGACGCGGCCGCGGACGGGAGCGCGAGCAGACTCACGAGCGCTCCCGTGCTCAAGAGCGTCAGGACAGCGATCAGGACACGCGGCCGCCGACGGCGGAGCGCGGCGCTGAGCCAAGACGTTGAGTGCGATGCTCGGACGACGCCCAAAGTTCCCTCCTCCGCAGTGATTCGGCTTCCCCGTGGTACCTTCGCCGACCCCCACTCGGCAGCGCGACCGGGGGTCGCCGCCACTCTAGACCGGCGCCGCGCCGGCGTCAACGCCGCGGCTACGTTGCGCTTGCAGCAGCGGCGATCCCCAGCACGCGTCGGCGCCGCGCAATTCGCGCGCATTCGAGCAGGGCGAAGGTGAGCGCGATTGGGACGGTCGCGGGCAGGCCGCTCCCGATGGGCAGCACCATGCCGAAGGCCGCGGCGAGAACGGCCACGAGCACCGCCGCCGCCCACTGCCGGTAGCGCCCGGCCTGCAAGACGCCCAGCATGGCGGCGAGCACCAGATCCGGGTAATCGGTGCTGACCCGGCCCACCCCGGCCTGGTCGAACACCGGGCCGTGCACGTTGGCCGTGGCGTCGGCCATGATCACTCCCGCGGAATGACCGACGCCCGAGGCCAGGAGCGCCAGGTCGGCGGCGGCCATGCCGAGCACCCCGATCAAAACCCACCGGGGTGGGATCAGCCGCACGACCGCCGAACCCAGGGCCAGGCACCCCAAGCCGGTGAGCATGCTGGCCGACAACTGCCCCTCCCAGCCGCTGATGAGCGCGGCCGCGAGCGCGAGGGCGAGCGTCGCGATCAGCAACGCCTCGCGGGGACCGCGCGCCACCGCCACCACGGCGACGGTCACGAGCAGGGGCGTCGCGACCCCCGCCAGGACAACGAGCGCGGGCGCCATCGAGGGCAGGGCGAGCGGCCCGAATGTCCCGAGGAGTATCGACCCCGGCAGGAGCGCCGCCCACGCCGGCGAGCGCAGGCACCGCAGGGGTTCCAGCGCGTCGGCTCGCGGCAGGGCTACGAGCGCCCCTTCGAGCATCGCCAGCGCGATTACCGCCCCGTAGCCGGAGATGCTCATCTCGAAGGATGCACAAGCACGACCACGGTTATACCCAGTGATTGCGTACGCAACCTAACACGATCTTAAATTTCGGGACCGATGTATCCGGTCCGGCGCAATCAGCGGCGCCGCTTGCGACCGAGCGTCAAGATTCGCCGGCGAAGTCGCCGTCCGCCTGGGGGAGCAGCGCGCGCAGGGCGTCGATCGTGTCGGCTTCGTCCGGGGCCTTGTCCGCCCGGTAGCGCTTGACGCGGGCGAAACGGAGCGCAATTCCACCGGGGTAGCGCGTGGAGGACTGAACTCCGTCCAGAGCGATCTCGACGACGAGCTCCGGGCGCACCAGGACGGCGATCCCGCGCCGGCCGGTCTCGCGTTCGAGCAGCTCCCTGGTCTGCCACCGCAGAAGCTCGTCGGTCAGCCCCTTGAAGCACTTTCCGACCATCACGAAAGAGCCATTGCGCGGATCAGCAGCGCCGAGATGCAGGTTCGAGAGCCAACCGCGGCGGCGTCCGTGCCCCCATTCCGCGGCGAGCACGACGAGATCGTAGGTTCGCACCGGCTTGACCTTGCGCCACGCTTTGCCTCGACGGCCGGCCGCATAAAGGGATGTGGCGTCCTTGACCACGACGCCCTCGTGGCCGGCGTTCAGCGACTCATCCAGGACAAGTTGCCCGTCCTCCGGGTCGGAGGTGAGCACACCATGGATCTTGAGGTGTGGCGCTATCGCTTGAAGCCTCTCGGCGCGCTCCTGTAGCGGCGTGTCGAGCAGATCCTCGCCGTCCACGTGCAAGAGGTCGAAGAGGAACGTGACGATCCCGCTCGGGGGCGCGTCGCGGTCGATCTGCGACACCGTGTCCTGAAAGGCGGCGGGCCCCTCGGGGCCCATCCACAGCGCCTCGCCGTCGAGAACAGCTTCCCTGACCGGGAGGCGCAGCACGGCCTCGGCAACCCCGGGGAGCGCCGCGGTGATCTCGTTCAGGTTGCGGGTGTAGATGCGCACCTCCTGCTCGCGGCGATGGATCTGGATGCGAATCCCGTCGAGCTTCCATTCCACCGACGCGCGCTCAAAACCCCAGAACGCCTCGGCCACGCTCGCGCTCGTCGAAGCGAGCATCGGCAGAATCGGACGAAAGATCTCAAAGCCAATACCGCGGAGGCCTCCCTCTCCGCGGGTCATCGCGATCTCCGCCATCTGCGGGAGATCGCCGCAGAGCATCAGCGCGCGCCGGGCGATCGCGCCGGAGACCCCTGCGGCCTTGGCCACGGCGTCCGCCGCCAGCCCGGCCAGCGCCCCTTGTCTGAGCTCGCCGGTGAACAGCCGCTTCATGAAGT
>CAVSUS010000012.1:0-67486 GCA_963731355.1 uncultured Solirubrobacterales bacterium | reverse complement strand
TGCCCACGGTCCGTTTATACCCGTCCGACACGCCTGGTGAAATAAGAGGCCGCGAGCCTATGAATGAACGCTCGGATTCGGGGAGATTGAGGGCGGAGCTGGCCGACGCCGCGGCCGAGCTGAAGGCTCACATGGCGAGCTGGGAGTACGCGTTTGCGATGGGCGCCGGTCGCGACGGGGGGCGCGAGCATCCCATCCACTGGACGACGCACGCCCGGACTGAGCAGCTGATGGCGCGCTGCAAGGACCTGGAAGCGCAGCTGTCGGAATTCGAACGCTAGTCGTCTCGAATGCCGGGGTAGGATCGTCCTGCAGGGGTAACTTGCAGGAGAGAGGCTTTGCAGCGCGTCAGCTTAATCCAGGCGACCTGGCCTGGGCGTGAGCGCGCACCACCGGGTCGTTCCTCGGCGCATAGCGCCTGAGACAGAACAACTCCAACCCCAGCAGGAGGGTGGATATGGCAGACAACAGAGGTGTGGCATATATGGGTCCGGGGAAGGTCGAGCTGCACGACATCGACTTCCCGACGTTCGAGCTGCAGGACGGCCCGGGCGTCAACCCGGCGAACATCGGCCGCAAGCTCCCACACGCCGCAATCCTGAGGTGCGTCGCCACCAACATCTGTGGTTCCGACCAGCACATGGTGCGTGGGCGCACGACCGCACCGGAGGGCCTGATCCTTGGTCACGAGATCACCGGCGAGGTCATCGAGACCGGCCCCGGCGTCGAGTTCATCAAGGTGGGCGACCTCTGCTCGGTACCGTTCAACATCGCGTGCGGCCGCTGCCGCATGTGCAAGACGGGCAACACCGGGGTGTGCCTCAACGTGAATCCTGATCGTCCCGGCTCGGCCTACGGCTACGTCGACATGGGCGGTTGGGTCGGCGGGCAAGCTGAATACGTGATCGTGCCGTACGCCGACTGGAACCTGCTCAGGTTCCCGGACAAGGATCAGGCGATGGAGAAGATCCTGGACCTGACGATGCTGTCGGACATCTTCCCGACGGGGTACCACGGCGCGTACACCGCCGGGGTCACCTCCGGCTCAACGGTCTACATCGCAGGCGGCGGGCCGGTCGGTCTTGCCGCGGCGCATTCAGCGCAGCTTCTCGGGGCTGCCGTTGTAATCGTCGCGGATCTGATTCCCGAGCGCCTCGAACAAGCCCGTAGCTTCGGCTGCGAGACGATCGACATCTCCAAGGGAGAGCCGAAGGATCAGATCGAGCAGATTCTGGGTGTGCCCGAGGTCGACGCGGCCGTCGACGCCGTCGGCTTCGAGGCCCGCGGCCATGGTGCCGACGCGAGTCACGAGGCGCCGGCAACGGTGCTCAACTCGATCATGGATGTGACCCGGGCCGCGGGTAAGCTCGGAATTCCGGGGCTGTACGTGACCGGTGATCCAGGCGCAGTCGATGACGCAGCCAAGGTCGGATCGCTGTCGATCCGCATCGGGCTGGGTTGGGCCAAGTCGCACAGCTTCACCACGGGTCAGTGCCCGGTGATGCGTTACCACTTCGGGCTGATGCAGATGATCCTCAATGACAAGGCTCAGATTGCGAAGGCCGTCAATGCCACCGTGATCACGCTGGACGAAGCGCCACAGGGTTACAAGGACTTCGACAGCGGGGTGGCCAAGAAGTTCGTCTTCAACCCTCACGGCTTGATCAAGACCTGATCGGCCTTGAGGCTCGGTTCGCGCGCGCCACGGCTCGTCCGTGGCGCGCCGGCGCCCGGATGACCCGAGCGCCGAGGCTGCCTAGAACTCGCGAGGCGGCGCGCCACCGGCCGAGACCGCGCGAACACCCGTCGTCCCGGGCGCACCGTGGCGTCCGGCCGGATACGCCCGCAAGACCGCGAGCAGCTCCGGATCCTCGCCGCTCAGCGCCATCCACGCCGCCCGCAGTCCGTCGCAGGCCGCGGTCCGGAGCACCGCGGCGCGATGTTCGAGGTGCCCGGCCACCACCGAACCCGCCGGCGGGCGGATCACGCACACCGCGGGGACGTGATTTGGGTCGGCCATCTGCCCGGCGAGCTCGTCGGCGAGCGCGTCGTAGCGGAGCGAGCGGGTGCGCCGAAGCTCGACGAGCGCGGGATTGATCTTGCGCAGATAGCCATCCGTGAGCCGCGCGACCAGCGAGGAAAGCGGAGCGTGCCGTACACCTTGGGGCCGGGTCTGGAGGACGAGCAGATCCGTGGCGGTCGAGCCGGCGGCATGGACGGGGATCGCCTCGGCCAGTGTCGCATCGAGAAGCCTCATCCCTCGGAAGCTCACGGGCGCACCGGCGAGCCAGGGGAGCCGGCCCGAGGCGCGCAGCGCGCACCGGATCTCCTCGTCGCTGGCCAGATCATGGAGATCGACCACCGATGCGCTGTCCGCATCGGTTGCGGTGCAATGCAGTTCGATCCCGCACGAGTGGATCGCCTCGAAGCGAAGCGGGCGCTGCCGCATCCACACCTGGTCGATGACGTAATCCATGTCCAGGAAGGGGCCGCCCCGCAAGGCGCGCCTGACGCTCGCGAACCGAGGATCGCCGAAGCCGTGCTGGTAGAGAGCCGTCAGGTAGGCGGCCTGGCCGGCGAGAAAGAAGGCCGCGTTGAACGCCCCCGCCGAGGCGCCGTGGACCTCGTCGAACGAGTCGCGCAATCCGAGTTGCTCGATCGCGGCGGTCATCGCAGCCGAGACGACGCCTCGCATCCCGCCGCCCTCGATCACGAGGGCTACGCGGCGGCCGTCGCTCCGGGCTTCGGGGCGCGAGCCTTCGCGGCGGCGGCGCAGCAGCGTCTGTACCACGGGGTGCCCGCGCAGGTCCTCGGTCATGGGCGCGAGGGGTCGATACGGATCTGGATCCAGGCGGCGCAGGAGCATCGCCGACGTCAGCAGCTGTCCGCCGGCTCGGCCTCGCACTCGACCTCGGCCGCGCCGGCGCCAGGCTGGATTTGCACCAGCAACTGCGACAGATGCTCACGTTGGTCACGGTCGAGGTTGGCGAGCAGCTTGTCCTCGGCGTCGGCCACGGCCCGTTGTCCCTCCCGCAGGCGCTCGAATCCACGATCGGTGATCGCGACGATGTGGCGCCGGCGGTCGGAGGCGTCGCGCTGCCGGGACGCGAGCCCCTCGGCCTCGAGCTGATTCAGGAGGACGACAAGGACGCTCGGGTCGACGTCGAGCTCCTCGCCCAGCGCTTGCTGGCTCATCGGGCCATGGTCGTGGAGCATGGCGAGGACATACAAAGAGCGGGGCTTGAGGCCCACGGCGGCGACCGCCTGGTTGGTTGATCTCACAGCGGCGCGCCCGACGATCCCCAGCCGAAGCGCGGGGCTGGCGAACAGCCAAGCAACGAGGTCGAGGTCGTCAGTCGCCACGCCCACATGGTAACGCGCCTATGATCATCCATTCTTGTCGATCCTTGATCAGCGCCAAGGATCTATCGCGGAGTACTCAACCCGAGCCGGGAGCCGGGTGCGCCGGCAGAATCTCCGGCGGTCGCGGGGGCTGGGTGAAGTCGAAGTCGGAGCTGAGGTCGCCGAGCGCGGGATTGGCCTCCCGCACGTCCGGTCGTGGGTCGGGGCGCCCGTCGGTGCTCGGGTCGAGCCGCTGGCCGCCGAGGAAGTCATCCTCGATGAACTTGGTGTAGTTGTCGTGGCTCAGCAGTTGGTGATCGATGTAGCCGCGCCGGGCATAGGGGCTGATCACGATGCCCGGAACCCGAAGGCCCAGCCCGTTCTCGTCGATGGCCGGCGGCACCACGTGATCGTAGAAGCCTCCCCAGTCATCCCAGGACAGGAAGATCGCCGTGCTGTCCCAGTCGGGGCTCTCCATGATTGCGTTGATCAGGCCGGTCACGTAGGTCTGACCCGCGCTCACCAGTGCCGGCGGGTGCTCGGACACCGTCCCGTTGGGATCGATCCACGAGACGGCCGGAAGCGTCCCCGCCTGTGCCGCGGCAAAGAAGTTGGTCAGCGACTGCACGTTGCCGAGCTGTCCGTCCTGCTGGACATCGGTGAAGTGCGGTAGCGGGTTCCAGATCCCCGGCGTCTGCGGTCCTTGCTGCACGGGTTTGCACGTCATCGCGCTGTCGTTCTCACAGTCAGGCTCGGTGCCCTTGAACACGTAGTAGGCCCACGACACGCCGTACTGGTGCAGCAGGTAGGTGATGTCCGTCCAGGCGTATAGCGGCGTGATGTCGAGGGGCGCCCCGGGCTGGTTGGGGCTCTCCAGGGCATTCGTGCACGACGACGGCTGCAAGGGATTGGTGCAGAACGCAGACCACTCGGACACCTGGTAGAGGTGCTCGGGCAGGCTCCAGGAGGCGTTGGGCTCGAACATGTGGTCCTGGAGCACGAAGTCCTGGGCGTAGCGCCAGTAATTGGGGATCTCGCGGGCGTCGTGGTAACCCATCGCGTCCACGCACTTGGTCGTCGATGACGTCGTGCACGGGCTGCAGTTGGGATTCGTGCTCGTGCAGCCCTGACCCTTCTCGGCCTGGGCGACGAAGCCGTCCATCTTTCCGCCGTCGATGTCGGCCGTGGCGTTGCTCTGGCCGTGCGGTCCGCCGTAGTTCAGATCGGCCGAGTCGTGGAACCGCTTGACGCAGCCGCCATGCAGGGGATCGGGTACGCAGACCCCGGCTGGAATCCCGTCGGCACCGGGAAAGGTGCCGAAGTAACTGTCAAACGAGCGGTTCTCCTGCATGATGATCACGATGTGGCGGATCTTGTGGATACCCATGTACTCGGCAGTCACTGTTACCGCGGGTGAGCTCGAGAGGACGTTGCGCGAATCGCCGTTTAGGACGGCGCGGAAGGTGAACGTGCCCTCGCTGGTCAGCTGCGTGCTCGCCGTGTAGTCAGAGAAGGCATCCAGCGGGGCGGTGGTCACGAGCGTCCAACTGCCGTCCGGCTGCTCCTCTTCGAGCAGCACCGACTCGCGCGCGTGATTGGGCGTCACGTGACCGGAGAGGGTGAAGCTCTGCCCGGGGCTCACGATCGCTCCGGATGCGCTGACGGACACCACCGCCTCCACGGCCTGCGCGATCGTGGGGCTTCGGCGCCGGCGCGCGACGACGTAGAAGCGGCGGTTGGTGTAGAGCACGCCGGGAGTGCGCCGGAACACGTACGCGCCGCGGCGATTCGTCGTCGTCACCGCGACCCGGACGAAGCGGCCGCCCGTGGGAAGCTGGCGGTAGAGCGACACGGCGGTCCCGCGCCGGGCGCCGGGCACGCGCCCAGACACGCGCATCCGTTCGCCGGCCACCGATGGATTGGGAGCCGTGGAGATCGACGGTCTGGCCGGGCGCTTGTGACGATGGTGCGCGCGGCTTGCCAGCGAGTTACTGGCCAGGAACGCCGCCACGCCACCGGCCACGACCACCAGCAACATCAACCTGGGCAGCAGTCGATCGCGCACCGGTACCTCCCGATCTCGACCTCACACGCGGAATCCGAGCGCCTGCTAGAACCCCCCACGGGGGTCAGAGTTGCGATCGTCAGTACCGCTCAGGTACGAAAGTCTGCTCTTCGATCGGCGGGCGGACGTATGCGTCCTCGGTGCGCGGCGGCAGCTCGAGTGGCGGGGGAGTGAGATCCTCGTAATCGATCAGCGACAGCAGGTGTGCGATGCAGTTCAGCCGCGCGCGGCGCTTGTCGTCGGCCTGCACCACGTACCACGGCGCGACCTTGAGGTCGGTGTAACGGAACATCTCGTCTTTCGCCCGCGAGTAAGCCACCCAGCGGGCGCGCGACTCGAGGTCCATTGGGCTCAGCTTCCAGCGCCGCATGGGATCGTGCACGCGGGCTTGGAAGCGGCGCTCCTGCACTTCGTCGGAGATCGAGAACCAGTACTTGATCAGCTGGATCCCCGAGCGGACGAGCATGCGCTCGAATTCCGGACACGACCGCATGAACTCCTCGTATTCGCGCTCGGTGCAGAACCCCATCACCCGCTCCACCCCGGCGCGGTTGTACCAGGACCGATCGAAGAGCACGATCTCTCCCGCCGCCGGCAGGTGCTGCACGTAGCGCTGGAAATACCACTGGGTCCGCTCGCGCTCGGTTGGCGCGGGGAGCGCCACCACGCGGCAGACGCGCTGGTTGGTCCGCTCGGTGATGCGCTTGATCACCCCGCCCTTGCCGGCCGCGTCGCGCCCCTCGAAGATCACCACGACCTTCAGCCCCTGGGCCCTGACGTACTCCTGCATGATCACCAGGTCGCGTTGGAGCTTGAGCAGCTCCTTCTCGAACTCCTTGCGCCCGAGTCGCTTGTGCTCAGGTTCGCCGAGCGCGGCCGCGCCGTCAGGCGACGCCCGATTGGGCGCTGCCTTGCGCTTCGCCCGCTTCCCATCGCTGTCGGTAGACCTGGCCTTAGCCATCGGCTCATCCTCTCCTCGGGACGGCATAGTCTACGGCGACCGCCTAGCGCGAATCAGCTTCCGAACCCGGTCCGGCTGGCGTGTAGTAGTAGTGGTAGGCAGGGTCGACCTGATTGCCGCCGGGTGCGCCCAGTCCGGCCCCCCCGGACGTGGGCGAGGCCACGGCCAGCAGGCGCGCGAGCAACAAGAGGAAGATCACGGCGGCCACCACCAGCCAGGCCAGCGCAAATGGCTGGTGGGTCTTGCTGCGCCTCGCACCGCCGGGCCGTGTCGGGGTGGGCGCCGGCGACGGGCGCCGCGGCGGCTGGTCGTGCCGGTACGGCGGCCGGGGGACGGAAGGCTTCGCGGAAGGACGGATGGGCGCGGGGCCCGGGTAGCGCTCGTTCAGGCCGCCGTAGGTGAGCAGCTGGCGGAGCGCCCGCTGCCATTCACCGGCCGGGGGTCGGTTGGCGGCGTCGGCACCGAGCGATCGCGACAGTAGCTCCCGGAGCTCCCGGGGCACATGCCTGACATGGGGCGTCGCGAGCCGGGCGTCGTGGGAGCGCGCGAACAGTCGCAGGACGACGAGCCCCAGCTTGTAGGCGTCCGCTGCGCGCGTGCACGGCGCCTCTCGGAACTCGGGCCGGACCTGCCAGTCGGCCGTCTCGACCGACGCGAGCGCCTGGCGGCCGTGAAACACCATCGAGTCGCAGTCGATGAAGCAGACCGTCGGACCCGGCGCTCCGAACCCGACGAGCAGGTTGTTGGGCGCAATGTCGCTCGCCACGATCCCGTGACGATGCAACGAAGCCAACGCGCCGCTGATTCGCTCGGCCATCACGGTTCGCATCGTCGTGTCGAGCCGAATCCCCAGCCCGCGCAACTGGAGGTAATCGTCTGCGCCGAGCAGGTGCTCGAGCGAGAGGAGCACGCGCTGGCGCCGGCCGCTCGGCATCACGAACGGGACCTCGAACCGGTCGCTCACGTCGTGCATCGCGATCCCCACGGGCCTGTCACCCGCGGTCACGATCGCAAGCGGCCACGCCGCCACGCGGTGCAGACGGTCTCGATGTTCCCGGTCCAGTGTCCGGCTCCAGGCGATCATCCGCGCCAGGACGTCGACCGCTCCGGCGGGAGGCGGACGGCGGTAGAGCTTGACCACGATAGGAGCTGCCCCGAGCGCCGATGGGATCCGCGCGGGCCTGTAGACGCGGCCCTGCCCGCCCGGGCGTCCGAGCGGCACCCGCTCTCCGAATTCCCCGAGGCGCACCACCGTCGATTCCCGCGCGGGCCCCGCGGCGGCGCCCGGCGGTAGTTCGCGCGCCAGCGCGCTCACGGCTCGCGCTGCCGCCACACGGCGACCAGCGTCCGGTCGTCGTCGTAGGTGCTGCGGCTGAAGTCGAGTAGCCGAGCGAAGTCCACGATATCGGGCGGGTTTGACAGCTCGCGGGCGAGGGTGCGCCCCACCTCGCCGCGTCCGTCCGCGAGCGGCAGCGAGAGGCCGTCGGTGCACACCAGCAGCACCTCTCCGGCGACAAACGGGCGCTGGCTGGCGCGGACCGCACGTGCGTGGCGGGGGAGCGCCTGGACGCCGCCGCCCACCAGCCCGTCGGCTTCGTCCGTGTCGCCCACGACGAGCTCGAACTTGCGTCTGGCCAGAACGTACGCCGGCGAGTCACCGACGGCCGCCAGTTGCACCCGGCACGGTTCCGCTTCGCTGCGGTCTGATTCCCCAGCGCTTGCCGGTTCGCCGCGCTCTTCCTCGTCCTCGTCCGTGTGAGGGTCGTCTCCGGTGCTGATGGCGGCAACGATCAGCGTCGTGGCCAGCGATGCCGCGGCCTCCTCGACGCCGGCATTCGGGTTGCCGCGCTCGCGGCGGTGCTCCTCGACGAGCGCCCAGGCGGCTTGGTCGAACACCTCGGTCCAGTCGAGGTCCACCCGGCCGTGGTCGAGCTGTCGGCCAACCGCGCTCACCGCGTGTCGCACGGCTAGCGCCGCGGCCAGGTCTGAGCGCGCCGCGCCTGATACGCCGTCCGCCACTCCCACGATCAGTGTGCGCGTCGGAACGTGAGCGCGCAGGCACACGTCATCCTGGCGCGGGCCGCCGCCGTAGCGCTTGCCGAGCCCCCGGACGGAGGCCGCCCTCACCGTCAGTCCGAACGCAGTGCCACCGTCGGCCACGGTGTCCGGCCGATAGGGCTCGGCCGCGGACAGGCGCGGGTCGATCGGAGGACCGGGTTCGCCGATCGTCAGCGGGCCGCGGGCCAGACGGGTACGCCGCGCGGCGACCCGCACCGTGGGCGCCGGCGTGCCCGTGGGGGACGACTCTGGAGTCGCCGGCTCGACGCTGCCCTCCCGCTCAGCCGCAGTCATCGTGGGCGTCGCTAGACGAGCGGAGCGTCGAGCTGTACGAACCCTTCGGGCTTCTCGAACTCGAGCATCTGCTCACCGCGGTCGAGCCGCTCTGCCGAGGAGACCATCGAGTTGAGCATCGAGGCGGCGAACTCGGCGATCGCTCCCGCCGTCGACACGCCTTCGCGCATCATGAAGGCATGCGCCGGCGAGGTCGCGAGCTGCTGGATGACGTTCGGATCGGCGTCTCCGACCCCGAACGCGAGGATGTTCGGCCGCTCCTTGAAGCTCGGGTCCTTCACCTCGGCCAGCCGCTCCTGCCACTTCGACTCGCGGTCGGTGGGCTGACCATCCGACAGAAAGAACACGGCGGGGCGGTGGACCTGAAAACCGCTCACCTTGAGCAGCGCGACGTCGGCCGGGACGGTGTGTCGCAAGGCCTCGAACGCGCTGGCGTAGCTCGTCCCTCTGCCGCGCGTGGACAGGGTCGGAAGCATCAGATCCTCGCTGAGCTCGGAGAGCTCGAGGCGGGTTTCGGCGGTGTCCGCGAAGGTGATGATCCCGAAGCGCACCTTCTTGCCGATCAGCGGGTGCTTGGCGACCTCATCGCGGAGGTCCACGAGCCCCTGATTGACCGCGGCGATCGGATCTCCCCGCATCGAGTGGGACTCGTCTCCGACGAAGTAGATCGGCAGAACCTGCCCGATCACCTGCCCCGCAGCCGAGGGCGTCGGGGTTTCGGGGTCGCTCGCCGAGGCGGGGCTCGATGCGTCAGCTCCGCTCGCGAGCGAGGTCGTCGGTGCGGGTGCCGTCTCGGCGGCGTGATCAGGGGAGGGCGGTGACACTTTCATTGTTACCTACTGTGACGATTGCAGTTCAAGAGTCGGGCGCGCATCACACTTCTGCCACCGGGCCCCAGGGCATCCCCCCGGGTGCGGCACCCGGCTCATCTCGTGCCGGTCCCGGACCGGGAGCGGGTGGCTGGCCGAACAGATCGGCATGGCTGATCGCGCGCCTCACATCGGAAGGGGTGAGGATGCCAACGACGTTCGCGCCGTCGACGACAACCGCTCGCCGGTCAGGTGAGCTCTGCATCCGCACGGCGACGTCGGTCAGACTGTCGCTGGGAGCGCACTGGACGATCTCCGTGGGCGGGGCTGCCGCGGCGCCGACCGGGGTGGTGTGCCAGCGGGGGCGGGGGAGGCTTGCCATCCGCGTCACCGTGGCCAGCCCGACGAGTCGCCCGTCTGTGTCCACGACGGGGAACGAGGAGAATCGGTTCGGCCGGACATAGCGCTCGATCACCTCGGCCACCGTGGCCTGCGCCGGCACCGCGAGCGGGGCGCGGGTCATCGCGTCGGCGACGCGCAGGTGACCGGCGCGGGATCGCTCGGTCACCTGCTCGTGCTGCTGGCCGGCGGCGACCGTGATGAACCAGCCGATCACCGCGAGCCAGATACCGCCTAGCGCGCCGCCCCCAGCGAGAAATTCGAGCACGCCGACGGCGATGAGCCCGATGCCGCAAATCTTTCCCACTCTGGCGGCCACGGCGGTGGCTCGCATACGGTCGTGCCAGTGCCGCCACAGCAGCGCTCGGAGGATCCTCCCCCCGTCCAGCGGGAAGGCGGGCAGCATGTTGAACAGCGCCAGCAGGGCGTTGATGCCGGCCAGCCACGCGAGCGAGCTCACCAGCAGAGCGCTCGTGCCCACGGCGCCCAGCAGCAATGCCGCCAGAGCTCCGCCCGCGGCAAGTCCGAGGCTCGTGAGCGGACCTGCGCCGACGATCTCGAGCTCGGCGCGCGGATCGCGGCTGTCGCCCTCGAGCTGGGCCACGCCCCCCAAGATCCACAGCACGATCCCCTTGACCTCGACCCCGCGCCGGCGAGCGACCAGCGCATGGGCGAGCTCGTGAGCCAGCAGGCTCGCGTAGAAGGCAGCGGTAGTCAGGAGGGCAAAGACCCAGTAGGCGGACGTCGTGTACCCGGGGGCCGCGGACGGGAGCAGCGTGCCCGCCAGGCTCAGCGCGATCAGCAGGAAGATCGGCAGAAGGCTCCAGTTGATTCCGACGCGGACTCCGCGAATCTCGCCGAGGTGGAAGCTTTCATTCATGGATGCGAGTCTTCCCGAGCCGCTTATGAAGACGATAAGAGGAGCCTATGAAAATGCTCTCAGCTGAGTACCCAGAGCACTCCGTGCTCATGGGCGAACTCCAGGCACTGTCGACGGCCGGCCGTGCCGAGGCCGTGGAAGGCGAGCTCGCCGTTCGGGCCGACCAGCGACCAACCGTCCTCTGTGGGTAGGAGGATCAGGCGGTGCCCAGTGTCGGGCTTCCCGCCCAGATGGACCTCGAAGGCCGCGGGTTTCTGCGCGAACGCGTTCATCTGCGAGAGATCATGGAACCCGCGCGTAAGGAAGATGTGGCTCTTACTTCGGAGTTCTCTAAGACTCCATGGTCAGCGCGGCCCGGCGAGGGCCGGCGCTTTCGGCCGGTGGTTGTAGCGCTGTTCGGGGTGTGGGGCCGCTGGGCCGTTGGGGCCCTCGTGCAGCGCCATCTGCAGCACCTGGGCGAGGTGGAGCGCGCCGCGGTCCGATCCATGTTCGATCTGTGAGCGGCAGCTGAATCCGTCGGTCATCACCAGCGTGTGCGCCGATGCCCCGCGCACCGCCGGAAGCAGCGTCCGCTCGGCGGCCTTGATCGACACCTCGTAACGCTCGCCGCGCTCATAGCCAAAGGAGCCGGCAAGACCGCAGCAGCCCGTGTCGAGCACGTCGTAGTCAAGCCCGATCCGGTCGAGGACGGTCTGGTCGCAGTCGGTGTCGCTGGTCGCGCGCTGGTGGCAGTGGAAGTGCACGAGCGCCTTTCGCTCGAGCCGCGGCATGTCCCAGTCCTCGGCGTGGGACGCGAGAAATTCACCGAGCGAGTGCGTCTGGCGCGCGAGGCGCTTCGCGTCCTCGTCGTGGGGGAGCATGTTGGTCAGCTCGTGGCGGAACACCGCGCCGCAGCTCGGCTCGAGGGCGACCACCGGCGTACCGGCGTGGATCTCGTCTCTGAGCCCGTCGAGCACCTGGTGCAGGAGCCGCCGAGCGAGCTTCAGCATGCCGTAGTCATATAACGGCCGTCCGCAGCACAGCGACCGCTCCGGGACGACCACCTCGAACCCTGCCGCCTCGAGCACGTCGGTGGCGGCAACCGCGACCTCCGGGTGGAAGTGGTCGTTGAACGTGTCGGGCCACAACAGCACCCGCCGGCGCCCGGCGCCGGTCGCGGCCTGCCGAGCGGCGAACCAGCGTTTGAAGGTGCGATGCGCGAACGGCGGCATGCTCCGGTCGGGGGCGATTCCCGCGATGCGCTTGCCGAGCGCGGCGAACGGTTGCCGCTGCGTCAGCAGGTTCGCGAGCCGCGGCGCGCGGGCTGCGAGCTCCGCCTCCCAGCGGATCAGCCCGAGGGCGTAGGCCTGCCTCGGTCGCAGGCGACCGGCGTAGAAGTGCGAGAGGAACTCGGCCTTGTAGGTGGCCATGTCGACCCGGACCGGACATTCGTGCAGACACCCCTTGCACGCCAGACAGAGGTCGAGCGCCTCCTTGACCTCCTCGTTTCGCCACCCGTCCTCGAGCGGCGAGTCCGAGCGCAGCATCTCGAACAGCAGCCGCGCCCGGCCTCGCGTCGAGTGCTTCTCCTCGAGCGTCACCTGATAGCTCGGGCACATCACCGCGTTCTGGTCGCGACACGCCCCGACCCCGAAGCACCTCTCAGCGGCCGCCGCGAAGCTGCCGTGGTCACCCGGAAACCGGAACTCCGTGGTCACCGGCCGGGTACGGTAACTCGGATCAATTCGCAGATGGGTATCGAGCGGATACGGATCGACGACCTTGCCGGGGTTCATCTTCCAGTCCGGATCCCAGACGGTCTTGAACTCCCGGAAGGCCTCGACCAGCTCGGGACCGAACATCTTCGGCAGCAGCTCCGCGCGGGCGTGTCCGTCGCCGTGCTCCCCGGACAGCGAACCGCCATAGCTTGCGATCAGCTCGCCGGCATCCTCCATGAACGCGCGGTAGTTGCGCACGCCCTCTGACGTCAGGAAGTCCCAGTCGATCCGCGAGTGCACGCAACCGTGGCCCACGTGGCCGAACAGGCATGAGATGCGCCGACCGTGCTTGTCGCACAGCTTCTCGAGATCGCGCAGGTAGTCGCCGATCCGCTCCGGCGCGACCGCGGCATCCTCCCAGGAAGGCCATCCGGGATGCTCGCCGGGAATCTTGCTGTGGCCGACGCCCCCTTCGCGGATCTCCCACACCTGTGCTATTTCTTCGTCGTCTTCGTACAGCTTGACGCCTTGGTGACCGCCGGCCTTCCGGATCGCATCGGTAAACCGCTCGGCCTGCTCATCGGCGTCTTCCTTGGTGTCGCCCCCGAACTCGACCAGGAGCCACGCGTCGCCGTCGGGTAGCAGGTCGGTACGCCGCTTGCGGCCCAGCACGAGCTCGTTTCGAACCAGCCGCCGGTCGAACGTCTCGAGACCGATCGGACCGAACTCCATGACCCACGGCACCTGATCGGCCGCCTCGGGGCAGTCTTGATAGCCAACCAGCACCAGCGATCGGTGCTGAGGGCTGTCGATCAGCTGGCAGCGCGCCTCGAGCACCAGCGCGCACGTCGCCTCCGTGCCCACCATCGCCGCGGCGAGATTGAACCCGTGCTCGGGCAGGAGCCGATCGAGGTTGTAGCCGGAGATCCGCCGCGGGATCCGCGGGTAGCGCTCCCGGATCAACTCGGAGTATCGGTCGCGCAGGTCGCGCAGGTGGGCATAGATCTCTCCGGTGCGCCCGCCGGCGGCGATGGTGTCCTCCAGTTCGCCCTCGTCGACCGAGCTCGGCAGCGTCATCCGCGTGCCGTCGTAGAGCACGACGTCGAGCGATTGGATGTTGTCGGCGGTCACGCCGGCGATGATCGAATGGGTGCCGCACGAGTTGTTGCCGATCATCCCGCCGAGCGTGCAGCGGCTGTGGGTGGCGGGGTCCGGCCCGAAGGTCAAGTGGTGCTCCTCCGCCTTGTCGCGCAACCAGTCGAGCACGATCCCCGGCTGTACGCGAGCGAAGCGCTGCTCCGGATCGAACTCAACGATCTTGTTCATGTACTTGGAGAAGTCGAAGATCACGGCCTCGTTGACCGTCTGGCCCGCGAGCCCGGTGCCGGTGCCGCGGGCGCCGACCGGCGCGCCGTGTGCCCTACAGATGTCAACCGCGATCACGACCTCGGCCGCGTCGCGGGGGATCACCACCCCGATCGGCAGCTGTCGGTACACCGAGCCGTCGTTGGCGTACAAGGCGCGGCTCCCGGGAGAGAACCGCACCTCGCCGCGCAACTGCCGTGAGAGCTCCCGCGCCAGCGCCTGCACATCAACCTCGCGCGGAGCGGACCGTGGTGGTGCGCCAAGGGTGCTCGCCACGGCCATGTCAATCTCCGTTGGTCATGTGCCCGTCGCCTCCGGGAAGCTTGTCCGCAACGCGATCCTTGGCGCGCGCCAGCACCCCCGCAGGGCTGGACGAGTACTCCATCTCGCGCGCGAGCACCCGCGACATCGTCAGCGCGATCTGTTCGCGGTTGGGCTCGCCTCGCGCGAGCCCCCAGGCGAACCCCTTGGCGTGCTCGCGATTGATCGTCGGCGTCACCGGCACGTCGTGCGGGTCGACCACGGCTTCGATCACCGCCGGTCCGTCGATGGCCAGAGCCTCCTGCAGCTGATCGCTCACCCGCGCCGGATCCTCGATCCGCACCCCCCGCAGCCCGCACGCCTCGGCGACCTTGACGAAGTCCACCGGGGCGAGCTCGACGCCGTACTGAGGATTGCCCAGAAACGCCATCTGCTCCCACTTGATCAGGCCAAGCACGTCGTTTCGCATCACCACCACCTTGACCGGGAGCGCGTGCTGGGCGAGCGTGGCGAGGTCGCCCATCATCATGGTCATCGACCCGTCGCCGGTGAGTGCGACGACCTGCCGATCGGGGTAGGCCACCTGCGCGCCGATCGCGTACGGCAGCGCGGCCATCATCGAGCACATCGTTCCGCTGAACGAGAACAGCTGCCCGCGGCGCAGCTCGGTCCTCGCGGCCCAGGTGGTCACCGTCCCCGAGTCGCCGCAGAGGATGGCCCGATCAGCCATTGCCTTTGAGAGGTGGAAGGGGACCGCGTCCGGTTTGATCGGCGGCTCGTGCGGCTCGGCGCGCTCGGCTTGCAGCGCCCGCCAGTCCTCCATTTGCGCCTGCGCCCGCTCCAGGAACGAGCGGTCGTGCCTTTGCTGCAACAGCGGCTCGAGCTCTCGCAAGGTGAGCTTGGCATCACCGCAGAGCCCCACCTCCACCGGATAGCGCAGCCCGATCCGCTCCGGGCGATCGTCGATCTGCACCCCGGCCGCCGAGCCCGGCTCCGGGAGGAACTCGATGTACGGACTCGAGCTGCCCACGATCAGGATCCCGTCACAGCTCTTGAGGGCCACCTGCGCCGGCCGAGTGCCGACCAGCGCGTACCCCCCCAGGCAGTACGGGCTGTCATCTGGGACCGCGTCCTTGCCGAGCATCGCCTTGACGATCGGTGCCCCCAGCTTTTCCGCGAGGCGCTCCACCTCCTCGCCCGCGCCGCGGGCCCCGGCGCCGATGAAGATCAACGGCCGCTCCGCGCGAGAGAGAACCGCGGCTGCTTGTTCGAGCCGCTCGCGCGGAGGAAGTCGCCGCCCGTCGATCGCGGTCACCGAGGAATGGCCCTCGATGTTCTTGATCGACCGGTCTCCGCTCACGGCCTTACCCGACTGGATGTCGATGGGGATCGCGATCGCCGCCGGCCCCCGCTGCCCGATCGCCGAACGGACGGCCATGTCGACGACCGGAACGACATGCGCTTCGCCCATGATCCGCTGGCTGTACACGCACGGGTCGTTCAGCGCGAAGTCGTGGTTTATGTCCTGCAGGTAGTGGGTGCCGATCACGTCGTGGTACGTCATGCCGGTGATCGCCACCACCGGCGACTGGTCGATACGCGCGTCGTACAGGCCGTTCATCAGGTGCACCGCGCCAGGCGCGGCGGTGGACAGGCACGCGGCCGGACGGCCGGTGAACTTCCCGTAGGCGCACGCGGCGAGCGCCGCAGTCTCCTCGTGACGTACATGAATGAACCTGATCTGCTCCTGATGGGTGCGAAGCGCCTCCATCACCCCGTTGATGCCGTCGCCCGGCAGACCGAACACGACATCGATCCCCCACTCGATCAGGCGCTCCACGAGCTGATCAGACGCGGTCTTGTTGGCCATGTTCACTCCCTTGTGATCCTCGTGCGGCTGAAGTGTCGTATCGCGATATCCTTACCCGACCGGCGTCCCGCCGAATCGGACGCGGTTACGAAGCAGACGCGGTCCGAGCCATGGCCGGGGAATGGGGCCTGCGCGGCTGGCCCTCGCGCCGCGTCGGCGGGCGATCGGTGTGTTGACCTCGCCGCGCGGGCGAGGTCAACACTTACGCGATCGCGCCGCCGAGGTTCGGGATCGAACGCGAGAAAGCACACGCACGAGGCCAGTTCCAGCCCATCCGGTACGCGCCGAAGAAGCCGCACTTCCGTTCGCCCACGTCAGCTCGATCCCATCCGCGCTCATCTGGCGCTCCGCGTATGCGCCTCCCGCGTTCTCGATCAGGATGTCCACGTGGTCGAAGGGGTTCTTGATTTCTTCGGCTGCGCAGCGGACCTCGGCTTGAACGCAGAGGTCGGCCAGTCCACACCTCAGCTCACCGCCGAGCGCGAGAACACGCGGATCGAGAGCGCCGTAAACGCGACGGCGTACAGGGCGACCACGGCGAGGCTGAGCCACGCCTCCACGGTCACGTTGTGCATGCCCCAGATGTCATGCAGCCCCTTGCCGCTGGGGTCGATGAACCCATAGCGCATCAGCGCCAGCGCGTGCGTTAGCGGGAACGCCTTTGCGATCGCGGTCAATACGCCGGGCATCGCGCTGATCGGGTAGAGGGCGCCGGCGAAGAAGAACGGCAGGATCGCCACGGCGGGCGTTGCGCCGACGTAGTCCTCCTGCTTGGTCACCTTGCTCGCGAGCGTCTCCGCGACGCCGTAAATGAACACGGTGAAAAACAGCGCGGCGGCGACGAACCAACCGAGGCCGGCGCCGGTGATGTGAAACGCGCCGCCTCGGATCGCTGAGAGCCCGATCAGTACCGTGACCTGCAGGGTTGCCAGCCCGATGGCCACGATGAGGTTGCCGAGCACGAGGTACGCCCGCGGCACCGGGGCAGCGAGCAATTCCCGCTGAGCGCCGCTGTGGCGGTCGACCAGTACGCTCAGGCCGGCGAAGATGCAGCTGAGGGGGATCACCAGGCCGACCGCGCCGACCCCGACGAACGAGGTGTAGTCGATGTGGGAGTGCAGGCCGCCCGTGGCCACCTTGAGCGCCGGCGCCACGACGAGCGCCAGCAGCGCGGGGCCGAGCAGCGGCACGGCGATCTGCCGTGGGGTCTTGGACGTAAGCGACGCCCTGCGCTTGGCGAGCGTCAACAGCGCGCTCGCCGGACGAGTGCGACCAGGCACCCGGAGGGGGATGGATGGAGCTTCTGCGATAGCGGACATTGAGATGTCTCCTAGGTGTCGTGGTGTTCAGGCGACCTCGTCCATGCGAGCGCCGGTCAGTTCCAGGTACACGTCGTCGAGGGTGGGGACGCGGGTGGCAATTTCCGAGGCATGAAGGCGCTCTGAATCGATCACCGCGAGCGCGTCAGTCGCGGCGTGTTCGTGCAACGGCACCGTCACCCGGGCACCGACCGCGAACGCATCGTCGCGGGCGACGCCGCGTTCCCGCAGGGCGGCCAGCGCCGCCTGGGAGCTGCCGTCGACGCGGAACTCCAGGATCTCGTGCCCCAGGCCGGCGAGCAGCACCTGGGGGCTGTCCAGCGCGACTATCTGCCCTTCGTGGATGATCGCCACCCGATCGCAGAGGCGCTGCGCCTCGTCGAGGTAGTGGGTGGTGACGAGGATCGTCATGTCCTCGCGGTTGCGTAGGCCGACGATCACGTCGAGCAGTTCGTGGCGAATCCGGGGGTCGAGGCCCACGGTGGGCTCGTCGAGGAACAGCACCCTCGGCGTCGAGACCAGTGCGCGTGCGATCTCGAGCCGCCGTCGCTGCCCGCCGCTGTAACTCGACACGGGGCGCTCGATCAGCTCAGAGAGACCGACCGCGTCTACCAGTTCCGCGATCCGCTGTTTGCCCCGCGCGGGTGGGATGCCCCAGAGGCGCGCGTGCAGTTCGAGGTTCGCGCGTCCGCTGAGGGCGCCGTCGACGACCGCGTCCTGGAAGACCACGCTGCTCACGCTTCGCGCGAGCAGTGGCTGGGTGGCCACGTCATAACCGGCCAGCCGGGCGCTGCCCGACGTCGGCCGGACCGTCGTGGTGAGCATCCCGATCGTGGTTGACTTGCCGGCGCCGTTCGGGCCGAGCAGCCCGAACACCTCGCCCGCAGCAACCTTGAAGTCGATGCCCTTGACCGCCTCGACTCCGCCGGGGTAGGTCTTGCGAAGGTGGGAGACCTCCACCACCGGCATTCCGGCGTCCGCGCCAAGCCCGTCGATGCTCCGCAGGACGGGACGGTGGCCGTTGGTCGCCGGGTCAGTCGCGGCATCCGCGACCCGCTTTAGCTTCAGCTTGCTCATTTCTCCCCTTTCGGATAGTGGTCGGTGGTACGGTGGCACGTGACGATACAGTAATGTAACGCTACATGCAAGGCACGAAAGATTACGGGACCGAAAACTGCTAGATCCGAGCCGCCCGCACTGTCCCGGCATCGGTGGCGTCTGAGACACTTGCCTCGATGGCACCGCGAGAACAAGCCCACCCAATCGACCCCGTCCGCGCACGGGCAGCAGGTCGCCCGCTCGACGAGAACGTCGATGCGGCGATCCTCGATACGGCCTGGCGGCTGCTGCTGGAGGAGGGTTACGCGCGGATGTCGATCGCGCGAGTGGCCGAGGAGGCCCGGGTCGGTCGCCCGGCGATCTATCGACGGTACAAGAACAAGTCAGAGCTCGTGGCCGCGGTGCTTGCCGACAAGCAGGCGCGTAGCGCGCCCATCGACACCGGCAGCACGCGCGGGGACCTCATCGCGCACCTCGAATTTGCCCGCCGACGGTTCGCGATCGAGCTGGCGGGGACGATGATCGTGGAGGGACGCAAGCACCCCGAGCTGCTCGAGGGCTTTCGCCGCGGCATGCTCCAGCCTCGCCTCGGGGAGATCGTCGCCGCGCTCGAGCGTGGCAAGGAGCGCGGAGAGATCCGGGCCGATCTCGATTCGGAGGTCGCCGTGCACGCCCTGATGGGCGCGTTCATGTACCACCGGATCGCGGAAGGCCAGCCCAGGAAGGGCTGGAGCAAGCACGTCGTCGACACCCTCTGGCCGGCGTTCGCGGCCTGAGACGCGCCCGTTCGCGGCCTGAGACGCGCCCCCCGGTCGCGGCCTGAGACGCGCCCCCCGGTCGCGGCCTGAGCCGCCGCCCCCGCAGCGTTGCCATGGCAAGGTCCCGCTGAGAGAGCTCGGAGACGATTGACAGCGAGTTCAATTAGGACTAGTCTACTTTGGACATGGACGGCGTCCGGCCTTCACCGACGGGCTACGTAGTCCTTGGGTTGGTGTCGCTCCGACCGAGGGCTGGGCATGAACTGGCGGGCTATGCGGACCGGTCGATCGGGAACTTCTTCCCGCTCACGCGCAGCCACATCTACTCGGAACTCGACCGGCTCTGCCGGCTCGGCCTGCTCGAAGCGACCGAGGTGCCGCAGGAGCGGTTTCCCACCAAGCGCGTGTACGCGATCACCGCGGAGGGGGAGGAAATGCTGCGGGAGTGGCTGGAGAACTCCCCGGTCGGCGTTGACCGCCAGCGCAACCTGTTTCTGGTGCGGGTCTTCTTCGCCGATCGGATGTCCCCCGCGCGGCTGGAGGAGCTACTTGGCCAGTATGCGGCGGAGGCTCGCGCGCGGCGCGACCGGTTGGCAGAGGTGGTCGGGAGACTGGCGGACCGGCCGCAGGCGACGTTTCGGCGAGCGACGGCGATGTTCGGCGTGCGGCGCGAGCAGGCGAATCTCGACTGGGTGGCCGAGGTCCGCCCGCTGCTGCTCGCCGCCGCCGGCTCCGGTGTTGCGGGAGGTGGCGAGGAATGCTGAGCTTGCGCGGCCGGTCCGAATGATCCAGGGACGCACCGCATACAGCCGGGCACTCGCGACGTTTGACCCGACGGCTATCGTCGCCGCGCTGGCCGACGATGTCACGATCCGGGTCGCCGTCCACGACGAGCCGCTGCGGGGAAAGGACACCGCAGCCTTTCTGTTCGGGGTGCTGACCCAGGAGTTGGCGCCGTTTGAACTGGTCGCGGAGATTGTGGAGGCGGATAAGAGCGTGGTCCTGTTCGAGACCTCGCTGCGCGGAGAGCCGGCGCACGGGTTGAACGTCGTGGCCCTCCGGCCCGATGGTCTGGTGGGAGAGTTGACCGTGTTCTTCCGTCCGCTTGCCGCGCTTCAGCTCGTCGCCGAGGTGATCGGCGCTCACATGGAGCGCCGGTTCGGTCCTCGCGAGGGCCTGCCCTGAGGCTCGAGCGGATCCTCGTTGACAGGCCACGGGTAGATTACGGTGGAGCGGACGTCTTGGCGAGGAGATATCCGACGGCGATGCGGTAGTCGAGCGGGCCGCCGGCCGACAGAGGGGCACAGGTGTTCCCGTCGATGTGAATGCCGCGGGCGCGGTTTTGCTCTGGGCAGCCGGGTCCGGCCGCTGGTCCGTATCCGCCTGCGGGCGCGATCTCCCGCCCGTCCGGTCGGCGGAAGCGTGGCCCGCCGGAACGTCGGCGCTCCACGGTGAAGCCGCCCTCGTGCACCAGCCGGTGATGGTAGGAGCACAGCTGGATGAGGTTGTCGAGCTTGGTCTCGCCGCCTCTCGCCCAGTGGTGGATGTGATGCGCGTGCAAGAAGCGGTTGTGCGTGCAGCCGGGAAACCGGCAGCCACTGTCGCGGGCCCTGAGCGCGCGCCTCAGCGCAGGCGGGATCGTACGCGTGCGCCGCGAGACGGACAGCGGCTGCCCGTCGCGTTCGAGAATCCGCGTGAGCGCCGCATCGCAGCCTAGCCGGCGGGCCGTCTCCGGCGCCAGCGCCGGCCCATCGTGAAGCTCGCAGCGTTCGCCGATTCGCTCGGCCGTGAGCGTGCCCGCGTCAACGTGGACGACGAGCTCTACCGGGTCGCCGCCCGAGCGACGCGTGTTGTCAAAGGCGAGAGCGGCGCGCGCTACCGCGGCCAGCGCATCGGCACGGCGCTCATACGGGGTGCCGCCCACGGGCGTTTCCGCGGAAATGTCCTCCGGGCCCGGCCCGGTCAGCGCTGGGCCCTCCGCGGCGGTAAGCGCGGCTAAGAGCAGCGCGCCGTCCTCCGCCGGCAGCCGACCCTCGAACGACAGCGAACCGTCCTCCTCCCAGTTCCAGTTCAAAGACCGGCGTTCATGCGTCTGCCTGGCCTGCTCCAACGTTGCCCGCTGAGCGCAACGGAAGCCCCGCACGACCTTCTCGAGCTGCGCCCCCGTGGCATGCCGAGCCAGCTCGAGCAGCTCTGACTCCGTCTCGGCCGTCGCGATCCGCGTGATCGCTCGCACCTTGCAGAAGGACAGCTGCCCGCGCGAGGACGCCTCACGCACCAGCGGTAGCTCGCGCAGGCGGGCGGCCACGCGCACGTGCTCACGCGCGGTGCCCAGTCCGATCGAGCAGCGCCACGAGAGCCAGTGCGCACAGCTCTTGATCCCATCGGCGGCCCACCCGCGGCGCTCGTCGAACTCGGCGATCAACATAAGCCAGCGGCAGGTGGCCGCTGCGATGTGAGCACCGAGCTCGCGGATCTCCGACTCCAGCTCGCCCAGCGACCGCGGCCGAGAATGTGCATCGGCGTCCATCGGAGCATCCAGAGCCGCAAGCTCTCGCTCCGCGACGTTATCGAGTACCACTACCGAACACATGTTCGACAGGATAAGCGAGTCCGCGGACGGTTGGCTCGACACGCTGCGCGTTGTCGCCCGGGAGCGCTGAGCGACGTGACGAGCCTGGTTCCATGTCCGCGCAGCGAGCGATGACTGCCGAGCGGAGCTTTGGGGTGAGCGGTCAGCTAGGTGCTGGTGGCTGCTGGTTCGGCAGGTAGTCGAGGTGCACGCCGTCGATCGACCAGATCGCGTTCGCGTCTCCATGGTGCGCTGCCAGTAGGGCGGCGAAGTAGTCGCGCAACGCCTGCTCATAGGCGAGTGAGCCGCTCAAAAGCTCCTTGGCGGCCACGGTGATCCGCGGTAGGTCCTCACGGATCCGGGCGCGCGTCATGCTCGGGGTCCGCGGGCCGTCATCGCCGTCATCGACGGTGCCCATGGGATCGAACTGCGTGAAGCAGGGGTAGTGGTCGCGGTCGGGGAGGATCGAGCGGAACGGAACGTGGTTGAAGAAGTACTCGAACCACGGCCCACCCGATAGCGCGAGCCACGGTGTGCCAACCGCGAGCGCGGCGCGGCCAAAGCCCGTGTGCGGTGCGAGGAACACGTCGCAAGCTTCGAGGACCGCGAGCTGTTCGGCCAGTCCGATATCGAAACAGTCCACGGGGCTCGAGCGATGGGCGAGCAGTTCCGTGAGCTCACTGGCCGCGAGCGAGGTGGTCGTCCGCCGGTCCAGGGTCCGCTGCCGATCAGCGCGACCTGAAGCGGATCGAAGGCGTCGGCGAGCGCGTCGAGGATCATCCGCCACGATCGCACCCGACGGGTAGAGCGTTCTGTCGCCGGAGCCGGCAGACATCAGCGCGACGGTTGCGGAAGCGGCGCCGGCCTCGCCGTCGCTGAGTCGGCGGCACGCGGCCGCCCGCGCCCGGGCCGGCAACTCCAGGCGGAGCTGCTGATGGCGCACGTACCCGGCCCCGTGATAGCCGACAACGGTGCGCCCCCGCCTGGCATGCAGCAGCGTGTCGCTAGCCGTGTAGTAGTCGCGCAAGCCAGGAAAGAGCTCGAGCTGAATGTCCTGCCAGCGGCGGAAGTCGTCCAGTACCCAATCCCACTCCCGCGGAATCGCGGCCTGCCGCGCTGCCGAGTCCGGAGACGGTTCCAGCAGCGGATGCTCGATGGCGTAGGTATCCGCTACGAACGGGCAAAAGTCGACCAGTTCGACCGCGGTCGCCGAGTTGAGCGCGACCGCGACCTCCCGAGTCGGATCGGCGGCGTGGTGGCCCAGGCAGTAGTGAAGCGCCTCCACGGCGTGTCCTACCGGAGGGGCATAGAAGAAGTTGACCAAGACGCGCTCCACGGACGCCTCCCCAATGGTCGCATCGTCGTGCTCCTTGCACGACCGTGAGCCGCGAGAGCAGCGGCGCTGCAGGCGGGAACTCGCGGTGGCGGTGCGACGCCGCCCGCGTGATACCGCTCGATGCCCGCAGTTCTCGCGGGGCGGCTACTCGGGTTTGATGTCAGCGAAGCGGCGAGCCGCTTCGAGCAACCCGTCGTGATCCGCTCGGCAGCCCGGGCAGCTCTGAAGGTGGATCGCGGTGCCCGGATACACGCGTGTTGGGTCTTCCCCGGCGAGCTCCAGCTCCACATAGGCGTCGAGGATGTCTTCGCCCGCGTTGCAGCCCGCGTCTCCGTCCTTGGCACGCAACAGCACGTCCAGGCGACGATCCTCAGTCATCAGGCTGCGTCCTGCTCGAGCACGGGATGTCCGGCGGCGGCCATGCTGGCTCGCAGGTTACGCCTGGCGTCGAAGAGGTTCTTGTAGATCGCGTTGCGGTTGGTGTCGAGCCGAATCGCTAGCACGTCGATCGGGACGTCGTTGAGCGCGATCGCGACGAACACTTCGCGTTGGCGCTCGGTCAGCTCGCCGATCGCGGCCGACAGGGCCTTGAGCTGCTCTTGCTGCTCGAGCCGATCGCCGGGCTGGGGCGCCAAAGAGTCGGGCACCCGCTCGACCGCAAACTCGTGACTGCTGGGCTGCTGTCGGCGCCAAGCGTGCCGGGCGACCTTGCCAGAGACCTCGAACATGACGAACTTATAGGCCCAGGTGGTGAACCGGCTGAGCCCCCGGAACTCATCGAGTCTGGCGAGAATGTTCATGAGCGCGTCGTTGGCGGCCTGCTGGGCGAGATCGTCGAACTCAGGCCCGCGGATAGAGCCCAGCTGACCACGCCGGCGTGACAGCTCGGAGAACGCTATTCGGAGCAGCACCTCGCGGAGGGTCGCCGCGGTCTGATCACGGCGCGGGTGTCCGGGCCGCAGCTGCTCGACCCATCGCTCGGACTCGCGACCGGGCCGCATCTGGATCACCTGGTGGCGCCCGGCGAGGCTGTCTCAGCGCTCGGGGCCGAACCCGAGCGCCCGGATCGGCGCGGTCCCACTCAGGTCGATGCTACTCATAAGCCGGCACATGGGGCCACCTCGCCGTGGATAGCGATGCCCGGCAATAATCGTCCACGAGCGTCGGTCCGCGGTCGGATGACCACACGGTCAAGCGCCTGTGTCGACTCCCTCCGCGAGTTCCTGAATGTCGCGGCTGCGCGAGTGATTCTCGATGAAGTGCGTTCCCGCGAGAAGCAGAGCGATCGGCCACTCAACGAACTCTGCCGCGGCCATTGCACCGAGACCGGCGTACCAAAGCAGTCCAGCCTTATCCGGGAGGTAGACGTTGGTGTCTAGGACCGGAACCGTTACGGACGCCGACCCTCGACGGAGCCGCTCCAGTTTCTCGTTGCTCGTGTTCCTCTTCGGCATCGGTGATTCGCACTCTCCTCTCCTGGTTCTACCCCCTCGTATGCGGACATGCAACACAGCGCGTGGATGTCCGTCAAGGTGGGGCCGGATCGGGTGGCGCAGGACCCCCTCGGGGCCTCCCGCTCCGTGCATGACGTTGCGCAAGGGCTTATGGTCGCCGTGGAGCAGCTTCGCTGCGTCGAGAGGGTCCTGCCCGAGCGCCGCAGCTAACGACGGTCGGGCGCGCCGAGCGCCGCCACCTAGAACTGAAAGGAGAACCCGATGGAACTGCACCCGCTGGGACGCACCGGCGTCCAGGTCTCGAAGCTGTGCCTCGGAGCCATGATGTTCGGCGACTGGGGGAACAAGGACCACGATGATTCGATCAGGATCATCCACCGCGCGCTCGACGCCGGGATCAACTTCATCGACACCGCTGACGTGTACTCCCAAGGCGAGTCCGAGGAGATCGTCGGCAAGGCCCTGTCCGGCGGCAAGCGCGACAGCATCGTGCTCGCCACCAAGGTCTGGGGCCGGATGGGCGAGGAGCCCAACCGACGGGGCGTCTCACGCCGCTGGATCCTCGAGGAGGTCGAAAACTCGTTGCGACGACTGGGCACCGACTGGATCGACCTGTACCAGATCCACCGCTATGAGGCCGACGTCGATATCGAGGAGACGCTTGGCGCGCTCACCGACCTCGTGCACCAAGGCAAGGTTCGCTACGTAGGAACGTCGACCTTCCCCGCCAGCGCGATCGTCGAGGCCCAATGGGCGGCGCGCGACCGGCAGCTGGAGCGCTACGTCTGCGAGCAGCCGCCGTACTCGATCCTCGCCCGCGGGATTGAGTCCGATGTCCTGCCCACATGCCAGCGCTACGGGATGGGCACGATCTGCTGGAGCCCGCTCGCCGGTGGCTGGCTCACTGGCCGCTATCGCACGGACGCCGATAACCCGACACCCACCTCGTATGCCCGCCGGCGGCTCACCGCGCGCTACGACATGACGCTGCCCGCCAATCAACGCAAGCTCGAAGCCGCGGACCAGCTCGCGCAACTCGCAGACGAGGCGGGAATGTCGCTGATCGAGATGTCGATCGCTTTCGTCATCAACCACCCTGCGGTCACCTCGGCGATCATCGGTCCGCGGACCATGGAACAGCTCGGATCGCAGCTCCCGGCCGCCGAGATCAAGCTCTCCGACGACGTGCTCGAGCGTATCGACCAGATCGTCACGCCCGGTGTCAACCTCAACCCCGCCGACGGCGGTTGGGCCAACCCGGCGCTGGAGGCGGCGGCTCGCCGACGCTGATTTGGTCGGGATTCCGCGTACCTGTACTGCCGCCCGTGCAAGGGTCAATTACGATCTGCGCGGTGGCCGGGTGAGTCGATCGGGAGTGATTAACAATGCGAAGTGACGTCTTGTTTACGTCGGACGGCACGGAGTGCGCCGGATTGCTGTACCGTCCGGAGCGCGACGGTCGGCTGCCACTGGTAGTGATCGCCCACGGGTTCTCCGGAACGCGCGAAGTGCGGCTCGACGCCTACGCCGAGCGTTTCGCCGCCGCCGGCCTCGGCGTCCTGCTGTTTGATTACCGCCACTTCGGCGCCAGCGCCGGCGAGCCTCGTCAGCTGCTGGACATCGCCAAGCAACACGCCGACTATCACGCCGCGATCGCCTACGGCCGGGCTCTGGATTGGGTCGACTGCGATCGCGTGGCGCTCTTCGGCACATCGTTCTCAGGCGGTCATGTGCTGGCCGTGGCCGCGCAGGATCGGCGGATCGCGGCGGTGGTGGCGCAGTGCCCCTTCGTCGACGGCCTGGCGACGGTTCGAGCGGTCGGGCTCAATCCTAGGCTGGCGCTGGCCGGGCTCAAGGACCAGCTCACAGCCGCGGCCGGACGACCGCCGTACTACGTCCCGGCGGTCGGCCCGCCGGGATCGCTGGCCGCCATGACCACGCCCGACGCGGAACCGGGAATGATCGCGCTCTTGCCCGCTCAGACGCGATGGGAGAATCGGGTCGCGGCGCGAATCGCGCTCCGCGTGGGCGCCTACCGACCTGGCCGGCGGGCGGCGCGGCTCACCTGCCCGGTGCTGTTCTGCCTCTGTGACCAGGATGCCCTGACGCCGGCGGACGTCGCGGCGAGGTACGCAGCCGCGGCACCGCGATCTGAGATCAAGCGCTATCCGGTAGGTCACTTCGACATCTACGTCGACCCGACATGGCACGACGCGGTCGCCGACCAGACCGGATTTCTGGTTCGCCATCTCCTCGTCGAGGTTGGTGACGATGTGGTGCACCTCACCGTCTGACGGGTGCGTGAGCTCATGCCCGCCGGCGAACGACGCGGAAGCCGGCAGTCAAGGTATGTCCGGTGAAACCGTTTGCTCGCGGCGTGGCCGCTAACCGGTATTTACCAGGGGTGAGGTTGACAACCGTGCTGGTGGGAAGCCGGAATCGCTGGGTCCCGGGAGTGTCGGTGTGGGTGAACTGACGGCCGACTTTGACCCAACGCACGCACGATTTGTGGCCGCGGTTCTTTTTGGTCTGGACAACGCAGGAGCGGCCTTGAAGTCGGCCGAGCCCCTGGCGCTGCAGGGTGAATGTGGTGGTGGCGGCTTTCGGTGTCGGTGTAGGTGATCGTCGCCCCTCGCTTGGGTGAGACCTCCGCGGGCGTGACCTTCAGTCCTCCGATCCTCGGGGCGGTGGCATGCCCGAGCTGCCTGTCGTCGTGAAGGTCTGATCTGCGCCGTGGACGCTGCCGGTGGCGTTCATGACGACGATTCGGAAGTGATATCTAGTCGCCGGCGAGAGGCCTGCCAGCGGCGCGCTGAGGCGGGAGTGAGCCGTGGTAGCCCTGACGCGCTGGGCCGGGGTGCTCTTGCCGTACGCGGTCGTCGTGCCGTACTGGAAGAACGCGGTTCCGCTCGACAGGCCCGGGTTGGACGCGATGCCAGTGCCGATCTCGAATGCGCCGATGTCGCAGCCACGGCCGGCGGGGCGCAATGCTCCGCGCGCGTCGGTTGTCGGGCACCCGGCAGCCGCGCCAGCGTCGATCGCGGGGCTGCCGGGTTTCAGCGCAATCGTCACGACCGGCCCCCCGTTAGCGGCGAGCGCCGCGAGCAAGGGAGACGTGTTGACGCGATCGCCGGCCCGGTGGAAGCTGCACTGGTCTCGGCTGTCGATGTTGTGACCATGCGACGACAGAGCACCCACGGCGCCGCAGTTCTCGGAGCCAGGGTCCGCTGCGCCCGCGCTGACGAGCGTGTTCTCGAACACGACAGTGTCGTCCTCCTGGACGAAGAGGTTGCCCCCAACGTTGGTGATCGCTCCGGTCGCGCTGTTGGCGCTGATCGTCGCGTTCGTCAGCGATTGCTCCTGGGGGTCACCGTCACTGCCGAAGAAGATCGCGCCGCCTTCGGTGGTCTGACCTCCCACCGCCCTGGGCGACGTTGCCGGTGTAGGTGACGTTCGTCTCGGGGATCGGACCGTTCTCCATGAGCGCGCCGCCGCCGAACGCGGACCCGCCGGATGCGCCGGGGCCGGGCGATCCGTCGGCAACGTTATGGTCGACCGTGCTCGCTGACACGCTGCTGGTCCCGTCCTGCGTTATGTCGAGTCCACCCGCTTCGGCCAGGCCGCCGCGCTGGCCCGAGTCCACCGGTCCCTGGCCGCCCTGTGCGGTGGCGAGGTTGTCCTCGAACGTCGAGCCCCGCACGGCGACCGGACCGTCCGCTTCCACGCCGCCGCCGACGGCCAGACCGCTGGCACGACCGCTGGCACCCACGGCGGTTGCCGAGTTTCGGCGCACATCGATGTCCACGAGATTCAGCGTCCCGTCGCTGAACACTCCGCCGCCCGCGGCGTCGCCGCCGGTTTCGTTGATTCCGGAGGTATCGGCGGCCGCCTGATTGCCGAAGATCTCGTCGTCGCTGAGCGTCAGGGTGGCACTGTCGTTGAGCACCCCACCGCCCTCCACCAGGTGCATGCCGGGCGCCGGAACGGCCTTACCGCCGCGGATCGTCACGCCGCTGATCGTGATGTGATTGCCCGCCCCGCTCGTGTAAAACACGCGAGGCGGTCTGGGCATCGATGATCGTGCTCGCCGACCCGGCACCCGAGATCGTGAGGCTCTTCGCCACCGCGAGCTCCCGCCATCGAGAGCAGCGCTACGAGTATCCGGCTCGACTTAGCCACTTCGGTTCACCAGCCCTTATTCGAATTCACTAGACGTCTGACACCCATCGAGACGTGCACTCGCGCGATTCCTTCCGGCCAGCGCGGGCCGGACAGCACGGTGAGCGCTGCCAATTCAGCAAGTCATCAGACGTCTGCTGTCTCGTCATAAGACGCTCAGCGGCCCAAAAAATTCCTGGGCTCCTACGGTCTGTCGAATCCGGGTGCGCGCGCCGGCGGGACCCAGGCGAACTTGACTACATCGCGTTCAGCGCCGATTCTTCAATTGCGCGAGCAGGTCCCGCGAGTGTTGTGGTCGCCGCCAAGCGGAACGGCCGGCTCATCGAGACCGCAGCGAGAGGACCGACAACACGATGACCATACTGTGTGGCATACCCCCACGGTTCCTGTCCGCCGCGCGCCTGGGCTGCACTGGGCTTCCGACGGGCGATCGGTACTGAGCCGCTTGAAGCGGGGTGCAGGCGGAGATTAAGTAGTGGATTACTGAAGACAGCCGCGTCGTTTTCGAACAAGCTGGGGGTCAGGCAATTCAGCCTAGGGCATGATGTCGCAGTGATCGGAGGCAATATGAGGGCTAGGGTCTGGAATGTGTGCGCGCGAATCGCGAATCGGCGATCCTGGAGGGCCGCCGCGGCAGTCGCGGTGGTGGGTGCGGCCGTCCTTATGACCGTCCCTCTGGGCAGCGGGGGTCGCGCGCTTGCGGCCAGCGCGAAGATGTGGGAGCCGGCGGCATTGAACGAGCGCGGGTGGATACGGTCCACGCTGGCCCATATGACCCTCGCCGAGAAGGTTGGCCAGCTGTTCGAGGTCAACGGCTACGGCACCTCGGTACGTGATACCGATCCGGCGATGGTGGCGCTCAACCAGAAGTACTACGGCGTCGACAACATCGCGCAGCTGATCGCCAGGTATCACCCCGGCGGGATCATCTATTTCAACTGGTCCAACACCCTCACGGACCCCTCGCAGGTGGTGAACCTGTCAAACGGCATTCAGCACGTTGCCCTCAATCGGCGCACGTCGGTGCCGATGGTGATCAGTGTCGATCAAGAGGGAGGCGAGGTCCTGCGGATCGGCTCGCCGGCCACGGTCTTCCCGGGCAACATGCCGCTCGGGGCGACGCGCAACCTGGGCTTGGCCTACCGGGCCGGTCGGGTCTCCGGCGAGGAGCTGCGAGCACTCGGCATCAACGTCGATAACGCGCCGGTGGTCGACGTCAACATCGATCCACTCAACCAGGCGGACGGCATCCGTGCCTACGGTGACAGGGCAGGACTCGTCTCCAGGATGGGTGCGGCCCAGGTCCAGGGCTACCAGACCGATCAGCGGCGCACCGGCGTGGGCGCGACGCTCAAGCACTGGCCCGGGTTCGGCGACGCGCCGGTCAACAGCGACACCGGCGTGGCAATCTCGCCGCAGACGCTCGCCGAGGTCAAGCGGGACAACCTGCCGTCGTTCGAAGCCGCGATCAAGGCGGGTGCTGACCGGATCATGGTCACACATATCCTGTTCCCCAAGATCACCGGCGACAAGATCCCGACGAGCCTGAGCCCGTTCTGGGTCAACGGGTTGCTTCGAGGCTACCTCCACTACAAAGGGCCCGTGGTCACCGATGCGCTCGACGCCGCCGCGTTGAACGGTTTTACCCCGGCGGAGGCTGCCGTGCGTGCCATAAAGGCCGGTGATGACGAGCTCATCGAGGTGGCACAGACGCCCAGCGACAAGGCGCCGGCGGATCTCGTCTCCGCTTATCCAGCCGTGCTCAAGGCCGTCAAGAGCGGCGTGATCAGCAAGCGCCGGCTCGATGAGTCGGTGACCCGGATCCTCGAGCTGAAGTGGAAGCTGGGGCTGGTACGCAATCCATATGCCAATCCTGACCGGGTGAGCAAGGTCATCGGAACCCCGCGGCACCTGGCCGTGGCCCAGCACGTGGCCGAGAACTCCGTCACGCTGCTGAGGAACTCAGACCATCTGCTGCCACTCACCGCGAACAGCGGCAAGACGGTGCTGGTCACCGGGTTTGGCAACACCGCGACCGCCACCCTGGGTCAGGACCTGAGCGCACGAGGACTCAAGCCGACCGTGATGGCCACGGGTTCCAACCCCGATGACGCGACGATCGCGAACGCGGTGAATGCTGCCAAGGCGAGCGATCTGGTGCTCGTCAACACGTTCAACGCGTGGGGTTCCCCGCAGCAGATCAAGCTCGTGAACGCGCTGCTGGGGACCGGAAAGCCGGTGATCGTGGCCGCCATCGGCACGCCATACGATGTGGCTTACCTACCCGACGCCAACACGTTCATCGTCAGCTCTGGCTACTCACTGGCGGTTTCGATGCACGCACTGGCGAAGGTTCTGTTCGGCGGGCTCCAGCCCAAGGGCAAGCTGCCGGTCACGATCACCGAGCCTCCGCCCTCCACCAAGGTGCTGTACCCGTTCGGGTTCAGCCTACCGCTGGGTCCATAGGCAATCGCAACCGCGGGCGCACAGCTGTTCCCGGGACCGTTCAGCTCAGAGGTGTTTCAGAAAGCGCTCGAGAACACGCTGGGCGCGGCGTACCGTCAGGCGGCCGACGTCGGGCTCCATGGTCGCGGACTTCGACCCGCGGCGGATCGCGGTGATCGGGATCGGTCAGGACGGCTACCTGGTCCCGCGCGCTCTGGCCGCCCTCGCGCGCGAGAGCCGCATCTTCGACTGGCTTGGCGACCACCTCGGTTGAGCAGGGTTTCGCGCGCCAGCCGCGACTTGCCCACGCCTGCCGGCGCCATCACGACCATGGCGCTCGCGCCGGCCGAACGCGCCTCGGCGATTCGCCGCAGCTCGTGGCTTCGCCCCACCAGCGGCCACGTCCGTCCTGCTGTACTGAACACCCCGGAGACCTCCACCCGCGGCAAGCGCCCCGCTGACTATAGACCTCCGCGCAAGCCCCGGAAAGGTTTGCACCGGTGAGAGCGTCTTCTCTCACAAGGTCATATGACGTCTTATGACGCCCACGTCACGCGAAAGGGACCGATGTTCTCCGATCTCAACTACCTCATGGCGCAAGAGCGCGTCGGCGATCTGACCCGCTCTGCCGAGCGGGCCCGGCCTGCCCGGCGAGCGCGCGCGATCGATCCGAGCTCCCGGGGGGCGCGGCGTCTCCGGAAGACGAGGGCGCGGCCGCGACTGGTCGCGATCGTGGTGGCGCGGCTTCGCCCTCGACCGGAGACGCGATGAGCGTCACCGCCGGAGGACGGCCGACGCGTCTGCGGCGCCGAAGCTCGGATTTCCGGCCCCACGGATGCTGAGCGAAGCGAAGCCCAGAACCAACCCCCCGCGTCCGGAACAACGGAGTAGGCTCCTCCGGGACACGGGGGAGACACGATGGATGCAAGGCAGCTGGTCGGACGTGCCCGCGAGCTGGCTGACATCGAGGCAGCGCTCGAGCGACTCGCGACCGGTCAGCCCTGGCTGGTGCAGATCGTCGGCGAGCCGGGAATCGGCAAGTCGCGGCTCCTGGGCGAGCTGTGCCGGCGGGGAGAGAACCGTGGCTACCTGGTTCTCGAAGGCCGGGCGGCAGAGTTCGAGCGCGACATCCCGTTCGGGCTGATCGTCGACGCGCTCAACGATTACCTGGCATCGTTGGAGCCCGCGACGCTTCGCGCCCTGGAGGAAGACGTGGTGCGGGAGCTCGCCTCGATCTTTCCCTCGCTGCCCAGGGAGGACAGTCGCATCGAGGACCGTGCTCAGAGCGCTCAGCGCTACCGGGTGCACTATGCGATCCGGGGCGTGCTCGAGCGGCTGACCGCGCGCCAGCCGATGGTGCTCGCGCTGGACGACGTGCACTGGGCCGATCCGGCGTCGCTCGAGGTGTTGGCGCATGTCCTGCGCCGATTCCGGGGGCCGCTGCTGACGGCGGTGGCCTATCGGCACACGCCGACGCGCCTGCTTTCGGCGCTGGAGGCGGCGGCGCGCGCCGGCTCAGGCACCCGGATCGAGCTCGTACCGCTGAGCACCGAGGACGCCGGGCGGCTATTCGGTGCGGAGCTCGATGAGAGCCTGTATCGCGAGAGCGGAGGCAATCCGTTCTACATCGAGCAGCTCGTCCGGGCGCGCCATGGGCGGCAGAGTCACGCCCCGCGTCAGCTGGGGCCGGCCGATGGAGCGGTGCCTCGCGCGGTGATCGCGGCGATCGACGAGGAGCTCGCCGCCGTCACGGAGCTCTCGCAGGTGACGCTCCAGGCAGCCGCTGTCGCCGGCGAGCCCTTCGAACCCGAACTCGTCGCGGCGATCGCTGAGGAGCCACTCCCATCGGTGCTGGCCGCGATCGATGAGCTGGTCGAGGTGGACTTCGTCCGACCGACGGACGCGCCGCGACGCTTCCGCTTCCGGCACCCGATCGTGCGGCGGGCCGTGTACGACGGGATGCCGCAGGGGTGGAAGCTCGGCGCCCACGCCCGGGCCGCCGCCGCCCTCTCGGCGGCCCATGCGCCGGCCAGCGTGCGCGCGCACCACGTGGAGCAGTCGGCCACCGTTGGCGATGAGCACGCCATTTCGCTGCTGGTGCAGGCGGGGCGCGATGCCGCCCCAAGGGCGCCGGAGACGGCCGGCCGGCTACTCCTGGCCGCCACCCGATTGCTGCCGCCGGGCGGCGACGAGGAGCGACGTTTGTCCCTACTCGCCGAGGCGGCGAGCGCGCTCACCTACGCGGGCGCCTACGACGAGGCCCTCGCGGTGCTCGAGGAGGCCGGGGCTCTGCTGGCGCCCGAGCGAGCGGCTGAGCGAGCGAGGCTCGTGGCGCGAATCGCGTTCGCCAAGCGCATGAGCGGCCGACCGCTCGAGTCGCGCACGCTGATCGAACGGGCGCTCGCCTCAGTCCCGTCGGAGAGCGAGGGAGGGCTCGGGTTGACGCTCGAGCTCGCACTCGACCATTACTGGCGGGGGGAGTTCGAACCGATGTACGAGATTGCGCGGAGAGTCTCTGGCCGGGCGAGGGGCTCGGAGGAGCGGCTGCTGTTCGCGACCTGGGCGGCGGCGCTGTGCAGCGTGGCCAGCACATCGATGAGTCGGCTCGCGGACGGCCTCAGGGAGCTTGGTGAGGCGCAGGAGATGTGCCATGCGCTGCCGGACGAGCAGCTGACAGAGCACATCGACGTCGCTGGATACATCGCGCAAGCGGCCTCGGCGCTCGAGCGCACCGACGACGCCCTCGAGCATGCGCGCCGCGGCTTGCGCCTGGCGCAAACCACCGGCCAGAGCCCGTTCGTGCCCGGACTGCTCGTACTCGAGACCAATGCGCTGTTCATGAAGGGCCGGATCGCGGACGCGGTCGGGGTCGCCGACACCGCGACGGACGCTGCCGTGTTGACCGGCAACGACCAGTTCGCGGTCTGGGCGCTGTGGGCGGACGCGATGGTGTGCTCGGCCGCCGGGGATACGGTCCGCGCGCTCGCGAGCGCGCGCGACGCGGCCGCCCGTGCGGAGTGCGTGTCCGAGACGTTCTTCTCGAGCCTCTCGCGGCTGCACCTGGCTGCGGCTCTGAACGCGGCCGGGGACGCCGCGGGCGCGCGGGCCGAGCTGGCGGCGTTCGAGGCGGGACCCAACCAGCACTTACTCGACCTGCGCGGAAGCTACGGCTGGGAGCTACTGATCCACACCCAGCTCGCGTTGGGCGACTCCGAGGGCGCGGCCGCCTCGGCATCGACGGCCGAGTCCCGCGCGCGGGCGACCGGCCTACCGCAGCGGACCGCGATTGCGGTGTGCGCGCGAGCGGCGGTGCGGCTGGCGCGCGGCGAGCCGGCGGCCGCCGCCGACGCCGCGCGCGAGGCCATGCCGTGGGCGCAGTCCGCCGGCAACCCGCTGCTCGAAGCCCGCGCACGCGCGCTAATCGGTACGGCGCTCGGGCAGCTCGGCGAGACCGAGGGGGCGATCTCCGAGCTCGAGCACGCGGAGCGGACGCTGTTCGCGTGCGGTGCTCTGCGGGAAGCGGACTCCGCCGCCCGCGAACTGCGCCGGCTGGGTCGCCGTAGGCCCCGCCGCGTCCGGCGCGCATCGCGAGACAAGGGGACGGCGGCGCTCAGCGCGCGCGAGCGGGAGGTGGCGGTCCTGGTGGCCGCCGGCAAGCGAAACCGCGACGTGGCAGCGACGCTGTTCTTGAGCGAGAAGACCGTCGAGAGCCACCTCGCGCGCATCTACGACAAGCTGGGGGTGCGCTCGCGGGCTGCGTTGGCCACCGTCATGGCGGGTGAGGGAGATGCGGGATCGCCGACCGTACCCGCTCGCGGAGCGGAGTGAGGCGCTCACGCGGTCGGGCCCAGCAGGGCTCGCGCGATGTGCTGACGTCCGCGGTGCAGTCGCGTGGTGATCGTCGCCTCCCGGGTCCGCAGCGAGCGCGCTGCCTCGCGGTAGGAGAGGCCGACGAGATCGATGGCGATCACCGTATCCCGGTATGGGGGCGGCACATTCGCGATCGCCTCCATGATCTCGCGCGACTCGAATCCGCCGCCGTGGTGCGCCGGCGCGTCGCGTTCGGTCAGCGGCTGCTCGCCCGGTCGCCTCGCGGCGCTCCGGTAGCGGCTCGCATAGGTGTTGCGCAGAGCCCGGAGGAGGTAGCCGAGCTCGTTGCCGTCGCGAAGCAGTCGGGGGCGTTTGAGCACGTTGACAAACGTCTCCTGGACCAGGTCCTCGGCGTCGTGACGCGATCCGCAAAGCGCCCATGCCGCGCGGTACAGCTGGTCGATGTAGCCGGCGAGCGCTTCCGGATCGAGTCGGCGCGGCCAGTCGCGTCGGGGGTTGGGGGCGTGGCCGCTCCGTAGACCGCCGTCGTCGCCGTCGTCGCCGTCGTCGCCGCCGCGTGCAGGAGCGAGGGCGGTTTCCCCGGGGTCGACGGCCAAGCAAGCCGATCCGCTCATGGCAGCGGCACCTCGCGAACCTCCTCGGCCACCGTGCGCCGCGCGACGTAATCGGGCAGGAGGGCCAGCGCGGCCTCGCGGTCCGCCGCCTCCACGGTCCACCAAACGCGGTGTCCGCCTCTGGCGCACGAGCCGAGGGGCCGTCCGTGCCGCAGCGGACTGGCGAAGCCCTTCCACGCCGCGGCGGCGACCGCGCACTCCTCGGGCCTGTGGTTGTGCGTCAGGACGAACGTCGGCATGTCCACAGCTTGTCGGAGGAGGCGCTACCCCGGTATCCGGAGATTCCCTGAATCTCTCCCCGAATCTCAGGGGTGGGTCTCCGCGACTTGACTGTTAGGACTCGTCGGTCGACGCAGAAGCGCGCCGGTTGACGATCACTTCGAACGCGTCGGGGACGTGCCACTCGAGCGAGAGCATCACTGCCCGGCCGCGCTCGTCGTAGTCGACCTGGTCGATGTGCAGCAAGGGCGTGCCGCGCTTAACCGCGAGGAGCTTCGCCAGCTTGGCATTGGCGATCGTCGGGACCAGCTGGGCGCTGGCACTGGCCACGGGGTGGCCGGCCGCCGCGAGGATCGCGTACAGCGAGCCGTCGAGCGGCGCGTCGGGGTCGAGGCCGAGCAGCCTGGCCGGAATGCGGTCGCGCGAGTAGATGACCGGACGCCGATCGGCCAGGCGGACTCGCTCCACCTCGATCACCGACTCGTCGTCGGTCAGACCGAGCAGGTCGCGCTCGGCCTCGATCGGTGGGCGCACCCGCTTGCTCACGACAGTCTCGCCCGGCTGCTGCCCCGAGGCTCGGATCATGCCCGTATAGCTGACGGTCGTCTCGAGGGGATGACGCGTGCGCGGCGGGTAGGTGACGTACGTCCCCGACCCGTGGCGCCTCGTGAGGTAGCCGGCGTCCATCAAGGCGCGCACCGCCTCGCGCACGGTCGGCCGGCTCACCGCAAATCGGTCGGCCAGTTCGGTCTCGTTGGCGAGCTTGGCGCCCGGCTCGAGCTTGCCGTCGATGAGCTCGCGAAGGAGGCCTTCGCGGACCTCCTCCACCAGCGACGGACGCCTGCGCGCGTTCATTGTCGTTCCATGTTCACGGACTCTTTGAGGTGTGACCGTCAAGACAGGGCCTGCTCGACTCCGTCGAACAAGCGGCGGTAGGCGCGGTACGCGTCATCGTAGAGCTCGGTGGTCGCCTCGCAGGGAGTGACCGGCTCATCGGCCAGTCGCACGGTCGCGGCGGCGGCGTCGTCGAGGTCGGCGAAGTGGCCCGCGGCGACGCCGGCCAGCATCGCCGCGCCGGCGCTGGTGGCGTGATCGCCAAGCACGGCGCGAACGCTGCGGCCGGTCACGTCCGCCTTGATCTGGAGCCACAGCGGCGAGCGCGCGCCGCCGCCCACCACCCGGAGCTCCTCGCCGCCGATGCCCATCGCCGCGAACCGGTCCACGATGTCGCGCAGGGCGTAGGTGCAGCCTTCGAGGATCGCCCGCGCCAGGTGCGCCCGATCGTGGTGGAGCCCGAGCCCGGCGAACGACCCCCGCATGCGATCGTTCCACCGCGGTGCCGTCGAGCCGGAGAGGGTGGGCAGGAAGAGCGCCCCTTCGCTGCCCGGTGGCGCGAGCGCGGCCAGGTCGAACACCTCGCTCTGAGCGATGCCGTGCGCCCGGGCCCACCAGCTCGTGCTTCCTCCAGAGACGAAGCCCGGATTCTCGATCAGCAGCATGTCGTCCACCGCGTGGGCGTGCGTCTCGACCAGCCGCAGGTCGTCGAGGACCAGATCGGCGGATGGGACCGCGACCGGTTCCGCGGTGCCGGTCACATCGACGACGATTCCGGGGGTCACCGCGCCGGCCCCGAGCGCCGCGCCGTGCTCGTCTCCCGTCCCCACCGCGACCCGGCAGCGGGTCGAGAGGCCGAGTTCATGGGCGGCCCGAGCTCTGAGCGGCCCGATCACGGTGTGGGCCGGATGGATCGGCGGCAACTGGTCTGGATTGAGGCCGGCGTGGTCGACCAGCCGGTGCGACCAGTCGCGCGCGGAGATGTCGTAGAGCAGCGTGGAGGAGGCGTTGGCGTGGTCCTGCACGACCTCGCCGGTGAGCCAACCCGTGAGGTGGCCGGCAACCGGCGCGAGCCAGCGGGCGCGGCGGTAGAGGTGCGGTTCCTCGTCGCGCAGCCACATGGCCTTCGGCGCGGTATGCGAGGCGTCCGGGTTCAGTCCCGTTCGGGCGATCAGTTCAGGTTCGCCCGCCGCCTCGCTCAGTCGGGCCGATTGGCGAGTGGCGCGACGGTCGAGCCAGATGATCGCGGGACGCAGCGGACGGAGCTCGCGGTCGAGCGCGACCAGGCCGTCGACCTGACAGGCGGTTGCGAGCATCCTGACGTCGTCGCGGCCGATGCCGGTGCGGTGGCGAAGGGCGCGGATCGACTCGGCGATGGCGCGCTCCCAGTCGCGGGGATCCTGCTCGGCCCAGCCGCTGGCCGGATAGGAGGTCTCGCACGGAGCGCTCGCGGTGGCGACCGCCGTCCCATGGCCGTCGAGCAGGAGCGCTTTGACGCTCTGCGACCCGACGTCGATGCCGATGACGAAGCCCATCAGTGTGCCGCGACCGGGATGGGGTGCTCGCGGCCCGGTTCGCGGTCCGGTTCGCGATCCACGGCAGCCAGGACCTGGCCCGCGAGTCTGAGCCGGTGCGGCCGGGTGAAGGCCAACCACGCCGCGGCCGACGCTACGAGCAGGACCCAGAGGACGATCGCCCAGGGCAGCCAGGTGTAGGGGGCGGTCGTCTGCTCGACGATCTGACCGACGAGGAGGGCCAGCATCAAGGCGGCGCCCCCGATCGGGAGCACCCCGTGGCGCAGGAGGCGGAAGCGGCCGAGTCGGGTGAAGTAACGCGCCGCGGCGAGGTTCGTGAGCGCGTAGACCGGGAGCACACCGAGCGTCAGCAGGAAGCCGAGGTAGCCGTAGACGTTCGAGCCTCCCGATGGATCGTCCAGCCCGCCGCTGGCCGCTCCGACGACCAGCGCCGACGCGACCGCGAAGGCGCCGGTCGCAAGCGCCGCCGAGGAGGGGGTCAGCCGTCTGCGGTCGACGGCGGCGAACATTCGCGGCAGCAGGCCCTCGCGCCCCATCGTGTGGAGGATCCGCGCGATGCCGTTGGCGGAGTTGATCATCACCGCGAACATGCTCGAGACGGATGCGACGATCACCGGCCACTTCATCCAGGCCGCGTATGTGCCTGCGAGGTCGTTCCACGGAGTCGAGGCGCCGTCGAGCTTGTTGGTAGCGGTCGCACCCAGCCCGTTTACTTCGGCCCAGACGCAGAACACGTAGATCAGCCCGACCGCGGCCGAGCTCAGGAGGATCGCCCGCGGGACCAGGCGGCGCGGATCGCGCACCTCGTCGCCGAGCGTGGCGGCCGCCTCGAAGCCAACGAAGCTGAGCGCGGCGAACACACACCCGGTGGCCAGCCCGTGAAAGCCGTGCGGGGAAGCCGCGGGATTCAGCGGGTGAAACGACAGTCCGTCGTGGCCACCGTGCGCAACGACGATGAGCGCCAGCAGCAGCACGACGCCGACCTCGAGCACGAACAGCGTCAGGGCCGTGCGGAGAGAGACGCGGATGCCCTCGAGGGTGAGGATGATCATCGCGCCGGCGGGCAGCATCCCAATGAGCCACCAGGGCACGTCGATGTGCGCCTCGGCGCGAAGCGTGCTCTGCACGTAGGAGCCGATCAGGCCAAGCTCCGCCGGCGGGAGCAACGCATAGGCGACGAAGATCAAGCCGCCGGTGATGAATCCGGCTCGCGGGCCGATTCCCCGGGTCACGTAGGTGTAGAAGGCGCCTGCGCTCGGAAGCTCGCGCGCCATCGCGACGATGCCGCTCGAGACGACAAGAATCCCGGCCAGGCAGGCGAGATAGACGAACGGCGTGGCCTCGCCGGAGAATTGCGTCGAGAACTGGGGGTTGAAGAACGTGGAGACGGCCGGCCCCATGACCGCGGCCGACATGACGACCGCCCCCGTCAAGCCGACGGAGTTCCGCCGCAGCCGCGGTTGTGCAGGTCGTCCGGTACGGGCAGTCAGCCCGCGCGCACCCCACGTCGGGTGAAGCGTCATCGGATTGCAGACGCCGTGGGTGCGCGAATCCTTTCCAATCGTGTGACCGTGGCGCCCCTGCGGATGGGGAGCGCGACCCGCCACACCGCGACCGGATGCGTCAACCCCCTGAGGTGTAGCTCTCCGCCGGCCTCGAGCCGGAACCGGTGGTCCGCTGCGTTGGCGGCGAGTCGGGTGGCACCGCTCAGAAGCGCCTCATTGGGCCCGGCCGCGCGCGCGAGACGGGCCGCTACGTTGACCGCGCTCCCATACCAGTCCTCTCCGTGCATCACGGCCCGTCCCGTGTGCGCTCCGGCGCGCACGGGCAGCAGATCCGGCCGTGTCCCAACGTCGCCGACTGCCTTCGCGACCAGCGAAACGGCCTGCGCCGCGTCCGCGGCCCAGATCATGACGCCGTCGCCCATCGACTTGACCTGCCATGCGCCGTGCTCGCGGCTAAGGGCCGACATGGTGCGCCGGAATTCACCGGCCACGCGCGCCGCCGCCTCATCGCCGTGCCGCTCGGTCAGCGCGGCGTAGCCCGCCAGGTCGGCGAACACGAAGGTGGGGGCGGGATGCCGGGCCATCCGTCGCCGGCGCCGCGCCGCGCGAAAGCGGTTGACGCTCACGACGACCGTCGCCCCCTTCGCATGTCATCAGACGTCTGGTAACTCAGCCCCATGCCGACCAAGACGCGGATAAGCCTGCGATCCTTCCGGCCTAAAGGATGCAGGCGGTCAAAACGACATGAACCATCCGATTCTCACCGCCGATATGAAGCGGGTCGTCAGCGAGCAGCGACTGGGCTTCTACGCCACGGTCTGCGAGGACGGCTCGCCGAACCTCTCGCCCAAAGGGACGACGCACGTGCTGGACGACCACCGCCTGTTCTTTGCCGACATCCGCTCCCCTCAGACCTTGGCCAACATTCGTCGCGGTTCAATCGTCGAGGTCAACGTCGTCGATCCGCTCGTGCGCAAGGGCTACCGGTTCAAGGGACCGGCAACCGTGCACGAGCGCGGCACGGAGCTATACGAGGAGGGCGTAAGGCGCCTCCGTGACGCGGGATCTAGGGTCGTGCACCGAGTCAAGGCGATCGTGGTGATCGAGGTTCGCGAGGCGCGCCCGATCGTGTCGCCCGTTTATGACGGTGGCGACATGACCGAGGCTGAGGTCATCCAGACCTTTCAGACGCACTTTGCCGGACTTCACGACTCGGCGCCCACCAGCCCGTAGCTCCCCGTTGCGGTCGACGATTTAGCGCGAGCGGGCGCCATCCTTCCTTCAAGGGCTAGCGCACGAGCCTGACGGTGCTGCGCCAGCGAATGACCCTGACGGTGTGGCCCCGGAGTGTGATCCTGGCCGTGGCGCTTGCGCTGGCCGGCCCGGCATGCAGTCGTTTGCCGCCTTTGACCGCGGCGAGGATATGCCATTGCCGTGGGTTTCCGGTGCAGGCGTGCTTCGGCCACGCTCCGACTGCGGACGCCTTGCCCTGCCGGATGGTGATCGTGAGGAAGATCCTCTCGGCGCGCTTGCACACCGGGCTGGGACCGCTGGCGCGAACCAACCGCCCGCGCGCTAGGAGGGTGGCCGTGCGATCGAACGCTCCGGTGAGCACCGCGCCGGCGAAGAGACGCCGCGGGCTCGTCCCGTTCGTGAACAGGAAGAACGGGCTCGGCACGGGGTTGCCCTGGCAGGCTGCGCCGTCGGCGTTGAACGGGTTGGCCGTGCAGTTAGAAGAGATCGGCTCGCGCACGTCGGCTTGCGATGTGGGGGTGAGCGGGATGTTGGCCTCGTCGAGCACGAAGATTGGATTGCTCGGGTTGATGAAGTGCCCCACGAACCCGCGGGTCACGCCGGCCACCTCCGCACGCCAGGACACGTACGGCGTGTTGGCGGTGAAGGTGATGTCAGGCCGCGTCGCGCTGCCCACGACTGAGATCGGCAGACCGTTGTTGGCCAGTTCGAAGTGGGCGGTAGCGCCGGTGCCTACCAATCGCGAGACGAAGATCCGGTTGGCGCCGAAGGCCTTCTCGTCCCAGGCGACCCACGGCACAGTGGGCTTGCCGGGGCTCATCGTGCCGGCCGCCACCCGCGGGTCCTCGGCGTCCTGGTTCGGATTGCGGTTCAGGGAGCATTGCTTCTCGTTGCCGGACGACGCGGCGCAGGTGCCGAAGCCGTGCGTGTCAGTGCGGTCGAGCGTGGCGCTCAACCGATTGCCGACGACCACCCAGTGAAAGCCGCCGTTGGCCCCGATTCCGTCGCTGATCCCCTTGGCGGCGAACACCAGCTCGTTGTTGCGCAGCCCGGCGATCGCCGTGTTGTCCTTCTCATACCAGACCACCCAGGGAACGCTGTCGTTCTGACCGGTGAAGGCGATGTCGGGTTCGACTCCGTTGCGGGTGGGATCGACGTTCAGGCTTGGATCCGCGCCTCCGGGGCCGACCCGGGGGATGCCGGTCTGTTGCCAGCAGAAGCCGCCGATCGCGGGCACATGCCCGCCCACGGCCACGCCCGCGGGGGTGATCCCGTCGCAGTTGGCCGCACCTGGCCCGATGGGGCGCTCGACGAAGATCTGGTCCCGGCCGGAGACGGGCGCCCCCGTGGTCTCCTGCCAAGTTACCCACGGTCCCGGCTTGGTGGGATCCACCGCCGAGCCGCCGGCCACCGAGGGGTTCTCCGCGCTCTGATCGGTGCGCAGGTTGAGCGAAGGGACGGGGACGCTGCCGCCGCCCGTGCCGCGGCTCTGGCCCGCGAAGATCCATTTGTTCTGATTGGCATCGAAGCGGCTGGCGAAGACGTTGTTGGCGCCGAACCCCGGGCCCGTGGTGTCCTCATACCAAGTCGCCCACGGCACCGTGCGGCCTGCACCGGCGAAGTCGATTGCCGGCGCCTCGCCATCCTGGCCCTGATCGAAGTTCAAAGAGGCCGGGAACTGCGGGCTGGCGCTCGAGCGACCCCCCACGGTGCCGATCCCGCGCGTTGTCCATGTCCCGCCCGCGAACGACCGGGAGAAGATCTGATCGTGCGGCGGCGGCGAACCGTTCGTCTCGCGTTGGCGAAAGATCGCCCAGGGCACCGCCGGTTTGCCCGCTACCAGCGCTCCACCTACCAAATCGGCATTGGTTGGATCCTCCCCGGATACGCTGAGGTTGGGATTGATTCCCGCGGCCGGATCGTCGTTGACCTGTGCCCCCGGAGGCAAGGGCACGAACGCCAACGCTGACCCCGCCATCGCCATCAGCGCGACAACCCCTAGGAGTCCCAGTCGCACAAACGCTCGGGATCGGCTTCCCCGCAGCGTCTGTCGACACCCATCAAGACTGCGCCCGCACCTCTCATCCCGCGTTCGCCAGAACGAATTCGACCGCATGTTCGCCCCTCTCGTCGCGTGCTCGGACACGGAACAGCGCGCGGGGCTCGTGGTCACTCCACGCGTTGTTCGGTAACCTCCTAACAGACAGCTTACCGATGCCTCACCTTTCTCGTCAAGCCCATGTAGGTGCACCGCGCTGGTCGCCCGAACGCGTTTTCGCTCAGTCTCGGGCAGGCAGGTCTACGGATGGCGGAGTTGCGCCCGGGCTAGCCCGGCTCAGGTGACCCGCGATCACCTCGTCGACGACGAGGGCACTATCGGCGTAGCCGGTCACAGCGGTGACGAAGGCAGCTCGGCTGAGGGTGCGGAGCGTCAGCGCCGTTGTTGCCCGCACCGTTGCGGTGCGCCGGCAGCCGCGAATCAGTGCCACCTCGCCGAACCCTTCGCCTGATTCGAGCACGTGGATCCGGCGACCGTCGCACAGAACATCGGCGTGTCCTTGCTCGATCACGTAGAAGTCATCCCCCTGGTCGCCCTGCTCGAACACCGGCGTACCCGCCGTTAGCTGCGCGCGAGTCAACCTGGTCGCGAGGTGCTCGATCGTCACCGTCGGAAGCGGGCGCAGCATCGGGAGGCGGCGCAGCAGCGCGACATCGGCGTCTTGGACCTGCATGCGATCGTCGAGGACGCGCAGCGGGCGCCAGTAGATGACCACGCCCGCGGGCGCGACCACGGCTATCGCCACTAGCGCACCGCGGATGCCCAGCGCGGCAATGAGCGCCGGCGTCGCGATCGCGCCGGCGGCAACACCCAGCGTGATGATGCCCTCAAAGGCCGCATAAACACGGGCGAGCACCGCGTCTTCGGTCAGGCGGGCGAGCAGAGTGAACACGCCCACGTCCACCAGCGCGTTGCCTATTCCGACGATCGCGAGCATCAGGATCGCTGACCACAAGTTCGCCAGCAGGGCGATTACGGCCAGTGGCGCGCCCCACGCCGCGACCCCGATCCCGAACCATCGCGCAAGCCCGCCGTGTCCCACGAGCAATGCCGCCGACAGCGAGCCGATGATGGCGCCCGCGCCCACGGCGGCGGTGAGCAAGCCGACTCCGGCGGCACCCGCACCGAGGAGCTTGATCGCCACCACCACCGAGAACACGCTCAGGGCACCACGCGTAAATGTCTGCAACGTGGTCAACCCGGTGAGCATCGTCAACGTTCGGTCGGTGGAGATCACCCGGATCCCTTCGAGGGCTTCGGCGACCGGAGTGCCGGCGTGCGCTTTGGTGAGGCGCGGTGGTGCCTCGTAGCGAACGCGGAGGACCAACACCCCCGCGAGCGCCGACGCCGCCGCAGCGGCGACGAGGACGGCCGCCGGCCCGCTGGCTTTCAACAGGAGCGCAAGCGGTGAGCGGACCCACCAACGTGGCGATCGAGTCGAGCAGCCCACGTACCACATTCGCACTGGTCAACTCGGCCGGGGTCGAACACAAGGTGGGAAGCAGCGCCGAGTGCGCCGGCCGAAACAGCGTCTGCGCAACGGTGGCGAGGACGAGCGCGGCATAAACAAGGACCACCGGGCCGCCGTCGGCGCTGACTGCGCCCGCCGCGCCGAGGCTCAAGGCCCGTATGAACCCGACCCAGGCAAGGACCGACTCGCGTCGCTCCCGGTCGGCGAAGGTCGCCGCAAACGGAGCGACGAGGGCTGCCGGAACCATCCGCGCAACCGCGACCAACCCCACCGCGGCGGATCCGCCGTGGCGGAAGGCAATCACGCCTACCGCGACCGTGGCCGCCCACTCCCCCGCCCAGATGAGACCGAAGGACTCCTGCGCGCGCCTCAGGTTCGAACTGCGCAAATTCACCGAACATGCCGCGAAGCAGTCCACGCATCGCGCACGCGCCCCGGCGAGCATCCTCGAAGTATCTCGCCCCCAGCACGCACCGCAAGCAGCCTACGGTCACCTCTCAGACGGTCGGCTTGGTGCCCTCACACCTCCTCGGCTCCCTTGACCAGTTCCCGCAAGAAGTCTTTGCCGATCAAGCTCATCGACAGCAGCGTCCCGAACAGGATCACGGCGTCGATCGACTCGCGTCCTTGCTTGGCCCAGTAGACGTCCTCGAGGTTCAGCCACAGCGCGAACTCGTCGAGCGTGAGTGCCGCGCCCGAGCCGTAGGTGGCCGAGGTAAGCGCGGAGCTCTTGCGCTCGTCGGTAGCGACGCCGATCTCCAACATCCAGAGGTAGCCGACGAGCAGCAGCCCGATGATCCCGAACGTCATATGGTGTATGTGGCGTCCCCCGGTACTTATGTTGCCGAATGGCCCGATCCCGGCTCGGATCGCGTGGGTGATGCCTCGCACCGTCGCGAACGAGAGAAAGAAAGAGACGGAGCTGATGAGCTGGCGCTCCTTGCGCAGGTCGCTCGCGATGTGCTTGCGGTAGAGGGGCCGAATCGTCCGGACCCGGGCGAGAGGACTGGTCACGCTCGCGGGATACCCATCCCGGGGCGACACCAAGCTCGAGGTCGCTCCTGACTGCGGGCCAGGCCGGCGACACCAAGCTCGAGGTCGCTCCTGACTGCGGGCCAGGCCGGCGAGGATGCCGTCGAGCGCCTCGCGGAGCGAGCCGCGATCATCAGGCTGTAGCCAAGGGAGCCCACGAGCACCACCACGTACGCCCGGCACGACTGAGGAGGTTCGGATGGCGATAAAGCTCACCGTGATTGGCGGGGGTTCGACCAGGTTCGTTCCCACGTTGATAAGACGGTTGATCCAGTCAGACGTGCTGGGTGACGCCATGGTCTGGCTGATGGATGCCGACGAGCGGCGGGTGCGGACGATGGAGGGGCTAGCGGCGAAGCTGATCGCTGGCGCCGGGGCGCGCCTTCGGGTGAAAGCCACGCTCGATCAGCGGGACGCGCTGCGCGACGCCGACTTTGTGATCACGACGATCGCGGCGGGGGGGATGGACGCGTGGGAGAAGGACATCGAGATTCCCGCCCGCTACGGACTGATCATGCACGTCGCCGACTCGGTGGGGCCGGGCGGGATCATGCGCGCGCTTCGCAACGTGCCGATCCTTGCCGCGGTCGCTCGTGAGGTAGCCGAGGTCGCGCCCGACGCTTTCATCTTCAACTACGCAAACCCGGCGAGCGCCGCCGCGATGGCGCTACAGACCGTGCCGGAGGTCAAGTCGGTGTCGCTGTGCGACTGCGCGTGGGTGCCTCGCAACGTTGGCTGGCTTGCGTGGCAGGCCGGGGTGCAGCCCGAAGATATTGCGATGCCCCCGGTCGTGGCGGGGATCAATCACTGCGCGAGCATCATCGAGCTTCGGCTGCGGGATGGCCGGGATGCGTTGGCGCTGGCACGCGCGCGCGCTCAGGAACCGATCGAGAGATGGGCGCTCGAAACCTATGGAGTGCTCCCGTACTGCTGGACTCACTGGGTCGAGTTTCATCCTCAGATGCAGTACACGGAGGAGCCTTACAACGGCCGGGCCCAGGGCCTTCGCGTCCGCTATGGGATGCGTACGCGCGACATCGACGATGAGCGTGGCCGCGTCAGCCGGCTCTTGAGGTTGGCCGAAGAATGGACGCGGCCCGACGGTGGCGCCTCCGTGATGACGGACCCGGCGCACGGCGTTGAGGATTTAGGTGTCGAGGTGATCGACATCATCGAAGCGATCGTCGAGAACCGCAACGACACCCGCATCGTCAACACCGTCAACCACGGAGCGATCCCCAACCTTCCGGCCGATGCGATCGTCGAGGTGAACGCCTCGGTCAGCGCCTACGGCGTTCGCCCGGTCTACGCCGGGCCAGTACCCGAGCCGTTCGCCGCGCACCTGCGTCAGTACGTTGCCCTCCAGAGGCAGATGGTCAAGGCCGCACTCAGCGGCGATCGCCAAGCGGCCCTACACGCCTTCATGCTCGAGCCGACCATCGCCGCTCGCCTGGATCTCGATCAGACGCAGGCTCTGCTCGAGGAGATGTTGTCGGCTCATGCCGAGCAGTTGCCCCTTTTCAGCTGACGTCGCGCCGGTCACGCCGAGCAGCAGCGCAATAGAGTGTCGGCGTGGAGGGCTTGCTTGAGCGCGAGCACGAGCTGGCGGCGCTAGACGAGCTACTGGAGAGTCATGGCGCGGCCCTCATGGTGGAGGGTGGGGCGGGTATTGGCAAGACCGCGCTACTTGAGGCCGCGTGCCGGCGAGCAGCGAGCCTTGGGCGCGAGGTCGTTCGCGCGCGTGCTTCGGAACTCGAGTCGCGGTTCGCGTTCGGCGTGGTCCGACAACTGTTCGAACGGCGCCTGGCGAGCGCCGAGGTGAGCGAGCGCGACGCGTTGCTGACCGGTCCGGCCGGCGCCGTACGACCGTTGCTGTTGGGAGAGGTGGGGGAGAGTCCGGCATCCGATACGTCGTTCGCGGTCTTGCATGGGCTCTACTGGCTGGCGGCCAACCTCGCAGATTTACGGCCGCTGGTCATCGCCGTCGACGACATCCAGTGGGCGGATCACCCATCGCTGCGCTGGTTGGCGTATCTGGCCGCACGGGTCGAGGGGCTGGCGCTTGCGTTGCTCGTCGCGTGCCGGCCGGAACAGTCGGCATCCGCGGATCCGCTGCTGGAGACGGTGCGCGACGAGGCGAGGGTGGTGGTGCGCCCGGCACTTTTGAGCGAGGGCGCCGTCGGCACGCTCGTCTCCGCGGAGCTTGGCGCCGCCGCTAGCAGCGAGGTGCGCACGGCAGTGTGGGTGGCAAGTGGCGGCAACCCGCTGTATGCGACCGAACTGTTGCGGGCGGTCGAGTATGAGGACCGACCGCTTACCGATCTGGATCCGGCAGCGCTGCTGGCGGGGGGACGCGATGAAGTGGCGCGCCGGGTCCTGGCTCGGGTGCGCGCAATGGGTCACAGTGCGCTGCGGTTGGGGCAGGCGCTCGCTGTGCTCGGGGATGGCTGTGAGTTGCGCCACGCGGCGGTAATCGCCGGTGCAGAAATGGCCGAGGCCACGCGCCTGGCTACCGGCCTGGTTCGTATCGAGGTGCTGGCCGGCGACGATCCTCCGTGTTTCCTCCATCCGATCCTCCGCGATGCGATCGAGGCATCGCTCGCCAGTGACGAGCGTGACGCCGCCCATCGCTCCGCCGCCCGCCTGCTACACGCCGATGGTGCCCCGCCGGGAGAGGTCGCCGTGCACCTGATCGGCCTGCGGCCTGCGGGCGATAGCTGGGTGCTGAGCCGCTTGCGCGAGGCCGGGCGGGCGGCGATGCGCAGCGGCGCTCCGGGCGCCGCGGCCGACCTTCTTCGCCGCGCGCTGTCAGAGCCGCCCCCGCTTTCGGGTCGCGTCGAGGTCCTGCGGGAGGCCGCTCGCGCGGAGGCGAGCGCCGGGCGCGAGATCGCGTGCGTGCACCTGGAGGAGGCACTGCGTCTGTCCACCGGCCCCCGGGAACGCGCCGGGATCGCGCTCGAGGTCGCCGAAGCGTACGCGGCCCTGTTCCGGTGGGTGGATGCGGTTGATCTCATCGAGCGAGCGTTGGCAGAGCTCGGCGATGCCGATGAGGCGCTTGCGGCCCGGCTCGAAGGCGAGCTCGTGGTGTGTGGTCTTCACGACGCGCGTCGCGCGGCGCGGGTTGGACCGGTGCTCGAGCGGCTCTCTTCCCGGGTCACCGCTGGGGATCGGGCGGAGGCGCTCGCGGTCGCGCGGGGCATGGCGATGGTTCTCGCCGGCCGCCCCGCGCTCGAGGCGGCCGCCCCGCTCGAGGAAGCTCTCTCGCGTGCCGGCGCGCGTGCCGAGAACTGGGACACGCGGGCGGCGCTTCTGTGGAGCCTGGTCGCGGCCGAACGCTTCACCGCGGTGCAGACGGCGCTCGAACCGATGCTCGACGAGGTACACCGGTCGGGGAGCGCGCGAGGGTTGGTTGCCACTTACAGCACCCTCGGCCTGCTCAAGATGCGCCTCGGGGCGCTTCCCGAAGCCGACGCGGCCGCGCGGGTCGCACTGCGCGTGCTCCAGGAGGGCGACTTCGCGCCGGGGCTCGCATTCGCAGTGACCGTCCTGGCCGATGTCGCGGTCGAGGCGGGCGAGCTTGACGAGGCGCAGGCGCTGCTCGCGCTCCTTGCAGACGAGGGCTGGCCGGCGGGCGTCGGGACCGTCCTGATCCCGGCCGCTCGCGGGCGACTCCGGCTCGCGCAGGACCGTTCGGCCGAGGCGCTGGCGGACTTTGAGATGTGCGCGGCGATGTTCAGCCCCGAGATCTGGGGCATGGAAATGCGCGACGTCGGGTATCTCCACGCCCGCACCGGTGCGGCGCGAGCTCTGCTGCGGCTCGGCGACCAAGAACGCGCCCGTGCGATGGCGCAGGCCGAGTTGGCCGACGTCAAAGCATTCGGAGCGCCCCGTGCGGTCGGGGTCGCGCTCCGCGTCGCGGGACTTGCGCGGGGCGGAGAGCGCGGGCTGAAGATGCTCGGGGACTCCGTGGCCATCCTCGAGGATTCGCCGGCGCTGCTCGAGCGGGCGCATTCGCTGGCCGAGCTCGGGGCGGCGCTGCGCCGCGTCGGTCGGCGTGCCTCCGCGCGCGAGCCGCTGGCCGAGGCGCTGGACCTTGCCGCCCGCTGCGGCGCCCGCCCGCTCGCGGCCCGCGCGCGCGAGGAGCTCAAGGCCGCCGGGTCTCGCCCCCGACGCGAGGTGCGCACCGGTGTCGAGGCACTTACTCCCAGCGAGCTGCGCGTCGTGCGCCTCGCAGCCGCCGGGCGCACCAACCGCGAGATCGGACACGAGCTGTACGTGACCCTCAAGACCGTCGAGGGTCACCTCTCGCGCGCTTACAGCAAGCTCGGTGTCGAAGGCCGACCCCAGCTGGTCCAGGCCCTGGAAGGAGAAAAGTCAAGGGTGCCCACCCTCTAGCGAAGAACCCGTCGAAGGCGCCACCCTTCGGTCTGCACTCTCACAACCGAAGGAGGCAGTCATGACCCTGACCACGCGCGAGGTCTTCGAGAGGGGAACGGACACGTTCAACGCCCATGACGTCGACGGGTTCGCCGCGGTGCTCGCGGACGACGTCGTCTTCACGGCGCCGGGAGGAATGCGCGGCGAGGGGAAGGCGGCCTGCGCCGAGTTCTACGGCCGCTGGTTTCAGGCCTTTCCCGACGCGCACCTCGAGATCCACAGCGTTCACTTCATCGACGATGTCGCGGTCGAGGAAGGCACCTTCACAGGAACCCACAAAGGCGTCCTCCACACCCCCACCGGGGAGGTCCCACCAACCGGGGGCGTCGTCGCCCTCGACTACATCCACGTGCTGCGGTTCCGCGACGGCAAGCACATCTCGTTCAACCTCATGTTCGACCGGCTCCTGATGCTGGAGCAGCTTGGCCTCGTGCCCGCGCCCCGCTTGGAGGCTGCCGCAGCTACCTTGGCCTGAAGTCATCAGCACCCGTGCGTGAGCCGGGTTGCGGTGTGGCCGGTTCAGCGCCCGTCGCCGTCGTTAGGCCCGCGAGCAGTTGGTGTGCGGCAGTGTTGAACCTTGCCAGGTCACCGTAGGGACGCGCGACGAGCATCGCTCCTTCCAGTGTGCTGAGGATGCTCTGGGCGATCTCGTCCGGAGAGCCACCCAGGGTCAACGTGCGGTCTGCCTGTCCCTGCGAAAGTACCCTGGCGAGCCATTGCTGATTTTCGTCAAAGAAGCGAATCACCGCGTCACGCATGGGTCTGGGGAGGGTGTTGTATTCCGCGGCGAGGATCCCGCACATGCACATCCGCTTGCCTCGGAGCACGTCTTCGTATAGGCCGGCGTAGGCCTCGAGCTTGGCGCGGGCGTCTGGTAGGTCGTGGTCGATCTGGCCCAACGCCTGCGCGAAGCGCTCCGCGTAACGGGTGACTAGTTCCTGCCCAAGCTCCGCCTTGCCGGGGAAGTGATAGTGCAGGCTTGCGGTCGTGATCCCCAACTTGGTGGCGATGTCGGCGTAACTGAAGTTGTTGAAGCCGCGGGTCTGGACGAGCCGCTCGGCGACGTCGAGGATTCGTTGCGCGGTCTTGGGCTCTCGCTTGGGGCGGGCAACGGCCATCGTTGAGCTCCTGGAGTATCGGTGGACATTGACATCTTACCTACTACCAGATAGAGACTGTTATCTACCTACTAGTAGATAAGGCCCCATGGCGGGGCGCCGACTCGACTGGACCCCGACGCCCACGGAACCCGGTCCATTCGTGGGGCTGGTTTCGCTAGCGTGGTGACGTCGCGAACCTGAGGATTCGCACGGGCACCGATTCGCGCGGTGGCTTCCAAACGTGTCGGTCCGAGTAGGACCACGCATAGATCGGGCTGCCGTCACGGACGAGGGTGCATAGAGCGGCAAGGCCGAGCTCCCGTGCCGACCATTCATACAGGGGTTGGAGCCGCGGCGCGATCACGCCGTAGTCGAGCATTCGCCCGAGACCGTTCTCGCGCCCGAGATACGCGTCCACATCCGCATCGAGCGGGTAGCGATTCGGAAGCACACGGCGGAGGGACAGGAATGCTCCGGCCATCCCGAGCCTCGGATCGCCGAGAGCCCTGCCTAGCACCGCGAACGGTCCGAGCGCCAGACGCGGCGCCGCGACAAGCGCGTGCGCGTAGAGAACGCGAAGCAACGCGACGTTCAGGAAGAAGCGCTCGGGCCGCGACTCCAGCTCGGCGAGATGGTGGTTCTCAAGGTATGCAGAAACGATGCTGGCGTTGTGGGCGCGATACCAGGCGCGAGCGGTTGGCGTCGCGATGAACGACATCCAGAATCCGATTGTCGGCGATGACAGCTCACCGCGGAGACCGCCCGAACGTGCCATGGCCTCGCAACCATCGAGCAGCAGCCGGTCGTTAACCGCTCGCCACCACCGACTCCCTGGCGGGTTCCCTTCGAGAGGTCCGAGAACCCCACGCTCTGCCTGCCACCGCATGAACGACATCGCCGCGCGCCTGAACGGCAGATGGCGCGGCGCTAGCCCAAGCGGCCCCCGATATGTGCGCGTTAGGAGCGCCAACCGCCCCGGCGGATCGTCGTGCACCCGCTCGAGCTGCGCCACTGCCCAATCAGCAGCCGTCGTCTCGCGAACCATGCACCGCACATGGCACCACCGCAGCGGTTGAGTCACAAGCCCCCCAAGTTGCGCGGGGACCGGGCCGGGTCCTCGCGGTGGCGCGATCGAGCGCCGGCCAGCGCCGTCGCAGGTAATAGCGCTATGATATCACACAGTCTTATAGTGATACAATATGGCCGTGATATCGGATAAGGATGCGGCGGGCGAAGCGAAGGACCAAAGTCGCACCTCGTCACGCCATGCGCACGAACAACGAGCCGCGCGGGTCATCCCGGGTTTGCCCGCGGCGCTCGGGCTGGTATCAGTAACCGCACTGGCCGTAGCGCTGATCGTCGTGAGCATCGGCGGCCACAGCCCGCCGCTGAGGATCGTCGGGATCGTCCTGCTGGCGCTCGCCGCGGCACTCGCCCGCGGGTTGTTCGTCGTGCAGCCAAACGAATCGCGCGTTCTGATCCTGTTCGGCCGATACGCCGGGACCGTGAGCGAGCCTGGCTGGTGGTGGTGCAACCCATTCACCAAGCGCGACACGGTCTCGCTGCGGGTGCGCAACTTCCAAAGCGAGCGGATCAAGGTCAACGATGCCAGCGGCAACCCGATCGAGATCGCCGCGGTCGTCGTCTGGCGCGTGACCGAGACCGCCAAGGCCATGTTCGACGTCGCCGACTACGAGCAGTTCGTGACCGTGCAAAGCGAGACGTCCCTGCGCCACATCGCCAGTCATTACCCCTACGACGACTACAGGCCAGACACGATATCCCTGCGCGGCAACGCCGACGACGTCCGCCACAGCCTCCAGGTCGAGCTCCAGACCCGCCTGCAGTTGGCCGGCATCGAGATCCTCGAGACCCGGCTGACCCACCTCGCATACTCGCCCGAGATCGCCGAGGTGATGCTCCGCCGTCAGCAGGCCGAGGCGATCCTTGCCGCCCGCAAGACGATGGTCCAAGGCGCGGTCAGCCTGGTTCAGATGGCCGTCTCACAGCTGGCCGACTCAGACCTCATCGAGCTCGACCCCGAGCGTAAGGCCACCATGGTCTCGAACCTGATGGTCGTCCTCTCTGGCGACCACTCTCCCACCCCTGTGATCAACACCGGCAGCCTCTACACCTAACGTGAGCCGGGATGCCTGAGAGCAAGAAGTTCCTGCTCCGACTCGATCCCCGCCTCTTCGAGGCGCTGCGCCGCTGGGCCGACGACGACCTACGTAGCATCAACGCCCAGATCGAATACCTGCTCACCGACCAGGCCCGCCGCGCCGGACGCCTTCCCAGGCAAAACACCCGACGGCCGCCTCGCCACGGCACCACCGACGAGTTAGCCGACCCCGAAGCGACTGCGGTCTCTACCGGAGCTCGCGCCGGACCGAGGTCTGAGTAAGGGCGGGGTGGGAAGTGTGCTCGTAGATATCGTGGTGTCGAATCCAGGACTGGTACACGGGCTCGCGCTCGTCTCGACCCTGCGGCACCAAGTCGAGGATGCCGTAGTAGACCATCACGACTTCGAGCCCCCTCGCGGTGGTCTCATAGGCGAGATATACGCCTTCGTCTGAGCGCGCGAAGACGCTCAGGCCCGGCCCCTCCGTTAAATAGCCGACCACGTCGTTCCCGGTCGCGGAAGCGAACTGCGACACGAACGGCGGTATCTGGTCGGCCCACTCGCTGACCTCATCCCTTTTTGACGAGTGATGAAAGTCCCAGTTGAAGTCGCTCTCGTAGCTCGACGCCCAGTTGAAGCTCCAGCCCATCCGCTCGCGAAAAGCGAGCAGCTTGTCGATCGGCGCGCGCGAGATGCACATCATCGTCACGTCGCGGGCCTTGAGGTGTTCGACGACGCCGTTGAAGCCGTCGGCGATGGAGGAGCAGACCGGGCAGCCCGCCTCCCAGTCGGGACCGAACATGAAGTGGTAGACCACGAGTTGCGAGCGACCATCGAACAGCTCCGCGAGCGTCCCGGGTCCGTCGGCAGTCTGGAATGTGTACTCCTTCTCTATCTGCACCCAGGGAAGCTCCCGGCGCTGGCGAGCAAGCTCGTCGCTCATGTGGGTGAGCTCCTTCTCGCGCTTCAGCAAATCGGCGCGAGCGACTTCCCATTCCTTGCGGGTCCCGATCTTGTGCTCCGGCATGACTGGCTCCTCTTCTCGTCCAAAGGTCGACTATATAGTTAGCAAAATGGCTAACGATACGTTCCGCGCCCTCGTCCATCCACTCCGGCGCGAGAGCATCGAGCGCGGCGGCCGAGGACCGGGTACGGTCCGCGAGGTGACCCGCGACCGCGTCGTTCGGATCGAGCGGACTTTCGAGGCTCCGGCCGAAGACGTCTTCGACGCCTGGACCAGTTGCGAGGTGATGCGCCGCTGGTTTCACTGCGAGCCCGACTGGGAAACGCCAACGGCCGAGGTCGATCTGCGCGTCGGCGGAAAGATCCGGGTGGTGATGCGAAGGCCTGACGGCACGGAGGCCGCCGCGGAGGGCGAGTTCACGCTGATCGACCGCCCACACCGGCTGGTGATGAACTGGACATTCGGAGACGATCCCTCCAACGAGCAAGTGCTCGACCTCTCCTTCTTCGAGTCCGACGGCTCGACCACCGTACTACTGGTCAACAGCGGCATCTCGACTGACGAGCGCCGCGACGCCCAGGACTGGGGCTGGCGCGGATGCCTTGGCGAGCTCGAGCGGTTACTGGCCGGGTGATTTGAGCAACGGAGACGAGTGCCGACCAGCCTCGATACCAGGCTCCGTGGCGCGGCCGTCAGTCAAGACCGGAGAGTTTGAGTTCACTGAGGCGTAGGGGATCAGTGAGGACGTCGATTTCGACGATCTTTCCGTCGGTCACGGCGAAGCCCATCACGGCGAACACGCGCCCCTCGGGGACAACGAGAACTCCGGCGGTTCCGTTGATCACGGCGGGCCGCACGTGGGGCGAGAGGTGCGCGAAGGTGAGCGCGCGCTCGGCCACCGCGCGCGCGCCCCGAACCAAGACCGACGCGCCACGTCGTGTGCCGCCGTCCTCGCGAAGCACGATGTCCGGGTCGAGCACCGCTACGAGCGCGTCGAAGTCGCCGTCGCGGGCGGCGGCGAAGAACGCGTCGACGACACTGCGCTGGCGAGCCAGGTCCGCATCAGGAACCGGCGCTTGGCCCCGCACACGGCGCCGAGCGCGGCTGGCCAGCTGCCGGGCAGCCGCGGGCGAGCGTCCCGTGATCGAGGCGATCTCGTCGAAGGGCACCGCGAACATGTCGTGCAGCACGAAGGCGAGACGCTCCGCCGGAGAAAGCGTCTCGAGCACCACGAGCAGCGCCAGCCCGACCGAATCGGTAACCAACGCTTCGTGCTCGGGATCGACCCCGTCCCGCGTGCTGACGATCGGATCTGGCAGCCGCGCCTCAAGGGGCTGTTCGCGCTTTGCTTTACGCGCGCGGAGCATGTTCAGCGCCACGCGTGCCACGATCGTCGTGAACCACGCACCGAGGTTCTCAACGCCGCCGGCGTCGCTGCGGCTGAGCCGCAGCCAGGCTTCTTGGAGCGCGTCGTCGGCCTCGCTCAGCGACCCGAGCATCCGATAGGCGACGGCCCGCAGATGGGGTCCTTGCTCCTGGAAGCGCTCGGCCAGCCATTCCTGGTCGTTCATCGGTGACATTCTCTACTTGCCGGGTGTCATGAGCATTGACACAGCAAACGGCGCCGATGTGACCAACCAAGGAGACAGCCATGAGCAATCGCTCCGACGAGACGCTCGTCGGCCGCTGGCAGCTTGACCCTCAGCGCTCGAGCGTCGAGTTCCGCGCCGGGCAGTTCTGGGGGCTGGGGACCGTCAAAGGCCACTTCGATGACTACGAGGGCCGGCTCGACCTGAGCGCCGACCCGGCGATCGAGTTGACGATCGACGCCGCGAGCCTGCAAACCGGCAACCGCAGGCGCGATCAGCATCTCCGGTCCGCCGATTTCTTCGACGCCGAGAACCACCCGCGGGTGCGGTTCGTATCCGACTCGGTGGTCCTGCAGGGCGACACGTTGAGAGTGCGCGGGCGCCTGTCCGCGCGCGACAGGTCGATCCCGCTCGAACTCGACGCGCGAGTAAGCCGGGTCGGCGAGGAGCTCGAGATCGAGGCGGCCACCAGCGCTCCGCATCGTGAGCTGGGGTTGACCTGGAGCCCGCTCGGGATGATCCCGGCGCGCAGCGAGCTGCGCGTCAACGGCTACTTGGTGCCCACCATGGACGGAGCCGCTTGACTGAACCGCCGCGTTCATCGTCCGAGGCATGGCGGAGCTCGATGCCCGAACGGTATACGGTGGATATGTGAGTGCGAGCCAGATGCACGACCTGCCGCGCGAGGAGTGCCTGCGGTTGCTCGCCTCCAGCAGCTTCGGCCGGCTGGCGGTGACCACGGGCGAGGGGACCCCGGTGATCCGCCCGGTGAACTACCTCTTTGACGAACGGTCGCAATCGGTGGTTTTCCGAACGGCGCGCGGATCTAAGTTCCAGGCTCTCCTGCGCGCCGCCAAGGCGGCGTTCGAGATCGACGACATCGACGCGGGCTCGCGTACCGGCTGGAGCGTGATCATCGCCGGCGTCACGGAGGAGGTCACGAACCCGATCGACGTTCGTCGCCTCGAAAGCCTGGAGCTCGATCCCTGGGCGCCCGGGGACAAGCCGCACTGGGTGCGGATCCGGGCATGGACGGTCTCCGGCCGACGGATCGTTCTCGGGGGTCCGTAGTTTTCCGCAATCCCCATTCGGTGTAACGCGGGTGGCGCCCCGGCGGGTCACGGTCTAGCCTGCGAAACATGACGTCGAGCGATCCAGAGCGGTTCAGGGTGTTGATCGCGGGCGGCGGCGTCGCCGCGCTCGAGGCCGCGCTGGCGTTGCGCGAGCTGGCGGGCGAGCGAGTCAGTACGACGATGCTCTCACCATCGAGCGAGTTCGTTTATCGCCCACTGACCGTGCGAGAGCCGTTCGCGTACACGGCAGCACGGCACTACGCGCTGGACGAGATCGCGCGTGACATCGGGGTCGAGCTCAAACAGGATGCCTTCAAACGGCTTGATCCTGAGCGCCGGGCCGTGCACACCGAACGTGGCGACCGGCTCTCCTATGACGCCCTGTTGCTCGCGCTCGGAGCGACGTTGCGCCCGCGCTTCGAGTATGCGGTGACCGTGGATGACCAATGCCTCGACGAGCAGCTTCACGGGCTCGTTCAGGACGTCGAGGGCGGCTACGTTCACAAGCTTGCGTTCGTCGCCGGTAGTCCGATGCCGTGGCCGATACCGATCTACGAGCTGGCACTGATGACCGCCCGGCGTGCATACGAGATGAACATCGACATGTCGATCACGCTGGTCACTCCGGAAGACGCTCCGCTCGCGATCTTCGGCTCGGCGGTGAGCGAGGCGGTCGAGCGATTGCTCGAGGAGCACGGGATTCTTACGCTCACCTCGGCCCACGCAGAGATCCCAGAGCCCGGGCAGGTGTCGATCCATCCCGGCTCCCGGCGCCTGCAGGTCGACCGAATCGTCGCAATGCCGCAGTTGCTGGGCCATTCCACTCGGGGAGTTCCCACGCGCACCGAGCAAGGGTTCATTCCGGTCGACGTCCACTGTCAGGTGCCCGGACTCGAGCGCGTGTACGCCGCCGGTGACGCCACTGACTTCGCCGTCAAGCACGGCGGGATCGCCGCACAACAGGCCGACACCGCGGCGGAGGCCATCGCGGCACTCGCCGGAGCGCCCGTCGAGCCCAGCGAGTTTCACCCGGTGATCCGCGCAATCCTGCTCGGCGGCGATCAACCGCTGTACCTGAGCGCGCACCTCACCGGAGGACACGGCTCGAGCTCACAGATCAGTGACACCCCGACGTGGTCGCCGCCCACGAAGATCGCCGCCAAGTACCTCGCCCCATACCTCGAGGCGCGCGATCGCGGCGCGCTCCGGTGATTCGGGTGGTGATCGCAGACGATCACGCGGTCGTGCGCCGCGGACTCCGGCAGGTTCTCGACGCCGAGGAAGGGTTCGAAGTAGTGGCCGAGGCGTCTGATCTCGACGGCGCTCGCCGCTACGTCCGAGGACACCATCCGGATGTGCTGGTACTCGACCTGAACCTGCCGGAGGGGCTGAGCCTCGGGGCGATCCCGGAGATCCGCAGCGAGTGCCCCGACACCCAGATCGTCGTGCTGACGATGCAGAACGAGCCCGCATACGCGCGCGAGGCGCTCGGTGCAGGCGCGTTGGGCTACGTGCTCAAGGAGGCGGCCGAGTCCGAACTGGTCGAGGCGGTCCGCCGTGCCGCGGCAGGGGACACCTACTTGAACCCCCGGCTCGGCGCCCGTGTGGCAGCTGAGCCGCCGCCGGGGCTACCCGATGGTCTCTCGGAGCGGGAAGTGGAGGTCCTTCGGATGATCGCGCTCGGACACACCAACGCCGAGATCGCCCAGGAGTTGTTCTTGTCAGTACGCACGGTGGAGACGCATCGCGCCCACATCCAGCAGAAGCTGCGGCTCGACTCGCGCTCCGAGCTCGTGCGCTACGCGCTCGACCGCGGCTTGGTAGGAACCTAAGGGTCGCGGACCGCAACGTTTCTACGCGGCCCGTTCTGCCGCACGCCACTCGCGCCGTTTGGCCTCGTACTCCGGGGGCAATGCCCCTTGAAGCGCCTCGGCAGCATCGAGCGCTTGCAGTGCCGAGCGGTAGTCGCCCCAGCGCGCGTCGCAGTCGGCCAGCACCAGAGCGAGCTCGAGCGCATCTTGATGGTCGAGGTCGGAGACAGGCGGCCCCGCAGTCGCCGCTCGGTCGGCGAGCAGGTGCGAGCTCAGGGGCTGGGGACGAGCGGTAGCGAGGTACGGCGCCAGATACCGCGCGGCGATCTTCGCGGGCGGCCACCACAGTGGCTGGCCGGCAGCCGACGACGCCTCCCCAGGAGCGAGGCGCAGCCGCCTCGTGTCGACCGCGACCGTAGATGCATGTGCGAGCCGTTGTGGCTCCGCGCGCAGGTAGAGCGGCGCGCCGCCGGTTATCAGAAGGCCCCGCAGCACCGGCCTGAACGGCGACGGTGTGATCGGAACCCCGAGCTCGGCGGCGATCATCTCTGCCACCGCGTCGGCCTGCTGAGCGGCGAGTCCCCCCTGCTTGAGCGGAAACGCGGTGACGTCGCCGGCTGCATACACGTCTTCTACGCCGCTGACCCGTCCGTGGGCATCGACCGGGATGAATTCGTGGTGGTCGTGGGGGACGCCTGGCAGCCTCGGGCCCTCGAGCTGCGGTAGCGCGATCACCTTGTCGGCGTACACCTCGCCGCTTCCCGCGAGCAGCAGTGCGCGTCCGCGCAGCAGCGCGGGGAGCGAGGACGTCCGCACGGCGACCCCGCGCGCTTGAAGCAGCGGTGAGATCGCCTTCGTGGCCACCGGGCCAAACAACTCGAGCGGCTCCTCTTCGGGCGTCACCACGGTGACCTTGACGGCGGCCGCGCCGCGTTCACGCAGATACGCCGCAGTCATCAGCGCGAGCTCGTATATCGGGAGCGTCCACATCCTTTGAGCGGGCAGCGCGAGCGCAATCGACCGCGCTCTTCCGGCCGCCAACTCGCCGAGCACGGCGCGGAGTGCGCTCACGTCGCCGCGTCCCCGGAAGGTGAGAGCGCCCGGGAGCGCTTCCCGCATCACCGCGCCGGTGGCGATCACCAGCGAGTCGAAGGAAATCCGATCTCCGGTGTCCGTGACGGCAACGTGGTTGTCCGAGTCGACCTCGACCAGTGAGCCCCAAACGATCCGGGCGTCGTGATTTGCGGCGATTCCGGTCAGGTCATAGGAACGCGCCTCGCCGCGGTCGAAGGCCTCGGCCACCGTGACCGGTCGGTACAGGAACTCGCGCTCGGGCGAGAGGAGCATGAGCTCGACGCGGTGGCCGGCGAGCTCCCTGAGGGCGAGCAGCGCCTCCATCGCCGCCACGCCGCCGCCGGCGATCAGGACGCGCGGGCGATCTCGAGCGCTGAAATCGGGCATCCGGGCCTCCTTGGTCGTGTCGGAAAGCGCTGCCTCCATCGTTGATCGGATGTTGCGGTGCGGCATCGGCCGTTGACCGCTGCCCGAGGCGTGGAAACGCGACGCTCTGATTGCGGGTTGTCCGCAAACCGTGCTCGGGGACGCTCGAAGGGCTCCGCCAGCGCGATAGGGTGCACCCAGCGCGATCTTTGCTGGAAGGAGGAAGTGGTGCCGCAGGCTAGACGCAGTGGTTCGGGGGCCAGGAGGACATCGAATCGGGCTCAGACCAAACGCTCGAACGGCTCCTCGTCCGCGCCGAAGTCTTCGGCGAGCTCACCCGAGGCTCGTCTCGAGGCGGCGGCGACGCGGGTTCGAAAGTTGAACGAACAGATCATCGATGCGGCAAAGGAGGCAGGCGAGGGCACCCTGTCGAGCTACGAGACTGCCCTGAAGGCGATCGCGGGTGCCGTCGAGCGGGGCCCGGGCACGAGCCAGATCGACTGGATCGCTCAGCTAGCGACGACCCAGGCGAAGTTCATCCGCGACGTCACGGAGGCGTGGACGTCAGCCGCTCGCGAGATGCTGAAGTAAGCCTCGAGCTCGACCCGGCCGCGACCAACGGGCGCGTCGGCCCGGGCTTCGGAGAACTACGGATGGCGGCTGGGGAGGCGCCACGATGCTCGCCGACGAGCATCCGTGCGAGGCTTGCGCGGTGAGGCCCAGCGAATGAGGTCGTGGTGAGGACACTTCAGGATCTCGGTGATCTCGCCGGCAAGCGGGTGCTCGTCAGGGTCGACTTCAACGTGCCGCTAGCTGACGGGGCGGTCGCGGACGACACCCGGATCCGCGCCGCGCTGCCGACGATCGAGGAGCTCCGCCAGCGTGCCGCAAGACTGGTGCTGGTTTCACATCTCGGGCGCCCCAAGGATCGCGAGCCCGAGCTGTCGATGCGACCCGTGGCCGATCGCCTCGCCGAGCTGACCAGCGCCGGTGTCACGTTGGCGCCGGCCGTCGTCGGGAAGGAGGTGCTCGCGCTGGTCGAGCGCCTGGGCGTCGGGGACGTGCTCGTGCTGGAGAACGTGCGCTACGAACCGGGCGAGACGAAGAACGATCCGGAGCTTGCGGCGTCGCTGGCGGAGCTCGCGGACGTCTACGTCGACGATGCGTTCGGCGCCGCGCATCGGGCCCACGCGTCCACCGAGGGCGTCGCCCACCTGATGGCGGACCGGGCCGCCGGGTTGCTGCTGGAGCGCGAGGTGCGGGAGCTCTCAAAGGTGCTCGATGATCCCGTTCGTCCCTTGGTGGCGGTGCTCGGAGGCGCCAAGGTTTCGGACAAGATCGCGGTCATCGACCGCTTCCGTCAGCTGGCGGACACCATCCTGATTGGCGGGGCGATGTGCTTCCCGTTCCTGGCCGCCCAGGGCCACGCCGTGGGGGCGTCACTGTGCGCCGATGAAGACGTCGAGCTCGCCAGGCACACGCTCGCCAACGGCGAGGAAGTCAGGGCCGAGCTCCAATTACCGGTCGACCTCGTTCTCGGCGATCGCCTCGCGGCGGATGCGCAGACGCGAACGATCGACGACCTCGAAGTCCCGGAGGGATGGATGGGGCTCGACATCGGCAAGCGCACGGCCGGCCAGTACGCCGCCGCGATCGAGCACGCGGGCACGGTGTTCTGGAACGGGCCCATGGGCGCGTTCGAGGTGGAGCCCTTCGCCGCGGGCACCTATGCAGTGGCCCAGGCGGTCGCGCGTGCGCCGGGGACGACGGTCGTGGGCGGCGGCGACTCCGTGGCCGCGCTCCGACGCTTTGGCCTCACCGACAAGGTCACGCACGTGTCGACCGGCGGCGGCGCGTCGCTCGAGCTGATCGAGGGCAAGAAGCTGCCAGGAGTAGAGGCGCTAGGTGACCCCGAAGTAACTGTCAAGCATGGGACGACTCGCGAGGGCGCCCGCTGATGGCGCTCCGACGCGGCGCACGCGCGCTACCCGCTCCCTGCGCTGCATTGATCGTGCTCGACGGGTGGGGGATCGCGCGCGGTGGGCCGGGCAACGCGATCGCGCTGGCGAACACGCCGGTGTTCGACGAGCTGCGCTCGACATATCCCCACGTCCAGCTGGCGGCGTCGGGGCGCGCGGTGGGTCTCCCGGAGGACCAGATGGGCAACTCCGAAGTCGGCCATCTGAATCTGGGCGCGGGCGCGGTGGTGATGCAGGACCTGACGCGCATCGACGACGCCGTGGAGAGCGGGCAGCTGCTAGACAATCCCGTGCTACGGAAAGCGCTCACGGCGGCCGAGCGGGTGCACCTGATCGGATTGGTGTCCGACGGGGGCGTGCATTCGGGCTTCAAGCACCTCGAGGCGTTGATCCGGCTCGGGGCCGAACTGCGTGTCCCCGACTTGGTGGTGCACGCCTTCACCGACGGGCGCGACACGCTGCCGACCTCGGGCGCAGGGTACCTGGAGACCGTCGCGGGTTGGACGGCGGAGGTCGGCAAGGGGAGAATCGGTTCGGTGGTGGGGCGCTATTGGGCGATGGATCGCGACCGCCGCTGGGAACGGATCCAGCGCGCGTACGAGCTGCTGGTCCATGGACGGGCGGACCACCGGGCCGACACCGGCGCGGCTGCCGCGCGGGCGGCGTACGACCGCGGCGAGACCGACGAATTCATAGAGCCCGTGCTCGTCGGTGCGGAGGCGCGGATTCGCGCGGAGGACTCGGTGCTCGCGTTCAACTTCCGTCCGGATCGGATGCGCCAGATCACCCGGGCGCTCGCCGAGCCCGGGTTCTCTGACGTCGACCGACGCGGCATGCCGCCGGTGGCGCACTACGCCACCATGGCGTGCTACGAGGATGATTTCCCGTACCCGGTCGCGTTTGCACCCGAGCATCCCGCGATGACACTGCCGAATGTGCTTGCGCGCGATGGCGTGCAACAGCTCCACGTCGCCGAGACCGAGAAGTACGCGCACGTGACGTACTTCTTCAACGGAGGGGACGAGCGGCCCCGCGCCGGCGAGCGGCGCGTGCTCGTGCCGTCGGCGCGCGACGTGCCCACCTACGACTTCAAGCCCGAGATGAGTGCGCCGGAGATCGCCGCCGCATTTGCCGATGCGTGGCGCAGCGACTCCCCGACGTTCGGAATCATCAACTTCGCCAACGCGGACATGGTTGGTCATACCGGTGTCATTCCGGCCGCGGTGAAGGGCGTCGAGACCGTGGACCGGTGCTTGCGTGAGGTGATCGATGCAGTGCACGGCTCGGGCGGCACATGCCTCATCACCGCCGATCACGGCAACGCGGAGCACATGCTCGAGTCGGATGGGAGCCCCAACACCGCGCACACGACCAACCCGGTGCCGCTGGTGGTCACTACTCCTGACCTCGCACTCAGGGACGCCGGGATCCTAGGCGACGTCGCGCCGACAGTGCTGGAGCTGCTGGGAATGGCAAAGCCGGCGGCGATGACGGGCCAATCGCTCATCGATGGCACCTATTGAGGAGCGAATCGGCCTCACGCGACCGCCACGGCGGTCCGTCCGGCAAACCGCGCCTGGTCGCCGAGCTCTTCCTCGATCCGCAGAAGCTGGTTGTACTTAGCGACGCGCTCGGTGCGAGCCGGCGCGCCGGTCTTGATCTCTCCCACGCCCGTGGCGACGACCAGATCCGCGATGAACGTGTCCTCGGTCTCGCCCGAGCGATGGGAGATCACCGCGCGGTACCCGGCGTCGCGTGCGATACCGATCGTGTCGAGGGTCTCGGTCAGCGTCCCGATTTGGTTGAGCTTGATCAGGATTGAGTTTGCGACGCCACGCTCGATCCCCTCGCGGAGGATCGCCGGGTTGGTGACAAAGATGTCGTCGCCGACCAGCTGAATGCGGCCTCCAAGCCGCTCAGTCAAGCTCGACCAGCCGTCCCAATCGAGTTCCGCCATGCCGTCCTCCAAGGAAATCACCGGGTAGTTCTCGGGGATCCTGGCCCAGTAGTCGATCATCTCATCGGACGACAGCGACCGCCCCTCGCCGGCGAGCTCGTAGCGGCCATCTTTGAAGAACTCGCTCGCCGCCGGGTCCAGGCAGATCGCGACGTCCTCTCCCGGGGAGTAGCCAGCGGAGTAAATCGAGGAGACCAGCAGCTCGATTGGTGCCTCGTTGGAGTGCAGAGCCGGCGCGAATCCACCCTCGTCTCCGACGGCCGTGCTGAGCCCTCGGCTCTTCAGCGTGCGCTGCAGCTCGTGGTACACCTCGGCGCCGATGCGAATGGCCCCCGCAAACGAATCGGCGCCGACCGGGGCGATCATGAACTCCTGGAAGTCCACGGGGTTGTCGGCGTGCACTCCACCGTTGAGAACGTTCATCATCGGAACCGGCAGAAGGCTCGCGTCTGCTCCGCCCAGGTATCGCCACAGCGGCTGGCCTGCATGTGCCGCAGCGGCGCGCGCCGCCGCCATCGAGACTCCGAGCAGCGCGTTTGCTCCCAGTCGCGATTTGCCCTCGGTCCCATCGAGCGCGATCAGCGCCTCGTCCAGCCTCCGCTGGTCGGTGCCATCTCGGCCTCGCACGGCGTCCCTTACCTCGCCGTTGACGTTCCCCACCGCGCGGGTGACTCCCTTGCCTCCATATGCGGCGTCGCCGTCTCGCAGCTCGAGCGCCTCGCGGGTCCCGGTCGACGCGCCCGAGGGCACGGCGGCGCGCCCCAGCGCGCCACCGGCGAGCCGGACATCCACCTCGATGGTCGGATTGCCGCGACTGTCCAGGATCTGCCGGGCGTGCACGTGCTCGATCGCGCTCATCGCTGATTCTCCTCGGGGTATGAGACCGGCCGGGTCCTCTAGGCGACCGGCTGGCCCTCGTAGACGTGGACGAAGTGGAGGTAGTTGTCGGCGATCTGTGCTGCGGCCCCCGCGCGGGCGAGCTTACCCCTGAGATACGCGGCGAGCGGGTCCCACCAGATGGAGCGGCCGATTGCGAAGCCGACGAATCCGTCGACCGGGGCCGCCTGCTCTAGCCAGTGGACGACCTTAGCCTGGGAGGCGCCGCGACCCAGGACGACGCAGGTGACGCCCTCGTGCACCGGTAGCGACCGCGCCTGTGCGGCGAGCATGGCGGCGTCGGCACGATCGTCGACGCCCTCGATCTTCCAGACGTCGACCTCGATCCCGGCCTGCTGAATGTCCTCGATAGCGCGGCGCATCAGCTCCGGGCGCAGCTCGGCGTCGTAGCGGTCGCCGTTGCCGTTGACCCGTGCGAGTTGCTCCTCAGTCGCGGCCACCAACAACTCGAACAGGAACTTGCGCTCGCGCTCGTGCAGCCAATCGGAAAGGCGCTTGAGGCGCCCGAGTTGGCGCGCGTTCAGGTCCGCGTCGTCCTCGGGGTTGTAGCGGACGAGCACCTTCGCGAAGTCTGGATCGAATCGCTCTATGTGCGCGCCGAAGTCATCGCCGTACTGGAAGTCGAACTCGTTCTGGCCGGATTTCTCGACCGGCATCGCGAGCTTCAGTCCGTATTCGCGCGCTCGCTGCGGGATGACGGAGCCGAATTGCTCGTCGATCAGCACGCCCGTCGCGCCCGGATCGGCGCCACGGCTGACGGCCTCGAGCATCCCCTCGAAGATCAGACGCTTCGCATCCGAGATTGTCTCCGTCTCCTCCGGGGTCGGATCGCCGTCGATCCCGAACATCTTCTTCTGAAACGATCCGCGATGATCGAACGCAAGTATGTAAAGGGGGCCGCTGTAACCGAGTGTCGCCATCTCAATCCTCGCTTTCAACCGAATAGAACGCCGTGGCGCTCGTACTCCTCGCTTGGCACCTGCCGCAGCTCCGCGACCGCGTCGGCCAGCGGCACAAGCTTGATCTCGTTGCCCTGCAGCGAAGTCATCATGCCCCAGGCTCCGTCGTGCGCGGCCCTGATGGCCGCCAACCCCAGCCTGGTCGCGAGCACCCGGTCGAAAGCGGTCGGAGTGCCGCCGCGCTGTACATGGCCGAGGACCGTGGCGCGCGTCTCGTACCCGGTGCGTTTCTCGATCTCCTGCTCGAGCCTGGTTCCGATCCCGCCGAGCCGAGGATGGCCGAACTCGTCGACGCCGCTTGCCACGAGCTCCATCGTGCCCTCCTTGGGCGTCGCTCCCTCGGCCGCGACCACGATCGAGAAGGGGCGCCCTCTGTCATGGCGGTGTTGGATCAGCCGACAGACCTCGTCGATGTCGAATGGGATCTCCGGAATGAGGATCACGTCGGCGCCGCCCGCGACGCCGGCATGCAGCGCGATCCAGCCGGCATGCCGCCCCATCACTTCGACCACCAGAATCCGGTGATGGCTCTCCGCCGTCGTGTGCAGGCGGTCGATCGCCTCGGTCGCTATCTGCAGCGCGGTGTCGAAGCCGAAGGTGACATCCGTGGCGCCGAGGTCGTTGTCGATCGTCTTGGGCACGCCGATCACGTTCACGCCGTCCCCGTGGAGCTTGTTGGCGACGCCGAGCGTGTCCTCGCCACCGACCGCGATCAGGGCGTCGAGCTCGAGTGCGGCGAGCGTCTCGCGCACACGGTCCACGCCGCCGTCGCGCTTGTACGGGTTCGTCCGCGAGCTGCCGAGGATGGTGCCGCCGCGCGGCAGGATCCCGCGCGTCGCCTCGATGTCGAGATCCACGTATGAGTTCTCGATTACGCCGCGCCATCCGTCTCGAAAGCCGACGAGGTGATCGCCGAACTCGTCGATCCCATCGCGCACCACCGCACGGATCACCGCGTTGAGCCCCGGACAGTCACCGCCTCCCGTAAGCATGCCGATCCGCATTGCCCCGATCCTAGATGGGGGTCGTGGCCAAGGATTCCGTAATTCTCCGCAACGTCACAGTGGCCACACCGCAGACGGTCGAAGGTGCGCGAAGCGTCAAATGCCCAGCAGGTGAACGATCGCGATGAGCAGCACCTGCGATCCCAACACGCCGAGCGCGGCCACATAGAACCCCATCGCGCGACGTATGCGCTTGCGAGAAACCAGATTCACAGCGCGCACCGAGGCGAGGTACTCACGTGCGGCTCGGGATACGAGCTCTTGGTCCGCGACGCGAAAACGTAGCTCGGTGAGGGCGCGGAGCTCCTGAACCGGCGTGCGGCTCTGGGGAGAGGGCGTGAACACCATACCCGACAGAACCGCGGTTGTAAGCAGCAACAGAGCGGTCAGCGCGGCCGCGCAGACCGCGACGGCAGCGCCACTGTGAGACACCTTTTGTGCCGCTTGCGCCGCGGTCAACCCGAGTCCCGCCGTCAGTGCGAGCAGCACGCCGCAAGCGGTTAGGAGCCCGGCCGCGCGCGAGCGCGAAGCCTCGGAATGAGCGTGCTCGAATTGAAGCGCCTCGAGCGCTACGTCGAGCACCGCGTCCGGGTCCGGAGACGGCGACGCCACCTGCGGCACGGACGCCATCGGCGCGAGGTTCGACTGCAAAGCCATGTGCGACATAGTTCGGGCGT
>CAVSUS010000011.1:0-363849 GCA_963731355.1 uncultured Solirubrobacterales bacterium | reverse complement strand
CGCCGCCGACGTCCAATTGCTCAGTGCCTGAGGGAGAGATCACCGGCGGCGATCCCACCCGGGAGACGCTCACCCCCGAGCGTGAGCTGCCGGGCGACGTTGCGCTGAGCGACGCGGCGGCGGCCGAGATCTACGGCGAGGAGGTCCCCGCCGCGCCCGCGACCAGGGCGGCGCAGGGAGCGTCGAAGCTGGTGACCCTACTGTGGGCGCTCCCCGGCACTCTGTGGTTGCTGTTGTTCCTCGTCGCCCCGGTGATCGTCGTGCTCGTGGTGTCGTTCTTCACGGGAACGATCACCGGCTTCGAGAAAGTCTGGACAACCGACAACTACACGACGATCTTCTCGAGCACATCCACGTACCTCGACACGCTCGGCAAGGTCGCGCGCAATGCGGCGATCGTCACCGTCGTCTGTCTCCTCATCGGGTATCCCGTGGCCTACTTCCTGGCCGTCAAGGTCAAGAAGGTGCAGTACGCGTTCGCGCTGTTCGTCATCGCATTGGCGCCGTTCTTCACCAGCACGCTCATCCGGGTTGAATCGTGGATCCCGACGATGGGTGAGCAAGGGGCGGTCAACTCGATCCTCAAAGACGTCGGAATCATCAACCACCCGCTGAGCATCCTGCTGTTCAGCGACTTCGCGGTCAACGTCGCGCTCGTGCAGCTGCTGGTGCTGTTCATGGTCACCCCGATCTTCTTCCAGCTCGCCGCGCTGGACCAGAGCGCGATCGAGGCAGCTCGCGACCTCGGCGCCAGCGGCTGGCGCGTGTTCCTGCACGTGACCCTCCCACTCACGCGGGCCGGGATCATCATCGGCTCGGTGTTCGTGTTCGTGCTGGCGATGGGCGATTTCGGCACCTACCGGCTGATCGGCGGCGGCAAGGTCGGCTCGATCGGGGTCAACATCTCGAACCTGGTCTCGCTGTTGCAATACCCGCAGGCCGCCGCGCAGGCGGCGGTCCTGGTCGTCGCGATGGTCATCGGCGTCGTCGTGCTGCTGCGCTTCGCCAGGCTGGAGCAGGGGTTCTAGGATGTCCCAGCAGCTCAGGGATCGACTCTCCAAGTACGGCCTCGGCGTCTGGTTCGGGATCTTCCTCCTGTTTCTGTACGGACCCATCCTGGTCATGCTCGTGCTCTCGCTGCAGGGTCCGCAGGGCGGCTCGACGTTCCCGGCCAAGGGGCTCGTCAGCAGCTACTGGTTCAGCTACCTCGGAAACTCGGCTTCGGCAGCATTGCGCTCGGCCGCCGGGGTGTCACTGATCCTCGCGGTGGTCGTCGGCGTGATCTCCAGCGCCCTGTCGCTGTCGCTGATCATGGCCTACCGGCGCATGAGCCGCCGGGTCGGCCGAGCGTTCCTGTACCTGGTGCTGCTCTCGCTGATGACCCCCGGCATCCTTCTCAGCCTCGGCATGAGCCTGTGGTGGAAGCTGCTCGGCCTGAACGTCAACCTCTACCCGGCAGGACTCGGCGTCCAGGTGGCTTGGACGCTCCCGTTCGGCTTCCTCGTGATGCTGGCGATCTTCAACCGCTACGACATCGCCGTCGAGGAGGCGGCGCGCGACCTCGGCGCCTCGGCGATGCAGACGTTCACGCGTGTGACCTTGCCGATCATCTGGGGCGGGGTATTCGGGGCCGCCCTGTTCGGCTTCACGCTGTCCTGGAACGAGTTCGAGCGCACCTTGCTCGTATCGCCGACCAACACGCTGCCGCTCGAGATCTACGGCGAGCTGATCAGCGCCACGCTCGAGCCGAACCTGTACGCGCTCGGGGTGATCACGACGTTCGGGACGATCGTGCTCGTGTTGCTGATGCTGGTGATCGTCGCGCTGGTAGTGCGCCGGACGACCCGGGCCCGGGCTGCGGCGCTCGAAGAGGAAACCGCGATCGAGCAGGCTCCCGTGATGCCGGCGCTCGAAGCCGCCTGATCGATGCCGAACCCGCGCAGCAAGTCGACCGCGACCAAGGAGAACGCCCTCACCGCACACGAGCGCGACGCGCTGTTGGCCGGGCGTCAGGACGCGCGCCTGGGCACCAACCGCGGCGACGGCTGGTGGCACATCACGCCGATCTGGTACGTGTGGGAAGACGGATGCTTCCGTCACACGCTCGGAGCGGGACGCCGGCATCTGCGCAACCTGCGCGCCGATCCCCACGCCACGGTGTGCGTCGACCAGGATCCGCGCCTGGACGAGGGCCTTCAGGCAGGTGCGCGCGCGGTCGTGTGCTTCGGCACGGCCGAGTGCTCGACCGACGAAGGCCTGATCCGGGATGTGACCGAGCGCATCCTCGTGCGCTATCTCGGCCCGGACGCGACCGAATACCTGGATCCGATCATGGCCGAGGGCCGGACGATTGTCACGATCTCGCCCCAGGACTGGCTGACCTGGGACTACAACAAGGACTGATGTCCGCCGACGCCCCGAGGATGCTCGCCGACCTCCGGGCGCTGGCCGAGCTCACGGGCAACGAGCGCGGCGCCCAGCGCCTCGCCTGGACCGATACGTGGGCGCAGGCGCGCGACTGGGAACGCGGCCTGCTCGCCGAGCTTCCGGTGTCGGTCGAGGTCGACGAGGCCGGGAACCAGTGGGCCACGCTCGAAGGCGACTCGCCGCGGACGCTGATCATCGGTAGCCACATCGATTCGGTCCCCGACGGCGGCTGGCTCGACGGCTGTCTGGGGGTCCTGTCCGCGCTCGAGGTGCTGCGCGGTCTCGCGGCCGGCGGTCGGCCGCCGCTCACCGTGAAGCTCGTCGACTGGGCCGATGAAGAGGGTGCCCGCTTCGGACTCAGCCTGCTCGGCTCGACGATGACGACGAGCGGACTTGATCCCGGATATGTCCGCGCCCTGCGGGATGTCGATGGCATCACGGCCGGCGACGCGCTCGCCGCCCACGGCGTCGAAGTCGAGCGCATGTCCGCCGCCCACTCGCGACTCGACCAGGCGGTCGGCTATATCGAGTTGCACATCGAGCAGGGCCCGGTGCTGGAGGCCCGCGACCTGCCGCTGGGCGTCGTCAGCGGCACCTACGGGACCGAGCGGTGGGCCGTCGAGTTCGCCGGCCAATCCGCGCATTCGGGCTCCACGCCGATGGACCAGCGCCGAGACTCGCTGCTGGCCGCCGCGCGGCTGGCCCTCGAGGTCCGCGAGCTCGCTCGTCATCGCGGTGGTGTCGGCACCGTGGGCAGGATCTCCTCCGAGCCCGGGATTCCCACCGCGGTGGCCGGCGTGTCGACCGCGCTGGTGGACCAGCGCCACGACGACCCGAGCGTGCTGCGCGAGCTGCACGAGCGAGCCGAGGGGGCCAGTCGGACAATCGGCGCCGAGGAGAACGTGGCGGTGAGCTGGTCTCCGTTGTTCCGTATCGCGCCGATTCCCTTCGACCCCGGCCTGATCGAGTCGGCCGCCGCCGTCGTCGCCGATCTCCAGGGCGCCGACGCGCGCCTCCCGAGCGGTCCGCTGCACGACGCCGCCCGCGTCGCCGAGTCGGGCGTTCCGACCGTGATGTTGTTTGTGCGCAGCAAGCGCGGTCTCTCGCACACGCGCGAGGAGGACACCGACGAGGGCGACCTGGCACTGGCCTTGACCGCGCTCGACCGCCTGGTCCACGATCGGCTCGCCCAGGGCGATCAGGAATGAGCTCGACACGACCCCGGCCGCAGGACCGCCTGGTGCTCCGCGAGGGGATGGCGCCCCCGGATGACCACTTGATCGAGCCGCGCTCGGTGCTCCTCTGGACGGTCCTGTCGCTCCCTCTCGTCGGCTACTTCGTGTGGTACTACCGCGCACTCCGCGACTGCGCGCGCTTGCTCGACGATGGCTCCGACCCGTGGTTCTGGATGGCGATGCTGTTCCCCGGCATGCTGTTGGTCGTGCCGTACGCGGTCGCCCAGGCCCGGGTGGTGGCCCGAGTCGAGGTAGCAACCCGGATGCCGTTTGGCGTCGTGACCTATCTGGCGTTGTGCGCGGGCGGGTTCTTCGTCCCCGCGCTGCTGCCGCTGGTGTTGCAGACCCGTCTCAACCGGGCGGCGCGAACGAACCCCGCCGACCTGCGCCGGCTCACGCTGTAACCACCAGCCGGCCGCCGAGCAAGTCGGCGGCCATGCCCGGAGCCGCCAGCGCCCGGAACGCACGGCGGATCTCCGGGAGCGGCGCCCGAGCGGCGAGCAGCAGGCGCAGCAGCATGCGCGCGTGCGCGGCCGTCATCGCGCCGGCCGGAATCAGGCCCCGTCCGATCAGGTCCATCTCGGAGCCGGTAAACGAGTACGTGTGCTGGAGCAGTTCGCCGGCGCCCGTGCGGGACGCGAGCACGACCGGCATGCCGCGCGCCAGCGCCTCGAGCTGGTCGACCGGCGCCTCGGTCGTGTGACCGCCGCCGGTCGCCTCGACGACCAGGCCCTGATAGCCCGCGCCGGCAATCGCCCCCACGAGCAGCCCCTCGTCGCCCGCCCCGAAGGTGAGCAGCGCGACTGGCGGCGGGTCGGTGATCGGCTCGAGCCGGAGCCGGCGTCGCCCGGCCGGGCGCGCCCCAATTCTCACCCGCCCCTCGCTCAGCCATCCGATCGGACCCGCCGGAGACGAGCGGAACGGGCTGATGCTCTGGGTGTGCGCCTTTCGGACGAACCGGGCGGCGTGGATCTCGTCGGCGAACACCACCAGGGCGCCCAGACCGCGTGCGTCGCGGCTCGCCGCGGTGCTGACCGCGCCCAGGAGGTTCGCCGGGCCGTCGGCACCGGGAAGTGTCGGGTTGCGCATCGCCCCGGTCACCACCACCGGCGCGTCCTCACCGACGAGCAGGTCGAGGACAAACGCCGTCTCCTCGATCGTGTTCGTTCCCTGCGTGACGACCACGCCGGCGTCGCCGGCGGCTATCCGTCGCGTGATCTCGTGCGCCAGCGCGGTGAGATCCGCGACCGTCAGCTCGGGCGAGGGCACCTGCCGGAAGGTATCGGCGCTGATCCGGGCCACCTGTCCCAGGCCGGGCACGCTCTCGATCAATTGAGCTGCGGTGAGCGTGGGTGTGACGCCTGCCCCGGCGCCGGTGGAGGCGATCGTGCCCCCGAGCGCGAGCACGCTCACCGAGGGCAGCTCGGTGCCCGTCATCGGCCGCTGACGCCGGCGCCGGCCCGCGCGAGGCGCTGGAATGTTTCCAGCGACTCCTGCAGCCGGTGGACGTCGAGCCCGCGGGTGATGAAAACGATGCCGGGGCGTGGATCGGCGATCGCAGTTCGCGGGAGGTGCTCTGGCGTGTGCATGACGTGCTGGACCCCGTTTACAGACACCAGCGTGCCGTCCTCGAGCTCGAGCAGCCCCTTGACGCGCAGCACCTCCTCGCCGCGCGCGTGGAGCAGCATGCTGAGCCAGACGGCAAATCCCAGCCAATCGATCGGCCGGTCGAGGTCCATGCAGAAGGTGTGCACATCGTCGGTATGCCCGCCGCCCCCCACGCGCGCCGGCGACAGTGGCGCCCGTTCGTCCGGTGGCAGGCCGGGCGCCGCGCGCGTGTCGCTCACGCTGAGCGCTTCCTGCTCGACCACTCCATGGATCGCGGTGCGGATCGTCGCCGCCGGATTCAGCCCGGACAGTAGCGCCGCGAGCCGGTCGCGGGCCTCGGGCTCAACCAAGTCGACCTTCGTGATCACCAGCTCATCGGCGACCAGCGCCTGCTTGGCGACTTCGGGATGTGCCGCGAGCTGCGCGGGACCGTTGCACGCATCGACGGTCACGATCAGCCGCTCAACCTCGAAGTGATGGCGCACCATCGGATCGCTGGTGATCGTGAAGGCGATCGGCGCGGGGTCGGCCAAGCCGCTGGTTTCGATCACCACGCGACGCAGCTCAGCCCGTCCGCGATCACGATCATCGAGCAGGTCCCTCAGGGTGCGCACGAGATCCGCGCGCCTGGTGCAGCAGGCGCAGCCTCCCCCCAACAGCTCGACGCGCTCTTCACAGGCACGCAGCAGCTGATGGTCGAGGCCGACCTCGCCGAACTCGTTGACGATTACCGCGGTGTCGGCGGCACTCGTGAGCACCTGACGCAACAGGGATGTCTTGCCCGACCCGAGGAAGCCACCGACGATGGCGACCGGGATGCGGTGCTGCCTCGTCACGTCACTCCTCGTTGGCCAGCCTGCTCAGTAGCTCGGGTTCGAGTGGATCCAGGCCTCGCCCCGCGAGCTGCTCCGAGCCAGCCCAAACCTCCCCCAAGCCGCGCGCCACGATGACGTTGCCCTTCCGATCGGACACGAGTGAGGTTAATCCGGTGGGATCGTCGCTGTAGTCGAGTCCATACGCCGCGAGGATCTGCGCAAGCAATCGCCGCCGCCGGGCACGAACCCTGGAGTGGGCCTCTGGCCCCACGCGAACGTCGGTCCAGTGCTCTTCCCCCGTCAGCCCGTAGCAGAGAATGCACATGTCACCTTCGCCGCCTTCGACCTCTGAAGGGGTGACGACGACGGAAATCGTTGGCCGCCTCCTCCATGGTCACCCACTTGACGCCCTCGTGCTGGTTGAGATACGCGATCAGACGCTCGAGCATGAGCAGCACCTGCGGCCTTCCGCTCACGTCGGGATGGATCGTAAGCGCGTACACCGCATAGTCCATGTTGGCGTAGACCCAGTCGAATTGATCGCGCCACATCTCTTCGATGTCGCGCGGATTGACAAAGCCATGGCTGTTGGGCGACTTCTTGATGAACATCATCGGCGGTAGGTCGTCCAGGTACCAGTTGGCGCCGATCTCTACCAGATCTATCTCCTTACCACGCTGAAGCGGCTTCATCCAATCGGCCGCGTCCTGCGTATAGTCGATCTTCGTCCACTCGTCGCCGACGCGGGCGTAGAACGGTGTGAAGTCGTTGTATCCCTGGCTGTGGTCGTAGGTGAACCCGTACTTCTTCAAAAGCTCGGCGGTGACGTTTGACATCTCCCACCACGGCGCCACGTAGCCGCGTGGCGGACGTCCGGCGACGCTCTTGATCAACTCCACGCATTTCGCGAGGACATCTTCTTCCTGTTTCGGCGACATCGCCACCGGGTTCTCGTGCGAATAGCCATGCGCGCCGATCTCGTGGCCCGCCTCGACGATCATCTTGACCGAGTCCGGGAACGTCTCGATTGAGTGGCCGGGAATGAACCAGCTGGCGGGGATGTCGTACTTCTGAAAGAGGCTCAGCAGCCGTGGCGTGCCAACTTCGCCCGAGAACATTCCCCTCTGGATATCCGAGGGCGAGTCCTCACCACCGTAGGATCCGAGCCAGCCACCGACCGCATCGATGTCGACGCCGAATACCGCCATGATCTCCTTGGGCACTGCTCTCTCCCTTCGTCGGTTGGCGATAATCTACACAGTTTGCGTACTACGGTATACCGTCGCGGGTAAATGGCTCTATACGAATATCGCTGCCCGGCCGGCCACACGACCGAGATCTTCCACGGGGTCCACGAAACTCCCGCAGTGCGCTGTGGGATCTGTGGAGCTCAGTCCGAGCGAGTGCTGACTCCTCCCATGATCCACACTCAGTACTACTTCTCCCCGCAGGTGCACGGCGCGCGTAGGCCGCGACATCGGCCCGCGCCGCCCGGCGAGACCTCCTCATGAGAACTTCTCGTTCAGCGGGCGTGACCCTCGAGCGGCACGCCGGGCATCCCTGCGAGGGCGAATTGACACGTGAGAGACGCTGCGAGACCGACGGGCGCTAGACAGCTCGCGGGACGAGCGGGCGGCCTTCCAGCAAGCGCTCCAGACCGCCCATTCCCCAATGGGAGTCCCCGTCCCCGGTCAGCAGGGACGGCACGCCGTGCACCCCCGCTGCCTCGGCGGTGACGCGGATCTCCGCGAGCCGCGCGCCGAGCCGCGGCGAGTACGCGGCCGCGATGGCATCCGTCGGATCGAGACCGGCGCGCGCGGCGGCTCGCGCGATCTCGGCATCGGTGGCTACGTCCAGGCCCTCGCAGAAGAAGGCCTCGTACAGGGCACGCCTGAACGGCCGCAGTCCGCCGGCCTCCTCCGCCCATAGGCACGCGGCCAGCGGGAGCGTCGAGCGAGGCTGATAGCGCGGCAGATGGATCTCGACCCCGAGCGACAGCGCCCGCCGGTAAACGTGCTGTGTCCAGTCCACGCGCAGGTGATCGCCGCGCGGCTCTAGCAAGGGGCGCGGCGCGGGTCGCAGCTCGAATGGCAGCCACTCCACCTGGGCGCGCCCGGCGTCCTCGCCAGCCTCGACCACGTGCGATTCCAGGTACGAGTACGGGCACACGATGTCGTAGTAGAACCGAACCTTGCTCACGACGCGCCTCAGATGACGTTTCGTCTCGTGTCAGTGTCACTCACGTGACAGTCACCGATTTTGACACAGGCGAGCCGGTCACCACCCGGCGGCGTAGCCGTCCTTACGCGAGTCCGATCCTCCGATCAGCGTCCCGTGCTCGGTGCGCATGATCGCCTGGCCTCCCCCGAACAGATACAGGTTGGACTCGGCCACGGGCTCGAGATCCATGGCGGCGATCTCCGCCGCACGGTCCCACAGGCCCTCCTCCAGCAGCACGCGCCGGCCCTCGATCCGGAACCGTGGGCGATCGAGCGCAGCCTGCGGATCGAGCCCTTCGTCCAGCAGGCCGTGCACCAGTTGCACGTGCGCTTGCGCTTGGATGAACCCGCCCATCACCCCGAATGGTCCGACGAGCTCCCGATCGCGCAGGAGCATCCCGGGGATGATCGTGTGGTAGGGGCGCCGTCCCGGCTCGACCGTGCCGTTGATCGCGAAGCCGAAGCCCCGGTTCTGCAGCACGACACCTGTACCCGGCGCGACGACGCCCGATCCGAACCGCTCGAACAGGCTCTGGGCCAAGGAGACCGCCATTCCTTCCTCGTCGACCGCGCACAGGTAGACGGTCCCGCCGGCGGGCTCCAACACGAGCCCCGCCCGCTGCCCGGCGCGGCGGGCCACAGCGGGCGGCTCGATCAGGCCGCGCACATCGGCTCCGTCTCGAACCTCCCGGAAGGCATCCTCTAGCGCCAGCCGGCAGCAGTTGACGCGGTCGGCCAGCGTGCCCGGGGTCCGCGAAAGCAGGGCCAGTCCCTCCAGCGCCGCAACCCCCTGGGTGGGTGGAGGGTGCTCGAAGATCACGTGATCCTTGTAGGTGATCTGGAGCGGCTCCGTGAATCGCGCCGAGAACCCACGCAGGTCGTCCTCCTCGAGCCAGCTCGCCGAGCAGATCGCCTCGCCCACGGGGCCGGTGTAAAACGCCCAGGCGCCGTGGTGCGCGATAGAGGCGAGCGTCCGTCCAAGCTCGGGCAGGATGGCGCGGGCGCCTGCGGGCGGAGCCGGCGCGAATCCCTCGGGCAGGTTCGGGGCGGTGGACCACGACGCGGCGCAGCGCGATCCCACCGCAAATCCGTCCCGTGCCAGGGCAATCGCATCGGCCAAGCACGCCTCCAGTCCAAGCCGCCCGTACCGCGAGGCGAGCGCCTCCCAGCCCGCGACCGCGCCCGGGACCGTGACCGAACGCGCTCCATAGCGCGCAGGCGGGCCGGCGCCGGCGCTGCGCGGTGCCGGGCCGGCGGCGTCCAGGCCAGCGACCCTTCCCCCGGCGAACACCAGCGCGAACAGGTCTCCGCCCGGGCCCGTCGCCATCGGCTCGGTTACGCACAACACGGCGGCCGCCGCCAGAGCGGCGTCGGCCGCGCTTCCCCCTTGCCGGAGCATGCGCAGGCCGGCCGCGGTGGCGGTCGGTTGGCTGGAGGCGACCATTCCGCGGGCGGCCCGCGCTGGTGCTCGGTAAGGCGCGCTCGTCACGATGCCCGCATGCGTTCCCGATCCCACTCCCGCCCGGACACGGTCCGCTACCCGCCGATTGGTATGAACCGCCCGGCGCGATGCACGAGGCCAGAGAGCTCGTGGCCGAGCTGAGCGGCCAGCCAGTCGGCGACCGAGATCAGCTCGTCGAGGTCCACGCCTGTCTCGACCCCCTCGCCCTCGAGCAGGTAGATGAGGTCCTCGGTGGCGATGTTCCCCGAGGCGCGCGGTGCGAACGGACATCCCCCAAGGCCGCCCACCGAGGCGTCGAGAATACGCACGCCGTGCTCGAGGCCCACGATCGCGTTGGCGTAGCCGGTGTTGCGGGTGTTGTGCAGGTGCAGGCCGACCGGCCGCGGGTCGGCTGCGGCGAGGGCAGCGGGCACCAGCCTGCGAACCTGGGCCGGCACCCCCACGCCGATCGTGTCGGCGAGCACGATCGCGTCGGCTCCGGCGCCCGCCATCCGCCCGACGTGATCGATGACCACGCCCGGGTCGACGGGGCCCTCGAACGGACATCCGAACGAGGCTCCGAGCGTCGCGGTGACCGGCACCCCGGCCGCCTTGGCATCGCTGATCATCTGGGCGGTGGTGGTAGCCGCGTCCTCCAGGGTCATGTTCTGATTGCGACGGGCGAACGTATCGGTCAGTGGATAAGCCAGGTGGATCTCGTCCGCTCCGGCGGCGAGCGCCCGCTCCAGGCCGCGCCGGTTGAGCACCAGCGCCGCGAAGGTGGTGGCGGGGTCGTTGTGGAGGCCGGTGAACACCTCCTCGGCCCCTGCCATCTGCGGCACCCGGGTCGCGCTGACGAAGCTCCCGGCTTCGATACGGCGCAGCCCGGCGGCTGCCAGTCGATCGCACAGTTCGGCCCGCACCGGCGGCGGCAGCGTCGCGTTGTCGTTCTGGAGCCCGTCACGCGGGCCGACCTCGTAGATGGTGACCTCCACCCCGCGGCCTCTCACACCACTCCCTCGCGGTGCAGCTCATGGATCTTCTCCTCCTCGAAACCGAGGTCGGCGAGGATGGTGTCGGTATCGGCCCCCACCGTCCACGGTGCGGGGGAACGCACGCTGCCCGGAGTGTTGCTCAGCTTCGGAACCACGCCCGGCGCGGTAATCGTCCCGTGCGCAGAGTCGTCATAGCTGATCAGCAGACCGCGTTCGCGAAAGTACGGATCCTCGTATACATCGGCGGCGTTGTAGACGGGCGCACACACGACCCCGGCCTCGTTGACCATGCGGTCGAGCTCGGCGGCGGTGTACTGCGCGGCCCATGCCCCGATCAGGCGGTCGAGGAGGTCCTCGTTCTCGCCCCGGGCATGATGGGAGTTGAAGCGCGGATCGTCGGCCAGCTCGGGCTTGCCGATCAGCGCCGCGAGACGGCGCCAGAGCGTGTCGTGGTTGGCGGCGATCACCACCCAGCGGTCGTCCTTGGAGCGGTACACGTTCGACGGGGCGATCCGCGGCAACCGCGTCCCGGTTGGTTCGCGCACGACGCCCGTCTTCTCGTACTCGAGCACCGTGGATTCGGTCACGGCGAAGCAGGCATCGGTTATCGCGGCATCCACCACCTGGCCTTCGGCGCCCCGCGCGTCGCGCGCATACAACGCCATCAGGATGCCCGTGAACGCTGACTGCGCGGCGAGGGTGTCTCCGATCGAGATGCCGTACCGTGGCGGCGGCTGATCGGGATGGCCATTGATGTAGCGCAGCCCGGACAGTGCCTCGCTCGCCGACGCGAACCCCGGCCGGTCCCGATAGCGACCGGTTTGGCCGTAGCCGGTGACTCGCGCGTAGACCACGAGAGGATTGAGCGCGTGCACGTCCGCGGGTCCGAGGCCCCACCGCTCCATCGTGCCCGGCCGGAAGTTCTCGAGTACCACATCGCTGCGCTCGGCCAGACGGAGCGCGATGCGCTGCGCCTCCACGAGGCGAAGGTTCAGCGTCACCGAACGCTTGTTGCGCGCCAGAATCGACCACCACAGAGAGTGGTCGTTGTGACGGAGCCGTCCCCAATCGCGCATCGCGTCGCCCTTCGGTGGAGGCTCGACCTTGATCACGTCGGCGCCAAAGTCGCCGAGCAGCGTGCCCACGTAGGGTCCCGCCAGCAGCTGCCCGAACTCGACCACGCGGACGCCCTGGAGCGGCCCGTCGCGGAGCGTCTCGAGGGAGACGTCGGTACTCGTGCGGTTGCCGGTGACGGTCACGGTCAGGCGCCTTGGGGTCGCGCGAGGGCGTACCGGACGACGCGACAGCTTGCTGGTTGGCTCATCTGTCTCATTCCTCCACGTCGCGAGGGTGGTCCACCCGGGACCAAAAGCCGGCGGGACCAGAGACCCGGCGCGGCTTGTATACGGCAGCATACAGAGAGGTATGAACCCGAGTGAGGGAGTCGGGGCGGACACCCGGGGCGGCCGAAGTCGACCATCTGCGAGGGGCCCCCGGGGAACGTTCGGTCACGCTGGAGAGCCGACCTTCGTCCCCGTCTGGGCCGCTTCGGGGCTGCGAGCGCCGACGAGCCTGCGCGGGCTCAGGGCCAGGGCGCCGCCGGCGAGCAGCACCGCTCCGGTGGCCGCGGCCCACGTCGTGGACCAGGAACCGGTGGCGTCATTGAGCACGCCCAGCAGCGGCGGGAGGAACACCACGCCGCCGTAGATGAACAGCAGGCCGCGTCCGGTTGCCTGGCCCAGCCTGCCGGCCGTGGCTCTGTCGATGATCAGGGCCATGTAGACGCCGTTCCAGCCGATCGAGCAGATGCCGATCGCGATGACCACAAGCCACAGTGACGGTCCGCTCACCCCCGTGGTGAAGGCCACCAGCGCGGTGAGGCTGCCCGCCGAGGCGAACACGAGGGCGCTCGCGTGCGAGGCGAAGCAGCGATCTGAGAGCCATCCCCAGGTCACCCGCCCGAGACATGCGGCCGCGAAGGCGACGCTGAGCGCGAGACCGGCGGTCGGCTTCGAGAAGCCGTGCTCGTCCACCAGGTAGACGGTGAGGTAGCCGGCGAGGCTGTACTGAACGCCCGACATCACGAACCCGAACAGCGCCGTCGGGATACCCCCGGGCACCAGCACCCCGGCCGCGGCAGTGGGAGAGGCATCCGAGCGTGAGAGCGCCAGTTGCTCGAACCACCCGACCGCCTCGAGTCGGGCTACCCACAAGCCCACCAGCGAGGTGCACAGCAGCACTCCGACCGCCACGCCGAGCGCGGCGCGCCAACTAAGCAAGTCGGCCAGACGCGGCAGCGTCGCACCGGCGATGAGGCCGCCGAGCGGGACGCCGGTCTGCTTGACGCTGAGGAACAGCGCCCGCCGGTTGCGCGGAACGAGCGAGGTCGAGAGGACGTTTGTGGCCGGGTTGACCGCTCCATAGCCGAGTCCGGCGATCCACACTCCGGTCAAGAACCATCCGCGACTCGATGTCAGCGCCGCCAACCCAATCCCGGCCGCTATCCCCAGCTGTGAGACGAACAGCGCCCGGCCGGCGCCGAGTCGATCCGTCAGGTGGCCAGCCGGCACCGACGCGAGAAGCGCGCCCGCGAACACGAGGGCCGGGAGCAGCCCGACCTCGAAGGTCGAGAAATGGAATGCGGCCCGCACGTACGGTGCAAGAGCGCCCAGACTCAGCGTGGCGAAGGTGCTGGTCGCCATCGTGGTGAGCGACACGCCCAACCCAACCAGGACGGGCGCGCGCACCGGGGGCATGCGGACCGGAGGCTACCTTACGAGCTCACCCGCCTCGCCGGCGGCGAGGTGCTGGGCAAGGAGGTCGCCGCCTCGGGACAGGTGACCGCGCCAGTGCGCTTCGGCGGCAGCGCCATCGCCGGCGCGCAACATCTCGATGAGCTCGCGATGGTCGCGATCCGAGCGGCGCTTGCGCTCCTCGTCAAAGTACACGTATGCCTTGTAAAGCAACGGTAATTGGAAGACCTGTGAGAAGCACCGCTCCAGAGGCGTACTACGGGCCGCCCGCACCACGACCGCATGGAACCTGTGGTTGTCGCGGGACAGCACCCGGACCACCTCGGCGCGGGTCATGTCGGGCTCCTGTGCCTCCATTTCGTCCTGTATCGCCCCCAACGCGGCCAGCTCGGCGGCGGTGATCCGATCGGCGGCGAGCCGTGCGGCGTAGCTCTCCAGATGCGCACGCAGGTTGTAGATGTCTCGGACCTCGCCGCTGGAAAACCTGCGGACGGCCATGCCACGTCCGATGCGCGCCACCAGGTTCTCGCGCTCGAGCTTGAGCAGCGCCTCGCGGACGGGCGTGCGGCTGACGTTGAGCGATTCCGCCAGCTGCTGCTCGACGATCCGCTCGCCGGGTCGCAGGACGCCCTCCAGGATCGAGCGCCGGATCGACTCGTAGGTCTCCTCGCCGGGCGTCGGCGTGGAGACCGCCGCCGCGAGGTCGCGGCTGCCATCTCCCCTTACCGTATGCAATTGCACACGGGAACAGTACAGTAGCGGTGACCGTGCGGCGGGCTCACTCCAGCACGTAGCCACGCTCACTGGTGCTTGTAAGCGATCGACGGGATCGTGACCGAACTGACTCTACGCCCGGTGAGGCGGCCTGACGCCATCGGCGCGGGTTCCGCGGCCCTCCTGGCAACCACGATGTTCTTCTGGGGAACGGCGTTCCGCGCCACCGCCATCGGCGCCCAGCACGCCTCGCCCACGGTGTTCTCCGCATTGCGAGCGCTCCCGGCCGCGCTCGCGCTGCTGCTCGCCGTAGCGCTGAGCGGCGCCCGCCTGCCCAGAGATCGACGCACGCTCATACTCGGCGCCATCTCGGGGCCACTGGTGGTCTCGCTCACGTTCGAGGGGATCGCCGAGGCCACGAAGCTGGCCGGTGCGGGTAACGCCGCCGTGCTGATCAACACCGCTCCGTTCTTCGCGGTCGTGTTCGCGAGCGCCATCTTCGCTCAGCGCACTTCGCGCACGACCCTCGGGGGCCTCGTGATCGGCTTTGCCGGCGTCGTGGTCATGGTCTCCAGCCAGCTGGGCGCCACCGGCTCCGTCGGACAAACGGCGCTCGGGATGTTCATTGCGCTTGTCGCCGCGGCCGGCTTCGCCGCCGGCGCACTGATCACCGGTCAGGCAGCTGCGCGCGATCCGCGGCTCGACATGCTCGGCTTCACCACGCTTCAGTACATCGTCGGATCACTTCTATTGATTGCGCTCGCGGCGAGCTTCGGTGACGCGGGGGGGACGGACTGGAGCTCGCCGGCCCTGCTGGGATCGGTCGCCTGGGTCGCGCTCGGCAGCTCGGCGGCCGCCTCGGTGTGCTTCAACCTCGCGTTGCGCCGGATTCCAGCCACGCGAGCCACCGGATGGCAATTTCTCGCACCGGTGGTCGCGGTCGCTGTCGAGGCCGCGCGTGGCAATGCCCCCGGTCTGGCGACGGTCATCGGCATGGCGCTGGCGATCGCGGGGGTGGCGATCGTCAGCCTGGGGGGAGTCGAGCTCGCCGCGCCCGAGCGCTGACCGGTCGGAGCCGTGGCCCCCTCGCGCCGCTCGACGACGGCCGTGGACCGGGGGCCCGCGCGGGCGTAGGATGCCCGCTGGTCAAGGTCCTACATCGGAGTTGGAGGGTTCATGCCCAGGGTGTGCGTGCTCGTACCGTTCGCGTTCGACGAGAAGGGGCTGGCGAATCGGCGGGCGCAACAGGAGTCGGTCGAGCTTGGGCCGGACATGGTCCTCGATTTCAAGCCGGTCAAGGCCGGGCCCGCCCTATACGACAGCTACCACGATTATGTCCTGGCCGACTTCGCGATGCTCGAAGCGGGGCTCGAAGCGGCTGATGAGGGATATGACGCGCTATGCATCGACACGATGAGCGACTCCGGCGTCAACGCGCTGCGCTCGATGCTCGACGTCCCGGTGATCGGTCCCGGCAAGGCCTCCTACCTGACCGCGTTGATGCTCGGGCACAAGTTCTCCGTGCTGACGCAGTGGGACGGATGGATCCCCCTCTACCGGAAGGGCGTGCAGGAGTACGGCCTGACCGACCACCTCGTGTCGATCCGGTCGATCAACACTCCGCCCGATGTCGAGAACCTGCTCGGCGGCAAGGAAGACGTGGTGTTTCCCAAGCTGCGCGATGCCGGGCTCGCGTGCGTGGAGGACGGGGCCGACGTTATTTGCTTGGGCTCGACGACCATGCATCAGGCGCACGGCTACCTCAATGAGAACCTTCCGGTGCCGGTGATCAACCCCGGGCCGCTGACCTACAAACTCGCGGAGACGATGCTTGCCCTTGGCCTCAGGCAGAGCCGCCGGGCGTATCGCCGGCCCGACGTCGAGAAGCGGGAGATGATCCACGCCATGGCCAAGGCCGCCGCCGAGAGCGAGAAGGCGCTGGCCTGAGCACACCGACGCAATCCACGCTCCCCGAGGTCACCGCCGAGAAGGCGTTTCGGTGTTACCGGAGGTCCTAACTCCGACGCTGACCGCCCTCGGCTTCGAACACATCGAGCGGGAGTCGGCACGTGACGATTGCGTTGGGGACGTTCACCGCCTCGGCCACGCGCAGGTCGGCAGCGACGCTGGCGAGCACGTACGCCTGCTCGCGGGTCATGCCCCGCTCCGCCTCCAGCCAGCCAACCATCTCGAGCAGTGCCCGCCGTGCGGCCAGCGTCAGGTCGAGGTTGGCGTTTTCGCCCTCGTCGGTCAGCGGAATGCCGATCGTCATGCAGCACCGACGGGCGGCCGCGACCGGCTCAAAGTACTCGACCATCGGGAAATGCGGCCGCCAGCGGAGGTCATTCGCGCGCCGCAGTGACACGGCCAGGGTCGCGGTCGCGGCGACCTCGATCGCGGTCCCGCACGACTCGCCCTCACCCTGGGCGAAGTGCACGTCGCCGGCTGACAGCAGCGCACCAGGCACGTGAACCGGCAGCAGCAGACGGCTTCCGGTAGTCAGCTGAGCGACGTCGAGGTTGCCGCCGTTCTCGCGCGGAGGAATCGTGCGCAGGGCCTGGGAGGCGTAGGGTTCGATGGCCGGGACCGCGGAGCGGGGCTGCGGTCCGCGCACGCTGCCGCCGCGCCGTGCGAGCGCCGCTTCGCGCCGAGCCGCCGCCGCCACGAGTTGGCGAGACGGGGCCACCGCGACGCAGCCCAGGAAGGGGCGGCCCCGGATCGCCACGCCGGGAACGTCCGGCGAGCGCGCGATCCCGTCCTCGATCTGCCAGCGCGCCAGGAACGGACGGGTGAACAGATCGCCCAACAGGCCAAAGCCGGGAATTACCGCGGTGGCGCCGAAGCCCGCGGTGTCGATTCGCCGCGGCTCGACGACCAGCAGGTCGCCGGGGCGGGCGCCGCGGATCTCGATCGGTCCGGTCAGCGGGTGGTTGGCGTCCAGATCGATCGCCTCAATCGAGTCCGCCTGGCTGGCTGCGGCCAGCTGCCCGTCCATCCCGTCGCGCAGCTCGAGGACCACCTCCTCGCCCGGCTCGATGACCGCGACCGGCTCCAGGTCCGGCCACATCCGATTGTGACTGTTGGCGGGGCCGACGACGATCGAGCGATCCCGCTGCACGGAGACCCTGACGGTCACCGCCCGGCTCCGAGCGGGGGCATGCCCACGAGGGGGGCAACTAGTGCGGCAGCCGTCCGCGCCAGCGCGAGCTCGCGCTCGGTCCACTCTCGCGGCGCGCCGAGGTGGTGCAGCGAGATGATGCCGAGCAGCCGGTCGCCGTCGCGCACGGGGGTGACGATCTGCGCGCCGAGCCCGCCGTACTTGACCAGCATCTCCTGGAAGGCCGGATCGCGGGACGCCGCCCTGGCGTCCGGCTGCACGACCTGCTCGGCGCCGGCGAGGATCGCCTCCACCACCGGCTGCCCCTGCAGGCGCACGCTGTGGTCGCCGATCAGGCTGCGCACCGACGGCTCGCGCGCTTCGTGGGCCACCGGGTAGAACTCGTCGCGCGCTTGCAGCCGCAGCGTGCACCGCTCGACGGACACGGCCTCACGCAGCTTGGCGACGATCGCGTCGAGCGCCGCCGAGCACAGGTCCCGAGCGCCAAGCTCAGCACTCATCACAGTACTGTATCCCTTTGCATACGACGAGCGGACCGGGTCTTGACTGCCATCGCTAGGGCCATTCGCTTCACATGAGTCGACCGTCAGCGCCACCACGCACCGAGAGGAGCAGCCGATGCCGTTCGTGGACGTACACGATGTACGCCTCTATTACGAGTTCACCGGCCCGGAGGACGCACCCCTGATCCTCCAATTCGGGGGATCGCTGTTCGGGCGCCAGAACTTCGACCTGGTCAACGACGGCTTTCGCGAGAACTTCCGGCTGCTCAGCTTCGACGCGACCGGATACGGCCGCTCCACTCAGCCGCTGATTCGTTACAGCATCGAGAACTGGGCGGACGAGGGCGCCGGGCTGCTCGATGCCCTGGGGATCGAGCACGCGCTGACACATGGCACATCGATGGGCGGAATGATCGCGCTCGCGTTCACGGCAAAATATCCCGAGAAGACAGTCGCGTCATGTGCGGACTGCGCCATGGCCCGGTGTGACACATATCGGAAGATCATGTTCCGCAACTGGCGGCAGCAGTGTGAAGCGTTGCCGCTCGACGATTTCTGTGATCTCCTCACCATCCAAGCAGTGGGAGCGGCGTTCATCGAACAGCACCCCGAGGTGTTCGACAACGTCAAGCAGATCGTGGGAATGAATTCGCCCTACACGATCCGCCAGGCGTGCCTGGCGATGGAGGAGATGGACCTCGAGCCGCTGGTGGGCGAAATCCGCCGTCCGATCCTCTTCACCAACGGATCGCGCGACATCATGACGCCGCCCGATCTGGCCCCCTCGGGCTTCAGTGCGCGTGATATCGCCGAGCGGGTGCCCGAGTATGCCCGCCTCCACGAGTTTCCCGACATCGGCCACGCCGACCTGCTGGAGGTTCCGGACGAAGCCGTGCGGGTCGTCACGGGATTCTTCACGGAGGTCCTTGCCGGGGAGGGTGTCTCGGCGCGCTCGAGCGCTCGGGCTTGATCAGCCGGCGCCAGCGTGGCGACGGAAGAAGTCGGCGACGACGCGGCAATGGGCCTCGGTGCCGTCGAAGATCGTGGAGTGGTTCGAACCCTTGATGACCGCCACTTCGGCGTCGGAGAGATGGTCGGCGATCCACTGTTGCCCCGCGCCGGCCGGCCCTTGGTCCCAGGGGGTCATCACGTCTTCATCGCCCCCGACCACCAGGGCTGGCGAGGTGATCTTCGGTACCCATTCGCGCAGGTCCATGCCGATCATCGCCTCGCAGGCCTGCGTCATCACCCTGGCCTCGTTCGAATCACGCAGGATCTGCTGGATCGTGTCGACACCCGCACGCCCTTCCTCGGTCTCCATGTAGCGTTTTGAAAGCGCCTGCCACGAGATCAACTCGGCCAGCGTCCGGCTCCCGCAACCGTCCATCGCAATCAGATCGATCCAATTGTGAAAGATCAACTGGCCGGAGTAACCCAGCTTTGCAGCCGCGCAGTTGATGACCACCGACTGCACCCGCTGGGGATACTTACCCGCCAGGACAATGGCGACCATCCCGCCCATCGAGGTGCCGTGGATATGCGCGTGCTCGATCCCCAGCGCATCGAGCATCCCGACGGCGTCATCGGCCCAGAGCTCGAGATCGTAGTCTTGCTCCGGCTTGTCCGACTGTCCGTAGCCGCGCTGGTCATAGTCGATGCAGCGGAACTCTCGGCTGAGAATCGGTGTGGCGGGCGCGAAATTGAAGTGCCCAAAGCCCGCGCCGTGTATCTGAAGCACGGGCTCGCCGTTGCCACTGATCTCATGCCACAGCTTGACGCCACGAACTTCGATGAGATCGCCCATGGGACTCCTCCTAGCCTCGAAGCGCCGTTATCGCTTCGAGGGTGAGCGTGGGTGACGGCTTTGGTGGTGAGGTGACGATAAGGCCACCGGGTAGTGCTGGCGGCGTGAGTGTTGACGGGCAGGAACCGGGTTGGTGGAGCTGTGGGGGCGGTTTCGGGCAGGCTGGCGCCGGGGGAGGTGCGGATGATTGGGGGCGGCGCGGTGCTGGCGCGCGGGCTCAGCAGAGCGCGGGGATCGTTCGCAGCCGGGTGAACGCGGCGACCAGCGCTGTGGACCAGGGCCAGGCGCGGTCGAGTTTCAGGCGGGTGCGGCGGCCGTGGCGGATGAGCTTGCCGGCGGTGTGCAGCAGCAGGTTGCGCAGCCGTTTGGGCTCAGCCTTCGCGAGGTCGCCTTCGAGGCAGATCAGCTTCGTCCAGGCGAGCAGGTCTTGGGCAATCAGCGAGACCTCGAGCCAGGTCTGGTTGTGCTCGAATGCGTAGTGCGGAAGGTTGCGCATGCCGGTGTCCTTCCCCGCGCGGATGGTGTCCTCAACGCGGGCGCGGCTGCGGTGGCGCAGCTCCAGGGCGGCGATGTCGGTGCCTGGCTGGTCGGTGAGGAAGCAGGTGTGCCGGTAGCCCTGCTCGTCGAAGATCGTGAACTGCGCGCCTGGGTGCGGGCGCTCACGCCGACAGATCAACCTGGAGCTCTCGGGCCACGCGGACAGATCCAGACGGTCGGTCAGCTCGGCGACCCAGGCGCCGTCGCGATCTTCACCGCCAGCGTCGATCGCCTGTATCCACGCGGTTTCTGGGAGCTCGAGAATCGCGGCGCGAACGGTGTCGTTGAGCTCGTAGCCGACCGAGAAACGGATGCTGGCCTCCCGGCAGTCAGCGCAGAACGCATGCGTGCACCCGCCGATATCAGTCCGCACCAGGATCTCCCGGTTGAGATCCTCGGCCGGCAATTGAGCGAGCGCCAGCCCGAGGACCGTGAAGTGGTCCTCCGCAGTGTTCGACCCAGCGTTCCCCGGCCGCAGAAGCGCGGCGAGCGCCTCGCCGGTCTCATCAAGCCAGCAGCTGAGCGGGTGAAACCCGTAGCCGTGCTTGTAGTTGCCGGCCGCCAACTCCTTCTCGGAGTGCGCCGTCAGCAAGGTCGCATCGATGTTCAACGTAATCGTCTCAGGCCGCGCGCCCGCGTCCCACGCGCGCGCCCGGGCGCGGGCCCGCGCAGCCCGAACCTGACCGAGCAGGCGCTCGTCGATCGACTTCAGCACCCGGTGCGTCGTGGTCTCCGACGCCTTGGCGCCGAACAGGCGCTCTTGCCCCCGGTATGCCTCCATGTCCGTGACGCAGTCACCACCGTCAGCAAGCATCACCGCCACATCCCTGATCACCCGCCCCGGATGGTGCGCGGAGCGCCGCTCCCGCGAGACCGCCATCGCCTCCGACAACGCCCGGGTCAACCCAACCCGGTCGGCCAACTCGACCAGCAGCGCCGCTCCCGCGTGCGACACCAGCCCAGCTCCGTCCGCCGTGACTTCTACCGTTTCCAAGCGAGCCAAAGGCTTCACCATCTGGGTGTCCTCCTGGGTCGGGTCCCGAGATCTGAGCAATCCCGATTCTCACGGCCCGGGAGGACGTCACTCCCTGCGCCGGTTCAGCCCGTTATCGGCGCTTCAAGGCTAGGTCGCGTTGACCGCAATAATCGAGTGGCTCACAATACGAAAATCAGACACTGATACTGACACGACAAGGCGTATAGGTTGACCGACCAAAAATTCACCCTCGCTCCGCCTCTGGCCGACGTGCGGATTATCGCCGTTGAGCAGTACGGCGCTGGACCGTGGGCGACCTTGCAGCTCGCGGATCTCGGCGCCGAGGTGATCAAGATCGAAGACCCCGCCTCCAAAGGCGATGTGGGCCGGTACGTGCCGCCCTTCCAGGAGGGCGAGGACTCCTTGTTCTTCGAGACCTTCAACCGCAACAAGAAGAGCCTCTCGCTCGACCTGCGAATGAGCGAGGGCCGCCAAGTGCTCGAGGACCTCGTCCGGAACGCCGAGGCGGTGTACTCCAACCTCCGCGGGGATCAGCCGGCGAAACTGCGCCTCACCTACGAGGACCTCAAGTCCGTGAATCCGCGAATCGTCTGCGTGTCGCTCTCGGGCTTCGGGATGACTGGGCCGCGAGCGACCGAGCCCGGCTACGACTACATCATGCAGGCGATGGCCGGCTGGATGAGCTTGACCGGCAGCCCGGACGGTCCCCCGACCAAGAGTGGGCTGTCGTTGGTGGACCTGGCCGGGGGATACGTATCGGCGCTGGCGCTCCTCGCGGGACTTCATCGCGCGCGCCGCGACGGGGTGGGCGGCGACGCGGACATCTCGCTGTTCGAGACCGCGCTGCACGAGCTCATGTACGTGGCCACCTGGACCGCGACCGGGCGGTGGTCGCCGCGGCGGATGCCCGACTCGGCGCACCCCTCGATCGTCCCCTTCCAGGCGTTTGAGACGGCGGATGGGTGGATCATCGTCGCCTGCGCGAAGCAGAAGTTCTGGGAGCGCCTCTGCGAGCTGATCGATCGAGCCGATCTGCTGGTCGACGAACGGTTTGCCGACTTCGCCGCCCGCGATCGCAACCGCGAGGTGCTGGTGCCGATCCTCGCCGACGCGCTGCGCCAGCGCACCACCGCTGACTGGGCGCAGGCGCTGACTGCGGCCGGGGTGCCAAACGGACCCATCTACCAGGTGGCGGAGGCGCTCGAGGATCCGCAGGCGGTCGCGCGCGGCGACGTTGTCGCGATTGACCACCCCCGCTTCGGCCGTGTGCGCCAGGTGGCCTCCCCCTTCCGTCTCACCGGTCCGCCGCCGCAGCTGCGCCGGGCGCCGCTGCGCGGTGAGCACACCGAGGAGATCCTGCGGACGGTCTGCGGCTACGACGACGATCGGATCGCCGTGCTGCGCGCGGCCGGCGCGTTCGGCGCTCCCGCTGCGGCATCCGCGTCGTGAGGCCGGAGGCCTCATCCGCTGCTGCGTTCGGTGCTGACGGACTGCGGGCGGCGCCGGTGCCAATCGGTGACCTGCTGATAGGCGTGCGCGACTCGCAGAAGCGTGGCCTCGTCGAACGGCCTGCCGATCAGCTGCATCGCCACCGGCAGCCCCTCGACGAAGCCGATCGGCGCGACCAGGGCGGGCACTTCCGCCAGTCCCCAGATCGAGATGAAGTGGGCGAGCAGACCGGTCATCTGCAGGGGATCGGTACCGGCGATCGGCGGCGCGACGAACGGACTGGCGGGCGCGAGCAGGAGATCGTGATGCTTCAGGAGGTCAAACACCGCCCGCCGCCAGCGCCGCTGCTCCTGCCGAGCGGCGGCGTAAGCCGGACCCGAGATCGCTTGGCCGCGTCGCAGGCGGGCCAGCACGTCCGGCGCGAAGCCGTCGGGGCGCTCGGCCAGGCGCCGGGCATGCACCCCCGCGGCCTCCGCAAGGAGCATGTCCGCGGTGACCTGCACCGCATGCGGGTGCTCGTCGAGCACGGTCCCCTCGGCTCGCATACCCAGGGCGGAGAGCTGAGCGACGGCCTGATCCAGTAGCCGGGCCGTCGCCCCCTCGAGCGGCTCTCCCCGGAAGGTCCCCTCCAGCACGCCGAGCCGCAACCCCTCCACGTCGCGGCCCACGGCGCCCGCGTAGTCGTCGACGGGTCGCTCGACGCACACCGGATCGTTCCGGTCGTAGCCCGCGATCACTCCGAGCACCGCAGCGACGTCCTCGGCGCGATGAGCGAGCGGCCCGATCGCGTCGAATGACCACGACACCGGCAGCGATCCGCGGGTGCTCACGCGGCCGAGCGTGGGACGGAGCCCGACCACCCCGCACAGCGCGGCCGGGATGCGGATCGATCCTCCGGAGTCTGACCCGAGGGTGACCAGCGCGAGGTCGGCCGCCACCGCCGCCGCCGAGCCACCGCTGGACCCACCGGGAACGCGGCCGTGATCCCACGGGTTGTGGCCGGGGCCGAAGTGGACGTTGTGGGTCGTTCCCCCAATCGCCCATTCGGCCATGTGCAGCTTGCCCAGCAACACGGCGCCGGCACCGATGAGTGCGCGCGTCACCCACGCGTCGCTCCCCGCCACGTTGTCCCGGAGAAAGCCGGTGCCGGCGGTCAGCGGCACGCCGGCGACCGCGATGTTGTCCTTGAGCGCGACCGGCACCCCGGCCAACGGCCCGAGCTCCCCGCCCGCGCGCACCTGCTCGTCGATCTCGTGCGCGCGCCGTCGCGCCGCGTCGGCCGTCACCGTGCGGAAGGCGTTCAGCTGCGGCCCAGCGGCGTGGATGCGGCCGAGGTACACCTCGGTGAGCTCGAGCGCCGACTGGTCCCCCGCGCGGACCTGCCGCACCAGGTCGGCGACCGATACGGGGACCGCGGCCGCAGGAGGATCGATCGGCTTGGGCAAGAGCGGGTCTCGTCCCGCGCGGTTGCTCAGACGATCCCGCTACGCGAGGCCAAACGCGCGGTTGCCCGCCTCGGTGGAGGGGCTTCGGGAGGGCACGAGTGGCCGGCCCGGGGTCTGGGCGCCGAGCATCTCGGTGAGCGAGCGAAGCTGCCCGTCCCGCGCCGCGCGCAGCTCCTCTCGCCGCCGCCGCGTCGCCTCCTCATCGACTGCGAGCGTGCGCTCATCGGTGAAGATCACACCGTAGGCGTCGCGCGCCATCTCGACCGTGGTGAAGTCATCGAGCACGTCGTCGCGCACCTGCGCTGGAGTGCGCTCGAGCGGGTCACCGTACCCGCCCGCGTTGGGCTCCCGGAACTCGATGTACTCGCCGGCCTTGAACGGTACCCCGGTCACCTTGGCCTCCAGGTGCTCCTCGCGCGGCGTGTCGGGGTTTTTGCGGCAAGACGCGGTAAGTCCGTCCCAGCCGCCGAAGACGCCGCGCGGTGGATCCGATTGGCGATCGCCCTCGCACGAGTATGTGCCATCGACGAGGAAGCGGTTGCGGCGGATGATCCCGACGCCGCCGCGCCAGCGTCCGGGCGCGGCCGGTTCGGGTCTGAGTTCGTACTGGTCGCAGCGCACCGGGAAGCGAAGGTCGAGCTCCTCGATCGGGTTGTTGCGGGTGTTCGCCATCAGGTTGTCCACCGAGTCCATGGCGTCCTTGCCGTAGCGGCCGCCGTATGCCCCCTCGTTTACCTCGAGGTACAGCCAGTACTCCCCCGACTCCGGCAAGAAGCCGGAGTAGGAGCAGAAGTGGATGCCGGCCGAATTGCCCGCCGTGACCTGCCGGGGGAGCTGGTCGGCGAGCGCGAGGATGATGTTGTCGACGACGCGCTGGACCTGGCAGAACCGCGAGAAGCAGGCGCGCGGGAAGTTGGGGTTGAAGATCGTACCCTTGGGCGCGATCACGCTGACCGGCCGGAACACCCCGTCGTTCTGCGGGACGTGCTCAGGAAACGTCACCTCGTCCAGCAACAGGGTCCGCACCGCGTAGTACGCGCCCACCAGGAGTGAGCCCTCGAACGGAACGTTGAAGCCGGTGGGTACCTCGCTGTTGGATCCGGTCACGTCGACCGTGATCGAGTCGCCCTCGACGACGACCTTCGTCTCGACGCGCAGGCGTTGGCCCCGGTTGCGCGCATCATCGTCGAGCCACGCGGTCGGCGCCTGGTAGTCGCCATCGGGGATCTTCGCGATCTCCGCCCGGAGCATGCGCTCCGAGTAGTCCATCCACTCGTATGCGGCCGACATCACGACTTCGGCGCCGTAGCGATGCACGAGCCGCAGGAAGCGATCGCGACCCAGCAGGCACGCGGCCATCATCGCGTTCATGTCGCCACGGTTCATCGTCTCGGTGCGCACGTTGTCGAAGATCATGCGGTCGACGTCGACATTGAGCTCGCCATGGCGGTACCAGCGCAACGCGTTGTAGAGCTTGGACTCGGCGTAGACGTCGAACGCGTCGGCGTTGATGCCGGGGAAGGCGCCGCCCACATCGAGCACGTGCGCGGTCACCGCGGCGAACCCCAGCAGCTCGCCGTCGTGAAAGATGGGGACCGCCACGGCGACGTCGGGACTGTGCGACGCACCGAGGTAGGGGTGGTTGTGGACGATCACGTCGCCGTCGTCGATGTCGCCCTCGAGGCGATCGAGGAAGCCGCGGATGTACCACGGGAGCGAGCCGATGTGCATCGGGGTCGAGTCGGACTCGCACAGCTCGCGGCCCTGGGCGTCGAACAGCCCGGCACCGAGATCCTCCGACTCGCGGATGATCGAGCTGTACGACATGCGGAACAGAACGCCCGCCATCTCCTTGGCGATCGCGTGGAAGGCGCCGCCCAGCACACGAAGCGTGATCGGATCAACGCCGACCCGCGGGCGTGTCGGTGCCCCCGGGCTGCGTCCGACTTCGTAGGTGGCCACGGACATCTCGCTTTGCTCTCCTCTCGGCGTGCGTGCTAGCCCAGCGCGACCTCGGCGGCGCGCAGCAGCTGGTTTCGAGCCGACTCGTCGATCCAGATCACGATGTTGCCGAAGCCGTCGACCTCGCAGAACAGCCCCGGGGGGACAACGGTCGTCGAGTCGTATTGGGTGATCACAGCCGGCCCCTCGATCCGGTTGCCGGCCTTGAGGGCATCACGAACGTAGAAGCGGGTGGGGAGCTCGCACAGCTCGCGTTCCACCCGGAACCAGACGGGGCGCTCGTAGCGGAGCGCGTCCGGGTCGAGGTGCTCGGAGCGCTCGACCTCGGGCATCTCGAGCGGCGGCATCAGTCCCACGCCCCGGACCCGGATGTTGGGAATCTCGATGTCGGAGCCCTCGAAGCGGCGCGAGTACTCGCGCTCGTGCGCATCGTGGAAGTCGGCCGCGACCTTCTCCCGCCACGCCTGGTCGATCGCTCCCGCTGGACAGTCGACCCGCAGCTCGTAGCCCTGCCCGAGGTAGCGGCAGTCGGCCACGCGCTGGATCACCCAGCGGCCTTCCGGGATCCCGTCGGCAGCCAGCTGCGCTCGTGCCTGCTCCTCGAGTTCTTCATAGCGACGCCGCATCTCGTCCGCGGCCAGAGCCGAGAACCGCTGATAGGTGGTCGCGACGAACTCGTAGACGACGTCGGTCGCGAGCAGTCCCATGGCCGCCGTGACCCCCGGATACGGCGGCACGATGACCGCGGGCGTACCCACCTCCGCGGCGATCGAGGCCGCGAGCGTCGGCCCGGCCCCTCCCTCCGCGACCAGGGCGAAGTCGCGCGGGTCATAGCCCTTGCGTACCGAGTTCTCCTCGATGGCCTGAACCATCAACGCGCTGGAGATTTGGATCGCGCCCATCGAGGCCTGCTCGATCGACATGCCGAGCTTGCCGGCTACGCCCTCGAACGATCGGCGGGCCAGGTCCGGAGCAAGCTCCATGCCGCCGCCCAGGAAGGCGTCCGGCTGTAGCCAGCCGAGGTTGATCATCGCATCGGTGCTGGTCGGCTCGGTGCCGCCCCGGCCATAGGCCGCCGGTCCCGGTACGGCGCCCGCCGAGCGCGGTCCGGAGCGAAAGACGCCGCCCGCGTCAACGTACGCGATCGAACCGCCACCCGCGCCGATCGTGTCGACGTCGACCATCGGGATCATCGCCTGGTAGGGACCCACTCGCGTATCGAGCAGATGCTTCATTCGCAGCGTGCCCGATTGAGCGAGCCCGATGTCCGCCGAGGTCCCGCCAACGTCCAGCGTGATCACGTTGTCGAAGCCCGCCTGACGCCCCACCCAGATTCCGCCGACGACCCCCGCGACCGGACCGGACATCAGCAGGTTGACGGGACGCTGGGTTGCGCCCTGGGCGGTCACGACGCCGCTCGCGGAGCTCATGAGGTGCAGCCCGGTGCGGACCCCCAGCGTGTGGAGTTCGTCCTCCAGGCGCCGCACGTAGCCGGCCACCCGGGGGCCGATGAACGCGTTGAGTGCGACGGTAGAGAAGCGCTCGTATTCCCGATACTGGGGCAGAACCTCCGAGGACACGGACAGGAACGCCTCCGGGAACTCCTCGCGCACGATCTCGGCCGCGCGCCGCTCGTGTGCGGGGTTCATGAACGAGAACAACAGACAGATTGCCACGGCGTCGACGCCCGCCTCTTTGAACCTGCGCGCGTGCTGGCGCACGCGCTCCTCGTCGAGCGGGACGAGCACCTCGCCGTCCCCGGTGATCCGCTCCGGAACGGTGAGTCGATCGCGGCGGCGCACGAGCGGGTAGCGCTGCCACGGGAGGTCCTGGTAGTTGGAGAAGTTGAGTGGCTTCTTGTGGCGGGCGATGTGCAGGATGTCGCGATATCCCTCGGTGGTGATCATCCCGACGCGCGCGCCATCGTGCTCGATGACGATGTTCGTGGCGATCGTCGTGCCGTGGAAGACCTGGTCGAGGTCGGCCGCGCCGACGCCCACGCTCGCGGTCAGCTGCTTGATCCCCTCGACGGTTCCCCTCGAGGGATCCTCGGGCGTGGTCGGAAGCTTGTGGATCTGGATCTTGCCGGTCTCATCGTCGACGTAAATGAGGTCGGTGAAGGTGCCCCCTACGTCTACTCCAAGTCGCTTCATCTATCGCTCCAAGGTCCCCTCATCGGTCGTCTAGGCCGCGCCCACCTCACGGCACCAGCAGGATCTTGCCGAAGAAGTCGCGGCTCTCGAGCTTCTCGCTCGCCGCTCTGGCCTCCTCCAGCGGGTAGCTCGCCGCGACCAGCGGCTTGATGGAGCCGCGTCTGGCGAGCGTCAGCACGGTCTCCAGCTCCTCGCGCGTGTACACGAATGAGCCGATGATCGCATGCTGGGAACGGAAGAACGGGATGATGTCGAATGGCACCACCTCGCCGGCGTGGGCCCCGCAGGTGACGATCCGTCCGTCGCGAGCGAGCGAGTCGAGCGCCCGCTGGAAGAGCTCTCCGCCGACGTGCTCGAAAACCAGGTCGACACCCTTGCCGTCCGTCAACTCCATCACTCGCGCCGGCACGTCCTGGGCGATGTAGTCGATCCCAGCATCCATGCCGAGTTCGGCGGCGCGTTGGAGCTTCTCCGGGGAGCTCGAGGTGCCGATCACGTACGCTCCCCCGAGCTTGGCAAGCTGCACCGCGGCCGAAGCGATGCCGGCGCCCACCGAGTTGATCAGCACGGTCTCGCCGATGCGCAGCCCGCCCCGACCGTAGAGCATGTGCCACGCGGTGCCGAAAGCCACCTGCAGCGCGGCAGCGTCTTCGTCGGAGAGCTCCTCGGGCACCCGGAGCAGCTGCTTGGTCGGAGCGACGACGTACTCCGCGTAGCCGCCCGGTGCGCCGACGCCGAGAAACACGTCACCGCCCAGCAGATACGGCATCACGCGGTCGCCGACGTTCCAGCCATCCTCCACCGCTGGCCCCAGTTCATCCAGGCTGCCAACGATCTCGAGCCCGGGGATGTGAGGGAGGCTGACGTCGAAGCGCGAGATGCCCTCGCGCAGGTCGATGTCGAGATGGTTGAGCGCGCACGCGCGCACCCTGATGCGCACGTGCTGTGGGCCCGGCTCGGGGTCCGGCACCTCCTCGACGCGCAGCTGGTCGAGGCCGCCGAATTCGTGGATGCGCACAGCCTTCACGCGCTCAGCTCTTTCGATCGTGGCGCGCCCCTCGCGCGGCTACCCGCGGGCGCGCTCCGAGTCTTATGCCTGACTTCGGACTTGTCAAGCTCGTGGGGCCGAACGCGGAGCCCTGCCCGCTCCGGCGAACCGCGCTCCGACGCGGTGATTTTGCGCGCGGTGACGCGCAGTTGCGGCCGACTGTTTCCAAGACGGTTGACAGGCGTCCAATGTCTGACTTATAACACGACGATCCGTTTGAATGCAGGCAGCACGCAGATGTCAGCGAGTGGATCCGAGTGAGCACCGCGGCGGAGAGGCTCGCCTCGTTCTCCTCGGCACTAACGTGCGCGGCGATACCGCGGTCAGTGCTCGAGGCGGCGAAGCTGCACGTTCTCGACACGATCGGCTGCGGCCTGGCCGCCCATGCTCTCGACGCCGCGCCGCAAGCGCGGGCGGCGATGCGCGAGTTCGGCGAGTCCGGCGGCGCGACCGTCATCGGCTCCGAGGAAGGCTTGAACGCGCGTGACGCCGCGCTCGTCAATGGAAGCCTCTGCCACGCGCTCGACTTCGACGACACGCATCCGGGAGCGGTCGCGCACATCAGCGTCGTGGTGGCTCCAGCCGCGATTGCGATGGCGGAGACGCTGGGGGCGAGCGGTGCCGAGTTGCTCGGCGCGGTGGTAGCGGGCAACGAGGTCGCGATCCGAATCGGCATAGCCGCGGGCGAGTCATTCCACGCCCGCGGCTTTCATCCGACCGCGGTGTGCGGGGTGTTCGGAGCCGCCGCGGCCGCGGCGCGCCTGCGCGGCCTCGATGCGCGGGCGACGACACATGCGCTCGGAATCGGGGGCAGCCTTGCCTCCGGGATCCTCGAGTTTCTCGGCGATGGGTCGTCGACGAAGCGCCTGCATCCGGGATTCGCCGGACACGGTGGGCTGATCGCCGCCGCGCTCGCCGCGCACGGCGCCACGGGGCCGAGAACCGTCCTCGAAGGCCGCTTCGGCATCTTTAACGCCTTCCTCCACGGCGCCGATCTCGACCTCGACGCCCACCTGGCGGATCTCGGGTCGCGGTGGGAGACCCCGCGGATTGCCTTCAAGCCGTATCCGGCCTGTCACTACCTCCACGCGCCGCTCGACGCGACGGTTGCCGCGGTCACCGAGGAGCGGTTGACGGCGAGCGACGTCGAGGAGTTGGTGATGCTGTGCCCGCCTGGAGCGGTCCGCATGGTGCTCGAACCGGCCGCGAGCAAGGCTCGCCCGCGCAGTGAGTACGACGCCAAGTTCTCGCTTCCATACTCGGTCGCGGCCTACCTGACGAGGGGCAATGTCGACATCTCCACTTACACCGAGCAGGCGATCGGCGACGAGGAGGTGCTTGCGCTCGCGGCCAAGGTCCGATACGAGGTGCGCGAATTCGACACCGATGAGACCGCGTTTCCGGGTGGCGTGCGGATCCGGACCCGCGACGGGCGCGTCATCAAGCGCGAGCTGCGCTATCAACGCGGCGACTCGCGCAATCCGATGAGCGCCGACGAGGTGCTGGACAAGTTCCGGGCCTGCGCAAGGCTGGCCCTCCCGGCAGAGAACGTCGATGCGCTCGAGCGCTCGATCCTCACCCTCGACGAGCAGCCGGACCTCTCCGCGCTGCGCGCGCTGGCCGGTGCCGCGCGGCCCGTTGCCGTATGAACGAAGTCGAGCTCGAGCAGCGAGCGACCGTCGCTCCCGTACGGCGCGTCCGCAAGGCCTACGAGCAGGTCTACGACCAGCTGCGCGAGCTGATCATGCGTGGCGAGCTCGAACGCGGCCAGAGGTTGCCCAACGAGTCGCTGCTGGCGCGGGAGTTCGGAGTAAGCCGCGGTACGGTCCGAGAGGCGCTCAGGCTGCTGGCAGCGCACAGCTTGATCCGTACCACCAAGGGAGCCGGCGGCGGGAGCTTCGTCACGCTGCCCACGGTGGACCACGTCTCGGAGTTCCTACAAGTGAACATCGGCCTGCTGAACGAGTCGCGTGACGTCTCCGCGGAGGAGATGCTCGAGGCGCGCGAGCTGCTCGAGTCATTCGCGGCCAGGATGGCCGCGCTGCGCCGTTCGCCGGCGGACCTCGAGCGGCTGCGCGCCTGCGTCATCGACGATCCGCTCGAGCTGCGCAGCGACCGGCAGTTCGCCTACAACGCGGGCTTTCATGCCGCCCTGCTCGACGCCTCCCGGAACACGCTGCTCGCGATCGCTGCGCAGCCGATCTTCGGCATCCTTCAGACGAACATGCGCCGCCGCGAGATCTCTCGCGAGACTCTTCGCCAGGTGAACGAGGATCACCGGGCGATTCTGGCCGCGGTGCACGAAGGCGACCCGGAGGCGGCGGAGGAACACATGCGCGACCACCTCGCCTTGCTGCGGGAAACCTACGTTCGGCTCTGGACCCACCACGGGCACCAGCACGATGCCGGCCCGAGCACGAGCGCGGGGGATTGACGAGTGCGGCCACGGATCCGCAAGATCGTGACCGTCAGCGAGCAGGTTCTCGTCGAGGGTGGCCGCGACGTGCTGCCGCCGCTGCGGCTCGTGGGAGCGGCCGCGGTGATCCAGAATCACTTCGCGGGGCGTTATGTCGAGGACCTGGAGCCGTTGCTCGGCTGCTACTGCCCGCTGCTCGGCCCGCTCTTGGCCGAGCGAGTCGTGGCCGAGCTGGGTGGAGAAGCTGTCGAGAGCTACGGAAAGGCAGGGGTCGTGGGTCTCGACGGCGAGCTCGAGCACGTCGCCGGCATCTTGCACAACCTGCGCTTCGGTGACCCCATTCGCTCAGCGATGGACGCGACATCGCTTCTCCCTTCCACCGAGAAGCGGGCCGCCGCGGGCGCGACGCTCGACATCCCACTCAAGCACGTTCACGATCACAAGGTGCGATCGCACCATCTCACGCTGGAGCTGCGCGTCGGCGACGCGCCCGGGCCGAACGAAATGGTCATCGCGATCGCCGCCGCGACGGGCGGACGGCCTCACGCCCGGCTGGCGGCGTTCGGCAGTGAGGTCGGCTCGGACGCGATCCGCTCGTGAGTCGGGTCGGCGTCGTCGGCGTTGGCCGTATGGGAGCGCCCATGGCCGGGCGGTTGCTGGACGCAGGCCACGAAGTCACCTTCTGCGATCCCGACGACGAGCCGGCCGCCTCGCTGCGCGCGCGGGGCGCGCGCCGGGCCGCCGATCCCGCCGCCGCGGCGTCCGCCTCGCAGGTCACGATCACGAGCCTGCCTACGCCGGAAGTGCTCGAGAGGGCGATGCTCGGTGATCGCGGCGTGCTCGGCGGCGCCCGGCGCGGAAGCACGGTCATCGACATGAGCACCTCTCTCCCCACCCTGGCGCGCCGCTTGGCGGAGGCGGGCGCGCAGCGGGGGGTCGACGTCCTCGATGCTCCGGTCACGGGCGGCCCCCGAGGTGCCGAGGCGGGGACCCTGACGATCATGGTGGGAGGCGACCCGGACGCGTTCGCGCGGGCGCTGCCGCTGCTTGAGCTGCTCGGCGACTTCGTGCGACACATGGGCGGGCCGGGCGCCGGTCAGGCGACCAAGCTGACCAACAACGTGCTTGCGGCAACGCATATGGCGGTGCTCGCCGAAGCGGTCGCGCTGGCGAAGAGCGAGGGACTCGACCCGAGCGCGGTGTACGAGGTCGTCTCCCACGGTACGGGCGACTCGCGCGTGTTGCGCAACCGCTACCCGGTCCCCGGGGTGCTCGAGCACGCCCCGGCCAGCAACGGCTGGGCCCCGCAGTTCCCCGTTGACCTGATCGCCAAGGACGTAGCCCTTGGGCTACAGACCGCCGCCGAGCACGGGTTGACGATGCCCGTCGTCGAAGTCGCGCTGGCACGCTACCGGGCCGCGCAGGCGGCCGGTCTCGGTGGGCTCGACTACTCCGCGGTAGCCCGCCTGGCGACTGGCGCCGATAGGACGGGCCCGTGAAGATCGCGGTGGTCGGCGCCGGAGCGATGGGTTCCGTCTACGCCGGCCTCCTGGCCAGCGCCGGGCACGAGCTGTGGGCAGTCGATCGCTGGCGCGAGCACGTCCGAGCGATCCAGGAGCGAGGCCTTCGCGTCGAGGGGGCGAGTGGCGACCGGGTCTTCCGCATTCACGCGACTACCGATCCCGCCGAGGTTCCGGAGGCGGAGCTCGTCATCATCGCCACGAAGGCGATGGACGTGGGCACCGCGTGCGAGTCCGTACGCGTCCTGGCTGGGCCCCAGGCACCGGTCCTCACGATTCAGAACGGCCTGGGCGCTCCCGACATCGCAGCCGACCGCCTCGCGGTAGATCGGGTCGTCGTCGGCATCGCGGGAGGTTTCGGCGCCTCGATCGTCGAGCCTGGTCACGTACATCACCACGGGCTGGAGCTTGTCCGGCTCGGGGAGCGCCAGGGGCCTGCCACTCCCCGGGTGCAGGCCATCGCGGATATCTGGCGGGCGGCCGGGTTCAACGTCCAGACCTCCGACGATGTCGATCAGGTGATCTGGGAGAAGCTCATCTTCAACGCGTCGTTCAGCGGTCCCTGCGCGGTTCTCGGCTGCACGATCGGGGAGGTGATCGCCGATCGCCCGGCGTGGAAGGTCGCCACACGTTGCGGTCAGGAGGCGCTGGACGTCGCCCGGGCGCTCGGGGTCGCGGTTCGTGTCGACGACGTCGTCTCCTACGTCCGCGACTTCGGTCTGAAGATCGCGGGCGCGCGACCCTCGGTGCTGCTTGACCTGATGGCGGGTCGCCGGTGCGAGATCGACTTCATCAACGGCGGGGTCGTACGAACCGGATGTGAGGTCGGTGTCGCCACTCCGTTCAACGAGGCGATCACGGCTCTCGTAAAGTCGCGTGAAGCCAGGTCGCTCGGCCGAGGTTATGCCCAGGCGAGTTGGCAGCAATCAGTGAGCACTTGCGAGCTCGCGCTCGCTTGGCAACGCGAGAAGTGCCGACGCCCAGAGCGCTGCAACCACGAGGAAGGCAAGGCGGCCGTTCCCGTGAGCCGAGAAGGAGAGACCGAGCAGCGGCGTCCCCGCGACGATCACCAGCGCGGAAGCTCCGTTGACGAAACCGACCGCGGTTGCGGGCGCCTCGGGTCGCGTCCGAGCCGCGGCTGTGAACGCGACCGCAAACGGCATCCCTGAGGCGAGGCCGACCAGCGCGGCGCCGACGATCGCGAGTGGGAGTGGCCGAGCCGCCGAAAGGCAGACGGTTCCGGCGGCTCCCGCGAGGATGCTCGCCGCCACCGCCGCACGGATCAGTTCGGGACGGTGACGCAGGATCCATCCGCCGAGCGGGCGGGTGACTATGCCGAGCAGCAGCGTCAGCGCTCCAACCGCGCCCGCCGTCCCTTTCGCCTCGCCGCCGCCCCTCACCAGCAGCGTGACCACCCAGTTGCCGAGGACGACGCTCAGGCCAAACGAGGTGGCATGGAGGGCCGCACTGCGGTAAAGGCGCGAGTCCGCGAAGAGGGCGAAAGGCGGGACGTGCGCCTCGTGCCGACGATGCTGCGATGTATCTCGCGGGCTGGCGAGGAGTGCGAGAAGAGCGATGCCGGCAACCGCCAGGGCGGTCACGAACGGCGCACGCCAGCTGACCACGCTCTCGGCCTCTGGGACGGCCACGAGGGCCAGTCCGCCCCCGCCGATGCCGACGCCTCCGTACAGCCCCTGCGCGAACGGCGAGCCGCCGGCCGCCCGCACGTAGTCGCTGCCGGCGACGAACGCAAGACCCGTCCCGATCCCCATCAAGGCGCGCGTCGCGATCACCAGCGCCGGAAGGCTCTCGGCCAGCGCGATGCCATTGCCCACGCCGATCACCGCGAGGCCGAGCAGCCCCATGCGCCGCGGCCCGAAGCGGTCGCTGGCCCAGCCGCCCGGAATCTGCATGAGCAGGTGAGTCACGAACAGCGCGGTGGTGAAGAGGCCGACCGTGGCGAGCGCAATGCCGTATGAGTCGGCGAGCTGCCCGGCGACCGCCCCGGTGTTCGCGATGTTCCAGCCGCTCGCCAGGCCGAGCGCACAGCCGCCGAGGACGGCTCGCCTCACCTCGGCGTCCGGACGAGACGGCGACCGGAGGGCATGGACTCAAGCCGTCCTTCGCCGAATGCGCTGCACGTACGCGATCACTTCGGCCGCGTCTGTCACCTCCGCGTAGCGACGGTGCACGTCGCGCAGGTTGGAGAGGTGACCGTCGACTCCCTGGTCGCCGACGCAGTCCTCCGGAACGAGTGTGCGGAAGCCGTAGGAGAACGCGTCGACGACGGTGGCACGGACGCACCCCGAGGTCATGCAGCCGGTGACGATCACGGTGTCGCGGTTCGCAGCGGTCAGCAGCGAGAAGAGCGGCGTCCCGTGAAAGGGGAGGATATATCAACCATCCGCCAGAACGAGTCTGGTAGACGGGAATCTCCGCGGCGCGCGCGCTGGCGAGCACGCGAGCGGTATTCCGCGCGGCCCGCTCGACCAGCTCTGCGCCGCCGGTCGGAAAGGCCGGATCGGTGAACGCGTATTGAAGGTCGACGACGAGAACCGCGGCTCGCTCGCCCGGCTCGATCGAAGCCTGCCCGTAGCCGCGGGCTACCCAGGGGTCATCGGGAGGAAGTTGGAGTGCCACTACTCACCATCGGGTTCTCAACCAGTCCATCGCATCCGTGCCGTTGCGGTCAATAGGAACGCGGTAGCCCGAGCACGTTCTGCGCTATGTACGCAAGCACCATGTTCGTGCTGACCGGCGCGACCTGGAAGAGGCGCGTCTCGCGGAACTTCCGCTCCACGTCGTACTCGCGCGCAAAACCAACGCCGCCATAGGTGTCGATGCAAACGTTGGCCGCCTCCCAGGACGCGTCGGCGCAGAGCAGCTTTGCCATATTGGCCTCGGCCCCGCACGACTCGCCGTGGGCATAGAGCTCGGCGGCGTGGCGGCGCATCAGATCTGCGGCCTGGGCGTGCGCGTGGGCGCGCGCGATCGGGAACGCCACGCCCTGGTTCTGGCCGATCGGGCGCTCGAACACCACGCGCTTGCACGCGTGGTCTGCCGCGTGCTCCAAAAACCACCTCGCGTCGCCGATGCATTCGGCTGCGATCAGGATCCGCTCGGCGTTCATTCCGTCGAGGATGTACCGGAACCCCATCCCCTCCTGGCCGATGAGGTTCTCGGCCGGGACGTCGAGATCGTCGATGAACACCTCGTTGGTGTTGTGGTTGAGCATCGTCTCGATCGGCACGATGCGCACCCGGTCACCCGCCGCGCGAAGATCGACGAGGAAGGTCGACAGGCCGAACCAGCGGCGCCCGGGATCTGGATCGGAGGTCCGAGCAAGCAGCAGCATGAGGTCGCTCTGCTGCGCGCGCGATGTCCATATCTTGTTGCCCGTGATCGTGTAACGGTCGCCTTGACGCCGAGCGCGCGTGCGGATTGCGGCCGTGTCCAGGCCGGCATCGGGCTCCGTGACGCCGAAGGCCTGGAGCCGGACTTCGCCCGAAGCGATCGCCGGGAGATGCCGTCGCTTCTGCTCCTCGGACCCATGGCGCAGCAGGGTCCCCATCACGTACATCTGGGCATGGCAGGCGGCCGCGCTGGCGCCCGAGTGATTGATCTCCTCCAGGATCAGGCAGGCCTCGGGCAGCTGGAGGCCGGCGCCTCCGTACTCCGCGGGAATCAGCGCCGCGAGCCAGCCGGCGCTCGTGAGCGCGCCCACGAACTCCTCCGGATAGCCCGCGCGTCTATCGAGCTCGCGCCAGTACTCGCCGGGAAACCGTGAGCAGAGGTCGCGTACGGCATGCCGGATCTCGTCGTGGGTGATCGACTCGCCGCCCTCGCCCATGCTGATCTCGGACATACTACGTATAGGCTTCGGCGGCTGTGCTGCGGCTCGGGATCGATGTCGGTGGGACATTCACCGACCTGCTGCTGCACGACAGCGAAAGCGGGGAGCTTCGGCTGGCGAAGGTGCCGAGCACGCCCGCGGACCAATCGCTCGGTGTGCTCGAGGGCATCCGCGCGCTCGGCGAGGTCGCGAGCGTCTCGGCGGACCGGCTCGACGCGATCTTGCACGGCACCACCGTCGCCACCAACGCCGTACTCGAGCAGCGTGGGGCTCGCGTTGGGCTCGTCGTTACCGAAGGCTTCCGCGCGATCCTGCACCTGGCCGAGGCGTGGACCCCGGGGCCCCTGTTCGGCTGGATGATCTACGAGAAGCCCGAACCGATCGCGGACGTCGAGGACACACGTGAGGTCCGCGGGCGGATCGCAGCCGACGGAGCGATCGTGCACGAGCTCGACCTCGAGGGGGTCAGGGCCGGGGTCGCGGAGCTGCGCGAGCGCGGCGTGGAGGCGCTCACGGTGTCGCTGATGAACTCGTTCGTGAATCCTGCCCACGAGCAGGCGGTCCAACGGATCGCACGTTGGGAGGCACCGGAGCTGCCGGTATCGATCTCGTCGGAGATTCTGCCCGAGTTTCGCGAGTACGAGCGCACGGTCACAACCGTCATGAACGCCTATGTGTCGCCGGTGCTCGACCGCTACCTCTCCCGCCTGCGCGAGCGCCTGGCGGAGGCGGACGCGCGTGCCGACCTGCGCGTCGTGCGTTCTGACGGGGGGCTCATGAGCATCGACTCCGCGCGCGCGACCCCGGTCCACACCGTCCTGTCGGGCCCCGCCGGCGGCGTGCAGGGAGCAGCGTACGTGGCCGCGCGCGCCGGTTTCGATCACATTCTCACCTTCGACATGGGGGGCACGTCGACGGACGTGGCGACGTGTATCGGCGGGGAGGCGACGATCACCCGCGAGACGAGCATCGGCGAGTTCCCCGTACGAGCGCCGTCGGTGGAAGTGGAGAGCATCGGGGCAGGCGGCGGCTCGATTGCGTACGTCGCGGAAGTCACCGGCGCGCTGCGCGTCGGCCCGCGGAGCGCCGGGGCAGACCCGGGACCGGCGTGCTACGGGCGCGGTGGTGCGGACGCGACCGTGACCGACGCCAACCTGGTCATCGGGCATCTTCCGAGGCGTCTGCTCGGAGGCGCGATGGAGCTCGATCCCGAGGCTGCGCATGCCGCGGTCGCGGAACTGGGCCACGCCCTCGGCCTCGAGGTCGATGCGGCAGCAGCCGGGATCCTCAACATCGTCAACGAGAACATGCTCGGGGCGCTACGGGTGGTGACCGTTCAGAAGGGCCTGGCGCCCAGCGACTTTGCCCTCGTCTCTTTCGGTGGCGCCGGCGGCCTGCACGCCAATGCCCTGGCGGCATTGCTCGGCTGCTTCCCGGTGCTGGTGCCGCCCGAGTCGGGCGTCCTGTCAGCGCTCGGGTTTGTCGCCGCGGAGATCAAGAACGAGTTCAGCCAGACGTTCATTCGCGACGCCGAGACCACCACCGCCGAAGAGTTGCGCGACCGGCTCGGCGCGCTCGCGGCTGAAGCGGACCGCTGGCTGGCCGCCGAGCGAACCGCCTTCGGGGATCGAACGATCGACTACGTCGTCGATATGCGCTACCAGCGCCAGGGGTTCGAGATCCCGATCGAGATCTCCGCCCGGGAGCTGCCGAGCCTTTCGGTCCCGCTTCTCGTGGAGCGCTTCAGTGCAGTGCACGATCGCCTCTACGGCTTCGTCCTGCCGGGCGGCGCCGAGATCGTCAACCTGCGGGCGATCGCTCGCGGGGCGGTGCCGCTGCCGCAGATCCCGGCCCACGAACCCGGAGCGGCCGATCCGTCGCCCGCCCGCTCCGGTACGCACACGGTGTGGGACGCGGGCATACAGCGGGAGATCCCGGCCTATACGCGAGCGGAGCTCAGGGCGGGGATGCAGATCCGCGGCTATGCGATCGTCGAGCAGTACGACGCGACCACCGTGGTGCTCCCAGGCCATGCGGCGACCGTCGATCCGTACCTGAACCTCCTGATCGCACCGGAGCCCGCCCGGTGAGGCGGACCGCGATCGACCCGATCACGCTCGACTTGATCGAGAACGCGCTGCTCAACGCGCGGTTCGAGATGGACGAGGTGGTGCGGCGCGCCGCCATGTCGCCGACGATCCGAGTGCAGCACGACGAGTTCCCGATGATCTGCAACCACCGCGGTCAGATGGTGGTCGGGCAGTTCGGGTCCTACATACCCGAGGTCATCGACCGGTTCGGTGGCGACATCGCGGAGGGCGATGTGATCCTGCTCAACGACCCCTACCTGTGCAAGGGCTCGATCTCGCACTGCAATGACTGGCTCGTGATCGTGCCGATCTTCCACCAGGGCGTGCACGTCGGCTTCGCGTCGATGTTCGGCCACATGATGGACGTCGGCGGCAAGGTGCCCGGCAGCCAGGTCAACGAGGCCACCTCGATTTGGGAGGAGGGCCTGCGGATCCCCCCGATCAAGATCGTCGAACGCGCCACGCTGAACGAGGCCGCGCTCGCCGTGATCCTCAACAACACGCGGACGCCGGAGACAAACCGCAGCGACCTGATGGCGCTGATCGGAGGCTGCCGCGCCGCCGATCGGCGAGTGATCGAGATCTGCGAGCGGTTTGGCCGCGACGCCTTCGCCTCGGCCTGCGATGCGCTACTGGCGCGGACGCGCGACGCGGTGGGTCAGCTGATCCGCCAGTACATACCCGAGGAACCGGTGACGTTCACCGACTGGGTGGACGACGACGGGCTCGGCAACGGCCCGTTCAAGATGGTGCTCACCCTGTGGCGCGAGGGCGACATCTGCCACGCCGACTGGAGTGGCACCTCCGAGCAGGCACCGGGCTCGATCAACTTCCACATCCACGAGGGGCTGTGCAAGCTGTTCTTCGGCATCTACATGATCATGGCCTTCGACCCGCAGATCCTGTTCAACGACGGCCTCTACGACGTGTTCGACGTGACGCTGCCGGAAGGCTCTCTGCTCAACCCGCGCTTCCCGGCACCCCTATCCAACCGCCTCAACGTTCACACGCGGTTCTTCGACTGCCAGAGCGGCGCCCTCGGGCAGAGGGCGCCCGACCTATCGATGGCCGCCGGCTACGGGACCAGCCCCGTATTCGTCTTCTCCGGGATCGATCGGCAGGACCGCTACTTCCAGTTCGTCGAGTTGCTGTTCGGCGGGATCCCCGGACGACCGATCGGCGACGGGCTCGACGGCCACTCCTGGTGGCCGCTGTTCCGCACGACCCCCGCCGAATACACGGAGTCCTACTATCCGGTGCGGGTCGAGCACTACGTGCCGGTGCGCGACTCCGGGGGGGCGGGGCTGCACCGCGGCGGGACCGGGATCGAGAAGCTCTACCTCTTCACCGCCCCCGGCGAGTTCACGGTCCACGACGATCGCGCGTTAATCAGCCCGTGGGGGATCGGCGGCGGCCGCGCCGGCGGTCGCAGCTCCAAGAAGCTGATCCGCGGCGACGGCTCCGTCGCCGATCTGCCCTCGAAGGTCGACGCCTACCACGTCGAGGCCGGCGACCGTCTGGTGTTCCGCACGGCCGGCGCCGGCGGTTGGGGTGATCCGCTGGAGCGTCCCGCGCAGCTGGTGCTGCGCGACGTGCGACGGGATCTTGTCTCGGTGCAGGCCGCCGCGCAAGACTATGGCGTGGTGATCCGCGACGACGCAGTTGACGAGCATGCCACCGGCAAGCTGCGGGCTCGACTCCGCGAGGAGCGAGGCGAGCCGCCGCAGTTCGACTTCGGCGAGCTACCGGAAGGTCTCCTGACAGCATGATCGCGCGAGGCGAGTCACCACGGCATAACTGCGCCACGGCGAGGAGGGACTCACGATGGATGAATTGGATCGGGCGACGGGCGATCACTACGAGGAGACGCGCAAGCTCTATGAGGAGCGCGGCCTCGGCGGACGCCAGGGCGGGGGCAAGCGCCCGGCGCTGATCGTGGTGGACCTCAACCGCGGGTTCACCGATCCCGCCTCCCCGCTGCATTGCGACACCGACGAGGCGGTGGCTGCGACCGCCCGGCTGCTCGCGGCCGCGCGCCAGGCCCATTGTCCGATCGCCTTCACCACGATCGAGTACGACGAGAGCGGCCGCCGCGTGGCGAAAGCGTTCATCGACAAGGTTCCGTCGCTGCTGACGCTCGCTCCGGGTACGCCCTGGCCACAGATCGACGAGCGCATAGCTCCCGAACCAGGTGAGCCCGTGCTGCTGAAATTGTTCGCGTCCGCGTTCTTCGGTACGCCGCTCGCCCCGATGCTGGCCGCGGCCGGCTGCGACACGGTCATCGTGACCGGGGCCTCGACGTCGGGGTGCGTGCGGGCGACCGCCGTTGATGGCATGCAGTACGGCTATCGCGTGGTCGTGCCGCGGGAGGCCGTCGCCGACCGCGCGGCCCGGCCGCACGAGGCCGCGCTGTTCGACATCGACGCCAAGTACGGTGACGTGCTGTCGACCGAGGAAACGATCGAGCTGCTCCTCAATGCGGAGTTCCCTTCCGAGCTGACGGCGCCGGCGCGCTGAGTGCAACCGCTAGGGGGTCGCAAAGTTCAGCGCGACTGCGGTCGCGAATCGAGGCCAGAAAGCGCCCGCTAGCAGTGTCCGCCGCCCGGCCGCGGGTAGGTTTGCATACGGTAGTATGCGAACGTCAGACCGGCTCGTGGGCGTCCACGTTCGCAGCAGAGGCAAAGGAGAAGTGGGATGGCGTACAGACTAGGCGTGGACGTCGGAGGCACGTTCACGGACCTGCTGCTCGTCCACGACGAGACGGGGCAGCTGCACCGCGTGAAGACGCCATCGACGCCTGCGGATCCGTCCGAGGGCGTTCTCGTCGGGATCGACCGGATCTGCGAGGCGGGTCAGATCACCCCTGGCGACCTCGCTCATGTGCAGCACGGAACGACGGTGGCGACGAACGCGCTGCTCGAGGCGAAGGGCGCCCGGGTTGGACTGATCACCACCCGGGGCTTTGGACAGATCCTCCACCTCGCGAGGTCACAGACGCCCGGGCCGCTTGCGGGTTGGATCATCATGGTCAAGCCTGAGCCGCCGGCGTCGCTACAGGACACGCGCGAGGCGAAGGAGCGCATGAGCGCGCAAGGTGAGGTCGTCGAGCCGGTTGACCGTGATCAGGTCAGGGGCATCGTCCGGGAACTCGTCGAGTCCGGGGTGGAGTCGCTCACGGTCTCGCTGATCAACTCGTACACCAACCCCGCCCACGAGCGCGAGATCAAGGCGATCATCGATGAGCTGTACCCCGGCTTTCCGGTGACGATCTCGGCCGATGTGCTGCCCGAGTTCCGCGAGTACGAACGAACTCTGACGGCGTGCATGAACTCCTACGTTCGTCCGCGCGTGCAGGCGTACGTGAGCAGCCTCGAGAACTCGCTGCACGCTCGGGGCGTGACCGGGGACCTCAACCTGCTGCGCTCCGATGCGGGTCTGATGACCGCGCAGCTCGCGAGCGAAAACCCCATCTACGGCATCCTGTCCGGCCCCTCCGGCGGCGTAGCCGGGGCGTTGTATGTGGCGCGCCGGGCGGGCTACGACAACGTCCTCACCTTCGACATGGGCGGTACATCGACCGACGTCGCGCTGTGTCAGGACGGACAGCCGACGGTCGAGCGCCAGACCGAGGTTCCCTACGGTTTGGGGCTCCCCGGAGAGGTGATCCCGATCAAGGTGCCGAGCCTGAACGTTCGCTCGGTCGGAGCGGGTGGCGGCTCGATCGCGCACGTCCCCGAGGTGACGGGGGCACTGCGGGTGGGCCCACAGTCCGCCGGTGCCGATCCGGGGCCGGCGTGTTACGGCAGGGGCGGCGAGGAGCCAACCGTGACCGACGCCAACGTCGTCGTGGGGCATCTTCCACCGCAGCTGCTGGGGGGCGAGATGCAGCTCGACGTCGACGCCGCCAAGACGGCGGTGCAGAAGATCGGGGAGGCGCTCGGACTCGATCTGTACGAGGCGGCGGAGGGCATCCTCGACATCGTCAACGAGAACATGGCGGGGGCTCTGCGCCTGGTGTCCGTGCAGCGGGGATACGATCCTCGTGATTTCGCGCTGGTCGCGTTCGGCGGCGCCGGCCCGATGCACGCGAACGCGGTCGCTCGCATCATGGGGTCGTTTCCCGTGCTCGTTCCGCCGGCTCCGGGGCTCCTGTGCGCCACCGGCGACCTCGTCGCCGACTTCCGCAACGAGTTCGCTCGCACGTTCATCCGCACCACCGACCAGGTGAGCGGCGAGGAGCTGCGAGCGGTCCTCGAGCAGCTGGGTTCGGAGGCGCGAGATTGGCTGACTCGCGAGGGCATCGCCTCCGAGCAGCAGCGCGTGGCTTTCAACGTGGACATGCGCTACTACCGCCAGGGCTATGAGATCCCTGTGGAGATCGATCCGGCGCTGCTCGCCGGCGATGGGACCGCCATGCTGGCTGATCGGTTCAACCAGATCCACGAGCAGTTCTACCGCTTCAAGATGGAGGACTCCGCCACCGAGATCGTCAATCTGCGCGCGATTGGCTACGGCGAGGTTCCGAAGCCCCGCCTGCCGGAGGCGGCGGGGTCGGAGGCGGACGCCTCCGATGCGGTCATCGAGGAGCACGAGGTGTACTTCCAGGGCCGGTGGCTGCCCACCAAGATCTACGATCGATCGCGCCTGGACCCGGGTAACCGGATCGACGGGCCCGCGATCGTGACCGAGTTCGACTCGACCACGGTCGTGCTCGCGGGTCATACCGCGGAGGTCGACCAGTTCCTGAATCTGCTCATCAACCCCGATAACGGCCAGGAGGCACGTCCGTGACCGCCGTCAAAGTCGCAGAGATCCCCGCCATCCGGGTCGACCCGGTCACGCTCGACATCATCGAGGGCGCTTTGAAGAGCGCGCGTTTCGAGATGGACGCGACGCTGTTCCGCACCGCGATGAGCCCGGTGATCCGCGAGCAGCACGACGAGTTCCCGATGATCACCGACCCGGGCGGGCGGATGGTCGTCGGCCAGTTCGGCTCCTACATCTCCGAGCTGCTGCGTGACTTCCGCGAGCCGATCCTGCCCGGCGACGTGGTGATGACCAGCGACCCCTACAAGTGCGGCGGCTCGATCTCGCACATCAACGATTGGCTGGTCTGCCTACCGGTCTTCTGGGAGGAGGAGCTGATCGGGTGGTCCAGCATGTTCGGGCACCAGATGGACGTTGGCGGGCGCCTTCCCGGCTCGCTGCCGACGGGCGCCAAGACCATCTTTGGCGAGGGCCTTCGCATCCCGCCGGTGAAGATCTTTCGTCAGGGCGAGCTGAACCAGGACGTCCTGGACATGATCCTCAACAACGTTCGCCAGCCCGAGATGAACCGGGCGGACCTGATGGGCATCATCGCCGGCTGCCGGACGGGAGAGCAGCGGGTGCACGAGCTGTGCGCACGCTTCGGCAAGGAGACGTATCTGGCGGCCTGCCAAGCGCTGCTGGACCGCACCTACAGCGCGATGGCCAAGCTGATCGTCGGGGCCATTCCCGAGGAGCCGCAGAGCTTCGAGGACTGGATCGACGACGACGGTCTCGGCCACGGGCCGTACAAGATGAAGCTGACGATCTGGCGGGAGGGTGAGCACGCCTATTTCGACTGGTCGGGAACCGACCCGCAGGCGATGGGCCCGGTGAACTTCTACTTGAGCGAGGCAATGTTCAAGATGTTCATCGGGGTCTACCTGATCATGGTGTTCGACCCCCAGATCCTGTTCAACGATGGCTTCTATCCGCTGCTGCACATCGTGATCCCCGATGGATCGCTGCTGCACCCCAAGTTCCCGTCCGCACTGGGCTGCCGGACGCACGCGCTGACCCGCCTGTTCGACGTGCTCGGCGGCGCGCTGGCGCGCAAGAGCCCGGAGCACACGACCGCCGCCGGGTACGGCACGAGCCCGTACATGCTCTACTCGGGGTGGGACTCGGGCGGCGAGTTCTACTACCTGATGGAGATCAGCTACGGCGGAATCCCCGGTCGCCCGATCGGGGACGGAATGGACGGCCACGCGTGGTGGCCGCTGTTCCAGAACATTCCAACCGAGTACCTGGAGGCCTACTACCCCGTACGGATCGACGGCTACACGACGATCCAGGACTCCGGGGGAGCCGGTTTTCACCGCGGCGGCAACGGGATCGAGAAGCGATACGTCTACCTCGAGCCGGGCGAGGTATCGATTCACGACGACCGCTGGCTGACCTATCCGTGGGGGATCCTCGGCGGCAAGCCCGGATCGCGTTCGGAGAAGATCCTGCTTCGCCGAGACGGGACCGAGGAGATCCTTCCCTCCAAGTGCGACGAGGTCGCGGTGGAGCCGGGCGACAGGCTGATCTATCGCACCGCAGGCGGCGGCGGCTGGAAGGACCCCCTGGAGCGGCCGATGGAGAACGTCGAGGCCGACGTCGGCAAGGGCCTCGTCTCGCGTGAGAAGGCGCGGACGGACTACGGCGTGATCGTGGGCGACCGCGAGGCGACCGAGAAGCTGCGGGCGCGCCTGCGCGAGGAACGCGGCGCGGTGAAGGACTTCGACTTCGGTCCTCCGCTGGAAGACATTCTCGCCGATGCTCAGAGCGAGACCGGGCTGCCGCCGCCGGTACCAGCCGAGCCCCTGCCGTGGGCGCCGATGGAGTCAGCCGAGGACGCACTGCGCCGCGTGCGCGAGCGCGGCGACCGCCAGATGACCGAGACGGAATGACACGGCCCCTGACCTCGGATCCCGCTCGGAGGTGGTCGCTGGCTCACACGCTGGCTGAGAAGATCCTGCTCGCGCACTGCGACGCCGACGATGTCCGGCCCGGAGACGTGGTGATGGCACGATGCGACGTCGTCATGGCCAACGACGTCTCAGGGCCGGTTGCCTTCCGCCAGCTGGAGAAGATGGGCGCGACGGGTGTGTTCGACCCCGCGAAGGTTGTGATGGTCGCGGACCATTTCATGCCGGCCAAGGACGCACGCTCGGCTCAGCTCCAGAGGCGCCTGAAGGAGTGGTCCGACGCCAACGGCGTCACCTTCTACGGCCAGGGCCGAGGAGGTATCGAGCACATGTCCTCGTACCCGTATCTGCTCAGCCCCCTTCCAGGCCGGGGGTGCTAGCGGACGGCCAGTCGCTCCCGGAAAGGCGCGCCAGCGCGAGCGACAGTGCATGCGTGCCTTTTTGCCCGAGTCCCTGGCTCCGCGCCGCGACGTAGAGCTGCTCGGCGATCGCCGTACCCGGAAGACCCAGGCTCATGTGGCGTGCCTCGGTCAACGCGATTTCCAGATCTTTGATGAAGTGGTCGATCTTGAAGCCGGGCTCGAAGTCTCCTCGCAGGATGCGCGGCCCGTAGTTTGAGAGCGACCACGATCCCGCGGCTCCGCCCTTGATCGTCTCGATCGTCTGCTCGACATCGAGCCCGGCACGATGGGCGTACAGAAGCGCCTCGCAGAGGCCAATCATCCCCGCCGCAATCGCGACCTGGTTGACCATCTTGGTGTGCTGGCCGGAGCCGGCAGGGCCGAGGTGCGTGATCGTCTGGCCGAGCACCTCAAACAGCGGGAGCGTGCGGTCGAACGCCTCCGCGCTGCCGCCGACCATGATCGTGAGCGTAGCGTTCCGCGCTCCGACGTCTCCGCCCGAGACCGGGGCATCCAGAGCCTCGACGCCCTTGGCCGCGGCCGCCGCGTGTATTTCCACCGCCAGCGACGGCTCGCTCGTCGTCATGTCGGTCAGCAGCGATCCCGGCCTCATCGCCTCGAGCGCCCCGCCGTCACCCAGGACGATGTCCCTCACGTCGCCGGGATAGCCAAGCATGAGGAACACCGCGTCAGCCTCGGCGGCGACCTCGCGCGGCGAGTCCCGCCACCGGGCGCCGCCGTCGATGAGATCGGCGGCGCGCTCACGCGTCCGGTTGAACACGTCGAGCTGATAGCCCGCCGCGAGCAGATGACCGGCCATCGGGCCGCCCATAACGCCGGTCCCGATCCAGCCGATCCGCCGGGTCGTCTGAATCCACCCAGCTCAACCCTGCCTGTCGGCTCGCTCATCACAAACCCGCGCCGAACGCCTCGGCCGCGTGCTCGAAGCACCGCATGGGCGGTGACGTGAGGCCGAAGCCGATCATGCCCCGGCCAGCGTCTCGGTGGAGCATCACGATATCGATCACCGGCCTGATCCCGGTCTCGACACCAGCATGAGGTCGACGCCGACGGGCGCGCCCCGGTCCCCGAGCATGGGTACGACGTAGCGCGGATGCTCCGCGACTGCGATCCGCGCGGCTCGCTCGTGGATACGCTCGGCCTCCCGCTGGTCAACTCCGAGCAGCGGCCACAGCGCGGGCGCGGCCGGGAGCACCGACGCGCCCAGGCCGGCGCACTCGACCAGCAGCGAGTCACCGCAGCCCGGGCCAGCGTCGGCGGGACCGAATCCTTTCATCAGGACGCCCTCCGGTACGTGAGCGGGAGCCGTGAACCAGCGATCGCCGAGCCCGGAGACCCTGATCCCGCAGTCGCGACCGTTGGCCCCCACCGCCGTGATCAGCGTCGATCCCTCCACGCCATGCCCCGCATCGAGCATCAGCTTGCTTGCCGCGAGCGACACCGCCACGAAGAACTGCGGATTCCCCCGCAGGAACGCGAACAGGCGCGCCTGCACCTCGGCGGCGATGCCGGCCCCCACGAGACCGGGTGCGAGCCGTTCCGCGAGCATGGATGTCGCCGCGGCGTTGCGGTTGTGCAGCTCGTCGCCGCGCCTGAGCGCCTCGGTCACGATCTCGTCGCAATCGATCCCGCCGAGCTCTGCCAGCGCCGCGTCGAGGGCCGGTGCCGCCTCGTCTCGCAGCCAGGTGAGGCGCTCGAAGACATCGTCGCCGGTCATTCCCAGGATCAGCGTTCTCCCGAACCCCTCCATGAGAAAGTGGAAGGCCTGGCGGCCGCTGGTCTCGTCCTCCACCACGACCACCGGTGTCGATGCGGTGATCGCGCCGGCGCCGCCGGCCATCGAGCAATGGTCCTGGGCTGCCCCGAGTTCAACTTGTTCTCGCCCGAGTCCCTCAAACTCGGCGGCGCCGACGATGCCCGCCCGCAGCGGCGGCGAGAGTTCCTCCAACGGAGCGGGCGGCGCGGCGTGGAGAATCAGTTCGGGTCGCATGCCCGGCACGACCTCCAGCGCCGGCCTCACCGCGGCGAGCCGGGGCTTGCACGCAAGCACTCGGCCGATAGCGCGTTTGTTGGCAGCCGTTACGTCCACCGCTCGCGTCGCATTCTCTCCCGCGTCATCAGGACAGCGGTTCGGGAAAGATGTCTAGCCGCAACACCGGCGCTGGAGATCGCTCGTGCGGTTCAGTCACCGCGCCCGCCGCCGTTCGCGCCACTGAGCCGATACACCCCGAGCGCGTTCTCGCGGAGGATCATGCGTGCCGCGGGCTCCACCTCCTCGGGAGCCAGCAGCTCTGGCAGAACGGCGGCGAGCGCATCGCGCCACCACACGGCCGCCAACAGATAGAGCTCGGGCGTGCTCGATGCGTCTGATGCATACAGCAGCTTGGAGATTGGCGCCAGCTCGAGCGACTCCGCCAGCGCCTCCTTGGGCCGCGCCACGTGCGGGATCGTCAACGAGAGGTCGAAGAAGACGTTGGCGTACACATGGGCAAGCCAGCCGGCCTCGCGCACGAACGGATAGCAATGCAGGAGCACGAATCGCGTCGCCGCGAAGCGCTCGATGAGGGGCTTGAGGTAGCTGGGATCCGCTCGCCATAGATGAAGATCTGAGTCGCCGAACCCGCAGTGCACCTGTACCGGAAGCGGATCTCCGGTTGCCTCGTTCGCCTCGAGCGCTGCGATGACGTGTTCGGGCACGCGGTCGAGTCCTCCACGGTAAGCGGCGATCGTCTTCAGGGCCGCGTACCCGCCCGCCTGGCCAGACGCGACCTCGGCGGCCGCCTGCTCGCCGCGTGTCTCGAGTCGCAGTACCGGCAGCGCCTGACAGCCTGCGAGGTGGCCCAGCTCGTGCAGGCCGATCGACGCCCCCGGCGGTGGGTAACCGTCGTCCACCAGCAAGAGTTCGGTGTTCGTGGCGCGTAGGAGCGAGCCAGAGTACGTCGCAGGATCGGTGGCGAGCCGGCGTTCATAGACCGCGAGCTCGTCCGGAGCGCAGCCCAGCTCGGCCGCGATGACCCGGATCGCGCGACGGTAGGTGACTCCATTTGCGACATGAGGCCACTGGCGCGGATCGGAGCTCTCGGAAAACAACCCGCGGAACTCGTCGAGCGTGCTTGGAGGCGCTCGCAGGATGCTGTGCGCGTGCTGGTCGACGAGCGGGATGGTGCTCAGTATTTCTCGAAGTGTCTCAGCCGCTCGAATGTCTTGTCTCCCGCGTCAACGAGTCGACGATAACGCTCGCAATGATGACGATCCAACGGTATTCGCCACGCGTGCTCAATGAATCGGCGAAACGGTGATACTGCTGGTGATGGCGAGCGAGAGGACGCCCGAGCAGGAGAATTTGCCCAGAAAGGCCTCGGAGGTCACCGTGACGGTGATTCCGGCCCCTCGAGGTCCCGCGCTTCGAGAACGCGTAGCGGAGATGGCGCCCGTCTCGAGCGTACGCGCGATTATCGGACTCGCGCTGGTGGTCGTGCTCGCCGGTACGATCGTCGCGGTTGCATCGCTAGGGGATGGGGGCGGCGGAGCACGTGCTCGGTCACATGAGAGGGGACCGGCGGGAGTTGCCGCCGCGGACGGCCATCCGCTTCGCTGCTTGAGCGTCACGATTTCTCAAGACGACCCTAGCTACGCGCGCGCCGACTTCGACGCCACCGGGCCGTGCGGGCGCTACGACGGATCCGTCAGGGCCATCTTCCACTGGGTCGATGGCGCTTGGCGGCGGGTGCTCGATGCGAAAAGGTATCCCTGCCCACTCGCCTCGGTTCCCGCTCCCGTTCAAGCAGAGCTCGCTGTCTGCCAACGCCCGAACGCGCCAGTTGGTGTCGTCTAACGGCGACTCGGAGCATCACGGTGGCACCAGCAGATCGCGAAGTCCGAACCGATCGGCGTGGCCCGGGAGGGTTGGCGTCCAATCGGGGTCGAGGGCGAGATACGACTCGGGATCCGCCGAGATGATTCCGATCAATACTTCGCCCACGATGCGCCCGCCGACCTCGCCGAGGCGGTCGCCCTCGTGCCGAACCGCGGCCTCACGCAGGATGTAGAGCCAGAGGGGGGTCTCGTCGCGCCACCCGAACTGGGCCAGGCCGACTTCATCAGGTGTGAGTGCTGTTGCGCCGATGTGGCGGGCGACGGCTTCCCCGGAGGGCAGGCCGGTGCCCTGCCCGCGCTCGAGGTCGCGCGCCGCGAGCGATCGATACGCCTCCTCCTCGACCGAGCCGGTGATCGCCTGCGGCAGCTCGATCAGCGACCGGGGTAGCTGGCCGTCGATCGGCTTGGCGCGCTGCGCTGGCGCGCGCCCCGGGACATCGAACAACAGCGCCCAGTCGACGCGTCGGCCGGCGATCGGGCCAAAGCCGATCAGGTCGGGAAACACCGGCAGCCGGAGCCCGTCCTCCTGTATCTGATAGAGCTGACGGATCTGTGAGTGACCGTAGCGGTAGGCGGCATCGGCAAACTCGAGCGGAATGAACGGCCGGTGATCGGGCCGGAAGTGCCTGGGCCCTGAGCTCAGCAGCTCGTCGATCAGCTCCCTTCCGGCCAGACCGGGCAGCAGCTCGTTGACGATCAGCCACTGGTAATGCCAGCTCAGTGACCGGCGCGCCTCGTCGAACAGGTCCTCCTCGGGTGCCCCGTCTTCGCGGAGCCGGTCCACGAGGCGGTTGTGGGCAGCGATGAACGCGACTTGCATCTGGCCCGTGAACACGTGGACGTCGTTGCGCGGGTCACCGATCAGCGCGAGCCCCTCCTGGTTGCGCGGCAGGTCCCCGTCGTTCTCGAGGAGCCTCACGGGATCGGCGCGCTGGTAGAGATAGGGCGAGCCGACCGGGCCGCCGCCGTACAGCGACTCGAGGTTCGCGCGCGGCGAGCGCATGTTGCGCAGCGCCTCGACGTCGGCGTGCGCACGCAGCGGCGAGCGATCGGCGGTCAGATCGTGGGCCACGTACTGCCCGAAGAACGGCCACCCGGCTTCGACGCTCGAGTCGTCCTCGCAGTCGCCCCCGTCGCAGAAGCCGCCCGCTGCCCCGATCCTGTGGAGTATCGCCTCATCGGCCTCGAGCGCCGGCAGGTCGAACATCCGGCCGTAGCGTCCCGCACCATCCAGGGGTGCGTCGATCCGCTCCGGAGCCAGGCAATGGTCGCGCAGGTGGCGCGGAGCGATCGCCGTCATCCGACCGCCGTTCCGGATAGCATCGTTGACTCCCGCGGCGCCATGATCCGGACATTAGCGTCTGCGACCAGCCCGCCCCTGCGCGAACACCTACGTGATGGCCGGCCTCGGGGCGGGCAACGGCGATCCAGCCGCACGGGCGGTCGGCCCCACCGGCAGCTCGACCCGCGCGACGGTGCCGGACGGTCGGGCGCTGTTGATCGTCAGGCTTCCGCCGGCCGCCTCGACGCGGACGCGGTAGGAGGCCAGACCGATGTGTCCTTCGCTCAGGGCCGCGTCGATGGTGCCGTCGGCGATGCCGCGGCCGTCGTCGGCGACCGTGAGCGCGGCGTACCCGTCGTGGTGAGCTAGCGTGATCCGAGCCGAGCGCGCGTCGGCGTGCTCGACCACGTTGGCGAGCAGCTCGCGTGCGGTGGCGTACAAGAGGCGGTCGGCGGGCGTACGTAGCTCAGGATTCCAGCCGTCGAGGTCGAGCGCCACCGTGATCCCGGCGCTCGCCCCCGCACCTTCAGCAAGCTCGCGCAGCGCTCGTGCCAGACCGGCCTGCTCCAGCACCGCAGGATGCAGATCGCGTACGGTCGAGCGCAGCAGCCGCGATGACTCGCCGAGCGCTTGGTCGAGTCGATCGAACGCGGCCGGGTCGGCGAGGTCGCGGGCGTCCTCTAGGTCGTGTCGTGCCGCCAGCACATACTGGAGCGCGCCATCGTGCAGGTGCTCGGCCAGGGCGCGCCGTTCGCGGTCCTCGGTGGTGATCAGCTCGCCCAGCAGGCTGGTGCGGTCGCGGACCAGACGGCTGATCGTCGCCACTCGCGAGCGCTGGATCCACGACAGTGCGACGCAGCCGCCCGCCAGGCCGGCCAGCACGAGCGTCCGAAGCGCGATCGAACCCCATGGCTCGACGTTGGCCGACTTGGTGAGGGCGCTGGAGAGGAAGTACACGGCGACCGTCGGTGCCACTACGGCCGCGCACACGTCGGGTCGGAGCTGGGTGGCCGCGAGCAGGGGGACGAGGAAGAAGCCGTTGACGAGGACATCCGCTGTCCAGCTCTGATTTGCCGATGCCCCCGCCAACAACGTCAGGGCCGCGAGCGCAATCAGGTCCACGAACAGCGCCACCCAGACAAATCGCAGAGCCGCGGCGCTGCCGCGCCATCCCCAGACCCCGACGGCGATTGCCCACGCCGCGTACGTACCCGCGATCGCGTCGCAGCCGGCACTGTTGTGGATCGGCGGAACGATCGCCACCGTCAAGAGGACGAACACCACCATCACGCCGCGCAGCAGGACCTGCAGGCGTACGCCCCGCCGGGTGTGTTCGAGCACCGCCGCCTCGAGCTCGGGGCTCGAACTCGGATCGACCGCGGGTACCTGCTCGCGCGCGGTTATCCTGCGAACGGGGTCAATGTCCACCAGCGACAGCAAGATTACGGTGGTTGTGGTCGACGATCACCCTTTCTTTCGCGATGGCGTGATTCGAGGACTCACTCGCGGCGGACAGATCGAGGTCGTCGGGGAAGCCGACAATGGACGCCAGGCGCTCGATCTGATCCAGCGCGAGCGTCCTGCCGTCGCCCTCGTCGACTACCAGATGCCGGATATGGACGGGCTGGCTCTGGTGCACGCCTTGGTCCGGGACCAGATGCCCACCAGGGTGCTGCTCCTCTCCGCGTTCACCGACAGCGCGATCGTCTTCAAGGCGTTGCAGGAGGGTGCCGCCGGCTATCTGCCCAAGGAGGCGCGGCGGGATGAGATCGTCGACGCTGTGCTCAGCGTGTCGAGAGGCCGCACGGTTGTTCCGCCGGAGCTGGCGGGCGGCCTGGCCGAGGAGATCCGTCTCCGGGCCGGGCCAGGCGCGCCGGCGCTCTCCGAGCGCGAGCACCAAGTGCTCCGGGCATTCGCGCGCGGACTCTCGATTCCCCAGGTCGCATCCGAGCTGTACATCAGCTCGAGCACGGTGAAGACCCACACCCAGCGGCTGTACGAGAAGCTCGGCGTGTCCGACCGCGCCGCCGCCGTGGCCGAGGCGATGCGCCGGGGCCTGCTGGAATGAGCGGCCCCAGCTCGGCCAGCGCCGGAACGGAGGCGGCGGTCGAGTCTTTCCGAACCGCCCTGTCGGCGCCGGCGGCCACGCGGGCCGCCGGCGACGCATCACCCAGGTCAGGCTTGAGCCTGCTCCTCCACCGGTGAGGCGGCGTCCGTAGTGGCGGCCGGCTCCGTGCCCGCCGGCTCCGGAGGCGGCGCTTGAGACTCGGCGAGGAGGTGTGCTCCGACCGCACCGATGGTGCCCGCGCCCACGGCCGCAAATGCCCACCCGGGACCCGACCTCTCGGTGCCCAAGGTGTGATCGAGCGACAGCTCGCCCGGTCCCACCTCGGCCAGGGCGAGGGCCGCGGCGATCATCACGAGGTTGTACTCGTAGCCGCCGTTCGTCGCCCACGGGCCGTTCTTTAGATGGACGCGATTTATCGCGGTGAGCATCACGGAAATGAGTGCCGAGGCGGCGAGGGGCGTCGCAAAACCGAGGACGAGGGCTGTGCCCCCGGCGGTCTCGGCGGTTCCCGCGGCGGTCGCGTGAACCCGCCCGGGTCTCATGCCCATTCCCTCGAACGCCTGGGAGGTGGCGTCCAGACCGTACCCGCCGAACCATCCGAACAGCTTCTGCGTGCCGTGTCCGATGAACAGGCTGCCGACCGTGATTCGAAGCAGCAGACGACCGATCTTCATCGTGGTGTCTCCTTTCGGTATGAGGTCGCGGCGGCCACCCCCGATCCCCACAAGCTCGACCACCCGTAGACGCGCATCGATCGACAAATGTTACATGACCATATAGGTTGATCAATGATCGGCTTTGCTATAGCTCAACGACTTTCCGCCAGAACACGTGTTAAAGCGATCGGCAGGCGTCTGACCGGGAAGACCTCGCATACGATGGGTGTGTATGAACCGCGCTGATGGACGCCGGGTCCCGGCGGCGGATCTCGGCTCCGGCACGCTCACTCATCTTCAGCGCCTGGAGGCCGAGAGCATCCACATCATGCGCGAGGTCATTGCCGAGGCCGAGAACCCGGTGATGCTCTACTCGGTCGGGAAGGACAGCTCGGCGATGTTGCACCTGGCTGTGAAGGCGTTCTATCCCGCTAAACCGCCGTTTCCGTTGCTGCACGTGGACACGACGTGGAAGTTCCGCGATATGTACGCCTTTCGCGACGCCACGGCCGCGCGTCTCGGTCTGGAGCTGATCGTGCACGTCAATCGGGAGGGGCTCGATGCGGGTGTCAGTCCGATCAGCCACGGATCGGCCGTTCACACCGACGTGATGAAGACACAGGCACTCAGACAGGCACTCGACAAGTACCGCTTCGATGTCGCCTTTGGCGGCGCCAGGCGGGACGAGGAGGCGTCGCGCGCCAAGGAGCGCGTGTTCTCCTTTCGCTCGGCGGCACACCGGTGGGACCCGAAGAACCAGCGTCCCGAGCTGTGGCGTCTGTACAACGCGCGCAAGAAGCCGGGCGAGTCGATCCGCGTGTTCCCATTGTCGAATTGGACCGAGCTCGACGTGTGGCAGTACATCTACGTCGAGGGGGTCCCGATCGTCCCGTTGTACGTCGCCAAGCCGCGACCGGTGGTCGAGCGCGACGGGATGCTGATCATGGTCGACGACGATCGCCTCCCGCTGAAGGAGGGGGAGGAGCCGGCGCTGCGCAAGGTTCGTTTCCGCACGCTGGGGTGCTATCCGCTGAGTGGCGCGATCGAGTCTTCCGCCGAGACCCTCCCGGAGGTCATTCGGGAGATGTTCCTGACTCGCACATCCGAGCGACAGGGGCGTCTCATAGATCACGACCAGACCGGGTCGATGGAGCGCAAGAAGCAGGAGGGTTACTTCTGATGGGCGTCACCGCTCAGGGTCGCCCCGGGTCCATCGAGCGATACCTGTTCGAGCAGCGCCAGAAGCGGCTGCTGCGGTTCATCACGTGCGGGAGCGTCGACGACGGCAAGAGCACCCTGATCGGCCGACTGCTGTACGAGTGCGACCTGGTGTTCGACGATCACCTGGCGGCGCTCGCGCGGGACTCGGCGCGATTCGGCACGCAGCGGGGAGAGCTCGACTTCGCGTTGCTGCTGGATGGGCTCGTGGCCGAGCGCGAGCAGGGGATCACCATCGACGTGGCGCACCGGTTCTTCGCCTCGGAGCAGCGCAAGTTCATCGTCGCCGACACACCCGGGCACGAGCAGTACACGCGCAACATGATCACGGGTGCCTCGACGGCCGATGCCGCGGTGATACTCGTCGACGCACGCAGTGGGGTGCTGACGCAGACCCGCCGCCACTCTTACCTGTTGTCGCTGATCGGGGTGCGCCACGTCGCGCTCGCGGTCAACAAGATGGACCTCATCGACTACTCCGAGCGGGCCTTCCGCGCGATCGAGCGGGAGTATCGGCGGTTTGCGGCCGGCATCGGCCTGGAGGACATCGTCGCGATTCCCATCTCGGCGCTCAAGGGCGACAACGTCGTTTCCCACGGCGAACACATGACCTGGTACCGCGGGCTCACGCTGATGAGCTACCTGGACACCGTCCAGCTCGACGAGGACCGCCTTGCCGAGCTGCCGTTTCGGATGCCGGTCCAGTGGGTCAACCGCCCGAACCTCGACTTCCGCGGGGTCACCGGGATGATCGCGAGCGGGGTGATCCGTCCCGGGGCGCGCATCCGCGCCCTGCCATCGGGGATCGAGACCGCGGTGGCTCGCATCGTGAGCTACGAGGGCGACCGCGAGCGGGCGCTCGCCGATCAGTCGATCACCTTGACGCTGGCCGACGAGGTCGACGTCTCACGAGGCGACCTGATCTGTGCCGCAGACAGCCCGGCCGAGGTGGCGGACCAGTTCGAGGTGAAGCTCGTGTGGATGAGCGATCAGCCGCTGCTGCCCGAGCGTCGCTACCTGTTCAAGGTGGGGGCGCGAACGGTCCCCGGAGCCGTCACCAGGATCAAGTACGCGATCAACGTCAACACGCTCGAACACATCGCCGCGAGGACGCTCGAGCTCAACGGCATCGCGGTCTGCAACGTCGCGGTGGATCAGCCGATCCCGTTCGACCCCTACGCGGAGAACCCCGACACCGGCGGCTTCATCGTCATCGACCGGGTCACCAATGAGACGGCCGGCGCCGGGATGATCGCTTTCGCGCTGCGCCGTGCCCACAACATTCACCACCAGCACTTGGACATCGACAAGTCGGCCCGCGCCGCCCAGATGGGCCAGAGGCCGGCCGTGGTGTGGTTCACGGGGCTGTCCGGCGCGGGCAAGTCGACGATCGCGAACCTGGTCGAGCTCAAACTGCACCACCTGGGGTATCGCACCTACCTGCTCGACGGCGACAACGTACGCCACGGGCTCAATCGGGATCTTGGGTTCACCGATGCGGACCGGGTCGAGAACATCCGGCGCGTCGCAGAGGTCGCGAAGCTGATGGTCGACGCCGGCCTGATCGTTCTGGTGTCGTTCATTTCCCCGTTCCGCAGCGAGCGGCAGTTCGCGCGCGGCCTGCTCGAACCGGGCGAGTTCGTCGAGGTGTTCGTCAACACCCCGCTCCCAGTCGCCGAACGGCGCGATCGCAAGGGTCTGTACAAGAAGGCGCGCCGGGGGGAGCTGACGGGGTTCACCGGTATCGACGCGCCGTACGAGCCTCCCACCAACCCGGAGGTCGAGCTGGTGACGGTCACCTGCACGGCCGAGCAGGCCGCCGAGCAGGTGATCGCCGCACTCCGCGACCGGAACCGGCTGTCGCGCTGAGAGGCGCACACCCGGGCGTCATTTCCTGTCAGATTCTCGGCACCAAGTCTTCGCCAGAAAGGATCGACCGTGCCAAACCGTGCCGCAATCGTCACCGGGGCATCCCGTGGAATCGGACGCGCGATCGCCGAGACCCTCGCCGCCGAGGGATACGACCTCACGATCACCGCTCGCAAGCCTGACACTTTGGAGCAGGCTGCCGATGCACTTCGCCAAAACGGGTCGGAGATCCAGAGCGTCGCCGCGAACCTCATCGGCGAGGAAGCGATTCAGGAGGTCGTGCGCCGCCACCGCGAGCGGTTCGGCCGGTTGGACGTCCTGGTCAACAACGCAGGGATCGGCATCGGAGCGGCCGCCGGCGAGCATCAAACCAAATACGTCGATCTCCAGCTCGGGGTGAACCTCCGTTCGATCATCTTGTTCTATCGCGAGTGCCTGGACATGCTTCGCCAAGCCGGCGCCGAGCACCGGAGCGCGCTGGTCATCAACCTCTCGTCGATGGCCGGGAAATCGCCGCAGCCGTGGCTGTCGGTGTACGCGGCGACGAAGGCGGCGGTGGTCGCCTACACCCGCGCCATGAACCTCGAGCTGAACGGCGACGGCATCAAGTCGGTTGCATTCTGTCCCGGCTTTGTCGACACCGACATGAGCGACTTCATCAAGGAGCAGATTCCGGCCGAGGAGATGTTGCGACCGAGCGACATCTCGGAGGCGGTGCTCTTCCTGCTCCGGGTCTCACCGTCCTGCGTCGTGCCGGAGATCGTGTTCGGCCGTGCCGGGGAGACCCTGTAGGCGCGGCGCTACAGGTCAAGACCAGGCGACGGCCAGGGGACCGGTCCGCCCGTCGACGGGATCGTTCTCGGGCAGCGGCACGCGAGCGATGTTGCCCTTCACCGCCTCGAGCTCGGCCGGATCGCCGCGATGCAGGTCGTAGCGCTCCTGCCCCCGCGGATACGCTCCGATCACGAGCAGCTCGGGGCTTGCCGCCTGGCGCTTGTGTCCGGTTCCGGCCGGTAGGACGACCACGTCCCCGCTGACCAGATGCACCTCCTGACCGTCGGGACCACCGAGCAGCACCGTCGCCTCGCCGGAGACGATCCCGAGCACTTCGTGGGCGTTGCTGTGGAAGTGGTGAAACGAGAAGATCCCGTCCCGCCAGCTGCCGGCCCAGCCGTTGAAGGCGAACAGCTCCTCGCACGCGTCCGGGTTCTCGACGATCGCCTCCACGCCGTGTCTCACGATCGCCGTCAGCCGCGGGTTGTTGGGAATCCCACCGCTCGCATCAAACCGTAGTTGCTCGACGTCGTTGTTCACCACGCACAACTTACTCGCGCCCGCTCCCGCTTTGGCGGACGCGGGAGCGGGCGAGATCCACGACCACACTCGCGGCGTCGGGCAGCCCGTCCGTCGCGAGAGAGCGGGACGGCCCCGCGCCAACGTGCGCATCAGCGCCGGACCAAGTGGGCGGCGACCGTTTGCCCATTCGGCTAGCCCCATGCTCGCCATCTCCCGGGCGTGGGCCCGGACATGAGCCACGCCGGAGCCGTAGTTGATCAGCGGACACCCGACGACTCTCGCCTCGAGCGCGGTGGTGCCGCCGGTCGTGTGGACCAGCACGTCGGCCGCGGCCAGCAGCTCCGGCATCCGCTCGGTGAAGCCGAGAACCTGGACCCGGGGATTGTCGCCGTACGCGGCCTGGAGCTCCTCGTGCGTTCGGTGGCTCCGTCCCGCCAGGCAGACCACGATGATGTCGCTCCGCGCTGCGAGCGCGAGCTGTGTAGCGCCGGCCAGGTCCCCCAGGCCCCAACCCCCTCCTGACACGAGCACCACCGGCGCGCCTTCCGGGAGTGACAGACGCGCGCGTGCTTCGGTCCGACCGGGAGCTGTGAAGAACCCGCGGTCAACGGGTGGGCGAACGGTAACGGCTCGCCCCTCGCCGGCGATTCGGTCCACCTCCGCGATCGATTCGCGCCAGGACAGCAGGTGCAGGTCGATCCCCGGATGAGCCCAGTAGTAAAGACCCGCCGGGTCCGAGATCGACGAGCAGAGCGGGACCGACAATCGACCGAGCGCGCGCAACTGACCCAGCGCCGCGCTCAGCACCGGATACTCAGTCACCACCACGCTCGGTGAAAACTCGGCAAGCGTGCGCCGCAAACCGCGCTGGCCGAGCGCGGCCAGCGCAAGATGCCCAGCCCGCCGCGGAAGCGAGTGCTCGAAGAAAACCCGGTAGGCCAGATCGTAGCTCCAGCCAATCTGGTCGATGTGCAGGTTGAAACCTCTGGTGAGGAACCGTCCGAGGCGCGGACCGAGGACATCGAGGTCCGCCCGCAACTCGACTGCTTCCACCTCCTCCCGCTCGGCCAGGTCGTGCGCCAGCGAGCGGGCGACGGTGACATGACCCTCGCCGATGTCGGCGCACAGCACCAACACCCGAAGACGATCGGTGACGGAGCGCTCTTCGCTCAGCACCTGCTGAAGGATCTCGGAACGCACTCGCAACATCCATCCAGTCGTCTTCGGGGTGGGGCGAGCCGCACGAGGCGAGGAGAACGCCGGCGCCGCCTCGCCCTCGTGGGTCGTCGGTTCGGGTGTTCCGGTGGCGCCCTGCCTGGGTGCCGCCTACGCGGCGCTGACCGATGTGCCGGCGCGACCGGCGAGGTCCTTGTTCTCGGGGACGAACTGGCTGGCGATGAACGTCGCTCCTTGCGGATCGGCGATCACGGTCATGCGCACCCACGGCGCGTCGAACGGCGCGGCTAGGAGCGTGCCGCCAAGCTCGGTCGCCCTCTTCGCGGTCGCGTCCGCGTCGTCGACCGCGAACGTCACGCTCCAGTGCGCAGGCGTCTCCGGCTCGTCGTCGCGGATCGGGCCGATGGTCGCGACCGTGTCCTCGAAGCCGCGCGGGGCGCCCATGGCGCCCATCCGCTCGCGAAGCCCGGGGTTGTCGCGCTCGAGGTAGTCGCCGTAGCCGGGCAACGTCCACGCCGCGGCGCCGGCGTCCATCGCCAGCGTCTGCCACCCGAAAACCGAGCCGTAGAACCTCCTCGCGGCCTCCGGCTTACGAGTGTTGAGGTTGTTGAAGTTCAACGAGCCGGCCTCGTTGACGATCCGCGCGCCCTTGTGGTTCTTCGCCTGCCAGACGCAGAACACGGCGCCCTCGGAATCCGCGAACACCGCCATGCGGCCGGCATCGTTGACGTCGACCGGCTCCATCAGCGTTTTGCCGCCCGCCTCCCGGACCTTCGACGCGGTCTCATCGGCGCTCTCGACCCAGATATAGGTATTCCACGTCGCCGTCGGCGGCGCCGCGTCGGGCATCGACGCCACGGCGGCGACGTCGCCGCCGCGGAGGCGCGCGATGAAGTACTTGCCCTCAGACCCCGGCGGCATCGCGTCCTCGAACTCCCAGCCGAACAGACCGCCGTAGAAAGCGACGGCAGCCTCTGGGTCTGGCTGGCTGGTGTCGATCCAGCAGGGAACGCCGGGGATGTATCCGTCTCGCTCGGCCATTGCTGCTCCTTCCGGTAGCTGACAGTTGCCTGCACCGTACCGGCGGTTTAGGTCAGGATCTGTCCGCAATATTCGCGACCATGGTTTGTCCGTGACCGAGACCTCGAGCCGACTGCTGGAGCTGCTGGCGCTGCTACAGGCCCGCCGCGAGTGGTCCGGCCTCGACCTCGCCGATCGGCTCGGAGTCTCGGGCAGGACGATCCGTCGCGACGTCGAGCGGCTCCGCGACCTCGGCTATCCGGTGGAGTCGGTGACGGGGCCCGCCGGCTGCTACCGGCTTCGGCCCGGCACCGCCATGCCCCCGCTCGTGCTCGACGACGAAGAGGCGATCGCTATCGCGGTTGGGCTTCGCACCGCCACGCGCGCATCGGTGACCGGGATCGAGGAAACGGCCGTGAGGGCTCTCGTGAAGCTCGAGCAGGTCCTGCCCGCGCACCTGCGCAGGCGCGTTGCCGCGCTGGGATCCGCGACCGTCGCACCCCCCCTTGCCGGTCCGACGGTGGAACCTCAACACCTGACCGTGATCGCCGCGGCCTGCCGCGACGGCGAGTGCCTGCGATTCGCTTATCGAAGCCGCGAGGGCATCGACAGCCGCCGTCACGTCGAGCCACACAGCCTCGTCAATCTCGGCCACCGCTGGTATCTCCTCGCCTGGGATCGCGGCCGAGGCAACTGGCGGACATTCCGCGTCGATCGGCTGGCCAGGCCGGCCTCGACCGGCGTTCGTTTTTCCCCGCGGAGGCTTCCGGCGAAGGACGCGGCCGCATACATACGGCAGAGCATCATCGAGGCGCCGAACCGCTTCGAGGCCCGCGTCACGCTGCACGTCGCGGCCGAGGAGATCGCGCGCCGAGTGCCGCTCCACTCCGGGACGATCGAGCCGATCGACGCACGACGGTGCGAGTACCGGACCGGCGACGACAACCTCGGTTGGCTCGCGCTCCGGATCACGATGCTCGGCGTCGACTTCGACGTCCACGAGCCGCCCGAGCTGGCCGCGCACCTGCGGGAGCTCTCCGACCGTCTCCTGCGGGCGGCCGGCGGAGGTTAGGTATCTGCTGGAGGGCCGACTGCCCCTTCCGACGGAGTTTCGGCCTCGGATGGTGAGGCGCCCTCCGGAGGCGCCTCGGGCCCGGGTGACTCCTGGGCCTCTCCTTCCGCTTCTTCGCTCGGGGGGTTCGCGCCCGGCACCGCGGGGTCGGCGCGTTTGGCTTTCCACGCCGCGCGCGTCTGCTCGACTTCTTGCCGGAGACGCTCGCTGCGGCGCTCGAGATCATCCACGTCGCGGTCGGCGCGGTCCTGCAGCTCCCGGATATCACGGTTCTCCTCAGGGCTCATACTCGTCTCCTACCCTGCTATCGCCCGGATGCAACCCAGCCAAGAGATCCTGGGGGCGGATCTGCCGCTCGAGTCGACCACAGCTTGCGGTCCGCTCAGTTGAAACCCGTTCGGGTGCGTGTTCGGTGACTAAGCGCCTCCCTAGGTCAAATCGGGCCGGCAGCGAACCGTTACGTGTGAGTCCCGGCAGTCCGTCCCGCTCGGGGTCGACCTGTCCTAACAATCGATCGTTGCCGTCGGCAAGGATGGGGTTGGACAGCTGATCGGGACCCGCGCTTCCCGTCGAGCATCGGGCACCCGGCCACCCTCCTCTCCGTTTTCCCCCGGCTCTCGGTGGCAGTCGTCCCCGGCGGCACTTTCCGGCAGCGCGACGTCCTCTTAATCTGGATACTTACCGCTGTGGGCGTTGATACGCGCTAGCGCACCCACAGGGGCGCCGGCCGGAGGGCAGTTTTGATGCTGAGAGAGACTAAGTTGCGAGGTTCCCCGCGATGAGCCTGGTGCTCTCTATCCCGCTGTTCGTGCTGTTCGTCGTGATCGTGGGGAAGCTGGCGGGGCGGTTGCTCGGCATCCGTTTGGGTCATTGGCGGGGTGCGCTCGTGGGCGCAGTGGGATGGATCGCCGGGCTGTACGCGGCGGCATACACCATAGGCACGCGGTCCAAGGGTGGCGGTCGTGTGATCAACGCTACCTCGTTCGGGCACTGGCTCCAGGCCGCCGCGGTGGTGATCGCGTTTGGGGTGCTGGCGGGGATGCCGTTCGCGATCGGCCTCGATCTCGTCACGCGCAGCGCGCGCGGCGGATGCGGATCGTGCTCGAGGACTCGGGCGGCATGCTGGTCAAGCTGGGGCAGATCGCCTCCACGCGGACCGATGTCCTGCCTGACGCCCTGACCGACGAGCTCTCGAACCTGCAGGCTGACGTGCGTCCCGTCCCCGAGCAGGACGTTCGGGCGGCGCTCGAGAAGGCGTTGGGCGAACCGGTCGAGCAGGCGTTTGGCTCGTTCGATTTCGAGCCGCTGGCAGCGGCGTCGATCGGACAGACGCACCGGGCTGTCCTGTTCGACGGCACGCGCGTCGTTGTCAAGGTTCAGCGGCCCGGGATCGATGAGGTTGTGGCGCGCGATGCGGGCGTGTTGCGCCTGGCGGCCAACCAGCTCGAGCGGCGCGTGGAGTTCGGGCGAGAGATCCACCTCAGCGCGTTCAGCGACGAGCTGATCGCCGGTCTGGAGCAGGAGCTCGACTACCTCCACGAGGCGTCTGTCGGCACGCGGCTGAGAGAAAACCGGTCCGGGGATGTGGGCATCGCGGTACCACAGGTCTACTCGCGCTGTCCACCGATCGCGTCCTGGTGATGGAGGAGGTCGTCGCGCGTGCGATCGCCGACCCTGAAGCACTCGCGGCCTCGTCCGTCTCGCGGTCCGAGCTCGCCCGACGGTTGCTGTCGTCGTTTCTGGGTCAGGTGCTGGACGACGGGCTCTTCCATGCCGACCCGCACCCGGGAAACCTGCTCATCGACGACGCCGGCACGATCTGGATGCTCGACTTCGGCTCCGTGGGCCGTCTTGACCCCCGCTCACTCGATGGTCTCCGTGGGATCGCGCTCGGTGTCGCAACCAACAATGTCAGCGTGCTGGCGCGGGCGGCGCGCGACCTGTCGGGAAATCAGGGCGCTGACTTGCGCGCGCTCGAGAGTGAACTTGCCGTTCAACTCGGCGCGCTCGATGGGTCGGCCGGGCTTGATCCCCGCGTGATCGGCGAGGTTCTCTCGGTCATGCAGCGCCATCAGCTCGCTCCGCCGCCGTCGGTCACGCTTTTGGCGCGCTCGCTGTTCACGCTCGAGGGGACCCTCAGGCGGATCGACCCTCAGTTCAGCTTGGTGACAGAGAGCCAGCAGATTGTCGTGGAGGAGCACCGAGACGCATTCGGGACGCCGCAGGAGCTCTTCGAGCGCGAGGCCCTGCGAGCGTTGCCGGCTCTGCGCACCCTGCCCGAGCACGCCGAGACGTTGGCCAATCAGCTGCGCCCCGGCCGCCTCACCGTCCAGACCGAGCATTTCGCGGGAGATGACCACGACGCGGTCGACTCCTGGGTCGATCGCCTTGTGATTGCCGCGATCGCCGGCTTCTCGGTCGTCGCGTCCGCGGTCCTCTTGCTCGCCGCCGGGATGACGAACGACCACGAGGTCCGATCTGCCCTGTGGATCCTGGGCTTTACCGGCCTCACCTTCTCGACGGTCTTAGCGATGCGCGCCGCCGCACGTGCGCTGCGGCGGAACCTGGAACGCGTCGAGTGACGTGATCGTGCCGGACAGCGGTGGCCTGGGGAAGTACACATTGGTCAATTGAACACGCACTGATCAAGGGATGCCTTCGCACTCACTCCCTCCTCATGCATTCACCAGGGCGCCAGATGCTCGACCAGGAAGCAGTTACTGAGTTCTCCGAAAGGTGAAGTCACGGCCTACCGCCAGGACTGACGCGGGAGGTCGAGGTAGCTCGCCTGGCCACGCCCGAACGACCAGTCCTCGCGCCCATTCTCAATCATGATCACCGCGAGGTTTTCACCCTGGATGCCTTCGTCGCGCTCGATCTCGAGGTAGTGGGGATCAAAGCGCAAAGTCTCCGGCCGGTGCTCGGTGATGATCTACGATCGCGCTCCGGGATGTCGAGGAGCTCGACCATCGCCTGGTCGGGGGTCCTCGTACCGTTACGGCTAGTGATCTAAGCTCGCCGCGGTGCGCGTGCTCGTGTTCCATGGTTATCTGCTGCGGGGGACCGGCTCGAACGTTTACAACGCAGACTTGGCGGCTGCGTTGGTGGAATTGGGCCACGAGGTTCATCTGGTCTGCCAGGAGCGCCACGCGCACGAGTTTGACTTTGTGGGTGCGGTCGGCGACTGGGACGCAGGAGAGCTGGTAGTGAGGCGCGTGGGCGGGGCGAGCTGCACCGTGTACCGGCCCGATATTGGAGGACTGCTGCCGGTCTATGTGCCCGATCGGTACGAGGGCCTCGAGGCGCGTCCATTCCCCGAGCTGACCGACACTCAGCTCGAGAGGTACTTGCGAGCGAACGTGCGCGCGGTGGCGGAGGTGGTGTCGCGCCGCCGTGCCGATGTGGCGCTCGCCAACCATCTCGTGATGGGGCCAGCGATCCTAGCTCGAGCGCTATCAGGAACCGACGTTCCTTACGCCGTAAAGGTCCATGGCAGCGCGCTTGAGTACACGGTGAAACCCCATCCACGCTTTCTCCCTTACGCGCGGCAGGGAATCGCGCCGGCAAAGACTGTGCTGGTGGGTTCGAGCCACGTCGCCCACAGCCTGTGGGCGGCGCTGGAGGACCCTTCGCTGCCCGCGCGGACTCGCCTCGGGACGCCGGGTGTCGATGTCAGCAGATTCCGACCGCGTGAACGCGCTGGCGCTCTCGCAGCGCTGCGGGCGCTGGCCGAGCGGATCGCGGAGGATCCCGAGCGGCTCGAAACCGGGAGCCGGAGCTCAGGGCGGGCAGCGTCGGAGTCTGCTTTCAGTCGCGACCACGCTGCGACGGCCACGGCGCTGGCGCGGCTCGCCGTTTCCGCGCGGTCCGGTCCGCTGATCGCGTTCGTCGGCAAGCTCATCGTCTCGAAGGGCATCGATCTGCTGCTGGCTTCGTGGCCCCTCGTGCTCGATCAGGTCCCTTCCGCTCGGCTGGCGGTCATTGGCTTCGGTGCCTACCGTGCCGCCGTGGAGCGGTGGATTGACGCTCTGTCCTCGGGCCGGTTGGACACTCTCCACGCCCTCGCCGCGGAGGGGCGAGCTGCCGAGGGGGGGCCGCGGTCGAGCCTGAAATTCGTCCTCTCCTTCCTGGAGCGGCTTGAGGCATCGGGACAGCGCGAGCGGTACCTGAAAGCCGCGAGGCTCGTGCGCGAACGCGTGATCCTCACCGGCCGGCTCGAGCACGACGAGCTGGCGAGCATCCTCCCGCTGTGCGAAGCGATCGTCGTGCCGAGTACGTTCCCGGAGGCGTTTGGGATGGTGGCTGTGGAGGCCGCCGCTTGCGGCGCCCTGCCGATCAGCGCCGCCCACTCCGGTCTGGCTGAGGTGTCGCGGACGCTAGCGCAGGGCCTGCCCGAGCCCGTGCGCGAGCTCGCATCGTTTCCAATCGGGCCGGAGGTCGTGGATTCGATCAGCACGCGTCTGACCGGGTGGCTTCACGCGCCTCCCGAGCTGCGGGACGCGGCCCGCGCAGCCCTGGTGAAAACCGTGGCAGAACGCTACTCCTGGGCGGGCGTGGCGCGAACTGTGATCGCAGCCGGTCGTGGCGAGCTCGAAACGCTCGACCCGCCGGCCTAACCTTGCACGACCCACCGGCTTGCTCGACGATCCGACATCGCCTCGGCTTGCGCTTTGCGCGAGGAGCGTGGTTCGCCGAAGCGATCGTCCGAGGTTCAGGCGGCACAACCGGAGGGCCGATATATGATTCGAGCCCCATGGCGTTCGCCGCGAAATCGGGCCCGCCGTGATCCCAGAACGTAATGTTCGGAGCGGTCGCGGCGGTGTGCTGGGAGCGTTGCTGTTCGGGACGCTGGTCGCCGGACTGTTGCTCGGTGGTAGCCCGGGTCGCAGTGGCGCCGGTTTGCTCGGATCGCCGGCGGCAGCCAGCGCGAACGTCTCCGCACCGACCCTGAGGGCAGACCAGGCCGTTGTGACTGCTCCGGCTCAAGCGCCCCTGATCTCCATTCCCCGCGCCTTCCTGGGGCTGTCCACCGAATACGCGACGATGGCGGTTGACGTGCAGCACACCGCTCTGTACGAGCGGGTGCTGTCGCAGCTGCAGGTGCCCGGAGACGGGCGGTTCGTTCTACGCATCGGCGGCGACTCCGCCGACCACGCGATCTTCGACCAGTCGGCAGATCGCCTGCCGCCGTGGGCGTTCCCGGTCACCCCCGCGCTGGTGGCGCGCACCGTCAGCATCATCAAAGATCTCCGCCTGCGGGTCATCATCGACCTCAACACGATCTCCACAACCCCGCGCCTGACCGGCAATTGGGTACGGGCAGCCATACGGCAGGCCAACCTGCCGGCCGGGAGTCTCGCCGCCTTCGAGATCGGCAATGAGCCCGACATCTATAACCGCGCTGCGTGGGCAACGGACATCTTGACCGCGAACCCTCCGTCGACCCTCAAGCAAGCCTCTTTCAGCCCGTTACGGCTGCCCAAGCGGATCACGGCGGCGAGCTACGCCCGGACCTACGAGGCGTTCGCTCGTGCGCTCGCTTCCGCGGCACCCCATGTGCCTCTGGTGGCTCCGGCGCTGGCGATTGCAACCCACCACCTGCCGTGGATCTCAACGCTGCTGCGCCGTCCGCATGCCGGGCTGCGCGTGCTATCCGCTCATGTCTATCCCTACTCGGCCTGCGCTCGGCCGGGGCAGGCGCTGTACCCGACAGTGCAGAAGCTGCTCAGCGAGAACGCCACAGCCGGGATGGCCAGGACGATCCGCCCCGCGGTCGCGCTCGCCCACAAGGCCGGCTTTTCGCTTCGCCTGACCGAGATCAACTCGGTGACCTGCGGCGGAGTGAACGGAGTGAGCAACACGTTCGCCACCGCGCTGTGGGCTCCCGATGCGTTGTTCGAGCTGATGCGCGCCGGCGTCGAAGGGGTCAACCTGCACGCCCGCGTGGAGTCCATCAACGATCCGTTCTACTACACCCCGCGAGGGATCGGGACGCATCCGCTGCTCTACGGCCTGATCCTCTTCAAGCGCATGCTGGGCGCCCACGCCCGACTGGTCCCCGTGCGGCTCCGCAGCTCGCGATCGCTGCACCTCAAGGTCTGGGCGGTGAGAGAGGGGGCGGGGAGCAACACGCTCAACACACTCAATGTGCTGGTGATCAACAAGGGACGCAGATCGGCGCTGGTCAACCTCCACCTGCCCACGAGCAGCCAGGCCTCCGTCCAGCGCCTGCTCGCGCCCTCGGCGTCGTCGACCTCAGGCGTGACGCTGGCCGGCCAGCGGCTCAACGATCAGGGCGTGTGGCAGGGCAAGGAGCGACTGGAAACGATCAACCCGACCTCGAGGGGGTATGTCCTGCGGCTCAGGGGCGAGAGCGCTGCACTGTTGACGGTTCAGGTCGGGGCCAACACGCTGGTTCCGCCGCTTCAGCTGACTCAGCCGATTGCCGCGCCGCTGTTCGGCTACGAGTGAGGCGGCGGACCTCGATGAGCTCGATGCTTGAGCGCTTCGAGCCGTACCCGCGATCATCTAATCCTGCCCGACTCCGGTCCCGCCGGCATCACCGATCTCCAGGCCGTGATCGACGACTACCACCTCGCCTTGGACGCGTTCTTCAAACGGGACTCGAGTCCGGCGAGGCCGCCGTCCCTGCTTTCACGATCTGGGCGGCAGGCAGGACGATTCCTACGGAAGAAACGCTTTTGGCGCGGATCCCAGAAACGCTCGCGCGGTTGAGTTTGCCGGCAGATCCCGCACCTGGCCACTTCCGATCGTTGACCGTCAACGACCCCCGCCCGCACCACCGGCAGCACCCCGCCCTGGACACCGGTACCCAGGACGCTCGGAGAGTTCGGGACCGGAACACCGGCCGCTTCGCATGCCGCCACGCTCGCCGCGAAGGCGCGCCGTCACTACGCGCGCCTCTACGACCATCTGCTCGGAGAGCCGAAGGTCACGGTCAGCAGGGGACAGCGCCGAAGTCGCAAGCACCGCACCGAACGCGCCGGAAGTTCCGCGACATCTCAACCTCAGATTGAAGCCGGGTCCCGCCGACCGCGCGTTTCAAAGGACGGGTCGCACGATGAGCATCCCCCGGCTCGAGACGAGCTGCGCCAACTCGTCCGCCAGGCGTTGGACCTGTTCGCTCGCCTGTTGCTCCCAGCGCTCCACTCCGACGATCTCCGCGATCAGCACGTAATCGGCTTGATCGATCGCCTGTCCGGGCACGCTCGCCGGCCGTGTAAGACGCCAATCCGACACCGTGTCCAGCGACCCGCGGACGATGTCCCGATCCCCCGCCATCAGACGCTCAAAGTCCTCGGCCAGCTCCGGCGAGCGCAGGCGAAACCACATGAGAAGGGTCGCGGGAGGACTCATCCACGGAGCGTAGTGGACAATCGCACCTGGAGCCCAGCCAAGGCAGGACCCTCGGACTTGTGGGCTTACCTACGCGAGCGGTCGTCTCCTTAGGACGCATGCTCCGTGATGATTCGAGAGCCGACGCCGCCGAGGTCAACAGCTCTTACACGCCCGGCCTAGACGACGACCGAGCGTGTCCCGGACCAGCTTGCGGACTTCGTTTTACGGCGACGGCGAGTCGTCGCTGCCGAAGTCGTGCGGCGGGCTCGGGCGTGCGCGGGCAAGGCGGGCGCGGGCGATGAGCTCCAGGCCTTGATCCGGTCTTATGGAATAGGCAGCGCACCTGCGGCTATCACACGCGATCGGCGAGGATTGAGGCAGCGACATGGCCGAACGGATGATCGAGGTAAGCGGCGTGGAGCTCTGCACGGAGCCGTTCGGCGATCCGGCAGCTCGGCCGATCCTTCTCGTCCAGGGCGTGGGGGCGTCGATGCTGTGGTGGGATGAGGGCCTTTGCCGGACGCTCTCTGGCGCGGGGCGCTTCGTGATCCGCTACGACCACCGCGACACCGGCCGGTCGATCACCTACCAGCCAGGGCATCCTGGCTACACCGGCGCGAACCTGCTGGCGGACGCGGCCGGCGTGCTCGACGCCTACGGCCTTGGTAGCGCACACGTCGTTGGCGTCTCCGCCGGCGGGGCGTTCGCGCAACTGCTCGCGCTCGAGTTCCCCGACCGCGTCCGCTCGCTCGTCTTGATCAGCACCTCGGCGGCGGTGCCCGGCGACCGTGACCTGCCGACCCCAACCGATCAGTTCCGGCGATTCCTCTCCAACGCCACGGTCGATTGGTCGGACAGAGACTCGGTTGTCGACTACGTGGTCGGCTACTGCAAAATGCTCGCGGGAGACCAGCGCCCGTTCGATGAGGCGCAAATGCGCGACCTCGTCCGCCACGAGATCGAACGCGCGCGCGACTTCGCCGCGCGCCGGAACCATGACCTGCTCACGGAGGGCGAGTCCCATAGCCGGCCGCTGTCCTCGATCGGCGCGCCCACGCTCGTCATCCACGGCACCGCGGACCCGATGTTCCCCGTCGAGCACGGAGAGGCGCTGGCTCGCGAGATCCCCGATGCGAGACTACTGAGGCTGGACGGCGCCGGCCACGGGATCGCCCCTGCAGACCGAGAGACGATCGCCGCCGCGATCATCGACCACACCGTCGCAGCCGACCCCGCCGGATCAGCGTGAGAGCTACTGGCTGCCGGGGGTGTGTACACCCAACACGGCGATGACCGCCATCTGGCGCCACGGACAGCCCAAACCGCTCGTAGCCGGATCTTGAGAACGACGAGCAGCTGGCGTCCGCACAGAGCGGTCGCTTCGAGACTTGCGCTGGCGCGCTCCTCCTCGGCCAGCAGAAGTAGTCGCCAGCGCGCCGAGCGGTGGACTACTCGGGACTGGCCAGGGACGCCGCCAGCGAACGAGTGCTTGCCACGAACCCAGTCGCCCGCAGCCGACCGGCCCGGACGAGTGCCACGGCGACGTGGGGATCGTTAGGAGGTCTGGCTGGGTTTCGCGGCCGGGGGGCGGCTCGTTCGTGTGCGGCGTGGATGATCTCGGTGTTGTCGATCCCGCGCGGGCAGGCCGGCGTGATTCCGAGGTCGGCGTGCCCCAGCTGCCCCTGGATCACGGCGAGCGGGATGCTCTCGGGGCAGAGTTATGACCTCGGGTCGCGAGGGTCTCGCCAACCGGCGGTGCCGTCTGCCGCTGTCAGCCGTGGCTGAAATCCACGTCGGTCTCCAGCGCGGAATGGTCGCTTAGCCCTTGCTCTCGCCAGTGGTGGTGGTACTGGCAAGCGAGCGGGAACAGCCCGGCGGAGAGGAAGGTATGGTCCAGACGCCACCCGCCGTCGTGCCCTGCGATCGTCTTCCAGGTCCAGCTCGGCGACCGCGACGCGTACCCGTGGCGTGTTCGGAACGCATCGCGATAGCCGAGCTCGCGAAGTCCCGGGACGATGCCGAGCTCGGCGGCGTCCCACTCGGGCCCGCGCTCCGCACGCAGCCGGCCGCGGGAGTCGCGCGCGAAGGAGATCGTCGTGCCGTCAGGCAACTCGCGCCGCGGAGTGTTCAGATCACCACAGAGCACGCGCGGCGCGCGGCTCGGGGTCTGGAGCCCGCGCCGCAGCGCCTGGAGGGTCTCGACCTTCACCCACCCGTTGGCAGCGTTGGGGACATGAACACAGTGAATCTCCAGCGGGCCTGAGGAGCACCGCGCAAGCACGCTGAGCGCGCTCTCGGGTCGGGGGAGTGCCAGTGGCTCCTGCACCTCCTCAAGCGCGACGCGCGCCCCGATCATCACGAGCGTTCGCCGACCCACGGCACCGCGGGACCGCCCGCTGTCGAGCGAGGAAGCAGAAACGTGCGCGAGCCCCATCAACTCAAACGCGCGATCCCACAGCGGCCGCGTCCGCCGGGTGACCTCTTGTAACGCAACAATGTCCGGCTCCCGCGCTGCGATCGCCCTGGCCTGCTCGGCCAGTCGTTTACTGCGACCGGCCACATTCCACGTGATGAGGCGAACCACGGCGAGTCACATTAGCTTTGACCCTCGGGCGACTCGGCCACGCGACCGCTCTGGCGGCGCCAACGGTTCCGGCCACCCCGACCGTCAAGCTGAAGCTCTGACCGCGCCTGCCCGGCGCGAGCAACGCCAGCTGCCCAGCACGGACGACCGGCCCGTCCCAACGCGGTCGTACGAGGCGGGGTGGCCGGAGCATGCAAGCGATCGTGCGGAGTCCGGCTCGCCGGTCTTCAGCCTAGGCGAAGGCGGGGATCGCGGTGATTGCGCGCCCCATGATCAGGGTGTGGACCTCGTCGGTTCCCTCATATGTGCGGACGGCCTCGAGGTTGTTGGCGTGGCGCATCGGCGTGTAGTCGAGCGTGATTCCGTTTCCACCAAGCAGCGTCCGGGCTTCGCGGCAGACCGCGATCGCCTCGCGCACGTTATTGAGCTTTCCGAAGGAGATCTGCTCGGGTCGCAGAGTGCCGGCATCCTTCTGGCGCCCGGTGTGCACGGCCACGAGCAGGCCCTTCTGGATCTCCAGGACCATGTCCACGAGCTTCTGTTGCGTGAGCTGGAAGCTCGCGATCGTCTTGTCGAACTGCCGGCGCTGCAGGGCATAGGCGAGCGCTACCTGGTAGGAGTCACGGGCGGCGCCGAGCGCGCCCCACATGATCCCGTAGCGAGCCTCGTTGAGACAGGCCAGCGGGCCCCTGAGGCCGGTCACGCCGGGAAGGAGGTTTTCCTTTCCGAGGCGCACTCCTTTCAGCGTGACGTCGCACTGGATCGAGGCGCGCATCCCAAGCTTTGGCTCGATGATGGTCGAGGTGAATCCCGGGGTTGAGTTCGGCACGAGGAAGCCGCGGATTCCGTCCTCGGTCTTGGCCCAGATGACCGCGATATCGGCGATCGAGGCAAGCCCGATCCAACGCTTGGCACCGTCTAACACCCACTCGTTCCCATCAACCCGAGCGACCGTTTGCATTCTCGAGGGATCGCTCCCGGCATCCGGCTCGGTCAGGCCAAAACATCCGATCAGCTCGCCCTTCGCCAGGCCCGGAAGCCACTGCTCCTTTTGCGACTCAGATCCGAACTTGTGGATCGCGCTCATCGTCAGCGATCCCTGGACACTCGCGAACGTACGCACACCCGAGTCGCCCGCCTCCAGCTCCAACATCGCCAGGCCATACTCCACCGCGCTGCGCCCAGGGCACCCGTAGCCGTCCAAATGCATGCCGAGCACGCCGAGCTCGCCCAACTCCCGAGCCAGTTCACGCGGGAAGCGCGCGGCTTCATACCAGACGTTGATGTTCGGCCGGATCCGCGCATCCACGAACGCCCGGACCTGGTCTCGCAGCTCGAGCTCTTCAGCCGTGAACAGGCTATCCACGTTTAGGTAATCGACCGCGATAGCGGCGATTCCGTCAGTCGACCTGGTCATCGCAAGACTCCTTGATCCGCGATCTCTCGATATCGGTATCTAAGTACCCGCGTCCGAAACCACCCCCAGCGCGCGTTCTTGGCTCGCGCACGACCCCCGCCTGGGTCATGTGGTCCTCCCTTTCCTCACGACGCAAGAGCAGTCCCGGCGCACGGCGACACAAAAGAAGCGGCCCACGTGCGCGAGGACCGGACGCTCGGACCTGGGGGCGACGGCTCGACCGCGGAAGCGGTCGCCTGCTGGAGACGGGTGGTTTCGCCGCCATGCGGGTGCGTTGCCCGGGCGTAGCGCAAAAGGACCTCCATCCCGTTGCTCGGCGGGTCGACTCGCGCGCGCGACCTCTCTTCGGCACCCGCGTGCCGAAGGAGGCCTCCGCCCGCCGCGAGGTTCGCTCATCAACCGGTTACAGCGAGGAAGGATTCGCGCCACCCTTGCGTCTGTACGTTCGTGAGAAGTCGTCTGACGTCCGCTGACTTCTCGGAATGAAGCACTGAGGGGCCTGGAGCCGGCCGAGCTGCCGGCGCGAAGACTTGACGAGATTGCAAGGGACCGATGAACGATCAGAGCTATCACCTGGCTCAGGCGCATGTCCGTGAGGTGATCCGCTCGGCGGGAGGACTGAGACTGGGCTCCGAGCTGACGACAGTGCGTTGGGATCGCTGGAGACAGGCGAGAGCGGCCGGCCATGTCCGTCCGCGCGTTCGCGCTCACCCAGCACCCACGGCGCACCCGGCGGCCGAAGCGTGGCAGTGGAGGCGATTTACTCGCTTGCAGCAGCGACTTGCCGCAACAACGACCGCTGGGCGCGGTGCGCCCCGGCGCTCGGTGGTCGTGTTGCCGTCTCGGTCAGTCGACCGATGGCACGAGCCTCCGGCCGAGACGCGATCGTACGAGGAGCGGCTTCTTAGCTTTCTGTTTGACCTGCACGATCCGGCGTTGGAGCTGACGTACATCACCTCATTACCGGTCGCGGAGCGCACAATCGACTACTACATCTCGCTTCTACCCCGGAGACTTCGGCTGTCGGCGCGGAAGCGTCTGCGGCTCGTCTCGCTAGGCGACGGCGGTCCCCGGCCCCTTAGCGAGAAGCTCCTGGAACGGCCCCATGTGCTCGAGCAGATCCGGCGTACGCTTGCCGATTCGACGGTCGCGTACCTCATGCCATACAACTCGACCACGCTCGAACGGGACATCGCCCTCGGGCTCGATATTCCGATGTTCGGCGCCGATCCCGACCAAGCCTGGCTTGGGACCAAGAGCGGCAGTCGCGCGCTGTTCGCCCGGGCCGGAGTTCCTCATGCGCTGGGGACCGAGCAGATCAGGACGATCCCCGACGCGGTCGACGCGATCTGCGCACTCCGGGCGGCGAAACCCGAGATCGCCGAGCTGGTCATCAAGCTCGACCGAGCAGTATCCGGCGAGGGAAACGCGTTACTGGACCTGGCAGGACTCCCGGTACCCGGCGCAGGTCGGGAGCGTGCGCTGATCGAACGACGCCTCCAGCGCTTGGTCCCCGAGGTGGATGGTGTCAGCCCAGCCGCCTACCTGGGCAAGCTCGCTGCCAAGGGTGGAGTCGTGGAAGAGCGCATCACTGGGCGCGAGCTCCGCAGCCCAAGCGTCCAGCTCGAGATCACGCCCGCGGGAGCAGTGGCGCTGCTCTCGACGCACGACCAGATCCTTCACGGTCGCAGCGGGCAACGGTTCGCGGGCTGCCGCTTCCCCGCCGATCGGGCATATGCCCCCGTCATCAGCGCCCTCGCGCAACGGGTTGCGGAGCATCTAGCGGATAAGGGAGTGATCGGCCGGTTCGCGATCGATTTTCTCGTCACCCGTGGAGTGGACGACCGGTGGCAGCCGTTCGCGCTTGAGGTGAACCTCCGCATGAGCGGAACGACGCACCCGTACCAGACCCTTGCCCGCCTCACCGGCGGTAGCTACGACCCCCAAACCGCGAGCTTCAGGACGCGTCGGGGGCACCCACGGCACTACGTCGCGACCGATCACCTCGAGATCCCACAGTTGCAGGTGCTCGGCCAAGCCGGCCTACTCACGCGAGCGACCCGGGAGGACCTTCGCTTCGACCACAGCCGCGGACGCGGTGTCGTGTTCCACATGCTGAGCTCCGTCGAGCCCCTCGCGACCGTGGGCGTGATGGCAATAGCGGATGCCCCGCAGAGAGCGGACGACCTCTACGCCCGCGTGCCCAAGGTCCTCGCTCGCGCCGGCCGCAAGCGAGCGCTGCGAAACCGGCCGGTGCATGTCCGCGCCGCGCTCGGTACTCAGGGCTAAGAACCCACATCGGGCGCCGCCCGCGTACGGCCAATGTTTCACACGAGGCCACCATGTCGAGCATCGCTTGGTCACCAAGGCGACCAAGGACTCGCGTCCATCCGGGGCCATGGGCACCGCAGCGCACGGTCGGCTACCGCCGAAGCACGCCCCCGCCAGCCCGAAGCGGCTGCACCGGCCACAGTTCCGCATTCACCAAGGGGGAACCATCCAGCTGGACCAGCTGAGTTCCGCTTCGACCCGATCGTTAGCGGCGCGCCCACTGGCACGCGACGCGACGCGTGCTCGGATTCCGCGCAACGCGTCAGCTCGGCTTGCGTCCCCCGGCCGCGACGAGAGTGACGGACGTCACGACCGTGCCGCTCGTCGAGAAGAACTCCTCCACCACCCTGCAGGTCGCGGCGTCGATCACGCGCGCCGCGACCAGCTTGGCCGTCACTTCGAGCATTGTCGTCCGCAGCCACTCGTACTCGGGCTCCCCGGAGCGTCCGGTCGCCGCGTCGATCTCGGCGAACTGCAGCTCGAGACCGTGCGCGAGCAGCATCCCGACGAGCTTGCGCCCGAAGTAGCCGTCCATGATCCGGGCTTCCCGCATTGCGTTCAGGATCTGCTCATGCGCGTCGTTCTGGGCGGCCGAGTTCGGGTGACCGCCGAAGTGCAGCAACCCGAAGTCACCTTCCTCGGCGAGAAGCGCGCCGCCTGGGCGCAGCGCCGCCACGATCCGAGCCAGCGTGTCAGCCGGGTCCGGCAGGTGCATCAGCAGAGCCCGACAGTGGACGAGATCGAAATCCTGCTCGAGTTCCATATCGCGGATGTCCAGCTCACGCACATCCACGTTGTCGGGCAGCCCCGTCAGAAAGCGCGCGTCGATGTCGGCGGCGACCACGGATCCGGCCGGGCCGACCTTCCCCGACAGCCAACGGGCAATCGACCCGTGCCCGGCGCCGACCTCAAGACATCGCCACCCGCTTCTGACACCGAGGTCCCCAAGCCGGCGGATCGTCCCAGCGTCAAAGCGCCGCTCAAGGAGCGCCAGCCGCCCTTCTTCGGTCGCCGAGTCAACCCCGGCCAGCACGTACCTATTCTCGACCGTCACCTGCAGCCCGCGGGCCTCGAGTCAATGCGAGACTAATCGCCTGGTAGGTAGCATACCTAACACCCTCTGACAATGCAAGCGCACGAGGCCGCAGCTCAGGCCAGCTCGCGCCCGCCCTCGGCCAGTCGCACCTGCCGGGAACCGCCCGACGAGAGCGAAGCAGGAACAGTCTCGACGACCGCTATCGACGCGCCCGAAATGTCCGCTCCCGGACATCATGGGTAGCGCTCTCCGGCGGCGGAGGTCGTGGCCCTCGAGTCTCGCGACGGCGAGGGGCAGCGCGGTGCGCCGATCTCCCTGCCCCGGTTGGGGATCGTCATGGCCGCAGGCCGGCGCTCTATGGGATCACCGGCGCTCGGCGGTGCTGGACGATGTCGACGATCTCGCGTGTTCGATCCCCCGCGGATAAATCGACGTGATTCCGAGGTGCGCGTGTTGGCGGGAACTGGCGCTGGATGATCGGCAGCGGGATCCCTTCGTCGCCATTTCGATTGCGTACGCCCGCCGTAGCTCGCGGCGCGAACCGCCGCCGCACACCGGCCCGGGCCACGAGCCGGCGAAGGGGCAGCTCTCGCCGACACCGCGGCCGCGGGTTGGTCCAGCGAGGACGCAGACCAGCGGACCGATGGGCAGCTGGATCCGATGCTCAGCCCAGCGGCTGACGTGCTCCCAGGCCCCAGTCGTCCATCCCCACCATCCTTCGCTTCCCGCCCTCGCCGGCGCGGACCAGCACCGACCCGCTCTTGGGGTCCAGATCGGACTCGGCGAGCGCGAGCGCTTCGCTGATCCGCAAGCCCGCGCGCCACAGGATCGCGATCAACCCGCGGAGCCTGTCCGCATACGCGCCCGGCCCTCACGCATCACCAGGATGATCTCCTCGACGCTCGGCGGATCCGCCGGGTAGCGCCGCCTCCATGCGCGACAGATATGTGCGACCCGTCGGCTTCGGCTGGACGCGATCGGTGTGGCTCACTCTGGGCTACCGGAGTGTCAGCGCTTGCGGCTAGAGCGCGCTCAGCGCTGGTGAAGCCCGGTCGCGTTGGGGGGTGCCGATTCCTTTCTGCGGTGGCGGAGGTCTGCATGGTCGACGGTGCAGCCCGCCCAAGAGGCCGCCCTCGATCGCGCAGCCAAAGAAAGGAACCCGATTGCCATGAGCATCCCCACCACCATGCGCGCACTGCAGCAGACGTCGCTGAACGGCCCGCAAGACCTGCGCCTGATCACCGACGAACGGGTACCGAGCCCAGGCCCGGGCGAGGTCTTGATCCGGGTCACCGCCGCCGGCGTCAACTTTGTCGACATCTCGCAGGCCCACGGCACATTCGCAGGCGGCCCGCGGCCGCCCTACCTGGCGGGCATCGAGGGCGCCGGTGAAGTCACCGCCGTTGGCGAGGGGGTGACCAACCCGGAGCCGGGCGCCCACGTCATCGGCGTCGGCATCGGAGGCGGCGCCTTCGCCGAGTACATGGCACTGCCTGCGGCTGCGGCGGTCAGCGTTCCTGCGGGCTGGGCCGACGAGCAGGCGCTGGGCCTGGTCGTGAGCTGGCCGACCGCGCTGGCGGCGCTCAAGCCGCTGGGCGGCGTCGCCGCAGGGCAGACCGTCCTGATCCACGCCGCGGCCGGCGGGACCGGCCAGGCCGCGGTCAAGATGGCCAAGCACTACGGCGCGACGGTGATCGGCACGGCCTCGCCAGGCAAGCACGAGGTGGTACGGGCGCAAGGCGCCGACCACGTCATCGACTCCCGCGGCGCTGACCTCGCCGCCGAAGTCCTGCGACTGACCGGCGGCGCGGGCGCCGACCTGGTTCTGGAGTCGGTCGGCGGCGCAACGCTCGACGCCAGCCTGGCCGCGACCAAGCGGGTCACCGGCCGGGTCGTCGTCTACGGCGTGGTCGGCGGGGAAGCCGCGATCACCAACTGGGAGTTGGTCTACAAGCACCAGATCCACGTCATCGGCCTGAACATCGGCATCCTGATCCAGGCCGCACCGCAGATCTTCGGCGAGGTCATGGGTGAGATGTTCGGGCTCCTCGCGGCCAGGGTGCTCGCCCCCGGCCAGCCCACCGTGTACGAACTGGGCGACGGTCCGAAAGCGCTAACGGAACTGGAAGCCAGGGCCACCGTCGGCAAACTGGCCCTGCTGCCCTGAGAGGACCCCCTAGTACCGAGCCGGTGACGCCGCACACCGGAGGTTCCCATGACAGGAGTTGAAACAGATGACGCCAACCGTGAACCCGGCCGCTAAGGCAGATGGCGCGATTCGTCGTGATGTACGACACCCCCTCCGACGTCGACGCGTTCGAGCGTCACTACAACGATGTCCACATCCCGTTGGCGAAACAGTACCCGGGCCTGCGTCGTTACACGCGCAGTCATGAGCCGGCAGCCGTGATCGGCGAGCCGTGCTATATGGTCGTGATGCTGGACTGGGATGACATGGCTGCGCTGGAAGCCGCGCTCGGGTCCGAGATCGGCCGGCGCACCGCCGAGGATGCCGCGGCGAACCTGACCCGCTACGCGACCTTCCGTGGCATGATCCTGCAGCTCGATGAGGTCTGATCGCGCACGCCTCCTCTGCGCGAGGGTGCCCGTGTCATTGCTAGTGGCTGAGGCGGGGCCCTGGCGTTGTCGGCGGCGTCGGCAGGTGGACCATGCCCAGACGTGTTGCAGTACTAAGCTCGCGGCGTGACATCGCATCTGCGGGCGGCACCGAATCAAGACCGGTTCACCGCCGAGACTGAGCGTTTCCGCCGGGAGCTGTTGGCGCACTGTTACCGCATGGTCGGCTCGGCGCATGACGCCGAGGACCTGGTGCAGGAAGCGTATCTTCGGGCTTGGCGTTCCTACGCTGGCTTCGAGGGCCGTGCGTCGATTCGGGTCTGGCTCTACAAGATCGCCACGAACGTCTGCCTGACTGCGTTGGAGCCGCGCCGGATCCGGCTGCTGCCCTCGGGCCTGGCAGGTCCGTACGACGGACCCGATCGCCCGCCGAATCGGGTGGCGCCGGGCGAGGTCTCGTGGCTGGAACCGTTGCCGGACGCATGGATCGCCCCACCGGCCGACGATCCGGCCGCGGCCGTGATCAAACGCGAGTCGCTGCGGCTGGCGCTGATCGCGAGCCTTCAGCACCTGCCCGTCCGCCAACGTGCGATCCTTATCCTGCGCGAGGTGCTGGCGTTCTCGGCGGCCGAGACCGCGGAGATCCTCGACACCACCACGGCGGCGGTCAAGAGCGGTCTGCAGCGCGCTCGCGCCCGGCTGGACGCGTTGGAGCCGGAGCCCGAGGAACTGCTCGAACCGACTGACCAGCGGGCGCGTGCGCTGCTCGACGGCTACGTCGCGGCCTTCGAGCGCTCCGATGCCGGCCTGCTGGAACAGGTGCTGCGGGCGGACGCCACGCTGGAGGCGACGCCATTCCGCGAATGGCAGGCGGGCCGGGCGATGTGCATCCACATGCTCGACACGTACGTGCTGGGCGCGCCGGGCGACTGGCGGATGATCGCGACCACCGCCAACGGCCAGCCCGCCGCCGTCGTGTACCACCGGGATGCGGACGGCGCTCTCCGAGCCGACGGCGTCGTGGTGTTGTCCCCCACGGCCACTGGCGTCTCCCGCGTGATCAAGTTCCACGATCCCGCGCTGGTCCTGGTGTTCGGCTTCCCGGACGTGCTCGCAGACTGATCCCGACCGGGCGTGGGTCGCGGCGATCCGGGAGTTGCGGTTTAGGTCCTCCTAACGACGGAGCGATCACCTCCCTTGACGATGCGCCCCTGGGCATCCCGATGCCGCGCGGCAGAGTGGGCAAGCGCGCGTCACGGCGAGCCGCGCCTCGCAGGGAAGGGTGTGACGAATTACGGCCGGGGAATTGTGCTGAACGTGACGACGGCGATGCCGAAGTGACGCTCCGCGGGCTCACGGCTCCAGTGGTCTCGGGCCGACGTGAACGGATAGCCGTTGGCGCGTTCGGAGTGCGTCACGCCCTACGCTGTGGATTTCAACTGTCTCGACTGTCGGCCTGGATTCCTCGCCGGTCGCGACCGCGCTCGCTGGTCTGCGGGCGCACGAGGCCCGCTACTTCAAGAACAAGTACGACCACATCTTCGCGGTGGAGCCCGCGAGCAACGCCAAGCCGACCATCGACTGGGTGCACCGGATCCTCAAGGAAGAACGCGACATCGTCATCTCGTCTCGCCCTCTCGAGGCTTCCGCCTTCCAGATCGAGAACATCAGAATGGCCTACGTCTTCTACGAGAGCGGTCTGTCGATCAACGTGATGTACACCGTCGACGACCCCGACAAGCGGGCGGTCGGGTTCAAGCTCTCCGAAGGGATGGAAGTCCCCGCGGAACTCGCTTCGCAGTTCAAGTTCGCGAGCCAGAAGTCGAAGCTGGCCGGAACGCTCGGCACGGTCGACGACGCGCCGTGGTGCGCGCGGGAGCGAGCGCGTCCGTCGAGGTGCTAGCAGACCCCCCAGCGATCTGATCAAAGCACAACCATGGCGGCGCCCGGTCCGGGTTCCACTTTGTCGGCGCTCGGGACCCAGCTCCAGCTGTCCGCGGCACCAAGCAGAAGTGAGCGCGAACGTCGAGCGCTCCGGCAAGACCGCTGAGCCAGCGCCGCTTCGGGAGAGCCGAAGAATAGTCCGACGCGGACCCTATCTTCCGGTGCGCTCGCGGTGCTTGCACCCCGGCCAGCAGCAGGGCCGGCGTTGGCCCTCCTCCAGCTCCTCCTGGGTCCGTCGGATGCGGCGCTCCCGGGTGGTCTCCTGCTTGGCATCCTCGACCCAGCAGATGAACTCGTTGCGGGCTAAGGGGGTGATGTCCTTCCACGCATCGAGTGCCGTGGCGTTGGCGATCAGCGCCTTACGCAGGTCACCGGGCAGTTCATGCACCACCCCACCGGGCACTCTCTGGCCGCTCACACGCCCATCGTAGTGAGACGGGAGCTCCCACTTCCGCATCCGCGCGTGGGACGGTCGCGGCAGCGCGAGCCGAGTGCGGCTGGCTTATAGGCGACCGTGACGCAGTCGCCGAGGCGACAGCCGGCACCCTCAGGCTCGCCTTCGACCGGAAGGCAGGTTGGCTGACCGGTGAGCTCGTCGCGTGGCGGCGGCGCGCTGGTCTCGGCGGGGAGATCCCCCCGAAGACAGCGGAGCCGTACGCGCTCCAGCTCGCCGGGGACTGGAGGCGGGCCGCTGCGCTGTGGAGCGATCTCGGCTGTCCCTACGAGGCAGCGCTCGCACTCGCGGATGCGGACGAGGAGGAGCCGCTGCGGGGCGCGCTGCAGGAGCTGCAGCGGCTGGAGGCGCACTCGGTCGCCGCGATCGTTACCCGCCGGTTGCGCAAGCGGGGCGCGCGCGGTGTGCCGCGAGGGCCACGCGCGCGGACGCGAGAGAACCCCGCCGGGCTCACCGCGCGCGAACTTGACGTGGTCGCGCTGGTCGCCGAGGGGTTGCGTAACGCCGAGATCGCCGAGCGCCTGATCGTCTCTGAGAGGACCGTCGATCATCACGTCTCGGCGATCCTGGGGAAGCTCGAGGTCCAAACCCGAGGCGAAGCGGCGGCTGAGGCGGTGCGGCTCGGGCTGACCGCCCCAAGATAGGCACCGGCCGCTCCAAACATGGGGAGGCCTCCCGATGCGCGCCGCGGCGTGAGCACGTAGGTTGCTGACGTGCCAAACGGCCAGCCGATCCGGAGGACCGAGACGCCGCGATACGTCGTGCGCGTCCCGTTCCTAAGGGGTTGCAGATCCCGATCGCAAACTGTGGCGCGGAGCCCTGCCGTGGGGTGCTAGAGCAAAACGCCGAGGAGGACGTCACCTGGCTCAGCGCGTTCGTAAGCGACCAGAAAAGACGCACGGTCTGCGTCGACGACGTGCCCACCCCAGAAGCGGTCCACAGAACCGTCGCTCGTAACGAGCTGCCCGTCGACGACATCGCCCAGGTTCGGGGGCTTGACCCCTACTTCTACAGGTAACCACCGCCAAGCCAAATGGAGGACGTCATGTTCAAAGTCACCAAGCGCACGATCGCGGCCGTCACGGTAATCGCGGCCGCCAGCGCACCATCAACCACGTTTGCTCGGTTTGATCTCAACCCGCCGCCCGCGCACCCGAGCAGTCCCGTGAGCTCGACCCTCTGCTCCGAGGTCTGTTCCGCCGGCGGCTACGGGACCAGCTCCCTCCCGAAACCTAAGCACACCCAGCAGTCGCAGCTCCAGTCATACCAGCAGGCGATCACCAAATCGTTCGGGCCCACACCCGGCGGCCTCGCGGGTCCTGCCATTCGAGCCCACAGTGCGAGCGCCCTGTCCATCCATCCGCCAGCGGCTTCATCGCAACAAGGGTTCCAGTGGGGCGACGCCGGGATCGGTGCGGCGGGGATGTTCCTGGTACTCAGCGCAGGCGCCGCGACCGCGGTCGTTGGCCGCCGCCGGCACCGCGCAACGACCAGCTGACGACAAGCAACATTGAGAGCGCACCGGCCGGGGGAGGAACGCGGACCCCGGCCGGTCCTTTGCTCGCACCGCCAAGCTACCTAGGTGGGCGAGACCGCACGGGCGCCAACCCGCGCCCGGGATCGTCGTGCAACTCGCCACGAGCGCCGGCTCGGCCGCAGGCATCGCCCGCACCACGCACCAGCCAACACGCGGGCATCCACCGCACCGCGATGCTCAAGGAGCGGTCGCGCTCCAGGATGGGCGACCCGTAACGTCCTTTGCTCGACCTACGAAGAACTCGGCCCCATCAACGGCGTGAGCGTCAAGCAAAAGTCGCCGCGGACGTCGACGACGGGTCAGCGGTGACCCGCTACTCCTCGACGTCTGAGCGGTCACGGAGCCGGGGTGGCTCCTCGGCATGGGAAGCAGAAGGGCGGTTCATGCGCGCACCGCGTTGCATCCGCCAGCGCGCCTGTCGAGGTCAAGGTCAGCACGCGCAGGCCGAGGCGCTCGCCCTAGAAGATGACTAGGACGTCGTTCAGCCGAGCACCCGGGACCGTGTGACGCCGCCGGTCAGGCGGCCACTTTCTCGGGAGGGGCGCTTTCCCGCTGGGTCAATTGTGCTGTCGGTGCCTCGTGGCCCTTCGGCGCGCGGCCGGAGGCACGCGCGATCGTCACGGGCTCACCGCAGTTTGGACACGAACCTGCCTCGCCCTCAAACGAATAGCTGAATCCGCAGAAACATGCGACATCAATCATGGTGGAACCCCCTGTTCCGTCGTGCATCTCCACACCCTAGGAACGCAATAGCACGTGAACTCGTGACATCGATCACATCACGTGCCGAGCTCCGCATCCTCCGACGGCGACGCTCCGTAGGTGAACCCTGACGAGCTGGCGCGGACGCGCTACATGGACTACTCGTACTGGATCAAGGAGGGTCAGGCGTGGACGCAGGCGGCTTACCAGTCCTGGCGCCGGCGGGCGTTCCATCGCGCCACACGTGCGGCCGGACTCGCGCACGCGCGGCCATACGACCTGCGCCATAGTTTTGCTTCCCTCCTGCTGCACGAAGGGCGAAGCGTCATCTACGTTGCTCGCCAGTTGGGTCATGACGCTCGCCTGACCCTGACTCGCTATGGCCCCGTGATCGACGAGCTCGAGGACGCCCCCCGGGATCGAGGCTGAGACAGCCATCGCAGCGGCCAGGCGGAGCGCGCCTGGAGCAGTGAGAGAATCTGGCCTGTGACGAAAGCCGAGCTCCACAAGCTGGTCGACGAGCTGCCAGATGGAGTCCTCGACGGGGCCGCCGTTTTGCTTCGCGGCATCATCGAGGGCCCGATCGACCCCGACCAGGCGTGGTTCTGGACGTCTGAATGGCAGCGCGGGGAGCGCGAGGCCGAGGCAGACAAAGCGGCCGGAAACGCGGTTCGCTACTACAGCGACGAGGACTTCCTAACCGCGCTTGACGAGCGAGCTGGCTCGTCGGATGCCGACGTATGACGTCCTCGCGTCGTTCTGGCGCGACTGGCGCGGCCTGACGCCGCAGCAGCAGCTCGCCTTTCGGCAGTCCTTGGAGCAGTTCATCGCAGATCTCCGTCGCGGGACGGTCAGGCCGGCGCTCCCCGTCAGCACAGGCGATCTGGCGATGGAGCTAGCCGGACTCGAACCGGCGACCTCCTGGGTGCGATCCAGCGCCTTGGGGCTGCGATCGGCTCTGAGGGGCGACGAATCGCCCGTGTTCTCGGCGGTTACGCCGTGGCTGTGGACGGCTGGCAGCGCATCGTTCAAATGCGGATGTACCCGTTTGGTACCCGCGTGCCTCGCCAAAAGGAGCCGTGCCGTTCTCGGTTTCCTTTTCCTGACTGTGCGATCCCCCAACACGGGACAGCACCTACTCCCGATTTTGCGACGGCCTGGATGGCCGTCGTGAAATCGGGAGTACGCCCGCTGCAGGCGAGCGGCGGCACGCCGGTGCCCACCGCGGGCAGCTGTAGCCGCCGCCTCATGCGCGACCGGACGAGCCCCTCGACCGCGCTCTCTGAGCGGGAGACCCGGCCAGAGAACGCGACAGCGCGCCGGTCGACGGGCGTGAGCGAAACGCGATCGTCAGGCACGCGCTGAGGACGACCCCGCCGAGCTACCGCGTCGTCGCCATTGCACTCGCGCCGACGCTCACTAGCCGGTCAGCGCTTTAGCGGAAAGCAGTCGTTGGTCGCAGCGCTCATCACGGCTGCTGAGAGCGGCGAGCAGAAGTCTCCCGGCGTCGGCCTGCCGAACGTCTCACGTGTGTCTCGTGATTGCGGAAGTCTCGACGCTTGGTGCGAGTTGCCGGGGCGTGGGAGGATCTATCCGGTCAGGATCGGGGGTGTGCTGGTTCGTGCCGGCATCGGCTTCGGGCCGGTGTGCGCGCCTCGCGGGGCCGTGCACTCTGATGCGGCGCTGGGATCGTGTGCGACCACGTCGAGCATCGGGTGCCAGTTCTCGCCCGGGTAGGCCTGGCTGAGGTCCGCCAGCTCGTCGTAGAGATGGGCCACGAAGCGGGCGCACCTGCCCGGGAGCATCGAGTCCGCGAGGGTCACGAGCGTCCCGAGCGCCAACTGGGCGGCGTAGGCCTTTTCGTTCCACGCCTTTAGGTGCAGGGCCTGATTGCGGACCTTAACTGCGACGGTGATCGTGTTGTAGTTGGCTGGGTCGGGCCACCGCGACCGGGTTTGCCGGGCTACTGCCACGGTCTGGCCAGGGGCTGGTCGTGCGGGCGGGGGGGCGCTTGTAACCGAGGCACACGCGGTGACCGCGACGCAGGCGGCGAATAGCGAGAATCGCCTCACCCCGGTTGCGAAAAGCGAGTGTGGCCGGGTCGTCGCTTTTGTGTTTGGCGAGTTGCTGGTGCGCGCCGGATCGATTCTGATTTTCATCTCTGCTCCCCTCGAGCGGTTTGCTCGTCTTTCGGCGGTTTGCTTGTGCTAGTGGCGGTAAGCCCTGTAAGCGGTCTGGTTTGCTGGCCGGTGGCTGCTGGGAGCGGCGTTTGTAGACCGGCGCTGGGGCATCGGCCGGCTCTTGGCCGACCGGTGGCGTCCGGCTGCCGGCCACCGGCGTCAGCTCGCGCGTAGAGGGTGGGAAGCCCCGGTCGATCTCGAGTCGGCCGGGGCTTGCGTGTGTCGGAACGAAGGGAGTTCTTAGGGGAGCGGGGGGATCGTGTTGAACACGCCCGACGGGGTGACCGCACCCGCTCCGTAGATGCCTTGCGTCCCTACTGGGCTGGCGCCCCCGATATAGGCGTCTTTGTTGAACAGGTACAGCGGCCGCCGGTGGTAGGTGACCTGCTGGGTGCCGTCGGGCCTGAAGATGACCCCGATGGCACGCTGGTCAACGCCCGGCCCGGATTCAGGCCGTCCGGAGGTGAGGACCGGTGGCCAGAAAACGGCGCAGGTTCCCTGACAGGCGCTCTCGCGGTCTCTCTCATGGCTTCTAGAGTGGCCCCCACCCGCGGCCATGGTCCGAGCGTAGGGTGTAGACCGGGAAGGGCTGGTTCTGGAACGGGCTGTAGTCATTGTTCATCCTTGCGCCCAGTACGGTCTGCACGGGTCCGGTGCCGCCGAGGGGGGCGGTCTCGAGCTCCAATTCAGCCTGACCGGTTGCAGGGATGCCGCCACGCGGGTTGAGCAGGTACCAGATGCCTGCGGGAGTGGTCACTGGATCGTTGAGGTTGGCGCCGACCGTGTCCCCGGGGCTTATGTCCCGAAAGAACCGGTACAAGGGCCAACCGGCGTAGGTCACCTGCTGCACCGTCCCCAGGCCAGGCAGGTCGGTGCGGGTCACGGTCGAGAAGCCTGGGGTTGACCCCCGGCCCTGCGATCGGGGCGCCCTCGGTGAGGAGCGCCGGCCAGAGGACGGTGTCGCACGGCTTGTTTTTGACGTTCGGGTTGTCGCTACACGCGTACGTCGCGCCGGTCAGGGCGTGCAGCTGGTCTGAGGTGAGCAGGTACAGAGAACAACCCTGGTAGGGCCCCGATCCGATGACCAGCACCCTGCCATATTTCGGCGTCCATGCGGCCGACACGGTCGCAGGACCGGTGGGTGCGCTGGTCACAGGGTCAGAACAAGGACTGGTTGCGGCGCTCGCGGGCGAGCTGAACAGAAGGGCCACGCCCAGGTAGGCGCCAGTACCGACCAGGGCGATCAGGATTGCGCGTGCGATCTTGAACCTCACCGAGTCCAAGCGCGTTGTTTGATTAGTCATTCTGGCCTCGCGAGATGGTTGTGGGTACGGGTTTGGTTGGATGCATCGAGCGCCTCCGATTCCGGGCGGCGACGTGTTGTCAGTCGAGCGCTGGCCGGTTCGGGCAGCTGAACGAGGGATGGATGCGGCGGTCGATCGGCCCTAGCCGGCGATCGTCGCCCGCTGTGGCCTGTCCTCGCGCGAGCGGCGACGGCCCGTCGTGACCGCGCCGACTGCGATCAGCGCGAGCGCGGCGGCGCTTGAGCCGATCGCGATGTAACCCCATTCGATGCTGCTCCCGCCCGAGGCTGGGGCGGTCCCGGCAGAGTTGCTCTGCTGAACGAGCGAGCCGTTCGAGTTGAAGTCGAAGGTCCTGGCCGAGGCCGGGCCGGCGATCGCCCCTAGTGCGAGCGTGACAGCCACGATCGCGACGATCCGGCGGAAGAGGATGGTGCGAGTCATTGAAAGGCCTCCTGGTGGGGATCGCCGTGTGCGATCCGGTCGCAGGGAGCGTCTGGGAGGGGGGTGACGGGCGGGTGACGTTCGCGTTACGGGTCTTGTCACGCGGTTGCGCGGCGGTCTCCCGGGGCGGATAATCGCCTGCCATGGGGGACGAACCCCGGGGGTTGCTTCAGTTTCGGATGCTCGGTCCGCTTGAGGCGTGGCGCGGCGGGACGCTGTTGCGACTCGGGGGGGAGCGCCAGCGGGCGCTGTTGGCCCTGTTGTTGGTGCACGTGAACGAGGTGGTCCGAACCGAGCAATTGGTGGACCAGCTGCTCGGTGAGGAGTTGTCCGACCAGGCGCTGAACACGACGCGGGTCGCGGTCTCGCGGCTGCGGCGCCTGCTGGAGGACGGCGACCCGGGCGGGCTTCTTTTGACGCAGGCGGGTGGTTATTTGCTGAAGGCTGGGCCTGAGCAGCTCGACGCCGCGTGCTTTGAGCGCCTGCTCTCCGAGGGCCGCGGGCTGCTCGCCGGCGGCGATGCCGCGGCGGCGGGCGCGCGGCTGCGAGAGGGGCTGGCGCTGTGGCGGGGGCCGCCGCTGGCGGATCTGGCGCTGCTCGAGTTCGCTCAGCCCGAGATTCAGCGCTTGGAGGAGTTGCGTTTGCTGGCGGTGATGGAGCGAATCGATGCCGATCTGGCGCTCGGCGCCGATTCGGAGATGATCGGGGAGCTGGAGGGGCTGGTCGCGTCCAACCCGTTGCAGGAGCGGTTGCGTGCGCAGCTGATGCTGGCGCTGTATCGGGGCGGCCGTCAGGCGGAGGCGCTTGAGGTCTATCGGCAGACGAGTGAGCTTTTGCGCGGGGAGCTCGGTCTCGAGCCGAGCCGCGGGCTCCGGGAGCTGGAGCGTCAGGTGCTGCGCCAGGATCCGGCGCTCGAGCTGGCGCCGGGGGCGGTCACGACTGCGGCGAGCGCGGCCGAGGAGCGGGCGGTCTGTCCGTATAAGGGGTTGGCTTGTTTTGACCGCTCCGACGCTGAATATTTCTGTGGGCGCGAGCGGATCGTGTCCGATCTGGTTGCCCGACTGGCGGAATCGACGCTGGTCGGGATCGTGGGTCCGTCGGGGATCGGGAAGTCCTCACTGCTGCGTGCGGGGCTTCTGTCAGCGTTGGCAGCGGGCGCGCTGCCGGGCAGCGCGAGCTGGCGGCAGCTGTTGGTCCGCCCTGGCGAGCGGCCGTGCGACGAGCTGGCGCGAGCGCTCGGGGGCGAGGAGCTGGACGTGGTGCTGTCGGGGCTGAAGCCGGGCGATCGGATGGTGCTTGCCGTGGATCAGCTGGAGGAGCTGTTCACGGTCTGTGAGCGCGATGGCGAGCGCGTGGCGTTCCTGGATCAGCTTGCGGAGGCGGCGTGTGACACCGAGCGGCGGGTGTTGATCGTGGTGGCGCTGCGCGCGGACTTCTACGGCCGCTGCGCGACCTACACCCGGTTTGCGGAGCTGCTCAGCTCGAGCCATGTGCTGGTCGGGCCGATGGGGCGTGAGGAGCTGGCGCGGGCGATCGAGTTGCCGGCGGCTCGGGCGGGGTTGCAGGTCGAGCGAGCACTTGTCGAGGATCTGGTTGGCGATGTTGCCGGTGAGCCCGGTGGGCTGCCGCTGCTGTCGACGATGCTGCTCGAGTTGTGGCGGGTGCGCGACGGGCGCGTGCTGAAGGCCGAGCGCTACGCGGCGAGCGGCGGCGTGCCGGGGGGCGGTCGCTCGGCTCGCGGAGGATGCATATGTGCGGCTCGATGAGCCCGGGCGGCGGGTTGCGCGCGGGCTGCTGTTACGGCTCGCACACGGCGAGGACGGTGCGCTTGTCCGTCGACGCCTGCCGCTTGCGGAGCTCGAGCGGATCGACGGTGCCGAACCGGTGCTGGCGGCGCTGACCGACGCCCGGTTGCTTACGGCCAGCGACGGTGAGGTTGAGATCTCACACGAGGCCTTGTTGCAGGAATGGCCGCGCTACCGCGGGTGGCTCGAGGAGGATCGGGTCGGTCGGCGACTGCACGCGCATCTGACCGAGATCTCGCGGGAGTGGGATACAGGCGGTCGGGACCCCGGCGACCTGTACCGAGGGGCGAGACTCACCGCCGCGCTCGACTGGTCTGCTCAGCATCGGGATGAGCTGAGCCCGGTCGAGCGGGAGTTCATTGCGGCAAGCCGGGGCGCGGCCGGGCGCGCTACGCGCAGGCTACGCGGCGTGCTCGCGGGGGTCGCCGTCCTGCTGGTCATCTCCCTGATAGCCGGGGTCCTGGCGCTCGCACAAAAGCAGCACGCGACCAGCGAGGCGCGCGTCGCGCTCGCGCAAAAGCTCGGTGCCGAGGCCGTGATCGAGCCGCGGATCGACCTGGCGATGCTGCTCGCGCGCGAGGCCGTCAATCTGGACCGCAGCCAGGAGACGGAGAGCACGCTGTTGGCGACCCTGCTGCGCAGCCCCGCCGCGCTCGCCAGCTTCGACCTGCCAATCGGGGTGCAGCCGCAGGGGCTCGCCCTGAGCCCTGACGGGCGGACGCTGCTCGTCTACGCGAGCGACGGCACCCTGTACATCTATGACACCGCGACCCTGCGCCAGCGGCGCCCCGCGATACCCAACTTCAACGGCGACCTCAACCCGGTCTACTCGCCCGACGGCTCGCTGCTGTTGCTCACAGAAGGCGACTTAGAGGCGATCGACGTCCTAGACGCTCACACCTTACGGCGCCTCGCGCGCCTGCCGTATGACCAGCGCTACGAGAACACGACGGCTGCTGACAACTCCGCCGAGAGCCTGTTCGTGTCCCCCGATCGCAAGACCGTCTACTACGCGTACGCGGTGATCAACAACTCCGGCCAACCCGGACCTGGATATCTCGATCGCTGGGCGCTACCGAGTGGGCGGCTGCTCTCGAGCAGCCGCGTGAGCGCGCGCGGTCTGGTGGCGATCCGCCTGGTCGACAACGGGGCCCGCCTGGTCGTGCTCGGCGACACCGCCGCTGAGACGCTCGACGCGCGGACGCTCGCGCCGCGGCGGACGGTCGCAGTCAACCTGCCGGGGCAGCTCCGCGTCGTGGGCGACGCCGGCTGCTGCTTTGGAGCCGTGGCCGCCATCAGTCCCGACGGCACGGGCGCCGCTGTCGGCTCCCCCGACGGAACGATCTTGTTCGTCGACCTATCGACCGGCGCGATCCACGCCGCGCCCGGCGGGCACACCGCAAACGTCGAGAGCTTGCGGTACTCGCCGAACGGGCGGCGGCTGGTGAGCACCGCCGACGACGACAAGGTCATCGTCTGGGACGCAAAGACCGCACAACCGTTGCAGACCCTCTTCGGTCATGCCGGCCGCCCCATACAAAGCGCATTCAGCGCCGACGGCGGCACGCTTTACACGAGCTCGCTCGACGGGACCGTAATCAAATGGGACCTCGGATCCCAGGGCCGCTTCGGACGCCAGTTCACGACTGGCGCGCCCGCCCCTACCCCGACGCCAATCACCCCGCTCACACCACCCCTGGCCGTCTCGCCCGATGGGTCCCAGTTCGCCGCGCGGACGGCTGCCAACACTGTCGGGATCTTCTCCCTCGACACACTGCAACCGCAGACCTCCTTGACGATCCCACGGGCAGCAACGATCACAGCGCTGGCGTGGTCGCACGCTGGTTCCGAGCTGGCCGTCGGAGGCGACGGCGGCCTGCTGCAAACTCTGGGAGGTGAGCGGCACCCCGCACCTGGTGCGGGCATTTAGCACGCTGAGGCCAACGGGCCATCTTCCCGAGGCGATCCAGTCCGTCGCCTTCTCAGCCGACGATCGACTGATCGCTGCCAGCGACACCACCGTTTCGGCCGCACGCCACGTGGCCATCGGGAGCATCGCGATCTGGCGCATCCGCACCGGCGCGCCTGTCACCACAGCTCTGAAACTTGGGAGCCCCACCAACGCCGTGACGTTCTCCCGCGACGACCGCCGGCTCGCGGTCGCAACCGGGGACGTCCTGGCCGGGGATGGCCGGGTGCTGATCCTCGACTCCTCAAGCGGAAAGCAGGTCCGCACAATTCACCCGCTCGAGGCCCTCGGCGGGACTGACAGCCTCGCGTTTGCCCCAAACGGGACGCTCGCGACCGGAACCAACGCCGGCGTCGTCCAACTCTGGAACCCGTCAACCGGCGATCCCATCGGGCATCCCGTGCTAGCCGCCGCAGCACCGGTCGCCAGCATCGCGTTCGATCGATCCGGGCAACGCTTCGCGACGGCCGGCGGACCCGAAGGGGGCCTGAAGCTGTGGTTCACCTCCAGCCTCCAGCAAGACGGCGCGACGCTCGACCCCGAACAAGGGACATGGGGTAACGCCCAGTTCACTCCAAACGGACGATTCCTGCTCTCCGTCAACGCCAACGGTCACGGATCCCTCTGGCCCATCAGCCTCGCCGCCCTGGAGACCCACGCGTGCACGGTCGCCGGCCGCAACCTTACACACGACGAATGGTCCCAGTTCATCACCGGCTACAAGTACAGCCAAGTCTGCCCCTGAGACGGGCCGTGCGCGCACATCAGCACCAGGTGAACGCCAATATCGACGGTCGATGGTTCGCCGGCCGAAGCTGGGAAAGCTCGGCCCTAGTCGCCGCCCGGAGTAGCGCGGATGCCGCGACCCTGTCGCCTTCCGGATGCCAGCTGAACTTCCATCCGAGCGCCTTCGCGCGCTCAAAACAGCCTGACACGGGCTCGCCCGGAGAGTGCCCCCCTTTGTCGCCAGAGCAGCTACACGCTCAAGACTTCTGCTTCAGGCGCTCATGCGGGCGCACGGGAACGCCGCCGTTGACGACTGCTGTCGTCGTCGGACAGTCGAGCGGCCGACGAGCGCAAGGGCGACGAACGACTCGCGCGAGCGGTCTCCTTACGGTGGATGTGCGAGTCGGTCTGTGGGATCCGTCGCCCTACGCGCCGGCCCAAGGATGCTCAGCGGTGCGTGCGGCGTGATCGACCTGGGACGGAACGACGACGCCGGCGCGGCCGGCTGCGTGGGCTCCGTTCGGGAAAGAGGACTCGCGGTCCCAGAGCTCGCTGTCGCGGGCCTCGTCCGGCCTGTGGGAGGGATGATGGCTGCGGTGGCTCGCGGGACGCGCCCTGCGTTTCTGGCCTCGCCTCCCGCTGGGGTACTCCCGATTTGGCGACGGCCGTCCAGACCGTCACCAAATCGGGAGTGGAGGACCCCCGGGTTCAGAGACAATCGCACGAACAAGAACACCACGCCACCGAACGGCACCACTCCCGTCGGGCTGGGATTGAAGGTCAACGACGCGCGCGGCGTCGACGTCGCGTCTGGCCGAGTTCGACCTGCCGCGCGTGCCATCGCTCTATCTCCGGTCGCAGCCAGAGGCTTGGCCGGCCGCGGCCGAGATCGAGGACTGGACGCGGCATGTCCGGGTACCGGTGCACATAGAGGCTCACGGTGTTCCGGTGAGTGAGGCCGAGGATCCGGGCGACGTCGTGCGCGTCGATCAGATCGTCGAGAAGTACGCGACGAGGCATGGACCTAGATTACACCTGGTAGCGGACAGAGAATACACGTGTGATCTTTCTGTCCGGCCCATGCAGTAAGTTTTGAGCGTAAGGCATCCCAACAAAGGCGACCCCGGCGGTGCTGGAACACCCCGGGGTCTGGCCGAGACCTTTCGAGGAGGTCCCGACAATGCAAGCGTACGCCAGTGCGCAGCTGACTCCGCTGGAATCGGAGTCTCGACTAGCACCAGTCCCGCCGATCAAGTCGGCATCCAACGCCACCCTCAACGGAGCGGCGGCAGCGCCACAAGACAAGTCGAGCCCGGTCGCGGCCCTCGTGTCTGTGATCGTCGATGGACTCAGCGACCATGACCTCAGCGTGTTGGCTGCGCGGCTCTTGCCGCACCTCCGCCAGCCGACAGACCTGAACGAAAGACAATCGGCCTACACCGTCGCGTCGCTCGCCGCGGAGCTTGGCGTGTCGCAGAAGACGATTCGTTGCGCCATTGCGCGCCGGGAGTTGGCCGCGGTGAAGCGCGGAACTCGATGGCTCATTTCGGCGGAAGCTGTCCGTGAGTGGACGACGCCGCCGGAGGTGTCGACTCCACGACGCTCGCGTTGTGCGCCTGCGCCGAAGGCGGCAGGGCCGTCGCTCCGGTCTGTGTTGTGCGCCGCGCCGGGCAACGGAGGTCGACGATGAGCGTCGAGAAGATCCGGCGGAACGGCGGCGAGGTTGTCTGGCGTGTGCGGTGGCGTCAGCATGGGCGGAACCGCGCCCGGACATTCAGCACCCGGCGAGATGCGTCGGATTTCGATGCGGAGGTCCGCAGGCAACGACGTGCCGGCAGCCCGGCGGCGCTGGACGCCGGCATGGAATCTCTCGGTGAGTACATCACCGGCGCCTGGACGACAACGCATGCCGTGACGCTCGCACCGAAGACTCGTCTCCATTACGCAAATCTGTACGACCACCACCTTCGCCCGTTTCTCGGATCGGTCGCGCTGCGAGAGATCGATCCTGAAACCGTTGGTCGGTGGCAGGCAGATCGGCTGGTGGCCGGCGCTGGCCCGGTCGCCGTTCGCCAGGCGCTGGATCTCCTCGGTTCGATTCTTGAGCAGGCGTACGCGTCCGGCCGGCTTTCTGAGAACCCGGTGCGGCGCGTAAAGAAGGCGAGGCTGCCACGACGTGACGAGGTGCAGCCGCTTTCGCCGTTGACCGTCGAGACAATGCGAGCGGCCCTCGACGTACGGGATGCGACGTTGCTGTCGGTGCTCGCCTACGCCGGTCTCCGTCCTGGAGAGGCGCTCGGACTTCGATGGGGTGACATCCGGGAGCGCACCGTTCTGGTCCAGCGTTCGATCTCGCTCGGCGAGGAGGCCGACACGAAGACGCGCCAGCACCGGACTGTGCGGCTGCTGGCGCCGCTTGCCGCGGATCTCCGCTCGTGGCGTATGGCCGCGGGTCGTCCGGCTCACGATCAGCTCGTGTTTCCCAGCAAGGACGGGCAGCCGTGGACGCAAGCGGCATACCAGTCTTGGCGCCGCCGGGCATTTCGTCGAGCGGCGCACGCGGCGGGCCTCGCACATGCGCGTCCGTACGACTTGAGGCATAGCTTCGCCTCATTGCTGCTGCACGAAGGCCGAAGCGTCATATACGTCGCTCGCCAGCTGGGCCACGATGCCAGGCTGACGCTAACGCGGTACGGACACGTGATGGACGAACTAGAGGACACGCCGAGGATCGAGGCCGAAGTTGCGATCGCCCAGGCGCGACGGACAGTCGGGCCAGGCGGGCCGGACGCCGTGTCAGAATTTGGCTTGTGACCAAGGCGGACCTTCACAAGCTCATCGACGAGCTGCCCGACAACGCGGTCGAGGGCGCGGGCGTGCTTTTGCGCGGGATCATCAAGGGCCCGATCGACCCCGACCAGGCTTGGTTCTGGACACCCGAGTGGCAGGCCAAGGAACAAGAAGCCGATGCCGACAAGGCGGCCGGAAGGGTGGAGCGCTTCGAGAGTGACGAGGCGTTCATGGCGGCGCTCGAGGAGCGGCGCGGCTCGTTGGATGCCGACGTATGACGTCTTCGCGTCGTTCTGGCGCGACTGGCGAAGCCTGACGCCGCAGCAGCAGCTCGCCTTCATGCGGGCCCTGGAGCAGTTCAAAGCCGACCTGCGCAGCGGCACATTTCGTCCCGGCCTTCGCGTGAAACGCGTCCAGAGGCACCCGGGCGTCTGGGAGATGACTTGGGCAGCCGACGGACGCGCCACGTTCGAATACGGCGAGGGGATCCGTGGCGAACCGCACATCAGCTGGCGGCGAATCGGGACCCACGACATCTTCCGTCGCCCGTGATCAGCGCCTTATCCAGAATCCTCGTGTACCCGTTTGGTACCCGCGAAGGGGATCGAGAAGCTCGCCGACGGCCGGGCGCCGAGGCGAATCTCCCGTAATCATTGGCCTGCGAGGAATGGAGCTAGCCGGACTCGAACCGGCGACCTCCTGGGTGCGATCCAGGCGCTCTCCCAACTGAGCTATAGCCCCGTGCGGCGGCAGATGCCGCCCGGAACGGGCCATTTTAGCTTTGCTTGGCGGCCGTCTCGTCGAGCGTCGTCGATGACCGCAAACGCTGTTGGGTGTTGCGCGCGGACGATTGTGGCTACGGATGTTCCCCGGCGGGCAGCGATCGACTCTGACAATTCGCTCGCACGCTCCGAGGAGGGCGGCGTTATGCCGACTCCTCCGGCACACCTGTGCGATGGGTGCTGGCGCTGTTCCTCCGTTGCACACACGGGTCGCCGCTATAGGGGTCCAAGGCCAGAGGAGTTGGCGCGATCAAAGGCGGCGGAGCGCGCCGCGAACGTAACGGCAGCCGAGTAGGCTTTTGTCATGGGTCTACTCGACGACGCGATCCGAGAACACTTGGATCTCAAGCGCCGGCACGGCGCCAATCCCGCGGAAATTGAACGCGCCGAACAGGAGGCGCTCGGGCCGGTTCGGCGGGGTCCCGAGGAAGCAAACGAACCTTCACTCGGATCGACCGCAGACGGAGATGACGATCCAGAGCATCGCGGCGTGGAGGAGCTCGAGTGGGATGAACCTGGCCACGGCGATGTCGGCCGCGACTCGCCATTCTCCGACGAGCCGGGAGCCTCCCACGAGGAGTCGGTCCATCTGCCCGAAGTTGGTCACGACGAAGACGAGGAGCAGACCCCGACCGAGGAGCATGAGCCTGCCGCGGCGGAGTCACATCCCGCCGGCGCCCCCGACGAAGAAACCGCCGAATACAACGTCGAGCTCGATGAGTCGTCAGAGAAACCTCGCGAGGACGTGCTCAAAGAGACTCCCGAGTTCCTTGAAGGCACACCAGACCACGATCGCCTCTGGTTCGAGCAACGTCCGCCTCGCGACTTCGATTTCGACGGTTAGTCCGTCGGCGCGCTAATGGCCTCTGGCCGCTGGGCGGCCCTTATCCACCGTTAGACTCGGTTCATCCGGGGCCATAGCTCAGTTGGGAGAGCGCCTGCTTTGCAAGCAGGAGGTCACGGGTTCGAATCCCGTTGGCTCCATGCGCTGATGGCCTGTAAATGCGCCGCTTTGTGATGGTATGGGCGCCGCCTGTGACCCGCGTGTGGCCGTCTATGGAAGCGTCATGGAAGCCTCTGGTCTCGCAGTCGCTTCCATGGGCGATCGTTCCATGCCAGTCCGGCTCGTCGCGCGGCTCGTTGACGGCGTTCGCGGGTTAGGTGTCGCGACCGAGGGGTCGGCCGTCAGGAAGATCAGTTTTCCTATCCCAGTGATCCCCTCCACCCGCCGTTCATCCACTCCCCGGCGGGAGAGGGGTGCACGAACGCCTCGAGGTCCCTGAGGCCCTTGTCGTGTAGCTCGCGCGTGGTGATCCGGCTGGTCAGTGCCTTGGTGAGCTCCGGCTCCGGTCTCGTTCATGTTCGCGAGCTGGTTGGCGATCGTGGCCGACAGCTGCTCGCCGACGGCCGATCGGCGACCCGCAGGGTGTTCATCCGACCCTAGGGCGGGGAAACAATATGGGCATGAGAATCACGACAGGCACCAGCAGGACGGACGCCAGAGCGGGACGCGCTGTCCGGACCGGCGCCAGCTTCGCGGCCGGCCTCGTGGCCGGTCGCCTGCTTAGCCGCGAGCGCGTGCAGTTCATGCGTCTCCCCGGATCGTCCATCGCCGGCCCGAGCGCTGCGGGCTGGGTGACAGACTTTCTTAACAGCGCCTACTACCGCCGCGAGCCCACCGAGCGAAAAGTCGACGACCTGCGCCTGGCCAGTGCGATCGTCACCACGTACTGGAATCGGCACGCGCACGGGCGGCTGGGGGCTCGCGACATGGTTTCGTTCCACCGTGCCTTCGGCCGGCACCGGTTTGTGGATGCATCGCGGTCGGCGCGCGGGACCCTGTCCCGGGAACAGCTTCTGGAAGGCGCGGACAGTCTCCTCGGCGGGTGGTTCAGCGGCGCCTATGCCGATCCCGAACGGCGCGGCTGGGGCATCGTGTTTCAAGGCCAGCAAGAAAAGAGCGCCTACGATCCCGAGCGCCGGCTGCGCCAGGCCCGTGTCGGCGCGCTGACGCCGGGGATCGCCCTGCCCTCGGAGCAGACCTGGCACACATATCGGCCCTTGGAGGTCCCTTCCGCCGCGGGCGTGATCGCCGCGCTCACCCGCACGGAGACATGGCCCGACTACGCCAGCGAGATCGGCCGTTTCACCCCGCTGCGGCGCTCGGAGCTGCTCGGGCAGACGTTCGAGATTGAGGTCGCGGCGGGTGCCGAAGCCGGCCGCCCGGTGTTCCAGCGCGGTTACGTCACGATCACCAAGCTCGTGACCGTTCAGCAGCCCGACGAGCTGGGGGTGTACTTCGACGCGCTCGAGGAAGGGCTGGCGCGTTACGGCCAAGGCGAGCCCAGGGCGGTGCCTGAGGGTGGCGAGCCGATCGTGGGCTTTGACCTGACCACGCACGAGGGGCACTTCATGGGCCGCGGCAACAACCGGCTGATCCTGTTCGCCCACGACGGACGTACTTGGGTGCGCGCCGCCGGCACGTGGGATCCCATGCCCTGGCACCTCCAGCGGATCTACGAGTTGGCCGGTCAGGCCGCCCAGCATGCGTTCTGGGGCGAGACCGGGCTGGAGCGCCAGAGCATGCTCCACCAGCTCGCCCTGGCCGCGCGATGAGCGGCGAAGCGCTGGTCCTAGGTTCCGGCCCCAACGGCCTCGCCGCCGCGATCACACTCGCGCGAGCCGGGCGATCAGTGACGGTGCTCGAAGCCGCGCCCGAGCCGGGCGGCGCGGTGATGACCGCGGAGCTCACGCTGCCCGGCTTTCACCACGACGTCTTCTCCTCGGTCTATCCGGCTACCGCCGCCTCGCGCGTTTTCGCGGACATGCCCCTGGAGGACCACGGCCTGCGGTGGCTCCACCCCGAGGCGTGCTATGCCCATCCGCTGTCCGACGGCCGCGGCGCGGCGCTCTACCGCGACCTCGATCGCACGGCGCAGAGCCTCGAGGCGCTTGCGCCGCGCCAAGGCAACGCATGGCGAACGTTCGCGGCGCCGCTGCTGGCGCATTTCCGCGCGGTGCGCGACGCGATGCTGTCGCGCTTTCCGCCCATCGCCGGAGCCGCGCGCTTGGCAGTGGGTCTCGGGCCGCACGGGCTGCTCGAGTTCGCGCGGCTGCTGCTGATGCCCGCGCAGGCGCTCGGTGGCGAGCTGTTCACCGACCCCGGGGCGCGCGCGTGGCTGTACGGGTCGGCCATGCACGGCGACGTGCCTCCGACCGGGGCGGGCAGCGCGGTCGCCGCCGCCTATCTCAACCTGCTCGGACACGCCGTCGGCTGGCCCAGCCCCGAGGGCGGGGCCGGACGCCTCAGCGGCGCGATGGTCAGCTACCTGAACAGCCTCGGTGGCACGATCCGCACGCGCGCGGAGGTCGTCGAGATCGCCGCGCGGCAGGGCCGCGTCGCCGGAGTCCGTCTTGCCGATGGCGAGCACGTGCCAACCGCGCTGGTGATCGCCACCGTCATGCCCTCCGCCCTCGTCCGCCTCGCCGGTCACGCGCTGCCGGCCGCTTACGCACGGGCATTGTCGCGCTACCGCCCCGGTCCGGCCACGCTCAAGCTCGACTGGGCGCTCGACGGACCGATTCCGTGGCGCTCGGCGGAGGCGCGGCGCGCAGGCACCGTCCACGTGGGGGGCGACGAGGCCGAGGTGCTCGACGCCACGACGACCGTGAGCGCCCTGCCGGAGCGCCCGTTCCTGCTCGTGGGCCAGCAGTCCCTGGCCGACCCGAGCCGCGCGCCGGCGGGGAAGCACACCGCGTGGGCGTACACGCACGGCCCGCAGACGGTGGACTGGGCGGCCGAGCAGGACCGACACGCCGAGCGCGTGGAGGCCCAGATCGAGCGCTTCGCTCCCGGCTTTCGCGATCTGATCCTCGCGCGCCACCTGCTCGGCCCCGCCGATTTCGAGCGCCGCAACGCGAACCTCATCGGGGGCGACGTCGGGGGCGGCAGCTACACGCTGGACCAGGTGATCTTCCGACCGGTCGTCAAGCTGAGCCCGTACCTCACGCCGCTGCACGGCCTGTTCCTCGGCGGCGCCGCGGCGTTCCCGGGCGGAGCCGCCCATGGCGTGCCCGGCCACGCCGCCGCGCAACTCGCGCTCGCGCGCGACCGGGTACGGCTGTGGTCTCGTCACGGGATGCGGCGAGGGCGGAGTTCACCCAGCCCCGTCTCGTAGGCCAGGATCACCGCTTGCACCCGGGTACGTACATCGCTATGCGCGAGACGCCCTACGACGCCGAGGATGTCCTCCAGGAGCTGATCGAACGTCATCCGATTAAGCCTCATGGTTAATGACCACAGATGCCCGGGGTCGAGGCGGTGGGCACGCAGAGCTGGCGGCATCCCGTTAGAGCGTGCGAGACCAAGCTTCGATCGTGCGTCGGAGCGCGGGGGTATTGGCCCGAAGCTGCGAGTCGGGTCCGACATTGGCGCCCGACGGGTGGGGAAACCAAACAGGCAGCGTCGCTGATCGAGCGTGGACTCGTTGACGAGCCGCTGCACGCACTGTCCTGTGCTCTGCCGAGCGGGAGGATGAGCGCGTCGGGAATGGTGCGGAGTTCAGGGGCGAGCAAGGAGATCGAAGGCACGCGTATTTGCCTCGGGCCTTGGGATCACGGCCGACGACATGGAATACCTGGCTGACGCTCTCCTCAGCGGCGTCCGTACCGTCACGATCTCCGACGTGCGCGAGCGCGAAGAACATGGGATTCACTGCGAGGTGATCGTGCCAGTGCGGGTCTTCGCGAGCGCACCGATCGAATGGCGAATGTTCTCACCGCCTGGGAGCTCCGATGGGATGGAGATGCTCCGCGTTTGGTGACCGCGTACATCAGCACTAAAGTGATCTAACGATGGCGGTCGTCAAGCACAATATCCACGAGAACGACGTCGTGGCGCTCCGGCAGCGAGTCGGGGGCTGGGCTGTGGTCACCTGGACCCGACCACGACGCTCGGCATCTACGCGAGGGTCATACGACGGCCCGACCACGACTCGGTGCGTGCCGAGATGCGAGCGCTACTCGGAGAGGACCGCACCGACGTCGGCGCCATTGCCACTGGTGCGCTCAAACGTCGCGGTGGCTGCATCCGCCACGGTCGGCGGCACGAGCGGGAAGGGGTCGGAGACTTCGACCAGAGCAGCGTCGTCGTAGATGCTGACAGCGGTTCCTTGGGTTCCCGCCAGCAATTACGGGCGAAATCGGAATCCGGCCAACCTGATCCTGGATGTAGGGCAACGTCGAAGCCGGCGGCAAGCATCATCGTGATGTAGGTGCGCCTGAATGTGTGTGCCGTGACGTGGGCGCGGATGGGTGGCTCGTGACGGTTCGCGGGCAGCGCGTTGGCTCGTCTAACGACGGGCGCAATGATTCGCGCGTTCACGTTGTTCCGGTCACGGAGTTCGCCACTGCCGGTCGGGTAGGCAGGCCTGTCCATTGCCACGGTGTCTGCCAGGGCGGGGAAGGTGACGAGCTCGTCGACGAGGCGTGGTCGAATGTCCACAACGCGGACCCCTGCAGGAGTCTTCGACTCGCGTACGTAAATCTTGTGCTTTGTCTCGGTCGATGTGCTGCTTGTCGAGGTCGCACAACTCGCTCACTCTCAAGCCCGCAAAGCCCAGGGTCGCGATCACCGCGCGGCGCGGACCGGTCAGTGTCCGGTGTTCTCGGCGGCAGCCGTACAGGTAGAGGGCAGTGGACGGTGCGACACCGATGCGAGTTGCGATCTCTGTCCATGGCAGTCGCTCCTCGTCCCGTAGCCCGCGCACCGCCTCGGCCCGCAGCAGTGTCGTCGGTCTGTGCTTCTCGGAGTCGAGTTGCTCCGCAGCCTCGAGTAACGCCAGCAGCTCGTCGGTGTCGAGTGCATCGGCAACACGACGTTCAACCGGCTCTCTGGCGCGACGGCTGCGCGCCGCGTTACGAGTGATCCAGCCAGCGTCCTCGGCCTCGTCGAGGATCGCGGCGAGGGTTCGGAGGGTCTTGTTGATCGAGTCATTGGACAGTGTGCGGAGTGGCTGTCTTGACCGCGGATCAAGCAGAGGGATTTCGGCTTTCCGCGCCGCCAGGATGTGCTCGTTCTCGTCGTGTATCCGTCTCCGGTACCGCTTCAGCGTCAGTGGGGTGATCTGCGACGGACGCAGCGGCCCGAAAAAGGGGATCAGATACCGGGACAAGCGCCAAGAATCGTCCTCAATAGTCCTCGATCGGATCGCCGGATTCCGCTCGCGATCCGCAAGCCAATCCGTCGCCAACTCGGCAAACGTCAGTTCCTCCTCTGAACGGTCGCTCGTGGACACAGACCCAGGTGTCCATAGCCCCAGCTCGATCTTGGCGAGAAGCTGGCGTCGCGCTCGCTCCGCGCGCTCCTCGTCCCATCCCTCGGTTGAGTTACCAAGCGGCACAGTCTCATCGTTGCCGGCCATGCGAACGCGGAGTGCGTCACACTCTCATCGGCACGTCGATTGCGTGTGATCTGAACGCTGGGACGCCTTGGCATCAGGAGCGCGGGACGGATCGCCCGGAATTGCTGCGATCGGGCAGGTTATCGGGGCGGCCAAGATCGAGCTAGACCTCGGTCGGCAGCCTTGGGTTACGCGAAGGACGGCACGGGAACGCAGGCGCCGCCCTGACGGGCTCGGCTGAGCACGACTGGGGGGTGCCGGCGTGGGGTGTCCTTCGATGAGCGCGAGTTCCTTCTGTCCAGCTTGGGACGGCTTCGCGACGCGACGTGCTTTCTCGCGTCGTTCGAGGGCTTGGCGCCGGCATCGTCCGCGGCGTGCGGCCAAACCGCGGCGAAGATGTCGTACGTCTTGCGTCCGAGAACGAGGTCGAACGGCGTGCTCATCGCCTCGCCCATGACCTCGGCCATCTGCTCGTCCCAGTAGTTCACCAACCAGCCACCGGGCGCGAGCCGCTGTCGTCCTCCTCGGGTCCCCCTTGGGCCTGCATGACCCCGTCGAGCGTCAACAAGGCACGATGAGCTTCCTCATTTGTTGATTTCCTTTCGATTTGGGATTCGGGGACCGAGTCCGAGCGTCGCGGCATCTACATTGGCGCGATCACGCCACCGCCGCCGAGCCCGGCCGCCGCCACGAGGGCGGTGGCCAGCTGCGCGCGGCGCGGGTTCCGCGCCCAGATGACCAGCGGCGCGAGCAGCGCCCGCTGGACGCCGACGCTGATGAGCGGCGCGTGGGCCTCCTGATCGTAGCGACGCGCGAGCACGGCGAGTTCGAGCGGGTTGCGCGGCAATCCGCGACGGGTCATTCGCCCGGCCTCGGCCATCGCGACGGCCTCGGCGAACATGTCCTCCATCGCCAGCGCGGGGCGGACCTCCACGCGCAGGCGCGCCTCCTCGGCGCCCGCGTTGGCGAACGAGTGGGTCACGCCGGGCGCGAGCTCGACGACGTCGCCAGGGCCGGCGAGCACGGTGCGCAGGCCGATCCGGAAGCGCATCCGGCCAGCGACGACCTCGAAGCGCTCGGTCTGGACCGGATGCACGTGCGGGATCGGCGCCGCGCCGCCGGGCCGCAGCGCGAAGTCGAAGCCGAGCAGCTCGCCACCGGTGCTGCTGGCGGTCTGGGTGAAGCTGAAGCGCTCGCCGGTGACCGGGTTCTCGAGCGTCTGGCCTGGCGTGATCATCGTGTCCTCTCATTTATTTCATACGACCGTGTGACAAACCACCTTAGCACAGGTGTGCTAAATAGGAGCGATGCCGAAGATCGTGGACCACGACCAACGGCGCCGCGAGCTCGGGCACGCCGTCTGGCAGGTGATCCGCCGCGACGGCATCGACCAAGCCTCCGTGCGCACCGTCGCCCACGAGGCCGGCTGGTCACCCGGCGCGCTACGTCACTACTTCGCCACCCAATCCGAGCTGCTCGCCTTCGCCATGCGACTGGTGGTCGAACGCATCGAAGGCCGCATCGCCGCACTAGATCGCGCTCCGAACCCCCGGGAGGCGGTCGAGCAGGTGCTCCACGAGCTGCTCCCGCTCGACGACGAGCGGCGAGCCGAAAACGAGGTCTGGCTCGCCTTCACGGCACGGGCGCTCACCGATCCGGCGCTGCGCGACCAACACAACGAAGTCTACGCCGCACTGCATCACGCGTGCGCATCGTCACTACAGAAGCTCACCGCCGCCAGCGGTGCCAACGCCGGCCCGGCGCCAGCGCTTGAAGTCGAGCGCCTGCACGCGCTCATCGACGGTCTCGCCCTGCATACCGCCATGCGACCCGACCTGATGACGCCGGCACAGATCGTTGCCGTCATGCGTCTGCACCTCGATGCGCTGGACAACACGACTGGCCCCAACGGGAGCATCGCCTGATCGCCAGCGACCGACCACGCGGTGGAACGTGTATCTGCACAGGGCGCAGCTTTGCCCGCAAGATGAGTGATGCGGGGACGCGCGAGCGTGCCCGCCGTCCGCCTGTACCGCAGCGGCCGGTGCCTACGAGGAACTGGAGCGAGCCCAGAGCGTCCAGGTCATATCGGACGCTCGGCAACCGCCGCGATTGCCTGGGCCACTCCTCGGCGGTCACGATCGTCGGACCTGCACGCCCACACATGGGCAATAGACCCCATCGACTCGATGGCGATTGGATCGAGCGAAGTAACGACCGAAGGAGCAACCACATGGACACCACCTCTGATGCGTATCCCACCCTCGTTGTTGGGCAACCGGCAAGACCGGCCGCCGTGTGATGCGGCGGCTCGTGGCGGCCGGCATTCCGGCACGAGCCGGATCGCGCGCCGGCGCGCCGCCGTTCAACTGGGACGACCGCTCTACTTGGTCCCCGGTGCTACGGGATGTCAAATCCGCGTACGTCTCGTATTACCCCGACCTGATCCACACTGCTCTTGCGACGCTCCGTGGATAGTGTGGTCCGTGCAGATCTGGTGGGGCGGTTGTGGCCATAAGCACTCAGCTGCATGATTGACGGGGGTCTTGAGTCCGTTGAGACGGTCGCGTCGCGGCGGTCGGTTGCAGCGATCCAAAAAGCGGCTTGCGTGAGGGCCACGCAGCTCCGCTTGGTCGGCACCGCGCTCGGCGAGGCTACAGAGATGGGGTCGAGACCCCATACGGCGGGGGGACGAACCAAGGTACGCTGGCGGGGCACGCACGCTTGCGCGAAGAAAAGGGGCCACAGGATGTACCGAATCGCGAACCGTGACAGCCATGGATCAGGAACGCGCCTCCGTACGGTTTGGGCGCTCGCGATCGCTCTGAGCACGGGGCTCGCCGCTTTGGTGATGCCCACTGCCGCAGGTGCTGTGCACCGTGGTGCGCGTTTGCATACAGTTGCCCGTGGTCTCGACAATCCGCGCGGTCTTGCCTTCTTGCCGAACGGCAGGCTGGCCGTGGCGGAGGCCGGTCACGCAGGCGACCTGTGCCTGGCACCTGGCCAATGTGTCGGACTAAACGGACAGGTGATCGTGGTCACGCCACGCAACGGCCACCAGACTGTGCTGGCTGCTGGTCTTCCGTCCTTGGGCGCACCGTTCGCTCCCCTTGGCTTGGGAGGGCTAGCGGCACAGGAGCGCCAGCTGTACTCGATTGTCGGACTCAATCCGCAGGCCTTTGGAAATCCGGCTGATGACTGCCAGGGCGCACCCGACGTCAACTCCTGTGTCGCCACCCTCACCTCCGTGGTGAACGATGCCGGTGTCTTGAATCGACTGAAGTCGTTGAGGTCGAACCGCGGATCGAAGGACTTCGCCGATGTGGGACGCTTTGATTTTGACTACGCCGCCGCTCATCCCGATCCGGGCAACCCGGAGTATGCCCCTGGTGATGCCAATCCCTTTGGTCTCGCCGCGGGCCCATCCGGTGGCTTCTACGTGGTCGACGCCGCGTCAAACACGCTCGACTTCGTCAGTCGGCAGGGGCATGTCTCGGTGCTCGCCTTCATCCCTGATCCTCCTAATCACCAGCCGATCTATGACGCGGCACCAACCTGCGCGGCAGTATTGCCGAGCGGGGATGTGATTATCGGCACCGAATCGAACTCACTGTGGCGCTGGAACGGCAAGAAGCTGACCCAACTGCTCTCCGGCGGCAAGGTCGGACAAGTGGTCGGATGCGTTGCCGACGCCAACGGCAATGTCTACCTGGCCAACCTCGCTGCGAAGATCCGTGGCAGCTTCCCCGACTTCAACGAAAAGCCGTTTGACGGCTCGATCGTCAAGGTCACCCCGCAGCTCAAGACCTCCTACATCCTGACCGACCTGAACTTCCCCACCGGGCTTACGTTGGGGCCTGACGGGCACTTGTACGTTGCGCTCAACGGCCTCTGCCCGAAGGATCTGTCACTGCTCAACAGCCAAAACTCACCGCCCGGCGCATGCCCAGCCTCGGGCAACGTGGTCAGAATCGAAGGACGCTAAACGCTGAACGCCCCATTGCGGGCGTCCTCGCATAGCGACCTGGTGGCGCGCTTGCGCTTTGGGTTAGGAGCAGCCCGGGCGGACGGCTCAGACTGCTGCAACCCCTAGCGTTTTGAGCAAGCTCAGGCCGGGTTGCCGCTCTCGCCTTGGGCGTGAAACCGGCTGCCCCCCAGGGGGCGATTGATCGCGGCCGAGCTCCCACTTGTACTTTCAGCGGTGGTCGCACCACCTGTAGATCTTGACCACGTTGTTCGGCCGTTGAGCTAGCCATCCGGCGCTCCTTGGAAGCTGAGAGCTGCCAAGCGCTCAGTCCCAAGGAGGACACCGGATGAAGCTGCACCGTAACGCCAAGCTCAGCGTCAAGGGTCGAGAGCTGCTGGTGGAGAGGATCGAGCACGCGGGGTGGTCGCTGACGGAGGCCGCCCAGGCGGCCGGAGTCAGTGACCGCACCGCGAGCAAGTGGCTGGCCCGGCATCGCGCCGAGGGGCTGGGTGGCCTGGTGGATCGCTCTTCAGCGCCCGCGACGGTCGCCAACCGGACCGATGAGCGCAGGTCGAGGTGATCGCGGCGCTCAGACGGCTGCGGATGACCGGCGCTGAGGTCGCTGAGTGCCTCGGGATGGCACTCTCCACGGTCTCGGGGATCCTGACCCGGATCGGGATGGGCAAACTCGGCCGCATCGGGCTGGAGCCCGTGCAGCGCTCCGAGCGAGCTCGGCCAGGTGAGCTGATCCACATCGACGTCAAGAAGCTCGGCCGGATCGGACGTCCTGGTCACCGTATCTTCGGTCAGCAAATCCGGTCGACCAAGGGCCACCACAGGCAGCGCTACGACCTCGGCTGGGAGTTCGTGCACATCGCTATCGACGAGCCACCCGCCCGGCGTACGTCGAGATCCTCCCCGACGAGAAGGCGGCCACCGCCGTCGGGTTCCTACGGCGGGCGATCAAGCACTTCAACGCCTACGGGATCACCGTGAAGCGCCTGATAACCGACAACGGCAACGCGTACCGATCCACCATCCACGCCATGGCGTGTCGCGCCCTGGGCATCCGACATCTCCGCACCCGCCCCTACCGACCCCAGATCAACGGCAAAGCCGAACGATTCATCAGAACCATGCTCGCCGGCTGGGCCTACGGCGCGATCTACCGCACCAGCACCGAACGACACGCCGCACTAGCCGGCTGGCTCGCCTGGTACAACAGCCGACGACTACACACGCCCTCAACCACAAGCCGCCCATCGCTCGCCTCCACGAGCTGAACAACCTAGTCGGGTCCTACACCTAGACGGAACTCATCGCGCGGTTGCGGAAAGCGTGCGTGGCCGAGACGTGGCGATGTCCTGTCCGGCCGACACGGGCCCCGATGTCATGCCGAGAGCCTGAAACGCTGCGACCACGTTAGAGGCTGTGGGATCCCCCGCGAGGCAGAGCGAGAGCAGTACGCGTGCCTTGAGACCGTCGAGTGCGCCCGCGCGGACGAGGCCCAATTCCAGGAGCTCGGTCTCGCTGCCCGGGTAGCTATAGCTGCTACCGAGGACCTCGCCCGATCCGGTGCGGGAGGCGAGCACCACCGGCATCTGGGCCACGAGCTCTTCGATCCTGGCCACCATGGCGGGAGTCACGTGGCCGCCACCGAAGCCCTCAATGACGGCGCCGCGGAAGCCGTGAGTTGCGAGCGCGGGGAGGATCCATCCGTCGTCGTCAAGGACCTGGCGGATTAATGCAACCGGCGGAATGTCATTACCGGACGGGATGTTCAGAGGGAATCGCCCTAGGGGCTTTGCGGCGATCACGGGGCGTCCCTCACTGACCCACCCGATTGGCCCGGCCAGGGGGGACTGAAACGCGGACGGTCTCGACGTGTGGGTCTTGGAAACGAATCGGGCGGCGTGGATCTCATCGTTGAAGACCACCAGTACGCCCAGCCCCCGGGCAGAGTCGCTCGCCGCGACTTGTACCGCTGCCAGCAGATTGGCCGGTCCGTCGCTTCCGGGAAGCGACGGATTGCGCATCGCTCCAGTGATCACGATCGGCGCTTCGCCTCGCCAAAGCAGATCGAGCGCGAACGCGGTCTCCTCGATTGTGTCGGTTCCCTGAGTGACCACCACACCCCTGGCACCGTCCGTGACCCGGCGGTTGATCTCGTCGCGAAGGCGTAGAACATCCGCGAATGTGATCGCTGTGGATGGGCGCTGCATGATCTGAGCGCTCCTCAGGTCCGCGACCAGATCGATGCCTGGCGCTGACCGTGCGATTGCTTCGGCGGTTAGGCTGGGTGTCGCCGCCCGACCATCGTCGCTCCAAACGCTGGCGATCGTCCCGCCGGTCGCCAGATAATCGACCCGAGGCAGCGAGCGCCGACGCGTGCGCCTGCTCTGCACCGGCACAGCCGACGTTGCGCTCGCGATCATGTCAGCGGACCCGAATCGGTCCGCCGAGCCGGTGTGTGCGCGTCGCGGGCGGGCGCTTCGGCTCGTATGGTGCGGTCAACGTTCATCGCGGGTTCCAATCGATGTCACGAATCGAGCTTGACAGCGACCGTCGTTGACGGAAATGGGTGTTTTGCTGCATCCGGCGCTGCTGCGGCCCAGTCGCTTCGATCGCCGGGTGATGGTCAACCCACCGGACCGCGACGGCCGCACAGCGATCCTCAAGGTCCACACCCGCAGCGTGCCGCTGGGCCGCCGATGTCGACCTCGACCAGGTCGCGGCGCAGACCCCGGGGATGGTTGGTGCCGATCTGCGTAACCTGGTCAACGAGGCGGCGCTGACGGCGGCGCGGCACAAGCACGAGCGGGCCGAGCTGGCTGACTTCACCGAGGCGCTGTCGAGGATCATTCTCGGCAGCGAGCGGCGGTGTGGGAGAAGGTGTGATCCTCGACAGTTCCTACCACCAGATCGCCACCGTCCACGCCGCGAATGGGCTCAACGCAGACCTGCACGAATTCCAGCTGACGCCGCGCGGAACCGCGCTGATCACTGCCTACTACCCGGTCTGGTGGGACGCGTCTTCGGTTCGCGGCGCAACCCGGCAGAACGTGATGGACTCCGTGGCGCAGGAGATCGACGTCAAGACCGGGCTGTTGCTGTTTCAGCGGGACAGCGTTGATCACGTCGCGCTGAGCGACTCCTACACGCCGGCGCCCGAGCGGGCCACACAGCCGCTGGATCACTTCCACGTCAACTCGGTTGAACCGGACCGGGACGGACACCTGGTGATCTCGGCACGCAACACCTGGGCCGCGTACAAGGTCGACCATCACACCGGCAAGATCATGTGGACGCTCGGCGGAAAGCACTCGAGCTTCACCATGGCGCCCGGCACCTCGTTCGCGTTCCAGCACGACGTGCGCGTCCACGCGCACAACGATCGCACCGTGACGCTGCTTGACAACGGCGGCGGGCCGCCTCGCGCTCACGACCAGTCGCGGGGCCTGAAGCTGGCGCTCGACCTCAAACGCATGACCGCCACGCGCGTCGCACAACATGAGCACACGCCGGCGCTACCGGCCAACTTCGCGGGCAACCTGCAGCAACTGCCGAGCGGAGGCGCGTTCCTGGGCTGGGGTCAGCAGCCCCACTTCGCGGAGTTCGACGACCGAGGCCGGCTCGTACTCGACGGACGTTTCGTCCCCGCCACCGCGCACTACCGTGCCTACCTGTTCCCGTGGAGGGGCACCCCCGGCTCACCAACAGCGGTGATCGCCTCCGCCAGCGGCGGCACCACCACGGTGCACGCCAGCTGGAACGGCGCTACCGACGTCGTGTCGTGGCGGGTGCTGGCGGGCGACAGCGCCACCGCGCTGAAGCCGGTCGCGACGGCAGACAAGCAGGGATTTGAGACCGCGATCACGATCGCCCCCCAGCCCTTCGTCGCGGTCCAGGCACTCGACCGAGCGGGGCACCCGCTCGCGACCTCGCGCCCGGTCGAGGCGGTGTAGGCTGGTCCACCGGGGCTCCCAGCTCCGGCTTCCCCGGGGACGCGGAGTGCTCCGACGCGGTCAGCGCGCCACGTCGAGGACCGTCCGCGCGATCGGTGGATCGGGGCTAGGCCTTACGATCGTGTGGCGCGCCGTCCGGAACCTCGAGCCAACCCGATGCTCGAGAGCGAACCTGGTAAGCGCAGCGAGTCGCGCGTCATCCTTTCCCGGCCGCGTCGGTAAGGGAGCACTCTCCATACGATCGAGCGGAAGGCTTCTAGCGAGTGACGCTGGCCTCGTGCTGCAAGCGAAGGTCCGCCCGCGACGAGCTCCATGGCGGACATGACCGGACCAGGTACCGTGCGTACAACGATAGCCCCGATGGAGCCTGACGATCGTCCGGCTTGGTCACCAGGGCGCAATTCTGGCCGCGCTGGCGGGACCTCACGGGCTCTCGGTTCGGTCGCGCGGCCGGCTCGCACATTGGGGGTCTAAATGGCCCGAGATGAGGTTCTTTACCCATTTCGAGTCATGTGCGCCGGTGCGAGGCTGTGATCACCGTCAACGGAGCACCCGTGAGAGCGAGTCGAGAACCGGTGTTGACTCACAGGTGTCTCTCGCGGCGGATCGTTGGCGTTCGTCGGCGAGCTCTGCTTCCGCGAACGTGCGGAGACTGGAGACGACGTGACGGTAATGATGGGAAATCGGCGGGTAGGCCATCGAATGAAACAGGCTGACCGAGCAGGAGGGTCTTGCTGATGCTGCTAATGATCACGCTCATTGTTCTGGCGGTGATTGCGCTCGCCGCCCTTGAAGTCTGGCTCTTCTGGAACCTGGGCGAACGCCATGACCGTTGGCGCGCCCGCGGGCGCCCGGACACACGTCGAGCGCGAAAACTGCGTGTCCAGATACTCGCTCGCCGAGGCGGCTGTCGTCGGCTGCGTAGCGCCCGACTAGCGCTCCCCCGGTCAGCATCGCTTACCGCGCGCGGTCCCCTGGATCGCTACGCCGAGGAGCTGGCCGCCAAGTTGGGTGTTACTGCCGATCGACGCGGACGTCGGAGGCGGTCAGCACTATTCTCACCGGTGAATGACGAGGAAAGGTAAGACGTGCAACACGCTCACCCACAAGGAAACGGCGCGCAATCGGCACCCTGGCGGTCGGCTGGATTGATCGCCGTCCGTTACGGGATCGGCGCCGGCATCATGCTGGCCGGCGTCGTGTCGCTCGTTGCCGTCGGGGGAGAACTTGGAACGTACGGGTTCGCGTCGGCGATTGGAGCCGGGTTGTCCGTGCTGCTGCTCAATCTCCTGTTTCGGATGAGCGTCAGCGGCGAGCGCGACCGCGAGCGCGAGGAGGAAGCGCGCAGGTACTTCGATGCGCACGGAGTGTGGCCCGACGACGAGCCCGAGCGCGTCTCCGGTCACAAGTTGATACTGCCGCGCGGGGCGGTCACCGCAGAGCAGGAGGAGTGCGAGCGTCGATTCGCGGCTGGTGGTGGGATCCCCAGGGCGGTGTCGTAGCCCATGAAGCCCGCTCAACGGACAGAGCGAGAATCACGAGGATCCAGGGATCCGTCTCCATGGCAGGTCACGAGTTCGACGCTGTCGGCCGCGCGCGCGCCGGCGGACCGATGATGGGCGGAGACGACGGAAATGAAGCGACAATCCACAGGTGCCGTGAACAATCAACGGAGGGATGAGTGCCGGGTCAACGAGACTGACGGCTGCGCTCACAGCCGCTCGCGGCTCACGACGTGGAGGCGTCGCCACCTGAACGCCAGGACCGTCATAGCACTCATCGCACTGAGTTCGCTTGTAGCTCCGGGAGTGACTGCGATGATCGAGGCTGCACTATAGAGCGCTATCCGGGGGTCCGTGGTGCATGTTGCGCCCGCGAGAGATGGCTAGTGACCCCCATGGTAAGCGCGCCGATGGCAAGCCACACTGCCAGAACCGTGTTGTTGCACCACAGCCTCATCCCGGTTCAAAACGACGAACCCCGTCGTGATCGCTCGCCGACCGGTGGCGCACCGCGGAGTGACGAAATTCCTCTTACGGCCGCGGCGCGCCAGGCCCTCGGAAAGCGAGCTCGCGACCTTGCGCGAGGAGAAGCGGCGAGACATTCCAGCGCGCTTGCGCGTCGCCCGCGAATTCGGAGACACGATTAACAACGACGAACATCTCGCGATCAGGGAGGAGGAGGCGGTGCTGGCCGCGCGCATCACGCGCCTGGAGGACATTCTCATGCGGGCCTCCGTCGTCGACTCAGCCGACGCCGACGACGCGGTCTCGATCGGCTCCCACGTGTCCGTGGTGGACGTCGAGACTGGCGAGACGCTCGAATACGCGATCGAGGGCGCCCACGGCGCAATCGAGCCGGGCACCGTCTCGGCGGTCTCGCCGATCGGCAAGGCTCTGCTCGGCCGCAGCCGCGGCGAGCAGGTCCGGGTGGAGCTGCCACATCGACGCCGACGCGAGCTGCGGCTGCGCGAGATCCGCGCGTCGCGGGCCGCCTGAAAGGCCGACCATGGCGATCGAATCTCGCATGCCGCCCCGATGCGACGATGACCGGCCGTCGCCGCCGCGTGACCGACGCAGTGCCTCTTACGCCCGTTGGATGAGCTCAAACGGGGAAACGGCAAGCACGCACGATCAAGCTTCCGAAGTCGGTTCTGGGAAAGAGCTGCCCGTTTCGACGCTCGAGGCCGACGACTGGCTAAGCGCCGACGCGGGGCACGGCCGGGGCGCCGCGGTGGAGCCCAGTTGCTCGCTCGCGGTATTTGCGCCGTCGCCGATCTTGACGATCACGATTGAGGCCGGTAGCGATGGCCGCCCGGATATCCATCTGCACGCCGGGGGCCAGGGTTTTTTGGGTTGCCAGAATGGCAGCCTCCCTCGGGGCGCGCGTGAGCCTCTGTTGCGCGCTGGGAGGCAAGAGCGGCCGCGTTCTTCGCGCGCTGATGATGGCCGAGGGCGTCGATGTTCGCACGGTCGAATCTCAAGCGCCGAACGGCGCGTACATCCATGACCGCCGCAGCGGCGAGCGCTCAGAGGTCGCACTAGCGCCATCCGGGGAGCTAGGACGTCACGACGTCGACGAGCTCTACGGAATCACGCTCACGAGCGGTCTCGACGCCGACGTGACCTTATTGTGCGGCGTACAGCCCGAGCGGATCTTGGAAGCTGACGTGTATCGGAGGCTCGCCGGCGATCTTCGTGCCAATGGCCGCAGGGTGATCGCCGATCTCACCGGAGCGCCGCTGGAGGCCGCGTTGAAGGGCGGAGTCGACATCGTCAAGCTCAGCCAGGAGGAGCTCCTCGCCGAAGGGCGCGCCGGGAGCACGGACCTAGGCGATCTACTCGAAGGCATGCGAGAGCTGAAGCGGGCGGGCGCCGCGGGTGTGCTGCTCTCGCGCGGGCCGACTCCGGCGCTCGTTCTCGAGGGCCAGGGTCCGCATGTACGCGCGCTGGAGCTGATTGACCCCGAGTTCGAGGCCGCTGATCCGATCGGATCAGGGGACTCGATGTTCGCCGCGCTCGGCGTCGGCCTCGGGAGCGGAAGCGGCGGAGTCGAGCCCCTGAGGCTCGCGGTAGCAGCCGGCGCGCTCAACGCGACCCGTCGCGGGCTCGGAACCGGGACCCGGACAGAGATAGAACGGCTGAGCCGCCACGTGAACATCCGCCAAGTCAGCTATGAGCCGCCCGCGCGCGCCTGAGGGATCACCTTGTTCGAGACGATGATCGTCGGCTTCGACGGAAGCGATAGCGGTCACGACGGGCTCGCGCTGTCGATGGGACTCGCGAAGGCGTCAGGCGCTCGCATCGTCGTCGCCTACGTCTACGACGAGTCGCTCAGCGCGTCCTCGGCGGAGGCCGCCGACGAACTCGCTGACCATGCCGAGGCGGTCCTGACGAGCGCTCGCGAGCAGGTGGGCCAGGTGCTGGACGTCTCCTTTCGCGGCGTGGCATCGAGCTCGCCGGCGCACGGCATCCACGAGCTGGCCATGACCTGTGACGCCGACCTCATAGTCGTGGGGTCGCGCCGGCTTGGGCCGTTGACGAGGGTCGCGCTCGGTGGCGTCAGCCGGCAGGTCATCTACGCGGCCCCCTGCGCCGTTGCGCTGGCCCCACGCGGGTATCGAAACGATGGCGGCTTCGTACCGCGGGCGTTCGGGGTCGGGTGGCTGCCCACAGACGAGGGGGACCACGCTCTGGCCGTGGCTAGCAAGCTCGCGAAAGCGACGGGGGGAAGCGTCCACCTCGTGACAACGCGCGATGTACGATCGTCCGCTCAGAGGCCCGGTGATCGTCAGGCCGGAAAAGTCTCGTCGGAGGTCCTGCCCGAGGCGATGGTAGCCGGAGCCACCGCGGCCCCCGTGGCGATAGGCGCGCCCGTACGAGACCTGGCCGACGGACTGATCGAACGCTCCTGCAGCTTGGATCTGATCGTCCTTGGGTCTCCTCGCCAACCGGCTCAGGCTCAGCTTGGGCAGATCGCATCGAGAGTGCTCGACGAGGCGCGCTGCCCCGTCCTGATCCTTTCCAGCTGACCACGAGAGGGCTGGCCGCGTCGTGGGCTGACGCCTCAGCCAACGACCGGCCCGAGGGCGGCGGCGGCTCTAGTGCAGCGGCCGACGCGCCGATCGCCGCGCCCCTCGCCCCGGGCGGGAGGTCAGTCATCACGCCTTGTATCGCGCAAACTGCGAGCGTGTCGGGAAACCCCGCCAAGGCTGAGGCGGCGCTGAACATGAGGATCCCGACCGAACATTCGCCGGGCGACCGCGCCGATCTTCGACCACGTCGACCAGCAGCATCAGGATCAGCCGGCCACAGGCGATGCCTTACGCGCTCACCGTCAAGCTGAGATGTGCTGCCGACGCGTGCGGGATCGCGAATCGAGGTTGAGGGCGACCGTGAGCCACGAGCGTGTCCAGGCCGACCATGAGCGCGATCGCGAGCACGGGCTTGCGGGTCATCGCTGACCGTATCCCCGACGGACTTTGTCAACCGGACGGATTCAGAACGGCCATCGTGAACGTGATCGCGATGCCGAGGGCGATCAGAGCGAGCAGCGCGTACTCCAGCGGTCCCAGCCGGCGCCCGATCCGCTCGGAGGATGAAAGTCTCGGCAGCCACCTGCGCTTGCGGCCCCCTCGGCGCCTGAGCTGTTGAACGCCGGCTTGATGGGGGCGATCCGCGGTCGTAGCCGTGGGCGGTCTGGCGTCGCTGGCACGGATCCGATTGGCCTCGCGAGGCGCATTGGCTTCGTTTCGTGCGCCAGGGGATGACTGTGACTGGAGCGGCCGATCGTTCGGGTTTGTTCTCATCTCACTCCTTCCACCTTGGAACGCTTCGCTCGAGCGTGGACCAGCGCCCATGAGTTGCGAATGGGTGCTCGCGCCCATCTCGAGGCGGCACTGTGGCGTGGACGCGACTGCCAGCTTGGATCGGGAGCGCGGTCATGGCCCGCCCGGCTGCCATGCAGGTCAGGCGCACGCGTCTTCGCGTCCTCGACTTGCGACTGTGGCGCTGGCGCCGTCCGCGAAGGCCGAGTAAATGAGCACTCGAGGCGCCGGCTCGCGCCGTTTGAGCTGTGCGGTAAGCCACAGCCCGTCCCGGGCTTCGCCCAGCTGGTACTCGACGATCGCCAGGTCGGTTGGGCGGTCGAGCTTTGCTAGCGCCTCATCGATGCTGGCCGCTTCGGCGACCACGCACATGTCGGGCTGATCGTCGATTAGCGCGCGGGCGCCGACTCTGACGGCGGGATGATCGTCAACCAGCAGCACGCGAATCGGTTCGCGCTCCGGTCCCGTTGCACGTACGTCAGCCGGGGTGTCTTGCGGGGAGCGGGTGAACATCTAAAGGGCCTCCGGTCATGCGTGGGTGTTCGTTAAGAGTGGCCGGGCGGGGGGTGCGGGAGAATGGGGGAGGGACCCTCATCTCGAAGACCTTCCGAGGTGGGGGAGCGTCCAACGTGAGCGTCGGACCCCAGTTCCCGGTTCACGTGAGCCTGCCCGGAGGTTGCCTTCGGCGGGTTGCTGGAGGCGGTTGGGTACCGGCGGCTCGACGGCGTCCGCTCACCCGAAGCGCGTAAGAGATGCTGCACGGCAAAGCTCTGCTCATCGGCGCAGAGGCGGTCGCGCATATCGGGAGTGATGCCCATTACGTGCATGCGGATCCCGTGCGACTGTGAGAACCATGACTCACGATGCGCATCTGATCCTCGGTGTCGGCGCGCTGCTCGCCGTCGCGGTCGCCGCCGCGGGACTGGCGGCTCGCCTGCGGCTGCCGGCGCTGGTCCTGTTCGCCGGGCTCGGGATGCTGGTCGGCAGCGACGTGCTGGGTTGGATCCCGGTCGACGACTTCCGGCTCCCGCGCTTGATCGGCACGATTGCGCTGGGCCTGATTCTGTTCGAGGGCGGCCTGACGGCCGGCTGGCACCAGCTGCGGCCGGTATTACGGCCGGCGATCTCGCTGGCGATCGTGGGCACGACGACGACCGCGGCGGTCGTAGGGGTCGCCGCCAGCTTGCTGTTCGACTTCTCGCTGCTGGAGGGGATGCTGCTCGGCGCGATCCTCGCCGCGACCGACGGGGCGGCCGTGTTCGCCCTGCTGCGAGGGGTGCGATTGCCGCTGCGGCTGCGCCGGACGCTGGAGGGCGAGTCGGGGCTAAACGATCCAATTGCGGTGCTGCTCGTGCTGGTCGCGATCGACCTGATCACAAGCCCTCATTACGGAGCCTCGAGCATGGTCCTGTTCCTGGGGCGCGAGCTCGCGGTCGGTACCGCGGTCGGCGTGATCGGCGGGCTGCTCGTCGCGCGCGCTGGGCGCCACGCACACCCGGCTGACCAACGGCCTCTTGCTGGTCGCATCGCTCGCTGCCGCAGCGCTCGCCTACGGGATCGCTGGAGCACTCGGCGGGTCCGGATTTCTCGCCGTCTACCTGGTCGGGCTCGCGGCGGGAGACGCGCGGTTTGACGAGCGCCAGCCGGTGCTCGCGTTTCATCGCGGTCTGGCGATGGTCGCCGAGATCGGCATGTTCTTCGCCCTCGGCCTGCTTGTGTTCCCAAGCCAATTCGGCTCGATCGCCGTGAAAGCAGTGCTGCTGGCGCTGATCAGGGCACTCATTGCGCGGCCGATCGCGTCGACGGTCGCGACGGTCAGGCAGGGCTTCAGCAGGCCCGAGCGGACGCTGCTCGCGGTCGCGGGGCTGCGGGGTGCCGTGCCCGTGATCCTGGCCACATTCGCCGTGATCGACGGCGTCCCGCGGGCCACCGAGCTGCTCAACATTGTGTTCTTCGTGGTTCTGCTCTCGGCCGCGCTGCAGGGCGCTGCGGTTCAGGCGTTGGCGGCGCGCCTACGGCCGGATGGTGCCGAGCGGCGCGGTCGAGCGCCGTCCGCCGGTCCCGGGCGGTCTCGCGGGCTCGCCGCCGCGTGTCCGCTCCGCCGTGCAGAAGCGGCACTAGGCGCCTCATCGCGCGGGGATGTGCGAGCCCACGCCGGCGCGCTCGCGGACGAGAGAGGGGGTCGAGAGCCGCCGCGCCGGGAAGAATGGACCCCGAGGTGAGCACTCCGGATCAAGGCCTCAGCGTGGTGGTCGGCTGCGACGGCTCCGACCCCGGGCTCGACGGTCTGGTTCTGTCGAAAGGGCTGGCCAAGGCGTTCGGCAGCCAGGTGGCCGTCATCTACGTCTATGACGAGGAGCTCAGCGCGCGTTCGAGGGAGGCCGCGCGGGAGCTCGCCGAGCACGCTGGAGCGGTCCTCGACGGGGCGCGTGGGCAGGTGAGCCAGGCGCGGCGGGCAAGCTTCTCTGGAGCCGCCACCGGGCTCTCCCGCCCAACGCCTGCACGAGCTCGCTCGCAGCGACCAAGCCGATCTGCTCGTGCTCGGATCAACAAGGGGTGCGGCCGCGGACACGGGAAGCGCTCGGAGCGGTCAGCGAGAAGCTGCCGCGGGCGGCTCTCTGCGTTGTCGGCGCCGCGCCCCGCGGCTATCGCGGCGACGGCGGGTTTGTGCCGCAGTGGATCGGCGTGGGCTGGATCCCCCACCTTTGAGGCGACCATGCCCTGGAGGTCGCCTGCCGGATCGCGCGCGCCACCGGCGGAAGCGTCGAGCTTTCCGCGACGCCGTCGGCGACCGGCGAGGTCGCCGTCGCGGTGTATGGGCGCGTGGCCGAGGCTGGGGGGAGCTGATCGAGCGTTCGAGCGGGCTGGATCTGAGCGTGCTCGGGCCCCGTGGCTACGGACTGCCGCGGACGGTGCTGTTCGGCGGCTCTCGTCCCGCGTGGTGCCCGAGGCGCGCTGTCCGGCGATGGTCCTGGCGGCACCCTCGGGCCGCGACGAGGCCGGCTAAGAGCACACCCGAGACCGGGAGCCGAGCGCGTGCCAGCCAGAACCACGGTCCGTAAGCGGGGCTCGCCGCCAGGAGCACTCACGCAGTGGGGCCGTCGGCGGCCGCGGCGCGACGACGAACGCCACCGCGGGCTCTTCGCCAAGGGGGTCCTCCGTCGCGTCGCGACGCTGATCGTTGCCGCCGTCGTGCTGTACGGCGTGGCGCCGGCAATCCTCGAGGTGCTTGGGGCGTACCGCCGGCTCCGAGACGTGGATCCGGGTTGGTGGGTCGTCATGTTCGCGGCCTCTTTGGCTAGCAACTGGTGCATGTGTGCGCTGCAGCGCCTGGCTTTGAACCGTGCCGAGTGGTTCCCGGTCGTGACCTCGCAGCTTGCCGGGAGTGCGTTCAGTAAGGTCGTGCCGGGCGGATCGGCAGCGGCGGCGGCATTGCAGGCGCGGATGCTCGCGCAGGCGGGCCTCGCGCCTGCCGCGATAGCGACGGGCCTCACCGCCGGCGCACTGCTGCTCCTGTCGGCCCTGGCGGGCCTGCCGCTGCTGGCGCTTCCCGCGCTGCTGTTCGGGCGGCACATACCCGACGGGTTGCTTCAAACCGGCGGCATCGAGCTGGGAGTGTTTCTTGCCCTTTTCGGGGTGGGGGCGCTTCTGCTGGTCAACGATCGGGTGCTGAAGGCGTTGGCCCGCACGGTGCAAGCGGCTGAGCGGCGGCTGCGCCGCTGGCACAACACCAGCGCCGAGCTGCCGGAACGGCTCTTCGACGAGCGCGAACGCCTGCGGCACTCGTTGGGTGGAGCGTGGCCCCAGGCGGTAGCCACGGCCGCCGGACGCTGGATCTTCGACTTCCTGTGCCTGTATGCGGCGCTGCTGGCGGTCGGCGCCCGACCACCGCTGTACGTGGCGCTCCTGGCCTACAGCGCCGCCCAGCTGCTTGGGCAGCTCCCGCTGACGCCGGGAGGGCTCGGCGTGGTCGAGGCTGGGCTCACTGGGACGCTGGCGCTGGCAGGGGTCCCGGCGGGCGCCTGCGGCGCTGGCCACGCTCGCCTACCGGCTAGCGTCGTACTGGCTTCCGCTCCCGGCCGGTCTTGCGGCGTGGGTGCTACACCGCAGGCGTTACGGCACCGGCGCGGGTTGACCCAGGCGACTCGTGGGTCATCCGCCGCCCGTCGTCAGCGCCGGCATCCTCTGGCGCGCTGCGACAGCTACCTCGCGCCCTGCTCGACCGAGATCATCGTAGGTCGATTGTCGGAAGATCATGGAACGCCACCTCGGTCGGGAGGACCATGATTAGCCTTAACGGGCCGGTCCGCCAGTTGGCCGGGCACCGGAGCGTCCCGAGGTGACGGGTCGGCGCGATCGCGGATCGTGCTTGATCAGACGGGTACGGTCGCCACCGGCGCGGTGAGTCCGTTCGCGAGCGGTTCGGTCGTCCCCCAACCGGGCGGTCGCGAGCGTGCAGGCGGCACCAGTCGACGGGATCGGGTTCCTGACGCATGCCTGTGGGCCTCGCCGCGCCACGCGCGCGTCTTCCCGAGCCCGGGCAGCCGACCCGGTTGCTCGGGTATGAGCAATCTGACTGCGCACGCCCGGGCGCACGCTGCGAACGATCCTCTCGACTCACCCGCTGCTCGAGCGGCGCTTGGCCCGTCTCGAGCCGCTTGAGGCGGAGTTGCAGGTCGTGGCGTAGAGGCTATGGCGTGGGCTGTCTGGGGGATTCGGCGAAGCGGCAAATGCGCATTTCGCCCCATGGCAGCGGCGAGCTCGGGGCGCCAAGCTGGTCGGCGAGCACTCATGAGCATCCAAATCGGAATCGCCCTGTTGATCACGCTTGTCTCCGCGCTCGCGCTCAACTGGGGCTACCTGCGCGAGCACGACGTGGCCGCGACGCTGCCGCCGCTCTCGATTCGCCGGCCGCTGCGGACCGCGCGGCTGCTGCTGGCCAGCCGTCGCTGGCTGGTCGGGTTCGCGTCCGAGTTGACTGGTTGGGGGCTGTTCGTGGTGGCGCTGGCCTTGGCGCCCCTCGCGCTAGTGCAGGCCGTCTCCGCCGGTGGGATCGGGATTCTGGCGGCGCTGATCTCGCGGTTCAGCCTGGCGCGGCTGACCGGACGCGAGCAGCTCGGCGTCGGTCTGTCGATCGTCGGGATGGCAGTTCTGGGCATCTCGCTGGCCGGTGGTGCCGGCGAGGGCAGTGAGGCGTCCTGGACGATCCTCTGGCTATGGTTGCTCGCTTCGGGGGCGGCTGCGGCGGGCGCGATCGGTCCAGGCCGGTCTCTGCTGGGCGCCGGGGCCGCTTTCGGCGTGGCGACCGGCATCGCCTTCGCCGCGGGCGACGTTGCGACCAAGGCCACCGTGGCCGGCGACATCTTGTTCGCCCCCGTACTCGTCGCCTGCTACGGCACGGGCACCATGCTCCTGCAGACGGGCTTCCAGCGCGGCGGAGCACTGGTGACCGCGGGGCTGGCCACGTTGCTGACCAACGCGATCCCGATCGCCGCCGGCGTGACGATCTTTCACGAGCCCCTGCCCGGCGGAGCGTTCGGTGTCCTGCGCCTGGTTGCTTTCGCCATCGTCTTAGTTAGCGCCGTCCTACTCGCGCGGCAGGACGGCGCTGGGCCTCCAGAAGCTCCTGCTGAACGGTTGAAGCCGAGAGCCGCAGCCCGAGGCGCTCCGAGATCGGTGGCGCCCGGGCAGCTAGGGCGCCGGCCACGATTCGGGCGCGAGCCGACCCGGGAGGCGGCGCGGCCGCCGAGCTGATCGGTGATCCATTGTCGGGTCCTCGGACATCTACGCCCGGTGCTTTCGCGCGTACTATCGAGGCCGCCGAGGCCCTCGAATATGCCGTCGCGATGAAACGCCCGGCGGCGGGCCACCTGCCGTTCGACACCTACCTTGGTCCCGTCAGACGGACGATCTCTATGCCGGGCGCGGGACTTAGGCCTCGGCGTGCCGGTCCTCCTCGTGCCGTGCGCGGACCGCGTCCGAAGGTTGGCGGGGCTCGCGTAGCCGTCCGGCGTGCGCGCGCTGGGTCGGGTCGCGCCGAGCTTTGATCACGCTCGCGGCCGTGACCGATGCGAGCAGGGAGACGATGACGACCAGCGAGATACCGGTGGAGAGTTCGGGGACGGCGGAACTGTGCAGGTGTGCGAAGTGCAGTACGAGCTTGACGCCGATGAACGCGAGGATCAGCGCCAAGCCAGTGGAGAGGTAGACGAGCCGGTCGAGCAGGCCGGAGACCAGGAAGAACAGGGCGCGGAGTCCGAGCAGTGCAAACGCGTTGGCGACGAACACGATGTAGGCGTGCTGGGTGACGCCGAACACCGCTGGGATCGAGTCCAGCGCGAACAAAAGGTCGGTGCTGCCGATCGCCACGAGCACCAAGAACAGCGGCGTCAGGACCCGGCGTCCGTCGACGCGGGTGAGGATCCTCCGGCCGTGGTAGCGGCCTGTGAACGGCAGCAGCCGGCGAGCGGCGGCGACGAGGACGTTGTCGTCGATCGAAGGGTCCTCACCCCGGTGGCGAAACAGCTGCACCGCGGTGGCGATCAGCGCAAGCCCAAACACGAGGAACGTGAACGAGAACGCGTCCAGGAGCGCCGCGCCCGCGGCGATGAACACCGCCCGCAGCGCAAGCGCGACGATGATCCCGATTGTCAGCGCCCGGGTCTGCTGCTCGGGGGGTACGGCGAACGTGCTCATGATGATCAGGAACACGAACAGGTTGTCGACCGACAGGCTCTTCTCGACGATGTAGCCGGCGAAGTACTGGGCGCCCAGATCCCAACCCGCGACGATTCCGAACACGACGCCGAACAGCAGCGCGACGGTGACGTAGAAGGCCGACCAGGCGACGGCCTGACGGAAGCCGGCCTGGCGCGGGCGCGCGCCGGCATAGAGCAGGTCGAATAACAACAGGACGGCGAGCAGAGCGAGCGTGGCCGCCCATCCGAGTGTGGTCACTTCAAGCACGTACGGGTGAGAGTCGCGCAGCGATCGGGGCTGGCATATGGAGCGAGACACCCATGGTGAGTCGGCAGACGTCGCTGCAGACTGGAATGCTCAATGAAGATGTTGCCGATCGTATTCGCGCTCGCCGTGGCCGCCGTGATCGTGTGGCGCTGGCAGGGACTCGGCTGGCGGGTCAGGCTCGCGGCCGCAGCGCTGTCTGCTGCGCTGGCGCTCTACGGCGCCGGCGTCTTTCATTTGCCTAAGCTCGAGGAGGTCGTTGGTTCCGTGGGCTCGACTTTGGGGCCTTACACCTATGCGCTGGCCGCGGTGATGGCGTTCCTCGAGACCGGGGCGTTCGTCGGGCTGCTGGTGCCCGGGGAGACGGTCGTGATCGTGGGCGGCGTGGTCGCTGGGCAGGGCCACATCGAGCTCCTCGCTCTGCTGGGACTGGTCTGGGTCTTTGCGTTCGCCGGAGACCTGACCGGCTATGCGCTCGGTCGTCGGCTCGGCCGCCGGTTCCTGCTCGAGCACGGGCCTCGGGTTCACGTCACCGAGCCACGCCTCGCCCGGGTCGAGGCGTTCTTCGCTCGCTACGGGCTCGCGACGATCCTGATCGGGCGATTCGTCGGCCTGGTCCGGGCGATCGCGCCGTTCCTGGCCGGCGCGTCTCGATACCCCGCCGGCCGGTTCGCTGCCGTTGCGGCAATTGGCACCGGCTTGTGGAGCGCGGCGTTCGTGCTGCTGGGGTTCGCGTTCTGGCAATCGTTCGACCAGGCGATCGCGGTCGCCAAGCAGGGCTCGCTGGCGCTGGGGGCCGTGGTTCTGCTCGCAGTTGCCCTGATCGCCGGCTACCGCCGCCTCCGACGCCGGGCCGATCGCGGGACGGGCCGACCACGGACCGCTCACCGCGCGACCGAGGCCGAAGAACCGTCGACGCACGCCGCCTGACGGTGCACCCCCACCTCCTGATCGCACCTGCGCCGGGGCTGGCAAACCGGTTTGTTCGCGGCCGACGAGCTTGCACCGGTGCGATTACGCCGCACCGAGATAGCACGCCTCGACGGACGGGCGACCGCGCCCGTTTGCTGCGCCTAGCCATCGCTCGTCACGACGCATACTTGTCGGGCCGGGTCCGGCTGTGACGGTGTGATCAGATCGGGAGTGAAGACATGGTGTTCGACGCGATCGTTGCCGTGGTGCTAGTGCTCGCTAACGGCTTCTTCGTCGCTGCTGAGTTTGCGCTGACGCGGCTGAGACCGACCCAGGTCTCGGAGCTCGAGCACGCCGGGCGCGCGGGTGTGTCCTCGGTCCGACATGGTGTTGAGCACATCGATGCCTACCTGGCCGCGTGTCAGCTCGGGATAACGATCGCCAGCATCGCCCTTGGCGTGATCGGCAAGCCGGCGTTCGAGGCGCTGCTGCAGCCGGTGTTCGGCGGCGCCGCGAGTGCAGCGGGGACTGCCGTCGCGGCCACGCTGGCGTTTTCGCTGATCACTTTGTTGCACGTGGTGGTGGGAGAGCTGGCGGCAAAGAGCCTCGCGATCGCTCGCACCACCAGCACGGCGCTGTTGGTTGCGCCGTGGCTGCGTGTGTTCTACGTGATCACAAAACCGGTGGTGGACCTTCTCAATGGGATGGGGAACCTGCTGCTGCGGCCGTTTGGGATCCCGCCCGCCCGGGAGAGCGGTCATGCGCCCCACACCGAGCAGGAGCTGCGCTCGCTGCTCGCCCAGAGCCGAGCGCTCGGACTGATCGAGCCGGGAGAGCATCACATCGCAGAGCGCGGTTTCGAGTTCGCCGACCGGCGGGTGCGAGAAGTGATGCGTCCCCGCGGCGAGATCGAGTTCGTCACCGCTGACGACAGCGTGCGGGACGCCGCTCGCCGAGCGATCCGAGTCGGGCACACGCGCCTGCCGGTCTGCACGCCGGATCGGGGGCTCGACGCTCCGCTCGGTCTGGTTCACGCGCAGGATCTCCTCGAGGCGATCCTCGAGCGCCCCGACGTGCCGCTGGAGCAGCTCATGCGACCGCTCAACCGCGTGTCCGAGGCGACGTTGATCAGCGAACTGCTCGCCCAGATGCGCCACGAGCGACGCCACATGGCCCTGGTCGCCGACGAGCACGGAACGACCGTGGGGCTGGTGACGCTCGAGGACGTGCTCGAGGAGCTGGTCGGCGAGATCGAGGACGAGCTCGACGTCGAGCCTCCGTGGCCGATCATCCGCGAGGCCGGACAACTGACGGTCGCCGGCACGACGCCGATCCATGAACTCGAGGTCGAGCTCGGCGCTCAGCTCCCGGACACTCACGAGGACACGATCGGCGGGCACGTGATCGAGCTGTTCGGGCGGCTGCCCGAAGTGGGCGAGACGATCCAGCTCGACGGGTACGTAGTCGAGGTGACCGAGTTGGGCGACGCGACCATCCAGACGCTGCGAATCCAGTCCAAGCGCCCCACCGAGGCGGGGCGATGATCATCGGCGACGCACCAGCGCGCAACCTGCGGAGCCCGGCGGGGCACCTCGCCGGGCACGCGTGCGACCGAGTCCCACGCGCCGCTCGGGACCGACTCGTCGAGCCGATGGTCGCAGGCTCTGCGGAACTTCCCGTCGGCCGCCACCTGATCGCCGGCTTGAGTCGCCGCTAGGTCCCCGTCCACGGCCTCGGCCCCCGGAACGGCGTACACGGCGCCGTCGCGCTGGACGTCGCCCGCGGTGCGGTGCGACCACCAGCGCGAGGCGAGCGAGCGCCCGTTTGGCGCGAACTCCTGGATGACGCCGCTTGCGGTGGTCGCGACCAGGATCCCCAGGAGCAACGCGGCCCTCCAGTCTCCGACGAGCGTGAGCACCGCGAAGGCGGCGAGAATCAGGTTGAAGACGGTGAAGAGGTTGGCGCGAGTGATGCTCGCGTACGAGCGGCTGACGGCGAACTGGTCCGCGCCGCCGCGTTCGGCCACCCGCCGACGAGCCTTCGCCCCGCTGAGGCCAGCGAGAGGACCGGCCGGCTCCCGCTTCGGCGGGGCCGGCCGGTCAAGAGCCCCGTGCGCGCTGACGCTCGGCGGCGATGGTGAGCCCCCGCTGTCACGTTGCCTGCGGCGCGGCCGCGGGCGGGGTTGTGGTCGCGACGAGCGATTCGGGCGGCGGCTCCTGCCCGCCCATGTCCAGCCGGAACGGCGGGTAGTGGTCGGTCATCAGCAGGCAGTAGGCGGCCACGCGAAAGACCCACCGGTTCATGCCGAGCACGAAGTCGTAGATCGTCTTCGGGTACCGGGCCGTGAACAGCAGGATGACCGCCGCGACTACCACCATCAGCGTGATCAGTCCGCCGACGGAGCCGACTCCCCATCCCTCGTTTCCGCTCCACAGCGACCAGCCGCCATTGAGGAACACGGCGACGACCAGGTAGTGGGGGATGGCCAGCAGCCACCACTTGAACAGCGCCAGTCCACGAGAGAGCTCAGTCGGATAGTCGACTTCCAGACGGGCGGGATAGTCGGGGACGTCCTGGAGCGTGAACGGCGGGTAGCGGTCGGTGCCCAGCGCGCTGTAGGAGTAGAAGCCGACGCGCCAGGTCCAGCGCAGCACGCCTACGTTGAAGTCGAACAGGCCGCGCGGATAGCGGCGCGTGAACAGAATCGAGAGCAACGCGACGATGCTGCTGAGGAGCAGCGCGATCCACAGGAAGGCGAGGATCACGAAATGCGGGATTGCCAGCAGCCACTTGACCAGCCACAGTCCGCGGCTGAGCTTCTGATCGAGGGCGCCCTCGATCCGGAGTGGATAACCCGTCGAAGGGTCGGCAGCGTTCATGGAGGTTCCTTTCGAGCGAGAATGGATCCGTTGCAATGAGGCCGAAGCTAGATCCGGTTGCGGAACATGACCATGGGTGCTAACCCGCATCCTGGGTCATAGCGTCCAATCACCCTCGCCGGTGGCGAGCTCAACCACACCGCGATGTCCAGCCCTAATCAGCTCAAAGCCCCGCCTGTTTCCCGCCGTCGAGACGACGCCTCGTCGAGCTCCTCGCACCAGGACCGGTCCCCACCTGCGGTCGGCCGCCCGTTACCGATGCTGTGGCGGGTGTTCGCGGCCAACGCCGCCGTGTTTGCGCTGGCGTTCGCGCTGCTTGCGCTGGCGCCGGTGGAGCTTCATGCCGCGATCAGGCTAGAGGAGCTGGTGCTCTTGCTGGTCGGGCTAGTCGTGATGCTGATCGTCGACCTCCTGCTCATTCGCCAGGCGCTCGACCCGCTGCGGCGGCTCGCGAGGGTGATGGGCACGGTTGACCTTCTGCATCCGGGTCGGCGGGCCATCGGCTTCGAGCGATCGAGTAGCGAGGTGCTGGCGCTGGCGGACGCGTTCAACGCGATGCTCGAGCGGCTAGAGGACGAGCGACGCGATAGCTCCGCCCGCGTCCTGGCCGCACAGGAGAGCGAGCGCTTGCGGATCGCCCGCGAGCTGCACGACGAGCTCGGCCAGACGCTCACCGCGGTCGCCCTGCGGGCCGAGCACCTCTCCGGGCAAAATGAAGCGGAGCGTCCGGAGCTTGTCGAGCTGGCCGAGATCGCTCAGCAAAGCCTCCAGGACGTTCGCCGGATCTCGCGCGAGCTAAGGCCAGAGGCGCTCGAGGAGTTAGGCCTCGTCAACGCGCTGATGGCGCTTTGCTCGCGGGTCTCAGAGCAGAGCGGGATACGGGTGCACCGCCGGCTGGAAGGTCCCCTGCCGCAGCTCCCGCGAGAGACCGAGCTCGCGATCTATCGGATCGCGCAGGAAGCGCTGACAAATGCGATGCGCCACTCCCAAGCCTCGGAGGTCACGTTGGCGTTGGCTTGCGCCAACGGCCAGCTGCAGCTGAGGGTGAGCGACAACGGCCGTGGCCTGCCCGAGCACCTGATCGCGGGCGGCGGGTTCACGGGCATGCGAGAGCGGGCGATGCTGATCGGAGCCGACCTCGCGATCGAATCGGCGCAAGGCACGGGGGTCACCGTGGCGCTGCGACTAGGCTTGGGCCGAGAGCCCTGATGCCCACCCCGTTGAAGACCCGCGTGCTGCTCGCCGACGACCACGCGGTGGTACGAAGCGGCCTGCGGATGGTGCTCGACGCCCAGCCGGACATCGAAGTGGTGGCCGAGGCGGGCGATGGCGCCGAGGCGGTGCAAAAGGCTCTGCAAGACGACGTCGACCTGGCGATCCTCGATGTGGCGATGCCGCGCATGACCGGGCTGCAGGCGGTCGCCGAGCTACATGGCCGCCGCCCCGAGCTGCGCGTATTGATCCTCTCGATGTACGACAACGAGCAGTACTTCTTCGAGGCGCTCAAGGCGGGCGCGTCAGGGTATGTGCTGAAGTCCGCTGCCAACCGCGACCTCGTCGAAGCGGTCCGCGCGAGCATGCGCGGCGAGCCGTTCCTATATCCGGCGGCGGTCACGGCGCTGATCCGGGACTATCTCGAGCGCGCTCGTCACGGTGAGGCGACGCCCGAGGATCCGCTGACCCCCCGCGAGCAGGAGGTGGTCAAGCTCATCGCCGAGGGACACACCAGCGAGGAGATCGCCGAGGCCCTCGTGATCTCGAAGAAGACGGTCGAGCGTCACCGCGCGAACATCCTCGAGAAGCTCGGGATGCGAAACCGCGTCGAGCTCACCCGGTACGCGATCCGAAGAGGCCTCGTCGAACCCTGAGCACACGTCGCGGGCGAACCGCGGAGGTCGGCTCCACCGTTCCGGCGACTACCAGCACGCCGCGGAGCTCACCGCGCCCGGGCCCACGAGGGCCGCGTGCGACCCTGCGCCTCGGCGGCCTGCCGGTCCCGGTCGAGCTGCGAAGGAACCCGCAGGCTCCGGTCGGCCATCAGCGAGCCGCGGCCGACCGTCAAGCGGCCCGAGGCCAGCTCGGCGTCCACGCGCGGGAGGGCGGCGAGCTCCGCCGCCTTCTCGTGCACGGAGCGCACGCAGTGCTCGCAGGGTGCGTTTCATGTCGAGATGCCTCCTAGATTCAGCCGGGTTGGCTACGCCGCACGGCGATTCGCGTGGCGCGGACGCAGGACGGCGAGATTCCGCCGGGCGGCGTCGTAGGCGCGCAGCCTGCGGATCCGCTCGGCCACGGGCGGGTGGGTGGAGAACAGGTTGCTTACGCTGCGCCCGGCGAGCGGGTTCACGATGTACATCGGCGCGCTCACCGGGTTGATCTGAAGCAGCGCGCGGTCGCGCCCGAGCCCCTCGAGCGCGTCGGCGAGCGGGGCGCCGCTGCCGAGCAGCTCGGCTGCGGAGGCGTCCGCGAGGTACTCGCGCTGGCGCGAGACGCCGAGCTGGAGGAGCATCGCCCCCAGCGGCGCGAGCAGCATCGCCGCAAATGCGCCCAGCATCCCGAGTGGGCCGTCCTCGTCGTCGACGCCGCCGAACAGGAACGAGAGCTGCAGCACGTTCACGATCGCGGAGATCGCGCCAGCGATCGTCGCCGCGAGTGAGGAGACGAGGATGTCCCGATTACGGATGTGCGAGAGCTCGTGCGCGAGCACCCCGCGGATCTCCTCGAGCCGGAGGTTGACCAGCAGCCCCTCGGTCATCGCGATCGCCGCGTGTGCGGGGTCGCGGCCGGTCGCGAACGCGTTGGCCTGCTCGCCCGGCATCAGGTACAGGCGCGGCATCGGGATCGCGGCGCGCGCCGCGAGCTCTCTGACCGCAGCGTGCACTTCGGGCCCCTGCGCCTCGGGGAGAGGCTGCGCGCGCACCGCGCGCAGCGCGATCCGATCCGAGTAGAAGTAGCCGATCAGGTTGGCGCCCACCGCGATCGCGGCGAACAGCCACATGAACACACCGCCGATCAGCGCTCCGAGCGCGACCACCAGCGCAGTCAGGCCGGCGACCAGCATCCAGGTGCGAAGGCGGGTCACGAGCCGTGTTCGGTCGATGCTAATCATCGTGGGTTCTCCGTCTTGGTTCGAGTAGATGGAGCAAGCTTGGCCGAGCGCGAGGGGCTTGTCGATGGGTGCATCTGTGTATCTCCGGCGCCAGGGAATGCTCGTCGCCAGTCGCGCTACGAGTTCACCCCGGGCCGGTACGTCCCGAAACTCCAAAGGTGGCCTTCGGGGTCGAGCGCTTGGTAGTCGCGCGAGCCGTAAGGCTGATCGGTCGGCTCGAGGACGATCTCTGCTCCGGCAGCGCGGGCGCGCGCGCAGTGAGCATCGACATCGTCGACGATCACGTAGACGCCAGCCCCGGATCGACGGCCCGCAGAGACCTCGTCACCGGCCCGGCTACCCAGCATCACCATGCCGGATCCCCAGCGGAGCTCCGCGTGCCGCACCGTGCCGCCTTCTTCGTGGACGGCATCCACTTCGAATCCGAACGCCTGCCCGAGCCACTCGATCGCCGCCCGAGCATCGCGGTAGTACCGGGTCGCGATCATGTCCGGCGCCCGCCAGCCTCTCGCCGCCCGGGATTGCGGCGGCGCCTCTACTTGGACGATCCGCTGGGTGTTCGTTGAGGCCATCGGGAGTGCTCCTTCTTCGGTAGTTTCTTCGATGCCGGCAGCATCGCCCAACCGGGCTTCCCTGGGCATGGTGTCCACCCCCCAAACCGTGCAGGGTCGATCCCCCATCCCGTGAGCGGGACTTGGCCCGCGGCAGGACCGGGCAGCGCCATGCGCTGCGGCGACCGGCGGGACGCGGGGTGCCGCGCCGGCGTGGCTCGTTGCTGGCCGTCGCTCAAGCGCGTTCGGCGCCAGCCAATGCCGGCGGAGCGGCGGTGAGCGTTCTCGCCGGCGTTCCTCGCGTCATCGACGGAGTGTGACTGGTAGCGCCGGCTCAGTCGACCGTCCGTCTCACGCCGCCGCTGGGCGGCGCGCGGGAGCGTCTGCGGCTGCCCGGAGGGTGGCGATGTCCAGCTTTCGCATGCCGAGCATCGCTTTCATCGCACGGGTGGCACGCTCCGGATCAGGGTCGTTGAGGATCTCCTCCATCCCCTGGGGAACGACCTGCCAAGACAGGCCGAACTTGTCTTTCAGCCAGCCGCACTGTCCCTCCTCGCCACCTTCGGAGAGCCGGCTCCAGAAGTAGTCGACCTCGTCCTGATCCTCGCAGGAGATCAGGAAGGACACGGCCTCGTCGAACTTGAATTCAGGACCACCGTTGATCCCGACGAACCGCTGTCCCTCCAACTCGAACTCGACAGTCATCACCGTCTCCGCCTTGCGCGGGCCCGCGTCCGTGTAGCGAGCGACGTGCACGATCCGCGAGTTCTTGAACAACGAGGTGTAGAACTCCGCGGCCTCCTCGGCTTCGGTATCGAACCAAAGGTTGGGCGTGATCCGCTGTTGCATGGTTGCCTCCTAGCAAAGGTCAGTAGGGTCTGTTCTGAGGCCAGCATGTCGGGCGCGGACGCGGATCTCGATACATGCGGGCATGTATTTCCGATCGCCCGAACCCTCCACGCCAGGCGGCGTTGGTGGTCTCTGATGGCCCCGGAGCGTTCCCATCCGTTGGCTCCGTCGGACCCGCCGGCGACTGCCACGGCTCCGCGCCCACGCCTGGAGCCAGAGCGCTGCCCGCTGCTCGTCGGATAGCGGTTCGCGATCGATGAACTACTCGATCTCGCGGAGCGCTCCGCCATGCCTGAGCATCTCGTTGATGCGCGCATCGCTCGGTGACTGCGTATTCATCTTGCCTTTCCCGTTATCGGTCAGACCGTTTGCTTGAGCCTGGACGGCGAGCGCGGTCCCGCATCGCTCGATGTCGCCCGCGTCGGCAAATTGCTCAGCCAAGTCGCTCCACGAACCGCGCTGCGGAGTGCTCGCTGTGGAAGCGAGCGGCGACCACGTGCTCCTCCAGAACGACGGGCCCCACATTGGTGGGCGTGGATTCAGCCCAGGACGGGGGCCGCTGGGGTTTCGACTGCACGCGACGACCCGCTCACCGCGGCGTGGCCGCGCACCGGTCGTCCGTTTGCCACAGCGTGATCAGGGCTCGATGAGGCCCCGGCGGATCGCGTACCGAGTCAGCTGCACCCGGTCGCGCATGCCGAGCTTCTCGAGGATGTTGGCACGGTGCCGCTCCACGGTCTTCTCACTGATGATCAGGGTCTCGGCGATCTCTCTGCTGGTGTAGGCCTCGGCGATCAGCTTCACGACCTCGAGCTCACGAGGGGTGAGCGGATCCTCGCGAACGGGCCGGTCGTTGCGCGCGCGATGCAGGTAGTCACGGATCAGCGCGGACATCGCGCCTGGGTACAGGAACGGCTCGCCTCGCAGTGCGGCGCGGCAGGCCTCCACGAGGTCGCGGTCGGCGACCGTCTTTGACACGTACCCGGACGCACCTGCCTTGAACGCCTCGTAGAGGTACTGCTCGTTCTCGTGCATCGAGAGCATCAGGATCCGGATCTGGGGGCGGCGCCGGTTTAGCTCGCGGGCCGTGTGCAGCCCGGTCATGCGGGGCATCGCGATGTCGAGGATGGCCAGGTCGATGTCCTCCCCGAGCGCCTTGTCTACTGCCTCGACGCCGTCGCTGGCCTCGGCCACGACGCGCAGGTCGGGTTGCGCGTCGAGCACCCTCCTCAGGCCGTCGCGCACGACCGCGTGGTCATCGGCGAGCAGGATCCGTGTCTTCAGCGGGATCATCGCCACCTCTCCAGGGGCAGGTCGAGCCGGACCTCGCAGCCACCATCGCTGTCCAGATTGCCGACCTTGAGGTGGGCGCCGATCAGGGTCGCGCGCTCGCGCATCCCTCGGATACCCGTCCCCTCGGCGAGGCCGGGCGGAAGTCCGCGCCCGCGGTCCCGGACGGTCAGCGTCAGCCGCTCGTCATCGTGTGCGAGGAAGAGTTCGGCAACGCCGGTCCCGGAGTGCCGTGTCACGTTGGTGAGCGCCTCTTGAGCGACCCGGTATGCGACCAGCTCGGCCTCCTCGGAGAACTCAGGCAGGTCCGGGGGGATCTCCACCGTCACGTTGAGGGCGAGGTGCTGGGAGAATCGCTCCGCCAGCACCGCGAGCGCGCTCGCCAGCCCGAGATCGTCGAGCGCCTCCGGTCTCAGCTCGATCGCGATCCGTCGCACGTCTTCGAGGCTTGCGCGGACCACGTCCTGGACGGTCAGGACGTCGTCGTCCAGCTCAGCGGGTGCGCGGGAATGAACTCGTGAGAGTCCGAGCAGCACCGCGGTCAGCTCCTGGCCGACCTGGTCGTGGAGCTCCTGCGCGATCCGCAGCCGCTCCGCCTCCTGCGCGGCGAGCACCCGGCCAGTCGCCTCGCGCCGCTCGGCCTCAAGCCGCGCGAGCATCTCGTTGAAGGTCAGCGCCAGCTCCCCCGCCTCCGAGGTGGGCTCGTCACCGGGCATCCGCTGACCGGGGCTGGAGAGATCCACGCGCCTGGCCAGTGCCGTCAGCGCCTGCACGGGGCCGACCAGGCGGCGCAGCAGGTAGAAGTTGGCGAGCACCACCACGGCAACCGCCGCCACCAAGACGGCGAGCTCCTCGTCGAGCGCAAAGGACGCCAGCTTGGCCGGCGCCAGCACGAGAACCGTGACCACCACGGCCGCGACGACCAGAAGGACGTTCAGTCCGGCGACCCGGTGCAGCAACGGCACGTAGCCACGCCGGCGACGGGCGCCGCGCGCGCGCCCGGCAGGCCGTGGCGGCACACGGGCCGCGGGCGTGAGCGACATCGAGCCGTTGAGCTGCGGGAGTGAGCTCATGACCTAGACTGCGTCGCCGGCCGCGTGCTCGAACTGGCGCACGTGATGCGGCGTCTCGAGCGTGCGAAGCATCGCCCACAGCCGCGACTCAAGGCCGGCCTCGGACAGGCCAAGAGTCTCCGCGATCTCCGCCAGCTCGATCCCGGCGAGCAGCATGCCGAAGATCGCCTGCTCCTCGTTCCCGAACCGCCGGCGGATCACCTCTCCCAGCCACGGGGGCACCGGACGCAACCCCGACCCGCCACGCACCGCCCGGCGGATTTCGTCGCACAGCTCGGATCCCAGCCCGCCCTTGCTGACGACCGCGTCGGCCTCGGCCACCACCGCAGCCGCGGCGAGCACGCCGTCGGCGTAGGCGGAGTAGATCAGCACGGCGGGCGGCGATGGGAGCCGCTTGAGCTTGCGGCTCAGCCACAGGCCGTTGCGCGACCCGAGCTGGTAGTCGACCACCGCCACGTCGATCCGCGCGCGCTCGGCCACCGACATCGCCGCCTCGGCGCTCTCCACCGCGGCCACGACCTCAAAGTCAGCCTCGTTGTCGAGCAGGCCCCGGAGGCCGGCCCGGACCGCCGCATGGTCATCCACGATCAGCAGCCGCGTCCGAGCAGACCGGACTTCCGATGGCTCGTTCGGTTTGATGTGCGGGTCGGGGGCGATGGTGGTCATCTGGTTCTTCTTCGGTGGCATCGACCACCAGCGTCGCGGCAGGTTCGTCCGCCCGCAATGGGTGCCGACCCTCATCTTCCAAGGCACCACGCCGCTCGGCGCATGGCGGCGTGACCAACATTTGCGGCGGCCGGGTGACCGCGGTGACGGCGAAGAATTGTGCGTGCGCTGCAGTGCGCGCCGACCCAGCAACGGTGAGCACGAGCGGGCCGGCGCACGCGTTGGCGGCGCCCACCCGAACAGGATCAGGCCCGCGAGCATGTTCAAGCCGACCAGCACGCGATCCCCAGTCCCATTGGCCCACGGACGGACGAGCGCCAGCGCCAGCGGTCCGACGGCAGAACGAGATCCACCGCGCGAAGCACGTCACGCCGCTGATCGATCGCGGCAAGGTCAAGCGCGGGATGCACTCTTCGGCGGGCCGCGCCGGCTACAAGACCCCGCGCGGCAGCTACCGCCTAGTCCGCAAGAGGCTCAAGGCTGGTCCCGTCCATACAGGACGTGGATGCCTACGCGTCCTACTTCCGGTGTATGCGGTGCACGAGTCCAGGGTCCTCGGCCCCATTCGGGGCGCCGGGAACGTCTGCGAGCCTCGACGGGAATCTGTTCACACACCGCAGGAGGCCGCAGTGACGTCACTGACGCGTTGGGTTCTCGCGCACAAGCGCCTGGTCGTGATCGGCTGGATCGTGTTGACGATCGCTGGGATCGCCGCTGCCGGCCCGGCATCGAAGGCGCTGAAGACACAGTTCTCGGTTCCGGACAAGGAGAGCTGGAACACGAATGACGAGATCGCGAAGAGCTACGGCTCCGACCGCAACGGGACCTCCCGCTGGTTCCGGTGGTCACGCTCCCGGAGAGCACAACCGTCAAATCGCCGGGCGTCGTTAGCGACCTGAAGCGCGTGGAGGAGCGGCTCCGGGCCGCCCTGCCGGACGCCCGGATCGCCTCCTACACCTCGACCGGCAGCAACGCCTTCGTGTCCTAGGACGGCCGCACAGTGTTCGCGCTCGCCTACCCCAGGGCGGATCGGAGCGCGCAGTTTGGCGAGAACAGCAAGGCGGAGAACGCCTCCCGCGCCACGCTTGCGCACGCGCAGGTGGGGGGCGCTCCGGTGCACCTGACCGGTTTCGACGCGCTCGCCAACGACAGTGGGGGCGGCGGCGGGCCCGGCGTGCTGCTCGAAGCACTGCTCGGCGGCTTGGGCGCCCTGCTCGTGCTCGCGTTCGTGTTCGGCTCGCTCCTCGCGTTCGTCCCGCTGGTGATGGCCGTGGTCTCGATCATGAGCACCTTTTTGCTGCTGCTCGGCCTGACTGAGCTGACCGCCGTCTCGCCGATCGTCCAGTACCTGAGCGCGTTGATCGGTCTCGGCGTGGCGATCGACTACTCGCTGCTGGTGGTCTCGCGCTGGCGGGAGGAGCGCTCGCACGGCAGGAGCGGTGATGAGGCCGTCCAGCGCGCGATGCAGACCGCCGGGAGAGCGGTGATCTTCAGCGGCATCACTGTCGGGATCGGCCTGCTCGCGCTGATGGCGATGCCGCTTCCGTTCCTGCGCTCGATGGGCTACGGCGGAGCGCTGATCCCGCTGGTCTCGACGCTGGTGGCGATCACGCTTCTGCCGGTCGTGCTGTCGACGATCGGCCCTCGGCTTGACTGGCCGCACCGGCGCACCGACGAGCACGCGAGTCGCGCCTGGACTCGATGGGCGACGACAATCTCGCGGCGGCGGTGGCTCGGGGCAGGGGCGGGGGTCGCGGTTGTGGCCGCCCTTGCGTTCGCGGCGACTGACCTGCGGCTCGGCGTCTCAGACGCCAACACGATGGCCAAGTCGGGCGATGCAAAGGAAGGCCTCGTCGCGCTCGAGCGCGCAGGCATCGGCGAGGGTGCGCTGCTGCCCCACGAGGTTCTCGTCGGCGGTGGCAGCGATCCGGTTCGGGTGGCGGTGGCGCTGAGAAGCGTGGACGGCATTCATGGCGCGGCCGCCCCCGCCGGCGAAGAGTGGAGGCGCGGCGGCACCGCGCTCGTTGAGGCGATCCCGATTGCCGACAGCGGATCCGCGCAGGGTGAAGCGACGCTCGAGCGCGTGCGCGACGTAGCCCATGGCGCGGGCACGGAGGGGCGGGTTGGCGGTCAGCCGGCCGCGAACGCCGACTTCATCGACGCGGTCTACGGGAGCTTCCCACTGATGGTCGCGCTGATCGCGCTCACCACGTTCGTGCTCCTAGCACGCGCGTTCCGCTCGCTGCTGCTGCCGGCTAAGGCGATCGTGCTCAACGTCCTGAGCGTTGCTGCCGCGTGCGGTGTGATGGCGCTGGTGTGGCAGAACGGGCACGGCTCCGAGCTGCTCTGGGGCATCCAGGCGACCGGCTCGATCTCCTCCTGGATCCCCCTGATGGTCTTCGCCTTCCTGTTCGGCCTCTCGATGGACTACGAGGTGTTCATCCTCGCCCGCATGCGGGAGGAGTACGACCGCACCGGATCGACCCGCGCCGCCGTCATCGGCGGTATCGGCCGCACCGGCCGGCTCGTCACAAGCGCGGCGCTGATCCTGTTCCTGGCGTTCATCTCACTGGCCTCCGGTCCGCAGACCGACGTGAAGATCCTGGCAACGGCGCTCGCGGCGGGAATCCTGCTCGACGCAACCGTGATCCGCGCCCCTGATCGTCCCGGCGTGGTCTCGCTGCTAGGCCGCTGGAACTGGTGGCTGCCGCACTGGCCAGCCAGGCTCCTGCGCGTCGAACCCTCGCTGCCGCGACAAATCGCCTCCCGCGAAGCGGACGCATGACGTTCAAGCGCCTGCGACCATGGACACTCTCCTCGTTATAGCCACCTTCATCACGGCGGCCGGCTGTGGGCCGAACGGGGGAGTGTTCTTCGCGCTCTCGAGCTTCGTGATGAAAGCGCTGGCGAACCTACGACCGGCGCAGGGGCATCGCTGCCATGCAGTCGATCAACGTGACGGCGGTCACGACCACTTTCATGACGGCGCTGTTCGGCACGGCCATCGGATGCGTCGTCCTGGCAGTGTGGGCGATCGCCGAGTGGCATGACTCCTTCGGTCCGTACCTTCTGGCGGGCAGCGGCATATACCTCGTGGGGACGCTCGGGCTGACCGTCGTCTACCACGTGCCGCGCAACAACCATCTCGCGCCGCTCCGGCCCGACAGCAGCGAAGCAGCGCATGCATGGACGCATTACCTGAGCGCATGGACGGCGTTCAACCACCTGCGCGCCGCGGCGGCGCTCGCCGCCAGCGTCGCACTCATCCTCGCGCTCGTCGTGGGCTGAATGCACTCATCACCCCCCCGCGAGATGCGTGCCGGCACCCATCGTCGCCGCCCCGGATGAGCGCCATGCTGGGAGCGCAAAGAGCAATCCCAACCCTAGGAGGTATCCAATGCGAGTCATGGTCATCTTGAAAGCCACCCCGGCCACCGAGACTGGTCAGCTGCCAAACACCGAGCTGCTGGAGGCGATGGGCAAATACAACGAGGAGCTGGCGGCGGCGGGAATCCTGCTGGCCCGTGAGGGGCTACGGCCGAGCTCGCAGGGTGCGCGCGTGCGCTTTCAGGGCTCGGAGCGCACCGTCATCAACGGCCCATTCGCCGACAGCGAGGAGTTGGTCGCCGGGTTCTGGCTGTGGGAGGTGCAGTCGATGGAGGAGGCGATCGACTGGGTCAAGCTCTCCCCGAACCCGATGGACGAGGAGTCCGAGATCGAGATCAGGCCAGTGGCCGAGCTCGAGGACTTCGCAGAGAACGTGACACCCCAGTTGCGCGAGCGCGAAGCGCGGCTGCGCGCATTGGCTCGTGCCGCCGGGTAGCAGCCCGCCTCTCGGCTCGACGGGATCGCGCCGGATGGCGTAACGGGTGAGGTCGAGGCGGTTCGCATTCCGAGCTTCTCGAGGATGTTCGCGCGGTGCCGCTCGACGGTGTTCTGCTGATCACCAGTGGGCGAACGCCCGGCGCCCCGCCAGCTCCTCAGTGCCTCAGGGTCCAGCCGCCGGAGAGAGGCTCGCCGATGCGCAGATTGAAGCGCTGGAGCAGTTGGGGGACGCCGTCCAGCTCGAAGCAAAGGCCGTAGCGAGCGGCCAGTTCCGCGAGCTTCTCAGGATCTGCATTGATTGCGCCCCCCAGCGCGTCGAGCTGCTTGAAGAAGTTCTCGAAGCCGGCGGGGGCAACGATCTCGAGGATGCGACACGGCTCCTCGCCCGCGTTCCAGAACGTATGCCACTGGTGGCGCGGCTTGAAGACAAGGTCGCCCGGCCCCGCCTCGACGATCTCCTCGCCGAGTTGTGCGCCCATGCGGCCCTCGAGGACGTAGCTGTACTCGTCCTCGCGCGTGTGCAGGTGAAGCGGTGCGGCGAGCGCGCGCGGCGACATCGGATGCTCAACCAGGGAGAACCCCTGGTCGGTCTCGACTCCATCGATCATGAAACGAACGCCGATGCTGCCGAGGAAGCCGACCTGTCCGTCTTGCGGGGCGACGATCTTCGGGCCTGTGGTGGTGGTGGTGTTCATTCCTGGCTCCTTGTTGTTGGGAAGTAGTGTCGGTCCGCTGGATTTACCTGCGTGCGGTCTTCGTCGGGAATGGGGGGCAACCCCCATTTCTTTGGACCGAGCCGACCGATGCCCTTGCTCGCCCGTGCCTGGCTGGGTCGTCATCGAGAAATGGGTGCCTGACCCCATTGGCCGGGACGGCGGCGGGTCCTACCGTGACTTCGGTGACGTCTTGGCTGCGTGCATGGCCACCGCGGGATTGCCGGTATGCGACAGCTTGAGGTCCGTCTCCTCGGACGGTTTGAGGTCCTCGTCGATTCGCGTCCGGTTCCGGAGGGCGCGTGGGCGCAGCGGCGTGCGAGGGACCTGGTGAAGTTGCTCGCGCTCGCCCCTGAGCACTGGATGCCGCGGGACGCCGTGCTCGAGGCGTTGTGGCCGCGACTCGGCGCCGATGCTGCGGCGCGGAATTTGCACAAGGCCGCGAGCTACGCGCGCCGCGCGCTCGGCGACCGCGACGCGCTCATGCTGCGGGGCGGCCTGGTGCGGCTGGCTCCGCACGCCCGGGTGACGGTCGACGTCGAGCGCTTCGAGCAGGGTGATGATTCCGCTTACGGAGGCGAGCTCTTACCGGGGGACCGCTACGAGCAATGGACGCTCCACGCGCGCGCCCGGCTGGCGATCGGCGCCTCGCAGCGCTGCGCTCTCAAGGGCGCCGGGAGGAGGTGCTGCGCGAGGAGCCAGCCGAGGAGGAGGCTCACCGCGGGCTGATGCGCGCCTACGCGGCCGCGGGCGATCGTCTCGCCGTCGCCCGTCAGTTCCACCTGCTCCGCGATGAGCAGTGACCTCACAGACGAGGCGCGGGCGGGCCGGATCGATCCCGCGACCGGCCGCGAGGCTGAGATCGCGCAGGTCGTCGAGGCGCTGCGCCGCCGCCAGAAGAACAACGCCGCAACAGATCTTGAACAGGAGTACTGGATGAACGAGCGACATACAACTGATTCGACCGAACGGGTGAGCGAGGACGGCGAGCACCGCGACCTGGTGATCGTCGGGGCTGGCCAGGCTGGTCTGGCGATCGGGTACTTCCTCGCCCAGCAGGGTCGGGATTTCGCGATCCTCGAGGCGGCCGAGGAGCCTGCGGCCGCGTGGCGTGACCGGTGGGATTCGCTGAAGCTGTTCACGCCCGCTCGGTATAGCGGGCTGCCGGGCCTGCCCTTCCCCGGCGATCCGGACAGCTACCCCGGCCGCGACGACGTGGTGGCCTATCTCACCGAGTACGCCCGGCACTTCGCCCTTCCCGTGGTGCTGGGCAGCCGCGTCCGGTCGGTCAGGCGGACGGAGGATCGGTACCGGGTCGAGCTCCGGGACCGCAGCTATACGGCCGATCAGGTCGTGATCGCCACCGGACCGTTCCAGGTCCCGTTCGTGCCGCCGGTCGCAGACGGTCTCGGTCAAGACGTCTTCCAGCTCCACAGCACCCATTACCGAGCGCCAGCGGACCTTCCTAACCGTTCGGTGCTGGTCGTTGGCGGAGGCAACACCGGCTTTCAGATCGCCGAAGAGCTCTCCCCCACCCACGAGGTTCACCTGTCGATCGGGTCGCGGCAGACGCCGCTACCGCAGCGGATTCTCGGTCGCGACCTGTTCTGGTACCTCGACAAGACCGGTCTGATCCGCAAGTCGACAGACACCCGGATCGGACATCGGTTGCAGGGCCGAGACACCCTGATTGGCTCGAATCCCCGGGCCCTGCGCAAGCGACACGGGGTTCGGCTGCATCCGCGGGCGGTTGAAGCGTCCGGACGAACGATCCGCTTCAGCGACAGAAGCGAGCTGGACGTGAACGCCGTGATCTGGGCCACCGGCTTCCGGCACGATCACTCATGGATCGACGCACGGATCTTCGACGATCAGCACCGCGTCGTTCACCGCCGCGGCATGACCGATTCCCCCGGCCTCTACTTCCTCGGATTGTCGTGGCAGCACACCAGAGGCTCCGCGCTGATCGGCTGGGTCGGGGACGACGCCGCGCACATCGCCGACCAGATCAAGACCTTCCACGCAAGCCGACCGAAGGTGACGGCGGGCGAAGCCGTCGCCAGCCGATAACTCACCAGGAGATTTGAAATGGCCACAACTCACGATCAATTCCCCACAGACACCACCGGCCTACCCGAGGCACGCGCCTCTGAGGTCATCGACCTCGGCGACGGCGACCGGTTCGAGCTGACGATCGCGCCGGTCGCCAAGCAGATCGGCGACGCGACGGTGCGAATGCTCGCCTACAACGGCTCCATCCCAGGGCCAACTCTCAAGGTAAGAGAGGGCTCGGAGATCGTCGTCGGGATCGAGAACCAGGGCGACCTCGAAGCAACCGTCCACTGGCACGGCCTGCGGCTGGAGAACCGCTACGACGGAACCCACCAGACCCAGCAGCCGATGGCCACCGGCGAGCGCTACACCGCGTACGTCACCTTCCCCGACCCCGGCGTCTACTGGTACCACCCGCACATCCGCGAGGACTACGGCCAGGAAATGGGCCTCTACGGAAACTGCCTGGTCGAGCCGAACGACCCGGACTACTGGCCTGCCGTCCATCGCGAGGTCGCCCTGACGCTCGACGACATCCTGATCGAGGACGGCCAGATCGCGCCGTTCAACCGCGCCGAGACCACCCACTCGGCCATGGGACGCTTCGGCAACATGCTGCTGATCGGCGGCCAGACGGATCCAGCGATGACGGCCAAGCTCGGCGAAGTCATCCGCTTCTACCTGACCAACACCGCCAACACCCGAGTGTTCAAGGTCGCGCTCCCCAGAAGCCGGATCAAGCTTGTCGGCGGCGACAGCGGCCACGTCGAGCACGAAGAGTTCGTCGACGACGTGATCCTGGCCCCGTCCGAGCGCGCGGTCATCGACGTCCAGTTCAACCAGGCTGGCAACCTCACGCTCGAGCACCACACCCCCGACCGCGTGTATCCGCTGATGTCAATCCAGGTCGACCCGGAGCCGGCCCGCCCGACGCTGGACGAGCAGTTCGCGACGCTCCGGACCAACCCTGACCTCGCCTCGGAGCGAGAGTGGATCGCCGACTATCTAGCTGCCGAACCGGACAAAGCGCTCTCGTTCACCGCCGAGATGGACATCGGCGCGCCAGAAGGCAACGGCCCCGTCGTCTACGCCTGCCCCATGCACCCGGAGGTCGTGACCGAGGAGCCCGGACACTGCCACGAGTGCGGGATGAAGCTGCTCGCAGTCGAGGCCCCTACCGCCACCTACACCTGCCCCATGCACCCGGAGGTCGTAAGCGAGCAGCCGGAGCACTGCCCCGACTGCGGGATGAAGCTGCTGCCCTCGCACCTCGTCGCCGAGGCCGGCGGACATCACGAACATGGGGAAGGCCACGAGCATCACGACCACGAAGCTCCCGAGCATCAGGGCCATCCCCACGAGGGTCATGACCATGCCGCGGCCGGAGGCATCGAGTGGGAGGACGACATGGTCGAGATCAACCGGCTCACCACCCCCGCGAACATGCGCTGGAAGCTGACCGACAAGGCAACGGGCGCCGAGAACGCGGCGATCGACTGGCGGTTCCGGGTCGGCGACCGGGTGAAGATCCAGCTGTTGAACGAGATGGCGGGAGACCACCCCATGCACCACCCCTTCCACGTCCACGGCGCCGGTCGCTTCCTGATTCTCGCGCGAGACGGGAACGTCGAGCCCAACCTGGTCTGGAAGGACACGGTGTTGGTGCGCCCGGGAGAGACGGTGGACATTCTGCTCGACGTCACCAATCCCGGCTTGTGGATGGCTCACTGTCACATCGCCGAGCACCACGAGAGCGGGATGATGTTCAGCTTCAACGTCGACCCCGGCGAAAGCGAAGAGGAGCGATGAAGACCGCGTTCGTCCTCTACCCCGACTTCACCGCGCTTGACCTAGTCGGCCCCTACGAGATCATCAGCCGATGGCCCGACGCGGAAGTGCACTTCCTCGCCACCTCGCTCGATCCGGTGCGCTGTGACGAGGGCCTGACGGTCATCCCGACCGACACTCCGGAAACACTTCCCGACCCCGAGCTGATCGTCGTGCCCGGAAGCGGGAAGCCGGTCCAGGTGCTGAGCGATCAGGTGCTGATCGACTGGCTGCGCACGGCTGCTCCCAACTGCAAATGGACGGCATCGGTCTGCACCGGCGCGGGTCTGTACGCGGCTGCGCGACTGCTCGAGGGCAAGACCACAACGACCCACTGGGCTTTCCGGGACAACCTCCGCGCAATGGGAGTCGAGGTCGTCGGCGACCGCGTCGTATGGCAGGGCAACCACGTCAGCGGCGCCGGCGTCTCCGCCGGAATCGACATGGCATTGTCGCTGACCGATCGCGTCCACGGCCGCGAGCTCGCGGAGTCGCTCCAGCTGGCGATCGAATACGACCCGCAGCCGCCGTTCAGCTCCGGTTCGCCGACCAAAGCCGACGCCAGCACCCTCCGACTCGCACTCCGCGTCCTCATGGGCGACCGTCCCGTGAGATATTTCACCCAAGTCGGTGGACAAGCCATGGGCGCACGACTACGCCGCGCCCGACGCGCACTTTCCGGCCGACGTCAGATCAGGCACTCGCCAGAGCAACTCGGACATTGATTTCGATGCGCACGAGAGCGCCGAGCCGTCACGTCGCTCTCGCAACGCTCGAAGCGCCCAGGGACGCTTTCGGGGGCCCCATTTCGAGCCCGTAGCTCTCACCATCACGCATTGCCCCCGCTATCGGTGAGGCATCCGTGGGTGCGGGCAACGGCAGCCGCTAGTTGCTTGTGCAGTGGTTCCCCTCCGGAAGATGAGGTCTTCCCCCCATGGGCGCGATCGCCGGTCGTGGAGATCGTCTCGTCCTCCCCGAGTGACAGCTCATGAACGAAGCGTCTCCGATAATTCCTCCGTTTCCGTCCAGCTCGAGCCCGTCACTCCGACAGGTCCTACGGCTCCGCGTGCTGTTTCGCTGCCTAGCGACTTCGTCTTGATTGCGAACGACATCACCCTCAGCAACTGGCGTCTGCTGAGCACGCTACGACGATCGGCGCCCGGGGCCCGGCTTGTTTGCCGCACTCCGGCGCGTCGAGCGCATGGTCCCCGTGATGAACAACGCCAGCGCCTCGATCGCCTGTCACGACAAGCTCACGACAGCGCGGCTGCTCGCCCGTGCCGGGCTCCCCCACCCTGCCACGACGGCACTCGTGGACGGCGACGACCGCGTGCTTGAGCTTCAGCCTCCGCTCGTGGTCAAACCCCGATTCGGGGTTTGGGGCAATCACGTTGTGCTGTGCGCCGGCGGCCAGGTGCTCGCTCGCCACCTCGAGGACGTGACTGACACCTCTTGGTTCAGGCGACACGGGGCCATCGTGCAGGAGCTCATCCGACCACAGGAAGCGACCTGCGGCTGGTCGGCAGCCGGGGAGGTGGTCGATGCGGTCGAGCGCGTGGCGGCTCGCGGCGAATGGCGCACCAACGTCTCTCTCGGTGCGAAGAGACGCCCAACGTCACCTCCGCCGGGTGCACAAGCCCTCGCCATCGCGGCGGCAGCCGCCGTGGACTGCGACCTCGTTGGCGTCGATCTGCTGCCGACCCCCGGCGGCGGTCACGTCGTTCTGGAACTCAACGGTGCGGCCGATTTCTGTGACACGTACTCGATCGACGGTCAGAACGTGTTCGACCGGGCGGCGCCACGGCTTCTCGATCGGGCTGACCCCCTTGCGGCTCCTGACGACGCGGCAGTCGCAGCCGTTTGAATTAAGCAGTCTCGCACTCTCGAAGGCAGGTTTTCGATTACCCCGAGGGCAGTTCGCGCGTGCGTCAATCAAAAGCAAAAAAAATCGCGGTAAACGCGAAAAGAATCGCGGCTTGAGACGCGTCGCGGGCGCGACAATGTTGCTGAGCCTCCTGGAAGACCGTTTCTCGGAGCGGGGGGCTCGGGCCTAGCTCCACTTGGATCAGCGACAACTCACCGTGGCGCTCGGAACATGTATTGACCGCTTCGCCGGTGGCCCGTAACGACTCGCGCCTCGCATCGCGTGAATCCCGTGGCCCGCGATGAAGACGCGATGGTCCCGCGGTCGCTTGCCCGTAGGCTCTGTTAAGAACTCAACGGCAGGAGGGAGCGCCGATGAGCGACGTGTATCCGGTGCGGTTCTCGGTGAATTACCCCGACCGCGACCTCAACCGGCTCTCCACGGCCTTCCGGGTCTTCACCGTGATCCCGATTCGGGATCGTGCTCGGGACGATCGGCGGCTACAGCACCAGCTGCGTCAACGGGACCGGCAACACCACCACGATGGCGGTCGGCGGCACGGGCCTCTTGTTCATCCCGCCGCTGGTCATGATTCTTTTCCGCCAGAAGTACCCGAGGTGGTGGTTTGACTGAAACCTCCAGCTGCAGCGGTTCGCCAACCGGGTCGGCGTATACCTGGCGCTGATGGACGATCGGTATCGCTCGACCGACGAGCAGCAGTCGGTACACCTGGAGTTCGCATATCCCGACGCGCCCGGAGGGGCTGAATTGCTGGCTGCCGCTAGTCAAGTGGCTGCTGGCGATCCCCCATACATCGTGCTTTTTTCCTTTACATCGGCGCCCTCTTCGCGGCGATCGGCGCGTGGTTCGCGATCCTCTTCACCGGCCGTTATCGGCGCGGGATCTTCGACTACATCGAGCGAGTGATCCGCTGGCACAACCGAGTGGTCGGCTACAAGCTGATCCTCGTCACCGACGTCTACCCGCCGTTTCGGCTGCGCGCCTGACCTCCGCTTCCGAATGCGGGCTTCCGGTTGAGGGGTCGGGCCGCTGACGGGACGCCTGTTGCGCAGAACAGTCTCTTCAAACCGCGGCGAGGCATGCGCCCATAACTCCAAGCGACTCGGATGCCGTTATGGCTTGCACCGAGCCGTCAAGATAGGGACATGTCCTCGGGGCCTGCGATAGCCCGACCTGTCCTCATCTGCTTTGACGGGTCGGATGACGCCGCGGCCGCAATCACGAAGGCGTGTGAGATGTGGGCGCCCCGCGCGGCGGTGGTGCTGACGGTATGGGAGCCGGTCGCGTCGTGGGCGCCCTCCGATCCGGCGACGATCCTGAGCGTGCCCCTATCGCGGCTCGCCTCCAAGGAGCTCGATCTCGACGAGATCAGTCGTAGACGTAGGCCTTGATCGTTGCCGGACAGCGGCGAGACGACCCGCGATCTGCGCGATCGAGAGGCCGTCAACCTCGCGGTGGTGCGGTCGGTGCGACGGAAGCTCGACGCCCGATCACGCGGTCATACGACGCCCAAGATCGGCCGGAGCGCATGCTTTCGAGGTATCGCCTCCCCCGGGCGACAGGTCCGAGCTTGAGGAGGCGAAACGCACTTGGGGCGTATCCGAGGACGACCAGACGGCCTGCGAAACGTCGGCGGTGGCGTGAATGCTCGAGTCTCGAATTGCGCGACTCGCAGCACGTTGTTCATGCTTATGTGTGAGTCAGCCCGCACGGTGCCGGTCACTGCCCAGACTCGCGCGGTCGGGCAGCCCCCCGGCCCACAACTCCGCAAGGTCACCTTCGGCGCACCAGCGCATCACGACACATTCGTCCGCCGCAGCAGCGCGCTCGGGTCGACCTCGCGTGCGGTTCTCAGAACGCTGGCAGCGGCGTCATCAGCGGAACGTAATCCCAGAAGCACGACGCAACCAAACCCGCCTACCCGTGACGCGTGTCATTTCGCGCACCCTCGCCTCGGCGTTAGGCACGAAGTCACAAGCTGAGCGAGGGCAGGGTCAAAGGTGCTGGCCGCGAACGGCAGCCCCTCGGCAGCGGCCACGACCACGTCGAGCGGTGCAGTCCTGTCGGGCGCGCTCCACAAACGCCTCCAAACGGTCTGCGGCGGACACCGGCCGGGCCGCGAGCGCCGCTGTCAGCGCGCGAGGCCGCAGCCGACATCAAGGGCGCGGATTCATGCCTCGACACCCGCGAGGCCCAACAGTGCCAACGCGAGCTGCGTGCCGTACCGGGCCCACGCACCGGTTATAGGCATCAGCCGACGCATCGAAGGTTTCGGCGCCTGACACGCAATCGCAGGCTGCTTCGGCCGGGGCGGGACTGGCCGTTTCCTCCGCCGCATTGACCCCGGCCATCGAACCGCTGACCCGGGATCGCGAACCCGTCGCCGGCGAGCGCGGCATGTCCTCCTCCCGCGCCATGCAGGGAGGCGCCAGATACACGGGAGTTATTTCGCCTCTCCGATTGGGCGTTGTGGTTTCGGCGAGGGATCATTCGGCTCGGGCGCGCCAGCCGCGACCGCGGTCACTGAAGGAGCCGGTAAAAGCGCCAGAATTCGTGCTCGATCGGCGCGACCTCTATGCTCGCGAAGCCAGCTGCGAGGGCGTAGGCTCGTAGGGTGTCGGGACGCATCACGGTTCCCGTTTGCGCCGAGGGTTGATCGAACATGCCGACAGGGAGGCAGTGCAGGACGCTGTAGCCATACATCAGCCGCTCGATCCGGTCGCCAGGTGCGGTGAAGTGCTCAGCGACGCGCTCGTCGGCGATCAGAACCGTCCCAGCGACACTGAGCCGTTCGCGGACCGCCGCCAGCACGGCGATCGGGTCGGCGAGATCGTGGACTGCCTCAAAGATGGTCACCAGGTCAAAGTCATCGCCCGGTGGCAGGCGGGCGGCGTCGCCGAGGCAAAACGCCACGCGATCTGCGAGCTCCGGACTTTGGTCGAGTTCTCGACGAGCGACATCGACGGAGTGCTCGTCGGCATCGATCCCGATGATCTTCACCTTCGTGTAGGCGCGGGCGATCGCGAGGGTCGATCGACCGGTCCCGCAGCCGATGTCCGCAATCCGGGCCGGCGGTTCGGCACCGAGCCGCTCGCTCACGTCGGGCAGGGCGGGTAGCCATTCGTCGCTCAGGAGCGTGTCGAACATCACCCCGTTCATGTCGCCCTGCCCCTCACAGAAGTCGCTGTCGTATTGGGCGTAGGAGACGCCGTGGCCGGCCCGAAACGCGTCGAGCACCTGAGGCAGCGGCCGGACGATGCCGACCATCATTCGCGCTAGCGGCGTCATGCAGTAGGGGCTCGTCTTGTCCACTAATACTTCGTGGCCTGCGGGCGACAGTCGATAGATCCGGCTGTGTGGTGATGCACGCGGCTCGTCGACGTCCAGCATGCCGGTAACGGCCTGCTGTTCGAGCCACTCGCGTACGTAACGCTCGTCGGTGTCGGTCGCACGCGCGACCTCGCCCGCGGTGCCGGCTCCGTCCGCAAGCGCCTGATACAGACCGAGGCGTTCGCCGAGGTAGACCATGTGGAGGTCGGCCATTCCCAATGCGGCTGCCAACAGCCGCTCGGCGAGCGCCTCGCTGTTGGGTGTTTTCGTGGCTGCGTTCGTCATCGCGCGCCGTCTGTGGTGGGTAGGCTGCTCATGCTGGGTGCGTTCACAACGTCTTTTGGGCGATGATCACGAGGTAGTCGCTAGGCGCTCTAAAGCGTCGATCCGGGGCGATGTTGGCTTGCGCGCTGAGCGCGACGAGCTCCTCCCGCAGGTCCGCCCAGCGCCCGTCAGCGGCTAGCGTCTGGCGTGCCTGGAGCAGAGGGCCGTAGCAGTCGGCCATCAAGTCGATGAACGCTTCCGGGGATTCGGCTTCAAAGTGCATCGTCTCGCGCTCGAAGGCCAGGGCCACGGGGTGCTCGGCGAAGAGGCGCTCCACGTGCTCGACGCGACCCCACCCCGGCGGAGGGGAAGCCCACTCGGGCAGGCGGGGAGGTAGGGGCCCATCACCGTCCAGAACCGTCCGATGTAGCCGTCAGCGGCCCAGTTTCCGAGGACGATGCTTCCGCCGGGCCGGCACACGCGCACGAGCTCGCGCGCGACGAGTTCGTGGCGCGGAGCAAACTGCACGCCGAGACTCGAGAGCACGCAGTCGAATCGAGCGTCTCCGAAGGGCAGCTCCTCGGCGTCGGCGGTGACCCACTCGATCTCTACGCCCGCTTGCTCGGCGCGGCGGCGGCCGGAGTCAAACAGCTCAGGGGTCAGGTCAGCGGCGACCACACGCGCCCCAGTCAGCGCGGCGGGAATGGCCGCGTTACCGCTGCCCGCAGCAACATCTAGGACGTCGGCGCCCGGACTCAGCCGAGCCGCCTCGACCACGCGCTCGCCAACAGCGGTAACAAGCTCGGCGATGCGAGGGTATTCCCCGGACGCCCATGTCCTGCGGTGGGCCTGTTTGAGTGTCTGTGCCTCGGTAATCGTGCTCACGATCCAGCTCCTTTTCGTCATTGGCCTGCTCAAGCTTCTTCGTGCTGAGCGTCCCCGACGTTGGCACCAGCCGACCATCCGGTGAATGGGGTCCAACCCCCAAACCACAATGCCGGGTAATCTCCGTCTCAACGACTACCGGGTTCACTGCACCCCTCTTCCTGCACAGGCCCGAGTTCCACCGAAGTAGTGAGGCGCCTGGAGGCAACCCGGAGACCCGGCGCGGGCCAGCAGCATCGAGGCTGGCGAGCCGGCGTCCGGGCGCCGACCACGATGACGTCATACTGCTCGCTGGCATGTTTGGTGAAGCAGACGTGAGCGTTGGTGTTGCTAGTCGGTGCGTCGGTGACTGGCATCAGGCGCCTCCTCGGGTACTACAGTGCCACCCGAAGGGACGACTGCAGCTGAGCGTTGCGCTTGGTGCCCGTCCGGCTCCGCTGGGAGCTGGTCGACCGGCAGCGTGTAGCAGTGGCGCTTGACGCAGACCAGCTTGACGTGCTCGACTGGCGTCGGAGCTCCGTTGAGCGTGAAGCGGTGGGTGATCTCGGCCGGGAGGCCGCACGTCGGGCAGTTCAGCAGCGAGTCAGATGGGATTTGGATGTCGGATCGGGTCATCGCGGTGCTCGGCGACTGCGGGCGAAGACCAGCGGTAGAAGTTGCAGAAGCAGCGCAGCCCGGCGTCCTAGCGCTCTCGCTCAGTCAGAACCAGGGCCGGAGGTGACTCCCACGCGCGCGCCTGGGGCGGCGCCGACTTGGTGTAGGAAGCCGAGGTCGTCACGCGTTGCCCAATGCTCCGCGACACGTCCGTCAACGACACGGAACCAGTGTGACTGGCTCTGAGCAAACCGCTTACCAGTGGGCGCCAAATCCCGCAACGGGCCGGTATGTACTCCATGCATGAGCGTTCGAACGGCCACCAAATCACCCTCGGCGATCAACTCCACCACCTCGTAGCGCAGCTCCGAGAACGCTCGGTTCAACATCTCGACCGCAGCGGTGATGGCCTCCGACCCCCGTAGGTCGGCGGCGGGCCCGACGGCCTCCCAGTTGCGGAACTCGGGGTGCACCAACTCGTCGAGATCCTCTGATCCAGGCTGTTCTATCGCTCGAAAACTGCGCCTGGTCAGTTCTCGAGTGTCAACTGCTTGTGCGGTCTGGGACATCTTGCCGTCCTGGAGGTCGTGGGTCGTGTCAAAGCTCGACCATCGCACACATACCAGGCGCGGCAATGGGGCTGGGACCCCATCCCCAGGCCCGGACAAGCCAGCCGGGGGTTAGTTTCGGTGCCCGTCAGCCATGCCCCTGGACGCTGCGGCGATCAGGTGGTCAAACGAAGGTTTGTCTGCTCATGCCCGTCAGCGAGTCTCTGCCACCGCCGGTCAGAACCCGGTCTCGACGCCGATCGGCGACGCTGCACGGACGGCGCCCAAAGGCTTGATGTTCGGGTTGTGGCGGAAGAGATTGGTCGGGTCATACCGCGCCTTGAGCGCGGCGAGACGGTCGTAGTTGGGTCCCTAGGCCTGCTTGCTGCGTTGCTCGCCTTCGTCGCCCAGGTTGTTGACATAGACGCCGGTCGAGAGGAACGGGCCGAGCGCGTGGAACAGCTCGCTGGTCCAGGTCACGTTCTCCTCCGAGTCGGCTGGATCAGGCCGTTGCTAGCGAGTGCGCCAGGCTCCTGGTCGACCAGCGCGCTGGTGAAGGGGTCGGCTGGGCGCAGTTGACAGGAAGTACTCCGGTGCCTCCGCGCGGTCGACTTGGGAGATGGCCTGCCCGAGCGCGGTTCCATCAGGAAGCTGGCCGTCGGTCTGGACGGCGAAGGAGATCGCTGCCGGAAGACCAACCTCACTGGCAGCTCGCACGATCCCAATCGCTTCACCGACTTCGGTGAGGGTACAAGCGCTCGCCCATGTTGTTGGGCGCCGGCGTCAGCGAGGGCCTCAATCTGTGAACGGTGATACTCGGCGGCCTCGTCCGGGTCAATCACGGCGCCAGGCCGATAGCCGTCCCCGTGAGGTCCGACCATCCCGCTGATGATGACTCCGTGAATCCTCTGCGCGTAGTCGTGGGATCCCATGGTGAAAGATCAGGTCCGTCTTCATGCCGCCATCGGTCACACAGCGCTGTCCTTGCAGCTGGGGAAGCCGGTGGCCTTGCGCCGTAGTCATCGCTCTTGCTCAAGGGCGGACAACGCCTCGTGCGCACCACGCCCGGGCTTCGAGGGTGAACCGCCCCTCGGGGAGCGCCGCCCGGCACGTATCGCGCACGCTCGCCTGCTGCTCGTCGGATAGCGAGTGCAGGTAGCGGCCGGCCGGTCCGACCGCGAGTGTGAACGGCTCCCAGAAGTCTTCGAAATCCGCGTAGCTCGCTCGCGCTGTGAGCACCGAGCCGGTCACGTTCGCGAGGCCGGCGCGCCTGAACCGCACGACGATGTCGCCCGCGGCGGTGCCGGCCATCCGGTGCTCTCCCTCGACGCTCGGATCGATCCGGCGCGCCGCGGTCCAGAAAATCTGCAGCATCGTCATCCCACCTGACGCGGTGTCCCACATGCAGGCCCCAACAACTCCGCCCGGCCGCGTGACGCGCGTCATCTCTCGCACGCCTTGGTCGGGGTCGCGCATGAAGCCGATCACCAGCGAGGAGAGTGCCGCGTCAAACTCTCCGTCAGACCAGGGCAGCTGCTCGGCGACACCCTTGCGGACGTCGACACCAGGGTTGCGGTAGCGACACGCCGCCGCAAACTGCGGCTCCGGGTCGATCGCCGCGACGTGCGCGGCACCAACGCGCGCGACCAGCTCGCGAGTTAGACCGCCGGGGCCGCAGCCGACATCGACCACTCGCATACCGGCCTTCACGCCCGCGGCATCGGCGAGCGCGGTGGCAAGCGACGGAGCGTAGCGACCCATGAAGCGGTCGTAATGCTCCGCAGGCACCGCGAACGTCATGTCCTCGAGCTTGTGCTCGACGGGTCTCGTTTTCTCACTCGTACGCCCGGATGGCGTCGACGCTTGTGCTGCCATGTTGGCCTTCCTGAAATCGAGGTCGAGTCGAGTTCGAGCTTGGACTGCGTCCCAGACGGGGACCATCGGGGCTAGACCCCATTTCTCCAAGCGACAGACCCCGTCGATGTTCGCCCGTCCTTTACCCCATAAGTGACATTCGAAAGGTGATCCGCCGTCCATTCCCCGCCATACTCATGAGCTCCCGCGAACTGTGCCGTGCCACTGGTGTTCGCTTGACGCACAAGTTGTCAGCGTAGCGGCCGAGGTTCAGGTCCATGCGTTCAGCGTTGATCGGTTGGGTGAGCCACCTGTACAGACCCTCGGCTGTCGCGGGCCCATCGAGCACGCCGAGCGGTGAGCCCACCCCCTCATGGTTGACGTCGTCGGTGTGCATCGCTAGGCGCCGTGCGGATCGCCGGCGTGCTCGGCCGCTATGTGCTCTTCGATCAGCCGCGACATCTGTGCGCGTTCAACAAGATCCCTCCTTTGGTCGGTTCTGGTGTAACTATCAACTCGGGACCGCCCGTCACGAAAGTTCCACGGCGGATGGGGCAACCTCCACCGATTCAGCGGCCGGCAAGCGCCCTCCCGGCTGCTGTTGGCCCTGCCGAAGCAGAAGCCCTCGGTCGCCGTGACCTTGGCAGCGTCACTGAGATACCGGCGCTCGGCATGTCCCCGTCATCGTGTCTGATGATCGATGGCAGGGGGGCGACACGGCTCCGGTTGAGGCTTGTTCGCTTCGCACGGGTACCTACTGCGTCCGGGTATCGAGACGTGAGAGCTCGGAGGTTAGCCGGGGTCGCTTTGCGCCCATACGAGAGCCGACGCGCGGCTCTCGACAAGGGACGTCGTTGGTGGTGCACACGGACGGCGCGTAGTCGCACCCGCTTCGCGTCCTGAGAAGTTCTGGGAGCTTGCTAGGAAATCTGCGCGCACGAACGATATGGGGGCTGGCCCCCATCGACAAGTCCGCCGACGGAAACTTGAATCGGTCCTCATCAGCAAGCTAAACGAGTTCCCCGAGCGCCGCCAGCTCTCGCCCACGGTGCGATGACGTGTATGGGGTCCCATGTCCCGGGCCGAGTTCCGCGTCAACGCGATACGCGCTTGCGGCATCAGCAACCACAGAGAGGGCAACCATGAGCCAGCCACAGACAGTCATCCCTCAGACCCCACTCCGCGATTCCGGCCAGGATGCCGAGCAGGCAGCGGCGCAGCAGATGGAGCGCTGGTACGAGGCCTGGAACGCTCACGACGCAGACGCGATCGCGGCATGCCTGACCGAGGACGCACTGCTCGAGGAGGCGAGCGGCACGTATCGAGGCCCCGACCCGGTCCGGGAATGGGCGCGGAGCGTGTTTCGGGCATCAGCGGACTCCCGACTGGAGATGCTCGAGGGTTGGGTCACCGCTGGAGGGAGTGTGATGGCTACTTACTGGAAGTTCACTTTCACCTTCACCGGGCTGTACGACCCCCTCGGGCTTGCTCCGAACAACCAGCGGATCGAGCTCCTAGGGATGGATCGCAACGAGTTCCGCGACCGCAAAATCGCTCGACATCAGATCTTCTACGACGGCGCTGACCTCGCCCGCCAGATGGGCGCCGCCCCGGAGAGCGTCCCGCTCGGGGGTCACTAGCGTGCGAATCCGCTCTCACCGCTGCGGCTGGACGCGAGCTGACCGACGATGACCGTGTCGGGACGACGCCAGGCGGCGCCTGGTGTTACGCGGCTGGTGCGTCGGTGGCCGGTTCGAGTCGTTGGGCGGTGGTGACGAGCCAGGTCTTGATGGTCGCGAGCTCGTCTGGGCTCAAGCCGCGTTCGGTCGCGCGTTCGAGCGCTCGGATGGGCGGGTTTGCGGCCTTTAGGCGTCGTTGGCCTTCGTTGGTCAGCGTCGCTTGGAGGATTCGACCGTGGGTGGGGTGGGGATGGCGCTCGATGAGGGCCGCGCGTTCGAGCGTCGCGAGTACCCCGTTCATCGCTTGGGGGGTGGTGTGGACGGCGCGGGCGAGGTCCGCGCCGGATGCGCCGGGCTCGCGCGCGAGCACGGTCAGGACCCCGTACTGGGGCGGGGTCAGCCCGTGCGGGCGCAGAGCGGTCTCCATGGCGCCCTCGAGCGCGCGCCAGGCCTGGCGCAGGAGGTAGCCGGTGCGTCCCTCGACGCCGCGGTAGCTCTGCCCGATCGCGGGTACGGCCATGGCGGACATGTTATCAGGTCCTTGACACTAGGCACGGGTGCGGGCATAATCTCAAGGGCTTGATATCAGGGTCGTGATCGAGAGGAGCCATCAACATGTCTAGCCATCGGGGTGCGGAGCAGCCGCTGAGCGGCCCCGGGGGTCGGTGCGAGACGCTTCGGTCGCTGCAGGTGCCCGGAAGCCCGGTGGTGCTTCCGAACGCCTGGGACCCGCCTCGGCGCGGGCGGTGCAAGCGGCCGGGTTTCCCGTGGTTGCGACCACGAGCCGCGGGGTGGCCGCCTCGCTTGGCTATGAGGATCACGAGCGCGCGCCCGGCGGGGAGATGCTCGCCGCCGCGGCGCGGATCGCCGCCGCGGTCAACGTCCCGGTGACCGTCGACGCCGAAGCCGGCTACGGGATGGGGCCCAGCGATCTCATCGCCGGGCTGGAGGCGATGGGGGCGGCCGGCTGCAACCTCGAGGACACCAACCACGCCACCGGCGAGGTGCGCGACCCGGTCGAACAGGCCGACCGGCTACGCGCGGTTCGCGGGGCGGCGTCCGAGCGGGGGTATGGACTCGTGATCAACGCCCGGATCGACGTTTTCCTCTCCGCGATCACCTCCGGGAAGGGACAGGCCGAACTGGTAGGCGAAGCGCTGCGGCGAGCGCACGCCTACCTAGAGGCCGGCGCCGACTGCGTATTCCCGATCCTCCTCTGGGAGCCCGACGCGCTGGAGAGCTTCATCTCGGACGCTCCGGGCCCGGTCAACGTCCTCCAGATCCCGCCCGCCCCCCCGCCCCCGCACGCCCAGCTCGCCGAGCTCGGAGTGGCACGAATCAGCTACGGAGGCCTGCTGCACCACGACGCCACGGAGCACCTCGGCCGCCTCCTCGAGTCGCTTCCAGGCGCGGCGGCCGACCAGGAGCCGAACATCAAGGCAGGCCAGAGTGGCTGAGCCCGGCGTCGTCGTCATCGGCGCCGGGCACGCTGGGATCGCGTCCGCGCTCGCGCTCAAGGACCACGGGGTCGCCGCCCTCGTCCTCGACGAGGCCCACCACGTCGCATCGAGCTGGCAAGCTCGCTACGACCACCTGCGGCTCAATACGTCGAGGGCGACCTCGCACCTGCCCAGGCGCCCCTACCCTAAGGGCACGCCGATGTTCCCGACCCGCGACGAGGTGGTCGAGCACATCCAGGGTCACGCCCGAGACGCAGGGCTCAAGCTGCTGCTCGGGACCCGGGTCGAACGGTTGTCGAGGGGGAACGGCAGTTGGACCGTCGAGACCGGCACGGGCGGGATCGACGCCCGCCAGGTAGTGCTTGCGACCGGCTATGAGAACCAGCCGCTCGTTCCAGATTGGGATGGCCGCGAGAGCTTCGCGGGGGAGCTGATCCACTTGGCCGAGTACCGCAACGCCGATCGCTTCAGGTCGAGGCGTGTGTTGGTGGTCGGTCCCGGTTGCTCGGGCATGGAGATCGCCCACGACGTCGCGACGGGCGGGGCGGCGAAGGTCTGGCTGGCGGTGCGAACGCCGCCGACGATCATCTCTCGTGAGGGCCCCGGCGGCTTGCCGGGCGAGTGGATCGGCACGGCCTTGCTGTGCTCCCCCACCCGGTTCGGAAACGCGTTCGCCCGCTTCGGAAGTCGCCACGATTTCGGCGACCTGAGCGAGTATGGCCTTCCCGTCCCCGAGGAGGGGTTGATGACGCGCTTTCGGCGTGACGGCACCGTGCCCTCGATCGTCGACAAGGAGGTAATCGAGGCCGTCACGGCGGGGTCGGTCGAGATCGTCGCCGCGGTCGAGTCGCTCGACTCCGCGGTGGTCATCCTCGCCGGCGGAAGCCGTGTCGAGCCCGACGCGATCATCTGTGCGACCGGCTACCGCCGAGCCCTCGAGCCGCTGGTCGGCCACCTGGGTGTCCTGGACGAGCGCGGGCGGCCGGCCGTCGCGGCGCCGAAGCCCGTTGCTCCCGGCCTGCGCTTCGTTGGCTACACCAGCCGCCCGGGCGCGCTCGGCTTCATGTCCAGGCAGGCGAAGCGGTCCGCTAAGGCGATCGCCCGCGAGATGAACTTCCGCCGCTGAGAGCATCGGAAGAGCTGCGTATCGCGAGCAACGCACGCACCTCGGAGGATGCGACGACGTGCTCCTCCATAAACGACGAGGAGCTAGTCCTCGAGCCGCGCGACGCCTCATGCCTCCTTGATCACGAGCGTCAGGAACGTCGGGGAGGTTGGGCCGGCTGGCTTGTGAATCTCTCACACACGAGAAGCGATTCGAGCAGCCGAAAGCGGGGCCACACTGACGAGACTGCCCCCTCGATCGATTTGGAGGGAGGCGCCCGCAACCCGCGCCCACTTTCGCAATGTCGTCTCTGGGGCCGCGATCCATCGGCTTCCGCTTCCGGACCCCGCGGGCCCGAAGGAGAAGGCCGACCTCGGAGCCACGGCCGGGGCCGCGGAGCTCGTGGTTCGTGGGCACAGCGGTCCCGGTTGGTTGAGCCTGTTCCCGCGTCTAGACCGGGTTCGGCAGCCTGCCCAAGCTGTGACCCCGGTGTCACGCACGCCGTGATAGAAGGGGAACGAATGCAGATCGAGCCGTCGCTTCGCGCTTCAGATGCTGACCGGGAGCAGGTTGCCGAGCGGCTACGGCAAGCGACGGCCGAGGGGAGGCTGAACGCGGACGAGCTGGAAGAACGGCTTCAGAGCTTGTTCGCAGCTCGGACGTACTGCGAGCTCGACGCACTCCTCGCCGACCTGCCGGCGGGTCGCTCCCTGAGCAGGCAGCGTGCCCGAGTCGCACGATGGGCCGCGGCCGTCGGCGCCTTAACGCTCATGCTTGCCGCGCTCTGCGCGCTCACCATCGCGCGGCTGCATTCTGCCGCCGCGGTCTCGGTCGCAGGCCCCGGAGGCGGCAGACAATTTAGGTTCCCGGGCCCGACGCCCGGACAATTCAGGTTCCGCCCGCCGCTCGCGGATCCGACTCACGCCTTAATCGTGGCGGGGTCCATGATCGGCGCGTTTTGCGGTCTTGCTCGTCTGCGCGGTACTCCTCTGGGTGTTGATGCAGTCAAGGGGCAGCGTCGGACGCCTGAACGGGCCAAATTCCCCCTTCCGCTGAGCTCACGGTCGTTGAGGAACCTTCTCCCACCGAAGCTCAGGGCCCGTCGTCTCCGGATTGATCGGTTTGGAGGAGGCGCTCGCCACCCGCAGCCCCTTCTGCAACGTCGCCTCGGAGGTCAGACGGCGCGACTGCTGCTCCGGGAGCTCGTCGCCTGGAGCGGAAGTCCCCCGGCCGGACCGAATTGGCGTTCGAGAGGGCTCGCGCTTCGTGACCCGGGCAGTCAGGCCGCTACGGCGAGAGCGCTCGCTCTGTCTCAAGCGAGGTCGGGCTCGTTCGAACCGGACTGCGCCTTCCATTGGCCGAGCACCGTTAGCAACGCCGAGGTGACGATGACCCGCCGACGCGAACACGATCGCCACTGCCTACGACGCTGTCAGCTGTGCAACCGGAGCCAGGGGGGACGACGGCGAGCAGCGGCGCAGCGATGCCGAGCAGCACAGGAACGGCGCCGCTGCCCACCGTCCCGCCCCAGTACGCGAACGCCACCAGCGCGGAGATCTCCGGGGCGAACTTAACGGCGAGGTTGGCTGCGCTCAGGGCGCCCAAGGCGGGTCGCCTTCCTCGTTCGGAACGGTTCCTAGGCGAACGGTGCGGCATCCACGGTGAGGACTGCCTGGATCAGTCGGGCCCGGTCTTCGGCGAGGTTGCGTATGAAGCTTGACGCCTTCGCCGGGAAGTCTGGGACGAATACGTGGAGTCCGAGCGGTGGTTGCTCGCCAGCGAGGAAGTCCCGCATGGCTTTTTCAGCGGGCTCGGTGAGGTCGTTCCAGTGAGTGGTCGCGAAGCCGGCCTGGCGGAGTAGCTCGGCGAGCCGTTCGGGGGTAACGAGATAATTCTGCTCGGGCGTGGTGGCCCACGGGACGGGTAGGCGCAGCGGTCCACCGGAGCCGGCGGTCACGTCCCAGAGCGCGAGGCGACCGCCTGGCGCTAGCACGCGACGCGACTCGGCGTAGAGCCGGCGTTTGTCCGCGATGTTCATCTGGACGTGTTGGCTAAGCACGACGTCGAACGAGCCGGCGTCGAATGGGAGGTCGTGACGTCGGCGGTGCGGACCTCGATCATCTCGCCGAGCCCGACCGCGTCGTTGAGCCATTTGGCGACCTCGCAGTACTCGGGTGTGAGGTCGACGGCGGTGACGCGGGCACCTCGCTCGGCGGCGATCAGCCGGGCGGTGCCGCCGATTCCGGTGCCGGCATCGAGGACCCGGTCGGTTGCGCTGATTTGCGCCAGGTCGATTAGGGCGGCGGTGGCGAGACGGCCGAGGGTGTGGAAGTCCTCGAGCATCGCCAGGTCGGATGGTTCTAGCGCGTGGTGCTGCCTGCCGACCTCAGCCAACGCGCGTTCGATATTGGCGCGGGTCAGGCCGGTGGCGTAGGGCTGTTCGATCGCGGTCGTCATGTCATGGCCTCCTGAGTCGTGGTGATCGTGGGCGGCCGCGCTCGCTAGTCACCCGAGGGCGCGCTGGAGCTCATGGGTTCGCCCGGATGGTGTGGCGGGTGGGCTGGCCGACGCCGTGGGCGTCCGCTAGCTCGCGGATGATGTCGGCGAGGAGCTGTGGATGCTCTGAGGTCGTCAGATGGCCTCCGGGGAGCGTGCGGATCTCGACACCGAGCGGCGCGAGCCGCTCGCGCGCGGCGAGGATCTGTCTGGGCTCGAAGGGGTCCTCTTCGCCGCCCGCGATGTGGAACGCGACCGTGTCCCCGAGTTCGCGGACGATCGCCGCGAGATCCCACCGCTCGGCGTTGCGGCGGTGCTCGTCGACGAACCCCGCGGCGCGGTGCAGGAACGCCGCTCCATCCCGGTGGAGGATCGCGTCGCGCAGCTCGGCGAGCTCGGCGGCGCTCACCTCGTAGGAGGGGGAGAACAGCTTCGCCCTACGGAGGATCGCTTCGAACACGCCCGGCACGTGCTGGCCGAACCACATAGCCACCCGGCCCATCGGCGTCTTGAGCATCGGCGTCGTGTCCCACGGGTGCGAATGAGAATCCGCGAACAACCCGCCGTTGACGATGAACACTGCGTCGATCGTCGCCCCCGGATCCTCGCCCGTGGCGTCGCGCTCTTGCTGGCGGCGCAGTAGCTCCAACAGCGCCAGCGAGGAGTAGTCGAACGACACGACCATCGTCCGGCGGATCCCGTGCGCCCGCCACTGTGCCTCGATCAGATCGGCGCGCTCGATCGACGAGTAGCGGAAACGCGCGGGCTTGTCGGAGTCCCCCTGGCCGACGTACTCGACGTACAGGCGCGGGGTCGGCTGGGGGCCGAGGTACCGGTCGACCTGCGCATAACCGTAGGACCCGTCGGGATAGCCCGGCAGCATCGTCAGCCACCGAGTGTCGCCGCCCACCGGGGGCGTCGCGACAACTCTCTCGAAAACGTGCAGCCGCTGCGGGGAGCTACCGCCGAGCGCCGTCTCCAACATGGTCTTCGCGAGCGGGTCGTACGGCTGGCGGGCTCCGGACGCGAACCACTCGCGGGCGGTCACGCGCCGGTCGCTAGCCGCGTCCGACGAGCGGTCTTGCGGTGCTGCGGTTGGCTGGGTGTCGGTATTGGCCATGGGAAGCCTCTGTCTCTCGGTTTGTGGACGCTGTCCACTATACCGCATTTGTGGACGCTGTCCACTAAATTTTTTGACGTGGCTTTGACATGGCAGCCGGCGATGAAATGACGGAAGGTCAGATACAGGCGAGCGACCGGTCCGGGCGGCGGGGACCGCGTCCCCGAGGCGCTGTCCGGTCAGCGCTCGTCGAGGCAGGCCTCGAGCTCGCGCGGTCGGGGGGTCCGGACGCGGTCGTGCTGCGCGAGGCGACGCGCATGGTCGGGGTCGCCCCCAACGCCGCCTACCGGCATTTCGCCAACCGCGACGCGCTCCTCGCGGCGGTCCGGGACGTCGCGCTCAGACAATTAGCTCAGCGTATGGCCGACGGGATGAGACAGGTGCGCGCGGGAGCGCACACGCCGACAGGCGCAGGACTCCGGCTCGGGGCCGTTGGCACGGCATACCTCGACTTCGCCCGCACAGAGCCAGGACTCTTCGATACCGCATTCGCGACAACCGAACACCCGCCCAAGGGCGCAAGCGACGGGCCCCTGCCGTTCGACCACCTCAACACTGCCCTCGATGGCCTCGTCCAAGCCGGGCTCCTAGATCCCTCCCGCCGCCCGAACGTCGAATACCCAACGTGGGCCACCGTCCACGGACTCGCGGTCCTCCTCCGCGGGCCTCTGCGCTCCCTGTCAGATCGCGAGAAGACGCGGCTCCAGGCTCAGGCGCTCGCCTTCATCGGAGCGGCCGTGAGCTGAGGTGCGCTACGACGTTTAGGAGCCGTCCATCTCGCGCGATGTGAAGATGGACCTCGACATGTTCGGGCGGGTTTCGGTGCTGGCCACAATGTGGCCATCGCGTTCAGCGCGCCAGGCGTTGCCACGCCCTGGGAGGAGAGCTCGCGGGGCGAACACCGCCGCTCAAGAGCAGTCCGAGCCGCAGCTGAACGAACGACGTTTGCATCCGTTTGTTTCGAACAGCGTCCACCGACCCAGCGGCTTGCCGCTCGTGCTGCCTTCGCCGTCCTCAGAGCGGTGGGTCGCTGAGGCCAGGGGTTAGCGGCACGAAGGTTCGATGCGCGACACGCCCGCGGCTGAGCAAATAGGTCGTGACAATTGTCACGGCTTCGACTGCCTGGCCGGGCGTATCTTCGATTCTCGTCTGATCAAGTTGCAGGTATGCGGGTCGAGTAGGTGTCGATCGCTTGGGGGGGATGATTATGGGTGCGTCAGGTCGCGAGTCGGTTTCTGGCGGAGCCACCTCATCCGCAATCATCATCACCGGCAAGGTTGACGTCGGCCGGTTCGTGCTGGAAGTCGGCGGCCCTGTCGGGTCTATCGTGTCCCGTGTTCCGCACGGGCGCGCGGCAGCGTCGGGCGAGCTCGCGAACGCGGTCAAGCGCAAGGAGCGCAATGGCCGTTCGAAGAAAGAGGGCCGGGGTGGCAGGTTCGAGCACGACGTCGAGCGGGCGTCTGAGGAGACCGACGCGGTTGAGCGGGCGACTGAGTTGTTCAAGACTCTGGCGGAGGGACGCATCGACCCGAAAGCCTTGACGGCAGGTATTGACGAGCTCCTCAGCGTGACCGGGCACTTTGTCAAGGCGGGGCGCATGGCGGAAGCCATGAAGCTCGGTCGCGCCGTGTGCGGGATCTTGGCACTGGCCCAGCGGTGGGCCGAGTTGTTGCACACCTTGCGTGAGCTGCTGAGCGCTGGTGAGGCTGCCGGCGACGCACACACTGCCGGGTGGGCGTGCCACGAGCTTGGGACGCTGCACCTCTGCGGGGAGAACCCACCCGAGGCCGGAAGGCTGCTTCGGCAAGCAAGGGAGATACGGGAAAATCTCGGCGACGGGCCGGGAATCGCGGCAACCGATCACAACCTCAGAGCTCTTTGCCGACTGCTTCAGGATCTCGTTAGCGAGCGCCGCCTCGTGCAGCCGCGCCAGATCATGCGCCGCTTGCTCTTCCTGGCCTTGACGCTCGCGATCGTGCTCGCCGGCGGCGGAAGCGCCGCTGCGCTTCTTAGCGGCGGGGGACGAGATGGCGGTTCGATGATCGCAGGCTCATCTCCCTCGACCACCATTACCTCCTCCTCACTCTCCACCACTACGACTGCGTCGAAGACGAGCAGCTCTACCTCGAAGGCCACGGCCTCTCCGCCGCCCTCCGGGGCGGCCAGCGTCTCGTTCACGTCTGGCGCGCCGCCGGATGGCACTGTGGGTCAGCCGTATGGGCCGTTCGCGTTCACGGCCTCGGGTGACAGTGGGATCACGTATTCGGTCGCCGGTGGCGGTGTGCCGGGGCTTTCGCTATCACCGGATGGGCGGCTGTCGGGTACGCCTACCCAGCCGGGCAGGTTCCCACTGACTGTCACCGCGCACGGCGCCAGTGGCGGGCATGCCGAGAGAGCGACCACCATCACGATCAACCGAAGCGTGACTTCTCCGACGCTGACATTCACCTCTGGCGCACCCCCGAACGGCACCGAGCGTGAGGCGTATGGGCCGTTCGCGTTCACGGCCTCGGGTGACAGTGGGATCACGTATTCGGTCGCCGGTGGCGGTGTGCCGGGGCTTTCTCTATCACCGGATGGTCAGCTGTCGGGTACGCCCACTCAGTCCGGTACGTTCACGCTGACCGTGACGGCGCAGAGCGCAAGCGGATCGCACGCCAATCAATCGAACGTCATCACGATTTCCCCTCCCGACCATTCGAAGCCGCCTACCGGCATCGGTTCGAACCCGCCGGCTGGCACCGGTTCGAACCCGCCGGCTGGCACCGGTTCGAACCCGCCGGCTGGTAGCGGTTCGAACCCGCCGGCTGGTAGCGGTTCGAATCCGCCGGCTGCGACCGGTTCGACGCCGCCTGGTGTCGTCCGTTGAGATTGTCATGCTCGGTCGCGATATCCAGGGTGTCCTCAGCGAACGTGACGGCACCCCGCACCACCTTGGCCGTGCGCCTCCGGGGCTCGGTCTGTGACTGTCGGCATGAAACGCTCTAGGCACTGTTACCGTTCGCGCTCCGGCTAGCCGGTCCCGTCGCGTTTGGGTTCAAGGATCCGATGGTCGCGCGTCGGATTTGTCACGCTCGTGCGGGGCGCGGCTCTCGCGGCGGTGTGTGGGGGCACGAGTCCAAGACCCAGCGGGATCTCCTTCCGACGATGCCACGTTCGGTTCCGGCTGTTGTTGGACCGCGGCGCTGGTCCCGATCGACCGGGGCGCAGCCTGCGACGGTGCAAGGCAGGCCGACGGTTCTCTTGGAAGCCGGGTCGGCGACAGCGGCGCGGACTGGGGCGAGGTGCAGGCGCCCCTCGGGCAGACCACACGCACATCCGCGTATGACCGTGGTCCGTGCCGGCAAGGGCGGGAAACGAAGGATGGTCAGGATGGACCACTGGGGCTGGGAGCACGTCGCCCGCTGGACCGACCATCGGATCCAACTGCCCATCGGCCCGCTGTTCTGCATCCTGGCTGGACCTACCCGCGGGCGCGGCTGGTCAGCGACAGCTGCCCGGGGTGAGCTTCGCCGGCTCGCCGCCCAGGCCGGTGTGCGGCGGCGGTTCGCGCCGCACCATTAAGCCGACGCGATGGTTATGCCGACGTCGGCACAAGCACCAGCTACCGCACGCCCAACCCCATCGAAATGGCCCACGAGGGGATCCCGCTGCCGATTATTCAGAGGCAGCTCGGGCATTATGCGGGTGATCGTGTCAAGTGCGACGAGCGCGATCGTCTTTGTGACTGTCGTGTCGAGGGCGATCGAGGGCTGTGGGTCTTTGGCGGCGGAGTGGCCGTGTGCGGCGTCGTGAGGCTCTGGGAGCTGGCTGGCGGAGCGAGGGCTTCGCGCTTTGGCGGCCAGCTGGGCCGATTTCGGCCCGGTCGAGACGAAATCGAGGCGCTGAGAGGCGATCTGGGGCCTTCCGAGAAGCCGCGGCGGGTGTTGGGTCGTCTCATTGGCGGGCTTCGCGGCTCTCTCGGTGGTCTGACGCAGCGCCGCGAACCGCGGCCGGCGGGGTCTCACCGCCGTCGCGATGCGATGCTCGGTCGGGACCGGTCATCGCGCGCCTGGGCGTAGGCGAGCGCGGCGCCGAGGAACCGGTAGGTCCAGTCCTCGGCGAGCGGTCGGGTCTCGGCGAAGTGGATCGGAACGGTCGGGTAGCGGACGGTGAGCGCGGCGAGCATCTCGAGCACGAACCCGGGCTTGGCGTGCTCGAGCTTGAACAGGTTGGAGTAGCGGTCCTCGACGACCACGGCCGCTCTCGGGACGGTGGCCATGTCGGCGAGCGCGTAGGTGAGCTGCCCGTCGATCAACCGCCTGACGAGGTCGTGCAGGCCCTTGCGCTCCACGACTGCGACGGTCTCGCCGTGGTGGGCGATGCCGTAGTCGCCGGCCGGGAGCGGCTGGCGTTCGGTGGTGGCTTGCTGGTGGGCGAACTTGTATGGGTAGCGCTCGCGCGTGTCGATCAGGATCGTCAGGTGCGCGAGCTCCGCGGCGCGTCGGCGCGGGACGCGGATCCCCGGTCGCGCTTGGCGGGTGGTGCGCGCGGACTGCCAGAAGATTCCTTCGCGGCCGCCCTGGATGCGGGTGAACACCAGCTGGGAGCGGTTCTCCCGCGGCCGGTCGAGCACGAGGTCGATCGCGACGCCGCGGCGCTGACAGGAGCGCACCGGGATCCGCTCGATGATCTCCGGCTGCTCGGGCCAGCCCTCCTCGGCCCGGTGGCAGTAGACCTTCGTGGTCCTCGGCCAGCTATCGCGCGCCTTCAAGACGAGGTGGCCGTCGGGGAGCGGCAGCCTGATCAGGAACGGCAGGGTCGAGTCGGGGTCGGGGTTGGCGGCGACCTCGAAGCTCGCGGCGGTAGCTTCGGGTGAGATCATGACGCTTGGGCTTGGGTGTCTAGTCGTTGCAGCAGACGGTCGAAGATCTTCTCGCGCGCGACCTGTCCTTTGGTGGCGGCGTCCTCGCGCTGGCGCTCGAGGATCGGCCGGAACTCGATCGTGGTCTGAAAGTACACGCACGATTCGCAGATCGATTCGAAGTGGCAGTCAAGCCCGACGGGGCGGGCGCAGTACCCGTTGCCAAGCATCCGCCGGTGCATCTCTGAGCGCAGCTTGCGCATCTCCGACCCCTCCGCCGTCGCGGGGAGCTGCTTGGGAGCGTCGTAGAGCGCTTCGACCTGTTCGGAGACCTTGAAGTACTCGTTGGCGACGGTGCGGTTGGCGATCTTCGCGTAGACCATCGTCATCCGCATCGACTTGTGCCCCAGCAGCGCCGCGATCGCCTCAAGAGACATACCGCGATTAATCGCCTGGGTAGCGAGCGTGTGGCGGAGCTGATGCGGAGTCACCATCCCGAGCCCGGCTTCCTCGCAGACCCTGGCGAACGCCAGCCGCAGCCGCTCGTTCCCGATCCGCCGGCCGTGCTCCATGAACAACCACGGCTCGCGCAAATTGCTCGGGCGACGGGCGACCCACTCGTCGAGCAGCTCCTTGAGCTGCGGATGCAACGGGATGTAGCGGTCGGTCCGCAGCTTGCCGAGCGGCACGTGCAGCCAGTACGCCGAGCCGATCTGCACCACCGAGTCGATCGTGAGGTTGAGAAACTCGCTGCGACGAAGCCCGGTGCGGGCGAGGAACTCGATTGTCAGCCTGACGAACAGGTCCTCGCACTCGCGCGCGGCGCGCAGCAGCTTCGCCGCGGCGCCGTCGTCAATGAATCTTGGCAGCGGATCGTCCAGCTTGGGCACATCGCCGGGGAACATCAACATCCGCGTCGGGGCGTCCTCGCCCTGCCACTCGCCGAGGCGCTCGAGACAGACTCGCAGAGTGCTCAGCTGCGCCGCGAGCGTGCGCTTTGACGACCGCTGTCCGCGTCTGTTCGGCAGCTCGGCGAGATACCGCTTGTAGCGCTCGATGTGCGCCCGACGCAGGTCAGCGACCGCCTCAACCTCCGGGGCCTGACCGGTCAACCACAGCGCGAACTCTCGGAGCACCCGCTCGACGTGCCGCATCGAGGAGGGACGCAATGACAGGCTCATCTGCTCGACATAGCCCTGCAGCGTCTTCGCCAGCCGGGGCGGGACGGTCACCCACTCCCGCGCGCGCTCGGTGGACCTGTCAGGCATCCGCTTGCGCAGCGGACCCTCGATCACCCCACCGTGATAGAGGGTCGCCTCCGCCCCATAGAGCCGCGTGTTCAGGTTCCGCGGCGGCGACGGCTGGCCCGGATACAGCTTCTCGACCGCGTCAAGCAGCCGCCTGCCACCCTCGCCGAACGTCTTGCGGGTCAGCTCCTCTGGCGGGATGCCGACGACCGCCGCGACCTTCGCCACCGCCCACCACTGCAGGTTCGCCGCCACCGGACCGAACCCCAGCTGGGCCGCGGTCGCGATGAACCACTGATGGAACTCGCGGTGCACCCAGGCCGCGATCTGACCGATATGCACGTTGGATCGCGCCAGGTACACGGCGCTCGCGCGCGCGTGCCCAGCTGTGATCATCCACAAGACCAGCCGGGTGTCGCGGGTGGAGATCTGGCACTGCTCTTCAAACGACATCCGCAAGAAGCCATCGGCGCCGCCGGTCCGCAACAGGAACGCGCGCGCCGGGGAGATCACCTCGCTCTCGGCGAACTGGCCGGTCGTCACGAGATCCGCGCGGTAGGCGGCGATCAGCCGCTCGACCTCAGGGTCTCGAGGAAGCAGCCGAGTCACGACACCTCCCGCTCCGCCAACGGATCGATCTGCGCCTCAATCGCCTCCGCGGCCCGCAGATACTCGCCCCGGAGCCAATCGTTCGCGAGATGCAGATAAATCCTGGTGGACTCGATCGATGCGTGCCCGGCCTGCGCCTGCAGCGCCTCAAGCGACATCCCCTGCTCCCGCAGCCGCGTCAAGCACGTATGCCGGAGCATGTGGCACGTCAAACGCGCAAGGCCAGCGCGCGCCCTGACGCCATCGATCACCTCGTCCAGGCCAGCGGCCGTCAACGGCATCCCGCGTCGTGGACCCTTCAGCACCACGAAGCACGCGTCGGTCAACACCTCCGACGGGCGCTCTGCCTCCAAGTACTCGCCCAGCGCCTGAAAGAACCGAGCCGAGACCGGCACGACCCGCTCCCGGCCGCCCTTGCCCGAGGCTACGAACAGCCGCTGTTCACCCGGGTTGATGTCCTGCAGCCTCAGCCCCAACACCTCACATCGGCGCAGCCCCGCCAACAGCATCGCCAACCCGATCGCCCGGTCGCGCTGGGTGCGCAGCGCGCCCAGCAGCGCGTCCACCTCGACCGGCGAGAGCACCCGCGGCAGCGTGCGCGGGCGACGAACCAGCCGCACCCCGCCCCGCCGGCGCTGACCCGCCCGCCGTCCGGCCAGGCCGCGCGGGACCGGGTTGCGCTCCACGCCGGCGTCGCCGCGGACGATCAAATACTCGAACAGGCCGGCGATGCTCGAAAGGCGCCGCGCGATCGTCCTGGCCGACAGGCCGGCCTCGCCGTCCTCGATGCGCACCACGTTCTCATGCTGCGGGGTGCGCTGCTGAGCAAGGAACGCGAACACATCGGCCGAGGTGACCTCCGCCGGGTCCTTGCCGACCACCTCGAAGAACACCTTCAGGTCATACGCGGTCGCCAGCCACGTGTTCACCGCGCCGCGGGCGCCGACGAACTCCAAGTACGCATCGACCAGCGGATGCCCCAGCGTGATCGACCGAACCTCCCGCCCGTCCATCACCCGCTGCATGCTCGGCACGAACGTCATCGCAACGCTCCTTCCTCGACACGACAGGACGGAGCGGAACGATCGTGGCCCCGCCGGACGGCACGCACGCGGTAGGCGCTCCGCTCCGGCCGCCTCCGGCGACCTCCGCTACGCGCCCACCGCGTACCCAGAGCCAGCGCTAAACCCGGGACGACCAGGTCCACGACAGAATCGCTCGCCGAGCTGCCATATCACCCGCATATCCAACATGCGCACCTCGGGATCACGGCGATCTATTTCCAGGGAATCGAGACACGCGAGACCGTCGACACGGTCCAACATGCCGGCCGCCGGTGATCCCGGCGAGTCAGCGCCCTCAGCTGCTGCAGGGCAGCGTGATCGTTTGGGTCTGCGTGCTGTGATCGATGAAGGAAGCAGTCATGCTCGCCTTCCAGCGCCGGCTGGACGGGCACGTGGATGGGGTTCTCATTACCGCGTGTCCTCCGTTGGCTGAGGCAGGGAAATGGAGGTGAAACAGCGTGGGATGGATCATGTACTTGGCGTCGGCTGGAAGCCCGACGCGCAAGGTCGAGCCGGAGATGTCTGGGCTGAAGAGGAAGGCGAGGGGGTTACTGCTCTTGGGGTTAAGCACGACATCGAACTCGATCTCTCTCTTTCCGCCGTCAAAGCCCACGGGGTCGAGGATGTAACTATGAATCGGGAACACGAAAGGCGTGCTGCCCAGGATCACCTTGGCTTCGCCTGAGCCATACTTCGATCGTGCAGGACAGACGCTGACCAGCCCCTTTTTCTCGAGCGGCTTAAGCGTCGAACGGCATGCCGGATGCTTGCTGAGGTCAAAGCGACTCCCCGGGGGGAACTTGATCTCCAGGCCGGTGAGGATCTTCGGCGCCTTGTTGGGTGCGGCGGAATCGCTGAAGCTCGCGGATATGTCAAACCCTGACGATGCGTCCGCTTTCTTGGTCGACAGCTTCAGATGGTAGGTGGAGTGGAACTGCGAGCTCGCCAGCGCGCTACCACACGCCACTAATAAGACTACGACGACAGCAAGAAAGAAACGACGCAAGGGTTCCTCCCCCCAAAAATGTGGTTGCAATTACAAGTTGGAAACCGGCGTCTTGGCACCGGGGTAGGGCCAACGGCCACAGCCTTGGATGCCCTACGATCAGCGGCAAAGCCGTTACCCGACAACTAGCGTGTCATCGCCACCCGCGCGTAAGCAAACGCTCCATCCGTGGTAGCCCGTTCATCGTCTACTCGAGACTGCAGCTTATCAATTTGTGGAACCTTTGGCAACTTTAACACTCAGTAGGAGGGCCTCGCTCACGGCGATAGAGCGGTCCTTAGAGCACGTCGTCACGCACGCGGCACCCTGTTTCGTCGCGGGTCCGATCGTGTGCGTTGGCTTCTGCATTAGGCGGATGAGCGGGAAAGAAGGTCAGGGTGCGCCCCGCCGGGACCCGACGGGGCTGCCTCGGCTGTTGCTAGAGCTTCAATCCGGCGGTGCCCGAGATCGTGGGCTGGCGTCGAGACCTCAGATCTACGCCCAAGAGCAACACGATTGCGGTCATCCCCTGAGCAATGCCAGGCAACGGGCGACGGTGCCGTTTCGGGAGGCGAAGCGGCCGTGGCGACCGGAGGCGACCAGGTGCTTCTGAGATCCGCCACGCGAGGCCGCCAGCAAACGACCGCCAACGGATGACTGGGCGGCCGTTCCCACTAAGCGACGGTGCGCGGAAGCGGCATCACGTTGCGGCTGCCGGCCAGCAGAAGCCGTCGCGACCGCGGACGCCAGACCGGTGCTTTGCCAGAAGATGCGGGCGCCACGCTCGGGCCAGACGAGACACCGGAGCTGGACGTCCCGAGCATGAGCGACATCGACCTGACAGTGCTCTTGTGCAAGTCCAGGCGAAGCGAGGTTCTCGCGGCGCTCGACCTCGACATCGATGGGTGTCGCTCCCAGTCAGGCACGTGTTCGTGTTCCACGCGCGCGGTGCTTCAGTGATGGGCATCGCGCTCGTCGTCCGCGCGCGAGAGTGATTATTTTGAGCCGGCCGAACGGACAAGCCGCACGCGGCTCAACTCGCTGTCTTGCGAGCGATTCCGACGATCATTGGCTTCTCCCAGGGGAGGCTGCCCTTTGGCTGCTCTCCCCAGCGGACGTGCTCGATCTCGAGCGGCGAGGCGTCGATCGTGGCGAGGGTCCTGCGGTTCGGCCGGCAACCACAGATCGCTCTTCGCACGAGCGGCGTCACTCGGTCTTGCCAGCGTGCGGTTCGCTCGCTGTCCTCGGAGCGGACGTGCTCCAAGAACAGGAAACGCCCGCCCGCGCTGAGTACGCGCGCGACCTCCGCCAGGACCGCCTCGGGGTCATCGACGGTACAGAGCGTCCAGGTGGAGACGACGGTGTCGATTGCACCGGCACCGAACGGAAGACGCTCGGCTGGGGCTTGGATGATCGTTGCGTCCCGACCAGACTCTTCGTGGAGGAGCGGCCGCGTTGCCGCTTGGAGACCGGCTTCATACGACCATTCGGCGACGCGACCGCTGGCGCTTGCGCTGGCGTCACGCGTTGGACGGGACAGCGCGGGTATGGTGCTCGGCGTGGCGTTCTCCATCGTTCTGCCAGAGCAGCTTCAGTGGACGACCCGTCCTCACGAACCGGGTGAGCCTGCTCGGCACGTCGCCGAGCTGCAGAGCCAGGTCGGCTTCGAGCACACGCGCGCGAACGTGTGGCGCTACGAGCCGGGCGCGCGGGGCCGTCGTCACGTGCACACAGAGCAGGAGGAAACGTTTGTTGTCCTCGCCGGCCGGCTGACGATGCACCTCGGGGAGCCGCCCGGGCGCCACGTCGTTCCGGTCGGTGGCATCGTCCATGTGCGAGCGGGAACGCCGCTACAGACCGTCAACGAAGGCGACGAAGACCTTGTGGTCTACGCCTACGGATCCCCGCCCGATTTGGGCGCTGAGGTATTACCCCCGGCGGGGCAAGCGACCGAGGCGTAGAGCAGGCCGACCGTTCCAAACGCGGCCTTGCGGGGTGTCCGCCGAGCTCGAGCCGTCGCGGCAACGCATTACCACACGCTCGCGCCGACGTGCTCTCGAGCCGCATCGCGCGTCGCGTCCTCATCGACCAACGCTCCGCCTTGCGCACGTGGGGGAACCTCTCGACCGCGCCGATCGTAGGTCGACGCCCTCCCTGCCGGGCACGAGGGCGGGTGTGACCACGGCCAGCAGCGGCGCTCGCACCTCGGAACGAACGGGGTCGTCTCATCTCGCCCGAGCTTGTCGAAGATCCGGGCGGATGGTCACCTCGTCGCCGGGACGCAGGCCCGCTGCACGCATCGCCTCGACAGGGAGGGTGACCTGCGTCATGCTGGGGTCGCCACAGGCACTCAGCTGGACCGGTTGCGCGACGAGTGGGAGCGCTGATCCTTGACGCCAGCGTCCCGATCGGACTGCTGGACACAGCTGACACGCATCACTCGGTCGCGGTCGATGAGGTAGAGGCGGCGGACCAACAGGGGACCATGTTGCTAACGCCGGCGAGCGCGTACACCGAAGCACTCGTCTCGTTCGCGCGCGCCGGTCGCGTCGGCGACGCGCGTGAAGCGATTGCCGGGATGGGATCGTTGTGACACCGTTGACGGTGACGATCGCCGCGCGCGCCGCAGGGCTCCGCGCCGGGTACGACCGGCTGCGACTGCCAGACGCGATCGTGCTGGAGACGGCGCGGGAACTCGATGGTGATCTCCTCACCTACAACGACCGCCTCGCGCGCGTCGGGGACAAGTCCAACGACTGACGCCTGGCGGCACCATGACGCTCGGATCGGTGAAGATTGTCGATGTCGATCGCGGTCAGGTGGCCGCAGTTGCAGCGCGCTGTGGCAACCGGTGCCAGCTTCGCGTCGCCGGACAATAAAGCTCTTCTGGAACGCCTGGCGGAAACGGGGCATCCGTCATCGGCACGGTCTCGCGCCTCAACGGACGCTGCCAGCGATCAGGCCGAGCGCGAGCGGGAGGCCTCGCCCGCGGTGTTCGAGGCCGCCCAGCGCGCAGCCCGGAGAATCCGAGGCTGACGGACCTCTGGGCCGGCCGACGTGCCGGTCGAGGTTGGCTCGTGGACAACATCCGAATCACCCAGCGGCTCGCGCGCGGGTCCCCAGTGGCGCCAGGAGGGCGCGCCTGAGGCCCGCCAGTGTCTTGCCGCGTTCGCGGGCGACCTGGCGCAGCGTCTTTCCGGATCCCAGCTGCACGCGCAGCTGCGCGGGCGTCATGCCGAGGTACGCCGCGGCGGCATCGATGACGAAGGCGCTCAACGTGCGCTGTCGAGCGGTCGCCGGCGGCGACGCAGCCGGCGGCGAGGCAGCAGGCTCGATCAGGTCGGTGTGCGGGTGGACCGGCAGGATGACCGGCGCCATTGGAGCTTGGGAGAAGTCGAAGTCGCGCGTCAGGTCGCCGAGCTGCGCGACATCCTCGCGCACGGTGGGGCGGGGGTCAGGACGGCCATCGGTCTTGGGGTCCAGGCGCTGACCGTCGAGGAAGTCGTCCTCGATGAACTTCGCGTAGGCGTCGAAGCTGAGGGTCTGGTGGTCTATATACCCGCGTCGGGCGTAGGGGCTGATCACTATTCCAGGCACCCGCAGGCCGTAGCCGTTCTGGTCGACCACGGGTGGGTGCACGTGGTCATAGAAGCCGCCCCAGTCATCCCAACTGAGGAAGATCGCCGTGCTGTCCCAGTCCGGGCTTTGCATGATCGCGTTGACGAGGCCCGTGACGTAGCTCTGACCCGCGCTGACCAGGGCCGGCGGGTGTTCGGAGACTGTGCCGTTGGGAACGATCCACGACACGGCGGGCAGGGTTCCCGCCTTCGCAGCGGCGAAGAGGTTGCCGAGCGACTGGATGTCGCCGAGCTGGCCGTCTTGCTGGACGGTGTCGAAGTACGGCAGCGGATTCCAGATCCCCGGGGTCTTCTGGCCCTGTGCGACGGGAGCGCAGGACACGGCAGCGTCGTCCTCGCAGTCGGGCTCGGTCCCATTGAACACGTAGTACCCCCAGCTCACGCCGTATTTGTGCAGCAGGTAGGTGAGGTCGGTCCAGGCGTAGTCGGGAGGCGACGGTGCGGCGATCCCGTGCCGGCGCTCGAAGTCCGGCGGGTTGCCGGGGCTCTGCAGAGCATTCGTGCAGCTCATTGGATCCCCGCGCCGAGCGCAGAGCGCGGACCATTCCGAGACCAGGAACAGATGCGCGGGCAGGCTCCACGAGGCGTTTGACTCGAACATGTGGTCCTGGAGCACGAACCTGCGAGCGTAGGTCCAGTAGTTGGGAATGTCCGCGCCGTCGTGGTAGCCCATCACGTCCGCGCGACCGCCCGCGCCGCCACACGCGGGGTTGAAGGTCTGCTCGCAGCCAACCAGTCCGTGCTGCTGCTGGGCCACGAACCCGTCCATCCTGCCGCCGTTGATGTCGGCGACGGCGCTTGCCGCGCCGTGCGGACCACCGAGGTTTCGGTCCTGGCGGTCGTGAAACGGGCGCACGCACCCGTGCGTGCGGGGATCCGGGACGCACACGGCTGGACGTCCGTCGCTCATCGGGATTCCGTCGGCGCCGGGGTAGGTCCCGAAGTACGAGTCGAACGAGCGGTTCTCCTGCATGATCACGACGACGTGCCGGATCTTGTGGATGCCGGACGGGCTCGTAGGGGCTGTCGACGATGTGCTGCTGGTCGGCTTGGCGCGATGAGCGCTTACCTTGGAGTGACCGCCGCAGCCGACGGCGAGGAGCGCGCACGCCAGCAGCCACAGGGTGCGGCGACCCATCAGGAGCCGCATGGTTGTACTCGGTCACGCGCCATCGGCAAGCGACCCGCGATGCTAGGGCAGCGGATGTGTTTCTTCGTTAGCGCCCTGTTGAACTGGGGGGTCGCCCGATGCCCGGGGGGACGTAGGCGCCTCCAGGACCGCCGCCGTCGCCTTCGCAGGCGATATGCTCGAATCGATCCGAGGCGAGCATGTCCGATGATTCTGGTGCCGCCGGTGAGCCGGGCCCCAGCGCCGCAACGCGACGGCCCGTCTGGTGGGTGTTGGCGGCCGTAGTACTTGCCGCCGCGGTGGCCGGGGGCTTGATCGCACTGCTCGAATCGACCGGCGGCCGGGCGCCACCCCGCGCCCCCAACAGTCTCGTGGTGCTCCCCTTTCCCGGCACGCCGGCCGCCTCCCCCCGCTCGCAGATCACGCTTCCCGCGTTGGCCCCGGCGCAGGTGCGGGCGGTCGCCGTGGAGGGCTCCCGCAGCGGCGCGCACGTCGGCCGATTGACCGCGCTGCCCGGCGGCCGCGGGACCGCCTTCTCCTCCGAGCGTCCGTTTGCGGCCGGCGAGCGGGTGTCGGTCACCGCCCGGCTGAGCTCGCCGGCCGCCGGCACGGCGTCGGGCGCACCCAACGCGACCCAGCTGCGTTTCTCGTTCACGGTCGCCGCCCCGCCGCCGAGTGCGACCACGTCGTCCAAGAACGCCGGCGCCACCGCAGCCACCGCACAGACCAGCTCCGGCAATCAAGCAAGCCAGCCGCCGACGCAGAGCTTTCACTCGCAGCCCAACCTGCACCCTCCGGTCGTCAAGATGTCCGGCCACGATCCGGATCGGAGCTCGGGCGACATCTTCGTCGATGCGCAGAACGCACCGCAGAACGGCCCGATGATCCTCGACAGCGACGGGCGCCTTGTGTGGTTTGACCCACTCGGCGACGGTTACTCGGCGTTCAACTTCCGCGTTCAGACCTACGCCGGCCGGCCGGTGCTGACCTTCTGGAAAGGTCAGGTGAGCTCCGGCCACGGCGCCGGCGAAGACCTGATTCTGAACCGCTCCTATCAGATGCTGGCAACGGTCCATGCCAGCGAGGGCTACCAGTCCGACCTGCACGAATTCCAGATCACACCTGAAGACACCGCGCTTATCACCGCTTACCAACCCGTGAAAGCCGACCTCTCCTCGGTCGGCGGACCACGCGACGGCGCCGTATTCGACTGCATCGCCCAGGAGATCGACATCCGCAGCGGACAGCTGCTGTGGGAATGGCACGCCCTCGGTCACGTGCCGTTGAGCGCCTCTTACACCGGCAAGCCGACCGCCGACGCGCCCTACGACTACTTTCACATGAACTCGATCCAGCAGCTTCCGGACGGCAACCTCCTGATCTCGGCGCGGAACACCTGGGCGGTGTACGAGATCGACCGCGACACCGGAAAGATCATCTGGACGCTGGGCGGCAAGGAGTCGAGCTTCAGGCTGGGATCCGGTGTCCGATTCGAGTGGCAGCACGACGCGCGGATGCATCCGGACGGAACAGTCACGCTGTTCGACGACGCCGCCAGCCCACAAGAGCAGAGCCAGTCGCGCGCAATTCAGCTGACACTGGACATGAGCGCCAGGACGGCCTCGCTCGTCCGAAGCTACACCCACACCCCTCCGCTGCTGGCCGCCAGCCAGGGCAACGTGCAGGTGCTCTCCAACGCAAACGTGTTCGTGGGCTGGGGAGCCGCGTCGAGTTTCTCCGAGCACGCGCCGAGCGGGGCACAGGTGTTCAGCGGCAGCTTTTCCGGCACGATCCAGTCCTATCGCGCCTACCGGTCTCCCTGGAGCGGCCAGCCGACGCAGCCTCCGGCGATCATCGTATCTCCCGGCAACGCTGGCGCGCTGAACGCCTACGCCAGCTGGAACGGAGCCACGGACGTCGCGCGTTGGGAGCTGCTGTCGGGTCCCAGCCCGACCGAGCTCTCACCGCTGGCGACGAACTCGAGTACCGGGTTCGAGACGACGATCTCGACCACGACGTCACAGCCCTACCTCGCCGTCCGGGCGCTGGCCAGCTCCGGGCGGATGCTTGGAACGTCCGCTGCCGTGGGGCGCTGAAGGCCAGCGCCAGCCTCCGAGGTCACTAGTCCGCCTCCACGGTGATACCGAGCGCGGACGCGAGCGCTCCCGCTGACGCGAGGACGTAAGCCCACGGCATCCTGTTCCCTCCGAGCGACGCTACTCCCACGATCCCCTCCAACGAGAGAATCGACAACCCTCACATCCTGCAGCCTCCCTGCGGTGAGCCCGAAGCCGATCAACCCCGGCAATGAACCTCGGCGCGTCGAATTGCTCTGATTCGTTGATCTGTACGCGATCGGTCCGCACAGCTTCCCGAATCGAATCCACCGGCCCGACGGGCGACTTGGACCCGTTCACGCGCTCACCCGCTGCGCTCACGGGAGCGCTCGTGGATCGCCGCTGTCGCCGGCGGTCGCCCACCGGTCAACAGGTGTTGACAGAATGGCTTTGTCAATGTATGTTGACGAGGAGTGGATAGTGTCGAGAAGAGCAGCCAGGCCGCGGCCCTGGCAGAGTCAGTCGACAGCGCCGATCCGGCCGTCGGCCTGAGCGCGGTAGCGTCGCTGCGGGCGCTGCTCGAGCGCTTGGAGGTGTTGCACGTTCAACACGCCCGCGCTCAGGGGTGGTCGTGGCAGGAGATCGGGGCGGCGCTGGGGGTCTCGAAGCAAGCCGTGCATCGCAAGCACGGCGGCGGACGCGGATTGCTGCGCCGCGGTCGCGGGTGATGTTCGAGCGGTTCACCGCACCGGCGCGAAGAGTGGTCGTGATTGCCCAGGATGAGGCGCGCGGGCTCGGTCACGACTTCGTCGGCACCGAACATGTGCTGCTCGGGGTCACGGTGCAGGAGGATCAGTGGGCGGCCTACCTGCTCGCGCAACGCGGCCTCACGGCGGTTCGCGTGCGGGGCGAGATCGAGAGGATCGTCGGACGCGGCGCCCGGGCAAGCGTCGATCCACGTATCGATCCGGTCGCGCTGGCGACGCTCGGGATCGATCTGGACGAGGTTCGTCGTCGCGTCGAGACCACGTTCGGGCCCGGAGCACTGGCGCCCAAACCGGGCTGCCGACGCGGTGGCGAATACGGACACCTGCCTTTCACCCCGCGGGCAAAGAAATCGCTCGAACTGGCGCTGCGCGAGGCGCGCTCTCTCGGCCACGATTACATCAGCCCGGAGCACATCGTCCTCGGCCTGCTGCGGTCAAACGGCGTCGCCCGCCACATCCTCAGCGATCACGGCATCGATCCCGCGGTATTCCGATCACCGGTGTTCAAGCCCGATCGACGGGCCGGTTAGACGCGCATCCTGGGCGCGAGCATCGAATCAGGTGCCTCCCGTCCGCCCAAAAGGCAGGGACGAGGCCATCGCCACGCCGCTGCTCGCGGTTTTCGCGAGCGCGTTTCCAGCGGAACGCGCAAGGGGAAAATCGCATTGTTTGCCGACGCGGATCAGTGACGCGTGGGCGCGATATGCGTGGGTGGCAGGCGTCCTCCTTCGTGATCGCCTTCGTTGCTGAGACCGTGGTCTCGACCGGCGTCGGACTGACCCAGAACGACTCGGCGGCGAAGATCGCGAGCACGCTCCACGAGCATCGCGAGCGGCTGTTGGTGATCGCATTCCAAGAGACACCGACGAACCGGGCGATCCAGACACCGAGGACAGCACCCTGCATCCGATGGATGCCAGCCGGTGGCGCGCCCCGGTTCTCCTGCCCATCAAGCCGGGTGCGTTCACTCAGCGAGGGATGAGCACCACGACCGGGATCACCCGGTGTGTCTTCTTCTGATACTCGGCGAACTGAGGCGAGCGCTCGGACTGGCCGGCGAACAGCCGCTCTCGTTCCTCGCCGCGTACCTCGCGCGCCGTCACCGGGACGGTCTCATCGCCGACCTCAACCATCGTCTCCGGATGCGCCTTGAGGTTGTGATACCAGCCCGGGTTGGTCGGCGCTCCCGCCTTGGAGGCGAAGATCACGTAGTGCCCGTCCCCTTTCATGTAGGCGACCGGGTTGACGCGCTCCACCCCGGATCTGGCGCCGCGGTGGTGTAGCAGAAGCAGCGGCGAAGTGCCGCCCCAGCTCGGCACCTGGCCACCGTTGGCGCGGAACTCTTCGATGATCCGCTGGTTGTAGTCCAAGGAGGACGTAGCGCAGCAAACCTACCACCCGCGAGCCGCGCGTAGCCCGGACGGGTATCGTGCCCGCGCGCAACTCGCGGCGATCGCCCACCAACCCACGGGTGATGGTGCCCCAGCTCTGTCAACCTCAGCTACGCGCCCTGCCGGCGCATGCCCGCAGGCGAGCCGGGCTCCACGTTGCCAGGCCCGAACAATCGCGTCCCCTGCCGCGGCCTGACACCGTTCTCGGGATCCCACCGCGACTTGACGTGGCTGGGCGCCCAGTACATGACCTGCGGTCGACGATGTGCCATGCCGAGGCCATCTTGGCGGTGCGAGGCGCCGAACGACCTACCAGCGTGAGTCGGAGGCTTGCTCGCGGCGGCCCGGGGACGCGCCGGAGGCGGCGCTGAGTTCAGTGGTCGGCGCGACGTCGGAGGGGTCTTCCGAGTGGGCGGCGGGAGGAGGAATCTGGTCCTCGCGGTGGTCGCCGCTGATCGAGTTTCGGAACTCCTTGAGCCCCTGACCAAGGGCACGACCGGCGTCAGGCAGTCGCCTCGGCCCGAGCAACACGAGGGCGACGATCAAAACGATGAGTAGGTGAGTGGGTTGAAGGATGTTGGTGAACAAGTCGGTTGCTCCTTTGACCGGTGGCGGCTGGAGTGCGATCCCGATCCCCGGCCGCCGGCATCTGCATTTTGCTTTCTATGAGGACACCTCGCGCCGAGCGGCGTCCGCGTCGACCGCGAGCCGCATCAGCTTGCGGAAGAACCTTGGCGGCTGGCCATCGAAGAGGTTGTCATCCGTGAACGCCTTGACCGCGGCGACCGCGCCCGAATTGGCCGTCGAGGACGGCCGGATGACCGACACCTTCGGGAGGCCCGGGCTAATGAACGTGCAAGGCTCCGGCAGGATGAGGTTGGTCTGCTTGAGCTCGTCGGTGTTGGAGCTCAGATCGGGAAATGTCAGTCCCGTTACCGGGTCGGTCACGTTGTTCGGGGGAGCCACAGCGGTTGACACCTTGTCGTGCCAGATCGAGAAGTGATCCACCTCGGTGCCGCCGATGCTCGCCACGATTCGCAGGACCTCAACACCCGAGACCTGCTGCAGCAAGGTGGTGTACAGGCTCGAGCCACCCTGCTCAATGAACGCGAAGTGAAATGCGGCCGTGTTCGCGATCGCTTGAATCCGCGCCGGATTGCTCTCGTCCGCCTTGTTGGTCGGGATCGCCGGCTGGTTCTTGATCGTCAGCAACTGAGCGAACGACGATCCGCCGAAGTCCACGTTGGCGGTGCTGCGGTATCGGGTGTACCAGCTCGTGTCGACGTTGAGGTTCATCAGGTTCGTCAGCCGGCCTTTGTGCCTCGCGCCGGTTGCCGTGCTGCTAGGCAGGTTTCGAAACTCGTCCAGGTCGACCTTCTGCCTGCCGTGGGCCGCAAGATAGGCGTTGAGGAAGGCGGCGTGGCTGAACTCGTCGTCGGTGTTGTCGGTGACGTACTGCGGCATGTCACCGTCGATGCTCTGCAGTGCGGCGACGTAAGGCGCGTTGCCACCGCCGGCCGGAACGCCCGGCGACTCGCCGTCCGATTTGCCGTTGACCGACACGCCGCCGAGCTCGGTGTACTGCTCCCAGAGGTCACTCTCGATGAGCTCGGCCGCGGCCAGAAATCTCAGGATCGCCGCATCGCCGTCCGTCAGACGAGCCGGGTCGCTCGCGGCGGCCTCTGACGCCAACAACGCGCTACCCGGCACCGCGGCAGCAGTCGCGATCGTCATTCCCTTCAGAAACGAGCGGCGCTTGATGACTCGATCCCAGCGCGCCTGGACGTCATCTTCGGTCGCGACGGTACTTGCCGCCCCAGGCAATTTGCCCGAGAGCTGGTCAGAGCGCTGCATGGTGTGGCCTCCCGTGAGGTCTGAGTTGGCGGTCTCGGGTCCCCACCCCCGTCCTGACCTATGACGCCACCGGTGACGAATCCTTCCCATCCTCGCGCGACACCATCCCGTCCCTGCACGAGGACCGCATACGAGGGATTCGTTCCTCGGCGCCCCCTGGCTGCGCGAAGCGGCCCGCCACGGGAGCCTCTGCTAGCGGTCGTTCCCCGCTCGCAGCCAGGTGATGTAGTCGGCTACGGCGCGGTCGGTGGTGTATCGGGGGTGGTAGCCGGTGTCGTGCTGAAGCCGGCCGATGTCGAGGTAAGTATCGTGGCCGGGGCCGTCGGGGTCGCGGCCGCCGCGTAGCGTCAGGTTCGCATCGGGAACGCACTCGGCCATCGCGGCCAAAAGCTCGGCATTGCTTGTCGCGCGGCCTGATGCGACGTTATACGTGGCCCGCGTGAGCGTGTCACTGGTTTGCAGGAGCGCGATTGCTCGCGCGCAGTCTTTGACGTAGCAAATGTCCACGCCGTCCGCGGAGTAGCCATTCTGTTGGCGCGCGGAAAGCTCAGGAGCACTTCCACTCACCGCGGCGTGAATCAGCGCGGGAGCGATGAAGAACGGCGATTGCTTGCGACCGAGTGGACCCCAGATGGCGGAGAATCGCATATTGATCACCTCGAAGTCCGCGTGAGCGCCGACGAAGCTCGCGAGCAGCTCGGCGCTTCGCTTAACGGTCGGAATGGAAAGCGGCGCGCTCGCCGCCAGCGGCACCGGCAGGTCCTCGGAGAGGGGGCTTGGCCGATCGAACGCGCCGGCGTAGACCCCAATCGTGCTCGCCAGGCACAGGCGTCCGACCGCCCACTGCAGGGCCGCCTCGAGCACGTTGAACAGCGTCTCAGAACTGAGCTTGACGTACTCGAGCGGCCGGGGTCCATCGAACGCCGCCGCGGCGAGATGCACGATGCCGTCGATCCTGTGGCGCTCGCCAAGCTCGAGTAGTGCGTCACGATCGACGAGGTCGAGCTGCTCGATGAACACCCGCTTGCCGACGTCGTCTTCGAGGAACGCCGGCACCCGCGCCCGGTGTCGGCGCGTGAGGACGCAATTCTGGCCGAGGTCGAGTAAGGCGCGCACGGTATGTGAGCCGATGAACCCGAGACCGCCCGTCACGAGGATCATGTCGTATCTCCTAATTCGTTAGCGTGCTAGCGACCCGATCGTACCAAAGAATCGTTAGCGAGCTAACGATTGCTCTAGACTCAGGCGGATGAGCGAGTTCCTGACCCTCTCCACCCGCGCCTCGAAGCTCCTGCGGGCCGCCGCCGACGAAGCTATGAGTCGCCACGGAGTCCGCGTGGGTCAGAACATCATTCTCGAGGCGCTCTGGCAGGAGGACGGCCTGACTCCGGGCGAGGTCGCGCGTCGCCTGCAACTGGCCACCCCGACCGTCGTGAATGCCGCCACGCGCATGGAAGCCGCCGGCCTCCTGATCAGAAAGCGCGACCGCGCCGACGCGCGTCTGGTTCGCCTCCACCTCACCCGCCGCGCCCGCTCCGTGCAAACCGCGATCAGGCGAGAGCGATCAGCCCTCGAGCAACGCGCCACCGACACGCTTTCCATCCAGGAACGCCGCCACCTCCACTCCGCACTGGCCAAGATCATCGACGCCCTCTCCGACGACCAGGAGCCACCGACCACAGGAGCCTAAGTGCCGGGGTCTTCGGCCATCGTGGCCATCACGGACGGCCACTACGCAGCTGATCGACCGAGCTTCACCGACGACTTCTCGTTCTACAGCCCGCTCGATGTCGGGTTGGACCGGGCGGGCTACTTTGAGCGCTGCTGGCCTGGCTCGGGTCAGGGCCAAACCTTCGATTTCCTGCGCCTGATCGAGGCAGGCGACGAGGTCATCGTCACTACGAGATGGCCAGGCCGGATGGCACCAGGGCCAGGAACACCGAGGTTCTACGGTTCACGGGCGACCAGGTCTGCCGAGCCGAGGCGTACTTCGAATGGAACCTGCCCGGGCGATCGCAAGACTCGCCCGGGAACTAGAAACCGGCGGGCGCGTCCACTGGACGCGCCCGACCGCTTGACGTGTTTTGGCGTTTTCGGCTATGCGGCCTGCGCTTCGGGAAGCCCGACCGCGATCGACGTATCTGGCTGCGACCGCCGGTGTCCGCTGGTCAGCGAGGCCGCAACAATCCCGGCGGCGGAGAACCCGACCGCGACCCAGACCGCCGGCGTGAACCCGTGGATGAATGCGTGAGGACCCGCGTACCCGCCGTTGTGGATGAACACGGAGGCAAGGACCGCGACGCCGAACACGCCGCCGAGCTCGCGGAGCGCGCTGTTCGTGCCCGAGGCGACGCCGGCTTCCTGGGCCGGCACCGAGCTCATGATCGCGTTCGCGACGGTGGGGAAGCAGAACGAGGTGCCGACGCCGGCCGTGGTGAACGCCGCGCCGAGCTCGAGGTAGTCGACACCGCCGGAGACGATACTCGCCACCCAGGCCAGACCAGCCGCCTGGAGCGCGAGTCCGAGGACCATGAACGGCCGGTTGCCGTAGCGCTCGGCGAGCGTGCCGGCGATCGGCGCGACGATCATGGGCGGAAACGTCCAGGGCAGCAGCCGGAGCCCGGCCTGAAGCGGCGAGTTGCCCAGGGCGGTCTGCAGCAGCTGCGACATCAGGAACAGGGCACCGAACAGCCCCGCGTACATGAAGAAGCTGACTCCGTTGGCGGCGGAGAACCCGCGGGAGCGGAACAGCGCCGGCGGAACCATCGGGTGCTCGGCGCGCCGCTCCCAGGCGATGAACGCCGCGAGCAGCACCACGCCGCCGAGCAGGGCCGAGAGCACCTCGGCGCCGGTCCAGCCAATCGTGTTGGCCCGCACGAGCCCCCAGGTGAGACCGAGAACGCCGCCTGCCGCCAGGACGAGCCCGGGCAGGTCGAGCTGGGGCCGCGGACCGTAGCTTTCGGTCAGACGCCTCGCGGCGGTCGGGACCAGCGCCAGCCCGATCGGGACGTTCAGCCAGAAGATCCAGTGCCAGTCGATCCCGCTGACGACCGCGCCGCCGACGAGGGGGCCGGCCGCGACGGCGAGCCCGGCGATTCCGCCCCACAGGCCGATCGCGGTGGCGCGCTTCTCAGCTGGGAACGCCTCTGAAATCAGCGTCAGCGTGAGCGGCGTGACGATCGCCGCGCCGGCGCCCTGCAGGACCCTCGAGATCACGAGTGCCTGGAGGCTGGGCGACAGCGCCGAGGCGGCCGACGCGAGGGTAAACATGGACAGTCCGATCGTGAACATGCGGCGGCGGCCGAACCGGTCGCCCAACGCCGCGCCGGTCAGCAGCAGGCACGCGAACGCGAGGTTGTACCCGTTGACGGTCCACTCGAGTCCCGAGAGGCTGGCGTGCAGATCGGTGCGGAGCACCGGCAGCGCCGTCGTCACCACCAGCGTGTCGAGGGCGGTCATGAACGTGGCCAGGCCGGCCAGGACGAGCGTCCACAGCTGATGCGGCGCCCCATCGGTGTTTGCGTTGTTCCTCATCAGATTCCTCCTTGGACAGGGTTGGCGTCCTTACGACGAACGCGAGGCCGCGCTGGGGACAGGCTCCCGGTAGGTCTCCGTTCCGCCGTAGGCCGCGTACGCGAACGGGTGGTGAAAGACGTCCAGCGGGGATTGACCCTCGCGTACCGGCAGCTCAAACGCCTCGCCGGTCTTCGTGTCGCTGACCGCGATGGACACGCGGTCCTCGCTCGAGTGCCAGAGAAGGCGGACGTGGATCCCGTCGCTCGTGCGGCTGTCGAGCTCGCGCGTCTTATTCACGATCCCGCGCTCGAAGCGATCCGGACCCAGGTGCTGAACCTGTGCATACATCATGTTCGCTGTCCTCCCGGAACGTGTGACCTCCATGTCCACACGACGAACGGGAAGGCGCCGTGGGGACACCCTCTCCCGCCGGCGCGCCGGGGAGGACTACAACTCGCCGATCCGCCGCTCGAGGAATCGCCGCTCGCGCTCGGAGGACGCGAGCTCGAGCGCGCGCCCGAAAGCCGCGCGGGCATCCTCGTAGCGACCGAGGCGGCGCAGCAGCTCGGCGCGCGTGGAGTGCAGGTACTGGTAGTCGTCGAGCTCCAATCGCTCGACGATCTCGAGCGCCCGTTCCGTGGCTCCGGACTGCGCGATCGCCACCGCGCGGTTCAGCTCCACGACGGGTGAACCGGTGAGGGCAGCCAGCTGCTCATATAGCGCTGCGACCTCGGCCCAGTCGATCTCCTCTTCGGTCTGAAGCGAGGCGATCGCGGCCTGGAGCACGTACGGTCCGCGACCGCGCAGCGCGATCGCGCGCTCGAGCGCCTCGCGCGCGGCCGCGATGTCCGACCCATCCCAGAGCGACCGGTCCTGGTCCTCGAGCAGGACGAGGTCGTCGTCCGCGAACCTTGCCTTCCGGCGGGCGTGCTGGACAAGCATCAGCGCCACCAGCCCATGAACCTCAGACTCATCGGGCATCAGCGTTCCCAGCAGCCGGCCGAGCCGGATCGCCTCGGCCGCCAGGTCGACGCGGCCGCTGTAGCCCTCGTTGTAGATCAGGTACACGACCGCCAGCACCGCATCCAGCCGGTCGGGCAACAGGTGCGCGGCCGGCACCGCGAACGGGATTCCCGTCGCCTTGATCTTTACCTTCGCTCGCGAGAGACGCCGCTTCATAGTCTCCTCGGGAACGAGAAAGGCGCGAGCGATCTCCTCGGTCGCGAGTCCTCCGAGCGCCCGCAGGGTGAGCGCCACCTGGGCGTCCAGCGCCAGCGCGGGGTGACAGCAGGTGAAGATCAGCTCGAGTCGCTCGTCCTCGATCACGGTCTCGTCGATCTCATCCACGGTCGCCTCTTCGAACTCGAGCAGTCGGGTCTTCTCGGCGAGCGTGCGTTCGCGGCGGATCCGGTCGATGGCCCGATTACGCGCCGTGACCATGAGCCAGGCGCCCGGGTTCGCCGGGATCCCCTCCCGGGGCCAGCGCTCGGCTGCGACGGCGAACGCCTCCTGGGCGGCCTCCTCGGCAAGGTCAAAATCGCCGAGGAAGCCAACCAGGGAAGCCAGCACCCGGCCCCACTCATCGCGGAAGACCCGATCCAGCAGCGCTACTGCTCCACCACCGGTCGGATCTCGACCGAACCGCCGAGGCGCGCCGCGGGGGCGCGCGCGGCGAGCTCGATCGCCTCATCGAGGTTGTCGGCCTCGAACACGTAGTAGCCGCCGAACACCTCCTTGGTGTCGGCGAACGGGCCGTCGGTCGTCAACGTTCGCCCATCCTGCACGCGCACGGTGGTGGCCGTCGACACCGGCTGGAGCTGGCCGCTCTGGACGCAGCGCGGGTCGGTCTGCAAAGCCATGTACTGGCCAAGCGCCTGCTCGTACTCGTCCTTGGAAAGCGCCTCGTGTGAGCCGGGCTGGGCGTAGATCAACAGGGCGTACTTCACCTCGAACCTCCTGAGAATTGGATTTTCGCCTCTACGACGAACGGAAACCCCCAATGGGGACACGGGCCGGGGCAGCTTGCGTGCATGCCCCGGCCCGACTCGCGGTCAGTCCGGCGCCGTGAAGAAGGTCACCTGCTCGGCCTTGATCTTGTGGTCCTCGTCGAGCAGGTAGAGCCGGGCGCCCGACAGCGTCATCTCGGGTGCGTTCGGGCTGAACGTGGCCCGGACCGTGACCAGAAGCAGCGCGTGTCGGTCATCGCCGATGCTGGCGACCACCTCGGCGCTGCCCGGCACGACGGCCTCGGCGAAGTCGACCAGGCCGCGCATGTAGTCATCGATGCCGGCGAGATCAGTCTTGGGCATGACCGGGTCAACGGTCGTCGCCGCGACCGTGACGTCGTCGGCGAGGCTCGAACGCGCCGCATCGTAGTCGTGATTGCTCCACGCCTCGACGTGGGCCCGGGCGACGGCGATTGCTTGTGATTCCTGCTGGACTGGCATGAGACCCTCCTCGATATTGGGTTTGCGTGGCGGTAGCGCCGGCTGCTCCGACCTTGAGACGAATGGCGCTACGCCAAGGGGACACGAGATGGGGACGTCCCCCCCGGCGCAACGAAAGAAGCAACCGCTAGAGGCTCAGCGCGTCTCGGTTCGGCACCACTGGACGGTCGTGGCACCCCAGGTGAATCCGCCGCCAAAGGCCGCCAGCAGCACCCGATCGCCGGGCCGCAGCCGACCTTCTTGCTCGGCGACGGACAGCGCGATCGGAAGGGTAGCCGCCGAGGAGTTCGCGTAGCGCTCCACGTAGTCAACGACGCGTTCCGGCCGCAGACCGAGGTGCTGCCCGACGGCACGGATGATCCGCGAATTGGCCTGGTGATAGACGAATAGGTCGATGTCCGCGATGGCCAGGTCGGCCAGCTCGAGCGCCTGGATCGTCACGTCGGAGAGCGACTTCACGGCGGCTCGGAACGTGTCCTGCCCGCGCATCCGGATGCGGCCGGCGCGCTCGAGCCTGATCAGATCAGCCCCTCCCGGGTCGCTTTGAAGTACGAGCGGGCCCACGCGACCGTCGGGATCGATGCGCGTGCTCACGATCGCCGCGCCGGCGCCGTCAGCGAACAGCGGTGTCGTCTCGCGGTCGGAGAGGCCGAGGAATCGCGAGAGGAAATCGGCGCCCACCACGAGCGCGTGGCGCGCCCGCCCGGATTCGATCTGTCCGCATGCCGTGGCGAGTCCCGCGAGCCAACCCGTGCAGGCCGAGCCGATGTCGAATGCTCCGGCCCGGTCGGCTTCGATCAGCCCGGCGACCACGGGGGCGGCGTTGGGCGTGATGTCGTCCGCAGTCGAGGTCGCGACGATCACTAGGTCGAGGTCGTGCGCGGCGATCCCCGCTCGCGACAGCGCCTCGCGTCCGGCTTGCGCCGCGAACTCGCTCAGCCGTTCATCCGGGGACGCCCAGGGGCGCTCGCGCGTGCCGGTGCGCTTGGCGATCCAGGACTCCTCGACGCCGAGCCGCGCCGCGATCTCACGATTTGGGATCAGCCGTGCCGGGATCGCCATAGCCACGCCCGTGATGGCGGCGCCGGTCGCGGCTCGAGGTGACCGATCGGGCGCCGCGTGGACAGCCGTTGGTGCCGAGGTTGCAGAGCCGGGAGCCACGACCCGAGTCTAACCCGGCGCCCCGGGCCTCAAAGGCTCAAGATCGCAGGCACGCACGCGCCACGCACGCACGCCATGCAACGGTCTACGGGTGGGCGAGGCGCCAGAACACGGACGGGCCGGACAGGTCGCGCGCCGCCGCGAGCCGAACCGTTTCGCGTTGCGTGCCGGCGGTTATCACGGCGGTGCCCACTTCCTGGCCGGCGCTGACGGAGCCGTTGATCGCGGGCGCCGTGACGATCGTGGTGTGGGTGCGCAGCCCCGGCCAACCGATGAGCGAGGCCGAAGTCGCAGCCTGTAGCGGGACGCGATCCGCCCACGGCGCTTCGATCCACGCGAGCGTCGTGCCCGGTCTGACGACGCGGCGCTTGACGATTACGCGGCGGGCGCTGTCGAGCAGCGCGGTGCTGGCGGCGAACGCGGCCGCGATGATGCTCGGCTGCGCTCCACTCGCCAGCTGATGCAGGACCGCCCCCACGATCGTTACCGTGCTCCCGGCGAGCCGCTCGTGAGCGGCGAACAGGAAGCACCCGCCGGCCTCCGACGTGGTGCCGGTCTTTATGCCTACGATCCCGTCCCGGCCCAGCAGCGCGTCCTTGTTGAACTGGCGTCCGGCGACCGGCAGATTCACCTCCGGCATCGCCACGATGTGCGCGAAGACCGGAACCGCCATCGCCCGCATCGCGATGTGCACGAGGTCGCCGGCCGTGCTCACGGTGCCCGACGCCACCCCGCTCGCGTCGGTGTAGTGCGTGTGCGTCAGTCCCATCGCCCGCGCGGTGGCGTTCATCCTGGCCACGAACGCGCGCTCGCTTCCCGCGTCCCAGCGGGCCAGCGTGCTGGCGATGTTGTTGCCCGAGGGCAGCAGCAGGCCCGCCAACGCCTGGCGCTCCGTGAGGCGCTCACCGGGCTGCACCGGCACCACCGACTGCCCGGTGTCCCGGTCGGCCGCAAAGACCGCCGCGTCGGCGGGACTGACCGTGATCTGCGGCCCGGCTGCGCCGCCGTGCAGGGGGTGATCGTGCAACACGACGTACGCGGTCATCACCTTGGCGATGCTGGCGATCGGTGTCGGGTGCCCCGAGCCGTGAGAGCCGATCAAGCCGACTCCGCCCACGGCGAGCGCGGCCTCGCCCTGGTTCGGCCAGGCAAGGGCCGGCCGCGGGCCCCTGAACGCCACCGCACGCGGAGCCGCGACGACGCTACGCGGGGGTGGAGAGCGAACGAGCGCGTACACGACGTACGCAGCCGCCGCCAGCAACACCACCACCACAGCCAGCAGCCCCCACCTGAGCCGAGGCAGGCGCCGCCTCCTGTCGGGCGGTCGGATTGGGCTAAGCGTGGTCAACGAACCGACCTCAATGCTTCCGGTACCGGTCCCCCGGCCTCGTATAGCACCGACGCGATGGCGCCGCAACCGCCCGCGACAGTTTTATGAACGGCGGCGCGTTAACTGCAGTAGAGGAGCATGGACTGCGACCACTCAGGGACCTACAGTGGGGCGAGCCGGTACATCCGGGAGACGGGTCAACTGCGGTTCGTACTGGTCTGCGACCGGTGCGGAGCGGAACGCAGCGAGCTGACGAGGCTCAGCTACCGACCGCACGCGCGGCGCGTGGGCGCTGAGGCGCCCGAGCCGAATCCCGGGAACCACGGCCTGACCCGATCGGACTTCTAGCCGACCGCCGTCTCGGTGGCCGCCGCCGGCGGAGCCGCCGCCGGCGCCACGGCGCGCCCGCGCACCAGGTCGGCAGCCTTCTCGGCGATCGCGATTGTCGGGGCGTTCGTGTTGCCGCGGGGCAGGGCCGGCATGACCGACGCGTCGACGACGCGGAGCGCCTCGAGGCCGCGAACTCGGAGCTCCGGATCGACCACCGCCAGCGGGTCCCGGCCCATCTTGCAGCTGCCCACGGGGTGGTAGAGCGTCTGCATCGTCGAGCGCGTGTACTCGAGAATCTCCTCGTCGCTGTCCCCCTCGGGCCCGTACAGCGGGCGATTCGAGTACCTGGCGAGGGGCTCGGTATGCCCGATCTCCTCGCAAAGGCGTACCCCCTCGATGATCGAGCGCCGATCTTCCTCCTCGGCGAGATAGTTGTGCAGTATCAGCGGCCGCGCCAGCGGGTCCGGCGAGACGACCGCGACCTGACCGCGGCTCGCCGGCTTCAGCACGCACGCGCCCGCCGCCCAGCCGTGCTCCGGCGGTGGCAACAGCCCCTCGTCCATGTACAGCGCCGGGACCGCGTGGAATTGGATGTCCGGTGCTGTCAGTGCTTCGCGCGTGCGGTGGAAACCACCGACCTCGGCGATGTTGGACGTGAGCGGCCCCTGGCCCTGTTGCAGCAGGGCCAGGTTCTCCTCGGTCGCCGCGTCCTTGAGGCTCACCGGATCGTCGCAGGCGTAATTGACACCCGCGTTCGGGTGGTCCTGCAGGTTGAGGCCGACTCCCGGCAGCTCATGCGCCGGCTCGATCAGTAGGGCCATCAACTCATCGGGCCGGCCGATGCCGGAGTGAGTGAGGATGACCGGCGACAGGTACGCGCCCGCGGAGAGGATGACCTCGCGCTCGGCGGTGAAGTGCATGAGGTCGTCGAGCCGAAGGCCCTCGATGCCGGTTGCCCGGCCGCTCTCGATCACCACGCGGGTGACGTGGAAGTGGGTGATGAGCTCGAGGTTGGGGCGCGCCAAGGCGGGGTGTAGGTAGGCGAGCGCGGCCGAGCAGCGCATACCGCCGCGGCAGGTCACCTGATACCAGCCCACGCCATCCTGGCCTGGGCCGTTGAAGTCGGGGTTGTCGGGCAGGCCCACCGCTCGCGCGGCGTCGAGCCAGGCCTCACACAGCAGGCTGCGGGCGCGTCCGTCTTGAACCGACAGCGGGCCGCCGACGCCGTGATACTCGTCCGCCCCGCGCTCGTTGTCCTCGGCGCGCTTGAAGTAGGGCAGCAGATCGTCGTACCCCCAGCCCTCGCACCCGTACACATCGCGCCACTCGTCGTAGTCGTCGCGGTTGCCGCGGATGTAGACCATGGCGTTGATCGACGATGATCCGCCGAGCACTCTGCCGCGCGGCAGGTAGATCCGCCGCCGGTTGGCGAACGGCTCGTGGTGCGTGGACAGGTCCCAGTCGTGGCGGCTGCGACCCAGGGATCCGAAGCCCGCGGGCATACGGATCAGGTCATCGTCGTCGCGGCCGCCCGCCTCGACCAGCAGCACCCTGACATCGCGGTCCTCGCTCAAGCGGTTGGCGAGCACGCAGCCGGCGGACCCCGCCCCAACGATGATGTAGTCGTAGCTCTGCACCGGTCTCCTCCGTGGAATCGTGGTGCATCCGATTCTCGCCCCCCGAGAACGGCGGGTCAAGATCGGCCGGTTATGGGCCGTGCTCGACGTCGATCGCCGGCAGGTCGCGCACCTGGTCCTTGGTCAGGTTCAGGCGGACTCCGTCGTCGACGCTGGTCACGGCGCCGATCGGAATCGCGACCGTCTTTGCGCCCCACAGATGGCCCTCGTCGAGCAGGAAATGCGTCACGTGATGGTCGCTCGGGTCGATTACGAGTCCCTTCACGCGTCCGATGTTCCCGTCGGTGGCGTGCACGTGCTCGCCGCGGCGCACCTCGACCTCGCCCACGGGCACGCGATCGAACGTCTCCTCCTCGCGGTGAAGTGTTCTTCCGATATCGCCGACGCCCGCACGACCCACACCGCCCACCGAGCCCATGCCTGACAGGCCGAGCCCGTAGTAGGGGAGCGAGAGCATGTCCTGCTGGCCGTAGCCGTAGTCGCCGGGCGCCCCGGACAGCAACTGAGTCTCGTCAGCCTCCTCGAGGACCTCGAACTGGGCCCGGGTGCATTTCAGCCGAATCTCATCCCCCGCGGTGACCACCAGGTCGATTGGTACGAGTCGACCCTCGCCCTTCCGGTGCGGTGGCTCGACCGCGAGGTGCGTGATCGCCCGGGCCACGGGATTCACCACGACGCGCCGGAGCTCGCCGCAGATTCCGTCGGTACAGGCGACCTTGCTCCCAATGACAAACTCGGTGGCCTCGCTCAAGCGACGGAGCGTACAACGAGACGCCCTCGGCCGCCGGCGCTGGTGCCCGACTCAAAACCACGTCTGGTCTAATTGGGCCGACCGTGCCGAATGAGATCGTCTCCACGCCGCCGCCCGCGATCGCGGATAGCGCGGCTCGGCTCGGCACAGAGTCGGCGTTCTCGGTCCTGGCGAGGGCGAAGGAGCTAGAGCGCCTCGGGCGGTCGATCATTCATCTGGAGATCGGGGAGCCTGATTTTCCGACACCCGGACACATCGCCGAGGCCGCCGTCGACGCCATCCGAAGAGGTGAGACCCACTACACGCCCACTGCCGGACTTAAGGAATTTCGCGAAGTCATCGCCGCCGACCTCGGGCAGAGCCGGGGGATCACGGTCTCACCCGACCGGGTACTGGTCAGCAACGGCGCCAAGCCGCTGCTGTTCTTCACGATCCTCGCCGTGTGCGACCCGGGGGACGAGATCATCTATCCGGATCCGGGTTTTCCCATCTATGAGTCCGCGATTCGGTGGGCGGGGGGAGTGCCCATTCCGTTGCCCTTGCGGAAGGAGCTTGGTTTCACCTTCGCACCAGAAGAACTGAGCGAGCGACTCGGCCCACGAACCAAGCTCGTAATCCTCAATTCGCCCAATAATCCAACCGGCGGGGTCATTCCGGCCCGGGATCTACAGACGGTTCGTGACCTGATCGTGCAAACGCCCGCCTGGATCTTGAGTGACGAGGTTTACCGCCGGATCGCCTATGACACCGAGGTCGCCTCGATCGCCGCCCTTCCCGGGATGCTCGAGCGATGTGTCCTGCTCGACGGGCTGTCGAAGACGTACGCGATGACGGGCTGGCGTTGCGGATACGCGGCCGTTCCCGAGGCGCTGGTCGAACCCCTGACCCGCTTCATCGTCAACTCGGTTTCGTGCGTTCCCGCGTTCGTGCAGACGGCCGGCGTGGCAGCGCTGACCGGCCCGCAGGAAGCGGTCGGGGCGATGGTGGAGGAGTTCCACTCCAGACGTGACCTGGTGGTGTCGGGCCTGAACGCGTTACCCGGCGTCTCCTGTCGAGTTCCCCGCGGGGCGTTCTACGCCTTTCCGGACGTCTCTGGCGTTCCCCTCGGGGCTCAGGAGCTCGCCGATCAGTTGCTCGAGAACGCCGGCGTCGCGCTGCTCGCGGGCGCCGGGTTCGGCATGTGCGGTGCCGATCACCTGCGAATCTCGTATGCCAACTCTCGGGGCCAGCTCGAAGTCGCGCTCGAGCGGATGGAGAAATTTCTGCGCGCCCTCGATCCCCATCCCTGAGTTCGCCCGACGTACACGAAGCAATGCACGCCCGGCCTGCGTTTGACGGCGCGGCAACGAAAGTTGCAAGACCGCTCGCTTGGTGCGCTTGTACATAGGGATCGTGTCGCGTGCGGCGAAAACTCCTCCTCGTTCCCAAAGAAAGGCAATGAGAGGAGGCGTTGTGGCCGACTTCAACAGGCGTGGCGCGGTGCTCGAGGAGCCGGCGGAACGCCGCTCACGATTTGGCGATCTGGGGGATCGCCTCACCCGGACCTTTTCCCCCAAGCCCGATCAGGGTCGATCGCGCCCGAAGCCGAAGGCACACGTAGACCGCACGCTCGACACCCCGCGACCCGTGGACTGGGACGAGCCCATGCCACGGTTCCCGATCACCCGGCAGGGTTACGACTGCGCGGCCGTAGACGAGCATGTTGCCGAGCTCGAGCAGGAGCTCATCGACCTTGACCGGGAACTGGCGGAGCTGCGTGCACGGACGGCGTCGAAGGGCGACGTTGCCGCGGAGATGGAGCGGATCGGCGAACAGACCTCGGCGATTCTGATCGCCGCCCACGAGCAGGCAAAGGAGACCACGCGCCGCGCCAAAGAGGAGGCCGATCGCTGCATCGCCGATGCGGCATCCAACGCGGTCGCGACCACGGCGGACGCGCAGCGCCAGCTGCGCGATCTGGAGAACGAGAAGCTGTCGCTCGGTCGCGAACGCGACCGGTTGGTCGAGGACATCCGGAGCATCGCCGGCTCGCTCAGCTCGCTCGCCGATGATGCCGGGGAGCGCTTCCCGCGCGGCCCAAACCACGTCGGTCCGATGACCGCGGCGGCCTCGCAGCCCGCCGCCGTCTCGCAACCCGCGACGAGCTCGCAAGCATCGGGCGCCGTCGTCTCCGAACCCGGAGAAGTATCGAGCTCCGCTGATCAGCCCACGGTGGAGGACGTGCACGAGGACTAAGCCCCGCCCAAAAAGAGCCCCGCCCGCGGCTGCGGCGCGGGCGGCCTCCCGCCCCCGGCGCCGTTCGCGTGGCAAGATCCAACCGATGCAGGACGGCACCAGGCGGGCGCGGCTCGATCCCGACACCGAGGAGCGGTTCCTCCCGTTGCGCCGCCAGCTCGAAGTCACGTCGTTCGGGGTCAACCAGATCGTTCTTCAACCCGGGCAGCGAGGACGGGTTCATCGTCATCAGCGCCAGGAGGAGGTCTATCTCGTCCTCGAGGGGCGCCTTACGCTTCTGATCGAAGGCGAAGAGACCGAGCTCGAGCCGGGCGATTTGATCCGGGTGGCCCCGCCGGTTCGTCGACAGCTGGTCAACCGCGGGCCCGGCCGGTTGGTGCTGATCGCGCTCGGGGGCGCGAGCGAGCACAAGGGTCGCGATGGCGAGGCGTTCTCGTCCTGGGAAGACGACGTCCCGCTCCCGCCGCAGGAGCTCCCGCTCCCGCCAGACCTGAGCGCCGACGAGCTTCGGTCATAACACGTCCCCGGTGTACCGTGGTCCCATGAACCAGGGCACGATCTCTCCCATTCGGGCGGCCGAGAACCCCATTGATCCGGGGGTGCGAATCGGCCACGTCCATTTGCGCACCGCGGACATCGATCGCGTGCGTGAGTTCTACGTGGGTGTGCTCGGCTTACCCGACGGGGTCGCGGGGCTGCATCACGTCGCGATCAACTACCCGACAGAGCCTCCCCCGCCGTCCCGGAGCTAGCGCCCCAACTACCTGCCCGCGCGAGACTGCACCCGCGCCGGCGCCTCAGACACGTACCCCTCGGTCCGCGAGCCACTCGACCACGCTGGTCGGCGGGTCACCGCGCCACTCCGCCCTCGCGGCGAGTCGCAACAGCTCCTGCGGGTCGCGCTCGCTCCTGCCGTGGCCCCGCCTCGACGCCAGGTACAACACCAGCGCGTTGGCCATCGAGACGGCGGGGTTCTCGATTTCATAGTCGACGCCCTCGCTGGCCCACGCCAGGCGCTCCTCGAGGTTCTGAACCGCGGTGATCGGCTCATCGTCATCCTCGAACTCCTCCTCGAACCGGCCCAAGTCCGGATCGAGATCGTCTGGATCACAGATCTCGACCGCGCGACGGACGAGGTCGGACACGGTCGGCGTCTTAGGGTCCATTCCTCCCCTCCTTCATATCAGAGTCCCGAAGCGCGCGGGCCACGCGACGGTGTTCGCGCATTGTCTCCATCCCATTCGCGCCCGGTTGTCGGCCGAACCCGCAGTACATGGCGACGCCGAAGTCCGAGAGGTACTTCGAGGCCGTGGCGTGGCGGCGCTTCAAGCCCGGGATACCGTCGAGCGGGAGGACGATGCCCAGATAGATACGCGTCTCACCAGTGTCCAGGTCGGTCAGCGGCCGGAAGAAGCTCTCGTCCTCGCTACGCAGATACCGGGGGCCGGCCACGTGTACCCAGTCGACCGAGCGATCGGAGTGCGCCACCGCATGGTTGGCCATCCGAACCAGGAGGCTCATATCCCTGGCCTCGTACATGGGCCACTCGGGAAAGGTGCCGTAGCAGAAGTGGTATCCAACCAGAACGGCTTCGGGTATGAGGTGAGTGAGGCGCGCGACCGGCCCGGTGAACCGTTCCCACGCGTCGTCCGCGGTCCACGCGAGCACCCCCTCGAGGTCGAGCACCTCGTAGCACACGTCCCACTGGATCGCCAGATCCGTGGGCGGGATCTCCCCGGCGAGCCGCTCCAGCTCCCGGCGGACCAGATCCTCGAACGCGCGCTCGGCCACCGGATAATCGGCGGCGAAGTTCGCCTTGAAGCCGTTGAGCGCGCTGGCCGGAAACGGCAGGCCGACCTGGAACCGCAGCCCGGCCGGAATCGCGCCCTCCTCGCGCAGGGCACGAAACAGCCGATAGGACGCGATCGCGTCATCGATGCGCGGCCATGAATCCCACCGGAGGTCGGTGACGCCGTCGCGGATGCGGAAGACCGGGGTCTCGTAGGCGTGCCTCGGGATCCCCGTCGGCGACTCGGTTATCGCGACCGTCTCCACGTCCGGATGCGGTCGCACGAGCCGCTCGCGCTCATATCCAACCCATGCGGCCCGTGGGCCCGTCTCGCCGTCGGGCAGCGCGAACACCATGTCGCCGAACAGCTCGCCGGCGGCACGCAGTGCCGTCTCCGTCGAATCGGCCGGCAGGCTGCCGACCAGCAGCAGATCGCTCCTGACTCTCGAACTCATGGTCGTCTCCTTGGTCTCCGAACGGCGCGTGCGCTCTGAGTAACACATCGCAGGGTGCGTTGTTTGCTTTCATGACCTCCGACTATTGCTATCGAAAGGAATGTGATGGAGCACAGTCAGGAGCTGGCGCAACAAATTCGCGCTCGCATCAGAGAGCTGGAGGCCGATCTGGAAGCGCACCGTCGCGCATTGGCGGTACTCGAACAACCACAGTCCCGAGCCCAGCCGAGTGCCAACGGCGCGCGCCGGCGTCGCACTCAGCGCCGGCGCCCGGCGGTCTCGACCGAGGCGGTCTTCGAGGCTTTGAACGACGGCAACGATCAGGCAGCGGTGATCGCCAAAGAGTTTGGTGTGGCAACTGCTGTGGTGCGCCACCGGCTCGAGCAACTCGAGCAAGCGGGCCGCGCGAGCAGGTCGGGTCAGCGTCGCGGTACTCGCTGGCGCAGCCACGCCGCGAACTGACAGCTTCCAAGCAGCGGCCGCAGAGCGCCTCACTCAGGTCGGCGAAAAGCGATCCAGCTTTTCGCCAGCGGACCGAACCGCTCCGCGAACGCGGGCCCAAACAGCGCCTCGAGCTCATCGCGTCCGAGTAAGCGGATGGTGTCGGGGTCGCTCCCCGAGGCTCCGAGTCGCCAATACCGGCGACGCCAGGACGGGGGTAACCAGTGCGCCGCCGGCAGCAACGAGTGCGGCTCCACCGGGAAGCCCACGGCCGGAGTCTGCACGTACCAGCCGCGGGCCACGCGACGAACCTCGCGCGCAAAAGCCGCTCTGTTGTCGGCCGCGATGTGCTCGATGACGCTGTTTGCGTAGGCGAGGTCGAATTCGTCATCCGAGAAAGGCAGGCGCTCCGTAGCGTCCGCGCGGACGAACGGCCCCGGGTATTCAGGCTGGTCGTTTATGTCGACGCCGGTGATGTCGAGCGCCGGCGCGAGCTCCCGCAGACCGAGCCTGCCACAGCCGATGTCAACGATCCGGGTGCTCGGACCGACGGCGGCCAGACGGACGAAGTGCTCGACGCGCCGGCGCCTCGCCGGCTGTGCGAACCGCTCCGCCACGCGCACGAGCGGTCCTTGGGCTGTCGGGTACACGCGCGGGTTCGGCACGCCCCGAGCAATTCTGGCATCAGCGCGAGCGGCCCCACAGGCGGCAGTGCTCGCGTAGGACGCGAAGATAGGGTGGACCGCCGGTCGCTTAAGCGCGATCCTCCCGGGCATGGTCACCCCGACACGGCGCAAGTTCTGGGGCTGGGGCCTCGAGGGAGAGGGTCTCGCGGACGCCGAGGTCGAGCAGCTCGGCACTGCGTTTGCGCAGCGCTTCGGGATTGGTGGTGTGCGCATGCAGGAACCGCCCCGAGTCGATGAGCTGGATCTCGCGCCGCCGCGCCTGGCGCCGCCCACGTCGCTGCAAGAGGTGTTAAGCGCCGATCCTTACGAGCGGGCCGCCCACACCTATGGCCGGTCGTTTCGCGATCTGATCCGCGCCTTTCGTCGTGACTACGCCCACGCCCCCGATCTCGTGGCCTTTCCCCGAGACGAGAACGAGCTCGTCGCGATCCTCGATTGGTGCACCAGCGTCGGCGCTGCGGCGATTCCGTTCGGGTGCGGCTCGAGTGTGGTTGGCGGGGTGGAGCCCGATGTCGGTGATGGCTACCACGGGGCCGTCAGCGTCGACCTGGGCAACCTTCACGGCGTGCTGGAGATCGACCAGGTGTCCCGCGCGGCGCGGATCGCAGCGGGAACCCTCGGCCCGGCATTGGAGGCGGAACTGAAGCCGCACGGGCTGACGCTACGTCATTTCCCGCAGTCGTTTGAGTTCTCGACGCTCGGAGGGTGGATCGCGACCCGGTCTGGCGGTCATTTCGCGACCCTTTACACCCACATCGATGAGTTCGTCGAGGCGGTGCGCGTGGTGACGCCGCGCGGAGCGCTCGAGACGAGACGGCTGCCGGCTTCGGGCGCCGGTCCGTCGGTCGAACGACTGTTTTGCGGCTCTGAAGGCACGCTTGGGGTGATCACCGAGGCGTGGATGCGGCTTCACCCGCGGCCTCGGTATCGCGCCGGCGCCTCGGTGTACTTCGCCGATTTCGCGGACGCAGTCGAGGCCGCCCGCGAGCTCGCGCAGTCCGGTCTCCATCCGAGCAACTGCCGATTGCTCGATCACGACGAGGCGCTTCTGTCGGGAAGCGGCGACGGATCGCACTCCATCCTGGTGCTCGGCTTCGAGTCGGCCGACCACGAGCTTGGACCCTGGATCTCGCGCGCGCTCGAGATCTGCAAGGGGCACCGGGGTGAGGAGCGCGAGGAGACGAGAGACCCTGCCGGGTTGTGGCGCGCCGCGTTTCTACGGGGTCCCCACATGCGCGACGCCTTCGCGCGCCTGGCCATCATCCACGAGACGTTCGAGACCGCCGTTACATGGGATCGCTTCTGGGAATTTCACGAGGGCGTCCTGGCCGCGGCGCGTCAGGCCGGGCGCGAGGTCTGCGGTGGCGTCGCGATCTCGTCTCGCTTCGCGTACGTGTACCCCGACGGGCCGGCACCGTACTACTCGGTGTACGCGCCCAGCCGTCCCGGTCACGAGATCGAACAATGGGATCAGATCAAGGTCTCGGCGGCGGAGGCGATTCTCAGGCTGGGCGGGACGATCACCCATCACCACGCCGTCGGGCGCGATCACCGCCCGTGGTACCTCCGCGAGGTGCCCGAGCTGTTCACCGACGCCCTCCGCGCCGCAAAGGCGGAGCTGGATCCTGGCGGGATAATGAACCCAGGAGTGCTGATGCGGCCGCTCGGTGCCGCTGACTTCAACCGAGGGGGAGATGGACGATGACCAACGTGCTCTCGAAGACCCCGGAGACACCCGGGGGCCAGGCCATAGCCGGCAAGGTGTTTCGCTCGGAGCTGAACCCTGTCGACTTCCTTCACCGGGCGGCGTACATGTACCCCGCGAAGATCGCGGTCGTGCACGGAGAGCGGCGCTTCTCCTACGGCCAGCTCGCGGAGCGGTCGTGGCGACTGGCCAACGCGCTGCGCTCGGCGGGTCTGCGCAAGGGCGATCGCGTCGCGGCGCTGCTCTTCAATTCGCCGCCGATGCTCGAGGCCCATTTCGGAGTGCCGGCGGCGGGTGGCATCCTCGTCGCGGTCAACCACCGCCTTTCGAGCGCCGAGATCGGCTACATCCTCGAGCACAGCGGGGCGCGGTTCCTGCTGCTCGACACCGAACTCGAGCCTCTGGTCGCGCCACTCGAGCTCCCCGGGATGACCATCATCCGTTCGGTGAACGAAGGAGGGCCGGGCGATCCGTACGAGGAGTTCCTGGCGGCGGCGTCGCCAGTGGCGCCGGCAAGCTGGCTGGAGCACGAGGAGGAGACGATCTCGATCAACTACACCTCCGGCACCACGGGGAGGCCCAAGGGCGTGCAGTACACGTACCGCGGCGCATACCTCAACGCGCTGGGCGAAGTCATTCACGCGGGCATGGGCATCGACTCTGTCTACCTGTGGACGCTTCCCATGTTTCACTGCAACGGCTGGTGCTTTCCGTGGGCGGTGACCGCGGTCGCAGCCTGCCACGTGACGCTCAAGGCTGTCGACGCCGACCTCGTCTGGAAGCTGATCGACGAGGAGGGGGTAACCCATTACAACGGCGCGCCCACCGTGCAGCTGATGATCATCAACCACGCCAAGGCGCATCGCCTGGAGCAGCCGATAACGGTGATGGTGGCCGCCGCCCCGCCCTCCCCGACCCTGTTCGCGCGGATGAGCGAGCTGAACTTCCGCGTCGTGCACGTGTACGGCTTGACCGAGACGTACGGTCCGGTCACGGTGTGCCCCGACCAGCCGGCGTGGCGCGCGCTACCGCTCGAGCAGCATGCCAAGCTGCTGGCGCGCCAGGGACAGGGCTACCTCTCCTCCGATCTGGTGCGTGTGGTCGACGAACAGATGAATGACGTCCCCCAGGACGGCGAGACGATGGGCGAGGTGCTGATGCGCGGCAACAACGTGATGAGCGGGTACCTCAACGACGAAGCTGCCACGGACAAGGCCTTCGCCGGCGGATGGTTTCACTCCGGGGACCTCGCCGTGTGGCATCAGGACGGGAACATTGAGCTACGAGACCGGGGCAAGGACATCATCATCTCTGGCGGCGAGAACATCTCGAGCATCGAGGTCGAGCAGACGATCGCCGCTCATCCCGGGGTGCTCGAGTGCGCGGTCATCGGCATCCCGCACGAGTACTGGGGTGAGCGGCCCAAGGCGTTCGTCACGCTCAAGGAGAGCGCACAGCCAACCGCGGAGGAGATCATCGCCTTCTGCCGCGAGCGTCTTGCCCACTACAAGTGTCCCGACGCGATCGAGTTCGGGGCGCTCCCCAAGACATCCACGGGCAAGGTGCAGAAGTTCGTGCTGCGCGAACGGGAGTGGGCGGGTCACGACAAGCGCATCGGCGCGGCTTGACACGCCGATTCGCAGCAGCCAGAACGCCTGATAGGCGGGACTGCGTCACGGAAGGTGCCGTTTCTTACCTACCAGGAGTGGGGTAAGACGCGAGTGGCGGATGTCGCTAACGAGACGTGCCCCACAGTGACGGAACTCCGGTCGGTAGCCCCGAGGAGGGACCTCGCTCGACGTCGCTTCGGTAGTAGCGTGTCCCGAGGCTTCATGTCTTCCTCGAGCATCTCGACCGAGCCCTCGGCGCAAGTTGCGATCGAGCGGATTGTGGGTCCGGACGCCCCGGAGCTCAGCTGCGAGGAGTGCTTCGACCAGCTGGACCGCTACGTCGAGCTCGAGCTCGAGGGACGCGACGCCCTGGCGGCGATCCCCGGGATGCGGGCGCACCTCGAAGGCTGCCCGGCGTGTTGCGAAGATCACGACAGCCTGCTCGCGTTCACCGAACTGAAGCGTAGGAGGGAGCGATGACCACTCAGACATTTGTAATTGTTGGCGCGGCCCTGGCCGGAGGCAAGGCCGCCGAAGAGCTGCGCAGTGAAGGGTTCGACGGCAGGCTGTTGCTGATCGGCGAAGAGCCGGAGCTCCCCTACGAGCGCCCACCGCTGAGCAAGGAATACCTGCGCGGGGAGGTCCCGCGCGAGAAGGCGTTCGTCCACCCCCCGGAGTACTACGGCGAGCAGCAGATCGACCTCCTGGGCGAGACCCCGGTGACCGCGATCGACCCGGGACGTTCGCGAATCTCGCTGGCGGACGGCGGCGAGGTCTCGTATGACCGGCTGCTGCTCACCACCGGCGCGGCCCCGCGGAAGATCTCGGTTCCGGGCGCAGACCTCGACGGCGTGTGCTACCTGCGCACCTTCGCCGACTGCGACGTCCTGCGGGAGCGCCTGAAGGAGAGCGAGCGGGTGGTCGTGGTCGGCGCCGGCTGGATCGGAGCTGAGGTCGCGGCATCGGCCCGGCAGCTCGGCGCGAATGTCACCGTCGTCGAGCCCATGAACGTGCCGCTCGAGCGGGTGCTCGGCCCGGAGTTGGGCGCCTTCTACCGGGACGTGCATCTCGAGCACGGCGTCGAGTTTCTCCCCGGCACCGGCGTCGAGGCGTTTGAGGGTGACCGGTCGGTTCAGCGGGTGAGGACGAGCGACGGACGCTCGCTGGAGTGCGATTTCGTTCTCGTCGGAATCGGTGTGACCCCACGCATCGACCTGGCCGAGGCCGCCGGGCTCGAGATCGACGATGGGATCGCGGTCAGTCAGTCGCTTGAAACGAGTGCTCCCAATGTATTCGCGGCTGGCGACGTCGCCAACGCCTGGCACCCGTTCTACGAGCGGCGGATCCGCATCGAGCACTGGGCCAACGCGCTCAACCAGGGTCCCGCGGCGGCGCGGGCAATGCTGGGGCGCGACACCGTGTACGACCGCACACCCTATTTCTTCTCGGACCAGTACGACGTCGGGATGGAGTACAGGGGGTATGTCTCTGACTGGGACCAGGTCGTGTTCCGAGGCGATCCTGCGAGCCGCGAGTTCATCGCGTTTTGGCTGAAAGGGGGAACGGTACTCGCGGGTATGAACGTAAACATCTGGGACGCCGGGGACCAGATCGCAGCTCTGGTACGACACCGGGCACCGGTCGACGTGAAGCGCTTGACCGATCCCGATACGGCGCTGGACGAGCTCGCGCCCGCTGATGTTCACGAAGCTCCATGAGTTCACAGCTCGTCAACACCCGCCGTCGAGGTCTGGCCTAGGCTGACGGACGAGCGAGCTTTCCAGGAGCTTGCGATTTAGACCAGGTTTAGGCCCAGGTTCCGTTGGGGAACTTCGGAGGAGGCGATCGCGCCGGGTGGCTGCGCGAGCCGGGCTCGACCGCGGCGCCCTTCGTCTATTCGATCAAGCGCGACGAACGAGAGGAGTGGTGATGGTTCGTTTTGGACGACGCCGAATGCTCGCGGCGGCCTTGCCTTTGGCGCTCGCGGGCGCACTTGCGCTGGTTGGCACCGGCGCAGCAGCACCCGGCCACAGGCGAGCGCCGGCGGTCCGGCGCGCGTCGGGTTCGACCACCTCGCCGATCAAGCACGTGATCGTGATCATCGGCGAGAACCACACGTTCGACAACATATTCGCCACCTATCGGGCGCCGTCGGGCCAGCACGTCAAGAACCTTCGCTCGGAAGGAATCGTCACGGCGTCGGGCCAGCCCGGACCGAGTGTCGCCAAGGCCCTCCAGCAGACGGCGAGCGATCGCACCACCTACCAGATCGATCCACCGGACACCGGTCCGTACCAGACGCTTCCCCAGCCCAACACGACTACGGTCTCGAAGGCATGTAGCGGTCAGAACCCGGATGTCCCTGATGCGCGCTTCCCTTCGAACCTGCCGAACGCGCCTTATCAGATCACCAGGTACGTCCCGTATTTCGACTCCCACGGGGAATACAGCCAGTTCGGTACGTGCGAGTTCAACGGCGCCTATGTCGGCGATCCGATCCATCGCTTCTACCAGATGTACCAGGAGGTCTCGAACGGAAAGCACGACCTGTGGACCTGGGTCCACGTGACCGCGGGCGACTCGAACGGCGCTCCGCCGCCCAGTCCGTTCACCGACGAGTCCACGAACCAGGGTGCGGTCGACATGGGGTTCTACAACATGGCCGCCGGCGACGCCCCCACGCTGAACTTCCTGGCCCGGCACTACGCGATGTCCGACAACTATCACCAGGCCGTGATGGGGGGCACGGGCGCCAACCACATCGCCCTGGGCACCGGTTACATGGCCTTCTACCAGGATGCCAATGGCAACCCGACCACCCCTCCGGCGGGCGAGATCGAGAATCCCAATCCGCAGCCGGGCACCAACAACTTCTACACCCAGGACGGCTACGGCCAGGCCGGGACCACGAACGGAGGCAGCTACTCGAATTGCTCCGATCATTCCGCTCCGGGCGTGAAGGGGGTGTTCGACTACCTGGAGACGCTCTCTTACAGCACGTTCCGCAACGGTGACTGCGCTCCCGGCCACTATTACCTGTTGAACAACTACAACCCGGGCTACAACGTCGACGGTTCGCTCAACACCTCGACGTTCACCGTCCCGCCGCAACACTCATGGCCGACGATCGGGGATGAGTTGTCGGCTCACAACATCAGCTGGGGCTATTTCGGTGAAGGGTTCGACAATGGTAAGCCCGGACCGAATTACTGTGGCATCTGCGACCCCATGCAGTACGCCAGCTCGATCATGACCGATCCGGCCAAGCGGGCGAACATCGAGCATGGGACGGAGGACTTCGACGCGGACGCGGCGAGCGGCAACCTGCCCGCGGTCACGTTCCTCAAGCCGGGCGACGACGACGGTCATCCCGGTTACTCGACGCTCGCGGCGTTCGAGGCATTCGCGACGCACGCCATCGACGAGGTCCAGAACAACCCCGCGCTGTGGCGGAACACCGCGATCTTCGTCACGTTCGACGAGGGCGGCGGCTACTACGACTCCGGGTACATCCAGCCGGTGTCCTTCTTCGGCGACGGCACCCGCGTGCCGATGATCCTCATCTCTCCGTACGCCAAGCCGGGTTACGTCAGCCACACGTACACCGACCACGCGTCGATCCTCAAGTTCATCGAGCGCAACTGGCGCCTGGAGCCGCTCTCCGCGCGCAGCATCGACAACCTGCCTGATCCGGTCAGTCGCCGCTCGAACGCGTACGTGCCCGCGAACCGCCCGGCGATCGGCGATCTGTTCGACATGTTCACGTTCGGTAGGGCTGAGGCCTCGGGCCGGCCGCCCGCTGAGAGAGGCAGAGGCAGGCGCACCGCGGCACGGGTGGCTCGGGTGAGCAACCTGCAGCGATAGTTGCCTGGATCCCGGCCGGCCCGCGTGGCCGGCCGGGATCGTCATCGTTCCTCGCCGATGAGCCGGCGCAGCGCCTTTCGGTCGAGCTTGCCCACCGAGGTGAGCGGGATCGAATCGACGACGTGGACCTCGCGCGGGTACTTGTAGCCGCCGATCCGCCGGCGCGACCACGCGACCAGATCGGCGCTCGAGGCGAAGGCGCCGGCTCGGAGGGTCACGAATGCGACGACCTCCTCGCCCTGACGGTCGTCCGGCCGTCCGACGACCGCGGCCATCTGGACCGCGGGATGCTCGACCAACGCGTCCTCTACGTCGCGCGGATAGACGTTGAAGCCGCCGCGGATGATCAGGTCCTTCTTGCGATCGACGATGAACAGGTAGCCCTCATCGTCGAGGTAGCCGAGATCTCCGGTGTGCAGCCAGCCGTCGCGGAGAGCCTCGGCACTCGCCTCCGGAGCACGCCAATAGCCGCTCATCACACCCGGAGAGCGCACGCAGATCTCGCCGACCTCGCCCGGATCGACATCCCGATCGTGCTCATCAACGACGCGCACGGTCGACCCGGGGAGCGGCAGACCCACCGAGCCAGGCCTCTCGCGGCCCACGGGGTTGGTGGCGAGGCCCGCGGCGGTCTCGGTGAGTCCGTATCCCTGGCGGATTGAGACCGAGGGCACACGCCGGCGAAATTCCTCCTCTACCTCCTTGGCCAGAGGGGCCGCGCCGCAGCCGACGTAGCGCAGCGATGACAGGTCGTAATCCTCGAGCGGCGTCGACAGCAGGATCTGCAGCATCGACGGGACGACCGCGGTCTGCTGCAGTCGGTGTTCCTGGATCAGCGCCAGGAACGCGGTGGGATCAAACCAGCGCAGCAACACGCTGACCGAGCGCTCGGTCGTATGCATGCCGGCGATCGTGAGCAGCAGGCCGTAGGCGTGGGATAGCGGCAGCGTGGCCAGGGCGCGGTCCACGCCCGGTACGTGGGCGGCCTGGTGCACGGCTCGCCCCGAGTAGTTGAGGTTGGAGTGGCTGAGCATCACGCCCTTGGCGCGTCCGGTGGTGCCGCCGGTGTACAGCAGCGCCGCCAGCTCGTCCTCGCCACGGGCAACGATTGGCGCGGGATCGCCTTGCTCGAGCGCGTGCAGCGGGACAACGCCGCCGTCCTCGCTCTCCCCCGTTGAGGCCACGAAGCGCACACCGTCGAGATCGCCGATCGCCTCGCGGACCTTGTCAACGAATTCCGGCGTGGTGATCACGCCCACCGCCTCGGAATCGGCGATCACGTGGCGCAGCTCCTCGGCCCCGAGCAGGAACGCCGCCGGCGTGATCACCGCGCCGGCCCGCCACAGCGCCTGGTAGGCGATGCCGACCTCGGGACAGTTCGCCATCGTCACGACGACGCGCTCACCCGGTGCTACTCCCACCTCGGCCAGACCGGCCGCCAGGCGCCGCGAGCGGTCGAACAGGTCGCCCGACCGGTGCCATTTCCCTTCGAACAGGAGCGTCGGATAGTCGCCTCGGCGCTCGAATGACTCCTCGGCGACGCGAGCGAGGTTTTGCTCGACGAGAACGCTCATGTTCGCGCGGACGATATACGAGCACGGCCCGACGAGATCGTCTGCCGCGGAACTTCTAGCAAGCTAACTATTTTCGCTAAGATTGGTCCCATGACCTCCCTGGTGAGCACGTCCATTCCTTCTGCCGAGGACTCCGCCGCAGCGCCGCAGCCGTTGGCATCCGACCTCTGCTGGCTGCTCGCGCGCACGAGCCACGCGCTTACGACCGAACTCACCGCCGCGCTCGAGGACTCCGGGATCTCACCGCGCGAGCACTCCGTTCTCGCCACGGCAATGACCGGGGACTTCACGCAGACCGAGCTCGCCCGCCTCGTCGGACTCGACAAGACCACCATGGTGGTCACCGTCGACGAGCTCGAGGCGGCCGGCCTGGCCGAGAGGCGGCAGTCGAGTAGCGATCGCCGCGCGCGCGTGATCGCCGTAACCGATGCCGGCAAGCGGAAGGTGAAGGAGGCCGAGACGGTTATGGATCGCGTCCGTGAAGACGTACTGGCCGCCCTCGCGGAGCCGGACCGCGAGGTGTTTCTCCGCGCTCTCGGGCAATTGGCGTGCAGCCGGCTCGCACAACCGGTCCCGTGCACACATCCGGTGCGCCGGCGGGCGTAAGTCACTAAGGCCCGACGGCTCTCGGGCTAAGGCCTCAGCCGCCGACATCGGCACCGAACTGCCGATGCGCCGGAGCGTCTCGCAGCGCATCCTTGTGGAAGATGCTCGTGAAGATTATCTCGTTGTAGATGATCTGCTACGGTTCTTTTCTTGACGACGCGCACTAGACACAGGAGACCTCGATGACTTCACCGGTGGCCTCGGCCCCGAACCAACTGGAAAGCCAGAGCGACCGCCAGCGCTGGATCGCGCTCGTGGTGCTCTGCGCCGGCTTCTTGATGATCATCCTCGACCAGACGATCGTGAACGTCGCGCTGCCGACGATCCAGAATGACCTGCACTTCTCGCAGACGAATCTGGCCTGGGTCGTCAACGCCTATCTGATCGCGTTCGGTGGTCTGCTGCTGCTGGTCGGGCGACTCGGCGATCTGATCGGACGGAGGCGGATCTTCCTGGTCGGCCTCACCGTCTTCACCCTCGCGTCGCTGGTGTGCGGCCTGTCCTCGAGCCAGGGCCTGCTGATCGGCGCGCGGTTCGTGCAGGGCGTCGGCGGGGCCATGACCTCGGCCGTGATCCTCGGAATGATCGTGACGATGTTCCAGAAGCCGTCGGAGCAGGCGAGGGCGATCGCCGTCTACAGCTTCGTCGCGGCGGCCGGCGGGGCGATCGGTCTGCTCCTGGGCGGCATCCTCACCCAAGGGCTCAACTGGCACTGGATCTTCTTCGTCAACGTTCCGATCGGTATCGCGACGGGCTTCTTCTCCCTCAGGCTGCTTCCCTCCGACCAGGGGATCGGCCTCGGCGAGGGGGCGGATCTGCCGGGAGCGGTGCTGCTGGTCAGCGCGTTGATGCTGGCCGTCTACACGATCGTCGAGGCCAGCCAGTACGGCTGGGGGTCGGCCCACACGCTGGGTTTCGGGGCGGTCGCGGTCGGGCTGCTGGCGGCGTTCGTCGCCCGTCAGGCGCGTGCCGCGAACCCGCTGATGCCACTGCGCGTGTTCAGCTCGCGTACGGTCACGGTCGCGAACCTGATCCAGGCGCTGTTCGTCGCCGGCCTGTTCGGAATGTTCTTCCTCGGCGCGCTCGAGATGCAGCGAGTCTTGCACTACGACGCGATCGAGGTGGGCCTCGCATTCCTGCCCGTGGCGCTCGGAATCGCGGCGTTGTCGCTCGGCTTCTCAGCGCGGCTGATCATGCGATTCGGCGCTAAGCCGACGCTGGTCGTGGGCACCGCTCTGGCCGCGGCGGGTCTGGTGTTGTTCCGCGGCGCGCCGGTCCACGCTCATTACCTCGCCGACCTGCTGCCGACGATGGTGCTCCTCGGCGTCGGTGCTGGGCTCGCCTTCCCGTCCGTGATGACGCTTGCGATGTCGGCCGCGACGCCTGAGGATTCCGGGCTCGCGTCCGGGATGGTCAACACCACCCAGCAGGTTGGCGGGGCACTGGGACTGGCCGTCCTCGCGACGCTGGCCACGACGCGGACCAACCACCTGCTGGCGCAGGGTGGCTCGTTCGCGTCATCGTTGACCAGCGGTTACCACCTCGCGTTCACGGTCGGGGCCATCCTGGTGATCGTGGCGCTCGTGCTGGCCGTGGCGGTGCTGCGCCCACAGACCGCCGAACCCGCCGAGCTCCCGGTCGCCGAGGGCGAGCCGGCGTTGCTGGAAGAGGCGGCGTAACCCGTCACATCGGCCGCGCCGCCACCGCCAGGCGGCGCGGCCGAAGACCACCCTGGCCCCGGGGCGCGCCCGACGATGGAGGCCCCTATCGTTGCTGAGCGATGACGGCCGAACCGGAGACCGAGCAGGGCCCGGCGCTCCCGCTCCCGGACCGCGAGCGAGTGCTCGAACACGCTGAAGAGCTCATCCTCTCCGCCTGGCGCAGCTTCGACCGCTTCCGTCCCAGTCAGCCCCTTCCCGACGAGCGGCATCTCGAGCTGCTGAGCGCTCCGCTGCCCACGGCTCCGTCCGACCCGATCGCGGCGCTCGACGCAGCCGCGGACGTCCTCGACGTCTCGATCGCGCAGACCCGACCACGGTTCTTCGCCTACATCGGCTCCTCGGGTCTGGAGATCGGAGTGCTGGGCGACGCTCTGATGGCCTCACACGACGTCAACGTCGCGGTCAGCTCTGGAGCGGCCGACCTGCTCGAAGCGCAGACGGTCCGGTGGGTTGGGCAGTTCGTGCGGTTCGATGACGAGGCAGCCGGGCTGGTGGCGTCCGGAGGGACGATCTCGAACCTGACCGCGCTGACCGCCGCTCGCGAGCGGGCGATCCCCGGGTTCCGGCGGGAGGGCGCGAGCGGGCGGCGCATGGCGCTGTACTGCTCGGCCGAGGCTCACTACTCGGTCCGCAGGGCGGCGGAGGTGCTCGGCATCGGCGGAAACCAGGTCCGTGCAATCGCGCTCGATGGGCACCGCCGGATGGACACCGCCGCGTGTGCACAGGCGATCGACCGAGACCGGCGGGCGGGCGTCGTTCCGGTCGCCGTGGTGGCCACCGCGGGGACGACGCTGACGGGCGCCGTCGACGATCTCGAGTCCTTGGCCGGCGCGTGCGCGGAGCGCGACGTGTGGCTGCACGTGGATGGTGCCTACGGGCTGCCCGCCGCGGCCACGCGGACCGCCGCCCACCTGTTCCAAGGACTCTCTCGCGCCGACTCCGCGACCGTCGACGCTCACAAGTGGCTCTACGTCCCCAAGGCCTGCAGCGTCCTGCTGGTGCACGATCTGGCGGCGCTGGAGCACGCCTTCTCGCATCACGAGGGTTACCTGCCCCACGGCGAGCGGCTACATGCCGTCGACCGCACCCTCGAGTACTCGCGCCCGCTGAACGGGTTGAAGCTCTGGCTCGCGTTCACCGTGCACGGCGCGGATGCGATCCGCACCGCCATCGAGCGGAACCTCCACGAGGCCCAGCTGCTCGCGTCGCTGCTCGCCGGCGACGAGCGCTTCGAGCTGTTCGCCGAACCGCAGCTCTCGGCGGTGTGCTTCCGCCGCCGCATCCCCGACGGACTCTCCTCGGATGCCGTCAACGAGGCGCTCGCGCGGGCGGTCGCGGCCGACGGGCGGATCCTGCTCGCGCCCGCCCAGGTGGACGGCGGCACCTGGCTGCGCGCGTGTTTCGTCAATCACCGCACCACCGACGAGGACGTGTACGCGATCCCGGAGGTCGTGGGGGAGGTGTCCGAGGCCATGGCGACGACCGCGGAGCTACAGCGGTGAGCGCCCGCGCGGTCAGCCCGGCGCGCGGCCGGGTCGAGGTCGAGGGCGTACACGTCGCGGTCGAGCACTTCATCGAGGGCCGGCGCGTGCGCTCCGAGGAGCGCTTCGAGGTTCGCAGCCCGATCGATTGGGACGGCTGGAAGCTCGCCGATGTCGCGGCCGGCGGCCGGCTCGAGGTCGACGCCGCCGTCGCGGCCGCTCGCCGCGCATTTCCGGCGTGGGCCGGGCTTGCCCCAGAAGGACGCCGCGCCGTCCTTGAGCGGCTGGCCGACGCGATCGACGCCGCCGTCCCGGATCTGGCGAAGGTGGAGACCGTCGACAACGGCTCGATCTACGAGGCCATGCACCTGCGCGTCCTGCCGCGCGCCGCGAACAACGTGCGCTTCTTCGCCGATTACGCCGTCGAGCGCCTCGGGGAGCCGGATCGGACGCTCCCCGGCGGCGAACGCAACCGGGTCCGGTACGACCCCTGCGGGGTGGTGGCCGTCTCGACGCCGTGGAACGCGCCCTTCATGCTCGCCACCTGGCGCGTTGGACCGGCGCTCGCCGCCGGCAACACGGTGGTGCTCAAGCCCCCCGAGTGGGCGCCGCTCACCTGTTCTCTGCTTGGCGAAATAGCCAATCAGGCGGGGCTGCCGCCGGGGGTCCTGAACATCGTCCACGGCACGGGCGTCGGCGCCGGCGCTCCGCTCACGGGCCATCCCGGAGTCGACCGAGTGGCGTTCACGGGCTCGCCCACGACGGCCCGGATCGTCTACGGCGACGCGGCGCCGAATCTCACGCCGGTGTCATTCGAGCTCGGCGGCAAGTCGCCGTTCATCGTGTTCGAGGACGCGGACCTCGACTCCGCCGCGGGCACCGCGTGCTACCAGTACGACAACTCCGGGCAGGTTTGCCTCGCGGGCACGCGTCTCCTGGTCCAGCGCTCCATCGTGGACGACTTCCTCGAACGGTTCAACGCTCGCGTCGGGGAAATCCGAGTCGGTGATCCGCGCGAGTCCGAAACGACGTACGGCCCCCTGATCCACCCGGTCGCGCTCGAGCGGGTGACCGGCCACGTCGAGCGTGCCATAGCGACCGGCGCGCGCCTCGCGTTCGGCGGCCACTCCCTGGGCGGCCTGTACTACGCGCCCACGCTGTTCGTCGACGTTCCGAGCTCGGCGGAGATTCTCCAGCGCGAGGTGTTCGGTCCGGTGCTGACGCTTCAGACTTTCGACGACGAGGCCGAGGCCATTCGCCTCGCGAACGCCACCGAGTACGGCCTCGCCGCCACCATCTACACCGGCTCCGAGGACCGCGCGGACCGGGTGAGCGCGGCCGTCGTGGCGGGCACCGTGTGGGTGAACTGCTTCTACGTCCGCGACCTCGGGACGCCGTTCGGCGGCGCCCGGCATTCGGGAATAGGGCGCGAGGGGGGCCGCCACTCGTTCGACTTCTACTGCGACGTGAAGACCGTGTGCGAGCGTACCGCGCTGTTTGCCGGCGACTCACCCACTAGCCGAGCGTGACCTCGATCGGAAGGTGCCTCAGCCCGTTGGCGAAGTTCGAGCGCAGGCGCACCGGTTCGCCGGCCAGCTCGATGCGCGCCACCCGGGAGACCAGCTCCTCGAGGTAGACCCGCACCTCGAGCCGCGCGAGATGAGCGCCGAGACAGTGGTGTGGGCCTCCGCGCCCGAACGTGAGCTGGTCGGTGGGGTTGCGCGCGATGTCGAGGCGATGGGGATCGGGGTAATGCTCGGGATCGCGGTTGGCCGCCGCGAACCAGACCACCACCTTGTCGCCAGCGGCGATCTCGGCCTCGCGAATCGTGACGGCTTTCGTGGCGGTGCGGCGGAAGAACCACACCGGCGAGGAGTAGCGCAGCAGCTCCTCGACCGCGGACGGAATCAGGCTTGGATCGGCGCGCAGTCGCTCGTACTGGTCGGGGTTGCGGGCCAGAGCCAGGGTGCCGAGACCGATCGCCTGCCTGGTGGTCTCGTTGCCGGCGACGATCAGCAGGGCGAACGTGTTGTCGAGGTCGCGCTCCGAGAGCGGCTGCCCTTCGATCTCCGCCCGGGCCAACAGGGTGAGGACGTCATCGCGCGGGCAGGCCCGCCGGTCGGCATAGAACGCCCGCCCGATCTCGCACATCTCGTCGGCCCAGGGAGACCCGAACGGCTTGTAACGATCCTCCTCGCGCTCGGCCGAAAACGCCAGCTCGCCCACGAGCGCGGGATCGGTGTCGACGAGCAGACGGTCCCCGAGCTCGATCAGGTGGGGGAGGATCTCCTCGGGAAGTCCGAGAACGTGGGCCAGCACCCGGATCGGGATCGGCGCCGCCAGCTCGCGCGCGAGGTCGAACGATCCCATCGGCAGCGTCCGCTCGAGCAGGTTCGTGATCAGCGCCCGGAGCCATTCCTCGTCGCGGCCGACCGCGCCCGGCGTGAAGTTCGTGGAGATGAGCCGGCGGTAGCGGCCGTGCTTGGGCGGATCGAACTCGAGGAAGTTGCGCCGGGCGTCGAGGACGTCCTCGGGCAGGTCCTCGATCGTCGCCGCACCGCCGACCTCGGAGGAGAACGTCTTGGGGTCACGCACCACCGCGAGGACGTCGTCGTACTTGGTCAGCGCCCAGAAGCCCCGACCCTCCGGCTCGGGATGGAAGAAGACCGGCGCCTCGCGCTGGAGGCGATCGAACACCTCCCACGGCTCGTGGTCGGCGAACAGGTCGTGGTCGAGCAGATCGACCGACGTGAGGTCCGTCGCGCTCGCTCCCATGACGGGCGAGCGTATCACGTCGTGCGTAATGTATCCAAAATGCTCATAGCCGCGGCGCGTACTCGGCGAACTCCCAGTCGGTCACCCAGGCGTTGAAGCGCTCGAGCTCCGCTGCCTTGATCGTCTTGAACGTCTCGACCAGCTTCTCGCCCACGGCCTCCACGATCACCGGGTCGTCGTCGAGCGCGCCCAGGGCCCGCTCGAACGACGTCGGCAGCGCCTCGCCGAGCAGCTCCTCGGGCAGCTCGTAGATCATGCCCTCCAGGGGCTCCGGAGGCTCGAGCTCGCGCCGGATGCCGTCGAGCCCGGCCGCTAGCGCCGCCGTGTAGGCGAGGTAGGGGTTGGCGGTACCGTCGCCGAGGCGGATCTCGACGCGGGTTCCAGGACCGCGGTCCTTGGGGACCCGGACCAGCGTCATCCGGTGATCGTGGCCCCAGCAGCAGCGCGTCGGCACGAGCGCTTCGGCGCTGATCCGCCGGTAGGCGTTGACCGTAGGATTGAAGAACACCATCAGCGCTGGCCCGTGGTCGAGCACGCCGGCGATGAAGTGGCGCGTGATCGCGGTCAGGCCCTGCGCGCCGGCAGGATCCTCGCAGGCGTTGGCGCCGTCGCCGTCCACGAGCGAGATGTGCAGGTGAAGGCCCGAGCCCTCGTCGTCGTTGAACGGCTTGCCCATGAACGTGGCCAGCAGCCCGTCGCGCGCCGCGAGCTCCTTGACCAGCGCCTTGTAGCGGAACGCTCGGTCGGCGGAGTCGAGCGCCGGCGTGTGCCGGAGGTTGATCTCGAACTGGCTGCGGCCGTACTCGTGGGCCGCGGCGATCGCCCCCAAGCCGAGCTCGACCGCGGCGTCGAGCATGCGCGACAGCGTCCCCTTCGGATCGGCCACCTCGCCGACGGTGTACACCGGGCTCTCCTGGCGGGCGTACGCGCGGTAGCCGTTCGGCGCGGAGGCGTCGGCCTCGCACAGATAGAACTCGAGCTCGGGCCCGATCACGGGCGAGACCCCCAACCCGACGAACTCCGCGAGCGTGCGCTTCAACGCGCCTCTCGAGTCGACCGGCCACGGGTCGTTGGTCCCGGGATCCTCGAGGTCGACGATGCACGCCGCCACGTCCGGCTGCCACGGGAGGCGCGCCAGCGTTTTGAGGTCGGGCCGGGCGAGGAGGTCGGGGAACCCCTCCTCGAAACCCGCGATCACGTTGTGGGCCAGGTCGACGGTCATGATCGCCGCCACGAAGCCGATGCCCTCCTCGGCGGCGTGGGCGAACGCGGAGCTCGGGATGTCCTTGCCGCGGCAGATGCCGTGCAGGTCGGCGTACTGGAGCCGCACCGCGCGGATGCCCACCTCGCTCAGGTCCGCGAGGCTGCCCGCCAGATCGCCGTCTGCGACCGGGCGCGCGTCGAGATCGTGGCTCATGACTCTCCTCTGGGTTCCGGGTGTGCGAACGCCAGCGTACCCACGTCCACGACCGCGGCGCCACCGTCCACGGTGAGCACCGCGCCGTTGACGTAGGAGGCCGCGGGGGACGCCAGCCACGCGATCGGCTCGGCGGCCTTCTCGGCGGCGCCGGCGCGCGTTCCTCCATCAGTCGTGCAGGAACTGCTCGACCAGCGACTCGGGAAACGCCTTGTCGGCGAGCTTGTAGGCGAGCGCGGTCATCCGCCAGGAGTCGGAGAGGTAAAAGCGCTCATACAGCTCACCGCGCCCGCCCAGCTCGGAGCCCAGGAAGTCCCAGGCGAGGCGGAACAGGCGGATCCGACGTTCGGCGCCCGCGCCCGCGGCCTGGAAGTACTGCTCGATCTGGTCGCGGAGCGGACCGTCGAGGTCGGCCTTGGCGGGGGTGGCCATGAAACCGCCGCCACCGATCAGCTGCAGGAACTCGTTGCAGCGCGGCAGCCACTTCGGCATCTCGCCGCGGAGGGCCAGGAAGGGGCGCTCGTCGGGATACATGACGCCACCCTCGTCGAGCGAGGCGCCCGCTTCGGCCGCCACGATCGCGGAGCGGGCGAGTTCGCACATCGCCCAGATCTGGCCGAGCTTCTCCTGGATGTGGTCGAACCGCACGACGCCCGTGGTGTTGGCGATCACGTGGCCGAGGCCGAACGCGAAGCAGAGCTTGACGTAGGCGCGCGTGAACGCCTGGTGCATGATGTGACCGCGCCAGCCGGTGTCCGAGATCACCTCGCTGTAGCCGATCGTGTCCCCGTCCAGGAACACTCGCTCCCTGGGGATCTCGACGTCGTCGAAGATCACCACCGCGTCCATCTCGTCGAAGCGCGACGACAGCGGGTAGTCATAGCGGTCGCGCTGCTTGGAGTAGCTGTCGCGGCAGATGAAGCGCAGACCGGGAGTGGCGATCGGCACCGAGAACGAGAGCGCGTAGCGACCGTCCTCCGGGCGGATGTCGGAGCCGGGGTAAATGAGCAGCTCGTCGGCGAACGGCGCCAGCGTGGCCAGCATCCGGGCTCCGCGCACCACGATCGAGTCCGGGGTCTCGCCGACCTTGTGCAGGGCCACCTGCCCCATCGCCTGCTCGGCTTCGGGTTTGGTGCGGTCGACCTGCGGGTTCATGAGCGCGTGCGTGGTCGAGAGGTCGGAGTCGCGCATGTAGGCCTGGTAGGCGACGAGGTTGGCCGCGCCGTGCTCGTTGCCGCGCCGCGCCCATACGTCCGGGCGGCCCGCGAAGCAGGCCAAGGTGACGTTCAGGTAGTCGGGCGTCCGGCCCATCACGCCGCCGGACAACGCCGCCACCAACTCGAACGCGCGCCGGCGCCGTTGCAGATCCTCATGCGTGCGCGGGATGAGGTGGGTGACGTTGACGAGGCGGCCGGAATCGTCGGGCGAGGGCGCGAGCATCTCCTCGGCGTGCTCGTGCTGGAGGTCGAACACGCAGGCCATCGACAGCGCGGCGGAGCAGAGCTCGGGATGCTCGAGAGGGTCGCTGATCCGCTCGCCGCGCAGCCAGATCTCGCGACCCCCCTGGCGCAGACCCTGCAGGAACTGCTTGCCCGTCCGGCCCCCGGTGGCTTCCCGCAGCTCGAGGGTCATCAGTCGACGCCTCCGCCCGCCGGCAACGGAGCGCCCAGCGCCTCGAGCCCCCGGCGCTCGGCGTCCACCGCCGCCTGGTCGAAGCGGAAGTACGAGCGCGGGGGGAGGATCCCCCAGGTGTTAGACGAATGGACGTCATCGGGCCAGTCGCGCGGTTGATGATCCGGCTCGAGCTGCTCCATGTCGCTGAACAGCTCCACGAAGCACTCCTCCTCGGGAATCCGCACGTAGGCCGAGAGGTTCCGACCGAGCCCGTGTCGCAGCGGCCCCCACGCCAGCCAGCGGCCGTGCTGGGCGAGATGGTCGAGCGCCACCCGCAGCTCGCCCCAGTCGGTCAGCTCGAACGCCATGTGGTGCAGGTGGGCATAACCCTTGTCGACGAACGCGACCGTGTGGTGGTCGGTGTTGATGTGCAGCCAGGTGCCCTGATCGCCGAGCCGGTCGGTGATCCGCATGCCGAGGACGTCGCAGTAGAACTCGGTTATGCCGGTGAGGTCCGCGGTCAGCGAGTTGACGTGGCCGAGCTTGCGGGGGTGATACGCGGGCAGCGTGGACGTCGAGCGCGCGATCGGCGGGCGGGGGTCTTCCTCGGGTGAGAAGGGGACCAGCTCGATGCCATGCTCGTCGGGGTCCTGAAGGTGGACCGCGCCGGCCGACCGGCGGTGCGGCACGCCGAGCCGCGCGAGCTCGTCGGCGGCGTCGTCGAGCGTGATGCCGCGGGAGAGCTCGTACCCGGTGTGGTCGGGTCCGGGGGACGCCGATTGCGCGAGCTCGAGCGAATACGGCTCGTAGTCGCAGGCCAGGTAGGAGCGGTCAGCGCCGTGCTCGCGGACCGTCAGGCCGAACTGGATCGCCCACCGCGCCGTTGCCTCCGCGAGGTCCTCGACCCGGAGGCAGACGTGGTGGATGCGGCGGAGCGAGATCATCGTTTGCGTGGCATCGTGAGCATGGCTTCGTGCGCGCCGGCGGGCGGCGAGGCCCAGCGTGGGAGATATCTACCGCATAGCGACAGCTATTCCGCACGCTGAACCAGCGATACCTGGGCAGCTTTGGATACAATATCCGCGCTCTGGCAGCGGGTCAAGGAGGGTGCGATGACTGACGATGACCGCCGGGCGCGCGCGCTGGCACGCCTGGCGGAGCTGGACGACGAACCCGGTGGCGAGGCGTTCCTCGCCCGCATGGGCGTGCTCGGCGACTGGGTCGTGGACTTCGCGTTCGGCGATGTGCACACGCGGCCGGGGCTCAGCGCGCGCGAACGCGAGCTGATCATCGTCGCCGTGCTGACCACGCTGGGGTCCTGCGACCGGCAGGTCCACGCCCATATTCGCGCGCTCCGAGCCATCGACGTGCCATGGAGCGATATCGAGGAGACGATTCTCCAGACCACCCCGTACGCTGGCATCCCCCGAGCGATCAATGCGATGAAGGTGCTTCGCGACGAACAGGAGGTCGGCCAGTGAAAGCAGTCCGCTTCGTAGACCCCCACGGCGAGACGAGAATCGGTGCGCTGACGGACGGTACAATCCGTGACGCCGGCGCCGCCGGTCCGCGCGGCTTCGTACCGACCGAGGAGGCGTGGGCCGCGATTGCCGGCGCCTCTGGACCCGAGTACGCCCCGGACGAGGTTCGCCTGCTCCACCCAGTGGTCCCGAACAAGATCCTCGCCATCGGGCTCAACTACCGCACCCACGCCGCGGAGTCCCAGCTCGACGTGCCGCCGGTGCCGGTCGTGTTTGCGAAGTTTCCGTCCTCGTTGATCGGCCACCGCGAAGAGATCGTGGTTCCGCGCGAGGAGACGCGCCCCGACTATGAGGGCGAGCTCGCTGTGGTGATCGGCCGGCGCACCTATCGTGCCGAGCCGGAAAACGCACTCGCCACGATCGGCGGCATCTCCGCGATCCACGACGTGACGGGGCGCCGGGCCCAGCTCGAGACCCCCTTGCGCCAGTTCACCCTCGGCAAGAGCTACGACACCTTCTCGCCGATGGGGCCGTCAATCGTCTCGATGGACGGTGTCGACCTCGCCGACATCGACGTGCGGACGACGGTTTCGGGTGAGGTGATGCAGGACGCCAACACGCGCGACCTCATCTTCGGAGTCGAGGAGCTGATTGCCTACCTGTCGGCCGGCATCACGCTCGAGCCCGGTGACGTAATCGCAACCGGCACGCCGGCAGGCGTGGGCGACTCGCGGAACCCTCCGCGCTACCTCCGTGACGGGGACAGGGTCGACATCTACATAAGCGGAGTCGGCACGCTGTCGAACCCGGTCCGGCTGGAGCGCCGCTAGCCCGAGGCGTCGCGTTTGTGCTGCGCTGAGCGCAGCGAAAACGCGTCAGTCCTGCGCTGCGCCTGCGCCGATGATGTCCAGGGAGCGTCGCATGGCGTCGGAGACGTGACGGCGGGTCAGGGACTCCGCGCGGCGCCCGTTGCCCTCCTCGATCGCCAGCAGGATCTCCTCGTGCTCATCGGCGTCGAGCTGCATCCGCTCCGGGCTCTCGCTCTGGCGCTCGTAGATCACCTCGCCGATCCGCGCCACCCAGAGCCGCTCGACGAACCGCAACAGGAACTCGTTGCCCGCCGCGGCCACCAGCGCGATGTGGAACTCGCGGTTGGCGTCGAAGCTGCGCGCCACATTCGGGATCGCGCGGCGCTGCGCCGCCAGAGCGCGGCGCATCCGACCCCGAGGCTGGGGGAGCGGACGTGCGGCCGCCAGTCGCGCGGCCCCCGGCTCGACGACCAGTCGTGCCTCGTACGCCGCCCGCATGTCACCTCGGCGAACGTCGGCCACTCGCGCGCCGCGATTCGTACGCATCTCGACCAGCCCCTCGGCCGCCAGCCGGCGTAGCGCCTCGCGCACCGGCGTCCGCGACACCCCGAGCTCCTCGGCCAGGTCCTCCTGGTGCACTCGCGCGCCGCGGGCGAGCGCCCCCGTGGTGATCCGCTCTCGGATCGCGACGTAGACCTGGTCGACTACGCTCGCGATCTGGAGTCGCTCGGACTCTCCGCGTTCACTGTCGGCAACGAGGGGCGTCGCGCTTTCCATCCTCGATCACACCACGGCCGCGACGTCCGCCAGCGCGGCGGCCGTAGCGTCGACCATCTCCTCGATCTCGGCGTCGCTCACGATCAGCGGCGGCGAGAACGCCAGGGCGTTCGCGTACGGAAGCGCCCGGCCGATGACGCCGTGGGCGGGCAGCGCTTCCGCCACCGACGCGGCGGCCAGCGGGTGCTCGAGCGCCACGGCCTGCATCAAGCCCTCACCGCGGACCTCGGCCACCCCGGGACGGCCGAGCAGGCCCTCGAGCCCGCCCCGCAGGCGCGGGCCGGCCTCGCGTGCGCGTTCAAAGAGGCCCTCGGAGCGCAGGATCTGGAGATTCGCGATCCCCGCCGCGCAGCAGGCGGGATGGCCGGCGTAGGTGCCTCCATGGGTCAGGGTGTACTGATCGTCGGTCTCGAGCCAGGCGCGCACCCGCGGGCCGACCACGACCCCGCCGAGCGGCTGATAGCCGCTCGTGATCGCCTTGGCGAACGTCATCAGGTCGGGCGTCACGCCGTAGTGGTGTGAGCCAAACCAGGATCCGAGGCGCCCAAAGGCCGTGATCACCTCGTCGAGGACCAGCAGCGCCCCCGACTCGTCGCACAGCTCGCGCAGGCCCTCCAGGTACCCGGGCGGCGGCGGGAACACGCCGCCCGCACCGATCACGGGCTCGGCGATGATGGCGGCGATCCGCTCGGGGCCGTGATAGGCGACCGCTTCGCGCATCGCCTCGAGGCTGTCGCGCACCACCTGGAAGAAGTCGGGCAGCAGCGGTCCGTACGGATCCCGGTTGGACGGCAGTCCCCCGGCCGAGGTGCCGCCGAGCATCACCCCGTGGTAGGCGTATTGGCGGCTCAGGAACACCGTGCGGCCCGCGTCGCCGGCGGCCTTGTGGCCGGCGCGCGCCAGCTTCACCGCCGTGTCGATCGCCTCGGAGCCACCGCATGTCCAGAACACGCGCGCGTCCGGGATCGGCTCGAGCTCCAGCAGTAGCTCGGCCAGCCGCTGCTCCGCGCGGTTGGTGAAGCGCGAGAACGTGTGGTAGGCCTCGAGGTCGGCCATCTGTGCGGCCACGGCGTCGACGATCTCCCGCCGGCCGTGCCCGGCGGCGCAGTACCAGAGCGAGGCGGTGCCGTCGAGGTAGCTTCGCCCCTCCGAGTCCCACACCCGGCAGCCCTCGGCGCGATCGATCTCGAGGTAGTCGGCGGCGGGACGCGCGGGCACCGCGAATGGATGAAGCACCTTCGGGACGGTCATCGGGCCACCTCCAGCTCTCGTTCGGCCTCTTCTTCGGGGATTGCAAGCGCCACGTGCAGGGTCTGCGCGGTCACGGCCGGTTGTTCGCCGACCTCGGGCAGCGCCGCATCGGACTGCGTCACACGGTTCTCGAGCCGGCCGATCCCATCGACCTCGACCGCGACCGTATCGCCGGGCTGTACCGGACGGGAATTCGCCGGCGTTCCGGTGAGCAGCACGTCTCCGGGCTCGAGCGTGATCAGCCGCGCCAGGTCGGCGATCTGGTACGCGAACGAGAACAGCAGGTCGCTGCCCGTATGACCGTGCTGGACCTGTTCGCCGTTGACGAACGTACGAATCGTCAGATCCTCGGGATCGACGTCTCCCGCGTCGGCCATCGCCGGGCCAAGCGGACAGAACCCGTCCTGTCCCTTGACCCGGAGCATCGAGCCACGGTCGGCGTGGCGGAAGTCGTGGACACCCCAATCATTCGCGACGGTGTATCCGGCCACGAAGTCGAGCGCCTCGTCGATCGTGATCCCGCGGCAGCGGCGTCCGATGACCACCGCGACCTCGCCCTCGTAGTTCAGAAAGCGACAGCCGGGTGGACGCGCCACCGGCTCGAGATGAGCCGAAAGCGACGACGGTGGCTTCATGAAGTACGACGGCGCCGAGGGGAGGCGAGCCATCCGGTACTCCTCGGCGCGCGAGCGGTACGTCAGGTGCGTGGCGATGATCTTCCCGGGCGTGACGGGCGCGAGCCAACGCTCGACGTCGCCGACGGCAATCGCGATGCCGTCGGCGACGACTGAACCCTCGTCCAGGATCCCCTCGACCGCGCGGCCCTCGTGTCGTACGCGCGCGTGTTTCATGTCTGCGCCTCCCGGTCGTGCTGGGCGACCACGTCGACGCCGTCCACGGTGTAGCCGAACGAGAAGCGGTAGCCGCGCAGCATCTCGCGAGGAGCGATCGCCCGCAGATCCTCGAGGGTGTCGTCATACAGGCGCAGCTCGGCGGTGCCTTCCCAGATCACGCCCACGTCGCGGTCGCGTCCTTTTGCCCGGACGAGCTCGAACACGTCCGGGCGGTCGCCCGACGCGGCCGGGAAGTGCCTGGTGTTGTGCATCGGTGGATCGTTGACGGTCGGTCCGGTCTCGCTCACGTGCTCGAGCGTCACCACCAGCCGCGCGATCTGTCGGTCGTTCGCCGTGCAGGTCGCGCCGAAGCGCGCGCCGGCGTGGAGCTTCGGCGTCGCCTTGCCGGCGGCGAACAAGCGCGTGATGTGGATCGAGCCTAGCTTCTTCGGAAAGCCCTGGATCCAACCTCGGTACATCGCGAAGTCCTTGTCCACCCAGATGTAGACGCAGCGGCTAACCGGTTTGTCTTCGAAGCGCGCGCCCACCACCAGGAAGAACTCGTGGTACTGCGATTGGATCGGGTCCACGAGCTCATGCAGGTCCTCCGAAGTCGACTGCCAGTCGGCGAAGATTGCCGCCACCGCCCCGGGATCGTCGGCCGGCTCGAGCTCGGCCGGGAGCAGCGCCGCGACCGCTTCCGGGTCGGTCCGGTACTCGGCGACCAGGAAGTCGCCCGAGTAGTGCCAGGGCGGATGCGGCACGATCCCCGCTCGCCCGTCGGGGGATAGGGGCGCCGTGTACCCGCGCAGCGTCATGTCGCGCCCCGGGGGGCCAGCGTCGCGCCCCGAGACGTCACTGTCGCGACGCGACGGAGCGCGTCATGTCGGCTCATCATCACTACTGGAATGAATACATTATGTGCCTGCTGGACGCAAGCCAGCGTCGGCCGTCAGCGCTTGACGTACACCGCCACGCGTACGGCAAGCCCCGTGGAATAGACGTGCGGGGAGCTCACGGCGATCAGACGGAACGCCGGATTGTGGTAGAGCGCCGCGGACCACCGACTGCTGTAGCGGCCGATCAGCTTGAACCAGACGGGCGACTTCTGGGTGAAGACCGGCGTGACCAGCACCACCTGTTCGCCCGGGGTCACCGATCTGAGCATCGACGCTAGCCCTCTCTCGGGCGAGGCATGGCGGAAGCGCTCGAGCGCGCTGCGCCAGTCCATGACCCGGGGGTCGGGGACAGGTCCGAGCGGCGTGCCGAAGCGCTTCACGTGCGGCAGGTAATACGCGAGCGCAGGGACCTGCTCGGGTTGCGTCGAGAGGACGAGCGCGCGCGAGCCGATGTCCCGCCGGACGCGGGCCACGGCGTGGGCCACGTTGCTCTTGGAGTCCAATGAGGTCGGCACCGGATCGAGCACCCAGAAGCAGGCGACGAGCGCGAGCGCGACCAATCCCAGCCGCCCCGCCCGGGCCAGACCCAGGGCGAACAGAAGGATCAGCGGTCCGACTATCACGGCCAGGTAGCGGTTGGCCCAGGCCGGCGTCGCCTTCGAGTAGACCCAGGCGAGCAGCAGCGTGCCGACGCCCAGCACCAGCAGGACCTCGATCGCCAAGCCCAGGCGCGAGCCGACGCGCGGGAACTGCCTGATGGCCAGCAGCCCGGACCCGCCAGCCAGGAGCAGCGCAACCGCGGCACCCCGGCCGCCCACGAGCGAGTAGAGCCCTTGGGTCAGTGACCAGACGACCGGCGGAAGGTCCCAGGGCGCCCCGGTGTGCCGCGCCTGATAGATCACGGTCGGAACCCAGGGGGCGTACAGCACCAGCACACCGCCGAAGCCGAGCAGGCCGTCACGCCACAGCGCACGGCGCTCGTGCGGAGACTCCCGCACGCAGATCAGGAAAGCGACTCCGCACATCAGGGCGAGGAACAACGCCCAGTTGTGCGTGTACATCGAGGCCGCCAACGAGACGATGAACAAGGGGAGGTGGCGCCGGTTTCGCTTCACGAACACGTGAACGAACGCCACAGCGACCAGCAACGAGAGGAGGGCGAGGAGCGCGTACATCCGCGTCTCCTGGCCATAGGCGGTTAGGTAAGGGGCGCCGGCGGCGAGCACGGCAGCCATCAGCCCGGCGCGGCGGCCGAACAGGCTCGCTCCGCCCCAGTAGGCGACAGGAATCGTCAGCAGCGCAAAGATCAGCGACAGCTCGTGGGTTGCGACCTCGCCGTTACCACGAAGCGCAATCCACCCATGGAGCAGCACGTAATACAGAGGCGGTGAGCCGTCCTGGCGCAGCAGCCTCGGAAGGTCGCTGAGCGGGTGGGAGGAGATTCCGACCGACAGCGCCTCATCGACCCAATAGTGGACGTGGAGCGCGCGGGTCCGCAGCCAGAGCGAGACGAGCACCAGAACCGCGATGGCGCCTGCGGTTACCCACCATGACAGCCGGGCGCCCTCCGTGTGGACAACGGTCCGCGTGGACACCGGCGCATGCGCCGGCTTCGTGACCTCGGTGGGCGCCTGGAGTGCGTCGGGCGCGGGGATGCTTTCGACTGACATCGGAGCGTGGTTACCCGGCGAGAGCGGTTCGGAGCGGTGGCGGAGGGTCACGGGAAGTAAGGAAACCGTGCGCGCCCTTCCTCGACCCAACCGCTCAGTATGCCCGGTTGACGGTTGGGACGCGGCGTCGGAAGGTTAGAAAGCTATTAGTTCGGTGCCGAAGTCCCGCTTCCTTGGCCCACCCGCGGGGCTCAACGCGGTGCGCTCGAACGGCCGCGGGCGGCGGCATACTCGATGAACGAATCGAGGGCGTCTGGTTGCGCGAGCGCGTCGCGACTGGCGACGTTCTCAGGCTCGGCACCGAGCAGAATTCGCTTGACGGGCGTCTCGAGCTTCTTGCCCGTGAGCGTGCGGGGGATCGCCGCGACCGCGACGATGGCGTCGGGAATGTGTCGCGGCGAGAGCTGGTCGCGCAATGTTGCTGCGATCCTGGCCCGCAGCGGCTCGTCGAACTCGACGCTGTCGGCCGTCACCACGAACAGCACCAGCTCGCCCATACCGCCCCCCGGATCCTCCAGGTGGACGACGAGCGCGTCGACGACCTCAGGGAGCTCCTCGACCACGGAGTAGAACTCTCCGGTGCCGAGCCGTACGCCGCCACGGTTGAGCGTCGCGTCCGAGCGGCCGGTGATCACGCAGCTACCGCGTTCGGTGAACCTGATCCAGTCGCCCTGGCGCCAGATCCCCGGATAGCGATCGAAGTACGCCGCGCGATAGCGCGAGTCATCCGGGTCGTTCCAGAGCGCGACCGGCATCGACGGCATCGGCTGCGTGATCACCAGCTCGCCGAGTTCGCCCATCACCTCGTTACCGTCCTCGTCGAAGGCGTGCACGTCGACTCCGAGGCAGGGCCCGGAGATCTCACCCTCGTACACCGGCTGGGCGAATGAGCCGGAAACGATTCCCGTGCACACGTCGGTGCCGCCCGAGCCGTTGATCAGCACCGGCTCGGGCCCGAGCTGCTCGTAGGCGTAGTGGTAGCCCTCCGCCGGAAGGGGCGAACCCGCGGTGCACAGCGCGCGGATGCTGCTCAGATCGCACTCGCGCTTGGGACTCAGGCCCGCCTTCCTGCACGCCATCAAGTAGGGAGGGCTCACGCCCATGACCGACGGCTTGGTCTCCTCCGCCAGGCGCCACTGCTGCATGAGGTCGGGCCACGCTGGGTCGCCGTCGAGCATCACGATCGAGGCGCGCAGCAGCAACGCCGACACCAGCGCGTTCCACATCATCCACGCCGTGGTTGAAAACCACATCAACCGGCCGCCCGGCTTCAGGTCCCAACCGAGCCCCTGGTTCTTGTGGTGCTCGATGAGCTGGCCGCCATGGCCGTGGACGATCGCCTTAGGTAGCCCGGTCGTTCCAGATGAGAACAACACGTAAAGCGGGTGATCGAACGCCACCGGCTCGAATTCGAGCCGGCCGGAGTCGTCGAGCAGCTCGTTCCAGCCCACCGCGCCGGCGACGGTCGCTTCTCCGTACGGCACGTGTACGACGTGCTGGAGCGTCGGGAGCTTTGCCCGGATTTCTTGGACCTCGGTGCGCCGGTCGACGTAGCGGTCGCGATAGCCGTAGCCGCCGACGGCAAGCAGGACGCGCGGCTCAATCTGGACAAAACGATTGATCACGCTGCGTGCGCCGAACTCCGGTGCGCACGTGGCCCAGATGGCGCCAAGGCTAGCCGTCGCGATGAACGCGATGAGGGTCTCGGGCACGTTGGGCAAGTACGCGACGACCCGATCGCCGGGGCCGACACCCAGCCGCTGAAGTCCGGCGCGCGCGCGGGCCACCTGCTCGCGCAGCTCGCCGAACGTGAGCTCGAGCGGGGGGCGACCCTGGGAGCGGGCCACGACTGCGACCCGGTCGCGGTCCTCTGCGCGCCCCACCAGGTGCTCGGCGTAGTTGAGCTGCGCCCCCGGGAACCACTCCGCGCCTGGCATCGTAGGCTTGGCCAGGACGCGCTCGTACGGAGTGTGGGTCCGCAAACCGAAGAAGTCCCAGATCGAGCCCCAGAAGCCTTCCAGATCGTCCACGGACCAGCGCCAGAGCTCGTCGTAGTTCTCTGCGTCGCGGCCGCGCTCGGTCCGCAGCCAGTCCATGTAACGGCCGATCTCGGTCGTCTCTCGGAGGTCCGCCGGCGGGGTCCAGAGGATCTCGCCGGTCATCCGTCCAGCGGCATGTCACCGAGGCTCGCCCCCGCCCGGGCCTCCTCCAGGGCGCGCCAGACGCGCTCGCTGTTTGCGGGCAGGCCGACGTGCTCATGGGTGACGAGGTTCGCGTTCCGGGGATTGCCGTGCTCGTCGTACGTGAGCTCCTCGTAGAGGGCCTGGGCGATGCCGGCGGCGAGGCCGCCATGCACCTGCCCTTCGGCGATGAGCGGATTGATGATCCGCCCGGCATCATCGAGCGCCACCATTCGGGTGAGCTCGACGGCGCCGGTCTCGATATCGATCTCGACCACCGCTAGGTGGGCCCCGAACGGAAAGGTCGGCTGTGGTGCCTGGAAGTCGACCTCCGCGCTCAGCTCGGCAAGCCGCCCCTCGCTGTGGAGCCGGCCCGCCAGCTCGCCCCAGGTCAGAGCCGGCGACGGGGCGCCCGCGACGTGGAACCGACCATGCTCGATGTCGAGGACCATGTCCTCGGCGCTCGCCTCGAGCTCCTCGGCGGCGAGGTGTTTGGCGAGCTCCATCAGTTTTTCGGAGACCAGGCCGGCCGCAACGCCCCCGATCTGGGTCGACTTCGAACCGTATGTACCGGTGCCCCTGGCGATTTCGTCGGTGTCGCCTCTGATTACCGTGAGCCGCTCGATGGGCAGACCCAGACGCTGGGCGACGATCATCGCGAAAGTCGTCTCGAGGCCCTGTCCCTGAGACAACGACCCGGTCTTGACGATCGCCTCGCCATCGGACGTCATCTCGACCGCGCCGAATTCCGTCTCGGTGACCCCGTTGGTCACCTCGACGTACGTGGACAGCCCAATCCCGAGCTGGCGGACCGTGCGGCTGCGTCGACGGTTTGCCTGCTCGGCGCGCAAGCTCTCATACCCGGTTGCGTCGAGTACGCGGGTGAGTGCGCCGCCGTAGTCACCGGAGTCGTACGCCGCCCCCGATGCGGTGGTGAACGGGAACGCGTCGGGCTCGATGAAATTCCGGCGCCTGACTTCCGCGGGGTCCATCGACAGCTCGGCCGCGAAGCGGTCCATCGCGCGCTCGAGCACCTGCGCCGCTTCCGGGCGCCCCGCTCCGCGCACCGGCCCGGTCGGCGTGGTGTTGGTGACCACGGCTTTGACGTCACACTCGATCTTCGGGATCCGGTACACGCCGCTGGCCATCCTCGCGGTGAGTATCGGGAGGAAGGAGCCTATGCCGGGGTAGGCACCGGCGTCCTGGAGGATCTTCAGCCGCAGAGCGTCGATCCTGCCCTCACGATTTCCACCGATCTCGAACTCGATCCGCTGGGCGCGTCCGTGGTGCATCGCAACGAGGTTCTCTCTGCGGGGCTCCGTCCACCGCACCGGGCGCCCGATGGCGCGCGCAAGATGGGCGACGATCACGTCCTCGACTGCGAGGCCCTTGCCGCCGAAGCCACCGCCCACGTCCGGTGCTACGACCCGCACGTGCCGGGCATCGAGCCCGAGGGATCGTGCGAGGTCGTCACGGTCCTGGTGGGGCGTCTGCGTCGACATCCACATGGTCAGCCGGCCCGCCTCGTCGAACTGGGCCACGTTCGCCCTCGGCTCGACGGGGCACGGGGCGATGCGCTGGCTCACGACGGTTCCACTGGTCACGGTGTCGCACGAGTCGAACAAGTGCTCGTCGGGCTCCGGTGCAGGGCTGTGAAGGCATACGTTCGTGCCGACTTCGGGGAACAGCACGACTTCGTCGCGGGCCGCCGTGAGCGGGTCGGTTACGACAGGAAGCGGTTCGTAGTCGACGACGACGAGGTCCGCCGCGTCAGCCGCGGCCTCGCGGCTTGGCGCCACGGTTACGGCCACGATCTCGCCGACGAACCGCACCGTGTCGGCCGCGAGAGGTGGCCGGAACATCCGCTTGTCGGCCGCGACGAACGGTGGCGGCGGGAACGTCTCGAGGGCGAGGTCCGTGGCGGTGAACACTTTTGTGTCGGGGAGCGCCGCCGCCACTGAGCCGTCGATGCTGGTGATCCTGGCGTGGGCCCAGGGCGAGCGCACGAAGCCGACGTGCAGCGCGTCCGGCAATCGGATGTCGTCCACACAGTGCCCCTCGCCACGGAGGAACCGTGGATCCTCCCGCCGGCGGACCCGTTGTCCCACGACATTCGCCAAAGCGGGGGAAGCTTTGCATAGAGGCGGAGCGGTACGGGGCGATTCTGCGCCCGCACGCAGGTTCGGGTGCGCCGGCGTACTAGGCGCGACGAGCTTGAGCGGCCGCCGGCGCACTGGCGTGTGCGCCGGCGGCCCAGACCCGGTGGTCTGGCGGTCTAGAGGCGGACGGCTACGAGCCCGGCCGCGAGGAGCACGAGCGCGAGCCACAGCGCGGACAGAGCGCCTTCGAGTGGCTCGGCGAGCCGGGTTTTGTCGAGCTCGACGACGCGACCGTCGGTCAGCCGCTGCTCGCCGTGGACTTCCGCGGTGCGGCGGCGCAGCTCGCGAACCGGAGTCGAGAGCCGGCGCTGGGCGGCGCTCAGCAGACAGCAGGCCGCGGCCACCAAGACTCCCGCCGGCCTGATCGCCAGCGCACTCGAGAAGTAGCCCGTGAACGCGGGAAACCCACCCCAGGCCAGCGCGAACCAGGTCTCGTTGTGAAACCGCCCCCCAAACAGCTCGAGGTTGTAGAGCGGGACAAGTGCGGCTCCGGCGACCACGAGCGGCACGAGCAGCGGGGAGACCACGACGATTCCGATGACCCCGATCGCAACCGCGCCGACCAGGCCGGCGATGGCGAGCGAGATCAACGTGGTGCGGGTTAATCTGGTCTTGAGGGGGTGCCCGCGCAGCTCGTCAAGCGCGTGCGCGCTCACCCCGACCGCGAGAAAGAACGCGGCGAGGGCGGCGCCGAGCCGGCTTGCGTGGAGCGTCGGCGCGGCTGCCGCGCCTAGCGCAACATAGCTCAGGTGCCAAGCGGTGTACGGCGGATGAAGGAGCGTGACGAGATCGCGCCAGCCGCCGGACCGCAGCGCGTAGAACGCGGGGCGGTCGAGCTCAGTCACGTGGCGTGGTTGCCATTCTTCGTTCCCCACATCACCAGGCCGGCCCCGAAGCTCATCCGTCGCTGGCCGACGTCGCGGAGCCCGGCCGAGCGCCACAAGCGGGGAAGGTCTGGCTCGACGGCGTGAAAGTGCTCGATGCTCGGACCGAGGAACCGTCCGACGTCCGCCCACGCAGGCGACACGAGGCGGCCGAGCAGAGGCAAACCCGCGCGCGTGTACAGGCGCCACATTACCCGCGGCAATCCGCGGTCCGGAACGCCGAACTCCACCATCCCGAGCTTGCCTCCCGGCTTGAGCACGCGGACGAGCTCGCGCATCGTCGCCGCGCGGTCGTCGACATAGCGAAGGAGGTAGGTGAGTGTCAGCGCGTCGAACTCGTTGTCCACGAAAGGGAGTCGCTCGGCCTCGCCCCGGACGAACGTGATCCTCTCAGCAAGTGCGGGATGGCTCACGATACGAGCTCGGGCGCCGGCGAGCATCGCGTCGCTCTGGTCGAGCGCGACGACCTCGCAGCCGCTCCGCCGAACGAGCTCGGATGCCACCAACCCCGTACCGGTGGCCACATCGAGGACGCGCTGACCGGGAAGGGGGTCGACGGTCTGGACCATCGCGCGGCGCCAGCGTGGATCCTGACCGAAGGAGAGCACGGCGCCCATCCGGTCATACTCGCTCGGGAGGTCCTCGAACAAGTCGAGCGCGTGACGCTTGCGTGGAGATGCCGGAGTGTCGACGGGCGCTGCCACCGCCGGCTCAAGGCTACGCACTAGCGGGGATCGTCGTCCTCGCCCGCGGCCGCCGACCGTGCGGCGCTCGCGATCGCGGACAACGCCCCGGAGGCCCCGATCTCCGCGGGCGGGCTGCCCGACAGCAGCCACGCCTCGCCGGTCCAGGTCACCGCCGAGCGCTCCGCGAGCTCCCCCAGCGCCTTGGTCACCGTCGGTCGGCGTGCCGCCACCAGGTCCGCGAGCATCGAATGCGTTAGATGAAGCGGCAAGTACACGCCTCCCTGTCGAACGATCCCCCAGCGGTCGGCCAGCTCCCAGAACAGCATTTTCAGCCGCAGGTCGATTCGAGGCTGCTGGACGATGGCCATGTTCACCGCCATGTAGCGCGCTCGCCGTAGCGCCCGTGCGAAGAGAGTCGACATCACCTCCGGGTAGCGGGTCAGCCGGATCACGAAGTCGCCGTCCAGGACGGCCACCCGGCTCGGGCGCAGTACGTGCCATTTGCCCGTGCGAGGAAGGGTTGCGCTGAGATCCTCGTGCTGCCCCGGGGACAGCAAGTCGCCCGCGCCTAGCAGTTCGGCCGCGAATCGACCCGCCACCCCGACGCGCCGCGCCACCAGCCCTTCGAGCATCAACAGCCCCATGCCGAAGCTGGAGTTGCCTGTCTCATCAATCGGCGTCCATGGTCCGGTCGGAAGTTGGATCGTGCGGGCGACGCAGTCGCGCACCGCCGCGGCAAGCCGCTCTCCCTGCAGACCGCCCGCCAGCTCCGGATCCTCGACCAGGACCGGGCTCGCCTCGTCTCCTGCCGCTTCAACTACTCGCATTCGATGGTTCTTCCCTGGATCGGCGAGGTCTGCGCGCGAGCCGGCTCCCGTCCGCCGGTCGCCCGGGTTTGCCTCGGCGGTGCTGATAGCCGAACCCCGCGCCGGACCTCGTGTGGGTAGGGTGGGGCGGCCAATCCATTGGCCACCCCACCTTTTACTCCGTGCCCCCTTCTGCGCGCCCCCATTCCGTGCCCCCGAGGGCTTTCCGACGTGTGCGGAGTGCCGGTGGACGGTACGAGAGGAGCCTTGGGTCGGATCTACGACCTGTGCTAGCGGAAGTCTTCCCGCCGAGCGGGAGTGAATCTGAGGAGTCAGCCGAGACCGAGGTGAGGGTTTTTCTACTCGGCCCGACGGCGAGGACTCATCGCTCGAGGATCTCGTCGAGCGTGCGGCCGCTCACCACCGATTCAGGGCGCTCGACCGCGATGTCCGAGCCGGACCGTGCCTCGTCGTCCTGGCGTTTGATCAACAGCCATTGCGCCTTATCACCCGGGCGGGTTCGCTGCAGGGCGAATCCCCCGTGCAGCTTTTCGCCGTGCAGAACGAACACCGCATGGCCACGCGTAAGCGCCTCCGGCCAGGGCACGCGCCCGCCCTGCTCGTAGCTGCCTTGATCCCAGACGATCACACCGCCGCCATCGGTTCGGCCCTCGAAGGAATTGTGCTCCTTGGAGTGATCCTCGACCTCGACCGCTAGCCGCTTGACCGAGGGGTCCAGCGAGGGACCCTTCGGGACCGCCCACGAGCGCATCACACCCTCGACCTCCAGGCGCAGATCGAAATGGTGCGCGGTCGCCGCGTGCTCCTGAACCACGAACACGCCGGCCCTGACCCCGCGAGCCGCAAACTGCTCGTGACCCTCGACCTTGACCTGTAAGAGTTCGAACCCGGTGACTCGAGCGAGGCTCGGGGGATCGCGCAGGTAGGCCACCAGCTCGGCAACGTCCCGCCGATCACCTTCGGCATGAACCCGCAAGGTTCGGTCCTCGTCGTTGCGCACCCAGCCCATCAGCGTCAGCCCGCGAGCCCGCTGGATGATCGCGTCCCGGAACCTGGCGCTGTTCACGTCACCGCGCACCACGGCGCGGATGGCCTCGCTAACCGCCACAACCCTCGCTCGGAAGAGATCGATGAACGCGTAAGGGTGACACGAGGTCGAGGTCGTCGGGAGTCCCTGCCGATCTGGTAGGATAATCTGAAAGAGTCTTTCAGAATTTCCTTTCCCGGGTTTGACTGCTGAACGGAGCCACCCCAATGCCGCGCGAGATACGACGTCGCATCACCGAGCCCGAGGCGCTGGACGCGCTGGCCCATCCCGTGCGTCTCGAACTCCTCAGCCACCTGATCGCGACCGGAGCTGCCACCGCGTCAGAGTGCGCCCGGGCGATCGGCGACACGCCGTCGAACTGCAGCTATCACCTCCGGTTGCTGGCCAAGGTCGGTCTCGTCGCGGAGGCCCAATCGGACGATGGCCGCGAGCGCCCGTGGCAAGCGCTGATAACCGGGTTCGACACCGGCTCGGCCGATCCGGACGCGCCGGTCAGCGAACGCGAAGCCGAGCTCGACGCGCTCTCGATGCAACGCGATCATCGCCTGCAGCGCGAATACCTGGCCTCCCGCCATGAGGTCCCGAGCGCATGGCGCAGAGCCGACGTCTACTCGACCTATGCGCTGCGACTGACCCCGCGCGAGCTCACCGAGCTGGGCGCCAGGATCGACGCGGTGATCCGCCCCTACATCAGCGCCACACGTGAGGAAAACCCACCCGGATCGGCCGTGGTGCACCTCGGGCTTCAGGCATTTCCGATCGGCCTGGGATGAGCGCCCTCCGTATCCCGGATTTCCGTCGTCTGTGGCTCGCGGGACTGATCTCCACCGCTGGCGACTGGCTCCTGCTCGTCAGCCTGCCGATCGTCGTCTACCAGCGCACAGGGTCCACGATCGGTACCGCCCTAGCGTTCCTGATCGAGCTCGTGCCGCCGGTCGCGCTCGCACCGATCGCCGGCCGCATCGCGGACGCGCCAGACCGGCGCCGGACCCTCACCGCCGTGTCGCTCGTCCAGGCCGCGGCGCTGATCCCGTTGCTGCTCGTCCGCGGCCCGGGCGGGCTACCCGTCGTCTACTCGGTGATCGCCGCCCAAGCGGCGCTCGCGTCGATCTTCGAGCCCACCAAGAACGCACTGCTGCCCACCCTGGTCGATCGGGACCGGCTCCTGCCGGCGAACTCGCTCGTCGGGCTCAACGAAAACCTGGGGCGCCTGGTCGGCGGCCCTGTCGGGGGCCTGTTGCTCGCGATCGGAGGACTGTCCGCGATCGTCGTGGCCGACGCGGCGAGCTTCTTGCTCGCCGCGTTGTTGATCGCGGCGCTCAGCGGGCGGTTTGGCGTGCGGCGGGCAACCGTCCATCGGCACGACCCGGGGCTGAACGGAGCCGGGGGAGACGCGCCCCGGCCCCCAATCCGGGCGGCGCTCAAAAGCAGCCGCCTTCGCCGAGGATTACTCGTACTGTTCACCGCGAGCGTGGCGCAGGGGATCTTTGTCGTCCTGTTCGTGGTGTTCGTGGCGCGCGCCCTTCACGGAGGCCCAGGCGAGATCGGACTGCTGCGCGGCGTTCAGGCGCTCGGGGCAATCGGCGCCGCCTTGCTGCTCGCGGCAGCTGCTCGGATCCGGCCGGGCCGCTTGACGGCCTGTGCGGCATTCGCTTTTGGCTTGATCAGCCTGGCGATCTGGCAGAGCCCCCATGCGACGCTGGCCGAGCCACTGTACGTCGCGCTGTTCGTCGCCGTCGGCGCGCCTGGCGTGGGCATGGCCACGGGGCTTACGACGTGGTTGCAGCAGGCGGCCCCGAACGGACGGCGGGGCGCTGTGTTTGCGCTCGCGGCGGTGGCCGCGGCGGCCGGCGAGGGCAGCGGAATCCTCGTCGCGGGCGTGCTCGGAGAATTCATCGGCGTCGTCTCGGTGCTCACCGGACAGGCCATCCTGTATCTGATCGCGGGGTTGTTCGCGGCCGGATTGCTGGTTGATCCGGTTGGGCAGCTCGAGGCCTCGGACCATCGCGACGAGCGGCAGCGCAGGCGCGCTCGGCGCTCGAGGGTGCCCAACCTCGGCGGCGTCGGGTGAGGGCCTCGAGTGATCGGTGGCGTAGTGAGGGCGCCTGGGCCGATCCGCCACGCTGTCTGCCGCGGCCGAATGCCGGGGGATAGAGTCCGAGCGTGGGCGTCAAGCGCGGAATCTTCCTGGCTCCGTTCGACGAGCTCGTGGAGCCACGGTTACTCAGCGAGCTCGCTAGGCGAGCGGAGGCCCGCGGCTGGGACGGTTTCTTTCTCTGGGACCACGTTGCGTATCGCTCGCCGGTGCGGGCGGTGGCAGATCCGTGGGTGGCGCTGGCCGCGGTTGCGTGCGCGACGGAGGCGCTCCGGCTGGGGCCCATGGTCACACCACTTGCGCGCCGGCGAGTGCAAAAGCTGGCGCGGGAGACCGTCACGCTGGACCATCTGAGTCGCGGGCGGCTGACGCTTGGCGTGGGGCTGGGTAGCGACCGCACCGGCGAGCTCGAGCGGTTCGGGGAGGTCATCGACGCGCGCGAGCGCGCGCTCCTGCTCGACCAAGGCCTCGAGAGGTTGAAAGGGTTGTGGGGAGGGGACTTCGAGCCCTTGCCGATCCAGCGTCCCCGGATCCCGGTGTGGGTTGCCGCCCGTTGGCCGAACCGTCGGCCGCTGCGCCGCGCTGCCGCGTGGGACGGACTGTTCCCGATTGATCTTCCCGGCCCCGACGCGCTCACTGAGCTGGCGGGCGAGGTCCGTGAGTTACGTGGCAGACGCGACGGTCCGTTTGACCTCGTCGTCGAAACTGCGCCCGGCGCCGATGTCGAGCCATGGGAAGCGGCCGGCGCCACGTGGACCCTCACTGGTTTTGACATGCAGCCGCGGGAGGCCGAGGTCCGCGACACGATCGACACGGGCCCGTAGCGCGCGCGTCACTCAGGAACGGGCGGTCGACGGAGCCGAACCGGACCGGGGTCGGCGTCGCACGAGTTTATGACGCGGGTGAGACGATCGCGTCAGGGCGACAGTGCGCGGGCTCGATGGCCGGGGCCGGTAGGGTGCCGGGGTGGTGGCGACGTCAACACGCGTGCTGCGCGAGAAGGCTCATGACTGAGCTTCAGAGTCTCGGCGCCGAACAACGCGAACTTGCGCCCCGGGCCCCAGCACCCCGGACCGCGAGCGTAATGAAGGCCGTACTGACCGAAGCGCGGTTCTCCGACCCCAACTGGATCTTCGAGCGCAAGTTCGACGGCATTCGCTGCATCGCGATCCGCTCTGGCGAGGAGATTCACCTGCTCTCGCGCAATGACCTGTCACTCAACTCCAGGTATCCGGAACTGGCGGAGGCCGTGGACGCCGAGTCGTGCCAAGCGTTCGCCGTCGACGGCGAGGTGGTCGCGTTCGATGGCCCGCGGACGAGTTTTGCGCGTCTGGTGCAGCGGGCCCGGCACTACGTGCCGGTGTTTTTCTACGTTTTCGACGTGCTGTGGCTCGAGGGGCACGACGTACGCCGGCTCCCCTTGCGAACGCGCAAGCGGCTGCTCCATGATGCGCTCGAGTTTCATGGCCCGGTCCGGTGGACGCCGCATCGGAATCGCGATGGAGAGGCATTTTTCGCGGAGGCCTGCCGCAAGGGGTGGGAAGGCCTGATCGCCAAGCGCGCAGACAGCCCGTACCTAGCCACCCGCTCGCGCGATTGGCTGAAGCTGAAGTGCGAACACGGTCAGGAGCTGGTGATCGGGGGGTACACCGAGCCGCGTGGCTCACGCGTCGAGTTCGGCGCGCTGCTCCTCGGCTACTACCGCGATGGGCGGCTCGAGTATGCAGGCAAGGTCGGGACCGGATTCGACACGGAGACCCTCCACTCGCTGGGTGCCCAAATGCGCGAGCTCCGGCGCGAGGACCCACCGTTCGCCGACCCGGCCTCCGTCCGCGAGCGCGGGGTGACCTGGGTGGAGCCACAGCTCGTTGCCGAGGTTGGCTTCACCGAATGGACTCGTGATGGCCGCTTGCGCCACCCCCGATTCCTTGGGCTGCGAGATGACAAGGCTGCGTCAGAGGTGGTGCGAGAGGGAGCGGGATGACCGAGCAGCTACGTGTCGGCGGTCGCGATGTGCGGATCACGCACTCAGACCGGGTGGTGTTCCCGCGTGCTGGCCTGACGAAGCTCGATCTCGCGCGCCACTACGAGGCCGTGGCGCCGCTGATGCTCCCCTATGTCCGCGGCCGCCCTTTGGCGCTCCAGGCCTTTCCCGACGGGATCGATGGGGACGGCTATTTCCTGAAGGCCGTGCCCAGCTACTTCCCGGACTGGGTGGACCCCGCGACCGTGCCGAAGAAGGGCGGCAAGATCACCCACGTTCTCGCTGGGCACGCGGCGACGCTCGTGTATCTCGCGGGCCAGAACGTGGTCACCGTGCACGCTTGGCTTTCCCGCGCCGATGAGCCGCGCGAACCCGACCGTCTGACGCTCGATTTTGATCCCTCGGGCGGGGGGTTCGCTGAGGTCCGCGCGGCGGCGCGGAGGGCCGGAGAGCGCCTGCGCGACCTCGGGCTCGTCCCGTACGCGATGACGACTGGCTCTCGGGGCGTTCACGTGGTCTGCCCGCTTCGCCGGGGGCCTGGCTTCCCCGATGTCCACCGGTTCGCGCGCGCCCTGGCCGAGGAGATGGTCGCCGACGATCCCCGCCACCTGACGCTCGAGTGGCACAAGGCCGAGCGTGGCGAGCGGATCTATGTCGACGTCAACCGGATCGCCTACGCCCAGCACGCCGTGGCGCCGTACGCCGTGCGGTCGCGCCCTGACGCGCCGGTGGCGGTTCCGCTGCACTGGGAGGAGCTCTCCGACCGTGCGCTCAAGCCGGATGGCTGGACGGTCAAGAACGTCACTGCCCGGCTTGCGGATGGCGACCCCTGGAGTGGCATGTACCGCCACGCCCGGGCGTTGCCGAAGCGCTGAGCCTTCGATCGCTCTGGCGGATTTGCCGAGATCACACGGGCGCTCGGTTGCACCGGCGCGCGAGGCCACCAATCCACTCTCGCCGCTGAGCGCGGGTGCTCCGGGCGCGCTGCGGGGAGCACGAACTCGCCGGCACCAAGCTCTCGGAGCGTCGTCACGCCTCCCGGCTCGTCTCCTTCCGGTGCCACCGTGAGCCGCAATCCACGCGACGTCCTGCGCTATCGCACCCGCATCGCCGCAACGCATTCGTAGGGATATCGGACTCAGACCAGTCCACCAGCACCACGCGCTCGTCGCGAGCCTCGATGTCTCGGCAGCCCTCGCGACCACGTCGAGGACTTCGCGACGAGCGCCGGCGCCGATTCCCAAGGCATGCGAGCCAAGTCGAATTCGCGAGATCGACCCACACACCCGTTCGCTGAACAACGGTGCGGCTGTGGACCGCGCATACCGCGCGGGCCGCAACCGTGGTTACGGCGCGGGGCTGTTGACCGAGCGTCAGGCCCGGAGCTGTCGGTGGAGACTAGATGACGGTAACGGGCGACCTCCTCCCTTGTGCCTCTTCCCGACGGAGGTCTTCCGCCGCGGCGACCGCATCGCCGCGTGAGTGCACGTCGAGCTTCCGCATGATGCTTCTGACGTGGCTGTAGACCGTCGTCTGAGACAGGAACAGCCTCCCTGCGATCCGTGCCGTGGTGGCGCCCTCACGGAGCAGCTCGACGATCTCCCACTCGCGTGTGGTCAGACGGCTGTGCAAAGGACGCCATCCGGAGGTGGGTAGCTCCCGAACGAGCTCCAGGAGGGGCATCATCAGCTGCTGCGGGATGATCGCCTCGCCGTCGGCAGCTCGCACGACCAGGCGTGCGAGCTCGTCCGGGTCCACCTCCTTGCCCACGTGTCCGACGGCGCCCGCACGCAATGCGGAGAGCGCGGTTCGCTCGTCGTCGACGGAGATCGTGACGATCCGCGTCTCTGGAGCGACCGCGCGCACCTTTTCGATGAACTCGAGTCCGCCGTCGGGCGGAAGCCGAGTGTCGATGACGACCACCGTCGGGTGGTAGTAGCGCGCGAGCTCGAGCGCCTCCCGACCTTCCGCGGCCGTGATTACGATCGCCACCCGTGCGGCCTTGTGTAGCGCGGTCCGCATCATGCCTCGCGCAAGGCCATCGTGATCGGCGATCAGGACGCGCAGGCGTTCATCGGCCGGGGCGTTGACCTCCTCGCTCACGGCTCGTTGAGGACCGTCGTGCCGGACGATCATTGCTGACCCTCCCGGTCCGCGACCTTGCCGGCGGCGATCTTCGATGTCAGATCGCGGGCAGCGTCGCTGGCCCGCTCTGCAATCGCCTCGTTGCCGAGTAGGCCGGCTCGTCGGTAGGCCTCCAGTGCTCCCACATGGTCGCCATGTTGATCCAGCAGCACTGCGAGGTTGAACGCGCCGTGGGCGTCACCGCGCTCGTTCGCCCGCCGGAAGCAGGCCTCGGCGGCCTCGAGGTCGCCGTGTTCTCCGAGCAGGACACCCAGATTTGCCGCCGCGGTTGCATGCCCGAGTTGATCCGCCCGTCCGTAGGCCTCCAGCGCTCCGGCGTGGTCCCCTTGTTCCCCGAGCAGGAGTCCGAGATTGAACGCACCGTCGGGATCGCCACGCTCGTCCGCTCGCCTGTAGCACGCCTCCGCTCCCGCACGGTCGCCGTGCTGTTCGAGCAGAACGCCGAGGTTGGACGGCGCGGTCGCGTGCCCGAGCTCGTCCGCTCGTCGGTACGCCGCGACGGCTCGCGTGAGCTCACCGGCTTCCTCGAGTGCGAGCGCCTCGCTGAATATACGATCGGCCTCTTCGGCCACTCGTGAATGGTTCGGTTCGTGTGTGTGGTTCGACCCTCCTCCTTCGTCGGGGGTTCGTGTCGTTGTCGTCGTGCGTGGTTCATCTGGCGTCCATGCGTTCTCCGGAGTCTGTCCCTCGACCGTCGTCGATGCCTCAGCCGGGGTCTGCGCCGCGGCTGGGATCTCCCCGGCGCTTGGGATCTGTGTCTCCCCCGGTCCGGTTGCCGCGCCCGGGGCATGTTCCAAGCGCATCCCTGCCGCGCCTGGGGCCTGTGTCTCGACCGGCGACTCGGGCGGACCGGACTTCCGCCGATCACCGACAGGTGCCGTGGGACCGAAATGCCCGTTCATTGCCTGAGCCGGGCCGTTCCCGGAAGCGCCGTTCGACTGAGCGTTGGCGACCGCAGGCCGCCGCTCGCGACGCCGGGCCATGAGCGCCATCGTGACAAGCACCAGCGCGGCGGCCAGTCCGATCAGCAGCGCGATCACTCCGGACGGTACTGAGCTCGGCGAATGAGTCCGAACGTTGCTCGGCACCGTGGTGGGCGACGGCTGACGATGTGCCGTACGTGGCCGTGGCTGCACTGGGCGTGACGACGGCTTTGCGGCGCGATGCGTCATTGCTGGAGGTGCAACGTGCGTGGCCTGGCTGGGTGAGCCGTTGCCCAGGCGTGTCATTGTGAGCGGGCCGGCGATTCCGTCAGCCTGCAGACCGTGGCTTGCCTGGAACCGGCTAACCGCGAGTTCCGTCCTGGGGCCGTAGCGCCCGTCGATCGGTCCGGGCTTATAGCCCGCGCTCGCCAGCCGGCGCTGCAGAGTGCGGACGAATCCTGAGCCCGGCCCTGCAAGACCGGTACCGGGGTACAGGATCGTCGGCGGCCTGCCGATGGCTGCGAGCGTCAGCGGGCCGGCGATCCCGTCGACGTGTAGACCGTGGTCGGCCTGGAAGCGCATGACGGCCTCCTCGGTGAGCGGTCCATAGCGCCCATCGACCGGGCCAGGTGCGTAACCGGTCCTGGCCAGCCGGAGCTGCAGGGCGCGCACAGGCGCCGCTTCATCTCGACTCGAGTAGCCGCTCCACGGTCCGAGGACCACGGGTCGGGGATGATTGACATCGATTGATCGGGGTTGGGTGTCGGTGGTCAAAGGCTGGGAGTGCAGGCCGTTTGCCGACCTCGCCCGTGCGGGGGCCGCATAGACGGCCAAGCCGAGCGCGCTTGTCGCGAGCACCACGACGATTGCCTTCGCCCACGCCCAATTCGAGCGTGACATGAGTCGTTTCTCCTATCGCTTGCTAGAAGGGCAACCCAGGCTCAGAAGCCCGGGGCACAACCTGGGAGACCGACTCGGGCCTTAGCCAGGCCGCTCTAGCAAGAGGGCATAGGGGTCCGGCGCTCGAGATAGCCGGAACGTCCGCAGTGTGTAGAGCACACGCGGGACAAAGAGGGCCGCCAGCGCTAGGAGCGCGGCGGCGCCGAAGAAGAAGCCGCCCAAACCGCCACCAGCGGCGGAGCCGGCACCCGTCCCAGACGGGCCACCGTTTGGAGCGACGGGTGCCGCAGGACCGTGCACCGAGGCGACTGCCCGCGGGGAGCCCGCGAGGCTGGTCCGCTGCGGGAAGAAGTCACTGGTGAGGGGCGGCAGAGCGGAGGAGCTCGTAGCCATGCTCGTCGAGGGGCTCTGCATCCCGGCGCCCTTCGCCGTTGGCGGGGCGGACATCCGCGCGACGGGCGGCGACGTCATCGGGGCGCCCGTCGGCGGCGAAGAAGAGCTGGTCAACCCGCCGGGGAGCCGCGTCGCGGCCGGGGCGGGCGGTGGCGGGCCGGGCGGCTCCGATCCGGAGGATGGAACTCCGGCGACCGCGTGGCCGACGCCGCCGCTCTGCGAACCGGCCTGACTGGGGGCCGTGGTCTGCGCGACCGAGGCCGGGGTCCGGCTCGTAGTTCCCGTCACGACGGCGATCAGCGCTTCAGGAGTCACGCCGCGCGGCAGGAGCGTCTGGGTGACCGGCGCCAGCGTGGTCGTGATCGCGCCGGTAACGGGGGCAAGGGTCTTGGTGACCGGCGCCAGCGCCTGGGTGACGGGGGCCAGGGCGGTGGCGATGGCTCCGGTAACGGGGGCGAGCGTCTGGGTGACCGGGGCCAGGGTGGTCGCGATGGCTCCGGTGACCGGGGCGAGCGTCTGGGTGACCGGGGCCAGGGTGGTCGCGATGGCTCCGGTAACGGGGGCGAGCGTCTGGGTGACCGGCGCCAGCGCCTGGGTGACGGGGGCCAGGGCGGTGGCGATGGCTCCGGTAACGGGGGCGAGCGTCTGGGTGACCGGGGCCAGGGTGGTCGCGATGGCTCCGGTGACCGGGGCGAGCGTCTGGGTGACCGGGGCCAGGGTGGTCGCGATGGCTCCGGTAACGGGGGCGAGCGTCTGGGTGACCGGGGCGAGGGTGCTGGTGACGGCCTGGGTGATCGGTGCGATGGTCTTGCTGACGGTGGTGGTGACCGGCGTGAGCGTTGAGCCGAGCGTCTGGGTGACCGGGGCGAGGGTGTTGGTGATGGCGCCGGTGGCTGGGGCGAGCGTGTTGGTGACCGGGGCGAGGGTGCTGGTGACGGCCTGGGTGATCGGTGCGATGGTCTTGCTGACGGTGGTGGTGACCGGCGTGAGCGTCGAACCGAGCGTCTGGGTGACCGGGGCGAGGGGGCTGGTGATCGCGCCGGTGACGGGGGCGAGCGTGTTGGTGACCGGGGCCAGGGTGGTCGTAATGGCTCCGGTGATCGGTGCGATGGTCTTGCTGACGGTCGTGGTGACCGGCGTGAGCGTCGAACCGAGTGTCTGGGTGACCGGCGCCAGCGTGTCCGTGACAGGCGCGGCAGGCGTCTTCATGGCGCCAACTGCCGATGCGGTGGTCTTCCCTACGGCGGCTGCAAGTTGCGTCGGCACTGATGTGATGGTCGAGCCGACCGCCTCAGCGACCGTCGTCACCGTCGTCGTGACCGGCGGCGTACCGGTGGCGGCCGGGTCGGTCGCGGACCTCGTGGCGGCCGTAGCAGGGCTGGTTGCGTTGGTGATGGGTGTGACGATCTTCGTGGTCACCGGAGTTGCCGAAGCGGCGGGCGAGGTGACGGCCGACGCAACGGGTGCCACTGCGGTCGCGATGGGTGCGAGGGCGGTGACTGCGGTCTTGGTGATCGGCGCGATGGCGTTCGTGACCGCCGGCGCCACCGAAGCTGGCTTGGATAGGACAACGGGAAAGAGCGGTGCGGTCGTCTGAGTCACCGAGGGCGCAGCGGTCGCCAGCGTCGGTGTCAGGGGCGTGACAGTGGTCGTGATGTGGTGGGTCGACGATGAGGCGGTGTTCGTGCTGGGGACGAGCGTCGGCGCGGTGGACGGACCTACCGGGGCTGTTGCGATGGTGGCGGGGGCGTCCGTCTGCGTCGTGCCCGGTGTGGGCTGCGCTGCCACAGAGGCGACTTTCGGCACGACGGACGTGACCGTATTCGTCGCCGGTGCTACAACCGTGGCCGACGGTTGCTTCACCGGTGAGGCGGCGTTCGTCGTGGCCTGGCTCGCCGATGGGATGGTGCTTGTGACGGGGGCGACCGTCTTGGTGATCGTCGACGATAGCGACGTGGCGGGGCTGGTAGCGCCGGCAGGTGTATCACCGCTGGAAGTAGACGCCGAGGTAGCCGTACTAGTGATGGGGTCGAGGACGTTGGTAGCCGATGGTGCGATCGGTGTGGGTGTAGTGGTGGCTGGCGACGGCGTGTTGCTGGTGGTGTGGGACACCGGCGTGGTCGCCGTGCCAGTCGTGTTGCTGATGGGCGTGGCGCTCTTGGCGGAGGTCGGGTTCGCTGTGCTGGCGGTGCTTGTGGTGGGTGCGGCGCTCTTGGCGGGGGTCGGGGCCGCCGTGCTGGCAGAGGTGGGGCTCGTGGTGGGATCGGGCGGCGCTGGTGTGCCAGTGCTGACGACGGGTGCCAGGGCGGTGGCGATTGTCTGGGGAACTGCCTGGACTGCCGGTAGCGCGGTGGTGGCGGGGACGGCGGTCTTGGCAGTGGTGGTGGTCGCCGGTGCTTTGGTCGCCGGTGTAGTGGTGGTGGCAATGGTGGGTACGGCGGTCTGTGTGGTGGCGGACGCTGCCGGAGTCGCTGGTGTGGTGGTAGCGGGGGCGGCGGTCTTTGTGGTGGTGGTCGCTGCCGGGGTCGCTGGTGTGGTGGTGGCGGCGGTGGTGGTGGGGGCGGCGGTCTTTGTGGTGGTGGTCGCTGCCGGGGTCGGTGGTGTGGTGGTGGCGGCGGTGGTGGTGGGGGCGGCGGTCTTTGTGGTGGTGGTCGCTGCCGGGGTCGCTGGTGTGGTGGTGGCGGCGGTGGTGGTGGGGGCGGCGGTCTTTGTGGTGGTGGTCGCTGCCGGGGTCGCTGGTGTGGTGGTGGCGGCGGTGGTGGTGGTGGGGGCGGCGGTCTTCGTGGTGGTGGTCGCCGCCTGAGTCGCCGGCGCAACGGAGGTGGCCGGGGTCGACGCCCCGGCGGTCGTCTGAGTCGCCGGGTCGGTCGTCGAGGTAACCGGCTGGCTGGCCGGGGTGGTGGGCTGGGTGGTCGGGGTGGTGCGGGTGGCGGTCTGCGCGGCGGTGGTAGTCGGCGGGGCCGGGGCTGTCCCGGGACCACTGGCGGGGGACGCAGCCGCGCCAGTCGGAGCGCCAGCGGTTTTCGCCGTATTTGCAGCGGTACTTCCGACCGACGCGACCGGTGTCGCGACAGTGGACGGGGCCGGCGCCACCGTGTTCGTAGCGGGAGCGGCGGGTGCCGTGGCGGTACTCGTCCCGGCAGCCGGTGCGCTGGCCGTGCTACCTGCCGCCGGCGCAGTGGTGGTGGCTGTGCATGGGGTGGAACTGCCGGCGGGGGCGGCCACGCTCGTGACGGTGTTGGCGGCGCATGTCAGGGGCGACGGCGGGCTGCTCGCCCACGCGCTCGCGACAACCGACGTGGCCCCCATAGCCAAGACGATCAGCAAGGTCGCAACAAGAATCCTGAGACGGACCCTAGGCATTCCAGTCGTTCTTACCCCCGGGCGCCGAGGTCAAAGCTCGATTTGTATTCGGAATGCAAATATCTGCGCCCCCTTTAGGCTCGATTTATTGCGGCGCCGACCGTCCGGGCCGTAGCCGCCGAGCGGCGCGGAGTTTACCGAAGCTTGTCCGTGCCGACTACGCCCGTACAGCCGGGGTCAATCGGTCCCAGTCAGTCGCCGGCGGTTGGAGGCATGGGAATTCCCGCCTCCTTTACCGGTTTCCGGTCAGACCAGCGCCTCGGGTCTCGACTCCGGCGAGTCGGTCGCGACCATTGACGTTGGAGTGTCGCGGGTCCCGATCGCGAGCAGCTCGCGAATAACCGCAAGGACAGCGACGTGGGTCTCGTCGCTGTGCTTTGAGATCGCGTGCACCGCGTGTGTCCCGACGGATTCGAGCGAAGGGTGGCGGTTCGGCCCGATCGAGCGGAGGCGCTCAGGAAGGAGCAGTCGGGTCCAACGCCGGCGCTGGAACTGCGAGGCCCAATTCGTCAAACGCTCCGCCCGGAGTCGCTGGACATCGGCGGAGGTGCGGCTGCCCACGACGTCGGCGGCGAACGCGTACAGATCCTGCCGGCGCCCGTCGTCGATGGAGTCGTTGTAGGCTCTCAGGAAGGATCCGATCACCGGGCACACCGAGGCCGGATGGTCTGTGAACGGCTCCCCTGCGAGCATCGAGGCAAGCTCCATCACGCAGGCACCGTCGTCCGGGGAGGTGTGCTTGCCCTTGCTGAGTTTGATCGTCTGGTGGGTGGCGCTAGACATCTGCCCTTCCTATCGTTGCGTGGACCGCTGACACTGAGGATTCCCCCATTCGATCTTGTGCAGTCTACGCCGCTCGAAGTGCGGCTGGGGATGGATGGCGCGCACCGGTACGGCGCCTTTAGCGAGCGGCGGCGGCGAGCCTGGCGAACCCGGCGTCGAGCAGCTTCTCGGCTTGCTCGGTCGCATTTACGGAATGCAGAAGCACGACCCCGAGCCAGGCCTGCCCTCGCCGCGCCGAGGCGACGAGGCAGACCCCGGCGGCATCAGTGAATCCGGTCTTGACGCCATCGGTACCCGGGTAGCGGAGAAGAAGCAGCGGGTTGTTGTTGTAGAGATACAGCTTGCCGCCCTTGATGGGGAACGGCAGGATCGCGCTCCGTGAGGCGACGATCGGGGCGAGCTGGCGCGACTGCAAGACGGCGTGAGCGAGAGCCGCGAGATCGGTCGCGCACGAGTAATTGTCCGGATCCACGATTCCCGAGACCGTCGAGAAGTGCGAGCATCGCAAGCCCATCGCCCGAGCGCGCGCATTCATCATCTCGATGAAGCGGCGCTGGTTGCCGGCCACGTGTTGGGCAAGGGCAATCGCGGCGTCGTTGCCAGACGGCAGCAGCAAGCCATACAACAGCGCTTCCACCGGCACGCGCTTGCCCAGTGGCAGGAGCCCGACCCCCGAGCCGACGAAATGAGTAGCCGCGGTCGTGATCAGCGCGAGGTCGTCCGGCTTCGTATGCGCGCTCGTCACGAGTGCGGTCATCATCTTCGTGAGGCTGGCGATCGGCAGGATGCGATCCGGATCAAGGGCCCACAGCACCTGCCCGGTCCTCACGTTAAAGATCAGCCCACTGCGCAGGCCCTGCTTGATCTGGACCCGGACGCGCTCGTCCGGCGGGGCGAGCTGCGTGCCATAGATCGTGAACACGGGCGGCGCGCCGGTCTTTGCTGACCCGGCCGGGCCAAAGACCGCGTGCCCAACGGTCGGCGACCCCGGGCCAGCTGCGTCGGGCGCCATGAACACCAGCAACGCGACCGCGCCCACGGCGAGGGCGAGCGCCACCGCGCCTACCAGGTGGCGGAGACGCGGGCCTCGGGCCGGGGGCCGCTGGTGGCGGACTCGGCCTTGCTCGCCCAGAAAACGCGTCTGAGTCACTCGCCTGGAGGTTGCCGCAGCGCCCCGACGATGCCAACCAAAAACAGCACCAGTATGAGGATCGCCAAGATCCCCACGATCGTGACCCCGTTTCGCGCCAGGTCGAGGCCGGTGAGTACACCGAGGCCTGCGCTGAACAGGAGCACGATCGTAAGGACGGCGATGCGCACACGATCAGTAGATCGGACGGGACGGCGGCACCGGCTTGCGCTTGGTCGCGAGCAGGCGGACCGCCAGCAGGCCGAAAACGAAGCCGCCGACGTGTGCGAAATAGGCGACGCCGCCGCCACCGGTGGGGTTAGTGAGGTTCGTGGCCCCGAAGAGCGCTTGCAGCACAAACCAGACCCCGAGAAATAGCACCGCGGGCACCTCGATCACGGTGAAGAACAGGATGATGATCACCAGCGTAAGTACGCGCGCGCGTGGATATAGGACGATGTAGCCGCCCAGCACCGCCGCGATCGCCCCCGAGGCGCCAATCGTGGGCACCGTGGAGTGGGGATTAATCGCGACCTGGAGCGCCAGGGCCGCGATTCCGCCGACGATGTAGAAGGCGAGGAACTTGACCGGTCCCATCGCGTTTTCGACGTTGTTGCCGAATATCCAGAGGAACAGCATGTTGCCGCCGATGTGGAGGATCGAGGCGTGCATGAACATCGCGGTGAACACTGTCTGCCAGGCAGGGAGGGGATTAGCAGCCGGGATCCCATTTGCATTGAGCAGCCGTGTGTCGCAAACAACCCCGAGGGGCTGTGGACCGGAAACGGTCTGGCGGGCGACCTCGGCGCAGTGGACCCCAGGGTGAATCAGCGCATCGGGGATCGCGCCGTACTTGAGCACCTCCTGGGTATCCGGTCCGCTGATGAGCGATCCTCCATGCCGGATCGCCAGCAGGTAGGCGACGAAGTTGGCGACGATCAGCGCGGCCGTGACGAACGGAAAGCGATCGGTGGGGATGTTGTCCTTGATCGGGAACACGCTGGCGGGAGACTAGGCGGTAGGGCCCGTCCGGCCCGCAGGGAGCCGCTACGCGTGGGTGACGGGGACGCCGACGGAGGCGATGCGCCAGGGGTGACGGGAATCTCCGTCGAGGGCAAACATCCAGCGCTCGGTGAAGCTGGTCGCTCGCGTGGGGCTTCCGGCGAGGACCGCGGTCGTGTCGCGATCCTCGATGTACCGGCGGCCGGCTAGATCAACGTCAATCGTCATCGTCGGCGGCTCGGCGGCGGCGTCCACCGCGGCGATCCGGATCTGCTTGACCGTCGGTCCGCGTACTACGAGCCGTGTTTTGCCGCTAGGGTCGCCCGGGTGGAGAAGCTCGCGCACCGCGTGAGGATGGGCGATCGCGCGCAGCGCGGCGTCTTCTCCGTCGACCGCGCGCGCCCAGGCGGCCACCGCCCGACGTGCGGCGACCTCGAGCACGTCCGGCGAGAAGCGTCCGTCGGCCAGACTCAGGTCGAGGGCCGCCGCTCGGGCGGCACCCTCATACTCCAGGTCGGCAACCTCCGCGACCCTGGTTCCGTCCGGGACCGCATCGGCGACAGCGCCTTCGACCAGGGCCTCGTCGCGCATCGCGCGCTCGTCGGACCAGGCCGTCGCCAGGATCTGATCGTCGAGGGCGTGGGTTCCCTCGGCGCCCTGCTCGATCGACAGAAGCACCCAGCGGCCGTTCCGCCTTCCGAGTGTCCAGAACTCGCGCAGACTCGTGGTCTCGTCCAGCCGGCCCGTGCGTTTGATGTGGTTGCCGTAGGCATCCTCCACGTAATCGCGCAGCCGGGCTCCGATCCGGACCACAACCCGATCGTCCCGCGGGTCGCCTGGCCGAGTCAGGCCGACGTACTCAACCACCGGCTCTCCGAGCGGCTGGACACGGTTACGCCAACCCCTCCGATCGAAGTCGCTGAGCCGTCGCTCCCATTCGGCAAGTAGGCCGGGCGCGACGAGCTGGGCAAGCCGATGGCGATCGGCGGCATCCCACGCGGCCTGGATATCAGTGAAGAGGCGAGCCGCCGCGGGTTTGACCACTTCCGGGGCAAATGCCGGGTCGTCGTCGGCGGCTTCGGCGGCCGCAAGCTCCACGCGGTGCTCGCGGCGGGCGGTCCGTCGGTGTGAGCTGCGTCCGGAGCTCTGCTGCGCCGACCAGACCGCATTCCTGCGCAGGAAGAGTGCCCTGAATACCAGGGCAATTAGGAATAGTCCGAGCAGAACCAGCGCGCCGATTCCATGGCCGATGATCGCTACCCGAATCAGGATCTGAAAGATGATGTAGAGCGCGGCGCCGCCGCCGCCGCCACCACCCTCGCCGCCACCCCCACCGAACCCTGCCGACCCACCGCCCGCAGCCGCCAGCGCCGCCGGCGCAAGGACCAGGAGGCCGGCGAGCACGATGATCACCGCGATCGCGAGGTGCCGGCTCCGGCGACTCATCTCACTGACGCCTCCCTCCGCGGACAGCCCGATGATTCGGTTTTCATCTCGTGGCGACCTCCGCCAGCGATCCGGTGCCCGCCTCCGGTTGAGGCACGTGTTGATCGGCGTGGTAGCTGCTTCGCACGAGTGGGCCCGCGGCGACGTGCTCGAACCCAAGCGCGTACGCGGCCCGCTCGAGTTCCTTGAACTCCTCCGGGTGCCAGTAGCGGACGATCGGCAGGTGGTTCACCGTCGGCCGGAGATACTGCCCGACCGTCAACACCTGGACATGGTGCTCGCGGAGCACGCCGAACGCTTGCACCATCTCGTCGAAGGACTCTCCGAGGCCCACCATCAGTCCGGACTTCGTCACGATCTCATCCCCAGCCATCTCCTTGGCCGTGCTCAGCACCCGGCATGAGCGATCGAATTTGGAGCCCCGACGGGCGACCGGATAAAGCCGGGGCACCACCTCGACGTTGTGGTTGAACACGTCGGGTCGCTCGGCGATCACCTTGGCCAGCGGCATCTCCTCACCGCGGAAGTCGGGCGTTAGTACCTCGACCTTGCATCGAGGAGCTTGCCCACGGATCTGGCGGATCACACCGACGAATGCAGACGCTCCGAAGTCAGGTAAATCATCGCGATCGACGCTTGTGATCACGGCGTGACGCAGGCCCATCCTCGCCACGCTGCGGGCGACTCGCGCCGGCTCGAGCGGATCGAACCACGTTGGCTTGCCCGTCTTCACGTTGCAGAAGCCGCAGCGTCTCGTGCACGTGTCCCCGAGGATCATGAACGTAGCCGTCCCGCGCTGCCAGCACTCGCCGATGTTCGGGCAAGCGGCTTCCTGGCAGACGGTGTGGAGGTTCTCGGACTCGATCAGGCTCTTGAGCTCGCGGTAAGCCGGCCCGCCTGGCGCCGGGACCTTGAACCACGGAGGTTTGCGTCCACGGTGGGGTTGGACGTCGGGCCCGAGGACCTTCAGGATGTTGGCGATACCTCCGGGGTTGGATCGGGCCCTCGTTGCGTTGGGGTGCCGCCGTTCCGTCACAAACCCAGGGTATCGCCGTACGGCTTTGTGTCAGAGCGTCACCCACGTTCCGCAGCTTTCCCGGCACGATGGACCCGTGCCAGAGGTTGCGAGAGAAACGCAAACAGGGCCGTCGTTAGAGACGCAACCTCACCCGGATGAAGCACTGGCGAAGCTCGCCACGGCTCAGTGGGGCGTTTTCGCGCTGGATGAGTTGCAAGAGCTCGGCATGTGCGCATCGGCCATTCGGACGCGCGCGTCCAACGGGCGGCTTCACCGCATTTATCGCTCCGTCTACTCGGTCGTACCGGCGCAGCTGTTAACGAGGAATGGTCGCTTCATGGCCGCTGTTCTCGCGTGCGGCCCGGACGCCGTTCTCTGGCATCGCTCGGCAGCCGCACTTCTTGGTCTGCGCCCCACAGACCGCTCCAACTTCGACGTCATGGTGGCGGGGCGCGGGCGCCGCAGGCAACCGGGCATCGACGTACATAGCTCGACGACGCTCACCGACGCCGATATCTCGCGCGTGAACAACATCCCATCCACCACCGTCTCCCGCACCGTCCTCGACCTCTGCGACGTGATCTCCCCGCGCGGGGTGGAGCGCGCACTCGACCAGGCGGAGATCCTCGAGGTGCTGGACCTCCGAAAGCTCCAGGACCAGATCGCCCGAAACGCCACTCGACCCGCCGCCCGGGCACTCCGCGCGATCCTCGAGGACGTCTACACCGGCCGAACGCCCACCTGGAATGAATTCGAGGAGGCGTTCTTCCTTTTCTGCCGCTCTTACGGCATCCGCCAGCCAGACGTGAACCAGTTCGTCGATCCCTACGACGGAGAGCCCGCGATCAGGGCCGACTTCCTCTGGCGCGCCGAGCGGTTGGTCGTCGAGACCGATGGCCGTAGGACGCACGGGACGAGGCAAGCATTCGAGCGTGACCGGCGCAACGATCAGCGCCTCATGCTCGCAGGATGGCGATCAATCCGGATCACCTGGCGGCAACTCAAGAACGAGCCGGCGCGAATCGCCAAGACGATCATCGCGCTGTTAAACCGGTGAGCGCCGGCCGCCAGCGCGGGAAGCGTCACCGCACTCCGGGCCGGCGGCGCTACCGAACCGACAGCGCAGCGCCGGCGCGGGACTCGAGCCGCGCCAGGCTGACGAGCCGCTGCCGGCACCCAAGCGCCTCGGCCACGCGCCAGGCCGCTCGCCGCCGGAAGCACTTCACGGCCCCGCCCGGACGGCCAGTCTCGGCGATCAGCGACGTCATACGGACCCCGTCGAGGCCGCACGGGACAATCCACTCGAAGGGCCGCAGGTCGTTCTCGACGTTGACGGCGAACCCATGCGTGGTCACGCCGCGGGAAATGTGGATTCCGATCGACGCGATCTTGCGCTCCCCCACCCAGACCCCCGTGTAGTCGCGTCCATCCTCGGGACGGGCTCGTGCTGACACGCCCTCGTCGCCGAGGGCGGCGACCAGCGCCCGCTCGAGCGTCCGGACGTATCCCACGACGTCGTCCAGGTGGACGATCGGATAGCCCACGAGCTGGCCGGGGCCGTGATAGGTGACCTTGCCCCCTCGGTCGGTCTCGAAGATGTCGATGCCCCGCTGGCGATACCAGTCCTCGCCCATCGGAAGCTCGCCCGGTCCGGATCGCCGGCCCCGGGTATACACGGGCGGGTGCTCGAGCATCAGGAGCACGTCGGGAAGCTCGTCCTGCTGGCGAGCGGCCCGTACCCGCTCCTGGAGGGCCAGAGCCTCACCGTACTCGACGGTTCCCAGCTGACAAACCCACAGCTCGCGCATGCCGATCGATAGTAGAGCTAGGAGATCGTGACGCCTTCCAGATGGCGTTTGAGCGTCGCCAGGAACTGGGCGGCGAGCGCCCCGTCGAGCGCGCGATGGTCCCAGCTCAACCCGAGAATCGTCATCGGCCGAATCGCGATCGAGTCATTGCCGGCGGCGTCGGTGACCACAACCGCGCGTTTGACTACTGCCTCGAAATCAAGGATGCCGACCTGCGGCAGGTTGATGATCGGCGTGGCCATGATCGAGCCGTACTGGCCGGGATTGGTGATCGTGAACGTGCCGCCGCGGACATCGTCGGGTGTGAGCTCCCTGGCCCGAGCGCGGCGCGCCAATTCCCTGATGCGGGCGGCCAGGCCCTCGACGGACAACTCGTGGGCGCCCTGGATCACCGGGACGATCAGGCCGTCCTCGCCGAGCGAGACCGCGATCCCCAGGTTCACGCCGGCGTGCTGGGTATAACGCTCGCCCTCGAGCCAAGCATTCAGCGCGGGATGCTCACGGAGCGCATCGATGACGGCGCGCGCCACGAACGCCAGCCCGGTCACGCCGAGGCGAGCGCGGGCCGCTTCGACGCGTGACATGTCGACCTCGATCCAGGTCGTGCAGTGAGCTGCGGTGTCCAGCGAACGCTTCATGTGCTCGCCGATCTGGCGGCGCATCCTCGAGAGCTCTCCGCCCTCGGAGGCGGGAACGGTTGCCGGTGCAGGCGGCATCGGCCCGGGCGCAGGTGCTCCGCCCGGCGCCGCCGGCGCGGCTGGGGGAGGCGCGGGCATAGGAGTCGCCACCGGCTCGGGCCGGTAAGGACTCTCGATGTGAAGCGGAGCTTCCTCGGCCGGCGCTGCCTCCAGGTACGCGAGCACGTCCTGCTTGCGCACGCGCCCACCGCGTCCGGTCCCTTCTATTTGGGAGAGGTCGATGCCGTGTTCGCCGGCGATCCGCTGGACCACCGGGGAGTAGCGGCGGCGGTCGGGGCCGGCGGGCGGCGCCGACGCAGACGAGCCGTTGCGCCCGTCGCGCTCCGGACCGGATTCAGGTGCATCACGAGGGGGCGCCGGGGTCTCCGGTGCCGGCGGGGGGGTGGCCGGCGCTGGGGCGGCTGCCGGCCCCTCTCGGGGTGGCGCGGGACTGGCCGTGGTCGCCCCGTCCGGCCGCGCCCCGGGCGCCTCCGCGCCGGCGCCGCGCGGCCCGGCGCCGGGCGCCGCCGCACCCGATCCGGAGGCGATCCGGGCGAGAACCGTTCCGACCGACACCGTGGTGTCGACCGGGATCAGGATCTCCGCGACCACGCCACCGATGGGCGCCGGCACCTCGGTGTCGATCTTGTCGGTGGAGATCTCGCAGATCGTTTGGTCGGCCTCGATCCGGTCGCCGACCTCGACGCGCCACCCGACGATGGTGCCCTCGGCCACCGAGACCCCCATCTGCGGCATCGTCACATCGACCAGGCCGGCGCCCGCGGATGTCTCAGTACGCGAGGAGCTCACGGCAGGCCTCCCTTACTCGCTCCACTGAGGGCAGCACCGCCTGCTCGAGCGGCGGTGAGAACGGGATCGGCACATCGGGGGTCGAGACCCGCACCACCGGACCGTCGAGATCCTCGAAGCCGCGCTCGGCGATGAGCGCCGCGACCTGGGCCCCGGCCGCGCACGTCATATTCGCCTCGTCGACGACCACGACCTTGGAGCACCGGGCAACGGAATCGAGGATCGCGTCCGTGTCCAGCGGCACGAGCGAACGCAAATCCAACACCTCGACGGAGGCGCCGTCCACGTCCTCGGTCGCCTCGAGTGCGGTGTGGACCATGGCCCCGTAGGCGATCACGACCAGGTCGCTCCCCGGCCGGGCCACGCGGGCCTTCATCGGCGTCTCGACGATGCCCTCCGCGACCTCGCCCTTCACCCGCCGGTACAGGTGCTTGTGCTCCATGTAACAGACAGGATTGGGGTCGCGAATAGCGGCGTGCAGAAGGCCCTTGGCATCGGCAGCGGTGGACGGAGCGACGACCTTGATGCCCGGCGCGTGCATGAACCAGGCCTCGGGATTCTGGGAATGGAACGGACCGCCCGAGAACCCACCGCCCGAGGGAAGCCGCACTACAAGAGGGACGGCCAGCCCCTGGCGGTAGCGCATCTTCCCGGCCACGTTGACCAGCTGATCGAAGCCGCAGGAGATGAAGTCGGCGAACTGCATCTCGCACACCGGCCGCATTCCGACCACCGCCGCCCCGATGGCGGTCCCGATGATCCCCGACTCGGCGAGCGGGGTGTCCATCACGCGATCGGGGCCGAACTCGTCGATGAACCCGTCGGTCACCTTGAACGCGCCGCCGAACACGCCGATGTCCTCGCCCATCATCACCACGCGCTCGTCGGCACGGAGCTCATCCCGCAGCGCCGCGGAAATCGCCTGGAGGTAGGTCATGGTCGCCATCAGGAGACCACCTCGCTCCGCAGCGCGCCGGCCCCGGGCTCCCCCTGGCCCCTGGGGTCGGGTGCAAGGAACCCGCTCCAGCGAGCCAATCCATCCCCGAGCGGCTCCGCCTCCCCCTCGTGGAAGGCCCCCTGGGTGGCGGTGCTCGGATCCGGCATCGGCGATGACAGCGCCTCCTCAACCGCGGCGTCGATCTCGGCGTGAACCGAGGAGCGAACCTCCTCGACGTCGACTCCCAGGGAACGGAGCCGCGCCTCCTGTCGCTCGACCGGGTCGCGCTTGCGCCACTCCTCGACCTGCTCCTTGGGCACGTACTTCATGTCGTCGTGGGCGGCGTGGCCGTGCATCCGCATCGTTTCCGCCTGGATCAGCGTCGGTCCTTCGCCGTCCAGGGCCCGGGCGCGGGCCGCCCGAGTCGCTTCGAACATCGCCTCGACGTCATTCCCGTCGACCGTCACCCCGATGAACCCGTAGGCGGCCGCGCGCTCGACCGGGTTGACCGCGAACTGCTTGTCCAACGGGGTCGAGTACGCGTACTGGTTGTTCTCGAGCACGAACACGACCGGCAGCTTCTGCACACCGGCCCAGTTCATCGCCTCGTGGAAGTCGCCGCGTGACGTCGAGCCGTCGCCGAACCAGGTCAGTGCGCAGCGACGCTCGCCGCGGATCTTGAACGCCATCGCCATGCCGGTGGCGACGAGCATCATGTCGGGCAGCATCGAGACCATCCCGACGCATCCCAGCCGGTAGTCGCCGAAGTGAACGTTGCCGTCGCGCCCCCCGGTCACACCGGCCGCGCGACCGAGGTACTGGGCAAAGATGCGGTCCGGGGTCACGCCGCGAATGATGTGTGCGGCTAAATCACGGTGCAGGATGCAGAGACGATCCTCCGGAGCCATCGCGAACGCGGCGCCGGCCGACACCGCCTCCTGCCCATAGCCATCGTAAAACGACCCCGGGACCTTGCCCTGCCGGTACAGGGTCATCGCTCGCTGCTCGATCCCCCGCATGAGGAGCATCGCCCGCAACAGCCAAACTCGATCCTCGAGTGTCAGGTGCTCGGTTGCGGCGGTGGTTCCACCTGCGGCCGGCTCAGCCATGTGGGTAGCCATCTACGGGTTTCCCTTTCTCCTGTCGGCCGGATCGGGATCTCCGTCCGGACCGCTTCACGGGCCTCCCGGGATCTCCGGTTGGCCCCTCGATCGGGCAGGATCGAGCTTACTCCACCTCCGGGTGGAACTGACCGGGGTGGCGTGCGGCTTGCGGGGCGCGACCGGCGTGACGAACCGCAGAGCCCGAGTCGGGAAAGCCGGCACGTTTACCCTTCAAGGATGGACGGTGCCTGGCTGCGCCGCATGCGCTGGCGACGGCGTGGCGCCTGGCTGTGGCCCGCGTTCGTCGCCCTGACGATCGTCGATGCGCTCGTCGGCCACCTGTTGCCGCTGGCGGGCCAGACCGAGACCCTGGTCGGCGCCGGGCTGGCTGCGCTCGTCCTCAACCTGCTCGCCGTGGTGCTCCTGTCTCGGCCACTCGGCGCGGTCCTGCGACGCGCGCGCGCAGACCTGCCGGCGATCGTCGCGCGCGACTACGCGGGCACCGCGGCCATCGTGGCGGTCTCCGCCGGGCTGCTCGCCGCCGGCCTCGTTCACCGCGGCACGATTCTCCAACAGCAGCGCACCATGCGAGACGCGATCGTCCGCGCGCAGGCGTGGATCGGCGACCGGGCGCCCGCCGAGTTCCGCCGCAACCTCGCGCTCGTGAGCACGTTCACGATCCAGACGGGCAGCATCTACCGGACGTGCGTGCCGAGCGACGACCGGCGGCGGAGCTTCTGCGTGATCGTCAAGACGAACCTTCCGTTCGCCCAGAGCGTGACCTTCGCCGGCTATGAGCCGAACTCGGTGTTCGCGGAAGGGGTCAGCTAGCTGAGCCCGGCCGCGAGTCAAAGCACGAAGCGCGTCGCACTGATCGCAGCGATCCTCGGGTCGGGGATCGTGTTCCTCGACGGAACGATCGTCAACGTGGCGCTGCCCGCGATCCGGGCGGCGCTGCACGGTGGGCTCGCCGAGCAGCAGTGGGTCGTGGAGGCGTATCTGCTCACGCTGTCCTCCTTGCTCCTGGTCGGCGGCTCTCTGGGCGACCGGCTCGGGCGCCGGCGCGTGTTCGCCGCCGGGCTGATCGGCTTCGGGGCGTGCTCGCTCCTGTGCGCGATCGCGCCGAGCAGCGGAGTGCTGATCGCCGGCCGCGCCGCCCAGGGAGTCGGCGGCGCGCTGCTGGTGCCGAGCACGTTGGCGCTGCTGATGGACACGTTCGACGAGAACGAGCGAGCGGGAGCGATCGGCTCCTGGACGGCGTGGACGGGCGTCGCCACCGTCGTCGGTCCGCTCGGCGGCGGGGCGCTGATTCAGGCCGCATCGTGGAGGTGGATCTTCGCGATCAACCTGGTTCCAGTCGCGATCACGCTGATGCTGCTGACCCGTCTCCCCGCCGACCGTCCGACGCCGGGCCACGTCGACATCGTGGGCGCCGTCCTGTGCGCGCTCGGACTGGGCGGTCCGGTGTTCGCGCTGATCGAGCAGCCGACCTACGGCTGGGGTGATCCCCGCGTCGCGGTCCCGCTGATCGGGGGCATCGCCGTGTTCATCGCGTTCATAGCGTGGGAGGCGCGAGCGAGAGAGCCGATGATGCCGCTGCACCTGTTCAAGGTCCGCAACTTCTCCGTCGGGAACCTGACCACGCTGAGCATGTACGGCGGTCTGAACGTGGCGACCTTCTTCCTCGTCCTGTTCCTCCAGCAGGTCGGAGGCTACACGCCGCTTCAGGCGGGCCTGTCCCTACTGCCGCTCACCATCATCATCTTCCTGCTGGCCCGCCGCTTCGGCGTCCTCGCCGACCGCATCGGACCGCATCTGTTCATGGCCGGAGGCCCGATCGTCGCGGGACTCGGCCTCCTCCTGCTGGTCCGCACCGGTGCTAACCCCAACTATCTGACCACCGTCCTGCCGGGCGTCGTGGTATTCGGGCTGGGGCTGTCCGCCACGGTCGCGCCGCTGACCGCAACGGTGCTGGGATCGGTCGAGCCCGGCCACTCGGGGCTCGCCAGCGGGGTCAACAACGCGGTGGCCCGCGTCGCCGGCCTGCTCGCGATCGCGGTGCTCGGCGCAATCGTCTCGGCCAGCTTCGCCAGCAGCCTGGACCGAGACCTCGCGCACCACCCCCTCACCCCCCAGACCCGCGCGGCCGTCGCCACCGACCGCTCGCGTCCGCTCGTCACCGACCCGGGCGCGGTCACCGAAAGCGAGAGGCCCATCGTTCACCAGGCGCTGGTCAACTCCTCGGTCCACGCGTTCCGCGTCGCAATGGGGATCGGGGCCGGGCTCACGATCCTCGGTGGTGTCATCGCGCTGATCGGGATCGCCAACCCCCGGCGGGAGGTCCCGTGCGCTGACTGCCCCGGCGGCGCGATCGCCGGCGCGAGCCGCTCGATCACCCCGCGCGAGCGGCCCGTGTCGACCTGACCCGAGTCGGCGATCCCCCCGAACCGCGGCGCCGCGGCACCACCCGCAGCAACACCGCCGTTCCGGGCGCGACGCTCACCAGCAACGGGCCGCCGGCCACGAAGGTTCGGTCCGCCCACACGTCGAGCACGGAATAGGGCCGGGTGGCCGGAACCCCGAGCATCCCCCGGGTGAGGCGGACGGTTGCCGGCTGAAGACCCTGGTTCAGGACCGCCACCGCGCCGGCGCGCCCCGACAACCGCTTGGTCCACACCTCGGTACCTCTCGAGCGAAACACCAGTCGCGCCTGAACTCCCAGAGAATCCTGGTCGATCCCGATCGCCGCCCGGTTGACCAGCATCGTCCGCGTCCATTCGGGCATCGTCATGAGGTCCGCACTCACTACGAGCGGAGCGGCGAGGATCGCCCACAGCGTGAACTGCGATTGCGCCTGGGCCGCGGTCATGCCGTCGTCCGGGACGAGGTAGTCCGGGTCGTTCCAGTGGCCAGGGCCCGCGGCCCCCGGATGCTCCGCGTCGAGCTCGAAGTTCTGAATCACCTGGAGGTACTGGACGGCGCCCGGTATGCCGAGATCCGGTCCGGTTCGCCAGCTGTTCGCGATCCCCGGCGCGTACGAGTAAGACTCATAAACCGAGTCGGCATACGTCGGCGTCCCAGGCCCGTACTCGCCCGGCACCCCGGCGTTGCAGACAACGAACAGCATCGGCCGCCGCGGCTGGTCGTTCAAGATCGCCTCCCCGAACGCCCGATACGCGGCCGCCGGATCGAGGTGCAACGAGTCGCCGCCGCAGAAGTCCACCTTGACGGCGTCAAATCCCCACGAGGCGAACGTGTCGACGTCCTGCTGGTAGTGGCCGTAGCTCCCGGCCGGGTGCAGCACCTTGCCGCAGGCGATGCTTCCGGCGTCGGTGTAGATGCCGGCCAGCAGGCCCTGGGAATGTATGTAGGCGACGAGCCACTGCATCCCATGTGGCCACTGAGTGGGATCCACGACGATGTTGCCCCGGGCGTCGCGGGTGCCGGTCCACCAGCCCCCGTCGATCCACAGGTAGCGGTACCCCGCCGCCCGCAGGCCGCTGCTGACCATGGCATTCGCGAGCTCGACGATCGTCTGCTCATCGATCGCGGTTCCGAACGCGTACCACGTGTCGATGCCCATGTACGGGGTGCTCGCCAGGCCCTCGAACCCGCCGGCCGAAGCCGGCGGCGCGAGCAGCAGCGCCAGCGCGCACACGGCAACGCCTAGTCCTCCCCGCCGCAAGTACAGTCGGGCTAGGCGGCTGCAAACCTTTGCTGGCAGGCGTCCTCGCTCGCTCGCGTACCTTCCAGGTACGCCACGCTCGCTGCGTCCTTGGCCAGCTCGGTTTTCGCTCGCCAATCCACGACTGTACCTACGGCGGGAACGACTTGAACACGAACCTAGGCGCGCGCGACCCACGGACCCCGGAAGGATAAGCCCCTACGCCGCCACTCTCGCCGCAGCGACGCGCCGCGGCCAGCGCACGGCCAGCAGCGCGCACCCTGTGCCGGCCCACAGCACGACGGCCAGCGCCAGACAAGTGGCCTCGAGCGCGTGGCCCGAACCGTCGACCCGGACACGTCGCTGCCCGGGCTGGCGCGCACGCTTGCCGTCTCGCCCCACCACCTGAGCCGCGTGTTCCGCTCGATCTGCGGGCACTCGATCGCGCGCCACCGGATGCGCCTGCGGGCGCGCACCGCGGCCGAGCGCCTCAGCACAGGCGACCACAACCTGGCCCGGCTCGCCGCCGATCTCGGGTTCGCGGATCAGAGCCACCTGTGCCGCGTGCTGCGATCCGAGACCGGCAGGACGCCTTCGGCGCTCCGCCACGCCCTCGCATCGGCGTAGGCTTCCGCGCCGGTGGCCGACGCGTTCATAGCCCTGGTGACCGGTGCCTCGAGCGGGATCGGCGAAGCGACGGCAAGGCGGCTGGCGCGCGAGCCCGGCGCGCGGCTCGTGCTCGTCGCCCGCCGCGAGCAGCGCCTCAAAGCGCTCGCCGACGAGCTCGGCGGCGCGACCGTGGTCGCGCTCGACCTGACCGAGCCCGACGCGCCCCGGCGCGTGCTCGACCACGTCCAGGGCGAGCACGGCGCGCTGCACATGCTCGTCAACAACGCGGGCGCGTCGTGGCGCGCGACCTTCGAGGACGGCGGCTGGGCCAACGTCGCGCTGCACATGAGGCTGAACTTCGAGGCCCCGGTCCGGCTGACCGAAGCGCTCCTACCGCTGCTTCGGCAGACCGCGCGACAACAAGCAAACACAACCCGGCCGATATCCATCGTCAACGTCGCGAGCACCTCCGCGCGGGTCTCGCGCCCGAACGCCGGCGGCTATTCGGCGAGCAAGTACGCCCTCGCCGGCTGGAGCGACGCCCTCTATGCCGAGGAGCGCCCCCATGGTGTCCATGTCGGGCTCGTGCTGCCGGGGTTCGTCTCGACCGTCGGCTTCCCGGCGACCGAAATCCAGGCGCGTGCGGCGACCCGGTGGATGCTCTCCACCCCGGAGAAGGTGGCCGAGGCGATCGTCGAGGCGGGTCCCGGCGGCAAACCCGAGCGCTACGTCCCGAGGCCCTACTGGCTGGCCGCGGCGGCGCGGCTGCTCGCCCCGGCTCTGGTTCGCCGAGCCACGGGCGGCGGCCTGTTCACGACCTCGACCCCAGGCCGCGACTAACCTACACCGCTGTAACAAACGCCCGAGGAGCAGCCAACATGAACTCAAGCGTCCGCCGCGTCGCCGTGCTCGGCGGCGTCCGGATACCGTTCGCGCGCCAGAACGGGCCGTACGCGAACGCGTCCAACCAGGACATGTTGACCGCGACGCTCGACGCCATCGTCAACAAGTTCTCACTCGAGGGCCAGACGCTCGGCGAGGTCGCCGCCGGCGCTGTCCTCAAGCACAGCCGCGACTTCAACCTGACCCGAGAATCCGTGCTCGGCACCCGGCTAGACCCGGCGACTCCCGCATACGACGTCCAGCAGGCGTGCGGCACCGGCCTGGAGGCCGCGATCCTGATCGCCAACAAGATCGCGCTGCACCAGATCGACGCCGGCATCGCCGCCGGAGTCGACACCACCTCGGATGCTCCCATCGCCATCAACGAGGACCTGCGCCGGCTGCTCCTCGATCTGAACCGCTCCAAAAGCAACGCCGAGCGGCTGAGGATCATCACAAAAGTCCGCCCCCAGCAGATCGTCCCCGAGCTCCCGCGCAACGCCGAGCCGCGCACCGGCCTCTCCATGGGCGAGCACGCCGCGATCACGGCGCGCGAGTGGGGCCTGGAGCGCGAGGAGCAGGACGAGCTCGCCCTCCAGAGTCACCGCAAGCTCGCGGCCGCCTACGAATCCGGCTTCCTCGACGATTTGGTGATCCCGTTCCTCGGGCTCGAGCGCGACCAGAACCTGCGCCCGGACACGACCATGGAGCAACTCGCGAAGCTGAAGCCCGTGTTCGGCGGCGAAGACGGGACGATGACCGCCGGCAACAGCACCCCGCTCAGCGACGGCGCGTCGGCGGTCCTGCTGGCCGGCGAGGACTGGGCCGCCAGGCGCGATCTTCCCGTACAGGCCTACCTGACCGACGCCCAGACCGCCGCCGTCGACCACGTCCACAGGCGCGAGGGCCTGCTGATGGCCCCAACCTACGCTGTGCCGAGACTGCTCGAGCGCAACAAGCTGTCCCTCCAGGACTTCGACTTCTACGAGATCCACGAGGCGTTCGCCTCACAGGTGCTGTGCACCCTGAATGCGTGGGAGGACCCCGTGTACTGTCGGGAGCGACTCGAGCTCGAGGAGCCGCTCGGTTCGATCGACCGGGACAAGCTGAACGTCCACGGCGGCTCGCTCGCCGCCGGTCACCCGTTCGGTGCGACCGGCGGACGGATAATCGCGGGGCTCGCGAAGGCGCTGGCGGACAACTCAGGCGGCTCGCGCCGGGGATTGATCTCGATCTGCGCCGCGGGCGGGCTCGGCGTAACCGCGATCCTGGAGAAGCGATGACCGACCGCTATCAGCAACTCGCCAACACCCCGATCGGGCGGATGGTCACCAAGCAGGTCGGCCTGCCGGCGCCGGTGGGGCTCGAGCGCTACGAGCGCGGCCAACCCGTGATCTCCGGAGCCGTGTTGCTCGGGGCCGCGCCGGGTTCGCGCCTGGCCGCGACGGCCGCGTCGGTGCTCGCGGCCATCGGCGCCGAGGTGCACACCGCTCTGGACGATGAGGCCAGACAAGCGGCCGCCGACGCGCAGCTCGACGCCGCCGTTTTCAACCCGCAGGCCGCGCCCGAGGGTGAGCGGTTCAAGGCGCTCGTGTTCGACGCGAGCGGCATCGGCTCGAGCGAGGCGCTGCGCGAAGCGTGGGCGTTCCTGCACCCGACGATCCGGCGGGTACGCCGCTCGGGGCGCGTGATCGTGCTGGCTACCACGCCCGAGGAGTGCAGCGAGTTCCCGGCCGCCATCGGGCAGCGGGCGCTCGAGGGGCTCGTGCGGTCGGTCGGCAAGGAGGTCGGCCGCGGCGCCACCGCGCAGCTCATCTACGTGGCTCCCGGCGCCGAGGGCGCGATCGAATCGACGCTTCGGTTCTGCCTGTCGCCGAAGTCGGCGTACGTGTCGGGCCAGGTGGTGCGCATCGGCGTCGCGAAGGCCTTGCCGGAAAAGCTCGACTGGGAGCGACCACTCGCGGGCAAGGTGGCGCTCGTGACCGGGGCCGCGGGCGGCATCGGCGAGTCGATCGCCGAGGTGCTCACCCGCGACGGCGCCCACGTGGTGGGGGTCGACCTTCCCGCGCAATCGGTGGAGCTCGACGCCGTGACCGCGCGCCTCGGCGGGTCCTCGCTCAAGCTCGACATCACCGACCACGACGCCCCGGAGCAGATCGCGGGCGAGCTCCTCGGGGCGCACGGCGGCGTCGACATCGTCGTGCACAACGCCGGCGTGACCCGGGACAAGACGCTCGGGCGGATGAGCGAGGAGCAGTGGAGCGCGGTGATCGACACCAACCTGACCGCCCCGCAGCACATCGATCGCGAGTTGTTCGCGCGCAAGGCGGTGCGCGAGAACGGCAGCGTGGTGTGCGTCTCATCGATCAGCGGGATCGCCGGCAACGTCGGCCAGGCGAATTACTCGACCGCCAAGGCAGGCGTGATCGGGATCGTCGAGGCGTTCTCCTCGACCTTGGCGAAGCTCGGAGTGACGCTCAACGCGGTGGCCCCCGGGTTCATCGAGACGGGGATGACCGCGGCCATGCCGATCGCCAGGCGAGAGGCCGCGCGCCGGATGAACAGCCTGGCGCAGGGCGGCCTGCCGATCGACGTGGCCGAGACCGTCGCCTGGCTTGCGAATCCCGCGTCCGCTGGGGTCACCCGGAACGTGGTGCGCGTGTGCGGACAGAGCCTCATTGGAGCCTGAGCGATGCCGGTCAGAGAGCTGAGCGCCTCGCCGAACATGACCGCGCTGTTCGCGCGCGCCGGCGCGGCGCTGATTCCCGGCGCCTCGCGGCTGCCGTTCGTCAGCGGCGGTGCGCACGAGATCCCCGACCTGACGCTGGCGCTCGACGACGTCGCAATCGACCGGGACCGCCTCGCGCAATACGACCGGGTGTGCGGCTTCTCCCTGAGCGACTCGGCCCCGGCCACGTATCCGCACATCCTCGCCTTCCCCCTCCACCTCGCGCTGATGACCGAGGGGAGCTTTCCGTTCCCGCCGATCGGGCTCGTGCACATCGCCAACCGCATCACCCAACACCGGCCGCTCCGGACCGGGGAGCGGCTGGCGCTCAGGGTATGGGCGACCGGGATCGAGCCGCACCCGCGCGGCCGGCAGTTCTCGATCCGCACCGAGGCACGGGTGGGCGGCGAGCTCGTGTGGGAGGAGAGCTCGACGAACCTGCGGCGCGGCCAGGGAGGTGTCGGCGGCGATGCTGGCCCGCGTGGCCAGCATCGCCGGGAGATGGGCTCCCTCGAACCGGTCGCCACCTGGGCGCTTCCCGGCAGCCTCGGCCGCCGCTACGGATCGGTGTCGGGCGACCTGAACCCCATCCACGTCCACCCGCTCAGCGCCCGCCCGTTCGGGTTCCGGTCTGCGATCGCACACGGCATGTGGACGAAGGCGCGGTGCCTCGCGGCGCTCGCGCCGAGGCTGCCCGAGCGCTTCACGGTCGAGGTCGAGTTCCGCAAGCCGATCCTGCTGCCCGGCACGGTGCAGTTCCTCGACGCCCTAAAGGACGGCGGCGTTCGCTTCGGCGTTCGCGACGCGGCAAAGCAAACGCCGCACCTCGACGGCGACGCAGAATGGGCGCCTTAGCCGCGACAGCGGCGTTCGTCGGCGAACTCGTCGAACAGCCTGCGCAGGCGATCGAGCACGGCCGCTGCGGCGAGCAGCTCCTGGTCGTCGAACTCGGCCAGCGCGGCGCGATAGCGGGGCTCGATGCGGGCCCGGCGCTCCTCGACGAGGTCACGCCCCCGGGGGGTCAGCGAGGTGAGCACGACGCGCCGGTCGCGCTCGGAGCGCACTCGCGCGACGAGGCCCTGGGCGGCCAGGCCATCGAGCATCTCGGTCGCGCTGGCCGGGCTCAAATCGGCCGCTTCTGCCAGTTCCCCGCTCGACACGGAATCGTGACCCCGCAGGCAGAACAGGAGGCTGTACTGCGCGTCTGAGAGCTCGCGGGGGTGGTGCGTCTCCCGCCCTCGAAGCCGCCGCAGCGCTGCCATCGCGCCCTTGAAGGCCTGGCCGACCTGTTCGGTGGGATCGAGCTCGGCGCCCGCGCTCGGTATAGCCCCGGCGCGCGAGCCCGCGGGCCGCGCGCCGGCGGGTTGGTCGCTCAAGGATGCGGTGCCGCTCATGCCGCGATCGCCTCCGCCATGGTATCCGCGGAGACCCCGGCCGCCTTCGCCGCCCGCGCGGCGCGCTCGGCGCGGAGCAGGATGATGCAGGGCACGATCGCCAGCGCGGTGAGGCCGGTCGCGGTCCAGAACGCGATGCCGTATGCGTGGGCGGCGCCGCCGAGCGTGTGGACGCCGGTCAGCGCACGCTGTAGCACCACCGCGAGCACGGCCGTTCCGATCGACCCGCCGACTCGCTGGAGGACGTTGAGCTGCGGGGTCGCGTCGGCCAGCTCGTGGCGCTCGAGCGACGCGAACGCCGCGGTCATCGCCGGCATGAAGGCAAAGCCGATCCCGGTGCCGCGCAGGAACATCGCGACCGACAGGTACGCGATCGAGGTGTGGGCGCCGATCAGCCCGAACGGCACGGTGGTAATCGTGGTGACGATCACGCCGAACAGCGCGAGCGGGCCTCCGCCCATGCGGTCGGCGAGCTTGCCCGCGAGCGGCATCACGAGCGCCATGCCGAGGCCCTGAGGCGCCAGCAGCAGTCCGCTGTCCAGGACGCTCTCGTTGCGGACCCCCTGCCAGTAGAGGGGCAACAGGATCATGCCGCCGAACAGCGCCGCGCCCAGGCAGAACATGGCAAACGAGGCCGAGGAGAACGTGGGCCTGCGGTACAGGCGCAGGTCGAGCAGGGGCTTCGGGATCCGCAGCGCGTGCAGCGCGAACGTGGCGATCAGCGCCAGCCCGGCGACGATCGGGAGGATCACCTTGACCAGGCCGAAGTGCCCCGTGACGCCGATCTCCGCGAGCCCGTAGGTGAGCAGGGGCAGGCCCGTGGCCATCAGGGCGAGGCCGAGGAAGTCGAGCTTCTCGGCCGCCGCCGGCTTGACGCGCGGCAGGATCCGGATGGCCAGCGCGACCGCGATCGCCCCGATCGGGACGTTGACGTAGAAGATCCACCGCCAGCTGGCGTTGTCGACGATCAGCCCGCCGATCGTCGGCCCCAGGATCGGAGCGAGCATCGCGGGCACCGCGACCATGCTCATGACGCGCCCCATGCGCTTCGGCCCGGCCGCCTCGGCCATCATCAGCTGGCCGATCGGCAGGATCATGCCGCCGCCGATTCCCTGGAGCACGCGGAACAAGATCAGCTCGGTCGTCGAGTTCGCGAGGCCGCACAGCGCCGAGCCCGCCGTGAACAGGACCAGCGAGAGGAGGTAGACGCGCTTGGCGCCGAATCGCTTCGCTGCCCAACCGGTGACCGGGATCACGGCCGCGAGCGACAGCATGTACCCCGTCACGACCCACTGGATCTCCGCGATCGTGCTGTGAAGGTCGCGCCCCAGGGTGCGGAGGGCGACGTTGACGATCGTCGTGTCGAGGATCGACATGATCGCGCCGACGATCACGACGGCGCTGATCCGCCAGACGTAGGCGTCGATCCGATCTGACTGGGCAGGGGCAGAAGTGGACATCGGGCGCGGTACTAAACGTTAGGGTCCGAAGCTTTTTCTGTCAAGGGACTCCGTCTATCGTCCCCTCGGTGACGACATTTGCCGACCTCGGCCTCGGACCGGACATTCTCGCGGCCATCCACGATGTCGGCTACGAGGCCCCCAGCCCGATTCAGGAGCAGGCGATCCCGCCGCTGCTCGAGGGTCTCGACGTGATTGGCCAGGCCCAGACCGGGTCGGGCAAGACGGCTGCGTTTGGACTGCCCATGCTCCAGTACGTCGATCCCTCAGACCACGAGGTCCAGGGCCTCGTCCTCACCCCCACCCGCGAGCTGTGCATCCAGGTCACCCAGGCGCTGCGAACGTACGGCAGCCACACCGGCGTCGACGTGGTGGCCGTGTTCGGCGGCGCGCCGATCCGCTCACAGCAAGCGCAGCTGCGCGCCGGCGGTCATGTGGTCGTGGGGACCGTGGGGCGGGTCAAGGACCTGATCTCGCGCCACGCTCTGATCCTCAACGCCTGCCGGTTCGTGGTGCTCGACGAGGCCGACGAGATGCTCGACCTGGGGTTCCTCGAGGACGTGGAGAGGATCCTGTCGCTCACGCCCTCGAGCCGTCAGACCGCGCTCTTCAGCGCGACGATCCCGCCCGCGATTCGGCGGCTGGCCGATCAGTACCTGCTCGATCCGGTGACGGTCAAGGTCAGGGCGGCCACGCTCACGGTCGACACCGTCGAGCAGTTCGCCCTCGAGGTACGCCCCCGCGAAAAGGCCGATCGCCTCGTGGAGGTGGTCGAGGCGGAGCGACCGGAGCAGGCGATCGTGTTCGTGCGCACCAAGGTGCGCTGCGAGCAGCTGTTCCGGACGCTGCGCGACCGCGGCATGGACGTCAAGGCGCTGCACGGCGACATGACCCAGGGAGCTCGCGACGGGGTGATGATCTCCTTCAAGGACGGCCGCCTGCCGATGCTGGTCGCGACCGACGTGGCAGCGCGCGGACTCGACATCTCGGGCGTCTCACACGTGATCAACTTCGACGTGCCCACCTCGCCCGACGTGTACGTCCACCGGATCGGGCGAACGGCGCGCGTCGGTCGCAGCGGACGCGCGATCACGTTCTTCACCCCCGATCAACGACGCGATATCCAAGCCATCGAAAAGAATGCCGGAGTCAAGCTGGCGCCATGGGTCGAGGATGCTCATGTCGCTCCGACGACGGTGCACGCGAAGCCGCGCCGGCATTCCAAGCCCCACCTGTCCAAGAGCAGCGATGCCCCACCGCACAAGCTGATCGTCGCGGGCGGGCGCGCCACCGGGCTCGAGCCTTCCGACGTCGTCCACGCCATCACCGCAGCCACGGGGCTCGACGGAGAGGCCGTACGCAACGTCAGGGTGCTCGAGCGCTTCACGTTCGTCGAAGTCCCCCGAGACGAGGCCGACCGGATCGTCGAGCTGGTGAGAGGCGCCGATGTAGACGGCCGGAAGCTCCGGCTGGAAGCGGCCAAGGTTTGATTGCGCGACTAGCCGCGGCCGGGTTAGGATGAGCGCGAATTGTCGTGGGGGAAGGCCGGTTCACTCACGGCCGGAGTCAAACGCTGGAGGTTTGGTATGCATCACACGTCGCCGTCGCGGCGCCGTCCGTCGGCCGCCCTGGTCGTGGCGTTCGTCGCCCTGTTCGCTGCTCTCGGTGGAGTCGGGTGGGCCGCCACGCAGCTGCCCGCCAACTCGGTTGGCACGAGGCAGTTGCGCAACAACGCGGTCACCTACCAGAAGATTGCGCTGCACACGATCGGCGCCCAGCGCATCGATCAGAACGTCGTCCAGGTGAGGGTCGGCGGCACCTGCTCGGGGACCAAGGGCGCGATCGGGTCGATCGCGAGGTCTGGCGGCGTGAGCTGCAACTCCACGGTGCCGAACGAGTTCGGCGCGAGCGGGCCGGCGGTCACCATCAAGACGGCCTCCACCACTGTCACCACAAAATCGCTCCCTAGCGGCTCGAACTACCTGGTGCTCGCGAATCCCTCTATCGCGGCCACCGGGGCCGCGAGCCAGGTGACGGTCGGATGCACGCTGTCCGTCGGCTCGACGAATCAGTTCCGGAACATCACCTTCCCGGCGGCGACGGGAACGCAGCTCGGAGTGATCCCGCTGCAGCTCGCCTCGGGCTCGGGAACGGCGACCGTGGCGTGCTCGACCGACGCCCCGTCCTCCACGACGGTCACCGGGCCCTCGGGGCTCAACGCGATCCAGACCGGGACGAACGGTTAGCCCGCACGCCGGTTTGCGACCGACCCCGCGGGTGGACTCCCCGCGGGGCCGGTCGCCAGTAGTCTCGGTGAAATGAGCACAGCCCACATGCACACGAGCCACGGCACCGTCGAGCTCGAGCTGTTCGACGACGACGCCCCGAAAACCGTGGCCAACTTCCGCAAGCTCGCCGGCGAGCGCTTCTACGACGGGGTCATCTTCCACCGCGTGATTCCCGACTTCATGATCCAGGGCGGCGACCCGGAGGGGACGGGGACCGGAGGTCCCGGCTACACGTTCGAGGACGAGATCAACGAGCACAAGGTGGTGCGGGGCGCGCTGGCGATGGCCAACGCGGGCCCGAACACGAACGGCTCGCAGTTCTTCATCGTCACCGTCGACAGCGCCCCGTGGCTCGACGGCAAGCACACGGTGTTCGGGAGGGTGACCGGGGGGATGGACGCGGTGGACGCGATCGAGGCCGTGCCGACCGGCGCCCGCGACCGCCCGCTGGACCCGCCCGTGATCGAGTCGATCACGCTCGATCCGGCGACGAACTGAGCCTCGCCGGCAGACGGTGCGGATCCTCGTCCTCGAGCACGAGCCGGACGCGCCCACGGCGCTCGTGGCTGACTGGGCCGCGAGCCGCGACCACGAGCTCGACGTGGTCGCCGTGCCGGCGCTCGAGCGCTGGCCGGAGCTGCGCGAGGTGGACGCGATCGTCAGCCTCGGATCGGAGCGCTCGGTCCACGCCTCCCCAGAGGGGTGGATCGGCGATGAGATCGCGTTTCTCCGCGCGGCCCACGTCCGCCAGGTGCCGATCCTCGGAATCTGCTTCGGGGGGCAGGCGCTGGCCCGCGCGCTGGGTGGCTCGGTCGGCGCCGAGGAACGACCCGAGGTCATTTGGCGGCTCATCTCGAGCCTCGACCCGGAGCTGATCACTCCGGGCCCATGGTTCTTCTGGCACGAGGACCTGTTCACGCTGCCGCCCGGCGCCAGGTTGCTCGCCGGGAGCGAGTCGCGGACGGTCGCGTTCACGGCCGGGGCAACCAGCGTTGGCGTGCAGTTTCACCCCGAGGTCGACGGGGACCTCGCCCGGTCCTGGATCGACCTCGGTCGCGACAAGCTCGAGGCCTATGGCCACGACGTCGCGGCTCTCCAGGACGAGGTGGAGCGCCACGCCCCGGTCGCGCGGGCGTGCGCGTTTGACCTGTTCGACCGCATCGCGAGGTGGTGGGGCGTGCCATCGCCTCCGATAGCCTTGGCCGAACCCTACGAGCGCTAGAAGGGAGAGAGCGCGATGGCGAGCGCCACAGAACAGCAGTCGGCGGTGAGCGGCGACGGTGAGGGGGCCGCCAAGCTCGAGGTCGAGAATCCGGCCACCGGCGAGGTGATCACGACCGTTCCGATCCTCGGCCCCGAAGAGCTCGAGGCCATGGCGGCGCGCGGTCGCCAGGCCCAGCGGGCCTGGGAGGCGATGGGATTCGACGGCCGCGCGCGCGTGCTGCGGCGCGCCCAGAAGTGGATGCTCGACAACGCCGAGCGGGTCATCGACGTGGTCGTGTCGGAGACCGGCAAGACCGTTGAGGACGCCCAGCTCGCGGACCTCGGCATCACCGTCGCCGCGCTCGGATTCTGGGCCAAGGAGGCGCCGAAGTACCTGGCCGACGAGCGGGTGCCGTCCTGGAACAACCCGACCGTGGCGGGCAAGAAGCTGATCATCCGGTACGCACCGCTTGGGCTGGTGGGCGTGATCGGGCCCTGGAACTTCCCGATCGTCAACTCGTTCGGAGACTGCATCCCCGCGCTGGCCGCCGGCAACAGCGTGATCCTCAAGCCCAGTGGGGTCACGCCGCTGAGCTCCCTGCTGATGGAGGAGATGATGCGCGAGTGCGGGCTGCCCGAGGGCGCTTTTCAGGTCGCGACCGGCGACGGGTCGACCGGGGCGGCGCTGATCGACAAGGTCGACTGCATCATGTTCACAGGCTCGGAGCGCACCGGGAAGTCCGTGATGAAGGCCGCCGCCGAGAGGCTGATTCCGTGCTATCTCGAGCTCGGGGGCAAGGACCCGATGATCGTCTGCGCCGACGCGGACGTCGAGCGCGCGGCCAACGCGGCCGCCTTCTGGTCGATGAACAACGGCGGTCAGGTGTGCATCTCGGTCGAGCGCGCCTACGTCGAGGAGCCGGTCTACGACGACTTCATCGAGAGGGTGGCCGACAACGTCAGGCGGCTGCGGCAGGGTGCACCGGCCGGCGCGGGCAGCGTCGACGTGGGCGCGGTCATCTTCCCGCCCCAGATCGAGATCGTCGATGCCCACGTCCGCGATGCGGTCGAGAAGGGCGCCAGGGTGCTCGTCGGTGGCCATCGCCGCCCCGGGCCGGGTCTGTTCTACGAGCCCACCGTCCTGGCCGACGTGAACCACTCGATGAAGATCATGCGCGAGGAGACGTTCGGCCCGACCCTGCCGATCATGAGGGTTTCCGACGTCGAGGAGGGCGTCCGCCTGGCCAACGACTCGCCGTACGGTCTTCAGGCCAGCGTGTGGACCAAGGACGTGGGACGCGGCGAGACGCTCGCGCGGCGGATCGAGGCCGGGGTGGTGTGCGTCAACGACGCGCAGATCAACTACGGTGCGTTCAACCTGCCGATGGGAGGGTGGAAGGCCTCGGGGCTGGGCACCCGCCACGGCGCCGCCGGGATCCGCAAGTACACGAAGGTGCAGTCGCTGCTGGTCACCCGCTACGCCCTCAAACGCGAGCCGTTCATGTTCCCCTACAAGGCCAGCCGCACGATGGCGTTGCGGAGGTTGTTTGGCTTGATCTACGGGCGCGGCAGGCGGGACTGACTCGCGGGCAGTCCGGCTGCGGCATAGGCCTCGGACGCGTCGAGCGTCTCGTGCTCGACCAGCGCCGCCCAGCGCGATGATCGCGAGGTGTCTGGCGACGAACAATCAGTGGGTGGAGCGACGGTGAGCGGGGAACATCAGTGGCATGAGGCTTCGCGAGACGCTTCCGTTGCTGCGCGTGGCCCGCCCGCCCGCGCCGTACGGAGCGCACACATTGGCCCGCTGCTACAGCGTCGAGGACGTGGCCCGCAAGGCCCGGCGGCGCCTTCCTCTGGGCGCGCGGGGGTACCTGGACGGCGGCGGGGAGGACGAATGTACGCTGCGGCGCAATCGCTCCGGGTTCGACCGGCTCGAGTTTCTCCCCGAGTTGCCTCGCGAGGTCAGCAACGTCGACACGAGCACAACGCTCCTCGGACAGCGCATCTGGCCGCCGCCGGCGAGGCCGGGGTCCGCCACTGCATCGACATCCTCGCGGACGAGCTGCGCATGACGATGGCGCTGTGCGGAGCCCGGAGCATCCCGGAGCTCGATCGCAACCTGATCCGCCGGCGCGAGCTGACCGCGGACGCCGATCTGCTGGCGTGACCGCGGGACCGGCGCACACCGTCAACACCGCATCAGGCGGGCCCGTTCGGCCGGCTGTAAGCGGCCGAACAAAAGAACCTGACGGCTGTCTCGCCAATGACCGACCCACGGCGCTGCGACACGCGGGCGGGTACGCCGAAACATGTGAAGCCCACCTCGCCCAACCACCTGAGAACCGGTCTCACAGCACGGCGCCGAGATGTCCCTGGAGCTCGCCGCCAAGAGGCAGCAGCCGAGCCCGGGGGAGCGGATGAAGCTCCGTCCCAGAGGCACCGCGCTCCCAGATAACTGGTGGGGCGATTTCGAACGAGACTTCCGCGCCTACACAAGCCCCACCTGGCGCAAGGCGCGGGAGGCGGAGCGGCAAGCATGAGCCGCGCGCGGAGTGAGAGCGTCGAGGGGTGAGCACACAACCGACGGGTAACAAGACACGAGGAAGGGAGTCACCAATGCCCCAACCTATATATCGCCACCAAATCACGAAGCTGAGTCGCGGCAAGCATCACTCCCCTCAACACGGCGCGTGCGTCATGGAGCTTGCTTCGATGCTGGCCGGCGAGACATTCAGCGACCGACCGCGCTCGGTATCGCCGACGATCGGCGGGCTGCTGCGGGCCTACAACGACTGGGTCCCGGACGACTTGCGCCAGGACCTATACCGTTACGCCGCCGAGGTAGTGGGCACGCAGGCGCCGCAGTCGGTCGAGGATGAGCGCCTGCGGCGCGTCCTCGAGTGGGGTGAGCAGACGCGAGCCGACCGCCGGGGGCGTCTCATCTCGCTGCCGCGGCGGCGGCGGCCCGACCAGCGTGGGAAAGTGACGCCGGACGAGGCGGGCACGTTTGCCGTCCGCGCGATTGGCCGACCCAAACGGCAGGCCCACGAGCAACTGCTGGCGCTGGTCGACGAGCTGATCGCCATCGGCCAGGCGACGGAAACGATCCCGCCCGTGTCCTCTGAACGTCCCGTCGCTCACGGACTCCTCGGGCTTGACGGTGTGCCTTCTCGGAGCCACCGTCACGGCGCTTACCGGTAACAGAGTCGCGCTCGGCGCCCAACGGCTGTGGAGCGACGGCCGGCGTTGGCTCGAGACACGCAGCGGCGGCCCCGCCCGCGCAAGGGTGATCCTCCTGCTGGGCGGGGTGCTGGCGGCGGACGCCGCCGATGTGGCCACGATCGGGGCGACCGCCGCCAAGCTCGAGACCGCGCTTCGGATCTCCAACACTGAGCTCGGCCTGCTGGCGTCGATTCCGTCGCTGATGACCGCGCTCGCCACCGTGCCGGTCGGGTTGCTCACCGACCGCACGAACCGTGTGCGTCTGCTCGTCGCCGGCATCGTCGCCTGGAGCCTCGCCGAGGCCGTGAGCGGCGTCTCGCAGTCGTTTCTGATGTTGCTGTTGATCCGGATGGCGCTCGGCCTGTTCGTCGCGCCGGCGGGACCGACGCTGTCATCGCTGGTCGGCGACTTTTTCCCGGCTCGCGACCGCGGCTACATCTACGGGTTGATCCTGAGCGGCGAGCTCATCGGAGCCGGCTTTGGCTTTCTGATCAGCGGCGAGTTCGCCTCGCTTCTCTCCTGGCGCGCGGCGTTCGTGGTGCTCGCGCTGCCGAGCCTGGCAGTCGCTTACGCGATCAAGCGCTGGCTGCCCGAGCCGGCGCGCGGCGGTCAGAGCCGGCTCGAGCCGGGCGCGACCGAGATCATCCCGGCCGGGAGCCGGGCGGCGCAGCGGGCGCCGGCGGATCACTCCGACGAGGTCGAGCGCACCGTCGCCCAACGTGGGGTTGCCGAGCAGGACATCCGGCCCGAGGAAGACCTCGTGCTCGATCGCGACCCCGCCGAGATGTCGCTCTGGCGTGCGACTCGGTACGTGCTCCGGGTCCGCACCAATGTCGTGCTGATCGTCGCCTCGGCGCTCGGCTACTACTACTTCACCGGCGTTCAGACGTTCGGAGTCGAGCTCGTGCAGGGCCGCTTCGGGCTCTCGCACGGGGTCGCGACGCTCGTGGTCGTCGCCCTCGGCGTCGCCGCGCTGATCGGCGTGGTGGCGGGCGGGTCGCTGGCTGACTGGCTGCTCGGTCGAGGCAAGCTGAATGCTCGCATCCTGGTAGGCGGCGCCAGCTACGTGATCGCCGCGCTGCTGTTCCTCCCCGGGCTGCTATTGATGCCGTTGGCCGCCGCGATGCCGTTCTTCCTGCTGGCCGCGATCGCCTTCGCAGGCCGTGACCCGCCGCTCAATGCCGCCCGGCTCGATGTCATGCACCATCGCCTGTGGGGTCGAGCCGAAGCGGTCCGCACCGTCCTGCGCCGCTTGATGGTCGCCGCCGCTCCCGTCTCCTTCGGAGCGCTCGCCGACGCGCTGGGCAGCGGCCGAACCGTCTCGGGCGCGAACGGCTTTGGTGCGGGCGCCAGCGCCCAGGGTCTTCACCTCACTTTCCTGATGCTGCTGATCACGCTCGCCGCTGGAGGCGTGCTCACGTTCGGCGCCCGCTTTACATACCCGCGAGACGTCGCCACGGCGCTCGCCTCCGAGGAGCGGACCGCGAGCCAGGCTGACCGGGCCGTTCCAGCACGCGCCGCGGTCGCAGGGGAAGGCAGGACGTGACGCTCGCCAGTCTGCCGTTCGTCCGCCGCCTGCGTCGCGCGGGCGAGGATCGGGGCCGGCTGGTCGAGGAGTGAGCTCCCCTCGTGCGTGCGCCTCGCCGGCGGTTCACTACCCGCCGGCGAGGCTCCGGTGAACGCTTGGCGAAGGTCCAGATTCGGCTACTGCCCCTGCTTGACGCCTGGCTCACCAAGCTCGAACTGGATCGGGTAGGTGTGCTGCCCGCCGGGTACGTTCGCGGCCCGCCGATACTTGCCAAGCGGGAATACGACACGGCCGAACGTGCTCGCGAACATCATCGCCGTCGCGGCGTAGAACGCGGTGAACGCGGAGGCCATCGTCACATAGCCACCGACCTTCTCCCAGCCCGAGCCCCCGACCAGGTAGAAGACGCCGAGGAATCCAGCCCCGACCCACAGCGGCCACAAGACGGCCGAGAGAGCGAGGCTCTCGCCGAGTGAGGCGATTGCGCCGGCGAGCGTGATCGCGGCCAAGACGAAGAACCAGTAGCCGAGCTCGGGTACTGCGGCGTGCGCGGCAGGCGCGGGGATCAGCTTGAGGGCGATCATGAAGTTCAGGAACCCGTAGGCGAGCCAGAAGGCACCCCAGATCCCGTGCACCGCGGTGGCGAGGCCGTCGCGGGCCTTGTACGCCCACAGCGCGGCGGCGCCCTGCGCGATACCGCCGGCGGCGGTGGCGAAGGGGAAGATCAACAAGGGCGAGGTCGCCTTTCCGTACCAGCCGACGAGGTACGCCGTGACCATGAAGGTCGCAGCCGAGAAGCCGAACAGTCCGAGGATCGACGGCGCGGCAATCGGCTGCAGGAATACGCGCGCGTGCTCGCGCCATAGTCCTAGCTCACCGGCCGCCCCGTTCGTGGTGCTGCGTGCCGCAGGCGGAGTGCCTGTACTCATCGTAAACCTCCTTCAGAGGGGTAATCCAGTGCTGTGATCTGGTTTGATCACACAGCTTTGGACTACCCCAACCTCTGCGTGCGAAGGGACGCCGGCGCGCCGTTCGTTCGTCACATGACGGGTACGGGCCCGCGTGTGTTCGACGATTGACAGTTCGGGTCCTCGCTCGCCATCGCGCCCAGCGCGCCGAGGAGCGTCAGCGCGCGAACGTTTCGAGTTGCGAGGCAGCCCAGCGGGGAATGCGGAGTATGTGTTCTCCGTCCAGCGACTGTCGGCGCGCGCGCGGCTCGACGATACGCCGGAGGCGTTGGCGCATGCTCGAGCAGAAGCGGCCGCCGGCGATGAGTCCTGGGAGCAGTGGGTGGCCGAGTATGAGCGGGGTGAGGCGCTCATCCTCCAGCTCGAGCTGACGATCTCGTTCACCGCCGGTGACGCCGATGAGCTGAGGACATGCAGCCGCGGCCTGTTCGTCGAGAGCGACGGCCACCCGGCAAAGGTCGAGCAGCAGATCGCCGAGCTGGCTTCGGGAGATTTCGTCGAGCTCGCCAAACAGCTCGTCGCCCGGGGCCACCAGATCGACGTGTACGACTTCGGCGAGATGTACGTCCACGTCGAGCTCGACGACGACGTCCGCCGCTGTCTCGGGACTGCGCGTCAGCAACGCCGCTCTTCGGGGGACTACTCCCCGCCGGGCGAGTAGTCCGTTCAGTCGCCCCCTATCGCCGTCCTTTGGCGGGGCGCCGTGAACGGTTGTGCACCTCCTGAAGCTCGGGTGGGGGCGGACCGAGCAGCAGCCATCGAGACCGCGGCCGCGGTCGGATCCGGTCTTCTTCGATCAGCCGCCTGAGCGCCGTGGTCACCGACGGCCGACGCGCACCGATCACGGCCGCAAGCACGTCGTGGGTCAGGCGAACGTTGATGCGAACCCCCTCCGGGGTCACGGTGCCCCAGCGATCCGCGAAGTGCCACAGGACGATCAGCAGCCGGTCGTCGATACGACGCAGGCCGCAGACCGCCAGGTGAAATGCCAGCCAATGGCTTCGCTGCATCAAGCGCCGGGCGATCGCCGCCGATATCTCTGGCCATGGGGCGATGCGCTTGAGAAACCCACGGCCGAGCACGGCCACCTCGGCGGGCTCGACGACCTCCCAGTCGACCTCGCTGGCGACCGAGTTGTCCGGCCCGATGCGAAGCCAGGGCTGGAGCACGTCGCCCGGACCCAACAGCTCGGCACACGTGTAGTCCCCGACCGTCACCTCCCGCGCGAGCAGGCCGTCGACGAGCAGCAGACCGAGATTGGCCACCCCATCGATGTCGTCAGGGGCAATCAGCCAACGCCCCGCAGGGACGCTGACGAGCTCTGCCAGGGCGTGCTGGCGCGCAATCCGCAGTTGCTCGCCGTCGAGATCCTCGGCTAGGTCGGGGTCGGAGTCGAGCACCGCGACAAGGGTTCGGCGCTCGCTCGCTACGGCGTATCCATCGTTCCGCCTCATTGCCTAGCGAATACCCGCGCATCGGGAGCCCGACGCGGGTCGAGGTCGCACGCGCACCGAACGCAGGACTGTCCTACCACGATAGGCTCAGCGCCCGGCGGGTGGCCGCACCAACATCGAGCAGCCCCGCCGCACCTCAGGCGCGCAGCCCGCTCTGACGGGCCAGGCTGTCGAGAATCCGCGGCGCCTCACCGCGCATCAGCCAACGATGGCGATCGATCCTCACCGTGCGACCCTGGGTCTGCAACCGCCCCACCGCAGTGCTCACCGATGGTCGTTGCGCGGCCAGCATGTCCGCCAGCTGCGAGTGAGTTATCGGCAGGTCGAGCAGTATGCCGTCGCGCGTCATGCGCCCGAAGCGATACGCCAGTTCCCAAAGCGTCAGCTCGAGCCGGTCCTCCACGCGCGTCACCGCGTTGATCGCCGCTTGGAGGCTCAGTCTGCGCGTGCGCACCATCAGCCGCTGGATCAGCGCGGCGTGGATCTCGGGCCAGCGCGCGGTCCGAAGCGAGAACCCGCGGTCCAGAAGCGCGACCCGAAGATTCGAGACGACCGTGGCGTTCACCACCGACGGAATCGCCAGCTCGTCACGGTCGCCCGCCCATGGGCTTACGACATCTCCGTCACCGAGGAGCTCGACGTGCGACCGCGGACCGGTGTCGATCTGGATCACGATCATTCCCGTCAGTACGAGCGCCCCCAGCCCAGCCGGATCAGGGGGCGGGGAGAACCTCCAGGGGCCCCGCTCGAAATGGAAGGCCGGCGCAATCGACGCCGCGATCGCGAGCTGGCGGTGTCCCGGGTCGATCCCGCTCCCCAGGTCGGGATCGGCCTCGAGTACCCGCACTGCGCTGGCGGTCTCAGGAAGCACTCGACGAACGCGGCCGAGGGTCTCTAACGCTGACAAACCTGGATGCCTCCAATCCGTGCGTATTGAGACAGATCTCGGTCCGACGGCGGGCATAGCCGCACGTCAACCGTCGTGCTCTGACAATTCGGGCTGGCGCGCCTCGGGTATGGCATGCCGGTCTCAGCGCAGGGGGACTCCGAGCAGTCGCTCGAGCTCGTCGATCGTCTGCTCCGAGCTCACGTGATGAACGGTCGCCATTCCGAGTTCCGCCGCCGGCTCGAGGTTGAAGGGCAGATCGTCGACGAACACGCATTCGCGCGCCTCGACGCCGATGCTCTTCGCGCCCAGGGCGTAGATTTCCTGCGCCGGCTTGCGCATTCCGACCTCGCCCGAGATAACGGTCCCATCGAACAACTGGGCGAGCAACGCGCGGTCGTAGCGGCGGGTGCCCCAGGAGTTCGAGATCAGCCCGGTCCGGACGCCGGCCTGGCGTGCCCGCTTCACCGCTGCCAGCATCTGCTCCTCGGGCCGGGAGCCTGCGAACAGCCGGTCGATCAAGCCGGCCGGGCTCACGCCGAGCAGCGCAGCGAACCGCGGCTCGAACTGTTGCTCGGGGAGCTCGCCGGTCTCGAGCCCGATCAGCAGCTTGCGGCAGTCGCGGTCCTCGCGAAAGCGCCGGCCGATGGTCTCGGGTTCGAGGCCCTCGATCTCGCAGAACGATTCAAACGAGGCGAACGGGCTCGTGGTCAACACTCCGCCCCAGTCGACGAGCAGGCCGCGGTAGGTCCCGCGGCCGTTCTCAGAAGCCATGCCGGGTGACGTCCAGCGCCCGCTGGGCGAGCTCGAGGACGCCGTCGCCGAACGAAAGGAGATAAGGATCGTCGGTCGAGCCCACGACCGCGCGCTTGTAGTTGCCCTCCATGAACACGACCGCCTTCCACAGCGCCAAAGCCACGTACCAGTCGAGCGCCTGCACCGAGCGCCCGGCGCGTTCCTCGTAGCGCTCGACGAGCTCCTCGCGCGTGGGGAAGCCGGGAAGCGTCGTGACGCTGTGCAGATTGAATTTGCCGACCCGGTCGCCGGCCTGCGTCCAGTGGATCATCATGTACCCGACGTCGGCGAGGGGATCACCGATCGTCGCCATCTCCCAGTCGAAGATCGCGACCAGGTGGGCCGGAGCCGTCACGGCGAACATCGTGTTGCCGAGCCGGTAGTCGCCGTGGACGATCGTCGCCGGCGGCGACTCCGGCATGTTCGCGGCCAGCCATCTGCCCACTTCCTCGACCTCGGGGACGTCCCGGGTGCGGTTGTGCTCCCACAGCCCGGTGAACCGCCGCAGCTGGCGCTCGAGGTAACCCGTGGGCTTGCCAAATCCCTCCAGTCCGATCAGGGTCCACTCGACCGAATGCAGCTCGACCAGCGCGTCGATCAGCTCGTCGGCGATCCGGTCGCGCTGGACGGGCGCGTCGAGCGCCTCGGGCATCGAATCGGTGATCACCTCGCCGTGCACCTGCTCCATCACGTAGAACGGGGCGCCGATCACATCGAGGTCATCGCACACCGCGAGGACCCTGGGCACCCGCACGGGGGTGTGCTCCAGCGCGCGTAGCAGCCGGGCTTCGCGCAGGACGTCGTGCGCGCTGGGGGGCAGCGGCCCCCGGGGCGGCCGGCGCACCACCACGCCGGTGGACAGCGCGAAGGTCACGTTGGAATGGCCCTCGCCGATCGGGGTGGCGCTCACATCGGGCGGCGCGGCCAGGTCGTGCGCGTCCATGAACGCCCGCAGCGGATCGAGCACGAGCAACGGCTCCCGAGCATTCTCCGCCGCCTCCGCATGGGTGCGGACGACGTCGTCGGGTGCCAGCGTCGCGGTCATCGGGCCAGCAGCTTATCCGCCCTCGAGTGCTGAACAGGCGATGAACAACGCCTCCGCCTGGCCCTCATACCCGCCCCTCGCTGCCACAATCGCCGGCATGGAGGACCACGCCCGGGGCTCGGTACTGGTCGTCGATGACGAGCCGACGATCGCCGAAGTGGTGGCACGCTACCTCGAGCACGCGGGCTACAAGACGCGCATCGCCTCCGACGGAATGCGGGCGATCGAGGCCGCGGCGAGCAGCCGCCCCGATCTCGTGGTGCTCGACCTGATGCTCCCCGGTCTCGACGGGCTCGAGGTGATGCGCCGGCTGCGCGATCACGACCGCGACCGTATCGCGGTCATCCTGCTCACCGCCAAGGGCGAGGAGGCCGATCGCATCATCGGCCTGCGCCTGGGCGCCGACGACTACGTCGTCAAGCCGTTCTCGCCCGCCGAACTCGTCGCCCGCGTCGACGCCGTCCTGCGGCGCGTCGACACCTCGCCCGGCCACGCGGCGCCAATCGAGCTTTCGGACCTGACGATCGATCCGGGCGCTCGCAGGGTGTTCGTCCGCGGCGAGGAGATCCAGCTCACCCAGCGTGAGTTCGAGGTGCTGCTGTTCCTGGCCCGTCATCCCGGCCAGGTCTTCTCACGCAATCAGTTGATGGACGCGGTGTGGCAGTACTCGTTCTACACCGACACCTCGACGGTCACCGTTCACATCCGCCGCCTGCGCGCCAAGATCGAGCCCGACCCGTCGGAGCCGCGCCACATCCAGACCGTGTGGGGCGTCGGCTACCGCTTCCAGCCGTAGAGCAGGGCGGGAACCGGTGACACGGATCCGCAGCTGGGCCGGCTCGCTCTCCCGCCAGTTCGCGCTGGCCGTGGCCATCGTGGTGGCGCCGGTGCTCCTCGCGCTGATCGCATTCGGCCTGCTGATGATCGTCTCCGGCCACGACGCCCGGGTGGTGGCGGCGATCGTGCTCGGGACCGGAGTGATCGCGGTCGTGGCCGCGAAGCTGCTCGCGGCGGGGATCCTCAAGGACGTCCACGCGGTCCGCGACGGACTGACCGCGGTCGGTCGCGGAGAGCGCGACGTGGTGATCGAGACCAGCGCCCGCGACGAGCTCGGCGACCTCGCCGATGCCGGCAACGCGATGATCGCTCGCCTGCGCGCCGAGGAAGCGATGCGCGACCAGTCCGACGCCGCGCGCCGCAACCTGGTGGCGGCCGTCTCGCACGATCTCCGCACGCCGATCACCTCGCTGCGCCTGCTCGCCGAGGCCGTCGGCGACGACATCGTCGACGAGCAGACCCGCCGCGGCTACCTGACGCGCATGCGGACCCACATCGACGCCCTGAGCTCGCTGATCGACGACCTGTTCGAGCTCTCGCGGCTGGAGGCCGGCGACATCCGCTGGACGCTCGAGCGCGTGCCCCTGGGTGAGCTCGTGGGCGAGACGGTGGCGGCCATGCGCGTGCAGGCGGAGGTGAAGGGGGTCGCCGTGAGCGCCGAGGTGCCCGATGCGCTCCGGCCGGCGCGCGCGAACCCGGAGAAGCTCCAGCGGGTCCTGTTCAACCTGATCCAGAACGCGATCCGCCACACCCCGGCGGACGGGAGCGTGGTGGTGCGCGCCGAGCCGGTGGCCGACGCGATCGAGGTCGAGGTGGCCGACACCGGCGACGGCATCGCCCCCGAGGAGCGAGACCGCGTGTTCACCGCGTTCTACCGAGGCGGCGCCGATGTCGCACGCACCAGCGCCGGCGCGGGGCTGGGCCTCGCCGTCTCGCGCGCGATCGTCGAGGCCCACGGCGGGCGGATCTGGCTGGCCGAGGCGGCGCAGGGGACCAGCGTGCGGTTCAGCCTCCCGGTGGCGGGGTAGGTCGCGGGGCCAGGGCGGTTCGGCAGGGCCGGGGCGGCTCAGGCCGCGACCGGCGCCCGCCCGCCCACGACGCGGTCAAAGCGCCAGCCGTAGAGCTGGTCGCGGCTGCCGGCGAGACCTACCACCGCCGCGCCCGTGCGCTTCTCGATCATGCGCAGCAGAGCGGCGAGCCGGTCCCGGATGCCGGCGGCGCTCGACTCGTCCGACGCGAGGTCGGTCTGCGCATCCTCGACGAGCACGGTCACACGGTGGGGCCGGCGGAGCGCGATCTGCTCGATCAGCTCCTCGTCGGTGTCAAGTGGTCCAACGATTGCCAGTAGGTCACTCATGGCGCCAGTCTTCTTCGGCTACGTAAAGCGAAATTCAACGCCGGCGAACAATCGGTTACTAAAAGGTCGCGGTCGTGCCTACCGGCGCCGGCGGATACACACGGCGGGAATGACTAACCTCGGTTACACGCATGCCGGAGCTGCCCGAGGTCGAGATCACCGCGCGCCTGATCGGTGCGGCGGTGCGCGGTGCCCGCGTGAAGTCCGCGCTGGCGCCCGGGATCAACGCGCTCAAGAGCTTCGACCCGCCGCTGACGGCACTCGAAGGGCGCATGATCGAGGGCGTCGACCGGCGGGGGAAGCTGTTCCTGATCCGGTTCGACGGCGAGAAGACCCTGGTGATCCACCTGATGTCGGCCGGCCGCCTGCAGCTGTTCGACACCCCCGCGTCGCTTCGCGACCGCACCTCGCGGGTGCTGCTCCGGCTCGACGACGGGCGCGAGCTACGGCTGCGCGAGTTCGGCACGCGGCAGAGGGCGTGGGCCAAGTTGCTACCCAGCGCGGAGCTAGAGAACGAGGAGACGGTTGCGGACATGGGCCCCGAGGCCTGGCCCGATCCGCCGGCCCTCGGTTCGCTGCTCGACCAGCCCAGGCCGCTCTACGCGCTCCTGCGCGACCAGCACGTGATCGCGGGGATCGGGCGCTCGTGGGTCGATGAGATCCTCCACACGGCGATGATCTCGCCGTTCAAGCGAGGCTCCGACCTCGAGCCCGACGAGATCGACCGGCTGCGGGAGGCGATCGTGACCCGGCTGGGCGGCGCGCTCGCCCACTATGAGGAGATGCTCGAGCTACCGATCCCCGACAAGCTGCCGATGCCGCTGACCGTCCACCGCCGCAACGGCGAGCCGTGCCCGCGCTGCGGGGACCGCCTCGAGGCCGTGTTCTATGAGGACTACGTCATGTGCTACTGCCCGTCCTGCCAGACCGAGGGCAAGCTCCTCAAGGACCGGCGCCTGTCGAGGCTCCTCAAGTAGGCTTCCACCGCTCATGGCACCTCAGACCGGCGAGAAGGCCCCCGACTTCACGCTCCCCGACCAGCATGGCAACCCAGTGTCGCTGTCGGGGTTCCGCGGCAAGACCGTCGTACTGTATTTCTACCCCAAGGCCGACACGCCGGGCTGCACCGCGCAGGCATGCGGAGTGCGCGATCACCAGGCCGATTATCAGCACGCGGACGCGGTGGTGCTCGGGGTCTCACCTGACCCCGTGAAACCCATAGCCAAGTTCGACGAGAAGTACGGCCTCGGGTTTCCCCTGCTCTCCGACGAGGACCACTCGGTCGCGGAGGCTTACGGCGTGTGGGTGGAGAAGTCGCGGTACGGGCGCACGTACATGGGCAACGAGCGCAGCACGTTCGTGATCGGCCCCGACGGCACGGTGCGCGACGTGTTCCGCGACGTCAAGCCGGCCGAGCACGACGAGCTCGTGCTCGGAGCTCTATAGACGCGGTCCGAGTCCGGCTACTGAAGGCCTTCGCGCGCCTCGCGCACCAGGGTGACGGCCTCTGGGAACACGATCGCCATGACCCGGCGGAGCTGCTCCGCCTGCTGGTCGGTGGTGCCCTGGATGTTGACGCGGTTCATGGCGGCGACCGTCAGGTCGACCGCGAGCTTGATCGCGTTGTCCGCCCAGGCGAGGCGCTGGGCGCCCTGCATCTGCTCGGCGAACTCGCCCAACCGCCGCTGGAGCTCGTCCGGATCCCCGAACAGACCGCCGAAACCGCTTCCTTCCATGCGGTCTATGGTAGCCACCATGTGCGCGTGACGCCCGGCGCGGACGTACACTGGCTGGCTGGTGGCTACAGAGACCACGATGAGCCCTGACGAGCGACTCCGCTACGAGGCGCGCGTGCGCACGCGCGCGGCCGCGATCGCGGTGCTCGCCGCGGTCTTTCTCCTCGTGGGGTCGATCATTAGCCTGGCGGGCCCCCACGCGAAGGTGAGCGAGCTCACCCTCGACCTGATCACGGCCAACAAGCGCTCCGCGCTCGACGTGACCGCCGCCGTGTTCAACGCGCTCGGATCGCTGACCCTCGCCGCGACGCTCGTCTATCTATACGGCGCCGCCCGCGCCCGCAACGCGAAGGTCCAGCCATGGCTCCGGATCTTGGCGATCGTCGGCGGCGTGGCCGCGGCCGTCGCGGGCATCGGGTACGCGGTTCTGATCGCGGTCAAGGCGCATCAGTTCGCCACCACCGGCAGCCAGACGTATCAGGAGGCGCACAACATCACGAGCGGGAGCGGGCTCGTGGGTCTCCAGCTCGTCGGACAGGCATCCGCGTTGCTGCTGGCATTCGCGTTCGTGCTGATTTCGCTGAACGCGATGCGGGTTGGACTTCTCACCCGGTTCATGGGGTACCTCGGTGTGTTCGCCGGCATCCTCGTCCTGTTCCAGATCATCCAGGTCCCGATCGTGCAGGCGTACTGGCTGCTGGCGCTGGGGTACCTGATCTCGGGCCGCTGGCCGTCGGGCGTCCCCCCCGCCTGGCAGACCGGCAAGGGCGAGCCGTGGCCGTCGAGCCAGAGCCTCCGGGAGCAGCGGGCGCAAGCGGCCGCGGCCCGCGGCGGTGTCGGCCGGCCGGGCCGTGGTCGAGCCAAGCCGGCACCGACACCGGCCCCTGAAACCGTGGGGGTGCCGGCGCCCCAAGCCACCCGCGCCGGCACTCCGAAACGCAAGCGCAAGCGTCGCAAGTAGAGGGTCGCGGCCCGAGTGGCCGCCGCCCGTCGCCGCCTGACGGCCGTTCGCCGTGCTGCCGGCGCCGTTCACCGATCCGCGGTTGCCACCCGGCGTTCCGCAGGGCAACGTGCCCCGCGACCCTTCAACGATCGGTAGGAGGTATAGATGGAAGCTGCTCGTGTCCCTGGGCGTGAGGCGGACGTCGCGCCGGCGCCCCCTGCAACAGAGCCGACGGGCGGGAGGCTCGCCGGCTGGACCCCGGCGGACCCGGGGCCGCTCGGCCTCGCGGCGTTTTCCGGGACGACGTTCGTGCTCAGCCTGGTCAACACCGGTCTGGTCGGCAACCAACACGTGCCGGGTGGTGGGCTCCTGCCAATGGTCGCGGCGCTCGCGCTCGCCTACGGCGGGATCGCTCAGTTCGCGGCGGGGCTCTGGGAGTTCCGGACCGGCAACACGTTCGGCGCCGTGGCGTTCTGCTCGTTCGGCATGTTCTGGGTCTCGCTCTACTTCGTCGTCCACTCGGTCGCCCAGAACGCGCCGACGGAGGTGTTCAGCGGGCTCGGTCTGTACCTGTGGATGTGGGGGATCTTCACGGCCTACATGTTCGTCGCCTCGCTACGCACCACGGCCGCCGTCGCGGGGGTGTTTCTGCTGCTGGCCATCACGTTCATCATCCTCGGCATCGGGAACTCCGCCCTGGCCGGCACCCACTCCGCCACGAACGGCACGATCAAGCTCGGAGGCTGGGTCGGCCTGGCGACCGCGATCGTCGCGTGGTACGCGTCGATGGCGGCGGTGGTCAACTCGACGTTCGGCCGGGTCCTGATGCCCGTGGTCCCGCTCCGCCGCTGACGGGCACGCTCTCGAAACCGTGAGCGAGTACAACTAAAGTCAGAAAAAACGCAATCTGCGGCCAAGCCCGGGCGCCGGCCACTCGAGCCGGCGCCGCGGGCTGCCCGGGCAACAGGGATAAGGAGAGCTACCAGATGGCAGAGACCACCGAAGGGGCAGCGCAGGCGCAGGAGACCGCCGGGGAGGAGCTGTCCGAGGCGCAGATCGCCGTCCACTGGCGCGAGGAGGAGTACTACCCGCCGCCGGAGAAGTTCGCCGCCCAGGCGAACGCCAACGATCCCGCGATCCTCCAGCGGTTCAGCGAGGAGCACTTTCCCGAGTGCTTCGTCGAGTACGCGGAGATGCTCGACTGGGACAAGAAGTGGGACACGATCCTCGATACCAGCAACGCGCCGTTCTGGAAGTGGTGGGTCGGCGGGCGGCTGAACGTTTGCGTCAACTGCGTGGATCGGCATCTCGACTCCCGCGGTGAGAAGAACGCGTTGATCTGGGTGCCCGAGCTCGAGGAGGACGAGACCCAGGAGATCACCTACGCGGAGCTCCACCGCCGGGTCAACGAGTTCGCTGCATTGATCAAGGACTTCATCGGCGCCAAGGTCGGCGACAGGATCACGTTCCACCTGCCGATGGTGCCCGAGCTTCCGGTTTCGATGCTCGCCTGCGCGCGCTTGGGCGTCATCCATTCAGAGGTCTTCGGCGGCTTCAGCGGAACCGCCTGCGGTCAGCGGATGGGCGACGCGAAGAGCACGGTCCTCGTGACGATGGATGCCTACTACCGCAACGGTCAACTCATGGATCACAAGATCAAGGCCGACGACGCGATCGAGGCGGCCCGCAAGGATGGGATCGAGGTCGAGAAGATCCTCGTCTGGCGCCGGATTCCCGGCGAGTACCACTCCAAGAGCGAGATGGTCGAGGGCCGCGACTTCTTCATCGACGAGCTGCTCGAGCAGTACCGCGGGCAACAGGTCGAGCCGGAGTCGATGCCCGCGGAGGCGCCGCTGTTCCTGATGTACACGAGCGGCACGACGGGACGGCCGAAGGGCTGCGAGCACTCGTCGGGTGGCTACCTGAGCTATGTCGCCGGCACGTCGAAGTATTACCAGGACATCCACCCCGACGACACCTACTGGTGCTTCGCCGACATCGGCTGGATCACCGGCCATTCGTACATCGTGTACGGCCCGCTCTCCTTGGGGACCACGAGCGTGATGTACGAGGGGGTTCCGACGTACCCCGACCCGGGTCGGCCGTGGCGGATCGCGGAGAAGCTCGGCGTGGACATCTTCCACACCGCGCCGACGACGATCCGGATGCTCCGCAAGCTTGGGCCGAACGAGCCGGAGAAGTACAACTACCACTTCAAGACGATGACGACGGTCGGCGAGCCGATCGAGCCCGACGTCTGGCGGTGGTACCACGAGTTCGTCGGCAAGGGCCAGGCGGCGATCACCGACACCTGGTGGCAGACCGAGAACGGCGGCTTCCTCGGGAGCACCCTGCCCGGGCTCCAGCCGATGAAGCCCGGAAGCTGCGGGCCGGGGGTACTCGGCATCTACCCGGTGATCTTCGACGAGAACGGCGACGAGATCCCCGCGGGCTCGGGCAAGGCGGGCAACATCTGCATCCGCAACCCGTGGCCGGGGATCTTCCAGACGATCTGGGGGCAGCCGGAGCGGTTCGTCGACACCTACTACGCGAAGTACAACACGAACAAGGACAGCAAGGACTGGCGTGACTGGCCGTACTTCTCCGGCGATGGCGCGGTGCAGGCGGCCGACGGCTACTTCCGGATCCTCGGCCGCGTCGACGACGTCATCAACGTCGCCGGGCACCGGCTCGGGACCAAGGAGATCGAGTCGGCGGCGATCGAGGTCGACGAGGTCGCCGAGGCCGCGGCCGTTCCAGTGGTCGATGAGGTCCGCGGCAAGATCGTCGAGATGTACGTGTCGCTCAAGCCGGGCTATGAGCCAAGCGACGAGCTGGCGAAGAAGGTCTCGCAGACGATCGTCAAGGACATCGGGGCGATCGCGCGCCCGAAGAACGTGTGGATCGTCCCCGACATGCCGAAGACCCGCTCGGGGAAGATCATGCGGCGGGTGATCGCCGCGGTCTCCAACTTCGCCGACGTCGGCGATGTGTCGACGCTGGCGAACCCGGAGATCGTCGACGAGATCCGCGAGCACGTGCAGAGCGAGAAGCTCGCCAAGGGCGAGGTCCCGAAGGAGCTGAGCGAGAAGGAGAAGGCGGAGATCGCGGCGTACGGGCACGCCGAGTAGCTCGACCGTCCTGAGGTGCGCCCCCGGGTGTCGGGGGCGCGTACGTCAATTGATTTTGCCTGCTGCGATCGTGGGTAGACGTTCCCCATGGCACGCATGGAGACAACTTCAAACCTCGAGGCGGAACTCGACAAGCTGCTCGAGATCGAGCGGTTCGACCCTCCCGAGGAATTTCGCGAGCATGCATTGCTCGCCGACCCGTCGGTCTACGAGGAGGCTGAGCGGGACTGGCAAGGGTGGTGGCTGAGCCAGGCCAAGGAGCTGAGCTGGTTCAAGGAGCCCACCGAGGCACTCGACGACTCCGACCCGCCGTTCTACAAGTGGTTCGCCGACGGGAAGCTCAACGCGTCGTACATCTGCCTGGATCAGCACGTCGAGGCCGGACACGGAGAGCGCGTCGCGTTCCACTGGCGTGGAGAAGAGGGCGAAGAGCGGGATCTCACCTACGGAGATCTCCATCGCGACGTCCAGCGCTTCGCGAACGCGCTCAAGGATCTGGGGATCGGCAAGGGCGACATCGTCGGCATCTACCTGCCGATGATCCCCGAAGTCGTCGTCGCGATGCTCGCGTGTGCGCGGATCGGGGCGCCGCACAACGTGGTGTTCGGTGGCTTCTCCGCGGATTCGGTCCGGGAGCGCATGGAGTTCTCGGAGGCCAAGGCGCTGATCACCGTGGACGGGGCGCGACGCAAGGGCAAGACCGCCCCGATCAAGCAACAGGTCGATTCCGTGATGGCCGACCTCGACACGATCGAGCACATCGTCGTCGTCAAGCACACCGACGCCGAATGCGAGATGAAGGACGGCCGCGACGTCTGGTACCACGAGGCGATGGAAAGCGCCGGCGACGAGTGCCCGGCCGAGGAGCTCGACGCCGAGCATCCCCTGTACGTCCTATACACGAGCGGCTCGACGGGCAAGCCCAAGGGCGTCCTGCACACGACCGGCGGCTACCTCACCGGCGTCGCCTCGACGCACCGCTATGTCTTCGATCTGCATCCCGACGAGGACGTGTACTGGTGCTCGGCCGACGTCGGCTGGGTCACCGGCCACTCCTACATCGTCTACGGCCCCATGGCCAACGGCGCCACCAGCGTGATGTTCGAGGGCGCCCCGGACTACCCGCACAAGGGGATCTGGTGGGAGCTGTGCGAGCGCTACGGCGTGACGATCTTCTACACCGCGCCGACGGCGATTCGCGCCTGCATCAAATGGGGCACCGAGCACGTCGAGAAGCACAATCTCGACAAGCTCCGCCTGCTCGGCACGGTCGGCGAGCCGATCAATCCCAAGGCATGGCTCTGGTACTACAAGGTCGTCGGCGGCGAGCGGTGCCCGATCGTCGATACCTGGTGGCAGACCGAGACCGGGCAGATCATGATCACGCCGCTGCCGGGCATCGTCTCGACCAAGCCCGGGTCGGCGACGTTCCCGTATCCGGGGATCGCCGCCACGGTCGTCGACGAGCGCGAGGGCAAGGAGCTCGAGCCCGGCGAGCCGGGCCTGCTGGTCCTGACGAGGCCGTGGCCGGCGATGCTCCGCACCCTCTACCGGGAGGACGAGCGGTTCATCGAGCAGTACTTCTCGAAGTTCGGCAAGGAGACCTACCTCGTCGGCGACGGCGCGCGCAAGGACGAGGACGGTTACTTCTGGATCATCGGGCGGATCGACGACGTGGTCAACGTCTCGGGCCACCGGCTCTCGACCGCGGAGGTGGAGTCGGCGATCGTCTCGCACCAGAAGGTCGCGGAGGCCGCGGTAATCGGCCAGAGCGACGAGGACAGCGGACAGGCGATCTGCGCGTTCGTGACGCTCGAGGGCGACCTCGAGGGCACGGACGAGCTGGAGCAGGAGATCCGCGACCACGTGGGCAGCAGGATCGGCAAGTTCACGCGGCCCAAGCGGATCATCTGGGCCGACGACCTCCCGAAGACCCGTTCCGGGAAGATCATGCGCAGGCTGCTGCGCGACATCGCCGAGGGCCGGGCGCTGGGCGACGTGACGACCTTGCGCGATCCGGACGTGATGTCCCAGCTCGAGGACAAGATCAAAGCCGAGCATGCGGAGGACGACTAGTTGGTTTCCGCGGGAGGTGCCTGCTTGTGTGCTAGGCACCTCCCGAAGGTTCGGTGCTGGTGTGCGCGCTAAACGGAACTTTTTGAGTGGTTGGGGCCCGATCGCTCGTGATTGCGGCGGTTGGGCTTCTTTTTGGCGGCGTGATGTAGCCAAAGTTGCGGTTGAGTGTGTCCGGTGGTACGGCTATAGTGCCGAGTGTGCCTAGGCGTGGTGGTCGGGTTCATGTAGCCACAATCAGGACGAAGGGCAAGGACGGGGTGGAGTACACCTCGTATTTGCTGCGCCGCTCCTATCGGGAGGGCGGCAAGGTCCGTCACGAGAATCTGGGCAACCTCTCGCACCTGCCGATCGAGGTCATCGAGGCGATCCGCAAGATGCTCGCCGGCCGGGTCCTGGTCGATCTCGAGGAGCAGTTCGGGATCGAGACCTCGCTCGGTCATGGGCATGTCGCCGCCGTGCTTTGCCTGCTGCGCCGCCTCGATCTGGAGCGGCTGATCTCGCGGGAGCGCTTGCGGGAGCGGGACCTGGCGGTGGCGATGATCTGCCAGCTGGTGATCGCGCCGTCCTCGAAGCTGTCGATGACCCGCCGGTTCGCGCAGACCACGCTCGCCGAGGAGCTTGAGCTGGGAGAGGTCACCGAGGCGGAGCTTCTTTCTGCGATGGACTGGCTGCTCTCACGCCAGGACCGGATTGAGAGGACGCTGGCGCGCCGGCACCTGCAAGACGGCGGGTTTGTGCTCTATGACCTGTCCTCCAGCTATGTGGAGGGGCGCTGCTGTGAGCTGGCTGCGTTGGGGCACAACCGTGACGGCAAGAAGGGCAAGCTGCAGGTCAACTGGGGCCTCATATGCTCGCCGGAGGGACGGCCGGTGTCGGTCCAGGTGCATCCCGGCAACACCGAGGACTCGACCACGCTGCCGGGCGCGATGGAGAGGATCCGCGAGCGGTTCGGGATCGAGCGAGTGCTCCTGGTCTCAGACCGGGCGATGATCACCGAAGCGCACGCCAAGACGCTCAAGGACCTGGGTGCGGGATTCGTCTCCGCGTTAAAGACCGCGCAGATCCGCAAGCTGATGAGCTCGGGCGATCTGCAGCTGTCGCTGTTTGACGAGACCAACCTCGCGGAGATCGCGAGCGAGGAGTTCCCCGGAGAGCGGCTGGTGGTGTGCCGCAACCCGCACCTGGCCGCGGAGCGAGCGCGCAAGCGCGAGGACCTCCTCCAAGCGACGGAGCGCGAGCTGGACAAGGTCTGCCAGATGGTCTCAGGACCGCGCGGCTCGTTGCGCAACGCTCCCGGTGGCAAGATCGGCGAGCGCGCCGGTCGCGTCTCTAACAGGTACAAGGTCGCCAAGCACTTCGAGCTAAAGATCGCCGATCGCTCCTTCAGCTATCGGCGCAAGTCCGAGCAGATCGCCGCCGAGGCCGCGCTCGACGGCATCTACGTGCTGCGCACCACCTGCCCCAAGGACGAGCTGACCAGCCAGGCGGTGGTGCGCGTCTACAAGCAGCTGAAGCTCGCAGAGCGCGCGTACCGCACGATCAAAGACGCGCTCGATGTCCGGCCGATCCGCCACTACCTCAACGACCGAGTCGAAGCGCACTTCTTCCTGTTCCTGCTCGCCTACTACCTGCTGTTCGAGCTACAAGCTCGGCTAGCGCCGATGCTCTACACAGACGACGAGCCGCTGATGCCGACCGACCCCGTCGCGCCCGCCAAACGATCCCCCGCCGCCAAAGCCAAAGACGCAAACCACCGCACCGCCGACGGCCTGCCCGCCTACACCCTCTCCGACCTGATCGGCGAGCTCGGCACCGTCTGCCGCAACCAACTACGCATCGGCCAAAGCAAACACACCTTCCCCCGCCTCACCAACACCAACAAAATCCAGGCCAAGGCGCTCGAACTCCTCGACGTCAAGCTCGCCGCGTAGCCAAAGCCACACCAACCCCGAACCCCTCAACCGCCCGCCAGGCCAGGCAACTCACTCACCCAACCTCAAAAAGTTCCGGCTAAACCCCGAGGCGCCGCGCCAGCTCGGCCACCTGCCGGCGGGCGATCGGGATCGTCTGTCCATCGGCGAACGCGAGCTCCGCGGTCCCGCCCAGCAGGGGACGGAGCTCGACCGCGCGCGCCAGGTTGGCTACGTACTGGCGGTGTACCCGCACAAACCCAAAGGGCTGCCATCGCGCTTCGATGTCAACCAGCGTCGCGCGAAGCAGGTACCGGCCGTCGTCGGTCACGATCCGGACGAAGTCACCGTGTGACTGCACGAACAGGATCGAGCTGCGGGCGATGAGGCGGGTCGTTCCGCCGCGCACGTTCGCGACCGCGATCATCTCGCTGTCCGGGGGCGGACCGGAGGGCCGTAAGCGGCCATTGCCGCCGTCGTGCTCAGCGGCGTCCACGGCGGTGGCGACCCGCTCGAGTGCCTCCTGCACCCGGCGGCGGCTGACGGGCTTTCGCAGGTAGTCCAGCGCTCGCAACTCGAACGCGTCGACCGCGGCGTTGTCATACGCGCTCACGAACACGAGCTGGGGTGGCGAGACAAAGCGGCGCAGCACCCTCCCGAGCTCGAGCCCGTCGAGGTCGGGCATCCGCACGTCGAGGAAGATCGCGTCGTAACGGTGATTGGACGCCTTGAGCAGCGCGTCGTGGCCGTCGGAGGCGCACTCGACGTCATCGACCGACGGGAAGCTGCGCAGGAGGCGGGCGAGATCCTCGAGCTGGCTGCGCTCGTCGTCCACGGCGAGGATCGTCAGCCGATCCGCGGTCATCCGGTCCACGCGAGCTCGCGCCCCGCGCTCTCGCCGTGCAGGTTGGGCACGGTCATCACCGCCGTGGTCCCTTGCCCGACCCGCGACTCGATCTGAAGCGCGTATCGCTCCCCGAACGTCGCTCGCAGCCGCGCGTCCACGTTCGAGAGGCCGATGCCGCCGCCGGCGCCGGCGAGCACCGCCGGCACCCGGTCGGCCTCGATCCCGACGCCGTCGTCTGAGACCCGCAGCTCGACGTCCCCGTTCTCGACGTGGGCGGCGATCGTGACCCGCCCCGTACCGGCGCGGCGCTCCACTCCGTGACGGACCGCGTTCTCGACCAGCGGCTGGACGGACATGGCCGGCACCACGGCACTGCGCGTCTGCACCGGAACGTCCACCGTCACGTGCAGGCTGTCCCGAAAGCGGGCTTGTTCGAGCCGCAGGTAGCGCTCGACGTGATCGATCTCCTCGCCGAGCGTCACATAGGAGCGACCGTCTCGGAACAGGTAGCGCGTGAACTCGGCGAAATCGCTCAAGAGTTCCCGCGCCTCGTCCGGCCGGGCATGGATGTCGCCGGCCACCGCGGCCAGAGCGTTGTAGATGAAATGCGGCGAGATCTGCGCGCGCAGCGCCCGCAGCTCGGCGCTGGCCAGGCGCTCTTCCTGCGCGGCCACGAGCGACAGCTCGACCTGAGCTGAAACCAGGCTGGCGCCCTCGCGGACGACCTGGAGCTCGGCCTGACTGGGGCGGCCCACGGCGCGGTAGAACGCGATCAGCGTCCCCGCTCGCTTGCCCTGGACGATCAGCGGCACGAGCACCGCAGATCGCAGAGGGCATGTGGGATCGGATGAGATCAGCCGAGGTTCCACGTGGATCCCGTGGTCGGGCGTGCGCTCCAGCAGGCGCGAGAGCAGATCGCCGGGGCGGACCTGCTCGCGACCCTCTCCGTCGATCGCGAGCACGGCTCGCCTGTCGGCCAGCGCGATCGCCGCCGCGCCCGTCAGCGCACGTAGATACGGGACGGCGTGGCCGGCGGTGCGGGCGGTGAGCCCGCGGCGAAGGTGCGGAAGCGTCGCGGTCGCGGCGTGGAGCGCCGACTGCATGCCCGCGGCCGCGGGCGTCGGGTCGACGCCACGACGGCGTAGGGTGCCCCACGTCGCCAACACGACCGCGACCAGCCCGATCCCGAACAGCACGCCCAGCGCGAAGTCCATCTAATCCTCGGTGCATTAGCTTAGAACCTGCCACGGTCAGGCGCCCGATCTCGCCCTTGAGTAGGCCGAGTCATGGCGCGATCATGCGCCTATGACCTCTACGACCACGATCTCCTCCTACGAGGAGGCGCGCGCGAATCACCGGTGGCACGTGCCCGCCCGCTACAACATCGCCGCCGACGTCTGCGACCGCCACCCGCGCGACAAGCTCGCGATGATCCACGAGGACTTTCAGGGGCGCGCCCGGCGCGTGAGTTGGGGGGAGCTCCAGGACGCCTCGAACCGCTTCGCGAACGTGCTCACCGCGCACGGGGTGGAGCGCGGGGACCGGGTGGCGATGCTGCTGCCGGCGACCGCGGAGACCGCGGCCGCATTCTTCGGTACCTGGAAGACCGGAGCGATCCTGCTCTCGATGTCCGTGTTGTATGGGGATGAGGGCATCCGCCATCGGCTGACGGACTCGCAGGCGAAGGTGCTCGTGACCGACGCGGCGAACGCCGACCGGATCGAGCGCTCGCTGGTGGAGCATCTGCTGATCCTCGACGACGAGTTGCTCTCGCGCGGAGGGACCGCGTTCGACTGTGTCGACACCGCCGCCGACGACGCGGCCCAGCTGTACTACTCGTCCGGAACGACCGGACTGGCGAAGGGCATCCTCCACGCTCACCGGTACATCCTCGCCCACGAGGAGTTCATCTACTGCCATGACATTCGCGACGGCGAGCTGTTCCACGGGATGGGCGAATGGGCCTGGGCCGCGGGCATCTGCCCGTTGCTGGGACCGTGGCGGCTCGGCGCGGTGCAGGCCGTCTACCAGCGCTCGGGGGGTTTCGACCCCGAAAAACAACTCGACTTCCTCTCGCGTCACGGCGTCACGAACGTATTCGGGACGCCGACCGCGATCCGCTCGATGATGTCGATTTCCGACGCCGGCCCGCGATACCCACAGAAGTTCCGGATCGTGTGCTCGGCGGGAGAGCCCCTGAACCCCGAGGCGATCCGCTGGTTTCGCCAGCAGTACGGGGTCACGGTGCTCGACTACTACGGCCTCACCGAGTCCTACCCGTTGTGCGCGAACTACCCGTTCATGGAGGTGCGGGAGGGTTCCATGGGCAAACCGATGCCGGGGTGGGACGTGGAGATCCTGGACGAGGACGAACGCCCGGTGGAGCAGGGCGAGCGCGGAGAGATCTGCCTGCGGGCCCGCTCGAATCCTCACTACCCGCTGGGCTACTGGAACCGTCCCGGAGAGGACACCGAGGAGACGTTCGGCGGCGAGTGGTTCCACACCAAGGACGCGGCCCGGGCCGACGAGGACGGCTACTACTGGTACGAGGGGCGAGCGGACGACGTGATCATCTCGGCCGGTTACCGGATCGGGCCGTTCGAGGTCGAGTCGGCGTGCCTCGAGCACCCCGCGGTCGCCGAGGCGGCGGCCGTGGCCTCCCCCGACGAGCGGCGCGGGAACGTGGTCAAGGCTTTTGTCGTGCCGGCGGCCGGTTACGAGCCCTCGGATGGCCTGGCGGACGAGATCATGGCGTTCGTCCGTGAGCGTTACTCGGCTTACGCGTATCCGCGGAAGATCGAGTTCGTGAGCGAGCTGCCCAAGACCCTTACGGGGAAGATCCGACGGATCGAGCTCCGCCAACAGGAGCAGGGCGGGGCATAGGCTCCGGCGCGACCGCCGCACACCGGGTTTGGAGTCCCCAGCACCAGGGATTGACGCCGTAGGTCCCGGATTCGTCCGGGACGTGCTCCTGCTCGACGGCTCCACGCTGCGCCTGCGCGCCACGACGCCTAAGGACCTGGCGGACATCAAGTCCTTCTACGACGCGCTCTCGCCCGAGAGCCTGTACATGCGCTTCCACGGGTCGGCGAACACAAACCTCGCTGCCCGCGCCTATGCCGATGCGGGCGGCATCGACCGCGTGGCGCTGATCGGCCGCCACGGCGACCGGATCGTCGCCGCAGCCAGTTATGACCTCCTGCGGGAGCCCGGTACGGCGGAGGTCGCGTTCGCGGTGGCCGAGGACTTCCGAGGGCGCGGCGCCGCTACGCGGATGCTCGAACAGCTCGCCGAGGTCGGCGCGCAGCGCGGACTCCACCGCTTCGACGCGGAGGTTCTCTCCACCAATCGCCGGATGCTGTCGGTGTTCGAGCAGGCCGGGTTCGCGATCCGCCGGCGCGGGCTCGGCGAGGAAGTCACGGTCTCGCTCGATATCGAACCTACCGATGCGGCCCAGGAGCGGATCGACGAGCGCGATCACGTCGGCGCGGTGGCCTCGCTCAAGCCGATCCTGTCTCCATTGTCCGTCGCGGTCGTCGCGGGGCCCGGTGGTCCGGAGGGCGTGGGGGAGACGGTGTTCGACCGCATCGTGTCCGGTGGCTACCGGGGGGTGGTGACTCGCGTCGGCGATCTGGTCGAGCTCGACGAGCCCCCGGACCTCGTGATCGCCGCTGTTGCTCCCGCTGACGTGGCCTCCGTCGCGTCCTCGGCCGCGCGCCATGGTGTCAGGGCGCTGCTCGTGCTCACGGGCGAGTCCCAAGGCGGCGAGATGGAGGACGTTCTCGCGCGGCGCGAGCAGCTGCTGGAGAACGTCCGCAACGGCGGCCTGCGCCTGGTGGGACCCGGCTCGCTTGGCGTGCTGAACACCGATCCGTCGGTGCGCCTGAACGCTACTTTCGCGGGGGCCCCCGTGGTGCCGGGCCGGCTTGCGATCTGCTCACAGTCGGGCGCGATCGGGATCGCCCTCCTCGGTCAGGCGGCCGCGAGGGGCATCGCGGTCGCGAGCTTCGTCGCGCTCGGTGACCACGTCGACGTCTCGACCAACGACCTGCTCGAGTTGTGGGAGGAGGACGAGCTCGCGGCGGCGGTAATGCTCTACGTCGAGACGTTCGGGAACCCGGAGCATTTCAGGCGCATCGCCGAGCGGGTTTCGCGGCGCAAGCCGATCCTCGCGCTGAAGGGATTGCGCGCCGCCGAGCCCGTACGACGGCGCGCCGGCTCGCACACCGCCGCGGCCCTTCATGGCGACGCAGTCGCTGATGCCCTGTTCCACCAGGCGGGGATCCTCCGGTTCAGGAGCGGCGCCGAGCTGTTCAACGCGGCAGAGTTCTTCCAGTACCAGCGGCTTCCGCTGGGCCGGAGGGTCGCCGTTGTCAGCAACTCGGCGGGAGTCGCGACGCTGGCCCTGGACGCGTGTGCGATGCGCGGCCTGGGTGCCGGTCGGGGCGACGACGACACGCTGAGCCCGCATCTGCTTGGTGCGGACGCCGGGGCGGATGAGTACGCCGCCGCTCTGCGCGGGGCATTGGAACATCCCGGCAGCGATGCGGTGATCGTGAACTACGTGGACCGCCACGGCGCGGACCCCGACCGAGTGCTCGAGGCGATCTCGGAGGCGTCCGCGCGACACGAGAAACCCGTCGTCGGGTCGATCCTCCGATCCGACGGAACGCTTCCCAAGTCAACGGTGACGCAGCGCGTGCCCAACTTCCTGTTCCCCGAGGAATGTGCGGAGGTTCTGGTTCGCGCCGTCGGGCGGCGCGAGTGGCTATCGCGTCCGCTCGGGGTGCGACCGAGCTACGGCGATCGGGACGAGGCGCAGGCGCGCGAGCAGATCGACTCCTGCCTTGGGCGCACCGGAGACGATGGGGGTTGGCTGCACCTGCTCGAGGGAGAAGCTCTGCTTCGGAGCCACGGGATCGTGGTGGAGCGCGCGCACGGCTGCGCGACCGTCGAGGCGGCGGTGGAGGCGGCCCTCGCGCTCGGTGGCTCGATCGCGCTCAAGGCCGACTTCCCGCCGCCCGCCCACGCCGCCGACATCGACGCGGTGTTGCTCGGGCTGGAAGGTGAGAGCGCCGTTCGGGCCGGCTGGAGTGAGCTCCAGCGTCGGGTCCAGTCAGCGCAGAGAACGTGGCACGGCGCGCTCGTCCAACGGCTGGTTGAGCCCGGCGCCGACGTGCTCGTCGGGACGGTCAGCGACGCCGATCTTGGGCCCGTGATGGCGGTTGGACTTGGCGGCCGCCAGGCCGGTCTCGCGGGCACCGCGGCCTTCCGGCTGCTGACCATGACCGATGTGGAGGCCGAGGAGCTCATCGCGGCGTCCCCGGCGCTCGCCGTCCAGCTCGAGGGGTTCCGTGGCAGCCCAAGGCTCGACCACATCGCCCTGCGTGACCTGCTACTCAGGTTCGCGCTGCTCGTGCGCTGCTGTCCCGAGATCGTCGAGGCCGATCTGAACCCGGTCCGGTGCATGCGCGCGGGGTGCGTCGTGCTCGACATGCGCGTGCGCGTCGAGCGCCGGCGACCGCGCGAGCGCGTTAAGACCTGGTGAACGCTGTCGATCCACCGTCCGCCGGGATTGCGGCGCGGCGGGCGCTGCGATAGCTTGCCGCCGTCTATTGGTCGTGCTCGTCTGCCTTGCAATGGGCGCGTTCGCGTCCACCGCAGCGGCGATCCGACCTTTCATCCGCGGGTCAGGAACGCGCTCGGCCTGATACCGCAGGTCAACAGCAAGGGCCAGTATGTGGCCCAGCCGACCGAGGGCGCCGTGTTCACGCCTGTCGTTTATCACGGTGGTCAGACCATGACGGGCGGAGTCACCGTCCATCTCATCTTCTGGGCTGCGCCTGGATTCTCTTTCCAGGGCGCTCCACCGGGTTCGAAGAGCTACGAGGCGTTGATCGGGCAGTACTACACCGACGTCCACGTGGCCAGTACCGGCACCTCCGGCGGGACGTGCACCGCCGCCGCGTGCAACGACTTCACCGTCGAGCCGCAGTACGGGTTCGGCACCACACCCGGTGGGATCACGTCCGGGGACAACAGCATTGCGTTCAGCAACACGTCCGCGACGTTCTCGGGGACGCAGACGCTGTCGTCGGCTGATGACGTGATCCTCGACTCCAGTCCCTACCCGGCAGGCGGGTGCACGTCGCCTCTGAACACCAAGGCGTGTGTCACCGATCCCCAGGTACAGGCCGAGGTGGACAACATTATCCAGCACACCAGCGGCACGCCGCGCGGGCTGCACAACCTGTGGTACGTGTTCCTGCCGCCCGACGTCGATGAGTGCATCGTCGCCAACGTCTGTGGGACGAACGCGTTCGGGGGCTACCACTCGCTCGCCAACGTCGGCAACGGTGTCGACATCTACGCCGTGACGCCCGATCCGATCATCGCCACCGGCGGCATCAATTCCGGTCTCGACCCGCAGGGCAATCCCAACGCCGAGTTGGTGATCGACATCGCCGATCACGAGACCAACGAGGCGATGACCGACCCCGAGGGCGTCGAATGGATGGACCCGAACGGGTTCGAGATGGCCGACAAGTGCGAGTTCGGGCCACAACGCGGTACCCCGCTCGGTTACGCCGCCGACGGGTCACCCTTCAACCAGGTGATCAACGGCCATCAGTACCTGACCCAGGAGATGTGGTCTCAGGCCGACGATGGGTGCGTGCAGGCGAGCACCAAGACCATCGCCGACAGCGGCCTGCCGCTGCCGCAGGTCAACCTGACGCAGTTCAGCTCGACTGTCGCCGGAAACACGGAGAAGGGCGCCGGCGGGACAACGGTCACCGTGTCGCTCGTTCGCACGGATATCAGCGGCAACCGGATCACGGCGTCCGCGTCGACCACGTCGGCGGGTGACGGCAGCTGGTCGGTTACGCTGCCCGGGCACGCGGTTGGCGACGACCGCGACGAAATCGACGTCGACTACTCCGGCCCCGGGGCCCCGTCTCCGAGCCATCAGGTGATCCTGACCGGCAATGGCGGCAACCCGTTCACCGAGTCCGGATGGACGGGCTGGACCGACCTCGACAACGGATACGTGCTGACCAACAGCCCCCCGTCGCTGACGATCGGTCCCTGCTTCCAGACCGGGGTCGAGTCCTACACGGTCAACGGCGCGGTTGGAGCCGAGTCTCCGACGGACTTCTGCAGCACGTCGGCGGACACGGCGACGGTTGCGCTGAGCGCTGCCATCAGGCCCTCGGACACGGTCACGGTGAGCACGAACGACAACCGTGCGTTCCAGCCGTTCGATGCGGCCGTGCCCAACCCCGGCGGTGGCCTGGTGAAGATGACCATTCCGGTCGGCGAGGCCGACGCGGTATCGCTGTTCCAGAATCCGCTGACCGCCGCCACCGGGATTCCGTTCACCCCGACCGGGTTCCCGACCTGCTCCGCCGATCTGACGGCGCAGGCGGTGACCTGCACCGGGCTGGTGCGTGGTGCGACCTACACGGTGAACGGACACGGAGCGACCGCTGACGGCACGGGCACGATCGTCGTCCCGATGTCGATCAGCCGCGGCCAGTCACTGGCTTTGTCCAACGGCTCTAGGGCTCTGACCACGCTCCACGTGGCCAACCTCCAGGTGAGCATCAATGACTCGAGTCCGGCAACGGTCGCGAGCGGCACCTGCTCGCCCGACGAGTGGACGGGCGGGCCGCTGAGCAGCTCGCCGACGAACACCGAAGCCGGCGGGCCCGGGGTCGCCTTGACCGGCGCCGCCTGCCCCTCGAGCGGAGACGCTACCGGCATGTCGACCTCCAGCGTCGCTCAGACCGACGAGGTGAGCGGCGGGCAGACGGTCGTCAATCTGCCAGACGTCCTCGACACCTCGCCGCTGTCCGGCGAGACGCTGTACGGCCGATTCACCGCGCTGGCAGAGTCGACCGGCGCGACGTTGCCGATCGCGGTCAGCATCGCCCGGGCCTCAGGCGGGCCGCCGGTGTTCACGGCCGCGAATACCGACACGCCTGATGGTGTGGCAGTGCCGGCGCTGGCGCCCGGCACGTACAAGGCGACCTGGACCGTGAAGGATCCCAACGGTGACACGCGGATCGTCACCACGCGGTTCATCGAGGAGTCTGCGCTGCAAGGCCCGCCCGGGCCTCCGGGGCCGCGAGGCCCGCAGGGTCCGCCCGGGAAGGTGCCGAAGTTCACGGTCACCTGCAAGCTCCACAAGCACCACAGGATCACGTGCACGGTGAACCTCCTGACCGCGAAGGACACCAAGGGCACGGTGCGGATGACGGTCGCCAAGGCCGGGCACCTGGTGGCGCTCGGACACGCCCGCATCATCCGCGGCAAGGCGAGCACGACGATGCGCGAGCTGCATCGCGTGACGCGTGGTTCGCTCACGATCACGGTCGTCCTGAGCCAGCCCCACAAGGCGGCGGCGACCCGCAGGACCGTCGTACACGTGAAGTAGGGACTCGGCTGGCAACGCCTCGTCCCGTTGCACCTGCCCCCCGGCCCGCACACGAGGGGGCCGGGGGGGCCGGCGCTACTTCTTGATCACCTGGCCGGCGCCGCCCAGCACGTACCACCTGGCACCCGACTGGAGCACGCCCTCGCCGAACGTCTGCCCGGCGCGACTGTCGGCGACGTACGTGTACAGGGGATGGCTGGCGTAGGTCACCTGCGTCTTGCCGTTTGAGAGCTTGATCGTGCCGATCAGCGATGCCTTGACGCCGGCCTTGGCGACCGGCCTGCCCGTCGTGGTCAGCGCCGGCCAGACGGTCAGACAGTTGACTCTCGTGATGCAGTTGTCCTTGTTGCGCTTGTCGGCGGCGAACATGTAGAGCGTCCGGCCGCGCCCGTTGACGAGAACCTTTCCGTACTTGGTCTGCCGCAGCTCGAGCGTTGCCCGGCTACCACTCGCCATCGCAAGCCCGGTCGTGACGAGCCCGGCAAACGCGAGCGTGATCACCCCGCCGGTCAGCAGAATGAGGATTCGCCTCACGAAACACCTCCAGGTCATCCGGCCGTTTGCGTTCTCAGACGCCGTGATGATGCCGGTTCTTCCCAGCGGATGCGCTGGCGCGCGGGTCCGGGCCTCAGGATCCGGCGGGCGCGCGGGCGTGGGTGCGCAGTTCCGCGAGAATCCGCTCGAGCCGAGGCTCGGTCTGGCGATCAACGTGCAGCATGGCGTCAGCAACCACGGGGTGAGCCGCTGCGATCTGGGCGTGCATCTCGTGTGCCACGGCGCGGTAGCTGGGGTGGCCTTCGCGCCCTGAGCGCAGCTCGATCAGCTGCATCGCCTCGCGGGCATTGAGGTCGAGCACGTAGCGGATCCGGTAGCCGAGACACAGCGCGTACGGCGCGGCGCTCGCGAGCCCCCGATCGACCAGTCGCTCGTACTCGGTCCGAGAGATCTCCAGCGCACGGCGGTACTCGGGGCCGCAGCCGGCCAGCTCGATCTCCTCCGGAATCCCCGCCCCGAGGTCAGGACTGAGCGTCTGCCACTGGGCGGTGAGCATGCGGTGGCGCTGAAGGTCGCGGAATGCCCCGTAGTCCGACACGATCTCGAACCGGTAGCGCAGCGCCTCGAACCCGCGCCCGGGACGGTACCGGCGGTTGGCGCGGTCTCCGATGAGATCGCCGAGGAGCGCCGCGCGCTCCTCGACGCCAAGCCCGCTGATCGTCTCGCGAATCGACTCCTCCGAAACGGTGCTCGCCTCGAACAGCAAGGCAGTCAGGAGGTCGTCTTCGTCGCCGTCGACGCGCAGCAGCCTCACCGACGGACCGGCGTGCTCGTCGGCCAGATGCTCGTCGAGCCCGAGGCGCCTCGCCCACCGCTCGCCCGCCCGCTCGCGGGACTCGAGATAGCGCGTCCACTCGCCGCCTCGATCGGGACGCTCCACCCGCGCCACGAAGCTCGGCATCACGGCCTTCACCTGCTCCAGGATCATCCGCCCGTAGCTGCGCGCCTCGGGCAGGGGATGCCCGAGGAGGTGGAGGATCAGCTGCTCGTAGGTCTGGCCGCTGGCGAAGACGCCCATGTGAGACAACGAGCTCGCCGGCAACAAGCCGCGCAGGAGATCTAGCGCCTTGGCCTTGATCGCCTGTGCGTGGGCAGCGGGTGCCTCGTCGCCCGAGCGGGGGAACTCGCTCTCGGCCCAGGCGACCACGGACGGAAGCGAACGAGAGTAGATCGAGAAAAGCGCATTCATCGCCTCGACGTACTCCGGGCCGAGCTCCGGGTCGCGGTAGTACCGATAGCCGCCCGGCGGTTCGGGCATCGGATGGTCATAGGCGATATAGCGGGTCGACTGCTCGAGGTAGGCGGCCAGGCGGGGGCGCTGGAGGATCTTCGTGAGGATGTTCGACACCCACTCGCAAGCTACGTGCGCGCCCCCGAGCTGGGCGACCGAGTCGTCTCCATAGCCGAGGAAGATGCGCTCGTAGAGCCGTGCCGCACGCTCTCCCTCGACGCCGTCGGGGCCCGCGCCGCCGGATGGCACGTCCCCGGCGAACTCATCGAGAAACAGCCGCCGGAGCGTTCCGGGATAGCGCGAGTAGCGTGCGAACAGCGCCCCCTTGACCGTCTCCGGGAGGTTTACGAGGGCAAAGACCGGCAGGTCGAGGTTCGTGAAGTGGGCCGCGAGGCGGTCGCGCTCGGACTCGGTGAAGCTCTCGACCGGGTATTGCACGGGCGGCTGATCGTAGCGGCGGCACCGGAGGTCCCGCGGGACCGATCAGCCGGCGAGGGTCGAGCTGGAGCCGCGACGGCCTTTGCTCGCGGCGAGGTACGCGACTGCCGTCCGGCGCACCGGGGCGTCTTTTGCGAACGCTCGCTGGAATTCGGCGAGGAAGCGTTTTTGCTCGGACTCCTCGAGGGCGGTCGCGATCGCTTCCCGGAGGGTTGGCGCGTTGGGGTTTGGGGCGCTGTCGAGCAGGGTGTCGAAGCTAACCGGCCGCATCACCGAGCCAGGCTCGATGTCGATGTGGCACTCCACGTGCACACGCTCGAAGGCCGCAGCCTCGGCGAGCCTTACCAGATCTCGATCGTCGAAGTCCATCATCGCGCGGCGGAAAGCCGAATCCTCGAGGTCGATGAACGTCGAGTTGACCTTCGCCACCAGGTCGCCGACCGCCGCGAGGTCGTAGCCCCAGAAGCGCTCGGGCGGCTCGGGGAACATGAGCCTGTTGATCGGCTCGAACAGCGACACCCGCCCACCCGGACGCAGGACGCGCGCGAACGCGGAGAACGCCCTTGCCTTGTCGTCAACGTAGATCAGCACGGAGCGCGTAGTGACGACATCGACCGAGCGGTCGGTGACCTCGGCCAAATCCTCGGCCCTGGTCTGAATGAACCGCGCGCGATCAAGCGCGCCGAGTTCTTTGGCCGCCTTTCGGCACTGCTCGAGTAACGCTGGTGAGATGTCGGCGAAGATCACCGATCCATGCGCCCCCACGCGTTCGAGCGCGGCCAGCCCGATAAGCCCGTCGCCGGCGCCGACATCCAGCAGCGTGCCGCCCTCAAGTGGCTCGGCCGCGTCGAGCACCCGATCGCGAACCCTGCCGAGGTGATCGAGCGCGGCCGCGCGCTGGCGCTCACTACCCGCGTCGCGGCGCTCGAGCAGCCACCGAGACCACCGGTCAGGCGTTACTCCCACGTCGAGCAGTATCGCTGCCCGTACGCGCAGCCGACTGCGCGTTCTCAACCGCGGAGAGCGCCGCGATGAACGGTTCGCGAACCGAGCGGTCGCAGTGTTCCAACTCGAGCGCCCGCTTGTCGGCATCGGGGTCGCCGCGGGCCGGGTAGTCGTGGCCGGTGCCGCAGGCCAGAGGCAGCGAGGATCGGCCGTCCCAGCGGGGCCCCGGGAATGTCGCGTCGAGCGTGATCCGCCGGCCCGCGACCCGGACGGTCAGATAGCGGTGCACATCTGTGAGCCCATCTGCGGGCACGACCGCGGTGGCCGCCTCGCCGAAGAGCCGGATGGCGTCCCGGCGATCCAAGGTGTAGACGCGGTGGACGATCTGCGGATCGGTGTCCGGGAAGCGCTCCGCGAGTGTCCGGGCGAGGAAGAGGTGCTTGGTGGAGCAGGTGCCCCGGCGCTCGCTCAGCATGCTCTCGACCGTGCGGTCACTGGGTCGCCCGTAAGGCAGCGCGCGCACCGCCTCGACGAGCTCCACCAGGGTGCCGTCATCGCCAAGCAGCGGGTCCACTGGACCAAAAGACTAAGACCCCGCCAGGCTTTGTGCCCGTCAGCCGGCGTGCTGCGGATGCCCCGTGGACTGGCCGCCCTCCTTGGAGGCGCCGGGATCGTCGCTTGGCTCGCGCGAGCGGCCCCGCTCCCGCTCGGTGCCGCCGCCACCTTCGTGATCGCCCTCGGCCTCCTCGGCGTTCTGGTCTGAGACCGACCCCGGAGGGTCCTGGCTGCCAAACGTCTCCTCGGTGTCTGATCGCCGCTCTTCCATGGGTGGTGTCTACCCGTGGAGCGCAGAAGGAATCCAGATCGCGCTCAGGTGGATTCCGACACCCCGCCCGGCGCCACATCGGGTGTGACGTTTTCGCTGCGCTGAGCGCTGCAAGAACGCGACAGTCTTCGCGGCGGGCGCGTAACGGGACTAGAAGATCCCGCTGATCGCGTGACCCGCGTGCGAGGCGAGGTCGAACAGCGGCGAGGGGAAGATGCCGAAGAAGACGGTGGCCCCGGCGAAGACCAGCGACACCAGCGCGACGCCTGGGTGCGCGAACCGCAGGGTGGCGATCGGCGAGGGAGTCGCCGCCGGTGCGGCCCCCGGTGCGCCATTTCCCAGCGACGAGGGATCAGTAGGCGCGGGGTCCCCTTCCGGCGCCCCTCCGGAGATCGGCGGGAACGCGGGCCCTCCCCCGCCACCGCCGGCCGCAGCCGCCGGCACGGGCGCCGGCACACCGGCGCGCATCCACATGGCCGCGATCACCCGGAGGTAGTAGCCGAGCGAGATCATCGAGCCGACCACGAGCACGATCGCCAGCCACGTGTAGTTCCCGTCGACCAGAGCGTGGATCAGCTGGAACTTGCCGATGAACCCCACCGTGCCGGGGATCCCCGCCAGCGACAGCATCGAGATCGTCATGGTCCAGGCCAGCCAGGGGTTGCGGGCGCCGAGTCCGCCGAGCGCGGCCACATCGTCGCCGTCCGGACGCTGCTGCTCCTGGGCCACGATCACCGCGAATCCGGCGATGTTCATGAACAGATACGCCACCAGATACAGCACGGTGGCCTGAACCCCGAGCTGGGTCCCCACGACCACCCCGCCGAGCATGTACCCCGCCTGCGCGACGCCCGAAAACCCGAACATCCTCTTCAGCGACGACTGACCCAGGGCGCCCACGTTGCCGACGATGATCGTGATCGTCGCGATCGCGGCCAGCATCGGCGCCCATTTGTTCTGCGCCCCGATCGCGGCCACGTCGAAGAACCGCAGGAACACGCCGAGGGCCGCCGCCTTGGTCGCGGTCGCCATGAACGCGGTGATCGGGGTAGGGGCGCCCTCGTACACATCGGGCGTCCACTGATGAAACGGCGCCACCGACGCCTTGAAGGCAAAGCCGACGATCACCAGGCCGAGTCCGGTGAGCAAAAGCGGGTCTCCGAGGACGCCCCCAAGGAGCTTCCCCGTCGATAGCGCCGAGGCAATGGTGGAGAAATCGGTCGCGCCGGTCGCGCCATAGATCAGCGCCAGCCCGTAGGCCAGCGTGGCCGACCCCACGGAGCCGATCACCAGGTACTTCAGCCCGGACTCCAGAGATCCCTCGCGGCGGGTCTCGGACGCGCACAGGATGTACAGAGGTATCGACAGCAGTTCGATGCCCAGGAACAGCGTGACCAGGTTCTGCGCCGAGACGAACACGGCCATCCCGAGCACGCTGAAGATCAAGAGCCCGAAGTACTCGCCCTGGCCCGACTCTCCGGGCGCCGCCACCCGCCAGGACAGCAGCACGGTCGCGATCCCCGCGACCGAGAAGATCATGTCGAGGATCAGCGCGAGATCGTCGATCCGAAGGGCGCCCGAGATGATCGACGCCGGGTGGTCAAAGCGCCAGATGCAGAGCCCGATCGTGACCCCGAAGGTCACGATCGCGAGCGCCGGCACGATCCGCTCGCGCACCAGCTCGCTGCGCAGCAGGCCGACCAGAAGCAAGACGGTCCCGCCGGCCGCCAGGGCGACTATCGGGGACAGAGACGACCAGTCGATGGGCGGCCCGGCGAGGTGATGGGTCGCGGCGTGGTGAGCTGCAACATGGATTATCCTCACGGCCCGCCTCCTGCAGCGACTCGCGCGTAAGCCGTCCGCCCGGACCCGATCGCCGCACGCGCTCCGGAACCGCGCGCGGCGAGCACCTGGGCCGGCGCCACCGCCGTCTTCAGCGTCGCCTCGGACCGGCGCAGCCCGAACTGCGGATAGAACGCGAACACCAGGATCACCACGACGATCGGCGCGATCACGGCGAAATCGCGCACGACGATCTCGCGCGAGGCCACCTCCCTACCGGCCCGGTTGTGCATCGAGGTGATGTACATCCGCAGGGCGTAGTAGGCGGCACCGATGGTGCCCACGAACGCGATGGCCGCGATCGCGAGCTTGGTCTGGAACACGCCGAGCAGGATCATGAATTCCCCGATGAAGTTCGGCGAGCCCGGCATCGCCAGCCACGCGAACGCCACGATGATGAACAGCGCCGCCAGCACGGGCCCTCGGAACGCGATCCCGCCCATGTCGCGCAGGTCCTCGGAGCCGGCGGCGCGCCCAGCGAGCACGGCCACGATGAAGAACGCGGCCGCGGTGACCAGACCGTGGTTGAGCATCTGAAGCAGCGCGCCCTGCCCGCCCTCGGGTCGCAGCGAGAAGATCCCCAGCGTGATGAAGCCGAGCTGGGCGATGCTCGAATAGGCCACCACCATCCGCGCGTCGGACGTGGTGAAGGCGACCGCCGTCGCCCAGAAGATCGAGACGAGCGCGATCAGCAGCATCAGGGTCTGGAAATGGACGGACGCGTACGGGAACAGCGGCAGCACGATCCGCAGAAAGCCGTAGGCCGCGACCTTCGCCACCACCCCCGAGAACACCGCCACGACCGGGATCGGCATCGCCTTGTAGCCGTCGGCCAGCCAGCCGTGGAACGGAACCTGCGGCATCTTCACCAGGAACGCCACCGCGAAGCACAGGAAAATCCACTCCTGCGAGTCCCGCGACAGCGGTAGCGCGCGCAGCGAGGAGAGCACGAACGTGATTGGGGTCCCGTGCTGGGAAGAGGCCAGAACGCCGGTGGCGATCGCGGCGGCGAGCATGAAGAACGAGCCGACGAGCGTGTAGATCACGAGCTTGGTGGTCGCCCGCACGCGCTCCCCCGTGCCCCACATGCCGACCATGAAATAGAACGGGATCAGCATCAGGTCGAAGAAGGCCACGAACAGCGCGAGGTCCTGCGCGCAGAACGCGCCCAGCACCGCGCTCTCGGCGAGCCCGAAGAAGAAATAGAACACGCGTGGCCGATCCCACTCCCGGAACGCCGACCACACCAGCGAGGCGCTGAACAGCAGCGCGGTGAGCACCAAGAGGGCGACGTTCAGACCATCGAGGCCCAGCTTGTAGTGGATGCCGAGCGCCGAGATCCACACCTTGTCGGTGACGAACTGGAGGCCCGCGTGGCCGAGCTTGAAGCGGGCCAGGAACGAGATCGCGATCCCCAGGGTGACGAGGCTGAATACCCCCACGAATCGCCCGACGTGCGGCCGCGGCACGAGGATCGCGGCGATGACCGAGATGGCGAGCGGCAGCCAGATGAGGATCGAGAGCGTCATCAGGACGAGGAGATCAGGAAGTACAGGGCCACGCCGGTCACGCACACGATCATCAGCGCCGCGTAGTAACGAAGGAAGCCGGTCTGCGCGCGCCGCACAGCGGCCGAGCCGGCGCGCACGATCCCGGTCGTGCCGCCGGTGACCACGTCACCGATGACCACCCGCTCGAGCACGGACTGTGCGAAGCGGCCGCACCACAACGCAGGACGAACGACCACGAGGTCGATCAGCTCGTCGAAGTACCACTTGTTGATCAGGAACGTGTACACGGGCGCGACCCGCTCGCGCAGACGCGCCGTCGTGCCCGGCGCAGCGACCCAGACCCGGTAGGCGGTCGCGATGCCGCCGATGGCGATCAGCGCGCCGATCGCCAGCCCGATCCAGTCTGCCCGGGTAGACGGCAGCTCCTTGGCCAGGTGCGAGTCAGCGAACGTCGGGCTCAAGAACCGTTCGATCCCGGAATCGACTCCCGGAATCTGGAGCACGCCACCGACGATCGCCAGCAGCGCGAGCACGGTCATCGCGACCTTCATGGGCATCTCGCGCTCGGCGATGAAATGGCCGGGACCGGGAAATCCGACGTCGGGGTCCTCCTCTTCGCCGGTCATCGGATTGCGCGGAACCTCCGCGTGGTGGAGGTGTCCGTGCTCGAGCTCCCGCGCCTCGTCCACGGGCTCGCCGAGGAACGCCCGGAAGATCATCCGGAACGTGTAGATCGCGGTCAGCAGCGCGCCCACGTAGCCGGCGATTCCGAGGATGATGAACCCACCGCCGCGGTGGTCCAAAAAGGCCAGGATGTCGTCCTTCGACAACCAGCCTGAAAAAGGCGGCAGGCCCGACAGGGCCAGGCCGCCTATTAAAAAACAACCAAACGTGAACGGCAGCGCCCGGCGGAAGCCGCCCATGCGGTCGAGCGACTGGGCCCCGGCCATCGCCCCGATCAGCGATCCCGCGGCCATGAACAGCAGGGCCTTGAAGAACGCGTGGGTCATCAGGTGAAACAGCCCCGCCGAATACGCGCCCACCGACACGGCCATGATCATGTAGCCGATCTGGGACATCGTCGAGTAGGCGATCACCCGCTTGATGTCGACCACCACCAGCCCGACAGTGGCCGCCATCAACAGGGTCAGACACCCCCCGATCGCGCCCACGTCGGCGGCAGTGGTGGCCTGTTCGAAGAGTGGGTGCATGCGTGCGATCAGATACACGCCGGCGGTGACCATCGTCGCCGCGTGGATCAGCGCTGACACCGGAGTGGGGCCCTCCATCGCGTCCGGAAGCCAGGTGTGCAGCGGGACCTGGGCCGACTTCGCGAACGCGCCCACGAGCAGCAACAGACACCCGGCGACGAGATCGGGGCTGTTGTGCGCGAACACGTGGTCAACCGCGCCGAACGTCTTGACGAAGTCGACCGTGTGCGTGTGCTTGAAGATGAAGAACGTGCCCAGCACGAGCCCGGCGTCCCCCACCACGTTGATCACGAACGCCTTGATTCCCGCTCCCGTGGCCGTGGTGCGCCGGTACCAGAACGAGATCAGCAGGTATGAGGCCGCCCCGACGAACGCCCAACCGATGATCAGCAGGACGAAGTTACCCGCGAGTACAAGCGTGAGCATCGAGAAGACGAAGTAGTTCAGGTAGGAGAAGTACCGGCTGAAGCCCCGGTCGAGTGTCATGTAAGTGACCGAGTACAGGTGGATCAGCATCGACACCCCTGACACCACCAGCGCCATGTACACCGACAGCGGGTCGACCAGGATCGAGAGCTTGGCGTCGACCCCGACGCTCGAGTCATAGCTCCAGAGGGTCGAGGTGAACTGGCGGTGATCGGGCGTGTGGCCCAGCATCGCCAGGAGCGCCGCGATCGAGAACGCGAACGATGCTGCGATGGCCGCGGTGCCGATCCACCCAGCGCTTCGCGCGGGCAATCGTTTGAAAAACACCCCGATCAGCACCGTCCCCACCGCCGGGCTCAGGATGATCAGCCATCCGAACGTGGTGGGCGCCGTCACGCTTACCCCTGAAGCTCGTTCAGCTCATCGACGTCGACCGGGAGCTGGCGGCGATAGATCGCGACGATCAGGCCGAGGCCGACCGTCACCTCGGCCGCCGCCACGACCATCACGATCAGCGCGAATATCTGACCGTCCTCGCCCCCCCACATCCGCGCGAAGGCGACCAGCGCGAGGTTGGCGCCGTTGAGCATCAGCTCGAGGCACAGCAGGATCACCAGCGGGTTGCGGTGGGTGAGCACGCCGGTGGCGCCGATGGAGAAGATCAGCGCCGAGACGACCAGGTACCACCCGATCGCCACTACCAGCCCCCTCCGCCTCGCGGGCCCTCTGTAGGACCCGCGAGCTGTTCCACGATCTCCTCCACCGACGTGGGCTCGGCGGCCGGGTTGGTATCGGCGCCCTCCGCCATCGTCCCGGTGTAAGCGGGCCTCGGCGCCCTGATCCGCAGCTCGAACGCCTCGCCGGGCGGCTCGAGCCCGCGCCGCCGGCGCGCCAGCACGACCGCGCCGACCGCGGCCACGAGCAGCAGGATCGACGCGATCTCAAACGGGAACAGATATTTGGTGAGGAAGAGTTGGCCGATGTGCTGCGGGGTCCCGAACCCTCGGACGTACGGCGCCCCGTTGCTCGAGATTCCCTTCAGCGCGGAGCCCAGGATCGCTATCCACAGCTCGATCGCCAGCGCCAACCCGAACAGGGGACCGAGTACTCGCAGCACCGTCCCCGCCGGGACCTGCTCGCCGCCGCCCACGTAGGCGACCACGAACACGTACAGGACCATTACCGCGCCGGCGTAGACGACGACCTGCGCGGCGGCCACGAACTCCGCGCGCAGGAGCAGGAACAGTGCCGCCAGCGAGACCAGGTGCACGATGAGCGCGAGCACGCTGTAGAACGGGTTTCGCATCGTGACCACGCCGATCGCGCCGGCCACGGCGCCGATCGCGGCGATGAAGAAGATGACCTGGCTCACTCCCCCTCCGATCGCAGCGGGGTGCGCTCGATCGGCTCGGCGAGCAGCATCTCCTTGGTGAAGATCAGATCCGACCGGGTGTAGTCGGAGAGCTCGTAGTCGTGGCCCATGGTGATCGCGTCGAACGGGCAGGCGACCTCACAGTAACCGCAGAAGATGCAGCGGCTCATGTTGATCTCGTACACGGCCGCGTACCGCTCGCCGGCAGACACGCGCAGCTCGGGCGTATTCTCGGCCGACACTACCCGGATGCAATCCGCCGGACAGGCGGCCGCGCAGAGCGAGCAGCCCACGCACTTCTCGAGTCCCGTGTCCTCGAAGCGGTGCAGCTTGTGGCGGCCGCGGAAGCGCGGGTAGACGGGTGTCTTCTCTTCGGGGTACTGGATCGTCACCGGCCCCTCGACGATCCTCGCGAACGTCGTCTTGAGGCCGCGGAGCGTCTCGCCGAACGCTCGGTACGCGCCGGCCACCGGCCCGGGCGCGGGCGAGCGGATCACCTCGATCACGTCCTGGCCGATGTCGTACGGGGTCACGAGACCACCGCGATCGCGGTCACGAGCAGGTTCAAGGTGGCAAGCGGGAGCAGGATCTTCCACCCGAACGACATGAGCTGGTCATAGCGCAGGCGCGGGAGAGTGGTCCGGACCCAGATGAAGAAGGTGAATACGAGGATGATCTTCACCAGCACCACGATGGGGTCCACCCAGCCCGGCGGATGCAGCCCAAACGGCAACAGCCACCCGCCGAAGAAGAGCGTCACGGCGATGGCGGAGACCACGATCATGTTCGCGTACTCGGCGAACAGGTAAGCCACGAAAGGCGTGCCACCGTATTCGGTGAAGTAGCCGATGATCTCGGTGTCGGCTTCGAGCAGGTCGAACGGCGCGCGGTTGGTCTCCGCGAACGACGCCACGAGGTAGATCAGGAAGCCCGCGAACTGCGGGATGAAGAACCACAGCCCCTCCTGGGCGTGCACGATCCCGGTCAGCGACAGCGTCTGGGCGGTGAGGATCACGCCGACGAGCGCCAGCGATTGCGAGACCTCGTAGGAGATCAGCTGGGCCGCCCCACGCATCGCGCCGAGGAACGCGTACTTCGACCCTGACGCCCAGCCGCCGAGCATGATGCCGTAGAACGAGATGCCGGCGAGCGCGAACACGTAGAGCGGGCCGATCGACACGTCGATCCCGTACAGCCCCACGCGCTGGCCGAAGATGTGTTGCACACCTCCGAACGGGATGATCGCGAGCGCCGCGACCGCGGTGACGATCGCGATCACCGGGGCGATCCGGTACAGGAAGCCGACCGCGGTGGCGGTCCGGAACGGCTCCTTCATCGCGAACTTGACGATCTCCGCGAGGGGCTGCAACAGCCCGAAGGGCCCGACGCGGTTGGGCCCGTAGCGAGCCTGGAAGCGTCCGAGCAGCTTGCGTTCGTAGACGATCAGGATCGGGAGCATCGCGAAGATCACGGCGAAGATCACGATCGACTTGATGATCTGGACCCACCACGGCTCGAAATAGTTGACGTCGGCTAAGGCGATCACGTCTTCCGAACCTCTACCTGATCATCGGTGAAGGCATTGGCGGAGTCGGCGGCGATCCCCTCGGCCAGGAAGGCGGTCCCCTCCGGCACCCCGGATCGCACGGCGGCCTTCGCCCGCAGGCGCGTTCCGTTCTGGGCGACGTCAACCGTGGAGCCGTCGGCGACCTGAAGGCGCTCGGCGTCAAGCGGCGAGAGCTCGACCTGCTGGCGGGCGATCGTGTACTGCAGCGAGGGGGAGACCTCGACCTCGGGTGCAGCCCAGATCGGGCGGTATCGACCCAGCCGCAGGGTTCCGTTCTCCGGAGGTGGAGCGATCTCGTGGACGGGAGGTTCGATGATCTCGCCCGCGATGCTCGGAAACGCCGAGGCTTGCGGTCGCTCCGGCCAGCGGACTCCGCGGCCGCCGAGCTCCTCGAGGGTCAGACCCTCGTAGAACGGCACCGCGTCGACCAGCTGCCGGAACGCCATCCCGCTGGTCAGGACGCCAAGGTCGACGCCGACTCCCTTGGCTAGCTCGTTGATCACCCACCAACCGGAGCGCACCTCGCCCGGGTGGGCGATCGCCATGCGCAGACGCTGGAGACGCCCGTCGGGGTGCACCACGGTCCCATCCTTCTCGGCATAGGACTCGGCGGGGAAGATCACGTTCGCGTGCTCGGCCAGGCCCTCGGTCAGGACCGACGCGTGCGCGACCACCAGCCCGGCGTGGTGCAGGGCCTGCTCCCACAGCTCGCGGTCCGGAAGGTCGCGCACTGGATCGGTCTGGAACAGGTACAGCGCCGTGATCTCGCTTCCGGTGGCGGCGCTCGCCATCACATGGGCGTTGTGGCCGAGATCACCTTGCAGCTCGCGGTAGCCGGGCCCAGCGTCCGGGAGCACGCCGGCCTCGCGCAGGCCGCGGCCGTTTGATCCGGAGGGGATCTCCAGCAGGCCGGCGCCTTCTCGCCCCGAGAGCCCGAGGTGGTTGGCGATGGCCGAGAGGTACGGAGCGGCCATCCCTACCTGCTCGCCCCATACGATCACCACGTCCTCGCCGCCTCCTGACAGGAGGGTGGCGAGGTCGCGGATATGCCCCGGAGCGCCTTTCCCGCGCAGCGCGGCCAGCAGCCCTGCGAGGACGATGCTCTCACCGCCCGGCGGGTAGCGCACGACGAGCTTGGCGTTCGCGTCCAACGCGCTCGGCCGATCGGTCGCGATCGCGAGCTGGACGCCGCGCCGGCGCACCCCCTTGCGGATCCGGAGATCGAGGATCGGCGCGTCGTCGAGCGGCTCGCAGCCGAACACGAGCACGGTGTGGGCGAACTCGAGGTCGGGCACCGTGGCCTGGAGGGCCGGGTTGCCGAGCACCCGCTGCACGAGCTCGCTCGGCAGCGAGCCATAGCGACCCGAGTCGATGTGCGGGGATTGCAGCGCCTCGCGCATCAAGCGCTGGAGGAGAAATCCCTCCTCGTTGGTGGCCTGGCCGCCCACGAGCGCACCGACGTGACCTTTGTGGCGGCCCAGCCCGGCGGCCGTGTCCAGGGCGCGCTCCCAGGACACCGGACGCAGCTCGCCCCCGTCCCGGACCAGGGGACGCGTGATTCGCTCGTCGACGTGGATGGCCTGGTAGGCGAACCGCCCCTTGTCGCACAGCCAGCCGTCGTCGACGCCCTCGTGACCGGGATCGCGCGCCAGCACGCGCAGCACCTTCTCGTCGCGCACGGTGAACTCGACGTTGCACTGCGAGGGGCACAGCGTGCAGATCCCGCCGGCACCCTCGATGTCCCACGGCCGGGCGCGGAAGCGGTAGGGCTGGGAGGTCAGCGCCCCCACCGGGCACAGCTCGATGATGTTGCCGCTGAACGGCGCCACGTACGGGTGGCCGTTGTGCGTGGCGACGAACGTGTCCGCGCCCCGCTCGGCGAAGATCAGCTGGTAGTCCTCGGAGATCTCCTGTGAGAAGCGCACGCAGCGGTAGCAGAGGATGCAGCGCTCGCGGTCGATCGCGATCACCGGGCTGAGCGCGAGCGGCTTGACGAAGTGGCGCTTGGGCTCGATGAACCGCGAGCGCCCGAGGCCCCAGCCGAACGTGATGTCCTGAAGGGGGCACTCGCCTCCCTTGTCGCACACCGGGCAGTCGAGCGGATGGTTGACCAGCAGGAACTCGACGATCGCGTTCTGGGCGTGGTGGACCCGTTCGGTCTGGGTGTGGACGACCATCCCGTCCTTGACCGGCGTCGAGCAGGAGGTCTGGAGCTTGGGGATGCCCTCGATCTCGACCAGGCACATCCGGCACGCCCCAACCGGATTGCCGAGCTTGGGCTGATAGCAGAAGTACGGAATCTCGATGTCGCCGTACTTGGCCGCATCGACGAGCATCTCGCCCTCGGGCGCGCGCACCTCTCTACCGTCGATCGTCAGCTGGATGATCTTCTGTTCGGGGCGGGGCATTCTCTCTGTCGGGAATCAGCGCACGTCGGCGTTCAGTGCACGGGGAGTGGGCCGGCGTGCTCGTCGGCCACGCCGAGCGCGATCACGTCCTCGAGCTCGCCCGTCCCGGCGCGCTCGCGCGCGGCCTCGATCTCGGCCTCGAGCTCCTCGCGGAACTTCTCGACCATCGAGCCGACCGGCATCGCCATCGCGTCGCCCAGCACGCACAGGCAGTTGCCGATGATCTCCTCCTGGACCGAGGCCATGATGTCGAGGTCCATTGGGGTGGCTTCGCCGGACTGGATCCGGCGCACCATCTTCAGCGTCCAGTTCGTGCCCTCGCGGCAGGGAACGCACTTGCCGCACGACTCGTGGGCGTAGAACTTGACCAGCTTGTGCATCACCTCGAGCACGGTATGCGAGTCGTCGACGACGATGATCGCGCCCGAGCCGAGCATCGAGCCGGCCTTGGCCATGCTGTCGAAGTCGTACGGGAGGTCGAGGTCGTCCTTGGTGAGAACCGGGGCGCTCGATCCCCCGGGAAACCAGAACTTCACTTCGCGTCCTTCGGGTGGGCCGCCGGCCAGGTCGTAGATGAGATGGCGCGAGGGCACCCCCAGCTCGATCTCGTAGTTGCCCGGTCTTTGAACGTCGCCCGAGACCGACACCACCTTGGTCCCGGTCGAGGTCTCGGTGCCGATCGTGGCGTACTCGGCGCCACCGAGGCGGATGATCGTCGGAACCGTGGCCAGCGTCTCCACGTTGTTGATCAGGGTGGGGCCGTGGTAGAGGCCCTCGATCGCCGGGAAAGGCGGCTTCAGCCGGGGGTTACCGCGCTTGCCTTCGAGCGAGTCGAGTAGGCCGGTTTCCTCACCGCAGATGTAGGCGCCGGCGCCGCGGTGCAGCACGAGGCTCAGGTCGTGGTTTGACCCGAGGACCCGCTGACCGAGGTAGCCCGCTCGCTCGGCGTCGGCGATCGCGGCTTCGAGGATGTCGGCCTGGAGAGCGTACTCACCGCGGATGTAGATGAACGCCCGGTTGATCTCGGCCGCGTAGGCGGCGATCGCGATCCCCTCGATCAGCATGTGCGGGTTCTTCTGCATGATCTCGCGGTCCTTGAAGGTCCCCGGCTCGGACTCGTCGGCGTTGCAGACGAGGTACTTCTCCATGTCGCCGTGTGGCAGGAACGACGCCTTCTGCCCCATCCGGAAGCCGGCGCCGCCCCGGCCGCGGATGCCGGAGTCCGAGATGTTGCCCAGCACCTCTTCCGGGGTCATGGTGAGCGCCTTGCGCAACGACCGGTATCCGCCGCGGCGCTCGTAGACGGGGAGCGTGTTCAGCCCGGGCTCGTCGATGCGGTCGAACAGCAGCTTCATTCGTCGTCCTCGCCGGCCTCATCGGCCGGGACCTCGATCGGCGCGGTGGGGCCGGGGCGGTCGACCGTGTCGCCCGCCGGGCCGAGGCCGGCGGTGTCGGCCCGGGGGACGCCGGGCTCGGGCGGGGAGAACTCCTCGGCTTCCTCGGCCACTTCCGGGTCGGCGACCCTGCGGTAGCGCAGCTGCTTGTGCTCGAGCACGGGTCGCCCGCTGCCCAGGTCCTCGACGATCCGGGCGGCGTCGTCCGTGTCGAGGGGTCCCACGTACTCGCCGTCGACGGAGGCCATCGGAGCGATGTCGCACGCACCGAGGCACTCGAACGACATGACGTGGACATCTGGGTACTCGGCCGCGGCCCCGACCATCGCGTCGAAGAAGTGATCGGCTCCCCGCAAGGAGCACGAGATGTTCGTGCACACGTAGACGTCGTGGTGCCTGGGTCGCGGACGCGTCTCGAGCATGTCGTAGAAGGTCGCCACCGAGGTCAGGTAGGCCGGCGTCACCTGCATCACGGCCGCGACCTGGTCGATCGCCTCGGGCGAGCACCATCCGTGCACCTCTTGCGCCGCGTGCAGCGCGGGGATGGCCGCCGAGCGGCGGTCGGGGTACTTGGCCATGGCCGCCTCGATCACGTCTTTGAGCTCCTGTGGCACGGGCGTCGTCGCCGGGTCGGGAATCGTCGCCGGGTCTTTGGTCAGGTCGACGGCCTCGTCCCAGCCGGGGACGCGCGAGCCGTGGCCGAAGCGGGGAACAGGGACCGGGGGGCTCATCGGTCAGGGCGTGCTGGTCGATCCATCGAGTGGAGCGCGACGCAGCTCACCGGTCGATTCCCCCGAGGATCGGGTCGAGCATCGCGATCGACGCGATCAGGTCGGCGAGGTAGCCGTCGCGGACCATGGGCGCGAATGCCTGGAGATTCGAGAAGCTCGGGTCGCGCATGTGCACGCGCGCGGGCTTGGCGGAGCCGTCGGCGCGCACGAAGCAGCCGAGCTCTCCGCGCGGACCCTCGATCGGGTAATACGCCTCTCCCGGAGGCACGCGGAACCCCTCGGTGACGAGCTTGAAGTGGTGGATGAGCGCTTCCATGCTCGTGGCGAGCTCGTGGCGCGGTGGCAGCGCCACCTTGCGGTCGGGCGAGATGAAGGGCCCTTCGGGGAGCCCGGCCAGCGCCTGCTCGACGATCTTCGTCGACTCGTACAGCTCGGCGTGGCGGACCCGGTAGCGATCGTAGTTGTCGCCCACGGTCCCGACCGGGATCTTGAAGTCAAAGTGGTCGTAGCTGGAATAGGGCTGCGCCTTGCGCAGGTCCCAGGGATTGCCGGCGGCGCGCAGCAGCGGGCCGGTGACGCCGAGCCCCAGCAGCGTTTCCTCCTCGACGACGCCGGTGCCCCGCAGCCGTTCGAGCAAGATCTCGTTCTTTTCGAGCAGGTCGGCGTACTGATCGGCCCGGGTCGGCATGATCTTGAGGAACTCGCGCAGCTTGGTGTCGAACCCGCGCGGGATGTCCTCCATTACGCCCCCGACCTGGATGTAGCGCGTGTGCATGCGCTGGCCGGAGGACATCTCGAACAGGTCGAGCAGCTTCTCTCGCTCGCGAAGGGCGTACCAGAACACCCCGATCGCCCCGAGGTCCAGCGCGCTGGTGCCTAGCCAGAACAGGTGCGAAGAGATCCGGTTGAGCTCGAGGTGGATGACCCTCAGGTACTGGGCGCGCGGCGGCACCTCCAGACCGAGCAGCGTCTCGACCGCGCCGCAGAACGCCATCGCGTTGAAGTAGTAGGCGAGGTAATCCATCCGCTCGATCACCGGGATCACCTTCCAGTACGACTTGTCCTCGGCCGTCTTCTCGATGCCGGTGTGGATGTAGCCGATGATCGGTTTGATGTCGCGGACGACCTCACCCTCCAGCGTCGAGAGGAGCCTCAGCACGCCGTGCGTCGAGGGATGGTGGGGACCGATGTTGAGCGTCAGCAGCTCGTGCGTCTCTTCGCCTTCTGGCTCGGCGGAGAGCGTGATCGATTCCTCGCGGCGGCGATAGTCGTCCGTGAGGCTCACTGCCACCTTCCGTAGTTCTGCTCTTCGTTGTAGGTGAACAACACCGGCTCTCCGCCGACCGGGAAGTCGCGTCGCTGCGGGAAGCCCTCGTAGTCCTCGGGCATCAGGATCCGCCGCATGTCGGGGTGTCCGTCGAAGACCACGCCGAACATGTCGTAGACCTCGCGCTCCGGGAAGTTGGCGCCGGGAAACAGACCGACGACCGACGCGATGTGCGGGTCGTCGGTGTGCACGCGCGCCTTGACGCTGATGCGATCGACCTGCTTCATGTCGAGCAGCTCGTAGAGAACGCCCAACCGGGGCTCCTCCGGGTAGTAGTCGACGCCGTGCAGGCTGGCCAGGAACGTGTAGCCCTTCGTCTTGAGGTGCTCGAGCACTTGGCTGATCTGCGGCGGGTTTGCCACCAGAGTGGCTCGGCCGCGGTGGAACTCGGTGTCGACGATCGACTCGGCATCCAGCTCGCGGAGCTCGTGAGCCGCCAGCTCGAGGCCGGTAGCGTCAGGCACCGGCCGTGTCCCCGGGCTGGTAGACGTTGACATCTGCGCTGCCGGTTACCGGCGCCTCCCCCGGGAGCAGCTCCTCGGTGCCGACCGCCTCGTAGCGCTCGCGCCAGCCCTCGGGCGCATGGCCCTGGATCTTGGCCCGCAGCCTGAGGATCCCGTGGAGGAGGGCCTCTGGCCGCGGGGGGCAGCCCGGGACGTGCACGTCGATTGGCATGAACTTGTCCGCCGGGACCAGCGCGTAGTTGTTGTACACGCCCATCGACGAGCAGCACGCGCCCATCGAAATCGCCCACCTCGGCTCGAGCATCTGGTCGTAGAGGCGGCGGATGATCGGGGCCATCTTGATCGAGACGCGCCCCGCGAGGATGATCAGGTCGGCCTGGCGGGGCGAGGCGCGAAACGCCTCCCAGCCGAACCGCGCGATATCCACTCTCGACGCCACGATGTGGATCTGCTCGATCGCGCAGCAGGCGAGCCCGAAGGTCAGCGGATAGATCGAGTTGCCCTGTGCCCATGCCACGGCCTTCTGGACCGTGGTCGTGAGCACGCGCTCCTCGACGTAGCGCTCGAGGTCCTCGCCATCGAGGTCGCCGCGCAGCATGTCTCGCGCCTGCAGCTGACGGATGCGAAAGTCGCTGCTGGATACCGGCTCGCGCTTTATTTCCACTCCAGCGCTCCCCTCCGCCAGACGTACACGAACGCGATCATCAGCAGCGCGACGAACACGACCGTCTCAGTCAAGGCAAACGTTCCGAACGCCCGCAGCTGGACCGCGATCGGATAGAGGAAGATGACCTCGATGTCGAACAGGATGAACAGCATCGCCACGAGGTAGAAGCTGATCCCGAAGCGGAACCCAGCCCGGATGTGGGATGGCAGTCCGCACTCGTACGGCTCATCTTTGGAGCGGTTCGGGCGGCGCCGGCCGAGCACGATATTGAGGACCGCGAAAAGCCCCCCGACCAGTGCGCCGAGTATCAGGAAGACGACGGCCGGTAGGTAGTCACGGAGCACGACAATCGGTTATATCACCGCGTCGGGCTAGCTTGTAACAAGATGTTACTTAGTGCGAAATGCGGCTATCTAAGAGCGGGTTTAGCGGCGCGGTGAAGGAGGTTCATCTAGTCGTCGGGGTACTCGCGATCGCGCTCAATGCGATCGCCGGCCTGTACGGGGCGTGGTGCTGGTGGCGGGCGCGACCCAGCGCCTGGTTCTGGCGGATACTCCGCGCCGGCCAGGCGGTCGTCGTCGTAGAGGTCGCGCTGGGCGGCGTGCTCAAGCTACTGGGGCACAAGGCGAGCGGATTGCACATCCTGTACGGAGTGCTGCCCGTGCTCGTGTCGCTCCTGGCCGAGCAGCTGCGGATCTCAATTCCGCAGATGGTGCTCGACTCCCGCGGGTTCGAGTCCGCGCGGGCGGTCGGGGAGCTGCCGGAGGAGGAGCAGCACGGGATTGTGCTCACGATCATCCAGCGCGAGATCGGGGTGATGGCGCTGGCCGCGATCGTGGTCGTGGTGCTGCTGGCGCGGGCGGCGGCGACGGCGGGGTAGGGGCTTGGGGTGGGCCGGCTGACTGTAGGGGGCCTCGGCGGTCTGGGTGCCGGCTGTAGGGGGTCTCGGCGGTCTCGCTGCCCCGGCCGAGCGCGCCGTTATTTCCGCACCCTCCGCGCAGCCGGGTCGAGGTGTCCGCTGTTTGCTGCGCTGAGCGCAGCAAAATCGGGTCAGTTCCCGGGCGAGGGGTAGCCGGGCCCGGGTGTCCGCTTTTCGCGACGGTAACCGTCCTGAAAAGCGGACGCCTCGACGCGCGTGCCACGTGTGGGCAGCGCGGAACGCCGATCAGTCGCCCCGCAATGGCACGGTGTGGTACCGGCTGGCATACCACAGCAGCGGATCCCCATGACCGAGCCCCAGCCCCGCGACCTCGCCGATCGCGATCGTGTGGTCGCCTCCCGGCATCAGCTCACGCAGATCGCACACCGCCCACGCCAGCGAGCCGTCGATGATCGGAACGCCGGACTCGAAGTGATGTCCGACGCCCTCGAGCTTCTCCGCTTCGGGGAGCTTGGAGGCGAAAACGCCGGCCAGCTCCTCCTGGCCGGCGTTCAGCACGTTCACCCCGAACCTCCCGGCCTCGCGAACGATCGGCAGTGTCCGGGCCTGGTTCTCAAAGCACACCAGGGCCAGGGGCGGATCGAGCGAGAGCGAGCAGATCGCGTTGGCGGTCATTCCCCCCGCGCCCGATGGGCCGGCGCTGGTGATCACCGCGACGCCCGTGGCGAACCTCCCGAAGACCTCGCGGAACAGCTCCGGATCACCGTTTACCACCATCGTCGCGGGTTATATCGCCGCGGGTCCGAGGGGGCGGGGTGGATGTGCCGTCCAATGGGGCCCCGGCGCCGGCCCCTTGGTTGCCGCCATTGGGGACGCACGCGAACAACGGACTCGAGGCGAACGTCACTCTGGCCGGCGCCGGGATCGCGAAGATGTTTCGGCGCTCACCGGCCGGCTCCTCCCTGGCTTCATCTGCACCGGAGCGCCGGCGCTAGGACGCCACCGTCAGCGTTCCATACTCCCCCAGCGCCTGGTCGGCCTGGATGGTGGAGGCCATCTGGTAATCGCCCGGAGCGAGCGACAGCGACAGCTCGGCGGTCTGGCCGGGCCAGATCGGCTGAGTCGAATCGACGGTCTGCCCGTCGCTCGAGACGACCAGGTTGTGCGTGAGCACGCCGTAGTTGTGGACGACGATCGTCAGCACGCCGGCGCTGACCCGCGCATTCTCAGGTGTCAACCGATACTCAGTGAGCCCCATTTGCAGCGTGCGGCTCGTTCCCACGTTCTCGGTATGGCCGCACCCGGCGACCATGAAGATGGCGGCCGCGACGACCGCGACTCCGGTTGAGCGCAGCGGCTCTGGCATGGGGATCTGATTATGATCCGGACCTCCATGCGCCGGCCCGCAAAGGTCCTCCTGATGAGTGCATCGATCGCGGTCGCGGGCCTCGCGACTGCGTGCGGCACGCAACGCATCAGCATTCCGAAGTCCGATCCGAACTACGCCTCCAATCTGCTCGGCGCGCAGCTGTTCTCGCAGCGCTGCTCCGGCTGCCACACGCTGTCCTATGCCGCCACCAACGGTTCGGCGGCGAACCCGCGCACGGCCCAGTTCAACAACGGCCCGAACTTCAATGTCCGCTGCGAGCGTCCCATCACCCGGGTGCTGTACGCGATCCAGAACGGCGGGTTCTCGGGCGCGATCATGCCTCAGAACGTCGTCGTGGGACCCGACGCGATCGCGGTGGCCAGGTTCGTCGCGACGTATGCGGGACGCCAGGCCAAGACCGCGCCCGGGGTGACGCAGTGCGTGGATCTGCCCATCGGAACGATCCCGACCACCACGACCACGGCGACCACGGCCTCGGGTTCCGCCGCGACCACGACGTCCACGGCTCCGACGACGACAACCGCGACCACCCCCGCCCACGCCAAGCCCGGCACGGCCGCGAAGAAGAAGAAGAAGTAGGAGAGGCCGCGTTCTCGACATCCAGCTGATCCGCCGCGATCCGGACGCCGTGCGCGCGGCGCTCGCGCGTCGCGGACCCGAGTTGCGGGCGGCGGTGGACGGGCTGCTGGAGCTCGACGAGCGCTGGCGCGCGTTGGTCGCCCAGCTGGAGGAGCTGCGGGCAGAGCAGAACCGGGCGAGCCGCGGCCGAAGAGGGCCACCGACTCCCGAGGAGCGCCAGCACCTCGCCGAGCTCGCCGAGCGCGGACGGACGCTCAGCGACCAGGAGGCGGCGGCGCGCTCGCAGCGCGACGCCCTACTCTCCTCGCTCCCGAGCCTCCCGGCCGCGGACGCGCCCGATGAGGACACGGTGCTCGACACTTGGGGAGAGGCCGGCGCCACCGGCAAAGACCACCTCGAGCTCGCGGGCCCGAGGATCGACATGGAGCGGGCCGCGCGGACGTCGGGGTCGCGGTTCGCGTACCTGCTCGGCGACCTCGTGATGGTGGAGTTCGCTCTCATCCGCTACGCGCTCGAGAAGCTGCGAACGGAGGGCTTCGAGCCCGTGATCCCCCCGGTGCTCGTCCGCGAGCAGGCGCTGTACGGCACCGGCATGTTTCCCGACACCGAGCAGCAGATCTACACCGTCGCGGACGACGACCTTTACCTGGCCGGGACCTCCGAGGTGCCGCTCGCCTCGCTCCACGCCGACGAGATCCTGTCGGCGGATTCGCTTCCACTCCGGTACGCCGGCTTCTCCACGTGCTTCCGCCGCGAGGCGGGTGCGGCCGGCAAGGACACGAGGGGGATCTTCCGCGTGCACCAGTTCGACAAGGTCGAGATGTTCAGCTTCGTACTGCCGGAGGACGGAATCGACGAGCACGAACGACTCCTGCGAATCGAGGAGTCGATCCTCCAAGAGCTGGAGATTCCCTATCGAGTGGTGTCGATCGCGGTCAGCGACCTCGGCGCGTCGGCTTCCAAGAAGTACGACTGCGAGGCGTGGCTGCCAGGCCAGGGCCGCTACCGCGAGCTGACCTCGACCTCCAACACCACCGACTTCCAGGCCCGCCGGCTCGACATCCGCTACCGGGTGCAGGACGGAAGGCCCGCGCACGTCCACACGCTCAACGGCACGGCAGTCGCCGTCGGCAGGACGATCATCGCCCTCCTCGAGAACGGGCAACAGGAAGACGGCTCAGTGCGGATGCCCGAGCTGCTCGTGCCGTGGGGGGCGCCGGCGGTTCTGCCCCCGGCCGAGTAGACGCGGACCTAAACCGCGCGCAGACGCCGTGCCTGCGCATCCTCGAGGACGACGAGCGCGGCCCGCGGAGGACCGCACGGTGCGATCCGAGCGCGCATCCGTACGCCGAACGTATTCCACGGACGCACGACCGCGCTGGCGCCCTCGTCGCTGCCCGCCGCCGCATCGGCGATCGCGCGGGCAAATCCACCGGCGGATCCTGCCTCGGCGTCGGCCGGCACGAGCAACTCGCCGACCGGCCGATCGACCGCGGACTCCTCCGCGATGTCGAGAAGCCTCTGGGCGTGGCGCGACATGGCCTGGATGAGCAGACCGGAATCAATGACCAGGAAGGCATCCTTGGGGCTCGGCGCGACATCCTTGCGCGTCTCGAGCAGCAGGCCGAGGCCGCACGACATGCAGACGCGCGCGCCCGGGGCGGGCGCGCCCTGTCCCGGCGCCGGCGCCGCGCAATGGCCGCAGAACCACCACCACTCGAGTTCGGCGGGAGACGCGCTTACGCCCTGTACGAGTCTCAACGCCGGACGGGATCCTTCCATTGTCCTCATGCCCTTACCCGGATCGTAGCTTTTCTGATCTCCAGAGTGTTGGCGAGACACGACAAGTTGTACAACCTCGAAGGCTTCTTTTTGCCGTTCTGCCCATGAGTTTTCCGCAATTTCCGCAAAACTGGAGTCAGACAGCGGACCTGCGGTGGATCGCCAGTCAGCCGGTCAGTCGGCGTCAGTCGGTCAGTCAGCGGAGAGGGGGGGATTCGAACCCCCGAACGAGGTCGACCCCCGTTACGCGATTTCCAGTCGCGCCCGTTCAACCGCTCCGGCACCTCTCCTGCGAGCCGACCTAGCCTACCGCGCCCGCGGCGGCGCGTGCCTGGCTTCGGGCGGCCGTGGTCAGGGCCGCACGTCAGATCCGCCAACTCCCCTCCCGCAGCAGCGGCACCTCGCGTCCCTCGCGGTCGACTCCGCTCACCGAAACGTCGTCGGCCCCGATCATGAAGTCGATGTGAAGATCGCTGCGGTTGACTCTTTCGCGGTCGGCGTCGCCGTCAACGGCGAAGTCGAAGCCCTGTCCCAGGGCGATGTGGCTGGCGGCGTTCTCGTCGAGGAGCGTTTCGAAGAAGACCGTCCGGAGTTGTCCTATCCGGCTCTCCCGGTCGACGAGTGCGACCTCGCCGAGGCGCGCCGCACCCGCGTCGTGGTCCGCCATCGCCCGGAGTGTCTCCGCCCCGTGATCGGCGTCGATCTCGACCGCGCGGCCTTCCTCGAACCGAACGCGCAGGCCCTCGATCCTCGCGCCTGAGACGAACAGGGGCTTCCTCGCACGGGCGACCCCCTCGACGCGAGCCGGATCGGGGGTCGTGAATACCTCCTCGGTGGGGATATTCGGCGCGTGCGTGATCCCGTCGACGGTGGAGATCCGCGCGCACTGCCAGCGACTCGAGGCGAACAGCCCGATGCTCAGGTCGGTGCCCGGACCCTCGAAGCGCAGAAGGTCCAATTCGAGCTCGCCCAAGCGTCGCGCCACCGACTCCAGCCGGTCCATTCGCCGCACCCAAGCCGCGACCGGATCGTCCTCGTCGAGCCGGCACGCGTGCGCGATCTCCTCCCAGAGGCGCTCCAGCGCCTCCGTGCCACCCAGCTCCGGGTAGACCAGCTCCGCCCACCTCGGCGTCGGGCACGGCGCGACCGTCCAGTTGACCGTGCGCTCGACCACGACCTCGATCGACTCCTTGATCCGCGGGAGCAGGTCCTTACCGAGCAGCGCCGGGTCGACTCCGTCCATGAGGTGCGGCGCGATGGGCCCCGTCAGCGAGACGGTGGCGCAGCGGTGCTGGCCAAGCGCCCGCACCCGCTCCCCATACCAGGGCGGGACGAATTCGAGCGTGTCCGGCGCGGCTCGCAGAGCGCGGGCTCGCTTGAAGTGCAGGTCGAAAACGCTCAGGTCGACAAACAGCGCGCCGCGGTCGTACGCGGCTTCCGCGACCGCGCGCGCCAAGGCCTCCTTCCCGGGCTCGGAGGACACCGCCACGATCTGACCCGGCTGAACGTTCGCGCCGAAGCCGACGATCAGCTCGGCGAGCGCGCGGGTCGTGTGGGCCTCGGACGATCGCTCACTCATCGACCGAGCATCCGTTCTCGGACGGCGCAAGGGGCACGGTGCGCGCATCGACAACGATCGTGGCCCTACCCGGCATGCGCCCGCAGAATAGCCGTCCTAGAGTTCACCTCTAATGGCGGTCGAGCTCCGCAATCTCGACGAGCACCGGGCCACCGTACTCGAGTCGCTGTGCGAGGCGATCGTGCCCGGTTCCGCTCGAGTCGGCCCCGTGGTGTACATCGACGCGCTGCTCGGGCAGATGTCGCCGGCGGCGCGCGACCTCGTCCTCCGGTCGATCGACGCGCTCGCCGACGCGGCGCCCGGGGGCGCGGAACGGCTCGCAGCGCACGCCGCCACGCCGGCCTTCCTCCAGGTCCGGGCACTAGCCGTCGAGGCGTTCTACAGCGACTTCGTGGCGCCCGGAGCAAGCGGTCCCGGCGCTTACGAAGAGATCGATTTCCATTCGCCGCTGGCCATGCGGATAAAAAAGGACTGGTCGTACCTGGGGGTGCCGGGATGAGCGAGCACTTCGAGGTCGTCGTGGTCGGCTCGGGCGCCGGCGGTGGCGTCGTCGCCGGCGAGCTCGCGGAACGAGGACGCTCCGTGCTCCTGCTCGAGGCCGGCGCGCACTACACGGCCGCCGATTTCACGCGCTGGGAGAGCCGCGCCGGGCACGACTACTGGTGGCCGCTGCGCTTCGCCTTCCCCGCCGGTGACCCGGGCTTCGGGCCGGTCGCGCTCATCGCCGGCCGCTGCGTCGGCGGCAGCACCACGATCAACACCAAGGTGGCTCTCAGGGCCAGCCAGCGAGAGCTCGACAAGTGGTATGAAGCGACCGGGCTGGAAGGCGGGCACGGCGAGCCGATCTCCAGAGCAGACCTCGACCCCTACTACGAGCGGGTCGAGCGCTACCTCGGGGTCCGCGAGCGGACCGACGACTGGGACCTGAAGCCGTGCGTCCAGACCGCCAAACGGGGGTTCGAGGCGGTCGGCGCGACGCTCGAGCCGGTGCGCGCCTACACCGACGAGAACTGCATGCAGTGCGGTTCCTGCCTCCAGGGCTGCCCGACCAACGCCGGCAAGTCGACGATGAACACCTACATCCACCGCAACTGGATGTCCGGCGCGCTCGAGCTGCGCCCCAACGCCCCCGTTGACCGCGTGCTGATCGAGAACCGGGGTAGTGGACCCGAGGCCACCGGGGTCGAGTACCTCGACGCCGCCGGCGCGCGCCACCGCGTCGACGCCGACGTGGTGGTGATCGCCGCGGGTTCGCTGAACACCCCGCAGATCCTGATGCGCTCGGGGGTCCCCAACCGCTCGATCGGAAAGCACCTGGGGCTGCATCCGGCGCAGTTCGTCTTCGGGCTGTTCGACGAGCCTCAGGACTCGCACATGGTGGCCCCGATCACCGGGCACTGCATGGATTTCGCTCCCGATGACGCGGGCGGCTTCGTGGTCGAGGCAGTCACCGTCCAGGACCCGATCGGCTTCACGGTCGGCCTGTGCGACGAGAATGGACCGATGTGGGGCCAGCCGCTGGTCGACGCGGCCCGCAGGTACCGCCATTGGGTGGGGTTCCTGAACATGTCAAACGACGACAACAACGCAAGCGTCGTCGTCGACGAGGATGGGACCGAACGCATCGTCTCGGACTTCCAGCCGAACGAGCTCGAGCGCATCGAGAACGCCCACGCGTTCTCCCGCCGCGTGCTGGAGGCCGCCGGCGCCACCCGGATCTTGTGGTCTTCGCTGGCGACCACCCACATGCAGGGGAGCGGCCGCATGGGGGCCGACCCGGCCACGTCGGTGGTCGACCGCCATGGCCAGTCGCACGAGGTGGGGCGCCTGTACGTGTGCGACGGCTCGCTGCACCCCAGGACGCTGTCGGTCAACCCGTCGCTGACGATCATGGCGCTCGCGAGCCGGCTCGCCGAGCACCTCGATTCGGGTGCCAGCGGCCATCTCCGCGGCCGCCGTGAGGAACTAGTCGCATAAAGGGGCGGGGGCCGGCCGCGTGTTGTCGCAAGGCCTGCGACTGGGGCATCATTGTGTGACGCGCCACACCCACCGTCAACTGGAGGAGACGATGCGCAACGGGCTGATGATGGACGACTATCCACTCTCGCTGACGGCAATCGTGGAGCGCGCCGAGCTTCTCACCGGCAAGCGCCAGGTGGTCTCGCGCCGCCCCGACGGAACCATTCATCGGACCACGGTGGGCGACTGCGCACGCCGTGCCCGGCGCCTGGCCGGCGCGCTCGGGGGCCTCGGGATCGAGGAGGGCGACCGCGTGGCGACGTTGATGTGGAACGAGCCCGAGCACCTCGAGCTGTATTTCGCGGTGCCGCTCATGGGGGCGGTCATCCACACCCTCAACCCTCGGCTTCACCCGGACGAGCTCGCGTTCATCGCCTCCGACGCCGAGGACCGCGCGATCGTGGTCGACGAGTGCCTGCTCGAGGTGTTCGAGAAGTTCCGCGCGGCCGTCGACTTCGAGCATGTCATCGTCGTCTCTCAGTCTGGCTCGGTGCCCGAGGCGACGATCTCCTACGAGGCGCTGATCGACGCCGCCGAGCCGGTGCAGTGGCCGGCGCTGGACGAGCGCCACGCCGCAGCCATGTGCTACACGTCGGGCACCACGGGGCGCCCGAAGGGGGTGGTGTACTCGCACCGCGCGCTGGTCCTTCACTCCCTGGTCGCCGCGCTCCCCGATCAGATGGGCATCGCGTCGCGCGACACGGTCCTCCCGGTCGTGCCGATGTTCCACGCCAACGCGTGGGGGATTCCCTACGAAGTTACGTTCGCCGGCGCCGCGTTGGTGCTTCCTGGACCCCGCCTGGACCCGGTCAGCGTCCTCGACCTGATGGCCGGCGAGCGCGTGACGATGAGCGCAGGAGTGCCGACCGTGTGGATGGCGGTCCTGCAGGCGATCGACGCCGAGCCCGATCGCTGGGACCTGAGCGCGTTGCAACGACTGATCGTCGGCGGCTCGGCGGTGCCGCGCAGCCTGATGGAGGGATTCGACCGCCACGGCCTGACGATCATCCAGGCGTGGGGGATGACCGAGACCTCGCCCCTGGGAAGCGTGTGCCGCCTGTCCTGGGACCTCGACGACGCATCAGCCGACGAGCAGTACGAATTTCGAGCGCGCGCGGGGATCCCGGCGCCGTTCGTCGACATCCGCGCCCGGGGCGATGACGGCGAGCTGATCCCCTGGGACGATCAGACGATGGGCGAGCTCGAGGTGCGAGGGCCGTGGGTCGCGTCCTCGTACTACCGCGGCCAGGGGGCCGAGAAGTTCACCGACGACGGCTGGTTCCAGACCGGCGACGTCGTGAAGATCGACAGCCGCGGGTGCATTCGCATCTGCGATCGCTCAAAGGACCTCGTCAAGTCCGGGGGCGAGTGGATCTCCTCGGTCGATCTCGAGAACTTGCTCATGGCCCACCCGGCGGTCGCGGAGGCGGCGGTGATCGCGGTGCCCGACGATCGCTGGGGAGAGCGACCCCTGGCGGTCGTCGTATTCCGGGAGGGCGCACAGGCCAGCCCGGACGAACTGCGCACCCACCTCTCGAGCGAGTTCGCCAAGTGGCAGCTCCCCGAGCGCTTCGAGGTCGTCGAGGCCATCCCCCGAACGGCCACGGGCAAGTTCAAGAAGATCGAGTTGCGCGAGCGGATCGCGACAGCCCCGGTGTCGAGCTAAGAAGTCGAGGACGGGCCCCCTAGGCCTAGGCCGGGGGGGCGGACCGTCGCGACTGTCGCGGTCGCGGTCGCGGTCGCGGACTCGGTCGCGTGGATGTCGCGACGGTGGACGACCGATCAGCACAACCGCGAGCAGAGCCGCCGTACTAACCGGAACTTTTTGAGTGGTTGGGGCCCGATCGCTCGTGATTGCGGCGGTTGGGCTTCTTTTTGGCGGCGTGATGTAGCCAAAGTTGAGCTTGTGTCTGTCCGGTGGTACGGCTATAGTGCCGAGTGTGCCTAGGCGTGGTGGTCGGGTTCATGTAGCCACAATCAGGACGAAGGGCAAGGACGGGGTGGAGTACACCTCGTATTTGCTGCGCCGCTCCTATCGGGAGGGCGGCAAGGTCCGTCACGAGAATCTGGGCAACCTCTCGCACCTGCCGATCGAGGTCATCGAGGCGATCCGCAAGATGCTCGCCGGCCGGGTCCTGGTCGATCTCGAGGAGCAGTTCGGGATCGAGACCTCGCTCGGTCATGGGCATGTCGCCGCCGTGCTTTGCCTGCTGCGCCGCCTCGATCTGGAGCGGCTGATCTCGCGGGAGCGCTTGCGGGAGCGGGACCTGGCGGTGGCGATGATCTGCCAGCTGGTGATCGCGCCGTCCTCGAAGCTGTCGATGACCCGCCGGTTCGCGCAGACCACGCTCGCCGAGGAGCTTGAGCTGGGAGAGGTCACCGAGGCGGAGCTTCTTTCTGCGATGGACTGGCTGCTCTCACGCCAGGACCGGATTGAGAGGACGCTGGCGCGCCGGCACCTGCAAGACGGCGGGTTTGTGCTCTATGACCTGTCCTCCAGCTATGTGGAGGGGCGCTGCTGTGAGCTGGCTGCGTTGGGGCACAACCGTGACGGCAAGAAGGGCAAGCTGCAGGTCAACTGGGGCCTCATATGCTCGCCGGAGGGACGGCCGGTGTCGGTCCAGGTGCATCCCGGCAACACCGAGGACTCGACCACGCTGCCGGGCGCGATGGAGAGGATCCGCGAGCGGTTCGGGATCGAGCGAGTGCTCCTGGTCTCAGACCGGGCGATGATCACCGAAGCGCACGCCAAGACGCTCAAGGACCTGGGTGCGGGATTCGTCTCCGCGTTAAAGACCGCGCAGATCCGCAAGCTGATGAGCTCGGGCGATCTGCAGCTGTCGCTGTTTGACGAGACCAACCTCGCGGAGATCGCGAGCGAGGAGTTCCCCGGAGAGCGGCTGGTGGTGTGCCGCAACCCGCACCTGGCCGCGGAGCGAGCGCGCAAGCGCGAGGACCTCCTCCAAGCGACGGAGCGCGAGCTGGACAAGGTCTGCCAGATGGTCTCAGGACCGCGCGGCTCGTTGCGCAACGCTCCCGGTGGCAAGATCGGCGAGCGCGCCGGTCGCGTCTCTAACCTCGATTCTCGGGATGAGCTGATCACTCGCTGAGCGTGATGGTCGGCGCTGGATGCGCCGGGTTTGGGGGATGCTTCGGAGTGTGGTTGAGGGGGATTATTGGAACGCGATGCTCGGATGGCGCGGTGTAGTTTTCTGAGACAGTTTGGCATCGCTCCCGGGTGACGCTCAGGGTCGCCTTTGTTTCGCGGACCTTGGCTCTCTTCTTGCCTGAGCAGCACCGTGTTTCTGTCCGATAACTACACTATGTTTTCTGCCGGTAGTTCAGAAATATCACCTGAGCTATGCGACCCGGCGGCGAGTACTTCACCCAGCCCGCGGAGCCCACCCAGCGCCGCTACGAGGCGCTGCGGGCGTACTTCGTGGACGGGCTGACCGCCGCCGCGGTGGGCGAGCGGTTCGGCTACTCGCCGCAGGTCGTGCACCAGATGGCCTCCGAGCTGCGCGCAGGCAAGGCGTACTTCTTCGCACCGAGCAAGCCGGGGCCCAAGGGTCCGCGCAAGAGCGCGCGGATCCGCGACCGGGTGCTCGCGCTCCGCGCTCAGGATCGCTCGGTCACCGAGATCGCCCAGGCGCTGGCCGGCGAGGGCACGCCCGTCTCGGCGCAGACGGTGTGGAGCATCCTGTCCGCGGAGGGGCTGGAGCGGCTCGAGCGCCGAGCACCGTCTGAGCGGGGCGCGCCGCCGCCGCGGCTTGAGCCCGTCAAGGCGCGCGCGATCCCGCACTGGCCGGCCGGGCTCACCCTGCCGTGCGATCACGCCGGGCTGTTCCTGCTCGTGCCGGGGATCGTCGAGCTCGGCCTGCCCGAGCTGATCGCGTCCTGCAACTACCCGTCGACCAGGGTGCTCTCGGCGTGGCACTCGCTTGGGAGCCTGCTGCTGGCCAAGTGCGCGCGCAAGGCCCGGGTCAGCCACACCGACGCGCTCGCAGACGACGACGCGCTCGGGCTGCTGCTCGGCCTCACCGCGCTGCCCAAAGCCACCCACCTGACCAGCTACTCCTATCGGGTGCGCCGCGCATCCAACGAGCGGCTACTGGCCGGTGTCACCCGTCGCCTCCGCGAGCTCGGGCTCGCCACCGGCGAGGAGGGATTCAACCTCGACTTTCACGCCATCCGCCACCACGGCCAAGACACGCCGCTTGAGAAGCACTACGTCCCGCGCCGCTCGCAGCGCACCCGCGCCGTGCTGACCTTCTTCGCCCAAGATCACGCCTCAACCGAGATGGTGTACGCCAACGCGGATTTGACCAAAGCCGAGCAGGCCCGGGAGATCATCGCGTTCGCCGACTACTGGCAAGACGTCGCCGGCACCGACCCCGGCCTGCTCGTGTTCGACTCCAAACTCACCACCTACAAGGTGCTCTCAGAGCTGACCGCGCGCGGGATCCGCTGGATGACCCTACGCGAACGCGGACCAAAGCTCATCGCGGACCTCGCCGCCCGCCCGGACTCACACTGGAGCACCGTCCGGATCGAACGCACAGGCCGCTACCGCTCACCCGAGATCATCGACGAGCTCGTCACCATCAAGGACCTCGAAGGCCCAGTCCGCCAGCTCGCCGTGCGCAACATCGGCCGCGAACAACCCACCCTGCTGATCACCAACGACATCGAGCGCACCACCAAACAACTCTTCGCCCGCTACGCCGAACGGATGATCATCGAGAACGAACTCGACGCCTACATCCAAGGCTTCCACCTCGACGCGCTCTCCTCCGGTCTGCCCCTCAACGTCGATCTGGACACCACCCTGACCGTGATCGCTGGCAACCTCTACCGGCTCCTCGCCCGCCGCCTCCCCCGCTACGAGCACGCCACCCCCGACCGCATCTGGCGCCACTTCCTCGACAGCACCGGCACCCTCCACATCGACGAGCAGACACTCACGCTCGAACTGCGCGTCCGCACGTACCACCCCGTCCTCATCGACGCCGGCCTCGCCGACCAACCCACCCCGATCCCATGGCTCGACGGCCGCCAGCTCAAGCTCCGGTTCCCACCCCGCTAAAACCTCAGCCGGAATTTCTTACCGAGAATCGAGGCTAACAGGTACAAGGTCGCCAAGCACTTCGAGCTAAAGATCGCCGATCGCTCCTTCAGCTATCGGCGCAAGTCCGAGCAGATCGCCGCCGAGGCCGCGCTCGACGGCATCTACGTGCTGCGCACCACCTGCCCCAAGGACGAGCTGACCAGCCAGGCGGTGGTGCGCGTCTACAAGCAGCTGAAGCTCGCAGAGCGCGCGTACCGCACGATCAAAGACGCGCTCGATGTCCGGCCGATCCGCCACTACCTCAACGACCGAGTCGAAGCGCACTTCTTCCTGTTCCTGCTCGCCTACTACCTGCTGTTCGAGCTACAAGCTCGGCTAGCGCCGATGCTCTACACAGACGACGAGCCGCTGATGCCGACCGACCCCGTCGCGCCCGCCAAACGATCCCCCGCCGCCAAAGCCAAAGACGCAAACCACCGCACCGCCGACGGCCTGCCCGCCTACACCCTCTCCGACCTGATCGGCGAGCTCGGCACCGTCTGCCGCAACCAACTACGCATCGGCCAAAGCAAACACACCTTCCCCCGCCTCACCAACACCAACAAAATCCAGGCCAAGGCGCTCGAACTCCTCGACGTCAAGCTCGCCGCGTAGCCAAAGCCACACCAACCCCGAACCCCTCAACCGCCCGCCAGGCCAGGCAACTCACTCACCCAACCTCAAAAAGTTCCGACTAACTTTCCAGAACCTCGCGCACCTGCCGCGCGATCTCGAGGTCTTCCCGGGCGGCGATGACCAGGGTTCTGACGGAAGCGTCGTCCTCACTGATGTCACGGTCGGCGGGGCCGCGCTCGTTCCGCGTCGGGTCCACCGCGATGCCGAGAAATGCGAGTCCAGCGGCGGCAAGCGAGCGGATCTTCGGTGAGTGTTCGCCCACGCCTCCCGTGAAGACGATCGCGTCGAGTCCACCGAGCGCTGTCGCCATCGCCCCGATGCCCGCGCGCAGGCTGCGGAGGTAGACGTCGATTGCGAGGCGTGCGGCGGGGTCGTCGCGCCCGAGCAGTTCGCGCATGTCCGCCGTACCGGACAGACCCAGCAGGCCCGAGCGGTGCTCGAGGGCATCCGCGAGCTCCCGCGGGTCTACTTGGCGATCCGTGATCAACCAGGTTAGGAGGCCGGGGTCGATCGAGCCCGAGCGCGTGGCCATCACCAGGCCCTCGAGCGGTGTGAAGCCCATGGTGGTGTCGACGCTCTTTCCGTCGCGGACCGCTGCCAGCGACCCGCCGGCGCCGAGGTGGCACGTGATCACCCGGAACCGCCCGGAGCGACCCGTCAGCTCGGCCGCGCGGCGCGAGGCATAGGCGTGGGACAGACCGTGGAAGCCATAGCGTCGAAGCGCGTAGCGCTCGCGCCATCGCTCTGGCAGGGCGTACGTCGAGGCGGCTGCCGGCAGCGTCCGGTGAAACGCGGTGTCGAATGCCGCCACCGCCGGCAACCCCGGCCTCAGGCTCGAAAGCGCATCGAGCGCCGCGAGCGATTTGGGCTGGTGCAACGGCGCCAGATCCACGAGGTCGCGCAGCGCCGCCTCGACGCCGGCGTCGACCCGCACCGGACCGGCGAACCGCTCACCGCCGTGCACGATGCGATGGCCGACGGCGTCGGCATCGGGCATCTCCGCCAGCGCAGCGCGGACCGCGTCTCGGTCGATCTGCGCCTGCGGCGCGCTCAGCTCGCGCGTCGCGAGCACGCTGTCGTCGTGGTCGAGCACGGCCAGCTTGAGGCTGCTCGAGCCGGCGTTGACTACGAGTACCCGCACGCGGGATTAATTACCAGCGAAGTGCGTTCGACCCGTGCGTCATGATCGCTTTGGACATCGTTGGACGCGGTGAGCCGCTCGTGCTTCTGCACGGCGTGGGCGCCTCCCGCGCAATCTGGCGCAACGTCATCGGTCGCCTTTCTGCCGATCGCACCGTGCTCGCCCCGGACATTCCGGGGCTCGGAGAATCGCCGCCGGTCGGCGAAGGTTTTGGGCTCGAGGAGACCGCCGGCGCGCTCGGGGAGGCCCTGAGCCAACGCGTAACCGGTCCCTATGACCTCGTTGGAAATTCGCTCGGTGGGGCCGTCGCCGTGATCGTCGCGCGGCGGCGCCCCGACCTCGTTCGCCGATTGGTGCTGGTGGCCCCGGCGGGCTTCTCGCCGAGGCCTTCGTTCGTTGCGGGCGCAGTGGGACGACTCAGCGAGCCGGCCACCGCTTTCAGACGTATTGCCGGAGGCGCGTTCGCCGGCAGCGGCGTCGCGCGGCGCGTGCTCCTGTGGGGAACGATCGCCGCGCCGCAGGACCTGTCGACCGGTAGTGCGCGCGCGATGTTCGAGGGGTCGCGCGGCTCGGTTCGGATCGGAGCGGCGGTGACTGCGGTCCTCGAATGCGACCTCCGTCCTGACCTGACCACCCTCGATGTGCCGCTTGGGCTGATCTGGGGCGATCGTGACCGCATCGTCCCGATCGCTGCGATGCAGGCGATTCTGAGGGTGCGTCCCGACGCAGTGGTGGAGACGATTGCCGGCGTCGCGCACGTTCCCCACGTCGAACGGCCTGGGCAGTTCGTCGCGGCCCTGGGCCGGGTGCTCGCGCGCCTCGACACCTAGGTGCTCGCGCGCCTCGATACTAGCGGTACATCACGGCACGTCGGCGCGCGCCGCCCGTCTGATCACCTGGTCGGCATCCTGTCTCAGCCAGAACCCTTCTCGCACGAGTCGGTGGCTCTCCCGAGCGACCCGGGCCACGTACTGGCGGTGGCTTCGGTAGAGCGATCGCAGCGTGGACTCGCTGAACGGGGTGTTGTATCCGAACAGGACGCAGAAGCCAGAGAACGCGCTCGGATGCGCCACGGTATCGGCCGGCGTGTAGGTCGCCGTCGGCACGTCGACGAACGGCGTTCGGAGCCCGCCGAGGGCGTTGCCGAAGCTGTCGCGTTCGATCGCTCCCGTGCTCGACACGTCGATCCTGGGCGCACGGGGCGGGGGCACGCGATCGTCGACCCACCTCGTCAGGTCGGCGAACGCCGCGTTGGCGACATCGCTGAACGGATACGTGTTGGGATCGACGACCCCTGGCACGCCGACCGATGGCCCGTTCACGAACTGCATGTGCGTGCAGCCGACGGGCGGGAGCGCGGCAGGGGGGATCCCCTCGAGCTCGGCCAGACTGCGCTGGAGGGTGATCGGGGAGCTGTCCAGGTCGTTCGACACGTGGCTCGCCCCCGGAACCTCCCACAGGCGATACCGATCTCCGGGTGCGTCGCTGTCGGGCCGACGGTAAGCGAGCCCGGTGCCGAACAGACCCGCCAGGGCCTCTTCGGTTTCGGTGTTGATCTGGATCACGGGGACATCGCGCGGCTGCATCTGAATTCGGGGATCGCCGGCGGGCAGCGCGCCGGCCGGCGTCAGCCCGAAATCAATGTTGCTGGGCCCGGTTGTCCCGCCCGGGACGTACCCGTCATACACCGGGCCTCCACCGGGCATGCGCTCGAGCGCGTTGAACACGTCCGCCTGGGTGAACGTGAACCCTCCATCCTGGGAAAACCCAGCCTCGAATACGCGCTTGACCCGGAGGCCGTGCGTAGGGCTCCCGCGGCGGTTGCCCTTGAACAGGGCGCCGACCTGCGCGGCGATGTCAAACGTTATGCCGTCGTCGACCGCGCTGTTCTGTCCCCAGGTGAGCGGGCCGTAGCGGGTGGGATTCCATTGCTTGAGCGCGTTGATCGTGCCCCAGCGAGAGGTCCACCCGACGAAGATGTCGCCGTTGCGCACGAAGTACGGCCACGAGCGATCCCAGACGGCCGCGATGTCGTAGCCGGCGGACGGATTGAGCGGCTCGACCACGACCGTGCCACTGAACTTCCGCGGATCCCGGGGGCGCTTGACCAGCATGCGCGTCGTGTAGGGGATGTCCGTGCAGCCGAGGGGCTCGGCGCTCGCCGGGCAGGGCGATACGACCTGGATGCCGGTCGGCGTGTACTCGTAAAGGTTGCCCCTGCCGGAGATGAAGTACTCGTTCTCCGCGTAGCCATGCGGGACCGCCGGCTCAGGGCCGAACCCGTCGGCGATGAAGGGAAAGTCCGTCGGCGTGCTGGGGACGGGGCCGCTGACCGTGGGCGGCGTCACCGTGAATGGAGTCACATCCGCCGCACTGGCCTGCGCGGCGGTGAGCCCGAGGACCCCGAATCCCATGACCGAGGCAATGACCAAAGCACGACCGACGATGCGCATCCGACACCTCCCTCGCCTCATCACTCAGCGCCGCGGGCCCTGCCGGCTCCCGCGCACGTAGACGCCCTAAAGCATATCTTCGGCGCGCCAGGAGGGCGTCAACTAGGTAGTCTCTCCGGTTGATGTGTCGCTGGCTCGCTTACACGGGTGCACCCGTCCTCATCGAAGAGGCGCTCTACAGCCCGGTCCATTCGCTGATCGACCAGAGCCTGCATTCCAAACTGGGCGCGGAGACGACGAACGGCGATGGATTCGGCGTCGGCTGGTATGGCGATACACCGACCCCCGGCGTGTTCCGCAGCATCGAGCCGGCGTGGAACGACCGGAACCTCCGCGAAGTCGCGAGCCATGTGAGGTCTCCTCTGTTCCTCGCGCACATCCGAGCCGCGATCGGATCGCCCGTACAGCAGACGAATTGCCACCCCTTCCGCTACGACCGCTGGCTGTTCATGCACAACGGGTTCATCGACGGATTCGCCACGATCAAACGAGACCTCGTGCTCGCGGTCGACGAATCGCTCTATCACGAGATCCAGGGAGGCACCGACACGGAGATCCTCTTCTACCTGGCCTTGACCCACGGACTTCAGGACGATCCGATCGACGCGATCGCGCGCGCCATCGGGCTGGTCGAAGATTACGGCCGGCGGCGCGGCGTCAAATACCCATTCCAGGGCACGATCGCCACGAGCGACGGTCAGTGCCTGTGGGGAGTCCGTTACTCGACCGAGGGCAAATCGCGCTCGCTGTTCCATTCGCGTGACGTCCAGACGCTCAAGGACCTGTACCCGGACCGGGAGATACTGCAAAAGCTCTCCGATGACGCGACGCTGGTGGTGTCCGAGCCGATCGGTGACCTCCCAGGCGCTTGGGAGGCGGTGCCGGAGGCGATGTGCGGGGTGGTCGGCCAGGGACAGCGGGAAATGCGTCCGTTCGCCGTCAAGCCGCCACCGACGTCGGTCAGCGTCCCGGGTTGAACAACCGCTCGCCCACCGGCGAGCCGGGCGCCGGTCGCCCGCACCAGCAGCTGCTCAGGCTGCCTTCCCGGCCGCGGTCGCCATCCTGCTTATAGTCGTGACCGCCGGCGGCATGTCGGTCGCGCCGGGACGGTGTCCGCGACGAGACCAAGCTGCTCGAGCAGCAGCAGCCGGTCGAGCATCAAGGTCAGGGAGACGTGCTTGCCATCGCGGAAGCGCAGCACCTGAACGAAGTCCAGCGCGACCGAGCGGCCGGTACGGGCGAAGCCGTCGTGCGTCCCGGTGAGCGTGCCCTCCTCGACGGCCACGTCATCGAGCACGTGAAGCCGGCGGAGCTCGAGATGGGCATCGGGGAAGGCCTCGAACAGGCTGCGGTAGAACTCGAGGCACGCCGCTTTTCCGCCGCCGCTGGTCACGCCCGGCGCGTGGAACACCAAATCGTCCGCGAGGCACTCCGAGAACCGATCGAGGTCACGGGCGTTGACCGCCTCAGTCCCGGTCTCGAAAGCTGCTTGGTCGGTGACCGCCATCACATTCCCCCTTTGATCCCTTGTGGCGACGCGACTCCCCGAAGCGGAAATGCCCCTACTGCTTAGATGACTACAGGCTGATAGATCTCTCCCGGGCCCGGTGTGACATATGCCGCACCCGCGAGTTCGAGGGACCGATTTCGCTCCCAGGGCGAGCGAGAGAAAATTCGACGACCCTCTTGAACCTCACGTTGCGTGAGGGCATACGGTGGCCCTCGGTGACCGTCATGACCGACAACGAGCACACAGCCCGACCGATGCAGATCGGCGCGCTTGCAAAGGCGACCGGGGTCACGGTCCGCACGCTCCACCATTACGACGCGATCGGTTTGCTGGTCCCGGAGGAGCGGACCTACTCTGGGCGCCGGCTGTACTCGGAGCAGAACGTCCGTCGGCTCTACCGGATAGTCGCGCTGAGACGGCTCGGGCTGTCGCTCGAAGAGGTCGCGACCGTGCTCGATCACCAGACCGACCTGGTGGGCGCGGTCCGCAGGCACCTGTCGCGGGTCGAGCAGGGCCTCGAGGCGCAGCGGCGGCTCCGCTCGACGCTGGCGCGCATGCTCGAGTTGCTCGAGCAACAGCGCGAGCCGACGGTCGACCACTTCATCCAAGCCATCGAGGAGACGACGATGATCGAGAAGTACTACACGCCCCAGCAGCAGGAGCAGCTGGCCCGGCGACGCGAGGAGCTCGGCGAGGCCCGCATTCGCCAGGCGGAACGGGAGTGGGCCGAGCTGATCGCGGCCGTGAAGGCCGAGAAGGACGCCGGCACCCCACCCGATGATCCCCGTGTGCTCGAGCTCGCCCGACAGTGGCGCCAGCTCATCGGGCAGTTCACCGGCGGAGATGAGGGCATCCGCCAGTCACTCGCCACGATGTATCGGGAGCAGGGAGCGAAGGCCGCCTCACGCGGTACGGTCGACCCCGAGCTGATGCGGTACGTGGGCCAGGCGCTCGGTGCTTAGCGCGCGCGGACCCGGCTGAGCGTCTCTGCGCCTCGCACGGCGAGGATCTCGGCGCCGCGTATCACCTGCTCGCGCGCCCGCATCGCGCTGGTCATGGCCAGCGGTCCGAAGCGCAGCTCGTCGTAGGACACGGGCCGCCCCCCGAAGTGCTCCTTGAACTGGATGAGGGTGTCCTTGCCCCCGGATTCCCCCAGGTGCACGTAGTGGCACCCGCTCGCGGCCGCGCGTTCGAGCATGTGAGCGAGGAGAAGGTGATTGGCGTACCGGCGGCGGACCAGGGCCTGATCGCTCGAGGCTCGCCAGTAGTGCCCGTGGACGCCGTCGAGCAGCGCGATCACCGACGCCGCAGGTCTTCCGTCGACCCGGGCGACCGCGACCTGGCAGCGCTCGCCGAGGTGATCGGCAATCGCCTCATAGCGTGCCAGTGGCTCGCGGTGCTTCGCCAGCGTGACCGCCAGCACTCCCGGGATGCCCCTTCTGCGCGCCAGCTGCTCGGTCCAGCGAAGGTAGATGTCCCAGTAGACGCGCATCAGCTCGCTTCCGCGACCCCACTGCACCTCGACGCCGCGCTTCTGCGCCTTTCGGACCTTGTTCCGGGTATCAGAGCTGAAGACCTTGGACCACAGCGCGCCAAACCCGGCGCGCACGTCGACGACGTGGGCATCGTGGCGAACCCGGGCCTGCGCGGGCGCGCGCGCCCACGCGCCGGCGGTCACCGGACCCGGACTGATGACGAGCTGGGAGCCGTCTCGCAACAGATCGTCCAGCATCATCGCGACGTCGCCCGCGTCCAATCGCCTGGACCCAAACGCGCCACCGAGCCCCCACCCAGCGGGCATCGACCACGTGGTGGGCCACGCCGGACGGGACGCTCGGGACCGAACGAGGGGTAGCACGATCCGCTCTCCGTCGGCGGTCTCGTACAGCCGGCTCACATCGCGGAATTCCCCCGTTTTGCAGCAAGCCTCGAGCCACTCCGGGCGGTGGAAGATCGTGGCCTGGGTGCTGGACCGCCACGTCGATATCCACGCATCCCGAGGCGCGGGGCTGACGATCCTGACGGGCTGCGGTGGGCCGGACTGAACCGCGGGGCGGCGCCGGGTCGTGCTGCCGCGTCTAACGGTCATGACGACGGGCGGTACGCGTACGCCGCGACCCAGGCGACTTGCGCGTTGACGCGGGCGGGCGTGGTCGCATCCGGGCAAGGGGCCGCGGGGTCATCGCAGGTCCCGGTCTGCGTCTGGAGGTCGAGCTCCATCGGCTCGCCGGGTGCCGCGCGACTGACGACCCGGGCCCACACCCGGCCGTCGATGGTGTACGCGAGCCTACCCGGCGTCCACTCCACGCCGAGGACGTGCCACCGGGTGAAGTCCGCCCACAGCGTGCGCTGGATCTGGAGGTTGCGCGCCCCATAATGCAGGGTCGCAGCGATGTCGCGTCGCAGGCCCTGCTCTCCGCCGTTCTCGGCGAAGTCGATCTCCGGCGGCCAGCCGCCTTCCGATGGCCACAACAAAGCCACGACCGCGACGCCCCGTCCACGATCCATGCGGAGCTTGACCTCGTACTTGCCGTAGGTCTGCCTGAGCGCCCGGGCGCTCGAGAGGCCGCCCGAGACCCAGCGTCCGCCGAACCGACTGTCGCGGTAGGTCTCGAGGTTGAGGACCCCGTCCTTGACGAAGACGTGGGAAGGCGCCCACCACCCCCCCGGATCGCCGCCCGGCTGTCCCGAGTAGCGGCCCCACCACGAGGTCTTCAATCCTTCCTTGAAGTCATCGAAGAAGACCAGGCGCCAGGGGCCGCCGGGGTGGGGAGGGTAGGCGCCGACGGGCAGCCTTCCGCCCCCGGGGCGACCGTGCCCGCGCGGCAAGGACACCGCGAACGCCGTCACGGCAGCGATCGCAGCGACGCCGATCGCCGCCAGCGCGGCGAGCCCCCGTGCCCGATTACGGGTCAGTCCCGAAATCTGATCACCTCCTTGACCCGACGGCGCACGAACCGGTCGGCGGCGGTCAGGGGCAGGCGCTCGAACCGGTACCCGGTGTAGTGCACCTCTTCGCCGCCATAGTGCTCCTTGGTGTGCGCCAGTGCCGAGGAGGGGGCAGAGTCGCCGAGGTTAAAGCAGGGCTGACCCGCCTCGCAGGCGTCCTCGAGCGCCCGGCAGACCAGCAGTTGCCCCGCTCCCGTCCGCCGAACGAGCTCCTTGTCCATGGCGTTGCGCCAGCCGACAACCTGACTGCCATGCACGAGAACGATGTTCGCTGCCACCGGCTCACCCGCGCGCCACGCGACCATCACCCGGCAGGCGGGACCGAGTCGGTCCGCCACCGTCCGGAACTTCTCCCAAGGATCCCGGTGACGCGCTCGCCAGCGCGCCAGCCACAGCGGCTCGTGCTGCTGCTGCGCCCAGCGCACCACCGACCTTCGATACAGCTCATAGAAGACGGGCATGAGCCGGCCGGTATCGTCGCGCTCGATTGTCACACCCATTCGCTCGGCGTGACGGCAGCGGCTTCGGACACTTCCGTGGAAGCGCTTCCAGACCGTCCCGAAGCCGCCCGAGAGATCGACGACGTGCGTCATGTACGGGGTCCGGTTGACGTTGGTCGGCACCGACACGTCCCACACCGCCGACGTCGCCGCGGACGGCTTCACGCCGATCACGAGCGCATGCTGGCGGGCGAGGTCGCTCACCACGCCGCACACGTCCGCGACCGTCAGCCGTCCCCGTGAGCTGAGCAGGCCACCGTTGCTCCAGCCGAACGGCATCGAGTTCTCGACGCTCAAGGGAAGGCGCCTGCGCGCCAAGGGCAGGACGAGCTCATGGCCGTCAGCGGTCGCGTAGGCGCGGGTGGCGTCCTCGAAGCGCCCCGACGCGCACACGCAGTCCATCCAGGCCGGGGTCTGCGATACGAGTGCGTCCTGGTCGAGCGCCCAGACCCGCCTCCAGGCCTCCCGGGCACCGGCACCGACCGCTGTCAAGGTCACGGTCACAGCGAGGCCAGCACCGGAAGGACGTTGCGTTGCTCCCACACCCGATAGCGGTAGTCGCGGGGCAGACTCTGCTGGCGGGCATGCACGGCGACGTGGCGTAGCCAGTAGAGCAGGAGGAGGTGGCGCTCCGACAGCGAGCCGCAACGATGCCATCCCCCGAAGCGGTCGAGAAAGCGGCGCTCATCGCTTGACCATTCGGCGCCCCCCAGGAGGTCGCGGACGATATGTCCGAGCTCGCGCCCGGTGAGGAGCCTCCGCGTGTAGAGCACCAGGTGAAAGAAGTCGTGCATCGGGAGCTCGTAGGCTCCTGATGCCTCCCAGTCGACGATACCAACCGGCGTTGGCGCTCCCGGGCCGGCCTGCCCCCAAAGTACGTTCCCGAGCCAGTAGTCGCCGTGTATCCAGCTGGCCGGGAACGCCTGGCCGGCGAGCGCGTCGTGTAGCTCATCGCGCAGCAGCTCGAGGTGCGAGGTCATCAGCGCGCGCCGCATGGGCCGACGGGTCAGCTCGCGAATGTGCGCGTCAACCCAGGACTCGGCAACCTCTCGGCGCAAGATTGTCGCCGTCCGGCTGTGCAGTGCGTCGATGGTGCCGGCGGCGGCGTTCAGCATTGGCCGGCGCACGGTTGCGCTCGAGAGCTGGTGGAGCGCGGGATGCCCGGGCAGCGCGTGGTCAATGCGATAGGGGCGTCCCTCGATGCGCCCCTGCGCGATCGCGCGCGGAACCAGCTCCAACCAGCTTCCAAGTCGATCCTCGCGACGCAGGGCTTCGAGCGCCGCGTTCTCGCGCTCGAGACCGAGTCCCGCGGCCGGCGTCATGGCGATCTTGATCACGGCACCCGGCCAGTTGCCACACGGTGCGATCCGAACGATGGCCAAGCCGGTGGACGTGAGCTCGGTCGCCTCGATGCCCACACCGCGAACCGCTCCGCCCGCACCCCCGAGCGACTCGGCGTGGTAGGTCAGGATCGCGTCCGCCAGGCTTTGTGCAGCGATCAATGTGTTCCTCGCTGCCATCGGGCGGTCAGCTCACGCCACACGATCGCCGTGACCTCGGCACGCACCGTGTCGGGATCGGTTCCGGCGTCGATCAGCTCGATCGAGCGCACTCTCGTAGGAAGCCGGGCATACATCCGGCGCTCGGCTTCGAGCTCGTCGGGAGGGTTCTCCTGCTTGCGTCCATAGGCCACGGACCCGGCGGCGTCGAGCACGGCGGCCACCTGCGCGCGCGGAATCGAGTGAGCCAGGACCCAGAAGTAGGCGCGCTTGGCGGCGACGAGCGGAGGTCGTGGGGGAAGCAGCGCCTCGTAGACGTAGCGGTCGAAGATGACCAGGCGCCCTCGCATCAGGTGGTACTGGGCAACGAGGTAGCGCCGCCATATCGTCAGCGGGCGAGCCAGGATCTCGACCACCGCCATCACCCCGCCGCGAGCCCGGTCCGCCGCCTTCCAGATGCCCATGTACACGACGCGTGACTCGAACGGGAAAGAGCTCTGCACGGCCGCGGCGGCGGTGGACTTGCCTACTCCGTTCGGTCCAAGCAGCGCGAGACTGATGCCCCTCCTGCGCGAGATCAGTAGCGGCTTGCGGGCGAGCCTCGCTAGCCGGTATCCGAGGGCGCGCAACCGCTCTCGCAGCGATCGGCGACGTTTGAGCTGCGCGCCGAGCCGCCGGCCCATCTGGCTCAGCGCGTTCCAGTCTTCGCGTGTGGCCGCGCGCATGAACTCGATCGGCGCGATCCGGCCTCCGGCCGCCAGGCAGGCCGCGGTACCCAATCGAGAGGAGTGGCCCGCGGGGGCAAGGCTCCGCAGCTGAACCTGGTGATGGGTCGGTACGCGACCCTTGTCGAGCAGGCAGTGCAGCAGGAGAAGCCAGAACGCGTCGCCCTCCGAGGGCACGACCATTCCGTCCCGCCGCCGGCGGCGATCCAGCACCTCCTGCGCCGCGCCAGCGAGCCGCCAGGCCCGCGGGGCGCGAAACGAGACCGCCGTCGATATATCCAGCACCAGCCACCGATCCGAGGCCTTCTCGTAGGAGACGAGGATCAGGTCCGGCGGGGAGTCCCACCCGGGAAGCGCCACGAAACCGAGCTCCCCGGCCGCGTCGCGCAGGGCGCGGGCATCCGAGCGCTCCATGAGGATGTCGACGTCGCCCGTCGGAGAGCCGAGGTTCGACGGCAGCCGCAGGAGGGTCCAGCGCACGTCCCGCTGCTCGAGCACCGCAAACAGCCTCCGCAGCACCGGGTGTAGCGCGGCCGCGGCCTCAAGGGTGGCGTCGCCGGCGGCGACTTGGGGTACGCCGCCGGCGGCCATGCGATGCGGCAGCGCGACGTGAGCCGAGTGGAACGACGTCCTCCAAGTGATGAGCAGCCAGGCGGCGACGACGACCTGGGCGCCGACCCACGCCATCCCGACGCCGGTGACCCCGAGCGCATGCAGCAGCGGCGCGGCAACCGTGAGCGCAATCACGGCCTCGCCACCGAGCGCCAGCAGCGCGCGACGCAGGCGTCGCTGCACGCGCGCCACGCTCACCGCCAGCGACAGCACGAAGTTCGGAATCGAGCCGAGTGCCAGCAGTCGCAGGAGGTTGGCGCTCCCCGCGGCATAGCCGGCGCCGAACAACGCCAGTATCAACGGCGCCAGGATCGCCAGCAGGGCCGCGAGCGGGACCAGCACGCGGCCGCCCTGGATCGCGGCCTTACGGGTCAGCATGCCGAGCGCGGCGCGGTCGCGGCTCCCGTGCAACATCAGCGAGGTACCGATGTTCTGCCCGAACGCGTAAAGCGGCAGCGTCACCGCGTAGGCCAGTGCCCAGTACGCGTTGGTGGTCGCGCCGGCGACCGCGGTGATGATCACCGGCATCAGGTTCGCGCTCGACAGGGCCGCGACCGAGCACGCGTAGTCGGTCGTGAAGTAGCGCGCAAACGCTCGGTCGCGCAAGCGCAACACAGCGGGGCCGGCGCTGCCGGACCCCGCGCGCACCAGCCGCGTGAAGATGATCGCGTTGACCCCGATCACCGACACGAGCATCGCCAGCGTCCACGACACGAAGATTCCGTAGAGCGGCAGCGAGGCAGCCAGCGCGGCCAGCAGGCCCAGCTTGAGAACCGAGAACAACGCGTTCTCGACCGGCACCCACACCGCCCGGCCGCACGCGGTCAGGACGCTGTCCTGGATCGTGAACAGACACCAGGCGAGCGTGGAGCAGATGAACCAGGCCTGCAGGGCGTGGTCGGAGGAGAGGAAGCCGAGGTGCGGCGACCACGCCCCGACGCCGAGGATGAACGTCGCGGAGGCGCAAACGGCGCATCCCGCCGAAGCGCCATATGCCCAGATCACCCGGCTCCGAGTCCGGTGACCGCTCAGCGGCAGGAAGCGAACGATGATGTTCGGCAGGTTCAGGCTCGCGATCCCGGCCAGGAACATCATGCTCGAGATCAACGCGGAGTTCAGGCCAACGGCGTGCGGGCTGTACGCCTTGGCCGCAACGATCCAGTAGACCAGCCCGACGGCGGCGGTGAAGCCGGAGTTCAGCGCGAGCGCGTAGCCGTCGCGGTGAAGCGGCACTCGGACGTGCTCGACCAGCCGGCGGCGAACCCCGCGCGGCGAAACCGGCGAGGGCACGACCGTCGAGGCGAGAACGTCACCGTGGGGCATCGCGACGTCTTTCACGGGCCAGGCCGGCCGCGAACCCGGCCGCGGTGACGAGGAGCGAGGCGAGGATCGCGACCGCCCCCAAGGCGGACTCTCGATCTCCCCGGCGCACCCCTTCGAGCAGTAGGCGGGGCACGGTTGCGGTCACCAGCAGCCGGGCATAGCTCCGCTCGGGTCCGACCGCCGGAAGCCTGTAGATCCGCTGCAAACGGCCTTTCGCGATTCCTTCCGCTAGCGAGCGGCGCACCAGGTGCCGCCAGGAGACGCGCGTGGGCGGCACGAAATGGTGGACTCGCGCTTCGGGCACGTACCGGATGTGACCGGGGCCGTGGGCGCGCTCGAGGCGCAACCCCAACTCGGTCTCGTCGCAGGTCTGGAGCGCATTGCCGCGCTTGCCGAAGCTGGTGGCAAAGCTGCCGACGGCCACGAGCTGCCGGCGCCGAAAGGCCATGTTGCACCCGATGGGATTCCGAATCGGCCCCGCGTCCTCGCGATGGCCGCTGTAGGTACAGCCGACCACCCACAGCAGCGCGTCGCACATCCATCGGCGCTCCCCGCCCCAGCGCGGAACCACCGGACCGCCCACCGCGAGGATCTCGTCATCGGCGAACGCGGCCATCATCGTGGACAGCCACCGATCGTCGACCGTCGCGTCATCGTCGACGAAGGCCACGACGTCGGAGCGGGACGCCGCGAGCCCCAGGTTCCTGGCCCCCGAAAGTCCCTGGCGGCTCGTTTCGAGCAGGCGCACGCGCGGAGGGAGCAGGCCGGCCAGCTCGGAGGCGAGCGATCGGTTGTGGTCCACGACCACGATCAGCTCATCGGGTTTGCGATCCCCGGCCAGGAGCGCGGCGACGCAATCACAGACGAGGGTCACCCGCTCGCGGCTGGACGTGCACACGACAACCGCTGCTGTGGGCAGACTCCTCACGACGACGCGCTCCTTTCCCCGAGCAGGCGCTGCCGGTGACGCCGCGCCGTCCGGTAGGCGCGCGTGCGCAGGCGCTCCCGGCTCGAGGCCAGCCGCACGCCGTGGCCTTCGAGCACCTGGGCGAGACGCTCGGCGGAGGTCCCCGCGGTCACGGTCCACCGGGCGATCGCGAAGGGATCGTCCTTGCCGTGGGAAAGGGCGTTCTTGACCGCGACCGCGGACCGGTAGCCGGCGGCGATCACCGCGGCGCGGACGCGGCGGTCGTGAGCCCCGTGCGGGTAGGCGAACGAATCGACCCGCTCCCAGGTCAGGCGCTCGAGGTGAGCCTTGCTGGTACGGATCTCCTCGGCCAGTTCTTCGTCGTCGAGCTCGTCGAGGCGGCGGTGATGAACGGCGTGGGCGCCGATCTCCACTCCTGGCGTGCGCGCGAGATCGGCGATCTGCGCGGCCGACAGCCGGTCGAGCGCACCGATGTTCGCCGTCGTCACGTACACGGTCGATCGCAGCGCTCGCCGGCCGAGGAGCGCCACAGCGTCATACGTATCCAGGTAGCCGTCGTCGAAGGTGATTGCCACCGGGCGTTGCGGGAGCGCCTGCTCGCCGCGGAGTCCCGCCGCGAGCATGCTGATCGTGATGGGCTGCCGACCGGAACTCCAGATCACGTCCACGTGCCGGGAGAACTCGGTCCGTGACACCACGCCCCAGGAAGCATCCGGACGATCGTTCACCGAGTGATAGAGAAGGACCGGGATGACCGCGGTGCTCATCGTCGGACCCGCCTATCAATCGGTGGCGAGTATTTGAACACCCAGTCGGTGGGGCGGCTGTACACGAGCGTGAACGCGCCCGAGTGCTCCAGCGCCGCGACGAAGCTCCTCACCGAGCCCCTCGGCAACAGACCGTTCAGGCGGGCGTACCCCTCCTGCGCGATCGACAGCACCACGTACGCCGGGTGGGGGCGCTGCTGCCGGATCACTCGCTCGAGGCGTGCCACGTCGGCGGCGCCCAGAAGGTGGCCGGCGAATCCCGGTTGCTCGAGCAGCGATGGGGGATCGGCGAGTGAGACGAGCGGATAGCGCGCGGTGAGCCGATTGGGGGCGTTCGGAGCCAGGTCGATCCGCATCGATCCCGGCGGCGCGTGCTGCTCGTACCAGGTAGACGCGGCGACGTCGTCGGCGGGGATCCGGTTGGCCAGCTCCTGACCGAAGTAGGCCGGCAGAAGGAAGGCTGCGATCAAGGGCGCGACGACAACCAGGCGCCGAAAGCTGAGGCGCGCGTCGCCGACTGGCGACGGCCACTGCACGCAGGCGAACGCCGCCAGGAGCCCCAGCCACGGCAGCCCGAACAGATACGCCCGGAACGGTCCCTCGCCGCCGTATGACTGCAGCGCGACGCCGAGCAGCGGGGCGACGATCAGGCAGGCCGGGACCAGGTCGCGCTTCCCAGCGCGCAGCCGACGGATGAATCCGATCAGCGCGAGCGCGACGATCGCCGCCATGACCGCCGCGGGCGCGTAGAAGGTGAGCGCCGCGCCGGGCAGGGCAGCGCCGACGTTGCGCCCGGGGGCCGTACCCGGACTGGGCTCGATGAGCCCGAAATGCGCGCGCAGGAAAGGCCAGGCCAGCGCGACCCACCACGCCTCGAGGGCCAGCATGGCGACGACTATCCACACGCTCGGGAGGTCGCGATCGTCGCGCCGAGCGCCCGCGCGGCCGGTCGGCCGCCGGGGCGGGCGGCCGAGCCGCCCCGCCGGCGCGCGCACCAGCCACGGCGCGGGCGCGCGCCGCGAACCCGCCCGCTCGGTGCCCAGCACCGCGACCATGGCCGTCTGACCGCCGGGTCCCGCCGCCCGCACGCGGATCGGACCCGCGTGAGTGAGAAAACGGCCCGAGCCGCTCCGGTGGGAGGCCGAGCAGCCGGCCGCGAGCGGGCGCCCGAGGCGCCGGGGATAGCGGACCCACCGCCGGAACAGCGCCAGAGTGCCGACGCTCAGGATCAGGAACGCCGGCGACAGCTGGTGGCTCGTCACCACCGCCACCACGCACGCGCCGCCCCCCACAAGTGCGGACCTCGGGCCCAGCGGCGCCGGGGCCAGCTCGTCGTCGGGGAGGCGGGGTGCCAGCCAGCGTCGGCCACTGGCGGCGCGGCGCCGCCACCGGTCGGCGGCGCGGGGGCCGCACCGCAGGAACAGGCCGATCACGATGAGCGAGAGGACGAACCCGAACGCCTGCGGCGCGAGGTAATCCTGACCAACCCAGTTGCCGAGGACAAAGAACAGCGTGGCCGTCCAGAGCAGCCGCTCGTCGCGGGTGACGCCGCGCAGCGCGAAGCGCACCGCCGCGGCGCCCACCAGGTTGAAGAACACCTGCGCCCAACCGGCGTAGTCGATCGGACCCACCCCGGAGGTCTTGCTCAGCCACGCGTTGGCAGCGAAGAAAGACGGCCAGTTGTTGTAGATGTCGACGGTACGATCGGCCCTGCCGGTGGACGCGATCAGGTTGATCACACCGAGGTGCTTGTAGACCCAGGCGTACCGCGGCTCGTCGTAGAGGATCGCGGTCGTGGCGTGCAGTACGACGATCAGCGCCAGGATGTAGAGGCCCAGCACCCTCGGGTCGAGGTCGTCGCTACTGGCCGCGACCGCGAAGCCGACCAGCAGGAGTGCGAAGGCGAGGAAGTAAGTCGCCGGCATCGCCTGCAGCAGCCCGAGTCCCCCGATCCGGTCCAGGTGCGCGCCGAGCAAGGACTCCGTCCAGGCGAGCAGGGCCACGATTATCAGGGCCGCGTGCGTGTGCGCTTCGGGCGTGATGCGGCGGAGCGCGAGAGGCACGCGGGCGAGAACGGCGCGCGCGCTCGTGATCGACTGGCGACGCACCAACACGCTCGCGAGGCTCGGAGCGACGGCGATCAGGCAGAGGCCGGAGAGCCCGTACAGGAAAGCTCGCGGCCACCAGGCGCCCAGCCACAGCATCGTCTGGGCGAACACCGCCGTGGCGCCCAGGCTGATACCGAGGATCAGCCCCGGCTCTCCTCGCCCCCGCACGGCGGTGAGGAACGCGCTGCCGGGAGCCAGGCACAGGAAGGCCAGCACCGCCGTGATGCGCACCGCGACCGGAAGATCGAGCGCCACCGACAGCGCCGCCGCCACGCACGCGACGGCGGTCCCGAGAGCGATGCCGTTTCCACGGGGCGCCGGCCCTCGCGTGGCGAGCCGCCGCGCGCGTGTGACGGTGAGGCTAAGGCCGTAAGCGGCTGGGCCGGCGAGCATTCCCAGCCGCTCGAGCCATGTGAGGCGACGAGGGTAGTCCGGCGGCTTGCCGGCGTTCTTGCGCGAGTTCGGGTCACGGGCGTACCGGATCCCCGCCGGCACCGCTCGCAGGAAGCCGCGGCGATCGGGCCCGGCGAGGAGTTGCTTGGCGAGCACCGCCCCGAGTCCGACCCCATAGCGATACACCTGTCGGCGCAGGCGCCCGCTGCCGTCCGGATGCTGGTGCCAGACGATGGCTCGCGGCTCGTACGACACCGCATGCCCGGACCGCAGCAGGCGGATGTACAGGTCCAGGTCCTCGCCGCCGGTGGTCGGCGTTCCGGGTCCGAGGTCGGTGTCGAACCCCCCTAGCTCACGAGCCACGTCGGTCCAGACGACGGTGTTGGCCCCGGATCCGATCACGCCGGGCGCGTACGGGAAGAAGGGAATCTCGGCCCGAGACTGGGGGTGCCGGAAGGTGCGGCGCCGGAAGCCCTTGCAGAAGCCCGCGAACTGCTCGAGCAGCACCTGGCTGTCGGTCTCGAGCTCGAGCGGGAGGATGAGGCCGGTCACGCACCCGATGTCGTCCGCGCGACGGAGCGCCTCCACGCTGGCGCGGATCCAGGCCCGGTCGACCACGACATCGTCGTCGGTGAACGCGACCACCTCGTGAGCGGCGTGACCCAGGCCCGCGTTCCGGGCCCCGGACGCGCCGGGCCGGGGCTCCTCCACGTACCGCAGGCGCCGCTCGCCGGGGAACCGCTCCGCCAGCATCGCGTCCGTGTCCGCCCCGTCGGGCCGGTTCTCTACGACGATCACCTCGAACTCGTCGTAGTCGCACGCGAGGATTGACGTGACGCAGCGCTCCAGCGCGGCTGGATTGCCGCAGGTCGCCACCACCACGCTGACCGGAGGAAGGGCGCGGGATACCGAACGCCGGCGATCGAGGGTGGGCGGAGCCGCCAGCAGCGGAAGCCCTCGGGCGAGCGCGCGATCACGCCGCGAGTGGGCCTCGCAAACCTCTGCCGCGAAGCGCCACACCAGCCCCTCCGCGAGCTGATCGCCCGATGGCTGTGCGCCTTCGTGCAGCGAAAACGTCGCCGTGCCGATCGGATCGCCGCCCAGATGGGCGACCACCAGCAACGAGCGGTACGGTCGGCGCCGGTCCCCGCGCCGGACCCGGAGATCGCTGACCGGAGCTCCCAGATCGAGCGTGCGGACCGCGACCGGGGCCACGAGCTGCGCCGCCGGACCAAGCTGACCGTCGGTGCTCACGCCACCCGAATCCGGGGTAGTTCCGTCACCGGTCTCTCGCCTCCGATCAACCGCGCGTACAGATCCCACACCCGATCGACCACCCAGTCCGGGGAGGGGACGACGGCTCGTCCGGCTGAGCTGGCGAAGCGAACACCGGGACGGGCCAGTTCGGTGATTGCGTCCGCCACCTCGAATGGAGACCCCCGCGGCGAGACGAACTTGACCTGCGCGCCGGCGAAGCGTGCGGCGGCCTCGCGATGGGCCCGGATCTCGGACGCCACCACGGACGCGCCCGCGGACAGCCCTTCGGCCATGTGGATACCGGAGGTGTGATCGTCGTGGAGGGCCACGACTACAGCCGCCGAGCGCAGCCAGCGGTACAGCTCGGCGTCGGCGACAGCACCGAGAAACTCCACGCGCGACGAGACACGGAGGTCGGCGGCGTGGGCCTGAAGGCGGTAAAGGAGAGGCCCTGAGCCGAGGACCACCAGCCTGAACTCCGGCTCGAGGCTCGCCATCGCCGCGATGGCCCGGTCGATGCGCTTGCCCCGGTCGAGCCGTCCGACCGCAACCACCACCCTCCCGGTGTGCGGGAAGGGTCTGGCCGCACGTATCGCGCCGACGTCGACGCTGATGGGGACAACCGAGACCCGTCCCAGCGCCTCGGGGAACCTTTCGCAGAGAACATCGCGCTCGAAGGCCGAACCGCAGACGATCTCATCCGCGCGCGCGATGGCGGCCGCCGTCGTGCGGGCGTGCGGCCAGGCCGCGAGCCGCTGGATCGGAACGTGCGGGGTGAACACGCAATGGCGAGAGCCACCGCGTATGACCGCAAGCGCCAGCCGCGCGTCGGCGGAGTGCACGTCGGCGATATCGAAGGAGCTCGCGACCAGGCGAAGTAGGAGCGCCGGGGATCGCTGGGTGAGGAGCTCGACATCTGCGCCGCGCTCGCTGAGGCCGTGCGCGAGTGCCCGCACGTGTCGGGCCGCGCCACCGCGGTTGGTGAGCTGCGCGGAGGTGACGAGAGCGACTTTCATCCGGAGAGCACCCGGCAGGCGATCCGCGGCAAGACCGACCGGCGCGGGCGAGTGCAGAGGCGCTCGGCGGCGATCGTGCGCAGGACCCGGGTGCCATCGCGGATGGCATGGAGGTGGCTGCGCCCGTGCATCCGCGCCTGCTCGTAGCTCGGAACCTCGTGAACGACGAGGCCGGCCTTCGCGATCCGGATGTTGATCAGCGTTTCGACCTCGAAGCCGTTGCAGTCCACGCGCATGTACCGCAGGCATCTGGCCCAGAAGGCGTTGTAGCCGTAGCAGAGATCCGTGTAGTGCGTTCCGTACAACGTGTTGACGGCGGCGTTGAGGACTCGGTTGCCCAGAGCACGGACGAGAGTCATGTCCGCGGTTGCCCCGCCCTGCGCGAACCGCGACCCCTTTACGAAGTCAGCGCCGTTGCACAGGGCGGCGACGAATCGCGGAATCTCCGCCGGATCGGTCGAGCCGTCGGCATCGAGCGAGACGACGATGTCGCCGGTGCAGGCGGCGAACCCCTCCGCGAGGGCATTGCCCTTTCCGTTGCCGGTCTGGGTCAGGACACGCACGTCCGACCGCAGGGCGCGGGCCACGCTGACCGTCGCGTCGGTGGAATGGCCGTCGACGACGATCACCTCGTGGAGCCCAACCGGGAGCCGCGAAAATACGTAGGGCAGGTTCTTCTCCTCGTCCAGCGCCGCGATGACCACGCTGACTTGCAGCCCGAGGTCGGCGAGGTTCGATGCCCGTGGAAACGGGACCGGCGGCTCCCCTGCATTTGCGGCTAGCACCCGCTGACTGGCCACATCGACCTCCATCTCGGACGTTGGGTCTCGGCGACCCGGCGTGTGGCTTCCGAGTGAAACTCGGGGGCCCCGGCTCGACTAGAGCAAACCTCGCGATGGCGGTCATCTCACCGACCCATGACTAGATGACTGCCAATCACATATCAGATATACAGATGGTCGCCATTGGCGATGCGAATGGCCAGTGTGACGAGGGATTCACGGTTCACCCGGGTGAGGGCGTTTCCCGTATCATGGCGGGGGGCAGAGAGGGGTCAGGTCTGCTTGGGGAGTCGGGTGAAAAAGGGGGGGTCGGGTTGGTAGGTAGCGGATGAGCCAACAGGGAGGGTTGCAGGACGACCAGGGCGGCGAAGGGCTCGTCCGCCTCTCGCGCGGGGCACTGCTCTCGCGGTCGCTGGCCGTGTTGGGAGCGCTAGGAGGGAGCGCGCTCGGTGCCGCGGATCTCGCCGCATCCTCGGGCTCGCAGTCCGGCTCCGGCCGCTCGGCCGCCCGAGATCAGGAGATCTTGAATCTCGCTCTGCTGGTGGCGCGACTACAGGCCGCCTTCTACGCCGACGCTCTACGCGCGGGGCGCTTGACGGGAGAGAGTCGTCAGTTCGCGGACGTGGTCGGCAAACAGGAGCAGGCCCACGTCCAATATCTGGCCGCGGCGCTGGGGCCGGCCGCGAACCAGAGCCCGCGCTTTCATTTCGGCGACGCCACGAGCGACCCGACGAAGTTCATCGCCACGGCCGTCTCGCTCGAGTCGACGTCGCTCGGCGTATACAACGGACAGGCCGTCAATCTGACCCCTGCGACGCTGGCGGCCGCCGCCCGGATCGTGTCCGTGGAGGCACGCCACGCCGCCTGGGCGCGCGCTCTCGCCGGGCAGGACCCCGCTCCCGCCGCGGTCGACGCTCCGATCAGCGTGGATCAGGCCAAGACCGTGATGGCACCGTTCATCGGATAGCGATGTCGAGCGACATGATCCAGAGCTTCAGCCTCAAAGACTTCGACGTCGAGGGCGCGGTGCAGGAGACGTTCAGCCGCCTGCCGGGCCACACGCGCGCGGGGTTCATACGCCGTGCGGCGGGCGCCGGAGCGGCCGTGGCCGGCGCGTTCGCGCTCCGGCCCGGCGCGGCGGCGGCGAGCGCCGGTGCAGCGTCGGGCGACATCGCGATCCTCAACTACGCGCTGTCGCTCGAATACCTGCAAGCCTCGTTCTACACCGAGGCGGAACGCATGGGCGCCCTGCACGGGGCGCTGGCGCACCAGGCGCAGGTCGTCGGCGCGCACGAGCGCGAGCACGTGAAGGCCTTCAAAGCAGTGCTCGGCTCCGCGGCCATAAAGCAGCCGAGCTTCGACTTCCACGGGGTGACCGCGAACCCGGATGCATTTCGCAGCACCGCGGTCGCGTTCGAGGATCTGGCCACCGCCGCCTACAAGGGGCAGGCCCCCAACATCCAGTCCACCACCTATCTCGCCGCCGCGCTCGCCGTTCACTCGGTCGAAGCGCGGCACGCGGCCTGGATCAGGCGGCTGGCGGGGTTCCTCCCGGCCGCAAAAGCATTCGACGATCCCCTCGACGCCCCGCGCGTCATCGACATCGTCAACTCGACCCACTTCGTGACGCTGCAAGCTCCCGCGACCAGCGCGCGAACTTCTCCGGGGTTCACGGGTTAGGGTAAGGGGGCCACTAAATGGCACGCGTACGCGCGGGCGCGGGAGAGCGGCTCTGGCTCGTGGCCGGAGTCCTGATCAGCGCGGCGGTGGCGGCGCTGCTTTCGTTCCAGGGCCTTCCGCCGAGCGCCGCCGACCGCGGACGCTTTTCCGCGTCGCGATCCGCAGACCCCCTCCCGGCCCTTCCCTCGGCGTTCACCACCCAGCGGGTGGTGCCGCTGACCGACGCCGCGGGGGCCACGCGCTGGGCGCCCGTGGTTCGCCCCACGGTGGCCCGGCGCGCGCCGGGCTTCGAGAGCGCTCCCGTGGGGCGACTCGCAACGCGCACCGGCGATGGCACCTCGAACATCGTGGTCGCCGACACCGAGGCCGAACGGGGCGGGGTCCTGTGGGAGCGAGTGCGCCTGGCCATCCTTCCCAACGGGAGTCAGGGCTGGGTACCTCGCGGTTCACTCGGCGGATGGACGTTCGTCGATACTCGACTCGTAATCGATCGGGCGCGGCTTACGGCGACGTTGCTCCGGGCCGGGCGGGTCGTGTTCCGCGCGCCAGTCGCGATCGGAGCTCCCGGTACTCCGACGCCGGCAGGACAGTTCTACGTCCGGGACCGGTTGAGCGGCTTCTCAAACCCGATGTACGGCCCGCTCGCGTTCGGTACGAACGCGCGCTCGCCCACGCTCACCGACTGGCCTCAGGGCGGAGTGGTCGGGATCCACGGAACCGACCGTCCAGATTTGATACCGGGACGCGTCTCGCACGGCTGCATCCGCCTCAAGAACGCCGCGATCGTTACGCTCGGAAGGCTCATGCCTGTCGGCACGCCGGTGACGATCAAATGAGGCACCTCCTCCGAGCGTCCACGACCCTCTGCGGCTTGGTCCTGGTCGCCGGGCTCGTCGGTGTCGCCCCCGCGTCGGGCGCCGGGTCCCCGACCCACACCGGCACGGCGCCCCAGCAACTCGTACACGCGTATCCGCTCGGCCCGCAACGACTGTGTTGTGCCGGCCAGACGGCTACGAACGGCCAGAATGCGTCGAGCCGGGGTGGTCGTTCGACGGTCGAGAACGGGCCGCGACACGCGGTCGTCTCGCCGGCTGGGCGAACGCGGTCCGCCGCGCCCTCGGCCGGCGCTAGCGCGAAGGCCGGCTCGTCGGCCGCGATCGCGCTCGTCGTGGGCATCGCGGGAGCGCTTCTCCTGGCGTCGGCGGCGGGCGGGATCTACGCGACGCGCCGCCGGCGCGCGCGGGCTCGAGGGGCGATTCCGGTCGGGCCATATGCGTACGAAACCGCCCGATCGGTCCGCTCCGTCGGCGGTGCCCATCGTGTCAGCAAAGCGCCGGCTTCCGCTCCGCCGGTCGCGGAGCCCGCGGAACCCGCTCGCGCGGCCGGCGACCTGGCGGAGCTCGGTCGGCCGGCCACGGAGGCGGCGGAGCTCGCGTATCGCCGCGCCGACCGAGCGGACGACGCGGCGGGCGCCTTCAATCTCGGTGTTCTGCTCCACCGGCGCCGAGACATCGACGGCGCGACCGCCGCCTACGAACGAGCCGAGCAGAGAGGTGACCCAGACGCGGCGTTCAACCTGGGGGTGCTGCTCTACGAGACGGGCAACCTCGACGGCGCTGAGGCCGCGTGGCGGAGATGCGTCCAGCGCGGGCACGCGCGGGCGGCGGCAAACCTCCGGTTCCTGCTCGAGCGTCGGGGTGAGGCCGGGGCGCTCGACACCCCGGAGGTCGCGGCCGCGACCGCGGAATCCGAGGAGCTCGCGTACCGCCGCGCCGATGAATCCGGCGACGCCGCGGGTGCTTTCAACCTCGGCGTCGTGCTCCACTGGCGCCGGGACCGCGAGGGCGCGACGGCGGCGTATAGGCGGGCGGACGAAAGAGGGGATCCGGACGCCGCCTTCAACCTCGGTGTGCTGCTGTACGAGGAAGGCGACCTCGATGGCGCCGAAGCCGCGTGGCGGCGGTGCGTCCAACGGGGTCACGCCAGAGCGGCGGCAAACCTGGGCTTCCTGCTTCAACGCCGGGGCGACCTGGAGCGCGCCCATCACCAATGATGAGCCCGGTCAGGCGTTCGCTGAGACACGATCGCGACGGCGTCGCGATGCTGTCGCGACAGCCCCGGCCGGCCACTGTCGCGATAGTGTCGCGGCAGCGAGGGTACGACCAGCGCCCCAGCCTTCGATTTAAGACTCACAAGCCGTATGGCGGATGACCGCACCAGACCAAACCGGAGAGGCCGACCCATGTCACCGTCCGCGCCACAGCAAGCCGGCGGGCAAAGTCCGTCGACTACGGACTTGCCCTACGGCCCGCTGCCAGTCCGATCCGATCAACCGACCCTCGGGAACGCGGGCTCTCCGCCACAGGATCCGGTCCTCAGACTGTCCAGCGTAGACGCGGAGCCCTCGACCGGCGATCGTGCGGCGGACCGAGACACGGATCCCGTAACGGACGAAGGTACTGCCGAGCCGTCCTCGGAGCTGGACGTAGCCATCGCTCGGGGCGAGTCGGATGATGACGTTCACTTCGGCGTAGCCGCCAAGGCGCTCGGGGTCTCCCGGAAGACCGTGGAGCGGATGGTCAAGCGTGGCCAACTCGGGCGCGGGCCGTCCAAGGCTCCCGCGACGGTGTCGAAACGGGCCCTGGTCGCGGTGCTCGAGCAGCGCCGGCGGGACGTCAGCCACCTCGAGCGAGCTACCGCTCTCGCACCGGGGCAGCCGGGCTCCGTGGACCCCGACGCTCCGTGGCCAGAAGACGCGATGACTCAGTTGCAGGAGCTGCTGCGGCCCGCGCTCCAGCCGTTGCTGGAGGATTTCGTTGCTGCCCGCACCCGCGTCGCGGTGCTGGAGAGTCAGATGGAGAGCATCGTGGCGCGATCCGCCCAGGAGCGCGCCCGGGACGAGCTGCTGCTGTCGCTGGCGACGGGCGGCTGGCGCGAGCGTCGACGGGCGCGCAGGATGGCGCTACGACAGTACGTTCTGCGAGACGACATCGGGCCGTAGCTGCTCGATAGGCGCCCAGTTGGCGTCGGTGAGCAGCGACATGAACGCCGTCCCGTGCGGGGTGAGCTCGTTGGCGCTCGATTTCACCGCGTGGATCGGGCGGACCATGCGCTCGACCCCAGATACGCGGAATGGCGCCAACTCCCCCCGCGCGATCTCATCACGGACCAGCAGCCGCGAGATGAAGCTCACACCCAAGCCGTCGGCCACCGCGCGCTTGATCGCCTCATAGGAATCGAATGCCCAGATCTGCGCGGGCCGACAATCAGCCTGCGCCAGATAGCGCTCGGTCACAAGCCTCGTGCTGGAGCCCTCGGAGCCGAGCAGGAGGCTGTTACGCGCGAGCTCCTCGCGGCTCACCAGAGCGCCCGGCCTGAACAGGCCCACCGGCGCGATCCCCACCAGCTCGTCCATCAAGATCTGGGTGCGGACAACGGGTTCCGCCGATGCAACGTCGCCGGCGATTCCGATCGTTGCGCTTGCCCGCGCGACCTCTCGGATCACGGTCTCGCTCGGAACCGTGCGGAGCTTGACGCTCACCCCGGGATAGCGTTCCGAGAATTGGCGCAGGATCGAAGGCACCAGCGCGATACTGGGCGTGAGGCTTGCGGCTACGATCAACTCGCCTCGGCTGTGGGAATCGAGCTCGTCCAGAGCCCAGCGCATGCTGTCAAGGGTGGCCAGCACCCGGGCCGCGTGTGAGGCGACGATCCTCCCCGCGGGCGTCAGCGTGCTCCCGCGCCCCGTCCGGACGACCAGCCTTTGTCCGATCGCCGTTTCCAGCGTTCGAAGGTGCATCGACGCCGACGGCTGCCCGATGGCGCATGTCTCGGCGGCGGCGGAGATCGACCCGGTTCGGTCGATTTCGAGCAGGATCCTCAGCCTCAGTGGATGGATGTTCTCCATCTGCACCTGGCGCAGCACGCCCCCGAGCCCTACGGCGGTGGGCTCCGACGAGCTGGCCGGGCCGCCCCACGGGCGCGAATTCGGCGAGGCGTCGGGGGCCGGGTCATCGGGTGCCGGCCTGATCGCGCTGACGCTGCGGGACAATCCTTGTACCAGTCGAGGTCTGGGCATCATCATGATCCTCCTGCCCCGGTGGGGCTTGGCTGCGGTAGGGCTTCGCGGAGATCGAGCAACGCGGCGCGAGCCAGGTTCGCGACCTCCCCGCTCCCGCGCTCATCCGCCCGGCGGTAGGCCGCCTCGGCGCCCGCGAGCTCGCCGCGTTCCTCGAGCACGACGCCGAGATTGAACGCGGCCGTGGCGTCGCCGCGCCCCACCGCGCGACGGTAGGCCGCCTCGGCCTGGGCCGATGCTCCGCGTTCTTCGAGCAGCACGCCGAGATTGGAGGCCGCGGCGCCATGACCAGCCTCGTCGGCGCGACGGTACGCGGCCTCGGCCCCGGCCAGATCGCCGCGTTCCTCGAGCAGGACTCCGAGATTGAACGCGGCGGTGGCCTCTCCGTTCACCGCGGGGGTGGCGTTCCCGTTCACCGCGGCCGTGGCGTCCCCGTTCACCGTGGCCGTGGCCTCGCGGTCGTGATCGCCACGACCGCACGCCGCCGGGGCCGGGGCGTCATGGCCGACGGGGCCGGCGCCGTTCGCGGGGCCTGTCGCCGATAAAGTGGGGGAAGAGCGGTTCCCGGTTCGCCGGCGCGCATAGCGGGAGGCGATGAGGATCAGCGCCAGGCCGAGCACGAACAGCAGCGCGAGGAGGGCCGTAGCTGGTGTGCTGCTCCGGCCGCCCGGTCGCTCGACGCTGGTCGGGATCGGGGTCCGTCCGCTTCCGCCGCCGGCAGTGTGGGGCAGCGGAACGAGCGCCGGCGACGGGCTCGGCGAGCCCCGGCGTCCCGAGGTGTGGACCGGCCGCACCGTCTGGGAAATACGGGCAAGTGTCTTGACCCCGGCGATGCCGTTGGCCGGCAAGCCATGGGCGGCCTGGAAGCGACGGACCGCTTCAGCGGTGAGCGGGCCGTAGCGGCCATCGATCGGTCCCGGCGAGTAGCCGGCTAGCGCGAGCCTGCGTTGCAGGATGCGCACCGACTGCAATCCGGTTGACGCGCTGCCGGCACCGGGGGAAAGCACCTGTCCCGACCGGTGCAAGGCCGCCCACGTCTTCGGCCCGACGATCCCGTCGACCCGCAAGCCCTGGGAGGCCTGAAAGACGACGACAGCGCGCGCAGTGAGTGATCCGAACCTGCCGTCGACGGGGCCAGGCGCATCGCCGGCCGCCGCCAGGCGCCGTTGCACCACCCGCACCAGCGGCGAGCCGTGCGCAGTGGCGTAGCCGCTTCCCCAGGCCAGCAGCACGTGAGATGGTGCGGGGTGTGAGCCGTCGCCGTTGGCGGGGGCGCCAAGCGCAGCGGCGGCAGCGGCGGGATAAGCGACCGCGAGCGCGAGCACGCAAGCCGCCGGAACCCATCGTCGTCTGTTTCTGGGGTTGCGCAAGCTGCCCCTGGTCTGATGCATCCTGCTTTCTCCTACTTCGAGTACACGCTCCCCGCGGTATTCCCGGTCCCAGGGATTGCTCTACCCCAGCAACCACTTGGCGACGCAACCAGCGCGATGCGACGTGCGCCGCTGAAAAGAGACGTTCGGTCGTCAGCCAGGGCGCTCGAGGCGCGGGGCGAGCGGCGTCGATTTCCAGGGCGCGTACTCCGACGCGATGCGCCTCGGGCGAACACCACCCGCGCCGGCTGCAAGCAGTTCGGCAAGGGCAACTGCGACCGAGCCGACCAGTGCCACTAAGGCCAGCGCGGCGAGGCCAACGCGGCGAAGCTTCAATCGGTTCATGCACATTCCAATCGCGACCTGTTTCGTGTCGGTGACACTGACTGGCCCCCCGGCCGTGGCGGCCAAAGTAATGCCTGTCAGCGCGCCGAGCAACCCCCAAATCGTAAATTCATCGCAATTTGCGAGAAATTATTTAACGCCTTTGGTTGCAAATGGCAGTGGAAAATGGTATTGCGACATGTCGCGACAGGCGTCCACTTCCCACTGGGGCCTGATTGCCTCCTCGCTTCAACTCGAGGCGCGCGGCCGACAGTCAGCGCGCTGGACGGGACCGGGTTCGGGAAGTTGAATAACGCGACCTCGTGTAGGCCCGCGGAGGCAGCAGTGCGTGGGTGAGGGCATCCGTCAGCCATTGCTCGTAGCGCGCCCGCGGCCAGCCGCGCGCTGAGACCAGCGCATGGTAATTCTCGGGAGCTATCAGTAGCCACACGACGTCGGTGGCGGCCTCGCGATCGAGACCGTCGCGTACAGACCCCTTGTCAGCCAGCGCATGTACAAACCTCTGAGCGGCGATCAGGCGTTGCCCCTCTCCGGTTTCGAATAGCTCCTGCAGCGCGGGGTCGCCGCTGCCGGCGGCGCCGCGCAGCACGTCATTCAGTTCGGCATGGCGGCTCCAGAGATCCGTGAGGTGCTCGACTTCCAGTTCGACCGCCCGGTATGGATCCGGCTCGTTCACGACCCGTTGCCACGGCTCTCGCTCCGCGACAGTCGGGCCGGGATCGTCGGCTCCCAGGGCGACCGGCCGGAGCGTGGCCAGGACCTCCTGCTTGTTGCCGACGGCGCTGAACACCGTCGGCTTGCTCACGCCGGCGCGCTCGGCGATCTGTTCGACGGTCGTGGCGCCGTAGCCCTGGGCCAGGAACAACTCGCGCGCCGCGGCCAAGACGGCCTCCCGGGTGGCAGCGGCCTGTTCGTCGCGCAGCGCAGAGCGGTAGCTGCGGCGGGGTTGCCGGGCACTCGCCACGGATTCAATTTACCGGAAAAATATTTGTTAGATATACAGTAGGTGAAACGAAGAGGCGGTCGCGCGGCGCGCGGACCGCGTGGCTCGCGTTGGCGTCCGGGGCCTTACGAAGGGGACGCGCTTGCGCTGCCGCTGGTGTCCGTGGGCGCGGCCGCGGCACCGTTCGAGCCGGCGCCGTCGCCTGAGCCGCTGGAGGGGAAGGCCGCCGCGGCTGCATCCGCGGCGCCGGCGGAGGGGCTCGATCCGTCCGCGTTGGCCGCGCCGGTGGACGCGTTCGCGTCGGCGGTCCCGGCCGGTGCGCTTGGAGCGCCCGATCCCTCAGCGCCGGCCGAGCCGGTGCTGGTATCGGTCGGGGTTGTGGACGTGCCCGAGCCATTGTCAGCGCCCGAACCCGTAGTCGCGTCGGGCGCAACGCTCGAGCCGGCCGGCGTACCGGTTGCACCGGCGGCCGAGTCGGTGGGGCCAGCCGGCGTGCCGGCCGTCCCTCCCGAGGCATTCGCCGATCCCGTTGCCGTGCTCGACCCGGCGGCGCCGCTCGCGCCGCCCGCCGCGTTGCTGGGAGAGCCGCCCCCGGCGGATCCGAGCGGGACGGCCGCGGCGCTGCTTGGCTCTGCGTCGGACGACAGTTTCTCGGAGCCGGCGGGCTGGTCCGAACCGGTCGAGGCCGCCTGCGGCGACGCGCAGCTGGATTGGGTCGGCGCGGCCGGCGCGGTCGACGTCTCCGAGGCCGGGGAGGCACACGTGGCCGGGGCGCCCGAGTTCGAGCCGGTGGATACGCCGCTTGGGGCAGTGGTTGACGGTGCCGTGCCGGCGGCCGCCGAGTTGGTAGCGGTGGTGCTCGCCGGCGGCGCGCTCGTCGCGGACGTGGGGGTCGCGGGTGCCTTCGCCGCGCCGGACTTGGCCGCCGGTGCCGAGGCCGGTGCGCTCTGGAACAGGAAGATGTTGGAGGTGATCGAAGGCGGCGCCGGGCTCGAGGGAAGTGCATGGCCCGGAGCGACGACTCCCGTGGCGATTGCGACTGCCGTGACGATCTTCGAAACTAGCGCGGTCGGGCTCGCCCGGGTCAGCCCGCCAACGACCGCGAGCATCGTGCCTCCGGCGGTGAGGCCGGTGGCCACCGCGGCAGCGGGGGCGGCTGCCGCCACCCCGATGCCGGCGGCACCTGTGCCGGCGCCGGCGATGCCTCCGATCGCACCGGCACTCGCCGCGACGGCTCCTCCGCCTCCCGCGGCCGTTCCGCCGGCCACGGCACCGCCACCGGCCAGCGCGGCGCCACTGCCGCTTGCGCCCGCCCCAGCGGCGACCATGCCTCCGCCGCCCGCGATTCCACCACCGCCGGCGATCCCACTACCGGCCGCAATCCCCCCGCCGGTCGCGTGCGCTGCGCCGAGCACCCATGGCTTGAGCTCGGCCACCAAGGGCACAGGGAGGATGAGCGCGAGCGCTGCCCGCTGACGGTGCACCTGTTCCTCGAACGCGGCGCAGCTCGGACAGCGGTCGATGTGTGCGCGAGTCATGCTGCGCGGCAGGATCTTGCCCCGAACCGTCGCCAACAGCTCCTGGGTCTCGGTGCACGAACTGGCTCGAGCTCGCTGACCGCGCAGCAGCGCCTCGCGGGCTTGGAAGATCAGCGCCTTGACCTTCTCGCGACGCACGCCCAGGACCGAAGCGATCTCGCTGTGCGAGTGATCGCCGAGCTCAAACAGAACGAGCGCGGCTCGCTGGTCGTCCGGAAGCCGCCGGATGTCCTCGAGCAGCTCGCGTAGCTGCTCCCGCTGTTGGACGAGGTCCGCCGGACCATCCGGGCACGACCGATCTGCAACCGGACCGTCGACCCAAACCGCGTCGGGGCGCGCCCGAAGCTCCGACAGGCAACGGTTGCGGGCGATCGTGTACAGCCACGGGCGCAACGAGATGCCGTTGCCCCCAGCGCGCAACGCCCGGTACGCCGAGACGAAGGTCTGCTGCAGAGCGTCCTCGGCCTCCTCCCGGCTTCGCAGCATGTGCACGCAGAATGCGAGCACGCCGCGGGCGTACCGATCGTAGATCGCTTCAAAGGCGCAATCATCGCCGGCGCGAACCTGTACGACGAGCTCGTCGTCGGTAAGCCCTAGGAAGAATCTGCGGTCCATCGCCGGACGGCATCCCACAATTTCGGTGGTTGCCCCCATGGGTGCAAAGTATGCGCCTTCATCGCCTTTGGGGTCGAGTCGAGACATTCGAGATCTTGATGGCTGTGATCCCGGCGCCCATCTGGTGGTCTCCGGCGATTGTCGGGCCCCCACCGATGGCTTAGACTCGGATGAACCGGCCTGCCCGAGATGCGTCACGCCACGCACACACCGGTCCGGGCAAGACGGCGCCCCCCAGACAGCGCCCCGGGGAACCGGTGCCCCGGGGCGCCGTCACTGCCTCGACGGTCAGGTGTTGCCCCCAAACTGCGCCGTTTCCGTCTTCGGCTGCTTCCACCCATATGAACGCGAGGGCGGCCCAAAGGTTGGTTTTGCCACCAGCAACTTGCACGCGCGCCTTGCGTCGTTGGCTCCCCTCGACCGCCCGACCTCGAACGGACAGAGCGCGGTTGGCTAACGTTCGACATTCAACGACGAGAGGAGTCGCGGCATGTCAAATCCGGTCGTTCATTTCGAGGTAGTTGGCAAGGACGCCGCCGGGCTGCGGAAGTTCTACGGGGAGGCCTTCGGGTGGCAGCTCGAAGACGTGATGGAGGGCGCCTACTACATGGTCAACACCGGTGGCGAGGGAGATGTCGCCGGCGGCGTCGGCGCCGCACCCGACGGGAGCTCCGGCCACGTCACGTTCTACATCCAGGTCGACGATCCGGCGGCCGCGCTCGAGAAGATCAAGTCGCTCGGCGGTAGCACGGTCGCTGAGCCCATGGATGTCCCAAACGGACCGACGATCGCGATGTTCGCGGACCCCGAGGGTCACGTCGTCGGGCTCGTCAAGTCATAGTGAGCGCGACCACAGCGCGGCTGTCGCGCGCCGTGTAACGCGGCGCCAGCGACGCAAACGTGGTTTGACACTGCCGAACGGAGTCTGGTAATCTCGGCCGCGCCTGTGGTGCTTGTGGGTGGCGTTAGCGGTCGCCCGCGCCGAGGTCGAGGGTGGTGTCGTTGAGCGCAGTCAGACTCCGAGTCGACGTCTCGATGGAGCGCCAAGCTTGTGGCGCGTAGTCAGCGGCAGATTTATCGCAAGCGGCAGCGAACTCCTCGATCCAGCAGGAAGCAACCCGGGCACGCCGAATCCTCGGGCCGTAGTGCGGTCCTAGCGATGGTCGACGAGCTCGAGAGAGAGAGGTCGTTTCTAACCCAACGTCTTGGGAGGAGGGCATGTGGCAGTAGCTGATTCAGTAGCGGTGCGCGGGTTCTTGCCAGCGCGCGCCCGCGCGGGGTTGGGCGGGGAGTTGTGGGCCGAGTTCTTCGGGACGTTCATCCTGATCTGCTTTGGCGACGGCGTCGTGGCGATGCTCTGGGCGCTGGTTGGGTCCGGGCGCTCGATCCCGCCCGTGGCCACGGCTGGGGCCGGGATCTTCTCTGCGCACACGTCGCTCCTGGGCAGTGGCGACTGGCTGCTGATCACCTGGGGATGGGCGCTCGCTGTCTGCTTCGCCATCTACGCGGTGGGTGGCGTGACCGGCGCGCACATCAACCCGGCGATCACGCTGGGCGCGGCGCTCCGCAAGGCTTTGCCGTGGAACAAGGTGGTCCCGTACTGGGTGGCCCAGGTGCTCGGTGCGTTCCTCGGCGCCGCGCTTGTGTTCCTGGTCTACAACAACGCGCTCAACCACTTCGACCAGACGACCCACGCCGTCAAGGGGCAGATTTCGTCGTTAGCGACGTACGCCACCTTCGCCACGTTCCCGGCGCCGTACTTCCACAACCCCTTCGGACCGTTAGTCGACCAGATTGTGGGTACGTTCTTCCTGGCGCTGTTCGTGTTCGCGGTGACCGACGAGCTCGCCCTGGCGCCCGGGTCTAACCTGGGCCCGTGGATCGTCGGGATGATCGTGATGGCGGTCGGCATCTCGTTCGGCGCCAACGCCGGGTACGCGATCAACCCGGCCCGCGACTTCGGTCCGCGCATATTCGCGTGGATCGCCGGATGGGGGAAGCTCGCGATGCCTGGTGACTACGGGTGGGTGAACACCTATTTCTGGGTGCCGATCATCGGGCCTTTACTCGGGGCGGCGCTCGCGGTGCCGTTCTATGACTGGGGGCTGCGCTCCATCCTGATCGCGCGAGCAGCGGCGGCGCAGCCCGAACCGCCACCCGGCGGAGAGGTGGCGCCGGCGCCGGAACGACCGGGATCGGCGCCGCAACGACGCGGAGACCTGCCGCTGTAATCGCAGCCTGGCAGGACACGATTGGCAACCGGGCGGTGGCGCCGTTGGCGCCGCCGCTCGGTCGTTACGGCTCAGGTATGGGCGCGCAGCGCGGAGGAGAAGCGCACGAAATAGTCGACGCCCGACCAGACGGTCACCAACGCGGCGACCCCGAGCAGCCACTGATCGAGGTATGCGCCGGCAAACGTGACCTCCGGCCGAAGCATGATCAGCGTGAGGGCCGCGAACTGCGCGGTGGCCTTCCACTTGCCGAGCATCGAGGCTTCGAGGTGGAGCCCCTGGGCCGCCACCGCGGCCCGCAAGCCGAGCACGATGAGCTCGCGGCCGATGATCGCCAACGAGAGCCAGGGGGAGGCTCGCCCCACAGCGACGAGCGCGATGAGTACGCCGGTGACCAGGAGCTTGTCGGCGGTTGTGTCGAGAAACGATCCCAGGCGCGAGCTCACGTTCCAGCGCCGGGCGAGCCGCCCGTCGAACCAGTCCGTACTCGACACCACCAGGAAGACGACCGCCGCAGCGGTCCAGTGGTGGCCGAGTATCAGGCCCATCACCACGGGGGTGGCCACGATCCGGATGCTCGTGCCGGCCAGGATCAGCGCGCTGGCTCGGGCGCTGCCTCTAGTACTCGCCGTTCTCAGTGCGCCAGCCTCCATCGTGAGCTTATGACAGCAGATCGGCGCCGCACCGGCGTGCCTCGGCCGAGTCGTGAGCATCCAACGCCCGCAGCGCGGCATCAGCGGCGTCGGCGAGC
>CAVSUS010000010.1:0-364744 GCA_963731355.1 uncultured Solirubrobacterales bacterium | reverse complement strand
TCCCCTGGTGCGCGCCGGCTCCGCTGCCGAGATTCGCTTCGATGCTTCGAGGGGCGGGGCCCCGGTGACAGTGGACCTGTTGCGGCGAGCCGCTGCGGTGGTGCCGGAAACCACATCGCTCGGTGTCACCGTCACGGGTCCGGCCGCTCTTACGGCAGCCGCCGGCGAGCGGTTGACACTGATCGAAGCGGTACAACAGGTGCTCGCCGCGGCGCGCACGGTCGCCGAGGCTGGGGCGGGCGTGGTGATCATGCGCGAGGACGGAGGCGCTCAGGTTGACGCCGACGGGTACGCGGCAGCGACGGCGCCGCTTTGGGGATCGCTCCGTTTCTTCCGCTCCGCCGGCGTATTGCACGTGCACGGTGCAGCAGACGGTTGGACCCCCGTCCTCACTCGTCCCGGGCCGTTTCTCCCCGTGTTCAATCCTTGCGCCTCCCCGGCGGTCGTCGACGCGATGAAGGGGACGAGTCGCTCGTTCGGCCTCGCCGTATCGACGGCCGGGACCGTGTCCGTCCCCGACCTCGTGGCCAGCAGACGCTGCGCCCTGCTCACCCACGACCTCGATCTGCTCGGACGCGTTCACATCCGCGAGGCGCGAGCGGTCGTAGCCGGCATGGCGAGTAACTGAGGCCACACGTGATACTCGAGAGCCATGGACACACATAAGCCAACACCCAGCCGGATTTTGTTCGCGGTTGCCCGCGGACGTTTCTGGCTGGCAGCTCGCCACGATGTTCAGCCCAAAGCGTCCGCTGGAGATGTGATTGATGGTGCTCACCGTCTTGGCGGTCATCACCGGGTGCACGGTGGGAACGTGGAAGGTGGCGAACACCTGGTATGCGGGAGGTGAGGCGGGCAATGCCCGCAGCCCACTTGAAGGTCTCGAAGCAGCGTGACCCGAGCTTGTTCGTTCCGCCGTAGCCAAGCCAGCGCGGGCCGGGGTGATCGCCTCGAACGCCAGCCACCCGGTCTTGGGGATCAGATGAAAACTCTGCTCCCACTTGGCCTCCGGCGGACCAGGAGCGGTCGACATCACCAGCCCCCGATTGTCGGTGACGCCGAACACCGCCAGGTTTAGCTTGTTCGGTCCCGCCAGGATGGCGGCACTGCCGCACGCTACGCCCGGGTCCTCGGACATCTGCCGACTGCATTCACCTCGGGTCGGAAGCGCAAACGATCTGGTTCCGAGGATCCCTTCGAGATGCAGAATCCTCTTGGGACTCGTGCGGCCGCAGGTTTGCGGATCAGAAGACTCGGTTGCCGCTCTCGGACGGCGTGGCGCTCGGCAGCGACGCGCTCACTCGCTTGTACGTCGTGAGAACGTGCCGCGAGAGGATCTCCTGGGCTCGGTCAACATCGCCACGCTTGAGCGCACGGAGTATCTGGCGATGTTCACGGCCGGCCTCCTCGATGCATTGCCCACCCTCGGACCGCCGCAGGTAGCGCTCCACCTGCCCGGTGAGCCGTTCCACGATCTCCATCGCCACAGGAGATCCGCCCGGCGTCAGAAGCTGATGGTGAAAGCGGTGGTTCAGCTCCAGCCACTCCGATTGGTTCGCGGTCCTATCCATCACGTCGCAAAGCTCGTTGAGCGCCTTCAGATCATCGCTGCTCAGACACTCCGCGGCACGCTCGAGCATGAACCTCTCGAGGAGCGCGCGGATCGCGAAGATCTCGCCGACCCGCTCCCGATTCAGGCCGATGACGGTGGCGCGGCGGTGCGCCTCAGCACTGACCAGCCCCTCGGCCTCCAGGCGTCGCAGCGCCTCCCGGATCGGGACTCGTGAGACATTGAAATGCTGGGCCAGCTCGACCTGGTTGAGCTCTTCGCCATCCTCGAACTGGCCCGTAACGATCGCTTGGCGCAGCGCATCGGCGACATGGTCGGATGCGGTGTGCCGATCTCCTAGCGATGGCAGTTCAGCTAATGGCATCTGTCAACAGCATATCGGACACTTTCGACACCCCGGGGAGTAACCCCCTCGCCGGCACGCGCCGGGGGCTAATATCCGTATACTGTATCCATTAGCCAAGAGCCACCTGGCCGGGGTATCCGGTCACGTATTTCAGGAACGCGTCTCGGCCGAAAGCGGCGCCCGATTGGCTGCGCGACCGTGGCATCCACGGCAACGCTCACTACCCGATGTTCGAGAAAACAGCGACGAGCTGTTGGAAATCGTGGTCGAACTGCTCGAAACGGTCGGCGGCGACGCTCCCCGATCGCTGCCGCGACGCGGAGGAGTTGGAGATGGAGGTTCCCTTCTATGAATAGACGCCGATCGTCGCCCGGCCTCGGCTGCGCCTTCCGGACGGCAAGAGGCTTGCCGTCTGGATCGGGTTGAACGTCGAGCAACTACGCCTACGGCCAGCCCGCTCTCAGCCTGGCCGAGTTCACGGCGCAGCTCGTGCCGGACCCGCTGAACTATGGCTGGCGGGACTACGGCCCGCGCGTCGGCGTGTGGCGCTTGATGGAGCTCCTGGACCGCTATGGGATCCGGGCCAGCGCGTTCATCAACACCGACGTCTTTGCGCACTATCCCCAGATTGTCGCGGCCGGGCGCGAGCGCGGCTGGGCGTGGGTGGGTCATGGTCAGAGCAACCTCGCGCTGGCACACCGGGATGGAGCGCGAGGAGGAGCGCCGGTTCCTGGGGGAGATCGTGAGTGCGTTCTCGGGACGTCTGGTATCGATCCCCTACAGCAGCGAGGTCAACGACATCCCCGCGTTTCTCATGCACCACCACACGGGCGAGCAATTCGCTCAGTCGGTGATCGATCAGTTCGAGGTGCTATACGAAGAGGCGGCGACAATCACGAGGGTGATGGGCATCGGCATCCATATCCATTCCTGGTGGGCCAGCCGTTCCGCGCGAAGCCCTTTGCCCGCCCGCTCGAGCACATCTCGGCTCGCCAGGACGTGTGGCAGGCCACCAGCGACGAGATCGCGTCGTGGTACCTGGAGGCAGCGGGATGAGCGCGGACGTTTCCTGGCGGCGGTGAGCCGAGCGGCTCATGGGGCTCGCGTTCCGCAGCGGGAGAAGTACGGCAAATCGCCCAGGGGCGCACTGACCCACGCGCTCCGCGGGCCATGGATGTTGCGTCCAGCGATGGGCGAGTGCCAGCAACCGGCCGGGAAGTAGACGGTGCGTCCGGCGGCACTTGGGATGATTACGGGGGCCACGAGTAGGTTGGCGCCCAGCAGCCATTCCTGATCCTGCCGGGCCGCCTGCCGGTCGTTCGGATAGGCGAGCCACAGCGGACGGGTGGGAGGGATGCCGGTGCGGTCCGCCTCACGCCAGAGGCGAAGGATCAGCGGCACCGCGCGCTGGTGCAGGCGAGCCAGTCGGTCGTAGATGCGGACTGTCTGGCTGTCGTAGCGCCAGGGGACGTGGGTGCCGGCGAGCAGCGATCCGTGGAGGCGAAAGAAGGGAGTGAAGACCGCGAGCTCGGCCCAGCGCAGAAGCAGCTCCTTCGTAGTGGGTTGCGGGGTGAACAAGTCGAAGTAGCCGCCGATGTCGGTGCTGTAGCCGTAGGCGCCACCGATCGCGCGGCCCAGCATGTCCGGGATCACCGAGGCCAGCCCCGAGGAGCGCGTCCAGTCGGTGGTCTCATCGCCGGCGAAGTTCCCGTTCTCATACGCGGCCGAGCCAGGGTCGCCGGTGTATCCCGCGCGCGTGTAGAAGAACAGGTGCCGGTGGGGGTGGGCGCGCATGTACTCATCGAGGATCTCGCGGGTCGCGCGGGCGTACAGGACGGGGTAGCGGTTGTGCATCTGAACGCCGGTCTCGCCGTCGTGAAAGCGCATGCCCGGGAGCACCTCCTCTCCGAAGTCCTGCATGAATCCGTCGGCCCCGAGGTCCAGCGCGCGCCGGATGCGCTCGTCCCACCACCTGACGGTCGCGGGATTGGTGAAGTCGAGCAATACCGCGTGGCCCCCGAACGAGTCGCCGAACACGTACGCCGCGCCGGCGCTGGTGCGGGCCACGAGGTGGTGGCGGATCGCGTATTGGTAGGTGCCCGGTGCTTCGGTCGCCGCGGCGTCCTGGGAAGCGAACGGCCTGAAGTACACCAGCGCGTGAATCCCCATGCGATGCAGCTGTGCGATCACACCGCGCAGGGCGGTTTCGCCGAGCGTCGCCCATCCCTCGATCCTGTAGGCCTCCAGCGGCAGTCTGTAGCGACGGATATCGATCAGGTCCCGGTGGATTTGGGCGAGGTAGGCGGCCGGGGTTTCTCCGAGCTGGGCTTCGCGGTCGAGCGTCGAGCCGAGCGCCCAGGCGGGGGGAACGGGCTGGCGGCCGGTGATCGACGTCACGGTCGCCATCGCGCGCGGCTCGGAACCCGGCGCGACGACGTACGCCAGGTTGGGCCCGGTTAGATCGGCCTGCCACGCGTCGCGATGGTCGTCGAGGCGAAAGCGGGCGAGGGGGAACGAGTCGAGCAGGAACCCGTACCGGTTCGAGGAGACGAATGACGCCTGGGGGTAATAGGCGGCCTGAGGCCCGTTGGGGTAGAGCAGCGTGCCCGCGGACGATCCGGGGACGCCGAAGGCGGTGGCGTTGACGTTCTCCTCGGCGGTCCAGTTGAAAAACGCTGCGCCGCGCTGATCGAGGCCGAGGTGCCGGCCCCCGGTTCCGTAAAACGCCTCGCCGGGCGATGAGACGAAGCTGTCGCCGATTCCGGCGACGCCGGTGGCCGGGGACGGGCGCGCGGTAACGCGCAGCGCGCCGCCGGTCGTGCCGGAGACCGTTACGGTCAGGATGCGTCCCGAGGGATCGGTGGTTGAGACCACGAGCCTGACGCCCGCGCCGGCGCGACGGACCGAACGCACGCGGCGGGCGCTGAACACGGTGCCGGTGCGCACACTGGCAAGCAGATCGCCCGCCCAGGTGCCACTATCGCGAGCCGAGTCGCGCTCGCTGCCGACGGTGAACTCGAGCGGCGCGTAGAGCGTCTGCTGCATCGGTGGGCCGTAGCCGGAGGCCAACGCCGGCGGCGGCGGGGCGATCGCGAGGCTCCCGCGCGCGACTCGTGTCTCGCGCAGCACGACTCGGCCGCGCGCATCGGCGAAAACGATCCGGAACGGCGAGCGGTACACGATTGCCGTGCCTGCGCTGGTGCTCACGATCGCGGCCCGGGGGCCGATCCGGACGGCAGCCCGGGCGCTCGTCGCCGGCACCGAGACCGTCACGAGCACGAGCGCCGCTGCAATCATCGTGCGGCACCGGGCGCCCCGCGACCGCGCTTCCGAGCGGATGATCATCGTCGGGATCATCGCAGCGGGCGGCGCACCACCTGTAGGTTCACCGCGGTGCTCCGCCTCTTCGGATCGTTGCTGGCGTCGGTCGCGTTTTTCTGCGCGCTGGTCGTCCCCGCTCACGCCAACGCGCCGGACGTGCTTCGCTCGGTCGACCCGTTCGTGGGAACGAGCAGCGGCGCGCCCGATTTTGGCACCGGAGGCGGCGCCGGTGGGACGTTCCCCGGCGCGGTGCTCCCGTTCGGGATGGTGCAGTTCAGCCCGGACACGGCGCCGGGCGCCGACAATTTCGCCGGGGGCTACTCGTATCGCGATCGGCTGCTGCGCGGGTTCTCGCTCACCCACTTCAGCGGCGCGGGCTGCGCGGGGTTCGGGGATGTGCCGATTCTCCCCACGACCGCTGCCGTGACCAGCTCACCGGCGGTCGCGGGCTCGGGCGACGTCAGCCCGCGCTACCTCGCCGGCTTTGACCACCGCGACGAGCGGGCGTCGCCGGGGGCCTACAACGTCATCCTGGCCCCGAGCAGCTCACATCCGATTTCGGTGGCGTTGACCGCGACGACGCGTACCGGTGACGCGCGTCTGGTGTTTCCGGCGCGCCGTCGAGTGAGCGTGCTGGTCAACGCGGGCGGCAGCTCGCTGGCCAACTACGCCGCCAGTGTCACGGTGGACCCAGCCGCACGCTCGATCTCCGGAAGCGTGCAGAGCGGCGGTTTCTGTTTTCAGCCGACGAGGTACCGGGTGTACTTCGTGGTGCGCTTCGATCGTCCGTTTGGCGCCAGCGGCACCTGGAACGGGCTCTCGCTGATGCGCGGGGGGCGCTCGGCCGCGGCGGTGAACCCGCATGCGTTCTCGCCCAAGGGCGTGCCCGGCGGCCCGGCCGTGCTCCCGGGGAACCTCAGCAGCGGAGTCCAGGCCGGCGCTTATGCGAGCTTTGACACCACGAGCGACCGCACGGTCGTGGTCAGGATCGGGATCTCGTTTACCTCGCTGACCGAGGCGCAGCGAAATCTGGCCCGCGAGTCACTCGGGCGGTCGTTCGATCAGCTGCGGTCGGCCGCGCGGCAGAGTTGGCGCGCCGAGCTCGGCAAGGTGTCGGTCAGCGGCGGCAGCCCACGGCTGCGCTCCCTGTTCTACACGGCTCTGTATCACGCCTTGATCGAGCCGAGCACGCTGAGCGACGCCGATGGCAGCTATCCCGGGATGGATGGGCGCGTGCACCGTGCCGGTACGACTGTGCAGTACACCGACATCTCCGGTTGGGATGTGTACCGCACCCAGGTGCCGCTGTTGGCGATGCTCGAGCCGCGGCGGGCGGCCGACCTGGCGACGTCGCTGGTTCGCGACGCACGGCAGAGCGGCTGCCTGCCGCGCTGGCCGTACGCGGACCAGCAGACCAACGTCATGACGGGCGACCCCAGCGATCCGATGATCGCCTCGATCTACGCGTTCGGCGCGCGCGCCTTCGACGCGCCGACGGCGTTGGGGTGGATGGTCGCCGGCGCCACCCACCCCTGTCACACGCAGAACGGGGACTACACAGAGCGCGAGGTCCTCGAGGACTATCTGCGTCTGGGATACATCCCCCAGGAGGAAGACACCGACGCGGTGGGCCACACCCTTGGTAGCCGCCAGCTGGCGTGGGGGGCGGCCGCGACCACGCTCGAGGACGCGCTTGCCGACAGCGCCGTTTCCGGCCTCGCGAGGCGTTTGAGCCGGCCGGCGATCGCCGCGCGCTTTGCGCGGCGGGGCGAGAACTGGCAGCGGCTGTTTGACCCTCGCTCTGGATATGTTCGCCCGCGGCTGCGGTCGGGCGCGTGGCTGGCCCCGTTTGCCGCCACGGGCCAGACCGGGTTCGTCGAGGGCAACGCAGTCCAGTACACCTGGCTGGTCCCGCAGGATCCTGAGCGTCTGTTCGCGCTGATGGGCGGCGCCGGCGTCGCGCGGCGACGACTAGATCGGTTCTTCGCGGCGCTGAATGCCGGACCGGACCGTCCCTACGCATATCTGGGCAACGAGCCCACGCTCGCGACCCCGTGGCTGTATGACTGGCTGGGCGAGCCCGCGCGGGCCACCGCGGTCATCCGCCGCGCTCTGCTGGGCCTGTATTCGCCGACCCCGGGCGGGATGCCTGGCAACGACGATGGCGGCACGATGTCGGCATGGTGGGTGCTCGGCGCCCTTGGGCTGTACCCGGCGGTTCCCGGCAGCGATCTATTGGCGATCAATGCGCCCCTGTTCGGCCGCGCGATCGTCACGCTTCCGTGCGGGCGGCTGGTGATCGACGCTCCCGGAACGTCGCCGGGCCGCCCCTACATCCAGGACGCGACGCTCGACGGTCGGCCGCTGCGACACAGCCGCATTCACTTTGACCCGCTGATCACCGGAGTGCATCGCTTGAAATACTCGATGGGCGCCAACGCGCGATCCGCGTGGGGACGAACGGGCTGAGGCCGTGTTGGCACGCGTGATGCTATGACCTGGTATGGGGCGGAAAGGATGAACGTGCGATGCGGATAGATGACGTAAAACGGGTGCTGGTCGTGGGCTCCGGGACGATGGGTCAACAGATCGGGTTTCAGTGCGCCGGACACGGCTATGACGTCGTGCTCTATGACGTCGCTCCGGCGGCGCTCGAGTCGGCGCAGGAGCGCCTTGACGCCTACGCGCAGCAGCTCGTCGCAGACGGGGTCATCTCCGCCGAGCTGCGCGATGCGGCTCGGGCGAGAATCACCACGACCTCCGACCGGTCGGCGGCCGCGGTGGACGTCGACCTGATCAGCGAGGCCGTTCCCGAGGATCCCAAGCTCAAGGGACAGGTGTTGGCTGATTTCCACGCGGTGTGCCCACCGCGGACGATCTTCATGACCAACACATCGACTCTTTTGCCCTCCCAGTTCGCCAAAGCCACGGGGCGGCCCGATCGATTGATCGCGCTTCACTTTCACCTGCCGGCGTGGGTCAACAACGTGGCCGACGTAATGCCCCACAAGGGCACCAGGCCGGAGGTGACCGAGCTCGTGCTGGAGTTTGCGCGGCGCATCGGGCAGATCCCGATCGAGCTGCGCCGGGAACACCACGGCTACGTGTTCAATGCCATGTACACCGCGGTGAACCGCGAGGCGATCACCATGGCGGAGCGCGGCGTGGCCTCGATCGAAGACATCGACCGGGCCTGGATGGGCGTGACCAAGTCTCCGGTGGGACCGTTTGGCGCGCTCGACGCTGTCGGGCTCGACACGGCCTGGAAGATCACCGACTACTGGGCGCGCCGGCTGTTCTTCGTGCGCCAACTGCGCCGCAACGCGAAGTTCCTGAAAGCCTACGTCGACCGCGGAGAACTCGGCACAAAGACCGGCAAAGGCTTCTACAGCTACCCCAACCCGGCGTTTGCGGATCCCGGCTTCATGGGGACGTGAAACGCTGCCTGCCAGACGCGGCGCGCCGCACACCCGTTCGTAGCAGACGACCATCGACAGGAGCGCCATGTATTTCGACATCGACCTCGCCGCAAAACGAGCGGCGGTGGGGTTGAAGGAGCTCGAGAACTTCCGCATGTTCGCGGTGAGGCGTTCGGCCCATTTGAGCGGACGGCGAAGCGATCGCTGAGGGTCACGGATGTCTTGCGCCGACCAACCCTGTTTCCGATCACCTGGATCGGGCAGAACCCAGTCGTGAGCACCGGAAGGGGAACTACAGGAGTCGGCCAGGAGCCGGCGGAGCGCCCGGGTACCCGGGGGTCGCCCGCTGGCCAGCAGCCTCCGACCACCGGTCAGCCGGAGCGAGCAAGCCGCCGCGCCGGCAACATGCTTCCCGGACGCGAGCGCCGGCGTCTCGGCCTCGAACGCATCCTCGTCCGCCTTATTGCCACTTGCGGCATTGTCGGCATCGGCGTTCTACTGGGAGCAATCCTCGCGTCGAGCAAGGTCCAAGGCTGGATCACGGGACTCGTGGTGGCGGTCGTCAGCGTCGTGCTCTCGGCCGTGCTCTGGTCGTCGCGCCAGCTGTGAGTTTGCGCTGGCGCCCGCGCAACGCAGGTACCCCGTCTTGCTTGCGCCAGGGCACCGGCGGCGCAAGGCGCTTTTACGTCGCTGGCGCCGCCGCCGCGGGCGTGATGATGTCCGCTTCCGGCTCTTCGGCGTACAGCCGCTGAACATCGGCGGCGCGACGCGCCTGACACGCCCGCTGGTTGACGTAGCCCTTGTCGGTGATCTCCCCGGCGTCGAGACTGGGGGGCTCGGCGAGCAGCAGCAGTCGCTCGATCCGGGCTGCGGAGCCCGCGCCTGCATTGAGCGAGGCGAGCGCTTGGGCCAGGTGGGCGCGGAGGCCCGCGTGGTCGAGGGGGATCTCGTGGTCAGCATTGAGCACCTTGCGTGCCTCCGCCTGGTTGACCCACGCGAGCGCGGCCACGTAGTCGCTGTCGCGCCCGCACAGGACCGCATCGCTCAATAGAGCGGCAGCGCTCAGGAGCCTCATCTTGAGCGGCCCGGCGAACACCCACGTGCCGGTTAGCAGCTTGAAGTTCTCCGCGATCCGGCCGTCGAACAGCAGCCCTTTGTTGGGGTCGTTCTCGTCGACCAGCTTGCCCGCGTCGCCGGAGCGGTAGAAGCCCTCATCGTCGAACGCTTCGCGCGCCAGCTCGTTTTGGCCGAAGTAGCCCGGCGTCACATTCGGGCCTTTGACGCGGAGCTCGAGCTTGTCGCCCTCGGACGCGAGCTTGATCGTCGTTCCGGGGATCGGGACACCGATACAGCCCAATACGGCGTCGGCGAAATGGGCCCCGGTGGCCGCGGGCGCAGTCTCGGTCGTGCCCCATGCGGAAGTGAGTGCAACCTCGTGGTCTGCCGCTTCCCGCGCGAGCTTCCGCAGGCGGATTGCGAGCGCGTCCGGAAGGGAGGCCGCGGCATAGAACATGAAGCGAAGGCGGCTGAAGAAGTGATGCGCGAGCTCGGGGTCCGCCTCGAGCGCCGGCGCCAGGAGCGCGTAGCCGGCGGGGACGTTGAAGTAGACGGTGGGGGCAACGTCGCGGAGCGCCGCGAGGGTGCGCGGGAACAGCGGCGGGGCAGGCTTGCCGTCGTCGATGTAGATCGTGCCGCCGTTGAACAGGACCAGGTTGAGGTTGTGGTTGGCGCCGAACGTGTGGCTCCAGGGCAGCCAGTCGACCAGCACGGGAGGTTCGCTTACGAGAAATGGCCACTCATGTCGCAGCGCCGCCTGGTTTGAGCACAGCATCCGGTGGGTGTTGATGACGCCTTTCGGTGTGGCCGTCGAGCCGGATGTGAACAGCAGCTTCGCGATCGTGTCGGGTCCGACGGTGGTCAACGCGTCCTCGACCGCCGCGCCCGGTGTGGTGGCTGACAGCTCCTCGAGCAGCAGCGCCTGTGCCCGCTGTCCCCGAGCCACGAGTGTGGTGGGCACGAGGTGTTCGAGCGCGTCGAGTGCAGCAGCGAACGGCGCGGCGTCGTCGGCGAACACAAGCCTCGGCTTCAACAATTGGGCGATCTGCTTGATCCGGACGTGGTCTTCGCTCATCAGTGAATAGGCCACGCTGATCGGCGCAACCGGCACGCCCGCGGTGTAAGCGCCCAGGCTGACCAGCAGATGCTCGACCGAGTTGCCGGAGAGGATCATCAGCGGCCGGTCGGCCCCGAGACCGAGATCGAGGAACGCCTGCGCGAGCGCGTCGGCCTTTGCGCGGGCTTCCCCGTAGCTGACCGTCGCCCATTGGTCCTGCTCGTCGCGCTGCGCGGCCAGCGGTCGGCCCGGGTGTGAGGACGCTCTCGCCCGGAGCACGGCGGGAATGGAGTTCTCATACTCTCCGAGCGGCCGGCGCGAGGTGAGGATGATCATTCCGTCCGCTCGTCGCTCCATCGCGGTGTCCGGCGGACCGAACGTCTCGAGCTGGGTGAGCGTGCTCATTGACCATCCTCGCTTGCAGTGGCGAATAAGCTCGGCTTGTCGACCAGGGTGGAGAGGACGATCAGCGTTCTCGTGCGGACGATGTTGCGGTCTCGTCGCAGCTTCTCGACGAGCTTCTCGAGCTCGGGGATGTTCTCGACGCGGACGCGAATCAGCGCGTCGGCCTCCCCGGACACCGTGAACGCGGAGACGACCTGATCGACGCCGCGCAACGACCGTCCGACGTCCGCCGGTGCGGTGCGGTCCGAGCAATAGATCTCGATCAGCGCCTCAAGTCCCTCCCCGAGCATCTGCGGGTCGACGCGGGCGCCGTATCCAACGATTACGCCCTCGCGCTCCAGTCGGTCCACGCGGCGTTTCACCGCCGTTGCCGACAGTCCCACATCGGCCCCGATCTGGGCGAATGTCTGCTTCGCGCGCTCTTGGAGTAACGCAACAATTCTGCGGTCGATGCGGTCCAGAGGACGACTTAATTGCACGACACGACCAGTCGAGTGCTTACCGGTTGCGTGCAGTCTACCAACGTGGGACATTCCTCAGATGGCGGTCACTGCCGTGTCAAACGACCGCATTCGTCGGTCGGCACTCGAGCTCGATGGCGCCACGCTGGCCATTCGGGATGCGATCGACGTCTCACGCCGTGGTCGCGCGGTGCGGCTGTCCGAGCGAGCGGCGGACGCGGTCCGCGCGAGCTGGGCGCTGAAGCACCGCCTGATCGAGCAGGAGATCCCGATCTACGGCGTGACCACCGGCTTTGGCGACAGCGCCCACCGCCAGATCTCCTCCGCCAAGGCCGACAAGCTGCAGCAGAACATCTTGCGCTTCATGGGCGTCGGGACGGGGCCGCTCGCCCCGCCCGAGGTCGTGCGCGTCACGATGCTGCTGCGGGCGAACTGCCTCGCCAAGGGGAACTCGGGTGTTCGCATCGAGCTCGTGGAGCATCTGCTGGATCTGTTGAACAGCGACGCGCTGCCGAGAATCCCGGAGCGCGGCTCCTGCGGCGCGAGCGGCGACCTGGCGCCGCTGTCGTATGTCGGGCGGGCGCTCGCCGGCGACGGTCTGGTCGACTTTGCCGGGGAAACGCGTCCGGCGGCTGATGTTTTGGCGAAGCTCCGACTGGAGCCGTTCGTGTTGGAGGCCAAGGAGGGGCTGGCTCTGACGAACGGGACCTCGTTCATGTCCGCGTTCGCGTGCCTGGCGGTCGGGGCCGCGCGTGAGCTCGCGGACGTCTCAGACCTGCTCACGGCGATGGCTTCAGAGGCGCTGCTCGGCAACCGCGGCCACTTCAACGCCTTCCTGTTCGACGACGCCAAGCCCCACCCGGGCATGGTCGCCAGCGCGCACAACATCCGCGAGCTGCTGGCCGAGTCGGAGCTTGCGCTCGACAGCGAGGAGCGGTTCTCGGGCCACCTGGAGGGTGCCGGGTTCGTCGAGCTCGACCGCCACGTCCAGGACAAGTACTCGATTCGGTGCGCCCCGCACGTGACCGGGGTGCTCCGCGACGTGCTCGGCTGGGTCGAGGATTGGATCACGGTCGAGATCAATTCTTCGGACGACAACCCCCTGTTCAACGTCGGTGGAGGCCGCGTCGAGAGCGGCGGGAATTTCTACGGCGGCCACATGGGGCAAGCGATGGATTCGCTGAAGGTCGCGCTCGCAAATCTCTGCGACCTCCTCGACCGCCAGCTCGAGCTCCTCGTCGACGAGAAGTTCAACTACGGACTGACCCCGAACCTGATTCCGCGCTTCGAGGCGACCGACCCCGAGGCGGGCCTTCACCACGGCTTCAAGGGCATGCAGCTTTGCTGCTCGGCGATGACCGCCGAGGCGATCAAGCTCTGCAATCCGGCCACGGTCCACTCCCGCTCGACCGAGGCGCACAACCAGGACAAGGTCTCGATGGGCACGATCGCGGCGCGCGACGCCCGCTCGATTGTGGAGCTCGCTCAGAACATCGCCGCGATTCACCTGATCGCGTGCTGTCAGGCGTTGGAGCTTCGCGGCTCCGAGCGCGCCAGTCCCCGTACCCAACAGGCCTATCACCTTCTGCGCGATCGCGTGGCGTTTTTGGATCGCGACCGCTACATGGACGAGGACATCGCTTCAGCGGTGAGCCTGATCCAATCGGGCGCGCTGTCGACATTGGTGGGGTAATCCCGGGCGCCTATCGCCCGCGCCTATTGTCTGCGCCGGCGCGGGCCGGCTGCGGCCGTGCCTTGCGAGCCACACGGGGATCCGCCGGCGCCGCGGCATCCGGCGCGACCGTGGCTCGGCCTCCCTTTCACGCCACGTCTTCCTCCTCCCCGACGAGCCTCCAGCCTGGGGGCGGCTCGTCGATGTCCACGATCACGACCGTCTTCGGCTCCCTGAAGAAGAACCTCACGCATGTGTAGCCATACTCGACCGCGTCGGGGGGCGGCAGACCATTGTCCTTGAGCAGCTCTCGCATCTTGTGCTCAGCCTCGATCTTCTGCGCCAGCGTCGCCATGCGCCGGACCATCGCCAATAGCCCGTTACGAAACAAGACGCGTTCGTGCCGACTCTGTGCCAATTCGCCGTCGGCGGTACCCAATTCCCCGGGAACCCGTCCGATTGCTAGAATTTTTAGTCCGCCGCGGGGTGGAGCAGTCTGGTAGCTCGTCGGGCTCATAACCCGAAGGTCGCGGGTTCGAATCCCGCCCCCGCTATAAGAAACGCCCCGCTAACGCGGGGTTTTTCTTTGTCCAGACAGGTTCAAGCATCGAACCGGGTACCAAGCGGGTACCAAGGATTGCAGCAGGATTGCCCGCCGTGGCGACGGATTCAGAGCGATCTGGGCCGTCAGCACCGTCTGCGACCGGCGCTGAACGCGGACCAGCAGAGCACGCCCCGAAAGACCAGCCGGCGACCCGCGGGCGTCTGGCCGTCCGACCGGGTCCGTGTTCAGGCTCGAGAAGGCGCGAGGACCCTCCTGGTGGTCGAAGTACCGGCTGCCGGACGGGACGCAGGTAAAGCGGAAGCTCGGGCCCGCGTGGACGGGACGGGGTCGCCCGGCGGCCGGGTACTTCACGAAGCGGTTGGCCGAGGAGTGGCTTCGAGACCGGCTCGACGAGGTCCGCCTGGAATGGGGGCTGGGAAGGGTGGTTGTTGCGAGGTCTGAGCCAGGTCGCGAGCCGGCCGAGAAGGTCAAGACGGGCGTCACCTTCGCCGACGCCGCGGCGGAGTACCTGCGGTTCTCCGAGCAGGACCGGGGCTGCAAGCCGTCCACGATCCGCGGTTACCGGAACGCAATCAACGTCCACCTGATGCCGGTGTTCGGGCCGATGGCGCTTGAGGACGTCACGGTTCGCGAGGTGGAGCGGTGGCGGGCCGGCATGTCCAGCCCCCGCTAGGAGCACAAGCTGTCCAACAAGGCGAAGAACAACCTGCTGGTGCTGATGCACGCGATCTTCAGGCACGCGGGCAAGCTGTACGGGCTGCCCTCGAACCCTCTCGCCACCGTCGATCGCTTCCGCCTGCGCAGTAGCGTCCTGGCCGGCTGGGCGTACGGCGCGATCTACCGCTCAAGCGCCGAACGAACCGCCGGCCTGCCTGGCTGGCTTGACTGGTACAACACCCGACGACCCCACGGCGCCCTCAGCCACAAGCCGCCCCTCGCTCGCCTCAACGAGCTGAACAACCTCCTCGGGTCTTACAGCTAGGCAACGAATCCGGCACCACTTCTATAGCGTACCCAGCTCCCCAATGTTGGCGATGTTCAGCTGGCGCTCAAGGTCTGTGATCCAGCGGGCTGGAGGGTGAACACACTCCGAGAAGAATCCCGCTGCGAGCACGGACAACGGGTAGCGTCAACACCGATGGCAACTTGCTCCCGGTCCGCAGCCGAAACTTCACGATGCTGTCTACATGATCCTTGAGCAGGCCGGTCAGCCCCCTGCACGTGAACGAGCTCACAAAGCGACTACTCGAAAGCGGCCTGTGGAGTTGCGACGGCAGAACGCCCCAGGCCACCGTCGGAGCGAAGCTGTACACCGACATCAAGAAGAAGGGCAGCCAGTCGCAGTTCGTCCAGGCCGGCAAGGTCGAAGAGCACGCGGTTCAGCCGAGTGAGCTGGGCGCCAGGATCACGTACCTCGCCGATCCGACCAACACAGGGAACCAGGGTCGCGACCGCGACTTCGCGATCCCGATCACCTGATCAACCAGGGCGCGCGATTTCGAACTGATCGATCGGCTCTGGAACGCCGTCGCTGATTCGCGCCTCAACGGTGAAGACGCCGTGACCAGCGCGGTTGAGAGCTACGCAACGTCCGGGCGCAGCTCGAACAGGTCACAGCGCCGTTCGGTTGGCTTATCGGCGATGCCGGCTAGTCAAGCAGACCGAAAGCCCAGTCCTGATCGCCCTCCCGGGACATGGACGTCGCGACTCTCCGTCGGGGCGATCATCTGATGGACGGCGCGTTGCTCGTGCGGCCGCGGTGGCGATTGCCTTCTGATCGCGACGATTAGGGCCCCGGCGACAAAACCTCAATCGCATGGAATGCGGGGCCTCAGCGCGGCGTCTTAATCCCCATGTGCACATCGTGCCCGGCAGAAAGGGGCCGCCATCCTCCACCCCCCACCGAGGCGGGCTCCGTCCATCTCACGGCAGCACTCAGCACGATTTGCCCGGTCCCGTTCTGAAGATGGAGGTAAACAATGACGTAACCCGAACCGCTCGTTCTCTGATGGAGCAGTAAACAATGAAGCAAAGGAGGATTTCTCATGACACTCCGGACATTGGTCGCGACTGGGACTGCGAGCGTAAGTCGAAGAGTCATTGTCGGCGGGATCGTGGCGTTCCTCGCCTTCGCGGGAGCGGCGACCGCGCTGGCCGCCGGTGTGGCCCGCACCGACGCGTCGTCGGCTGGTTTGGCCGGCAAGGGAGGTTGCTATGGCCAGACCGACCAGCCCCATCCGTCCTCGCACAAGACTGGAACCGTCAACGTGGTGGCTCGAACTGTCTGCTCAGGTCATCGAGTGTACGTGTCGACGGATCTCTACCGGAGCCGGTGGTATGGCTGGCAGCTGCAGGGAAGCGGCTCCAAGAGCGGGTCCAACTCCGTCAGTGACAACGCCGCAGATAACCGCTGCGGCGGCATTCACAACTATCTCGCTGAGTCATACCACGAGGCTACCGGCGTGGGAACGGCATACACGGCGAACTCCGCGAACAATTTGCCCTGTCACCGGTAGAACACTCGCATGCTGTCAGTCCGTCATCAGCGGCCGGCACCTCCGAAGGGTGCCTGGCAGAAGCGCAGACGGGCGGGCCTGGCCTGGCGGCCGGCAGCGATCGTATCGTTGGCGGTCGCCAGCCTGGCTCTCGGATGCTCATCGCTGAGGAGCATCTCGTCCACTAGTCCACGTGGACGACACGCGACTTCGACTGGCCATGGACAGCCAGCCGTTCTTGCACCGCCCGTTGCCTGGACCATTCCCGTCGCCGACCTCGACGGGCGGATGGTCGACGGGCACCACACGCACCAGCGCGGCGTCGTGATCGCTTCGCATTGGCTCGGCGACGACGGCTCCGTTCACCGCACCAGTCCGGACGGGCAGGTAGTCCGGTGGCCGGCTCCGGCCGCCGTGCTGGCGAGCGCATCGCTGACCATGCGCGTCGCGGGCGCCCAACTGCCGGTCCGAATGGAACTTCGGACCTATCCCGGCAGGATCAGCTCCGCCGGTGTTCCCGCCAATCCGGGCTCAACAATGACCTGCACACGAGGGACGACCAGCCCCGATGCGTGCCATTACGATGTCGCCCGCTCCTTCCTTGCCGTGTCGCTACCGGCGCCCGCCTACCGGCCGACAGAGCTGATCGTGGTGTACGCGGAGTGGTACATTCCGGCGGCGCTGCGTCCGGCGGGACAACAGGCGACATCGATCGACAGCGCAAGCTGGGGGTTCTGTGTGACAACGAACCCATCATAGGTTGGACGGCAACCATGGAATGGTCACGCGACGTGAGCGCGGCAGAGTGGATAATTCGTCGGCTACACCCTTCGTTAGCCTCGGATGTCTGCTCGCTGGTACCGGACGGCTTCGACTCATACGCGCGGATCCTCCATCCCGTCCCCTGCCTCAAGGACAGCGCGCCAACTCTACGATCCTGGCAGGACCTAGCCCGGCAAGCCGGTCTGTCGCTACACCCCACGATTCACTTCGAGGCCCTCCAAGCGAGCGCCGCTACACAGAACTGCCAACCCCCCAACGTTGGAACGCTCGATCCCGACACGCTGGACGCGGTGATTGAGATCCTCACCCAGGCGACCACGCGGCCCGATGCATGCTGGTTCGGCATCTGGGAAGGGTACGGCTGGATGCAGGGACCTCCTGCGATTGCCCCACTCGTCCGCGCACCCCGGCGCCCAGACCCACCTTCCGGCAAACGGAATCCATCCGGCTACCCGCGCATCAACGTTGCCGGCCGAGACCTCGTCCTCTACAGAGGGCCAATAACGCAGGCGGCAGCATTCTGCAGTCCACCAGCCTCGCAAAGCCCCAACCTCTGGTGGCCCGGGGACCACGCCTGGTGCGTCGCGTCCGACATTGACCTCCCCTCGACCTACATCGGTGCTTCCGAAGCGTCAATCGGTCAGGTGCTCGAGGACCGACGAATCGAAGCACTACCGGTCTCCCTGACCGACCCCATCACCGCTGACTGACCACCGGACGCGGCTTGACTGAAGAACGCGGACGGTAGAAGCTCACCGGCGACGATTCCGGACTCTTCAGGTCACCGACCCAGCGTGGGTTCAGCCACCGCGGAGCCGACGATCCTTTTCATCTCCGAGCGGGGACCGGAGGCGACGATCGCGATGGCACGGAGGGATCGCGCCGATTCGGGGCCGTCGTCGCCAGAGCGCAGATCGCCTTCACCTACGGGGGGTTGTTGCCCGCGCCGCCACGGACGCCCGCTTCGCCACGAACTGGGACGGCGGGATCGACTAGCACCAGACGCATGCCGTCTCGTGATCGAAGAAGCGCGCCCGGGGGCTTGTACGGCTCCCGCAGACTCTCGAGCTGGCTCCTCGGGGTACTGACCCGAAGTCGGACCGGCGGACGCTGACCACGCGCCTGCCGGAGTCCGCTGGCGCGATCCAACTAGCTCGGTGCGGCGACGGACCAGCCGCTCTCCCGGCCGGCTTCAGCCATACGCTCGTCGTAGGTGACGATCTGCTTCACCGCCGGTCCCAGGTGCCGAGCGCTGGCAAGGTGGATAGCGTCCAGCGACCGCATCTCGACCGGCTCCATCCGTCCGGCCTCGCGTAGCACCCGATCGTTGACGCGCAGGAGCTGAATGCGTCGCAGCACGTCCTCACCTCGAGCCACGGCCTCTCGACCGCTGGGCATTAGCGCCCGCGCAACCTCTGTGCGCGCCAGCGCGCTGCTCACAAGGGGCTCGCGGCGAGAGAGATAACGTCGGAGCGCTTTCGACTCGGGCTCTGCCACCACGAGCTTGACGATCGCCGAGGAATCGACGTAGGTCAACCTTCGCTCAGCGCTCATCCCGCCTGAGCCGAGCCAGCACCGACGAAGGAGGCTCAGATCCAGCCGGCAATGCCAGGGGCTCTGGCAAGTCGGCTAGATCGCCGTTGTTCTCTTCCAAATCCCCTGACGCTCTCAGACGCGCGACGGGGTCTTCGGGTAGCGGAGTGAGCATGGCAACGGGGCGTCCCCGATCGGTGATCTGGATGCTCTCGCCGTGCTCGACCCGACGCAGCAGCTCGCTTGCTCGCTGCCGAAGCTCTCTAACGCCCACGCTTGCCATGTGCTATTTGTAGCACATATGTGTAGGGGCGTTGGCCTAAACACACGGACGGGGACTTCGGGTTGCCCAGACGTCTGTACGTGCCCAGTTCGAACCGGCGACCTTCGGACTTGTGAACCCGAAGGGCGACACAGGCACGGCGACGGGAAGGGATGGCGTTCCGAACGTAGCCACTGTTGGACCGCGGTCACGCACCGCGCGTGCCGATTGCGCTTTGAGTCTCGGTCACTACGGCGCTTCCGAGCTTGCGCGCTTGGCGATGTCCTTCGAAGGTAGCCTCGTATGTGCCGCGGGGTGCCGTCGCATCGCCGATCATCTCGACACTGACGCCGCGGTCGCGAAGCAGGTGATAGAGCGAGTTATCAGAGCGGCGTCCAGTGGCCATCACAATGCAGTCAGCGGCTAGCTCGCGCACGGCCTCCTGGTGATAAATGTTGGTGGCGAAGACGGTGTTTTTGTCGATGTTCGTGACCAGGTGGTCGCAGAGCATCTCGACACCGGTCTGGTAGAGGTAGGTCAGCATCCAGTGGAGATAGACGTCCGGCGCCGTCTCCATCGCCACCATCGGCCATCTGGTCACCAGCGTTACGTGCTCGGCGTATTCGGAGGTGGCAGCCGCGGTGAGGGGCGCAGCGACGTCCTGTATATCATCGATGACGACCACCTGGCCGGAGGGCTTCACGGCTCCGAGGGCGACCTCGTCCCAGGTGACGCAGTGGCCGGTTTCCCATCCCGGGATTGCTCGCGCCGTTTGCCCCTGGAAGCCGTCGCGGTGGAAGCGCGCGCCGGTCGCCACGACGACGTGGTCCGGTCTGAGATCATCCAGTACCTGATCCAGGTTCGTCTCGTCTACTGGCGACGACGCTCTGAGCGACGCTCCATTCTTCTCGGCCTGGTCGGCGAGCCAGTCACCGATGAAGCCGTATTGGGTTCGGTGCGGTAGGGCAGCGTAGGCGCGCGTGTGCCCGCCGAACCTCTCCTCGCGCTCCAGGAGGGTGACATCGTGGCCGCATGCGGAGGCGACGCGTGCGTATTCGAGGCCGGCCGGGCCGCCGCCGACTACGAGTACCCGGCGAGTCGATTGTGCTGGAATGAGGCTGCCGATCCCCCACCGGCGTTCCCGACCGACGGCGGGGTTGTAGACGCACTGCACTCGACCGCCGCGGATCACGCTGCGCCAGCAATAGTTCGCGGCCACGCAACGGCGGATGTCCTCCTCATTTCCGGTGCGCGCCTTGTTCGCCCACTCTGCGTCCGCGAACATCTGCCGCGCGAGCAGGATCGCGTCGGCCTCCTTTTCAGCGAGCAGCTCCTCCGCGACCGCCGGATCGGTGATCCTGCCGACGAGCAGGACGGGCTTATCGGTCACTTCCTTGATCGCCTTGGTGTAGCCGTGCTCCCAACCGCCCTCATACTCCATCGGCGTGTGGATGAAGGAGTGGTGCACTCCCGCCGAAACAGAGACGTAGTCGGGGTTGACTTCGTCGGCATCGAGATCCGCGATGATCCGCCGGATGTCGTCGAGTTCAAGGTCGCCGGGCCAGAACGAGGTCGAGTTCACCCGGTATCCCATGAACGGCTCGTCGCCGATCGCGTCCCGGATTCGCCCCATCGCCTTGATTGGGAACCGCAGCCGCTTCTCGTACGAGCCGCCCCACTCGTCGTCGCGGTGGTTGTAGAGCGGGGAGAGAAATTGCCAAGGAAGGTAGCCATGGGACATGTGGAACTCGACGCCGTCAAGGCCGGCCGCAATCGCCCGCCGCGCGGCGCCCGCGTAATCGTCAAGGATCTGCTCGATCTCATGCTCCTCGAGCACCTTTGGAGTCAGGGCTCCGGGGTACTCCCCGGGTGGAATCTGACTCGGCGCAACTTGGTACCACGTGGCGTCGAAATCGTATGCTGGGTCGGTCTTCAGCGTCGTGGCAGCTCGCAGTCCCACGTGAAGCAGCTGCACCGACAGCTTGCATCCGTGGCGATGCACAGCGCGGGCGACGGCCGCGAGTCCTTCGATCTGGGGGTCTGACCAGAGCCCCGGAAACAGAAACGGCGAGTACATCGTGTCCGGGTTAATCAGCGTGCCGCCGATGATGATCATGCCCGTTCCGCCCTTGGCGCGCTCCTCGTAGTAGGCGACCGCTTGGTCGGTGAACGCGGCCTCGTACGGGTTGCTCACCCATACGGGGCACGTCGGGGCGAAGACGACGCGGTTCGGAATCGTCGTGTTCCGGATCCGCCATTCCGAGAACAGCTTCGGGTAACGGTCCTGCTGAGCCATGGCTTCTCTCCTCTTGCTTCCGTCAAACGGGACGACCCCGCTCGCGGTGCGGCCGAGAGTATTCCGCGCGCTCGGCAAGAGCAACGCGGGCCCTTCCGAACCGATAGCCGCCCGCCCTCATAAGCACGGGAACCTGCGGGATGTCCGCCTCGGCCCGCCCAGTGCGATGGACCAGAGAGCATGGGTGGTCGGCTCGTGGGGTCGGCAACCCGACGGTTCGCACGATCTCGCTCGCGGAGCTGCTCCTTCCCTTGCGAGACCGCACGTGCGCGGAGGCGTCGGGCAGCGTCGTGCTTCCGTTCGATCCGTCACGCGACCAGCCGCGCTGCATTGGGGCGCGCTCGCTCAGAAACGCACAGATCGCAGGCGCCCATCCGCTCGCTCGTCGGCGGCTAGCACCACCTGGTCGCGGGGTTGTGCTTGGTCGCCAACGCGATCGCCCGGGGCGAGCGGGCGTTGTGACGAACGCGATCCCGGGCAGGTAGGGGCGCTGAGCTCGACATCACGCGACAGGAGGCGCACTGCTGTCCGATGTGGGCCGCTTTCTGCTTCGAGCTGAAGCGGCGGTGTGGCGAGACAGCTGGTTCTCGATCAACCCAGCAGCCAGCGATCGCGGCGGCACAGGGTTGAGTTCACGCGAAAGCGAACTCGCGCGGGACGATGACTCCAATGGCAGCGCTGCCCGGGAGCATCGGCTTCCGCGCTCTCGCGTGCTGTCACTGGGTATGTTGATCCTGCTGCCCTAGCGTCGACCGGGGTCTAGTCGGAAAGCTGTTGCTGGATAGCAGCGAGGTCGATCCAGGCGCTTTCTCGGCTGATCAGGCCGCCGCTGAAATGAAAGATGTGGAGAAAGCGCGCTCGGACCGGGCGCCCGCGTCCCTCGAGCCCGAAGGGCCGACCAATCGCGGTTGCGTGCAAGACCGACTCGTCGACGACGTGGTCGTCCCCGTACCGGCGTCGGACGGGCTCGAGGCGGTCGATTCGCAGATCGGAGAACAGGTGTCGATAGAACGCCTTGATCTCGTCGCCGCCGTGAAGCGGCTCGCCGGGGCGTCCGACGACGTCGTGCTCGGCGTCGGGGCTGAACCCCTCGACAATCGCCTCCAGGTTGCCTCTTTCTTCGGCTCGGTAGTGCCCCTCCACGAGTGCGTCCATCTGCTCTCGAGTGATGGGCGCAGCCTGTTCGCTCATTCTCGGCCCCGTTCTAGGAATCGGGAGGTTTGGTTTATCAAGACCCGTACGCAGTGAAAGGTGACGAGGATCCGTCCCGCTACTCGGAGCGCGAACGCGGGCTCGGCGACGTCGGCCTCGGCCCCGCAGACATCGCCTGCAGATTCTAGGTCGCTGTCGCGCGGCGCGAACGCAGCAGCCACCAGGCTGCTCCGTTGGGCTACGAGCAGGGTTCTCGTCGCGCGCGCGAGACTGGTGCATCCGCCCGGCGTTACGCAAGTCCACGCGAGTGACGAGGCGGACCCCGCACGACCCGGCGGCACTTGAGAGCGTCGCTCCGCGGGGTCGTGCTCCACGATCAGCCCCGGCCGTATGCCGCGAGGATCTGCCGCTCCGTTTCCTCTCGTGACAGGTAGACGTCCAGTCCCGCGCCAGCGCAGCGCTGAGCGCCCATCGCATTCCCGTACCGGCAGGCCACGACGTAATCGCGGTACGCAAGGTAGCCGTAAGCCAATCCCCCGGCGAACGAGTCGCCAGCACCGGTCGTGTCCACCACGTGCTCCACCGCGATGCGATTGACGAGCTCCTCGGCGATCCCGCCGGAGCTGTCCCGGTAGAAGGCCACGCAGCCGCGCTCGTCAAGCGTCACGCATACCGCGCCGACACCGCGGTCCAGACAATGCTGCGCCAGATCGCGCAGTTCTTCGATGCTCAGCCTCGGCAGGTCAGCCGTCACCTCCGCTGAGTGACCGAGCCACGTCGAGCTCGCTTCCTGGAGGTTCATCTTCAAGATGTCGATGTACGGAAGCCAGACGTCCCGGTCAGCCCACACCCGTGGATGGCGCTCGCCGCTGCGGGTCAGCGTCGTCGTGGGCCCGTGGGCATCCAGCACCACCGTCGCGTGGCTGTGCTTCTTGATGTGCCGCAGCGTGGGCTGCCCCACCTCATAGTCCGTGATCGGGACACAGACAAACACGTCGGCATCGAGCACCGTGTCGACGTCGGCCGGCAGGATCGGATTCATGAAGCTCACTTGCCGCTCGACGCGACGATTGTGCTCGATATAACGCAGCTCGATGACGTCCCCCTGGTCGGCCAGCGACGTTATACCGGAGGTGTCGATATTCGGGAACGACCCGAGGATCTCCTTGACCGGGCCCTCGTCCTGCCGGCGGACGTGTGCTACCGGGACGATCGTGTCCCCAGCATCCAGCAGAGCCGACAGGGCAACCGCCGTATACAGTGCGCACCCGTACTTCTCGAACCGTTCACCGACATGGGTCACGATGCGGTCGCGAGGAATCGGGCCCAACACTGCAACCTTGCGGCCCTCGCGGCTTCTCATGTCATTCATGATGAACACCTCCGGCGCGGAGCATCGCACCGTCGCCAACCGATCGCCCGACGCGAGGCGGTCCGACGATCAAAGCGATCGCGAAGGCGTGGCGCTCGGCGCTGCTGAGTCCGGGCGGGAGCAGTATTGCGGTGTTGATTCGCTGATTATTGCTTCGATCATGCCGTTGGCGGAAATGTGCACCGGCGAGCGTTTGCGCGCGGCCGGAGTGTGCGAATCTGAGCAAGCACCAGATCGTCCAGGCCTGGTGCTGCTTCGCGTCATAGGGCGACGCCCTCGTCCCACATGCCCGCGCGCTGACCGACCTCTGCGCCGCGCCCACCAGCCGTACTGGGCGCGCCAAGAGCTGAGGGGGGCCCGCGCCCGCCCGTGACGCACGGCGCTTACGGGGCAGGTAGCGCTGATCCCGGGGAGATGCGCGTCGTCGAGCTCGCCGCGCGCGCTTCGCAACCGGGAGATCGCACGGACACTGTCCATCTCCGAGAAGACGGTCGGGGCGCACCGCCGTCACGCCTACAACCGGTTCTCGGTGAAGTCGCGACGCAAGCTCGCCCGGCGTGGCCGCGGGTACCGATGGTCCCCAGGCTTTGGCGTCATCCGCTGACGGTCCTTCCGCGGCCGTCGCGTTCCCGGACCGCCGAGGTGGGTGGCGGTCACGTCACGGATAGTCTGAAGACTGCGTCTGTGGCCTCCCCACCGGCCGAGGCGGTCACTTCCATCTGCCCCAGCTTCTGCCCGGCCGTGAGCTCCGGCGCGGTCGCGATCCCGCCGCTGCTGGTGGTCACGACCAACCTGTGGCGGGCCGCCTGGTAGTGGTTGACCAGCGTCTGGTCGCCGGTGACCGGAACGAGCAGCGAAAGGTTCTCCGCCGGGAAGCTTGCCTCGCCGGAGGTGACGCGGAAGCTGACGGAAGCACCTGGGATCGGGTTGCCGGCCACATCGGTGAGCTTGACCGCCAGGGGGGAGCGAGCGAACGGCTGTCCCGGGTGTGTCTGCTGGCCATCGCCACGAATGATCGTGAGCGTGTGCGGCCGCCCGGGAGTGACCCGCAGGATCCAACCCGTCCCGTGTACTTCGACGGATGGGAATCGCCGGGGCGCCACGCATACCACGTGCCGGCAGTCGGAGTTTGATGTCGCGTCCAGGACGGTCCCGCCGGCGCGCAGGGGCGGCAGAATGAAGGTGCCATCAGCGCTGGGCGTGACGGTGATCGTGCTCGTGCCACCCCGCCACGTCGCCCCGGGGCCTCTCACGACGAACTCGTCAAAATCTGGGGACGGGTTTTCTACCACGTTGTCGTACCTGTCGAGGTAGTGACCCGTCAACGTGCGGGGGAAGTTCCTTTCGACCATCGTCGTCTGCTCGTTCCCATGCAGCGGAACGAACGAGGCTGGGCGAGCGGCGGTCACCGTCAGCGGCACGGACGTGCTGGGAGCGGCGCTTTCAACCACGATCGAGGCCGCGCCGGCGCGCGTTCCCGCCCTGTAGCTCGGAGAGCGAGCGATCCCGACCTGATCCGTTCTAACCTCCGCCTGGTCCTGGCCGTCGAACGTCCCTGACGGGGCGCGGAAGGTCACCGGCGCGTGTGGTACCGGGTGACCGGCCGTATTTACCGCGCGCACAGCAAACCCGCCCGAGACCGAGCCCGCCTCGACCCTGTCCGGGTTCCGGGCGACCGGCTCCAACACATAATTGCGACTCGGCTCGACGACCAGCGTCCACGTCGCCTCCTTGACACCTCCGTCCAGCGACGCGGTCACCGTCCAGGTGCCGACCCGGGGCCCGGCACTCACCCCGTCGAACTTCACCACGCCCCGATTTCCCAGCCAGGCCATCTCCGAGTGCGTGGTGCTCCCGTCCATGTTCGGCCCGTCGCGCCCGTCGGCAAGGGAGATCTGATAGTGCACAACCCCGAAGAGCCCCAGCCCGTAGGGCGGGATGCCGTCGTAACTCACGTGGGCGTCGAACAGCCCGGCCGGCAACTGCTCATCCTGCTCGGCGACCACCCGCTCGGGCGTCTGGGCTGTGACCTCGTTGGCTCGCATTGCATTGACCGAGTCCATCGCGATCACGTCCTTGACAAGGTCCGTCTCCTCCACGAAGTCCCCGGAGACGATGTTGAGGTTCTTGCGTATGTCCGGGTCGTTCAGCCATTGATCGTAGACCGCGGCCAGCACCGTTCTGTCCTCGCTCAGGTCAAACCACGACAGCGGAAGAAGGCATGACGCCGTTGGCGTGGCTTGAATGAAGAGCACGTACAGGCCTCCCGGCTTGGCCGGGCCGAGGTTCACCGCGTGCCCCGGGAAGACGTCGTCTCCGCCTCCCTGAGTGGCGCGGGACCTCGCCGCCGCGAGTACCCGGTCCTTGATCCCGGGAAAATCGGTGAACCAGCCCCAGTACGGACCGGCGTAGCACTGATTGGCGTAATAGCTCGAGAACACGATGCCGCGCTGGCTCGGATCCGGGTTATCGGGGTCGGTACTCCATTGCCCGTTCACCGGTTCTCCGGCAGGGGTGTGGATCCCCGAATCCATGCACTGCGTGCTGTCCATGATCACCCGCGGGTGACCGTGCATCGACCACAGCTGCCCCAGTGTCACCTGACCCGGGTCCCGGGTGCCGTATGCGGCCTGGAGCTCGCTGGGCGTCAGCAGCGCGCTACCCAGCGCAGTGGTGAACGCTCTACACGCGGCGCTCGGGAACCCGTATCCCGTGATCGACATGTTGAGCAGGATAATCTCCTGCTCGTGGCCGTTCGCGAGCGTCCAGTCACGTATCTGGTCGAGGAGGTCGCTGAAACGAAGCCACGGGGAGATGATGCCGCCGTGGTTGGCGAAATAATCGACGGTGCCCGTGCGTAACAACACCCCCGTCACGCGGAGGTCGAACTCCCGGATCCCGGTGTTCAACTGGGCGGTGATGTCCTCGTTCTGGGTACGCGCGTAGGGCCAGGCGAGATCCTGAAAAGTTGCCGGGTAGGGCGCCTTGCTCAAGCCGTAGGTGTCGGTGTCGTGCGACCCCGGGATCACGATCTCGCTCAGCTTGCGATAGTGCAGCTGGGGGGCGAGGTCGTGCATCCACCTCTCCGGCGACACCTGCGAGAGCGGCGTGGCGTCTGCGAACGCGGCCGCCGGGACGGTCACCGCCGGCACGGCCACCGCCAGAGCCGCACCCGCGAACACCAGTACCACGGCCCTCACGATCAACCAACTCCTCATCGAACTGCCGCAGGGACACATTCGCCGTGGTCTCTCGGCGGTGAGCCAGCAGACGTCGTCGCCGCAGCGCATCAGACGACCGGTAACCAAGTTTGTGGCTTTGGTCAGCACGAGTTCGACATCCCCAATACGCCCGGTCAACAGCAGCGCCCCCTTGCCTGCGCCAAACGGTTGCCGAGATGAGGTCGACGCGTTGATTATCCGTCCGGCTGGAGCGACTTGTCAAGCTTCCCCCAAGAATCGCCCTGGGTGACGTCCTATGTCATCCGCTGACAGAACTCACGCGGAGTGATCTCCTATCGTTCCACGCCGCACGTCACGAGCCGCCGTGGCCGGCGACTGCCGACGAGCTGATCGAGCTGCGCACGCCTGGCGCCGGCTGTGGCGTGGCCAGGGCCTAGGCCCGTTGTGGTCCGCTGCGATCAACGCGGCGCCCGGAAGGTTGCGGTCGAGGCCCGCGCATCGCTTCCGGCGCGTCGTTCATATCAAGCAGCGCCGTGGTCCCGTGTTGTCTGTCCCTTGCACCGCGTAATCGGCAGTGGGACCGCACGATTGATCCTGACACGCACACCGTTCTCTTCGTGGACACCGCGGCCGCCGGATCAAGTGACACGCCCGCGCGGTCTGGGCGGTGGCGGCCCGATCTTACCGCTACGCCACACATGGCCTGGCGGCGGCGTTTCCTTCGGCAGGTTCCGCACAGCTACGGTCGTGGCCGCGGGCACCCCCCCCCGCATCGGCAGGCTATCCGCCGCTTGGATGCAACGCCGCGGGGCGCAGTTATGACCGGCTGCGGGGTTCACGAAGTTCGAAGGACAGGACACAAGCTACCTTTGCCCGAGTCGTGGCAGCCAGGACCGTTATCAACAGTCGCCTATCGTGAGGCTGACGTATACGAGAGTGGTCGTGCGGCGAGAATCTTCTCTTGACTGTCCGGCCCGATCGACACTGCTCCTTTCCATGCGAAGCGGCCACGGCGCAGCGCGCTGCCGCTCTAGGCGTAACCGAGCCACGCGCGTGGACAACCTTGGGCGACCGCATTGGACCCAAGGGAGCAGTCCGTCGCGGCGTCGCCGGAGACGCCCCGTCCGCCAACGGCGAGCGCCGGCTTCTTAGCGCTCGCGCGATCGCATTCACGTTCTCGCTGGCACCGAGCGGACGAGTGCAATGGCGACGTTCCGCTTCTCCAGGGCAGGCTTAACGCTGGCGACAGCGCGCGTCCGGATGCGCCATGGCAGCCCGCGTCGTTATCGTCTGCGACGTGAACGGATCGTTCGGCCTAATCGAGTTTCCGGCTGATGATCCCGGCCGCGCGCGTCGGTTCTGGTCGGGCCTGCTCGGCGTCGATCTCGCCGAGCGCAGCCAGGCCGAAGGTCGCGGGTGGCAGACCCAGAGCGGGGGTCCTGTGCTCGGCATTCACGAACGTGGCGCCGGCCCGGGCGATACTGCCTCGCTGCCGTATTTCATCGTCCCCGAGATGGAGGCCGCCCTCGAGCAGGTCACCGCGCTCGGGGGGAGCGTGATCCATCCCGGGTCTCGGTGGGCGATCTGTCGGGACTCCGAAGGGAGCCCATTCGGCCTCGCTCTCGCGTCGCGCTCGTAGCACGTCGCGTCGCCGGCGCGGCCAGGTCCCCCGCGAGCGCCTGTGGTCGTGATCGCTAGCTACGTGTGCCGGGTTCGCGCACTCAGCAGCACGACGTCGGGATGTCGCGCGCTCCCAACCACTGCGTGATCGTGGCTGCGCCCGCAGCATGACCCAACTGCGCGGCGGTCCGTCGGCCGCTGATCATGCCGCGGGCCGCGGGCGTCATTGTCCAGGCTCAGGCCGCCAAGTCGGCCTCTATCGCGGAATGATCGGACAGCCGTTGCTCCCGCCACGCGTGGAGGTAGCGCCAGGCGGTCGGCGTAAGGCGCCGGGAGGCGAAGACGTGGTCGTAGCGACGGCCCCACCACTGTCCGCCGCGCCGTGCCAACCAGCAGGTATCGGTCGCCGTGCATCCGTTGAGCGCTCTGAACACGTCGGGGAGGTCATGCTCGCCCAGTCCGAGCACCACGCTGCGTTCGGCCTTGTCGCAGCGTTCGGTGTGCTGCCGGGTGATGTGCGCCCCAGAACTCGACCGTGCCGTCGTCGCGTTCGGCACGCGGCGTGTTGAAGTCACCGCAGAGGATCCGCCGGCGCTCGCAGGGCGTGGCAAGTCTGGTGTGCAGCGCCTCGAACATCTCGACCTTGACCAGACCTCGCGTCGAACCCGGCGGCAGGTGCGCGGCGTGGATGTTCGAACTCCGCCCCGGCGCGGCCGATGCTGGCGGACAGGTAACGCTCGGGGAACTCCAGTTGCAGCCCGGGCAGACGCCGCAGCGGCCAGCGCGACGCGACAACGTTGAAGTAGATTCGCCGATACTCGCGGCCGCTCAGCGACAGCACCGCCACCATGTCGGCGCCCCGCTCGCGCACCGCAGCGAGCTGGCGGGGCAACCCCGGGGCCATAGCGGCCGTTCACGTTCCACGAGGTCAGGCGCACTTTCGGGCTCCCATTACCCATTGCAGGTCGCGGCCGAGCACCGAATCCTGACACACGCGGTTCAACCGGGTTTGAGGCGAAAGCGTCGCGACCGCTTGACACCACGAAGCAGCAGCGCGGCGCGCAACGAGCGGCGGTGTCGCGGTGGACGAGTGCGGAGGACGCGCTCTCAACCGGCTCGGGCGCCTGCTCCATATGGCGAACGAGCGACGCTGGCGATCGATACGGCGCTATCGCTTTCTGCCCAAACGGAGGAGCGCCATCCGACGTCTCCGATCGCCCCATTCCGGGTGCCGCGCCATCCCGCTGCGACGAGTACTTTGCTCATTGCGCCGGCGCATGCCGGGCGAGCGCTTCGGCGACCAGCACAAGTCCGCGACCAGCTGGTGCCAGCCGCCGACGAGCTGGCGGCCGGGCGCCCTGCTACCCGTGCGTTCCTGAGCGAGCCGGCGCCGAGGCGCGCGCCGGTCCGCCTCGGGGTCGGACGACAAGCCCCACGCTCGTCAAACAAGCCCCACGCTCGTCAAACCGGCACCGCGTAGCTGCTCAAGCAGGAGAAGGAGAAGCTGTGCTACCCGAAACCGTGGAATTCGGCACCCGATGAGTCTCACCGCGGGCGATGCGAAGCCTCGGTCGTCGCGGGGGTGCTGCAGTGGTGGCTTGTGCTTGGTGCAGGCGCCGGCCGAGGGCGTCAAGCCGCGTCCCGCCTGCTGTCCATCCAATCTTCGAGGTCGGATCGGCGATAGCGCCAGTGCTTGCCTACCTTTAATGCCGGCAGGATTCCTCGCCGGCTCAGGTCGAGTACCGGGGAACGACGAAGCTTTAACAAGCCCGCCACCTCTTGCGGCTCAAGGGTGCCGAGCTCAGCCAGGACGTTGACCGACGACTGGTCATCGTTGGTGCCTACCCGTGCGGCGCGCACCTCTACGGGATCTATCGACTGTCGCGGCCGAGGGACCTGCGGATCCACTGACGTCCTCATTGCGTTCTCCTTTGCTACGGGGAGGCGGTGTGCCCGACGGCGCGAAACACCCCAGAACCCGCGCAAACTGCTGTTTCCAGCAGGTACTGTCCGGAGCGTCGAATCCCCCGCAGCACTGACGTCCACTGTGCTTGTTGTCGCGTCCTGGCGCGGTGGGAGGATCGCCCGCGCTTGCGGGGTGCAGCGTTGGGAGCAGGACGTGCTGATCGTGCGCACGCCGAAGCGCTGCGGGGCCTGATCGTGCGCACGCCGAAGCGCTGCGGGGCCTGACGCCGAGCTGAATCGGCTTCCGCGCCTAGGCCGATGCGATGCCGTCGGGGGCGAGGGCTGCGAAGACCCAGACGACCAGGAGCCGAGCAAGCGTTTCGGCGAGTGCGCTCGACACCTCGGTGGAGTCCTCGTCGAGCTCAACCAATGCGCGCGACAGCCAACCGATCGCCTCCTGCGTCTGCCGCACGACGGTCGGTGGTTCGGCGTCCGCGCACGCCGATTGAAGAAGGGGACCGACAATGTCGAATATGGCAGGGAGCCACTCCTCGACCTCGTAGCCGTGCGTTGCGCCGTCGAGCTCGAGCGCACGCTGGCAGCGGTGGAGCCCGTCGGCCGCGTTGCGCTTGGCGGTCTCGAGGAGCTGGTCTGGTAGGAGCTTCCCCGCGCTGCTCGGTAGCGCGTGCAGCACGTGGATTGCGACGCTGACCGTGGCGGGGGGCGGGATCGGCGAGCACGGGGATAGGCCGAGCGAGCTCTGAATCGCGGCCAGCAACGAGGCTCCCTCCGCGATGCTCAGTGGTGCGGTAGTGGGCGACGAGCTGCGCGTGCGTGGCGGGCCGGAGCGGATGCGCTAGAGCACTGAACGCATCATTAGCGATTTTGCTAACTATATAGACCGAACCGCGACCAAACGAGGAGCCAGCCGATGCCTGAGCACAAGAGGGGAACCCGGGAGGAATGGGAAGCCGATCGTGTTGAGCTGCTGAAGCGCGAGAAGGAGCACGGCCGGATGGGCGACGACCTCGCTCGCACCCGGCGGGAGCTGCCGTGGGTGCCGGTCGAGAAGGAGTACGTGTTTGACACGGACGACGGGGCGAAGACTTTGGCCGAGCTGTTTGACGGCCGCTCGCAGCTGCTCGTCTACCACTTCATGTTCGGCTACGGGGACAGTGTCGATGAGCGGAACCCGGGTTGCCGAGGCTGCTCGTTGGTCGCCGACCACTTCGACGGCGTGCTCCCCCACCTCAACGGCCACAACGTGACCCTCGTGGCCGAGTCGATCGCCCCGCTCCGGGAGCTGGGCCGGTACAAGGAGCGAATGGGCTGGCGGTTCCCTTGGGTCTCGTCCCTGGGCAGCGAGTTCAAGTACGACTTCGGCGCTGCCTTCACCGAGGAGCAGCAGCGAACGGGCGCCGAGTACAACTTCCGCCACACGGACGATCCCGGCCAGCAGGCCCCCGGGATGAGCGCCTTCGCCCTCGCGGACGGGGTCGTGCACCACACCTACTCAACCTACGGACGCGGGGTCGAGCAGCTGATGGGGACCTACCGCTACCTGGACCTCGCGCCGCTCGGTCGCAACGAGAAGGAGCCCGCGGACTGGTGGCGCCGCCACGACGAGTACGACAGCGAGTAACCGCTCCCGCGGTTAGAGCTTCCGACCGGAAGACGAACCAGGCCCTCTTCCGTAGCCGCGAGAGCCCCGGGGAGGAGAGGAGTGCAATGTCCGAGACACCCGCTCAGTACAACGCCAAGATCATCGCGGAGTTCCGCGCCAACCAAGGGCGCGTCGGGGGTATGTGGGAGGAAACGCCGCTGCTGCTCCTTCACCACGCCGGCGCAAAGTCGGGGCTAAGTCGCGTGAACCCGGTCGCATACTTGCCGGACGCTCGGCGCTACCTGATCTGGGCCGCCAACGGAGGAGCGCCATACCACCCCGCCTGGTACCACAACCTCAAGGCGCATCCGAACACAAGGATCGAGGCCGGTAGCGAGACTATCGATGTCGTGGCCGAGGAGGCGACCGGCGCGGACCGCGAGCGCCTATTCGCCAAAGCAGCCGAACGCTATCCACAGCTGCACGAACTCGCGCAGAAAACCCGCCGCGTCATCCCGATGGTGGTCCTCACACCCCGCGGGACGGGCTAAACACCATCCAGACCAGGGGAACCAGTCACACGCGAACGAAGGAATGGCCAAGGTGTCCGATTCGATCATCAGTGCTGATGCGCCGGTCGTGACATTGATCAATGTGTTCACTGTCGATCCGGCGACCAGCAGTGACTGGTCGAGTTGTGGCAGCGTACGACCGACGAAGTGATGCGCCACCTGCCGGGGCTTGTGGCAGCCAACGCTCATCGCAGCTTGGACGGCACGAGGGGTCGCGTGCACCATGCTGAGCCGGGCTGGCGAGGACCTTCGCCTCGCGCAGAGCTGGTGTCGGCGGGGAAGCGTGCGAATGTCGAGCACGCGCGGAGCCGGCGGCTCGCGACACGGTGACCACCAGCGAACTGATCAGCTATGTGTAGGCCGCCGCACGCTGAGGTTTGCCCCGCATTCGGCACCTGGGGGTCGCGCCCAGCGACGACTAGGCTGTCGTCGCCAGCGGCGGCTCGTTGCTGCCAAAGTCGGTTGTGAGGCTCATCTCGGGCAGTGCAGCAAGGTTGAGTCCCCACCAGGTCATCGCGGTCGGTAGCTCGTCTTCAGACCATTCGATGGGCTTCCAGTCGGCGTCGAGTACCAGATAGCCGCCCGAGAACAGCTCGAGCCGGTGCCCGCTGCCTGGGTCCCGGGTGGACGCGAAGATGGCCTGGCTGATTCCATGGCGGCCAGGGCCGCCGTCGATGTGAATTCCGTTCTCGCTGAGGATGTCGGCCGCGCGGAGGACGTCCTGGGCGTCGTCGAGGTAGTAGCCGACGTGGTGAAAGCCGTCGGCTTGGCCGGCGGCGTCGGTCATGATGGCGATGTCGTGGCTGAGAGCGCTCACCCCCAGCCAGGTTGCGGCCTCCGAGCCATCGTTCAGTCGAATCAGTTCGCGTACCCCGAACCTCAGTTTGTCCTGGAGGAACGTGGAGAGGGCACTCGGTGATGTCGTTGTGACATTCACATGGTCAATGCGCCGCGGGGAGATGCCACGAGCCCAGGCGCGCGAAGGGTTGGTTCTCAGCCGTGAGCGAAGTCCGTCGGGCGGAGCCGCGCGGTCGATCTCGTGGTACAGCTCGAACCGGTGACCGGTCGGGAGGTCGAAACGGAAGGCCGGTCCAAGGCCGCGCTCTTCGCCCGGCTCGAGCCAGGTGAGCTCGAGGCCAAGAGCTTAGAGCGAGACGCCTACGCGGGCGTCCGCGACGCCTTCGAGATGCGCGAGGCGCTCGAAAGCTTCACCGCCGAGATGGCCGCGTAACGGCAAGGGCGACGTCTACCGCTACTGCAAGCGCTGCCATCCCGGCGCGATCCAGCAGAGGTGGACCAGGGAGCTTGTGATTGAGACCATGCGGGATTGTCGGGATCGGTACGGACGGCTCCCTTCGTCGTACGACTGGTCGAGTACGCATGCCGGTCGGCGCGGGGGGGAGGCGCTGGAGCGGCTGGCCGAAGGGGAATGGCCGCCCGCAAGTGTCGTCAGCCGCATGTTCGGGACATGGGCCGCCGCGCGCAGCGCGGCGTCGAGGCTGGACCCGGAGGCGCAGACAGGCTCGCCGTAACGCCGCTAGCTCCGCGAGGGGCTAATCGGCGTTCGCGCCGCTCGCGTGGGGATGAGTGCTGCCAGTGCGGGTTCCGGTTCGCGATGCTGCCTCCCTCGATGCAACCCGGCATACGGCAGCCCGTGGCTGCGTGACCGATGCTATTGGCTCGGCGCAACGCGGGCTGAGTCGTGCGCGGCAAGAGCAGTGCGCATGGGGAAGCCCGCCCGAACGTACCGTTATTGCCGTCGGGTTCCGGACCCGACGAGCCAGGTCGTTCGCCGCATGGGGCGCGCAGCGAGATCGTGTCGCGCAGCATTGCTGGCTGGCCGAGCCGGCGCTGAGATCGCGCGCCCCCCGGGTCTTCAGCGCGTAGTATGGCTGCACCGTTGCTTGGAAAGCGGTAGCGTCGTATCGATCGGCGGCGTCGCTCCTTCACCGGGCGGAGCAGGCGTCTGCGGCGGGGGAGAGAGCGCTCTTGCCACTAGTCGTCCCGAGCAGCAGCGACGCGGGCCTTGGACTCGACGCCTCGTTTCAGCGGCCGGAGCGGCGGTGTGCCGCTCGAAGCCTCGTTCGACGACAGCCTTTCCCGGGCGACGGCAGCTTCACGCCTTCGCCGACGAAATCCGCGTGGGCTCGCCGGAAGCCGATTCGACTGAGGCGCAAGTCGCGCCGCGCAGGTTTGAGCTTGGCCGCGACATGACGATCTCAAGCATAGGAGTGCCGTTGCGAGCCCGGGTCCTCACCGCTCGGGACGTGAGTCCCTGGGCGCTCTGCCAATGGCGGCAGCGTGGGTCTGCACGCAGACGTCGGACCTGAGACGGGATGCCGTCCCCAGTTGGCGCAGTGGGGGATACATAGGAAAAGTCAAGCTCGGAGGTGTTGATGCTCCTCGCACTCGCAGTCATCCTGTTGATCCTTGCCGTGATTGGCGGGATCGCGATTCATCCGCTCCTGTTCCTGATCGCGATCCTCGCGGTTCTGGCTTTGTTCGCCAGCCGCGGTCGCGCGCTGTTCTGAGAGCCTCGCGGGGACTGTGGGGGCTATGGGTCAGCCCGCCAAGGCTGTTCTGAAAGCTTCACGATTGGGACAGTGGGGGCGCCGGCCAGCCCGCCAAGGGACTTTGGCGGGCTGGCCGCGGGGAGTGCCGCGCGGATCGAGCCGCTGTCATGCGGCGGACCTGCGGTCATCGCCGCGACCAACCGGTGATGGCGTAGCTGCGCAGGCGGAGTTCCGGAGCGACGCAATCGAGCGACACGGCGCTGCTTTCCATGCGACGTAGCAGCGCTCGCCGGGAGGCCTGCGGCGGCGGCGACCTAAAGCCGCCGCAGGCGTCGCGCACAACCCTCGCGGGCTCGAGACCCGACGGCGGATTCACTGGTGCGTCCGTATGGCGATACACGCTGGAGCCCAGTCGCTGCCAAATGACATCGGCATCATCGTCTCCTGCCGTCGTATGAGATCTGAGCGGTATCAGCCGGCGTAGCTGGCTGATCCCTCGCTGTAGCGCCCGGCGATTCCGTCGAAAGCTCGTGCGATCACAGTCCCGTCGTGGGGGCTCAGGGGACCAGTGCACGCCGAAGTCCATAGACCACCCGCGGCGTTGGGGAAGCTGTCGAGGCGATGAAGCAGCGACACCAGCTCCACGCCCCCGCGTTGCGTGGCGAGCGACTCGATCTGACCTTGAGACAACGGCCGCCCAGCAGGCTTCGGCACAGGTGATGCATCAGTATCTCGATATCGTGATATCATGACGCCGTGGCTCAGATCCTCATACGACAGCTCGACGATGACGTCAAGGCCAAGCTCCAGCGACGTGCGCGGCGCCACGGACGGAGCACCGAAGAGGAGGTCCGCGAGATCCTAAGCAACTCCGTGCGCCACGAAGGTCGCGCGCGGGCGCGCCTCGGTTCGAGAATCGCAGCGAGGTTCGCGGGAATCGGGCTGGAGGAGGACATTCCCGAGCTTCGCGGCCAGCCGGTGCGTCCGGCGCAGTTCGAGTAGTGATCCTGCTGGATACGAACGTGATCTCGGCGCTCATGCGCCGGCGCCCGGAGCCGAAGGTTGTCGACTGGCTGGACAACCAGCCAGCGGAATCGATCTGGACAACCGCTGTGACGGTGTTCGAGGTGAGGACCGGACTCGAGCTGCTCGAGTCGGGCAAGAGAAGACACGAACTCGAGGGCGGGTTCGAGCAGCTTCTCGAGGAAGAACTCGAGGGGCGCGTGCAGCCGTTCGATCACCCAGCTGCCCGGGCCGCCGCCAACATCACTGCAGAGCGGCAGCGCGCCGGGCGGCCGGTTGAAATCCGCGATGTTCAGATCGCTGGCATCGCCAAGGCCAGAAGAGCCACCCTCGCCACGCGGAACACGAAGCATTTCGCGGCACTGGGCGTCGACCTTGTCGACCCGTGGGGAGTTTGATATCTCCGCCGCGCAGGGAGTGCGCTCCCACTCGGATGTCATTTGCTGCCCGAGGTAGTCCGTCCCCGAGCTGATTCCTCTGGGCGACGCGCCGTGCATGCGCTAGAGGTGTACTACACCCAGGTTGCTTCTATCACACCCAGCCTGCTACCATAAAATGCTTGAAATCGATCCAGATCCGAAACGTGCCCGACGACATCCACCGTGTTCTGCGAACGCGGGCCGCAGCCGCGGGGCTGTCCCTGTCCGACTACGCGCTTCAGGAGCTCGAGCGAGTAGCCGAACACCCGCCGGTCGCCGACGTGCTCGCCCGGGCGCGTAGCCGCGCTGGCGGCGCTAGCGCAGAAGCGGTCGTCGCAGCCGTGCGGTCCGGCCGCGACCGCGCCTAGAGTGTTGGTCGTCGATACCTCGGCCTTGCTCGAGGCGATTGTCGGGGTGAATCCGTCGGCGGGTCTGATCGAGCGGTTAGCGGATGACGGGGATCTTCATGCGCCGCATCTGATCGATATCGAGGTGCTTCACGGACTGAGGCGCCTGAACGCTCTCGGCGAGCTGAGCGACGAGCGCGCTTCGGATGCACGCGCGGACTTCCGCGATCTGGCCCTCGTCCGCTATCCGCACGTCGCCTTGAGCAATCGGATCTGGGAACTACGCCACAACCTCACCGCCTACGACGCTGCGTATGTGGCGCTCGCCGAGGCGCTCGAGGTCCCCCTGGTCACGTGCGACGGCCGCTTAAGCCAGGCGCCGGGACACAACGCTCAAGTCGACTTGTTCAGCGCGCGTTCGTGAATGACGCCACAGCTCGACAATGGGGCCAGGGGGCTACGAACCACTGCGGCTCACCTTCACCGAGCGCCGTGGTCCCTGGCGACGCCCGGCTCCTCCTTGATCCAAAATGGGTCGTGCCGTCATCGGCGTTCGCACGACCCGTGGTCGGGATGATTGCTGCCAGTGGGGTTCCGGTTCGCGATGCGTCTCCCTCGATGCAACCCGGGCACACGACAGCCGTGGCTGCGTGACCGGTGCTGTTCGCTCGGCGCAACGCGGGCTGAGTAGTGCTTGGGCTTGGCGAGAGCACTGGGCGTGGCGAAGCCCGCGTCGAACGTGCCCTATGGCCGTCCGGTTGCAGACCCAATGGCTAATGCGAGGGAGGTCGAGCGCTAGCAGCCGACCGCGTCGCGCAATGCGCGGCAGGCCTCCGTCATGCGAGCGGGTGACAGGCTGGTGACCCTCCGGCGGAAGGCGCCGCGGGGGATCGTGTGGAGGTTGTCGAAGTTCACAACGCAATCCGTGGGCACTCGGTCACGCTGTACGGTCAGCTCAATCTCGGAGACGAGGTCTCGCTTGGTACGGGTGAGCGCCGCCACGGTCACGGCTCCGATCCGATCCGCGACTGGGTCGCGAGTCAGCACGAGTACGGGCCGATCACCGCCCGGAGTGGCAGCGAACCAGATCTCACCGCGCTGCATCGCTGAGCGAGTCGATCCAATCGGCCCAATCCTCGGCCGGCCCCCAGTCTGCGGCTTGTCCCACGGCAAGCTCGGAATCAGTAGGCGGAAGTTCGTCATACCGGTCGGCCTCCCGCTCCGCACGCAGAGCCACCAAGTGGCGGTGAAGCGCGTCGCGGAGGAGCTCAGAGCGGTCAACGCCGAGTCGGTCTGCCCATTCCTGGGCTTCTGCCGCTTCCCCGTCAGCAACCCGAAAACTCAGCATCGTCATACACAAACCCTATCATGTATGACAGTTGTCGTCTCAAGAGCCTATGTTTCGCAGGCCGCGTTCGACCGCGCGGTCATCCCGAGGCGGCCTTCGATCCGGCTCAGTCTGCTGGCCAAGAGGCCTCGCCGCGTTCGAACAGCCTGAAGCGCGTACTCGAATGGTTCGAGGCCGGGGCCGGCAAACCGGCTAGGGAAGCCCGAAAACACGATTCAGCGGGCTTCCCGGGAGTGCCATCCCCGGGGCAACACGAGCGCCATAAACGGACGCGCCTTGGCGCGCCCCGCTCCATCCCGCCACCCGCCTCCGCACAACGAAGCTGCTCGATCTCGGGAACGCCAGACATGCGCGGGCTCGCGCCGTCCCGAATCGGCTCGCCGATCCTGATTTGGCCCGCCACAGGCATTAGAACTCGTCGTGTGCCCCCGCCCTCGCGCATCGTTAAGACTACCCGCCGCGGGGCCCGCTTCAAGAGTTCCGGTTGGAGGACGCGGTTGCAGTCGAGTGCTTCCGGTGCGGTCGCGCGAAGAAGTCAAAACTCCGCACCATCTATCGAGGTGACTGGAGCAAGCGCCTGTGCAACGGCTGCTTCGGAAGTCTCCTTTTGATCTACGAGATCCAGGCGGGCATCGCAGCCGATGACTTTGCGAGCCGACGGCTCGCAAGGTCCTGCTGAGCCTCATCTCCGAGGAAGACGCTCGGGAAGGCGCTTCGCGAAAGCCGTCTCACAGACAAGCGGATGAATGAGCTGTCGCCCGCAGCGGCACGATTCCTGGGAATGGCGGAGGCGGTAGCGAAGACGGTCCGGGCTGAAGCCGCTCGAGTGGTCGCCAGCCGTTATTGGGCTCTGCAAGGCTGCGGAGGCGGAAATGGTTGCGCGCCTGGTTGAGCCGTCTAGCCTCGGCCCGATCTGGACCGGGCATCATCACGCCGCGATTCCGCTGGGGCATCAGGCGAAGCTAGCGCCGATTGCTGTGCCCGACCTCCCAGCTCGCAGCTCGTCGGGTTGAGCACCCGACGGGCCTTAGCGGCCTGCCCGGGCTCGCAAACATGAGCAGCGCCGCCAGGTGGGCGGGGTGTACCGAGCTAGCACGGCGCATCTATGTCTCCGATGTCGCCGCCTAAGAACTCGTCGTGGGCCGGTCACCTGCGGGCGGTCGCCTTCGTGGTGGCGAAGCGCTCGCGCGCTGGCGCCGACCCGCGTCCAGCATCGCCAACGACGACCGATCGCAGGGGACAGGCGGAGAAGGCGGGGGCACGACGGGCAGCCATTGCTGTCGTCGTCGCCGCGAGTACGCCGGTGCGAATCCCCGCGGGCAAGGCCGGCTGGGAAGGCTCGGGCTTATCTAACGCCGCTGGGCTCATCTTCTGCCGCCTCCTGACGGCCGGCGACCCACGTGCCGCAGGCGTGACGCTGTTCATCTGGTTCGGGCAATGGCAATTCGCACCCGACCTGGTCTGATCGCGGTCGGCGAGGACTTCAAGATCGAGCGCGACGGGGACACGGCCGCCACGATCAAGAAGGCGCTCATCACGCCGCTTCAGACCGTTTCTCGATCGAGCTGGCCGACGGCACCGAGCTGAAGGCCAAGGGCAACATCGTCGATGACGAGTACACGATCGAGCGCGACGGGGATCGATCGCCACTGCATCGTCTGGAATGGCGCCAGACTTGGGACAATCGCACCCAGCCCGGAGATTCTGAGAAGCGATGGAGCAGGCCATCCTTTAGGTCATCGAGTTCACGTTGCACAGGGGCGACTGTATTGACGATCTTCGGTAGAGGTAGCGTGGCGTAGCGCTCGCGCGCGGCTCGAATCCGGTCTGATCAGCACCTGGATGTGCTTGCGGCCGGCGGCTCTTGGTGGTGCGGTGCTCGATCGCCTGCCACGTCGGCTCAGTCCTCGTGACCTCGTCGAGCAACCGCTCAGCAAGACTGATCGCCTCCGTGATCGTCTGGTCGTCCGGCATCTCGAGCTCTTCATCCGGTGAGTAGGGAACACACGTTCTGATGACACCGACGCTAACCCGCAGGGCGGGCGGAAAGTGGCCGTTAGGGCGAGCTCAGCCGGAGATGTTCGACTTCCGTCACAAACTTGATCCAGTGTTGACACTAATGCGTCTTGTTCCGTTACACCGGTGTCCCGATTCTGTCCGGCATGAGATCCACGCCAGACTTGAGCGGCGACGGGGGTCGGCGCAGAAGACCCCGCTCGCGCCCAGCGCAGAGGGCGGCGCACTCGTCGATTTGCCAGACACTCGTGGCGACGGACTGAGGCCCCGTCACCTCGCATGCCTTCGAAGAGGAATGTCTCGCAGCGGTGGACGATCGCGTACACCCCGGAGGTCACTCAATGGCTCGAGACACTCACCGAGAAGGACGCGGCTCGGATCGGGACCGCGATCAGACAGCTCGAGCTCGAGGGCCCCAGCCTCGGCGCGAAACGTGTGAAGCCGATCAGGAGCTCTCGTCATCACAACATGAAGGAGCTGCGTTCGGTCAGCGGACACATCCGCGTGTTGTTTGCGTTCGATCGGCGACGGCATGCGGCCCTGGTCGTGGGCGGCGACAAGGCGGGCAACTGGCACGGGTGGTACAAGCGTCACGTACCGATCGCGGACAGGCGTTACGACGAGCACCTGCGTTCGTGTGGAAAGGAGGGAGTATGGCCAGCAACAGCGCAAAGAGCTGGCGCGCGCTCATCGGCCGCCGGCCGCTGAGAGAGAAGCGGATGGACACCTACCAGCGCCTGATGGACGCGGAGGTGCGTCTCGACGATGTCCGTCAGCGTCGAGGTCTTCCCGAGACGGCCATCGCAGACGCGCTCGACGCGATCGAGGGGGAGGGGCCTCTGATCGAACCAGTGGATGATCTGTACCTGGAAACGATCGCGCGCTACGTCGGTCAACTCGGAGGTCAGGTCGAGGTGCTCGCCGTGTTCCCCGACCAAACGGTGACACTGCTCCGGGAGCCAGGCCGGTAGGGTGGGTGATGTTTCCAGGCATCGGTTCTGCGAAGCGGGCGAACGACTGATCGCCTGCGGCAAGCAAGGATTCGCAGGGACTGGGTACCTGTGTTGCGCCTGCCGTGACGCACTCCATCCGGCGGCCGTCGTACCGTTCGCGCAGAGGCCAACGATAGGAGGAGCCGGTGAGCCAGGACAGCCGCAGCCACGGCGTCATCGTGCAGATCAAGGTCAAGCTGCTAGGGGTGACGAAGCCCCCGGTCTGGCGGCGGCTCCAGGTGCGCGCCGACACGTCCCTCGACCACCTGCACGAAATGATCGTGGCAGCGTTCGGCTGGTCGGACTACCACGTGCACGTGTTCAGCTGCGGTCCCAACGAGTTCGGTGTGCCCGATCCTGAATTCGACTTCGATGTGGTAGACGAGCGGAAGGTGCGCCTCGGCGACCTGATCGACGGCGTCGGCGACCTGCTCCGCTACACCTACGACTTCGGCGATGACTGGCAGCACGAAATCGTCGTCGAGGAACTGCTCGACGCCGACTTCGATATCCACTACCCGGTCCTCACCGCCGCTCGAGGCGCCTGCGCACCGGAGGACTGCGGCGGCCCCTGGGCGTACGCGGAGCTGAAAGAGATCCTCGCCGACCCGGGCCACGAACAACACCAACAGATGCTCGACTGGCTCGGCCTCGACGACGGGTCCGAATTCGACCCCGCCGCTGTCCCGACCGAGGACATCGAGTACGAGCTTGCTCTCAGCGGCGTCAGCCGCTGACACCGGTCTGGCCGGGCTCAGCCCAATCGGGCACGAACAGTGGCACCGGCTGGTCTGTCTGGACGTCAATTACGGTTCTGCCGCCAAGCGGCTTGTCGAGGTACACGTGGACTGGGCAGTCCATGTATTCGCGCTCTCGGTCGTCCTCGAAGAGGTCCTCGTCACAGCAGATGATCAGCCGGACGCGGACGGTGTCGTCATCCTCCTCGACGATCACGTTGCAAACACCCTCGGCGCGGCAGAGCGCGACCCGCAGCTGGAGCCGGCCGGGTTCGCGCTCACGGTGACCGAGACAGACGCGTGGGAGCTGCGGTCGACGGTCCGGACATGGTCTCGTCCACCGGTAGAGCCAGCGCGCGTGCTCGTCCTCGTCCCTGTCGACGGGTCCGAGCAAGTCTTCGCCGTCCCAAGCGCGAGTCATGGTGTTGAGTGTGATGTGTCACTGTCAGCCTGTGGTGCACGGGACGCGATTTGTTGCAGAGCCGCCAATGGATTGGAACGGTTACGTGACCATTGTCGCCCGTTTCCGTCCGCTACTACCCGTACAAATACGGCCATGAACGACGAAGAGTTGCTCGCGAGGGTTCGATCGCTGCGGGAACGCCGGTTCACCCCGGCGGACATCGCCCGAACGCTCCGCATCGGCAAGGCCGAGGCGTCCAGGCTGTCTCGGGTTGTCGCGGTCGAGGGCAAGCACGCCGACGGCGCGGCGGTGGCAGGGCGTTGCCGATCCGGCGGCGCTACCCGTCACGCTGGCACCGAACACCTCGCTGCACCCGAATCGTCAGGGCCCGCGGTCGGGGCTGGCGCTGGTGGTGGCGATCGCGCGCCGCGCTGTTGGGTAAGTCCGGGTTGGCGTCATGGTCTGCGCGTTGATGATCGTTTCGACTTGCCCGGGGGTGATGGTGCGCCGTCGGAAGCGAGCGACAGCGGCGCAGCGTTCGTCCTACTCGCCGAACCGTCGATACGGGGCAGGTTGTCCGTCTGCGGCTACCTGGTCGATACATGGTGCCTCGGGGTCAAGAACGCGCTCGGCCCGCGGTACGTCCGGCTCTTGGAGTTCGAGGCGCTGAGGCGCCAGTGCTTCAGGCTGTGGGAATCCGACGGCATCGCGGTGCCGCTCGAGTCCGCCCAGCACTTGGTGCTCGGCGCTGTCGAGTACGCGCGCTCGCTCGGCTTCGAGCCGCACCCCGATTTCACGCGAGCACGCCCGGCGCTGGGGCCGTGGCACGGGCCGAGCGCCATCACGTTCGGGAAGGACGGGAAGCCCTTCTACATCAATGGCCGATACGACGATCCGCAGGCCGTCCTCGCGACGCTCGAACGGTCGGTCGGCCACGACAACTTCGACTTCGTCGTGTCGCTGGACGCCTTCGACGAGCTGGACGAGGTGGCCTAGCCCGATGGGGCGCGGGGTCCGGCCACGCGGGCGCGACCCCGCGCGGCCTACACCTCGAGCCGTTCCTGGCCCAACCATCCGCCCCCGAGATCCTCGAGCAACTCGTCGAGCAGTGCCTCCTCATGCACGCCGGCGTTGGGCTTGATCTCGCGCCACGGCCGCGCTCTCGCGCGCCGGAGGATTCGCGCGGCGATCGCGGCGCCGGCCGGGTCGGCGTCGGCGTGTACCAGGATCGCCATATCTGCGGCCTCGGCCGCATCCAGGATCGCGGCGACCGCGGTGTTGGGCCACCCCTCGGTGCACAGCAGCGGAGGGCAGCGGGCGCCGAGCACGCTGGCCGCAGCGGCGAGGATCGAGGGGTTCTCGCAGACGAAGAGTGACCCCGGCGCGAGCCGTAGCGGCTCTAGGCGCATCTCCCGCAACGTAAGTACCAGCGGGCGACCCGCGCGGGCGGCGGCGCGCAGGCGACCGGGGAGATAACCGCGGGCCAACCGGGGCGGCCGCAGGCCTAGGGTCAACGCCGTGCACGAGAGCTCATCGCAGCTCACCCCGACCCGCGCCCACAGACCCCGCCATTCGTCTGCCGACGACGGCTCACGCGGCGGCGCGCCCTCGAGCGCGAGCAGCCCGGCCGCGACCAGGCGTCCGAGCGGCCGGTCGCGGTCGAGGGCGTGCGCGTCGCCTCCCGCGTGGGATGCCGCCACCGCCGCAAGGGGGCGCCCGTCGGCGGGAAGCGCCGCCATCACGTCGAGCGCCTGGAGAACGATGGCGGCTCGTTCGGGGTGGCTCGCACCGAACCTGCGGCGAGCGTGCTCCAGCCACGGCTCGAACTCGGCACGCCGGGCCTGCGGGTGCGCGAGCACGCGTGCCCACGCTGCCTCTCGCGCGGACGCGACCGCGGCGCGTTCGGCGCGACGGTTCCCGAGCGGACCGTCGATCGCCACAAGCGCCTGCTCGAGCGACACGGCGAATCGCGACCCTCGGAGCTGGGCGTCCAGCCGAGGTAGCTTGATGCGCGCCTCGCCGCCCGCGACGAACGGCCGTTGCGGCGTGATCAGCCCGTTCAGTGCGTGCGCCTCGTCGGGAGAGAGGGCCTCAAGCAGCAGCTTCCCGCACGGTCCGCCGTTGCGCTCGAACCGCTCGCGGGCGGCAAACAGAAGCCGGCGCAGCCCTGGGCGCGACAAGTAGCCGACCATGTCCCCGGAGCGCACCGCCGGGGCCCGCGAACGCGCGGCCCCGCCTCGGGAACCAGCGGCCGCTTCGGCGGCGTGTGGAGTCAACCGCCCACCTCCACGCGCCGTTCCCCGTCCCATCGGAAGTGCGCGGCCGCCACGCCTGGGATCCCCGGCTCGCGGTGCAGGTGATAGATCCCAAGCGCGGACAACTCCGGATAACAGCCCCACAGCTCGTGCGAGGTAAGGACGAAGTCGAGATCGAAGCGCTCGAGCAGCCCGAGCAGCTGCGCGCGCATGCGCTCGTCGATGCCAGCAAAGGCCTCGTCGAGCAGGATCAAGCGGGGGCAGTCCTCACGCGCTCCGGCGAACTGGGCAGCCGCCGCGGCGAACAGCGGCAAGTGGAGCGCCACTGCTTTCTCGCCGCCCGAGGCCTGTTGGTGCCGGCGCCGGGTCAGCACGTCTCGGCTCCCATCCTTTATCTGGATGACGTGGAACTCGTGCCAGTCCCGGTAGTCGAGGGCGGCCATCACGTGCTCGGTGGACGAACCCTGTTCGAGCGACTGTCGTGCGTCCTCGATTCGCCTGCGTAGGAACTCCACGAGCCTTCCACGCGCGTCGTCGCCGAGCAACGCCACATCTCGACGGAGAAGCGCCACCGCATCGCGCAAGCCGGGGTCGTCGTGCTGGCGGGGGCGCCACTCGAGCTCGATGCTCATCCCCGAGGTGGTCGCGCACCCCGCCAGCGCGGCATTCATGGCGGCCACGAGCTGGCCGGCGCCGCCGATCCGCTCCCGTAGGGCGTCGGCGAGGCCGCCGACCAAGAAGGACTCGAACAGCCGCCGGTCCTCTTCCGCGATCGTTTGCTCACGGGCGTGCAGCTCCCCCTCGAGCCACGGCTCGAGTTCGGCGATCGGGTGGCTCTTGCCACCGTGACGCACCTGCACGAGAGTCAGCTCGGGATCCTCCGGGACCCGCTCCCGGCTGACCTGAAAGTCGGCACTGGCGGACAGGCGGTGCCGAAGCTCGTCGGCCTCGTGGTCAACGTCAGCGAGCAGTGTGGGGAACGCTCGCCGGGTCGCGAGCGCCTCGCGCGAGACGGCACGCGTGGCCGCCAGCGTGCGCTCGAGCGGCCAGCGCCCGGCGACGTCGTGATCGTCCGGGGCCTCCTCGCCGAGGGCAAGCGACCATGCCCCGAGCTCTCCGAGCCTCGCCATCCGAGCGTGCGTGCGGACCACCTCGGCGTCGGCTTCCGACAGGGACGTCTCGGCGTGGGCAGCCTCGCTGTCCGCGGCAGCCGCGGCCTCCGCAGCCGCGATGTCCTCCTCGTGTACCTCGCGTAGGCCACGCTCCGCCTCGGACGCGGCTGCCTCGAGTTCCCCCAGCCGCGCGCGGACGCCCTCGACGCTAGCGCCCACCGCCTCGGCCGCCTCCCGGTGGGCCCCGGCGCGAGCGCTCCGAACCCGCGCGGCCTCCCGCGCACGCTCCTCCGCGACCGCTCGTGCCTCGACGGCGCGATCGGCATGGCGGCGCGCGGTGCCACACGCCTGCAGGCGCTCGCGCCGAAGCCGCTCGGCGCCGATCAGCTCTCCGCACGCGGCGCGGTAGGAGGCGAGTGCCTCTCGTACCGCGGCCAGGGCGGAATCGTCGCCCGGGGCGGGGAGGCCGTGCTCGCGGGCGTGCACGAGTGCGCGCTCGCGAACGCCGGCCAGCTCGGCGGAGCGCGCGGCCATTGTCTGCTGCTCGGCGGCGGTTCGCTCTGCCGCGCGCTGCTCCTCGGCGCGCGCCCGGTCGAGGTGGACGTACGCGCGCACGGCCGGACCGTCATCCGGGAACGTGCGGACCTCCTCGCGTAGATGCACAACGCCATGCTCGAGCTCGGAGGCCTCGACGCGAAGTGACTGGTCGCGTCGATCGAGCTCCCCGAGCTCGAGGGCGAGCTCGGCGAGCCGGCGTGCCCGATGGGCGGCGCGCGCCGCCGCGCCGATGTAGCGAGCGGCCGCCACCCGATGGCGCCCGTGCAGCGGGCCGAGGGCAAAGCCTCCGTCGAAGCTGACTACGGTTACGCCGCGGTTGTCGTCGGCGGTTTCACCGAGCGCGACTCAGGCAAGCACGCCCTCGAGGACCGCGGTGCTCACCGGCGCCTCCGGGGCCGGCACGAGCGCGTCGCGGAGCGTCTTGCCGTGGAGGGCGTCGCCGGGCCCACCGGGCACGAGGACCGCGTCGTCGACGTCCAGCACCGTGCCGTCGGGCATCACCCAGGCATCGAGGAGGCCCGCGCCCTCGAGCGCGCCTTCCAGCCCCGCGCGGTCCCGGTCCTCGAGCTCCGGCGCAAATTCGACCAGAGCCCACAGCGGCGCACCCGGCCGGCCGGCGCGGTCGGCGGTCCGGAACGGGAGCGGCGCCGGCAGCGGATCCTGGTGGGCCGAGAGGCGCGCGTGTTCGGCGGCAAGCGGCTCGCGGGTTGTAGCGAGGACCGCGCGCTCTCCGGCGAGGCGGGCCAGCCGTTCGCGGAGCTGTTGCTCGGCGACGCCCGCGCGGTCTAGCACCAGCGCGCGGGCGGCGGGCGCACCCGGATCACCCGCGCGCGCGACCAGCTCGCTCAGCTCGTCGGCGAACGCGTCGTCAACCGGCAACCGTTCCAGGCTCACCCGCCATCCCTCGAGCTGCTCGACCAGGGTGTCGCGGACGAGCTCGAGCCGCCGCCCGGCCTCGGCCCGTTCAGCCTGTCGCTCTCGCTGGTGCGCTTCGGCATCCTCAAAGCGCTCTCGCGCGATCCGGAATGCCTGCTCGGCACCGGTAAGCGCGGCAGTCAATTCGGCCATCACGGCGAGTGCCTGAGCGCGGGCGGCAGCCAGCTGCTCGAGCAGCGCGCGGACCGCGTCGAGGTCGCGGTCCTCCACGGCCAGGCCCTCGACCGCGGCGGCGTGCGTCGCGACCCCCGCCCGCGCGGCCTGCTCGGCGGCGCGGAGGAGGAGCTCGGTGACGACCGCGAGTTGCGCGGAGAGCGTATCTTCGGCGCGGGTGGCCGCACCCAGCCACTGATCGGCCTCGGCCTCGGCCCGTTCGAGTTCCGCCGCCGCGTCCGCGGCGGCGCGCTCTGCCTCGACGGCGAGCCGGTGAAGCTCCTCCAGGCGCGCTGCGCTCCGCCAGTCCTCGGATTCCCGCAGCTCACGCTCGCCTGCGCGGGCCGATGCGAGCTGCGACTCGTGGCGCTGCCGGCGCTCGGCGAGCTGGGCCCGGCGGCTCCGTGCGGCCAGGGCTGTCCCGCGTGCGCGCTCCAGTGCCTCGCCTCGCTGCTCGCGGCCACGCGCGGCCGCGAGCAGCGCGCCACCCCGCTCGCCGAGCGCCGCGCGCGCAAAGTCGCGGTATGTCCGCGCGAACGTCGACACCGCCCCGCGCACCTCGCGCAGCTCCGCCGCCTCGGCGCGCAGAAGATCGAGCTGGTCGAGGCGGTTGGACACGCGCAGCACGGCGTCGCGGTCGAGCTCGGGCAGCGCCTCGGTCAGCCGCGCGGAGAGCTCCTGCGGATCGAGTGTCTGCGAGAGCTGCGGCTTGCGCAGCGAAAGCAGCAACCGCACGACCGCCTCGTAGCGATCTTGACTGACCCCAAACAGGAGCGCGTTCACGCGCTCCCTATAGACAGAAACGGAATCGATCAGCTCGCCGGCGAGTTCGGCAAGCGCAGTTTTGGTGATCGGTTGCCGGCCCTGCGTAAGCCAGGCGTTGATGCCCAGTCGTGTGCCGCACAGCTCCCCGTCGGGTTCCTGCCGTGCTTCGAGCACGGCGAAGCAGGAGCGCACGCCGGTCTCACCCTTTCTTGCTTGAGCCATCAGCACGAGCGTGACCCACCGTTCGGCGGCCTGCTCATCTCGACGGCGCAGCTCGAGCCACGAGAACCCGGTCGCCGGCGCGCGGGACTCCTGATCTCCGATCAGGTTCCACCGCATCGAGCGACCGCGGCCACCGAACGGGTCCAGGCGCTCCGCCCGCAACTCGCCGTCGAGCAGCAGGGGCAGCAGCAGCTCGAGCGCCTTCGACTTCCCGGCGCCGTTGGGGCCGCGCAGCAACAGGCGCCCGCGCTCGAACTCAAACGTCTCGTTCTCGTACTCGTAGAGCCCGATCAGTCCCGCCCGGTGCAGGCGAAAGCGCGTAGGTGTGCTACCCCGGGGTCCATGCAGGACGGTGACGCTCATGCCCTTGTGGATGCCCTCAACGTCGGCCTGGCAAAGCGGGCGATTGCCGGCAGCACGCGCACCTGTGCCGGCTCCTCGGGCGCGATCAGCCGGTGGCCCTCGAGCAGCGCGAACGCGGCTTGGTCGAGCTCGCGTCCGGCGTCTATCGCGAGGCGTTCGCGAAGGTCAGACACCAGCCCCTCGACCTCACTGCGGGGGAGGGGATTGCGGTCGCCGTCGTACGCCACGGCGCGCAGGCGTTCGCACGCGAGCAACGCCAGCACGCTCTCGGTCGAGCGGGTCGGGAAGCGGACGTCGGTCAGGCTTCTGCCGCCGTCAATCATCGCCGAGCCCTCCGCGCGGCGCTCGGCCTGGAGTCCTGTGAGCGCCTCCAGGTCGGGCTCGAGCCGGTGGCGCTGGGAGCGGTACGTGTCCTGCTCAGCCGGCTCGAGCTCGTCGACGTAAAGGACGGGCTCCTCGACCAGGGCGCGCGCGATCCGGTGTCGGCGCCTCGCGCGCTCGCCGTCTTCGCTCGCGGGGTAGTCCTGAGCCAGCAGGTCCACGCCCCGCTCCAGCTCGGTCAGCGCGATCGGCGTGGCCTTGAGGTCCCCAAGGCGACCGTGCTCGACGTCGAACAGCGCCTCCTCGACCGACTCGTCGCGAGTGACGAACGCGTGTGTCGAGCCGTCTCGCTGCCGAAGAACTCCGTGGCGGCAAAACAGATCGAGCGCGTCGGCGAATGCCTTGCGTTCGTCGCGGCGCTCGAAGTCGACGCGCAGGCCGAGCTCCGAGCCGAGCGCTGCGACCTCGTCGGCGAGCCCGCCGATCAGCGCTTGGGCACGGCCATGACGACTCTCGAGTGCGGCCAGCGCGAGTGCAAGCATCACGTAGTGGCGGCGGGTGAACGGAGCCCAGGCGTCGTGGGGGCCCGGGCGGATCGATCCGGGCCTGATCCGCGCCGGCCGGTCCAGATAGGCGATCCGCCCACGCTTGTACAAGCGCGCGTGTGCACCCCGAATAGAAAGGCGATAACCGAGCAGGTGGCGAAAGCGCTCCGTCAGCCACTCGTCATGGCGACGGACCAGGGTAAACGCGTCGGGATGGTCCTCGGCCGTCAACAGCGGGTGCATGAGCAGCGCACGCGCGGCCTGCTGACGTTCCTCGGCTACGCGCTCGTCCAGCGGCGATCGTGAGCGGTCCTCGGGCACGCGGTCCTCTCCCGAGCTCAACATGCCACGACCTCGATCTCGTAGTTCGGCGCGGCGAACGTTCCCTCCGGGGTTCCGATCTCGATCAGCCCGCCGGCGGCTGGCGGCGGCCTCAGCTCGAGGCGCACCAGCCCGTCGTGTGACTCGGCGGTGCGGGCACCACTGTGGTCGGCGGTGGTGTCGAGCGCGCGCGATAGCCATTGGAGGAGATGGCGGAACTCGAGCGCGTCGAGCTGCCGCAGCTGCTCCAGCCGCAGCGGTCCCGCCCCGGCAAAACGCCGCTGCGCACGGCGCAGCTCCTCGCGCTCGCGGGCGCGGCGCTCCGCCAGCGCCTGGCGGGCCCAGCTGTGGTCTGGCAGCTCCGCGACGCGACCGGCCCCCGGCGGTCGCGTCCCCGGGCGATACAAAGACACCTCGACGGGTGCCGGCGAAGCCTGCCACCAGGAGGCCGTCGGCTGGGTCAGCTCGGGGTCTTCCTCGGGGACCGAGAAGTGGCGCGGCTGGTAGAGACCAAACGTCGCTGCGAACAGCGCATGACACTCCGCCACCGACGCGGCTCGGTCAAACAGCACCGCCAGTGCTCGGTACTCGGCGGCCAGATCCACGCGGCGGCTGCGACGGTCGATCAGCCGCTGCGCGGCCTGGATGATCCACTCGATGGCGTCACCGAGCGCGCGGTCGAGTTCGTGCCACGGCGGCGCGTCGTCGGGCCCGCCGCGGAACCAGCGGCGAACCCCGTTCCATTCGTCGGCCAAGCGGTCGGCCCGCCGCGCGGAGACCTGCTCGTCGCTCAGCCCCCAGACCGGCGGCTCGTCACTCGCGGCCGCGATGGCGAGGATCCGCGGGCGGCCGACCGCCTCCACGCGGGCGATCGCGGCTACGAACTGGGGATCGAGTCGCCGCAGCTCGGTGCGAAAACCCTGCAGGTGGTCGATCACGCGCCGCTTGTAGCGCTCGAACGGCTCGAGCTCGACCGCCGTCTCGTCGGCCATCACCGCTCCAAGCTCGCGCATGAAGTCACCGGTGTCGGCGCGTAGACGCTCGAGCTTGGCCGCCACGTCGTTGAAGTGCGCGACCAGCTTAGATGGACGTGGGTCGGGGCGTTCTGCCTCGATCGCCAGGGCGATCAATGCGTCGAGCAGCTCCGGAAGCTGCGAGCGCTCGAGCGCTCCGATCCGCTCGGACAGGCGGTCCACCTGGAGTGCCGCCCGCTCGGCGATCTCGCCGGCCGCGGTGATGTCGTAGGTGTAGCGCTTTCGCTTGAACTCGCGCGTCGAGGCGGCGCGGGAGCTGTCCTGGTGGCGATCGACGGCGCCCCAGGCGCAGAGCGCCTCTAGGTCGCGCTCCAGCGCTTCGAGCGAGTCGTACCGGACCGAGAACCGCTCCCAGAGGCGCGTGGAGATCTGGGTGGGCGCCATCCGCAGGCCGAACCGGCGCTTGTTGGCCAGCAGCACGCCCATGAGCTGGCGATAGTGGTGGGTTCGCTCGGTGTCCAGGTAAGCGAACGCGCGTACTCGGCCGGCGGGCTGAGGCAGGCCGCCCGCGGCCTCGGTCAGAGCTGCCGCGGGCGAAGACGACCCGTCGGGGTGTTCGGTCGGTGCGTGCGGATCGTGGGCGACGTCGATCGCCATCGGCAGCGGATGGTGACCGGCGGTCCGGACAGAATGGGTGGGACGGTTCCGTCAGCGCTTTCGTCTCACGGTCCCGCAGCGCGCGTGACCGGGTGGCGTCCGATCCTCCGGCTAGCGTTTCGTCGTAACGATGCTCGAGCTGCCGCCCTCCACCGCCTCGCTTCGGGTTGCCAACAGCGAGCTCGCAACCGTGCGCGAGGCGATGCGGGAGCTCAACCGAATCGTCGACGCGCTCGACCGGGGTGAGCTGGAGAAGGTGGTGCTGACCCAGCGCAACCAGATGCGGGCGGTCGTCGTATCGCTCGACCGGTTCTCTGAGCTCGAGCGCAGGGCGACGGCGTATGGCTAAGTGGCCCGGTTCACACGTACGCAACGTTGCGTGAGTGTTCCTAAGGATCGAGCACCGCTGTGGCCGTACTCTTTAGTGCCTGACGGGCTCGTCACCGCAGAGCGATAGCGGGTCCCTCCCTGTCGTCTTTGGACACATCCAACAAGGAGTCATCATGACTAACAACGTCTACTCCGTCAGCGAGATCGTGGGATCATCGCCAGATTCGATCGAGAGCGCGATCAACGGAGCGTTGGCCCGCGCACGCAAGACGTTACGCCATCTCGACTGGTTTGAAGTCACAGAGCTACGCGGCTACCTCACCCCCGAGGGGACGGTCGACCACTTCCAGGTGGCGCTCAAACTCGGTTTCCGCATGGAAGACTGACTCCTGAGGGTTCGGGCGCGTGTCGCGGTCGTTCCGATAAGGCGTGACCTATGCCAATTGTCGGCTCACCGTGCTATCGACGCCGGCTCGGCGGACCGCCGGGTGCAGCGGTCAAGATGCGGACTCTGAACCTACATACGCGCGGATCAAGTCCCGTGACCTAGGAAGCCCATCAGCGTTAGGTGCTGAATGTGGGCATGCTCTGGTCTCGTCACTGCGATGCTGAGCGATGTCCGTTGTGCTCGGACATGTCAGTGGCATCGTCCTGTGCTAGCACGATGTCGTAGGTGATGCTCCAGTACGGGACGTCCAGGTTCCGCCCGTCGGCCGCACACCCTGGCTGATGCCGGATCAGCGGCACGATCAGCTCGCTCTTGACTCCGAAGACGGCGTCGGAATCGAGGTAAGGATCCCCGTCGGCAAACACGTGGGTCGTGACGGTCTGGTAACCCGGCGCGGTGACCATGAAATGAATATGCGCCGGGCGCATCGGGGAGCGGTTCGAGCTGGCCAGCAGGCCGCCGACGGGGCCGTCCACGGGTATGGGGTACGCGGTCGGCTTGACCGACCAGAACCAGTAGCGGCCGTCGTCGCTTGCGTACAGATGCCCCCGGCCGCGAGGCTCCTGGAGGTCGTCGTGCTGGACGTCGTAGAAGCCATCTTCGTCGGCCTCCCACACCTCGATGTGCGCACCGGACACGGCTTCCCCACTCACGGAGATCACCCGCCCCCGGACGAGGCAGGGCTCGCCGGGGGCGCCGTTGGCGATGTCGTCGCCGTTGGCGAACGGGGGTGAGCCCTGGACGAAGAACGGGCCGAAGACGGTGGAGGGCGTCGCGGTCGACGGCTTGCCGTGATTCAACCCGACCACCAGCATCGAGAGACCCAGCACGTCGGACAGCAGGATGAACTCCTGCCGTTTGTCGTCGGTGATGTGGCCCGTCTGGGTGAGGAAGTCGATCCCGGCAAACCACTCTTCCTCGGTCAGCTCCACCTCGGAGGCAAACGCGTGGAGATGGCGCACGAGGCTCTGGATGACCTCCCGAAAGCGCTCCGATCTGCACCCGCTGAAACTCCCCAGTACCGCCTGCGTGAGCTCCTCGTTGGCGAGGTTGCGGGTGCTCATAGATTTCCTCCTCGGGGCCGAGACGATCGTCGCGCCTGCGCGCCCCCCAACGCTGACCGCGCGCAGCAAGGGGACGCCGATCAGGCATCTTGAGGAATTCTAAGCCGCCTGTCAGGGTTCAGTCGGCGCGAACAGCAACACGGCGAGTGAGGAGAAATCAGATGCTCGACAGCACAGCCAAGGCATCCGGGCCGCTGACCGGTGATGAATATCTGGAGAGCCTGCGCGACAGCAGGGAGGTCTACGTCTACGGCGAGCGCGTCAAGGACGTCACGACGCACCCCGCCTTTCGAAACAGCACTCGTTCGATCGCCCGGCTGTACGACGCGTTGCATGACGAGAAGACGCGAGACATCATCACCACCGAGACCGACACCGGCAGCGGCGGGCGGACGCACAAGTTCTTTCGCTTCCCGAGGAGCGCCGCGGACTGCGTCGGGGATCTCGGAGCCATCGCCGAGTGGGCGCGGCTGAGCTACGGCTGGCTCGGACGCAGCCCTGACTACAAGGCGGCGTTCCTCGCCACGCTCGGCGCGAACTCCGACTTTTACGAGCCCTACCACGAGAACGCAAGGCACTGGTACAGGGAAGCCCAGGAGCGGGTGCTGTACTGGAATCACGCCATCATCCATCCTCCGGTGGACCGCAACCGCCCGCTGGAGGAGGTCGGCGACGTGTTCATGCACGTCGAGGACGAGCGCGACGACGGCGTCGTCGTCAGCGGGGCCAAGGTCGTCGCCACCGGCTCGGCGCTCACGCACTTCAACTTCATTGCCCACTACGGGCCGGTGCCGGTCCAGAAGAAGGAGTTCGCGATCGTCTGTGCGGTTTCGATGGACACGCCGGGAGTGAAGCTGATCTGCCGTCCCTCCTACGAGATGGCCGCCGCGGTGATGGGCAGTCCGTTCGACTATCCGCTCTCCAGCCGGCTCGATGAGAACGACGCGATCTTCATCTTCGACGAGGTTCTGGTGCCGTGGGAGAACGTGTTTGTGTACGGCGACATCGAGAAGGCCAACAACTTCTTTCCGTTCACCGGGTTCATCCCGCGATTCTGCTTTCACGGGTGCATCCGGCTGGCGGTCAAGCTCGATTTCCTGGCGGGCTGCTGATCAAGGCGGTCGAGGCGACCGGGACGAAGGACTTCCGCGGCGTGCAGGCCCAGGTCGGCGAGGTTCTCGCATGGCGCAACCTGTTGTGGGGCCTGGCCAGCGCGATGGCGCGCGAGCCACAGCCCTGGAAGCAGGGCGCGGTGCTCCCGAATATGGACTACGCCATGGCCTACCGGCTGTTCTCGACGATCGGATATCCCCGCGTCAAGGAGATCATTCAGCAGACAGTGTCAAGCGGCCTGATCTACATCAACTCCAACGCCAGGGACTTCAAGAATCCCGATATCCGTAAATACCTCGACCGCTACGTTCGAGGATCCAACGGGATCGAGGCGGTCGAGCGGGTGAAGTTGATGAAGCTGCTGTGGGACGCCGTCGGAAGCGAGTTCGGCGGGCGGCACGAGCTGTACGAGCGCAACTACAGCGGCAACAGCGAGAACATCCGCATGGAGGTCCTGTTCTCGGCCATGGCCAGCGGCCAGGTCGAGCGGTACAAGGGGTTCGCCGAGCGCTGCATGGCGGAATACGACCTCGATGGCTGGACCACGCCGGACCTGGTGAATCCTGAGGACGTGAGCTTCTTCGCCCGCGGCGCGGGCTGAGCATCCAGTCGGACGCGGTTCATGCTTTCGAGTCGCCAACGTGTCGCAAAAGCAGAGGCCAGTTGGAGTCGCTCACCATCCCAAACGTGCGAGCTATCGGCACGGCGGAGCGGCTCACGGATACGCTGAGAGATGGACCCTAAGCTCGCACGCCAGATCGCCCGTTTCAACGCGCGCTTTACCAACCGGCTGACGGCCCCACTCGCGCCATACCTGCCGGGGTTTGGACTAATCACTCATGTCGGCCGTCGGTCGGGGCGCACGTATACGACGCCGGTCAACGTTTTTGCGCGCGGCGATGGATTCGTTTTCGCTCTCACCTACGGCCGCGAGGCGCAGTGGGTCAAGAATGTGCTAGCGGCGGGCGGATGCGACCTGACGACTCGCCGCCGGCATTATCGGCTCGTCCACCCGGAGCTGTTTCGGGACGAGCGCCGGCGTGCCGTCGCGCCAGTAGCCCGTCCGATGCTACGCCTCGTCGGCGTGAGCGACTTTTTGCGCTTGCGCCGCGCGTTTGGCGACACCGCCTGAAGCGCACGCTGCTCGCGGCCACTACCGGGATCGGAAGCGGTTGCCTGCCGCGGAGCGCTACTCACGTCTTCCTAGTGTTTCGGGCCCCCCCTGATGATTGTGCCTCCTCGATTTCGCTTTCCACGTTCAGCTCCGTGTCCTCGATGGCCATCGCGATCGAATTCGGCTCCCGTCCGAGCTCCATCCACCGTTGCCGTGCGGCTTGGAACATCTTGTCGAGCCGGTCGTCGTCGTGGTTGGGATCGTGGTGGAACAGGAGCGTGTGGTTGGCCGAGCACTTGGTCGCAAACTCGAGGGTGTGAGAGACGGCGGAGTGACCCCAGGCATAATGAGCTGAATACTCCTCGTCGGTGTACTGGCAGTCGTGTATGAGCAGATCTGCCTTGTGCGCGAGCGAGTAGCCCGAGATCCACCGAGGCTCCAAGTCCCTGATCGCTCCGATCAGAGCCGGCTCGTGGTCCGGCAGATAACAGAGGGAGACGCCGGCATCCTCGATCCGGAACCCGAGTGTCGGGCCGCGATGTGCGACGGCCTCTGCGCGGATCTGTGCCGGTCCGATCTGCCACTCGCTCACCGGGCAGTTTCGGAAATCCAGTCTGCAAGGCAGCTCTCGGACCTCGACCGGCGTCAGCGGAGCGGACAAGTAGCGGCCGATCCGGTTTCGCAGCGACATGTGAGGCGCCGACGGACCCCAGATCGTGATTTCGGCGTCTGCCCTGAACAGTGGCGAGAAGAACAGCAGGCCCTGGATGTGATCTAGATGCAGATGCGTTAGCAGCAGATGGATATGGCCACCGTCGGGTAACTCCGTCGGCAGACTGCGAATTCCAGTCCCGGCGTCGAGCACGATGCGGGTACCGTCGGAAAGGGTGACTTGTACACACGAAGTGTTACCGCCATAGCGGATAGTGTCGCGTCCGGGGCTCGGCACCGACCCACGCACCCCGCAGATCCTCACCCGCATCTAACCGGACCTGTCCCAGAAAATCGCCATCGCCCCGCTTCGGCCACGGCGCCCGATGATCGGAAAGGCGCTCACCTCGATCTCCCACGCCTCACCGCTTGCCGAACGGATCCGCAGCAGACCATGCGCCGGCCGAGCTTCGTTCAATGCGATCGACAGCGGCAGGTCGTCCAGTTGCAATGGGTGATCGTCGATGGCCGTTGGCGAGAACCGCGAGCCCCATTCTTCCTGGCTCATCGGTCCGGCCTCCTCGAACCTCATCCCCAGCAGCTCGCCGGCCGCCTCGTTGAAGAACACCAGCGTGCCCGCATTGTCGACCAGAAACGCGGGTGTGGTCATGTTCGACATCAGGCCGCGCGCCATGATGATCTCAACCGGATACTGCTCAGAGGACATCTCAAAACGCTCCGCGAACAGTCCGCGAGACTACGTGATCCGACTCCTCGGCGGAGCCAAGCACAGCACGGGCTCTCCAGAGCAGGATGCAACGCTTGCTTCCCTCGGGGTCGGCTGGATCTGGGGTCCGCGGACCGAAGGTACGTCGCTCGAGGAGATTCAGGATGCTCGCTCGGCCGGCGAACTCTCCGTCTGAGCACGCGGAGCCGGGCGGGCCTACGAGCCCCGGGCGACCGGCGCGCTCGGCGCCTCGTGCGCGGGTAGGCGTCTTCGGGGTCGGGCTGGAGGCATATTGGGAGCAGTTTCCCGGCCTGCGGACGCGGCTCACGGTATATCAGCGACAAGTCGAGCAGCGGATCGTCGAGCTCGGTGCGGAGGCGGTGTCCGCCGGATTGGTGGGCGCGGCCGATCGTGGGCGGGCGGCTGGCGATGAGTTCGCGCGCGGGCGGATCGACCTCGGCGAATCGCCGCGTGGCTCAATGCCGCTCGTGTCCGCCGCGCGCTTCGCGAGAGCCGGCTCGGATTCCTCGGTCACACTTATCCAGGAATGCTGGACCTCTACACGGACTTCACCGCGGTCCAGGCTCAGCTCGGCGCTCACGTCGAGGTGCTCGAGATCGACGACCTCGTTGGGCGCGTGAATGCCGCCACGGCCAGCGAGGTCCGCGCCAAGCAGGGGGAGATTCAAGCGATGTTCGAGGTCGCCGACCCTGCCGACGATCCGATCGCGGCGCCGACTGAACCCCAGGAGCTCGATTGGGCGGCTCGGGTCGCGGTTGACCTCGAGCGCCTGGTTCACGACTTCGACCTGGATGGCCTTACCTATTACCACCGTGGCGAAGCCAACGAGGCCGGGCGCGTGGCCGCCGGTGTGATCGTCGGAAGCTGCCTGCTCACGGCGCGAGGGGTGGTGACGTCCGGCGAGGGCGACTTGAAGACAAACCTCGCCCAGCTCATCCTCGACCGCCGTGGAGCCGGCGGATCATTCACCGAGTACCACGCGCTCGACTTCGAGGAAGATTTCGTCCTGATGGGCCACGACGGCCCCGGTCACATCGCGATTGCGGATGAGCGGCCAGTGCTCCGCGGGCTGAGGCTGTACCACGGCAAGCGGGGCGCGGGCGTCAGCGTGGAGTTCCAGGTGCAGCCTGGGCCGGTCACCATCCTCGGCTGCACCCAGACCCGAGACGGGAGACTCGAGCTGATCTGCGCTGAAGGAGAGTCGATCCGCGGCTCGACGTTCGAGATCGGCAACACGAACAGCCGCTTGCGTGTCCAAATGCCGCCCGCCGAATTCCTGGAGGCTTGGTGTGAAGAGGGACCAACGCATCACGTGGCGCTCGGAATCGGCCACCGCGCCGCGGAAGTGGAGCGTTTGGCGTCGCTCTGCAAGCTCGAGTTCGCCCTGGTGGGGGACTGATGGGACGAGCGTGCTTTGTTCTGCGGGTGCGGCGCGATCGCCTGGGCGAGTACCGCTCGCGCCACCGTGATGTTTGGCCGGAGATGACCGACGAGCGCGCCGACGCGAGCCTGGACCTTCTCCAGGAGGTCTTTCACCTTGACTGAGCGTCCGAGCTTCGCGGCGATCGACCTCGGAGCTGAAAGCGGCCGCGTGATCGTAGGGGAGATATCCGCCGACGGCGTGAATTTGCAGGAGGCCCATAGGTTCGTCAACCGTCCGGTGCGTCTGCCTGACGGCCTGCGCTGGGACCTGCCGGGACTGCTGCGCGACGTGCTCGACGGGCTCGCCGCCGCCGCCGCGGGCCGCGGGCTTTGCGGCATCGGGGTGGATGCCTGGGGCGTCGACTACGGCCTGCTCGATGATCGCGGGCGTCTACTTGGGCTCCCCTTCCACTACCGCGATCCGCGCACCGATGGAATGCTCGAGCGGGCGTTTCAACGGATCACCCGTGAGCAGCTGTTCGCCGCCACGGGGATCCAGGTCATGCCGATCAACACCGCATTCCAGCTTCTCGCCGACGAAGGCACGCCGATGCTGGAGGCGGCTCGGTCGATTGCGCTGGTTCCCGATCTCCTTGCGCTCTGGTTGTCCGGCGAGCTTGCCAACGAAGCAACCATCGCCTCGACCACGGGCCTACTCGAAGCCGGTGCTGCGCGCTGGGCAATGCAGGTGATCGAAGCGCTGCGTCTCCCGCGGCGCCTGTTCAAGGAGTTAATCGAGCCAGGGACGCAGCTCGGTACGCTGATCCACGCGCACCTCGATGAGACCGGCATCGACGCCGGAGTCCCGGTGTTCGCGGTGGCAAGCCACGACACGGCGTCGGCATTCGTCGCGGCGCCGATCCGCGAGGTTGGCACGTCCGCGGTGCTGTGCAGCGGCACGTGGTCACTGCTAGGGGTCGAGCTCGAGGAGCCGGTCCTCTCGGAGGCGGCGCTGGCGGCAAATCTGACCAACGAGCGCGGACTCGACGGCACGACGCGGTTGCTGAAGAACCTGATGGGGCTGTGGCTGCTCCAGGAGTGCCGCCGCGCGTGGGGTAATGACCTGAGCTATGAGGAGCTTCAACGGCTGGCGGGCGAGCCCGACGCCGATGTTCCCCTGTTTGACCCCGACGCTCACGCATTCCTGGCTCGTGGCGACATGCCGCGGCGGATTGTGGAGGAATGGCGGAGGACCGGGCAGGATCAGCCGGAGGGGCGGGACACGGTTGTGCGGAGCGTCCTTGTCTCGCTGGCGTGCAAGTACCGTTGCGTGCTAGATCAGCTCGAGCATGTCATCGGCAGAGAGCTCGAGGCGGTGCACGTGATCGGTGGAGGCGCCAAGAACACGCTCTTGTGCCAGCTGACCTCCGATTTGACCGGCCGACCGGTCCTCGCCGGACCGGCGGAGGCATCCGCGCTCGGAAGCGTGCTCGTTCAGGCCCGGGCGGTGGGGTTGTTCGGCTCGCTTCGGGAGATGCGGGAGGCGGTCTCAGCGACGGCGCAGCCCAAGCACTACGAGCCCGGCCCCGAGCGCGAGCAGCACGAGGCGATCTACCAGCGGTTCCTCGAGGTCACCGGCTTGCAGACGCCGGCACGGGCCTCGTGACGAGAAAGCGAGTTGATATGCGTGACGATTACGAGCAGCTCGTCGCCCGGCTCGAGGCGGCTGGTCGGGACACGTCCAGCGTGCTGGGCGCGCTTCGCGACCTGTCCGTCGAGACGCCATCCTGGGGTTACGGCGATTCGGGCACGCGCTTTGCGACCTTTCCGCAGCCGGGGCGTCCCCGCGACGTCCACGAGCGGATCGACGACGCAGCCCAGGTCCACCGCTTGACCGGGTCAGCCGGAGCGGTCGCGCTGCATTTTCCCTGGGACACCGTGGACGACCCGGTCGAGTTACGCGAGTACATCGAGGATCGCGGCCTGCGGCCGGGCGCGGTCAACCCCAACCTGTTCGAGGACCCCGATTACCGGCTGGGCTCTCTGACGAACCCCGAGAAGCGGGTGCGCGAGAAAGCGCTCGCGCAGGCTCGAGAATGTATTGAGCTTGCCTGCGCTCTCGGTTCGACCGCCCAATCGCTGTGGCTCGCGGACGGCACCAACTACGCCGGCCAGGACGACTTTCGGGCACGCCGGCGTCGGCTGCTCGAGTCGCTGTCGCAGCTGTACGCCGAAGTGCCGGAGGAGCAGGAGCTGCTGATCGAGTACAAGTTCTTCGAGCCGGCGTTCTATGCCACCGACCTCCCCGATTGGGGCTCGGCGCTGCTCGCGTGTCAGCACCTCGGGGATCGGGCGCGCGTACTCGTCGACCTCGGGCACCACGCCCAGGGGGTCAACGTCGAGCAGATCGTCGCCGTCCTCTCCGATGAAGACAGGCTCGGGGGGTTCCACTTCAACAACCGCAAATACGCCGATGACGACTTGATCGTCGGCTCGGTGAATCCACTCGAACTCTTCCTGGTGTTCTGCGAACTGGTCGCTCTCGACCGGCCACTGCCTCGACTGACGATCGACCAAACGCACAACGTCGAGCCGAAGATCGACGCGATGGTGTTGAGCATCATCAATCTGCAGGAGGCCTATGCGCGCGCCCTACTCGTCGACCGGGCAGCGCTGGCCGACGCGCAGCAACGGGGCGACATCCTCGCCGGCCACAGCGTGCTGCTCGATGCCTACCGCACCGACGTGCGGCCACTCTGTGCGCGAGCTCGGACCGACCTGGGCGCTTGCGCCGACCCGGTAGGTGAGCTTCGGTCCTCTGGGTATGTCGAGCGAATGGCTGCCGCGCGCCGGGGGATGTCAACAAAGTCGACAATCAAAGGAGCGCGCGCATGAGCACGATCGCACGCGTGATCGACGTCCCGGAAGACCTCTGGCCTGATCGGGACGTGCCCCCGGACGCGCTGGGCCAGCTCGTACTCGCCTCCCGCCTGCTCGGTGCCGATCGTCGCGTGGCGAACATCGGCGGAGGCAACACGTCGACCAAGGGAACCACCACCGACCACGTCGGCCGCGAGGTGAAGGTTCTATGGTTGAAAGGCTCCGGCAGCGACCTGGCGACGATCGAGCGAGAGGACTTCACCGTACTTCGCCTCGACGAGGTCGAGCCGCTCTTCGAACGGCGTGAAATGAGCGACGAGGAGATGGTGTCCCACCTCGAACGTTGCATGCTTCACCCGTCGATGCCACGGAGCTCGATCGAGACACTGCTGCACGCGTTCATCCCCGCGTCGCATGTCCACCACACCCACCCCGATGCGATCAACGTCCTCGCCGGCAGCCGCGACGGTGAGCATCTCCTCCGCGAGTGCTTCGGTGATGCGGCGATCTGGATTCCGTACATACGGCCGGGTTTCACGCTCGCCAAGCAGGTCGGAGAAGCGGTCCGCAACGATGCCGGGCTGCGGCTCGTAGTGCTGGCCAAGCATGGCCTGGTGTGCTGGGGCGAGACCGGTGAGGAGGCGTACCGGACAACGCTCGAGGTGATCGACAGGGCGGCGGAGTTCGTCAACGATCGGACCGCAGGCAGACCCCGCTTCGGCGGAAAACCCCACCATGCTCGCGAGCTCGACGAGGCAAGGCGCGAATCCCTGCTCCGAGAGATCCTTCCCGGGGTCCGGGGGGCCGTCTCGAGCGAGACGACGAAGTTGCTGACGGTTGATGTGTCACCCCGTACCGTCGAGTTCGTCTCTTCGAAAGACGCGCAAAAGCTGGTCAGCGTGGGCGCCGCATGCCCGGACCATCTCGTGCACACCAAGCGCATCCCGCTCTGGATCCCGTTCGATCCGACCAGCGAGGATGCGGACGACCTGCGCGCGCGGGTGCGGGATAGGGCGGCCGCTTACCGGCATGCATATCGGTCGTACTTCCAGCGTTACGCCGACGACTCGATCGAGCCGGGCGATCCGGACCCCCGCGTAATCCTCGTCCAACACGTGGGACTGATCGCCGCCGGTACAACGGTGGCCAAGGCCGCCACCTCCAGAGACCTCTACCAGCGTGCGATCGAGGTGATGGCCGGTGCCAACGCAATCGACGAATTTGTCTCGCTCGACGAACACGAGAGCTTCGCGGTCGAGTACTGGCCGCTCGAGCTCTACAAGCTCTCAAAGGCACCCCCGCCGGGCGAGCTCCAAGGACGAGTCGCCTTCGTCACCGGGGCCGCCGGAGGCATTGGCCGGCGAGTGGTGGCGCGGCTGGCCGAGGCGGGAGCGGCGGTCGTCGGGTTCGACCTCGACGAGCAGGGCGCCAAGGACGCCATGCGATTGCTCGGGGACGCGGGTCTGGCCACCGCCGGAGACGTAACCGATGAGCGAAGTGTCCGCGAAGCATTTGGCGCTGCGATCGACCACTTCGGCGGCGTCGACATCGTCGTCTCAAACGCGGGCATCGCGTCGAGCGCGGCTATTGAGGAGACGACGCTTGAAGAGTGGAATCGCAACCAGTCCATTCTCGGCACCGGGTACTTTCTCGTCGCGCGCGAGGGGTTCAAAGTATTTCGGCCGCAGCAACTCGGCGGGTCGGTCGTATTCGTGGCGTCGAAGAACGCCCTCGCGGCCGGGAAGAACGCCTCTGCCTACTCCTCGGCCAAGGCACTCGAACTGCACCTCGCACGATGCCTGGCCGAGGAAGGCGGTCCCGCCGGGATCCGTGTCAACACTGTCAACCCCGATGCAGTTCTCGAGGGTTCGAAGATCTGGGACTCAAGCTGGCGCGAACAACGCGCGGCGTCGTACGGCATCGAACCCGACCAGCTCGAGCAGTATTACCGCGACCGCACCGCGCTCAACGTCAATGTGCTCCCCGAAGACGTCGCAGAGGCGGTGCTCCACTTCGCATCGCCCGCTCGGTCAGCGAAAAGCACCGGCAACATCCTCAATGTCGACGGAGGCAACACTACGGCGTTCCCACGGTGAACAACGTTGGCAACCAAAGCGCATCGCGCATCACGAATCCGATTCGGCGGTGTGCTCGCTGCGAGGCTCCACCCCGGGGTCGTTCAGATCGATGACCAGCAGGTCCCCCTCCACCCGAGCAGCACGCCGGACCGATCTCGAGGTGTCTATTTCGTAGTAGTTGACGAAGGCGCCGACAGAGATCAACCACGTTGCATGATTCTCGACCGGCGCCCGCACGTGATAAGCATGGTCTACGGAGCTGTCGACTTTGCGCAGGGCGACCAACCGGGCTTCGGAGTCATAAAGCAGTTCGACTGCGTCGGGACCCTCGAGCGCTTCGAACGCAGCTCTGTTGAGCGAAAGCACGCCCTTCTTCTGTATGGTCACGAACGGCTGGCCCACTCGCCGCTGGCGCGTAAACGTCTCGAAAGGCATGGTCCGCATCGTATTGAATCCCGGCGCCTTGCAGCGAACCAGGCCGTGAAGCGGGGCAAGGGTCAGGCGACGTCTTCGGCGGCCTCGAGGAGGCCTTCCCGGGCCTCGCCAATCGCGCCCGTTCGAATCACGTTACGAGCACGCTGATGCAAAGCGTGTCCACCCCCGACCAGGGCCGCGGTTGGCCAGGATACGAGGCCAAACAACGCGACCGTGCCGACAGCGGCGTAGAAAACCGCATCCTCAACCGTGGTCTCGCCAACTAGGGGAAGCGAACAGATCGGCTCAACGGCGGTTGCTGGAGAACTCTCTAAAGTCGCCATTGGCGGAGATTAGCGCCCGTGCTTGCTATCCGAGTGCTACGCCAGGCCCGCCGTGCCTGACGAGCGTCGACCTCGGGAGCCGTCCCGAGCCGACGGCGCCGGCCGGCGCGCACCGTCCGATGTCCGATCCGGGGGGCCGGAATCCGGGTCAAAGCTGGGCGCGTACCGCTCCCCCCGGGTACTGCTTGCTGTGGATGTTCACGTAGTAGCCGGAGGGATCCCTCTCGATCGTCTCGATCGTGGCCGCGGTGGTTGGCACGCAGCCCTTGTGATGGAGCTTGGGACCGGTTGAGAGCGGGACCACGATGGGGCCGGAAGTGCCGGCGGCGCCCCGGTGGATGTGCGCGACGGTCGCGTCGGTGAAGCCGTGCAGGTGGGAGAAGCGCCAGCAAACGGTCAGATTAGAGTGCAGCGCGATGACGGCCGCCCCGGAGCCCTTCGCGGCGCCGGGTGGCTTCTCCGCCGTCCCGCTCAGCGTCACGTGGTAGATGTGGCCGTGGACCCCAGTCCGGGGTTTTGAGGAGTGACTCGAGCTGCTGCCGCAGGCCGCCAAGCCGAGCGAGACCGCGGTAAGGCTGGACAGAAATAGATTTCGAGAGATCAGACAACCCCCGGCGGGCAGCTTACGCTGTCTACCCGACGCCAGGAACAGTGGCCAGGTTACGGCCGAGCTGAGCAATGCGGTGACATGTGCGGATGGTTTGTCGGCATGCGGGGGTCTACCCGCGAGGCCGCTGAACGTTCGTAACCCATAAGCTGCAAGCCCCGCGCAGGCCGTCGTTGACGCGCCTCACGGTGCTTTCGGATGAGCGTGGTAGGAGGCGAACGAGACGATGAGCGAGAGAATCGAGGTGAATGATCGGTCCGGTGGTGGCGGACTGACGCGGCGCGAGGTAGTGGGGCGAGCTGCGGCAGGGGCCGGTTTGCTCGGTCTGACTGCGGCACCGGTTGCCTTTGCCTCGCGCCGGCGCCGGCGCAGCGTCGACGTCGTCGTGGTTGGTGCTGGTCTCTCCGGGCTAGCGGCAGCTCGGGTTCTGGCCGCCTCCGGTCGGGATGTATTGGTGCTGGAGGCTCGCGATCGAGTTGGCGGGCGCACGCTCAACCATTCGATCGGAGGAGGGCACGTGGTCGAGGTCGGCGGGGAGTTCGTCGGTCCCACACAGGACCGGATACTCGCGTTGGCGGAGGCGGTCGGCGTGAAGACGTTCCTGGTCTACAACCAGGGGTTCAACGTCGAGATCATCGGCGGTCAGCGGGTGCCGTATCCGGCATCCACGGGCGTCCCGACCGATCCCGAGACCGCGACGCTTCTCATCGACCTGCTGGCCAAGATCGACCCGATCTCCAGGGAGGTCGGGGCGCTCGCGCCGTGGCGGGCGAAGCGGGCAAAACAGCTCGACGACACAACGCTTGCGGAGTTCACCAGACCGTTCGTCGGCGAGCGGGTGCGTCCGGTGTTCGAGGCCGTGAATAACTCGGTCTGGGGTGTTGACTCCGACCGACTCTCGATGCTCTACGTCGCCTCGTACGCGGCCGCGGCCGGTGACGCGAAGAATCCTGGGTCCTTGCTTCGCCTGGTCACCACTGCGGGCGGCGCTCAGGAGCGGCGCTTCGTCGGCGGATCCCAGCTGATTGCGAAGAGAGTGGCGGACGAGCTGGGGACGCGAGTGCTGCTCGACACGCCGGTCACAGGCTTGGCTGTCACCGGCCGAGGCGTAGAGGTCCATGCCGGGCAGCTCTTGGTTGATGCCAAGCGGGTGATCGTCGCGGTCCCCCCGCCGCTCGCGCTCGAGCTCACGCGTTCGCTGAGTCACCGGCGCGCCAAGCTAATGAGCGGGATCCACATGGGACACCTGATCAAATCGGAGGCCGTGTACCCGACTCCGTTCTGGCGTGCCGAGGGACTCAGCGGCCAGGGAGTCAACGACGAGGGCATCGCTTCGGTGCCGTTCGACAACTCGCCGCCCGACGGGCGCCTTGGAGTTCTGTTCGCCTTCACCGGCGGTAGTGCGGCCGACCGCCTCGCCCGGCTTTCCACCGCCCAGCGCCGCAAGCAGGTCCTCGAACGCTTTCGCCAGTACGTCGGCGACCAGGCGCTGTCACCAATCGAGTTCATCGAGCACGATTGGCGCTCTGAGAAATGGACCGGCGGCTGCCCAACCGGCATACCGCGCCCTGGCGTCCTGTCCAGATACGGCGACACGCTCCGCACCCCCATCGGGCCGGTGCACTTCGCCGGAACCGAGACCTCTGACTACTGGCAGGGGTATATGGACGGAGCCGTGCGCGCCGGCGAGCGCGCAGCCCGCGAGATCCTGCACTCCGCCGGCCACGCGGGGCCGCGTTATACCGGCTGAGCCGCGCCCACCGCGGGTCCGAAGGAGGGATTTCTTATGGCGCGACGGATGCCGTCGATGAACCGACGGGATCCGTGGGTTGGCCGCGCAAAGCGAAATAGAGCACTGAGGCGCTGAGGGCCGCGACCGGCGCGAGCGCGGCGTTGACTGCCCATTGCACGAGCGCGCGGCCCACCGATCCGAGCGGAGCGGAGGCGAGCCCGGCCGCGATGCTGACCACAACGACGGCCAGGAACACCAGGACGATGACGCCGAACACGTTCCAGCCGTTGCCGCGCACCAACTCGCGACTGCGCCCGAACGCAGCAAACACCCCGGGACGCTCGAGCACGGTAACCGGAGCGACGACCGACCAGATGACCATCAGGATCAATCCCGGGATGATCAGGAGGACAAAGCCAATCCCGACGCCAATCCCGAACAGGATCGACACGGCGACCAGCGGCCAGAAGACCGGGGAGACGCTGCTGAGAAGATCGCCGACGGAGTGGTCACGTCGACCGTCCTGCACGTCCTGGACCAGCTTGACGACCATCCCCTGATAAAGGACGATGAGGGCCCAGAAAAGGACTGCGATGACAATGCCAGTTACCCCGGAAAGCAGCAAGTACACGACGAACTGAATCGCGTAGAGGACGAGGGCGGTCCCGAACAGCACGCCGAACTGGTCTCGGTAGATGTCCCAAATCCGCGACACCACGGAACCGGGACTGATGTGTTGCACGCCCATGGACCCCTAATCAAAAGCTCGGAGAGGATGGCTCAGAGGGCCTCACTCTCGACCGGAAATATCGTAGCGTGGGCAGATTTCCCGAGTCATATCCAGAGTGGTCTTGGTGTAGTTCGACCGAGACCCGCTCTAGTCCTGCCGGCGCTGGCCATTGAGGGAGCCTTCGAGCCGGCGTTCGAGCAGCAACTTCACTCGGGGCCACTCGTCATCGATTACCGAGTAGTAGGCGGAGTCCCGGGGCGCGCCAGCTTGAACGACCATGTGTTTGCGGAGGATTCCCTCGAAGCTGGCGCCGAGCGCGTCCAGTGCGCCGCGGGATCTCGCGTTGCGTGCATCCGTCTTGAACTCGACCCGTCGACAGCCGACGCGCTCGAAGGCGTGGGTCAGCAACAGCAACTTGCTCTCGACGTTGACGCCAGTGCCCCAAACCGTGCTCGCGAGCCAAGTCCACCCGATCTCGACCCGGAGATGCTCGAGACGGATTTCATGAAACCGAGTAGAGCCAACCGGCTTGAGCGACTGGGTTTCTAGGATCGCAAACGGCACCTCCCGATCCTCGCGCGCGGCCTGAATCGACCTCATCAGCCAGCTATGAAGCTGCTGACGCGAGTCAGCGAGGTCCTCCGGCAGCCACGCGAAGAGATCCCCATCCCGGGCGGCCTCGAAGAGCCCGATCTCATGGTCGGGGCCGAGCGGCTCGAGCACCACGAGGCGTCCCTCGAGCCGAGTGCGCAAGTCACTCACCCGTGGGAGGCTCTCGCGAACGGGCGGGGGCATCGGCTGAAGATACATGCGAGCCCAACCGGCCCGCGTGAATACACGGCGAGCTTCTTTAGCAAGACCGCGGTGCATGACACGTTCTCGATCATCCGTCAGGCGGACGCCCGGAGCGGACGAGGGGGGCGTGTATCGCTAAGTGGTTGGTCTAGCGAGGGCGCGGGCGAGCTGGTTTCGGGAGTGGATGTTCAGCGCCCGAGCGCGACCCCACGACCAGCAAGACACCCTGACCGCCATGCGATGTTGAGTCCATGTCCGCGCCGGTAGGTGCCGCCGCCCGCGACGCGGAGGAAGCGGGCAAGGCGTCGGAAGCGGGCGCAAAGCACTCGCGCCGGGATCGCGGCGCCAGCCAAAGGCGGATCAAACATCATCGAGTGGCGGACTCGCGAGCACGACGGAAGTCTCGATCTGGCGCTCTGGAATCGTCCAGTAGCTCTTGAGCAGCGCCGCGGTTCGTTGTGGGTCGACGAGCTGGAAGCCGTGGCGTTCGTAGAACCTGATCGCCCAGCCCGCTGCCGCCCAGGTTCCGACCAGCAGTTGCCCCTGGCACAGGCCCCGCAAGTGCTCGAGGAGCGCGCCACCGACGCCGAGCCGCTGACAGCTCGGTTGGACGTACGCGTGGCGGATCAGATGAAGGTCACCGACCCACTGGATGCCCATGGTGCCAACGAGGGAACCATGTGTCTCGTAGCCCCAGAACGCCACTCCTGCGGCGATCTCGGCGTCGAGCTCGTCGCGCGGCATGTACGGCTCCCGCCACTGATCCCCGGGGATGACGCTGCGATACGCCTCGGCGGCGCAGTTGACGATCTCGACGATTGTGGGGCGCTCGTCGTCTCGACAGCGTCGTATCACGCCCATGAGCGCCACTGTATGGGACAGCGCGAGTGTTGAGCCGGTGCTCGATGGGCTTGACGGTCACGGCGTGAGCAGGACCTTGCCCACGTTCCGCCGCTCCGAGATGAACCGGTGAGCGTCGGGAGCCCGGTCAAACGGGAAGACGTCCGCGATGACCGGCCGGATCGTGCCGTCGGCGATCAGCTGCGTGATCGGCTCGACCCAGCGCTCGGCTCCGTGCTCATCCCACAGCGTGAGCGCATTGAGACCGATCACCGACTTCGATGAGGACATCTGCCTAAAGACGCTGAACCACGGCATCTGCACCGCGGTGCGGGCCGCGGCGAGGAGGTTTCGGTCGCTGCCGGACACGACGGCCGATGCGCCGAAGCAGACGAGCCGCCCACCGGCGCGCAGGAGCTTGTAGCTGCGACGGAAGCTCGCTCCCCCGATCGCGTCCATCACGAGATCGAGCTTCGGCAGACCTCGCTCCCAACCGCTGCTCGTGTAATCGACGGGGTGGTCAACCCCGAAGCTCTGGATCGCCTCGTGCTTTGCCGGCGAGGCGGTACCCCACACCTCGGCGCCGGCGCGCTTTGCCAGCTGCGTCGCCGCGATCCCCACACCGCCGCCTGCGGAGTGGATCAGCACCCGCTCACCGGGCTGTACGTTGCCGGCGCGCACGATCCCCTCCCACGCCGTCGCGTAATTGACGGGAATCGCTGCTCCCTGCTCGAAGCTGAGCTGCTCCGGCAGCACGAACGCGCTGCTCGCCGCGAGCACGACACGTTCCGCGTAGCCGCCGAAGCGAACCGGCGCCGCGACTCGATCGCCGACCGCGAACCGGCCCTCCACCCCCTCGCCAACCGCGGCAACCGTGCCGGAAACCTCGTATCCGACCACGCACGGGGGCTTGGGCGCGTCCGGGTAGAACCCAAGCCGCGCCATCAGGTCGGCAAAGTTGATTCCGGATGCGCGCACGTCAATCAGCAGCTCGCCGTAGCCCGGCTGCGGATCCGGCCGTTCCTCGACCTGGAGGACCTCCGGGGGGCCGTGGCGAGTGATCACGACCGAGCGCACGCCGCGAAACCTATAGGCAGGTGTGAACTAGTCGTGCGGAATCGGCCGGCGTGGTAATCATCCTCGCGAAGTGCGCGGACTGTCACCGTCATGGCGCTGACTCGAGCCCGCGGTAGACGACGTCCACCCGCCGCCCGGTGTCACTCGAATGGATGATCGCGTCGCATACCTCGGCCGCGCGGTACCCGTCTTCGAAGTCGGCTCCGTACGGGCGCACCTCCCCGTCGGTGGCGATCGCGTGCAACAGATGGTGTATCTCGTGGACGAAGGTGTGCTCCCAGCCGATGATGTGACCGTGGGGCCACCACCACTCGATGAACGGGTGGTACGCCTCGGTGACGAGCACCTGCCTGAACCCCTGAGCGTGCGCGCCAGGGCGCGAGTCCACGAGATGCACGGAAAGCTCGTTCAGCCGCTCGAGCTCGAACGCGATCGATCCGCGGGAGCCGTTGACCTCGAAGGTCATCGCGTTCTTGCGCCCGAGGCAGAAGCGCGAAGCCTCGATCGTCCCGACCGCTCCACCGTCGAACTCCACCACCGACTCAAAGGCGTCGTCGACGTCGACACGACCGCCCGGTCGCTCGGGAACGAACGTCCGGGTCCTCCCCGAAACCGAGGTGATCTCTCCGACCAGGAAGCGCGCCAGGTCGATCACGTGTGCGCCCAGGTCACCCAGCGCCCCTGAGCCTGCGGCGGCACGGTCAAGCCGCCAGACGCGCTCGAATCCCGGGTCGGCGATCCACTCCTGCAGGTAGCGGCCGCGGAAGTGATAGATCTCTCCCAGCTCGCCCGCCTCGAGCATCTCTCGCGCCAGGCGCACCGCCGGGACGAAGCGATAGTTGAACGCGCACATGTGCTTGACGCCGGCCGCGGCCGTGCGCCGCCAGATCTCGTGGCTTTCCGAAGCGCTCCGCCCGAGGGGCTTCTCGCACAGCACGTGCTTACCCGCCTCCGCCGCGGCGATCGTCGGCTCGGCGTGCGAGTCGTTGGGGCCCGCATTGTCGAACAACCCCACGCGGTCATCGGCGACCACGGCCCGCCAATCGCTGACCGAATCCGCGAAGCCGTAGCGACGCGCCGCCTCGGCCACCGCTTCTCGATTGCGGCCCGCGATCGTGACCAGCACCGGGCGCAGAGGCGGCGGCCAGGTCATGTAGCGAAGAGTCTTGTAGGCGTTGGAGTGGGCTTTGCCCATGAACGCGTACCCGAGCATTCCGACGCCGATCTGGGGCTCGCTCACGTCTGGCTGCTCCGCTGCATCGCCCTGTCGAAGACGAAGTCGGAGGGCTCGAAGTCGCTGTGCCGGACGAAGGCCAACGCGTCCTGGGCGCCCCATTCGCGATCCATCCCCGCGTCTTCCCATTCGATCGACAGCGGACCGGAATAACCGATGCGATTGAGCACCCGTAGCAGCGACTCGAAGTCGACGTCGCCGTGGCCCGGCGAAACGAAATCCCAGCCCCGTTCGGGCTCACCGAAGTTGAGATGACCACCGAGGATCGAGCGGCGTCCGTCCAGTCGCTTGCGCGAATCCTTGATGTGGACGTGATAGACGCGCTCGGCGAACTCCTCGACGAACGCGGCCGAGTCGAGGAACTGGTGAGCGAAGTGGCTGGGGTCGAAGTTGATGCCAAACCCCGATCGCTGGCCGATCGCGGCGAGCGCCTTGCGCGTCGTCACGAAGTCGTAGGCCACCTCGGTCGGGTGTACCTCGAGCCCGAAGCGCACGCCCTCCTCGTCGAACACGTCGATGATCGGGTTCCACCGCTCGGCGAAGTCGGCGTAGCCGCGCTCGATCTCGTCGAAGTCGTTCGGCGGGAACGAGTAGAGCAGGTGCCACACGTGCGAGCCGGTGAAGCCGTTGACCTGGGTCACGCCCATCGCCGCGGCCGCGCGCGCGGTGTCGGCCATCCGCTGGGCTGCCCGGCCGCGCACCCCCTCCGGCTCGCCGTCGCCCCACACCTCGGGCGGCAACACCGCCTCGTGACGCCGGTCGATCGGGTCGCACACGGCCTGGCCCACGAGGTGGGCGCCGAGCGCCCAGCATCCGAGTCCGTGGTGCTCGAGCAGCGCCCGCTTCGCGGCCACGTAGTCGGGTTCGGCCAGCGCACGGTCCACTTCGAAGTGATCCCCCCAGCACGCCAGCTCGAGGCCATCGAATCCCCAACCGGCGGCCTTGGCGGCCAGCTCCTCGAGTGGGAGATCGGCCCACTGGCCGGTGAACAGTGTGATCGGTCTCGCCATCTGGCCTCCAGCCTCCTCATGTCCTGTGCTGGATAACCCCCCGTATTGGGGGCAGATCCAGCACACCTAGCGGGGACCGTAACCGGAGGGCTCGGCCCGCGTCAATTGACGGTGGCAACCGGCTCCGCCGGCTCGGGTGCCGCCCTCGCCCGAGGGTGCCGGCGCAATCGCTCGTTGGAGATCAACAGCACGATCGCCAGGACCACCGCGGTGACGGCGACCATCAGCCAGATCGCGAGCGTGAACGATCCCGCTGCATCGCGGACCAACCCCAGCAGGGCCGGTCCCGTGGAGGCAAGCGTGTAGCCGGCGCCGAGCATCAGTGCCGCCATCGCCCCAACGTCGGCGGGGCGATCGGCGACGTCGAGCGGCATCAGCATCAACGACGGGAACAGCAGCCCAATCCCACCCCCGATCAGCACAGCCCACGCCCAGCCCGCCGCCGGCGCCAGGATCACCCCCAGCAACCCGGCGAGCTGGGAGATCGCGCCCGCCCCGAGCCAGAAGCGCCGCGAGCCGAACACGTCTCCGCGAAAGGCCAGGAACACGCCGACCGGAACCGTCACAGCGTTGACGACGGTCAGAAGCGCGCCCGCGCTCGCGTGGCTCCAGCCACGCTCGGTGAACGAGGACGGCAGCCAGGCGTTCACCCCGTAATAGGTGATCGACACCAACGCGAACAGCGCGACAAGCAGCCAGGCTACGCCCATCCCGAGCGGCAGGCGCGGGAGGCCCCCAGACCCAGCCGGGCCCACCGTGCGCGTCCCGTATCCGGGCGTCAGCGCGATCCACGCCACCACCATCGCCGCCGTGAACACGGAAAACGCCGCCAGCGAGTCGCGCCAGGTGCCAAGGGCATGCGAAAGGGGTACCGCCGCGGCCGCGGCGACTGCCGCTCCGAGTCCGATTCCGGTGGTGTAGGCCGAGGTGGCCAGGACCGGACGCCCTGGCCACGACTCCCGCACGACCAGTGGCATCAGGCTGCCGGCGACCGCTATGCCGATCCCAACCGGCAGGGTCAGCAGGATGACCGCCGCCGGCGGCTTCGCGATCGCCCGACCCAGGCCAAACACCGCAATCAGGGTCAACGCGCCGGCGATCGTCCAGCGCGTTCCCACACGTCTCGCGATCAAGAACGCGGCCGGCGCGAACACGCCCATACAGAGCACGACCACGGTCGACAGCAGGCCGGCCACCGAGTGCGATACGCCCAGGCTGTGCTGGATCGTGGAGAGCAGCGGGCCGATGCCGACCAGCTGCGGACGCAGCGCCAGCGAAGCCAGGAACATGCCGGCCAGCAACATCAGCGGTCGGTGGCCGTTCGCGGGCTTCACGCAAAGGTTTATATAGAGGCGGCGTCAGTCAGGGCGCCGCGCCGGCGCGACCCACGCCACGATCTGCTCCGCCGTGATCGGGAGCGGCGCACGAGCGCACCAACGCGCAGCTCGCCGTCGCGTTGCTCGACCGCGTCGAGCTCGCCGACCCCGTTGATGTCCACGAGCGTCGAGGGCTTCGCGTGACGGAACTTCATCAACTGGAGAAGGCTTTGGCCGCCGGCCAGCACTCGCGCCCCGTCAACCCCGGCGAGCAGCGAAAGAGCCTCCTCGACGCTCTCCGGCGCCTCGGCGTTGACGCCCGTATGCCGCGGTGCGATGCTTGCCTCGACGGACCAGTTTCTACAAAGGAGGGAAAGCATGGGTCTGGAGATCAAGGTCCTGGACCTGGGCGACATCGAGCTCGAGTCGAGCTTCCTCGTCCTTGGCCACAACTGCGGGACCCCGCTTCAGGTCCCCACGTTCGGGTTTCTGATCACCGGCGGTGAGACGCCGATCGTCGTCGACACCGGCTTCAGCCATCCCGAGATCATGGGCAACCTCGGGATGAAGGGGTTCTACAACGGGGACCAGGGCATGGACAAGCAGCTCGCCAAGCACGGCTTGGAGAAGGGCGACGTCGGCTTCATCCTCCACACCCACCTGCACATCGACCACGCCGGCAAGGACTCCGAGTTCCCGATGGACACGGTCGTGGTCATCAACCGGCGCGAGCTGGAGTTCTCGGTGTCGGGGATGATGGGCGAGCAGTATCCGGCCGACTACATCAAGCACCTCGTGGACCGGCTGCACGCGCACGGCGCGCTGCAGCTGCTCGACCTCGAGATAGGCGGCCCCGAGGAGATCATCCCCGGCGTTCGCTGCGAGGCCGCCGGCGGTCACACCGAGGGGTCGATGAACGTGCTGGTGGACACCGACGAGGGGACGGCCTGCATCTGCGGCGACGTCATCTACGACGTGGACAACCAGCTCAACAGCCCGTTCCTGCAGGTGATGTACATGGATCCGGCCGTCACCGGCAACCACGCCACCACCAAGCGTCAGGAGAAGGCGGCGATCCGCAAGGCCATCAATTCGGGCCGCTTCGTGCTCCCCGTCCACGACCGGCCGGCGGTGATCGAGCACGGACGGGTGATCGGGCGCCTGTTCGACAGCGTCCCGGGCAAGATCCTCGACAACGACGCCTTCCCCGGCCCGCTGACCGGGGCGTTCGAGGCCGCCCATCTCGCGACCGTCTAGAAAACAACGAGCAGGCATGACGCGCGGGACCGGCCGGTCCGGTCCCGCACGCTCCCCGCCACCTCCTGAGCGGCGCCGTGGCGCGCGCGCCGGGTAACTCGCTGGCCGGCCGGGTGGCGATCGTCACCGGGTCCTCGAGTGGGATCGGCGAGGCGATCGCGCGCGAGCTGGCCGCGGCGGGCGCGGCCGTGGTGGTGAACTCCCGCCGCCAGGACCGGGCCGAGCGGGTCGCGCAAGACATCAACTCAGCCGGCGGACGCGCCCTCGCAGTCGCGGCCGACGTGTGCGACCCGACCCACGTCGAGGCGCTGATCAAGGCAGCGGTCGAGGACCTGCACGGCCTCGACATCCTCGTCAACAACGCCGGGGTCGGGTTCATCGCGCCATCCGAAAACCTGGCCGAGGCCGACTGGCGGCGGGTGATCGACCTCGACCTGACGGCGCCGTTTCTCTGTTCCCAGGCGGCCGGTCGCCACATGCTCGCCGCCGGCCGCGGGGTGATCATCAACATCGCTTCGGCCCTCGCGCACACCGCGATGCCCGGCCGCGCCGCCTACGCCTCCGCCAAGCACGGTCTGCTCGGCCTCACCAAAGTGCTCGGGATCGAGTGGGCGGGCCGAGGGGTGCGTTGCGTGGCGGTAAGCCCCGGTTACGTCGCCACCGAGCTCGTAGAAGAGAACATGCGCCGCGGCGCCTTCGACGAGCGCGACATCGAGCGCCGCACCCCGCTCGGGCGCCTGGCCACGCCCCAGGAGGTAGCACGGGTCGTCGCGTTCGTGGCCTCCGACGCGGCGTCCTACATGACCGCCGGCCACGTCCTTGTCGACGGCGGGTTCGTCGGTTACGGTGGCTTCTGATGGCGGTAGTCACCACTGCGGGCGAACTCGAGCCGACGCGCATCCTCGCGCCCGACGGGACGGTGCCCGACGGGTACGACCCAGCCCTGTCAAGGGAACAGCTGCTGGACGCGTACCGCCTGATGCTGCTCTCGCGCCGGATCGACGAGCGCGCGTTCAGCCTCCAGCGCCAGGGACGGCTCGGCACCTTCTCGCCGGTCAACGGCCAGGAGGCCTCCGTGGTCGGATCCGCGTTCGCGCTCGACCCCGCCCGCGACTGGGTCGTCCCCCAGTACCGCGAGCTCCCCGCGATGCTGCGCCAGGGGTACAGGCTCGAGCTCTTCTTCCTCTACCTCATGGGAAACCCGACGGGCAACCGGATGCCCGACGCGGTCAACCTGCTGCCGATCCAGATCTCGCTCGCCACCCAGCTCCCGCACGCCGTCGGCCTGGCCTGGGGTCTGCGCCACCAGGGCCGCGACGGCGTGGTGTGCGTGTACTTCGGCGACGGCGGCTCCTCCGAAGGCGACTTTCACGAGGCGTGCAATCTCGCCGGCGTGCGGCGGGCGCCGGTGATCTTCTTCCTCCAGAACAACCGCTGGGCGATATCGACCCCGCTCTCCAAGCAGACGGCGACGGCGAGCCTAGCCGCCCGAGCCGCGGGTTACGGCTTCCCCGGCGAGCTCGTAGACGGCAACGACCTGTTCGCCGTCTACGAGGCCACGGCCAGGGCGGTCGAGCGGGCTCGCGCCGGCGAAGGCCCCACGCTGATCGAGTCGCGAACCTACCGGATGGGTCCGCACAATACGGCCGACGACCCGACCCGCTACGTCCCGCCCGAGGAGCTCGAGGCGCACCGCGCCCTCGACCCGGTGGCCCGGCTGCGTACCTATCTGCACGCGGCCGGGGTCCTCGACGACGCCGTCGAGCAGCAGCTGCGCGAGGAGATCGATGAGGAGATCCGGGCCGCCCTCGCGGCCGCCGAGCCACAAGCCGGCGGCCGCGGCCAGCAGCTCTTCGACAATGTCTACGCCGACCCGCCGGCGCGCCTGGTGCAGCAGCGCCGCGCACTGGTCGACGACGATGCCTGAGCGCAACATGGTCGAGGCGATCCGCGGCACGCTCGCGGCGGAGATGGAGCGCGACGAGCGGATCATCCTGCTGGGTCAGGACATCGGCCACAACGGCGGGATGTTCCGCGCCACCGAGGGGCTCCAGGAGCGCTTCGGCGAGGACCGCGTCGTCGACATGCCACTGGCCGAGGGCGTGATCGTAGGCTCGGCGGTCGGGCTGGCGTGCAGCGGCCTGCGGCCCATTCCCGAGATCCAGTTCCTCGGCTTCGCCTCGCAGGCGTTCCATCAGCTCGAGGGGCAGGTGGCCCGCATGCGCTTTCGCTCACAGGGCCGCTACCCGATGCCGATCGTGATCCGCGCCCCGTTCGGCGGCAACGTCCGCACGCCGGAGATGCATTCCGACGCCCACGAGGCCAAGTACGCGAACTCTCCCGGGTTGAAGGTCGTGATGCCGGCCACCGCCTCGGACGCGAAGGGGCTCCTGACCGAGGCCATCCGCGGCGAGGACCCGGTGCTGTTCTGCGAGCCGCTGCGAGGCTACCGCCTGATTCGAGACGAGGTGCCCGACGAGGAACACCGGGTCCCGTTCGGCCGGTTGCGCGTCGTCCGCGAGGGCAGCGACATCACCCTGGTCGCTTGGAGCGCCGCCGTCGTCGCGGCCGAGCAGGCCGCCGAGCTGGCCGCCGAGGAGGGAATCTCGTGCCAGGTGGTCGACCTGCGCACGCTGGTGCCGCTGGACGCCGAGGGGCTCGGCGAGGCGGTGGCGCGCACCGGCCGCGCGCTCGTGGTCCACGAGGCGCCGCTGACCGCCGGGTTCGGCGCGGAGGTGGTGGCCACGATCGTCGAGCAGGCGTTCTGGTCGCTCACGGCCCCGGTTCTGCGCGTGGCCGCGCCGGACGCCCCGTACCCGATCTCCTCGCTCGAGCAGCTCTACGTCCCGAGCGTCGAGCGCGCGGTCGACGGCATCCGGCGCGTGATGGCCGCGGCCTGATGGCGCTCGAGTTCAGGTTCCCCGACGTCGGCGAGGGCATCGACGCCGGCGAGCTCATCGAATGGCACGTCGCGGCGGGTCAGGAGGTGCGCGAGGACGACCCCCTGGCCGATGTGCAGACCGACAAGGCCACGGTCACGATCCCCTGCCCGACGAGCGGCCGCGTGCTCGAGCTGCGCGCGGGCGTCGGTGACACGGTGGCGGTTGGCGCGGTGCTGGCGGTGTTCGAGCCGGCGGAGACCGCCGCGGCGCCCGCGCTGGCGGCTGCGGGCGCCGCGTCCGAGGCGGCGGCCGTTCCGGCTCGGCCGCGGGCGCTGGCCTCACCCGCGGTGCGCCGGCGCGCGGCGGAGCTGGGGCTCGACCTCGAGCAGATCCACGGCAGCGGCCCGGGTGGCCGGATCGAGCTCAGTGATCTCGAGGGTGCGGACCAGGTGGTCCCACTGCGCGGGGTCCGGCGGACGATCGCCCGGACGATGACCGAGGCCTGGCGAACGATTCCCCACATCATCGACTACCGGGACGTGGACGCGACCGAGCTGCTGCGCTGGCGGCGAGAGCTGCGTGAGGAGGCCACCGACGAGAGCGTCCACCGCGCGCTGACGCTCACACCGCTGCTGCTGCGCATCGCCGTCGACGCGCTCAGGCGCCATCCGTACGTCAACGCCTCGATCGACATGGAGCGCGAGCAGATCACGCTGCACTCCGAATACAACATCGGAATCGCCATTGCCGCCCCGCAGGGCCTGGTCGTGCCGGCGGTCAAGCAAGCGGACACCAAGGGGATCCCCGAGCTGGCCCTGGAAGTCGCCGAGCTGACGGCCGCGGCGCGCGAGGACCGACTGCGGCCGGATCAGGTCCGCGGTGGCACGTTCACGCTGAACAACTTCGGCAGCCTGGGAGGATGGCTGGGCACGCCGATCATCAAGCCCGGCGAAGTAGCCAATCTCGGAGTGGGCCGGTTGCAGGAGCGCCCGGTGGCCGTGAACGGTCAGGTCGTGGTCCGGCCGATCGTCGCGCTCGCGGTCTCGGGCGACCACCGCGTGCTCGACGGCCACACGCTCGGCGCGTTCGTGTCGGACGTCGTCGCGCGAATCGAGAATCCGCGGTCGGTCACGTAGCCTGTCGAACGGTGTCTCGCGCAATCGAGGATCGCAACCGCAGGATGCTGCGTGCCCGCGACACGATGGACCGCGCGTTCGCGCGGCCGCTCGACATTCCGGCGCTGGCGCGGGTCGCTCACGTGTCCCCTGCGCACTTCAGCCGCCAGTTCCGGGCGACGTTCGGCGAGACGCCGCACAGGTACCTTCAGCGCCGGCGGGTAGAGCGAGCTATGGAACTTCTGCGCGAGACCCGCCAGCCGGTGACCGAGATCTGCCTCGACGTCGGCTTCAGCAGCCTCGGCACGTTCAGCCGCACCTTTCGGGAAGTCATCGGCGAGCCGCCATCCGCGTACCGCGCCCGGTTCGCCGGGAATGGGGACGCGCTGCGGGTGCCGGCGTGCTGGGCGATGGCGTGGCTGCGCCCCGCGGGCTAAGGACTCAACAGAGCAGATTCGGAGAAGCGGCCCGGCCCGGCGGCCTCTAGCCGGAACTTTTTGAGGTTGGGTGAGTGAGTTGCCTGGCCTGGCGGGCGGTTGAGGGGTTCGGGGTTGGTGTGGCTTTGGCTACGCGGCGAGCTTGACGTCGAGGAGTTCGAGCGCCTTGGCCTGGATTTTGTTGGTGTTGGTGAGGCGGGGGAAGGTGTGTTTGCTTTGGCCGATGCGTAGTTGGTTGCGGCAGACGGTGCCGAGCTCGCCGATCAGGTCGGAGAGGGTGTAGGCGGGCAGGCCGTCGGCGGTGCGGTGGTTTGCGTCTTTGGCTTTGGCGGCGGGGGATCGTTTGGCGGGCGCGACGGGGTCGGTCGGCATCAGCGGCTCGTCGTCTGTGTAGAGCATCGGCGCTAGCCGAGCTTGTAGCTCGAACAGCAGGTAGTAGGCGAGCAGGAACAGGAAGAAGTGCGCTTCGACTCGGTCGTTGAGGTAGTGGCGGATCGGCCGGACATCGAGCGCGTCTTTGATCGTGCGGTACGCGCGCTCTGCGAGCTTCAGCTGCTTGTAGACGCGCACCACCGCCTGGCTGGTCAGCTCGTCCTTGGGGCAGGTGGTGCGCAGCACGTAGATGCCGTCGAGCGCGGCCTCGGCGGCGATCTGCTCGGACTTGCGCCGATAGCTGAAGGAGCGATCGGCGATCTTTAGCTCGAAGTGCTTGGCGACCTTGTACCTGTTAGAGACGCGACCGGCGCGCTCGCCGATCTTGCCACCGGGAGCGTTGCGCAACGAGCCGCGCGGTCCTGAGACCATCTGGCAGACCTTGTCCAGCTCGCGCTCCGTCGCTTGGAGGAGGTCCTCGCGCTTGCGCGCTCGCTCCGCGGCCAGGTGCGGGTTGCGGCACACCACCAGCCGCTCTCCGGGGAACTCCTCGCTCGCGATCTCCGCGAGGTTGGTCTCGTCAAACAGCGACAGCTGCAGATCGCCCGAGCTCATCAGCTTGCGGATCTGCGCGGTCTTTAACGCGGAGACGAATCCCGCACCCAGGTCCTTGAGCGTCTTGGCGTGCGCTTCGGTGATCATCGCCCGGTCTGAGACCAGGAGCACTCGCTCGATCCCGAACCGCTCGCGGATCCTCTCCATCGCGCCCGGCAGCGTGGTCGAGTCCTCGGTGTTGCCGGGATGCACCTGGACCGACACCGGCCGTCCCTCCGGCGAGCATATGAGGCCCCAGTTGACCTGCAGCTTGCCCTTCTTGCCGTCACGGTTGTGCCCCAACGCAGCCAGCTCACAGCAGCGCCCCTCCACATAGCTGGAGGACAGGTCATAGAGCACAAACCCGCCGTCTTGCAGGTGCCGGCGCGCCAGCGTCCTCTCAATCCGGTCCTGGCGTGAGAGCAGCCAGTCCATCGCAGAAAGAAGCTCCGCCTCGGTGACCTCTCCCAGCTCAAGCTCCTCGGCGAGCGTGGTCTGCGCGAACCGGCGGGTCATCGACAGCTTCGAGGACGGCGCGATCACCAGCTGGCAGATCATCGCCACCGCCAGGTCCCGCTCCCGCAAGCGCTCCCGCGAGATCAGCCGCTCCAGATCGAGCCGGCGCAGCAGGCAAAGCACGGCGGCGACATGCCCATGACCGAGCGAGGTCTCGATCCCGAACTGCTCCTCGAGATCGACCAGGACCCGGCCGGCGAGCATCTTGCGGATCGCCTCGATGACCTCGATCGGCAGGTGCGAGAGGTTGCCCAGATTCTCGTGACGGACCTTGCCGCCCTCCCGATAGGAGCGGCGCAGCAAATACGAGGTGTACTCCGCCCCGTCCTTGCCCTTCGTCCTGATTGTGGCTACATGAGCCCGACCACCACGCCTAGGCACACTCGGCACTATAGCCGTACCACCGGACACACTCAACCGCAACTTTGGCTACATCACGCCGCCAAAAAGAAGCCCAACCGCCGCAATCACGAGCGATCGGGCCCCAACCACTCAAAAAGTTCCGTCTAGCGTGTCGGCCATGCTCAAGGAGCTTGTCCCGTTCGTCGTGGAATTTCGGTGACAGCGGCCCGTGTGTGATAGTTACACAGTGACTGTAGTGGTGACCTCCTGGTCGAGGTGGTGACGGCGGCGGTAGAGGTCGCGTTCTATCAGGACAGCCAGGTTGGCGAGGCCGCGGAAGCCCTGCACTTTGCGGAAGCGGCTCTCGGCTTCGAGCATCCCGGCGGCGGTCCAGCGCAGGCACATCTCGCCCGAGGACCAGTTCTTGACGTTGCGCTGAATGACCCGGACGGTGGCGATCATCGATTCGCAGGGGTTGGTCGACTGCAACGTGAGCTTGAGCTTGCCGGTGACACCGAGCCGGGTGACCGTCAGCGTCTCCTCCATCCCTTCCCGGAGCGAGGCGGCGGCTCCGGGATGGGCGCGGTCGAGCTCGGTGGCGAGCCGGGTGAGCTGCTCGAGCGCGCGGTCGTGGTCGGTCTCTGCCCAGGCGCGACGTAGCCTGGTCTTGACAGGTTCGCGGTCGCGTTCGGGGAGATGATCCACTACGTTGCGTAGTTTGTGCTGCACGCAACGCTGGACCGGCACGTCATCGCCGAACACCTCGCGTATGGCCTTCCTGAGCGCCTTGGACCCATCAATGATGAACAGCAGCCCCTGCTCGACATGGAGCCCCCGGTCGACCAGGTCGGACAACAGCGCCGAGGCGACGGTGGCGTTCTCGGTGGAGCCTTCCCACAACCCCAGCGCGAGCTTGTCGCCCGCGGTGGTGATCCCCAGGGCGACGATGTTGGTGCGCCCGTGCAGCTCGATCCCGTCGAGCATGATCACCGCCAGCCGCATGTCTTGAAGCGGACGGGACATCAGTGCCCACAACGCCTCCCGGGTTCGATCCACGAACGCCCGCGATACCGCCGACTTCGACGTCGACCGCTCGTTGGTCTGGAGTTCCTCGCCGACCGGGTCCTGCGCCCGGCGGTACTGGCGGGTTGATACACCGGCGAGCATCCGCTCGAGCACGACCTCGCCGAGCTGGTCGCGATTAGCGAAATGGTCGTAGGTCACAAGGGGTATCTCCGACTCCCCGTCAACGGTCCTGGCCCGCGGCCGCTTGACCGGCACGCGCCGGCCGCCGAGCGTGACCTCCCCGCTCTCACGGCCGTGACGGATCGCGGTCCGCTCCGGGTTCCACTTCCCCTTCGGGCCAACGACCTGATCTACCTCCTCTTCGAGCAGCTCTCTGAGCACACCCAGCCCGACCTCGACAGACAGCGCGAGGAGCCCTTCCCTCGCTGCCCCAACGAGCTGCCCGAGCGCTTCTTGGACGCGCTCGGGGAACACGGCCTCATGATCGGTCGCCTGCACGACCGGTACGGTCTGACTCACGGCGGTTCCTCCTTAGATCGTGGCTTGATCGCCCATCACGCTCCCACCGGGAGCGGACGGGCAGGAGGGACCGCCGTCACCTCAAAGTTCCACGAGCGCCGGGACAACCCCTGCTCAAAGCGAATCACTCACACCTTCATTCACGTCCTCGACCAGGATGAGGCGCTCGACTTCTACGTTGGCAAGCTAGGGATGGTGGTCCACACGGATGCTGACCTCGGTTTCATGCGCTGGCTCACCGTTACTCCTCCCGAGCAGCCCGACCTCGAGCTCGGCCTGATGCTGCCGGGCCCGCCCGCGTACGACGACGCCACCGCGGAGCAGATCCGGGAGCTGGTGGCCAAGGGTGGAGCAGGCGGCGGCGTGATCTTTCAAACCGATGACTGCCGCGGCACCTACGAAAAGCTCCGCGCGGCCGGCGTCGAGTTCACCCAGGAGCCGACCGAGCGCTTCTACGGTACGGACTGCGCGCTGCGCGATCCGTTCGGTAACCCGATCCGCTTCACTCAACCGCCCGACGGCCCTGTCGTCGTGCCATCAGCCGACGAGCTGAAGGCAGACGGGTTCTAGGAGCTGCGCAGCGACGCCCACGGCTCCTCGCCGGAGACGTCCACCAGCCCGTAGCCGCTGCCTTCGCCGAGCGACGGCGCGATGACAACCTGTAGGAGCGCGGGCTGATCGCTCTCGTTGAACGACGCGTGCACGACATCGGCCTCGATGAACACCGAGTCGTCCACTCCGAGCGTCGTCGACTCGCGCTCGAGGTACTGGGTGATCTGCCCTTGCCTGACGATGATCATCTCCTCCTGGCCGGGGTGGCGGTGAAAGTCGTGGCCGCCGCCGGGCTCGAGCGTGACGTCCATGACCACGATCTGCCTGGCGCCGGTGGCGGGCGAGCACCGCCACCCGACGTCGCCCCAGTCGAACTGCTCGTGCTCGATGTTGGCGTTCTTGACGAACGTGCTCATCCTCTCTCCTTCCGGTTTGGAATCGCCTTGAACCGGCGCATGTTCTCGGTCATCGCAACCTCGGTCGGCAGCCGCTCCATGCTCGACGCGCCGAAGAAGCCGACGACGCCCGTGGTGCGCTCGAGCACGTAGGCCGCGTCCTCCGGCTCGGCGATCGGCCCGCCGTGGCAGAGCACGATCACCTCGGGGTTGATCGCCACCGCGGCGTCGCGCATCTGCTGGATCAGCGTGACGCACTCATCGAGCGTCACAGCCGTGTGCGCCCCGATCGTCCCCTTGGTCGTGAGCCCCATGTGCGGGACGAGCACGTCCGCGCCGGCGCGCGTCATCGCCTCGGCCGATGCGGCGTCGAACACATAGGGAGCGGTCAGCAGCCCGAGCTCGCGCGCCTGGCCGATCATCTCGACCTCGAGGTCGTAGCTCATCCCGGTCTCCTCGAGGTTCGCGCGGAAGATGCCGTCGATCAGGCCGACCGTGGGGAAGTTCTGCACGCCGGCGAACCCGGCCTCCCGCACCTGCGCCAGGAACCTGGGCATGAGCCGGAAGGGATCGGTCCCGCACACTCCCGCCAGCACCGGCGTCTGCTTGACGACCGGCAACACCTCGTTTCCCATCTCGATGACGATCGCGTTCGCGTCGCCGTAGGGCATCAGCCCGGCCAGCGACCCGCGCCCGGCCATCCGGTAGCGCCCGGAGTTGTAGATGATGATCAGGTCGGCGCCGCCCGCTTCAGCGCACTTGGCGGAAAGGCCCGTTCCCGCGCCGGCGCCGATCACGACTGCGCCCGAGTCCAGGGCCGCGCGCAGGCGCGCTCGCGCCTCATCGCCGGTCACGCCAGGAACTCCTCGAGCTTGGCGACCATCGCGGCGGCGAACTCGGGGTCGTTGATGTCGCGATCGAGCTCGTGCACCTCGACGTTGGGGGGGAGACTGTCGCGCAGCGCGCCGAACAGCGCCTCGTCGGCTTCGCGGTCGTAGAACGGGCCGCCCTCCACGTCGATCGCCGACACCCCCTTCAGCGGGACGAACAACGCCACGGGCCCGCGCGCGCCCTCGAGCTTGCGCGCGATGATCCGCCCGAGCTCGGCGCACTCCTCGGGCGTGGTGCGCATCAGCGTCACCGAGGGGTTGTGCACGTACAGGTTGCGCTTCTCGAACTCGGGCGGAACGGTGTCGCGTGGTCCGAAGTTGACCATGTCGAGCGCGCCCAGGGAGACGACCTGGGGAATGCCCTTGCGCCCAGCGACCTCGAGCCGCTCCGGACCGGCCGGGAGTACGCCGCCGACGAGCCGGTCGCACAGCTCGGTTGTCGTGATGTCGAGCACACCGACGATGAACCCCGAGTCGATCAGCCCCTCCATCGCCGTCCCACCGGTTCCGGTGGCGTGGAACACGAGCACCTCGTAGCCGTCACGCTCGAGGGCTTCGCGCGCGGCCGTCACGCACGGGGTGGTGACTCCGAACATCGTCGCGCCGACCAGCGGTCGCTGTTCGCGCAGCTCCACCGCCGGCGCGTCGACCATGCCCGCCATGGCCGCGGCGGCGTTGGCGAGGATCCGCGCGGAGATCGAGTTGATGCCCGAGATGTCGGTAACCGACGCCATCATCGCGACGTCGCCCGCGCCCATGTAGTCTCGCGTGTCGCCGGCGGCCATGGTCGAGACCATCAGCTTGGGAACGCCGACCGGGAGGGCGCGCATCGCGCTGGTCGCGATAGCCGTGTTGCCGGAACCGCCCGCCGCGAGCACCCCGTCGCAGCGCCCCTCCTCGTAGAGGCGGCGCACGATCGCGGCGGCCCCGTTCGCCATCGCGGTCACGGCACGGCCGCGGTCACGGGCCGTCGTGAGCTCGTCGAGGTCGGCGCCCGCGGCGGCGGCGACCTCGTGGCGATCGATGTCGGGTTTGGTGCGCGGCTCCTCGAGCGTGCCGGCGTCGACCAGCAGGGTGCGCACGCCGTGCAGGCCCAGCCGCTCGCGGAGGTAGGCGTATTCATCCCCCTTGGTGTCCAGTGTGCCGACCAGGACCACGGTCTTGGCGCTCACGGCACGCGACCCTAACAGGGCCTTGGCTTCGCGGGGCAATCGCTGTGGTTAGGCGCGCGCTGCGCGGAGCACCTCGATCGTCTCGCGGACGCCGACCGGCAGCGGGGTGGTCACCGGGTTGACGGCATCCATCTCCTCGGGCAGCGGCAGCAGCGTGTCGTTTGCGAACGTGATCCTCCCGGCGGCCTCGGGTAAGACCGCCTCGATCGCGGCGATCACGTCGGTCACGTGCTCCGGCGGTCCGCCCAGGTTATGGACTTCGGCGCCTTCGCCCGGCGAGCGGGCGGCTTCGATGAACAGCCGGGCGGCGTCGGGGGCGTACTGGAACTGGGCCCGTCCCCCGAACGGAATCTCGTAGCGCTCACCGCGTGCCGCGGCCGCCATCGCCAGCGTCGGGCCGGCGGTCATGCCGTGGTCGCGTCCCGGCCCGTAGACGATGTGCGGTCGCAGCCCGACGCTCGCCACGCGCTCGTCGCGCCAGTAGACCCGCGCGGCGCCCTCGTTGGCCTGCTTGTGAACGCCGTAGTGGTTTATCGGGTGACCGTCGGCGTCTTCGGCCACCCGGGCGCCGTCGCTGCGGTCATACACCGCGGCCGAGCTCGCATACGCCAGGCGGGGGAGGCCACGGCGCTTCACCGCCTCGAACATGTTGACCGTGCCGACCACGTTGACCAGCGCGCCGCGGGGCGGGTCCGCGGCCGCCAGCGGCACGAGCATGGCGGCCAGGTGGATGACGTGGCTGATGCGCTCCCGGTCGAGGACGCGTTCGATGTCCGCCAGGTCGGTGATGTCGCCGCGGACGTGGTTGACCTCGCTGACCTCTTCGGGGGTCATGATGAGCTCGGGCCGGTGGCGGTCCTCGGAGAGATCGAGGCCAACCACCGCGTGCCCCTCGCGAACCAGCTGCCGGCAGCACCAGCTGCCGATGCAGCCGAGCGCGCCGGTGATCAGCCAGCGCTCGTCAGACATCCTGGTAGACCGTGATCTCCTCCGTATAGAACTCGATCGCGCCGCGTCCCTGCTCGTGAGGGCCGTAGCCGGAGGACTTGGAACCCCCGAACGGCACGTGTACGTCCGCGCCGGCGGTCTGCGAGTTGACGTGGAGGATTCCCGCTTGCAGCTCGCGGACGCAGCGGTCGGCGCTTTCCAGGTCGGTCGTGAACACCGACGCGGAGAGCCCGAAGCGGACGGAGTTGGCGCGTTCGATCGCCTCGTCGAGCGTGCGGAAGCGATACAGCGACGTGACCGGCCCGAACACCTCCTCGCAGGAGAGGAACGCGTCGTCGGCCACGTCCTCGAACACCGTCGGAGCGATCAGGTACGCGTCGGGATCGGCGCGCTCGCCGCCGGCCAGCAGGGTACCGCCCTCCTCGCGGCCGCGGGCGATGCCCGCGAGCACGGTGTCGAACTGGCTCTCGTTGACGATCGGCCCGACCTCGGTTTCGGGATCGGCCGGGTCCCCGACCTTGCCCTCGGAGACGCGCTCCAGGAACCGGGTTCGGAACTCGTCATAGATCCCGTCCTGGGCATAGATGCGCCGCGTGGCGGTGCACTTCTGGCCCGCCGACCAGAACGCGCCGGCGTAGGCGGCCTGCACGGCGGCGTCGAGCTTGGCGTCGTCGGCGACGATCAGCGGGTTGTGGCCCCCGAGCTCGAGCTGCACCCGCTTGCCCGCGCGCGTTGCCAGCTCTCGCACGCCGTGCCCGACGGGCACCGAGCCGGTGAACGAGATCGCACGCACGCGCTCGTCGGCGACCAACGGCTCACCGACGTCGCCGCCGCGCCCGATCACCACGTTGAAGACCCCTTGCGGGAGCTCGGCCTCCTCGAGCGCGCGCGCCAGATGCAGCCCGGTGAGGGGTGCGTCCTGGGCCAGCTTGAGCACCACGGTGTTCCCGTAGGTGAGCGCCGGCGCCGACTTCCAGGCCGGGATCGCGGCCGGGAAGTTCCATGGCGTGATCAGACCCACCACCCCCAGCGGTCGGCGGCGGGTATAGACGGCCGCGCCCGTCGCAGACTGCTCGAACACCTCTCCCAGCGGCCGCCACCCCTCACCCGCGAAGAAGCGAAAGATGGCCGCGGCCCGCCCCGCCTCCAGACGCGACTCGCGCAGCGGCTTGCCCATCTCGCGCGTCATGTCGCGCGCGATCTCCTCGAGGCGCGCCTCGATCGCGTCGGCCGCACGGGCCAGGAATGCGCCTCGCCTGGCCGCCGGCAGCCCCGACCACGCGGGCCACGCCGACTCGGCCGCGCCGACCGCGGCCGCGACGTCCTGTGCGTCGGAGCTCGGGAACTCGCCCACCACCTCCGCCGGGCGCCACGGGTTGTGACGTTCGTACGTCCGGCCGCCCTGGCTCGGAGTCCATTGGCCGGCGATGAAGTTCTCACCGCCAATTGCGGCGATCGTGTCAGACATGGGCTAGACCCTCCTTTCGCTCACTGGAACGCGTGGCCGCCGCGACCGGATTGCGGAGCGTCCCGATTCCCGGCACGCGAATCTCGACCGACTGTCCGGGCTCCAGGGAGACGTTATCCGGCGGCACGATGCCGGTGCCGGTCAACAGCACCGTGCCCGCCGGCACCGGATTGTCGCGGCGCAGGAACTCCACCAGCTCATCGATCGAGCGGCGCATGTTCGCCGTTGAGGTCTCCTCGGCGAAGACGAGCTCCCCGCTGCGATCGAGGATCCGCAGCTCGATGTCGAACGGGACCCTCCAGTCGGTCGGCACGAGGAGCGCCGGACCGAGCGAGCAAGCATTTGCGTAGATCTTGGCCTGGGGCAGATACAGGGGATTGGTGCCCTCGATGTCGCGTGAGGAAACGTCGTTGCCGATCGTGACCGCGAGCGGAGCACCATCGGCGCCGAGCACGACCGCAAGCTCGGGCTCGGGCACGGTCCAGGAAGCGTCGGCGCGCGTCGCGATCGGCGCGCCGGGCCCGACCGTGCGCCGCCCGGCCGCATCCTTGAGGAACAGCTCCGGGCGCTCCGCCTCGTACACCAAGTCATAGACGTCAACGACCTGGCTCTCGCGCACGCGCGCCTCGCGGCTGCGCTCGTACGTCACGCCTGCCGCCCACGTCTCCGGCGCGACAAGAGGCACCAGCAACCTCCACGATTCGGGCAACGTAAGCGTCTCGACGTCGACGATCGGCACGGTCTCGACCGCGGGCAGCTCGGCGCCCTGCAGCGTTCCCAGCATGTCGTCCGTGGGTAGCACGCGAAGCTGCTCGCCATCGACCACTCCGACGCGCACGCGACCGGATGGGTCGGACACGCGCACCAGACGCTGCATGGGGGCTCTGACGCTCATCGCCCACGCATGACGGACGCCGACACCGGGCCGCCGGCGCTGGCGCGCCATGCGGCACCGTCGGGAAACGCGTATTCCTCGAGCGATTCGGGGAGCATCTCGACGCTGTAGCCGGGAGTATCCGGCACAACGTAGCGGCCGTCACGGATCTGAGCCGGGGCGACGAAGTGCTCGTGCAGCTCGTCGACGTACTCGATCACCCGGTCGCTCTTCTCGCCGCTGATCGAGATGTAGTCGATCAGCGACAGATGCTGGACGTACTCCGAGAGGCCGATGCCGCCGGCGTGGGGGCAGACCGGGATGCCAAACCGCGCGGCGAGCAGCAGTACGGCAAGCACTTCGTTGACGCCGCCGAGCCGGCAGGCGTCGAGCTGGCACACGGCGAGTCCGCCGACCTGCATGAGCTGCTTGAACATCGTGCGGTTGTGGCAGTGCTCGCCGGTCGCGATCCGGATCGGGGCAACCTCGCGCGCGATACGCGCGTGGCCCAGGATGTCGTCCGGGCTCGTGGGCTCCTCCATCCACCAGGGTTCGAATGCGGCGAGGCGCCGGGTGGCCGCGATGGCCTCATCCACCTCCCAGACCTGGTTGGCGTCCATCATCAGGAAGCGGTCAGGTCCAATCTCCTGGCGGATCATGCCCGCGCGGCGCAGGTCGGTATCGAGGTCGCCGCCGACTTTCATCTTCAGGTGCGTCCACCCCTGCTCGACCGCGGCTCGGCAGCGTCGGCGAACCTCCTCATCGGTGAAGCCGAGCCAGCCGACCGACGTCGTGTAGGCGGGGAAGCCCTCGCGGCGCATCTCCGCCTCCCGCTGCGCCTTGCCCGCCGCTCGGGCCTCCAGCTGTTCGACTGCCTGCTCTGGCGTGAGCGCGTCGGTCATGTAGCGGAAGTCGACGCAGCCCACGAGCTGCGCGGGACTCATGTCCACCACCAGCTTCCACAGCGGCTTGCACTCCGCTTTCGCCCACAGGTCCCAGACCGCATTTACGAGCGCTGCGGTGGCGAGGTGGATGACGCCTTTTTCAGGTCCGATCCAGCGCAGGTGCGAGTCGCCCGTGACCGCGCGCCAGAAGCCGCGCGGGTCGGCCGCGATGTCGGCGATACGGCGGCCCCTGACCAGGTGCGCGAGCGCGTGGATCGCCGCCACCACAATCTCGGTCCCACGGCCGATCGTGAACGTCATGCCGTGGCCGGCGAGGTCGGTGTCGGTCTCCAGGATCACGTATGCGGCCGAGTAGTCCGGCGCCTCATTCATGGCGTCGGAGCCGGCGAGGGTTCGGGAGGTCGGGAAGCGCACGTCGCGCACGTCGACGCCCGTGATCTCGCAGTCATCCATTGGCAGCCGGTGAACTTATGCTCAGCATCGAATGCGTACCCGCACCAACGTTTTCATGAACATCGAGCTTCGAGTACGGTAGAGGGATCGTGTGTCTCGAATCGCCTCCGGGTCGATGAGCGTGCGCGACGCGCTGACGGGGCTGGGGTTTCCCCGCGGCGATTTGCATGAGCTACCAGATTCGGCGAAGCGCTTTCCGGACGGCGCTCAGTATCGAGTCGAGATTCCGAGCACCGAGGGCGTGCGGTGCCTGGAGGCCGTGCTCGAAGAGGCTGATCGGCTCGAGGTACGGGTGCACCGTGTCTCACAAGGGAGCGGCGTCTTCATGCTCACCGACGCCGAGCTGGACGAGGTCGCCCGGCTCGGCGCCTCCGCCCCGGTCGAGGTGAGCTTGTTCGCGCGGCCGAATGCTGGCTGGGATACGTCGGCGAGCTCGTTCGCGCCCGCCGGCGGCTCGCTCGCGTCCGCGGTGCGTGGGCAGGAGCAGCTCGTGGCGGTGCTCGAAGACGCCCACCGGGCGGCGCAGCATGGGATCCGCAGCGTGCTGCTGGCGGACGTGGGCGCTCTGTCGGCGTTCGCCTCGCTGCGCGAGAACGGGGAGCTGCCGTCGGACATGCAGGCCAAGATGTCCGTGATGCTGCCCATCGCAAACCCCGCAACCGCACGGGTCCTCGAGAGTCTGGGCGCTTCGACGCTCAACGTCACGCCCGATCTGTCACTCAGCCAGATCGCCTCGATTCGTGCTGCGGTGGACTGTCCCCTCGATGTGTACGTCGAGGTTCCCGACAACCTCGGTGGCTTCGTCCGCCTGCATGAGATCCCCGAGCTCGTCCGGGTTGCGGCCCCCGTATACGTCAAGTTCGGGCTTCGTAACGCGCCCGATATCTATCCCTCTGGCTCGCACCTCGAGGCCACCGCGGTGGCCCTGTCGAGGGTGCGTGTACGTCGCGCACGGCTGGGCCTCGAGCTGCTTGCTCGCTCCGGTTACGAGCCGGAGACGTCCGAGCTCGGTGCCGAAGGCCTCGCTATTCCGGTCGCGTAGCCCGCCGCTGAGCTGGCTTTCTCGCTGCCGAGGCCACGACCGCGATTGCGACTCATTGCAGTTCGCGGTTTCAGTCAGAGTGGAGCAGTCACACGTCACGCATGTTCGGGTAACGGTGAGCACATGAGGCTGTCGCACTATCGGCGGCCGGTGTACCCGAGGTGTCAGGCGCCAACGAGCGACGAACCCAGACACCCCCAAAGGGCCGTGGTTGATCTTTTGATGAATATATGCGCATTAGGTCAACCACGTCCCTGCTCCACGAGATTCCGCTCGGCGGGTGGTGCGGTCATTGGCGCTCTGCTAGAGCCACGCCTACTCGGTCGCCGGGGCTTCTAGCCGCCAGGCTTACCGCCCCTGCCCCACTGCTTGGCGGGCACGCCGTGGACGAGCACCCAGGTGTCGGGGCGGATCGCCTCGCTCGTGCACTCGCACAACGCGTCGGTCAGCTTCTCGATCAGCTTGGGGACCGTCTCCTCGTCGATCCGCGTGTCGTACACGGTGACCTCAATCAGTGGCATCGGTTCTCCTCTGGTTGGTGTGGGTTCAGCGTTCGACGTGCAGGCGCCCGCCGTCGGGCCCGAGAACGAGATCGGTCTCGCGATCGCCGACGTGGTCGAGCGGCACCGGCGACAGCGCCTCGATGAACGCGCAGCCGTTGTCGGAGTGGAGTTCGTGCTCCACACCCCGATTGACCACCACCGTGTCGCCGGCGCGGAGCGTGCGGGCCTCATCTCCGACGGTCATCTCGAGCTCGCCCTCGAGCATCAGCATGACCTGCTCGGTGTCCGCGTGCGAGTGGCGGGACACGGTGGCGCCGGGCTCGTAGCGCACCCGGCACAGCAGCAGTTGCTCTCCGCCGATTGCGTGCAGCGAGACGCCCTCGAACATCGAGAACGGCTCGCGGCCTTCCCAACTGCGAAACGGGGAACGCGCCATTTTCAGGCCGCCAGCGCCTATTCGAAGTCGAGGAACCCGGCGCCGCCGTTGCTCGACACGGTGCGCACCGAGAGGTCCTCGTCGTAGATCACGCGCTTGCCGTCCCGACGGGGCTCCGCTCTGGTCTGGATCGCGCGGAGCACCCGCTCGGGGGTGGCCGGGTACTCGGTCACCCACACACCGACGGCATCGTGGATCGCGGTTAGGATGGCGGCGGGCTGGGCGTTATTGGCCATCTCGCCGATCGCCTTGGCGCCAAACGGGCCGTCGACCGAAGGGTTCTCGAGGATCACGTTGTCCAGCTCGGGCAGGCTCTCCATCGACGGCACCAGGTACGTGCCGAACTGCTCGCCACGGTGCTCGGCCGACGGGTAGTACGGATACGACTGCTCGAGCACGCCGAGTCCGAGACCCATCATGGCCCCTCCTTCGATCTGACCCTCGACCAGCATCGGGTTGATGGCGCGGCCGACGTCGTAGACCTGAACGAGGCGCGTCACCGTGACCTCGCCGGTCTCATCGTCGACCTCGACATCCGCCACGCACGCTGCGTAGGACACCGCGGAGTGGGGCTCGCTCTGCACCCGGCCGTCGTCGTCATCTACCTCGGCGTACGGCTTGAGCGCCGTCCCCTGGCCGGAGATCAGCTCGCCGTAGTTGTACGTCGCCGCGCCGGCGACCTCGGCGACCGAGATCTTGCGATCCGGCGCGCCCTTGGCGACCACCTCGCCTTCGGTGATCTCGAGGTCGCCCGGGTCGATCTCGAGCTCCTTTGAGGCCACCTCGAGGATTCGCTCGCGCACGCGCTCGGCCGCGAAACGCACGGCATTGCCGCCGATAAACGTCCCCCGGGACGCGAACGTGCCCGTGCAGACCGCCGAGGAGTCGGTGTTCGAGTTGTCCATCGTCACCCAGTCGTAGGGGACGCCGAGCGTGTCGGCCACGATCTGGGTGTGGACCGTCCGCGAGCCCTGGCCGATGTCGACCGTGCCCGCGAACACGTCCACCCGGCCGTCGGGCTTGAGCTTGATCCAGGCTTGGCTCGGATCGCCGTTCTGGTTCATCCCCGTCGGGTACTCGATGGTCGAGAAGCCACGTCCACGATGCTTGGCCATCAGGCTGGACCTCCTCCGTCGGTGAGCACGTGCGCGCCTTCGGGTGCCTGCTGCGCGACCAGGTGCTCGGGAAGCAGATCGCCGGTGCGGCGTGCGGGCGTCATCGCCCGATACTCGGGCGCCAGGGGCTGGTCCACCCGCTCGGCCGCCGCGAGCGTGACCGGAACCGTCGAAGGATCCTGCATCACCACGCGGTTGGCCGTCGTATCGCCAATCCGGTTGGCGTTCTTGAGCCGCAGCTCCCAGGGACTGATGCCCAGCACCTCGGCAATCCGGTTCATGTGCAGCTCGACGGCCATCGACACGGAGGTGACGCCGTAGCCGCGCATTGCGCTGGTCGGCGAGCGGTTTGTGAACACCACGAACCCGTCGAAGCGGAGGTTCGGGATCGTGTACGCACCGGTGTGGTGAAAGGCGTGCTTGGTCAACCCGTATGGGGAGAAGCGCGAATACGCCCCAGCGTCGTGCAGCGTGAGCGTGCGCCGGCCGAGGATCCAACCCTCGTTGGTCACCGCGTCCTCGATCTCGACGTGCCACGGCGCCCGGGTAGAAGAGGCCAGCATCTCCTCCTCCCGCGTCCAGCGCCACTTGACCGGCCGGTGCGCCTTGCGCGCGAGCAGTGCGCAGACGGTTTCCGCGGCCGTATCGACCTTGCCGCCGAACCCGCCGCCGACCGTGCCGCCCACGAGCTTCAGGCGGTTCAGCGGCACCTGCAGATGCGCCGCCACTACCCCGAGCGAGAAGTACATCGCCTGCGTGCACGAGTGGATCGTCAGCCGGCCGTCGGGCTCGGGAACGGCCAGACCGATCTGGGTCTCGAGTGGGCATTGCTCGATCGCCTGCGGGCGATACACCCCGGAGACGATCACGTCGGCCTTGTCGAACGCCCAGTCGACATCTCCCTTGCGCACCCGGCGATGGTTGTGGGGACCGAAGTGTGGATACACCGCGCCCCATTGGTGGAAGGTCGGAGCGTCAGGATCAAGTGCCTTGCGCATGTCGAAGACTCCGGGACGCATTTCAAACTCGATCTCGATCGCGTCGAGCGCTTCGAGTGCGGTGTCCTCGTCCTCGGCCGCTACCGCCGCGATCGGCTGGCCTCGGTAGCGCACGTCTTTGTCCGCCAGCAGCGGCTCGTCCGGGGGAATTCCCAGCGCCTCCAGGTGACCGTACACGTTGAGCGGTACGTCCTCGTGGGTGACAACCGCGCGGACACCGGGCATGCTCTCCGCCTTACCGGTGTCGAGTCGGGCGATCCCCGCGTGGTGGTGCGGTGAGCGCAGCGCCTTGGCGACGAGCGTCCCCGGAGCGCGCACGTCGTCGACGAACATCGTGCGCCCGGTTACGTGGGCGATCCCGTCGTAACGGGGAAGTCTGGCTCCTACTGCCTTCATGCTGGTGACCCCTTGATCTCGACCTCGGGCTCCGACGGCTCGGCGTGCAGCAACTCCTCGAACTCGGCGGCATCCACCTCGCCTCGCGAAGCCGCGATCACCGCGTCGACGATCTTCACGTATCCGGTGCAGCGGCAGATGTGCCCGCTCAGCGCCTCGATCACCTGCTCCCGGGTGACCGGTCCGCCTGCCCGCTCGAGCAGCGCGTGCGCCGCCATCAGCATGCCGGGGGTGCAGTAGCCGCACTGCGCGGCGTACCCGGAGTGGAAGGCCTCCTGCACCGGCGCCAGCCCGTCAGGCGCGGTGCCCAGGCCTTCAAGGGTGGTGACCTCTGCACCCTGCAGCGCCGCGACCGGCACCAAACAGGAGCGACGCGGCTCGCCGTCGACGAGCACCGTGCAGGTGCCGCAGGCGCCCTGACGGCAGCCGACCTTGGGACTCACTATCCCCAGCTCCTGACGCAACACCTCGAGGAGCGAGGTCAATGGGGAGCTGACGATCGCGTGTGTCACGCCGTTGACATTCAGTTCCAAGGGATCAGCCTCCTTGCAGCTGCTCGAGGGCTCGGGTAATCAAGGTGGGGAGGACGCTGCGCCGGTACCAGGACGAGGCCAGCGCGTCGTCCTGCGGGTCCACCTCGTCCCGCGCGCGGGCGGCCGCGTCGGCCCCCGTGGCACCGTCGGCGAGGGCGCGCTCGACGCCGTGCAGCCGCTGTGCGTGGGGTCCGACGCCGCCCACCGCAACCCGGACTCCGCCGTCGTTCCGGGCGCACGCGACCGTCATCGCGGCGTAGGAGTGAGCGTGGGGACGCCGGAGCGATAGGTAGGAGGCGCGTCGTGGTTTGTCGACCTCGACGGCGAGCACCAAGCGCGGCTCGTCCTCTCCGCGGGCGAGGAAGTCGTCGACGGACTCGGTGCGCTCACCCCCAGCGCCGGCGCTGCGCACGCGCGCCTCCATGGCGAGCAGCGCCGTCTGAAGGTCGCCGCGCGGGCTCTCGGTTCCCGGCGGGGCACAAAGGTTCCCCCCGATTGTCGCCTGGGCCCGAATCTCGAGATCTCCCACCTCGCGCGCCGCCGCGGCGAGTGGCTCGATACCCGACCCGGCCAGTTTCGACAGCGGCACCATGGCTCCGATTGTGACGGTGCCGTCGCCGCCGGGCTGATCGAGTTGATCGAGGCCCGCGCGCTCGAGCATCAGCGTCCGACCGCCCCGCGGATACCGGCCGGCAGCGATCTCGGGCATGAGGATCGTGCCGCCGGCGAACACGGTTGTCCCCCGGCCGTCGCCAAACGCCTCCACGGCCTGCGCCGCCGACCCGGGTGTCAAGACCTCAGTGTCGCTGGCCCGCAAATCTCCCTCCTCAGCACCGCGTGGATAGGGCTCGACACTCTAACTCCGCCCGGCGTGGGACCGCAAGACGGCCAGGCCGTAAAGTGACCGTGAGGTGGAGAGATTCACCAGCATCGACCAGCTCGAGGACGCGCTCCTGCGCGCCTCCTACCTTCCCGACCGCGGTCTCGCGACCGCGTTGTTCCTGGCTTTGCGCGTCCGCAAGCCGCTGCTGCTCGAGGGCGAGGCCGGCGTCGGCAAGACCGAAGCCGCGAAGGCGATCGCGTCAAGCCTCGGAGCCCGGCTGATCCGGCTCCAGTGCTACGAAGGCCTCGACGTCGCGCACGCGGTGTACGAGTGGAACTACACCCGCCAGCTGCTCCACATCCGCGCGACCGAGGATGGCGGTCCGGTTGAGGAGGATGAGCTGTTCGGGCCCAAGTTCCTCATCCGCCGCCCGCTGCTCGAGGCCATCTCCGCCTCCGACCCGGTCGTGCTCCTGATCGATGAGATCGATCGTGCCGACGACGAGTTCGAGGCCTTCCTGCTCGAGATGCTCTCGGATTTCCAGATCACGATCCCCGAGATCGGCACGATCCGGGCCCAGCAACGTCCTGTCGTGGTGCTGACGTCCAACCGGACGCGCGAGCTACATGACGCGCTCAAGCGCCGCTGCCTGTTTCACTGGATCGGACACCCCTCGTGCGAGCGGGAGATCGAAATCGTCCGCCTGCGGGTTCCGGGCGTGCCCGAGCGCCTGGCCGCCGAGGCGGTCGCGTTCGTTCAAGGCCTTCGCCGGCTCGACCTGAACAAGCCGCCGGGAGTCGCGGAGACCGTCGATTGGGCCGAGGCGCTGTCGGCGCTCGGACAGCGCGAGCTCGATGCGGCACTCGTGGAGTCCACGCTCGGATCGGTGCTGAAGTATCAGGAAGACCTGGCCTTGGTGAGGGACGAGACCCTTACCGGCCTGCTGGAAGAAGCGCGCGCTGTCCGCTGAGGGTCCGTCAAGCAGTCGTTCGGCGACGGGCCCTGACAACGCCCTCGTCCGCCACGTCGTCACGTTCGGCCGCGTTCTGCGCGAAGCGGGCCTCGAAATCGGCCCGGGCCGGATAGCCGACGCGCTCACCGCTCTGGACGAGCTCGATCTGACCCGCCAGGACGACGTCTACTGGGCGTTGCGCACGACGCTGGTCACGCGCCTTGAGGAGATCGACCCCTTCGATCGAGCCTTCAACGCCTGGTTCCTGCGCGCGCCGGTTCTGCCGCCGGCGCGCGTGCGATCGAGCCGCCTGCCGCGAACAGGGGCGCGCCGGCGTGCGGATCCGGTGCGCGACGGCACGGCGCCCCACGAGAGTCCCGCTCCGATCGAGATCGGCTGGAGTGCTGACGAAGTCCTGCGCCACCGCGACTTCGCCGCGATGTCGCCCGAGGAGTTCGCGCGGGCGCGGGCGATGTTGACGAAGCTCGGGACGACCCGTCCGCGGCGACGTTCCCGGCGGCTGCGCTCCCATCCCCGGGGAAGCCAAATCGATCTGCGCCGCGTGGCGCGCCGGTCGCTGCAGACCGGCGGCGAGCCCATCGTTCGCAGCTTCCGCCGCCGGACCACTGTGCCCCGTCGCCTCGTGGTGCTGTGCGACATCTCCGGCTCGATGGAGGCCTACACCCGCGCGCTGCTGCTGTTCCTGCACGCTACGGTTGGTGCCGGACGCGCCGAGGTGTTCGTGTTCGGGACGCGGTTGACGCGGTTGACGGGCGCGCTGCGGACTCGCGACCCGGAGCAGGCGCTCGACGCCGCGGCCGAGGCGGTCGTGGACTGGGCGAGCGGAACCCTGATTGGCGCGTCGCTGAAGACGTTCAACGATGAATGGGGCCGCCGGGCATTCTCGCGGGGCGCGGTGGTGGTGATCGTGTCCGACGGGTGGGAGCGCCGGGATCCCGAGCTGGTGGGACGCGAGATGGCGCGGCTTGCGCGCTCGGCGTATGCCGTCGTGTGGGTCAACCCGGTCAAGGGCAACGTCGAGTACCAACCGCTGGCGGCGGGCATGCGCGCCGCGTTGCCGCATGTGGACCGCTTCCTGCCCGGACACAATATTGCCAGCCTGGAGCAGCTCGCCCACATCGTGTCCACGATCAACCGAAGGCACGGGGCGTGAGGGAACGGTGTCACGCGTTCGGGCGCGGGTCGCCGCGCGGGGATCGCCGCGTGCGGGTCGCGGCGAGCGGGGCGCGGCGCGCGGGTCCCCACGGGAGGTTGCGAGCTTAACGCCACGAGGGCCGTCGTAAAACTCGCAACCTGCTCGACGCGGCTCGGCGGTACGTTTAGTATCGCGTCAGCTACTGAGGGTACAGAGAGAGGAGAAACGTTGACGGTCAGTGTCAAGTCTGAGCAGCTTGCCGAGCTGATCGATCCGGGAGCCGACGTCGAACGGGTGGCCACGGGGTTCACGTTCACGGAGGGACCGATCTGGAACCAGGAGGGAGCATTCCTACTGTTCAGCGACATGCCCGGCGACGCGCGCCGTCGCTGGAGCGAGCGCGATGGAGTGAAGGAGGTGATGCGTCCGAGCAACAAGTGCAACGGCCTGGTCTACGACGCCGCAGGCAACCTGCTGGTGTGCGAGCACGTCACCTCGACGCTCGTCCGCGAGCACCCGGACGGTACCCGCGAGACGATCGCCAGCCACTATCGAGGCAAGGAGCTCAACAGCCCCAACGACGTGATCACGCGCTCGGACGGCACGATCTACTTCAGCGACCCCTCCTTTGGGCGGGTGCCGGGCTTCGGGCTGGAGCGTGGGCAGGATCTGTCATTCCAGGGCGTCTACCGGATCGCGCCAGGCGGCGGCGACCCCGAGCTGGTGGTCGCCGAGGACGAGTTCGAGCAACCCAACGGCCTGTGCTTCTCGCCCGACGAGTCGCTGATGTACATCAACGACACGCCGCGAGCGCTGATCCGCGTCTACCACGTGCAGCCCGACGGGACGCTCACGGACGGCCGCCTGTTCTTCGAGGGCATCGGGAACGGCGTGATCGCGGAGGGGGTCCCGGACGGGATGAAGTGCGACGAGCGCGGCAACGTGTGGGTCACGGGCCCCGGCGGAGTGTGGGTCATCTCCCCGCAAGCCGAGCACCTCGGCGTCATCGAGGTTCCCGAGAACGTCGGCAATCTCGCCTGGGGAGGGCCCGACTGGAAGACGCTGTACATGCCGAGCTCGACTTCGCTCTACCGCGTCCCGACGAAGGTCGCCTCGGCGCGGCTGCCGTATCACTAGGCGGCCGCAGGAGGGACGCGTGCGCGCGGCGGCGGGAGCGACCAGCCGGGCATCGCGGTGTGCTGAATATGCCTCCATATGCGGGGCTTTTTCAGCACACCCCTCAGGTGGGGCGGCGCCCAACGATCAGGAATTGCAAACCGAACGACGAGAGGAGGATCCGTGAGCGAAGAGCCCCTGCGCCTCGACGCCAAGCGATGCGCGCTGATCATCCAGGACCTGCAGAACGACGTCATAACCGAAGGGGGAGCGTTCGCCGACTCTGGCGCGCCGGCGCACGCCAAGAACCAGAACGTCGTCGAGAACACGGCGCGGCTTGCGGACGCCTTTCGCAAGGCCGGCGCGCCGGTGATCCATGTCCACTACATCGTCGACGAGGGCGCGGTGGGGCTCAAGCAGAACGCGCCGCTGTTCGCCGGAGTGAAGGAGACAAACGCGCTCGTGCGCGGAAGCTGGGGGGCGGCGCCCGTCGATGGGCTCGAGCCTCAGGCCGGCGATCACGTGGTCGAAAAGATGCGGATGAACGGCTTCTACGAGACGCGCCTCGACATCCTGCTGCGGGGGCTGGGCGCCGAGACGATCGTGATCACCGGCGCGTGGACCAATATGTCGATCGAGCACACCGCCAGGCACGGCGCGGACGCCGGATACGAGGTCATCGTCGTCTCCGACTGCACCTCCACGACCGGCGACGAGTGGCAGCACGCCGCGCTCAACTACGCGATGACGAACGTCGCGCGCGTGGCTACGGGCGACGAGGTGGCGGTGGCACTCGGGGCGGTGGCGGCACGCTAGCGAGACGACGGTGAAATTCGGCTCAGGCGCCTGCCGCCTCGCGGTAATCCTCACGCACCGGCTGGAACACGTCGAGCACGAGCGCACCGTCTGCCCCGGCGATGCCCTCGTGCTCGACGCCGCCGGGCAGCGTGAACGCGTCCATCTCCGCGAGCTCGTGGTCGACGCCCGCCACCACGAGCTTCATCGAACCACGCAGGATGATCCCGAGCTGCTCATGGGGATGGCTGTGCAGGGCGACGACCGCGTCCGGCTCGAGCTCGACGAGATTGAGCATCGCTCCCTCGCCGAACAACGGCTTTGCGATCGCGCCGGCGGCCAGCTGGAAGCCATGCGCGTTCGCGAGCGAGATGAACTGGGGCTCCATGGGGCCCCAGTATGGACTCCAGCATGAGCGCCCGCAAGGAGCACCGCGTGGATGGGCTCCCCGAGCCGATCAGCCACTACACCGACGCGGTTCAAGCCGGACCGCTCCTGTTCATCTCAGGATGCGTGCCCGTGGACGCCCGCGGCAACCTCGTCGGCGGCGACGACGTGGTGGCACAGGCGCGCCAGGTGTTCTCGAACATCGGCCGCGTGCTCGCCACGGCCGGGGCTGGATTCGGCGACGTCGCAAAGGTGACCGTGTACCTGATCGACATCGACGACCGCCCACGGATCAACCCGGTCCGGCAGGAGGTGTTCGGCGCCGCGCGCCCGGCCAGCACGCTCGTCGAGGTCAGCCGCCTGGCGGTGCCGGGTGCTCGCCTCGAGGTCGACGCGGTCGCGCTGCTACCCGAGCCTTAGCAAGGACGCCGCACTCCAAACAGATCAGGTGGTCTGTCCAATAAGGGTGCCGCGGATGTGCATGAGATGCGCGGTCATCGCAGCCCGTGCCTCGAATGGATCGCGGCGTTCGAGGGCCTGGAGGATGACTTGGTGCTCTCCCACCGTGCGTTCCGGGACACCTGGCTGGCGTACGCTGAGCTTGCGTCCGCGGATCGCCAGTTCTGCGATGCCGTCGAGCACCGACAGGATGAACGGAGACCGCGCGGCGACGTGGATCTGTCGGTGGAAGTCGGCGTCGGTCCGCAGGAAGGCCTCTGGGTCGAAGACCTGCTGCTTCATGGCCCCAAAGAGACGATGCAGGTGCCCGAGTTCCGTGTGGGTTATGTGCGACGCTGCCCGCTCCGTCGCCACTGGCTCCAGCAACAGCCGAAGCTCGAACAGCGACTCGAGCGGGTCGTGGAGATTGATCGTGATGCTCACAGCGGCGCCGGCATCGGTTGTGCTGCCGGTGACGAACGTCCCCGAACCGTGGCGGGATTCGAGCATCCCCATGATCACCAGGGCGCGCACGGCCTCGCGCAGTGTGGGACGGGAGACGCCCAGGCGGACCGACAGCTCCCGTTCGGGGGGAAGCTTGTCGCCAGGCTGCAGGGTGCCGTCGACGATCAGGCGCTGCAGGTGCTCCGCCGCCTCATGCGCGAGCGTGCGTCGGTCGAGCTCCTGGAAGGCGTCGGTCGGAACGGCGACGGCCTCAGATTCACGCGCCTGATCCACTCGGGACCCCTAGGACAAGCAGCAAGTGCGCCGAGCTGTCGGTCTCAGATCGGCTGGGAAAGTGGCTTGACCACAACTCGTGACAATTCTAACCTACCGTCGTCTCGTCCGGCGAAGCGTTCTCGTCCCAAGTGGCCTTCATTAGATGACCGTTAAGCGAGATTTGGACAGCATTCGGAGCTATTGCGCCGGCTCCGGGGGTCCGCTATGTTCGCGCCGCAGTTGGGTCCGAGAACCGCTCGGGCCCAGTTGGGTCCGAGAAGCAGTCGGGGAGCCAGGGTGACGTTGGGCAGCAGGCAATTGCCACGGATGGTGCTGATCGCGTTGGGGTTGCTGGTCGTCGTGTGGCTGGCGATCAAGGCGAGCCAGGGTGGCAACACGTTCTTCCAGGTCACGCTCAACGGGATCACGGACGCGGCGCTGTACTTCATCGTCGCCGCTGGCTTCACGCTGATCTTCGGGCTGATGCGCGTCGTGAACATGGCGCACGGCTCGCTCTACCTGTTCGGCGGATACATCGCCTACGTTGCCCAGACCCACTGGTACGCGGGCGGGACCTCGCAGTTCCAGCTCGGGGGGACGAGCACCACCAGTATCTGGGGGTTCTTCGTGCCGGTCTGGTGTTCGCGACCGCGGTGATCGGGCTCGTCGGCCTGGGGATCCAGCAGCTACTGCTGCGCTGGAACCAGGGGCAGGACCTGCGCCAGGCGCTGATCACGATCGCGGTGTCGGTGATCATCGCCGACCAGCTGATCGCCCACTACGGCGGGATCGTCGAGTCCATCCAGCAGCCGACGAGCTGGCCGAACAGCATTGTCATCGGAACGTTTCGGTACGGGTTCTTCCGGCTCGTGGTGGTGCTGGGCGCGGCGGTCGTGGTCGGGGTGCTGCTGTACCTGTTGATCCAGCACACCCGGCTCGGGATGATCATCCGTGCGGGCGTCGACGATCGCCCCATGCTCTCGGCGTTGGGCGTCAACGTACAGCTCGTGTTCGCCGGCGCGTTCCTCCTCGGCGCGATGCTCGCGGGGTTCGGGGGCGTTCTAGGCGGAACGATGATCTCGGTGGGCCCCGGACTGGACAGCCAGTTCCTGCTCAACTCGCTGATCGTGGTGATCATCGGCGGCATGGGCAGCCTGCCCGGCGCCGCGATCGGAGCGCTGCTGCTCGGCCTGGTGCAGGCCTATTCGGCCATCTACCTGCATTTCGGCTCGACCGATCTGACCCCGTACGGGGTCCTCGCGCAGTTCATCCTCGTGATCGCGGTTCTGGCGGTCCGCCCGCTCGGCTTGTTCGGGAGGCCGGCGTGAGCGACGACGCGAGCGTGAGCGACAAGGCGGCCGTGAGCGCCACCGTCACCCGCGGACCGCGCGTCGGAAGAGGGCAATGACCGGACAGGCTCTTGTCGGTTGGGGCGTGCTGCTGGCTGTCGGCGATCGTGCTCTTGCTCGCCCCCCAGATCTTCAGCGCCTACGATCTCAGCCAGATCCTGACCCAGGCCCTGTGGCTGGGTATCGCCGCGGTCAGCGTCACGTTCCTCTATCGCTACGGCGGGATGATCTCGCTCGCGCAGGTTGCGATCTACGGGATCGCCGGCTTTGCCATGGGCAACGTCGTCCACACGATCAACAGCGAGGGAGGACTCAACCTCGGCTGGACCCCATGGGCGGGGGTCGCATTCGGGATCGCGGTGGCAGTGATCATCGCCTTGCTGTTCGGGGCGATCGCCTCACGCAGCTACGGGATCTACTTCCTCATGATCACGCTCGCGCTGTCGCTGCTGGTCTTCTACTTCTTCGGCCAGGTGACCACGCTGAGCGGCTTCGGCGGCATCCGCAGCGTCTCGCGCCCCGGGTTCATCGGCGATCCGATCACCGATCCGACACCCCTTTACTACATGTGCCTTGGGTGCTCGGTCGGCGTCTACCTGCTGCTGCGCTACGTCGTTCGCACCCCGTTCGGGATCGCGCTTCAGGGCATCCGCGACGACCCGCCGCGGATGCGCTCGCTGGGCTACAACGTCCCGCTGCACCGAACGCTGGCGTTCGCGCTCGGCGCGTTCGTCGCGTCGATCGCCGGGATCCTGTCGGTGTGGTTCAACACCCAGATCTCTCCGGGATCGATCAACCTCGCTCAGACGATCGCGGTGTTGATCATCGCGGTGATCGGGGGTCTGTCGCGGCTGGAGGGGGCGTGGCTCGGCGCGCTCGCCTACACGGTGATCGACTATTACGCCCGCCAGCACACGCCGACGCTGGGCCTGTGGCTGAATCCAGGGCGCTTCGCCACGATCATCGGGCTCGTCTTCCTGCTGATCGTGCTGCTCTCACCCGATGGCCTGATCGGCATTGGGCGGAGGCTGCGCGACCTTGCCGGCCGCCGGCTGGGGACTCCGCCCGCCTCCGCCACGGCTGCCGCACGTGAGGAACAAGCTCTTCCAGAGACAGCAGGAGTATCGACGGCCAGCGGACCGTCGAGCTCGGGGGGGCAAGAGCCCTGAGCAACAACGTTCATCCGACATGGAGGTCATCAAATGACAAACGTCGCTGAGGAGGTGACGAGGTTGGAGAGAGGGATAAGGCGGTGGCCGCTCCGGCGGTTGGCCGCAGCTAGCAGGCCTCGCGCTGTGCGGGCTGTGGATCGCGGCCTGTGGAGGCAAGAGCAGCAGTAGCAGCGCCGCCAGTTCATCGACGACGAGCAGCGCCGCGGCCGCCACACCGTCGAACGCGATCAGGATCGGCATCCTGTCTGACTGCGCGGGCGATTTCGGCGCTTGGTACAACGCTGACATCGGCGGGGCGCAGGCGTACTTCATCGCGCATGACGGAGCAAAGCCCAACGGCCCGGTGCCCAGCAACGGCATCACGGGCGGGACGATCGCCGGTCATCCGATCAAGATCGTCGGCTACGGCTGCGCGGACGACACGGCGGCCAAGGCGCTCTCGGAGGTCCGGCGCCTCGTCGAAGCCGATCACGCGCAGGTCGTGATCGGGCCGTTGTCGGGTGACGAGGGGATCGCGGTCGCCAACTACTCGAAGACCCAGCCCGGGCTGACGTTCATCAACGGCACCTCCGGCGCCCAGGACGCGACGCTCAAGGTCCGCTCGCCGAACTTCTACCGGTTCAACGGCGACGGCGCGCAGTGGAGCGCCGGCGTGGGCGACATCGCCTACCGGAAGCTCGGCTGGCGGCACGCGGTCGTGATCATGGACGACTACGCGTTCGGCTGGACGTCGGCGGCGGGCTTCATCGCCGACTTCTGCGCCGACGGCGGAACCGTGACGCGGATCTACCCGCCGCTGGGCACGACCGACTACTCGTCCTACATCGCGCAGATCCCGTCGCACTTCGACGGGCTGTTCAGCGCCGTCGGCGGAACGGGCACGCTGGACTTCCTCAAGCAGTACACCCAGTCGCGTGGCGCGTTCAAGAAGAACACGCTGGCCGGGAACATCTTCCTCGGTGACCCGGCCGTGATCGCGGCGGTGCACGCGAGCGACGCCGGAGCATTGGAAGGCACCTCGACCACCGAGGACACGACCTCGCCCAACGCGTCGGCTTACATCGCCGCGCTGAAGCAGGCGTACCCGGCGAAGACCAACTCGCTGCCTGCGCCTGGCACGCTGGCCGGCCTGGCCAACAGCGTGTTCACGGTCAACTACTACGACGCGGCGTGGGCGCTCGACAAGGCGCTCACCGCGGTGCACGGCGACCTGTCAAACGGCCAGGCGGCGCTGCACGCGGCGCTGGCCAAGACGTCGCTGCCCGACGCGCCGTACGGGCCGATCACGCTGGACCAGAACCGCCAGGCGATCATAACCAACTACATCGCCCAGGTCAGCGCGACCACCGTTCACACCCTCTACAAGGTGCCGGGCGTGACCCAGACGTTCGGTGGCACGTTCAGCCCGACGACGCCGTCGCCGGGACGCGGGCAGCCGGTGTGTCAGAAGCGGCCCCTGCCGTGGCAGGGCAAGGAGCAGCCGGTCAGCTTCCACTGAGGGCTGACCCGCACCTCTAGCGACATGGCCGTACCAGCCCGAGTCACCGAAGCCGCCGAGCCGGTCCTCCGCCTGCGGGGGATCGGCCGGCGCTTCGGCGGGCTGCGCGCGGTCGACGGTGTCGACCTCGAGCTGTATCCCGGGGACCGCCGCACGATCCTCGGGCCCAACGGCGCGGGCAAAACCACGCTGTTCAACGTGATCGCGGGAGAGTTTCCGCCCACCGAAGGCACGATCGAGCTGTTCGGGGCGGATGTGACTCAGGACCCCGCTCGCCACCGGGCGAAGCTCGGGCTCGCGAGGACCTATCAGCAGTCGCGCGTGTTTGACGGCCTCACGGTCGAGGACAACATCTACCTGGCCGCGCTCGGCGTCCGCACCGGGCACACCTTTCCGTTCCGATCCGCCAAGCGCGATGCCCCGCTGCGGGCCAAGGCGCGAGAAGCGGCGGGCGACGTGGGCCTCATCCATCGCCTCCAATCGATGGTCAGCGAGCTCTCCCACGGTGAGCGCCGTCAGCTCGCAATCGGCATGGCCCGCGCGATGGAGCCCAAGCTGATGATGCTCGACGAACCGGCCGCGGGACTCTCGCGCGCCGAGCGCCAGACGCTCATCGAGCTGCTGTTGGCGCTGCCCTCCGATGTGACGCTGCTGGTGATCGAGCACGACATGGACGTCGCGCTCCGCGTCGGGCAGTCGGTGACGATGATGCACGAGGGACGGATCATCGTCGAGGGAACGCCGGCCGAGATCCGCGCCAACAAGGACGTCCACGAGCTCTACCTCGGGAGCCGCTATTACGATGAGTGACGGCGGGCTGCTCGAGGTTGTAGGCCTCAACGCCTACTACGGCCCCGCGCACGTGCTTCAGGGCCTCGACTTCAGCGTGGGCGAGGAGCCGGTGTCGATCATCGGTCGCAACGGCATGGGCAAGACGACGATGTGCCACGCGATCATGGGCATCCACCCCGGCGCCGCCACCGGCTCGATTCGCTTCGGCGGGCTCGAGCTGCTCGGAAAGGCGCCCTACAAGATCGCCAGGGCCGGAATTGCTCTTGTGCCCCAGGGCCGAAGGCTGTTCGGGTCGCTCACGGTCCGCGAGCACCTGCGGGTGATCGCGAAGCGCGGCGGCAACGGACAGTGGACGCCGGAGCGCATCTACACGATGTTCCCGCGCCTGGCCGAGCGTCAGCGCAATGACGCCACCCAGCTCTCCGGCGGCGAGCAGCAGATGCTGGCGATCGGTCGAGCGCTGCTGCTCAGCCCGAAGCTGCTGATCCTGGATGAGCCCTCGGAAGGGCTGGCGCCGCGGATCGTGGACGAGCTTGTGGAAAACATCCGTGGGCTGGCCCAGAGCGGCGTCCGCGTCCTTCTGGTCGAGCAGAACCTCGGGGTGGCGACCGCGGTCGCCGAGCGCCACCTGGTGATGGTCGCCGGTCGCCTGGCAACGGAGCTCACCTCCGAGCAGTTGACGTCCGACCCCGAGCTCCAGCGGCGTTACCTCGGCGTCGAGCCGCTATCGGACTAAGCCACTTGCCCGCCGAGAGGCGCACCGAGCGGGCGTAACATCGTCGCTGAGGTGGACCGGACCGACCAGCTCGACCCCGCGGACGTAGCGGCGCTCGCTGACCGCGTTGGCCAGAACATCGCGCTGGCGGTCAAGGTCCCCGACCACACGCTGCGCGACGTGCTGGTGGCGCTGCTGGCCGAGGGCCACGTACTGATCGAGGACCATCCCGGGGTTGGGAAGACCGCGCTCGTGCGTGCGCTGGCACGGTCGATCGACGCCTCCTACGCGCGGATCCAGTGCACCTCCGACCTGCTCCCGGCCGACGTCGTCGGGACCAACGTGTTCAACCAGCGCGAGGGGCGCTTCGAGTTCCGTCCCGGCCCCGTGTTCGCAAACCTCGTGCTGGTGGACGAGGTCAACCGCGCCCCGCCGAAGACGCAGTCGGGGCTGCTCGAGTGCATGCAGGAACGACACGTCACGGTCGACGCCGCAACGCACGAGCTGGCTCGCCCATTCGCGGTCCTGGCCACGCAGAACCCGGTCGAGTATGTGGGGACGTATCCGCTGCCCGAGAATCAGCTCGACCGCTTCATGGTGCGGGTATCGCTCGGCTATCCATCGGCCCCACGGGAGGTCGAGATGCTCACCGAGCACGCCGGCGGCGATCGGGTCCTCGCGCTCGAGCCGGTCGCGAGCGTCTCCGACATCCTCGCCGCTCAGGATGCCGCCATCCGGGTCCACACCAGTCAGCGCCTGCTCCGGTACGTGGTCTCCGTGCTCGAGCGGGTTCGCGAGGATCCGCGCGTGGAATTCGGCGCCAGTCCGCGCGCCGGGCTGATGCTCGTCAAGGCTGCCAAGGCGCGGGCAGCGCTCGAGGGGCGCGATCACGTGCTTCCCGACGACGTCCAGGAGCTGGTGCCCTCGGTTCTCTCACACCGGCTCCTGCTCGCGCCTGCCGCCGTGGACATCGCACGCATCGACGTCCTCCACGACGCGCTCGACGGGGTGCCCGCGTTGTGAGGAGCACGCGGTTCGCGGTCGCGCTCGGTCTGGCACTTTGCCTGGCGGCGGCGGGCTTCGCGGCGACGCCGTTGTATCTGCCCGGCGTCGCCCTGCTCCTGACCGCGATCGTGGCGGGGGCGTGGGTGAAGAGCGCAGCCCGCGGACTGCGCTTGCTGCGGTCGGTCGGCGCCACCGCGGTGGAGGAACAGGCGCCTCTGCCGATAACCGTGTCGCTGTCGCGCGGTCGCCTGCCACTCCCCAGCGCGGAGGTGCGGGCGTGGTCGGACGGACCGGCGCTGCCGGTGCCGCGCCCGCCGGAGGGCAAGCTGACCTCCACGGTCCGCTTCCCTCGGCGGGGGCGCCAGCGGCTTGGTCCCGCGTCAGTGCTGGTCGCCGATCCGATCGGGCTCTGCAGCCGCACGATCGCTTCCGCTTCCAGCGAGGTGCTGGTGCTGCCGCGGGTGGAGCCGATCCATGTGCTCGAGGTCGAGGGTGATCCGGCGATCCTCGGGCGAGCGCCGATCAGCGCCCCTGACGCCGGCGCGACCGAGGTCGACTCGCTGCGACCCTACCGAGCCGGGTCCCCCGCCTCCCGAATCCATTGGCCGACGGTCGCGCGCACGACGACATTGATGGAGCGGCGCCTGGTTGCCGACGGTGAGAGGACTCCGTGGGTGGTCGTCGACCCCCGGTACCCGGCCAACGCGGACGCCCTCGATCAGGCGATGCGGGCCGCCGCCTCGCTGTGCGTGCACCTGGCGCGCAGGGGCGGATGCGCGCTGCTGCTACCCGGCGACCGCCAGCCGAGGCGCATCGCCCCGACCCTGTCCGGCTTCTCCGAATCCCATGCCCGGCTCGCGCTGATGGCGCCCGAGGCGGGCGGTCCGCCGGTCGGCCGCCTGACCGGCTCGGGCGCGGTCCTGTGGGTCACGGCGGCGGAGGGTATGTCGAGCCAGTTCGCGCGGCTCAGGGCACCGCTGCGCTATCTGGTATCTCCGCACCCGCGACCGGGGTTGCCGGTCCAGTTCACGGTCGCGGGTTGCACCGGGCAGCGGCTGGAGACCGGAGCGGTGCGCCGGAAAGCCGCGTAGCGGTGCGAACGCACACGGTCGACGCGCGGGCACGTCAGCTGGATGAGGCTGGCCGCGTTTGCCGGGCTGACCGCGCTCGCCGCCTGGCGCTACGCCGGAGTGGAGACGCGGCCACCCGCGGCCAGGGTGCTCGCCACCGTTGCCGTCGCCGTTGTGGCCGGCGCGGCGCTGATGCTTATCCGCGTGTCCGCGCAAGCTCCACCGCGCGCGCGTGCCCGAGCGGCAGGCGCGCGCGTGATCGTGATCATCGTCCTGACCTCGGCCGCTCTGGTCGCGGCCGGAGTTCCGCGCGCGATGCTCCTCCCAACCGCGTGGGACAGGCTGGGCACCGGGCTGCACCGGGGTCTCGCGACCGTCGCGACCACGCTCTGGCCCTACCAGGGCACCGACGCGTGGACGCGCCTGGACATCCTCCTGCCGCTCGCGCTGATTCCACTCGCCGCGGCGGCGCTCGCGTTCTGGCCCGCCGACAGCGGACCCGCCACCAGGGTCGGCTACGGCATCCGGCGCGTTGGCGCGCTGGCTCTGCTGCTCGGGCTGTACGTGATGGGCGTCATCGACTCCAACGGGGGGTCGGTGACGGTCGAGGGGTTGCTGCTGCTGGCGTTCGTGGTCGGATGGCTGTGGCTGCCCGGTCTGCGCGGCGGGCGGGTGTTGGCGGCGCTGCTCTGGCTGGGGGCGGCCGGGGTGATCGCCGCGGTCCTCGTCACCGACATCCCCGGGAGTCAGGCGTGGTTCAACTACCGCGCGTGGGACCTGTTCGGCTCGGGTCAAAGCAGCGCCGCGTTCTCCTGGGACCAGACGTACGGACCGATCCCGTGGTCTCGCTCCGAGCGGACGATGTTCACGGTCCGCTCGCAGGCACCGCTGCTGTGGAAGGTGACGACGCTCGATCGCTTCGACGGATTGCGGTTCGTGCGCTCGGGCACCGATCCGACCAACGAGGCGGATCTCCCGCTTCCGCTCAACGGCCGCTGGTACGCGTTCGCCACGTTCGCCATCCAGGGCCTGCGCTCGGGGGTCCTGCCCACCGACCAGGGCACCACGGAGGCGGTCAATTTCCGCAACGCGGTCCAGTACGAGCCGGACGGCACGGTCCAGGAGGTTGGGCACGGGTTGCGAAGCGGAGACACGTACACGGTGATGTCCTATGTCCCCAGGCCTTCGCCCGCCGACCTCCGGGCGGCGCCGCACGCCTTTCCCGCGAGCTACCTGCGCTACACCGACTTCGACCTCCCCGCGCCGACTCAGTCGGGTCTGCGCCTGGCGGCGACGGATCCGCCGCACCCAGGTCAGTTCTTCACCCGCCGCACCGTGGGCGCGCCCGCGCCGGGTGTCTCGCCGGCTGCAGTACCCCGAGTGCGGCGGGCCATCCTCGCCTCCCCGTACGGCCCGATCTACAGGCTCGCGCGCCGGGTGGCCTCCGGAACGCGATCTACGTACGGCGTCGTCCTGGCGGTCGAGAACTACCTCGAGGCCAACTACGCCTACAGCGAGCAGACCCCGGAGCGGCGCTACCCGCTGGAGTCATTCCTGTTCCAGGACCGGATCGGCTACTGCCAGCAGTTCTCCGGGGCGATGGCACTGATGCTCCGCATGGACGGGATCCCGGCGCGCGTCGCCGCCGGCTTCCTTCCGGGTTCCTACGACGGCGCGACCGGTTCCTACCGCGTGAGCGCGGTCGACGCCCACGCCTGGGTCGAGGTCTACTTCAGCGGTATCGGCTGGGTGCCGTTCAACCCGACGCCCCCGCGCTCGGTGGCCGCGCCGCAGCGCACACTGTTCACGAGCCAGACCACGGTCAACTCGCTGCAGGCGATCGCCGCCACCGTCGGCGGGCCGCCGCCGGTTGCACATGCGCAGAGCCCGACGAGCGGCCACCACCGAGCGAGTGGCGGCGCGCTCGACGGCCGCTTGCCGTTGCTCGCCATCGCGGCGATCGCCGTACTGGCGCTGCTGATGCTCGCGGCTCGTTGCCTCATCGGCCATGCTCGTCTGCGCCGCAGCCTCCACGGCGACGCTGAGCTGGCGACACTCGAGCTGGTGAGCGCGCTGCCGCGGCTGGGCTACGCGCTGCCCGCCAGAGTCACACTGGCACAAGTCGAACGGATCGTGCGAATACACGGCGGGCCTGATGCCGCCCGGTATGTGCGGCTGTTACGGGACCGCCGCTACGCGCCGGGTGGATCCACATCGGCGAGCCTCCGCGACCGGCGCCTCCTGCGGGCGCGCCTCACCGCGCCGCTGGGACTCGATGCGCGCCTGCGCGGTCTGTGGGCGCTGCCACCGTCGACGATCGGTTGGCGGCTTGACGCTCACGCGGCTGGCGATCCTACGGGCGGGCCGTAGGCGCGCTCCCAGGCGAGGGCGGCCGCGAACAGCGTGTTCTCCTCGCGCGCCGCGAGCTGCACCCCGCCGATCGCGATCGCGGGCCAGCCGAGGTAGCTGAACGCTCGCGTGTAGGCCGAGAAGGGGACCCTGATCTCGAGCTCGTCGACGTCGCTGGGCGGGATCTCGCGGACACCGAGCGTCGGGCAGACGATCACGTCGACCGCCGGCTCCGTTTGGGCTCGTTCGCGCCAGGCTTCGAGCGCTTGGTGGCCGGCGCTTACGGCGTCCGGATCGGTGTGTTGGGCGCTCTCGAGCTTGGCGCGAATGGTCGGGCCGTAGTCGTCTCGCCGGGCCGGGAACGTGTTGCGGTGGGTCGCGGCCGCCTCACCGTAGAACACCGGCCAGATTTCCGCTGTCGGTACTGGCAGCGCCACCTCCTCTGAGCGCATCCCCAGCGCCTCGAGGCGTGCGGCGAACTCGAGGGCGCGCTCGTCGCGCTCGGGCGCGGGTTCGTTCCGAGCGAGTGGTGGCATTGCGGTGAGCACACCGACCCGCAGGCCTTTTACTTCGCGCTCGCCGGCCTGTGTGCCGGCGAGCGCGGCGAGCGGCTGCCGGGCCAGGATCTCGTAGCAGAGAGCGCAGTCCTCCACCGTGCGCGCCATCGGGCCGACGGTGTCGAAGCTCGGGCACAGGGGGAACACGCCCGCGGTCGAGAGCCCGCCCAGCCGTGGCTTCATTCCCACCACGTCGCAGCACCCCGCCGGCATCCGCACCGACCCGCCGGTATCCGTGCCGAGCGCGAGCGGCGCGATTCCTGCCGCCAGCGCGGCGGCGTTGCCGCTGCTCGAGCCGCCGGTGATGCGCCCGGGGAGCTTTGGATTGCGCGCGTCGCCGTAGTGGGTGTTCTGTCCGGTGACTCCCCAGGCGAACTCGTCGCAGTTGGTCTTGCCGATCACAATCGCGCCGGCAGCCTCGAGTGCCCGCACGGTCGGTGCCGATTCGGCCGGGACCCGGTCGGCGTAGATCTTCGAGCCGGCGGTGGTGCGGACGCCGGCAGTGTCGATGATGTCCTTGACCAGCAGTGGCACTCCGGCCAGCGGCCCGCGCTCGGCGCTACGCGCGCGGGGGAGCGCACGCTGCGGACAGACCGTGATCAGCGCGTTCAGGTCATCTCGCTCGTCGATCGTGGCCAGCGCTTGCTCGACCGCCTCCACCGGGTCGAGCTTGCCGCTCCGAACTTCCCGCGCGATCTGCCAGGCCGTGCCGAGCACGACTAGGCGCGGGTGGCCATGGCGGCTTGCGCCTGGGCTCGCGTTTCGCTCAGCGAAGCCGCCGGAGTGAGCGCCTCCCGGTCGGTCAGGAGCTCGATCAACGCGGGCCCGGGTGCCTTTCGGGCCCGCGCCAATGCCGGCGCGAACTCTTCGGTCCGCTCGACGCGCTCCGCGTGCGCGCCATACGCGCGCGCCAGCGCGGCGAAGTCGGGATTGGTCAGGTCGGTACCGATGACCCGTTCCGGGAAGCGGCGCTCCTGGTGCATGCGGATCGTGGCGAGCATCCGGTTGTTCGCGACGATTACGATGATCGGCAGACGTTCTTGAACCATCGTCGCGAGCTCCTGGCCGCACATCTGAAAGCAGCCGTCGCCGGCGAACGCGACGACCGTTCGCTCGGGGTGGAGCAACTGAGCGGCGAGCGAGGCGGGGATGCCGTAGCCCATCGCGCCGCTCTGCGGCGCGAGTTGGGTGCCCCAGCCGCGATAGCGAAAGAAGCGGTGCACCCAGAGCGTGTAGTTGCCGGCGCCGTTGCAGATGATCGCGTCATCGGGCAGCTCGGCGCGCAGGGTTCTCATCACGTCGCCGAGATCGACTCCGGACCCTTCGCGGCGGTCAGGTGGCTGCGACCAAAGCTCGTATTCGGCGCGGGCGTCGCGCGCCCAGCCAGTCCAACGCTCCCCGCTCAGGCGCGCGGACGCGTCGAGGGTGGCGGCGAACGACCGGACCCCAGCGAGCACGCCCAGCCGCGGCTGATACACGCGCCCGAGCTGCTGGGGATCGGGGTGAACGTGGACCAGGGTCTGGCGGGGACGGGCGTTTGGAGGAGCGTGTAGCCCTGCGTCTCGATCTCGGTCAGCCGCGGGCCGATCGCGATCAACAGGTCGGCCTCGCGGATCCGGCGCGCCAGGCGCGGGTTCATGCCGAGCCCGGCGTCTCCGATGTAGCAGTCGAGCTCGTTGTCGAGGATGTCCTGGCGCCGGAAGGTCGCGGCCACCGGCAGCCCGCATGCCCGCGCCCAGCCGCTCAGCTGCGCGCCCGCTTCGGCGTTCCATGGTCCGCCGCCGACGAGCACGAGCGGGCGGTGTGAGCCTTCGAGCAGCCGTTTGAGCTCGGCGATGTGGATAGGGTCCGCCGCGGGCTCGCGGGCGCTGTACGGCTGCGCGTCGGGCGCGGCGCTGATCTGGCCCAGGACGTCCTCGGGCAATGAGACGACCACCGGTCCCTGGCGTCCGCTGGCGGCGAGGGTGAACGCGTTGGCGATGAGCTCGGGGATGCGGTCGGGGTCGTCGATCTCGAACACTCCCTTGGCGATCGAGCCAAACACCTGCCCCGGGTCGATCTCCTGGAAGGCTTCGCGACCGCGCTGGGAGCGCGCGATCTGTCCCACGAGCAGAAGAAACGGCGTCGAGTCCTGGCGCGCGGTGTGCACCCCGACCGCGGCGTGGGTGGCGCCCGGACCGCGCGTCACGATGCACACGCCGGGCCGGCCGGTGAGCTTGCCGCTCGCCTCCGCGGCGTTGGCCGCCGCCGCCTCGTGCCGGCAGGTCACCAGGCGCAGGCGGTCGCGATGGTCGAACAGCCCGTCGAGCAGCGGAAGGTAGCTCTCGCCCGGAACGCAGAAGGCCAGCTCGCAGCCGTGGAGCACGAGCTGGTCGGCGAGCAGCCTTCCGCCGGTTCTGGTCGCGGTCATGGACTCTCAGAAAGGAGTTCGTCGACGAATATGGTGTAACGCTGGGGCTTGGGCTTGTCGGCGTCCTCGTCGCGGACGTAGCGGATGGACCGCTGACCTTTCAGGTGAGCGGGCAGCACCATGCAGCGGACGAAGGCGGTCGGCTCGCGCGCGGATCCGGCGGCGAACACCGGCTCCGGGCCCGGTTCGAACCACGCCTCGAACGGTCCGTAGTCGTGGGAGCGACCGGCGGTCTCGACCCGAATCGAGCCGTGCAGGAGCACGCGGATGCCGGGGCCCTGGTGGGTGTGTAGATACGCGACCCCACCGGGCGGGAAGTCGACCCGGTCGCAGCGGATCAGCAGCTGCTCGTCGGCCGGCAGCTCGAGTGACGCGCTGAGCATCGCCAACGCCGACGCGGCCGGCAACAGCTCGAATGAGAGCAAATGCCCCGAGCCCGAGATGACGCGGGCGCCCGTCGAGTACTGAGCGTCGTCGGCGTCGACGTCGTACACGACGCGCGGCGTGGGCTCGAGGTCGATCGCCTCGTCCGCGCTCAGGCGATGTTCGACGACCTGAAGCTCCACCGGCCGATTAGTTGAAGTAGGCGCCGCCGTCGACGACGAGCGACTGGCCGGTTATGAACGAAGATGCGTCGTCCGCGAAGAACAGCACCGCGCCAACGATGTCCTCGGGGTACTGGTCTCTGACCAGGACCCGAGCCTTGGCCGAGACCTCTTGCAGCTGCTCGAGTTGGACGGGATTGGAGAGCACTCCATCGGACATGGTGAACCCCGGCGCCACCGCGTTGACCAGCACGTTGTCGCCGCCGAGCTCCTTGGCCAGGGCGCGCGTCATGGCGATCACCGCCCCCTTGCTGGTCACGTAGTGCAGGAAGAACGGCACTCCCTTGTACGGGGTGCCCGAGGCGAGGTTGATGACCCGGCCGGCGCCGGCTTGGCGCATGAACGGGGCCACCGCGCGCGTCGCCAGGTACATGCCGAGCACGTTGACGTCGAAGACGCGCTTCCACTCCTCCACGGAGAGCTGCTCGAACGGCGTCGGCACCAGCGAGGTGTAGATGCCCGCGTTGTTGACCAGGATGTCGATCCGTCCGAAAGCGTCGATCGCGCTGCGCGCCATCCGCTCACAGGCCGCCTGGTCGGAGACGTCGACCTCGACCGCCAGCCCGTCGAGGGCCCGAGCGACGGATTCGGCGGCCTGGACGTCGGCGACGACCACCCTCGCCCCCTCACCGGCCAGGCCCTCCGCGATCTTCCGGCCGATCCCCTGTCCGGCGCCCGTCACGATCGCCACGCGTTCCTCCAGGCGGTTCACGGTCGCCGCTCTCTCACCGGCGCAGCTCCGGCTCGAAGAACGGCGCGGGCATCAGGATGCGGTTGCGCTGCTCCACGAGCATCGGCCTGATCTTGTTCAGATACGCCTGCCAGCCCGGGTGGGCGGCCAGGCGCGAGCGCCGCTGCCGGCGGTCCTCGAAGCTCTCGTACGCCCACAGATGCACGACCTCGTTGACCGTCGAGCCGACCTCGGTCGAGTAGTAGCCGACCATCTGCCCCAGGATCTCGCGCTGGATCTCGAGCCCTTCGCGCTCGTAGAGCTGCAGGTACTCGGGCACCTTGCCGGCCTGCAACGTGTATTCGCGCATCTCGACGATCACCGTTTGAGGCGCGGATACTACCCGCCGGATTTCGTGCGCGATACTGCTCGTGATGGTCAGACGAGGAGGGCAGATCCGCACGGACCACCCGGCGCATCGGCCTTCGCAGGTGGAGGTCACCGTCACGGTCGAGCGCCGCCGTCGTCGCCGTCGGGGTGGAGCGCCCGCTGTTGCCGGCGCGGTGATCGCGACCGCGGTACTCGTCGGAGTCCTTGGAGTGGTCATATCGAGCGCGCCGCGTCACACCGCGCCCGGCATCCAGGGTTCGACTCAGGCCGCTCGGGCCGCTCGGACACCAAGCGCCGGCACCGCGGCGGTCGCCGCGGCGTATGGGTATCCCGCTCGCTGCCTTAGGGTCACGATCTCCGCCAGCGATCCCACTGCGGCCAGCGCCCGCGTCGCCCGCACGGGCCCGTGCGCCCGGTACCGTGGATACGTCGACGCGAGCTTCCACTGGATCGATGGCGGCTGGAGGCTGGTGCTCGACGAGGGCCAGTTGTTCGTGCCCAACAACCTCCTCGCGCCCGGGCGCTAGACCCGGGCCGTCACCGCCCGTGATCCTAATGTCACGGAAGGGTCTGGACATATTAGACTGTCTCGTCTATAATCCTCTCCACGCATGACCATCTCGACGCCCGCAGAAACCGTGCTGATCGCCGTGGTCTATGACAGCGGCAGCCAGGGACTGGCCGAGCTGCGCGGTCGCACAGCCACGTTGGCGGCGGAGATCGCCGTCGGGGCAGAAGAAGTGGCCGGAGCCAGTTCGCATCTGGTGTACGTCGCGGAGCGGGAAGGTTGTTGGGGCGCGCTGGCGGAGGCCGATGCGATTGTGTTCGGCTGCCCGACGTACATGGGTTCTGCGTCCGCCGCGTTCAAGTCGTTCATGGAGGAGAGCTTCGTGCGCGCGTGGCGCGAGCAGTTGTGGAGGGACAAGCTCGCCGGGCTGTTCACCAATTCGGCTGGGCGCTCGGGTGACAAGCTCGCCACGCTGCTGCAGCTCGCGGTGTTTGCCGCGCAGCACGGCATGATGCTCGTGTCACTCGGCGAGATGCCGGGCCACATAACCAGCGGTGGGGGAGAGCACGAGATCAACCGCCTGTCCTCGTTCGTGGGTCTGATGGGCCAGAGCAACGCCGACCAGGGCCCCGATGCCACCCCTCCGGTCAGCGACCGCGAAACCGCGCGCCGGTTCGGGGCGCGGATCGCGCAAGCAGCGTATCGGTGGTCGAGGGCACAGGAGGTAGCACGATGGAGGTAGCCGGGATACGGCGCACCGGCGGCGATGTGGGGATGATCGAGGTCGCGGAGCCGCGTCCGCTCGCCGACGACGAGGTGCTGATCGACGTCAAGGCGGCGGGGGTGGCCAACTGGGATGAGATCGTCCGCACGGGCGGGTGGGATGTCGGCCGCGGCCCACCGATGGCGCTCGGCGTGGAAGCGGCCGGCACGGTCGCGGCTGTAGGAGGCACCGTCACGGATTGGGAGGCGGGCGACGAGGTCATGACCCATCCGCTCCCGCTCCGCGACCAGGGCGCATGGGCGCCGATGCTGATCGCTCCTGCGGTGCTGCTCGCCCCCAAGCCCACCGGCGTCGCCTGGGAGGCTGCGGCCGTCTTTCCGGTGCCGGCACTCACCGCCGAGCAAGTTCTCTCAGAGCCGCTGGAGGTCCGGGCGGGAGATCGTCTCCTGGTCCACGGCGCGGGCGGCGCGACCGGTGGCCTGGTCGTGTGCCTGGCCGCGCTCCGGGGAGCGGAGGTGATCGCCACCGCCGGCCCTGCCAGCCGGGAGCGCGTCAAGTCGCTCGGCGCGCGTCAGGTAATCGACTACCACGACGGAGACTGGCCTGACCGCGTGCTCGAGATCACCGGACCCTCCGGGGTGTCCGCTGCGGTGAACGCCGCCCCGGGCGGCGCGGTCCACGCGCTCCGTGCGGTCGGCGACGGCGGCCGCCTGGCAACCATCACCTCGGACCCGCCCCCGGCGGAGCGCGGCATCACGGTCTCGAGCGTCTACGTTCGGCCCGACGGGGACCAGCTGCGGGATCTGGCGCGACTGCTCGCGGATGGAAGACTCGAGATCTCGGTGGCGGCGACATACAGGCTCCACGAGGCGGCTGCCGCGCTCGCGACGGTCCTCGGCGGGCGCGCGGGCGGCGCGGTCGCACTCGTGTTCTAGCGATGTACGATGGTTCTGGACGAGCACGTCTAGAATGCCCGGCGGTGGCGCGACCCCGGGTGCATTCCGACGAGATGATTCTCGACGCCGCGCGCAAGGTCGTGCTCGACGGTGGGGCGCGTGCCATCACGATCGACGCGATCGCGCTCGCCAGCGGGGCACCGAAGGGCTCGCTGTATCACCGGTTCGCGTCCCTGAACGATTTGCTCGCCGAGATGTGGATTCGCGCCGCCCGCCGGGCGCAGGCCGAGTTCCTCGCCGCGCTCGACGAGCCCGACCCGATGGCTGCGGCGCTGGCCGCTGCCTGCTCGCTCTACGACTTTGCCGGCGCCCACCCCGGCGACGCGCGGCTGCTCGCCGCCATGCGCCGCGAGGACCTCATCGAGTCACCCCTATCGCCGGATCTCACGGCCGAGCTCGACGGGCTCAACCGACCGCTCGAGCTGGCGTTTGCCGCCCTCGCGCGCCGGTTGTTCGGGCGCGCGACCCGCAGCACCGTGGAGGCCACGGTCTGCGCCGTATCGGACGTCCCGATCGGGGTCATTCGGCGGCACCTGATCGCCGGCACAAAACTTCCCCCCGGCCTTCGCGGACAGCTCGAGGCGGCCACGCGCGCCGTGCTCCTAACGGCGGGCGCCGACGCGGAAGCGAGGCGTAGGTGACGCTCCGCGACCCCGGCGAGCTCGGTGGCAGTGTCGTCGACGTGTGGATGCAACATCCCTCGCGCGGGTTTCTGGACAGCCCGATCTTCGAGTCACTGCGGCGCTGGTCGCACGACAAGCTGCCGCGGGGCGACGTACCGGTGGAGTGGACGCTCGGGGCCATGGACACCGCCGGCGTCCGGTGCGGCCTCCTCTGCGCCTGGTGGGGCCCAGCGGGCCCGCTGATCTCAAACGACGAGGTCGCCGCCTTGGTAGAGAGGTACCCGGACCGATTCGTGGGGATCGCGTCGGTCGACCTTCACAGGCCTATGCACGCCGTACGCGAGCTGAGGCGTTGTGTGCGCGAGCTTGGGTTCCGCGGCGTGCGCATCGTGCCGTGGCTGTGGAACCTTCCGCCCGACGACCGCCGCTACTACCCGCTGTACGCGGCGTGCTGTGAGCTCGACGTGCCGTTCTGCTTGCAGGTCGGGCACACAGGTCCGCTGTGCCCATCAGAGCCGGGGCGCCCGATCCCCTACCTCGACCATGTAGCGCTCGAGTTCCCGGAGCTCACGATCGTCGGCGGCCACATCGGCTATCCGTGGACGGCGGAGATGATCTCCCTCGCGACCAAGTACCCCAACGTCTACATTGACACCTCGGCTTACGTCGCCGCACGCTATCCAGCCGAGATCGTCGAATTTCTCCGGGGCCACGGACGCCACAAGGTGATGTTCGGCTCCAACCACCCGGCGTGGCCGGCGCCGGACTGCCTGCGCGGGCTCGAGCAACTCGGTCTTGACGCCGAGATCCGTGAGCTGTTCCTGCACGCCAATGCGGAGCGCGCGTTCCAACTCGACGCGGCCGCCGGTTAGTTGACGGGTTGCCGGGGCCAGCTGTAATGCAACTGTAAGAGAAGCTGAAGATGTCGACCACTGTGTGAGCGGTGTCACACAACGGTCGATTCAACCTTGCCAGCCTCCAGCGCTTGTAATTCGACCTGCCGAGTCGTCCCTGCCGTTGCGGGGACGAGCGGGGGACCCACTGCCGAGTCTGGTGTTTCCGCTCGGAGGGGGCGAATCGGCCGCCCGGCCCACGCCGGCCGTGGCCGTAGCGACTTCCGTCAACCCGTAGTGGGCTGACGCTTGCCGCGAGCCCGACAGCTAACCCCGTAGGCACCCCGTCGATCCAAGCGAAAACAAGGAGGACCTCTGGATGAGGCCCATCGCAGGCGGGCGCAAGACGCGCCTGATTTATGGTGCCGCGGGCGCGTTGGTGCTCGCGGTCCCGGCCACGGCGGTCGCGCTCACCGCCGGGCCGCTTTCGTCCCCCAAGGGCGCGGCGCACGCCGCACCCTCGAGCGCTCCAACCGCGGTTACGGTGAGACACCGGGCCGTACGTACCGCCGCACAGCGCGGCTGCGCGAAGCTGTTCACCGTCAATATGGGTGAAGGCGCCGCGAACCTGATCTATTCCGGCACCGGCACGGTGACCGAACACGATCTCCAGGTGCTCGGGTACATCGAACGCTGCCAACGTAACCCGGCGGCGCAGGGCTTCGTGCGCGGCTATGACCGTCATCAGGCCCAGGTGCACGACGCGCGCGTGGCGGCCGCGCACGCGGCTGCCGAACAGGCGGCGCAGGCGCAGGCCGCGCAGCCACAGCAGGGGCAGACGTCTGGCGACACCCCGTCGGGATCGTCCGCGCCGAGCCAGGCACAGCAGGGCTCGTCCTCTGCCTCGTCCTCGCAGCAGTCAGGAGGTAGCGGCGGTTGGGCAATCCCGAGCTCCGTGGTGCAGTGTGAGTCGGGCGGGCAGAACCTGGCGCCGAACTCCGCCGGTGCCTCGGGCTACTACCAGATCATCCCCAGCACCTGGCAGGCCTACGGTGGAAGTCAGTACGCACCGAGCGCCTACCAGGCGACGCCGCAGCAGCAGGCGGCGGTGGCGTCGAGAATCTGGAACAGCGCCGGCGCGAGCGCTTGGGTCTGCGCCGGCGGCCAATGAGGTAACGCTGTCGGTCAACGCTGAGCGGGTGAAGGCCGCGCGCCACAAGCGCGCGGCCTTCACCGAAGTGAATATCAACGTTGACACACAGGACACCAGAACGTCGTCCTTCCACCCACCTTGCCTCGCTCGAGCGGCGAGCCGTCACGCGGACAGCTCCCCTCCCGGCGGCGTGACTGTATGAAGCTGCCGGTGTGAGCACCGCCGCGCCGGATCGCGGAGCGCACGGCGGCGCGCAGCTCACGGCGCAGACGATCGAGGTCCTCGGTCGAGAGGTCGGACACTCTACGCCGGGGCGAGATGCGCGCTTGCCAGAGGATCTGGTCGGCGAGCAGGTTGCCGACTCCCGAGATCGCGCGCTGATCCAGGAGGCGGGCCTTGATCGGGGAGCGGCCGCGGCCGATCAGACGGCGGAAATCATCGCGACCCACCTCCGCGGCGTCGGGTCCGACGTGCGAGAAGTCCGGGTTGAGAACGGCCCGGCCGAGGCGGCGCTTGTCCCTCAGCACGAGCCGGCCGCCGTCGTCGAACTGGATCGCGAACCGATCCCATCGCGAGGTGTCTTCGGGGTCGACCACGATCCGCCCGGCCATCCCTAGGTGGAGCCCGAGGGCGGGACCGTCCTCCGTCTCGAGCCACATGAACTTCCCCCGCCGGTGAGCGGTCATGAGCGTGTGGCCGATAAGCGCGTCGGCGAGCTCGCCCGGAGCGTGCGGACGGCACACGTACGAGTCGCGGTCGTCGATGCCGACGATCCTCCGCCCGAGGGCGGATTCCAGCGTCCGGCGGGCGCGCTCCGCCTCGGGCAACTCGGGCATACGTCGAGCGTAGTAGGGGACTCGACATCGGCCGTTCGGACCGGCCGCCGAGCTAGCTTCCTTCCCGATGCTCCACGTACACAGAGCCGAGCGCGCGGACCGCCTCGCCGACGGCCTGGCCGAGACGCTGCTCGAGCCGCTCGCGGATCCGTTCGCGGCCGAGGTCGTGGCCGTCCCGACCCGCGGGATCGAGCGATGGCTCACCCAGCGGCTCTCCACGCGACTCGGGACCAGCGGCGCGAGCCGCGCGGACGGCGTGTGTGCGAACGTCGAGTTCCCGTTCCCCGCCCGGCTGATACCGGGTGCCGTGGCCGCCGCGAGCGGAATCGATACCGATCAGGACCCGTGGCTGCCGGAACGATCGGTGTGGCCACTGCTCGAGGTCGTCGACGAGTGCCTCGGGGAGCCGTGGCTGACCACGCTGGAACTGCACCTGAAGGGCGTTCGCGGCGACCCGGAGGACCCGATGCGGCGCTTCGGCGTGGTGCGGCACATCGCCGACCTGTTCGACCGCTATGGCGTGCACCGCCCCCAGATGCTGCGGGCGTGGGCCGCGGGGCAGGTCGCCGCCCCGGCAGCCGACGACTGGCAGGCCGAGCTCTGGCGGCGACTGCGCGCGCGCATCTCAGGTTCCAGCCCGGCCGAGCGGCTGCCGGCGGCGTGCGAGCGGATCCGGGTTGAGCCCGAGGTGCTCCCGCTACCGCGGCGAATCTCCCTGTTCGGGCTGACCCGGATGCCGCGCTCGCATGTCGAAGTTCTGGCGGCGATCGCGGAAGGACGCGATGTGCACCTGTTCCTCCTTCACCCCTCGGCCGCGCTCTGGCAGCGGGTGACCGAAGCGCTTCACGACGGCCCGGCGGTCGTGGACCGCCACGAAGACCGGACCGCTGCACTGCCCGCGAACCGCCTGCTCGCGTCGTGGGGTCGCGACGCTCGCGAGCTGCAACTGGTCATCGCGGGCACCGGCGACAGCGCAGACCATCACCACAAGCTCGCCCCTCCGGGACCGGCACAGACGCTCCTGGCCAGGATCCAAGGCGACATCCGCGAGGACCGCCAGCCGCCGGGTCCACCGCTGCCGGACGAGCCGGACACCCGACCAGCGCTTGACCCACACGACGAGAGCATCCGGATACACGCGTGTCACGGCCGCGCCCGGCAGGTCGAGGTGCTCCGCGACGCGATCCTGCACCTGCTCGAAGACGACCCTACGCTCGAGCCGCGCGACGTGATCGTGATGTGCCCCGACATCGAGACCTTCGCGCCGCTCATCCAGGCGACGTTTGGAGCGGGGCGCAGGCCGGACGCCCACCCAGCGCCGGGGCCGGACGACGGCCGCGACGGGTCCGACGGCCCGCGGGTCCCGGACCTGCGCGTCCGCCTCGCCGACCGCTCCCTGCGCCAGACCAACCCGGTGCTGGGCGTGGTCAGCCAGGTGCTGGCGCTGGCAGACCAGCGGGCGACCGCTTCGCAGCTGCTCGACCTGGCGGCCCGTGAGCCGGTGCGGCGTCGCTTCGGGTTCGACGACGACGCGCTGTCCCGGATGCAGGACTGGGTTGCTCAGAGCGGGATACGCTGGGCATTCGACGCCGCGCACCGCGAGCCACACAAGCTCGCCGCGGTCGCCGCGAACACATGGCGCAAGGGGCTCGACCGCATGCTCCTCGGCGTTGCGATGACCGAGGAGGACCGGCGCCTGGTCGGCGGCGTCCTCCCCCTCGACGACGTCGAGAGCGGTGCGATCGAGCTGACCGGGCGCGTCGCCGAGTACATCGACCGCGTACAGACCGCCTTCGACAGCCTTTCCGACCCTAAGCCGGTGGGGCGCTGGACGAGCGCGATCGCGTTAGCGGCCGACACGCTGACCGCCACGACCGACCGCGACGCCTGGCAGCGCCGTGAGCTCCAGCGGCTGCTCGACGACGTCATCGCGGAGTCCGCACAGCAGCCGACAAACCCGAGTAGCGCCGAACTCGAGCTGGCCGACATGCGCGCGCTCCTCGCCGACCGCCTGCGCGGGCGCCCCACACGAGCGAATTTCCGCACCGGGCACCTGACGGTGTGCACTCTCGTGCCGATGCGCTCCGTGCCCCACCGGACCGTCTGCATCCTAGGGCTCGACGATGACGCCTTTCCTCGCCGCGCCCGCCGCGACGGCGACGACCTGATGCTCCAGAGCCCGCACGTCGGCGACCGGGACCCGAGGAGCGAGGATCGCCAGATGCTCCTGGACGCACTGATGGCGGCGACCGAGCGGCTGATCATCACGTACACCGGAAACGACGAGCGCACGAACGTCCGGCGCCCACCCGCGGTGCCCGTCGGCGAGCTGCTGGACATGATCGACCGCACCGTCAGCTGGAAACACGGGTCGGTGCGCGACCAAGTGCTCGTCTGTCATCCGCTACAGCCGTTCGACCCGCGCAACTTCATCCCGGATGCACTCTTAGGGGGCCGTCCGTGGGGGTTCGATCGTCAAGCGCTTGCCGGCGCCCGAGCGCTCGAGGGCCCGCGAACGGAACCAGGTCCGTTCCTCTCCGCGCCGCTGCCGGCGATGGATGAGGGCCTGGTCGAACTCGATCGCCTGACGCGGTTTGTAGAACGCCCGGTCCGGGCGCTGCTGCGCGACCGGCTGGGGATCAACCTCAGCGACTCGTTCGAAGAGATACAGGACGCCATGCCGGTCGAGCTCGACAGGCTCGACGAATGGGAGGTGGGGCAGCGCTTGCTCGACGGAGTTCTCGCCGGCGCGTCGCTCGATGCGTGCATGCGGGCCGAGATCGCGCGAGGCTCGCTCCCGCCGGGCGAACTCGCTCGCCGTCCGCTCGCTCGCATCGCGACGACCGTTCAGCGACTCGTGGATGCGGCGAAAGCGCTCGGCGACGGCTCGGCGGGCTCGCTCGACGTCAACCTCGAACTCCCCGACGGGCGCAGGTTGGCGGGGACAGTCTCGGGCGTCTGCGGGGACACGATCCGCGCGATCTCCTACTCGCGCGTGCGGCCGCGAGAACGCCTGCGCGCGTGGGTGAGGCTGCTGGCGCTGAGCGCGGCCCGGCCCGAGGGACGGTTCGAATCGGTGGTGATCGGTCGGGCCCAAGCGGGTGCATACAGCGCCGAGGTGACGCTGGCGCGGATCCCGCCGCTCGCCGAGGATCCGGCCGCGAGGAGCCGGACAGCGCTGCACCACCTGGCCATCCTCCTGGACCTGTACGACCGCGGGATGCGCGAGCCATTGCCGATCGCGTGTGACGCATCGGCCGCGTACGCGCAGGCCCAGGCTGCCGGGGAGGACGCGCGGGCCGCTGCCCGCAAGGCCTGGGAGAGCACCTTCGACTACGACAAGGGGGATCGCCGGCCCGAGCACCTGCTCGTATATGGAGGCCAGATCGACTTCGCGCGGCTGGCAAGCCAGCCCGCCCTCGCCGGCGAGCGGGGGGCGGGCTGGGACGAAGCCGAGACGACCCGGTTCGGGCGCTGTGCCCGCCGGCTGTGGGACGGCCTGCTCGCGAGCGAGGTCCTGATCGATCGATGAGCGCGGTCGCGACATACGCCGAGTTCGATCTGTGCGGTCCGCTGCCGTCCGGCGTCACGGTGCTCGAGGCGAGCGCCGGAACCGGCAAGACGTACACGATCGCCGCGCTGGCCGCTCGGTACGTAGCCGAGGGGATGCCGCTCGAGCGACTGCTGTTGATCACGTTCACTCGGATAGCGACCGGCGAACTCCGCGATCGGGTGCGCGAACGACTGGTCAGCTGCGAGCAGCAGCTCGCTCTGATCCTCGAGGGAGCTCCGGATCCCGAAACCGATCCGGTGGTCACGCTCCTGGCGACCGCAGACGCGGAGGAGCTAGGACGCCGCCACGACCGCCTCGCGCGCGCCGTGGCCGACTTCGACGCCGCCACGATCGCCACCACGCACGGGTTCTGCCAGGAGGTGCTGGCGGAGCTGGGCACGGTGGGCGACCTCGACCCGCAGACGGCGTTCGTCGAGGATGTGTCAGACCTGCTGGAGGAAGTGGTCGATGACCTGTACGTGCGCCGCTTTGCCGGCCGGCGCGAGCCCGCTCGCTTCACCCGCGCCGAGGCGCTCACGATCGCGCGGGCGGCGGCGTTCAACCCGATGGCCGAGCTCGAGCCGCGCGACGAGCCCGCCGATAGCGCAGCGGCGATGCGCTACCGCCTTGCGAAGGTGGTACGAGAGGAGCTCGACCAGCGCAAGCGACAGCTCGCGGTCATGACGTACGACGACCTGCTCACGCGGCTGAGGGACACGCTCGCGGGGCAGAGCGGCGAGGCGGCCCGCGAGCGGCTTCGCTCGCGCTACGAGGTCGTGCTGGTCGATGAGTTCCAGGACACCGACCCCATCCAGTGGCAGATCCTCCACCACGCGTTCGCGGCCGAAGGCGTGACGCTCGTGCTGATCGCCGATCCCAAGCAGGCGATCTACGCGTTCCGCGGTGCCGACGTCTACGCGTATCTGGTCGCCGCCGGCACGGCCCAGGTGCACGCCACGCTGCGAGAGAACCGCCGCAGCGACCAGGATCTGCTCGACGCGTACGACGCGTTGTTCGCACGGGCCCGGCTGGGGCACGAGGACATCGTCTACCGGACGGTCAGAGCCGCTCCCGCCAACCGGCAGCGACGCCTGATCGGGGCGCCCGGCGACGCCGCGCTGAGGGTACGGGTCGTGCGCCGCGACCAGCCGGAGGTAGAGCAGACCGAGTACGGCTACTCCCGAGCGCCCTCCGCGCGCGAGTACATAGCGCGCGACCTGGCAGCCGACGTGGTCGAGCTGCTCTCCTCGAGCGCGCACATCGAAGGTGCCGAGGGCGGGCTGAGTGAGCCCGAGCCGATCTGCCCCCGGCACATCGCGGTGCTCGTGCGCACCCACAGCAGCGCCGAACTGGTGCGCGACGAGCTCCACGCCGCCGGCGTGCCGGCGGTGATCAACGGCGCGGGCAGCGTGTTTGGCACCCCGGTGGCGCGCGACTGGCTGCGGCTGCTCGAGGCGATCGAACGGCCCGCGTCGGCGCTCCGTGCCCGGACGGCCGCGTTGACTCCGTTCCTTGGCTGGAGCGCCGAGCGCATCGCGACCGCGGCCGAGGACGAGTGGGAGGACGTCCACCGGCGCCTTCATCGCCTGAGCCGGATCCTGCGCGACCGCGGCGTGGCCGCGCTCACCGAGGAGCTCATGATCAGCGAGGACCTGGCCGCGCGCATGCTCGCGGTCCGCGATGGGGAACGGCGGCTGACCGACCTGCGCCACGTCGCGCAGCTGCTGCACCGAGCTGCCAGCGTCGAGCGATTGGGCGTGACCGCGCTGCGGGGGTGGCTGGCCGAGCGCGTCGCCGATGCCGAACGCGAAGACTCGGAGGAGGAGCGCGCGCGGCGGCTCGAATCGGACGCCGAGGCCGTGCAGGTGCTGACCATCCACCGCAGCAAGGGCCTCGAGTTCCCGATCGTCTACTGCCCGTACCTCTGGGACCCGACCCGGATCCGCTCGAGTGAACCGGTCTCCTTCCACGATCCCGTGACCGGATACCGGCACACGGTCGACGTCGGTCTGGAAGGCCGCGCTTGGAACGCCCATGTCGGGCAGCATCGGGTCGAGGAGCGGGGGGAGGAGCTCCGCCTCGCGTATGTCGCCCTGACCCGGGCCAGGCACCAGGCGGTGATCTGGTGGGCGGGTTCGTACGACAGCCGTAATTCACCGCTGGGGCGTTTGCTGTTCGCCAAAGACGCCGACGGCAACGTCGCGCCCGATGGCAGGTCCACTCCGACCGACCCAGCCGCCGAGGAGCGCTTCAGGGAGCTGGCCGAGCGGGCACCGGGGCGCATCAGCGTCGAGCGTCCCACGCTGGGCGTCCCCACCGCTTGGAGCCGGCCGCTCGAGCGCCCGGTCGAGCTCGCGGCGGCTGAGTTCGGCCGACAGCTCGATCTTCGCTGGCGGCGGACCTCCTACAGCGACATCACCTCCGAGGCGCACGACCCCCTGGTATCCAGCGAGCCCGAGCAGCCGGTCGTCGTGGACGAGCCTGAAACGGTGGCGCCGGTGCCCTTGGACGGCGGGAGGGACCTCGGCGCCGAGCTCGAGCGGCGCTCGCTCTTCGAGGCGCTGCCCGTCGGGGTCGAGTTCGGCACGTTCGTCCACTTGGTGCTCGAGGCCACGGACTTCGCGGCGGCCGATCTCGACGGGGAGCTCGCGTTGCACGTTGCCGCCGCCGGGTCTCGGCGGTCGCTTGATGTCGGTGACCCGGGCCGGGCGGTGGCGGGACTGCGCGCGGCGATCGAGACGCCGCTGGGAGCGGTGGTGGACGGGATCCGCCTGCGCGACATCCGGCGCCGCGACCGGCTCGACGAGGTCGAGTTCGAGCTGCCGCTGGTCGGCGGCGACGACCCCACGGGGCGGCTCGCGATGACCGCGATCGCCGGCGTGCTGCGAGACCATCTCCCGGCCGGCGATCCGATGGCCGAATACGCCGCGCGGCTCGAGGATCCGATGCTCCGCGCCAGCGTACGCGGGTTCCTCACCGGCAGCCTCGACCTGGTCATCCGGCTTCCCGGGCCGCGGTTCGCGATCGTCGACTACAAGACGAACTGGCTGGGCCCCGCCGGTGAGCCGTTGACCCTCCGGCACTATTGGCCCGGCGCGCTCGCGGCCGAGATGAGCCGAGCCCAGTACGGCCTCCAGGCCCTGCTCTACACGGTCGCGCTTCACCGCTACCTGCGCTGGCGCCTTCCCGGCTACGAGGCGGACCGCCACGTCGCGGCCGTGCTGTACCTGTTCCTGCGGGGTATGGCGGGGCCGCAGACGCCGGTCCTTGACGGATCTCCGTGTGGCGTTTTCGCCTGGCGACCGCCCGGACCTCTCGTGCAAGCGCTGAGCGATGTGCTGGACGAGGGGGCGGCGTGAGTCCGAGCGCCACTGTTGTCGGGGCGCCGCGCGATCCGTTCGACGCGGAGCGCGCCGCGCGCGCGAGGGGGGCGCTGGCGGCGTTCAATGAGGCCGGGCTGCTATCGGCTGCCGACGTGCACGTGGCCTCGCGTCTCGCCGAACTGGCCGGCGAGGAGAGCGAGGCCGTGCTGCTGGGGGCCGCGCTCGCCGTGCGCGGCCCCCGCCTCGGCCACGTATTCGTCGATCTGGCCACGATCAGGGACACCGCGAGCGTCGAGTCCGAGGAGCCCGTCGATCTGTCGGCTCTCCCATGGCCCGCGCCCGGAGATTGGATCGGCGGGTTGGCAGGGAGCGCGCTGGTGGCCGTGGGAGAGGACGATCCGCGTGCCGGGCGGCCGCTGCGGTTGCTCGGCAGCCGGCTTTACCTCGACCGCTACTGGCGCGAGGAGCGGCGGGTGGCCGCCGACCTGCGGGCGCTCGCGGTTGAGGGCGCGGACGTCTCCGAAGGCGATCTGGCCGATGGGCTGCGCCGGCTGTCCGCTGGCGGCTGGGACGTTCGCCAGCGCGAGGCCGCCACCGCCGCCGTGCGTCGTCGCCTCGCCGTCGTGGCCGGCGGCCCGGGCACCGGTAAGACCACCACCGTTGCCCGGATCGTCGCGCTGCTGGCTCACCAGGTCGCAGCTCGAGGGTCGCGCCCGCCGCTGATCGCGCTCGCTGCGCCCACCGGCAAGGCCGCGGCGCGGCTGCAAGAGGCGGTCCACGAAGAGGCCGCGAGGCTTTCCGTCGGTGCGGAGATCCGCTCGCGGCTCATGGGTCTTCGCTCCTCGACTCTGCACCGGCTGCTCGGCTGGCGACCGGGAAGCCACAGCCGCTTTGCGCACGATCGCGGGAATCGTCTGCCCCACGACGTCGTGATCGTCGATGAGACCTCGATGGTCTCGCTTTCGCTGATGGCGCGGCTCGTAGAGGCGGTGCGCCCGGACGCGCGGCTCATCCTGGTCGGCGATCCGGGGCAGCTGGCGTCGATCGAGGCGGGCGTGGTCCTGGCCGACATCGTCGGGCCGGCCACGGATCCCGGGGCGGGCGGGGAGGCTAAACGGGGGATCGTGGTGCTCGACCGCGTGTACCGCTACGGCGGCGGTATCGCCAGGCTCGCCGACGCGATCCGCCGTGGCGACGGCGACGCAGCCGTGGCGGCGCTGAACGGAGCGCCGGGAGAGGTGACCTGGGTGGCGGTCGACGTGCACGAGGCGGGTGTTGAAGCCGACTTGCCCATGGTCAGGGACCGGGCGGTGGCCGCGGGGCGCGCCGTCGTGACCGCCGCTCGAGCCGGCGCCGGGCGTGACGCGCTCAGAGCCCTGAGCGGTTTTCGGCTGCTGTGCGCGCACCGCCGGGGCCCCTACGGCGTGAGCGACTGGACCTCGCGGGTGCAGGCGTGGCTGGTCGAGGAGGTGGAGGACCTCGACCTCGAGCAGCGCGACTACGTCGGTCGGCCCCTGCTCGTGACCGAGAACGACTACGAGCTCGGCCTCTACAACGGCGACACCGGCGTGATCGTGCAGGGTTCAGGAGAGCATCCGAGCGCCGTGTTCGAGCGCGGGGGTGAGCTCTTGCGCTTCAGCCCGCTGCGTCTGGGCGAGGTCGAGACGGTGTACGCCATGACGATCCACAAGAGCCAGGGGTCGCAGTTCGAAACCGCGGCGGTCCTGCTGCCGTCGGTCGACTCTCGAATCCTGACGAGGGAGCTGCTCTATACGGCCGTCACCCGCGCGCGCGAGGAGTTGATCCTGGTCGGGACCGAGGAGACGGTCCGTGCGGCGGTGAGCAGGCCGGTGGCGCGGGCGTCGGGGCTCAGGGAGAGGCTGTGGGGAGACGGCAGGTGATGAACCGGGGTGCTCACCGGTCGTCAGGACTCCGCGGGCAAAGCGACCGTCTTCAAATTCTCGGCGCGTGCCACGGCGAGAACATGCGGATCCGCTGTGGCGATGCTGTCGTCGCGCTGAGCTGAGGCGATCAGCACCGCATCAGCGAGCGAGATCGGCCGAGACGAACGGTGGTAGTGCTTGGCGCGAATCTCGGCGGCCCGCCGGGCCACGGCGATATCGAGCGACGTCGTTTCCAGCGACGCGTCGAACAACGGCTCGAGGATCTCCATCGTTCGATCGATCGGCAGATCCCTGACGCGCTGAGAGACGTCGAGGACCTCGACAACGTTCGCCGTGGAAACGGCTGCATCTCCGTCGCGCAGGATCGCGCGGACTTGTGGCGCGGCCGGACCGCCAACCAGGAACGCGATCAGCGCGTACGCGTCCAACAGCGTCATTGATTCCGGGGACGTTCAGCGTGACGCTCGTCCTCCCGGGCCCTGCGGCGAAGCCCCGTCAGATCGAGATTGCCGAACTCCTCGGCCAGCGCTCCGTCCGCAGCCGCAATCGGATCGTCGGCAGCCGGCTCGAGCACGATGCGATTCCCCTGGTCCTCGAGCGTTACGGTCGATGTAGCCCATCGGTGGCGGATCGGTGCCGGGATCGAGACCTGTCCACCCTTGGTCACCTTCATGCGTCGCTTCATGAACATGCATGATATCATGAGCCTCCCGCTTGGCTGCGTTAGCGCGCGCGGCTGGCGTTGATCTCCTTAGCGCGCGCCGCTGGCGTTGATCTCCGCAGCGGCGCCGTCGTCGCCACGAAGGACGCGCAGGGCTTCTTCGAGCGCCTTCTCCTGTTGGCTGATGGCCAGGTCGAGCTCGTGCCGCCGGGCACGGACGCTCGCTAAGTCGATCGCCGGCTCCGTCGTGGCCGTGAGCTCTCGCAGTTCGCCGTGGAGCCGCTCCATGCGCTGACGGATGCGCCGCGGGGCGTGGCGGTCGACTTCGTACATGCCCGGCTCCGTGGCCTTGCGAACCACCGGCGAGCGGCTGACCTGGGTCAGGAACACGGCCAAGGGCTCTTTGCCGGCGACCGAGTAGCCCGCGTGCAGCAGGAGCTCGTACCAGCGACGGTAATGAATCGCCTCGATGTGCTCGGGTTGGGAGATCAGCACCTGCACGGCGACGGCCCGGATGGCAGGGCCCCGAAGAACGTGCCTGCCGATCGCATCCTCGGGGACGGGCTCTGAGGTCTCCGCGACCTCGGGGGCGGGGCGCGTCTGCGCACCGGGACGATCGCACGACGGCCCATCGATCAGCTGCCCGAGCACGCTCAACCGCTGATCGGCCGACGCGAGTGCCTCGTCGAGGCGTCGAAGTTCGGCGAGGAGCCGGTGGCGCTCTCCTTTCAGACGCTCGCGGTGGCGAATGAGGTCGGCCCGCTCGGCCGTGGCGGCGCGGACGAACCGGCTCGAGGGATTTGGAAGGGCGAGCATCACGCGGGATCTCTTCTACCGCAAGGCGTGAGTCTCCAATGTGGACCGGATGTTCATAACGAGGCATCCGTAGCTCTGTGGGGCCACGTGGCTGTGGACAACCGTGTCGACAACCGCGCTCGTCATTGGCAAATAGCGGCATTGGGGGCCGGTGGTGCCGGTGTCGATAACTCGATCGCTCGCAAATTGGGGTCATGCGACGTGGTTGACGCGGATGCCGCGTATCGCTGCCCGCGCCGCCGTAGCCGTTCGGACTCTCTCGGGCTGGCGGAGACGGGCTCATACGTTTCCGTCCGAACCCCTTGTCATGCTGGTCGCTCGATCTCATACGTAGCTCTACGGAGGAACGTGTATGAACGCCTGTGACCATCTCCCCGTCTCGGATCTCGCGGAGCGGCGCCGCATCGGAGTCGCACCGCACGGAGATCTGTGCGAGGCGGAGCAACTCATCTCGGATCTGGCGGCGTTGGTCGACGCGGGGCTCATCGTCGTCAAGAAGCAGCTCGGCGGCGGCGCGCGCTATGCGGTCGCGTCTGACCTCGGTGACGCCGCGTAATGCCTCAGTAGCGTCAGCGCGCAAGTGGAGGACGTCGGAGAGACAGCCCGGCGTATGTCTGGGCCGGTCGAGCCGAGCCAGTACTCACGAGATGCGAATGGATCGAGCTTGCACCGACGCTCAGACTGGGAGAAGCCGAGGATCTAGAGCAAGATCCTCCGTGCTGGTCAGCGCCTCGATCGGGCGGCTGGCCCGCCGGACCGGTGAGTGTGGACGCCGCGGACGATCTCTTCCGGGGCGGTCGGCCGCGATTGGTGTTCATCGGGGCGTTGGCGTGTCAGGGTGCGCCACGAGCACTTTTGCGCACGCTGTGCAGGGTTGCGCGCAGTTCCGAGATGTGAATGTCGGGGTTGTAGAGCGGGCTGTCGCAGCCGTTGGCGAGCAGCTCGTGCAATGCCTTGATGCTGGCGGGGTCGGGGTCACGTGTGCATTCGAGCATGGCAGCGATCTCGAGCAGCTCGATGCGCACCGCGGCCGCGCGGTAGTGCAAGAGCGTTTGGCGGCGGGGGATCGGATCGGGCTCCCGAGCGCGCTTGGCGGTGCGGCGTAGCCATTTGACGAGCACGCGGCGCTCGCGCGCGGCGCTCCTCTCCTTTCGCCCCTCGAGGATCCCGGGACGCTCGGCCGCGGACGGATTCTGCGCGCCGACCGGCGGGTGCACGGGCTCGGAATGCTTGTTGCTCGTTGTCATCTGGCTCTACTTTCTGACCGTTCACGGGCTTTACGGCGCGGCGCCGTAGGTGGGTTGGTGGCGGATGTGAGTGGGGTCGCCGGCGTCGGGGCTTGAGATGCGCAGGAGCGCGTGCGTGGTGGGGTCGCGGACGTAGCCCCCTCGCGCCGGCCTCGTGAGCGCGGGATGGTGGGGGTTCAACCCCGGCGGAGCGCCGGCCTCGCGGTACCGGATCGGCGGTATGTAGGCGGTCGATGAGTGGGTGGCTGTCACGGAACCGGTTCGGTTGGTTCGGTTGGCGCCGGTCAGGGCGAGGAACAGGACCGTCACCGCGACCGCCACGAGCGCCCCCAGCACCAGCAGGCCTCTGCCGAGTGCGGTGTGGAGTGGGGGCTCGGCGCGCGGGATGCTTTCGGGTGTGGGCATGGTGTTCTCCCTGGTGGAGGCTCGCGGCGCCCGGTCCGGTGGTTGGATGGTGCTTCCTCGGTTTGGGGATCGGGTTTTTGTGCAGTCGCATGACGCCCGGCGTCTGCTGGACCGCCCACCGGTCGCTGCGTGAGCGGCGGTGGGCGGTCCGGCAGCGTTGCCGGGGCCTGGGTTACTCGGCCGTGCTCCGTCAGCCGGTGATGGCCGCGGACCCTTCGGAGCGGCGGGCGCGGCGTTGCTGCGAGATCGCGAACGCGCCGCCGACCCCGACGAGCGCGAGCCCGAGACCGCCCGCCGCACCGATCCCCGCGTCGCCCCAATCAAAGCCACCGTCGTGAGACACGACGTGCACGACGGTGCCCGGGGCGCCGGTGGGGGTGGCGTACGCGTAGGCGCTCAGCTCAGCGTTGCTGTATGTCGCGCCGGCCGCCTGGTGGCGGGCGAGGTACGCCAGGCGCTCTTGCTGGTCAGCCTGGCGCACCACCGCGCTCTGCGCGGGCGTCGCCGCGGGTAGGATCGGCGGCACGGCCTGGCTTGTCTGCTGGTCGGGGTTGGGACGCGCCACCACCGCGCCGGCTTGTCCGGCCTGGGCCTGCGAGACGGTCGGCGGATTTAGGTCAAACCGTGCCGAGGCGCCGGGGGCGGCGATCGCGCCGGCCGCGAGGGTCAGCGCGAGCGTCGTTTTGATTGGAAGGTTGCTGGTCAAGTTGGCCTCCTGTGGGTTTGGCGAGTGCGGTGTGCGCTCGGATTGGCCGGGCTACTGTGCGGCGCGGCGGTGAGTGCTTGGTTAGTGCTGGTAAGAGGCCGGTAACCGGTCCGCAGATACGTCAAGTTTTTGGTGGTAGAGTCGAGCGGAAGGGCAGTTCGTGGAATTCCGCATACTTGGGCCGTTCGAGGCCGTCCACGATGGAGAGTCGTTGCCGCTGGGTGGGGCTCGGCAGCGCGCGCTGCTCGCCGTGCTTGTGCTTCACCGGCGCGAGGTGCTCTCGACCGATCGCCTGATCGACGAGCTGTGGGGGGAGCGGCCGCCGGCGACCGCGGCCAAGATCGTGCAGGGGTACGTGTGGCATCTTCGCCGGGCGCTCGGCGAGGGGGTGATCGTGACCCGGGGGCGGGGCTACGTGCTCGCCATCGGGCCGGGGCAGGTCGATGTGGAGCGGTTCGGGGCGCTGGCCGGCGACGGCCGGAGCGCGCTCGCCGAAAAGGACGCGGCACGCGCGAGGGAGCGGTTAAACGCGGCCTTGAGTTTGTGGCGTGGTGAGCCGCTGTCAGAGTTCGCCTACGAGCCGTTCGCGCAGAGCGAGATCGCACGGCTGCAGGAGGAGCGCCTGGCGGCGGTCGAGGATCGGATCGACGCGGACCTGGCGCTCGGGCGCGCCGGCGAGCTGATCGGGGAGATCGAGTCGATGGTGCGCGAGCACCCGTTGCGCGAGCGCCTGCGAGGCCAGCTGATGCTGGCGCTCTACCGCTCAGGGCGCCAGGCCGAAGCGTTGGACGCGTACCAGACCGCGCGCGTACAGCTCGCCGAAGAACTCGGGTTAGAACCGGGCCCTGCGCTAAAGACGCTGCAGAAGCAGATCCTCGAGCAGGCGCCTGCGCTGCAGGGCAGCCCGCTGTCCGGCGACGACACCCGGCCGCTGCGGAGCGCGAGCGCGGCGACCGATCGGAGGAGCGTGCTACCGCGGCCGCCGACACCGTTGATCGGGCGAGAGCACGAGCTCGCCGCGGTCTGCGGGCTGCTTGGAGATCCCGATGTGCGCCTCGTGACGCTCACGGGGCCGGGGGGTGTTGGCAAGACGAGGCTCGCGCTCGACGTCGTACGCGCGCTCGAATCATCGTTTCCTGACGGGATGGGCTGGGTCGAGCTCGCCGGCGTGGCCCGCCCGGACGACGTTGGATCGACGGTCGCACGCGCGCTCGCGGTCACACCGCTGCAGGGCGAGAGCCCGCGCGAGGCGCTATGCCGCTACCTGGCCGGCAAGCGGCTGCTGCTCGCGATCGACAACTTCGAGCATGTCCTCGACGCGGCCGAGCTCGTGGCCGAGTTGTCCGGCAGCTGCCGCGGGTTGACAGTGCTAGTCACCAGCCGCGAGAGTCTCAACGTCGCCGCCGAGCACCGTGTGATCATCGCTCCGCTCGCGGTCCCCGCGCCCGAGGCGGCGACCGTCGGCGAGATCGAGTCGATCGCAGGGAGCGCGCTGTTCCTAGCCGCCGCCCGACGCCGCGACGGCCGCTTCGCGCTCAGCGCAACAGCCGTCCCCGCGATCGCGCAGATCTGCGCCCGACTCGACGGCCTGCCGCTGGCGCTTGAGCTCGCCGCGGCTCGCACGGCAGTTCTCGGCGTCGAGGAGCTGGCCGCACGACTTAGAGAGGCCGTGACCGACCTCGGCGTCGGCCCGCGCGATGCCCCCGACCGGCAACGCACGCTGCACGCGACGATCGAGTGGAGCTACCGCACGCTCGACAAACAGCTGCAGCGCGCGTTCGTCGACTTCGCGGTCTTCGCCGGCGGCGCGACGCTCGAAGCGGCCCGGGCCGTCACCGGCGCCGAGCTCGAGACGATCGAGGCGCTGATCGCCAAAAGCCTGATCGACCGACGCCGGCAGCCGGACGGCGCCACCCGCCTGGTGATGCTCGAGACGATCCGCCAGTACGCGATGCGGAGACTCGAGGACCACGCGGAGGGAGAAGCGACCCGCGGGCGTCACCTCGAGCACTACCTCCAACTGGTCGAGCAAGCCGTCCCGGGACTCCGGACCCGCGGCGAGCAGGACGCTCTCGTTGTGCTTGACCGCGAGATCGACAACATCCACGCCGCCATCGACTGGGCGCAGGAGGCCGCACCCGCGTCGTGTCTACGACTCGTTGGACATCTCCACCGCTACTGGCTGATCCGCCACGACGCACACGGGCTGCAGTGGCTGGAGACGGCTCTCCGCGCGGCGGGAGGCGGCGCGGCGCCGCAAGACCGCGCCCGGGCCGAGCTCGCCCGCTCGCTCGAACTTGAAATGCGCCAGCAACTGCGAGCCGCAACCGATGCCGCGGAGCGTGCGCTGGCGCTCTATCGTCAGGTGGGGGACCAGAGTGAGATCAGTCACACCTTGATCACGCTCGCGAAGCAGGCGTTCGCGCTCGGCGATCCCGAAGGCGAGCGCGAGCTCGCCGCGGCCGCCGTTCGACACGCCGAGCTCGCACGAGATGACGCGAGCCTTGGCCGCGCGCTTGGTGAGGTTGCTGTCTGCCTCCCGGTCGAGGAGCGTCGGCCAGCACTTGAACGCGCCGCCGAGCTACTCGCGCGCACCGGTGATTACAGAGAGCTTGCGACGGTCTACTCCAACGCGGCGTACGACGCGCTGATCCGGGGCGAAATTTCCGAAGCGGTGGAGCTGCTAAATGCAGCACTGGTCGAGGCGGACAAGGTGGACACCGGGTCCCCGGAGATGATGATGCTTCTCGGCAACCTGGGCTTGGCCAAGCTCTTCTCCGGCGATCTCCCGCAGGCGCGAGACGCGTTCGAGCGCCAGCTGAGACTCTGCGTCGGCGGTGCTTTTCATCACGGCCCAAACGAAGGCCTGGCTGGGATCGCTGCGATCCTCGCCTGCGAGGACCGACCGGAGCACGCCGCGCGACTGTTGGGCGCTGCCCACACGCTCGGGTATCCCGACCCCGGCGCGAGGACCATTTACGATCGCCTCGAACGCGATTACTTCGCGCCCGCGCGAGCGCGCTGCCACGCAGCCACCTGGCGCCAGTGGCAAGACGCGGGTGCTGCGATGCCCTACGAAGATGCGATCGTCGGTGCGCTGGGACAATTGGCCACAGCGCCGGTTCCTCGAAGGACGGTCTTGCCCACCGCATGTGTCCCATGATCCTCACGGTCGTCGCACCGCACTGGGGCGGGGCGGCCGCTATGGCGTCAAGGACGGCCACGAACTCAGGGTCGATCTTCCCCGGAAGGACTCGAGGAAGTCGAGCGCCGGGAAGCGACCGTGACGTGGTCGTGCGCGAGGCCGGGGCAGAGCTGCTCTCGAGCCTGCCGCTCGACCTCGTCGAGGTGGGCTAGGAGGCCTTCAGGTCGTCTAGCCCCTGCTGGCGCCCGATCACGGGCTGGTAGCCCAGCTGCTCACGGGCCTTGTCAATCCGGATCGTGCATTCCTGCGAGGAGACCCAGTAGGCGAACCGGGTGAGCGGCGGCCGGCCCGGCAGCCGCAGCCCTCGCCAGGCGGTCTCACCGGCGACGGCCAGCGCGTGGGCGACCGGAGAGGGGATGCTCCGATCGGGAGGCTGAACGCCCTGCGTGGAGAGGAGCTCGGTGACGAACTCGCGGAACGCCACGGGCTCGCCGTCGGTCACGAAGTACGCGTTGCCCGGGACTCCGCGCGATCCCCCGAGCACCAGACCCTCGACGGCGTTGTCGACGTGCGTGGTCGAGGTCCGGTGACGGCCCCCGCCGATCCAGGCAAAGCGGCCCGAGCGCACGGCCTCGACCATCGCCGGCAACAGGGTGCTGTCACCCCGGCCCCACACGAACCTAGGACGAACCACGACGGTCTCAAACCCCTCCCGGTTTGCCTCGAGCACCAGCTGCTCGGCGCGGGCCTTGGTCGAGCTGTAGAGGGCGCGAGAGTCCGGACGAAGGGGCGCGGTCTCGTCAACGCTCACCAACGGCTCGCCGGCGAGGAGCGCCGCTTCGGTGCCGACGTGGACGAATCGGCGTACGCCAGCCTCCGCGCTCGCCCGGAGCAGGTTGGCCGTGCCCTGGACGTTGGTGCGCTCGAACTCCTCGCGCCTTCCCCAGTCGCCGAGCGCCGCGGCGGCGTGAAACGTCAATTCGCACCCCTTGGCCGCGGTGCCCAGTGCCACCGCATCGGTGAGGTCGCCCGAGACAGGTTCGGCGCCTCGCGCTCGGATTCGCGCGGCCGCCTCCTCCGATCGCGCAAGAGCGCGAACCGTGTGACCATCGGCCCGGAGGCGCTCGATCAACCGTCCGCCGATGAAGCCCGATCCTCCCGTGACGAACGCAACGGACAACGGAGGCTGGTGCTACCCCAAGATGAACGGCGGATATCTGTCGGTCATGAAATAGGTGTAAGCGCTGCCGCGAATGTGCCACCGGAATCCGGGGACCATCAGCTCGAACACTCCCCGCGGGATGTGCTTGGTGAACAGCACCGTGAAGAACGCGACGATGGTCAGGATGCCGGTGAGCCAATACAGAATGCCGGCGATGAACACGTAGGGGATCGCCAGCAGCCACTGCACGAGCGGCCGCCAGTTCGCGATGCGCTCGGGATAGTCGACGTTCACGCGGACCGGGTATCCGGGATCGTCGGCGAGTGAGAACGGGGGGTAGGCATCGGTCATCAGGTGGTAGTACGCGAGGACGCGATAGCTCCAGCGGAGCGTTCCCACCAAGAAATCGAACGCGCCCCGCGGCCAGCGCCCAGTGAACAGCACCGCGAAGAATCCGAACACCAAGACGAAGAACGCGCCGATGCCGACGAAGAACAGGACGATGACGTGCGGTATTACCAACAGCCACTTGATGAGCGGCAACCAGCGGTTGAGCTCCGACGGGTACGAGATCTCAAAGCCCGCCGGGTAGGCCGGCGAGGGTGGTCCAGACGGATCGGACACCGCGAGCGCCGGGGACGGCGTTAACGCGCTTAGCGGTTGTGTCTGTGACGCGGGCTCCGACGGCGGTGGCGGCGGAGGTGCGGGCCCTTCAGGAGGCGGCTCGGAAGGCTCGGAAGTATCCACACGGACAATGGTCTCGGCCTGGCGGGATAGATGTCAAATCGTGGATCGCTGCTGGCACGACGAGTCGGTACATCAATACGTCGCCCGGCCGCCGGAGAGGTCGAACACGGCTCCAGTGGAGAACGTGCACTCCTCCGAGGCGAGGAACGCGATCAGAGCGGCTACCTCTTCGGGCCGGCCGACGCGCTTCATCGGAATCCGCTCGATCATGTACCCGAGGTGCTCGTCGCTCAAGTCGGCAAGCATCCGCGTCTCGATCACGGCGGGCGCGACGCAGTTCACCAGCACCCCGGTCTCGGCCAGGTCCTTGCCGATCGATTTGGTCATCGCGATGACTGCCGCCTTCGACGCGGAATATGCGGCCGCCATCGGATTTCCTTCCTTGCCCGCAATCGAGGCGATGTTCACGATCCTCCCGTAGCCGCGGGGCACCATCACCCGCGCGGCGGCGCGGTTGGCGAAGAACACGCCGTCGCAATTGATCGAGAACACCCTCCGCCACTCTTCGTCGCCCACGTCGGTCGTGTGCAGCGACTCGCCGCCGACGCCCGCGGCGCACACGGCGATGTCGAGCGGACCAAGCTCTGCGCCGACTTTCTCGACCGCAGCTTCGACGTCCTCGGAGCGACTCACGTCGCCGGTGATCGCCAGCACTCCCTCGGGTGGCGAGGCGGCGCGCGAATCGAGCGTCGCCACCTTGGCCCCGCCCGCCGTGAGCCTGCGTGCCACGGCGGCGCCGATGTCTCCCGCCCCTCCGGTGATCAACGCCGTACGCCCTTGGAACTCGTAGTTGGCGGCCATGGCGGGCTCAGAGGTAGGTGACTACGTCGGCAACGACCGGGGAGCGGCCCCGCAGGAAGTCGAGATCGCAGCCCTCGTTCGCCTGTAGCACGTGCTCTTCGTACAGCCGCCGGTAGCCGCGTTCGTCCTTAAGCGAAGAGCGCGTCCACGCATTGCGGCGCCGCTCGAGCTCGGGGTCGTCGATCACGACCTCGAGCGTGCGCGCGTGGACGTCCAACCGGATTCGGTCCCCGTTCTTCACCAGCGCGAGCGGGCCGCCGATCGCCGACTCGGGGGCGACGTGCAACACCACGGCGCCGTACGAGGTGCCGCTCATGCGCGCGTCGGAGATCCGCAAAAGATCCGTGACGCCCTGTCGCAGGAGCTTCGCGGGGATCGGCAGATGCCCCCACTCGGGCATCCCCGGTGCGCCGACCGGGCCGGCGTTTCGTAAGACCATCACCGAGTCCGCGTCGACATCGAGCTCCGGGTCATCGACGCGTGCGGCCAGGTCGTGGATGTCATCGAACACGATTGCGCGACCCTCGTGGTGCAGCAGCCGCCGATCGGCGGCCGATATCTTCATCACCGCGCCGTTGGGGCAGAGGTTGCCGCGCAACACCACGAGCGACCCACCCTCATCGAGCGGGTTGGTGCGAGGGCGGATCACCCGCTCGTCGATGATCTCGGCCGGCGTCGAGTCGAGGTTTTCTCCGATCGTTCGGCCGGTGACCGTGAGGGCGTCGGGGTGGAGCAGATCGCGGATCTGCTCGAGCACCGCCGGCAGCCCGCCGGCGTAGTAGAAATCCTCCATCAGATGAGCGCCGGCGGGCTTGAGGTTCACAAGCCACGGAGTTGTCCTGGAGAGCTCGTCGAACAGCGACAGCGGCAGGTCGAGCCCGAGCCGACCCGCGTACGCGATCAGGTGAATGATCGCGTTGGTCGAGCCGGAGATCGCGTGCAGCGCGCGGATCGCGTTCTCGAACGCCTCGCGCGAGAGGATGTCGGAGGGCCGGACGTCGCGCCCGACGAGCTCGACGATCTGCCGTCCGGCGGCCTCGGCAATGTGCGCGCGGCGTGAGTCGACCGCGGGGATGGCCGCCCCGCCCGGCAGCGTCAGCCCGAGCGCCTCGGTCATGCAGGCCATCGTCGACGCCGTCCCCATCGTCATGCAATGGCCGTTGGAGCGCGACATCGAGTTTTCGATCTCGGTGAACTCGGTTTCGCTGATCCGCCCTCTCCGCAGCTCCTGGTGGTAGTGCCAGCAGTCAGAACAGGAGCCGAGCTCCTTCCCGCGCCAATGGCCGTTGAGCATGGGGCCGCCGGTGACCACGATCGTCGGAATGTTCGCCGAGCACGCTCCCAGGACCGACGCCGGGTTGGTCTTGTCACAACCGGTCAGCAGGACGACGCCATCGAGGGGATAGGAGCGGATCGACTCCTCGACGTCCATCGCCATCAGGTTGCGGTACAGCATCGTGGTCGGTTTCATCAGCGATTCGCCCAGCGACATCACCGGAAACTCGCGCGGGAACCCGCCGGCCTGGAGCACGCCGCGCTTGACCGCCTCGGCGAGGCTGCGCAGGTGCACGTTGCAGTTGACGAGCTCCGACCAGGAGTTGCATATGCCGATCACGGGCCGGCCGCGGAACGCGTCGTCCGTGACCCCGCTCGACTTCAGCCACGAGCGGTGCAGAAAGCCGTCGAGGTCGTAGCGGTCGAGCCATTCGGAGCTGCGCCGCCCGTTTGCTCGGTCATAGTCACCGTTCCGCATCGTCGGCATACCAATCCTCTCCTTTCAAGACCGGGCGTTTACAGTCACGCATGCTCGAGGACGACCTTCGCGACGATCCCCCGCCGGTTGTCCATCAGCCGCACCGCCTCTTCGAACTCGGCCACCGGGAAGTGGTGGGTGACGATCGGGTCGAGCGCGAGCACACCGTCGGTGACGAGTCCGACGACGCGTGACCAGACTGAGGCCGGGTAGGCGACGCTGCCGATCAACGTCATGTCCTTGCCGACGAAGAGATCCGACGGCAACGTCACCATTTGTCCCTCGCCGGCTATGCCCAGCAGCAACGCGCGGCCGCCGGTGCGGCACAGCTCGGTCGCTAGCGCAACGGCGGCGGGAACGCCGGCGGTCTCCACCACCAGGTCCAGATCGGCGGCGGCCCGCAGGCCGCCGCCCGCCGGCGTGTCGGGGCTGCCGTCAACGAGCGCGACCTCGGTGGCCCCGACCCGCTCCGCCAGCTCGAGCTCCTCCTCGCGCACACCGTAGGCCACGATGCGCGCCGGCGAATGGAGCTTGAGGAGCGCGATCGCGAGCGAACCAAGCGTCCCGACGCCGATCACGCCCACCGACTCGCCTGGCTCTGGCCGCGCCTTCTCGAGGCCGTGGAGCACGACCGAAGCCGGCTCCACCAGCACGCCGGCGTCAAACGAGACGTGCTCGGGCAGCGGGTGCACGACGCGCTCGGGCACAGCGACGAGCTCGCCGTAGCCTCCTGGACGGGTGAATCCCAGCGCCTCGATGCGCACACACCATTGCGTCTCGCCGCACCGGCAGCGGCGGCAGCGGTTACAGCTGATCATGCCCTCGCAGATCACGCGGTCGCCGGCGCGCACGGAGTCGACGTTCGCCCCGACTTCCACGATTGTGCCCGCCCACTCGTGGCCCGGAATGACCGGGAAGCGGACCCAACGCGGATCGGTGAAGGCACCGGTCATCATCTCGATGTCGGTCCGGCACAGTCCCGCCTCCCGGCTCCGGACGAGCACGTCATCGGCGCCGATGGCGGGCGCGGCCACCTGCCGGTACTCGACCCGCCCGGGCCCATCGACGACGAGCGCCTTCATCTACGGAAACCTAGTCCATGCCCGCCGCTCGACGTCGGTCGAGCGTGCGGAACGTCGGGCACTGACGGCTCGCGGCGTTCGCATCTGGTAGGTTGCCCGCCCCAAACGGAGGGAGAGAGATTGTGAGGTTTGCGTCGCTTCGGTTCCGGCGAGAGGGACGCTCGAGCGTGGTTCGGGCCGGGTGCGGCGGGCTGCTGGTGTCCGCGTTGATCGCGCTCGGGGCCTCCCCCGCCGCGGCCCGGATCGATTACTCCGGTGCCGCCCACCAGATCCTCGCGCCGGGCGAGTACGGATCGTTGCCGGCGACGGTGAATTCAACCGACCAGGGGATGCTCTACGACGCCCTGACGCCGCTGCGCGGAGACGTCACGACCTCGGATCTCGACCGGTACTACCTGTCCGAGAAGTTCGGCCTCACCGGTCCCGTTGTGCGCAGCGAGCACACCGGCCGACCGGGTCTGACGATTCTCCGCGATCGCCACGACATCCCGCACATCTACGGGCGCACGCGCGACGACGTGATGTTCGGTGCCGGGTGGGTGGCGGCCGAGGATCGGGGGCTGCTCTTATCGGCCGGGCTCGGCCCGTCCTACGTTGCGGCGCTCGGGGTACCGGGGATCAACGCCTTCGGGCTGGTCACCTCAGGCCGATCGTTCACGCCGAGCGCGCAGGCCATTCGGTTTGTCGCCAATCAGCAGAAGGTCCTTCTGGGCGAGGGCGCCAAGGGTCGCCAAGTGCTGCGAGACCTCGGTGACTGGGTCGACGGGATCAACGCCTACGAGCGGAGCCTTCCGCCCAGCCAGCGGATAAACATGACCGCGACGATCCCCGACGCGATTGCCGGCTTTGCCTTCATCGGCTCGATCTTCGGGAACGGGGGCGGCAACGAAGTCGCGAACTCGAATTTCCTCGCCGGGCTCGAGGCCCGGCTGGGGGCGCGCGCAGGGCTCAAGGTGTTCCGCGACCTGCGCGAGGTCAACGACCCCGAGGCGCCGGTCACCATCGCCAAGAGCTTTCCGTACGATCAGGTGCCGTCGGGACCGACACCGGGCTCCCTGGTGATCGACCGCGGCTCGACGAGCTCCTCGGCGGTCGCCGCGGCCGCCGCGGTACGGGGGTCACGGCACAAGGCCTCGAACTTCCTGCTCGTCGGCGGTGGCCTGACCGCGGACGGGCACCCGGTCGCCGTGATGGGCCCCCAGCTCGGCTACTACTACCCCGAGATCGTCATGCAGGGCGACCTGCACGGCGGCGGCATCGACGCCGAGGGCATCATCGCCCCCATCGCCCCGTACGTGTTCATCGGCCGAGGCCGCGACTTCGCCTGGAGCTTGACCAGTGCTGGCAGCGAGGACGAGCAGCAGTTCCTGGAGCAGCTCTGCAATCCCGACGGGAGTCGGCCCACACGGTCGTCCACGCACTACGTCTACCGCGGAAAGTGCATCCCGATGGAGTTCTTCGACGCCGGGCGCCTGGGCGCCGGCGGCGGGCAGCCCGCCCGGGAAGTCACGTTCTGGGAGACCGTCCATGGACCCGTCAGCGGCACGGCGACCGTTCATGGCCGGCCGTACGCGATCGCGCTCGACCGCTCGACGCGGGGGCGCGAGCCCGCCGGCGAGGTGGCATTCAGCGATCTGGACTCGAACCGCGTTCACTCGCCGCAGCAGTTCTTCCATGCCGCCAACGAGCTCGAGACCACGTTCAACTGGGCCTACATCGACAACCGGCACACCGCGTACTTCTCCTCGGGGCGACTGCCCATTCTGGCCCCGGGCACCGACCCCAGCCTGCCGACGCTCGGCACGGGAAAGTACGACTGGCGCGGGTTCCTGTCTCTTGCCCAGCACCCGCACGAGATCGCCCCGCGGGCGAGCGTGCTGCTGAACTGGAACAACAAGCCCGCGCCCGGGTGGGGGGCGGCCTCGGACAACTACAACTACGGTCCGATCTATCGGGTCACGCTCTACCGCGGGTTTCACCGCGGGATGAGAGCGGCCAACGACGTCTCGATCATGAACCGGGCCGCGACCGAGGACCTGCGCGGGGTCGAGCTGTGGCCCGTGATCCGCCGGGTCCTCGCCGGCGGCCGGGCGCCGAGTGCGCTCGCGAGGCGAGCCGTCGGGCTCGTGTCGGCATGGGCCGCGCGCGGGGCCAGCGACCTGGGCGACAACGCGACGGGCAAGATCGACGACCCGGGGGCGGCGATCATGGACGCGGCCTGGAATGGAATTGCGCGGGCGGTGCTGAAGCCCGTGCTCGGTAACGCGTTGCTGAAGGAGTTCGCCTCGATGAACGCGCCCGACAGCACGCCCTCATTCGACGGCGGCTGGTACGGCTACGTCTACAAGGACCTGCGCACCGAGCTGGGCATGCCGGTCGAGGGGCGCTACAGCCGTCGCTATTGCGGCAACGGGAGCCTGCGCGCGTGCCGCTCCGCGTTGTGGTCCGCGATTCAAGGTGCGGTCACGCAGCTCGCGGCCGCGCAGGGCACCAACCCGGCGGCGTGGCGTGCCACCGCGTCCCGGATAACGTTCATTCCCGGGCTGATCGGCTACACGATGCGGTGGACCAACCGCTCGACGTTCCAGCAGGTGATCGAGTTCACCGGGCACGGATAATGCCTGTTCCCCGACCTAGAAGTCAAAGACGAATCTCGCTACGGGCCTATAAGCATTGCTTCTAGATAGAAGTGGGCCGCCGCGAGGTAGGCTTGGTGTCGGCCGCGGACATTGAGCTGCCGTCCACACCGCCGCGCGGGGGTTTTTGCGGTCGTGCGCGATCAACGCGGCGCATCAAATCCTGGCTGTGAGTGAGGTCGCTGCTGAGCGGGTAGCTGCTAAGTGGGGGTCGCGTGGGGGCGCCTCGGGTGGGAGGCGAGATCTTTTCCTTAATCGACATCACGATGGAGGCAGTTGATGAGCAAGTCAGAACAAAAGGTCGTGCAGTATCTGGGCGAAGCGCACGCCAGCGAAGTCGGCCTGGTGAGCGTTCTTCGGTCACAGATCGCGATGACCCCACGCGGCTCCTACCGCGACGGGCTCGAGAAGCATCTGGATGAAACAAGCCGGCACGCCCAACGGATCCAAGAGCGCTTGGGTGAGCTTGGGCAAGGTCGCAACCCAGTGCAGCTGTTTGTCGGCTTCGCTGAGACGCTAGTCAGCCAGAGCCTTGCTCTGAGCAAGGCGCCGTTTGACCTGCTGCGTGGATCGGGCGGCGAAGAGAAGGTGCTGAAGAACGCGAAGGATGCGTGCGCGACCGAAGCGCTCGAGATTGCGACCTACACCGCTCTCGGACGCCTCGCCACCAGTGTCGGGGACGAGCAGACAGCCAAGCTTGCCGCGGCGATCCTCGCCGATGAGGAGCGCATGCTCGAGCGCATCATGCGCGAGATCCCCAAGCTCACCGACGCGGTCGTCGGAGCCGATGTCCAGGGAAAGCCGTCGTACGACATCACTGACACGGGCGCGGCAGACGCCACCCGCGAGGCGGCACACAAGCTCACGCAATCGGCACGCGAGACACAGGCACGCGCCAAGCGCAGCGCCCGGCAGGCACGCAAGGTCCCCGGCGTCGCGCAGGTCGAGGGACAGATCAAGGGCGCAGTCGCCTCCGAGCAGGATCTCGCGATCCCACGCTATGACTCGCTGACCGCGGAGGAGATCCTCAGCAAACTACCCGAGCTCTCGCAGATCGACCTCGCCAAGCTCGCTTCCTACGAGCGCAAGAACGACAACCGCACCACGGTGCTGAGCCGCATTAGCGCGCTGCGCAGACAGGAGCCGTGGCCCGGGTATGACGAGCTCACGGTTGCCGAGATCGAAGCGGTCCTCGGCGAGGGCGACGACCAGCGCATGAAGGACGTAGCTGCCTACGAGCGCGCCCACAAGAACCGCGCAGGCGTGCTCCGCAGCGCACAACGCGAGACAGCAAACGCCCAAACCTGAATTCCACCGATCGGCGGCGACGTCACGCGGTGGATCCAGCCTAAATCACGTCGCTCTGGCGCGGACGGAGCCAAAGAGCTCCGTCCGCGCTCGCGAAGCGGACCACACCGAGGCGGCTCGATATCTCAAGCAATCAATTAGTGCCGCTCTCCGGGTCGCTGCCTCCCGGCGATCCAGCGGAACGGGTTTCGCCACGAGCCGCTCGACGATCTGACACCTCCTCCCGGTACGGACTCACCAAGTGCTCATCAGATCCGTGCCGCGCACGCCGAACGGGTGGTCTCGAATCGAGAGCTCCAGGTTTTCCGGCGGGGGTGATCACGGATGCCGTTACGGCTTCTCCGAGGAGGGTCCTTCGGGCTCGGGATGCGACTTCGCGAGTTCCTCCTGCACCCGGGCCGTCAACCCGGACTCGGTGGCGCTCTCCCGAGATTCTCCCCCGGGGGAGTCGGTGCCGCCAGCGGCAGGGCGCTCGGTAGGACGGTGCCCCGAGGCTGGCTTCTGGGTTCCTCCCGCGGCACCCGCAGCCGTATCGCTTGCTCCTAGCGGCGCCGGCTGACGCCCCGCCCGCTGGGCGGCGAGCTCCTGGCCGGTGGGCTCGGAGACGGAAGCTTGCGTTGGTTGTGGGGTTGGAGGCGGCGTCAACGGGCTCTCTCCAGCCGCTCGACCCTTGCCGCCGGCCGCGCGAGCGGTTTCGCCGCGGCGGCGCGTCGCCGGACGGGCGGATTTTGGCCTGCGCGCGGTGGGCGTTCGCTGCGCGCGCCTCGGCGTGTCGGCCCGGGTTGGCGCGGGGGTCTTCGTGAGATGCAGCAGGTTCTCGACGTCTCGGACCTCGGGGATCCTGCGCGTTCGCCGCTCGAGGTCGCGGATCTGCTCGGGTCGCTTGACCTCGCCCCGCAGATGTACCACGCGATCGACGACGTTGACGTCGACGTTGCTCTTCAGGCCGCGTGTGCCGCGGAAGATCTCGGTCTCGACCTTGCGGGCGAGCGTGACGTCATCCATTCCGGGCTTGGCGCCGCCGGGACGCACCCGGTTCAGCGCGCCAAGTCCTTCGCCTGCGACTCTTCGCGTGAGGCGTCCCGATTGGCGGACGGTGCCACGGATGACGCCGGTGGTTAGGCGGACGATCGGTTCGATTGGCGTGTTCATGCTGGCTCCATATGGGTTGGTGCTCACGTCGAGGGTTCCCGGCGAGGTCGGCCTGAAACGCAGAGTCGCGCGGCGAGCAGAGCGGATCCTTGTACCGGACAGTGTCACAAGAGCGCCGTGGGTCATCGCTCCCGCACGCTCGTAGCGGGTTAATCTCTCGCCGGCGGCCTGGGACGGCGGCCACCGCGGGCGCCCTAGCCCTCGGGGCCCCGGAGCGTCGCCCGCAGTGCCTCAATCCCGGTGTACCTGGGGCGCCATCCGAGTTCCGCCTTGGCCTTGGCCGTATCCATGATCGCGGGATGGCTCACGGCCTCGACCCACTCGGTCGCTGGGGGAACGAACGATGGCCTGGGCAGCGCGGCGGCCGCCCGCGCGGCGGCATGAACCACGCCCGCGGGGATCGGCAATGGCGCCAGCCCCAGCTCTCGCGCCACGTCCGCACCCGTCAGGACGCCGTCCCCGGCGATGTTGTAGGCGCCCGGAGGCCCCTCTCCGAGGGTGCACTTGAGCAGGGCCTGCCCCACGTCCTCCTCGTGAATGAGCTGCAGCGGAACATCGGGCGCCGGCGCCGGAAACGGGATGGGGAGTCGGTTCACGAAATCGAGCATCTCCCGGCCCGCGCGGGCGAGTGGCGCCGGGAGGCTGTCCTTGGCGCCAACGGCGTGGGGACCCAGCACGATCGGAGGACGGAGCAGATATAGGGCCGGCTGCGGGCTTGCCCTCGCCTCCTCCTGCAGCAATTGCTCGAGCTCGGCCTTCTCGCGGGCGTAGAACAGGCGGTCCGACGGTCGGGTCGGCCAGTCCTCCGTTATGCGGGAGGGGTTGTCCGGATGAAAGCCGTAGGCGGCCACCGAGGACGCGTACACGAACCGCTGGGCGCCGGCGTCTCGCGCTGCACGGAATGCGTTGAGCGTCCCGTCAATGTTGATCGCGCGAATCGTCTCCGCGCTCGCGGTGCCGGTGATCATGAACGCCAGGTGGACGACGGCGTCCGCGCCCTCGAATGCCTGTCGCAAGGCATCCTGGTCACGAACGTCGCCGCGGCGGTACTCCATCTTCGTCCAACCGTGCTCGGAGGGGTCGAAGGGACGCCGCGCGATGCCGACGATCCGGGCCACGCGCGGCTCCGACTGGAGCAGCGGGGTCACGCCGAAGCCAAAGGTTCCCGTGGGCCCGGTGATGGCCACCACGATGCCCGCGTCCTGCGAGCGCGGTGTAGAAGGTCGCGAGGGTGGGGTCGTATCCGCGTCGGAGGACGGCATAGGAAGGTCGTACCCGAAAGCCGGATTGACAACCTACTCGATCACACCGGGCCGCCAGTTCGTCACGCGCGCACATCGTGCCCACGTCGACGACCCTGCCGGATCAAAAGTCGTCCGGGTCGAAGTGCCCCTTGGGCAAGAGGCCGTCGGTATCACCGTCGGCGTCGAGCTTGGGCCGCTTGCCCGCGTGCCGTGAGACCGGCGCCCTGCTCCGCGTGCTCGACGGCGAGACTGCCCGCGCGCGCACCACCCGTTTACCGGACGTGCTCCCGCCGGGGGCGAGGCTGATCGCCAGCAACGCAGCCGCCAGCGCGCACGCCGCGACCGCCACCGCGAGACCCCGCCGGCTGATCCACCGAACGCGCCGACCCGCGTCCGTCACGGTGACGTACACCTCGCTGGTCGTTGCGGTTCTCGGCGCTCTCATCGGTCCGCGACCGCTGCTCCTTGCGGAAGGACATCCTAGACGTCTTCAAGCTCGAGCAATTGGTCGTCACCCAGAGCGACGCGCCCGAACGATTGCCTCACGAATCACGAGCATCAGGTCGAGCATCCCGGGATCGTCGGGCTTCGGCGGGATTGGTCTGAAAACCTGGCGCGCGCTGACCTGGACGCTCGGTGGGACGGCGTCCAGCCTGCTGGCGAGCCTGCTGAGCCGCTCGATGAGGAGTTCGTTGGCCTCGCGCGCATCTCCGGCGTAACCAAGTCCCCAGGGTTCCACTAGAGGTAAGAGGAGGGAGGCCGCGCTGCTGATACGCCGCCCCAGGGCGTTGACGCTTGCAAGAGCTGCGCGCGCCACCTTTCCAGCTGGGCTCGCTGGCACGTGGGGCAGACGCCAACGTGGCGACTGTGACCGCACAACCTCCCCGGCCGCACGCGGGACGAGCCGCTTTCGATGGGCGTGGTTGTCGACTCAGCGGTCATTCGCGCACACCTCGGGCTCGACGAGCCATGTGCGACATGGCTGTGCCAGCTTCCACAGCCGCTGAAGGTCGCGCGCTGCGGCGTCTTCCAGGTCCAGCGCCGCCCGATAGGCGGAGTACGCGACCGCGCGGCTGCCGCCGGTCGCCTTGAACCAGGCGTGCAATGACCGCTCGCACGCGCTCTCGGCGCTGAGCCAAGCCAGGTATGCGTCGTCAAGTAAGCGGATCCCGATTTCCGCAACGTCTTTTTCGGCATTCTCGATCATCTTTTCCTCCGTTTCAGGCGGTGAGAAGGTTGAGCGTTCCCTGGCTGTCGAGCTCGCGCCGCAGCCGTTCGAGCGCTCGTTGGCGCGTCGGGCCGATGCTCCCGATTGCTATGTCCAGGGCGGCCGATATCTCCTCATACGGAGGACGCGGATCGGCCATCAGCAGTCGAAGGAGGGCTTGGTCGCTCGCCCGCAGGCGCGAGAAGCTGCGCCAGAGAGCGTGATCACGTTCGCTGATGAGGACGGCGTCGTCTGGCGAGATCTCCGGCGATTCGGGCTCCGGGCCGTCGTCACGGAACGGAACGCGTCGGCCGTTGTCACGAAGAACGCGCAGGCACTCGCGGCGAGCGGTCGTCGCCAGCCACGCGCCGACGCGGGTGCGGTCCCTCAACCTGTGAAGGTGCTCGAACAGTCGAAGCCAGGTCGCCTGTGCCACGTCGGCGGCGTCGCCATCCCCCAAGCGGTGTGCGCGAGCCACTGCCCAGACGAGGCCTCCGAACTCTCGGACGAGAGCGTCCCATGCGCGCTGGTCGCCGCTGGCAGCAGAGTCGACCAAGCTGGCGACCTGCTCGCCGAAGAGACGACCGCGCATAGTCCGCGGCGTTGGTGGAGACGTGACGTTGGCGATCATGGTGAGGTGGTGATGTGGGGCTGATGTATTGGCTTTCCTCGACGCAGAGCACTTTGATCCGCGGCGGTTTAAGCTCGGCTGTAAGCCGGTAAAGCCCGGAGGTGTGGTCGCTTGGTGCCGCGGGTGGTAGGCTCGCGCCTACCGGCCTTTGCTGGGGGCTTTGCTAGTAATGCGTTTTGGGATCCTCGGGCCGTTTGAGATAGCTGACGATCAGGGTCGTGAGCTTGTGCTGGGAGGTGGCAGGCAGCCGCGGGCTGTGTTGGCGATCCTGCTGTTGCATGCCAATGAGGTCGTCTCGATGGATCGTCTGATCGAGGAGTTGTGGGGGGAGCGTGCGCCGGCCACCGCGGCCAAGACGATCCAGGTGTACGTGTCGCAGCTCCGCAAGGCGCTTGGTCGGGAGTCGGTGGTCACGCGTGCTCCCGGCTACCTGATCCGCGTGAGCGACGACGAGCTTGACCTGCGCCGTTTCGAGGCGCTTACCGCGCAGGCGAGGCCGGCTCCGCCGGAGCGGGCAGCGGAGCTTCTGCGTGAGGCGCTGCGGCTCTGGCGGGGCCCTCCGCTCGCCGAGTTCACGTACGACTCGTTCGCCCAGCCCGAGATCAAGCGGTTGGACGAGCTACGTCTGGAGGCGCTCGAGGAGCGGGTGGATGCGGATCTGGCGCTTGGACGACACTCAGAGCTGGTAGCGGAGCTCGAACGGGCGGTGACCGCCGAACCGCTGCGCGAGCGGTTACGCAGCCAGTTGATGCTCGCGCTGTATCGCTGTGGTCGCCAAGCCGACGCGCTCGCCACCTACAGCAACGCCCGACGCGCGCTTGTGGAGGAGCTCGGCATCGAGCCCAGCTCGCAACTGCGCGATCTCGAGCGAGCGATCCTATGCCAGGACCCAGCGCTCGAACCTCCACCGCCCGCCACGGTCCAGGAGGCGCCGCCGTCACCCGCCGCGGAACCCCCGCCGCGTGAGGGCCGCAAGACCGTCACGTTCCTGTTCTCCGACCTCGTTGACTTGACCGGCCTGAGCCGGCGGCTGGATCCCGAGGCGCTGCAGCGGCTGATGTCGCGTTATTTCGCTGAGATGCGCGCGGTGCTGGAGCGTCACAGCGGGACGGTCGAGAAGTACTTCGGTGACGCGGTCGTGGCGATCTTCGGCGTCCCGATCGTGCACGAAGACGACGCGCTACGGGCGGTGCGGGCAGCGGCTGGCATGCGCGACGCAGTGACCGCTCTAAACCAAGAGCTCGAGCCCACTTGGGGCGTGCGGCTTGCCATCCGCATTGGTGTGAGCACCGGCGAGGTCATTGCCGGTGATCGCTCCCAGGATCAGCTGGTGGCCACCGGCGCGGCGGTCAACGTCGCCAAGCGCCTCGAGGAGGCGGCCGAGAACGGGGAGATCCTCATCAGCCAGGCGACGTACCGGCTTGTCAGCAGCGCCGTGCGCGTTGAGCCCGTGGCAAGGCGCAGCCGCGGTGATGCTGGGGCGATTGACGCCGTTCGCGTGTTCGAGGTGCTTCCCGGCGTTTCCGGGCGCGCTCGTCGCTTTGACTCGCCGCTTGTGGGCCGGACCCGCCAGCTCGAAGCGCTTTCGACCGTGTTCAGAAACGCTATGACCGACTGCGCCTGCCACCTCTATACCGTGCTCGGGTCGGCCGGCGTAGGAAAGTCGCGCTTGGTGCGGGAGTTCGTCGAGCCGCTCGGCGACGGTGTCACCGTCCTGTCGGGCCGCTGTCTGCCGTATGGCGACGGCATCACCTATTGGCCCCTAGCTGACGCGCTACGCGAATTGGCAAGTTCATCTGGTCGTTCAGGTGCGGAGCTTTCGGTCGAGACGATCGCCGGGTGGGTTGCAGGCGAGCCCAAGGCGCAGTTGATCGCCGAGCGCGTGGCCGCGGTGCTCGGAGTCGGCGCTCCAGTAGCAGGGGGACTCGAGGAGACGTTCTGGGCGGTACGCAAGCTCCTCGAGGCGCTCGCGCGCAGCCGGCCACTTGTTGTCGTTTTCGATGACTTGCACTGGGCAGAACCGACCTTTCTCGATCTCGTGGAGCACATCGCGGACTACTCGCCCGGGTGCCCGATCCTCATCCTCTGCATGGCGCGACCGGAGCTCCTCGACGAGCGCCCCGGATGGTCGGGCGGCAAGCTCAACTCCACCTCGGTCCTGCTGGAGGCGCTCACAGACGACGAGTGCGCGGAGCTCATCGCCAACCTTCGGGGGTCGACACGGCTGTCGGCCAAATCAGAGCGTCGGATCGTGAAGGCGGCCGAGGGGAATCCGCTCTTCGCCGAGGAACTGCTCGCGATGCTCGTCGAACGCGCGCGCGTCCGGCACGGCCGCCGCGGCGCGTTCGCTGACCTCTCACAGCTTGCTGTCCCGCCGACGATCCAGGCCCTGCTAGCTGCCCGTCTCGAGCTTTTGCCCGACGACGAGCGCGCGCTAGTCGAGTTGGCGTCAGTAGAGGGCGCGCAGTTTCACCGCGGAGCGCTGGGCGAGCTTGCTCCGAGTTCGTCCGAACTGTCCGTGGACCGCAGCCTGATGGCACTCGTTCGCAGGGACGTGATCCGCCCAGATCGCGCGAGCTTTGCAGGAGAGCAGGCGTTCCGCTTTCGCCACGTGCTGATTCGGGACGCCGCCTACGAGTCGCTGCGAAAGGAGACGCGCGCTGAGTTGCACGAACGCTTCGCCGGCTGGCTCGAGCGCACAGCGGGAACCCGGCTGCCTGAGTTCGAAGAGATTGTCGGCTACCACCTCGAACTCGCCCATCGCTATCGCCGGGTGCTACGTGTCAGCGATGCCGACGCCGAAGCGCTGGCAATGCGAGCTTCGGAGCGGCTCGAGTCCGCGGGACGACGAGCTCTGCGCCGAAACGACCTCCCGACCGCGCTAGGCCTGCTCGAACGCGCGGCTAAGTTGCCTGGCGATGACGACGCGCGCCAGGCCACCCTGCTCGTGGATCTTGCCGCCACGCAGATCGAGGGGGGCAGGCTCACGAGGGCCAAACCTGTGCTTCTCAAGGCTGGGCGGCTGGCGACGAACGGTCTCGATGCGTGTGTGTGCGCTCACGTGGACGTCCAGCGCCAGTTGCTGCAGCTCGAGGTGGACACGGGACAAGGAACGACAGAAGGGATAGAGGTCGTCGAGCGTGTGCTTCCCGTCTTCCGGCAGGCCGGCGATCATCTTGGACTCTGCCGCGCGCTGCGTCTTCGAGCGCATCTGTACTGGACCGAAGCACGCGCCGACGCGGCAGCCAGCGCGTGGAAGGAGGCGGCTGAGCAGGCGCGTCTGGCAGGAGCCGAACGCGAGCGCATCGAGATCCTCACCTGGGTCGCCTCGTCGCTGCTCTGGGGGCCGACCCCTGCAGACGAGGCCATTGTCAGCTGTGAGCAGATCCGTGCCGAGGTTAGCGCCGACCCAACGGCCGAGGCCGCGGTGCTGCATCCGCTCGCCGGGCTACACGCGCTGGGCGGCCGCTTCGCGCTTGCCCGGGAACTGCTGGCGACCAGTCGGGCCGTCCGTGCCGACATCGACCCCACGCTCAACTCAGCCGTCTCGCACCCCAGGGCCATGGTCGAGATGCTCGCCGGCGATCCCGTCGCAGCGGAGGCCAGCCTGAAGGCGGACTCCGAAACGCTTGACGAGATGAAGGACAAGTCGCTGCTCTCAACGACGGATGCCTTCCTTGCACAGGCCATACTCGCGCAAGGTCGCTACGAGGAAGCCGAGCGTTACACGCGCCTGAGCGAGCAACGAGCGGCGCCCGACGATCTAATCACCCAGATCATCTGGCGATCCGGCCGCGCCCGCATCCTTGCCACGCGAGGTCGCTTGAAAGCCGCGGAGTCGCTGGCGCGTTACGCAGTCAGCCTGGCCGCAAAGACGGACTTCCTCAGCCATCATGCAGATGCGCTCCTGGACCTGGCGCACATCCTCCAGCGAGCTGGGCGTCGCGAAGAGGCACACGCCAGTGCGACCGAAGCGCTCAGTCTCTACGAACAGAAAGGAAACTCGGTCGCGGGAGCCGCTGCCCGCTCGCTCCTCGCCCAGCTCAGCCAACGACATGACGACACGCGGCAGCCCGGCACACAGCCTTGCTGACGCTCTTCAGTCCTCCATTAGTCACACAACTCACAGGTGGTATGCACATGGCGCGTATATCGAATATCCGCTCGGTCACTCTCAATAGGGATCATAGTATTACAATCGTGGGGGATTTTAAAGACATGGGTCAATGTGACCTCACTTTGTTACACGTCTGGCTCTCCCAGTCTCAAACCAATGGACAGGATGGCGTAGGGCTTGCCGAATCAGTCGACAAAGCCCTCGGGAAGTTTCGTAACAACAAGACATGGAGGTACAGACAGGTGCCGACGAAGGACACGGACCGATTCCGCGAGGGACCGGCCGTCGTATCGGCCATAGCGGTCTTCACTCAGCGCGACGGCACTCAAGACGCTATCCAGTGGACGCGTTCGCTCACGTTGGTCAAGGGCAAAGCGTGTTGAACGTCACTTGAGTTCAGACATCCGCCGCGGGTCGGGTCATTGAGGTTCAGCATCGGGCGGTCCGGGGCGCGTAGCCTGCGGCAGGCTTGTGGAGGACGATCGGCGTTGGTGGGCGGGTGATGGATCAAAGCGTTGGATTGCAGCCCCAGAGCACCCTCCCGGCGTGTGGGGCGTGGAATGTTTGGAGGGTGGCGGCGGGCACTGGGGAGGCCTTCCCCGGCTCGGCGATGCTGCGGTGCTCGCCGGAGCGACCCGTCGTATAACCGGTCAATCCGGGAAGTGGCCGGGTGCAGGACGGCCACACTGGGGCTCGATGCGCCCATCGCTGTTCACAACGGGATCGACACTCCGCAAGAGAGAGCACGACTCGCAGACGCGATCGTCGGACTCCGCGATTAGGGCCGCATCAGCCGTCGCATAGCTGCCTACGCGCTCCTCGACCTCGCCTGCGGCGTATCAAAGCGCCGGCTGCGTCCTCTTGATGGCAATGCGCCACGCCTGGCGCGGTTTGGGGCACCGCAGCTCCTCTGCGGTCGGGTCGCGGAGTTACTAGATCTCCCATACAGGAAATCAGAGCATGACAAGCCAGCAGATGCTCGCGCCACGTGAGCGATGGGCCTCACACAGCCGCCGAGAACGCCCGCGTCGGGGGGAGCGATCCATCTTGGGGCGCCGTACGGAGCGCAACCTCGCGACCGTTCTGTTCGTCGATGTGCACGGCTCGATGGATCTCAGTGCGACCATCGAGCCGGACGCGTGGTGGTCATTGCTCGACGACCTGTTTGAGCTCATGTGCGAGGGCGTGTGCCGGTTCGGCGGCTGGATCGCGAACTTCACCGGAGACGGCATCAGCGGCGTATTCGAGGCTCCCGATGCCGCTGAGATGCACGCATGGCGAGCGTGCCAAGCAGCGCTGTGGTTGGGCGATGCGCTGCGCAGACCGACCGCCGAGCTGCGGCGCGAGCTGGGACTCGAACTGCGGGTCCGGATTGGGATCAACTCGGGTGAGGTACTGACGGGAACAATCGGGGATCGTTACGGCCAGTGCTACATCGCGAGCGGCTACGCCGTCGCCCTGGCGAAGCGGATCGAAGGCCTCGCGCGCCCGGGCCGGGTTTATCTGACCGAGCACACCGCGGCGCTGGTCGCCGACGCTCTCGAGCTCCAATCCCTTGGACCGTTCCACGTCAAAGGTGCGCCGGCGCCGGTCGGCGTCTTCGAGCTGATCGACACGGCCCCGTGAAGTGCAGGAGGCTGCCGGCAACCGGAGCTCAGATTCGGATCCGGGTTGGACTTCCGTCCTGCGTCGTGACCCACGAAGTGGTCGGCCACCGCGAGCGCCAACCGGCGGCCTGGTCGAAGGCTGGCTGGCTCGTGTTCGAGCAGCGGGCTCATGGCAAACGCTAGCGCCCTCTGCCGAGCGTGTGGTAGGACCTTGCGCACCGTGCACGACTCGTCCGACCGTCCGCGGCTCCGCCTTCCCGACCCGTGCTTGGTGATCCTCATCGGCGCCACCGCCTCGGGCAAGTCGCAGTGGGCGAACAGCTGGTTCGATCCCGACTGGATCGTGTCCTCGGATCGCCTCCGTGCGGTCGTGGGCACCGGCGAGCGCGACCAGCGGGCGAGCCGCGACGCGTTCGAGGTGCTCGACCTGATCGTCGAGAAGCGGCTGCGCCGGCGCCTGACGACCGTAATCGATTCGACCGGGCTCGACGCGGCCAGGCGCGCCAAGTGGCGCTCGCTCGCGGAGCGCCACGGCGTTCCCGTTTATGCGGTCGTGTTCGACACGCCGGCGGCGGTCGTCCACGAGCGCAACAAGGCCCGCGACGCGGCCGTGCCCCGGAAGGTGGTGACGTCGCAGCTGGACGCGGTGAAGGCTGCCGCGGAGCTCCTGCTCGAGGAGGGATTCGCGGCTGTTCACGACCCCGGGCCGGTCACCCTCGTGCCGCCCATGTTTTTGCACGCGCCGGACGGCGTAGTCCGCCAGCAGGAGGATCCGATGACGCTCGAGTTCGGGTTGCAGGTGTCGCGCTTCGAATGGCCGGGGCATCCGGGCAACACGGCACAGGTCCTTTCCGGCATCGCGCACGCGGCCGAGGAGGCGGGCTTCACGAGCCTGTACGTCATGGACCACTTCCTACAGATCCCGCAGGTCGGGCGCGAGTGGGAGGACATGCTCGACTCCTACACCGCGCTCGCGTACGTCGCCGGCGTGACCGAGCGGATCCGGCTGGGGACGCTCGTGACCGGCATCACCTACCGCAACCTCGCCCACCTGGCCAAGATCATCGCCACGCTCGACGTGCTGTCCGGCGGTCGCGCCGTCTGCGGCATCGGCGCCGCCTGGTTCGAGCGGGAGCACCGGCTCTACGGCTGGCCGTTCCCGCCCCTGACCGAGCGCTACGCGCTGCTCGAGGATGCGCTCGAGCTGCTCCCGTTGATGTGGGGACCCGGCTCGCCGCGCTTCGAAGGACGCACGCTCACCGTCGAAGAGGCGATCTGCTACCCCCGGCCGCTGCAGGAGCGCGTCCCGATCCTGGTCGGCGGCTCGGGCGAGCGGCGTACCTTGCGACTCGTGGCCCGTTATGCCGACGCCTGCAACCTGTTCGGCGATCCCGACACCGTTCTTCGCAAGCTCGCGGTGCTGCGCGAGCATTGCGCGGCCGAGGGCCGCGACCCGTCGGCGATCGAGGTGACGCACGCGGCCCCGGCCCGCGTCGCCTCCGCTGAAAGCGATCGTTCGGGCCAGGGCGCCGGGACGGTAAAAGAGCACGTCGGGCGCTACCGCGAGCTCGCCGAGGCGGGAGTCCAGACCGCGATCGTCAGCCTCTCCGACACCGGCGCACAGGAGTCCGTCAAGCGCTTCGCGGACGTGATCGCGGCGTTTCGAGACCTACCTCGCTGACGGCGCCGCGACGGTCATCCGCTCGCCGGACCACCGGCGTTCACCAGCTGCTCGACGTTGCGCTCGGCCAGCGCCGCGATCGTCTCCGAAGGGTTCACCCCCAGGGCCGTGGGCACGATCGAGCCATCCGACACGAGCAGTCCCGGGTGCCCGTGAACGCGACCGTGCGAATCGACCACCCCGGTGGCCGGATCGTCACCCATCGGGCAACCGCCCAGCGGGTGCACGGTGATGTCCTTGCCAAACGGCCCGGTGCCGAGCGCGAAGAAGGGCTCCGCCTCCGCGGCGCTCCCGAGCTCGGTCACGGTCCGCTTCATCGCGTCGAACAGCGGCATGCTCCGCGCCGGGCTCCACTCGATGTCGAGCTGACGGAAGATCGAGGTCAGACGCATCCGACCGTCGGCGGCATCCTGGCCCAGCATCAGGAACACCAGCGAATCCTCGATCGGCTCGGTCCCGAGGTCGAGTTTGACGGTCTTCGGCGTCAGCGTCCGGTCGCTCAGCCCGAGCCGCACGGCCAGGTACTTGAGGCGCAAGAGCAGGTGCTTGCGCCAGCCGACCAACGCGGCCTCGCCGCGCAACACCTTGAGGAGCCCCGTGAACCGCGGGGGAAGGGCGCCGTCGGCGACCATGAACCGGTGCCGGTCCCAGTAGTCGATCCGTGAGGTCATGACCGGCCCGTAGTCGGTGTGCGCGTCCTTCACGCCCTCGCGGGCGGGGTTGAATGCTGCGGCGAGCGCGTCGCCGTTGCCGGAGAAGTGGGTTCCGAGCGCAGGGGAGAGGTGTGGGAGGCGGCGGCGATTTTGCAGCAGCAACCGGGTGGAGCCAAGCGTGCCCGCACACAGCACCACCACCGGAGCCTCGACCTCGCCATCCCGCGCGTCTGCGAGACCCCTGTAGCCCACTCGCCAGTTTCCGCCCGAGATATCCGGCGCCTCGAGGCGGAGCACCTCGCAGTGCGTTCGCACCTGGGCGCCCTCGCGCTCGGCCCGCGCCAGGTAGTTGAGGTCGATCGTGTTCTTGGCGTGCTGAGGGCAGCCGACGTTGCAGCGCGCGAGGTTGATGCACCCCGACTGCGGGACCCCGCCGAACGGGTTTACGCGGTCGTCCTCGCCGAAGTACACGGCAATTGGCAGCTCGCTGTCCTGCTGGCCGGCCGCACGCGCCATGTCCCGGAACGCCCTCATCTTGTCCAACCTCGGCTCGCCGGGTGTCGGCACCGGCTCGAGCACCGACTCCACCCGGTCGTAATAGGGATCCAACACATCGCGCGTGATCCCCACGGGCCAGCCGGCGTCGAAGACGCCGGCGGGCGCCCGGAGCTGGACGTTCGCGTACACGAGCGAACCGCCTCCGACACCGGCGGCCGTCACCACCGCGATGTCCTTGAACAGCCGCAGGTCGAAGATCCCGCCCGGATTCAGCGTGCGGTGCCACAGAAGCGTCGGCGCCTGCTCGGGCTCGGAGATGAAGTCACCGCGACCGAAGCGCCGGCCGCGCTCGAGCACGCACACCCGCCAGCCGGCCTGAGCCAAACGGCAGGCGGTGATCCCTCCGCCAAACCCGGAACCCACCACCACCGCGTCAAAACCGTCAGCCATCGGTGCCTCCCTCACCCCATGAACCGAGAGGCCGAGATCCCCACGCGCTTGCTGAACGGGCCGTCGAACACGCCGCTCGCGTTCAGCTGTCGGTGCACCGCCAGCCAATCGTCGAAACGGGGATACATGGAGGTGACCAACCCGTCACTTCCGGTCAGCGTGTTGACCTGCCCCCAATGCGGGCGCCCCCCGAGCGCGTAGAGCGCCTCCTCGTAATCGGCCAGCAGCTCGAAGCCGCCCTCGGTGTGGGTGAGCATGATCAGCTCGATCATCATCGTGTCGCGGCCGTACATCATCGACATCAGGGCGTCGGAGGCCTGCACGAATCGAAGCGAGATCGGCGAGGACTGGTAGGCGTGGCCGAGCCGTCTGTGTCGAGCCGCCACCTCGAAGATCTTCTCGACGGCTTGAATGTGCAGGCCGCGATCGTCGACCGGCACCCCGATCTCGGCCGAATACGCCGGCAGGTCATTGGCCGTCCCGATGTTGAACACGCGATAGGAGACATCCGTGTAATCGCGATCGGCCAGCGCTTTCAGCGCCCGGTCGATCAACGCCGGCGAAGATGAGGGCCACAGGCCCTGTACCAGGTTCATCCCCCACGGTGTGACCGGCAGCCGGGACAGCAGCTCCGGGATGTGGTGTCGCGAGCGGTGGGGGTCGCGCTCATACTGCTCGCGCGACACCTCGTTGCGGGTCGTGATCAGGCAGGGGTGGACGCCGTCGACCTCGTACGGGTTGAAGTAGATCTCACAGTGAGTGTTGTCTCTCAGCAGCGCACCCTCGAGCAACCGTCCTCGCACCGCGTCCCACGTGCTCATCGTGCGTACCTCGCGCAGGTAGAACTTGTCGCGCACGGCGAGGGTGGCCGAGTAGATCACCCCCAGGCACCCCATCCCCACGCGCGCGGCGTTGAACGCCTCGTCGTCTTGGAGCAAGGTCCACTCGCGCCGCCGGTCGGCGAACAGCCGCGGGTCGGTGATGCCGTTAGCCGGTTCGATCCGGTAGAGCGCTCCGCCGGAGCCGACGATGTCGAGCGAGCGCACGTCGTCGGTGATCGGTCCGAAGCGCAGCCCGGACCCGTGGGTGGAGGTCGAGATCACGCCCGCGACCGTCTGCCCGTCGTATCCGCCCATGTTCCGCAGCGCCAGCCCGAAGGAATCGAGATGCGCGTTGAGCTCGCGGATTCGCATGCCCGCCTGCACGCGGACGAGCGGCTCGCGCTGCGAACGCTCGGCATCGAGCAGGTCCTCCTCGAGCGCGAGCGCCTTAGCCAACCCCGTCGGGAGGAGCAGGAAGCCACGGGTCAGCGCGACGTCCGACCACGAGTGGCCCGATCCGACGGCGCGCACCGTGCAGCCGTCTCGTTCCGCATCCTTCACGATCCGCACGACCTCCTGGAGCGTGGTCGGCTCGAGCACCCGCAGGGGATCGATTCCCTGGTTGCCGGTGTGGTTGCGCCACTGGCGCCGCAGGCTGAACGTCAGGCGGCTCATACCCCGGGGCGGCCGTGTCCGCCTACAGAGTGCCCGGCCAGCAACCGTGCCGCCGCGAGCTCCGGCGCCTTGGGGCCGGCGCCGTTACAGGCGCCCGTGTTCTCCGCCTGTCGCAGCGGTGACACCGGACCGGCGACGAACACGAACTCTCTCGCACTGGTGAGGATGTTGTCGGATTCGCCCAGTCGGTTCGACTCAAGCCCCGGCTTCGCCTCGCCGAAGTGGCCCTTCCAGCAGCCCCAGCTCGTCTGGGCCAGGTCGACGAGCGGCGTCGTGGCCGCGCGGAAAGCAAAGCGGCCCGAGCCGCAGACGATCCAGTCACTCGAGACGTCGTCGATGCGAGCCCGCGGCCGTGCACCGCAATGGTTGTCGTAGGAGGGATGGCCGCCGAACGCTGCCTGCACAACCGGGTGCCCCTGGTCGACGGCCAGCGTTGGGCTGTTCCAGGAATAGAACTGCCCCTCGTCCGCGTGTCGTGCCATGTACAGCCACAAAGGCTTGTAACTCCTCGGATCGAGCAAGACCACAACGTGCTCCCAGTCGCCCTGATGCAGATCGGTGTTGGTGGTGTCGCCGGCCAGCGGCGCGTCGTTCATGAGCTCCGAGCCGACGACCGTCGGGTAATAGTTGAAGGGGTAGAAGAACCAGTACTCGAGGCCAATCAGCCCCGACGGCACGTCCGGATTACGCGCCGCCGCCGGCCACTGCCCCGTCGAGATGGGCCCCGCGTAGTAGAAGTAGATCTGCGCCGACTGCCACGGATCGAGCGTGCCCGGGTCGGCGAGCCACTGGTGCAAGGACCCCGTGGCGACGGTCTGACCACGCTCGAAGGCCTCGAACTGGTTCGTGGGGTCGTTCTGGAGGCCGGCGGGATACCGGAGGTAGTCGGTGCTGTGACTCCCCGCCGCCACCAGGCTCGAGAGCGATCCCACCGGGACGCAACCGGGTGAGATCCCGGACACCAGGCAGGTCCGGCCCCCGCCCGACCCGACGTCCTTGAGCAGCGCGCCGACCGAGACCGGCCAGAAGCGGTCCGCCACCGTGACCTCGAGAGTCGGCTGATACAGGCGCGCGAGCCGAGCGATCCGAGCCGGCGTCGTGTCCTGAATCGGCGGCTCGCCGTCGCTCGCCTGACCGCCCGGGGGCGCCGGTCCGATGATCGCTCCGGTGCCCAGCGCCGGATCCTCGCTTCCCACCGTCAGCGACGACGGCAGCGCCCCGGCGCACGTCCCCCGGCGGGCCCTCAAGTCCACCCGGAACAACGTCGGTGGGTGGGCGTCGACCCCGAGCGCGCCCGTCGCGAGCGCGGCCAGCGACGGCCGCTCTCCCGAGTCGATCTCGTCGTCGGACCCGCCGATCGCGAGCCCCCGCACGTCGCCGGCGCTGATCCTGACCACACGCTCATTCGTGGACGTGGCATCCGCCAGCGGCGTGCACGTCACCAGGTACACGTCGCCGCCCGAACGGCTCAGGAACCCTCCGACCCGGTAGCCGGTCGGCGTGGTGACGACCGCGCGTTGGAACGACACCGGTGGGGTGGCGTAATACGCGAGACCGACGAGCGCGTAGAACGTGAACAGGGCCCAAGGGAGGGGGGAGCGCAACAGCTCGGTGAACGTCTGCGGCTGCCTTACCCGCGCCAGGACCCGGCCGAAGGTGGACACCGCGATCCCGGCGATCAGCAGCAGCCCGACCGGTGCGGTGACGAACACCGCGGCCAACGCGACGAACAGCCAGGCGAGACCGTGAGCCCACGGCCCCCAACGCAGCGGGCCCCACCGGGCCAAGATCCGGTTCATGATGAACGAGGCAACGACCCACACCGCGAGGATCCCCCACCAGGTGTGCGGGAAGAGCCGCTCGACGAGCCGAGCGACCGCCAGGCCCACCGCCGTCGAGAGCACGAGGTTGCTGAAGCCGGCGACCACTCGCACGGCGCGATCCCCGAGCGGCGCCGGCGGCCCCACCGGGTGCGCGGGCAACTCCAGCGGCCGCGCGGCGTGGGAAGCGTGTTGTTCCCGCCGGCGCTCGGCACGCTCGGCGACCTTGCTGAGCCTAAAGCCCCTGGCGGTCCGGGCCACCCCATCCCAGCGGCGCGCGTACGTCTTATGCCAAGTCTTCGCGCGGCGGGCGTTCCACGCCTCCTTGACCCTGGGATCCTTCAGCTCCCCGAAAGCCGCGCCGACCCCGCGCCGGCGCACCACCTCGTGCCAATCGGGCCCGTTCGCCTCCCAGTTGCCGGCGGCGACGTACGCCACCACGCACACGATCGTGAAGGCGATCCCCATGAGCACCGTCGTGCGCAATCCCACGGCAAACAACGTCCTGCCATCCAGCGCCGCGACGGCCGCGTCGCTGGGAAGTCGAGCCGCGCCGAACCGAACCCAACTGACGATCCCGCCGATTACGTAGACGTAGAAAGCGAGGCCAAGGATCGAAACGGCGAGCTGGAGAGCGTTTCCCAGCTCCCGCCCCAACGACGCCGGCTGGGCCTCCTGCCCAGCGCCTACGTCCTGCGTTGCCACCCCGCCATCATCACCCACCGACCGGCGGAAACGGCGATGCAAATGTCACAGACTAAGTCTCGGGATGGTCCGCCGGCGCCTCCGGCGCCTCCACATCCTCGTGGCGGTGGAACCCCAGGAAATGCTCGGCGCGCGTGATTCCGTGCTCAACGTGAGCAACCCCACGCTCCGCCTCCGCCATCGGCGCGAGCAGCTTCACCAGGTCCTGCATCGTGTCCGTGAGTCGATCAACCGATGCCGTCAACGGTCCAACCGAGGTCGCGAGCGTTTCGATGACCTCGACGTGGTGCTCGATCGACTCGGTCGCTCGATCCACTGCCTTCACGGCTCCGAGCGTCTCGCGCTCGGTGTCCTCGAGCGGCTGAACCACCTCCTGTCCCGCCGAGCGGAGCACGGCGCGAACCGGGCGCAACACGAAGTCGAACACTGCACGGGCAATCGTATCTCGCTCACCCCGCAGCCGGGGGGAGCATCTGTGCGTCTCCACGCCCCCGACCCCCCGGTCGGGGGGAACCGCGCGCCGCGGGGTGTACATCGCGGACGGGCCCGTCAAGCCTGGGTGGAGATGACTCCCCTTCACATCCCCAACCCCGCGCGAATCTCCGCGCGCGAGGAGGTCGCCGCCCGTGGCTAATGTCACCCTGGACCGCGAGCTGGCGGCCGTTGCTCGCACGCACCGTCGAGGAGTGGAGCGGCGCCATCGCTTCACGCCGGCACCTCCGCGTACGGCCTCGATCATCGGCCTCGGACACTACGTGCCCGTCGAGGTCGTCCCCAACCGGCCCATCGCCGAGCGCATCGGCGTGGACGACGAGTGGATCGTCAAGCGAACCGGCATCCGCACGCGCCACCGCGCGGCCCCCGGTGAGCGCCTCACCGACCTGGCGGCGCAAGCGGCAGCCGCGGCCCTCGAGGACGCCGGCGTCGATCCACTCGACGTTGACCTCGTGATCGTGGCCACCCTGAGCCAGGATGAGGTCACGCCGAACGCGGCGCCGCTGGTCGCGCATGCCATCGGCGCCGACCGAGCCGGAGCGCTCGACGTCGGCGCCGCCTGCAGCGGCTGGCTGAGCGGGCTGGCGCTCGCGGCGGCGCAGATCGAGATCGGCCGCGCCGAGCGCATACTTCTGATCGGCGCCGAGGTCCTGACGCGCTTGACCAACTACGACGACCGCAAGACGGCCGCGCTGTGGGGGGACGGCGCGGGCGCGGTGCTGCTCTCGAGCGACGGCGAGGGAGAGATCGGCCCGATCCTGCTCAGCGCCGACGGCAGCCTCGCGGACGTGATCTTCGCCACGCACGAGGAGCGCCTGCTGCGCGTGGAGGGCCACGAGACGTTTCAGAGCGCCGTGCGGCGCCTGTCCGAGTCGACGATCGCGGCGCTCGCGCGCGCGGACCTCGAGCTCGACGACGTCGACCTGTTCGTCTATCACCAGGCCAACGGTCGCATCCTCCGCGCCGTGGGCGAGCGCCTTGGCTTGCCCGCGGAAAAGGTGGCCGACTACATCGGCGCGGTCGGGAACACCTCGGCCGCCTCGATCCCGCTCACGCTCGGATTGCTGCGCGAGGACGGGCGGTTGCGCCCCGGACAGCACCTGCTCGTGTCGGCCATCGGCGCCGGGTTCACATGGGGGGCGGGAACGATCGAGTGGGGGATCTCGTGAGCCGCGCCGACACCCATTTTTGCTCGACAGAACAGATAGCCAACTAACCAGAAACCGAACAAGGAGACCGACATGCCAGCAACCATCACCGCGGATACCGTCGAGACGACGATCACCGACGCCTTGCCGCAGTTCGGCGTGGATCCGTCGGAGATCTCGCGCGATGCGAAGCTCGAGGTCCTCGACGTCGACTCGCTCGACCTGGCCGAGCTGTCCCAGATCATCGAGGAGGAGTACGGAGTCCAGCTCAAGGGGGACGACGCCAAGAAGATCAGCACGGTCGGCGACGTGATCGACCTGGTGGTGAGCCGCGCGGGATGAGACGCGAAGTCCTCGTCACCGGAGTCGGCGCCGTCACCCCGCTCGGGGTCGGCGCCCGGACCCTGTACGAGCGCTGGCGCGCCGGTGAGTCCGGCATCGAGAACGGGCTCGGCGCGGCGACGGAGTTCGATCCCACCGACCACCTCTCGGTGAAGGAGGCCCGGCGCGCCGACCGCTTCAGCCAGTTCGCCCTGGTGGCCGGGGACGAGGCGCTCCAGGACGCCAACTGGGACCGCGACGATCTCCCCTACGACCGCGCTCGGATCGCCTGCGTGTTAGGCACCGGCATCGGCGGCATCGGCACGCTCGAGCGCGGCAAGGAGATCCTGCTCGAGCAGGGCGAGAGCAAGGTTCCGCCGCTCTCGGTACCGCTGATGATGAGCAACGCCGCGGCCGGGATGCTGTCGATGCGCTACGGACTGCTCGGCAACTCGTTCGGCACGGTGTCGGCGTGCTCGGCGAGCGCGCACGCGATCGCACAAGCAACCCGGATGATCCAGTACGGAGACGCCGACGCGGTGATCACCGGCGGTTCCGAGGCGGCGCTCACGCCTTTGTCAAAGGCCGCGTTCGCCTCCCTCGATGCGGTATCGAAGTCGGGAATCTCGCGTCCGTTCGACGCCCGCCGCGACGGGTTCGTGATGGGCGAGGGCGGCGCGGTGCTCGTGCTCGAGGACGCCGAGAAGGCCTCGGAGCGAGGCGCCAGACCGCTGGCCAAGGTCCGCGGCTTCGGTGCGACGTCGGACGCTCATCACCTGACCGCGCCGGAGCCGGAGGGCGCCGGCGCCGCGGCCGCGATCAGGCTGGCCCTGCAAGACGCCGGCGTCGAGCCGCAGGACGTCGTCTACGTCAACGCCCACGGCACCTCGACGCCGCTGAACGACCGGGCCGAGACCATGGCGATCAAGGACGCGCTCGGGGAGCGCGCGGCCGAGGTCCCCGTGTCCTCGACCAAGTCGGCGATCGGCCACCTGCTCGGCGCCGCCGGCGCCGTGGAGGCCACGGCGACGATCCTCGCGCTGCGCGACCGCATCGCTCCGCCCACCCTGTGCTGGGAGGAGCGCGAGGACGGCATGGACCTCGACTACGTGCCCGGCCAGGCACACCCACTGAACGTCGACGGTGGTCCCGCGATCGCGCTGAGCAACGCGTTCGGGTTCGGCGGCCACAACGTCGTGTTGTGTCTGGAGGCGTGAGAGCCATGACCAGCATCGACCTCCAAGACAAGACGCTGCTGATCACCGGCGTGATCACGCGCGACTCGATCGCCTGGGAGGCCGCCCGCTGCGCCCAGGAGGCGGGCGCCGAGATCGTCCTGACCGGTTTCGGTCGCGCCCGGCGTCTGACCGAGCGCGCAGCCAAGGCTCTCCCGCAAACCCCCGACGTCCTCGAGCTCGAGGTCAACAAGCCGGCCGACCTGCAGAACGTCGCCGACGACCTGCGACAGCGCTGGGGTCATGTGGATGGCCTGCTGCACGCGATCGCGTTCTCGCCCGAGGACGGCCTGGGCGGCCGCTTTCTCCAGACACCGCCCGAGAGCGCCGCGACCGCGTTTCAGACGAGCGCGTTCTCGTTCAAGGCGCTGGCTGCGGCCCTCGCCGACCTCTACCCGTCGCAAGGAGCGAGCGTCGTGGGGATGGACTTCGACGCCTCCGTGGCGTGGCCGGTCTACGACTGGATGGGCGTCGCCAAGGCTGCGCTCGAGGCCACCTCGCGCTATCTCGCGCGCGACCTCGGACCTCGCGGCGTGCGGGTCAACCTCGTATCCGCCGGCCCGCTGGGGACGATCGCCGCGCGCGGAATCCCGGGATTCGAAGATCTGGCCGAGCTGTGGGTCCGCCAGGCGCCGCTCGGCTGGGACAGCGAGGACGCCGGGCCAGTGGCCGACACGATCGTTTTCCTGCTGTCGGACCTGGCCCGGGGCATCACCGGAGAGATCATTCACGTGGACGGCGGGTTCCACGCGATGGGCGCGCCGCTGTCGCGTGACGGCGAGCGCGAGACCGCCGCGCTCGAGGCGACCGCGGCGTGATGCAGCAGCGCCCGTTCAACCGCCTCGCGATCGTCAACCGCGGGGAGGCTGCGATGCGCGCGATCCGGGCCGTTCGCGAGCTGAACTGGGAGCGCGAAGACCCGATCGCGATCATCGCGCTGCACACCGAGTCAGAACGCCACGCCCTGTTCGTCCGGCAGGCCGACGAGCGGCACTGCCTCGAGTCGGGCTACCTGGACTACCCCTCTCTCGAGCGCGCCCTGGTCGAGACGCGAGCCGACGCCGCCTGGGTCGGCTGGGGCTTCGTGGCCGAGCATCCGGAGTTCGCCGAGCTCTGCGAGGGGCTCGGGATGGTGTTCGTCGGCCCCGACCCCGAAGTGATGCGGGCGCTGGGCGACAAGATCGAAGGAAAGCGCCTGGCGGAGCGAGCGGGCGTGCCCGTTGCCGCCTGGAGCGGACAGTCGGTCGAAACCGTCGAGGACGCGATCCGGCACGGCGAAGCGCTCGGATTTCCATTGATGGTCAAGGCCGCGGCCGGCGGCGGCGGCCGGGGCATGCGCCTCGTCGAGCGCGCCCAAGCGCTTCCGAGCGCGTTCGAGCGCGCTCGTGCCGAGGCGGCTCAGGCCTTCGGCGACCCGCGCGTGCTGATGGAGCGCCTGGTCGGTGCCGCGCGCCACGTCGAGGTCCAGCTGATGGCCGACGGCGAGGGAACGGTGTGGGCACTCGGCGTCCGCGACTGCAGCTACCAGCGCCGCCACCAGAAGGTCGTCGAGGAGTCGGCCAGTCCGGCCCTATCGGCCGAGCAGGAGCGCGAGCTGGCGGACGCGGCGGCTCGGCTCGCGAGGCTCGCCGGCTACCGCGGCGCCGGCACCGTGGAGTTCCTGTACGAGCCGTCGCGGCGGGAGTTTTCGTTCATGGAAGTCAACACGCGCCTCCAGGTCGAGCACCCCGTGACCGAGATGGTGACCGGCATCGACCTGGTCAAGCTCCAACTGCACGTCGCGGCCGGGGGCAAGCTCCCGGACGAGACGCCGCCGCCTCCGAGCGGCCACGCCATCGAGGCCCGCCTCAACGCCGAGGACCCGGGGCTGGGCTTCGCTCCCACCCCCGGACGGATCGAACTGCTGCGCCTTCCGGGCGGACCGGGCATCCGCGTCGACAGTGGCTTTGCCGAGGGCGACGCGGTGCCGCCGGAGTTCGACTCGATGATCGCCAAGATCATCGCGCACGGGCGGACCCGCGAAGAAGCGATCGCCCGCCTGCGCCGCGCCATCGCCGACACCATGGTGGTGATCGAGGAGGGGACGACCAACCAGGGCTTCCTGCTCGAGCTGCTCGGCCGCAGCGAGCTGCGCGCCGGGGAGGTCGACACCGGATCGCTCGACCGCCTGCAGGGACGCGGCGAGGTTTCCTCGACGCGTCACGCCGACGTGGCGCTGGTGCGGGCCGCGATCGAGCTGTGCGATGACGCCACCGCCAGCGAGCGCGGTCGCTTCTACGCGTTCGCCCGCCGTGGACGCCCCGAGGCGGCGGCCGAGGTGCGCCGACGCGTCGAGCTTCGCTATCGAGGGGTGACCTACCGCTTCGCGATTTCGCAGATCGGGCCCCACCGGTACCTCGTCGAGGTCGACGGAAGCCGAATCGAGGCCGAGCTCGAGCGCGTCTCGGAGCACGAGCGCCTGATTTCTTTTGGTCGCGGTTCCTACCGTACGTTGACAGCGATCCAGGACGCCGACTTGCTGGTCGAAGTGGACGGGGTTCCGCATCGCATCTCCCGCGACGAGGGCGGGCTCATCCGCAGCCCGAGTCCCGGCGTCGTGGTGGCGATCCCGGTCTCGCCGGGTGACGAGGTGAACGCCGGCGACGTGGTCGCAGTCACCGAGAGCATGAAGATGGAGTCCTCGCTGACGGCGCCCGTCCACGGACGCGTTCGCGACGTACTCGTCTCCGCCAACGCCCACGTCGCGTCCGGCAGGCCGCTGCTCCAGATCGAGCCGCTCGACGAGGAGGGGGCCAAGAACGAAGGCGAGCGACTGAGCTTCGACCCCTGTCAGTCCTGCGAGCCCGAGACGGACGGCGACCCGACCTTCCTCGAGCGCCTGGAATGGCTGGTGCTCGGTTATGACGTTCCCGCGCGCGAGACGCGCCGCAGCATCGACGGTCTTGAGTCCGCGCCGCGGGACCCGAGCGCCGAGCAACGGCTGCTCGGGGTGTACGCGGACCTGCGAGCCCTCAGCCGCAGGCACGGCACCGACGGCGACGCCGGCCTGTCCGGCAGCCCACAGCAGTACCTGCACTCCTTCCTGCGCTCGTTCGACGCGCTCGGGGAGGGCCTTCCGGACCGCTTCGTGGCGAGCCTCGAGCGGGCCCTGTCCCACTACGGAATCAACTCCCTCGAGCGCACCCCCGCCCTCGAGGCCGCCTGCTACCGGCTGTTCCTCTCGCTCCAGCGCGCGGCGACGGCGAGCACCGCCGTCCGGGCGATCCTCGAGCGCCACCTGGAGCACTGTGACTCGCAGACCGGCAGCCACGGCGCCGGTCTGCGCGAATTGCTCGATCGGCTGGAGGCCGCTCTCGCCCACGGGGAGCCGGAGCTCGCCGAGCTGACGCGTGAGGTCAGGTGGCGTTGCTGCGACCAGCCCATGATCGAGGAGGCCCGGGAGGAAGCCTACGCGGAGATCGACGAGCACCTGGACGCGCTCGCGGAGGGTCAAGGCGACCCAGGACCGCACGCGCGCGCACTCGTGGACTGCCCCCAATCGCTTGCGCCGCTGGCGTTCCGGAGGGTTGCCGGCGCCGGCGCCAGCCTGCGTCGCGACCTCCTCGCGGCCATGACCCGTCGTTACTACCGGGTTCGCGCGCTCGAGCGGACTGAGTACGAGGCCCCGTTCCTGCTGACCGCGTTCGAGCGCGGAGGGATTCGCCACCGCGTGGCGGCGGCGTTCGCCGCGTCCGAGGAGTTGCCCGGAGTGCTCGGCGCACTGAGCGCCCACGCCATCGAGACGCCCGACAGCGAGCGGGTCCTCGCGGACCTCTACGTCTGGCGGGAAGACCAGGAGGAGCGACTGCCCGACCTCCTCCGGGACGCTCACCTGCCGGCGGCGGTGGCCCGCGTCGCGTTCATTGTCGCGCGAGGGGCGGGTGCAGTGGATGTGATCACGTTTGCTCGCGACGCCGACGGGCGCTTCACCGAGAATCGCGACCTCCGCGGACTGCATCCGATGATCGCCGAGCGCATGGACCTGTGGCGCCTGGACAATTTCAGGCTCGAGCGCGTCCCGTCCGACCCCGACGTGCACCTGTTCCGCGCGACCGCTCGCGCCAACGAACGCGACGAGCGCCTGGTCGCGGTCGCCGAGGTGCGTGACCTGACCGCGGTGCGCGACGAGCGGGGACGCATCGTCGCCCTGCCGGCGCTGGAGCGGGTCGCGCGTCAGGCCTTCGAGGCGATCCGCGCGTTCCAGTCGCGCCGGCGCTCGCGCGAGCGGCTGCACTGGAATCGGGTGATGCTCTACGCGTGGCCGCCGATGGAGTTCGAGCCCGACGCGGCGCGGCCGGTGATCACGCGGATGGCGCGGATGTCGGCCGGGCTCGGCCTCGAGATGGTGCTGATCCGGGTCCGTGTCGCGGCCGGGGCGGAGGAGTCAGACCGGGAGGTCGTGCTGCGGTTCTTCAATCCCGCCGGCCGCGGCGTGGTCACGCAGATCGACCCGCTCCCGACGCAGCCGCTTCAGCCGCTTGACGCCGGCGCCCAGCGAATCGTCTCGGCGCGGCGGCGCGGCCTCGTGCACCCGGCGGAGATCGTCAAGCTTCTGGCGCCGCCGCGCGCCACGCCCGGCTCCTCGATACCGAGTGGATCCTTCGTCGAGTACGACCTCGATGACGACGGGCATCTGGAGGCGGTGTCTCGACCGCCGGCGACCAACGCGGCCGGGGTGGTCGTGGGGCTCGTGCGAAACCGCACCGAGCGACACCCGGAGGGGATGCTCCGCGTCATCCTGCTCGGTGACCCCACCCGGTCGTTGGGGTCGCTCGAGGAGGCCGAGTGCCGGCGGATCATCGCCGCGCTCGATCTCGCCGAGCGCCTGAGGGTGCCGTGCGAGTGGTTCGCGCTGTCCGCCGGCGCCAAGATCGCCATGGACTCGGGGACCGAGAACATGGACTGGGTGGCGGCCGTCCTGCGACGGATCGTGCGCTTCACCCAGGCCGGCGGCGAGCTCAACGTCGTGGTCAGCGGCATCAACGTCGGCGCGCAGCCCTACTGGAACGCCGAGGCCACCATGCTCATGCACACGAAGGGAGTCCTGATCATGACTCCGGAGAGCGCGATGGTCCTCACGGGTAAGCAGGCGCTCGACTACTCGGGCGGCGTATCCGCCGAGGACAACTTCGGCATCGGCGGCCACGAGCGCATCATGGGGCCGAACGGCCAGGCCCAGTACCGGGCCTCCGATCTCGCGGGTGCTTGCGAGGTGCTGCTCAGCTACTACGAGCACTCTTACGTGGCGCCCGGCGAGCGCTTCCCGCGCCGTGCTTTCACCCTCGACCCGGTGGACCGCGATGTCAGCCCGTGCCCGCATCGGTTGCCGGGGTCCGATCTGCAGACGGTCGGTGAGATCTTCTCCGAGGCCACCAACCCGGGCCGCAAGAAGCCGTTCGACATCCGCGCGGTGATGCACGCCGTGGTCGACCACGACCATCCGCCGCTCGAGCGCTGGAAGCAGATGCGAGAGGCGGAGGTGGCCGTCACCTGGGACGCGCATCTAGGGGGATGGCCGGTCGCGGTGCTCGGTATCGAATCTCGTCCCGTGCCTCGTCACGGCCCGGTGCCGGCCGACGGGCCCGAGCAGTGGACGTCGGGCACGCTGTTCCCGCTCGCGTCAAAGAAGATCGCGCGCGCGATCAACGCCGCCTCGGGCAGCCGGCCGGTCGTGGTGCTGGCGAACCTGGCCGGATTCGACGGCTCTCCGGAGTCGATGCGGCGGCTGCAGCTCGAGTACGGCGCGGAGATCGGACGCGCCGTGGTCAACTTCGACGGACCCATCGCGTTCTGCGTGATCTCGCGCTTCCATGGCGGGGCGTTCGTGGTGTTCTCGCGGGCGCTGAACGAGAACCTCGAATCGAGCGCGCTCGAGGGGGCCTACGCATCTGTGATCGGGGGCGCGCCCGCGGCGGCCGTGGTGTTCGCCCGGGACGTGGAGCGCCGGGCGCTGGCGGATCCGCGGATCGCGTCGCTGGACGAGCGGATCGCGTCCGGCGGCGATGCCGATCGCCAGCGCCTGCGCGCCGAGCGGGAGGCGCTGTGGACCGAGGTCCGCTCGCAGAAGCTCGGGGAGTTCGCCGCCGAGTTCGATGCGGTGCACAGCATCGAGCGGGCGGTCGAGGTCGGTTCGGTGGAGCGGATCATCCCGCCCTCGCAGCTGCGTCCGTACCTCATCGACGCGATCGAGCGCGGCATGCGGCGGACGCTCGAGCAGCTGTCCGCCGGCAACGGACACCACCTGCCGGCACGCGACCGCGAGCCCGTGATGGTCTGACATCGTCCTCCCGGTCTAGTGGACCGGGAGGACGAGCGAATCGGCGGTGTGATCCGGCTTGCCCGCGAGCGCGTGCAGCTCGGCGTCGAGAAGCGCCGGTAGCTCGTGGACCTCGGGGAGCGCGACGGGGTCGGCGTAGCAGCCGATGAACAGCTCCCGGCGGTAGCGGACCATCCCGATCGCGAGCGAGTGGCGCTGCGCGATCGGGACCACCGAGTACACCTCGTCGAGGGGGTTGCCGAGCACGTGGACGTCGCCTCGCGGACCCGGCGATTGGGAGATCGTGACGTTGAACACCCTCGGCGAGGAGAGCGCTTTGACGACCGGGGAGCGCAGCGGCGCGGGCAGCAGACCGCCGGCCGCGTACAGGGTCTCGGTGTCCCGCGCCCGCTCGCTGCTCTTGAGCGCTTGCGTCTGCGCGCGCACGGCTTGCAGCCGGTCGATCGGCGAGGCGAGGTGAACCGGGAGCGGGATGAACACCATCGAGATCCGGTTTCCCGGACCGGCCTCGTCCGGCCGGCGCATGCTGACCGGCACCATCGCCTTCAGCGGCGTTTCGGGCGGCTCGCCGCCCCGCGCTTGCTCGACGGTCCTGAGCGCGCCGGCGACGAGCGCCAGGCCGATGTCGTTGAGCGTGCCGCCCTCCGCGGTTCGTGCGGCGCGCAGCCGTGCGCGTGAGGCGTGATATCCGACCAGCGTCCGGCGCGGGCCGATCGGCCGGTTCAGAGGGGATTGCGGTGCCTTCGGCAGCATGTCGGCGCGGGCCGCGGATACGACCCGCCCGAGGTCGCGGATCGCGGCGCCGGCGGTTGTGCGGGGGTGGGTCGCGGCGCCGGCGCTCGTCCTCAAGAGGCCGACGCCCGAGCGAGCCGTCTGTGTCAGCTCGCCGATCGCCCACCCCAGGGCGCTTCCCCGCCCGCTCCGTGGGAGGGCCTCCGGGGCGCTGCCGTTGGCATCCGGCGGCTCGTCGATCACCAGGTTGACGATCTGCAATGCGGCGATTCCGTCGACCAGCGAGTGGTGGATCTTGCCGGCGAGCGCGAACCCTCCGTCCGCCAGGCGGGGGATCAGGCAGATCTCCCACGGCGGGCGCGATTGGTCGACCGGGCGGGAGAACAACGCGTCGCGAAGGTCGTCGAAGCGGCGCTGCGTCACGGGGTCGTCCGGCGTTGTGAGCGCGCGCACGTGGGCCGGGAGATCGAACTCGTCGTCGTCGACCCAGCGGGGTTCGGATAGGCCGAGCGGGGCGCGCTGGAGGCGCCACCGGCACCACCCGAGCTGATCGATCCTGCTCGCAACCCGGTCTCTCAGCGCCTCGAGCGTCGGGCGGTCGTGGCCCGGCGGGACGCTGAAGATGCCACTCCAGCCCACGTGCATGTGCGCCTCGGCAGATTCCAGGCGCAGGAACGAGGCGTCGAGAGCCGATAGTCGTCTCGGGTTGGTCATCACGCCTGAGCGTTCCAGGTCGCCCGCGAAACCCAACCCTCGGGACGAGGAATCCCGTACATCTGGGGGGTTTGGCGCGAGGCGTGACGTTTTGACCTCGCTGAGCGAGGTCAAAACGCGACAGTTCCTTCGGGAGGCGCGAGCGGCCGATTGACATATTCCCATATGGGTATATGATTCCCCGGCGTGGCCCGCGCTGCCACCACAGCCGACGCGTTCAACGCGGTCGCCGAGCCCCGCCGGCGGGAGATCCTCGATGCTCTCGCCGACCACGAGCGCGCCGTGAACGAGCTCGTCGAGCTGCTCGGGCTCGCCCAGCCCCAGGTGTCAAAGCACCTGCGCGTGCTGCGCGAGGTGGGAGCCGTGGACTCGCGCGATGTCGGACGACAGCGGCTCTACCGGCTGAACGGACACGCGCTCAAGCCGATCCACGACTGGGTCAGCAACTACGAGCGCCTGTGGTCGGATCGATTCGACCAGCTCGATGTCGTTTTGGAAGACCTCAAGCACAAGGAGCAAGGAGATGACAGTGACGCGTGATCGCCGGGCGAAGGTCACCCTGCCCACCGACGAGCAGATCCTGATCGAGCGGGAGTTCGACGCGCCCAGGCACCTCGTGTACCGGGCGTACACGACACCGGAGCTCATCAGGCGCTGGTTTCACGCGGGCCGCGGCAAGGTGACGCTCGTCGAGGTCGATCTGCGGGTGGGCGGCAAGTGGCGCTATGTGATGGTCGCCGGCAACGGAAGCGAGGTCGGCTTTCACGGCGAGTATCGCGACATCGTTTCCGACGAGCGGATCGTCGCGACCGAGATCTACGAGGATCTGCCCGAAGGGGTATCCGAGGAGGACGCGGCCACGCTGAACACCACGACGTTCGCCGAGGCGGACGGGCGCACCAGGCTCACGATCCTGATCGAGGCAAAGGACAGGGTGTCTCGCGACGCCATCATCGAATCCGGAATGGAGGACGGCCTCCAGGACGCGCTCGACCTGCTCGAGCGGGCCGCTGCGTCTCTACGATCCGGGTGAGTGCCCGACGCCCCGGTAAAGCTCGATCACTGCGTCATCCACGTCTCAGACTGGGAGAGCTCGAATCGCTTCTATGCGGAGGTGCTTGGCGCGGAGCTGGTTGATCGCGGCGACGGGACCTGGGTGTACCGATTCGGCAGCGAACAGCTCAACGTCCACGGGCCTGGAGTAGAGGCGCATCCGCTCGCTCGCCTTCCGGTCGCTCCTGGCAACAGCGATCTCTGTTTTGTTTGGGCTGGCCCGATCGAACAGGCCGCAGCTCACCTCGAACGTCACGGCGTCGACGTCGAGGAAGGGCCGGTTGTTCGCCACGGCGCCCGAGGCCAGGGCACCAGCGTTTACTTCCGCGACCCAGACGGGAGCCTCCTGGAGTTCATCTCGTACGCGCGGTAAAGACTCACTGTGAACCGCGCACCGCCTCAGCGCGAACGCTGAGCACCGCCGCGAACCGGAGCCGCAGGCGCTCCGTATGGCTCTTCAAATAGTGCAACCACGCTGACAGGCGGTGATGACCATGACTAATGTCGCTTGCTTTTGCGGCTCCGTCTATTCGTTCTCCGGTGACATCGGTGCGTGCCCGGAGTGCGGTGAGTACGCGAGCTTTACCCGCGTCTCGACAGAGGAGGAACGACAGATGCGCGACGAGCTCGCTCTGGTGTTTGCCGAGCACGAGGGCGGAGTTCGGGCTATCCGTTCGTCGCGGAGCGGAATCTCCTAAGCGGCGGCCTGGGCAGTGCGCGTGGGAAACGCGGCGCCGTCGCGAAGGCCTCCGGGCCGCGGCATGCTCATTCTTCGGTGGCGGCGGCTCAGGTCCCGCGTCGCGCCGGGAGGAAGTCGATCAGCAGCCGGTTGACGGCCTCGGGCGCTTCGAGCTGCATCCAATGGCCGGGTCCGTCGAGTCGCTCATAGCGCCAGGAACCAGCGAGGTTCAACGCCGAGTCGGTCATCTGCCGCTCGGTGAGCGCGATGTCTCCCGAGCTCCACACTCCCATCGTCGGCGCGCTAACCGGCGGTAGCTCCCGCCCAGGACCGAGCCAGACTTCGGGCGGCAGGTTGGCCCGGTAGTAGTTCAGGGCCGGCGTCAGCGAGCGGTTGGCCTCGAGCTCGGCGATGACGGCATCTGCGTCGGGGTGGCGACTCCAGGCACGGAAGTTAGCCCAGCCGTTCGCCGACAGCCATTCCTCGGCGATCCCGACGAATTGGAACAGAAGCATGTACCACGACTTCTCGTGCTGCTCAAAGCCGCCACTTCGCATCGTCGCCGGATGTCCGACGGACAGCGCCACCAGGTGATCGACGCGTTGCTCGGCCAGGGCGGCGAGGCCTCAGGCCAGGGCCGCACCCCAATCATGCCCGACCAGATGGGCCCGCTCGATCCCGGCATCGCTCATCACAGCCAGCACATCGCCCGCCAGCGCCTGCATCGCGTACGCCTCCACAGCAGGGGGCTTGTCAGAGCGGCCGTACCCGCGCAGGTCTGGAACGATCACTCGGAACCCAGCCTCGGCCAGCGCCGGCACCTGATGACGCCACAGCCGCCCCGAGTCGGGAAATCCGTGGAGCAGCACGACCGGGCTTCCCTCACCGGTCACTTCGTATTCGATTCCCACGCCAGCGACGTCAACGCGCACTTGAAACCCTCCCCGATCACAGCCCCAGCGCCACCCGCCCGGCGCCCAAGTGGGGCTCGTAATTAATGTCACACCTTACTCGCGCCGAGAGGACGGAACCTTTGGTTGCCGCGCACCCCGCTCGAAGCAACGCGGCGACGGTCGCTGAACGATTCGCGAACCGTACGGGCCTTTCATCCGTAATCCGGGGCAGAAACATCAGATGGCGAACCAGGGGGCTCTTGTGTCCACGACGGGATCGAAGATCATTGTGTTGGGTGGTGGCCTGTGCGGGTTGGTGGCGGGGATGCTCCTGCGCCGCGACGGCCACGAAGTGACGATCTTGGAGCGCGACGCCGAGCCGGCGCCGATCTCGCCCGGCGAGGCATGGGAGAACTGGACGCGCGCGGGCGTGACCCAGTTCCGCCAACCGCACTACCTCCAGTCGCGCGGTCGCATCGTGCTCGAGGAGGAGCTCCCGGATGTCATCGTCGCGCTCGAGGCCGCCGGCGGGTTGCGGTTCGACCCGCTGTGTCTGATGCCGCCGCAAATCACCGACCGCACACCGCGTGACGGAGATGAGCGCTTCAGGACGATCACCGCGCGGCGGCCCGTGCTCGAGCACGTCCTGGGCCGCGCCGCGGATGCCGAGCCCGGCCTCGAGATTCGCCGGGGCGTCTGCGTCCGCGAGCTGGTGGTGCACCCGCGCAACGGCATCCCCCACGTCGGCGGCGTGCGAACCGATGCCGGGGAGGAGCTCCGCGCCGACCTGGTGGTGGACGCGATGGGCAGGCGCTCGCAGCTCCCGCGCTGGCTCGAGGAAGCGGGCACAGGCCCGATACACGAGGAGGTCGAGGACTCGGGCTTCATCTACTACAGCCGCTACTTTCGCTCCCGCGACGGCGCGATGCCCCAATACAAGGCGCCAATACTCACGTCCCTGGGGTCGTTCTCGCTGCTCACCTTGCCGGGCGACAACGACACGTGGTCGGTGACGATCTTCACCTCCGCGGGGGACGCGTCCCTCAAACGGCTCCGCGACACCTTCCTGTGGACGGCGCTCGTGGCGGCCTGCCCACGGCATGCGCACTGGCTGGACGGGGAGCCAACCACCGGCGTGCTCCCCATGGGCGGCGTGACCGATCGCTACCGGCGGTTCATCGTAGACAACCAGCCGGTGGCCACCGGGATCGCGGCGGTGGGCGACGCGTCGGCCTGCACGAATCCGACCAACGGCCGCGGGATGAGCCTTGGCCTGATGCACGTCCAGCGCCTGCGTGACGTGATCCGCGCGCATCTGCACGACCCGCGCGAATTCGTCCAGGCCTGGGACGCCGCCACCGAGGCCGAGCTCGTGCCGTGGTACCGGGAAAACGTCGAAGAGGACCGCGCCCGGATCGCCGAGATCGAGGCCCTTCGCGACGGACGCGAACCCGCGCCGCCAAGCGACCCGGCCGCCGTCCTGCGACAAGCGCTGCTAGCCGCCGTTCCGCGCGACCCCGACGCATTCCGCGCGTTCCTGGCCTCGCGCTGCTGCCTGACCCGGCTGCATGAGACGTTCGCGAACCAAGAGCTCGTTGAGCGGATTCTCGAGCTCGCCCACGACAGCCAACGTCCACCTCTGGCCGGCCCCAACCGCGCTCAACTGCTACGGCTCCTCGATGGTCATGCTCACCACAGCCCGGCCCGCAAGAGCCATCACAAACCGCTCATCCGAACGTCCCGCATTCACGTTTAATAGGCGCGGCGCCTCGCTCCTGAGCCAGGGCGGGCAACGACAGATCAGATGTGCGCTCGAGGCCGGCTCGAGGACTCCGCGAGGGTCCCGCCGTCCGCGAGGACCTGCCGGACCGCCTCGGCGGGATCGCGGCGAATCAGCCGGGCCCAGCGTGACTTGGGCGGCGGCGGGATGAGGCCAATCAGCTCACGCGCGAACTCGAGCACGCGCGAGTGGACCTCCGGTGATGGGCCGCTCGCCAGTGCGGCGAGCGCCGCCCACGTGCCGCTGGCCTCTGCGCTGGCGATTCCAACCGCGCCCCGACCGGCCGGCACGCCAGCGCCGAGCGTGCGAGCGAACTCGAGGCACCGACTCGCGCGCTCCCGCTCAACCGACCTGCAACCGGCGCTCCCGACGATCAGCGACGCCAGCGAATAGAGATCCTGCCGACGCTCATCATCCAACCCGTCGTTGTAGGTCCGCAGGAACGCCCCGATCACCGCGGAGGCATTTCGCGGACGATCACTGAACGGCTCCTCGGCGAGCATCGAGGCAAGCTCCATCACACAGGCCCCGAACCGCGGCGAGCGATGACGGCCTGCGGTCAGGCGGACGGTCTGATGGCTGGGCTCCACAATCGCACATGATCCCCGATACGGACAAGTTGGGCCGAGTTCAGCGAGGACAGCGACGGGCCGATCGAGTGGTGTCGTCCCGTCCCCGCAGGCGATGCCGAAGCACTCGCCAAGCGGTGCCCTGAGCTCACCCTCCGAGTCGAGCCCGCTCACCGCGAGGCGTTCATCAAGCTCGGCCGCTACGGTCAGGCGGACGCAGCCGAATGGCCGCTCATCTCGCAATCGCTTCAGGCTTGGGTCGTCGAGCACGGCGCACGACCAGACGAGCTGGGCGTGAGGATCACCTACGACGCTAGCGCCCCACGGAGCGAGACGAACGGTCCCGACTGCGACTTCGCCCTCCCGATCAGTCCGCGATCGGCCTAGGAACCTGCGCAACCGGACCTCGGAGCCCCTCGAGCAGCCGCCGTACGGTACGACCCATCTCCTCGCGGGCGGCGCCCGGGTCGTCCGCGCGGGCGACGACCATCGCCGCCTCATCGAGGGCGCCGGCGAGCACATGGGTCACTGCATTGGCCGAGGCGGGCAGGAGCCGCCCGGCGTCCATTGCCCGCTTCACCGCCTCCTTCAGCAGCCCGAACCCGAAGTCGGCGTCGATCGCGCGCCAATGGTCCCAACCGAGCACCGACGGGCCGTCGATGAGCATGATCCGCTGGACTTCAGGGGTTACGGAGGCGTCGAGGAACGCCTCGGAACCGACAACCAGTGCTTCCCACGGATCCTCGATCGCGGTCGCCGCTTGCGCGACCCGCTGCACGGTCTCGGCGCTGAGCTGCACCAGGACGGCGCGGAAGAGCTCCTCCTTGCCGCCGCGGAAGTGGTGGTACAGCGCGCCCCGGGTGACGCCTGCGCGCCTGACGATCTCTTCGGTCCCAACGCCCGCGTACCCGTGCGCGGCGAACAGCTCGCGCGCGGCATCGATCAGCGCCGCGTTCGTCGCCTCACGCTGCGCGGCCTTGGTCCGCGGGCGGGACGCTGGCGGCTTGACATCCATACTGTCTGTATGTGAAGATGCGTACACCTTGTACGTAACACTACCTCGCTAGCGAGCCGAATATGCCCGAGATACGACTTTCACAAGGGACCATTCGCTACCGCGAACAGGGCACCGGCCCGCCGATCGTCCTCATCCACGGCGTCCTCGTGAACGGCAGCGTGTGGGACCGATTCCTGCTCTCGGCGTCCCCGCACGCTCGTTGCATCGTTCCCGACCTTCCGCTCGGCTCGCATCAGCAGCCGATGAACCGGGCCGCGGACCTCTCCCCGCCAGGCCTCGCCGCGCTGACCGCCGAGTTCATCGAACGACTCGAGCTCCGGGATGTGACGCTCGTCGGCAACGACACCGGCGGCGCGATCTGCCAACTCCTGGTCGCGGAGAATCCCGCGCGCGTCGGCCGCCTCGTGCTCACCAACTGCGATGCGTTCGAGGACTTCCCGCCGCGCGCGTTCAAACTCGTCATCGACGGCCTGGGCCGGGTGCCCGGGGCAGTGGCCGCACTCGCGACGCTCGGTCGACTGCGGCCGGTGAGGCGCGCGACGATGTCGCTCGCACCGCTGACCGTCGAGCCCATTCCGGATGCGACGCTCAAGGCCTGGGTATCACCGCTGCGCAATCCCGCGGTCCGCCGCGACTTCGTCAAGGTTCTGCGCGGAATCTCGCCCGAGCACACTCTGGCCGCGGCCGCGCGGCTGCCGACCTTCGAGCGCCCAGTGCTGATCGTCTGGGGCACGCGGGACCGGTTCTTCCCGCTCGCGGACGCCGAGCGGCTCGCGGCTCTGTTCCCGGACGCGCGCCTCGAGAAAATCGACACGGCACGAGCGTTCGTCCAGATGGACGCTCCCGAGCGGCTCGCCGGGCTCGTCACCGCGCTCGTGCCGGCCTGAGGAGCGATTCGCTTGGCAGCGGCCCGCGATTGCCGTACGCTGCGGGCGTGAGCCCAGATCAAGCCGACACCGCGCGCCGTCCCCCGGGGCTGCTGGTCCGGCTCGCTATCTCCTGGCTTACGAACGCGCTCGTGCTCGCGGTCGTGGCGGGGCTCCTGTCCGGGGTCCACGTCTCGAACGTCTGGGCTCTGCTCGAGGCCGCGGCGGTCTTCGGGGTGCTCAACACCGTGCTCAAGCCGATCCTGCGACTGGTGACGCTTCCGCTCGCGGTCCTGACCCTCGGCATCGCCTGGTTCTTCGTCTCCCTGCTGATGCTGGTGCTCACCAAGGCGATCGTCAGCGGCTTCTACATCGACGGGTTCTGGACGCTTGTCGAGGCCACGCTGATCGTGTGGGTCGTGAACATGCTCCTGGACTTCATGCCCGGTCCGTGGCAGATCACCGGCGCTCGGCGAAGGCGGTACCGCCGGCGCGTCAGCTGACGCCTGCCGGCTCGCGTTTTGAACTGTTGACCGAGGCGGCCGCGCCCCGCGCGGTAGCCTGGTTCCATGCAGGTCGCGATCGCTGGCGCCCACGGCAAGATTGCCATGCGCCTGGAGAGGCGGCTCGCGGATAGAGGCCAGGACGTCGTGGGCCTGATTCGCAACCCCGACCAGGCCGACGACGTCCGGGCCCAAGGCGCCAGCCCGGTGATCTGCGACCTGGAGAAGGCGAGCGTCGAGGAAATAGGTGCCGCGATCGAGGGCGCGGACGCCGTGGTGTTCGCCGCCGGCGCCGGGCCCGGCAGCGGCGCTGGGCGGAAGGCCACCATGGACCGCGACGGTGCGATCAAGCTTCTGGACGCATCGACTTCCGTCGACGCCCGCCGGTATCTCATTGTCAGCTCCGTGGGAGCCGAGAACCCACCCGACGGTGACGACGTGTTCAGCGCCTATCTACGCGCTAAGGCGGCGGCCGACGCCGCTGTGCAGGACAGCGACCGCGACTGGACGATCGTCCGGCCCGGCCGTCTCACCGACAAGCCGGGCACGGGACGCGTACGGATCCAGTCGGCCGCTTTCCGCGGTGAGGTGCCGCGCGATGACGTCGCAGCCGTGCTCGATGCGCTGCTCGAGGCGCCGCGGGCGATCCGCAGGATCTTGTACGTGAACGCAGGTAACGACCCGATCGAGGAGGCGCTCGAGTCGGGTGAACAGGCCTCTTAAGAACTTCTCACCAACACCGCCTAGCTTGCGGAGCGCGCTATGAGTGCACCGAAGCATCTGTGGTCGGGCGATTGGCAGCGGGAGTCCGCAGCCCTGTCGGACGAGCTCGCCGAGCGCCGGCCGCGCCCTCAGGACGGCAACGCGAGCGCCGCGCCGACATCCCCCCAGGCGACCGCTCCCCCCACGCCCCGCGTCTCTCCGCCCACTCCCTGGGCCGCCCCCAAGCAGGCCACGGAGCCAAGGCCCGCTGAACCCGGATCGCGCACTGCAAGCGCGCGCCCGTCCAGCCGACCACCTCCCGCTCGCCGCCGACCGCGGTGGCTTCCCGTCCTCCCAGTCGTAATCGCCGCGGCGCTGGTCCTCGGGGCCGGCGCGTACGGCTTGAGCGGACTGCTGTCCTCATCCGGAAATACGGCCCAGCCCACCCAGAACCAGCCTCCAGGAGGCTCGCCCTCGAGTCCACCGTCCCAAGGCTCCCCGGCAAGCCCTACGAACGCGGGGACCGGTCCGGTCAACTGGCTCGGAATGCAGGTCGAGACCTTGCCCCCGGGCGTCGTGGTCGTCGAGACCGTGGCGCCGGGAAGCCCGGCTGACCTCGCCGGACTCGAACCGGGAGACTTGATCCTGGCCATCAACAACCGGCGCGTCAACGCCACCGGCGACATCCGTCCGGCAATCAGCGGTCTGGCCGCGGGCGACCTGGTCCCGATCGAGGTCAGCCGGGGCTCGACGTTGTTCACGACCCAAGCCACACTGGCTGCGCCGCCGTCCGGCTCCCCGTGAGTTTTTCTGCGCCGCTCGTCCTGCTTGGGCTGGTTGCGATCCCACTGCTGATCCGGTGGTACGCAAGCCAGCAACGCCGGCGGGCGCGGGCCGCCACCGCCTTCGTCCAGCCCGCGTTGAAGCCGTCGGTGGCGCCGCGCCGACCCGGTTGGCGTCGACACGCCCCGATGCTCATATTCCTGATCGCGATCGCGGCGCTGATCATCGCCGCTGCGCGTCCGCAGCGGACCGTCGCGGTACCGATCAACAGCGCCGCGATCATGCTCGCCAACGACGTATCGAGCTCGATGACGGCGACGGATGTGAAGCCCTCGCGGCTCGGCGCCGCGAAGCAGGCAGCGGCGCGCTTCGTCGCCCACGTTCCGGGCTCGGTCAAGATCGGCGTGCTCGAGTTCGCCCGTCACCCGACGATCCTTCAGTCGCCCACCACCGACCACTCGCTCACGCAAGCAGCCATCGGACAGCTCCGCCCGGGCGGCGGCGGGACCGCCATCGGTGACGCGATCCAGGCAGCTCTGCACGCGCTCACGACCCTGCCGACGCAGGGTGGTAAGCGACCGCCGAGCGCGATCGTGCTGCTTTCGGATGGTGCTTCGAACGTCGGTTCGAGCGCGGCCGCGGCGGCTCGTCAGGCTGCGGCGGACCACATCCCGATTTACACCATCTCGCTCGGAACGCCGAACGGGACGATCCCGATCAAGCGCGGCTCCAAGACAGTGATCACGCCGGTGCCGGTCAGCGGGCAAGAGCTCGCCGAGATCGCGAGCAACTCCAAAGGCCGCGCCTTCACTGCCGCCGACACCGGTGGGCTGAGCGCCGTGTACGCGCATCTCGCGACTCAGCTCGGCCACAAGAACGTAAGACACGAGATCACCGCGAGCTTCGCCGGTGGGGGCCTGGTGCTGCTGCTGTTCGGCAGCGTCCTGTCTCTGCACTGGTTCCGACGGCTCGCTTAGATGACACACCATGGAGGACACATGACGGATATCGAGCACGGGAACCAGTTACGCGCCGAGGCGCGCGATGGCTTGCAGGAGGCGCTGTACGAGATAAAGCGCGTGATCGTCGGACAGGACGCGATGCTCGAGCGCCTGCTCGTGAGCCTGCTCGCCAGTGGTCACGTGCTGCTCGAAGGTGTCCCCGGGCTGGCCAAGACGCTGACCGTCAAGACGCTGGCGGCGGTCCTGGGCGGCTCGTACAGCCGCATCCAGTTCACGCCTGACCTGGTGCCGGCGGACCTGGTGGGAACGCGCGTGTGGCGACCCGATACCGGGACCTTCGACACCGAGCTGGGGCCCGTGTTCCACAACTTCCTGCTCGCCGACGAGATCAACCGCGCACCGGCCAAGGTCCAGTCGGCGCTGCTCGAGGTCATGCAGGAGCAACAGGTGACGATCGGCGGGACGACGTACGGCGTACCGTTGCCGTTCATCGTGTTGGCAACGCAGAACCCGATCGAGTCCGAGGGCACGTATCCCCTGCCAGAAGCGCAGGTCGATCGCTTCCTGATGAAGATCCTCGTCGACTACCCGAGCATCGGCGAGGAGGCGGCGGTGGTCGGCCGGAGTCTGGTCGATCCAGCCCGGGTCAGGGAATGCCTTTCGCTCGAGAATCTTCGCCGCCACAGCCAGGTGGCGCGTTCGGTCATGGTGGACCGGGACGTGATCGGCTACGCGGTCGCGCTCGCGGACGCGACGCGTCATCCGGCGAATTACGGGCTCCAGGATGTCGGCGGGCTGATCGAGTTCGGAGCCAGTCCGCGCGGACCGATCGGCCTGGTCGCTGCCGCGCGTGTGCTCGCGCTGCTGCGTGGCCGCGGTCACGTCGAGCCCCAGGACATCCGCGATCTCGCACCCGACCTGCTGCGACACCGCATCGTGCTCTCGTACGACGCGCTCAGCGATGGGGTGACGGCTGACGAACTGCTCGAGCGGATACTGGCCGCGGTCACCGAGCCAGGAACCAACCGACTCATGCGCGAGGACGTCGCGGACATCAGCGCTGGGGTGGTGAGGACCGCGTGACGGAGACGGTGCTGGCGCCTCCGGCCGCCCGCCAAGGGCCGGGCCCACTCGCAGGTCCACTGGTCGAGGCACTCGATGTTGCGATCAACCGGCTGGTCGCGCGAACGCTGCCGGGTGATCGCCGCGCGGCTGGGGTCGGCATCGGCACCGAGCTTGCCCAGCTGCGCCCGTATGAGATCGGTGACGACGTGCGCCACATCGACGCCGCCGCGACCGCTCGCACCGCGATCCCACACGTGCGCCTGCACGTCCCCGAGCGCGCGCTCACAACATGGATCGTGCTCGACGTCTCCGCCTCGATGGCGTTCGGCACCGCGCGCCGTCTGAAAGCCGATGTGGCGGAGGGAGCGGCCCACGTGTTCGGGCGGCTCGGCGTGCGCCGCGCCGGCAGCGTGGGGCTGATTGCGTTCGGCGCGGGCGCCCCGCGTGTGCTCCCGCCCCGCGGTTCCAAGCCGGGCGTCGTCGCCTTGCGCCGCACTCTGGCGGAAGGAGTCTCGCCCGACGGGCGACACGACTCCGAGGCGCTGGCCGATGCTTTGCGTCGGGTAGGGCGCCTGGCGAGTCAGCCGGGCCTGGTCGTCGTGATATCCGATTTCCGCGATCAGCGAGCGTGGGAACGCGCGCTCGGGTCACTCCGCCTCCGCCACTCGGTGCTCGCGGTGGAGATCGTCGATCCGCGCGAAGCGGAGCTGCCCGCGGTCGGCTACCTGGCGCTCGTGGACCCCGAGACCGGGGCGCGGATCGAGGTGAACACCTCGCGTGGGCGCGTGCGCAGTCGGTTCGCCGAGCTCGAGGCGGCCAGACGCCAGGGTATCGCTGACGAGCTGCGCCGGCTGCGTGTACATCACGCGATTCTGTCCACCGATCAGGACTGGCTCCTGGAGCTGGGCCGTCAGCTGCGATGAGCTTTGCCTCTCCGCTGTGGCTCTTCGCCCTCGCCCTCGTTCCGCTCGCGCTCGCCGCGTACGTTCGCGCGCGCCGGAGCGCCAAGCGTTATGCGATCCGTTTCCCGGCGCTCTCCACGCTGCGGGGAGCGGTCGAGGCGGCGCCGTCCTGGGAGCGGCATGTTCCGGCCGCGTTGGCCCTGGCGTCGATCGCCGTTCTCGCCGTCGCGCTTGCCCGCCCGCGCGTCACTTATCGCGCCGCGGTCGGTCAGGCTTCGATGATGCTCGTCACAGACCACTCGGGTTCGATGGCCGCGAACGACGTGCAGCCGAGCAGGCTCGCCGCCGCAATCGCGGCGGCGAACGCGTTCATCGATCGGCTGCCGCGGACAGCCCGCGTCGGTGCGATCGGCTTCGGCACCTCGCCCGATGTCGTGCAGGCACCGGTCACGGACCATGCGGCCGCCCGCGCCCTCATTGATGCCCAGACCGCGACCGGAGGGACCGACACCGGCGACGCCCTGAACCTGGCGCTCCAGCTGCTCGGCGGCGGCAACCGCAAGCACCCCCCGGCGGCCATCGTGCTCCTCTCAGACGGCGCCGCCAACGCCGGTCCCAACCCGGCGAGCGTGGCGCAGCAGGCCCGCCGCGACAAGATCCCGATCTACACCGTCGCCCTCGGCACGTTCAATGGCGTGCTCCCCAATCCCGACCCGCTCGGCGCGCCGCTGGCGGTCCCACCCGACCCCCAGCTCATGCAGGAGATTGCCAGCAACTCGGGCGGGCGGGCCTTCAACGCCCAGAGCGCCGATGAGCTCAACTCGATCTACAAGCACCTGGGCACCCAGCTCGGTAGCGTGAGCCGCAAGCGAGAGATCACCGCCGCATTCGCGATCGGAGGATTGGTGCTGCTGTTGCTGGCTGCGGTGGGGTCGGCGCGCTGGTCCGGTCGCCTCCCCTGAGCGCGACTGCCGGGTAACCAATTCATCTATTGCTCCCGTTCACACACGGGGCAGTGAACTTTTTGTACTGACGGCCTTGCAAATGGACGTGGGCTGGGTTACCCTGCTCTACCGAGAAGGAGTACGACCAATGATCAGCATCGTCAGCACATATTCAACTCGGTTTGACGCGACGACCGTCGTGCCGTGCGGCTGGATGCTCGGTCAGGCCGGTCTGCCCGCAAACGTTCCCGCCCTCGCTGCGAGTTGTGTGAGCTAGATCACTGGCGCACATAGCAATCCCAGCGAGGCGGCCCAACGGTCGCCTTTTTGTTGCCAGTTGGCAAAGGAGGTGCTCGACTTGACAAACATTTCTCACCTACATTCAACGTTCGCCTGATACGGAAAACATGACACGTGCAGCCCGGGAATCGCGGGTGGTCTGCATTTTCCGATCTGACACAGGTGAGCACCGGGCATAGCCGCTGGTCGGCCTCGCGGTAGGGGCCCGGCCCGGTCCCGCCCACCAGCATGACGCGCCGCCGCCCGCTCGGAGGCGGCGGCGCCGTCGATCCATCAACAACGCAAAGGAGGACCTCCCATGAACGGAGATCCGCAGGCGACGAGCGCTCGCCTGCCGGCCGCCGTGCCCCGCTGGCCGTGGTCCTCGTGGATCACGCAGCGAAGGGAAAGGCGACAACGCCACATGGAAGCGCGACTCGAGCTGCTCGCAAGCCTCTCGACCGAAGAACGGCGCGCCCGTCAGTCGGGGGAATACTTCCCCGATGTGAGGAGCGCATGGCGTTGGTACTGAGGATGAGGAGCAGCGATAAGCCGCCGGGCGGGCTGGGGGCACTGTGCAGCCCCCAGCCCGCCAGAGCGCGTCGGCCGCGGCGAGGACAATGCGTGGGATGAACATCAAGACGTTCGGAACCGTCGACCAACGGAGCCTCAAGCAGCTCGAGCGCTGCATGCAAGCCGGCGACGCCGAGTTCGGCGTGCTCTGCGCCGACCACCACCCGGGCTACAGCCAGCCCATCGGAGGCGCGATCGCGTACGAGGGCTTCGTGTCACCGTCGGGTGTGGGGTTCGACGTTGGGTGTGGTAACAAGGCCGTTCAAACAGAGCTCACCCGTTCGGACCTCGAGGCGCTGGGCGGTGTCGAGCGGGTCATGCGTGAGGTTACGCGCCGGATCTCGTTTGGCATGGGCGTGCCGGCGCGCGAGCGCGTCGACCACCCGGTGCTCGACAAGATTCGCAGGGCGCCGTTCGAGCCCCAGCGCAGGCTGGCGAGTCTCGCCGAGTCGCAGCTTGGGACGGTTGGGTCGGGCAACCACTACGTCAACTTGATGGAGGACGAGGAGGGTCGAGTGTGGGTCGGCGTGCACTTCGGCTCCCGCGGGTTTGGGCACAAGACAGCATCCGGGTTCCTGGCGCTGGCGCAGGGCCTTCCGTTCGACGGTCGGGCGACCGAAGGCGAGATGGATGCGCCGCCGGTGCTGTTCGAGGCCGGCAGCGAGCTCGGCCAGTCGTACATCTCCGCGATGGAGCTCGCCGGCGAGTACGCCTACGCCGGCCGCGACGTGGTCGTGGACAAGGTACTCGGGATGCTGTCCGCGGAGGCGGTGCACGAGGTGCACAATCACCACAACTACTGCATCGCTGGTGACCAGATAGTGCCCACGGTCGAAGGGCCGAAGCGAATGGACGCAATCCAGGCGGGTGATGTTGTCTATGCAGCAGCGCCGACTGGCCTTGTCAACACACCCGTGGTGGCGACTTGGTGCTCGGGCTCTAAGCCGATCTACTGGTTTCGGATTGGCAGCCGGACGTTGCGTTGCTCCGGTTCGCACCCGCTTCTCGTGAAGGCTGGCGAGGAGTTCGAGTGGAAGGCTGCAAAATCGATCGCGGTGGGTGAGGAGGTAGTCTGCGCACGTGGGTACTACCCCGAAGACGTGTCATGGGGAGAGGAGACGGCGCGATTCGTCGGCGCGTTCTTGGCCGATGGCTGGACCCGACACGGTGGGGTGAACAGGCGGGGTTACACCGTTGGAATGGCCATCGGAACTGCTGACGAAGCGCACGGCCCGCGATACCTGAAGCTGGCCGAGACGGTCGCACCCAACCTAGGTTGGGGCTCAGGTTGGGGCCTCGACCGTCCAGGACATTTCGGTCTGTCCTGCTCCTCTAGAACGGCCTACGAGGCGATTGAGAGACTCGGTCTCGGGGGTCGCAGCCGTGACAAGCGCCTACCGCCAGCGGCCTTCCGACTCGTACGGAGCGAAAAACTCGCGCTCTTGGCGGGATACTTCGATGCGGACGGATCCGTTGCCGGCGACCAGAGCGGGAATCACGGCCGAGGGACCATAGCCTCCGTCAGCGAGCAACTCGTCCGGGATCTGCGAGAGATCGCAATCGGTTGCGGGCTTCAAATCACCCCCGTGCACTGCGAGCTGCGCAACACCAATTACGGCTCTTGCACAGTGTTCCGATGCGTCCTGTCTGCCGACGCCTCGGCCCGACTGCGCCTGTGGCACGGAGCGAAAGCAGCGAATCAACGGCAGACGACGTGGCAACGCGGCGAGGGACGACCGATACCGATCATGCCGGGCCTCTTCAGTCAGCGGGTTTCAGCCATCACCGTGCAGGACCGCGAGCCAACTTGCGATTTAACCGTGGGCGATGAAAGCCACTCGTTCGTCGTGGAAGGAGTCGTGACGCATAATTGCTGGCGCGAGGAGCATCGCGGTCGAAGCTACTGGGTGATCCGGAAAGGCTGCACTCCCGCCCGGCCGGGGCAGGAGGGGTTCGTCGGCGCCACGATGGGCGACAAGTCGGTGATCCTCGAGGGCGTCGAGTCGAGCGAGGCCGAGGAGTCGCTGTTCTCGACCGTGCACGGCGCCGGCCGGGTCATGAGTCGCACGCAGGCCGCGGGACGGGTTCGGCGTCGGAAGCGGTGGGCGTGTGGCAACCGCGATTGCCATCGGACGTTCGAGAGCGCTCACCACCGCTGTCCCGACCACCCGCACGCGCGCACGCACAAGGTGTGGGTGGAGGAGCAGCTCAAGCCCGGCAAGGTCGACTGGCCCGCGGTCCAAGCTCGCCTCAGGGCGCAGGGGATCGTCCTCGTCGGCGGGGGCGCGGACGAGGCGCCCGAGGTGTACAAGCGCCTCCCGGACGTGCTCGACGCGCACGCCGGCACGATCCGGGTCAAGCACACGCTCCGCCCGCTGGGGGTCGCCATGGCCGGACGGGACGTGTACGACCCCTACAAGGACTGAGGACGTCGTTACTCAGTCGGGCCAAGCCACGTCCAGGACGCGGCGTGCCCAATCTCGGGGTATCGGCTTACCACCGATGTACCTGGCGTAAAAGGAGCCGATCAGCATGTTGACGGTGGTCTCGACGTCGGCTCGCGGGTCCATCTCGCCGGCTTGCACCGCCTGACTGAGCAGGCGCTCCAGCACCGCCCGGCGGGGCCCAGCGAGGTTGATCCTGAACCGCTCGAGAAGGCCGGGATAGCGATCTTCCTCCGCGAGCAGCGTTCCCAGCAGCGCCATCGCCCGCGGCCTTTGGAGGTTGCGCTGAAAGTTCTCGAGGGTCTCCAGCACATCGTGGCGGGTGTTGCCCGTGAGGGGCGGAAGCGGCTCGAGCCGGAGCGAATCGATCACAGCACCCGCGAGCTCGAACTTGTCTCGGTAGCGGCGCCGGAGCGTGGGCACGCTGGTGGCGGCGGAGCGGGCGACCGATTCCATCGACATTCCTTGAAAGCCGCGTTCTTCGAGCTCGCGCTCGGCGGCAGCGATGATCGCCTCGTCGAGGCGGGGGTCCCGGGGCCGGCCTCGGCCCCTGCGCGCGCCTGTGGCGGCCATCCGACTATTATATTTCGTACCCCTATCGAAAACTAATTCGCTTCGGACTGAGCGTGAGCGGCGGCGACCGCGGTTCCATGCGATGGGCTGAACGGTGCCGGCGGTGTCGGCGGCCCGGGCGACGCCAAGAAGGGAGTCCGCAATGGCTGCAAACTCGTTTCCGCCCGGTGCCGTCGTCCGCGTCTCGCGGGGGAACTTCGACCCCGCGAACTTCACCGAGGTCGAGAAGATGACCCGCGATACGGGTGACTATCTGATGCCGGCGATCCGCCGCCTCGGCGGTCTGATCGACTACTACGCCGGCGCGTCGAAGGAGGGATCGATGGTCCACGTGAGCGTCTGGGAGACGGGCGACCACGCCGACCAGATGGGCCGCTTGAAGGAGATGATCGTCGATGCCCGCCGGGACGCGGAGGCGGTCGGCGTGACGTTCATCCCGATCGTCAACTACCCGATCGCCTGGCTGCTTCCCTAGATAAAAGCGCCCGCCAAATCCGCTCCGGCGTCATCGGCAGCTGCCAGAGCCGCACGCCTCCCGTGGCCGCCGCGATCGCGTTCGCGACCGCGCCCGCGACCGCGACGACCGGCGCCTCCCCAACGCCCTTGGCGCCGTAGGGCCCTTCCGGAACCGGGACCTCCACGATCTCGGTGTCGATGGCCGGGACGGTGCCGGCGGTCGGCAACGCGTAGTCGACGAACGTGCCGGTCGTGAGCTGGCCGTGGCTGTCGTGGACCAGTGCCTCCAGCAGCGCCCATCCGAGGCCCTGGGCGGTGCCGCCGCGCATCTGGCCCTCGACGAGCGCGGGGTTCAGCGCGCGGCCCACGTCCTGGGCGACCACGTGCGCCAGCACCGTGACGGCGCCGGTGTCGCGGTCGACGCGCACGTGCGAGAGATGGGCGGCCGATTGAGGCGCCTGGGGCTGCGAGACGCGGCCGTGGCCCTCGACCGGGGGATGGGGGCTTCCGAACTGGAGGATCTTCGGCGCCAGCTCGTCGATCGCCAGCGCCTTTGCGGGTACGCCCGCGGGGCGGACCGCCCCGTCGACGATCTCGAGGTCCTCGGGCGCGATCTCGAGCTCTTGGCTGGCGATTTCGAATAGCCGCTCGCGCGCCTCGCTCGCCGCGCGCTCGACGGCGCGGCCGACGGTGTACGTCACCTTGCTGCCCCCACTCATGCCCGCGTACGGGGCGCTGGAGGTGTCGGCGGTCACGACCCGGACGCGCGCGGGATCGATTCCGAACGCCTCGGCCGCGATCGTGGCAAACGCCGTCTCGACGCCGCTCATGTCGGCCGCGCCCGTGATCACCGTCAGGTTGCCGTCGGCGTCGAGGCGGCACACGGCGGCCGCCGGCTCGTAGCCGCCCGGCCACCAGCCGAGCGCGACCCCGATGCCCTCTCCGTCCGGGAGCTCGCCGCGGGCGGACCATCGGGGGTGATCGCGCAGGCGTTCCAGGCATTCGCGGGCGCCGAAAATCGGGAACGGCTGGCCGGCGGGGCTGGGGTCGCCCTGGCCGGCGACGTTCCGCAGACGAAGCTCGAGCGGGTCCATCTCGAGCCGCCCGGCGAGCTCGTCGAGCAGCGACTCGACCGCGAACGCCGCCGGGGGGGCCGTGGGCGCCCGATAGGCGCCGAACGTGACGCGGTTGGTGGCGATTCCGAGCGCGGTGAGCTCGTGGGCGGCCCAGCGATATGGGCCGGATGAGAGCATGGCCGCGATCGACTCGACGCCGAAGTCGTCGGTCGCGCCGCGGTCGACGAGCACCCGAGTGCGTATTCCGGTCAGGTTGCCGTCGGCATCGGCCCCGAGCTCCAGGGACAGCATCTCGGCGCCGGCCGGGTTGGCCGCGGCCATGTCCTCGCTGCGGGTCATCACGAGACGCACGGGCCGGCGCAGAGCCACCGTCGCCGCTGCGACGAGAGGGTCGATGATCATCACCTTGCCACCGAACGCCCCGCCCAACGGGGTGGACGCAACTCGGACCAGTTCGCCCGGAAGGCCAAGCAGCCTGGCCAGTGCGTCGCGCGTGGCGAACGTTGCCTGGGTCGCGCTCCAGATCGTCAATCTGCCGTCGGGGTCGAGCCAGGCGGTGGCGGTCTGGGGCTCGAGGTAGGCCTGGTACATCCAAGGGGTGGTGAACCGTCCGCTCACTACGACGTGACTCCCGGCCAGCGCGGCGTCGACATCTCCACTGGACAGGCGGGCCGTGTCGAGCACGTTCTCGGACAGTTCCTCGTCCTCGCCGAGGCCGGTGGCGGACACCGAGGCGTGGGCGTCGCCGAGATCCGAGCCGGCATCGTCCACGAGCATCTTGACCCGAGCGGGCGGCGCGCCCCGGCGGCCCGCGACCTCGAGGTCGAGCACGGGCTCGAGCGGCTGGAGCTCGACCTCCACCAGCTCCGCGCCATCCTCGGCCAGCGCCTCGCTCTCGGCCACTACCAGCGCAACGGGTTGGCCGGCGTATACGACCTCCTCGCGCGCGAGAGGTTCATACTGGCGACCGCGCCCGGTGGCGACGAGCGGCAGGTCGGCGGCGGTCAGCACCGCGACCACCCCGTCGAGCGCGAGGGCAGCCTCGCGCCGGATCTCCGAGATCATGCCGTGTGCCTCGTGCGCGAGCACCAGCCGCGCGTGCAGCAGTCCGGGCACGGGAGCGTCGGCGGCAAAGCGGGTGGTACCGCGCACCTTCGGCTCAGAGTCACGACGAGGGGTCGATACGCCGACCGCAGCCATCGGTGGAACCTAGCAATCCGCTCGCGTGGCCGAGGCCGACGTACGCTTAGGTCCTTGGTCCGACCGCGGATGTCACCCTCCGACGACAAGCTCCCGACGCGAGCGTTCAGCGGCATGGCGCTGGACCGTGCCACTTCCGAACGTGAGGATCCCGACCGCGTCGCCGGGTGGCTCGAGGATCCGGCCGCGCGGGCCGTGGCCGCGTCGCGGGAGGGAGTGCTGATCAGCAACGGCAGCACGCCGGCGCTCGCGCGCATCACGCCCGTCGGCTCGCTGCAGCGTGAACCGATTCTCCTCGGGCTCGACGAGGACGGCGGGCCCGTGTTCGCGGTGGACCTCGATGCGCTTGCATCCGAGGCGGCGTCCGCGTTGGCGTGCGGCCGGCGGATCGTGTCGCTGCGCGACGCCGGGACCGTGCTCTCGCGCTCGGAGGGTGGACTCGCGGCGTACCTGGTCGCGCTGCTGAACTGGCACAGACGGCACCGGTTCTGCGCCAACTGCGGGTCGGGCACGTTGGTCGCGCAGGCGGGCTATTCGCGGCGCTGCCCACGGTGCGAGGCGGTGCACTTTCCGCGCATGGATCCGGTGGTGATCATGACCGTGGAGCATCGGGACCGGTTGCTGCTGGGGCGCCGGACGGGATGGCCACCCGGGCGATATTCGGTGTTGGCCGGCTTCGTGTCGGCGGGGGAAACGACCGAGGAGGCAGTCGTGCGCGAGGTACGTGAGGAGTCGGGCATCGTGGCGCGCGACCCGAAGTTCGTTACCTCTCAGCCGTGGCCGTTTCCTTCGTCGTTGATGCTCGGCTTCGAGGCGCGGTCGGACGGCGGCGAGCCGACGGCGCGCGACGGGGAGCTCGAGGACGTCGGGTGGTTTGCGTATGACGCGGTGTGTGCGGCGGCGGGCGAGGAACACCCCGTGGTGCGCCTGCCGCCGAGGGTGTCGATCGCCCGGTTCCTGATCGAACGCTGGATCGCGCAGCACGGCTCGTAGTTCCGGCGGCCCGCGGACGCCGCCGCCTCAGAGCGCTGCGACGCGCTCTGCGACCGCCGGATCGACCTCGAGGGCGGCGGCGTTTTCGGCGATCTGCGCCGGCGAAGTGGCGCCGATCAGCGCGCTGACGACCGCTGGGTTCGCCAGCGCGAACGAGATCGCCAGAGTGGCCGGGGTCGCGTCGAGCTCGGCAGCCAGTGCGCGCAGCCGACGTCCCTGCTCGCGAGCCGCCGCGAAGCGCGGGTCGTCGATGTCCTCGGCGGCGCGTCCCGTGCCGTCGGCGTCGTACTTGCCGGTGAGGATGCCGCCGGCCATCACGAACGAGGCCACGACGCCGGCCCCCGACGCTCGCAGAGCCTCCGTCATCGCGGAGCTCTCCACCCACTCGCGGCGGGCCAGGCTGTACGGGAGCTGGACGGCGCACGGCGGCGGGATGCCCTGCCCCTCGGCCGCCGACAGCGCCTCCATCAACGGGTCGGGCTCCCAATTGACCACTCCCCAGGCCCGCGCGCTGCCCGACCGCACGAGCTCGCCGGCCCCGGCCACCATGGCCGCGATCGACAACCCTTCCGGTGGCGGGTTTGCATAGATGAGGTCGACGTAGTCAAAACCCATCCGGCCAAGCGAGGCGTCGAGCTCTTCGGCGGCGCTCTGGTCGGGCCAGAACTCCCACCACAGCTTGTTGGCCACCACGGTGTCTTCGCGGTTCCAGCCCGCGGCCTGGAACAGCTCACCGAACAGCACCTCCGAGTAGCCGGTGGCCAGGGGCGCCGTGCCGGTCTCGTCGTTGTAACGGGCGTCATCGAGGAAGTTGAAGCCGCGCTCGCGGGCGGCCTGCATCACCGCAAGGCCATCGGCGCGCGGAATCCGCTCGAACGTGCGCCACGAACCGAGCGACAGGCGCGAGACCTCGAGCGTCGAGGAGCCGAGCCGGCGTCTCTCCATTGCGGCTATGAGATGACCCCGTCCGGAACCGTGATCGTGATGTTCCGCCGCTTGTCCGCGGCCGTCGCCCCCTCCCGCTGGGCCCAAGCCTGGGGTGAGCGCATCCAATCCGGAATGCCGGCGGGCATGTCGAACTCGGGGATCTCGACGAGGTCGCTGGGCTGAAAGCTGTCGCCGTACGGGACCAGCGGTCCGGGCGTGTCCGGTTCGGTGATCAGCGGGTGGAGCGCCGCGAGCGCGTGGTTCCAGTTCTGGAGCATGGCGGTGATCGCCTGCTTGAGCTTGGTCGGATCGCCTCCCGAGCTGCTCTCGGGCTCGGTGGGGTGCGTGACGTGCGCGTATGGCGGCGAGTGGCCTTGCCCGTCTGGGGTCTGCCTCCACTTCTGCCAGGCGTCGTCGGCGAGGGATCCGAGCGCGAGCACCGCCTCGATCTGGTGGTTGTTGAAGATCGTGGTCAGCCACCCGTTGCGGTAGTCGACGATCCCCGGGTCGTCCTTGTGCTTGTCGCCACCCGTCTGGCCGTAGACCGAGTACAGGAACGTGTTGATCAGGAGGTAGCTTCGGTCAAAGCCGAGCTTGGCCATCAGTCCCTGCGCCCGATGGCCGGCTGCCCCGACGAGGATCCGCCTCACGACCGCTTCGGACTGCGCCGGGTCCTGCCCGATCACGAGCAGTCGGGCACTACCGTCCAGGCGACCGCGGTGGAAGATCGGTCCCCACTCCACGCGGAACGAGTCCGGCGGGTACACGTCGGCGCCTGGATAATTCGCGACAAGCGGGCCGAACGGGTCGCCGACCGGGCCCGGATCGAACATGTGAGTCATCGGCTCGGGCGGATAGGGTAAATCAATGACGAACGCCGGGCCGATCGACCCCGCCACCAGCCCGAGCTGGGCGGTGGCCGGGCGCGTGGTCACGATGGACCCGCAGTCGACCGTCGTGGCGGACGGAGCCGTGTGGGTCAAGGAGGCCGCGATCGCCGCGATCACGAAGCGGGGCGACCCCACGCCGGACGGGTTCGGCGGCGTCGTTCCGCTCGAGACCGGGGGGACGATCTTTCCGGGGCTGATCGAGCTGCACAACCACCTCGCGTACAACGCGCTGCCGCTCTGGCAGGTCCCGCAGAAGTACACCAACCGTGACACCTGGGGGAACTCCGACCAATACCACCAGCTCGTCACCGCGCCGATGAAGACGATCGGAGAAGCGACCGAGCTCCTTCCGGCTCTGGTCCGCTACGTCGAGTGCAAGGCGCTCCTCGGCGGGGTGACGACCACGCAGGGCATCGCCCTGTTCAGCGCCGCGGGCATCCGGCGCTACTACCGGGGGATCGTGCGCAACGTCGAGGAGACGGGCGACCCGCTCTTGCCCGAGGCGGGCAGCCGCATCGCCGACGTCGAGGCGAGCGACCCGCAGGCGTTCCTGAACGAGATCGAGAAGAAGAAGTGCTTCCTGCTGCACCTCAGCGAGGGGACGGACCAGGCGGCCCACGAGCACTTCGAGGCGCTTCACATCTCCGGCGAGGACTGGGCGATTGCGCCGTCGCTCGCGGGCATTCACTGCGTGGCGCTCCAGCCCGGCGATTTCGGGGTGCTCTATTCCAAAGGCGGGTCAATGGTCTGGTCGCCGTTCAGCAATCTCCTGCTCTACGGCCAGACCGCGGACGTCGGTGCCGCCAGGGCGAGCGGGACCGCGCAGCGCCCCCTCAAGATCGGCCTCGGATCGGATTGGTCACCGAGCGGCAGCAAGAGCCTGCTCGGGGAGCTGAAGGTCGCCCACGTCTACAGCCAGAACAACGACAACGTGTTCAGCGACGCGGAGCTGGTCCGGCTGGCGACGCTCGAGGGAGCCGAGATCCTCGACTGGGACAAGCTCCTGGGCTCGATCGAGGTCGGCAAGCGGGCCGACCTCCTGGTGGTAGCGGGCCAGAACGACGATCAGCCGTACGCCCCGCTCCTGCAGGGAGACGAACGCCAGGTCCAGCTCGTCTCGATCAACGGCACGCCACGCTACGGCTCCCCAGCGATGATGGTCACCGACGGCCCGGACATCGAATCGCTCCAGGTCGGCGGCCAGCAGCGCGTGCTCTACCTCAAGCAGGCAACCGAGGACCCCGACGTCTCGACCCTCGGCTTCGCTCAGGCCCAGGCCAAGCTCAAGGATGCTCTCCTCAACATCAAGGACATACGGCTCGAGCAGGAGAGCAAGCATGCGCCGGGAGCACTTGCCGCGGCGCCCGACGTCCACGCGGGGCGCGCGCGCCTCGCGCTGGACGAGTTCGAGCACACCGACTTCACCCAGCGTCCGCACTTGCCGCTCGAGGGTGCGCCGACCGGCCCCACCGACCACGAGGCTGCCGCGCCGGCGCCGCCGATCTCGTCGCTGCTTTCTCCGATCGACCTCGATCCGGTCACGGTCGCCGACGACTCCGGCTTCCTCGACCGGGTCGCGGCGGAGATGAACCTGCCCCAGTACGTGGCGCCTGGCCTGCTCGCGCTTTACCGGGCACACGGCGTCGCCTAAACGCACCAGCACCCAGCATCACGCCGGCCGCCCGTCCTTCACCGTCGCTCGCGGCCCTGGTCCCAGGTCGACGACAACTGGTTCAGCCGCAACAAGAAGCGCAGTGAGATCGACCGCGCGCTCCAACTCATCCAGGACGCCGACTCCTGCACCGCCTCAAGGAGACGCCGATCGGCAACGGCCCGACGATCGAGCGCTAAGTGCCGAGCGTGGCTGAGACCGCGCCCCACTGACGGGTAGCCACCGGTTAGCATGCGCACGATGACGCGAGCGAGCGTCAACGGGGCCGAGCTCTATTACGAGATCCGGGGTACGGGGGCGCCGGTTCTGCTGGTCATGGGAGGGAGCGGGGACGGTGGCCACTTTGACGTGATCGCCGATCTGCTCTCCGATGAGTTCACGGTCGTTACCTACGACCGTCGAGGCAATGGGCGCAGTCCCGCTCCGGCCGGCTGGAAGACGACCTCGCCGGAGGAACAGGCCGATGACGCCGCTGGACTCTTGGCTGCGCTCGTGCGCGGTCCGGCGGTTGTCTGTGGCACGAGCAGCGGCGCAGTTTTCGCGTTGTGTCTGCTCGCGCGTCATCCCGCGGCTCTGCGTGGAGCGATCCTGCACGAGCCGGCGTTGTTCGCATTCCTCGACGACCTCGACGTGGTGCGAGCCCCGCTGAGGGCGCGAATTCGGTCGGCCACGGAAACGGGCGGGCCGCAGGCGGCGACGGAGGCCTGGTGGCGCTACGTGGCCGGCAACGACGCCTGGGACAAGCTCGCGCCGGAGCTGCGTGAGCGCATGAGAGTCAATTCCGAGACGTTATTCGGTATCGAGCTTGGAACCTACGAGCGGTACCTGCCCGATGACGAGACGTTGGCAGCCGTCGCGCCGCGCGTGAGGCTGCTTGTCAGCGCTGAGGGCCTTCCGCCTTATACCGAGGTCGCCCGCCGACTCGGGCAGCGGCTCGGCAGGAATGTCGAGATCACGCCGGGTACGCACGCGGCTTATCACGACCATCCGATCGAGTTCGCGCAGGCTATCCGGCGGCCGCTAAGAGAGCTCACCGCGATCAGGCGGTAGCACCGGTTTCTGTACCGATCCTCCCTGAACCCCTGACTGGCTCATCAGAGGACCGCAATGTCCGACCGTAACTCGTCCATGTCGATCGTGCGGTCGGTGAGATACCCGGGGGCTTCGACATAAGGACGGATTTCGACTCCTGATCGGCGTCGGAAGTGGGGGAGAGGTACCCGGTTGGTCGCGCCACGGCGCCGATCTCACCGCTCGCCTCGGATCGCTGCTCGCACCGTTCACCGACGTCGCGCCCGGCACCACGTTTGACGGTGAGCTCGTCGCCATCAGCGAGCGCGACGGCAACTCGGGCAGGACTTCGCCGCGGTCACCCGCGCGGTATTTACCGGCCAGCCCGCTGCGACTGACCGGCTGCGGTTCGTCGCCTACGACCTCCTCGCCGTAGCAGGCGAAGATATTCGAGCTCGCCCTTGGGAGGACCGGGACGCGCTTGCGCGAGACGCTTCCGGTGCGCGAGCGGATTCGCCTGGCCGCGTCGGAGCCGGCGACCCTCGCGGCGCACGAGGCGATCGTCGCCCTGGGGTTCGAGGGCACGGTCCTGAAGCGCCTGGGATCGGCGTACCGACCCGGACGACACCGCGCATGGATCAAACGTCGGCGGCCGCGGACTTTGCGATTGGGCGACAGCGAGAGCTGAGCTCGTAGACGTCGCTATCGCCGACCGGGCCCCGGTGCGGCCTCCGGCGCTGCAGTTTTTGTCTAGATGCGGGTCGCGGCGGGGATGGCGAGGGCGTGCGCGACTGGTTTTGGTGGCGGTGGTAGGGTGACTCGCGACAAGGGGTGGAAGTAAGTCAGAGACGAGGAGGGTCGAGTTGAGGTACGTGGTCTGTAGTCGCGCGTTGCCGACGGTAGTGGCTTTACTTGCGATCGCTGCGGTGGCGCTGCCCGCATCGGCCGAGGCGAGGGTCTCTTGGGGCGCTCGCGTGGTGGTCGCGTCCGGTGCATCCATTGTGCGGGGGAACGTCGCCGCCCAGCCCAAGCCGCCGTCGGGTCCAACGGGCAGCGGAAGTCCGTCCGGGACGAAGGCGACTGTTGCCTGCAAGCGGCTGCAAGCCATGCACCTTCGCTGCACGATGACGATCAAAGGCGGAGCTGGCATCAGTGGCACGTTGACGATGCGGATAACCCGCGGAAGTCTGCTGGTGGCGCTCGGGCGCGGCCGCGTCACGCGCGGCAAGGCGACCCTCATGATGCGCGTGCTTCACCGGATGACGCCCGGCCGGTACACGGTCGCGATGGTTGTCACGGTCAAGGCCACGATGGTCCTGCAGCTGCGTTGAAACTCGGGCTAATGAGCTAAAGCTAGCGGAGCTAGACGTTTCGGGATAAGAGTTCGTGGCGGCAAACGCCCCAGATGTGTGCCGCCCGGCAGTGACCGACCGCAGCTCGACCGCTGCGCAGATGGCCAGGACGGAAGGCACCGCAGCGCGAATACCGGTGCGGGATCGTCGGGGGCTCGGCCAACCCCGTCGGGTGTACCGGCGCGGAGGGCTGTTCGAGGATCCGCGCTGACTACACTCACCGGCGTCCATTGGACCTGCCCCGGCGAGGCTGCTCCGGCAGGGACGACGCTGCGGAGCTGTGAGCAGCCCACCCATCCCAACTCGTGCCCAGACATCGCCGCCCGGTCGGCAACCCCAGCGCTCAACTGTCGCTATCACCCAACAGAAGCCGGCCCAAGCGAACGCTGACGCCTGCCTCGTCGCGAAGCGATCGCGCCAGCGCTGGTGATCGGCACGATCGAGGCGTCGCCTTTGCACTCGTCCGGACCCGTCGGCTGCGGGCGACTGTCTTCGTGTGGCATTGCGATCGCGCCGGCGCCGGTAACAGCGGACCGCTCCTATGTCGCGAGGGTGTCGCGTAATTACCTTGCCGTCCGGTGGGTTTAAGACCATTCCGGGATGGCTCAGAACTTCATTGGTTGTGACCGTGATCAGTCGTTTTTGATGCCGCCGGATGTCAGGGATTGGCTGCCTGCGGGGCATCTGGCGTGGTTTGTGCTGGAGGCGGTGTCGGGGATGGATCTGCGCGAGTTTTATGCGGCGTATCGCGAGGATGGGGTCGGCCGTCGGGCGTATGACCCGGCGATGATGGTCGCGCTGCTGTTGTACGCCTACGCGCGTGGGGTTCGCTCGGCGCGGAGGATCGAGCGGGCGTGTGAGGAGGACGTGGCGTTCAAGATGATCGCGATGTTGGAGACGCCTGATCACGCGACGATCGCCCGGTTCGTGGCTCGCCATGAGGCGGCGCTGGGTGAGCTGTTTGGTCAGGTGTTGGGGTTGTGCGATGAGGCGGGGTTGGTGAGGCCGGGGGTGGTCGCGATCGATGGGACGCGGATGGCGGGGAACGCGAGTCGCGAGTCCACGCAGCGGTTTGAGGAGATCGCGCGGGAGATCTTGGCCGAGGCCAAAGCGATCGACGAGGCCGAGACGAGCTGTACGGCGAGGCGCGTGGGGATGAGCTGCCTGAGCAGTTGCGCACGCGGGAGGGTCGGGCCGAGTTCTTTCGCCGTGCGCGCGAGGAGCGCGCGGGCAAGGACGCCGGCGATCGGGAGTCGGATGGTTCGGCGCTGGAGCCCGAGGCGGCCGCCGTTCCGGGGGTGGCTTACGAGTTCGATAGCGAGCGGATCGTGGCGCGCGTCCAGGGGCGGGAGGGTTGGTCGCGCGAAGCCCGCCGCCAGCTCGAGCAGCGCCGCTGGCAGAACCCGGATCGTGTCTCCCGCTCGCGTGACGCGCGGCTGCTGCTCGCTGCGCGGCGGCTGGAGGCTGAGCGTGACGCGGTAATCGCCGCCAACCAGGCGTATGAGGACTACCGGGCGACCGGGCGGGACAAGACGGGCCGGCGGTTTGGCCGTCCACCGAACTCCTGGGTCGCGCCTGATGTGCCCGAGGGGGTGGTGAGCGTGAGCGATCCCGACAGCCAGCGGATGAAGGCCAACCTCGGGTACGTGCAGGGCTACAACGCCCAAGCAGTCGTCGACGAGAGCCAGATCGTGCTGGCTGCGGAGATCACCAACACCCCAGGCGATTTTTCCAACCTGGATCCGATGATCTGCGCGACCCTCGCCGAGCTCGAACGAGCGGGTGTCGCGGCCAAACCCGAGGTTGCGCTCGCCGACGCGCAGTACTGGAACGAGCAGCACATGGACGAGGTGATCGCCAACAAGCACATCCAAGTGCTCATCAGACCGGACTCGAGCGGCCGGAAGGCGCCGCGCCCGGGTTGGATCGGCGGCCGGTACTCGTGGATGCGAACCGTCCTGGGCTCAGAGCACGGGAAAGGGCTCTACCGAAAACGGATGCAGATGATCGAGCCCGTGTTCGGTCACACCAAACACAACCGGCTGATCACCAGATTCCACCGAAGAGGCCGCGCGGCCGTGCGCACCGAGTGGCGATTACTGATGACAACCCACAACCTCACCAAACTCCACAGACACCAGCTGGCGACCGTCGGGGCCTGAAACAGGCCCCACGGCGGTCAGACCGCCAAACCCTCCGCGCGGACCCAGAACGACCTATCTCAGCCCAAACAGTTGCGCGACGGCCTCTCGCCAAGGCGATAGCCGGACCCTGGGCGGCGGAATGACAGAAGGGATCGTGCGGGCAGTCGGAGCTGGACGGGCCGGGATTGGGCGAAATCGCAAGTCGTGCTCGTCCGTGGGTAGCCGGCGGACGGCTTCGCTGCGTAGAGTAGGCGGAGGTTGGGCATCGGCTGTCCGCCGACAGCTGCTGCGATTCGTCCCGACCATCAGCGAGACCGGCGGGGCTCGGCGCTTATGCAACCCCTAGCCTAGCGATCCGAGCGTCACAGCCGCAGGATCGAGCTCGCTCATGGAGATCGTCCAGAGCGTGTACGTCGCGACGGCCGCGACCCGCCGCTGCTCACCCGAAGGGGCATCAGCCGCGGCCACGTGCCGGGACGGGCGGTTGAAGGCTCCTGGCTAGCAGCTCACGTCGGAGCGGCCGCCGACGTTTCGCCTCCAAGACCGATCGTCTCGCGGCCGCGGCCGAGCGCGCACTGGTTCGTCGTCCGAAGTGCTCACCAGGTCCCACGGCCCCAGTGACTAGCGCTCCCACAGTCCAAGGGCCGACCTGCTATTGGCGCGAAACTCAGCCGCTGACTCGACCGCATCGAGCATCTGTTCTACGGCACCGGCTATTCGCGTTTGAGGGAGATTCCCAGGCTCGGCACGACGAATGAGATGAGATACATCGGCCAGATCCTGCCTCCGTAGCAGCGGAAGTTGATGGCGTGGCCGTCGGCTGCGTCGAACGATTGCGCGCGGCTCGTGTAGCGGTCTGCCTGGATCTGCAGCGTGTGGTGTCCTGGCTCGATCGTTGTCTCGAACGTTCCATGGCGGTCGATCGAGCCGACGGGCGTGCCATCGAGTGTTATCTCAAACGGTGTGCGCCGGAGCTCCGCGATGACTCCTTCGCGCGTGACGGTGAGCGTCGCTGACACTGGTGATGTCCTTTCTAGATGAGACTTTTCAAGCTGGGATGGAACCTGGCTCACGTTCGCGTCCCTGTTATCAGTCGCTCGCGGTCGAACATCGCCGCCACCGCGCGCCAGCCGAGCACGTCGAGCGCCAGTAGGACGGCGGCGAGGCCAACCGCGATGCCGACCGATGGCGGGATCACTTTGAAGTTCATCAGGGCTACGACCGCGATCAGGGGCACGTTGGCGAGAATGCTGAGCTGTTGGGCGGCCCGGACGTCGGAAGAGCGGGCAGAGATCGCGATTCCGACCCAGATCGACCAGCCGGCGAGCAGCGGGGTGAAGAGCAGCTGCACCGGGATGTGCGAACCCGCAAAGACCGCGGAGCTGATCGCCGGATGGGCGAACAGTGCCGCAACACCGAGAAAGATCCCGGAGATGGTGTAGGAGACCACGAGCGTTGGGATCAATAGCGCGAGCGCTTTGCCGATCAGGAGCTCCTCGCGGCGGATCGGGGTGATCAGGATCGGCTCGAGCGTCCCCTGCTCGCGCTCGCCGATGACCGAGTAAGCGGCCACTGCGGACGGCACGACTGCCGGGATCACCAGCATGTACGTCAGCGAGAGCCCTATTCGAGCATTCAGCTTGGACGTGGCCGCCGCGGCAGACACGGTCAGCAGCTGGATCGTCGGTGCCGCGATAAAGATCAGCGGCAACAGACACATCGCGAACACGATCACAAAGCGGTTGCGACGGTAGTCGCTGACGTCCTTGACCACGATCGCCCACACGCGCTCCCAGCTGAAGCTCATCGCCGCTTGGCCTCCACGTCCTCGTCAATCATCCGCAAGTAGACGTCCTCCAGCGAGTGCCGTGAGTCGGCGATGGAGCGAATGTCCGCCCCGGCGCCAACCAGCGCACGCGCGACCGCGGGAGCAGCGATCTCGGGATCGGAAACCGCAAGCTCGTAGCCCCCGGCCGCAGTCGCCTTCCAGCCATCGACCCCTGGAAGGCCGTCAAAAAGCAGAGCAGGATCGGCGAGCGAGCCGCGAACGCGTACCTCCAAAGCCTGGTTGAACAGCCGCTCGCGCAGCTCATCGGGCCGGCCGACGAGCCGCAGCGTGGTGTTGAGGATCGCGACTCGATGGCACAGCCGTTCTGCCTCCTCGAGCCGGTGGGTGGTGAGGAAGATCGTCACTCCCCGCTCGCGCAGCGACACGATCAGCTCGTGAACGTCGTGCGCGGCAACCGGGTCGAGGCCGGAGGTGGGCTCGTCCAGGAACAGCACCGCCGGATCGCTGAGCAGCGCGCGAGCCAGCGCGACGCGTTGACGCAGGCCCTTTGACAGCGACCCGCACGGATCCCCTGCGCGTTCGAGCAGAGTGACCGCCCGCAGCGCCCGCTCGATCCGCCCGGGAATGTCATCCAGCCGATAGAGCCTGGCGAAGCAGCGAAGATTTTGCGACACGGACAACCGCAGATACAGACCGGGAGACTCGGGCATGATCGAGATCCGCGCCCGGATCGCGGGCCCGTTCGCTGCGCTGAGCGGGATCCCGGCCACGGTCGCCGACCCCGAACTCGGCGCGATCAGCGTGCCCAGGGTCCTCACCGTCGTCGTCTTCCCAGCCCCGTTGGGCCCGAGAAAGCCGAACACCTCCCCGTAGCCGACCTCGAACGACACGTCCTCGAAGGCGACGCGCGGCCCGAAGCGCTTGCTCAGATGCTCCACCACGAGCGCCGGTTGCCCGCGCAAGCGATGGGGCTCGGAGGGCGCCTCGACGCGCTCGCTCGCTCGAACTGCGTCGGAGTGTGTTCCTGCCCGGTTGATCGGTCCACCCTAGCACATCTTTGGCCTCTACGCCAACTTTTTGGTCAAAAGGCCAGGAGCCGGCTCGCGTGCTAGTTTTTTGGTCATGGAGCCAGGACCGGGCCCCGCGGACTCTGAACGAACCTTCATCGAGACCGCTCGGCGGGCACAGATCGTGGCCGCCGCGATCGACACGATCGCCGAGGTCGGGTACGCGCGCGCTTCGCTCGGCCGCATTGCCGCGAAGATTCGGATCAGCCGAGGCCTGATCAGCTACCACTTCGCCGGCAAAGACGAGCTCATGCAGGAGGTCATCGGCGAGGTTGTCGCGCAGGCCAGGGACTACATGGAACCGCGGATCTTCGCGGAACCGACCGGACCCGGCAGGGTGCGCGCATACATCGAGTCAAACCTCGCGTTCATGCGAGAGCACCGCAACTACCTGATCGCCGTCGTCGAGATTCTCCGCCATCGCGTCGCCGCCGAGGGGCCACGTCGAGTCAGGGGCCCCAACCCCGATGTGCCCGCGCGCCCGCTCGTGGACCTGCTCGCCAGCGCCCAAGCCGCCGGCGAGCTTCGAGATGACTTCGACCCCACGACCATGGCAATCGCGATCCGCGCCGCCATCGACGCCGCCCCACCCCTCCTGAGCCTCAATCCAGAGTTCGACATCGACAACTACGCAAAAGAGATCGCCAATGTATTCGAGCGGGCGACCCGCATCGACCGATGACATGGCGTCCCTTTCGCGAACCGCTCACGGCGCACTCTACGCGGAACCGGAGAAGCGGTGACCGCTCTGCCTCGGCGAGCGACAGGAGCCACCGATGCGCTGACCTCGCTCGGTCTGGACGAATCGCAGCAGCGGTCGACGGATCGCCGATGCCAACCCTTGCCTATGCAACTGTCGCGTTCTTCACGTCTCCGCGACGGTGGCGGGCGGTTGCGGATCTGGCGATTTGCGAGACCAGGCGTGGGAGACCGGCTCCGCCCTGCTTTCGTGCCGCGACGGCCATCTCGGAGCGCGTGCCATCGCCGCGTGTTTGCGGTCGTCTGCCTCTGGCGGCGGCGGACTCGCAACTCGTCTCTGGCGGCTACGAGACCAGCGCTGCTGTTTGCTGCTGCTCGCTCTGGCGAAGGAGGCCCATGACCCTATCCGCTCCAGGCAGGACTGTCCGCCGATGCCCGACGTAGAGCAGGGCTCGCGCCCGACTAGATCAGCGGCTCCGGAGCGACTGTTAGGCTGCCGGGTCACGCCTGATAGAGCGTCGTGCTCGGATCGTGACCATTGGTCTCGAGACGCTGATCGTCATCCGCCAAGGTGCTGCGCGGCGGGAAGGCGGATCGTGACGCAGAGCCCGCCGGCGGCCCGGGGGGTGAGGGCGAGCGCGCCGTCGTGTGCTTGGGCGATGCTGTTGACGATCGCAAGGCCGAGGCCGACCCCCGCGTGGTCGGCGCGTATCCGCTGGGTGCCGCGCTGAAATGGCTCGGCCAGTGTGGCAACGAGTTGCGGGGTGAGCTGCTCGCCGGTGTTCTCGACGGTGAGCTCGACGCTCTCGGGGTGAGCGCTGGTCGTGACCCACACGGTGCCGTGTTCGGGCAGGTTGTGCACGATCGCGTTGTGCACGAGGTTTGTGGCCATCTGCCGCAGGAGCGCGGGTGAGCCGCTGGTAGGGGTCTCCTCGCTGGACGTCTCGATGCTGACGCCATGCTTTTCTGCGAGCGGGGTGAGCGTTTCGGTGGCTTCTTCTGCCATGAGGGACAGGTCGACGTCTTCTCGCGTGAACGACCGCTGCTGGGCGCGGCTGAGCAGGAGCAGTGCTTCGGTGAGGTCGATCGCTCGGGTGTTGACAGCGTGGAGGCGGTCGACGAGGTCGCCGTCGCCACGGTTCGGATCGTTGCGGGCCACGTCGAGAAGCGTCTGCGTGAGCGCCAGCGGGGTGCGCAGCTCGTGGGAGGCGTTGGCGGCGAATCGCTGCTGTTCGGCGACGTGTGCCTCGAGCCGCTCGAGCAGGCCGTCGACGGTGTCGGCGAGATCCTTCAGCTCGTCGCGGGGCCCCGAGAGCGCGAGGCGCTCGTTCAGGTTGCGCTCGGAGATCTGCCGCGTTGTCGCCGTGATCGTGCGCAGCGGGCGCAGGACCCGGCCGGCGACCAGCCAGCCGAGGGCGATCGAGACGACCGTCATGATCGCCAGCGCAATCCCCGACTGGATGAGCCCCTCATGGAGACCGTGGGTGTGACGTGCGACGGCCGCGGCGTACATCTGGCGCACCTGACGGATGGCGTCCGGGTTCGTCAAAGCACCGTTGTGAGCGCCCGGGATGGTCGACCCATGCGGGACGATCAGGTCGACCCCGGTGCTGTTGCGGAAGAGCAGATAGGCAGCCGCGAGCAGCGCCAGTCCCGAGGCGAGGAACAGGCCGCCGTACAGCAGGGTCAGGCGCAGACGCACGGTCCGCGAGGGCAGCTGGAGCAGCCGACGCGGCGCGAGCCTGGCGAGCGAGAGGCGGCGCATCTTGAGGCCGGGAGCTCTATCCACGGTCTGCTCCCTCATGCCCCGTTGTCTGGTTGGGTGCCGATGCGATACCCGGCGCCGGGGACCGTGGCGATGATCGAGGGTTCGCCGAGGCGTTTGCGTAGTGCCGAGACGGTGATGCGCACCGCGTTGGTGAACGGGTCCGCGTTCTCATCCCATGCTCGTTTCAGCAGCTCTTCGGCGCTGACGACACCGCCTTCGGCCGCGACGAGGACTTCGAGCACGGCGAACTGTTTGCGGGTGAGCGCGACGTAGCGGCCGTCGCGGTAAACCTCGCGGCGAAACGGATCCACACGCAGACCTGCGAGCTCTCGCACGGGCGGTCGGCTGTGGGCCCGCCTGCGGTCGAGCGCTCTGAGACGCAGCACAAGTTCTTGGAGTGCGAATGGCTTGGTGAGGTAGTCGTCGGCGCCAAGCCCGAACCCGGCGGCCTTGTCGTCGAGCCGGTCGGCAGCGGTCAGCATCAGGATCGGCATGCCGCTGCCCGACGCGACGATGCGTCTGGCGACCTCGTCACCGGACGGGCCGGGGATGTCGCGATCGAGGACGGCGATGTCGTACTCGTTCATGCTCAGCAGCTCCAGCGCGCTGTCGCCGTCACCGGCGATGTCTGCCGCGATCGCCTCGAGGCGTAGACCGTCCCGGACCGCTTCCGCCATCAACGGCTCGTCCTCGACGATCAACACGCGCACGCGGTGGGATGCTGCCAGCTGGCACATATCGTCGGCGTATCGAAAAAACGCATACGTGCTGGCAACGCGGCGTTGCCTTGACTGGGGGGCGTGGCCTACAGCGAACCAGCACGAACAGCAGCCCGCTGGAGCCGACCAACCGTGTATCGCGCGCGTCGCGGGCGCCTGGTGCTCGGCGTCGTCGTGGTGCTGGTTCTCGCCTACACGGCTAGCCAGCTCCTGAACGACACGGGCCACGTGGGCATGCCCACGGCCCGCACGCGCAACGACGCCCGCCGCACGTACATGTCGGCGGTCAGCTGGCCGCTGCAGGGCCAGGCTGCGTTGGTGCTCGGCGACGGCCGGCCGGCGGCAAGCCCGCAAGAGAAGCCGGTCCCGATCGCCAGCTTGGCGAAGGTGATGACCGCCTTATTGACCCTGAGGCGCTACCCGCTGAGCGCCGGGCAGGACGGGTTCACGATCACGGTCAGCGCGACCCAGGCGCAGGACGAGGCCCAGGACCGCGCCGAGGGGCAGTCGGGCGTCGCGGTGCAGCCCGGTGAGCAGCTGACCGAGCGCCAGCTGTTGGAGGCGCTGCTGATCCCCTCCGGCAACAACATCGCCCGGATCCTCGCCGCTGAGGTCGCCGGCAGCGAGACCAGTTTTGTCGCGGAGATGAACGCCGAGGCGCGGGCGCTCGGGATGGACCACACGATCTACACCGATCCCAGCGAGTTCGACCCGAGCACGGTCTCCACCGCCGCCGACCAGTTGCGCGTGTTCCGGGAGGCGATGCGCTTCCCGATCTTCCGCCAGATCGTGTCGATGCCGAGCGTGACGCTCCCGGTTGCCGGCACGCTCACCAACTACAACCCGCTGATTGTCTACGGGTACGCCGGCAAGACCGGATCGGACTCCGCCGCGGGGGGGTGCCTGGCGTTCTTCACCCACGTGACGATTGGCGCGCGCGAACTGACCGCGGCCGGTGTGGTGCTGGGGCAGGGGCAGGGCAGCAACACCTCACAGTTCCTCGCCGCCGCGGGCCAGGCCGCCCAGCGGCTGGTCAACTCCGTGTACTCAGCGACCGGCGCACCAGCGATCGCCGCGTCTCTCGGGGTTGGTGCCTCGCACCCGGACGGCCGCTCGCAGCTACTCCCTCCCGGGCCGCCGGGCGCTTGAGCTGATGTCTATGGAAACAACGACCGCAGGAGAACGTATGAATGAGATACGACGGCCGCTGGCCGCGCTGGCCCTGATCGGGATTAGCGCTCTGCTCAGCGCGTGCGGGTCAAGCGCACCCGCCGACAGTGGCAGCGCCAGCAACGCAAGCACTGCTCATGCGCAGGCGGTGAAGTTCGCTAGGTGTATGCGCAGCAACGGTGTCGGCGCGTTTCCGGATCCGAGGGGGTCGGGTGGGTTCACCATCGACGAGGTGGTGAACGGCTCGTCGCTGGACCCGAACGCGCCGGCGTTCAAGCAGGCGATCAGCGCGTGTAAGAGCCTCGAACCAGCAGGATTCACGGGCGCCAAGGTGACCCCGGAGCAGGCGTCGGCGCGCCTCAAGTTCGCCCAGTGCATCCGCGCCAACGGCGTGCCGGACTTCCCTGACCCCACACCAAACGGGCCGCTCGTCGACACGAATCGAATCCCATCCGCCTCGCAGCCCGGGGGGATGAGCGCTCTCCACGCCGCGATGCAGAAATGCCGCGATGTAGCAGCCGCTGCGGGGGTGACGCGGTGAAGCGCAAGGCGTGGATGCTGGCTACAGCGGCCGTCGTGGTTGCCCTAGCCGCCGCCGGCGGCGTGCTCGTCACCTCCGGCGCGCAGCAACAGGCCCTGGCTGCGCAGCGTCCGCCGGTGAACACCGCGGACGTAGAGAAGAGGACGCTCTCGGCGATGGTCTCGGAGGCTGGGATCCTGACCTATCGGGCGCGGTCTGACGGCTCCCCGTATTCCGTGATCAACCAGGCGCAGGGGACCTATACCGAGCTGCCCGCGCCCGGGCAGGTGATTTCTCAGGGGCGGGTGCTCTACCGGGTGAACGACAGCCCGGTCGTCTTGCTGCGCGGCTCGACACCGGCCTATCGGACCCTGTCAGCCGGGGCGAGCGGCCCCGACGTGGCCGAGCTCAACGCGGATCTGGTCGCGCTCGGCTACGCCACCCGGGCTCAGCTCAGCCCAACGTCCGCGTCCTTCGGGTCGGCCACCACTACGGCCCTGGAGAAGCTCCAGGCCGCCCTGGGGGTGACCCAGACCGGCACGCTGACGCTTGGTCAGGCGGTGTTCGAACCCACCGCCGTGCGGGTGACGGCTGTGTTAGCCCAGCCGGGGGGCCGGACGCAGCCCGGCGAGACGGTGATGCAGGCGACCTCGACCACGCGCCAGGTGCAGTTGGCGTTGGATGCCTCGCAACAGACCGAAGTCGCGGTCGGGGACAAGGTGAGCATCACCCTGCCCAATAACAACACCACCCCGGGTGTCGTCTCCTCGGTGGGGGCGGTCGCGACCTGCCCGTCGAGCTCCGGGTCGGGCGGGTCGGGGTCCAGCTCCGCTGCGCCGGGAACTGACACCTGCTCCTCAGGCGGCTCGGGGAGCAGCGCCACCCCGACCATCACCGTGGGCGTCACTCCGTCTGACCCGGCCGCCACAGGCAGGTGGGATCAGGCGCCGGTGCAGGTCGGCATCACGACCGCAAGGGTGCGGGGCGCGCTGGTCGTGCCCGTGGCCGCGCTGCTGGCCCAATCCGGGGGCGGATACGCCGTCGAGGTCGTTGGCGCAGCGGCGAGGAACCATCTCGTGCCGGTCTCGCTCGGACTGTTCGACGACGCCGACGGGCTGGTGCAGGTCACCGGCTCGGGGCTGACCGCCGGTCAGAAGGTCGTGGTCGCATCGACATGACCTCCACACCATCACCCACGCCACATGACAACGCGGTCGCCGCCGGCAACGACTCCGCGATCCGCGGTGCAAGGATGCCCGTGCTCGAAGTCCACGACCTCACCAAGAGCTACCCCGGCGAGCCACCGGTTCAGGCCCTGCGCGGCGTGAGCCTCACCATCGGCCCTGGGGAGCTGGTCGGGATCGTTGGCCCGTCGGGGTCGGGCAAGACCACGCTGCTGCAACTGATGGGAACGCTCGATCGGCCCAGCAGCGGCCAAGTGCAGATCACTGGGCTGGCCGTTGCGACCATTCCCGACGACGAGGTCGCCTACCTGCGGGCAACCCGGATCGGGTTCGTCTTCCAGCAGTTCTTCCTGGCCGAGCACTCCACCGTACTCGACAACGTCGCCGACGGGCTCCTCTACGCCGGCGTCCCGCTCAAGGAGCGTCGCGAGCGCGCGCTCGACGCGCTGGAGCTGGTCGGTCTGGCCGAGCGCCCAGATGCCCGCCCCACCCAGCTCTCCGGCGGACAGCGCCAACGCGTCGCGATCGCCCGGGCGTTGGTCGGTCAGCCCGCGATCGTGCTGGCCGACGAGCCGACCGGCAACCTCGACCAGGCGACCGGGCAGGCCATCCTGGCCCTGATCGACGAACTCCACCGGGCCGGTTCGACGATCGTGGTGATCACCCACGACCACCCCATCGTCGAGCGCATGCCCCGCAAGGTCGAGATCCTTGACGGCCGCATCGTCGCCGACAGCGGCCCCGCCGCGGACGCCGACCTCCGCCTGCGCCCTCTCGCGGACCCGCCGCCGCACGCACGCCAGACGGCGTCCGGCGCGCCCGTCGGCGAGGAGCCATCGTGACCGCCACCGCCCCGGTGAACCGGCGTGGCCTGGCGCTCTCCGACCTCACCAGGCTTTCCACCGTTGGGCTGCGCACACGGAAGTTGCGTGCGGGACTGTCCGCGCTCGGGATCGCTATCGGTGTGGCTGCGATCGTCGCCGTCCTTGGCGTATCGGCGTCCTCACAGGCCGGTCTGCTGGCGGAGATTAACCAGCTGGGTACCAACCTGCTCACCGTCAGCAACGGCCAGAGCGTGACCGGTGGCACCGTGGAGCTGCCAACCATCGCTCCGGGCATGATCAGCCGTATCGGCGGTGTTCAGCAGGTGCAGAGCACCGGGGAGATCAGCGGCGTAAGCGCGTATCGCACCCCCTACATCCCGCTGGTCGACACCAACGGCCTGACCGTCCAAGCCGCCTCCCTCGACCTCCCCGCGGTCCTCGCCATCACTGTCGCCCAAGGCCACTACCTCAACCCCGCCGCCGCCCAAGAACCCGTCGCCGTACTCGGCGCCACCGCCGCCCAGCTGCTCGGGATCGATCGCCTCTATCCCGGCGAACGGATCTGGGTCGACGGCCAATGGTTCTACCTCGCCGGGATCCTCAAACCCGCCGTACTCGCCTCCGCGATCGACACCTCCGTTCTGGTCGGCTACCCCGCGGCAGAGAGGTACCTGGGGTTCGACGGCCACCCCTCCACTGTCTACCTCCGCGCCGACACCAACCGCGTCGTCACTGTCGACAACCTCCTGGCCGCCACCGCCAACCCCGAGAACCCCAGCGAGGTCAACGTCAGCCAACCCTCCGACGCGCTCGTCGCGCAGGCCGACGCCAAGAGCGCGCTGAACGGCCTATTCCTCGGCCTCGGCGCCGTCGCGCTCCTCGTCGGCGCGGTCGGCGTCGCCAACATCATGATCATCTCCGTCCTTGAGCGCCGCTCCGAGATCGGTCTGCGCCGCGCCCTCGGCGCCACGAGAAGTCACATCCGCACCCAATTCCTCTCCGAAGCCATCCTCCTCGGACTGCTCGGCGGCGCCGTCGGCGTCGCCGTCGGCATCGCGGCAACAGCCGTCTACGCACACGTCAAGCACTGGGCCACCGTCATTCAAACCGAAGCATGGGCCGGCGGCATCGCCGCCTCGCTGATCATCGGCGCGGTCGCAGGGCTCATCCCCGCCCTGCGAGCCGCCCGGCTCTCACCCACCCAAGCCCTATGGTCCGTCTAGCGACTGCCGGGACTACAGTTGCCGCCAGCGCACGCCGGTTCCGTCACGGGTCGCTCCCCGCTCGGGAGTGCACGATCCCGCTTTCACGTCACCGCGCGCCCGTGGGCAACGCATCGGAGCGTCGCGCTTCGCGCGGCACGCAGGCACCAAGGCCACGCATTGCACTCCAGCGTTGCCTATGCAGATACCGTCGGAAGCGCGCTCCGCGGCGGCCCTTGCGCCTTCGCCCAATCTATGCGTCTGGTGCCCCGTGTCGGCGTGACTGCGTTTGTTATCGCGCCAGCGCGGGACGGACGATCCCTAAGGCGACATCGGAGCGGCCCGTGACGATCGGTGCCGGACGATCGCAACGCCCACGAAGACAGTCGCAGCCGACGGGTCCGGACGAGTGCAAAGGCGACGCCTCGATCGTGCCGATCACCAGTGCTGCCGCGATCGCTTCGCCACCACGAACGCGATCGTGAGCTCGCTGCCCGGCGGATGACTCCGTTGGCGGCGCAGGAGTTGGTCTGGCCGGACCGCCGCCAGCGTGGCTGCGCCAACTGCTCGTGGGCGAGGCCCGGGAGGCACACCTCGCCGGTCGCCACGCGGACCCTACGATTACGCGCTGCCCTAACCGCCGCGGAGGAGCTCGCGCGCGCAGCGTGCTGGTTTGATGGGGTCACGGGTAGGGTGTGCGGGCCGTGCCCTACTACGGCACCCATCGTATGTCGGTCTATCTGCGCGATGCCGCTTGCCCCGGAGTCGAGGTCGGCGCCTATTGCCCGTGCGAGGGCCGGCCGAGCTGCAAGGACGGGCTCTCGCGTGGCGGCCTGGCGCACGGCGAGGAGGTCGAGGACGGCTTTCGGACCGGCGACCGGTGGGAGGGGGTGGTCGATTACATCGTGGGGGCGCGAGAATGACCAAGAGATTGCGGCTCGGCGACGTCGAGGTTGGAAGGATCGGCCTCGGCACCAACCGGCTCGAGAACACTTCCGAGAACGTCGCGTTCATTCGCGACGCGGTCCAGGCAGGCGTCGGCCACATCGACACCGCCTACCTCTATACGCGCGGGAAGAGCGAGGAGACGATCGGCGCGGCGCTCAATCCCATGCCGGAGGGCGTGGTCGTCGCGACGAAGGGCGGCTACCGTCCGGGCGAGGGGCGCCCGGAGGTGCTTCGTTCGCAGATCGAGGAGAGCCTTCGGCGACTGCGGACCGAGGCGATCCCCCTCTACTACCTTCACCGCGTCGACCCGGAGACGCCGCTGGAGGAGAGCCTCGGCGTGATCGCCGAGTACCGCGACCAAGGCAGGATCCGCAACGTCGGCATCTCCGAGGTGAGTGTCGAGCAGATCCGCGCGGCTTGCCAGGTGGCGCCGATCGCCGCCGTCCAGAACCACTACAGCCTCAGCGAGCGAAAGCACGAGGGGGTCGTCGACTACTGCGCCAGCGAAGGGATCCCGTTTGTTCCCTTCTTCCCGCTGCGCGGCGTCGGCTCGCCGGCGCTCGCCGACATCGCAGCCCGCCACGGCGCAACGCCGAACCAGGTCGCGCTCGCCTGGCTGCTGCACCGCTCGCCAACGATCCTGCCGATCCCGGGCACGCTCTCGCTCGAGCACCTGCGGGAGAACCTCGCCGCGGTCGAGGTGGAGCTGACCGACGCCGATGTCGAGGCGCTGCGCTGATCCGCGCGCACCGAGGGTGGCCGCGGTTAACTTCCGCGCACATCGCACGACTCGAAACCCGTGTGGTCGGACCTTTCCCCGGTTCCCGCGGCGATCATGAACAGCTGGCGCCCAGACCTGGGGGCGCAAGGGGTACCCGTCGCGGAGTCAAGTGCCTCGTCCGGTGATACGCAAGGCGACTTCGCCGCGATCGGCTTGGGACTAGCCGCGCTACTCGCCTGCGTCTTGCTGACGGCCCCAAGGCTCCCCGGCAAGGTCGTCTTGTCCGGCCTGCTCGTGCTGACGTCGATGCTGCTCGCCGGACTGACCAGTCGGCGCGAGCTCCTGGCGCTGGCGGCCGGCCCCACCGTCCACCGAGTGCCACACCTGAGCCTCGGCGGGGTCGAGGCTGCGGTGGCACTCGCGATCATCGGGCTCCTCGCGCAGGCGCTGTGGACCAGGCACGGCAGGGGTCAGGTGCGCTCGACTGCCGCACTTTCTCCGCTCGTGGTTCTCGGGGGTGTCGCTCCTGCTCTTGGACCTGTTGTTTAACACTTACGCGCGAGAGTCAGTGTCTCGGACCCTACTGACTACGGCTGAGGTCACGTTTCTCCTCGGGGCGTTTCTGTGGGACGTGGGACTTGACCAATCGCGATGGACGTCGGGTTCGCAGGCCGGCGCGAGTGTTTCTGTACATCGCGTACATGCTGGGCGCGAGCGCTGCCGTTCTCTACTTCGGCTCGGCCCACGAGCTCGGGCCGCGGGCCGTTCACGACTACTTCTTTGCTCCCGACGGGACGACGGCGCTGAGTCTCGCGCTCGTCGGCGTCTCATACGCAATCGTCGTCTGCGTCTGTCGGGTGGTTTCGCGACGTCCGGAGGTGCCTCGGACTCAGTAGTAGTCGAGCACCGCGACGCTCCAGCGAGCGGAATCCGACCCCGGCGAGATCTGGACCTGGTAGGTGCCCGGACCGGAGTTGAAGATGCGCGTGTGGCGATCACCCTCGCTCAGGCCGAACGAGTCGAACGTTGCCCCGGTGCCGAGGTTGGTGACGGTGGCGTGCGGCCCCGAGCAGATGAAGATCAGCGTGCACATGCCTTCGTAGTTCATGCTGTAGACGACCTCCCATCTGACTCCGCGGATGTGGAATGGTCCGGATCGCCCGTTGCCGTCTCCGCTGAAGGTCTCCACATCGCGCAGTTGTGGCGTCTCGGCCACCGACAGGGCGACCGTCGAGCCCGGGTTTACCTTTGCGGCGGCCCGCGGGGACTCGGCTGTCACGACGCCGGGAGCCACCCCCGGCGCGGGGACTCGCGCGACCGTTACCCGGAGCTTGGAGGCCCTCAGCACCGCCTCGGCGTCGCCCAACGGCCTGTCCACGAGCTTGGGAACGATGACCGGCCGCGGTCCGGAGCTGAGCACCACATCGACCGTCGCACCCTCGGTTACACGCGTGCCGGGGCTCGGGCTCTGGCCGATCGCGGTGCCCCGCCGTGCTCCGCTGTAGCGGTGAGCGAACGCGGCGTGGAAATGGACCCGCCTCGCCCTGGCCATGATCCGGTTTCGAGTCATGCCGTGCAGGTTCGGCACCGTCACATGTGTGGGGGCCAGGTCGATCGCTGCGACCACCATCCCGACCCCGACCAGGAGCACCGCGGCGAAGATCGCGATCCGCTGTCGGCGCTCGGGCGGATTGAAGTTGCGCCGGGGCGACATCCCGCCACCCACCCGGGTCGGGGGGATCGCCGCGCGCACGAGCGGTTCCGCGAGTTGCGTAGCGGTAGTGGTCGGCTCGGGCGGCGCGAGCGTCGCGACCCCTCCACCTGCGCCCGAGGGTCGGCCGGCGTCCGAAAGCTCGTAGTCGTCGTCGCCGGCGACGAGCGACGATCGGGCCTGCTCGAGGGCCTCGGCCAGCTCGCGGCCGTCCGCATAGCGCTCGGCCGGGTCCTTGGCGAGCGCCCGATCGATTACCTCCGTGAGCGCTCGCGGCGTCCGGGGCGGAAGCGGCGGCGGAACGTCGTGAACGTGGCGAAACGCCAGCTCGACCACGGTGCCGCCCGCAAACGGGGGATGCCCCGCGAGCATCTCGTACAGGACGACGCCGATGCTGTACACGTCGGTGGCCGGGCTCGTCGTCCCACCTTGGGCCTGCTCGGGGGCCATGTACTGCGGCGTGCCGACGATGGTCGCTGCCCCGGCGTCGCTGGTGCCTTCCGCCAGTCGCGCAACCCCGAAGTCGCCCACCTTGACCCGACCGTCCGGGGCGATCAAGACATTTGCCGGTTTCACGTCGCGGTGCACAACGCGTTGCGCGTGCGCGGTCGCGAGCGCTCGCGCGAGCTGCTCGCCGATCTCGCAAGCCTCCCAGGGCGGAAGGGACCCACCGCGCAACCGCCTGGCCAGGCTCTCGCCATCGACGAGCTCGGCGACGTAATAGAGGCCCTCGGGTGCGGAACCGACGTCGAAGATCTGGACGATCCCGGGATCGCTGATCGACGCCAGCAGCTGCGCTTCGTGCTCAAATGACTTCACCCAGTCCGGGTCCTCGGCCCACCAGGGCTTGATCACCTTGACCGCGACTCGGCGGGCAAGGCGGCGGTCCCGGCCCCGGTAGACGCGGCCGAACGCCCCCTCACCGACGAGACTGTGGAGCTCGTATCGCCCGTCCAGGGCGACGCCGGATAAATCAGGAGCCCTAGGCATCGCGGAAAGCGTCCATGAGAGGGCCATGGAGCCTAGACGGTGTGGGGCGAGGGAGGCCCCGTCGTGACGGATCGTGTTGTCAGGCTTCGGGCCCGCCGGGATCCGCCAGGCGATCCCGCTCGTCGCGCTCGGCCCACTCCAGCAGCGGCGCGAGGGAGAACGCCGACGCGTCGATGCCCGCGTGGATGTCGCCAAGCCTCGTAAATCGATCCGGCAGGCTCGCGATCGTGAGGTCCTGCGGTACCACGTCCTCGAGCTCGTCCCATCTGATCGGGGTCGAGACCGTGCCCTCCTTCACCCCGCGGACCGAATAGGCGCTCGCGATCGTGTGGTCGCGCGCGTTCTGGTTGTAGTCCACGAACGCCTTGCCCGGTTCGCGATCCTTCCGCCACCAGGTCGTGGTCGCGTCCTCCGGGACGCGGCGCTCCACCTCGCGGGCGAAGGCAAGCGCGGCCCGCCGCACGTCGCCGAAGCTCCACCGGGGCTCGATTCGGACGTAGATGTGAAGGCCGGATCCGCCCGACGTCTTCGGCCAACCAACCGCGCCGATCTGATCCAGCACCTCGTGGGCCGTCGCGCCCACGCGGCGCACGGTGTCGAAGGTGCATTCGGGCATCGGATCGATGTCGATGCGCCATTCGTCGGGGCGCTCCACGTCCGCGCGCCGCGAGTTCCATGGATGGAACTCGACCGTCGACATCTGCACGGCCCAGATCACGCTCGCGAGCTCGGTTACGCACAGCTCATCGGCGTGGCGGCCGTAGCGCGGGAAGGTGACCCGAACGGTCTCGATCCAGTCCGGGGCGCCCGCGGGCAGGCGCTTCTGGTGCACCTTGTTGCCGTCGACGCCTCGGGGAAACCGGTGCAGCATGCACGGCCGCTCCCGGAGCGCGCGCACGATCCCGTCCCCCACGCTCAGGTAGTAGTTGACCAAGTCGAGCTTGGTCTCCCCGCGCGCGGAGAAGTAGACCCGATCGGGACTCGAGATCCGGACGGTCCTCTCGTCGATCAAGAGATCGATGGATTCGCCCGTGTCGGATGCGGCCTTCATCGCGTTCATGGTGAATTAGACCGAGCTGGGCCCGAGATCTCATCAGTCGGTACAACATCTCCGGGTGCGCGCGCTCGCGCGTGATGCATGACAACAGCCGGTACCGCGAAAGACTGGAGCCGCGATGAAGACGCGAAAACTGGGATCGCTCGAGGTGTCCGCCCTCGGGCTCGGGTGCATGGGCATGTCGGCCTTCTACGGGTCAGCCGACGACGCCGAATCGATCGCCACGATCCAGCGGGCGCTCGAGCTCGGGATCAACTTCCTCGACACCGCTCAGCTGTACGGGCCGTTGACGAACGAGGAGCTGGTCGGCCGCGCGATCAAGGGGCGGCGCGACGAGTACGTGATCGCGACGAAGTTCGCGCGCCGCACCGACAATGCCAAGCCGGGCGACATCTCGACGGTCGGGGCGCTCGACGGCTCCGCAGAGCATGTCCGCACCTCGATCGAGGGGTCTCTGCGGCGACTCGGAACCGATCACGTCGACCTCTACTTTCAGCATCGCGTCGATCCGAACGTGCCGATCGAGGAGACGGTTGGGGCGATGGCGGAGCTCGTTCAGGAGGGCAAGATTCGTCATATCGGGCTGAGCGAGGCGGCGCCCGAGACGATCCGCCGCGGACACGCCGTCCACCCCATCACCGCCTTACAGACCGAGTACTCCCTGTGGTCGCGCGACCCCGAGGCCGAGGTGCTCCCGACCTGCCGGGAGCTCGGGATCGGCTTTGTCCCCTACTCGCCGCTCGGTCGTGGATTCCTCTCGGGCCGTTTCAAGTCGCCGGACGAGCTCGACGCGAACGACTTTCGCCGCAGCGGGCCCCGCTTCACCGGCGAGAACCTCGAGGCCAACTTGCGGCTCGCGGCCAAGGTCGCGGAGATAGCGCAGGAGAAGGGGATCACGGCGGCCCAGCTAGCGCTGGCGTGGGTCCTCGCCCAGGGCGAGGACCTGGTTCCGATCCCGGGCACCAAGAGGCGCCGATATCTAGAGGAAAACGCTGGCGCGGTCGAGGTCGAGCTGAGCCGTGACGACCTCGCGCGCATCGACTCCGAGCTGCCCAAGGCGGCCGGAGACCGATACGACGAGACTGGGATGGCAGCAGTCAACCGCTGATCCTCGCGTGATAGAGCCCGACAAACGCGAGGGCAGCCGAACCCCCGCGCCCCCGACTCCGGCGGACGCGGCCGCCTCGGGGCCGACCGAAGCGGCAATCGGGCAGCCCGATCCCCTCGTCTCGGTCGCGTTTGTCCTCGGCTGGCAGGTGGCGGAGGTCTATCGTCCGGATCCTTCCGAGGGCGCGGCACCAGCGGTTTCCGAGAAAGACCTGCCGGGACTCTCGCGGCTCAATCCGGAAGAGTGGACGAACATGGGGCTTGACCGGGTCCTGGCGGGTGTCGCCAAGCTGTCGGGGCCCATCTCCGACGCGGGCCTCGAGGCTCCCGATTGTCACCAGTTCGTCACGACCGTGAGGGCAACCACGGATGGGAATGCGCGGATGAAGGCAATCCGGGACTTCCACGTGGACCTCCTCACCACTCTCACGGCCGCGGACTACCGGCTCGGCAGGGCGTACCAGCTCGGCCGAGCCCTGGCCGACACAACCCGGCCGCCCGCGGATTACCGGGCGGAGCTCGTTCCCGACCGGGTGGCCGCGATCACGGGATGGATCAGGGAACTGGCGTCGGCGCTTCCACCCCACGCGGCACACCCGGTCGCCGACTCGCTCGATGCGTGGAGCCGGTGGGCCAATCCGAAGCAGCCACGAACGGAAGTCGACGCCTCGGTAGCGGCCAAGCTGGGCGCTCAGGGCCGGTTGTGGCGGAGCCTGCTCTCGGGGGAGAAGCGTCCCACCGACACGCTCGAGACGTCCGATTACATGCGCGCCGGGGAAAGCTTGGTGCGCCGTTCGGCGGCGCTCGGAGGACGTTTTCTCAAGCATTTCTGGTGGCTGGCGATCCTCATCCCGGCGTTCTTCATCGGCGGGATCGTGGTGGTCGCAATCTCGAGCACTCCGACGGCGGTAGTCGGCGGGGTGGCAAGCATCGTCGTGGCGCTGGGACTCGGGTACAACGGGGTCGGTGGGGCGCTGGGGAAGGCGGTCGGCCGCGTGGAGCAGCCCCTCTGGGCGGCTGAGATCGACACCGTGATCTACGAGCGGATCACGCCGCAGACCATCGTCGATAGCCAGCGCGCATTCAGGCAAGGCCCTGACGAGCCATCGCTTACGGCACCTTGAGACCGCCTCGCCCATGTCGTGCGCGCGGCGGCCTCCACGGCCCATCCCCTTTAAGGAAGGAGACCAACTGTGACTGAGTATTGGCGCCCGGGAGTGATCCACGGCCGGCACGTCCTCGAGCGCGCCGAGCAGTTGGCCGTGCAAGGCATCGCCCGCCTGCTGCCGGCGAAGTGGCGCAGGGTCGTCGACCTGCTGGCGGCGCCCGTTCCGCCAACCCCGACCACGATGAGTCCCGCCCCCACCGACGAGGCTGCGCGGCGCTTGGACGCGGTCGATCACATCGTCGTGTTGATGATGGAGAACCGATCGTTCGACCACATGCTCGGCTACCTCTCTCTGCCCGTGGACCAGGGCGGCGGGGGACGGGTAGACGTCGATGGCCTGAAAGGCCGGGATGTCAACTTCAACCCACTCGGCGGCACCAAGTACGCCATCCATCACCTCGACCGCACCCAGTTCAACGGTGAGGTCGAGGACCCGGATCACAGCGGCGGCTCCGTGGACGAGCAGCTGGCCAACGGCGGGCAGGGGTTCGTCGAGAATTTCGCTCGGATCTCGAAGGCCCGGGCGGCGCAGGCCAACCAGCCCGCGCCCGACGCCGGACTCGTAATGGGGTATTACGACGCCGGCGATCTACCGGTCTACGACCACCTCGCGTCCGAGTACTGCCTCGTCGATCGCTGGTTCAGCTCCGTCCCCGGTGCCACCTGGCCGAACCGGCTCTACGCGCTCACCGGCCAGGCCGCGGGGAGCCGCGATGACGCCGCACCACCGATATACGCGCTCCCGAGCTTCGTCCGCCACCTGGACGAGAACGATGTCGGCTGGCGCTGGTACTCGTTCGATCCGGGGACGCTTCGGGCCGCCGATCCCGCGTACCGCTTCCGCTGCCACGATCGGTTCGCCTATTGCGATGCCCGCACGCTGAGCACCAAGGAGCGTGCCGCCGGCGAGCTGACCGAGGAGGGGCCGTCGTTCCTCGACGACGCCGCCGCGGGGAACCTGCCGGCGGTCGCGTGGATCGATCCACGGTTCAAGGACCTGCGCGTGCTCGGCCCCAACTCCAACGACGACCATCCGCCTTCCGACGTGCTCGCCGGGCAGGACCTCGTGCTCACGGTCTACCACGCGCTTAGCTCCGCCCCGAGCTGGCCGAAGACGCTGTTCCTGATCGTCTACGACGAGCATGGCGGCTTCTATGACCACGTCCCCCCGCCGTCCGTCGTCGACGATCACCCCGGCTTTCGGCGTCTCGGCGTTCGCGTGCCCGCGCTGCTCGTCTCCCCGCTGGTGGCCCGAGCGTCGACTTCAACCGCCCTCTTGGGATCGGACTTCCATTTCGACCACACCTCGATCATCAAGACGATCCTCACCCGGTTCTGCAACCGCGGCGGCCGGATCCCGACGATGACCGCGCGCGTCGCCGCCGCGAACCACCTCGGGCACCTGCTGGCCGGCGCCGCCCTCCGCAAGGAGCTGCCGGATCAGGCTGCACTCGCCGATCGCATGACCGCGTGGCGCGCGCACTGGGCAGGGGCCCGATTCACGGATCCGATTGCGGCGGGCGGCCAACCGACCGAGCTGACCGACTTCCAGACCGGGTTCTACGACATGGCTCGCAGATTGCGCGAGGCCGGCTTGCCCGGGGGTCATCCATAGTGGTCCTCGTGCGTAGCCGAGCCGCCCGCTTACGAACCCGCCTTTTCGAGGATGCGGGCCATCTCGTCGGCGTCGAACGCGCGCATGGTCGTGGTGCGAACGCTCCCGGCTGAGCCCAGCCGGAGCAACGCCGCCGTCGCCGACTCCTCATCGGGGGCCTCGACGATCGCCATCCCGTCATAGGCCCCGACTGTCCAGCGAACGTCGAGTGTGACTCCGAGCTTTCCGAAATCCGCCTTGACCTGCTCGACGCGCGCGGTCGTCTGGCGAAAGTCCTTGATCCCGGACTCTGTCCAGTTCCAAAGGGTCAGGTACGTAGGCATGTCTCTCCTCCCGGCCTCGATTCAGTGGGGACTCTAATCAGCGAGATCCCCAACAGCAAGGGCGAGCGGGATGGGGCGCCCGGCTTGCGAAGCCTGGGTCTGATCGTGCCCGATAAGCGAGCAGTTGAACGTGATCGTGTCGCCGCCCTCTGAGACAGTGTCGGAACCCGGAGCGGACCACATGCCTTGCGCGAGATCACCCGCGACCTGCTGCGCGACCAGTCAGCACAACAGCAGTGGTCGCGCAAACGCGTCGAGCGTATGCGGGCGGGTGGGTTCGCCAGCCAGCGCGGGCGCACGTCCCAACCGATGCAACGCTCGCGACGCCCTCGTTTCCGGCACGGCCCAGTTTTTGCACAACCTGTTGTGCAGGAGCGTTGCACTGCCTCGTGACCTTCGACATGGTCTAGAGCGAGGCGGCGGTTCCGTCCCACTTGGCCCGTCCGCTAGTCGGCGTCCTTGTGTCGCGCACGCGAGTTCGGTAGCGTGCTCGCCCGCCCCCATCGTGGACACGAGGCGATCACGGCCGACGCTGAACGGCGGCCCGCGCCGGAGGAGGATCGATGGTGATGCAAGCGTGATGTACTCGCCGGTGCTGCTGCGCGATCGCTCGCGGCCGGTCCAGGTGCTGCTCGGGGGAGTCATTCCGGCCGCGTTCGGTGTGATCGCCGGCGTGTTGCTCGGCGCCTCAGCCGCCGCGTACTGGATCTGGGGCGCGATCGCCGCCGTTGGGGCCTTCGTCGCCGGGTTCGAGCATCGCGATGGCTGGGGCGGCGCTGACCGAGGGTTCTTCGGCGGCGCGTTCTATGGCACCGCGCTGCTCATCACCCACGCGCTGGTCGGGACCCACGCGAAGGTCTCGCTCGGGAGCTTCCCTCCGTTCCTCGTGGTATTGACGGCGATCGTCGGCATGCTGCTGTCGGCCGCCGGGGGCCGCATCGCGCGTTGGCAACGCGAACGGGCCGGGATCGTGGTGCCCGAGGAGAAGGGGGCAGGCTAGGAATTCGCCGCTCAAGCGCCGGCTTCGAGCAGCAGGCGCAGGCGCTGAAGTCCGTCCCACACCTCGGTGAAAGTCGTGGTCAGCGGCGAGAGTCCGACCCTGATCGTGTCGGGCGGCCGGAAGTCGACCACGACGCCGTCGCGGAGCAGGCGCTCGGACAACACGCGCGCCACCGGGTGTACGAGCGCAACGTGGGCGCCGCGGCGCGAGCTGTCCCGAGGCGACCCGAGGTTGACGCCGAGTGGTCCGAGCCACTCGTCCGCGAGCGCGATCGCGAACTCGGTGAGGGCCATGGCCTTCTCGTGAATCGCGGCGATACCCGCCTCGATCACGAGCTCGACGCCGGCGCTCACCGCCGTCAGCGCGAGGATCGGGGGCGTTCCGGAGAGCATCGCCGCGATGCCCTCCGCCGGCCGATACCCCTGGGGCATCTCGAACGGCGCCCGCGTCCCGAGCCACCCCCAGATCGGCTGACGGACTCGCTCGAGGTGAACGTCTCGCAAGTATAGGAATGCCGGCGAACCCGGAGCACCGTTGAGGTACTTGTAGGTGCAGCCCACCGCCAGGTCAGCCTTGGCGTCGTCGAGCTCGACCGGGATTGCGCCGGCGCTGTGGCACAGGTCCCACAGCACCATGGCGCCCGCCTGGTGCGCGACCTCGCTGATCGCCCGCATGTCCAGCACGAATGCGGACCGGTATGCGACGTGCGAGAACGACACTAGGGCGGTCTGTGGCCCCACCGCAGCCCCGACATCGCCCGGCTCGGGTCCGCCCGCGGGATCACACTCGAGCCAGCGGATCGTCAGGCCGTGCTGGGCAGCGAGGCTCTCGAACACGTAGCGATCGGTGGGAAAGTTGTCGCGGTCGGTCACGATCTCCGACCGCCCCGGGCGAGCCGCCAATGCCGCGCTGGCCAGCTTGTACAGGCCCACCGTCGTCGAATCGGCGACCGCCACCTGGCCCGCGCGGGCCCCGAGGAGATGTTCGCCGAGGCGGTCTCCGATCTGCTGGGGTAGCTCGATCCACCCCTCGCTCCAGGCGCGGATCAGGCGCTCTCCCCAACCTCGGCGGACCACCTCGTCCACCGCCGCCACCGTGGCCCGCGGAAGGCGGCCCAACGAGTTCCCGTCCAGATACACGAGGCCGTCGTCGGCGAACACGAACCGGTCGCGGTAGCCGCGGAGGGGATCCGCGTTGTCGAGCGCCGCCGCGGCGTCCCGGGTGAGCTCGGCAACTGACACGCCTCGTCACCTTAGCCGGCGGCAAACGGTGCGCTCACATTCGTCGATTCGCCCGGGTCCGCGGCCCAGGATGCCGACCTCGTCCAGGAGTCGGCGCCCGAGCGGGTAGGGCTCAAGCGTTCAGTGGAGGATCGCGCTGAGCACGATCACCAGCAGGCCGAGGGTGGCGCCGAGCACCGCCTGGATGAGCAGTTCTCGCCCGGTCAGCTTCGCGCGTATTCCCGCGACCACCTCGATGGCGAGCACCATGATGGCCGCCGCCCAGATCGCGGCCGTCTCGGCGCTCGCCAATTTGGCGCCCAGCAGCGAGAAGACGATCAGCGCGATCAGGGGTTCCGCGGCGCCGGCGACGATCCACAACTCGCTGATCATCGCCTCGGCCAGACCCCTGACCGTGAGCTTCTCGCCCTCGCGCAGGCGGCGCGAGGTCAGCAGCGCGTACGAGTGAGCCAGCCAGTAGAGCACCAGCGCGATCACGACCGATCCCACCGTCTCCGCGAAGGTCGTGTCCGCGGCGTCCTCGGCCGCCAGCAGCGCGCCCACCGCGATCGCGCCGTAGATCAGGCCGAAGACTCTCTCGGAGGTGACGTCGGCTCGGTGGCGGCGTTGGCGGGCGCTCGCCGATTCGGGGTCGCGGCCCTCGCGGCCGCTCCCCGATTCGGGGTCGCGGCCCTCGCGGCCGCTCCCCGGCTCCCGATCTCGCAGCTCCTCGCCGGTGCTCATCCGAACTCATGCTCCTCCCACTCGCCGACCCGGCGAAATCCAACTTCGGCATAGATCTTGTTGGACGTTGGGTTGGAAACGTCGGTAAACAAGCTGCACTGGTGCGCTCCTCGCGCGAGTGCCAACCGACAGGCCTGGGCGACGGCGGTGCCAGCGTAGCCCCGCCGGCGCCGGTTGGGAGGGGTGTAGACGGGACCAACCCGAGCCACGCCGCCTGCGGCAGGCGCGGCGCCGACGAGCGATACGGGCCCGCCGTCGTCCCAGACGAAGAACCGGCCGCGCTCGAGCCGGTGGTCGACCGTGGCCTCGGGTTCGGCAGCTCCCGCGAGGCCGGCCTCATGAATTAACGCCCACATCCATTCGACGAGCAGCGAGCGCTCGGCCGGACGAGCTGGTCGCAGTTCGCCGGGCGCGGGGCGGGGCGGATCTTGCACCCGATCGAGTACGTGCATCGCCTCGCGCATGGCGACGCGTGTGGCGGCACCCGTGCCCCGCGCCCAAGCCGCGGCGATCGCCCGCGCGCTGTCGGGGGGGCCACCGACACCCGGTAGCTCCGGGTCCTGTTGGAGCCACGCCTCCACCAGGCGATCGGCTTCCGGCGCGCCCAACGCGCTGGTGAGCATGAACCGCGGCGGGGTACGGAGCGCCGCATAGCTCACCTCGCCGCTTTCCCCCACGCCACATGCGAACAGTGGCCTCGCGGCCGTGTGACCTCCATCGAGGACGTTCATCAGCACTGTCGCCAGCACGTTGCACTCGATCCGCTCGGACAGGAATGTCTGCGCTCGCGCCGCGAACTCCCTCGGATCGCGGGTCAGCATCAGAGGCACCGGTCAGAGTGGGCGCCGGACGCCTACCTCGTCGAGGTGCCCGAACAGATCGCCTGGATCTTCGTAAACGCGAAACGCGCCTGAGTAGAGCAGCTCCTCGCGTCCGTAGCCCCCAGAAAGCACGCCGATCCCGAGCGCCCGAGCACGGCGCGCGGCGAGCAGATCCCACACGCTGTCTCCGACGACAATGCTGTCGCGAATGTCGACCTCGATCGCGGTTGCCGCGGTCAGGAACAGGTCGGGATCTGGCTTGGCGTAGCGGACCTGATCGCGCGTGATGAGCGGCGTTTCCTGCGGCAAGCCCAGCAGGTCGAGGGCGAGCCGCGCGTAGCGCTCCGCGCCGCTGGTCGCGATCGCCCACGGCACCCTTTGCTCGGTGAGCGTCGTGAGCAGCAGGGACGCGCCGGGCAGGGGCCGCACGCTGTCGAACTTCCGGATGTACGCCTCGGCATGCAGGCCCGGAAGTCTGGAGAGCGTCTCCTGATCGAGACGGGTGTCGAGCTCACGGGCGAGGGCGTTGACGAACAGCCCGCCGCTCATGCCGATCCGCCGGTGGATCTTCCACACCGCGAGGTTGATGCCGACACCCTCGAGCGCCTCTCGCCAGGCCACCACGTGCTGATACACGCTGTCGATGAGCGTGCCGTCGAGGTCGAACAGGAACGACGGCTGGCGGTGCGCGTCAGCATCCACCCCGGGGATATTGATTGGTTTTGTCCGGGCGCGCGCTCAGGCGGTCAGGGCCGCCGCCTCGGCGCGGCGCTTCACCTCGGCCCGAACGAGGGGAGCGACCTCCGTGGCCCACAGGGCCCCGCCCGCGAGCGGAGACACTGACCACGGGATGGGATGTCCGAAGAAGTGGGGAGACTCAGTCGGGCTGACCCGGCTGGGGCAGGAGCTCGACGTACCCCTCCGTTCCATGCACGCGGATCCGCTGCCCATCTCGGATCAGCTGGGTGGAACGCTCCACCCCCACGACGGCTGGCAGGCCGTACTCCCGTGCGATCACCGCGCCATGGGTCATGAGGCCCCCGACCTCCGTCACCAGGCCGTTGATCGCGACGAATAGGGGCGTCCAGCTGGGGTCGGTGTGGGCGGTGACCAGGATGTCGCCGGCGTCGAGATCGGCCGCCGCCATGTCGAGGACGACGCGGGCCCGCCCCTCGATCGTCCCGGCGGAAACCGGTAGCCCGACTAGCGCGTCGGCCGGCACATCGTCGCGTCGGTACGCCCCGGCGATGACCTCGCCATCCGAGGTGAGCACGCGGGGCGGCGTGAGCGCTTGATACGACTCGAACGCGTCCTTGCGCTGGCGGATCAGCTGGTAATCCACCTGGTTTGTGCGTACGACGTCGTCAAGCTCCTGGAGCGTGAGGTAGAAGATGTCTTCCCGGTCACGAAGGACGTGGGCCTTGTCGAGGCGCTCGGCTTCTTCCAGCAAGGCCTGCTTGTAAACGAAGTAGCGGCTGACCATGCCGTACTTCGGATACTCCCGGTACCCGATGAAGGTCCGGACACGATCGATCATCCGCTTGACCTCGTCGGCCTTGCGCTTCCCGTCCGGCAAGGCCCGCAAGCGCTCCAGCAGCTCCTGTTCCTTCTTGCAGGCCTCCTGCCGCCCTTGCTCGAGTCGCCGCTTGCCGGCACCCGGCTCAGAGTTCTTGACGTTGGTGAGGATCGTGGGCAATAGCGTGGTGGGGCGTTCGCTCCAGCGTGTCCTTGTGATGTCGATCTCGCCGACGCAGCGCATGCCGTACTTGTCGAGGTAGTCCCGGATGGCGCCTCGCGCTTCCCGCCCTCCCGGGAGCGTCGCGAGCTCGTCGAGGAAGCCCTCGTCCTCGACGTGCTCCAGGAAAGCCACGACGTCCGGATGCGGGCGGATCACGTCGGCGACGTCCAGGAGCGCCAGCCCCATCTCCGACGTGACGTTGTGGGGGACGGACTGCGTGAGCGTGTCGGCGGCGTTCTTCTCGCCCAGCCATGCCTGCAGCTGCTCGTTGAGCCACCAGGTGGCCTCCATCGCCGCCATGATCACCCGATGGCTCTGCGGATCGAACAAGATCCGCTTCAGCTCCTGGATGTCCGCCAGGATGTAGTCGAGCAGCGCGGATCCGGACTTCGTGCAGATGTCGCGCTTCAAGGCCGCGATGGAGGCCTGGCTGTACCCGATCAGCTCGGCGACGATCGCCGGGTCGGTCTCGATCGGGGCGGGGGCGCCGCCAGCCGGCGCACCGCCGGGAACCTCGTCCGGGAGCGACGGGATGAAGTCGCCGCGTTCGAGGATGGTCTGCAGCGCGTCCCCGATCAACGGATCGGATCTCCCCAGGACCTCCAGGACGCGTTCGCGGCTCGTTGGCGAAGCCAGTTGCCGGGTGACGTCGACGAACAGCCTCCCGCCGGCCTCGTACATGCGCCGCGCCGTCGTCAGCTGCCACAGGGAGAGCCCAAGGGGCTTCAGGGGGTCGGTCATCATCTGCTGATGACCGACCGAGACGTAGACGTGGTTCTCACGGTCGTCGGCCGCAGGGATGGGGAACAGCGTGGTGATCGGCCGGCTCTGGACGATCTGGAACCCATCGTCGAGCAGGCACCATTCGATGTCCTGGGGGCGGCCGAAGTGCGCTTCGATCCGCCGGCCCAGCTGCGCGAGCCACACGACCTGCGCATCCGTCAGCGCCGGCTGCTCCTGACGCTCCGGCTCGACCTGCTGTTCTTCCGTCCCGCCTGCAGGCGAGGCGTGGATGGCGAGCTGCTTGGTGGCGACCGCCTTGGCGACGACCTCGCCGTCGCGCACCTTGTAGACATCCGCGTTCACCAGGCCGGAGACCAGGGCCTCGCCGAGGCCGAAGCTGGCCTCCACTGAGGCCACCTTCCGGCTGCACGTGACGGGGTCGGCCGTGAACAGGATGCCGGCCGCCTGCGGGAAGACCATATGCTGGACGACCACGGCCATGTGCACCTTCCGGTGGTCGAAGCCGTTCCGCAGACGGTAGGTCACGGCCCGCTCGCTAAACAGCGAGCCCCAGCACCGGCTGACGTGCCGGAGGATCGCTGCCGGGCCCACGACGTTCAGGTACGTGTCCTGCTGGCCCGCGAAGGATGCGGTCGGCGAGTCCTCCGCAGTCGCGCTGGATCGGACGGCGTAGGCGGCTTGCTCGCCGAGCCGGGTGAGTGTGCGGGTGATCGCCGCCACCAGATCGTCAGGGATGGCGATCCCTTCGAGGGCTCGGCGGATCTCCGCGCTGAGCGCGCGAATCGCATCCCGGTCATCCAGCTCCAGGCGCGACAGCCGATCGAGCCGATCGTCGATCGACGGCGCTTCCACCAGGATCCGCTGGAAGGCGTCCGTCGTAACGCAAAACCCAGCCGGCACACGGATGCCTTTGATTCGCGAAAGCTCCCCCAGGTGCGCGCCCTTGCCGCCAACGACCGCGACCTGCGTCTGGTCGATGTCCTCGAGGCCCAGCGCGTAGCGGCCCCAGGGTTCTTCGTGCATTCGAACCTGTCGCTCCTTCCGTTTCCTGGTTTGTCCGGCCTGCGGCGACGTGCCAGTCGTGCTCGTGTGCTTACTTCGCAATGGTCTTCCTGACCGGGTAGCCATTAACCAAAACACCTGGGACATCACGAAGACATCCTCCGAAGTAACGGAAGGACACGTGTTCTACGGCGCCATGACGAGCGCGTGGGCACGCTAGCCTCAGGGTGTGGCGACGACACAGGTGGTCCGGAGCGATCGGTTTCCCGATCTCGATGACGATGTGCTTTTCCCGCGGCTCTCGGACGGCAAACTACAGTGGCTGGCAAAGCGCGGACGAAGGCTCGGCTTCGAGCCCGGGGAGGTGCTCTATGAGCATGCCCAGCGCGATGCGCCGTTCTACGTGATCGTCCGTGGCCTGGTCGAGTTCGTCGATCGAAAGCCCGGCAAGGACGTGTACATCGCGAACGCGGACAGCCGCACCTACATCGGCGATATCGCCGCGTTTACGGGGGAGCCAACGATCAGCGCGTGCGTGGCAGTCGAGGCGACCGAGGTGATTGCGTTTGACCGTGGTGGGCTGCGCGACATGGTCGCCCGCTGGCCTGAGTTCGGCGAGCAGGTGTTTGCGACGCTGCTGGCGCGGCGTGCGTGGCACGAAGCCGAGGGACACGGGGTCATGCGGCTGATCGCGCCCCGCGGCTCGCGCCGCGCGTTCGAGGTGCGCGACCTCCTCGAGCGCAATCTGTTGCCCGTGCGATGGTACGACGTTGACACCGACCGGGAGAGTGCTGCGCTGCTCGAATGGCTCGATATCCCGCGCTCGGAGACCCCCGTTCTCGTGCACGCCACCGAGGTGATGCGCAACCCATCCGCGGCACAGGTCGCGCGGGCGCTTCGATTGCGCGCAGAGGTCGACGCGGAGCGGTTCGATCTGGTCGTGCTGGGTGCTGGACCGGCTGGGCTGGCCGCGGCCGTATACGGTGGATCGGAAGGTCTCCGCACGCTCGTCGCCGAGGCTTGGGCGCCCGGTGGTCAGGCAGGCACCAGCACGCGGATCGAGAACTATCTCGGTTTCCGGACCGGGATCAGCGGTACGGAGCTCATACGCGCGGCGACGCTGCAGGCTCGCCGCTTTGACGCAGTCCTCTCGAGCTTCCATCGAGCGGTCGAACTGGCCGACGGGCCCGACGGGCTGCTGCGGGTCGATCTCGACGACGGCCAGCACGTGCTCGCTCGTTCGGTTGTGGTGGCGACCGGCGCTCGGTGGCGGGAGCTGGAGGCGGAGGGCGTCGATCGCTTCCGTGGCGCCGGCGTCTACCACGCGGCGATGGGCATCGACGCCGAGCGTTGTCGAGGCGAGGATGTGATTGTCGTCGGCGGTGGCAACTCGGCGGGACAAGCCGCGGTCTACCTTGCGCAAAGGGCGCGCAGCGTGCGCGTTCTGGTCCGTGGCCCGACGCTGAAGTCGACGATGTCGCAGTACCTCGTGGATCGCATCAAGCGCTCGCCCGCGATCGAGGTGATGACCGAGACAGAGGTCGTGGCCGTCAACGGCTCGGCGACGGTGGAGTCCGTAACGGTCGGTGACAGGCGCGACGGCACCACGAGCGAGGTGCCGTCGACGGCCGTGTTTGTAATGATCGGCGCAGATCCGTGTACCGAAGCAACTGCCGGCATGCTTCCAATGGACGCCGCGGGGTACATCCTGTGCGGGGCCGATGCCGCGAAGCACGACGGCCACCTGCGGTGGCCCGCGTCGGACCGCGAGCCGTACCTGCTGGAGACGACTCGCCCCGGCGTGTTCGTCGCCGGAGACGTGCGCTCGGGCGCATCTAACCGCGTGGCCGCAGCGGTCGGCGACGGGACGCTGGTCGTGCGGTTCGTACACGACGTACTGGGTCGCTGACGTTCAGGAAGCGCCTCAGTGGAGGAGGCGTCCACAGGGCGGGCCGAATGGTGCCCCCCGGCTCACTCCCGCGTCTCGGCACCCCATGTCTGCCACGGGATGATGATCGGGATCAGCGTCTGCTCGAGATGAGGACGGGCCGTACGTTGGCCGAGTCGGCTATGTCGGTGCGCGGGTCATCCGGATCGCTCGCGTTGGATCATATGTCCGTGCAGACCAGCCGGTGGCCTACTATGAGCGGTCGGGGCACTGTATCGAAATGGGTGGAGCTCCAGCACGGGCTTCCAAAGGCGGTTTAAGCTGACGCCCACGAGGAAGCGGAAGAGGTTGTAGGGGAGCGGCAGCGTGGCGCGAGGGTTGACGTCTACTCGGTTGGTGGCCATGGCGTGCGCGGTCTTGCTCGGGGCGAGCAACGTCGCGCCCGCCGGGCAGCTGCCCCACCGGGTCTTCAGGGAAGCATCGGCTCGCCTGGCCACGCCGCGGGGCGGGCCGTTCGCGGTAGGGGAAGTGGTCCTCACGTTCACCGACAACAGCCGACGCGTCACCTCGCCTGGCCGGGGTCGCGTTCCGCGACGGCTCGAGACGGTGATCCGATATCCGGCGCTTGGCGATCCCTCGCACATCGATATCCGTGGGGCTCCGCCGGCGAGCGTCGACGGGCCGTTCCCCTTGATCGTGTTCGCTCACGGGTTCAGAGCCACGCCCGATACCTATTCGAGGCTTTTGCGCGCCTGGGCGCGAGCGGGCTACGTGGTGGCGGCGCCGATCTTTCCGCTCACGAACGCGAGGGCTCCCGGCGGCGCTAACGAGTCCGACCTGGTCAACCAGCCCAAGGACATGAGCTTCGTGATCAGCCGCATGCTGGTCAGGAACGCCACCGGCCACGGGGTGCTCTCGGGCCTGATCGACCCGAACCAGATCGCGGTCGCAGGTCACTCGGATGGAGGCTCGACGGCGCTGGCCGTCGCCTACAACCGTCACTACGTCGACCACCGCATCCGTGCCACCGTGATCCTTTCCGGCGCAGAGATCCCAGGGGTGTACGGCTATGACTTCCCGGCTCCCAGCCCGCCACTGCTCGCCGTGCAGGGGACGGCCGATACCAGCAACGTTCCCGCTTCCACCCGCGCCTACTTTCGAATCGCGCCACCCCCGAAGTTCCTGCTCTCCCTCCTAGGAGCCGGCCACGGACCGCCTTACATCAGCGAGCAGCCTCAGCTCGGAATCGTTGAGCACGTGACGATCGCGTTCTTCGACGCGTACCTGAAGGGGGTCTCCGGAGCGCTCTCGCGGATGTGGAACGCGGGGGACGTGTCACGGGTGGCGAGGCTTAGCGGCTAAGCCGCGCTTACCCGGCGCACCACGGCCCTACGGGGCGAACGGGGAGCCGGCGGTCGCCCGGCAGAGCACTCGCCAGCGGGTCGCGGCGGATATAGAGTTGCCCAAAAGCAAGCGAAGGAAGAGGGCATGGCCATAGGAATCCGCATCAAGCTGGAGGGCGTTACGGCTGAGCAGTTCGACGTGATGGAGCGATCGATCGATCCGGACAGCAATCCGCCGAAGGGACTCATCTTCCACGCCTCCGGCCCAATTGACGGAGGCTGGGGCGTGATCGACTTTTGGGAGTCGCGCGAACAGTTCGATCGCTTCGCGGACGAGCGGATCGGTCCTGCCGTGGCTGCCGCCGGCGGCTCTGGGGCGCCCGATATCCGTGAGTTCCCGGTGCACGAGCACTTCCCGCGGTAGCGGGAGCCGGCCCAGTCGAGAGCTCACTCGGAGCGGGGCGGCCCTTGAGGCCGGGCTTGGCGCTCCTGCATCAGTCCAGAGATGCCGAGGAGTCATGCTCCGCCTGGCTTGAGGATCGACGCGACGTACCGTGGCCAGACCATCGCTGCATGGCGGCGGAAGTTGACGGCTTCGCCGTCAGCCACGTCGAACGATTGGTCTCGGCTCGAGTAGCGTCCGGCTTGTATCCGGAGGGTGTGATGCCCCGGCTCGAGCGGCTTCTCGACCGTTTCATGCCTGTCTATTGAGCCGGCGCTGGCGCCGTCGATTGCGATCTCGAATGGACCCCTCCGAAGCTCAACGCCGACACCTTCCCGCGTCAACCTCAGCGTTGCTGACACTGGTGCTCTCCTCTCTCTGTGAGCGTTTTCACATGGTCGAGGCGGATCCCGGCGCGGCTATCACGTCCGTCCGCCCGTGACGAGCCGCTCGCGGTCGAACATTGCTGCCACCGCCCGCCATGCGAGCCCATTGACGGCCAGGAGCGCTGCGGCGAGACCGAACGCAAGACCTGTCGAGGGGGCAATCACATTCAGCGACATCAGGGCCACGATGGCAAGCGGGGGCAAGCTGGCGAACACGCTCAGCTGCTGGGCGGCGCGAACATCCGCCATACGCGCGGAGATGGCGATGCCGGCCCAGATCGACCAGCCCGCGAGCAGCGGCGTGAACAGCAGCTGGACCAGAAGGTGCGAGCTCTCGAAGACGGCCGACTCGACGCCGGGCCGCGCGAACAGAGCGGCCGCGGCGAGGAAGATCCCGAACATCGTGTACGCCACGGCGAGCGTCGGGACCAGCGCCGCCAACGCCTTGCCCACTAGGAACTCCTCGCGGTGGATGGGGGTGATCAGGATCGGCTCGAGCGTGCCCTGCTCGCGCTCGCCGACGACCGAGTAGGCGCAGAGGGCGGAGGGAACGATCGCGGGAATCAGCAGCATGTACAGCAGCGAGATACCGATGCGCGTGTCGAGCCGGTGGGTCGCTACCGAGGCCGGGATGCTGAAGAGCTGGATCATCGGCGCCACCATGAAGATGAGCGGCAGGATCGACATCGTGAACACGACGACGAAGCGGTTGCGCCGGTAGTCCCGCAGCTCCTTGTGGAAGATCGCGCCCACGCGCGCCCAGCTGAAGCTCACAGCCGCCTCGCCTCCACGTCCTCGTCGATCAGCTCGAGGTAGACATCCTCCAGCGAGTGGCGGGACTCGGCGATCGAGAGGATGTCCGCGCCGGCGCCCACCAGCGCGCGCGCCGCCGCTGGAGCCGCGACGTCGGGGTCCGACACGGCCAGCGCGTAGCCCGGCGGCGTTTTCTCCCATCGTTCGACACTGGGGAGAGCGCCGAAGACTGCCTCGGGATCATCGAGCGGCGCCCGGATCCGGACCTCCAGGGTCCTCGTGAACAACTGCTCCCGTAGCTCGTCGGGCCGGCCGACAAGGCGAAGCGTCGTGTTCAAGATCGCAACCTGATGGCAGAGCCGCTCAGCTTCCTCGAGCCGATGCGTGGTCAGGAAGATGGTCACCCCGCGCTCGCGCAATAAGGCGATGAGCTCGTGTACCTCACGTGCCGCGACTGGATCAAGGCCGGACGTGGGCTCGTCGAGGAACAGCACCGCGGGGTCATTGAGCAGCGCGCGCGCGAGCGCGACGCGCTGCCGAAGGCCCTTGGACAGCGACCCGCAGAGATCGCCTGAGCGGTCGAGGAGGTTGACCGCCCGCAGCGCCCGGTCGATCCGCCCGCGGGCGTCAGCGAGCTCATACAGACCAGCAAAGCACTCGAGGTTCTCCGCCACCGTCAGGCGCAAATAGAGACCCGGGGACTCGGGCATGATCGAGATGCGCGCCCGGATCGTCGGTCCGTTCTCCGCACTCAACGGGATCCCGGCAACGATGGCCGAGCCCGAAGTCGGAGAGATCAGGGTGCCCAGTGTCCGCACCATCGTCGTCTTCCCCGCGCCATTCGGGCCCAGGAAGCCGAACACCTCTCCGTACCCGACCTCGAAGGAAACATCATCGAAGGCAAGGCGGGCGCCGAAGCGCTTGCTCAGGTGGGAGACCACAAGGGCGAACTGGCCCGGCGAGCCGTCGAGCGTTGCGGAGCCGGGTGGGTCGGCACGACCGACCGCCGGCATGGCGTCCGAATCGGGAGTCGACCGGCTGAAGGCTTGCTCGGAGGTCATGAGTCTCATGATATCACGACAATATTTTCGCGATACGTAAGCAGAAGACGTGGCGGCAACAAGCGCACACGCATCCGCACGATCCGCGGAAGCGACAGAGTGGTCTGCCTCCGGGGCCGAAGGCAGATCCTGCCCAGCTCATCTTTCGTCTACTCGCGCGGCGGCCGTGCTGACGCGCTTAAATGAGCGCGCCCCGGAGACGGCGGGGTATGAGGCCGAATCTCGGGGCGCCCTCGAGGGGAGGAGAGGGTGTTGCGATAGACATAGTGCCCGCAATCGCTTTAGATGTCCAAGACGAGTATTATCAGCAATTCATAGCTCGAGCTTATGGATATTCGCCAGCTTCGCTACCTGGTCGCGCTCGCGGACGAGCACCACTTCACCCGGGCCGCCGAGCGTGAGCACATCGCGCAGCCGGCGCTGTCTCAGCAGATCCGCCGACTCGAGGACGAGCTCGGTGTGGCCCTCGTGGAGCGCACCACCCGGCGCGTGGCGATCACGGACGCCGGCGAGTTGCTGGTGGTCCGGGCGCGGCGGATCCTCTCGGAGCTCGAGGCCGCGCAGGCGGAGCTGCAGGAGCTCCGAGGCCTGCTGACCGGTCACGTGACGGTGGGGGCCATGCACACGATGGGGCCGGTCGACGTCTCGCTGGCCCTGGCCATCTTCCATGAGCGGCATCCCGGCGTCGAGCTCACCGTGCGCGAGCAGTCGAGTGAGGAACTCGCGGAGATGATCCGCGACGATCTGCTCGACCTCGCCTTCCTCTCGGTGACCGAGCGGATCGAGAGCCACGGCCTCGGCCTGTACCAGCTCGTCTCCGAAGAGCTGGTGGCGGTTCTGCCGCGGGCGCACAGGCTGGCCAGACGCCGACGGGTGCGCATGGCCGAGCTGGCCAGCGAGCAGTTCATCAGCTACCGCGAGGGCGCGAGGCTGCGCGAACTGCTCGGCTTCGCCGCCCGGGAGGCCGGGTTCGAGCCTCAGGTCAAACTCGAATCCAACGAGAGTCAGCGGATCCTCCGGCTCGTGGCGCGCGGCATGGGGGTGGCGATCCTGCCGCTCTCCGACACGCGGCAGCCTGACGCGGACGTGGCGGCCCTTACGCTGACGGAGCCCTCGCTCACCCGGGACATCACGCTCGCCTGGCGCCAGGACCGACGCCACTCGCCGGCGGCGAAGGAGTTCATCGAGCTCGCGCTCACCCTGTTCGCCAGCGGGGATGGCGCACGACGATCGAGATCCAGCGCCGAGCGAGCAACCCCGGCGACACTCCAGAGCCCCTGAGCGACGGCGGTTCGACAAGCGCCGTGTTTGACCTGACCACGCTGACGGAGCCGATCGTGCAGGCACCGCTCGCCGGCGGCCCGTCCACGCCGGCGCTTGCGATCGCGGTCTGCGAGGCGGGCGGCCTTGGGTTCATCGCCGCCGGTTACAAGGGCGCAGGCGCGGTGCGCGAGGAGATCGCGGCCGTGCGTGCCGCCACCGAGCGGCCGTTCGGGGTCAACATCTTCGTGCCGACGCCAGAGCCGGCCGATCCGGAGCTGCTCCGCGGCTATCTTCGCGAGCTCGCCGCGGAAGCGGCGCGGCAGGGCGTCAACCTTGGCGAGCCTCGGTACGAGGACGACGACTGGGAGCAGAAGCTCGAGCTGGTCTGTGCGGAGCACGTCCCGGTCGTCTCCTTCACGTTCGGGTGTCCGGACGCGACTGTGGTGGAGCAGCTGCACCGGGCGGACATCGCCGTATGGGTGACCGTCACGCGGCCCGAGGAGGCTCTCGAGGCCCAGGCGGCGGGAGCCGACGCCCTGGTCGTGCAGGGTGTCGAGGCGGGCGGGCATCGCGGCGGCTTCAGCGACGCGGACGACGCCGGCGGACTGGGGCTGCTCGCGTTGCTGCGCCTCGTCGCGCGCACCGTCGCGCTGCCGCTGATCGCCGCGGGCGGCATCGCCGACGGTGCGGCGGTGGCCGCAGTGCTGTGCGCCGGCGCGCGCGCCGCCGCGCTCGGCACCGCTCTGATGCTCTGCCCGGAGGCCGGCACCGCGGACGCGCAGCGCGCGCTGTTGAGCGAGCCGGCCCAGACGCGGCTGACGCGCGCGTTCACCGGCCGGCTGGCGCGCGGGATCGTCAACCGCTTCATGCTCGAGCACAGCGCGACCGCGCCGGTCGCCTATCCCGAGATCCACCACGTCACGAGCCCCCTGCGCGCCGCCGCCCGCAAGCGGGGCGCCGCGGACGCGTTCAACCTCTGGGCCGGCCAGGCGCACGAGCTCGCGGTCGCGCTTCCCGCCGGCGAGCTGGTCCGCCAGATCGGCGCCGACGCCAGGCTCGTGCTGCGAGAAGCCGGCGAGCGGCTCAGCCACGCGGGCTGAGCCGCTCCTGCCTAGAGTGAACGGGAGATGTCTGACGCCGAGGTGGTGCTTCGCGGCTCCAAGCGTCCGCTCGTCCTTGGCATGGGCGGGGGCGGTGACGTCGTGGGGGCGCTCGCGACCGCCGAGTTCGCGCGCCTGTACGACGGCGCACAGCCGATGGTTGGCGGGATCAGCTGGGAACGGAGGCCGGTCGATCCGGTGCCGGGCCCGCGGAGCACCGCGGAGATCGCCGGCGCCGATGAACTCGCGCCCGGGATCCTGCTCGCCGGTCCGCAGACGCGAGTACGCGATAGCGGCGTGCGGTTCGCGGAATCGCGGATGGCCGAGTTCCTCGGCGAGCGTACGCTGCTGATCGACATACAGGGCGGCCCCGGCGCGATCACGGCCGGGCTCGCGGATGCCGCCCAGCGCCTGGAGCGTGACCTGATCGTGTTCGTGGACGTCGGCGGCGACGTGCTCGCCCAGGGCGACGAGCCGGGCCTCCGCAGTCCTCTCTGCGATGCGGTCATGCTCGCCGTGGCCGCTCGTCTGCTGTCCGCCGGCCGGCCCGTGCTCGCCGGGATCTTCGGGATCGGCTGCGACGCCGAGCTGACCCCGGCCGAGGTCGTGGCTCGGATGGCCGAGGTGGCCGCGGCGGGTGGCCTCTGCGGCGCTCGCGGACTGACGGCGGTCGTGGCCGACCGACTCGAGCAGGCGATCGCCCTGGTTCCGACCGAGGCCAGCGCCCAGGCCGTCCGCGCGTTCCGGGGCGCGTCCGGGCTGACCACGATCCGCGGTGGTGCGCGGACGCTCGAGCTGACCACGATCGCCGCCGCGACGTTCTATTTCGATGTGGGCGGCGTCATCCGAGCCGCGGGCCGGCTCGCGCGGGCGGTCGCCGACGCTAGCGACCTCGAGGAGGCGAACGGAGCGCTCAACCGGCTGGGCGTTCGAACCGAGCTCGACCTCGAACGCGAAATTGCCGCCAGCAGCGATCCGATTCGCGAGAGCTGAGCGCGGGCGCTGCTCAGAGCGTGAACACGATCTTGCCCTGGACGTCGCCGGAGAGGAGGGACTCGAACCCCTGGCGAGCCTCGGAGAGCGGCAGCGTGGTGTGGATGACCGGGCGCACGTCCTTCTCGATGCAGAAGCGCATCAGCCGCTCGAGCTCCTCGCGCGTGCCCATCGTCGAACCGGTCACGGTCAGCTGGAGGAAGAAGATCCGGCTGAGCTCCGCGGGTGGCGCATCACCCGTGGTGGCGCCGGAGATCACGACCGTTCCGCCGGGCTTGAGCGACCGCAGCGAGTGGCGCCACGTCGCCTGGCCCGTCGTCTCCATCACGGCATCGACGCGCTCCGGCAGCCGCGCGCCAGGCTCAAACGCCCGGTCGGCCCCGAGCTCCAGCGCCCGGGCCCGCTTCTCCTCCGAGCGGCTGGTGACCCACACCCGGATTCCGGCCGCCGTGGCCAGCGTCGTCAGCGCCGTGGCCACTCCTCCGCTCGCCCCCTGGACCAGGATCGTCGAGCCGGGGATGACGCGACCCCGCGTGAACAGCATCCGGTAGGCGGTCAGCCACGCGGTCGGCAGGCACGCGGCCTCCTCGAGCGACAGCTCCCGCGGCTTCGGCAGCAGGTTGCGGCGCGGCACCGCAACCCGTTCGGCGAACGTGCCCTGGTGGCGCTCTGAGAAGATCGATCGCCGCGGGTCGAGCGTCTCGTCACCGCGCCAGGAGTCGTCGGTGATGACCGAATGGACGACCACCTCGTCTCCGTTCTCGTCGATGCCGGCGGCATCACATCCAAGGATCATGGGCAGCCGTTCACCGCTCAGCCCCACTCCGCGCAAAGACCACAGGTCGTGATGGTTGAGCGAGGCGGCCTTGACCGTCACTGTCGTCCATCCGGCCGCTGCGTCGGGCTCGGGGCGCTCGCCGGCGCTCAACCCCTTGAGCGGATCCTCGGCGTCGATCTCGGTGGCGAAGACTGCGAACACGAGGGCAAATCATGCCCGAGTCGAGCAGTCGACGAGGCGATGCCAAAATGCGCCCATGGCCAAGGTCGTTGCCCACGCCAGCAGAGAGTTGGACGCCCCGCCCGAGCAGGTGCTCGCGTTCCTGCGCGACTACCGGGAGGGCCGGCAGCGGATCCTGACCAGCAACTACACCGGCTACCGGGTTGAAGAGGGCGGCGACGGAGCCGGCACCGTGATCGCCTACCACTTCAAAGCCGGCGGCCGGGGGCGGGACTACCGCCTGCGGGTGCACGAGTCAGATGGAGCACTCGAGGAGCGCGACGAGCTGTCGTCGTTCGTCAGCACGTGGATGGTGACTCCCTCGGGCGCTGGGAGCAATGTCAAGCTCGAGTCCTCGTGGGACGGAGCCGGGGGGATCGGCGGTTTCTTCGAGCGGACATTCGCTCCTCGGAGCCTGGGCCGGACATACGGCGAGATGCTCGAGCGCCTGGCCACGGCGGTGTCGGGGTCCTCCTAGCGCCCCTGAGCACGGGCACGCGCTGTCCTGGCCAACCGTCGCGCCACCCTGAACGGCTCGGGGGTGCGGTGCGAGAACGTAGCGCTCAGCACGACCTCGACCGCGGTCTCCACATCAGTCCGCCAACCCCGGTGAACTGCGAGCGGGCGGGTGCCGGGTCGCGTCCGCAGCCATGCGCCGACCGTTTCGCCCTCGAGCCGCAGCGGCGACGTGGCGCGGCGCACGTCGTCCGGCCAGGCACCCTCGGCCAGGAGGGGCCGGTGCGTCACGCCGACCGTGGGAAGATCGAGAACCGCGCCCAGGTGTAGCGCCATGCCGGCGCGGCGCGGATGGTCGTGGCCGGTCCCGTCGACGAGCACGACGTCGGGCGCTGCCGTCAGTGCCCGGAGCGCGGCTGCGAGCGCGGCGCCCTCGCGGAGCGCGAGCAGCCCGGCGATGTACGGGGCGCCCGCCTGGTCGAGGATCGTCGCCTGGGCGACGACGCGACGCTTGTGGAGCACCGCCGCAGCCGCCCACGCCCGATCGCCCTTCGTGCCGGGCCCGGCCAGGCCGCGCGGGAAAAGCACCGCGCACGCCCCGATTGCAAGCTGCCTGCGGTTCGAGACGACCCACGGCGGCGGCGGGTCGGCCGCGGCGAGCGCGAGCTGGGTCTCGATCAGCTCCTGAGCCGAGGCCGGCAAGCGCGGTTGAAGCGACATGCGCGCCGGTTTACCACGCGGGCGTCAATAGATTTCCCAAGGCATGAACGTGAGTATCAACGGCGCTTCGCAGGTGCTGCGCCCGTCCACCGATGGGCTTCCGTATCTCCGCCACGACCGCGCCGGCGAGCTGACTACCGAGCCCGGGTCGCTCGTCATCGAGGGGGAGCGAATCGCGGGCTTCGAGCGCTCCACCGACTCCGCGATCCAGATCGACGCCAGCGGGTGCGCGGTGATCCCGGGCTTCGTCGATTGCCACACGCATCTTCCGTTCGTTGGATGGCGGGAGCGTGAGTACGAGATGAAGATCGGCGGCGAGGCATACGAGACCATCGCCCGCGCCGGCGGCGGCATCCGCGCCTCGGCCGTTTCGCTGGCCGAGGCGAGCGACGAGCAGGTGCTCTCTCAGGCGGGCTCCCTTGCTCGCGAGATGCTGGCGCACGGCACGACCACATTCGAATGCAAGAGCGGCTACGGACTCTCGGTGGAGGGCGAGACCAGGGCGATCCGGCTCGCCGCGACCCTGGGCGGACGGGTCGCACAACGCACCCGCTCTACGGCCCTTCTGGCCCACGCGGTGCCGGAGTCCTATGAGGCCGGCGCCTGGATGGATGAGGTCGAGGCGATGCTGCCCGACGTGCTCGCAGCGGGCGAGGTGACCGCGCTCGACATCTACGTCGAGAGCGTTGCCTTCGACAACGATCACCTGCGGCGAATGGGAGAGCTGGCCAAGCGCTACTCGCTCGACCTCCGCGCGCACGTGGAGCAGTTCAACGCCAACCATTCGGTGCCCGTTGCGTTGCGGGCCGGCGCGAGATCGGTCGACCATCTGGCCTGCCTGCCGGAGGGTGAGCTCGCCGGGCTGGCCGGCGCCGAGACAGCGGCCGTCCTGCTGCCCGGCGCGGAGTTCCTCGGGGAGGAGCGGGTCGCTCCGGCGCGCGCGCTCGCCCACGCCGGGGCGATCTGCGTGCTCGGCAGCGACCTGAACCCGGGGACCTCGCCGGTGCTCTCGATTCCGGTGATCGTCGGCTTGGCCGTTCGCCGCTACCGCTGGTCCGCGCTCGAGGCGTTGCTCGCGTGCACGTTGAACGCGGCCTGGGTGCTGCGGCTCTCCGACACCGTCGGTTCGCTCGAGGTCGGAAAGCTCGCTGACGTGGTCGTCCTCGACGGGCCGATCGAGCGGATCGCGTATCAGTTCGGGCGCAACCCGGTCGCGTTCGTGTTCGCGGGCGGGGAGCTCGTGCACGCCCGGGCGGACTGCGCGCCGAGGATCAGCCGGTGATCAGCGCGGATGCCCTGGCGCGGCGACTCGCGGGGCTCGAGGGCGTCGGCGTAGGCCCCCACGGCGTCGATCGTCTCGCCTGGACGGCGGAGGACGAGGCATCACGGGAGTGGTTCGAACGCCAAGCGGCGGACGTCGGGCTGATTGCCGAGCGCGACCCCGCGGGGAACCTGTGGGCCCACCCGAACAGCGACCCGCCCTGGTGGGCGGTGGGCTCGCACCTCGACAGCGTTCGTCGGGGCGGCCGATTCGACGGACCGCTGGGGGTGGTCTGCGGGTTCGAGGTCGCTGCGAGCTCGTCGCGGCCGTTGGCGGTGATCTCGTTCGCCGATGAGGAGGGTGCGCGCTTCAACACCCCCACGTTCGGGAGCAAGGCCCTCACTGGCCGCCTCGCCCTGCCGACCGTGCTCGAGCGCCGGGACGATCAGGGCACGGAGCTCGCCGAGGCGATGCGCGCGGCGGGTGTGGATCCCGACGGACTGGCCGAAGCCCCCAGCTGGCTCTCGAAGCTCGCGGGGTTCATCGAGGTGCACATCGATCAGAGCACGGACGTCGCCCGCGCCGGCGTGCCGCTGGGAATCGTGCGTGAGCTGGCGAGCAGGATCAGGCTCGAGGTGGACATCCGCGGCCGGGCCGATCACGCCGGCACCACGCCGCGGGCCGAGCGTCACGATGCGCTCGCGGCCGCCGCCCGGCTGATCGTCGCCGCCGAGGACGCAGCGGGCGAGCTGACCGTGACGACCTCGAGGATCATCGCCGAGCCGAACGCTCCCACCACCATCGCCGCGCGCGTCCGCGTCTGGATCGATGCTCGCGGTCGAGACCGCGCTCGGATCCACGGCTGGCTGCGAAGTATCGAGTCGTTCGCGGCCGAGCTCGCCGGGCGGTCAGGAGTCGAGATCTCGATCGCGGTTGCTGCACGGTCGGCAGGCCAGGCATTCTCGAAACAGCTGCGCTCCGAGCTGGTCCGCTCCGGTCGATCGTGGATCGGCCGCGAGTTCCCGGAGGTGGTGTGCTTCGCCGGTCACGACGCGGGAGTGCTGGCCGAGCGGATACCCGCCGCGATGGTGGTGGTGCGCAATGTCAGCGGCGTCAGCCATTCCCCGGATGAGGCGGTCGAGTTAGACGACGCCGCGCTCGCCGCCCGCGTTGTGCGGCACGCGCTCGACGACTCCGCTCGCTAAAAGGACCGCGGGCAGGGGTCGTTGAATATGGCATGGTGCGCCACTACGTGTGTGAGCGGATTGGCCATGGCGGCGCGAGCGCGCTCGCGCCCGGAAACACACTGGCGTCGTTTGACACCGCCCGGGAGGTCGGCGTCGACATGATCGAGTTCGACGTCAGGGGCTGGTGCGGGGAGCTGGTGCTCGCCCATACCGTGCTGCACGCCCGGCGGGGAGGCAACGCGACGCTCATCGAAGCGCTCTCGCACTTGAGCGGGCGGCAGTTCGATGACATTGGTCTGAACGTCGACGTCAAGCACGTTGGCTGCGAACGCGTCCTCCTCGAGTCCCTGCGCGATGCGCGGCTTCTTCACCGGACGCTGATCTCCTCGCAGGTGCCGGCGGTGCTCCTGCGGGTGCGTGCGCTCGAGCCGACTGCTCGCCTGGGTGTGTCGATCGGGGGGAGGCTCGCTCGCCTCAGCCACCGGTGGCGCGACTGGCGCGGACACGTGCTGGCCGGCCTTACCACCGGCCGATGGGAGGCATTGATGGCGCAGCATCATCTCATCGACCGTGGGCTGCTCGACGAAGTCGTGTCCCGGCAGGGCCGGCTGTACGCGTGGACGGTCAATGAACGCCCAGCGATCGACCGGCTGCGCTCACTCGGCGTACACGGGATCGCCACGGCCGACCCACGACTGTTCGCCTGACCGATCCAGTTGGGCGTTCGATGCGTACGCTCCGTGCGTGCAGGTCGACCGCCTCACCGAGCTGGTCGCGCCCCCGTCGAAGGGGCGCATCTACAGCGAGCAGGTACGTCCGGGGTTCGCCGACTCCGCCCCGTCGGGCCGCGTTCGCCTCGACGCGCTGGCGCGTTGGATACAGAACGTCGCCTATGCGGACGTCGCCGACGCGGGCCTCGAGCACGCCGCCGCGTGGGTCGTGAGGCGGACGAGAATCTGCGTGAACCGCTTCCCCCGGCTCCGTGGGCGCTTCACGATCGCGACGTTCTGCAGCGGACTCGGACGGATGTGGGCGGAGCGCCGGACGACAGTCAGCCAAGCCGGCGAAGCCGAGAGCAACGTCGAGGCGGTCACGCTGTGGGTTCATCTCGACCCCGACCACTGGCGTCCCGTCCCCCTGAGTGAGGAGGAGCTGTCGGTGTACGCCGGCTCGACGGCCGGCCGGAAGGTCACCGCGCGGCTCCGCCACCCGGCCCCCGAGTCGATCGAGGGGACCTCGACGTGGACCTTCCGCGCGACAGAGTGCGACGTCGCCGGTCACATCAATAACGCCGCGTACTGGGAGCCGCTCGAAGAGGAGCTGTTGACGGCCGGCGATCCGGAGCGGATCGACGCCGAGATCGAGTATCGGACGCCCGCACTACCCGGCGAGAAGCTCATCCTTCGCGACGGGCCTCGGCGATGGATCGTGGGAGGCGACGGAGAGACGCACGCCTCTATGCTCGTCGCAAACGCTTGAAGTCGACCGCGCTCGGGCCTGGTAACACCGTCTGGGGTGTGGGATCAGATCGCCCAGTCCGGCTCCTCGAACTGAAACGTGGTCCCTTCGCGCCATGCCTCGAGCGCCGGGTGGGCGTCGCCCGCGAAGCGAACCGCCGACAACAGCGAGACCGGGGGCCGCCCGGCTTCGGCGGTGATGCTCGCGGGTACGTCGAGGGCGCTGACCGGCTTGGTCGGGTAGGGCGCGGCCACACGCGCTCCGAACAGCACCACGTTGCGAGTCCCCGGAAGCGCCGCGCTCGGCACCACCGCTCCGGCGATATCCCGGCGCAGCCGCCCGGCCAGCTGTTGGCAGGGACGGTGATCGTCACCGACCAGTTGCTCGGCGGTGATCCCGAACTCTTCCGCCGTGTCAAACGTCATCTCGGGGAGGTCGTCGATGGGGACCCGCAGGGCCCAGGTGCGGGTGCGCACCGCCCGCACCTGCTCCGATGTGCGCAGGTCGGCGCCCCGCATCAGCTCGGCGAGCGGGCCCAGCGGGTGTAGGCACAGGTATTGAGTCGGCTCGTCCTCGTCGCCGGAGCTGAAGCGGGCGGGCTGCCAGGCGGGTACGGTTCGCAACGGCGTCGCGTACGTGGCGAAGCGGTAGCAGATCACGGGCCGCCGGCGCGCTCAGGCGTCACTCGAGGGCGGCCGTGCCCGCTCAAAAGGCAAGCGTGCTGCGCATGGCGCCGGCCACTCTCAGCAGCCTCGGTTCCTCGACCGCGTCGCTCAGCAGGTCGAGAGGCGCCCGCGAGCCGAGATCCGAACGCGGCCAACTGAACCACTCGACCGTGCCCGCCGGGGTCAGGGCAAACCGCAGCTGATTGACGATCCGGGCGACGAGCCGGACCTTGCGAGCCTCCTCTCCCTCGGGCCGCGAGGCCTCTGCGGGGGAGAGCCACCGCTGAAGCTGGCGCGCGCTGACTCCGAGCAGGGTGGCGAGCCGCGCCTGCGAGACCTCGGTCCGCGCAAGCAGCCACTGCACAATCTGCTTGGAGTCGCGCTCGTCGCCCACCGGCTCTCGCTCAGAGATCGCGGCGAGCGATTGCCGGATGCTCTCGAGGGCGACCCGCAGCTGGTCCCGCGCCGGAGGCGAGTCGGGGTCCTCGAGGGCCCGCTGCGCGCTCACCGCGGAGCGCAGCACGATCACGGCATGGGTTGGATCGATCGACTCCCAGCGGCGGAGGTTGGTCTCCTCGACGCCGGCCACTATCTCTCTGACCTCAGCGACGACGTCGGGTGGGATCACGGGAGTCGCCGCGAGCCGGTCGTTCAGAGTCTGGATCTCGCGCGCAGCGGCCGCGGGTTGTGACAAGTCGGCGATCGAATCGAGAACGGCACTCATATGGATCTGTCCTAAGGGTGGCTGAATTGTCCGTCCGATGGCGAAGGACTGTCGTAATGATACGTCGTTCTGACGACAAAGCCCTCCCCGCGCCGCGCTGCCGGTGCCACTCCCGGGTAACAATCTTTCCCGCGCGGCTGACATCGCGGAGTAGCATCCGCTCAGCGGCGGTGGGCACGGGCCACCGATCACTTGGCACCGGTGGCCGGTGTGCCAACGAGATCCTCCAGCCCGAAGGAGATCCCACTATGTTGTTCGACAAGCAGCAAGTCCTGTCGATGATCAAGGACCCGCAGCAGGCCCAGCAAGCCGCTCAGCAGCTGCCGGACCAGGTTGATCACGAGCAACACGGCGACATGCTGCAGCAGTTCGGCGTCGATCCGAACCAGCTCGCCGCCGGCGCAGGCGGTGGTCAGGGCGGCGGCGATCCAGGAACGGGTGGTTACCAGGAGGGAACGGGCGGCGACCCCGGAATGGGCGGCCAGTCCGGAATGGGCGGCGACCCCGGAACGGGCGACGATCCCGGCTATCAGCAGTAAGGATCCTTAGAGAAATCCCGCCCGCACAGATCCACCAGCCGAGACTCGGCCGGTCGGCCATCCGGCGGCGCTGACCGCTCGGCTGCGGCTGGTCCCGTCTCGCGGTGGCGAGGGGCAGCCGAACGGGCCTGCCCCGGCGGTAGGCTCGGGTGATGTCCGCCGCGGTCGGCCTCATCGCGCTCGCTGCGGGTGTCGCCGTGGTCGTCTGGGCTGCGGACGTGCTCGTCGACGGTCTGCTCGGCGTGGGAGGGGCACTTGGCATCGCGCCGTTCGTGCTCACAGTTGCGCTCTCGGGGTTGGAGACCGAGAACCTCGCCGCTGGAATCGCTGCAAACGCGAAGGGTTTGCCCAGCGCCGCCGCCGGCACCTTCCTGGGCGGCGTCACGTTCCTCGCGCTCGCGGTCGCGGGCCTCGGCGGTCTGATCGCCCCCATGCAAGTGGACCTTCCGCCGCGGTTCGCCGTCTGGACGGCAGTAGCGCCCCTGCCGCTCCTGGCGGTCGCGCTCGACGGTCGGCTATCGCGGGTCGAGGGCGCCGTGCTCATCGCCTGGTCGGTCGTGGCACTCGTCGGGCTGGCTCGGTCGGGCCGCCTCCTGCTCGCGGACGATCGCGAGGAGCGCACCCGGTGGCCCGGCGTCCGCCTGTTCGTCGGGCTCGGCGTCTTGACCGGCGGTGGCTGGCTCCTCGGCGAGGGTCTGAGATCGACCGTCCACAACCTCGGCATCTCCCAGTCGCTGCTCGGCAACACCGCCGTGGCTGCCTCGGTCGAGGCCGAGGAGGTTGCCCGAGTCGCGGTGCCGACTCGCCGAGGCCGCCCCGAGCTGGGGCTGGGCACCATCTCGGGAAGTGTCGTGCACTTCGCCGCGTTCAACGCGGGTGTCATCGCCCTGGTCAAACCGCTCACGCTGGGACACGACACCACGCACTTCTACCTCCCCGTCGCGGCGGCAAGCCCTGCGATCCTCGCCGCGGTGCTATTGACCCGAAAGCGGCTCGGCCGGATCGAAGGCGCCGGGCTGATCGCTCTCTACCTCGCATACGTCGCGGTTGCTGTCGCGATCTCGGTTTAGCGCCCCGCAGAGCCACGCGCGCCCGCAGTCGCGACCACCACCGAACGCCACGACGCCAGCCAGGTGCGCTCGGCCGCGATCGGAGGTTGTTGACCGGCCGCCGTGGACAGCGCCTGGCGCAGGCGCGATGATCAACCCGAGGGCGAGAACGAGATGGGGACAATCCCCTCTCGGTAGCTCACGCGCAAGCCGCGCCAGCATCGGCGCGACCGGCGGTTGGACGAGCAGCGGCGAATCGCGTGGTGATCGAAGCTGCATGTTCACTCCCTAGCTGCCCGCACTTGCCGCCCGCCTGCTCACGCGGGTCGTAGGTTCGTTATCAACCACGAAAGCATGGAATTCAGATCTCAGACCTTGACCGCGGAGATGCTCGAGCCCGAGACGGGCGAGACGATCCGCACGGCGATCGAGGTGCGCGTCGACCCGCTCACCGGTCACAGCTCGCGGATCCTGCCCGAGCGGGGGCTGATGCCTGCCAACGATTTCGATCTAGCCGCGTTCGCTCGCGAGAACCAGCCCACCTGTCCGTTCTGTGCCGAGCGGATCGAACGTCTCACGCCGAAGCTGCCGCCGGCGATCGACCCCGCCGGCCGCATCGTCCGGGGCGAGGCCGTCCTGTTCCCCAACCTTCACGCCTACTCCTCGCACAGTTGCGTCTCGGTCTACTCGCCCCGCCTGCACTATCTGCCCCTCGGGGACATGACCGACCGGCTCGTCGGCGACAACCTCGCGACGCAGGTGGCGTACGCCAAAGCCGTGCTGGCGGCCGATCCGGAGCCCCGCTGGGCATCGATCAACGCCAACCACATGCTGCCGTCCGGCAGCTCGCTGTTTCATCCCCACCTGCAGGGGATCGTCGATTCGCACCCCACGACGTTTCAGCGACTGCTCGCCGACGTGCCCCCGGCGCGATTCAGCTCTTACCTCGAGGCCGAGCGCGCCGCGGGCGGCCGCTATCTGGCCGACACGGGGCGCGTCGAGTGGCTGGTGAGCTTCGCTCCGATCGCGCCCGCGGAACTCCGAGCGTTCGTCGGCGAGGTCTCCTCGCCGGCGCAGCTCGACCAGGACCTGATCGCCGAGCTGGCGCACGGCTTGGCGCTGGCCCTGAACGCATACGCGGAGATGGGCTTTGAGAGCTTCAACCTGGCGCTCTATGGTGCCCCGCCGGACCTCGAGGGCTATCCGCTCAACCTGCGGCTCGCCTGCCGCTCGAACCTCAAGCCGTTCTATCGCTCGGACTCGACGCTCCTGGAGCGGCTGCACTGGGAGGGCGCCATCGATCTCAAGCCGGAGACCGTCGCGGAGCGGATCGGCGACCGGTTTCGGGAGTGAGATACGGTTCCCGGCGTGCCGTCCGTGTTCAGCCGGATTGTCGCGCGGGAAATTCCCGCCCACATCCTGCGCGAGGACTCCGAGTTCCTCGCCTTCCTCGACGTCCGGCCGATTCGGGAGGGACACACGCTGGTCATCACCAAGGCCGAGATTCCCGACCTCTTCGACCTTCCGGATTCCCTGCTTTCGGGTCTGCTGCCGTTCGCAAAGCCGGTGGCGCGGGCGATCCAAGAAGTGACGCAGGCAAAGCGGGTCGGGACCGTCGTCCTTGGCCTAGAAGTTCCTCACGCGCACATGCACCTGATCCCCATCGACGCGGAAGCCGATCTCAATTTTCGTCGTGCCCGCCCGGCCGAAGAGGAGGAGCTCGCGGGCACAGCGGAGCGTATTCGCGCCGTGTTGGCCCGCTGAGCCGCGTCGGCGAGGAATTCACGCTGCTCAGGTGCCGGGCGCGCGGTCCCGCGACCAACCGACGGAGTTATGCTTTGGGATGGCGATGAGGCTCGCCGTGGACCGCGCTCTCCCGCGCTGATGGCTTCTATGGACCGCGCTGTCGGGCAACACCCGGCAGCCGCAGGAGTTCACCACGACGAAGCACACGCCACAGATGCAGCGCTCAGAGATCTCTCATCGAGAGAGTGTTCAGCGCCTCGGTGCGCCGCACGTCCCGTCCGAATTCGAAAGCCTCCTGCGCGAACAAGCGTGTTCCGCCTGTCGGCACGTTGACGAGGCCGAGCGGAGCTTCTTTTCCTGCTTTGAGATAGAGAGCTTCAGCTCCGCGGAAATGCACGCGAGGCTGCGCTCGGCCATGGGGCTGTGTCCTCAGCACTCCCGCAGGCTGATCGAGCAGGTCGGCGGGAGTCACATCATGTTGATCGTTTTGCGCGAGGCGCTGGCCGGCGCACGGCAGGCGTTGCGAGGGGAGGGCCGGCCCGGCTCATGCCCTGCCTGCGGCGCGGTCCGGCTCGCCTCCGAGCGGGCGTGCCACGTGCTGAGCGATGGGCTGTGCGATCCGGCGAACGCACGCCTGTACGGAGACCACACGGGGATGTGCCTTCCCCACGTGCTGAGAGCCGCACGGACCGCCGACCGGTCGACGCTCGAGATCCTGGCTGAGCGGCTGTTGGCAAGTTTGCACAACCCGGACGATCCGGGCCCCGAGCTGCTCGCCGGCATCGACCGAGACGCCCCTAAACGCGGAAAACTCCGCCGTGAGCTGGCAGAGGAGCGAACGGCCGACTCGACGGGCCAAGCGCTCTGTGGTCGGCTGGAGGTCGAAGCATGCCCGGTCTGCCTACCCACGGGCCGCGCCGAACGGGACTACGTTCAATGGTTCTTGGAGCAAAGCCGCGAGAACGACCCCTCGATCAGCAACGATCCGGGGGAGCTGTGCTCGGGCCATCTACACGACGTGGCCTACGCGAATTCGGCGGTCGCAGCCCAGGCGATCGAGCGTCAGCGGGCGGTCAGGGGCGGCGAGCTCCAGCGCCTCCTCGATCGGCTAGCCGAACTGCCGCCGACCACGCGACGAAGCCGCCGGTCGGGGCCCGACGAACTCGCCGGCGCGAGGGAGGAATTCGTCTCGGAGCGCTACTGCCCGGGCTGCCACGCGTCGTCTGGGGTGGAGCGAAGCCAGGTCGAACTCGTGGCTGCCGCACTACCGCTGGCGCCGGTGCGCGAGCTCTATGAGCACAGTCATGGGCTCTGCGTCCCGCACGCCATGAAGCTGAGCCCGGGCCCAGCCGCGCAGGTCGCCCGGCGCCACGCGGAGGCCCGGGTGGGTGTGCTCGCCTGGGAGGTGGAGGAGACCGCCCGCAAGTATGGGTGGGCGTATCGGCACGAAACGGGCGGTCCCGAGCATGATGCGTGGCTGCGTGCCCTTGGCCAGCTCGACGGTCGCACGTTCGAAGGCGGCCCGGCCCACGTGTCTCCAAACGACCACCGACGAGGCGTGACCGGCACCGCCCAACGCCGTGAGCTGCGCGACGTTGCGGTTCGCTCGAGCCAGATCCTGGACGAGGTCGAGCGCGCCGTGGTGGGCAAGCGCGAGGCGCTCGAGCTGGCGCTCTGTGCCTTCCTGGCCGACGGGCACGTGCTGATCGAGGACTACCCGGGGCTCGCGAAGACGCTCATCGCGCGCTCGTTGGCCACGCTGACCGGGACGCGCTTCTCACGGGTTCAGTTCACCCCCGATCTGATGCCCTCGGACGTCACCGGCGCGTCGATCTTCAACCAGCGCACGGCGGAGTTCGAGTTCCGGCCCGGCCCAGTGTTCACCAACGTTCTGCTGGCCGATGAGATCAATCGCGCCCCGCCCAAGACCCAGGCGGCGTTGCTCGAGGCCATGCAGGAGCACCAGGTCACGATCGAGGATCGCACGCGTCCGCTCGAGCGTCCGTTCCTTGTCTTGGCGACGCAGAACCCGATCGAGTATGAGGGCACCTACCCGCTCCCGGAGGCGCAGCTCGACCGGTTCCTGATCCGCATGCGCGTCGGTTATCCGTCCGCGGAAGGCGAATTCGAGATCCTCGAGCGGCGGCTCGAGCGCCGCGAGGACGAGCCTGAGCTGGACGATCACGAGCGAGTGACTCCTCGGACGGGATCCGGAGCGACCGCCGCCCGACCGCTCGCCGCTCGCCCCCGAGCGTTGTCACGAAGTGGCTGCGGCAGGGCCTACGGAGCGGGATGTGCCCCCTGTGCCGCGTCGCTCACGAGGCCGATCGCGAGTACATCTGGCACTTCTTCGACGAGGGCTCGGATCAGGGCGAGGCGATCGACGCGGTCCGCCGGGCGTGCGGGTTCTGCGACGAGCACGTCGAGATGCTTCGCCGGATCGAGGTCGAGGGAATGAAATCGACGCTCTCGATCAGCACGATGTTTGCCGCGAACCGCGACGAGCTCGTGCGCACCAACGCCCAGTATCTGCTCGACGAGCTCGCGACCAGCCCGGGGCACCGCGAGACGTTTGCGGCATCGTCCGGGCTTTGCTTTGCCCACTTCGAGCTGGTCTGGGACGCTGCGCAGTCCTCACAGGAGCGCGAGCTGATCCTCGACGTCCAGCGCAAGGCTGCACGGGCGCTGCTCGACGACCTCGAGGAGCACGTGCGCAAGCACGACGACAAGTTCCGGCACGAGCCGAAGGGCGCGGAGCGTGATTCGTGGCAGCGCGCGATCTTCATGACCGCCGGATGGCCTGCACCGGCCGCGTCCCCGGCTGAACCGGAGCGCCGCTAACGCGCGCGCAGCATGATCAGCGGCTCTTTCGCCGCGACACCGTCGCGTTTCGTCCAGTGGCCTTCTGGGCCGCACGGTTAGGTGATGATGGCGACTGCGGCGACAGATCATAGCGCTAGACTTTGGCGCTGTGGCCGAGGACACGTCGACGATCAGGGTTCCACGCTCGGTGCGCGACAGCCTTGCGCGAAGTGCACGTGAGCGCGGTTTGTCGGTCGCCGCATTGGTTGCCCAGCTCGCCCAACGACTCGAGCGCGACGCGATGCTTCGCTCCGAGCGCGAGGCGACGCTGAAGGACGCCGGCCGCGACGCGGTCGCGAGCGAGGAGCGCGACTGGGAGCGAGCGCTCGCGGATGGCCTCGACTGAGCCGCGGCGCGGTGAGCTTTGGCTCGTCTCGCTAGGCGCAGCGCGCCGCGGCGAGCCTGTAAAGCACCGTCCGGCGATCGTCGTGTCGGTCGAAGAGCTGCTGACGGGCGCGGTCGACGAGCTGGTCGTGGTCGTGCCGGTGTCGGCATCCCGAGCGCCCTCGGCGCTCAGGCCACCGCTTGGCACGCAGGAGGGCGTTGATCGCCCGAGCGTGGCGGTGCCGCGGGCGGTCAGAGCGGTCGGCCGCGCGCGTCTCCTGCGACCCCTTGGCCGCGTTACCGCACAGACAATGAGCGCAATCGAGACCGCCCTGAAGCTCGTTCTCGGCCTCGATCGCTGAGCGACCGGACATCGCCGATGCGCTTGGGCGGCGCGCGCTGTTCCGTCCGGACGGCGCGGGAGCCTTCGTGCTGTTGTAGACGTTGGACGTCGCACGTTTACGTCGGGGCGACACTGCTCTGGCGGCGGATTGTGCAAGCCAAGGATCGCGCTCTGGGTCTCGCTCGCGATATTTGCGGCCAACACTGTGATCATCGCGCCGTATCGTCTGAGTAGCTCCGCTGATAGCACGATGCCTACCGATTGGGTTCGGGACGACACACGGGATAACCAGCAACCGCACAACTGTTCGCGCGGCGCGGGAATCCCCCACGACCGCCTGTGCTTCGCGAGGTAACCCCCCGCACAGCCGCCCGCGCTCCGCGCGGAGGCCTGCACGAGAAAGGACCTCCAATGAACATCACCAAACTCGACTTCGCCTCGATCCCCTCGCAGGACGCCGAGCGCGCCCGTGCCTTCTATGGCGACACGCTCGGGCTGAGGCCCGATGCCCACGCCCAGTACGAATTCTGGGCGGGCGACACGTGCCTCGTCATATGGGAGCCAGCGCGACTCGGAATGCCGTTCGCGCCGCAGAAAAACGGACACCTTGCTCTGCACGTCGACGACGTCGGCGCCGCACGCGCCGAGCTCGAGGGCAACGGCATCCAGTTCGCCGGCGAGACGCTCGACACAGGCGTGTGCAAGATGGCGATCTTCACCGACCCTGACGGGAACGACCTGATGCTCCACAGCCGCTACAAGCCCTACGAGTAGGGTGCCCGCCGGGAGGCTTCTACCGGTTCACATCCGGTAGAAGCCATCAGCCACCTCAGGCGGTTCAGGCGGGCTTCATCGCCAACCAGGATCGTAGCGGAGGCCCGGCGACGGGCATCGGGACGAGGAACGAGACGTTGTTACGAGGGGTTTGTATGATGATATGCAGGTATGAAGCGCACAACAATCTCGTTGTCCGATGAACTGGCCGACGCGCTCGAGCGTGAGGCGCGCCGACGCGCGGTTCCCGCATCGGCGATCGCGCGAGATGCGCTCGCCGGCTATCTCGGGCTTGGCAAGCCGTCCGAGCGTCGGCAGCTCGCGTTCGCCGCGGTCGGTCGCAGCGGTAAACGCACCACCGCCCGCGACATGGAGGACCTGCTAGCGGTGGAGTGGAGCAAGCATGCTCGCCGTCGTTGACGCCGGCCCTCTGTACGCGGCCGCGGACGCCGACGATGATGATCACGAAACGTGCGTTGCCGCCTTGGCACGCGGCGACTTGCGCCTGGTGGTGCCGGCACTCGTGATCGCCGAGGCGACCTGTTTCGTCGGGGAGCGACTCGGCTCGGCCGCAGAAGCCAAGTTCCTACGCGGCCTCGGTGGACTGGATGTTGAGGGCCCCGCACCCGAAGACTTCGAACGCATCGCCGAACTCGTTGACCAGTATGCCAACTGCCCCCTTGGCGGAACAGACGCTTCAGTGATCACGCTCGCCGAACGGATCGGCGCGCGAGTGATCATTACCCTCGACCACCGTCACTTCGCCGCGGTCAAACCCAGTCACCGGAAAGCGTTCGAACTGCTTCCATAACCGGCCCGGAGGTGATCGCGGCTAGCGAAACAGCGAGTCGGGTGAGACGCTGATCTTCCGCGTGGGGCGCCCGGTCGCCTCGTACCCGGCGGCGTCGGCGCGCCGGACGACCTCGCAGGTCCGCTGCACCTCCTCGGTCAGGAAACGCGACGGCTTGCCGTAGCCGTGGGCGTCGTCGTTGCCCTTCGGCCGGTGGTAGTAGCGAACGGGGACGTGGAGGTAGAGCCGGCGGCGGGCGCGGGTCACGGCGACGTACAGCAGGCGGCGCTCCTCGTCGATGCTCTCACTCGTGCCCGCGGACATGCACGCGGGGAAGTTGCCGTCGTAGAGCGCGAGCACGTGCACGGCCGACCATTCGAGTCCCTTGGCCGAGTGGATCGTCGAGAGGACCAGGTAGTCCTCGTCGAGGTGCGGCGGCCCGGCCAGGTCGGCGCTCGACTGGGGCGGGTCGAGGGCCAGCTCGGCGGTGAAGTGGCCGAGGTCCTCGGCCTCGCGGGCGGCGGCGACGAGCTGCTCGAGGTCGGTCAGCCGCAGCGCTCCGTCGGGGTAGCGGGACCTCACGAGCGGCGCGAGCGCGTCGCGCAGGCCCTCGGCCTGTACGCCCGCGCCGGCCGCCGACCGTGCGGCCAGCAGGGCCTCGACGACCGAGTCGGCCCCGGGCCGCGCGCCCGCCGGCAGGTGCTCGCGCGCCTGCGGCCAGGCGCCCAGGGGATCGGCGGCGGCTGCCGGGCCGCTGACGAGCGCGTCGAGCACGCGCCTCGCGGTGACCGGGCCCACACCCTCGAGCAGCTGGAGCACCCTGAACCACGAGAGCTCGTTGGCGGGGTTGTCAAGGAGCCGAAACAGCGCGATCAGGTCCTTGACGTGGGCGGCCTCCAGGTAGCGCAGTCCTCCGTACTTGACGAACGGGATGTGGCGGCGGGTCAGCTCGAGTTCGAGCAGATCGCTGTCGTGGGAGGTGCGCATCAACACCGCCTGCTCGCGGAGCTCCATCCCCTGCTCGCGAGCTTCGAGCACACGCGCGCACACCTCCTCGGCCTGCTCTGACTCGTCGCGGCAGAAGACCAGCTCCGGTCGGCGGCCTCCCTCGCGCTCGGTTCGCAGGTGCTTCTCGTACGACCGCGTCGCCTGCACCGCGAGCGCGTTGGCGGTATCCAGGATCGGCTGCGAGGAGCGGTAGTTGCGCTCGAGCTTCACGACCGTCGTGCCCGGGAAACGATCGGGAAACTCGAGGATGTGCTGCGGCGAGGCCGAGCGCCAACCGTAGATCGCCTGAAGGTCATCGCCCACGGCGGTGACATTGTCCGAACGCCGGCGAAGCCCGCTCACGATGTCGGCCTGCAGGCCGTTGACGTCCTGATACTCGTCGACCAGCACGTGATCGAACCCGTCCTCGATCGCACGCCCGATCACCTCGTCGGCCGCGAGCGCCCGCCAGTACAGCAGCAGGTCGTCGAGGTCGACGACCCCGAGCGAGCGCTTGCGGGCGGTGTAGGCCTTGAACATCGCCGCGATCGGGTCGACGTGCTCCTCGCACCAGGGAAAGCACTCGGCCACGACCTCGGACAGCGTGCGCTGGGCATTGACCGTGCGCGAGTAGATGTCCTGCAACGTGCTCTTCCTCGGGAAGCGGCGGTCGTGCTGGGCGTGGCCATGCTCTTCGCGGATCAGGTCGAGCAGGTCGGCGCCGTCGCCGGCGTCGAGCACGGCGAACCCGGCCGCCAGGCCGAGCGACGAGGCGTGCATTCGCACGAACCGGTGGGCCACTGAGTGAAACGTGCCGCCGAGCACCCCCTTGTGCCCGGCCGGCATCGCCACCATCGCCCGGGTGCGCTGGAGCATTTCGCGCGCCGCGCGGCGCGTGAACGTGAGCAGCATGATCCGCTCGGGCGCGGTCCCCTGCGAGACGAGCCACGCCACCCGCGCGCACAGCGTGGTGGTCTTCCCCGTTCCCGCACCCGCGAGGATAAGCAACGGACCGCCGGGGTGGCTGGCGGCGCCGAGCTGTTCGGGATTGAGGTCATCGAGCCATGCGGCGGCGTCCGGAGGCCGGCCAGGGACGAGCGTCTCGAACATGCGTTCCGGCACGCTAAGGACACGGCCGGACGGATCCCTCACGAGCGGGGCGGGCCAAAGTCCTAAGACCAATTTCGTCTGGTGCCCGGGCCGGGCGGCTCCTACGATCCGCAGGGATGAGGATTTTCGCGATCACGGGCGACGATGTGGTTCGGTTCGAGCTGAACGACGGGCGCGCCAGCGACCCTCAGACGGCTCTCGGGCAAGTCGGCGCGCGGTGCGTCGCGGTCGACCCCGGCGATCCCCGTCGCGTTTACGTCGGCACGTTCGACCGCGGAACGTTCTCGAGCGAGGACGGCGGGGATTCCTGGCGCACTGCCGGGGAGGGGCTCGCGGACGAGCGCGTGCTGTCGCTGGCAGTCTCGGCGTGCGACGTGCAGTCCGGGGCCGGCGCGGTCTACGCCGGCACCGAGCCGAGCAACCTCTACCGATCCGAGGACGGTGGCCTGCGCTGGGAGCGGCTGCCCGCGCTGCGGGAGCTGCCGAGCGAGCCGACGTGGTCGTTCCCGGGGAGGCCGTGGACCCACCACGTCAGCACGATCGCGCTGCACCCCACCGACCCCGACGGCATCCTGGTCGGGATCGAGCTCGGGGGCGTGATGCGCACGCGCGACCGGGGCGCATCCTGGATCGACCACAACCGCCAGGCCCATCGCGACGCCCACCGACTGCTCACCCATCCGCTTGCGCCCGACCGCGTGTACGAGATCGCCGGGCAGGGTATCGCGGTTTCCGAGGACCGCGGGGAGTCGTGGCACCGAGACGAGGAGGGGCTCGACCGCCACTACGCGTGGGTCGGGGCGATCGATCCGGACGATCCGGACCTGTGGTATGCGTCGATCTCGCGCTCGCCATACGCCGCACACGGCCGCGGAGACGGACAGGCGCGGTTGCTGCGCCGCGAGGAGAACGGCGGCGGCTGGACGCCGATCGACGGCTGGGGCGACGGCGCCCCCCTGCGCAGGATGCCCTACGCGATCACGACGCTTCCGGGGAAGCACGGCACACTGCTCGTGGGGCTGCGGGGAGGGACGATGCTCCTCACCGGGGACGCGGGCGACACGTGGGTGCGGCTGGCGCTGGAGCTGTCGGACGTGGTCGACATGGCGGCCACGCCGTAGAAGCCGGAACAGTCAGTTACACAATGTGACTGTTGGAATGCGTGAAACTGGAGGGACAGCCATATGACAAATACTCAGTCACCCAGCCGGCGGATCACGGAAGAAGTCACGTCCTGGCCCGGAGTGGTCGCAGGGCCGGGACGGCGCGGTGAATTCTCGTTTAAGGTGGGTCCGCGCGAGGTTGGTCACCTCCACGGTGACCGGTCGGCCCACTTCTTTTTTCCCAAGGACGTGTGGGCCGAGCTGTTTGCCGGCGGGCGGATCGTTCACCATCCGGTGTTCCCCGAGCGCGTGGGTCCGGGCGCCCGGCGAATCGAGAACGAGGACGATGTGCGCGACGTGATCGAGCTGATGCGGCTCAACTACGACCGGATCGTCTCCCGGCACGGGCTGCCGGCCGCGGCGTGATGACACGCCTGGTGGGTATCAACCACATCGCGCTCGAGGTCGGGGACGTCGACGAGGCGCTCGACTGGTACGGCCAGTTCTTCGGCTTCGAGCTGCGCGGCCGCTACGGCAACAGCATGGCGTTCATCGACATGGGCGACCAGTTCATCGCGCTGTCCTCGGGGCGCACGCAGCCGGGCGACGGCGCCCGGCACTTCGGTCTGGTGGTGGACGGAAAGGAACACGTCCGGGCAGAGCTCCAGAGCGCCGGCGTGTCAGTGCCGGGCTCCGGCTCGCTCGACTTCCGCGACCCCTGGGGCAACCACGTTCAGGTCGTCGACTACCGCGACATCCAGTTCACCAAGGCGCCCGAGGTGCTGCGGGGCATGGGGCTCGGCGGGCTTCAGAAGACGGACGCCGCCCTGGCGGAGCTCCGTGAGAAGGGGCTCAGCGGGTAATGTCATCTCGCGATGAAGGAGCTCCACGGCACGGCGAGCGCGGTCGTTCCGGCGTCGCAGGAGCGGTGCTTGGAGCTGCTCGAGGCCGTGGACCGGTATCCCGAGTGGCATCCGGACGTGGTCAAGTCGGTCGAGGTACTGGAACGTGACGCCGCTGGTCACCCGAGCCAGGTTCGAGCGAAGCTCCGCGTCGAACGCCCGCCCGTGGCCAAGGATTTCGACCTGGTGATGGCGGTCGCGATCGATCGGCCCTACGCGATCGATCTCACCCGGGTGGCGAACGAACCGTCGGACCCCGAACGGTTCGCGTTCGCCTGGCGCCTCGAGCCCGAGGACGGCACCAGGATTCGGCTCAACATGGACGCGAACCTCAGCGTTCCTCGGCTCGTGCCGCTGGGACGGCTCGGCGACTCGGTGGCCGAGGAGTTCGTGACCGCCGCGGCTAGAGCGCTGGCGTAGTTGCCGGTGCCAGCGGCAGCACGCCGGACTCCAGGTCGAGGAGCAGCCGCTTGCGCTCGAGCCCTCCGCCGTAGCCGGTCAACGACCCGTCCGCACCGATCACCCGGTGGCAGGGCACGATCACCGCGATCGGGTTGCGGGCGTTGGCGACGCCCACTGCGCGCGCGGCGCCGGGATCGCCGACCCGCCGGGCCAGTTCGCCGTAGCTGATCGTCTCGCCGTAGGGGATCTCGCACAGCTCGCGCCAGACCTCGACCTCGAACGGGTTGCCTTCGAGCGCAAGGGGGACGTCAAACTCCTTACGCGCGCCGGCGAAGTACTCGTCGAGCTGAAGGGCTACGTCCGCGAACGGCTTTGCGCTCGGCTCCCAACGCGGATCGATCGCGGCCGGGCGGGGCGCGCTCTGCATGTGCAGGCGATGGAGCGCGCGGTCGTTGCCGACCAGCAGCAGCTCGCCGATCGGGCTCTCGAGGGTGGTGTACATCAGCTTCTCGGTCATGTGAGGTAAACGGCGGGCGCGGGCGGGTTGTGAGGTCACGCGGCCGCCGTGGTCGCGGTGGTTCGGGGCCGCAGCTCGAACGCTTCGGCGAGGAGCTCATAGGAGCGGCGCCGGGCGCCATGATCGTGAGTGATCGTGACCGCGATCACCTCGTCCGCCCCGTACTCGGACGCGAGCTCCTCCACTCGCGCCCGGACCTTCTCGGGCGAGCCGATGATGCCGCGCCGGCCGGGGAGCTGTCCGTCGGTCGCCTTGCCCTCGCGTTGGAGAAAGGCCAGGGCCTTTTCCGGGGGCGGGACCGGGATCAGGCGCCCCCGGCGCAGCAGCGTCAGCGTCATGCGGCTGCTCGAGGCGAGGCGCTGCGCCTCGGCGTCGGTGTCGGCGCACAGGATCCACGCGGCGACCGCGGTGCGCGGCGTTTCGTGGCCGGGCGCGGCGACGAACCGCTCCCGGTAGAGCGCGGCGATCTCGGCGCCCGCGGGGTTGATGAAATCAGCAAAGGCGTATGGCAGCGCGAGCTGAGCGGCCCAGATCGCGCTCTGGGGGGAGGATCCGAGCAGCCACGGCGTTGGAAGCGCCGGCCGCCCCGGAAGCACCACGGCCAGGCGCCGGAAGGGGTGCTCGGCGGGGAGGCTGTCGTCGAGGTAGCCCAGGAGCTCCGCGAGCTGCTGCGGGAAGTCGTCGGGCGCGGCGTCCCGCCGGTCGCGCTGGAGCGCGAATGTCGTCAGCGGGTCGGTGCCGGCGGCCCGGCCGATCCCGAGGTCGATCCGGCCGGGGTACAGCGCCGCCAGGATGGTGAACGTCTCGGCCACCTTGAGCGGGCTGTAGTGAGGAAGCATCACCCCGCCGCTGCCGACGCGGATCTCGCGCGTGGCGGAGGCGATTGGTCCGATCAGCGCCTCCGGGCTCGCGCTCGCGAGCATCGGGCCGCCATGGTGCTCGGCCACCCAGTAGCGGTGGTAGCCGAGGTCGTCGGCGAGGCGCGCGAGGTCGAGCGTGTTGTGGAGCGCGTCGGCCCCGGTGGAGCCCTCGGGGATCGGCGACTGGTCGAGTACGGAGAGGCGCATCTCAGAGGCGGTCCGGCGGCGCCATCCGGTAGAAGAACGGGCCCGTCCCGGCCTGGGTGATCGCGAACCAGAGCCCCAGGACGCCCTCCTGGAGAGCGGCGTTCTCGAGCCCGCCGGCGTAGATCGGCTCATAGCCGGCGTCGCGGTTGAGCTGCTCGACGACCTCGCGCGCCTCCTCGTCTCCGCACCAAAGGTTCCCGGGGCGGGAGCTTGCTTGTCCGATCTGGTCAAACAGCGCCGCGAAGTTGACGTTGAACGACTTTGCCGTGGGCCCTCGAGTCTGCGCCTTGATGTACTCCGCATTCGAGGCATATCCGTCCGGAGGCGAGGAGCGGACAACGTTGGTCGCGTCGATGACGGTCTTTTCCTCGAGGCCGTTTACTGCGTTCAGCGCCTCCGGGACCGACGCCCCGGGCACCGCTATCAGGACCGCGTCCGCGGAGGAGACGTCGCCGCCGTGGCGGCCCAGGCGTGTCACTTCATGACCCGCTTTCTCCCACAGGTCCCCAAGCCCTCCGCCGATCCTGCCTCTGCCCAAGGTTGCGATCTTCATCTGCTCTCCTTACTTTCGGAAGGCTTGAATCTAAACCCATGGCGAAAGGGAGCCCGATGAACACCGTGACGCTGGGAACGAGCGGCCTCGAGGTGTCGCCGATTGCCTTCGGCACGTGGCAGCTGAGCGGCGACTGGGGACAGTTCGATCTCGAAGAGGCGATCGCCGCGATCCGATTTGCCCGGGAGCAGGGGATCAGCTTGTTCGACTCCGCGCAGGCGTACGGGTTCGGTGAGTCAGAGCGGGTGCTCGGACGCGCGCCGCGCGACGATCTCGACCATCGTCGCGAGGAGGTCGTGATCGCGACCAAGGGCGGCCTCAGGCTGGATGAGGAACGGGGGCTGGTACGCGACTCGAGCCCGGCGTGGCTCCGGCGGGGGGTGGAGGAGAGCCTGCGCGCGATGGGCAGCGACCACATCGACCTCTATCAGGTCCACTGGCCGGATCCGTCGGTGTCCTACGCGGACACGGCTCAGGAGCTCCAGACGCTGGTCGACGAGGGGAAGATCCGCCACGCGGGCGTGTCGAACTTCGACGCGGGCCAGATCGCGGAATTCGCGCGAGCACGTCCGGTGGAGACGCTGCAGCCGCCGTATTCGATGTTCAATCGGGAGATCGAGGCGGGAGTGCTGCCCTACTGTCAGGAGCACGACATCGGGGTGCTCGTGTACGGGCCGCTCGCCCACGGGCTCCTGACCGGCGCGATGTCGGCCGACACCACGTTTGCCAGCGACGACTGGCGGCGGGTCAGCCCGTCGTTCACGGGAGAGGGATTTGAGCGCAATCTCGAGGTCGTGGCGGAGCTGAAGCGGTTCGCCCAGGAGCGTGGGTACACGGTCAGTCAGCTGGCGATCGCGTGGACGCTCGCGCACCCGGCCGTGGACACGGCGATCGTCGGCTCGCGGAGCATCCGGCACATCGAGGAGAGCCTGGGGGCGTTGCGCGTGACGCTCACCGAGCAGGACATGGCCGACATCGAGCGGGTCCTGGCTGGCGCGGTCCAGATGGAAGAGGCGACTCCGGAGACGATGACGGAGTTGATGGGTCTGGTTGACGGCTGAAGATTGGCTGGTTGACGGCGGAGGTGAGCGGGCCTAACCTGGAGGCGTTTTCGGGCGCCGGGGCCCGATCTATCGGGGACCGCGGTGCCGGCAGAAGATCAACGCCAGGCGAGGAAGGAGAGCGCGCATGACCAATCTGGTCGAGATCGAGGGGATCGCGGAGGAGTACGCCGCACAGCTTCAGGGCGCCGGCGTCGACAGCGTCGAGTCGCTGCTGTCGTCCGGCGCGACGCCCGAGGGCCGGGAGAAGATCGCGCAGGGTTCGGGGATCAGCGAAAAACGGATTTTGAAGTGGGTCAATCACGCCGACCTGTTCCGCATCAACGGCGTGGCCGGGGAGTACGCCGAGCTGCTGGAGGCGGCAGGAGTGGACACGGTCGTGGAGCTCGCCCAGCGCAACCCCGAGCATCTGAGCGAGAAGCTCGCGGAGGTCAACGACACCAAGCATCTCGTTCGGCGCGTTCCGCCGGCGAGCGATGTCGCGCGCTGGGTCACGGAAGCCAAGGGGCTTCCGCGCCGCGTCGAGTACTGAGGGCGGGCGCGGGCCCGCGTTTCGGACCCGCGCTGTTCGCCCTTACTTCGTGCGTACGCGGCGGGCCACGGGCGCCTGCTCACACCGAGCGAGGCGCGGGCACCCCTGGCGGATGCGCAGTCGGCGAACCGGGCTGATCGGCTTGCGAGGATGTCGTGCCGTCTGCGAATCGCGTTCGCCGCGGCGTCTCGTCGTGCACGATCATCACCGGGATCGGGCTGTGGTTGAGGGCGTGGTGACCGAGGCTGCCGAACAACGCGGAGACGAGCGCGCCGCGCCCCCGGGACCCGATCACGAGGAGGTCGTGGTGGCCAGTCGCGATGCGCTCCCTTAGTGCCTCGCGGGCGCGCTTGCGGGTGAGGATCGTGGTCACCGAGACGCAGTCCGGGACCTTCGCAACCGCGTTTCGGAGGATCTCGGCCGACTCCTTCTCCAGCTCGCGGTCGAGTGGCGGCGGCGGTGGCACCGACAGAGACGCACACATCCACAGCGGGCTCCTCGGCACCGCGGTCAGGATCGTCAGGCGGGCGTTGTCCGCGACCGCGATGTCGATCGCCTCCGCCAACGCTCGGTTGGCGTGGGGAGAGCCGTCGACGCTAACGAGGATGTTGTGGAACACGTCTTGCTCCTCGCCGATAAGCGTAGCATGCCAAACATTGCCATGCCAAATGGACCTGGTACGCTGCCAATGGAGATGACTGCGCCCGCCTTCTTGGAGTCGGTGGAGAGGCGCGTCGACTCGGCTTCGGGCCCCGGGGAGCCCGTTTCGAGCCGCGCGCAGAGCGATCGCTTCCTGGCTGCGTTCGATGCCTTCGCGCAAGCCGTGAGGCGCGCTCGCGGAGCCGCGACGCAATCGAATGACGGCGTTCTGACCCTGTCGCAATACGCGCTGCTGCAGGCGCTCGCGACTCGGGAGGATGCTCGGGTTCGTGAGCTCGCAGACGAGGCGGGCATCGCGGCGTCGACGGCGACGCGTATCCTCGACGCGCTCGAGCGCCGCGACATCATCCGTCGCACCCGCGCCGCCGACGACCGTCGCGCGGTCACCGTGACACTGACCGACTTCGGACACGATGTCCTCGCCAGCCAGGACGAGTGGCTGCGGGGGCGCCAGCGAGCCTTCTACGCGGGGCTCCCGGAGATCGAACAGGAACTCGCGCCGGACCTGCTGCTCCGCCTCGCCGACCTGATCGACGAGCTGGCTGGAGGCCCGGAGGCCTGAGCCGGCCGCTCCAGGTGACCCCCCGATTGTCGGGTTTGACCCCCCCGATCGTGGCAATCGCGGGCCCGGTGATCGACTGTTGTAACGGTGTTGAACCGCGCGCAAACCGGCGCTGCGCTGCTCACGGGCGCGACCGGCTTCGTAGGCATGGAGGTCCTCGCCCGATACCTGGAGCGGGGCGATCGGCCCGTGTACGCGCTGATCCGGGCTGACGGCGATTCCGCGGCCCAAGAGCGCCTCAACGACGTGCTGACGAACCTGTTCGGCGCTCGGGCCGCTGGGCGCCACGCGGAGCGCGTCCGCGCGGTTGCGGGCGAGCTAACCGCCCCGGATCTCGGCCTCACCCGAACGCGCCGCGAACAGCTCGCGCGCGAGGTCACCACAATCGTCCACAGCGCCGCTTCGGTGTCGTTCACGCTCCCGCTCGAGGAAGCTCGGAAGATCAACGTAGAGGGCACGCGGAGGATGCTCGAGTTCGCCGAGCTCGCTCGCGAGCTCGGTGGGCTCACCCGGTACGGGCACGTGTCGACCGCGTACGTCGCCGGGACGCACGCCGGCCGGTTCACCGAGAGTGATCTCGACGTCGGACAGCGCTTCAACAACTCCTACGAGCAGTCCAAGTTCGAGGCCGAGCAGCTCGTCCGCGCGCAACCCGGGCTGCCGTTCACGATACTGCGCCCCAGCATCGTGGTCGGAGATCGCCGTAGTGGCTGGACCTCTGCGTTCAACGTGCTGTACTGGCCGCTACGGGCGCTCGCGCGGGGTCTGTTCGAAGCGATTCCGGCCTCACCGTCGGCGCCGCTCGACGTAGTCTCGGTCGACTATGTGGCCGACGCCATCTACGAGCTGTGCGAGGCCGTCGACGGGATCGGCGAGACCTATCACCTGGCCGCCGGCGCGCAGGCGAGCACGATCGGGGAGGTCGCCCAGCTGGCCAGCGGCTACTTCCACAGGCCCGCGCCTAAGATGCTGCCACCGGCGGAGTTCGCGTCGCTGCAGATACCAGTCGCTCGAGGCTCGGCGTTCGAGACCGGCAGCGCCTACTTCCCCTACTTCTCGATCAGCGCCGTGTTCGACGAGACGGCGACGCGCGCCCGGCTCGAGCCCGCGGGGATCAGGGTCTCTCCGCTGCGCGACTACATCGACCGCCTGCTCGACTTTGCGACGCGCAGCCGATGGGGCAAGCGGCCCATCGCCCGCTCCCAGTCGCTACCGGTCTAAGCAGCCTCTCTAAGCCCTCGCCCCCCACGCGGGGGGTTGTGCACAGCGCCGGCTTGTTCAGATGGCCAAGCGCGGCAATCCTCGGATGCAACCGATGCTTGCCGACACAGCCCGATTTCGCGAAGACGATCCTGACGCGCTCGTAACCGCGTCGCTCGCCTGCCCGATCTGCTTGCACAGCGAGGACGTCGAGTGGCACACGGCGCTGGAGGGCTACGATCCCTCGGTCGAATGCCGATGCCCACGTTGCGAGGAGCGCTGGCGCGTATACCTGGCGCCGCAGCACGTGCTGCGGCTCGGGCTGATGGCCGGCCGCACGAACTAGCGCCGCCCGGCCGTGCGTGCCGTACCGCGCTCGCCCCGAGCTGACGCATGGTCATGGATGCCTCAGCCGCCGCGGAAGCTCGTAGCGAGTCTGGAATCGAGGCGCTCGAGTTGCTAGTCGAGGTGCTCTCAGAATCCGGGCCCGGGACTAACGGCGGCCGCTTCTACGACCGGCTGTGCGAGGCGGTGTGCCGGCTCGCGCGCATGCGGCGGGCGATCATCTTTCGATACGACGTCGCCGCGCGCCGGGTCCGAGCGGCAGGCGCCCACGGTGTCGATCTCGAGCAGTTCGCCGAGGCGCACGTGACCGTGGAGTCCGCGCCGATCGCGGCGCAGTCGCTTCGCGAGGACCGCGTGATCGAATTCGCGGGGGACCTCGCCGATCAGGTGCCCGAGGAGTACGCGGGGCTGTTCCCCGAGCCCGTGCGGCTGGTGTGCGCCCCGATGGTTGCGGGCGGCCGCGACGTCGGGGTGATCCTCGCCGACCGGCTGATGCCTTCTCCGCCGCTGGATGAATCCGAGCGCTACCTGCTGTGGACGCTGGGCAAGGCGGCGGCGCTGGCGGCGGTCGCGAGGATAGTCGCCAAGCAGGCCGAGGAGGCCCACCAGCTCGAGCAGCGGATCGACCTGGCCCGTGAGATCCACGAAGGCGTGATTCAGCGGCTGTTCGGGGTGTCGATGGCCCTCGACGGGGAGGGGGATCTGCCCGGCGAAGCCCGGCACCGGTGCGCGGTCGAGACCCAATCCGCGCTGGCCGACCTGCGCAGCGCCCTCCAGCGGCCGCTCGGGCGGACGCCTCGAGCGACGCAGACCACGTTCGCGGCCGAGGTCAACCGGTTGGCTCACATGCACCCGGATCTGGGCGTGCGACTCGAGGAGGGAGAGGAAGGCGACGTTCCGGCTGCGCTCGAGCCGCTCGCGCAGTCGCTGCTCACCGAGGCCGTTCGCAACGCCCACCGGCACGCCAGCCCGACCAGAGTGAGTGTCCGGGTGCGTCGCAGCGAGGGAGCGTTCGTGCTCGAGGTCGCCAATGACGGTGTCAAGGGGCACACGCGCCAGGCCGGGATGGGGCTGCGATTGGCGGCGTTCGAGGCGCTGCAGAGCGGGGGAGTGGTCGAGTTCGGCGAGCGCGAGCCCGGCATCTGGCAGGTCCGTCTCGTCGTTCCGTACACCGATGGCTGACCAGGCGCGGAGTCCCGAGCGTCTGCGCGTGCTCGTCGTCGACGACCACGACGTCGTGCACTGGGGCTTTCGCCTGATGCTGACCCAGCAGCCGTGGGTGGAGCGTTGCGTGAGCGCACACACCGGCGGGGAGGCGATGAAGCTCGTGGCGCGCTACCGCCCGCACGTGGCGCTGGTCGACCTGTTCATCGGCGAGGAGTCGGGCGCGGAGATCTGCGAACAGCTGCGAGCCGCGGAGCCGAGCACCCGGGTGCTGTTGTTCTCCGGCGCCGGGGAGATCTCTCCCCACGCGGCGCGGGCCGCCGGCGCGTCCGGGTTCGCCTACAAGGACTGGCCGGCCGCGCGGATCGCCAGCGCCGTGCGCGCCGTGGGTCTCGGCAAGATGGTGTTCCCGCGCCATGATCGCCACGGAGCCCTGGGTCTCTCGGACCGAGAGCGCGCAGTGCTCGAGCTGATGGCGTCGGGCGCCACGAATCCCGAGATCGCCGAGAACCTGCACCTCTCAAAGCACACGGTCAAGGAACACACGAGCTCTTTGTACCGCAAGCTGGGTGTCCGCAATCGCACCGAGGCGGTGCAGCGCGGGCAGCGGCTCGGCCTTTTGCGCTAGCACTGGTAGCACGCCATGAGCACGGATGACGCGGGTCGGTAGGTAGCCTCACGGAATGGGAACGAGCGGCGTGATGGCGCCAAGGAGGTCGAGCTGGAAGCCGGCCTGAGCGAGATTGCGCGGTTCCTCGCCCAGCGATCGCCGTTCGACACCCTCGCCCCCGAAGAGCTAGGCGAGGTGGTCGCCGAGACGCAGATCGAGTTCTATCCGGCCGGAGAGGTGATCCTCTCCGAGGACGGCGGCCCGGTCACGTTCCTGCGGGTGATCCTCAGCGGGGCCGTCGACATCGCGCACGAGGGGCATCTGCTCGACATGCTCGGCGCGGGGGACACGTTCGGCCATGCGGCGATGCTCTCCGGCCTTCCCCCCGGGTTCGAGGCCCGCGCGGCGGAGGACACGCTGACCTATCGGATTCCCGTGACCGTCGCTCGGCCCCTGCTGGAGCGCGCGCGAAGCCGCGAGCTCCAGATGGGCGTCCAAGACCCGGGTCACCAGCCGGTCGCCGCTCTGATCCGCGCGCCGACGGTTCGGTGCGAGCCGATGGAGAGCATCCGTGAGGTGGCGCGTCGGATGACCGAGGCCGGCGCCGGCGCGGCGGTGGTGGACCTGCGCGGTGGAGGGTTCGGGATCGTCACCGACCGCGACATCCGCACGAAGATCGTCGCTCGGGGAGTGCCGTTGAGCGCCCCGGTGGCCGGCGTGATGAGCTCGCCGGTGTTCTCGGTCATGCCAGATCGGCTCGGCGGCGAGGTGCTGTTCGAGCTGCTCGAGCGGGGGTTCCGGCACGCCCCGGTCATAGGCGACCGTGGTCAGCTGATCGGGGTGATCGAGGACGCCGACCTGTTCGCGGCCCAGCCGCGTTCGTGGTTCGGTGCCCGGCGGGCGATCGTCCGCGCGCGGACCGCCGATGCGCTGGCGGGTGCGGCGGGTCGCCTTCCCGAGGTCGTCCTCGACCTTCACCGCTCCAACCTGCGCGCGCTCGAGGTGGCGCGCGTCCTGTCCGCGCTGGTCGACGCGCTGACCGTGCGCGCCCTCGAGCTGGCCGCGCAGCCGGTCCAGGTGCCCGCCGACGGCTTGGTGTGGGTAGCGGTAGGAAGTCAGGCTCGCCGCGAGATGACACCGGCTTCATTCGCCCGCGGAGCGGTGGTGTGCAGCGAGCCGCCCCCGTCGGAGTGGCTCCTGTCCGTCCAGCGGACGCTCGCCGCCTGTGGACTCACCGACCACGTGATCGCGCGGCCGCCGGCGGAGTGGGCCGTAACCGCCGGCGAGGACGAGCTAGAGCTGACGGTGCTGGTCGAGCGCCGGGCGCTGTGGGGCACCCCTCGTGAGCCGCTCCCCCTGGCGGAGGGCGATGTGAAGAGCCGAGTGTTGGGCGCGCTCGCGCGCCGTGCCCTGGAGTACAGCCCCCCGACGGGCTTCGACGCGGAGGCGGTCCTGGAGTCGGACGGCACCCGTGCGCCCTATCTCGACATACGCCGTGCGGCGGTGATCCCGGTCGTTGAGCTCGCGCGGTGGGCGGGCGCGGCGGCCGGCGTCGTCGAAGGCACAACTCCCGAGCGGTTGCAGGCCGCCGCTCAGGCGGAGGTGATCGAGGAGAGCGAGTCCCGCACGCTGAGCGAGGCGTTCGAACTCGCGCTCGAGCTGCGGATCGGCCATCACATGGAGCAGCTCGTGGCGGGTTCGGCTCCGGATGACCGGATCGAGCCGGGGGCAATCAGTCCCTTGTTGCGCGATCACCTGCGAGCGGTCTTCCATGCGGTCGCCGGCGTTCAGCGGAGGCTGCGCGATTGAGGCTTCTATCGCACCGCGGCCCGGCGGCGACGGCGTTCCAACGATCGAGTTGGCCGGCGCCGGCCACCCCGTGGCGCGAGGCCCGCTGGTGCGCACTGGACCTCGAGCTCACGGGCCTCAAACCGCGCAAGGACGTGATCATCGCGGTCGGCGCGGTGCCTATCGAGGATGGCCTCGTGCAGCTCGGTCAGAGCTTCTACTCGCTCGTGCGGACCTTGAAGCGCTCCGAACGAGCCGCGGTATTGCTGCACAAGCTGCTCGTGTCCGATCTCGAAGCTGCGCCATCGCAAGAGGACGTGTTGGAGCGGATCTTCGAGCTCCTGGACGGGCGAGTGCCGGTGTTCCACGCGGCGGCGGTGGAGCGAGCGTTCCTGGGTCCGCTTTTCGCCCGGCACCGAGTGCGCCTCCCGGACGCGGCGGATACCGAGGTGCTGGGCCGGCGGCTGCTGCGCGAGCGCGACGGCGAGACACCCGACTGGCTGTCCCTGGAGACGCTCGCCACGGTGTTGGGACAGCCCGGGGAGCTGCCCCATCACGCTCTGGGCGACGCCCTTGCGACCGCGCAGGCGTTCGTCGCACTCGCTACCCACCTGGACCGGATCCGGCCGCAGACGGTCGGTTCGCTGGTGCAGCCCGTGGACGTCTTGTACCGGCTGGGGCGGTTCGGACCAACATAGGCCGGGGCTCGCGCCGCTAAGCCTTGAGTGCCTGAAGATCTGGATGTACGATCTTCGCGCCCGGCGATGTACACCTCGACCGGATGGGGCGAAGATGGTGAAGCCGACGACGTACGCATTCAGTAACGCCCGCGCGGTGCAGCCCGAGCGGCTGCGGCTACTCGCGGCGATGCTGGACGACGGTACTTTCCGCCTGCTGGACAGGCTCGGCGTGCAGCAGGGGTGGCGCTGCCTGGAGGTCGGCGCCGGGGGCGGCTCGGTCGCGGGCTGGCTGTGCGGCCGCACCGCACCGGGAGGCTCGGTGCTCGCGACCGACCTCGACACGACCGTCCTGCAGGAGCTGACGCACCCGAACCTGGAGGTCAGCGTCCACAACGTCCTCACCGACGAGCTTCCGGAGCGCGAGTTCGACCTTGTGCACGCGCGGTTGCTGCTCGCGTGGCTGGCCGACAGAGAGTTGGCGCTACAGCGCATGGTCGGCGCGGTGAAGCCCGGCGGATGCTTGCTGGTCGAGGAGATGGACTTCCACTCGCTCGCTCCCACCGCGGGGCTCGATCCCGAGACGAGGGCGCTGTTCGTGCGCGTGCTCGACGCTCACCACGCCGTGCTCGCCGATCAACACGCGTTTGATCCGTTCTGTGGACGGGAGCTCGATCGCGCCCTGTGGGCCGCGGGACTGATCGGGGTCGAGTGCGAGGGCCGCCTCTCGATCTGGCGTGGAGGCGAGGCCGGGGGAACTTTGTGGCACCTGACGTTGATCCAGCTCCGCGAGCAGCTGGTCGCTCACGGTCGGGTGAGGGCCTCCGAGGTCGACCGAGTGATCGAGCTTTGCGACGATCCGCGGCTGTCGTTCATGTCACAGGCGACGATCGCCGCCTGGGGCCACCGGCCGCGATAAATCGCGTCAGGCTCGGGGCAGGCCAAGACCGCGCGCCGAAGATGTAACGGCCACGACAAGTCGGACAGGCCGGCAGCGAGATGATTTTGCGACGAGTCCTTAATCTGGCACCGTGGCCGAGATCCGACGGGACCATCGCTTCGAGCCTCCGGACGCGAGCCGGGCTCCCCGGTACACCGGCATCCGCACGTTCGCGCGGCTGCCGCACGTCGCGCTCCCGCACGAGGATGTCGACGCGGCGATCGTCGGGGTGCCTTTCGACACCGCGACGAGCTTTCGCCCGGGAGCGCGGTTCGGGCCCGAAGCGGTCCGATCGGCCTCGGCGCTGCTTCGGCCCTACCACCCGCCGCTTGACGTGGACGTGTTCGGCACGCTGTCGCTCGTCGACGGGGGGGATCTCGAGATCACGCCGGGCAACGCGCGTCGCACCGTGGAGCAGATCGATGCGGGGCTGCAACCGGTGCTTCGGGCCGGGATCGTGCCGCTCGTGATCGGGGGAGATCACTCGATCGTGCTGGGTGAGCTGCGCGCGCAGGCTTCCGCGGCCGGCGCCCCGGTCAGCCTCATCCTGCTCGACGCCCACGCGGACACGTGGGACAGCTACTACGGCGAGAAGTACTTCCACGGCACTCCGTTCCGCCGCGCGGTCGAAGAGGGGTTGATCGATCCGTCGCGGTCGGTGCTGGCGGGCATGCGCGGCCCCCTGTACGCGGCGGCCGACCTCGACGTCCCGCGGGAGATGGGCTTCGAGGTGATCACCGGTGAGGAGCTCCGGGCGCTGTCCCCGGCGCAGTACGGTGAACGGGTCCGCGCGCGCGTCGGCGAAACGGCCGCCTACCTGTCGTTCGACATAGACGTGCTCGACCCGGCGTTTGCTCCCGGGACAGGGACTCCGGAGGTCGCGGGCCTCGAGCCGCGGGAGGCGCTGGCCTATTTGCGCGCGCTGGCGGGCCTTCAGTTCTCGGGCTTCGACGTGGTCGAGGTGTCGCCGCCGTACGACTCGCCGGGTCAGGTCACCGCGCTGCACGCGGCGGCGGTCGCGTATGAGTTGCTGGCGTTGCTGGCGGTGGCGCGCGGCGGGTAGGTCGCGCGAGCCCCGCCCCGACAGCGCGAGCCACTTCGAACACGGGGGGTGTGCTGAAAAAGGCCCCAATAGCGAGCCTTTTTCAGCACACCCCCACCCATCCCCGGGACGGCGTCAGAAATCAGAACAGCTGCAGGTAGCGGTCGAGCTCCCACTGGGTGATCTGCTCGTGCGCGGCCTGCCACTCGCGGCGCTTGACCTTGATGAAGTAGTCGACGTAGTCGCCGTCGCGAGTCTTGCCGAGCGCCTCGCGAAGCACGTGGCAGCGCTCGAGCTCCCGCGTGGCGTCGAGCAGGTTCGCGGGGAGCAGCTCGATCCCCTGCGCCTCGCGCACCTCCTCCGAGAGCTCATAGAGATTCGCCGAGTTCGGCTCGCCCGGATCCAGCCGACGCTCGATGCCGTCGAGGCCCGCGGCGAGCATCGCGGTGGCACCCAGATATGGATTGCACGATCCGTCGACCGTCCGGTCCTCGATGCGGCCCGGCGCGGGGATCCTCAGCATCTGCGTGCGGTTGTTGTAGCCGTAGCTGATGTAGGCCGGCGCCCAGGTCGCGCCGCTCGTCGGAGCTCCCACGACCAGGCGCTTGTAGGAGTTGACGGTCGGAGCGGTCACCGCGATGTATGCCTTGGCGTGAGTCTTCAGTCCCCCGATGAACTGGTAGGCGAGCTCGGAGAGACCCATCCCCCGGGGATCCTCGACCGCGTCGCGCTCAAAGGCGTTCTCGCCGTTCCGCCACAGGCTGAAATGGAAGTGGCAGCCGTTGCCGGTCAGGTGCGCGAACGGCTTGGGCATGAAGGTCGCGATCAGCCCCCGCTGCTGGGCCAGGGTTTCCACCATGTAGCGAAAGAACACAGCCCGATCGCACGTCGCGAGCACGTCGTCGTACTGGAAGTTCTGCTCGAACTGGCCGTTCGCGTCCTCGTGGTCGGTCGCGTAGTTGTCCCAGCCGAGCTCGGTGACCGCCTTTGCCACCTGCGAGACGAAGTCGAGGTTGCGCGTCAGCGCGCGCATGTCGTAGCAGGGCAGATCGAGGGTGTCGCGCTCGTCGGCCACCTCGAGGCCGCCGTCCTCTCGCCGACGCAGCACGAAATACTCGAGCTCGCACCCCATCTTGGCCTGCAGGCCGTGCGTGGCCTGGGCGCGCGCCAGGGCGTTGCGCAGAATCGTGCGCGGGCAGTACGGCCACGGCTCGCCCTCCACAGTGACATCGCACGCGAACCGGGCGACGTTCGGCTGCCAGGGCAAGATCGTCAAGCTCGCGGGGTCGGGCATCGCGATCATGTCTGGATCGTGGGGGCCCTGCCCGATGTCTCCGGCCGCGAAGCCCGCGAACCCGGCTCCCTCGGTGAGCAGATCGTCGAGGTGATGCGCGGGCACGAGCTTGGCGCTCGGCTTGCCGTGCATGTCGACGAACTGCGCGAACAGGAACTCGATCCCGCGCTCCGAGACGATCTTGCGAGCGTGGTCGGCGGCGGCCTGCGACTGCGTGCCTTCTACGTGTTCGGTGGTAGCCATGTCTGGATGTATATCTCCGGCGGGCGTGCTGGGGCAATAGCCGCCGCCACCCGTTGGCGCCATCTAGCATGTGCGGTTCGCACATAGGAGGTGCGCTTCTTCAGTGTCAGTCAGGGCAGAACGGACGACTTCGGGCAGCGTCGGGCTCCAGAGCCTCCGCGATGAGAACCGAACGCTCTACGGCGTCATCAAGCTGGTCTCCTCGTCGCTCGAGATGGTGCCGATGCTCCAGGGAGTGGTGGACCTCGCTACCGACGCCACCGGCTGCCACGCATGCTTCATCTACCTGCTCGAAGACGGCCAGCTGACGATGCGCGCCGCATCCCCCGTCTTCGCCGACGCGGTGGGCAAGGTCCAGATGGGGCTCGACGAGGGGCTTACCGGGTGGGTCGCCCGCCACCGGACGCCCGAGTTCATCCGCGAGCGCGCGATGGACGATGCGCGGATGAAGTACTTCCCGCTGCTGCAGGAGGAGCGCTTCCAGTCGATGGTGGCGGTGCCGATCCTCTCGCGCGCGGGGACCACGATCGGCGTGATCGTCCTGCACACCGAGGCACCCCACGAGTTCAACGAGGACACGTTGAACCTGCTCGTGCACATCGCTTCGCTGATCAGCGGCGCGATCGAGAACGCTCAGCTCTACGACCAGCAGCGCCGCCGGGTGGACGCGCTCACCGGACTGTCCGGGCTTGCCCAGGAGGTGGCTACGGCGACCGAGGTCGGCGCATTGGGGGAGATTGTCGCCGTGGGCGCCCGCCGGCTGCTGGACGCCGAGATCTGCCAGGTCCACCGGCTCGACTCCGCCGGCGACGGGTTGCAGCTGCTGGCCTCGGCGCCGCGGAGGGCCTCGAGTCCGCCGGCGCTATCGGCCGCCGGGGTCCTGCTGGCGGCGATCGACGGCAGCGCGGCTCAGCCGCCGGCGCGAACCCTGTGGCCCGACCTCGACGTCGGCGCGCTGCTCGTGACGCCGCTGACCGCGGGCGGGGAGCGGATCGGTCTGCTGTGCGCCGGCGCTCCGGCCCGTCATCCATTCACCGAGGAGGACACCGAGATCGCTCGGGCGATCGCCCACCTGGCGGCGATCGGGATCAAGCGCGCCGAGCTGATCGAGGGCCTGACGAACGCCAACATCGTGAAGGACCTGTTCGAGGCGCTGGCGGCGGGAGCGACCACGTTCGCCGTCGCGAAGGCGGCCGAGGTCCGATGCGATCTCAGTGGCCCCTATGTGATGGTGTGCGCTGAGGCTGGCGGTGGGCGGGAGCAGGCGTCCGGCGAGTGGCGAGCGGCGGCGGAAGTCGTTGGCAGCGGCCTCGCGGCGCTCGCGCCGCATACCGCGATCGACGCGGGCCCCGGTCCCGTGCGGGCCGTGCTAGCGCTCGGCGCTACTCGCAAGCAGCGAGCCGAGGAGGTGCTGCGATCCTGTCGCGAGCTGGGCGCGAGCGCCGGCGCCACGATCGGGGTGAGCGAAGTTCACGACCGCCCGGCGGACGCCACGCGCGCTTATCGCGAGGCGCTGGATGCCGCCACGATCGGGAGGGCGCTGCTGGGTGACGGCGGGGCCATCGCCTATTCGGAGGTCGGTGCTTACCGCTATCTCGTGCACATCGGCGCCGATGAGGCCCCGCACGATCGGATGCGCGCGGCCGTCGACGGGCTGATCGCGTATGACCGCAAGCGGCGGACCGAGCTGCTGAACACCCTCGAGCGGTACCTGGCCGAGCGCCGCAGCGTCATCGAGAGCGCCCGCGCCCTGTTCATCCATCCGAACACGCTGCGCCAGCGCCTGGGGCGTATCGAGGAGCTCACCGCGCTCAACCTCGACGAGGACGACCTGCTGTCGCTCGAGCTGGCGATCAAGCTGGCGCGACTTCACGGGCGGCCCGGGGCGTCTTCGTAAAGCGCTCAGCCCTCAGGGTGGGAGGGCAAGCCACCCCCTTCGCCGGCGCCGGCCTGCGGTGCCGGCGCCGGCGACCGAACGGCTCGGCGCGCTTCAGTCCCCGTCCACGACGAGGAACACGGGCACCTTGGCCCGCCGGCGCACGCGCTGGGGCTCCTGGGTCCACATGAAGTCGCCGACGAACGGGTTGCGATCGGGGTCGGCGGCCATCACGATCGCGTCGCAGCCCTCGCGCTTGGCCTCCTCGATGATCTTCTTGGTGGCCTTGCGCGTGCCGAGGACGTGGCCCTCGGCCTCGAGTCCCTTGCGGTGGAGGCGCTTGACCGCCTTGGCCACCAGGTCGCGTTGCTCCTTCCACTCCTGCCGGGTGGGCAGCAAGCCCGGCACCGGCATGCCGAACGAGGTGCCGTGCACGCGGGCGATCGAGAACACGTGCACGCTGGCGTGGCCGGGCGCCGCCAGCTCCAGCACGCGCTCGATCGCCGCGTCGGGGATCCTGCGCCCCTCAGAGGCAAGAAGTATCCGGTCGAACCGTTCGGTCGAAGGCGACTGCGGGTCGTCCACGGCCGCGGCGAGCCGGCTCACGGGCCGGCGCCCTCGCTGGTGGCGGCGGTGATCGTGGCGCCCGTCTTCGATGCGGGCGCCGGCTCGGCCTCGGCCGGCGTTCGCCTGTCCTCTACCCGCTTTCGGTAGTAGTAGAAGGCCAGGTAGGACAGCAGCACAGCCCAGCCGATGAAGTAGTAGGGCAGGGTCTTGCGCCCGGCCGCGTTACACGTACACGACGCGTACGTCGGGCCCCCGTAGAAGTAGATCACCAGGTAGATGCCGGCGACCACCAGCGCCACGTACTTCATCCACTCGGGGAGCTTGAACGGCCGCCGGACGTTCGGGCGATGCTTGCGCAGCAGGAAGTAGCCGATCAGCACCGGGATAAACGCGGCCAGGTAGCCGACGTTGGAGAACGTGTAGATCTCGACGGCGCCGCCCATGAACACGACCGCGATCGAGCACGCCACGTTGAACCACATCGAGCGGTTCGGAACCCCGTGCGAGTTGACGTGCTGGAAGAAGCGCGGGAACTGGCCGTCGGTCGACATCTGGTGAAGCGACCGCGCGGTTCCCGTGATCGCGTTCAGCGCCGACAGGATCAGCGCGAGGATGAGCATGATCGCGATCAGCCACTCGAGGATGCTGCTCCCGGTCCCCGCTCCGAACACGGCCGCCGCGTAGTGGACGAAGATCGTCTTCGGGTCGACGAGCGCGGCGTTCCCGAGTGCGCTCAGGCCGAGCACGATGATGAAAGCCACCGGGATCATCGTGTAGATGAAGAGGCCGTAGAGCCCCTCGAGGTTCATCGCGATCTTGGCGTCGCGGTCGGGGTTGCGGGTCTCGCCGATGTAGCAGGCGGCGGCCTCCATCGCGATCACGTTCCAGGTCAAAAGGAACGAGAACGCGATGTACAGCGTCAGCCATCCATGGCCAAACTGCGAGGAGAAGAAGCTTGCGCCGCTCGTGCGGCGGAAGTGCCAGAGCTGACCGAAGTCGACCACCGAGGGATGGAAAATCCAGGCGATGGCGAGGAACGTCAGCGGGATCATCGACAGCAGCGCGAGCGAGGTCGCGAACACCGTCCCAAACCGCAGCCCCCGCACCGCGGGGATGGAGAGCAACAACAGGCCACCGACCGAGATGCCCAGCGTCCACCAGGCGATCGGGGTGTGGATCGGCGTGAAGCCCGCGGTTGAAAGCTTGAGGCGGTCGACGATGTAGAACGACGCGAGGATCATGTTCAGCGGCGCCACGGGGAACCACCCGAGCCAGTAGGCCCAGGCCGTGAAGCCGTTGACGTGCTCGGCGGTCCGCGGATATTTGTCCTTGTAGGCCGGGTAGGCGTAGGAGGGCAAGCCGCCGGAGCGGTCGGGCATCATCGCCGACAGCTCGGCGAGCAGCAGGCACACGATGTAGCCGGTGATCGTGATGAAGACGATCACGGGCACCGACGACGCTCCGAGCTCGGTGACCATCACGGGCGCGATCCCCGTGACCAGGATCGTCCCCGCCAGCCCGATTACGAACGCACCCCACCAGTTCGTCGTCTTCGGCAATCCAGCAGACTCGTAGACGAGTTCGTCGTGCTGGGGTGAGACGTCAGCCATTAGCCCTCCATATCCCGGGGTACGAGGGCACTAGGCTGACACGTACCTCGGACGCGTCCCAGACGCGATGCGCACACAATTGCACGGCCCGACATGGAGAACCTGGACACAGTTCTCGCGCATTATCCGCCATTCGACGCGATCGACCCCGAGGAGCTGCGCGAGCTGATCACGGGCGCGCCGGAGCGCTCGTATGAGACGGGCGAGGTGGTGCTGGTGGAGGACGGGCGTCCAGCGCCCGGGGTGGCGGTGATCCTCACCGGCTCGATGGAGCTCCTGCACGAGGGCGAGGTGGTCCAGATCCTCGAGCCCGGCGAGTGCTTCGGGCATCCCTCGCTGCTGACCGGGATGGCGCCCACGTTCACCGTACGCGCGCGCGAGCCATCCCGATGCCTGCTGCTGAGCGCCGAGGCCTCGCGCCGGATCCTCGGGACGGTCGCGGGCGCGAAGTACGTCGCGTCCACCATGCGCAAGCGCATGACCCGGACCGGGCACACCGTTCACGGTTTGCACGAGGTCGGCACGACGCCGGTATCGGTGATCATGAGGCCGGCGACCTTCTGCGAGCCCGACGCGTCCGTCCGCGACGCCGCCGAGACGCTCGGGGACGCGGCCACGCAAGCGCTGCTCGTGAGGCTCGATCACGACACCCTCGGGCTCGTCACCGACGCGGAGGTGCGCGCCGCCGTGGCGGGGGGCCGCTCGGAGGGCGCGCTCGACGGACCTGTGCGCGGAATCGCTCGAACCCCCGTCCACACCATCCCTGCCACCCAGCTCGCGATCGAGGCCACGATCGACATGCTTTCGGCCGGCGTCGAGCACGTCGCGGTGCTGGACGGTGGGCGGGTCTGCGGGGTGCTGTCGGCCTCCGACCTGCTGGCGCTCGACGCGCGCAGCCCGATCGCGCTGCGCCACACGATCCTCGACGCGCCCGACGAAGAGGCGCTGGTTCGTGCCGCCGCCCGTCTCCCGCAGCTGTTCATGCTGCTGATGCGGGCCGGAGTGCCTCCGCGCGACCTCGGCCGGGTCCTCAGCCTTCAGCACGATGCGGTCGTCGCGCGGCTCGTCGACTTTGCGATCTGGCAGGGCGAGCCGGCGCCCATTCCGTGGGCTTGGCTCGATCTGGGGAGCGCCGCGCGCCGGGAATTCACGCTCGCCTCGGACCAGGACAACGCGCTGGCCTATGGGACGCCGGACCCGGGAACGGAGGCGGAGGTCGACGCGTACTTCGAGCGGCTCGGCTCGAGCGTCAACGAGGGGCTGAGTCGCTGTGGCATCGGTATCGACAACAACGGCGTGCTCGCCGGCAAGCGGCTGTGGCGGATGTCCAAGGATGATTGGCTCAAGACGTTCGACGAGAGCATGGAGGAGCCCGACGAGTCGCATCTGATCCGCGCGACGGTCGCGTTCGACTTCCGCCCGGCCGCGGGCGGGCTGCAGCTCGCCTCCGAGTTGACCGAGCGGATTCGCGGCGCCCGGCTCCATCCGCAGTTCATGCGGCTGATGGCGCGCACGGCGGTCGGCTACCCGGTGGCGATCGGGTTCCGCGGCCACCTCGTCACCGGGCGTGAAGGCGATCCTCCGCACCGGCTCGACCTGAAGCGCGGCGCGATCATCCCGACCGTCAACCTGGTGCGATTCCACGCGCTGGCCGCCGGGGTGACGATCTCGGGCACGCTCGACCGAATCGAGGCGGTCGCGAACGTAGGTGAGCTCGACCGTGGAAGCGCGGAAGCGCTCGAAGAGGCCTTCGAGGTGATCACCCGGATCCGATTCGAGCATCACGCCGATCTGATCGCGTCCGGATTGCCCCCGGATAACCTGATCGACCCGGATGAGCTCCCGCCGATCGCCCGGACGGAGCTGCGCGAGGCACTTAACGTCGTGCGGCGGGCTCAGCGCAAGCTCAGCGCGTGGGCCCCATCAGCTGTATAGGCGTGCGCGGGGCCTGCGCGCCACGCGGGCGTGCAGGCCCACAAATGAGCGCTAAGACCGCGTAAAGAAGTAGAGCGAGTCACCACATTCGGGGCCGAAAGTGTGCTCCCGGAAGCCATTGGAGCCCGTCATCCGAATGTCTACGCTCCGTGACATGTGCGGGATAGCAGGCATTTACACGAAGGTCCCGCCGCTGGGCGAGCAGCTGGGCGAGCTTTTGTCAAGGATGCTCGAGCAGCTGTCGGACCGGGGTCCGGACAGTGCGGGGGTCGCGTTCTATCGCGATCCGGCGCCGCTTGGGTCCTGCAAGGTGTCGCTGCACTCGAGCGCGGCGGAGCCGGGCTGGGATCGGCTCGCGACCGAGCTCGAGTTCGCGTTTGGCGGCGCCGTGGAGCCGGTGGTGCGCGCCTCGCACGCGACGTTCGTGATCGACGCCGACGCGCGGGACGCTCAGGACTGGCTTTTCGAGCAGCATCCGGAGCTCACGTTGATGAGCGCGGGGCGCTCGATCGAGATCTACAAGGAGGCCGGTTTGCCTTGGGATTTCGTGCGGCGTTTCGGTTTGGGCGAGATTTCTGGAAGCCATGCGCTCGGCCACACTCGGATGGCGACCGAGAGCCGCGTCACCACCGAGCACTCGCACCCCTTCTCGACCGGGTTGGATCTGTGCCTGGTGCACAACGGGTCGCTGTCCAACCACAATCGGCTGCGCCGGGTGCTGGCCCGCGAGGGGATTCGCTTTCAGACCGATAACGACACCGAGGTCGCGGCCGGCTACCTGACCTGGCGCCTGCGGGAGGGAGCGACGCTCGAGCAGGCGCTGGAGGGATGCCTGGAGGATCTCGACGGCTTCTACACCTTTGCCGTGGGCACGGCTGACGGCTTCGCGGTGCTGCGCGACCCGATCGCGTGCAAGCCGGCGATAATGGCCGAGACCGACGAGTGGGTCGCGATCGCCTCCGAGTACCGGGCGATCGCCGTGCTCCCCGGTGCCGAGGAGGCCATCACGTGGGAGCCCGCGCCGGGGCGGGTCTACAGCTGGGGCACGGCGCCTGTGGCGTGATGGCGACGGCCGACGTCACCCGGGAAGGCGCCGTTTCGTTCGAGTTCGACCTCGCGACCGCCACCGTTCGCGAGCTCAACGAGCGCCTGCACCGGGTCGATCCCGAACGGCCGGGCGGCAGGGTGGTGGTGCTCAATCCCGGCGGCAAGCATGTCGTCGCGGTCGGGCTCGACGCCCCGTATGAAGTCGAGATCGCTGGTCATGTCGGCTACTACTGCGCCGGCATGAACAAGCTCGCGAGCGTGCGCGTGCGCGGCAACTGTGGCGTCGGCGTGGCCGAGAACATGATGTCCGGTGCGGTGATCGTCGAGGGCAGCGCATCGCAGTCCGCCGGCGCGAGTGGCCGCGGCGGGCTCCTGGTGATCCACGGGGACGCGTCCGCGCGGTGCGGAATCTCGTTGAAAGGCCTGGACGTGGTGGTGCGCGGATCGGTCGGGCACATGAGCGCGTTCATGGCCCAGAGGGGGTGCCTGGTGGTGTGCGGCGATGCGGGCGAGGCGCTCGGAGACTCGCTGTACGAGGCCCGGATCTACGTTCGCGGCTCGGTCGCCGGACTCGGCGCCGACTGCGTGGAGAAGGAGGTTCGCGGCGGGCATCTGTCCGAGGTCTCAGAGCTGCTGGAGCGAGCCGGGATCGACGACGTGGACGCGGGCGAGTTTCGCCGATACGGGTCCGCCCGGCGGCTCTACAACTTCCACGTGGACAACCTCGGGAGTTATTGACGTGCCGAGCCGTGGCGCGGCGAACGGATGGCAACCCGGGCTGCGCGAGTCGGCCACGTTCGACCGCAACACGATCGCCGAGATCCAGCGCGCCGCGCGCGAGGGCATGTACGACATCCGCGGCTTCGGCGCCAAGCGTCGGGTGCCGCATTTCGACGACCTGCTGTTCCTGGGCGCCTCGGTCTCCCGCTATCCCCTGGAGGGCTACCGCGAACGGTGCGACACCGATGTGGTGATCGGCACCCGATTCGCCCGCGAGCCGGTTCAGCTCGACATCCCGATCACGATCGCCGGCATGAGCTTCGGCGCCCTCTCGGCCCAGGCCAAGGAGGCGCTGGGGCGCGGGGCCACCGAGGTGGGGACCTCGACGACCACCGGCGACGGCGGGATGACGCCCGAGGAGCGCGAGCACTCCCGGGTTTTGGTCTACCAGCTCCTGCCGTCTCGGTACGGCATGAACCCCGACGACCTGCGACGCGCCGACGCGATCGAGGTCGTGGTCGGCCAGGGCGCCAAGCCCGGGGGTGGGGGCATGCTCCTCGGTCACAAGATCTCCGACCGGGTCGCGGAGATGCGCGACCTCCCGAAGGGCATCGACCAGCGGAGCGCGTGCCGGCATCCCGACTGGACCGGTCCCGACGACCTCGAGATCAAGATCGAGGAGCTGCGGGAGATAACCGACTGGCGGGTCCCGATCTACGTGAAGGTGGGTGCCACCCGCACCTACTTCGACGTCGCGCTCGCGGTCAAGGCCGGCGCCGATGCCATCGTGCTCGACGGCATGCAGGGCGGCACCGCCGCCACCCAGGAGGTGTTCATCGAGCACGTGGGGATTCCGATCCTGGCCGCGATCCCTCAGGCGGTCGAGTCGCTGGTCGACCTGGGAATGCACCGCGAGGTCCAGCTGATCGTCTCGGGCGGAATCCGCTCCGGGGCCGACGTGGCCAAGGCGCTGGCGCTCGGCGCAGATGCCGTCTCCATCGGCGTCGCGGCGCTGATCGCCTTGGGCGACAACGCCCCGGAGCACGATCAGGGATACCGCGAGCTCGACTCGGCCGCCGGCTACTACGACGACTACCAGGCGGGGCTCGATCCAGCCGGGATCTCGACCCAGGATCCCGCGCTGGCGGCGCGACTGGACCCGGTCGAGGGCGGGCGACGACTGGCCAACTACCTGCGGACGCTGACCCTCGAGACCCAGACACTGGCGCGGGCGTGTGGCAAATCGCACGTCCACAACCTGGAGCCCGAGGACCTGGTGGCGCTCACGATCGAGGCGGCGGCGATGGCACGCGTGCCGCTGGCCGGCACCAGCTGGATACCAGGTACGATCAATGCTCCATGAAGTTTGTGATCGCCGAACCCTGCATCAAGCTGCCATGACATATGTGATCGCCGAACCTTGCATCGACCTGAAGGACCTCTCCTGCGTCGAGGTGTGCCCAGTCGACTGCATCCATCCCACGGAAGACGAGCCTGGCTACGAGGACGTCCGCCAGCTGTACATCGACCCGGAGGAGTGCATCGACTGCGACGCCTGCGTCGAGGCCTGCCCCGTCGACGCGATCTTCGCCGAGGACCAGCTCCCGGAGGAGTGGCGGAACTTCACCCAGATCAACGCGGACTACTTCGCCGGTCGCTCCTAGGACAGGCGCTGGTCGCGGCCCTGATCGCGGGCGCCCTCGCGGCGGCGACGGCCCACGCGAGCGCGGCTGTCCGGTTCGGTAGCTCGCACGGCCTGCGCGTCCTCTCCGAGCAGCGGCTCGACTCGCGGCTGGTGGCGCTCACGGTCGCTACCCCGGCGCTTGACGGCGCCGCCGGCAATCCCGCCGTGCACGGTCCGGCCCACGTCCGGATCCTGCTCCCCGCCGGCTACGCCACGCACCCCCGCCGGCGCTACCCGGTGCTGTACCTGCTGCACGGCACGAGCGGCGGGGCCGCCGATTGGACCGAGTTCGGGCGCGCCGAACAGACAACGGCCGAGCGGCCGCTGATCGTGGTCATGCCCGACATCGCGCTCGATGGCACCGGCGGCGGCTGGTGCACGGACTGGTTCAACGGCGGCGCGTACGGGCCGCCGGAGTGGGAGACGTTCCACGTCGACCAGCTGATCCCGTGGATCGATGCGAACCTGCGCACGATCGCCTCGCGGGATGGGCGAGCGATCGCCGGTCTCTCTCAGGGCGGCTTCTGCTCGATGAGCTACGCCGCCCGCCACCCTGACCTGTTCATCGCCGCGGTGTCCTTCTCCGGGGCACCCGACATCGCCTACGACATGGCCACGTGGGTTCCGAGCACGACCATCATCAACGCCACCGAGACCGGGCTCGACCACGTGCCGGCGAACTCGATGTTCGGGCCGCGGACGAGCGAGGAGATCAACTGGGCCGACCACGATCCGGCCACGCTCGCCGGGAACCTGCGCGGAATCGATCTGCAGCTGTACACGGGGAACGGGCAGCCCGGACCGCTCGACACGCCCCCGATCAACCCCGGGGCATCGGCGATCGAGACGCTGGTCCACGCCGACACGCTCGCGTTCCACGACCGGCTCGAGCGGCTCGGCATCGGAAGCTACTTCGATGACTACGGCCCGGGCACGCACAGCTGGCCTTACTGGGCCCGCGATCTGCGCCAGAGCATCGCGCGGGTCATGGCCGACTTCACCCACCCACCGCCGCCACCCCCGAAGATCACCTACACGATCGCGAACCCGCGCTACTCGGTATTCGGCTGGAGCGTGGCGATGCACCGCGGGGCGGAGGAGTTCAGCACGCTCGGGGACGCCTGGGCGCGCGGGTTCAAGATTTCCGGCAGCGGCTCGGCGACCGTCCAGACGCCGTCCTTCTATCGGCCCCGCAGGCGCTACCGGGTGACGCTCCACGGCCGCCGAATCGACCGCGCGGAGATCGTCGCCGCCGGCCCGGACGGGCGGCTCCGGATCGAGGTGCCGCTCGGGCCGTCCAACCGCCACCAGGAGTACACGGCCGCCGGACGCACCGCCGTCTACACGACCGCGGTCAGGATCGGCGCCGCGTGACGCTTGCACGCGCTCCTGTGGGCCGCGCCCGGGAGCCCACCTTCCGAGGCGTCTCCTTCTGATCCCGCTCACCGGGATCGAACGGCAGCAGTTGCTGTCCGGGGGGAGGTGCATGCTGTTCGCAATCCACGAGGGAGTGCTGAGCAGTTGTTGAACCCCAATCGAACCGGGGCCGCCACGACCGACTACCTCACGGATCTCGTGTACGAGTTGCTGGACGCTCACTGCGACACGATTCGCCTCGCCACCGAGGCCGATGAGAGCGTCGCGTGGGCGGCGCACGTCGACTACCTGCGCGACCTCCAGCGCGTCGGACGCGAGGTCCTGGCCCGCGTTTCCGGGCCGGTGTCGTAGCCGATTTAGATCAAGGCGCCGCAGGAACGATCGCAGTCGGCCCGCCGGCCGCGAGCGACGCGGTGTCGAACCCGGGCTCCCTGAGCCGCTGCACCGCCGGCATGCGCTCGAGGAAGGCATCCGCGGGTTCCAGGAAGCCGATGCGGGGCGTCCGGTAATGCATCGGCACGACCCACCGGGGGGCGAGACGGTCGACGATGGCCACCGCCTGCTCGGCGCCGATCGTGGGTCCGGCGCCGACCGGCAGAAACAGGAGGTCCACGCCATCGATCGCCTCGGCCTGCTCGTCGCGCAGCGAGCTCTGGCCGAAATCGCCGAAGTGGGCCACACGTAGGCCATCGAGGTCGAACACGAAGATCGTGTTCGGTCCGCGCTCGGTCCCGGCGCTGGCGTCGTGCTCGGATGCGACCGCGAGTACTTCGCCCACGGGTGAATCGAGACGCCCCGCGGTCGACCGGAGCACCGCCGGTTCGCCGGCGATCGCCTCGACCCCGTTGTGGTCGCCGTGCTCGTGGGTGACCAGCACGAGATCCGCGTCTATGCCCTCGATCGGGGGGTACTCGAATCGGATCCCGCGGGCGCCTAAACCTGACGTGTCCCCAATCGGGTCGATGAACACCCTCACCTGCGGCGTGGCGAGCCGGAACGCCGAGTGCCCGTACCACTCAACGCGCATGCTCTAGCACCCCCGGTTCGGGTTCCGCCGTGTCCTCGCCGCCGATCAGCTCCGCCCGGTCCAGCGGAAGTCGATGCGGCGCACCGAGCCGGGACGCCAGCACCTGATAGACGCTGATGTCGCCATCCTCGAACCCGAGCGCCGAAGCGGGCATGTACAGCGACCAGGCGCGCACTCGCTCCTCGCCGACCTCCGCCATCGCCTCCTCGCGATGCGCTTCGAGGTTGGCCGCCCAGCGGCGCAGCGTGAGCGGGTAGTGCTCCCGAATCGACTCCACGTCGCGGACCTCGAGGCCCACGGCCTGCATCTCCGAGATGATGGCCGCAACCGGATGCAGATCGCCGTCGGGGAAGATGTAGCGGTTGATGAACGAGTCGGGACCGCCCGGGGCGCTCGCGAGCCGGGCGATGCCGTGGTTGAGGAAAAGGCCGCCCGGGACGGTCAGCCGATGCACCGTCCTCGCGTACCGGCCGAGCTCGGATCGCCCCACGTGCTCGTACATCCCGACGCTCACGACCTTGTCGAACGGGTCGTCGGTGAGCTCACGGTAGTCGGCCACCCGGAACTCGAGCAGGTCGCTGAGGCCCGCCTCGCGCGCCCGCCCGCGGGCGAACTCGGCCTGCGGTTCCGAGAGCGTGATGCCGACGCCGCGCACTCGGTAGCGCGCCACCGCGTGCAGGAGGAGCGACCCCCAGCCACAGCCGATGTCGAGCAGCCGCTCCCCTCGTGACAGCTGCAGCTTTCGGCAGATCAGGTCGTGCTTTCGTTCCTGGGCGTCCTCGAGCGTGTCATCCCGGGTGGCGAAGTAGGCGCACGAGTACGTCATGCTCGGTCCGAGCACCATCTCGTAGAAGCGGTTTGAGAAGTCGTAGTGATGACGGACGGCGTGACGGTCCCGGGCGAGCGAGTGGCGCGCGCCGGTGGGGCGCGCCTCGATCGACGGTACGGGGGGTCGTCGCAGCACCCGCAGGCCGCCCGTGAGCACCGCACATAGCGCCAGTCGGAGCTTCTCGCGCCACGAGAGCGCGACGCCGTCGTACTCCTTTCGCCTGCTCAGCGCGGCCTCGAGGTCTCCATCGAGCCCGATCGCCCCCGAGATCCAAGCCCGGGCCAGGCCGAGCTGGTTCGGCTCGCGAAGCAGATACGCGATCGCGACCGGGCTTTGCAGCACGATGACGGGAGATTCGGGCTCGTGCCCGGCGGATGGGAGCGTGCTGCCGTCCCAGAAGCGCACGGCGAGCCGCGGAGCGCGGAGGCGGTCGTCGGCCACGCCCTCGAGCGCCCGCGCGAATGCGTCCGCGGCCTTGGGGCGGCGAAGGGCGCGCGCTGTTCGGTCCCACTTTGGGGTGATCGGGCTGCCGTTCCTCACGCTAGGAGCAAACCATCGTTGACGTAAGGGTAAAGATCTCTGGCGCTCAGCTGTCGCCGCTCGGCGGGCGCCGAGCCTGCGTGGCGGGGGGGCGTCGCGTGCGCCGGCGTGACCGCACGACCAGGATGCGGTCCGTCGCCATGCCAATGAGAAACCACAGGACGATCACGATGATCAGCGGGGTGGACCCCGAGCTGACGATCCAATTGACCTTCACGTCCCCCAGATTGAGCACCACGAACACCGCGCAGAGGGCTCCGAATGCGATGCCGAGCGTGAGACGGACCTTCTCCCGCCCGGACATGGCCTTACGTGGGCGCTTCGATGGCCGCGACGTTGGCGGCTGGGACGCTGGCGGCTGAGACGCCACGCCCCAGAATGTAGCTGGGCCGGCGACAAGAAATCACCCAGGTCGGGTGATTCCTCCTCAAACAGGATCACCCATGCTTTGCTAACCCCGTGCCTGACGTGGAACGAGCATCCACAGTGCACCGCATCCTTGGACTCGCGGCCGCCGGCGAGCGGTCCGCGCGCTCCGCGCTCAGAGGCGGCCGGGCCGTTGCTGCCGTGGCCGTGGCTCCGGCGTCGCTCGTATGGCGCTCGCCGTTGGCGGCGCCGCTGCACCGCCGAACCGAGGAGCTGGGCCAGTCGCTCGAGCAGGATGGGCAGGAGCTCGTTGGGCGCCTGCGCCGGCTCGGGCACGACGCGGCCTCGCCGTTCGTGACCCGCCTTGCCGCGTGGCTGGCGGAAGAGCAGCTCATGGAGCTCGCCATCGTCGAGTTGATCGCCCGTGGGACCGCGGCCCGCGTTGCCGAGGAAATCATGCGCGCGGCGGTGGCCGGCGACGTCGTCAACGGCCGCTTGGTCGACGAGGTGACCAGCCGTGTGCTCGCGAGCGACGAGATGGAGCGCGTGCTCGAGCGGGTGATGGGGTCGCGTGAGCTGCGCGAGGCGCTTACGGCTCAGAGCGCCGGGCTCGCGAGCGACGTCGCCGATCGCATGCGGGTACGCACCTCCAGAGCCGATGCCCTCGCCGAGCGCATCGCGCGCTCGCTGTCGCCGCGCCGCCGGCAATGAGCGTGGACGGCAGCGCCCCCGAGGTCCGCTCTCATCCTGCCGGGTATGCGGGAATCGTGACCCGCGCGGTGGCGCTTACGATCGACGCCGTCGTACTGGACGTGATCGCGATCGTCGTGGCGGCGGGAGCGCAGCTGCTCATCTCCCTGTTCACCGGCCACAGCAATTTGGGAGCCACCGCGGCCGTGGTCACCGGAATCCTGTGGTTCGTCTGGGCGGGTCTCTACTTCACCACCTTTTGGAATCTCACCGGTGTGACACCCGGAAATCGCGTCCTGGGGATCCGGGTCACGACAGTGGACGGCGGGGACGTCAGCGCGTGGCAGGCGATCCGGCGCTATTTCGGTCTGGTGCTCGCGGCGCTACCACTGGGTCTCGGCTTCGTACCGGTCCTGTTCAACGACCGCAAGCGCGGGCTGCAGGACTGGATCGGAGGCACCGTGGTGCGGTGGGGCGAGCATGGAAGGCCGGCACACGGTCACCACGTGCCGGAGGCGGCGCCACCGGCCGAGCGCGCAATTACGCCGGGCGCATCGACCCTGCCCGCCTCACTGCCTCCGAGCGACTTGTGACCTCGAAGGCGGGGCCTGCGTCCGGCGTGAGCGACCCGCACTCCGGAGCGGTGAACGACGGCAGCTGGCTCGCCGATGCCGGCGCCGTGGACAAAGCGGTGTACGCGGCGATCGCCGCGACCCCGACGCCGACCCTGGATAAAGCGATGGCGCGTCTGTCGGAGGCGGCTAACTACTCGAGGCTTTCGCTCGCTGCGGCGGCGCTCCTCGCATTGACGCGTGGACCGGAGGGGCGTCGCGCGGCCGGGCTTGGGCTGGCAGCGGTCGCCGTTACGGCAACCATCGTGAATGTCGCGATCAAGCCGCTGTCGCGTCGTCGCCGGCCCGATCGCGCGGCCGCCGGGGTACCGACCGAACGCCAGGTGCCGATGCCACGCTCGGCATCGCTTCCCTCCGGCCATGCCGCGGCGGCGTTCGCCTTTGCGACCGGCGTGGCGCGTGTGCTGCCCTGGGACGGGGCCGCACTCCAGGCGGTGGCCGTACTGGTCGGTTATTCGCGCGTGCATACCGGAGTGCACTACCCCGGCGACGTGGTCCTCGGCGCGGTGGCGGGAATAGTGCTCGGCGGAGCGACGGCGAACAGACTGAGCCGGACCGCGTGAATGCGCTCCCGCTGAGTCAGCCGGAGCGCGCGAACGCGATCCGCGCCAGCGCGCCGGGGACCGCCCAGGAGCCTTGCGGCAAGGCGGCGGACGGCGAGCACCCCGGATGCTTGGCAGCGATCCGAACGCGCAGCACGCCGGGCCGGCTGGCAAAGCGCAGCGGAGGATCGAGCACCGCCGCTTCACCGTCGATGCCCGCCGGCACCGGAGCGTGGCTGTCGACTTCTAGCGCGGGCATCGACCACGTCCGGATGAGTCCGCTGCCGCCTCCATGATCCCGACCGCCATCCTCCCTTCCTGGTCCGCCGGCATCCCTCCGCGGTCCGATAACCGCGACGCCAAGCCGGCCCCCGTCGAGCCGAGGTCGTGTCCCGGAGGCGACGGCTCTTCCCAGTCGGTAGAGATTGTTGGAAATCAGCAGCGCCAGGCCGCCCTGATGCGATATGCCGGCGGGGCTTCGCCAGCGCAGCGGCGGTACGGTCGCATGCGGCCCGGCAACTTCTGGAACCGTATCGAGCAGCGTTCTCACCTTCGCCTCGCGGTAGCCGGTGTGCTGCACCGCGTCCGCATACAAACCGAGCGACACGTTGTTGACGAACACGCGCCCGTTTACTTCGGCAAGGTCCACGCGACGCTCGCCTCCCTCCACAAACGCGTCGAGCGCTCCGACAACGTCATTGCGGTCGACGCCCAGGTCGAGCGCGAAATGATTGCGCGTGCCCGCCGGGATACACGCATACGGGACGCCGGCGCGCGCCGCCGCAGCCGCGACGATGGCCTGCGATCCATCGCCGCCGGCCATCGCGAGCGCGTCGGCCCCGCCCGCGAGCGCCGCGTCGGCGAGCGACTGGAGCGTCGTCCCCGGCGTTAATTCGACGGGTTCGATGCCGCGGCCGCGTGCCTCATCCGCGAGGTGAAAGCGAGTCGCCTTGCCGCCGCCCGAGCGGGGGTTGAAGAACAGCACCGCGTGCGCCGGCGGGCTTGCGGGTGGCAGCCGAATGTGCATCGTGAACGCGAAGCGCGCGGCAGCCACCGCCGCCACGGCCGTGATCACGATCGCGAGGATGGCGATCGGGTCGCGGCCCAGCAGCAGCACGAGCGCCCCCGCGAGCGCGAGCGCAGCGATGCTCAGGCCGATCACCCGCACCGTGCCGCCGTGCAGGAGTCCCTCGAGTCCGGCCACGAGCACCACCGTGAGGCACGCGAGCACGAACAGGCCCCGCGGAAAGTTGATCACCACGGTGACGGCGGCGACGATGATGCTCGCCGCCGCAAGGGCCAGTGCAGCCGCGGCTGCGACACGCCGTCTTATCGGTTGTTGATGCACCGCATCCGGGACGGTGCCCGAGGACGAGGTCGCACGCTTCACCCTTACAGGGTGATTCGTGGGTCACTCGCCGGCCACATAATCGTCCGTGAGCAACACAGGCGCAACCAGGAGGTAGACACGGCAATGGATCATGTACGCGGACTGGGGCGGGCGATGTTCGCCGCGATCCTGTTGATGGTCGGTGGAGTGTTGAACGTGATCTACGGCATCGCCGCGATCAGTAACTCGCACTTCTTCGTCGCCAATCAGCACTATGTTTTCAGCAACCTCAAAGGTTGGGGATGGATAACGCTCATCATCGGCGTCCTCGAGCTGATCGCCTCGCTTTCCCTGTTCGCCGGCGGAGCGTTCGGTCGCTACTTCGCGATCTTCGTTGGCTGCCTGGCGGCGATCGACGCGCTGCTGTCGATCCCGGCCTATCCCCTGTGGTCGATCGCGGTCTTCGCGCTCAGCCTCTGGATCATCCACGGCCTCATCGTCTATTCGGAGGACGTCCCGAGAGCGCCCTGACGATCATCTCTGCAAAAACTGCGCGAGCGCCCGGCGCACGTTCGGGTCGCGCGCGCGCAGCTGCACCGAGTGGCCCGCCCCGGGCACGATGATCAGCTGCCCGTGGGGCGCGTGGGCCGCCTCATCGCGCGCCCACGCCAGTGGGGTAGACAGATCGCGCCCGCCCGCGAACAGAAGCGCCGGTGGAGCCAGCACGCTGGCCGGGTTGCCGGTGGCGAGCGTCGGCGGCGAGGTCGGCGGCCACTCGAGGCACGCCTGCGCCATCCCGTTGCCGGCTGCTGTCGCCCGATCGAACGGGAACAGAGCGGAGGCGGGAACGCTCTCGAGCGCGCGAGCGAGGGCGTCGGCTCTCTGTGCGGTCGTGGCCTGTGCATTCCAGGGAGCGCTCAGATCGAGGCACAGGGTGCTCTCGTGGAGGCCCTGGCTGAGCTCGCCGGCGGGAGTTGCCTCACCGCGGTGGACGGCCTCGAGGTACATGTCGAGCGCCTTCACGCGCCCCTCGCGGGCGGCGTGAAGCAAGGCCGGCACGCCGGGAAACGAGGGAAGCACGATGCTCTCCGCGACCAGGGCGTCGAGCAGCGCAGGCCCGTCGTGGCGCGCCCGCACGACCGCCGCGAGGTCCTGCGCCGGATCCCACGGGCACCGTTGCTGCACGCAGGCCGAGCGCAGGACGCGGCCTGTGGCTTGCAGTCCCGCCAGATAGAACGGGTCGACGCCCTGTTGGGGGACGACGGAGTCCAACACCAGCCGCGTAACCCGCTCCGGATGGCGCAGCGCATAGCGCTCGGCGACGAACGTCCCGTACGAGACGCCGTCCAGCGTGAGACGGGGGACGCCAAGCGCAACGCGCAGCGACTCGATATCGGCCACCGTCTCGGGCGTCGTGTAGTAGCGGCGCGACGGGCCCACCGCCCGAGCGCAAGCGGCGACGGCGCCCGAAGGCGGGGCGGTCAGGTCGGACGATCCGACCGCGGCTTGCAAGGCGGGACATCGCAGGGCGCCGGCGCCGGTTCCACGCTGGTCGAACATGACCAGCCGATAGCCAGCGAACGCCGCCCCGAGCCGCGAGCGGATGCGCGGAAGGAACGCGACGCCTGGCTGCCCCGGTCCGCCGGTGAGGAACAGCAGCACACCACGGGGAGCCTGCGAGGCACTCTCTTCTCCTACGGCGAGCTTTAGCGTGCCCCGGGCCTGGCCGGCGTGATCGAGCGGAACGGTCAGGACCGCGCACCTGAAGCCGGGCATGCCCGGGCACGCGTGAGCGCCTGTCAGGTGCGGTTGTGGAGCGGTGGTTGCGTGTGAGGCGTGACCGTGGCCCCCGCAGCCCACGAGCGCTGCAGCGGCCAAAATCGCGACTGCCGGCGATCGGCGGCGCACGCGCTCATTTTCGTGCGCGTCAGCTCGTTACGGCATCCCAGACAATTGTGCTTCGGCCTCGTCGGCCTCGAGGAGCCCGATGGAGACGAGGTCGAGGGGGTGGATCCAAGCGTCCGCGAGGTGGAAGCCGCCGGCGTCGCGGATCGCTTCGCGCAGACCGATCGCCCACCGGTGTTCGATCAGGGCGACGGCCGCGGCTTGGTTCTCGCCGATCGCGTCTTCGATGTACCACACGTCCTCGGGGAGCAGGCCGCGGTCCGCCACCGCGGCGGCGCCGACCTCCGCTCCGACCTCGGCGCCCTCAGCGCCGCCCGCGCCGAGTCCGATCAGGGCGCCGGCGAGCGCGCCGAGCTCTTCGCCTTCTTCGGGGGAGATGTCGCTGAACTCCAGGCGGTGGACGCTGCCGTCCTGGTCCTTTTGCACCAACGCGACGTCGAGGAGCCGGATCGTGTCGCTGGCGCGCAGGCGGTCCAGCTCGGCGCGGATCTGGCCATGGAACTTAGGTTCGGCAAAGCCGATCACGAGCACCTGCACCGGTCCGATCGTCATCACTGGCCTCCCAGTAGCTTTGCCTTGGCGGCTTCGAACTCGTCGTCGCTGAGCACCCCGGAGCTCTTCAGGTCGCCCAGCTGCTTGAGCTGGCCGACGAGGTCATCACCAGCGGCCGGCGCGGGGGGCGGGGGCGCCGCCGGCGGTGGCGGCGGCGGTGCCGCCTGCGGTTGTGACTGTGATTCCACCTGCTCCAGGCGCTGCTCCTGGTCGGCTTCGCGGTACGCCGCGCGCTGCCCGGCGCGGCCCGCCATATAGCCCGCGCCGCCGACCATCGCCGCGCGCATCAAGGGACGTCGTCTTCTCATGAACATGCCGGCAGTCTGCACCGCGGCGGCTGAGCGGTCATCACCCAACCCGGGTGAGGAGCTCAGCGGGCGCTCGTCGGTCTCAGCCGTTCTTGAAGGCGTAATACCCGGGCTTCGGACGTCCGCGATAGTCGAACAGTCCGCCGCTGCTTCCGTGTCCAGGTGGATCGTCGTAGACATGGATCCACCCCAGCGCATAGATGAAACGCGACTGGCGGACGATCCGCCACGCATCCCGGATCCAGCGGGCTTGCACGCCGCGGGTGACGTAGAAGTTGAATTCGTCGTCGAACCGCGACGTCGGGATCGTCCATTCAGACAGGAACAGCTTGATCGCATGATGTGGCGTGGCAAGGTGGCGGTCGACGAGCGCCGAGAGGCGGGCGAGATCGGAGAAGTCGAACGCGCCGGCCGGCGAGGGTGGATTTGACAGGTTGGGATCGCGGTAGCAGAACGGGTTGTGGCCGTACAGGTCCATGCGCGGCGGTCGCCCGTTCGGGAGGCGGAGGTTCTCGATCCAGAGCCGCACGGGGATGTCGCCCCACGTGTACGTGTTTCCGCCGATTACGAGGTTGCGCTCGTTGACGCTCTTCAGCGCGGCGTAGCTCGCGTCGAGCATCTGCGCGTAGACGTGCGGTGCCCGCGCCTGGGCCGCGGTGAGCTTGCGGGAACGCCGGGGCACGCGCTGCGTGAGGGCGAAGTTACCTCGCCGGTCGGGCTCGCCCCAGATCATCCACAGGTGAACCGAGGGATAGCGCCGCGACGCCGCGGTGAGGAACTCAGCGAGATCGCTCACCCGTGTGGGCGGATAGTTCCACGCTTTGCCGCCGTTAGCCCACGCCGGCGTCGCGATCACCTGCAACATGACGCGCATGTGGTAGCGCGATGCCTGCTGGATCGCGAAGCCGATGTTCGCCGGCCAGCGGTAGGCCGGGTCGGCGGGGTCGCTCGCGTTCCGCGGCGGCGTCGGTGCGGCGGCAGCCCAGTTCAGGTCCATCTCGAAGATACCTACGCCGAGTCTGTGGTACACGGGCAACTCCGACTTTCGGCCGATGCTCACCGGTCCCCAGATCGCTTTCCGGTCGGAGCGGCTCGCCAGGGCCGCCGGAGCGCCCGCGGCGATTGCGATCAGCGCGAGGACTACGGATGCGAGAGAGCGCGCTCGCACCACTTAGCCCAGGCGGCGGCGCGCCGCGACGAGAAGCGCGCCCAACCCCAACCCCCCGAGCACCACCAGGGCGCCGAACAGGGCCACGGCCGGGGCCGGGGACCCGTGGTGAGTGCCGATACCCGCGACCACCGTCCCTCGGACCGGCCGGGCGCGGACCGGCTGGCCCCGTGTTGCTGGTGCGGCGCCCGACCGCTGGCGTACCGTGGACTCGCGGTTGGCGGTAACCGGCTGCGTGTGCCGTCCGTGTGCCGATCGGCCGCCGTGCGCCGCAGAGGTGGCAGCCACGCTGTTCGCGCCGGCCGGTGTGATGCCCACGCCGAACAGCGGCTGTGCTTGGCCCTCCACGGCCGGCCGCCCGGACCCCGCTGCCCGCAGCACCGACAGCGGTACTGAGTACTCCTTGGCGGCCGGGCTCCCGGGGTCTACGAACACGCCGGGCTCGAGAGCGGCGGCCGGCGCGGCGATGGCCCAGGTTCCGGCGACAGCGATCGCCAGTGAAACGGCGGACCGAGCGCTCATCTTGCGCTCCGCAGTGTAGGTGTGGCGCCGCATGTCGGTCAACGCCGGGTCTCCGACAGCGCGCTCCTGAGGTCCGGCTCGAGCGGGTCGAGCGCGAGCGCACGGCCGTACGCCGCTCGCGCTCCGGTGTTGTCGCCGCGGCGCATGAGCAGGTCTCCGAGGAGCGCCCACGTGACCCAGTTGCGCGGCTCGATCGCGAGTGCCTGATTCAGACCGGCCAGCGAAGGGTCGAACGCGTGCAGTCGGGCGAAGGCTGCCGACCGTAGGAGCAGCGCCGGCACCGAGCTCGAGTCGTACTCGAGAGCGGTGGTGGCGTCGTTGATCGCCACGCGCGGCGCTCCGCGGGCAAGCGCGCTCTGGGCCGCGGTCTGCGCGTGCACGGACAGTACGCGGGGCGCGATCGTGACCGCGCCGGCGATCGCGACCGCGACCGTGGCCGCGATCGCTGCGACCCGCGCCCGGCCGCGTAGCGCCGCGGGCCGAAGCGGCGATCGCGACGCGAGGGCGACGGCGGCGGCCAACGCCATGGCGGTCAAGCCGGGAATCAGGTACATCCAGTCCACGCTCGTTTGGACGAGCCAGACGGTGAACGTCCCGCCGGCGGCCACGGCTACGCTCCGCGCGAGCAGATCATGATGCGCCGCGCGACCGGTTCGATGCAAGCCGATCGCAACTGCGCCCAGGAAGGCCCCGAGCAGCAGGCCGCCGACCAGTCCGAGCTCGGCGAGCGTCTGGAGCTCGAGCGAGTGCGGCTGAGTGATCGCCTCGGTCGTGCGCCGGTGCAGGTAGTAGCCCGGGTCATAGTTACCCGCTCCGACGCCCGCTAACGGCGCCGAGCGAAATTCGATCAGGGCCACCCGCCAGTAGTCATAACGGTTGCCTGCGCCTGAGAACAGACGGGAACCGCCCACCCCCGGCGTGAGGTGTACGAACGCCTCGTACTGGCTGTGGATCTGGTGGCCGATGGCGCCGGCGCTCACGCCAACCGCGACGGTGGCCGCGACCGCCAGCACAGCGAGCGCTCCCGAAGCGATCCGGCGGACGCGGGCCCGCGACGACGAGCCGGCGGGAGCGAGGCGATGGAGCGCGAGGACGACGACCGACCAAACCGCTCCGGCGGCAACCGCCCCGGCGACGATCGCGACCGCCGCATGGCGGGTGGTTCCGACCGTGACGACGCCAGTGACGTGGTTGGGATGGCGCCACACGTCCGCGAGCGGCGCGTAGATCGCGGCGATGGTCGCGCCGCCGAGCAATAGGGCGGCCGCTCGGCGGCGTCGCCCGGGGACCACGACCTCGAGGACCACGACCGCCCCGACCAACGCCACTTCCCAGCTGCGCGATTGGCACAGCAGCCCGAGTCCGAGGAGAGCGATGAGTCCGGCCATCCCGGCCCCCGCGATCGCCCACGATGCCCTGGACCCGCGGTGTTCTGCCAAGGCCAGGCAGGGCCACGCCGCCGCGAGCAGGTAGCCGGCCTGTCCGTTCACGTAGCCCAGCGGATCGTTGAGCCGCGTGCCCAAGAACAACGATGGCCCGTGCCCCGAGAGCATCCACGCCAACATCCAGACGGCGACTCCGACGACGCCGGCCGAGGCGCTCGTCAACAGCACGGTCGCTCGACGTCGGTCCCCCGCGAGCGCCCACGAGAGCACCGCGATCGCGGCGGCGTACAGCAGCCACCGATTGGCGGCGACGTGAGCGGCGTCGCTCGAGTCGCTCCAGGCAGATGACACCAGCGACCACAGCCACAGGCCGAGCACCGGAACAAGCAACGGAAGCAGTGGCGCGCGCCGCGCGGCGACGGCGAGCGCCAACGCCAACGCGAGCGCACCCAGGGCGATCGGCGCCCAGGTGATCTCGTTGTAGGCGCCGTGAACCAGCTGGCTGGCGCCGAGGGCCGCTCCGAGCGCCGCAAGCCCGATCGCTGCGATCCGATCGCCCCAGATGGCCGATCGCGGTAAGTCGTCTTCTCGCGGCCTCGGCTCTCGGTCCGGCACGCGATCGACAAGCGCCCGGGAGACCATATGGTTCAGCGGGCGAGCGCGGGCAGCTCGTCGAGCAAGGCGCTCGCGACGGGACCGGCCTCGCCGCGGTCACCCTCGAGCACGGTCGCGCCGGCCATCGCCCGGCGCAGCGTCCGAAGCGACTGCTCCGGGCGCTCCTGAGCCGGTACGGTGTTCGCAAGGAGCGCCACCAGCCCCTGTCCCCTTGAGATTCGCTTCGGCTTCCACTGTCTCCCGGGCCGGTAGCGAGTGAGCGCAACCGCCGCGAGCACGGCATCATCGTCTGCGGCACCGGCGACATCGGCGAGGCCTCGCTCCCGCATCCCGTCATCGCCTCCGATCGCCAGCGGTCTCGGGTAGGGGTGGACGAGGCCCGCCTGGTCAAGCACGGCATACTCGTCGGAGTAGTATGTCGCCCCCGCCTCGACGAGGGCGCCGACGAGCGTGGTCTTGCCGGAGAAGCTCTCGCCCGGAATCACCAGCGCCCGGCCATCGCAAGCCACCACGCCAGCGTGCACGAACGTCCACTCTCGCGCGTTGGCGGCAATGAACAGCCGCAGCTGCGCGTCGAGCATAGTGAGCGCCACGTCAAGCGTCGCGTGCTGCATGGACGGGAGGCCGCCGAACGTCACTTCGTACGTGTCGGCTCCGATCTGGCTCAACCCAAAGCGGCCAGCCGACGCGCCCGTCTCGCACGGCCTCCAGCCAGGCGGCAGGATCTTGTTCAGGTGCAGCTCAAGCCCGGGGTCGCCAAGCGTCAGCTCCACCTGCACCCCGAACGCCTCGAAGCTGACCGCCGGGGCTCTCCGCTTCCGGACGCGCATCGAAAACGATCTTATGCCGTCGGTACCCCGATCGCCCAAAGATGGGGCGGATCCTATGATTTGCAGTCGTGGGTGCGGTTCTGCTCAGCATCCGTTGCCTGCTGGCGGTCGTTTTCCTGGTCGCTGCGATCGGCAAGCTGGCGGACCGTCGAGGTTCGCGCCAGGCGCTTGAGGAGTTCGGGGTACCGACCCGCGCTGCCGGGGTCGGCCGCGTCGCGCTTCCGGTCGCGGAACTTCTGGTCGCGATCGCGCTTCTTCTCCGTCCGTCCGCTCGTTGGGGCGCCGGCGGTGCGCTGCTGCTGCTCATCGCCTTCGTCATCGGCGTGGCGCGCGCTATGTCCCGGGGACAGGCCCCTGACTGTCATTGCTTCGGCCAGATCCATTCACACCCGGCCGGACTCTCGACACTGTTCCGTAACGCGGCGCTCGCCGTCGCGGCGGCGTTAATCGTCGTGGCGGGCTCTGGACCGAGTATTGTCGGTGCTCTTGGCAGCCTGCACGGGGCCGCGATTGCCCTGGTCGTCACCTCGATGCTTGCCGCGGTGCTCGCTGTCGCTGTCGCACAGCTGTGGGCGGACAGACGCCGTCTTCGGGCCGATCTGAAGGCCGCAATCGCCGCCCAGGCCGCTCCCGGATTACCCCGTGGCGCACCAGCGCCCGAGTTCGAGCTCGTTCCAGTGCGCGGAACCATCCGCTCGCTGACAGAGCTGACCGAGCTGCAGCGACCGTCGGTGCTGGTATTCCTCACCACGACCTGCGGTCCTTGCCTGGAGCTGCTGCCAACGCTTGGTCGCTGGCAGGATTCGCTCTCGAACTCTCTGACGCTGACGGCTATCTTCACCGGCGAGCGAGAGGACGTCGAACGGCTCAGCGCCGAGCACGAGCTGAGCCTCGCACTGGCCCAGCCGGGAAACGAGACCTTCGAGCTCTACGAGCTGCGCGCGACGCCGTCGGCGGTGCTCGTCGAGGTGAACGGCATCATCGCCAGCGCGCCCGCGGAGGGCGTGCCCGCTATCGAGGCGCTCGTTCGCACGGCGGCAGCACGGGCGCGCCCGGTGGAGCTGATCGTGGAGCACGCTTGATCGGCTCTCCAGCGGTTGCAGTGCCGTAGAACGTCGGTTAGCCTGATCGACGCTCGACCTGCTATGCAAAATCGACCGAGGGCCAGAACCGACGGCGTCATCGCCGAACAAATGGACGATGAGCTCGTCGTCTATGACCAGGTCAGTCATACGGCACACTGCCTTTCGGCCGAGGTCGCTTTGGTCTGGGAACACTGCGACGGCCGCGCTTCACGGCCGGAGCTTGCACAGCGGCTTGCGCTCGCGCCGGCGGTGGTGAATCGGGCGCTAGATGCGCTAGGTGAGTGCGGACTGCTCGACGAGGGTGCGGGCGCGACCGGGCACGCCTACTCACGCAGGGAGGCGGCGGTCACGCTGGCGAGAGCCGGCGGCGCAGCGTTTGCCGCCCCGCTCATCTATTCGGTGGCCGTCCCGTCGATGGCGGCGGCGGTATCGCCTAATCCGGCGTGTAGGACCCAGCCACCTGGCTGCAGCGGACTGCCAGTTGGCTCCACCCCGGTAGGAAGCAGTGCACCGGGCGGCTGCAACAACCTCGGGATATCTTGCCTCGCGTCGCAGACCTGCGGCAACTTCACCAATTCATCGTGTTGTTATGGGATATGCGCCTGGACTGGTACGGGCATCTGCAACGGGCTTGGCGCCACGTACATATGCTCGACGCAGTATGGGTGCACTCGGCGTGGCGGAAGCTGCCCTAGCGCTACTGCTACGTGTATGGGCACCATTAGGTGCTGCTCGCCGTTCGGGAAACCGCTGGCGTGTTCCCAAACCACGGGAGCCAATTTCGGCTGCTGTAGCGGCCAATGCAGCGGTGGCTCTTGTACTTAGGATCGCCAGCCGTGCCGAACGGACCGGCGGGCGCGATACCACGCGAGTAGCCCCTCCGGCGCTTGGCGCGCCAGCCACGCCATGCGGCGCGCGTACGCTCGCTCCAGGCCTAAGCGGCCGTCCCTGGCGCGCGGATCTGAGTCGCGCAGGAACTCAGGCGTAGGGGCCAGCTTGCGCCACACGAACTCCGCCCGCGCTCGCGTCCCCCGTGCGCGTACGAGCTGCTCGAAGCCCAGCGCCAGTGGCGGCGGTGAGCCGGCTCGCAGCTCCGCCTCGACCGTGCGGACGTCGGGCAGCGCGAGCCGGGCCACGAGCCGCTGTCCGGCGGCCGTCAAGCGCAGCCCTGCGACGAATGCCGGGGTGGCATGGAGCTCCTCGGCCACGGCCGCCGCCCTTCGCCACAGCTCATCCTCACCGGCCGCCAGGGCGCGCTCCAGATCCGCACTCGAACTGGGCCAGTCGGGCCCGTGCTGCGCGGCGTGCAGCGCGACGTGCATCGCCCTCGCCGGTAAGCCCAGGGTCTGCACTGGACGGCCCGCGACCTCGATCTCCTCCGTATCGGCCGATAGAACCCGCCACGCGGTTTCGTGATCGACCCGCACACCGATCAGCGTGCGGTGCAGGTCGACGCTCAGCCCGTCGGCATGCCGCTGCCATACAGCAGCGTGCTCGCACCACCACGATGGCATCCCCAGGTCCTGTAGCAAGCTCGTGTAGCCGAGCGATCGAAGGACCGCCTCGGCGGCCTCGAAGTCCGCCGGACCGACGAGGAGGTCGCAGTCGATGTAGGGGCGCCCCGCGCCGTTTGGGTACAGCCACCGCGCGATCGAAGGGCCCTTCAACAGCAGCGCATCGACACCTGCGAGATCGAAGCGCTCGAGCGCCTCGGCCGTTCCGGCATCGATCCGGAGGCGCATCCCCGTCGCCACGAGCTTCGAGATGTTCTTTGTAGAGTCAGCCTGCGCCACAATCTGAAGCGTAATCCTCAATGTCTGACGCCACGCTGCGCAAGACCGAGGGGCTCATACTCGTGGTGCTGGTCGCGTCGTTCGCGCTGGCCTACGTAATCACGCGCCTTCGGCGAAGGCGTCCCGGCTTCCGTATCGGCCGGCCGGTGACCGTCGGTCTGATGCTGCGTCTGGCCGCCGTCGCCGCGATCAACGCCACCAGCATCCAGACCCAGCTCCGCGGTGGCGACGAGCAGACGTTCCTGACTCTGGCCCGGACGCTCGCGGACACTCCCTGGGGCCGGGGCTTTTGGCCCCACGGGCCCTACCAGCTTCAGACGGTCGTGCTCGCCTTCCAGATCAAGCTCGCCGACCTCAGCCCCACCTCGCTTCGGGTGACCCAGATCGCGATCGCGATGCTCGGGATCGTGCTGATCCTCGCCGCGGTCCACGACCTCGCCGGCGCGCGTGCGTCGCGGCTCGCGGCGTGGCTGCTCGTACTCGAGCCGGCCAGCATCTTTTTCAACAGCGCGCTGCACAAAGAGCCGCTGATGGAGCTTGCAAGCGGCCTGGTCGTGCTGGGCGGGACGAAGATCTGGAAGCGCCTGGACCCGGTCGGCTTCATTCTCTGCAGTCTGGGAGGGTTGATCGCGATTGAGACGCGCAGCTACGCAGGGTGGTTCTTGGTCAGCGCCGCTGTGCTCCTCACCCTTCACGCCGCGCTCCGCAGGCTCGATCGGCCGTTGCGGGCGATGCCGATCGTCTACGCCGTTGTGCTGATCGCGTTCCTGGCCACTCCGACGCTTTTGAGCGCCACCTCGAAGTCGAACCTGCAACGGCTCCAGCAGTCGCAGAGCTACACCACCGGTACCCAAGCGTCGAGCAACCCTGGAGGGCCCAACTCGAACAACCTCGCCCTGGAGTCGGTGGACTTCTCCACCCGGGGCGCGGTGATCAGGAACCTCCCCAAGCGGGTGTTCGACCTGACTTTCAAGCCGTATCCGTGGCAGCTGCACAACACCAGCCAGCGCCTGGGCGCGGTTGGCTCGCTGATCGCGCTCGGCGCGTTAGCGCTCCTGCTGAGCTATGGATGGCGCAGCCGGGGGCAGATCCTTACTCTCACCGCCCCGATCTTGTATCCGCTCCTGTTCCTGCTCGTGGCCTACGCGCTGAGCGCCGGCAACGCCGGCACCGGGTTCCGCTACCGCACCCATCTCGTGGTGCTCGGTATCGCGATGCTCGTCGTGCTGCGTGAGCACGTCCTCCGAATGCGGGTCAAGAGTCGGATAAGCCAATCCGACGCGGCGGAAGTTCCCGCGGCACGGGTCGACCCGACACTTGCCCCGGCGTGAGCACGTTACGATGAGCGGGCGTTGACGGCCCAGTGGGGAGCGTGAGGCGGTGGCTCCGGAGACAACCGGCCAGCAGGATCTCAGAACGTATCTGAGGATCTTCTGGCGGTGGAAGTTCCTGTTCCTGGCCTTCGTGGTTCTGATTCCACTCGGGGCGTACGTCGTCGAGCGGGGCAAGCCGAAGGTCTACCAGTCGAGCACGCTTATCGAGCTCCAGGACGTGTCCGCGCAAGGCTTGGGCGCCACTGGAGCCCCCACGGTGACGGGCAACCTCGCCGCGGTAGCCCGGCTCGTGACTACAACCCCGGTCGCCGATACCGCCGCTCGCCTGCTGCATCAGCCCCCTGGGTCGCTGACCGGCGAGGTCAGCGCCACGGCGGACACCAATACCGGCTTTCTCACGATCACCGCGCAAGACCACGACCCCGTCCATGCCGCGGCGGTCGCCAATGCCTTCGCGGCCGCGCTCGCGAATCGTCAAGCCACTCAGGCGAGCCACGTCATTGACGTACAGGTGGCCTCGCTCCAGAAGCAGCTTGCCGCGATCCCCCGCTCGAACCCCGGCGCGCGCGTCACCCTGTCGCAGCAAATCGCGCAGCTCCAGGCGCTCAGCAGCTCCACGACCTCGAGTGCCCAGGTCGTGCAGGCGGCCACCCCTTCCGGTACCCCGGTCGCGCCGAAGACGCGGCGCGCGGTCGAGCTTGCGCTGCTGATCGCGGTCTTGCTCGGGGTCGGTGCCGTGCTCATCGCTGAGAACGCCGATCGCCGGCTGCGATCCCCCGAGGACGTCGAGAACCTCACGGGCTGGCCCTTGCTGGCACCGATTCCACCGAGCGCGTTCTCGCCGGACCACCTGGAGGACCCAAGCGCCGAGGAGGCCTTCCAGATGCTCCGCGGCGCTCTCACTTATTTCAACGTCGAGCGGCAGCTCCGCAGCGTGGCGGTCATCAGTGCGACGGTGGCTGATGGCAAGACCACCGTCGCGGTCGGCCTGGCGCTCGCGACCGCTCGGGCGGGCAAGCGCGCGATCCTCGTCGACGCAGACCTGCGGCATCCGCAGGCCAGCGCCAGGCTCGGTCTCACCGCATCGGACGGCCTCGGCGCGGTTCTGGCGGGAGAGCGACAGCTTTCGGAGGTGATGTTGGAGTACCCCGTGGACCCGCCGGGCGGAGGGGAGTTGCTCGTGCTTCCCGCCGGCCCGCCGCCGCCCAATCCCGCTGCCTTGCTCGGTTCGGAACCGATGCGCAGGATCGTGCGAGAGCTGGAAAGCCGGGCCGACCTGGTGATCCTCGACACGGTCGCAGCTCTTGCCGTGAGCGATGCGTTACCGCTCTTCACGGCGGTCTCGGGGTGCGTTGTCATCGTGCGCATGAATCGGAGTTCCCGGGCAGCTGTTCGGCGCCTGGAGAAGATCATCGCGTCCGCCCAGGGGACGGTGCTCGGTGTCGCGGCCACCGGGAGCGGAGCCGCCGCGGGCGGATACGCCGCCTACCCGTACGCCCAGGATGGCCACCGTGGGGCGCTCGGGCTACTACACCTCCGACGCCAGCGTCCTCGGATGCCTTCTGGGGCAGCGGCGTCCAACGGCTCACGGGTCCCGGACAGCACCAGGCAGCGCACGGACTAGCCGGAGCCCCGGATACGCAAGGCGGGCGGCCGCCCATTGTGTGGCGGCGACGAAGGGCAGCCCGCGCTTCGCCCAACCGGGAATCGCCGGATCCTCGCGGAGTCGCGCGCGGACGCGCCGGGCGTTGTCAAGCAACACAGAAGCGTTGAGGGCGACCGCCCCGGGAGAGTCGACTCGTCGCCGGTAACACAGGCCCGGCTGGCGGTCAAACGACACGCGCCCGCGGAACGCTAGCGAGACCCCTAGCACCCAATCCTCTCCTCGACTGCTGTCGGCGTACCCGCCGCAGGCGCGCACGTCTGCCGTCCGGACAATGGTTGCCCCCTGGGTGGGAAGCAGCGACCAGACGGTGTTGGCGAGCGCGAACAGCGCAGGAACCCTGGACAACAGCCTGGCCAGACGACGCGGGGTACGGTGGCGGAGGCCGGTGACGCCGTCGATGATCGCGAGAACGTATGCCGTGAGGGAGCCGTTCGCGTCGAGGCCGTCGACGAGCGCGGCGAGGGCGCCCGGCAGGAGCACGTCGTCTGCGTCTAGGAAGACGACGTACGGCGTCCGTACGGGTTCGAGCCCTGCGTTACGCGCCCCGCCGGTCGAGCGCCGGCGGTCCAGCGACACGACCGTGGCGGCCCCGAGTGCCGGCAGCGGTAGCTCCGAGGCATTGTCGACAACGATCAGGTCTACGGGCGTCGCCTGGCTGCGGACGCTGGCCACCGCTTCGAGCAGGCCCTCGCCGGCGTATGCGTCCCAGGCTGGGATGACGACCGTGACCCGTGGGTCCGCGGCGCTCACGCGCTCAGCGATCGGAACATCGCCACGAGCTCGGGTGCCCAGCGGCGGTACGAGTATTCGGTCTCTACAAACCGCCTACCCGCCGCGCCCATCTGACGACGCGCCGCTGTGTCCGATGAGAGCTCGTGGAGCGCGGCGAACCACGCGCTCTCGGAGCTGGCGAGCCTGCCCCGATCTGCGCCGACCAGATAAACGTTCACACCCACGGGACTGGCGACCACCGGGATCCCTGCAGCGAAGTATTGGAGTGCCTTGTAGCCACACTTCCCTTGCGTCCAGGGGTTGTCGGGCAGAGGGAGAACGCCCACGTCGAACTCGGCGAGATCGGTGGCCTCTCGCTCCAGCGACCATGGTCGTTGTTCGAGCCAGCGAATCGTCGGCAACCGCTCCCCGCCGATCACGAGCAAGCGCGCGCGCAAGCCACCCCGATTCAGGCGCTCGACTGCGGGCAGCACGTGCCCCAGGTAGCGGCTGGTGGTGCGCGATCCCACCCAGCCGATCGTCACGTCGGAACTGTCACGGTGCAGGTGAACTCGATAGCGACTGGGGTCCACGCACGATGGGACCACCTCGACCCGCCGCGCGTGCTCGCGGGCCGCGGAGGCAAGGTGTCCGTTGCCGGCGACGACGAGCCTCGCGGTCGCGACGTAATGGGTCCAGCGCCGCGCCTCGGCCTTGAGGAGGCGTGAACCCAATCCCGTGCCGGGACCCGAACCGACGAACATCGCGTCGTCGAAGTCGTAGACGTCGATTCGATGCGAGAACTCGACCACAGGCACGCGGATCAACGACCGGAGACGATGCACGAGCAGGAGGCTTGCCGGATCGGCGGCCGGCGGACGAGCGGTCGATGCGATCGACGCGACGAGTGGTCGCAGCTTGGGCAGTACGCGCCGCCCCCGGGTGACGACCGCATACTCAGCGTCGGTCAGCGTCGGGCGGTAGTCGAGCTTGACCCCGAGCTGCTCGAGGAACGGGGCGAAGCCCGCGAGCCGCACCCGGGCGCTGGCCGTGCTGTGCGGATACGCTGTCTGAGCGACGACGGTCAGCACGGAGGCAAGGTACTAACGGAGCAGCGACCATGTGCGGCATCGCCGGCATCTGCCATCTCGACGGGCGGCCGATCGCAGTGGAGACGGTCCGCGCCATGTGCCAGGCGCTGGCGCATCGCGGTCCGGATGACGACGGGACGTTCGTCTGCGACGGGGTGCCGTCGGTGGGACTCGCGAGCCGTCGTCTCGCGGTGGTCGATATCGACGGCGGCCACCAACCGATGTCGATCGACGACGGCGCGTTGACGATCGTGTACAACGGCGAGCTGTGGGGTGCCGGCGAGCTGCGCCGTGAGCTCGAGTCGCGCGGCCGCAGGTTCACGACCAATTGCGACACGGAGGTGCTGCTGCACAGCTATGCGGTCTGGGGCGTCGAGGTGCTCGAGCACTTGGACGGCATGTGGGCGTTCGCGATCTGGGACCGGGATCGTCGGCGGCTGTTCATCGCGCGCGATCGGCTCGGCATCAAGCCGCTCGTGTACGCGCCGCTGCGAGACGGGATCGCCTTCGCGTCCGAGATCAAGGCGCTCACCGGAACGAGACTGGTCGAACGCCGGCTCGACCCCTCGGCGCTGCCTCACTACCTGTCGTTCTTTGCCGTTCCGGAGCCCCACACGTTCGTCGAGGGCGTGCGGCGACTGCCGGCGGGGCACGCGATCGTGCTGGAACCGGGCGGCCTGCGCGAGTACCAGTACTGGGACTGCGCCGTGCCCGAGGAGGACGATCGGGGGGCCGAAGCCTACCAGCGGGATCTGCGGGCGCTGCTCGAGGACGCGGTCCGTCGCCAGCTCGTGAGCGACGTCCCGCTCGGCGTGCTGCTGTCCGGCGGAGTCGACTCGCGTCTGGTGGCCACGCTCGCCGCTCCGCACGTCGATCGGCTCCGCACGTTCACGCTTGGCTTCCGCACACGGCGTGGGGACGAGCGCGAGGCCGCCCGTCTGACCGCCGAGGCTCTCGGCTCGCGGCACCGGGAGGAAGTCCTCGATGGCCGCGAAGCCGGGCGCGCGCTCCCTGAGCTGCTGGTGGCATACGACGAGCCGGGGCAGTCGCTCCTCCAGACCCATTTCGTTTCGCGGATGGCGCGCCGCGACGTCACCGTGGTGCTGTCGGGGCTCGGGGGTGATGAGCTGTTCTCGGCCTATCCCACGCACGTCGTCGTGAACATGCTCGCGAAGCTCGACAGCCTCCCCGGCGCGCTGCGCACCGGGCTGGTTGGGCTGTCTCGGGTGACGCCCGGAAGGCGGGCCGAGCGGCTCCGCGCGTTTGCCGAGATGGCCGGGGACGAGCGGGCGTCGCGGGTGCTCCTGCACCAGACCGACGCCGGCCTCCGTCGCGACCTCCTGGCGGTCGATGTTCGTGCGGCCGTCGATCTCGACGCTCCGATCCGGCACCTAGAGCGGCACTACGGCCGCGCCGCGTCCGTCCACCCGCTCAACCGGCTGCTCTATGTCTACCTGAAGACCTACCTGCCGGACGAACTGCTTCGCGCTAGCGATGCGATGAGCATGCTCCACGGACTGGAGCTCCGTCCGCCGTTGCTCGACCACCGACTGGTGGAGTTCGCGATGCGGATGCCCGCGCGCCACAAGATGCTTGGATGGCAAGGGAAGCGGATCGTTCGCGGCCTGGCCCGCGACCTGTTGCCGGTCGCGGTCCGCCGCGGAAAGCAGGGCTTCACGCCGCCGCTGAGCGAGTGGCTGCGCGGACCGCTCCGGGCCGACGTTCGAGAACTGCTCAGCGACTCCTCGGTGCGTTCCAGGGGCGTTTTCGATCCCGTCTCCGTCACGCGAGTGCTCGACGAGTACGAACGCGGGAACGAGCGGGTGATCCAGCCGTTGATGATGCTCTACGCCTTCGAGGCGTGGGCGCGCGGATGGCTGGATGAGGCTCCCGCCCCCGTCCGTGAGCACCCCCCGGTCGTCGGCGACGGCAGGCCTGACTTGTCCGTCGTGGTGGTCAACTGGAACACGAAGGACCGTCTGCGAACATGCCTGGAATCGGTGGTGAGGCGGCTTGCGACCGTCGATCCCGAGGTCATCGTCGTCGACAACGGCTCCGAGGACGGCAGCGCCGAGATGGTGGCCGAGAAGTTCCCCACGGTGAACCTGATCCGCAAACGGACCAACGCCGGCTTCGCGCGGGCGAACAACCAGGCGATGGCGGCGGCGAGAGGCCGATGGCTGCTGCTGCTCAACAGCGACACGGTGCTAATCGACGATTCCGTCGCGGGGCTGTTCCGGTGGCTGGATCGCGATCGGGTGGCGGGCGGCCGGATGGCGGACGTCGGCGTCGCCCACTGCCGGCTCGTGTACCCCGATGGCCGGCTACAGCACACCGCGTACCGGTTTCCGACGCTGCGTCGCGCGCTGTTTGAGGGGCTGGGTCTGTACAAGCTGACCTCGAACGAGTTCGCCGCCGAGATGCTGCTGGCGGGCTACTGGGATCACGACCGGGAGCGCGACGTCGACTGGGTCGCCGGATCGTTCATGCTGCTGCCTCGCGAGGTGTTCGAGACCACCGGCGGCTTCGACGAGCGCTTCTTCATGTACGGGGAGGATCTCGAATGGTGTTATCGCATCCGGGATCACGGCTGGCGGGTGCGCTTCTTTCCGCGCGCGGCCATTGTCCACTACGACCACGAGAGCGCGGATTTGAAGTGGGGCGACGAACGGGTTGCGCGGTGCCTCGAGACCGAGCGCGACGTATATGCCGCGAGACACGGGCGACTGGCCGCCTCTGCGCTCCTGCTCGTGCGGCTCAGCGGACAGGCGCTACGGCTGGCCTACTACTCGATCCGGCTGCGCCTGCCGGGCCGCCGGGCATCGAGCTACGAGCCGATGCGACGGTATGCGCTGATCAGCACGCGCGCGCTCGCGGCGCTGGCGCTCGGTCGGCGATGAGCTGGGATTACTTCGCCGATCCCCGCCCGGACCTTCAGTCGCTAGTCGCGTCTCCGGGCAGGCGGTTCCTGGACGTCGGCTGCGGCGGCGGCGCCCTCGCCGGCGCGCTGAAAGCAGCGGGAGCCGCGCACGTGGCGGGGATCGAGGTCAATCCTTCGGCAGCCGCCCGAGCCCGCGAGCATGTCGATGTCTTGGTCCAGGGCAGCGTGGTCGATGCCGCGCTCCCGTTCACGGCCGGCGAGTTTGACTACCTGATCTTCGCCGACGTGCTCGAGCATCTGCCGGACCCGTCTGCGGCTGTACGCCGGTGCTTGCCGTACCTGGCGTCGGACGGACGCGTGGTCGTCAGCGTGCCGAACATCCGGTTCTACCTCGTGCTGCTGCGCCTGATTTTCGACCGTTGGTCGTACGTCGATGCCGGTATCCGTGATCGCACTCACTTGCGAATCTTCACCCGGCGGAGCCTGCTCGCGATGCTTGCGGCAGAGAAGCTCGAGGTCGAGCGTCTCGAGCGAAACTACCGGCTCCTCGAGGATCAGTCGGAGATCGGGCGGCTCGGGGCCGTGGCGACGCGAGTTGCGAGCGCGACGATCGCACCGCTCGTGTTCCGCAACCTGATGGCCTACCAGTACGTGGCGGTTGCGCGGCTGGCGGTGCCGTGAGCATCGAGACGTTGCTCATCACCCCGGCGCTGCACGGCGGCGAGGAGGTCTACGCACGAACGGTAATAGCCAATCCGCCGCCTGGGGTTCACTACCGCGTCACTGGCTCCTTTCACCAGCATGCCCCCGGCGCCCAGTGCGACCTGCCCTCCGAGGTGCTCCTGAATCGACTGGTGCGCCGCGTGACGTTCCCCGACGTCGGGTTCCGTGCGATGCGGCTTCGAGACCACTTCGATCTGGTCCATGCCCACGCACACCCTGTCCGGCTCAGAGGCCGGGGCTCCACGCCGCTCGTGATGAGCGAGGGATCCTCATCGGCGGTGTACCTGAGCGAATACCTGGGCTGGGCACCGGACCGGATCGCCTCCAGATACGGGCGCGCCCGGCGGATCTACCGGGCGCTGCAGGTCGATGACCGCCTTCTGGCACAGGAGCACGCCGCACTGGTGTTCGTGTTCTCCCACTGGGCGAGGTCCGTGAACATCGAATGGGGCGCCGATCCGGACAAGACCGAGGTTCTCCCTCCCGGGTTCCCGACTCCCCCGCAATGCGAGCGCGGCGAGCGACAGGAGTTTCGCTTCCTGTTCGTCGCGACGGACTTCGAGCGAAAGGGCGGGTTTGAGGTGGTCGAGGCGTTTGCCGAGACGGTGGCGCATGCGCCCGGCGTGCGTCTGACGGTCATCGCTCCCGATCCGGCGGTTCCCGACCCGGACCGGCGCTTCCACGGCTGGGTGGGGCCCGCACGACGCTCCGCCGTGCTCACGAAGCTGGCGGAGCTCGTGCGCTCGGGCCTAGTCGACCTGCGCAGCCCGCTTGAACGCGAACGGTTGTACGACGAGCATTACCCGGGCGCCGATGCATTCGTGATGCCCACCCATGCCGAGGGCCTCGGTTTCACCAACATCGAGGCGATGGGCTTCGGCCTTCCAGTGATCTCCTCGAAGGTTGGTCCGATCCCCGAGGTCGTTGCCGACGGCAGCACCGGACGCCTCGTCGCACCGGGCGACGTGCGCGCGCTCACAGATGCAATGCTCGGCCTCGCCGGCGATCCCGAAAAGGCGCGCGAGCTCGGAGCCGCGGGGCGGCGAGCGTTCCTCGAGCGCTTCACGCTGGACCGCTTCCGCGCCGCGCTTGGCAATCTGTATCGACGCGCGCTCTCCAGCTGATGCGACGCGTGCTGATGGTCTCGTACTACTTTCCGCCGCTCGGCGGGATCGGGGCCCTGCGCGCCCTGGGCTTCGCGCAGTACCTCCCCGAGTTTGGCTGGGAACCTGTCGTGCTCTCGCCGAGCAACGGCGCGTACTTCCGAGATCCAAGCCTGACCTTCTCGGCCGATCAGGTGGTCCGCGCCCGATCGCTGGAACTCAGCCGGCTGGGCAAGCGTGTGCTCGGCGCCGGCGGCGACGATGTCCGGGCGGCGACGGTGGGGCTACTGCGTCGGCTTCCACGGGAGCTGGCACGCCGCTGGCTGTACTTCCCCGATGCCCAGATCGGCTGGTATCCCGGCGCGCTCGCGGCGGGGCGGCGCTTGATCCGTGCCGGCACGCCCGACGCGATCTTCTCGTCGTCTCCTCCGATCACCGCCCATCTCGTCGCGCGGGCGCTTCACCGCGGCTCAGGCGCTCCTTGGGTAGTCGAGTTCCGAGATCCGTGGAGCTTGCGGATGTCCGAGGCGCCGGATCATCAGCGGCGCCGGGCGCACCGACTCGAGCTGTCGATCGCGGCCGAGGCCTCGGCGGTCGTGATGCCGTCGCCGAGCTGGGCGGCCACGCACTCGCAGATGTGGGATCGGAGCGTGGTGACGATCCCCAACGGCTATGGGCGCGCGTCGCCGCCGCCGTCGCCGTCGTCGTCACGCGATGAGCTAGTCGCCTGTTACCTCGGCGGCTACGAGCCGGGACGCCAGGATCTCTTCTCGGCGTGGAGGGCGATCGCGCGTCTCGCGATGGATCGACCCCCGCCACCGATGCGGCTCCGCGTCGTGGGCGAGCCGTCGGCCCCGATGCGAGCCGAGCTCCGCGCGGCTGGCGTCGAGAGGCTTCTGGAGGTGACGGGCTTTCTGGCTCACGAGCAGGCGCTACGCTGCATGGCGTCGGCCTCCGTCTTGTTGGCCGCGGGCCCGGCTCCCGGTCAGGGAGCCGTGGGCCGGGGTTGGGTGCCCGCGAAGTTGTTCGAATACCTGGCCACCGACCTTCCAATCGTGTGGGTGGGAGCCCTGCCCAACGACGGAGCTTCGGTGCTCGGGCGACACGCGGGCTGCCGAATCCTCGAACCCGGCAATGTGGACGTCGTGATCGAGGCGATCGATAAGGAGGTGGGCCGGCATTACCGTCGAGAGCTTGCCGGGCTAAGCCGGCGCGATCGCACGCAAGCCCTGGCGGACCTGCTCGAGCGCGCGGGTCAGAATCGAGTACCGTGAGCGCCTTGGAGGCGAGCCAGGCTCAGCCGCAAGCCTGTGCGGACGCGCAGGCCCGCTACCCGCATCGGCCGGCCGAGCGACTGATAGTCCCGGCTAAGCGGCGATTACGCGCGCGAGACCTTCCGGGTGAGGCGTCTGTGATCCGGGTCCTGGCCACGCGGGACTTCAAGGTCAAGTACAAGCAGTCGGTACTCGGTCCGCTCTGGCTCATTTTCCAACCTCTCGCGCTCCTCGCCGCCTTCCTGATCGCATTTCGCGGGCTCGGGAACGTCCAAACCTCCGGGATCCCCTATGCGGTGTTTACGCTCGTCGGTCTGAGTGCATGGGCGTTCTTCCAGGCTTCGATGACGATCGGTACGGCCTCCGTCATCACCAATGTCGCTTACGTCCGCTTCACGCCCTGCCCCCGGCCGGCTTTCCCCCTGGCCGCCATCATCGCGTCGCTCCCATCCTTTGCCGTGACCGCGGCAGGCGCGTTGGTTGCGGCGGCCGCGACCGGTCACCTCTCGCCAAGAGCATTGCTCCTGCCGGCCGGACTCGCTTGGCTCCTGCTCCTGACGGCGGGGGTGGTCGGCATCTCGGCCTCCCTCGCCGTCCGCTACCGGGACATCATCAGCGCCATGCCGTTCCTACTGCAGGTAGGCCTGTTTCTCGCGCCGATCGGGTACTCCTTGGCGGGGCTCTCGACAACGGTCCGGGTGATCGTCGATCTGAACCCGCTCACCGGCGTTATCGAGGCGTGGCGGTGGATGGTGCTGTCCGGTTATTACCCCTCGTTCCCGTCGATAGCCGTCTCGCTGGTGGCTACCCCCGTAATCGCGGCATGCGGCTGGCTGATCTTCTCCAGGCTCGAGACGACGATGGCGGACGACATCTAGATGCGGGGCGCGGAGGAGAACGGAGCGCGGCCGGTGGCGATCGCCGCCACCGGCCTCAGCAAGCGCTACCGGCTCGGCGAGCACCAGAGCCTTCAGCTGACGGTGAACCGCCTGCTGCGTCGTCCGAGCGCGGGTGAGTTGTCCACGCTCGAAGCGCTCGTGGATGTCGACTTCAACGTCCGACAGGGAGAGGCAATAGGAATCGTGGGGAAGAACGGCTCGGGCAAGTCGACCCTGCTTCAGATCATCTCCGGTACGACGCTTCCCACGGAGGGGGAGATGCGCGTGTGCGGACGGGTTTTGCCGCTGCTCGCGGTCGGACAGGGATTTCACCCGGAGCTGACCGGCCGGGAGAACGTAACCCTGTTCGCGTCGTCTCTCGGTATCCCGCGGGACGTGGTGGAGGCGCGAATGCTGGCAGTTGCCGAATTCGCGGGACTCGAGCGTCACATGGATACGCCGGTCAAGCGATTCTCATTTGGGATGACGTCTCGACTCTCGTTCTCCATAGCCATGCAGTTTCCGGCGGACACCTACGTCTTCGACGAGGTGCTCGCAGTCGTCGACCGGGAGTTCCAGGAGCGCTGCATGCAAGAGATACGACGCCTGAACCGCGACGGTCGGACGGTGATCTTCGTGAGTCACAGTCTCGACCAGGTCGAAGCGCTGTGCGACCGGGTGATGTGGCTCCGCGACGGGCGCCTAGAGCGAATCGCCGCTACAGCGGAGGTGCTGCACGACTATGCGCGCCACGCTGACAGCACCCCGTGTTGAAACGAGTGCGCGCCGCGTCGCCGCCTCTTTTGCATTTCCCCGTGCCGGACGGCTTGCCCGACGCAGGACATCGCGAGCATGGAACCGAACACCCGCCGCAGGATCTTCGAGCGGCTCATGAACAGGGCAGTGCTTGGGGTGACCAGATAACAGAACAGAAAGTGTTTGCACCAGATCTCGCTGAATCGGTTCTTGACGGCCTCAAAGCTCGCCGCCGACGCCTTGGTCGCGTTGCCTCGGCCGACGTGGGTGACGGGAAAGTCGATCACGTACCCCGCTCCACCGGAAGTGAGCGCGTGTAAACATACGTCGCTGCCATACAGGTGAAAGCCCGAAATCCCGTCAGAGCACCGCGGCGGGTTGCGCCCATTGAATACGAGGAAGCATTCGTCCAGCGTCACCACCGGAACGGGTAGCGATTCGCCTGGTTCGATGGTTGGCGCACCACCGAAGTCGGACACTCGTCGGAGCCCTTTGCCGCTGCGCAAGACCCCAGCGACGCCGGCGACAACCCAACCGCGATCGAGCGCTTCGAGTTCCTCCAGTGCCGCGGATAGTTCGACCGCCCCGAGGCCGAGATCGACCCGTACATCCTGGTGACAGAGGATCGGATACCGTGCGGTCGATTCCCGGCCGATGCGTGTGATCGCCCGGTACGGATCGTCGTCATCGTCGGTCAGCCGCACGAACCCATCGCGATCGAAGCCGGCGTCAATGAAGGACCTCCGCATCCGGTCGTAGAGCTTGTCGTCGTTGACGAATGTGTAGATCTCGAACGGCATTTCCGCGTGCGAGGAGTGACTGTCACCAGTGGGCGTGCTCCGACGCGGCGCCGCGAGTGTGAGCGCAATATGCCCGTATGCAGCTTCGGCTCGACGGGCCAGTGAGGCGAGCGAGAGGGCCAGCCGCATCAGTCCAAGTCGATACGCGAGGATCCAGACCTTGCGCGGAACCTGGGCCCTCACCCCGGAGTCGGAGAGCAACGAAGGGACGTTGAGTTCCACCACAAGCAGCTCATGGCTCAAGGGGTAGGCGCGGCACTGCGGCAGCTCGCGGAGAAACCGCCGGATGCCACGGTCGACGAGCGTTCGGTCGTGAAAGGCGATCACTCCCCGGTCACCAGTCACCCGACGGCAAAACTGGGCGTCTCGAAGCACAGCCGCGTCAGTGTGCTCGGCGTCGATGAAACAGAGATCACCCCGCAACTCCGCGGGATCCAACTGATCGGTGTCGGCGTCGAACGTGGTCAGCTTGTTCAGGTCGGCGCCTGGAACGTTTGCGAGGCGGTCGAGCATGTGAGCAGTCGTGTTGCCGGGATACTCGGGTAGCTCGGATCGCTCGTCATCCGACACCTGATCGCGTCGGTCGATGGAAACGATCGTGCGGCAACGAGGGTCGGCAATGAACGATTGCAACGACGCGCCCAAGAACGAGCCGACCTCCAGGTAGCTGAACTCACCCCGATTTGCGAGCGCCGCGTGCAAGGCGAGCAGCGAGCGCCGATCGGCGAACGACATCCCTCCTGGCGGAATCTCGTCGAACAGCGAGAGATCGAGCCTGTCTACGCGATCAGTCGACGACGACGTTGTCGGGGAACGACGGTCACCCGGCAGCTCGTCCAGGTGAAGGTAGAACCCGAGCAACATTCTGTAGTCACGCGCTCGCGTCGCGTAATACGGGTTGGCGCTGAAGGGACTGAGGGTGGTGTACGCCACGGCGCGGAACAGCACACCGAGCGTCTCCAGGAGGCGATAGCCCGTCGCCGCACCGCGGCCGTGTTGCGCGGCGTAGCTGTCGATCCCGACGCGGTGCCATCGTCGTAATCGCCCCCGGTCGGTCCAGACCTGATTCCAGGCCGCCGATCCAACGTGGTAGATGACACCTAGGCTCGGCTGATATAGGACGCGGTATCCCGACCCCTGGATCCGGCGGGCCCACTCGCTTTCCTCCCCCCCGAGGACGAACCGCTCGTCCATTCCCCCGGTTCGCTCGAAGACGTCGCGGCGGACCATCGTGACGCCAGCGAGCCAGTCTGCTTCCACCGCCTCCTCAGCGGGCCAGTATCCGTCGAGCAGCGCACGGGCGCGTCGGCCCTTGGGGAGGAGCTTGTAGAGCCAGAAACGCTCTAGCACGCTGAGCCTGACGGTCATCTGACGGTGAGCGGTGTGCTGATGTGAACCGTCGGGGAAGCGCAGCTCACACCCCAACATGCCCACGTCAGGCGAGGCCCACATGAACTGGGCCATCCGCTGGATGACCGCGTCTACCACGTAAGCGTCCGGCTCCATGCGCAGGATGAGGTCCCCGCGGGCCTCCCTCATCGCCGCGTTGAAGCCCGGGCCGGTGCCGAGATTCCGGTCGCTCTCGATCACTCGGATCTCCGGGAAGCGCTGGCGCAGCGAGGCGGCCGTTCCGTCGCGCGAGGCATTGTCGAGGACGATCACCTCGGTGCGGCTCATATCGCAGTACTCCATGATCGATTGCACGCACCGCAGCGCAAGCCCACGCGTGTTCCACGTGACGACGACCACGCTCAACCGTGGTTGCGCACGATCTCCCACCCCTACCATCCCTCGCGCCGCAGGAACACCTCGAGCGTCAGGAGCGTCCACAACGCCCCGCCGCGGTTCAGATGGCCGGTGGCGTGCTGCGCGAGCAGCGCGTCGAGGGCATCGGACCTGAGATAGCGACGAATGCGGGCGTCGCGTGAGCCAAGCATGTGGTCGACGTAGCCGCGCAGATCTTCCCGGAACCAGCGATCGAGTGGGACACCGAAGCCGTGTTTGCGGCGGCGCAGGATCTCGTGGGGAAGCTCTTCGCGCATCGCGTACTTGAGTGCGCGCTTGAGCGACAAGCGACCGATCTTGAGGTGCGGGGGCAGCTCGATTGCGTAGCCGGCAAGCTCGGTGTCGAGGAACGGCGAGCGCAGCTCGAGTCCGTGGGCCATGCTCATCCGGTCCGCCTTGACCAGGAGGTCGTCCAGCAGGTACGTCCGCAGATTCAGATCGAGCACGCGGTCGAGCGCCTCGAGGTCGCTCGTGCCGAGCCAAGCTCTCGCAAAGTCGTGCTGAGCCCACGAGTCGGCGTCTGGGAGCAGCGCTCGTCGAGCGGGACCATCGATGAAGCTGACCCACTCGAGGTAGGCGTCCGGCATGCGGCGCTCGGCCACCTTGGCGAAGCGCTGTGCGTTTCCGATTCGTCCGCGCAGCGCGCCGCACGGGGCTAGCGCAAGTACCCGGCGAGAGATCGTCCGAAGCGGCGCGGGCACCGCGTTGTAGGGTGCCACGACCAGGGCGGCCCCGAATCGCTCGTAACCCGCGAACAGCTCATCGCCACCGTCGCCACACAGCGCGACGGTGGCGCCGCTACGCGTCAGCTGGGCCAGCAAGTAGGTAGGGACTGCGCTCGAATCGCCAAACGGCTGATCGTGGTGCCAGACCAGCGTCTCGACGAGATCGACGGCGTTCGGCCGAACCACGAACTCGTGGTGGTCGGTCCCGTAACGATCGGCCACCAGGCGAGCGAACGGGCGCTCATCGTATCCATCGCGGTCGTCGAAGCCGATCGTGAAGGTCGTCACACGTCCAGAGGTGAGTCGGGCCATCGTCGCCACCACGGCACTCGAGTCGACGCCCCCGCTCAACAGGGCACCGATCGGAACATCGGCCATCATGCGGCGCGCCACCGCCGCGGTGAGCAGGCGCCGCAGCTCGGCGCCGGCCTCGTCGAGGGAGGGCGCCGCGTGATTGGACCCCGGCCCTCGGCGTTCGGGGGTCCAGTAGCACGACAACCGCGACCCCGCTCCTGCCTCCAGCGTCAGCACGTGGCCCGGCGGCACGCTTTGGATGCCCGCGAAGAACGTGCGGGGCGTCGGAACGTACCCGAACGTCAGGTAAGCGGGGATCGCGCCAGGATCGAGCTCGCGGGCAACGTCTGGGTGGGCGAGCACACCCTTGATCTCGCTCGCGAACACCAACGCCTCACCGGTCGACCAGTAGTACAGGGGCTTCTTGCCGAACCGATCTCGAGCGAGGATCAGCCGCTCCCTCGGGGCGTCCCACACCGCGAATGCGAACATGCCGTCGAGGCGACCGGCCAGCTCCTCCGGGTCACATCGCTCGGCTAGGTGGGCGATGACCTCGGTATCGCATCCGGTCGCGAATCGGTGGCCTTCGCGCTCGAGCGTGAGCCGAAGCTCGCGGAAGTTGTAGATCTCGCCGTTAAGAACGACGCCGATCGCGCCGTCCTCAGTCGTGATCGGCGGGTCGCCGTGCTCGGGGTCGATGATCGCGAGCCGATTCTGAGCGATTGCGCCACGGCCCTGCACGAAAGCGCCCTCGGCATCCGGACCGCGGTGGCGCTGACACGAAAGCTGCGCCCGGATGATCTCGTCGCGGTCGCGCCGCGGCGTCCCCACGAAGCCGGCGATCCCGCACACGCCGCCTACCAGGCTCCGGCGATGCTCATGTTGGCCGGTAGCGTAGTGGCTCTGCTGGCCACGATGCTGCGATCGCTCTACATCTGCTACCTGTCGCTCGACGATCCCCTGGTCGAGTCGCAGGTGGTCGCGTATCTCGAGGGCCTTGCACGTCGGGGTCACACGATTCACCTGCTGACCTTCGAGACACGGCGTCTGACGCGTGCACATCGGGGTCGCCTTCGCGAAGCGATGCTGACCCGGGGTGTGCACTGGCACGGCCTGCGCTACCACACGCGGCCGTCGCTGCCGGCGACGGCAGCAGACACGCTGTGCGGCGCGCTCGCGTGCGCCTGGCTCGTGCGGCGGCACGGGCTCGACGCCGTCCACGCGCGCAGTCATGTTCCCGCCGCGATGGCGATGCTCGCGGCGCCGCTTGCCCCGCACCGCCTGGTCTTCGATCTCCGTGGGCTGCTGGCCGAGGAGTACGTCGATCTCGCCCGTTGGCGGCGAGGAGGGCTCGGTTTCCGTATCGCCAAGCACGCGGAGCGCGCGGCGATCCGCCGTGCGGCGAAAGTGGTGGTCCTGACCCGGCGCGTGAGGGTCGCGCTGTTCGGGGAGGACGCGACGAGCGACGTGCTCGTCATCCCGTGTTGTGCCGACGTCGAGCGGATCGCGGCTCAGCGGGATCGCCGAAAGCAAATGCGAGCGACGTTTGGTTTTGGCGAGCGACCGGTGCTCGTGTACGTCGGAAAGTTGGGCGGCTGGTACATGGACGTAGCGATGGTCGACTTCTTCGCCGTGGCCCGCGAGGGATTGCCGGGGCTTCGGTTCCTGGTGGTGACCCAGACCGACAGCAGCGCCATCGAGCGCCAGTTCGCGCGTCGGCGAATCGAGCCGTCGGAGTACACGATCACCTCGGTCGAGCACCCGCGTCTGGGCGAACTGCTGGCCGCGGCCGATGCCGCGATCGCGTTGATCAGCCCGGTGCCATCGAAGATCGCGAGCTCGCCCACCAAGATCGGAGAGTGCCTGGCGGCGGGCCTGCCGATCGTCGGGACGGACATCGGCGACGTGAAGGAGCTAGTGCAAGCCTCGCGGACCGGCGTCGTGCTGTGTGATTTCTCGAGTAGCGGCTATCGAGCCGCGGCGGCCGAGCTTGCCACGCTGCTCGCAGACCCGAACACGGCCGAGCGCTGCATGGCGATCGCCGAAGAGAAGCTCTCTCTGCGAGCAATCGGGCTTCCGCGTTACGACGCCGTCTACCGCGCTGTCGCGCGCGAGCCGTCCGAGCGCACCACGCCTGCGGCACGCCCTTGTCCTGCATGCGGCGCCTCCTCGTGGAGGGTGCTGTCGCGATTCCGCCGGGTTGGTCTGCTCGGTTGCGCGGTGTGCGGGCTCGCCTATACGGGCCGGCAGCCTTCCGCCGAGGAGCTCGCTGCATGGTACGCGGACTACCCGGTCGACCAGTACCTCCCGCCCGCCACGGCCGTGCGGCTCGAGGAGCTCGTGCGCTCCTTCGCCTCGTACCGCCGCCTCGGGACGTTGCTCGACGTGGGAGCCGGGAGCGGGCACCTGCTGACGGCCGCAGTCCGCGCCGGCTGGACCGCCCACGCCGTGGAGACCGGGCCGCGCCAGTGTGAGCAGCTGGCAGCGCGCGGTTTCGCGCTCCACGAGCCCCTGCTGGAGTGCTCGAGCGTCGACGATCGCTCGTTCGACGTCGTCGTGCTCCAAGAGGTGATCGAGCACATGCGAGATCCGGCCGGAGAGCTGCGCGAGGTGGCAAGGATCCTGCGTCCCGGGGGCCTGCTCTACGTCACCTGTCCGAACTTCGGGTCCCTGAGCAGGCGCTTTCTCGGGCCGAGGTGGCGGGTCGTCGAGTATCCGGAGCACCTCAACTACTTCACGCCTTCGGCGCTCCGCAGCCTGACCGCCCGGAATGGCTTGCGCGAGGTATCGGTAGCAACAACCGGCTTGAGCGTCGGCGATATCCGAGCGACCGTGACATCGCACCCACCGACGAGTGGCGCTCGCCCGAGCGTCGACGAACGCGTCCGCGAGGCCTCCACCCGGTATCACGCCGTCGATGCGCTACAAGGTGCAGCGAATGCGATCCTGTCGGCCCTCGAGCTGGGCGACACGATCAAGGGGCGCTATGAGCGGGATTCGAGCAGGCCTCGGTAGAGCTCGTCCATCCGGTCGACCAGCGCGTCGAGCGAGAAAGTCCGAGCGACCTCGGTGCTAACGGCGGCCGCTCGCTGGGCGGCCGCGTCATCATCGAGCAGTCGGGACAAGGCGACCGCCATCCCCCGCTCGTCGGCGGGATCGACCACAATGCCGTTCCGCACAACGCTGGCCACCCCGCCAACTTGCGTGCCCACCACCGGCGTCCCCGCCGCCTGGGCCTCGATCAGGCTGACCGGCGTCCCCTCGTTGTCGGAGGTCAGCACCACCGCGTCGCTGGCGAAGCAGACGTCGGGGATGTCACGCCGAAACCCGGCCCAGGTGAGACGGCCATCAAGAGCGCGGGCCTCGGCGCTCGCCCGCAGCTGTGCGCGCCGCTCCCCGTCTCCGACCACGAGGAATTGCACCCCCTCGCGACGGCCGGCCACGTCCAGGGCGACGCGGAGAAAGCGGTCGACGCGCTTGATCGGCACGAGCCGCGCGATCAGTGTCACGAGCTCGGCATCCGGGGGGATGCCGAGCTCGCGGCGGAGGCGCTCGCGCCGCCGGCCGCGATCGGCGTCGCCGACCTCAAACGCGTTGAGGTCGAACCCCAGCGGGATGACCGTGAAGCGAGCCCGGTACGCCACGCCCAGCGCGACGAGCTCGTCGCGGACCTCGTCGCTGACGGCGATCAGCGCGTTGGTGCGCGCCGCCAGGAGTTGCTCTATCCGGCGGTAGACGGCGGCGCCGCGGGGGGAGAAATAACCGGTGAGTGAATGGCCGTGGAAGGTGTGGACGAGGATCGGGCGAGGACCGCGGCCGAGCCCGGCGAGCAGCGCCGCCAGGCGCCCGAGTGTCCCGCCCTTGGCCGCATGGGTGTGGACGATCTGGGGCCGTTCGCGCCGAATGATCCGGATCAGCACGACCAGCGCGTGGATGTCGCGCCAGCCGGGATTGCGCCGGAGCGCCGGCACCAGCAGTGGGGCGACTCCCAGATCGGCTGCGAGATGGTCCATGCTCCCCTCGTCGGGCTCCTCGCGGCCGCGCACGAGCACGGGGTGGTAGCCGAGGCCCTCCAGCCGCTCGGTCAGCGTGATCGCCTGGATCGCCGGCCCGCCGATGTTCAGCCGGGCGATGATGCGGACCACGCGAATCGGGGCGGCCGCATCCCGAGAGGTGTCGACGCTCATAGGTCGTCGGCGCCCGCGAGCCCGGCCGCGGTGCTCGGCTGGGCCGCAGGCCTCGCTCGGGCAGCGATCCCGGGCGGGCGCCACCGCTTGGTGTCGAGCACGGTGATCGTGACCGCGCCGACCGCGACCGTGCTTGCCGCCACGATCCCGAGCGCTTCGGGGCCCCGGCTGTCGCCGGCGATCGCGAGCGCACACAACATCGCCTGTGTGACCGCCAGCAGGGCCGCAACCTTGCGCGGCGAGCGGCACGCCAGCAGCAGCCGGTGGGTCAGGTGATCGCGCCCGCCGGTGACGAGCGTCACGCCGCGCCGTGCGCGCGACACCGACACGAGCGCGGTGTCGAGGATCACGACGCCGACCATCAGCGCCCCGGCAAGCACGTTCGCATCTCCCAGGTGTAACCGTCGGCCGGTCGCCATCGCGAAACCTGCAATCAGGAATCCGATTGGCCTGCTTCCGCCGTCGCCGAGGAAGATCCTGGCCGGCTGCGCGAGGTTCCACCGCAGGAACACGAGGCACGCGCCGGTGAGCGCGAACGCCATGCCCGCGAGCGTCGAGCCGCCGTGGATCGCCGCGAGTGTTCCGATCCCCGCCGCCGACACGCATGCCACGGTCCCGCATGCTCCGTCGAGGTTGTCCATCAGATTGAAGCCATTTACCAGACCGACCACCCACAGCACGCTCAGCGCCCCGTCGGCGGCCACGCCGGCGGATGTCTTCCAGCCGAGCCCGACCGAGATAAGCGCGAGGGCCGCTCCCGTCTCGGCCAGCAGTCGCCACTTGGGCGCGACCGGGACGCGGTCGTCAATCGTTCCGATGAGACAGAGTGCGACGGCGCATCCGAGCAGCACGAGCAGTTTGCCGCTCGCGCCCACCGCGAGCGCGGCCGCCAGAAAGGCAGCGATCACGGCCGCCCCACCGAGCAGCGGCGTGGGCGCGTCGTGCCGGTGGTACCCGTGCGGGTGGTCGTAGAAGTCCGCGCGAGCCGCAGTGCGAATCGCCGCTGGCGTGGTGGCGAACGCGGCGGCGCCGGCGACCGCGAACCCAACCGCCGCCGACAGCTCAGTGGTCATGTGACGCGGCTAAGACGACCGGCATCGGTCGCCCCCTCCAGGTCGCGGAGATGCTCGACCGTGCGCTCGAGTCCCTCGCGCAACAGCACCGCGGGCTGGTAGCCGAGCTCGCGGCGCGCAAGAGACAGATCGGCCACCGAGTGCCTGACCTCTCCCGCCCGGGAGGCCATGTACACCGGCTCTATGTCCACCCCAATGAGATCCTGGAGCTCGCGCGCGAGCCGGTTCACGGTCACCCGCTCGCCGCAGGCCACGTTGTAGACCCTGCCGCCGACATCCGGGGCATCCATCGCAAGCAGGTTTGCGTGGACCACGTTGGCGACGTGGGTGAAGTCACGCGACTGCTCGCCGTCGCCGAAGATGACCGGCCGACCGCCGTGCAGCAGATCGGTGACGAACCTCGGAATCACAGCCGCGTACTGCGAAGCCGGGTCCTGCCGCGGGCCGAACACGTTGAAGTACCGGAGCACCACGGTGTCCAGTCCGTACACGCCGTGGAAGTTGCGGGCGTACAGCTCGCCCGCGAGCTTGGCGGTCGCGTACGGCGAGATCGGGACCGCAGCTTGATCCTCGAACTTCGCGGTGGTGCCGGAGGCCACGCCGTACACCGACGAAGATGACGCGCACACCACGCGGCGCACCCTACGGTCACGCGCCGCCAGGAGCACGTTGAGCGTCCCGATCACGTTCGAGGCGTTGCTCGTGAGCGGGTCCTGGATTGAGCGGGGGACCGAGGGCAGGGCGGCCTGATGAAGGACGACCTCGCAGCCAGCCACCGCCTTATCGACCCGCTCGGAGCTCTGGATGTCGCCCTCGATCAGGTCAACATCGCCGTCGACCGCGCTCAAGTTCGAGCGCCGCCCCGTGGCGAAGTTGTCCAGGACCCGGACCCGGCAGCCGCGCTTCAGCAGAGCCGACACCAGGTGGGAGCCGATGAATCCGCCGCCCCCGGTGACGAGCACCCGCATCGTGCTCAGGCCTCGGCGGGGGCGGTCCGGTCCGAGCGCGGGTCAGTCCGTTGAACCTCGGCCAGGGGTTTGGGCTCCATCGCGAGCTCTGCGCGCTGGAACCCGATGACGTCGTCGAGCGCCTCGTCGAGCGATCTCCGTGGCCGCCAGCCGGTCATTTCACGAAGCGCGGTGATGTCGGGCGTGCGCGGGCCGAGCTCCTCGAAGCCATCGCCATAGGCTTGCTCGTAGGCCAGGAACGTGATCGAAGAGCCCGACTCTGCGCGCCTGACGATGCGATGGGCCAGGTCCTCGATAGTGATCGCCTCTGGGCTGCCGACGTTGAACGCTCGCCCGCTCGTCCGGTCGTGCTCCGACAGCGCGATGATGGCCGAGACCGCGTCCTGAACGTGGAGGAAACACCGCGTCTGCCTGCCGTCGCCGAAGACAGTGAGCGCATCTCCGGCAATCGCTTGGCGGACCAGGCGCGGAACGACCATGCCGTGCGTGTCGAGCTGGCGCGCGCCGATGGTATTGAACAGGCGGGCCACGGCGGTGTCCGCGCCGTGCTCGCGGTGGTAGCCGTACGCGATCGCCTCCCCGTACGACTTCGCGATCGCGTAGGACCAGCGACTCTTGAGGATCGATCCCAGCACCCGGTCGGAGTCCTCGTGCAGCTGTCCGTCAGAGCCCTTCCCGTAGATCTCGGAGGTCGAGGCGAACAGAACACGCTTGCCGTGCCGGGCCGCGGCCGAGATCACCACGTCGGCCCCGTGGACGATCCGGCGCAGGGTCTCGAGCGGATGAGCCACGACCAGCTGGACTCCGACCGCCGAGGCGAGATGAAGACACCGGTCGCAGTGTCCCATCAGCCTCTCCACGAGCCGGGCATCCGTGACGGAGCCCTCGATCAGATCCACTGCACCGCTCGCCGCGAGGTGTTGAATGTTGGCCCGGCGGCCGGTACTGAAGTCGTCGAGGATGACGACGTCGGCTCCCTTCGCGACGAGGGCATCGGCGAGGTGAGAGCCGATGAAACCTGCTCCGCCCGTGATCAGGTATCTCGTGATGCGCTCCTCGGTTGCGCGCCGTCTCGCCTGGCTCTGCCTGCGTCGGCGACGGCGCCGACCACCCTGCGCCGCCACGTTTCGGGCGACGTCATCCTACAGCCGGGTGCACCCGCACGCCAAGCTGATGGGCGGCCGGGCATAATCGCCCGCTCATGACACCCTACGAACGAAGGGAGACGGATGAGCGATCTCGTAGCCATCGGGTACGACAGCCTGGCGACTGCCCAGCAGGTGGCTGAGAACGTGGCCCAGGCGCAGAAGGCTCACATCATCGAGCTCGACGACCTCGTGGTCGTGGAGCGCCAGCAAGACGGGAAGGTCAAGCTCCACCAGCCGTCGATGGCGGGTGCGGGGGCGGTCACCGGCGCCCTATGGGGCGGTCTGATCGGCCTGATCTTCTTCATGCCGCTGCTGGGAATGGCGCTCGGCGCGGCCGGTGGCGCAACCGCCGGAGCCCTCAGCGACTACGGAGTCGACAACGACTTCATGAAGCAGCTCGGCACTGCGCTCGAGCCCGGGGGAGCCGCGGTTATCGCTCTGGTGCGCAAGGTGTCGGTCGACAAGATCCTCCCCGAGATCAAGATTCCGGGCAAGGTCATCCAGACCTCGCTGAGTAACGAGAACGAGGAGGCGCTCCGCCAGGCGCTCGCCGCGGCCGGCAAGTCGTGATCTCAGTGGCGGGGGCCAGTCAGCTTGCCCAGGGACCGACCCCGCCGAGCCTCTCCACCGCGATGTGAGTGATGTAGCCGGGGGGCGGGTTGTCCATTGTCGGGAACTCGACGTCCGGCCCGAGGTACACGTGCGCCAGCTGCTGCAGGAGGGCAGCGGCGCCGCCCTCGGTTATGCGCGCCCAGCCGTGGACCACCAGGTATTCGGTGAGGCCGATGGCGTTGTGGGTGTCCGATTCGACCGACAGGGCGACCCGCGGGTCCCGTCGCATGTTGCGAAGCTTGCGATGCTCGGGGAGGTGGGCGGTCACGATCTCATCGCCATCGAGACCCACCCACACGCACGACACCTGAGGGCGGCCGTCGGGTTCGAGCGTCACGAGGTGCGCCAGGGCCGGGGACTCCAGTAGAGCGCACGCTGAGTCGGGAAGCCTGGCCATACGCCGGCACCGTACCAGCGTGGGGTCAGCCCGCAGCGGTGGCCATCTCGTTCAGCACCCGCGCGGTAACGGCGTTTGCGGGGAAGAACGCCTCGATCGACAGCTCCGAGACGGTGATGTCGAGCGCGGTGCCGAACGTCGTGATCGTGCTGAAGAACGCGAGCTCACCGGCATCGCTCGACAGCCGAAGCTCGACCATCACCTCGCCAGACTCGGGGAGGACCTCGGGGCCGAGCGGAGCCGGATAGGAGAGCAGCTCCTCCCGTAGCTCGACCAGGCGCTCGTCGTCCGAGAGCGCGATCTGCCGCTCGAGACGATGCAGCAGATGCGCTCGCCACTCTCCGAGGTTCAGCGTGCGCGGCGCCAGCCCGTCCGGATGGAGCGCGAGACGCAGGCAGTTGACCGGTGGCTGGAGCAGCTCGGAAGCCGCGCCCTCCAGCAGCGGCCCGAGCGCCCCGTTCGAGGCAACCAGGTTCCAGCCACGGTCGACGGCGATCGCCGGGTACGGCTCGTGACCGGCGAGCACGTGGCCAAGCGCATCGCGGATCGGCGCCAGGTCGGGGTCGTCGAGCGAGCGGGCGCCGAAGCGCGGGGCATAGCCAGCGGCCAGCAGCAGCTGGTTGCGATCGCGCAACGGGACTTGTAGCTGCTCTGCGAGGTGCAGCAGCAGGTCCGGGCTCGGTTTGGAGCGCCCGGTCTCGACGAAGCTGAGGTGCCTCGTCGAGACCCCGGCCTCGAGCGACAGGTCGAGCTGGCTGAGCCGCCGACGCTGGCGCCAGTCGCGCAGCATCGTGCCCACGCGATTGTCGTTCATCCTGGTTAGCGTAGTGACGCTCATCGTGACGCCTCCGCCGTCGCTGGTGTCAACGTGCGCGCCGGGGCTGGACGCGGCGCCGGCAACAGGCGCGTCAGCGCCGCGACGCTCAACAGGATCCCCGCGAGCGCGCCGAGGCTGAGCTCGAATGCGTGCGCCGCCCCAACCGGCAGGGCGCCGAAGAAGATCACGCCGATCACTGCGACCCCGAGCGCGTTGCCGACGTTCTGCATCGTCGAGAGGGCTCCCGATGCCGAGCCGGCGTGCTCGGGCCTGACCCCCGACAGGATGATCGTCGCCAGCGGTGCGATCCCCAATCCCATGCCGGCGCCGATCAGGATCAGCCCGGGAGCCAGCATCGCGACCGACCCACCGGTGCCGATGTCGGCCACGGTGGCGAGCAGCAATCCATGGCCGGCGGCAAGCACCAGCGCGCCGCCGGCCAAGACCCGCCGGCCATGGCGCTCGGTCAGCGCCGGCGCGCCGACCGAAGCGACCAGGTAGGACGCCGCGAGGATCGTGAACACCAGACCCGCGCTGAGCGCGCTCATCCCCCGACCCTCCTGGAGGTACAGCGCGAGCACCAGGAAGAACGAGGCCTGCCCGCACCAGAACACGAGCTGCGCGAGCAAACCGGCGCTGAACGTGCGCTGCGAGAACAGGCTCAGCGCGAGCAGCGGCGAGCCGCCGCGACGGGCCAGGCGGCGCTGATGTGCGACGAACGCAAGCAGGATCAGAGGCGAGGCGGCGAGCGACAGCCACGTCCACAGCGGCCAGCCGTGCTGGCGGCCCTCGACGAGCGGCAGCACGATCGCGGTGATGCCGGCCGTCACCAACAGGGTCCCGAGTGGGTCGAGCTGTGTGGTGCCCTGCGCGCGCGACTCCGGCACGAGGCGCGGTGCCAGGGTGAGCGCGGCCAGTCCTACCGGGACGTTGATGAGAAAGCAGCTGCGCCAGCCGAGGCCGGCGATGTTCGCCTGTACCAGCACGCCGCCGATCAGCTGACCACTGATCGCGGCGAGCCCCATCACGAGGGCGTAGGCGGAGAGAGCCCGCGCCCGGTCGCTGCCCGCGTAGAGCACGCCGATGATCGAGAGGATGTTCGGCGTCAGCAGAGCCGCCGAGAAGCCCTGGACCAGGCGGCCGGCGACGAGCAGCTCGGGGCTGCTGGCCGCTCCGCACGCCGCTGAGCTGAGCGTGAACAGCGCGAGTCCGAGCGAGAACGCCCGCCGGCGGCCGAAGCGGTCTCCAATCCGCCCGGCGGTGATCAGGAACACCGCGGCCGTCAAACCGTAGCCGGCGGCGACCCACTCGACCGCGCCGCTGGAAGCGTGGAGGTTCGACTGCAGCGACGGCAGTGCGACGTTGACGATGAAGAAGTCCAGCACGACCATGAACGTGCCGGACAGAACGATGGGAAGGGGAGCCCAGCGGTTCGTCGATCGAATGCTCATGCCCGTCACGGTCTCAGCCCGGCTGCCGACTGTCGATTACCCGCGAGGTAATGCTGCTGGGCTAATCGTCGTCCCGGACGCCGCGCTTCAGCCAGTCCCCGTCGAGCACGCGCGCGGCCTGCCGGATCGTGATCGTGCCGTGACAGATCTGATCGTGCAGCGAATTCGCGACGACCGATTCGGTGAAAGCGCCGCCCCATCCATCCAGCGGCATCGGCCACAAGTTCCTGGGGTCGGAGGGGCTGCCGCCGTCCTCTGCCGGCACCCGCTGTGCGACCACGTACGTGGAGGGATTGCCCGCGCTCCCGTACCTGATCATCATCGCGATCTTGCGGGCCTGCGCGGCAGCCTCGCGTTTTGCGAGCACGGTCTCGTAGCGCGGGCGGCAGATCGTGTTCCGTGGGTTTGCGACCGCCGCCGGGTTGAGCGCGCCCGGCGTGCAGCGAGGATCCGCTCCGATGGCGCCGTCCGGGAATACGCGATACCGACAGAACTTCCGGGTGGGGGTTGACGCGCTGTCCGTCCCGATCGGCGTGTCGCGCGTCGACGTGTGCGGCTCGCTGGGACTGGCGACGGGAGGGGCAATCGAGCAGCCGACGAGCAATGACGTACACAGTGTGATCAGCGCAACGTGTCGCATCAGTCCGCGGCTGTGGGGTAATAGGAGGTACCGATGGTCAGCGGACGTGGGATCGACATGCCCGCGCCGGTTCCCGGCTCTGCGCCCAGTGCCGTTAGCAGGTAGCGGAAATCCGCGCCGGCCAGGGTGCTGTATCCCTCGGTGTACCCCTCGACGCCACCGAGCGGGCGACCCGCATCCAGAGCCCACCAGCCGATCTCGATGCAGGTTCCGTCGGATGCGTATGTCGCCACCGTTTGCCCCGCCGCGGCCGTCTGGCCGACACCGATCGTCGGAGTTATCTGCTCGGACCAGTACCAGTACTTACCCGCCAATGGACCACCGGTGACCTGAAGCACCATCGCCGGCTGACCGTCATAAAAGTCAGGAACGGACTGGACGTAGCGCGATGGAGCGAAGGCAAGGAGGGGCGAGCCGGGTTGCATACACGCGTCGACGCCCTGATCGGTACGGCTCCACGAGATTCCTTTTGCCTGCGAGAAGGGGTTGGTGTAGCCCGCGATGCTGCCTGTCAGCACGTAAGCGCTGTTGCACAGCTGGCCCGGCGCGTAGCCCGCGAGCTGCACCGAGTTGTCCGATGCGGTGCCGCCGGTGGCCCGGAGTGCGTTCACCGCGTACTGCTGCCGGCTCTCAGACATGCACAGGCTCCCTGGGATGACTTGCATCCAGCCCCTGACCCCGCTGCATTTCTCATACCCCGTCTCCCACATCACCGCCGCCGCCTGCGGTGACCTGGCCGAGTTCAAATCGTTCAGCAGCCACGAGTAGTCCGTGTGCAGCTCCTCGGCGATGTACATGAGCTGACCGGTGACCGTGTTGGAGTTCTGGCCGACCGAGTTGTCATACGACACCAGCTCTGCCCACCACCCGGGATTCCACTGGGCCAACCCTCGACCCGGCTCGGTCGGGTCGAGGCCGGACTCTTGCTGCAGGTTGCCGACGATCCCCGCGGCCCCATCTGGGCTGACCCCCTCGCTCTCGAGGTAGCGGACCATCTCAGCGGCCGTCTGCACGGTCGACCCCGGAGCACCCACCGTGGGCGTGCCACTGCCGCAGTCCTGCCCGCCGAGGAGCGTCACCGAAGCGACGACGGTCAGCATCACCACCCCGCATAGAGCGACCCACGCGCACATCAGGTACTTCATGTGGGCTCGCGCTGCGTACGCCCAGTCCGATGAGCGCGCTCCGTCGTGTCCATGGAGCGGATCTAAACCGCGGGCCCGGGGCAGGCCACGATGAAAGCGGCGAATGAAGCTCGATTGCGACGAGCAGCACTCACTCCTGTGTCACGGCGCGTTCATTCGCAAACTCTTATGCGGTTCCTACGGCGCTGCGACGGTCGGGGCGCATGGTGCTGGCAGGCGACGAAAGGAGGTGAACCACAATGCGCAGACTGAAGCCCGCACTCACGATTCTCGTCGTGACCGGCGCCCTGGTTGGCGGCGGTGCGGCAATCGCCAACGCCGCGTCGTCGAGCAGCAGCACGACGACGTCGAGCAGCGGCACGGGGACGACCACGACGCGGACCGCCCCTTCGCAGGGCAGCCACGCCCCGTCCGGCCGCGCGGGCAGCGGCTCGCACAACTGTCCGAACATGTAGATGGCAGGGCAGCCCGGGCGCGCGCGGGCTCAGCTCGCGCTCGCTCGGGCGACGGAACATTGGCGTTCCCCTGCTGGCCGGCGAGCCAGTAGAGTGCGCGGCGGTGAGGGCGCGGCGCCGCCGAGCAGGACAACCGACAACGCGGAGGAGGAGGTCCCGTTGACATCGACCAGCAGAAATCTCGAAGACGTCCTCGTCGGCGAGCGGGAGCTGTGGGTGGATGGCCCTCCGCACGAGCTGTTCGCTCAGCTGCGGGCACAGTGCCCCGTGCACTGGACGTCGCGCGTGAGCGAGTATCCGAACGAGGCTGGCTTCTGGTCGGTGACGCGTCCCGAGGACATCCACACCGTGAGCCGAGACTGGCGCACATACTCCTCCGAGCTGGGAGGCGTGACCGCGGTCACCGAGGGCTTCCCGCTGGAACTGCTGCGGGCGATGTTCATCGGGATGGACCCGCCCAAGCACGATCGTCTGAAGATGCTCTTCCAGGCCGGATTCACACCGAAGCGGATCGCGGCCCACGAACCGGCCATCAGGGCGATCGTGACCCGCGTGCTCGACCAGCTCGAGGGGCGGGAGACATGCGATCTGGTCTGCGATGTGGCTCAGCCCGCCGTGTCAAGGGTGATCGGCAGCTTCATGGGGATACCGCCAGAGGACGACGCTAGATGGGCGGCGCTGATGAACTCGGCGCTTGGCGCGGGCGACCCCGATCTGAACCCGGGTGGGGTGGAGAGCGTGGCGGCCAACGACCTCCCGGAGATCTTCGAGCGCTGCCGCCGGATGATCGCGGAGCGGCGCGAGCGCCCCACCGACGATCTCACCAGCGTGCTCGTCCACGCCGAGGTCGACGGCCAGAAGCTCGAGGAGCACGAGATCGTGATGGGTTTCTTCCTGCTCGTCGCGGCCGGCAACGACAGCACAAAGGCCACCTACTGCAGCGGAATGCGCGCCCTGCTGGACCATCCCGACCAGCGCCGGCTGCTGCTCGAGGATCCCGGTCTGATTCCAAGCGCGGTCGAGGAGTCGCTGCGAATGTTTCCCGCCTTCGCACACTTCCGCCGGACCGCGACGTGCGACACCGAGCTCGCGGGTCAGCCGATCCGCAACGGGGACAAGGTGGTCATGTGGTACGTCTCCTCCAACCGCGATGAGACGCTCTACGAAGACCCCGACCGCTTCGACGTGCGTCGCAATCCCGAGCACCAGGCCTTCGGCGCGGGTGGTCGGCATTTCTGCCTCGGAACGGCGCTCGCGCGACTCGAGCTCCGGATCCTGTTCGGGGATACGCTCGCTCGCTTTCCCGAAATGGAGCTCGCCGGCGCTCCGGTGTTCGCGGAGTCGGCGTTCATCAACCAGCTGAAGACGCTGCCGGTGAGGTTGCGGGCGGGCTGACCTGCCGTCGGCTGGTCGGATGCGGCGCGGCGAGATCGTCGAGCCATATAGTTGCTGACTCAATAGTTGGCAGCACGCACGATTGTTCTGTACAATCGTCCTCATGGGATCTTTTAGGACCCGTATCGAGTCAGAGACGCAGCTACCCGAGAGGGACAGAGCTGAGCCACTTCCCGGCGATCGGCCGGGCCGGCTCGGCATTGAGACCGGCGGCGCCAATAGGCCCGAGGCGATGGACGAGCTGCCCGTGGAGTCGGGCGGCACCGGCAGCGCCGAGCGCGACGCTCACCGGCTGCGCAATGGGCTGATCTGGACGGCCGCCCTCGCCCTCTTGCTGCTTGCGATTGGGCTCGCGGTCCCCGATCTGCGCGATGTGCTCGATCGGGTCGCCGACGTTGCCCCGGGGTGGTTTGTCCTCGGAATCGCGCTCGAGGTCGTTTCCTGTCTCGGCTATGTCGTCACAGTTCGCCTGGTGCTCCCGCGGGGGCCCGCGCGCGAGATCCGGCGCCTCGCGTGGGCAGAGATGGCGTTCGGCGCCGTGGTGCCGGTTGGTGGCGCGGGCGGCCTCGCCGTGGGGGCGTGGGCGATGCGGGCCTGGGGCATCGCGTGGTCGCGTATCGCGAACCGATCGGCGGTGACCTTCCTCTTGACGAGCGCCGTCAACGCAGCCGTCCTGGTGCTGTCGGGATTCGGCGTATGGCTCGGAATAGGGACCGACAAGGGCGGTGTCGTGCTCGGCCTTGTTCCGGCTGCCGCGGCATTCGCAGCGATGGCCGTCTTCGGCGTGACACCCTTCGTCCGGACGTCGGGGCGGGGGCGGCTCGGAGTTGTCATCGCTCGAACCGGCGAATGGGTTCGTGACACCGCACGCATAGCTTTCAAGCCCGACTGGCGGCTCCTCGGCGCCGCCGGCTATCTCCTATTCGACGTCGCCGTCCTATGGGCGTGCCTCCGCGCGGTGGGCGTAGAGCCTCCGTTGCTGGCGCTTCTCGTCGGCTACCAAGTCGGTTACCTGGCGAACCTCGTCCCGATTCCGGGGGGCTTGGGTGCGCTGGAAGGCGGTCTGCTCGGTGCGCTCCTGCTCTACGGATTGCCGGCGGCGCCGACCGCCGCCGCGGTGGTCCTCTATCACGCGATTGCACTGTGGATCCCGACGATCGGCGGGACCGTGGGCTTCGTGCGGCTGCGCAAAACCGTGGCGGCGGGCGCCAGCCGGCTGACCGCGGTGCCTTCCGAGCCGGATGCCGCAGCCGGCGCCGCCTCTGGTCGCGACGGTGCCGTAGCGTCGGCGAAGAACGTGACCGAACTGGCCGCCTGAGTCGCGCGCGCCGGGCGCGCGTCGAAGCGAAACACCGACGGGGCGAACGTTCGTTTGCCCCGGCTGGATCCGGCCGCGAGGGTTTAGAGGCATCCGCAATTAGGGGCGCCGATTACCGCACGGCCCGGCGGAGCGAGAGCAGCAGGAGCGCGATCACGGCCGCGGGCATGACCCACCACGCCGGCGCGCCGGTCGCGGCAACTACCGCGGTCAAGCCCAGTGCCGCGACGACGCCCAACGCGGTCACCCAGTCGTCGCCCACGACGAAATCCCAGACCGCGGCCGCCACAGCTCTCATGCGGCCCCCACCGCGGTCCTCGCGGGAAGGCGCCGCAACCACGCCACCATCGCGGCCGATGCGAGCACGACCGCCGGGATGAGCGCGAGCAACGCCGCGTCGCCACCGGGCCAGGAAGCCCCGGCTCCCTCGGCCCCCCAGAACGTCCCAAACGAGGTGAGCATCACACCGACGGCGTACTTCATGGCGTTCTCGGGCACCCGGGCGAGCGGCGCCCGCGCGACAGCCCCCACCAACGTCACGAGCGCGACCGCCACCCCGGCCGCCGCGGCCGCGAGCCCGACCCGATGCTGGTTCGCACCGAACGTCAGCACGATGAACGCGACCTCGAGGCCCTCGAGCAGTACTCCCTTGAAGGCAATCGTGAACGAGTAGCCGTCGAAGCCATCGCCGCGTCGGCCGGCGGCTCGCGCCGACGCGGTCTCCGACGCAAAGGCCTCGGTTTCGTCGTGAAGCGCCTTCAACCCGGCCCAGCGGAGCACCGCCTTGCGCAGCCACTGCAGGCCAAAGATGAGCAACAGCCCGCCGACAACGAGCCGTAGGGCGCCGATCGGTAGCGCGGTCAGCGCCGGCCCCAGTGCCGCGACGATCACGGCCAGCGTCACCGCCGCCGCCGCCACGCCGCTAAGCGCGGAGGTCCAGCTTCGTGTTACGCCGACGGCCAGCACGATCGTCAGCGCTTCCACGGCTTCGACGGCGCATGCCAGGACCACCGAGATCGCGAGGCCAAGCTCAGTTCCGGACATGCGGCCCCGAGTATTGCGAATCAGCGTGATGCCCGGCCGTTCAGCTCCAAACCGAATGTGTCGCGTAATCCGGCGCGCCCCTCCTCGGTGAGGTGGACGGCGCGACTGCGCTGCGCTCTGCGCACCCAGCCCAGCTCGAACATTCGCCGCGCCAGGGCGGCGCCGAGGGCGCCGGCGAGGTGGTGGCGCTGTTCGCTCCAGTCGACGCAGTAGCGGATCAGCGGCCGGCGCCGGGGCAGCGCGTCGAACTCGATGCCGAACTCGCTCAGCTCGCCCACCCCGCGCGGCGTGAGGCGGTAATCAAGGTCGAATCCGGGCGATGCCAGCCTGTCCTCGTCGGCCGAATCGGGGTCGAAGACACCGTCGCCGCCGGCGAGCAGCCCTCCCTCGATCATCGCCGACATCAGGGAGGTGCCGAGCACGCCGGCGAGGTGGTCGTAACACGTCCGAGCGAAACGGACCGCCTGGGCCCTGGTTCCCTGCCGCAGGGACTTGATCTGCGCCGGTGGGGAGAGCCGCGCCAACGCCTCGATGAGCTCGGCCACCTCCGGGCCCGCGACGCGAAAGTACCGGTGGCGACCGTGAGGCTCGACCTTCAGGAGCGAGCCGTCGACGAGCTTGCCCAGATGGGCGCTCGCGGTCGAGGCGGCCACGCCGGCTTCGTCGGCCAGCACGCTCGCTGGGAGGGCGCGTCCGTCCCCGAGGGCGAGCAGGATCCGCGCCCTGGCGGGGTCGGCCACGAGCGCGCCGACGTGTGCGATGTCCGCATCTCCGTGAAGGGTGTCCGCTCCTGCGGTCATGACGCGCACCTTAGCGCCGGCACATTTCGTCGTCGGACGAAGTGTTCCCGGGGAAGACTCGAGTCATGCGCAGACACCTTCCCCTGCTTGCCATATGCCTCGGCTACTTCATGGTCATCCTCGATGCGACGATCGTGAACGTCGCCCTGCCGTCGGTAGGACGTGATCTGGGCGGCGGCGTCAGCGACCTCCAGTGGGTCGTGGACGCGTACACGGTGGTGTTCGCCAGCCTGCTGCTCTCGGCCGGCTCGGTCGGCGACCGGCTGGGCGCCAGGAGAGTGCTCGACGCCGGCCTGGTGCTGTTCACCGCTGCGTCGGCGGCATGCGCGATGGCTCCCTCGGTGCCCATATTGATCGCGGCGCGGGCCGCCCAGGGACTCGGGGCCGCGGCGCTCGTGCCGAGTTCCCTCGCGCTGCTGCGCGCCGCTTACGAGGACAAGAGCGAACGCGCCAAGGCCGTCGGCGCCTGGGGCGCGGTCGCCGGCATCGGCGCTGCATCTGGTCCGATCCTCGGTGGGCTGCTGGTTGGGCTGGCGAGTTGGCGAGCGGTGTTCGTGGTCAACGTGCCCGTTGGGCTGGCCGCACTGTGGCTGAGCGCTCGCCATCTCCCACGCGCCGGCGAGCCGACCGAAGGCGGCTTCGATCCGCCGGGGCAGGTGCTCGGGATACTGGCTCTCACCCTGCTCGCGGTCGGTCTGATCGAGGGTGGAGCTCTCGGTTGGGGCTCACCGCTGTCGCTGGTGGCGCTGGTCGCGTCAGTGCCGGCGACGCTCGCGTTCCTTGCGGTCGAGCGTCGCGCCGAGAACCCGATGCTTCCGCTGTCGCTGTTCGCCAGCCGCACGTTCTCCGGTGCGACGTTCGTGGGGCTTGCGATCAACCTCGGGTTCTACGGTCAGCTGTTCGCGATGAGCCTCTACTTCCAGCACGTGCGCGGCTATTCGGCACTGAGGACCGGGCTGGCGCTGCTGCCCGAGGGTGCTTTCGTCGCCATCGCCGCGACGCTCTCCGGTCGGGTGACGGGTCGGATCGGCCCTCGCCGGCCGATGCTGGCCGGCCTGTTGTGCGGCGCGGCCGGGTTCGCCGGGCTGATGGTGGCCGGCCGAGCCACGCCGTACGTAGAACTTGTTCCGGCGCTGATCGCGGCCGGGTTCGGAATGGCCTTCACGATGCCGGCGGCAACCGCGGCGACGATCGAGGCGGCGCCGGCGGACCGTGCCGGAATCGCTTCGGGGGTGCTGAATGCGGCTCGCCAGGCCGGGGGCGCGATCGGTGTCGCGCTGCTCGGCACGCTGCTCGCCGGCGGTCCGTTCGTGACCGCCCTCCGCGTGGCGATGGCGGTTTCCGCGGGGTCGTTCGTGGTCGGCGCTGCGGTCACCAGCCTCGCCGTGGAGCGAGTCCGGATCCGAGCGCGTTAGGTCCTGCCTCAAGCGAGCCGATCCCCCGCCGGATAGGGAACGCGCGGTGCGTCATCATGGGGTGAGATGAACGCATATTTCGGGCCAGGGGGTGGAGGCGGATTCGGTGCGGCGCACGGCGCGGCCGCGCCCGGGTCGATGCGCCAGTTCCGCGCCCGCGGCGACCGCGACCCAGATCGCAAGCCTCCTCCGCTCATGGACCCGACGCGAGAGCGGGACCGGCGGCGGATCCTGCGGCTGTTCTCGCCGTACCGCTGGAGGCTGGGGGCGGTGCTGTTCCTGATCGTGGTCTCGGCGGGGATCGCCTCGCTCCAGCCGTTCCTGCTCCGGGACGTGCTCGACGAGGGGATCTTCAAGCACAACACGACGCTGCTGACGGAGCTGGTGCTGGCGATGATCGCGATCGCCACCGCGACCGCCGCGTTCAGCGTGTGGCAGACATACCAGTCCAACGTGGTCGGCCAGCGGGTCATGCACGACCTGCGAGCCGCCGTGTACCGCCGCCTTCAGCGGATGTCGCTGGCGTTCTTCACCCGCACGCGCACGGGCGAAGTTCAGTCGCGCATCGCAAACGACATCGGCGGCCTCGACAACGTGGTGACCAACACCGCGACGACGATCGCGCAGAACGCCACCACGGTCGTCGCGGCGATCGTGGCGATGTGCTTGCTCGATTGGCGCCTGGCGATCATCTCGCTCGTGTTCGTGCCGCTGTTCGTGTGGATGACCAGACGGGTCGGCAAGGTCCGGCGCAGGATCACGACCGAGCAGCAGCGTCGGCTCGCGGACATGTCGGCCCTCGTCGCGGAGTCACTCTCGGTGTCCGGGATCATGCTCGGCAAGACGATGGGTCGCGGGAGCGACCTCGCCGATCGGTTCACCGGCGAGTCGCGCGAGATCGCGGATCTCGAGGTGCGCTCGCGGATGGCGGGGCGGTGGGTGATGTCGACGATCCAGTGGACGTTCGCGATCCAGCCGGCGCTCATCTACTGGCTCGCTGGCCAGAGCTTCCTTGGAAACCCGATCTCGATCGGGACCGCGGTCGCGTTCTCGACGCTGGTGACGCGGCTGCTGTTCCCGATCCAGTCGCTGCTCGGCGTCGGCGCCGACGTCGAAGCGTCGATGGCGCTCTTCGACCGCATCTTCGAGTATCTCGATCTTCCGATCGACATCGTCGAGGCCGAGCACCCGGTGATACTGCGGCCCGAAGAGGTGCTGGGGGAGGTGAGGTTCGAGGCCGTGTCGTTCCGCTACGGCGCGAACGGGTCCGACGAATGGACACTGCGCGACATAGGCCTGGTGGTGCCCGCCGGCACCCGGACGGCGATCGTGGGGGAGACGGGCGCGGGCAAGACGACGCTCGGCTATCTGGTGGCGCGGCTTTACGAGCCACAGGAGGGCCGCGTGACGATCGACGGAGTGGACGTCCGCGACGCGAGCCTCGAGTCGCTGGCCGCGACGGTCGGCGTGGTCTCGCAGGAGACGTACCTGTTCCACGCGAGCGTGCGCGAGAACCTGCGGTTCGCCCGGCCCCGGGCGACCGACGAGGAGATCGAGGAGGCCGCCCGGACCGCGCGCATCCACGAGTTGATCTCCTCGCTGCCGGAGGGATACGACACGATCGTCGGCGAGCGCGGCTATAGGTTCTCCGGCGGCGAGAAGCAGCGCATGGCGATCGCGCGAACGATTCTGAGAAACCCGCCCGTCCTCGTGCTCGACGAGGCTACGAGTTCGCTCGACACTCAGACCGAGGCCGCCGTCCAGGCCGAGCTCGAGCGGCTGGCGGAGGGCAGGACGACGATTACGATCGCCCACCGCCTGTCGACGGTCCGCGACGCCGATCAGATCGTGGTGCTCGACCACGGCCGGATCGTCGAGCGCGGGACGCATGAGGAGCTGCTCGAGCGCGGTGGGTTGTACACGGCGCTCGTCTCGCGGGACGTGGCCGAGGAGCCGGTGGAGGGTTAGGCGTCCCCGATCTGCAGTCGCACCCCGGCCGGGCCCTCATCGCACTTCCACGTACTGCACGACCACCGGGCCGAACCGGATGACGTCGCCGTTCTGGACGTTGGTCGCGATCACCCGACGGCCGTTGAGGAAGGTGCCGTTGGCGCTTCGGTTGTCGAGTAGCCGGACCGTGCGGCCATGGCGTACCAGGATCGCGTGCGTCCTCGACACCCGCGGATCCTCGAAGCGCAGATCGGCGGTGAGGCCGCGACCGATGTGCGTGATCCTGTCCTCCAAGCGGAGCAGTCGCGTCTGGGTGCCGTCGCCGAGAGCGAGGTAGCGCCCGTGCGGTGCCAGCCTCACGGGAATGGCGCGCGCGCGCGTGCCGTAATCGAGTAGCCCGAGCGACTCGGTGATCGCTTCGTCCGAGCCGGCCTCGAGCGATGCGGTGTCTTGGTCTGTCCCCTCCGCGCGCTGCGCTCCGGCGGCGCTTGTGGCCGACGGTAGTGGTGCCCGAGTGCTCATGGCGGAAGTCCACACCCGAGGGCGCATCGGTAGGTGAAGGCAGATGAAGAAGAACGCAAGAACGCATGCGCCGGCGCGCGCGCCACTGGACGTGGGTGATCGAATGACGATATGTGCATCACTGGATCACGCACGTCCCTTCGGGGGAGGGGCCGGCGCTGAATCGTCAGCCGGCGACCGGCTCGGGCATCGGCGCCTCGGGTGGCCCGCCGGCGCCCGGAGGCCCGCCGGCGCCCGGGCCAAGGCCGGCCGCCGCCCGAGCGCCGGCCCGCGCCGAGGCGCCCTCGACCTTCAAATGCGGAATCAACCGATCGAGGAACGTGGGGAGCTTCCAATTGAGCTCGCCGAGCATCAGCATCAGCGCCGGCACGAGCACCGCACGGACGATCAGCGCGTCGAGCAGGACCGCGCTGGCGAGGCCGACGCCGAACAGCTCTATCACCCGGTTACCGCCGAGCACGAAGGCGGCGAACACGAGCACCATGATCGCCGCGGCAGCCGTGATCGTCTGTCCCGTGGCGGCGAGGCCATGGGTGACGGCCTCAGCGTTGTCGCGCCGGCGATGCCACTCCTCGAAGATCCGGCTGACCAGGAACACCTCGTAGTCCATCGAGAGCCCGAACAGGATCGGGAAGACGATGACCGGCAGGAACGCCTCGATCGGGCCGGTCTGGCTGCGCGTCGTGGACGTGTCCGGGCCCCCGGCGGTTGGCGCCTCGGCGTTCATTATCGGCGCGAAGCTTGAAAGTTCCGTGACAGCGCGCTAGCCCGAGAGCGCCAGCGGCTCCAGATCCGCCTCGAGCTCGAGCAGCCGCTCGAGCTTCGCCGGAGTGTCGTGCTCGCAGGTCGCGGTGTAGAGCACCAGTCGCTGCTCGGTGATCTCCGCGTGGCGGAACACGGCGTGCTCGAACTCGAGCCGCCCCACCACCGGATGGTCGAGCTCCTTGCGCCCCTCGGTGATCCCGGCCACCTCGTGCTTGTTCCACAGCTTGCGGAACTCGGGGCTGGCCGACAGCAAAGCGCTGATCAGCTCCTCGAACGCGGGATCGCCGAGGTTGCGCGCGCTGTCGGCGCGGAACTTCGCGACCAGCAGCCGCGTCCCGTGCGCCCAGTCGGGCATCAGCTCCCGCCGCGAGGGCTCCATGAACATCTGCCAGACGTGATTGCGCGAGAGCGGATCGCGCGTCGGCTTCCAGCTGAACACCGCCTCCGTGGCGCGGTTCCAGGCCAGGTAGTCCCAGCGGCGGCCGAGCACGTACGCGGGACCGGGGCCGAGACTCTCGACCAGCCGCCGGATCGCCGGCGAGACGCGCTCACGCGGCGGCTTGCAGGGCGGAACCTCCTCGCCGCGGCCCAGCAGAATCAGATGCGTCCGTTCCGCAGTGGTCAGGCGGAGCGCCCGCGCGAGCGCCTCGAGGACCTCGAGCGACGCGCGCACGTCGCGCCCCTGCTCGAGCCACGTGTACCACGTGGACCCGACACCGGCGAGCTGCGCCACCTCCTCGCGCCGGAGCCCGGGCGTCCGGCGGCGTCCGCCGTTCGGAATACCCACGTCCTCGGGCTTGAGGGCAGCGCGGCGCGTACGCAGGAAATCGGCGAGCTCGGCCCGCCGGCGCTCGCCGTTGTCGGCGGCTCGGCGGGGCTTCTCAGATTGTTTGGGGGTGATGTTTTCTACCAGGATAACTCCCTCTCTTGTACCTGGATAGTCAGTGTTGCACAGTACTACTCGTGAACGCAACTCAAGCCATCAAAACACTTCGCCCGCGCGGGGCCTGGCGAGGAGGGAGTGCCGGGGCTCGCCGTGCCTGGCGAACGGGAAGTGCCGGTCCTGCCTCCACGAACGCCCTGTTGTTCGTGGTGTGCCTGGCGCAGTTCATGGTCATCCTCGACATCGCGGTGGTCAACGTGGCACTGCCCTCGATGCGAACCGGACTGCATTTCTCCACCGCCGGTCTTCAGTGGGTCGTCAACGCGTACACGCTCACGTTCGCCGGGTTCCTCATGCTAGGGGGTCGTTCCGCGGACCTGCTCGGGCGCCGCCGTCTGTTCCTCGTCGGGACCACGCTGTTCGCCCTCTCGTCGCTGGCCTGCGCCGTGGCCGACTCACGCACGATGCTGATCGCGGCCCGGGCACTGCAGGGGTTCGGCGGCGCGGTCATCGCTCCCGCCACCCTCTCGATCATCACCTCGTCGCTGCCCGAAGGCGCCGAACGCAACCGGGGTCTCGGACTGTGGGCCGCGGTCGGCGGACTCGGCGCGTCCTCCGGCGCGCTGCTGGGCGGCGTGTTGACCCAGGTGTTCGGCTGGCCGGCGATCTTCGCCATAAACGTGCCGGTCGGTGCCACCGTGATCTTGCTCGGACTGAGGTTCCTCCCGAGCGACATCCGCAGTGCGGGCCCGCGTCACTTCGACGCCACCGGCGCCGTGCTGATGACGACGGGCCTGGTTGCCCTCACCTACGGGATCGTCCGCACGGACACCCTAGGTTGGGGCTCACCGGGCGTGCTCATCCCGCTGGTCCTCGCGGCCGGCCTGATCGGCGCGTTCGCGTATGTCGAGGCGCGCGTGGCGCGGGCGCCCCTCGTCCCCCTGTCGATCTTCAGGCTTCCGCAGCTGCGGGCGGCGAATCTCGTGGTTGTCCTCATGTACTCGGCGCTGTTCTCGATGTTCTTCTTCGTCACTCTCTACCTGCAGCAAGTGCTGGGCGACGACGCGCTCCAGGCCGGGCTGTCGTTCCTGCCGATCACGCTGTCGGTGTTCACCGCCTCCACGCTCGCGCCACGGCTCGTCGGCCGCTTCGGAGTGCGTGCGGTGGTCACGTTTGGGATGCTCTGCGCCGCACTCGGACTGGTGCTGCTCACCGGAGTCCGGCCCGGCGGGAGCTACTTCGACCTGGTGCTACCGGGTGGTGTGCTCTCGGGGTTCGGGATGGGCTTCGGGCTCGTGGCCTCGACGATCGCCGCCACCCAAGGGGTTCCGAGAACGCAGTCCGGACTCGCCTCAGGTCTGCTCAACACCTCGCGGCTGATGGGCGGTGCGCTCGGCCTGGCCGTGCTGAGCACGATCGCCACCGCGAGCTCTCACCCCACCGCCGGCATCAGCGGCGCCGAGGCGATGACGAACGGGTTCACGGTCGCGTTCCAGCTCGGAGCGGCAATCTGCGTCGCCGGCGCCCTCATTGCGGGGCTGATGCTGCGGTCCTCAGCGCAGCAGCCTGAGCTCGACGTCGTCGAGACTCGCGAGCCGGCGCTCGAAGAGGCGGCCGAACAAGAGCCGCTCGCGGCCTAGTCCGCGGAGATTCGGAGCCGGATCCTGGCGCCGCGCGACTCAGCGCTGCGCCAGGATCTGCGCGGGCGACAGGTGAGCGGCCCGCCACGCCGGGTACAGCCCGCCGAGGACTCCGATCAGCACCCCGACGAGCAGCGCGCGTCCCAGGTCCCACGCGGTCACGCGCGGAGCGACGAACTGCTGTGCGCCGAGCGCATCGATGAGGAAGTGGGCGCCGATCACGCCGAGCAGCAGGCCGAGAGCCGCTCCCATGACGGTGGTGACCACGCCCTCCATGACCACGCGGACGGCGATCTGCGGCCCGCTCCACCCCACGGCTGAAAGCAGCGCGAACTCCGAGCGTCGCTCGATCACCGCCATCATCATCGTGTTCAGGACGCCGATGCCGCCGATCACGAGCGCGAGCACGGCGATCACGAGCGCGGCGTTGGAGATCAGCTGACCGTTGGCCCCGAGGCGAGCCGCCTCCTCCGGCGTCCCGATGGTCGCGATGCCCGGGTACCGGTGGCTGAGCGTCCGCTCGACGGTGGCAGGCCGCGTGCCGACCGCGAGCTTGATTCCGATGAGCGTCGTCTCGCCCTGGCGCCCCAGGATCGTCTGGGCGACCCCAAGCGGGATGAACGCCCCGGAGTCCTGGTAGGCGATGCCGATGTGGTAGATGCCGACGACCTGGAACGGGCGGCCGTGAACCTTCAGCTGGTCGCCGACGTCGAGATGCAGTTGGCTGGCGAGCCCGTCGCCGACGACGATCTGGTCTCGCGAGCTGAACATGTGCCCGGTGCTGAACACCAGGCGGCTGGTGTAGAAGCTGCTCGGCGCGGCTCCGAACACGATCGCCGACGGAGCCTGGCGGACGTCCTCGACGAGCAGCACCAGGGGCGTGGCGTCGGCGATGCCGGGGGTGCGACGGACCTTCGGGATGAGGCTGGTCGGCAGAACCGACGTCGTGGGGTCCGCCGCGTCCTTCTGAAACAGGGCGAGGTCCGAGGCGCCGAGGTGCACGAAATCGCCGGCGCTGTGCCGCGCGCCGTTGCCGACCGCGAGCAGCGCCACGATCGTCGCAATCCCGAGCGCGGCACCGAGCGCGGTCAGGAAGGTCCGCCCCGGGCTATAACGGACGGTGCTGAGCGTCTGCAGGAGCGTGGTCATCTCAGCCCTCGTGGCGGGCGGAGGCGGTCCGCCCGGCCGGCGGGCCTGCGCGGTCCGGCGGGGGAACCAGAAGTCCGTCGACGATGTGGATCTCGCGGTCCACGTGCTCGGTGAGCGACGGATCATGCGAGGCCACGATCACGGTCGTGCCGCGCCGGTCGCGAACGTCGCCGAGCAACTTCCACACCCGGTGGGAGGCGGCGGTATCGAGCGATCCGGTCGGCTCGTCGGCCAGGATCAGACGCGGAAAGCCACCCAGCGCACGTGCGATCGCCACGCGCTGCCGCTCACCGCCCGAGAGCTCGCCCGGACGGTCTTGGGAGCGCCCTTCGAGCCCGACCTCCTTCAGGAGCTCGCGCGAGCGTTCTGCTCGCTCCTGGCGCGGGACGTGGGCGGCCATCATCGGCAGCTCGACGTTCTGCTGCACGCTGAGCGCCGGCAGCAGGTAGTGGAGCTGGAAGACGAAGCCGACAATGCTCCGCCGGAAATGAGTGGGGTTGGAGAGGTGCTCGACCGCAATGTCGTCGACGCGGATCGACCCGCTCGTGGGCCGGTCGAGGCTCCCGATCAGCTGGAGAAGGGTGGTCTTCCCCGAGCCCGACGGCCCCGTCAGCGCAAGGAGCTCACCGGGCTCGACCTCGAAGGTGACGTGATCGAGGGCGAGCACCTGCCCATATCTGCGCGCCACACGGTCCGCGGTTACCCGGGCTCCGGGCATCGCCTACGTGTAGGGCTCGACGGCGGGATTCTGGGTGGCCATGCCGTGGCGAGTCCTACCGGAACCTTGAGGATCGCGATTCGTTTTGTAAATCGAAATCATCATGGGTTGCTCAAAAATATACCGACGGTAGACTAACCCTCCGGTGGGCGTCAGCGAAGCGCAGGAAGTCGGTCCCGTTCCCGTACAGGCTACGGTCCTGATCGCTCGGGTCGCCCGGATCGTCCGCCAGCGGTTCGAGCAGGTGCTGAGTCCGCTCGGACTGCGGCAGCGGCATGTGGTGGCGCTCAGTTACCTGCGCGGACATGGCCCCACCGCTCAGCAGCTGCTCGCCGACCGGCTGCGCATGGACCCGAGCAGCATGGTGTGCCTGCTCAACGAGCTCGAGGAGAACGAGCTCGTCGTGCGCCATCGCGATCGATCCGACCGCCGCCGCGGCATCGTCGAGCTCTCGCCCCGAGGTGAGCTGGCGCTCTGCGAGGTCGACCAGGCGCTGCAGATCGTCGAGGACGAGGTTCTGAGGCGTCTGGCGTCCGGCGAGCGTGGCACCCTGCGCCGGTTGTTGGCAAAGCTGGAGCTCGGTGAGCCCGATTGGGGCCTGATCGCCGGCGAGGTTTGACCGGAAGGCGGCGCCGGGCCGTCGGTCGGCTCCTTGCAATTCGTATAGCAATCCTCAATTATCCTCAAGAGCTATAGTTGTTTGTCATGGCAGGTGTTGGCGCACGCCTTCGGATTGGGACCGGAGCGCGGATGGTTGGCGGGCTCCTGTGCTCCCTTGTCCTGACCGTCGCCATCGGCGCGTGCGGGAGCAGCACGAAGAAGTCCAGCACGCACTCGACGACGGCCGCCGCGGCCACCACCACCTCGCCAACCACTTACCAGAACACCCTGTCGACGTCCACGGCGCCCAAGCACTCCACGCACCACGCGAAGCCCGCGCACAAGGCTCACCCAGCGACGACGACAACGAGCAGCGGCGGCGTCGCGCCGACCAGCACATCCTCGACGACGCACAAGTCGAGCTCGCCGACGCACACCGCCACCGCGTCGCGCAGCCACGGCTCCGGCTCGAGCACCGCCAAGAAGACGACCAACAGCCCACCACCCCCGCCGCCTGCCCCGAAGCCGGCGCCGCTGCCGGCTCCGGTGGTCGCGGCGTCAAGCGGTGACGTCCACGCCTCGTTCCACGGTCAGAACCACAACCCGGTCGCCGGCCAGATTTGGGACTACTCCGTGCTGGCCACCGACGGATCCGGCAAGGCGCTCTCGGGCACGGTCGAAACCGAGTTCGTCTTCAACGGTACGGTCGTAGGACGCGAGAGTCCCTCCACTCACCCGCTCAAGAACGGACGGTTGGACGACACCGTGACGTTCCCCGCGCGCGCCCTCGGGATCCCGCTCTCCGTCCAAGTCGTGGTTCACACGCCGGCGGGTTCGGTGACGCTCGACTGGCCGGTCAAGGCCCGTCGCTGAGAACCGCCGGTCACACGGCCGGCGCCTCGAGACCATGAGCGAAACGGCGACTGGCGTGCTGCTCGGCCTTGCGGCCGCGGTCGGGTTCGAGTCGTCGTATCTACTGCTGACCGCGCAGGCGCGGCGCGCGAGTCCGACTGCGCGGCCGGATCCGTTGTTCTTGGCCCGACTGGCCAGACGGCCCTGGTGGCTGGCGGCCATGGCGCTGAACGGGGTCGCGTTCCTGCTCGAGGTCGCCGCGCTGAATCGAGTGTCGCTGGTGGTCGTGCAACCGCTCCTGGCGGTCGGTCTCCTGGGTCTGGTGGTGGCCAGCCGGTTCGTCCTCGGCGAGACCGTGCGCCCGAGGCAGGTGTTGGCTGCGCTGATGATCGCGGTCGGGGCGACGCTCGTGGTCATCGGCGCGCCAACCGGCACCACACGATTCACGGCGGATGTGTGGACGGTGCTCGCGGTGGTCGTGCTGGCGGCCGTTCTCGCGTTCCCGCAGTTTTCGGACCGGGGGCCATGGTTTCTGGTCGCCGCCGCCGCGTCCGGCGACACGCTGGTCGCGCTGGCCACGAACACCGTGGCCACCAACTGGCCCCAGCGGCTCGGGATCGTTCTGGCCGCCGTCGCCGCGGTCGCCGTCTGTGGACTGGCGGCGGTCACTAGCGAGTCCGCGGCGCTGCAACGACTGCCCGCGTCGCGGGTCGGCCCGATCGGCAGTGGGGCGCAGACCGTGCTGCCCACGGTCCTCGCGGTATTGCTGGCAAACCAGCACTGGAAGTCGGCTACCGGTGGCGGAGCAGTGCTCGCGGTCGGAGTGCTCCTGGTGGCCGGCGGTTCGATCTGCTTGGGCCGCACGCGAGGCGACCCAGGCTCCGAGAGGTCAACTGAGGGCGACGAGAGGGCGAAGCCGGATTCCCGCCCCTCACGGCCGCTGGGCCGCGACGAAGTCCACGAACGTCTGAGCCGCCGGTGACAGGCGGCGGTCGCGGCGCCACCACAGCGCGACCGTCATCCGGAGCGGGGGGTCGAGTGACCGGACCGCGATCCGAGGGCCGGGCCGCTCGAGGAAGGAGCGCGGCAAGATCGCGAGGCCGATGCCGCGCGCGACGAGCGCGCGGACCAGCGCGAAGTCGTTCGCCTCGAGCGCGATCCGGGGCTCAACGCCGGCGTGGGCGAGCGCGCCGTCCACGACTCGCCGCGTCGAAGACCCCCGCTGGAAGGCGATCAGCCGCCTTCCGGCGAGCTTTTCGACCGAAAGCGGGGTTGCGCCCCGGGGCCCGGCCAGCTGGTCTCGCGGGCTCATCGCCACCGCCAGCTCCTCGCGCGAGAGCTCGAGCCGTTCGAGCTCGTCCGGCGGCTCCACCTCGAGCGCGAACGTGACGTCGAGGCGGCCTTCGTCGAGCATCTCGACCATCCGCTGCACGGTGCCCTCATGGAGCCCGATCTCGATCTGCGGGTACCCCTCGGTGAACCGAGCGAGGATCGCGGGGATGTCGAGCTCACCGCCGAACAGCATCGCCCCGATCGTTACGTGACCGCGCACGAGGCCGCGAAGTTGGTCCACGTCTCCTCGGAGCGCCTCGGCCTCGGCCAGGATGGTCCGGGCCCGCGTCGCGACCAGCTCGCCGGCTTCGGTCGGCCGCACCGATCGGGTCGTGCGGTGCAGCAACCGCGCTCCGAGCTCCTGCTCGAGCTGCTTAACCTGGTGCGAGAGGGCCGACTGGGCTACGTGCAGCTCGTCGGCGGCGTGGGTGAAGTGCCGGTGGCGTGCCACCGCCTCGAAGTAGCGAAGCTGCCGTATCTCCATGGACCACTCGATCAATCTCATCACGAGATTGATCGCTTCTCATATCGTACTTGCAACGATCAATCGGGCCGAGGAAACTTCCGGGCATGAGCACAGCCGCAACGACTCCGGTGAGCGAGGAGGCGACGATCCGCCGCACGCTGCGCGAGGGCGACGCGCAGGCGATCGCCGACCTTCACCGCCGCGTGTACGGACCCGAATACGGGCGCAACGAGGAGTTCATGTCCTCGGTGCGGCGCGGGGTCGACGAGGCCCTCCGCGGCGGGTGGCCGCAGCGGAGCGGCGCCGTCTGGCTGGTCGAGCAATGCGGGCGACTGGTGGGCTCGCTCGCGTTGACGGACGAGGCAGGAGGGGTCGGACGAGTGCGCTGGTTCGTGCTCGAGGCGCCGGTACGCGGCCGGGGTCTGGGCCGCGCGCTCGTCGGGGAGCTGCTGTACGAGGCGCGCGCCGCAGGCATGCACAGGCTCGTGCTGGAGACGTTCGACGCCCTGACCGCGGCCGCTCGCATCTACCGCGACGCCGGCTTCGAGCTTCGCTGGTCGCGGGTGCGCGCCGACTGGGGCCCGCCGGTCACCTACCAGGGATACGAGCTCGAGCTCGGCTGACCAGGGTGCGCTGAAAATGCCCCCGTATGCGGGGCAAATCCAGCACACCCCCGGCCGGCGTTCGGGCGGTGCCCCAGCGCACTAGAGTGCCGGTGCAGAATGCTGCCGACCCGCCACCTGCTCGCGTTCCTGCTGACGGTGTACATCGTGATTTTGATCCCGGGCCCGAGCGTGCTGTTCGTGGTCAGCCGCGGGGTGGCGCTGGGCCGTCGCGCGGCGCTGGCGACCGTCCTCGGAAACGCGAGCGGCTTCGCGCTCCAGCTCGTGCTCGTTGCGATCGGCATCGGGTCGATCGTGGCGCGCTCCGACGCGGTGTTCAGCGCGCTGAAGCTGCTCGGCGCCGCGTACCTGGTCGTCCTCGGGGTGCGGAAGATCCGCGACCGTCGCGAGCTGGCGAGGGCGGTCGGCGTCGTAGACGCCACGCCCAGGTCGCTGAGCAGAACGATTCGCGAGGGGTTCTTCGTCGGCGCGACGAACCCCAAGGGCGTGCTGCTGTTCACCGCCGTGCTGCCCCAGTTCATCGATCGCTCGGCCGGGCACGTGACCCTCCAGCTGGCGCTGCTCGGCTCGATCTGCATCGCGATCGCGCTGCTCTCCGACGGGGCGTGGGCCATCGCGTCCGGGACCGCGCGCCAGTGGCTGGGCCGCTCCACGCGCCGGCTCGAAGGCCTCACCGCGGCCGGCGGCGTCGCGCTGATCGGCCTCGGGGTGGGCCTGGCGCTGACCGGCCGCAAGAACTGAGTGCCCACCGCCCGGCGAAACAGGCTTCCGAGCGCCGGGATCCTCGTCTACCGGGGCGAGCGCACCCGCGATCTCGAGGTGCTGCTCGTGCATCCCGGAGGACCGCTGTGGGCCAAGCGCGACGCCGGCGCGTGGTCGATCCCCAAGGGTGAGTACGAACCGGACGAGGATGCCCTCGCGGCCGCGCGGAGGGAGTTCGCCGAGGAGCTCGGCGTCGCACCCCCCGACGGGCCGTACGACGACCTCGGCGATATCCGCCAGAAGTCGGGCAAGCTCGTGCACGGCTGGGCCGTCCGGGGCGAGGTCAACACCAGCGAGATCACCAGCAACACGGCGGTCGTCGAATGGCCCCCGCGCTCAGGGCGCACGATCGAGATACCCGAGGTTGACCGGGCCGAATGGCTGACCATCGACGAGGCCCGCGAGAAGATCAACCCGGCCCAGACCACGCTTCTCGAGCGATTGCTGGACCTGTTGGACGACGCCGCACGTTGAGTTCGTTCAAATAATCATCGGCGCCAAACCCGGCTGCCTCATATACTTGAGGCATCAATGATCTCGACCACCTTATACAGCGACCCCGCGTGCCCTTGGGCGTACTCCGAGAGCCCCGCGCTCCGGGTGCTGGAATGGCGTTACGGCTCCCAGCTCAGCTGGCGCCTCGTGGTCGTCGGGTTGACCGAGAGCGCGTCGCAATACGAACGACGCGGCTACACCCCGGTGCGAGGGGCGCTCGGTCAGGTGCGCTTCCGCCGCTACGGCATGCCGTTCTCGCCGGCGCCAAAGTCGAGGCTCAGCGCCACAGCGCGCGCCTGCCGAGCGATCGTGGCTACGAGGCTCGCGCACCCGGGCAGAGAGTGGGCCGTGTTTCGCGCGCTCCAGCTGGCCAACTTCACCACCCCGCTGCTCCTCGACGACGATGAGCAGCTGGCCGGCGTGCTGCGGAGCGTGCCCGAGATCGACGCCGAGGCGATCATCTCCCGACTCGATGCGCCCGAGGTGACCGAGGCCTACGAGCGCGACCGCGCGGAGACGCGTTCGGCCGTGGGCTCGCCCGCCGAGCTCCAGGGCAAGACCGCCACCACGGACGGACCGGTTCGCTTCACCGCCCCGTCAGTGGTGTTCGAGTCGGACGGGCAGCGGCTCGTCGCCGGCGGGTTCCAGCCCGTCGAGGCGTACGACGTGCTCGTCGCGAACCTCGACCCGACGCTGCGTCGTGAGCCTCCGCCGGACACGCCGGCGCCGCTGCTCGAGCGCTTTCCCGACGGCCTCACCACCCAGGAGGTGGCTCTGCTGCTCGCGCGCGGCAACGACGCGCCGGACCGTCAGGAGGCGGAGACCGCGCTGATCGAGCTCGTCGCGGCCGGCAAGGCAGTCCGGGTCCCGCTGGGCGACGACGCCCTGTGGCGGCCTCAGGTCCCGCCGAGCTCCAACGTCAAGCGCAGCGACTCGAGGCCGTAGATACCAGAAGGCGTCCCGAACCCCGACTCGCCGTCGAGCTCGAGCGAGCGGACCCGCTCGGCCAGGAACGCCACCGCCTCCTCCATTTCCGCGCGAGCCAGGTTGGCCCCCACGCAGTAGTGGATGCCGGCGCCGAAGGTGAGCACGCGGGCGCCGCCGCGCGGCGCGGTGATGTCGAACGCGTCCGGCGGCGCGCCGTCGCGATTCGCGTGCCAGGCCGAGATCAGGACGATCGATCCGGCCGGGAACGTGACGCCGCGGTACTCGAGCTCGGTGGTGACGATCCGCGCGGAGAACGGCGTGATCGGCTCATACCGGACCGCTTCGTCCACGGCCGCGAGCGCGAGCCCACGGGGATCGCGGCGGAGCTCGGCCCACTGGTCGGGGTGCTCGGCGAGGAGCCGGACCGCGTGCGCGAGCTGGCTCTGGCTGGTGTCGACCCCGCCGACCAGGATGTTCAGCACGAGGTTTCGGAGCTCGTCGTCGCTCAACCGGTCACCCGCCTCCTCGGCCTTGATCAGGGCGGAGATCAGATCGTCGCCGGGCGAGTTTCGCCGGCGCGAGATCAGCTCGTTCTCGTAGGCGTAGAACTCGGCCACCGCCTCCTCGATCTGCTCGCGCCCGGTGATCAGGCTGGCGGCGTCGAACTGGCGCTGGATCATGTTCGACCAGTGGTGGAGGCGGGGCGCGTCCTCGAGCGGGGCGCCCATCACCTCGGCGATCACCAGCGACGGGTACGGCTTGGCGAACGCGGTAATGAACTCGCAGCGTCCGTCAGCCGGGAGCTGCCCGAGCAGCTGCTCGAGGAAGCGGCGCATGGCCGGCCGGTAGCGATTCACCGCGCGCGGGGCGAGCGCCGGGTTGACCAGGTTGCGCAGCCGGCGGTGGTCGCTGCCGTTGACGTTGATGATGTTGTGGACGATCTCCTCGTGCAGCGGCCCGTCGTCGATCCCGAACAGCTCGGCGATCGTCAGACCGGGGAACACCGCGTCGTTGGTGCGCAGGAAGAACTCGCCTGACTCGCGGTCGAGCACGGTGAAGCCGAACGGGTTGGCGGCGAGCCAGCCGTCGTGTCCGGTCAGCGCGGCCATGGCGTCGCGATAGCGAGCGCCGCGTAGCTCTGGCTCGGTGTGGTCGAGGTTGGGAAGGTCGAGCTCGGTCGCCAGCACGTTGGCGCCAGGATAATCGGCGGTAGGGGAGGAACTTCTGCGCGGGCGCGGAACGGGAGCGGACATGACCCGCAGCGTTGCCGTCCTACTGACTCTCGGCGCCGGCGTGGTGGTCTCGCTTCAGCCTCCAGCCAACGCGGCCCTGTCCAAGCACGTCTCCGACCTCGGCGCGGCCCTCGTGAGCATCTTGATCTCCCTGACGATCATCGTCACGTTGCTGCTCGCGATCGGCCACCCGTCCCGCCTTTCGGGGCTGAGTTCGTTCCGGCCCGAGTACGCGCTTGGCGGCATCGGCGGCGCTGCCGTGGTCACGATCGGTCTCATCACCGTGCGGACGCTCGGCACCGGGGCGGTGATCGCGCTGCTCGTGGGCTCGCAGTTGGTCGTCTCGGTGGTGGCGGATCAGCTGGGGTGGTTCGGCCATCACGTGAGCATCGGGCCGGGACGGGCGCTCGGGGTGGCGCTGGTCATCGCCGGGACCGTGCTGGTGACCGGAACCTGACGCGGGGCGAGAACCACGTTGAATGCGGGGTGTCCCGGACCGCGTGTCCGGGACACCCCGACTCACGTCAGCGCCGCGCGCACCCAGGCGACCGCGCGCGGGATGTCGTGCGGGTCGATGTTGTGCGCCGCGTCTGACTCGCGGTAGTCGACCTCGAAGCCGGCGCTCGTCAGGAACTCGCGGGCGCGTCGCGCGAACTCGATGCCGATCACGGGGTCGCGGCGGCCGTGGGCGATGAACACGAGGATGCCGTTGCGGGTCTGAAGCTCGGGTTGCCAGGTGTCGAGCGTGGGAATGAAGCCCGAGAACGCGAGGATCCCTTTTGGTGGCGGGCGATCCGCGCTCAGGGCCATCGTGTAGCTCATCACGGTCCCCATCGAAAAGCCGCCGAGAACGGTTTGCGCCGGCGTCAGCCCGGTGCGCTCCCAGAGCTCGTCGTGGAAGGCGGCCAGCTCGGCCCGAGCGGTGTCGAACGTTTCAGGGTCCGGGTAGCCCACGCGCTCGACGGCGTACCAGTGGTACCCGGGTGAGCTCGGCAGCTGGAGCGGCGCCCGGGGGGTGACGACGTGGAGCCGGCGCTCGGGGTCGAGCACCTCGGCGGCCGGCAGCAGGTCGTGCTCGTCGGTGCCGCGGCCGTGGTGCAGGACGAGCAGCCCCGCCGCGTCGCCGGACGCCGCTCGCTCGCGGAACGGCAACGTCATGCGGTGATCGGGATGTGGCCGGGTTGCGCCGCGACTCGCTGGAGCCACGCGCCGATCGCGGGGTACGGCTCGAGCTCGAAGCCGCCCTCCGGAGCGACGTGGGTGTAGGCGTAGAGGGCGACGTCGGCGATCGTGTAGCGCTCGCCTACGAGATAAGCGCGATCGCCGAGGTGGCGCTCCATGGCTTTGAGTGCGGCTATGCCGCCGCGTCGTTTGGCCTCGCGGTCCGAGTCCGGCACCTCGATCTCGAATAGTTCCCAGAACCGCGCCACCGCGATGTACGGCTCGTGGCTGTACTGCTCGAAGAACAGCCACTGGAGGACCTGCGCGCGCTCGAACCGATCGTCGGGCAGGTACTCGGTCCCGTCGGCGAAGTAGAACAGGATCGCGTCGGACTCCGCCAGCGCGCGCCCATCGTCGAGGATCAGCGTGGGGACGCGCAGGGCGGGGTTGATCTCGCCGAGCAGCTGCCGGCGGTTGGAGCGATCGACCACGTCGACCTCGCGCCGGTCGTAGCCGATCCCGAGGTGGGCGAACAGCAGCCTGACCTTGTAGCAGTTGCCCGAGACTTGGGAGTTGTAGAGGAGCACGGCGCGGGACACTACGCTTCCACTCGAGGTAAGACGGTGAGCGCCACGCAGACCGATTCTGAGCTTTCGGAGCTCGAGCGACCTCGCCCTGCGCCGTCCCGCCCTCCGATCGCGGCCGTGCGGTCGATCGCGTTCGTGGTTGGCGCCGCGAGTCTCGGTGCCGAGATCGCGGCGGCGCGGCTCCTCGCGCCGTACTTCGGGGCTTCGACGATCATCTGGGCGAACACGATCGCGACCGTCCTGGTCGCGCTGTCGGCGGGCTATGCCATCGGCGGGCGGCTTGCCGACCGTCGCGGCGATCTTCGCGGGCTGTGCGCGATCGTTTTGGTCGCCGCGGCGCTGCTGGCGGCCATCCCCTTCGCCGCCGATCCGTTCCTCCGGCTGTCCGTCAGAGCGCTCGGCGCGCTGTCGCTCGGGGGCTTCGTAGGGTCGCTGGCTGCCGTGCTCGCGCTGGTCGCGGTGCCGGTGATGCTGCTTGGGTGCGTGGCCCCGTATGCCAATCGGCTCGCGCTCGGGCACGTGACGCAGACCGGCACCGTGACCGGCGGCCTGTACGCGCTTTCGACCGCGGGCTCGCTGGTGGGGACCTTTGCCGCGGCGCTCCTGCTGATCCCCCTGATCGGGACACACCGAACGTTCCTCGTGTTTGCGCTCGCGCTGGCGGTGGTGGGGGCGGTTGCGGCGGCGTCTTGGCGGTGGCTGGTGGTGCCCGCTTTGATCGCGGGGCTCCTTGCGGTGCCGCCGCCGGCAGTCGGGGCGGATGTGAGCGGGGCGCGGGTGATCTTCTCCGCCGAGACCCAATACCAGTACGCGCGCGTGCTCCAGTTTCCGAGCGGGGAGCGTTGGCTTCAGTTGAACGAGGGGGTCGCGATCCATTCGCTTTACCGCCCCTGGAGCTACCTGACCGGCGGCTACTGGGATGACTTCCTGGTGCTGCCGCTGGCGGGGGAACGCGGCGTCCCGCAGCGGCTCGCGATCCTCGGCGACGCGGCCGGCACTGTGGCGCGGGCGTACGGCCACTACTTCCCGCGGACCCGCGTCGATGCGGTCGAGCTCGACGGCGAGCTGACCACGATCGGCAAGCGCTACTTCGACCTGCGCGGACCGAACCTGCACCTGTATACGGCGGACGCGCGCCCCTGGCTCGCGGCCAGCAAGTCCACCTACGACGCGATCTTCGTCGATGCCTACCGCCAGCCCTACATCCCGTTCTACCTGGTCACGCGCGAGTTCTTCGCCTCGGTGCGCGCCCACCTGCGGCCGGGGGGAGTGGCAATCGTCAACGTGGGGCAGATACCGGGTTCGGATGGACTCGAGAAGGTCGTCACCGCGACGATGCGCGCCGACTTTCGGTTTGTCATGCGCGACCGGATCAGCGACTCGAACACGCTGGTGGTGGGGAGCGACGCGGCGCTGTCGTCGGGGCGCATCCTGTCAGCGGCGACGACGGGGGCGGCGCTCCCCCCAGGGCTGTGGCCGCTCGCCGATGCCGTGGCCGAGCGGTTCGGGCCCGGGCTCTCCGGGGGAAGCGTGTACACCGACGACCGCGCCCCGGTGGAATGGCTGACCGATCTGTCGATCCTGCGCTACGCCCTCGGGAGGCGGTAGAGCTGCTGATCTCGGCCGAGGATCTAGCGCGCGTTAGCGGCGGGCCGGCGCTGCTCGACGTGAGGTGGGAGCTCGGGGGCGGTGCGCGCGTCGAGGAGTACTTGCGGGGGCACATTCCTCGGGCAGTGTTCGTCGACCTCGACTCGGTGCTTGCGGCACCCCCTGGCGAGCGCGGGCGTCACCCGCTCCCGGATGCCGACGTGTTCGAGGCCGGGATGCGGGCCGCGGGCGTCTCGAATGACCGGGCCGTGGTGGTCTACGATGCGGCGTCGTCGATCCCAGCGGCTCGCGCCTGGTGGCTGCTCCGGTACTTCGGGCATGGGGACGTCTCGGTGCTCGATGGGGGGTTGGCGGCATGGGTCGCGGCGGGCTTTCCGGTGGACTCGGGCGAGGTTTGGGTTGCGCCCGGCGATTTCGTGGCGCGGCCCGGCCAGATGGCGGTCGTTGGCGCTTTGGAGGCGGCGGCGCTCGCCTCCGGCGGCGGGAGCGTGCTGCTCGACGCCCGGGCGCCTGAGCGCTTCCGCGGAGAGCAGGAGCCGATCGATCCGGTCGCCGGACACATCCCCGGGGCGCGCAATGTCCCGGCTTCGGAGATCGTCGACGCGTCCGGTCGGTTCCTGGGTCGGCACGCGCTGCGCGCGCGGCTCGAGGCTGCCGGGGTTCGCGACGGCGTTGCCGCCGGCGCCTACTGCGGCTCGGGCGTCACCGGCGCTCACACGGTGCTGGCGCTGGAGCTAGCGGGATACCGGGCCGCTTTGTACCCCGGTTCCTGGAGCGAGTGGATCACCGACCCTACGCGGCGGGTGGCGACGGGCGACTGACGCGCCGCTCGAGCACCACCCGCACCCCGTTGCGCGGGGCCAGGGTGATCCCCCGGAACTGGATCTTCTCGGGTTCGGGGTCGGCGGCTCCGAGCGCGGTGCGTTCGAGGATCCGCGCCACCACGATCCTCATCTCCATCAGCGCAAAGCTCGCCCCCAGGCAGCGCCGCGTGCCGCCGCCGAACGGAAGCCAGGTGTAGGTGTCGGGCGCATCCGGGCCGAGGAAGCGCTCGGGACGGTATTCCTTGGGGTTCGGGTACAGGTCCGCGCGGCGGTGGATCATTCGGATCGAGGGGTTGATCTCCATCCCCGGCGGGATCACGTAGCCGCCCAGGCGGAACGGCTCCTGGCGAACTACGCGTCCCACTCCGGGAATCACGGGACGCAGCCGCAGCGCCTCCTTGACCACCGCGTCGAGATATTCATCGTCGCGCTCGCGGGCACGGCCGAGGACGGCGGGGGTGTGCAACAGCAGGTCGAACGTCCACGCCAGCCCGGTGGCGGTCGTCTCGTGGCCCGCGAGGAGCAGCGTCACGAGCTCGTCGCGGACCTCGCGGTCCGAGAGCCGCTCGCCGTTCTCATCGGTGGCCAGGAGCAGCGAGGAGAACACGTCGTCGCGTGCGGATAGCTGCGGATCGTCTCGACGCCGGGCGATCTCCGCGTACAGGATCTCGTCGACCGCGCGGCGCGCGGCGTCGAAGCGCCGGGCCGCTCCCCGATCGCCTCCGCGGCCCGCTGCGAGGCGGCCAAGCACGAGCATCAGCGGCACCCCGCGAGGTTGTGCCAGCGGCTCGATCATGGCCCGGATGCGCCGCCGGAGCTCCTCCTCGGCGGCGCCGGGCTCGAACCCGAACACCGCGCGCATGATCACTCGCAGCGTAAGCGACTGCATGCTGGGCATCAGCGGGAACGGCTCGCCGACCGGCCACGAATCGATCTCGAGGTCGGCCGACTCGCGCATGGTGTCCACGTAGGCCTGCATCCTGCGACCGTGGAACGTCGGCAGCATCATGCGGCGGTGGCGCAGGTGCTCGGCGCCGTCGAGCAGGAGCACCGAGCGTTTGCCCAGGATCGGGCCGAGCAGCGCGTTCGCCTCGCCGGCGTGCAGCTGATCATGCGGCCCCTGGAAGAGCTCCTTGACCAGCGCAGGATCGAACAGCATCACGAACCGCTCGTCGAACAGCGTGCCGAGCGTCACGGCGTTGCCGTAACGGCGCCGGCACCACTCGAGGAAGCGCGGCCCGGCGAACATGAACCCCAGCGTCTGGAAGACGCGCGGGAACCGCGGTCCCGGGGGCAGCCCGTTGGCCGCGGCTACCGAGGCCGTTGCGGCCTCACGGCTTCGCTGGGTGCTCGTCGCGCTCACTAGGAGGTGATGGTTGCACAACGCCGATCGCCTCCCGCCCGCTTAGATTGGGTGGGATGCGCGACACGTTTCTTGTCTTCGGCAGCCCGCTCATCGAGGAGGCCGAGATCGCGGAGGTCGTGGACTCCCTGCGCTCGGGCTGGGTGGGAACGGGTCCCAAGGTGCAGCGCTTCGAGACGATGCTCGGCGAGTACGTGGGCGTCCCGTATTGCCGCTGCCTGTCGTCGTGCACGGCGGCGCTGATCCTCTCGATGCGGCTGCTCGGTGTGGGGCCGGGCGACGAGGTGCTCGTCCCCGCGATGACGTTCGTGGCCTCCGCAAACGCGGTCGAGCACACGGGTGCCACGCCGGTGTTGATCGACTCGGTACCGGGCACCGGGCTGATCGACTTCGACGCGGTCGAGGCGGCCATCACCTCGCGTACGCGGGCGATCATGCCCGTGCACCTGGCCGGCCGACCCGTCGACATGGATCGCCTGGCCACGCTGCGGGAGCAGCGCGGCCTGGTCGTGATCGAGGATGCCGCGCACGCGATCGGCGCCGAGTGGAGATCCCGGAAGGTCGGGGCGTTCGGCAACCTCACCGCGTTCTCGTTCTACGTGACCAAGAACATCTCGACGATCGAGGGCGGCGCGCTGGTCACGGAGGACCCAGAGATCGCCGCGCAGGTCGAGCGGCTGGCGCTGCACGGCCTCAGCCTCGGCGCCTGGCAGCGCTTCTCCGATGTCGGTTTCCGGCACTACGAGGTTGTGAGCCCCGGCTTCAAGTTCAACATGACCGACGTCCAGGCGGCCCTGGGTCTCCACCAGCTCCCCCGGCTCGACGACTGGATCGAGCTCCGCGGAGAGCAGTGGGAGCGCTACGACGAGCTGCTCGCCGGGCTTGCACTGGAGACTCCGCCCCCGCCCGACCCCGGGACCAAGCACGCGCGCCACCTCTACCAGGTGCTGCTTGATCCCGACGCGCGCCCGGAGCGTGATGAGCTCCTGAACGCGCTGGCCGAGCGCAACATTGGCACCGGGGTGCACTACCGGGGAGTCCACATGCACCCGTTTTACCGAGACAAGTACGGCCTGCGACCGGAGGATTTTCCGGTCGCGACCGCGATCTCGGAGCGGACCGTGAGCCTGCCGCTGAGCCCCAAGGTGACCGAGTCAGACCAGCACGACGTGGTGTCCGCCTTAAGAGAACTCCTACGTTGAACGTCCCAGCAAAGCGGATAGAATCGCCGCGCGTTGGGGATGATCTTCGATGGTCGGGGCGGCGCACCGGCTTGACATGAGCGCATCCGACTACCAGGCACGGCTCCCCGCTTCTGCTCCGGGGCCCGCACCGCTTCGCGCGGGCGTGGCGACGCGCGCCCTCTCTGTCGACGCGTGGATCATCGGAGCGCTCATCGCCGCGGCGGCCGCGATCCGGTTCATCGTCATCGACAACCAGAGCATTTGGCAGGACGAAGCGCTCACCCTGTACGAGGCGCGCCTTCCGTTCGGGGCGATGATCCACACGGTCGTGCACGTCGAGACCACGCCGCCGCTGTACTTCGTGGTGACGTGGATCTGGGCACGGGTCTTCGGTACCGGCGAAGTCGCGCTCCGCACGATCTCAGCCCTCGCCGGGATCGCGGTCGTGCCGCTCGCCTACCTCTCGGCGCGTGAACTGTTCTCCCGCCGGGCGGCGGTGACCGCCGGCGCGTTCGTGGTCGTGAACCCGTTCATGATCTGGTACTCGCAGGAGGCGCGGGCATACATGCTGCTGGCGGCTCTGAGCGCCGCCTCGTTCCTGTGGTTCATCCGCGCCCGGCAGGATCCCAGCCGGCGAAACCTCGGCTGGTGGTGCCTCTTCTCGTCGCTCGCGCTGATGACGCACTTCTTCGCCGGGTTCCTCGTCGCTCCGGAGGCCCTGTGGCTGTTGTGGATCTGGCGAACGCGTCTGGTCGCGATTGCGGTCGGCGTTGCCGCCGTCGTGCAGTGCCTGATGCTGCCGTTCGCGTTTGTCGACACCTCGCACGGCTTGTCGTGGATCGCGGCCGTTCCGAGGCTCAACCGGATCAGCGCGACGGCGACCGAATGGGGAGCGAGCATCATCTACCGCCGTGCGACGATCGGCGAGGGCCTGATCGGTGGAGCGGTCCTGGTCGCGATCGTGGCCGCCCTGCTCGCGTTCGGCGGCGACGCGCGGACACGACGCGGGGCGAAGGTGGCCGCGGCGATCGCCGGGGTTGTGTTTCTCGCGCCGCTTGCGCTCGGCTTGGTCGGACGGGACTATTTCCTCTCTCGCAACGTGATCCCGGCGTTCGTTCCGCTGGCGGCGCTGGTCGCCGGGGCTTGTGCCGTCCCTCGTGCCCGCCTGCTCGGCGGCGCTCTGGCGGTCGCGCTGCTCGCGATGTTCTCGGTCGCGGCGGTCCGCGTCCAAACCGTCCCCTACCTGCAGCGTCCCAACTGGCGCTCGGTCGCCCATGCCCTCGGCCCTGCCCCGGTTCAGCGCGCGATCCTGGTCGCCGATGGGACCACCGGCAACCCGCTCAAGATCTACATGCCCCGTGTGAACTGGGTCCAGCCGCAGAATCGCAGGCTGTCGATCGGCGAGATCGACATCGTCGGCGCGACGAAGCGGCTGCCGCTGGTCGCCAACGACCGGGTGATCGCGGGAGTCTTGACGGCCGGGCCGGCCGCCGGGCCATCGGTCCCGCGGAGCCGCTCCCCGCGGGGGGCGGCCCTGCTCGCCCGCTTCCGCCTCAACAACTGGGTCCTGGCGCGCTTTGCCCTGCGCCACCCGATCTCCATCGACATCCGCCAGCTCGTCCAGCTGGCGCCGCGGTACTTCCGGCACGCGCCCGTGTCGCTGTTGGTGTTCTTTCAGCAGCCGGGGCGGTGATAATGAACGGACGCATGGCCGGTCCGAGCCCAGGCGCGCGAGAGGGAGAGAGGGTTCAGCTGAGCGTGGTCGTACCCGTGTACGGGTGCGAGGCCTGCCTGCGCGCGCTGCACGGACGGCTCACTCACAGCGTCGCGTCGATCACCGACAGTTACGAGCTCGTGTTCGTCGACGACCGCAGCGTCGACGACGGGTGGTCGGTGCTGCTCGAGCTCGCGCGAAAGGATTCCCACGTCCGTGCGTTTCGGCTCAGCCGCAACTTCGGTCAGGACGCCGCGATCACGGCCGGACTCGCGCAGTGCACGGGCGAATGGGCGGTGGTGATGGATTGCGACCTGCAAGAGGCGCCGGAGGACATCCCGCGGTTGTGGGCCGCCGCCGGCGAGGGCTATGACGTCGTGCGCACGATTCGGCGGGGATGGCGCCACTCGTCGTTCAGGCGCTGGGCCAGCCGCACGTACCGGCGGCTGACCCTGGAGACGGACGTCCGGCCCGACTACAGCAACCTCAGCCTGCTCTCGCGACGGGTGATCGACGCTTTCCTTCGCCTCGGCGACCGCGACCGCGAGTACATGATCGCCCTCGATTGGCTCGGATTCGACTCGACCGCGGTCGAGATCGATCACCACGAACGCCACGCGGGCAAGAGCGGCTACGACCTCAGGCGCCTGGTCCGGGTCGCGCTCGACGGGATGTTCTTTCGCAGCACGCTGCTACTGCGGCTGGTTGTCATGCTCGGCTTCGCGGTTGCGGTCGCCGGGATCGCGCTCGCGATATTCCAGGTGGTCGACTACTTCGCCGAGCCCGAGAAGACCGTCCCCGGATACACCAGTCTCGCCGTCCTGCTGCTCGTGCTGGCCGGGTTCATCATCGTCAGCGTTGGAATCGTTGGCCTGTACGTGGGCCGGATCTTCGAGCAGGTCAAGCGCCGCCCGCTGTTCCTGATCGATCAGCAGATCGAGGGGGCGGAGGAGGCGCTGGTTTCCGAGGAGAGCGCGACTCCCACGCCGGTCGGGCGCTCAGCACGAACACCTTCTCCCGCCCGCCCGGAATCGTGAACGCGCCGAGAACGCGCTCGCGGTGGCGGTGCATCAACCGGTCGAGCGTCTCCTCGGTAAAGCGCTGGGTGTGGCCTCCGATTCCCGGGTCGGCCGCGCGCCGGCCCACCAGCCTGATGATCGGGACGTTGCTCGAGGCCAGGTTGCGAATTGGCTCGGAGATGACGACTCGGTCGCGAGCCGCGGCCAGCATGTGATCGACGATCCGCTCCGGGTCGGGCAGAAAGTGATAGAGGCTTGCCTGCATGATCGTCACATCGGCCTCCGGCAGCTCGAGGTCGACCCGGTTCAGGTCGAGGTGCCGAGCGTCGACACCGGCACGCCTCAGCCTGTCCAGGAACCGGTCGTTGACGTCGAGGCCTAGGTAGCTGCCGACGCGGCCGCGCAGGTGCCGCAGATAGAGCGTGCCCGGGCCGCAGCACAGCTCCACCACCGAGGATCCGTCGGGGACCTGCTCGGCGACCGCGCGCATCCGGTCTCCGTAGTAGCGGCCGTACAGCGCGCGCATCAAAAGCTCGTAGGCGGTGGCGCTTCGGTAGACGAGGCTCTTCTGGCTCATTGCCGCCCGGCGTGGGCTTGAGACGCCGCGGCGCGCGCGTCGAGCTCCTCGAGCGTGAGCTGGTGGGCAGGTGGGCCCTCGAGCGCCCTCGCTATGTCGGCCTTCAGCTGGCCGTCGACGTGCAGCAGCTCCCCCGACTCGAGTGCCCGCCAGGCTGGATCCTCGTCCATGCGTTCGCTGGCGACGATCACCGCCGGCAGCGCGGCCAGGTCTCCCGACCGAACCCGAACCGATCCCCGGGCGCTGGCGTGCTCGAGGTGGTGACTTCCGTGAGGTCCGCCCGCGGCCCGCTCGAGCACGTGCAGCTCGTGGGTGTCGGGATAACGGAGTGCCCACAACTCGCGGGCGTCGATCAACACGAGGTTGATCGCAAACACCGGCAGGTTCTCGGCGACCCATCGCGCCGCGCGGACGATCCCCTCGCCGACGGTGCCGGCGTCGTCGATCTCCCGGGTGATCAGCGCGAAGAACCGCTCCGAGTCGGTCTCGCCCTTCACCATCCCCATCGCGTCGCCCAGCTCGCGCTCGAGCGCGGGCACGTCGCCTATCACCCCGTTGTGGGCGAACAGTCGCCCCGCCTGTTCGAACGGGTGCGTGTTCTCAGGCGCGACCGCGCCGTTGGACGCGTAGCGGACGTGGGCGACGAACGTTCGCGAGCGGACCTCGCGGGCCTCGCGAGCGAACGCCTGGTCCTCGTAGGCGGCCAATGGCTGCTTGGCGACCACCGGACGATCCTGCTCGTCGAACGTTCCGAGCCCGGTGCCGTCCGGCTCGCGCCGGCTCTGCTTCGCGAGCGAGTCGGGCGCCTCGAGCAGCCAGAACGTGGCCGCGACCCGTTCGGGTCCCCCGGTCATTCCGAACAGGCGGCACATCCGGGGTCACGGTATTAGATTTGCCCCTGCGTGACCGACTTCTCATCGCTTCAGGCCGTGGGGGCACGGCTCGCCCGGCGCGTGGCCGACGAGACCCGCGCCGCCGCGCACGCGCGGCGCGCCGGGCTGCTCGTATTCGACTCCCCGGCCCGCACGGTCGCCACGGTGCGAGCGCTCGAGCGCCTTGGACAGCTCGGCGGTGCGGTCGCGGTGGCCGCGATCCGCGACGGCGAGCGCGTCGGCCTGGTGGATGAGCGCGGAGCGCTGACGTTCGCGCGGCTGGACGCGCGCTCCGACGCACTCGCGTGCGCGCTGCGCGCCCGCGGCGTGCGGGAGGGCACGGGCGTAGGGATCCTCTGCCGGAACCACCGCGGCTTTCTCGACGCCACTTTCGGCGCCGCCAAGGTGGGAGCGCGCGTTCTGTACCTGAACACCGACTTTGCCGCTCCCCAGCTGCGCGATGTGTGCGAGCGGGAACGGGTGGCCCTGCTGATCCACGATGAGGAGTACTCGGAGCTCGTAAGCGGGTTCGAGCCGCGGCACGGGCGGTTGCTCGCGTGGACCGACGGGGAGCCGGACGCAGACACGGTCGAGCGGCTGCTCGTCGCGTACTCCGGCCAGGCCCCGCCCGCCCCGAGCGAGCCCGCGTCCGTCGTGCTGCTGACCAGTGGCACGACCGGCACGCCAAAGGGCGCGCCCCGGCACCCGGGGCACTCGCTCGTGCCCGTCGGCGCGCTCCTGTCAAAGGTGCCCTACCGCGCGGGCGAGTCGACCTACATCGCCGCGCCGATGTTCCACGGCCTCGGCTACACGCAGATGATCCTGGCGGTGATGCTCGCCTCCACGACCGTCACCCATCGCCGGTTCGCCGCCGACCGGGTGCTCGAGGCGATCGCCCGTGAGCGTCCAACCGCGGTGGCCGTCGTGCCGGTGATGCTCCAGCGGATCGTCAGCGTGCTCGAGTCAGAGCCGGGGAGATACGACCTGAGCTCGCTGCGGATCGTGTTCTGCTCGGGGTCGCAGCTCGAGGCCGAGCTGGTCAGGCGCGCGCGCCGGGTACTGGGGGAGGTGCTTTACAACTTCTACGGCACGACGGAGGTGGCGTACGCGACGTTCGCCACTCCCGAGGACCTTCGTGACGCTCCGGGCTGCGCCGGCCGCGTCCCCTTCGGCGCCGTGGTCCGGCTGTACGACGAGGCTGGGCGCGTCGTGGCTGAGGCCGGCCGGGTCGGCCGGATCTTCGTCGGCAACGGCTTTCAGTTCGATGGCTACACCGGCGGCGGCGGCAAGGAGCAGATCGACAGCCTGATGAGCACCGGCGACGTCGGCCACTTCGACGCGCAGGGGCGGCTGTTCATCGATGGTCGCGACGACGACATGATCGTGTCCGGTGGCGAGAACCTGTTTCCCGGCGAGGTCGAGGAGCTGCTGCTGACCCACCCGGCGGTCGAGGAGGCATCGGTCATCGGCGTGGACGACGCGGAGTTCGGCGCGCGCCTGGCCGCGTTCGTGGTCGTCCGGGGTGGTGCGTCCCTGTCCGAGGAGGAGGTTCGGGAGTTCGTCCGCGGCAATTTGGCGCGCTACAAGGTCCCCCGCGATGTGACGTTCCTCTCCGAGCTACCCCGGACCCCTACGGGAAAGGTCCTCAAGAGGGAGCTGCGGAAGCGGTACGTGGCGGCCTGAGGGCGGGCGTTCGGGCGACCGGGGCCGCGAAGGCTCGATGAGGCT
>CAVSUS010000009.1:0-977355 GCA_963731355.1 uncultured Solirubrobacterales bacterium | reverse complement strand
GATCCGGAACCGGCTCCGCAGTGACGCGCTCAACCAGCTGCTGGTCGAGTACCTGTTCGCGCTCGGTGTGATGACGATGATCTCGGTCGCCGCGGGGTGGCTGCTGGCGGGTCGGGCGCTGCGGCCGCTGCGCGACATCACCGCGACGGCCAGGCGGGTTTCGGGCGAGAACCTCGGCGAGCGGATCGGGCTGTCCGGACCCGCCGACGAGCTCAAGGAGCTCGCGGACACGTTCGACGGGATGCTCGCCAGGCTCGACGCGGCCTTCGCCAGCCAGCGCCACTTCGTCGCCAATGCGTCGCACGAGCTCCGCACGCCGCTCGCGATCATGCGCACCGAGGTCGACGTGGCCCTCGCCGATCCGGACGCGACCACAAGCGACCTGCGGGGGATGGGGGAGGCGGTGCGCGAGACGATCGACCGCTGCGAGCGGCTCATCGAGAGCCTGCTGATGCTCGCGCGCAGCGAGGGCGCGGCCGGACGTGAGGAGCCGGTGGATCTCGCCGCGCTCGCGGCCTTTTGCATCACCGATCTGCATGCCCGCGCGCACGACGCGGGGGTGACCGTGCGCGACGAGCTCGAGCCGGCGTGGGTGCAGGGAGAGGCTGGCCTGCTCGAGCGGATGATCGCCAACCTGGTGGACAACGGTATCCGCCACAACGCATCTGGCGGATGGCTCGATGTCTCCACGCGCACGGACAACGGGACCGTGTGGCTGGTCGTGGCCAACGGCGGCCCCAGGATCGATCCGGCCGACGCCGGCACCCTGACCGAGCCGTTCCGCCGGCTGGGGCGCGGAAACGGAGGGTTCGGTCTCGGCCTGTCGATCGTAAGCTCGGTGGTCCAGGCCCACGGCGGGAGGATCGCGATCGCCGCCCCCGAGGCGGGCGGTCTCGAGGTCCGGGTGGAGCTCCCCACGCTCCCGCAGGCGGCCCAGGCTTCGCTTACGAAAACGCGAAGAGTGCTTACGCAGAGCTGACATTCGCGTCGCTACAACGGGGGACACGGAGTCGCCGTTGCTGATGTCCCCTGTTCACATCCCCGTCCGCGTGAGCAGATGAATCGCGGTCGAGACCGGGCCTCGAGACCCTGGCACCTGTACGCGCTCGGCCTGGTGGCGATCGCCGTGGCCGTGCTCGCCATCACGGAAATCGGAACGCCCAGCACCTCCGCTCGGACCTCGCGGGAGACCGTCACCGCGGAGCAGGGCGTCGTGCAGTCGACCGTGTCGGGCAGCGGAAACGTTCAGGCGGGCACCGACGTCAGTGTCAACTTCAACGCGAGCGGGACGCTTCAGAACGTGTACGTCAGCGTGGGCCAGCACGTCAATCAGGGCCAGCTCCTCGCGACGCTCGATCCGACCTCCGCGCAGTACGCGCTCGACCAGGCGGAGGCGAATCTGACCGCCGCGCAGGATCAGCTCACCGCGGTGGAGAACGGAACCGCGTCGTCTTCGTCGGGTTCGCCGTCGAGCTCGAACGGGACGAACGCGAGCGTCGCGCGCGACCCGAACGCGACCGAGTACGTGTCGTACACGCACACCGGCACGACGCCCACGACGACTCGGCCGACGACCACCCGGCCGAAGACGACCACTACCAGGCCGACGACTACCACTAGGCCGACGACCCCCACGAGACCGACGACCACCACCAGACCGGCTACCACGACGCCGACGAACGCTACTCATAACGGCGCGTCATCCGGGGGCGGTGGAGGCAACAGCGGTCGCTCGACCCCTACCACTACCACCACCACTACCACCACGCCTTCCCCCGCGAGCATCGCGTCGGCCCAGGCGTCCGTCTACAGCGCCGAAGCGGCCGTGCACACCGCCCAGACGGCGCTCGCCAACACGAAGCTGTACGCGCCGACGAGCGGCACGATCGCCTCGATGTCGAGCCTCTCGCCCGGGGACACGGTAACGGGGGGCTCCACGAACAGCGGCTCTGGGTCCTCGGGCTCGGGGTCGTCCGGCTCGGGGTCGTCCGGCTCCGGGGCCTCGGGTTCGGGCTCGGGTTCGGGGAGCACGAACGCGGGCAGCCTGGGCGGCTCCGGCTCCGGCTCGGGCGGGTCCGGCTCGGGCTCGAGCGGCAGCGGTTCGGGCTCGGCCTTCGCACAGATCATCAACACCAGCACGATGACCATGACCGTCGCGTTCAGCGAGTCGGACATCAGCAAGGTCAAGGTGGGTCAGCCGGCGACCGTCACCATCGACGCGCTGCCCGGCGTGGGGCTCGCCGCGCATGTGAGCTCGATCTCCCCGGTTGGGACAACGAGCAGCAGCGTCGTGTCGTTCAACGCGACGCTGACACTCGATCAGACCGATTCACGGGTGAGGCCGGGAATGAGCGCCTCGGCGTCGGTGATCGTGGGCCAGGGGCAGGGAGTCACGGTTCCCAACCAGGCGGTGACCGGCAGCGGCTCGCTGGGCACGGTCAACATGTTGCAGAACGGTAAGACCGTGCAGCGGCAGGTCGTGGTCGGGCTGAGAGGCGACAGCAGGACCCAGATCATCAGCGGCGTCAGCGCCGGCGAGCAGCTGGTGGTGACGATCACGCTGCCTTCGCTCGGCTCGACATCAACCAGTGGCGCGGGTGGCGCCGGTACCCTGGGCGGCGGGCGCTTCGGCCTCGGCGGGTTGGGCGGTGGCGGCGTGGGGGGCGGCGGCGGCGCGTTCTTCCGCCGGGCCGCGGGGGGCTGACGGTCATGGCCGGCGATCTCCGTCCCTCGCGCCGGTCCGCGGTCGCGCGTGCGCAGCGGATGCTGCAGGCACGGCGCGCGCGGGTGGCCCAAAGGCAACGGCGGCCGGCTGTATCGAGGCCGGTGGGGCGGCCGGTCAGCCGCGGAGACGTGCCGGTGGTCGACCTGCGCGACGTCCACAAGACCTATGCGGTGGGTGACATCGCGGTACACGCGCTGCGCGGTGTCACCCTGCGGGTGCAGCGGGGCGAGTACGTCGCGATCATCGGCGCGTCGGGCAGCGGCAAGACGACGCTGATGAACATCGTTGGGTGCCTCGACACCCCTACCACCGGCTCGTACCGGCTCAACGGCCTCGATGTCGGCGGCGTCGACGAGGACACGCTGGCCGACGTGCGCAACCGCGACATCGGCTTCGTGTTCCAGAGCTTCAACCTGATCCCGCGCACGCGGGCTCTGGCCAACGTCGAGCTGCCTCTGTCGTACGGCGGTCTGCCGCGGGCCGCGCGGCAGCAGCGGGCGCTGGCGGCTCTCCACCAGGTCGGGCTGACGGATCGGGTCCACCACATGCCCTCGGAGCTCTCGGGCGGTCAGCAGCAGCGGGTCGCGATCGCGCGTGCGCTGGTCACCAACCCGTCGATGATCCTGGCCGATGAGCCCACCGGCGCGCTCGACACGGTTTCCTCGGCCGAGGTGCTCCGGATCTTCGCCCGGCTGAGCGAGGAGGGCCGCACGATCATCCTGATCACGCACGAGCAGGCCGTCGCCGCCCACGCGCGCCGCGTGATCCGCATCAGCGACGGCACGATCATCGGCGACGAGCGCACCGAAGCCGTGGAGGCGGTGGGGTGACCGAAACCGCCCGGGTTGCGCTCGCCGGCCTGGCCGCGAACAAGCTCAGGTCCGGCCTGACGATCCTCGGATTGATGATCGGCGTGGGCTCGGTGATCGTCCTGATCGCGGTCGGCACGGGATCTTCGTCCGCGGTCGAGAACCAGATCGACGCGCTGGGCAGCAACGTCCTGCTCGTCACCTCACTCCCCACGCTCGGCGGGCTGCGCGGCGGACCAACCGCCAACACCAGCCTCACGCTCAACGATGCGAACGCGCTCGGCAACCAGTTCCAAGCGCCCGACGTGGCCAGCGTATCGCCGGTGGTGAACGCGGCCGCGGTCACGTTGACTTCCGGTGAGACGACCTACTCCCCGGGGTCGTTCCTCGGCACGACGCCGAGCTACGAGAAGGCTCGCAGCTACACGATGGCCGAGGGCTCCTGGTTTACGAGCGCCGACGAAAGCAACCACAACCGCGTGATGGTCGTCGGACCGACCGTGGTCAGCGAGCTGTTCGGAGGGCAGGACCCCGTCGGGCAAACGGTGCAAGTCAACGGCACGAACTACCAGATCATCGGCGTCACCGCCCCGAAAGGCTCGAACGGAACCTCCAACCAGGACGACCTGGCGATCGCTCCGCTGAGCGCGGTCCAGGACACGCTGACCGGCTACGGAACCATCAACCAGATCGTCATGCAGGCCAAGTCGCGGGGGCAGCTGAACGCTGCGCAGACCGAGGTCACGAACATCCTCAACCAGCTCGACCCGCCGACCCCGGGCTCTGGGAACACGAGCAACTTCAACGTGATCAACCAGAGCTCGATCCTCCAGGCCTCGACCTCCTCGAGCAAGGTGTTCACCACGCTGCTGGGCGAAGTCGCCGCGATTTCGCTGCTGGTGGGCGGAATCGGCGTGATGAACATCATGCTCGTATCGGTCACCGAGCGCACCCGAGAAATTGGGATCCGCAAGGCGGTCGGCGCCCGGCGGAGCGACATCCTCGTCCAGTTCCTGGTCGAGGCCGTGCTGGTATCGCTCTTCGGGGGCATCGCCGGCGTGATCGCGGGGATCGTCGGCAGCCAGTTCAAGATCGCGGGGGTGCAGCCGGTGATCGCGCCGTACTCCATCGGCCTGGCGTTCGGCGCGGCGGTTTTGACCGGCCTGTTCTTTGGCACTTACCCGGCCGGCCGTGCCGCAGCGCTCCGGCCGATCGAGGCCCTGCGCTTTGAGTGAGTTTAGCCCTGACATGCCACGACCACAGGACACCGAGATGAACGCGATTCCTTATGACCGCCCCGAGCAGGATTGGGAGAAATACGAGGAGCCAGGCCTCGACGAGCCGCTTCCCGGCCGTCCACGGCGGCGGTTCTGGGGGCGTGGCACCGCGATCCTGCTCGGGCTGATCCTCTGCGGCGCGGGCTTCTACGCGGGTGTGCGCGTGGAGAAGAGCCAGCTCTCGAGCTCTTCGTCGACGAGCCCATTTTCGGCGGCGGCTGCGGGTGCGGGCGCCACCGGTGCGGCCGCTCGTGCTGGGGCCGGGGGCGCCGCCGCTCGCGGCGGGACCGGCGGAGGCGGCGGCTTTGCGGCGCGCTCGGCGGCCGGCGCCGGCGGCGGCTCGGGCGGCGGGGGCTTGCGCGCGTTCTTCGGCGGGGCCGGGGGCGGCAACAGCTCGTTCGGAACGGTCAGCAGCGTCAACGGCAACAGCCTGTACATCACGGAGGCCTCGGGTAACACCGTCAAGGTCACGCTCTCGAGCGCGACCAAGGTGAGCAAGAGTGTCGGCGTCTCGAAGAGCGCGGTCCGACCGGGGGACACCGTGATCGTCACGGGCGTCAAGAACTCAGGCGGCACCGTCGCCGCGACCTCGGTCAGCGACACCGGCGCCGGCAACACAAGCTCCACCTCCAGCAGCAGCTCCGGCAACACGAGCGCGTCTTCCGCCGTCGGTTCGCTGTTCGGCGGGGGCGGATGAGCAGCACCCCCACGAAAGGAATGCAGTGTTCAGCATGAAGAAAATTCCATCCAGGACGGCGTGTTTTGCGCTGGTCGCGCTCGGCGCGGCCTGTCTGATCGCCGCCTGCGGCAGCAGCACGAGCAGCTCAAGCGGCGCGGCTTCCGGCACCTCCTCCACCTCGACGGTTGCATCCGCGACCGGGTCGGGCGCCGCCGGTTTCAGTGCCAGGCGCGCGGCGCTCGTTGCCTGCCTCAAGCAGCACGGGGTCAACGTTCCCGCCAGGCCGCCCGGCTCGTCGGGAGGCAGCGGCACGTCGACCGGTCCACGTCCCGGCGGCGGCGTCTTCGGTGGCGGGGGCGGCGCCTTCTTCCGGCAGGCCGCCAGCAATCCGAAGTTGCAAGCGGCCTTGAAGGCGTGCGGGGCGAACTTCGGGGCCGGAGCCGGCCGCCGCTTCCGACGGATCTCACGGCCAGCGGTCGAAAAGTACGTCGCGTGCGTGCGCCAGCACGGCTACAACCTGCCGGCGCCCAACTTCTCGGGCAAGGGCTCGATTTTCCCGGCGAGCATTCGCTCCAATCCGAAGTTCCAGGCCGCCAGCCGCTCGTGCCAGAGCCTGTTGATTCCACCTCGACCGGCGTCGTCGAGCTCTGGAGGCGCCGCGGCCGGGGCCTGAACCCCGCCAGCTGGAAGGACATAGGACCATGAAGCTCAAATTGCCGTCCAGCAGCCGCGCCGGCGAGGCCGGCGCTCCGGAGCCTCTGTGGTCGCGGCCGCCGCCCGCGGCGGCGCCGGAGTCCGGAACCGCGCCGGCGCCGGCATCCGTGCCGGCGCCCGAGCCCGTTGGCGTGCCCCGGCCCGTTCCCGCGCCGGCCGGGACCGTGATCGGGCAGGTGCTGCCGATGTACTTCGTCGGCGACGAGTCACACTCCATGGCCGGCGCACCCATCGCGGCGCTCAACCAGGGCCTGGTCGACCTGCGCGACGAGGTCGCCAAGCACCCGCTGATCGGCAAGAAGGTCCGCTTCGGGATCATCACCTTCGCCGATACCGCGGAGACCCGCCTCGAGCTTTCGGAGCTCAGCGAGGATCTGGTGCTTCCCACCCTGTCCACGCGCGGCAGGGGGACGAGCTACGCGAGCGCGTTTGAGACCCTGCGGCACACCATCCCGGGTGATGTCGCACTGCTCAAGGTGAGCGGTTATCAGGTGCACCGGCCGTCGGTGTTCTTCCTGAGCGACGGCCAACCCACCGAGAAGGAGGAGCGCTGGCGGACGCGGCTGGAAGAGCTGAAGGAGGCGAGCTTCAAGGAGCGACCCAACATCCTCGCGTTCGGCGTCGGTGACGCAGATGCGCACGTGATCCAGGAGCTCGCGAGCTCGCCCCGGTACGCGTTCATGATGACCGAGGGCGTGTCGACGGCGGGCGCGATCTCCGAGTTCGCGGCCTCGATGCTGAATTCGATGGTCTCCTCAGCGGAGCGCCTGGATCGTGGGGAGACGACGATCGAGTTCGAGAAGCCGGAGGGTTTCGTGCAGCTGGACGCGCCGCTGGTGTAACGCTCTTCGCCATGAGCGCCAACGTGCGGCTGGAGGAGTTCGGCGAGCTGATCCCGATTGGTCGCCCGGGTGGTCAGGGCCGCGTGCACTGTCCCTCGCACGTTCCCGCGGGGCTCGGCGATCTCCCGGTCGTGGTCAAGCTGTATCGCCGGCCTCCGCCCGCCGACGCTGCGCATGTTCTCGCCGAGATGGTGACCTGGGGGCAGTCACTTCAGTCCGTGGAGCTCATGCGTTTGCTTCACGTGGCCGCCTGGCCGCTGGCGCGGGTCAGCCATCGGGGTGCCCCGGTCGGCATTGCGATGCCGGACGTCACGAGGCGCTTCGCGGCGCCGTTTGTGATGCCGAGCGGTCGGCGGGACCGGGTGCTGCTAGCGCTCGAGCACCTGCTCGGCACCGACGCCTACCTGCAGCTGCGCGGCCTCGACGTCCGGCTCGACACCGCCAGGCGCACCCTGATCGCCGAGCGGATCAGCGGAGCGCTGGCGTTCCTGCACCGCCACGCGATCGTGGCCAGCGACATCGCGCCGAGCAACCTCCTGGTCGCGTTCGGCCGAGAGGCGGTGGCGGTCTGCTTCATCGACTGCGACTCGATGGTTTTCCGCGGCCGTCAAGCGCTCCCCCCCGTGGAGACCGGGGACTGGGAGATGCCAGCGGCCTTCGCCGAGCCGCCGCAGACCCGCGCCGCGGACGCGTACAAGCTGGGGCTGGCGATCCTGCGCTTGTTCGCTCGTTCCCATGACGCGCGCCTGGCGGCCAACCACGTGAAACACGTGCCGGCGGAGTTGCGCGAATTACTCGGCCGCGCCCTTGGCGCCAATCCCGCCAACCGTCCCCCCGCCGGCGAGTGGCAGCGCGCATTGCGCCAGCTGCTCGCGCAGGGCGGGCTCAACGAGCGCTATCCGGGCCCGGCGCCGCAGTGGGTGATGGGCCGGGTGGGCCCGCGTCCGGATAGGGTCGTGAGTCCCCCGGCCGTGCCGGCGCCGGCGGCCTGGCTGGTCACAAGCGCGGCCGCGCCGGCGCCGCGGCCGACCGGGCCCGCCGCCCGGTCGCGACCGAGAGCGGCGGGGGGCGTATGGCTGCGGCCGGCGGTGGCGGCGCTGTGGTTGATCGCCGGAACGGCCGTCCTGGCGCTGCTTCTGTCCCGTCTGTTCGCCGCCGCGGTGCCCAATCCCGCTCCGGCGGGCGGCGGATTCGGCTCGGGCGTATCGGGCTTTGCCGCCCCGGTTTACGGCTACCGGTACTACTACCCGCCTGCCGGGGGCGCACCGGGCCTGGCGCGGAGTCGGGGGCAGGGCGCGCAGCTTCCGTAGCCTCCCGCTACCGCGGGTGACAGCGAGGTCACAGGCTCCGTCACCGTGCTGTTACCAGCCGGGCTGTACAACGACCCCCGACGCTCAGCCACCGAGCCAAGGAGGCCGACGACGTGGAGACGATGCAGCCGGTCGCAGCGCCCCGGTCGCGGCGGCGCCTGGTGGCGGGAGTGGCCGCGCTCCTCGCGGTCGTGATCGCGGTCGGGGTGATCCTGGCGGTCAACGTCGGTGGTGGTCATCCCGCGAAAGCGGCCGGCCCGTCCGCCGGCGCCGCAACCGTGACCCGCCGTGATCTCGTCTCGACCGACACGGAGTCGGGGACGATGAGCTACGCGAACCCGCAGACGGTGTATGACCGGCTCACCGGAACGATCACTTGGCTTCCCGCGACGGGTCAGGTGATCAAGCCCGGCCAGGCGTTGTACGACGTGAACGGCCAGCCCGTGATGCTGTTCGACGGCACGTTCCCGGCCTATCGCGATCTCGGTCCTGGCGTCAGTGACGGGCTCGACGTGCTCCAGCTCAACCGAAATCTGGTCAGCCTGGGATTCGCCGACGGCGAGATCACGGTCAACGACACCTGGCAGGCGGGTACCACGGCTGCCGTTGAGCGTTGGCAGGCGTCGCTGGGAGAGACCGAGACCGGGACCATCAAGCTCGGGCAGATCGTGTTCCTTCCCGGTCCGCAGAGGATCACCCAGGTCAATACATCTCTCGGATCGGACGGTTCCGCGAACGGCTCGGGATCGGGGTCGGGGTCGAGCGTGCTCGGGCCCGTGTCACCGGCGCGCCCCGAGTTCGTCAGCTTGACGACCCCGACACATCCCTCGGCCCAGGCGTCGCCTACCACCCCAACCAGCACCGCGCCGGCGAGCTGCAAGCGCGCCGGCGCGTCCACTTCCACCCCGCCGACGAGCAGCTCCCCGGCGAGCTCGACCACCCCCACCAGCCACTGTGGGGGGTCGGGCAAGCCGGGGAGCGGCGGGAAATCAAACCTATCCGCCCAGGAGCTCCAGGCGCTGATCGCCCTCCTCAAGGCAGAGACGCTCGCGCTGGGCAAGAACAAGTCCTCGCCTTCGCCTTCGTCGGGATCCGGATCGGGGGCGGGCTCGGGCAACAGCGGTGGCTCACCAAGTGGCAGCCCGTCCGGCGCCAGCTCAGGGCACTCCGGCTCTGGCTCGGGAAACTCCGGCTCCGGCTCGGGAAACTCCGGCTCCGGCTCGGGAAACTCCGGCTCTGGCTCGGGAAACTCCGGCTCCGGAAACTCGGGTTCCGGGAATTCCGGCTCTGGCTCGGGAGACTCCGGCTCCGGTGCCTCGGACGGGGGAGCGGCCCCCCAGGCGATCCTCGACACGACCTCCACCCAGCTGGTCGTCACCGTCGATCTCGACGCCAGCAAGCAGAGCGAGGCTCGGGTCGGAGCACCCGTCACGGTCGAGATGCCCGACGGGACGACCGTGCACGGCAAGATCACGCACGTCAGCCCGGTCGCGCAGAACAGCGGCAACTCCGGATCTGGCAACTCCGGATCAGGCAATTCGGGCGGCGGCGGCGGCTCCGGCTCGTCGCCGACGATCCCGGTAACGATCGCGCTCCGTGGGCACATCCGCACGCAGGGGCTCGACCAGGCGACGGTGAGCGTCAACTTCGAGCAGCAGGTGGCGAACAACGTGCTCTCGGTCCCGGTCACCGCGCTGGTCGCCACGCAAGGCGGCGGCTACGCGGTCCAGGAAGCGGCCCCCCCGCACAACCTGATCCCAGTCACGACCGGGCTGTTCGCCGCGGGCTACGTCGAGGTTTCGGGGCCGGGGCTGTATCCCGGGTTGCAAGTGACTGATTCGCAGGGGTGAACGGGGAGCGCGAGCAGATTGCCGAACGCCCGGATCGCGATGGTGTCGCCGGGGCCGCGCCGGCGCCCTCACCCCTCGCCGCGCTCCCGCCCCCGCCGCCGGCCGCGCCCGGCGTGGCGCTTGCGCTGCGCGAGGTGAGCAAGGAGTACCCCGGCGGAGTGCGGGCCTTGCGCGGCGTCAGCGTCGAGATCCTCGAAGGTGAGCAGGTTGCGGTGGTGGGCCCTTCGGGGTCCGGCAAGACCACGCTGCTGACGGTGCTCGGCACGCTCGAGCGGCCCACGAGCGGCTCGGTGGTGGTGGCCGGTCGCGACGTAGTCGGCCTTGCCGATGGCGAGCTGGCCGGCTTGAGGGCGCACGAGATCGGGTTCGTGTTCCAGGGCTTTCACCTCCAGGAGGCGATGACGGCGCTGGACAACGTGGCCAACGGCATGCTGTACACGGGCAGTCCGGCGCGCGAGCGGCGGCGAGCGGCGCGTGCGGCGCTCGAGCGCGTGGGCCTCGGGCACCGGGTCACCCACCGGCCCACGGAGCTATCGGGCGGTGAGCGTCAGCGGGTGGCGATCGCGCGCGCCATCGCGAAGCGCCCGCTGATCATCCTTGCCGACGAACCGACCGGGAATCTCGACTCGAAGTCCGGGGGCGAGGTAATCGCGCTGCTGCACGAGCTCGCCGCCGAAGGCGCGACGCTCACGCTGATCACGCACGACGAGGGGATCTCCGCGCGCTTTCCGCGCCACATCCAGATGCGCGACGGCGAGATCACAGGAGACGAGCGCGCGTGAGCGCCACGTCGCTGCGGGCGCGGATTCCGGCGCGCCGGCGCCGGCCCACGTCAGTGAACGACGCGCGGATGCCTCCGCGCGAGCTGTTCTCCGTGGCAGCCCAGGGTCTGCGCACGCGCCGGCTGCGGGCCGCGCTGTCGGCGCTGGGCATCGCCATTGGAATCGGCGTGATGGTCGCGGTGGTCGGCGTCTCCGCCTCGAGTCAAGCCAACCTGATCGCGCTGATCGACCGTCTGGGGACCAATCTGTTGACGGTCACGCCGGGACAGACGTTCCTGGGGGCGAACGAGGTGCTGCCGGACACGGCGGTGGGCACCATCCGCCACATGCCGGCCGTGCAGCGCGCCTCGGCCGTGTACCAGGTGCAGAATGCGACGGTCCTCCGGACCCCCTACGTTCCCTCCGGTGAGACCGGAGGCATCGCCGTCGACGCCGCCGATCCAGGTCTGCTCGCGACGCTTGGCGCGCAGCTCGCGAGCGGCCAGTTTCTGAGCTCGGCGAACGAGAGCTTCCCGACCGTGGTGCTGGGGGCTCAAGCCGCCAGCACCCTTCAGATCTCGAGCGCCAAGGGACACATACAGCTGTTCCTCGGCGGCACCTGGTTCACGGTTATCGGGATCATGAAGCCCGTGGTGCTCGACCCGAACCTCGACAACAGCGCGCTCATCGGCCTGCCGGTCGCCGAGCGGCTGTTCCAGACGGACCCCAACCCGTCGGAGATCTACGTCCGCGCGAACGTCAACCAGGTCGGGCAGGTCTCCAACCTGCTCGCGCCCACAGCCGATCCCCAGAACCCTGACGGCGTGCAGGTGAGCCGGCCATCGGACGCGCTCGAGGCCAGGGCGGCCGCGAAGGGCCAATTCACCACGCTGCTGCTCGGGCTCGGCGCCGTGGCGCTGCTCGTCGGCGCGATCGGGATCGCCAACATCATGGTGATCTCGGTCCTCGAGCGCCGCACGGAAATCGGCCTGCGCCGCGCCCTGGGAGCCAAACGCAGCCACATCAGCACCCAGTTCCTGGCCGAGTCGGCGCTGCTGGCGGCGTTTGGAGGGGTCGCGGGGCTCGCGCTTGGTGCCGCGGCCACGTGGGTCTACGCCCTCGCTCAGGGCGAACCGATGGTGGTTCCGACCTACGCGCTCATCGCCGCGCCGGCGGCCGGCCTGGTGATCGGGGCGCTCGCCGGTCTGTACCCGGCGTCGAAGGCGTCGCGTTTGAGCCCCACCGAGGCACTGAGGGCGACGTAGGTGCACCGTTCCTCAGAGCATTGGCCAGCTTACGGAGAGCTGACGGACCGATCCCTAGGCTCGGCATATGTCGTTCGGGCGCCCACGGCGCGGAGGTATCGGATGGCGGGACACAGGCATCCCCGCGCCTTCTCGCTCGTGCCTCGACCGCGTCGCGCTCGGCGGCTGCGACGAAGTGCGCCTCGTCGCATGCGGGAGAATCCCGCGCCCAGAGGAACCGGCGGTGGCTCAGGCTTCTGACTCCCGCCTGGGTCGCTCGCCGGTCCTCGCTACCCGGTTTGGAAAGTCCTCCCCGCCGCAAGTCCGGTCGCTCGGGCTTGCGGCCCGCTCGGCATCCTGCCTCGCTTGTTCGGGCCGCGCCCGAGTCATCCGGCTGGCGGCTGCAAACCTTCGCTGGCCTGCGTCCTCGCTCGCTCGCGTACCTTCCAGGTACGCCACGCTCGCTGCGTCCTTAGCCAGCTTGGTTTTCGCTCGCCAATCCACGACCGCACCTGCAGTGAGAAGGACTTAGGCCCGCCGCGGCGCGCGATCGCGCGTCCCGACCACTACCGCGATCGCATAGCTCGCCGCGGCGAGGCCTATGATCGCGCTGCTCGGCGGCAACGACGGGATCCAGTAGCTGAGCGCGAGCCCGCCCCACATCGCGACGACGGCCAGCGCCGCGGACAGGGCAAACCCTCGATACGGATTGGCGGTCAGCCTGTGCGCCGCCCCCGCCGGCGCGCTCAGCAGCCCCAAGAGCAGCAGCGCCCCCACGGCTTCCGTGCTCTCGGCGGTGACGGCCGCGACGAGCACGAGGAACGCCGCTCCCAGCGCCGGGACGGGGATCCCCCGGACGCCGGCGAGCTCGCCGTCGAGCGTTGAGAGCAGCAGCGGCCGGAACGCGACCACCACCGTCGCGGTGACCGCCAACGCGATCATCGCCGCAACGCTCGATGCCCCGGCGCTCAATGAGTAGATGGAGCCGAAGAGAGCATTCGCCGCCGTGATTCCGTTGCCGCCGCCCGACGACGTGGCGAGCACCGTTATCAGCAGGAGCCCGATCCCGAGGATCCAGGCGAACACGATCCCGATCACGACGTCGTCCGCCTGCGCCCGCCGCCCCAGCGCCGCCATCCCCGCTCCAACCGCGAGCGTCACGGCGAACAGGCCGACCTGCTCGCTGACCGCGAACACCGCGGCGGCGACCGCCCCGACAAAGGCCACGTGGCTCAGCGCGTCGCCGGCGAAGAGCTGCCCGCGCAGGACCACGAACCACCCAACCGAGCCGCACGCGAGCGCGATGAACGTCCCCGCCAGGTACGCGTTGCGGACGAACTCGTGGGCGAACATCAGCCCCCCGCTCCCGGCGACGCGAGCCACCCGCCGCCCCGCGCCGCCCACGCCGGCCGCACCCCACCTCGAGCCACGAACACGGCGACCCGCACCAGCACGTAGAGCCCGAACGCGAACGCCGTCGTCCAGAACCCCACGGGGTAGGGAGAGAAGTAAGCCACGCCCAGCCCCAGCCAGACGATCACCAGCCCGAACGCGACGCTCAGAAGGAGCCCGGGCAGCGGGCGGGCCGTTATCGCTTGGGCGGCGGCTGGCGGGGCCACGAGCAGCGCGAACACGAGGAGCGCGCCCGTGATCTGGCTCGTGGCCGCGACCGCCGCCGCCAGGATCAGCAGGAACGCCACGTCGAGTGCGCCAACGGGGACGCCACTGGATTCCGCGACATCGCGATCGAGCGTGGCGAACAACAGCGGACGGGCCACCAGCGCAAGTGCGGCGAGAGCGGCCAGCGCAACCGCGAGCAGCACCAGCACCTGGTCTTGGGTGACGCCCAGGAACGTGCCGAAGAGCAGCGTCTCGAGCCCGGACAGCACCTCGGTGTTGAGCGACAGGAACAGGTACCCGGCCGCGAGTCCGACCGCCTGAACCGTCCCGATGGTGGCGGTTTCCGTGCGGTAGCCGCGCGTGGTTGGCCGCGACCGGCGTCCCATGGCCAGGGCGGCCGCTCCGCACGCGAGGTAATAGCCGAGCGCGGTGGGCAGCCCGGCCAGCGCCGCTCCCGCCGCGCCCGGGAAGGCCATCACCGACAGCGTGTGCCCGGCGAAGCTCTGGCGCCGAAGGACCATGTACCAGCCAACGGTCGCGGCGAGCACCGCCACGATCGTGCCCGCCTCGAGCGCGTTAACCATGAACGGGAACGCCAGCAGCTCCCGCACGTCGGAGACGAGATCGAGCGACAACGACGGATTGCCGGGCACGGCTCAGGCAGGCCCGTGGCGGAGGCCGTGGACGTGCGGAGCCTCCGGCTGGCCGATCACGACCAGCCGGCCGTCGCCGGTTTGCAGGACATCGATCGGCGCGCCGTACAGACTGCTCAGCTTCCGCGTCGTGATCACCTCCTCGACCGTTCCCGCGAGCGCGCGCCCGGCCGCTAGATAGATCACGCGATCGAGGTAGGGGAGGAGGGGGTTGACGTCGTGGGCGACGAGCAGCACCGTCACACCCTCCTCCGTGCAGATGCGCCTGAGCAGGGCGGCCACCGCGGCCTGGTTGGGCAGGTCGAGGCCGTCGAGCGGCTCGTCGAGGATCAGCAGCTCGGGGCGCCGGACGAGCGCCTGGGCGATCAGCAGCCGTTGCTGCTCCCCGCCGGACAGCTCGCCGATGGCGCGGTGGGCGTATTCGGTGGCGCCGACGAGTTCGATCACCTCCCGCATTCGCTGGCGTTCAGCGCGGCGGCGGTGTCGAGCCGAGTTCGAGATGCCCAGCGGGATTCCCCACCGCGTTCCGTCGAGCCCGAGACGGACCAGGTCCACCCCGCGCACCCGGGTGCCGCCGTCGAAACCGTGGCGCTGTGGTAGGTACCCGATGCGCGCACGCGCCTGCGCCGGGGCCCGGCCGAGGACGGAGATCGTGCCGGCGGCGAGCGGGACCAGGCCGAGGATCGCCTTCATCAGGGTCGACTTGCCGGCGCCGTTCGGTCCGAGCACGGCGAGGAACTCTCCTCGTCCCACGGTCAGCTCGACGCCGGCGAATACCTCCCTGCCGCCCAGGCGGACGGCCGCTTGGCTGACCGAGATTGCCGGGTGTGGTGCGGCGCTCCGCGCGGGGACGGGCGGGATTGCCGTTGCCGGTCGCGCCTCGTTCATCGGCCCGTCGCGGTGTGCAGGGCCCGCGCGAGTCCTCGCAGCTGCCCGACCTGCCACTGCTCGAAGGTTGCCCTCGCCGGGTCGAGCGTCTCGCTGATCGTGGCGATCGGGATGTGTGCCGCCCGAGCCATCGCGTTCAGGCGCTGGATCTCGGGCGTCGCGTTCTGGTAGTTGTAGACCCACACCTCGATCTGGTGCGAGGTGATCTGCTGCTGCGTGGTGAGCGTGTCCTGGGCGGTCACCTCGGTGCCCTCGCTGATCGCCTTCATGAAGCTGTACGGAGTGAGCAGGCGCAGTCCGAGCGACGGTGCTTGCAGCGCGAAGATGCTCTCGGAGGCGCCGATCGGAACGCCGGCATACCGCTGGCGGATCTCGGCGATCAGCGAGTGGTACTGCGCCAGGTCGTTCGTCTCGAAGACCGTGAGCCGACGCTCGAAGTAGCCCGCGTCCTTGGGATCGAGCTTCTTCAGATCGCCGGTGATCGCGCTCGCCACCCCCTCGACGTCCGCCGGGTCGTACCACCGATGGGGGTTGTCGCCCTCCTTGAGCCCGAACAGATCGCCGACCGTGAGCACGGTTCGGCCCGACACCGGGTTGGCGGCGAGCAGCTTCGGCGCCCACGGGTCGTAGCCGATCCCGTTGACGATCACCAACTGGGCGGTAGCGAGCGCGCGGGCGTCGCCGGCGCTCGGTTGGTACGAATGGGGATCCTCGGCGGGGTTCGTGATGATGCTCCGCACGCTTGCCTTGCTGCCGGCGAGCTGGCTGGCGATGCTGCCCCAGAAGTTCTCGGCCGCGATCACGCGAATCCCGCCGGAGCCGTCGGTGCCCGCCTGCGCGCTGGTGCCACAGGCCGCCACGGCGAGCGCCAATAGCAGAGAGAGGGGGACGAGCGCACCGTGCCGCGCGTGTGCGCCGAACCAGCCGGACATGCGGAGAGCCTAACATAATCTGGGAATGAGTCTCATTCCCGTTCTCGCCGCCGGGCGCGCTAGTCTTGGTCCAGATGGCGGCGAGCGACTGGAGCGAGCACGTTCACTCCGTGCTCTCGGAAGCGGGGCTGAAACGGGGGGGAGCCAGGGAGCGGGTGATCGAGCTGCTCGCGCGGGAGCCATGTGCGCTGAGCGCCGTAGAGATCGAGGACGAGCTGCGGGCGCGCGGACGGCCGACCGGGCGAGCCAGCGTCTACCGGGTCCTCGAGCTGCTCGCCGAACACGGCCTCGTCGAGCGGGTCGCGGTCGGCGACGGCCAGACCCGGTTTGAGCGCAGCCAGCCCGGGGGCGACCATCATCACCATCTCGTCTGCGAGCAGTGCGGGCGGCTCGTGGCGTTCGACGATCCCGGCCTCGAGCACGCGATCGACCGCCTGTCCGAACGCCTCGGCGTCACGATCGACAGCCACGATGTCCTACTTCGCGGCGCCTGCGAGCGCTGCGGCTAGCTGCACCGCGTCCTACCAGCCGTCCACGTTCGGCCGGCGCTTACCCGGCCGCGACCACCACTCGCCCGAGCCCGACCTAGGCTCGAACAGCGTCGCGATCCATCGGCGGCTGTCGGCCGGGTCGATCACGTCGTCGATCTCGAAATATGACGCCATGTTGATCCCCTTGCCGCGCTCGTACGCCGCCGCGACCGCGGCGTCGAACGCCTGCTCCCTCTCGGTGGGATCCTCGATCGCCTCGAGCTCTCGCCGCATCCCCAGCCTCACCGCTCCCTCCAACCCCATCGCCCCGAACTCCGACGTGGGCCACCCGATCGTGAACAGCGGCGCCTTGAACCCTCCGCCCGCCATCGACTGCGCGCCGAGCCCGTAGCCCTTGCGCAGCACGATCGTGCCCGTCGGCACGTCCAGGTTCGCTCCGGTGAGGAACATCCGCGCGAAGTGGCGGACGGTCGCCGTTCGCTCCGCCGCCGGTCCCACCATAAACCCCGGCGTGTCGCACAGGAACAGGATCGGCAGGGCGAACGCGTCGCAAAGCTGCATGAAGCGGGTCGCCTTGTCGGCGCCGTGCGCGTCGATCGCGCCGCCGAGGTGGGAGGGATCGTTCGCGATCACCCCGAGCGGCCGTCCCTCATGACGGGCCAGCGCGGTGACCATGCCGAGGCCGAAGCCGCGGCGCAGCTCGAACACGTCGTCCAGCAGCGCCTCAATCACGCCTCGGACTTCATAGACGCGCCGGCGGTTGGCCGGGATGAGGTTGCGCAGCAGGGGCCGGTCGCGGAGCGGCGCCGGATCGGTCGCCCCCCGGAAGTACGAGAGATAGCGCTTGGCCGCGGCCACGGCCTCGGGCTCGTCGCCGACGCGCAGGTCAACGACGCCGTTGTTGGCCTGCACCTCGATCGGTCCCACGTCCGCCGGCTCGTACCTCCCGAGGCCGCCCCCCTCGATCATCGCCGGCCCACCCATCCCGATGCTCGAGTTCTCGGTCGCGATCACCACGTCGCAGCAGCCGAGCAGCGCCGCGTTGCCGGCAAAGCAGTACCCCGAGGCGATCCCGACCAGCGGCACCAGCCCGCTCAGCCGGGCGAACAGGTGGAAGGCGCGGCAGTCGAGTCCGGCCACGATCGGCCAGTCGACGTCGCCGGGGCGCCCTCCGCCGCCCTCCGCGAACAGCACCACCGGCAGGCGCCGGCGCTCCGCGACCTCGAACAGGCGGTCCTTCTTGAGGTGGTTGCGCATTCCCTGCGTGCCGGCGAGGACGGTGTAGTCGTAGGCCAGCGCGACCACCGGCCGGCCGTCGACGTCGCCCACGCCGGCGACCAGGCCGTCGGCGGGGGTGCGCTCGATCAGCTCCCGCTTCGAGCGCCGGCGCTCCTGGGCCGCGAACATCAGCGGCCCGTATTCCACGAACGTGCCCTCGTCGATGAGGTCGGCCAGGTTCTCCCTCGCCGTCCGCTGCCCGCGTTCCCGCCGCCTCGCCACCGCCTCGGGGCGCGCCGCGTCGAGGCCGAGCTCGTGGCGCTGCCGGACGACCTCGACGTCTTCCCGGATCTGATCTGGATTTTTATTTCTGAGAAATTGGGTCTGTTTGCTCGGGCCCGAGGCGTTTTCTCCCATCGCGAGGACCGCGAGCAGTTGCCCTTCCTGGACCGTATCGCCCACTTTGACCTCGAGGCGGCGGACGATTCCGCCGGCCTCGGAGATCACCTCGTGTTCCATCTTCATCGCCTCGAGTACGACGACCGCCGCCCCCGGCGGGACGTGTTCGTCGCGGTAGTGCGCAACCGCGATGACCGTGCCGGCGAACGGAGCGGTGATCGGCAGCTCGGGCGCGGTCGACAACGTCTAGGCGCCGGCGGAGCGGAGCGCCTCGAGGATCTCCTCGGGCGTGGCGTTGTCGCTCGCGTCGTCCGACATGTGCGACCAGGCGATCTCGCCGCCCGGGGCGATCACCATGGCGCCGCCGAGCTGGGCGGGATGACCGATCGTGCGTCCCTGCACCACGCGGTACTTCGTCGTGGTGGCGGCGCCCTTGGCCATCACCTTGGGTCCGAGCAGCTCGCCCATCGTCGCCACCTTCGCGCCGGCCGCCTTATAGGTCTCGCGTTTCTCGTCCGCGAGCACCGGCAGCTCGATGTGCTCGCGGCGGCGGAAGTGGGCGGCGTGGCGCGGGGTGAGCTGGCCGATCAGCACCAGGCGCGCGTCGGCGGCCTCGAACTCCTGCCGAGCGCGGTGCAACTGCACCGCGTGCGCCCGGCAGAACACTCAGCCGTAATGTCTTAACCACACGAGCGCGACCGGGCCGTCGCGCCACAGATCCCCGAGGCGGACCTCGTTGCCGTCCTGGTCGGGGAGAACGATGTCCGCGAGGGCGTCGGCGCGGGCCGGCGGATTGGTCGTCTGGCGCGTGGTCGCGGCCCCGAACATCGTCGGCAAGCCTACTACGGGATACTGAGTCGGTCATGGCCGTTGGTGCCGAGGTTCTCTGGTCACCGAGCGAGGAGCGCGTCCAGCGGGCGACGCTCACGCGGTACGCAAAGTGGTTGAGCGGGTCGCGGGGGTTGCGGTTCGACGGCTACCACGACCTGTGGCAGTGGTCGGTCGAGGACATCGAGGCGTTCTGGGACTCGATCGTGGAGTTTTGCGAGGTCCGGTTCGAGACGCCTCCACGGTCGGTGCTCGGCCGCTCCGAGATGCCGGGTCCCGAGTGGTTCCCGGGGGCCCGGCTGAGCTACCCCGAGCACATCTTCCGCGGCCGCGATTCCGAAGCCGTCGCGCTTCGCCACGCGTCTGAGGTGCGAGAGCTCGACGAGTGGACGTGGGGGAGGTTGCGCGAGGAGACCGCGGCGATCGCCGCGGGGCTGCGGGCCCTGGGCGTGGAGGCCGGGGACCGGGTGGCGGCGTACATGCCGAACATCCCCGAAACCGTGGCCGCGCTCCTGGCCTGCGCGTCGCTCGGCGCGGTGTGGTCCTCGGCGGCGCCCGAGTTCGGGGCGCGCAGCGTGATCGACCGCTTCGCCCAGATCGAGCCCAAGGTGCTGCTCGCGGGCGATGGCTACCGCTACGGCGGGCGCGACTTCGACCGCCGCGATGTGGTGCGCAACATCGCGTCGGAGATCCCGTCGCTCGAGCGGGTGGTGACGCTCGGATATCTGGACGGTTCGGGGTGGGAAGGTGGGTTTGCCGACGGCGGCACCGGCGACCTGGAGTTCGCGCCGATGGCGTTCGACCACCCGCTGTGGGTGCTCTATAGCTCCGGCACCACCGGGCTGCCCAAGCCGATCGTCCACGGCCAGGGCGGGATCCTGCTCGAGCAGCTCAAGAAGAGCGTGCTGCACCTCGACGCCCAGGCCGGCGACCGGCTGTTCTGGTTCTCGACCACGGGCTGGATGATGTGGAACTTCCTGGTCGGGGTGCTCCTGACCGACGCCTCGATCGTGCTGTTCGACGGCAACCCGGGCTATCCGGACCTGGGACGGCTGTGGGACCTGGCCGAGGAGACCGGGATGACGTGCTTCGGCACGAGCGCGGCGTTCATCGCCTCGTGCATGAAGGCGGAGGTCTCGCCGCGCGCCGGGCGATCCCTGGAGGCGCTGACCGCCGTCGGATCCACCGGCTCACCGCTCTCGCCGGAGGGCTTCCGCTGGGTCTACGACGAGCTCGGGTCCGACACGTGGCTGTTCTCGACCTCGGGCGGGACGGACCTGTGCACGGCGTTCGTCGGCGGCGTGCCGACCCTGCCCGTATATCTGGGCGAGCTCCAGGCGCGCGCGCTCGGCGCCTCGGTGGAGGCGTGGGATCCCGAGGGCCATTCGCTCGTCGAGGAAGTGGGCGAGCTCGTGATCACCAAGCCGATGCCCTCGATGCCGATCTATTTCTGGGGCGACGAGGATGGCTCGCGGCTGCGCGAGAGCTACTTCTCGACGTACCCCGGGGTGTGGCGCCACGGGGACTGGATCACGATCACGTCGCGGGGAACGGCGGTGATCTCCGGGCGCTCGGACTCCACGATCAACCGCGGCGGGGTGCGGATGGGTACGGCCGAGATCTACCGGGCGGTGCTCGCGGTCCCGGAGGTCCTGGACGCTTTGGTGGTCGACGTGCCGCGGCCCGGTACAGACGGGTGGATGCCACTGTTCGTGGTCCTGCGCGAGGGCGCCTCGCTCGACGATGCGCTCGTGGACCGGATCCGCCGGCGGATCCGCGAGGACTGCTCGCCTCGCCACGTCCCCGACGAGCTCCGGCAGATCGACGAGGTTCCCCGCACGTTATCGGGCAAGGTGCTCGAGGTTCCCGTGAAGCGCATCCTGATGGGGACGCCGGTGGAGCAGGCCGCCAGCCGCGAGTCGCTCGCGAATCCGAAAGCGTTGGATTACTTCGTCGGGCTTGTCAAATAACTGAAACGTTTCGCGTCGGGGGCGCCGGCGCCACGGGAGACTGTGGGTCCGATGTCGGCTACCACACCGATCCCACAGGGGGGTGTGCTGGATAAGGGTTCGTATGGGACCCAAATCCAGCACACCACGGGGTATGGCATCGCGCTTTGAGCGGGCGATCGCGGATCGCGCGCGACGCCAGCACGGCTACGTGACCCGGTGCCAGCTGCTTGACCTCGGGCTTGGGGCCGAGGCAATCAAGTACCGGTTGCGATCCGGTCGGCTGATCCCGGTATACGCCGGCGTGTACGCCGTCGGGCACCGCCCGATGCTGCCGATCGACCGTGCCGCCGGCGCGGTCCTCGCGTGCGGCCCGGCCGCCGTGCTCAGCCACGGCTCCGCGATGACCCTGTGGGGTGTGTGGAAGCGATGGGACGTGCCCTTCGAGGTGACCGCGAGCTGGGACTTTCGCCGGCCAGGAATTCGCGTTCACCGGGCTCGGTCGCTCCTGCGCAGGGACGCCCGCAGCCACCTGGGCATTCGCGTCACGAGCCCGGCCAGGACGCTGCTCGACATGTCCCCGCGGCTCGGAGACAAGCCGCTCGACCGCGCGGTCAACGAGCTCCTCGCCTCCAACTTCATGCGTATCGACCAGCTCGCCGAGCTTCTCGGACGATCGAACGGCCACCCCGGCGCCGGTCGCCTCAGGCCCTTCGTCGAGGAAGCGAAGGGCATGACCCGCTCGGAGCTCGAGCGCGCGTTTCTCGCGTTCGTCAAGCGTTTCGGACTTCCGCAACCGGAAACGAACACAAACGTGGTCGGCTACGACGTGGACGCCCTGTTCCGCGAACAACGGGTCATCGTCGAGCTCGACGGGTACGACTGGCATCGCAGCCGCACCAAGTTCGAGAGCGACCGGGATCGCGATGCGAACACCCTCGTCGCCGGGTTCCGAACCGTCCGCATCACGGACATCCGCATGTCGAGCACCCCCGTTGCGGAGGCCGACCGGCTGTGGAGAATCCTCCGCGACGCCGGCGGCTGAACTCTTACGGTTCTCTCAAACTGGACTGACATGGTGCCTCCCACGGGCGCCTGGCATCCGGGGCGCCCGGCCACTTGAGATCCAGCAAGGGCCCGAGAACCGGAGGAGCACGGAATGCATCGTCACCTCAAGCGCAATTTGGCCATCGGGACCACGGCCCTGGCGGCCGCGGCGTTCGCCGGGGGCGCCTACGCGGCCAACCAGCAATCGCCGAACAGCGCCCGCCAGGCGTTCCTCGCCGATGTCGCCAAGCGACTGAACGTGACGCCACAGCAGCTGACTGCCGCCCTCAAGGGCGCCAGCCTGGACCAGCTGAGCGCAGCCGTCAAGGCCGGGAAGTTGACTCAGGCCCAGGCGAACGCCATCAAGCAGCGGATCGAGCAGGGCGCCGCCGGTCCGTTCCTGTTCCCGCCGCGGGCTCTGCGCGCACCGCGTCTGTTCGGTCCGGCCTCTCGCTTTGCCGGTCATTCGCCGCTCGGCGCCGCCGCCAACTACCTCGGCCTGACCGGCGCCCAGCTGCTCGATCAGCTACAAGCGGGCAAGACGCTCTCTCAGATCGCCCAATCCAGGGGCAAGTCGGTCGCGGGGCTCAAGCAGGCGATGTTCGGAGCGGAGAAGGCAAGGCTCGACGAGGCCGTCAAGGCCAAGCTGATCACTCCGGCGCAGGAGCAGCAGGCCCTCAGCCGCCTCAGCTCCAGGCTCAACAACCAGCTGAGCCGCACGTTCCCGCGCCTACCGTTCAAAGGCTCGGGTGCACGGCCGCGGGGCAGCGGACCCAACGGCTCCGCGCCCCCGCCCGGGCGGTTGTTCCCGCTCGCCCCGCACGCCCCGAACGCGGCGCAAACGCCGGCCGGCGCCTCCGCTCCACCTCCGGGTAGCGCGCCGGACTGAGGCGCTCACCCGAGAACCACTCTTACTCCCCTCTCATCGATCTCTCATTGGTTTCTGATGGGCGACTGCTTAAGTGGGGAAGCATCACAAGCAGAACCATGTCCTCAGGAGCAACTGACCAGTGAGACGCCTCAGCCGTTTTGTTCCGATCCTCGGTGGTGCCATTGCCGGCGGCGCCATCGCGCTGGCTGTGGCCAGCGGTAACACATCCACGCACTCCTCGACCACCACCACCGTCATCCAGCAGTCGGGCGGAAGCGGGGTCCCGACGTCGTTGAGCTCGACTAAGGGCGAGACGATCAACCAGATCTACCGCAGCGACAGCCCCGGCGTGGTCGACATCACCGTCACGAGCCAGTCCAACTCGCCGGGCTTTGGGCCATTCGGCGGTGGCGGCACCCAGCAGACGCAGGGCGAGGGGGCGGGTGTCGTCTATGACACCAAGGGCGACATCCTCACCGACGAGCACGTGGTCTCCGGCGCGAGCTCCGTCAAGGTGAACTTCCAGGATGGGCGCAGCGCTAACGCGACCGTCGTCGGCACCGACCCCTCGACGGACGTCGCGGTGATCCACGTCAACGTTCCCGCCTCGGAGCTGCATCCGATCGCGTTCGCGGACTCCTCGAGCGCGCAGGTCGGCGACCCGGTGGTGGCGATCGGCAGCCCGTTCAGCCTTCCCGAGACGACCACCGCGGGCATCGTGAGCGCGGTTGGCCGCAGCATCCAGGCGCCCAACCAGTACACGATCACGGGCGCGATCCAGACCGACGCCGCGATCAACCCCGGCAACTCCGGCGGGCCGCTGCTCGACGCGAACGGGCACGTCCTGGGCCTCAACGACCAGATCCAGACCAACTCGGGGTCGAGCGCTGGAGTCGGGTTCGCTATTCCGTCGAACACGGTCGCCCGGATCGCCAACGAGATCATCGCCGGCCACCCCGTCAAGCACGCCTACGTCGGCGTTGAGCTGAACGCGAGCTCGACCGGCGGCGCCCAGATTCAGAGCGTCACGGCCGGCTCGCCGGCGTCGAGCGCGGGCCTTCAGCCGGGCGACGTGATCGCCGCCATCAACGGGCAGACGATCAGCTCCACCCAGCAGTTCATCGAGACGGTCGACAGCTTCTCGCCGGGCGAGACGGTCACGATGACCGTCCACCGCTCCGGACAGACGCTTCACATCAAGGTGAAGCTCGGAACCCGCCCGCAGACTTCCCCCACCGGGGGCTGATCCCCCCAACACACAACACCCCCACGCACAGGCAAACCGGCGGCCCGGGCACACAGGCCCGGGCCGCCGGTGCACGCACTCAAGCCCGCGCCGCCGCGGCAATCCGCCCGCGGCGCGCCACGAGCAGCCTGGCCAGCGCCGAGACCAGCACGAACATGATCAGCAGCGGGCCGATCACCCCGGCGCCGAGCAGGTCCTGGAGCCGTCAGCTAGGCCGTCGCGGCCGAGACCTGCGCGAGCGTGCGCTCCATCAGCTCTCTGTGGACGGCACGGGTCGCGCCCTCCAGTCGCGTCCAGCGACGGTCCGGCCCGAGCTCCCAGGCGAACGTGTCGTCCGCCAGGCAGCGCTCGAGGGTGTCGTCGAGCTCGGCGCGCAGCTCGGGGTCGTCGGCGGGAGTGAGCAGCTCGACCCTGGTGTCGAGGTTGCGCGGCATCAGGTCGGCCGAGCCGATGTAGTAGCTGAGCTCTTCGCCCCGGTGAAAGACGTAGATGCGCGAGTGCTCGAGGAAGCGGCCCACGACCGACACGACCTGGATCGTTTCCGAGACGCCCTCGAGACCCGGGATCAGACAGCAGATGCCGCGCACGTTGAGCTCGATGGGAACGCCGGCCTGGGAGGCGCGGTACAGCGCCTCGATGCAGCGCCGGTCGACGAGCGAGTTCATCTTCATCACGATCCGGGCCGGCTCGCCGGCCTCGTGCGCGGCGATCGTGGCCTCGATCTCCTCGATCAGCGGCTCGCGCATCGAACCCGGCGCCACCAACACCTTGCGCTGGCGCTCGGGGTGGCCGTAGCCGGTGAGCGTGTTGAACAGGTTCGCGACCTCCTGGCCCAGCTCTCGGTCGGTCGTGAACAACGCGAAGTCCTCGTACAGGCGAGCGTTCTTGGCGTGGAAGTTGCCGGTGCCGATCAGCACATAGTGGCGCACGCCCTCGTGCTCGCGGCGAACCACCAGGATCGCCTTGGCGTGCGTCTTGAGGCCGGGGATTCCGTGGACAACGTGGGCGCCCACCTCCTCGAGCTCGCGTGACCAGCGGATGTTCTGCCGCTCGTCGAACCGCGCCTTGAGCTCCACCAGGCAGACCGCCTGCTTTCCCTTCTCGGCCGCTTCGATCAACGAAGGCACGAGCGCGGAGTCGTCGGAGGTGCGATACACGGTCATCTTGATCGCGAGCACATCGGGGTCATCGGCGGCCTGCTTGACGAACCGCTCGATGCTTGTCGCGAATGAGCAGTACGGGTAGTGGACGAGCACGTTGGCCGCGCGCATCGCGGCGAACACGTCCGGCTGCTCGTCGTGGTCGCCGGGTCCCGGTAGGAACGCCGGATGGGTCAGCGGTGTCCAGGGAGCCTGCTTCAGATCCGAGTGGCCTTCGACTCCGGCGATCTGCCACAGGTCCCCGAGGTCGAGGAGGCCGTCGACGTCGTAGACCTGGAGCTCCGAGACGCCCAGCCACTCGATCAGCTTCGCGCGCAGGGTCGGGTCCATGCCGGCGCCGACCTCGAGCCGCACGACCTCGCCGAAGCGGCGTCGGCGAAGCTCCGCCTCCACGGCCTGAAGGAGGTCGTCCGCCTCGTCGGAGACCTCGAAGTCCGCGTCGCGCGTGACTCGGAACAGGTCGTAGGAGAGGATTTCCAGCCCGGGAAACAATGTGTCCAGGTGCCGGGCGATCACGTCTTCGAGCGGGATGAACGTGTCCTTGGAGATCTCGACGAACCGGGGCAGAACCTCCTTGGGGACCTTGACCCGCGCGTACACGTCGTGGTCGAGATCCGGGTCGTGCAGGCGGACGATCAGGCTCAAAGACAAATTCGAGATGTATGGGAACGGCCGCCCCGGACCGATCGCCAACGGCGTCAGCACCGGGAAGATCTGCTCGCGGAAGCGGCGCGAGATCTCGCTTGCCGGCGCCCCGGACCCGTCGCAGCCGACGATCCGGATCCCGTGATCGGCGAGCTCGGGCTTGACCACGTCGGCGAACTGCCGTGCGTGGCGGTGGTCCTGCGCCCGCACGGTTTCGGCGATCCGCACGAGCGTGTCCATCGGCGACAGGCCGTCGGGTCCGCGGGCGTCGATCCTCGCATCGACCTGGTCGTGCACCCCGGCGACGCGGATCATGAAGAACTCGTCGAGGTTGGTGACGAAGATGGCCAGGAACTTGAGCCGCTCGATGAGCGGCAGCGACTCGTCCTCGGCGAGCTGCAGCACCCGGTCGTTGAAGTCCAGCCACGAGAGCTCACGATTGACGTAGAGCGCCGGGTCGGCGAGCGGTGGGATCGCGACCTGCTCCACGGCGTGACCGTCGCTCTCGAGCATGCCGGCGTCGAGTGCGGCAGCGGCGGCGGCGACCTGTGAGGGAGTCGGGTCGGTCATACGGCGTTGAGGTCAAAGGCGGCGATCGCCGCCAGCTCGGTGGGGCGCAGAAGCGAAACCAGCTCACCCTTGGAGATCCCAGCCAGGCCGCCCTTGCGCAGCCGGGATTGAGCGCCGGTGAGATCGTGGACGAGCAGCGAAAAAGAAGGATCGTGTCCGACCAGGAGCACGTCCCCCAGGCCGGCCGTCAGCTCGGAGACGTCGAACGGCGGGCCGGCGAGCGCGGGCACGACCGTCACCTCGACGCCGAGCGGCTCGCAGGCACGCTGGGCGGTCTGCACCGCCCTCAGCTTGGGGCTGCTGAGGCAGGCGTCGATGTTCGTGCCCAGCCGCGCCAGTGCCCTGCCGACGGCCTCCGCCTGTCTCATTCCGCGCTCGGTCAGGGGACGCTCGTCATCCGCTGGGCCGTCGGCCGCCTCGGCGTGTCTGAGCAACCAGAGCATGCTGACACTCTACGCCGAGAGGGTGGGGAGGCGTTAGCCGCCTTCTTCCAGCCGGACCCTCGCGGCTCCCCGCAGCTCGTCGTAGGCACTCGGCAGGGTGCCGATGATCTGCTCCACCCTGTCGAGCAGATCGACGGCGCGGCGGGGCTCACCCCACCGGTCCTCGGCGGCGGCCATGACCAGCAGCGTGTCGATGGCCTCGCGATGGCCGGGATCCGCGGGCCAGGCGGGAGGCGGGACGACTCCACTCACCGGGTGCAAGGTAAGGCCACGAGCGCGGCAGTGTGTGTCGCTTAGGTTAAGCGCGCGCGGGGCGCGTCAGCCGATCAGCAGGCGCCGGCCGAAGACGCGCTCGAAGACCTCGCTGTCGCCGTAGCGCTCGACGCTCCAGCGCGGCAGCGTGAGGTCCCCGGCGGATTCGAGGTGCAGGTCGAAGCCGTGCCCGTTCGCTCGCAGGCGCGCCTCGCTGACCGCCTGGTCGCGGCCGCGCTCGAGGTGCTCGGCCAATCGCACGATCACCGCGCAGCGCTCGAGCAGCGCCTCGTCGCCGTCCTCGGTCAGTCCCTCCATGTCCGCGAGCTTCGGCGCCCCCTTGCGGTGATAGCGGCTGATCAGCGCGATCAGCGCGCGCTCGCGCGGGTCGAATCCGGGCAGCTCCGCGCTGACGATCAGGTACTGGGAATGCTTGTGGTGGTCGTCGTAGGAGATCGTCATTCCGACGTCGTGGAGCATCGCGGCCGCCCACAGCAGCTCGCGTTCGCCGGGCCGGGGCTCGAACATGCCGCCCTGCACGAGCGAATCCCACATCTGCAGCGACAGCAGCGCTACGTGCTCGGAGTGCGTCATGTCCGACTCGTACTGGACGGCCAGGTTTCGCACCGCCGCCTCGCGGACGTCGTCGAACAGCGGCTCGCCGTCGTCGAGCAGCACCCGGGCGAAGAACACGCCGTCTCGGAGGCCCGCCTCGGTCGCCTCGATCCCGTCGAAGCCGCCGAGGTCGATCACGGTCTCGATGACCAGCGCCGCGGCCAGGATGATGTCGCCCCGGCCCGGCTTGACCCCCGGCATCGCGCCTCGTTCGGACGCCGGCAACGCCGCCAGCGACTCGACCAGCTCGCGCAGCGGTTCGCGCTTGATGACAAACCCCTGCACCCCGAGGTCGGGCTGACCGGCGACGCGCTGGGCGGCGGCGGCGAGGTTGCGGACGGCGCCGCCGACGCCGACCAAACCGGCACCGGAGCTCTCGAGCCATCGGACGTCGGCCAGCGTCGAGGCGACGTGGGCGCGGACCTTCCGGAGCTCCCTGGGCTTCGCGGGCCCCGACCCCGGCAGGAACTGCTCGGTGAGCCTCACGGCCCCGAGCGCGTACGAGCCAAGCTCGCGAGCACGCCGGTCCGAGACCTGGACGAGCTGCAAGCTCCCGCCGCCCAGCTCGAGCACGGCGCCGTCGGTCAGCGTCGAGGTGTTGACGGCGGCGACATACCCGAACCGTGCTTCGTCCTCCTCGGACACAATCTCGATGGTCAGCCCCGTCGCGGCCTCGGCGGCGTGCACGAACTGGCGGCCGTTGGAGGCGTCGCGGATGGCGCTGGTGGCGACCGCGTGAACGTCGCGCGGGCCGAGCTCGTTCGCGACGCAGAAGCGCCAGAAGACGCCGATCGTCTCCAGCCCGCGCTTCATCGCCTCATCGGAGAGCCGGCCGGTAGCGCCCAGTCCGGCGCCGATCCGAACGGTCTCATAGAGCTCGTCCGTGCGCTTCCACCAGGCCCCGGGGGCGAACGTGAACACCACCAGCCGCCACGAGTTGGATCCGAGGTCGATCACGGCGACCTGGCGGCTCTGCTGCCCTGCCCGCCCGGCGGCGCGCGTCGATCGCCAGCTCACACTTGGATGATGCGCGCCGCGCCGGACGACAAACGCGGGACCCGGGACGCCGGCGCGGCGCTACAGTCACTCTGAGCGCGATGGCCAGCGCCGCCGCACCGCCAAGCACATCGCCGCCCGAACGAGGGCTCGCGCGCCGGCGCGTGCTGGTCGTGTTCGAATCCGGGCCGGCCGGTTTGGCGGCCCTCGATTACGCGCGCGAGTTGGCCGAATACGAGCACGCGGCGCTGAGCGTCGTCAGCGTGGCCCCGCAGGAACCGCTCGGGATGCGTTGCGGTGGATCACCGGGCGACTACAACCGCGCGGTCAGAGACGCCGTGGCGCACGAGCTCGAGCAGGCCCGCGAGCGGTTGGGCGACATCGATGCTCACGCGGGGTTCGAGCTACTGGTGGAGGGCCGCGACCCACCCCTGCGCGACTGGTGCGTCATGGGCGCCTTCAACATGGTTTTGTTGCCGGCGCACCGGCGGCCGCTGCGCGCACCGAGCCATCCGGCGGCCGCCGCGCTCAAGCGAACCGGCGCCGAGGTCCGGATCATCGACCGGCGAGGCCGGCGGCTAGCGCTTACGTGAACCGGGCGAGCCCCGCTTGCGAGGCGCCCGCGGAGCGGGGCTCGCTTTGGCCGTGCTGCCCGCCGCCAGGCGCCGCCGCCGCTGCTGGATCCGGATCGCGGCCCCGATCGCGGCTCCCCAGAAGATCGCGCCCAACCACCACGGACTGAACAGCAGCGCAACGGCCGCCCCGAGCATCGCGAGCCAGATCGCCGGCCTGAAGTCGCGCCAGTCGCCGGTCACAAGTGTGCCGTCCGGTGATCGGGGTGCATGGTTCGCGAGGCCCGGGGGCCGGCAGGCAAGGACGCAGGAGCCGACGCGCAGCAGCGCTGCGCGAGGCTCCGAGGACGCAGCATGGCGGCCAGCCGGGGCTGCGAAACATGTGCCCTGGTTGCCGGACGGTGCACTAGTGTGCCCCGGCTCTCATCGGATTGCAACCGACGGATCGGCCGCCACCCGCTTCTGGATCGACGCCACCGCCCGGAACGCCTCTTTGAGGTGGCTGCGCGTGAGCGCGCTGAGCGCGCGCGGATCGACGAAGTCGTCGGGCTCCTCGCCGGCCCGGAGCTGCCGGACCTGGTGCTGCAGCCTTAACGCGCTGATCAGCTCGTACGCCTCCTCGAGCGTGCGCGAGTCGGCTTCCGACAGGGTGTCCGCGGCGCCCGCGGCGCGCAGGCGTTCGATCGTCGAGGCGGTGGTGACGCCGGCGGCCATCCCGGCCCACCGCGCGAGGTCGACGACCGGGATCATGCCGCCGTGCTTGAGGTCCAGGCGCCCACGGTGCTCCCCAGAGTGCTCGACGACCAGCCCACGAAAGAAGCCGGTCGGCGGACGGTACGAGAGCGCAAATCGCGCCAGCAGACGCAGCAGCGCCGGGTTGCGCTCCGCGAGGCGGAAGGTATCGGCTACGGGAGTCCCCGTGTGCACACCGCGCACCGGGCGGCTGTCGACCAGGACGGAGACCAGAATCAGAGCATTCTCCTGGCTCGGATCGGCGATCCGGCTGCGCGCCGCGTGCTGCCAGGAGCTGAGCGAGCGCACGAACAACCGGTTCGAGGCCGTCGCGCCGTGGGGGTCGGGACGAAAGCCGCAGCGCTCGAGCTCGGCCATCACCTTCGTGCCGATCTCGTGCAAACGGGGGCGGATCAGCGCTTCGTCCATGTCGCCGAACCACACCATCGCGCTATCGACGTCTGAGCTCGGCGCGGCTTCGCGTCGCGCCAGGCTGCCGAGCGCCAGCCACGCGAACGGCGCCGGCAGCTCTCCCGCTTCCTCGACGGCGAGGTCGAGCAGGCGGCGCGTGAGGGCGTCGACGACGACCGAATAGACGGCCATGATGTTCGTCGCCGCGACGCGCGCGTCGTACATCGCGATCACGGTGGGGCGGAGCTCGCGGGCCGCGCTCACGAGCTCATCGACCGTCCGCGCTGCCGAGATCCTCTGTCGCAGAAAGAACGGTGAGCGCGCGTGGGCGGCGACGAGATCGAGGTCCTCGACCACTCCGAGGACGGCGCCGGTTGCCGAGACGACCGGGAAGTGGCGAAAGCCGCGGTCGAGCATCTCGAGCAGCACGTCCCCGCCGAGTCGTTCCGGGCGGCAGGTGTAGGCGGGGGCCGACATGGCGTCGGCGACCGGCGAGTCGGGCGGGAGCCCACGGGCGACGACCCGAGTGCGCAGGTCGCGGTCGGTGAGGATCCCGAGAGTCCCGTCGCCGAGGTCCACGATCGCGCAGGTCGCCCGCGAGTCGGTCATGGTCTGCGCGACCTCTCGGATCGGCGCGTCTGGACGGCACACGGTCGGAGCCGCGCGGATCACCGCGCCGACCGGCTGATGCGCGGGGTCGTGGCCGGCGCCGCGATCGTCGCACGCGAACTCGGGGGCCTGCTCGAGCAGTGAGCGCGCGACGAACCGCAGTCCCGCGGGATCGCCGAGGACGGCCCGCGCGACGTCCGCTCCGATCCCGTAGCAGACCGTGTCCTCGGCGGCGCGCGCTTCGAAACCGACCGGCAATCCGGAGAGCATGGAGGCGTGGCCGAACAGCTCGCCCTCGCCCAGGAGGTCGAGCAGGCGGCCATCATGGACGATCTCGACCGCTCCGCTGCGAACGACACGCACGTGCTCGACCGGCTGCGCCCCCTGGCGAATGATCGTCCCCCCGGCCCGGTACGACTCGATCTCGACGGCGTCCGCGACGCGCCCCACCTTGTCCGCATCGAGCGCGTCGAAGGGCGGATGGTCGCGCAGGAACTGCGCGACCTCGTCCGACCCGACGCGCGCGTCGATCAAGCGATCGCCGGCGGCGCTACCGTCTCCACGCCCTCCCGGGCGTCCTCCTTGAGCATGTCCGAGCACTTCTCGCCGATCATCATCGTTGTGATGCACGGGTTGATCGCCGGCAGGAACGGGAGGATAGAGCCATCCGCTATCCGCAGGCCGCGTACACCGCGCACCCGCAGGCGCGGGTCAACGACCGCGAGCGGATCGGAGTCAGGACCCATATGCGCGCTGCAGGCCGGGTGATAGACGGTGTTGTGCGTCTTGTGCATGTAGTCGATCAGCTCGTCGTCCGTCTGAGCATCCGGTCCCGGGGCGAGCTCATCGCCCGCCCAGCTTGACATCGGTGGCTGCGCGACGATCTTCCTCGCCAGCCGCATCCCGAACGCCATCACGCGCTCGTCGTGCCCCTCGGGGTCGGTGAAGTAGCGCGGATCGACCCGGGCGCGATCCCGGAAGTCGCGGCTACGCAGCCGGACGGTCCCGCGCGAGCGGCCCCGGCACACGTTCGGGGTCAGGCAGAACCCATTCTCGGTCGTGGGATAGCCCCATCGCGCCGTGTTCATGTCGAACGGCACCGAGCCGTAGTGCATCATCAGGTCGGGCCGGTCGAGGCCCTCCTGGGAGGTGGCGAACACCCCGATCTCCCACCACTGCGTCGAGTGGCGGATCATCGGCTTCTTGGCGTCCCACTGGACGATCCCCTCGACGTGGTCGTCGAGGTTTTCGCCCACGCCCGGGGAGTCCACGACGGTCTCGATCCCGAACTCCCGCAGGTGGTCGCCCGGGCCGACGCCCGACAGCATGAGCAGCTTGGGCGTGTCGACGGCGCCCGCGCTCAGGATGACCTCGCGGCGGGCCCTGACGCGTCCGTGGGTCAGCAGGTCGGGTGTGAGGTACTCGACTGCGACCGCACGGCCGTCCTCGATCCCCACCCGGTTGACCCAGCAGTGGGTGCGGATCTCGAGGTTCTGCCGCCTGCCGATGATCGGGTGCAGGTAGGCATGCGACGAGGACATGCGCGTGTTGTCGGGCGCCGAGTTGATCTGAAACCAGCCGGCTCCGTTGGTGACCGTGTGGCCCTCGTTGTAGCGGCTGGTGGGCAGCCCGGCCTGGGCCGCGGCCTCGAGCAGCGCGGCGCCGCACGGGTCCTCGGGAGGGACCGTGCGGATGTTGACCGGCCCGTCGCGCCCATGCCCGGCCCAGGGCCCGTCGTTGGTCTCGAGGCGCTTGATCAGCGGCCAGCATTCGGCCGCGCTCCAGCCTGCGCAGCCCATCGCCGCCCACTCGTCGAGATCTTCCTTGGGCGTCCAGAAGGCGATGCACGAGTTGTGCGACGAGCAGCCGCCGAGCACCTTCGCGCGCGCGTGGCGCATGAAGCTGTTGCCCTTCTCCTGCGGCTCGATCAGGTAGTCCCAGTCGTAGCCCGAATCGAGCAGGTACATCCAGTCCTCGAGTCGCAGGATCGCCTGGTCGTCGACGTCGGAGGGGCCGGCCTCGAGCAGGCACACCCTGACGTTCGGATCCTCGGACAGCCTCGCCGCAACGACGCAGCCGGCGGTGCCGCCGCCCGCGATGACGTAATCGAATTCGCCTGCGTCGATCATGGAAACACGTCTCCCGCCGGCGCCGGCACGGGTGTCGTTAGCGGGATGTCGGCTCTGTGCTCCTGCAGCACCTCGGTGGGCTTCCTGACCTGCACCGTGAAGTAGTAGATGAACCCGATGATGTAGACCAGACCCACGAACAAGAGGGCGGCCCACTTGAAGTACCAGTGGTGGCTCCCGATGGCGTTGTAGATCGCGACCCGGGGCCACATGAGGTTGATCACGACAAGCACCTGGAAGATGACCGCGACGATGTTGACCGGGAGTCCCCAGCGCCCCAGCGAGAAGTACGGGCCGTGCTCGGGCCGTGGCCACTGGCCCCGCAATCGGCGCACGAGCATCGGCCCGGTGACGCCGAGATAGCAAAGGTAGAACATGATGATTGCGATCGAGGTGATCGCGGCGAACGCGCTCTGGTTGCCGACGTTGATTACGGCTATCAGGATGGCGAGGATGCCGGTGACCAGCGCCGGCACGATCGGCACCTTGCGGTGGCCGGAAACGCGTGCCACCGCCGATCCGGCCGGGAGCTTGTTGTCACGGGCCATCGAGAACAGCATCCGGATCGTGGCGGTCTGGACCGCCAGGCAGCAGACGAAGATCGCGATTGCCGCGTCGGCGAGGAAGATGTTTCCGACCGTGTTGCCGAATGCCTGCTTGATCACGTACGGCAGGCCGAGGAGCCCGATGTTCTTGTTGGCGAGGTTCTTGTTCGACAGGATTCCGAACAGGATCACCAGCCCGCCGATCAGCGCGGCCGCGCCGACCGCGCGGATGATCGCTGGCGGCGCGTGCTTTCTCGGGTTGTTCGTCTCCTCGGCCAGCGTCCCGGCGGTGTCGAACCCGTACATCACGTATGTGCTGACGATGCTGCCGACGAGCAGCGCGCCGAAGTAGCCCCACGGGTGGCCGGCGCCATAGCCATGGGAGTGGACGATGACCGACGGCGGATGGTGGAGGTGGAAGGCCAACAGGATGATGAGGATGGTCGAGCCGATGAGCTCGCAGGTCACGCCGATGTTGTTGATCCGCGCCATCAGCTTGACGCCGAGCATGTTGATGATCGTCGTGATGATCATGAGGATTCCGCCGAGCAGCAGCGCGTTCTGGGCCCCGCCCTTGGTGGCAGTGGCGCCGGCATCCGCGGCGCTACCGAAGAACTGGAGCTTGGTCGTGATCTGGGGGATAACCACCTGCCAGTCGATGGCGACGGCGGTGATCGTCACGATCGCGCCCACGATGTAGATCCAGCCGGTCATCCACGATGCGAGCGAGCCGGAGATCTGCTTTCCCCACTGGTAGACCGAGCCCGCGATCGGGTACTGGCCGGCCATCTCCATGAAGCACAGCGCGACCAGGGCCTGACCGCCGATGACGACCGGCCAGGTCCACCACACGCCGGGTCCCGCGAAGCTGTACGCGAGCCCGAACAGGGCGGTGACCCCGGTAAGGATCGAGATGTAGCTGAAGCCCGCTGCGAACGAGGAGAAGCTCCCGAGCGAGCGATCGAGCTCCTGTTTGTACCCGAAACCCGCGAGCTCGCTGCTGTCAGCACTCCCTGCGGCGGGTGTGGGCGACTCTACGGTTGCCATCAATCAACCTCCCCGCTCCGCGCGCGGTCGGCGCGGCTCGTCGAACCTCGTGACCGGACCCACGCCCCGGGCGTGCTGGCCACTGCTTGAAGCCATTGACCCACTGCTGATCGCGCTGTTATATATCAGTTGTCTAACTGTGTCAACGCGTTTCGGGGCCGGAGCGTGCTCGCGACCTCGACGGGAGAGGGATCAACAATGGCCACAACCGCCGTGCAGCAGATGTTCGTCGCGGGGGATTGGCGATCGAGCGCCAGCGGCGAGACGTTCGAGGCCACCAGCCCGGCCACCGGCGAGGTCATCGCAGCCGTTCCGCAAGGCGATCGCGACGACGCCCGCCGGGCGATCGCCGCTGCCCGCGAGGCCGCGGATGGTTGGGCGAGGCTGACCGCGTTCGAGCGCGCGGCCAAGATGAGCGCGGTCGCCGAGATCGTCCAGTCGCGTCGCGACGAGCTCGCCCGGACGCTGACCACGGATCAGGGCAAGCCCCTGCGCGCGGAGGCCTACGACGAGGTCGACGAGCTCGTCGAGTACTGGCACATGGCGGCCGAGGACTGCAAGCGGCTGGGGGGCGACCTTCCGAACTCGTTCTCGCCCGGCAAGCGCGTGCTGCTGGTGCGGCGGGCGCGTGGCGTGGTCGGGGTGATCAGCCCGTGGAACTGGCCGTACACGATGCCGGCCGAGCTCATCGCGCCCGCGCTCGCGTGCGGCAACGCGGTCGTGTGGACGCCCGCGCCGTCGACCGCGGTGTGCGCGATCGCGCTCGCCCGCTGCATCGCCGACGCCGACGTGCCCCCCGGCGTGTTCAACCTCGTCACGGGCCCGGGGCCGGTGGTCGGCGATGAGATCGCGCGCAATCCCGGCACCGACGGGATCGCGTTCATCGGCTCGACGGGGACGGGCCGGCTCGTGGGGCAGGCCGCCGCCGGGAAGGCCGTGCTGCTCGAGATGGGCGGGAATGGACCGCTGGTGGTGATGGACGACGCGGATCTCGAGGCGGCGGCCGACGCGACGCTGACCGCCTGCTACCTGTGCGCCGGCCAGAGCTGCACTGCGGGCGAGCGCATTCTCGTGCACCGCGCCGTGCAGAACGAATTCGTCGAGCTGCTGGCGCGCCGCGTCACCGAACGGATTCTGCTCGGTGACCCGTTCGACGACGCCACCACGATGGGTCCGCTGAACAACGAGCCGGTGGCGCAGAAGATGGACGAGCACGTCGATGACGCCGTGCAGCGTGGCGCGAGCGTGGTCAGCGGGGGGTCGCGAGCGGACGGCTTCCCCACCGCGCTCTACTGGCAGCCGACCGTGCTCGCGCACGTGCCCGCCGACGCGCGCGTCGCGGTCGAGGAGACGTTCGGCCCGGTGGCTCCGGTGGTCGCGGTCAATTCGCTCGACGACGCGATCGCGGTCACGAACGCCTCACCCTACGGGCTGCTGGCCGCCATCTTCACGGCCAACCTCGAGGCCGGGCTTCAGTTCGCCGACCGGGTCCGAACCGGCTGGGTCAACATCAACGAGTCGAGCAACTACTGGGAGGCGCATCTTCCGTTCGGAGGTCGCTCCGGCAGCGACAGCGGCATCGGCCGAGTGGGCGGGCCCCATGTCATGTACTCGTTCACGGAGCTCCAGACGGTCGTGCTGACGCCCCACGCCCGCCGGACATGACAGCCCACGGGCCGGGGTCGCCGGCCATGTGGGCCGGCGACCCCGAGAGCGAACGCCCTAGAGCACCGTCCGGATCTCGCGCTCGAACGTCGCGATGTGTTCGATCAGGACGTCGCGGGCACGAGTGGCGTTTCCGTTGGCGATCGCGCGCAGCACCTCCTCGTGTTCGTGCACGCGCGCGAACATGTGCGGTAGGCGATCGATCACGAGGTGCCAGATGCGAAGCGAAAGGTTGAAGTAGCGGCCCAGCGTCTGCTCGAGATACGGGTTGCCGGCAGACCGGAAGATGAACCGGTGCACGCGCGCGTCGAGGGTCATCAGGGCTTCGGCATCGTCACTGCCCTGGCTGTGCGAGAGCTCCTCGAGCAGCTCGGCCAGCTCGGCGCGCTGCGCGTCGGTGATCCGCTGCGCGGCCCGGTACGCGGCGTGGCCCTCGAGGACTCCCCGAACATCGGCGATCTGAGAGAGATCGGTGATGTTGATCTCCGACGCAAACGTGCCGCGGCGCGGGAACACCGTCACCAGGTTCTCCAGCGCCAGCCGCTTGATCGCCTCGCGGACCGGCGTCCGGCCCATCCCGAGCTCTTCGCCGAGACGATCCTCGTCAATCGGCGCCCCGGGCGGGATCCGCAGGGTGACGATCCGGTCGCGGAGCTGCGCGTAGGCGCGGTCGGCGAGCAGCTCGCGGGGCCCGCGACCCGGCACCGGTGCGGTTCGCCGCCCGCGAGCCGGTTGACGTCCCGCCAGGGCGCCTGATATATCAGTCATAGACTAGAAGTCTATCGGTGCCCGGCGCTGCCGCCAAGTTACTTACCGACCTTCGTGACACCTCATGGGAACGACCACACACATGACCGCGGCCGAGCTCGTGGCTCGGCGGATCGGGGCCGGTGACGCGAAAGCCGCACGAGGAGCCGTGGCGACGCTCGCGCGCCGGACACCGGTGCTGAGCTCCCGAAGCCTGTCGGAACAGAGCGGCGGGAACGTGATGCTGAAGGCGGAGAACCTCCAGCGCACCGGGTCGTTCAAGCTGCGCGGCGCGACGCACAAGATCTCGCGCCTCGAGCGGCCCTCCGGGGTCATAGCCGGGAGCGCCGGTAACCACGGGCAGGCGGTCGCGTATGCGGCTCGGGCCCAGGGCGTGCCATGCGAGGTGTTCATGCCGGGCGATGCCGCGGTCGCGAAGGTCGCGGCCGTCGAGGCGTTCGGGGGAGTCGTTCACGTCGCCGGCGAGTCGGTCGACGCATGCGTCGATGAGGCCCGGCGGCGCGCACGCGACTCGGGGGCGGTCTTCATCCACCCGTTCGACGATCCCGAGGTGATCCTGGGGCAGGCCACGCTGGGCCTCGAGCTGCTCGCGGACGTGCCCGATCTGGCGATGGTGGTGGTCCCGGTCGGCGGCGGCGGCTTGATCTCGGGCATCGCGGGTGTGGTCAAGACCGCGCGCCCCAAGGTGCGGGTGGTCGGGGTTCAGGTCGAGGCGTGCGCGGCGTTCGAGCAATCGCTCCGCGAGGGCGCCCCGACGACGTTCCAGGCGCGGGCGACGATCGCGGACGGGATCGCGATCAAGCGTCCCGGCGAGGTCACGCTGCCGCTCGTGGAGCGATGGGTGGACGATCTCGTGGTCGTACGCGAGGACGACGTCGCCGAGGCGATGGTCTGGCTGCTCGAGCGGTCGAAGCTGGTCGTCGAAGGCGGCGGCGCGGTCGGGGTCGCCGCCCTGCAGGCCGGTGCGGTGGTCCCCGCCGAGCCGGGGTCGACGGTAATCGTCCTGTCCGGCGGCAACGTGGACGCGGGTTTACTCGCCGCGATCGCGCACCGCCACGAGACGACCGCGGGGCGGCGGCTCCGGCTGTTCACACGGATCTCGGATCGTCCGGGCGGTCTGGCCCGGCTGTTGACGGAGATCGCGCACGCCGGCGGCAACGTGGTTCATGCCGACCACGTGCGCGAGGCGGTCCCACTCCACGTGCGCGAGACCGGAGTCGAGATCGCGCTCGAGACCCGTGGGGCGGAGCACTCGACGTCGATCGTCGCCGCGCTCGAGGCGGCCGGGTACTCGGTGCGGCGCCTGGACGAGCGGTCACGGTCAGATACAGACGAGGAGGAGCGATGACGGGCGACTTCGACGCTATCATCATCGGCGCCGGAGTGATCGGCGCGGCCACTGCGTTCGAGCTGGGCAAGCGGGGATACCGCACGCTCAACATCGACAAGCTGCCCGCCGCGGGGTACGGGCCGACGAGCAACTCCTGCGCGATCGTCCGCGCCCACTACTCCTCGCGCGAGGGCGTCGCGATGGCCTACGAGGGGTTCTTCTACTGGCAGGACTGGGAGCACTACCTGCGCGTCAGTGATGAGGGAGGCCTGGCGAAGTACATGCAGTCGGGCACGATCCTGCTCAAGACCGGCACCGGTCATCACGACAAGGTGTTGAAGCACTACCGGGACCTGGGCGTGGAGTACGAGGAATGGGACAACGCCGAGCTTCAGCGGCGGATCCCGATTTACGACACCGGCGCGTTCTGGCCGCCGAAGCGGCCGGCCGACCCGCACTTCTGGGACCAGGCCGAGTCCGACATCGACGGCGCGATCTTCACGCCGGGCTCGGGTTATGTCAACGATCCGCAGCTCGCCACCCACAATCTTCAGCGCGCCGCCGAGTCCGAGGGCGGGAGTTTCATGTTCCGCGCGCAGGTGGGGGAGATCCGCCGTGACCGGGAGCGCGTGCGCGGCGTGACGCTCACCACGGGCCACGAGGTCGATGCGCCGATCGTGGTCAACGTGGCGGGGCCGCACTCGTTCCTGATCAACCGGATGGCCGGCGTCGAGGACACGATGAAGGTCAAGACGCGCGCGCTGCGCCACGAGGTGCACCACGTGCCGGCGCCGCCGGACTTCGACTTCGAGGCCGACGGCTTCCACACCTCCGACGGCGACACCGGGATCTACTTCCGCCCGGAGTCGGGCAACCACATCCTGATCGGCTCCGAAGACCCCGAGTGCGATCCCCAGGTGTGGGTGGACGACCCCGATCGCTATGACCGCCACGTCACCGAGGCACAGTGGGAGGCTCAGGTGTATCGCCTGGCGCGCCGCATCCCGGCGCTGCGGATCCCGCATGAGCGCAAAGGGGTGGTGGATCTCTACGACGTCTCCGACGATTGGATCCCGATCTACGACCGCTCCGACCTCCCCGGCTTCTACATGGCCATTGGCACGAGCGGCAACCAGTTCAAGAACGCGCCCGTGGTCGGGCATCTCATGGCCGAGCTCATCGACGAGGTCGAGCACGGTCACGACCACGACAACGACCCGGTGAAGGTCAAGACGGTCTACACCGGTGGCGAGCTCGACGCCGGGTTCTATTCGCGCTTGCGCGAGATCAACCCGAACTCGAGCTTCTCGGTGAACGGGTGATAGGGCCCGGCGCGCGAAGCTCAGTGCTTGGCTTGCGCGACGCCGACGAGCACGCGCAACCCCGATGAGCGGGGGTTGCCGTTGGCGCGCTGCACCGTGACTGTCAGCGTTCGGTACTGCGTGGCGGGTACGCCCGCCCACAGCGTCACGTTGACGGCATCGTTGAACGTGCCGATCGGAACGAGAATCCCGTGTGCGTTCTTCAGCCACGCCTGGTAGTAGCGACCGTTCGCCAGGTGCGGCAGGCCGGTGGCGGTCAGGTGTACTTGCCAGCCCGACTCCGTCTTGGTCAGCGTCGCTGAGCCGTGCGCGTCCGGAGCCGCCGTCGTGCCCGAGACCACCATCGCAAGCTGCTCCTGCGCCGGCGAGGTGTTGCTGAGCACCAACACGACGATGACCGCCGCAGCGGCCAGCGCCGCTACGCCGGCGAGTGCCCAGGCTGGGCGGGGCAGCGCGAGCCGGGGGAGGTGGAGGCGCGGCCGGCGGATCGGGGCGCCGGCGGGTGGGGCTCCGGCCTCGTGAGCAGCGGGGGGGCCGGCCTGATGCGCGTCAGCTCGGGCGCCGGCCTCCTGGGCGATCGCTTCTACGACTCGGTCCTCGAGGCTGGGATCGGGCTCGGCCCAGGCGGGCGCGGTCGCCAGCAAGGCGCGCAGCTCGTCGAGCTCGGCGCGCTCTGACGCGCTCAGAGACTCGACAGCCTCACCCGCGAGGTAGGAAATCCGTTCGTCGTCGCTGGCTGTCATGTGGGGGATCTCTTTTCGCTGTTAATTACGGTAGACCACTGCCGGTCGGTTTCATTCCCGAAGGTGCCCGAGGCTCTCCGCCAGCCGCTTGTGGGCCCGGAACGATCTCGACTTGACGGTCCCTACGGCCACGTTCAGGCGCTGCGCGATCTCGGTGTGAGTCAGCCCCTCGAAGTGCTGGAGGCGGACGACCTCGCGCTCGTCGTCCGGCAGCTCGGCGACCGCCTGCCGGACCTCCCACACGTCGTACACCGCCTCCGCCGCCTCGGGCGCGGATGCCAGAGCGGGATCGCTCGGTGACACCGACTCGAGCGGGTCGGTTGGGCGAACCGCTTCACGGCGGTGCACGTCGATGGCGACGCGACGGGCGATCGTCGCCAGCCACGGGCCCATCTCCCGGCGTTCGTCGAGGCTGCCGGCCGCGCGCCATGCCTTGACGAACGTCTGCTGCGTCGCCTCTTCCGCCAATCCTCGATCACCGAGAACCCTGTACGCAACCGCGTAGACGAGCCGTCCGTAGAGCCGGTAAACGCTGCGCACCGCATCGGGATCGCCGTCCCGGAACCGGCGCCTGACCCCCCGGTCGACCACCGGGCGGAAGCTACCACCACCGGCGAGGGGCGCTCGCCGCTCGCGAGTGCCCCTACTCGCGCTGACGAGACAGCAAGCCGAACCCGAGTTTCTCTCCGAACGGGTGGGCGAGGACCAGGGCCAGCGTCCCGGCGCAGAGCAAGGCCCAAACCGCGAACGGGGCCTCGTCGCCGGTGGCCTTCGCGAGCGCGCCGCCCCCTCCTGAACCGATGATCACCCCCGCGGCCCAGGCCAGGTTGATGAGTCCGAGGGCGTAACCCTGACCTATACCGTGGCTGTCGGCCGCATCCGAGAGCATCGCCATCGACGGCGCCCAGAACACTCCGAGCGCGATCGTCGTGACCACGATGATGACCGCCTGTCCCGGCGCGGTCGCGGGCAAGGTGAAACACAGCAGGACGATCGCGGCGGCCGCGAGGCCGATCTGCAGCGGGAGCATCCTCCCGCGCCGGTCCGATACGTGCCCGACCACCGGACTGATCAACGCCTCGGCGGCCGCCGCCACCAGGAACGTCGCGCCGATTCCGGCCGCGCTGGCGCCGAGGTGACCGAGGCGGAGCGGTCCGAGGACGTTGACCGACCCCGACGCGATCGCGGGCAGCGCCACCAGCCACATCGCGAGCGCGAGCGCGGGACGGCGGAGCGCGTCGAGCAGCCCCACGGGGCTCCGATCCTCGCCGGACACGCCCGCGGCCGGCAGCCGGCTCACCCACACCATCAGGGCACCGGCGATGACGACGACCGCGGAGAACACGGCCGCGCGACCGAGGGCCTGCGCCAGCGTTCCGACCACCGGCCCGAACAGGGCTCCGCCGATCGCCGCGCCCAACGACCCTCCGATTGCCCCGCCGCGGCGGTCGGGAGAGACGACGGCGATCAGCCAGGCCAGACCGCCCGCCCACGAACAGGCGCCGCCGACGCCCTGCGTGAACCGCGCCACGTCGAGGAGCGCGATCTCGTTCACGAAGCCGAACGCGAGGCTCGAGCACGCGAGCAACCCAAGCCCGGCGTACACCGTGGCGCGCGGGCCGGCGCGCTCGGCGAGCCTTCCCGAGGGAAGCGAGCCGAGAAGGGTTCCGATCGGATAGGCGGCGGTCAGGATGCCGGCGGACAGCTTCGATAGATGGAACTCGCGCGACAGCGCGGGCAACAGCGGAGCCACGGCCGCGTAGAACATCGTGTCGACGAATACGACCGCGCCGACCGCGATGAACAGCGGCCTCAGGCTCGCGCTTGTCGGCTCGGATCGCGTGGCCACGGAGTCCGAGACTAACGGTGCGCTAGTCGCCGAGTTCGGCGCGCCGGCGAGCCACGAACTCCTCGAGCTCGGCGCGCACGGCTTCGTCCATCGGCGGCGGCTCGTATTCCTCGAGCGTCTTGCGCCAGATCTCCCCCGCCCGCGCGGTCGCGTCGCGGCTGCCGCGCTTCGTCCAGCGATCGAAGTTCTCGGTCGAAGAGAGCAGCGGGCGGTAGAAGCATTCCCGGAACCGCTCGAGCGTGTGCGCCGCGCCGAGGAAGTGACCGCCGGCGCCGACCTCTTCGTGCGCGTCGAACGCGAGCGACGCCTCGTCGATTTCCAGCGGCGAGAACTCGTAGCGAAGCTCGCGCAGCAGTTCGATGTCGACGATGAACTTCTCATAGCAGGACACGAGCCCTCCCTCGAGCCAGCCCGCCGAGTGCATCACGAAGTTCGCGCCCGCGAGGAACGTCGGCAGGAACGTCATGAGCGACTCGTACGCCGCCTGGGCGTCGACCGTCTGCGAGGCGTTGAGCGCCCCGCCGCCGCGCCAGGGGAGCCCGAAGTGCCGCGCGATCTGGCCGGTGCAGAGCACGCCGATCCCCGACTCGGGCGTCCCGAACGACGGCGACCCCGACTGCATGTCGGTGTTCGAGAGGAATGAGCCGAACACGACCGGCGAACCGGGCCGGATCACCTGCGCCAGGGCGATGCCGGCCAGACCCTCCGCCATCTGCTGGACGAGCGTGGCGGGGAGTGACACCGGCGACATCGCCCCCATGAGCAAGAACGGGGTGATCACGACGGCCTGCCCCGCCTTGACGTACTCCAGCATCGCGGCGAGCATGCGATCGTCGTAACGCAGAGGGGAATTGACGTTGATCAGGGAGATCGAAACGGGCGCTCGCTCGATTTCCGCTCGGCCGCCGAACAGGATCTCGCCCATCCGGATGGTGTCCGCGGCATTGGGACCGCTCGTCACCGACCCCATGTAGGGCTTGTCCGACAGCGTCTGCAGGGCGAACACCATGTCCAGGTGACGCGAGTCGAGCGGCCGGTCCTCGGGCTCGCAGATCGTTCCGCCGGGCGAGTCGAGCTCCGGAAAGGCCTGCGCGAGGCGGACGAGGTTCTCGAAGTCGGCCATCTTGGCATCCCGCCGCGTGTCGCCCTCGCGGATGAAAGGACATCCGTAAACCGGCGCGAACACCATGTTCTCGCCGCCGATGTGGACGGTGTGCTCGGGGTTGCGCGCCTGGAGGTCGAACTCCCGCGGCGCCTTGGCCACCTGCTCGAGGATGAACTCGGGGTCGAAGCGGACCCGGTTCTCGTCCTCGACGATCTGACCCGCGTTTTGCAGGATCTCCACGGCCTCGGGCAGCAGAAACTCGATTCCCAGCTCCGAGACGATTCGCCGCCACCCTCGGTCGAGCACATCGATGGCCTCTTCGCTGAGGATCTGGTACCGGGGCAGGGCGTTGACGAACAAGGCGGGCCTCCTGAAATCGCGGCTTGACGCGGCGGGTGTGAGGGGCTTACTCTATAGCGCGTGGAACAAGAGTTTCAAGCTATGCCCGACTCTGTCGCGACTGAAACAACACCGACGGGATCCCTCGGCACCACAGCCGTCGACCGCAGCGCCGAGCTCCTCCTCCGCGTGCTCGAGAGCGCGCGGCCCGTCGCTCTGTCCGAGCTCGCAGCCGCGACGGGCATCCCGAAGAGCACGGCCTCGCGGCTGGTGAGCGCCCTGGAGCGCCGCGGGCTGATCGAGCAGGACGGCGAGCGGGGCCGTTTGCGCCCCGGCCCGGCGATCCTGCGCGTGGCCGAGCGAGGGATGCTCGAGCGCAACGTGGTCGAAGTTGCGCGGCCCTCGCTCGAGGCGCTGGCGGACGCGAGCGGAGAGACGATCAACCTCGCCGTCCCGGCGAGCTTGGGGGTCGAGCACGTCGCCCAGGTCGACAGCCGTCACTTCCTCGGCACCGGCCAGTGGCTCGGGCGCACCGTGGACTACCACGCCACGGCGGTCGGAAAGGTGTTCATGGCCTTCGGGCGGGCACCGGTTCCGGATCGGCCGATGCGCAGGCACGCCGAGTGCACGATCACCGATCCCCGCGTCTTGCGCGCCGAGCTCGAAGTCGTCCGCCGACAAGGTTGGGCGACCGCGATCGACGAGCTTGAACCGGGACTCGCCGCTATGGCGGCGCCGGCACGCGGCGCCGGCGGCGACGTCGTCGCGGCGCTCAGCATCTCCGGACCGACGGTGCGCATGACGCCGCCCCGGATCGCCGAGCTGCATTCGATCATGCTCGAGGAGGCGCGGACGCTCGGCCGGCGCCTCGGCTACCGCGACCAAGGAGAGCACGCCGCATGACCGATGAAGAAATCCTCCAGCTTCTCTATGACGAGACGCTCGTCGGCAACGCACCGGCCGTGAGCCAGGGCGTCCAGGACGGCTTGGCGCAGGGGCTCCAGCCCGAGCGGATGCTCTACGACGCGCTGATCCCGTCGCTGGAGGAGGTCGGCGCCCGGTTCGAGCGCGGCGACTACTTCGTACCCGAGATGCTGATCGCCGCCCGTGCCATGCAGGGCGCGCTCGACATCTTGCGCCCGCTGCTCGCGGAGACCGGCACGGCGCAGGTCGGGACCTTCGTGATGGGCACGGTGAAGGGCGACGTCCACGACATCGGCAAGAACCTCTGCAACATCATGCTCGAGGGCGCCGGCTTCACCGTGATCGATCTCGGCGTGAACGTGCCTCCGGAGAAGTTCGTGGAGCAGGTCGAGGAGCAGAGCCCGGACATAGTGGGCTTCTCGGCCTTCCTGACCACCACGATGCCGATGTTCAAGGCAAACATCAACGCGCTCGAGAAGGCCGGGCTGCGCGACCGCGTGATCGTGATGGTCGGCGGCGCCCCCGTCACCCAGGAGTACGCCGACGCGGTGGGGGCGGACGGGTACTCGGCCGACGCCTCCTCGGCGGTCAAGAAGGCCAAGGAGCTGATCGAGCTGCGCCGCGAGAAGGTGCCGGCATGAGTGGCGCGAATCGCGGTGACCGTGCCGCCGGGTCCGAGGGTGCCGGCGCGAGCCGCGGCGCCAGGGCCCTGGCGCGGGTCGAGCACTTGATCAAGGGCCCGGTGTGGGGTTGTCAGATGTGTGGCCAGTGCGTGCTGCATTCGACCGGGCTGACCTGTCCGATGACGTGCCCGAAGACGCTGCGCAACGGTCCCTGCGGCGGCGTGCGACCCAACGGCCACTGCGAGGTCAAGCCCGAGATGCGCTGCGTGTGGCTGAAGGCGTACGAGCGATCCGAGCGCCTACCCCTGTGGCGCGGCCACATCGACGACCTGCGCCCTCCGGTCGACAACACGCTCGAGGGCACCTCCTCGTGGATCAACCTGATCAGCGGCCGCGACCGCCAGGTGCCGGCCGGCTGGACGGCGGACGCGGATGTCGAACCTTGAGCGCAAGCTCGAGTCGCGAGAGTTCGTAGTAACGGCCGAGCTGCCTGTAATCGACGGCGGCGGGCACGCCGAGATCATGCGCCAGCTCGCACCGATGAAGCCGTACGTAGACGCCTTCAACGCCACGGACAATCCGTCCGCGCACGCCCACTGCTCGCCCCTCGCGGTCGCGATCGGGATGATCCAGGCGGGGGTCGAGCCGATCATGCAGCTGACCTGCCGGGACCGCAATCGGCTCGCGCTCGAGTCCGAGCTGGTGGGGGCGGCGATGCACGGCGTGGCGAACATCTGTTGCCTGACCGGGGACGACGTCACCGCCGGCGACGAGCCGGAGGCGCGCCGGGTGTTCGACCTCGACGCTCCGCAGCTGATCGCGCTTGCCCGCGGCATCTCGGGTGGCCGCTATCTATCCGGCCGCCCGGTCGGCGCGCGTCCGAACTTCGTGATCGGCGCGGTCGAGAACCACGGAGCCCCGCCGTACGAGTACCGCGTGCGGCGCTCGGCGAAGAAGGCGCTTGCTGGCGCGCGCTTCCTCCAGCTCCAGATCTGCTACCGCCCAGCGCTGCTCGAGCGCTTCATGCGCGCCGCCGCCGACACTGGCTTGAGCGAGCGGATCGCGATGATCCCGTCGATCTGCATCCTGCGCACCGTCGGCGGGATGCGGTTCGTGGCCACCAAGGTGCCCGGAATCGACGTTCCGCCGGAAACGGTGGCCCGGGTCGAGCGCGCACACGACGTGGAGGCCGAGTGCTTCGACATCGCCTATGAGCTCGCCTCGCATGCCCTGGCCCAACCTGGCGTCGCCGGCCTTCACTTCATCTCCTTCCGCAAAGACGCGGGCATCGCAAAGCTCTGCGCCCGCCTCGGCATCCCAACCCGAATCGAAAGAGAGACACATGGATACAGTGCTTCGGTCGCGGTCTAAGACCGTCACGATCGGCTCCGAGCAGCCGTTCTGCATCATCGGCGAACGGATCAACCCCACGGGTCGCAAGGCGTTCGCCGAACAGCTGCGCGCCGGGGATCTATCGACCGTGACGGTCGACGCGACGGCCCAGGTCGAGGCCGGCGCCGACGTGCTCGACGTCAACGCGGGGATTCCCCTGGTGGACGAGCCGGAGCTTTTGAAGAGCATGCTGCGCACCACGCAGGAGGCGGTCGACGTACCGATCTGCATCGATTCCTCGGTGATCGACGCGCTGGAGGCTGGACTGTCGGTGTACGAGGGCCGCGCGCTCGTCAACTCGGTCACGGCCGAGGACGAGCGGCTCGAGGAGATCCTCCCGCTCGTCGCGCGCCACGGGGCAGCGGTGATCGGCCTGGCCAACGACGAGACGGGCATTCCGGAGACGGCCGAGAAGCGGCTCGAGCTGGCGCGCAAGGTCGTGAACGCGGCCGGCGATCACGGAATCGCCGCGAGCGATGTGGTCATCGATCCGCTCGCGATGACCGTCGGCGCGGACACCGAGGCGGTGACCACGACCTTGAAGGCGATCCGGCTGATTCGCGAGGAGCTCGGCGTGAACATGTGCCTGGGAGCCTCGAACGTGTCGTTCGGGTTGCCTCAGCGCCACGTGCTCAACGCCGCGTTTCTGCCGATGGCGATGGCCGCCGGGCTGACCAGCGCGATCATGTCGACGGCACCCACGTGCGTGGAGGCGGTTCGCGCCTCGGATCTGCTGCTCGGCCACGACCCCTGGGGCGCGCGGTGGATCGCGGCCCACCGGGCGCGCCAGGCGGCGGCCGCTTCGGAGCAGGAGGCAGTGGCGGCCCGATGAGCCGGACCGCGCCCGAGCGTCACACGATCGAGGAAGTCCGGGCGCCGGCGCCCGACGACGGAGCGCAGCGCGTCCGGCTGCGCTTCCTGCCCGACGGGGCCGAGGTCCGGGTTCCGAACGGGACGCCGGTGTTCGATGCGGCGAGCTGGAACGGGATCGCGATCGATTCCACGTGCGGGGGTCACGGCACCTGCAAGAAGTGCAAGGTCAGGATCATCTCCGGGGAGGCGCCGGTCGGCGACCTGGATCCGCGCGCATTCACGACCGAGGAGCTAAGGGATGGATGGCGGCTCGCTTGCCGCGCCAGCGCCCGCGGCGACCTCGTGGTCGAGGTGCCGCCGCTCCAGACCAGGCCGAAGGCCGCACTCGCCGGTGTCGGCCGGCACGTGATCCTGAGGCCGTCGGTCCAGAAGCGCCGCCTCGTGCTCGACGAGCCGTCGCTGGAAGACCAGCGCTCGGACCTGCAGCGCGTACTCGACGCGGTCGAAGACCTCGAGCCTCGCGCGTCGATCGAGCTGCTGCGCGAGCTCGGCGGGATCCTGCGGGGCGCCAATTTTGACGTCACCGCGGTCGTGTGCGACGAGGAGCTGATCGACGTCGAGCCCGGGGACACCACCGACCGGCGCTTTGCCATCGCCTTCGATGTCGGCACTACGACGGTGGTGGCGACGCTGCTGGACCTGGAGAGCGGCCAGCCGGTGGCGGTTCGCTCGATGCTGAACCGCCAGCAGCCCTACGGCGCCGATGTGATCACCCGGATCTCGGCCACGATGATGGACGACCAGGCGCTGGAGGCCTTGCGCTCGCGCGTCCAGGAGACTTTGAGTTCGCTGACCGCGGAGGTGTGCGCGGAGGGCGGGGTGGAACCCCGGGAGGTGTACGAGGTCACGGTCTGCGGCAACGTGACGATGATGCACCTCGCGCTCGGGATCGATCCCGAGCCGCTGTCGATGGCGCCGTTCGTGGTCTCGACGCATTCGTTTCCGCCCGTGCGCGCGGCCGACTTCGGCGCGCCGGTGCATCCCCGGGCGCCGGCGTTCGTGTTCCCTTCGCTGGGGGCGTATGTGGGCGGCGACATCGTCGCGGGGATGCTCGCGACCGGGCTCACCCGCGACCGCCGGCTGCGGCTGTTCATCGACGTGGGCACGAACAGCGAGATCGCGCTCGGTTCGAACGAGCGCGTGCTCGCGACGGCCGCGCCGGCCGGGCCCGCGTTCGAGGCGGCTCAGATCAAGTGCGGGATGCGAGCGGCGGAGGGCGCGATCGAGGGTGTGACGATCGACGGCGACGCGCTCTCGCTCGAGGTCATCGGCGACGCGGAGCCGGCCGGTCTGTGCGGGTCGGGGCTGGTCGACGCCGTCGCCGAGCTCGTGCATGCCGGGCTGCTCGACCACTCCGGCCGGTTCCTGGCTGAGGATGAGGCAGCGGTGCGTTTTCCGGCGCTCGCCTCGCGACTGACCATGGTCGGCAAGGAGCGGGTGTTCGTCCTGCACTGGGGCGGGTCGCCCGGCCGGAACCCCGAGAGCTCCGTGTTTCTCTCGCAGCGGGACGTGCGCGAGCTCCAGTTCGCCAAGGCGTCGATCGCCACCGGGTGGAACATCCTGCTGCGCGAGCTGGGGGTCGGCGCACCGGACATCGCACAGGTGCTGCTCGCGGGGAGCTTCGGGTCGTATCTGACGCCGCTGAGCGCTGTGCGGATCGGGCTGGTGCCGGCGCTCGCGCTGCCGCGGATCGTGTCGGCGGGGAACGTCGCGGGGGAGGGCGCGAAGATCGCGGCGCTGTCGTTGCGCGAGCGCGCCGAGGCGTACTCGATTTTGCGGGAGGTCGAGTACGTCGAGCTGTCCGGGCGCGCGGACTTCAACGACCTGTTCGTCGACCAGCTCGGGTTCCCGGGGTGAGCGTTGCGATCCTCGCCTGCGGAGCGCTGGCGGCAGACGTGCGGCGGATCGCGCGCCGGCGCGGATGGCAGGTCGACATCCACCCGATCCCGGCGCTCCTCCACAACCGTCCCGAGCGGATCGCGCCGGCGGTCCGTGGCGCCCTGGCCCGGTTGCGCGACCGCTACGACGCGGTGGCTGTCGCCTACGGCGATTGCGGAACCTACGGCGAGCTCGATGGGGTGTTGGCACGAGCCGGCGTTGTGCGCCTGACCGGCGAGCACTGCTACGACGTGTTCGCCCGGGAAGAGGTGCGCGAGGCGTCATTGCAAGAACCCGGCACCTATTTCCTCACCGACTTCCTGGCGCGGACGTTCGAGCACACGGTCGTGCGCGAGCTTGGCCTCGACCGCCACCCCGAGCTGCGCGACGACTACTTCCGCCACTACACCCGGGTGCTGTGGCTCGCGCAACGACCTACGCCGCGGACCCGGTTGGCCGCCGAACGCGCCGCGCAGCGCATCGGCCTGCCGCTGCAGGTGCGGGTCGTGGGGGATGCCGGGCTGGAGCGCGAGCTCGAGCGGCTCGTTGCCAGTGTCAACTGGTCCGGTCGGCCTACTGGTGCGCGGAGTCGATCCGGCGGCTGACGAGCTCCGCGGCGCCGCTGGACGCCGTGCCTAATGGGCGGTCACCGTCAGCTGCGCGGATCCGAGCAGATGTCCACCGCAGCGGGCTGTGATCGTGTAGATCCGGGCGGCATCCCCCTTGGGGATCGTTGTTCGCACGGAGTACGCATCATGCCGAACAGAGACCAGGATGACCGGCAGGCCGTGGACCTGGTGGCGAGGTGAGAACACGCGCGAGATCAGATCCACCCGACCGCCACTCGGGCAACTCGTGGCGGCTCCGTCGATGCGGACTGCGCCGCCGGCCTTCACCCGGGTGGGCGACACCTTCAACAAGGGGCGGGGTGGGCTGCTTGCGAATTCAGGGGTAATCGAGAACGCACCGCTGGTGATCGTCTGCGGAGGCGAGCCCAGCGCCGTGACGGTTGTCCCCGCGGAGAGATGCGCGGTGCCGGTGATCTTCCCGGACACGTTCTCGGCGGAAAATGAGACGTTCGCGTTGACGGTCTCGGTGCCAGCATTCTTCAGCACGAAGTCGTTTTTGATCAGTTGTACCTCCGTCACCCCAGACGAGGCCAGGACCTGCAGGCCCACCATCTGGACGGTATTGCTGTCGAACACCAGCTCGACTGATCCATTTGGCGGGAGCTGCACCCGCGTGAACACGGGGATCTGTCCCGAGGCGGCACGCCCCGCCGCCGGGTGAGCTGAAGTTGCCGAGGTGGCCGCGCCACCAACGGTCGCCGTCACCGTGAGAATGGCCGCCGCGTACTTGATCAACTGCGACCTCGTGCCTACAAACATCTCAGCTGAAGGCCTCGCGCTCGCCGGGGGCGAGGATCGCGGTGCGCATCCTCCCCTGGGTGTCGTCCTCGCGCATGCCCGCGACTCGCACCCGAGCCCCAATCTGCGAGCCGACGTTGACGATCGTGCTCGTGTGGTCCGACCTCGGGAGCACCACGAGCAGCTTACGGCCGTCGGTGAGGTTGACGTCGACGTTGTAGTCAATCGGCTTCGCGGCTTGAATGGGCGCGCTGCTTGGCTTGAAGCTGATCCTGATGCCGTTAGGTACTCGCTGGAGGAGCAAGTCCGGGACCATCGACGGCTCGGGCTCGCGCGGGGCGTCGTAGGTCGCGACCAGTTGCTCATCGGTGATTTCCCCGTTGATCGTGGTGATCGCGTAGATGTGTCTCACCCCGGCCGGTCCGGGGGCGGGCGTGAACCGGATCTCTCCGCACAGCGGAGGGTTCGGATGGATGTGGGCCACCAGCTTGCATGGCCCTCCGGCCGCCGGGCCGAGCTCCTGCTCGTACTTCGGGCCCTCCTCGACGAACCGCGTCCGGTGGAATGCTTGCGGTTGATAGGCGTAGCCCAGGATCCGGTGCTCGCCAGTTCCACCGATTCCCGCGTCGATGGTCGGCGTGGGGTCGACGGCCGCTTGGCGTATCGCCGTGATCGACGACCCCGGGTCCGCCTTGAGCTTCCATACTCCGGCCACGGGGTGGGCGATCATTACGTCGGTCGCATCGTTCAGCGGGTCTTTGGCGAACACATAACGGCCGGGAACGATCTTCGCTGCGATCCGCGGAGTGCCATAGACGGCCCCGTTCGGCGCAACCAGCACGACTCCAGGAGCCGCGGACTTGCCCTGAACCTGAAGGTTGAGCGCGGTGCTGCCAGGTGCGACCCGCAGGGTGTACGCGCCGGCGGCCGTAGCCCGCGCAGACCGCGCCGCACGGTAAGGGCTGACGTCGCAGGAGTCGCCCATCAGCTGTACGCCGCCGCCGGCCCAGTGAATCCCCGCGCCGGCACGGACGCGCCAGTGATGCGTCACCCAATGCACCCTCCAGAACGCCCACCACTCCCAATCCGCGTCCCTCTCCAGCGTCCAGTAATCCCCCTCCATCACCGTGACACACCCTGCCAGACCCTCCGACGAGGCCGTTACCTCCCCGCTCAGACAGGCGACGCTCAGCACGCACACCTTGCCGCTGCCGTCCACGTTGAAGCGGAACGGATTCCGAGCCTCGATCCACCCGCCGAGCGCTGCCTCCAGGGACGCGATCTTGAAGTCGAGATTGACGTGGAAGCCGAAGTCGATCGTGTTGTCCGAGCGGTAGCTGATGAATCCGTCCGCCACCTGGTATCCGAAGAGCTCGACGTTTCCACGCGCCTCGATCAACCAGGGATTCGTGTCGTCATACTCGATGCTGCCATTGATCCTCACGGGCCAGCTACCGTTTACCTCCGCCCCGATGCCGATGCCCATCGCGCCCTTGAACTTGAGCGGCGGCGGCGTCACGCAGATCGCCAGCCCCACGTTGTCGAGGTACACGCCAGTAGCGATCGGCACCGACTTGCCGAGGTGAGTGGCCTGGCCGCCGGCATAGCTGAACATCCCGTTCTGCACGCCCGCCCACACCCCGATCTCGGGCTTGTCCGCGGTCGGCAGCACGATCTCCGCGCTGCCGTCCCAGCGGTCGACGTTGCCCGGGCTCTCACAGGTGAGCAGGGGTTGCGCGTCGTAGAGCGGCGGCGAACACGGCGTGACGCTACTGCCGGCGGCCACAAAGGACAGGCACAGATTCTTCACCTGCAACGTGCCGATATAGGCGTTGCTGACCTCCGCCTTGACCGCGTCCGCGTGCACGCCGGCGCTGTCGACCCGCAGTGCGACCGTCGCCGTGAGGCCCCCCGCATCTTGCTCTGGCCCGTTCTTGAAGATGCTCGGAAGCGCCAGGTTGGCGATGAACTTGAAGTAGCGGAGGTTGTTGCTCGCGTCCCACCCGATCCGGATTTCAGCCGATCCGGAGATGTCGAAGCCGAACAGCTTCTCGCCATTCAGGGTGCCGGTCGAGACGACCTCCTTTTCGTCCCCTGCGCCTCCTGCCGGGAGATCCCAGCTCAGCAGACCGCTGTCGAACTGCACCCCGGCTACGTTCAAATTGGCCCGTACCATTAGTCGCCCACCTGGAGCGCTCGCGGTGGGCCCATCGAGGACGAGCTCAGTCCCCGGAGCCGGCGTCAAGGGAACGCCGTTGAGGTTGACCGTATCGGTCGTCTGCCACGTGCCGGGCGATACCTCGTCAAGGCACCCGGCGGTGGTGGCCTCGATCAGACCAAAGGCGACGTCCGTTCGGCATTCTGCGGCAGTCGCGCCCTGGCGCGCGCCCGCAACCGCCACGGCCGGAGGGCTCAGTGCGGTCAACGCGAACAGCGCGCCGACCAAGACGGCCAGCAACCACGACACCGACGGTCGGAACCTCTTCACTCAGCCTCCTCGCGGCCCCGAAGCGCTGTTACGCTCAGCTGACTCTAGGTACCTGCGAGGCGGTTTGTCAAGCGCCGGTCGGTAGAAAAGAGAAAATAAGGTCGGTCGACCCGATCCGCGGGTGTGTGAAGCGGTACATCGCGTCAGCGGAGTGGCATGTACCGTCCGTTTTATCCACGGGTCGGCCGCAAATCCTCCATTCGCGCGTAAACGTGACTCGAACTTCATTAGACATCATCGTCTCGAACCAAAGTGCCTCAAGAGCAGCGTTCAGCCCCGCTCGGTCACGCGCGATCGGAGGAGCTCTTCCGGTCGACCCCCGGCCGGGCACAGAGTGATACCCATTCATGGGGTTGTCCGGGCTACACTGCGAAGCATTCGCGGCTCGGCCCCTGAGGTGATCCGGTTGTTCGCGCGAGGAAACGGAGCTTGAGATGCGCTGCACGGCACGTTGGCGCGCCGCGTGGCTGGGCGGGCTGGTCGCCGGGGTGCTCGCCAGTTCGATCGGTTTGGCTTCGTCATCGGCGTTTGGCCAGGCAGGGCCTCCCGAGGAGTCCACACCGCTCGTTCCGTCGGTCGTCTCCGAGCCCGTGTGGATTAAGGCCAGCGACGATCGCATACACATCGTCTACGAGCTCGAGTTGGCGAATCACCTGTCCCGATCGGTGCGCGTTGACTCGATATCGGCTCGAAATGGCCCGACCCTATTTACTCTGCGCCGCGCCGAGCTCCGCGAGTCGATGGCGCTTCGAGACGACCCCGGTACGCCAACGCTTTCGGTGCCGAAGTCCGCGGTCGCCGTCGTCTGGATGAACGTCCCCGTGAGCGGTCGCTCCGTGTCGCCCTCGATCGTGCACACATTTGATGTCAGCGTCCTGACCGCGGGCAGGGAGAAACAGATCAGTTACACCGGCGCATTCACTCATGTTGAAGGTCGTCCCCCGATCGATCTCACTCCGCCGCTCGTCGGTCGAGGCTGGGTCACCTTTGGCGGCTGTTGCGGGGCACCTCATGAGGGTTCGCTCGAGGCGGTCAACCCCAAGCTCGACTTCGCTCATCGGTTTGCCACCGAGTGGAGCGACACGTCAGGCGGACGGTTTGTCAATGGCGATCCCGAGCACGACGCCGACTGGGTTTCGTACGGCAAGCCGGTAATCGCCGTCGCCGGCGGATTCGTGTCGACTGTAGTCGGCGATCTGCCTGATCAGATCCCGGGTCAACCCCACGCGGTGCCGAGCAACGGCGCCCTGGGCAACCGTATCGTCCTGAGACTGGATGACGGCCGGTTTGCCGTGTACGGGCACCTGAGGGCGGGCAGTGCGCGCGTCGGGCGAGGCGAGCATGTCTACCCCGGGGAGGAGATCGCTGAGGTGGGCAATTCGGGGGACTCGAGCGTGCCTCACTTGTATTTCGAGCTCCACGGCGCCTCAGGGGGTGAGATCCCCTTCGTGCTGCACAAGTTCAGCTCTATCGGCGAGATCCCTCCGCTCGACAGCTCGCTGCTGGCGAAGATTACTGCCGGCGACGCCATCGCGATCGACCGCGCCGAAGCGAGTTTCAACGACCTCGGCGCGCTCCCCTTGGACCGCCAAGTCGTCGACTTCCCCGCCGGCTAACGCAGGCACCGGAGCCGCGCCGTGGCCGGTGCCCCCGCGCTCGCTCGGTGGACCGCGGGGTCACGCGGTCTAGAGGTGGCGGGTCAGTCCCCGGGGGTGTGGGAAACGGACGCGGTTCCGCTTGTTCGGCCGGCCAGGGCCAGCGGCGACTGTGATCTCTGGCGCCGAGGCGACGAGCCGCGCGATCATCCTTCGAGCGCGCTGAGCAGCGCCACGCCGACGATCATCACGATGACTCCGCACACCTGCACGCGGGTCAAGCGCTCCCGGAAGAGCCCATAGGCGATCACGGCGGCCAGCGCACCGAACTGCGAGGAGAGGACCGCCGCGATCGCAATCCCGTGCCTCGAGCCCAACGTGTACGAGTAGAAGCCGACCACCTCGCAGACCCCGGCGACGACCACCAACGGAAGCGCGCGCCGCGTCAACCTCAGCCGTCCGGTGAGCGCCAGCGGCGCCGCGACGGCAACGGTTCCGACGACCCGCGCCGAGAGCACCACCCAAGCGGCGGGCAGCAGCGAGCCGGCGCGACCCGTCGCGTACAGGCTCGCCCCGAACACCGAGGCGGCCGCCAAGGCGAGCAGCGCCGACTCCGGTTGTCCGGCTCGGTCACGGTCCGGCATACGGGTCTCGGGCGCCGCGGCCAGGAACACGCCTACGGCGATGAACGCCAGCGTGACGCCCGCGGCGGGACCGAGGCGCTCTCCGGCGAGCACCGCGATCACCGCCGCGATCGCGCCCTCCGTCGACACCAGCGGCGCGACCAAGGCGACCTGGCCGAGGCGCATCGCGGCGTACGTCAGGAGGAGTCCGGCGACGTTGCCCGCGCCGGCAGCGATCAGCCAGAGTCCGGCCGAACCACCGAGGCGTGGCGGCACTCCTCGCAGCGCCGCGATCGGAGCGGTGATGACGAGCCCCACAATCATCACCCAGCCGACGACCGACCACGGCTCGATCATCCGGCTCGAGCGCGAGGAACAGAGTGTCGACGCCGCCCACGCGGCGGCGGCCCCGAACCCACCGACGATCGCGAAGATCACGTGGGGCTCATTCTGAATGGACCATCGCGATGTCGGCCTCCCGGTGAGGTCGCGGCATTGTTTCGCGTCACCGCGTCCGAGCGGGGTGTCGCCATCGACCTTGGCAACGGGGCGACAGACCCCGGGTCAACCCCAGGCGGAGATCACACTGTCACTTACGGGCGCGGTTACTCACCCAAAGGCGACTGGGTTCCGAACTCCTCACGCGCCTTGAGCGACGCCTCGGCCTCGGCGGCCGTCACCGGCGGGGGCGGCTTGAGTATCAACCACACCAGGAACAGGATGCCGAGCGCCAGCATGATCGCTCCCTCCCACAGCTGGAGGTTGATCCCGGCGGCCTTCTCGATCGTCGCGTGGCTGGCACTGAAGCCGGGGATGATGACGAGCACGCCGAAGATCACGAACAGCGTGCCGATGAACGACCGCAGGTCAAACAGCTTGGCGAGCCGCCAGTTGCGTGCCTCCTCCGGAGTGAGATCAGCTTTTGTCGACAAGTCTCAAGTTCCTTAGGGCAATGTCCCGATGTACACGTAGAGCCCTGCGACCAGGATGAGCACGAGGATCCCGAGCACCACCGGCGACCGGTACCACCGGATCGGGCCCGCTCGCACTTCTCTCTCCTGGAGCCCGAAGACTAGGCCCTTCAGCTCGCTCACGGGCTTCGGTGTGCTGAAGATGGTCGCGATCACCATCGCGATCAGCCCCGCGCTGAAGCCCATGATCGCTCCCCACTGGGTCTCGATGAGGTCGGAGTGGCCGAACGTGAACAGCACTCCCTCCTTGTAGAGGAGCCACACGGCGAACGACACCAGCGTGCCGACGATCATGCCGTAGAAACCCGCTCCACGCCCCACCTTGCGCCACGTCATGCCGATGATGAACGCCAGGAAGATCGGCACGTTGAAGAACGAGAACAGGGTCTGAAGGTAGTTCGCGATGTTGCTGTACCCGGACGCGATGAACGCGGTGAGGATGCCGATGAACACGCCGACGACCGTCGTGATGCGTCCGACCCGGAGGTAGTAGCGGTCTGGACGCCCGGGGCGGATGTAGTTCTGCCAGAGGTCATACGTCCACACGGCATTGAACGCGGAGACGTTCGCCGCCATCCCGGCCATGAAGGCCGCGAGCAGGCCAACGATCGCCACCCCGAGCACTCCCATCGGCAGGTACTTGTTCATCAGGGCGGGAATCGCGTCGTTGAAGGGGAGGCCGCCACCCTCGCCGATGCCGGGGATCAGCAGCACGGCCGCCATGCCCGGGATCACGATCCCGAGCGGGATCAACGCCTTGGGAAAGGCTCCGATGATCGGCGTAAGCCGCGCGGAGTTCTCGTCCTTGGCTGACATGGCCCTCTGGACCTCGGCGAAGTTGGTGGTCCAGTAGCCGAACGACAGGCAGAACGCGAGGCCGAAGACAAGCGTGAACCAGTTTCCCACCGGGTTGTGGCCGCCTATGCTCGTCCCGCCCCACGCGGAGGTGAAGTCGTGCCCGACCGTGCTGACCTTCTGGAACAGCCCGTTCAGCCCGCCCGCGTCTCGTAGGGCCACGATCACCACCGGGACGAGGCCGGCGCAGATCACGAAGAACTGCATCACCTCGTTGTAGATCGCGCTCGACAGCCCGCCGAGCAGGATGTAGGAGAGGACGAACAGGGCCGACACGACGATCGCCACCGCGAGCGGGATCCCGAGCAGGGCCTCCAGCACGGCCGCGAGGGCGTAGAGGTTGACCCCGGCGATGAGAACCGAGGCCAGCACGAAGATGATCGCGTTGACCAGGTGTGTCTTTTTGTCATAGCGGCGGAGCAGGTACTCCGGGACGCTGCGTACTCTGGAGCCGTAGTAGAACGGCATCATCACGATGCCGAGGAACACCATCGCCGGCACCGCGCCGATCCAGTAGTAGTGCACGATGCTGATCCCGTACTGGGCGCCGCTGGCGGACATGCCGAGGATCTCGATCGCACCGAGGTTGGCCGAGATGAACGCGATCCCGGTGATCCACGAGGGCAGCGACCGGCCCGACAGGAAGAAGTCGGTCGAGGTCTGGATCAAGCGCCGGAGCGCGAACCCGATGCCCATGACGAACGTGAAATAGATCACCAGCAGCGCGACATCCAAGCCGCCGAGGTGAAGCTTGAGGGTGGCAGCCAGCACCGTCATGAGAATCCCCGCCTTCCTGCGCGGTTGGGCCGGCGCAGGGTTCGCGCCGAGACGTCACGGCGCGAACGACGGATCACGTGTAGCCCCCCCTGAACAGCGCTACGCCGGTGTTCTTGTACAGCTGCGCCGCCTTGGCCGCGTTGGCCTGGGTGATGAAGCTCGGCCCGGTATAGATCGGTGCAAACGGATGCTGCCCATAGCGGACCTGGAAGGCGGCGACCTGGACGGCGTAGTAGCCCTCCATGAACGGCTGCTGGTCGACGATGAACAGCGCCTGCCCGTTCTCGACGGCGGCCAAAGCGGCGCTCGAGACGTCGAAGGTCGCGAGCTTGATCTTCCCGAGCTCGTTCATCGCCTTCAGGGCGCCGCCGGAAACGTCGAACCCGATGAGCGTCGTCGAGAGCACCCCGTCGATCCGCGGGTTGCGCTTCAGCGCCTGCTGGATCGCGCTCTGCGCTGACCCGGGGTTGTTGCCGTTGACGTTGAGCGTCTGGACTGAGCCGCCGCTTGCCGCGAGCGTCGCCGCCAGCCCGGCGCATCGGTCGGTCAGCGCCGTGTTCTGCCCCTCGGTTATGACGCACAACGCGTCGCGCACGCCGGCCGCGACCAACTGCTTGCCGGCCTCTCCGCCGGCGATCCTGTCCGGCTGGCCCACATACGTGAGCGCACCCACCTGCTTGTAGACGCCGTCGCCGACGTTGACGACGACTACCGGCACGCCGGAGGAGGAAACCTGTTGAATCGGACTCGACAGCACGGCGGGATCTGGAATCGTCACGACGAGCGCCTGCGGCTTAGCGGCCGCGGCCCGCGTGATCAGTTGCGCCTGCTGTTGGGGGTTGGTGGTGGCCGGCGAGGCGTACTTGAGCGTCACGTTGAAGTCCGCAGCCGCCTGCCGGGCGCCCGCTTGCACCAGGGCCCAGAACGGGTCGAACGCCTGGCCGTGGGTGACCATCGCAATGGTGATCGCCGGAGCCTTGTGGGGCGAATTAGCCGGCGTGGGGCCGGATGTGCTCTGGCCGCAGCCCGCCAGTGCCGCCACCGCGAGGAGGACCGTCAGAGCCAGAGCCGGGCGTCGCATCAATGCTCTCCCCGGACGGAACGAGCGTCCCGTCTTCGGCGGACACTTGCCACGATCAGTGCCAGAGTGCCTGGCAAGATCTCTCCTTCCCCGAGGGGGTGCTGCGTTCACAAACTGTTGCGCAGGGTTCGCGCGCTGTCAACCTCTCCCTTTTTTATGTCTACGATCGAGGCAGTTGACCACTGATGGGGCTCTACGGAGGCGTTGAGACCGGCGGCACCTGGTGCGTGTGCGCGATTGGCACCGGACCTGATGAGATCCGCCGCCAGGAGCAATTCCGGACCACCGATCCCGAGCACACGCTCGAGCGGATCGTCGAGTTCTTCCGGCGGGGACCGGCGTCCGAGGCGATCGGGATCGGCTCCTTCGGGCCGGTCGATCTCGATCCGCGCTCTCCCACCTGGGGCTATGTCACGAGCACTCCGAAGCCGGGCTGGCGGAACGTGGCGATCGCGCCCGTCGTGCGCGAGCGGCTTGGTGTGCCGGTGGCGTTCGATCACGACGTCGGGGTCGCGGCCCTCGGCGAGCACCGCTGGGGGGCCGGCCGTCAGGCGAGAGCGTTGTGCTATGTGACCGTCGGCACGGGGATCGGCGCGGGCTTGTTGATCGACGGCAGGCCGTGGCACGGCCTCATCCACCCCGAGGTCGGTCACCTCCGGATCCCCCATCCCCGGGACCGCGACCCCTTCCTGGGATCCTGCCGGATGCACGGAGACTGCTGGGAAGGGCTCGCGTGCGGGCCGGCGATCGAGAAGCGCTGGGGAGCTCCGGGGAGCGAGCTCCCCGACGAGCATCCCGCTTGGGAGCTCGAGGCCGAGTATCTGGCGCTGGGGATCCTCAGCATCGTCTCCGTGTTCTCGCCCGACCGGATCGTCCTCGGCGGGGGAGTGATGGAGCGCGCCGGGCTGCTCGCGATGGTGCGCGCGCACCTGCGGGAGCTCGTCGCGGGCTACCTCGAGACGCCGCTGCTTGGCCACGACATCGACTCCTTCCTCGTCCCGCCGGCGCTCGGCGATCGCGCCGGCGTCTTGGGGGCCATCGCGCTGGCCGAGACGGTGCTCGGGCGCGACCTGCGCTGACCCCGATCTGGCGGTGGCAGCGTTGCGGTTGCTCGTCGCCCGTCGACACCTAGGCTTCGCGGACCACACCAAGTCGGCAACGAGGCTGTCTCGGCGTGGCGCGAGCCCGACACTAATGGAACGGACGCACTCTCTTGGTCACTGTGTCGACGGCGACGAACCGCCCCGCTCCGATCGTGAAGATGTAGAGCGGGTTCAAGCGCTTCGGTGCGAGTGGCTTTCGCAGGGTGACGTTGAAGAACCCGTTGCTGAACCCGGCCTGTTTCAGGCGTGCGACCGCGGCCGCGAGCGTCATCTTCGGCGCCCTCGGGATCGGCAGGTCCTCCACGAACGGCTGCCGGAAGCCCGTCACCTTTCCGAACTTCGCCGGCGGAGGACCGTAGACGATCGTGGCGGTGCTGAACCTCGAACGCGACGGCTGGTTGTTCAACACGAACCGCCACTTGACGATGCCCGCGGCGGTGCCGACCTTCTTTCCTCCGCGCGTGAACCCGTCGACCTCGAGCATGACCGCACGGGCGAAGGTGGGACGGCTCGTCCCACGAACGATCTTCACTGCGCGACCGAACAGCACCGTCGCATCGGGGATCGTCGCCGGTCGACCCGCGGCCGCCCCCAATCCCGGCACCAGCGCGAGGATCAACGCGGCGATCGCGAGGACCAAGCTCGCGATGGTGGCGCGAACGCATGTCGCGCGCAGCCAGCTCGGTGTGCTCACGGTGAAAGTCTCCTTCCTGCCCATTGCGTAGACAGTGTGACGCCGCGAGACACTAGTAGATATCGGCACGCAGTCGATTGTCGGTGACGATCGGGGGGCGATTTTCGTGAACGACTCCTGCGTCGCCGACAGGTGAGGAACCTACCGTAAGCTCACTAAGGCTGCTTTTTTACTAACCGTCATGGTGAAGCTCGCCACGCCCGCCACCGGTTCGGACAGCCACCGCGCAACGACCTAACTCTGCCCGTCGTCGATGGCCTCGGACAGGAGCGTGGCCACGTCGACCACGCGCAGCTCGCCGCCGGCATTTTGCACGCCGTCGTCGAGCATCACCGTGCAGAACGGACACGCCACCGCCAGCGTGTCGGCTCCCGTCGCGACCGCCTCGCCGACGCGCGCTTCGTTGATCGCGCCACCTCGCTCCTCCATCCACATGTGCGCCCCGCCCGCGCCGCAGCAGAACGTCTCCTTGCCCGAGCGTTTCATTTCCACCGGCGCGCCGACGGCGGCGACGAGGTCGCGCGGCGCGCCCAGGACGTCGTTGTGGCGCGCCAGGTAGCACGAGTCGTGGTAGGTGATCGACAGCCCTTCGGAGCGCTGCGGTCGGAGCCGCCCCTCCGCCACCAGCGACGCGAGGAGCTCCGAGTGGTGGATCACCTCGTAGCTTCCGCCGAAGTCGGGGTACTCGTTCGCCAGCGTGTTGAAGCAGTGCGGGCAGCCCGCGACGATCTTGCGCACACCCGCCTCGTTGAGCGTTTCCACGTTCTGCTCGGCGAACGCCTGGAACACGTACTCGTTGCCGATGCGCCGCGCCGGGTCGCCGGTGCAGCTCTCACGGGGCCCGAGGATCGCGAAGTCGACGCCGGCCTCCTGCAGCAGCTTGGCCGTCGACTCCGCCGTGCGGCGCGCCCGCTCGTCGAACGAGGAGGCGCACCCGACCCAGTAGAGGTACTCGGGCGCGGGGTCTCCGGGCTCCAGCACGCGCACCCCCAGCGCCGATGCCCACTCGGCCCGCTCGGACTGCGCCTTGCCCCAAGGGTTCGACGCGCGCTCGACGTCGCGCAGCATCGGCTCGGCCTCGGCGGGGAAGCTCGAATCGACCATCACCAGGTGACGGCGCAGGTCCACGATGTGGTCGACGTGCTCGATCGACACCGGGCACGCCTGGATGCACGCCCCGCAGGTCACGCAATCCCACACCGACTCCTCGGGAACCGCTCCCGGGACCAGCGACTGCGCCTCCTCGGCGAGCACGTAATCCCGCAGGCCCATGATCACGAGCTTGGGGGAGAGGACCTTGCCCGTCGACCACGCCGGGCACGCGTCCTGGCAGCGCCCGCATTCGGTGCAAGAGAACGTGTCGAGCACCTGCTTCCAGGTCAAGTCGGTGGCGGTTCCGGCGCCAAAACGGATGTCCTCCTCGGGGACGTCGGGGTCATCGAAGCGCAGCGGCTCGAGCCGTCCGTCCGCGCGCGTGCGCCCGAACCAGACGTTGATCGCCGCGACCGCGATGTGCAGGTGCTTGGAGTGCGGCAGGTACGCGAGGAAGGCGAGGATCGTGAGCACGTGCGCCCACACGAACACCCGCTCGAGGACGCGCGTCGCTTCATTGTGTCCGAACAGGTGCGAGAGCGCCTTGGAGAGCGGCGACCACGACGACGGCCACTCGTTGTAGCCGAGCGCGATCTGCGTGGCGTGCCACAGCGCCAGCGTGATCACGATCGCCGCGATCAGGGCCAGGATCACGTCCGCCTCCCCGAGGTGGCTGCCCTCGAACCGCCGCGGCCTGATCACGTGCCGGATCCAGACATCGACGATCACGCCGAGCAGGACCAGTGCCACGAACACGTCGACGAGCAGCAGGTACCACCCCTGGTGGCCGAGCCAGGGAAACGTGGTGTGCCTGTCGACGGCCCCGATCATCGCGATCACGATCGTCGGGAACAGCACCAGGAACCCCCAGAAGATGAACGCGTGCATCAGCCCCGGCAGAAGGCGCTGGAGGAGCTTGCGCTGAGCGAGCACGATCGTGGCCTCGTTTTTGACCCGTCGCGGCGTGTCGCCGGCGCGCGCCACGGGTTGCGCCACCCGCACCCTGCCGGCGAGGAATAGAACCCGGCGGGTGAACAGCGTGCCGCTGATCGCGATCGCGGCGGCCAGCGCGACGGCTCCGACGACGACTATCGCGCCCTCGCCTTCCTGATCTCCTCGGAGATCGCGGGGACGATCTCGTGCAGGTCGCCGACCACGCCGTAGTCCGCGCTCGCGAAGATCGACGCCTCGCCGTCCTCGTTGATCGCGAGCAGCTTCTTGGCCCCCTTGCAGCCGGCCATGTGCTGCGTCGCGCCGCTGATCCCGCACGCGATGTAGATCTCGGGCGAGATCTTGGTCCCGGTCTGCCCCACCTGATCGGTGTGCGGCCGCCAGCCGGCGCTCGTCACCGCCCGCGAACAGCCCACCGCGCCGCCCAGCAGCTCGGCGAGCTCCTCGATCATGCCGAACCCCTCGGCCGACCCGACGCCGCGCCCGCCGGAGACGACCACGTCCGCGTCGGCGAGCGAGACGCCCGCGGACACCGCCGGGACATGCTCTCTCACCTTGGCCAGCAGGTCGGTTTCGGAGGCCCCTGAGGAGGATTCTGCGACCTCGATGTTGGCCGTGGCTGCGACGGGATCCGCCGTGTGGGCGTGGGGCGCGGCCGACAGCAAGAGCGGTGAGCCGTGTACGCGAGCCTCCTCCAGCAGGCTGCCGCCCCACCGGACACGCGTGACCGTGGCCGGCTGCCCCGGGGTCACGGCGACGCAGTTGGCCGCCATCGGCTGGTCGAGCTTCGCGGCCACGTGCGCGAGGACCTCGTTGCCGCGGTCTGAGCCGGGCGCGACCACCGCGTTCGGCGATCGCTGCTCGACCAGCTCGACGAGCGTCTGCGCCCAGGTGGCCGGCGCGTAGGACCCGTCCTCGATCGCGACCGCGGCGATCTCCTCGCCGAGCTGGCGCGCGAACGTCATGGCCTGCTGCGAGAGCTCGTCTTCGGGGCTCTCGAGGAACACCAGGACGCTCACAGCACTCCTATCTCGTCGAGTTTCGCCACTACCGCCGGCGCCGCTTCCTGGCCGTGGCCCAGGATCTCGACCTGCTTGCCCGAGCCGGGCGGCAGCAGCAGCTTGACCATCTCGAGGCGAGGCTCGGGTCGCGCCGGCGTCGAGGCCGCGACCGGCTTTCGCTTGGCGCGCAGCCTTCCCGGCACCGACGGGTAGCGGGGGAGGTTGATGCCCTCCTTGACGGACACCACCGCCGGCATCGGCACGACGTAGATGTCGCGTCCGCCCGGGACCTCCTGCTCGCACCGAACCCGTCCGTCGTCCACCGAGATTCCCTTCACGCCGGTGACGCACGGTTGGTCGAGCGCGTTCGCGACCCGGATCGCGACCTGGTAGTTGCCGGCGTCGGCGGACTCGTTTCCGAACAGGATCAGGTCGAAGGGATCGGATTGCGCGCGGACCGCCTCGACGATCGCGCCGGCGGTTGCCTGGGGGTCCCATTCGGTGCCGTCGGTCACCAGGTGCACGGCCTGGTCGACGCCGATCGCCATTAGATCGCACAGCTGCTCCTCGGCTTCGGGCGGCCCGAGTGTCAGAACCGTGGAGGTGCCGCCGTGCTGCTCGACGAGGCGGACCGCCTCCTCGGCTCCGCACTCCTCGTGGGGGCTGACCGTGAATCCCAGGTGGCGGGTCTGGATCGCGCTCTCATCGTCGGTGAGGACGATCTTGCCGCCGGTGAGCGGGACTCGTTTGACGCACACGAGGACGTTCATGGTTCTTTAGTGGCGGATGCGGGCGTTCTCGGGGTCGAAGATCGGGGTCGAGCCGGCGACGGCCACCGTCACCGGGTAGCGCTCGCCCATGTACTCGACGGCGAGCTCCTCGCCGACGACCGCGTGCTCGGGCGGGAGGTAGCTCATCAGGATGTGCTTGCCGATCGAAGGCCCCGCGCCGGCGCTGGTGACGTACGAGCGCCGGCCCTTTCGGTCGACGAGCGGCTTTCCTTCGCGGGTGAGGATCGGCTCGTGGCCGAGCATGTAGCGCTTGACCCCGGATGACGAGGTGTGGTCGTCGACGGTCAGCGTGCACATGATCGCCGCGGGCTCTTCCTCGCGGTGGCGGACGTGGGCCTCCTTGCCGATGAAGTCCTGGTCCTTGACCTTGCCCCACGCCATTCCGGCCTCGACCACGTTGAACTCCGACTCGAGCTCGGCGCCGTAGGCGCGGTAGCACTTCTCGAGGCGGCCGGTCGTCCCGTACACGCCGATGCCCACGGGCACGATCCCATGCGGTGCCCCGGCCTCGGCGACGACGTCCCACAGTCGGGCCCCCTCCTCGATCGGCGCGTACAGCTCCCAGCCGAGGTCGCCGACGTAGGAGATGCGCGACGCGAGCACCGGGATGGCGTCGAGCTCGATCGTCTCGCAGGTGGCGAACGGGAAGCGCTCGTGGGAGACGTCGTCGCGGGTCAGGGTCTCGAGGATGTCGCGCGCGCGGGGGCCCCACAGGCCGAGCGTGCACCACGCGCTCGTCTGGTCGAAGAGCTGCGCGGAGCCGTCCGGCGGGAGATCGTCGCAGAACCACTTGCGGTCGGACATGCCGTAGGCCCCGCCGGTCACCACGCGGAAGACGTCCTCGGCGAGGCGCATGATCGTGAGGTCCTGCTTGAAGCCGCCGCTCGGGGTCAGAAGCGGCGTGTACACGACGCGGCCGATCGGCACGTCCATCTGTCGCATCGCCACCCGCTGGACCACGTCGAGCGCGCCCGGGCCGGTGATGTCGAAGACGGCAAACGCAGAGAGATCGATCATTCCGCACCGGTCGCGCAACGCCAAGTGCTCGGCGTTGATGATCGGCGACCACCAGCGGGAATCCCATTCGGCCTCGCGCCTCGTCACGCGGTCTCCGTACTCGGCGATCAACTTCGCGTTTGACTCATACCACTGCGGGCGCTCCCAACCCGCAGCCTCGAAGAAGCGCGCGCCCAGCTCGCGCTCGCGCTCGTAGAAGGGCGGCAGGCGGACGTCGCGGTTGGACTCCCACTGCTCGGAGGGATGGACGATCCCGTACATCTTGTTGAAGCCCTCGCACGCGCGCGCGCGTATGTGCTTGGTGGCCTGCTGGTGCGGATAGGCGCGGGCGACGTTCGACTCGTAGGCGTCGATCTCGGATTCGCCGTGCACCATGAGCTCGGCCACGGCCTTGCCCACGCCCGGCCCCTCCTTGATCCACACCGCGGCCGCCGACCACAGCCCCCGGACCTCGGGCGTCTCGCCGAGGAGCGGGAGGCCGTCGTAGGTGACCGACAGCAGGCCGTTGATCGCGTACTTCACGCCGACGCTCTCGTCGCCCACGATCTCGGGCATCAGCTCGAGCGCGATCTCCATCTGGGCGTCGAAGTCGTCCTGGGTGAACGGCAGCTCGGTGGGGGTGAGCGCCGCCTCGTCGATCGACGGGATCTCCTCCGGGTCGACCGTGATCGGGCGGTGCGCGTAGGAACCGATCTCGAGCCCGGTGCCTTCCTGGCGCTCGTACATGTTGGTGTCCACGTCGCGCACGATCGGGTACTCGATCATGCCGGTGGTGTTGGCGAACCGCGGCGCCGGACCGATGTCGATCATCTGGTGGACCATCGGGGTCAGCGGGATGCAGGCGCCGGCCATGCGCGCGATCCGCGGGCTCCACACGCCCGAGGCGATGACGATCTTGTCCGCCGTGATGTCGCCCCGCGTCGTCCGCACGCGCCGGACCCGGCCGTTGGCCACGTCAAACCCGGTCACCTCGGTGTTGGCGGAGATCGTCATGCCGTTCTGGCCGGCGCGCTCGCGCATGAGCGTGCCCGCTCGCAGCGAATCGACCACGCCGGCGCCGGGCGTGTAGAAGCCGCCGAGGATCAGCGTCTCGTCGATGAACGGGACGAGCTCCTTGACCTCCCCGGGCGTCACCAGCGACACGGGCTCGATGCCCCACGACTTCGCCGAGGCCATCCTCCGTGTCAGCTCCTGCATCCGCTCCCCGTTGCGCGCGATCTCGATCCCGCCGCTCTCGATGAACACGTCGAGGTCGTTGTACTGGCGCATGCTCTCGAGCGTGAGCGCGGTCATCTCCTTGGAGTGGTCCACGGGGAAGATGAAGTTCGACGCGTGGCCGGTCGACCCGCCGGGGTTGGGCAAAGGCCCCTTGTCGATCAGCGTGATGTCCGTCTCGCCGAGGCGGGCGAGGTGGTAGGCGACGCTGTTGCCCACGATGCCGGCGCCGATGATCACGACGCGTTGTGACGCTGGCAGGCGGTCACTCATCGTCAACTGATATATCAGATGGGGCGCGGTTGCGTGGCCCACGACACCGCGTGCCCGGCGTCGTATCGCGCAACGGCAGTCGCACTCGCACGCGAGTGTCGAGGGACACGCATCCCGCGCCCCTCTTTGGCGTCCCCGTCGAACTGTCGCGTTCCTGCTGCGCTCAGCGCAGCGAAAACGCGACACCTCTCGGTTGTTCAGCGCTTGCGGGTTGTCTGCGCCGGCGGCCGGCCTCGTCGCGCCGACGAGCCGCCCGATCCGTCCCGCCGGCCGGTCGCCGGCGTGGCGCCGTTGGCCTGGGCGAACGCCGCCCCGCCGGCATCATCGTCCGCTCGCAGCACCCGGACGGCGGTGAGGATCGCGAGGAGGGTCATCAGCACCGCGCTGGCGACGCACCACTGGCAGATCGCCTTGATCGTGAACAGCTCGCGGTAGGTGAGGTACATGCTGAAGCCGAAGCCGATCAGCGCGATGCCGAACCCGGTCAGGCGGCCCAGCTCGCCGCGGAGCGCGAGCGATCCGAGGATTCCGATGTAGCCGGCGAGGCCGAGGACCGCGACCGGGATGCCGTCGAGCTTGGCGTAACGGGAGGCCTGGACGGTCTCGCAGCCGCCGCTCGAAAGGCACAGGACCTTCAGGCCCGCGTAGTGGACGTAGGTGAGGTAGCCCGCGATCCCGATCCCGATCAGGCACAGCAGCCCGATCGCGATCTGCAACTTCCGATCCGTGCTCAAACCCGCAGCCCCCGAGCGAGTAAGCGTCGTCATGAGACCTGCTTGATCGCGTTCTGGACGTCGGAATAACTGGGGACGCCGGAGTTCGGGCTCGCTGAGCCCTTGGGTCCGGTGAAGATCAGCGTCGGCGTACCGCTGACTCCCGCGGCTTTGCCCGCGGCACCGTCGGACTGCACCTGGGCGGCGAGCGAGGGGTCGCTACGGTCGGTCTTCCAGGTGTTGAAGTTGAGCCCGGGGATCTGGCGGGCGAGCCCATCCAGATAGCTCTCGGTCACGTAGCCGGTGTCCTCCTGGCCCTGCTGGCGATAGAAGAGCTCGGCGAAGTCCCAGAAGCGGTTCTGCTTGCCGGCGGCCAGGGCCGCGACCTGCTGGGTCTGGAACGTCGTCGGGTCGGGCGTCGCCGTCTCGAAGGCCTTGTAGACCACTTTCACCTTCCCTTGGCGCACCTCGTTGGCCACGAGTTGCGGGAACCCGCCGCTCAGCGTGAACGCCTGGCAGACCGGGCACTCGAGATCGCCGTAGTAGGTCATGGTCACCGGGGCGCTGGGGTTCCCCAGGGTAGCCCCCGACTGTGGGATCCCGGCAAACATCTGCTGGACCTGGTTGGCGGTCTGCGAAGCGCTCGTGCCGGTCTGGAGCCCGCTGGATTTCTTACCGCCGCCGCTCGAGACCGCGATCGCCACCGCGACGATGGCGATGGCCGCCAGTACCACGCCGCCGATCATGCGTACGCGGCGGTTGCGCCGGTTGCGCTCCGCGCGCGCTCGTTCCTCGGCAAGGCGACGCGCGCGTGCCTCTTCCTTTTGCTTGGTTCTCGATGCCATCTGCTCGCTTAGGGGCCCCGGCCTTCGGTCAGGATAGCGATGAGATGTCAATCCTCGGTTAGGCCCACGTTGTCACGGGGACCGCCCTCGGGAGGTCCGGGCGGCGCGCCGGCGCAGGAGAACAGCCGCCGCCACTGCGGCCGCCACGAGCACGGCCGGTATCCCGAACGTGATCACCGGCGAGGTGCCGCCGCCCGAACCCCCCGAGCCCGATGACCCAGACGCCGCGGGGATCGCCTTGCCGTTGGCCTTCGCGATCCGCTGCACCGCGAGGATCGCCGAGCGGGCGAGGCCGTTCGACTGCTGGGCGGTCTCGACCTGCAGGCCGCTCAACGCACTTGGCGGCCCGGCATGAGCAACGCCGAACCCGGCCGGCATGACGACGAGCAACGGCTGCGGCCCGCTGAAGGAGATCTCTTGCGCGAGGAAGTTCGCGTACGTCTGGGGCTTACCGAACATGGCGGGGAGCGCGCCCAGGTCGACCGGACTTCCGATGATCGCGACCTTGAGATTCAGCCCCTTGGCCTTGAGGAGCGCGAGCTCGTGCTCGAGCTGGCTCTGAAGGGACGCGGATACGGCCGGCTGGTACGGGTAGAACGCCGGAGCCCCGAGCAGGATGTCGCTGGCCGGATCCGCGTCGGCGGCCGCCCGAGGCGTTCCCACCCACGCGACCGCCGCGACGAGCGCGAGCAGCGCGAGCAGCCGATTCGGAAGCAGGCGGCTTCTCCGCATCCTTCTCGGCAGGCTAGAGGACCGTCTCTCAGCTCAGCGCGGACTGGAGCGCTGTCCGCACCTCGTTGACGCCGAACGCGCCCTCGAGGCGGGTGGTGATGATCCCCTGGCGGTTGATCGTGAACAGCCACGGCTCGGTCTCGAGATGGAACGCCTTCAGCTGCGGTCGCAGTCCCTTGCTCGGCTGGTTGTCGACGTAGACCTCCTCGTGGATGAACGTGATCCGGCCCGCGAACTCGTTCTGGAGCGAGACGGCGATGTCGGTCACCGGTCCGCAAACCCTCGAGATGCAAAGCTGGGGCGTCGAGAACAGGAGCGCGACCGGGCGCTTGCCGAGCACCTGGTTGAACGACACCGAGTGCATGTTCTCCGGCGGGATCCTGGTCGTCAGCAGGTGGACGTTGCCGTCGGTGGTCGCGGGCGTGTCGGTGGCGATCGCCGGAGGTCGCTGTCCGACGTCGGGGATCGGTGAGGAGGCGGCAACGGCGACCTCCCCGGGCGCCCCGATGAGCCCCGAGGGAGTGCGAGTAAGGGTGAGCACCGTGTAGGTGCCGCTACGAGGCACGGGAATGTGGGCGGCGTAGATCGCCTGGATCCCGCCGGGACCCGCGTTCTGCTCGCTGCGGTACTGCGGCGCGACTCCCATGGGGTCGGCCGGAGCCAGGATCGGGCCCATCGCCGGGCTGCTCGGGCTCTTGGCGATGTAGACCGCCGTGGGGGCGTAGATGAAAGCGCCCGAGCTGGCGTTGAGCGCGAAGGCCAGCCGGCGGACGCCGGGAGTGAACGTCCCGGTGGCGCCGCCGAACTGCGCGCTCGATTTGACGAGCGCGCCGAGCTCCTGCAGCGACCGTCCGTGAGCGGCGGGAAACTCACCGAGCGCAGGATGTTCCGCCGCCTGCAACTCGTTCACGGCGGGTGGAGGAGCGGTGTTCGCAGCCTGCCGCGAGGCTGCGCCGGTCGACGTGGAGGCGTTGGACGACGAGGCCGCCGAAGAGGAATGCGAACTCGACGAGCCACAGCCCGCGACCGTGAGCGCAACGGCCGCGGCCGCGACGACTAGGCGGGCGCGAGAACGTGTCATAGCCATGATCATGTCGTGCCCCCAGGATCGCCGTGCCACCAGAACGACTTGCGTTGTAGCGCACGGGCGCTTGATTCTCGCTGTTTGCGTGTAAAGATACTGTTACCAGGATCCGCGAAAGGGATAGCGTGACGGGGCCTTCCTCTAGATTGACGGCCATGTCGGCCGAAGGTGACGTGCGGCCGGTGGCGCAGTCTGGGCCCGGGCGGTCGCAAACCAGGCTTCGCGTGGCTGTGATTGACCGGGATCCGGGGTTCATGCAGGTCCTGTCCAATCGCCTCGCCGCTCAGCGCTGGGACCACCGCGCCCTGACGACCCACGCAACCGCGGAGGTGCTCGTCGCCATGCGCCTGAACGCGCTCGTGATCGACATCGCGATCCTGGGACCGAGCAGCTGGGAGTACCTGGAGCGGGTATGCGCCCGCCTGCCCGGCCTCGCGGTGATCGTGTGCACGGGCCAGTCCTCGGTCGCCCAACGCGTCCGCGGCCTGCGGCTCGGGGCCGATGCCTGGATGACGAAGCCCTGCCACCCCGAGGAGCTGATCTGCGTCATCGAGGCCGCGGTCCGGCGCCACCGGCGCAACGAGATGCCCGAGCTCGAGCATGCCGTGACCGTGGGCGAGATCACGATTCGCCCGGACCTGTATCAGGCGTACAAGGGCGAGGAGAGCCTGGAGTTGACCGCACGGGAGTTCGAGATCCTCCACCTCCTCTCACAGTCGGACCGAGTGCTCCGCCGGGAGGAGATCTACGAGCGCGTGTGGGGCTACGCGATGGCGCACGGTGACCGCTCAGTGGACGTGTTCGTCCGCAAGCTGCGCCAGAAGCTGCGCACGGCATCGCAGCATTGGAGCTACATCCACACGCACTTCGGCGTCGGCTACCGGTTCGCACCCGCGCTCGAGGGCGAGGAGGCACCGGAGGCAGCCGAGGGTGGCGGCGAGCGACGCCGCGACGACGCCACGGAGCCGACCGACAAGGCAGCCGAGCTGGACTCCGCCCTGGCCGGCTGAGGCGACCTGGCACACAAGCCAGGTCGCCTCACATGACCCCCGGCGATCACAACTTGTTCACATCTGCGTTACGAATCGATAACGCCTGACTGAACGCGAATGCCGAGCATTGTCGGCGCATGGCGGCGACTGCCGAAAAGAGCTCCCGAGAGGTCATCGAAGTCGGGCCTCTGGAGATCCTTCCCGAGGAGCACCTCGCGCGCGCGAACGGTAGGGCGCTGATGCTCTCGATTCGCGAGCTTCGGCTGCTAACCGAGCTCGCGCGGCGCGAGGACCGGATCATGCCCCGGGAGGAGCTGTTCCGGCTCGTATGGGGACGGGAGATGAAGGTGGGGGATCGGTCGGTCGACGTCTACGTCCGAAAGCTCCGCGTGAAGCTCGAGGAGGCCCTGCCGGGCTGGACGTTCATCCACATGCACTTCGGCTTCGGCTATCGCCTGGCTGCCGACGGTGGACAAATGGTCAACGACGCGTTCACAACTGATTAACACGCGCGGCTCTTGCGGCAAGCACACTCACGCCCAATTACACCGAGGAGATGAACTTGACAAAGATTCGAATAACCGCGATAGCCGCGACGGTCGCCGCAGCGCTCGCGGTCGCGGCGTGCGGGTCGAGCAGCTCGAGCTCGACCAAGGCCTCCGGTGCGGCGAGCGGTGGCTCGAGCGGCAACAAGGTAACCGGCGGAACCATCAACGGCGCGGGATCAACGCTCGCCGCCCCGATCTACCAGCAGTGGGGCTCGTCGCTGAAGTCGCAGGGTCTGACCATCAACTTCAACCCGGTCGGCTCGGGAGCGGGCGTCGCGCAGCTCCAAGCCGCCACAGTTGACTTCGCGGGCAGCGACCCCGCGCTCAAGTCGACCGACAAGTCCGGCGCCAAGGGCCCGCTCCTGCAGTTCCCCGTCGCCTTCGGGGCGATCACGGTGTCCTACAACCTGTCCGGGGTCAAAAGCGGGATCAAGCTCGACGGTCCCACGATCGCGGGCATCTTCATGGGCAAGATCAAGACGTGGGACGACCCGGCGATCAAGTCGCTCAACCCCGGCCTGAGCCTGCCGAGCACGTCGATCACGGTCGTGCACCGCTCTGACTCCTCGGGCACCACTAACGGGTTCACCACTTACCTCTCGGACGTCGACCCCACGTGGAAGGCGACCGTCGGCAAGGGCAAGGACGTGAAGTGGCCGACCGGCACAGGCGCGAAGGGCAACTCCGGCGTCGCGGCGGCGGTCAAGCAGACGGATGGCGCGGTGGGCTACGTCGAGCAGGCCTACGCGCTCGAGAACAACTTCACCTACGCCGCGGTGAAGAACTCCGGCGGGACCTACGTGCTGCCGACGATTCAGAACACCTCCGCCGCCGCAAACGGGATCACGATCCCGCCCGACCTCGGGATCTCGACGATCAACTCGCCGAATCCGTCGGCCTACCCGATCGTCTCGCAGACGTTCATCGACGTCTACAAGGATCCGTGCAAGTCGGGCGGCGCCAGCTCGTCGACCGCCGCAGCGCTCAAGAGCTGGCTGGCCTACGCCTACGGAGCCGGTCAGCAGACGCTCGGCGCGTCCAGCAGCCAGCTCCCGTACGCGCCGCTGCCCGCCTCGCTGGTGGACAAGAACAACGCGCAGCTCGCCACCATGACCTGCAATGGCGCGGAGATCTCGTAGGAACGCGTAGGTGGCCTCGACCACCGTCAGCGTTGCCCGCGGCCGCTCGATCCTCGAGCGGTCGCCGGCGGCGCGGCTCCCCGACCAGGTCCTGCGCTGGTGCCTGACCGCGCTCGCCACGGCGATCCTCGCGCTGATCGTCTACTTCTTCATCCGCCTGATCGGCGAGTCTCACCAGGCGCTCAGCCAGTTCGGCCTCTCGTTCGTTTTCGGCAACGACTGGGACGTCTCGCGCAACATCTACCACGGGGCTCCCCTAGTCGTCGGGACGCTGATCACCTCTGGGATCGCGCTGATCATCGGCGTGCCGATCGCGGTGGCGACGGCCGTGTTCATCAACGAGCTGTGCCCGCGCCGTCTCCGCACCCCCCTCTCAATACTCGTCGACCTGCTGGCCGCCGTCCCCTCGGTCGTGTACGGGCTATGGGGAGTGTTCGTACTGATCCCCAAGCTGCTCCCGGCCGAGAAGTGGTTCGCGAGCACCTTCTCGTTCATTCCCTGGATCGGCGGCGGCACCGTCACGGGGCCGAACTACTTCATCGCCGGGCTGATACTGGCGATCATGATCCTCCCGATCGTCTCGGCGATCTCGAGGGAGGTGATCGCGACCGTGCCGCCGGAGTACAAGGAGGCGGCGCTGGCGCTCGGCGCCACCCGCTGGGAGATGATCCGCATGGCGGTGCTCCCCTACGCGCGTCCGGGCATCACCGGGGGCGTCATGCTCGGCCTCGGGCGAGCGATTGGCGAGACGATCGCGGTCGTGCTCGTGATCGGCAACGCGCCGGTCATTGGGAGCCATCTCTTCACCCAGGGCTACACCCTCTCGGCGGTGATCGCGAACGAGTTCGGCGAGGCCGCCAATACCCCGATTCACAGCTCGGCGCTGTTCGCCGCCGGACTGGTCCTGTTCGTGTTGACGTTGATCGTGAACATCATCGCGCGCTGGTTCGTCGCCCACGGCTACCGCAGGCCGCGAGCGGCCGACCTCGATGTCGTGGTCGAAGCGCAGGCGGCAACCATTGGTGAGGTGGGATGAGCCTCACCAAGTTCCCCGAGGTCAGCGCTCGCCGGCGCCGGAAGGACAAGATCATGCGCGGCCTGCTGTTCCTCGCGACCGGGATCGCGCTCGTGCCCCTCGTGCTGGTCATCTACTACCTGATCTACAAGGGCATCGGCTCCTGGAGCAAGGACTTCTTCACCTCGGACCCGAACGGAAACTTCCTCGGCTACCCCGGCGGCATCCGGAGCGCGATCATCGGCTCCCTTCTCATTGTCGGCCTGGCCACGCTGATCTCGGTCCCGATCGGGATCGGCGTCGCCCTGTACCTGACCGAGTACGGAAAGGACTCCTGGTATGCCGCGATGATTCGCTACTTCATCGATGTGATGACCGGCGTGCCGTCGATCGTGTTCGGGTTGTTCATCTACATCGTGCTCGTGCTCGGGCACGTCGGGGGCGGGTTCACCGGCTGGAAGGGCTCGATCGCCCTCTCGCTGCTGATGCTCCCGATAGTCGCCCGCTCCGCGGAGGTGGTGCTTGCACTCGTGCCCTCGAGCCTGCGCGAGGCCGCGCTGGCGCTCGGAGCCCCGCGCTGGCGCGTCGTCACGCGCATCGTTCTGCCGACCGCAGCCTCTGGGCTCACCACCGGATCGCTCCTGGCGGTCGCCCGTGGCATGGGGGAGACGGCACCGCTCCTGTTCACCACGGCCGGGGCCTTCGCGCTCACCGCTAACCTCACCCAGCAGATGAACACGCTCCCGCTGCAGATCTTCGGCGACATCACGTCGCCGAGGGCAGCGGTCGTCGAGCGTGCGTGGGGTGCGGCGCTCACCCTCGTGGTCCTCGTTCTGATCCTCAACGTGATCGCCCGACTCGTCTCTCGAAGGAGCCGCCTGGCATGAGCCCGCCCGACGCCACCAGCAAGGAATCGGCAACCAGCGAAACCAGGGACCAGGAGGCCACGGAGATGTCGACCGGCGGTATCCCTTCGGAGCAGCCCCAGGCGCCCGAGATCTCCGAGCCGGCCACGCGCGAGCGTCCCGGCCACGCGGTGCAGCTCAAGGGCCTGAACGCCTACTACGGACAGCTGCACAGCATCAAGGACGTCACGATCGAGTTCCCGGCGCACCAGGCGACCGCGCTCATCGGCCCCTCGGGGTCAGGCAAATCGACCGTGGTTCGCTGCATAAACCGCATGCACGAGGAGATCCCGGATGCGCGGGCCACGGGTAGCGTGATGCTCGACGACCACGATGTGTACGCGCCGGACGTCGACGTGACCTCCGTCCGCCGCCTGATCGGGATGGTGTTCCAGAAGCCCAATCCGTTTCCGACCATGTCGATCTTCGACAACGTCGCCGCCGGGCTGCGGCTGACCGGCAGGCGAGGTGACAACCTGCGCGAGACCGTCCACAGGTCGCTCCGCGCCGTTGGCCTCTGGGATGAGGTCAAGGATCGGCTGAACGAGCCCGGTATCGACCTATCGGGTGGGCAGCAGCAGCGCCTCTGCATCGCCCGGACGATCGCGATCGAGCCGGAGGTGATCCTGATGGATGAACCCGCCTCGGCGCTTGACCCGCTCTCGACGCTGAAGATCGAGGAGCTCGTCGACGAGCTCAAGGCGCGCTACACGATCGTGATCGTCACGCACAACATGCAACAGGCCGCGCGCGTCGCCGACACCACGGCGTTCATGCTCGACGGCGAGCTCATAGAACACGGGCCGACCAGCGAGATCTTCACGAACCCGAAGGACGAGCGGACCGAGCGCTACGTGACCGGGAAGTTCGGGTAGGGGAGAAGCCCGTGCAAGAGACCCGCCACCACTTCCACGAAGAGCTGAAGGCGCTCGAGCAACAGACGCTCGGCGGCCTCGAGCTGGTGATCGGCCAGCTGGACCGGGCGCTCGAGTCGATCAGCTACCAGGACGTCGAACTCGCGGGAATGGTCGTGGCCGACGACGACCGGATCGACGGGCGCTACCTGGAGGTGCACCAGGGCATCCTTTCGCTGCTCGCGCGTCAAGCGCCCGTCGCCGGCGATCTGCGCGTCGTCGCGGCCCTGTTGCACATCATCCGCTGCGTTGAGCGCATGGGCGACCAGTGCGTGAACATCGCGAAGCTCGTTCCGCTGTCGGGCTACGAGTCGCCGAAGGACAAGGACATCCTCGACGCCATCGAGCGGATGGGGCAGCTGGCGCGCTCGCAGGTCTCGCAATCCAGCGTGGCGTTCAGCTCGCGTAACACCGAGCTGGCCCAGGACCTCGTGCGCCAGGACGCGGAGATCAACCGTCTGAACCGCGAGATCTTCAGGCGTGCGGTCCAGATCGGCGAGGACCTCGAGGTCCGCGAATGGGCGATGTTCATGATCCTCGTCGCGCGCTGTCTCGAGCGGGTCGGCGACAACACCGTAGACATCGCCGAGCAGACCGTGTTCGTGGTGACCGGCCTGTTCCGCGAGTTCGCGGACGCCTCGTCGCCGCCTGAGGCCACGCCGGCGACCTGAGCGCCGTAACTCCGTATGCTGGCCCCGACGTGGCCAGTCAGAAGTCAAGGCGCGCCTCGCGTAAGCGACGCCACCCGGGAGTGGTCCCGCGGTCAGCCCCCTCGCAGCGGCGTGAGCAGCGCGTCGAGCGTCAGGTGGTGGCGACCCGACAAGAGCGCCGGGGCCGCAGCCCGATGGGAGCCTACGGCGAGCGACCCCCGAGCCCGTTCGGGGGCCTCCCGGTCTCCGAGATCGCTATCTTCGCCGGCGCGGTTGGTCTGATCATCGGCCTGATCCAGGGCGGCGGTCCCGCCCTGATCGTCGGCGTCATTGTTTGCACGCTGGGGGTGGTCGAAATCACCGCGCGCGAGCACTTCTCCGGCTACCGCTCGCACGCCATCCTGCTGGCGGCGCTGCCCGCGGTCGGAGTGGAGGTCGCGCTCGTGACGCTGGTGGGCACCCCCAGCTCCCGGTTCCTCTTGCTGCTCGTCGTGGTGCCGGTCTACGCGATCGTGTTCTGGTTTTTGCGAAGGCGCTTCCAGGTGGCTAGACAGGCGCGTGTCGCCCGTCCGCCGGCGCCCTGACGGCGTCATCCTGCTGTTCGTCCTCGGCGGGGCTGGTTGGCAGGCGCATCGTAAACACGGCTCCGCCACCCGGGTCGTTGGCGGCGCTCACCGAGCCGCCGTGCTGGAGCGCTACCTGGCGCACGATGGCAAGTCCGAGGCCGCTGCCCTGAGAACCGCGCGAGCTGGCGCCTCGGTAGAAGCGGTCGAACACGTACGGCAGGTCTGACTCGTCCACACCCGGTCCGTGGTCGCGCACCCGGACCCCGTCGGCATCGACCACGACCTCCACCGAGCCTCCCGGGGGCGAGTGGCGGGCGGCGTTATCGAGCAGGTTGTTGACCGCCCGGCCCAGCCGCTCCGGGACACCTTCGACGATCACCGGCGCGAGCGAGGTCTCGAAGCGCACCTCGGAGAAGTCGCGGCGCGCGCGGGCGACCGACTCCTCCACGATCCGGTCGAGCCTCGCCTCCTCTGCGCCCGCGACCGGCAAGTCGCCGCGGGCCAGCTCGATCAGGTCACCGATCAGCGCGGTCAGCTCCTCGCTCTGCTCGACCATGTCGGTGAGCAACCGGCGGCGATCCTCCTCGCTCATCTTCTCGCTTTCGAGCAGAACCTCGACGTTCGTGCGCAGGCTGGTGATCGGTGTGCGCAGCTCGTGCGAGGCGTCCGCGACCAGCTGGCGCTGCGCGCGGACCGATTCGTCGAGCTCAGCCCGGGAGGTCTGAAGGCGCTCGATCATCGCGTTGAAGCGGCTCGCGAGCTGGCCGACCTCGTCGTCCGCGCGTACCTGGATGCGGCTGCTCAGGTCCTCGGTTTCCGAGATGTGCTGGGCGGTCCCGGCGACCTCGGCGAGTGGCGCGAGCACCCGGCGGGCGGCCATGCGTCCGAGCGCAGCGGCCAGCGCGACGCCGCCCAGGCACACCAGCGCGAGGACCAGCCGCAGGTGCGACAGGATGCGATCGACGCCGTTGAGGGGACGCGCAAGCTCGAGCGCCACGGCCTGCCCGTCGGACATCAGCCCCGGCGCGAACACGATCACGCGCAGGTGATTCTCTCCGACGTTCACGTCCGTGAGGTATGGCCCGGCGCCCCCGCCCGCGACCTGGGCAGCATGAGCGGTGTCGGGAAGTGTCAAGCTGCCCTGACCGGGGATCTCGGTGCCGTCTGAGCGCACGCCCTGGACGTAGGGCGCCGGACCGCCGGCGCTCGCCGGCAGGCCCGGGAGCTGCTGCGCCAGCGAGTGAAAGTCGCCCTGCTGGATCGCGGACGCCTGCGCCCTGAGCTCGTTGTCGACCTCGCCGCGCAGCTGACCGCGCACGACCCAGTAGCAGACGATCGACGCCATCAGGATCGCGACCCCGACCGTCACCCCGGCCACGAGCCCAACTCGCTTGCGCAGCGTCATGGCCCTCAGTCTCGCAGGACGTAGCCGATGCCCCTGACTGTGTGCAGGAGCCGCGGCTCACCGCCGGCCTCGGTCTTGCGGCGCAGGTAGCCCATGTAGACGCCCAGTGCGTTCGACGTCGGGCCGAAGTCGTATCCCCACACGTGCTCGAAGATCGTCGAGCGAGTGAGCACCTGGCGCGGATGGCGCATGAACAGCTCGAGCAGCAGGAACTCGGTCTTCGAAAGTTCAATGACCCGGTCGCCACGGCGGACCTCGTGTGCCACTGGGTCGAGCACCAGGTCGCCGTATGTGAGCACCTCCCCGTCGGTCCCTTCCCCGGCGCGACGAAGCAGCGCCCGTAGTCGGGCCTGCAGCTCGCGGAGCGCGAACGGCTTGACCAGGTAATCGTCGGCTCCGACGTCCAGTCCGGCCACCCGGTCGTCAATCGCGTCGCGGGCGGTCAGCATCAGAATCGGAGTGCGGTCCCCGGCCTTGCGCATCCGCCGGGCCACCTCAAGTCCGTCGAGCCGGGGCATCAGCACGTCGAGGATCACCGCGTCGGCCGGCGATCTGGCGAGGATGTCGAGCGCCTGTTCGCCGTCGGCCGCGAGCTCAACGTCGTAGTTGTCGAGCCGGAGCGCACGCTCGAGCGCCCGCCGCACGGCGGGCTCGTCATCGACAACAAGGACGCGCGCCACGCCCAAAATGATGGCGCTTGCGCGTAAAAGTTGGTGAAGAAGGGGGTGTTGCCATCATCACTCTCGATGCCCCTCGAGCGCTACCGCGCCAAGCGCGATTTCGACACCTCCCCGGAGCCGGCGGGCCGAGCCTCGGACCGCGCCGAGCAGCCGGGCGGCCGTTTCGTGGTCCAGGAGCACCACGCCACCCGCCTGCATTGGGATCTAAGGCTCGAGCACGATGACGCGCTGGCCTCGTGGGCGATCCCGAACGGCATCCCTCCGGATCCAGCCGAGAACCGGCTGGCGGTGCGAACCGAGGACCATCCGCTCGAGTATCTGGAGTTCGCGGGGGAAATCCCGAAGGGCCAGTACGGCGCGGGAACCATGGAGATCTGGGACCGGGGTACGTTCGAGACGCACAAGTGGGAGCCGCGCAAGGTGGAGGTCACGTTCCACGGCGAGCGGCTGCGAGGCCGCTACGGGCTGTTCCCGATCGGCCGCGATGGCGACGATTCGAGCGACTGGATGATCCACCGGATGGATCCACCGGAGGATCCTGGCCGGGAGCCGATGCCCGAGCACGTGCTCCCGATGCTCGCGCGGACGGGGCAGGCCCCCAGCAGGGAGGTGGGCTGGGCGTTCGAGGTCAAGTGGGACGGAGTGCGGGCCATCGCGTACGCCCAGCCCGGGCGGTTGCGGCTGGAGAGCCGCAACCTGAACGAGGTCACCGCCGCCTATCCCGAGGTCCGCGGACTGCTCGGCAACCTCGGAATGCGCGAGGTCGTCCTCGACGGGGAGATCGTGGCGTTCGACGAGCAGGGCCGTCCGAGCTTCGAGCGGCTCCAGCGGCGGATGCACGTGACCACGCCATCATCCGTGCGCCGGCTGATGAAGTCCACACCGGTCGTCTACGCGATCTTCGACCTCCTCTACCTCGACGGTCACTCGCTGATGGGGCGGCCGTACACCGAGCGCCGGGAGCGCCTCGAGGCGCTCGAGTTGCGCGGTCCCGCCTGGCGCGTCCCGGCCGCCCACTCCCGCGACGGCGCGCGCCTGCTCGACGCGACTCGGCAGCAGGGGCTCGAGGGGGTCGTCGCCAAGCGGCTCGACTCCCGCTATGAATCGGGCCGGCGCACCGGCGCCTGGCTGAAGATCAAGAACACGCTGCGTCAGGAACTCGTGATCGGCGGCTGGTTGCCGGGCGAAGGCCGGCGGGCGCAGCGGATCGGGGCCCTGTTGATGGGCTATTACGAAGACGGCGAGTTTGTCTTCGCCGGCCGCGTCGGCACCGGCTTCACCGAGCGGACTCTGTCCGACCTCGCCGCCAGGATGGCGCCGCTGCGCCGCGACTCCTCACCGTTCGAGCGCGGACCGAAGCTCCCGCGCGAGTCCGTATTCGTGGAACCGCGGCTGGTGGCGGAGATCGAGTTCCGGGATTGGACGGGAGAGGGGGTGATGCGGGCCGCGTCGTTCAAGGGGTTGCGCGAGGACGTGGCGCCGGAGGACGTGAGGCGTGAAGTCGCCGGCGCCGGCACGCAAGCCGGCGCCGGCGAAGGCGGCGGTTCGGACGTTCCCGAGCCGGGGCTCCCACGGGACTCCCCGGAAGCCCTGTTCGACGAGGTCGAGCGCCTGCCCGAGGGAGCTCTCTCGGTGACCACCGAGGGGCGGCGACTGAAGATCACGAACTGGGACAAGGTGCTGTTCCCGCAGAGCGGATTCACCAAGGGCGAGTTGATCGCCTTCTACGCGCGCATTGCCCCGGCGGTGCTGCCCCACCTCCACGACCGTCCGCTGACGCTCAAGCGCTACCCGAACGGCGTCGACTCCCAGTACTTCTACGAAAAGCAGTCGCCCTCCCATCGGCCGGACTGGGTACAAACGGCGCGGATCGGCTCGATCGAGTACACGCTCGCCCAGGACCGCCCCACGCTCGTATGGCTGGGTAACCTCGCGGACGTTGAGCTGCATACATCGCTGTCGCTGGCGCAGGACCCCGCGCGGCCGACGATGCTGGTCTTCGATCTCGATCCGGGTCCGCCGGCGGGGATCGTCGAGTGCTGCGAGGTCGGACTGGTGCTGCACGGGCTGTTCGAGCAGCTCCGCCTGAAGAGCTTCGCGAAGACGAGCGGCTCGAAGGGCCTACAGGTGTACGTGCCGCTCAATGTACGCACGGATTACCGTCAGACGAAGCCGTTCGCGCGTCGCGTGGCCGAGCTGCTCGAGCAGCGGATGCCAGATCTCGTCGTCTCGCGGATGACCAAGCGGCTACGCCCCGGGAAGGTGTTGGTCGACTGGAGCCAGAACGACGAGCACAAGACGACCGTGACCGTCTACTCGGTTCGGGCCCGTGCGGCCCCCACCGTGTCGACGCCCGTGAGTTGGGACGAGGTCACCCGCTGCCACGAGTCGCGTGACGAGGAGCTCCTCACGTTCGACACCGAGCAGGTGATCGCGCGGGTGCAGGCAGAAGGAGATCTGTTTGCGCCCGTGGTGAGCCTTGTCCAGGAGCTCCCGGGGCTCTGAGAGACACAAATCTGAGCACGCTGATCGGGACGCTTCTAGGATGATGCGGGCCATGGATCCGATCACGTTGCGCAATCGGCTGCTGGTCGCGACCAGCATGTGGAGGGAGGCAACCGGCGAGCCGCTGCCAAGGCTCGCCCCGGGCGATCCGGCCGATCAGATCCAGACCTTCGAGCTGCAGCTCGTCAATCGGCTGTGGGAGTCCGCGACGCCGGAGAACGCCCGCGAGGTCGCGGACCGCACCTGGGACCTGGTCCACGACCGACCCGACAGCGACCCGGTCAAGCGGCGCGTGGTCGAATGCCACGAGGCGCTGGCGCGGATGACGCGGCTGGGCGACTGAACGAGTCACGCGACCGGGGAGCCACCACTGGTGCGGCGGCTCACGGACGGGCGGCTAGCGTGATCGTCGCGGTCGCTCGACTGCCGCCGCGTTCATAGCCGACCTCGACCCGATCGCCGGCGCGTTTGGTCAGCGTCGCGGCCATAAGCTGGTCGGTGCTTACGGCCGCCTGTCCGTCAATCGACGTGATGATGTCCCCCACACGAATTCCCGCGCTCGCGGCCGGACCTCCCGCAACGACGGCGGTCACCCTCAGGCCCTCGGCCTCCCCGCTCTCACGTGTGGCACTCGCGGAGAGCGGCTCGGCTTGAACCCCGATGAAGGCGTGGGTCACGGTGCCGGTGGCGATGATCTCGTCCGCGACCATCGTGGCCAGATTGACCGGGATCGCGAAGCCGAGCCCGATGCTGCCGCCGCCGGCCTCGCCCGAACTCGAGGGAATGCTGGCGCCCGCTGTCGGCACCCCCACGAGGTAGCCGGAACAGTCGACCAGGGCGCCACCGCTGTTGCCGGGGTTGATCGCCGCATCGGTCTGGACGGCGTCGATCAGCAGGGCCGACTGCGATGCCTCTCCCGGGACGTGGACGGTGCGGCCGAGCGCGCTGACGATCCCGCTGGTCACCGTGCTCGACAGCCCGAGCGGCGCGCCCAGGGCGACCACGGCTTGGCCGATCCGGAGGTTTGACGAGTTTCCGACCCGGATGGAGCGCAGTCCCGATTTGCCGCTGACCCGGATGACCGCGAGATCGGTGAGCGGGTCGCGTCCCGCGATCGTCGCGGTCGCCCTACTGCCGTCATCGAACACCACCCGTATCTCCCCGCCCGCAGCCGCCGGCAGGATCACGTGGTTGTTGGTCAGGATGTAACCGTCTGAGCGGATGATCTCTCCCGAGCCCACGCCGCCCGAGGTGCCGCTGCCGGCAAAGATCGTGACGACCGAGGGGAGCTCCTGACCGGCAACTGCGGTTACGTTGCAGGACGAAACGCCCGCCGAGGTGGTGGTCTTCGCGCTCGAAGGGGAGTTGATGGCGTTCGCGATCAGCGCGCCAACCACCCCTGCTGCGAGCACGACCGCGATCCCGACCGTCCAGAGAAGGACGCGGCGTCTGCGGAGCTGGGCGGGAGACAGCATTACCTAGGAGCGTAGAGCGGACGGTGCAGCGCACGCGGAGCCGTCGTCTTTCGCCCGTTATATTGGGTCGGAGTAGCATGCCGCGCAAGCATGGATGAGCCGGCGTGCACCGTCACAGTGTCGTCGGAAATGCGCGGTCGGCGGGAAGCCGAGTCCAAGCGAAGGAGGTCCGATGGCTGTGAGTAGTGAGCAGCCGAGCGTGGGCTCGGCGGCGCCGAGCGCCTACCGCGCAGCGGTGGTGCACCGGTTCCGCGAACCGCTCGCGATCGAGCAGGTGCCCCGCCCGGACCTGGCCCCGGGGCAGGTGCGCGTCAAGGTCGAGGCCTCCGGCCTTTGTGCGACGGACATCCACGCCGCGCACGGGGAGTGGCCGGTAAAGCCGACGCCGCCATTCATCCCCGGCCATGAAGGAGTCGGCGTCGTCACCGAGCTCGGTCCGGGAGCGACGGAGGTGGCGGTTGGCCATCGCGTGGCGATGCCATGGCTCGCCTATGCGTGCGGAGTCTGCGATTACTGTGTCTCCGGCCGGGAGACGCTGTGCCTCGAGCAGCGGAACATGGGTTACTCGGTTGACGGGGGCTTCGGGGAGTACGCGACCGTCTTCTCTCGTTACGTGGTGCGCGTGCCAGACGGGATTGACCCGTTGGACGCCGCGCCGCTGACGTGCGGCGGAGTGACGATGTACAAGGCGGTCGCGGTCGGCGGCACACGGTCGACCGACCTGGTCGCGGTATTCGGGGTCGGCGGGCTTGGCCACCTGGCGATCCAGTACGCCGCAATCGCTGGCGGTCGCGTTGTGGCCGTCGACCTGGTCGACGAGAAGCTCGAGCTGGCGCGCGAGCTTGGAGCGGAGTTCACCGTCAACGCGACCGAGGAGGACCCCGCGGCGGCGATTCAGCGCCTCGGCGGGGCCGATCAGGCGTTGGCCATTGCCGCGTCTCCGACGGCGTTCGAACAGGCGTACGGTTCGCTGCGCCGTGGCGGAACGCTGGTGTTCGTAGGGCTACCTGCCGACAACCGGATGCAGCTCCCGATCTTCGAGACGGTGCTGGGCGGCATCAACCTGGTCGGCTCGATCGTCGGCACTCGCACCGACTTGCGGGAGGTGTTCGAGCTGCACGCCGCCGGCAAGACGCGCGTAATCCGAGAAGTGCGGCCGCTCGAGACGATCAACGAGTCGATGGCGGACGTCGAGGCCGGACGAGTCGCCGCCCGAGTGGTGTTCGAGCTTTAGGCACTCGGTCGACCGTGCAGACGTTCGGGGTGTCTCGCGGGTCCCACTCGATGGTGGGCGGCAGTCCGTTTCCGCCGATCGCCGACTACGGGTTCATCTCCGATTGCGAGGTGTGCGCGCTGGTCGCCCCGAGCGGCAGCGTGGAGTGGATGTGCGTGCCGCGGATGGATAGCCCGAGCATCTTCGGGGCAACTCTTGATCGGCACGCGGGATGGTTTCGGCTGGGGCCGGCGGACGTCACGGTTCCCGCGGACCGCCGGTATCTCGCGGGGACCATGGTGCTGGAGACGACCTGGGACACCCCCACCGGCTGGGCGGTGGTGCGCGACCTTCTGCTGATCGGGCCCTGGCGCGACGATTCGCCCGCCTCGAGTGCCCATCGCCGGGCGCCGTCCGATCACCAGGCCGACAGGGTGCTGCTGCGAACGGCGCGGTGCCTGAGCGGTTCGATCGACTTCGTGCTCGAGTGCGAGCCGGCGTTCGACTACGGGCGCGCGCGTGGGCTCTGGGTCCACGGCGCCGAGGGCTACGGCCAGGCGGAGGTTGGGCCGGTGGACGGGCAGCCTCAGGTTCGGCTGACGACCGACATGAATCTCGGGCTGGAGGGCCCACGGGCGATGGCGCGCCGCCGACTCCGCTCCGGCGAGCAGGTTTTCTGCGCGCTTTCGTGGGGCGACGGTACACCTCCAAAGACGTTCGCCGAGGCCCACGAGCGGTTGTCGCGGACGGGGGACTTCTGGCACGAGTGGATCGGCCGCGGCCGCTTCCCGGATCATCCGTGGCGCGCGTACCTGCAGCGATCCGCCCTGACCTTGAAGGGACTGATCTACGCGCCGACCGGCGCGATGCTGGCGGCAGCGACCACATCGCTGCCCGAGACCCCGGGCGGCGAGCGCAACTATGACTATCGCTTCAGCTGGCTGCGCGACTCGACGTTTCTGTTGTGGGGCCTCTACACGCTCGGCTTCGACCGCGAAGCCGACGACTTCTTCTATTTCATCACCGATCTCGCCGAGGAGAAGGCGGACCTGCAGATCATGTACGGGATCGGCGGGGAGCGGGAGCTGCACGAGCAGGAGCTCGAGCACCTGTCGGGGTACGACGGCGCGCGGCCGGTCCGGATCGGCAACGCGGCTTGGGATCAGCGCCAGCACGACGTGTGGGGGGTGCTGCTCGATTCGGTGGCGCTCCACGTCCGCTCGGGCGATCAGCTGGACGAGCGGCGCTGGCCGGTGCTGGTGCGTCAGGTCGAGGCCGCTCTGGAGCATTGGCGCGAGCCCGACCAGGGGATCTGGGAGGTGCGCGGACCGCCGCAGCACTTCACCGCGTCGAAGGTGCTGTGCTGGGTGGCGGCCGATCGCGGCGCCAAGCTGGCCGAGTTGCGCGGCGACCGGGAGAACGCCGCCCGATGGCGCGCGGCGGCCGATGAGATCCACGCGGACGTGTGCGAAAACGGCATCGATGATCGGGGTGTCTTCTGCCAGCACTACGACACGACGGCGCTCGACGCCTCGGCGTTGCTGATCGGGCTGTTGGGCTTCCTGCCGCCCACCGATCAGCGCGTGCGCGCCACCGTTCTCGCGATCGCCGATGAGCTGACCGTGGATGAGCTCGTCCTGCGCTACCGCGTCGAGGAGATCGACGACGGCTTCAGCGGTGAGGAGGGCACGTTCACGATCTGCTCGTTTTGGCTGGTCTCGGCGCTGACCGAGATCGGAGAGGTGGAGCGCGCCAGGGCGCTGTGCACGAAGCTCCTCTCCTACGCGAGCCCGCTGCACCTGTACGCCGAGGAGATCGATCCCCACAGCGGATTGCACCTGGGGAACTTTCCTCAGGCGTTCACGCACCTCGCGCTGATCAACGCCGTCGTCCACCTGATCGAGGAGGATCAGCGGCTGAGCGCGCGCCCGGTGCTTACCGGCGGACCCGCTCTGGCGGTTGGTGGTTTGGACGCAATCGGAGCGACGCAGGAGCGGATGTTCTGGGGTGACCGCGATGAGGCGGGTGGCATCCGATGAAGGCGATCGGGATAGTCCCAGGCCGTCCCGAGACCGCGGGGCTCATCGACTTGCCCGAGCCGCCGGTGTCGGACGGTTCGCTGCTGGTCAGGACGCGGTTGGTCGGGATGTGCGGCACCGACGTCGAAATCGCGGTCGACGGCTACGGCGTGCCGCCGCCAGGAGAGGAACGGCTCGTGTTGGGCCACGAGTCGTTGGGGGAGGTGGTCGAGGCCCCGGACGGCAGCGGCTTCGAGCCCGGAGATCTGGTCGTCGGCGTGGTGCGGCGGCCGGACCCGGTGCCGTGCCCGGCATGCGCGGCCGACGAGTGGGACATGTGCCGCAACGGCGGGTTCGTCGAGCGGGGAATCAAGGAACGACACGGGTACGGGAGCGAGCGGTTTCGCGTGCCCCCGCGTTTCGCCGTGCGGTTGAACCCGGCGCTGGGCGATCTCGGAGTGCTGCTGGAGCCGACCTCGGTGCTGGCGAAGGCTTTGGAGCACGCCGAGCGCGTGGGTGCGCGCGGGTGGTTCGAGCCGAGGGTGGCGCTGATCACTGGGGCGGGGCCGATCGGGCTGCTCGCGGCGCTGCTCGCCCGGCAGCGCGGGTTCGAGACGCACGTCGTCGACGTCGTGACGGAAGGCGCGAAGCCCAAGCTGGTGGACGATCTCGGCGCCCATTACCACAGCACCCCGGTGGCGGAGCTGGTACTCGAGCCCGACATCGTGATCGAGTGCACCGGGCTCGGGCAGATCGCCAGGGATGCCACGCGCATCGCCGGGCCGGGATCGGTCGTCGCCCTCACCGGGATCTCCCACAGCGAGCGCGTCATGGAGGCCCGCCCCGACGTCATGAACAAGGCGCTGGTGCTGGGGAACAAGGCGGTGTTCGGCTCGGTGAACGCCGCCCGCCGGCACTATGACCAGGCCGCCGACGCGCTGGCCCGGGCGGATCCCGATTGGCTCTCACGGCTGATCACCCGGCGACTCGCCCCCGAGGACTGGCCCGCCGCCCTGAAGAAGCGTCCCGAGGACATCAAGATCGTGATCGATATGGCAGCGGCCGGGTGATCGCAGCCGGCAACGAGGTGATGTCGTACCGTTGGTGGCGTATGTTCGATCGGTTGACGATGCGCCAGCTCACAGCGTGCGTGCTTGGCGCGGCCGTGATCGCGCTCGCCGGGTGCGGCAGCAGCAAGCCCGGCTACTGCTCCAAGCGGACGAACCTCGAGAACTCCGTCAAGGGGCTGACCAGCTTGAACCCCAGCGCCGGGGTCAGCGGATTGCAGACGCAGCTCCAGAAGATTCAGAGCGACGCCTCCGCGCTGGTCAATTCGGCCAAGGGCGACTTTCCGAGTGAGACGAGCGCCATCCAGTCGTCCGTGGATCAGTTCACGAGCGCCGTGAAGGGGCTCTCGTCGAGCCAGACGCCCGCGCAGATCGGCAAGGTCGCGAGTGCTGCCTCAAACGTGGTGAGTTCGGTCAACAGCTTCCTCAGCGCCAGCAGCTCGAAGTGCAGCTAGCCGATGGTCGGCGTCAGCTCCTCGGGCTGGGCCTCGGGGTTGCGGGGAAGCGCGGCGGCGGCGTAGGCGTCGGCCTCGTCGAGGGTCTCGCGATCGAGCAGACGGGCCACCAGCGCGTCGAGGTTGGCGCGGTGCTCGCGCAGGAGGGCGGTCGCCTCCGCGTGGGCCGACTCGACGATCCGCCTCACCTCCTCGTCGACCAGCCGCTGGGTCGCCTCGGAGGTCTCGGCCGCACCGGGTAGGAGCGGCCCGTAACCATCCCGGGGGATCACCGCAACCGGACCGATCGCGCGACTCATTCCCCAGCGGCCCACCATGTGACGGGCGATCTGCGTCAGGTGCTGGATGTCCGACTCGGCGCCGGTGGTGAGATCGCCAAAGACGATCTCTTCGGCCGCGCGCCCCCCAAGCGCCACCTTGATCTGCGCCACCAGGTGCTGCTGGTCGAGGTTGAAGCGATCGGCGTCGGGGGCCGAGAAGGTGACGCCGAGGGCCTGGCCACGGGGGATGATCGACACCTTGCGCACCGGATCGGCGCCCGGGGTGAGCATCCCGACGATCGCGTGGCCGGCCTCGTGGTAGGCGGTGCGCCGGCGATCCTCTTCGCTCAGCATCACCTTGCGCTCGGCCCCGAGCACGATCCGCTCGAGCGAGTCGGACAGGTCCTCGCGCGTGACCTTGGTGTGGTTGCGGCGTGCGGCGAGCAGCGCCGCCTCGTTGACGAGGTTGGCCAGGTCGGCACCGACCATTCCCGGAGTGGAGGCGGCAAGGGCCCCGAGGTCCACCCGTGGGTCCAGGGGCACCGAGCGCGTGTGCACACGAAGAATCGCCTCGCGTCCGCCGCGGTCGGGAGGCTGGACGCTGACGCGTCGGTCGAAGCGGCCCGGCCGCAGCAGCGCGGGATCGAGGATTTCCGGACGGTTGGTCGCCGCCAGGACGATCACGCCGCTGCGCGGATCGAAGCCGTCCATCTCGGTGAGGATCTGGTTGAGAGTCTGCTCGCGCTCGTCGTGTCCGCCGGTGATGTTCGAGCCACCGGCGGCACGGGAGCGACCGACCGCGTCGAGCTCGTCGATGAAGATGATTGCCGGCGCCGCCGCCTTGGCCTGCTGGAAGAGGTCGCGCACGCGCGATGCGCCCACCCCGACGATCATCTCGACGAACTCCGAGGCGGACATCTGGAAGAACGGAACGCCGGCCTCGCCGGCCACCGCGCGCGCCAGCAGCGTCTTACCCGTGCCCGGGGCGCCGCTGAGCAGCACCCCGCGAGGTATTCGCCCGCCCAGGGCCACGTACTTGTCGGGGTTTCTGAGGAAGTCGACGATCTCGGTCAGCTCCTCCTTGGCCTCGTCGATGCCGGCGACGTCGGCAAACGTGACCGGCTGCTCGTCGGCCTCCACGCGACGCGCGCGCGAGCGACCGAAGGTCATCAGGCCGCCGGCCCCGCCGGCCGCGGCCGCGCGTCGCATGATCAATACGAACAGGGCGATCAGCAGCAGTGTCGGGCCGAAGCCGAAGATCAGGCTCGTGAGGAAGGAGGGGCCGGAATCGGGCGAGTTGGCGTCGATCGTCACGCCTTCGCTCTGCAACAGGTTCGACAGCTGCGCGCCGTCGGCGAAGGATGGAACCTGGGTCGAGAACAGCGTGGTCGCCTCCGAGTTCCCATATTTGACCGGCTTCTTGAACTTCCCCTGGATCGCGTCGCCGGTAGAAGAGATCTCGCTGACGTTCTGGTCCTTGACCTGGGTCAGGAACGTCGGCGAATAGGGGATTCGGACCCGGGCGTTGGGGCTGAGGGCCTGGGAGGAGATCCACAGGTTCAGCGCCAGCAAGCCGATGACCAGTACCACGATCAACCAGCGCGGGCCCGGCCGCGGCGGCTGCCGGCCCGGCGACTGCCCGCCCCCACGTCCGTCGGGCGCGGGCGTCACCCTCCAGCCCGGCAGCTGCGGGGAACGGTCTCCACGGCCGGTCGGCGGGGTCGTCCGCCGTTGCGGTTCATCTGCCATGAATCGATTGTGGCAACCACTTCTAAGCGGATTGCCAGATTTTTATGCTGCGCTTCAGATCGCTCCAGTCAGAAAATGCTCGTGGACCGGGAGCACGGTCGGGCTACCGCTCGAGGCGAATGCGGAACGACTCTGCGCCCTCGACCGTCGCGCCGACGGCCCAAGCCCGGTCGGCCAGCCAGCGGTCCGAGGTGACCACGCGAACGGCGCCCGGGTTGGTCTCTGCCAGCAACCGCCGGACGATCTCGTCGTCGGCTGAGTTCGGCCGCGGGCGCGGCGCGTGCGCGACCTCGATCACGGTCGAGCGGATCGGCGGCGACGGCGGCCGTTCGAATACCACGGTCACGTCTTCTCCGTCCTCGGCCGCCCACCGCTCGAGCAGGTCCACGAGGCGCAGCATCGCGGCATCCCGATCCTTCCACCAGCCATCGGGTCTGGAACCAATCACGTTCATGCCGTCGACCAACCAGCGCATCGCTTCAAGCGTAGTCGCGGGGTTAGGACCGATCGGACGAGGGCTGCCGCGGTCTAGTGCTCGTCGCCGCTCGGTGGTCGCCGGCCGCGCTTTCGCTCGGCCTGGCGCCGCTTTTCCTCGAGCCGGCGAGTCACCGAGGCCTCGGTCGGGCGCGTGGCGTGCCGTGGCCGGGGAACCGAGAGGCCGGCGGTGAGGCGCGCTTGCAGCCTCTCGAGCGCGAGCTCGCGGTTACGGGCCTGGCTGCGCGCGTCCTGGGCGACGGCCACCACGCGGGGACCCAACCGAGCAATCAGCCGCCGCTTCTGCGCCTCGGTGAGAGACGCGGAGGCATCCACGTCGAAGATCGCTTCGACCCGCGAAGCGGTGACGTTGGCGTGCTGGCCCCCGGGTCCCGCCGAGCGCGAGGTGCGGATCTGTATCTCGCGGAGGGGGAGCTGCGCGTTGCGCCCGAGCGGCATAGGATCGTCCATGCTTGAAAGCATGCCGTGTGAGCATCGCGCCGGCGGCCGGCGCTGGACCGACCTTCCGGCCGCGCCCGTGCTACCGTGGCCGCCGTAAGGCCGTCCGACGACGGGCGGCGACAGCTGGTGCAGGCCTCGGGGTACGACGCTGACTTCCGCGGTAGCAGCACTCAACCACGGAGGAGAACTCCACATGCCAACCGGAACGGTCAAATGGTTCAGCGACGAGAAGGGCTTCGGCTTCATCACGCCCGACGAGGGCAGTCGCGACCTGTTCGTCCATCACTCGAACATCAATGGCGACGGCTACCGGTCGCTCGCCGAGGGGGCCAAGGTGTCCTACGAGGAGGAGGCCGGCCCGAAGGGGCCCAAGGCGGTCAACGTCTCCAAGCTGTAGCGGCAACGCGGTCGCGGCCAGGGGCGTGGCCAGTGTCGCGCGTCAGAGGTTTGGCGGCACCGAGAGGGGTCACTGACGGTATCTGGAAAGGACGCAGGGAGGGTGCAATATCTGGAGATATTGCCCCGACCGAGGACGCAGCCAGGTGCCGTCAGGGGCCCCTCGAATGCCGTCATACCTCCGACTCGTGGCACTAGCATCGCCCCACAATGGCTGACTGGGTCACGATCTCATCACTGGCGACGGCAGGCGGAACGCTCGTGCTCGCAGTGGCCACCTTCAGCTCGGTGAAGTCCGCGAATCGATCGGCCCGAGCCGCCGAGCGATCGTTGCTGGCGGGCGTGCGACCGGTGCTGATCCCCTCCCGCGAGGACGATCCGGTCCAGCACGTGCGTTTCGGGGACGCGGTGACGTTGATTGTCGAGGGCCACGGAGCGGCGGTCGAGGTCGAGAACGAGAACATCTACATGGGGATTTCCCTCCGCAACGGCGGCTCAGGACTGGCGGTCATTCACGGCTGGCGAGCGGAGGTGCGGGAACGCACCGACGATGGGCCTCCCCGCCAGGAGGACTTCCGCCGCCAGAACCGCGACTTGTACATCCCGGCCGGCGACGCCGGCTTCTGGCAGGGCGCGATTCGCGATCGGGGTGACGACGCCTACGACACCATCCGCGAGGCCACGCAGAACGGAGCCCGGATCCTCGTCGACCTGATGTACGGCGACTACGAGGGCGGCCAGCGGACCATCGCCCGGTTCGGCGTCAACAGGGACGGCGATCAGAACCCCTATCGTGCGGAGGTGGTGCGGTATTGGAACGTAGATTCGGCGGACCCGCGATGACCGCGCCGAGCTCTGAGCGGGGGTCCCCATCCATGCTCCCGCGTACAATCGGTAAGTGGGTGAGCCAGGCGCATTGGTACGCACCGCATGACTAAGACCGTCGAAGAGCGCGAGCGGGTCATCGTCCGGTTCGCGGGGGATTCCGGGGATGGGATGCAGTTGGCCGGGAGCCGGTTCACGGACGCGACGGCCGTGCTCGGCAATGACCTCGCGACGCTGCCGAATTTCCCGGCGGAGATCCGCGCGCCGGCCGGGACCCTCGCGGGCGTCTCGGCGTTCCAGATCCACTTCGCCTCGCGCGACATCCTGACGCCGGGCGATGCACCGAACGTGCTCGTGGCGATGAATCCGGCGGCGCTCCGGTCCAACCTCGCAGAGCTGGATCGCGGCGCGACGATCATCGTCAACGAGGATGCGTTCACCAAGCGCAACCTGGAGAAGGCGGGGTATCAATCGAACCCGCTCGAGGATGGGTCGCTGACCGGCTATCGGGTCCACCGGATCGCGATGACGACGCTCACGGCGCGGGCGGTGGAGGGGATCGAGGACGCCTCCAGCCGGGACGCGGGGCGGGCCAAGAACCTGTTCGCGCTCGGGGTGCTGTCTTGGCTCTACGGGCGTCCCACCGAGGTCACCAAGCATTGGATCGAGCAGAAGTTCGGGCGCAATCCCGCGGTCGCGGAGGCGAACCTGGCGGCATTCAACGCCGGCTGGTCCTTCGGCGAGACGACCGAGCTGCTCGACGTGCAATACCGGGTCAACCCCGCGACGGACGTCGCCCCCGGCACGTACCGCACCGTCAACGGGACGACGGCGCTGGCGCTCGGATTGATCGCCGCGAGCGTCCGCAGCGGCCTGCCGCTGTTGCTGGCCAGCTATCCGATCACGCCGGCCTCCGAGCTGTTGCACGAGCTCTCGCGGCACGCGAGCTTCGGGGTTCGCACGGTCCAGGCCGAGGACGAGATCGCCGCGGCGGGGATGGCGCTCGGCGCGGCGTTTGGGGGCCGGCTCGGAGTGACCGCGACGAGCGGACCGGGGATGGACCTGAAGATGGAGACGATCGGGCTGGCGGTCGCGCTCGAGTTGCCGATGCTCGTGATCGACGTTCAGCGGGCGGGCCCGTCTACCGGTATGCCCACCAAGACCGAGCAGTCGGATCTGTTGATGGCGCTATACGGCCGCCACGGCGAGTCGCCGCTGCCGGTGATCGCCCCGAGCACCTCCGGCGGTTGCTTCGACGCCGGGTTCGAGGCCGTGCAGCTCGCGATCCGCTACCGCACTCCTGTGATCCTGCTCTCGGACACGTTCATTGCCTCCTCTTCGGAGCCGTGGAAGGTGCCCGCGGTGTCCGCGCTGCCCCCGATCGATCCGGCGTTCGCCCGCGCCGGCGGAAACGGGGAGCCATTCCAGCCCTACAGCCGCGACGATCATCTGGCGCGTCCATGGGCGATTCCGGGGACGCCGGGGCTGCAGCACCGCATCGGCGGTCTCGAGAAGACGGACGGCAGCGGCAACATCTCCTACGAGCCGGCAAACCACGAGCGAATGACCGAGCTCCGGGCGGCGAAGGTGGCGGGCATCGAGGTGCCGCCACTCGAGGTCGATGCCGATCCCGGCGCGGAGCTTCTGGTACTCGGCTGGGGCTCGAGCGAGGGCGCCATCCGCGCCGGTGCGCGCCGGGCACGCCTGAATGGCCACGCCGTCGCGTGCGCGCAGATCCGTCACCTCAACCCGCTCCCGCCGAACACCGGCCAGGTGCTGCGGTCGTTCGATCGAGTGCTGGTGCCGGAGATGAACACCGGGCAGCTGGCGCAGATCCTGCGCGCGAAGTTCCTGGTGGACGTCGAGTCGTTCTGCAAGGTCCAGGGTCAATCCATCTACGCGGCGGAGATCGAGCGCGAGATCGAGGCGCGGGTATGAGTGCGGTAAAGACCAACGGGAACGGGGGGGCACCGCCCGTCCTGACCAAAGCGGACTTCCAGTCCGACCAGGAGACCCGCTGGTGCCCGGGGTGCGGCGACTACGCGGTGCTGTCGGCCGTGCAGCAGTTCATGCCCGAGCTCGAGATCCCCCCGGAGCGGATCGTGTTCATCACCGGGATCGGCTGCGCCGGTCGCTTCGCGTACTACATGAACACCTACGGGCTGCACGGCATTCACGGGCGGGCGCCGGCGCTCGCGACCGGCCTCGCCTCCACCCGGCCGGACCTGTCGATCTGGGTGGTCAGCGGGGACGGCGACGCGCTGTCGATCGGCGGCAACCATCTGATCCACGCGCTGCGCCGGAACGTCCCGCTCAAGATCCTGCTGTTCAACAACCAGGTCTACGGGCTGACCAAGGGACAGGCATCGCCGACCTCGGGGATCGGCATGGTCACCAAGTCGACGCCGTTCGGGGTCTCGGACCACCCGTTCAACCCAGTCGCGCTGGCCCTGGGCGCGGAGGCCACGTTCGTGGCCCGCACGATCGACCGCGACCGCCGCCACGTCACCGAGGTGCTGCGTCGCGCGGCGCGGCACGACGGCGCCGCACTCGTCGAGATCTACCAGAACTGCCCGGTGTTCAACGACGGGGCGTTCTCGGCGCTCACCGAGAAGGACGTCAAGGACCAGAACCAGATCCGTCTCGAGCACGGCAAACCGATCCGGTTCGGCGTCGAGGAAGAGCGCGGAGTCGCTCGCGCTTCGGACGGCCACCTGGCGATCGTCGACGTCGCGGACGTGGGTGAGGACGCGCTGATCGTCCACGACTCGCATCGAATGGATCCGGGACTCGCGTTCTCGCTCGCGAGGCTCGCCGACGATCCGACCGAACCGACGCCGATCGGCATCTTCCGCGAGGTGCAGCGTCCGGTGTTCGGCCGCACCGCCCCGGCCCGGCCGGAGACCGCCTCGGACGAGCAGCTCGAGGAGCTGCTGTTCAGCGGCGACACCTGGACCATCGCCTGATTCGGTCGGACTGCCCCGTCTGGTTGTGGAGCCGGGTGGCCGGCGCCTGGGATTCTGGTGGGCCGCTGCCGCCCAGGATTCTGTGGGCCGCTGGCTCCGGGACCAGGCGTTGCGTTTTTGACGACGAATATCGACGTCAAAACCGGACAGTCCGCGGCGGGGCGTCGAGGTCGGGGTGGTGGCTACGCTGGATATGTGTACGTTCCGACCGTCGAGCTCCTGTGGTGGGAGGGCTGTCCCTCCACCGAGCGCGCGCTCGCCGAGCTGCGCGAGGCGCTGCACGACGTCGGGCTGGACGGCGCCGAGGTGCGGATGCGCGAGATCGCGACCGAAGAGGATGCGACCGGCGCCGGGTTCCTCGGCTCACCGACGATCCTGATCGACGGCGCCGACCTGGTTGGGGCTGCGCCCGGAGACGCCGTCGGCCTGACCTGCCGGGTGTATCGCCGGCGCGACGGCAGGATCTCTCCGACCCCCGACCCCGATGAGCTGCGCGAGGCGCTGCGCCAGGCGGCCGAGCGCGCGGAAAGGACATGAATGCTCTCGATTGGAGACCAGGCACCGAACTTCGATCTCCCGGACACCGACGGCGTGACGTGGTCCGGGCCCGACGGGCAGGCACCCGCGAGCGTCGTGGTGTTCACCTGCAACCACTGCCCGTACGCGCTTGCCTGGCATGACCGGATCGCGCAGGCCGCCCGTGACTACGCCGACCGGGGCGTCCGCTTCCTCGCGATCAACCCCAACGACGCCGGCCGTTATCCGCGCGACTCCTATGACGTGATGAAGGCGCGGGTCGCCGCCGAGGACTGGCCGATGCCCTACCTGCATGACGCGAGCCAGGAGGTCGCGCGCGCGTATGGCGCGAAGACCACTCCTGACCTGTTCGTGCTCGACTCCGCCGGCCGCCTGCGCTACCGGGGAGCACCCGACGCGGATTACGACGACCCGGGTCAGCGCGCCGCGTGGCTGCGCGAGGCACTCGACTCGGTGCTCGAGGGCAGAGAACCGTCGCGGCCGGAGACCCGTCCCGTGGGCTGCTCGATCAAGTGGAAGCAGTAGCGGCCGGCAGTCAGGCGTCCGCGACGTAGCCGTCGGCCGGCTCGAGCGGCAAGCCCTCCGCGTCCCAGTCCAGTAGGCCGCCGACCATGTTGTGGGCGTCGTAGCCGGCGCCGAGGAACGCCTCGGCGGCCATGGCCGAGCGGGCTCCGCTGCGGCAGTAGAACACCACCGGCTTCTCGCGGCCGATCCTGTGGGCCTGTGCTGAGAGCTGGCTGAGCTCGACGTGGCGGTCGCCGGCAATGCGGCCAGCCTCGTGCTCGCTGGGCCGGCGCACGTCGATCAGCTCGATCTCGTCCCGTTCCAGCAGCTCCGCCACCTGACGCGGCGTGTAGTCCGATTCCATCCTCCTAGCGTAACGACGGCAGCGATCCGGGTCTCGGCGCCGCGGGGCCACGGCCACGCAAAAGGTTCAGAATGCTGGCAGGTCCTTCCGGTGGGGCGGTCGGATCAAGCGCGGGAGCGTCGCGGCGTTCCTGGCCCTCGCGGTGACCGGTGCCCCGCTTGCGCCCAGCGCACGCGCCGACGGTGACCCCGCCAGCGACTACCTGGTGGCCAACCAGGTGTTCCTCGCCTATCAGGCGACCCCGGCGTCTGCATCGCAACGGCAGCTGGTCAATCTGGTTGCGGAGGCCAATCGCGCCGCGTTCGCGATCCGCGTGGCGATCATCCCGAGCGAGTACGACCTCGGCTCGATCACCGAGCTGTGGCGCAAACCGCGGATCTACGCGCGGTTCCTCGGACTCGAGTTTCGTCCGCCTACAGGCAGCGACTACTCGTGGTGATGCCGGACGGGTTCGGCTTCAACTGGCCGGGGCATGCAGTGGCATCCGCGTACGGGTCGCTTACCGATGTCCCGATCGGAGCCGGCGGCACCGGGCTCACGGCCGCAGCGCAGGCGGGCGTGCGCCGGCTCGCCGCTGCCGGCGGCATCAAGCTCGCACCGCCCGCCGGGGCGAGCACGACCGTGAAATCGGCCGCGGACGCAAAGCCCAGCCACACGTGGCTCGTGATCGTCATCGCAGTGGCGTTGGCGGTGTTGGTCGGCGCGGTCCTGGCCGCGGTGACGATCCGCCGGCGACGCCGGGGCCGCGGCCTCGGCCGTCCCAAGGCCCCGCGCCCGCCGCCGCCGGCCGTGACCGGCCGTGCCTCGCTGCTCCGCGACCAGGACGGGCGACCCGTCTCAGTCGCCGAATATCGAGGGCGGCCCTTGATCGTGACGTTCGTCGACCCGCTGTGCCGCAACCTGCGCCCGCTCGAGGCGAAGCTGCTCAACGACGTGGTGGCCGGCACGCCCCCCTCGCGGCGACCGGCCATCCTTGCCGTCAGCGTCGACGTTTACGCCGACGCCCGTGCAGACCTCGTCCAGGACGAGGACAAGTGGGAGCTCGTACCTCAATGGCATTGGGCGGTCGGCCGCCCCGCGGAGCTGGCCGGCGTGTGGAGGCGCTACGAGATCGGCGTACTGGTGACGACGAAGAGAATCGCCGCAACCGCCATCAAGTACATCACGCACACCGAGGCCGCGTACATCATCGACGCCAGCGGTCACGAGCGCGCGCTGTTTTTGTGGCCGTTCTACCCCCAGGACGTCGAGCACACCTTGCGTCAGATCACCTGACCAGATGACGATGTTCCAGATCCGAGCGCGCGGCGGGCGATAACCTGGTTCGAGGTGGCCGGGCGATCAGTGCGGATCCTCGCGGCGGCGCTGTTCGTGGTGCTCCTCACCGGCGGCGCGGCGCGAGCGGATGGGGATCCCGCGAGCGACGTGTTGCTCACCCAGAACGTCTTCTATCCGTACTCGCCGGTGGTATCACCGGCGATCCAGAACGGGCTGAACGCTGCCGCTGCCGCGGGATGCCGCGCGCGATTTCCGATCAAGGTCGCGCTGATCTCATCGCGGGCCGACCTCGGGGCGGTCCCGAGCCTGTTCGGAAAACCTCAGAGCTACGCCGAGTACCTCGACCAGGAGCTCAACTCTCCGGGAAAGCAGCCCCTGCTCGTGGTGATGGCCACCGGGTACGGCGGCGAGGGACTGACGCCGCGCGCGAAGCGCGCGGTGGCTTCGCTGCCCAAGCCTGAGAGCGGTCGCAGCGACGACCTGGCCCGCGCCGCGACCACCGCGGTGATCAGGATCGCGGCCGCCGGCGGGCACCCCATCACGGACTCGCGGGACGCCCCATGCTCTGACTCGGCAAGTCAGGTCAACTACAGAAACCTGGCAATAATCATCGCGGCCCTCACCGGGATCGGGATCTGCACGGCGGTGGCGGTGAGGCGGTCCCGCCGCCCGACCGCGGCCTAGCCGGCTCGAGCGCGTTGCGAGCAAACGCGGAGGTGGGGAACTAGGCTCGTGCCGGCGACGACGTTGTCCAAGCTCAACCCCCGCCGCCCGGCAGGCTAATACCCATTGCCAGGAAGACCGCCATCGTGACGAACGCGATTCCGGTCAATAGGTCGGTGCGGATGCGGGGTATGAAGTGGGCCGCTGTGCGGCCGATCTGGTGCCCGGCGACCGACATCACAAACGTGATCGTCGCGAACAGGGGGGGCGCGAGCCAGGGAGAGTATCCAAGGAGGCCAAGGCTGGCGCCGGCGGCCACGTTGTCGACGCTCAACGGCAGGGGCAGTCCGCGCGTCGCCCAGCGCAAGTCTGGATCCGCATGCTCGGGTCGCAACAACGCCCGGACGACGACGAACAGGCCGTATGCGCCGAGGCCGATCGCTGCGACCGTGGTGGCGGTGGAGTCGACCTTGTCGCTTATGTAGCGGCCGGCGATTATCCCGACCAGCGGTGCGATCCCATCCCACAGACCAAAGATGAAGGAAGTCTTGACCGACCGAAGCAAGGTCGGCTTGAGCCCCCCCAACGCGATCGACATACGGAAGTTGTCCAGGCTCAGGGTGAACCCGAGAGAGAGAAGCGCGAACACCGGTTCTTTCGCAAGGTCGGCGTCGAGGCCTTGCGATCTGCCACGGCTCGGGCGCCGTGACAGATCGCATATGGCTTCGGTCGCTGTGCTCTACTCCGGCAGCGCGAACGCAAACAGGGCGGATCCACCGGCCTGCGCGAGGGCCCCGGGATAGAACCCCTCGGTCCACGCACCGTAGCCGACCGGCACGGCGATGTACTGCCGCCCGTCGACGCTGTAGCTGCAGGGGCTCGAGTGGTGGCCGCTGCCGCACGTGAACTGCCAGAGCAGCTCTCCACTGTTAGCGTTGAACGCCCTGAATATCCCCGCCGGGTCGCCCGTGAACACCAGGTTGCCGCCGGTGGCCAGCACCGACGCGGTCATCGGGTGTTCATTGCGGAAGCGCCACTTCTCCTCGCCGGTGGCTGGATCGAACGCGGACAGGTAGCCGGAGACGTCCTCGGTGTCCACGGCGACGCCCGCGCCCCAGTACGGGATGCTTTCCTTGAACTCCCGGCGCCGTCGCGTGGCCGTCGCCCCGACGTCCTGCACCGGTGCATAGAAGAGTCCCGTCTTCGGGCTGTAGGCGGCATGCGTCCATTCCTTGGCGCCAGCCGGCCCCGGCCAGAAGTGGACGGGATCCCCCTCCTTGTCGGGGAACACCCTGGGCGTCACCTTGCCGCTGGAGTCGATCTCGCCCCAGGTGATGCGATCGACGAATGGTACGACCCGGATCAGGCTGCAGTCCGTGCGGTCCAGCACGAAGAAGTACCCGTTCTTATCGAAATGCCCGGAACACTTACGTCCTTGCATCTCGAACAGGATGTTCTCCATCGTGGAGTCGTAGTCCCACACGTCGTGCGGGGTGTACTGATAGTGCGCCTTCTTCTCGCCGGTGTCTGGGTCGACCGCCACCACGCAGTTGGTGAAGAGGTTGTCACCCTCGCGCACTGCGCCGTCGAAGTCCGGGCACGGGTTGCCGGTGTTGAAGTACAGGAGGTTGAGCTCCTGGTCGAACGTCGGCGTGGTCCAGCAATTCGCGCCGCCCCGCGCCCAGGCCTCGCCGTCGGACGGCCACGTCTCGGACCCCGGCTCGCCGGGTTCGGGAACCATATAGCAGCGCCAGACGCGCTCTCCGGTCTCGAGCTTGAAGGCGTCGGCGTGGCCGCGCACTCCGAACTCGCCGCCGGAGCTCCCGACGATGACCATGTCCTTGACGATCAGCGGGGCGACCGTTGCGCTCTCGCCGGCCCGCACGTCGCCGTACGGCTGCTCCCAGATCAGCTGGCCGTTCGTGGCGTCGAGGGCGATCACGCGGGCGTTCAGGGTCGTCATGAAGACCTTCCCGGCCGCCACGGCGCACCCGCGGTTGACGTTGCCGCAGCACAGGCGAACGTCGTACGGGGACGCGCGGTGGTAGCGCCACAGCTCCGCGCCGTTCTTGGCGTCCAGCGCCCAGACCCAGCCATCCCAGCCGGTGACGTACATGATGCCGTCGACGACGAGCGGCGACGCCTCGAACGAGTACGTCGAGGCACCGGAGTGCATGCCCACCGAGCCGCACTGGAACACCCACGCGGGAGCCAGGTGCTGGACATTCCTCGACGTGATCTGGTCGAGCGGGCTGTAGCGCTGCCCGTCGTAGGCGCCGTAGTAGGTAATCCAGTTGTGCGGCTCCGCCTCGCGGGCCTTGAGGATCCGCTCGTAGTTGACGCCTCTCGCCACCGACGGGGCAGTGCCGATATAGCCGGGGCTCAGATTCCTGAAGTCGACAGCCTCGCCGGCGTCGACGTACTCAGTCTCAGTTGCCATCAACTGCTCCTTTCTACGGTCGCGGCTGGGGTGGGCGGTCGAGCTTGGCTTCGTCCGGGACCTCTCCCCCGACGACGATCGTGCCGGTCAGGCCGCCACCCTCGTCGTTTCCGGTCCGGGAGCCGTACCAGTAGTAGCCAGGGCCGTCGAGCTCAAGGCTCGCCCTCCCTTTCGAGAAGTTCACCAGCCAGATGAACTTGGCGTCGCCGTTGCACGGCAGGACCGCGCAGTGGGAATTGTTGTCGTCGTTGATGATCTCGAGCTCGAGGTGGCCCCCGTGAGGGAGGACGAGGACCCCGGGGTCGAACACCAACTCGTCCATCGGGATCCGGACCGTGGCGTGCATCTTGCCGTCGGATCCCTCCTCGGCCACGCCGACGTTTCCGCGGCCGAGCACCCGACCCAATGTCACCCCATTCTGCTTTGCCAGCCCTTCGATCACCTTCTTATCGGCAGTGGCGGCCACAGCGAATCTCTCCTTCCATCCGGACTAACGGGCTGAGGGGAACCTAACACCGGCGCGACTGCGATACAACCGAAAAACTGTCAGTTTTACGACTCGCCGCACATCTCGGCAAAAAGGCCTGCACTGATCGACTAGATCAGCCCAGCGAGATCGTCTCGGCGCCGGCGACGCGGAGATGATCGAGCGCGGTTCCGCAGGACTCGCGGAGCTTCAGGACGTCAGCCAGGACGGCGTTCCGGCCCCCCGCGAGCGCGTCGGCCAGCAGCGCGCCACCGTGGGCAGCCGCGCTCGCCCGCCCGGGAACGAGCGCGATCACCGGCCCGATGTCGCCCAGCGACGAGTCCAGCGCGGCGACCAGGTCGGGCACGCGAGCGAGACGGCCGGAGACGACGATCTCGAGCGGAGCCGGTACGCTGACCAGCAGGGCTCGCACCGCCTTGGCCACGGCCTCGAGCAGCGCCGTCCAGCCCTCGGTGTGCTCCGGCGAGGACCACAGCGCCGCGAGGTCGGAGAGCTGGAGCGCGCCCGTCGGATCCACGGCTCCCCCGGTGAACAGCGTCTGCTTGCGCAGTGCCGGACCGAGTAGGTAGGCCAGCTCGCCATCGAGCGCGCCGGCGGCGCGCACGCCTGGCGGTCCGGACGATCCGCCCAGGCCGTCGACGATCTGGCCGTCGGCGATCGCCAGCGCCGCGGTGAAGGCGCCCCCCAGCTCGAGGAGCACCATCGCCGTCTCGCCCAGCGGGATCGCTCGCCGCACCGACTGGTCGACGATCGCGTGTGCCGCCGCACACACCTTGTCCGCGGTCCCGAGGTCGATCCGGTTGTACTTGCGGTGGCGCGGAACCGACGGAAGGTGGATCACGGCCGGACCGAACACGATCGGAAGGCCGCTTTGCGCCAGCGCTCGCAGCAGCGAGCGCATCCCGCCCACCCCGGTGTCGGTGCGCGCCTCGTCCGGTCGCACGAGCACCATCTCGGCCAGCTCGCGCTCTCCTACGTCGGCGCCTGCCACCAACGGGAGTCCGTAGCCGCTCGGCCCGTAGACCAGGTTGTAGGGCCCGTGACGGTCGAGCGCCTCGAGCAGCGGCCCGCTGTCCTCGCTCAGCGGGCCCGTCTCGAACACCTGCTCGACGACGGGCTCACCGTCCTGCAGCACGCACAGGTCGAACGAGACCGTTCCCGGGTCGACACCCGCTACCCGAGGCATATCATTGGGCCATGGCGACCAAACTTCCGACCTACTCCGACGAGGAGATCCCCGCCAAGCTGTCCGAGCTCGGCCTCGACGAGTGGTACCTCGAGGGCGACTGGATTCGGCGCAAGTACAACACCGACGGCTGGCCGTCGACCCTGATGGCCGTCAACGCCGTGGGCTACCTGTGCGAGGCCGCCGGCCATCACGCCGATCTGAACGTCACCTGGGGGAAGCTCTGGGTAAAGCTCGCCACGCACTCCGCGGGCGGGATCACCGACAAGGACTTCGCCATGGCGCGCAAGATCGAAGACGTCGTGCTGTGGCGACCCGAGCCCGACAGCTCGCTCGATGGGCCGATGGGCAAGTTCGTGTTCTCCAAGTCGGCCGCGGGCTCCCGCGGCTGATTGCGCGCGCGCCGCGGCGCCAACGGCTGACGGGTCGTTCGTCGCGGCGCACGCGTCTCACAGCACGTCCAGGGCGACCTCGTAGACGCCGATGAGGTCCATCACCGTGCCCTTGCTCTCGAACATCCGCTGCACACAGCGCTTCTGGACCTTCATCTTCGGCCCGCCCACGGCCAGCGCCCCCAGCTTGAGTACGCCGTCTTCCTCGGCGAGGTTGTCCGTGCGGTCTACTCCCTCCACTCCCACCGGCTCGGCCGCCGAATAGTCGACCACCACCCGCACGCCCTCGGCCTCCGCCCAGCCGCTGCGACGCAGGATCTGGATGCCCGCGGGACCCGCGGCGAACACGGCCACGTGGCCGGCGAGAGCGGCGTCGAGCTCGTCGCTCGAGCCCGGCTCGAGGACCTCGAAACCCGCCTCCCTAGCGACGTCGATGCCGGACGCGCGGCGGTGGCCGCCCTTCATCACGTCGGGCGGGAAAGTCAGCAGCGTGACCTCGGCGCCCTCGCGTCGCAGCAGCTCTGCCGTGCGCAGACCGACGGGGCCCACCCCGATCACCGCCGCCCGGCTGCCCTTCAGTTCCGCGGCGCCGCGAACGCGCGCTACGGCGGCGGCCGCGGTCGTATTGGAGCCGTCGGAATCGAGCATGATCGACGGCTGAAAGGGTTTGAAGAACAGCTTTCGCGCGGCCTCGAACACCGCCTCGCCGTCGCGCACCTTGGACCCTCCCACCCAGAAGGCGGTGTTCGCCAAGCCATCGGGCCCGCGCGGGAAGATCGCCCCCTGGACCAGGCCGCCCAGGTTCTCCGCGGTGACCTCCCCGAAGCCGATCACGACGTCCACGTCCGCGTCATAGGCGGCGATCGCGTCGAACGAGCTGGGGTGCTGATCGGTGTCGAGCTGGATCAGGATCTTCTTCATTCGATCTCCTCCCGTCGAGGTTCGGGAAAGCTGAGCAGGCCCCAGTCCAGGGGCCCCTCCTGGCGGTAGTTCTTGTGCAACCCGCGCGCGATCGTCGCCTTCATCAGTTCCTTGCCGAGATAGAAGGCGTGCGACGCGTCATCCACGTCGAGCTGCCTGAACACCGCGTACATGTTGGCTTCGCGGACAAACCGGTCGCCGTTGAATGCATACAACCACTCGGCGTCCGCGAACAGGCGGTAGTTCGGATCGGAGATCTGGGCCTGCATGGCCCGTAGCTCCTCCTCCGACGGCGAGCGCATCGACTCGTCCTTGGCGGTAACCAGGCCGGAATCGAGGTGCTTGGGCGGCCGCGCCTGCCGCTGGGCCAGGTGCATGATCTGAGCCGCCAGCACCGTCTCGCGCACCACTCCGCGCGCCCACCCGATCACCTCGGTCGTCAGCACCGCGCCGATGCCGACCTCCTGGCAGAAGCCGATCAGCAACGCGGTCACTCCGGTCGAGTCGGCTTCGGTGAGCTCGGTCATGTTGCCGATCCCCATCAGCAGCTCGGCCTCGGGGTGGCGACGGCGAACCTCGACGTAGCGGGCCAGCGACGCGGCGAAGCCGGAGTTGATCGGAGCGAGGATCGAGTCGAGCAGGTAGGGACGGCGGAGCTCCTCCATCCGGGCGGCCATGCGGTCGAGGCCGTCGAGGTCGTCGGGATCCTCGGTGATCAGCACGGGCGTCGCCCGCAGCTCTTCCGCCAGGTCGATCGTCTCTGGCGTGAGGCTGAGCACGTAATCCACGCCGGCGGCGTCGGCCATCCGGATGTGCTCGGGGTCGAGGGTGTCGATGCTGAGCGACAGCCCGCGCTCGCGCAGTGCCGCGATCGTCGGCGGTCCCTCGGTCAGCCAGGAGCGATCCAGCGACAGGCCGAGGTCGATCACGTCGGCTCCCTGCGCGCGGTAGGCCTGCGCCCGGTCGATGACCTGCTCGCGCGACAACGACTGCACGTCGTTGATCTCGGCGAACACGCGCACATCGCGCGGACCGAGTTCCGTCCGGACGGCCTCCCGCCCGTACCACTCGGGCAGCGCGCGAACGTCGGCCGGGCCCTTGCGCACGGGCAAGCCGGCGGTGTGTTGCAGGGTGTCGACGTCGCCCTCGCACAGACCCGGAATCACGATGTTGTCCACCCCCGGCGGGACTTCCAGCCGCCTGGCGATCCACCGCGTGGTCATCAGCGCGGCGACGCTGATGTTCATCACGATGATCTGGTGGTCGATCCCCAGCTGGGCGGCGACGTAGCGAAGCGCCGGCTCGGCCAGGCGGCCGGTGACGAACAGCGTGTCAGCCAACTACGCCGCCGTTGAGGTTGATTGCCTGCCCGGTGACAAAGCTGGCGGCCGGCGAGGCGAGCCACACCGCGGCCCCGGCGACGTCCTCGGGTCGGCCCCACCGGCGCAGCGGTGTACTCGCCGCGACCTCCTCGTGGAAGTCGCGGTCGGCACCCTCCCCGAACGCCGTCTCGATCCAGCCCGGGCACAGGACGTTGACCCGCACGTCGGGCGCGACCGAGCGCGCGAATGACTTCGAGAAGCCGAGCACTGCCGCCTTGACGGCGGCAAACAGCTCCGGATCATCACCGGCCATCCCGTCGACAGTGGCGTGATCCCAGCCGAGGTTGAGAATGCAGCCCCCCGGTCGCATGCGGGCGGCCACGAGCCTCGAGCAGCGGATCGTGGCTTTCAGGTCGAGCTCGAGCAGTGCCTGGAGCTTGCGTTCGGCTGGCCACTCGCCGGCCTCCCCGGTGAGCACGTCGGCGCCGGCGTTGTTGACCCAGACATCGACAATCTCGAGCGCGCCGAACGCGTCCCGCACGATCGACCTACAACCGTCCGCCGTGCTGAGGTCCGCCCGCAGCAGCGGGTGGACGGACCCCAGCTGGTCCGCCAGCTCTCGGGCCGCGTCCGACGAGCGCCAGAAGCCGATGCCGACGCGCGCGCCGGCGGCGGCGAAGGCGACGGCGATTGCCCTCCCGATGCCGGAGCTCGCTCCGGTGACGACCGTGCGCAGACCGGCGAGCGGCGACTCTCCGGTCTGCGCAGTCAACGACTCCCGGCCGGCCGCCGCTAGGCCGCCTCGGCGCCGGCCGCGAACGGATGACGCGCCGCCGGCGTTTCGGCGAGCACCGTGTCGATGCTCGGTTCGCCTCTCAGGGCACGCGAGATCGACTGCTTCACCGCCTCGTTGTTCCAGCTGTAGATCTTCTGGTCATCCTCGGCCTCCCAGTGGATGAACACCCCCACGACCAGGCACAGGTCGTCGACCTGGTCCTTGGGAATCACGCCCTCTTCGACGCAGCTCACCACCGCGCGGGCAACGGCGGCCTGGGCGGGACCGAACAGCTGCACGGCCTGCCTTGCGCCCTTGATCGTCACCTTGTTGGTGATCACCGTGTCCGGTTTGGCCGGGAGGTTGGGGGCGACCACCGCCAGCAGGTTGGTGTGACCCTCCTTCTCGTTCACGAAGGCGTTGGCGAAGGCTTCACCTACCGGTCCGTTCTTTGATCCGATCAGCAGGTCGATGTGGGCGACCTCGTTACCTTCGCCGACCAGAGCCTCGCCGGTCGCCAGGGTGATGGCCATGCTTGTGTACCTCCCTCTCGTATTGTGACGCGGATGAACGCAACCCTAGCTCACTCGACGCTGAGCGGGGACCTACTAGAGCATCAGGTGCAGCTCGCATGCCTGCTTGAGGTGTCGGCTGCCAAGCCCGGCAACATCACCCCGGCCCACGACTTCTCCGACACGACATACGTCGACATGGTGCGCTCGGCGCTCGCGCTCGGGCCCGTGTTCGCGCGCCGGCGGGTCCGCCAGCAGAGCGTGGGCGGGCTGATCGCGGACGGGGTTCGCGCGACCTCTCGGGTCGCCGGCGGCAACACCAACCTCGGGATCGTGCTCCTGTTCTCCCCGCTCGTCCGCGCGGAGGTGACGCGGCGCGACGGCGAAGGGCTGCGATCGTCGACCGAGAGGACCCTCGCGCAGCTCGACGTCGACGACGCCGCTGCTGCTTTCGAGGCGATCGTCGAGGCTCGTCCCGGAGGCTTGGGCGAGGCACCCGAGCACGACGTGAGGGCCCCCGCGCGCGTCTCGCTGCGGGAGGCGATGGCGGCCGCCGCCCACCGCGACAGCATCGCCTCCGAATATGCAACCGGCTACGGGATCGTGTTCGACACCGGCCTTCCGCTGCTTGCCGATGCTCTGGGCGACGGCGTCCCCACTCTCGAAGCGATCGTGTCAGTGCACATCGGCCTGCTGGCCTCCCGCCCGGATACCCTGATCGAGCGCAAAGCCGGCACCGCGGCAGCGCAGGCGGTGACCGCGGCGGCGCGCGAGGTACTCAAGGGGACCCGCACCCTTCAGGACTTCGACGCCTCGCTGCGCGGAGGCGACCATCTGCTCAATCCTGGGACCACGGCCGACCTGGTCGCAGCCACCCTGCTCGCCGCGCTGCTTACCGGAACGAGACTCCGATGAGGGTCCTCGTGGTCGCCGTCAGCGCGCGCATGCTCGCCCAGCTGGCGGTGGCCGATGGATACGAGGTGATCGCGTTGGACCGGTTCGGCGACGTCGACCTGCGCGCGGTCGCCCGCGTGGCGACCGCGCGCAGCAATGACGCTCTGGCTGCGCTCGCCGCCGACCTCGACGCCGAAGCAGTCCTCTACGGCGCCGGGTTCGAGAACCGGCCCGACCTGGTGGCGAAGCTCGCACGCGGGCGGGAGCTGCTGGGAACACCGCCCGAACTTCTCATAGAGGTCCGTGACCCCTGGGCGGTGGGTGCCGCGGCGCGGGCGGTTGGGGCGCGGGCCCCCGAGACCCGGTCGGGGCACGAGCTTCCGCCGGCCTCGGCGGCCCGTGGCTGGCTGCGCAAGCCGCGGCATGGGGGCGGAGGCCGCGGGGTGCGACCGTGGGCGGGCGCCCCGCTGCGGCACACGGAGATCCTCCAGCGCCGCGTCCACGGGCTGTCGTGCTCGGCGGTGGCGATCGGCGACGGCCGGCGCGCCGTCGTGCTCCGCCTCACCGAGCAGCTGCTTCGCCCACCCGGCTTTTGGTGGACGGGCAACGTTGCGCCGCCGCGTCTGCCTGACGGCGAGCGTTCCGAGCTGGAGGGTCAGCTGTGCGCGGTCTGCGCCGAGGTGGCGGCGCGCTTTGGCGTCCGCGGCGCGTTCGGGGTGGACGCCGTATGGGACGGGCGCCACGCCTGGGTCGTGGAAGTCAATCCGCGACCGCCGGCTGCGCTCGAGCTGTTCGGCCCCGGAAGCTTCGAGGCGCATGTCCGGGGGGCACGCGGCATCGGCCTTCCGACCGCCGGGATCCCGCCGGCGAGGAGGAGCGCGAGGGTGAAGCTCGTGCTGTTCGCCGAGCGCGATGTGCGCGCTCCCGATCCCGATTGGTGGCCGGCGGACCTGGTGCGCGACATCCCACGCGCCGGGGAGACGATCAGACGAGGCGCCCCGGTGTGCACCCTGATCTCGGCCACCGCGACGGCCCCGGAGCTGGCCGCGCGCGGGTCCCTGCTCATGTCCGCGCTCCCCGAAGCGGTGCTGGCCCGTGACTGACGTCGGTCCTGTCACCTGCGCCGGCTGTGGCCTCCTGTGCGACGACGTAACCGTCGATCGCTCAGGCGAGGCCGTGCGCCTCCGGCCCGAGTGTTCCCTCGGCGCTGACTGGTTCTCGCAGCGCCTTCACCGGCGGGCCGACGCGCCCGCGGCGACCATCCGCGGTCGGCCGGCGGACGTCGAGACCGCGCTGAGGAGCGCCGCCGAGCTGCTGCGAGGCGCGCGGCGTCCGCTCGTGTACGGATTCGAGTGGGCCACCGTCGAGGACGCGAGGGCCGCCGTTGCGCTCGCCGATCGACTGGGGGCTCTGATCGTGCCGGACGGTATGACCGGTCCCTGGGCCGGCGGGCCGGCGGTCCCGCTGCGAGGAGCGTCGAGCGCCACCCTGGGGGAGATCCGCGATCGCTCGCGGCTGGTCGTCATCTGGCGCGAAGATCCCGAGACCACCCATCCGCGGCTGCTCGACCGCCTCGGCTTCGGCGGCGGCGACGCGGCCCCGCTTCCCGACGACGACCGCACGCTGGTAGTGGTCGGCGGCCGCGACACGGCCACGGCGGCGCGCGCGGACGAACGGCTTCGCTGGGCGCGCGAGCGCGATCTCGAGGCGCTCACCCAGCTCCATGCGCTGCACCGCGGACTGCGGTCGCGCCCGAGTGACCTCGCCGCCGAGCTGGACCGGCTGTTGGTGCGCATCACGGCCGTTCCCCACGTCGCGTTCGTGTATGGATCCGGCCTGGCCGCCGGCGCCGGCGGTCAGCGGCGCGCCCTCGCCCTGCACGAGCTCGTGCGGGACCTATCCCACGAACGTCATGTGGTCACGCTGGAGCTTCCGCGCGCCACCGGGACAAGGGGCACGCAGGACGTGCTCGCCTGGCAGACCGGGTACTCCGAGAGCGTGGATCTGGTCCATGGTTTTCCCGAGCTGGTCAGCGCAATGCCGCCGCTCGCCAGCCATGAGAGCGTCGACGTGTCGCTGCGGATCGAGGGCCACGCTGGCGAGCTGTCCGGCGACGCGGCACAGATCGCGCTGTGCAGCCTGCCGGTCGACGGCGTGGAGGTGTCGATCCGCACCGCGGCCGCCGGCGTCGAGGCGAGCGGCACCGCCCACCGGCTCGATGGGGTCCCGCTGGCACTCCAGGCGCCGCTCCCTGGCGACGCGCCGACAGCGGCCCAGATGCTGACGCGCCTGGTCGCGGAGATCGAAGCGTGACGGCGATTCGAGTCACCGGGGGCAAGGTCCACGACCCCGCCAACGGCGTCGACGGCGAGATCCGAGACGTGTGCCTTCAGGACGGCAAGGTGGTCGCCGAAGTCGGTCCCGAGGCTCGCCGGATCGACGCCCGCGGAATGGTGGTGATGCCCGGTGGGGTCGACATCCACGCCCACATCGCCGGTCCCAAAGTCAACGCCGCGCGCAAGCTTTCTCCCGAGGACCGTCGAGACGATCCCGTGGATCGGACCGAGCTCCTGCGCTCGGGCACCGGCGGATTGGTCCCCTCCACGTTCGCCACCGGTTACCGCTACTCGCTGCTCGGCTACACCACGGTCGTGGAGGCGGCCGCCCCGCCGCTCGCCGCGCGCCACGTGCTCTCCGAGCTGCGCGACACGCCGATGATCGACAAGGCGTTCCTGATCCTGATGGGCAACAACCAGGTGCTGTTCGAGCTGATCCGGCAGTCCGGCGGCGCGGTCTCGCCCGAGCTGCGTGACACGGTCGCGTGGTGGCTTCAGGCGACCGGCGCCTACGGCGTCAAGCTCGTCAACCCCGGCGGCGTGGAGCTCTTCAAGCAGAACAACGGCAACGTTCACTCGCTCGACGAGGCGGTGGCGGGGTTCGAGGTGACCCCACGCCAGGTGCTTGAGGCGATCGGTGGAGCAGTGGACGAGCTCGGACTGCCGCATCCAGTCCACGTTCATGCCAACAACCTCGGCGTGCCCGGCAATGCCGACACGACGCTGGACACGATGCGCACGCTGTCGGGACGCCCGGCGCACTTCGCTCACCTCCAGTTTCACAGCTACGGCGGCAGGCCCGGTGGTCAGCCTCGCTCCCGGGCGCCCGAGCTGCTCGAGCACCTGTCCTCGCATCCCGAGATCACCGCCGACGTTGGCCAGGTGATGTTCGGGCCGGCAGTGACGATGACGGCCGACGCTCCCGTGTCGACCGTCCTTCGGGATCTCGGCGGTGGCAAATGGATAAACCACGACACCGAGGTCGAGACCGGCTGCGGGATCGTCCCCTACACGTACCAGAGGGGCAACTACGTCCATGCCCTGCAGTGGGGGATCGGTCTGGAGCTCTTCCTGCTGGGCCAGAACCCGTGGCAGGTGATGCTGTCCACCGACCATCCCAACGGCGGCTCGTTCCTCTCCTATCCGAAACTGATCCGCCTGCTGATGGACCGGGCGTTCCGGGAAGATCAGATGGGCCGCGCGAACCAGCGCGCGATCAGGCGGACCGCCCTCTCCGACGGATTGAACCGCGAGTACACCCTGAACGAGATCGCGATCATCACGCGCGCCGCGCCGGCGCGCCGGCTCGGCCTGCTCGACAAGGGCCACCTGGGTATCGGAGCCGACGCCGACGTGACGATCTACCACGATCGTGCCGACCGCGAGGAGATGTTCGCCATCCCGCGGTACGTGATCAAGGGTGGCGAGCTCGTCGTAGAGGAGGGCGCCCTGCGCCGGGTGGAGGACGGGCTGCTGCTGTCGAGCCGGGCCGAGTTCGACCCCCTGGTCAGCCGCGTGCTGGAGCCGCTGTTCGGCGATCGCTACACGGTCGCCTTCGACCACTACCCGGTGCGCGACCCCGGTCTGCGGGAGCCCGCAAGGATCGTGGAGGCCGGCGGATGACCGCATACGCGCTCGGCGCCACCGAGGTCGCCGACACATTCGCCGAGGCGTTCCCGATGCGTTACGCGCGGCTGGTGATCACCGCCGACACCGAATCGTGGGCGCACGAGGCGGCGCGCTCGGCGACCGGTTTCGCCACGTCGGTGATCGGCTGTAAGTGCGAAGCGGCAGTTGAACGGCGACTCGAAACCGAGGACACCCCCGATGGCCGGCCGGGGGTCGCCGTGCTGCTGTTCGCGATGGACCGTGAGGGCGTCGGTAAGCGCGTCATCGACCGCGTGGGCCAGTGCGTGATGACCTGTCCCACCACGGCGTGCTTCGACGGGCTGCCCGGCGCCGAGAGGACCGTCGCGCTGGGGACGACCTTGCGCCATTTCGGCGACGGATTTCAGGCCAGCAAGATGATCGCGGGGCGGCGTTTCTGGCGGATCCCGGTGATGGAGGGAGAATTCCTGGTCTCGGAGTCGGTGGGCGTCGGCAGGGGCGTGGGCGGCGGGAACCTGGTGATCGGGGCGGGCGACGATCCCACTGCGCTGGCGGCCGCGCAGGCCTCCGCCGACGCGATGCGCGGCGAGGGCGTCGCACTGCCGTTCCCGGGCGGGATCGTCCGCAGTGGCAGCAAGGTCGGCGCGCTCACCTCCTCCTCGATGCTCGCGTCAACCAACCATCAAATGGCCCCCACGCTCCGTGCGCAGGTCGACGACACACTGGTCCCCGACGGCGTTGGGGCGATGTTCGAGATCGTCATCGACGGCGTCTCCGAGGAGGCGGTGCGCGAAGCGATGCGCCGCGGGCTCCACGCCGCCGCCGGTGCGGGCGCAACGCACGTCACCGCCGCCAACTTCGGCGGCAAGCTCGGCGAATTTCACTTCCCGCTCTCGGAGCTGCGCGACCCGCCGTGACGCTTACCCTGACCCTAAAGACACAGCCGCCGGCGCGCGTGCGGGCGGACGGGTTGACACCCGAGCGGCTGCAGGGGCTCGCCGCGTCCGACGTCGCCACGCTGACCGTACGCTGCGGTCGTCAGGTCTTGACGGTCGGCGATCTGTTCGAGGTGTCCGGCACCGGCGACGAGCAGCTCGTGCTGGCAGGCGACCTCCGGCGGATGGACGGGATCGGCGCCCTGATGGCGGGCGGGCGGCTGCTGATCGAGGGGCCGTGCGGGGATCACGTCGGTGCCCGCATGAGCGGCGGGGAGATCGTGTTACGCGGTGATGCCGGAGCCTGGGCGGGCGCCGAGATGGCGGGGGGGCTGCTGCACGTTTCCGGCGACGCGGGCGCTCGCCTCGGCGGCGCCTACCCCGGCGCGCGCGCGGGCATGACCGGGGGCGAGATCGTGGTCGCGGGGGACGCCGGCGAGGAGGCCGGCGCCGGGCTCCGGCGGGGGCTGGTCGCGGTGGGCGGGCGGACCGCGAACGGCGCCGGGTTGCGGATGCTGGCGGGGACGGTGATCGCGCTGCGCGGCATCGGCGCGGAGGCGGGGCTCGGTAACAAGCGCGGCAGCCTGGTGTCGGGGGAGGCGGTCGAGCCGCTACCGGTCTACGCGTTTGCCACCCGCTATCGCCCGCCGGCGCTCGGCTTGCAGCTGCGCCGCGCGCGGGAGCTCGGCCTGACCGTGGACGACGCGCTGCCGCGCGGGACCTGGGCGAGGTGGTCGGGCGACCGCACCGAGCTCGGCCGGGGAGAGATCCTGATCTTCGACGAGGAGGAAGCCGCATGAGTCAGGTCGCCGACTTTCAGGCGAGGCCAGATGCCGGGCGGAGGCGATCAGCGTGAGCGTGAGCCTCTCGATGAACGAACGTGCTGCCGCCCTGGTGGATGCGCTCGTCGACGACGCCGCCGCGCTCGGGGTCGAGGTGCGCACCCTGGACGCCGGCGCCCGGTTGGTGGATTGCGGAGCTCATGCCCGTGGCGGGCTGCAGGCCGGTCTGGGGTTCGCGGCCGCGTGCATGGGCGGCCTGGGCCGGCCCGACCCGGTGCCGGTTTCCGTCGGCGAGCGAACCTGGCCCGGAGTGGGGGTCTGCGTGGACGAACCGGCCGCCGCGTGTCTCGCCGCGCAGTACGCGGGCTGGAAGCTCGAGCACGGAGACTTCTTCGCGATGGCCAGCGGCCCCGGACGCGCGCTGGCGCGAGCGGAAGAGCTGTTTGAGGAGCTGGCCTGGCAGGAACGGTCCGAGCGGGCGGTCCTGTGCCTCGAGACCCGACAGGACCCGCCGGCGGAGATCGTCGAAAAGGTGGCGGAGCGCTGTGGGGTTCGGGCGTCCGAGGTGACGTTTCTCATCGCCCCCACCGCCTCGGTGTGCGGCTCGGTGCAGATCTCAGCCCGCGTGGTCGAGACCGCGCTACACAAACTGCACGAGCTCGGTGTCGACCCAGCCCGAGTGCGCAGCGGCTGGGGATGTTGCCCCATCGCTCCCGTGGCCGCCGACGACCGAGCCGCGATCGGACGCACCAACGACGCGGTGCTGTACGGCGGCACGGTGCACCTGTGGATCGAAGCCCCCGACCAGGAGGCCGCCGATCTCGCGCAGCGCCTGCCCTCGTCGGCCTCGGACGCATTCGGCACGCCCTTCGGGGAGCTGCTCGCGGCGGCCAACTGGAACTTCTACGACATCGATCCGATGCTGTTCAGCCCCGCCGCCGTGACGCTGACCAGCGCCGAGTCTGGGCGCGCCCACCACGGCGGCGGGCTCGCGCCCGAGGTGCTCGAGCGCTCGTTCGCCTGATCTGCGCCTTGTCCGCGGTCGCGTCTCAACGCGGACGTGCGTGACCTAGTGTGCATATATGACGCGTTCGATCACGCACGTGCCGCGATGACGGCTAGCCCGGGATTTCGAAGTGTTCGCTCCTCACAACGCCGGGCGGCGCGCGTCGACAAAGCTGGTGACTTCAGCAAGCGCGCGAGACGCCCGACTTGTCTCTCTCCCCACCGATCGGGCTCGGTAGCCTGAGTTGTCATGACCCGAGCCGAGGCGGAGCAGCGGTGCGCGGAGCTCAACCGCGAGCACGGCGCTGAGGGCTTTCGGTGGTTGGCGCAGGAACTCGAGGACGGCGACTGGCGGGTGGTGAGCGTTCGGCTACCAGACGGCTTGGACGCCCGGCCGTGGAAGACAACGGTGGAGCAGCGCCCGCGTCCGGACGAGCCGCCGGACCCCCGGCCGGCGATCTTCCGCAACATCCCGCCCTTCGGGCCGTCGGGTTCCTGACCGCGCCGTGGCGTCTGCTCTTTGGCGGAGCTACGCGGGCCGGATGTTCTGGTTGACCCGAAAGAAGTTGTCCGGGTCGTACTTGGCCTTGATCTCAGCGAGCCGCGCGTAGTTGCCTCTGTAGGTGGCCTGTACGCGCTCTTGGCCCTCGTCCATCATGAAGTTGACGTACGCGCCGCCCATCGAGTACGGGTGGGTTGCCTCCCAGTAGTCCACGCACCATTGTCGGATCGCATCGGCGTTGGCTGGCTCGGGATCGACGCCCACGATGACCTGGGCCCATTTCGCGTCCCGGTAGGCCCAAGGCGTTGCGTCGGCGTCGACCCGCGAGGCCGCGCCGTCGATCGCGTACAGGTGCATGGTCGACTTCCAGGTGGGCATCGCGGCGCCGTGTTCGACGTGGCGCTCGATCGCCGCGTCGGGGAGCTCGGAAACGAAGTTCCCGCGCCAGTACCACTGATCGCCGGGCGGGTAGACCCCGTCGAACGCGGATTGCAGCGCGGGCAGCGGCATGGGCTGGACGCCGTCGAGCAGCGGTGATCCGAAGCCGCGCGCCTCGCGAAGACACGCGGGGTCGTCCTCGCCACCGCAGTAGCACCACAGGACCCCGCAGACCTTGCGCAGGTGCAGCTCCTCCGGAAACGGCGGCCCGGGCGGGACGCTGAGGAAGGCGAAGAATCCGCTCAGCTCGTCGGGCTGTGCCGGGCCGAACTCGCGCCACCAAGAAAGGAGGTCGGCGGCATCGTCGAGGTCGTAGAGCACCGGCCCAGCGATCACGTTGGCGACCTCGTGGCAGCGGAAGGTGAACGAGGTGACGATCCCGAAGTTGCCGCCGCCACCGCGCAGCGCCCAGAACAGGTCTTCGTGGCGCTCGGCGCCGGCGGTCACGAACGTACCGTCGGCGAGCACCACATCGGCTGACAGGAGGTTGTCGATCGTCAGGCCACAGCGGCGGGTGATGTGACCGAGGCCGCCGCCGAGCGTCAGCCCGCCGATCCCGGTGGTCGAGATGATGCCTCCCGGAACCGCGAGCCCGAATGCGTGGGTGGCGTGATCGACCGCGGCGAGCGTCGCGCCGCCCTGCACCCGGACCACCTTGTCCGATGGATCGACGATCACCCCTTGCATCGGCGAGAGATCGATCACCAGGCCGTCGTTGACGCTGCCCAGGCCGGCGCCGTTGTGCCCTCCGCCGCGCACGGCGACCCGGATGTCGTGCTCGTGCGCGTAAGCGAGCGACGCGATCACGTCCGCCACGTCGGCGCAGCGCACGATCGCCGCCGGCCGCTTGTCGATCATCGCGTTGTACAGGGCCCGGGCGCTGTCGTAACCCGGCGCGTTTGGATCGAGGTAGCTCCCGCGCAAAAGCCCCTGAAGCTGCGCGGCGCTGGCCGTCTGCTCTACCGTCGCCATGTGTGGCCCCCGTTTCTGGTGGTTTGCGGACATGAGAGCGCAAACCCGCCTCAGCGCCCATACGCCGTTCGGCGTATCTTTATCTGACCGGGGCAATGAACACGAGGGCTGTCCAAGCGATCCTGGGACTGATCGCCGCCGCCGAATCCGCCGCGTCGGTCGAGGCCTACCACGCCGAGCTACTGGCCGCCGTGGTGGCTGTATTTCCCTGCGACGTGGCGGTCTTCAACGAGTTTCAGGTCGGCGCCGCACAGGTCCCACGCGGGACTCCGTCACCGACTTGCGCGCTATCGCCCCTCCTCGAGCCGGCGGGCGCCGTCTCCCCAGGGCAGTGCGCAGCGTTCGTGCGCCACATGCGCGAGCACCCGCTGATCCGTCAGCACGCTGCCGGCGACCCCGGCGCTCATCGGCTATCGGATACCACCAGCATGCGCAGCTTCCGGCGCTTTGCCGTGTATGGCGAGTTCTTGCGCCCGGCGTCGATCGAGCACCAGCTGACGCTCGGGCTCGCGGAGCCGCCCGGGCGCCTGGTGGGCGTGTGGGTCAACCGCGCTCGCCGTGATTTCTCCGATGAGGAGTTGCTTTTGGCCGAGCTGCTGCGCCCACGGCTGCGAGCCGGCGAAGTGGCGGTAACGCGGGCCGCGGCCCGCGCCGCGCTGACGCGCCGCGAGCGCGAGGTGATCGATCTGGTCGCCGCCGGCGCAACCAACGCAGCGGTCGCCGAAGCACTGGTGGTGAGCCCGACAACGGTCAAGAAGCACCTCGACAACATCTACGACAAGCTCGGAGTCGCCTCTCGCACCGCCGCCGCGAACCGCGTTAGGGCCGCGGTGCCTTCGCCCTAGTGGCCTTCGCCTCCGCCCGCGCGAGATGGAGGTGACATACCCGGCCGTTCAAGACGAGCCCGACCGGGCGGGCTCAAGGGCGAACGTCACGTCGATCGCTGCCGCGACCTGCTGTTCGCCGGACTCGACCTGCATTGGTGGCTCTGCGGCGGCCGAGAGTGGCCGAATCGTGCTCCTCGTCGCACCGGGAAACCCGAGATCCGGCTCGGTCAGGTTGATCAGCTCTCCGAGCCGAGCGCCGACCCCGTCGGCGTAGGCCTGTGCCTTTCGCTTGCCGTCGGCGGCCGCAGCTCGGGCAGCTTCGAGTCGAACCGGGTTGTCGGCGGCGACCTGCCATCGAGGACCCTCGATCCGCGCATCCACTTCCGTTGTGGCCCGCGTCAGCAGATCCCCGATCAGCTCGAGATTGGTCAAGCGGGCCACGACGCCGGAGATCGCCCGGTGGCCGAGGGACCGACGCCCCTGTTTGGTGTGATCGAACTCCTCGTAGACGCTGACACCGCTCGTCGAGCGGTCGGCAGGCGCGATCCCGAGCTCATCCAATAGGGCAAACAGCGCGGTGGTGCGCCGCGAGACATCGGCGAGTGCCGCTCCGGGCGTGTGCTCGAGCGCGCTGAGCGACACCAACAGCAACGCCTCGTCGGGCTCGGCGCGGAGGACCGCCTCGCCTCGAACGGTCACCGTAGGCGGCGGCTGGCGAGAACCTGGATCAGGTGCGTCCGTCGGCATGCAACTCATCCTGCCATGGCCTCCAGCCAGGAGCTGATTAGTGATCGCTACGGTCCCGGCTGGGGCGCGTCGTGCCCGGCACCGAGCAGGATTCGAGTTAGGCGATTCCGCTCTGTGAGCAGCTGGTCCAGCGCTGTCCGAAGGTGGCCGTCGCTGACCGCCAGCGCCCCGTCGCCGTCGGGATCAGCGCTCTCGGCGCTCACGAGGGCGGCGCGACGGAGGAGCTCCTTGAAAAACGATGCCGTCATGCCCTCGGTCGCGGCCACGATCGGCTCGATGTCGACGAGCTGCAGGTCGAGGTTGCCCCGGTAGAGCGCCAGCAGCCGACGGCGACCGTCGGCGTCAGGGAGCGGGAGCTCGACCGCCTGGTCGACCCGGCCGGGACGCTGCGCCAGCGCTGGCTCGAGCAAGCCCGCGCGATTGGTGGTCAGGAGGAAGGTCACGTCGGCGTCCTCACCCAGACCGTCCATCTCGTTGAGCAGCTGGAACAGGAGGGGATGCTGGCCGGGATACATGCCGCGCTCCTCGGCGATCAGATCGACGTCCTCGACGATCACCAGCGCGGGTTGGAGCGCGCGGGCAATCGACACCGCCTCGGAGATGAACTGCAGCGCGTGGCCCGACAGCATGACGACGGTGTGGTCGGTCAGCATGCTCATCAGGTAGCGGACCGTGTGCGTCTTGCCCGTGCCGGGCGCGCCGTGCAGCAGTACCCCGCGCTTCAGGTGCTGGCCGCTGGCTGCTAGTCGGGTTCGATGGCGAGCCACGCCGACCACCTGCGCCTCGACCGCTTCAAGCACCCCCGGGGGCAACACCAGGTCCTCCCGCGCGAGCGTCGGCCGCTCGTGGAAGGCCAGAGGAGCATCGTGAGGCCCGAACATCTCCACGTCGAACGACAGGATCTGGCGTCCAAACACGCTGAGCTCGAGCGCCAGCGCCCGGATCTCTCCCAGCACGGCGGCCGCCCGGTCTGAATCGGGACACAGGACCTCCACCGTCGCCTGGTTCTGGCGGTGCGGATCACCCTCTCGCAACAGCAGCGCCAGGCGCGCTTCGCCCTCGCTAACCAGGTAAAGCCCGCATCGGACGCACGCCCGGGTGGCGCCATTTGGCCCGGAGGCCAACCTGGCCATAGCCACGGCGCCGATCCCAGGGCCATGCATAAACGTTGCTGGCTGGGCGAGGTCGGCCAGCGTGAACATCGTGTGCTGAAAGCCGGTCAGCCCCACCAGCGTCGTGTTGCGACCCGGTGCCTGCGTCCATCGTTCCAACGCACCCTGCAGGTTGACGTGGTCGTAGGACGCCCAGCCCTCGCCCACCACCGGCAGCGACGGCGCCTCCGGCCCAAGGTGCTCGGCCAACAGGCGGGCGGGGGTTGGCACCTCATCTGCCCGTGCGCTGGTCACAGCGATACGCATGAGCCTCCGGCCGAACCGCAGCACGTCCGCCGGCTCCGGGCGCATGGACGCTCCCGCCGGCAAAGGTCGGCTGGAGCTAGCTGACCAGCTCACCGAGCCGGGAGGGCTCGCGCGTCGAAATCTCACACCGCTCACCGACCCATTCTCCCTCACCTCGACGCTTCGCCGGCGCGCGAGCAACGGTCGTTTCGCGCGCTCTCTTGCGGCCAACCGCTCGGGGGTGTCATCATCGACGGTGTCGATCACAGGAGGTGTCGCCGTGTGCGACGAGTGGTGGTTTCAGCGCCGGGCTGAGGAGCGTGAAGCGAGCCGTCGGCTGTGGGATGAGTTCGAGCGAACACCCCGCTCAGCGACCGGGAGGTGACCGAGGAAGAGCCCGAGGTCACGCTCGACAAGCCGGAGACGACGCGGCTCACGGCCAAGGGCTGAGACTCGACGAGGCGGCCAGGCTCTGGGGAGGACGCCCTGAGCCCGCTCGTCCTCGCCTCCGTTTTCAAGTGCTCATCAAGACGGCGTCGCGGGGAGGCCGCGATGCGCCGCCTAGGCTCGTGCTCGTTGCTCGCAGTCGTGCGTGCTGGTGTTGAGCGACGGTGAGCAGTTCAGATGCCCACGGCGTTCGAAGGGAGCGCTCCGACGCGGCCGCGTTATAAACGTGGCGTGCCGCCCCATGCGAGCCCTCAGCACCCGCCCATCGCGTGACGGGGTTCCCCGGAGCCCGCCGGTGACCAGGCGGTTGCGCGCCGGAGTGCTTGGCGCCTCGGAGTCCTGGCACACCCGCCGGCTGATCGGCGCCCTCGCCGCACGCGGGCACGATGTCGTGGCGATTCCAGCCACGCGACTGCGGTCGGAGGTCGACGAGCGCGGCGCGCACGTCCTCGGTCCCGAGGGCGCCGCGCTCGACGCGCTCGACCTGTTGGTCGTACGCGGTCTCCCTCGCGGCTCGCTGGAGCAGGTGATCTTCCGCATGGACGCGTTGCACGTCCTCGATGCGCACGGCGTCCGGTGCGTCAACAGCCCGCGCGCGATCGAGCGCACCGTCGACAAGTCGTGGGCTAGCGCGGTTCTCGCCGGCGCCGGCCTGCCCACACCGCCCACGATCGTTTGCGAACGGTACGAGGGCGCGATCCAGGCGTTCGAGCAGCTTGGCGGCGACGTCGTCGTCAAGCCGCTGTTCGGCGCGATGGGCAGCGGGACCGCGCGCGTCGAGGATCGGGACGTGGCCCACCGGGTGTTCCGCGCTTTGGAGCTCGAGCGGGCGGTGTACTACGTGCAGCGCACGATCGCGCCCGCCGGCCGCCGGGACCTGCGGGTGCTGGTGGTCGGCGACGAGATCGCGGGCGCCATGGAGCGCGCCACAGACGCGTGGCGGGCCAACATCGCGCGCGGCGCCCGGCCGCGCGCCGTCGCGCTGACGGAGACCGAACGGAGCCTCGCGCTCGCCGCGGCCGCCGCACTCCAAACCGACGTCGCCGGCGTGGACCTGCTCGTGGCGCCGGACGGCGAGGTCGCCGTGCTCGAGGTCAACGGCATCCCGGGCTGGCAGGCGCTGCAGTCGGTCTGCGAACAGGACCTCACCCAGCGAGTTGTGAGCGCATGCGAAGCGATGGTCAGAGTGTGAGGCGGCCCTCGTGGAGCGCGGTGGCGACCAGCGCGCCCGCGGCCCCGGCCGATTCCAGCGCGCGCAGGTCGTCGTCGCCGCGCACACCGCCGCCCGCGTAGATCGCGACGCCCGCGAGGGCCACCGCGAGCTCGGCCACGGCATCCACCGGCGGGCCGCGGCCGCTGCCCACGCGCGCCAGATCGATCACCAGCAGCTCGCGCACCCCCAGGGTGATCGCGAGCGGCGCCGCGGCCGCAGGGTGGCGGCCGGCGAGCTCGGGCTCGGGGGAGATCAGCCGTCCCTGGCGCAGGTCGACGCTGAGCACCGGCCGGGGCGGGCGGACCGCCAGCCGGCGCAACACACAGGCATCGGCGCCCAGCGACTCGGTGCCGACGACGTTACGTGCCACGCCGGCACGGGCGAGCGCATCCGTTTGCCCGGCGGTGGTGGCGCCGGCGTCGACCCACAGCTCCGCCACCGCCGCCAGGGCTGCCAGCATCGCCTCGTCCACCGGTGCGCCGGCCAGCGCGTCGAGATCGGCGACGTAGAGGCTGCTGGTCCGAGAGACGCCGCACAGCGCCCTCGCAACGGGCACGGGCTCGCACCCAGCAACCAGCGGACTGCGCAGCGGCGCGTAATCGGCGCGCTCCCCGCGACGCGCGTGCACCACGATCCCGCCCTTGAGGTCGAGCACCGGAACGATCTGCACCGTCGGCCTATGATGCCCGCATTCGGGAGCACCACGACCCCGTGATCGGGCTCGACGTCGGCGGCGCCAACACCAAGGCGGCGGTGGCGGCCGGGGACGGACGGGTCCGGATCGTCTCCGAGCCCTTCGAGGTGTGGCGGCGGCCCGAGGCCCTGGCCGATGCGATCGCTTCCGTCGTGGGTCGACTGGAGCTCGACCACGCCCCGGTCGCGCTGACCACGACCGCCGAGCTCGTCGACGTCTTCGCGAGCAAGCGAGACGGAGTGCTGTACGTGCTCGAGGCCACGTCGGAGGCGCTGCCCGGACGCGGGTTGCGCGTGCTGACCACGAACGGCGAGCTGATCGACCTCGAGGAGGCGCGGGCCGCACCACTGCGATGCGCGGCCGCCAACTGGATGGCGACCGCACTGCTGATCGCGCGCTCGCTTCCGGACGCCATCATGCTCGACTGCGGGAGCACCACCACGGACGTCATCCCGATCCGGGGATGCGAGGTCGTCGCGCTCGGGCGCAGCGACGTCGAGCGGTTGCTCCTCGGCGAGCTCGTCTACACCGGCGCATTGCGGACCAACATCGCGGCGGTGCTCTCGCACGTCCCGATCGGCGGACGGCCGTGCCCGGTGTCGTCCGAGCTGTTCGCGATCAGCGCTGACGCGCACCTGCTGCGCGGCAACCTGGCCGCCGAGGCATGCACGTGCACGTTCCCCGATGGTCGCGGCGCGTCGGCGGCCGAGGTGTGCTCACGGCTGGCGCGCGTCGTCTGCGCGGACCCCGAGGAGCTCGCGGACGGCGACCTCGAGGCGATTGCCGCCGCGGTGGAGGAGGCGCAGGTGGCATCGATCGCAGCCGCGCTCGGTCGCGTCGCCCGGCGAGTCCCAACCGGCGCTCCCGTGGTCGCGGTCGGCGTCGGCGCGTTCCTGGCCCGCTCCGCCGCGGAGCGCTGCGGCTTGCCGGTGCACCCGGCAACGGATCCGCAGTACCCGCTGTCGGTATTTGGCGGTGGCGGCGGCTTGTGTGCCGCCGCCACCGCGCTGTCGGTGCTGGGCCATGAGTGAACCGCCCGCGCTCGTCGTCAAGATCGGCGGCGGGTTACTGCGGGGTGAAGGGCTCGAGGGACTGCGCGGGGCGTGCACGGAGGTGAGCGAGATCGCGGCACGCCGGCCGGTGCTGGTCGTCCCCGGCGGTGGTCCATTCGCCGATGCCGTGCGCGCCCTCGACGCCCGGCTTGGCCTCGGCGATGGCATCGCGCACGCTCTGGCGTTGCGGGCGATGGACCAGCTCGGCGTGCTGCTGCGCCAGTTGCTGCCGTCCGCCGAGCTTCTGAGCGCGCTGACCACCCCCCGAACACTGGGCCTGCTGGTGGCCGCGCCGGCGTTCGAGGGCAGACCCGGGGTGCCGGCGTCCTGGGCGGTCACCAGCGATTCGCTGGCCGTGCTGGCGGCGGCCGGAATCGGGGCCGAGGAGGCGGTCCTGCTCAAGCCGGTCGCGGGAGTGTTCGCACGCTGGCCCTCGGACGGTGCACCGCTTAGCGCCGTGACCGCGCCGGAGCTCGAGGAGCTGCAGGCACGCGGCGGCGGGCGCGCGGTGGATGCCTATCTGCCCGAGGCCGTGCGCCGCACCGGCGTGGCCGTAGTGGTGCGAGCGCCGGGGGGAACGGGCACGCGAATCACTCTAGGTTGAGCCCTTCCGTGGAGCTCGGCCGCCGCGGCCGCCACCAGCTCGGGGTCGAGCTCGCCCGTCCGCTCACCGCCACGACAGACCGCCGAGCGGACCCCGACCACATCGGCAGCCACCCGGCGCAGCTGGCCGCGGGTCAGTTGTCCGGCGACGCCAAAGGTCCCGCCTGCGCTGTGCGTGCGGGCGATCAGCCGAGTCAGCTCTGACTCGGACAACCAGTGAAAGAGCCCCCGGCCGTCCTTGACGAACGTGTCGACGAGCGCGCCGGCGATGCCCGTCCGGCGTACCACCTCGGGCAACGACGTCGGAGCGAGCGCCGGGGGATCGACCGCGCCGGCATCGGCATACGCGACCGCGATCACCGATGTCTGTGGTCCCACCGCGTCCGCCACACCGCGCATGAGCGCCACGGCGTCATCGACCTCGTGCACGGCACGAAGCCCCACCTTGACATACGCGGTCCCGCGCGCCGCGAGCGCCGCCGGGGGCGGAAGCGTACGCACGTCGCCCAGCGCCACGCTCACCGGCGCTGCCGCCCCGACGACCTCCACCACCTCCGACAGCACGCCGGCCGGCGGGGCGCCGAGGGGTCCCTCGCGAGGATCCTTGACATCGATGATGTCCGCTCCGCCGGCCAGGGCGCGACGCGCCTCCTCCGCGGAGACGACGCTGACCAGCAAGTTCATGCCGCCGCCTGCCCCGAGCCGCCGCGCGCGATCGAGGCGCCCCGACGATCGAAGTCGACCACTCTGACCTCGGTGCCGGCGCCCGCCGCCTCACCGAGTCGCGCCGCTACTTCGGCGGCCCGCTCGGGGCCATCGAGGATCCCGTAGACCGTGGGGCCCCAGGAGCTCTGCCCGACGGCTTCCACGCCCAGCGCCTCCAGCGCCTCGACCAGCGGGGTCGCACGCGGGTGAAACGTGCCGCCCTGCTGGGCGGCGAACATCGATCCCACCTCTCGCTGGATCTCGGTGAGCGCGGCGCCGAACTCGTCGATGTCGCCGGTCAGCAGACCGGGCAGCAGCGCGGTCAGGACGAGCCGCGACGCGCGCGGCTCCGCGCCACGCGCGGCGCGGAGCCGCGCGAAAAAACGCTCCTCGGCATCTCCGGACAGTCCTTCCACGCCGAAGGGCACCGCGAGCACGCAGCGCCACCGCTCCGGCATCGGGTACCTGGCCACCAGCGGGCTGATCCAACCCTCGTCGCGGACGCCGGCCTCGACCACCAGCCCCGGGGCCGCGAACGTCCAGGCGCCTACGCTCGAGCGAGCCCCCCGTCCGGCGGCCTCGGCCAGCCGCTCCGGCGACGGCGAGATGCCCGCCAGCGCCGCCACGCCGCGTGCGACCGCGAGGCCGAGCTTGGTGCCGGACCCGAGCCCAACATGTGGCGGGATGGCCTCGTACACGTTCACCTCGACGCCCCCGCTCAGTCCAAACGCCTCCCGGGCGCGGCGAGCAAACTCCGCGGCGCGCTCGGTCTGCGCTCCGGACGCGGTGACCCCGTCCCCCGACAGGCGCCTGAGCCCCACCACCACTCGGGGAAACGCGACGCCCACCCCGACGCCCCCGAAGCGGCGCGCGCCGAGCCCGGCCGGATCGAGCATCCCGAAGTGCAGGCGCGCCGGCGCCGTGACCACGATCTCGGTCATGTCCGCTCGGCGACGTAGCGTCGCACGTAGTCCATAGCGGCCCGCTCGCCGGGGCCGGCCGTTTTGTTCACCAGCTCCTGGAGGCGGGCGAGCTCGGCCCATACGCGCTCGCCGCCGAGCCACCTCAGCCGCGAGGCGAAGATCGACGCTTCGACGGCGGCGTGCCGGGCGCGGCACAGGCCCAGCGCCTGCCGCGTGCCGGCGCCGGCGGCGACCACCCTCGCACGCACGCGAGACCGCGCCGCGCCATCCTCGCTGGGCGTGATCTCGGTCACGACCACCTCCCGCCAGGAGCTCACGTCCTCGATCACCGAGCCGGCGATCACGCTTGCCGCGCGCATGGCCGGGCGTGGACGCCCGAGCGCGGCCTGGACGAACAGGAGTACATCGTCGGTCAGATGCACGACCGCCTCCCCCCGGAAGCGGAGGTTCTTCAGCGTGCGGGTTGCGTGATGAGGCCAGAAGACGAGCTCCTCCTCGCCCCAGCGCACTCCCATCGCGGCGCAGTTGACGGCGCCGTCGCTCCCCGTCGTGGTCACCACCGTCTCGATCAGCGGCGCCTGGTCGAGGCCATCACTCGACAAGGCTGAAGAGCTCCTGGCGCGCGCGCGGATCCTCGCGCAGCGAGCCGCGCACCGCCGAGGTGACGGTCCGCGTCCCCGGCTTGCGGACGCCGCGGATCGTCATGCACGTGTGCTCGGCGCTGAGCACGACCCCCACGCCCCGCGGCTTGAGATTCTGCTCCAACCAGTCGGCGATCTGCACGGTCATACGCTCCTGCAGCTGCAGGTCCCGGGCGAACGCCTCGACCACCCGTCCGAGCTTGGAGATGCCAACGATCTTCTCTCCCGGTAGGTACGCGACGTGCGCCTGGCCGAAGAACGGCAGCAGGTGGTGCATGCACAGCGTGTGGAAGGGGATGTCGCGCGCGATGACGAGCTCGTCGTAGCCGCTCTCGTTAACGAACGAGGTGGCGGCAAACTCGGCGGGCGTGACCAGCTCCGCGAAGGAGGCGGCGACGCGGCGCGGGGTTCCCAGCAGACCAGGGGAGTCGACGTCGGCGCCGATCGCGCGCAGCAGATCGAGAGCGGCGCGCTCGGCGGCGGCGAGATCGAGCTTCGAGGCGTCGACGAGGCGTCCAGGCGTGGCCGGGGCCGCAAGTTGAGGATCGCGGCCTCCGGCGTGCATCGCGCCAGCGTAACGCGTAAGAGCGCTCAGGCTGTCGCGGCAGCGCTCAGATCCAGGGCGAGGCCGGTCAGCAAACGGACGGCCGCCTCTGGACGCGGACATCCCCCGACCGGAGTCGTTCCGCTAAGATGGCGACATCGGCCACGTTCACTCTAGTAGGGAGGGAGTTCCTTATGAAGTGGGTGAAGCCCGAGTTTGAGATTGTGGACCTCTGCTCAGAGGTCACCTCGTACCTGTATCACCGTTAGGAACCCGAAGCTGACGCGGCCTCCGGTAGCTGCCTGGGGCTGCGTCCCGCTTCGTCTGCGGCGTGCGCGTTCGGATTCTCGGCTCAGCCGCTGGCGGCGGGTTTCCGCAGTGGAACTGCCGTTGTCCCACCTGTGAGGCGGCGCGCGCGGGGGTCCGGGCGCGACCTCGTACGCAGTCGTCGCTGGCGATCCGGGGGTCGGACGGACCATGGTTTCTCGTAAACGCGTCGCCCGACGCGCGCCAGCAGCTCGCGGCGCTCACCCCTCCCGAAACCGACGGAGTCCGAGCCCCACCGATCGCGGGCGTGCTGCTGACCGATGCGGAGATCGACCACACCGCGGGGCTCCTGCTCCTGCGCGAGTCCGCGACGCCCGTGCGCGTATACGGCGAGGTGGGGGTTGAGCGGGCGCTAAGGCATGGGTACCCGGTGCTGCCGATCCTCGAGCGCTACTGCGGCGCCGAGTGGCAGACGCTCCAAGCGGGTCGAGCCACGGCGCTGGCAGGATCGAGCCTGACGGTCGAGTCGTTCGATGTGGGCGGTGACGCACCGCGCTACCTGGATGGGTCGGGCGTGGAGCTCGAGGCAAGCGGGTTCATGTTCCGCGATCGCCTGGGTGGCGGCGCCGTCACCTACGTTCCGGGTCTGGCCCGATTGGACGATGATGTTCTCGCCCGGTTCGCCGCGAGCGATCTCGTGCTCGTCGACGGGACCTTCTGGCGCGATGACGAGCTCGCCCGGCTCGGCATCTCGGGCCGGAGCGCGCGCGACATGGGGCACCTGCCGCTCTCGGGCCCAGGTGGGACGCTCGAGGCGCTCGCGCGCCTGGAGCGACCCCGCAAGGCGCTCGTCCACATCAACAACACGAACCCGATCCTCCTCGAGGACTCCCCCGAGCGCAAGGCGGTCGTCCGCGCGGGTGTAGAAGTTGCCTACGATGGGCTCGAGGTCGAGGTATGACCGAGACTGTCACCACACCAATCGGCGAGCGCGAGGCGTGGGCGCCGCAAGACTTCGTCGCCCAGCTGCGCGCGCACGGGACCCGCTACCACAACCTGCACCCCTTCCACGTGCGGATGGACGCGGGCCAGCTTTCCCGCGAGGAGCTGCGGCGGTGGGTCGCCAACCGCTTCTACTACCAGAGGTGCATCCCTCTCAAGGATGCCGCGATCTTGTCCAACTGCCCCGAGATCGAGGTCCGGCGCCAATGGATCCAGCGGATCCTCGACCACGACGGCACGTCCGACGGCACCGGCGGCATCGAGTCGTGGCTGCGGCTCGGCGAGGCGCTCGGCGTCTCACGAGAGGAGCTCGAGTCCGAGCGCGGCGTCCTCCCCGGGGTGCGCTACGCGGTCGACGCCTACGTGAACTTCGCGCGCCAGAAGCCCTGGGTCGAGGCGGTCGCCTCGTCGCTCACCGAGCTGTTCGGGCCGGCCGCGATTCGCGTGCGGCTCGAGGCGCTCGAGCGCCACTACGAGTGGATCGACCCGGCGGGGCTCGAGTACTTCCGGACACGGCTCGTCCAGGCGCCCCGCGACGCCCAGTACGCGCTCGACGTCGTGGTGGAGCGCTGCCGGAGCCGTCAGCAGCAGGACGCCGCGGTGGCCGCGCTCCGCTTCAAGACCGAGATGCTGTGGGCGCAGCTCGACGCGATCGGTCACGGCGACACGCAGCCGCCGGGGCCGGGATCATGACGCGGCCGCGCCTGGTCACCGGCGCGCGACTTCGCTACGACGAGGTACGCGAGGAGCACCTGCTGCTCGTCCCCGAGGGGGCAGTGCGGCTCAATCCCACCGCGGCGGAGGTGCTCGAGCTGTGTGACGGGGAACGATCGCTCGACGACATCGTCGGCGTCATCGCCGGCCGCTACGACGATGCCGATGTCGGCGGGGACGTGCGAGAGCTGGTCGACGCCATGGCTCAGAGAGGACTAGTGATCGATGCCGCCGCCTAGTGCCACGAGTCAGAAGTACGGCGGCATTCGAGGGACCCCTGGCGGCGCCTCGCTGCGTCCTCGGTCGGGGCAATATCTTCAGATATTGCACCCTCCCTGCGTCCTTGCCAGGCACCGCCAGTGACCCCTCTCGGTGCCACCGAACCTCTGACTCGCGACACTCGTCCGTTCACGCTGATCGCCGAGCTTTCCTACCGGTGCCCGCTGCACTGCCCCTACTGCTCGAACCCGGTCGACATCGGCGGCGATAAGTATCGACGCGAGCTCGAGACGGAGGACTGGATCCGCATGTTCGGCGAGGCGCGCCGGCTCGGCGTGCTCCAGCTCGCGCTCACGGGCGGCGAGCCGATGCTCCGCCGCGATCTCGTCGAGCTGTGCGCGGGGGCGCGCGACGCCGGCCTGTACTCGTCGCTGATCACCGCCGGGACGCTGTTCACGCCCGAGCGCGCCGAGGCTCTCAAATCGGCCGGGCTCGACCACGTGCAGATCTCGATCCAGAGCCCCGACCCGGAGGAGAACGATCGCATCGCGGGGAACAGGTCGTTCGGGAAGAAGATCGCGGCGGCGCGCCTGGTCAAGGAGCTCGACTTCCCGCTGACGATCAACTGCGTCCTTCACCGCCACAACCTCGACCGGATCGAGGAGCTGCTCGACCTCACCCTCGAACTGGGAGCGCAGCGGCTCGAGCTCGCCAACACCCAGTACTACGGCTGGGCCGTCCCCAACCAGGAGGCACTCATGCCGACCTGGGAACAGCTGCGGCGCGGTGAGGAAGCGGTGAGGCGGTTCCGCGAGCGCGTCGGTCCCAAGGTCGACGTCCTCTGGGTACTCCCCGACTTCTACGAGGACCTGCCGAAGCCGTGCATGGGCGGGTGGGGGCGAACGGCGATGGTCGTCGCTCCCAACGGCGACGTGTTGCCCTGCCAGGCGGCGTCGACGATCCCGGGACTCGAGTTCGCCAATGTCCGCGAGCATCCGCTGGAGTGGATCTGGCACGAATCCGAGGCGTTCGCGCGCTTCCGGGGGACGGGGTGGATGCAGGAGCCGTGCCGCTCGTGCCCCCTCGGTCGACAGGAGGAGGATTGGGGCGGCTGCCGCTGCCAGGCGCTGCGGCTGACCGGCGACGCGACGGCCACGGATCCGGTGTGCCGGTACTCGCCCCACCACGATCGCGTTCTCGCGGCGCGCGAGTCGGCGCAGACGAGCGAGTTCGTCTACCGCACGATGAAGCGTCCGGCGCGAGTCTGAGCTCTCAGCAGATCCGACAGGATCTGCCGGAGCTCGACGGCGTCGCGCGCCACCACGTCCGCACCATCCAGCGCGTCGCTCGTAAACGACCCGCTGGCCACGGCCACGCACCGCACGCCGTCCGCGCGCGCACACGCAATGTCCAGCGGCGTGTCGCCGATGATGATCGTCTCGCGACGGGGATACGGTGCCTCGGCCCCGCCGGCGCGTCGCCGGGCGATCGCCGGGAGCGCCGCGCGATCCTCGGAGTCCGAGCCGAAAGCACCCTGCCCGGGCGCGAACGCCCAGCCGAACCCGGCACGCGCGAGTTTCAACCGCGCGATCGGCTCGTAGTTGCCGGTCAGCAATCCGAGCGTCACGTCCTCCTTCTCGGTGAGCCAGTCGAGCAGCTCCCGCACGCCGGGGAGGACGGAATTGGAAATGTCGTCCGGGATGAGCTGTGCGTACGCGCGGCAGCAGGTCTCGCGCACGCGCTCAGCGAGGGCGTCGATTCGCTCCGCGGAGACGCCCGCGTCGAGCAGGATCGCGCCGATCTCGCCGTCCGTCCGGCCCGCCGTCGGGATCTCCGTTCGGATCATGCTCGTGTCGACCCCGTGCACTTCCCTGAGGGCGTCACGCATCGCAACTCCCACCGGCTTCGTGGTGCCTTCGAGCAACGTCCCGTCGACGTCGAACAGCAGGAGCACGGATCGCTCGGTACGCGAGACGACGCGGCTATGCGGCCGCGTGCTCGTGGATGAGGTGGACGACCGAGAGTCGCCGGTCGGCCTTGTGAGCGGTGCGCTCGCGAGTGGCCGCGGGGACGGCGTCGCCCCACGCCCCGGCCGCTTCCTCGGCTTGCGCCAGCACGTCTTCGAGCAGCTCCGGGGAGGGCTGAGCCTCGATCAGGCAGCGCAGGCCGAACCCGATGTGCCAGCGCTCGTCGAGCTCAACGCGCTGCACGCCTTCGCGAATGCCGGGCAGGGCGTCGTCCTCCAGGTCGTCGAGGAGCGCGTGCTGCCCGGCGTCGAAGACAATCCCCTCGAGCACCATGTGGTAGAGGCCGATCCCTTCGCTCAATTCGGCGCGACCGGCCGCGAGCTCGGCCGCCAGCGCGGGCAGCCGCACCTCGAACAAATCAAGCACCCCGGGCGGGACATGGGCCCGGGCCGCCGCCCGCCGCTCGTCCGGGGTGGCTCCAGGCAGCCGGAGCACCTCTTCGGCGACGCGATCGAAGAACTGCGTGTGGCGGTCCTCGTCGCGGCGCTGCAGGAAAAGGACCCAGGCGAGCAACGTCTCGTCGGACCACATCGACCTGTCCTGGCCCATGGCGTCGGCGAACGGCGTGAGCTCCTCGGAGACGGCATCCTCGGCCACCCGGAAGCCCGCGAGGAGAGTGGTGAGGCGGTGCCGGCGCTCGGCCGGAAGCCCGGGCCACGCGCGGGCGTCTGGCGCGAGGTCGATGGCCAGCGGGTTCCACTGCCGACGGGCCACGATCCCCGAGAAGAAGTTGGGCCAGAAGCTGCGACCCTCGGCCATACGTGACAACCCGCCCAGGCCCATCCCGTAATCGTTGCTGTTCAGCGGCAGCGACAAGGCACCAAGCGATATCCGAAGCTCACGAACGTCACGTCGGAAAGTATGGCGAAAGCGTCCGTGATGTTGCCGCCCGCACGGGTACGAGCCCACGGGCCCCGCCGGCGCCTTCTGGCTCGGCCGAGCTCTAAGAAGTCTTGAGGCTCCCGCGACGGCGCGATATCGTCCCACGATAGGTCCCTGGAAACGCGAACCACGCGGCCGCGAAGCGAGGTCTCGCCGCGACCGCGGCACCAGAAAGGAGGACGCGCGCTGACGCCCGAGCGGCTCTAGTCAACACACGAGAGTAGGAGCGAATCAATGGCTATCGACTTCACCCTGTCCAACGAGCAGAAGGAGTTGCAGGCAAGCGCCCGAGACTTCGCTGAGAGGGTTCTGGCACCGGTGGTGCGCGAGGCGGACGCCGAGCCGGACCCGCTTCGTGCGTTCCAGCGCACCAAAGACGCGTACGTAGCGGCCTACCACGCGGGGATTGCGTTCGGCATGCTCCCGCGTGAGTACGGCGGCGGAGGCCTGTCGAACGTGGACGTGATCATCGCGGCGGAGGAGCTGTGCGCCGTCGACCCGGGCTTCGCGTGCACGATCCTGGTGAACGGGCTCGGCCTGATGCCGGTCTGGTACTGGGGCAGCAAGGAGCAGAAGGATCGCTTTCTGCGGTCCGCCACATCCGATCCGAGCGGGGAGTACATCGTCGGGTACGCAGTGAGCGAGCCGGCGGGGTCGCCGGGAGGCACGGCCAACTTCGACACGCCGATGGCGCGACCGACGGGAATTGGAGTCGTCGCGAAGCGCGACGGCGACGAATACGTCCTCAACGGCCGCAAGTACTGGCCGTGCAACGTGGCCGGCTGGGACGGCAACGGTGCGAACACGAGCATCGTGGTGGTGAGGACCGATCCCGACAAGGGGGGCACCGAGGGCCTGTCCGCCATCATGGTCGATAGGGGCACCGCGGGCGTGACCTACAAGCTGATCAGCAAGTTCGGGCACCGACTCACGCCGAACGCCGAAATCATCTTCGACAACGCTCGCGTTCCCGCGGCGAATCTGATCGAGGGGACGCTCGGCAACGGGGACCTACTGATCAACCGGAACTTCGCGTGGTCCGGCCCCGTGGCCGGAATCGCCGCGGTAGGCGTGGCGCGCGCGGCTTATGAGGCGGCGCTCGAGTGGGCCAGGACGTACACCGCGGGAGGGCCACGGCCGATCATCTACCACCAGTACCCCGGCTACGTGCTGGGGGACGTTGCCGCGCGCATCGAGGCATGTCGCTACTTCTGCTGGAAGACCGCTCACTATCTCGATCAGCACGACTACCACGGCGAGCTGATCGGCGCGATGTGCAAGATCCACTGCACCGAGCTGCTGTTCGACGCCGTCTACAAGTGCATGCAGGTGGTCGGCGTCAACAGCGCGGATAAGCAGCACATGTTCGAGAAGTACCTACGCGAAGCCGCGATCTTCCCGATCTACGATGCCGGGAACTTCGGCATGCAGCGCCGGCGCGTCCACGGTGTGATGGCCGACCCGTCGTTCAACCCACGCGCTCTGATGGATGACGAGTACGTCGAGTTCACCAAGGACATGGAAACCATCGACACGATTCCCGGCCCGGAACCGGAGGTTCCACAGCTCGCCCCCGTCGGGTAGATCCGGATCGGAGGAGGGCCACGCTCGCCCAGAGGCGGACTACTGGACGAGCCCGAGAGGTCCCGCGAATGCCGACGTGGACCGGCCGCCCGGTCGGTCCACGCGGCTCGCCTTGGCGACGGCGCGCGCGGTACCGGCGGCCCGGACGGCCACGTCCACCCGCGCGAAGCGAGCCGGTCGCGCGCCGCGCCAATTACGGCTCCCAGGCGGTCGTCGCCCGGCACCGCGATCGCGGGCAATCGGCGAGAGCGGGCGCTGATCATGTCCGGCGGCCCCTCGACAAGTACGACCCAAATGGACGGCTCGGCCGCGGGGTTAGGGATCAGCCCCAGCCGCGTACCGCGGTCGCCAAACACCTTCGGCGCGCGGTCATGACTCGGCGCGTAGCGCAGAAGTCCGCGCAGCTCGCCGTCATGGTTGCGGATCGGGATGGTCACGCTCCTTCGCTCCACCCGCACCCCAGCTCGAGCAGGGTCGCGCGCGAGCACACGCGCCGCTGCTCGTCGTGCAGCACCCGAGGCGGCCACCTCAGCGCGGCCAGCCGGGAACGCGCCTCGACGAGCTGCTGTTCGGCGGCGTCCAGCTCGATACCGGCGGGCGCGTCCGGCGGCCCCTCCGTCCCCCGCGCCTTACCCACGGCCAGGAGAAGAAGGACGGCGGCTAGCGGCGATCTGACGCGTGGTCGGGCCGTGGGCGATCATCAGGTCGATCGCGCCGCGCGCCGAAAGGCCGCGCGTGAGCGCGCGGCGTCATACGCGCCGCCAGCGGTGCTGCACCCCCAGCAGTGCCACGCGCCGTTCTCGAGGTTGGCCGAGCAGGACGGGTCGCGGTCGCCGTGCGCGCGCCCGGATCGGCGAAGCACGCCACCGGCGCCTCGCGTTGCGCCCACCCCGGCAGCTCGACTCCCAGCGCCTCATAGAAGCCACGGATATTCGCGCCCGCCGCGTCCCGCTCACGCCGCGCTCTCCCCAACCGGCGCCCGGAGCCAGCTGATGATGTATCGGTCGTGGCCTGTCCTCGCAGGGCCCCAGATCGCCTCTGTCTCGGCGAGCACCTCCCGCCGTTGCCGCCCAGACCTCCACGTCGTCGACGAGCTGGCGGCCAACGGCTCAAGGACCCGCCACGGGCGCATACGATCACGAAAATGTCGAAGAACGTGACCGTACGCGCCGCGTCGGACGGCTCGCAAGCCCGCCAGCCGCGTTCGTAGGGTGACCGCGTGAGCTTCGACGCGTCCGCAGAGCCGCATTCGGCGGCCTATTTCGATCCACAACGCGACTTCTGGTGGAACCGTGACTATCTGCAGCTGCTCGCGAGGCGCCTCGGACTGGGCGAGGTTCAATCGGCGCTCGACGTGGGGGCTGGGGTGGGGCACTGGGGAGCGTTGCTTTTGCCGCTGCTCGCGGCGGACGCGAGCATCGTGGGCGTCGAGCGCGAGCCGCGGTGGGTTGAACGCGCGCGAGAGCGAGCGACGGAGCTCGGCATCTCCGATCGCTGCCGTTACATCCAGGGCGTCGCGGAGTCGCTGGAGTTTGACGACGAGACGTTCGATCTCGTCACCTGCCAGACGCTGCTGATTCACGTCGCGGACGTTCCCGCCGTGCTCGGCGAGATGTGCCGCGTGTTACGGCCTGGTGGCCTGCTGCTCGCCGCCGAACCGAACAACCTCGCGGGCATCCTCGTGGCCGACAACACAACGGGCGATCAATCGACCGACGAGCTGGTCGAGCGGGTCGCGTTCGCCCTGATCTGCGAGCGCGGCAAAGCCGCCCTGGGCGAGGGCGACAATTCGGTCGGGGATCTCGTGCCGGGCTACTTAGCGCAAGCCGGGCTGATCGATATCCAGACGTTCGTGAACGACAAGACATTCGCGTTGGTGCCCCCGTACGCGACGCCTGCGCAGCAGGCGCTCAGAACCGCGCTGCTTGACGCCGCCGCAAGCGAACGGTGGGGCGGCCAGTCAGCATCCGACGTAAGGCGCTGCTACCTCGCCGGTGGTGGGACCGCAGACGAGTTCGAACCTCGATGGCAACGACGCCTAAGCGAGAACCGCGAGGTCGCACGCCAGCTCACCGCCAGCCAGCTGCACACCGCAGGCGGCGGGATCCAATACGTCGTCTCGGGCCGACGATCGCCTCAATAGCCGCATCCGCGCGTTGAGGCACGTTAGGTGCAAAACGTGATTTACCCGTCAACCCAGACCGTCTCAATCGTGACGCAGTCCTTAGAGAGCTGAGCCGACGATGGCCTTCAGCGTCGCGATCACATGGGGAAGTGCTGGTCCTGACTGAAACCTGATGACTCGGTTGATGCCGGCTGCTGTCAGGCGAAGGGCTGGCATCCACGCGTGGAGGGTGATGGCGTAGCTCACGTGGCCGGCGGTGAAGCGAAAGACGAGGTGGCCGCCCCATTCGCCGCCGAACGGGAAGACCGGCTCCAGCACGAGTTGGCCGTCCTCGCCGTACCAGCGCACCCACCCGAGCGAAACCGCTCGCGGGCGCTTGGGGTCGAGCAGTGCGTCGCTGACAGGGTGCGCGCCGGTCGGCCACACACCGCCCCCGATCAGCGAGCCGCGCGATGCTTCGATCTCGACGTGGACGTGCAATGGGGGCGAGAACAGCAGAGACTCAAACGGAAGCGGCAACCAACTCCTTCCGTCCCACCCGCTCAGCCGGGTTCCGGCGGTGCAGGGCGACTCTCCAGCGGCTTCATAGCCCCAGTCGGCGTCAACACAACGGCCGCTTGCCAGCAACGCGTAGCGCCCGTGTAGGAGCAGATCGTGCCCCGCCGGGTCGTAGCAAAAGCCCAGTCGTTGGATAGTTGTGTGCGGTTGGTTTGCCACCGGCCCCAGCCGCGAGCATATGGGATGCAGCAGGGTGTTCCCGAGGCAGACGGCCAGCAGTGCCCGCGGAGTCTCGGTCATCGCGATGGAGCTTGCAGGCGGGACCCGCGTCGGCGACCGATGGGTCACGAACGCTCCGGTCTGCGGACGCTCCACAGCCCGCTGGGCGTGCTTTGCGCTCGTCCCACCGCAGGAGACCAGCGCCACGGCAAGCATGGTCAGGCCAATCGAGCCCACCGGACGGCTCACTGATCCCAATCGCACCGCTTCCTCCTACGGACCCGATGACGCCTCGCGGTCCAACTCCCAGCCGAGGCTTAGACTATGGCGCGTTCAGTCACGAATAGAGGCAAGAACGTGACCATAGAGTCGCGGGCGACGAACAGAGGGCCCGTTCGGAATTCTGGCCATCTCGGAGGATTGCGCACAATTGCCGGGCGGCTGACAATAAGAGGTTATGGAGCGGCCCGACTCGCGTACCGTTGGCGAGCTGCTTCTCGCCACGGCTGACGATCCTGAGGCGTTCGGGGTCTCCTATCGGCGCCGTGTGCCTGGGGGTTTGGGTTTCTTTCGCCGCCGGGCGGCTCACGCCGTTATGAGCCTCGATCAGAGGCCGCGCGCAGCTGACTGTATGGGATCGCGTGGAACAAGCTGCACGAGGCGCAGCGTCGCCGATGCGCGGATGACAAGGCGCGTCGCGGGCTGGGCATGGCGCCGATCACGCTGACGGATGAGCGGGATCGAGCGGATCGAAGCGCTCGCGGGCGGTGCGGCGCTCGAGCTTCTCGAGGGCCTGGCCAAGGATCAGCGCGAGGCGGTGCGGGCGCGGATCGTCGACGAGCGGGACTATCGGGAGATCGCGGCGGAGCTGCGCTGCTCGCAGAGTGTGGTTCGCAAACGAGTGAGCCGAGGCGTGAACGCAATCAGGGCGAGCATGGGAGCCAAGGGTGATGGGTGAGGATCCGATCGCGGTGCTCGAGCGCGAGCTGGTCGACGCGGCGCGCCGACGGATAGCCGGACGAAGCAAGCGTCATCGACCTAACCTCGGTTCGTTGGCCGCAGCGCTTCTCGTGGGGCTGACACTGGCGATTGCTGGCGGAGCGTTACTCGTGCTGGGCGGTCATAAGCGGTTGACGCCCAGCACATCGGTGGCTGGCCGGCAGCAGCTGATCGACATCCTTGCGGTACTGAGAAGGCCACAAACCAAGGGCGACCTGGACCCGAAGATCGTCTCGCAACTGTCGGGTACTCCACTCGCAGCGCTGGCAGGTACGCCTGACCTGCCACTGGTCCGATTTGCGACCACGACGCCGTGGGGAGAGAAGCTCTACTTCGTGCCAAGCAAGCCGCCGACGGCCAGCGCGCTGGCCACCCTGGAGAGCCAGTCTCCACAGTCGGCCTTCTACGACCGACCGGCGCTGGCGCGGATCCTGGCTCGCCGGGCTTCGCGCGGCGAAACGCTCGAAATGTTCAGCAGCAACGGGGGCGGAGGTGACGCCACCGCCGCCGACATAGAAACCGGCGACGCCTTTCAGATTGAGGGCGCCGGCCGGTCGTTCGCCGGCGGCTCGACCGAGACCAGGTTCATCTCGTTGTGCCAGACGGAGTCGCCAAGGTCGCGTTCGTGCTGCCAAGACAACCACGACCAGGCGTCCCCGGCGCCCCGACCTATCAACACAGCTCGACGATCACGGTTCCCGTAAGCGACAACGCCGCGGCCGTGCAGATCGACCGCGAGTTCGACGGTGGAACACCTCCGATGATCTGGTATTCGGCCGACGGCCAAGCGATCAAGCGAATCGGAAACTTCGCCAACGTGAATCGCGTCATCCCGCCTCCAAAGCCAGGACCGGAAACACCGCTGTCACGCGCGGCCGAGCGAGACCCTTCGCCGTCGAACCCCGTGTGGGTCACCCCTGCGGTTGGCGGGCCGCATACGAACTTCGTCCTGCACTTCCGTGTACTGCTCAACGACGCGGACTACCGCTACCGTCTGACCGGCACCAGCTGCCCAGCGATCACGGTCAACGGCGGCAGCGGAGGGGGAGCAATGGACCTGCGCGGCCGGATCTGGAGCGACGTCGTCGACGCGGCCCAAGGCCAGACATGGTGCCCGGGCACCTACCATCTCAGCGCCACCGTGATGGATCTCGGCCGCCACGGGATGCTCAAACACCCAGTCGCTCCCTTCGGCACCGCCACCTTCACCGTTCACCGGTAGGCACCGGCAGGCGCGCGCTTGCGCCGCTAGCCAGGCTCCGGATGCTCGAAGCGCGGGAATAGTCACGAAATGGGGCAAAGTGTGACCGTACGTGGTAAGCCAGACGGTTGGAAGCTCGCCACGAGGAGTCGGCGGGCCGAGCTGTTGCTCGTCTCCCTCGCCGCCACGACTGGCTTGCCGCTCTAGCATGGCGTATCGGGCCCTGCGCCAGCGCCGATCGAGGAGATGCTTCGTTGCTGGCTCCATGTCCGATGATTGGCGTTGCCGGTGTTGCTCTCGGTGAGGATGGTCCTGCCAATCCCACCCTCGATTCGTCCGCTCGTAGTGGACGCCTCCCACACCGGGAGCCGCTCGAGTCTCGGGTTGGGCGGTGTTCCTTGCATCTGGGTGGTCACGACGAGATTTTGCCCGTAGAGCTCGCGGGCGCGCGCGAGCTGGTCGCCCACCGTCAGGCCGCTGGGCGTTGCGAGCATCATTGGGTGGCTGGCGTACTGGTTCCAGTCGATCTTGAAGTCGGTCGCGATGTTGTTATCCAAAAAGCTGTAACCGGCGAATCGGGAGTTCCTAACCCAGACGTTCAGCTCGGCGACGAACAACCGCCCGGTTGATGCTGCTCCCAGACCGCTCCATTCCTGGGAGTAGAACCCGCAGACGTCGCGGCGGTAGCCGTTCGGGATTTGACTTGCGCCAACGGGAGGGCCGAATAGCCGGCCGAGCGTCGCGGCCACCACGGCCGGTCGCTGGCCGAACTTGACGCTGCCGATGCCGTCGCCCTCGAGCAAGCGCTGGATCGGCGCGCGCGTGGCGGCCATGTCCTGAGGGCCCGGAACCCGTTTGGTGCTAGCGCCGGCTCGCGCGCCGCATGAGGCCAACACCAGAGCGAGCAGCGCTGCCAGGCCGATCGAACCTGCCGCCCTCATGGCAATGCTGAGGGATGAGCCATCGAACTGCTGAGCATCGATTGTCTCTACGGGCGCGACCACCGCCGAGGTCCTGACCTCAGCGTAGCCCGCAGGGCCGCGATAGTCACGTTTTCGGGCACTCTCGTGATGACCGTATAGGCGGGTCGCGGACGATGGCGACTTCCTCAGCGGAGGGCTCAGAACGCCTTACACAGCGCCACAGTGCCAGCCCCGGGCCGCGAGCCGTTCAGCGCCCTCGGCGCTCTCGCGCGAGGACGGCACGGCTATGCCCGCTGCCACTGCAACCGGTCCTTGGTGCCGGGGCGACAGATGACAAGGCCGTGCGTGCGAGCCGCGGAAAGGCGCTGGCCGGTGCCATTGATGCTGACCGGTCCGGGCTCGAAGGCAAGCGCGATCTCGCGCGCGTAGGCCCAGCCGTCGGGCGAGTCAGCGCAGGCGCGATCGACCGCGGCCAACAGGCGCTCGTGATACGCGCTCTCGCTGGGACTGTTCACCTTGCTCTCTGCGGCCGCGCGCCGTCGATCCTATCCCTTTGCTCACCAAACTAGCTCTTTTCTAACCAACGGGGCCCAAGGCCCGAATTGCGCGAAGACCGGGACGCTGGCTCCTGCGTTTCCCAAGTCGACGTCGGAGAACTCATCAGCCTCACCTCGGGCCCAGGAGCCCTTCAACAGCAAAGCCCGAACGCGCTATCCCGCCTCGCCCCTCGGACCGCGGTATCCACTGCCGGTTTTTGGGCATTTTCGTGACCGCATAGCCGGGCTCCGATGGCCACCGGCGCCACAAACAGCGGCTCGCTCAGCGACCTCGGCACCTGCTCAGAGTTGGCAGAGCGTTGGCATCAGCCAAATGTTGCGATCAGGTCGTCGAGCAGTAGTTCGGGGACCTCGAGCGCGGGGAAGTGACCGCCGCGGTCGAACTCCGTCCAGCGTGTGATGTTGTTGACGCGCTCGGCGAACCGGCGGATCGGCAGGCTGCCCGCCAGGCCGTTGGGGAACACCGCGACGGCGGTGGGGGTTGTGCTGGGCTCGGGGGGGGCGTACCAGCTGCTGTCGCGGGCACCCTCCCAGTAGGCGCGGGCCGATGTCGTCGCGGTGGCGGTGTGCCAGTAGATCGAAGCGGTGGTGAGAATCGCGTCGCGGTCGATCGGGGTCTGCGGGTCGGGCCAGTCGCACATCAGCTTCTCGGCTATCCAGGCGAGCTGGCCGGCTGGTGAGTCGGTCAGCCCATAGCCCAGCGTCTGGGGGCGCTGTGACTGTTGGATCGCGTAGCCCGAGTGCCGTTGCATGTACTCGTCGCGTCCGCTCACGCGGCGGCGCTCCTCGTCGGTCAGCTTGTCGTCGGGGCCGGGGGCGCCGACGGTCCCGCAGCTGTGAAGCGTGATAACGCGGTCGGGGTAGTCGACGCCCAGCCATCTGCCAACCGCGGCGCCCGTGTCTGAGCCGTGGACGCCGAAGCGTCGATAGCCGAGCTGGTCCATGAGTGAGGCGATCGCGCTGGCCATGCGCCGCACTCCCCAGCCGGGCCCGGGCGCCGGGCCTGAGAACGCGAACCCCGGCAGCGACGGGGTGACGACGTGGAAGCGCTCCTGTAGCGGCGCTACGAGGTCTGAGTAGTCGGCGAACGTGCTCGGCCAGCCGTGCAGGAGCACCAGGGCCAGCGCGTTAGCGTCCTTGGCGCGGGCGTGCACCGCGTGCAAGTGGGTGCCGCCGGCGATCGTGGTGATCTGAGGGTGGGCGTTGAGGCGCCGTTCGCGCGCGCGCCAGTCAAACCCGTCGGCCCAGTAGGCGGCCAGCTCGCGCATTACCTCAAGCGGGATTCCTTGTTGCCAGCCGACGCCGGGCTGCTCGTCGGGCCAGCGAGTGCGCGCCAGGCGCACGCGGAGATCCTCCAGGTCTGAGTCGGGAATCTCGATCTGAAATAGGCTGGGTGTGTTTGTCGTCATGCCCCCATGCTCAGAACCCTTGTGGACAGAAACGGTCCTAAAGCGCAAAGATGCTTGGAGTCGTGCCCGCCGCTGCCCGCCTGCTCGATCTGCTCGGCCTGTTGCAGGTCCGCCGCTACTGGTCCGGCGCCGAACTCGCCCGCCGCCTCGACGTCGACGCCCGCACGGTCCGTCGCGACGTCGCTCGCCTGCGCTCCTTGGGCTACCCGGTGCAATCCACTCGCGGCACGGCGGGCGGCTATCGCCTGGACGCGGGCGGTGAGGTGCCGCCGCTCCTCCTCGACGACCAAGAGGCGATCGCGATCGCCGTCGCACTGCGCACCGCCGCCGCCGGGACGGTCGCCGGCCTGGAGGAGACAGCCGTCCGCGCGCTGGCCAAGCTCGAACGCCTGCTACCCACACGCCTGCGCCGGCGCGTCGCCGCTGTCAGCCGGGCCACGTTGACGCTCGCTAGCGACCCGGCCGGTGTCGACCCCGGGCTGCTGGTCACGCTCGCCGCCGCTGCCCGCGACCGCGAAGGCCTCGCGCTGCACTACCACACGCACAGCGGGGAGTCCTCCCGTCGCCACCTCGAGCCCCATCGCCTCGTGCACACCGGCCGACGCTGGTATCTGCTGGCCTATGACCGCGACCGCCAAGACTGGCGCACGCTGCGCGTCGACCGTATCCAGGGCACCCCGATGCCTGACCGGCGCTTCGCCGAGCGACCCCTGCCCACCCAAGACATCGCGGACTACGTATCACGGTCGATCTCCCAAGCCCCCTACGCCTACCAAACGCGCGCGATCGTCCAGGCTCCTGCCGACCAGGTGCGCACCCGCATCCCACCCACAGCCGCACAAATCACCGAACTCGACCCCAACAGCTGCGCGGTGCAAACAGGCTCTAATACGCTGGAGCAGCTCTCCGTCTACCTCGGGCTCCTCGGCGCGCCGTTCACGATCGACGGGCCGCCCGAGCTGCACGCCCACCTCGCAACACTCGCCACACGATTCGCCGCAGCAGCAGCCACACCGTGACACATCCCGCCTGAGGTCGGCGCGGGCGCTTGAGGCTAGTCGCAGAAGCCGTAGCTCGGCCACCCCAAATGAACGTCGAGTGGGAGGGCGCCGTGGACGATGCTCTCAAGACCTCCTCCAGAGCGCCAATAGTCACGTTTTTGGGCATAAACGTGACCGTATGGCAGCGCCGGAGAGGCGTGGTCAGGGGGTCGCGTTGAGGCTGCCCACGTAGCGCCAGCGCCGGCCGTTGATCGTGTGGGACTCCCATAGCGATGCTCCGCGGCCAGCGGGGTCGCTGGTCGGGCCTTCGACGATCGCGGTCAGTCCGCCGAACGGTTTCGTAGAACTCGGGTTGGAGGTCACAGACAGGATCAGGCCGGGCAGCGACGCACCCCACCAGTGCGCGCCGGCGTCGGTGGTGACGTCGACGACGGTGTCGAATCCAGACGGCCACGCGAAGTAGAACCGGGGGCTGGCGACGCGGGCTCATTGACCGCGACCGCGCCCTGCGCGGCGGGAGCATGAAGTACCGGACCGTCGACGTGCCAGGTCCGACCGCCGTCGCTGCTGTTGGCAGGGAACGTCTCACCCCGGGCGTTAGCGCAAGGGCGAAACCCATGAAGACGGTCGGCGAAGACACGCACGCCGAGGTCGTTCGCGGGCAGGAGGGTTCCTCGTCGCAGCTCTCTGAACGGGCCCGGATGGATGAGCCCGGCGTCAACGTACTTGGAAGCCGAAGGAAGGTTCGATGGCGGCGTGGCACGTGGTACGGCGGTCGGAGTGGTTGACACGCCGCATCCTCCTGCCACGATCGCGAGCGCCGCTCCGCGCGCCTCGCCCACCGCAACCGATGTTCTACCGCGTTGCATTGCAGCTACCGAACCGGTCGGAAGAGTAGCGCCAGGCGATAGTCACGTTTTCGGGCATTCTCGTGATTCATCAGCGCCCGTGGCCCATGCCATTCGACTTGTATGCTTTCATTCTGAGCGTATGGGCACCTTGGTTCAGGTTCGCGATGTTCCCGACGATGTGCACCGAGCGCTGAAGGCGCGCGCGGCGCAGGCTGGGCTGTCGCTGTCTGAGTACCTGCGCGGCCAGCTCGAGCGGATCGCCGCCGCGCCCACGCCCGAGGAGCTGCTCGCGCGCCTGCGCTCGCGCAAGCCGGTCTCCCCGCGCGAGCGCAGCGCCGACGCGCTGCGCGCGCTGCGCGACGAGCGCGCGTGATCGTCCTCGACGCCTCGGCGGTCCTCGACGGACTGCTCGACGCCGCCGCCTACGCCGCGCTCGCGGCGCTGCTCTCGGGCGCCGGCGAGCCGCTGGCGGCGCCGGACCTGCTCGACGTCGAGACTTTGAGCGTCCTGCGCCGTTGGGAGCGGCGCGGCGAGATCGACGGCCGCCGCGCGCGCCAGGCGCTCGACGACCTCCGCGAGCTCCCGATCCTCCGTTATCCCGCGCGGATTCTCACCGACCGCGCATGGCGGCTGCGTCACAACCTGACCGCCTACGACGCGCAGTACGTCTCGCTTGCGCAGAAGCTTCCCGCCACGCTCGCGACCACCGACGAGCGACTGGCGGCCGCGGCGGAGGCGGCGCGGGTGAGCCTCTGGGATAGTCGCTAAGCGCGCGGGCCTCGGACGGCCGCGATCTGCGGCCTGAGTCACGTTTGGGCACAAACGACGCGCTTTCGCTGCCACGCTTTAGGGGATGCCGACAACGCCATCCGCGACGTTTGCTTCCTCGCCAGGGCGGAGCTGAAGGTGCTGCCGCGCGCGAGCGCGAGCGGTTGATCCACCTCGCGAAGACTCTGTCTTGGCTGAGCTTGGGCTGGATGACGCTCGAGGGGGCGATCGCGATCGCCGCCGCGATCATCGCCGCTCGGTCGCGCTTTTGGGGTTCGGGATCGACTCGGCGATCGAGGGAGTCTCGTCGGTGATCGTGATCGGGCGGTTCACCGGACGCCGCCGGCTCTCAGAGCAGGCTGAGCGCCGCGCGCAGCAGCTCGTGGCGGTGAGCTTCTTCCTGCTCGCCCCCTATATCGCCCAGGCCGCGACCACCGGACGGCTATCTGAGACGGCTGCTCCCCAGTCGCGCCGGGGAGACGACGGTGGTCGGCGCGGTGTTCGCGGAGCGTTCCGCTGCGAGACAGCAGGAGGCCGATCAGCCGACCACGCGTGGGAGCGCGAGAGCACTCCGCTGAGCCCTCGGCTCGCGGAACGGGCTCGCGCCACGACGCAGGCGCAATGCGACCGCCGCGTAGACGTCGTGCGCGCGTCTGCCGCCGCGCGCCAAGGCGTTCAGTCGCGTGGGTTGAGGGCGTCGTGCACGTCGAGCGTGATGCGGAGGGTATCCAGGACGCTGGCCGGGCTGAGCCGAGAGGCGGCGCGATCCTGCAGGCAAGCGATGACGTGCTCGATGACTGCGGTGTAGGCATCCGAGTCGGGCAGGTCGATGGTGCGCGCGGCCTGGTCGGTGTACTCGGTCAGCATGGTGCTTGGCCTACCGTCGTAGCCGGCCGTCCAGCTGGATTCGAGCACGGCGTGGGTGAAGGTCGCCCGAGAGCCGCCGCGCAGACCGTAGGGCTTGGGCATCAGCGCCGACGCGCTGCAGCGCACGATCGTGCCGGGGTAGTCGAGCAGGACCTCGGCGGCCGATCCGCCGCTCTCCTTCTCTGCCCCGATCGCGGTCGTTGCGGTAGGTCGGCCGAGAGCCGTCACGATCGTGTCCAGGCTGCCGTGCAGCACGTCCATCGCGATCGAGTCCAGCCGGATCTCGTAGCCCTCCCACAACAACGCCGACCGAAGCTCGGTCTCCAGCGCCTTGAGTGGCCCATAGCGGCCGTCGGCGATCACGGCGTGCAGGAACTCGATGGTGGGATCGAAGCGTCCGAACATGTCCACAAACACGTGCTTGTCGCTGGCGGCGTGGGCGTCGACGATGCGCTGGGCGTCGGGGAGGTTGTCAGCCAGGGGAAGCTCGCAGAGCACGTGCTTGCCGGCATCGAGGCCGCGGACGACGTGGTCGGCGTGCAGCTGGGTCGGCAGGCACACGTCGACGAGATCGATGGAGGGGTCGTCGTACATCGCGTCCAGCTCGGTGGTCGTGGCGAACCCGAACTCGGCGGCGATCTCGTCGAGCTTCGCCGGGGTGCGGCCGAAGACGATGACCTCATCGACGGCGGGATGGCGGTGGTAGATGCCGGCGTGAGCGACTCCGAAGCCGGTGCCCAGCAGGCCGATCTTCATCGATCAGGTCCTCCTCGTCAGGTGAGAGGCGTCGCGCGCGCCCACCATAGACCGGATTGAGGTCAAGATCCGGCCGTAATGCGCAAAGCGGCCGACCTGCAGTCGAGCAATCGGGACATCTTCTGGCGACCAGACAGGAGCTGGCTCTTGGCACCCCGCTCAGGGATCCTCCTACGGCACGACCTCGAGGCCCGGCGTCGCGCACGGCGGCTCTGCCACTTCGCCTGCGCGAGCCCTGCCACTCGACCTGCGCCCGACAACGGGTTGCGCACCGCCTCCCCTGCCTCAGGCGCATAGTCACCCTCGTGGGCAATAACGTGACTCTATGGGGGGGTCCGAGGGCGCGTTGTGCGCAAACGTGACCCGACGGGGCGAGGGCAGCGGTGCGGTCTGTTGTGAAGTCACGCGCTCAATGGCTGGATTCTGTTAGCGCTATGTGGCGGCCTGGCCGATGACGAGACCAACCCTGAGCCGCTCCGGGCGCCCGGGCGCGGTCATCAAGCGATCAAGATCTCCGGCCACCGAGCGCTGAAGATCACAGCTCGAAGCGCGGCTTATCGGGCGACGACGGGGATCCGCTGGGGAGCGATGCGGGGTGGGATGGCGCTGCAGGGCCTCGCGGGCGACGCCCGCCGTTGAACGGCGGACACGGCCGCGGCGCTGAACGCGACGCATGGCTTGATGGAACAGCCACCGGCGACGAAGCACGTCTGCCCGCGCAGCGGCGGCGGCTGGAGCTGCTGCGGCACCGCAAACTTCAGCGTCGGCCGCTGCCGGCTTAGGGCGCGTAGGAGCTGCTGTAGCTGCTGCCGAAGGCCCGCAGTGAAGTTGACCTGCGCTTGGCGTGGCGCCCGAGCAGGTCGCGCGCCGAGCGACGGCACGTCAAGCGCAGCACCAGCCACAGCAATCGAGACGACCACGGAAAGCAAGATCACCCGTCGCACGCGCCGAAGTATCTCCGGCCGCCAGCGAGCTCGCGCCGTTGGCTGCGATCCTTGACGATGTGTTCGAGCGCTTCACCGAGCGGGCCCGCCAGCTCGTCGTCCTGGCCCAGGAAGAATCGCGAGGGCTTCGCCACAACTACATCGGCACCGAGCACATCCTGCTGGGCCTCCTGCGCGAAGAGGAGGGGCAAGCGGCGCACATGCTGGAAGCATTTGAGGTGACGGCCGATCGTGCTCGTGCCCAGATCGTTCGCGTCGTGGGCCCCGGCGAGGAGATCACCGCCGGCCAGATCCCGTTCACCCCTCGGGCCAAGAAGGTGCTCGAGCTCGCGCTCCACGAGGCACTCGCGCTGGGCCACAACTACATCGGCACCGAGCACATCCTGCTCGGATTGCTCCGCGAGAATGACGGCGTCGCCGCTGAAGTCCTGGTGGCGCTCGACGTCGACACAGACCAGCTCCGTGACGCGATGCTCTCGACGGTCTCGGGGCGCGAACCCGCACCGCCGGCGCAGGCGACAAGACCACAGCGTCCGCATCGAACCCCGCAAACGATCGACCCACAATGGCTCGATGGGCTCGGAGCACTGCTAAACCAGCTGGCCCGAGAGATCCGCCACGAGCTCGGCCGCGAGCCCGACGCCGGCGATCTCCTGCTCGCCCTAGCCTGCGCTCAACAAACCCTCGTTGCTCAGTCGCTCCAGCAACTCGGGGTAGACCTCGACGCGCTGTGGGCGACGATCGAGCGCCAACGCCAGCAGGTCCTCGCAGCCCAGGAGGAGCTCGCCCGCAAGATCGAACAGGTCCGCGCAGCCAAGAACCGGGCGATCGAGGCCCAACAGTTCGACAATGCGGCGCAGCTACGCGACCAGGAGCGCGGACTGACCGAGCAAAGGCGGCATGAACAGCGACGCGCCCTGCAGGCGCGTCAGGATGCCGGCGTGACGCCCGAGATCCTCCAAGACATCCGTCGCCGCCTCGGCCTCCCCACCCAACCCGATCCTCCGACTACAACCATTGGCTGACCGAGCTTTGGCGCCGGCCGACAGGTGCCTGTCGCCTCGCTTCGCTTCGGCGACACGCAGTATGACCGGGCCGGTCAGGGGTGCTCAGCGCACGCTGGCTGGTGGCGGGATGCCGAGCTGGCGGCAGATCGCGCGGACGGTGCCGGGGGCGATCTCGGCGTGACGCAGGACCGCCGAGGGCTTGCCGCCCGGACCCGCCATTTGGCGTGGCGGGCGCCCTCACCGATGTGTCGGCAGCCGTGCTCGCGCAGGTGACGCTCGAAGTCGCGTCGTTTCATGCGGTCGACGTGGCCGGTCAGGCGATGGTGAGCGTGAGCGGCTCGTCGTCGGCGCCCGGGGGCTGACCGGCGAGCTGCTCGTCGGGAGTCAGGACGGTGCGCAGCGCGTCGATCACGTTCTCGCGCGCCTCCTGCCGGGTGCGTCCCTGGCTGATCGCTCCCGGCACCTCCACAACCTGCGCCGTCACCCAGCCCTCGCCGGCGCCCTCGTAGTGCACGGTGAGATGCAGCGTCTCGCTCGTGGCAGAGAGCTTACGGCGCGACGGATCGGCCCTGCCCGTTTCGCGGAAACCTGCAGATCGCTCTACAGCGCCTCTCAGCCCGACCGTCCGGACGCCGGCGAGGGCCTCGAGCTGCCGTCGTGGCTCGATTCGGGCGCCGGGGACGCCCGAGCGCGTCATGCGGAAGGCCGCAGATCGCCGGAGAGGCGCTCCGATGGACGAGCGACCCGGGTGTTTCCCCCTCCCCCGGACTCAGTTGAGGGTGGCGCGGGCGGCGGGGCTGTCAAGGTCGCTTCGCTCCCTTGCCCTTGCCGCATGCGGCGGCTCGGCGACAGCCCCGCCGTCCGGCGCTGTGTGGCAGCGAGGTCCGGAGGGGGAGCCGGGTCGGCCGACCGGGCCACTCGTGGGCCGAGCTGCCCGCGTGCGGCCGCGAGGTCGTAGCGGCGTGGCGATGGCACGCGGTGGTGACACGTTCGCTGGCCGCGCTTAGGCTTTGGCGCACGATCAGCCGAAGTCGATCGCTCGTGCTCGTCGGCGCCGCCTGCGGATGCATCGGCGCTGCGCTCTTGCTCGGCTCGACGTCGGCGAGCTCGACCAGCAACCCTCTCCAGCCCCTCGCCCCAACGGCCGCGAGTAACCGCCGCGCGGCTGCCCGAGACGCCGAGCGGCTGCTCAGTCTCGCGCCGCAATCGCTGCCGCCGAACGCTGTCCCCGTCTCCACAGAGCCGCGCGGTGACCACAAGCTCCTGGTCGCACCACCGCCCGAGCCAGTTAGACGGATCATCGATCGCTACGGCTGGTGGCGCGTGGCGGCCGCGTTCAGTTCCGTGGTCGCATACGTTCAAGCCCACCAGCCACCACAACCCGGCCGCCCGTACTCGTCGTCGTCGAGCGGCAGCGCGAGCGGACCAGGGGCCCCGGACAACGAGATGCTCTCCTACTCGTTTCCCCCGGTCGGCAGGGTGATCTCGATGCGCGCGATGACCTTCTACGCCGTCGCGTTGCGCGGAGGCGGGACCGGCATCCGCGTGGACGCCCAGGAAACGTGGATCGTGCCGCGGCCGCCAGGCGAGAAGGTCCCCGACGGAGTCCGCGTGGTCGAGGTCACGAGCGCGCGCCCCAACACGCCCGCGATCGTCTCGCGAACGGTCACCGCCCCGACCAAAGTCCGCCGGTTCGTCACGCTGCTCGACCAAATGCCGACCGTGCAACCAGGCTTCGCCTACAGCTGTCCGGCGTTCCCGGGCACTCACCCAGTCGTCACCTTCGACTTCCGAGCCGCCGCCGGCAAGCCAACCCTCGCGCAGGCCAGCCTGACCGACTATGGCTATCCGTCGGATCCGTGCAACCCGGTCAGCTTCAGCATCCGCGGGCACCGACAAAAGCCCCTGATCGGCGGCGACTTCCTAACCAAAGTCCAGCGCCTACTGCGCGTCGACTTCCGATAGTGGACGCGGCGACGCCGTGCTCAGAGGAACGTGCTCCCGCCGCTCGGCATCGCCGGCGCGTAGCGCCCAGGTGCGGTGTATCTGAGCTTTTGATAGAGCGGCCGAATTTTCTAACCCAATCGGTTGGCCTGCTCTGGGCGCTCATTGGTTGATCCCTCAAGTATATCACGCTCGTCAAACGGCTTCCGTCCGTGCCCATCCCGCCGGCCGTCCATGGCCGCCCGGCGACACCCTCGCGCAGGCACGCTCGCTCCCGCTGAAGCACGAGCAGCTCGCCGGCGTGGCTCATCGCGACTGCCTCCGGTTCTGCTTGATGCGCTCCTGACGCGCTCGCCGCAGGCCGGCGATGCGCGCGCGGCGGATGGCGGGCCCGCGCCCTGAGTGCTCGTCGTCGGGGGTGACGTAGCCGATCCCGGCGTGCAGGCGCACGGTGTTGTACTCGCCGCGGATGCGGGCGAGCTCGGCATCCAGCGCGCCGGCGTCGCTGATGCTGGTCAGGTGTGGCCAGTCGCCCTTGAGGTGGCTGAAGAAGCTCTCGACGTGCGCCTGGTCGGTCGGGGTGCCGGGCCGGCCGTGGTGCTGGGCGATCGCCATCAGCGCCATGAACTGCCGCGTGTCGGCGGCGGTCATCTCGGCGCCGTTGTCAGACCAGGCGACCAGGATCGGACCCTCGCCGTCTCGCTGGGGCGGGAGCCCCTCGGCGCCCAGCAGCCGCTGATCCTCGAGCGCTCGGGCGAACAAGAGCTGCGCCTGGGTGGAGGTCTGCTCGACCGACAGCAGGTAGCCGATCCAGTAACGGGTCACGACATCGACGATCGCGTACGCGACCCGCCCGGCACGCACAAAGTGCGAGCAGTCCCAGATCCAGATCCGGTTCTTCTCCCACGGAACCTGCGGGAACGCAGGCAAAACCGGCCTTGGCCGGACCGGCTCGCCCGGCAGCTCGACGCGGTGGCGCAGCGCGACCCGCAACAGCGTCGAGGGCGACACGAACACCGTGCCGGTGTACGAGCCGCGGTGCGCGAGCTTGCGGTGCGAGCGATCGACCCAGCCCCACTGCTCGATGAGATCCAGGATCGCCTGCTCCTCCCACGGCAACAGCCGGTGCACCGGGTTACCGATCGGGGGACGGTCATCCAGCGTCCCATGCTCCCGGACCCTCGCTCGCCAGCGATGCACGCGCACGTCAGCGACCTCGAGCACCGCGCACGCGCGCACGTGCGACCAGCCGGCGCCGACCGCCCGATCGATCAGCCCTATCAGCTCGAGCTTGTCCCGGGCGCTCAGGCGCTGAGGGACCGGGCCTGAAAGCCCGAGCGCGACCTTCCCCGCACGAGCGAGAGCTCCACAGCGAGCTCCTTGAGCGCCTCCGACAGGCGGGCGTTCTCCTGCTGGCAGGCGTCGAGCTCCAGCTGCTCGGGTGAGAGCACGCGACCGGGCTTCGCCGAGGCGAACGCCGCCAATGCCGCATCCTTCGCCAACCGCCGAAGACGGATCACCACGCTGACGTCGACGCCCCACTTCCGCGCAGCGTCCGCCTGCGTCAGCTGCCCCGTCGTCACCTCCAAGAACAACTGCCACTTCTCCTCCGGCGAAAGCTGCCTGCGACCGCGTCGCATCCCGCTCTGCATGATTCACACCTCCCGGGTCAAGGGCCCCGAAGCCTCCCAGGATTCGGTTGAAAAACCGGGACAGCTCTATCACGAGCTCAGACGCAAACCACAGGCGACCGCCGGCGCGTCACTCCTCGCAGAAGCGGCGAAACGGCTCCCACGCGCCCTGCTCAGTCAGACCGAGCGCGTGCGATCAACTCCCACGACAGACCGGCAGGCCAGCGTTCCCGCCTCGGGTCTAGGGAGCCGCGGCTACGGCCGGTCCAGCACCCAGTGCGTAGAGGTTGCTGCTCGCCGAGCTCGATGACGCCCCACGTCCGCTATTTGCAGGGCTTATAACACCGAGGTCGAATCCGAAGCGCGGACGCCCAGCGGCCGGGCCCGCAGGCTGGCCGTCCAGGCCAGGGCGATGAGAACGCCGCCGATCGCGAGCGCGATCCAGGGGAGCACCTCGGTGGAGCTCTGCTTGGAAGGCGCCTGAGCGCTCGGCAGCGGCAGGGGGTGACCGGCCGCTGCGGCCAGCCGCTGGATCGCCGTGACAGCGGCCACGCCGAGGGCGCCGCCCGGAGTGCCCGCTCCGGCCAGCGCGGCGCGGCCGGTGACGGGGCCGCCGCCCACCTCGTACAGACCAAAGCCGCCGGGCATGACGACGAGCAGCGGACCCTTGTACACGAGCGGAAGCTCCTGTCCGAGGAACTCGGCGTAGGACTGAGGCTGGCGCCACAGCGCGGTAACCGAGCCCAGGTCGGTGGGCGAGGCGATGATCGCCGCGCGCACCGGATAGCCGACGCGCGCGGCGGCCTGCAGCAGAGCGCCCAGCTGGGCCTGCTGCGCGAGCGGTACACCCGCGTCCTGGGGCAAGTACAGGGGCTGAGTCGCGAGCACGTCCGAAGCCGGATCGCCGTCGGCGCGCGCGGGTGTCGCGGACCACCCCCACGCCAGTGCCAACATGGCCGCTAGCGCGACCGATGCCAGCAGCAGACGGGCGCGAGAGCGATGGTTCCGAGTGTGCGTAGAGTCCGCCATCCGCGATGATTTCTAAAACGAGACGATGTGGCCCGGCGGTCGCAGACGCCGCCCGGGTCAAGTCTATGTCCCGTTCGCGGGCTGCGCTCGCGGCGCTTGCGGCGTTCGCCGCGCTGATCGCTTCTAGTGCGTTTCCCTCCGCGGCCAGCGCACACGGACCGGTGTCACCGGTGGCGTCCAGTTACCTGGCCAAAGTGACCGCGGCGCCGGTCGGGCTCGACGCGAAGGTCATCGACGGCGACCAGCGGATGTGGCTGCGCGTCCCGGCCAGCGAGACGGTGCTCGTCCGCGACTATCGCGGGGCCCCGTACCTGCGCTTCTCGCGCGCCGGCGTGGAGGTCAACCAGAACTCGGCGATGTACTACCTGAATCAGACGCCGGTCGCCGAGACTCCCCCGTCCAACCTGACCGCCGCGACGCCTCCGAGCTGGCACCGGGTGAGCGGCGGACACGAGTACGGGTGGCACGACGGGAGGCTGCACGCGCTGGCAACCGTCGCCCTATCGCCGGGAGTCGCGTTCGTGGGCCGATGGAGCGTACCGCTGCTCGTCGATGGACGCCTCAGCCCGATCTCTGGCGGACTGTGGCATGCGGATAACCCATCGATCGTGTGGTTCTGGCCGATCGTGGTGCTCCTGTTGTGCGTACTGGCGGCTTGGCGCGTCCGCCGGGCGGCCCTCGATGCGACGGTCTCGCGCCTCGTGGCGGTTGCGGTCCTAATCGCAACGGCCGCCGCCGCACTCGCGCGGGGCCTCCACGGGCGGCCGACCGTTGGCGTGCTTCAGCTGATCGAGCTGGCGGTCGTGCTCGCGTTCGTCGCCTGGGGGCTGCGCCGCGTGCTGCTCCAACGACCGGGGTACTTCTCGTACTTCGTGATCGCGTTCGTGGCGCTGTGGGAGGGTGTCGTGCTGATCCCGACGCTGCTGCACGGCTTCGTGCTGGTCGCTCTACCAGCGTTCGTGGCGCGCGCCTCCGCGGTGGTGTGCCTCGGGGGCGGCGTCGGATTGCTGGTGCTCGCGTTCCGCCTGTCGGATCAGCCGCAGGGGCGCCGTGCGCGAAGCCGCGGCGAAGTCGATGAACGGTCCAGCGTTTCTGCGAGTACCTAGGCATGCGGAAAGCAGCGGCGCTGATCGCGGTGCTCGCGATCTCGGGATGCGGAACCGCGAGCCGGTCCGCCACGACGTCGTCCGCGGTTCCGCGCGAGTTGTTGGCCCAAGCGCGCCCCATCGGGGCCGGTCCTTCCTTTCGCCCGCCGGCCACCGGGCCCGTGCTCGGCCCCTGCGGGCGACGATTGGGATCCCGGAGAGGGGCGCACGTCGAGGTCTTCGCCGCCGATCGCGTGGTGATCGTTCCCGCGGGAGTGGGCACCCGCCCCCCGCGGAGCTACTCGGAGGGGAGGATCTCCAGCGCGCGCTGTTACGGCGATCTCGTGACCCTCGAGCCGACGGGGGTCGTGCTCGTGCGCCCGGGCCTGCGGCTATCGGTGTCTGAACTGTTCCGTTCCTGGGGGCAGCCTCTGTCGCCGCGCAGGCTGGGCCCGTTCACGGCCCCGGGTAACACGCGGGTTGCTGTGTTCGTCGACGGGCGCCCCTGGCGCGGTGCGCCCGGAAGCGTTCCGCTCGCCGCGCACTCGGAGATCGTTCTCGAGGTGGGACCGCACGTCCCGCCGCACACGACCTACACGTTCCCGCCTGGGACCTGATAGACGCGATTCTTTGCCCTTGCCGGTATTTTCCCCGGTGCATGCCGGGGCGGTTGCACAGCGGCGTTCTGATCAGGCGGCTGGCGCCGGTGGCGTTGATGCCGGCCGGCGCTTTCGCGGTCCACCAGCTGCGCTACTGGTTGGCCTTCGGTGGCCGGACGGGTCTGCTGCTCGAGCAACAGGGTCACGCGTACCTGCATTCGGTCGTCCCCTGGGTCGCTTTGCTGGCCGCCGTAGCCGTGGGGGTGTTCCTCCGGGCGCTGGGGCGCGCCCTCGGCGGGCAGTGCTCGCTCCCTCGCCAGACGATCTCGTTCGGAGCGCTGTGGCTGATCTGTGCGGCGTCTCTGGTCGCCATCTACATCGCGCAGGAGTTCCTCGAGGGGCTGTTCGTGACCGGTCATCCGGCGGGGCTGGCCGGCATCTTCGGTTACGGCGGGTGGTGGTCGATCCCGGCCGCGGCCGGAGTGGGACTCGTCCTCGCGATCTCGTTTCACAGCGCGCGCCGGGTCCTGCGCGCCGTCGCTGAGCGACGCGGCCGGATAGCGATCCGCCTGCGAGGCCCCGCCCGGGCGCGTGCGCCCCGCCATGTGCCGGCGCCCGCATTGGCGCCGCTGGCCGACGGCTGGTCCGGCCGCGGTCCTCCTCGCTGAGCCGCGCAGTTCTCGGCGCCGCTCACAGCTGTCACTCGATTACGCCCGTGCCGCGGCGTGCTCCCACGTGACGCCTGGCGGCGAGCCGATCCGATCACCAAGCGAGGAGGACTTAGAAAACGTGAACATCAAAGCTGCAATCGGGCGAGGCGCGCTGGTCGCGCTGGTCGTCGCGACGGCGGGGCTGCTGCTTTCGGCAGTGGCGTCCGCGCACGCTCGGATCAGCCCGCCCGTCTCAGTCGCGAACAAGCTTCAGCTCTACAGCCTGGCCGTGCCCACGGAGAAGAGCGGACTGACTACGACCAAGCTCGTGATGACGGCCCCGTCGGGGTTCGGGATCGACTCGTTCGTGCCGCCGGCCGCACCGTGGCATGTGCAGCTCGCACAGACGGGCTCGGGCGACAACGCTGTGATAACGAAGATCACCTTGACCGGTGGTAACACGCCAACCGGTGAGGACACGCTGTTTCAGTTCCTGGCCCAACCGGCCTCCGCGAAGTCCTACACGTTCCAGGTGCAACAGACCTACTCAGACGGGTCGATCGTCAACTGGGCCGGACCCGAGTCATCGGACGCGCCGGCGCCGACCCTTGACGTCAAGAGCTCACTGGGCGGCGGAGGCGTGCCGGTGCTGACGATCATCGCGCTCGTCGTCGGCGTGCTCGGCCTTCTGGCCGGCGGCTTCGCGCTGGTGAGCCGCGGCTCGCGGGACCGGGCCCTGGCGTGATCAGGCGGGGGCGGATCGCAGTCGTCCTCGCCGCGGTCGCGGCCTGCCTGGTGCTGCCGAGCGCCGCCTTCGCGCACGCGTACCTAGTCAAGACCGTGCCGGCGGCGAGCGTCGTGCTGGCGAGTCCGCCCCCCAACATCCAGCTCACGTACGACGAGGCCGTGGAGCCGCGGTTCGCGATCATCTCCGTGACCAACGTAGCGGGCCAGCAGGAGACGACGGGGCCGGTGCAACGCTCGCCGTCGAACCCCGACACGCTGGTCGTGCCGCTGCGTCCGCACCTCGTGGAAGGTTGGTACCTCATCTACTGGCGCGCGATCTCGGTCGACGGCCACCCGGTGCAAGGCGCCTTTACCTACGCGATCGGTCCGAATCCCGGCCCCCCGCCTCAGTTCAAGGTGCCGAACATCTCCGCGACCGCGACCACGCCGCAGCTGCTGATTGCCCGCTGGGCGATGTTCCTGTCGGTGATGGTGGCCATCGGGCTGGTCGTGCTGCGGTTGTTGATCGCCCGACCGCTGATCCGGCGAGTCCAGGGCTTAAGCCTCCGCGCCGTGTCGATCGCCTCCGTGATCGCCTCGGTTGTGGGCCTCGTCGCGATCCCGGTGTATCTCGATTTCTCGACCGCCAACGACACGCTGCGCTCGGTGTTCGACGTCGGCGCGCTCGTGCCGCTGTTCCGGGCGACCGCGTTTGGTCGGGCGATCGTCGACTTCGAGCTGTGCTTTGCGTTGTTCTGCGTCGCCGCGTGGATCGCGCTGTGGGTGGATCGCCCCGACCGTGAGCGTCGATCCGTCGCTGAGCTCACCGCGACCTTCGGCGCCCTGCTCGCCGCCGCGGCGGTGCTGGTCGTCCCCGGATCGGCCGGCCACGCAGCGCAAACCTCCCCGCGCGGCCTAACGCTCCTGTTCGACTGGCTTCACCTCAGTGCCGGCTCGGTCTGGCTGGGCGGGCTGATCGGGCTGCTGGTGGTCTGGTTCAGCGTGTCGTCGCGCGACCGGGTGCCGGCGCTGTCGGTGTTGGTGCCGAGGTTCTCCAACGTAGCCCTCGCCTCCGTGGTGGTGGTCGCGGGCACCGGGATCGGCGAGGCGATCAACCACATGCCCGCTGTCAACGCGCTGTGGGAGACGGGCTTTGGGCAGGCCATCCTTGTGAAGACCGGGCTCCTCGGCGCCGCGATGCTGATCGCCTCGGGGAACCTCTTGCGATCGCGGCCTCGGCTGCTCGCGGCGCGCGCGCGGCCGGAGGTCGGCGAGCCGGCGGCCCGTCTGCTGAGGAGGCTGATAAGCGGCGAGGTCGTGGTCATTGCCGGCGTGGTGTTCGCGGCCGCGGTGCTCTCGAGCCTTGCGCCCCCGCCACCCGCGTTCGCGCTCGAGAACTCGGCGATCGCGACGGTGGGGCCCGGACGCGTGGCGCAGACCGTCAGGCACGCCGGTTACGTACTGCAACTGCTGGTGTCGCCGAACAAGGCCGCCGCCCCCGATTCGTTCGCTCTGCGGATCACGAGGAACGGGCAGCCCGTCACCGGTGCGAACGTAACGCTGGCGTTCAACCACTTGGAGATGCAGATGCCGCAGCAGGAATACCAACTCACGGAGACCCAACCGGGCGTCTACTCGCGCTCGGCTCCGGCGCTGGTGATGGTGGGCCGCTGGGGGTTGACCTTCCAGGTCACTCCGAGGAGCGGGCCGCCGTTCACGGCGCTGATCGTCGATCAAGCGAATGGATGAGGAGACGTACTAGATGAACCTGACGCTCGCGAAAGGGCCGCGCACGGTGGCCCCCATTGCTGCGCTGGCGGGCGCATTCGCGCTGCTGGCGGGCTGCGGAGGATCAAGCAGCGCGGTGACCGTGCCGCGGGTCGCTCCGGCCAGCGTGTTCACTCTCGCCGACTTCACCCCCACCACGCCGGTTCGCCCCGGGCAACCGACGACGATCTCTTTCCTGGTCCGCCAGCCTGATGGCAAGCCGCTGACCCAATACCGGACAGGCTCGGGTCCGCACACGGGCGTTCACCTGATCATCGTCCGCGACGACCTCGCCTACATCATCCACCAGCACCCGCCGGTTCAGCCGGACGGCATGCTGAGCCAGACGGTCACGTTTCCGGCGCCGGGTCCGTACCGCGTGCTGGTCGACCTGTATCCGAACATCCCCGGCGCCCCGCCGAACTTCCAGCTGTTTCAGACGATCAACGTGGCCGGCGCCTATCACCCCCAGCCGCTGCCGCCGTTCAAGCAGAACCTGGTCGTCGACGGTTACCACATCGACATGCAGGGCCATCCGAACCTCCACGCGATCCAGGCCCAGTTCGTCAACGTCAACGTGACCGATCCCGCGGGCCACACGGTCACGTTCCTTCCCTGGTTCGGCGCGCTCGCCCACGCGATCTTCTTTCACCAGGGGTCGCTTGACTACTTCCACACCCACATCTGCGCCGCCAATGCGCCAAACTGCGGCGCCTTGCCGGGCCTGCCCGCGACGCGGATCAGTGGCCGCTCGACCGCGCCCGGGAAGCTGACCATCGGCGTCCTCGTGCCCGCGCCGGGCACCTGGCGGCTGTTCTTGCAGATGAAGCTGGGCGGTCGGATCATCACCGCGCCGTACACGTTGCAGGTGGCGTCATGAAGTCGTCGGGAATCCGCCTGCGCCTGTTCGCGGCGGCCGTGGCGTTGGCGGCGGGCACCGCCGCGGTCATCGTGGCGATCCTGCTGGTGCGAACCGCTCTGGGTTAGGACCCGGCAGATGCGCGCCAGCAAGGGCAGAGGCAAACCGGGCGCGTGGCTGGCGGCGGCCGCCACGGCCGCTCTACTCGCCGCTTGCGGTAGCTCGGCCTCGTCGTCCTCCACGGCTGGCAGTGTGTCGGCGGCCGCCAGGTCGAGCGGCTTTGGTACCACCGTGAACCTCCCGGTGCCGGCGTCGCTCCGACGACTCCCGTTGACAAACCAGTACGGCAAGAGGGTCGACCTCGAGTCCTGGCCCGGGAAGACCGTGTTGCTCGTGCCGTTCCTGACGCTGTGCCAGGACATCTGCCCGATGACGACCGGAAACCTGGTCGCGGCCGAGCAATCGCTGCGCGCCGACCACGCGGCCTCCAATGTAGAGATCGTCGAGCTATCGGTCGATCCCGAGCGCGACACGCCGGCGCGCCTCGCCGCCTACGCGAAGCTGACCGGCGCCGACTGGCAACTGGTCACGGAGTCCCCGGCTGCGCTGCGCGTGCTCCAGAAACACTTCGGCCTCTACTACGAGAAGGTGCCCGAGGACGATCCGGACGCGCGCGACTGGTGGACCGGCAAGCCGCTCACCTACGACGTCGATCACACCGACAACTACTTCGTGATCGACCCCGCCGGCACCGAACGCGTCGTGCAGGACGCCGCGCCGGACTTCCACGGGCAGCTGAACCCGAGGCTCTACAGATTCCTCGACGCGCTCGGCCGCCAGCACCTGAAGAACGCGCCACAGCCCGACTGGACCCCCACCGATGTGCTCGAGGCGCTGGCGGTGTCGGTGGGCCGGCCGCTACCGGCCTGAGAGCGTCGGCTGAGCGACCTCATGCCCGGTGCACGGCAGCAAGCAGCCCGGCGTACGACCGGATCAGTGCGGCGCGCTCCTGGTCGATGAGCGGGCTCTCGAGCTCGCAGCCATCGCTGACCCACTGGTCCGAATAGCGCATTGCCAGCGCGCGCTGCTCCGCCGCCACCCGCACCTCGTCCGGTGAGACGCCGTAGACGTAGGCGTACAGCGCGGCGAGCGCCGCGATGAGACCCCGCTCGTCGTCGGCGCGCGCGGCGCTGTGCTGGTGCTCGCGGTGCTCGCGCCACCATTCCACCTCGAGCACGGCTGCTCTGGCCGGATCGAACGACTCGTCGTGGGCGCGGCCCACGAGCTCATAGAAGCGCGCCATCGCGCGCCGGGCCCCCTCCGGATCATTGTCCGGAAACGGCGCCCAGAGCTGATTTGCGCGCATGACGAGCGAGGCGCCATAGATCGTCGATGGCCAGGGCAGGGCGAACACCGAGTGCGTCAGCGCGACCGCCGAACGCAGGAAGGGAACCCACGCTCGGCGGTAGTACGAAACCCAGGCGTCGCACTCGAGGCGGCCCACGCGCCGCGGGTCGAACGAGCGGTGAGCCTTGCGCCGGCGCAGTCGTCTCGAGCGCCGCCACCTGGCGAGAGCTCGCCTCACGCCAATCGTTCGACGAGCATCGCCTGCCCCATCCCGCCGGCGACGCACATCGATTCGATCCCATAAGTCCCGTCGAGCGCCCGCAGGCCATTGAGCAGCGTGGTCATGATCCGCGCCCCGGTCATCCCGAACGGGTGGCCGAGGGCGATCGCGCCGCCGAACGGGTTGAGCTTTTCCTCGGGTATGCCGAGCTCGTCCTTGCACGGGACGATCTGGGCGGCGAAGGCCTCGTTGATCTCGACCACGTCCACGTCGTCGATCGACATGCCGGTGGCGCTCAGCAGCTTCTGAATCGCCGGAATCGGGCCGAGCCCCATGATCTCGGGCCGGATCGCGGCGACCGTGGAGGCCACTATCCGCGCCCGAGGCTGCAACCCCGAGGCGGCCGCTTTCTCGTCGGACATCACCAGCACGGCCGCGGCGCCGTCGTTGAGCGGGCAGGCGTTCCCGGCGGTGACCGTGCCGTCGGGCTTGAAGGCGGGCTTGAGCTGCGCGAGGACCTCCATGGTGGTGCCGGGGCGGGGGCCGTCATCGCGCGCGACCACGGTCTCGGGCACGTCGATCTCGTTGCCCTCCTTGTCGACGTCCTTGTGGGCGGGCACCGGGACCGGGACGATCTCGGGATCGAAGTGGCCCGAGTCGCGGGCCTGCACGGCCCGCGCCTGGGAGACGACCGCCCACTCGTCCTGCTGCTGACGGGTCACGTGGCACCGCTCGGCAACGTTCTCCGCGGTCAGCCCCATGGGGATGTAGACGTCGTACGGCGCACCGTCCGAGCCGCTCAGCTTCGGGTGCTTGGCCTCCTCCATCATCCCCGCGCCCAGACCCGCTCGCGACACGGCCTCGACGCCGGCCGCGACGTACTGGTCGCCCTCGCCGGCCTTGATCGCGTGGAAGGCCATACGGATCGTCTGCAGCGAGGAGGCGCAGAAGCGGTTGACCGTACACGCCGGGACGTGGTGGTCGATCCCCGCGAGCAGCGAGGCGTTGCGGCCGACGTTGTAGCCCTGCTCCCCCACGCCCGAAGCCGCGCCCATCAACACGTCGACGGTCTGCGAGAAATCGACCACGGGGTTGCGCTCGATGAGCGCGCGGATCGGGATGGCCGCGAGGTCATCGGCTCGCACGGTCTTGAGCGATCCCCTTCCCGCCCGTCCGATCGGCGTGCGGATGGCGTCGACGATTACTGCTTCAGGCACGTGTGCTCATAACCCTAGCCGCCGCACGCCCTTCTCGTCCCACCCCAGGTGGTGGGCGAGCTCGTGGCGCAGCGTCCGCGTGACCTGGGCCTTGAGCAGCTCAGGATCATGCCCGAAGTCGCGCACGAGCGTGTCGCGGAAGATCACGATGCGGTCGTGGAAGTAATCCTGGGCGACGGTGTCGCCCTGATACAGGCCGTACGCCCGGCGGTGGCGGCCGCCGTCGGAGACGACCACCGCGACGTGCTCGAGGGCGCGGTGGAACTCGAGCGGGAGGTCGTCGATCGCGGCGCGCACCAGCGCCTTGAAGTCCTCGTCGTTGCTCGGGTCAAACAGGTCCTCGTCCTCGGAGGAGTCCTCGCCCTCGCCCTCGTAGTCCTCGACGTCCCCCGAGGAGCCTTCGGCCGCCAGGCGCTCGGCGCGCTGCACGATGGCCTCGAAGTCCTCCTCGGACTCGGGGTCCTTCCACCCGGCGAGTCGGATCATGGCCAACACCACGGCGCCGCCGATGATCACCGCGCCGGCGCCGAACACGGCGATGCCCTGAAGGAGTCGCAGCGGGAACGAGTCGCTGAAGCCCGCGATCAGGCTGACCGCACCGAGTCCGATCGTGAGCGCCGCCAGCGCCGAGAGGAGGATGCGACGGGGGGTGGGGGGCTGGCCGGCCATCTTCGCTACCGCATCGTCCGCGCGATCACGAGGCGCTGGATCTCGTTCGTGCCCTCGTAGATCTGGGTGATCTTGGCGTCGCGCATCATCCGCTCGACCGGGTACTCCTTGACGTAGCCGTAGCCGCCCAGCACCTGCACCGCCTCGACCGTGACCGTCATCGCCACGTCGGAGCAGAACAGCTTCGCCATCGCCGAGAACTTGCCGATGTCCGGGTCGCCCCGGTCGACCTTCGCGGAGGCCTGGTAGAGCAGCTCGCGGGCGGCGGCGCACTGGGTCTCCATGTCGGCGAGCTTGAACTGGATGCCCTGAAAGGAGTTGATCGGCTGGCCGAACTGGCGGCGCTCGCCCGCGTACGCGGCGGCGTAGTCGGTCGCTCCCTGGGCGATGCCGAGCGCCTGCGCGGCGACGCCGAGGCGCGAGCGGTCCAGCGACGCCATCGCGACCTTGAAGCCCCCGCCCACGTCCCCGACGACGTTCCCGTCCGGCACCCGCACGCCGTCGAAGATCGGCTGGCCGGTCGGCGAGCCGCGGATCCCGAGCTTGTGCTCGAGCTTGCCCACGCTGAAGCCGGGCCGGTCGGCCTCGACGATGAACGCGGTGATCCCGTGCGAGTGTGCGGCCTGGGGGTCGGTGACCGCGAACACCACGTAGAAGTCGGCGATGCCGAGGTTCGTGATCCAGTTCTTGCTACCGTCGATCACCCACTGATCACCGTCGCGCACGGCGCGGGTCAGCATCCCGCCCGGATCCGACCCCGCGTCCGGCTCGGACAGCGCGAACGCCGGGGACCATTCACCGCTCGCACAGCGGGGGAGGAACCTCTGCTTCTGCTCCTCGGTCCCGAACAACTGGATCGGCAGCGTCCCCAGCTCCTGGATCATTAGGATCAGCGCGGTCGAGGCGCACGCCTTCGCGATCTCCTCGATCGCGATGTTCAGCATCAGCGCTCCGGTGCCCGTGCCGCCGTACTCGGTCTCGAACGGGAGCGCCAGGATGTCCTGCTCCGAGAGCAGGCGGCGCAGGTCGTCGGGGTACTCAGCGCGCTCGTCGATCTCCGACGCCCGCGGCGCGATCTGCTCGCGGGCGATCTGCCGGATCGTCTCGCGGAACTCCAGGTGGTCTTGCGGAATCGTGTACAGCTCGGCGAGCGCTGACATGTTCTATGGATCCTACGCGAGCGCGATATCTGGCTAGCGCGGCGCCATGCGCAGGGCGCCGTCGAGCCGGATCACCTCGCCATTGAGCTTCTCGTTCTCGACGATGTGGACGGCCAGCGCCGCGAACTCCTCGGGGCGTCGGAGGCGGCGGGGGAACGGGATCGCCTCCGCCAGCGCGTCGCGGGTCTCCAGGTCGCGCGCGGCGGGCAGCGTAATGCCGGCGATCCCGGCCTTCGAGGCGGATTAGGCGATCTGCCCGATCTGTCCGTCGAAGGCGGCGATCGAGGCGGTGTTGACGCACAGGCCACGCTCGCCCGAGGCGGTTGGCGCGCTCGAGAGCATCGCGGCCGCCGCCAGGCGCAGCACGTTGAACGTTCCGATCAGGTTCACGCGCAGCACGCTCTCTGCGGATCCCGGTCGGCGCCCCTTGCGCTGCACGCCTTGATGAGCGCGATCGCCTCGGGCTCGGTGAGCACCTCGGGCGGCCGCCGGCGAGGCCTCGATATCGTCGACGAGCTCGTCGCTGGCGGGAGCTCAGGGAGAGCCATTGAGCGATAGGAGCACGTTTTTGTCCATTTTCGTGACCCTACGGCCGTGCTCGGACGGCTCGAGCGTAAACGGGAGCCGCCGATCACACACGCTTAGCCGAGACTTTCGATGATCTGGATCAGGTCCTTGGTCCCGTATCCGTGCTGGCTGGCGAACGCGATGAGCTCCCGGGCTCGAGCGGTGACCGCGCCCCGATCGGGGGTGCCGGCGACGGTGATTCCGCGCCCACGGCGAAACTCAAGCAGTCCCTCGTCGCGCAGTGTCCGCAGCGCGCGCAAAACGGTGTTGCTGTTCACGCCGATCACCGCGGCGAGATCTCGCGCGGGGGGCAGGCGCTCACCCGGCTTGGCCTCGCCCTCGGCGATCGCGCGGCGGATCTCCGCTGCGACCTGCTGGTGCAGATCCATCTCGTCGTGGTGATCGATCTTGACGCGGAGTATGGTGCTAGTTAGACTAGCATAAGGATGCAGATGTTTGGAGCCCAAAGCTGACGATCATCACCCCTCCGCGACCGCCGGAGCAGCACGAGGTTGAGGCGCTGATCGAGGAGGCGCGCGAGCGTGCGCGGCGCCGGCGCCGGCGTTACAGTGCCGCGCTCGCGCTCGCAGCGGCCGCGCTGGCTGGCTTGTTTGCGTTGGCTGGCCGCGGCGCCCAAAACGTGGCCGGCTCGTCGCGCAGCTCAGCCGGTCGTGTAGGCACCGGGAGCGCGTCGCTCGCCGATCCGCGCGGTTTCGCCCTCGTCAGCCTGACGAGAGGCGGGTCGCTCGCGCTGGAACTCCGGTCGCCCGTGACCGGGAAGATCGAGAGAAGCTTTGGACGGCTCCCAACCCCGACCGGACCGGCGGGGGCCTTCTTTGCGTTTGGGATGGCCCTGGCGCCGGACCGCCCGGAGGTGTACCTCACGTTCCCCGACAGAGCTGGCATGCGGATCGAGCGGCTCAACGTCGCCAGCCACACCCGCAAGTTCATCGCGGACGGCGATGAACCGGCGATCAGCCCGAGCGGCCGGTATCTCGCCTACGTCGCCGGCGGTCGGCCGCCCTCAGACACGCTCGCGATCAAGACCTCCTCACCGGCAACACCCGGTCGATCGCGCTCGGCGACCTGCTCGGGAACCAGGACGACCTCTCCGCGAGCGCCACCACCTGGCTCACTGACAACGAGATCGCTGTCGCCCCCGCCCGGCAAGCACCCTACGTCTCGGTCGGTGGTCGACGCACCTCCCGGTCACCTTCCTGCTCAACGCTGGCCCCAACCACCGGCTGCCTGCTGCTTATCGAGATTGCGCCTGGCGAAGGCCGGCTCGCTGGTGAACTCGTCCCGGTCCCAGGCCTCAAAACGCCGGGGCTCATCTCGGCCGACCACGTCCACCCGCAGTCACTGCTCGCGGCAGCCGAGCAGTGGCCAAACCGCGACCACAACCGGACGCGCGTGTACCGGATCAGCGTGTCCGGACAGGCGGCGACGGTCACCGCACTCGGAGTCATTCCCGACGCTCAGCCGCTCACCTTCGATCTCATCGGCAAGCACCTGCTCTATACCACGCTCACCAACCCATACAACAACGCACCCCCCGCGCTATGGGACGCCACGATCGCCCAGGACCGGCTGACGTACCAACGCGTGGTCATCCCGACGGCAGAACTCCAAGCCGGGGCCTGGTGACCCTCCGAACCATTCGATCGGACCCGACCACAGACCCTCTTTCGTCTCGACGCGGTACTTCGTGGCACAGGACCGTGTTGTGGAGAAGGACCCCGTTGTCCGGATTGAACGCCGTCGCTCCCAGAAAAGCCGACCGGGACTGCCACGGCAACCGCGAAGACGACGCGCTCAAGCTGATGCACGTCACGAGACGCTATCCGCTCCTCAAGCTGGGACTCTGCCGGTCACCAGCCGCGTCGTGCCGCCCTCACGCGCCCGGGAGAGGCGTCAGACGCCCGCCGCTGCGTGCTGCTCGATGTACACCCCGGGACCGGTGGGCTCGGGGATCGTCTCGCCGTGCTCGCGCATAACCTCGAGGTGGCCAGCGATCGCCTCGCGCATCACAACGACGGTCTCCTCGATGGTGTCGCCTGTGGCCACGCACCCGATCAGGTCAGGCGACCACGCCGAGTAGTTCGAGGGGGGTCCTCCCTCGATTAGGATCAGGTACCGATCGGTGTCGCTCATCGTCTCAGTCCAGCTTGGGTGAGGATGCTCGCTTGGATCTTGGGGTGCAGCTCGTCGGAAGGCTTGCCGGCCACGGTGACCGTCCCCGGCTTGGTCGGATGGCGGTAGTGGCGGTGGCTGCCGCTCTGCCAGACCTGCCGCCAACCGTCATCCTCGATGAGCTTGATGATTGCACGGACCTTCACGCGGTCGGCAGGCTACGCGGCGAGCCAGCGGGGGGCTCGAGACCGCCTCGATCGCCCCCCGGGGCAGATAGCTCAATCGGCTGAAAACGCGGCGATAGTCACGAAAAGGGGCAAAAACGTGACCCTATGACCGCATGGCACGAACCACGCTTGTGATCCGAAGGTCGTGGCGCGCTGCCGGCCCGTTTGTGCGAAGTGGTGGACGTGAGTAAGGCGAGCACGCGCCGCCGTCCCCGGTTCGACTTCAGGCCTGCTCAGCTCGCGCGTGCCGGGCGGCCTGGAACGGCGCGCGGTCGAAGACGAACCAGCTATGAACGATTTCGCCGTCCCGGACGGTGACGCACTCGGCGCCGGGCGCGCTCTTCACCAGCCTCGTCTCGGTGTCGTACATCACGAGCGCCTTCTCGTCGTCGCCGAAGGCGGCGATCAGCTCTGAGGCGATCAGCATCTCGACGAACGGTGCCATGAAGCCGCGGTACGCCTCGGCGCCCTCGATGCGCCCCGCCGGCGCGTTGCAGACGACGTCGCTGGCGATGTAGCTCATCGCCCGGTCGAGGTCCTTGCCGGTCACGCCTCGTAGTAGCCAAGGGCGATCTTGAGGGCGGGGCTGGGCGTGTCGTTCAGGTGTCTCCTTGCCTAGCTTGGCAGTTGCATATGTAGACACCAGCGCGCGCGAAAGGAAATCGGCCAATCCTGCCAGGACGGCCGCAGGCCCGCCCACCGGCGCCTTCCAAACGATGCGCGTCACCGGCGACACCATCGGCATCGCCCTCGCCGGCGCACTACGTCACGCCACCCCTCCGGAACAGTCACGAAAAAGGGGCAAGACGTGATCCTACAGGCGTGGTGTCGGACGGGACGGCCGCCTGAGCCGGACGGGCTCCACCGGGGACCGTCCGGCTCGGAGGTTTGTGAGGCTCTGGTGAGACCGACGCTACTTGCAGACCGAACGGCGAGCCGGCGCCGATGGCGCCTGCCGACCGTTCCAGCGTGTCAACCTAAGCCGGGATGATTTCCCCGACTTCGACGCTGCCGCCCTGTTGGAGGATGGGACAGCCGCTGGCTAGGGTTGTCGCTGCCTCGAGGCTGTCGGCGTTGATGACGATGTAGCCCCCGAGGGCATCGGAGCGCTCACCCTCACCTCCCCTTCCAACTTCGCGAACCTGCCCGACCCGGTTGCCGAAATCGGCGATCGAATCCCTGATCTCCTCGAACCAAGTCGGCCACCGCGCTTCCTCTTCGGCGGTCAGGCGCCGCCCCACCGGGCGGCGAAACGTCAGTACATAATCCATCTCGTCCTCCTTTGGACTGTGGCTCGTCGCCCCTACGACGAACGAGCAGCCCGCAAAGGGACGACGCTTCGGGCTCTCACGAACCCTTCGCCGCTGACCCGCGATCAGCACCCGCGAGGCGTGAATAGTCACGAAAAGATGCAACGTGACCCTATGAGCGGGTCTTAAGGTGGGTTGCGCACAAACGTGACCCCACGGGGCGAGAGGCGCCGATCGGGCGGGGTGTGAAGTTCAGCGATAAGTGGCAGGGTTCTGTCAGCGCTAGTGGCGGGGGGCGGCGTTCGAAAACGGTCGTCTGTGAGACGGGGTGATTGTGACCCGCGGCGGTCGACGGCACTCTTCAAGCGTCGCCGTCTGGCACTGATCGCTTCGACCTGCTGCTGGCGCGGGCGAATTGGAGGGCTGGACCGGCCATGCCGGTTCGGCCCTGCTTTCGCGACGGTGCGGGCATGTCTGGACTTGTGGGCTCTCGCAAGTACCGGGACTCAGTTCAGCGCGAGTGCGCTGGATCGTGAGGGCGATCTTTGAGCTCGGCGACGCTGTCGATGCCGAATCGGCGATCAGCCGCCGGTGGCCAACGCGCGGGTGAGGTACCGCGTCGCGCGCCATCTGGCCGCTGGGCCGTAGAAGCGGGCCAGCTCCCGGCCGTCGCTCAGCCGCGCCGACCAGCCATGGCGGGTCGGGGTGATCATCAAGGACAACGCTCTCATCGGAGTCTCAAGAAGAGGGTAGGAGGCGTCTGCCATGTGTCTTCCCGTCGACGGTGAGCAGGTCGCGGACGGCGTACGCGAGCTGTTGCTGGAGCCGGAAGACCAAGCGCTTGCGCTCCTCGACTTCGGCTCCTTCGGCTCCTTCGAGCTCGAGGCGCCGCGCCTCCGCGACCTGCGCGCGCAGGTGAGCCATCAACCGGTGGAGGGTGCGCTCGTCGGTCATGACCCCGCCTCCAACGCCGGCTCCAGAGTGGCGCGCGGCTTGAAGGCCGGCTCGGCGTCGATCGCCACTCGCGGCAGCCGGCGGTCGAGCCACCTCGGCAGCACCCAGGTCGTGCGGCCCAGCAACTGCAGGACCGCGGGGAGGAGCAGCAACCTGATCACGATCGCGTCGAGGAACACGGCTGTCGCCATCGCGAGCCCGAACATCTCGAGCACGCGGTTGCCGCTGATCGCGAACGCCCCGAACACCGCGACCATCACCGCGGCGGCGGCCGTGATCACGCGTCCAGTGCGCGCGAGGCCTTCTCTGATGGCCGCGCCGGCGTCGCGACGTGCCTGCCATTCCTCGTGCACGCGCGAAATCAGGAACACCTCGTAGTCCATCGACAGGCCGAACACGATCGCGAACATGAGCACCGGGATGAACGCGTCGATCGGGCCGCTCTGTACCCCGAACAGCCCGCCGAGCCAGCCTCGCTCGAACACCGCCTGAACCACTCCCAGCGACGCCCCGATCGAGAGCAGATTCATTACAGCCGCCTGCAGCGGGATGACCAGCGACCGGAAGACCACCAGCAGCAGCAGGGCCGCGAGCCCAACCACGACCGCGATGAACACCGGCAGCTTGCTCGCAAGGACGTGAGAGAAGTCGACCTGTGAAGCCGTCGATCCGCCCACAAACACGCGGGCGCCGGTGCTCCGCTCGACCGGCGGGATCGTCCGGTCACGCAACCGTGAGACGAGGCTCGAGGTCTGTGCGCTCTGCGGCGAGGTCGTCGGATACGCGACCACCGCTGCCGCCGTCCCCGTCGAGTTGAGATGCGGGGTGGCGACCGAGGCGATCCCGGGGGTTGAGCGCAGCGCGCCGCTCAGCTGCTTGAGCGCCGCCGAATCGTGCGCGGCCGGAAGCGCAACGGCCACCTCCAGCGGCCCATTGAAGCCCGGTCCGAAACCCTTGGCGAGCAGGTCGTAGGCCTTGCGCGTGGTGTGGCTGGCGGGGTCGTTGCCGGCGTCGCTGGAGGCGAGCCGCAGGCCGAGCGCGGGCGCCGTGAGCACGAGCATGAGCGCGGTTGCAACGATCGCGGTCACCGCCGGCCGCCGCTGGACCTGCCGTACCCACCGCATCCAGAACCCCGGCCTCGCGTCATCCGCGTCACGGGCCGCGCGCCGCCGGCCGGCCTCGCCGATCCGGCGCCCGGCGAAGCTAAGCAGCGCGGGCAGCAGCGTCAGCGACGCGCTGAGCACGAGGACCACCCCGAGCGCGGCCGCCACCGCAGCGCCATTGAGGATGCTCACGCCGAGAGCGAACATCCCGAGCAGCGCGATCACGACCGTCGCGCCGGCGAACAGGACGGCGCGCCCGGAGGTGTTCATCGCGGCCTCGGTGGCTGCCCGCACGTCGCCGCCGTTGCGGCGATAGTTCTCGCGGAAGCGCGTGACGATGAACAGCGCGTAGTCGATGCCGACACCAAGCCCGATCATCAGCGCGAGCTCGGTTGCGAAGTCCGGCATGTTGACGATGTGGCTGGCAAGTGTGATCAGTCCTACGCCGGCTCCGAGCCCCAGCAGCGCGGTGGCGATCGGAAGGCCCATCGCGCTGAACGACCCGAAGCTGATCAGCAGGATGAGGACCGCCGCGGCGATGCCGACTACGGTTGCGAACCCGAGCGAGGACTGCTGCGCCTGCTCGATCGCCTGTCCCCCGAGCTCGACCTGGAGGTGCGGCGAGCGTGCCGCCTCCGCTGTCGAGATCACCCTGTTGACCGCCGTCTTGGGGAGGACGTCGGCGCGCTTGTCGAAGTTGACGGTTGCGAACGCGATCGTGCCGTCACGCGAGGTCGCGTGCGCGCCGCTCGCGTAGGGGCTGACGACGCTCGTCACGTGGGGCTGGCGAGCGACCCGCTCGAGCGTCGCGTCGATCGCGGCGCGATCAGCGGCGCCGTTGAGCGTGCCGGTGCGCGCGTGGAAGACGATCTGATCCGCGTCGCCGGCCTGCGCCGGGAACTTGCTCTTTAGGAGATCGAGCGCGTGCTGCGTGCCCGTTCCCGGGAGCGTGAAGTCGCTCGCGGTCTTCTTTCCCACCGAGCTCGAGACCGCGAAGATCCCAACGGTGGCGATGATCCAGGCGACCACCACGATCCGGCGATGAGCCATTGTCCAGCGAGCGATTTTCAGCATTCGGTGCCCCGACTTTCACTTGAAGAAAAACTGCAGAGCGTGCATTTGTAAACCAAGTGCAGCCAGAAGTCAACGCTTTATGCAAAATTTCTCTTTGTGAAGGATCTCTGGTAAGCTTTCGCTTATGGAGGCGATTGGCACAAGCTCCCCGAAGCCGGGATTGCGTGAGCGAAAGAAGCAGCAGACCCGCGACACGATCGCCCGGGTAGCGCTCGAGCTATTCGCCGAGCGCGGCTACGACGAGACCACCTTGGCCGAGATCGCGGAGGCCGCCAACGTTTCCCCGCGGACGATCTTCTCCTACTTCGAGTCGAAGGAGGAGATCCTGTTCTGCGAGGCGCCCGGACAGGTGGACGCGGTGAAGGACGCACTCGCCCAGCGGCCCGAGGGCTCCACCACGATCGACGCGCTACGCGACCTGCTCTACTCCATGCCTCCGCCCGACGAGCTCGCCAAGCTGCGCAAGCAGGCCGTCAGCAGTAGCCCGGCCCTGAAGCTGAAGCTGCGCGCACGGGTAGCGGAGCTCGAGCCGGTGCTCGTCGAATCCTTCGCAAAGGATCTGGGATCCGATCCGGACGACGTACGCGCTCTCCTGATCGCCGCTTCCGCGACCGCGGCATTCACCGCGGTGCACGACCGCCTGGAGGCGGAGTTTGAGGGCAAGCCGATCTCGCACGAGCGCGTGATGGTCATCGTCGACGGAGTGTTCGAGTTCCTGCGCGGCGGCCTTGACCGCCTCAGGACTCAGTGATCGTCCGGCTCGATCGGCAAGTCAACGTCAAGCTGTTACCCAGCGCAAAGAGCAGCCAGCACGGTGGCTGATCTCGTCGCCGTCGAGGTTCAAACGGTCGGTTGCGTGAAGCTCGTGCGCACCCGCACGCGCAGCTAACGTGCGGTGACAGAACCCCGCCCCATAGCGCTGAAGTTCACAGCCTGGCTCAGCGGAACGCGCACCCCTCGACCGTGCCGCGCAGCGAGCTCGTGGGTGTGTGAGTCCAGAGGATCGTGACCGCGCCACGACGCTCGACCTGCCCGCCGAGGCGGCGGGCGTTCTGCACGACCCTGGGCTCAAGCCGTCGCGCCCTGCCGGCATCGGTGTAGAAGGCGATGAATGCGGGGTGGATGCTGCTGCTGAGGAGGATCTCACCGTCGGCGCTGGTCGAGCCGGGCGGGTTGGGCGGCAGCACCGGCCCGCCGACCGCGCGCAGTCCTCTGGCCGTCAGGCAGCCGCGCGCGCGGTCGAGCGCCGTGATCATCGCCCGCACCGCCGGAGACAGCTTGAGCGACGCCAGCCTGACACAGCCTTTGGTGCGCTCGAGCTCGCGCGCGGTCAGCGTGTGCCCTTCGAACGCGGCGGGGCATCTGAACCGCTGACCGTCGCTGAGCACGAACTCACAGGACTGCGAGACCACGTGGCCGCTAGCGCCGCTCGACTGGCACTCGCCGGACACGACCTGCGGGTCGGTCGCGGTCGTGCGTGCGCTCCGGGAGCCGCAGCCGCCGATGCCTAAAGCCAGCAGCCCGACGACGAACACCGCGCGCAGGTAGCGCATCCGCTCATCTTCTCGCGCCGCCGCCCGGACGGCCACCTCACGATCGTGGCGCGGCGAGGAAGAGCCGCGCGCCGTTCGGTCCGGTATACGAGGTGCTGCGCGCCGCTTGGGTGAACGTCCATGGTCCGCTGCGGAGCGATGCGGGGTCGGGTGGCGCGACAGGTCCTCGTCGGCGACGCCGGCAGTTGAACGGCGGACACGGCGGCGGCGCTGAACACGACGCACGGCTCGATCGAACAGTCACGGGCGACGAAGCACGTCTGCCCCTGCAGCGGTGGCTGCGGGAGCGGGACCGGGACGAACTTCAGTGGCGGACGCGGCCGGTTCAGGGTGCGTAGGAGCTGCTGGAGGTCCTGCCGAAGGGACGGGTTCAACTCGGAGTGTGTTGGCCCTACCGGGCCAGCCGGCCGCGCGCCCCGCGACGGTACGTCGAGCGCAGCGCCAGCCACAGCAAGCGAGACGACCACGGAAAGCAAGATCACCCGCCGCACGCCCCGGAGTATCTCGGGCCGGCAGCGAGCTTGCGCTGTCGGCTGCGATCCTTGTGGTCTGTTTGAGCGATTCACAGAGCGCGCGCGACAGGTGGTCGTCCTGGCCCAGGAAGAGGCGCGAGCGCTCAAGCACAACTACATCGGCACCGAGCACATTCTGCTCGGGCTGCTGCGCGAGGACGAGGGACTGGCGGCCCGGGCGCTGGAGGCGCTCGACATCACCCTTGAGCGCGTCCGAGGACAGGTCGTGAAGATCGTCGGCGGCGGCGAGGAAGCGCCCGCGGGTCAGATTCCGTTCACGCCCCGCGCCAAGAAGGTGCTCGAGCTCGCGCTGCGCGAGGCGCTCGGCCTCGGCCACAACTACATCGACACCGAGCACATCCTGCTCGGGCTCGCGCGCGAGAACGAGGGAGTCGCGGCCCGCGTCCTGCTCGGCTTCGACGTCGACGCGGAGAAGATCCGCAACGAGGTGATCAGGATGATCGGCCCGGTCGCACCGCAGCCAGCCGAGTTGCCACCCGAGGGGTGGCGGGGACAGTGGAAGTGGCCGCGGATCGCTCCGGGATGGCTCGACGGCCTCGAACTCATACTCAACCAGCTGGCCGATGAGATCCGTCGCGAGCTCGGGCGCGACCCCGACGCCGGCGATCTCCTGCTCGCGCTCACCGCCGCCCCCAAAGCGCTTCCCGCCCAAGCGCTACAGCAACTCGAGGTCAACGTCGACGAGCTGTGGGGACAGATCGAGCGCTTACGCAAGCAGACCCGCACCGCCCGCGAAGAACTCGCCCGCCAAATCGAACAGGCCCGCGAGGAGAAGGAACGGGCGATCGAAGCCCAACAGTTCGAGACCGCCGCGCGCCACCGCGATCGGGCACGGGAACTGACCGAGCTACAACGAGCCCAGACGATCGTCACACCCCAAGCGCTGCAAATCGTCCGCCGCCGCCTGGGGCTCCCAACCCCACCCGACCCCCCAACGACAACTCCTCGCTGATCGACGCCTCCGCCGCCCCGAGCTCGTCATACGCGCGGGGGTCGACCGGAAATGTGCTCCTGTCGCCGCGCTCCGCTCGGCGCCACACACTATGACTCGCCGTCTTGGCAACCCCAGAGGTGTCTCGGGAGACGACGGTCACAACGATCGCTGCTCGCGCGTTTATTTGGAGCCGTGGATGTTCGCCAGGGCGCTTCTGACGCGCAGCTGCTCGCAGCGACACCGTCCGATCCGGAAGCGTTCGCATGCTTCTACGACCGTTATGAGGCATCGCTGGTGGGCTATTTCATGCGGCGAATCGGCGACCCCGGAGCTGGCGGCCGATCTGACTGCCGAGGTGTTCGCGGCGGCTCTGGGTCAGCCGCGAAGTGATTGATCCCGATCTCGACGGGCTCGACGTGCGCCAGCTCGCGCTCCGCTTGGGTGTGATCCTGCATCACGCGCAACCGCTCAAGACGCTCGGTCAACGCCACCGGCACACACCGTACCGGCGCCCGTGGCGGCAGGAACGGGGGGCGCCGCCGCGATGACAAGGGGCTCGCTCCTACCAGCGGGGGTGGACGCCGCCCGACGTGTCGCGGACCGGGTGACGGGGACGTGGCGGCTGTCGCGGGCGGCGCGCGGAGCGCCTCGCCGACGGGAGCACCGTGCAGCGAAACGCCTGCCTGGACTCAACTCATCACTCCTGTGGATCCTCTGGGACGCTACGGCCAGCAGACCGACCCGCCGCCGGCCACCGGCCGAGCGGCGGCGCGAGCCCCCACCGCTCGGCGTGGGCGCGCCGCCATCCACGGACCATGCGCACTCACCACCCAGACTCGATCAGCCGCCACCGCGGAGACGGCCGACCACTCGAGGCTCTGCGCCACCGCCTCAGGGACCCGCTGGCGCTCTGCGCACTCGGCCAGCCTCAGGCGGCGCTCAACGCTCCGACGCGCCGCCCGCGACGAGCGCGCCGCTGCCTTCGATCTGCATGCCGGAAACCTATCCGCGCGCAGCCAGCGACAGGGCGAACAGGCCGTCCCCGTCGGCGTACCAGCGATCGAGCTCGAGTCCGGCGGCCGCGTAGTCGGCCTCGAGCCGGGCGCGGGTGAACTTCGCGCTGATCTCCGTGCGCAGCTCTTCGCCGGCGGCGAACTCCACCCGCAGGCCGAGGCCGGAGATCAGCACGCTCACCGGCCGGCGCGCACGCAGCCGCATCTCGATCCACTCGTGCCGGCGATCGAAGAACGCCACGTGATCGAATGCCTCGGGCGTGAAGTCCGCGCCGAGCTCCCGGTTCATGACGTGCAGCACGTTGCGGTTGAACTCGGCCGTGATGCCCTGCGAGTCGTCGTACGCGGCTTCGATCACCGCCGGGTCCTTGACCAGGTCGGTGCCGAGCAGCAGGCGGTCCTCGGGCTCGAGCAGCGAGCCGATCCGGCGCAGCAGGCGCCGGCGCGTACCCGGCGGGAAGTTGCCGATCGTGCCGCCCAGCAGCGCGACGATCCGGGCGGGACCGTCGCTGTCCGGGATGCGGTCCAGATGGCGCTCGAAGTCGCCCACCACGCCATGGACCTGAAGGCCGTCGTACTCCTGGGTCAGCTGGTGCGCCGCGTCGCGCACGACCCTCTCTGACACGTCGAACGGGACGTAGCGGCGGAGCGTGCCGGCGCTGGCCATCGCGTCGAGCAGGATGCGGGCCTTGTCCGTGCTCCCGGACCCGAGCTCGACCAGCTCGCCGGCGCCGGTCACGTCGACGATGTCGCGCGCGCGCTCGCCCAGGATGTGGCGCTCGGCGCGGGTCGGGTAGTACTCGGGGAGCTCGCAGATCCGCTCGAATAGCTCCGAGCCGCGCGCGTCATAGAAGTGCTTGGGAGGCAGCTCCTTGAACGGCCGGGTGAGACCGTCGAGCACGTCGTAGGCAAGCGAGCGTTCCTCGGCCTCGGACAGCCACGACTCGATGCGGATGGCCTCCGTCTCAAGCAGGGTGGTCATTCACGCATCCCTCGCGATCCGGATTCCGCTGAAGATCTGACGCCGCTGCGGGAAGTCCCAGTTGCGGAACGCAGGAGTGATCACACGCGCGCGCGTGGCCCACGACCCCCCGCGCAGCACCTTGTGCTCGGGTCCGAAGAAGACCTCGGAGTACTCCTTGTAGGGGTAGGCGCGAAAGCCCGGGTAGCCGGTGAAGTCGCTCGACGTCCACTCCCACAGGTCGCCGATCATCCCCAGGCATCCGTACGGGGAGCGCCCCGCGGGGTAGGCGCCGGCCGGCGCCGTCCCGCCGCCGAGCTGGTCGACGTTGGCATGAACGCCCGGAACCGGCGGATCTTCGCCCCACGGGTAAAGCCGGGCGGCACCCTGTTCCTGATCCCAGGTCGCCGCCTTCTCCCACTCGATCTCGGTGGGGAGGCGGGCACCGTGTGCGCGGGCGAAGGCGTCGGCCTCGAACCAGGAAACGTGGGCGACGGGCCGGTGGGGGTCGAGCGGCTCGAGCACTCCGAGGCGCCACTCGGCGGCCCCGTCCGCCGTCCACTGGCCAGGTCGTGTGATGTCGTACTGCTCCTTCCACGCCCAGCCCTCGTCGGTCCACCACTCGCGGCGCTCGTAGCCGCCGCCCTCGACGAACGTGAGGTACGTGGCGTTGCTGATCGGAGCCTTGCCGATCAGGAAGTCACGGACGTCGGTGCGGTGGCGCGGCCGCTCGTTGTCGTAGGCAAATCCCTCCCGCGGCGCGCCGATCGTGCACTCTCCGGCAGGGATCTGCACCACCTCCAGCCCCGCGTGGGCTGGAGATGGTGACGGCGGCAGCGCGGTGCTCCCGGCTGGCTCGTAGTCGCGCAGGCACGCCAGCTCGAGCGTCTGGAGCATCGTCTCGTTGTGCTGGTGCTCGTGGCGCAGGACCATCTCGTGCACGTCGGCGAGCCCGCGCTCGTCGATCACCGCCAGAGTTCGTTCGCGGACCTCGGCCATGTACTCCCGGGCCGCGGCCGGCCGCAGGAAGTGGAGCTCCCCGCGCTTGGCGCGCGGCGTCTCGAAGGCGTCATACGTGTCGGCGAGGTCTTCGCGCAGCAGCGGCTTTCGACCATAGCGGTGCACGAGCCAGAGGTCCTCGAAGGCCGCGATGTGACCGAGATCCCAGACCAGCGGGCTCATCAGCGTCGAGTGGACACGCTCGAGATTGGCGTCGGACACGGACGCCACCAGGGCCAGCGTCCGGTCGCGTGCCTCCCGCAGTGCTTCGACGGTGTCCGCGGCCGCTGCGGACGCCGACGCTGGAATCGGGAAGCCCATTCGCCTCATTGTTCCATCTCGGGGATGAACCAAAACGAAACTCCGATGAAGGCGCGGCGGCTCATTTTTCGAACCGGTAGCGCAGGAACAGCGTGCCGGCGCGTTCTAGCGCCCACGCGAGCGTGACTTCGCGCAGCTCGGCCAGCCCCGGCCCGCTGGTGATCGTCGGCGCCGTCCCGCCGCCGATTACTCTCGGCGTGACCGTCAGGAACAGCTCGTCGACGAGGTTCTCCTCGATCAGCGCACCGAAGATCGCGGGACCGCCCTCGCAGAGCAGCACCCGGACGCCGTGGTCGACCCGCAGCCGCCGAAGAGCGGTCGTCAAGGTCATCTCGCCCGGGTCGATGCGCTCTACCTGCACGTTCGCCGCGGAGTTCGCCGTGTCCACCGGGGTTTGTGAAAACACCACGACGCGCGCCTCCGACTCTTCGAACAACGGGATGTCCTGTGGCACCTCGCCGCTGCGCGTCACGGTGACCGCGAGAGGCTCGGGGGAGAGGCCCGCGGCGGCGCGCCTCCGGCGGCGCTCGGGGTCCCGGGTCATCCGGCCGTATCGCTCGTTTCCGAGCGTGCGGGTGCCGACCAGCACGGCGTCGGCGGTCTCCCGCAGCCCGTGGAACAGGGAGCGGTCGCCGACGTCGCTGCCCAGCGGGCCCGAATGACCCTGGAACGTCGCGCGGCCGTCGACGCTCTCGACGAAGTTGGCGATCGTGTACGGACAGTCCGGGCCCGCGAAGCGCGCGAGCTCCAGCGAGCCGAGCAGCTCGCCGACCGTGGTCTCGCGTGCGTTCGGGTGTAACTCGTGGAGCTCGACGCCCGGCCCGGGGCGTTCGCCTGTGTTGCTGGGCACCTCCACCGAACCTAGCAGCCGCCCTGGTTGCGCCTCGAGGGGTACGGTCACGGCATGGACTTCAGCGAGCTCGACCGCGGGGAGCTCATCGCCGTGGTCGGCGGCATCGTGCTCGGCGTGTCGCTGTTTCTGGTGTGGTTCGACCTCGGCAACCAGAACGCGGTGCTGAGGGGCTGTCACGGGCCGCACACCGGGTGCAGCGGATGGGCGGCGCTGGGCTTCGTGCGCTACCTGCTGCTGATCACGGCGGTCGCGCCCGTGATCCTCGCGTACATCATTCTGCGCGGTCACGCTCTCTCGTGGCCGCGGGGCGAGCTGACCGCGGTCACCTCGCTGGTCGCGTTGACCCTCACGATCTTCGTTGGCGTGATCGACCCGCCCGGTTCTCCTTCGGGGGAGATCAGCATCGGCGTGGGGTGGTGGTTCGCGCTGCTCGGGGGCGTGTTGATCTTGGTAGGCTCGGTTTGGCGCTCGCAGGAGAGCGCGGCGCGGCGAAAACCCCCCGGCGTCCTTTGAGAGTGGCTTCAGTTGTGGCAGGGTTTTCGAGGGCGACTTTGAGCGAGCAGCACGTCAGTCAACGACCGGACCGAAACCTGGCGCTCGAGCTGGTGCGGGTCACCGAAGCCGCCGCGCTGGCGGCCGCCCGGATGGTGGGACGGGGGGACACGGAAGGGGCCGACCAGGCGGCGGTCGACGCGATGCGCCAGATGCTCGACTCGGTCTCGATGGACGGCGTGGTGGTGATCGGGGAGGGCGAGAAGGATCAGGCGCCGATGCTCTACAACGGGGAGCGGATCGGCGACGGGAGCCCGCCCGAGGTCGACGTCGCCGTGGACCCGCTCGAGGGCACGCGGCTGACTGCGCTGGGTATGCCAAGCGCGATCGCGGTGATCGCGCTGGGCGAACGCGGGGCGATGTTCGACCCGGGTCCTTGCGTGTATATGGAGAAGATCGCCGGCGGTCCCGAGATCGCCGATCTGCTCGACCTCGACCGGCCGCTGCCGGTGACGCTCGCGCTTGTAGCGGAGCGCAAGCAGATCGACATTCGCGACGTGATGGTCGTGATGCTCGACCGCGAGCGCCACCACGCCGCGATGGCGGAGGTGCGCGAGGCCGGCGCCCGGGTGCGCCTGATCCTCGACGGAGATGTTTCGGCCGCGCTGCTCGCGGTGAGCGAGAACTCTCCCGTGGATCTGCTGTGGGGGATCGGGGGCACGCCGGAGGGCGTGATCTCCGCGGCGGCGATCAAGTGCATCGGCGGGGAGCTGCTCGGGCGGTTGTGGCCGCGGGATGACGGGGAGCGACAAGCGGCGCTCGACGCCGGCTACGACCTGGGCCAGGTCCTAACCTGCAATGACCTAGTTGCCGGTGAGGACGTTTTCTTCGCGGCCACGGGGGTGACCGACGGGGACGTGCTGCAGGGCGTTCGCTATCAGGGGGACCGGGGCGCCACCACGGAGTCGTTGTCGATGCGCTCGCGCTCGGGGACCGTGCGGCGGGTGTCCGCGCGTCACGACCGGGCCAAGCTGCGCGCGTTGACCGGCGTTCGCTACGGCTGAGCCGCGAGGGTCGCGACTTTCGACTGCGCGAGGTCGAGCGTGGCCAGCGAGCGCAGAAAGGCGTGGGTGACGAGGACGTGGATCATGGATTGGGTGGCCTCGTACACCGGCATGCTGAAGCCGGCGGCGATCGCCGGATAGAAGTTCGCGACCTCGAGTTCTATCTCCACCGTCACCCGGTCGCCGCCGTCGACGGGCGGCGGGCGGCGAACGTCGATCGCCAGCACGCCGCAGCCTCGCCCCGCCCTGGCGACCAGCAGTCCGTCCCGGATCCGCCAGCGAACGCCGCCGTGGTCGCCGCGCAGCTCGTACTCAGGGGCTTCGAAGCGCAGCAGGGTCAGCGGCTTGGCGATCAGCACCACCGAGCGTTCGTTCTCGCCGTACACGACCCGGATCAGACCGAGCGTCACGCGGGAAAGAAAACGCCAGTACGTGCGGGCCAGGTTCTCGAGGCTCTCCGGAGTCCACAGCGGATCCAGGTCCGCGCGAGCCATCGTCAGCTCGGCGCGCTGCACCGAGCGGACCGCGCCGTCGCCGGCGCGCATGGTCGATCGAGGGGTAGAGGTGATCACCGCCCGCGCGGGAAGGCGGTTGCGCCGGTGGCGCCTCGCGGCGACCAGCGCCACGAACGCGAGGATCAGGCCGAGGAGTGCAGCCACCGACGGCATTCTGCCCCTTTTGGGGCGGCGCTGCTGGTGTTTTCGACGGGCTCAGCCGGGCAGGGGCTCGAGCGCCACGGACGCCCCCGCCGGCATCTCGCCGCTGCCCGGAGGGATCAGTGCCAGGGCATCGGCGCCGAGGAGCGAGGTGATGATGTGGGAGCCCTGCGGCCCGTTCGGAACCGCGACGACGGACCCGTCGCGGCGCTCGAGCCTGACGCGGACCGCCTGCTCACGGTTGTGACGGAGGATGGCCTCGGCCAGGACGGCCTCGGCCTCGAGGGCGGGCGCCACGGTTGCCCCCTGAAGCGCCGCCAGCGAGTGGCTGGCGAACAGCGTGAACGTCACGAACGCGGAGACCGGATTGCCCGGGAGCCCGAAGACGAGCCTGTCGCCTCGTACTCCGAACCAGGTGGGCTTCCCCGGCTGGAGCGACACGCCCCAGAACACCTCCTCCACGCCGAGGCCAGCGAGGGCCGGCTTGACGTGGTCGTGCGGCCCGACCGAGACGCCGCCGGAGACGATCGTGACGTCGGCCTGGTCGAGTGCTTTGGCGAGCGCCTCGACCGTCGCGGCGCGGTCATCGCGCAGTCGTCCCGCGGCCGGGGCGACCGCGCCGCACCGTATGGCGAGGGCGACGAGCATCAGCGCGTTCGAGTTGTGGATCTCTCCCGGACCGAGGGGCTCACCCGGAGGACGTAGCTCGTCGCCCGTGCAGAGAACCTGTACGCGTGGGCGGCGCGCGACGAGCACCCGTCCGAGCCCCGAGGCGACCGCAGCGCCCAGTTCGGCCGCCCGCAGCCGCGAGCCGGCCGCTAGTACCGTCGTGCCGGCGGGGATGTCCTCGCCGGCGTCGCGGACGTTCTCGCTGACGCGCACCGGCGCCTTGGTCGTGATCGTCCCGTCGCCCACCTCGACGTTCTCCTGGGGGATCACAGCGCTCGCGCCTGGCGGGATCGCCGCCCCGGTCGAGATCCGGGCGGCCTGACCGTTCTCCAAGCGGCGGTCCGACGGCGCGCCGGCGCGCGACTCGCCGAACACGGTCAGCACCCGTCCGGCCGGGCCGGCCGTGACCGCGTAGCCGTCCATCGCCGAGCACGCAAACGGGGGGACGTCACCCGCCGCGGCGACGTCCTGGGCCAGCACGCGGTCGAGCGCGTGATCGATCTCGACGACCTCGGGCGATTCGAGCGGCCGGGTGGCTTGGAGGACCAACTCGCGAGCTTGAGCGATCGTGATCAGAGCCGAGGACATCGGCATACATTGTCGCGGGCGGCCTGAGACCGCGACCGGTGCGCGTGATAGAAGCACCGGCGATGCGGCGAGCTCCACCACGGCGACGGCCGGCCAGGGCGGTGGGCGATGCCCCCATCGGAGGCCTGCTCGAGCGCGGGGAGGAGCTGGCGAAGGGGTGGCTGATTGCGCTGGTCGAGCAGATGCCGCTCGAGCAGGTGGGGGAGATGTTTCCGGCCGGCGCAGATTTCGCGCGCGATGCGCCGCGGCTGTGCGAGGCGCTCGTACGCGGGCTGATGGACGAGGCGGCGCTGCGGCGGATCGAGGCGGGTGGAGAGCTCGAGCCGTTGGCCTCACGCGCCGGGGAGTTGGTGGGCGCGCGCGACGCGGAGGAGGTGGCGCGCTCGGTGGACGCGCTGCTGGCGGTGATCTGGAGCGCGCTGCGCGCGGAGCTCGGCGGCGCCGACGCGGACATGGTGGCCGCCGTGGCAGAGCGGCTGGCGCTCGTCGGCGAGGTCGCCCGGGCCGCGACGCTCCGCGCGGTGGTGTCGGGCGGCCAATGGCCCGGGGCGCTCGAGGAGGAGATCACCCGGTGCGCGCGGACCCGCGCGCCTCTGTCGCTGCTGCTGGTCGAGCTCGAGGACATCGATCGACTGGTGGCCGCCTCGCCCGCGGGCGAGGCGGCGGCGATACGCGACCGGTTTGCTCGAGCCGTGGGGGAGGCGACGAGCCGGCAGGACATCGTGGTGGCCGAGGGCGAGGCCCGCGCGTGGGTGATCGCGCGCGACACCGAGCGACGGGGAGCTTCCGCGTTGGCCTCGCGGCTCGACTCCGCCGTGAGCGCGCTGCCTTCGCGGCGCGTTGCCCCCTTGGCGGTCGACATCGGGATCGCTGTGCTCGGCGAGGATGCCCACGACGCGGCCGGGATGATCGAGGCCGCGGAGGTAGCAAAGTTCGCCGCCCAGGCGAGTGGGATCCAGGTGGGTCGAATGCGTCAGGGCGATCAGACGCCGCCCGGCGCAGGCCCCCAGGTCAGCTGACGCGCAGCCAGGCCGGTTGAGACGGCAGCGACACGGCCCCGATCGTGTCGGTGCCGCCCATGCCGAGCGCGGCGGCGGTCGCCATCGTCAGGTCCCAGTCCGCGCCGTTGGCGTACGGGCCGCGGTCGATCACGGGGACCACCATGGTCCGCCCGTGGTAATAGATCGCGACCGGGGTGCCGCACTTGAGCGTGCGATTGGCCACCCCGATCGTGGTCCGCTTGAGGACCTGGCCGCAGGCGGTGCCATTGCCCCAGAGGCCCGGGCCAAACAGCGTCGCCAGCGACAGCCGGTACACGGTCGTGGTCACGGTCGGGGAGACGGCCGCGGCATACGACACGCCGGGGCTCGTTATCACCGCGCGGATCGCGAAGCGGCCGATGTGGTTCGCACGCCAGATGACCGTGAACGCGCCGCTTCCGGCCGCCGTCGCATGCGCGGTCGGCGCCCACTTCCAGCCGGTCTGATGGCCGAGGCGTTCGATCTCGACCACCGCTCCCGCGTCGGCTCGGGGGACGGCGCCGGTGAACCGAACCCGGCCACGCAGGAAGCCCGCGGACTGGCTGACGATCGTGATCCCGTTGCGGCTGGCGCTCACGGCGCCGCCGGCGGCCTGGACGAGCGTCTTGGTGTTCTTCGTCGCGGTCGTGGACAGGTTCCCTTGGAGACCACCGCCGCCCGATGACGCCCAGCTCAGCGCCGGGCCAGACAGTGCAACTGCGGCCGTGGCGAGGACTGCGAGCGCATGGACATCGACGCGCCGGGTCACGACTTGGTCGGTCCCTTCTGTTGAATTGCGCCTACGGGGTGAGCTGACGGGCTCGCGCTGTTTGTGGCGCTACGGTCCCTTGCAGGACCGATTCGCCCCTGCGGACCTTGCGGGCCGCAAGTGGGTCCCCCGCCGACCAACCGCGGACGGATGGCCGCTCGGCGTGAACGGCGCGGAGGTATATCAAACTCCGCGGGGCGTTGGCCGTGCGTCGAGTCTACGGGCGCGGAAGGCGCCAGAGGGTGTTGCGGAGCGCCCGCGCGCTGACGGTGATCCCGATCTCGGCGAGTTCGGTGGCGACCCGTACGGCGGTCTGGAGGATGTCGGTTCCGGTGGGCGCCGGGGCCGGTGCCGGCTTGCCTGCCGGCGGGGCCGACGAGGTCAACGGCCTGGGGCCGCGCTTGTCGCTGCGCCGGTGTGGCCGGCGGCGGGGAAGGGAGCTGAGGACGTCACGTGGGCGATCGTCGCTCATTGGCGTCCCACAGGATCGCGGAGCAGCAATCCGCCGACAATTCGCGCCGGAACTTGAAACAACGAGGGGGGTTTCTCCGTATTACGAAGAGATGGTGTGACGCGAACGCGCCAAACCGGCCTCTGTCGCGTCTACGATCGTGGAATCGAGACGCTCGCCAGGAATTTTGACTTCAAAAAATATAGCGCCTATACTCGCGGCGTATGTTTAAGTAGCGGGCGTACGCCCTGTTGGGGGGGTGACGCCCGCTTTTGATCCTCAGCGCCCCCCGCATGTGATCCCAAGCGCCGGTAGGCGTTCAGACTGCATATGAGAACGACGGAAACGGGATGAGATGTCAGTAGCCGACTTGCAGGAACTCGAAGAGATCAAGGTGCTCGTCACCCGCGGACAGCAGCTCGGCGTCCTCACCTACGCCGAGATCGCCGGCGCGGTCTCCGAGCTCGATCTCGACGAAGCCGACGTCGAGGAGCTGCACGGCTTCCTCGAGCGAGCCGAGATCGAGCTCGTGGAGGAAGTCGACCCGGCTCTGGCGGCGGCGGAGGTAGAGCGCGCCCCGGACAAGCGAGGCCGGCGCAAGCCGAAGACGGCGCTCGACCTCAAGCCGGACATGACCACCGACTCCCTTCAGCTGTTCCTGAAGGACATCGGCAAGGTCCGTCTGCTCACCGCTCAGGAAGAGGTCGACCTCGCCAAGCGCATCGAGCGCGGCGACCTCGACGCCAAGCAGAAGATGGTCGAGTCCAACCTGCGGCTGGTGGTCTCGATCGCGAAGAACTACCGCAACCAGGGGCTGCCTTTCTTGGACCTGATCCAGGAGGGGACCCTGGGCCTGGTTCGCGCCGCGGAGAAGTTCGACTATCGCAAGGGGTTCAAGTTCTCGACGTACGCGACCTGGTGGATCCGCCAGGCGATCGCCCGCGCGCTCGCGGACAAGGCGCGCACGATCCGCATTCCGGTCCACGTGGTCGAGAAGCTCAACAAGATCGGGCGGGCCGAGCGCAAACTCGTGACCGAGCTCGGGCGTGAGCCGACCGCCGAGGAGATCGCCGAGGTCACCGGGATCGAGCCCGAGGAGGTCGAGTCGATCAAGCGCTCGGCGCAGGCGCCGGTGTCGCTCGAGAAGCCCGTCGGCGACGAGGAGGAGTCCGAGTTCGGGCAGTTCATCGCCGATGAGCGCGCCGAGTCGCCGTATGAGCGGGCGGCGGAGATCCTCACCAAGGAGGCCCTGCGCGAGGCGCTCGAGAACCTGTCCTATCGCGAGCGCCGCGTGCTCGAGCTGCGGTACGGGCTCGGCGGCGAGCACCCGCGGACGCTGGACGAGGTCGGGCGGACGTTCAACGTCACGCGCGAACGGATCCGCCAGATCGAGAACCAGTCTTTGAAGAAGCTGCAGTCGCTCGCCGAAGCGCAAAAGCTTCGGGACGTGGCTTAGACGTTTTTGGGGGCGGCGGCCCCGACTGTTTGCGACTCTAAAGCTCGAGTAGCAACCAGTCGGGGCACACCGCCCCCGTTACGTCCGGTCGCGGCCGCTATTGAGCCGTAAGCTCGCTTGGTTGACCCTTGGTGCGCGTAGTCAGAGCGTGGGCCAGAGAAGGAGGGTGGCGGCGAGGACGCCGGCGGCGGCGACCGGGACGAAGCGGCGGGCGCGGACGGGAGGCGCGGTGTCGCCGGCGAGCTGGCTCGCGATCAGGGTGGCGACCGAGCCCTGGGGCGTCGCGAGCGATCCGACCGCGAGACCGATCGAGGCCGCGTAGGCGGGCGCGGCGGCGGTGAGGAGGCCGCTGGCCCACACGCTCATCGGGAGGTTGTTGGCGACTGCCGACGCGGCTCCCACCGATGCCGCGATGCCCAGTAACACCGGCAGGCTGGCGACCACTGGTGCGCGAATGCTCAGTCCGAGAGATTGCGTGACGATCAGCAGCGCGCCCACCTGGACGGCGATGCGCCAGGGGACGATAAGCCGGGGTCGCTCGCGGCGGGTAGCGACCGCGAGCGCGACCGCGGCGCTGAACGGCCACCAGGGCGCGATCCCGAACATCGGCGCGAGCCAGGCGGCGAGGGCGGCCACCGTCAGGGAGATCGCGGCGTGGCGCTCCTCGCTCGAGAGCGGCGTCCTCTGACGGGCTTGGGTGCGAAGCGGGGCCGCGAGTGCCCGTCGCTCGCTGAGGGCGACGCCGGCGGCGCAGATAGCCGCGGCGGCGATCCCGGGGCCCAGCATGTGCTCTACGAATGCCATCGCGGAGAGCCCCAGGCGGTTGATGATGACGAGGTTGGTCGGGTTGCCCTGGGGAACGGCGATCGAGGCGGCGTTCGCGACCACGACCGAACCCAGGAAGAGCGGCGCGAAGGCGGCACCGGAACGCCGAGCCAGGACGACCAGCATCGGGATCATCAGCACCACGGCGCCGTCGAGCGACACCGCCGCGGTCAGCAGGCCGCAGACGATGCACACCAGCACGTAGAGGAGAGCCGAGCTCCCGCGTGCTCCGGCGATCAGCGCGGACGCCGCGCGTTCCGCGAGGCCCGAGCGCTCGACCAGCGCGGCCAGCGTGAGCGCAGCCCCTAGGAACGCCACCAGAGGCGCGATCACGGCCAGCGCGGGGATCGGCGGAGCTCCCAGGAACAAGTCCACAGCTCCCGCGAGCCCCACGACGAACGTGGCGGACGTGCTGCTTGGCCTGAGCGCGAGCGCTCCGACCGCGATGACTGCAACAATGACGTGGGCGATAAGCATGGTTATTAGTTAAGGAAGCTTATCAAATGCCTCGTGTCCACCGCAAGGCCCTCGATGCCGCGGACGCGCTGGTCGCGGTTGCGCCGCTGGCCACCCGTTGGATCGAGCGCCTCCTCGCGGGGCACGACCCGCCGCTTACCGTGCCCCAGTACCTGGCGCTTCGGGCGATCGAGCGTGAGGGGGTGAGCGGTTCCGAGCTCGCGAGGCGCACGGGTGTGTCGGGTCCGGCGGTGTCGCAGCTCATGGCGGGACTTGCCGACGCCGGCCTCCTGGAGCGGCGAACGCTGGCCGACGACCGCCGCCGCCTCGCCCTGGCTCTCTCGCCGACGGGCGAGCAGACGTTTCACTCAGCGGAGGCGCGTTTGCGGGAACGGCTCGCCGCGCTCCTGGGCGACCTTCCGCGGCCCGAGGTCGACGCACTCTCGCGGCTGCTCCCGCAGGTCGAGGCGGCCCTGTCCGGCACCGCGCCCCCCCGTCGACCCCCGCCGCCGGGGCCGCCGCGGCACGGCCGGCGCCCTTGACACGGTTATAGGCTTCGCTCCGGGACCGAAGTCGGGAGGAAGGAGCGCCGATGCGCACCGGTAGCAAGGTTCTTACGGGGGCTGCCGTGGTCGCCGGGCTCGTGTGGGCCGGCCAGTTCCTGGTCTCGTCAGTGGCGACCGCGCGGGGTCAGGCGTCCACGCGGAGGGTGATCGTCGTACTCAAGAATCAAGAGCCGGGGCTGCCTCCGACTCGTGCGCTGGTTGGCGCGCGCAGGCACGCGATCCAGACGATCCAAGCGCCCGTCACCAAGCAGATGGCTGCCTCTGGGGCCCGTGGCGTGCACTCCTACACAGTGCTCAACGCGGTCTCGGCGACCGTGTCGCCGAGCGAGGAGACAAAGCTCAAATCGAATCCGGCAGTCAGCAAAGTCATACCCGACCAGGTCATCCGACTCGCCCCCGCAGAAGGCACCGGCCTGGCGGCTCCCGCGAGCAGCAACGTACCGGCCTCAAGCGTGTGCGCACCCCCGGGGAAGGTTCAGCTCGATCCCCAGGCGCTCGAGACGATCCGTGCCGACTCAGACCAGTCGGGAGCCGAGACCGCGCGTTCGCTCGGCTTCACCGGGGCGGGCGTCACCGTCGCGTTCATCGCCGACGGTCTCGACATCAACAATCCCGACTTCGTGCGAGCCAACGGTCAGCACGTGTTCGTCGACTACAAGGACTTCAGCGGCGAGGGCACCAGCGTGCCCACCGGTGGTGAGGAGGCGTTCGGTGACGCCAGCTCGATCGCCGCGCAGGGCCGCAAGGTCTACGACGTGGCCGGCTTCGGTCCCCATGCCGTGAGCGGCACGTGCAACATCCGCGTCGAGGGAGTCGCCCCCGGGGCGAGCCTCGTCGGGCTGGACATCTTCGGCAGCGAGGACGCGGGCTTCAACTCCTCGTTCCTGCAGGCCATCGACTACGCGGTCGCCGTCGACCACGTCAACGTCCTCAACGAGTCGCTGGGGAACAACTACTACCCCGACGATCAGGCGAGCCTCGACGCGATCAAGCAGGCCAACGACAACGCCGTGGCCGCGGGGACCACCGTCACGGTCTCCAGCGGCGATGCCGGCGTCACCAGCACGATCGGCACTCCGTCGACGGATCCGAATGTGATCTCGGCCGGCGCCTCCACCACCTACCGGATCAACGTTCAGGACGGCTATGGCGGAGCGCAGTTCCCGGGCGTCAGGAGCTATCTCAACAACGACATCAGCTCGTTCAGCTCGGGCGGCTTCGAGCAGGACGGCCGGACGGTCGACCTCGTCGCTCCCGGCGAGCTCAACTGGGCGCTGTGCTCAACGGACACCGCCATGTACAGCGACTGCACGAACTACAACGGGCAGGGCACGCCGGTGCTGCCGTTCGGCGGCACGAGTGAGTCATCGCCGCTGACCGCGGGTTTGGCGGCGCTCGTGATCCAGGCCTATCGCCACGGTCACGGCGGAGCCACCCCGACGCCGGCGGTCGTAAAGCAGATCATCGTGAGCACGACCGACGACATCGGCTCCCCGGCCGACCAGCAGGGCGCCGGCCTGATCGACGCCTACAAGGCGGTGCTCGCGGCCGAGTCCTATAGCACGCCAACCGGAGTGCCGAAGCCGAGCGGCGACACCCTGCTTCAGAGCGCGGGCCAGCTGAACGCCGTCGACCGCCCGGGGACTCCGGAGAGGTTGACCGACACGATCACCAACAGCGGGTCGAGCAAACAGACCATCTCGCTCTCGACGCGGACGATCCGGGCTTACACGACGGTCAAGACGGCGACTGTGACGCTCAGCGATGCCAACAGCCCGAAGAGCACGGACTGGCTGGGGGTACCGGTCAACTACGAGTCGCTGACCTTCAACGTGCCGGCGGGGCAGAACCGACTGAACGTATCGCTCGCGTTCCAGAACGCCTTGACGAACATCGATCCCGGCTACCTGAATGCTCGGGTGCGCCTGACGCTGGTGGATCCGAGCGGCGACCTGGCCGCGTATTCGGTGCCCCAGGGGGACGGCAACTACGGCAACGTGCAGGTGACGAGCCCGCAGCCGGGCACCTGGACCGCGTTCGTGTGGAGCCGCGAGGCGGCGTATGGCGGAACGAACGGGCCGGTGCTCTTCGGTGCCCAGGTGGCGAAGTACGCGTCGTTCGGCCGGGTCAGTCCGAGTACGTTGACGCTGGCACCCGGGCAGTCCGCGCCCGTGACATTGTCGGTGTCTACACCCTCGACCCCGGGAGATGCCTCCGGGGCGATCGTGCTGAGCAGCAACAGCGGCCCAAGCTTCGGACGCCAAAGCACGATTCCGGTGACGCTGCGCAGCCTGATTCCCAACGGGTCTCAGTCCTTCACGCAGGTCCTGACCGGAGGCAATGGTCGGTCGCTGGTCACCGGCGAGACGTTCTATTACCAGCTCAAGGTACCGGCGGGCGTCCCCGAGCTGAATGCGTCCGTGGCGTTGGCCGACAATCCGAACAACCCGTTCACCGCCTTCCTGATCAGTCCCAGCGGTGAGGCCCTAGCGCAGTCGGCGAACGAGCTGCCGAGCTCGACGGCACCCGGCTATACGAACGTACTGGGCGCCCAGGCGCACGTGCTCTCGCCAGCGGCGGGTACATGGACGCTGATCGTCGCGTTCATCCCGCAGGTGTCGGGTATGGCGTTGTCGGAGCCGTTCACGGTCAGCACGAGCGAGCGGGCGGTGCCCGGCTCGTCGGGTGGCTTGCCGAACTCGTCGAGCGTCAAGCTGACTGCGGGCCGCGCGCAGACGTACGACGTCCGGGTCACCAACGATGGTCCACAGCCTGAGGCGTACTTCGTCGACCCGCGGCTGCCGGGCAGCGCACCGATGAGCCTCGTCTCGCTGTCCGCGGGCGGTAACGACACCACGGTGCCGCTGAACGTGACCGAGAACATCCCCGTCTATCTGTTCCCGACACATACGACGGCGTTCACGGCGGTGGCCACCACGACCGGGTCGACGCCGATCCAGTTCGACTCTCTCGGACCGGCGGGCGATCCGGACGTCATCTCCACCGTGGGGAGCGACGTCAGCGCGTCGTTTGGCGCGAACCCGATCGCTCAGGGGCTCTGGGACATCGCACCGACGGTGGTCGGACCGTTCGGCGCCACCGGTGCACCGAGCGAGCCGGTCTCCACGACGATGGACATCGCCGCACAGCCGTTCGACTCGGCGGTCAGCGCGCCGACGGGCGACCTGTGGCAGGCCGGCACCAATCCGTCGCTGCTGACGGGATTCTCACCGGTGATCGTGGGTCCGGGCCAGACCGCGACGATCCCGGTCACGATCACGCCGCCCGGCCCGTCCGGGACGCGTGTCAGCGGCACCCTGTACGTCGATGACGCCGACCCGTTCGTGTTCCAGAACTTCGTCGACTTCAGCGGCGGCGAAGTGGCGGCGTTCCCATACAGCTACACCGTGAAGTAGTTGTCGCGGCCGGCCGAGTCACGTTCTCGCCATAGCTTCAGTTCGTGAAGCATTGCGCTAGAATCGGCTGGAGATGGTTTCAAACGACACGTGCCCGGTCTGCGCAACAGCAGAGATCGTCTGCGGTAAGTGGACGCTGCTCGTGATTCGCGATCTCGCCGAAGGACGCTCTCGGTTCTGCGAGCTCGAGCGGTCGCTTCAGGGAATCAGCCCACGGACACTCTCTCTGCGGCTACGTGCGCTCGAGGAGGAAGGCATTGTCGAGCGCCAGACCTTTCCCGAGGTCCCGCCGCGGGTCGAGTACGCGCTGACCGAGAAGGGCCGCGCGCTGGTCCCGCTGATTGAGGACATGCGCGCGTACGGCCGCCAGTGGCTCGGCGTCCATTGCGACGCGGACGAGGGGCTGGAGCCCGAGAAGCTCGTCGATCGCGAGCCGGCGATCGCAGCCGTCTGACCCGCGACATGCGTATAGCCCTCGCCGCCGACGAGCTGACCGGCGTTGCCGAGGCGCTGCCTGAGCTCCTCCGCGCGCGCGGCCACGAACCCGTTCTGCACGGCGCGTACGCCGATGACGAGCGGCCCGACTGGGCGTGGGCCAGTGAGGCCGCGGCGCGGGACGTCGCGGACGGGCGCGCGGCTCAGGCCGTCGTCGCGTGCTGGACCGGCACCGGCGCCTCAATCGCCGCCAACAAGGTGCCCGGGATCCGCGCCGCTTTGTGCGGCGACGCTCAGACCGCCGAGGGCGCCCGCCGGTGGAACGACGCCAACGTGCTCGCTCTCAGCCTGCGCGCGACGTCCGAGGCCGAGCTCGAGGAGATCCTCGAGGCGTGGTTCTCGAGCGGGGCAAGCGCCGAGGACGACGACGTCGCGAACGTCGCCCATCTGGACGAGATCGAGCGTTCCGTCTAAGCGTGGAGCGTCTCGACGCGTTGGAATGCCCGACGCGACCCGATGGCTCGGTGCGACCTCCACGGCGGACCCCGTCCCATCGCCCCTAACCGGGCAGATCCTCGGGCCGCTTCTTGGCGAGTCTGCCTTCGAGTACTCCGGTGGACTGGCCGACTTCGATCATGTAGCCGTCGGGGTCGCGCATGTAGCAGCGAATCTCAGCACCGCGATCGATCGGCGGCGTCACGAACTCCGCCCCCTTTGAACTCCACTGCTCATAGCACGCCTGGATGTCGGCGACGCGCAGGTTCATGAAGCTGGAGACCGTGTTCCTTGGCTCGTAGTTGACAACCGAGATGTTGGGTTTGTCAGGGGTTGGGCCACCGCCAGGGTTCATGATCAGCCACGAGTTGGAGAGCTTGATGATGCACGGGTTCTCCTCCAGCACGACCTGGCCGCCGAGGACCTCGGAGTAGAACGCGCGAGATCGAGCAACGCTTCGCACCGTGATGAACTGGGTTACGAGGAAACCCTCGCTCGGGGCCGGTAGGTTCTCGAAGTCGATGGCCGGCGTGTGTTCGGTCACGGTTCTGTGCTCCTCCTCCGCGTTCTAGGGCAGTGGCTACACCCTGATCGAAGCCTACGGAGATCAAGCCCTGCGCGACGCTGCGGCACCGGGCAGCGGCCATACGCCGCTTCGATCAGCGTCTGACGATCACGAACGTGCCGCGGCCGACCAGCCGGCCATAGCGCGCGGCGGCACGAGCTCCATACCCCGGCCACACGTACCAGTGGTAGATCCCCGGCTTGAGCTTGAACCGGTGGCCGCGGAACGACCAGGTGTGACGGAGCTGGAGCTTGTCATTCACGGGCCAGGTGGAGAGCACCTTTTCGCCGCCGCGGTAGAGCTGGACGTTGTAGTAGTCCGCTCCGCGTACCGGCGTCCAGAGCAGCAACGGCGGCACGGTCAGGTGGATGCCCGAGGGCGGCCACAGCAGTCGCGGGCCGGGCACTGCGGTGACCGTGCGCACGCTCACGTTCCCAGCCTGGTCAACGGCCCTGATCGTGTACCGATAACGGACAAAGTCGCTGACGTGGGTATCGGTGTAGGAGCCGTTGCCCGGGTGCTCGACGATCGTTTTGGATCCGCCGCCGGTGCTCGAGGTGCGGGTGATCTTGAGCGACGTGAGAGGGGCGGGCGCCGAGCTCGCCTCCCAGCGCAGGGCGACGACGTGGTCGCCGGTACCAGAGGCGACGTTCAGGCGCGGCGGGGTGGAGTCGTAGCGAAGCGGCACCGCCAAGGCGGCGACGTTGCCGGCGCGATCCGTGCACGTTCCGACGACTGAAGCATTCGCGCTGCCCGGGCCAGCGTACGTGGGGCTCGTGCAGCTTCCGATTCCGGAGGTCGCGTCGATGCCGGTGAACCTGAACGCGACCGGATGGTTGTACCAGCCATCGTGATCGGCGTGGCGCGACGCAGTCCAGGCAGTGATCGTCGGAGGGGTGCTGTCGTATTTGAAGACCTGACTCGTGGCATACGCGACTTTGCCTGCGTTGTCGGTGCAGCTGCCACTCAGGGTTGTGCCAAACGTGTCGGCGCCCGCGTACGTCGGCGCAGTGCACGACTTGGTCCCAGAGATGGGAGTCGTTTGGAACCCAATTGAGACGCCGACCGGATGGTTGTACCAGCCGTCAAAGTCAGGAGGGCGGGTAAGAACCGCGATCGCCGTGGGGGTCGAGATCTCAACCTGGATTGTGTAGTACGCGGTATAGCCGTACTGACCCCAGTTCACCGTGCACGAAACGGTCTGAACTTTGTCCGTGTTGTAGGACGTGTCGGCGCATGTGCCCGACCCGGACACAGGGTCCCACGTCCAGCTCAGATGGACCGCAGAGACATACCAGCCGGGCTGGCATGGCTGCGAGCCCCCCTGGTCGGTTGTGCAAATAGGCGTGATCGTGTCGCCCCATGCCCACGATGCCGCCGCCAGCCACACCCCGAACCCAACCAATACCCCGGCCAGCGCGAGCCAGCGCCCGCGCCTCATCCCGCCCGGCCTCGGTAGCACTCGTCGTCAAACCGCCTGATGAGCCGGAGCAAGCCGAGGCTGGCGAATACCAGCGCCACCAGCGCCAGCGCACCGAACAGCAAGAGCAGTCCGTTGCGGTGGCCGGGAGACGGATCGAGGACGCCGGCCGCCGGCAGGAGCAGCTGCTTCGCCCGCGCCAGCACGATCGAGATCGCAGCCTGCGTGCCGGCGGTCGTGCTGGCCGGCACGCGCACCGGTGCGTTGATCTTGCGCTCGTGGGCTCTGGTCACCGCCCGCGCCTTGGTCGCCGGTGACGTCGCGGGCGTCGTGGCCTTCCCGGTGGAGGTCGAGGCTGGGGCGGCAGCAGCGGTCGACCCGCGCACAGCCGGGGCAGACGAACTCGATGGCGCCGAATTCGCGGTTGTTCCACTAGTCCCGAGGCTCAAGCTCACGGGTCCCGAGCCGCTGCTGGGACTCGAAACTTGCGTGCTCGGAATAGTGGGTTGCTGCACGGGGGCAGACACGGGCGGGCTCTGCTGCGAGATCGTCGAGGCGGAGGCCGGGTCCGGCGCCGGGCTGGCCGCCGCCTGAGCCGGGGCCGGAGAGGGCTGCGGTGACGGATCCGGGCTGGGGCCTCCCGAGGCCGCGAGCGCGCCGGCGGGCGCCAGCAGGCCGAGCCACAAAAGCAGACTGAGCACGAGGACCCCGCGGAAACAGACCAACAGTGACCTGGCCGGAGTAAGGGCCGTTGCCCCCGAACCCCCAAGCCGCAACCGCCGAATCACTGCTCGACCTTGCAACTTCCTCCTACCAATGTCGACGACGCCGTGTCTGCGTGCACCATACGCCCCCTCGCCTATCGGTTCAACAGCATGGACGAATGTCACAGCGGCTCGTCGGAACGGGCCTCTCGCCCTACCGCGCGCTGCCGCCCGCGCGGGCCAGGCGTAGGCACCCAAGCCCCAGCAGCACGATACCCAACGCGGTCAGAAGAGCGATCTCCGCGGGACTGAGCGCGATTCTGCCGTGAGCCGACGAGGTGGCGGTCACGGCCGGGAATGACGTCGAGAGCCGCGGAAGATTGGGCATTGCCTGCCGCGATCCCGCGGCGTTGACGGCCCGCGTGACGTCTCGGGTCACCGCACCCAACATGTGCACGGCGCGCACCACCGTCGAAATCACGACCAGGTCGGTGGCTCGCGTGGCCCCGTTCGCCGCGGGCGGCACGCTGAAGGTCTGGCCGGTCGTCTCGGCCACTCCGCCGGCCGTCGAGCTCGGCGCTGCACCGGCCGGCGCTCCGGAGCTCGGTGCGCCGGCGAGCGCGGTTGGCGACATCGGCACGCTCACGGTCGACAGAAACGTCCCGGTCGAGCCCACGCGGGACGCGGGGCTACCCGAAGCGCCACGCTGGCCCGGATTCCCCGTACCCCCACCGGCGGCGGACGTCCCCGAAACCCCACCTGCTGGAGGAGTCGCGGAACCCCTGCCACCGACTGGAGTCCCGGGCTCCCCGCCGGAGGCGAGGGTGCCCGGATCGTCGCCCGACCCAGCAGTGCCCTGAGACCCACCTGAGCCGAGTGCGCCCTGGGACCCACCGGACGTATCCGGAGGTCCAACTGAGCCGTTCCCGTTCGTCTGGCCGGGAGGAGGGGGAGGAGGCGGCGGAGGACCGGGTGGTGCGGGGCCGGTTCCGACTGCCTGAAGCGTCGTGTTGCTGCTCGCCGCGCTCTGGATCTGGACAGTGTCGTAGCACCAGAACAGGCAGCCCACCTGGAGCTGCCAGATCAGCTGCGTGGCTATGTTCATCGCCTCGGCGCCCGTTTGAACGGCGGAAGCGGCGCCGCCGACAACCACCTGGACGGTGGTATTGGATTGGTCGGCCTTCTGAGACTGGACGGTGCCGGAGCAGAAGATGATGCAGCCGACCTGCAGCTGCCAGATGCTTTGCTGGGTCTCATTGGACACACCGGCAACCACCGACGCCGAGGGCACCAGCGCGGCCTGAAGCTCACTCGCGACCGACCCGGTGAAGCCGGTCACCTGCGCGGTCACATTGTTCTGCGAGGCGTCCTGGGATTGGACCGGCGCGCCGTCCTGCCATTGAGCAATCGACTGAGCGACGGTGTTCTGCTCGGTGCCCTCACCGGGCGACCCGCGCTGCGATCCGGGCGCCCCCAGGTCACTCAGTACCTGCTGCAGCGCCTGGAGGGCCGCGGTGGAGATCGCCGCACTCGTGGTGGTGGTGCTGCCGAAGCAGTTGGCCACGCACCCGAGCTGGATCTGGGTGATGTTGGCCGTGCTCTGTGACTGGGCACCCGATCCGGTTTGCGTCCCGGTGGCCGTCGGGAGCCCTCCCGTCCCGTCGAGCACTTGCTCGGTCGTGTTCTGTTGCTCAGCTGCCTGGGTTTGGGTCGTGCCCTGGCAGTTGCTGGTGCACCCCGAGATCTGGAGCTGCCAGATGTTCTGCGAGGTCGTGTTGGACTCGCTCGGGGGCGTCGTCGGGTCCGGGCCCGACGTGGCGCCGACGCCATTGGCTCCCGTCGCGGGCGGCTGCGGCGGCGTCACGCCGTCGCTCGGCGGCACATTGGGTCTTCCGTTCGGAGCACCAGGTGTTCCGCCGTTCTGCTCGGTGCCGCTCGGAGCCGACGGGACAGTCCCGCCGCCGGCGCTCTGGTCCCCGCCGGTCGAAGCCGGCGATCCACCCCCGGCGGGAGCGCCGTTCTGCGCGCCGGTCGTTGTTCCCGGTCCAATCCCGGAACCGGTTGTGCCGAGGGATCCGGTCGCGGTCCCCGTCCCGGAGGATCCAGAACCACCACTGCTCGTGCTCGGGGACCCGGGCTCCGGCGCACCGTTCGCCGGCGTGTCGTGCGCCCCCGATGTACCACTGCTGTCGGGAGCACCGCTCGAGCCCGGTGTGACGGCGCTGACTGGATCACCGCCCGCGCTCGTTGGCTGCCCAGCCGCGGGGGTCGACGGAACGGAGTCGGCCCACACCTGGGTCGCGAGGCCGAGCTGCGCCATCAGCACAGCAAGGGCGACACCGAGCTTTGCCAAGTTGAGCAGTCGCATCACCGAGGGAAAGGGAGGAGCCGGGAGGCCCGGCCGGCCCGCCGCGCGGACCGGCCGGGGCCCGTGAGATCTGCGCCTCGGCCGCGGGGAGCGTTAAGCGGCCCGAGGCGCGACATCAGGTGCTCTGGTCCTGCCCTCCGTTCTGCGTCGTGTCTGCGCTGTTGTCGGAGCTGCTGCTCCCGCTGTTACTCGCGCCCTGGTTGGCGCTGTTGTCACCGCCGTAGATGTCATAGCCGGCGATGTTGACCGGGACGTTGGCGTTGACGGCGTTCTGGTTGGCCTTGGCCTCGGAGGCGGCCAGCTGGCCGGTCAGCGCCCCCTGGAGGTTGATCTGGGCCTGGCCGTTGCCGCCGCAGCCAATCAAGCAGCTGGAGCCGGGGTCAGTCTGGCTCTGGCTGCTGTTCTGCGTGGTGTCGGCGCTGTTGCTCGCGCTGCTGTCGGCGTTGTTGCTGACACCCTGGTTGGCGCTGTTGTCGCCACCGTAGATGTCGCCACCGGCGACGTTCACCGGCACGTTGGCATTGACCGCGTTCTGGTTGGCGTCCGCCTTCGAGAGCGCTGCCTGCAGGGTCGCGGCACCCTGACCGCTGATCTGCGCCTGGCCGTTACCGCCGCAGCCAATCAGGCAGCCGCCGCCGGAGCTCGGCGGGTCTGACTGGGTCTGGCTGCTGTTCTGCGTCGTGCTGGCGTCGTTGCTCGAGCTGCTGGACGCGTTGTTCTCGGCGCCCTGGTTCGCGCTGTTGTCGCCACCGTAGACGTCGCCACCGGCCACGTTCACCGGGACGTTGGCGTTGACGGCGTTCTGCTTGGCCTTGGCCTCGGAGGCCGCCAGCTGGGCGGTCAACGCCCCCTGGGCGTTGATCTGCGCCTGGCCGTTGCCGCCGCAGCCAATCGCGCAGCCGCCGCCGGAGCTCGGCGGGTCTGACTGGGTCTGGCTGCTGTTCTGCGTGGTGTCGGCGCTGTTGCTCGCGCTGCTATCGGCGTTGTTGCTGGCGCCCTGGTTGGCGCTGTTGTCGCCACCGGAGACGTCACCGCCAGCGACGTTCACCGGCGTGTTGCCGTTGACGGCGTTCTGATCCGCCTTGGCCTTCGACAGCGCTGCCTGCAGTGTGGCCGCGGCCTGGAGATTGGCCTGGGCCTGGCCGTTGCCGCCCGATCCAATCGAGCCGCCGGAGCTCGGCGGGTCCGACTGGGTCTGGCTGCTGTTCTGCGTGGTGCTGGCGTCGTTGCTCGCGCTGCTGGACGCGTTGTTCTCGGCGCCCTGGTTCGCGCTGTTGCTCCCGCCGGAGATGTCGCCCCCGGCGGTGTTCGACGGCGCGTTCGCGTTGACGGCGTTCTGGTTGGCCTTAGCCGCCGACAGCGCCGCCTGGAACGTGGCCGCCAGCTGCGCATTCACCTGCGCCTGGCCGTTACCACCAGAACCTGCACCCGGGCTGCCATCAGCCATCGCCGACGTAGGCACAGCCAGCGCCACGACGGTGATAGCAGCCGCTATCACTTTCGATTTCATGCTGCATTTCTCCTTACTTTGAGGTGTCACGGCCCCGCCAGTGGCGCCCTGGCCGCCGGCGGAGTCGATTAGCTCCAAGACGACGCCGGCAAATGCGCCAACGTCGCCTGATGCGAGAAACGGCAGCGTTACCCGGGGCGTTCTAGCCGCGACGCGAGAAGCGCCGATTGCCACGGGAAGAGATCCAAGGTCAGGCGTCCGGGCAGGAGCCCGTAGAGCAACCACACGAACGCGACCGCGAGCAGCGCGGCGGCCGCGGCTCCGGCTCCCACCGCGCCGGCCGTCGCGCCGGACGGTGCCCCGCCGGAAAGGGGCGCCGACGCCACACCCGGCGCCTGGGCCTCGACGCTTCCGCCGCCCCGCGCCGAGCCATGCCGAACCCGCTCGCGCGCGTGTGAAACGACGCGCTCCGGGCTATTCGAAAGCGGACCCGGATCATCCGAGGCGCCCACCGCGGGTTCTGCACTCGTCCCAAGGAGCGCCGCCGGCGGCCCCGATGCGCTCGAAGCGCCGGCAGCCCCGGAGGCGCCGGCACCCGCCTCTCCGCTGCCCGATGGCGCAGCCGGGGGCGGGAGCTTTCGGACGCCCGCGGCTGACGCCGCCCGTGCCGGGTCCGGCTCAGGGATCGTCACGCCGAGAGGGGACGCAAGGACCGGGCTCCACCCATTGCCGAGGGGGTAGAGGCCATCAGGCCCGCGCGGACCTGAGCTCGGACCGGAGAGGACCCCGCTGGTGGACGCGCCGAAGATGTCGGGAAGCACGGGTACCAATGGCGTCGATCCAATAGGCCGCGTGCCGCCGGTCCCCGGCGGCACGGGAACAAGAGGCAGGTTCAACGTCAGTGGCGCGCCAGCGCGGGGCGTTGCACCACCCGGCGGCGGAGCGCCCTGGACCACGAGACCCCCGAGCTGGAGGGCCTGCGAGGCGATGTTTATCAGCGTGCCCGACAGCGCGGCGAGCTCCTGGACGCTGGACGCGGCAAGACCGTGGGCGCTGCTCGTGATGTTTGCGGGGAGCTGCTGCGCTGCGGGGCTCGATGCCACGCTCGGGGCACCGCCGACGGGGACCGGAATGGCCGGTAGCTGCGGCCGGGAGGGAGTACTCGCCGGCGCCGTGGTTCCCGTGCCGGGCGTCGTGGCGGAGCGCAGCGAGGCCGGGCCAGCAGCGCGCGGCGCCGGTGCCGCCGCGGCTGGCCCTGGGTCCGTGGGCACTCGCGGAGCTCCTCCGTTCGATGCACCGCCGGACCCGGAGGAGGTTGTCGGGGCACCACCGCCCGCGTGACCGGCGGGAACGGCGACAGCACGATCTGGAACGACGACGTTCGGTCCCGGGGAGCTCGGTGGCGGAGCCGGGGTCGAGGCGGCCGCTCGGGCCGGATCCGGCACGGTCACTGCCGGGGCGGCGGGGACCACAACGCGCGCCTGCTCGATGACCCTCGTGGCAGCGCTCTGAGCGCTCTGGGCGAGAGCAAGCGCCTGGCCCCCTACCGACACGGCGCTCGCCGCGCTGGCGACCCCGGGGGCCACGCCGCCTACGATCACAAAGAGCCCACCGGCGCAGAGCCCGCAGACCCGCGCGCGTAGGTGTCCCCCTTGATGTCTATCAGCCCACAAAAAAGGCTCCCTGCGAGGTAATCTCCCCAGAGGACGACGGGGCGATCCGTGATTAATGCCCGCTAGGGGTCGCTACCGCTGTGGTGATATCGCCGGACAGGGCTTCCGGATGAGGGGAAAGCACAGGACCAGCTCAGTTGCCTCGCCGCGCGCAGACGGTGCGCGGGAGCGACTGATCGAGTCGCACCTGCCGCTGGTGCAGTCGCTCGCCCGCCGCTACGCCGGTCGTGGCGAACCACTCGACGATCTCGTGCAGGCCGGCTCGGTCGGGCTGGTCAAGGCCAGCGATCGCTTCGATCCCGACCGGGGGGTCACGTTCGGGACTTTCGCGGCGTCGGCGATCGAAGGCGAGATCCGGCGCCACTTGCGTGATCGAACCTCGACGATGAGGATCCCGCGCGATCTGCAGCGCATGAGCAGCGAGCTCAACCGACGCCGGGACGAGCTGGCGGGGACGCTGGGCCGCGCTCCGACGGTGCCCGAGCTCGCCGCCGCGCTCTCCGCCGATGAGGATGACGTGCAACGCGCCCTTGCCGCCGAGCGGGCACGCAACGCGGTCACGATCGCACCCAGTGAAGAAGAAATGGAGCTCGCAGACGCGGCGGATCCACAGGGCGACAGCGAAGACCGGTTGCTGCTGGCCCGGGGCGCGCGGGTCCTCGACGAGCGGGAGCGGCGCATCGTCTTCCTGCGATTTCACGCGGACATGACCGAGCGACAGATCGCGAGCGAGATCGGAATCTCGCAGGCCCACGTGTCGCGGCTGATCGAGGGGGCCCTCTCGAAGCTGCGCGCCGAGCTCGGCGAAAACGGGCGTGATACCACTCCGGCGGAGTTGATATCGGAGCGACGGCCGACCGAAACCCCGCCCGCAAAGCGCGCGGGCGGCTCAGAACAGGCGCCGGCAGAAAGTAGAATCGCGCGCGTGGGCGTGTCGCAGGAGCAGGAGAATCCAAAGGCCGGCGGTGAGGCTCAGAAGACAGGCGCGTCCTCGAGCCACAGCGGACGCTTCCTCGTCCGGATGCCGAGCACACTCCACGAGCAGCTGGCGCGCGCTGCCGAGCGCGAGCACGTAAGCCTCAACCGGTTCGTGACCGACGCCCTGGCCGCCTCGGTCTCCTCGGCCCCGCCGACCGACTCTGCGACCGAGAGCTCCCCTCCCGAGCCCGCGCCGGATCCTCCCCGGCACTCGCCGCGGGCCCTCCGGGTGGCGCTCGCGACCAACCTAATCGTGGTCGTGCTCGCGGGCGTGCTCGCCGTGGCGCTGCTGGTGCTCGCGCTCCAGCGCGGCATCTGAACTGGGCGGCAACGGCGGCGGCCCAGGTCCACTGCAACTGAACGTGCGCGGTGCAGGAGCGCTCGGGGCGAGCGCGAAACGGCGACCGTGCGAAACACGAACCTGCACGCCCTCCTCGAGGCGTTCACCGCCGACGCAGCCGGTCAGTTGGCGGCCGAGACCGCCAAGGGAGCCGAGGTTCCGTTCGAAGTGATCGAGACCGAGGCTCGCCCTCCTACGCGTACGCCGCTGTACTGCTACCGGCCGCTGACCGGGGTGTTCATCCGCGAGCGCGGGGGACTGCTTTCGGCCTTGCCCACCTACGCGCCCGCCGCGGGAGCGCTCGCCCACCTCGATGGCGTCGACGCGTACCTGCGCCAGCGCGGAGAGCAGCGGATTCCGGGAGAGCCGAGAGACCGGGCCGTGGCCGCCTTGCGGAGCTTCCTGTCGAAGGTGTTCGCCGAGCGCAGCCAGTTCGGGTTCGACCCGGCCCGGTTCGAAGCAGCTTACGCCGAGCTCGAGCGGGCGCTGTACGAGGGTCGCTGTGTCACCACCGTGGTGGCACCGCTGCTGGGGATCGCGCTGGATCACGAGACCAGCGAGCTCCCGCTCGGGGAGGGCCTGTCTCTCTTCCGAGGGGACAAGTTCGCCGACGCGCCCGCGGAGGCGGTGTGGGGAGACGGCGATGAGCCCAACGTGCTCGTCGCGCTCACCGTGGCCCAGGATCGTTCGGCCCGCTCGCCGGTGTCGGCCGCTCGGGCGCGATTCAGGCGCGTCCTCACCACCTTGCGGCTGTTCGAGCGCGGCGGCTACGCGCTCGGGCCGGTCGCCTGGACCCGGACCGATTCCGGGCCGTGGCAACCGGTGGCGCTCGGGAGCAGCGGGCGGCCCCGGCTCGTGACGCTCATCCCGGCCGGTCAGGAGGACGAGCTTCGGGCGTTCTGCAACCTCATCGCCCGCAGGACGCCGGCCGGGGGCGAGTTCGCCTGGGCGCTGGCGCGTTTCGAGATGGGGTGCGAGCGGCTCGCTCCGTTCGAGGCGCTGACCGACTATCTGCTTGCCCTTCGCGCGCTGCTCGAGCCCGAGGGTCCGGCCAGCGGCCGGCTCGCGCAGCGCCTGGCGGTCATCTGCGCGCGGCCCGAGGACCGGGCGGCGCTGGCGGAGCGCACGGCGCACGCGATCTCGCTCGAGCGTGCCGTGATCGCCGGGCTGGCGCCCGCGGAGCCTGGAGCCGATGCGCTCGTCGGGGAGCTGGCCGAGCATCTGCGGGCCCTCTTGCGCGATGCGCTCTGCGGTCACCTCGACATGGATCTGCGCGCGGTCGCGGATGGGTTGCTCACCGAGGCTACGGCCGCGGCGTAGCTCGGTTGGCGCCCCAGGCGGTAGGCTTCAGCGAAGACCGCTCCCTACTCGGTCCCGGTCAGCCGGGACCGGGAGTGTCTAGCCGCCAGGCGAAGACATGTAAGTCCTGGGCTCTATTGAAGTTAGGGGGAGCGCGATCTCAGACTCGAGCGGGCATGCCCCGCTCGAGCTCGTTAACGACCGGACCCTCCCGCGAATGCGATCGAGCAGCACCCCTCGCGCCGAGTTATGCTGCGCCGGTGCCGGCTCCGGTCAAGGCTCCTAACGTGCACCCGCACTGCCTCAACGTGCCGCGCAATGGCGCCCACGGTTTCGAGGAGTTGTGCCACCTGGTCACGTCGGAGGATCCCGACACCGCGCTGTGCGGCAAGGACGTCACCGGCTATCCGTGGAATCCGCCGTGGCCTCAGTGCCAGGCGTGCCTCGCGGTAGCCGATCATCAGATGAACTGAGCAACCGGGAGCGTGGACATGGCCGCTGGAACCCTGGACTGCGTCATCGAGATCCCGAAGGGGAGCCGCAACAAGTACGAGTACGACCCCGATCTCGGGGGGATCAAGCTCGACCGGTTCATATCCGCATCGGTCGTCTATCCGACCGATTACGGCTACATCCCGGAGACGCTCGCGCCCGACGGCGATCCGCTTGACGTGCTGGTGTGTGTGTCCGAACCGACGTTCCCGGGATGCATCGTCCCCGCCAAGGTGATCGGCCTGTTCATGATGGAGGACGAGAAAGGGCCCGACGACCACGTGGTGTGCGTCCCGTGCCACGATCCGGGGTGGAACGAACTCGACGAGGTCGACGACCTGCCTCGGCTCCTGCGCCTCGAGATCGACCACTTCTTCTCGGTCTACAAAGACCTCGATCCAGACCGGCGCTCCGAGACCAAGGGCTGGGCAGATCGCGAGGCGGCGTGGGGGAGGATCGAGTGGGCGCGAGAGCACTTTCGCGCCCACGCCGGCGCCACCTAGCCGCCCGCACAGGCGTGTTCCACGTCCAACTGCGGCAGTTCCCCCACGCGACGCGCGCGTTCAACCTGAGCCGGGAGGAGCTCGACTCGCGGATCCTCCGCCCGTGGGCCGCTGGGCGGGCGGTAGAGCTCGACGAGCGCCGCTGGGAGCCGGACCGGGCGCGGCTGACGATCGTCGAAGGGCCCGAGCTCGCGCAGGAGGAGATCGGCCTCGGCCGCGGGTGGGCGAACGCGATGCGCCGCGGCCACGACGTGACCGCGCAGCTGCTGGCCCAGCTCGAGCGGATGCCCGGGCTCGAGGAGCTCAAGCGCGAGCTTCTGTCGACGATCGACGCCCGCGGCCGCCTGCCTCTGCCGCAAGTGGTCGAGCTGGCCGGCGAGCGCCAGCTCCGGTCGCGGCCGAGCGAGCGGCTCGCGCTCTGCGAGCAGGCGGTGTGGGAGCTGCTTCACCAGCGTCAGCTGCGGATGCTCCGCGGCGAGCAGCCGCTCAGAGCCGACCAGTGGCAGCTGGTGCTGCTCGACTGGACCACGTGGACGGCCGGCGGGCCGCACGGCGTCTGGCTCGAGGCGGCCCCGGACTAGGCGACGACGGCATCGATCAGCCGGCCGCGCTCGACCTGCGAGGCGAACAGGTAGCGGTGCATCCGGAGCAGTCCCGCGACGTCGTGGACGTCATCGTCCAGCTGGGGAACCAGGAGCAGCGGACTGCCATCGAGCTCGGCGGCGAGGCGGCCGATGTTGTTGTGATCGCGACGCGCCAGAACGTGGTAGTCGCGAAAGTTCGCGGCTACCTTCGCGGCCAGCTCGGCGCCCAGCCTTTCGGAGAGCATCGCGGCGACGTCCGCGGGCTCGCTGTCGCCGAGGAGGTCGTGGTGGACCCGGTTGACGAGAACGCCCGCGAACGGCAGGCCGCTGGTCTGAAGCGTTCGCCGAAACCAGATCGCCTCGTCGATCGGCTCCCGCTGGGCCGAGGTCACGAGCAGGAACGCCGTCGTGGCGGAGTGGAGCAGCCGCTCCACCTGCGCCGCTCGCAGGCTGAAGTCGTTGGTCATGTCGCCGAGCAGCTCGAAGAACGTGGTCAGATCGGAGAGCAAATCGACGCCGGTCACCCGGCTCAGCGCCGCGAGCAGCGGGCTCGCGCCGCGGCCGAGCACACGCATCCCGACACCCGTGGGACGGACGAACGCCTTCATCGCGCGACCGTCCAGAAACGACGTCAGCCGTCCGGGCGCGTCGAGAAAGTCCATGGCGTTGCGCGACGGCGGCGTGTCGAGGACGAGGAGGTCGAAGTCAGCCTCTTGGTCCAGTTCGTAGAGCTTGGCGATCGCGGTGAACTCCTGAGATCCGGACACGGCGGTCGACAGCTCGCGGTAGACGCGGTTTTGCTTGATCTCCTGCGCTCTGGCCGGATCCGGCGCCACCCGGTCGATCAGCTCATCGAAGGTGCGCTTGGGGTCGAGCATCATCGCCCACAGCTCGCCGCGGATCTCGAGGCCGGCGCCCGTCAGTCGCTCCTCTCTGACCCGGCAGGGTTCGTTCTGGAGCTCCTGGAGCCCGAGCGCGTTGGCCAGGCGCTTGGCCGGATCGATCGTCACCACGGCGACCTTGGCTCCGCGTGCCGCCATGCCGAGCGCGATGGCCGCCGAGGTGGTGGTCTTGCCCACTCCGCCGGACCCTGCGCACACGCACACGCGCTTGCCGGCGAGGAGCTCCGCGACGCTCACGCGCCGGCAGTCTAGGCGAGCTCTAGCTCAGCCTCGCTGTCGCTAGGGTGAGGCGATGGCTTCGAGCGTGCCCTCGGACCACTCGCTGCTCGCGTCGCGACTCGCGGCGCAGCGGCTTTCAAGCCCCTGCGCCGGCGGCGTCGTCGACGCGACCCGACACCTGCTCGCCGTGCAGGCCCAGGACCCGCGCGGCGCGCGCCTGGCGCTCCGCGCTCGGACGGCGGGCGGCCTCGCCTCCGCGGTGGACGACGCGCTGACCACCGAGCGCTCGCTCATCGTCACCTGGGTCAATCGCGGAACGCTCCACCTGATCGCAGCTGAGGACGAGCCATTTCTCCACGCCCTGACCACGCCCCAGCTCCGCGCCACCAGCGAGCGCCGTCTGCGACAGGAAGGTGTGAGCGCGGCGGCGGCCCGGCGCGGAATCGCCGCGATCGTCAAGGCGCTGGGGAACAACGGACCGATAACGCGCCCGGAGATCCGCGAAGTGCTCGAGAGGGCCAGGGTGCCGACGGCAGGGCAAGCGTTGGTGCACGTCCTGTTCCGCGCCACGCTCGATGGGCTGATCGTTCGCGGCCCGATGATCGGTGGTGAGCACGCCTTCGTGCTCGTCGCCGAGTGGCTCGGCGAGCGCCCGAAGATCGAGCGCGACCATGCCCTGGCCGAACTCGCCCGCCGCTACCTCGCCGGCCACGGCCCCGCCGACCACCGCGATCTGGCGAGGTGGGCACAGCTCCCGCTTCGCGACGCGCGCGCCGCACTGGGGGCGATTGCCTCGGAGGTCGTCGAGCGTTCCGACGGGTTGGTCGACCTCCCCCGGGCAGATCGATCGCCGCTACCGCCGCCGCGGCTCCTCGGCCCGTTCGACCCGCTGCTGCTTGGCTGGTGCTCGCGGGGATTCGTGCTCGACGCCGCGGAGGGCGTCGTCACGAGCAACGGCATCATCAGGCCGATCGCGCTCGTCGACGGTCGCGCCGCGGGCACCTGGGCGATGCGCGATGGCCACGTGGAGCTGCGCTTGTGGAAGGAGCCGTCCCGCGCGACGACCGCCGCGCTCGAGCGCGAGGCAGCCTCCGTCGAGGCGTTTGTCACCGCTCGCTGATCGGAGCGCAGCCCGACCGGCTCGGAGGCGAGCATGCCTGGGTGGCGCCGAGCACCGCCTGACCGCCGCCCCGCGCACGCGGCGCGGGGGCGGCGGCAATCAAACCCTGACCGGCGCCTCCGAGAGCTGCTCGAGCTCGGCGTGAAGCGCGTCCGCCAGCGCCTCGAGCTCTGGGCGCCCGACGTGATCGGCGAACAGATAGGGGAGCTCGATCACCTCGGCGCCGAGCGCGCCGTTCAGCCGGGCGCGCTGCTCGTGCTGGGTTGCCGTTCGGGCGTGCTCGGACAGCGCCGCCCTCAGCGCGGTACGCCCGAGCGGCGAGCGGGCGCGGGCCAGGGCGCCGCCCAGCCGCGCGATCTCCTCATCGTTGAAGCGCGGCGGGTACAGGGCGTTGACGATCACGAGATCGAGGGGCAGCCGATCCCGCGCGAGCGCGTCCCGGAGCGCGAACGTCTCGTTGATCGCCATCTCCTCCGGGGTGGCCACCGCCACGATGCCGGTGAACTCGCGGTCGGCGATGGTCGCGGCGATCTTGGAGCTCTGGCGCGCGATTGGCCCGACCCGGGCGATCTCGGAGAACGTCCGCGGCGTGCGGAGGATGCCGACGCCGTGGCCCGTGGCGGGGGCGTCGACGACGACGAAGTCGTACGGCGCGGCGCCGCTGGTCCGGCGCTCGAGCTGGGCGAGCTCCCAGACCTTGCCCACGCTGCACAGCTCCCGCATCCCCGGTGTGGCCATCGCGAAGGCGTGAAATAGCCGGCTCGAGCTGAGCAGGTGGCCGACCGCCCCGACCTTGAGCCGCAGGTATTCCTCCATGGCGTGCTCGGGGTCGATCGAGATCGTGAACAGGCCGGGGGCGATCTCCAGCTCCCGGAACTCCTCGCCGGCGTGGTCGAACGCCTGGCCGACGCGCTGCTGGCTGGCGAGCTCCGCGACGATGGTGCGCAGCCCGCGCCGGGCGGCGAGCAGGCCGAGCGCGGTGGCGACCGTCGACTTGCCGACGCCGCCCTTGCCGGTGACGAAGATCAGGCGTCGCTGCATGAGCCCTGGCACGGCGAGGCAAGTTACCGGTCTGGCGTGCGGAGGATTCCACGGGCCGCCTGCGAATACAGGCGCGTATGAGCATCCCGGATGCAGTGGAGCCTCCGGCGACGCCGACCGCCAAGGTGATCGCGTTCGCCAACCAGAAGGGCGGCGTCGCCAAGACGACGACCACGCTCAACCTCGCGGTGGCCTTCGCCGAGGAGGGCCATCGCGTCCTGTGCTGCGACATGGACCCGCAGGGGAACCTGACGATGTCCCAGGGGATCGACCCGGACACGCTCGAGAAGTCGATGTACGACGTGCTCGTGCACCACATCTCGATGCGCGAGGTGATCCGCAAGCGGGAGATCGACGTGGCGTGCGCGTCGATCGATCTGGCGGGCGCCGAGATCGCGATGTCGACGATGATCGGCCGCGAGCGATCGTTTCAGAAGGCGCTCAAGGGGCTGCTCGAGGACTACGACTTCGTGTTCGTCGACACCCCGCCGAGCCTGGGGCTCCTCACCATCAACGCGCTGACCGCGGCCGACAGGGTGATCGTCCCGGTTCAGTGCGAATATCTGTCGATGCGCGGCCTGATCCAGCTGCAGAACACGCTCGCGATGATTCGCGAGAACCTCAACCCGGATGTCGAGATCGAGGGGATATTGCCGACGCTCGTCGACACGCGCACGCTCCACGCCAAGGAGGCCATCGAGCTGCTCGAGGAGAACTTCGGCGACCGGGTATTCGCATCGCGAATACGCAAAACCGTCCGTTTTGCGGAAGCGCCCGTGAAAGGGATGTCGGTGCTCAAGTACGATCCGGACGGCTTGGCCGCTCACGCCTATAGGCAGCTTGCGAAGGAGGTCCTCTCAAATGCCAACCGGTAAGCGTGCGAGCATGAGAGAAGGGCCACTGGCGGACCTGTTCCGCAAGACCGCCGAGGACGTCGCCGCCGAGCCTGCCGATCCGCCGGAGCCGCCGGAGAAGGAGCCCGAGCCCCCACCGTCGCCGCCGGAGAGCGAGCCTCTCCCGCCGCCGGAGCACCGCCGCGGGGTTCCGCACCCCTCGCTGGAATCGCCCTCTCCCGCCCCCCCGGAGCCGCCGAAGCCTCCCGTCCCCTCGCCGCAGGAGCGCCTGCGCCAGGCGTTCTCTTCGGACATCCCCGAGAACGTGCTGGAGACCCCATCCGAGCCCTCCCAGCCCGAGTCCGGCCACGACGTGTACGCCCGCCCCGAGCGCGCGGGCGAGGCATTCGCCGCGCCGGCTCCGATCGGCACGCCGGTGATCCGGGTGGTCGGCGTGGGCGGCGCGGGAGTCAACGCGATCAACCGGATGGTCGAGGCGGAGATCACGGGCGTGGAGTTCATGGCGATCAACACCGACCTTCAATCGCTGCAGCAGTGCGCCGCGCACGAGACGCTGCACATCGGCGACTCGCTCACCCGGGGCCTGGGGTCCGGGTCCGATCCGGAGCTCGGACGACAGGCCGCCCACGATGAACACGACCGGATCAAGGCAATGTTGCGGGGCGTCGACATGGTGTTCATCGCCGCCGGCGCCGGCGGTGGGACCGGCACGGGGGCGGCGCCGATCGTCGCGCAGATCGCTCGCGAGCTGGGGGCGCTGACGGTGGGAATAGTGACCCGCCCATTCCAGTTCGAGGGTTCGCGCCGTCGTGACCAGGCCGAGACCGGGATCAGTGCGCTCGCCGAGGAGGTCGACACGCTGATCGTCGTGCCCAACAACCGCCTCCTGAGCGTGCTCGACCGCAACATCTCGATGGTCGAGGCGTTCCGCGTTGCCGACGACGTCCTGCGCCAGGGGGTTCAGGGCATCTCCGACCTGGTGACGCTGCCGGGGCTGATCAATCTCGATTTCGCGGACGTGCGAACGATCATGTCGGGCGCGGGCAACGCGCTGCTGGGCATTGGCATGGGCAGCGGCGAGCGCCGGGCCATCGACGCCGCCGAGAAGGCCGCGTCCTCGCCGCTGCTCGAGACCAGCATGGACGGAGCCCGTTCGATCCTGCTTTCGATCACGGGCGGTCGCGACCTGTCCCTGTGGGAAGTCAACGAGGCCGCGAAGGCGGTCGCCGAGGCCGCCCACCCCGACGCGAACATCATCTTCGGCGCGATGCTCGACGAGAGGCTCGAGGATCAGGTGTGGGTCACGGTCGTCGCCACCGGCTACGACACCAGCCGCCAGCGTCCGCGCGAGCAGGCGCGGCCGGGCGTGGGTGAGCGGAACGGGGCCGAGGGGCGCGCGTCGCTGCGCGAGCCGTCGGGCGAGCCGCGAGTCAGCCGGGCTCGCGACCGCCGCTCGAGCTCCACGGCGGACTTCGACATACCAGAGTTCATTCCAAGGAGATAGCCGGAGCTTTGGCCGAGCCGCAGCTCGGCGTCATCGCCGCCGGTCATCCCGTGACCGCGCAGACCGGCGCGGATGTGCTGCGCCGCGGCGGTAACGCCGTCGACGCCGCGGTCGGGGCGATGCTCGCGTCGTTCGCGTGCGAGCCGCTCCTGACCGGGCTCGGCGCCGGCGGCTACATGCTGGTCCTGGCGCCGGGGCGCGCGCCGGTGCTGCTCGACTTCTTCGTGGAGATGCCGGGGCGGGGAGCGCGAGGAGGTGACCGGGCGGAGCTGATTCCGATCAGCGTGTCGTTCGGGGACGCGGTCCAGATCTTCAACATCGGCGCGGCGTCCGTGGGCAGCTATGGAGTTCCCGCCGGCCTGTACGAGGCCTCGGTGCGCTTCGGCCGCGTCCCGCTCGCCGAGCTGGTCCCGCCGGCCGCGCGGCTGGCTCGAGAAGGGGTGGAGCTCAACGCCCAGCAGGCCTACGTGGTCGAGATCCTGGGCGGGATCGTGACCTCCACGCCCGAGTGCGCGAAGCTGTTCGCGCCGGAAGGGCGGCTGCTGCGCGCGGGTGAGAAGGTTCGCCAGCCCGAGCTGGGCGACGCGCTGGAACGGCTCGGGTCCGAGGGCATCGAGCCTTTCTACCGCGGCGACATCGCGCGGGCGATCGTCGAGTGGGTCGGCGCGCGCGGCGGGATCCTGACCGCGGAGGACCTCGAGGCCTACGCCGTGGTCGACCGGGCGCCGATCCGGGCGCCCTTCCGGGGGCGCGAGGTCCTGACCAACCCGCCGCCCTCGGCCGGCGGGATCCTGATCGCCCGGGCGCTCTCGCTGCTCGACTCAGGGCCGGCGCCGCCTTCGGTTGACGACGTGGTCGCGGTGATGGAGCGCACGCAAAGCGAGCGCACCCCGGAGTTCCTGGAAGGTCTCGATGACCCTCGGTTTGTGGAGCGGTTTTTGGGGGCTCGCGGACCGCTCGGCTCGACCACGCATATCGCGGTGCTGGATCGAGATGGCTGGGCGTGCTCGGTCACGTGCTCGGACGGATCTTGCTCGGGTGTGGTCGTCCCCGGGACCGGCGTGCACCTGAACAACATGCTCGGCGAGCAGGACCTCAACCCGCTGGGATTCCATCGCCATCCACCGGGGAGGCGGCTGCCGAGCATGATGGCTCCAACGATCGTCCTGCGCGGCGGGAGCCCCGAGCTGGCACTCGGGAGCGCGGGGTCAAACCGGATTCGCTCGGCGATCCTGCAGACGATCATTCGGGTGATCGACGACGGTCTGCGCGCGGGCGACGCCGTGCGGGCCCCTCGAATTCACTTCGAGGACGGGGTGGTGTACAGCGAGCCGGGCGTCGACACCTCCTCGCTGGAGGCCGCGGGCCGGGCGATCGGCCGGTTCCGCGAGCGTAATCTGTTCTTTGGTGGAGTGCAGGCGGTGGAGCGAGACGGAGCAGGAAGGTTCTGGGGCGGGGGCGATCCCCGGCGGGGCGGTGCGGCGATAGTGGTCGAGTCCGGATGAGTAGCTCTGTGGCTGTGCTGCTGGCGCTGCTCGCATTGCCGCTCGTGGGCTTGGCGGGATGCGGCCTGGACGAACAGTCGCCGGACCTGTTCCTGCTCACCCGCACGGGCCAGGGCAAGTCGCTCACGCTGCTGGTCAATGACGGTGGGACGATTCGCTGTAACGGAGGCGCGTCGAAATCGCTCCCGGATCCGATGCTGCTGGTGGCCCGCGATCTGGCGAACAGCCTCAACACGGACGCGAAAGCGAACTTGCGGATCCCGGCTGGGGCCGGAAGCGTGTTCTCGTACACGATCAAGCTGTCGGACGGAACGATCTCGTTCCCGGACACCGCCGCCCGCAGCCATAACGAGCTCGCCCAGGCAGAGGCGTTCACGCTGCAGGCGGCGCAGGGTCCCTGCGGACTGACCGGATGAGGGTTTGTTTATTCAGGTGAACGGTGGGGCGCACGTGCGGCGTTACTCCATAGGGGGCCGCTACGGTCTGGCGCAAGCGCGGTCGCTCCTCAGCGCCTCCTGGTCCGTCCTAGCTACTTTCCACGCCGCATGCTCGCAATTGCCTCCAGCCTGATCACCACCTTCCAGGCCATCGTGCTCGGCGTCCTCCAGGGCGCGACCGAGCTGTTCCCGATCTCCAGCCTGGGACACACGGTCATATTCCCCAACCTGTTCGGCTGGCACAACATCGTGGTGTGGCAGTCTCAGCCGGAGTCGCCGTGGCTCGCGTTCGTGGTGATGCTTCACGTCGGGAGCGCGGTGGGGCTGCTGATCTACTTCTGGCGCGACTGGGTGGCGATCGTCACGGCGTTCCTCCACACCGTCCGCAAGCGGCGCATCGAGACCCCGATGGAGCGGCTCGCGTGGCTGATCATCTGCGCCACGATCCCGGTGGGGATCCTCGGGGTCGTGCTCGAGCACACCGTCCGCGTGGCGCTCGCCAAGCCGCTGGCGGCCTCGATCTTCCTCGTCATCAACGGCCTGATCCTGCTGGGCGGCGAGCAGATACGCAGGAATTCCGAGGTGCGCGCGTTAGCCCGGCGCGAAGGGGTCAAGGAGGACGGCGGCCGCCGGCTCGACACGCTCGAGTACAAGGAGGCCGGGGTGATCGGAGTCGTGCAGTCCTCGGCGCTGATCGCCGGGATCAGCCGCGACGGGGTGTGCATGGTCGGCGGGCTGGCCCGTGGACTCGACCACATCGACGCCGCCCGGTTCGCGTTCCTGCTCGCCACGCCGCCGATCCTGGCGGCCGGCGTCTACAAGGTCGGCGATCTGACCGGCCCGCTGGGCAACGGGATCCGCGGCCCCGCGGTGATCGCGGCCGTGGCCGCGGCGGTGACGGCCGTGTTCACCGTGCACTTCCTGATGCGGTGGTTCAAGACGCGGACGCTGACGCCGTTCGCGATCTACTGCCTGGTGTTCGGCGGGGCGATGATCGTCTACAACGCTTGAATTACGGCGGCCCGGCATCCGGGCGGGCCTTTAGCGAAGCCTGACGCGGCCATTGGACCGCGCGCGCTCCTGGGCGCGCTCGGCGAAGTCGAGGCGCTTCATCGCCGCGCGGAACAGCCTGGTGACCAGCTTCAGCCGGGCGTTCTCCGAGCGCAGATCCAGCAGGCCCTGCTTGGCGTCGAGGCCGAAGTCGACGGTGGAGGCCATCGCGTAGGCGCTCATTCCCGCCAGCTCCTCGGTGTCCGGGTCGCGGTCGGTGGCGCGCCTCACCAGGTCGGCGTACGCCTCGTGGGCGGCGCGCGCAACCTCGGGGTCGGGCGCGTCGTCGCGGTCCCGGATGAACTCGATCACGCCCGCTGGGTAGGCCAGATGCCCCTGGCGCTCGAGTACGCGGATCGGCCGCGTCCCCCGCACGAGCAGGTTCATCCGGCCATCTTCCATGCGCTCGAGCACCTCTTCGACCTTCATCGCGCAGCCCACTTCGCGCAGGCCGTCGTCGGACAGCCACACGATCCCGAACTCGCGCTCGTCGCGCAGGCACTCGTTGAGCATCGTCTTGTAGCGCTCCTCGAAGATGTGCAGCGGAATCAGCTCACCGGGGAGGGCGACGATTCCGAGCGGGAAGAGGGGGAACTCGTCCGCCAGTTCGTCGGGCATCGGTCTAAGTATGGCCCGTCGCTGGTCTCTTTAGATGATCCTGAGCGGTCTGCCGATCTGGACCAGGCGGTAGAGGCGAGTGATATCGGCCTTGCGAACGCGCACGCAACCGTGCGACGGCCGGCCCGGGGTGAGCCACGGCTCGTTGGTGCCGTGGATCCCGGCGACCCGCGCCAGAACCGTCCGGGCGGCGTGGGCGTGGTCGGCTTGCCGACCCCTACCGGGGCCGAGCGTCGCCTGCGAGGTGCCCACTCCTCCGGCCCACGTCGCCAACATGACCCAGGCGACGACCAGATGGTTGTGACCCACCACAGAGAGTATGGGACCTAGGGCGCGGCACTTGACGCCTGGAAGATGATGTACGCGCGCAGACCATGCGTCGATCGGTGTCCATAGCAGTCACGCTGGGGGTCGCGTGTACCGCGGTGTGGTTGTGGGCGCCTCCGGCTGCGGCGTCGGCGAGCGCATTCAACTTCACGACGCTGAGTCCCGCGTATGCGGCGACGAGCGATTCCGAAGCGTTCAGTGTGGTAGCAGCAGATTTCAACCGCGATGGGAAGGTTGACATAGCATTTGATAACGGTGCCGACGGCGGCGGCGTAGGGTGTCCGTCCCAAGGCTGCGTCAGCGTGTTACTCGGGAATGGCGACGCCACCTTCACCGGGCCGGTCAACTATTCCACCGATGGAACGCCCGCGGACGGAACGGCATCGCTGGCGGTGGGGGATCTGAACGGCGACGGCAATCCGGACCTGGTAGTGGCCAATTTCTTCGGATCGGGCGACTGTGCCGCCACGGGAGTCGGTTGCGTGTCGATCCTGTACGGCACCGGCGACGGTACGTTCCAGGCGCCGGTTGACATCACGACAGGCGTCAACGACCCCAACGCCGTCGTCCTCGCTGACTTCAACGGCGACGGCCGTCCGGACATCGCGGTCGCAAACGAAGGAGACGAGACGGTTTCGGTGCTTCTGAACACTGGGAACGATGCCTCGGGCCACGCGACATTTGCGCCCGCACCGGCGTCGCCGTTCTCGCTCGACCCCTCCTCGAACGGCCCCATCGAGGGGATGGTCACGGCAAACCTCACCGGACACGGCAACGTGGACCTCGTGCTCTCGACCAGCCCGACGAGCGAGGGCAGCGGAATGTGCGGGACGTTCGACTGCGTGCAGGTGCTCACCAACGTGGGAGACCGTAGTGGCAACTTCAACCCCGTGGCCGCGTATCCGGTGGACGGCGAGGGGCAGGTGGCGGCTGCCGACGTGCGCGGCACAGGTGTAGACGACGTGCTCGTGCCCGCCGACGTGCAGAACGACGCGACAGGGACCGGTGGCTTCGAGGTCCTACACAACGACGGGACCGGCGCTCTCGACCCGCCGTCGTTCTTCACCTATCCCGGTTCCGAGAACCCGCGGGCGCTCGTCGTCGGCGACTTCAACAACGACGGCAAGCTCGACGTGGCGATGGCGGACTTCACGAGCTCGATCACGGTCCTGTTCCAGGGCAACGGTGACGGCACGTTCACCTACGACGACACCGTTGCCGATCCGCTGCACCTGCAAGGCAGTGACAACGCACTCACCGCAGCCGACTTCAACGGCGACTGCAAACTGGACCTCGCCGCCGGCACATTCGACGGCGGCCTGGTGGTAATGCGCAACGACACGCCGCCCGCGGGTTCGGCGTGCCCGGCTCCCCCGCCGCCGACGCCCGGCCCACCGCTGCCGCCGACGACGCCGATCACGCCACCCGTGGTCGTGGTGCCGCCGACGACGCCGGCAAAGCCGCCGGCCAAGAAGGCCAAGAAGCGGACGCACGTCACGCAACGGATCAGCGTTACCGGTGTGCCGAGTGGTTGCACTACATCGGCGGTGCGGTTGCGGATCAGGATTGAGCTCTCGCCTCGCGCGGTCGCCAGCCGACGGCTCGCTCACGGCGCCCTGGCGGTGAGGGTCATGACCGTGGTCAAGCTCGACGGCCGGCAGATCGTGGTGAGCCACCGGCGCTCGTTCTCGGTGACGGTGGCGTTGAGCCGCTTTGCCGTTGGTAGACACATAGTGACGTTCACCACCACCACGCGCGGGCCGACCATTCGTGGGTCGCGCAAGGTCCGCACCGTGCGCTTCAGCCGATGCGCTCCGGTGCCACTGTTCACGGGCTGACGCGCACGTGCTGCTAACCGTCTAAGGGGTACGCGCAACGCGGCGCTCAGGTAAGCGGCTTGCGTGCGGCCAGGAGCAGGTTGTAGAACAGCACCGCCGGCAGCAGCGGCTCTAGCACCCGCTCATCGAGACGTTGCAGCATGAGGTAGCCATGGAACGCGTACTGGCGCCACAGCATCGGCACCTGGTCCGGATCGGCGGTGGCCTCGAGTCCGCGGTTGAACCAGCCGAACCAGTTTGCGACCAGCTCCTCGCCGCACACGTTGATTTGGTCGAACCCCGCGCGGCGCGCGTGACGAGCGAGATCGCTTGGGGCAAAGGCATGGATATCGACGAGCCGCTCGAGGTCGTGTCCGTGGTTTGTGGACGCCGAGGCTCCGTTGGCGCCGGGTACGTGCGGCGCGGACGGGTCGGTGCGGGCGACGCAGGGAGACTCCGGCGCCGGCCCCGCGCCGACCAGCTTGCGCCACACGGGGGCCATGGTCAGGGCCCCGCGCTTGGGGAGCGCCGCGAGGCGATCGCCGGTACGCGAAGGCTCCCCGGCGAACACGATCCGTCCCCCGGGCCGAAGCACGCGGTGAAACTCAGCGAAGGCGCGCCGCAGGTTGGGCAGGTGGTGCAGCACCGCGTGCCCGAGCACGATGTCGAAGGATCGATCGGGGAACGGCAGCGACTCCGCGTCGGCCCTGGCGGTCCTCAGGTTCAGCCCCAACCGGCGGGCGTTCTCGCCCAGCTGTCTGATCATCCCCGGGGAGATGTCGGTGCACGTGGCGTCGTGGACGACCCCGCTCTGGAGGAGGTTGAGCGTGAAGTAGCCCGTCCCCGCGCCGATCTCGAGCGAACGCTGATAGCCGCGGTCCAACTCCGCCCCGAGCACCTTGCGGAGCTTGCCCAGCACCTGCCTTTGCCCGGTGGCGCCAAAGTCGATGCCCCACTTGGAGTCGTAGTTCCGGGCGGCGAGGTCGTGATACCGCGTGTTCGCGTGTCGGATCTCGTCCGCGGAGCGCAGTGCCTCCATGGCAGGCCGGACATTACCCTGTCCACCGTGCAGTGAACGCCTACGTTCAGGAGAAACAACCACCCGGCGTGCCGCCGCTCGAGCTGACCGGCGAGCGAACCCTTCCCGACGTCCCGGCGGAGAACTACTGGTTTCGCCGGCACCTCGCGGTCTACGAATGGATCGGCGCGCGGGTCATCGGGCGCAGGGTGATCGACCTGGCGTGCGGAGAGGGCTACGGCTCGGAGGTACTCTCGCGCTCGGCCGCGAGCGTCGTCGGGATCGACGCCAATCCGGAGGCGCACGAGCACGCCCGGCTGCGTTACAGGCGCCAGAACCTGACCTTCGAGCGGGGTCTCGTCGAGACGTACGGCGAACGGGCGTCGTACGACGCCGTCGTGTTCCTACAGACGATCGAGCACGTCCAGGAGCCGTCGGCAGTGCTCGAGCACATCCGGCGCATGCTGGTGCCAGGCGGGGTCGCGTACGTGTCCACCCCGAACGTCCTGAGGCTTGCACCCCCCGGGGCCGCCAGATCGGACAATCCCTGGCACCTCAGGGAGTACCGCGCTGCGGAGTTCGACCAGCTGTGCCGCTCCGTCTTTGGTCGCGATCGAGTCGAGCTGCTCGGCGTGTTCCATGCCCGCAGGCTCCGCGTCCACGACATCGCGCTCACGCTCGGCTGGGACGCGGTTCATGCGCGGCTCGGTGTCACTCGCCCCTTCTACGAGCACTTCACGTCTGCTATCAGGGCGCGCGACTTCGCGCTGCGCCCGCGGCCGCTCGAGCGGGCGCTCGACTTCCTGGCCGTGTGCGCCGGGTGAGCCTGGGGCCGTGGGTCAGTAGCTGAACACGGTTGCGCTGCCGTCCCCGATCCACTCCCACAGCGGGGTGGCGCCAGCGAGGCGTGCGCCCGAGATGATCGCCTGTTCGTCGAGACCCCGTGCCTCGAAGCAAATCGGACACAGCAGCAGCTCACCCCCGCGCTCTAGGAACTGATCGAACAAGCGAGCGACCGGCGGCGCCCCAGCCGATTCGATCGCCTTCGCATAGCCGGGCAGTCCTAGCCGCACGGCCTCCTTGGTCGTGAACATCGCTACCGGGCGCCCTCGCTCAAGCGCCGCCGTGGCGACTAAGAACGCCACGGTCACGCGATCGGCATCCTCGTGGCCGGTCGCGAGATTCACAACCACCTTCGTGCTGTCAGCACTCATCTTCGCCCCTTTCTCGCTCGTCGAACCGAATAATATGGGTGACCGGTCACCCACTATACTGCGGCGAATCTCCCGCGTCAACCAGCAGAGAAGAGCGGAAACCCGTGAGGCGTTGCTCGACGCCGCCGCTCACGCATTCGCGGCGCACGGATACCACCAGACCCCAATCGACTCGGTGTCCGAGGCCGCCGGCGTGGCGAAGGGCACGATCTACAACTACTTTTCCTCCAAGGAAGAGGTCCTGCACGCCCTCGTCCGGGATGCATGCCGGCTCGCCGCGGCCGCCGCCGACGCAACCCCCAACTCCACGCCCACTCGCAGCCGTCTCGAGGCATTCGTCCACGGCAACCTCCGCTGGGCGCGGCAGCGCAAAGCGCTCGCGGTGCTGTTCGCCCACGAGCTGCTCGCCGGGGATGCGCGCACCCAGGCGGTGATCCGCGAGGCCGCCGCGCCGTGCGTGGAAAAGCTCGCCACGATCATCCAAGCGGGGATCGATCGCCGGGAACTCACCGCACATGCATCCCCCGAGGCGCTCGCGGTCACGTTCATCAAGCTCACGAACATGCTGCTGCTACAGACCTGGGAATCGCCCACCCCGTGGCCCCGGCCCAGAGATCTACCCGCCACGGCCACCTCACTGTTTCTCCACGGCGTCGCTGCCCGCGGGCCGAGCCGGAACCAGTCGTAGCCGCGATTTCCTGCACGGACCTGACCGCGACGCGAGCCTCCCACCGATGCAACTAGGGGAGCGCGGTGAGACTGCTCACGTAGCGCCAGCGCTGGCCATCGGCCGTGCGGTACTGCCATAGCGACGCTTCGCGCCGGGTGATGCTTGGCCCCTTCATGTACCGGCGGGACGATGCGCTTGATCTTGTTCCTGGTCGAGCGCGTTGATCGCTAGCCCCGGAGTGCGCGCAGCGCGTTGAGGATCACCGCGAGGTCGATCGCCTCCTGGAGTAGGGCACCGGCGACCGGCGGCAGGTAGCCGAAAGCGGCGACGCCCATCGCTGCCAGGCTCAGTGCCATGCCGGCGACCACGCTCTGGCGGGCGATGTGGAGCGCCCGGCGCCCGGCGTGAAGCGCGTCGGCGACGCGGTCGATGCGGTCGACTGTGATGACCGCATCAGCGGTCTCCGATGAGACGGTCGCGCCCGCCGCACCCATCGCGATGCCCACGTCGGCGAGCGCGAGCGCCGGAGCGTCGTTGACCCCGTCGCCGACCATCACGACGGGCCGCAGGTCGGGATCGGCGCGGATGCGTCGCACGATGTCGAGCTTCTCCTCGGGTGAGAGCTCCGCATACACGCGGTCGAGTCCGAGCTGCTGCCCGACGCGCTCGGCCACGGACCGCCGGTCGCCCGAAACCATCGCCACGTGACGGACGCCCTCTGAGCGCAGCCGGTCGACGATCCGCGCGGTGTCGGGGCGCAGCTCATCGCCCATGACGATCACGCCGGCCACGCGCCCGTTGACGCTCACCGTCACGTGGGCCTCACCCGAGCCCCGACCGCTGAGCAGTGCCGCAGACGCGATCTCGTCGGCGGGGACGCCGAGCTCGCGAAGGAACGCACGGCTACCGACCGCCACTGAGCGCCCGTCCACGACCCCGTGGATCCCCTGACCCGGCTTCTCGCGCACGTCCTTCGGCGCGATCAGCTCCAGGCTTGCGTCAGTCGCAGCGCTGACGAGCGCTTCGCCAAGCACGTGCGCGGAGAAGCGGTCGACCGATGCCGCAAGTCGCAGCACCTCGCCCGGTGCCACGCGGTCCGCTGGCAGCACTTCGCGGATCTCGGGCGTGCCGATGGTGAGCGTGCCCGTCTTGTCGAACAGCACGGTGCGCGCCTCGCCGAGCGACTCGATCGTCGCCGGGCTCTTGACGATCACGCCCGAGCGGGCGGCCCGGGACAGACCAGACACGAGTGCGATCGGCGCCGCGAGGATCAGCGGACACGGCGTGGCCACGACCACCACCGCCAACGCCCGGACCGCGTCGCCGCTGAACGCCCACGCCAGCGCGGCAAGCAGCAGGGTTGCCGGCAGGAAGAATCCCGCGTAGCGGTCCGCCATCCGCACAAACGGCGCACGCTCGGACTGCGCGCGCTCGACCAGCCGCACGAGCGCGGCGTACGCGCTGTCCGTCGCCGAGCTGGTGGCAAGCAGCTCAAACGGAGAGCCGGCGTTGACGGAACCGCTGAGCACCGGCATCCCCTTGCGCTTGGTCTCCGGCAGCGGCTCGCCGGTCAGTGTGCTCGTGTCGATCACTGCCTCCGCGCTCAGCACCGCGCCGTCGACCGGGACCACCTCGCCTGCGCGAACGAGGACCATATCGTCCGGTCGCACCTTGTCCACCGGCACCGGTTCAAAACGTTCGCCGCGGCGCAGCTGGGCCAACTTCGGCGCGCGCTGCACAAGCGCAGTTAGCTCGCGCCGCGCCCGGGTGGAGGCCACATCCTCGAGCGCAGAGCCCCCGCTGTACATCAAGCCGACGATGATGCCGGCCAGCTCCTGGCCCAGAGCGAGTGCGCCGACCATCGCCACGAGCGCAATCGTGTCGACGCCCATGTGGTGGTCGATGACGACCGTCCGCCCGACCTCCACCAGCAGTTCGGCAGCGAGTAGCGCGACGGCCACTCCCCATACATCGTCTCCTGCGCCGCCGGCCCCGATCGCATACAGCAGGCCGCCAGCCGCAACCGCGACCAGTGCGAATACAGCCAGGATCCGGGCGCGGTGCTCGATCAGCGAGGCCAGAGATCCGCGGAACATCATCACCCACGCTCGCACCCCCGGGCAGATTCCGTATCCGCGGCGAATCCCGGGTGCATCGCGGGAAAGTCCTGACCGGTCGTTCGGGCACCCTCGCCGACGACCTCGACGGCAGGCCCCTCGACAGTTACGTCATCGCTTGAGTCCGAGTCATCTGCGCCTCGCCCTCACACTGGCGGGCATTGTCCTCGCGGGCCGCCATTGTGAGACTGTTTTGTTTATGGGCGAGCCAAGCGCGTTGATCGCGAACCGCACGTTCGGCGAGATCGAGATCGGTGATATGGCCACGCTCACGCGCACGCTGAGCCGAGAGGACATCGAGCTGTTTGCGGTGATGTCCGGCGACGTTAATCCTGCGCACGTGGATGAGGAGTACGCCCGGAGCGACATCTTCCACAAGATCATCGCGCACGGCATGTGGGGCGGTGCGCTCATCTCCACGCTTCTGGGTACCAAGCTCCCTGGGCCGGGGACTATCTACCTCGAGCAGACGCTGCGTTTCCGCCGACCCGTGGCCATCGGAGACACGATCGTGGTGTCGGTCACCGCGGCGGCGAAGGACGATGAGCGCAAGCGGATCTCGTTCGATTGCCGCTGTGTGAACCAGCGGGACGAGGTGGTGATCGAAGGTGAAGCGACCGTGATCGCACCGACCGAGAAGGTCGCGCGCCCGAGAGTAGTGTTACCTGAAGTGCACCTGCGCGAGCGCCGCTTGGGGTTTCGAGCGCTGATCGACAGGGCCGGGGCGCTCGAGCCGATCCGTGTCGCCGTGGTTCACCCCGTAGACCGCGACTCGCTGTTGGCCGCGCTCGACGCTGCTCGAGCGGGATTGATCATCCCCACCCTCGTCGGTCCCGAGGAGCGGATCCGCGGGATTGCCGCCGCGCACGACCTTGACATTTCCGGCGTTGAAGTACGTGCCACCGAACACAGCCACGAAGCGGCGGACGCGGCCATGATGTTGGTCCGCCACGGCGCGGTCGATGGCCTGATGGAGGGCAGTGTGCGGACGGACGAGCTGATGCACGCAGCTGTAGCTCCAGGTACGGGACTGCGCACCGATCGACGCATGAGCCACGTATTCGTCGTTGAGGTTCCCACCTACCCGCGAGCTTTGTTGATCACCGACGCGGAGATCAATGTGGAGCCGGACCTCGCGGACAAGCGGGACATCGTTCAAAACGCTATAGAGCTTGGTCAGGCGCTGGGGATCGAGCTCCCGAAGGTCGCGATCTTGTCGGCTGTGGAGACCGTCACGCCCAGGCTCCAGTCGACTCTTGACGCTGCCGCGCTGACCAAGATGGCACAGCGTGGGCAGATCCTTGGCGGCGTCGTCGACGGCCCGTTGGCGTTTGATGACGCAGTGTCCCCAGCCGTCGCTCGGGTCAAGGGCATCGCTTCCGACGTTGCGGGAGCGGCCGACATCGTCCTGGTCCCAGACCTAGAAGCCGGCAACATGCTGGTCAAGCAGCTCGACTACCTCGGCGACTCCCTGGCAGCCGGAATCGTGCTCGGGGCGCGCGCACCCATCATCCTGAGCGGTCGCGGGCTCGGTCCACTCGAGCGGCTCGCGTCCTGTGCACTCGCCGTCCTCATGGCCCACGCTTCGCCCCAGGCCTAAGAGCCTGTTTCAGAAAGAGGGGTTATGTAGCTGAGCGTCGAAACCTCCGGCACGTGTGGTCGACTGTCGGAGGTGGAGATGTCGCTGGTGGAGGTTCCCGATGAGCTGTGGGAGGTGGTGCGTCCGCTGATCCCACAGCCGGGGCGGCGGTTTCGCTATCCCGGCCGTAAGCGGCTGGATGATCGCGAAGCGCTCAACGGCATCCTGTACGTGCTGCATACCGGGATCGCCTGGCACGACCTGCCGCAGGAGTTCGGCTACGGCTCTGGGGTGACTTGCTGGCGACGGTTGCGGGAGTGGCAGGAAGCGGGGGTGTGGGAGCGTCTTCATCATGTGCTGCTCGAGCGACTGAACCGGGCCGGCGAGATCGACTGGTCCCGGGCGGTCGCTGATTCAAGCCAGATCCGCGCGCTTTTGGGGGGCTCCAGACGGGGCCATCCCCGGTCGATCGTGGGCGCACGGGCTCAAAGCACCACCTCCTGACCGACGCGAACGGGATTCCCCTGTCGGTCAAGCTAACCGGCGCCAACCGCAACGACGTCACCCAGCTGTTGCCGCTGATCGACTCGGTCAAGCCGGTTCGCGGCTGGCGCGGGCGCCCACGCAACCGCCCCAAACAGGTGATCGCCGATCGCGGCTATGACCACGACAAGTACCGGCGCCTCGTCTGGAAGCGCGGCATCAAGCCGGTCATCGCCCGGCGCGCCACCGAGCATGGGTCAGGACTCGGCGTCTACCGCTGGGTGGTCGAGCGGACCTTCGGCTGGCTTCATCAATTCCGCCGACTACGTACCCGATATGAACGCGACCCCAAGATGCACCAAGCCTTCATGCACCTGGGCTGCGCGATCATCTGCTGGCGCTACCTGGTGGCCGCGTCATTGTGAAACAGGCTCTAAGCCCTAGCCCCTGGCCAACACGCGCAGTGCCGGAACCGCGGCGATGCCAGTCCGCGTACATCCATGCGTGTGGTGCCCACGCCTCGATGTCAAGCGCCGAACGATCGACGCTCCATAGTCAGGACGACGCTAGCGGCCGTCAAGCTGATCGTCTCTCAAGTGGGCGTGGCCGACGATGGCCTCGCCCACACGCCCTTCGAGCAGCAGCTCAGTCGATGGCACGCCATTCGGAACCTTGGCTTCTGCTTGCTCAAGTATCCGCCGGTGTCCTGGACGAGACTGTCGTGCAGGCGGGCCAGATCCGATGGGAGCGGACCTCCGGCAGTGGGATTCGCTGCGGGCGGCAGAGACTGTGGCTGAGCGACGAACCACCCCGACAACTGGGGCACCACCGTCACCAGCGTCAGCGTGCCCTCGCTCATCCGTGCCAGGTCGATGGCTTCGTCGAGAGCACGGTCCGCGTGCGGTGACCGGTCCACTGCGACCAGGATGTGTTTGAACACCGGCTTCTCTGAGCCTCTCCGCAGGCCAGATTGCGAGCCCGCCGATAACCGCTCACCATCGTCGGACCGGCCGTCGTGGTTACTCGGTCGCTGTGGGCCGCCGGTCGAGTGCCCGCGGTGTGGTCGAGGCGCCCCGCACCCGCCGAACGACATAGAGAGCCGCGGCGACCGGTCGTCCGACGTCATAACACCGAACTTCCTTCGACTCGTAGCGTTTCAGGAACTGGGCATGCCGGCCTACTCCCACCGGAACGTCTGCGGTGCCTCGCGCATGCGAATGATGCGGGCCGGTATGCCCCCGACGACGGCGTTGGCGGGCACGTCGGACGGCACGACCGCGTTCGTGCCGATCACCGAGTTGTCGCCGACGCTGACGCCCCGCAGCACGCAGGCGCCGTAGCCGACCCACACGTTGTGACCGATGTTGACGTCGCGCTTGTAGATCCCCTGCTCGCGGATCGGCCGCTCGACCTCGACCATCCCGTGGTCGAAGTCGATCATCATCACCCGGTCGGCGATGATGCACTCGCGGCCGATCGAGATGTGCTGGTAACAGGAGAACGTGCACTCTTGTCCGAGCACGGACTTGGCGCCGATCGAGAGCTCGCCCTCGTGCACGCGGACCTTGCATCCGTGGCCGATCCACGACCACCGTCCGAGCGCCACGCGGCCGTGGCGGCCGATCTCGAACTTGACTCCGGGGCCTACGAAGCACAGGCCGTCCGTTTGCAGCCGTCCTCGCCACCGCAGCTTGAGCCACAGCCAACGTACGACCAGAGGGACGTATCCGGGCCGCAGCATGTGATGCTCGCGCGCGAAGCGCAGGAAGGTGAGCAAACCGCCGCGGAGCGGCGGGGGCCCGGAGCGCACCAGCTTCGGGATCGAGGGGGGCCGCTCGAGCGTCGGAGATGTCACGAGGAGGATCGTATTGCGGTGCAGCGCGACCGGTGGGGGTGATGCAGGGACTGCACAGCTGCCTGGCATGATCTCGCTCCATGCCGGCCACCGATCAAACGCTCGCCGAGCGCCTCCTCGGAGGGGACAAGCGGGCCCTCGCCCGCGCGATCTCGCTCGTCGAGAACGACAACCCGGAAGGCTGGGAGCTCGTGCGCGAGGTGTATCCCCGCACCGGCGGCGCGGCCGTGATTGGCTTCACCGGGCCGCCCGGCGTGGGGAAGTCGACCCTGCTCGCGGCGCTCACGAAGCTCCAGCGGGCGCGCGAGCAGACGGTCGCGGTCCTGTCGATCGACCCGTCGTCGCCGTTCACCAAGGGCGCGCTGCTCGGCGACCGGATCCGGCTGTCGGAGCACTTTCTCGACCCGGGAGTGTTCATCCGCTCGATGGCCAGCCGGGGCGCGCTCGGCGGCCTGAGCGAAGCGGCGCTCCAGGCGACGCTGCTGATGGACGCCTCGGGCCGCGACCTGATCCTGCTCGAGACCGTCGGCGTCGGCCAGGGCGAGGTCGACATCATCGATCACGCCGACACCGTCGTGCTCGTGCTGATGCCGGGATCCGGAGACTCGGTCCAAGCACTCAAGGCGGGGGTGATGGAGATCCCGGATGTGATCGTTGTCAACAAGGCCGACCATCCGCTGACCGACACGATGGTCAGGGAGATCAAGAGCGTCCTCGCCCTCGGTCCGCACGAGGACTGGGAGGTGCCGATCATCCGAACCGAGGCTGTTCGGGGCGAGGGGATCGAGGAGGTGGCGAGCGCGCTCACCGAGCATCGCGCCTACATCGAGGCTGAGGGCACGCTGGTCGAGCGGCGCCGGCGCAACCTGATGAACGAGGTGCTCGCGATCGCGGCGGGGCGGATGCGGCGCGAGCTCGAGGCCTCGGTCCGGGAGGATCCGGGCGTTCAGCAGCTGCTCGACCGCGTCGTCTCCCGCGAGCTCGATCCGGCGAGCGCCGCCACCACGATCCTCGAGGACCGGCGCGCGAACTGACGCGTCTTGACGACGAAATTCGACGTCAAAACGCGACGCCTCTCCCGAGGTCAGGCTCCGAGCGCCCGGGCGATCACCATCTCCTGCACCTCATCGGTCCCCTCGCCGATCGTCAGCACCTTCGCGTCGCGGTAGAAGCGGCACACCGGGTACTCCTCGATGTAGCCGTAGCCCCCGTGGATCTGGACGGCTTCGTCGGCGGCGCGGACCGCGAGACGGCCGCTCTTGAGCTTCGCCTGAGCCGCCGTGAGGGAGAAGTTCCGGTCCCGGTCCTTCAGCCAGGCCGCCTTGTGGACGAGCAGCCGCGTGGCCTCGACCTCGACAGACATGGCCGCGAGCTTGCTCTGGATCGTCTGGAACTGGGAGATCGGGCGGCCGAACGCGCGCCGCTCCTTGGCGTACGCCAGCGCCTGGTCGAGTGCGCCCTGGGCCAACCCCACGCCCATCGCGGCCAAGCCGATGCGGCCGATGTCGAGCACGTGCAGGAACTGGCGCAGGCCGGCGCCGCGCTGGCCGACCAGGTTCTCGGCCGGGACGCGGCAGTCGGCGAATGACAGCGGTCGCGTGTCGGAGGCGTTCCACCCCATCTTCCGGTACGGCTCACCCTGTTCGTAGCCGGGTGTTCCGTTGGGCACGAGCAGATTTGAGATCTCCCGCTCGCCCGCGGCGTCCGGGCGCGTACCGGTGACGGCGGTGATCACCACCACTCCCGAGATCTCGGTGCCGGCGTTGGTGATGAACTGCTTCGAGCCGTTGATCACCCACTCCCCGGCGTCGAGCACCGCGCGGGTCTGGGTGTTGCCGGCGTCCGATCCGGCCTCCGGCTCTGTCAACCCGAACGCTCCCAGCCGCTCGCCGCTGCACAACCGGGGCAGCCATTCGCGCTTCTGCTCCTCGGAGCCGAACAGGTAGATGGGCTCGGTTCCGAGCGTGGTGTGGGCGCACACCGTGATCGCCACCGATGAGTCGACGCGCGCCAGCTCCTCGACCGCGAGCGCGTAGGCGACCGAGTCGCCGCCGCCGCCTCCGTACTCCTCCGGAAACGGAATCCCCATGAGACCGAGCTCGCCGAGCCGGCGCACGATCTCGTATGGGAACGCCTTGGTGCGGTCGAGCTCCTCCGCGACCGGGGCTATCTCCTGGCGGGCGAACTCCCGGACCGTCTCGCGGAGCAGGCGGTGGTGCTCGGCGAGGTCGAACTCCATCAGGCCGGTTCCCCGCTGCCGGGTTCCCGCGGCACCGGTTCGTCGGCCGCCGCCCTCGCCACCTCGACCAGGAGCCGCACCCCGAAGCCGGTCGCGCCCTTGCGGGACAGATAGGGGCGGCGGACGTCGTACGCCGTCCCGGCGATGTCGACGTGAGCCCAGGGCACGTCGCCGGCGAAGCTGTGCAGGAACTCGGCCGCGGTGATCGAGGTGGCGGCGCGGCGTTCGGTCGAGTTGACGAGTTTCGCGTAGCGGCCCTTGATCATCTGGGCGTACTCCTCGTGCAGCGGCAGCCGCCAGACCAAATCGCCGCTGCTGAGGCCGCACCCCTCGACCAGCTCCGCCCAGCCGTCGTCGTTGCTCATCAGCCCTGCGTACACCGAGCCGAGCGCGACCACGATCCCGCCGGTCAGCGTGGCGACGTCAACCAGCCGATCGGCGCCCTCGCGCAGTGCGTAGGACAGGCAGTCGGCCAGCACCAGCCGGCCCTCGGCGTCGGTGTTGTTGACCTCGATCGTGGTGCCGTCGAGCGCGCGGACGATGTCGCCGGGCTTGACGGCCTTGCCGCTCGGGAGGTTCTCGGTCGCTCCGACCACCCCGAGCACCCGAACCGGCGCCTGCAGCTCCGCGAGCGCGCCGAGCGCCTCGATCACCGCCGCGCCGCCGCACATGTCGAACTTCATCTCGTGCATCGAGCCGGCCGGCTTGATCGACAGGCCGCCGGAGTCGAAGGTGACCGCCTTGCCGACGAGCGCGATCCGCGGCGCAGCCGACGGGGCCCCCGGTCCGTCGTACTCGAGCGCGATCAGGCGGGCGCTCTGGTCCGACCCGCGCGCGACCGCGGCGAAGGCCCCCATGCCCATCTCCGCGATCGCCTCCTCCCCGAACACGGTGGCGCGGATCCCGACGCGGGCGGCGAGCTCGGCCGCGTACTCGGCGAGCGCCGCCGGCGGCAGATCGTTCGCGGGGGTGTTGCCGAGATCGCGGGCACGGTTCTGCGCGGCGGCGATGATCGCGGCGCTCTCCACCGGCCCCGAAATCTCATGGTGCGCGCTGACCATGAGCTCCTCCACCTCGCGGCGCTCGTCCGAGTCGGGCTTATAGCGGTCGAATCGATACGCATGAAGCAGCGTGCCCTGCACGAGCCCGCCGACGACCGCGTCCCCGACGTGATGGGGGACCTCCCAGCAGAGCGCCTTGCTGCCCAGCTCGCGGGCGCGCCCGTGGGCGACGCCGGCCGCCACCCGGCCCCGCTCGGCGTCGAACGCGGCGCGGTCGCCCAGCCCGATCAGGATGAACCGGCGCCCCTCGAAATGGCTGACCGCGAGCCGCCTGAACTCGCGCCTCGCCTCCCCCGCCTCGAGCAGGGCACCGAGCGAACCGTCGGGGAGATCGTGGGCCACGCCCTCGCCCTCGAACACCCCGACCACGATCGTGTCAGCGCCGGTTTCGAGCGGGCCGGCGGTCGTGGCCCTTACTTGCACCCGCGCCACCCTACCAACGGTGTGAGGACTAGCATTGCCATGGCCGCCACCGACTCCCGGAAGGACGCGAAGCCCATGCCCAAGACCGTGATTCTGTCCGCCGCTCGCACCCCGATCGGAAAGCTGGGAGGCGGTCTGTCCACCGTCGACGCCACCGACCTCGGCGCGACCGCCATCAAAGCCGCGCTCGAGCGCGCGGAGGTGCAACCCGACCAGGTCCAGCACGTGGTGATGGGCCAGGTGCTGCAGGCCGGACAGGGCCAGATCCCCTCCCGCCAGGCGCAGGTCAAGAGCGGGATCCCCAAGGAAATCTCCTCCGAGACGATCAACAAGGTGTGCGCCTCGGGAATCCGCTCGGCCTGTCTGCTCGACAACTCGATCCGCCTCGGTGACCTCGACGTCGGCGTCGCCGGCGGGATGGAGTCGATGTCGAAGGCCCCCTACGTGCTCAGGGAGGCCCGCTTCGGCTTCCGCATGGGAGATGGCAAGGCGATCGACGCCATGATCAACGACGGGCTCACCAACCCCTTCTCGGGGAAGCACATGGCCCAGGAGGCGAGCGAGGTAGCGTCCGAACTCGAGCTGACCCGGCCTGACATGGACCGCTGGGCCCTGCGCTCGCACCACCTCGCGGTCAAGGCCACCGACGAGGGGCGGTTGCCGGAGGAGATCGTCTCCGTGACCGTGAAGGGCAAGAAGGGCGACACGGCCGTCGAGGTCGACGAGGGGCCGCGCCGCGACGCGAGTCTGGAGGCACTGGCCAAGCTGCCCCCGATCTTCATCAAGGACGGCTCGCACACCGCCGGCAACTCGCCCGGCGTCAACGACGGCGCCGGGGCTTTGGTCGTCTCGAGCGACGAGTGGGCCAAGCGCAACGGCCGCCCCGCGCTGGCGACGATCATCGCCCACGCCCAGGTCGCGGACGACTTCGCCTACCTGGCGCGGACCCCCGCGAAGGCTTCGCAGAACGCGCTCCAGAAGGCCGGCCTCAAGGCCGAGGACATCGACCTGTGGGAGATCAACGAGGCGTTTGCGTCGGTGACCCTGAACTCGATCCGGACGCTCGGGATCGACGAGGACAAGGTCAACGTCAACGGCGGCGCGGTCGCGCTCGGGCATCCGATCGGCGCTTCCGGCGCGCGCATCCTCGGCTCGCTCGTGCTGGAGCTCCGGCGCCGCGGCGGCGGCCTCGGCTGCGCGGCGATCTGCTCGGGCGGAGGCCAGGGCGACGCAGTGATCGTGGAGGTGAACGGCGGCTGAGCGCTGCCGGCCACACCTCCGGCGCGGCTCGGAGCGCGGCCTTCTTCGACCTGGACCGGACCCTGATGGAAGGCTCCTCGGCGTTCCAGTTCGGCCGGGCCGCGTACAAGGCGGGGCTGCTGAGCCGGCGGCAGCTCCTCGCCGACGGGTGGGCGAACGTCCGCTTCCGGCTCAGCGGCGCGACCGACGCGGACACCCACGCCCTGCGCGACAGGATCTCGGCCTCGCTGGAGGGCACGCGCGTGCGCGACATGGAGCGCCTCGGCGCCGACGTGCTCGCTCGAGTGCTTCCCCGCATCTACCCGCAGATGCTCGCGCTCGCGTACGAGCACCAGGACGCCGGCCGCCGCGTGTACATCGTCACGGCGGCGGCGGACGAGCTCGCGCAGATCCTCGCCCGGGTGCTGGCCCTCGACGGCGGGATCGGCTCCCAGTTCTCGGAAGTGAGGGATGGCGTCTACACCGGGCGGCCCACGGGGCTGTTCGTCTACGGGGCCGACAAGGCGCGTGCGATCGAGCAGCTCGCCGAGCGCGAGGGCGTCGACCTGAGCCTGTCGTACGGGTACTCGGACTCGGCCTCTGATCTTCCCATGCTCCGCGCGGTCGGCTATCCGGTCGCGGTCAACCCCGACCAGGAGCTGTTGCGCATCGCTCGAGAGCAACGGTGGGAGGTGCTGCGGTTCGAGCGGTTGGGGCGCTGGCTGAAGGCCGCGGGCGCGCTCGCCGGCGCCGCGCTCGCCGGCGGCGCCGCGACGGCCGCGCTGGCGGCGCGGGAGCGCTCACACGCGTTCGCACCGCTCGGTCTGAGGGGCCGGTCGCCGCGTTTCCGCCGGCCGCGCGTCAGCCGCCTCCGCCCGCTGCTTGGAGGTAGGTATTGAAAACGCGCCGTGGCACCTAGACTCCGGTCAGATGGCCACGCGCCAGGATCTCGCTGACCTCGAACGCTGGCAGCGCGAGACGTTCGCGCGGGCCGCGGAGCGCGACGCGGCGTTCTCGACGATCTCCGGCGAGCCGATCGAGCCGCTGTACACCGAGGCCGATCTGCCCGAGGGGATCGGCGGTCCGGACGATCCGGTCGGTTTTCCGGGGGAGTTCCCGTACACGCGCGGGGTGTATGGCTCGATGTATCGGGGGCGGTTGTGGACCATGCGCCAGTTCGCTGGATTCGGGACTGCGCAGGAGACCAACCGGCGCTTTCGCTACCTGCTCGAGCACGGGCAGACGGGCCTCTCGACGGCGTTTGACATGCCTTCGCTCATGGGGCACGACTCCGACGACCCGAGGTCGCTGGGAGAGGTGGGGCGCGAGGGGGTGGCGGTCGACACCCTCGAGGACATGGAGGCGCTGTTCGCGGGGATTCCGCTCGATGAGGTGAGTGTGTCGATGACGATCAACGCGCCGGCGGCGATCATGCTGGCGTTCTACGTGGTCGCGGCGGAGCGTCGGGGGATCGGGCCCGAGCGGCTCGCGGGGACGATCCAGACCGACATTCTCAAGGAGTACATCGCCCAGAAGGAGTGGTGCTTCCCGGTCGACCCGGCGATGCGGCTGGTGACCGACATGATCGAGTGGTGCTCGGAGCACATGCCGCGCTGGCATCCGGTCTCGATCTCGGGCTACCACATCCGCGAGGCGGGCTCGACGGCCGCGCAGGAGCTGGCGTTCACCCTGAAGGACGGTCTGACGTATGTGGAGTACGCGGTGGCGCGGGGGCTCGACGTGGACGACTTCGCGCCCCGGCTGAGCTTCTTCTTCAACGCGCACATCGACTTCTTCGAGGAGATCGCGAAGTACCGGGCGGCGCGGCGGATCTGGGCGCGGGAACTGCGCGACACGTTCGGGGCCCGCGATGAGCGCTCGCTTTTGATGCGCTTTCACACCCAGACGGCGGGGGTGTCGCTCACCGCGCAGCAGCCGCTGAACAACATCGTGCGGACCGCGGTCGAGGCGCTCGCGGGCGTGCTCGGCGGTACCCAGTCGCTGCACACCAACAGCTTCGACGAGGCGCTCGCGCTCCCCACCGAGGAGGCGGTGCGCGTGGCGCTGCGCACGCAGCAGATCATCGCCGAGGAGACCGGGGTGGCGAACACGATCGATCCGCTCGGCGGCTCGTACTTCGTGGAGGCGCTCACCGATCGGATGGAGCAGCGCTGCCACGAGTACTTCGCGAAGATCGACGAGCTGGGGGGGATGGTCGAGGCGGTCAAGCGGGGGTTTCCGCAGCGCGAGATCGCCGAGGCGGCGTTCCGCTACCAGCGCGAGGTCGAGTCCGGGGTGCGCAAGGTGGTGGGCGTCAACGCGTACACGGAGGGTCACGGGGACGAGACGCCGATCCTGCGCATCGACCCGGCGTTCGAGACCCATCAGATCGAGCGGGTCCGGGCGTTCCGTGACCGGCGCGACGAAGAGCGCGCCGGCGGGGCGCTCGAGGCGCTGGAGCGGGCGGCGCGAGACGCCGGCGAGAACCTGATGCCCTACCTGCTGGACTGCGCCCGAGTCCACGCCACCGAAGGAGAGATGATCCGCGCGCTGCAGACTGTGTTCGGTACCTACACGGAGTCGCCGGTGTTCTGAGGGGAGCGTGGGCAATACCTATCGCTATGCGGTAGTTATTGCCCACGCTGGGCGGCGTACCACCCAACCGGGCGCCGGCGCCGCCCCGTACGGCGGAAACCCAAACCAGGGCGGCCCGAATGGGCCGCCCCTTAAATAGAATCGCGAGCCCGATGCCTGAGAAGAAGATCCGCGTCGTCGTCGCGAAGCCCGGCCTGGACGGCCACGATCGCGGCGCCAAGATCATCGCGCGCGCCCTGCGCGACGCGGGGATGGAGGTGATCTACACCGGCCTGCACCAGACGCCCGAGCAGATCGTCGAGACCGTGATCCAGGAGGACGCGAACGCCGTCGGGCTGTCGATCCTGTCGGGCGCGCACATGACGCTGGTGCCACGCGTGCTCGAGTTGCTCAAGGAACAGGGAGCCGAGGACGTGATCGTCACGGTCGGGGGGACGATCCCCTCGGACGACGTGGAGGAGCTCAGGCAGCTCGGCGTCGCGGAGGTGTTCACCCCGGGCGCGCCCACGCAGCAGGCGGTCGACTTCATCCGCGGCGCGGTGACGGGTGCCGCAGCGACCGATTGACTCGTCAGTCAACAAGGTAATATGCCTGGCCGTTTGAACTTTCTAGGAGGCAAGCGTTGAAGATTTGCGTCCTCGTCAAAGAGGTGCCGGACGCCGCCGTCGAGAAGCGCATCGATTCCTCGACCGGGCGCATGGACCGCTCGGGGGAGAAGAACCTCAACCCCTATGACACCCACGCGATCGAGGCGGCGATGCAGCTTCGGGAGGGTGGCGCCGTCGAGGTGGACGAGATCGTGGCGGTCACGATGGGGCCCGAGTCCGCGGTACGGGCCCTCCACAAGGCCGTCTCGCTCGGCGCCGACCGCTCGATCCACCTGACCGATAACGCCCTCGCCGGGTCCGACGTGGCCGCGACCGGATACGCGCTGGCGAAGGCGTTGGAGAAGGAGCAGCCGGACCTGGTGCTGCTCGGCCAGCAGTCCGACGACGGCGAGTGCTACACGATCGGCGCGGTGGTCGCCGACCACTTGAAGATGCCCTCGCTGACGCAGGTGATCAAGGTCGACGTCCAGGACGGGGGTCTTCGCTGCGAGCGTCAGGCCGAGTACGGCTACGACACGGTGCACGTCGAGCTCCCGGCCGTGATCTCGGTCGGCGATGCGATCAACGAGCCGCGCTACCCGTCGCTGAAGGCGATCATGGGGGCGCGGAAGAAGCCGCTCGAGACGGTCGCCGCGGGGGACGTGGGGATCGACGCCTCGATGGTCGGCGAGGACGGTTCACGCGTGCGCTGCGGCGACTTCCACGATCCGCCCGCGAAGGCCGCGGGCCAGATCATCGAGGACGAGGACACGGACGACACGGTGCAGAAGATCGTCGCGTGGCTCGACGAAAGGAAGCTGATCTAGATGCCCGACGTCCTTACATACGTGCTGCACTACGAGGGCGCGTTCAACAAGAACTCGCTCGGGGCCGTGTCGGAGGGCTCGGCTCGGGCGGCGGAGATCGGGGGCGAGTGTCACGCGGTCGTGGTGGGCGGCGAAGACCTCACCGACGAGTTGTGCTCGTCGCTGGGCGCGTACGGCGCGACGAAGGTGTTCCGCGCGCGGGGGCCCGAGGGGCTGGCCCAGCCCGTGGTGGACGCGATGGCGGCGGTGATCGATCAGCACGGTCATTCCTACGCGCTGTTCGGCGGCGGCCTGTTGGGGTTCGAGATCGGGGCCGGCCTCGCGGCGCGCAAGCACGCCGGAGTGACCATGGAGGTCACCGCGGTCCGCGCCGAGGACGGCAAGCTCGTGGCCGAGCGACCAATCCTCCAGGACTCCAAGATCTCCGTCTCGCGCTATCAGAGCGACCTCGGGATCATCATCGGGCGGATCAACGCGTTCGAGAGCGTCTCTCGCGACGGCGGCCCGGCCGAGGTGGTCGACGTCGACGTCGAGTATTCACCGTGGTCTGATCGGGCCACCATGGTGCAGCGCGGCGAGCAGCGGGGCGCGGACGTCGACATCGAAGGGGCCGACATCCTCGTGGCGGGCGGACGGGGCCTCGGCAAGGCGGAGGGCTTCAAGCTCGCCGAGGAGCTCGCGGCGGCGTTCGGCCCGAACACCGCGGTGGCGGCCACGCGGGCCGTGGTCGATGCCGGCTGGTATCCGTACGCAGCGCAGATCGGCCAGACGGGCAAGACGGTCTCCCCGAAGCTGTACCTGGCGGCGGGGATCTCGGGCGCCATCCAGCACAAGGTCGGGATGCAGTCCTCGGAGAACATCGTGGCGATCAACAAGGACGCCAACGCGCCGATCTTCGAGTTCTCGGACCTGGGCGTGGTCGGGGACCTGAACAAGATCCTGCCGAAGCTGACCCAGGCGATCAGGGCGCGGAAGGGGTCGTAGGGGCGTGGCCTCCGTTGATGGTCGGGGGCCGCGCGCTCCCGCTCCGAGCCAGTTCCCGCCGCCCGTCGACTCGGTCAAGGAGTTCATCAAGCGCGAGCTCGACCCCGAGGACGAGCGGATCGACGTGGGTGTGGTGATCGTGGGCGGAGGACCCGGAGGCCTGGCCTGCGCGAACCGGCTGCTGCAGCTGCTCGCCGACGCGCCCGAGGTGATGGAGCGCGTGGGTGAAGTCCCGGTGGCGGTGATCGAGAAGGGCAAAGCATGCGGTGCGCACAACCTGAGCGGGGCGATGATGCGCCCGTCGGGCCTGCGGACGCTGTTCCCCGATCTCGAACCGAGTGCGTGGCCGACGTACGGGACCGTGGACAAGGACTCCGTGTACTGGATGCTCGGTCCGGGGGCGGCGATGCCGCTCAAGCCGACTCCGCCCCCGTTTCGCAACCACGGCAACTACATGGTCAGCGTGGCCGAGCTCTCGCGCTGGCTGGCGGACAAGGCCGAGGAGGCGGGGGCGTACATCCTCACCGAGACGAGCGCCCAGCAGCTGCTCGTGACCGACGGCGTGGTCCGGGGCGTCCGCTCGGGCGACAAGGGCCGGGGGAAGGAGGGCGAGCCCCTGTCGAACTTCGAGCCGGGGTCGGACGTGACCGCGCGGGCCACGGTGCTGGCCGAGGGAACCTGGGGTCATCTGACCGGCGCCGCGATCCGCGAGTTCGGTTTGGCCGAGCAGCGCGAGCCCCAGGTGTGGGCGCTGGGGGTCAAGGAGGTGTGGGAGGTCCCCAAGCCGCTCGAGCGCGTGATCCACACGCTCGGATGGCCGCTGCGCTACGGCGCCAGGTGGCACGAGTTCGGGGGCTCCTGGATCTACCCCATGGGGCGCGAGCGGGTCTCGATCGGGTTTGTCGTCGGGCTCGACTACACCGACGCCACGGTGTCCCCGCACGACCTGCTGCAGCAGTTCAAGACCTCCAAGCTGGTGCGGCGCATCCTCGACGGTGGCAAGCGCGTCAGCTGGGGGGCCAAGGCGATCCCCGAGGGCGGCTACTGGGCGATGCCGAAGGTCTCGGCGCCAGGAGTTGTCCTCTGCGGTGACAGCGCCGGCATGGTGAACGTCCCGGTGCTGAAGGGAATCCACTACGCCATTCACGCGGGGATCCTGGCGGCGGAGACGATCTTCGAGCAGCTGCGCTCCGGCGGCACGGACTTCTCCACCTATGAACGGCGGGTCGAGGAATCGCTGATCGGCAAGGAGCTCTACCAGTCGCGCAACATGAAGCAGCCGTTCGGTCGCGGTTTCTTCGTCGGGGGCGCCGTGTCGAGCGCGATGACGATCAGCAAGGGCCGGTTCCCCGACGGTCGCTGGCCCAACCATCGCGACGCGGACGCGGGCATGACGATCGCGGGCAAGGACAGCGGTTACCCCAAGCCGGATGGGAAGTACACCTTCGACAAACTCTCGTCGGTTTTCGTCTCGGGCAACGCCACCCGGGACGACGCGCCCGATCACATCCGCGTGCGGCGCCAGGTGCCACGGGAGATCGCCGAGACGTGGCGGTGGATGTGCCCGGCGGCCGTGTACGAGATCCCCGACGACGCCCCGGAGTCCGGGCCCGTCGACGTGATCGTCAACTACACCAACTGCGTGCAGTGCGGGGCGATCACGGCCAAGGGAGGACGGTTGACGCCGCCCGAGGGGGGCGACGGCCCCCTTTACACCGTCACTTAGTGTTTTTCTCGCCTGGGGGGATCGCGGCCTTAGGCTTACGGAAACTTACTGCAAGCCGGACTGTTTCTAGAGGTCGTGGGGTTCGGTAAACGTTTCACGCTTTGTGCCGCCGCCGCCGCGCTGGGGCTTGGCGGCGGCGTGGCCGCGGCTGCGATGCCGCTCTCGACGGGTCTCTCGCAGACGCGCCTCAAGGACTTCCGCTGCCAGCGGGCCCTCGATCCCGGCGCGCGCAGCGTGGCGGTGACGGCGGTGATGCGGCCGGTGTCCGGGACCGAGAAGATGCAGGTGAAGTTCCAGCTCCTGCGGAGGACCAAGCGCGGCAAGCCGTTCGCGCCGGTCAGCGGACACTATCTCGGAACCTGGCTCTCGCCCGCCAATCCGACCCTCGGGCAGCGTCCCGGCGATGTCTGGATCGTCAACCACCCGGTGGTAGACCTCCTGGCCCCGGCGGTGTATCGCTTTCGGGTGACCTTCCGATGGTTCGGGGCTCGTGGGCACGTCCTGAGCACGGTGTCGCGGACGAGCTCCGAGTGCAATCAGCCCGAGCTCCGCCCGGACCTCGTCGTCCAGTCGATCACGCCGGAGGCGCCCACCGCGGGCAGCTCTGCCGAACGATTCGACGCGGTGATCCGAAATCGTGGCGCGACCGGAGCTGGAAGGTTCGAGGTTCAGTTCACCGATGGCCAGGTCGTCCGGACGGCCGCCGTGGGGTCGCTGGCCTCGGGTGCCACGACGCACAAAACGTTCGCGGGGCCGGTGTGCGCCGCCGGTCAGAGCGTCACGGTGGTGGCCGACCCCTTCGACACGGTCGACGACTACGACCGCGCCAACAACACGCTGACCTTGATGTGCCCGGGCAGCGCCCTCGACGCCGGGGGCCGAGGCGGGCCGCGGCGGTCGGGCGACGCCCGCTATACTTCGTAAAGCAATGAAGAACGGCATTCATCCCGAGTACGTAGACGCTCACGTGCGCTGCACGTGCGGCAACGAGTTCATGACCCGCTCGACCAAGCCCGAGATTCACGTCGAGATCTGCTCGGTGTGCCACCCCTTCTACACCGGCAAGCAGAAGCTGGTCGACACCGGCGGCCGGGTCGAGCGCTTCCAGCGCCGGGTCGCCAAGGGCCGGCGCGCGGCTCGCGCGACGGCCGGCGCCTAGTCCGGAGGTCTTCTGTGGGCGAGGGGGTCGGGGACGCACGCCTGACCGCCTCTCGCGACGCGCCCGTGGGTGGCCAGGCCGTGCTCGAGGGCGTGATGATGCGTGGCGTCTCGACGTGGGCGGTGGCCGTCCGCAAGCCGGGTCCGGCTGTGGGAGGGAGCGCCGGGCTGGGGTCGATAGCGGTCCAGTCGTTCCCGCTGGTTTCGTGGACGAAGCGCCGGCGCGTGTACCGCTGGCCGGTGATCCGGGGAGTGGTCGCGCTCGCGGAGTCGCTCGCGATCGGTCTTCGGGCGCTCGGAATCTCGGCCAACGCGCAGCTGCCCGAGGAAGAACAGGAGATCTCGAGCACGGCCTGGGTGGGCACGGTGGTCGTGGCGCTCGCCTTCGCGATCGGGGTGTTCTTCGTGGCACCGGTCGGGTTGACCAGCCTGATCAAGGGTCAGCTCGGGTCGTCGGTCGCCTTCTGGGCGGTCGAGGGGGTGCTGCGGACCGCGATCTTCCTGGGCTATCTGGTGCTGCTCTCGCGTCTACGCGACCTGCGGCGGGTGTTCGAGTACCACGGCGCCGAGCACAAGGTGATCAGCTGCTACGAGGCTTCCGACGAGCTCACGCCGGCGCGAGCCAGGCTCTACTCCCGGCTTCACCCGCGCTGCGGGACGAGCTTCCTGCTGATCGTGATGATCATGGCGATCTTCGTGTTCGCCCCGGTAGGGCTGCCCGCCTGGTGGGTGCTGGTGCTCACGCGGATCCTCGGCGTCCCGCTGATCGCGGGACTGTCGTTCGAGGTCATCAAATGGGCCGGCCGCAACCGGCGCCGGCGCTGGGTGCGGGCGCTCATGTATCCGGGCCTGCAGCTCCAGAAGCTCACCACCCGCGAGCCCGATGGCGACGAGTTGGCGGTGGCCATCGCGGCGCTCGAGGCGGTGCTGGCGGTGCAGAAGCCCGGGGAGTCGTCGGCCGCGGATCTGGTCGGCGTGGAGGTCGTGGCTTAGTTGCAGCTCTAAGCCGGGCCGGTTCGTCGCCGGCACCTAAACTCGAAGGGAGACCATGATCGACGCCCTGGTATCCCAGATAGAGACGCGCTTCGGCGAGCTGCAGCGCGAGCTGTCCGATCCCGACGTGATCGCGGACCGGGAACGGTTCACGGCCGCCAGCCGCGCCTACCGCGACCTCGAGCCGGCCGCGAAGCTGGCATCCGAGTACCGCCGGGCGGTCGACGACCTCGAGGGCGCGCGAGAGCTGCTCGCCGAGGACGGAGACGACCCGGAGCTGCGGGCGCTGCTCGAGTCCTCGCGGGAGCGGATCGAGTCGCTCGAGGACCAGATCCGGATCGCCATGGTGGAGCGCGATCCCAACGACGACAAGAACGTGATCGTCGAGATCAGGCCCGGCGCCGGCGGGGATGAGGCGGCGCTGTGGGCGGGGGACCTCTACCGGATGCTCACGCGGTACGCGGAGCGGCGCGGATTCACGGTCGAGCCGCTGTCGATCGGCGACGGCAACTACACGTTTGCGGTCAAGGGGGACGGGGCGTATTCGGTGTTCAAGTTCGAGGGCGGGACGCACCGAGTCCAGCGCGTGCCCGAGACCGAGTCGCAGGGCCGGATCCACACCTCGACCGCCACCGTCGCGGTGCTGCCGGAGGCTGAGGACGTGGAGGTAGAGATCGATCCCGCGGACCTGCAGATCGACGTCTACCGGAGCTCCGGACCCGGCGGGCAGTCCGTGAACACGACCGACTCGGCCGTCCGGATCACCCACAAAACGTCCGGGATCGTGGTCTCGATGCAGGACGAGAAGTCACAGCTTCAGAACCGCGAGCGCGCCATGCGGGTGCTTCGCGCGAGGCTGTACGACCGCGCGCTGGCGCGCCAGCGGGCCGAGGTCGCGGCATCGCGCGCCGCACAGGTGGGGACCGGCGAGCGGGCGGAGAAGATCCGGACTTACAACTTCCCGGAGAGGCGGGTCAAGGACCACCGCATCAACCTGCTCTCGCACAACCTCGACGACATCCTGATGGGCGACCTGTTCGAGCTGACCGGGGCGCTGCAGGACGACGAGAAGCGCCGGCGCCTTCAGGAGCAGGCGGTTGCCTGAGGTTGTCGCCGACGGGGGGCGCGTCCGCGACGCGCCGGGCTCGCCGATGCGCGTGCGCGACGCGCTCGAGATCGCTCGCGCGCGCCTGGCCGAGGCGGGGTGCGAGAGCCCGCGGCTCGACGCGGAGCTGCTGTTGGCGGCGGCACTGGGGGTCGATAGAGCACGTCTCCTCGTGGACTCGTCGGCTTTGGTCGATGGCGCGGCGGCGGAGCGCTTCGAGGCGCTGGTGCGGCGACGCGCGGCGCGAGAACCGGTCGCTTACATCATCGGTCACAAAGAGTTCCGTCGGCTGTCGCTCGGGGTGGACCGCCGGGTGCTGATCCCGCGGCCGGAGACGGAGCTTCTGGTCGAGGTGGGGCTTTCACTCGAGGCGGGGGCGCGCGTGGCCGACGTGGGCACGGGCAGCGGCGCCGTCGCGCTGGCCCTGAAGGACGAGCGCCCCGATCTCGTTGTGGTGGGGACAGATTCGAGCGAGGGCGCCGTCGCGCTCGCGCGCGAGAACGCGCGGCGGCTCGGGTTGGGCGTGTCGTTCGTGTGCGCGGACCTGCTCGACGGTGTGGCTGGCCCGTTCGACGCCGTGCTGGGGAACCTTCCCTATGTCGCCGAGGGGGCCCGTGGCTCGCTGCCGCCGGAGATCACGGTGTATGAGCCTGCGTCGGCGCTGTTCGCCGGATCGGATGGGCTCGAGGTGGTGCGCCGGCTCGTGCGGGCGGTCGATCACGTCCCGCTCGTCGCTCTGGAGGTCGGGTTCGACCAGGCGGCGGCCGTCGCACGGCTGTTCGAAGGCGCCGGGTTCGGCCGGGTCGAATGCCTGCGCGACCTCGCCGGCCACGAGCGGGTCGTCGTCGGCCGCAGATGAACCGCGGATGAACGACTCGGCGGCGTTCGAACGGTGCATGGGTGTCGGTGGCGTGGCCGTGTTCCCCGCGGACACCGTCTACGGCCTGGCCTGTGATCCGGACAATCGGTTCGCGGTCGAACGGCTGTATCTGCTCAAGCGGCGGCCGCTGTCGAAGCCCTCGGCGGTGATGTTCTTCGACGTCGACCTGGCGCTCGAATCGCTGCCGGAGCTGGGACCGCAGACGCGCGACGCGCTCGGCCGGCTACTGCCCGGGGGGGTGACGCTGCTTCTGTCCAACCCTCTCGGGCGGTTCGCGCTCGCGTGCGGCGATGATCCCTCGACGCTCGGGCTGCGGGTTCCGCGGGTGGAGCCGCTGGCCGGCGTTCGCTGGCCGGTGCTCCAGTCGAGCGCGAACCGTGCCGGCGGGAGTGAGGCGCGGCGGCTCGAGGACGTGCCCGAACTGATCCGCAGATCAGCGGATCTCGTGATCGACGGCGGCGAGCTACCGGGGACGCCGTCAACCGTGGTGGATCTCCGCGGCTACGAGGAGGATGGGAAGTGGTCGGTGGTTCGCTCCGGCGCGGTCGCGACGGCCGCGGTGGCCGAGGCGCTCGACGGTCAGTACCACTTCGACCCGACGACGTATCTGTCGATGATGAGGAGTGAGGTGGCCTTATACGACCGCTTGCAGGAGGAACTCGTTGCTGCGAGCGGCTCGGGCGCGGGTCGGGTGCTGGAGCTCGGGACCGGCACCGGCGAGACCACTCGGCGCCTGCTGGCGCAGCACGCCGATGCGGTTCTGGTGGGCATCGACTCGAGCGAGAGCATGCTCGCCGTCGCGCGGGCAGCGCTGCCCGCGGAGCGGGTCGAGCTGCACGTGGGCCGGATCGAGGATCCGCTGCCCCCCGGTCCGTTCGACCTCGTCGCGAGCGCGCTGTGCATCCACCACCTGTGGGATTCGGAGAAGGCGGAGCTGTTCGCGCGCGTGCGCGAGGCGCTGCGTCGGGCGGGGAGGTTCGCGTTCGCGGACGTGGTCGTTCCGGTGGATCCGGCCGAGGCGCGCACCCCGCTGACGGATGGGTTCGACCGCCCGAGCCCGCTCGCCGAGCAGCTGAAGTGGTTGGCCGAGGCCGGCTTTGACGCGCGCGTGTGGTGGGCCGCGGGGGATCTGGCGGTGGTCGCGGCGGACGCGGTCTGACATGGTGCTTGACCACATGGGCTTCGCCGTGCGGGACTACGCCCGCAGCAAGGCGTTCTACGAGCGGGCCCTCGCGCCGCTGGGGCTCACCGTCGTGATGGAACCGATGGGCGAGGCGGCGGGATTCGGCAAGGATGGGAAGCCGTCGTTCTGGATCGAGTCACACGGCCATCCCGTGCACGGGAGGCTGCACGTCGCATTCGAGGCCGATAGCCGTGAGGTGGTCGACGCGTTCTACGCCGCCGCCCTCAGCGCCGGCGGAACCGACAACGGCGCGCCGGGTGTCCGCGAGCTCTACCACCCGCACTATTACGGGGCGTACGTCCTCGACCCCGACGGTAACAACATCGAGGCCGTGTGCCACTAGGCGGGGAGCCGCCGAACCCGCTGCTATATGTTCGCAACGCATGAACCCTGAGCTGCCGCCAGACTTCTTCAACCGCCCGCTCTCGGAGGTCGATCCCGAGGTCGCCGCTGTGCTGGACGCCGAGCTCGAGCGTCAGCAGAGCACGCTCGAGATGATCGCCTCGGAGAACTTCGTCCCGCAGGCGGTGCTCGAGTGCCGGGGATCGGTGCTGACGAACAAATACGCGGAGGGCTATCCAGGGCGGCGGTATTACGGCGGCTGCGAGCACGTCGACGTCGCCGAGCAGCTCGCGATCGACCGCGCGCGGGAGCTGTTCGGCGCCGAGCACGCGAACGTCCAGCCGCACTCCGGCGCCCAGGCGAACGCCGCCGTCTACCACGCGCTGCTCGAGCCCGGCGAGACGATGATGGGGCTCGAACTCGCCCACGGCGGTCATCTGACCCACGGAATGCGGATCAACCTCTCGGGGCGCCTGTACGACATCGCGCCCTATCAGGTCGACCGCGAGACCAGCCTGATCGACATGGACGAGGTGGAGCGGATCGCCCATGATCGGCGCCCGAAGGTGATCCTGGCCGGATGGTCCGCGTACCCGCGGTTCCTGGACTTCGAGCGGTTCCGCTCGATCGCCGATGACGCGGACGCCTACCTAGTCGTCGACATGGCCCACTTCGCCGGGCTGGTGGCCGCCGGCCTGCACCCCAGCCCCATCCCGCACGCGGATGTGGTGACCACGACCATCCACAAGACGATCGGCGGCCCGCGCGGCGGCATGATCCTCTGTCGCGAGGAGTATGCGAAGCAGATCGACTCGGCCGTGTTCCCGGGCCAGCAGGGAGGACCGCTCGAGCACGTGATCGCGGGCAAGGCGGTGGCGCTACGTATCGCGGCCTCGGAGGGATTCCGCGAGCGTCAGCGGCGCACCGTCGACGGGGCGAAGGCCGTCGCCAACACGCTGCTCGGCGCTGGGGGCGGCGTCAGCGTCCTCACCGGCGGGACCGACGTGCACCTCGTGCTCTGCGACCTGCGCGAATCCGAGCTCGACGGCAAGCAGGCCGAGGACCGGCTCGCGGCGGTCGGAATCACGGTAAACCGAAACGCGGTTCCGTTCGATCCGCGCCCGCCGGCCGTCTCGTCGGGACTGCGGATCGGAACGCCCGCGCTGGCGACCCGCGGCCTTCAGACCGAGGACTTCGTCGAGGTCGCTCGGATAATCGCCCAGGCGCTGACGGCCGAGGACTTCGAGTTTCAGCGGGCCGAGCTCGCCGAGCGGGTTACCGCGATCGCGGAGCGCTACCCGTTGTACGCGGCGCTCGGCGCCGTGGCGGTCGTGTAAGAACGCCCAGCCGGAGCGACTGCCATGCTACGTCGGGCATGCGGTATTGGGATGCCGTGTTCGCGTTTCTCGCGGCGATGGCCGTGGCCGCGCTGCTCACGCCGGTGGTGGCCCGCTTCGCTCGCCGCGCCGGCGTGCTTTCGCGGCCCACCGACCGGGGGCTAGCGCCCCAGCCGGTGCCGCTGCTGGGTGGATTAGCGATCCTCGCCGGCGTTCTGGTGGCCGCGGCGATCTGGATGCCCGCCACCATCAAGCTGCCGCACGTCGCTCACGGGGTGCGCGGATCCGGGGGAACGGTCCACACCTGGGTGATCATGGCCGGCGCGTGCCTGATCACGCTGGTCGGCGCGATCGACGACGTCTTCGATCTGCGCCCGGAGCTGAAGCTGCTCGGGCAGATCGCCGCCGCCGTCATCGTGGTCGAGGGAGGGGCGGTGGTGACCGAGGTGACGGTGCCGTTCGTGGGCTCGCTTCAGTTCCCCAACGCCGGCGGGGTGCTCACCGTGCTCTGGTTGGTGGGCCTGATGAACGTCGTCAACTTCTCCGATGGGATCGACGGACTCGCGGCCGGGCTGTGCACGATCGACGGCGTCGCGTTCGCCATCGTGGCCTTCGATCTCGACGTCAGCGGTGCCGGGATCCTGGCCGCGCTGACCGCGGGCGCGGCGCTCGGATTCCTGTTCTACAACTTCCACCCGGCGTCGGTGTTCATGGGCGACTCGGGCTCGAACCTGCTCGGGTACCTGCTCGGCGTCGCATCGGTGATCGGTTCGCTCAAGACCAACGTCGTCGTGGCCCTGGTCGTGCCCCTGCTGGTCCTGGCCGTCCCCTTCCTGGACACCGGGTTCGTCGTCGCCAAGCGCCTGAAGACAGGGCGTAAGCCGTGGTTGGCGGACGCCAACCATTTCCACCATCGGATGTCCCGCATCGGCTACAGCCAACGCAAGACCGTGGCCTACCTGTACGCCTGGACCTTCCTGCTGGCCGGCGTGGCGGTCGGGCTGCGCTTCATCCCGTACTCGGATCACCACAACCATTACCGAGTCGCCTGGTTGCTGGTCATGGTCGCCGTCCTGCTGCTCGCGCTCGCGGCGAGTGTGTATCTGGTCTACCTACTGGAGATCCTCAAGTTCAAGACGCGCCGAGCGAGCGAGATGAGGCAGGCCGATCCCGACACCAGCGAGCACGAGATCGACGAAGCCGTGCGCCGCGACCTCGAGACCGGCGAGTTCGAGCGGGTCAGGTAATCAGGGGTGAGCACGACCGGCAAGGCGGAGCAGCAAGGCGCCGGTCTGGAACGGCTCACCCGAAACCAGCGCGTGATTCTCATCGCGGTTGGGCTTGCGATCGCGGCCGCGGGCGTTGCGCGCTACGCCCACGGCGTCTCCCAGATCCTGGCGTTCGCGCTGGCGACGATCGCGCTTGCCGGCGTGGCGTGGGTGGTCTCGCTCGCGACCGAGGAGGTGGGTCTCCGCGTTGGTCCAGCACAGGCCGGATTCCTGCAATCGACGGTCGGCAACCTCCCCGAGTTCTTCGTGGTCATCTTCGCGCTCAACGCAGGCCAGCTAGTTGTTGCCCAGACGGCGATTCTCGGCTCGATCTTTGTCAACGCGCTGCTCCTACTTGGACTGGTGATCATCGCCGGGGCCACGCGCTCGCGCGAGGGGGTCATGCGTTTCAGCCCCCGTCTCCCGAACGACACGGCGACATTGATGCTGGTCTCGTCGTTCATCATCGTCCTCGACGGGCTCGCGACTGCGGTGCACGATCCGGCGAGTCACCACATCAAGACCATCTCGATCATCGGCGCCGTGGCCATCCTGATCGTCTACGGAGCTTGGGCGCGCCAGTACCTGACCTCTGACCAGCCCCCGAGCGAGGGAGGCGGGCGGCCCCGGCTGTCGATGACGTTCAGCATTGGGCTGCTGGTGGTCGCCGGAACCGCGGCGGCGTTCGTCTCGGACTGGTTCGTCCACGCTCTCGAGCCGACGATCCACACCCTTCACATATCGCGGGCGTTCGCGGGGTTGGTCATCGTGGCGATCGCCGGCAACGCCGTCGAGCACGCCGCCGCCATCGTGCTCGCCGGCAAGGGCCGCGCCGAGCTCGCGATCTCGGTAGTCAAGAACTCGGTCGCGCAGATAGCTGCGTTTCTGTACCCGCTGCTAGTGCTCGTGTCGCTGCTGACGGCCACAACGCTCACCTTCTCGCTGGCGCCCGTGTACATCGGGGCGCTGTTTGGGACGGCGGTGATCGTCTGGCAGATCACCGGAGACGGAGAGGCGACGATCTTCGAAGGGGTGGCGCTGGTGGCGTCCTTCGTGATCCTGGCCACCGTGGCGGCGTTCGAGAGCTGATCCTCCCCGTGGGCGCGGCCGCGGAGGTCAACAGTTGAAGCCCGCGCGGCGGTCGTGCCGTGCGAAACGTGCGGGGGCGCGGGGGGACCGCACTCGACGGGGGAAAGTGCTATCTTACGTTTACGTAAGATTCCTTTTCTGAGGCAGGACGATCGAACTGACAGCGATCAAGACCAAACCGGCGCGCAGGATCGGCGTCCACGCCGATCACGATTCGTACAAGTGGTGGGCGCTTTCGTGCACCAGCTTGGGCATGCTGCTCGCGACGATCAACTCGGGCACGCTGATCATCGCGCTGCCGGACCTCGAGCGGAGCCTGCACACGAGCCTGCTCGAGCTGGTGTGGGTGATCCTGGTCTACATGATCGCCTCGACGGTTCTCGTGCTGAGCGCCGGACGACTATCGGACCAGTTCGGTCGCAAACAGGCGTACATCGGAGGATTCCTGGTGTTCGCGGTTGCTTCGGTGGGGGCGGGTTTCGCCGGCAACGGCACGCAGCTGATCCTGTGGCGGATCCTCCAGGGGATCGGAGGATCGTTCCTGTTCGCCAACGCCGCCGCGATCGTCACCGACGCCTTCCCGCGTAACCAGCTCGGGCTGGCCATGGGAACCAACACGATGGTCGCCGCCGTGGGACTGGTGATCGGGCCCGTGCTGGGTGGCGCGCTGGTGGCCCTTTCCTGGCACTGGGTGTTCTGGTTCAACGTCCCATTCGCACTGGGCGGGAGCCTGTGGGCGTGGTTGGTGCTGCGTGAGCTCACAGGCCGCTCAGATGAGCGCGGCTTCGACGCGATCGGCACGCTCACATTCCTCGTCGGGCTGACCGGCCTGGTCCTCGGCATCTCGAAGGGCGGCCTCTCGGGGTGGAGCTCGCCGCTGGTGATCGGAGGCCTGATCGCGGCCGTAGTGCTGCTTCCGGCGTTCGTCGTGATCGAGCGACATCAGCGCGCGCCGATGCTCGACCTGTCGATCTTCTCCAACCGGCTGTTCTCGGCCGCCGCGGCCGCCGCGTTCATCAACGGCCTGGCGCGGTTCGCGCTGATGTTCGTTTTCGTCTTCTACTTCCAGGGCGTCCAGGGTGATTCCCCGATCCTCGCCGGACTCAAGCTCGCACCGCTGGCGGTGGGAATGCTCATTTCCTCGCCGCTGGCGGGCATCTGGGCGGACCGCCGGGGCTCGCGGCTCATGGCGGTGCTCGGCATGCTGACCACCGCGGCCGGGCTCGCGCTGATGACGACCCTCGGGCGGGAGTCGAGCTACCTCGCGAGCGGTGCCTTCCTGTTCATCGTCGGGATTGGGTCGGGCATGTTCAACTCCCCCAACACCGCCGCGATGATGGGCACGGTCGCCGCCCACCGGCGCGGGATCGCCGCGGGCGCGCGCGTCCTGGTGCAGAACACCGGAGCGGTCATCTCAATCGCCTTCGTACTCGCGATCGTGACCTCCTCCGTGCCCACGCACGTCCTGTTCGCGGTGTTCTCCGGCTTGGCCAACCACATCTCGACCGCCCAGCTGGATCCGTTCATCTCCAACATGCATACCGCGCTGTGGTGTCTGGCGGCGGTGTCGATACTCGGCGCCTTCGTGGCCGCCGCGAGGCCGTCCCACGCTCGCTCGCAGGCCGAGCCGGTCAGCGGGGACGTTTCGGCGGCTCCGTCGACGGCAAGGCAGGCGGCATGAGCGCGGTCGCCGACAAGACGCTGCGGATCGGCGAGGTGGCCGAGCTCACCGGCACCACGCCCCGAACCATCCGCTACTACGAGGAGATCGGGCTGCTGCCCGGCGCCGCCGATCGCGCGCAGGGCAAGCATCGCTGGTACACGCAGGCCGATGTCGAACGGGTTCGGGAGATCATCCGCCTGCGCGATCTATTAGGTCTGTCGCTCGAGCGGCTCTCGGAGCTGGTGGAGGCTGAGACTGCGCGCGCCGAGCTTCGGCGCGAGTACCACGAGACCGACGACCCGGATGCGCACCGGCGGATCCTCGATCAGTCGCTCGCCCACATCGCCAACCAGCTCCAGCTCGTACGCGAGCGGCGCACCGAGCTCGACAAGCTCGAGCGCGAGCTGGTCGAGAAGCGACGCTCGATTCACAAGCGGCTAGCCGAGCTGGGGTAGCCGATGCGGATTCGCACGGCGACACGAGGCGTCGACCGCCGCGCGATGGCCACGCTCTCCGCCGGCCACCTGTTCACGGATATCGCGCAGGGCTCCGTACCCGCGTTGCTGCCGTTCCTGATCGCCACGGATCACCTGAGCTACGCCGCGGCATCGGCGCTCGTGTTGGGGGCGACAATCTCGAGCAGCGTTATCCAGCCGGTCTTTGGGCACGTCTCCGACCGGCTGTCGCTGCCGTGGCTGATGCCGTTGGGTCCGGCGCTGGGAGGACTTGGTATCGCGCTCGCGGGCCTCGCTCCGAGCTATGGCCTCACGTTCGCGGCGATCGTGCTGAGCGGACTCGGCGTGGCGGCCTTCCACCCCGAAGGATCGCGGTTTGCCAACTATGTGTCGGGCGCCCGGCGGGCCAGCGGCATGAGTCTGTTCAGCGTCGGCGGCAACATTGGCTTCGCGCTCGGCCCGGTGCTGGTCACGCCGCTGGTACTTGCCTTCGGCCTGCACGGCACGGTCTTCGTGCTGATTCCCACGTGGCTCATGGCGGCGGTCTTGCTGCGGGAGCTGCCTCGGCTGCGGACGTTTCGCATCGATGTGGACGCTGGGCGCGTGAGGAGCTCCGCGGAGCACGAGGCCTGGGGTCCGTTCGCTCTCCTGGCCGGGGTAATCGCACTCCGCTCGTTCGTGTACTTCGGTCTGGTTACGTTCATCCCGCTCTACTTCGTCAACGTCCTTCACACCAGCAAGGCGTTCGGCAACTCGGCGCTGACCGCGATGCTGCTGGGCGGCGCGGTGGGGACGCTGATCGGCGGCCCCCTCGCCGACCGGTTCGGGCGCCGAACGGTGCTGATCGGCTCGATGCTCATCCTGCCGCCGCTGATCGTGGGCTTCCTGCTTTCCGGGCCGGTGCTTGCCCTGGTGTTAGCGAGCCTCGCCGGGGCGGCGACGATCGCGACGTTCGCGGTGACGATCGTGATGGGCCAGGAGTTCCTTCCCGGCCGCCTCGGCGTGTCCGCCGGCGTCACGATCGGCCTGTCCATCGGATTGGGCGGTGTGGGCGCGCCGCTCCTCGGGCTGCTTGGCGACGCGAGCGGCCTATCCGCGGTTTTCGAGGTGATCGCCGTCCTGCCGCTCCTTGCGCTGGGGCTGACGCTCGCGCTCCCACAACGTAGGCCGGCGCCTCCTCGTGCCGGCGCCACTGGGCGCGCGTCGGTACGCAGGCGCGAAACCGCCGCGACCCGGTAGCAAATGCGGCCGCGCAAAGCCGCCGCGGCGCGTCTAAAGGAGTCTTAACACGCTACCCTTGGGGCCCTCGCCGACCTCCCGTCGACGGGCTGTCCTTTCGGCCACGTATAGCTGACCGCCCGCATCGGCGCGCGGGTAGCCTAGTGGCCGTCCGTCTGTGCTCTCCTTGAACAGCTTCCACATAACCGATGACGAACCACCGTCCCCCGACCTCGGGCAGGGACGTAGCTGGTGTGCTGCTGGTGGGGTTCTTCGTCGGCTTCCTCGGGATCTACGTTGTCGCTAGGCGCTTCCATGACATCTGAGCCGCTTCTGGTGGAGTACCTGGACGTCGCGGTGGTCGTGCTCGTCGCACCGATCGCGCTGCTGATCGGCGTCCCGGCTGCCGGATACGGCATCGCCGCCGCCGCCTGGATCGCGCTTCGTGCCCTGGGCGTGGCGGTGGAGCGCGCCGCCGGCGCCTCCGGTGACCTGCGGCGACAGGTCAGCCTGAGACTGAGCTACATGCTCGGTCGCCTGTTCGCGCTCGCGCTGGTCATCATCCTCGTGCGCCAGGATGTGGGCCGGGACGACGGCCTGACGGCGCTGGTGGTGATCGTGGCCGCGTTCACGATCCAATTGGGCTTATCGGCCTTGACCCGTCCGGGAGCGCGATGAGCAACACGCGCAAGGTACTCCTCGGGATCGCGGGCTTCTACGTGTTCGGGGTCGTGCTGCTGCTGGTGATCTACGGCTTCAGCTCCCACAAGAACAACGAGTTCCAGATCCAGAACGAGTTCAAGCTCGTCAACTGGGTCAGCCTCGGCGTGTTCAGCATCAACCGCGCGGTGCTGTATCTGTTCCTGGCCGCGGTGTGCACGGTCGTCACGATGGTCTATATCTCGCGGCGCATGCAGGCCCGACCGAACAGAGTTCAGACCGCGGTCGAGGTCATCTTCTCGCTGATGCGCGACAACATCACGCGCGGAAACATGCCCGACGCCCTGGCCCGCAAGTGGTTTCCGTTCCTGGGCACTCTGTTCTTGTTCATCTGGTACTCCAACCTGATCGGCTACATCCCACTTCCCACGAACACGCAGGAGAAGTTCAACCTGTTCGGCGTTCACATCCCCTCGTTTGCGCTTTACGCGGCGACGGCGAACATCTCGGTGCCGCTCGTGCTCGCGATCGTGGTGTTCGTCTCCTTCATCTGGGAGGGCATCAGGGCGCAGGGGCCGATTGGCTACGTCAAGAGCCTGGTCCCGAGGGGGGTCCACGGCCCGATGCTGCTGCTGATCGGGCCTCTGGAGGTCATCTCGACGTTCATGCGGCTCATATCGCTGACCGTCCGACTGTTCGCGAACATCCTGGCCGGGCACTTGATCATCCTGTTCATGTCCGGTGGGCTCGCGGTGATCCTCGGGCTCCAGGTGCTGGGATGGTTCACGCTGCCGGCCGGGATCCTCGTCTACCTGTTCGAGCTGGGCCTCGTGGCCACGCTCCAGGCCTTCATCTTCGCCACGCTTTCCGCCATCTACCTCGGCGGCTCTGTCACCACTCACTAAAGGAGCTTTCAAGTGTTAGTGCACATATTCTCGTTGGCGGCGTCGTCCGGGGTGGGCGCTGGGCTCGGCATCGGCATCGGCGGCGGGCTCGGGGCCGTTGGCGCCGGCGTCGGCATCGGGATCATCTTCGGGAAGGTGATCGAGTCCGTCACCCGCCAACCCGAGATGCGGGACGAGATCACCAGCATCCAGTGGCTCGGGTTCGCGCTGACCGAGGCCGTCTTCTTCTACGGCCTGGTCGCCGGGCTCCTCTCCTACGTGCTCAAGTGATGACCTTGATGGCCGCGCTCACGCCCGCTGCCTCGAGCGGATCCTTCCTGATCACCCCGAACGTCGGGATCATGATCTGGACCCTCGTGCTGTTCGGCGTCTCGATGTACATCCTGTGGCGGCTCGCATTCCCGCGGATCTCGGAGGCGCTGGACCGCCGTCAGAAGGCGATCGAGGAATCGATCGACGCCGCCGACCGGACGCGCCATGAGGCCGACGAGCTGCTGTCCGAGTACCGCGAGCGCCTGGGCGAGGCGCGCGGCCAGGCTCAGGAGATCATCGACCGCGCGCGCCGGGCCGCCGAGACGCACGAGCGAAACGCCCAGGCGGAGGCGGTCACCAGGCGCGAGCAGCTGATGGAGCAGACCCGCCGCGACATCGAGTCCGAGACGCGCCGCGCGATCGAGGAGATCCGGCGCGAAGTCGCCGACCTCACGGTGATGGCAACCGAGAAGGTCACGCGCAAGACCCTCACGACTGAGGACCAGCGGCGGCTCGTCGAGGAGGCGCTCGGTGAGCTCGACTTCGCCGCGCTTACGCCGGGAGGCGAGTCTTAGTGGAGGAGGAGTCTTAGTGGAGGAGATCGCCCAGGTCTACGCCCGCGCGCTGTTCGAGGTGGCACAGGAACGCGAGGTGCTCGACGTGGTCCGCGATCAGCTCGGGCAGTTCGTCGACTCCCTCGAAGCCCACCGTGAGCTCATGGTCTTCTTCTTCTCGCCGTATTTCTCGACCGAGGAGAAGAAGGAGGGCCTGCATCGCGCGGTCGTCGACGCGGACCCGAGCTTCATGAACTTTCTCGAGGCCCTGCTCGAACGGCACCGGATGCCCGCCATCTTTCGCATCCGGGCGCGTTACGAGGAGCTCTGGGACGAGGAGAAGCGGCTGCTGCCCGTCTCCGTGACGAGCGCGATCGAGCTCGACGAGGGCACCGTCGCGAGCATCGGTGAGAGGATCGGTGAGAGCACGGGGCGCCAGGTCGAGCTTTCGAGCGCGGTCGATCCCGACATTCTGGGTGGAGTCGTGCTGCGCGTGGGCAACCTCATCTTGGATGCCTCGATCAGAAACCGTCTCGAACAACTTCGCAAGCAAGTAGCGCAGGCGTAGCGCACTGCGCCTGTCAAGGAGCCAAACCTCATGGAGATCAAGCCCGACGAGATCACGTCAATCCTCAAGAGCCGGATCGAAGGCCTGGACGCCACCAGCGCCGATCTGACCGAGGTTGGAACCGTGCTGTCGGTGGCGGACGGCATCTGCCGCATCCACGGTCTGGAGAACTGCATGTCGTTCGAGATGCTCGAGCTCCCCCACGATGTGACCGGACTGGCCCTGAACCTCGAGTCCGACAACGTGGGCGCAGTGCTGTTCGGCGAATGGGAGAGGATCGTCGAGGGCGACACCGTCAAGCGCACCAACCATCTGCTGGACATCCCCGTCGGCGAGGAGCTCCTCGGCAGGATCGTCGATCCGCTCGGTAACCCGCTCGACGGCAAGGGAGAGATCCGGACTTCAGAGACCCGCCCCGCCGAGCACAAGGCACCCGGTGTCGTTCAGCGACAGCCGGTCAAGGAGCCGATGCTCACCGGGCTCAAGGCGATCGATTCGATGATCCCGATCGGGCGCGGCCAGCGGGAGCTGATCATCGGCGACCGCCAGACCGGCAAGACGGCGATCGCGACCGACACGATCATCAACAACCAGGACCGGGACCTGGTGTGCGTGTACGTGGCGATCGGCCAGCGCAAGGCGACGGTCGTCCAGCTGGCTCAGACCCTCGAGCAGTACGGCGCGCTCGAGAACACGATCATCGTGATGGCGGCGGCCGACGAGGCTGCCCCGATCAAGTTCCTCGCGCCGTATGCCGGTTGCGCGATGGGTGAGTACTTCCTCTACAACGGCAAGGCGGCGCTGGCGATCTACGACGACCTTTCGAAGCACGCCGTGGCGTACCGGCAGATGTCGCTGCTGCTACGCCGCCCGCCGGGGCGGGAGGCGTACCCGGGCGACGTCTTCTATCTCCATTCGCGGCTGCTGGAGCGCGCGGTCAAGCTGGCCGATGACCTGGTCGATCCAAAGACCGGCGAGAAACTGCCTGGCGGCGGCTCGTTGACCGCGTTGCCGATTATCGAGACGCAGGCGGGCGACGTGTCCGCGTATATCCCCACGAACGTGATCTCGATCACCGACGGGCAGATTTTCCTGGAGCCCGGGCTGTTCTACTCGGGCGTTCGCCCCGCGATCAACGTGGGGATCTCGGTCTCGCGGGTCGGTGGTAACGCTCAGATCACTCCGATGAGAAGGGTTTCCGGCCGAATGAAGCTGGAGCTCTCGCAGTATCGCGAGCTCGAGGCGTTCTCCCAGTTCGGCTCCGAGCTCGATCCCGAGACGCAGAGGACGCTCGCGCGCGGCGAGCGCATGGTTGCGACGCTCAATCAGTCGGAGCGCCATCCGATGCCGATCGAGGACCAGGTCGTCCAGATCTACGCGGCGACCAACGGGTACCTCGACCGCATCACGGTGGACAAGGTCGAACGGTTCCTGGGCGATCTGACAGAGACGGTGCGCGGCAACGAGCCCGACCTGTTGAAGAAGATCGCCGAGGGCGATTGGGGCGAGGAGACGCAGTCTCAGGTCGACGCGGCCGTGTCGCAGTTCGGCGAAGACTTCGGCTTCGATCTCGATGAGGAGGGCCATCCGCTGGAGGAGGGGGAGGAGGAGCCTCGCCGAGGTGGCCAGCCGCGCGACGAGGGTGCGGAGCAGGCCGAGGAAGAGGAGGAAGAGGCCGTTCCGGCGTAGCGGCCGGGGCGGTTCTCCACGGTCATGGCGCAATCGCAGCGCGACGTCCGCAATCGCATCAACGCGGTCAAGAACATCCAGAAGATCACGCGCGCGATGGAGATGGTCGCGGCCGCGCGGCTGCGGCGCGCGGAGCAGCGCATCGAGGCGCTACGTCCGTATGCGAGCGCGATTCGCCGGATGACTCGGCAGGCGGCCGAGGCAGCAGGGAACGTACCCCAGCTGCCGATCCTCGTAGAGCACCAGGATGTTCGGGCCGTGGGCTTGTTGCTGGTCGCCGGCGACCGTGGCCTGGCGGGCGCGTTCAACTCGAACATCGTCCGCGCCGGCGTGACCGCTGGCCGCGAGCACGAGGGAGAGGGGCACACGCCGATCTACTTCGCGTCCGGTCGGCGACCGGCGTCGTCGCTCTCGTTCCGCGGCCTCGAGCCGGCCGAGAGCTTCACCGGCTTCACCGATCGGCCCGCGTACGCCGACGCCCGGAGGATCGCGGAGCGGCTGATGGCGGCATATGTCGACGACGAGGTCGATCAGGTCGAGATCTTCTACAACGGCTACATCTCTCCGCTCTCCCAGGTCGTGCGCCGCGAGACGCTGCTGCCGCTACAGCACGCCACTGTCCTCGAGGAGGAGCGCGACGAGGGAGAGTCGGAATCGAGCGATCGTCCCGAGCACCGGGCGCTGGTCGAGTACGAGCCCGATCCAGAGGAGATCCTCGGCCGGCTCGTCCCGGACTACGTCGAGATCTCCATCTTCCGGGCGCTGCTCGAATCGACCGCCTCCGAGCACGGCGCGAGGATGACGGCGATGCGCAACGCGTCCGATAACGCCGGGGAGCTGATCACCGACCTTACACTCGAGATGAACCGCGCTCGCCAAGCCGAGATCACACAGGAGATCATGGAAGTTGTGGCCGGCGCCGAGGGGCTTTCGGGATAAGCCGATCCCCGCCAGACCCAGACTGGAGAGCTGATGGCAGTCGAAACCGAAGCGCAGAGCACCGAAACCGGGACCGACAACGTCGGCCGGATCGAGGAGATCCAGGGCGTCGTGATCGAGGCGGTTTTTCCCGAGAAGCTGCCCGAGATCAATCACGCACTACGGATCCACCGCCCGGACATCACGCGCGCTGAGGAAGACCTCGATATCGCGGCCGAGAAGGACGCCTGGCTCGTATGCGAGGTGGAGCAGCACCTGGGCGATGACCGCGTGCGCGCGGTGGCCATGGACACCACCGACGGGCTGTCACGCGGAACCGAGGTCATCGACACCGGCACCCCGATCACAGTGCCGGTGGGCGACGTGACCCGGGGCCGGATCTTCAACCTCCTGGGCGAGCCGATCGATCTTGGGGAGGATCTACCCGAGGACGTCGAGCGTTGGCCCATTCATCGGGAGGCGCCGACCGTCGAGGCGCTCACGCCGACGACCGAGATGTTCGAGACCGGCATCAAGGTGATCGATCTGCTCGCGCCCTACGCCCGCGGCGGCAAGGTCGGCCTGTTCGGCGGCGCGGGGGTCGGCAAGACCGTGATCATCCAGGAGCTGATCCACAACCTCGCGCAGGAGCACGGCGGCCTGTCGGCCTTCTGCGGCGTCGGCGAGCGCTCGCGCGAGGGCAACGACCTCTGGATCGAGATGAAGGAATCGGGCGTCCTGGACAAGACGATCCTGGTCTTTGGTCAGATGAACGAACCCCCGGGCGCGCGCATGCGCGTGGCCCTCTCCGGCCTGACCATGGCCGAGTACTTCCGTGATCAGGAAGGGCAGGACGTGCTCTTGTTCATCGACAACATCTTCCGCTTCGTTCAGGCGGGCTCGGAGGTGTCGGCTCTGCTCGGCCGCATGCCCTCCCAGGTGGGCTATCAGCCCACGCTCGAGTCGGAGATGGGCGAGCTCCAGGAGCGGATCACCTCGACCCGGAAGGGCTCGGTGACATCGATTCAGGCCATCTACGTACCCGCCGACGACTTGACCGACCCCGCCCCGGCGTCCGTGTTCGCCCACCTGAACGCCACCACCACGCTCTCGCGAGCGATTTCGGAGCGGGGTATCTACCCCGCGGTCGACCCGCTCGACTCCACGTCGACGATCCTCAAGGCCGAGATCCTGGGGGACGATCACTTCCGGGTCGCCAACGAGGTCAAACAGGTGCTTCAGCGCTACAAGGAGCTGCAGGACATCATCGCGATCCTCGGAATCGACGAGCTCTCCGACGAGGATCGGCTGACGGTGAACCGCGCGCGCAAGCTCGAGCGTTTCCTGTCGCAGCCGTTCTTCGTTGCCGAGCAGTTCACCGGCACGCCGGGGGTGTACGTACCGATCGCGGAGTCGATCCGCGGCTTCGACGAGATCCTCCAGGGCCAGCACGACGACCTGCCCGAACGCGCGTTCTTCATGAAGGGGACGATCGACCAGGTCGCCGAGGACGCCCGCTCGCGCGACTAAGCTCGCGACCCCGCGATGGCTCACGAAAAGTTCCGCGCCGAGATCCTGACGCCCGAGGGCGAGCTGTTCAGCGACGAGGTGGAGATGATTGCGACGCGCACGACCGCGGGGTCGATCGGCGTGCTCGCACACCACGCACCGATCCTGGCGATGCTAGAGCCGACCGAACTCCGTCTCTACAAGACCGAGTCCGAGGTGGTTCGCTACGCCCAGGCGGAGGGTTACATGCAGGTGGCCGAGAATCGGGCGCTGCTGCTGGTCGAAGAGGCTCATTCGCCCAATCAGTTGGGCGGCCTGAATTTGCGGGAGCGTCTGAACCAAGCCGAACGTGAGCTCGAATCGGCCGGCGAGGACACCGAGCGACGCCGAGTCGCCGAGCGCGACAAACGGCGCCTCGAGGTGTTCCTGCAGATCTCCGAGGGGTGAGCCACCGCCCCACCCGACTTGGTTTGCATTTACCTATTCTCTGGACGTGGTCGACGAGCGCATACTCGCCGAGAGGCTCATCTCCTACGACACGTCGCGCGCCGAGGAGCTGGTCGCGGCCGCAGGATTTGTGAAGGGGTGGCTCGAATCCCGCGACATCGAGGTGTTCCACCACGATCACAATGGGCTGCCCGTGCTGGTCGCCGAGGTCGGACCGTCCGACCCCGACGTGCCGTGTGTGGTCTTCCACGGCCATCTGGACGTGGTGCCCGGCCGTGCGCAGCAGTTCCAGCCGGTCGTCGAGGGCGACCGGCTCAGTGGTCGCGGCGCCTACGACATGAAGGGCGGACTGGCGAGCATGATGTGCGCGCTCAAGGACGTCGAGCGCCAGGAACGGGTCCGTGTGCGGTTCGTATGCGTACCGGACGAGGAATCCGAGGAGCTCGATGAGCGAGCCACCGACGAAGTGGTCAAACGCGGCCTCGGCGGCGACTTCGCGATCACGGGTGAGCCAACCAACCTGCACATCGGGGTGGAGGCCAAGGGCGTGCTGGCGATGCGAATCGAGGTCCACGGCCGCTCGGCCCACAGCTCGACGCCCTGGCTCGGCGACAACGCGGTGCTGAAGGCGATCGACGCCTTCCGAGCGATCGAATCGCTTCCGTTCTCCCGGGAGTCCTCCGAGATGTTTGACCGCCCGTCGATCAATCTGGGACGGATTCACGGCGGCGACGCTGTCAACAAGGTCCCCGATGAGTGCGTCATGGTGGTCGACATCCGCTACCTGCCGGGACAGGACCCGGATGAGATCCTCGCCCAGATGGAGTCGATCCCGGGGATCGAGGTGACCCGGACCTTCATCTGGCCGCCGGTGGCGGTGGGACGAGCCGATCCGTTCGTTCGTGCGCTGCGAGACGCCGTGGCGCGCTCGATCCGCGGCGAGGTCATGAGCGTCGGGCGGGACGGGGCCTCCGACGCGGCTTCGTTTCTCGAAGCGGGAATTCCCGCCGTGGAGTTTGGGCCGGTCGGCGACGGTCACCACGGACCGGAAGAGTGGGTATCGGTGTCCTCGCTGGCCCGCTACCGGCGGGCGCTCGGCGACTTCGTGCGGGGCCTTCCGATGTCGCTGGAACAGGCCGGCGCGGGTGAGCGTGGCCTCAAAGCGATCGAGGGAGGCCTGGCGTGAGGTTGATCCCGAGATCCAGGGGCGGCGCGCTGGTCCGGTTCGCGATCGGAGCGCTGGTCGTGATCCTGTTCAGCGCGGCGACGACCGCGGTTGCGGGGTTGCTTGAGTTCAAGCAGATCGCCACCGACTTCAGCGTCAACCCTCCGATCAGCCATGCGCAGATAACCATCGCCAATCCAGGGAATCCGCAGACGCTCCTGCTGATCGGATCCGACCACCGCGCGGGCGAGCCGTTCAACCAAGCGAACACGGACACGATGATGCTCGTCCGCATCGATCCGAATTCATCGACGATCAACGTGCTGTCGGTCCCGCGGGACTTGCAGGTCCAGCTCCCCGAGGGAGGGGGCCTGGTGACCGCGAAGCTCAACTCCGCCTACTCGGTCGGAGGGCCGAACCTGCTCGTGAAGACGCTCCGGCAGCAGGTGTTCCCCGGGCTGAAGGTCAACCACATCATCGACATCAACTTCGCCGGCTTCTCGGATCTGGTCGACGCGGTCGGCTGCGTGTACGCCGACGTCGACCACCGCTACTACAACAACACGGCGCAGACCGACTACTCGAGCATCGACATCCAGCCCGGCTACCAGAAGCTGTGCGGCGACAACCAGTCGATCAGCGGCGCGCTGGCGTTCGTTCGCTTTCGCCACACCGACTCCGACATCGTCCGCAACGCCCGCCAGCAGGACTTCCTGCGCTGGGCGAAGGCCCAGTTCTCCGAGTCGCAGCTCATCTCCGACCGCAACACGCTGCTGAAGATCTTCGGCGAGCACGCGCAGACCGACAGCGACCTGCACCACATCGACGGCCTGATCAATCTCTTCAACCTGGTGGCGTTCTCGGCCGGTCACCAGATCAAGCAGATCCGGTTCCCGTATATCTTCCCGCCCTGCAACCCGGTGCCGGCCACGGCGGGTTCCGCGCAACAGCAGACGCCGTGCTACGTCACCGCCGATCCGGGGGCCGAGCGGGCCGCCTACCGCGCGTTCATGACGCCCACGAAAGCCGCCCCGGCTGCGGGCGGCTCGGGCTCAGGCGGCCATCCCGCATCGGGGGGTTCGCGCGGCGGCCCAGGACCCGCCCAGGCCCCCGGCCTGACCGCGGATCCCGCCGACGGGAAGGCGCAGGCGGCGAAGCTCGGGAACATCGGAATGCCCGTCTACTACCCACGTCTGATCATGGCCGGATCGAACTTCTGCACCGACGGGACCTGCACTGAAGGCCCGGTCCCGAACTCGTACCCAAGGGCCTATTTGATCCACGACCAGAGCGGCAACGCTCACGCCGCCTACCGGCTCACGCTAGTCATGAACCCAAGTCTCGGCCAGTACTACGGCGTGCAGGGCACGACGTGGCAGACACCGCCGATCCTGAACAGCCCGACCCAGACGCGGACGGTCAATGGAAAGAAGCTGCTGCTCTACTTCAACGCCCACAACCTGGACCAGGTCGCGTGGCGGACCCAGGGGGCGGTCTACTGGATCTCGAATACGTTGACCAGCGATCTGTCCAGCCAGCAGATGATCGCGATCGCGGCGTCGCTGACGCGCGGCTGAGGCGGTGGGAGCAGTGGGCGCAGTGAGGGCGCAGTAATGGGCGCGGAGCGCGAGCCGATCGCCGTGATCGGCACCGGATACGTGGGTCTGGTCACAGCGGCTGGATTCGCTCAGCTCGGCAGCAATGTCTGGTGCGTGGACGTCGATGCCGAGAAGATCGCCCGGCTGCGGCGAGGTGAGATGCCGATCTACGAGCCCGGCCTCGCCGAGTGCGTCGCTTCGAACCGCGACCGGCTTCACTTCGGCACCGATCTGGCGCCCGCACTGGAACATGCGCGCCTTCTCTTCGTCGCCGTCGGCACGCCGCCTACGTATTCGGGGGATGCGGACCTTTCGTCCGTGAACGCGGTGGTGGACGCGATGCCGGCATCCGATCACCACGCCCTGGTGATGAAGTCCACCGTCCCCGTCGGTACCGGCGCCGTGATCAAGCGGATCTTCCACGAGCAGGGCAAGGACGCCTTCGCTTACGTCTCGTGTCCTGAGTTCCTCAAGGAGGGAGCCGCGCTCGAGGACTTCCTGGCTCCCGATCGTGTCGTGGTGGGCGACAGCGGCGACTGGGCAGGCGACGCGGTCATCGATCTCTACGCGCCGCTGGACGCGCCCTTGATCCGCACCGACATCGCCAGCGCCGAGATGATCAAGCTCGCGGCCAACGCCTTCCTCGCGACGAAGATCTCGTTCATCAACGAGATCGCGAACGTGTGTGAGGAGACCGGGGCGGACGTGCTGGAGGTCGCGCGCGGGATGGGGTTGGACCACCGGATCGGCAGGCACTTCCTCAAGCCGGGGATTGGATTCGGCGGCTCGTGTTTTGCGCCCGAGGAGACGGTGCTGGTCCGCCACCGGGGGCGGACGACGCTGCTCACGCTCGAGCGGCTGTGGCGGCGGTTCGCCGCGGAGCAGGAGGAGCTCGAGGAGGGGTTGATCGAGCCTCACAACCTCGAGGTCCTGTCGTGGGTGCCGGGGGGAGAGCAGCCGCAGTTCCTGCCCGTGATGTGCCTGACGCGGCGCGATTACGAGGGCGATCTGGTCGAGGTGCGGACGAAGATGGGCCGGCGCGTCCGGTGCACGCCGGATCACGGGTGGATCGTCGGCGATGGGGAGGGCGGCGCGGCGTCGTTCAAGATCGCCGCGGACCTCAGCGAGGATGACTGGCTGCCCCTTGCCGTCGGGCACGTGGAGGCATGGGAGGGGACGAAGGCTGCGTCGCTGTTAGCGGCTGCCGAGGCGGCCGAGGTGTCGCCCGAAAAGCTGATCATCCGTCCCCGCCGGGAGGGCATCGACGAGCTGGCACAGCGCACGATGGAGGAGCGTCGAGGGATCTTCGCCCGTCCGAGCTCGGCCGCTGCACGAACCGGCGACGTGAGGCGTACTGGCACGTTGCGCTACGACGACGCGGCGCTGGCCGGGATCCCGGTCGAGGGGTCGACGATCAGCACCACAAAGAGCGGGAACCGCCCGCGAAGCGAGCTCGCGCTCGGGAACGCGTTCTGGCGCGTGGTCGGGGTGTATCTAGCGGCGGGAAGCCTGGCCGTCGACGGGCGCGATCGCTGGCGTATCCAATGGTCCTTCCATCCATCGCACGGGCAACACCTCGCGGATGAGGTGGTGGCGTATTGGCTGGGGCAAAACGTTCGCGCGCGTGCTTTTGGCGCGGCGACCGCGACGAAGGTCGAGGTCTCTTCTCGTCTTCTCGGCACTTGGTGGACGCACGTGCTCGGTCTGGGCCGGAACAGCTACGCGCAGCGCTTGCCCGACCTGATCTGGGAGCAGCCGGATTCCGCCCGTTGGGCGCTTCTGTCCGGGCTCTTCGAGGGCGACGGATCGTGGTCGCTCATCAATGGCGGGCCCAGCGTGGTCATCGAGTTCGGCACGGTCAGCGATGAGCTCGCCGATGGCGTGTTGCGGCTCCTGGCGAGCGTGGGGATAGTGGCCTCGGGGCGGGTCGGTAGGACGCGCAAGTCGACCCAGGACACGCACTGGATCCGGATCGCGGGTGCCGATCAGGTAGAGCGAGCCATCGAGCTCGTGCCGAAGCGCGACCGTCCAGGTGTTCTCGCGTCGATTGCCCGCCAGCACAACCGCATCGCGGCGACGGGTTACCGGCGTTTCGGGGATGGACCGGCGTGGGTTCGCGTGACGGCCACCAGCCGAGAGTCGTACGTCGGACCTGTCTTCTCGATGGAGGTTCCGTACGCGCATACCCTGGTCACGTCCAATACTCTAGTTTCTAGTAATTGCTTCCCGAAGGATGTCTCAGCCCTCAAGCAACTCGCCGGTAACTCCGGCTACCACTTCCAGCTGCTGACCGCCGTCATCGAGGTCAACGAGCTGCAGAAGCGGCGCGTGATGGGCAAGCTCCAGAAGCACCTCGGCCCCCTGGTGGGAAAGACCGTGGCGCTACTCGGGTTGGCGTTCAAGGCGAACACCGACGACATGCGCGAGGCCTCGTCGCTGGTGCTGGCGGCGCGCCTGCAGGCCGACGGAGCGCAGGTCCGCGCCTACGACCCGGTCGCGGAGAAGGAGGCCCGCAAGCTGATGGTCGGCGTCGAGTTCGCCGACTCGGCGCTCGACGCGGTCGCCGGGGCGGACGCCTGCATCATCGTCACCGAGTGGCCGGAGTTCTCGGAGCTCGACTGGACCGAGGTCGCCCGGCGGATGCCGGGCCGCCTCGTGGTCGACGGCCGTAACTTCCTCGATCCCGAGACCGTCAGGGCCGCCGGGTTCGCCTACGAGGGCATCGGAAGGTAGTTACGTGCAGGCACTGATCCTGGCCGGAGGCGAGGGCACTCGGCTGCGCCCGCTGACATCGACGATTCCGAAGCCCGTCGTGCCGCTGGCCGATCGGCCCCTGATCTCGTACATGCTCGAGTGGCTACGCCGCTACGGGGTCGACGACGTGATCCTGTCGTGCGGCTTCATGGCCGACGGAATCCGCGCCGTCCTCGGCGACGGCTCGGCGCTGGGCGTGCGACTTCGGTACCTGGAGGAGCCCCGACCGCTCGGGACCGGCGGGGCCCTGAAGTTCGCCGAGGAGCTCCTCGACGAGCGTTTCTTCATGCTCAACGGGGACGTACTCACGGACATGGACCTGACCGCTCAGCTGCGCCAGCACGAGCAGACCGGCGCGCGAGTCACGCTCGCACTGATCCAGGTCGAGGATCCGTCGGCGTACGGTCTGGTCCGCCGCAACCCCGACTGCTCGGTAAAGGAGTTCGTCGAGAAGCCCGGTCCCGAGCAGATCGAGAACGATCTGATCAATGCCGGCGCATACATCATCGAGCGCGAAGTGCTCGACGGGATGGCGCCCGCGGGGACCAACATCTCGATCGAGCGCCAGGTGTTCCCGGCACTGGTCAACAACGGGTTGTTCGGGTACGGCGCCAGTGGGTACTGGCTCGACATCGGTACGCCGGAGCGCTACCTCGAGGCCACGTACGACATCCTCGAGGGCAACGTGACTACCGACGTCGGTCGACGGCTGAGCGAAACGCGCCTGGCTCTCGTCGAGGGCGCCGAGGTGAGCGGCAGGGTCGTGGCCCCGGCGCTGATCGGACCCGGATCCTCCATCGCCCGAGGAGCGATCGTCGGCGGTCGCGCCGTGCTCGGTCGAGGCGTCACCGTCGGCGAGGGCGCACACGTTGAGAGCTCGGTGCTGTTCGACAACGTCAGCGTGGGGCCAAGGGCCACTATCCGCTCGTCGATCGTTGGGCCAGGGGCGGCGATCGGCGATTGGTGCCACGTGGACGGCGGTGTCGTACTCGGCGAAGGGGTCAACCTCGGACCGCACAACGTCCTTGCCGCCGGGGCGCGTATCTTCCCGGGCGTCGTGCTCCCGGAAGGAGCAATCAGGTTTTGACCGCGACCGGAACCTTCACCCGCGAGGCCATCGCCTCGGTTGACCAGGCCGGCCAACTCAACGACATCCTCTCGATGCCCGACCAGCTACGCGACGCCCTGTGGCGAATCGAGTCGGCCCACCTGCAGTCCCGCGACTCCCCGGGGGGGCTGGTGGTGGCGGGAATGGGTGGATCGGCGATCGGCGGCGCGCTCGCTCGCGCCGCCCTGGGAGACCGAGCCTCGCGCCCGATCGTGCTGGTCCGGGGCTACGGGCTGCCAGTGTGGACGATGCCCGATACGACCGTCCTCTGCTCGAGCTATTCGGGCGATACGGAGGAGACGCTGGCCGTCTACGAGGCCGCCGGCGCGCTCGGGGCGCATCGGATCGTCGCCACCACGGGCGGTAAGCTGGCCGCTGCTGCTCGCGCCGAATCGGTGCCCGTGATCCCGCTACCCGGCGGGTTCCAGCCCCGGTCCGCGGTGGCGTACTCGCTGGTGGTGGCGCTCGAGGTGGCGTGCGTGTGCGGAGCGGGTGAGGGCCTGCGCGCGGAGATCGACGTGGCTTCTGCGCACGCCAGCCGACTCGTCTCGAAGTGGGGGCCGGACGGACCGGACGACGCGCTGCCGAAGCAGCTCGCGCGGGGCTTGCACGGCACCGTTCCGTTGATCGCCGGCGCGGAGCTGACCGCGGCCATCGCATACCGGTGGAAGACCCAGATCAACGAGAACGCGAAGACGCCGTGCTTCTCGAACGAGCTGCCCGAGCTCGATCACAACGAGATCGCCGGATGGGCTGGAGCGAGGGAGCTCGGCCGGTTCACCGCAGTTTTCCTGGACGATTCCGATCTTCATCCACGGATCCGACAGCGGATAGAGCTGACGCGCGGGTTGATTGAAGCCGAGGCGGAGGGCACCTATCGGGTTGAGAGCATCGGCAGCAACGGCACCGAGCGGCTGGTGTCGCTCGTGCTGCTCGGGGATCTGGTGTCCCTGTACCTCGCAGTGCTCCGGGGCGTGGATCCCACACCGGTCCTGATGCTCGAGCGGGTCAAGAGCGCGCTGGCGCACGGGTAGCCCGGCCCCCCGCTGCGCGGCGGTCGGGGCCGCGCGTTCGGGCGTGACCTACTCCGTCAGGCGTCCGCATTTTGCTGCGCTCAGCGCAGCGAAAACGGGACACCTCGGTCGGCCGCCGACCAGGACGTGGTCTACGAGCGCAACTCGATGCCGCGCTGCTCGTACAGTCGCCGGTCCGCGGTCGAGAGCAGCTGGTCGAACGTCTCGCCGTCCTCTGGGAAGGCGGCGGTGCCGATCGTCAGGTCCCAGGGAGCCTGGATGCCCAGCGCCGCGCGGCGCTCTGGAACCTGGCTCCGGATCCGGTGGGTGACGGCCGCAGCGCCCTCGGCGGATTGCTCGACGAGCAGCAAACCGAGCTCGTCGCCTCCGATCCGGCCGACGATGTCGTCGGCGCGGGCGGATGCCGTCAGTAGGCTCGCGACCCCTGTGAGCAGGCGGTCTCCGGCGAGGTGACCCTGAGAGTCGTTGACCACCTTCAGACCACGTACGTCCACGTACGCGAGCACAAACGACCGGTCATAACGCCGTGCCCGCGCGAGCTCACGCTCCACTGCCTCGGTGAAACCCCTCCGGTTGAGGACGCCGGTGAGCGAGTCAGTGAGGGCCGCTGCGCTGACGGCGGCGATCTCGCCGGCCCGCCGCCGCGCCAGGAGCCCGGAGCGGAACGCGGCGGCTGTGCCAACCGCGGCGAGGACAAGGGAGGCAGCGAGCGCGATCCAAACTCCGGTGGGGATCACGTTCACGAATTGCGCGAAGGCATCTTCGGCGAACCCGAGCGGCTGCGCGGCTGGTCCGAAGACGGAGCTGGCCAAGCCGTGGCTGTGGCTGCTCGGTTTGGGTCCGGGGGCGGCATGGTTGGCCGCCGGCGCGAGTGCGCCAAGGGCAGCGGCGAGTGCGCCCGCTGCGCCGCCGGCGGCACCCCCGGCGCCGGCAGCTGCCGCCGCGCCGGCGCCCGTTCCGACTCCGCCCGCCGGCGCCAGTGCCGATATTCCGCCGGGCCCGATCAGTCCCGCAGAGCCGGAGGCACCGATCAACAACGGACTGGTGGAGGAGAAGCCCGGTGTGATGGTCAGCCCCGTCGTGGGCGTGGTCGGGACCGTGACGGGCGCGGCCGGGACCGGGGTGGGCACTACCGACGGCGCGATCGTCGGCTGCGCTGCGGACGTAACCGGCTGCGTGGCCAGGGTGACCGACTCCGCGGTCGGCGCGATCGATACCGACTGGGGGTTCGCGAAGGTGGGCAGGGCCAGCGGTGAGGTTGCCAGGCTCAGGGGTGAGGTTGCCAGGCTCAGGGGGGAGGTTGCCAGGCTCAGCGGGGAGGTTGCCAGGCTCAGCGGGGAGGTTGCCAGGCTCAGCGGGGAGGTAGCCAGGCTCAGGGGGGACGTGGCCAGGCTCAACGGGGACGTGGCCAGGCTCAACGGGGACGTCGACGAGGTTCCCGCGTTGACGCCGCTCTGGCCGAACCCCCGACCCAGCGATGCGCATCGATGACATCCCGAGCCCGGGATGCCGCCGCCGCTGCCACCGTGCGGGTTCGCGCCCTCGCCGGGTTCAACCCCCTCGTCACCCTGGCCGGTGGTCTCGCCGCCCCGTTCGCCCTGGGCGCCTTGATCGCTGCCCTCGTCGCCCTGGCCGCCGCCCTGAGTCTGCTGGACGGTGGAGACGACCTGGTTGGTCTGATCAGCCCCCTCGTTGCCCTGGCCACCGCCGTTGCCGTGATCGCGGTGACCGCTGCCGTGATCGCCGTGACGGTTGGAGCTCTGGTCGACCTGATCGTTGCCCTGTTCGCCCTGTCCGTTGCCTTGCTCGCCCTGCCCATTGCCCTGCTCATCCCCCTGGCCCCCTGGACCTTGGTCGCCCTGAGCAGCCCCCTGGTCGCCCTGGCCCCCGGGGCCTTGGTCGCCCTGAGCAACCCCCTGGTCCCCCTGCTCCGGGCCTTGCTCGCCCTGTCCGTTCCCATTGTCCGGGCCATTCCCGGACACCTGTAGAGCATTCGGCAGGCCGGCGCCCAGCCCTGGTGTACCCGCGAGGCCGAGTCCGGGAGGGCCGAACGCGCTCTGTTGGTCGCTGCCCGCCTGCCCAGCGGTAGTCGAGTCGGGCGAGTCGCCCTGGCCATCCTGGTTACCGCTGCCTCCGTCGCCGCTTCCCCCGCTGCCGACCCCGCTCGCGGGGCTCTCGCTACCCCCGCCACCGTTGCCGCCGCCGTTCCCCGAGGCCCCGCCGGCTTGACCGGATCCGTTGCCGGCGATGACGCCGGCACCACCAGCCCCATCCTGGGTCCCGCCGGTGCTCGCGGAGCCGGTCGAGGCCGTGGACGCGCTACCGGTGGCGGTCGTCGCCACCGCGTCCTGGGTCCCCACGGTCGACGCCGCGACAGCTCGCGGAGCCGCTTCGATCGAGGCAGCGGGCTGTCCGCTCCCCTGCGAAGAAGTACCCGCGGGGCGGTTGCCGGCGCCGTCGGGATGCGTCGGTGCGGCGCGCGACGACGTGACCGCCGGGCGTCGAGGACCGCTCGGCAGGCTGACCTGGCTGGCAAAGCCGGCTCGAGCATGAGCGCCAGCGAGCCTGGCGGGCGCGGCGCCGCCGAGCGCGTGGTTCGTTCCCTGGCCGTGAACGTCCTGGCCCAATGCGGGGGTGACCCCGAACGTCGCCCCGCAGCAGAGAACGACGCCGCAGATGAAACCGGACATCGCCCGGCTGCATCCGTTCAGTGGCAGACGTCGGTGGGATTCCTGTCCCTGCAACGACCCCGGCTTCCCCTCACTCGGTTTCAAGTTGCCATCCTAAGACCGTTTCTCGAGGGCAGCGCGCTTTCTGGACGAGTGTCGTACGGGCGCTGGTAGGAACCGTGCAGCCCTAAACCTTGACACTCTCGTGCTAAGGTTTGGCGGGCATGGACGGCTTGACCATCAACGAGGCCGCGCGTACAACGGGCTGGTCGCCGCGAATGCTGCGCTACGTCGAGCGCACGGGGCTCGTGACGGCGGGACGGTCTGCGTCCGGGTATCGCCTGTACGGCCCGGCGCAGCTGCAGCGGTTGCGCACGCTCAAGGAGCTCTTGGCGGACTTCGACATAGCGCTGTCCGACGTCGCCTTCGCGGCTCGCATGGCGCGAGACGATGAGCTGCGAGCGGCCGTGACCGCGTGGCTCGAGGCGAAGCCGGTCCGTCCCGAGCACGTGGACGCCGAAGACTGGCTCCGCTTCGAGCAGGACAAGCACGAGAAGCTGCTCGCCGTGTGATTGCGGCAGAGACTGCCTTTCGCCACATCCGACGAACCTGGAGATGCAATGAGCACCACCGCCGCGAAGACTGATTTCAGGGTTGCCGATCTCGGGCTGGCCGGCTTCGGCCGCAAGGAGATCCGGCTGGCCGAGCACGAAATGCCGGGGCTCATGGCCACCAGGCGTGAGCATGCCGATCGGCAGCCCCTGGCCGGCGCGCGCATCACGGGATCCCTGCACATGACCGTGCAGACCGCGGTGCTGATCGAGACGCTCGTCGCGCTCGGAGCCGAGGTGCGGTGGGCGAGCTGCAACATTTTCTCCACCCAGGATCACGCGGCAGCGGCGGTGGTCGTCGGCGCGGACGGGACCCCGGACGATCCCCGCGGACCAGCCGTGTTCGCCTGGAAAGGGGAGACGCTCGAGGAGTACTGGTGGTGCACCGAGCAGGCGCTCAGCTGGCCGGACGGCGCCGGGCCGAACATGCTCCTGGACGATGGAGGAGACGCGACGCTGCTCGTTCACAAAGGCGCGGAGTTCGAGCGCGCGGGCGCGGTTCCGGATCCCGCCGGCGCCGACTCGGAGGAGTTTGCGATCGTGCTCGCGCTGCTGCAGCGCGGACAGGCGGAGGATCCCCAGCGCTGGACGAGAATTGCTGCGGGCATCAGGGGCGTCACGGAGGAGACCACGACGGGCGTCCATCGCCTCTACCAGTTCGCCGAACAGGGTCAGCTGCTGTTCCCGGCGATCAACGTCAACGACTCGGTGACCAAGTCCAAGTTCGACAACAAGTACGGATGCCGGCACTCGCTGATCGACGGGATCAACCGGGCCACCGACGTGCTGATCGGCGGCAAGCTTGCGGTCGTGTGCGGGTACGGAGATGTCGGGAAGGGATGCGCCGAGGCCCTGCGTGGCCAGCGCGCGCGTGTCGTGGTCACCGAGATCGACCCGATCTGCGCCTTGCAGGCGGCGATGGACGGCTACCAGGTCCTCGCGCTCGACGACGTCGTCGAGACGGCCGACATCTTCATCACGGCTACGGGCAACCGGGACGTCATCACAGCCGAGCACATGGCGCGGATGAAGCATCAGGCGATCATCGGGAATATCGGCCATTTCGACAACGAGCTTGAGATGTCGGCGCTTGCGAAGCTGGCGGGGGTCCAGCGGGTAAACATCAAGCCGCAGGTCGACGAGTGGGTCTTCCCCGACGGCCATTCGATCCTCGTCCTGTCGGAGGGCCGGCTGCTCAACCTCGGCAATGCCACCGGACACCCCTCGTTCGTGATGTCGAACTCGTTTACGAACCAGGTGATCGCCCAGATCGAGCTCTTCGGCCACAACGAGATCTACGAGAAGCGCGTGTACACGCTCCCAAAGCATCTCGACGAGAAGGTCGCGCGTCTGCACCTCGACGCGCTCGGCGCGAAGCTGACCAAGCTCACCCCGCGGCAGGCCGAGTACCTTGGGGTCCCGGTCGAGGGTCCGTACAAGCCGGACCATTACCGGTACTAGCGCTCAGCGCGGCGCGGGCAGAAAGAGCGGCGGGCCAGAAAAGAGTCGGCGGGCGAGGAACGAGGCAATGGCCCGAGCCACTATCCCCGCACACGACGTCGCGGACCTCAGCCTCGCGCCTGAAGGCTCTGCTCGCATCGCCTGGGCCTCCGAGCAGATGCCGGTCCTCTCGCGAATTCGGGAGCGCTTCGCAGAGCAACGCCCGCTCGAGCAGATTCGGGTCGCGGCCTGCCTGCACGTCACCGCCGAGACCGCGAATCTCATGCTCGCGCTGGCCGCCGGCGGAGCCACGACGGCGCTGTGCTCGGCAAACCCGCTCTCAACCCAGGACGATGTGGCGGCGGCGCTCGTCCGGGAGCACGGGATCGAGGTCAGAGCGCTCCGCGGAGAGGACCTCGAGACGTATGCCAGGCACGTCCGTTCGCTCCTCCAGGAGGCGCCGCAGGTGACTATCGACGACGGCGCTGACCTGCTCATCGGCGCGCACGAGCTCGCCGGCGAGGCGCCGCACGAGCTTATCGGCGGCACGGAGGAGACCACCACGGGGTTGGTGCGCCTCCGTCGGCTCGAGGAGCAGGGCAAGCTGGCCTGTCCGGTGCTCGCCGTCAACGAGGCGCGCACGGAGCGCGCGCTCAACGATCGCCACGGCACCGGCCAGTCGGCGCTCGACGGGATCGTGCGGGCCAGCCACGTCCTGCTCGCCGGCCACACCGTGGTCGTGGTCGGCTACGGCTGGGCGGGCCAGGGGGTGGCCGAGCGGGCGCGTGGAGCCGGCGCCGCGGTGATCGTCTGCGAGGTCGATGCGCTGCGGGCCCTGGAGGCGCGAATGGCCGGGTACGAGGTGATGCCAGCGCTCGAGGCGGCAGAGCGCGGCGACATCTTCATCACGGTCACCGGCTCCCGCCGAGTCCTGCGGGGCGAGCACTTCAGGCGAATGAAGGACGGCGCGCTGCTGGCCAACGCCGGGCACTTCGACGTGGAGATCGACCTCGACGAGCTGCGTGCGCTCGCCACTGGCAGTCCGCGCGAGGTGCGCCCCCTGGTCGAGCGGTACGAGTTCGAGGGCGGTCGCCGGCTTAACCTGCTCGCGCGCGGGCGGGTGGTCAATCTGGCGGCCGGGGAAGGGCATCCGGCGGCGGTGATGGACGTGTCCTTCGCGCTGCAGGCGCTCTGCGTCGAGGAGCTCGTGCGCCAGCGCGGCGTGCTGCCGGTGGGCGTGCAACCAGTGCCGACCTCGATCGATTGCGAGGTCGGACGGCTCAAGCTGGCCGCCCTTGGGGTCGAGATCGACCAGCCCACGGTCGAGCAGGCGCACTACCGCGAGTCCTGGGGGTAACTGCAGACCCGATTTGTCGGCGCTCCCGCGCACCCCCACGGTCTGCGAGCATCCGCATCATGCCGGCCTCAAAGAAGAAACCAGCGCCACGCGGCGGGATCGATCTCGGGGGGACGAAGATCGAGGCGATCGTGGTCGATGGCGGAAACACCGTGCTCGGCTCGGCGCGGCGGCCCACGCCGACCAGCGGCGGTCCGCCCGACGTCGCGGCACAGCTCGCGGGTGCGCTGAGGGATGCCGCCCACGCCGCAGGGCTCGAGCCCGCGCAGCTCATCGGTGTCGGGGTTGGCTCACCCGGGATCGTCGACGAGGATCGCGGGACCGTAGCCAGTGCGGGGAACCTTCCGGGCTGGGAGGGGACGTTCGAGCTTGGGCCAGGGCTCTCGAAGGATCTAGGCACGCCGGTGTTCGTCTCAAACGACGTGAGGGTGGCGACCACCGCAGAGTTCCTGCTCGGCGCGGGCAAGCAGTACAAGTCTCTGATCGGCGTCTTCTGGGGTACCGGCATCGGAGGAGGCCTGATCCTCAACGGGAAGCCGTGGCTGGGGCGGGGTGGGGCCGGGGAGATCGGTCATACGGTGGTGAAGCTGGGCGGTCGCCGCTGCCCCTGTGGACGGCGCGGATGCGTGGAGGCATATGCCGGCCGCGCGGCCATGGAGGCCCAGGCCCGCAAACGCCACCGAAAGGGAGAGAAGACCATCCTGCTCAAGCTGCTGAAGGAACAAGGCCGCACCCGCATGACCAGCGCGATCTGGGAACGCGCAATCGAGCAGAAGGACAAGCTCGCGACCGAATTGATCGACGAGGCGGTGGAGGCGCTGGGCGCCGGGATCGCGTCCACGATCAATCTCCTCGACCTCGAGGCAGTGATCATCGGAGGCGGGCTCGGCGTCCGCTTCGGCCAGCCGTTCACTGAACGGATCGCTCGGGCCATGCACCCGCATCTCTTCAACGACCACCGGCCGCCGTGCGTCCAACTCGCGGCGCTGGGCGATCTTGGCGGCGCGCTGGGCGCCTCGCTGCTGGCCGGGGACAAACGGCGGCAGACTGCGACTTAATCCCCGCTAAACACCTCGAACTGGCGCACGGCCCCCCGCTCTGGCAGGATGATGCTGCGCCGGGACAGAGACACAGAGGGGAGAGAGCCAAATAGGGTCTTCCGGTAGTTCGGCACGCATGCCAGCGACGGTCGCTAGGCGCATCAGCCTGACATTGCAGGTGAGCGGAGCGCTCATCCTCCGAGCATGATCGCTCGCGTAGCCGCGCTCGCCTCGCTTGCCGTTGCGATCATCCTCGTCGCGCTCGTGGTGCTCGGCAACGGCGGCGGGTACACCGTGCGTACCGACTTTCAGGACGCCGGCGGCCTGGTCACCGGCGACCAGGTCATGATCGGGCCGGCCATCGTCGGCTCGGTCCAATCGATTGGGCTAGCGAGCAATGGAGCCGCCGAGATCAAGCTGGGGGTGGACTCGGACGCGGCCCCCCTGCATCAGGGCACGATTGCCCGCATCTACCAGAACTCTCTGTCTGGGATCGCGAACAAGTACGTGGTGCTCGAACCGGGCCCGAGCACTGCTCCTGAGATCCAAAGTGGGGGGCTGATCGGAGAGGATCACACCTATTCGCAGGTGAGCCTGGACCAGGTGTTCGACACGCTCAACCCGCTGACGAGGGCCGGGTTACGAGGCTTCATCCGCGGCGAGGCGGCGAGTATTCAGGGGCGGGCGCAGGCGGCCAACAAGACGCTGCTTTACCTCGCCCCCGGCCTGTCCAGCACCAGCAACGTGACCGCCGAGCTGACGCGGGACGAGCCGGCGTTCGACGCACTCCTCGTCCAGGGTGCGAAGGCGCTGCAAACTCTCGCCTCGAGAAGCCAGCAGCTGACGCAGCTGGTCGCGAACACGAACGCGACCACGGCGGCGATCGCCAGCCAGAGCCAGGCGCTGCAGACCACGCTGTCGCTGCTTCCGCCGGCACTCAATCACTCGACCAGGACGTTCGCCGGCCTGAACACGACCCTCAACAAGCTCGATCCGCTCGTGGCCGCGTCGAAGCCCGCCTCGGTGCACCTGGCCCAGTTCGCGTCGATGCTCAAAACGCTGACCGATCTATCGATCCCGACCGTCGCCGCGCTCAACGCGCTGATCCACAACCCAGGCGGCAGCGACCTGACAAGCCTGCTCCTCGAGACTCCGTCGCTGGCGAAGCTCGCGCACTCGGCGTTTCCTGAGCTGGTCAAGGAGATGAATCAGTCCCAGAACCAGGTGGACTACCTGCGCGAATACACGCCTGATGTCGTCGCCGCTCTGACCAACCTGGGGCAGACCTCGGCCTATTACGACGCCAACGGCCACTACTCGCGCACCCAACCCATGTTCTCGGCATTCGGGCTCAGCGGTGCGAACGAGCTCACCCCGCTGCCGCCGAACCAGACCCGCTATCAGGGCCTCCAGAACGTGCACGGGCGCTGCCCCGGCGGCGCGGTCCAGCCGCCGCCCGACCATTCGGCGCCGGTGAGCGTTCCGGGCTGCAACCCTGCCGCCACCCCGCCCGGACCATGAGGCGACTGGCTGCGATCTCGGCGCTGGTGACCGCCATCGCCGCCGGCGTGATCGCGACGAGTTCATCGCGCGGCGCCGGCAGCCCTTACAGGGTGACCGCGATCTTCGACAACGCCGCCTTTGCCGTCCCGGGGGAGGACGTCCGGATCGCCGGGGCGAACGTCGGCAGCATCAAGGCGCTCAACGTCTGCACTTCAGCGCAGAACTGCTCGGCCACGGCGCCGGTCAACCAGGCCGCGGTCACGATCGAGATCGACGACGCCCGGTTCACGCCGTTCTACGCGAACGCCACATGTGCGATCCGCCCCCAGTCGCTGATCGGCGAGCGCTACGTGGACTGCGAACCCGGCTCCTCAAACGCCCCGCGGCTAACTCGGATCACCAATGGAACGGGAGCCGGGACGTACTACCTCCCCGTTACTCGCACGAGCTCCCCGGTCGACTCCGACCTCGTGCAGAACATCTATCAGCAACCGATCCGGGAGCGGTTCGCGCTGATCCTGGACGAGCTAGGCACCGGGCTGGCGGCTCGGGGCTCCGATCTCAATGCGGTGATCCACCGCGCGAATCCCGCGCTCGGATACACCGATCAGGTGATCAAGATCCTCGCTCAGCAGAACAAGCAGCTCGCCCAGCTGGCGACCGATTCCGACACGGTGCTAGCGCCGCTCGCCCGTGCCCGCCAGGAGCTCTCGGGGTTCGTCGTCCAAGCCAACACGACGTCGGTCGCGAGCGCGGCGCGGGCGGCTGACATCGCGCGCTCGTTCCAGCTGTTCCCCGAGTTCCTGCGGCAGCTGCGGCCGCTGATGGTCGATCTCGGCCAGCTGGCCGATCAGGGGACCCCGCTGCTGGCCGAGCTCGGGAAGAGCGCGACCGCACTGGGTCACCAGTTTGAAAACCTCACGCCGTTCGCGAACGCGGCCCGGCCGGCGCTCATCGCACTCGGAAACTCATCGCAGCAGTCCCAGCCTGCGCTGGTGGCATCGGAGCCGCTTGCCCGACAATTGCAGAGCCTGGGCCAACAGGCCCTCCCGTCGGCCACGCTGCTGGACAGGCTGACCGCGAGTCTCGAGAACACCGGCGCGATCGAGCAGCTGATGTCGCTGCTGTTCAACGGAGCGAGTGCCGGCAACGGCTTCGACAGCTTCGGGCACTACGTCCGGACCGAGTCGCTGGTGCTCGGCGACTGCGTCCCCTACTCGATAGTCCCGGTACCCGGCTGCTCGGCAAACTTCACGCACGGCGCGACCAGCGCGGCGGTGGCCGCGTCTGGCCGTGGCAAAGCCTCCCGCCTTGCGGTCGAGGCCGCGAAGACGCCTGCGGGCAAGCAGCAGCGTACGGCTGCGGCGCTCACCGGGCTCATGCGCTACCTGACTGGGAGCGGCCAGTGAACCTTCGCCGCCGCGAGCAGGGCATGCTGGCAAACCCGATCCTGATCGGCGCGCTCACAGTGCTCGTGACGATCGTCGCCGTGTACCTGGCCTACAACGCGAACAACGGGCTGCCGTTCGTGCCCAAGTACACCCTGCACGTCCAGATCGCGGACGCCAGCGAGGTCACCAAGGGCGCGGAGGTGCACATGGGCGGATCGCTCGTCGGCATTGTCGACACGGTCACGCCGGCGCGCGATGCGTCCGGGCAGCCGATCGCGGTGATGAACATGAACTTGAACAAGAGCGTCGAGCCGCTGCCCGTGGACTCAGCCTTCGATGTCCGGCTCAAGGGAGCAATCGGCCTCAAGTACGTCCAGCTCACTCCGGGAACATCAACGCAGACGTACAAGAACGGGGCCACCGTGCCGCTCACCCAGGCTGGGAGCGAGGTCGACCTCGATCAGGTCCTGTCGATGTTCGACCCGGCGACCCGAGCGGGGGTGGCGGCTTCGACCGTGGGCTTCAGCGACGCGCTCGCCAGCCGCGGTGGCAACATCAACAACGCGATCGGGGCGTTCGTCCCGCTGGTGACGGATCTGGGACCGGTGGCACGCAATCTCGCGGCGCCGAAGACCGACCTGGCGGGCTTCTGGCACGGGCTGGAGTCATTCTCGCGCGCGCTTGTACCCGTAGCGCAGACGCAGGCCGACCTTTACGGCAATCTCGACACGACGTTCACCTCTCTGGCAAGCGTCGCGCGGCCGTTCCTGCAGAACTGGATCTCGCAGACCCCGCCGACGTTCCAGTCGGTTATCACCAACAGCCCGAGCGAGCGGGCGTTCCTCAGCGACACCAAGGACCTGTTCAGCGAGCTTCGCCCGGCATTCGCGACGCTGCCGGTCAGCGCACCGGTGTTGGCAGACGCGTTCTCGATCGGCACCCACACGCTGCCCGGAACATACCTTCCCTCATCGACCGGCCCAGGCCTGGATCAGCAGCTTCTCAACCTGGCGAAAGCCCTCCAGAGCTACACCGGGAATCCCGCGGTTATCCCGGGTTACAACCGGCTCACGCTGACCGCCAGGGACCTGAGCCCGCCGCTGGCGTTCCTCACCCCGGTTCAGGCGACGTGTAACTACGTCACCCTGTTCCTGCGCAACATCGGGAGCCTGCTCTCCGACCCCGTGGGCAACGGGACCTCGCTGCGCTTCTCGATCATCGCGATCGACGACGTCCTGGGCGGCGAAGCGGTCCCCTCGCAACGGCCGTACACGACTCCGAACAACAACTCGGGCAACGCGTACGGACCCCTGCACGTCAACCCCTACCCCAACACCGATTCTCCGGGGCAGACGCCCGAATGCGCGGCCGGCAACGAGCCCTACTCGGGCGGGCGCGCCCGGATCGGCAATCCCACGGTGAACGTCGGGCTGACGACCCAACAGACGTCGAGGAGCGGCGGATGAGGCGCCATCATCCGCGGATATCCAACTTCTGGGGCGGGATCATCGGCCTGGTGGTGATCGTCGCCGCCTGCTACCTGGTCTTCGGCGGGAGTCTCCCGTTCTCCAAGTCGCCGTTCGTGCTCAAGGCCGTTTTCACGACCGAGACCGAGCTCCACATCCCATCGCCGGTCCGGATCGCCGGAGTCGACGTCGGGCAGGTGGTGTCGGCCACGCACATCTCGGGCTCCTCGCGCGCCGGGGTCGTGACCATGGACATCGACCAGAACGGGCTGCCGATCCATGCCAACGCGACCGCCCGGATCCGACCGCGCATCTTCCTCGAGGGGAACTTCTACGTCGACCTGTTCCCCGGGACTCCGAACGCCCCGGCCCTGCACTCCGGCGCCACGCTCCCGGCCGCGCAGAACTCCGGCCCGGTACAGCTCGACCGGGTGCTTTCGGCGCTCAACTCCAACGCCCGGAGCAACCTGCAGACGCTCCTGCAGGGCATCGGCTCCGCGCTCAGCGCTCCCCCCAAACCCGGTCAGGACGCGACGCAGGATCCGATCGTCCGCGGGCTCACCGGCGCCCAGGCGCTGAACCTGTCGCTCAAGTACTCCGCGGACGCGTTCAAGGCCTCGGCCATAGTCAACCAGGGACTCCTGGGGCTCCAGCCAAATGACCTGGAAAGGGTCGTGACTGGTAACGCAAAGGTGTTCAAGGCCCTGGCGGCGAGCGGCAACCAGCTCTCGAGCCTCGTCACCACGTTCAACGCGACCATGGCCACGCTGGCCTCCCGCCAGCAGGACCTGAGCCAGACGATCTCACTGCTGCCGCCGCTCCTGCGTCAGACCCAATCAACCGACACCCAACTCGATGCGTCGTTCGCGCCGACGCAGCAATTCGCCGCCGCGCTCACACCCGGCGTCGAGCAACTCGGTCCGACGATCGACGCCGCGATTCCGTGGATCGCCCAGGCCACGCGACTGGTATCGCCTGCGAACCTCGGTGGTCTGCTGTCGGATCTCACCCCGGCCGTGCAGAACACGTCCGCGGCGATCAACGTGACGAAGGCGCTGATCTCGGCTGCCGATCAGCTCGCCCGCTGCCTCACCCACACCGTGATCCCGACCGGAAACGAGGTGATCAGCGATCCGCCCTTCGGTGGCGGGCAGAGCGTCTACCAAGAGCTGTTCCAGAGCGCGGTCGGGCTCGCGGGAGCCGCTGGGAACTTCGACGGCAACGGCCGCTACGTCCGCGCCTCGGCGGGGGGCGGATCCGTGCCGGTGCAGACACCGCCGCTGCCGGGCAACGGGGCGCTCTTCGGCAACGCCGTCTTGCAGCCGCGGGGGTCCCGGCCCGCTTACCCGGGGAAGGCCCCGCCGATTCGCAGTAACGTCGCCTGCCTCGCGAGCCCGGTCCCGAACCTGAACAACGCGCGGACTGGAGGCGCACCGTGAAGCGCGCGATCCTCGTCCACCGCAGGGACTTCGCGGCCGTCACGATCATGGTGGCGCTGGCGCTGGTGGTGGTTACCTACATCCTCCTGCACCAGCCGGCTTTCACGCTCGGCCACAGCTACTACACGGTGAAGGCGGAGTTCCAGACCGGGGCGGCAGTGACCGCCGGACAGGGACAAACCGTCGACGTCGCCGGGGTCGAGGTGGGGCAGGTGGGGGGCGTTCAGCTCGAGAACGGCCGCGCCGTAGTGACGATGAACATCTTCAAGAAGTACGCGCCGATCTACAACGACGCCACGGTGCTGCTGCGGCCGCGCACGCCTCTACAGGACATGTACCTCTCACTCGATCCGGGGACCAAGGCGGCGGGAGCGATTCCCAACGGCGGGGCCGTACCAGTGGCAGCCACCAGCCCCGACATCAACGTCGACCAGATCCTCTCCTCGCTCGACGCCGACACGCGCAACTATCTGCTGCTCCTCCTGGCGGGCGGCTCCCAGGCGTTCCGCGACCCCGGCAACCCGGGGCCGGTCCCGAGCGCCGCGGCGGTGGGAGACCTGCGCGGGACGTTCAAGCGCTTCGCCCCGCTGAATCGCGACACGCTCACTCTGACGAGCCTCCTCGCCCAGCGCAGGCAGAACATCAGCCGCGCGATCCACAACCTGCAGGTTGTGGCCGGATCGCTCGGCAGCGTCGACACCCAGCTCACGTCGCTGATCAACTCGTCGAACACCAACTTCTCCGCGATCTCATCCCAGGACGCAAACCTTCAGGCGGCGCTCACGCTGCTCCCGGGCACGCTCCACACGACGACGCAAACCCTCGGCAAGGTGCAGGCGTTCGCGCACCAGAGCACGCAGACGCTCCCCGCGTTGCTCCCGTTCGCGCACGCGTTCGGTCCCGCACTCCAGGCATCACGGCCGTTGTTCCGCGACACCACGCCGGTCATCAAGAACCAGCTGATCCCGTTCACGAAGGCGGTGCAACCGCTGGCCAAGATCCTCGCACCAGCGAGCGCGGACCTGGCTCAGGCGACGCCACACCTGGTCAACGCGTTCGGCGTGCTCAACACGCTGTTCAACACGCTCGCCTACCAGCCGCGCGGCCAGCAGGGATACCTGTTCTGGGGCTCCTGGCTCAGCCACATCGCCAACAGCCTCACCAGCACCCAGGACGCGCAGGGCCCGATCGTGCGCGGCATCTACATGGCCCCCTGCACCACCTTGAACCTGCTGGAGGCGTCGATCGAGCCGGGAAATCCGGCGCTCGGCGCGCTGCTGGACCTGCTCAACCCGCCCGACTGGACCAAGCTCAACTCGCCTTCCTGTCCAACAGGAGGGATTCCGTGAACAAGCAGGCCCCTAGCACCGGTCGGATCCTCACAATGGTGGCGTTCGCGGGCTCGTGCGTCGGCCTGCTGTTGTTCCTGTGGATCTCGTTCGGAGGCTCGATCCCATTGGCCCCGCAGGGCTATCGCCTGAATGCGGAGTTCAACGACGCGGTCCAGCTTGCGGCCCAGTCGGACGTGCGGATCTCGGGGGTCAGCGTCGGCAAGGTCGTCTCGGTCTCGCTCGACCGCAAGACCGGGCTTAGCCGCGCCGTGATCGAGCTCCAGAGCCAGTACGCCCCGCGCCCCGCCGACACGCGGGCGATCCTCCGGGCGAAGTCACTCCTCGGCGAGACGTACGTCGAGCTCACGCCCGGCACCCAGAGCGGGCCCAGGCTGCCAGACGGAGCGACCCTGCCGCGCGCCCAGATCGCGCCCACGGTCGACCTCGACCAGATCCTCTCGACATTCGACCCGGATACCCGTCGGGCGTTCATGACCTGGCAACAGCAGGACGCGATCGCGCTGACCGGCCGCGGCGAGGACTTCAACGCGGCCTTTTATCAGCTGTATCCGTTTGCGACTAACGTCGACTCGGTCCTGGCCGTGCTCCGCAACGACAGCGCCGCGACGAGCACGCTGCTCCGCGACGGCGGTCAGGTGTTCTCCGCGCTGTCGAGCTCGCCCGCTCAGCTCCAGGGCTTCATCCGCAACTCGAACGCCGTGTTCGCCGCCACCGCCGCCCAGGACGTCGCGCTCGCCAACACAGTCCGGGCGTTCCCGCCCTTCCTGATCGCCACCCGGTCAACCGTCGACCGGGTTGCACGGTTCGCCAAGACGACCAAGCCCCTGATCGACGAGCTCCGCCCGGCCGCGGTCCAGCTCACCCCAGCGCTCCAAGCGGTCGCCGTGTTCGCGCCGGAGCTGCGCGACCTGCTTACGAACATCGCTCCGCTCACCAACGCGTCGAAGGCCGGCGTGCCGGCACTCGAGCAGTTCCTGCGCGACAGCGTGCCCTGGCTCGCGCGCCTGAAGCCCTACCTAGGGAACCTGGTCCCGGTGATCAACTACATCAACAGCTACCGGCGCGAGATCGCGGCGTTCTTCGCGAACAGCACGGCCGCGACTCAGGCCAGGCAGTCGAACAACGCCCAGACCAAGGTTTTGCACTACTTACGCATCTCCAATCCTGTTAACCCAGAGGTGCTCACCAACTATCAGACACGACTCGAGAGCAACCGCGGCAACCCTTACAGCCAGCCCGACAGCTACACGAAGCTCCTGCAAGGCCTATCGGTGTTCGCGAGCAATCTCTGCACGAGCAACCCGCAACCCGCCATAGGTCCGCAAATTCCCGCTAACCTTGCCGCCGTCCTCCGCAGCGTCTACTTCACGGCGATGCCTGGCGGTCCGAAATGCAAGGCGCAGGCGCCCCTCGGCGCCAGTACCACCGGGCGACTGCAAGCTTTCCCCCAACTCAAACCACTGCCATGAGCACGGCCGGCTCTGCTTACAACCACAACCGTCCAAAGGACAAGGAGAGAACCATTTTGCGACGGATCATGTTCATCTGTACGGCGTTGGCCGTCCTCGCCGTAGCGACCGGGGTGGCGTATGCCGCCACGTTCAACTCGTACAGCGCGAGTTTCAGACTCGCGAACAAGGCCGGTAGCGCGAAGAAGCCGGCGCCTCTCGGTTACGCCGAGACGTATGGCGCCCAGGGGCTGAACGGCAACCGGGCGGCCCCGCTCGTCGACATCAAGAGCAGCGTCTACGGCTTGGTCTCGACCACGAAGAACCTGCCGACCTGTAGCGCGTCTCGGATCACCGCCAACCCGGCGAAGTGGGACAAGGCCTGCCCATCGAAGTCCCTAATCGCGAGCGGGCCGGTCACCTCGCTTCTCGGCCCGGGCAACAACCTGAAGGCCAAAGGGAGCCCGTGCGACCCGTTCTTGCACGTCTACAACGGCGGGCACGGCAAGGTCGTGTTCTTCTTCGTGACCATCCCGGGCCACGTCTGCGGGGGCCTGAAAACCGGCGCGGCGGCGCCGTGGATTGGCACCGTGAAGCAGGTGGGCAAGAACCTCGTACTCGATAGCCCGCTGCCGCCGGACGTCTCGACCAAGGCGGGGGGCCTGGCGGGCGTCTACGGCTCGCTGGTCACCGAGACGCTGACCTGGAAGTCCGACGCCCAGGCTTCCGTGGCCTGCAAGGCCGGCAAGCGCCCGTGGTCGATTACGTTCACTTCGGTGAACCAGGGCGTCAGGGAGACGCCGCAGACCGTCAAGGGCTCTAGCAAATGCTGAACTGAGGCCGCCATTCCCGGCGCCGCGGAACGTTCCGCGGCGCCGGGGCGGCTGCCTACGCTATCTCGAAGCGCTCCGCGCGCTGGGCCTCGCGCTCGGACTCGGTGAGCATCTTGACGAACAGGACCACGAGCGCGATCCCCATCACGATCGACTGCTCGAGCGCCATCACCAGCCCCGCCATCGACTGGTCCTCGTGCGGGCTCAGACCCCAATAGTGGGGTTTGTGCGCGTAGAACGGGTACAGCACGTGCGGTGCGAAAGCGAGCACGATCCCGAGGATCCCAACCAGCAGCTTGGTGCTGGCCATGTACCCGACCATGCCGATGCCGCTGAAGCGCATCCGTGGCCGGATCGGCGAAAAGACGTGCCACCAGTAGAGGGCGCCGGCCCCGAAGAAGCACAGGTGCTCGAGGACGTGGATCGCGGCGTTGCCCTGGGCCCGGTCGTACATGGCGGGGATGTGCCAGAGCCACAGGAGGCCGACATAAAGGACCACCGCGAACGCCGGGTGCGCCAGGTAGCCGGCACGCCGCTCGACCGTCTGCACGCGCCGGGTCGCGGGCCGCAGCAGGACCTTGGTGAGACCGAGGATCAGCAAGATCGGCGCGACGTCCAGGAGCAACATGTGCTGCACCATGTGCATCACCATCAGCTGATCGCCGAGCGAGTCGAGCGGGGAGACGAGCGCCACCAGGATCGTGGTCACGCCGGCCGCGAACAGCGCTAGCCGCCCGAAGCTGGGGGGATGGGGCTCACCGGGACGGCGCCCGCGCCGCCAGGCGGCGGCGTACAGGACGACCATCGCGCCGACGCCGATCAGCACGGCGGGCTGAAAGGACCAGGAAGCCTGCGGGGTCACGTGGAGTGGATTCTTGCAATCGACAAAAGTTGGGCGGAGGACTAGTCTGATCTGCTCACCGCACACCCATCCTTCCAGCTAGGAGGTCGGCCTATGCGAATCGAGGTGAAGGGCCGCAACCTGTCCGTCTCCGAGGATCTGAGGGAGCACGTAGCGAAGCGGTTCCGCAAGATCGCCAGGCAGGTTTCGGAACTGGCTGAGCTCGAGGTGGAGGTGTTTGAAGAGCGCAACCCGGCGATCGCCGATTCTCAGGTCGCCGAGGCCACGCTCCATCTCAAGGGAGTCACACTGCGCGCCCGCGACGCCTCGCCCGACATCGTCCGCTCGATCAACCTTTGCGCCGATGAGCTGGCCGTCCAGGTCAAGCGCCATCGCGAAAAACGCCGCAAGCGGCGGGAGACTCGGGCGGCGACCGCGGAGGCGCTCGAAGCCGCCTCACCGCCGGGTCCGGGCGGCGTTTCGCCGACTGCATAGCCGAGTTTCGGGGCCAAGAAGCGGGGGTTCTTTGGACCGCTTTTCGGGCCCAGGACCACTGCTACGCTAGGCCGGTGACCATCCTCGACCGCGCGCTTCGCATGGGCGAAGCGAAGAAGTTCAAGACCTATGAACAGCGCGTCGGGCGGATCAATGCCTTCGAGCCTGAGCTCGAGCATTGCACCGACGCCGAGCTCAGGGAGGCCGCCGACGAGCTGCGCGAGCGCGCCCGCCAGGGCGAGAAGCTCGATGACCTGCTCTACGAATGCTTCGCGCTCGTGCGGGAGGCCGGCAAGCGGAGCCTCGGTATGCGGCATTTCGACGTGCAGCTGATCGGTGGGATGGTGCTCCACGACGGGGCGATCGCGGAGATGAAGACGGGCGAGGGCAAGACGCTCACGGCGACGCTCGCGGTCGTGCTCAACTCGCTGGGGGGGCGCGGGGTCCACGTGGTGACGGTCAACGACTATCTGGCTCGCCGCGACGCGGCGTGGATGAAGCCGATCTACGACATGCTCGGCGTGACCGTCGGGGTGCTCCAGAACATGCAGCCCTACGAGGAGAAGCGAGCCGCGTACGCCGCCGACGTCACGTACGGGACCAACTCGGAATTCGGCTTCGACTACCTGCGCGACAACATGGCCACCACGCTGGAGGAGAAGGTCCAGCACGGCGGTCGGCCCAAGCCCGAGGAGGGCAAGTCGCCCTATCACACCTACGCGATCGTCGATGAGGTCGACAACATCCTGATCGACGAGGCCCGCACTCCGCTGATCATCTCGGGCGCGCCCGAGCAGGCGGCCGACCTGTATCGGACGTTCGCCCGCCTGGCGCCGCAGATGGTCTCCGGAAAGACCCCCGAGGGGATGGACCCCCGCATGAAGAAGGATTTCGTGGCGGACTTCGACTACGAGTTCGACGAGAAGCACAAGACGATCGCGGTGACCGAGAAGGGCGTGGCGAAGGCCGAGAGGTTCCTCGGGATCGATCACCTCTACCGGGCCGAGAACGGCCCGCTGGTCAACCACCTGATCCAGGCGCTCAAGGCGGAGTCGCTCTACCACCGCGACCGCGACTACGCGGTGATCGACGGCGAGGTCAAGATCATCGACGAGTTCACCGGCCGCATCCTCGAGGGGCGCCGCTGGTCGGAGGGCCTGCACCAGGCGGTCGAGGCCAAGGAGGGCGTGCGGGTCCAGGAGGAGAACCAGACGCTCGCGACGATCACGCTGCAGAACTACTTCCGGATGTACGACAAGCTCGCGGGCATGACCGGTACCGCGATCACCGAGGCGACCGAGTTCATGAAGATCTACGAGCTCCCGGTGGTCCAGGTCCCCACGAACGAGCCGATGATCCGCGCCGACCGCAACGACCAGGTCTACAAGACCAAGGACGGCAAGTGGAGCGCGGTGTTGAGGGAGATCGAGGCGCGCAACGCCGCCGGCCAGCCGGTGCTGGTCGGGACGATCTCCGTGGAGGTCTCGGAGCTGCTGTCCGAACAGCTCACGCGCAAGGGGATCAAGCACACGGTCCTGAACGCCAAGCCCGAGCACGCCGAGCGCGAGGGCGAGACCATCGCCGAGGCCGGCGCCCCCGGGGCGGTGACGATCGCGACCAACATGGCCGGCCGCGGGGTCGACATCAAGCTCGGCGGGAACCCCGAGCACCTGGCGAGGCTGGAGGTCGCCAAGCTGGGGACGGCGCCGGGGGATGAGGATTACGACGAGCACTACGCGCGGGTGCTGCCTGCGATCGAGGCTCGGCTCGAGGAGGCCCGCGAGCAGGTGCTCGAAGCCGGCGGGCTGTTCATCCTCGGCACCGAGCGCCACGAGGCCCGGCGGATCGACAATCAGCTACGCGGGCGGTCGGGCCGCCAGGGCGACCCCGGCGAGTCGCGCTTCTTCCTCTCCGCCCAGGACGACCTCGTGCGCCTGTTCGCCGGCGAACGGATCTACAAGATCCTCGACAAGCTGGGCTCGACCGACGAGGAGGGCCACGAGGAGCCGATCGAGGCCGGGATGCTCTCCAAGCAGATCGAGAAGGCGCAGCGCAAGGTCGAGGAGCAGCACTTCCTGATGCGCAAGCACACGCTCGAGTACGACGACGTCCTCAACCAGCAGCGCGACGTGATCTACACGTACCGCGACGAGATCCTCGAGGGGCGCGACATGAGCGAGGCCGCGCGCGAGGAGGTCGCGAACCTGATCGAACGTCTCGTCGAGGAGTACACGGCCGGCGACTTCGTCGAGGACTGGGACGTCGAAGGCCTGCTCCGGCGGATCGAGGAGATCTTCACCCCGAGCGAGGAGATCGCCGGCGTCGATCCGGCCACGGTCGATCGGGTGGAGCTGACCAGCGTCCTTCAGGAGGAGGCGCTCGCTCTCTACGACCGGCGCGAGCAGGAGCTCGGCGAGGAGCTGATGCGCGCGCTCGAGCGATTCCTGCTGCTGCAGATCATCGATCAGCGCTGGAAGGAGCACCTCTACGACATGGACTACCTGCGCGAGGGGATCCACCTCCGCGGGTTCGCCCAGATCGAGCCGCTGGTGGCGTACAAGAACGAGGCCTTCGAGCTGTTCCGCGACCTGATGAACAGCATCTGGGGCGACTTCGCCCGGATGATCTTCCACGTGGAGGTCACGGTCCAAGGCGAAAACGGTGGCACGCCGCCGCCGGCGCCCACGCGTCCGAGCGCACGCGCGAGCTCCTCGACCGGCGGGAATCGCAACGTCTCCTACTCCGGCGGTGGCATGGCCCAGGCGGGTGCCATGTCGATCGCCGCGGCGGCCGGGAACGCCGGCGCCGGTGCGGCCGGCGAGGGTTACGCCGAGCCGGGACCCCCGCCCGTGGTCGAGCAGCGCCGCGTCGACGAGTCGCAACAGATCGGCCGCAACGACCCCTGCTGGTGCGGCTCGGGCAAGAAGTACAAGAAGTGCCACGGCGCTTAGCCGGCGCGTGCTTGAGGGGGTGCGCTGAAAAAGCCCCCGCCCTGGCGGGTTCTTCAGCACGCCCCCACGGAGCGCTAGATTTGCGAACCGTATGACGGACCCTTCGACCCTCCGCGTCTCCGACGAGCAGCGCGAGCGCGCCGCGCAGCAGATCCGCGAGCACTTCGCCGCCGGCCGCCTCACCGAGGACGAGATGAGCGAGCGTCTGCAGGCGGCGGTCCGCGCGCAGACCGAGCAGGAGCTGAGGGCAGTGCTCGCGGACCTGCCGGCGCTGCCGCCGACGCCGCAAGAGGTCAAGGCGGAGCTGGCGCGCCGCCGCAGCCACCTCCAGCGCCGGCTGCTTCAGGAGAGCGGCGGCGGGGTCGTGCTGTTCTTGATCTGCACGGCGATCTGGGTCACCTCCGGTGGGAACGGCCAGTTCTGGCCGATCTGGGTCGCGCTGGTGGCGGTGATCCCGCTGCTGCGCAACGGCTGGCGGCTGTACGGGCCGGCTCCCGAGCTCGACCAGGTGGAACGCGAGCTCGCCCAGAGGAACGCGTTTCGGTCCACGCATCGCGCCGGGGGCGCGCGGTACCCCGACCAGTACGCTCGGGGCTACGCCGAGCGCTACGCGCGCCGCGCCGAGCGGTACGCGCGCCGTGCCGAGCGCTACGGCCGGCGGCACGGTCCGCGCTGAGCGCGGCCGGCGCTACTGCTTGACGTGCCGGACGTGATCTGGCTGGATCACGAACTTGATCCGCTGCTCGCCGGGCTGGCGGTACGGATACTCGTCCTGCCCGATGTACTTCTTCGCGAGCCGGTTGATGTGCTCGTCGGCGCCCTCGCGCGTGGCGGTGGCGGTGCCGCGAATCTCGACGAAGTGGTACGGATTGCCGGACTCGAACACGACCGCGGTTATCCGCGGGTCGCGCTGGAGGTTCGTCGGCCACAGGCGGCCGATCGCGCTGTTGACGGCCACGGCGCCGTCCTCCGCGGAGATCCAGACCATCGTGTTGTGGATCGCTCCGTTCGAGTTGATCGTCGAGATCACCGCGTAGTTGGGATGCTCGAGCAGCTCGCGCACTGGGGGGTCATTGAGGCTGGCCATGCGCGGCAATCTACCCTGCCGGTCGAGGCGGCAATCCGCTGCTAGGGTTGATCCGTAGATGACCACCGCTCCTTCCGAGCCGCTCTCGCAGCGCCTCGCGGCGATCCGCGAGCAACTTACCCTGCTCGCGGACTATCTTTGACCCGGCCGGGCTGAGCGAGCGCGTCGCCGCGCTCGAGGCGGAGATGGGCGAGCCCGGCTTCTGGGAGGACCAGGAGCGGGCGCCGAAGGTGACCGCCGAACACGCGCGCGCGAGCCGCAAGCTGTTGGTGTTCCGCGAGCTTGCGCAAGACGTCGACGACCTCGAGCCGCTGGCCGAGCTGGCCGAGGAGGATCCCGAGATCGCCCGCGAGCTCGACGATCAGATCCGCGCCGTGCAGCGCCGCCTCGATGAGCTCGAGGAAGAACGGCTCTTCTCCGGCCCGTACGACGCCGGCGATGCGCTGGTGACCATCAACGCCGGCGCCGGGGGTACCGACGCTCAGGACTGGGCCGAGATGGTCCTGCGCATGGAGATGCGCTGGGCGGAGAAGCGCGGCTTCGAGGTCGAGCTGCTGGAGGTCTCACCGGGGGAGGAGGCCGGCATCAAGTCGGCCACGTTCCTGGCCAAGGGAGAGAACGCCTACGGGCTTTTCAGCGCGGAGAAGGGCGTGCACCGCCTGGTCCGTCTTTCCCCGTTCGACGCCGCTCACCGCCGGCAGACGAGCTTCGCGGGCGTGGAGGTCTCGCCGGTCGTCGACGAGATCGAGGGGCTCGCGATCGAGGACGACGACCTCCAGATCGACACCTACCGCGCCAGTGGCGCGGGCGGCCAGCACGTCAACAAGACCAGCTCCGCGGTCCGGATCACCCATAAGCCCACCGGGATCGTCGTCCAGTGCCAGAACGAGCGCTCGCAATCCTCGAACAAGGCTGAGGCGATGACGATGCTGCGCTCGAAGCTGCTCGAGCGCGAGGAGCGCAAGCGCCGCGAGGAGATCGCCCGCGAGAAGGGCGAGGCCCAGGACGTGAACTTCGGTTCGCAGATCCGCTCGTACGTGCTGCACCCCTACCAGGTCGTCAAGGACCACCGCACCGATTACGAGGTGGGCGACGTCAACCGGGTGCTCGACGGGGACCTCGACGGGTTCGTGCGCGCTTACCTGCTCAAGGCCGCGAACTCAGGGTCCTCGGGCAACTCGGGCAGCGGGTGAGCACCCGCCCGCCGGCGGCGCAGCCGACCGCACCCTACCTGGAGGCCGTGACCGCGTATGGCTTCCGCGGCTCGGCCCGCTTTCACGTGCCCGGCCACAAGGGTGGCGACGGGGCCGACCCGGGGTTGCGCACCGCGCTCGGTGATCGAGCGCTGCTCCTCGATGTCCCACTCGACATCGAGGGGATCGACGTCGGTCCGTCGCCCACGCCCTATGAGCGCGCCGAGGTGCTCGCCGCGAAGGCGTACGGCGCCGAGCGGACGTGGTTTCTGACCAACGGCGCCACTCAAGGCAACCACGCGCTGTGCGTGGCGCTCGCCTCCCAGGGCACCCGGGTGCTCCTGCAGCGCAACTCGCACGCGAGCCTGATCGACGGCCTGGTGCTGAGCGGCGGCTCGCCGAGCTTCGTCGCGCCGGTCTACGACGACGAGCTCGGCATGGCGCACGGCGTCACGCCGGAGGCCCTGCGCGAGGCTCTGCTGCGTGCCCCGGACGCCCGCGCGGTATTCATCACCTCTCCGACCTACTACGGGATGGCGGCCGACGTCGAGGCGTGCGCGGAGATCGCGCATCGCGCCGACGCACCGCTGATCGTCGACAACGCCTGGGGATCACACTTCGGCTTCCACGACAAGCTCCCGCAGTCGCCGCTCCGGCTCGGCGCCGATGCCATGATCGCCTCGACGCACAAGATCGTGGGGAGCCTCACGCAGTCGGCGATGTTGCTGGTGGCATACGGCAGTCGCGTGGACACGGATGCGGTCGGTCGGGCCGTGCGGCTGGTGCGCTCGACGAGCCCGAGCTCGCTGCTGATGGCCTCGCTCGACGCCGCGCGCCGGCAGCTCGCCCTCCACGGCGAGGCGCTGCTCGACCGAACGATCGAGGCCGCCGCCCGGGCACGCGAGGCGATCGTGGCGGTGCCGGGATGTTCGGTGCTGGGGGAGGACTTAGTCGGCCAGCCCGGGATCGCCGGCTGGGATCCGCTGCGGATCGTGATCGACGTCCGCGGCACCGGCTGCACGGGGTACGAGGTCGCGGCCGCGCTGCGCGCGTCGTACGACATCTACGTGGAACTGGCCACGCACGCGACGCTGGTGCTGGTCCTCGGGCTTGGTCAGCCGGTCGAAGCGCTCGAACGCCTGGCGCACGACTTCGCCGAGACCGTCAAGCGCATCTCTCGAGCCGGTGAGCCGCCGCCGATCACCAGGCCGCCGATGTCGCTCGAGCACGAGACCGTGGTCTCTCCCCGCGACGCGTTCCTAGGCAAGAGCGAGGCGGTTCCCGTCGAGCAGGCGATCGGTCGGATCTCGTGCGAGTCGATCGCCGGCTATCCGCCGGGCGTGCCCTCGTTGTTGCCCGGCGAGCGGGTGACCGCCGAGGTCGTCGCGTACCTGCGCGAGCTGACGGCGGCCGGCGCGCGGCTGCACGGGGCCGCCGATCCGACATTCGCGACCGTGCGGGTGCTGGCCGAGCGACCGTAGTCGCGCCGGCGCCCGGCCTGGTGGGCACGGGCGCCGGCGAGCAGGCGCTTGCTACTTGACGACCTTGATCTCGCCCTGCATCCAGGGATGCACGGCGCAGAAGTAGTACAGGGTCGTCCCGGCCTTGGCCGAGACGAACCAGCTGGCCGTCCTGTGCGGCCCCCCGGGCGTGATGACCAGCGAGTCGCCCTCCTGGTTCAGCCCGTTCGGACCGGCGTTGGTCTGGTAGGCCTTGAAGCCCTGCTGCGGATTGGCCGGGTTGATCAGGAGCTTCGGCGCGATCGACCGCAACACCTTGTTGTTGAAGATGTTCTCGATCTGCGCGTTGGTCCGCGGCATATCCTTCTTCAGCGCGATCACCAGGACGTGCGGATCACCCTGGCCGTCCGAATTGATCAGCTTGACCGCCTCACCCGAGTGCACGGTGATGATCCCGGGCGTCCACACCCAGTGGTTGATGTCCAGCAGGTTCGGCGGGTTCGCCGTGTTCGGCACGAAGGTGTCGAAGCTCTTCGTCTTGATCACCGCGGTCTTGCCGGCGGCGCCGGCGTTGGCCACGGCGACGGCGGCAATCAGCGCGCACGCAAGCGCGAGCACCCCGAATGTACGTCGCATGAGACCCCCTCTACGAATCGGTCGTCCTTGGCCCGGTGCCCCCCGGCGGTGCCCCACAGGCCTCCTCTGTGAGGCGGGAGCTTATCTTGGAATCCCGGCGGAAGCAAGGCGGCCGCCCGGGCCCAGGCAGCCCGGGCGACCAAGGTGATTCAGCCGGTGACGACGACCGTCCCGCGCCTGAACGGATGGATCAGCAGCCGATGCTCATCCTTGCCGGCTAGGGCTTGACCCGGAATACACGTCCGGTTCCCGGACCGGTTGAAGCCTCGCCGACATAGACCCAACCGCCGTTCGTTCCAAGGCCGATGAGCTGCTCGCCCTTGAATCCGGTCAGGAGGGTTTTCAAGGCACCACCTCTGAGCGGCATCGACTCGACCTTCGCCGTCCGCACGAATCCGAACTCGGACAGATACAGCCGGTTTCCGATGATGCCCAGGCCGCCAGGATCGGTATGGGGAGCGAGGAACTTGAACGGCGTCGCGAACTTCGCGCACCGGCTAACGACGACCCAATTGCATTTCGGGAAGCCGTAGTTCTGACCCCTGCGCACGCGCAGGATGAAGTCCGGCACCTTGGCCTGGATGCTCTTCGGCGAGTCCTGCCCGAAATCGGTCACGAACGGAGACGAGGAGCCCTTTGGGAACGCGAACTGCCACGGCTGGCGGATACCGGTCGCGAAGACCTTCATGTTCTTGCCGGCGGCGCTGAACGACAGGATGTCGTAGAGCAGGCCGATCTTCGGACCATGATCGTTTGTCAGCCCAACGTCGACACCCACGTACAGGCGACCGTCGCGACCGAACGCGAGACCGTTGAACAGGGTGCCGTCCGGCGCCGTGAAGAGCACCTTCTGCCTGGTGAAGCTGGTCCCGTTCCAGCCCGACCACGCGAGCAGCTGCGAGACAGGACCCTTCGCCCCCAGCGTGACCGCGCTCACGTACAGCGTGTCCTTCCGCCACGTCACCCCGAACGAGGCGAGTGGCGAGCCGCTCAGACGGACGGCAGTTCCGCCCTTGAGGACGTACACGCCGCCGCCCATGGTGGGAGGTGTGGTTCCGTCGCTGACGAAGACCTGGCCAGCTCCGAAAGCAAACGACGTTGGCGTCGAGACGCCTGATGCAACCAGCTGCAGCTTCGCCCCCTTGGACGCCGTCGGCGACTGTGCGGCAGCCGCCGAAGCTGCCGCCGCGAGCGTCCCGCAGACCGCGACACACGCGGCCAACGGCCTAACTACCCGTAACAAAATAGCCCTCCTTTAGGAATTCCCTGGTCGCAACACGGCCATACGTGGCCCTGTCCCCGGCGACGCTGGCATGAAGCTATCAAATCTTGCAAATGGCCATGTCCGCGCGGGGATGCCGACCGGGCGGTCCCCTACGACGGGGCCCTGATCAAGGAGGGCCACGCCGCGTTGGCGGGAGGTCTAGGAGAGGCGGCCGCCCGGGCCCAGGCAGCCCGGGCGACCAAGATGATTCCGTCAGCCGGTGGCGACCGTGCCGCGCATGAACGGATGGATCAGACCAACGAGGCGACAATTGCAGTGGGGTCCTGGAACCAGATCGGTCGTCCACGGGACGAAGTCGAGTGCCTCGGCCGAGACGGTGGCCCCCTTCTTGCCCATCACGCCCTCTTCGTTTGCTAACGATTCATCACAAACCCTACACAAGGGTGGGTCGCGATTGCAACTCCGGCCCCCACTAACCTCGCTGAGTAGTGCAGACAACGATCTCCGACATCGTCGCCCGCGCGCTGGCCGAGGACGTGGGCGACGGCGACGTGACCAGCGAGGCGACGGTTCCAGAGGGAGCGCTGGCCCAGGCGGAGGTCACCCAGAAGGCGCCGGGTGTGGTGTTCGGTCTGGATCCGGCCGAGGAGACGTTTCGGGCGCTCGATCCCGACGTCGTCGTGCGGCGGCTCACCCACGAGGGCGTCTGGCGCGACGGCGGCCCGGTGCTGCGCGCCGAGGGCTCGGCGCGGGCGATCCTGTCCGCCGAGCGAACCGCCTTGAACTTCCTGCAGCGCCTCTCGGGGGTGGCCACGATGACCTCGCGCTGCGTGCGCGCGGTCGAGGGCACCGGCGCCAAGATTCTCGACACCCGCAAGACGACGCCGGGACTCCGCGCCCTCGAGAAGGCCGCGGTGGCCGCGGGCGGCGGGTGCAACCACCGCGCCGGCCTTTACGACGCGATTCTGATCAAGGAGAACCACGCCGCGCTCGCGGGCGGAGTGGGGGAGGCCGTACGTCGGGCGCGCGCGCGATGGCCGGAGCTACACCTCGAGGTGGAGTGCCGCACGCCGGCCGAGATCGACGAGGCGCTGCGCGCGGGGGCGCCGCGGCTCCTGCTCGACAACATGAGCGTCGAGCAGCTGCGGGCCGCGGTCCGCCAGGTCGACGGGCGAGCGGAGCTCGAGGCCAGCGGCGGCGTGACGCTCGAGACGCTCGGGGAGATCGCAGGCACCGGCGTACAATTCATCTCGGTGGGAGCTCTGACGCACAGCGCGCCCGCCCTCGATCTCTCTCTCCTCCTGACACCGATTCCATGAACCTTCCCATGCTCGGTGCGGTCGACGCACCACTACTACTCGAGAACATCCCCGCGCTCCAGGACGAGGTGGGCACGCTGGCGCGCGAGCGTGACGCGGTGATCCTCGCCCACAACTACCAGCTTCCCGAGGTCCAGGACGTGGCCGACTACGTGGGTGACTCGCTGGGCCTCTCACAACAGGCGGCGCGCGCCGACGCTCACACGATCGTCTTTTGCGGCGTGCACTTCATGGCCGAGACGGCATCGATCCTGTGCCCCGAGAAGCAGGTGCTGATCCCCGACCTCGACGCCGGCTGCTCGCTCGCCGACTCCATCACCGCCGAGCAGCTGCGCGACTGGAAAGCAAGGCACCCTGGTGCCGTGGTCGTCATGTACGTCAACACCACCGCCGAGGTCAAGGCCGAGACCGACTATTGCTGCACCTCGGCGAACGCGGTCAAGGTCGTCGAGCACATCTACCGGGAGCACGGCGGCGACACCGAGATCCTGTTCGGGCCCGACATGTTCCTCGGGGCCTATGTCGAGAAGACGCTGGGGCGGGCGATGCACGTGTGGGATGGCGAGTGCCACGTCCACGCCGGGATCAAGCCCGACGACATCAGCGCGGTGCGCGCTGCCCACCCCGGAGCGGATTTCCTGATCCACCCCGAGTGCGGATGCTCGACCAGCGTGATGGAGTACGTGGCCGCAGGCGACGTGGACCCCTCGGGGGTGCACATGCTCTCCACGGGCGGCATGCTCGGCTACGCCCGCGGGCACTCGGCGGGGACGGCGATCGTCGCCACCGAGACCGGAATGCTTCATCCCCTGCGGCGGGCCGCCCCCGACATGGAGTTCATCGCGGCCAACGAGGCCGCGCATTGCCGCTTCATGAAGATGATCACGCTGCCGAAGCTCCGCGACTCGCTGCGCGACGGGGTGCACGAGGTCAAGGTGCCACCGGCGATCGCCGATCGCGCTCGGCTGCCGATCGAGCGGATGGTGGCGATTACCTAGCAGCCGGTCCTGAGGCGTTGAAACGGCGCCTCACTCTCGCCAGAATCGAGACGTGGAGCTTGGCGGCGCTCTGAACCGGCGCGAGCTGCAGAGATACCTGAGCAGGGTCGACGATCGCTGGACAATCGAGCGGGCACTGCTGGGCGGCGCAAGGGTGGCCGACGAGCAGGGGGCCCCGCCGCAACGCGAACGGGGTCCGGAGTTCGTCGTGGTGCTCGTGTCCTCTGCGTACGAGGGGATGCCGTGGCTGGAGCGGGTCTACCAGGCGGGGTCGCTTTGGGACGCGCTCGAGATGGGTGCGCCGGCGGACGTGCACTGCTACACCCCGGCCGAATTCGAGCGAAAGCGGACCACGTTGCGCGCCGTGCGAGAGGCCGAGCAGGAGGGGCTCGACCTCCTCGCCGAGGCCCTGGCCTGAGCACCGAGGGCCCGGCGTCCGGTCGGGCCGCTCCTGACCGCCGGCGGCGCGATTCATGTTCGCGGTGTCGCAGCCAGTCGCACGTGGACGTCAACGAAATGCTGGTCAGGCCGCCTCCCGGCGACTCCCTCGCGAGAAGTGACGCGCCTTTCCGTCGTATAACGCGGGAAGAACGCGACGCCTCGAAGGTGGGGCCGCGGGGCGTACGGCCGGTTGACCGGGCGGTAGCTCAGTACCGCGCGATCGCCGCGACCATCTTCCCCTCCATGTCGATCGCCTGCCAGTTCGGGGGTCCGTCGATGAAAAGCGCGAACGCGACCACGTGGTGGCCGCGCCGATGGCAATAGCCGGCGAGGTTCGTGACGTAGTTGAGCGTCCCGGTCTTGGCGACGCAGTTGCCCTGCGCCGGGGTGTGGGTGGCGATCGTCTGCGTGGTGCCGCTGACCCCCACGACGGGAAGCGACGAGGAGAGCGTGTTGCCGACGGGGGTGTGCCACACCTCCCGCAGGAGCGCCACCACCTCCGCGGGTGAGGTCTGGTCCTTCCGGGACAGCCCGGACCCGTCGACGACGTTGGGGTGGATGTCGTAGGACCCGATCACCTGTCCGACCACCTGCGCGCCGGCGGTGATCGTCCCGAAGCTCCCGACCTGAAGCCCGAGCTGCTCGGTCAGGTCATCGGCGAACAGGTCGTCCGAGGGAACGTCCATCAGCTTGAGCAGCACCCTCAGCGGCGGCGAGCTCACGGACGCGAGCTGGCGGGCGTCGCGCGGGGCGGGGTGAGTCTGGTGGGCGGCGCGTACCGACACGTTCGCGGCATTCAGCGCGCGAGCGAACTCCTGGGCGGCGAAGGCGCCGGCCGTGAGCCGGCCCGACGTCGAGCCGTGGTCGTAGGTGAGGGCGCCGAGCTCGCCTTCGTAGTCGGGGAGGTCGGCGGCGTACCCCAGGGCCGGGCCACCGGGCCGAGCGTCGAGCAGCGAGTCGTCGCCGATCACCTGACCGGTGACGTGGTGGATCCCGTGGTGCAGGAGCTGGCCGACGAGCTCCGCGGCGGTCGGGCCGTAGCCGTGTTGCCACACCTTGTTGAACGTCCCGTCGCCGAAGGTCGGATCTCCGCCGCCTCGGAGGTACAGGTCGCCGTGCCAGACGCCGCCCGGGCCGAGGTGCCCGGCGCCGAGGACCGTGGTGTTGAGGCGCGTGTCCGGACCGAGCATCTGCAACAGCGCGACCGAGGTGTAGAGCTTCTCAACCGAGGCCGGCGGCCGCTTGATCCCATCCCGCACCGCGAACAGGACCTTCTGCGACGTCAGGTCGTAGACGAGCGCTCCGGTGTTCGGGCCCGCGCCCGGGAGCACCCCCTCGAGCGCCGCGTTCATCGAGGCCACTCCCGATGAGACCGGGGGCAGGTGCGGGGCGGGCGCGGCCGCCGTGGTCGTCGAGGTAGTCGTCTGCGTGGCCACGGGCGCTCCGGTGCCGGCGAGCGCGCTGCGGTCGGCGTGATGCGCACTCCCGCCGCAGGCGCCCAGCAAGAGCGCGAGCGCCGCAATCTCCCCAACCTCACGGCTTCTCAGGCGGACGTGAACTCCTCCACGTTATGCGGCCCCACGCAGGCGACCGACAGCTCATCCGGGACCCTCCTCGCCACCTCGGCCACCTCCTCGAACGCCACCCGGTCGAGCAGCGCGATCGAGGTGTCGGGGTCGACATCCTCGCCGTAGAGGATCGTCTGCTGGGCGGCGTGCCGCGCGACCGCGCCGCTGTTCTCGAACGCGATTGTCCGGGCGCCCGCGGCGTACGCTCGGGCGCGCTCCACCTCCGATTCGGTCGGCCCCTGCTCGCGGAGCTCGGTGACGATTTCCCTCATTCTCCGGTAGGCGTCGATCGTCTTGCTCGAGTCGAGTCCCGCCGACAACTGTAGTACCGGAACGTCGCTGTAGGCGTGGGCGAGCGAGTTGACTGAGTACGCAAGCCCTCGCTGCTCGCGGATCTCGTCGAACAGGCGCGAGCCCATCGAGCCGCCGAGCAGCGTGGAGTAGATCGCGAGGATCGCCCGCTGGCGCGGATCCCCGGTCTCGATGCCGGGTCGGTAGGACATCCGCAGGTGGGACTGGTTGGAGTCCCGTTCGCGGACGAGCACTCGCGGCTCTAGGGCCGGGGCCGGCTCGTACGGCTCCGGCGCCGGGTGCTCTGAAAATCGCGCGAACAGCTCATCGAGTCGGCCATCGTCATCCAGGCCGCTCAGGTTGCCGACCACGAACGCCGCCCCGGCGGCCGGGGACCAGCGGCGGTTGCGGAAACCAAGGATCCCCTCGCGCGTGAACGTGTCGCGGATGTGCTCGGCCGGCCCGAGCACCGGGCGCCCCAGGGGATGGTCGCCGAACGCGGCCTCGTCGATCAGGTGCTCGGCCATCACCGACGGCTGGTCGTTGGCGCGATTGATCTCCTGCACGACGACGCCGCGCTCGCGGTCGAGCTCGCCGGCATCGATTCTCGGCCTCCCCACGAAATCGGTCAGCAGATCTGCCGCCTCGAGCGCGCTCTGGGCCCGCGCCGTGATGTGGAACGCCACCAGGTCATGGCTGGTGTAGGCATTGAGGACGGCGCCGATGCGCTCGGCCGCCTCGTTGACGTCGCGGTAGGTGGGGTACTTCTCGCCGCCCTTGAACACGAGGTGCTCGAGGAAGTGCGCCATCCCGTTCTCCTCGGGCCGCTCGGTGCGAGCGCCGGCGTCGAAGGCCACCAGGATCGTGACCGCGCGGGTGCCGTCGACCGCGATCCGGTACAGCGGCAGTCCGGTGGAGAGCTCCTTGCGCGTGATCGAGGTCACCGGGCACAACGGTAGCGGCCGTGCCCCAGTCGCAGCGTGTTGGCCTCCGCCGGCGGTGGCAACAGGGGCGGCGAGAGCCGCCCCTTAATCCTCTCTTTATCTGCAACATACGTTGCAAGGCTGCAAATCCGGTTGCGGGGAGGAGCGGGCGGAGGATGGGGTCGATAGGCTGCCCGCGCTCATGGCGAGGGATCAGATCACGGAGCACCCGACGCGGCGCCGGGTGGCCGTCGCCGCGGTCGACAAACCGGTTTCCCGATCGCCGGTGATCGAGTTCCGGGGCGTGTCCAAGGTCTACTCGAGCGGGGACGTCGGCCTCGATCAGGCCACGTTGACCGTCGACCGTGAGGATTTCGTGTTCCTGGTCGGCCCCACCGGCTCGGGCAAGTCGACGCTGATGCGGCTGCTGATCAAGGAGCTCGAGCCGAGCGACGGCAGGATCCGGGTCGCGGGGCACGACCTGCGCGACATCCCCCGCACGCGCGTCCCGTTCTACCGCCGCAATCTCGGCGTGGTCTTCCAGGACTTCAAACTGCTGCCAAGCCGGACCGTGTACGACAACGTCGCCTACGCGCTGCAGGTCACGGGTGGCACCCGTCGCGAGATTCGCGCCAAGGTGCCCGACATCCTCAGGTTGACCGGTCTATCGACGAAGCTTCACAACTACCCCGACCAGCTGTCGGGCGGCGAGCAGCAGCGGGTCTCGATCGCGCGCGCGTTCGTCAACCACCCCCCGCTGCTGCTGGCCGACGAGCCGACCGGAAACCTGGATCCAGAGACGAGCATCGACATCATGCGGCTGCTCTACCGGATCAACCGGACCGGGACGACCGTGCTCGTCGCCACCCACGACCAGACCATGGTCGACAAGATGCGCCGCCGCGTGCTCGAGCTCTCGGCGGGTCGCATCGTCCGCGACGAGGCGGCCGGCCTGTACACGCGCGACGAGTCCACGCGGGAGTTCGCCCGGCGCATGCGGGCTCCCGGCGCGCCCCCGCCCGGGCTCATATAGGCGATGCGGTTCGGGTTCTTCTTGCGCGAGGCCACGCGCGCCATGCGTCGCAACGCCGCGCCGAGCTTCGCAGCGCTCGCCACCGTGCTCGTGACGATGCTCGTGCTCGGGGTGTTCATCCCGATCGTCCAGGCGACCAACGGCGCCGCCGACAGCGTGCGCAGCCGCGTAATGGTCGACGTGTACATGAAGACGAGTGCCACCGCGGCCGACGACGCCCGCGTGCGTGGCGAGCTGCTGGCCGTGCCGCACGTGAAGTCGATCGAGTTCGTGTCCAAGCAGGCTGCCTATGAGCAGCAGTCCAAGCAGGACCCGGCCGCGTACCAGCTGCTCGGGTCAAACCCGCTTCCCGACACCTTCCACGTGATCCCCGACAACCCCGGCAACGTGCTCGCGGTGCGGGCGGCGCTGACCCCGCCTTCGTCCGGGTCTGGCGGCGCGCGCCCGCTGGATCCGGCGATCGAGAACGTCTCCAACAAGAAGAACGACACCAAGAAGATCCTCGAAGTCACCAACCTGGTGACGATCACCGCGGCGGTCCTCACCGTCCTGCTGACGCTCGCGTCGGTGCTGCTGATCGCCAACACCATCCGCCTGTCGCTGTACGCGCGCCGCCGGGAAGTCGAGGTCATGAAGCTGGTCGGCGCGACCGACTGGTTCATCCGCTGGCCGTTCGTGATCGAGGGCACGTTCGTCGGCGCCGCCGGGGCGCTGCTGGCCATCGCCGTGCTGGGGATCACGAAGATCGCGCTGCTAGACCCGCTGGCCGACAATTGGACGCTGATCGCGGCCCCGAGGACGATCGCGTTCACGGCCCTGGTCGGCGTGCTGCTCGGGGCGGGGGTGCTGGTGTCGGCGCTGGGATCGGGCCTGTCGCTGCGGCGGTTCCTGCGGGTGTAACGCGCGGGTCTCGTGGGAGGAGTGGTCTGAAGGCTGACCGAAAAGAAATGCCCGTGTTAGCGATAACACGGTATGTTTGTGGGTAACCAACGCTGGTCCTTGCAATCGCCGCCTGGGGTCGGACGGGCGGTATCCGAAGGGAGGGTCTATGCAGTACGCATTACGTCCACGCGGGAGGCTGCTCCGCGTGTGGGCCTGCGCGATCGTGCTGGTGACGGGGGCGGCGCTCCTCCTCGGGAGTTCCGCGAGCGCCCGGGCGCGCAAGGCGTCGGGCGCCGACCCCAGCATCAGCAGGCAGTTCTGGGGCATTGTCAACGGTCAGACCGTCTTCCTCTACACGCTGCGCAGCGGCAACGGGATGACGGTCACGATCACCAACTACGGCGGTGTCGTCCAGAGGATTCGGGTTCCGACCCGCGTCGGGGGCCACACCAACGTCGCGCTCGGCTTCCCGACGCTGTCCGACTACGTGAATGACTTCACCCAGGGCGCGACCCAGACCCCGTGGCCGCTCCCGGGCGGCTCCGGGGACACGTACTTCGGGGCGATCATCGGGCGCTACGCGAACCGGATCGCGAACGCCTCGTTCAGCCTCAACGGCACGACCTACAAGCTCGACGCGAACAACGGCACGAACACCCTTCACGGTGGGTACCTCGGCTGGAACACGAAGGTCTGGACGCCGAGCACCTCGGTGGGTCCGAACGCCGCGACCCTGAAGCTCACGGCGCTCATGCCCTCCGGCGAGGGCTGCCTGATGACCCTGAGCCCGGGCTGCAACGGCTTCCCGGCCGATGTGGCCGCGACCGTGACATACGCGCTCACCCGGGGCAACGCGCTGAGGATTCACTACAGCGCCACCAACCAGTCGAGCTCCCTGGCGACCGTGATCAACCTCACCAACCACACGTACTTCAACCTCGGCGGTGAGGCGAGCGGCACCATCTATAACCAGTTGCTGGCGCTCAACAGCGACCAGTACACGCCGGTCAACACGAACCTGATTCCCGAGTCGCCGTTCTTCGTGAACGTGGCCGGCACGCCGTTCGACTTCCGGACGATGCACCCGATCGGCCAGTGGATCCGCGACACGAAGCTCCCCGATGGCACCACCGGACCGTTCAAGCAGCTCCAGATCACCCACGGCTATGACCACAACTGGGTGCTGAGGGGCTACAACGGCTCGAGGGTCAGGCTGGTGTCCGTCGCCGCCGATCCGGACAACGGCGTGGCGCTCTGGACCTACACCGATCAGCCCGGGGTGCAGGTGTACACCGGGAACTTCCTGGTCGGCGATCTGATCGGCACCAGTGGCCACACGTACCGTCAGAGCGACGCGTTCACGCTCGAGACGCAGCACTACCCGGACACGCCCCACCACATCGGCGATCCGGCGTGGCCGTCGGTCGTGCTGAACCCAGGCGCGACGTTCACCTCGACCACGGCATACAAGTTCACTACGGTTGGAGCTGGGTTCCGCCGCAACTTCTAGGAACCTCATCTCCTTCTGATCATGCGCGGCCGGGTCGCTTGTGGGCGACCCGGCCGTCGCTAGCTTTGGCCGGTTGACGGTCCGCCCCGGCTACCCTCCGGGGAGTGTTGAGGCAGCCCTCGAGGACTCCCCGGATCGTTGCGCGCGTCGCCGCGGTCGTGATCGTGCTGTTCGTCGGCATCTGGCTCGGAGGCCACCCGAGCTGGATGCCCGGCACGCTTCGCAACACGTTCGTCGACAACTCGAACGGCCAGCTCGTAAACCAGGTCCTCGATCTGATCCAGCGCAACTACTACCGCCCGATCAGTCGCAGCCAGCTCCTGAACAAAGGAATTGCCGCCGCGGTTTCGAGCCTCGACGACCCCTATTCCCACTACTACGACCCGTCCGCTTACAGGGGGTTCCTCGACGAGTCCAACCCCCACCTCAACGGCATCGGCATAGACGTGCAGAACGAGACCGGCGGTCTCCGGGTGGTCGACGTGTTCAGCGGCTCGCCCGCGGCCAACGCCGGTTTGCAGCGCGGCGACCTAATCGTCGCGGTCGGTCCGACCTCGCTGGCGAATCGCTCGGCCGACTTTGGCTCGAACCTGATCCGCGGGCGGGCCGGCACGGTCGTCAAGCTGACGATCGTCCGCGGCAACCAGCGCCGGATCGTATCGATCCGCCGCGCGAGCCTGGTGGTGCCCGTCGCGACCGGCCAGATCGTGAACTACCACGGCTTGAAGGTCGGGCACCTGGTGTTGACCAGCTTCACGCAAGGGTCGGGCGCCGAGCTTCGCGCGCGCGTCGACGACGTGCTGCATCAGGGGGCGCGGGCGCTCATCCTCGATCTGCGCGAGAACGGCGGAGGGCTGCTCGACGAGGCGGTCAACGTGGCCAGCATCTTCATTCCCGATGGAACGATCGTCTCGACCGACGGTCGCAACCAGCCCCGTCAGGTGTACGTGGCCAAGGGCGGCGCCATCTCGACGAGCATCCCGATGGTCGTGCTGGTCGACCGCGGCACCGCCTCCGCAGCGGAGATCGTCACCGGCGCGCTCCAGGATCGGGGACGCGCGAAGGTCGTGGGAACGCGCACGTACGGCAAGGGCGTCTTCCAGGAGATCCAGCCGCTCGCCAACGGCGGCGCGCTCGACATCACGGTCGGCGAGTACTTCACTCCGAACGGCCACAACCTCGGCGGCGGAGGAGTGCGCGAGGGCGCGGGCATAAAGCCCGACATCTACGCGGTGGACAACCCGCGTACGCCCGCCGACGAGGCGCTGGCGGTCGCCGAGCGCACGGTCGCCGGCGAAGCCCGGTGAGCGCGTCGGTGGAGGGCACCGCTCGCGCCGGCGGCCCGCGAGTCGCGGTGCTCGAGCGCAGAGGGAAGTTCCTGGTGGCCGAGCCGTTCTTCGAGCCGGGACCGAGGGCGGTGGTCACGCGGGACGGGAGCGCCGGTGTCGGTGACCTGGTCGTTTTGGGGGCCCCCGCGGCGGGTGGGGGCCGGGGCAGGCCACGCGCCGGCGCAGGCGCGAGACGGACGCGCCGCGGTGGGGGCGGGTCGAGGCCCACGATCGCCCGACGATTGGGTCGGCCGGACGTGGCGCGCGACGTGATCGAGGCGCTGATGATCGACCGCGGGCTGCGACGGTCGTTCGACCCTGCGGTCGAGCGCGAGGCCTCAGACGTGGCGGGGGCCGACGGAGCGGGCCTTGCGTCCGGGGGTGAGCTCGTTGGCCGCCGGGACCTACGGGCGCTCCCGACGTTCACGATCGACCCGGTGACCGCGCGCGACTTCGACGACGCGATCTCGGCCGCGGCCGAGGACGACGGCTCGTGGCGAATCTGGGTCCATATCGCCGACGTCACCGCGTACCTCCGCCCGCTGTCGCTGGTCGACCGGGAGGCGTACCGCCGGGGGACCAGCGTCTATGTTCCCGGCGCTGTCGAGCCGATGCTCCCCGGGGCGCTCTCTAACGAGGCCTGCTCGCTCGTGCCGGGCGCGGATCGGCTGGCGGTGACCGTCGAGATGCTGGTCGTGGGGGAGCGGGTGGTCAACGCCGGGTTCTACCGGTCGGTGATCCGCTCCGACGAGCGCCTCGATTACGGGCGGGTCGACCGGGTGTTCGCGGGGCTCGAGCGGGCTCGCGAGCCTTGGGGTGAGCCGCTCGGGGTGGCCCGGGCCGCGGCCGCTGCGCTCGGAGCGCGGCGGGCCGCGACGGCGGCGCTCGAGATCGAATCGGTCGAGCCCGAGTTCATGTTCGATCGCGACGGCAACGTGCTCGCCATGCAGGAGGTTGCGCAGACCGAGTCGCACCGCCTGATCGAGCATCTAATGATCGCGGCCAACGAGCAAGTCGCGGGCGTGCTCGAGTCGCGGCGGGTGCCGACCCTGTACCGCGTGCACGAGCCTCCCGACGGGCCCGCGGCGGTGCGGCTGATCGAGCAGCTGGCGTCACTCGGAGTCCCCACTCCGCCCGTGCCGGGCGATCATCTCACGCCGCGGCAGGCCGCCGACGTCATCGGTGAGGCGTCACAGCTCGTCGAGCGGTGGGTGGCGTCCAGGGGCTCCGGGCGCCGCGCGTTGACGAGCCTCGTGCTGCGTTCGCTGAAGCAGGCGCGCTACGACCACCGCAACCTCGGGCACGCTGGACTTCAGTCTCCGCGCTACTGCCATTTCACTTCACCGATCCGACGCTATCCGGACGTCATCTGCCACCGGGGCCTCCTGTCGGCGGTCGCCGGCGACGGCCCCGCGCCCGAGACCTCGTTCGTGCTGTCGGCGGGACCGTGGACCTCGGCGCGCGAGCGCGAGGCGATGACGATCGAGAGGGACGCCGACGACGTCGCGCGGTGCTTCTTGCTCGAGGGGCGATTGTTCGAGGACGGGCACGAGCAGGCATTCGACGGCGAGGTCGTCGGGTTGGCCGGCGTCGGGGCGTTCGTCGCGTTCGGTCCGGAGGGGTCGTTCGAGGGGTTGCTGCCGGTACGGCGGCTGCGCGGCGACTGGTGGGAGCTGAACAACGAGGGGACGATGCTGGTCGGCACGCGGAGCGGCGGCGCCATTCGGTTGGGCGATCCGGTCCGGGTCCAGGTCGGGCGAATCGACGCGCCGAGGGGTAGGGTGGACCTGCTGCCGGCGCGGGATGACGAATAGAGGACATCGGATGGCCAAGACCAGGGGTCGCAGACGGAGGGCGGGGGCGGGGGACGTGGCCACGAACCGCCAGGCTTCCTACCGCTACCACCTGCTCGAGCGATTCGAGGCCGGGATCGTGCTCACCGGCACCGAGGTCAAGTCCTTGCGGGAGGGCAAGGCGCAGCTGAAGGACTCATACGCCACGATCCGCGACGGGGAGGTGTGGCTGATCGGCGCGTACATCCCGCCGTACGGCCCGGCCGCGCGCGACAACCACGACCCCGAGCGGCCGCGGAAGCTTCTACTTCACCGCCGGGAGATCGAGCGGCTGGTCGGGCGGACCGCGGAGCGCGGCCTGACGCTGGTGCCGACGCGGATGTACTTCTCAGGGGAGGGTTCGCGGGCGAAGGTCGAGATCGCGCTGGCGCGCGGCAAGGACCTCTACGACAAGCGCGAGTCGATCCGAAAGCGCGAGATGGCCCGCGACGTGCAGCGCGAGTTGCGCGAGGCTCGGCGATAGGTGGGGCCGGCTTTGGCCTGGCGGCGGGCGGTTTCCTGCGGTTGCGGCCAGGACCCCCGGGTACACTAGACGGGTGTCAATAGGCGTCTCGATCCTCCTGATCGCCGTGGGCGCGATCCTCAAGTGGGCCGTCACCGGTCACGTCAGCTGGATCAACATTCAGACGACTGGCACGGTGCTGTTCATCGTCGGCCTCGCCGGTTTGTTGATCTCGGTGGTGTACACGTTCTGGTGGGCTCATCGAGAGACGGCGGCGCAGGATCAGGCGCGCCAGTACCGCCGCCCGCCGCCTCCGCCTTCGTAGGACTTTTGCCCGGTGCTCCGGGCGTCTTGCCGGCGCTCGGCCCGCCTGCCGGGCGGTCAGCTGAACGTGCGTGTCAGCGTGGTCGCGTGCATGCCGACGACGAGCAGCGCGATGAGGCTCAGGTAGACCGCGGATACCAGCATCCGATCGAGCGGCTTGACCCGGTAGTAGGCCTCCTGTTCATCGCCGCCGGCGCGCCGACCCTTCCAGCGGCGATGAGTCTCGAGTCCCGCGAGCACGATGATCACCACGATGAGGGGGTTGCCGAACACGAACACGAGAGGGATCATGGCCGCGAGCCCGAGGAACCACATCCACGGAGCCATCGCCGCCACGGCTCGCCCACCGTCGAGCGGGACGACCGGAAGCAGGTTGAAGAGGTTCAGGAAGAACCCGGTGAACGCGAGCGCCCGCCACATGTCGCTGCCGCTGGCGTGCCAGATGAGGATGCAGGCGCCCGAGGCGATGCCGCCGAGAATCGGCCCGGCGAGTCCGACCCGAGCCTCGGCCACCGCGCTGTCTCCTAGCGAGCGCGCGGTGATCAACGCCCCCAGGAACGGCACGAACATCGGTGCGCTTGCCTTGATGCCCTCGCGACGGAGCTGGATCACGTGGCCCATCTCGTGCAGGAACAGGAGCAGCACGAATACCGCGGCGAACGCCCAGCCCCAGATCCAAGCGTAGGCGGCGAGCGAGACGAGCATCGTGCCGATGGTCACCAGCAGCTTCGCCTTCGGCAGAAGCACGATGATGGTCTTGAGCTTGGTCAGCAAGGCGAGGACCGCGGCGAACGCGGGCCCGAGCCTGCGCTTGATGAACGACGGGTTGGATGACTTGTTTGCGGGAGCGAGCGCGGGCGGGCGCGGCTCGAACAGCGATCCCGATTCGAGCTGCGTGGGCGGTTCGGGCGCGGGGGACCACGGTGTAACCGATGCCATACCGTTGTTGATTGTCGCAGCCGGCACCCGGGTTCCGGGCGGTTGTGCGAGTACGTTCAGTGAGCGCCGGGCCTCTATACTCGGAGTCGAGACATAACCCCCCGGGGACGACAGGCTTCGACGTGGTCGGCTCGTGGGGGTGGTTGCGAGTCGAGGTCCCGGGAGGCCTCGTAAAACACCCGGGAGAAAATAAGTGCGGACACGCACAACTTTGACCTCGGTCTTGCTGCTTAGGCACTGACCTAGGTTCTCTCGGCCCCCGCTCGCCTGTGGCGGGGATCGCCGGGATCAAATAGCAGGCTCACCCGGTGAGATCCGCTCCAGCCGATCCGGGGAAATTCTTTGGAGCTGGCCCCCGCCAACCCCGCCGGCGAGGTGAGGCGGGGGCGAGATCAGAGCGCCGGCTACGCTCGTAGACGCCACCTTGCACGCGATCGCGGACGCGGGTTCAATTCCCGCCGTCTCCACTGGTTGCAGCGGGTGCGAAGGTCCCGGACTTTCGTCCCGCTGCAGGCGTTTTGTGGTGCGAAGCTTCGCAGCGTTCGCACGAAGGAATGTCGCAATTTGCGGGCGGCTGCGGGGCCGGTCGGCCGCAATTCGGCCGCAGACATAGCCGGAGTCGGCCGCAACAGCCGCACTGCCTTCGCCCGCTCAAGGCCCGACCCCGTGTGCCGATAGCCGGATCGGGGTGTATTGGTGCGCGATGGCAGTTCGCTCCTCGGCTGGCTACCTTCCCATTGCACCGACCGCGTCTGGCCGGTTGCGGCCGACGCTCGGGCGGCCCACTGTAGGCCGCCCATCCTCCAAGGTCGCGCCAGCGGCCTTGGCTATTTTCGGGGGATGAGGCTTTGTTACGTCGACGAGTCCGGGAAGGCTGAAACGCTCGTCACGGCCGAGCGGGACCAGCAGCCGGTGATCGTGATCGCCGGCGTCTCGCTGCCCGAGGCCCGGCTGACGGAGATCACCCGCGAGTGGCTGGACCTCAAGCGCCGGTTCTGTCCGACTCAGCAACGAAGCTGGGCGGCGGTTGGTTGGACGCGATCCTTTACGACATCGAGGGCGCCCCGCCCGGCCAGGAGTATCTCTGCGTCGAGCCGATGACCGCGCCAGCGAACGCCCTCAGGGGACCAGATCACGAACTCGAATGGGTGGCGGTGGCGGCGGCGAAGGGCCATGTTCCGCATCGCGTAGGGAGATCGATTCGTCGTGTCGGCCGTGAGCCCGCGGATCGCGGCGAGGCCAAGTGGCGCGGGGGACGCTTACTAGATCCCGGTGTACTCGCGGGCACTACCGATCTCCCTGGGGGGACCCGGTCGCCTCACGGTTGAGACATCATCCGGTTGGGGTGACGCCCGCGGCCGTTCGTTGAGCGAGGATGAGGCTGGAGTCGATCTCGGGTGGCGACCGCATCACCCACGGGACTGGATTGGCGTCGGCGTGCCGACACGCGCGCGGTTGTGCTCGTCGCGGTCGGCGTGGCGGGGATTGTGGCGACGGCGGTGACGGCGTGGGCGGTCGCGAACAGCCCGATTCTGGTTGACCGTCCGCCGGATGCGATCTGGGGGAGCCTGTTCGTGGCTACGTATGTGGCCGCCGGCGAGTACACGTGGTGGCGCCGGCCCGAGAGCCGGCTGGGCCCGATCGTCGCCGGCGCCGGGTTCTTGTACGCCGCGACCTCACTGAACGCGTCTGGAGTACCGCTCCTCTACACGCTGGGGATGGTGGCGTGGGCTGTGTACCTCGTGTTCGCGGTGTACATGTTCCTGTGTTTCCCTCGCGGGCGGCTCGAGTCGCAACTCGAGCGGAGGTTCATGCTGGCGTTCGTGCTGAGCATGGCGGTGGTGTGGGCGCTGATCCTGTCGCTGTCCCCGACGGTTCCGGCCGGGAACGACTTCACGAATTGCGGGACGAACTGCCCTCATAACGCATTGCAGATCGTCAGCGGGCATCCGGATCTTGGGACGGCGCTGGTTACGACCTCGGACATCCTCGCGTCCGTGGCCGCGATCGGCGTGGCGATGCTGTTCTTCTACAAGACACGATCCTCGTCGTATCTGCGCCGGCGCGCGATGACGCCGCTGCTCATCGTGCTGCTGATCGACGTCGTCGAGTTCGTGGTGTCGTTGTTCCTGGCTGCTGCCTTCCCGGCAACGAGGGAAACGCTGAAGCTTGTCAACGGGCTGGTGACCGTGGGGGTGCCGGTCGCGATCTTCGCCGGCCAGGTTCGGGGCGATATGTCCGCCGCGGTGAGTCTCGGTCGGGTCGTGGTGGGGGCCGCCGGAAAGGTGCTGAATGCAGCGGCGGTCGAGAAGATGATCGGTGGCGCACTCGGGGACTCGACCCTGACGCTCGGACTTTGGGCGCCCGAGCGCCACAGCTATGTCGACACCAGCGGAGAGCCACTGGAGCTTCCACGTGACTCGCTGGCGCGCGGCGTCACAAAGATCACCCGGGACGCGCGCCCGGCCGCCGTGCTGATCCATGATCCGACGCTCGATACCGATTCCGACGTCGTCGAGGGTTTGGCCGCGAGCTCGTTGCTGCTGCTCGAGAACGCACGCCTGGTTCAGGAGCTCAGGAGGTCGCACTTGCGGATGGTCGAGACCGCCGATCGCGAGCGCCGTCGGCTAGAGCGGAATCTGCATGACGGCGCGCAGCAGAGGTTGATCGGCCTTCAGATCAAGCTGAGGCTGGCGCAGGAGGAGGTCGAGGACGAGAGGCTCGGTGCGCAGCTCGAGGGGATCGGAGTGGAAGCGGCGGAGGCGGTCGACGAGCTAAGAACGCTGGCCCATGGGATCTATCCGCGCGTCCTGCGAACCGCCGGTCTGGTCAGGGCCCTTCACGCACTCGCGATACGCGCCCCCGTCCCGATTTCGTTCAGCGATGAGGGCTTCGGACGCTGCTCACCCTCGGTCGAGGCGGCGATTTATTTCTGCTGCGTGGAGGCTCTCCAGAACGCGATCAAACACGCGGGCAGCAACGTACGGGTCACCGTGACGGTCGGGCGCCATGACGATCGGGTCGATTTCGCGGTCGGCGACGATGGGGTGGGGATGGACCGCTCGGCACACGGCGACGGGGACGGTTTGATTGGGATGCGGGACCGCATCGGCGCGGTCGGCGGTGAACTGGAGATCGACTCCTCCCCCGGGCAGGGCACGACCGTGCGCGGAACGATCCCACAGAGCCTCTCCGAGGCCCAAGCGGCGCGAGATGAGGATCCGCGATGACGATCCGGGTCGTCGTCGGAGAGACAACTGCCTCGTCCGGGCGGGGATCTGCCGGGTCCTCAAAGCCGAGGACGGCGTTGAGGTCGTCGCGGCCTGCGACCACCTCACGACCCTTCGCGACGCCGTCGACGAACAACAGCCCGACGTCGTGCTGGGCCGACATCCAGATGCCGCCGACCAAGACGGACGAAGGCATCAGGTTGGCCGCGCTGCTACGAACGACCCATCCCGGGGGCGTCGTAATCCTCAGCCAGTACGCCGAGCCGCTGTATGCCACCGAGCTTCTGAAGAGGGGCTCGGACCGCCGCATCTACCTGCTCAAAGAGCGTGTTCAGCACCGTGAGGAAGTGACCCATGCTGTGCGTGAGGTCGCCGAGGGACGATCGGTCGTCGACTCGGGGATCATCGATCTGCTCGTGAGAGCTAAGCGGAACCGTGAGGACGCCGGCTTCGAGGAATTGACGCCCGTGAGCAGGAGATTCTCGCCCTGGTCGCCGAGGGCTGGAGCAACGCAGGCGTCGCCGAGCAGCTCGGCACCACTGCCTGCGGGGTGGAGCGCCACGTCCACTCGATCTTCTCCAAGGTCGATCTCGGCCACTCGGAGCAATTCAGCCGCTGCGTCAAAGCGGCGCTGCTGTTTCTCGGGCAGGTCGGGTAACACCCTTGTCACAGGCAAGCCTACCCCCTGGTCAGCCTGTCGATCATGCGCGATAGTTGGATGATCCAGATGCCCGCTGCCGAGGGACCCACGACTATCGAGACGCCGCGCGCGCGCGTGCTCGCGGTCGACGACCAGACGTCATTTCTTGCCGTGCTGCGTGAGCTCTTGTGCGCGACACGCGAGCTCGAGACGGTCGCTGAGGCGGACTCGGGAGAGCGAGCGATCGAGGCGGTGCAGGAGACGGAGCCTGACATCGTTCTGATGGATGTGTCGATGCCGGGAATGGGCGGGATCGCAGCGGCCAGGGAGATCAAGGCCGGCCGTCCATCAACCCTTGTGGTCCTCATCTCAACTACGCATCCCGACGAGCTTGCACTCGGGCCCGACGACATCTCCGCTGACGCGGTGGTGTGGAAGAGTGAGCTCGAGCCCCGGCTGCTCGACGAGATTTGGGTGCGGTATCGAGACCAAAGCTCGTCGCCTTCCTAGCTCTCGCCCCGGCCGGTCTCGATTATCCGCCACGTTGGTCGATTCCGGCGGAGCTCGATCCTCCCTCGAGTGACTCCGTCCGCCATCATCCGGTTCGGGTGAGCGGCGACCGACGGATCTGCTTCGGCTCGTGGCTGGTGGCTTAGCTGTCGTAGTCGACGGTGACGCTTGGACTGGTTGGATGGGATTGGCAGGTGAGCACGTAGTCGTCGTGCAGGTCGGGTTTGCCGAGGGCGAAGTTCTGGTCCACAACGTCAGGACGACGAGCGCCCTGACCGAGACACGCAGCAGATCCTGAGGGTTGGTTCTCTAGTTCGACCAGCTAGGGAATGCTGCCGATCACGGCCATGCGGAAGCCGTACCAGGGGTAGAGGCGTGCCAGCTGAGGGTCGCCGGGGTTTTCGCCGAAGGCCGAGATCTCCATCTGGTAGGCGGGGGCGTTGGCGACGCCTCCGTGGTAGTACCGCCAGTCGCGGATGAAGTGGTAGCCCGGCGGCTGCGGCGCCAGCGTGTCGAGGACCTCGACCACGTTGCCTCCCTGGTCAAGGGTGCCCCAGGGGGAGAGGGTCCGCGCCTGGCCCACTGTGCTCACGTTCGCCATGTACTGCGGCGGGAGGTTGACTCCGGTGTCGGTCGGGAAATCGGCCGGGAAGATCTTGCCGCAGGTCGACCCTGCCTGCGATGGACACCAGGTCGGGGGCGCTCCCGGCGGTGAGGCGGGATTGTCCAAGCGCGGGTTCTCCGGGTTTTGCGGGTTGTAGGTCGACAGCGGTTGCTTGGCACCGTTGACGACGTCGCCGGTTCCTGAGTTCAGGACCGTCGTGTTGGGAGGGTTGAACGGGCCGGTCGGGTACGCCCAGTACGAGTCGGTGCCACCGTGCTGGGGTCGTAGTAGGCGGCCTTGACCCATTCGTTGTTGCTGGGATCGACGAACCCGGACGACTTGACTCGCGTGGGCGTCTCCTGCGCCATGTCGTACATGCCCCGCTCGGTGTTCGGCGAGAGCCGGACGTTGTAGGTGACGTACTCGAAGCTCCCCGACGTCGACTGCGTGCGTGACAGAACGGTCCCATTGGTCAGCGAATTCGCAAAGCGCGCCGCGCGCCGAAAGTCCCCGAAGTTGAACGGCTTGTCGGCCCACTCCGGATGGGCCACGGAATAGTGCTTGCCTGCGCTCGCGCCGGACGTGTACCGAACCGGACCGTATTGCGGCCACACCGTGGGATCCATGTCGTCGTCATCGAGGTTGTGCGGATTCTTCCCCGCCGGGTCCACCGTGTTCAGGAACGCGACGTACTGGCTGACCGTCACATCGACCTCCCCGATCCCATACGTGTACCCCACCCCGCCCACGGTCACGCACGGCGGCGGCGGCGACGGCGCGTCGCTGCACGTCTTGTAGATCCCCGTGTTCTTGGGTGGGTCGACGAACTGACCCGGCGGCCCGCCAAACGTCTGGACGACTCCCACCGAGGGGTTTCCGGGGTCACCGACGATGGCCATCTTGATCGTGACCACGCCCGGCTTCGCGCCTGTGACCTTTGATTTGCCTCCACCCCCGCAGGCGGTGGCCAAGCTGAGGATCCCCACGATCATCAGCGCCGATCGCACCAGCGGCGCAACGGGTCGGGTGTGCCGCCAGTCAAGGTTCGTCATCATGGGCGGTCGCCGAATCGCTCCACGGCGGGGGTGAGCCCTAGCCCTGGGCCGCACCGTCGGCCGGCACGGCGGGCTGCTGCGCGAGCACCTTGTCGACCAGGCCGTCGACGAAGCTCCGGGCCTGCTCCTTGTAGTCCGCCCTCAGGTTGGGCGGCGGCATCTTTATCCCGAATACGGTCTCCTGCGGCTCACCGTGCTTCATCCACCCGAGCCACGACAGCATCGACGTGACCTGGTTGCCATCGGAGACGAAGTGCGTCTCGCCGAGCCATCTCCCGCCGTTGCCCTCGCCGAGCTTCCTGATGTCGTGGATGTTGCCCTTCCAGTACCGGCGGCAGACCGCGGCGGCCGCGAACGGCTTGCCGCCCAGGACGTTCTTCGCCGCCTCGGACTTGAGGTAGGTCCGGATCGGCATGTTCGTGGTCAGCCACCACGTGGGCGAGCCGAACACGATCAGGTCGTAGTCGCTCGATTGCGCCTCGGGCGGGGTTCGGATCTCGCCCGTCTTGCGCGTCCTCTGCGCGAAGAGGATCCGCGAGATAGCCATCAACGGGTGCTTCAGTGGCACGCCCGTGAACACCTTCCTGGTCCACGCGGGGTCCGGGAACTCGATCAGGGCCTTGGTGACCTCGCAATTGTGTGCGCTGAAGGCTTCCGCCATCGCGTCGGCGACCTTGCTGGTCTGCTGGCTGAACGTGTGGTAGACGATCAGCACCTTTGCGTTCGCGTTAGCGCGCACACTGGCTCCTTTCTCGCTGCTGTCGCGTGATCTTCATCCAGTCGTTCATGTGATCGAGGGCGTACTCGGCCTCCCTGATGCAGAACCCGACGTCCATCAGATTCCGAGTCGATGTCGTTGCGACCGAGACCGTGGCGAAGCGCGGTAAAGAAGCGACCGCGGTTCTGGTCGAGCATCGCCTGCATCGCCTTGAGCTGCCCGCGCCTCCCCGAAACCGGCGGGTGGCTCCAGAGTGAAAGTACTCTCGCTGTCCGCCGATGAGGTCTGAGTAATCGATGCCCGCCATGGATATCTCCTGTTCCGTACCGTCGGCTTTTCCCGACGCAGCGTTTTCACACGCGCGCTCCCGGTGGGTCCGGTCTGCTCGGATGGCGCGGCGAATGCCTTAGTCTTGACCGTCGCGGTGGCACCTGCCAATAGGGCGTGCACGGGAAGCGGGGTAGGCGCGCACCACTCAACGGGCAGCTACACACCCCTAAAGCACCAGATCCACGGCTAGTCGCTCGCACAGGTCGCCTCGCTCGGCTCACGCGCGACCGAGAATGACGCAGAGGGTCACAGTGGGCAGCGGTGCACACTGATGCAGTGTTACCCCGGTAACCAAACACCCCTGGCCGAGGCAGAGTCACTAATTGTCCGCCAGGCCTAGCGCACGATGCAGCGGAAGCCTATGTGGCTGGTGGAGGTGTCGATCGCCTCGGGTTGGCGTGCGGCGGGGCGATAACGCAAGCAGTAGTTCGGCGCGCACAGGTGCGAGCCGCCCTTGATTACGCGACGCGGGATGTGTGCGCCCGGGCGACCGAGGTCGTAGCTTGCCTCTGGCGCGACGACACCCGGATTGATCGCCGGCGCGCAGCAGGCGCTTTTTGGCTTCTCAAGGCCCGCACCTCGGTGCGAGTGATGGTCGGCGGTCCACTCCCAGACGTTGCCGGTCATGTCGTTGAGACCGTAGCCATTGGGGGGGAACAGCCCGACGGGGGAGGTTCCCCGCCACCCCTTCGCGCTGTTGTTACGCCAGGGGAAATCCCCCTGCCAGAAGTTGGCCATAAGCCGACCGTCCGGTCGCTCCTCGTTCCCCCAGGCAAAGATCGAGCCGTCGAGGCCGCCCCGCGCGGCGTATTCCCATTCGGCCTCGGTGGGAAGGGCCTTACCGGCCCACGCCGCGTAAGCCTCCGCGTCCTCGTAGGCGACATGTGTGACGGGGTGATCTTCTCGCTGTGAGTTGTCACTGGTGGGTCCCCACGGGTGGCGCCAGTTGGCGCCGGGGACGTACGTCCACCAGCGCCCCGGATCGTCGAGCGGGACGGGCCCGCGGGTGAGGTGAAACACGGCGGATCCTTCAACTAGCAGTGACGGGTCCGCCTCGGGGTAGTCGGCGGGATCAAGCGGACGCTCGGCGACGGTCAGGTATCCGGTCTCCTCAGCGAAGCGCGCGAACTCTGCCACCGTGACCGGACCGCGTTGTATGGCAAAGCCGCGAACCTCGACCTCGCGGACCGGGCCCTCCTCGGGGTAAAAGCCCCTGGAGCCCATGCGAAAGCGGCCGCCCGGGAGCTCAACCGTGTCGTCGCCGTCCATCCGCTCGATCAGGAAATCTCTGGCGGTCGGTAACCGGGAAGCTCGCCTGCGGATGGGGTGAGGCGCTTTCGGTCGAGCTCATCCACTAGCAGCGCCAGCATCGTCTGCTGGAGGGCCCGGGAGGAGTCGTCGGCGTGGCTGGAGTGAGCGAGGTTGCGCTCCTCGAATGGGTCGAGGGTGAGGTCGTAAAGCTCGTACTCGTCGGCCTCGGGCTCGGTAACCGTCACCGTCTTTCGGCGCTGCAGGCGCTCGTCCCGTTCGCCGGGCACGGTCCAGAACTGCTCGTTGTCGTGGTATCGGGAGAACTTGACGAGGTGTTGCTCGCCGTCGACGTCAATCTCGGCGATCACTGTTTCGAGGTGGTTGGGCTGCTTGACGCTCGCGAACACACGTGCCAGGCGGGCGGCTCGCTGGAACGGGGAGGGCGAGCTCGTGCTGCCTTCGCTGATCTCGTCGTCGGTGGTGACAAGGATCGGCTCTGGCCGCGCCGCGGGCTCCGCGGCGCGGACCGCGCCGGAGAGGTCCCGGCCGACGAGTGGACGGGCATCGGTGTGGTCCCTCTGGAGCTGGGCCAGCGCCCGGTCTCGGTCGACGCCGGCGAGGCCTAGCAGCGTTGGGATCAGGTCGGCGTGGCTCGTCGGGATATCGAGCTCGCGTCGGCCGCCGGGGAGCAGCGGGCTGGAGATCACGAACGGGACGTGGAGGGATTCCTCGTAGGCGTTGTGCCACTTCTCGTGCATCCCGTCGTGCGCGCCCTGCATGTCGCCGTGGTCTGAAGTGAAGACCACGATCGTGTTCTCGGAGGCTCCGGTGGATCGCAGCGAGTCCAGGACGCGCGTAATCTGCTCGTCGACTGTCGCCTGGACCTGGTAGTAGAACTTCAGGTGCGTCTCGATCCACGGCTGCGGCGCGATGATCTTCTTCCACTCGTCGGTGTAGCTCTGGTGACAGGAGGGCTTGGTCGACAGGTCCTCCTTGTGGGTCGGCGCCTGGGCGACGTGCGGGACGGCCGCGGGGTGGTAGCGCAACCCCTGTGCCAGGCCGATGGCGCCGAAGATCGAGTCGTCGTGCGGGTTCAGGAACGAGCACACCACCAGCCACGGTTGGTCGTCGTCTGCGTCGAGACGCTTGAGCATGTCGATCGTCTCGTTCGCCGTGAACACATCCTTCACCGTCCCGAGGTTGTGCTTGCCCAGCCCGTGCGGCTCTGGGCCCACCCACTCCGAGAAGCCGTAATCGTCGAGCAGGTCTGCCTCGAGGTATTTGGCGATGTTCTCGGACTGCGGCTCGCCGTCGTCGTTGATCGACAACAGGTACCCGTCGCCGTCCTCGGCGTCCAGATGTGCGTGCGAGGCGTGCCACTTGCCCTTGAAGTACGTGCGGTAGCCGCTCGCCCGAAACCAGTCACCGAGCGTCGGCACCGTGTCCGGCGCCAGCCAGAACATGTCGTCGCCGTCGGCGGTTTTGGACAGCCCGTCGGTTTGGGTGACGCCGTGCAGCGATGGATATTGGCCGGTCAGGAGTGACGCACGACTCGGGGCGCACGCCGTCGCGATCGGATAGTGGTGGATGAACGACACCCCGTTCTCGGCCAATCGCTCCTCGCCGGGGCAGTGCTCCCTTTGGTACTCCCGCAGCTCTTCGGATTCGTACGGCGGTGGGTAGCGCAGCTGATCGGTGAGGATCAGCAGGATGTTCGGGGGACTCATGTCAGGTCTCGCCATAAGCGTGATGGAGCGGACCTAGAATCGCCTGCGGTCGCGTCGCCGCTCCCGTCGCCGCACCCCGCACACCGACACGGGCGAGAGGGGGCGCCCGAACGGGTCGATGAACAACGTGACGGGTCCCGCGTGGTCGGGCACCGTGCCATCCAGCGTCTCGATCGCGTAGGTCAGCTGGCCGTCTTGCAAACGCGGCTGCTGGATGACGACGACAGCGTCCTCGGGCACGTCGTCGCCCGGCTCGAGGAACGCCAGAACGGCGTTCGGCGGATCCTCCTCGAAGCTGTTCTCGCCTTCGCCCCAAAGGTCGACGAAATCGGCGGTGCCCATGTGCCCGACGACCCGCTTCGGCCGGTCGGAGAAGTAGAGCGTCGACGGGGTGACGCTCTCCAACGTAAGACTGCCTCCGTCGCTCGACATGCCCTGCGCCGTCTGGACGAACATCGACTGCTCGGCCTCGAGCTCTTCGATCATCTGCGTGTCAGTCATCTCAAACCCCTCCGTTAGCTCTGCTCTGCTGTGCCTGGGTTACCGAACCACGCCGCGCAGGCCTGGGGCAAGGGTGCGTGCTCGTGGGCGAGGGGGCGGTAAACACCACACCCGCTCAAGCCGTGACCGGCACCCCCCTCGAAGGCGGCTTCACGGCGAACGAGCGCAGTTCCTCCTCTCCCTTCCCGGCCACGCCGTACGACGATTCGGGCACCTCGTTCCAGACGCCGGGAAGGTCTCCAAGCGGCTCGGACACAACTAGTCGGGCGTCGTCAGAGACCTCTTGCAGGATCTGTTGCTCCGGGTACAGGTCCCGGAGTGTGGGGACATCCGTTGTGAAATAGAGCGAGCGGGATTTGCCTTCGCTCGAATAGCGAAACGCCCACATGCGCTCACCGTCGGTGGTGGCGACGGTGCCCTGAAACGGACACTTGACTCCCTTCTGGTGTCCAACGGCTTCGACGAGGCCGATGGCTCGAGCGACCGCGTCGGGTGGGTCGTTCTCCAGACCGAACGTCAGCGCAAGGTAGAACAGGAGCTCGGTGTCGGCCTGACCACGAATCTCGGGATACAGGGATTCGTCGACTGCGAGCACGAGATCGCGCTTGACCGTTGGCAGGTCGGCGACGAAGCCGTTGTGCATAAAGAGCCAGCGGCCGTGGCGGAACGGGTGGCAATTGGTTTGCTGGACGGCGGACCCGATCGCGGCCCGGATGTGCGCAAAGAAGTGGCCTGAGCTGACGTGGTTGGCGAGCTCGCGCAGGTTCTCGTCGTTCCAGGCCGGCTCGATGCTGCGAAACACGCCGGGCGTCGGCTGGTCGTCGTACCAACCGATGCCGAATCCGTCGCCGTTCGTCGCTTCGGCGTCCAGTCGCGAATGCAAGCTTTGGTCGATCAGCGAGTGGGCCCGCGCGTAAAGCGCTTCCTTCAACAGGATGGGGGAACCGGTGTATGCGAGCCAGCGACACATAGTCGCTCCTTTCGGACTGAGGAATGGGATGGGGCTCGAATCCGTGCATCCAATCGCCACGATGACGGCGACGGTCACCACAGCGAGGGAGACACGACGTCCTCTCCGTGGCCCCCGTTTCCTGGCCCTCGTAATCGAGGTCGTGTTGATCAGGCGGCGAGGTGTGATGCCGATCGGCGTGACGCGAGCCCGAGTATGTTTTCGGACGGTCTAGTCAGTTAGTGCTTGAAGCCGGCGACCTCCTCTGGACTGGGTGAGGGCAGCGGGGCCGTCAGCGCCTCGAGCGCGGCGGTCTGTTTGCGGATCGCGCTCAGGAAGAGGTCGGCCATGTCATGGGACATGCCGGCTCTGACCACGACCCTCAGGACCGCGACGTCCTGGCGGTTTTCCGGGAAGGTGTATGCGGGCACCAGCCAACCCGCCTCGCGCAGGCGGGTGGAGACGTCGAACACGGTGTAGTTCTCGACCTCCGGAGCGAGCGTGAACGCGAACACCGGAAGGTCACTGCCGTCCGCGAGCGGTCGGTAGGGCCCGATCGCCGCGATCTCCCGCCCGATGTGCTGGGCGACCTCGCTCGAGCCGGGCTGGACCGCCCAGGAGCCGGCCGGCCCCGAGGGGACGAACATGAAGTACCGGGCGATCACCTCGCTGCCGGGTCGCGAGAAGTTCATGGCGAACGTTGGCATCGAGCCGCCGACGTAGTTGACATCAAAGATGAGGTCCCGTGGGAGCGCCTGCTTGTCGCACCAGATCGCCCAGCCACCCCGGGTACACGAGTCCGTTGTGTCCGGAGGTGTTGATCGACTGGACCCGCGGGAGCCGGAAGTCCCACTCGAGCTCGGGCTGGATGAACGGGGCGATGAACCCACTCGAAGCGCCGTCGACGTGAACCGGGACGCCGGGACCACCGCCAGCAGCCAAGTTGTCGAGGGCGGAACAAATTTCGGCCACCGGCTCGTAGCTGCCGTCGAAGGTGGAGCCCAGCACAACGACGACGCCGATCGTGTTCTCGTCGCAGGCCGCCGCCGCATCCTGCCCCGAGTACAAGACCCACCCTGTCGCCCGTTCCCGCTCCGCGTGGTGGTCAGCGTCACTGCTCTCGACCTCCCATGCCGAGCACGCGCTCGAGCTCTACCGCCGCGTGCTCCTCGGCGGAAAGGGCAGACAGGTAGCAGCGGAAACGCTCCACGCGCTGGCGGCTGTCGGCCGCGAGCCACTCGTTCCATGCGCGCGTCACTCCTTGTGCGGATCGGCGCCACATGAGCCACTGGGACGCTTCGGGCTTCTCACCCGCACCGAGTGGATCGTCCAGGCGAGCGCGCGGTCTGGCGGCTTGTCTCGCCTCGTCGAGCGGTCGAACATGGCCGTCTCCAGCTTGCGGCCAGCGGGTTGCGATGAGCATTAGCTCCCGCTCGAGATCCTCTTTCCATACGCGACGAGCCCGTACACGGCTAGCACGTTGAGGGCAAAGATCGACAACGACCAGAACGGGTACGCGGGAATCATCAGGAGCTGAGCGATCGCGTTCAGTCCGAGGATGATCACGCCGACCCACCGTGACAGCTGGTTCTTGAAGAACACGCCGAGCCCGACGAGCAGCTCGATCACCCCGATGCAGAGCACGACCCAGCCCCAAGCGTTGAGGTCGCCGACGATGTAGTGGGTGTTCGCAACGAAAAAGTGCGCGTTACCAATCGCAGCGACACCCTCGATGATGTTCAGCGTCCCCAAGATCAGCAGCAACACGCCGGCGAACGAGACCCAGCCGTAGCCACGCTCGCCGTCTTCCGTGTAGCCGACCGAACTCGACGTCGGAGAAGTTGATTGAACCGCCATTTCGCCCTCCAGTAGTTGTAAGAGGCGGCGCCGAGCGCCGGTGGGGAGGCGGAAAAATCGCAAAATCGCCGTGTCGCTCACAATGATGCATGCCTGCATCCCCACGTGAGCGACCACCCCCTATCTGCGGTGAGGGCACTAGCGTCGCCTGCCGCTGACTACCTACTCGGGAGCGCTTTACCTTGGATCGCACACTGCCGTCTAACCAGGGGTCCGTGTGGGCAGCGTGACGCGCAGCTGAGGAATCGCGCCCTGCTCAGGCCGGCGGCGCCTGTGCCACCTGTCAAGTATCGGTCCCGGCTGGTATGCCGTGGAGAGCCCACAGGCCACGCAGCATTCTCGTGCCAAAGTCTTCCTTGCGTATGAACGCGACCGCGTCACAGGACGCCAGGACGGCCGAAGCGTTGTCCAGCTCGTCGAGCGAGACGAGCACGACGACTGCTTCCGGGTGAGACCGGTTTAGCCGCCGGGCCGCCTCGACTCCGCCCATTTCTGGCATCAGGACGTCGACAAGCACCAGATCTGGCCGCGTCTCGCAGGCGTGGGCGAGCGCCTCGGGCCCAGAGGCAGCGTCGCCGACCGACTCGAACCCGACTGTCGCGTCAATCACCGCTCGAGCGGCCCGGCGAAAGCTCCTGTGGTCGTCGACCACCATCACGCGGACGTCGGACGTTCCGGAAAGCTGGCCGCGGGCTGATAGCGGGGTCACGGCCTTTCTCGCACCGGACATTCGGTACGCGGGCAGTTGTGTCGGTTTGCCGCCCAACGTCGCTTTGTCAACCCCACGGCGGATCGCGGAGGCGCGGGTGTCGCGCCGTGGTGTGGAGCTGCCGTTCTTGTCGTACGCGACCTCCGCCTTAAAGGGGATTTGAGATTCCAGATGCGACGAAGGTTCAACGGCTTGTCTCCTTGCTTCTCGACGTGGAGCCGTGGCGGGTCCTAGTCCGCTCCCGGTTCGCGGCCATGCTGTCAAGCCCCGGCTGTGCTGCCAAGGAGGTGGTCGCGTCAGCCCCGAGGTAGTTGGCACCCCCGCCGGGGGATGCACGCACCCTCGCGGACGGCGGCGTAGTCGAGCGATGGTTGCGTGCCGCTGTGAAGCGCACGGATCGTGGTGCGACAACGGCCTGCTCGCGCACGACCGCGCTGCGCGGAGCTTCTCTCTCGAGCACACATGATCTCGACGCGGCCGCGTCGGGTTGAGAGCCCGTGAGCATCAAGCAAGCCAGCCCACTGACAGCCGCAGGCCGGACCGTCTGCCCGGTCGACGGTCTCAGCCGTTGAGATGCTCCTCCCAGGAGGGTGGTGCCAACCGGCCCTGCGCTGAGAGGTCCCCGCCCTTGTGTCCGTCTCGGCCATTGCGCAGATTGCGCGCATCATTGAAGGCGACGTGCGTCCGAAAGGGGCGGAGTGAGTCCGGCTGCCCGGGAAGCAGAGAGGACGGTACGAGCAGTGCGGATATGGGCTGTCGAAACCGTAGGAATCGCTGGGCTGGTCGGCTGAGAGATGCTCGCCGGTTACGAACCTCTAGTGAAAGGACTAACCACATGTTCACCGTGTATGCAGTGTCGACCGTCGGCTGGTTTTTGCTGGGCATCGCGTTCCTCGCGATATGGGTAGCCCTGGCGTTCTGGCCAGCCCGCGTCGCACATCGCAAAGGGCACAGCTTCATCGGCTACTTCATATTCAGCCTGTTCTTCTTCCCGCTCGCCCTACTCACGGCCTACCTCGTGCGCGATCGCCGCGCACCGGCCTATTGAGGCGGGTGCGGGCAAATGCTGCGGGTTGAATGCCTCGGTCCAACCGCGGGTGCGCGGCCGATGACGGACTCACAGTCACCAGTCAATCGGTCCGAGCAGTGGCTAGACCGGCGTCTCGGGCGCCAGGGTCTGCGCCACGCGACGCGGCGTACCTGATCGGCGGATTCTGGGCGGTCGCGGTAGTCGTCGTCGGCATCGTGGAACGGCTGATCGATCCCAAGGCGTACCGACTCCGTGCGGCTCGGAATGTGGTGGGGAATCCAGACCGTGACGACGGTCGGGTACGGCGAAGTGGTTCCGGACCAGACCGTGGAAGGATCATCGCCGGCTTCCTGATGCTCGGGGGCCTGTCTCTGCTCTCGGTGATTACGGCCGCGATCACCAGCGGCTTCGTCTCCCGCGCGAGGCTCGCCGGCGAGCGACCGGAGAGGATCCCCGTCATGCGGAAGCTCAAGGAGCTCCACGCCCAGCTTCAAGCGGTCAAGGGGGAAGTCGACGACCGTTGGCCCACACAGCCCCCCAGCTCAACACCCGTGACCGCGCCAGGATTTGAACCGGGCACGGATCGGAGCCGAGCTGACGAGGACTCCGGGGGGATCCCGTTATCTTTGGCTAGCCATGACGCTCCGGATCGTGGTCGCCGAAGACAACTTCCTCGTCAGAGAAGGCATCGAGCATCTGCTCTCAACTGCGCCTGATCTGGACGTAGTGGCGTCTTGTGGCGACTACGACGGACTGATAGCGGCTGTGGAGGCAACTGAGCCGGACGTCGTCTTAACCGACATCAGGATGCCCCCCACGGCGACCAACGAGGGCATTCGGCTCGCGACCCAGTTGCGCACGAGCCATCCAAACCTCGGTGTGGTCGTTCTCAGCCAGTACTCCGAGTCGGACGACATTCTGGCGCTCTTCGAATCCGGCTCCGACCGCCGCGCGTACCTCCTGAAGGAGCGACTACACGAGCGAGGGGCGCTCATATCGGCGGTCCGTTCAGTGGCCGCAGGCGGATCGTGGGTCGATCCCAAGATCGTCGAGGCGCTAGTGTACGCCCGCTCCGGGCGAGTCAACTCCCGGCTCGCTGAGCTGACCCCGCGGGAGCGGGAAGTCCTCGCTGAGATCGCCCAGGGGAAGAGCAATTCTGCGATTGCAGACGCGCTGTTCCTGACGAAGCGGGCGGTTGAGAAACACATCAATTCAATCTTCATGAAGCTTCAGCTCGACAGCGCCGCCGATGTGAGCAGGCGTGTCAAGGCAACGCTGATGTTCCTCGCGGAGACCCAGAGCGACGCTCATCCGTAAGCTCGGCGGCACGACACCGGATCGGATGCGACGTCCGCTTGTGACCCCTTCGACGTCCGTGACCGTCGGCGGCGCGGCCGAGAGTCCTCAAACCGGCATCGAGGACGTCTCGACGAACTCGTTGTGGCCCCCGAGCGCCACCGACCCTTCGTGGTCAAGTTGCTGGAACACAGCCGATAACGACCGGCATGTGTTACCAGCGCTCACGTTTCGGTGTGCTCGCGGCGACGGCCGATCGCCGTCGTCAGCGACGTGCGCTCATCGCGGTGCCTCTCGGTCGAGCGCGGAGCGGCAGCCACCGGCACGCGTCCACTGACCCGAGTGCCTTGGCCGGGGTGGGATTGCACCGTGAGCCTGCCCCCCACAGTGGTGATTCGGTCGCGCATGTTGAGGAGAGCCGCGCCGATGCGGGCATCGCGCACGATCATGCCGGGTCCGTCGTCGGAAATCGAGAAGCTCAGCACGGAATTCGCGTCTCGAAGGACGATGTTCGCCGCATGGGCCTCGCGGGCGTGCTTAGCCACGTTCTGAAGCGCTTCGACGCAACAGAAATAGACGGCGGTGACGATCTCGGGGGGATAGTCGCGTACGTCCCTAACCTCCACGGTTGTGGGCACCGGCGAGCGCCGGGCGGCGGAGCGGACTATCGCTTCGAGTCCTCGCTCGGCGAGCGTTGCGGGGTGAATCCCACGCGTGAGGATGCGCATCTGCTCGAGCGCCTGCTCGACTTCATCGGCCAACTCCCGTAGCCCGCTTGCCTCCGCGGGGTGCTCGCCCTCAGCTTTCTCGGCGGCGAGCTCGAGGTGGATGGACAGTGCGACCAGTTGCTGTTGTGCGCCGTCGTGCAGATCCCGCTCGATCCGCCGGCGTTCGTCATCGGCCGCGGCCAGGGTTCGCGCCCGGGACGCCTTGAGCTCCCGAATCAGCCCAGCGGTGCGACCAGCGACGCGGTCACTTGCAAATGCCACCGATGCAGCCGCGCCGGCGGCCTCGACAAACGCGGGATCGCCAGCGAGCGCCGCATCATGGAGGATCGCGACGACTCGCCGGCGTTCGTCTCGCACCTCGCTGAGGTACCGTCCCGAGTCTGCATCGGGCTTCTCGACGGGGACACCGCGGGCGTCGATCCAGCGATGCCGGCGGCCAAACCATGACGCGATCCGGAGTCTGGGATCGTCGAACGCCTCGGCCAACAGCTCCTGCACCTCTTGCGGTCCGGGCGTCTGCAGCAGCCGGGCGTTGACCTTACGGATCCCGGCGGTCACGAACAGGTGCCATCGCACCAGACCAAGGAGGAAGGCGAGCGCAAAGCCGGGCGCGGCGAATGTGCCTAACCACGCCATGGCCTGCGTGAGCGCCGAGTCGGCCCCGGTGGTCCGGCGGGCGACGTTGAAAAGGACCAGTGAGATCAACCACGCGATTGCCACGACAAGCACTGGCCGCAGGGTGCGCCGCATCAGCGAGTTTGCCCCACGAATCCTTCGGGCCAGCCGCACGGACACGATGATGAAGACCGTGGTGGCGATCAGCTCTCGCAGCGGAACGACGAAGCTGTTGATGAACGCCGGCTGGCGGTCAATGATCATGAACACGTTATGCGGGCAGCCGTGATGGCAGTTCGGCCCCGGCGCAGGCGCGCGATACTCGTGGATCAACAACGCTGTCGGGAGAAACAGCAGCACGGTGCCCCCAACAACGACGGTCCACAACGTGCGATCGACGCGATCACGCGGCCGCCCGCCGGGGAACACGAGCACCAGGTACACGAGACCCACTTCCGCAAGCCAACTTGAAAACTGGCCCACGCTGTAGAGCAACGACGACGAGGACGTCGAGAGGGAAGCCAGGAACCAGAGGCCGCTCACGATCAACAGCACCCTTCCGAACCGCGTGTGAGCGGGGAGTCGGCAGACATAGAGCGCGACCGCGATCGGAACCCCAACGACGATTCCGTGCCCGAGCCCCTGCAGCGCCGCGCCCGCACCCGACGCGCTCGTCGCCACTGTCGCCCAGACGGTAATGGCGACGGCGGCGGCCGTGATCGCAGCGCTCGGCAGGAGCCCCAGTCCAAGCACCTGTCGCCCCTCGGCAGGCGCGTCAGCCTGGCGCACTACTAACGCAGGCGCCACGACCCTGATACCCGAACGGCTGTGTTGCTTTCCGACCCCGTGTCTGCCCCTCGTAGCACAGGCCGACCAGGTCGTCAAGCCAAACAGGAGCCCCTGGTGCCAGCAGGGGTGTGGGCGGTAGGCGTCCACCACATTCCACTTCCGCTTCGCCCGAGCGGTGACACCCGCATGCGCGTAGTCGCTGTGGTGCGAGCGCCGTTGCATCGCATTGCGACGCTGGCGGAGACTCATCGGCACACGGCTGTGATCCCAGTCCCGGCCGCAGGACACCGGGTCATTGGAGGACCCAGCCGGCAGTGCCCATGATCGGCGAACCCCTGGGCGGGGTGTCACGCCGAACAACCATTCGGAACGCGGCGACGGAAGGGATCAACCATGAGCACAGCGGAAGGAGCGCCTCTACCACCGGCTCCACTCGATGCTGGTCGATCTCGGGATGCACCACGGGCATCTGCTTCCGCACTGGGCGTATCTCAAGAACGAGATCCCGGTGGCCGGGGTGGCCCACCAGGCCGGCACCTGCCGGTTCGGCTCAGACCCGGGCAGTTCGGTGCTGAACACAGATTCCCGCGCGCACGAGCTCGAGAACCTATACGTCGTCGACACCAGCTTCTTCCCGAGTATCGGCGCCGTCAACCCGGCGCTCACGGCGATGGCCAACGCGCTGCGCGTCGGTGACCACCTGCTCGAGCGGATGGGCGCCGGACAAGCACGGCCGGAGGACGCCCATGTCGAGTAACTGGATCTCGGCTGGCTTTGGGGCGCGTCAGAAGCGAGTCATGGAAGGCAAGCTGGCGGACTTTGAGCGCCCGCTCGCACCGGCCGAGCCGAAGAACGAACCGTCCGCGACTCGCACGGTCAGGTGATCAGCCTCGCGCTCACCACGGTTGACCTGAGCCGCGCTCAGTTCGCGACGACGTCGATCTACCACTTCCTGTTTGTCCCACTCACGCTCGGCCTCGCGCCACTGGTGGCGACGATGCAGACGCTGTGGCATCGCAAGCACGACGACGCCTGGCTCCGGCTGACGCGCTTCTTCGGCACGCTGCTGCTGATCAATTTCGCGATCGGCGTGGCGACCGGCCTGGTGCAGGAGTTCCAGTTCGGGATGAACTGGGCGGTGTACTCGAACTTCGTCGGTGGGGTGTTCGGAGCGCCGCTGGCAATGGAAGGTCTGGCCGCATTCATGCTCGAGGCGACCTTCCTCGGCCTGTGGATCTTCGGGTGGAACCACCTGTCGCCGCGCGTGCATCTGGCCACGATATGGATCGCCACAGCCGGCACCTGGCTGTCGGCGTACCTGATCCTCGTGGCCAACTCGTGGATGCAGCACCCAGTCGGCTACAAGCTGGTCGACGGCAAAGCCCAGCTCACGGGCGTCGGCGCGCTCTTGTCCAACGAATTCGCACTGATCGCATACCTGCACACCCTCCTCGCCGGGTTGATCTTCGGATCGATCGTGATGCTCGGCATCTGCTGCTGGCACCTCCTGCGCCGCCGTAACGTCGAGCTGTTCCGCCGAGCGGCGAAGCTGGCGCTGATCGTGGCTGTCCCCGCGACCCTGCTCCAGCTGTCGGTCGGCAACCGCTTCGGAGAGGACGTGACGAGCCAGCAGGGCATGAAGATCGCCGCGTCTGAAGCGCAGTGGAACACATGCCAGCCGTGCGGTTTCTCCGTCTTTCAGATCGGGGGGTTCTCCCCCCAGGACCCCACCCCGACCTTCGCGATCACGATCCCGCGGCTGCTGTCGTGGATGGGCACCGGCTCGTTCGACGGCAAGATCCAGGGGCTCAACCAGCTCCAGGCGCAGGAGCAGCAGCAGTACGGACCCGGGAACTACATGCCAAGCGTCGAGCTCATCTATTGGTCGATGCGGGTGATGGCGATGCTCGGCGTCGCGATGTTCCTGATCGCGGCTGTCGGCGCCTGGCTCTACCCCCGGAGGAGGCTCGAGAAGGCGCGGTGGTTCCTGTGGACGGCGGTCGTGGCGATCGCCTTCCCCTACCTCGCCGCTACGTTCGGCTGGATCCTCACCGAGATGGGACGTCAACCGTGGATCGTGCAGGGACTGCTGAAGACGTCGCAAGCGGTCTCGCCGAACCTGAGCGCGACCACCGTAGGGGCCAGTCTCGCCGTGTTCGTAGCGCTCTACATCACGCTCGGGGTCGTCGACTTCGCCCTGATGCGGCGCTATGCGCGCGTCGACCCTCCGGGGGTCGGAGAGGGCGGGGGTCTCGGGGCGGCTGTGGGGGTTCCCGCATCGCCCGCGGCGCTGGCGGAGGGCGGGACATGAGATGAGCCTTGAGACCTTCTGGTTCGTCTTGATCGCGGTCCTCTGGGGTGGCTACTTCCTGCTCGAGGGGTTCGACTTCGGGGTCGGAATGCTGCTCCCGGTGCTGCCGCGCCGCTGCAATGAACGCGAACGAGGCCTGATGTTCGAGACGATCGGGCCAGTCTGGGATGGCAACGAGGTGTGGCTGGTGGTCGCGGCCGGCGCGACGTTCGCCGCCTTCCCAGCGTGGTACGCCACGATGTTCTCCGGCTTCTACATCGCACTGCTCCTGATCCTGGTCCTGCTAATCGTCCGGGTTGTCTCATTCGAGTGGCGCGAGAAGCGCGACGGGTCCAGGTGGCGCACAACCTGGCTGTGGGCGAACACGATCGGCAGCGTCGGCGCCACGTTCCTCTGGGGGGTGGCGCTCGCCAACCTCCTGCACGGTGTGCCGCTCAACTCATCGCACGCGTACGCAGGCGACTTTCTCGACCTGTTCAGCGCCTACACGGTGCTGGCGGGACTCACCACGGTGCTTCTGTTCGCGCTTCACGGCGCGACGTACCTGACGTTGCGGACCCTGGGAGAACTGCGGCAGCGGGCGGCGGCGACGGCGCAGTGGCTGTCCGTGGCCGCGGCGATCGTCGCGATCGGGTTCGTCGCCTGGACGGTCGCGGTCGCTCACGATCGCAACAGCCGGGGCATCCTTCCAACGGCCATCCCGGCAGCCCTCACCGCCGTCCTGTTGATCCTGGCCGTCGTCTTCACACGCCTCCGCAAGAGCGGGTGGGCGTTCTCGGTGACCGCGCTCGCAGCGATCGCGATCGTGGCGACGATCTTCACCGGCCTGTATCCGCGGGTGCTCGTCTCGCACCCGACCTTCGCCAACAGCCTGACGACTTCTAACGCCGCCGCCGGTCACTATGCGCTCCAAGTGATCACCGTCGTGGCGGCGATCTTTACCCCGCTCGTGATCCTCTACCAGGGCTGGACCTACCACGTCTTCCGCAAGCGGCTGGGCGGGGAGCAGGTCGAGGCCCCTGTCGCGGCCGTCGGCGCGGGTCACGACGGCACCGTTCCGGGCTAGGTCCGGTGGCTGCCCTGGAACCGCGCCTGTTGGGACGTACCCGGTCGGCGCGGCCGCTCCTGAAAGTGGGATTCTCGGCTCCCGGACGGGCTGGGCACGCTGGTTGCGAGGCCGGATGCGAGCTCTCTTGCGGGCAGCGGCAGCGGGTCGTCCTCGCTCGGGCGTTGCTCGCCGGCGCGCCGGTGCTGGTGCTCGACGAGCCAACCGCCGATCCCGCCACTGCGACCGAGCTCATGCGGGATGTGTTGGCTGCCGCCGGCGGGGCCACCGTGCTGCTGATCACTCACCGGAGCGAAGGGCTCGATCAGGTCGATCGGGTCGTCACGCTCGAGACGAATAAGGAGAGGTTGACATGATCGAGACCTACCACAAGCGAGCTGGGCTTCTGGCACGGCGAATCCCGGTCCGGAGCGTGCTCGCCGGGACAGCCGGTACCGCTGCGCTCACGCTCGCGTATGGGCTCGAGCGTCGTCTCCGGTCAAAACGTGGACCACTCGACTACGACGACTCGCTCGCGCCGGGACAGATCGTCGCGTCGGTGATGCACCTGCCGCACGTGACTAACCGTGAGGAGCAAGACCTCGGCCTCGCGTTGCGCTGGAGCTACGGCTCGGTGTTCGGCGTCTGGCACGGAGTCCTGCACCAGAGAATTGCCGAGCCGTGGGCGAGCGCCATCTTCGGCGGCACGCTGATGAGCGCCACCCTGTCGTTGTTCCCACTGCTCGGCCGGACCCCGCCGCCCTGGCGGTGGCCGGGCGACGTCCTGGCGACGAGCGTCGGCACACACGTCGCCTACGTAATCGCGGTCGCCACCGCCGATGACATGATGCGCCGGGTCGGGCGCTGATTCACGGAGGCCCGATGCTGCAGCTGCGCGTGTTCGGCACCTCGGCGACGATCGGCGACGTCGCTGCCCGCCTCCAGCACGTGCCGGGCTCCCGGCACGTGATACGCATGGTAGACGGAGGCGCCGGGACCGCGCAGGTGACGGCCGATCTCTTCGACGACGCAGTCGACGGGGCGCTGGCGCAGGTGCGACGGTTGGGGGTGCCCAAGGAGGACGTCGTGTTGTTGCGGCTGGATTCGATCGGCGCGTCGGCGGCGCAGCGGCCGCTCGCAAGCGTCGTCTGGGCCGACCTGCTGAGCCAGGCCGGCGCGAACGCCCGTCCGTTCCCGCGCTACCTCGCGTTCATGGCGACGGCAGGGATCATCGCCGCCTTCGGAGTCATCTACGAGAACGTGACGCTGGTGGTAGGCGCGATGGCGATCAGCCCCGACGCCCTCCCGATCACAGCGGCGGCGACCGCCCTGGTGCTTGAACGCTGGCGCCTCTCTGCACGCGCTGTCGTGGCCTTGGCCGCGGGGCTCGGCACGGCCTGCCTCGTAGGGGTTGTGATGACGTTCGCGCTCAACCACCTGAACCTGTTGCCGAGCGGGTTCATCGTGGGACAGGGCGGGTTCCTGGCAGGCCTCTCGACCGTCAACGTCTCGACGCCGATCGTCGCCTTAGCCGCCGGCGTTGCGGGAATGCTCGCGCTCGAGACGCGAGCGAGCTCGGCCGTCGGAGTGGCGATCTCCGTCACGACAATCCCCGCCTCGGCGTATCTCGGGGTCGCCGCGGGTGTCGGCGAGGTCTCGAAGGCCGCGGGCGCCCTGCTGGTTCTCGGCATCAACGTCACGATGCTGCTGGTGGGCGGCTGCCCGACACTCCTCGCGCAGCGCGCGCTGGCGCGGCGCTCGCTCTCGAACGAAACCCCCGCTAACGGAAGACGACAAGCATGAGCAGCAACCTACTCGACATCTTCCTGCTGTCGCTGCTCGCGATCTTCAACCCCTCGCTGCTCGCAGCGGTGACGCTAATGCTGCTGCTCCCAAACCCGAAACGGCTGATGATCGGGTACGTGCTCGGCGCCTACACGACCAGCATCACGCTCGGCCTCGTGATCGTCTTCTCGCTGCACGGCTCGAGCACCGAGAACACGTCCAAGCACACCATCAGTCCTCTCGAGGACATAGTCGTCGGACTCCTCGCGCTTGCGATCGCGTGGGTGGTGCGAACCCGTCGTGACCAACCCCTGCAAGAGCGCCGGCGAGCCAAGAAGGAGGCAAAACTGCAGGCCAAACGAGAGGCCGGCAAGCCAACGGAGTCGATGCCAATGCGGATGCTCGGGAAGGGCGATCCGAAGCTGACGTTCCTGGTCGGAGCGATTCTCAGCTTCCCGGGCGTCTCCTTCCTCGACGCGCTCGATCATATCCACAAGCTCAACCCGGGAACCGTCGCGACCGTGCTGCTGGTCGTCTACTTCTGCCTCATGCAGCAGATCCTGATCGAGCTGCCCCTAGTCGGATATCTGTTCGCGCCGGACCGTACTCAGGACCGGGTCAACCGGTTTAAGTCCTGGCTCAGTCGCAGCGGTCGCGGGGCAGCTGTGATAGGGGCCGGGGCGATCGGCGTGGTGTTGATCGCCAGGGGAGTGATCACGCTCCTATGAGTCAGCCGACATGCAATTTGTTCGGTGCGACGCAGCCTTTTCGCGCCTGAGGGACTTTCGGCTGCAGAGGTCGGCAAGGAGATCGCCGAGCACTGCGGGCACTAGGCTTGGATGTGGTGCTCTAGAGGTGTGTAGCTGCCCGTTGAGTGGTGCGCGCGGGACCAGCTTGCTGGCGCGTTGGCGCCGTTCTCCTGCGCGATGCGACCGTTGGTCGTGCCGAGTGGAGGGTGGCACGCAACGCTACCGCAAGCGAGCGCCTGTCCAGGCTGCTTCCAACACTCTGCATCGACGGCCGATAGGCCCACGAGAACGTGACGCCGGGACTCGCTGCCCAAGGAGCCACCCCTTCGATGATGTCAGTCGTCGCGAACTCGGGGCTGTTGACGATGCCAGACGCTCCGCGGGCGTTTCACATCATGGCCAAGCCGACTGGGGCTGTGAAATCTCGACTGCTCGAACTGCCTCTTCCTCTCCTAAGGCCTCCTCATCAGTGCGTAGTCCCCGCCGTCGCAGAGATGGCCGTCGCCGGCCAAGAGGTTGATGGTGGCAGTGTTCAGCCCGGCCGTCGAATGTTCGACGGCGTGTTCGCGCGAAGATCCTCGCGAGTCGGAAAGCGCCGACCAGAGGTGTGTGGAAATGGCATCTGACCACGCTCTGGGGCTGGACACAACGCAGTCGGACAAGCTGCCCAGCGAGACTCGGGAACGGACACTTCTGGCGGGCGATCGAACGTTGCTTGCCTGGTACCGCACGGCATTCGGCGCCTATGCGCTCGCCGTCGGATTAGGCGGCGTCGTGCCCAAGATCTCGACGAAAGCCTCTTCGTTCTACCAGGTGATCGGGGCGATCTTCGCGGTTCTCGGCGCAATCGCACCGCTTCTAGGTGTTTGGCACTACCGCGTGATCCAAAGGGACGCGGGTCCCGGACGCCTCACCCGCCTCAGCAAGCGCTTGATCGCAGCGTTCGGGCTGATCACGTCTCTGCTCGGCCTCGCGATCGCGCTCCTGATCGCGCTGGGCGGATGACGGCCTCGTGTCTAACGGAAGCGTCGCTAGGGACCCACGCCAACCCGCGTGTTGGGCTCGGGACCGTTCATGGCCGCGCAGGTCGCGCCCATCAACGAAACGACCGCTTTCGGCCGTGGATGTGTCCGACGTCGGCTTCGCATGCATCGGAGATACGAACGAAAACTCGCTCGTACCCGCGCGAGCAGAAAGGCAGTTATGCGCAGCCGCGCATACATGCGGGTCTCCGCCACATATCGCCCGGCCTCGCGCGCGCAAGCACCAAGGCGATGCGTCGGAGGTCAGCTTCCTAGTCGGAGCTTCGGGGCATCACGGCGATGGTGCCGCGAGGCAAGGCAGTTGAGAGATCGGTCCGATCCGAGTGTCAGGGGCGTTCGAATTGACTCGCATCGGCGACCGCAATGCGGGAGCGCAGCGCTCCGGACGACGAGCGGCAGTCATGGCTCACCGCCGCTCTCCGGCGAAGCGGGGAGAGCTGCTGGCTCGCACGCACTGTCGAGTTTGTCCGACAGCGGTCGCATTGAGTGGCGTCCGGGAGCGGCCACGTCGTGGCTCATTTGGTCACAGAGCAGCAGCGCGGTCGGCGACCTGCCCGCCGAGCGCGATCAAGATCTCGACCCCGGCCGGTCGCGATTCGCTTGAGCAGCTCTCGCACGCACTCGGACGCGCTCATCATGCCGGTCCCCATTGCTAGTGCCGGCGTCCTGAACGCGTCTTCTTCTTGCGGGGTGGAGGCGGGGGCGGCGCCTCGCGCCGCGTGCGCGTGGCCGATCCGACGGCGGCGGGCTGCTTCTCCTCGGACCTGGGCTTTCCGCGCAGTAACGCGGAGAGTCCGCCACACTCACCGGACGCGTCCCCATTGGCGGTCGTCGTGACCGGCCCGCCGTCGCGGCCGCCCGACGATGGGGCTGGAGCGGCCGGGGTCACCGGCACGACCGGCCCGATCCTCCTCCGGATCACCCACTGTTGCCCCATCGTCCAGGTGTTCGTGGTGATCCAGTAGAGGATCAACCCGGCGGGGAAGTTCACGATGAAGATCACGAAGAACAGCGGCAGCAGCACCATCATCCGCCGCTGCGGGTGATCCATGGTCGGCGCCTGCATCATCAGGCTCGACGCGAGCTGCGTGCCGACGTACAACACGATCAGCACGACCAGGGTGAGGCCGGTAGCGGTGTTCGTCAGGTCGTGGATAAAGAGCCAGCTCGATCCATTGAGCCCATGGCAGGCAACCGTCTGTCCCGCAGCTTCGTGGAGCGGGATGTTGTGCTGCGCGGCGTAGGCGTGGCGAAACGCCGCCTGGAGGCCCGGACAGATGTCCTCGCGCAGCCTTGTCCGCAGGGTGTAGAAGAGACCGATGAACACCGGGACCTGAGCGACGAGCGGGAGAAACGAGGCGAACGGCTTGATGTCGTTCTCCCTGTAGAACTTCATGATCTCCTGCTGCTGGCGCTGCTTGTCGTCCTTGTACTTCGCCTGGATCGCCTTCATCTGTGGCGCCACCTGTTGGAGCTTCTGCATCGAGTGCATCTGCTTGACGGCGAGTGGCAGGAGCAGAGCGCGGATGAGGACCGTCAGCGCGATGATCGACCACCCCCACGAGCCACCGATGATGCTGTGGAAGAAGACCAGGACCGGACCGAAGATGTCGATCAGCGGCTGGAAGATGTTGGCGAGGACCATGATCAGGGTGATGGTGCGGTGGCGTTCGGGCCCACGGTTCCCGGTCGGCGTGTGGTGCCGGCCGGGAACCGTCGAACGGGTTGTTCACTCGTACTGGAGTGCGTGCAGCACGTTGAGTCGGGCGGCTCTCCGGGCGGGGAGGACGGCGGCTCCGATTCCGGCCGCTACCGCGAGCAGGACGAAGTAGGCGAGCTGCTCGCCGGGTAGGTGGAATCCGATCCCGAGGCTTCCCAGCGCGCGGGTGGTGAGCGCGGCGAGGAGTACGCCGAGGGGCAGGCCGAGGGCGGCGCCGATGAGCGCGGTGACGATGCTTTCGTGGCGGATCATCCGCCGCATCTGCCGGCGGCTCATCCCGATCGCGCGGAGCATCCCGAGCTCGCGGGTGCGTTCGAACACGGCCAGCACCAGGGTGTTGATCATGCCGAACACGCTGATGATCACCGACAGGGCGAGCAGGACGTAGAACAGGTCGAGGACCTGGTCAAAGCTCTTGCCCTGAGCCGTCACCCACGCGGTTCGGGTTTGGATCTTCGCGTCCGGGTAGGCGGTGAGGTCGCGTCTGAGTTCGGCCGTCGTCGCCGCGCTCGGGCCGCCGGCGACCTTGAGGAACGCCTGGTTGTCCTGGGGCGTCGGGAAGGTGCTGTCGAACGCGGCTTGTGAGATCACGACGGTCGGGAGCACCGGATCGGCCTGCGGCGGGTCGTATGTCGCGGTCACGGTTTCCTGCCGCGTGGTGCCGTTCGGGGCCTGGAGCGTGAACCGGCTTCCGGCCCGCAGATGGTGCTTGGTCGCGTAGCTCGAGTCGACGATCGCGCCGTCGCCGAGGTGTGAGAGGGCGAGGTCCGAGCCGTTCTTCCACGCGAACCGGTAGACGCGACCGATCGTCGCCGGGTCGACGCCGCCGACGGTTGTGCTCGCGCCGAAGATGTTCGCGTGATCGCTGCGAACCGCCGAGACGACCTCGACGCCGCGCACCCCGGCCAGGGCCGACGCCGTTTGGGTGGGGAATGACGCGCTTCCGGTTGAGCTCGGCGTGAGCACGTAGTCGGCGTTGACCTGCTTGCCCAGCGCGTCCTTGACCGAATTGGTGAGGCCGTCGCCGAGGGTGGCGACGAAGGCGATCAGCGCGAGGCCGATCATCAACGCCGCCGCCGTGGCCGCGGTGCGGCTGGTGTTGCGGACGGAGTTGGCGACGGCCAGACGCCCCGCTGCGCCGCCGAATGCCCGGGCGGGACGCCCGACGACCGACACGAGCGGCCGGACGACGTAGTTCGAGACGAGCGCGACGCCGATGAACAGCATGAGCGTGCCGGCGCCGAGCAGCACCAGCACCGACTCGGCCCCGCTGGTGGCGAACAGGCCCTGCACGATCACCGCCAGCCCGAGCAGCATCACGGCCCCGGCTACGTACGGCCGCCGGTGAGCGTGAGGCGAGGTGGGGAGGACGGCGCCTTCGCGGACCGCGGAGATCGGCGGCACCCGCGTGGCTCTGATCGCCGGAAACAGCCCCGCGGCCAGCGTCACGAGCGTCCCCACGAGCAGGGAGACGATGATCGTGCGGTCGGCGAGGACCGTTGCGGCCTGGGGGAGGTTGACGCCGAGGGCGACGAAGGCTGCGTTGAGGCCCTTGGCGAGCCCCAGCCCGGCGAACAGGCCGACGACCGAAGCCGCGAGGCCGATGACGAGGCTCTCCAGCATGACCGACCGCCGCACCTGCCGCCGCGAGGCGCCCAGCGTGCGCAACGTCGCCAGTTCGCGCGTGCGCTGCGCGATCGTGATCGAGATGGTGTTGAAGATCACGAACGCGCCCACGAACAGGGCGATGGCGCCGAACGCGAGCAGGAAGTACTTGACCACGCTCGAGTTCGCCGTCACCTGGGCGGCTTCGTGGCTGGCCTGTTGGCTGCCCGTGCGAACCTGCGCCACCGGCGGCAGGAGGGGTTTGATCTCCGCCGCCAGGCGCGTCTGCGATACGCCGGGCTTGGCCGCGACCGAGATGTTGTCGTAGCCGGTCTTGTGGAGGATGGAGGCCGCCGTCGGCACGTCGAACACGGCCAGCGTCGCGCCGCCGATCGACACGCCGCTGATCTTGCCGAGGCCGACCACGGTGTAGGACTTGATGGGGCCGTCGCCCTTGGCGGAGATCGTGTCGCCCACCTTGTAGTGGTCCCTGGCGGCGGTGGCGGTGTCGATCACCACCTGCCGCGGACCTTCGGCCCAGTGGCCGGAGGTCAGCGTGATCGGGTTGAACAGCCGCTGGCTGGGGTCGATGCCGAAGCCGAGGCTCGGCCCGCCGCTCGCGATCGTCTTGCCGCGGCGGTCGACGAGCGTCACGGGGTCGAACAGGTAGGAGCCGCTGGCCGCCGCGACGTCCGGCAGCGCCCGGACTCTCGTCAGCACCGACGCCGGGACGGTCGGAGCGCTGTGGGTGCCCGAGACGAACTGCTTGCCCGAGATGGTCGCGTCGGCGTTTCGGTAGGAGACGTTGAAGACGTTGGTGAACGCCTGGTTGATGGTGTCGGTGAGGATGAAGGTGCCGCTGATCATCGCCACGCCGAGCACGATCGCCAGCCCGGTGAGGACCGAGCGGAGCTTTCGCCCGAGCAGCCCCTTGAGAGCGACGGCGGTCATCGTCCAATCACCTCCTGCATCGCCTCGAGCACCTCGGCGGCGCTCGAGGCCGGAATCTCCTTGACGATGAGTCCGTCGGCGAGGAACAGGATGCGGTCGGCCTGCGCCGCCGCGTGCGGGTCATGGGTGACCATCACGATGGTCTGCCCGAGCCCGTCGACCGAGTGGCGCAGCAGCTCCAGCACGCCTCGCGAGGTGCTCGAGTCGAGGTTGCCGGTCGGCTCATCCGCGAACAGCACGGTCGGTGCGGTCACAAGCGCCCGCGCGATCGAGACGCGCTGCTGCTGACCGCCCGACAGCTCGGCGGGCCGGTGGGTCCGCCGATCCGCGATCCCCACAGTCTCCAGCAGCTCCTCGACCCACGCGCGATCGGGCTTCTCGCCGGCGATCGACAGGGGCAGCACGATGTTCTCCTCCGCCGTGAGCATCGGCAACAGGTTGAAGAGCTGAAACACGAACCCGATGTGGCGGCGGCGCAGGCGTGTCAGCTCGCCGTCGCTCATCGAGGAGATCTCGAGTCCGGCGATCGTCACCGTGCCCTCGGTGGGTTGATCGAGCCCGGCGAGGATGTGCATCAAGGTCGACTTGCCAGAGCCCGACGGCCCCATCACGGCCGTGAACTGACCGACTGGCACGTCGATCGAAACACCCGCCAGTGCGTCGACGGCCGAGTCGTCGCGGCCGTAGCGGCGAGTCACCTCGGTCGCCGACACGGCCGGCGGGAGCTCGTGGTCGCGCGGCCTCCGATTGAGCGCCGCCTCGGCACGCATTGTCATTGTCATGTGACCTTCTCCTTTTGGGTGCCTCGGTTGGTTTCAAGCAAGTGCGGGTTCCAGCTCCCGCCCGATCCGCGCGACGGAGGCACGCAGAGCTCCAGCGGCAAGCACGGCCTCAAACGCGCGGGCGAGGATCCCGCCGAACAACCCGCGGCCGCTGACCGAGACCGAGGCGCGGACATCGCTGCCATCGTCGGCCGGCGCAAGCAGGTACTCGGCGCCGATCGAGACCGGACCGTTGGCGACCAGCGACAGGCGTTCTTGATCGGCTTCGTGGATCTCGACGTCGAACTCCAGCCGGCGCCCGGCGAGCGCGCCGCTGACCCGGGCGCGAGTACCCGCGACGAGCCGCTCGCCGTCGAGGTCGAGCAGCTCGAACGGGATCGGCGCCCAGCGGGCGATGGCGTCGGGTTCGGTGAGCAGCTCGAGCACGTGCTCGGGCGCTCCCGCCACCCATGTCTCTGTGGTCCAGGTCTTCATCGCTGCTCCTCGATCCGTCCCTTCAGGCTCATGCCCGACACGCTCCCAGGAGAGGACCTCGCTGTCGTCAGGCTGAGGGGCGATTTGCGGTCGCCCTCGAGCTGATTTCGCGGCGGCCGCCGGGAGGAGCGCGGTAGACCGTCAGAGGACCGATGTCCTACTCGAGTAGGACGCAGGGTCATCGTCTGAGACGATGTGCGGCGGGCTGCTCGCCGGTACCGTCCGAGCCGTGAGGCGGCTAGAGAACCTGTTGACGCGCGCGCGGGATCGACCCGCGCACAGCGGACGCCGTCGTCGCTGTGGCGCTGGTCGCTGGTGGGCGAGGCTGCGCCGCGTAGTCGGCTTGTGTAAGGGCTTAGTAGGCGGGCTCGGGCGTCAGTCGGGCGGGCGGCGCGTGGCGGCGCTCGCCGCTGACCGCGGCGTCTGGAGGGGTGAGGCGCCGCGAGAGGAGTGAGTAGCCGAGTAGTCCGCCGAGGCTCGGGATCCAGAACGCGATCACGTGGTAGACGATCACCGCGGCTGCCGCCTGGGTAGGCGGGGCGCCGTAGGCGATCAGCGCGCCGGCGAGGCCTCCTTCGAGTACGCCGAAGCCGCCGGGGATCGGGATCAGGTTCGCGAGGTACCCGATCAGGTACCCGAGCACCAGTGGGGCGACGGGTAGCGGATGACCGCTGGCGGCGAACGTCGCGCCGAGCGCGGCGATGTCGAGCCCGAGGTACCCGAGCGCGCCGACCAGGCGCCAGCTCGGCCGGAGCAGCGACCGCCGGGCACCATCGATGCCGTCCACCAGATCAACCAGCCAGGCCTTCCGGCGCCGACCGGGCGCGCGTCGCATCAGGACGGGGACAAGCAGCACCGCGGCAGTCGCGACAAGCCCGCCCAAGATCGGGATCCCCGACAGCAGCAGGTCCTGCGGGCCGGCGAGGACGCCCATTACGAGCAGCGCGCCGGCGCCGAGAAGGGCGGCGACGTTGACGGCGCTGGTGAGGAAGAACAGAGCGCTCGAGCGTTCGATGACCTGCTGCTTCGAGATCCCCGCTCGACGCAGCAGCCATCCCCCGACCGCCATCGCGCCGACGCCACCGCCCGGCAGTAGCGCCCCGGCTCCCTGCTCGGTCCAGGCAAGCTCGCACGCCGCATCCGCCGGCAGCTCGTCGAAGAACAACCGGAACACCACCACAAAGGCGGCGCACGAACCGAGCTCCAAAGCCACGGCCGCGATCACCCAACTGGCGTCCATGTGAGAGATCTGCCCGGCGACGCCCTGCAACCCGGGGACCGCCAGCAACAGCGTGATAATCGCGACGCTGAGGAGCGCGATGATCGTGACGCGCCGGATGATCTGCGCCCTCGGCGCCGAGGTGTGAGGCCGGCCTGTCGTTGTTGCGCTCATCGCCCTGTTACGACCCGCGTTGGGACAAGAACTCATCTCGATGCCGTAATTCGCGAGGCTGATGTGACGACGTCCGTTCGCTGTTCGCGATTGGGCACCGGCGTAGCGGCCGTCGACCACGGCATCGACGACGTCGAGTTCGTCCTGCCATCTCCCGTCGGACCCTGGATGCCAGCGCAACACCGCGCATCCGGGCAGCCTCGCCTGCACTGAGGCTGGGTGGCGCGAGAGCACGAGCACCTCGTCATCCCGCGCGAGCAGCGCAGCGGAAAGGTGACGCCCGATCAGACCGCTGCCGCCGGCGATCATGATCCGCCGCGTGGAATCAGAGGGTGTCATTGGTCGGCCGCCTCGATCGCGAGCCGGGGCGGGCGGGAGGCGCGTAGGAAGCGGGCGACCGGCCGTGGGAACCACCAGTTCCACCTGCCCAGCAGGGAGACGAGCGCGGGCAGGAGCACCGCGCGGACGAGCGTCGCGTCGAGCAGGATGCCCACTCCGAGCCCGGTCGCGAGCACCTTGACATCCGTCTCCGGTGCCGCTGTCAGCGAGGCGAAGGCGAGGAACAGGATCAGCGCCGCACTGGTCACGAGGCGTCCGGTGCGCCCCAGCCCTTCGACGATCGCCGCGTCAGTGGAGCCGGTGCGGTCGTATTCCTCGCGCACGCGGGCGAGGATGAACACCTCGTAGTCCATCGACAGACCGAACAGGAACGCGAACACCATCAGCGGGATCCAGAACGTGATCGCGCCGGTAGCCGGGATCCCGAAGATGGCCGAGGACAGGTGTCCCTCCTGCCAGACCCAGGTCATCACGCCAAACGTGGCGGCCATCGAGATCAGGTTGAGCAGCACTGCCTTGACCGCGAGCACGATCGAGCGGAACGCGCGGGCGAGCAGCGCGATCGTCAGCACTGCGATCACAGCGAACATCAGCGGGAAGCTGCCGAACACGGCGTTCTGGTAGTCGAGATCGATCGCGCCGTCGCCGGCGACGCCGATCACGCCGGGGGTGTTGCGCACCGCACCGCGGACGGCGCTGACCGGTGCCAGCGAGCTGGCGTTGACCGTCTCGGTGCGCGGGATGGCCACCAGGACGGTGGTTCCGGCGCGGTTGCTGTCGGGAGCGGTGGAGTGAGCGACGGTGGCGATTCCCGGGACGCGCTCGAGCCGCGCGGTGACCGTGTGCGCGTCTTTGGCGCGGGTGAGGACTTCGATCGGGGTCAGCGCGCCGCCCGGCGCCCCGCCCGCGAGCAGCTGCTGGTAGGTGTCGTGGGCGCTGCCGCTCTTGGCGTAGGCGCTGGGCGCGGTCTCGCCGGTGGTCAGGCTGAACACGGGGATGATGAGCACGATCAGGACCGCGAACGCGATGGCCGCCGCGGCCCAGCGGCCGCGCACGACACCACGGGTCCAGGCGGTCCAGGCGCGGCTGGCGCGCCCCTCGTGACGCACGCGCGGCCAGTCGACGCGCGGGCCGATGCCGCCCAGCAGCGCCGGCAGGAGCGTGAGCACCACCGCGGTGGACACGAGCGGGATCAGCATCCCGCCGTAGCCGACACTGCGAAGCCCCGGCACCGGCAGGACGATCAGCGACAGCAGCCCGATCGCACCGTCAGGCCGGACAGGACGACCGCGCGGCCGGCGGTCGCCATCGCGGCGACGACCGCGTCGTGGTTGTCGCGGCCGTGTTCGCGCTCCTCCCGCCAGCGGGTGACGATCAACAGCGAGTAGTCGATCGCCACGCCGAGGCCGACGAGCGAGACCAGGAACAGAACGATGAACGAGACGTTGGCGAACGTCGTCACGCCGAGGACCACGAGCAGCGTGGTGAGGATCGAGCTCGCTGCGATCAGCAGCGGAAGCAGCGCGAGCATTGAGGCGAACACGAAGGCCAGCACCGCGAGCGCGCCGCCGGCGCCGATCAGCGTCTCGACAAGCACGCCCGGTCCCTTCGAGCTGCCGCCGCTCGCGAGCTGATCGAGCCCGGTCACCCCGATCTGTGTTCGGGCCGGCAGTGCACGGGAGAGCGCGCTGCCGAACGCGGACGAGGTCGCCGGGCCGCCGAACCCCTTGCCGGCCGGGGTGAACAGGAGGGCGAAGGTCGAGCGTCCGCCGCCCGTGATGAAACGACGGTCGCCGGTGGCCGCGTAGTCGACGATCCGGTCCTGCGGAACGGCCGCATGGGCCTGGTCGAACGCGCGGCTGAGTCGTCGCGCTTCGCTCGCCACGGTCTGGCCGGGCGGAAGGGTCACCAGAACGACCGTTGGATCGGTCTCCCCGCCGTTTCCGTAGAGTTGGGTGATCTGCTGCGCCGTCTCGTAGCCAGGTTGGCCGGGGAGCGAGAAATCGGTCGACAGCCGCTTGGAGACATGGGCTGCGCCGTAGATTCCGGCGGGCAGCAGCAGCACCCACAGCAGCACCACGAGCCGCCGGTGCGCGAGCACGAAGCGCGCGAGGCGGGCAATCGCACCGGTATGGGCGACGTGGGATGTGATCGAGCTGTCAGGCATCGCGGCTACCTCTCTGCGGACAGGGTGTTGGTGGTGGTGCGTGGCCGGCTAGAGCGGATCGCGATCGCCCCGGGCTCGCGCTTAAGGCGACCGCCGGTCGGTGGGGTGGTGATCCGGCCCAGCCAGCGAGGCCGCCGGCGTACGGCAGACCGAGCCGGTCGAGTCGCCGCGACGCCGGTGGCGCTTTGCCGGATCTCGTCGTTTCGTGCCTGGGCGAGCTGATAGAGAAGGTGTGGATGCATAGCGGCCTCGCGATCCAGAGGGGTTGTGTCGCGACGCTCACTGGCTTGTCACTCCGTGCGGCGCAGCGATGTGGTGCCCGCCGCCAGTGGCGGCGTAGGCGTAGGGATGGTTGAAGGCATCGAGCGCGTCAGCGCCGTTGACCTCGAATTCGAGCGCCGTCGCGGAGCGCGCGTGGAAAACGGAGATCGTGACCCGGTTCGAAGCCTTGCTCCAGAAGAGGGTGACGTCGATCCCGTCGTCGCTCCTATGCGCGAGTTCCCGACGCTCGATCAGTTCCATGGTGGTCATCGCGACCCCTCCTCTCCCGGTGATCCCGTTTTACTTCCGCCACAGGGCGGACATCGCTCCCGCCGTCGGCCGGCGCAAGCAGGTACTCGGCGCCGATCGAGACCGGACCGTTGGCGACCAGCGACAGGCGTTCTTGATCGGCTTCGTGGATCTCGACGTCGAACTCCAGCCGGCGCCCGGCGAGCGCGCCGCTGACCCGGGCGCTGTCTCTGTGGTCCAGGTCTTCATCGCTGCTCCTCGATCCGTCCCTTCAGGCTCATGCCGACACGCTCCCAGGAGAGGACCTCGCTGTCGTCAGGCTGAGGGGCGATTTGCGGTCGCCCTCGAGCTGATTTCGCGGCGGCCGCCGGGAGGAGCGCCGTCGACCGTCAGAGGACCGATGTCCTACTCGAGTAGGACGCAGGGTCATCGTCTGAGACGATGTGCGGCGGGCTGCTCGCCGGTACCGTCCGAGCCGTGAGGCGGCTAGAGAACCTGTTGACGCGCGCGCGCGGGATCGACCCGCGCACAGTGGACGCCGTCGTCGCTGTGGCGCTGGTCGCTGGTGTTGTCGCTGTGGCCGCAGCCTGGAAGCATCACGGCCCGCTCACGCTGCTCGCCGCTGCCGCGAGCTGCGCCACGGTGGCGTGGCGCCGGCGTGTGCCGGCCGCTGCGACCGCCGTCGCGGTCGTGAGCATCACGGCGGCTGGGGTCGGCAGCCACGGCGCGCACACGACGATCGAGCCGATCGCTGCGGTGCTCGACTATTACATGCTCGGGCGCCTCTCCATCCAGCGGGGGCGACCCAAGGTGGACGCCGTGCTGCTCGTCGCCGCGGTCGCGGTCATCGTCATCGTCGGGGGCAATCCTGGCGTAGTCGAGGTCGCCACACAATGGACGCCGTTCGTCGGCGTGCCGTTCGCAGCCGGCCGCGCGGTCGGCTCACGCGCCGCGCTGACTCGCGAGCTGCAGGCCAACGCACAACGGCTCGAGCGCGAGCAGCAGGAGCGCGCGCGGCACGCCGCCGCCGAGGAGCGCAACCGGATCGCGCGCGAACTCCACGACGTCGTGGCCCACGGCGTGAGCGTGATGGTGATCCAGACTCAAGCCGCCCGCCGGGTTGCCGTCACCGATCGCGAGGCTGCTCGGGATGCGCTGAGCTCGGTCCAGAGCTGCGGCCGCGATGCGCTGATGGAGATGCGCAGGATGATCGGCGTGCTCCGTCATGGCGACGAGGAGCTCGCGGGGGCGACCGCGCCGGCGCTGTCGCAGCTGGGCGCGCTCATCACACGGGCCCGCGCCGCCGGATTGCCGGTCGAGCTGCGGATCGATGGCGAGGCACGTGAGCTGTCGCCTGGCCTCGACCTGGTGGCCTTCCGCGTGGTTCAAGAAGCCCTGACGAACGCGATCAAGCACGCCGGTCCGGCCCGGGCCCTGGTCAGGGTCACGTTTACCACGGGCGCGCTGGAGCTCGACATATCCGACACCGGTCGCGGTCCAGCGCTGGCGGACGGCGACACGGACGCCACCGGGCAGGGATTGGTGGGGATGCGGGAGCGGCTGGTTCTCTACGGCGGTGAGCTCCAGGCGGGGCGAGCCCGTGGGGGAGGCTTCAGGGTCCGAGCCCGCATTCCGCTGCCCGAGACGCTGCCCTCATGAGCAGAATCTGGCAAGCCGTGCGGGTCCGAGACCGGTGGCTCGATCCGGCGCTCGCGGCCGTCGCGCTGGTCGCATTCGAGGTCCGGATCGTGACCGTCAGGCACCACAGCGGCCCGCTCGCGCTCAACGTTCTCGCAGCGGCGGCCATCACGGTCCCACTGGTCTGGCGGCGCCGCGCGCCGCTGGCCTACGCGTGTCTGACGGTGGGCTTCGCCGTTCTGATGACCGCGACGCTCACGGACCTCTTTGCGCTCGTTAATCCCCTTCCCCTGTTGATCATCGCGGCGTATACGGTCGCGGCGTACGAGCCGCAGACCCGCGCTGTGATCGGGCTCGCGGTCTGTTTGGTCGCTCCGTGGGCGCTCGCCGCCATGACACCGCACATGAGCCTGCGCGACTCTGCGCTGCCTACCGGTATCTCAGCGGCGTCCTGGGCCTTCGGGCGAGCTGTGCGCGCGCACCGGCTGCTGGACGAGGAGCTTGGGCGCAAGGCGGAGCGGCTCGCGGCCGAGCGCGAGAGTCGCGAGCTCCTGGCGGTCGCCGACGAACGAACGCGGATCGCCCGCGAGCTCCACGCCGTGGTCGCGGGCAGCGTCAGCGCGATGGTCGTGCAGACCGAAGCCGCGCAGCAACTGCTCGATGAGGATCTCGATCGCGCGGACGCAGCGATGGCGGCCGTCGAGGAAGCCGGCCGGGAGACCCTGTCAGAGATGCGCCGCATCCTGGGCGTGCTGCGGCGGGCCGGCGAGGCGGCCGAGCTGGCGCCGCAGCCGGGAGTGGGCCAGATTCACGGGCTGCTAGAGCAGGCTCGTGAGCAGCGCCGCCAGGTCGAGCTCGAGGTCGACGGAGACCCGGGGCCGCTGCCGGCGAGCGTCGACCTCGGCGTCTACCGGATCCTCGAAGAGGCGCTGGCAAGCACCGGCGCGGGCCCCCTGGAGGTGCGGCTGACGTTCGCCGAACGCGACCTCGAGTTGGATGTCAGCGCGCACAGCGCACCTATCGTGAGCTGGCCCACGCTGGCGATGCGAGAGCGCGTTGCGCTGTGCGATGGCGAACTCGAGGCTGACGAAGGGCGACTCCGCGTTCGCTTACCCCGGGCCTTCGAGGGGGTGCTCGCTTGAGCTCGAGCATTCGCGTCCTGATTGCCGACGACCAGCAACTCGTGCGGACGGGCTTGCGCATGATCCTCGACGCCGAGCCAGATATCGACGTCGTCGGCGAGGCCACGGACGGGCGCGAGGCGGTTGCGATGGCCCGAGAGCTCCAACCGGATGTCGTGCTGATGGACATCCGGATGCCGGAGCTCGACGGGATCGAGGCGACCCGTCGTGTGGTGCAGCGCGACGCTGAGACGTCGACTCGGGTGCTGATGCTGACCACGTTCGACCTGGACGAGTACGTGTACGACGCCCTGAGGGCCGGCGCCAGCGGATTCCTGCTCAAGGACGCACCGGCGAATCAACTCGCCGCGGGCGTGCGAATGGTGGCCGCGGGGGATGCGCTCCTGGCGCCGGCGATCACCCGCCGGTTGATCGAGGAGTTTGCGGCGACCCCACCCGCCGCTCCGGCTCGGCCAGGACTCGACGAACTCACGCCGCGCGAGCTCGAGGTCTTCCGCCTCGTGGCGCATGGCAAGTCCAACGCGGAGATCGCCGCCGAGCTGATCATCGGTGAGACGACCGTGAAGACACACGTCACCCGCATGATGATGAAACTCGGCGTGCGCGACCGCGTGCAGGCCGTCGTGCTCGCCTACGAACTCGGGGTCGTTACCCCCAGCCGCCGCCCGCCCGGATCGTGACATAGCCAGCGATCCGGTAGCGCCAGCGCACACCCAATCCAAGCACGGCGGCGTAGGATCCCGACATCGGCGAGCTCCCAAACTCGCCCGTCAGGCCGCGGCTCCTGCTTCGTCGCCGCCGCAGAACCCAGCCGGAGGCTGCCGGTTCGGCTGACCGCGGGCCCGGAGAAAAGCCTCACCGCCGCCGCTTGCCGACGCCGAGGGGCGGCTGGTGGTTCATGGATGCAGCTGCGACGGACCGCCAATCGAGGACTCGTGCCTGCTTCGGGACAAGCAGGTCGATCGGCTCTCCGTACGCGCCCACCGAGCCCGGCCAGGATCCCCGCCACGTGGGCATGCTCGAACCGCTGTGGAACCTCTTCGATCTAACCCGTGAGGGCCGACCGTCCGACGGGGCCGAGCAGCTGAGCTACGACCCCAGGCCGGCGTGGTTCCCATGGATGGCTCGTTGAGCTCGGCGAGGTCCGGACCTGGTATGACGAACACGGCGACGGCCCGCCGCTTGTGCTGCTGCACCCCGGGCGGGGCCGACGCCAGGTCGTGGGCGCTGAACCTCAAGCCGCTCGCCGCACACTTCCACGTCTACACACCCGAGCCGCGTGGCCACGGCCGCACGCCAGATGTCGAGGGTCCGATTACCTACGAGCTGATGGCGCAGGACACCATCGCGTTCCGCGAGCAGGTGGTTGGCGGTCCCGCCCATCTCGTCGGGCGCAGCGCCGGCGCAAACGTGGCGCTGCTCGTCGCGCTGCGCCGGCCCGACCTCGCTCGCCGCGTCGTCCTGATCAGCGGCGTCTTTCACCGCGACGGATGGATCCCGGAGGTGATTGATCCTGACCGCGAGCCCCACGAGGCGCTCGCCCGCAGGTACGCAGAACTCTCACCCGACGGCGCTGATCACTTCCCGGTCGTCGCCGCAAAGCTCAAGCGGATGGACTTCAGGGAGCCCACTCTCCAGGCCGCATACCTGCGTGGACTCCCTAACCGGACGCTCGTGATGGTGGCCGACGATGAGGAAGTCACGCTCGAGCACACGGATGCGTGCGTTCCGCGCATAGGACGGGATGTCGCGTCGCGGCGGAGGTGCTCGCCGCAGCGACAAAGCGGGTCCGTCTGGCGGGAGCCCGTGCGGGCGCCCACTGACGACGGCCTCAACTATGCTCGAGGTCGTATGGTGCGCGACCTCTCGAGGTGGGCAGGCATAGGCCACGTTTCTCGGGAACACCTCTCGAGCGAGACGCCCACAGATATCCGGTAACGGCACGCTGCTGCAACATGAACGGGGTTGATTTGGCGGGAAGTGCTTCTGAGGAAATAGATGCCATCATCAGAAAATCAGCTGACTGGCGAGGCGAGACGCTGTCACGACTACGAGGGATAGTTCTGGGCGCTGGCCCAGCCATAGTGGAGGAAGTTAAGTGGAAGAAGCCCTCCAAGCCAGAGGGAGTGCCTGTATGGTCCCTCGACGGCATCGTATGCATCGGCGAAACGCTCAAGAACGCCGTGCGGTTGACCTTCCCGAAGGGCGCCAAGATGAAGGACCCGAAGAAGCTCTTCAACGCGCGCATGGACAGCAGCAGCGTCCGGGCCATCGATTTCCGTGAAGGCGAGAAGGTACCTGAGGCAGCTTTGAGGGCGCTCATTCTCGAGGCCGTGGGCCTGAACGGGTGAAGCCTGCGAGCGGGTCGGCTACACCCCACCTTCTCATAACAAACAGCCAAGCTGAGGCAGAGGCGACTCGCGCCTACCAGCACCGCCGTCCTCTCTATACCGCAGGCGCGCAAATGCGGGACCCGACCCGTGTCTCTTGGCGCACCTGCTAGTCGCCGTGGCTGTCGGGTAAAGGTGTGGCATCCGGCGGGTTTAAGAGCGCCCGGAGACGGTCTTGGCCGACGCGGGGTGCTGGCACACGCGACAGATAGAGAACATCGTCAGCGACGGAATCCAAGTGCTGGTCCCGCCAGATGCCGGCCTACGCGAGGGCGCCAGGCCGGGATGGAACAAGGGTCCCTGCGCGTTCATGCGCCAGGTGCTCTCAAGCGAGGCCGGACACGAGCTCTACAAGCACCGAAAAGCGACCGTCGAGCCCGTATTCGCGCAGAACAAATTCAACCGCAGCTTCCGCCGATTCCAGTGACGAGGCAGAGTCGCGGCTCTATCCGAATGGCGGCTGGTGGCGGCCACCCACAACCTCCTGAAGCTCCACACCCACTGGATCCAAGCAGCCACCTGCTGACTTGGCCCCCTGGCGCGCGTTTCCGCGGAAACGCGCTTCCGCGGAAACGCATTCACCGTCACACCTTTGCCCGACAGCCACCGCCAGATGCGCGACCACGCGCGTGCTGCCGCGACCCGCGTCAGTTTGGGAGCACTTCGCGGGACCCGGACCCGTCTGGCCTCAGTGGCGGACTACCCATGTTCGACCGAAGCGGCCACGGCCGCCGCGTGACCGCTCCAGGCGTTTATGTGCAGGTGCGGCGAGAGCGTGAATGACGTGAACGTTCGGGCTCGAGGCGGGCTCGGTCGACGCGTTATGTGAGGTCGTGCACGACGTGAGCGACGTGACGCGGAACCAGCTCTCGAGCCGCGTTGCGAGCCGATGCCTGGGCCTGCCGATGGTGTCGCTTACCGGGGTGATGAAAGGTCCGGTCTGAGGACTCTCGTTCCTCTCGGTCCCGGCGCATGCACGCCGCTATGTTGAGCGCATGCCGAGCGTAGACAGCGACGGGGTGAGCATCCACTACGAAGTCGCCGGGACCGGTGACGCGCTCGTGCTCATCGGCGGGCTCGGCGTCCACTCCGGCGAATACCGGCCGCTGATCGACGCGCTCGCCCGCCACCACCGGGTACTCGCCGCCGACAACCGCGGCGCCGGCTCAAGCGACAAGCCCGACGAGCCGTACAGCTACGGGATGATGGCGGCGGACACGCTTGCGGCGATGGACGCCGCCGGCATCGCCGCCGCCGACATCGTCGGCTTCTCGATGGGCGCGCGCATCGCCATCGAGTTGTGCCTCGCCCACCCGGAGCGGGCGCGGACCCTGACGCTCATCGCCGGCCGTCCGGCCGGTCGCTCGCGCCGGCGTACGAGGCTGCTGGCCAGAGTCGCCGCCGCCGCCGACCGGGACAGCGGGCACGGAATGCGCCGCCAACTCGACGTCGCGAGAGGCTACGACGTCAGGGCGCGGCTCATGGACATGCAGGTCCCGGCGCTCGTGCTGCACGGCCGGCGCGACCGCGTGGTGCCCATCGCCGACAGTCGCGAGCTCGCCCGCCTCATCCCCGGCGCCGAGTTCCACCTGATGCCCGGCGGCCATCTCGCTGTCCTGCGCGCTCAGGCGGTGGCGTACGCCGCGCGCATTGACGCGTTCACCTCCAAAAGCTGACGGCCTCAGGCGGCGGCTCGTTGCGCGACTTCGGTCGTTTCCATCGTACATCCGCAGCGCGTCAACCCAGCCGAGCACTCGCTCCACGTCGGTCACATCTGAACGACGTCAATCCCAAGCAACCACGGCACGTTCACGAGCCACCTGCACATAAACGCCTGATCCAGCAGCGCGCCGTGGGTCGCGCCGAGAAGCGCATGATCGGTCGCGAGACTCCTGCTCTCCTTCCTCCACGGGTGTGTGCGCAGGGCGCCGAACTTCGTTGCCTTGCGCGGAACTCGGGCATCCCTCATCGGCGGTGGCTTGCAAGCTCGCTGCAAACGATGACGCTGGAGCAGCAGCTGCGCGCTCACGGCGAGTCGGCTCCTGCGAATGGACAGTCGGGGATGCCGGCTAAGGACATGGCGGCGCTCCTGCTCCCAGATCGCCTAGGTGGTGCTGTTGGTACCTCATGGGGGCCGCAGGGCTCGTCCGGCCGGTTTGCGGGCCCCTTCGGGGCCGGTCGCGCCGCGACGGCCGCTGTCGACCCCGACAACGGCTCTCGTCGCGGGTACTCCTCGTCGGAATGGCTCGAAGGGCATCCAGGCCCGCATCCCGCCGAGGAGTCTTGGATCTCCAGGACCAGGCGAATCGCTCGAACTAGCAACACGAGCCGCCTTGGCGGCCGCCATCTGCCGAAGAGGTCTTCGACTGACTCGTTGTCGTCCAACGTCGACCACGAGCCGCCTTCGCCACGGTCTTGTCGCTCACGCTGAGCGCCCGAGCGGTCTCCTTGTCGCTCATCCCAGCTCTCGCAAAGTGCTTCGCCTTCTCGGCGATCCTCGGGCGGGTCGACGCGGGGCCACCGCGGTTCGCGTTCTGGAGTGCGGCGCGACGTGCGGGTGCTCAACGCGCCGGCGAGGGAGCGAGGTGTGTGGCGCGATGATCGCTTGGGTGCGGTTGTCAACCCCGAGTCGGGCGTAGATGTGCTCGAGGTGCTTTTCGATGGTGCGGCGGCCGAGCGTGAGGTGGTCGGCGATCTGGGCCGCCGTGAGTCCGTGGAGGGCGAGCTCGAGGACCTCGGCCTGGCGGCGGGTGAGGCCGAGGTTGCGCAGCTGGGCGGCGGTAGCGGTCCGGGTTCCGGGGGTGTGTCGAGGCCGGGATAGGCGTCGCGAATCAGCGCAGACGCCGAGATCGCGCGAGTGCGCGACCGACTCGAACATCAGCCGGACCCGGCGATCATCGGCTCATCTGGGTACTTCTTCGGAGCAGCCATGACGGTGGGATTCCTTCCTCGAGAGCGAAACCGTCGTTTGGGACCCTCCGTCAAAGCCAGGCAAGCTCAGGGAGCCCAAAGTGTAGGGTCGTGTATAGGGGAGATCCGGTTGTCAGGGGGGCCAAAGTCTGCGAGCTTCGAGCGCTGTGGTGCACGCGCCAGCGCGCAGGACAAGGGGTAGGCAGATGAGCAGCCACGAGGTGGACCTGGAAAAGGCGGATCGAAGTGCGGTACGGCAAGACCGGCGCACCCGCTTGGGTGTGCGGCGGGCGGCGCTCGTGGCGTGCGTGGGCGTTGCGTTTGCGGTGGCGGCCGCGAGTGCGTGGGCGGCACCGGTGTGGCTGGCGCCGGTTGACTTATCGGCCTCTGGGCGGAATGCGATATTCGCGCGGGTGGCGATGGACGCGGCGGGGGATTCGGTCGTGGTCTGGCAGCGCTACAACGGCCGCCACTACGTCGTGCAGGCGGCGACCCGTCCGGCGGGCGGAGCCTTCAGCGCCGCGGTGGACCTGTCGGCTTCCGGGCAAGCGGCGGAGTTGCCGCGGGTCGCGATTGACGCAGCCGGCGACGCGGTGGCGGTGTGGCGGCGCTCCAACGGCCGCCACTTCATCGTACAGGCCACGGTGCGCGCGGCGGGTGGTGGCTTTGGCGCCCCCGTGGACCTGTCGGCCCCTGGCCAGAACGCACAAACCCCCCAGGTGGCGCTGGATCCAGCCGGTGACGCGGTGGTGGTGTGGCGGCGCTCCAACGGCCGCCATCTCATCGTGCAAGCCGCGCTACGCCCGGCGAGCGGGAGCTTTGGCGCCCCCGTGGACGTGTCCGCTCCGGGCCACGACGCGTACGATCCGCAGGTGGCGGCGGATGCGGCCGGCGAGGCGGTGGCGGTGTGGCGGCAACTCAACGGCCGCCACTTCATTGTGCAGGCGGCGCTGCGCCCGGCAGGAGGGAGCTTCGGCTCACCGGTCAACCTTTCCGCCGCGGGGGAGAACGCCTCCAGTCCGCAGGTGGCGGTCGACGCGGCCGGCGACGCGGTCGCGGTGTGGCATCGCTCCAACGGCCGCAACTCCATTGTGCAGGCGGTGCTGCGCCCGGTGGGCGGGAGCTTCGGCATTCCGGTCGACTTGTCGGAGCGCGGCAGAGACGCGCTCAACCCGCAGGTGGCGATGGATCCGGCCGGCGACGCGGTGGCGGTGTGGCAGCGCTCTAACGGCAGCAACTACATCGTGCAGGCGGCGCTGCGCCCGGCGGGTGGGAGCTTCGGCGCACCGATGGACTTGTCGTCCCCCCGCCACAACGCGACGATTCCGCAGGTGGCGATGGATCAGGCCGGCGACGCGGTGGTGGCCTGGCAGCGCAGCAGCGGTACCAGTGAGGTCGTGCAGGCGGCGGCGCGCCGGGCGGGCGCGAGCTTCGCCCGTCCGATCAACCTGTCGGCGGCCAATCAAATCTCCCTCGGGCCGCAGGTGGCGATGGATCAGGCCGGCGACGCGGTCGCTGTCTGGCAGCGCCTCAAGGGTATGCCTCTGATCGTGCAGGCGGCGGGTTATGACTTCGCGGGGCCGCAGCTGCGGGGGCTATCGATGCCTTTGTCGGGCACGACGGGCAATCCAGTGTCGTTCAGGGTCTCACCGCTTGACGTGTGGTCCGGGGTGGCCTCGACGACCTGGAGCTTTGGTGACGGGCACAGCGCCAGCGGCACGGTGGTGACCCACACCTATAACGCTCCCGGCACCTATCGGGTGACGGTCATCGCCCGCGACGGCAACGCCAACACCACCACCGCCAGCGGCGTGATCACGATCACCGCACCACCGTCGCCTCCGCCGCCGGTGTCCCCGGCGGCGCCGAGCGTGTCGATCAAGACCCCCTCGCAGGGCGCCGCCTACGCCCCGCGGCAGGTCGTGGCCACGAGCTTCAGCTGCAGCGAGGGCGCCCGTGGCCCTGGGCTCGCCTCCTGCCTTGATCAGCGCGGCCGCCCATCAGACGCCCCGCTCGACACCGCCACCCCCGGCTCGCACACGCTCACGGTGACCGCCACCTCAAGGGACGGGCTGAGCACCTCGCAGACGGTCAGCTACACGGTGCGGCGCTCAGCCGCGGTGCGGATTACCGGGATGCTCCCCTCCCCGCTCAGAGCTGGCTGCGCGGTCGAGACCGGACGCGATGAGCGCGAGGTCACCGCGGTCAGCGCCGATGCCACCTGCCGGCACCTGCGCCTGACGCTCGCCGGCGTGATCGAAACCGACGGCAAGATCGCCGCCGCCGCCAACGGCACGATCACGGTCACCTACAAGGTCAAACTACCGCGCGGCTCGGCCGTGGGCCGCGCCCGCGCCCACGTCAGCCACGGCCGCTGGCGGAGCTCACTGGTGCTGCCCGGGATCAACCTGGATCCTGTCCCTCCCAGCTACCTGATCACCGTCCGCTACAACGGCCAAGACGACCTCCTGCCAGCCACCACCAGCCGCCGGATTCGGCTAGAGAGCGAACGCGCAGACCTCAACCCACACCTTTCGCCGCGATCCTGACTCAATCTGCGCCCCGGGGTAGCCCACAGCGAGCGCCGACGACACCCGGCGCCCGACCACCGGCCCAGCGATCCCGGCCATCACCTCCCGCGGCTTGGCGCTCGCGAACCCAGCTGCTCTTTTTCGGCCCGAGGCGAATCCTCAAACGGGAAAACGCGCCGGGTTCCTCCTGTTTTGCGAGCCGCCGGGTGGGACCAGCGACGAGGTTGGCGTGCCGTGAATGGACGGGCACTAGGTCACGCGGGTGGTCGTGGGCGGCGGTGGAGGACTGGTCCAAGGTCATCGTGGCTCGTTCGCGCTGGCTTGAAGCGCATCCAGGATCTCGTGTGAATGGTGCGGTGTCCACTCCGACATCTCCGTCAGGGCGCGCTCGGCGAGAGACAGCTCGGATGCCGAGACGAGCGCGCCGTGCGCGAGCAGCAACCGCACGGCTTCTGTGCGCTCGCGCCAGACCGCGACCGCCAGCGCATCGGCGGACAGCGGGAATCCGAGGTCGAGCGCGAGTCCCAGCGCCGCCGCGTTGCCGGCGCCCGCGAGTGTCTTGACGACCCCTGGCTGGGAGGCTTCCAGCCGCTCGGCGATCCGCGGCTCGGCGTCGACGAACCTGAGCGTCTCCGCCCGGTCACCACGCGCCAGCGCCGCAAAGAACGCATCATCGCCTTCCAGCACGACGGAAAAGCCCCGGCGGCGGAACAGCTCGAGCGCGTCTGCCCGCCCGACGCGCGCCGCGAGCGCGACCGCCGTCCGATCATCCGCCCGTGGCGCTGGCAGGGTTGGATCGGCGCGGAAGTCGAGCAGCGCCTCGAGCAACAGCACCGCGTTATCGCGCGCCAGGGAGTGATGCAGCGCCCGATCGCCCCACGCGCTGAGCGCGTTCGGGTCAGCGCCATGCTCGAGCAGCCAGCGTACCCCGCCGAGATCTGTCCAGTCGAGCTTGCGATGGAGCATCGTCGTCATACCGACGGCCGACAGCCGGCCGCTTTCCACAACCGCGCGCATCGCCTCCGCATCGAAACCCTCCGGCGCGTGGTAGGCCACCTCACCGCCGAGATTCGGGTCCGCCCCGCGGGCGAGCAAAAGTCGCGTCAATTCGCCGTGATGAGCGACCCCGGCAGCGCCATACAGCGCGCTCTCGAAGACGGGCTCAGGCTGATGCGCCAGCTCGAAAAAGCCGGTGTTGGGATCTGCTCCAGCGTCCAGCAGCGCGCGCGCCACGCGCACGAAACCGTTCGAAGGGCGCAGTCGCAGATAGCGCGAGAAGCAGAGATACGTCAGCGGATCCGAGCCGTACGGTCCGCCGGCCGCCGTCGCTCGCCGTACGTCGCCCCGGAGCAGCCGCTCCACCTCGGCAAAATCGCCCAGGATCACGGCAGCGTAGATGTCATCCTCCGCAGGGCGCGGATGTGCCGCGCGGATCGCCTCGGCACCCTCGAGCGTCCCGGCCGCATGATCATCGCGCGGGACACATGCAGCCACGATGAACTGATCGCTCCGGCTGACACCTACGGACATGAGCATGATCGTGCCACGCCGCGGGGGTGACCGCCAGCGCGTGCGCCGCGTTCGTCCCCCTTTCACGGTGGCGCAAGCGCCCGTCCCCCGACGACAATCGCGTAGAAGGCGCGAAAGGCGGAAACCCTGCGCTCGCCCTGCCTACCTGAGGAGCAGCCACAGTCGTCCCTGATCTCGTGCCTGCAACGGACGAAGCGTGATTGTCTCGCTGCCGGCACATCCGCCGCGGCGCGAGTCCCGGGGATTCGTGGCGACGGAGAGCCGGCTTGGTCACTCGTTCTGCTGCTGCATCGTTACGCGGCGGCAGTCGCGATCCTCCGGGTCGTTGTGCTGCGTGCTCGCCCTCTTGGTCGTGGCGACCGGCCCCCGGCCAATCCTGAGGATTCGCCTGCGACCTGGTGGCGGCCTGGACTCGCGCCGCTCATGGGTCGCCGGCGTGACGTCAAGCAGTTCGGCGAGCGAGGCGTTGCATGCCGAGAAGCAGTCGTCCGGTGAGACCGGGCAATGAGCTATCAGGAGCTGGTCGCGTGGCTGCGAGAAGGGCCACGGCTGCCTCGTGACTGCTTCGCCACAAGATTGGTAGCGCGACCTCCGGCGCCAGGCCGCCAGGCTGCTTGCAGCTCTGGCAAGAACAGCTAGCGCCGAGGCCGTCGGACGAGTTCGTTCGGAGGGCGCGAGCGGGCTCTGCGCCCACCCGCGCGTACGCGCTTGTGGGGCTCAGCGGCGCCCGGCCCGCTCGACGGCGTCCGCGGTGGCGGCGGGGCCGCGATCGCGGCGAACTTCGTCCCGCAGTGCGTGAGCGCGGGGTCGTCGCGCGAGTGCCTCGGCGACCGCCGCGCGGAGATTATCGGCGCTCACCTGCTCGTCGGGCAGGTGCACTCCGGTGCCGGCGGCCTGGAGCAGACCGGCGTTGGTGAACTGGTCGACTGCCTGCGGAATGGCGACGGTCGGGACGCCAAACCACAAGGATTCGGCGGCGCTGCCCATCCCGGCGTGCGTGACAAACACGTCGGCGTGCGCAAGTACGTCGAGCTGCGGCTGTGTGCGCGCAGCGTTCGCGCTCGGCGGCAGTGGACCGAGTCGGGATGGGTCGACCTTGCCGGTAGCGATGACGAGGCGGTACTCGGCCCCAGCGCCTCGACGCTAGTGCGGTAGATGGGCAGGTTGTCGGTATAGGCGGTTCCCAGCGCCACATATACCAGCGGCCGCGCGTCGTCGGTCTCCGGTGTCCAGCCAGTCATGCGGCACATGTCGACGCACGGACCCGTGAAGACGAATCGCGAGTCGACGCGCTCGGCGTTGGGTTGCAACTCGCGAGGGATGAGCACGACACAGGCGTCCGGACGGCCGAGAAAAGCGTCAGCGTCGATGCTCATGCTGTTTTCGTCCAGCCAATCGCGGACCTCCGCAAAATAATGCGCACCCGACGGTGACGCCTTGAGGCCCGCGGTGAACTCCGCCATATCCTGCTCGTACCCATCCCACGCGACGTAGGTCGGCGAGAGCTGCACGGCGGGCACCCGCCAGTGACAAGCCGCCACGCGGCCGGCGAACCCGCCGATGTCGTAGAGCACCGCATCGGGCGCGTCAAGCGACGTGAGCAGCGGCAGCACGAGCTTCTGCTCGTCGAGAAAGAGCTGCATCGCCTCCCCTAGGTCCTCCGGCCACGCCGTGTCCGCGTCAGGCAGCACAGACCGGTAGCCGACGTGCTCGGCGCCCGTTCTGGTGACCAGCTCGGCAAGCCGGTCACCCACCACATAGCGCACGCGATGCCGACGGGTCACCAGCTCTCGAATCGCGGCGAGACCCGGACAGACGTGGCTTGGTGCGGTCGAACCGACCATTAAGAGGTCCATGCTCGCAACCCTAGAGGTTCGCATGGGCCCTGACCGGCAGCGTGCCAGGTGGCGAGCAGTGGCGCATGAGGTGTCCGAGGGAACCTGGGCCGCCGCCGGAGACGCTGACCGCGGGATCGGATGTCCGAGCAAGCGGGGAAACCCAGTTGAGCTCTGGCCCGGCTGGGGCAGGATTTCGACGTATCCGTCCGTTCCATGCACGCGGATCCGCTGCCCGTCCCGGATCAGCTGGGCGGCACGTTCCACCCCCACGAGCGCCGGCAGGCCGTACTCGGGTGCGATCACCGCGCCATGGGTCATCAGGCCCCCGACCTCCGTGACCAGGCCCTTGATCGCGAGGAACAGGGGCGTCCAGCTGGGATCGGTGGAGGTGGTGACGAGGATGTCGCCGGCCTGGAGGTCGGCCTGCGCGATGTCGAGGATGACGCGCGCTGGCCCTTCGACGGTCCCGCGGAGACCGGCAGGCCGATCAGCGCGCCTGTGGGGACGTCGTCGCGTCGGTAGGCTCCGGCGATGACTAATCGAGCTGCTCTCCGCTCGCGACCGGCCGCTTCGCACTGCGCCACGCGGGCGGTGCGGCCTTCATGAGCCGGCGAGGCTGTGTCGCTGAAAGCGACCGGCTGTCTCGACAGGAGCGCATCGGCGATGCCGTGGTGTAGGGACGCCGGGGCGCCGAAACGGGCGTGCAGGATGCCGGATGGGCGCACGTCGTGGCCGGTCAGGTGATGTCGTGCTGGATGGTGGTGCGGGTGGCGAGGAGCGCGAGCAGTGCGCCGAGCGCGGCGAGCGCTATGGCGGCGATGGCGAATGGGAGCGCGTGCTGAGTCGAGACGGTGTAGCCGGGGCCGAACGCGCCGGCGCCGAGTTTGGCGCCGCCGAGTGTGGTCGCGATGGTGTAGGGGAGGTATGGGCGGATTGTGGTGATGCTTCCGCCGAGGATCGATTCGATGACCAGGCACCAGATGAGCGTGCCGATGATGTCCGGGACCTGGGCGCGGATGAGCGATCCGATCGCGACCCCGATCGCGGCCAGGAGCGCGGCTCCGAGCCCGGCGCCGGCGATGTGCCAGGCGAGCGTGGCGGTCGAGAGTGTGACGTGGTCGTGGTGGGCGGCGATGAATATCAGTGCGGTGGCGGTCGCGACGAGTCCGGCGAGGATCCCGTAGGCGTAGCCGACGATGGCGGCGGCGGTGGCCTTGGCGGTGAGCACGCGGCCGCGGCGGGGGGTGGCGAGGTAGGTGAGGCTCGCGCTGGTGTGGCGGTATTCGCCGCTTGCGAGTATGACGCCGAGGATGGCGGCGAGGATCATCGTCACACCGGTCGCGGTGCTGACGGTTGACAGGCCCTCGGCGGTTGAGATCGGCGCGACCTTGCGTCCGGCGCGTGTTGCTTCTAGTGAGGCGAACAGGGCGGTGTGTGCGATGACGAGGAGCCCGAGGCCGTAGGTGGCGCGGATGGTGTGGAGCTTGAGCAGTTCGGTGCGGATCAGGCGGTTCATCGGATCGCTCCTTCGTGTTCGGCCGTGAGGTCGAGGAACACGTCCTCGAGGCTCGCGCCCTGATGCGTGGAGAGCAGCTCGGAGACGGTGTCGTCGGCGATCAGCTCCACCGTGGTTCATGATCAGCACGCGGTCGACGGTCTGGGCGACCTCGGCGAGGATGTGGCTTGAGATGAGGATCGTGCGGCCCTCGTCAGCGAGCTCGCGCACGAGTCGCCGCAGCCAGCGGACGCCCTCGGGGTCAAGGCCGTTGGCCGGCTCGTCGAGGATCAGGATCGGCGGGTCGCACAGCAGCGCGGTCGCGAGCGCGAGTCGCTGTTTCATTCCGAGCGAGAAGGTGCCGACGCGCCGGTTTGAGGCGTGGGTCAGGTCGACGAGCCGCAGGACCTCATTGATTTGGGAGCTCGGGGTGTCGGTGGCGAGCGCTTCGATCCGCAGGTGCTGGCGGGCGGTTTGGCCGGGGTAGGGGTTAGAGGACTCGAGCACCGCGCCGACGGTGTCCCGTGGGCTTGGCAGGTCGCGGTAGGCGTGCCCGTCGATCGTGGCCGTGCCGCTGGTCGGGGTGACGAGTCCGAGCAGCATCCGCAGCGTTGTCGTCTTGCCGGCGCCGTTGGGGCCGAGGAACCCGGTGATCGTGCCCGGTTGAGTAGTGAAGGAGATGTCCTGGACGGCGAGGATCTCGCCGAAGCGCTTGCTCAGCCCGCGCAGCTCGATCCGCGAGGTCCGCAAGCCGGGATGGGGGGTGTCGATGTGCATGGCGCCGAGGATCGGGCTTGGTGGGGTGAGCTGTCTTCACCCCGATCGTGCTCACCCGGGGTGAGCGGTTCGCTCGCTACAGCAGACCGAGCTGGCGGCCGCGCGCGACCGCGTCGCGCCGGCCGGTCGCGCCCAGCTTCCGGTGAAGGCCCTTCGTGTGCGTCTTGATCGTGTTGCGCGAGACCCCGAGCTAGTCGCCGATCTCCCGCACAAGGAGACCCGTTGGCAGCAAGCTGAGGACCGCCTGCTCGCGGGCCGTCAGCTCCTCGACCACGATCGAGCCCAGGTCATGCGGCGCCGCCAGGTGCAGGTTACGCTCGGCCTCCTCCAAGAGGCGAGGTACGGGCGGGCCGGGATCGGGCGTGTTCGCGGTCCGTTCTCGCGCATCGACCACCAGCTCGCGCGCCGAGCGACCGTCACCGAGCTCGTGTACAAGCCAATTGCCGCTACGGCGCTGAGGGCATCAGGTCCGCTACCTGCGGCTTGGGCGTGACCAGCACCAACAACCTCTCGGCCGACTGACGCTGCGTCGGCGGCGAGCAGCTGCAGCGGGTTGAGACCGCGCTCCTGGCGGCGCTAACAATTCCCGAGCGCCGCGGGGTCGTCGTGAGGGCCGTAGAGCATGACGAGCTTGGGCATGTCTGCTGCTCGTTAGGTTGTCCGGGAGTCCGTCCAGCTGCGAGTGGCGGGGTGCAGGCGCTTCAGTCAGGCAGCTCCGTCGGTCGTTCGAACGAGGTGGCCGGCGACGACCAGCTCGCTGCGTGGCGGGATCATCCCGAGCGGACTCCAAGTCATTCCCAGTTCACGATGCGGGGCGCTGGTGGCCGCCTCGATCTCGAGCTCCGCCCCAGCCCGGCGAATCCGCCCGTCAAGTTCGACTGGGATCGATTGCTCGCGGACCAAGAGTCGACCCTGCACTTTGAGTGTGTCGCCCTGCAGATCGACCGTATCGGACGCGAACCGCACCCGCGGGTGTTTCTCGGCGGCGAAGAAATCGGGCGAGCGCAGGTGCTGATCGCGCCTGCGGTTGCCGGTTTGCAGGCTTGCGGCGTCGATCGTCAGTTCGATCGCCGGGTCGGCGGTCATGTCGAGCCAGCCCTGGTAGTCGTCGAAGTGGCCCTTGACGGTTGTCAAACCCCAGAAGTTCCCGGCGCGAAACTCGACGCTTGAGCGCCGCGGGTCTAGCTGCCATCGGCCGCTGATCGTCTCGCTGGATCGATGGTTGGGGTTCGTGGTGCTCATCGTTGTCTCCTTGGGTCGTTGTCATGCGCCCTTCCGCGCGGCTTCGATGGGCGGCTGCTCGGGGGCCGCGGCTCGTGCGATCAGCTGGTGGAGGGCGGGATCACGCCGAGCTGCTTCATCTCCGAGAGGAGGTCGACGACTCCCCAGCTCTCGACGATTCGGCCGTCCGCAAAGCGCAAGATGAAAATCTCGTTGTAGGTGACGGACTTGCCGGTCGGCGGTAGGCCCATGAGCTCGCCCTTGTGGGTTCCGGTAACCGTGTTGCGGCTGACGACCTTGTCCCCCTCGGCGATCAAGTCGTCGATCGTGACGTGAAGGTCGGGGTAAGCGTGATGGAGCCCGGCGAACACCTCCTTGAGCGCTTGCGCGCCGGTCGTTTCAAGCGGCACCGGCGTGCGGACCAGCGCGTCCGCCTCGACCAACTCGTCGATCGTCTTCGAGAGGAGCTCCGGATCGCCGCTGTTGCTGGCGTCATAGAAGCGTTCGACGGCTGCTTTGTTGCTTGTTTCGTGGTCTGTTGACATTTGGCTTGTCCTCTTTTCGGGCCGATATGAAGGTTGCGGGTGGTTATGAAAGATCGAACCTGCTGGTCGATCGGATGGGCTTGACACTTGCCCGCAAGCGGTGACCTTCTCGAGTTCGCAGCGCGCTGGCTCACGTCGATCCTGGGCGACCGGCGCTCGCGCGCGTGCTCACAGCTCCGCCGGCATACGCATGCCGCTTGCTATCCCACGGCCGCCAGCGGCGGTCGGTGCTCGGCTAGCCAGGCGTCGAGCTTGACGGGTGCGACGGTGTCCTCGTAGACCTCGTACTGCTTGAGGCGCCCCCATGCCATCCGCCCCCAGATCACATACCGGTTTTTGTAGATGAGCTCGCCGTCGTCGCCGCGGAGCTGGTCGCGCCCTCGCACGCAAACGGTGCTGCGCCACGGGAAGCCTTTGACCACGACCTCGTCGGCGTAGATCTGGATGCCGAGAGCGGCGAAGCGCTCAAGCCAGCGCGCGACTGCCTTCTTGCCTCGGTAGGCGCCTGAGAAGGAACTCTCGCCGGGGAAGGTGAGCTCGACATCGGGTGCATCGAGCAGCAGCGTGGGGCGGATGTCGCCGGCGCGGCTGTGTGCCATTACGTGGGAGATCAGTTGTTTGGCGAGCCATGACTGCATCGTGGTCCTCCGTTTCTTCTCTGTCAGGTGATGTCGTGGTGGATGGTGGTGGGCGCGGTGGTCGGCGACGATGAATGGGAGCTGGTAAGGAGGATGTTCATGCGCCACCTGCGAGCCTGGCGCCGTCGATCTTGATCGTCGCGCCGCTGATGAATGAGGCCTGGTCTGAGCACAGCCAGGCGACGGTCGCCGCGACCTCCTCGGGCATACCGAGCCGCCCGAGCGGGAAGCTGGCGATGACCCCTGCGCGCTGGTGCTCGCTGAGTTGCGTGAGCCGGTGGCTGTCGATTGGTCCCGGCGCGACGGCGTTGATGCGGATGTTCTTGTGCGCGTAGTCGAGCGCCGCGACCTTGGTGAGGCCGACGATCGCGTGCTTGCCGGCGACGTAGCCGGCAATTCCCCTGACGCCGCTCAGCCCGGCGGTCGAGGACATGTTCACGATCGCGCCGCGGCCGGTCCCGAGCATCGCCGCGATCTCGTATTTCATCGACAGGAAGATGCCCCTGGCGTTGACTGCGAGCGCACGGTCGAAGTCTTCAAGCGCGAGCTCTGCCAGTGGGACCGGTGGGTGCGCTTGGCCGGCGTCGTTGAAGGCGGCGTCAAGGCGCCCGTACGCGGTCAGTGTCCGTTGCACCAAACGTTGAACGGACGCGGGATCGGTGACGTCAGTGGCCACCGCGATCGCGTCGCCGCCGGTGGCGACGATCGCTTCGGCGAGTGCGTCGATCTCCGGCTGGGTGCGCGCGGCGAGCACGACGGCGGCGCCGGCATCGGCGAACGTGCGCGCGGTCGCCGCGCCGATGCCGCGGCTCGCGCCGGTGACGATCGCCACCCGTCCCGCGAGCAGGCGGCTCCATTTTGGCTGGGTGTTGGGGCTGCGTGTGGTTGTGCTACTCACGCTCGTTATCTCCTGTCAGTCACGCGCGCGGGATCTATCTGCGGTGTGCGTGAGCCGGGCGAACAGCACTTGGCGGTTGGCCGCCGCGGGTAACGCGACGTGGCTCGATCAACGCCTCGCCCCCAGATGCAGTGCGTTGATGTAGTCGTAGCACTGCGCGAACGCTCCACGGAACATCTCGCGCCTGCCGTACATCACGACAAACTGGCCACGACCAGCGAGGTGAATCCTCAAGCCGCGCGCATCCTCGACGGCCGATTCGAGTCTCAGCATCGCCGCGTATGGTCCGGGCGCGAGATCGGAGAGCCGCATTCGCGGGGTCTGGGTTTTATCGGTCATGGTTCGTCCTCTTGTTCGTGTCGCCGCTGGGCGCCATCCCGCGCCCGCGGCCTCGGCAAGCACTACAGGTCGGGCCGGAGGGCTTGGAGCTATCGAGCGTCGCGAAACGCGCGAGCGGACCGTGATCCTCGGCGCAGTACCGGTTCAGCGTGACCGAGCGCCCGGCAATGACCGACGGAGAGCGGCCGTCACGCAGTGCCTCCGTGGCGCGACGGGACTTCGCTGCCGTGCGCTGGAGGTCGGCGACCTTGGCGTGAGCGAGCAGCAACTGTAGGTACGGATGAGTCATGCGCCGAGGATCGGGGCGGGTGGGGTGAGCTGTCTTCACCCCGATCTTGCTCACCCCGGGGTGAGCGAGACCCGCTCGCTACAGCAGTCCGAGCTGGCGGCCGCGCGCGACCGCGTCGCGCCGGCCGGTCGCGCCGAGCTTTCGGTAAAGGCTCTTCGTGTGGGTCTTGATCGTGTTGCGCGAGACGCCGAGCTGGTCGCCGATCTCCCGCGCGGACAGACCCGTTGGCAGCAGCTTGAGGACCGCGTGCTCGCGGGCGGTCACCTCCTCGACCACGATCGAGCCCAGGTCATGCGGCGCGGCCAGGTGCAGGTTACGCTCGGCCTGCTCCAAGAGGCGAGGTACGGGCGGGCCGGGATCGGGTGCGTTCGCGATCCGTTCTCGCGCGTCGACCACCAGCTCGCGTGCCGACCGACCGTCACCGAGCTCGCTTCGCAGATCGGCGAGCATCAGCAGCGCGTAGGCCATGTCGACCACGCCGACGCCGCGCCGGCCGAGGCTAACCGCCCGCTCGAGCTCTGTCTCCGCCTCGCGCAACTTTCGTGCGTGACGTAGCACCCTCCCGTTCGCGACGTGCGCCAGTGCACCCACCCAGTATTCGTCCAGCCCCGCCTCGCCGATCAGCGCGAAGGCACCGTCGATGTTGGCCTTGCACTCGTGCCAGTTCTCGTGGTCGGCTGCGATCAGCGCCAGGTGCCCGTACGCGATCACCGCCACCACAGGCATGTGCTGGCGGCCAAGGCGCGTGGTCGCGGTAAGCATCTCCGCTGCAACGGCGTCATCGCCAAGCCAGCGGGTGGACACACCGCGAAGGTACGTGGCCAATGGATGCCATGGCGAGCTGCCGTCCAGCGGGCTGATCTGCTCGGCGAGCTCCTGCGTCTGGCGCATGTCGCCCAGCAGCTCCCAAGTCGAAGCCCGAAGTAAGGTCGCCTGCAACCAGACCGATCGATCCTGGCCCGGGCTGTGCACCTGCGCGCGCTCGACGTGATCCAACCAGGGAAAAATCTCCTCGTGGCGAGTGCTATTTGCTTGGGGATCGGCCGGCCAGGCGGAGACCCCAGCTCGCGCAAGACATAGATACCCGTTGCTGAGGATGCGCTCGTCGGGAATCGCATCGAGCCACTCTTCCACGGTGGCCCGCTCGCCCGCGTTTAGGAACGCCAGCCAGTGCGACACCACCACGTCCGCAATTCCATCCACGTCTCCCGCGGCGACCATCTGCCGAACCGCGTCTGAGATCAGACCAGCGTCGAGGAGCCAGCTGGCCGCCCGACGGTGCAGAGGCGCAACCGCCTCAGGCTCTCGGCGCCCCAGCTCGTGGCGGAGCAGCTCGGCGAACAGATGGTGATATCGATACCACTCCCGGCGCGCGTCAAGCGGTACCAGGAAGGCGTTTGAGCGCTCGATCCGCTCGAGCATCGCTTGCCCGTCACCCCTGCCCGTAACCGCGTCACATAGCGGCCCGCAGAGGCGCTCCAGCACCGAGGTTCGAAGCAGGAACGTCAACACCTCATCCGGTTGCTGTTCGAGCACCTCGGCGCCCAGGTAGTCAACGATGCGGCGATCGCTCCCCGCGAAGGACTCGATCAGCTCATCCGCACGCTCGCGGCCGTGCAGCGAAAGCGCCGCCAGGTACAGGCCCGCGGCCCACCCCTCGGTCCGCCAATGCAATCGCCGCACAGCCCCATCAGCCAGGCCGAGCCGGTGAACGTCGTTGAGCAACCTGGCTGCATCGGACTCCGAGAACCCGAGCTGACCGGGGTCGATCTCGCTCAGACTCCCGCGGGCCCGGAGCCGCGCGAGTGGCAACGGCGGCTGCGAGCGCGAAGCGATCACCACCCGATGATCGCGGGGGAGCTGTTCCAGGAAAAACGCCATCGCGCCATGGATCAGCTCGTCGTGAATCACGTGGTAGTCATCCAGTACCAGCACCGTCCCGCGCGGAGTCTCGAGCAGGTCGTTGAGCAGAGCTGGCAACGCTTCCTCGATCAGGCCGACGCCCGGAGCTCGCAGCAGCCGCAAGGCGGCGTCGCCGACCTCACACACCACCGACCGCAAGGCGGCGATCACGTAGATCCAGAAGCGCGTCGGCTCGTTGTCGGACGCGTCTAGGGACAGCCAGGCCACGGACTGCTCCGGTTCCGAACACAACTGCCACTGCGACATCAAGGTTGTCTTGCCGCTGCCGGCCGGGCCCAGGATCACCGTAATCGGTCGCGACAACCCATCTGCCAGCGCCTCAACGAGCTCATCGCGCGCTACCAGACCACGAGGAACCGGAGGCGTGAGCTTCGTCCGGACGAGCCGAGGCTCTGGATCCCCAACGGCGACCGACACACCCTAAGTATTCCCTCCTCCCTGATCGCGCAGCATCGGATCGCGCTCTAAACGGGTGTCCCGGCCACCAGCCAACGGGTTATCGACGCCCGAGCGCTACCGTACGGACTGGTTCAGACCGACGCTGGAGCTCAACGTCAGTGACCGCGCCGTGGCATGGCCGAGGCATTTCGACCCGGGGCTCTCGACTCCTATTGTCGGCGGCGGGAGGAACCAGCCAGTCGGGCAGACCGCGCGGCCCCGGCGCCTCCCGCCGACCCTACCGCGACCTTCGACGGTGCAGATGCTCGTGCCGCACGGAAAGCGAGGCGCTCCGCGCGATCGCGGCAACCGTCGATGCTTGGGTCGCCTCAGCCGCGCTGTTTGGGCACGCTGCGGGGGAGCCCGAACTGCGGGAACACGCTGCTGTCGGCGAAGAAGGTGATCTCGGCGATGTTGCTGCCCGCGAGTGTGAGCACCATCAGCCCATACGCCCGCGCGATGTCTGTTTGCGGGCACGGGAAGTAGCAGCCGAACGCGGCCTGACCGTTGGCCCGGGTCGGGACGAGCCGCAGTGGCGTCTCGTGGCGTGCGCCGCGGACGCGCAGGAAGTTTCCGATCGCCGCGCCGCCCTGGTATTGGTACGGGTAGGGCGGCATCGTCAACCAGGCGTCGTCGGTGAGCAGCGCGACCACCGAGTCGACGTCGCCGTCCTCGATCGCGTTCGCGAATCGCCCCACCACCTCGCGCTCGCGCCTGGAGTGAGGTAGCGGCGCTCGGTCGCGCCCGGCGGCGGGCAGGCGGCCCTCGAGCGCGGCACGGGCGCGTCGCAGCAGGCTGCTCACTGCGGCTTCGCTGGTGTCGAGGATCTCGGCCACCTCTGCGGCGTGGAAGCCGAGCACGTCGCGTAGGACTAGAACGGCACGCTGCTGCGGTGGCAGGTGTTGGAGACCGCCCACGAACGCGAGCCCGATTGCTTCTTTGTGCTCGTAGCGGGCCTCGGGTCCGGGTGCTTCGTCGGCAATGCCCTCGATGAGCGAGTCGGGATAAGGCTCGAGCCAGATCGGTTCGGTCATGCGGCTGGGTGTGGGCGGGTCGTTCAACGGTTCGAGGCGCCGTGGCCGGCGCGCGTTCGCTCGCAGGGCGTCCAGCGATCGGTTGGTGGCAATTCTGTACAGCCAGGTCCGGATCGACGCCTGCTCCATGAACTGGTCCAGCCCCCGCCAAGCAGCCAGCAAGGTCTCCTGGACCAGGTCTTCTGCGTCCTGGGTCGAGCCGACGATTCGGTAGCAGTGCAGTTGCAGCTCATGCCGGTAGGGCTCGGTGAGTTCGCGAAACGCGTTCTCGTCCCCGGCGAGAGCCAGCGTGAGCGCGCGATCGGTCACGTCCGCATCCTTGCACCCAGGTCTCCGTTCCAAGCCATCACCCCTATAGACGTCGCGGGCCGCGCAAATTCGTCGCTCAATTTCGCGACATCCCGACGCCTACAGAGGTGATGACCACAAAAAGGAGGCCGTAATGACAACCACCGACAAACCAGGTTTGCCGACCCCAAACATCAATCGCTGGCGCGCGTTCGCGCTGCTGGCGGTGGCGTTCTTCATGACTGTCATCGATCTGACGATCGTCAACGTGTCGCTGCCGACGATCGGCCGAGACCTGCACTTCTCCCAGACCAGCTTGCAATGGGTGGTGACCGCGTATGCGCTCACGTTCGGCGGTTTCTTGCTGCTCGGCGGTCGTGCCGCGGATCTGCTCGGTCGCCGCCGGATCCTGATGCTCGGGCTCTCAGTGTTCACGGCCGCGTCGCTCGCCTGCGCGCTCGCCACAGGCGATGCGTTCCTGATCGGAAGCCGGGCCGTTCAAGGAGTGGGCGCCGCGATCATGCTGCCCGCTGCCCTGTCGATCGTGATGAACATGTTCGAAGAGGGTGCCGAGCGGAACAAAGCGCTCGGAATCTGGGGCGCGCTCGGCGCCGCCGGCGCGACCGTAGGGCTGATCACCGGCGGGCTTCTGACCCGCTACGCCGGCTGGCAGTACATCTTCTATCTGAACGTCCCGATCGGAGCGGTGGCGCTGCTGCTGGCTCCGCGGATCGTCCCCGACAGCCGGCTCGCGACCACGCGCCGGCGGTTTGACGCATTCGGCGCGGTCACGGGCACGGGCGGGCTGGTGCTGCTGGTGGACGCGATCGCCCAAGCGCCGCAGTACGGCTGGGGTGCCAGCAGAACGGTCGGCGTACTCGCGGCATCAGCGGCTCTGGTCGCCGCATTCCTGGTGATCGAAAGCCGGGTGAAGGAGCCGATCCTGCCACTGCGGATCTTCCGGCTGCGCACGCTCGCCGGGGCGAACGCAGCGGGGCTGCTGCTGGGCGGCAGCTTCTTCGGGTTCATCTTCGTCGGCACCCTGTACATGCAGCAGGTGCTGCACTACAGCGCACTGAGGACCGGGATCGTCTGGCTGACGACGTCGCTGACCTCGATCGCGCTCGCGGGCCTGTCGCAGCTGCTCGTCACCCGTGGCGGCGCCAAGGTCGTGATGGCCATCGGGATGACGCTGATCGGCGGGGGCGTGATCTCGGCAACCCAGATGCCCGTCCACGGACACTTCCTGGCCAACCTCGCCGGCCCGCTGATCATCGTCGGCGCAGGGACCGCGTTCGCGTTCATCCCGATCTCGATCGCGGCGCTCGCCGGGGTGGCGGAGCACCAGGCCGGGCTCGCGTCCGGGCTCCTGAACACCTCCCAGCAGCTCGGCGGCGCGATCGGGATCGCGATCGCCTCGAGCGTCGCCGCCAGCCACACCAAGACGCTGCTTCACGCCGGCCACGCCGTACCCACGGCCCTCACCGGCGGCTTCCAGGCCGCGTTCCTGGTGCTCGGCGCGATCGGCCTGATCGCGGTCCCGGCGATCTTTGCGCTCGTCCGCCGCGACGAGGTCCCAGACGCCGTCGCCAAGGCCGCGGTCCGCGGTCGGAAGCCAGCACTCGCCGGCGCCAACTGACCCGTCAACACCAACCAAAACCCCAACGAGCAAAGGAGACGAAACCATGTCCACCTCAACGACAAACACCACGGAAGCCCGACCCAGAGGACGTGCCGCCATCGCCGACAAAAGAGTGCTGGTGACCGGCGCCAATCGCGGCCTCGGGCAAGCACTGGTCGAGGAGGCGTTGCGGAGGGGCGCGAAGCGAGTGTATGCCGCATCGCGCCAACCGTTTACCCACCCGGATGAGCGCGTCACACCCGTGGTCTTGGACGTGACGAACGCGGCGCAGATTGAGGCAGCCGCCGAGCGAGTCGAGTCGCTCGACATCCTGATCAACAACGCCGGCGTGTCGGTTCCCGATGACCTCAGCGATCGGGCCGCGTTCGAGCAGCACCTCGCCGTCAACCTGTTCGGCACATGGGGCGTGACCGAGGCGTTCCTGCCGTCGCTGAGCAGGAGCAACGGAACGGTCGTGAACGTGGTGTCGGTCGGCGCGCTGGCCGCCGTGCCGGTTCTTCCAGCCTATTCGGCCTCGAAGGCGGCCGCGCTCTCGCTCACGCAGTCGTTGCGTGCGCTCCTGGCGGGACGAGGCGTGAAGGTTCACGCGGTCCTGCCCGGCCCGATCGACACGGACATGGTCCGGGATCTCCCGATCCCGAAGACCGCCCCGGAGTCGGTCGCCCAAGGCATCCTCGACGGCGTCGAGACCGGAGACGAGGACATCTTCCCCGACCCCATGTCAGCGACGATGGCCGCGGCCTGGCGCACAGGAATAGCCAAGGAGCTCGAGCGCCAGAACGCGGCGCTGGTCCAAGCCGAGCCGATCGCCGGGTAGCGAGGACGGTCTGCAGCGCCAGCACGGTTACACCTGTTGCGCAACGACGGTGCCGCTCACCGCGCGCGCAGTGGGTTGCCCCACTCACGCGGATCCGAAGCGCGCACCACGCCTTGATGTTTGCGACCAACCTAAGGAGATGAATCATGACTGCTCACAAGATCGTGACCCGCGAAGAATGGGATGCGGCCCGGGGTGAGCTGCTCAAGCGCGAGAAGGAGCTGACCCGGATGGGCGACGAGCTGGCTGCGCAGCGCCAGGAGCTGCCCTGGGTAGCGGTCGAGAAGGAGTACACGCTCCACACGGCGGATGGCCGGAAGACGCTCGCGGAGCTGTACGACGGCCGCTCCCAGCTGCTGATCTACCACTTCATGTTCGGTCCGAGCTACGAGGCCGGCTGCCCGGTGAACAGCTCGATCGCCGACTCGTTCGACAGTCTGATCCCGCACCTCAAGGCTCGGGACGTGACGTTGATCGCCGTCTCCGGGGCGCCGATCGAGAAGCTGTTGGCTTATCGCGAGCGGATGGGGTGGAGCTTCAACTGGGCGTCGAGCTACGAGAGCGATTTCAACGCCGACCTCGGTTTCTCGAGCAGCCTCGAGCAGACGCGGGAGGCGATCGAGCCGATTCTCGACCAGCTGCCTCCGGTCGCCTTCCGCAACGCCAAGGTCGCCGGCACAGACATCTACGGTTACCTGACCGAGCTGTTCGGGTTCACCGTCTTCACGTTCGCGGAGCGGACCGTCTACCAGACGTACTCGACGACCGGTCGTGGGGTCGAGTTCCTGATGCCCTACTACGGGTTCCTCGACCGGGCGCCGAAGGGCCGCGATGAGGACGAGGGATGGCAGCTCTGGATCCGTCGCCACGACGAGTACGACGGCCAGTGAAGCCAGGCTAGGGCCATCGAGCCTCCTGGTTCTCGCGAACAGATTCGTCCATCTCTACCTCGCGTCTCGCTCTCGCAATCCTGGTGATGTGGCGGTCTTGTTGACGGCGCGCGCTGGCCGCTACCTGTGCTTAAACGCAGGAGTCATCGTCGAGCGAGGTGGCGATTCTGCTCCGACGGTCTGACCATGACCACGGCACCGCCGTACGTACTGAGCAGCGACGCGTCTCGGAGCGCTCGTCATGATGACTAGTAGGTGGCCGTGGTCGACTTTGCCACGGCGTTCCTCCTGGGCGCGTCCGGGATCGCGCCGGGCATGCGGGTACTCGATCTCGGAACCGTGCGGTTCGGCGTCTGCGATCTATGGCTTCACCCGAGACAACACGAGTCTGCCGATCACGCTGCAGGCGTTCCAGATCGGTGCGACGAATGCCTGGTGTCAGCTCGACACCAATCCGGTGCCGCATCACGCGCAGAACCCCTGAAAGGCTGGTGACAGCTTCGTCGGAGCCTCGGTGGAGATGTGGTACTCGAACCGCTCGGAGCCACCCCTCCGTGTGAGTTCGCGCACGGTCGAGGGAGACATATGCAGAAGTTCCGGGAGTTCGCGGGCGGCCATTACCTCGTCGCGTGTGCGGGTCATGGTGCGACCTGGTGTTGTTGTTGACCCCAGGATGCATGCCGGCTGAGGTGCACACGCAAGATCTACCCGTGCCCGCTTGCCCTAGGCACGCAGGTTGACTGCCCTTGTCATGGCAGATATTGGCTGGTAGGCCTGCGCGCAACCGTAAATTCGAGGGGGACGAGGATGGTTTGTGGGGCGCGAGGATCTCGCAGTCGCGGCCGTGGTGTCGTGCGCGAGCGGGAGCGGTCGTCGTCTGTTCTCGAGTCCCGCGGACGAAGGCGTCAAGCCTGGGGCGTCGCGGTGCTCGTCGTTGGGGTTTTGTCGCTCTTCAGCTTCGCGGCCGCGGCGGATGCGAGCGAGAACTCGCAGAGCATAGGGTTCGCGGCCCATCTGGCGACGCTCGATCCTGGCGCGCGGGCCGACGCGACAACGATCGTCGGTACGGGCACCGGGCAGATCATCTACGGGGTGCCGGGCCGAACGAATTTCATCGCCGCGCTTGGCTCCGATGAAACCGTCTTCGGTGGTGATCGAAACGATCAGCTCGGTGGCCGTGGAGATCACGTGACGATCGTCGCGGGTAATGGCAACGACCTGATCTATGGCGGTCCTGGCGGCACCGTGATTGGCGGTACGGGTCGCGACGTGCTGGTCGAAACCAAGCCACACGCCTCCGTCATCGTGAAGGGCAGCGAAAACGAGGTCGCGGTGACCGGCTCGAGCGATCGAGTGCTATGCGTGCCGGGGATTCGTGATGATGTCATCTATGCGGGCGCGAGCGACACAGTCAGTAACGCCTGTCGGGCGGACCACGCTCGGGTCCTGCCGGCCGGCGCGCTGCGCCACGCGCGTGCGGTTTTGCGGTCAACGGCGAGCGGCGCGATCACCGGAGATGGCAGCAACGACAACCCGTTCACCGCGTCCTGTGACGACCCGCAGCATGTGGATTGCACGGTGTCCACGTTCCCGTCGCGCACGCTGACAGGTTCGTGGCAGAACGAGTACGTGCCCGCTTATGAGTGTCCTGTGGATCACCCGTATCTCCTCGATCACGGATATGCGCCGTTTGGTACTTCGCTTCCGCATGGGGTTGAGATCCGCGAGGATGCCACGGTGTGGGGCATCGGCATCAGTATCTCGGGCGTGCTGGAGAGGAGCGATTAGAAGTTCTCGTTCTTTAGTGGAACGGCGACGGGTGATTCCGCCTCGAGCGCGACAAACGCGATCTGGGATGGAACCCATTGGTACCAGGTCGTTCTGCACTGCACGTCGGACCGCTGCCACGGGGGGGACCTTGTCGGCCCACCTCCAGATTGCGGCGGCGGGGCAGTCGACGATCGCGCACGGCAAGCGCGCGTGGCACCGCCGACGCGCAGGGGGCTAGCAGCCCACCTGGCGACCGTTGATCCGGGCGCACGGGTCGATGGCAACACGATCGTGGTAACTGGCGACGGGACCACGGTCTTCGCGGTCCCGCACCGACCTAACTTCATCATCGGCTTGGGATCTAATGAGAAGATCTACGCTGACGGTAGGGCGAGCGACGAGGTTGGTGCGCTCGGGAGCGACGTGACTATCCGGGCTGGCGCCGGCAACGACGCACTCTACGGCGGTCCGGGCGGGACGCTGATCGGCGGCTCGGGTCGCGACCTGCTCGTGGACGCAAAGGCCGACGCGACCGTCCTCATCCGCAGCCGCGGCGACGAGGTCGTGGTCGCCGGCCACAAGGACAAGGTCCTGTGCTCGCCCGGGGCCCGCAGGGATCTCATTTATCGGGGCGCGGGCGACCCGGTCGGTAGAACCTGCGGCGCGGACCACGACCGAGTGCGATCCGACAAGAGCCTGCATGATCCGGGACTCGCGAAGGTGGCTGCGGCAACGACGATTACCGGCGACGGCACGAACGCGAATCCGTTCCGCGCGGACTGTGACACCTTCGACAAGACGGGGTGCACCGTAACGTCGTTCCCGGAGCGCCATCTGAACGGCCTCTGGGCGAACGAGAACGTGCCGTCGTATCGCTGCCCCGAGTCCGACCCATGGCTTTACAACCAGAACTATGCGCCCGGCGGCACCACAATCTCCCGCGGGGTGGAGATTCAGGAGGACTGGGGGACGCCATGGCCGATCAGCATCAGCATCACAGCCACGCTCAGCAGCGGGGGCCTCCTCGGCCATCCGGAGGCGACCGAGACCGCGTTTCCAAACTCAAGCGCTACCAACTGGGCACTCGGTGACCACTGGTATAAGGTGATCCTTCACTGCACAAACTTCGAGAACCTTGCGGCTCCGCCAGGAGGCGTCGGCCTGGGGTAGCAGGGAGTGCTTGGTATGCAGGCTGGGGTGACGGTCGGCGTTGGGACGTGGGGCTGTGGTGTGGGCCGGTGGTGGCGCTGGTGTGCGGCTCTGGTGGTGTTAGTGGTCGTGCTTTGGGCGGCGGCGTGGCCGGCAGGTCGGGGGCGGCCGGCGGCGCCGGCGGTGCCCGGGGCGGCGGCAACCGCCGAGCACGCGGGGGGCTTGCCGGCGCTCTCGCGCGTCTCGGCGCAGGCGCAGTCGGCGATCTCGACCACAGTGGGGGCGGGGGATGGACGGTTTGCTCCTAGGCGTTCGGCGGGTGGCTTTGACCTGTTCGGTGGCGCCGTTGCGATGAGCCTTGGCCGCGGTGGCGTGACCGTCGGTGGCGGTGGGGGGCGACTGTCGCTGGCCCTGGTGGGGGTTGGTCGCGGTGCTCGTTTGTGGCCGCTGGGCGGGGTGGCGCCCGTGGCGCGCTCGGGGCGGGTGGTGTACGTGCGCGGTCGTGGGGTGCGCGAGTGGTATGCGGCCGGGCCGCTAGGGGTCGAGCAGGGGTTTGCGCTGGCGCGGCGGCCGGAGGGCGGCTCGGGGGCGGTGACGCTGGCGCTGGCCACAGGCGGCTTGCGCGCCCGCGTGGTCGGCTCTGGGGTGGAGTTCTTGACCCGCTCGGGGCGGGTGGCGGTGCGCTACGGGGCGCTGGCCGCGTTCGACGCGTCGGGGCGGCCGCTGCCCGCGTGGCTGTCGCTGTCGAGCTCGCGCCTGCTGCTGCGGGTGGCCGACGGCGGCGCACGCTATCCCCTGCGGATCGACCCGCTCGTCCAGCAAGCCGAGCTAATGACGGCCGATAGTCTCGTCTTTGGGTGGTCGGTGGCGGCCGACGGGAACACGATCGTCGTCGGCGCGCCGGGCACGACGGTGGGGAGCAACATCGAGCAGGGGGCGGTGTACGTGTTCGTGCGCAGCGGCGACGTCTGGAAGGAGCAGCAGGAGCTGACCGCCAGCGACGGCGCCGAAGGCGATCAGCTGGGCGGCGGGGGTAGGTCGGTCGCGATCTCCGGCGATACCGTGGTGGCCGGCGCGTGGGGAAGGAAGAGTGGCGACAATCTCTACCAGGGGGCGGCATACGTGTTCGTCCGCAGCGGGACCACCTGGGTCGAGCAGGCCGAGCTGACCGCCAACGACGGTGGCTACAACGACCAGTTCGGTTTTTCGGTGGGCGTCGCCGGCGACACCGCGGTGGTGGGGGCGCCGGAAGCGCACGGCAGCTACGGACTAGGGGCGGCGTACGTGTTCGTGCGCAGTGCCGGCGTTTGGACGCAGACCGCCGAGGTGGCCGTCCCACAGCCTGACACTTTGTGCAAGCAATTCTGCTACTTCGGCTGGTCGCTGGCGATCCTTGGGGGCAGCGTCCAGCAATCGGTCGTGGTCGGCGCGCCTTTCACGGGGAACCACGCGGGGGCGGCGTTCTTCTTCTACGGTAGCGGTCACAGGTGGAGCCAGCCGCAGAAGCTGGTCGCCGACGACGGCGCCGCCGGCGACCAGCTGGGCTACTCGGTGGCGATCGGCTTGTTGCCCGGCGGCAGTTTGCAGGAGGTCGAGGCCGGCGCGCCGTTGGCGACGGTAAACGGCAAAGCTGGGAAGGGGGCGGTGTACGCGTTCCGGGGCAGGGCTGGCGGTGGCTGGACGCAGGCCAAGCTGACCTCCTACTACGGCGTCGCCGGCGAGAACTTCGGCGCATCAACGGCGATCTCGGGTGACACGACGGTGGTCGGCGCGACTCCCGTGCCATGCGAGTTCAATTGCTCTACTCAGCCGCAGGGTCGATCGCAATTGCAAGGGGCCGTGTACGTATCACCCGGTAGCGCCCAGGAGCAGAAGCTGACCGCCAGCGACGGAGCCGTCAACGACGGCTTTGGCTCGTCGGTGGCGGCATCCGGTGACATGGTCGTGGTCGGCGCCCCTGACGCGCTCCCGACGTCGAATCGGGTAGGAGTGGCATACGTATTCGGCCCTTCGCGCGCCCTCGGCGCACCGCCGAGCGCAAGAATCACCGCGGTGAAGATCAGCTCAAAGCGCCGCAGCGCCAAGTTCACCTTCAAGGCAAGCGGCGCCAGCGGCTTTCAATGCGCGCTGATCACGCAAGTCAACAACACCAAGAAGCACAAGCACCGCGAACCCCACTTCTCCCGTTGCAAATCGTCCAAGACCTACAAGCACCTTATGCTCGGGCGATACACGTTCCTGGTGCGCGCGCTCCGCGCCGGCATACCCGGAACAGCCGCCAGAAAAAACTTCAAAATCAGCTAACGCCGTCGGCCCAGGTGCCACCAGCGGTGCACGACAGTGTGGCTGAGGACTAATCGCGACAGCGCCAACTGCGAAGGCCGGATTCGACTGTCGAGACTCAACGCGAATGAGTCTGACCGGATCGGCCCGTGCCCCAGGACCGTCCCGATCAACCTCCGCCGGGTCCGATAGTGACCGTCCGCGCGGAGGCGACGAACCGAGCCCGACGAGGCAGTGGTCGTGATCACGCTCTCGACCCTCGAAGAAGTTCCGGGGCCCCCGCTCACAGAAGTCGCACGGCGAAGCGAGGCCGGGATCTTGCCTCGGATCGAGGCCATCGCCCGTCGAGACGGCCGCTTTTGCAGGTACCGGATGGCGGAAGATGGTTCGGCCATGAGCGTCCTTCGAGCCGTCGCTGACGGTCGACCTGGTGGGAGACGCGCGGGCGCCGGTCTGGGATGTTGGGGTGTGGGTGCTCACGTACGACGATTCTCGCTGGTTGCTTCTGGGTCCCCGGGCAGTTGAAATACGCACCGTCCCGTCTCGTGTCAAGACGATCCGTCTCGTCTTGCGACGGTGCTATGGTCAGGCGTGTGAATCCCGTTCGCAAAGCACCCGACGAGAGCCGGCGCAACGAACGAGCCCGCGTCGCGATCCTGACCGCGACCGCAGAGTTGTTCCGCACCGTGGGCTACGACAAGATGTCGATCGAGGGAATCGCGACCGCCGCCGGTGTAGGCAAACAGACCATATACCGCTGGTGGCCGTCCAAAGCAGCCGTGGTGCTCGATGTGTGGGCGCCCGAGGTCCAACCTCGGGTGCAGTTTCCTGACACCGGCGATCTTGCCGCCGACCTCAAGACCCAAATCAGGACCATCATCGACCTCGCCCACGACCCCCTCTTCGGGCCGTCGTTTCTAGCCGTTCTCGCCGACGCACAGCGAGACGAGCGCGTCGCCCATCAGCTGCTCGACCGACTCTTCTACCCCACCATCGCCGTGTGCAAAGACCGCCTGCGCATCGGGCAGAAAGCCGGCCAGTTGAGCGCTGACATCGACCTCGACATCGCCGTCGACCTCCTCTACGGCGGCTACTACCACCGGCTCCTGCTCGGCATCGCCCCGCTCACCCCCGACTACGCCGACGCCATCGTCAACGCCGCCCTCAGCGGCATCGGAGCTTCCCCCGCCAGTCGCGCGCGGCGCCGCGGTAAAGCACCACGGCGCGAGAAACCCTCAAGCTCAAACATCTCCCGAAAAGCCAGATGAATCGATTCGGGATCGCGGACACGGCTGCCGGTCAGCAGGGGCAGTACCGCTGGCGACGGATCCCCGACTGTCGGTGTCACGAAACCAAGCATGAGACCAGGCGCCGACGCCGGCGACCACGCTGCTGCTCTCATTCCGTCAACCACTAGAGGAGGAGCGTGAAGAAGCGGAAGCCGTGCCAGCGCCTGTCTCCGCCCTTCACACTCGGTCCCGGCCGACAGGGAGGCACGCCCAACCGCGCGTGCAGCCGGATCGGCGCACAACTCCTATCTCGTTGCCAACGCGATCGCGAGTCGGGACATCGGTGGGATGCAGAAGCGATCGTGCGGAGCGCGCGAGCGTTAGAGGCCACATCGGGCGATGGCGACACCCACATCCGGTCGCAGAATCGTTGCCGCCGCGAAGAGCCTGGTGGTAGCTGACGACCGCTGCGCTCACCGAGTCGGTGGTCCAGCTCGCGGCAGCTCCGCTGCGCTTCAGCGCTTGAGTTCCGGAAAGTCCTCCTCCCAAAACTCGAGTGCCCCCCGCTCTGACGGGAGCGAAGCGCCGGTGACGCGCACTGTCTCCTCGCGGCGCAACTCGACGCGGCGGATCTTTCCGGAGATGGTTTTCGGCAGCTCGCCGAATTGCAGGCGCCGGATTCGCTTGTACGGCGCGAGTCGCTCGCGCGAGAAGCTCATGATTGCGAGCGCGGTCTCCCGCGTCGGCTCGTAGCCGCGGCTGAGTGTCACGCAGGCCTTGGGCACCGCGAGGCGCATCGGATCGGGCGAGGGGATGACCGCCGCCTCTGCCACGGCCTCGTGCTCAATCAGCACGCTCTCGAGCTCGAACGGCGAGATGCGGTAGTCCGACGCCTTGAATACGTCATCGGTGCGTCCGACGTAGGTTATGTAGCCGTCGGCATCGCGGGACGCGACGTCGCCGGTGCGGTAATGGCTGCCGTCGATCGCGGCCGCGTCCCGCTCCGTTGCATGCCGGTAGCCGGTCATCAATCCGAGCGGCCGGCGCGCGAGGTTGAGGGCGATCTCGCCCTCGTCGGTCGGCTGGCCACTGTTCGGATCTAGCAAGTCGACGGCGTAGCCGGGCAGCGGGCGGCCCATTGAGCCCGGTTTGACCGGCTGGCCGGGGGTGTTGCCGATGACCGCCGTGGTCTCGGTCTGCCCATAGCCATCGCGGACCGTGATCCCCCACCGCTCCCGGACCTGCTCGATGACCTCGGGATTGAGCGGCTCGCCAGCGGCGATCGCTTCGCGCAGCGGCACCTGCCAGCGGTCGAGGTCCTCCTGGATCAGCATCCGCCAGACAGTGGGGGGCGCGCAGAACGTGCTAACGGCGCGGCGAACCATCTGGTCGAGGAGCCCCCTAGCATCGAAGCGCGCCGCGTTGAAGACCATCACCGTCGCCTCGGCGAGCCACGGCGCGTACACGTTGCTCCACGCATGTTTGGCCCACCCGGGGGAGGACACGTTGAGGTGGACGTCCCCCGGCCGGACACCCGCCCAGTACATCGTCGACAGGTGCCCAACGGGATAAGAGGCGTGGCTGTGCTCGACCAGCTTGGGCTGCGCGGTAGTACCCGAGGTGAAGTACAGCAGCAGCGTGTCCGAGGCCCGCGTCCGCCCATCCGGCGCGAATCCTGCCTCCGCGCGCTCAGCGTCGCTGTACGAAAGCCACCCGGCGACCGACCCGCCAACAGCAATACGCGTGTAGCCGCCGGGAACCCGCTCGAACTTCGCGACGTCGGCCGCTCTCACCACCACGTGGCGAGCCTGTCCCCGCTCGACGCGATCACTGAGGTCACCGGGCCCAAGCAGCGGGGTCGCGGGGATGATCACCGCGCCGAGCTTCATCGCCGCCAGGATCGTCTCCCATAGCTCCACCTGATTACCGAGCATGAGGATGACTCGATCCCCGCGCTCGACGCCGTGTTCGCGCAGCCAGTTCGCGACCTGATCGGAGCGAGCCGATAGCTCGGCGAATGACCGTCGTAACTCGCCGCCGTCCTCCTCGACGATCCACAGCGCCGGGCGCTCGGGAGCCTCCGCGGCGATGACATCGAACCAGTCCAACGCCCAATTGAAAGCCCCGAGCTCCGGCCAGCGGAACATGCGGCACGCCGTCTCATAGTCTTCGCGGTGTTCGAGCAGAAAGTCGCGAGCCGCGCGAAGCCGCGCCGTCGCGGTGTCAGCCTCCAGCACGGATTCACTCATCGCACCCTCCAGTCCGGCGCTGCATTGGCTGAGACCGATCCTCCCAGGATCGGGCATCGTGCGTCAATCCGATCACGGAGGAACGACGACACGGACGCCCGTCGGCGCCGGCCATCCCATCACCGTCGGAGCGCACCGGGAGCAATGCGAGCTCGACCACATTCCGTCACCTCGCTCCATGTTCCTGTGACCCATCCGACTGTGACGCCGACGCCCACCGCCGATCGTTTCTGCCTCCCACCGTGTCCCGACTCGCGATCGGGCTGGCAACGGCTGATTAGCTCAGCGGTGCTCTGGCCGTAGAGTTGATGCGTGGCTGGCGTCGTGCTTGCAACGATGGGGAGCTGGGGCGACCTGTTCCCGACAATCGCGATCGCCAAGGCGATGGCGGCGCGCGGGCACGCCGTGCGGATAGCGACAACCAGCGCCTACACGTCGCTGGTCGAGGATGAGGGCCTGGCATTCATCGCCGCCGGACCGCGGTTCGGGCCAGAGGAGTTCGCCGCCGACACCGCGATCCTCGATGGGCGGCTGGGAGGCTATGCGGGTTTCCTGCACCTGTTCCGCTCGGTCGTCTTCCCGAATCTGATCGGTTGGGTCCAGGACCTTCGCGGCGCCCTCGCCGGCGCCGACCTGCTCGTATCGCATCCAACGGTGCTCGCGAGCCCGATCGCGGCGGAACTGACCCGAACGCGCTGGATGACGTTCAGCGTGTTCCCCGGCCTGGTACCGAGCGAGCGCACGCTGCCAAGCCCGACCAAGTTAAAAGTTCCAAATGGGACTGCGGGCCGATTCATCTCCCGCGCCGCCTGGTCGACCGCTCGCTGGAACATCCGCCGCTCGTTCGACCCGGCTGTCAACGCGGCCCGCGCCGGATACGGTCTCGCGCCGGTCCGCGACGCGTTCTTCCTTCCGGTCGAGTCGGGCAACCCATATCTCATCGGCGCGTCACGGACTGTCGTCGACGTGCCGCCGGACTGGCCGCCAAACATCCATCTGACTGGCTTCTTCGCCTGGGACACCCCCAGCTCGTACCATCCGCCGACCGGGCTCGGCGAGTTTCTCGAAGGCGGGACGGCTCCGATCCTCATCACTCTCGGTGGAAGCTCCGCCGTGGACCCGCAGCGGTTCTATCCGAACGCCGTCGCGGCCACCCGCCAGCTTGGGCGCCGAGCAGTCGTGCTGAGCGGACCCACGCCAGAGCCACTCCGACTCGACCCCCATCCTGACACCTACGTGCTTCCTTTCGCGCCGCTCAGCCAGGTCGCACCGAGGTGCGTTGCCGCAGTGCACCACGGTGGTATCGGCACCACGGTCGCTCTGCTCGCGGCGGGGCTGCCACAGCTCATCGTCCCGCGGGGCTTTGACCAGCCGCAGACCGCGCTACGGATGAGCCGCCTCGGCGTGGCGAGGACGATCCCGTGGGCGCGGGCCTCCCCCCGGAACCTCACGAGCGGCCTGGCCCACCTCCTCGGCACCGACCGCTACGGGGAACGGGCCTCGGCTCTCGCAGCTTCGTTGCAGCGGGAGCAGGGGCTAGATCAAACCGCCGCCGCGATCGAGCTGGAGATCCCTGACTCGTGCCCTGCGCGCCATCCACCACGAGAACCCTAATCATGAGGCGCCTGCGTTCGCTGCGGCGGCGAGCTCGGAGAGCTGCTACACGCGACGGTCTCGGTCCGCGGAGAAGGCGCCGGCCGAGGCGAGGCGACGCCCGTGCGCCCGCAGGCTGAAAGGATGGCCGCCATGCTTGGCGCGCCGCGAGTAGTCAAAAGACAACGGGGACTCGCGGCACTCCGCTCGTGGGCTTTCGAGATCGCCAATCGCGAGAGGGCGGCTGCCGACGCGCGAGCGATCGCTTTGAACGTCCCGCCGTCTTGCCTTGCGCCAATGGCTTGGCGACCAACGAGTCGCCCGGCGGCAGGGCCTCATGATGCTTCCTGCTGCGCGGGCGTCGAGAGCGGGCGCGAAGCGGCTGCAAAGTCCGGTCGGATGAAGTGCCTTATGGGCGCGCTCACGCGGCGCGATCAACCTAGGAGCCTGTCGGGTCGCTGGAGCTCACAGGGCACCGACATCGTCGCGTTCGATTACGCGGGAGCGACTGTTGCCGGCATTAGGATGGCCGTGGCGGCTTGCCCTCGGTGCTCGCTCTTCTCAGGGTCGGCCGGGGCTCCGAAGGAGCCGGCGCCGGTCGGTCACCGCGTGGGCGACTCAGGGAACAGCCCGACACGCCGTACTCTCAGGTGAGTCACGTGTGTGCTCACCGGACCCGTCGACGCGGCGGCTGAGCAGTAATGCCAAAAACGTACTACTGCGCCGTGCAGAACGGTCAAGCAACGAGCTTGCCAAGGTATGTTGTGATGATGATCCTGGTTACCGGGGCAACCGGAATGTTCGGCTCGCGCGTCGCCCGTGGGCTGCTTGACGCCGGCCAGCCGACCCGCGCGCTTGTTCGTGACCGATGCCGAGCCAAGGAGCTGGAGGCGGCGGGCGCTGAGCTTGTGGTCGGTGACATGGACCGCCCCGAGACCTTGCCACCGGCCCTACAGGGCGTCCGACGGGTGTTTCTCGTCTCGCCGATGGATAGTCGGATCGATGTACGCGAGCGCGCTGTCACGCGAGCCGCCCGAGCGGCAGGCGTGGAGCTGGTGATCAAGCTCTATGGAGCGGTGAAGCACCGCGGCGACTCGCTGGACGCGCTTCATCTCGCGTCGATTGCCGCGCTGCGCGAATCGGGCGTGCGGTGGGCGCTGCTGTCGCCCAACAGTGTGATGGAGACGAGTCTGCTGAGCCAGGCCGAGGCGATCAAGCACACGGGCGCAATGTGGGGTTCTTCCGGGGACGGGAGGGTCGGACTAGTCGCCGCCGACGACGCGGCAGCCGCCGGCGTGGCCCTGTTGACGGGGAATCCGGAGCCCGAGCACAACTACGAGGTGACCGGCCCCGAGGCACTGACCATGGCCGAGGTGGCGCGGCGCCTAAGCGCGGTCCTCGGCCGGCCCGTCGTTTACAACGACCTCCCCGAGGACGCTTTCCGGGAGATGCTCGTGCAGCAAGCTGGGATGACGCCGGAGCAGGCCGAGATCGGAGTGCTTGCGCACTTCCGCGCCTGGCGGCGAGGTGACGCCGATCTGGTCACCAACACCGTGACCGAACTGACCGGGCATCCTGCGATATCCGTGGAGCAATGGCTGCGCCAGCACCAGACCACGTACGTGTGAGCTGCGGCACGCGTCTCATCTTGTCCAGGCGGAATGCGGCGGCTCGCGCCGCTGAGAGGTGAGCAACCGGGATTCCGGCAGCAACCGGGATTCCAACGGTCGGGCTGGCCCGCGGCGGTCAATCTGACCGGGGAAGGTTCCATCGAAACAACGCCGCATCGTCACGCTGGCGCTGGCGACCCGGCCCCGGGTCGCCAGCGCGCAATTTTCAGTCCCAGCGGCTGATCTCGCCGCCCGGGTAGGCGTTGAACCCTTGACCTTCGGCTCCGGACTTGAGGCTCATGAGGTACGAGGCCCAGTTGGTCGAGCAGCCGTTCATGAACTCGTTCTCCTGCTGCCAGCCTTCATGGCTGAACAGCAGTGTCGTACCGCCGTCGTCGCGGGGCTTGAGGGCGTAGGTGATACGGGTGTCAATCCAGTCGTGGGGGCCGTCGACGCACCGCCAGACGATTTGTCCCGGGCTGCGTTCGACGACTTCGAAGGCTGCCGCGGGGCTGGCGGGGTCGCGGAAGTAGACCTCGAACCGGCCGCCGGTCTCGTCGTCGCCGGCGACGGGGTGGCCCGTCCACCACCGCTGGATCCCTTCTTTGGTTGCTGCGAGGTGGTGCACGCGCTCGGGTGGCGCGTCGATCGAGAGGCGGTGCAGGATGTTTGGCATTGTGCGTCTCCCTTCTTCGGAGGGTGGTTAATTGGGTGGTTTGGTTCAGGCGGCGAACGGCTGGCGCGCTGGCTCGGCCTCGGCCGCTGGTTTCGGCCGTCCCGACATTGCCGTAGCGGTGAGTGCGCCCAGGCCGGCAAAGACGGAGCACGCCCAGAGCGCCGGCTTGAATCCGGCCGTCACGGTGGCCGCGCTTCCGAGCCCGCCGTAGGTTGCGAAGAGCGTGCTGCCGATCGCGACCGCGAAGACCGCGCCGAAGCGCTGCGCCATGTAGTTGATCCCGGACGCCTTCCCCATCTCGTGCGGGGCTACGGCGCTCAAGACGGCGGTCGGCACCGTGGGGAGGGCCATCGAGATCCCGACGCCGGCGATCAGCAGCGCGATCACGAGTTCGATCCAGCTCGTGCGCACCGAGCCTTGCCAGGCAACCCAGACGAATCCGGCCGTCAGCAGGCTCAGCCCGATGACGATGATCGGTCGGCGGCCGACGCGATCGGAGAGAGCGCCGGCCAGAGGTGAGACGAACATCGGCGTGGCGAAGAACGGAAGTAGGCGCACCCCGGCGCCAACCGGCGAGTAGTGGCGCGCGAGCTGGAACTCCTCCGTGACCAAGAGCCCGCCGGCGAATATGGCGCCCGACATGAGGAACGTCGTCAGGTTGCCGATCGCGAAGTCCCGGACTGCAAACAGGCGCAGCGGCAGCATCGGCTCGCGCACTGAACTCTCCCACCGGAGGAAGACAATGAGCAGGACCGCCCCCGCGACCAGCGTGGCCACGACCTCCGCGCTCGACCAGCCAACCTCGTTGGCGCGGCTCAGCGCCCAGACCAGGGCGACGACGCCGGCGGTGATGAGCCCGACTCCGACGAGGTCGAGTCGCTCCAGTGCGCCATGGCTCTCCGGTAGCAGCCGAAGGCCGAGGAGCACGGCGACGACACCGATCGGGACGTTGATCCAGAAGATCCAGTGCCAGTCGATGCCCTGCGTGACGGCGCCCCCGACGATCGGTCCCATCGCGACGGCGAGACCCGCGAGGCCGCCGTAGATCCCGACGATCATCCCGCGACGCTCAATCGGGAACGCGCCCGTCAGGATGGTCAAGCTCAGCGGCAGAACGACCGCTCCGCCGAGCCCTTGCACCGTTCGGGCGACGATCAACTCGGGTAGGTTCGGCGCCAGGGCGCAGGCGACGGAGGCGACCGTGAACAGGGCGAGCCCGATCGTGAAGACCTTCCGCCGCCCGAACCGGTCGCCGAGCGCGGCGGCGGTGATGATCCCGGCGGCAAAGGCGATGCCGTAGGCGTTTAGTGTCCACTGCAGAGAAGAGAGACTCACGTGCAGGTCGCGCTGCATGCGCGGCAGCGCGGTGATCACGACGACCGAGTCGAGAATCACCATGAAGTAGGCGGTCGAGGTCAGCCCGACCACCCAGCCGAGACGGCGAGTAGTTGAAGGTGCGTCCGTCATATGTCCTCCTTTCGTCGTGGCCGGCGCGTCGGCCGGTTATGCCTCAGTGACGAAGGGACAGACCCCGGACGGACGGGCACGCAAGAAAACCTGCACGCGTGTCCGTCTCCGGCCACGCTATTCGTCTAGGAGGCGAACAATCCGGTCCACGTGAAAGGGAGATGCCTTGCGATTCGCACTCTTGGCCTACAGCAACATCGACGTTCGCGAACAGAGAACTGAAGAGGAACGACGACGGATCGACGCCGGAATCGCCGAGGTACTCGCGCGACCGAACGTGACCGGCTGGCTCCGACTCCAGGACCTCGGGTCGGCGACGACGGTCCGCCACCGACAAGGCAGGACGCTGCTGACCGACGGGCCGTTTGTGGACAGCAAGGACTTCCTCGGTGGCTTCATCCTCGTCGAGGCGGAGAACCTCGACGGCGCCCTCGCCGTGGCCGGCGAACTCCAGGAGCTGCAGGGCGCGGGGGCGATCGAGGTCCGGCCGGTCCGCGAGGAGCCTCTCGTCGGTGCTTGAGCAGGTCTTCCGCGACGAGTGGGGCCGGGTCGTGGCGTCGCTTGTCGGCTTTCTCGACGATATCGAGCTCGCCGAAGACGCCGCGCAAGAGGCGTTCGCGACCGCCGCGGAACGCTGGCCGCGCGACGGAATCCCGGCTAACCCGACCGGCTGGCTGATCACGACCGCGCGCAACCGCGCGATCGACCGCATCCGGCGCGAGAGAACGCTGGCGGCGAAGACCGAGCAGCTGAAGCGCGAGCTTCGCAACGAACCGGAGGAGGAGGCGATGGACGAAACGGCGACGTTCCCGGACGAGCGGCTCGAGCTGATATTCACCTGCTGCCACCCAGCACTCGCGCTCGACGCGCAGGTCGGACTGACGCTGCGCACGCTCGGCGGCCTCTCAACCGAAGAGATCGCGCGCGCCTTCCTCGTCCCATTCGAGGCGATGAGCAAACGCCTGACACGCGCGAAGCACAAGATCCGCGACGCCGGCATCCCGTTCGCCGTCCCTCCCGACCACCTGTTGCCCGAGCGGCTCGACGCCGTGCTAGCGGTCGTCTACCTGATCTTCAACGAAGGCTGGGGCGGAGGCCGCATCGACCTGTCGGCAGAAGCGATCCGCCTCGGCCGCTCACTCGGCGAGCTCATGCCGGACGAAGCCGAAGCGCACGCCCTGCTCGCGCTCATGCTCATCAACCACGCGCGTAGCGCCGCTCGCTTCCAGGGCGGCGAGCTCGTCCTGCTTGACGACCAGGACCGCGCGCTCTGGGACCACCACCAGATCGAGGAAGGGCGGCAGCTGCTCGAACGCGCGCTCACCCTCCACGGGAGCGGGACCGGTGGGACTTATCTCATCCAGGCAGCCATCGCCGATCTCCACCTCCAAGAGCCACGCGATTGGACGAAGATCGCGCTCCTTTATCAGGAGCTCGAGCACATCACCAACTCGCCGGTCGTGGCAATGAACCGCGCGATCGCCGTCGCCGAACTCGAGGGACCCGAAGCCGGACTCGCCCTGCTCGACGGCCTCGAGCTCCACGACTACCGCTACTACCACTCGACCCGCGCCGACCTCCTGCGACGCCTCGGCCGCGACGACGATGCGCGCGCTGCCTACAGACGCGCCCTCGAGCTAACCCAGCCGGGGCCCGAGCGGCGGTTCCTCGAGACTCGCCTCGCCGACCTATCCGAACACGCCGGAGAACACTCCGACCTGTAGGTAGCCAGCGGTCTGATAGCGGACTCCTGCTCCCACCGACCGCCGCCGGCGACGGGGTCGAGGTCAAGCGCCGGCAAATCCAGGGGGGCCGAGCGCTATGCCGACTCCCGGAGATCGTCTTTCATTGCGGGCTCGTCGGATGCGTTGCCGTCCAAAGCCAGCGGTGGCTGCGGTAGAGCATGTCGCACTGGACGCAGCCGGGTCGGCGCCGTGCGGCCAGGGCTTCCGCGGCGCATGAGCAGCGGGCACTGGCACGCGGAACACCGGAGACTCGAGAAATATTTCGCGGGATGTCCGTCGGGGTCCGGTCCCGTTCGTCTTGAGGACAAAGCTGGCAGCGGACCGGCTCTCACCGGAGGTTCACACCATGTCGATTCACCAAGAAGCCCTCATCGACGCGACGCCGCTGGAGGTCTACGCGTATCTGACCGACGGCGAGACGTTCGCCGCGGCGACGGGCAAAGCGGCGCGACTCGAGGCCTGCGCAGGCTCGACATTCTCGCTGTTCGACGGCCGGGTCGAGGGTCGGCAGATCGAGCTCGTGCCGGGGGAGCGGGTGGTGCAAGCGTGGCGGTTCGGCGATGCGCATCCGGACGTTTGGGAACTCGGCGTGTACTCGATCGTCCGTTTCACGTTGACGGCGGACGGCGATCGGACGCGGTTCGTCGTCGACCACGACGCAATCCCGGCCGAGTGGCACGAGCACATCGAGGCCGGCTACCCGATCTTCTACCAGGAGCCGATGACACGCTACTTCACCGAGCGGAGCGCTGCTTAGGCCTCGGTTCGCCCACCGGCCCGGCCCGTGCCCACCGGTCGGCACCCAACACGAAAGATGTCATGAGCAGTTTCATCCGATCCGACGTGTAGGTACCTCCTCAGCAGCGGGTGGGCGTCGACAAGGTGGCTGCTCGGCCACCCGAACGACCGCCACGTGTGCATGCAGGTAGCCGCAGATCAGGTCGACAGCAAGCACAGCGGCGACTCCGGCAACTGCGGCAAAGGAGCGCCCCGCCGGCCGCCCCCTGCCAGCGTCCGACGGCCATCGACCGCTGGGAGGCATGGGGTTGCCGAGAAGGAGGTTCGCGGCTTCGATCGGCGAGGTACTACTTTGCCTGAGAGCACGCAACTGTGGGATAAGCTTCTTGGCGGCGGGGGCTGGGGGCCACTCCGGCTGACTGGTCCGCGTCAGGGGTCGCAAGGATCTAGGCTCGCCTGTTCAGAGGGCAACTCGGAGACGTGGAGGGCCGTCGAGTACGGCATTCGCCGTGAGAGAGGAGCAAGGCATGGCAACGCATCTCATATTCCATGAAGTCGACGACGTTGAGCATTGGTTGCAATCCCCCAAGCGGGAGGAGGTCTTTGGGCCGATCGGTATCAAGGTGCGCCCGTTCCGAGACCCGCAAGGCTCAAACCGTGTCGGTCTAATTGCCGAGATCCCGGACATGGGCGCGTTCCAGGAATTCATGCAGACCGACGCGGCAGCCGAAGCCATGCGACACGATGGCGTCCGACCCGACACGATCCTGGTCCTAGACGAGGGATGACCGCCCGCTTTTCGGCGCTCCGCGTCGAACGGCGCCTTCAAGCGTGGATCTCGAGGATCTCGACGCCCGCGGTGGGGGGCCCGGACGCGCGGCCCACCGTAACGTACCTGCTCCTCGCTTCAGTGGGCAGGTCCGTGCCGATTTCGCCGCGAGAACGCTGCTCGTAGCCCCTTTGCAAGAGCGACCCGTTGTTGGCATCCGAGCGGCTCACAACAAGACGCCGTCCGTCGCTCGCGTAGGAAATCCGATCGTCTCGGCGCTGCGAACGATGACGCTGATGCTGCCGCTCCATAACGTCAAGGGGCCGCGCGACACCGATATGCTCGAACTACCAGGTTGTTGCGGCCGCCTCGTGTGATCGCCGCTGGCTGCCCCTGTTGAGCCCGCCGCAGAAGCAAGTGTCGCTGCCGACGGCACGTGCTCGGCGGATGAGGCTGGCGAGCCCTACCTCACGGCCAGGAACAAATACCGGTTGAGGCTGAAGAAGTAGTCATCCCCCATCGCCTTTAGATCCTCGGCCCAGGCCTGCGCATCGGCCTCGGTCAGCCCCTGCCGGCCCGGAACGAACTCCGTGATGAAGCCCATCAGGCCGGCGCTGAAAGTGTTCGGGTCATAGCCGGCGTTCAGCAGCGGGATCGTCTCGCAGCGCGCCAGCGAGAATCGCGCATTCGACAGCAGCCGGGTCAGCCGTCGAGGGAGATAGGGATCGACGAGATGCTCATCCCAGGCGGCCAGCACGCGCCGTGTGCGCTCGGCGTCGCGTGAATGCCACACGATCGACCCCCAGTCGGTGTCGAGCACGAGCAGGCGGCCGCCCGGTCGCAGCACACGGAACGCCTCCCCGAGCGCCGCCGGCATGTCCTGCACGTACTCGTACACCTGCGTTGCGACGGCGACGTCGAAGCTCCCGTCCGCGAAGGGAAGCGCGCAGGCGTTGCCGGCGACAAAGTGGATCTCGGCGGCCCCATCAGGGGGTCGGCGCCGGCGGGCGAGCGCGAGCATGCTCTCGCTCGGGTCGATGCCGGCGACCGACCCGACTGCGCCCACCTCGGCCGCCACCTCGTGGGCGAGCAGTCCCGGGCCCGACCCGATATCGAGCACCTTCTCACCCTGTCTGAGCGCCAATGCCGCGCGCACCGCACGGCGCTGCTCGACGACGTCGGGCGTCATGTACGTCGCTTCGCTCCGCCGCGAAGCCTCCTCGTCGAACTGGAGCGCGGCGCTCATCCCGAGATCCTCTCAACCTCGCCCGGCGTTCTCAACGTCACGTGGCGCGTGACGGGGGCACGCTGCCGGAGCGGCGCTGCTCTCGCGAGAGGGCGAAATGGGGCGCGTTCGCGGTCTGGTTGGGTCGCCCGGCGTTTGTGGCCATGACCAGGAGTCATCTTCAGAACCGGAAATGGGTCGTCATCGCCGGCTGCCGTGAACATCACCGCCTTCTGCTTGGATCGATTCCCGGCAGCGGGAGCGAAGTCCACTGACACCTCGCGGCCGCTCAGGGAAGTTGGAGCGCGAAGGTTGCTCGGATCGCGGCACTCACCTCCTGTTCGCCCGGCTGTATCGGCAGGTCAGCGGCCAACCGGGCGCTGACGGGCACCACGGGCAGAAACCTCGCCGTCAGGCTCGACGAGCGAAATCACCGGGCCGAGCTTGGCCTCGACCCAGCGGCTCAGGCCTCTGCCTTCCGCCTGCCGTTGACAGCGGCTGCCGTGGCGGCTTCAGGCCGGGCGGGCTTGGTTTCAGAGATGCGCCAGCTCGGCGCGGCGATCTGTGCGTCGAGGTCCCCGCTTGCCCGCATCACCGACTCCCCGATCGTCTCGCTCTTGTCGCTTCGCACAACGATGTTCGCCTCAGCCCGGTATCCGAGCGACCGGCGCGCCCGTTGGTTGTGATCGAACTCCTCGCGCACCGCGACGCCGGTTGTGGAGCGATCCTCGCCGACGATCCCAAGCTCGCCGACGAGGCTGATCAGCGCGTCCGCACAGACACCGCCACTACGCGGCGCTTCCGATTGAATGGGCCGTCGAGGATCTCAACCGCGTTCTGCGTGGTTGGGGCCAGCTACTTGGTTACGGAAACATTCGGGCGGAAGTTCTCCACGCTGGACGCCTACGTCAACGAACCCCTGGCGATCCTCGCCAGCGCCGAGCACGGAGCCAAGGCCGACACTGGGTCACACGCCGGCAACTCGAATGGGTGAACCAGCTTGGCGTTTATAGCCTGAACGGGACGGTGAGACCCCACGCTTGCGTATGCCAGCCCAGTGAACGCTGTCGGAGCCCCGCGCGCAGGGGAACCGCATGCACGGTTCGATGCGGAGGCGGGAGGCACCCGGACCAGTCGGCCGTTCCGCGCAGTCCCCTAAGCTCCGGCCGACCCTACCGGACCGACGTGGACACGCCGCTTCTGCTCCGATGTCTGCTCGGCCAGAAGGAGCAAACGTCGCGTCGTTGCGATCTCCGGGACAGTCGGCTGGCCATTCGTTGACTGCAGCAGTCGACGCGGACCGGCCGACCGCGGCTGAGTCCAAAGATCGACAGTCCTTGAGACGTTGCGACGCTCGAGAGACATTGAGGTGCTCGAAATGTGGCGCACGCATAAGCGTTCTGACCAATCTGAGAGCAGCGTTGCGGAGGGCCCCGGGGATTTGGCTAGCTCGAAGCTTGAGCTGCCGCCACCGTGAGCGTGACGGCGCGCGTCTTGCCCAAGGTTTCGTCTTCGCGGACCGGCGAGATCATCACCCGCGCTCCCACGTGAGTGCCGACGCCAGGAATCGTCACGTGGTCCATTCCCCTTCTCAGGACGAACAGCAGTCGGCGGCCGTCAGTGAGGTTCACGTCAACGTCGTAGTCAACCGGCATCGCCGCGCGGATCTTGGCGCCGCTCCCGGCCCAGCTGATGCTCAAGGCGTCGGGCAAACGCTTAACCATCTCGTGGGGGACCTCCGTGGGCTCGGGCTCGGACGGGGCGTCATAGGTCGCCACGAGCTCCCGGCGAGTTTCCTCGCCGTTCATCGTGGTGACGGCATAGATGTGACGGACGCCGGCCGGTCCCGGGGCGGGTGTGAAGCGAAGCTGTCCGCACACGGCCGGATTTGGATGGATGTCCCTCTCACCCTTGCACGGCCCGCCCTTCGCGACGCCGAGCTCCTGCTCGTACTTGCCGCCTTCCTCGACGAACCGCGTCGTGTGCATCGCCTGGGGCTGATAGCTGTAACCAAGAATCCGCTGCTCGCCGCTGCCGCCGACGCCGGCCTGGACCGTGGGCATCGGGTCGACGCTGGCCTGCTCGATCCTCGTGATCCTCGACCCTCCGAGCGCACGGAGCCGCCAGACCCCCGCAACCGGCCGCGCGATCATCACCTGGGTCGCATCCGTCTGCGGATCCTCTACGAACAAGTCGTGGCCGGGAACGATCTTCGCGGCGACGCGCGGGGAGGTGTAGGTCTGCCCGTTGGGAGCGATCAGCTCGACTCCGGGAGCCTTCTTCGCCCCCTGGGCCTTCAGCGCCAGCGCGGTCATGCCGGACCCCACCCTGATCGTGTAGACCCCAGCGGCGGACACCCGCGCGGACCGTGCCGCCCGATACGGACCTACGTCACACGAATCGCCCATCAGGTTGACCGAGCCACCCCAATGGACCCCGAGGCCTGCGCGGACGCGCCAATGGTGCAGCTCCCAGTGGGTCCTCCAGAAGTGCAGCCAGTCCCAATCCGAGTCTTTCACGAGCTCCCAGATGTCGCCCTCCATGACCGTGATGCAGCCCGCGAGGCCTTCCGACGAGGCCGTCACCTCCCCGCTCAGGCAGGCCACGCTGAGGACGCACACCTTGCCGCTGCCATCCACGTTAAAGCGCAGCGGCTTCCGAGCCTCGATCCAGCCGGCGAGATGGGCCTCCAGCGACGCGACCTTGAAGTCGAGGTTAGCGTTGAAACCGAAATCGATCGTGTTATCCGACCGATAGCGGATGAAGCCGTCGGCGACGTGATAGCCAAACACGTCGAGGCTTCCGCTGGCCTCCAGCACCCAGGGACGCGAATCGGTGTACTGCACGCTGGCTGCGAGCGACACCGGCGCCACCCCGTTGACCGTGGGGCCGATGTTGATCCCGGCCGCGCCCTTGAACACGACCGGCGGCGGATGCACGCACACCGCCAACGCGACTCTGTCGAGGTACACCTCCGGCGCGATCGGCACCGCATTGCCCAGGTGGGTCACCTGTCCCCCGGCATAACTGAACTGCCCATCCTCGACGCCCGCCCACACTCCGACTTCGGGATGATCCGCCGTCGGAATCACGATGTCCGCGCTGCCATCCCACCGGTCCACGTTCCCCGGGCTCTGGCACTGCAAGAACGGCTCGGCCCCGAACACCGGCGGCGAACACGGCGATATCACACTCCCCGCGCTTACGAACGAAAGGCACAGGTTTTTGACCTGCAGCGAGCCGATATACGCATTGCTGACCTGCGCCTTGACCGCGTCAGCGTGCACCCCGTTACGGTCGACGCGCAGCCCTACCGTCGCAGTCAGCCCACCGGCCCCCGCCTGAGGACCGTTCTTGAACACGCTCGGGAGCTCCAGATTGCCGATGAACTTCGCGTAACGGACGTTGGCGGCATCCTCGCCGAGGTCAATCTCAAACGATCCGGAGATCGGAAAGCCGAACAGCTTCTCACCGTTGAGCGCACCGGTAGAGAAGACGGTCGCCTCCTCGCCGGGTCGGCCGGCGGGCAGGTCCAAACGAAGCAGCCCCTCCTTCTCGAACGTCACTCCAGCGACGCTGACCGAGGCGTTTACCGACAACACCGCTGCGCCCTCAGGGCTGTTCTGAACCAGGTCAAGGGAGGTACCCGGGGCCGGCACCAATGGCACCCCGTTCAGCGTCACCGCGTCGGTCGTCGTCCAGTGGCCTGGCGCAACCTGGTTCAGGCAACCGTTACTGGTAATCTGCCACAACCCGGCGGCGACATCCGTGCTACACGTCGCCGCGCGCGCGCGCGGCCGGGCCGCCGCAGCGCTGGCAGTCAGCGGACCCGCCTGTATCAGGCCGATGATCACCGCACCGCACACCGCCACCGCAAGGCGGGTTGACCGGCGGACGCGCCCGCACCCCATGACACTCACGCTCCTGCTCAGATGACCTGAGCCTCTAGACCTGACAAGGTAGGCTACCTACCCGGCAGAACCGCGACACTCTATGCACCTGCGCGCACCTTTGTCAAGGTACGCATGCCGAGCAGCTGATTGGGCAATGGTGAGTGTTTGAGTGTATGTACAAGATATACACAGAAATCGACAGGATTAGTCGAGCGTCCATATGAGTAACCGCGAATTGCTTGCCGCGGGAGGCGGTGGCGCGGGTCTCTGGAAGGTTCCGGCGACCGGCTAGGGTTGGCCGTGGACGGAGTCCGGCTCGGTCTGTACGGATTTTGAGGAGGTTGATCAGGCGGGGGGTACGCTTGCTCTGCATCGCCGGTGGCTTCCTGCTGAGGACCCGAGAGGGGTTTGTGTTTGTGACTGGGGCGTGTTCGGTCGGAGCAAGGTGGTGGTCGAGGGTCGGCGCGCTCGGTGGCGCGGCGGTTGATCCAGGTTCTGCTCGGTGCGGGGAGGGGCGGGCGCGGTCGGGAGAGCGCCGCTGACGGTCATCGGCGGTCACACGGTGTACGTCGAGTTGGGTGGCCCAGGCGGTAGCGAAGGTAGGCCGGTTTCGACGGCGGGCGAGCCAGCTCGCTGGCTGGTGGTCGCGGGGCCTGAGCCCGGACACCCGCCTGCCGCTCGCGGGCCGGAGGCGGCGCTAGCGGCGACGTGTCCCGAAACCCCCCAACCCGGACACCAGTCCGGCCGGCCGCGACCGCGAGGTCCAGCCGCGCTTGGGCAAAGCGAAGCTCTAACCGCGAGCGAGGTTGCCGAGATCAACTACGGCTCGCTTTCTGCCTGATCCTGCGGACTCGGCTAGAGTCGCGTTGCGCCGCGGCCGCTCGGGCAGTGCGTGATGAATCGCCGAATCCTTGATACACCAGCGGATCTCAAGCGTCGGCTAGAAGCCGAGCGAGCGGGCTTTCCCTTCATCGTCTTTCGAGACGGGGACGGAAAGCAGCGGATCATCACGCTTGATGCCGAGCGTGAGCGCTTGAGTCTCGGCCGTGACGATGCGTGCGACGTGTGCCTTGACTGGGACAGCAGAGTCTCGAGGCTTCATGCCCGCCTCGAGCGCACGGGCCCCTCGTGGACCGTCTACGACGGTGGCCTGTCGCGAAATGGGACGTTTCTCAACCGCGAGCGCGTTCACGGACACCGAATCCTCGAGGATCGGGACGAGCTTCGCGTCGGGGCGACCGAGATCTGGTTTCGGGACACGGTGCCGCAGCGGACCCGCACGATGATCGCCAGCCCCGAGATGGGGGGTCAGATCATCTCGCCGGCGCAGAGGAAGGTCCTCGTGGCGCTCTGCCGGCCGTACAAGCTTCGCTCTGCATTCACGAGGCCGGCGTCCAACCGTGAGATCGCCGAGGAACTCGTGCTGAGCGTCGAATCGGTCAAGAGCCACCTCCGCGCTTTGTTTGCAAAGTTCGACCTCGACGAGCTCCCCCAGAACGAGAAGCGCATGCGTCTGGTCGAGCACGCACTCCAGCACGGCCTAGTACGCGAGAGCGAGCTCTAGCCACCACCCGTTACACCTTGGTGTGACCTCTTCTACCCCGAGGTGGAGAGAGGATCACACCTCCGGCCCATGGCGCGAGGGTCCGGTTGCCCGTACGTTCTGACCATAACCGGTCGCCCGATAAGCGGGCGGCAAACTCACACCCACAGGAGTGACATATGGGCAAACTTCATCGTCATACTCGGGGCCTTGCCACCCTGGCGGTCTGCGTCGGCGCGCTGGTGATGTCGATCGTCGGGATGGCGGGCGCCAGTCCGCTCAACAGCGGCCCGAGCCTCCAGGACAAGCCGAGCTCCATGCAGGGGCAGTCCCGCGTTCTGGCTCAGCCGCTGCGAATCGGACACATCGTTGCCTCAGATCGCGTCAATTTCGACATCGCCGCCGTGGCGCTCCATCCTGGCCGTTCGGCTGAAGTGGCCGGTGGTCCCAATCCGTTCTTCGTGTTCAACACGCCGGGCGGTTGGACGCAGGTCACCCACGTCGGCCCTGGGCACTATTGCCTGAACGGTGGAGGGTTCAACTACGCCGCCGTGGTCTCAGTAGCTAATCGCGATGCGACGGTCCCCGCTGGCTCGCTCGTGCAGTACGACTCGTTCGGGCGCGGATGCCCCGGAGTGGGTGTTTTCACCTACCAGATCGTTCACTGATACAGAGCCCCATCGGGCATAGGACGGGCGACGCCCCCGGCTCGCAGCCGGGGGCGTTCGCGCGTTGCATTGATGGAGGGCAGGTGTGCAGAGAACCCACCCCAGGGTGACTAGTCGACCGGAGCTCACAAGCGGAGAATGGGCTGACAAGGTCACCGATATCCCCGAGGAGAAGTCAGATGTTCAATGACGACCCAGGCGCGACGGCAACCTATCGAGCGCTCGCGCGAGGCATGGCCAACGGCTGGATGAAAGCCTACCGGAAGTCGCAAAGCACGCACGCGTCGGCGGCGTCAGACGGGTCGGCCTCGCAGCGGCCTCACAGCCTCGAGACGCCGATGAGCACCGCTAGCGTCACTATTGTCAGGACTGCTAACACGGAGAGCGCGACCGTCCACGGAAGGAGGTCATGGTCGGGACGCAGAGCGCTAGCCCGGGCGGGTGGTGCGCCATCCCTGGTGCGGCAACATCACTCCGACCGCGCCGGGACGGCTTGGCGATGACGGAGGTGCTGCTAGCGAGGGGACGCTCGCGTTGTCTCGAGCGATCCGCGAGGAAGAGTTTGCTCGATCACGCGCGTGGCGAGCGGGAAGGCGTCGAGGATCACGTAGGCGCGGATCCGGCGCGGCAGCTGTGTCCGCGCGGGTAATGTCAGGTCCACGGCCGCGATCCGCCCTCGATGGTCGATGGATACAGAGGTCTCGGCGCGATAGTCGAGCGCGACCGGCGTGCCGGTTGAGGCACCTGTCAGCAGGATCGCAGCCACGTGCCGCGCGGCGGACGGCAAGCCGGGCCCGGCGAGCCGGGCGTCGACGTGGCCCACCGCCGCCGATCCCGGAGCGAACAGCCGCAGCGAGCGGATCCGTACGTCGGGCGGCCGGACGTTGGCCGTGCCCCGGTAGGCGCGTGACAGGAGCGTGCCGCTCGCGGACAGGATCCCGCTCGGGTTGCAGATGCCCGTGAAGGCCAGCTCAGCGCCGTAGTTGGGGACGGACGCGCACACGGTGTCGGCGAACAGCGAGACGCCGGGTTCGAAGCTCAGGTTGGGGTCCAGCTCGCCCCGCAGGTCAAACTGCCGCAGCGGAACAAGGCCGAAGCTGAACATCAGTGGCACTTGCGGGCTCGACAGGAGCAGCGAGCGACCGGCGTAGCGGCCGGTCATCGGGAAGCCGAAGGCGCTGTGGGGGTCGACCTGATCAACCCCCTGCGCGTCCTTGGATGCGCCGATCACCCACAGCAGGACCCGCGATCGCGTCCGGGCGATGATCGAGGCGATCCAGTCGTAGCTGTCAAAGCCGATCTGGTTGACCGAGGGCAGGAACGCGGGCATCGGCACGGCCAGCCGGCTGATCGTCATCGCGCTCACCCGGTCGCCGCCGACCACCAGCGGCAGCTGGCCGCCGGCGCTCGCGGTGTGGATCGTGATCGTCTGGCCGAACCGGCCGGCCGGCGGGCCGGCCGGTTCGAAGTTGCCCATCTGGTCGCCGTTGTCGGTGTACGCGCCGGCGATCCGCAACCGGTACGTGGTGTCGGGCCGCAGAAGACCGTGAGGGATCACGAACAGGAAGTGGCCGTCGCCGGACTCCTCGGTCGAGAACGCGAACCTCGGCGAGACGGTCACGATCCGGTCGGGGTGGAGCATCGCGGCGTTCACTGTCCGTCCGTGGCGGCGGACGATCAGCCGCAGGTTGAAGACGGTGGCGGGCGCGACGTCGGTCAGCCTTGAGGTCTCCAGCGTGCTGCCGCCGGCGCTCACCGGAAACACCCGATCGACGTTGTTGCCGAGGTCCTCCCCCGGGTTGGTCGAGCAGCGCGGATCCCGGCGGTGCAGGCAATAGTCGTAGGGGACGTAGTCGACGTAACCGTCCTCGCCGGCGATGTAGACCCCCGTCCGCCCCAGGGCGGGCGACGCGTTCAGGTCATTGCGGTCGCGCAACAACGGATTGTTCGGCGTGGTGTCGTATGACCAGCGCCGGCGGCCCGTGGTGGCGTCGAGGGCGTAGAGCTTGCCGTTCGACGAGCCCACGTACAGGATCTCGTGGTATCCGGGCCCGGGCGCGGCGCCCAGCACCGGCGAGGAGCGGACCGCGTCCCCGGTGTCGTAGCGCCACAGCAGCTGGCCGCTCGGCGAGAGCTTGTAGACCGAGCCGTCGGTCGAGGCGAGATAGATCGCGTCCGTGTGTCCGCTCGAGTCCTCTCCGAGCGCCGGCGAGGCATAGATGTGATCGCTCGTCTTGAACGTCCAGCGAGGAGTCCCCGTGACGGGGTCAGGCGCGTACAGCTTGGAGTCGAAGGAACCGACATAGACCGTGCCGTCCGATCCGATCGCGGGCGAGGAGATCACGAAGCCGGGCGTGAACGTCTGCCACAGCGGGTGCCCTCGCGAGTCGAGGTGGTACACGTGAAGGTCGAGCGAACCCCAGAAGCTCGAGCCGTCGGCCGCGAACCCCGGCGTCGTCCAGATCGAGTTGCCCGCCGTGAAGGTCCAGAGCAGCCTTCGCCGCGGGCTAAGCGCGTACGCCGTGCCGCCGGTGTTTCCCACGTACAGATCGCCCCCGGGACCGACCGCGACGTTGCCCTCCCACCAGTCGACCTGCTGGCCCTTGACGGGCGGCACCGTGGCCCGGAACTTCCACAGGATCCGCGGGACGCCGACGCTGGGCGTGGCGAGGTGATAGAGCGACGCGTCGCCCGAACCGAACGTGAGTGGCACCGTGCGCAGGCGCGGGTCGTACGCGGACAGGGCGGCGGCCGCGTCGATGATCCCGCCGGTCTTCAGCCGCCAGCGCAACTTGCCACCCGGGCGGATCGCGTAGAAGTAGGTGTCGGCCGAGCCGACGTAGATCGTTCCGTCGCCCCCGATCACCGGCGTCGAAAAGATCCCCCGACCGGTCCGAAACGTCCAGGGCCGATCGCCGTCGTAGCGGGCCACGATCGGACTGCGCCCCGTGTTCCGGGGGTCGTGGCGCATCTCCGGCCACGGAGAGGAGGCATCGAGCCCGCCGCTCGCTGGTGCGACCGCCGGCGCGCGAGTCAGCGCGCCGGCCCGGTCTGTAGGCAACATCACGGCGACTGCGAACACTGCGCACGCAGCGGCAAGCGTCGTTCGTCCTCGCGACACGAGCCGGGACGATAGCGGCCGCGCCTCGGCTCAGCCTCGGCCGAGGGCGCTGACTCCGTCTTGAGCGGTCGGGGCGGATGTCGCGGCTCAGCGCGGAGCTATCGGCACGCATGGGCCGTACTCGATCGCCAGCGGGCGGGATGCCGTCGCAGTGGCAGTGCTCCTGGACCGCTCGGCGGCTGCCGGTGCTGGCCGACCCTAAGTTTGCAAGGTGAAGTCCTGGCGCGCCGGGAACCGGTAACAAGCCATTCTCGGCCCGGCGAGACCTTCGGCCCGACGCGATCGCGCGTGACTACCCTGGACACCGTGGTGGCGGCCAGGTGAGCCCGCCCCAGCCGCACGACGGCGATGAAGCTGGTGAGGCGCCTACCGCCGCGGCCAGCAGCCGCCCCGACGGTCGCCGGACTGGACTAGATCGCCCGGCGCGCACACTCGCACTCAGGCCGGGCGCGTCCGTGGCCAATTTCATCCCGGCGTTGAATCTCGCATGCTGATGCAGGTGAGGGCTCGCGTAGCCTCGTTTGGCTGAACCGCTAGTCAGGCGGTGTGTGGGTGGGGAAGCGATAGCTCCGGGAATACATCGAGCCAAACGCGTCGCCCGCGTTGATCGAAATAGCCGCGTGTGTCGCGATCCGGTGCCACTTGGGGCAGGCCGCTCAGCGACATCCAGTAGCGCGGTTTGACGACCCGGCCGTCCGCGAGCTCGACAGCCCGGGCCGGGATGAGAGCTGCCTGGAAGTTCGTCTCGGTGCTGCACTTCAGCTCTGGGCCGCCCAGCGGATCGCGCGACAGGGTGCCGTCGCCGAGGACGTAGCGGCCAGTGAGGATTTGCTCGGGAGCTCCGCGGTGGCTGTCGAGCAACGGCACCAGCGCGTCTCCGACGATGTCGGCGGTGCGGCCGGAGACCGACTCGGAGTCGTCGGAGTGCTCACAACCGAAGCGGTCCGTGGAGGACGGGTTGAGGTTGCTCGTCGTGGGGATGCCGACGGCATTGCCGAGCGGAAAGATGTACCCGAGCATGTCCTCGGCGAGGCCGTCGATGAAGCGAAACGGGGCGTCCATGTGTGGAATCAGCCACGGCGGGAGCGGCGGAGAGCTGTTCGGCATGTCCGCTGGACCGAGGAATCCGCGCAAGTAGGTGAACGGGAACACCTCCCCTGGCAGCGACAGAAATTCTCCATCACCGATCTCGAACGCCGCGACCTGAGACTGCAGCGCCTGCCCGCTGGTCGCGCCGTCGGGCTGCACCGGGAACGCCTGGCTGCAGTCGGCGTTGTACCCGGGTCGATGTGCGAACACGCCGAGTGCCGCCCCGAAGGCGAACAAGGCGTTGTCGAGCGGCACGCAGACGTTGGTCCGCTGTCCCCAGATCGCGTTCGAACTCGAGTTGCGGTACGCGCCCGAGCGCAGCGCCTGGATCACCCGCGCGGCGACCTGCTCTCCGAACGCCCGCGTCTCGCCAAAGTACCCGAGGGGCACGTGGAGCGTCCCGGCGACATCCTGCTGGCCATCGACGTCGAACAGGGTCCGGCATCCACCTGAGTGGCTTACGAGCAGGTACTGCTGGGGGGTGCGCGAGATCGCAGTCGAGTACACCTCGGGGCTCTCCACCGACCCGACTGCGCCCGCCATCTCGATCCCGATGCCGCCGAGCTGGCGCTCGAGCGAGGTGCGGAAGAAGTGGACCCAGTCGGACGACACCCAAAGCCTCTCGGCATTGAGCTCCGCGGTGCCGCCGTTGAAGCCGAGCGTCTCCACGTGCTGGCTCACGCTCGCGAGCGTCACGATCGTCCGCCCCCGGTCGTCGACAGCTTGGAGCAGCGGAATGTGCTGATCATCGACGAACGGATACGAGGACCAGCACTGGCGGACATTGGGCGGCTCGAGCACCTCCGTGTAGCGGACGTGCGCGGGGCGCATCGACCGATACGCCCGCTCGATCGCCTGGGCGCTGCGATCGATCATGTAGCGAACCCAGTAATCATTCACGCCCGAGGTCGTGGCGGTGACGCCTCCGAGCCCAAGACTGTCGGGTGCAGATTCGTCGTGCGTCGCCGAGATGAAGATGTTCGACAGCCGGTACCCGTCGGCCAGCACCTTGTCGCGGATGGCCTGCTGGTAGACGTTGAACACCCCCTCCTGGTCGAGCACCTCCACGGCGATCGTCTTCCTGCCGTTCGAGACGACCATGGCCCGGGCGGTCACCGGGTCGGCAACACGGTCATAGAAGCGGGGCGTGCTCGAGCCACCACCGAGCAGGTTCCCGTCCCACCGCCCGTTCCCGTTGCAATCGACGTACGGGTCGCCGGGGTCGTAGTGTCCATCCCCCTTCAGATCGATGTAGGGCTCCTCGAACGCGAACTGCCGCGGGCCGGTAAAACGGCCGGTGTGGTCGCAGTCGGCAGGGTCACCGCCGGGCGCTTGTCCATGCACCGGCGGGCTGAAGTCCGTGACGGCGGCTCCAACCCTGAAGAGGGCCGCTGGCCCGTGCGGGTAGGGGCCAGGAAAGCCCCCTGCCGGAGTGGGCGGCGCGCCCGCCGGAAGGGCGCCGAGGCGCCCGGCAGCGCCGAGCGTAGGCGCCGCCGTCGCCCCGGTGGCGGCCGATCCGGCGGCCACCACCGCCAGCAAGAACGCGGCGATGCGTTGGCTCCACGGCAAGTTGCGGTGCACTATATGACGCGGATTCCGTTGACGCGCCGGCCCCGGTGCGCAACCAGTACTGGTGAAACTGGGACTAGGAGCTCCTGCCCGCGACGCGTTTCCGCCAGCGGTCTAACTGAAGGGATCGAGCGAGAGGCGAGACTGAAGGGCTTAGGGGAGCTCAGGTCGCGGCGCGGGAGCTCCTAGCGGCTCGCGCGCGATCTTCCGCGCGTCCTGCGGCCGTCGGGCGTGGCCGCACCGATCTCTTCGTGGGAAGAGGTCATGCGTCGTGAAGGGCGCTCGGAACGATTGGGCGGTTGAGGGCGGCCCGGCCAGCGATGTTGCTGGCCGCGTGTTGGTCGGCGTGCCCGCGATGGCCCGTTACGGGGGCAGCGGCGCTGGAGGCATCGCCAAGGGCCTTCACGACACTAGTCGGCCCTTGGATACGCGGCTCACTTCCCTCGAGCTTGCCGCTCGGACCTGCCGCTCCGCTCCCGCAGCCGAACCCTCGAGGACCTGCTCCCCTCGGCGACGGAGGCTGCGATCTCATCCCGCCAAAGGAGACGGTTGGTCATCATCCGAGGCGGCAACAACAGCTCGTAGAAGGCGCGCAGACCGTCGGCGCCTCTGTGGAGGTACTGGCCGCCCATCGGCTCGCGGACGTAACCGTCCGGTTCGAATGCCGCCATGATCGCGTCGACGTCGCCGGCCGAGAGTGCACGCTGGTACTCGGCGACGGCATCTGACTCGCGCAGCTCCGGATCGGGCTGCAGCAGAGGTGGGCGGTTCGCGTGGCGGCCGGTCAGTGGACCAGCTACTGAAGTAGATCCGCAGTTCCTCGACGTGCGCGTCGGACCTCGTTCTCACGGCCGACCTCGCCCCGCCGTCCTTAACGTTCGGCGTTCGATCGGCTCGTGTAGGGTGTCGCCACGGTCACGACGGAGAGGGGTTGCTAATGGCGACGCGAGTCAGGGTCCTTGCCGGTGTCTGCGTCTCGGTGCTACTCGTCGCGGCGTTCGAGCTAATGGGATCGGGTTCCGCGGGGGCTCAAAGCCAGGCCGCGACACACCGGGTGATCATGGTGTTGCGAAATCAGGTCTCGAACCTGCCCGCGACCCGTGGTGATGAGAGCCGACGGCGTGCCGCGGTGGTGCGCTCGCAGGCGCCGCTGACATCTTCGCTGGTCGCCTCAGGAGCCAAGCACGTTCATAGCTTCACCGTGCTGAACGCGATTTCGGCCACGGTCTCGAGCGCCGAGGAGTCGAAGCTGCGGGCGAACCCGGCCGTGGCCGCGGTCGTCCCGGACCTCCCGATCCACCTCGCCCCGCTGATCACTCCCGCGAAGCCGGGCGGGGCGCGCCGGCCGCACATTGCCGCCGGCTCGTCCTCGGCCGCGTGCGCTCCCCCTGGCCAGGTGCAGCTGAATCCTGAGGCACTCCAGGTGATCCACGCCGCCTCGGACCAGTCGTCGCAACCGACGGCCCGCAAGCTCGGTATCGACGGCAGCGGCGTGACCGTCGGCATCCTGGCCGACGGCCTCGATATCAACAATCCCGATTTCATCCGCCCCAACGGTCAAGCGGTGTTCGTCGACTACAAGGACTTCACGGGCGCGGGCACGAGCGCCCCGACCGGCGGCGAGGAGGCCTTCGGCGACGCCGCCTCCATCGCAGCGCAGGGGCGCGAGGTATATGACGTCTCCGGCTACGGCCCGGACGCGGTCACGACGCCTTGCCGGATCCGCATCGAGGGCGTGGCGCCGGGCGCGAGTCTGGTGGCGCTCGTCGTCGCCGATCCTGACGGCATCGACTACAACTCCACGTTCCTTCAGGGAATCGATTACGCGGTCACCGTCGACCACGTTCAGGTCCTCAACGAGTCGCTGGGTATCAACGACTATCCGGATGATGAGGCGGATCTCGACTTGGTCAAGGCGGCCGACGAAGCCGCCACGGCGGCAGGTACCACGGTGACTGTGTCGAGTGGGGATGCCGGTGTGACCAACACTATCGGCACGCCGGCATCGGATCCGGCGGTGATCTCGGCCGGGGCCACCACTACCTACCGATCCTTCATTCAGGCCGGCTACGGCGGTGCCCAGTTCCCGGGGATCACCGGCTGGCTGGACAACGACATCAGCTCGTTCTCGTCCTCGGGATTCGAGCAGAGCGGTCGCACGGTCGACGTCGTGGCGCCCGGTGAGCTGAACTGGGCGCTGTGCTCGACCAACGTCGACATCTACCAGGACTGCTTCAACTATGCCGGCAACCCGGCTCCGGCGATTCTCTTCGGTGGCACCAGCGAGGCGGCGCCGTTGACCGCCGGCGTGTCGGCGCTGGTCTACCAGGCCTACGAGAAGACCCACGGTACCTGGCCGGATCCGAAGGTGGTCAAGCAGATCATCACGGGCACGGCGCAGGACATCAATTCGCCCGGCGACCAGCAGGGGGCCGGTCTCATCGACGCCTATCAGGCGGCGCTGGCGGCCGAGTCCTACAAGGCGCCGGGCAGCAAACCCGCCGGAGGGGGGAACACGCTCGTCAAGAGCCAGACGCAACTGAACGCCATCGATCCGCCCAGCACGTCGGAGAAGCTGACCGAAACGGTCACCAACGAAGGGTCGCAAGCGCAAACGGTGGCCATCTCGAGCCGCGCTCTCGGTCCATACACGCAGATCGCCAACGGCACGGTGGTGCTGAGCGATGCGAACAGTCCTCACACCATCGACTACACCGGTCATCCCTCGAACTACGAGCCGTTCACCTTCCGGGTGCCGGCGCGCCAGGCCAGGTTGAGCGTATCGCTGGCGTTCCAGAACGCCTCCACCACCGACCTGAATGCGCGTGTGCGCCTGACCCTCGTCGACCCGCGTGGCCGGCTGGCCGCGTACTCGGTGCCGCAGGGCGACGGCAATTACGGCAATGTGCAAGTCACCAATCCGCATTCCGGCAACTGGACGGCGTACGTATGGAGCCGCGAGACGTCTTCGGGAGGCACCAACGGCCCTGTCCTCTACAGCGCCGACATCGCCCGGTACGTCCCGTTCGGCCAGGTCAGTCCGAGCACGCTGAACCTCGCGCCCGGGCGGTCGGCACAAGTGACCCTGCGTGCGTCCACGCCGGCATCGCCGGGCGACGCAGCCGGGTCGATCGTCTTCACGAGCAACCGCGGGCCCGGCTTCGGGCGCCAGACCACCACTGCCGTGACGTTGCGCAGCCTGATTCCCAACGGCCCGACGTCGTTCCGCCAGACGCTGACCGGAGGCAACGGTCGCTCAGCTTCGACCGGCGAGACCTTCTACTACCAACTCGACGTTCCGTCCGGTCGTCCGGAGCTGAACGCGACCGTGACGCTGGCGGACAACCCCAACAATCCGTTCACGATGTGGCTGGTGAGCCCGAACGGCAACGCGGTCGGCCAAGGGGCCAACGAGCTCCCGAGCTCGACGCCGCCGGGCTACACCAACGAGCTCGGCGCCCAGGTCCATGCGCTCTCGCCGGCGCCGGGGACGTGGACGCTGATCGTCGCGTTCGTCCCGCAGGTGTCGGGGACCGCCATAACCGAACCGTTCACGGTAACCACCAGCGAGAACGCGGTGCCCGTCTCGGCGTCCGGCCTCCCCGACTCGAGCGGCGTGCGCTTGGCGGCGGGGACGGCACGTAGCTACCAGGTCCAGATCACGAACACGGGCTCCGCGCCAACGGCCTACTTTGCCGACCCGCGACTCTCGACCAGCACGACGTTAAGTCTGGTCTCGTTGAATGGGGCAACGGCGCAGGTGCCGCTGACCGGTTCTTCGCTGCTTCCGCTGTTCCTGGTCCCGACGCACACCACAGCGATCTATCCGACGGCACAAGCGGCCGGTTCGACGCCGATCCAGTTCGACGCTCAGGCGCCGGCCGGTGACCCCGATATCGGCTCGACGACTGGCACGAGTGTGAGCGCATCGTTCACGGCCAACCCAGTCGCGCCCGGGGCTTGGGACGTCGCTCCAGACGTGGTCGGGCCGTTCGGCGCCAGTGGAGTGCCGAACGAGAACGCGACCACGGGGATGACGGCCACCGCTAACGCCTTCGATCCGGCAGTCAACTCTTCGACGGGCGATCTGTGGCAGGCCAGCGTGAATCCGTCGGTCCTCAATGGCCTCGCGCCGGTGGTGATCGGGCCGGGTCAGACGGGGACGATCACGGTCACGATTACGCCCACCGGTTCGTCGGGCAGCCAGAAAAGCGGCACGTTGTATATCGACGCCGAAGACCTGTTTCAGTTCCAGGTCAACACGAACGTCGTGAACCTGAACACGGGCAACCCCGAGCCGAACGGGAGCGAGGTCGCGGCGCTCCCCTACAGCTACACGATCAAGTAACCATCGACATACCGCGCATGCATGTTCGCGCCGCTGAGCGGCGGCATGACGCGGCGAACCGATGCCGCCTACGCTAGCGAGAGTGCGCCCGCACGCTGCCAGCCCGCGATTGGCGCTAATCGCCCGGCGCTGAGTTGTGCGTTCTCATGGGGGGAGGTACCAGAGGAGGTGCCCATCGGTCGTGGGATTTAGGTGACCGCAATCCCGGGTCGAGAATGATTGCGAGCTGTTTTTGGCGTCTGCGGGTGAGATCGCGTTTGATGGCTACCGCGACCTATGCGAGGCCGCGAGAGCTCTCAACGGGTGGCGAGCTCAATCCTCAGCTCACCGCTTTCTTCACGAGCACCCCAATCTTTGCCTCTACGTCGGCGGTCAACTCCCTAAGCGCGAACGCGACCGGCCACATGGCGCCGTCGTCGATGTTCGCCTTGTCGCTGAAGCCGAACGTCGCGTACCTCGTTTTGAACTTCTGCGCGCTTTGGAAGAAGCAGACGACCTTGTCGTCCTTGGCGTATGCGGGCATCCCGTACCAGGTTCTCGGCGAGAGGGCTGGCGCGCTGGCTCTGATGATCGCATGGAGCCGCTCGGCCATGGCGCGATCCCGTTCCGGCATCTCCGCGATCTTCGCGAGCACTTCGCTTTCCCCGTCCACCTTGCCCGCGGCTGCCTTCAGTTCCCTGGCGCGCTCCCTCATCGCGGCTCGTTCCTCGGCCGTGAATCCCTTGGACGCCTTGCCGGTGGTGCTCTTCTCCGACTGGCGCGTGCCCTTCCTAGCAGATTGCCTCTCAGCCATTACGAAGCACCTCCTTGGCCACCGCCAGCTCGGAGACGGGAGGCAGCTCGGTCTTGATTCCCTTGGTGGAAGAGGCGGTCATGATCACTCCTGAAGTCGTAGGGTTGGTGGGGCGGCGCTAATCGGCGGTGATGGCGGGGTCTGCGGCCGGCGGCTCCAGGACGATGAGCCGCCCGGCTGGTCGGACGGGTCGACCGTGATCCCGCGCATCGCGCGGTATCCGGCGTCATTGCGGACCTCGAAGCCGAGGGTGTCGCGAGCGAAGGCCAGGGATGCCTCCGGGTCGTCGTGCGGGAGGAACGTCGAGTGAATAGTGATGCACATGGTGAACACGCTAGTGCGGTCCGGTGACCGGCGCTTCTTGAAACCTGATCAGTTCGTTTTCGCCTGCGTCCCCGAGTAACGCGAGCGACTCGTCCGACGAGCGCGAATGCCGAGTTAGACGAACTGGGTAGGTCTAGAAGCCCTTCTACGTCAGACAGCCGCTTGGTCTGCGCGAGCGACACGACGGTGAGCCGGCGTGTTAGCCGAGCTCGATCGAGCCGGCAAGCGCCGGCTCGTGCTCCGGTGGGACGGCGAGGTGAACGGCACCCGCCTTCGGGACGGATCGCTACTTGAGCACGCTGCGGGCGCTGAACGCCCACACGCGCCGTCCGCTGCCCATGCCAGGACACCGGCGCAATCAGCCCGAGCAGGTCGCTGCCCATCCCGACGCGATCGAGTTCCCGCAGTGCTTCATCGACAACGGCTGGACCCGGGTCGCCCGCGGAATCCGACACTCGCTCGTGGAGGGCGCATGTGCGCGCCAGCCACCTGAGTCGAGCGCCTCCGCCGTCTTCTCGGGCTGATTCCGGTAGCCGACCCCAGCCCAGGGACGACGGTGATCGTCGACGTCGACGATGGCTCGCAGCTCAGAGCAGCTCAGGTCGTCGTGCGCTTCGCTGAGGCTGATCGGGGTCAACCGATCGGTTTTATCGGTGCCGTGAAGCTCGGAAGCTCGCCGACGAGCTTCGCCGGGGTGATCGGCAGGTCGCGGATACGCTTGCCGGTTGCGTGATAGACGGCGTTGGTGATCGCCGCGGCGGCGCCGACGATACCGATCTCGCCAATTCCCTTCGATCCCATCGGGTTCAGGTTGTCGTCTGGGTCGTCAACCCAGATGGCGTCGATCTCGAGCACATCGGCGCAGGCCGCGACGTGGTACTGGGCGAAGTCGTGGTTGAGATAGTCGCCGAACTCCTCATCCATGACGCTCTCTTCATGAAGCGCCATCGACAGCCCCCAGGTCATGCCGCCGATGAACTGCGAGCGGGCGGTCTTCGGGTTGAGGATCTGTCCGGCTGCGAACACCCCGAGCATCCGTGGCACCCGCACCTCGCCGGTGTCCGCGTCTACTCGGACCTCCGCGAAATGCGCGCCGAACGCGTGGCGCGAGAGGTCGGTTCGTTGCTGTGAGATCTCCTCGGTCGTGTCCACGGTGACCTCGAGCGGAGCGGACTCGCCGGCCTCCAAGCCTTCCCGCAGCTTCCGGCAAGCCAGCACGACCGCCGAGCCCCATGACGCGGTACCGCCGGAACCGCCCGCCAGCGCCGCGAACGGAAGGTCGCTATCGCCGATCTCCACGTGAATGCGCTCGATCGGCATCTCGAGCTCGTCTGCCGCGATTTGGGTGAGCACCGTACGGGCACCGGTGCCGATGTCGGCAGCCGCGATCTGCACCGTAAAGGTTCCCTCCTCGTTGGCGCGCGCGATAGCGCCGGATGGGCGACGGAACGCCGGGAACGTCGCGGCCGCGACCCCGGTCCCAACCAGCCAGTTGCCGTCGCGCCTGGTCGCGGGCGTCGGATCCCGCCGGTGCCACGCGAATCGCTCGGCCCCCTGGCGCAGGCAGGCGATGAGGTTGCGCGAGCTCCATTCATAGCCACTCTCCGGGTCTCGCTCGGGCTCGTTCATGATCCGCAGCTCGACCGGGTCAGTGCCGCAGGCGATCGCGAGCTCGTCGACCGCCGACTCGAGCGCGTACATCCCCGGGGTTTCGCCTGGCGCCCGCATCCACGACGGCGTCGGCACGTCGAGCGCGGCCAGATGATGGGTGGTTCGAACATTCGGAGCCGCATACATGTAGCGCGAGCAGACGGCGGTCTGTTCGGCGAACTCGCGCACGGTCGAGGTCTGCTCGCTGACGTCGTGGATCAGCGCGGTCATCGTCCCGTCGCCGCGCGCGCCCAGCCGCAGCCGCTGGATCGTCGGCGTCCGGTAGCCGGTGAACGCGAACATCTGCTGACGTGTAACCGCGACCTTCACCGGCTTTCGCAGCGCCTTCGCCGCCAGCGCCGCGACGACCACTTGCGGACGTGTCGAGCCCTTCGAGCCGAAACCTCCGCCGACGTGCACCGAGATCACCTGCACCTGCTCCGGTTGGAGCGCGAACACCGCCGCGAGCTCATCGCGCTCGGCGGTCGCGCCCTGGCTCGAGTCATACACCGTCAGCGCTCCGTCCTCCCAAAACGCGACCGCGGCGTGGGTCTCCATCGGGTTGTTGTGCTGGGCCGGTGTCCGGTAGGTCTCGTCGACGACGACCTCGGCTTCCGCCAGCGCACCGTCCGGGTCGCCGCGCTCTGTGCGGCCGGGGTAGCGAGGGTTCACCACGTCGGGCTCGCACAGCCGCGGGTGGTCTTGGCTGAGCACCACGTCGTGCGCCTCGGGCTCGTAGTCGACCCCGATCAAGTCGGCGGCCTCGCGCGCCGCTTCGAGCGTCTCCGCCACGGCGCAGGCAACGATCTGGCCCCGATACGCGACCCGATCCGATTGGAAGACCGCCAGCTCGCGGTTGTTGATCTCGCCTTCCAACCGAGGAACGTTCCCGTGCCAGAGCACCTGGAGCGCGCCGGCTACGGTCAACGCCCGCTCCGCGTTCAGCGAGCGGATCTTGCCCCGCGCGATCGTCGACTGCACGATCCAGCCGTAGACCACCTGCTCGGGTCGGTGCTCGTAGGTGTATCTGGCCTGGCCGCTCACCTTCAGCCGGCCCTCGATCCGGTCGACGGGGCTCCCGACGGCGCGAGGCAGGACCGGCGTCGCCATCAGCTCCGTCCCACCTCGCTCAGGGCCCTGACGATCAGGTTGCGGGCGAGCGGCACCTTGAAGCCATTACGTCTGAGGGGCTCGGCGGCCGCCAGCTCGGCTTCGGCCGCTTCGGCGAAGCTTGCCTCGGTCGCCGGCTGCCCCCGGAGCACCGCCTCGGCTTCGTGCGCACGCCAGGGACCGTGGGCCACGCCGCCGAGCGCGATCCGGCAGTCCTCGATCAGGCCGTCGCGCGCTTGGGCCACGACCGCCACCGACACCAGCGCGAACGCGAACGATGCCCGCTCCCTGGCCTTGTGGTACCGCGCGCGGGCGTGCTCGAGCGGCGGGTCGAGCTCGACGCTCGTGATCAGCTCGCCGCGCTCGAGGGTAGTGTCGCGCTCGGGTCGCTCGCCCGGGAGCCTGTAAAGCTCGCTGATGGAGATGGTGCGGCCCCGATCGGGGCCGTCTGTTTTGACGCGGGCGTCCAGCGCGGCGAGCGCGACGGCCATGTCCGAGGGATGGGTGGCAACGCAGTGCTGCGAGTGGCCGAGGATCGCCAGGTTGCTGTGCTCCCCTTCGCGCGCGGGACAGCCTGAGCCCGGCCGACGCTTGTTGCACGGCTTCGAGACGTCCTGGAAGTATGGGCACCTCGTGCGCTGCAGAAGGTTGCCGCCCACCGTGGCCATGTTGCGGATCTGGCCGGACGCACCGGCGAGCAGCGCCTGGGCGAGGACCGGGTAGCGTTCGCGGACGGCGGGGTGTGCAGCCAGATCCGAGTTGCGGACGGTCGCTCCGATACTCAGTCCTCCCTCCCTGAGATCCTCCACACGATCCAGCGGCAGCCGGGAGACGTCGATCAGCCGCGCGGGCTGCGCCACACCGAGCTTCATCAGGTCGATCAGGTTCGTGCCGCCGCCGAGGAACATGACCTCCGGAGAGCTGGCCGCCTGTACCGCGCTCTCGACGTCGTGCGCTCGCTCGTAGGCGAACGGCCTCACTCGGCTGCTCCCTCGGCGATCTCGTCTTCCGCGGCCACCTGCGCGATCGCCTGGACGATGTTCACGTACGCCGCGCAGCGGCACAGGTTGCCGCTCATCCGCTCGCGGATCTCGTGCGCGTCGAGCTTGACCGGCTTCGTGATGTCCTCCGTCACCCAGCTCGGCATCCCATCTCTGGCCTCGGCGAGCATCCCCACGCCGGAGCAGATCTGCCCGGGCGTGCAGTACCCGCACTGGAACGCGTCGTGCTCGATGAACGCCTGCTGCAGCGGGCGAGCTTCACCGTTGTGGGCAAGACCCTCGATCGTCGTGATCTCGGAGCCCTCGAGGCTGACGGCCAGCAGCAGGCACGAGTTGGCGCGCCGGCCGTCAACGAGCACGGTGCAGGCGCCGCACTGACCGTGGTCGCAGCCCTTCTTGGAGCCCGTCAGGTCGAGGTGTTCGCGCAGGAGGTCGAGAAGTGTCGTGCGGACGTCGACCTCGAGCTGCTGGCGCCCGCCATTGACCGTCAGCTCCAGTTCGACCGCGTGTTCGCTGGCGAGAGGCACCGCTGCAAACTTAGCGTGAACCCGTCTTCGACGATCGCGCAGATCAGATCCCCGACACCGACCAGTACACCCGCTCGAAGCAGGGGAACTCGGGGGCGTCCGCGACGACGCTGCTTCGGCGGAGCCATGGCGGAGTGCGAACTGACTGGCGGCCTTGCGCGCCGGTCTAGTCGTCTAACCTCGATTCTCGGGATGAGCTGATCACTCGCTGAGCGTGATGGTCGGCGCTGGATGCGCCGGGTTTGGGGGATGCTTCGGAGTGTGGTTGAGGGGGATTATTGGAACGCGATGCTCGGATGGCGCGGTGTAGTTTTCTGAGACAGTTTGGCATCGCTCCCGGGTGACGCTCAGGGTCGCCTTTGTTTCGCGGACCTTGGCTCTCTTCTTGCCTGAGCAGCACCGTGTTTCTGTCCGATAACTACACTATGTTTTCTGCCGGTAGTTCAGAAATATCACCTGAGCTATGCGACCCGGCGGCGAGTACTTCACCCAGCCCGCGGAGCCCACCCAGCGCCGCTACGAGGCGCTGCGGGCGTACTTCGTGGACGGGCTGACCGCCGCCGCGGTGGGCGAGCGGTTCGGCTACTCGCCGCAGGTCGTGCACCAGATGGCCTCCGAGCTGCGCGCAGGCAAGGCGTACTTCTTCGCACCGAGCAAGCCGGGGCCCAAGGGTCCGCGCAAGAGCGCGCGGATCCGCGACCGGGTGCTCGCGCTCCGCGCTCAGGATCGCTCGGTCACCGAGATCGCCCAGGCGCTGGCCGGCGAGGGCACGCCCGTCTCGGCGCAGACGGTGTGGAGCATCCTGTCCGCGGAGGGGCTGGAGCGGCTCGAGCGCCGAGCACCGTCTGAGCGGGGCGCGCCGCCGCCGCGGCTTGAGCCCGTCAAGGCGCGCGCGATCCCGCACTGGCCGGCCGGGCTCACCCTGCCGTGCGATCACGCCGGGCTGTTCCTGCTCGTGCCGGGGATCGTCGAGCTCGGCCTGCCCGAGCTGATCGCGTCCTGCAACTACCCGTCGACCAGGGTGCTCTCGGCGTGGCACTCGCTTGGGAGCCTGCTGCTGGCCAAGTGCGCGCGCAAGGCCCGGGTCAGCCACACCGACGCGCTCGCAGACGACGACGCGCTCGGGCTGCTGCTCGGCCTCACCGCGCTGCCCAAAGCCACCCACCTGACCAGCTACTCCTATCGGGTGCGCCGCGCATCCAACGAGCGGCTACTGGCCGGTGTCACCCGTCGCCTCCGCGAGCTCGGGCTCGCCACCGGCGAGGAGGGATTCAACCTCGACTTTCACGCCATCCGCCACCACGGCCAAGACACGCCGCTTGAGAAGCACTACGTCCCGCGCCGCTCGCAGCGCACCCGCGCCGTGCTGACCTTCTTCGCCCAAGATCACGCCTCAACCGAGATGGTGTACGCCAACGCGGATTTGACCAAAGCCGAGCAGGCCCGGGAGATCATCGCGTTCGCCGACTACTGGCAAGACGTCGCCGGCACCGACCCCGGCCTGCTCGTGTTCGACTCCAAACTCACCACCTACAAGGTGCTCTCAGAGCTGACCGCGCGCGGGATCCGCTGGATGACCCTACGCGAACGCGGACCAAAGCTCATCGCGGACCTCGCCGCCCGCCCGGACTCACACTGGAGCACCGTCCGGATCGAACGCACAGGCCGCTACCGCTCACCCGAGATCATCGACGAGCTCGTCACCATCAAGGACCTCGAAGGCCCAGTCCGCCAGCTCGCCGTGCGCAACATCGGCCGCGAACAACCCACCCTGCTGATCACCAACGACATCGAGCGCACCACCAAACAACTCTTCGCCCGCTACGCCGAACGGATGATCATCGAGAACGAACTCGACGCCTACATCCAAGGCTTCCACCTCGACGCGCTCTCCTCCGGTCTGCCCCTCAACGTCGATCTGGACACCACCCTGACCGTGATCGCTGGCAACCTCTACCGGCTCCTCGCCCGCCGCCTCCCCCGCTACGAGCACGCCACCCCCGACCGCATCTGGCGCCACTTCCTCGACAGCACCGGCACCCTCCACATCGACGAGCAGACACTCACGCTCGAACTGCGCGTCCGCACGTACCACCCCGTCCTCATCGACGCCGGCCTCGCCGACCAACCCACCCCGATCCCATGGCTCGACGGCCGCCAGCTCAAGCTCCGGTTCCCACCCCGCTAAAACCTCAGCCGGAATTTCTTACCGAGAATCGAGGCTAATGCTGCATAAACGCACGTCCAGAAGTCCCGCCACACTCCGGAGGCGAGCGGGAAGCTACCGCGCTGGGTCATCAGGACCGCGATCAGCTCCTCGGCCGGATCGGTGCGCCAGGCGGTGCCCATGCCCCCATCCCAGCCATATTGGCCGACTGACGTCCATGGGCTGACAGCGCGGGTTGCCACGGCCAGGCCATAGCCCCAGCCGTGGCTGTCCCACCAGTCGCCGAAGACGTCGCCGCGCGGCTTCTGCTGGGGCAGCAACTGGTCAGTGGTCATCGTCGCCACGGTCGGGCGTGAGAGGATCCGCTCGCCGTGGTGGCGTCCGCCGCCAGCGAGCATCGTTGCGAACGTCAGCACGTCGTCGACGGTTGAGACCAGCCCCGCGGCGCAGGACGGGAAGCGGGGCTCGGACGCCCAGCCGCTCTTCTCGCCACCCGGGTCGTACAGCTCGAGCGCGCCGGTCTGGTGGTCCGCCATATAGCTGGCCGGCAGTCGCTGCAGGTGCTCGGCCGGGACGCGGAAGGCGGTGTCGGGCATCCCAAGAGGGTCGAGCAACCGCTCGCGCAGGACGTCGGCGACCGGCTTTTGCTCGACACGGGCGAGCAGTACGCCGAGGATCTCCGAGCCCGTGTTGTACATCCACCGTTCGCCGGGCTGGTGGACGAGCGGCATACTTCCCAGGCTGCGAATCCACTCATCTGGCTCGGGTGGGCCGTCCGGCCTGGGTGGCCCCGTCGCGACGCCGGCCTCGCGCGCGGCCCGCTCGATCGGAGGCGAGCTGCCAAAGATCGCCCCGAATCCCAGGCGAAACGTCAGCAGATCGCGCAGCGTGATCGGCCGCCGCGCGGGGACGGTGTCCTCGAGCGGGCCGCTGGGGTCGCGCAGCACGCGCCGGTTGGCCAGTTCGGGCAGCCACTCATCGACAGGGTCGTCCAGGCGCAAGCGGCACTCCTCGACTAACGTCAGCGCCGCCGCGGCCGCGATCGGCTTGGTCATGGAGGAGATCCGGAAGATCGTGTCGCGCTCGACCGCCGCACCAGCGCCGTCGCGCTCAAACGTCCCGATCGCATCGACGCAGACCTCGCCCCGGCGACTCACCAGGGTCACCAGACCGGGCACCTCGCCGCGCTCGACATAGCTCGCCATCACATCGCGCAAGCGCCTGAGGCCCCGTACGGACAAGCCGCTGCTCATGGTCGAACCGATTCGCGTTGTATCACCGTGGCTTCAGACTGTCGTCCGGCCGCAAACTCAGCGCGACGCCTCGATCCATGCCCGGGGGGCGACGGGCTCACTCCTCGTTGAAGGATGAGTCCGGCGCGGCTGGTCAGAAGCTGACCACGCGCTACGCTGCCTAGCGCGTATGGGGGCTATGCCGGTATCGAAGTGTCGAAGCGCCCCCTTGCATGGGGCGCACGGCTGACATGGGCGCCGTCGCGCAAGATCCGCTGGCCGCTGGTCGAGAGGCATTCTCTGCTCAGAAGTGGGAGCGCGCATATGAGCTGCTGCGCACCGCCGATGCCGAGCATGTGCTTGCCCCAGCGGATCTTGAGCGCCTGTCTGACGCCGCACGCTGGACGCGGCAGTATGACCAGATGCTGGAGCTGCTGGAGCGTGCGGAGGCTGGCTTCGAGCGGAATGGCGACCGACTGGGAGCGGCTCGCGTAGCCCTCAAGCTCACCCAAGAGCACTATCAGCGTAACCACGATGCGGTCATGGGAGGGTGGCTGGCTCGCGCGGTGAAGCTGCTTGAAGGTGAGCCTGACTGTCATGAGACGGGGCTGCTCCTCTGGATGAAGGTGCGTGGTCTGTTGTTTTTGGCCGACGATGTCGCTGGGGCGCTCGAGGCGGCGCGCGAGCTGGTCGAGCTTGCCCGGAGACTCGCCGATCCAGATCTAGAGGCGCTCGGTCTGCTCGATCAGGGGCATGCGCTGATCACGATGGGTCGGGTACAAGAGGGCTCAGCGCTGCTCGATGAGGCAACGGCGCTGGCGATGACCGGCGCCACCGAGCTGTCGACTGCCGGTACGGTGTACTGCTCCACAATCTTCGCCTGTCGCAACATCGGCGACTGGTCGCGGGCCTCGCAGTGGACGGATGAGTCGATCCGCTGGTGCGACCGTCACTCCGTCAGCGGGTTCCCGGGCCTTTGTCGTCTGCATCGGGCCGAGATCATCCGCATGCGCGGGTCATTGGAGGAGGCCGAACGGGCCGCGCAGGACGCCTGCGAGGAGCTCCTTGGCTGGGCGCCACGCTGGGCAGGGTGGGCGTACCACGAGCTCGGCGAGGTCCGCCGGCGGAGGGGAAACCTCCCCGGCGCACGAATCGCGTTTGGGCAAGCACTTGATGTGGGGTTCGATCCGCAGCCCGGGTTGGCGCTGCTGCGCTTGGACGAGGCAGATCCGGCTGGCGCGCTGGCAGCGATCAATCGTCGCATGACCGACAGAGACGCCTTCACCCAGGAGAGCCGCACCTTGCTGCTGCCGCCCCAGATAACGATCGCGCTCGCCGCAGGAGACTTCGAGGTCGCCCGTACAGCGCTGGCGGAGCTCGACGAGGCCGCCGCGCAGTGCGGCGCGACCGCGACCCTCGCGAGTGCTTCTGTCGCCCGAGGCGCGCTCGCGCTCGCCGAGGGACGTCCCAGCGACGCGATCGCGCCGCTGCGCGAGGGATGGCGGCAGTGGTGCGAGGTAGCGGCACCGTTCGACTCAGCCCAGGCCCGGGCACTGCTAGGTCAGGCGTACGCCCAGACCGGCGACCAGGCCGCGGCGCGGCTGGAGCTGGAAGGCGCGCAAGCGACATTCGCGGAGCTCGGCGTGCCGCTGGAGGAGCGACGCGTCGAGCGGCTCCTGGTTAGCCTGACCCCGGGGGTGCGAGAGAGTCAGACGTTCGTGTTCACGGACATCGTCGACTCAACGCGCCTCGTGGAGCTGCTTGGTGACGATGGCTGGAACAGCCTGTTGAGCTGGCACGACCGCACCGCTCGGGCGTGCATCACTGCCCACCTGGGCCGGGAGATCAAGCACGAGGGAGACGGGTTTTTTATGGCCTTCCCTGATCCGCGTTCAGCGCTCGACTGCGCGGTCGCGCTACAGCGGACGCTGGATGAGCATAGACACCAGCACGGCTTCGCGCCGCCCGTCCGGATCGGCGTCCATGCTGCCGAGGCTACCCGGCGTGGGGGTGACTTCTTCGGCCAGGGCGTCCACGTGGCAGCACGCCTGGCGGCCGCAGGTATCGCCGGGCACATCCTCACCAGCGCCGCGACCGTGGCGGCTGCGGGCGGCGGCTATTCGGCGTCCGAGCCGCGCGCACTTGACCTCAAGGGTTTCGCCGAGCCCCTCCACGTCGTCGAAGTTGACTGGCGATAGGGAGGCCGCCTGGCAGGCAGCCGTGCAAGCTCGAGTTCGAGGATCTCGACGCGCCGCTGATCTCAGCGTTCCTCGACCACCTCTAACGCGACCGCGGGAACAGCCCCCGCGCTCGACATGCGCGGCTGGCTGGGATCCACTCGCTGGTCCGGTTCGCCGCCCTCAAGCATCCTGATCACGCCGCGCTAAGCAGCCGGGTGCTCGCGCCCTGTCAAGTGGTTAGACCGCGCAATCGTCTCCTACCTCATCCCAGAGGAAGTCGACGCGCTGCTCGCGCCCCGGATCGCGGTCGCTGGATTGGGCGAGGCGACCACACGCTGCCGACCCTCGCGATCCAGACCGGCATGCGTGTCTCGGAGCTGACTGCCCTACGCTGCCAAGACGTGCACATGGGCACTGGCCCGCACGGTCAGATCACCGGAGAGGGACGCAAAAACGCCGTACGCCGCTGACCAAATGAGCATCGCCACTCTCCGCGAGTGGATACAAGAGTACGCGCGAGGGCGACGTAGGTATCGCGGCGCCTGCCCGCACCAGGGTTGAGCACGCGCTTGGTTGCTTCACCTTGGAGGTCATGCGGCTGCTGTTTCCATGGCGCACGCGTATGGTCGTAGACTCGCTCCGCACTCATGTGAGGGAGGTCTACGATGGTGATCCGCAGCCCGTTTCCGGACGTTGACATTCCGGAAGTACCGCTTACCGACTTTGTTCTCGCTCGTGCCGGCGAGTTCGGTGACCGGCCTGCTTTTATCGACGGGCCGACCGGCCGGACGATCACGTATGCGCAGCTGGTGCGGTCAGTGCGGGCTGTCGCCGCTGGCCTGGCCGAGCGGGGCTTCGGTAAGGGAGAGGTGTTCGCCCATTGCGCCCCGAATCTGCCCGAATATGCGGTCGTATTTCACGCCGTCGCAACCGTCGGTGGCGTAAACACGACGGCCAACCCGCTGCTGACCGCGGATGAGCTCGCGGCCCAGCTGCAGGACTCTGGCGCGCGACTGCTGGTGACCGTGCCCGAGGTGCTGGAGAAGACGGCCGCGGCGGCTGAGCGGGCCAACGTCGAGGAGATCTTCGTGTACGGGGAGGCCGCCGGCGCGACGTCGGTCGCGGCGCTGCAACAGGTTGGCTTCGAGCCGCCCGAGGTGGCGATCGATCCCGCCGAGGATCTCGTCGCGCTCCCATATTCCAGCGGCACCACTGGTTTGCCCAAGGGCGTCATGCTCACGCACCGAAACCTCGTCGCGAACATCTGTCAGGTCGCCGCGCGCGTACAGCAAAGCGAGGATGAGTCGAGTTATGAGCGACAGCTCGCGGTGTTGCCGTTCTTTCACATCTATGGGCTCGTCTCGCTGATGAACACACCCCTCTACTTCGGCGACACCGTCGTGACGCTGCCGCAGTTCGAGCTGTCCGAGTTCCTGCGCATGCTGCAGGACTACCGAATCACGCGCACCGCGCTCGTGCCGCCGATCGTGCTCGCGCTAGCGAAGCATCCGCTCGTCGACGAGTTCGACCTCTCGAGCCTGAAGCTCCTTAACTCAGGAGCTGCGCCGCTGTCCGCTGAACTCGAGGTGGCTTGCGGCGAGCGGCTGAACTGCCGGATGCAGCAGGGCTACGGCCTGACCGAGACGAGCCCGACCACCCACTGGGTGGGAGACGAACTCGCCGGGCAAATGCCCGGCTCGATCGGCCCCCCGGTCCCGAACACCGAATGCAGGATCATCGACATCGCGACCGGTGAGGACGTACCGGCGGGCGAACCGGGGGAGCTGTTGATCCGCGGCCCGCAGGTGATGAAGGGTTACCTCAACAACCCCCAGGCAACCGCGGACACGATCGATCCTGACGGCTGGCTGCACACCGGCGACGTTGCCAGGCTCGGGTCCGACGGGTCGATGTGGATCGTCGACCGGATCAAGGAGCTGATCAAGTACAAGGGCTACCAGATCGCCCCGGCCGAGCTCGAGGCACTGCTGCTCGCGCACCCGGCGATCGCCGACGCAGCCGTGATCGGGTTCCCCGACGCGGAAGCTGGCGAGGTACCAAAGGCGTTCGTCGTCCCAACCGGGTCGATCACACCAGAAGAGGTCGCCAAGTACGTGGCACAACATGTGGTCCCATACAAGAAGCTGCGCGCCGTAGAAATCGTCGAGGAGATCCCCAAGGCGCCCTCCGGCAAGATCCTGCGCCGCGTGCTCATCGAACGTGAGCGGACCGCGGCGGCTGCTCGCTAGCCTCGCCGCAGGCAGAGGGCGGCTTTGATCGAGATCGAGCAGCCTCCGCCGACCGCCGAGCTCGAGTAGATCAGGAGGCCGCCGCCGATCGCGGCTCCTCCGAGCCACGCGCGGCATCGAGCCTGGCGTCTGCGGGCGGCGCCGGTGCTTCCCCTCTGAGCTTGGCCCTCCGAGACTTTTCCATCGCTGAACGCAGCAGCAGGCGACTGTCAGGGAGGGCCTCCCGCGCGGCGACTCGATCCACTCGCCGCCCTCGCGCGGCCCGGGACAGCCGGAGGAACCCCTCGTGCATCATGTCCTCCGCCTCGCCCACGCTGCCGAGCATCGGGTAGGCGATGGCGAACGCCGACGGGCGGAGCTCCTCGAACTCCTCTTTCGGTCACCGCTCACCCGAGTCCCTGCGCGAAGCCCAGTCGCCAGCTCGCATAGCGCGGCTGCCAGCCGAGCTCGCGCTTGGCCTTCTCGTTCGAGGCACCCCGCGCCTCGGTCATCATGAGCGTGGCCGCCTCACCGGCCGCCAGCCGCCCCAGCCAGCGTGGGATACGCCTTGGTGGCTTCGCACCCAGCGCGCTCGCGAGCACCGGCAGCCACTCTCGCACGGGCGCGGGGTCGTCGTCGACGATGTTGTAGATACCCGGCTGGCCGCGCTCGGCCGCGACCGCGGTCGCGGCCGCGGCGTCGTCGATGTGAACATGCGACCAGACGCCACCGCCGTTGCCGACGATCGGGAACCGACGCTTGCGGATCGGTGCGGCCATCACCGCATCCGGAGCGAGGCTGACCGCGGTCCCCGGACCGTAGAAACCGCCGTAGCGCAACACGAGACCCTCGCCCCAGTCGATCGCCGGCACCGCCCGCTCCACATGAAGGATGCCCACCAGCGCAGCCCGCAGCGCGGCCGGCGGATCGGGATCGACGGGATCGGCCTCGGTCAGCACGGGCCCGCCTGTGCGCGCCCATCGAAAAGCCCCGAAGCTCTGCGCCACGAAGCGCCGTGCCCCCACGGCGCGGCCGGCGGCCAAGAGATGGTCCGTCGCCTCGGTACGCAGTCGGTTCGTCATGATCGCCATGGGCGAGCGGTCGGGGTGCCGCGCGTCACGGACGCTCATGGGACCGGACAATGCCGTGAGCTGATGCACGATCACTTCGGGCTCGGCGGACGTCACCGCCTGGGCGACCGCGTCGCGGTCGAGAGCGTCGGCCACGACCGGGCGCGCGCCCAGGCTGCGCACCAGGTCCTGCTTCGATGCGCTCCTGGTCATCCCGACGAGCTCGTGGCCTCGCGCCACGAGCTGCGGGACTAGCGCTCTGCCGAGAACGCCTGTGGCGCCGGCTACGAAGACCTTCATCACTGCTCCTTTCGTCTCATTGTCCTCTGAGACGAGATAGGGGCGCCGCCTGTGACAGTGCTCAGTGCTCGGTCCTCAGCGTGCACGGCCGATCGCGGCCGCGGTCGGTCCCGCCACGCGAACTCCGGTGGACGGTAGCGGCCGGATTTACCGAGTCGTTGGACTCTTCAGCTCCTTCTTGATCTGCTTGGCCGCACGTGTCGCCTCGGCGCCGACGTAGCCGATCTGCGCCGGCCTCGGCTGGTAGCCGATGAACCGGAGACCCGGGGCTGCTGCGGGGCCGCCGTGGATCAGCGGCACACCGCGCCTGTCGAGGACGCCGAGGTGTCCGACGAGCGGCTCGAGTCCCGTTGTGTAGCCGGTCGCGGCGATCACCGCGTGAGGCTCAAGCCGAGTTCGATCTGCGAGCACCACGCCGGTCGCGTCGAACGAGTCGACTGCGGCAACGATCTCGATGCTTCGCTGCTTGATCGCGTCGATGACGGGCTTGTCGAGAATCGCCGGTGCCTTGCCCTCACGGTGCAGCCGACTCATGATCCCCTCTTTCGGCGGCACGAGACCGTACTCGCTCAGATCTCCAATCGTCAGGCGCCGAACCAGGCGCGTCTGACGGTCGCCGATCTTAAGCGGCAACCGGTACATGAGCGTGGCTGGGACGTCTCCCGGCAGGGGCCCGGCTTGCCGCAGGATGATGTTCGGTTGCGTGCGGATGGCGACACGGACGCGGCTGGCGCCGCCGTCGGCCAGGTCGTTGGCGATCTCCATTCCCGAGCAGCCCGGCCCGACGACCAACACGTCAGCTCCGTGAAACTCGTGCGGGTTGCGGTACTCGGCGGAATGGAGCAGGCGCCCGCTGAAGTGCTCGCGGCCGGGCCACGCGGGAATCGAGGGCGTGTGCTGGTGCCCCGTCGCGATGATCAGGTGGGCTGACGTCATCTGTCCTGCCGAGGTTGTGAGCGTCCAGTAGTGATCGTCGCGGTCGACCCGCTCGACGATCGTGCCGGTACGAATCTCGATGCTGTTGTGGGCCGCGTAGTCCTCGAGGTAGCCGACGACGTGATCGCGTGAAGGGAACAGGCCTGCTGTCCTGGAGTAGCGAGCATGGGGCAGGTTCGACATCCATCGCGAAGTGTTGAGTCGCAGGCGGTCATAGCGTCCGCGCCAGGAGGTGGCGACGAACTCACCTCGCTCGAGGACGAGCGCCGAGATCCCGCGGCGTCCGAGCTCCGCGGCCGAAGCCAGCCCCGCCGGGCCGGCCCCGACGATCAGGACGTCCGGAGCCGTGTCACGGTTTGAGCCTGTGCAGGACGCGAGCAGGCTCGGCTCGTCCGAGTTTGCGCTCGGCATGGGACGGATCTGGGCATTCGGTGTGGACATGGCGTCGTCTTTCGTCTCCAGGATCCGCTTTGCGACCAGCGCGGTGATGCCGGTGACGACGAGCCCGAGCTCGCGCGGAGCGGCCGGTCGGTTCTGCGGATCGGGTGGGCCTTGCATGCTGCACAGGATCTCCCGCCCGGCGGTTGCCCGGCATCGGGTGGACAGGCCATCTTGAGCCCGACGTCCATCTGGCTGGATCAGGCCAGCGTTGGTCAGAGCGCGCCCGCCGCGGCCGCGCGCCTGACGGCGGCAGCTCGCGAGGAGCAGGAGAGCTTGACCAGGATGTTCGAGACGTGGCGGTGAACCGTGTGCTCGCTGATCACGAGCCGCTGCGCGATCTGCGGGTCGGTGAGACCATCCGCGACGAGAGCCAGCACCTCGAGCTCGCGACCGGTCAACCCGAGCGATTCGCCCTTGGCCGACGATGGTTTCGAGGCGACGCCCAGCTGCTCGAGGACCTCGGCTGCCCGCGAGGTCGTTTTGTTGGCGTCGTCGTCGCGTCCCGAGGCGGCGAGAACTTGGGCGAGCTCGATGCGCGTGAAGGCGCACTCATACGGCATGCCGCTCCGGGCATAGAGCGTCACCGCGTCCTCTAGTGCACGCCGCGCCCGCGCCAGGTCGCCGGCCGCGGCGGCCGTGGCACCCTCCGCGGCGAGCGCGGAAGCTCTCAGCGGCCCGGTATCCACGTCGGTTGCGATCAGCGTGAGTTCGTCCAGTGCGTGCTGCGCTCGGTGAGCGTCGCGGAGCGCGGCGAGAGCGCGGACCTGGACCTCGAGTCCCGCGACTCGCAGTGTCTTTGCCTCGTCGCCGACTTGGCGCAGGTACTGCTCGGCGTGGTCGGCTGCCGTGCGGTACTCGCCGTGATCGAGCGCCACTCTCGCGCATCCGAGTCGGCCATCGGGGCGATACTCGACCTCGTTGAACATTCTTTGAGCCTCATCGGTCCGTCCCTGCCGGCGGCGGAGCTCGGCCAACCCGACGAATGCCTCGCCGGCCATGCCGGCAACGTTGGTCTCGAGCTCGGGGGCGGCGAGCCGCAACTCCTCCTCAGCCTGCGGCCATAGTCCGCGGAACATCAGAACGCCGGCATAGTGGGTCCTGCAGACGGAGAACAGGGGCTTTGAGCCGTAGCGGTCACAGAACTCCGCCAGGCGCTCGCACCACTGTCCGGCCCGGTCGAAATCGCGCACGCGCTCGCAGGCGAAGATCAGGTAGCAGCAGGAGTGCGAGATCGCGGACAGATCCTGGAGGTCTCCTCCGACGATTGCCGCGGCCGAGCCGTCGAGGCGCCGCATGCCCTCCGCGACCTTCCCTTCGTTGACGAGCACCAGTCCATCGAGGGCCAGCGCGGTCATCTCGAGATCAACGTCGTAGAGCGATCGCCCGAGCTCGACCGCGTCGCTCGTCAGCTCGCGCGCGGCCGCGAGCTGCCCGTTAGCGAGGAGAACCGATGCCTCGCGCAGGGCAAGCCAGCCGTGCTCGGATGACGGTTCCTCGTTCGACAGGAGGTCGTGAGCGCGCTGCAGCCAGCCGGTCGCGATGGCCGCCTCACCTCGGAAGGTGCGATAGTCCCAAGCGAGCTGGATGGCGACGCGGGCTGCGTCGCGTGGTGACCCGCGTTCGCGATACAGCCGGTAGGCGCGTTCCCGAGCGACGAACACGGTCTCGCGGTCGACCAGCCATTGCGCGGCCATGCCGAGCCCCTCTAGCGCCTCTGGCGTTTCGCGCTCCTTTAGGGCCGCCTCGAAGTGCTCGCGCGCCTCAGCCCAGGCACCGCGACCTAGTGACTCGCCACCGTCGAGCAGTAGATCACGCTGTTCCGGCCCCGCCTCAGTCATTGGCTCGCAACCCTTCTGCGCGGAGCGTACTCCAGCGCGGAACGCGGCTGCCGGCGAGGCGTGGAAGAAATTCCTGTTCAGGGACACGAGTCCGGACGGCGATCGCGGCGGCTGCAGCCGGCAGCGGGTACCCGAGCCCGACGTGGGCGCCTTGGGCCTGCGCTACGTGTGCGCCGGGCAGGTCGGTCTAAGCGAGGAATCGGCCCGCGGCTGCCGCTGCGCGGCGGCGGGCGGGTCGAGATACGGAAGGCCATCCCCGGCGTGAGCGGCAGGCCTGCAACTAGGATCTGCTGCCCGCGGTCCGGTGCGGCCGATGCTTAGTTCCGATTCTCTCGATGGGAACGATTTCCTCCTTGCGCTACCCGCGGCGGTCTACCCGCAGCTTCTCGCCGTGGTCGTGCTCATCCTCACGCGCGCGAATCCAAGGCCGCTCCTGTGGGCCTGCTATCTCGGCAGCCTGTCGGTCAGCGTTGCCGGCGGCATCGCGATCTTCGCGGTCTTCCGCTCCAGAGGGAGCATCGCGGGGGCAAGTTCGCACCGGCTCGGTCCCACGACGTATCTCGTGTTTGGCGCAATCGCGGTGGCGCTGGCGATCTTGCTGGCGTCTCGGCCTGGACGAGAGCTCATGGGTCGCGACTTCCGTTTGGCAAGACGGAAGCAGCGCAACCCGCCGCGGTCGAAAACGGTTTCCAGGATGAAATCCAGAGCGGAGGATGCACTCGGAGAGGGTTCCCTCGTGGTCGCCGGCGTGGTTGGGGCGCTACTCGCTCTACCGGGCCCGTTTGACCTTCTCGCGTTCGGTCACCTCGCGAGAGGCGATTACACGGCGATCGCGGCCGGCGCGATCATCGTCGCGTTTGCGCTGATCAAGTTCGTTCTCATTGAGGCGCCGATAGCGAGCTACGCGATTGATCCCGACGGTACGGCGGCCAAAGTCGACCGCTTCTCCGGCTGGTTGCAAGCCAACAAGCTCGCGGTAATCGCCGCGGTCGTCGCGGTTATCGGTCTTGTGCTGATCGCCAGGGGAATCGCAGGCCTCGGCTGACTTCCGCACCATGATGTGATCCCCACACACCATCCCCACGATCGAGTCGACTGCTTTGCGACTGACCGTTACCGCACGTGAAGGCGCGGAATCTCTGCGATCCAGCCACGCCCGAGCTTGAGCCTGACCACTCGGACGGCCTCGCGGTCGGCTCATTTGAATCCAGGATCGGCGCCATCGCCGTCAACGTGCCGTCGGTCGCGGCGGCGGACGTGATCGATCCTCGCGCGCCACGTTTCCCATCGCGACCGTGCCTCATCGATCACGGCATCCCATTCGCGTCTGACTTCGTGGTCGGGCGGACGCTCGCCGTGCCCGATCCGGTCCAGCTCCTCAGAAACTTCGCGCCCGATGGCCGCGCAGGCGACGACCACGACCATCAGCGCAAACAGCGCTGAGATCATCGCCAACACTGCCCCGATGGCGCCGTAGCGCGACGCGTAGGAGCTAAACAGATGTGGCACGTAGACGGATGCCCCGATCAAGCCGATCGTGAGCAACCCCGCACCGACAATCGCGAACGGCAGCAGGCTCCTCCACTCGATTCGCCTCGCGCTCAGGACCCGCCCACTCCACGCCAGAAAGATCGCCCACGCGGGCATGAGCACAAGAGTGGCGATGAGTTGGACGCGACCGCCGTCAAACAATCCGCGAATCCACCAGCTGAAACCGATGTAACACACCAGACCGACGATCCAAACCAGATCGTTGAGCGTATTTCGAACGCTGAGTGGCGTGAGCTCCCACGTCTGCTCGAACAGCCGCTGTACGCCACGCGAAAAGCTCAGTACTGCGACCACCAGCAGGAAGACCCCGAGTACGCTCACGTCTGTGTTCATCCCACCGGCAGGCGACAACACATCCTCGACCGCCTTTGCGCCTCCACCCGTCAGCCCATAGCGGACGATGATCGTGTGCGCCGCGTTCCCGGCGTCCGCATGCGGCAGGACCGCACCGGCAATGATCGCCAAGGGAATCAACGCCGTGAGCGCGCTGGAAGCAAGCGCGATCGCACGATCAAAGCCGGCCACCCTCTGGAACCGATTGAGTACGCGCAGCACGAACGCCGGCCGGAGCCAGAACGTCAGTGTCCGGCGGATCCGCTCGCGGTCAACGCGGTCTTGCGTCGTCATCGCGACCCAGCTCCCAGAATGAAGGCAGCGAGCAGTCTTGGGCGAGGAAGATCACCCTCGCGCGGCGGCCGTTCCCCAAGCGCAAAATCCATGACAGCACGAGCTTACGCGGCCGCGACACCCGGCTCCTCGATCCGGCGTCACCAACGCTGCTTACTGCAGAGAAAGTACGCAAGCCGCCAGACGCTCATCGCAGGGCGTCTACGCGCGCGCGCCTGTCATGCGTTCCCCTCGCGACAGCCGGGGCGACGAGCGGTTCTTGCGCGATGATTCTCGCGTGACCGGAACATGCCTCCCGCTGCATGCGATGCCGCTCGATGAAATCGGTTCCACAGGGTCCGGCACCCATGATCGCGTGCTCGATATCGAGGCGGCCGATCGGGCCCGACGCGCTGCTGTGGAGCGCGACCTCCAACTTTCCGATGACGCGGCTGGCCGCGGGCGTGGCCCATCCTGAGCGGGCCATCTTGGTCATCCGGTGCAGGCGCAGCTGATCATCTTCGCCGAGGTCGTGGCCGGGGAAGGGACGACCTCGACTCGATCGTGCAGACCACGCTGCGGGCACAACGACGAACGAGTCGCTGAGCTCACGAGCCAGCACGATGAAATCGCCCTTCATCTCGACAGCGATTCAGCTTGACCTGTCATGAACGTCTAGTCGCTCGCGATTGCTGGGCGCCGGAGGAATCCGGGCTCAGCCCACAATTCCTTTCACTGCCCGGTCGACCGGGCGGCCTTGCTCCATCTCCCACTGCACGGCCCAGGGATCGATCCAGTAGAAGAACTTGTAGGGGAACGGGGTGATCTCCTCGGGGATGTGGTCCTGGCCCAGAATTTCGATGTGGAGGCCTCGCTTCCCGTACGCCTGTTGCTGGAAACGGATGAACTCGTACGCCGCCACCGCGTCCGGCACTTCGACCGCCACGTGGCGAATGCCGCCCAGATCGTTCGTCTTCCTGCGATGGATGGTTTGGTCGCCCTTGGGGTGATGGTAGGTGAACAGTTCCAGATAGATGCCTACCTCAGGGTGGGTCAGGAAGCGAGCGTCGAGGGTGACGCGGCCGTCGTCAAATCCGGCATCGCGGGCGAATGAGGCCAGATCCACACCCTGGTAATCCATGGGACCGTCAGCGTTGGCCGCCTGCTCAAAGCCCAGCACGGTGCGATAGAAGTCGGTGGCGACATCGATGTCGTCGACCACGACGTTGACGTGGGAGATAGCTTGGACGTCTCGTCGCGGGATAAAGCCGGTCATCGTTCCTCTCCAAGAGATCTTCGTCTGGATTGAACTTAACTTAGGCGACTATGCCGCCATGAATGTATGCCATCTGCTCCCATCTCTGTCATCTGTTGAGCGCGCGGATGAGAGCGAGCCTGCTGAGAGCGGGCAGGCCAGAGGTCCACCAGCATTGCGTCCTGCCGGTGCGCCGGAGGATTCCCGATGAACGCCGACGGACGAGCCAGACCGACCTCGGTCGGCAGGGCTCAAGCCGGAGTGGTCGCCGGACGGCTTCGCGATCGCATTCGGCGACTGCGGCAAGCGCCCGCGGCAGGGCTGACATGCGAGACCGCGGTGATGAGCGCGACAGGACTGAACCCCCCACCGTGTCACGTGCGAACCGACGCTGTGGGACAAGATGCCCGACTCAAGGCGAACGGTAACCACGGACACGCGAAAACCGAGGTGCGAGGGGTGAAACCGGCTGAGTGAGCGAAACCTGCGCTCGGCCAGAGAACGGGGACGAGCAAGCTGAGTGCGGACCTACCCCTGGTCGATCAAGGCACCTTTCTGGCCCGCTGCACGCTGGGTTCCGGTTCGGGCTCCGGGGCGCTGGCACTCAGCGACAAGCCGGCTAGCGCTCATGCGCCCGCCGGCCGCAGGGGTGCGAGTCACCCGAGGGTGAAGCTGTAACCAGTGTCGTGAGCCGGCGACCCTGATCTGTGGAGAGCAACTCGGTCGTAGCCGCCTCCCGCGGTGTGTGATGCCGGAGTGATTCCCGGCCACTCAGGCGTCACTCGCACCAGCTGATCTCGCTCGAACCCACGCGATGCGATGTTCGCGCGCCGCGGGGGGATCACCCCACCGACCACGGGCAACAACAAGCACGAATGACCATCGTCTTGACTCTCAACGTCGTCCCGCTCACCTTGTTGCCCGGCGTGGCCGCCATCACAGGCGGATGTGATCGGCGACGTGCGGGTGGTCGAACAACATCGTCTCCTGCATGGTGAGTTGCTGGCCCTTGCCTGCCTCGACGGCGCGGCGGTACATCGCCAGGGAGATGGCCACGTCGACGTACGCAAGACCCACGGCGTTGAAGTAAACACGCTCGTCATCGCTCTCCCCCGCCGACTTGTCACCTGACACGAAGTCCACGAGGTTGCCGCTGATATCCGCGTCCGACAACTCGCCGTCAGCGTACATGCGGCTGAGAGTCTGGCTGCGATGCTTAACCGTCTCCCAGTCGTCGCACACGATCTTTGCACACTGTTTCGCTACGCCGTACTCATCTTCCCAGCCCCCAACATGGCTGTAGAACGATCCCGGTTTCATCCAGGCGGCTTGCAGGAGAGGAGCCTGAGCGCTGGTGGCGGTAACCAGGATGTCCGACTCACTCATCGCCCAGGCATTGTCTGTCTCGGCCGGAAGCAACTCCATGTCCGTCAGGATCGGGGCGAGTTCACGCACGAACTGGCGCTCCTCTTCGACGGTTTTGGCGGAAACCCGGCACTCGGCTAGTCCAGGGCGGACGGACTTCATCGCCAGGAGATTCATCTTGGCCTGCTCCCCACTGCCGATGAAGCCGATAATCCGCGATTCCTCCGGGGCAAAGTATCGGGCGGCGAGTGCCGACATGGCCCCAACACGGACGTTAGAGGCTAGCGTGCCCTCCATGACGGCGAACGGAAAACCCTTCTCTATCTCGGACAACACGACGAGCGCCGCCAGGTTCTGGACTCCGAACGCGGACACGTTGGACGGGAACACCGATACCCACTTCACCCCGCAGACCCTCTCCGTTCGGAGCGTCGCCGGAAGGCAGTTGATTCGCTCCTGCGTCTCTGGGTTGAAGATCTGCACGATCTTCTCGGGGAATAACACGTCCCCGTTTCGATGGGCAAGAAGCGCCGACTCGGCGGCGTCTATCGCCAACCGAAAATCTAGGCAACCCGCCTGCAGCAGATCTTCCTGCGACAGGTACGTCAACCGGATCGCATGCCGGCCATTGCTCATGAATCACTCCAAACGCTATGCCCGACTCCAACCAGGCGTTCGGGACCAGATCCTACCTGGCGATGTCGAGAAGCTGATCAACCAAGGAGTTATGTGGGTCGTGCACCGCTACCCTGCCGGCGGGACTGGTAGCCGCGCCGCTCTCCGGGCTACGCGGCGCCGGTACGGTCGGGTCGCTCCAACGAGCGAGCTTGTTCCGATCCGGCAGTGCGCGTCGGGGCGGGTCGCGTTCGCACGGTCGCCCAAGCCCGCACTATCGGCCACGAGAGCTCGTTCCACGCGAACCTCAGCACCGAGACATCGCGTTCGCTTGCTGCGTGGTGCAGGCGGCCGTGCTGGGGCGCGTGCCGGGGTTTGCAGCCGCCCGGCGGTCAAGTCTGGGCAAGCGGGCGGCCGTCTCGACGGCGACCGCTGCTCGCCCGGCGGAGCGACGCTGTCGCTCAACCCGTGGTCGCGTGGTCGCGCTGCCCGCTCGGGTCGACGCCTCATATGGAGGACGGCTTGTCAAGCGGGTAGCGTTCATGGTGCCTTTCTTGCGGGGTGGGCTGGAAGGTGGTGGGAGGGTGTGGTGGCGGCTGGCGGGGCGGTCCGGGCGTCCACGGGTTTCGCGACGGTGGTCAGCCTCATGTGCGGGGGCTGGGTTACCCCAAGACCTTGGTTTCGTCGCATCGTCCGCTGTCTGAAATCGAGCGCGGCCGCCGGGGCGGGTGCTCACAGGCGTCCCGCGGACGGGTGTGCGCGATGCCGGGAGGCTCGGGCCGCCTCGCCAGCGGCCACGGGTTGTCGGTCGTTGGGCTGTCAGAGGGAGGTGCTGATCCTCCTGGCGCTCTTGTGCTTCTGCGGGACGGGGGTTGCGTGCGTGAGGGGGTCGCCCGCCGGCGTGGATGCCGGTGGAACACGGTCCGGATGGGTGTCGCAGGTCGCGATCTCCCAGCAGTAGCCGGCGAGTTCGCGGGCGATCGCGACGGCGACGATCCCGTTGGGCTTGTGGCGGGTGTCTTTGAGCTGGCGCCAGCGGGCGTTCAGCCGTCGTTGTGCGCGCCAGGCGATGTTGATGATCTCTGGCGGCTGGTCACGTTGGCGGCGTTCGAGGTTGAGGCTGACAGCGGGCTGGCGGCGGTAGTGGTGCGCGGCTTCGATCAGCAGCCGGCGGGCGTGGGTGGAGCCGGCTTTGGTGATCGCACCCTGGCGGCGCTGGGAGCCGCTGGTGTGCTCGCAGGGGACGATCCCGATGTAGGAGGCCAGCTGGTCGGGATGATCGAAGCGCTCCCACTCGCCGATCTCGGCGCACAGCCCAAGCGCTGAGAGCGTGTCGATCCCGCGCAGACATCTGAGCCTGGCGATCGTGTCCTTGCACGGCGACTCGTCAGCGAGCGTCCCGAGCTCAGCCTCGATCCGGTCGCGGCGGGCGATCAGCACGTCGTGGGCGTGCAGATAATCAGCGATCGTCAGCTGCGAGCCGCGATCCCCAAAGCGCAGCGATGCTAGCCATGCGCGGTGCCGGCGCGACCACGCCTCGCCCGGTCCCTCGTAGTAGATCTCGCGACGCAAAAGGAACTTCCCGAGGCGATGGCGGGCGCGCATCAGATCAGCGCGGATGTCCTCCCGGCAGCGCACCAGATCACGCAGCTGCTCGCGCTCGACCGACGGGACCGTGACCACGGTCAGCTCGCCCGCTGCCAGCAACCGTGCCAGCCGGATCGCGTCGCGCTTATCGGTCTTGACCCTGTCGCCCGGGGCGCGATCGGTCCTCCCCGGAGCGCAGACCACAAGCTCGATCCCCTCCGCGCGGGCACGACGCGCGAGCCCGTACCCCGTCGGACCGGCCTCATACACCATCCGCGCCGGCCGCGGCACCGCCCGCAGCAGCGCCAACAGCTCGTGCGGACGGCCAACAACCCGCTTCGTCCTCAGCTCACCGGTCGCGTGGTCGAAGATCGCGATCATCGACTCGTGCGCGTGCACGTCAAGACCGACCCAACGGATACCGTCAGGCATCAGGTACTCCTCTCGTAGATCGTGGGCCGCCGCGCCGAGGGCGCAATCCTCAGCGCGAGCAACTACCCCGCGACCTGCGCGGGGAGTGCCGACCACTTCGACATGCGCGCGTCCGGTCCTCCATACGGTCTGAAACGCCGGACGGAACCGGCGATGTCACGCTCCCGATGAGGCGGTCAGTGGTGGCCCCGAGGGGAATCGAACTGCCGTCGACACCCATGGCGACGTACTGTGCCGGCATGCTCGTGTTGGAGGAAATGACGAGCTGGGAGCTCGAGCGGCTCATCGCGCGCGGCGCCCGGACGGTCGTCATTCCGTTCGGCTCGGTGGAGTACCACGGGACCCATTTGCCGCTTGGCGCCGACGCGTTGTTGGCCGATGTCGTCGGACGCGCGGTCGCTGATCGTCTGGACGCCGTACTGGCACCCACCGTTCGGGTCGGCTCCGCCGATCAGCATATGCACGGAGTGGGAACGCTTACGATCCCCGTCGAAACGCTGGGCGATATCGCGTTGGAGATGGCTCGCAGCTTGGTCGCCCATGGTTTTCGAGTGTTCGCGTTGGTCTCGACCCATGGCGGCAACCAAGCCCCGCTTGAGCGAGCCGCTCAGGAGCTCGCCCGACGCTACCGTGACGTCACTGTCTGTGCGAGGAGATGTCGGCCCTGATCCGGGGAGCCACTCAGGTAAGTGGCTGACGTCGGTGATGCTGTTGCTTCGTCCGGATCTGGTCGACGTCGAAGCTGCAAGTGTCGATCTCAAGGACGAAGTACGCGCGGCGTCTTCGGACAGAGGAGCAGCGAATCTCGAGCGCTTCGTGTTCAGCATCGTGCAGCGGATGCGAGAAGCCGCACGAGACCCACCGGCCGGATCATCCACTTCGCTTCCGGTTTGATCGAGCAGCAGCGCGGCCGCGCGTCGCTCCTCCTCTGGCTGCGACCGCGCGGCGGCCGCAGAGCTGGGCGCGTAATCGTTCCGCGCTCTGAAGGGGGGAGCCATGTCGTCCGTTCAGCTCTCCCGCCGCCCACAGCGCGATGTGTGTCGGAAAGAACGACCCTCACGTCGGGTACGGCTCGACCTCGGTCGGCCGTTGCGGGCGATGAGCGCTTCCTCGCGCGCGCGGTGCCCTGAACCCCCGCGCTGGCGCATTTGGAAAACTGTCCCGCCTCCGCAAGAAGTCCAACCGCCCCGCAACTGTTGCAGGGCGGTTCTCCATGCGGGCGAGGCGCCCTCTGGACGCCGGATCATTTGCGCGCTCGCGATCGCTGCGCGCAGTTCGTGGTTTGGCCGGTCTTGGACATGGGTAAGTGGGCCGTCAGGGCCGGGCTCATAGGTCTCGAGCAGGGAGAGGTGGGAATGGTTGCTGCACGTGGTGTCGGGCCGTTTTCTAAGGTGCGCGCGCGATGCTTTCTGGTTGGTGGATTAGCTGCGGGCGTGCTCGGACTCATGGGCCTGTTCCTGCCCGGCGCTGCCGCCGGCGCGTCGTGCCCGTGGGTTAACTCGACCGCGCCGATCGCCCAGCGCGTGGCGCAGCTGATGAGCCAGATGACCGTGGCTCAACAAGACTTCCTGGTCGAAGGTCACGGCACCACCAACGAGGGGCCGAATCCGTCGCCCAACCCGTACGTGTTCTGGATGCCGGGCATTCCGAGCCTGTGCATCCCCAAGCTGGGCGAGGAGGACGGGCCCGCCGGGGTCGCCGACGGTCTGCTCGGCGTGACCCAGCTCCCTGCCGGCGTCTCCCTCGCGGCGACGTGGGACAAGTCCCTCGCTTCGCAGTACGGTCAGGTGATCGGCACCGAAGAGGTCGGCAAGGGCGCCGACGTCAACCTCGGCCCCACGGTCAACATCGATCGAGACCCGCGGTGGGGTCGTTCATTCGAAGCGTTCACCGAGGACCCATTCCTGAACGCGGCGTTGGCGACCGGCGAGATCGACGGTGTCCAGAGCACGGGCGAGATGTCGCAGGTCAAGCACTTCGATGCCTACAACCAGGAGACCAACCGCAACACCGAGGCGGATAACGTGATCGTCAGCAACCGGACGCTGCACGAGATCTACATGCCGGCGTTCGAGGCCGCGGTCAAGCAGGCCAACGTGGGTTCGGTGATGTGCGCGTACTCGACCGTCAATGGCAACTACAGCTGCCAGAACCCGTACCTCGAGACGACCACCCTGAGGGATCTGTGGAACTTCCCCGGGTTCGTCACCTCCGACTACGGTGCCCTCCACAACACCTCGGGTGCGCAGGACGGCACCGACCAGGAGCAGCCGTTCAATACGTACTTCGGCACCCCGCTCCTGACGGCTGTGGAGACCGGCGCAATCCCGCGCAGGGTGCTGAACACGATGGTGCAGCGGATCCTGACCGAAATGTTCCGTTTCAACCTGTTCAACCTGCAGCGTCCGGCGACCCCCACGGCGACGGTCACGACGCCCGCGCATCAGTCGCTCGGCAACCGGGTCGCGGACAACGGCACGGTCTTGCTCAAGAACGTGCGGAACACGCTGCCCCTGTCCGCCGACAACGCGGGTAACGTCGCTGTGATCGGACCGTCCGCGTCGGCGTCCCCGACCTACGGCGGTGGCGGAAGCGCGTATGTGATCCCGTCCTCGACCGTCACCCCGCTCCAAGGGCTGCAAGCGGCCGCGGGCTCTGGGACCCACGTCACCTACACGCAGGGACTGCCGACCGACACCTCGCTGCCGGCAATTCCCTCCTCTGACCTCTCGCCGGCGTATCCCGCGGGCGGAACCGGCTTTGGCGGCAGCTACACCGGCACGCTGACGCCGCCTGAGACGGGCACCTACGTGCTGGCGTTCACCAACCCGTGCGGGTGCTACACGTCGGTATACCTGTCTCTGAACGGGCAGCAGCTGATCGACAACCCGGGCACCCCGCCGGTGAGCACGTACTCGGTCGCGGTCAATCTCACGGCCGGACAGCACTACACCCTAGCCATCAGCGGGGGCGGCGAGTCGAGCAACCTCAGCTGGGGCACGCCCTCGGCGCTGCGCCCCGGCTTGGATGCGGCCGTGGCGGCAGCCAAGTCGGCCTCAACGGCGGTGGTCGTCGTCTCCGACGACACCGAGTCGGAGGCGACCGACCGGCTCAGCCTGGACCTGCCCTCGGCGCAGAACGAGTTGATCTCGGACATCGCGGCGGCGAACCCGCACACGGTGGTCGTGGTCGAGGCGGGCGCGCCGATCACGATGCCGTGGTTGAGTCAGACGGCGTCGGTCGTCGACGCCTGGTATCCGGGACAGACGAGCGGCACGTCGCTCGCCGACGTCCTGTTCGGCAAGGTCGACCCGAGCGGGCATCTCCCGGTGACCTTCCCCACCAGCCTGTCTGAGGTTCCGGCCTCGACGCCGGCGCAGTTCCCCGGCGTCAATGGCCAGGTGCTCTACTCCGAGGGCCTCGACGTCGGCTATCGCTGGTACGCGGCCAAGAACCTGACACCGTTGTTCCCGTTCGGCTTTGGGCTGTCCTACACCAAGTTCGCCTTCAGTCATTTGAACATTCAGCGGACTGCGCCCGGCGGCGTCTACAACGTGCATGTTTCGGCCACGATCACGAACGTTGGACATACGGCCGGGGCGGACGTCGTTCAGCTCTACCTGGGCGATCCGGCGCGTGCGCACGAGCCCCCGCGTCAGCTCGTCGGCTTCCAGAAGGTGTCGCTGGCGCCGGGGAGATCCGCTCGGTTCCACTTCACGATCACCCCGCAGGACACATGGTGGTGGGACCAGGCGGCGAAGGGTTGGACGCAGACCCCCGGCACCTATAAGGTCTACGTCGGGGACTCCTCAGCGCTGCCAGACCTGCCCCAGCACGGATCCTATGCCATCGCCCAGACACCGGGTGCCCGGCAGGTCGTGATCACCGCCCCGAGCAAGCTGCGCTTGGGCCGCGGGTCCAGGGTGACCGTGCGGCTGACGCGCTCTGGTAACGAGACGCTGGCCAGGGTGCGGCTCGCGCTCCAGGTACCTCAGGGGTGGACCGTTCAGCCCTTGGGGCCAACGGTGTTCACCAACGTGAGCCCATCGCAGTCGCCGCGCGCCAGGTTCATCGTGACCGCGCCGAGCTGGGCCCCTCTGACCAACTCAGTGGTGCACGCGACGGCTGAGCTGAGCCCCAATGCGACGCGAGAAGCAGGAGTCACCATACCGCTGCGGGGCTGAATGAATAACGCCGCGGCGCCAGACCACCTGGGGCCGCGGCGTCTGGTTCGCTAAACGCGGGCGAGTTGCTGGCGAGCACACTGAAGCTGGCTACTGCGAGGCGATCGGGCGCCGTCGTGGCTACGCGTGCCGCTGCGCCCGATCGCCAAAGACGTGAAGCTGAGCCATCAGCGGGTGCATCAGATCGTGAGCAATCCCACACGCAGCACTCGAGCGCCAGCGAGGCCGATCGTTCCCGGTCAGAATCGATCTTGACGCGAGACGGCAACCGCCCTATTCGAAGTCCTAGAGAACCCCCCAGCGCGAGCACTCGAGGAAGATGACGCCTGTTGGCCCCGACTACTACCGCGTGCTGGGCGTCTCGCGCGATGCGACCGCGCAAGACATCCGCCGGGCGTACCGGAGACTCGCTCGCCGGTATCACCCAGACGTCAATAGTGGCATCGACGCGCGGGCGCACTTCGGCGAGCTGTCGGATGCGTACGAAGTTCTACACGATCCCGAGCAACGCGCCCGCTACGACCACTCGAGCGCGGACGCCGAGCGGTTTACCCGATCCCGGCTCGACCGGGTACCCGCATTTACTCGGGAGCGGTCGCGACGGGACGTCCCGCATTTCCTCGATGACGAGACAGACGAGTTGGTCCTGGATCGGAGGGGGCCGGTGGCGCGATGGCTGGTCGTATTCTGGGAACCCGACGAGCGGGCCAGGGATCCTGGCGAGTGGTCTGGCGTCCACTGGTGGCCGTCGTGAACCCCAGGAGATCAGGTCTGGCCTTCGCTCCGGGAGAAGCCTCAGGACAACTCTCCCTCGCCGCGACGCTGATGGTGGGGTAGGCCGTCGTCGGGAACCTCGTAGTAGTCGCCGGCTTGGGAGACGTACCAGTGGCTGGCTGCGTGCAGGCCAGTGGGGCCGTCCAACGTCCCTGCTGCGAGGCTGATCGTCTCGAGGAGCACGAGGTTCTCTCTCCGCGTGGCGGTGGTCGCGGACGCGTGGCCGTGCCAGCGGCGGCATTCCTCGCACTGGCAAATCAGGACGTCGTCGAGCTCACCCGTCACCTCGTATGTGACGGCTCCGCACAAGCACCTGCCGTGTGGCAAGCCCGACGAACAACGTGACAGGATTGACGCCCGCGAGCGCAATCATGCTCAAAGGTCCGAAGCTAGAGGTCCGTCCCGGACGGCTGGTGCGGCCGCCGGAGCGCGACGCGCAGATCGAGAGTCCGGTCCGATGCGAGTCTTCGTAGCCGGCGCCACCGGCGTGATTGGGATCCGCCTGTTGCCATTGCTGATCGAGGAGGGCCACACGAGTTCGAGCCTGACGCCGTCGTTCACGAATTGACCGACCTGCCAGACCACCGCGACCACCTGAGTGGCTTTGCTTCCCGGAATGACCGAATGCGCACCGAGGGAACCCGGAATCTCGTCCACGCCGCGGGCGCGGCAGGCGCGCCGCCTTCTAGCCCAGAGCATCGCTTGGAGGCCCGCGGGACGAGGCCAAGCCGTCGACGCGCTCGAACGGCAAGTGCTCGACGCGAACGGCGTCGTGGTCCGCTACGGACAGCTGTACGGCCCCGGCACCTTCTATGAACGCGAACTGCCATCGCACCCACGGATCAACGTTGACGAGGCCGCACGCCGGACGCCGCCGCTGATCCTCGCCGACTCCGGGGTGTACGTGCTCGAAGAGGAGCCGTGATTTGGACGGCTGCTCGGCGGCGCGCCGAGAGCGTTAGTCGTCGAGGATGGCGAGCTCGAGCTTCGCGAGCCGCTCGGGGTCGGCGAGGATGTCCATCTCGACAATCCTCCCTCCCCTGACGGTGACAGCGGCGACGGAGAACGGTCGTCCGTCGCGGATCGAAACCAATCCCGCGGCACCGTTGACCAGTGCTCGTTTCATGGTGAGGCCTACCTGTGACCACATGGACGCCTGGCGGGCTACCGTCTCGGCACCCTGAACGTGGCGCGAGAGGCCGGTCAGGCCAGCGTCCGCTCTGAGGACCACGTCGGGGTCGAGCACGGCGAGCAGGGCTTCGAAGTCACCGCGCCGTGCCGCGGCCAGGAAGGCCTCCACGATCTCCCATTGGGCGGGAAGGTCGGAGTCCGGGAGCGGAGCGGTTCCGCGGACTCGGCGTCGGGCACGGCTGGCGAGTTGGCGTGCCGCGTCCGGGGAGCGATCAATGATCGTCCCGATCTCAGCGAACGGCACCGCAAACATGTCATGCAGGACGAACGCGAGCCGCTCTGGAGGAGTGAGCGTCTCGAGCACGACGAGCAGCGCCAGGCCGATGGAGTCGGCGAGCAGCGCCTCGTGCTCGGGATCGGTGCCGTCGGCGGGGTCGATGATCGGGTCGGGAACGTGAACGTCGAGTGGCTGCTCACGGCGCGTGTTGCGCGAGCGCAGCATGTTCAGAGAAACGCGGGCGACCACCGTGGTCAGCCACCCGCCGAGATTCTCCACCTCGCTGGTGTCGGCACGGCTGAGGCGCAGCCAGGCGTCCTGTACCGCGTCATCGGCCTCGCTCAGAGACCCGAGCATCCGGTAGGCGACTGCCCGCAGACGCGGTCGGTGTTCCTCGAACTGCTCGGCTAGCCATTCCTGCTGATCCATTGTCACGTTTGCTCCTTGACGGGGGTCATCGAACTAGACCCGCGAGATACGCGGGATGTGACAACGCGGATCCGCTCTAGGAAGGTTGCACCCGCAACCGTTCATCAGGCGACCGCGCTGGAACCCGAGCTTCGGCCGGAATCAAGGTCGTGGGGTTGACACAAGGCTTACCAGCGGGCAGCTAGGATTGCTTCTCGGTGGACCGGATTTCCGGGTTGGGACGTAGCAGCGCATCGTCCTCGCCTTCAGGACCGTTGCAGCTTCTCATCTCGAGACGCTCACTGCCTGGGCCGTGGCGGCGCGCCGCCACGATGACGTCGGTGCTTCTCCTCAGCGCGCTGATCGCGGGCGGTTGCGGGTCGTCGGGGACGTCCACGTCGAGCTCGAGCTCGAGCTCTAGCTCGGCTTCGGCCTCGACCACGGAGACGTCGTCGTCCACTGCCTCGACGCAGTCGACGATCGCGGGGAGCGAGCTCGGGTCGCTGCCAAAGGCCCGGGCAGCGACCGCGCCGGCCCCGTCGCCCTCTCCGGCCGCGACCACGGTAGACCGCTCGTTCCTCGAGACGGTGTTCACGGATGCCCAGCGCCTGTGGTCTGAAGAGTTCAGGGCCGCTGGGCTGACGTACGCGCCGGCGGGGCTGGTGATGTTCGTGTCCAGTGTTCACTCGGGCTGCGGGACGCACGGAGACGTCGGCCCGTTCTACTGTGGCGCCGACCGCACGATCTACCTGGACCTCGGTTTCTTCGATCTGCTCGCGCGGCACGCCGGTCTGGGGGGATTTGCGCAGGCGTACGTGATCGGACACGAATTCGGCCATCATGTCCAGCACCTGCTCGGCATCGACCGACGTGTCGCGGCCGCCAACCAGGCGAATCCCGCCGGTCAGAACGCACTCTCGGTGCGCGTGGAGCTACAAGCGGATTGCCTGGCCGGGGTGTGGGCTCATTCCGCGTACACCCGCAGCGAGCTGACGACGACCGATGTCGAAGAGAAGCTCCGAACCGCCGCCCTGATCGGTGACGACTTTCAGGCGCGAGCGGCCGGGCGGCCCGTCGATCCCGGGCTGTTCACGCACGGATCTTCAGCACAGCGACGGCAGTGGCTGCGGACCGGGTTTGAGTCGGGGGACCCGGACGCGTGCGACACGTTCTCCGGCGGCTAGCCGGCGGGAGCTAGCAGCGGTTTAGCGCAGGCTCCTCGGCCACGACCCATCGCGGCTCTAGCGGTCTTCGCTCGGTTCCAAACCGTCACCTCGGGCAAGAGTCGCGCTCATGGCGGTAGTGTCAATGAATCGCCACTGGCACCGAGATCGCGTCGACGGGGCTCACTGAGATCGAAGCCGCGCGGCGCCTGCAGGCGCGCGGAGAGCTTCCGCGACGGCGCTCGAGTCGCTCGTACGCGAGCATCGTGCGCGCCAACACGCTCACGATCCCCAACGCGATCCTGTTCGTGTTCGGAGTGCTCACAATCGTCCTGGCGTCCTGGCGGGATGCGCTCTTCATGGGGATCTTGGTCTCCAACATCGTCGTGGGCTCCTTCCAGGAGGTCCGCTCAAAGCGCGCGCTCGACCGTCTGGCGGCTCTGGTGGCGCCCGAGGCGGTCGTGGTGCGCGACGGAGTCGACCGCCGTGTGCCGATCGAGCAGGTGGTCGCGGGCGATCTCGTGCGCTTGGCCGCCGGCGACCAGGTGGTCGCTGATGGGACGCTCGTCCAAGCCGAAGCGCTCGCCTTGGACGAGGCGAACCTGACCGGAGAGTCCGAGCTTGCGGTTCGGGGCGCAGGAGAATCGGTGTGGTCGGGCTCGTTCGCGGTCGAGGGCGCGGCGCTGTTCGAGGCCACCGCTGTCGGTCCAGACAGCCGCGCAGAGCGGCTCACCCTGACCGCGCGCACCTTTCGCCATCCGCGCTCACCGCTCGAGCGCGCCAACGACCGGCTGCTGCTGTGGCTGGTCGTGCTGGCGGCGCCGCTCGCAATCGGGCTAGCGGTGTCGGTGTTCGCCCGTTCTGAGACTTCGGCGGCGCGCGTGCAGACCCTCACCGCCGGGATCGTCAATCTCGTTCCCGAGGGACTGATCCTGCTGATCAGCGTCACCGCGGCCGTGTCCGCGTTCAAGATGGCTACGCGGGGAGTGCTCGCGCAGCAGCTCAACGCGATCGAATCCCTGGCCTCGGTCGACATCGTGTGCACCGACAAGACCGGCACGCTGACCGAGCCGACCCTGCGGGTGGTCGATCTGGTGCCCGCACCGGGGACCGAGGACGCGACGCTGGCGCGCGAGCTTGCGAGGTACGCCGCCAGCTCTCCGTCTCGGAACCTCACCCTGGAGGCGATCTCGCACGCGGGACTGGCGGACGTGCAAGCGCGCCGCGTCGTCGATCAAGTGCCGTTTTCCTCCCGCCGGCGATGGAGCGCGCTCGATCTGGGCGACGAGCGGCTGGTACTCGGGGCGCCTGAGCGATTCGCCGGCGCCGACCAGGGCCTCGCCGATCGCGCGCGAGAGGTGGCGAGCACGGGGCGCCGGGTGCTGGCGATCGGCCGCAGCGCGGCACCCCTCCCCGGCGACGACGCCGAGCCTGCGTTCCCCGATGACGTGAGGCCCCTGGGCCTGGTGGTGCTCGGCGAGCGGCTGCGCCCCAGCGCGGCGGACACGGTTGACTTCTTTGCCCGGCAATCGGTCGGGCTGAAGGTGCTCTCGGGCGACGCGCCGGCAACCGTGGGCGCGATCGCCCGCGACGCGGGGGTGCCGGGATCGGCGCCGGCGCTCGACGGCGGGGCGCTGCCGTCTGAGCCGGCAGCTCTGCGCGAGGCGGTGCTGTCCGCGCCCGCGGTCGGCCGGATTTCCCCGGAGGGCAAGCGGGCAGTCGTGGGGGCGCTCGCCGACGCCGGTCGCTACGTCGCGATGGTCGGGGACGGGGTCAACGACGTGCCCGCGCTGAAGGACGCGCGCGTGGCGATCGCCCAGGGATCGGGCGCGCAGATGGCACGCTCGGTCGCCGACCTGGTCCTCGTGCGCGACGACTTCGCGGTCGTGCCGGGGATGGTCGCCGAGGGCCGCCAGATCCTGCGCAACATCCAGCGGGTCGCGCGACTGTTCATCACGAAGGCCGTGTTCACCGCCGTATTGGGCTTCGCGGTCGCGATCCCGACCGGCAGCTTTCCGCTGCTCCCGCGCCAATTCACCATCGCCTCGACCGTCACGATCGGCATCCCCGCCTTCCTGCTCGCCTTGGCGCCGAGCTCCGGGCCGTGGCGCCCGGAGCAGTTCTTACGGAGGGTCGCCCAGTTCGCGGTTCCCGCCGGCGTGGCCATTGGAATCGGCATCGTCGCGGGCTACCTGATCGCCCGCTACGGATTCGACCTGGGTCTGCGTCACTCGCGCACGGTCGCCACCGGGATCGTGGTCGTGTGCGGGCTCGCAGTCGTGATGCGGCTCGAGACCGAGGGGGGACGTCGGCGCCTCGCGATCGCTGGACTGTGCGTGTTGATGCTGTTGTTGTTCGCACTCGCGTTTGTCATTCCGTTTCTTCGCCACTTCTACGAACTCGCCACCCCCACCGGTGACGCCCTCGCCGCTTGGGCGATCGGGACAGCGCTCGGGGTCGGGGGGATGCTCGGCGGGCTGCGGCTGGTGCGTGCCTGATCACCGCCGCGCGTGTAGCGGCGCGTGCACCGCTGAGGCGCGGATGGGACGCGGACCGCGGTATCGCTACACTCGGGGTAGTTGCCGGCTCAACTAAGGAGTTGTGGTGGACGTCGAAATCTGGTCCGACATCACGTGTCCGTGGTGCTACATCGGTAAGCGGCGGTTCGAGGAAGCGCTGGCTGGGTTTGAGCATCGAGACGACGTGCGCGTGATCTGGCGAAGCTTCGAGCTCGATCCGACGGCCCCGCGCGAGCGCGAGGGCGACCGAGCGACGCGTCTGGCGGAGAAGTACCGGATCACGGTCGAGCGGGCTCGCGAGCTGGATCAGCACGTGACGGACACCGCCGCCCGGGAGGGACTCGATTTCCGCTTCGACATCGCGCGCGGCGGGCTGACCTTTGACGCTCACCGTCTCGTTCATCTCGCGCGCGAGCATGGACGACAGGACGCGATGAAGGAGCGCCTGCTGCGCGCGTACTTCACCGAAGGTCAGCTGATGGCTGATCACGAGACGCTGGTTCGTGTGGCGGTCGAGGTGGGGCTAGGGGAGCAGGAGGCTCGCCGGACGCTGGCCAGCGACCGCTTCGCCGCGCAGGTCCGTGACGATGAGCGCACCGCGGTCCAGCTGGGGATCAACGCCGTGCCGACGTTCGTGGTGGACCGCGCGCTCGGGGCCTCCGGCGCTCACCCGCCCGAGGCGCTGTTGGAGTTGCTCCGCGAGGGGTGGACTCGCCGCCCGCCGGTCTCAGTGCTCGCCGGGGGCGAGACCTGCGACGTCGACGGCTGCTAGCGGCGGGAGATGAGCAACGACCGGGAGCCTCTGCGGGTCGCCCTGTTCGCGACGTGCCTCGTAGACGCTCTGTTCCCGGACGCCGGCCGGGCGACGGTGCAGCTCCTCGAGCGTCTCGGGCAGCCGGTGGATTTTCCGCTCGAGCAGACGTGCTGCGGTCAGATGCACGCGAACAGCGGCTACTTCGAGGTCGAGCTGGTACGCCGGTACGTTGATGTGTTCTCCGGATACGACGCGGTCGTGGTGCCCTCGGGCTCGTGCGCGGCCAGCATCCACCACCAGCATCCGATGATCGCGCGCGCGGCGGGGGAGGAGGGCCTGGCCGCTCGGGCCGAGTCGGTGGCGTCGAAGACGTATGAGCTGTCTCAGTTCCTGGTCGACGTCCTCGGTACCGACGACGTCGGCGCTTACTTCCCGCACCGCGTCACCTATCACCCTACGTGCCACTCGATGCGGCTGCTCGGGGTGGGCGACAGACCGCTGCGGCTGCTGCGAAACGTCCGCGGCATCGACCTGGTCGAGCTGCCGCGCTGGGATGAATGCTGTGGGTTCGGCGGTACGTTTGCGGTCAAGAACCCGGACGCGTCCGCGGCGATGCTGGCGGACAAGATGGACGCCGTGATCGATACCGGCGCGGAGGTACTGTGCGCCGGCGATCGATCCTGCCTGATGCACATCGGCGGCGGGCTCGAGCGCATCCGGGCCGGAGTGCGCACGCTGCACCTGGCGGAGATCCTCGCGAACACGGAGGACGATCACCGGCCCGACCGCGCGGCGGCCGGGTCCCAGTCCGACGCCCCGACCCCCACGAGAGCGGAGTCGCCAGCATGAGCTCTGGCGAGACCATCTGGACCGACGACCCTCCGTTCCCCGCGAACGCAAAGCGCGCCGTCAACAACGCGCAACTGCGGCGGAACATCCGCAAGGCGACCACCACGATCCGCGAGCGGCGCGCGAACCTGGTACAGGAGATGCCCGACTGGCAGGAGCTGCGCGCCTCCGGCGCAGCGATCAAGGACCAGGTGCTGCGCAACCTCGACCGCTACCTCGAGCAGTTCGAGGAGGCCGCGACCAGGCGCGGAGCGCACGTCCACTGGGCCCGCGATGCGGACGAGGCGAACTCGATCGTGGCTTCGCTCGTGGCGGCGACCGGCGAAACCGAGGTGATCAAGGTCAAGTCGATGGCGACCCAGGAGATCGGGCTCGTGCCGGCGCTCGCTGAGCGCGGCATCGATGCCCACGAGACCGACCTCGCGGAATTGATCATCCAGCTCGGCCGCGACCGCCCGAGCCACATCGTGGTGCCGGCGATCCACAAGAACCGGGCCGAGATCCGCGAGATCTTCCTCAGGGAGATGGGAGACGCACCGGCTGACCTCTCCGACGACCCACAGGCGCTCGCTGAGGCCGCGCGCCGGCATCTCCGGCGCAAGTTCCTCGAGGCCAAGGTCGCGATCAGCGGCGCCAACTTCGCCATCGCGGAGACCGGCTCGCTGCTCGTGGCCGAGTCGGAGGGCAATGGCCGGATGTGCCTGACCCTGTCGAACACCCTGATCTCCGTGGTCGGGATCGAGAAGCTGCTGCCGACCTTCCGCGACCTCGAAGTGTTCCTCCAGCTGCTGCCCCGCTCGTCTACGGGCGAGCGGATGAACCCATACAACTCGGTGTGGACGGGCGTCACGCCCGGCGACGGGCCCCAGAACGTGCACATCGTTCTCCTCGACAACGGCCGCACGAACGTGCTCCGCGACGAGGTCGGACGCCAGGCGCTGCGCTGCATCCGCTGCGCGGCGTGCCTGAACGTCTGTCCCGTGTACGAGCGCACGGGCGGCCACGCCTACGCCGCGACCTACCCCGGCCCGATCGGCGCGATACTCACGCCGCAGCTGGTGGGGGTAGAGCACGCCTCCAAGCTGCCATTCGCCTCATCTCTGTGCGGGTACTGCTACGAGGTCTGTCCGGTCAAGATCGACATACCCACGGTGTTGGTCAAGCTCCGTCGTGATTCGGTGCGGGCCGAGCGCCACCGGGCCGAGGACGCGCTGTTCGCCGCAGCCGGCGCCGCCATGAAGAGTCGGCGGCGCTGGACACGGGCGCTCAGGCTCGCCCCACTAATGCGATTCGCCCGCCGCGGCGGCCCGCCGCCACTGTCGCGCTGGACCTCGGTGCGCGACCTGCCCGAGCCGCCGCGCCAGTCTTTCCGGGACTGGTGGGTCGAGCACCATCCAGGCGCCGGCGGGTCTGGTGGGGACAGGCAGTGAGCGCGCGCGACGAGATCCTGGCCCGTGTCCGCGAGGCGATCGCACCGGCACCGGCGCCGGCGACGGTCGTGGACCAGCAGGTGCCGCGCGACTACCGCACGCACGCCGACGACGGGATCGATACGTTCATCGAGCGCCTCCATCACTATGAGGCGCTCACCCAGCGGATCGCCGCCGGCAAACTCGAGAGCGCGGTCCGGGCGACCCTCGCTGAGCGAGGCGTCCGCCGGGTGATCGCGCCGAACGGGATTCCGGAGGGCTGGCTCAAGAACGTCGAGGCGCTCGGCGACGCACCCCCGCTCGACCCGCACGCGCTGGACGGAGCGGATGGAGTGATCACGACGTGCGCAGTCGCGATCGCGCAAACGGGAACGATCGTCCTCGACGGGAGCGGGGGGATGGGCCGGCGCGCGCTTTCGCTCGTTCCCGATTACCACCTGTGTGTCGTCCGCGCCGACCGGATCGTGGCCTCGGTCCCCGAAGCGATCGTGAAACTCGACTCCACGCGCCCGCTCACGTTCATATCCGGCCCATCGGCCACCGTCGACATCGAGATGGTGCGAGTGGGAGGCGTCCACGGCCCCCGCCGGCTCGAGGTCATCATCGCCGAGTGACGGCGGTCGACGGTCACGGCTTCGCTCCCGGTGGCGCCGGGGCGGTCGACAGCCGGGCCGGATACAGGAACTGGCCGACGCCGTCCAACGGCTCTCCGGGATCCCGCGGCGAGAAACGCCTCAGCTCGTTGTTCACGCTGAACCGCGGGCCGAGCAGCACCTTGCCGTCGCGGACCAGCGTGTAGAAACGGTCCAAGGGGCGCGGAGGTGGCCCCGCGACGCGGATGCCGCGGAAGTCGTACACGCCGGCATGGCAGGGGCAGATGAACGACTGCGCCGCCGCGACGTAGCGAACCGGGCAGCCCACGTGCACGCATCGTGACGAGATCGCGATCACGCGGTCGTAGCCGTCCTTCACGGGCCCGTCCACGGCCGGGTTGTGCTTGCGGACATAAGCGATCGATCGACCCGCTTCGCCGATGCCGGGCTGGATCGTGATCACGACCGGGACGTAGTCCGTCTCGGTGAATTGCGACAGCGGTCCGATCTCCTGCCAGCTGTCGCCGGCGCCATGAAAGACGGGCGCAAGGGCAAAGCCCAGCGCCGGCAGAGTGAACGCCGCGGCCGCCGCCGCGCCGGCGGCGGTGGCCGAGACGTTCATAAACCGCCGGCGGGTGACGGTATCGCCCGTGAACGCTCCCGGAGCTCCGGCCTCGACGGTGTGTCTGGGATGGCGGCGACGTCCCTGAGCCATGTGCTATCCAGCATAGTACTACGGACCATAATTACGGGCCTGGCTCTGAACGCGCGGCCGAGCTGGCGCTTCCGGCGCTGTGTGCCGCGACGCTACCGCGAGCGCGCTGGTGGTCCCTGTCGGGTGGTCGCCGGGCGCCGCGCCGGCGCGTCAGCTAGTCGGTTTTGGCCAGGCGCTGCAGCTGGCGCCGGCGAGCCGGGTCGAGCGTGGAGAGACTCCGGGCGAAGTGCGCGAGAGCCACGTCGCCAAACTCGTCGATCAGATCCGTGACCTCGGCTCCGGCCCGGCGCTGCTGATACTGCTCCCGGGTGAGACGGGGGACGTAGGTGTCGTGGCGGCCACTCCGGGTCCGGGCCAGGAGGCCCTTGTCATCGAGGCGCCTCATCACGGTCATATAAGTGGTGTAGGCCCGGGGCGGCTTGGCCTTCCGGTTCAGGCTCTCCATCACCAGCTTGACGGTGGTCTCGCCCTGGCGCCATACCTCCTCCATGACCTCGGCCTCGAGCTCGTGAAGGGGAGGGGGCGCTGCCGGGGCGCGGGCCGCGCGGCCCCCGGCCTGCTTCGCGTTCGCCGACGCGCCCGCATTCACGGGCGTAACCTCCTTCTTCCGCGAGCGGGCCATTGCCACACAGAATAGACCCGCGCCCGGACGCCGCCGCCGGTGGGTGCTAGAGTCGCGACCATCTGCTATGCAGCATAGTAGAACCGTACCGAGCAGGAGCAGGTTCCTCGGCGGCCTCATCGGTCTGGCGGCGCTGGGTGTCGCGGTCGCGGCGGCAGGGTGCGGCGACACCCGGGCCGCGGTGCCTCCCACCCGGCCCGCCACTCCCGCGGCCCGGCTGGCACGCTGGACTCCGATCGTGCACGTCCGCAGACCCCTCGACCTCGCGGGTCCCCGCAGCGACGGCTCGCTGCTGCTCGCTGCCGCCGGAAGGCTGTTCGTGCTGAGCCCGGGTGGTGCGGTTCATCCGTTCGCTTCCGGGCCCGGCGGCTACCGGAGCCCGGGTGGCGAGGAGCCGTACATCACGCTCGCGCCGCCCGCAGCGCGCCGTGGGGCCTGTGGTTTCCCGGCCGGAACGGTGTATGCCCTGCGCCTCGCCGACGGGCGGGGAGTCATGGCGATCGGCGAATCCACCGGCGCGCGGCGTCTGGCGAGCTTGAACGCTCCTGGCCTGATCGACGGGATCACGTTCGACGGAACCGGCCGCTTCGGGCACAGGCTGCTGGTCACGATCAACGCCGGCACCAAGACCACAGTGGACGCGATCGACTGCCGAGGCCGGGTGACCGCGATCACGCACACCGCCCCACGCGTCGAAGGCGGCATCGCGGTCGCGCCGACGAGCTTCGGGCGCTTCGCGGGCGATCTCATCGCTCCTGGCGAGACCTCCGGCCGGATCTTCGCCATCACGCCCGGCGGGCAGAGCCTGCTGGTCGCCGACTCAGGGCTGCCGCACGGCAACGACATCGGGGTCGAGAGCGAGGGCTTCGTGCCGTCGGGATCGCAGAACGCGCTGGTGTCCGACCGGCTGACGCCCGGCAACCCCCACCCCGGCGACGATGTCGTGCTGGGCATCGGCGCCGGCGCCTTGCGAGCCGCCGGGGTCAGACCAGGTGACCTGCTCGTCGCCACCGAGGGCGGCGCCCTCACCGACGCGATCAGCTGCACGAGGCTCGGATGCCGGGTCCGGCTCGTCGCCAAAGGACCCGCAATCGCGCACATCGAGGGCCACATCGCGTTCACAGGCCGCTGATTCCAAGGCTGGCTGCGAATGCGACGATCGACTAGTGTCCGAACGATGAACGACGACTGGCGTTTGCGGGTGCACATGCACGAGGCCGGCCGAGCGCGCGCCCTGACCGAGCAGCTCGATGCCTCGGAGCTCGAGCACGACCTCGAGAACACCTTTCACGACCGTGTGGTCGTCTCGGTCGACGGCGCCGAGGTGTTCTGCTACACCGGGACGCGTGAGCAAGCCGAGCGAGCACGGGAGGCGATCGCCTCAATCGCCGCCAAACACGGCTGGCAACCGGACTACGAGCTCCGGCACTGGCATCCGACCGCGGAGGAGTGGGAGGACCCCGACACCCCTCTGCCCGCAGGCACCACCGACCAGGCGGCCGAGCGCGCGGAGCTCATGGAGCAGGAGCGCGAGGAATCGATCGAGCAGGGCTTTCCCGACTTCGAGGTCCGGGTGACGTGTTCATCCCACCATGAGACCGTCGAGCTCGCCCGCACGCTGCGAGCGGAGGGGCTGTCCTGCGTGCAGCGCTGGAAGTACCTCCTGGTCGGCGTCGCGGACGAGGATGACGCGCAGGCGCTCGCGGCACGCCTGCGGGAGGAGGCGCCCTCCGGTTGCACGGTCACCGCGGAGGGCAACCTGCGGGACGTCTACGACGAAAGGCCGTTCAGCCCGTTCTCGTTCCTCGGCGGCCTGGGCGGCTGACGAGCCGCGTCTCTATTCGAGCAGCTCCGAGTCGTACTCCTCGAAGATCCTGGGAAAGTCGGTGCGGTTCCCAGCATGAAGCGCCTCGATCAGCCGGTGGATCCGCGGGGTCATCACGAGCAGATAGCGGGCGGGCTCGGACGAGGGATTCCAATAGGAATGCGCGGTGCCGCGCGTGACGAGGATGGACTCTCCGGCGGGGACCTCGCGCTCCTCGTCGCCGACCCGGAACCCGAGCCGCCCTTCGAGCACGATCCACGCCTCGTCGTCCGAGCGGTGCAGGTGCAGCCCGGCAATCGGCAGACCGGGGTGCTCGCCCCGATCGGTCCAGTCGGCGACTACGAACGATTCGCTGATGATCATGCCCCCGACGCTATGCCGTCGAGTGCGACGCCGCGGCTGGATACGGGTGAGGACTGGATGATCGATGTCGTGGTCTGTCCGAATACCGCGAGCTGATCGATCACCTCCTCGAGGTGGCCGACCGAGCGCACGTGGGCCCGCATCAGATAACAGTCCTCGCCCGTGATGCGATGGCACTCCACGACCTCCGGCAGTGCCTGCGCGAGCTCTGAGATCTTGTGGAGCTGCCGGGGTGCCGGGCGGATTCTTATGAACGCGCTCAGCGTGTACCCGAGTGAGACAGGGTCGACCACCGCTCGGTAGCCACGGATGACGCCCTGGGCCTCGAGCCGCTGCACGCGCTCCGCGACGGCGGGCGGGGAGAGCCCGACACGGCGACCGAGCTCGGCCATGCTGAGGCGAGCGTCCTGCTGGAGCTCGGCGAGGAGCCGCCGGTTGGTGTCGTCGACGAGCACACCGTTACCAGATCCGGGAACTTGCCTTTGATTCGTAAGCATGGGCACATTTATACCTGAGATCAGCCATGTACTACGCGACGTATGCTGGCGAACCTGTGGCTCGTGCACCGCCCTCGCCGGCCACCGCCTCATGCGTACTTCGCCATCAGCGCGCTGTTTCACTACCTCGGCCCGTCATTTGCCGTGCTGCTGTTCGTGCGGGTGCCGGTGCTCGGCGTGGCCTGGCTGCGAATCGCCGCCGCGGCGGCGGTGTTCGCGTGCTGGCGGCGCCCCTGGCGGGTCCTGCGTACCCCCGAGCCGGGTGTGCGGCGGCTGCTGGTCGCCTGGGGCGCCACGCTCGCGGTGATGAACTGCTGCTTCTACGAGGCGATCGACAGGCTACCCCTCGGCACCGTCGCGGCGATCGAGTTCCTCCCCGTGATCGCGCTCGCCGCGCTCGGAGCGCGGACGGCGCGCAACGCCGCGGCGCTGACTCTGGCGGTCGCCGGCGTGTACCTGCTCACGCACGTGCAGCTGTCGCTTCAGCCAATCGGCCTGGCGTTCGCCTTCGCGAACGCGGCGCTGTTCGCGACCTACATCGTGCTCGCGCACCGCGTCGCTCGGCACCCCGATATCCCCGGGATCGACGGGCTTGCGGCGGCGATGCTGATCGCCGCCGTGGTGGTCACCCCGATCGGTGGCGTCCAGGCCGCCGGGGCGCTGGCGGATCCCGTCGCGCTGCTGGCAGGCGTCGGAGTCGGGATCTCGTCGTCCGTCATCCCATACGTCACCGACCAGCTGGCGATGGCTCGGCTCAGCCGCGCCACCTATTCGCTGATGGTCTCGCTGCTGCCGGCGATCGCGACGGTCGTCGGTCTCGTGGTGCTGGCGCAGGTTCCCACGCCGGCGGAGGCCGCGGGCGTGGCGCTCGTGGTCTGCGGGGTCGGGGTCCACCGCGCCCGGGACGCGGAGCCGGAGAAATTCCCCGCGTGTGAGCAGTTTGCCTACACGCGGCGGCGCGCTTGGAGTATCTTCGCCAGGCGTGGCCGTGCCGGCCACTTCCCCTGAGAACTAAGGAGGGAGAGGGAATGAGCAAAACCGTTCCGGTGCAGCTGCAGGTCAACGGCGCCACCCACCGGCTCGAGGTGGAGCCGCGCCTGTTGCTCGTACATGCGCTGCGCGACAACCTCGGCCTCACGGGCACCCACGTCGGCTGCGACACATCCAACTGCGGAGCGTGCACCGTGCACCTCGACGGTCGGGCGGTGAAATCGTGCACCGTGCTCGCGGTACAGGCGGACGGCGCGGAGGTCAGAACGATCGAGGGCATGGCCTCTGACGGGCAGCTCCATCCGCTCCAGGAGGCGTTCTGGAACGACCACGGGCTCCAGTGCGGCTACTGCACGCCCGGGATGATCATGGCCGCCGCCGCGTTGCTGGCCGAGAACCCGAATCCATCCGAGCACGAGGTTCGGCACGCGCTCGAGGGCAACCTGTGCCGCTGCACGGGCTACCACAACATCGTCAAAGCAGTCCTCGACGCGGCCAAGACAAAGGGCGCCACTGTCTCGCAGCAGCCGGAGGTGACGGCATGAGTACCGGCGAAGTCTCGACGCAAGCCACCCGAGTCGCGGCCGAGCAGACCGACAGCGTTCCCGCGCCGAGCAATCACGTCGGGCAGGCCATGCGGCGCAAGGAGGACCCCCGGCTGATCACCGGCAAGGGCACCTACGTGGATGACATCAACCTGACCGGGCAACTATGGGCGGCGTGGGTCCGCTCGCCCGAGGCGCACGCGAAGATCGTCTCGATCGACACCTCGGCGGCCAAGGCCCGCGAGGGCGTGCGCGCGGTTTACACGCATGAGGACCTCGACATCGACGAGAGCCTGCCGATGGCCTGGGTCCCGCCCGGGGTCGAGGTGAACACCCCCCACCACTATGTCCTCGCGAAGGACGCCGTCAGGCACGTCGGCGATCCGGTCGCGCTCGTCGTGGGCGATGACCGCTACGCGGTCGTCGACGCGGCCGAGGACGTGATCGTCGAATACGACCCGCTCCCGGTGGTTACCGATCCGGAGAAGGCGCTAGAGTCCGATTCGCCGCTCGTCCACGAGCACTTCGGGACCAACAAGGTCAGCGAGTGGTCGCTCGGCGGCGGCGACCTCGAGGCCGGGTTCGCCGAGGCCGACGTCATCGTCGAGCGGCGAATCGTCAACCACCGCACCGCGGGCGCCGCGATCGAGCCGCGGGGCGTGCTGGCCGACTTTAGGGCCGACAGACTGACCGTGTGGAGCTCGACCCAGATCCCGCACCTCCTGCGCCCGTTCCTCTCGCTCCTGCTGGGCATCAGCGAGGACAGGGTCCGGGTGATCGCTCCCGAGGTCGGGGGCGGATTTGGCTCCAAGCTTCAGGTCTACGCCGAGGAGGTCGGCTGCGCCTGGGCCTCACGCAAGCTCGAACGCCCAGTGAAGTGGATCGAGACGCGCTCGGAGGGGATGATGGTGACCCACCACGGGCGCGACCAGATCGACACGGTCCGTGTCGGCGCCAAGCGCGACGGCACGATCACCGCGTGGCACTCGAAGATCCTGGCCGACATCGGCGCCTACCAGATGTTCTTCACGCCGATGATCCCGGAGCTGAGCGCGTTCGTCATGTGCGGCGTGTACAAGACGCCGGCGGTGCACACCGACGTCGTCAACGTGATGACGAACAAGTTCGCCACTGATGCCATCCGGGGAGCGGGGCGGCCCGAGGCGACCCACATGATCGAGGTCACGATGGACCAGCTCGCGCAAGAGCTCGGAATGGACCCCGTGGAGCTCCGGCGCAAGAACTTCATCCCGCCGTTCTCCGACGGCCACGAGACCCCGATCGGCGTCGCCTACGACTCCGGAAACTACGAGCTGGCGCTGAACAAGCTGCTCGAGCACATCGATCCCGCGCAGGTGCGCAAGGAGGCCGAGGAGCTGCGCGAGCGCGGCATCTACCGCGGCATCGGCTTCTGCACCTACACCGAGATCTGCGGTAACGCGCCCTCGCGGATAGTCGGTCCATCCGGCTTCGGCGTGCAGGGAGGCGGCTGGGAGTCGGCCGCGGTGCGCGTCCACGCCAGCGGGGCGGTGACGCTGTACACGGGCGCGTCGCCCCACGGCCAGGGCCACGAAACCGGCTTCGCACAGATCGTCGCCGACCGGCTCGGGATCGACCCGGAGCAGGTCGACGTCATCCACGGCGACACCCAGACCGGCCCGTGGGGCCTCGACACGTACGGCTCGCGGACGCTCGCCGTGGGCGGCGAGGCGGCCGCGCGAGCCGCCGGCAAGGTCGCGGCCAAGGCCAGGGAGATCGTCGCCCACCAGCTCGAGGCCGATCCGGCGGACATCGAGCTCCACGAAGGCAAGTTCTCCGTGCGAGGCTCCCCCGACAAGGGAATGACGCTGTCCGAGGTGGCGGGCGCCGCTTACGCGCCCGAGAATCTGCCCGACGGCATGGAGCCCGGGCTCGACGAGCAGTCCTTCTACGACCCCGAGAACTTCGTGTTCCCGTTCGGCGCGCACGCGTGTGTGGTCGACGTCGACGCGGAGACGGGCAAGATCGACGTGGTGCGCTACGTCGCGGTCGACGACTGCGGGCCGGCGATCAATCCAATGCTGATCGACGGCCAGGTCCACGGAGGGATCGTTCACGGTATCGGGCAGGCGCTGTACGAGCGGATCCACTACGACCAGGACGGTCAGCTCGTGACCGGCTCGTTCGTGGACTACGCCCTGCCGACGGCCGCGGAGATGCCGAGCTTCGAGACCGACCGCACCGAGACGCCCTCGCCGGTCAACTCGCTGCGCGTCAAGGGCGTGGGCGAGGCCGGAACGATCGCGGCCAGTCCCACGGTCACGAACGCCGTCATCGACGCGCTCCGACCGCTGGGGATCACGTTCATCAACATGCCGCTCACGCCGATGCGCGTGTGGGAGGCGATCCAGGAAGCCAAGGGAGGTGTGCCAGCATGATCCCCGCCGAATTCGATTACACGGCTCCCGAGTCGCTGGATGACGCGATCAAGGCGCTCGCGGACGGTGGCGAGGACGCGAAGCTCCTCGCCGGCGGGCACTCGCTGCTGCCACTGATGAAGCTGCGGCTCGCCGCGCCGTCGTTGCTCGTGGACCTGCGCAAGGTGCCGGGTCTGCACGGCGTCGAACGCGAGGACGGCAGCTGGCGAATCGGCGCGATGACGCCGCACACCGATCTCGAGCACTCGCCTCAGCTGGGGATCTTCGCCCAGGTCGCCGGCACGATCGCCGATCCCCAGGTGCGAAACCGCGGGACGATCGGAGGCTCCCTCGCCCACGGCGATCCCGCCTCCGACCTGCCGGCCGTGCTGCTTGCGGCCGAAGGCAGCGTCACGGTCCAGGGTCCGAGCGGCCAGCGCTCGGTCGGCGCCGGGGAGCTGTTCCGCGACTACATGGAGACCGCGATCGAGCCCACCGAGGTGCTCACCGAGGTGCGGATCCCGTCGCTCGACGGCTGGGGCTTCGGCTATGAGAAGTTCAACCGTCGCAGCGAGGACTGGGCCATGGTCGCGGTCAGCGCGCTCGTCAAGCAGACCGGCGACATCTGCGAGGACGTGCGGGTCGGCCTGACCAACATGGGGTCGGTGCCGCTGCGCGCCGGTGCGGTGGAGGAGGCGCTGCGCGGCAAGCCGTTGTCGGCGGAGAGCATCGCCAGCGCCGCCGAGCAGGCCGGCGAGGGGACCGATCCGCCGGCCGACCTCAACGCGAGCACCGAGTACAAACGGCACTTGGCGAGGGTCCTCTGCCGGCGCGCGCTCGGACAGGCAGCGGGGCTGGCATAGTCTGGGTGTGAGCTTCGCGGACATAGGGTCGGTCGAGGCGGCGGGCGCCCGGCTCGCCTCCCAGCACTACCTGGCCGACCGGCCGCTGGCGCTGGCGGTGCACCTAGCGGTGGCGCTCGAGCAGCCCTTGCTGCTCGAGGGCGAGGCGGGCGTGGGCAAGACCGAGGTCGCTCGGGCGCTCGCCGGCGCCACCGGCGCGAGGCTGATCCGCCTTCAGTGTCACGAGGGGATCGATCTCCACCACGCGGTCTACGACTGGGACTACCCCCGCCAGCTGCTGGCAATGCGAGCCGCCGAGGCGGGGATCGACGAGGGCGAGCTGTTCTCGCGGCGCTTTTTGTTGCGCCGGCCATTGCTCGACGCGCTCGAGCACGATGGTCCCGTCGTCCTGCTGATCGACGAGATCGACCGCGCCGATGACGAGTTCGAGGCCTTCCTCCTCGAGTTCCTGAGCGATTTCGCGGTCACGATCCCCGAGCTGGGAACGGTCACCGCGCGCCGCCGACCGGTCGTCGTGCTCACCTCGAACCGCACCCGCGAGCTCCACGACGCGCTCAAGCGCCGCTGCCTCTACCACTGGATCGACTACCCGAGCCCCCAGCGCGAGCGGGAGATCGTCCACGCCCGGATACCCGGCGTCCCGGAGGCGATCGCGGTGCGGGTCGTCGCCGCGGTGAGCCGGCTGCGCCAACAGGGCGACCTGTACAAGGTGCCGGGGGTGGGGGAGACGCTCGTGTGGGCGCAGGCGCTGCTCGCGCTGGGCGACAGCGCCGACCTCGACGAGACACTCGGAGCGGCGCTGAAGGTCCACGAGGACCTGCTCCGGGTGCGAGAGCGGAAGGTGCTCGAGGGTGTCTGAGCGGGGCAACACCGCTGCTGCCGAGCTCGGCGCCGCGGCTGCCGAGCTCGGCGACGCCGTCGTCGATCGCCTCGGCGCGCTCACGGCGTCGCTGCGGGCCCAGGGGTCGCGCGTGGGCGTCGGCGAGCTGCTGAACGCGCACCGGGCGCTGGCCGCGGTGGACTGCACCTCGCGCGAGGACGCGCGGCTGGCGTTGCGGGCCGTGCTGTGCTCGGACCACGCCGACCTCGAGCGCTTCGACCGCGCGTTCGTGGCGGTGTTCGGTGAGGGCGCCGTGCCCCTTGGCGAGGACCCGCTCGCCGCGCTGGGCGGGATCGAGCGCGAGGCGCTGCCGCGCGCCGGCATTCCGGGCTCGGGGCAGCGCACCGAGGTGCCCGAGGATCCGGTCGGGGTGCCGGCCGCGTGGAGCGACGTCGAGCTGCTTCACCACAAGGACTTCGCGCAATACAGCGACGCCGAGATGGCGCTCGCGCGGGAGCTGATCGCGCGGCTGGCGCGGCGGGGGCCGACTCGGTTCTCCCGCCGGATGCGACCGGTGAGGCGGCGCAGCCACACGCCCGACGTTCGCCGCGTCCTGCGCGCTTCGATGCGCACGGGCGGAGAGCCCATCGACCGCCACTGGCGCGGCCCGAGTCGGCGCCCACGCCCGCTGGTGCTCGTCTGCGACGTATCTGGGTCGATGACGCCGTACAGCCGGATGCTGCTCCAGTACGTCCACGCCTCGGTCGCCGCGCGCCGGCGGGTCGAGGCGTTCGCGTTCGGGACCCGCTTGACGCGGATCACCAACGAGCTGTCCGGGCGCGATCACGATCGGGCGCTAGAGCGGGCGGCCACCGCGGTCACCGACTTCGCCGGAGGCACCCGGATCGGCGCGGCCCTCGCCGAGCTCAATCGCGTTCACGGGCGTCGCGTTGGACGCGGCGCGGTGATCGTGATCCTGTCCGACGGGTGGGACCGGGGAGACCCGGAGGTGCTCGAAGTCGAGATGGCGCATCTGCGGCGCAGCGCCCACCGTCTGGTGTGGCTCAACCCGCTCGCCGCCCACCCCGAGTTCGAGCCGCTGACGCGCGGGATGCGCGCCGCAGTACCACATACCGATGAGCTGCTGGCGGGCAACTCGCTCGCCTCGCTCGAGCAGCTAGCTGTCATCCTGGAGGAGATCTGAAAAGTGAAGGACGTTCTGCCTGAGATCACCAAGTGGACCGAGCGCGGCGAGAAGATCGCGCTCGCGACCGTCGTCGGCGTGCAGCGTTCGGCCCCCCGCCCGCCCGGCGCGAAGATGGCCGTGAACGAGCGCGGCGAGATCGCCGGCGGCGTGTCCGGAGGCTGCGTGGAGGGCGCCGTGGTGGAGCTCGCCGACGAGGTGATGCGAGGAGAGCCACCCCGGCTGGTCCATTTCGGGATCGCCGATTCCGAAGCGTGGGACGTGGGGCTGCCGTGCGGCGGCGAGATCGACGTCTGGGTGCAGTCCTACGCGCCGGGACGGTTCTCCGCGCTCGCGGGCGAGGGCGGCCGCGCCGCCGAGGTCACGGTGCTGGAAGGCGCCAGGCCGGGAGCCAAGCTTCTGGTCGAAGCGGACGGCGCGAGGTCGGGCACCCTCGGGGCTCCCGAGCTCGACGACGAGGCGGCGCGGACGGCCGTGGAGCTGTTGTGGGCCGAGTCCAGCGAGCGCCGCGGCCCGCTGTTCTTCGACGTGATTGCGCCGGCGCCGCGCTTGATCCTGTTCGGCGCGGTGGACATCGCCGCGTCGCTGTGCACGCTCGCCCGCGACACCGGCTGGCGCCCGTACGTCGTCGATCCGCGGGCGCGCTTCGCCACCCCCGAGCGCTTCCCGGATGCCGAGGAGGTCATAGCCGCCTGGCCGGAGGACGCGTTCGCGCGACTCGGCGGCATCGATCCGGCGACCTCGATCGCCGTGCTCACACACGATCCGAAGCTCGACGACGCGGCGCTGCTGATCGCCTTGCGCTCGCCCGCGCGGTTCGTCGGCGCGATGGGCTCGCGCCGCGCGCAGGCCACGAGGCGCGAGCGGTTGCTCGCGGCGGGCATGACCGACGAGGAGCTCGAGCGACTGGCGGCTCCGCTGGGGCTCGATCTCGGCGCGGTCGGTCGCGAGGAGACCGCGCTGTCGGTGCTCGCCGAGGTGGTGGCCGCGCGACACGGACGGGATGGGGGACGGCTCGCCGACCGAGGCGGCCGGATCCACGAGGTGCCTGCGTGATCGCAGGGCTGATCCTCGCGGCCGGCGCGGGGACGCGATTCGGGTCCGAACCGAAGCTGCTGGCCGAGCTGGACGGGCGTCCTCTCATCGAGCACGCGGTGCGCGCCCAGTGCGCGGTGGCCGCGCTCGAGCGCGTTGTTGTCGTGCTGGGGTCGCACGCCGACGAGATCGCCGAGCGCGTGGACTTCGGGCGCGCCGAGCCCGTTCTGTGTGCGGAGTGGAGCCGGGGACAGGCCGCGTCCCTGCGGTGTGGCGTCCACGCCCTGCCGGAGGCGCGCAGAGTGATCGTCACGCTTGGGGACGAGCCGCTGATCACCTCCGAGCTGATCGAGCGCTTCGTCGGCGAGCCGCCCGGGGCGCGTGCGGTCTACCACGGCCGGCCCGGCCACCCGGTCGTGCTCGGAGCAGAGCACCTCGAGGCGATCGGCTCGCTGAGCGGCGACCGAGGCGCCCGCGGGCTGCTCGACGGTGGCCGGAGCATCGAGTGCGCCGGCAGGGTAGATCTGGGAAAGGACGTAGACACCCCCGAAGACTTGGAGATGATCCGCGATGAAGCTAGACCAGTCCTTTGAGGTTGCCGCGCCCATCGAGCGGGTGTGGAAGGCGCTGATCGACGTCGAGCACGTGGCGCCGTGCCTGCCCGGCGCTCAGATCACCGGGCGCAACGACGACGACAGCTACGCCGGGTCCTTCACGGTCAAGATCGGGCCGACGACCGCGTCATACGCGGGGCGGCTCGAAATGGAACAGGTGGACGAGGGCGCGCGTACGGCCACCATGCAGGCCCAGGGCAACGACAAGCGAGGGCAGGGAGGCGCCAAGGCGACGATCGTCTCGAAGCTGTCCGAGACGCCCGAGGGCAAGACGCACGTCGACGTGACGACCGACTACCACATCACCGGGCGGTTGGCGCGCTTCGGCCGCGGCGGGATGATCGAGGACATCTCCGAACGCCTGCTGCGCGAGTTCGCCGGGCGCCTGCAGGCGTCGCTGGAGGGGGATGGCGCCCCAACGGCGCCGTCCGCGCCCCCGACCGAGGCATCGGCAGCGACCGGGGGGACGCCTGGGGGTCCCGTCGCAACCGAAGGCTCCGCCGTGACCTCTGTCCCTCCGGCGCCCGAGACGCCATCGCCGCCCCCTCCTCAACCGAGCGAACCGATACAGGGCGTGTCGCTGATGGGATCGGTCCTGTGGCAGCGAGCCCGGAAAAATCCCGCCCCGATCGCGATCGTGGCCGCGCTCGTCCTGGCGTTCCTCCTCGGGCGCAGCTCCCGGCACTGAGGTTTTGAGCGTGCCGTCCGCGCAGCAGAAGCAGCGAGCCGAGCGGTTCCTGGCCCTGCACCGGCCGGGCGAGCCGCTGCTGATCCCCAATCCGTGGGACGCCGGCTCGGCGAAGGTGCTGGCGTCGCTCGGATACGAGGCTCTGGCGACCACGAGCAGCGGCCACGCCGCCACGCTCGGTCGCCTCGACGGTTCGGTGACCCGGGAGGAGGCGATCGCCCACGCCGCGACGATCGTCGCGGCCACCGAGCTACCGGTGTCGGCCGACCTCGAGAACGCGTTCGGCGACGAGCCGGCGGCCGTGGCGCGGACGATCGAGCTCGCGCTGGACGCCGGCCTCGCGGGGTGTTCGGTCGAGGACTTCGGCGGCGACCGGGACGATCCGATCTACGACCTGGCGCTCGCTCGCGAGCGGGTGGCGGCCGCCGCCGAGGTCGCCCACGCGGGCTCCGTGCACCTGGTCCTCACCGCGCGGGCGGAGAACCACATTCGCGGGCGTGACGACTTGGCCGACACGATCGCTCGTCTCCAGGCCTATCAGGAGGCCGGCGCGGACGTCCTCTACGCCCCCGGGCTGAAGAGCAGCGAGGACATCCGCCAGGTCGTGACCTCGGTGGACCTGCCGGTGAACGTGCTCGCGCTCGCCGGCGGCCCGTCGGTCTCCGAGCTCGCGGCGCTGGGCGTCAGTCGCATCTCGGTCGGCGGCGCCTTCGCCTTCGCCGCGCTCGGCGCCCTGGTCGAGGCCGCCCGCGAGCTTCGGGACCAAGGCACGTATGCGTACACCGAGCGCACCGCGCTCGGTGTACGCACTGCTCGGGAGGCCTTCGGCGCATAGAGCAGCGCTGACTGTCGCGTTTTCGCTGCGCTCAGCGCAGCAAGAACGGGACAGTCCGGTCGGGCTAGCCGCCGGCGGCCCAGAGCCTCTCGAGAAGACTCTCCATCGCCGGGGAAGTCTGGAGGTTCCCCGGACAGCAGACGGGGCCGCCGACCGCGCTGATGCCGATCTCGAGATGAGGACCGGTGGAGATCCCGACGATGCCGCAGCCCACCTCGGCGATCGGCTGACCGGCGCGCACCACGGTTCCCACGGGGACGAGCGCCGGGAGGGCGTGGCCGTAGTAGATGTAGCGGCCGTTCAGGGGGCCGCCGGCGACCCGCAGGACCGGCGCCGCCGGTCCGAAGCCCGAGACCCCCTCTTGCACGATGACCCCGCTGGTGACCGCCACCTCGACTGCGGCCGGGCCGCACGCCTCGCCGATCGTCGCGATGTCGACGCCCTGGTCGGGCGACCACGTGGACGGGGGCTCCACCACCGACCTCGGCTCGATCGGGAACACGAACCCCTCCCCGGGGCTCAGCGAATCGAGCTCCTGCACGATCTTGAGCTCGCGGCGCACCTCGGCCAGCGGTACTGCGTGGGCGTTGGGGTTGCCGACGGGCGTATCGGTCGCGGATGCGGACACCTGCGGGGCGGCGCCCGCCGACGGCTCGATCGCCTGGGGATGAGACTGCAGCGACGCCGACCTGCCGGCGGTGCTAGAGCGGCCCGATCCGCTGGGGGACGAGCTCGACCCGCAGCCGGCGAGCGACAGGGCAACGGCGATGGCCACCACCGGAGCGGCACCGCGCATGATCCTCATCCCCGGGCTCCTCGGCACGCGGTCAGGCCGCCGCACGCAGGCTGGCGATCGGGGGCCGTTCGACCGGCTCGCCGCCCAAGGTCCTCGGTCCGCCGTCACCCGGCACCGCAAACGTGGCCCCGAGTGGTCCCCGAAGGCGCCCCTCGCGCTGGAGCCGCACCGCGACCGCCTGCAATACCGCATAGGCCATTGGTCCGAGGTCGCGCAGCGGCTGGTGAGCGTTCTGGCGGACATCGAGGTCGACTTGTGCGATGCCCTCGAGACCGAGAGTCGCGTAGGCGTCGAGCAGCAGCGCGATGTCAACCCCGTAGCCGGTCACGAACGGCAGCTGCTCGAGGACGTTCCGGCGCGCCGCCACCTCGCCCGCGAGCGGCTGCTCGACGGCCGCGAGGTCGGGATAGAACAGGTTGAGCAGAGGCCGGGCGGTGAGCTCGGTGACCCGGCCGCCGCCGTCCGGGAACGTCGCCTCGCCGAGGCGAAACGGCCGGCGGTAGAAGCCCTTGACGAACGATACGCGGGGCTCGCAGAGCAGCGGGCCGAGCAGCCCGCAGGCGAAATGCGCCCCGAACCGCTCGGAGTCGGCGTCGAGGAAGCACACGACCTCGCCGCGCAGGACGGGCAGCGCTCGCCACATCGCGTCTCCCTTGCCGAGCACCGGTCCGAGTTCGGGCTTCAGTGCCTCCTGATCGTGCACTTCCACGCCCAGCGCCCGCGCTATCCGCCCGGTCCCGTCGCTGGAGTGGTCGACGACCACGATCTGATCGACCACTCCCCGGCGCTGGAGGGGCACGAGCTGCTCGAGGATCGGGCCGATCGTGCGGGCTTCGTCGCGCGCGGGCAGGCACACGGAGACGGTCTCCTCACGGACCGCGGCGAGGCGCTCAGCAGAGAACTCCGCGTGGGTGTAGGTGTTCGAGCGATACCAAGAGCGCGCGCGAATCGACATCGCCACGGATTACAGCAGTCGCCGCCGCCGATTTCGGCCGCTGCGCAGCCGCGGCGCGCAGCGGCCGCCGCCCACCACCTAAAACTGCGCGGTTTGCAGACGCTTGACGCTGCGCTGCGCCCACGCGGTGTCGCCGAACCGCTCCGTCAGGACGCGCACCGCCGGCTCGAGGTCGTAGGCCACGCGCCTGGGCTCGATCGACCCCTCCTCGTGCAGCAGCGCATACGACGCGCGCTTGTCGCCGTCCAGCGGCATGCCCACGCTCCCGGGGTTGAGCAACTCGACCCCGTCGGGGCGCAGGCGGCGAAACGCCAGGTGGGTGTGGCCGAACACGACGAGGCGCTCGCCGACGCCGCCCAGCAGCTCGTCGTCTTCGTCGCTCGGCGTGGGCATGAACGAGCGCATGTCCGAGACCGGAGAGGCGTGGCAGTAGCGGGTCCCGTCTAGGACCAGCTGCTCGGGCAGCGCGCCGAGCTCCTCGACGGTCGGCGCGTCCAGGGCCTCGCGGCAGTCGGTGACCGCGCGCCGGAGGACCTCGTCGTCGGCCGGGAGGTCCTCGGGATGAGCGCACCACCGGTCGACGTTGCCCCGGATCCAGGTGGCGTTCGGGATCGACCGGAGCGCCGCGACCGTCTCGGCGGGGAGCGGACCGAACAGCGCGTAGTCTCCCCCCAGGAGGAACCGGTCCGCCCCGGACGTGCGGGCGTCGTCGAGGACGGCCTCGAGCGCCGGAACGTTCCCGTGGACGTCGTAGAGGAGCGCGAGTGGCGGCACCACGCCGTAGCTTAGGGCTCGTAGGAAAAGAATCTCGGCGATGAATGCTGCCTGGATGACTTCGCGGCTGCGGCACGATCGAACGGCTCGCGCAGCGCTGCTGCGCCACGCCGTCTGCTCGCACCGCCCCGCTCGTCCCCAGACCGCTTCATCACCAATCTTCTTTTCCCACGAACCCTCACTGGCGCCGCTGCTCCCAGCTGAACCCGCGGACCGCGAAAAAGATCCCCAGGACCGCCCACGCCGCGATGACGCCGAGCGAGCTTGCGTTCGCGGCGAGCGATTTGCCCGTGACCATCGCCCCGGACAGTCCGTTGATCAGGTGGATGAGCGGAAGAGCCTCGGCGATCCCCCGGATGAAGGCGGGGGCGCGGGCCGCGTCGTAGAACACCCCGGAGATGAAGACCACCGGCAGGAACACCGCGTTCACGTACGCCGGGGCCGAATCGAAGTTCGGGATCGCGTGCGAGAACGCGACGCCGAGCGAGGCGAAGCACACCACCCCGGCGACCACGAACACGACCAGCTCGAGGTAGTCCTTCGGCCACCCGGTCCCGAAGAACACGCGCCCGGCGACGGTGATGATCGTGATCTGGAGCGCGGTGTTGGTGACCGCGTTTCCGGCGATGCCGAGGAGGTAGCTGGTGCCGGGCATCGGGGTGCCGTGGATCCGCTTCAGCACCCCCTGCTCACGCAGGAAGGTCACGTTGAAGGCGAGCGCGGTGAACGTGGTCGACATCACGGCCATGCCGGCGATCCCCGGCACGATCACGTTCAGGTCGTGCTGGTTGCCGTGCAGGATCGCGCCGAAGAAGGCGAGGAACAGCAGCGGCAGCAGGAAGTTGAAGAACGCCGCACTGGGGTTTCGCCAGAACAACTTGCGCTCGAGCCGGTACTGCCGCCAGGCCAGCGCCAGCGCGTCGGGCTCACGCTGCCTCCGGGGGGCGAGGACCTCCGGACCTGCGAGGACCTCGCGCTCACTCATCGGATCCCTCCTCCGGAGGCGCTCCCGCGGTCAGCTCGAGGTACACATCCTCGAGCGTGGGCCGCGTGACCGTCAGATCCTCGAGCCGCTCTCCGCGAGCCAGCGCGGCGCTCGTGAGCTCGTGCAGCAACGTGGTGGGGTCGTCGGTGTCGCGTTCGACGATGCCTCCGGGGCCGTTGCGATACGCGACCCTGTACGGGGCGCTGCTGCTGCTCGTGCCCAGCTCGTGCGGCGCGCCCTCGGCGAGGATCCGCCCATCCTTGATGATCGCGACGCGATCCGCGAGCGCCTGTGCTTCGTCGAGATAGTGAGTCGTGAGCAGTACGGTCTTGCCGAGTTCCTTCAGCGAGCGGATCGTGTCCCACGCGTTTCGCCGCGCCGCCGGGTCGAACCCGGTGGTCGGCTCGTCGAGGAAGATCAACTCCGGATCGCCCACCAGCGCCAGCGCCAGATCCAGGCGGCGCATCTGGCCCCCCGAGAGCGTCCGGACGAGCGCCTGCTCCTTGCCCTCGAGCCCGGTCAGCGAGATGACCTCATCCGTGTCCCTGGGATGCGGATACATCGCGGCGAAGTGCGCGACCGCCTCGCGCACGCGGATGTGGCGATAGAGCCCGGTGCTCTGAAGGACGATCCCGACGCGAGAGCGCAACGCCCGCGAGCGCTGACCCGGATCGAAGCCGAGCACGTTCACCTCGCCGCCGCTTCGCTGCCGGTAGCCCTCGAGAATCTCTACGGTCGTGGTCTTCCCGGCACCGTTGGGCCCGAGCAGACCGAACACCTCGCCGCGGTGCACCTCGAAATCGATGCCCCGAACCGCCTCGAAGTCGCCGTAGGACTTCCGAAGCCCGCGGACCTCTATCGCTGTCTCCAACACCTCACGGATGATGCCAATGCTCGTCCGAATGGCCCGCCATAGATAGTCTCCGAGGCATGAGGGAAGTCTTAAGGCTGCCCGTTTACCGGCGATTGCTCGCCGCTTACACGCTCAACGAGCTCGCGTGGCAGATCGGATCGGTCACGCTCGCCTTCATCATCTACCGGCACACGGGGAGCGCGATCGGGGCGATGGCCTTTTTCTTGTGCTCGCAGTTCGTTCCGGCTCTGCTTTCGGCGTTCGCCGTCGCGCGGCTGGATCAGCGCCGCCCGCGGCTGGTGCTCCCGGCCCTGTACCTGGCAGAGGGCGTTGCCTTCCTGGGTCTGGCGCTGCTGGTGGAGCACTTCTCGCTCGCGCCGATCCTCGTGCTGGCGACGGTTGACGGGATCGTCGCCCTCGTTGCCCGCTCGCTCGCCCGCACCACACAGGTCGAGGTGACCACGACGGCCGGGCTCCTCCGCGAGGGCAACGCGATCTCGAACGGAGCGTTTTCGATCTGCTACATGGCCGGGCCCGCGCTCGGCGGCGCGATCATCGTCGCCGGCGGAGCCAGTGCGGCATTGTTCAGCAACGCCGCTCTGTTCGCCGCGATCGCGCTCACGCTCCTCACCGCGCGCGGGCTTCCCAAGGCCTACGCCGATCGAACGCCCGCCGCCGGTCGCGTCCGCGCCGCGCTGGCCCACGTGCGGGGGCAGCCTGCGATCCGCGCGCTGTTCAGTTTGCAGGCGATCGCCGTGCTGTTCTTCACGATCTCGATCCCGGTCGAGGTCGTGTTCGTCCAGCACTCCCTGCACGGCGGCGCCGGGGCATACGGCGGGCTGCTGACCGCGTGGGGTGCGGGCGCCGTCGCGGGCAGCGCGGTGTACGCCCGGTGGCACGCCGTGCCGATGCGGAAACTGATCGCGTTGGGGGCCGGGGCGCTCGGGGCGGGCTTCATCGTCATGGCGGCCGCTCCCTCGCTGGCGATCGCCGTGGTGGGATGCGCGCTCGCCGGCATCGGCAATGGGATCGAGGCCGTGTCAGCTCGCACGGCCCTCCAGGAGCAGGTCAAACAGTCGTGGATGGCGTTGATCATGAGCTTCAACGAGTCGCTCAACCAGTTGGTGCCGGGCGCCGGGATCCTGATCGGGGGGGCCCTGGCGGCGCTGGCAAGCCCGCGGGTGGCGCTGGCGGTCGCCGGCGCCGGCGCGCTCGGGGTCACTGCGGCAGCCTGGCAGCTGCTTCGCCCCAGCGTCCTCGTCGGGTCCGCGCCCGGTCGATCTCCGTCGTCTGAGGCCTCGGCCCGGAGTCGAGCCCCCGCGTCGGTAGCCCGGCATCAGTAGAGTCCTCGGCGGGGATCGACATCGGACGAGCCCCCCGCGTCGCCCCTGCGACGCCAACCCTCCACTCCGTGCGGCGCGCCTGTATCGACATCGGTTCGAACACGACACGGCTGCTGGTGGCCGAGTGCGGCGGGGAACGGCTCGAGGCGATCCATCAGGAAAAGGTGTTCACGCATGTCGGGCGCGAGCTGGTCGGGGACGGCACGATCGCAGCGGCGAAGATCGCGGAGGTGGCCGACGGAGTGGCGGCGCAGGTGCGCGTTTCGCGCGAGCTCGGCGCCGTTGAAGTTCAGTGCGTGGCCACCGCGGCGATCAGGCGTGCGGGCAACGGGGACGCGCTCGCGGAGGCGATCGAGGCCGCGTGCGGGGTGCGCGTGAAGGTTCTCTCGAGCGCCGAGGAAGCGCGGCTCGCGTTCGTCGGCGCCGCGCGCACCCTCGGCCACGTGCCCAACGGTCAGCTGGGGGTCGTCGACGTGGGGGGCGGGTCTTCGGAGCTGGTGGTGGGAAGCGCGCCGGACCGGGTCAGCTGGTCGACGTCGTTCGCGCTCGGGTCTGGCGACCTGGCCGAGGAGTGGCTTCACTCTGACCCTCCCTCCGGGACGGAGCTGAACGAGGCGCGAGCGCGGGTGCGCGAGACGGTCGCGAACCTCGACGTGCCCCGGCCGGTCGAGGCGGTTGCGGTGGGCGGCAGCGCCCTGTCGCTGTCCCGCCTCGCCGGCCCGCTGCTCGACTCCGAGGCGTTCTCGCGGCTGCTCGCACTGTTCGCGACCGAGCGCGCGACCGACATCGGTCGGCGCTTCGCGATCGACGTGGAGCGTGCGCGGCTCCTGCCGGCGGGCTTGCTGATCCTCCAGGTCGCCTCGGAGCTGTTCGGCGCCTCCTTGCAGGTGGCGCGCGGAGGGCTGCGCGAGGCCGTGCTGCTCGAGGCCTCTCGTGGATGAGGTCCCGGCGCCCGGGCCCGGCCCGGAACCACCGCTTCCGCCGCGGGAGGCGCTCGCGGACGTGCGCGTGCGAGCGCCCACACGCGGAAACCGCCGGCTGGAGCGGCTACTCGATGCGGTCAATGCCGACGACCAGGTCAAGGCCTGGTGGCACGTCTCGGCGGTCAACGCCACCCGAAGGCTCGGCATGTCGGACCACAGCTGGGTTCACATCCAGATCGTGCTCAACATCGGACTGCGCCTCGCGCGACTGCTCTTCCGCCGGGGCGTCGTGCCGAGCGTGACCGACGGCTACGGAATGAGCGATCGCGATGCCGAGGTGGTGGTGGCGGCCGGTTGCCTGTTCCACTGCGTCGGCATGTCCATCCACCGCGACGACCATGAGCGCTACAGCCTGTTTCTGACCGCCGACAAACTCGGGTCGTTGCTCGCCGACGCCTACGAGGAGCCGGAGCGCTCGATCATCGTGTCCGAGGCCCTGCACGCGATCATCGGCCACCGCCGCAAGGGGGCGCCGTTCACGATCGAAGCGGGGATCGTGCGAGTGGCGGACGCGCTCGACATGGCTCGCGGCCGCTCGCGCGTGCCGTTCGAGAGCGGGCACCAGAACATCCACTCTCTGTCCGCGTACGCGATCGAGGAGGTCACGATCTCGCCCGGCCGCGACCGGGCGGTGCGCGTGGAGATCACCATGTCCAACAGCGCCGGGATCTTTCAGGTCGACGAGCTGCTGGCGACCAAGTTGCGCGGCTCCGGCCTCGAGGAGCACATCGAGGTCACCGCACGGATCGACGCCGAACACGAACAGCGCCTGATCACCGTGTTCAAGATCTAGGTCCTTCCCGCCGTAAGTACCGTCGCACCGAGAGGGGTCACGGGCGGATGGCTGGCGAGGACGCAGGAGGCGACGCGCAGCAGCGCTGCGCGAGCCGACGAGGACGAAGCCAGACGCCGCCCGGGGCCGCTCGAATGCGACGGTATTTGCGGTGGGGAGGACTAGGTCTCGGGAAGGACCGGCGTCAGCACGCGTCCTTACTGGTGACAGGGATTTCACCCCCTCAGTAAGGAAAGGTCATGAAGGCGAAAACAACCAAGTCGATCAGGCGGCTGGCGGCAGCTGCGCTGGTCCTCGTCGCGCTGCTGGTGGCAGCGTGCGGCGGGGGCTCCTCGAGCTCATCTTCGAGCTCGCGACCTGCCGCCTCGAAGCCCGCGGCGTCTCAGCCCGCGGCTTCCCAACCCGCGGCGTCCGCGCCCGGGAGCTCGGCGTCGGCCGGCGCGGCGTCGTCGGGCATTCCGCAGAACAACGGCGGCGACCAGGACTCTGACAACAACGGCGGACCCAGCGATGGGGACGGCAACATCTAGGAAGCTTGCGCTCGGTCTCGGCGTCGCGCTCGCGATCACCGTCGCAGGGTGCGGTGCCGCCTCGATGCCCGCCACCCGGTCCGCTGGTGTGACTGGTGCGAGCGCCGCGACCGAGCGGGCAACCGCCATACCGTCGTTTGCGTGGCTCAAACCGGGCCCGGCGCCCGGGGGCTGGCCGGTGGTGCGGATACCCACTGGCGCGACGTTGCCCTATCCCCCGGGATGGCGGATCGTGGCCGGCGACCGCGGCACGGCGACGGCAGTGCTGATGGACAGTCGCGACCGGTATGCCGGTTATCTGAACCTGACGCCGCGGCAGGGTTCGGAGACACTCTCGGACTGGCCGAAGTTCCGAGTAGGCCACAACGCCGACGAGGGCGATCGGAGGGTCGTCACGCTCGCCACGGGTTCCGGTCTTGCGTTCCGCATGGGCCACGGCAGCTGTGTGCGCGACGCGTATACGACGTCTACCGGTAATCGGTACGTCGAGCTCGCGTGCCTTGTGACCGGATCGAGGACGTCAGCGGTGATCGTGGGTGCAGCTCCGCCCCGCACATGGTCGGCGGTAGCTCCCTCGATCGAGCGGGCGATCGATTCGTTTACGCCCTAGCGGTTTGCGCGGTCGGTGCGTCAGGTCACCGTGAGCGTTCCGTGCATTCCAGCTGCCCGGTGACCAGGCACGCTGCAATAGAACGTGTAAGTACCCGGTTTCAACGTCAGAGTCAGTGTCTTAGTGCCACCTTGGAAAGTGGGTGTCGCTCCCACGACCGTGCCGGTCGCTCCGGTTCCCTGTTGAATCGTGACGTTGTGCGCGAGGGGTGCCGAATTGGTGAAGGCGATCGTCACCTTCCCTGCCTTGGCGGTGAGGGTGCTCTTGTCGTACTTGAGTTGACCGCTTGGATTGGCGGCGAGCGTGAGCGCGGACGCCGCCGCCCCGCCGCTCGCCGTGGACGTCGCCGAGGTGGGCGTCGAGGTTGAGGTTGTCGTCGCTGAGGTCGCGGAGGTGGCCGGCGCCGCGCTGGTGGTACTGCTGCTACTCGAGCCCCCGCAGGCCGCGATGGCGAGCGCGACCGCCGGGGCGGCGAGAGCTAACGCCGAGATCTTGCGCACTGGCTTACGTCTCCTCTCGATTGGAGGTTCTGATGGACGCCTTCCGAGCGTACCGCGGGATCACGAATTATCGATCTTGTTGCCGCTCGGGGCGAGTACGTACCAACCCGCGCCGAACGCCGTGACTCCCTGCCCGTAAGCGTCGCCGTCGTCCTTGTCCTTGACGAAAAAGTACAGCGGGTGGCCCTTGTACGTGACCTGCGTGGTCCCGTCGGCGCGCTTGATCGTCCCCAGATCGGAGGAGTTGGCCTGTCCGGCCGCCTTGGGCTGTCCGAGAACGGGTGGCCATGCCGCCGCACAAGCCCCGGTGCAACTCGAGTTCGCGCCCTTGTCGGCTTCGAACAGGTAGACCGTCAGGCGCTTCGGACCGGCGGCCAGCACGGTGCCCATCTTGGCGTGCTTGGTCGTTAGCACGACGGCGTGAGCGCTGCTTGCCGGGGCGCTCGACGGTGTGGTCGATGCGCTGCTCGTTGCACCGTACGGCCCCGAAGCCGCCGGCGCTGAAGTGGCGCTGCTCGAGCTGGCACTCGGTGCGGCTGCGCTGGAGGCACCACCGCTGCTGCTGCTGGAGCTACTCCCGCAACCGGCGAGCGCCACTGCAAGCACACCGGTCGCCGAGCACATCAGAAGTCCGAGTCTCTTCATGGATCCTCCCCAGACGAATGGCTGCTTTCGTCTTAGGGGACGCATGCTGCGCCGGTTCCTTCCCCGCGGCCGGAACGCCGTCGGTGCTGCGAGCCGACTTTCAGGCCCCGCGCGGCTACCAGCCGCCGCGCCAGTCGGCGTTCGAGGCGCGCCGCTTGGCGGCATCCTGCCGCGCGTGCTTGCGCTTGTCGAGCCGCCACTGGATCAGCGAGAAGATCAGGATGATCGTCGGGAAGAAGATGATCGTCAGGAACATCGCGTTCGTGATCACCTTGTCGTCCGTCTCGCCGTACCAGCCCTGGCCGCCGTTAGCGGCCGCGAGCGCGACCGACGGGACCGCGAGCAGCGTGACCGTGAACACCGTGAGCGCGGTCATGATCCGAGCGCGACGCATTGCCGCCCCGAAGAGTACCGGAGCCGTGGGTGGCCTGACGCTAAGCGGGCACTAAGCCGCCCGCGCGTCCCGGCCGCTGCGGACGGCGCTGAGCGCCTCGAGCAATGCGGGGTTGTACCGGCGCCAGTCACTGCTGATCTGTAGGTGGCCGACCGGCGCCTCGAACACCGGCGCCCGCAGCGCGGCCGCGAGCTCGCGCTGCTTGCCAGGCGACACCGCCTTATCGCGAGTGGTGAGAACGACCGCGGCCGGCACCCTGACCGACTCCAGCCACGGACGGGAGTCGAAGCGTCCGAGCTCGCGCCCGGCTTCGGCGAGGTCACGAGCGGAGTGGCGGAGCAGCTCGGATTGGAGCCAGGCCGTCTCGCCGGAGTCCGGCAGCCCCAGGCGCCGGATCCCCGAGCGCCATGTGCTCGTAGGCGACAGCGAGAGCATGAGTGCGAGCGCACGCATCCACCTGAACACGCGCCGGGTCCGCGGGTCCTGCCAGTGCTGGCTGGTGGCGCTCAGCACCAGCCCACTGACCACATCGGGGTGATCGCGGGCCATCAGCTGGGCGATCGCGCCTCCCATCGAGTAACCGACGACGATCCCCGGGGACGCGCCGAGCCGGCGCAGCACAGCGGCGGCGTCCCCCGCACAGTCGGTCAGCCGGAACGGCACGAGAGGACGCAGACCCCGGCCGTGGCCCCGATGGTCGATGGCCAGCACCCGATACCCCGCCCGGATGAGATCGCCGTACTGGCCGCACCAGTTCAGGTCCGCGCTGGCCATCCATCCGTGCAGCAACATCGCGGCGGGCCCTTCGCCACCGGTGTCGCGCAGGAACATCTCGCCGCGGCCCGGGATGTTCACCGTCCTCGCCGGGGGCATCTCGATCGGAGGCTCGGGTGGCCACGGCGCGTCCCGCATCGCGGGCATGCTAATCGCGCTTTGCCTTGCCGGCGCCAGTGGCGGGGTCGGATGAGGCCACCCGCCTACCATGAGCGGCGATGACCGTAGTAATCGCATCCGACCTCGGCAAGGACATCGTCGGGGAACCCCTGCTGCGCGGAGTCTCGTTCAAGCTCGAACGCCGCGACCGCATGACGTTGTCCGGGCGCAACGGCACCGGCAAGACGACGCTGCTGCGGATGCTCGCCGGCGAGGTATCGCTCGACCAGGGTGAGCTGGTGCTGGCGAAGGGCGTGAAGCTCGCGTTGCACGACCAGCGGCCCCCGCGCGACCGGCGCCTCTCGCTGCGTGACTACATCCTGTCGGGCGCTCGGGAGCTGGTCGCGATCGAAAAAAAGCTGGCCTCGCTCGAGCAGGCGATGGCCCGCGGGTCTCACGACGAGTCGACTTTGAACCGCTATGCCCACGCCCAAGCCAGCCTCGAGCACGCCGGCGGCTACCGCTGGCGCGACCGCGCCCTCTCGACCCTGCACGGCCTCGGGTTCGGCGACGCCGACCTCGACCGGAAGCTCACCACGTTCTCCGGCGGCGAGCTCACGCGCGCCTCGTTGGGGCGCGCGCTGGCCGGGGACCCCGACCTCCTCCTGCTGGATGAGCCCACCAACCACCTCGACATCGCTTCGCTCGAGTGGCTCGAGCAGCACCTGGTGGCGCTCGACGCCGCAATGGTGCTGGTGGCTCACGACCGCTGGTTCCTCGAGGCGGTGGGGACCTCGGTCTTAGAACTCGAGGGCGGGCGCGGCAAGTTCTTCCCCGGGCCGTGGCACGCCTGGCGCAAGGAGAAGGCCCAGCGCGACCTGGCTCTGGGGCGGGCGATCGAGCGCCAGCAGGCGGAGATCGAGCGGCTCGAGCGGTTCGTGACCCGATTCCGGGCGGGCACGCGGGCGCGCCAGGCGCAGTCGCGCGCCAAGAAGCTCCAGAAGATCGAGCGCATTCAGCGGCAGGGGGGCGACGGGGCCACGCTCGAGTTCGTGTTCAAGCCTCCCGAGCGCAGCGGCCGGGTCGTGTTCGAGCTCGAGGACGGCCGGATCGTTGCCGGCGACAAGGTGCTGCTCGACGGGGCCGAGCTGTGGCTCGAGCGAGGCGAGCACGTCTCACTCGTGGGACCCAACGGCGCCGGCAAGACGACGCTGATCGAGACGCTGGCGCGGGTCCGGGAGCCGGCCGGTGGGAAGCTGCGGATGGGCCACAACGTGAAGATCGGCTACCTGTCTCAGCACGCCGAGGAGCTCGCGGCCGGAACTGCTCGCACGGTCCTCGAGGCGACCCAGCGCATGACCCGGCTGACTCCCAACCGGGCCCGGGCGCTGCTGGGTCGGTTCCTGTTCTCCGGCGAGGACGCGGAGAGGCCGCTCGACGGGCTGTCCGGCGGGGAGCTGCGGAGGCTCTCGCTCGCGATCCTCGTGCAGTCCGGGGCGAACTTGCTCATCCTCGACGAGCCCACCAACCACCTCGATCTGGAGAGCCGCGAGGCGCTCGAAGAGGCGCTGAACGAGTTTCCCGGCTCGGTCCTGCTCGTCTCGCACGATCGCGCGCTGCTGGACGCGGTGGGGACCCGGACCGTGGCGATCGAGGATCGGACCCTGCGGAGCTATCTGGGCGGCTGGCCGGAGTACCTGCGTGTCAGGGAGGAGCGTGCGCAACGCGGGACGGTCAAATCGCCTTCGGCGCGGCCGGAGCGTCGCCCGGTGCGCAAGCGCGCGGGGCCGCCGAAGGCCGGACGCGAGCGCCAGGAGCGCCTCGAGCGCGAGATCGAGCAGGCGGAGGCGACACTGCGCGCGCTCGAGGCGGAGCTGTCAGATCCAGTCGCGTGGTCGACGCCGAAGCGCTCGGCGGCGTCGACCGCCCGCCACGAGGAGGCGAAGCGGGCGGTCGACGAGCTCTACGAGCGCTACGCCGAGATCGCCTCGTAGCTCACGGGCCCTTGGCGAACGGGTGGCAGATCTTCTGAGCGGCCTGGAACGCCGGCGAGTTGAAGTCGACGCCGGTGCCGCCGAGGCGGATGCCGAAGCCTCCGCCGGGACCGGTCCCGAACTCCGGGTCCGGGAAGTTCGGGACACCGTGGGAGCGCATGCAGCGAGCCATGGCCAGCGCCGCGGCCTTGATCTTCGCGGTCTCGGCCGCCGAGGGAGTGCCGCCGTTCGGGAGGTACTTGCGGCAGGTCTGCATCGCGGACTGGAACGCCGGCGCGTTGACCGAGACGCCGTTGACGGTCATCGAGTTGCCCGAGCCGGCGCGGTGGCTGCCCTGGATCAGGATGCCGCCATTGCCGTTATTCCCCGGGTCGGGGAAGTTGGGTACGCCGTGCGAGCGCATGCACTCCGCGAGCGCGATCCCACTGTTCTGCTTGGTCGCGTTGGCGCCCGGGTCGCTTCCTGAGGGGGAGCCGCCACAGGCGGTCGTCAGAATCGCGGTGAGCAGCAGTAGCGGAAGGATTGATACGTATCGGGGCATGGGCCGAGTGATAGCGTCGAGGCGGTTACACGAGCGCAACGCGCGCTGTTACCCGCGCGTAACCCGGCGCCGGGCATCCTCTGTCGACGGTGGCGACCCGCCACACTTCGAGAGGCGAATGCGCGTACTTGTGGTCGAAGATCACGAGGAACTTGCCGAGGCGGTGGCGAGCGGTCTCCGCCGCGAGGGCATGGCGATCGACGTGGTGCTCGACGGAGAGGCCGCGCTCCAGCGCGCGGCCGTCTACAGCTACGACGTGATCGTGCTCGATCGCGACCTCCCCACGGTCCACGGCGACCGGGTGTGCGAGGCGCTCGTGGAGCGCGGAAACCGCGCGCGCGTGCTGATGCTCACCGCGTCCGCTGGGATCGAGGACCGCGTCGCGGGGCTCAGGCTGGGCGCCGACGACTATCTACCCAAGCCGTTCGCGTTTGCGGAGCTGGTGGCGCGAATTCGAGCGCTCACCCGCCGCGCGCAGCCCGCGCTCCCGCCGGTCATGCGCAAGGGAGACGTGACGCTCGACCCGGCCCAGCGAGTCGCCCACCGGGCCGGTCGCCGGCTGGCGCTGAGCGCCAAAGAGCTGGCGGTGCTCGAGCTGCTGCTCGCGGCCCGGGGCGCCGCGATCTCCTCCGAAGAGCTGCTCGAGCGGGCCTGGGACGAGGCGGCGGACCCGTTTTCGGGCGTGGTCAAGGTCACGATCAGCCGCCTGCGCCGCAAGCTCGGCGAGCCGCCAATCATCGAGACGGTGCCCGGTGCTGGGTATCGCATCTGAGCTCCGCCGGCCCGGGTGGCCGCGCAGGATGATTCGATTTGAGCGTCCCCGACCGGGCCGACCGCGCTGGACGCTGCGGTTGCGTTTGACATTGCTCTACGGGGGGCTGTTTCTGATCGCGGGGGCCGTGCTGCTTGGGATCACCTACGAACTCGTGGCCCACAACGTGATCGTCGATCGCAATGCCCAGGTCAAGGTGACGGGGGTGGTGGCGAACGCGCCGTCAATCGTCCCGCCTTGGAGCTCTGGCGGGACGATCTACTTCTCCGCACGGCCCGGCTCCACCGCAAAGTTGCCCATACCTGCCCCGGGCACAGTGCCAGCGCGAGTGCGCCAGTTCACCTCGAAGGTGGAATCCCTCACGAACGCCGCGATCGCCCACCAGCGCCAGGCCCAGCTCGATGCCCTGCTGACCTGGTCGGGGATCGCGCTGGGGATCATGGCGTTCGTGTCGATCGGCCTCGGATGGCTGATGGCGGGACGCGCGCTTCGGCCCCTGCGAACGATGAGCACTCGGGCCCGCGGAATGTCCGAGCGCAACCTCCACGAGCGGCTCGCGCTCAACGGACCCGACGACGAGCTCAAGGAACTGGGAGACACTTTCGACGATCTGCTCGGCCGGCTCGAGACCGCGTTCGAGTCACAGCGGCGGTTCGTGGCCAACGCCTCACACGAGTTGCGCACGCCGATCACACTCCAGCGCACGCTCGTCGAACTGGCCCTGGCGGACCCGCACCCGACGGTCGAGTCCCTGCAACACGCCTGCCGGCGGGTCCTGAAGGCGGGCGAGCAGCAGGAGCGCCTGATCGACGCGCTGCTCACGCTGGCGCGCAGCCAGCGCGGGCTCACCTGCCGCGAAGCCGTCGACCTGAAGGCCGTCGTGGGCGAGGCGCTACACGAGCTCCAGCGCAACGGGGTCACGATCCACTCGGAGCTCGGGGAAGCCGTCACCGCGGGTGATCCCGCGCTCGTGGGGCGGCTCGTGGCGAACCTGCTCGACAACGCGCTCCAGCACAACGAGTCTGACGGGTGGGTAACCGCCTGGACCGGGCTGCGCGCGGGCCAACCGACGTTACGAGTCGTGAACACGGGCCCCGTGGTCCTACCCGAGCGGGCCGCGGAGCTGCTCGAGCCTTTTCGGCGCCTGAACGGAGAGCGGGGGCACGCCCGTGGGCTCGGGCTGGGTCTGTCGGTCGTGGGGGCCATCGCAACCGCCCACGGGGCCGAGCTGCGCACCACCCCGAGACCCGAGGGCGGGCTCGAGGTGGAGGTGGGGTTCCCGGCGCCGTGAGCCGGGGAGGTCCTGAGCGGCCTCTACCGGTGACGGCGTACTCTTAGTAGGCAGACATGTCGCTAGCGACTGCCCGCAACATCCTCATTGTGCTCGCGATCGCGGCCCTGGTCGCGATCGTGCCGGGCGGGGGCACGGCCGCCGCGGTCGCCGGCCAGGCCGCCGGGCTCGTGTTCCTCGCGCTCATCGCCTGGCTCGGGACGATTCAGTACCGCCAGCACAGAAGCACCCTGTACGCGCTCGGCGACCGGCGCCGCGCCGTCCTGTACGTGGCCGCCGGCGTGGCGATGCTGACGCTCACCGCCACCTCCCGCCTGTGGGCGACCGGCCTGGGTTCCGTCGTCTGGCTGGCGCTGATGGCCGGCGCGGCCTACGCGGTGTTCGCGGTCTTCTGGGCCGCGCGCAAGTACTAGCCGACCGCGGCATCCCGCGAGGCGTCACCCGTTAAGCCCCCGATGTGGCCGTTTTGGGCTTCGCCTGACGCCGGCGCCAGCGCAACCGGGATCCCGTTGAGGACGGCGTTGCCGGAGAGCTCGTCTACCAGCAGCTCGTCGGTCAACACGTTGCTGTTGGTGCCGGCGTGGTTGCGGGCGACGTGCTGCACCGTACCGGGGACGTCGTGACCCCAGCCGTGGGGGAGGCTGACCACCCCCGGCATGACCGAGTCCGTGACCTCGACCTGCGCCGTGACGCTGCCGGTACGCGACGACACGACCGCGGCCTCGCCGTCGGCAAGCGAATGGCGCTCGGCGTCCCCGGGGTGCACCTGCAGCGTGCACCGCGGCTTTCCCTTCACGAGCACCGGCAGGTTGTGCATCCAGGAGTTGTTCGAGCGCACCTGGCGCCGGCCGACCAGCACCACCGCGTCGCCGTTCCGGGCACCGTTGGACAGCGAGGCGCGCAGCCGCTCAACGTCGGCCACGAGCAGCGGAGGCGCGAGCTCGATCTTGCCGCTCGCGGTGCGAAGCGCGTCGGGCAGCCGCGGCTCGAGCGGACCGAGGTCGATCCCATGCCGGGCGGCCTCGAGCGCGGCCAGCGACAAGCCGCCGGGGCGCGCGCCGAACCCGTCGCCGTAAGGTCCGGCCTGGAGCATCAGGTCGAGCAGTCGCTCGGGACCGAAGCGCGGCGAGAGCTCGGCCAGCACCTCGCCGACGTCGCGGCCGGCAACCGGAGACTCCGCGGTCTTCACCTCGCGCTCCACCAAAAACCGCGCCACGCCCTCGTCCAGCGCCGCCACGTCCGCATCGGGACCGAGGCCGGACGCCACGCCGGTGAGCCGCAAAAGCGTCACCCACTCGTCCGGGACCTCCGGCTCGGGCGGCAGAACGGCCGGCGAGTAGTGGGCGACGTTCCGGACCGCGAACAGGTACAGCGCGAGGTCGTAGTGCGAGCGGCGCAACGCCGAGGGGGCGGGCAGGATTACGTCGGCGTGACGCGTGGTCTCGTTCACGTACACGTCCAGGCTGACCATGAACTCGAGATCGCGTAGCCCGCTATCGAGCCGCTCGCTGTTCGGCGTCGAGAGGACCGGGTTGCCGGCGATCGTGATCACCGCCCGGACTTGACCGTCGCCCGGAGTGTCGATCTCCTCGGCCAGACAGGCCGCGGGCAGCTCGCCGAAGATCTCCCCGAGACCCCGCACGCGGCTCTGCCACCGGCCAAAACGAGCGCCCCGGCCGCGTCCGGGCGTGCCGGCCGCGTTCGAGTGCCCGGCGGCTCCGAGCGGGAACATCGCGCCGCCGGCGCGGTCGAGATTGCCGGTGAGCACGTTCAGCACGTCGACGAGCCAGCTCGCGAGCGTCCCGAACTCCTGCGTGCAGGTCCCGATCCGGCCGTACACGACCGCCCGGCGGGCCGCCGCCAGCTCGCGGGCGAGGCGCCGGATGTCGTCGACCTCGATCCCGCACACCGCCGAGGCGGCCTCGGGCGTGAACGGCTCGGCCAGCTCGCGCACGACGTCGATCCCGTCGCAGATCGACTCGAGGCGCTCGTCCGGCCGGGCCAGGTCCTCGGCGAACAGCACGTGCACGAGCGCGAACAGCAGGTGCGCGTCCGTCCCGGGCCGGATGAAGTGGTGCTCGTCGGCCTCCTCGGCGGTCCTGGTTCGCCGCGGATCGATGACCACGAGCTTTCCGCCCCGCGCGCGCAGCCCCCGCAGCCGCCCGCGTACATCGGGAGCGGTCATCAGGCTCCCGTTGGACTGGAGGGGGTTGGCGCCGAGCATCAGCACATGGTCGGTGCGGTCCAGGTCGGGGACGGGCACGGTCGTCCCGGTCCCGAACATCAGCGCGGACGCCATCTGCTTGGGGTACTGGTCGACGGTGCTGGCCGAGTACAGGTTCCGCGTGCCGAGCGCGCGGGTCAGCACGCGCACGTAGAGCATGTTGTCGAGCTGGTGCGCGTTCGGGTTGCCGAGATAGATCGCGACCGCGTTGCGATCGGCGGCCACGATCGGCGACAGCCGGCGGTCGATCAGCGCGAATGCCTCGTCCCAGGAGACGGCAGAGAACGTTCCGTCGGGCTGGCGCATCAGGGGAGTGCGCACCCGGTCGGGATCCGACTCGAGTTCCTTGAGCGCGTAGCCCTTGGGGCAGATGAAGCCCTGGCTGAACACGTCCTCGCGGTCGCCGCGGACCGCGACCAGCTCATCGCCGGCGAGCGTCACCTCGAGCCCGCACGTGGCCTCGCACAGCGGGCATGTTCGTAACGCCGTGCGAAGGCCGTCCGAAGACATGACGCTCCCGAAGGTTACTGTTCCGGTCGTGCGGTCTTACGCGCGAGAGGCTATCGGCGACTGGCTGATCGTCGCCGCCGCGGTCGGGCTGTTCATCTCGCTGTTTTTGACCTGGAGCCACCAAGGCCCCAGTCCCGCACAGGCGGTCAGCGTCGCGCTGCCACCCGGGGTGCCGGCCAACCCCACGGCGTGGCAGGTCTACTCGGTCACCGAGGTGTTCCTGGCGCTGGTGTCAGCGGTCCTGCTGCTGACGGCCCTGGTCGGTGGGCGGCGGGCGCGGCTCGGATGCCTCCTCGCCGCCGGGATCGGCCTCGCGTTCGCGCTGCGCGCGCTGGGCGCCCCGCCAACCTCGGACGCGAACGTGCTCAACCCGGTGGCCGGGATCCCTCAGTACCTTCCGAGCTCCGCGACCGCGGGTGTCGGCGAGACGGTCGCGATCGCCGCGCTCGGTGCCGCGCTCGGCGGGCTGGCGCTGTCGCTGACGGCGGACTGACCGGCCGTCCTATCCTCGATCGCAGATGGCAGTAATCACGGCTGACAAGCGCCGCGAGCTCCCCGACGAGCCCGGCGTTTACCTGTTCCGCGACCAGCGCGGCAAGGTGATCTACGTGGGCAAGGCGAAGTCGATTCGCAAGCGGGTCGCCTCGCATTTCACCCACCCCAGCACCCGAGGGGGACAGGACCTGGTCGACACGATCGACCACGTCGAGGCCCTGGTTGTCCACACCGAGGCCGAGGCGCTGCTGGCCGAGCAGAACTTCATCAAGCAGTACAAGCCGCGGTTCAACATCCGCCTGCGCGACGACAAGTCCTACCCCTACATCGCGATCTCCCTCGACGAAGACTTCCCCCGGGTGTACTTCACCCGCGAGCGCCACCGGCGCGACCGCGCCTACTTCGGTCCCTACAGCAACGCCAAGCGGGTCCGCTCGACGCTCGACGTGCTCGGCAAGGTGTTCATGTTCCGCTCCTGCGAGGGGCGCGAGCCAGGGCGCCGCAGCGGCTCGCCGTGCCTGGACTACTACATCAAGCGCTGCGAGGCGCCCTGTGTGGGCTACGTCAGCCGCGAGGACTACCGTCGCGGCATCGACGGGGTGATCGACTTCCTCTCCGGCCGCTACCGGACGATCGAGCGCGAGCTCGACCAGTCGATGCGCCAGGCCGCGGCCGAACAGCGCTTCGAGGACGCCGCGCGCGAGCGAAATCGCCTGCGGGCGGTGCGCTCACTCCTCGAACGCCAGCGGGTGGCCAACGAGGCGGTCGGCACGCTCGACGCGATCGCGGTCGCGGTGCAGGACGGCGAGGCCAACGCCCAGGTGTTCCAGGTGCGCGACGGGGTGCTCTCGGACCGCCAGAGCTTCTACCTCGACAACGAGGCCGGCGGCGGCATCGCCGACGTGGCCGAGGCGTTCATCCTCCAGTACTACGCGAGCGCGATGATGGTGCCGCCGCTCCTGATCGTTCAGCGCGAGCTGGGATCGACCGAGGCGCTGGCCGAGGCGCTGACCGCGCGCCGCGACGGGTCGGTGGAGATCCGGGCGGCCGAGCGCGGCGACAAACGCCGAATCCTCGAGCTCGCCGAGCGCAACGCCCGCCTCGCGCTCGACCAGGAGAAGCTGCGCTCCGAGCGCCGGCGCCAGCAGCGTGTCGAGGCGCTCGACGGACTCCAGCAGGCGCTCGGGCTGGACACGATCCCGCTGCGGATCGAGTGCTTCGACATCTCGACCCTGATGGGGACGAACACGGTGGCCTCGATGGTCGTGTTCGAGGGCGGCGCGCCCAAGAAGTCGGACTACCGACGATTCAAGATCGCCGCGCCCGCGCCCGACGACTTCGCCGCGATGGAGGAGGTGCTCTCGCGCCGGCTGGCGCGGTGGCAGAGCCAGCGCGAGGTCTCCCCGCACGACAAGGACTACGACCCGAGCTTCGCGGCTCTGCCCAACGTGGTCGTGATCGACGGCGGCAAGGGACAGCTCTCGGCCGGGCTGCGGGCGCTGCAGGGATTTCGCGAGCGGGGGGTGGTGGTGATCTCGCTGGCCAAGCGGATCGAGGAGGTGTTCATCCCCGGCCGGAACGAGCCGCTGCTCCTCGCGCACGACACCCCCGAGCTCCAGCTGCTCCAGCGAGTGCGCGATGAGGCGCACCGGTTCGCGATCACCCATCACCGGGTCAGGCGCGACCGCGCGATGACCGCCTCGATCCTCGACGAGCTGCCCGGCGTCGGGCCCACCCGCAAACGGGCGCTGCTCCAGCACTTCGGGTCCCCGGACGCCATCCTCGCGGCTTCCAGTGAAGAGATCGAGGCGGTCCCCGGGATCTCGGGGAAGCTCGCTCGCCAGGTCTACCGCGAGATTCACAAGACCGGGGTTTAGTAATTGGGAGGCCGGGCTGCATGCAGCCTGGCCCGGCCGGGCGCATGCGCCCGGCCGCGGCGGCCCGCATGCGGGCCGCCGGTCATGCTGCTACTGGGTGAGCATCACCGCGCTCGCCGGCGGCAGATTGATCGTGTAGGTGCCCGCCACGGCCGAGAGCGGAGCGGTCTGCGGCGGGCCGAGCAACCCGGTGTGGGTCTCCCCGCCGAACGTCTGGCCGCCCAGGCTGACCCCGCTGGTCGAGGCCGCGCTCGGCGCGAGCAGCCAGTCGAGCGTCGCCGCGGTCGCGCCCGGCACCGAAACCACCACTTGATGCGCCGCGCCGGGGTCCTTGTTGATCAGGACGACCCGGGTGTGCCCGTCGGGGGCGTGCGTGGCCCAGACCTTCACAGGCCCGCCGGGCGCGCCGGTTTGCAAGAGCTGCGCGCCGGGCGGAAAGGCCTGCGCGAACATCATCAACCCGTAGTACTCGGGATGGACGAAGGCCAGGGAGTGGCCGAACAGCCGGGTGAAAGTGAACAGCTCATACGCGGCACCGGGGAGCGAGTGGAAATTGACACCGTCGACGCCGACGCTCGCCAGGTTGAACAGCGTGTCGAGGGCCCACAGCGCGGACGCGAACGTGTCGCTCACGCCCTTCTTGCCGGAGCACGAGGCCGAGTTCAACTCCGCGAGGCGCAGCGGCACCCCGCGGGCGTGGGCGATGGCCACGTACGGTGCGACGCCCTGGGCGAGCCCGCTCGAGCTCTGGTCGGCGAGCAGGCCGGGAATCGACGGGAAGCCGGGCTGGCTGGGGTTGGTGACGCACGCGCGCAGCGGGTAGCGGTGGACGGTGACGATGCGCAGCCTGGGCTCACGGGCCAGCAGCCGGTTCAGGCCGCCGAGCCACGTCAGCCCGGCCGTCGCGGGGCCGGCCAGCGGCAGCGGAGGCAACGCCGCCCGCCAGTGCGCGAACTCGGCGAGATACCGGGAGAAGTTGTAGTTGCCGGCGCGGGAGAAGAACACCCTTCCGCGCCCATCGGTGTACCACGGGATCACGTTGTAGATGTCGGGCTCGTTGCCGATCTCGAGCGCCTGTATGTACGGCGCACCGATCCCGTGTACGAACGCGCGCGCCTCCGCGGCCGCGAGGGCGGGTCGCCCGGCGGCCAGGTTCACGCCGAGGATCAGTCGCGCGCCCACGGCGCCCGCGAGCGCCCTGGTGGTTCGCAGCCACCCCGGGGTGAGCCGGTAGTCGACGCCGCCCGGTGGGAGCAGGCCGTGGATCGGCCACCACGTCGCGTCGGCGCTGCCGCCGCCGATCCGGAGCACGGGCGCCTGACCCGGCGCGAGGTTTCGCACCAGCGCCTCGAACACCGGATTGACCTGAAGCGGGTCGCGGCCGGTGTAGACGTGCAGGGCGCTGTACTCGAGCGAGAGCCCCACGAACCCGGGGGCCATCGGCTGGCCGACGGTGGTCGCGGAGACGGTGGCCTGGAGCGGAGGTTGCGCGGCGGAGGATGCAGGGAGGGTCGCCGAGACTGCCAGCGACAGCGCCGCTCCAGCCAGGGCCACGATCCCTCTGCCGCGGCGATGCACGCGGGCATCGTGCCATACCGCCCCATTTGCGGCGCCGTCACGCCTTCTACCATGGAACTCCGAAAGCGTGGACGTCGCTCAAGCCGAAACCTCTCAACCTGAAGGCGCCACCTCGGCGCTGAGGGACCTGGTGATCATCACCGGCTTCTCGGGTGCCGGGAAGTCGACGGCGATGGCGGTGTTCGAGGACGAGGGCTACTTCTGCGTCGACAACCTCCCGGCCGAGATGATCCGCTCGCTGATCGAGCTGTTCATGCACGACGGATCGAAGGTGGCTCGGGCGGCGGTGGTCTCGGACGTGCGGGGCGGGAGCTACTTTGGGGGCCTCGCGGCGATGCTCGACGACCTGCGGGCGATCGGGGTCGTCTACCGAGTCCTGTTCCTCGCCGCTGACGAGGCGACGCTGCTGACCCGCTACAAGGAAACCCGCCGGCGGCACCCGCTCGCGCCCATGGGGAGCGTGGCGGACGGGATCGCGCGGGAGCGCAAGATCCTGGCGCCGCTCCTCTCCCGCGCCGACGTGGTCATCGACACCAGCGGGCTCACCGCCGCGATGCTGAGACGAAAGCTCGCCGACGACCTGCTGCCCAACCCGATGCCCGGGCGGCTGGCCGTGACCTTCGAGAGCTTCGGCTTCAAGTACGGCCCCACGCGCGATCCGGACCTGCTCTTCGATGTGCGCTTTCTCCCGAACCCCCATTACGAGCGAGATCTCCGGCCCCTGACCGGGGACGATCCCCGGGTGGTCGAGTTCATCAACCGCGACGGCGAGCTGGACGACTTCTACGCGCGGCTGTACCCGCTGCTCGACTATCTGCTCGAGCAGTACCTCGCGGAAGGCAAGGCGCACCTCGTGGTGGGGATCGGCTGCACGGGTGGCCGCCACCGGTCGGTGGCGATTGCGGAGCACCTCGCGGCGCGGTACGGACCGCAGGCGGAGTACCTGGTCGAGGTGACGCATCGCGACGTCAGCCGGCCGGCGTGATCGACCACGTCGGGTTCGAGGTCGCGGACTTGGGCCGGTCTGCTCGGTTCTACGACGCGGTCTTCTATGCCCTGGGCGCGCGGCGGATGGTCGACTCGGAGGCGGCGATCGCGTATGGGGTCAACTGGCCGCAGGTGTGGATCGTCATGCGGGGGCGGCCGCCGGGCCCCGGCTACGGGCACCTCGCTCTGTCGGCCAACGGCAAGGCGGCCGTGGACGCTGCTCACTCGGGCGGTCTCGCAAACGGGGGCGAGGACGACGGCGCGCCCGGGAGGCGCCCCCAATACGGTCGCACGTACTACGCCGCCTATTTGCGCGATCCGGATGGGCTGCGGGTAGAGGTGGTCAGCCGGTAGTGTGCCGGCCGGTGATCAGGATGCATGGAGCGCGAGGGCCGGTGGCCGTCAGGCAAGGACGCAGGAGCCGACGCGCAGCAGCGCTGCGCGAGGCTCCGAGGACGCGGCGCCGGATGACTCGTGCGGGGCCCGGCCGTTTGGCGAGGCTGGATGCCGAGCGGGGCCCGCACGAGGGCCACGCGGGGCCGCGATACGTGCGCCCCAATTGCCGGACGGTGCACTAGCCTTCGCGCGGGCCGGCGCAGGTCGGCACCTCTTTCTGCTGGCGATCAGGATGGGAGAGCACGCGTATGCCCGTACGGGTCGGGATCAACGGCTTCGGACGCATCGGCCGGAACGTCTTCCGCGCCGCCTACGAGGCTGGCGCGGACATCGAATGGCTGGCAGTCAACGACATCGTCGACCCGAAGACGATCGCTCACCTGCTCAGGTACGACTCCAACTACGGCCCGTTTCCGGGCCGCGTGGAGGCGACCGACACCGGCTTCTCCGTGGACGGGCGGGAGATTCGCGTGCTGGCCGAGCGCGATCCGGGTGCGCTGCCTTGGAGCGAGCTCGGGGTGGAGGTGGTGATCGAGTCGACCGGCCTGTTCACCGACCGCGAGAACGCGTCCAAGCATCTGGACGCGGGCGCCCGCAAGGTCGTGATCTCGGCGCCGGCCACGAACCCCGACGTGACCGTGGCCCTGGGGGTGAACTTCGATGAGGCCTACGACCGCGATCGCCACCACGTGATCTCCAACGCCTCGTGCACGACCAACTGCCTGGCGCCGGTCGCCAAGGTGCTCCACGAAACGGTCGGGATCAAGCACGGGCTGATGACAACGATCCACGCCTACACCGCCGATCAGCGGCTTCAGGACATGCCGCACCGAGACCTGCGGCGGGCGCGGGCCGCGGCCGTGAATTTGATCCCCGCGTCGACCGGCGCGGCGCGGGCGATCGGACTGGTGATCCCCGACTTGAACGGCAAGCTCCACGGCATGGCGATGCGTGCCCCGGTACCGACCGGAAGCGTCGTCGATCTGGTTGCCGAGGTGGACCGGGAGACGAGCGTCGAAGAGATCAACGGCGCTTTCGCGTCGGCCGCCAGCGGTCCGCTGAAGGGGCTCCTGCGCTACACCGAGGACCCGATCGTCTCCACCGACATCATCAAGGATCCGGCCTCCTCGATCTTCGACTCGGCGCTGACCTCGGTGATGGACGCCACCCTGGTGAAGCTCATCGCCTGGTACGACAACGAGTGGGGTTACTCGAACCGCTGCGTGGACGTGGTCCAGAAGGTGCTTTGAGGACGCTCGACGATCTCGGCGATTTGCACGGCAAACGCGTACTCGTGCGAGTCGACTTCAACGTCCCGCTGGAGGACGGGGCCGTGGCCGACGACACGCGGATCCGCGCGGCGCTGCCGACGATCGCCGAGCTTCGACGCCGCGGCGCCCGGATCGTGCTCGTCTCGCACCTCGGTCGGCCCAAGGACCGCGAACCCGAGCTGTCGCTGCGGCCGGCGGCCAACCGCCTCGCCGAGCTGACGGGCGCAGACGTGACGCTGGCGCCGGGGGTCGTGGGCGACGACGTGCGGGGGTTTGCCGAGAACCTGGGGCCGGGGCACATCCTGGTGCTCGAGAACGTCCGCTACGAGCCGGGGGAGACCAAGAACGACCCGGAGCTGGCGCGCGCGCTGGCTTCGCTCGCGGACGCGTATGTCAACGATGCGTTTGGCGCCGCCCATCGGGCGCACGCGTCCACGGAGGGGGTTGCTCGGCTGGTTTCGGAGCGTGCCGCGGGGCGGCTTCTGGAGCGCGAGGTCACGACGCTTCGGCGGATGCTCCGGGACCCGGCGCGGCCGCTGGTGGCCGTGCTCGGCGGGGCCAAGGTGAGCGACAAGATCGCGGTGATCGAGCGGTTCTTGAAGGTCGCCGACACGATCCTGATCGGGGGGGCCATGTGCTTTCCGTTCTTCGCCGCGCAGGGTCACACGGTGGGGGAGTCGTTGTGCATCCCGGAGGACGTCGAGCTCGCTCGGCGCGCGCTTCAGTTGGCGTCGGCGGCGCGGGCGGCGCTCGAGCTCCCGAGCGACCTGGTGATCGCTGACCGCCTCGCCGCGGATGCCGAGTCCAGGGTCGTGGACGGGGTCGACGTGCCGCCGGGGATGATGGGGCTCGACATCGGACCGGCGACGTCTCGCCGGTATGCGGAAGCGGTTGCGGGCGCCGGCACCGTGTTCTGGAACGGGCCGATGGGAGCCTTCGAGGTCGAGCCGTTCGCGGCCGGGACACGGGAGGTCGCCGACGCGGTGGCCTCGGCTTCCGGGACCACCGTGGTCGGCGGGGGCGACTCCGCGGCGGCGCTGGTCCGGTTCGGGCTGGCGGACAAGGTGACGCATCTGTCGACGGGCGGCGGGGCGGCGCTCGAGCTGATCGAGGGTAAGACGCTCCCCGGAGTGGAGGCACTTTCGTGAGCACTTTTGAAGGCGCGGGCCGGACGCCGCTGATCGCCGGCAATTGGAAGATGCACAAGACGATCGCCGAGGCGAAGGCGTTCATCGTGGAGTTTCTCCCACTCGTGGCAGCCGCCGATCGCGTAGACCTCGGAATCTGTCCGCCGTTTCCGGCGCTGAAGCCGATGGTCGACGCCACCCGCGGATCGCGCGTCCAGGTGTTCGCCCAGAACATGCACCAGGAGGATCACGGGGCATTCACGGGCGAGGTCTCACCGCCGATGCTCCTCGAGCTCGGCGTCGACGGGTCGATCGTTGGCCACTCCGAACGGCGGGAGATGTTCGGCGAGACCGATCGCGCGCTGGCGCTGAAGGTGCCGGCCGCGCTCGACGCCGGCCTGACGCCGATCCTGTGCGTGGGCGAGACCGAGGAGGAACGCGAAAGCGGCGACACCGAACGCAAGCTCCGCCACCAGATCCAGGAGGATCTGGCCCGAGTCGACGCCGAGCGGCTGGGGGACGTGGTGATCGCGTACGAGCCGATCTGGGCCATCGGGACGGGGCTGGTCGCGACGGCGGAGCAGGCGCAGGAGGCGATCGCGTTCATTCGCGCGCTGGTCGCCGACCGTTCTCGAGAGCAGGCCGAGCGCACTCGGGTGTTATATGGGGGCAGCGTCAACCCGGAAAGCTGCGTGGATCTGCTGGCGCTGCCCGACGTCGACGGCGCCCTGGTCGGGGGGGCGAGCCTCGAGCCCGAGTCGTTCGCCGCGATCGTCAACGCCGCCGGCTGATGGCGGCTTCGATCGCGCCTGGTCAGCGGGGGCTTCCGGCGCGGTCGGCTGCACTGATCGTGCTCGACGGCTGGGGGCTCGCGCCGGCGGGGCCCGGTAATGCGGTCTCGCTGGCCAGCACCCCGGTGTTCGGCTCGCTGTGGTCTTCGTATCCCCACACGCAGCTGACCGCCTGTGGACGGGCGGTCGGGTTGCCCGAGGGGCAGATGGGCAACTCGGAGGTGGGTCATCTGAACCTGGGAGCCGGCGCGGTGGTGATGCAGGACCTGACCCGGATCGACACGGCCGTCTCGGAGGGAGAGCTCGGGGCGAACGCAGTCCTGCGGGACGCGTTGTCGGGCGCCGAGCGAGTGCACCTGATCGGGCTCGTGTCCGACGGCGGCGTGCACTCCGGCTGGTCCCATTTGGAAGCGGTGGTCCGTCTCGGGGCCGAGCTGCGCGTGCCGGATCTGGTGCTGCATGCGTTCACCGACGGGCGGGACACGCTCCCGACGTCGGGCGCCGGCTATCTCGAAACCGTGGAGGGGTGGATGCGGGACGCCGGGGCCGGTCGCGTGGGCTCGGTCGTGGGCAGGTACTACGCCATGGATCGAGACCGGCGCTGGGACCGGGTCCAGCTCGCGTACGACCTACTGGTGCACGGACGGGCCTCGGTGTCGGCGGCCAGTGCGCGCGAGGCCGCCGAGGGAGCGTATGAGCGGGGGGAGACCGACGAGTTCATCAAACCGGTTCTGGTGGGGGACGAGGCGCGGATCCGACCCGGCGATTCGGTGTTTGCCTTCAACTTCAGGCCCGACCGAATGCGGGAGATCACCCGGGCCCTGGCGGAGCCGGAGTTTTCCGAGCCGCTCGACCGCGGGGGCGCTCCGCCGGTCGCGCGGTACGCGACGATGACCCGGTACGAGGAGGACTGGCCGTACCCGGTCGCGTTCCCGCCCTCGCACCCGGCGACGACGCTCCCGGAGGTCATCGCGGCGCGCGGGGCGCGCCAGCTGCACGTCGCCGAAACCGAGAAATACCCCCATGTGACGTATTTCTTCAACGGCGGCGAGGAACCGGCGTGCAGCGGCGAGCGGCGTGAGCTGGTGCCCTCGCCGCGCGACGTGGCCACCTACGACCAGAAGCCCGAGATGAGCGCCCCCGAGGCGGCGGTCGCGTTCGTCGACGCCTGGCGCGCCGACGCGTACACGTTCGGGATCATCAACTTCGCCAATCCCGACATGGTCGGACATACGGGAGTGATCCCCGCCGCGGTTGAGGCGTTGGAGACCGTCGATCGCTGCCTGGGGGACGTGGTCGAGGCCGTGCACGGGTCGGGCGGGGCGTGCGTCGTGACGGCCGACCACGGCAACGCGGACCACATGCTCGAGGACGACGGCAGCCCCAACACCGCCCACTCGCTCAACCCGGTGCCGCTCGTGGTCACCGTTCCCGGGCTGTCGCTGCGAGACGGCGGGATCCTGGCCGACGTGGCGCCGACTGTGCTGGAGGTGCTGGGAATCGAGCAGCCGGGGGAGATGACGGGCCGCTCTCTCATCGTTTAAGCGGCGTACCACCCGTCGGCGTGCACTAGAGATGCGCGCCCGCGCAGCCGGTGGCCACCCCCGTTTTCATTGACTCTCGCCGTTCGGTCGGGATCGAAAGACCTTCCAGTGGTTGCTTGGATATCTCACGCCTGGACGCGAATAAGACTTGACAGGAATCGACTTAGATTTCTATACTCTAGGCACGTTAGCTTCCAATCCAGAAATGGGAGGTTTGAGATGGCATTGATTCGCTGGGAACCGGTTCGTGAGCTGAACACGATTCAGAACGAGATGAACCGGCTGTTCAACACGTTCTTCGAGTCGCCGGCGCCGGCCGGTGGCGCTACTCAGCGCCGTTGGATTCCGCCGATGGATCTCGTAGAGACCGAGGGCGAGTTCGTTCTGAGGGCGGACCTGCCGGGCCTGTCCGACGAGGACGTGCACGTCCAGCTCGAGGACAACGTCCTGACCGTGTCGGGCGACCGCAAGGCCGAGCACGAGGAGCGCAAGGAGGGCTACTACCGCGTGGAGCGGTCCTTCGGAAAGTTCTCTCGCTCGCTGACGCTGCCCGAGGGCGTGGACGCCGAGGCCGTGACGGCCAGCTTCAAGAACGGCGTGCTCGAGGTGCGGGTGCCGAAGCCCGAGGAGCGCAAGCCGCGCAAGGTCGCGATCTCGGTCGGTGGGGCACCCAAGACGATCGAGAGCTCCGAGAGCGGGCAGCCGGCGGCCGAGCAGCAGCCGGCCGGCAACGGCGGTGAGCCCGTGGGCGCCAGCTCGTAGCGAGTAGGCCGAACTCTCTTCAGCCAGGGCGGCCCTCGAGGGCCGCCCTACTTTTGCCGGGGGCCTGCGACGAGGGACCGTGGGCAATACCTGTCGCTATCCGGTAGGTATTGCCCACGCTCACCGGATCCGCCCGCGATCTCAGTGGATCGACATCGCCTCGTAGGAGAGGTACAGGTGGGCGGCCCACGAGACCGGGTCGGCGGCGAAGTCGCGCCGCAGGGCGCCGCGGTTGAGCGCGTCGTCCAGCCCGGCCATGATCATCGACTGGTCGAGCACCAGCCGGCGGTGGCCGATGGACCCGGTGACCGGATTGACGGCGTCGTAGAAACCGCCGTCGGAGCCGTAGATCCCCGGATACAGCGTCCGCAGGGCCTCGATGTTCGCGTACGCCTTCTGCGGCACCACCGGCAGCGCGATGAACGAGGCGTGCGGGGTGACCGTGGTCTCGGTGTCGCAACCGACGCACACGGACTGGGAGAGGCGTTCGCCGGTGGGGAAGATCAGCCCTTCGACCCCGTAGGCGTCGTAGTTGCCGGTGTCGTCCGGAGTGCTCGACGGCGACATTCCCCACACCGGGTAGTGGAGCGCCTGCGTCGCGTAGCGGATCTGGACTTGGGCCCAACGCAGGTCGTTCAGGCCGAAGCTGTGGGGACCCCAGGCGGTCTCGGGCACGACCAGATTGGCCATCAGGCCCTCGAACATCCCGCCGGCCCAGGTCGGGACGAACGCCAGGTCGGTCCCCGGGTAGACGTAGTGGCCCTCCCAGACGTTGAACTGCTTGCCCGACTGCGGGTCGGTGTACATCTGCCAGTAGCCGGGCACCGGCCACTGTCCCTGCCAGGAGAAGTCTGGATCGGTCGCGCATTGCATCGGTGGGAGCGTCCGCCACGTTCGCCACCACACGTCGCCCGGCATCTGGTGCAGGCCCATGCCCATGTACATGGCGATCCTCGGGTCGCTGTACAGCGCGCCGTTGTGGTAGCCGGCGGGGCCGACGCCGACGTAGAAGCCGCCGTACATCTGTCCCGTGGGCTGGTTGCCGGGGATCGCCGGATTGGTGTTGCAGGCGGTCTGGGCGCGGTTGTCGTAGAAGATCGAGAAGTCCATCGGCGACATCAGGCGATCGACGAGGCCCCGCAGCCTCGGCAGGGCCTCGCGGACCACGGTCAAGCCCGAGGCATACCAACCGTTGTCGACCGCCGAGAGGAACGAGCAGTTGTCCGACGTCGACGTGGTCTGGGCGCAGTCGCCCTGGCCGGGGTTGAGGAGCACCTTGCCGTTGGTGGTGTCGTACCACTGGTACAGGAATCCGTCATAGCGGGTGAGCGAGGCAACCTCGTCGAGCGTTGAGCGGGTGAGCGACTGCGTCGTGCCTTGGCTGATCAACCCGAGGTCGCGCGCGGCCACAACCGCCCACAGGTACACCCCGATGTTGGCTGCCGACGTGTACTCGCCGCGGGTGGCGCCGGGCCCCAGGTTGTCCAGCGGCAGGTGCGTGGTGGGATCGACATCGGCGGCGTAGAACCTCCACGTGTCCCGGGCGATTCCGTACAGGACCGCGCGCTGGTGGGGGGTAAGGGCGGCCTGCGCCGGCGCGGTTGTGGCCCGCGCCGGCGCCCCTATCGCGAGCATCGCGGCGAAGACCGCGGCCAGGGCCGCGAGGCCCGCGATCCAGCGGTGGCCGCGCCTGGAGCTAGCTGACGCTGAACATGGCATGGTTCGTGGCGGTCGAGCTGTCGCCGAACCAGACGTCGAACGGTCCCGGTTCGACCACGAACTGGCCCTGGCCGTTGTAGAACCCGAGCTGCTGCGGGCCCAGGTGGAAGGTGACCGTTTTGGTCTGTCGCGGTGCCAGGGTTATGCGCCTGAAGCCCTCGAGCCGGCGGACGGGCTGGAGGATGCTCGTGTAGCTCTCGTGGATGTAGAGCTGAGCGACGTCGTCGCCGGTCACCGAGCCCGTGTTAGTGATGCTTCCCGTGACGGTCACCGAGCCGCCGGGGCCGATGCTGGTCGACGACAGGTGCGGGCCCGACACCGAGAAGGTGGTGTACGACAGCCCGTACCCGAACGGGTACTGCGGCGTGTTGGGCACGTCGAGGTACTTGGACGTGTACTTGTTGTTGGGGTCATACGGCCTGCCGGTGGGCAGCTCGTTGTAGGAGATCGGGATCTGCCCGACGTTGCGCGGGAACGACATCGGCAGCTTGCCGCCGGGATTGACCTTCCCGAACAGCACGTCGGCGACCGCATCGCCGCCCTCGGTGCCGGGGTACCAGGCCTCCAGCAGCCCAGGGGCGTTGTCGGCCAGCCACGGAATGGTCAGCGGCCGTCCGTTCATCAGCACAACCACGTACGGCTTGCCGGTCGCGGCGATCTGTTGGATGAGCGCGAGCTGCTGCCCGGGCAGATCGATCATGCTGCGCGACGAGGCCTCGCCGCTGTCGGCCGCCGGCTCGCCGGCGACGATCACGGTGACGTCGGCGGATTGCGCGGCGCTGACCGCGGCGCCGAAGCCGCTCGTGTCGGTGCAGTTCGGATCGCAGCCCTGGGCGTAGTTGATGGTCGCGCCGGGCACGGCGTTCTTGATCCCCTGGAGGACCGAGACGACCTTGCCCTGAGCCGGTCCCGGATAGCCGATGGGCACGTCGGGTCCGAGCTGGTCCATCGGGTTATCGGCCAGCGGCCCCACGACCGCGATCTTCGACACGCTGGTGCTCAGCGGAAGCGCGTGGTTGTTGTCGTTTAGCAGCACCATCGACTCGTCGGCCATGGTGCGGGCCGCCGCCAGGTGCGCCGGCGTGAGCTCCTCGCGGGCCACCCGCGCCGCGCTGCCCTGGAAGGGGTTGGAGAACATCCCGGCCAGGTACTTCAGCGTCAGCACGTGGCGCACGGCCGTGTTCAGCTGCGCCATCGTGATCTTGCCCGACGCCAGCAGCTGCGGTCCGTAATTGGCGTATGTGGAGTAAACCGTGTTACCGGGCGGGATCCCGATCTGCACCGCCATCTCGATATCGACCCCAGCGGTCAGCGCCAGGCGCGCCGCGTCGGCACCGGAGGCGGCGTAGCCGAAGGCCTCGAGCTCCTGGACCGCCTGATAGTCGCTCACCACCGTGCCGCCAAAGCCCCACTCGTTGCGGAGGATGGTCTGCAGCAGGTACGGGTTGGCGCTGGCCGGAACGCCGTTGAGCGAGTTGAACGCGCTCATCACCGTGGCCACGCCGGCATCGACGCCCGCCTTGTAGGGCGGTAGATAGTCATTGCGCAGCTGCTGGTCGGACATGTCGACCGTGTTGTATTCGCGGCCCGCGACGGGAGCGCCGTAGGCGGCGAAGTGCTTCATGGTTGCGGCCATCTTGTTCGGGGCGGCGAAATTGCTGCCCTGATAGGCGCGGACCTTCGCTGCGGCCATGGCCGAGCCAAGGAACGGATCCTCGCCCGCGCCCTCCACCACCCGACCCCAGCGCGGATCGCGGGCGATGTCGACCATCGGGTTGAACGTCCACTTGATCCCGTCGGCGGTCGCCTCGACGGCCGCTATGGCCTCGGTCCTCTGGACCGTGGCCGGATCCCAGCTCGAGGCCTCGCCGAGCGGCACCGGGAACATGGTCCTGTAGCCGTGGATCACGTCCAGGCTGAAGATCAGCGGGATGTGCAGCCGGGACTGGAGCGCGGCCTTCTGGACCTTGTTGATCTGGTCGACGCCGACCAGGTCGAGCACCGACCCGATCTGCCCGCTCTTAGCCCACTTGATGAGATCGCCGGGCGTGCCGTTCGGGCCGTTAGGACCGGCCATCTCGAGCTGGCCGAACTTCTCGGCCACCGTCATCCGGCTCAGCAGCGAGTTGACCCTGGCGCTGATCGCCTGCTGCTGAGGGGTGAGCGCGGCCGCACGGACCGTCCGCGCAGCCGGCGAACCCGCCGACAGCCACCCCGTCATCAGCGCTACGGCGGCCACGATGGCCGCCAAACCGACGCCCAAACCAGCACGCCGTCGCGGCTTGCCCCAGACCTCGCGCGCAACCCGGTCTGCCATCTCCGTCTCCTTCCCTCGCCTATCCCGCAATGTGTGCCGGGCCTGGTCCCGGCCGACCTCGCGATACCCATGCGGCGAGCGAGTCAAACTACTCCCCCCAGCTGATGTTCACGTTTCGCTCCCATACCTCCGCATCGCTTGCTCGCAGCGGCACCCTGCACCTCGCCCACGGCGATGTGCGCACGCCGGCATTCGTTCCGCTGGCGACGAAAGGCGCGGTCAGGACGCTCGAGCCACGGGATGTCGAGGTGCTCGGTTATCAGCTGATCCTCGGCAATACGTTCCACCTGCTGCTCGCGCCCGGGCCCGAGCTCGTGCGGCGCTTCGGCGGCCTCCACAACTTCATGCGCTGGGAGAAGCCGATCATCACGGACTCGGGCGGATTTCAGGTTTTCTCGATGGGCCACGGCGGGGTGGCCGATGAGATCAAGGGCCGCGGCCGGCGGGCGCCCGCGGACAGCGACGGCGCCGGCGCGATCCTCGCGATCGGCGAGGACGGCGTGCGGTTTCGCTCCTACGTCGACGGCCGCGAGCGCTTCCTCGGCCCGGAGGGGTCGATGTCGGCCCAGGCCGCGCTCGGGTCGGACGTCGCGCTCGTGCTCGACGAGTGCACCCCGTTCCACGTCAGCCGGGACTACACGGCGCGCTCGATGGAGCGCACGCACCGGTGGCTGGAGCGGTGCCTACGCTGGCACGAGGAGCACGGGCCCCCCGATCAGGTCGTGTACGGCATCGTCCAGGGTGGCGTCGAACACGACCTGCGGCGCGAGTCGAGCGCGACGGTGGCCGCGAGCGGCTGCGACGGGATCGCCATCGGCGGCTCGCTCGGCCGCGACAAGGCCCAGATGCACGAGGTCGTGTCATGGACCACCATCGAGCTCGACCGGCATGCCCCCGAGAAGCCCCGCCACCTGCTCGGCATCGGCGACGTCGACGACCTGATCGCGGGCGTCCAGGCCGGAATCGACACTTTCGACTGCGCGCTGCCGACGCGCTTGGGCCGCCACGGCGTCGCGCTCGTCCCTGACCCGGCCAACCACTGGCGGGTCGACCTCGTCAAGGGCGCGTGGCGCGAGGCGACCGATCCGATCCTAGATGGCTGCCCATGCCCGGCGTGCTCGGCCGGCTTCACCCGCGGCTATCTGCACTACCTCCTCCGCGCCCGCGAGCTCACCGCCCTCCGCCTCGTCACCCTGCACAACCTCAGCTTCATCGCGAGGCTGATGGAAGATCTGCGGGAAGCGATCGATGCCGACCGGCTCGACGAAGTGGCGACCGAGCTGAGGTCGGGCGCACATCCGGGGACGCTGCAGCCTCGTGGCCGGGAAGCGCGCTGAGGCGTCCCTCGTGGGCACTCGCGTGCTAGCGCGCGAGGCGTTTATAGGGAGGTCGCCAGGCACGCGGTGCCCACCGAGGGGCACTCAGCGCGTGTACCGGTTGATGAGGTCCTGCAAGTCCTGGATCGCCTGGTTGGCGTCGCGGCCCATGATCGCGCGATAGTGCACGGCCGTATTCGACGCGCTGGTGGCAAGCACCAGCGCGACCGCGACCGCGGCGACGAACAGGACGGCCAGGGCGAGCAAGGCGAGGACCCGCCCGCGTCGGCGCCGGCGCGGGCGGGCGTCGGCGTCCGGGGCGCGCGCGGTCGGGACGCGGCCGTAGCCGGCGGTGGGAGGCGCGGGGATCCGTTGCGGCTTGGGGGGCAGGGGTGCCGTGGGCGGCCGGGTCCGGGGTGCCGTCGTGCGCGGCGCGACCCGCGTGGCCGCCGTGGCCGTTTCGCGATTCGGGAGGATCCGGGTCGCCGCGCGGGTACCGAGATGCGCGGTCGGCGCGTCGCTCCCCAGCGGGGCCAATCTCTGGGACCCGTTCCGCAGCGCCTCGGCGAACAGGGCCGCGGTTGGGGACCGGGCCTCGGGGTCGATCTCGAGCGCCATCGAGGCCGCCTGGGCGAGCTCTCGCGGCACTTCGGGATCGAGCTGGTCGAGCGGCGGCGGCGACTCGCGCTGCTGCTTGAGCGCGAGCTCCGACAGCGACGAGGCCTCGTACGGCAGCCGTCCCGAGATCAGCTGGTAGGTGACCACGCCGAGTGAGTAGATGTCGGCGCGAGGGCCGGCCTCCTCGCCGCGGGCCTGCTCGGGTGCGAGGTAGGCGGCGGTCCCGAGCACCGACCCCACCTGGGTGATGCTCGACTGATCCGTTGCCCGCGCGATGCCGAAGTCCGCGAGCTTCACCACGCCGGTGTCGGACACCAGCAAATTGCCGGGCTTCACATCGCGGTGCACGACCCCGTTCCGGTGCGCGTAATCGAGTCCGCGGCAGGCCTGGGTGACTATGCCCACGGTCTCCTCGACGCCGAGGTGCCCGCGGTCGCGCAGAAGCTCCGCGCACGAACGGCCGGCCACGTGCTCCATCACGATGAAGTACTGGTGGTGGCTCTCGTCGAGTCCGAAGTCGAACACCTGGACCACGTTCGGGTGCACCAGCCTCGCCGCTGCCAGCGCCTCCCGGCGAAACCGGGAGATGAACGTCGAATCGTCAGCGAGGTGCTCGGCGAGCAGCTTGATCGCGACGTAGCGCTCGAGGCGCTCGTCGAAGGCGAGGTGAACGGTGGACATTCCGCCCACCCCGATCCGCGCCTCGATGCGATAGCGCCCGGCGATCGTCGTTCCGTTGGTCATTGTGCGTTTCCGCCGTTGCCGTTGCTGTTGTTGTTGCCGTTGCTCTTACCGGTGCCCGCGACGGTTCCACCCGTGGAGCCAGCGCCGATCCCAGCGCCTCCACTGCCTGTGGAGGTAGTACCCGTGGGCGTTGGTGTGGTTGCAGACGAGCTCGTGGTGGGGGGCGGGCTCGTGCTCGTGCTCGTCTGCGTGGGCGTGGTCGTGCTCGTACTGGTGCTCGTGGGGGTGGACGTGCTCGAGCTCGAGGTGGTGGTCGAGGTGGTCGTGCTCGACGAAGTGGTCGTGGCAGTCGGAGTGGTCTGGCGGCAGTCCCGCTGGGCCAGTGCCGAGACCGTCTGTACCCCCTGAGACAGGTTTGCCCGCAGCGTCGTGTCGACGGTCGCGGGCAGGCGCTCGACGGCGCGCGCAAGCGACAGGGTCGCACTCGCGGTGCCGAGGCAATTCTTCTGGCCCACGGCGGACGAGATCCGGTCCAGCTGGCCGCTCAGATTGCTTGCCTGGCCGCCCGAGAGCAGGCCGGAGCCGCCGCCGCAGGCGACGACAAATGAGGCGGCAAAACCGAGAATGCCGCTGAGGATCGCGCGAGGCGCATAACGCATCCGCGGCGTGACTTTAGAGACTCGGCCCGTTTGCTTCGCGTTAGCGCTCATTGGCCGTATGCCAGCCGCTCGGCGAGGGAGTCCGGCAAACGCGCCGCGCGGATGGCGGCCTGAGCGCCGCCGATGTCGTATTCGGTGCGCCGGTAGACGGCTCGCAGGCCGTCGATATCGAGCTCCAGCCAGCCCGCTCGGGGGTCACCGTCCCGGGGCTGGCCCACGCTCCCCGGATTGATGAGCCACTCGCCGGAGGCGAGGTCCAGCTCCTCGTCCTGGGCCCGCGTCTGCCCCGTTGCGTTCTCTCCGTCCTCGCGGGAGAAGGACAGCGCGACGTGGGAGTGGCCGATCAGGCATATCCGGTGCTGTTGAACGTCGAGGCACAGCTCGGCTTGCAACGGGGAGAGGACGTATTCCCAGATCGGGTCGCGGGGGCTCGCGTGGTAGAGGCCGACCTTCTCCTCGACGTTGAGGGGCTCGAGGGTCTGGAGGTAGTTGCGAACCTCGGCCGGGATGGTCTCCCGCGTCCATTTTGCGGCGAGCGCCGCCCCGCGCGAGAATTCTTCGAGCGGGAGAGTCCCGCGAACTCCGAGATCGTGGTTGCCGGCGAGGCACACAGCGGCGTGGCGACGGGCCAGCTCGACACAGGCGACCGGATCCGCACCGTAGCCGACCAGATCACCCAGACACCACATCTCGTCGCAGTCCGACGACTCGATTTCGTCGAGCACGGCTTCGAATGCCTGGCGGTTGCCATGAATGTCTGAGACGATCGCCACCCTCATCGCGGGGGTACAGTCTCGCGGGTGAGGCCCTCTCCGCGCCAATGGGCGTTCGGATCGCTGCTGCTGACGCTCACGGCCGCCGAGGTCGGGGCACGCCTCCTGATGCCGCGAGAGCCCGCGCCCGAGCCGGTCGAGGTCGACCTGGAGGCGTACTTCAGCGTCGAGGAGATCCGGCGCGGAGCGCGATTTGCCCGCCCGCAGCTGGCACTGGCGATGGCCCGGGCAGGTCTCGAGCTGGGCGCGCTCGCGGCCGTGGTTCGGTGGGGGCGCCTCCCCCGGAAGAAGCAGACGAACTTACCGCCGGTGGTGGGCGGCGCGCTGACAGCCGCGGGCCTGACGGCCGCGCTGACCCTGCCGCCGCTACCGCTGGCGGTCGTAGCCCGCCGGCGGGCGATAGCGGTAGGGCTGGTCACCCAGTCCTGGGGCGGCTGGGCGGTTGACCTCATCAAGTCCACGGCGATCGGGTCCGGGCTCGCCGGTGCTGCTGGAGGTGCGGTTGTCGCCCTGACGCGGCGGTATCCCCGAGGCTGGTGGGCGCCCGCGAGCGCCGGCTCGATCGCCTTTGGCGCGCTGCTCACCGCGCTCGCGCCGGTGGTGCTGGATCCGGTGTTCAACGACTTCACCCCGCTCCCGGACGGTCAGACCCGTTCCGATGTGCTCGAGCTCGCGCGGGCGGCGGGGGTCCGGGTGGGGGAGGTGTACTCGATCGACGCGAGCCGGCGAACGACCGCCGCGAACGCGTACGTGACCGGGCTGGGCCCGACCAAGCGGGTGGTGCTATTCGATACGTTGCTCGACCGCTACAACCGGGACGAGATCCGCGTGGTGGTGGCCCACGAGCTCGCGCACGTTCGTCACCGCGACGTCCCGCGCGGCGTGCTGTACGCGGCCGCGGTGGCGCCCGCGGCGGCGTTTGCGGTCCAGCGCCTGAGCTGGCTCATCTCGCCGGCGCGCGGCACTCCCGGTGCCCTGCCCGCGCTCGGGCTCGCCGCGGCACTGGTCGCCGCCCCCACCGGGCTGATCGGCAACCGCCTCTCGCGCGCGGTGGAGCGTCGGGCGGACGCGTTCTCGCTTGAGCTTTCGGGCGCCCCGGACGCGTTCGTGTCGTTCGAGCGGACGATCGCGCTTCAGAACGTAGCCGATCTCGACCCGCCGCGCTGGGTCACGAGGCTGTTGGCGACGCACCCCTCAACCGCAGAACGCATCGGTGCGGCCCTCGCCTACCCCAAACAGGGCCGGCGTGAGCCGGCCCCTTGAATCAATCAGTCCTCGTCGTCCTCGTCGGCTTCCTGACCCGCTCCGAACTCCGGCAGGTTCTTGATCCCCTCGCGGGTCTGCCACTTGGAGTAGTTGTCCTGCATCGCATCGATCAACTCCCGCATGAACTTCGCGCTGAGGTTGATGCGCGAGACGACAACGCCCGGGATCTCGTCGTCCTCCACCTCGTGGTCCACGCGCGCGAACGTGATCGTGAACTCGTAATCGGAGTGGCTGACGTTCGCGAAGTTCGCGTACGTGCCGGCCATGATGTCCGGCGAGAAGTGGATATTGATGTGGCGCTCGGGCCTGTTGGGGTCGTCCATGGCCACGTAGTATCACGCCGTGCGGATCGTCGTCGTCGCCGTGGGCCGACTGCGTCCGCCGTTCGCGGACGATGTGCAGCACTACCAGAAGCTGATCGCCGGTCACGTGCGGCTCGAGATGGTCGAAGTGCGCGAGGACAGTCAGGTCGCTCGCCGCCTCCCCGAACGATCCTTCGTGTCACTGCTGCATCGTGACGGTGAGCGGATGGACTCGGTTGCGTTCAGCCGGTTCCTCGAGGAGCGGCGCCGCAGCGGAGGCGATCTGTGCTTCGTGATCGGGGGCCCGTTCGGTTTGGAGCTCGACCGCGTAGATCACCGGCTGTCGCTGGGGACGCTCACACTGCCGCACCAGCTGGCGCGGGTGGTGCTGCTCGAGCAGCTCTATCGCGGGCACAAGATCCTCGCGCGCGAGCCCTACCACTACTGAGGGCGGGTGCCGCCAACGAGGGGCTCGGCTACCCTCGGCAGGCGTGATCGAATCCGATGGTTTAGCCGCCGACGGCGATCCGCTCGCGGAGCTCACCGCGAGCGTACGCGCGGCCGCGGCGGCCGTCCGTGGTGGGGTCGGCGAGCCGTCGGCTCAGCCGCGGCTCGAGCGCTCCCGGCACCAGGCGCAGGGCGACTACTCGACCAACGCCGCAATGTTGCTGGCACCCGTGCTCGGCGCGGGGCCGAGAGAGATCGCGGAACGGCTGGGCGCCGAGATCGAGGGGCTCCTCGGTGAGGATCTCGACCATGCCGAGATCGCGGGGCCCGGGTTCCTGAACCTGGTGATGACGGACGGCTGGCATCGGCGGGCGCTGGCGACGGTCTTGGCGGCCGGCGAGGAGTTCGGTGCCGGTGGGGCGAAGGTGCCGCAACGGATCGTGATCGAGTTCGTGTCCGCCAATCCCACCGGCCCTCTGGTGGCTGCCAGCGGGAGGCATGCCGCCTACGGGGACGCGCTCGCCCGGATCCTCGAGCACCACGGGCACTCCGTGTGGCGCGAGTACTACTTCAACGACGCCGGCAACCAGATCCGGCTGCTCGGCGCGTCGGTTCAGGCCCGGGCGCGTGGGGCTGCCGTGCCCGAGGGTGGCTATAAGGGTGAGTACGTGGTCGGGCTGGGGTCGGAGATCGAGGGCTCGGCGGAGGCCGATCTCGACGTCGTCGCGGCTCGCGCGGTTGAGTTGCTCCTGGGTCGGATCAAGGCGACGCTGGCCCGGTACGGAGTGCGCTTCGACAGGTTCTTCAGCGAGCGGACGCTGCACGAGGGATCGCCCAGCGAGCTCGAGCAGGCACTGACTTTGATTGAGGAGCGCGGCCACACGTACCGGTCGGATGGCGCCACCTGGCTGCGGACGACCACGTTCGGCGACGACAAGGACCGGGTGTTGGTGCGCTCGAACGGAGAGCCCACGTACCTGGCTGCCGACGTGGCCTACCTGCAGGACAAGCGCGAGCGGGGATTCGAGCGGCAGCTGATGCCGGTCGGCTCAGACCACCACGCCTACGTCCGCGAGCTCAAGGCGGCGATGGCCGCGCTGGGCGGGGACCCAGAGACCGTGGAGGCGCCCCTGATCCAGTTCGTGCACCTGGTCGAGGGCGGGCAGACGGCGGCGATGTCCAAGCGGCTGGGGTCGTTCGTGACGCTCGATGACCTGCTCGACGAGATCGGCGTGGACGCGACGCGGTACTTCATGCTCCAGCGCTCGCACGACCGGACCCTCGACCTGGACGTCGAGCTCGCGCGCAAGAAGTCTCGCGAGAACCCGGTCTACTACGTGCAGTACGCGCACGCGCGGATCGCGTCGATGCTGCGCCGCCTGCCGGGCGAGCGGGTCGCGGCCGCTGTCGCGCCGGACGCCGACTGGGGCGAGGCCGAGCTCCAGATGTGGGAGCGCGACCTGGTCAAGAAGCTGGCCGCCTTTCCCGGTGAGCTGACCGAGGCCGCCGAGCGCCGCGCCCCGCACCGGATCGCCGGCTACGCGCTCGAGCTGGCGCAGGTCTTCACCGCGTTCTACGAGAACTGTCGCGTGCGCGGGGCCGAGCCGGAGACGCTCGAGTCGCAGCGGATCGCGCTGTCTCTGGCCTCTGGGCGGACGATCGCGCTGGCCCTGGGGTTGCTGGGGGTGAGCGCGCCCGACTCGATGTGACGATGTGCGAGGCTGCCTGGGGGGGCCCGCGCGAGAGGACACTAGCCGCCGTAGCGACTGAGCTCGTCCTCCAGGCGGCGGGCGTCGCTCGGGTTCAACTTCGGGCCGGCGGCGGCCGGCGTTGCCGCCGCCGGCCGGCTCCGGCGGCGCCATCGCGGCAGGGTAAACGCCAATATGGCGATCCCCACGACGAGAATCGCCGGGGGGAGGATGTAGACCGTGAGGTTGAAGCCATGGGCCGGGGGTCGTCCCAAGACAGCCGGTCCATACTGGGCCACGAGCGCCTGCTCGATCTGCGGCTTGGTCAGGCCTTGCGCGATCAGCTGCTTTACGTAGTTACGCTCGGCGATCGCCTGAGGGGACTGGGCCACCGCGAGCGGCTCGCGGCATGAGACGCACATCACGTCCTGCTCGATATCGGTGAGCGATGCTCGCGGGGTGGCGGCGCCGGCGCCCGGCGCGAGTGCGAGGGTTGCCGTGGCTGCGATCGCCAGGAGAATTAGCGCGGCGGTCCTCACTCGGGGAGCACCCGGGAGGCTCACGAGCGACCGTCCAAGACCCGGGGGAGGGTCTGCTGGAGCCACTGCTGGTCGACCTGATAGCGGCGCAGAGCGGAGATCCGGCCGCTCCGGTTGATCACGAACGTCTCCGGAACGCCGGTCGTGCCGAACGAACGGACGAAGTTGCCGCTGACATCGCGCAGCACGGGGTAGGTGATGTGCTCCTGGCGGACGAAGCGCTCGGAGTCGCTCGAGTTGTCTAGATAGGTGACGCCCAGGATCGTCGCGTCCCGGCCGGCGATCATGTGCTGCTCATGCTCGAGGATCGGAGCCTCGGTCTTGCACGGATCGCACCACGATGCGAACACGTTCAGCACCACCACCTTGCCCCTGAGATCGACCAGGCTCTCGGACTGGGCCGAGCCGAGGATCGGCAGCGCCATGTGGGCGTTCGGTGCCTCGGGGAGATCGCCTTTCTGGACCGCGGCGTCAATCGAGGTGTTGGCGCCCTGATGGGCCACCCCAAACGCCAGCAGAGCCAATAGCGCCGCGGCAGCCACCACCAGGATTCCAGGTATGACGAAGCGGCGCATCTTGCGCTTCAAGGGTAATACTCCAGCGGGTTCGTCGATTCACGCGCACCTGCCCGGCGCGCCTAGAATTCGGAGCGCGCGGACGTAGCTCAGTTGGTAGAGCGTCGGCTTCCCAAGCCGAAGGTCGCGGGTTCGAGACCCGTCGTCCGCTTTGTAGAAAGGCCCGGAAATCGGCTTGGTCTTGGGTTTCCGCACGGTAGAGATCATGACGGGCAACTGGTCTGGGCAACGGTACGGTTGCTGAGCCCTCGCGGCTGCACGGTGCGGAAGCGCGTAGCTCGCGGCTGATCATCGTCTTGACCTCGATCCTGTCGATTGTGCGATTTCCCTCGAACCGCAACTCGTCCACCCCGATCTGGTGACGGTCGTGGATGAGCGTCGCCAGATCGGCAGTACGCCCGCCGGAGGCGACGTTGGATGTGCGACCGCGTCTCGCGAGCGGCCGCCGCCATCAGCCCGATGACTGGGCCGGACGAGGGCGTGAACCCGGCTTCTCGGAGAGGAAGAGCGCGGCTACCCGATCGGCGAACAGAAGCACGTTTGCGCTGAGGACGCGGTGCTGCGATTCGTCCAACCGGGAAGAGATTCAAGGGCTCGACCAGGCGCCTGCTCGGCCTATGAGAGCGCCAGCGATGGTCCGCTTGCTGGGGGGCACGAGTAAGACGACCGGCAAGCGCCCCCGCGGCGGCATTATCTGCACCGGCGTCGCACCCGAGTTCATGCCAAAGCGGAACTACGAGCTGATCGTCACCGCAGCCAGATCTCCGACGACCCGGCGCGTCTCGAGATTGGCGAAAACGAGGGCACTCGCCTTCGCGGCCAACAGACCTCTCACGGGATCAATGCGGGGCCGCCGGTCGCTCCCGAGCCGACCGGGCGCGCGTAGCCGCGGATAACGGAAAGCAGGGACGTCAGGCCGATCAGCGACGGCATGCGACTGCGAACAACGCGGCCAGCCTCGCTGGTGGCGAGATGCGGGTGCGCGGCGCCGCCACGGGCCGAGACTCGCTTCCGCTTACGCACGGGCATCCCGAGAGTCGTGCGTCGGCGCGCTCCGGGATGTCAGTATCCGGCTACGTCCGTCTGGGCGATGATGCGGTCCGGTGTGACGCGCACTAGAAGCTCTCCGGGGACTGCGTTGCGTCGGCCGAACTCCTCGGCGCGCTCGGGGCCCATGTAGCGGCCGCCGATCTCGGTGGCAAGACGCCGCAGGTCGGTCAGGTTGTCGCTGACCCTCGCGCGTCCGCGGATGTGAACGAATGCGTACGGTGGCACGTCCTCGTCCACCACGAGCGCGATCCTCGGGTCCCGGCGTAGGTTGCGGCCTTTCGCCGAGTCGGCGCCGGTGGTAAAGACGATCTCCTCACCCTCGAGAACGAACCACACCGGCATGACGTGAGGCTGGCCGCTGCCCATGGTGGTGGCGACCTTGGCTGTGCGGGTCCCGTGCATCAGGAAAACGGTCACTTCGGCGGAGGTCATCTCGCGCGGCATGTCTACTCCTCTGCTTCTCGTGATGTGATGGATCGCAGGTGACGCTTGAGCTCGCGGTAGGCAGGGCTCCCGATCCGCGACTCGTGGTGAGCTTCGATCTCGGCGATGATCGCGTCGGAGGCGCGCATGAACGCCAGGCCGCGGGCGGTCGGAACGATCAGCGCCGCCCGCCGATCCTGTGGATCGGGCCGGCGGGCGAGGTAGCCGAGTCGCTCGAGGTCATCGAGGATGGCCCCGATCGTCTGCTTGCGCCTCCCGGCCTGCCGTGCCAGCTCACCCGGCCGGACGCCGGCCTCATCTAGATACGCGAGCACCGCGCCATGTCGCGGGCGGACGTCGTCGAAGCCGAGTCCGCGCAGTCGGTCGAACAGGTCGCGCTGCACGGCGAACAGCAGTCGCGCGGCGAGCACTCCGATGTCGGGGCTTCGATCCTTTCGCTCGTCACGGCGCATGCCCGGAGGAGTTTAGTACAATACTTGGACAATCTGTAAGCGAACGAATACTCAAAGGTGGGAGATGCGCGGGACGCTGACCGTTGAATTGACACGCTTTCGCGTGAGGCCGGAACAGGAGGAGGCGCTGCTGGCGGCCCGGCCGGCGATGCTGAAGGACTTCCAGACCGATCGGGCTGGATTCATCGACGCGGTGTTGGTCCGGCTGCCAGACCACGAATGGCTGGACATCGTCTCCTGGCGCTCGGCTGAGGACTTTGCGGCCTCGCGGGCCAAGGGAGCGAACCGACCGGGTAGGCGTTCTTCGCCGCGATCGACCACCTGGTCGGTGCCGAGGAGGGTGCGCTCGTTGACGGCGAGGCTCGGCCATGAGACGCGACCCAATCGGCGTGGGAATCATCGGCCTGAGCGCCCGCGGTGGCTGGGCTGCTACCGCTCACGTCCCAGCATTGCGCGCCCTCGATGGCTACGAACTGCGCGGCGTAGCGGCGAGCAGCCGTGACTCGGCCGTCGCGGCTGGCGAGAAATACGACGTTCCCCTTTGGTTCGCCAGCGCGGCGGATCTCGCCGCCCACGAGGCGATCGACCTCGTCGTGGTGGCGGTCAAGGTGCCGCACCACGTGGAGCTCGTGCGCACCGCCCTCGCGGCCGGGAAGATGGTCTACAGCGAGTGGCCACTCGGCCGCGACCTGGCTGAGGCCGAGGGCATGGCCGCGCTTGCGACGGCCGAAAGCGTGCGCACCGCGGTCGGACTCCAGGCCCGGGCCGCACCGGCATTCCGCTACCTGAGGCGTCTCATCGAGAACGGATACGCCGGCGAGGTGTTGTCGACGAGCGTGGTGGCCTCGGGTGTGAACGGGGGCGCGACGTTCAGACCGGGAGCGGAGTACATGCTGGACCGCGCAAGCGGCGCCACGATGCTGACCGTCCCCCTCGGCCACACGGTTGACTTGCTCACCATGGCGCTCGGCGAATTCAGCCACCTCACCGCGACCGTCGCTTCGCGGCGCACCAAGGCCCACAACCGGGAAACCGGCGAGCTCAAGCCCACAAATGTCGAAGACCAGGTCGTCCTGAGCGGAACACTGACCAGCGGCGCCGTGGCATCGATCCACTTCAGGGGCGGAACCTCACGCGGGACAAACTTCCTCTGGGAGATCAACGGGACCGAAGGCGACCTCATGGTCACGCTCGACGCCCCGCACATAGTCCAGTTCGCGCGCGCGACGCTTCACGGCGGCCACGCCGACGAGACGACCATGACCGAGCTGCCCGGGCCGCCGCGATACGAGCGAGTCCCGAACCTAGCCGGCAGGGAGCACGACGTGGCGTACACCCTGGCGCACGCCTACGAGCAGCTCTACCGCGACATCACCGACGGCACCACGCTCACGCCAGACTTCGAGGATGCGGTCCGCCTCCATCGCCTGCTCGACCACATCCAGCGATCCACGACCCAGCATGACCTCGCCCGCGACTAACCCCACCTTCGCATCGCCCGCCGATCCGCCCGTCGCCGGTTGGAATCATCCGGATCTCAGCAAGCACCAGCCGACCAGCATTCCCGCCTGGCTCTCGCGACGCCAGTCGCCCCGCAACGACGAGCGCCATCGATAGACGTCGTTCGGCCCCGCCTTCACACCGGCGCGAAACAAGTCGTCAGGGGCATAGCTCGCCCGCTTTGCGCGGGTTCCGTGCCTCCGCGGCCGGCTCGATCGTCGCGGCGGTCGCCGGGGCGGCGACCGCCCCGCAGCCCGCGTCAAGCAGAGCCCGGGGGCGATGTCAGGCGAGTACCGCGCGAACATCGAAGCGGGTCTAGGCGAGACCATCCGGCGGACGGCTGATCGGTGCTTCAGATCGCTCGTAGCGCTTCGGTGGGGCTGAGGTGCGCGGCCTTGATGGCGGGGTAGAGCCCGGCGATCGCGCCGATTACGAAGCCCGCAGCGGGGGCTGCGATGAGGGCGTAGGGGGGTACGACGAACGGCTCGTGCTTGGTTTGCGAGTAGATCCAGGTGGCGCCGGCGCCGAGGATCAGTCCGGCGATTCCGCCGAGTACGGCAAGTAGCGCCGATTCGGTGAGGAACTGGGTTGTGATGTGGCGCCGGGTGGCGCCGAGCGCGCGGCGTAGGCCTATCTCGCCGCGCCGCTCGAGCACCGAGATGACCATGATGTTGGCGATTCCGATCGCCCCCACCAGCAGCGCGACGGCACCGAGCCCAACGAGTAGGGTGGTGAACTGTCCTTTGGCGGCGGCGCGGGCCTCGAGCGCGTCGGAGGGGCGGCTGACTTGGACCCCTGCGGGATCTTGCGGGTCGGCGGTGGCGCCGAGCAGGTCATGGACGCCGACGACGTCGTTCTGGTCGGCGCGCACGTAGATCGTGCTCGGGTTGGGCTGGACGTGGAACATCCGCTCGGCGACGGGGAGGCTGATGAACACATCGCTGTCGAGTGAGGTGTCAAGCGTCGCGGAGCGCATGATCCCCATCACGGTGAACCACGTGTTGCCGAGGTACACCAGCACGTGGCCACTGCTCTGGGTGATCTGCAGCACCTGCGCTGCCAGATAGCCGAGCACGGCCTCCGGGTAGCGGTCTGAGACCGCGCCCAGGAAGTGCCCGGAGAGCATCAGCGTCCCCATCACCTGCGGGAGGTTCTCCCCGGCGGCGTCGACGCCGATCCCGCCCGTCTGTGCCGATGGGACGGCGGGTGTGCGGTAGACGTTTGTGTTCGCGACCTGGTAGACGGCGGCGTCGCTCAGCACGTGTTGCATGTGGCCGATCATCGGCACGGCGGTGTCGGGCAGCGCCTGCTGCTGGCCGAGGAAGCTCTGTCCCGGCGAGACTGTCAGCAGGTTGGTGCCGAGGGCGTTGATCTCGGCGAGCAGGTTCGCCTCGCTGCTGGCCGACACGCCGACGACGGCGACCATCGCGCCGATCCCGATCGCGATCCCGAGGGCCGAGAGCGCCGCGCGTAGGCGGCGGGTGTGGAAGGCCTGAAGCGCGGTTCCGAGCAGCTCGCGCGCCGGCAATCGCGGGCGGCTGATGCCGTCCCTTTGCGGGCGGGTCGCGACGTCCGTGACGGTGGTCGCGCTCATTGCTGCCCGTCGGCGACGATCTCCCCATCGCGCATCTGCACCTGCCGGTGGAACGTCGCGGCGATGTTCGCGTCGTGGGTGATCAGCACCAGCGTGGCGCCCTCCGAGGCCAGCTCGTGCAGGAGCCCGATCACCTCGCGGCCGGAGGTCTGGTCCAGATTCCCGGTCGGCTCATCAGCGAGAATGATTAGCGGTCGCTTGGCGATCGCCCGCGCGATCGCGACTCGCTGGCGCTCCCCGCCCGAGAGCTGCTTGGGCTTGAACTCAAGCCGATGCCCGAGCCCGACCCGCTCGAGCGCGACCCTGGCCACCTGCCGGCGCTGGCCCAGCGGTTGCCCCGTGTAGAGCATCCCGAGCGCGACGTTGTCGACGACGCTCATCGCCTCCTGCAGGTGGAACTCCTGGAAGACGAAGCCGATCTCGTACGCGCGCAGTCCCGCCAGCTCGACATCCGAGACGCTTGCGAGGTCGCGGCCGAGGACCTGCACTCGGCCGCTGCTTGCTCGCTCGAGCGTGCCCATGATCGTCAAGAGCGTCGTCTTGCCGGATCCGGACGGGCCGACTACCGCCACCTGATCGCCGTTAGGGATCTCGATGGTGACCTCACGGAGTGCGAACACGTCGCCCGGGTATTCCTTGTCGACTCGATCGAGCGCGAGCGCGATTCCGCCCAGGGACGTTCCGTCCCGAAGCGAGCCCCCGCTCGTGCTGCCGCCCACCGAGCCGGACTCAACCGTCACCGTTCACCCCTGTGAGTTGGTGACCTGCAGGCCCTCGTAGATCCCCGGCCCGGAGATCTGCACGTACCCGGCGGCGAACAGGCCCGCCGTAACGAGGCTCAGCTGGTGCGGCGCCCGCGCCTCCTGCACCGCGTACCCGCCGCCTGGGGTCGCTAGCAGCGCGGTGACCGGAACCGAAAGCACCCCCTTCGCGACCGCCTGCGCGAAGTTCACGCTGACCGGTGCCTGATCCAAGCCTGCCCCGCTGATGTGCCCCTTGAGCTTGACCGTCACCGGAATTGTCGCTTGGGCGCTCGACGAGGAACCCGGCGCGGATGAGGGGCCGCTCGAGCTGCTGGAGCTGCTGGCGGCGACCGGGCTGACACCCGTGATCACTCCGTCGACGATGGTCCCGGCCGGCATCTCGACCGTCACCGTCTCCCCGACCTTGGCCTCGGACTGCTTGCTGGCATCCAGATCGACCGTCACGATCAGCTGCGTTGAGGTCGTCTGCAGAATCGGCGTGGCGCTCCCATTACCGCCCACACTGCTCGCCGGCGTCGAGCCCCCCGCGCTCGACGGGCCCCCGGCCCCGCCGCCGGTCGAGCCGAGACTCGCGTCGAGCGCAGAGACGATCCGATTGCCGGGCAGGAACACGACCTGACCGGGCGACAGGCTGCCGGTCTCGGGCTCCCCCAACGACGCCTGGAGCGCCTCCACGCCCGCGCTCGTCGCCGGCTGCCACACGTCGTCGACGACGATCCCGTCGGGATTGAACCCGAGCCGGACCAGGTTGCGGTTGAGCTGCAGGATGTCCCGCCCATCGCTGTCGCCGGATCGCAGGTCGCGATAAGCGGGGGTCGTTCCGTTCATCAAGATCACCGGCCGGCTGTCGAGCTCGTACAGCGGCTGGCCGGGCTTGATCAGCTGACCGATGCTCGGCAGCGAGGTGATCGTCCCGCTGAGCCGGTTGTAGACCGTCTGCGGGTTGGCGTGGCTGATCGTCCCTGACTCGGTGTCCGTCTCGACCAAGTCCCGCCGCTTGACCGTGGCCACTCCGGTAACCGGCACGCCGCCCGCCGGCTTGCGCGACGACGACCGTGTGCTGAACACCACGCCGACCATGACCGCGACCACCACCAGGAGCAAAACCACGACGGCCAACCGCCGCCGACCCCGGCCAACGAGCGCCCTGCGCAGCTGCGATCGGGACCGCGGTGGTTCTTCGCCCACTGGCGGCCGCGCAACCGTTGCGCCGGTGTGGACGGGGTCGCCGTCGCCCGCGCCAGTCCTGGTTGAGTTATCGCTCCCCGCGCCCGATTCCGGTGTAAGCGGCACGTCCATACCGTGGTCCCTTGCGCTCATCGCAGGCTCCCGCAGCATCAACCGCCGATCGTTGGATCGCCGGCTAGGTGTCGTGGCAGGCGGGCTGCGCCTGCTTGACCGCAGGCGAGCCAACGTCGAGACTGCCCGCAAAGGGGACTCGTCCGCTTGGCAGAGACGCGCCAGCCACTCCCGATCGCCCGCGCCCGCAGCGTCACGGGCCAATCACCGCTGCCGCGTCCGGGCCGCAGGCGGTCGCGGCCTGCTTGACCGCCGGCGCCTGGAGGTCGATCGACTTTGGGATCGCCCAGTCGACGCCGTTTATGTTGAACGCAGCGCTGTACCTAGCCGGGTACGTGGCCGGGTCGGGGGGCATGGTCTTCGCCGGATCGGGGAAGTTCGGCACTCCGTGCGTGCGCATGCATCTGGCGACCGCCAACCACTGCGCCATCTCGCCGGCGGTCGGCATTATTTGCTGTGCGGCATAACCGGCAAGCTCCAGGCCCAGCTTTGCGCACTCCTTCTGGGCCTGCGCGAACGCCGGCGAGCTCCCCATGTCCGCGGGCATGTGGAGGTTGACCTGAGCGCCGCCGGCGCCGAATGTCGGATCCGGCATGTCCGGCACCCCGTGCGAACGTATGCATTTCGCGGCCGCGAGCTGGGACTGCGCGAAGCTCGACGGACTCCCCTTGTCGCTGCTGCTCGCGCTGGTGCTTCTTGACTTGGTCGACCCTCCGCACCCGGCCAGCGCGAGCGCGGCGCCTAAGGCCGCGAGGACGATGCGTGCGCCCTGGCGCCCGCCGTGCTGCCGTGGGTTCGCGACGGCGCAGGGACTCTCCCGGCGGCGGTTGATCGGGGTCGGCAGCGGTCGGTTCATGTTCTGGGGCTCGCTGGAGCGTCGTTTGGTGCGCCGTGATAGACGTACGCCGGTTACACGGGGGTAACCGTGTTATCTCGCTGTAACCTGCCCTCGGGCATTCTCGACCCCTTGACGCCTATGCCGCGAGCGCCGAGCGAGCCAAGCGCGCGCGAGGCATGACCGTGACGCGCAAACCAGCTGAGCTCCTATTGCGCCTGCGTCGTCCGCAGACGACGGTCCGTTGGCGGCTGACGGTGCTCTACGGGGCTCTATTCCTGGCCTGCGGCGCGGCGCTGCTCGCGATCACCTACGCGCTGGTTGCGCACGCAAACACCAACCATCCCCTGCTCTCGACCTTCCTGGAGCAGAAGTTTGGGAGGCCCGTCCCGCCCGAGGTCAAGGCAGCCTCGCTCTGGATTCGCTCCCAACAGCAAATCGCCGATCTGCATCAGCTGGAGATCGAGTCTGGGGTCGCGCTAGCGATCATGGCGATCGCCTCCACGGTGCTTGGGTGGATCGTCGCCGGACGGGTGCTGAGACCGCTGCGTACGATCACCACCACCACTCGGCAGATCTCGGAGACCAATCTGCACCAGCGGCTGGCGATCGGCGGGCCGCGCGATGAGCTCAGAGAGCTTGCCGAGACGATCGATGGGCTGCTGGAGCGCCTGGAGACAGCATTCGAGGCCCAGCGGCGGTTCGTGGCCAACGCCTCGCACGAGTTACGCACTCCGCTGGCGATGATGCGCACGACACTCGACGTCGCGGTGGCCAAACCGGATGGTGTGCCCGCGCAGACACGGGAGCTGGACGCGGATCTCCGTCTCGACCTCGACCACGCCGACCGGCTGCTGGAAAGCTTCCTCGTCCTCGCGCGCGCACAGCATCACGAACTGGGCAACCAGAGCCTCGTCGAGCTGGAGCAACTGATCGCTAACGCGCTCGCTTCCCGCGCTAGCGAGATCGAGGCCTCCGGGATCGCCGTGCAGACGGAGCTCGCCCAGGCTCAGGTCTTCGGGAGCGAAACTCTGCTGGCGCGGATGGTTGGAAACGTGATCGAGAACGCCGTTCGCTACAACCACCCACACGGATCGATCCGCATCGTCCTCGCGCGCGCCGGGGAGAACGCACAGCTACTCATCGAGAGCACCGGCGTCATCCTTGATGACGCGGCCGTGGCAAAGCTCGCCCAGCCCTTCAAACGCCTTGGCCAAGACCGCACCCGCTCGCAGAACGGTCACGGTCTGGGGCTCTCGATCGTCGCGGCGATTACTCAAGCCCACGGTGGCGCGCTCGAGCTCCACGCGCTCCGGCAAGGCGGTCTGCAGGTCCAGCTCACCCTCCCAGCCGCAACCCTCGCGAACAGGTCCGGAATCCGGCGATGAGGGTGCTCGTCGTCGAGGACGTGCCGCGCTTTGCCAACCGCATCGCTGAGGGGCTCCGTGACCAGGGCGTGGCAGTCGACGTCGCCTACGACGGCCACGAAGCCGCCGGAAAGCTTGGCCTGCACGCCTACGACGTCGTCGTACTTGACCGCGACCTCCCCGGAATCCACGGCGACACCCTCTGCCAGATGATCACGACCTCGGCGGACCCCGCGATGATCCTCATGCTCACCGCCGCCGGCACCCCCACAGACCGCGTGGCCGGCCTCGCGCTCGGCGCCGACGACTACCTACCGAAACCCTTCCACTTCCCCGAGCTCGTCCTGCGCATCCGCGCGCTCGCCCGTCGCAAACCCACCGCCCAACCACACAAACTCCGGGCAGGCGGGATCGAGCTCGACCCCCCGACCGGGACCGTCACGCGCGACGGGCACACCATCGACCTCACCGCCAAGGAACGCGCCGTCCTAGAAGCCCTACTCAAAGCCACGCCGGGCGCACTCAGCACCGAACAGCTCCTCGAGCAGGTATGGGACGAGAACGTCGACCCGTTCACCAACACAGTCAAGGTCACGATCGCCAGACTCAGACGCAAGCTCGGCGAGCCCGACCTCATCCGCACCACCCCCGGCATCGGGTACCGAATCATCAACAAAGACTGACCGGACGTATGCTTGCGCGCGGAGCGCAGACCATGCCCGTCGCTTTCGCTAGCTGCTCAATCCGCAATTGCGCAAGTACCGCGGCGACAGCAGAGCAGGACTGTGGCTGTCGTGCCGCCCCGACCTGCGTTTCGCCGTGGTTGTCGGGTAAATATGGGTAAAGACCTGTGAGTAGGAGACAGCGTGCTAAATCCGCCTGTGAGGGTGCCGTCCCATTCTCGCCGCGGAATCAGCCGCATCTGAGGTAATGGGCCCCACTACCTCGGGTTTGTCCGACAACCACCGCCACATCCGTGCATCCCGCCGGCGACGGTCCGCCCCTCGCCGTGACGGCGGCACCGGACACCCTCGCCTGAGTGAATGCAGGGCAGGCGCAAAGCGCCGCCCTGCCGCGAAGGCCCGGCCCCGCAAATTTCGGAAGCAGGGGACCCCGCGCCAAGCGGCCCGGACCCGCAATGCGCGGAAGGGGGGCGTGTGTTGGTTGTTGCCCGCACCTGGGCCCGAGCCGGTTCCCGCGGCAACCCCGTCGCGCGCATTGCGGGTCTCGGGGGTGATCACGGGCGAGTGCCGTGGTCGGGACGAAAGCGGGTCAACGCCCAGCGCTGGCGCGACCAGACGGCGCGTTCCCGTTGGAGGCGGCTCGGCATAGGCAAAGCAGCAATGTTGCAAGGGACCGCGGGAAGGTTCGTCCTGCCGTTGGCGTCGTAGATCACCAACCGGGCCTGGGTCGACGGCAATACTCGTGTCGGCGCTTCGCCACTATTTCGTGGTGAGGCCGTGGCCCGGCAGGCAGCACTGGTACCACTTACAGCAATTCTGGAGGGAGCGATGGCGGAGCTGGAGCAGGCTCAGGTGGTCGCGGATCACCACATGCGCGTCGACGTGGTCTCGTCGAAGCCGAAGAAGGTGCTGATCGTGGTCGCGAATCCGTCGACGTCCACGACGATGGGTTGGCCCGTCGGGTTTTGGGGCGCGGAGCTGACCCATCCGTACTACGAGCTGACCGAGCGTGGCGTCGAGGTTACGATCGCCAGCCCGGATGGGGGCAAGGTCGAGATGGATTCGTTGAGCGATCCGCGCGACCCCTCGAAATGGTCCTCGGAGGATCTGGTGACGATGGGCTTCGTGAACACGCCGGAGCTGATGCAATTGCTCGAGAACACGCCGCAGCTGGCCGATCTCGACCTCGACGACTACGACGCGATCATGGTCGCCGGCGGACAGTCGCCGATGTTCACCTTCCGCGAGAATGAGGATCTCAGGGACGCGATCCGGCATTTCTACGAGTCCGAGAAGCCGACCGCGATCTACTGCCACGGACACCGCCGTTCTCGTCGACCTTAAGCTCTCGGACGGCTCGTACCTCGTCGATGGCAGGACGGTCACTGGCTTCGCCAACGCGGAGGAGGACTTCAGCGACACATTCGTCGGGCAGAAGGTGATGCCATGGCGCGTCGAGGACGTGCTCAAGGAGCGCGGCGCGAACTACGTACAGGGCGGCCTGTTCAAGGCGTTCGCCGTGCGTGATGGTCGTCTGATCACGGGCCAGCAGCAGTACTCGGGTCGGAAGGTCGCCGAGATGGTGATCGAAGCGCTGGGAGTCTGAGCCAGAGGATCGGCGTCATCGCCGAGGTCGCGGTCGACGACGGAGTGCCCGACATCCTCGGCCACATCGTCCGCGTCGAACGCCGACAGCACGCTCAGGCAACTCAGGTCGTCGCCAGTCCTTGATCCACACCCGCCCGGAGCGGGCATCGCCGGCCGACGAAGCCAGGACGCAATCAACCGATCGTCGCCAAAGGAGGTGCCTGACAGCGGACCGCAGGCGCGGCGAAAGCAGGCGTCCCGCAGTCCGCGCTGAGCGGGTCGCTGCGGCGAGCCAGCCAGATGCTCGCGCTCCCTAGAGCAGGTCTTTGCCCGGTGTCGCGTTGCCGGCTCGGTCAGCGCTTACGCGGTAGTGGGGGCTGAACGACGCCTTTCGGAATCGACGCTCATCGAGCAGTCGAGTTGCGCGCGGCGTTGTCTGGCAGCGCGCGCTTGCCGCCTGCCACCACGATCGGGCACGAGAACAGATGGCACTCGTCGACCAACCCCGCGCCCATTGCGTGGGGCGCCGCCCTTAACCGCGGTGGCGGTCGGCCGCGCCTTCGGGCCGGGGACGGGGTTGGATCTGGGCGAGCAACTGGTGGCGACCGGGAAGTTCGAGACCTACCATCTCCTGCCCAGCGTGAGGGGTGATCTCCTGCTTCAGCTCGGCCTCGACGAGGAGGCCCGCGACGAGTTCCGGCGGGCGGCGACGATGACGCGCAACGAGTGCGCGGGCTCTCCTCCTGCGCCGGGGGGGAGATACCTGACAGAGTGAACCGATGCTGACTCAGGTGGCCGACGGTGTCTGGGTCCGGCAGAGTGCGTGGGTCTGGAGCAATGCCATCGCGGTGCGCGGGGAGGGTGGGTTGATCTTGGTCGATCCCGGCGTCGATGGTTCGGATCTGAACCAGCTCGCGGATGACCTGGACCGGCTCGGCATTCCGGTGGTCGCCGGGTTCTCCACCCATCCCCACTGGGACCATTTGCTCTGGCATCCCCGGTTCGGCGACGTGCCGCGCTACGCCACCCCCGCGGGCGCCCAAGCTGCCGGTGAAGCCCGAGAGCGGGCGCAGGCGATGGCGGCGGAGAGCGCGTCGGGCATCCCGCTCGAGCTGATCGGGCTCGTCACCCCGCTGCCCGCGGACGGCGGACCGGTGCCGGGCGAGATCGTCGAGCATCAGGCGCACGCCATCGGCCACGCCGCGGTCCTCCTCGCGGACCGTGGCGTCCTGCTCGCCGGCGACATGCTCTCCGATGTCCTGATCCCACTCCTCGACGCTCGCCGCCCAGATCAGGTGGTCGCCTACGAGACGGCACTCGACCGGCTGGGAGAGGCCGCCAGGCACGTCGATGTCCTGGTCCCCGGCCACGGCGCCGTTGCCGAGGGCCCCGAGGTGGCGGCCCGCCTCGCCGCCGATCATGCCTACATCGACGCTCTGCGGCGAGGAGAGGAACCGGTCGACACGCGTCTGGGGCCGGATGCGGACTGGCTCTCCGGCCCCCATCACTCGAACTTGGAGCAGGCCCGAGGGCGGTAGGGGTCTTCTGATGGCTCGCCGGTCGAGCGAGGCGATCGCCACATAGATCAGCTTGCCCACCTCCACTGCAGTCGGTCGTTACGGTGCAGTCAGGCTGCCATGCTGAGACTGCGTTGATCACGGCAGCGCAGGAGCACGAGTACAAAACCGATTCGCTCATCCCGCGCCCCGCATGCCGCGCTGACCGGGTGCCGTACGGGCTTGAGGGTTGGGACCTCCCGGGAGATCAAAGCGGGAGCGGCGTGTGATGACGCGCGGCGATGAGTTCCGTTGAGCTCGCCGGTCTATATGCCCTAATGCGTGGCCTGACGATCGAAGGACTCCGATATGGCTGACTACGTAGTGCTCGATGGTGTCCGTACCTGGTACGAGGAGCACGGCGACGGAGATCCACTTGTCCTACTTCATCCGGGCGGCGCCGGGGTCGACGCGCGGGCGTTTGGGCCGAACCTCGGGCCGCTGGCCGCGCAGTTTCGCGTCTATACGCCGGAGCGGCGTGCGCACGGCCGTACGCCTGACGTGGCGGGTCGGATCACCTTCGATGCGATGGCGCAGGACACGATCGCGTTCATGGAAACGGTCGTTGGTCGGCGGGCGCATGTTGTCGGAAGCAGTGACGGTGCGATTGTCGGGCTGCTGGTCGCGCTGCGACGCCCGGACCTGATCGATCGGTTGGTGCTGGTGGCGGGCGTGTTCCACTTCAACGGTTGGCATCCGCAGGTCATCGATCCGGACAATGTGCCGCCGGAGTTCCTCGCGCGCCTCTACGAGGAGATCTCGCCAGATGGGGCCGGCCACTATCAGGTAGTAGTGGACAAGCTGGCCCGGATGCACAGCGAAGAACCAAACCTCGAAGCCGATGATCTCGGCGAGGTCGGAAGCCGAACGCTCGTCATGGTCGGCGACGACGACGAGGTGCGTCTCGAGCACGCCCTCGCGATGTACCGCGGGATCCCCGACGCCGAACTGATGGTCGTCCCGGGAACATCTCACGGGCTGCTCGTCGAAAAGCCCGATCTCTGCAACCACGTCATCCTCGAATTCCTGGTCGAGGACCCGGTGCCCACGATGGCGCCGATTCGCCGAAAGGTCTCCTCCTAACCGCGCTGAGCGGGATTCGGACGCGAGGAATTCAGGACCACGCATGTTCGAGGGCTTTGAGAGCGGGATCGTTGACGTTGGTCTCACGACGATCGCGTTTCGGCGCGATGGGACGGGACCAACTGTGCTGCTGCTTCATGGCTTTCCGGAGACGCATGTGATGTGGCACCGGATCGCTCCCGTGCTCGCTGAGGGCTTCACCGTCGTCTGCGCGGATCTCCGCGGTTACGGCAAGAGCGGCACCCCGTCGAGCACGCCGGACCACGCGCCGTACGCAAAGTCGGCAATGGCAGCTGACATGGTGGCGCTGATGGAACGCCTTGGCTTCGAACGATTCGCACTGGTTGGTCATGACCGCGGTGGCCGGGTGGCGTATCGGCTCGCGCTCGACCACAACGATCGAGTCGAGCGTCTGGCGGTCCTTGACGTCGTGCCAACCGGCGAGGCGCTGGACCGCGCGGACGCCCGGCTGGCATTGGGTTACTGGCCCTGGTCGTTGCTGGCCCAGCCGGAGCCACTGCCAGAACAGCTGATCACGGCCGCCCCCGAGGCGTTCGTCGACGCCGCTCTAGGCGGCTGGGGGTCGAGTCCCGAAACGTTCCCCGCGGACGTTCGACGCCAGTACATAGACGCGCTGCGCGATCGGGCCACCGCGCATGCCATCTCCGAGGAGTATCGCGCCGCCGCGACACTTGACTACGCGGCAGACCGTCGCGACCGCGCCGCCGACCTGAAGATCGAGGCGCCCACTCTCGTCCTGTGGGCAGCATCAGGGCCGCTTGACCTGTGGTACGAGGACGTCGGCGGACCCATCAGCATCTGGCGCGCGTGGGCGGCGGACGTCACCGGCAGGCCGCTCCGCGGCGGGCACTTCTTTCCCGAGCAGAACCCCGAGGAGACGGGCGCCGCGCTGCAGGCCTTCCTGAGGCAATAGCCACTTCACCCGAGGTGCGCGCTGTCCGCGCTTCGCGGGAGCTTGCCGGCGATCTGGCGCCGACGTTCGGCGGTTCGGCTAACTCTTAGTTGGAGCCGCTCCTGCTTGCTTGGTGACCCTATCACCGATGTTCACAGAGTCGTACAGGGCTTTGTCGACGCGGATCTTCCTTGTGACACCATCGCTCAGCTCGATCTCGAGGTATCTGTACAAGAACGACCCGTCCGGCATGCCGCGGGACTTGGCACGGACCGGGCCGTCCCATCACTCATTCGCCGCAGGTTTGCGCGATCTGAACATCTGGCTCGTCTCTCGGTGACAGGCCGGTCCCGCGACGGGTTGATTACATGCTAGTGCCAATGCCCGGGGTCGCGCATCCCGCGCAAAGCGGGGAAAGCGGCGTCGCGACCGAGATGCTCCTGACGAAGGCAGAGCAGGTCTCGGGCCACATGCGCGCTGCCGGGTTACGCCTGAAGCGATCACGGCGACGTGGCTACCGCTCGGTGTGGGAAGGGGCAGCCTGAGCGAGACTGCCGCGCGGGCGACAAACCAGGAGTCATGGCAGTCGCTCAGCTTTCCAATCTGGACGAACGCGATCGTGCGCTTCTGGCTCCTGGCCGGCCAAATCGGAGCGCTGCTTTGTCGCCATAGGCATCGCCGACTCGCGGGCCGTCGGGCTATCGCTCTCCGAGAATGCGATCGTCGCGCGTGACGTTGGTGCCGATGGCGTCCCAATAGACGCGACCCAGCCCGGCCCGAGCTGCTGCGTTTGAGCTATCGGCAGTCTGGGCGAGGACCGTTCATCCGTCACCGTCGGCTAGCAGCGACGGGCTGGAAGCATCGCGCACACCAGGGAGCGTCGCGGATCAGCGAGCACCGGACACCGCCGCCGACAGCTGCTGCCCTGGCAGTACGCGCCGCGCGCCGCGCAGCTCGAGACACCCTTCGACCCCTCCACGTTGGGATCGACGTCCCAGGTAGCGAGAACGTCGCTTCCCGATGTGAGCGGGGATGTGCGTGTCGGCCGAGCGTGCGCAGGGGAGCGGGCGTCTGGTCAGCGGTGAGCCGATCGGCCGCCAGGGCGCGCTCGGCGCCAGCGCCACGCGCCCAATGCCGACGCGAACCGATCGCCGTTTCTGGCCGTACCGGGTATCAAAAGCAGCCAATCGTCTCTGACGGGGGTATGTCGATGATCACCTTGTTCGAGCGCCGCCGCACACACCCGGGGCGCGTCTGGCGCCGTCCGTTGGCGGCCGCGATCGTTGTCGTCGTGCCGCTGGCGCTGGCGCTGGCGCCGGCGGCGGTCGCCGACGGCTGGTCGCTGCAGTCGGTGCCACTGCCGAGATCACCGGGGCATACCCAGCTGAACGGTATCTCGTGCCCGGCGACCAACGACTGTTACGCGGTCGGGTTTGACCAGCCCGCTGGTCTCGGCGCCCCCGCGACCGCGCTGATCGAGAAGTGGAACGGGACGGAGTGGTTCGTGTTCAACCTCGGTGGCCCCCTCAACAGCGAGCTGGACAGCGTGTCGTGCCCGACGACGTCTTTCTGCGAAGCGGTCGGGGATTACCGCCCCTTCGGGTCAGACGTACCGCTGGTGTATACCTGGGGCAGCGGCGGCGTTCAGCAGCAGAACGTTCCGGTGGAGGGCCTGCAAGGCATCCTGCACGGCGTGTCCTGCCAGTCGGCGTCGTTCTGCCTGGCGGTTGGTGTGGAGTTCTCCCCCGCGTTTGGCCCGCTCAACCTTGAGTGGACGGGTTCGACGTTCGGCCAGCTGCCAAGCGGGAACCACACCCCGGACGCGTACCTGTATGGCGTGTCGTGCGCGGCGGGCCAGAGCTTCTACTGTCTGTCGGTCGGTCAGGAGCAGACCGCCGACGGTCAGTACCGGCCGCTGGTCGAGCAGTTCGACGACGGGAGCCTGGAGACCATCAGCAACACCGGAGACGGCCGGTTCGTGGTCCAGCCGAGCGGCACCACCAACGCGGAGCTGACCGGCGTCTACTGCCTGTTCTCGACCGACTGCCAGGTGGTCGGGAACTATGTGTCGAGCACCAACCCGTCCAACCCGTGGGCCGCCGAGACGACCAGCAGCGGCTGGACGCTCGAGTCCGTACCGCCGGCCAACGTTGATGCCGGCTTCGGATCCGGTGATGACCTCACGTGCCCGAACGAATGCTGGGCGGTCGGTTACTACGAAGCCGCAAGCGGTCAGCAGCCGCTCGCGGACACGCTCAACGGCCCGAGCTGGGCGCTCGCAAGCGTGCCCAGCCCGTCCGGGACCCACCCGGCGCTGAACGGCGTCGCCTGCGCGCAGATCAACTACTGCGAAGCGGTCGGCGACTATCAAAACAGCGCCGGCAACGTCGTGCCGCTCGCCGAGCAGTACTTCTACAGCGTGCCGTCGGGCTGCCAGCACCCTCCCTGCCGGCCGCCCCAGCCCGGCACACCGCACCACTTCGCGCTCACCGCCCACGGCAGCGAGGCGCATGGCGCGACCGTGATCGCGATCCTGCACAAGCCGCGCACGCTGGTGCTGCTCGTTCAGGTTGTCCGCCGCCACCGGCATTTCATCGTCGGGCTGGTGCGACTCGGCCACTACCCGGTCGGCACCTTCCGGATCCCGTGGAACCTGCGCGTCGACGAGAAGCGGCTGAGCAGGGGAACCTACGAGGTCACTCTGCACTCGATCGCGGTCGACGTGCTCTCGCCAGATACCCCGCCCGGCGAGATCACACTCACCATCGGATCACACGGGCACGTGCGAATCGGGAAGCCGAGATCGACGACGGTCGACCGAATGGCTGGAGTGGCGCGGGACGACGCCGAAGCAACCCAGGCGGCACAGTGACCCATCGGAAAATGCGCGTTGTTCGGCCGCTCCGACCCAGCCGCTACGGCATCGTCATGTACGCGGTCGACACCGCCGACCTGCGCTCGCTGCCCGCCAGCTCCGGCGCCCGCACCCTGACCGTACTGCCAACCGAAAGGTGGGAGACGTGATATCAACAATCGGAGCTGCGTCGACCGGCGAAGCAAGGATCGATCCGAACGCGGCCTACAGCCTGGGTACCAGCGGCGGCGAAAGCGAGCGGCTGCAGCGCCAGGCCGACGAGCTGGCGTCTGAAAGCCAGGCCTTGCTCGATCGAGTCGAGTTGCGCGCTGGACACAGCGCGCTCGATCTGGGCTGCGGTCCACGCGGAGTCATCGAGCTTCTCCACCACCGGGTGTCGCCCGGGGGGCGGGTCGTTGGCGTGGACAGCGACCCGGTTCACGTCGCAATGGCTCGGGAGCTCGTCACCGCGCGCGGCATGAGTGACGTTGAGATTCTCGAGGGTGACGCTCGCAACACCAGCCTTCAGACCGACGCGTTCGATCTCGTTCACAGCCGAACGCTGTTGATCACCGTACCCGAGCCAGAACAGGTGCTCGCCGAGATCGTCCGCCTGGCTCGTCCCGGGGGCTGGGTGGCCAGCCTCGAGCCGGACTGCGAGCCCAACATCTACTACCCCCACCACCCAGTGTTCGACCGGCTGCACGAGCTGTTCATGCTCGCCTTCGCGCGCAACGGCGCCGACCCGCTGATCGGTCGCCGACTCGGCGAGCTGTACCGGCAGGCCGGTCTGGAAGACGTGGGCCTCGATGTCAGGGCGGCCGTGTATCCGGCGGGGCACTCGCGACGGACGATCGTCGCTGACCTGGTCCGTGCGATGCGCCCTCAGATTCTGGCGCTAGGTGCAACAGACGAGCGCGAACTAGACGAGCTTGACGCCACGGCGCGCCGGCACCTCGACAACCCGGAGGTCCTAGCGATGCAGCATGTGCGCTTCCTCGCGTGGGGCCGCAAGCCCGCCGTCGTGTGAAACATCTCGTTCCCCATGCGCTGTTGGCGGAAGTTGAACTCGGCGCTGGGGAGGAGCCAGGCCTCCACCAGAAACCGACATTCAGAACCACGATCTGCAGGTGCGTCACAGGACTTCGGTTCGTTCACCGAAGCGAGCGCCACCGGCGGTTCGGATCCGCCCGACCAGCAGCACGAGCGACCACACCTTCGCTCCACCGCGTACGGAAAGCGTCGCTCCTATCGCGCGCCGGCAGACTACGGGCCGAAACCTAAGCAGGTCTCGCGCCACGACCACGCGCCAGCCCTGAGACTCGAATCTCGACGCCGGCGCGGCTCGGCCGTGCACACCTGCTCGACACGAACGGCAGAGTCGCGCAATACCCGAGATGACGACGGCTTACGACATTCCGACGAGCTTGGCACAGGCCCAGCGCTGTGACGGGTCGCGCTCGCTTCGCCAACCGGTGCGGGAGCCACGCATATCACGTCGAGGCTGATGGTTCCTGGCGTTGCGACAACCCGCCAACTACGAATCAGGGCGTTCGGGACACCCGAGTTGGACGACCAGCACCAGCTACGAACCGGCCGCTGGATGCGCCCGCCGCTTCCGGTTCGACCCAGCCGAGCAGGAGCCGACCTCCGCTCGAGATCTTGATCGCGCGTGGCGGGCAGGTCGCCGAACGCGCTGCTGCTCTGTGACCAAACGGAGCCACGGCGTGGATGCTCCGGCCGCCGCTCAAACGCGACCGCTGTCGGACATTTGGGTCGCGTCCATCTGGCGCCCGGCGTCGACGAGCCGGCGATCGACAGCCGCCTACCGTTCGACGCCTTAAGCTCGCTCCTATGTCATCCATGAAGGGCCGGGTGTTGTCAAGGCTTCGCTTCAAGGGTGTTTGATGTTCGGAGGCTGGTGCGGGAGGTTGAGGGGCGTTGAGCGCCGGGTTTGTTGGGGTTTTGGGGCTTTGCCCCGGATTGGTTGCCTGGTTGCCGGACGAGCCCGGCCGGGTCAAGCGCCGTGCTTTGCGGCCAGGGGTGCTCGGCGCCGGTTGGGGGCGCTTGACGCGGGCGGGTGAGGCTGGCAGGGAGCGTGGTGGTGGTCATGGTGCTCGGGGGGTCGGGCGCCGGTTCGCTTTCGGCGTTCCGGCTTGGGAGGAGGCTCCAGTCATCCATCCGGTCGCGCGGGGCGGACCAGGGTGTCGTGCGGTGCTCGGGGGCTCAATCAAGCGGGCGGCCGTCCCGCTCGGGTCAGAGGAGGAGGCCAGACATAGGAGCGAGCTCGCCCGAGCATGCACCTCGCGCCCTGGTGATCGCGCGAGTCTGGTGTGAGCTGACGTTGGTCATGCCGCCTCGGCCAGCTCGTCGTGGTCTTCGATGTCGGGCTGGTGTTTGAGGCAGCGGATCTCGCCGTCCCTGAGCCCGTAGTAGCAGAGGCTGAGGATTTGGCGGGCGACCGCGACCTTGGCGACGTTGCGCCCGCGCCGTTTGGCGATCCGCTCGAAGGTGGCGCGCAATGGTCCGCCGCCGCTGGGGATCTTCTGCGCCGCCTCGCACAGCGCCCAGCGCAGCGCGGGCGAGCCCTGGCGGGAGATGTGCCCCAGGCGCGCCTTGCCGTCGGAGCTGCGCACGGTCGGCGCCAGGCCAGCCCACGCACACAGATGGCGCGCGGTAGGAAAGCGCTTGACCTCGCCGACCTCGGCGATGATCAGCATCGCCGTGTAGCGCCCGACGCCGCGGATCTGGCAGAGCACCGGTACGCGCTCGTCGGCCTTGGCGCGCTGATCGATCTCGCGGGTGGTGGCGGCGATCTCGCGGTCGAAATCACAGATCAGCGACATGAGGCTGTCAAGCCGCCGGCGCGAGCCGTCGGGCAGCTCGAGGTCGGCGAGGAACTCGCGGCCTGCCTTGCCGAACAGATCTGTGTGCTCGAGCAGGATCCCCTGGCGGGCCAGCAGCGCGTGCACGCGGTTCTTGACCGCGGTGCGCATCCTGACCAGCACCGCGCGGTGGCGCAACAGCTCGCGCAGGTCGCGCAGCTCCGGCGGCGCTACGTACGCCTCGGGCAACAGCCCGGTGCGCAACAGGTGCGCGAGCGTCTTGGCGTCAACCGCGTCGGTCTTCACCCGCGCGGCCGCGATCGCCCTGGTGCGCAACGGGTGGGCGAGGTGCACGCCGTAGCCGGCCTCCTCGAGCAGCTCCGCCAGCCATTCCCAGCCGTAGGTCGCCTCGAGCGCCACGTGCGTCCCGTCGGGGTCGCCGAGCAGCTCCTTGAACGTGTCGCGGTCGTTGACGATCCTCCGGGAGAGCGCAAGCTCTCCGTGCTCGTCGATGATCGCGACCTGCGAGCGGCGGCGGTGCAGGTCGATGCCGACCCACCGCGTAGGGTTACTCACGGTCGGTCCTCCTCTCGAATTGTCCGGCCGAGCGGCCGTAATCCGCGCGGTCTCGAACTCTGCAGTTCGGGGCGGAGGGCCGACTTCCTGCCGCCCGGCCGGCGCACGCCACCCGGGCCGCCGGAGCCCGCCCGGCCCTTCATGACATCAAGTGAGGTTCGCTATTTGCGGGGTTTTCACTGTTACTTAGGGTGTGTGAGTGAAGTGCGCTATTTGCGAACTGTCCACTGGGACCGTCAAGGGGCCGGTGGAAAAGCCCGAGCTATGACACGCATACCATCGGCATCGGAGCGGCGGCGATGATCGTCTTGTCGACGTCGTCGCGGTCGAGCTGAGAGGGGCGGGGGATAAGCTCGGTCGTGCTGTGATCGTCGGCGGGTGGGAGCGCCGGCTCGGCGAGGAGGTGGTAGAAACGGCGTGCGAGGTGGCGCTTGAGGGACCTTAGCGCTCCCTTCTTCGTCTTGCCTTCGGCCTCTTTGCGGGCGAGGTACTCCTTGGTGGCGGGGTCGCGTTGCGCGCGGGAGATCGCGATGACGTGCAGTGCGTGGTTGAGCTGGCGGTCCCCGCCGGGGTTGAGCCGATGCTGGGTGCGCTTTCCCGAGGAACATGGGATCGGCGCGGTGCCGGTCTGGAGCGCGAAGCTCGCCTCGGAGCGGAAGCGCTCGTTGCCGGCGGTATGACCGATCAGGACCGCCGCGGTGACCGCACCGCAGCCCTGCTCGGCGAGCAGCTGCGGCCGGTGGGCCTTGACCAGGTCGAGCAGCTCTGCCGCGAGCTGATCGACCTGTTGGTTGAGCCTGCGCAGCTGCGCGAGCTGCTCGCGCGCGATCCTGACCCGTGCGCCGGCGGGCAGCTTCCGCAACCGCCGGTCGACCCGGTCGAGCACGCGCGCCTGGTTCAGTGCGCCGCGCTTGAGCGAGCGCTCGAGCTCCGGGCACACCTCAAGCAGATGCCACCGCAGCCGGTTCACGGTGCGGGTGCGGTCGGCGACGAGATCGTCGCGGTGATCTAGCAGCAGCCGGATCTCCATCGCCTGCTCGTTGAGATGTGCGACCGGGAACTGCTCGACGCCGTCCTTGACGACCGCTCTGGCGACCGCGAGCGCGTCGATCTCGTCCGACTTGCCCGGCTCGCGCTCGCCTTTGCGGGACGCGCCCATCCGGTGCGGCGGGACTCTGACTACCCGCTCGCCCGCGGCCAGCAGCGCCTGCTCGAGCCGGCGTGAGACATGCCGGCAGTCCTCGATCGCCCACACGCGATCGTCATCAAGGCCGCGAGCCCACCGGACCGCGGCCAGATGCCCTGCACCGTCAGCCTTGATCTCCCGGCTGCCGCGCACCCGGCCGGTTCCCTCATCCACCGCCGCAAGCGCGTGGCTGCCCTTGTGGGTGTCCGCCCCGATCACGACCATGCACGCCGTCCCTTCGTTTGGTTGAGTACCGATGAAGCGGATCTCCGGCGGACAACCGTCACGCAAGGCGAAAGCCACGCTCCTATCAAGTCACGCCGGCGGTCCTCGGGCGGCGACGGGCGACACAAGCTTTGCCGGTCAGGCCAAGCAGTCGACGCGGCAGTCGAGAGTCAGCCCGCCGCCAGCCCGAGAACCAACCGGACGGGTCGGACGTCAACGCCCAGACGACGAATGACTCTGACAGTGACGGAAGTCTCGGGCTGACGGCCGCTATGGCGATCAAGCAGTCCCGGTGTTGACTTCTCGGTGCCCGCGCGGGCGACGGTTCGCGTAGGGTCGATGGCTGAACCGAGGTCTGACTCCAAAGCAGTCTGACCTCCCCGGGGGGTGTCTTTGGCGTGAAGTGTCGACCTCGGTTCGTGCCAATCGAGGATCGGCCTGACTTGATAGAAGCGTTCGCCCGCGAGGGGCGCCCACCGGGATGTTGTCGGCCGGTCCGCTCACAACATAACCGGTCTGGAGGTAATGATGGGGAGAGTGAAGAGGCGCGGTCCGGGCCCATCGCATCTGCTGATGACGCCCGATCATGCGGGCAACGTGGTGGGAATCGATCCGCACAAGCGGACGCTGACCGCGACGGTCGTAGATGCGCGGGCTGGGCTCCTCGGCTCTGAGCATTTCCGCGTGTCGGGCGCGGGCCATCGCGAGCTTGAGGCGTGGGCGCGGCAGTTCGGCCCGATCGCCCGCTGGGGGATCGAGGGCTCGGCGAGCTGGGGGCGGCACACGGCGGTGTTCCTGACCGACCGCGGCTATGACGTGCGCGATGTGTGTGCCAACCGGACACGGCGGTTGGATCGTGCGCGTCAGCGCGGCAAGTCTGACACCTTGGACTCCGAGCGGATCGCCCGCGAGGTGCTGGCGCACGCGCTGTTGCCCAAGGCGTTTAAGCGCGCGGGCCAGGACCAGGGCCCGGATGAGCAGCACCAGCTGTTGGTGTTGTGGCATAACCGGCGCCGGTCGATCCTGACCAGCCGCCAGCATCTGGTCAACGAGGCCGAGCATCTGCTGTGCGAACTGCCGCTCTCCTTGCGCGCACAGCTGCCCGACACCAAGGCGGTCCGCCCCCGGCTGCGGGCGCTTGGAGCCCGCAATCGCCGCCGGCGCTATGACCCGCCGACCCGGCTACGCCTGCAGCTGCTCGACGACTACCGCGCGCAGATCGCGCAGCTCGATGGCGAGGAGAAGCGCGTCGTCTCCCAGCTCGACGCGCTCGTGCGCGCGAGCGGCTCGACGCTGTCCGAGCTCTGCGGCCTGAGCACCCGGTCGGTCGCCGAGCTGCTGGTGGAGGTGGGCGACGTGCGGCGCTTCACCGGCGGCGGGTTTGCCCGCTTTAACGGCTCGGCTCCGCTACCCGCCTCGACGGCCGAGGGTCCGACCGAGCCGATCCGCCACCGCTACAACCCAGGCGGCAACCGCCGGATCAACGCGGTCCTTCACCGCATGGCAGTCACCCAGCTGCGCTGCGAGCCGCGCGCCCAGAAGGTCTATGCCAACGCACGCGCCGCCGGTCATACCAAGAAGGAAGCCCGCCGCATCCTCAAGCGCCACCTCTCCGACGTCGTCTACCGCCGCATGCCTGACGTCTATCGGATGCTGGTCATCGAGCGGCATTGGTCAGCGCAGCGATACCGCGGCTGGTTCCGCTCAGCGGCGGCCGCCATCCTCACCTGAACGCGCAGAAGGCGAGGCACAACCCGCACCTCGCACCGGCAGCAGACAGCCGCCAGCATTGCCGGGTCTCAGCGCCAGGCAGTCGGATTGCCCGAGATCCGCGCAAACGGGGGCGCGCCGCCGACCGTGCCGAGATACACGTCCGAGCGCGAGAGCAGGTCAGGTGAGTGCTCCGGAGCAGCGTCAGGTTCGCGGCAGCGCTTCTGCATCAGTACGGACGAGGGGCACACGCGGGCGGCGAGGAGTGGCTCCTAGTGGTCGTCCAATTCGCATGCTCCGCCGCCGGACTCGGCAGTGGTGCTCCGCTGGCGGGAGCGTCACGTCTCGCCGACGGCGAGCCGACTCCCGGTCGCTTCACCCTGGGCGTGGGCTCGATCCCTCCAGCTGCTGAGCCGCTCGATTGCGGTCGGGACGTGTGTGAGGTATCGCGCGACCGCGGTCTGCACCGAGGGGTCGGTCGCGTGGTTGGGAAGTGCGCCCAGCAGGTTCAGCCGGCTGCCGGCGATCCACGCGGAGAGGTCGGGTTCGCTCAACCATCGTCGTTCCGTTCTCCATGTCCGGCTCATCATCCGTGGCCAGTCGTCGATGCTGCTGGGGTACGGGTTCGGGGGGCAGAGCCGGTTCTTGTCCGTATCGTCGTCCCGGTGGGCCTCGGCGAAGCCGACGAGGGCTGCGTTGAAGGTCGGGGAGAGGTATCGCACCTGCTGGAGCACGATCCGGCCGGGCTGGAAGATCGGCGTAGCCGGGGCGTTGTTGAGGCCGAGCGCTGTGCAGTCGACGTGCAGCACGTCGGCGCTGGTCTTGGTCTCCCCGCGCTCGAGGACGATGCGGTCGGCTTCGATCCGGCGTACTCGGCCGAGCCTGACGACGTCCGCGACTTGTCGCAGGGCGTCGAGCTCGCGGGCGCTGAGCATCGTGCCGCGGTACATCGTTGCCGGCCGGGACGGGTCGATCCGCACGAGCCGCCCCGATGCCTCGAGCTGCTCGAACACCTCGTCGACGTTCGCCGCCTGGGCGCCCGCTTCGGCGTCGAGCGAGATCCCTTCCATGATCGCGCCGACCTGCTTGAGCGGCTGCCAGTGGCGGCGGTCATAGAACCAGGCATCGCGGGGCCGGATCCACCGAATCCGGTCCGGCTCGACACCGTTGTCCAGCAGCCACATGCACGCATCCGCCGCCGTCTTGCCGGAACCGAGCACCGTGTAGGAGGAGGCCGACTGCGCGGCGTCCGGCAGCTCGTTGACAGGCACGACCCGGGCGTCCGCGGCCACATCGAACGGGGCTTGGTGGGTGGCCGGGATCGAGGCCTCGAGGTAGCGAGCGTCGACGACCTTGCGACGCACGGCGATCTCGTGAAGCTTGCCGGTGCTCAAGTCTCGGACCTGTTCAACCTCACTCCCGCGGCCCAGATGCTCGTGGCGGGTTAGCAGCCGGACCCGCCCCGTTTGCGTGAGCCGCAGCGCCGCCTGGGCAAAGTGCGCGCAGACCTGATCGCCAGTGGCCCGTTCGTAGTACCCGGCGTTCTCGCCGATCTGGTCGATGCGGTCCTCGCCGAGCCCCAGCGAGTTCACCCCATAGTAGGCGGACGGGGTATGCAGGCGAACGAACGGATACGCGTGCAGCCAGTGACCACCCGGAGCCTGTTGGCGGTCGATCACGGTCACCTCGACGTTCTCCGCCTCGGCCACCAGCGCGTCGGCGAAGGCGAGCCCGCTCGCGCCAGCTCCGACGACCAGATAGTCGGCGTTCGCGGTTTCGATACTTCGCGAGTCGGCTGTGTTCACCGGTCCTCCTCCAGCATTATACGTACGATCGTTCAGCACTGTACGGTTGTACGTATAGAATGTCAAGCGAGATGGCCGAGGGCGTCGACGAGCAACTCGCACCAACCGAGCTGACCGACCCGGCGCGTCGGACACGCGCCCCGGGGGACCGGTCCCGCGCACGCGTGCTCGAGCACGCGGCGGCGCTCGCGACGCTCGAAGGTCTTGATGGCATCTCGATCGCGCGGCTCGCGAACGCCATCGGCATGCCCAAGAGCAGCGTCTACGTGCTGTTCGGATCAAAGGAACAGCTGCAGCTCGCGACGATCGACGCCGCCCGTGCGAGCTTCATCACGCACGTCGTCACCCCCGCGATTACGACCACGTCCCCCGGACGCGACCGGCTCAAGCGCCTCTGCGACGGGTACCTCGACTACGTCGAGCAGCGGATCTTCCCCGGCGGCTGCTTCTTCGTCACCGCGTCGGCCGAGGTGGGCGGCCACAGCGGGCCGGTACGCGATCGCGTCGCCCACTATCAACGGCAATGGCGAGACCTCCTCGCACAAACCACACGCGATGCGCAAGCCGCCGGGGAGCTCACCCCCGACGCCGACCCCGACCAGCTCGCGTTCGAGCTCGGCATGATCCTCGCCGGAACGAACATCGCAGCCGTCCTGCACGACGACAACACCCTCATCAACCGCGCCCGCGAAGCGACCCGCAACCGCATCCGCCTCTGACCGTCGCGCAGCTGCGTCGAAGCGTTTGAGAGGCGCGCGATATCGTGAACGCAAGCGTCCCGTCGCGTTGGCAGCAGTCGACCCGCAACTCGCCCAGGCGACAGCCAGGCAGCCGAACCAGACGTCGGTGCCGGAAGCCCCGATCCAAAGCCTTGCTGTCCGCGCAAGGCGGGTCGCCCATCGGAGCGGGCCGAAGTACCGTCCGGCGAGCAAAGCGAGACCAGCGCTTCTGCATTCCCGTGATGCGGCAGGCACCGGCGAGGCCGGCGATCGAGCTTTCGCATCTCCTCCACCTCATCACTCTCGATCTGCGAGTCTTGAGCGCGCTGGCTGGTGGCGGTGCCCCTGCCAGGCCTGGCTGAGCCGCTCAAGCCATCCCTGAAGCTCGCCGATGGGCTCCGGCGCGAGCGCGTACACACGCACCCGCCTATCGCCCGGAATCCCATGCTCGACGACCAACCCCGCCGCGCGTAAGACCCGCAGATGGCGGCTAACTGTTGGCGCGGAAATTGGAAACGCATTGTGAATCTGGGTTGCCGCGTGCGGCGACTGACCAAGGATCTCCACGATCCGTCGCCTCGTCGGATCCGCCAACGCCGACAACCACCCGTCCAGGTGATGAGTCTGGTTGGGCGCTCGGGCCTTCATCGCCGGGTGCGGAGATTTGCGATCTCCCAGCCTCGTCAGCTTTGCGCCGCCAACCACTCGTCGAACTGATCGTCCTGGTTGGTGAGTTCTCCGATCTCGACTCCGCCGCCGTCCGGGAGGATCGGACAGTCGTGCGCCAACGCAACGGCCTTGTGGGGGCTCGCCGCTCTGACGAGCGAGTAGCCGCCGAGATTGGTGTCCGGCCCACAGTTACCAACCACGCTCGCCCTGAAGGCGACGTTGCCGCGGTCCTTGAGTCGGGCGCCGAGCTGTACCTGCCAGCCGGCCCAGCGATCGAAGGTGTCGGCCGGTGGTGCGTATCCGTCCGGAGCGCGAAAGGTGAACAGATAGGTTGACATCGATACCTCCTTTGGGATGTTGAGCTTGAGGCTGGTCAGCTATGCGGGGCGAGCTGGTACGGGAACCGGGTCAGTACGTCCGCGCCGTTTTCGGTGACGAGCACGAGATCCTCGAAGCGCACGCCGCCGATCCTTCGGTCCCACAGCCCGGGCTCGATCGCGAGCACATCGCCGACGATGATCGCGTCTGCGCCCGCGAGCCCGAGCAGGGGCGCCTCGTGCACCTCTAGGCCGACGCCGTGTCCGAGCGAGAACTGAAAGCCTTCGCTGGCATCCTCGCCGGGGCCGGTGCGTTGGGTGCGGTAGCCGGCTTTCTCGAAGCGGTCGCATGTCGCGTCGTATAGCTCCCGTCCGGTGACCCCGGGGCGCACGGCGGCGATCGCCTGCTCGAGGGCGCCGCGCACCAGCTGCTCCTGCTCGGCGATCATCTGAGCGTGTTCGGGCGAGGGTTCGCCCACCACGAATGTGCGGGTCATGTCGGCCCAGCACGCGGTGGCTTCGTGCCGTGGCCAGAGGTCGACTTGGACGGGGAGCCCTGCGGGGAGCGGGCCGCTGCCTGGCTCGTTACCGAACCCGCTCCAGACCGTGGTGATCATGACGTCGGGCGGCGCGGGAGCGCCCGCGGCCGCACAGGCCGCGCGGAGCGCCTCGCGTACCTGCTCGGCCAGCAGCTCGGCGCCGTCGATGTATAGGCGGCCGTCATCTCCGGGGCGTGCACGGGCCAATATCTGCGCGGCGGCGCGCATGCCCGCCTCGGCCGCTCGCTGCGCGGCGCGGATGCCGTCGAGCTCGGTGCCGACCTTGTTGCGGCGGCGGCGCTGGACGGCGCGGTCGTCCACCCGGAGGCGGATCCCCTGCTGGCGGAGCCTGTCCGCGAGCGCGACGGGGAAGTCGCCGGGGATCGTCGCTTCGCGCAACTCGATATGTCGCGCCACGCGGGCGGCGACCTCGCGCTCGGCCTCCTCGGGCAGCAGTCCGGTCTCGGCGAGCTCCTTCATCCCGAAGTCGAGGAAGTCGAGGATCTCCGCGTCCGGGAGCGCCCGCTCTATCCGGGTGCGCTCGAGATGCTTGGCGAGGACGAAACGTCGCCCATCGCGCTCGCAAAACATCAGCGGGTCGAGGATCACCAGCGGAACCTCGTGCCGGATCGCGGGCGAGCGCTCGGTGTCACCGAAGAGGAGCAGGGCCGCCATAGGCTGATCGTCGCGTGAACGGGGCACGGTCACTCCCTTGGCGTGCCGGCGCCCGTGAGCAGGACGGCGGCGCGTCCTTCAGGCAAGCGGTCCCCGTGGCGGACCAGGGCGGCGACGCCCGCGGCGCCGGCGGGCTCGACGGCGATATCGAGCGTGTCGAGGATCACTTGCTGAGCGGCGCGGAGGTCCTCGTCGTCGACGAGCACGATCTCGTCGACGAGCGCAACCACGCGGGCAAACGATTGTGGGATCGGCTCAGAGACGGCCATCGCCGTTGCGATCGTGTGCGTGTCACGAGTCGAGATGACGCGCCCGGCGGCAAAGCTGCGGGCCATTGCGGGAGCGCCGCTTGCGCAGACACCCACGACTCGAGTTTGTGGCCGCCTGTGCTTGAGCCAGCAGGCGACACCGGAGATCAACGCGCCGTCGCCGACTTGGACGATCGCGACATCGATCGGGCCCGACGCCTCCAGCTCAAGCGCGATCGTCCCGGCCCCTTCCGCCATCTCGGGCCCAAGCCCGTCGAGGACGAGCAGTCGCCGTTCGCTGGCGGCTACCTGGTCGCGGGCGGCCGGCCAGGGCTCGGCCGCCACGTGCACCTGCCCGCCGAGCGCACGCATGCTTGTGAGCTTCGCTTCGGGCACCGCGGCTGACACGAACGCCTCGACGCGAGCGCCGCAGGCGCGAGCAGCGTACGCGAGCCCCTGCCCAAAATTACCCGCGGTGGCGCACACCCAGGTCTTGGCCGGGTCGAGCTGTTCGGCCAGCAGCCATGTTCCCCGGCCCTTGAAGCTCCCGATCGGCGTGCCTGTCTCGTTCTTGATCACCAGCTCGCGCCCGACCACCGCTGAGAGCTCATCGCTGACGAACTGGGGCGTGCTGAGGAACACCCGGTCGATCCGCTCGACGGCTGCCGCTATGCGGGCGGGTGACAAGTCGGTGGGTTGAGGCAGTTCTGTCATCGGCCGCTTAGCCCATGTTGCTGATTGGAGGGCAAGCCGGGAACGGGGTCGCGCTGCCGCCCTCCAACAGCTGCTTGAGGCCCACGAGGTAGATCGCCCACTTGGTGCTGGACTGCCCCATGAAATCCGTCGGCAGCCGCCAGCCCCCGTGCGTCAGGGTGACCACGGTCTCATCACCGCCGCGATCGATCTCGAAGGTGACGGTCGTGTCAAGCCACTCCTCCGGACCTTTCATGCAGCGCCAGCTCACCCGTCGGTCCGGCGCCTGCTCGGAGAGCCGCATTACGACCATCGGCTTCTCATCGACGTAACACTCGATGCGCCCGTTCGCTCGCGCGTCACCACGCGCGTCCTGCCACCACCACGATGCGACTCCTTCGGTCGTGGTCAGCGCCTCGTATACGCGCCCGGGCAGTGCCTGAATCCCTACGCGATGCCGGATCTCGAGCATGCTCTCCTCCTGAATCGTGGGTTTGTTCATCGACGGGGTAGGGCCGCTTGACTCGACTTCGGCGTCATTAGGCCGTCTCGTATTCGTCGCGACGGCGGAGCCACGCGATGTTGAATGGGAGATCGTCTTCGTCGCGCCCGTTCGGCGCCCGGTCGAGCAGCTGGTAGCCGGTGTTGAAGGCCTCCAGCCCACGTCCGTAGCAGGAATAGGTGTGGTAGACGCGGCCGTGGTCGAGCGCGAAGGCGCTCATGCCGGCGTGCTCCTCGCCGCTCGGCTCCTGCGTGAAGTTGTGCTTGGCCCCGGCCGTTACGCGTTCCTCAGGGAAAGACGCGTCATAGTCGTAGTTGAAGTCATTGCGCAGTGAGGAGACCCAGCGGATTGACCATCCCATCCGCTGCTTGAACGCCTCGAGCCGGTCCAGCGGGGCCCGTGAGGCGCAGACCATGCTCACGTCGCGGTGGTTGAGGTGGACGACGACGCGATCGAAGCCGTCGGCCCACATCGAGCAGGCTGGGCAACCAGCCTCCCACTCGGGGCCGAACATGAAGTGGTAGACGAGCAACTGCGAGCGACCATCGAAGAGCTCGGGCAGCGTCATCTCGCCGTCCGCGGTATCGAAGACGTAGTCCTTCTCGACCTCCACCCAAGGCAGCTGCCGGCGCTGCCGGGCGAGTTGGTCGCTCTGGCGGGTTAGCTCCTTCTCGGCTTGGAGCAACTGCAGACGAGCCTTCAGGTGCTCTTCCGATGTAGCTACGGGGTGTGACGTCACGTGAGCCTCCTACCTCGCGGATGTGAGTGTTTCCTCGCCCATTGAGACACCAAGCGGGGCGCGAAGGGGTCGCGAGCGCGGGCGCGCGGCGGGAGGGCATGGAGTCGGGGGATTCAAAGATCTCGCTTGAGGATCGCCCCGGGCCACCCGTCTAGGTCGAACGAGCCGAGCCTCATGAAGCCCAGCCGCTCGTACACGGCTGGCAGGGCGGGCACGCCGGCCCAGCAATCGACTCGGAGCTGCTCGGCGTGGCGAGAGCGGGCGATCACTATCGCGTGGTCGATGAGCGTTGCTCCGACGCTGCGACCTCGCCAGGCAGTCGCGGTCAAGAGCCACCGCACGTACAACTCCGGCCGCTCAGGCGGTGGCACGTAGTCAGGGGCCTCGCCGAGCACGATCCCACCTGCAGGCGTCCCGCCCTGATCGACCGCAAGCCAAAGGCCCCTGCTGGCGGCCCATCCCTCGGCCCGAGCTACTTGCCGTGGCTGTTTGGAGAACGGCTCAGTCCCCCACTGGCCCGTCTGCCCGCGCGCCACAAGCCACGCGACGGCGTCGTCGAAGAGCTGGAGGAGCGACGGCGCGTCGTCGGCGCTCTCGGCCCGAATCCGCAGGCCATCGTTCTCCTCCGGTGTTCTGATTGTTTGCGATGTCATCTGGGGCTCCTGCTCGTGTCCATGTCTGGCGTGGGCGCGAGTCCGGGGTGGGTGCTGAGGTCGTAGGCGGCCGGGGAACGGCCCGCTGGTCTCGTTCCCCGGCCCAACCGTCAGGCGTCCGCGGTGACAGCGACTGGCGCGGGCGCCGGTGCCGATCTTGGCTCGCGCCTGCGCTTGAGGGACAGGGCGAGCGGGATTCCCGCCGCAGAGAAGGCGACGGCGACCCAGAGGGCGGTCTTGAAACCGACGACAAACGTCTCCGGCGAGCTGTAGACCCCGTGTCGGTTGAATACCGAGGCGAGCACGGCGACACCGAAGACGCCTCCGAGCTCTCGGAGCGCATTGTTGGTTCCGGAGGCGATGCCGGTCAGAATCGGCGCGACGGAGCCCATCACCTCGTTTGCCACCGTGGGGAACACCATCGCCGTGCCTGCGCCAGCAATGGTGAGCAATGGCGCCATCTCGAGGAATGCCGCACGCCTCGTGGCGATGATCGCCAGGCATCCGAGCCCGGCTGTCTGCATCAGCATCCCGGCAATCATGAACGGCCGGTTGCCGTATCGGTCTGCCAGCTTCCCTGCGACCGGGGCGACGCACAATCCGGTCGCACTCCAGACCAGCAGCTCGGCGCCCGCTTGCAGGGGACTCGCTCCCTGTGCGGTCTGGAAGAACTGAGACATCAGAAACAGCGCGCCAAACAACCCGGCGAACAGGCAAAAGCTGATCCCGTTGGCGGCGCTGAAGCGCGGCTGGCGAAACAGGGAAAGCGGGAGCATCGGATGAGTGGTTCGCCGCTCCCAGCGCACGAACAGCGCGAGCACCACGACGCCCGCAAGCAGTGCGCATGCGACCTCGGGACTGCCCAATCCGATCGTGTTGGTTCGGATGATCGCCCAGGTGATCGCGAACAGTCCGGCAGTGACTAGCGCGACGCCTGGGACGTCAAGGCGCGGGTGGCCGCCGTGGCTCTCGCGGACCCGCAGCAGCGCGGTCGGGATCAGCGCCAGTCCGATCGGGAGGTTGATCAAGAAGATCCAATGCCATGACAGTGCCTGCACGAGCGTGCCGCCGAGGAACGGCCCGATCGCCCCGCTCAAGCCCCCGACCCCGCCCCAGATCCCGATCGCCCAGCCACGCCGCTCCGGCGGGTAGGCGTCCGTGATCAGCGTGAGCGTGAGCGGCACCATGATCGCTGCGCCGGCGCCCTGCAGTGCCCGGGCGGCGACGAGCACACCGATCGTCGGGGCCACCCCGGCCAGCAGCGACGCTCCGCAGAAGGTGGCGATGCCGACGCACAGCATCCGCCGCCGACCGAAGCGGTCGCCGAGCGCCGCGCCGGTCAACAGCAGGCACGCGAACGACAGGTTGTATGCGTTGACGGTCCATTCGAGGTCGGCCAGGCTCCCGTGCAGCGAGCTCCGCAGGCTGGGCAGGGCCGTGGTGACTACTAGCGCGTCGAGGAACGCCATCATCAGCGCCAGCGAGGCGACGACCAGCGTCCACACTGGCGACCTCGTCGCATCCTGGGTTCGTGAGCGCAGCATCCTCAGCATGTCCGGTCCTTTCCGGTCGAGAACGGTTGACGCCCGGTGAGACACCAGCCAATCGAGAAAAGGGTCGCGACCCCTTCGTACCCCGACTGGTGTCTGACTACGTGATGACCACGACCGGACCCGTGAAAGGACCCGTAGATGCAAGGATCAGCCGATGACAGAGGCGCTGCTGGACCAGGCCGCGCGCGGCGACGAGAACTCATTCCGCAAGCTCACCGACCCCTACCGTCGCGAGCTGCAACTGCACTGCTACCGGATCCTCGGATCGATGCAAGACGCTGAGGACATGGTCCAGGAGACGATGCTCGCCGCCTGGCGGGGGCTCGAGCGCTTTGAGCGGCGTGCGTCGCTGCGCAACTGGCTGTACCGCATCGCCACCAATCGCTGCCTCAACGCGCTGCGCGACGCCAGCCGACGGCCCCCGCCCGGTAGAGAGTTCGCCTTCCCCGTCCCCGAGCCGACTCGCACCGTCGAGCCCACCTGGCTTGAGCCCTACCCCGACCTGCTGCTCGAGGGCGTCATCGATACCTCCCCTGGACCACACGCCAGGTACGAGACCAAGGAAACCGTCGAGCTCGCATTCGTCGCCGCGATCGGACAACTCCCTCCCCGACAGCGCGCCGTGCTCGTCCTCCGCGACGTCCTAGGCTTCCACGCACCCGAGGTGGCCGACATGCTCGACACCACCGAGGAAGCGGTCAAAGGCGCCCTCAAACGCGCGCGTGCCGCGGTCGAGCAGCTCGCTCCCTCTGCCGACCGGGAACCACCGCCCGCCGCGAACTCCCCACAGGAACGCGAGCTCGCACGCCGGTTCGCCCAAGCCTTCGAGACCAACGACGTCGAGGGCGTCGTCCAGCTGCTGACCGACGACGCCTGGCTGACAATGCCACCCGCCACGATCCAATACCAGGGCAAAGAAGCGATCCGCGCGTTCATGAGCGCCGGATGGCACCGCCCCGAAGCCGGACGCCACCGCCTTGTTCCCATCCGCGCCAACACTCAACCCGCGTTTGGGTGCTACCGGCGCGACCCCGAGAGCGGGATCGCGCACGGGGCCGGGATGATCGTCCTCACCCTCGAAGGCAACCAGATCGCCGCCGTGACCCGGTTCCTCGACCGCAGCGTGATGCGCGGATTCGGGCTACCCGACAGCATTCCGTCCGAAGACGCGAAAGCGACCCCCGATCAGCTCCTCTGACACTTCACCTGCGGTGACGATCCGCGCAGCGACTCCAGCCGATCTTGAAGCTCTCCTCCGCCTGCTCGAACAGCTCCACCCAGCCTTCCCAACCAATCCTGTGCGCGCCCGCAGCGTGCTCGAAGCGATGCTCAGCCAGGATGGTCGGCTCGTCCTCGTGGCCGAGACCGACGGGCGAGTCAGCGGAACCGCCGACCTCATCATCTCCGCCAACCTCACCCACGACGCCTCACCCTGGGCGATCGTCGAGAACTTCGTCGTCGACGAACAGAGCCGGAGACGAGGTCTCGGACGCTCTCTGATAGACGACGCCGTCAGGCGTGCTGAAGAAGCAGGCTGCTACATGATCCAGCTCGTCCCGCTCAAGCACCGCACCCACGCACACGCCTTCTACGCTCGCAACGGGTTTCAACCCGTCGCTGAAGGCCTCCGCCGCTACCTCAACGGTTACGTCCCAACATCGATGCGGGAGGACATTTATGACCCGCCCTGATCACCGTCGCGAGGGGAGTCGCGCCATGAGCGCTGAACCCGTGATCCCGGAGCAACCAGCGGTCGTCTACCACACGTTCATCGACGCGCTGAATGCGAAGGACTTCGCGGCCGCCGCAGGCGTCGTCGACACGGCCCGCTACCGGGAGAACTGTGTCGGGTTCACCAGGGGGTTCGTCGGCTGGGAGGACGCGACAGCGTCGCTGCGCCAGGTGTGGAAGGGGATCCCGGACCTCCACGTTGAGCTCTCCGACCTGCAGGCAGGAGACGCGACCGCGATCGCCCACGGCATCGTGCGCGGGACGAACACCGGGAGGCTTTACGGGGCACCGGCGACCAAGCGGGAGTACGAGGCTAGCTTCTTCGACTGGGTGCGCCTCGAGAAGGGGCTGATCGTCGAGCGCGTCCAGCAGTCCGACGTGCTCGGACAGATGCGCCAGCTATACGGCAAGGCGTTCGGACTGGTGGGTCTCGGCGCGATGCTGCTTCGACTCTGACAGCCAACCAACCTGGATGCGACGAACCACAGCATCGGTGCCGCGCTCGCGGCGATGCTCGCCCAAACGGGAACAGAGGGCCGAAATTCACGTCGTAGCGCGAAAGCAAGGCCGAGCCGCGCCGCTGAGCTTCGTCACGCAAATCGCCAGATCCGTGCATCCGGCGCTAGCTGATGCCGCTGCGCTCGCAGCTAACGGTCGGCCGCTCGAGCGCGCCGCGGACGCCTCGAAGCATCCCCCGAAGGGCCGACCGATCGCATTCCACGCGTGACCGCTTGCACACCCTTGGGGGACCGCTGGGCGTCGATTGGGTCGGACCTGATCAGCCTGAAACGGGGTGTCAGATCGTCGCCAGGACGCACGGCCACTACCCGGCTCCGGTTGGCGAGGAGCGCGTTCGCGACCGGTGTCTGGCGCGCGCTCGCGAAAGGTGAGCCGGGACGAGTCGTTCAGAGGGCGACCTGCGAGCCCATGATCACCCCCGCGATTTCGGGTGGGCTCGTTGCAGCGGTACCGCTACGCCGAGGCTACTCGCGAACTCCGAGCCCTACTCCCGGCCGTCGCCGGCGAATGCCGCCTCGACGATGGCGTGCGCCTCGGGCCCGTAGGGTGGTGCGAACGCTTCGATGAGGTCGCCCTCGCCGCGAACGAACACGCCACGGAGGTTTGAGAATTCGCAGAATCCCTCGATGCCGTGATGGCGACCGGAGCCGCTTTGGCCGATGCCGCCAAACGGGAGCGAGGGCAGCGCTCCGTGGGCGGCCGCCGTGTTGACGCAGGCGCCGCCGGAGGTCGTGCGCCGCAGGACATCGTCGGCCACGGCCCGGTCTTTGGCGAACACGTAGAGCGCGAGCGGCCGCTCGCCGGTGTTGACGTGCTCGATCGCTTCGTCGAGCTGGTCGTAGGGCTTGAGCGGGAGGATCGGCCCGAAGATCTCCTCGCGCATGATCGCGAGGTCGTCGGCGGGGTCGATGACGAGGGCCAGCGGCAGCCGCCGATCGCCCTCGTCGGCACCGGGCGCGTCCTCGAGTTGGCGCACGTCGGCACCCCGTTCGCACGCCTCGGCGAGCAGTCGCTCGATCCGCTCTCGGTGGCGGTTGGTGATGATCCCGGTACAGCTGTCGGACTGGCAGAAACCAGGCATGGCGTCGCGCACGTGCTCGAGCGCCAGCTGTGCGAAGTCCTCGAGCTTGTCGCGGGGGACGAGGCAGTAGTCGACGGTGATGCACATCTGTCCGCTCCTGATGGCCTTGGTGCCGAGCAGCTGCTTGACCGTCTCGGCGTCGATGCTGTCCTCGGCAACGATCGCCGGGCACTTCCCGCCGAGCTCGAGGGTCACGGGCACGAGCTGGTCGGCAGCCGCTTTGGCGATCTCGCGTCCGATGGCGGGACTGCCGGTGTAGAGCAGGTGATCCCAGCGGACATGGGTGAACGCCTTGGCCAGTTCGAGCCCGCCGAGCGCGACGTCGACGCGGTTGCGGTCAAACGTCGAGCGGACCATGTCGCGCAGGAGCTCGCCGCATGCGGGCGTCAACTCGGAGGGCTTGATCACGACCCGGTCGCCGGCCGCGAGCATCTCGACCAGCGGCCCGATGGAGAGATCGAAGGGGAAGTTCCACGGAACAATGTTGCCGACCACGCCCTTGGGCTGTGGCTGAACGAACGCGCGCGCGGAGCCGAACAGCGCCGGGTCGACCTCGCGCGACTCGGGCGCCATCCACTCCTCCAGCCGCTCGATGGCGTACGCGGCGCGCCCGGCGACTCCGAGGACCTCGATCAGATCAGTGGCGACGGTGGGGTGCACGCCGAAGTCTGCGCTCATCGCCTCCTCGATCTGTCTGCGGTGCGCGAGCACCATCTCTGCCAGCACACCGAGCAGCTCTCGGCGCTCGGCGAGCGTTGGGAACGGGTCAGCACGGAATGCCTCGCGCTGGCGCGCGACGATCTCGTGCAGCTCGGCGATCGCCGTGGCGTCCTCGCCGGTCGAAGTGGGCCGGTTCTCGACGATGGCCATTGGCTTCTCCTCTCCCGTGCTCAGGTCTCAGGCGACAGCCGCGGCGGCCGCCCGCTCGAAGGGCCCTCGGCGCAGCCACCAGCGTGCGTGGTCCATCAGGCGCTCGATCGGGTACTTGTGGGGGTTGGCAAGCAGCAGCCGGGCGTACTCGTCAGACATGGTGGACAGGATGCGGGCGGTCAGCTCCGCGTCTGGCATGTCGGGGCTGAGGTCTACCAGCGGCTGAACTGCCTGCGCCAGGCGCGCAAGCGCAGCTCCGCGTCCGGCGGCCAACGTCCGGCGCAGCGCCGGCGGGGCACCCTTGGCAGGCATCAGCATCAGTCTCCAGGTGGTGGGCTGGCTCGCAACGGCGTGCAGGTAGGCGTCGAGGGCCTCGAGCATGAGCTCGCGCGGCTCGCCCTGGTCCAGCGGCGCCAGCGCAGTCTCGGAGAACTGCGCCAGCGCGCGGGCGGTCTCGCGCTCGATCACCGCCTCCAGTAGCTCGTGGAGATCCTTGAAGTGCAGGTAGACGGTCGCGCGCGTGACGCTGGCAGCCGCAGAGACCGCTTCGATCGTGATGCCATGAAAGCCGCGCTCGCCGAGCAGCCGGGCGGTCACGTCAAGCAGCTGCTCGCGCCGGGCTGCGGCGCTCAGGCGACCGGCCCGCTTGGATTGCACGCTCACGCCGAAATAGGCTACCGTACTGACGCGACCGTAACTTACGTTGCCGTCAGTACAAGAGCGTGGATGTGGAGGGTGACCCATGAAGGCCGTCGCGTGCCGCGAGGCTCAGCTGGAGCTGACCGATGTTCGGGCACCGCAGCCTGAGAAGGGTCAGGTCACGCTGCGGGTGCTGCGCTGCGGGATCTGCGGGTCAGACCTCCACGCCCGCCACCACTCCGACGAGCTGGCCGATGTACTGGCCGAGATCGGCTACCACGACTTCATGCGCTCGGACCAGCGCGTCGTGTTCGGCCACGAGTTCTGCGGTGAGGTGGCGGAGTACGGCCCCGGCTGCCGCAAGCGTCTTCCGGCCGGAACCCAGGTCGTGGCCCTACCGTTGATCCGGCGCGCGGGCAAGCCCCATGCCACCGGCCTCTCGTACGCGGCCCCGGGCGCCTATGCCGAGCAGGTGCTGGTGGAGGAGTCGCTGATGATGGCGGTCCCGAACGGCCTGAGTCCCGAGCTCAGTGCGCTCACCGAGCCGATGGCGATCGGCTGGCACGCGGTTCGCCGCAGCGAGATCTCCAAGCGTGACGTCGCGATCGTGATCGGCTGCGGACCGATCGGTTTGGCCATCATCTGCCTGCTGAAGACCCGCGGCGTCCGCACTATCGTGGCCGGCGAGTTCTCCGCCGCGAGGCGTGAGCTGGCCACGCGCTGCGGTGCGCACATCGTCGTCGACCCGGCGCAGCAGTCCCCGTACGACGCCGGCGATCGCGGCCACTTGAACACGCTGCCCGATGCTGTTGAGCTGGCGATCTCGACTACGGAGAAGCTCCGGCGCCTGCCCGTGCCCTGGCAGCACACCTGGAGGGCGATCGACACCATCAGGATCAAGCCCAAGCGGCCAGTGATCTTCGAGTGCGTGGGGGTACCCGGGATCCTCGACGGTGTGATCGCCTCGGCGCCCCTGTTCTCCCGCGTGATCGGAGTCGGCGTGTGCATGGGGGAGGACCGCATCCGCCCGTCGATGGCGATCAACAAGGAGATCGACCTGCGGTTCGTCGTCGGCTACACGCCGCTGGAGTTCCGCGACACGCTGCACATGCTCGCCGAGGGCAAGATCCATACCCCGCCGCTCGTCACCGGCGTGGTCGGCCTGCCAGGGGTGGCGGCCGCGTTCGAGGCGTTAGCCACGCCTGACCATCACGCCAAGATCCTCATCGACCCGCAGAGCAGCGCCGCGGAGCCGACCGCCCCGGAGGCATCGCTGAGATGACCGAGCGTCAAACAGCGGCGAGCGTCATTTCGGCTGTCCGTGGTCGCGACCCGTTCGACCAAGCCGGCGTTGCGCGCGGACCGGACGGGATTGCGCGCTACACCGAACTGCCCCACTCGCTCGTGCACATGCTCCACGTGAGCGCCGAACGTGATCCGGACGCCCGAGCGATTGCGGAGGTCGGCGGACAGACTCTCACCTACACCGAGCTGTGGGACCGGGCGGCACGGGTGGCGGGCGGTCTGCGGGCCGCCGGGCTTCAGCGGGGCGATCGCGCGGCGATCCTGCTGCCCAACGGCGTCGACTGGGTGCTGGCGTTCTGGGGAGCGCAGCTGGCCGGCGTGGTCGCGGTGCCGGTGAACACCCGGTTCAAGGAGCCCGAGGTGCACTACGTGATCTCCGACTCCGGCGCGCGGCACGTGTTTCGGCCAGGCGAGGCGCTGCCCGACGGCGAGCCGGTGACCGTCGAGGACCCGCAGCCGGACGACCTGGCCGCGATCTTCTACACCAGCGGCACGACTGGCTTTCCCAAGGGCGCGATGACCTCGCACGCCAACTTCTTGGCCAACATCGAGAACGCCGTGCGCTGCGTGGGCATCGACCGCACCGAAGGGCCCGGGCTAGCGACGCTAATAAACGTGCCGCTGTTCCACGTCACCGGCTGCAACAGCCAGCTGCTCGTGATGGCCGCGCTCGGCGGCCGCGCGTTCATCCTGGCCAATGCCCTCGACATCGAGGGATTTCTGCAGACCGTGAGCCGGGAGCGGATCCAGATGCTCACCTCGGTGCCGGCGATCTACCACGCGCTCACCCGGCATCCGACCTTCGCCCATACCGACCTGGGCCACGTGCGCTGGGTGTCATACGGCGGCGCGCCGATCGCTGCCAGCGCGGTGCATGCGATCATGAAGGCCTTCCCCGCTGCGCGGGTCGGCAACGGGTTCGGCCTGACCGAGACCGCGTCACTGACCTCGTTCCTGCCCCACGAGGACGCCGCCGAGCACGCCGACTCCGTGGGCTTTGCCATGCCGGTGGTCGACTTGGCGCTGTATGAGCCCGATCCTGCGAGCGGAGTCGGCGAGCTGCTCGTGCGCGGCCAGAACGTCGTGCGGGGGTACTGGAACAAGCCCGATGCCACCGCCGAGACCTTCGTGGATGGCTGGCTCCATACCGGCGATCTCGCGCGCATCGACGACGACGGCCTGCTGTACATCGTCGACCGGGCCAAGGACATGATCAACCGTGGTGGCGAGAACGTCTACTCGATCGAGGTTGAGGCGGCGCTGGCGGGCGCCCCCGGGGTGCTCGAGGCGGCCGTCGTACCAGTGCCAGACGAGATGATGGGCGAAAAGGTCGGCGCGGTGATCGTGTCGGGGCCCGAGTTCGACTGCGATGCAGTGATCGCCCACGTGCGCGAGCGGATCGCCGACTTCAAGGTTCCACAGTACGTGGCGTTGCGCGAGGAGCCGCTCCCGCGCAACCCCGGCGGCAAGGTCCTCAAGGCCCAGCTGCGCGAGCAGACCGAATGGGGCGACCCACTGCGCTAGCGGCACCGAGCCGACCACCACGAACAAGGAGCGAACGCTCATGGGAACCGTCGAAGCCAGGAAGCTCGACATCACCAAGACCAACATCGCGGTGCAGGAGCTGATCGAAGTCACGGAGAACCCTCGCCACCGCTATCTCCTGCAGGCCTACGACCGCCACCGCAACCTCGAGCACGCCGGTCGCTACGAAGAGATCTTCGCCCCAGAGATGACCGTCGAACATCCCGTGTACCGCTTCAACATGATCGGACAACCGCCCATGCAGCTCGAGGGCCGCGAGCAAGTCGAGCCGCTCTACTCCTATTGGGCCCAGACCAACCAGTCGGTCTTCTACAACGAGACCGAGACCGTGGCCGTCGGGACTGGATGGTCGTCAGCACCATGGTCGGCTACCAGCAGCTGCTCGGCTCCCACCTCGCCGCCGGCGGCCAGGACGTCGATTCCCAGGCCACGTACCTGCTTCGAGGTCGCGTCGCGATGGTGTGGCCCTACGACGAGCGCGGCAGGCTTGTCGGAGAGAATGTGTGGGAATACGACCCGTCAGAGCACGACCTGATCAAACTCGAGCCCGACGAAGTTCTCACCACGCAGCAGGCCGCGGAGCTGCTCGAGCCCCACATCAAGCCCCTGCCGCCCTTCGACGACAGCATGCTGCCGCGCTCGCGGTAGACCGCCGACCCCACGGTCGTGGCGAGACCGCTGCCGCTGGCTCCCCCGCTCGACACGCCTGCCGCCCATCACCCAAAACCAGCACGGCCCCGGGACCCGCTCGCGCTGCACGAGTCTCCCCGTACCAGCTCGCTGCCCGACGCGATTCGTCGGCCCCTAAGCAGATGCTCACCCAACCTGCTACGCACTGAAAATCGCCTGCACCGCTAAAGATCAGGCCTGAGCGTAGTGCCGCACCACGTCGGCATGGCTGATGAGTTGCACGACGCGCAGCAGCGCTCCACGACCGCCGATTCCCACCCAGTGCCTAACTACCGGCGATGCCCTCGCCGGCCGCCACCCTGTCCCAGCTCTTTCCCTCCAGGCAGCATCAACCGCACCCCTATCTCCGACCCGCCGACAACCGCGCGACCTCCGACCTGGCAGCCGCTACTCAACCGCACCAGCAGGACGTCGCGAGACCCCAACTGCTGGCTCACGCGAGGACTACCGTGGCGACGCCGGTCTGTTCCTGGTCGCCGCCGGTCTCAAACACGACAGTACGAGGTCGATGGCCTGACGCCCCCGCGCGCACGAAAGCGGGTGCCGACCCGCTCTTGGCTGTGCACCTGCTCCTCGCCGTGGCTGTCGGGTACAGGTGTGTCGTCCGGCGGGGTTAAGACCATTCCGGCATGCCACAAAACTTCATCGTGTGTGATCGGTCGCAGACGTTGTTGATGCCGCCGGATTTGTCGGAGTGGGTGCCTGACGATCACTTGGTGTGGTCGATCCTGGGGGCGGTTGAGCAGATGGACTTGAGCGCGTTCTATGGCGCTTATCGGGAGAACGGTCAGGGCCGGGCGGCGTATGAGCCGTCGATGATGGGGTGAATTCAATTGGTCGTCGCAACGCTCGACGTTGAGGAGTTGCGATGCCCAGAAGAAACTGTGCTTTAGATCGTGCCGCTGCAGCAGGGACGCGTGGCGGCGGACGTCCGCCGGCTGGACGGAGGGAACATCGGGTCAGGTTCTGGCAGGCGATCGCTCGAGCTCGTGGTTCTGGGGTGCGCGCGATCGCGCGTCAGCTCGGTCGTGCGCCGTCGACGATCTCCAGAGAGCTGCGGCGGAACGCTGCGATCCGCACCGGCCGGCCTGAGTATCGGGCCTCGACCGCCCAGACGCATGCTGACCGTCGTGCCCGACGACCCAAGCCGGCGAAGCTGGCGGTCAACCCGGAGTTGCGTCGCTATGTGCAGGACCGGCTCGCCGGAGCTGTGCAGCGCCCCGACGGGAGCGTTGCGGGCCCGCCGGTCGGCTGGCGCGGGCGGCGTCACGGACCGCGCAAAGACCGGCGCTGGGGACAGTGCTGGAGCCCGGAGCAGATCTCCGGTCGCCTCCGCGTTGATTTCCCCGATGATGAGACGATGCCGCCGTGGTGTTCGATGCGCCGGGCGGATCCTGGACATCGGCTCATACTCCGAAGGTGCGACTCCCTGCAGCCCGACGCGGAGGTGCACGAACTCCCGGGCGCGATCCTCTTGCCCGGGATGGTCGATACCCGCATGCACTTCCCGCAGCTGGGCATCATCGGCGCGATGAGCCCGCAACTGCTCCAATGGCTCCAGACCCGAATTTCTCCCCGAGGACGGACGGCTGGGCGACGAGGCCGTGGCCCAACAGAGGCCGTGGTTGGGCGCGCCCATCTGCCCTCCGTCCGTGTCGTGCACCTCGTCCGTATCCTCCTGCACCGGGACTGCACGGGTTTATTCAGAGAGGAGAGTCGACATGGCGGAAGTTGTCGTGGTGGGATCGTTCACGGCCCGGCCGGGCAAGGAGCGGGAGGCGGAGGAGGCTCTGACAGCGCTGGTCGAGCCGACACATGGCGAGGAGGGCTGCATCCTCTACGCGCTGCACCGCGGTGTCGATGAACCGGAGCGGCTGGCGTTCATCGAGCGATGGGCCTCCCGCGAGGCGCTCGACGCGCACCTGAATAGTCCTCACGTCAAGGAGGTCCTCGCCCGTGCGGAGGACCTGTTCGGCGACAGCGGGGAGATCTTGATCTACGAGCCGTTACCCGGAGGTGAGACGCGCAAGGGGTCTCTCGCCGCGCACGCGGGTGGCTGAGCGCGCTCTGGGCCACTCGACTCACTTTCGCTTCGCCAGCGCGACCCCGGGGATCCGGAAGCGCGTCAGGAGGACGGCTGCTCGGTCGTGGGGATGTGCGCGGGTCGACGGACCTAACGCGCCGCGCTCGTCTCTCGACACGCACGCGTCGAATTAACTTCCCGCCGGGCCAGACGGCTGCCTAAGATCGCGTCATGGCGCTTACACCAGTTGGCGAGGTCCACGTTTTTGACCCCCACCCTCTCAATTGGCTCTTCCTCACCTGGAACACGATGGAAGAGCCGATCAGAACGGATCATGAGGGCTTCATCGTCATGGCGCTTGCCGAATCGGCGATCTGGCGCGATGAGCGTACTCTCGAGGTGCGCGTGCGCGATGGGGCGCGCTTCCAGGATGGCGAGACCTGCACCGCGCGGGCGATCAAGCAGAATTTCGACGAGGTACAGCGCTGGGCGGTACCGCACCCTCCCGGGACCTACCTGAATTTCCACCCGGACGCCCGCTGCGACGTCGAAGACCAGCGTACCTGCGTGTTCCGCTTCCCCGAGCCCGACGGCCTCGTGCTGGGGAAATTCCGCGGCTTTCACATCGCCTCGCCGAGCTTTTGGCACACCCACGGATTCGGCTACAAACGGACGGGCAGCGGCGAAGGCCATTGGTGAGCGATCGATGCACCGGGCCCGTGGGGCACCGGACCTTTCACCCTCACCGAGGGGTTCAGCACAATCAACACGATCACGGCGATTCAACAGGTCCGTCCTCAGTTCGTCGCCACGAACATCATTACCGGGGAGGACCGCACCCCCCGCGTCGTCCTCGAGGCCAACCCCGACCACAACACTGAGCGGAAGGCACGGCTGGCCAAAGTCGTCTTCTATAACGACCTCACACCTGCCCAGGCGCTCGAGGCGGTATGCGACCGCGAGGGTGAGCTCGACATCGTCACCGAGATCTCGCCGGCCGACGCCGATCGCGTCAGCAGCTCAGAGCATGCGCAGCTCGTCACGATTGATGCCAACCGTGTGCTGGTCGGCATCTTCAATCAGTGGCCAGGGCGTGACGTGCCGCTCACGGATCGTCGCGCTCGCGAGGCGCTCAGCTTCGCCGTCGACCGCGAACGGCTCTGCAACGAGGTGATGCACGGATTCGCCACCCCGTTGGCGTCCCTAACACCTCCTTGGTGCAACGGGTGCTTCCCGGGGGCGCGGCCGCGTCAGCCCGATGCGGAGCGGGCGCAAACGCTGCTGGCCGAGGCCGGCTGGCCTCGCGGCCGCCCACTCATGCTGGCTACGCCGGCGTCGATGGCCGGGGTCGCCGAGGCGATCGCCGGGGACCTGCGCGGCGTCGGCCTGGAGGTCGAGGTTCTGGAGGTTCCGGACGAGGGGCTCATCGCGGGCGCACGGATGCTGATAGAGAAGAAGCTCGTGCCGCCCTGGGACGTGCTGATTCACGCCTGGTTCGACCTCTCGAGCGATCTGCCGCCGGCCGCGGTTCACCGCGAGTTCTTCGGACGTGACGGGGCCTTCCGAGCCGGGCCGCCCATGCCCGAGTTCGACCGGCTCTTCGACGATCTGGTCGCTTGCATCGATCCGGATGAGGCGCGCCGCCGCGCCGAGGAAATCGACCGCTGGTGCTACCAGGAGGCAGCGGTGCTTGCGCTGTGCGCACCCAACGCGCTATATGCCGTGAACAGGAATGTCGACTTCAAGGCGTACCGCACGACGTTTGAACTGGCGGATGCGGAAGTCTCGGATGAGCACTGGTCGCGGCGGGGGACGGGTCGCAACAGCGTCATGTAGGCAGGGCTGAGCTGGGTTTCCGGCTCGCGCCGCCCCCGGCTCTGAGCCGCTCATCGGGGCCAGCGCGGACGGCAGACCTGGTCCAGCTGTCGCGCTGATCAGGCGAGATCATGGACGGGTTGCCCGGCCCCAGCTCGCGTCTGAACGCTGGGCGAGCCACTGTTCGAATTCGCTGGCGACGATACGTTGGTCGTGAACTCCGTCGGCTTCGGGTGAGGCCAGCCATACGATCGGTGGTCCCATGATTGAGGGATCGAGGAGACCGGCGCGGATCTCGGGCGATGCGTCGTCGGGAACCATGCCGGTCGCGGTGGCTCCGCCGGGAAGCAGCATGTTCACCGTGACGCCGGTTCCGGCCAGATCTACGGCCATGATCCGCGAAAGCGCCTCGACCGCGGCACCTGCTGGCCCGTAGGGCACAAACCCTCGCCGGGTCATAGTTTGCGTGCTCATCGAGATGTTGACGATCCGGCCAGCGCCGGCCTGCAGCATTCGCGGCACGATCGCCCGCGCGACGAGGAACACACCGGCGAGCTTCGTGTCGATCACATCGCGAAAGCCGCCCGGCGAGACCTCCCAGAATGGTTGCGGCTCGCTCAAGAAGCGCGGATTCACCGTCCGCATCCCGATGCCGGCGTTGTTGACGAGCAAGTCCACGCCACCAAAGCGCGCATAGAGCTCCTCCGAGCAAGTATCGACCGAGGCCTCGTCGCGGACGTCGAGCTCGAATCCCACAGCCGTCGGTCCTAGTTCTTTGGCCGCTGCCTGTGCCCGCACCCGGCTGCGACTCGTGACCGCGACCCGCGCGCCCGCTGCCGCGAGCGCCGCCGCCATCGCCGATCCGAGCCCGCTGGTCGCGCCGGTCACCACGGCTCTAGTGCCGGTCAGAGGAACCAACCGTCCGAGCGTACCGATCGCTTTGCGTCCCGTCGGCACAGGTGACCGATAGTGATGGCGGAGAGTCGCCAACACAGGGCTGCGCAGGGACGGTGCCGACGGCTCAGCGGCGTCGCCTAGCAGGTCCGGAGACCGGTATCGTAATCAGTGCGTGCAGGCCGCATCCGGTCCGCGGAGAGGGCCTCAGGTTCACCTGTCGAGTGGTCATCGGTTTGATCGGTGTCGGACGTGACTTTCGGTCCGGCGTGCGGACCCGTCGGGACCGGAAGGAGCTGACATGTCCGATCCCCGTTCACTGCCGTCCCGTCCTGACCTGCGTCACCTGCGCGATGAGGCGAAGCGTCGCCGCAAGGAGGGTGAGTTCTCGTCGCTTGCGCTCGCGCAACTGGCAATCGCGCGCGAGTATGGCTTCCCTTCATGGCCGCGGCTGAAGTTTCATATCGAGGGGCTGACGCTGGATGCCGCAGAGCGCGCGGCTGGGCTGGTTGCCTCGGCGACCTCTGATGATCTGCGGCGCGCCCGGGTGCTGCTGGTTGCCGACCCGGCGCCTGGCGGTCACGACCTCGCCTGCGCGTGCGTTACAGGCGAGGCCGATCAGGTGTCGCGGTGGCTGGCGGCACGGCCGGCTGCGGTAAACGAGCCGACCGGCCCCAACGGCTGGGAGCCGATCCTGTATGCGTGCTTCTCGCGGCTTCTGCGCGGCGTCCCCGAGCGGGCGGCTGGGATCCGGGAGGTGGCCCGTCGCTTGCTCGCCGCCGGGGCCGACCCAAACGCCTCGTCTATCCATGACGGCATGTGGTTGCAGGTCGCGCTGTATGGCGCGGCTGGAATCAACGGTGATCCTGAGCTGACACGGATGTTGCTCGAGGCCGGCGCGGACCCGACCGATGACCGCGACGGCTACCACGGCAACGAGGTTCTCTACCACGCCTGTGAGTTCGCCGATCCGACGTGCGCGATGCTGGTGATTGACGCGGGCGCGCGGCAGGACCTGGTTGACTACGATCTGGGGCGCGCGCTGAACTTCCCGAACCCCGAGATGGTCGAGATGTTCTGCACGCACGGCGCGCGGGCATCGGCCAGCCATCTACACCAAGCGGTGTGGCGTCGCCGGCCGCCGCGCACGGTCGCCGCTCTGCTCGACGCCGGCGCCCCGATCGACGAGCCTGACGAGCATGGCCTGACCCCCCTTCAGGTCGCAGTCCGCTGGGGCGAGGACGCCGTGGCGCAGCTGTTGCGCGAGCGTGGCGCCGGCGAGAGCCTGGTTACCGAGGAGGACCAGGCGATCGGCAGCTACCTGGCCGGCAATTCCCGTGACGTGCCCGACAGGTCTGCGCTCTCGCTGCTCGCCGAGATGCTGATTCTCTCGATCGAGGGCGGCCACCTCGAGGCGATGTGCCGCCTACTCGACCTGGGTGCCCCGGTCGACGGCGACCCCGACGGCGATGACATCCCTCTCGGGCATGCATGCTGGCGCGGCCGCGTACAGCTGACCCGCGAGCTTGTTGAGCGCGACGCAGCACTCACCTTTCGTGACGGCGGCAGCGCGATCGGCGCAGCGCTGCACGGCTCCCGCCACTGCCACCACCCCGAGGGCGGGCCGACGATGCGCATCGCCGACGAGATCCCCAAGGAACCCTACGCTCAGATCGTAAAGCTGCTCCTTTCCGCCGGAGCGCCCGTCCCCGAACGGATCGGCGAGAACGGCCCTCGGGCGACGATGCTCATCGCGGAACTCGGCATCGACCCACCCGCTTGACCCAACGACCGACATGATGGTCATGACACGAAGCTGGTTCCGAGGAAATGAGCGGACGAGCCACGGTTTGCCGATCGACCTGCTGACGATCCCCATTTGGGTACCGCGCACAGGATCATCGGGCATCATGCCCGGATCAAACGGCACCCCGAAGGGGATCGTCAGCGGCGGCGCACTCAAACCCGGCAACCGCTGCCGTGCGCACGTGGATGGAGACCCCCGGATCGTCGAGAGGAGACCTCTATGGGTTCATATCTGATTCGCGGAGCTCACCTGCTGACGCTGGACGGCAACAGCGGTGCACTCGTGATCGGCGATCTGCGGATCGACGGTCAGCACATTTCCGATATCGGCGCTGGGCTGTCGAGCGAGGGTGCGGAGGTCATCGACGCGACCGGAATGATCGCGATGCCGGGTCTGATCGATACGCACCGGCACTGCTGGGGCTCAATTCTCCGCGGCGGCGCGTGCTACGGCGACCTCAGCGCGTATTTCGCGACCAACGTATTCACCTATGGAGCGGCGTTCACGCCCGAGGACAACTACAGGAGCGTCCGCTTTGGGATGGCCGAGGCAGTCGACAGCGGTATCACCGGAGTCCACGCCTGGGAGCACAACATCCAAACCCCGCAGCACGCCCGGGCCTCGCTGCAGGCGCTGCGCGAGTCTGGGATGCGCGGGCGCTTTTCATATGGGCCCTCCGCCGATCCAGAGTCTCCCCGATCGTTTGCGGTCGGAACCGAGACGATCGACTTCGAGGACGTTCTGCGGTTTCGCGATGAGGAATTCTCGAGGCCGGGGCGCTTTGACCTCGGCATCGCCGCTCGGGGCGTCGAGTTCTCCAGCGAGGAGGTGTGGAGGGCGGAGTTCGCGTTCGCGCGCGAGCACGGCCTGCCGATCACCGTGCACTCGATGATGACCCCGCACGACGTCGAGGAACACCGCGCGATCCGGATCTATCACGAGAACGACGCGCTCGGTCCGGACCTCCAGCTGGTGCACTGCATTCGCGTCAATGAAGAGGAGATCGGGTGGCTGGCCGATTCGGGCACGCACGTTTCGATCTCGATCCTTTCCAATCTGCGCTGTGGCATGGGCCTGCCGCCGGTTCTTGCCATGACCCGCGCCAGGGTCGCCGTGGCGTTGTCTATGGACACGATGGGCGCCAGCGACAACTCCGACATGTTCGCGGCGATGCGCGTCACGCTCGGGATCGAGCGCGCCAAGGCCGACGATGGCTCGGCGTTCCAGCCCGGCGAAGTGCTGCACCAGGCCACAGCCGCCGGCGCCGCCTACCTGGGATTAGGCGAGGCGACGGGCGTCCTGCGCAAGGGTGCGCTGGCCGACCTCATCCTGCTGCGCGCCACCGATCTCAACATGGCCCCTCTCAACGTTCCCGACGGTCAGGTGGTGCTGTGTGCCCAGCCCGCGAACGTCGACAGCGTGTTCATCGACGGCGAGCCGCGTAAACGCGACCGCGAGCTCATCGGGTTCGATCGGCGACAGTTAGTCATCGAGGCCACAGCCATAATGGACGCCCTCAAGGAGCGCGTCGGTGCCCCCTTGGCGTGACCAACCCCTCGCTGTCTGCCCATGCAGGCGTTCGTAGAGGGCTTGCTCGAGGTACACGACGGGTAAACCACTATCCGGGAGGCAGGTGGCAACGGCACCTACAGAGATGGCTACCGACCACGAGACAATCTTCACGATGGAGGCCACGCCGGTGAAGTTCGGCATCGGGGCGTCCGCAGACGCGGGTTGGGAGCTGGCGCGGCTAGGGGTCAAGCGAGCGATGCTGGTGACCGATCCCGGCGTCGCCGCGTTGGGCCATCCTGAGCGGATCAAGCGACTGATCGAGGCGGAAGGCATTGACGTCGTCCTCTACGACCGCGCGCGCGTCGAGCCGACGATCGACTCCATGGAGGATGCCGCGCACTTCGCGCTCGATAACGACGTGCAGGGCTTCGTGTCGATCGGAGGCGGCTCGAGCGTGGACACGGCCAAGGTCGCCAACCTGGTCTCGACCCATCCCGCCCCCGTGATGGAATACGTCAACCCGCCGATCGGCGACGGCAAGAAGCCGCCCTCACCGCTCAAGCCGCACCTGGCGATCCCAACCACCTCCGGGACCGGCTCCGAGGCCACCACCGTGGCCGTGCTCGACATTCCGGACAGCAAGGTGAAGACCGGAATCTCACACCGCTACCTGCGCCCCGCGCAGGCGATCGTCGACCCCGACCTGACACGCTCGCTTCCGCGGGAGGTGACCTCGTCGACCGGCCTCGACGTGGTCTGCCACGCAGCGGAGTCATTTTTGTCCAAGCCGTTCGGCACGCGTCCGCGCCCCGAGTCACCCGACGACCGACCGCCCTACCAGGGCTCCAACCCAGTCGCCGACGTGTGGTCGGCTAAGGCGCTCGAGTTCGGCGGTCGCTATTTGCGCCGCGCAGTGGCTGACGGAGACGACGTCGAGGCTCGGGGCTTCATGATGCTCGCCGCGACCATGGCTGGCGTCGGCTTCGGCTCGGCTGGCGTGCACATCCCGCACGCTTGCGCGTATCCGATCGCCTCGGTCAAGCACGAGTACCAGCCCCCCGGCTATCCCGACGACCACCCGTTCATCCCGCACGGGCACTCGGTGATCGTTACCGCGCCAGCCGCGTTCCGCTTCACTTACGACGCCATGCCCGAGCGCCATCACCAAGTGGCCGAGTGGCTGGCCGGCGAGCCGATCAAGGACCCCTCTCCCGATACGCTGCCGGACGTCCTGCGCCAGCTCATGAAGGATGTCCAAGCGCCCCGCGGTGTCGCCGCGTTCGGCTATGCCGAGGACGACATCCCCACGCTCGTCGCCGGCGCAATCAAGCAGGAGCGGCTCTTGGCGATCGCCCCAAACGAGGTCCTTGAAGACGACCTGCGCCACATCATCACGGCTTCCATGGCGAATTGGTGAGAGGAACGGTCTCAGAGCCACCCGCAGCGACCTGCCTTAGCCACCCCACCTCAGCCGGCGGCGAGGGCATGAGGCTGCACTGAAGCGTCACGTCGAAAAGACCAGAATGAACTAGCCCTCGGTGAGCAGGCGTGCTCGAGTTCACGCTTCACCGCCGAGCCGAGCCCCGCGCCCGACCGATCCACGCCCGGTCGCCGCTTGGCGAAGAGGGCAGAGGGGTATACGTGTCCTGCCCGTCCTGTGCCACCGGAGGAGGCGGTAATGCTTCGTATCGCGTCGATTCTCGCCGCGGCTGTCGCGCTGGTGCTCCCCGGAGCGGTCCCTGCTCGCGCTGCCACCGAAGAAGATTCGCAGGCCGTGGCGGTCGGCACCGGCGGGGCAGTGGCCTCCATGGATCGGTACGCCAGTCAGGCGGGCATCGACGTGATGAAGCGGGGCGGCAACGCCATCGACGCCGCTGTGGCCACCGGCAGCGCCATGGGCGTTAGCGTCCCGTTCGTCGCGGGCCCCGGCGGGGGTGGCTTCATGGTGATCTACCTCGCCAAAGCGCACCAGGTCGTCACCCTCGATGGCCGCGAGGCCTGCCCCGCCGCCTGCACCCCAACCATGTTCGTGGATCCCAAGACCGGCCAGCCGCTCGACTACACCTTCGCTTCCGACCAGCCGATCTCGACCGGCGTTCCAGCGATGGTCGCCCTTTGGGATAAGGCGATCGCGCTCTACGGCCGCGAGCGCCTGGCCGCCGACCTGTGGCCGGCAATCTCACTTGCGCGGCGCGGCTTCCGCGTCAACCAGGACTTCCAGCAGCTGACTGAGGCCGGGATCACCACCCTCCGGGCCTACACCGCGAGCCGGGACCTGCTGCTCACCCCGTCTGGCGACCCGCTGCCGCTCGGGTACTTGCTCAAGAACCCCGATCTGGCGCGGACTTACGAGCTGCTCGCCAAGCACGGACCCTCCTACTTCTACGACGGACCGATCGGTGAGGCGGCCGTGCAGGCCGACGATCACCCCATGGTCTATCCCGGCACGACCTCCATCACGATCCCGGGGATCATGACCATGAACGACCTGCGGTCCTACGCGGTCAGGACGCCCGCCCCCACGCGCGTTGACTATCGCGGTCTCGCCGTATATGGCATGCCCCCGCCCTCCAGCGGCGGCTCGACCGAGGGCGAGATCCTCAACATCCTGAGCGGTTTCAACCTGGCCCAGGAACCCCGGGTCACCGCGCTGTTTCACTACCTCGAGGCCTCGCGCCTCGCGTATGCGGATCGGAACGCCTACGTCGGCGATCCGGAATTCGTCGATGTCCCCCTGGGCGGATTGCTCAGCCCTGCCTTTGCGGCCACGCGCCGCTGCCTGATCGGCGACACCGCCCTGAGCTCCCCGGTTGCGCCCGGCAATCCGTTCGGACCGTTCCACCCCTGTGGTGCATCTTCCACCGCCAACGGGGCGGCCGCCTCACCCGAGGCGCATCACACCAACAACATCGTCACGATGGACAAGTGGGGCAACATCGTCGCCTACACGAACACGATCAACTTTTTTGGGGGCAGTGGCCAGGTGGTCCCCGGCTATGGCTTCCTGCTCAACGACGAGATGACCGACTTCGACTTCGCGCCGCCGAGCCCGGGCACGTATGACCCGAACCTGCCGGCCGGCGGAGAGCAGCCGCGCTCGAGCATGGGCCCGATCATCGCCCTGCGCGACGGCAAGCCGGTGTTCAGCATTGGCGCCGCGGGTGGCTCGACGATCATCACCACCGTCGTGCAGACGCTGGTCAACCGTGTCGACTTCGGGATGTCGATGCCGGCGGCGTTGGCGGCGCCGCGGGTCAGTCAGCGTAACCAGCCGACCTCGCTGGCAGAACCCGCCTTCTACTACAGCCAGATCGCTCAGGAGCTCGAGCAGCGCTACGGCGAGAAGTTCACCCTAGCCTCGGGATCGATCCTGCCGCTCGACTATTACCCAGGCGACGCGACCGCTCTACAGGTCCTGAAGGACGGGCGAATGGAGGCGGTGGCCGAGCCCGTGCGGCTGTTCGGCGGCAGCGCGCTGACCGTCCACTCGTCCTGAAACCAGTGGCATTCACCCGGGAACAGATTCGAGAATCGATCGAACGGGCGGGTGACGAGCACTGGCAGGCGCTCGTTCGGCACCACACCGACGCTTACCCTGAGAGCAATCCCACTCCCGGCGACATCGCTCGGGCCGAGGCTGACCGGCTGAATGAACTCGGCTTGGGCGACAACCCCGACCTCGAGCTGGTCGAGAGCCGGATCGAACAGGTCCCACCAGCGGTCCGCATCACCCACGTTTTCGAGGATCGCGAGAAAGGCAGCCGGTTCGAGACCGAGCCGTTCACCGACTACGAATGACCACGCTCGGGCAGAGGCTCAGCTAACGCTTACGGCCAGCTGCTGGTGTCCGGCTGCCCGCGCTCCGTTGCCGTGACCGAGACCACACGGGCGCCGGCGCTGAGCGGCAGCCTCGCGCTGAACAAACCGTCAACGCTTGTGCTTAGGGGACCGGGCGGTCGTGTGCGGTGCCGTCAGGGTCGCTCGCGCCGGCGGCGGTCCGGTCGCCACCAGCGGCGCCGCCGCCGGCATTCGATGTCGAGACCAGGGCCGCGGCTTCGACTGGCTGGTGAAAGATATGTCCGACGCTCGAAGGGAGCTGCCAATGGTGATTCGAACTCGTTTCAGTATCAGCGCCGACGGCTACGTGACCACCCCGGACGGGTGGCCTTCGCTGTTGGCCGATCCGACGTTCGCGTCCGGCGAGAGCCACGGCTGGCCGGAATTCCAGGCCAGGTGCGAGGCGGTGTTGATGGGCCATACGACCTTTGAGCCGGCGCTGAGCGCCGACCGATGGCCGTGGCCAGGGCTGGAGGTGTTCGTGCTCGGCTCGAACGTGCCGCGCGAAGCCGCGCCTGTGCCGATCGTGAGCGATAGCGATCCGAGCCGGTTGCTCGAGAAGGTGCGGGCCGCCAACCGCGGGCGCGATGTGCACCTCGTGGCCGGACCGAAGACGATCGAGACCTTCCGCCGGCTGGGAGCCCTCGACAAGCTCGGGCTCCTGCACCTGCCCATCTTCCTGGGCGATGGGATGCGGCTGACACCGACGCTCGCCGTTGACACCAGGTTGATCTTGGAGGGTGTACGGACGCTTCCAGAAGGCGCCGTCGACATCACCTACGCCTGCGCCTGAGGCGGGGTCCAGCCCATCGTTGGAGACACCACATGCGCGGAAGTAGCGACCGGTGAGGTTCTCGAGCGTGGGGGTCGCACCGTACAGGCGGATCACGCCGAGGTGCCGACAGTGGCGAGCGCATCGAACGGATCATCGCTCGTCACCCCGCCCGGTAGGGCGCGGACGGCTGAGGTGAAACTCGGCCACGCGTCACTCGCCGGGTCACCCGTCAGCTGGCCGTAGAGCTGAGCCAGCGTTCCGCTGTCACCGAGGCTGACCATCGTCTGGGCCACCTGGCTGAGAGTGTGGTGTTGGCTCATCAGCCACGACAAGAAGGCCATCCCGCACCCGGTGCTGTCGGGGTCCTGGTCGGTCTGCTCGGTTTGATCAACCCAGTTCGGCATCCCATCCTGCGCCCATTGCGGCGCGGTTGCGAAGTCTGCCAGGGCGTTGGATCCGACTACCGCGGCGCACCAGCGTGACAGCGCCTCGCCCGTGCTGTAGCCGCACAGCTGGCCATTCATCGCGCATTCGCTCAGCTCCGCCTCGAACAAGGCCACCACCCGAGTCGAGTTCCCGTAGGAGACGTCGACCTCGATGGCGCTGCCGCTCGTGAAGTCACATCCGTCGTGATCCGCGCCGCCGGTGCCGTCGGTCCGCCCGTTGAGCGCGAACACGATGACGTCCACGGGGCCGCCGGTGATCCCGAAGATGGCGTTGTTCTGCTGAACTACCCGATCGGCGGCGGCGAGGAGGTCTTGGGCGTTCTGCAGGGCCGGATTGCCTAGGCTCGGATCGACGTACACGGTGACCGCGCTGCTGCTTGTGCCCACCAGCTGCGAGGCTCCCGTATAGCTCGGCCACAGGGGCGCCGCCCGCCGGGCGGCAGGCGCGATGGGTTGGAGCGGCGGGCGCAGGGGATGGGTCATCGGCTTAGCGGGGCTGATTCGCGCTGCACGACGCGGAAGCTAATCACGCCGCGCGATTTGCATCGCATGTTCTACTCAGTCCGCGGCCAGCAGAGCGGGCTCACGCGCGGCCGCCGTCACTGCGTCGACCACCTGGCCTGTGGCGGCGTCGAGCGGTCCCGGGCGGCGCGCCAGCACAACGCGTCGCGTTTCTTGCGGCTCACCGCGCACGGCGACGACCTTGATGTCGCCGGGAAGTGCCCGGAGCATGATGGGGGCCAGCGTCGTGATGGCCAATCCGGCGGCGACGATCTGGAGCTTCGCGAGCCAATCGCGGACGACGTAGCGGATGTCGGGGCGCTCAGCCAGACCCGGCCACACGCCGAGCAGGGACTCGCCGCTGTCCGACCGGCTCGCGACCCAGACCTGGCCTTCCAGCTGCTGCACCTCGACCGCCTGGGTGCTCGCGAACGGGTGGCTCGCCGGAACGCCGATCACCAGCTCGCGCTCTACGAGCGTCGTTAGATCAAGCGGGGGCGACTCGGAATCGGGCGGCCGGAAAGGGGGCGTTCGGGCGAGGATCGCAAGGTCGAGCGTACCCGCGCGCAGAGCGCGAGTCAGCGCGGGCGTCGTTCCCTCACGTAGCGTGACTTTCAACTGCGCCGGCAGCGACGTCAGCGCCTCGGGCACGAGCCCTGCCGCTGCCGTCGCGAACGCGCCGATTCGGACTGGACCCACCGCCGCCTCCTCGCCCGCCAGCTCGCGGAGTGCGCCGTCGAGTTCGTCGAGGACTCGGACCACGCTCGCCAGCAGGCGCGCTCCCGCCGGGGTGAGGGTGACCCCGTTACGGCTGCGCTCGAACAGCCGCCGGCCGGAGACGACCTCGAGCGCCGCCACCTGCCGCGAAACGGCCGACTGCGTATAGCCCAGGGAGTGCGCGGCGGCCGAGAAAGAGCCGGCCTGGGCGACCTCGCGCAAGACTCGCAATCCGCTCGGCGAAAAGTCTGATCCAGCCATGCGCATTACGCATTATTAGGCGTGCGACATTCTCGTTTGCGACATGCCTGATCGAAGCTAGATTCGGGACATGACCACTTCACGTATCGCACTTGTCACCGGCGCCAATCAGGGGCTTGGCCGCGCGCTCGTCGAAGGCTTGGCCGCGGGCCTGGCGCCACGGGATCGCGTCCTGCTCACCGGCCGTAATCCGGCCCGCGTGGAGGCCGCCGCGGCGGCCGTCGCCGATGGACCGGCGATCGCCCGCGTGGAGGGACGCGTGCTCGACGTACGTGAAGGCGAGGCCATCGACAGGCTGGCCGCCGAGCTGGGGGAGGTCGATATCGTCTTCTCCAACGCAACCTCGCGGATGAGTCCTCAGGCCGGCCCCGCCGACGAGGTCGATGCGGTCGCCGAGACGAACAACCTCGCTGCGACCCGCATGCTGCGCGCGTTTGCCCCGCGCCTGCGCCCGGGGGGCCGGTTGATCATCGTGGCCAGCGCGCTCGGCACGCTCGACAAGCTCGACGACCGGGTCGCCGGTCGGTTCGCCGCCTCGGCGGCCGCGAACCTCGACGCCGTCGACGCCCTCGTCACCGACTGGCGCCAGGCCGTCCACGAGGGACTCGCCGAACAGGAAGGCTATGGAACGTGGCTGAACATCCCGTCCAAAGTCGCTCAAGTCGCCGCCGTCCGCGCGCTCGCCCAAGAGCGCCGGACCAGCGATCTCGCCGAGAACAAGCTGCTCATGGCGCTCTGCCCAGGATTGATCGACACGGACGCATCCCGCCCTTGGTTCGAGGACATGAGCCAGGCCCAGACTCCGGCTCAGGCCGCGTCGTGGCCTGTCGAGCTCGTCCTCGCGGCCACCTTTGATCCCGCTTTCTATGGCGAGCTCGTCCAGTTCGGCAAGGTCCTCCCGTGGGAATCCGGCGTCCCGGTGCGGCACGCGGCGACCGGGTGACGGCGAGCGGTGCTGCAGTCGCCGCGAACTGGCTCGCCAGGGGGGCCCGAACGGTCAACACTTGCGGCTCATGCACCCGTCGCCACCGGATCGAGGCACTCGGCGTTGACGTACCCCGAGCGAAACGGGCTCGCCTCGCCCGTCCGCTCGTCGTAGGTGTGGCGCCAGACGCAGCCGGTGTCGTTAGCCAGGAGGTGGATCGACACCGAGGTCTCCTGCGAGGTGGTCCGGACGCGGTGGACGTCGTCGCGCGGGGGCAGCAGCGTGTAGAAGTCGCCGGGATCGAGCGGTCGCTGGCGCACGAGCTCGAGCTGGCCGCCGCCGGGCCGGTAGAACTCCTCGTCCTGTTGGCCGTGATAGATGCCGACAAGCCCCCAAGCGAGATGGTCGTGTACGGGTGTCATCGCGCCCGGAGGAACGACCAGGCTGAACAGCGACAGTGAGCGATCGGCAGCCCGGAAGATCAGCCACTGGCCGATGCCGCCACCCATCCCGCTCTCGGGCGCCGGAACCTGGTACTGATCCGGCAGCCACTCGCGATCGGCCAGCAGCTCGGCGAAAAGTGGGCTGATCTGCTCACACGCCTGTGCCGGCGAGTCGGCGTGATTGATCCGCCTGCGCACGTCGGAGACGAACGCGCGCACCCGGCCGGTGTCGAGCACGTACTCGTCGTCGGGCAGCGGCGGAAGGAGTCCGTGATTTTCGAAGTCGCACATCGATGATCGCTCCTCTCCTCGAGGGATCTGGTGAGCTCGGAGCTCTGAACGCTGAGAGCTTCAGCCGGGTCCCGCCAGCGCCGCACGGAACCCCGTCACATCGGTGAGGAAGACGTCGCCGAGAAACCGCAGGGTCTCCATCGTCCGCGTCCCGGCCTCGGCGTCACCGGCAGCGCACGCGTCGGTTATGACCACGGGGATGAAGCCCAAGTCACCGGCGTGCCGCACGGTCGGCTCAACGCCAATCTCCGTTGCCACACCCACGATCGCCATGGCCTCGACACCCGCACCCCGTAATGCCAACTCGAGAGGAGTCCCCGCGAAGGCCGACAACGTGAGCTTGTCGAGAACCGCCTCCTTCTCGCTCGGCCTGAGCTCCGGCACGATCTGAGTCTGCGGAGCATCGGGCAAGAACGGAGAGCGCACGTCCTCGAGGCGATCTACGCCTTGCCAAGCGCGCCACATCCTCAACTGGGCCACGCCCATCAACTCCACCGGCAACGTCACGTGGCGCGTGAAGAACGTCCTCACCCGGGCGGCTCTTGCCGCGTCTAGAACCTCCCGGACGTTCTCGATGACCTTCTCCCGGTCAGCGATCTGCTCCAAGATCCCCACCTGCATGTCGTAGACGACCAGTCCGAGACGCTCCGGCCGGCAAACCTCGTCGAGAGACTGCGGGACGTCGAGGCCGTTGAGCTGCTCCATGCGAGCCACCCTACACACGATCGACTGCCGAGGGCCACGCGTGCAGCATCGCAACTGCTTGCCCCGGTATTCGCCGGGCGGGTTCTATCGGTCGGGATCTATGCCATGAGCGCGCAGCCAGTGGACCACGTGGTGGACCCAGATCGGCAGCGACCTGTGGGCCATGAACAGGTGCCCGGTGTTCGGCAGGATCAGCTGCGAGACGTCGCAGCCGCAGTTGGCCTGGTAGAAGGCCAGCTCCGCCTTGGCGTTCGCCGGCGGCACGATCACGTCGTGGTCACCCGAGGTGAGCAGCACCGGGGTGGTCGGGCCGATTTGCTTGATCAGCGGGATGTTCTCGGTGTAAATCGCCGGGATGTTCGACAACTCTCCGAGGGGAGAGTCCACGAACGGAGGCGTGCAGGCGAGCCGCGCCACGGAGGGGACGGCGCCCGGCGCATAGATGTCGAAGGCCGTGCAATCCTGGCTGCTCCCAAAGAACTGCAAGTAGTCCGGATGGTTGGGATCGACCATCGGGTGGGTGTCCGGCCCAGTGGCCAGAGGCGTCGCGGCCGTGATGTCGGCCTGAACCATCGCCGCAACATCGTGATACTTGCCGGGGTAGCCGGCGACGACCCACCCACCGGCGCTGTGGCCGATGATCACCACGGTTGGGTTGCTCAGCCGGCTGGGCCGCTGAGGCGCCGAGCAGTCGTTGCCGCGGGTCGTCGTGTAGCGCCCGGTCCTGACCTCGCGGACGACCTGATGCAGGAGACCGCGCTGGACGGAGATCGTCAACGTGAGGCCGCCGCCGGGATGGTCGAAATAGCTGCTCTTGGCGTAGCCCAACCGGTCGTAAGAGATCACTACGTACCCCGCCCGCGCCAGCGACCGCGCGACCGACCAACGCGGCGAGTAATCCCAGTTCTGGGTCGAGGAAGCCACTCCATGCACGAGCACGATCGCGGGGGTTCTCGAGCTCACCCGGCGCTCGGTGAAACGCTGTCCGTAGAGCACGCTCCTGGTCCCAGCCGGATTGGTCACCGAGAAGCACACCGACTCGATGCGCAGGGCGCGGTCGGAGTTCCCGTGGTCCGGAGGCTCTCCCCGGGACGCCGAGGCCACCGGAGTTCCGCTCAGGATCGCGAACAGCGCGACGGAGATGACCCAGGCCAGTTTTGTACGCCCCATCGCTACCTCCTCGATTTCGAAGTCGGCTCGGGATGGTACGCCGACCGCTCCGAACGATCAGTGGGAGCCGCCCGAGCATGACCTGGTCGGTGCCCGTGGGCGGCTCCAGGGTCAGATGTAGCTGCCGTGCTGTGGGCTCCGGGGGGCCGCGCAGGTCACGAATTCCCAGCGGGACCGACGCCCTGCGGAATGCCACAGGAGCGGACGGCCGACGAAGAAGAAGAGCGGGATGGCCAGCCACAGCAGGTGACCGTGGCTCAGGACGATCGCTGCGATCAGCAGTGGCACGAAAGCCACGGCCGGCCAACGCCACGCCCGCCGAACCGGACGCCTCGCCTCCTCGCGGGGGAGGTCCGCGACGAGCTCATCGAGCTCGCGGTACGTCTTCGCGGCGTAGCAGCGATCGAGGCGCTCCTGGAACTCGTCGGTCTCGAGCCGGCCGGCCAGGTGCTGTTCGCGGAGGAAATCCGCCGCCGCTTCTCGGTCTCGATCGCCGACCCGCAGATCGCGGTTTCGTGGTTCGGTGCGCTGTTCATGATCTATGTAGCTCTCGGGCATTTGCGATTCCTTCCCTCGCTGCCGGTATCGCGCTACAGTTTACCCAAGTACACTTGATAGTCAAGTATTCTTGAGAAATATTCGCCCTCATGTCTCCCGGCTTGCTCCCTTGATGCCCGAACTCGCATTTGCCCTTCGCCGCCGACGCGGCGAGCTCCCGATCGCGCTGCAGCAAGCGGGTCGGCTCGGAGACCGCCATATCTCGACGCTGGTCTCGCTCGCGGTGGCGGGACCCGCCACGGTCTCGGAGCTGGCAGAGCGCATGGACATGAGCATCGCGCACGCCAGCCTCGTGGTCGGTGAGCTCGCAGACGCCGGGCTGATCGACCGCGATCATGACGAGCGGGATCGACGGCGGATCATCGTCTCGCTCTCCGAAAAGGCCAAGCCGGCCGTTGCCGAGATGAGAAACCGCCACGCGGCGCCGCTCGGGCGCTTCCTCGCGGACCTCGACGACGCCGAAGCAGAGCGCTTCATCGACCAGCTCACAACGCTGATCGCCTATCTGCGCGACCAGCCGGCGCCAGCGGCCGAAGACTCGGCGAATCAGCCGGGTCGCGCTGCCCCGTAAACGTATCCCGGGGCGCTCGCGCCCGCGTGGCCGCTGTGGATCTGGCACAACCCGTCAGAGCCGATGTGTTGAGGCCCAGGTTGCTCCTTGAGCGAGGCTGACGACCGGGTCTGCTTGAACATGCAGCGCTCGCGCGACCGGTGGCGCGAAGCGCTGTTCGGCGTCCGGATCCCGGACCCGATCGTGACCGCCGAGGGCTCGCCGCGATGTCCGCGCAACAACACGTGCGCCGCGGGCCGCCTATCGATCAACGATATCGTGATACGATAGGCGGAGTTGGCTAATACAGGAGGACTCCCGATGAGACCACCAATCTTGGACCCCACGAGCGGAGCGACGGCTCGAGCGATCCGCGCCCATCCTGGAGCCCCACAGCCCATCTGTGATCCCACGGATCGGCGCTACGGAGAGCTGATGCGCGAGACCCGCGAGGACGCGGACGATCAGCGGATCTGCGATCCCACCGACCCGGAGTACGGCGCCCCCGCGGCGTGAGCCGCAACGGGTTCGGCAAGCGCCAAGCGAAGACTAGTTGCGTTTTTAGGAGGTTTGATGCCAGAGGACCCGCGCGCCGTCTGAACCGATCTGACTCCCGGACCGAACTGGGGACGACCCTTGCCTGACCTCTCCCATACCGCCAACTTCAGCCCCACCGACGGCCCGGATGGCATCCTCGCGGATCTCGCGTGTCCCGCCTGCGGGCACCAAGATCCCGAGGCCACCCGCTGCCGGATCATCGACAACAAGATCCGGATGTTCTGCGATTGCTGCGGCGCGTTTGTAACGATCACCCTCAACGACGAGCAAGCCCAGGCGATGCGTCGGTGCTCGGCCACCCCGTCTGGGTTCAGCGACCGTCCAGCGCCGCTGCGTCGCCCAGGACCTATTTGGTGAGCGACTCGGTCTCGTCCTGACGCCGGCCCCAACCAAGGACGGACAGCGGCCCGATCGGGCTCTTCTGGTGCGGGGGCGCGGGCTCGACCGGGATCGGCGGCCCGGGGGGGCGGCAGACCACGTGTTTGACGGGCGCGCCCGTGACCTGCGCGATCCGCTCCGGAAGCCCCCGGTGCAGCCACTTGGATACCCGCATCGGGAGCGTCGAGACGACGACCCCGTCGTAGAGTTTGGGATCCCAGGCCGCCATGACCGCGACGACGGGGTCGCAGTCGCCGACCTCGCCGTCGACCCGCAGCCCGTCGGCGCGCAAGCGCTCGACCATCACGCGCAGCCGGTCGCGAGCCGCTACCCGTCCACCCGCCAGCGGGGTCGCCGGCACGATCAGATAAAACGCCGCCGGGTAGCTGTCGGCCTCTGCACGCAACGCTGCCTCCAGCTCATTCGAGATCGCGGTGACGTTGGCAACGACGAGAATGTTCTTGGTCCACGTCACGACGGTCTCCGCACGCGGCACTGTGACGAGGGTCCACTCGGCGGGCGCATGATTCAGCCTCAGGTGACGTTGTGACGCTCGCGCAGCAGGGCGATGCCGGTTCGCTCGTCATCGGATTGAGCCGCGACGTGGGCGTCGCGGGCGACGGCTTGCGCGACTCCCTGCGCGGACTGCCGACCGTCCGCGACCATCGTCGACGGTGCGGGTCTAGCGGTGTCGAGCGCCAGCAACTCGTCGATCAGCGCGAGCGCCTGAGCGTGGGTCTCGTCGGTGTGTCGACCAATCGCGCGGACCACGGGAGGGCCAAGAAAGGGCTGCCGGTTCTCAAGCCCCAGCCAGCGCCGAGCAGCGCGCGCGAGCAGCCGCGCCCACAGGGGCCGCCGGCGCTCCACCGCCCAGGCAATCAGGCGCTTGGCGCGTGCGCGCTCCACCGCCTCGGAAGCCCGGCTGCCGACCACCTTGGACGCGTATTCGTAGAGGTCCTGGCGGCGGTCATCATCGATCGAGTCGTTGTAGGCGCGCAGGAAAGACCCGATCACCGGGCACACCGACAGCGGATCGTCGCTGAACGGCTCGCCAGCGAGCATGGAGGCGAGCTCCATCGCACACGCGCCTTGCTCGGGAGAGCTGTGCTTGCCCTTGGTGAGTTTGACGGTCTGATGCGAGACGGCGGTGAACCGATCCACCGATAGCGAGCCGCGACAAAGCGGCTCCCGGTGATCAAAGCTCCGTGGATTCATCGGTCCTCCTCGCTGTCTCAAAAGCTCTAACATCATGTATCGTATCACGATATCGTTACTCGATAGCTGTTGGTGCTCGCGAACCCCGCGGCGCCGCGAGAAGTCGACCGCCTGAATCGCACACGAGCGGTGCCGCACCAGGCCGAGACGCGTTATGCCCAAAGACACCGACCAGGAGCCCCTATGCCCGACATCTCGAAGCCTCAGACACCTCTACCGGCCGATCGCGGACTGCGCTACCAGCAGGCGGTGGTGTGGCGAGAGATCCGCCGCCTTGCTCGTAGCCGCGACCAATCCGAGGAGCGAGGCGGCCGCGGCTCCGCTCCCGGCGGCGCAGCGCGACGGGCGCGATCGGACGGGTCCGGTCCTCCGACACTCCCAGGGGGCGGGAGCGAGGACGTTTCGGGCCAGGCCGGCCGGACCGTCGCACGCGGATCGATCTAGTCACCTCGCGCCCCGGCTGGATCCTGAGCGGCTGTGCCCAGGCTCGCCCGAAGTCCAACATCCGATGGGACCCGGCGAGCGCTCTCACGCTCGAGCCGATCACCGAGTACCTCCCAAGGGGAAAAACGTCGCCCAGCGGCACAGAGCGCCGGCTGGGCCGCCGGTGCTCTGCGCCGGCCTGATCACGTTGGGGTCTTCGTTCGTACGTCGGCCGGGCCGCCCGCTCCCGGTCTGCTCAACGACTCAGCGGGACGACTGGGACGATCGCCCGCTTGAGCGTCCCGTTGATCGCGTGCGCCGCCGCGGTGTACCACGCGATCACCGCGCAGGCGATGGTCACATAGCCGCCCCAATGCGTGATCGTCGCGTGACCACCGCCGAGGAGGCCGAGGCCGAGCAGAACGTAGGCAATCCACAGCGTGAAAAAGACGAGATTCACCGCAACGCTCACCCGGAAGGAGGCGAACCACATGTACAAGGTGAAGAAGCCCCAGCAGAAGAGGTATAGGGCGAGGGCGTGGTTGGCCGGCAGCATCCCGCTGGTCTTCACGGTCTCGGGCAAGAAGAACTGGATCAGCAGCACGAACGAGATCCAGAACGCGCCATACGAGGTGAAGGCAATGGCGGCGAAGGTGTTTCGCTCGGCGAACGCCCACATCCCCGCCAGTAGCTGCGCGAGCCCTCCGTACGCCCCCGCAACGCTGAGCACAACGAACACGTCCTTCCCGCTGATCGCGTTGGCGTTGACCATCCCGAGGATGAACGTCGTGAGCGCGAATCCAGCAAGCCCAAGACCTGCCGGATCTGCCGGGGTCCACCAACTGCGATCCGTGGTGGCGGGCGCCGGACCGGCATCCGCTTCGCGTGCACCATCGTGGGCACGAACCTGTGCGGCTTCCATGTATCCTCCCTTCAGTCGGATATAACGCGATATCGTAGCACGATATGACTCTCGAGCAAGGTGATTTCGAACATCTCCTGGAGCTACGCACCGGGCTGCGGCGGTTCCTCCGATGGAGCGAGCAACAAGCCGAGGCCGCCGGCCTGACCCCGACACAGCATCAGCTGCTGCTCGCGATCCGCGGCCACCCCGACCCCGCCGGCCCCACCATCGGAGACATCGCCGAATACCTGGTGCTGCGCCATCACAGCGCGGTCGGGCTGGTCGACCGCGCCGTGGCCGCTGGGCTGGTCGCCCGCAACCCCGATCCGACTAACAACAGCGCCGTGCGGGTTACGCTCACCCCGGCCGGCCTGGACAGGCTCGACGAGCTCTCCGAGGCTCATCTCCAGGAGATCGCGCACCTCGCCCCAACCATGCGCGTGCTCTGGAAAGCGCTGGAACACGCCGACGGCGACACGCCCCACCCAGCTGCACGTCGGACCGCAACAACAGCCCCAGGTCCAGAGCGCGGCCGCTCGCCCGGCGCGACGCGCGACGCTGCGCCGACATCACCGCGCGCCCGCCGCCGGCGCAGATAGGCCACCGCGCCGGACGGGAGACCGCTCCCGCTCCGGTCGCAATCCCCGCGCCGTCAGTATCGAGTGGGACTTACCTGCGCGTGCGTTGAGCGGGCCGGTCCTCGGGACAGACCAATCCGATCCAGTGGCCGACGGGTAGACCATCGGCATGCATCGCTACGTCCGCGTAAGGCCCGATGCGTCCGATCGGTCTGTTGGGGTCTCGCGTCCGCGGCGATGGCTCGCCGATTCCATGACCGGTGATGTGGCCAATGGGTCGGCCACCGTCGTGACTCCTAGCCGGTGTCTGAGAGTTCGCCATTTGAGTCTCCAATCTGAGTTCTGCTGGTCGGGAGCTCGGTCCCCGACCTTGCGCCGGCAACGGCGCCGGCGTGGTACGGAGATCTGGCCTCGAGCCGCAAGTGGTTGCTTCACGCGTCTATCGTATCACGATATCGTGAAACGATAGCTTCTAGGACGAGGTGAGGGTGCGCGAGTAGCGTTGCCTTGACCGCCAAGCTTTGGAGCGATCCCCCGACCCGGAGAGCGACGTGTAAGCCACTTCGCTCACCGGCGGCGTCGCGGATCGCGGCGGTGACGTTCGCCCGGGATCGTGGAGGACAATGCGAACGCGGGGTGCCATCATCGGCCGCATGCTCGAGATCGAAGAAGAGAACATCGCCTATCCGGCGCCAGGGGCGCGGCCGCGGCTTCCGTCTAAGGAGTACGTCGCTCCGCACGTCGTGACCTTGTTCGGAGCCACGGGGGACCTGGCTCGGCGGAAGCTGCTCCCGGGGCTGGCGCGTCTATCCGCGTCGAAGCTCGCGCCGGAGATTCGGATCGTGGGGACGTCGCTGGACGACTACGATGACGAGTCCTTTCGGGAGTTCGCGCGAGGTGCGCTCCGTGAATTCGGCTTCGGGAAGGTGGCCGATGATCAGGTCGAACCGTTCGTCGAAAAGCTGCGGTTCGTTCGACAGAGCGATGGGGCAGAGGCGCTCGGGCGAGCGGTCGCGATCGCCGAGGCGGAGTTGGGCCAGGACGTTCGCCGCCTGCACTATCTGAGCGTGCCACCGCGGGCCGCCGTCGCGGTGCTCGAGACGCTGAAGGCTGCCGGCCTGATCGATCGGGCTCGGGTGATCATGGAGAAGCCGTTCGGGCACGATCTGGACAGCGCGGTCAGCTTGAACGCGAAGGTGCACGAGACGTTCAACGAACGCCAGATCTTCAGGATCGACCACTTTCTCGGCAAGGAGCCGGCGCTGAACATCCTCGCGTTCCGGTTCGCAAATGGTTTGTTCGAGCCGATTTGGAATCGCAATTTCATCGATCATGTCCAGATCGACGTTCCGGAGAACCTGGGGCTCGAGAACCGGGTTGACTTCTATGAGTCCACCGGCGCCTACCGGGACATGGTCGTCACGCACCTTCTGCAGGTTCTGGCGTTCATCGCCATCGAACCTCCGACCGCGCTTGAGCCCCACGCGATCAGCGAGGAGAAGAACAAGGTGTTCCGCTCGCTTCTGCCGATCCTTCCGAGCCAGGTGGTCCGCGGCCAGTACGACGGCTACCTGCGCGAGGACGGAGTCTCGCCTCACTCCGACACGGAGACGTTCATCGCGCTGAAGTGCCACATCGACAACTGGCGCTGGGCGGGGGTCCCGTTCTACCTGCGCACCGGCAAACGGATGGCCGAGGGCCAGCGAATCGTCTCGATCGCATTCCGCGAGGCACCCAAGAGCATGTTCCCCGGGAACTCCGGCATCGGAACCAAGGGTCCCGACCACCTCACGTTCGATCTCGCCGACGCCGCGCGGCTCTCGCTGTCCTTCTACGGCAAACGACCCGGGCCAGGGATGCGGATGGACAAGCTCAGCATGCAGTTCGCGACGAGCGAAACCGAGGAGGTCACCGACGTGCTCGAGGCGTACGAACGCCTGATCCTCGACAGCTTCCGAGGTGACCACACGCTGTTCACGACCGCGGAGGGCATCGAGAGCCTCTGGGAACGGTCAATCCCGCTCTTGGAGGATCCGCCCCCGGTCAAACCGTATGCCCCCGGCTCCTGGGGTCCGAACGCGATTCATCAGCTCGTCGCGCCCAACGCATGGCGCCTGCCGTTCGAGCGCGCCTGGAGGGAGAGCAGGTAGGGCCGCCGCTGCGACCCTCATCCAAGGCACGGCTCGGCGGTGGCGGCTCGGCGGGCCGGCGCGAGATCGCCGCGCCCCCGCGGCCACTCGGTAGCGCGACGCTCGGCCGGGAACACCAGCCAGCCGTCGCCCATAACTCGGCGCACCAGCACCCATCGGCGGCGGGCGCGCCCCGCATCGTGCTCCCCAGGAGTGCGACCAGACCTACGGCTCTTGGGCTTTGACATCACAGTCTCTCTTTTCGCGTTGGTCGTCGGGGGAGCCGTAGCCCACCCGTACCGGACAAATGGTTGAGCGTTTCACGCGCGTCACAAGTTATACAGCAGATGGATAGCATTGTCCATTTCTCGATGCTGCGGGATGCGGATCCCATGGCCGAAACCCTCAGAACGGATCATGCGCTTCGCTACTAGACTGGGCCCATGACGACCGCCGGCCAGATACCTCGCCGCAGGGACGCCCAGCGCAATCGGGAGGCCATTCTGGGCGCGGCCAGGGAGCTGTTCGCGGAGTCGGCCGACGTCCCGATGTACGAGGTGGCGCGGCGTGCGGGCGTCGGGCAGGCGACGCTGTATCGCAACTTCCCTGAGCGAGCGGACCTCGCGGCGGCGCTCCTGGCGGAGCGTTACGAGCAGCAGGAGCGGCTGGCACATGAGTATGCCGGCGATCCGGACGCCTTCTTCGTGCTCCTACGAAGCATTGCCGAGACGGTGGTTTGCTTCCACCCGATTGCTGAGCTGGCACGGGAGCATGCGTGTGCCGGCTCCGCGCTTGAACTGTACAGGCAGAGGCTGGCCGAACTCATGAGGCGCCCGCTTCGCGATGCCAAGGCTGCCGGCACCCTGCGGCGCGACCTGACCATCGATGACGTCTTTCTGGTGGTCTCGATGATCGCGGGGGCGGTGGAGCGAGCCGATGGTGTCGCGGCTCGGGCGGCTGCGGGAAGCCGGGCGCTGGCGCTCGCACTCGACGGTCTGGCGCCGTCCGGCACTCGTACCTGAGACGCAGCCACGGCTACACACGGGAGCGCCAACTGATCGATCGGGCGTGCTCCCGCGTTGTCATCCCGCGCCCGCGAGCCACAGCCAATCGGAGAGCATTATCCGACGGATTTAGTATCGGACATACTGGTCCGGTTCTTACATGGCTCTCGCCCGCAACCGCACCCAGGGGCGCCCTCAGGAGGCGCCCCCTCGCCACCTGACGAGTCGCAACCGCGCGCTCACGCCGAGTCGCGCTGGAACGTGCGCGTCCCGAAAAACATCCCGACGACGATCAACGCCGCGCCGACGAGCACTCCGATGCCGACGGTGCCGTTCACGACGTGCCCGTGGAACAGCGCCCTCAGCGCGTCGACGATGTGCTTGACCGGATTGACGTTCGACACCGTTCGCAGCCACCCTGGCGCGAGCGTCATCGGCAGGAGGATGCCCGAGAGCAGCAGCAGCGGAACCGCGAGGCTGTTGGTGATCGAAGCCATCGCGTCCTCAGTTCCGGTCAGCAGCGCCACGGCATAGGACGCCGCGGCGAACGCCGAGCCGATCGCGGCGACGAGCACGACGGCGAGCATCACGCCGCCGACCGGGGCGCGGAGACCGAACGCGTACGCGGCGCCGAGCAGCACCAGCGACTGGACGACCAGCACGACGGCATCGCGAAGCACTCGTCCCGCGAGCAGAGCCAGGCGGGACGCCGGCGTCACCCGCATGCGCTCGATCACCCCGTCCCTGACCTCCGCGATCAGGCCGAAGCCCACGAACAGGGCTCCGAAGATCCCCAGCTGCACCAGCAACCCGGGGGTGAACACCTGCCAGGAGCTGCCTCGGGGGAAGCCCGGGAGCCCGTCGACCCGCTTCAACAGCGGTCCGAACAGGGCGAGGTACAGCAGCGGCTGCATCAATCCGATGATCAGCCACACCTTGTTGCGCAGGGACAGACGCATCGCCCGCACGAACACGAGCCAGGTCTCGTTCAGGAAACGCATCAGGATCCTCCTCAGGCGGCGATCGGCTGGTCGCGAAGCTCACGACCGGTCAAGGACAGGAACACGTCGTCGAGCGTCGGCCGGCGGACTTCGATTCCGGCGAGCGTCACCCCGGCGCTATGGAGGGTCGCCAGCACCTGCGGCAGGATCTCGCCGGCCTCGGGCACGCTGAGGTCGAGCAGGTCGCCCTCGCCGCGCAGCACGCTGATGCCGGGAACGCGCTCGAGTGCGGCACGGGCGTTCGCCACCCGGTCGGGATCGTCGAGCTGCAACGCGATCCGATCACCGGAAACGCCCCGCTTGAGTTCCGCCGGCGTCCCGCGCGCGATTATCACCCCGTGATCGATGACGAGGATGCGGTCGCACAGAGCGTCGGCTTCCTCCAGGTAGTGGGTGGTCAGGAACACGGTCACTCCGCGCGCGTCCCGCAACTCGCGGATGTGCTGCCACAGATTTGCCCGCGACTGCGGGTCGAGACCGCTCGTGGGCTCGTCCATAAACAGCAGCGGCGGCTCGTTGATGAGCCCGAGCGCGATGTCGAGGCGGCGCCGCTGACCGCCCGAGAGCGTGCCCGTCGGCCGCTCCCACGTCCCGTCGAGGTCGAGCTGGGAGATCAGCGATCGTCCCCTGTGCTGGGCTGACGCGCGCGCCAGTCCGTGGAGACGCCCGTGATCGACGAGTTCCTCGCCGACGAGCGCCTGTGGCATAGTGCTCCCGCGCTGGGGGACATACCCGATCCGCCGGCGGACCGCGACCGGCTCCCGACGAAGGTCGTGTCCCGCAACCGTGGCGTCGCCCGCGCTCGGGGCGAGCAACGTTGTGAGCATCCGGAGCGTGGTCGTCTTCCCGGCTCCGTTGGGACCCAGGAACCCGACGATCTCGCCGCCGGCAACATCGATATCGACGCTGCGGACCGCGTCCACCGCACCCCCTCGAGAGGAGAAGCGCTTCGCCAACCCGCGCGCCTGGATCATGTAGTCAATGTTGAACATGACTAGATAGTCAAACATGAATAGTCACTGTTGTCAAGTAAGATGTGCCACGGATGTCGGCCACGCGTCTGCTGCTCCTCGGAACCGTGCGGATCTTCCAGCCGGTGCACGGGTATTTCGTCCGCCGCGAGCTCCTCAGCTGGCACGCCGACACCTGGGCGCACCTGAACCCGGGCTCGATCTACAACGGGCTACGAACGCTCGCGCGGGAGGGCCATATCGAGGAGGTCGGAACCGAGACCCGGGGTGGACGCCCCGCGCGCACCAGCTACCGGCTGACCGACGACGGCAACACGGAGTTCCTGGTGCTGCTGCGCGCCGCGCTGTGGAACGTGTCGCCGCATGAACCGGCGAATCTGATGGCTGGATGGAGCTTTGCCTGGGCGCTCAAGCGCGACGAGGTGATCGCCGCACTCGAGCATCGCCTCGAGCAGATCTCGGCCTCCGCGCGCGCCACGGATTTCGCGATCGAGGACATCCGCGGCGCTCCCGGGATGCCCGAGGAAGTGGCCGAGCACTACCGGCTCACGCAGGCGAGGCTCGACGGTGAGGCGTCCTGGGCGCGGCAGCTGCTCGAGCGTCTGCGGGCGGGCGAGTACTGGTTCGAAGGAGAGCCGAACCGGCCGTGGAGCAGCCCTGAGCTCGCCGCCAGGGAGCCCTAGCCCAGCCGTCGTCTCCTCAGCAGCGCGCATCGCCACCGTAGGGCGAATAGGCGCCTCACCACAGGCGTCCCGAGGCGAGCTCGGCCCCGTCGGCCATCGCGCGCAGCTTGGCCCAGGTGATCGCCGGGTCGATCGTCAGGTAGCTGGCGAACGTGGCGAAACCGCAGTCGCTGCCGGCGATCACGTTCTCGCGCCCCACGAGCTCGGCGTAGCGGACCAGACGCTGCGCGACGAGCTCGGGATGCTCGATGTAGTTCGTGGTCGAGTCGAGCACCCCCGGGATGAGAGCCTTCCCCTCCGGCAGCTCGACCTCCTCGAAGACGGTCCACTCGTGCTCGTGCCGGGGATTGGCGGCCTCGAACGAGATCGCGGCCGGCCTCGCCTCGAAGACGATGTCGATGATGTCCCGCAGCGGAACGTCGTGGTTGTGCGGGCCTTCGTAGTTACCCCAACAGAGATGCAGCCGCATGGCATCGCCAGGAATGTCGCGCGTGGCGTGCCCCAGCGCCTCGACATGCAGCCTGGCTCGACGGCGGAACTCGTCCAAGCTCTCCTCCGGGCGCATGTGGCGGGTCATCGCCAGATCGGGACAGTCGAGCTGTAGGAGGAGACCGGCGCGGTGGATCTCGTCGTATTCGGTCTTCATCGCGTCCGCGAGGGCCCAGATGTACTCCTCGTGGCTTGGGTAGTGCCGGTTCTGCAGAAACACGGAAATCACGCCGGGCGAAGCCGCGGTCATGAACGCTTCCTCGACCTCGACGGCCGCGACGGCGTTCTTCAGGTTCGCGATGTCCGTGCGCACCGCGTCTAGGTCTCGGTAGGAGACGGGGCCGATACAGGCAGGCATCTCGAAGTCGATGTCGCCCATCACGCGCTGCATGTAGTCGGGGAACTCCGCCAGGTCGGCCGGCATCGCGTCGAGGCCGCCCTTCCCGCCAAAACCCTCGAGCCGCTCTTTGACGTAGGTGGAGTAACCGATCTTGCTCGCCTCGCCGTCGTTGACCACGCTGACTCCCGCCTGCGTCTGGCGCTGCACGACGTCGGTGACCGCCTCGCGGACTTGCTCCTCGAGCCCCGAGCCATTCGACTCACCGCGATCGCGCCGCTGCAGCGCCTCCAACAGGGCGGGTGGCCGCGGGAGGCTGCCGGTGTGGGTCGTCAGGACCTGCTCAGTGGATCGCTTCACGTGCTTCTCCTCTCCAGGTGATCGCACGGAATTCAACCGCAGCGCGTGCCATCGCCCTGCAGGGGCCGACTCGGCGGGGAGATTCTTCAGCTCCTGGATGCGCCCGGGAAGCGGTGGACCGCGCTCCACCCGAGTAGATCCTCGGTCGCGCGAGGGTCGAGGAGCGCGCCCGTCGCGGGCGCCGCGCCGTGCAGGATCGCGAACCGGTACTCGGCGTGGATTGCCCGCTCGAGTAGCGACATCAGATCGGGCGCCGCGATGAACGTGTCGGCCATCCACTCGGCTCCGCGCTCGCGGCTCGCCTCGATGGTTTGAAACGCGCCGATGCGCACGGCGGCCGCGGACATCGGTCCGCGATGTGCGCACCAGAAGGCGAGTGCCTCGACGAAGCACTTGCTGACCCCGTACAGGTCGGCCGGGGCAACCGGATCATCCGGCGCGACCGGCCGCTGCGCGCTGGCGGACACCGCGTGCACCGAAGACGCGACGATCAGGCGGCGGCACCCAGCTCGCATCGCCGCGCGGGCCACGTGGTAGGACGCCTCGATGTTGTCGGGCAGCAACGTCTCCCACGGCGCGTCTTGATGGGCCTCGCCCGCCAGGTGCACGACCACCTCGACGTTCTCGAACAGGTCGGCCGGTGGCGGGTGAGCGAGGTCAAGCTGGGCGACGGCTCCCAGCGGCCTCATCGCGTCGACGCCGCTCCCCGGCCGGTCAACGAGGGTGAGCGGATACCCATGGGCGGCGAGGTGGTCGACCAGAGCCCGCCCGATGCGCCCGCACGCCCCGGTCACCGCGACGCTCGTTGGCACGGGCCGTGGAGGCTGCGTGAAGTTCAGCGGAGCGGCACGCGCCGAGTCGTCCTCGCGGTCAAGTACAGCGGCTGCACGACGATCTCGCGGCGTGCGCGCAGGCGCTTGCGGGCGAACCAGCCGCCGATGCCGGCCGCGGCGAGAAGGGATGAAATCGCGTTGATGATGAAGATCGTGGTCATGTGAGAGGTCCTTTCCTAGATAGGACCAGGATGCCCCAGTGCGTGAAGGGCAACCGCAGGGAAACCTCACAATTGCGTAAGAACGAGATGGGGTTCTGCATCGGCCCTCCGCGTCTGACGGGCTGATTCGGCATGCTTACGCGGTGCTCGGACGGGGCCCGTTCAGCGTGGGGCGACGCGGGAGGCTGCTGTCGGCGGTCCTGATCTGCCTTGCCGCGTGCGCCCTTTTGGGACCGGACTACCTGCTGGCCCGCGGCATCAGCGGCGTCGCGGGGTCGACCGCGGCCGTGGCCGCGACCGAGCCGCCGGTGGTCGCGCCTTGCTCGGATGCGCAACTGCAGCTGCGCTGTCCCGACCTGGTCATGTCGGCGCCATTCGATGTGCACGTCGACCGCGCGTCGCTCCGCGGGCACGTCGTGCTGCGCGCGGCAAGCTCGGTCAACAACCTCGGAAAAGGCCCGCTCGAGCTACGCGCCCACCGGCGCCGAGCCGGTCCCTGGATCGTCGAGCAGGCGATCTACGACAGACGAGGCAGGCGGCATCTCTTCGAGACCGCCGGCCAGCTCGTGTTCAAGTTCGTGCCGGGTTACCGCTATGGCCATCCGAGGGTCGGCAACTACAGCTACTGGAAGTTCCGCCAGGTCGCCGCGTTTCAGCTTTGGACGATCGATGCCCGCTTCCGAACGGTGCACCTCGTCCGCGTTGGACCCAAGGTCGACTACTGCCTGCGGGACCTCATCCGCACGCACCCCACGGCGCGCTCACCGGTCAACCCGGTGTATCCAGGCTGTAGCCAGGATCCGAGGCTGCGCCACGACGTCCTCGGTACCTCCGTCGGCTGGTCGGATGTGTACCCGTACGAGTATCCGCAGCAGTGGATCGACGTGACCGGCCTACGTGGACGCTTCGCGTTCGTGATGATCGCCGATCCGGGGGCGTGCTTCGGGAGTCGAACAAGAACAACAACGCCTCGGAGACGTACGTCCAGCTTCCGTCGGGACGGGTCATCGGGCAGCGCGTGGGTGTTCCGGCGCCCTGACGCAACTGCCACGCGCTTCCGCTGGTGGTCCTCCGAGCAGATGGCCGACTCAGGCGCCGGCCAGGTTGCGGAGCTCGTGGAAGGCCTCGGCACCGCGCACGGCGTGACACGCCTTTATGCGCGCCCGGCAGACCTCCTCGCAGATCGCGCAACGGCGCCTGCTTCCTCGTCGGCGAGCTCTCCCCAGAACTCCATCTGCTCGCGCTCGATGCGAAGCCCCACCCTCAGCGGCAGCGTGCGCCGCGCGTACCCTGGTCGCCCTCCGTACCGCCGCCAGAGAGCCTCGTAGCGAGCGAGGATGCTCCGATGCAGCGCGACTTGCTCGTGGACGAGCGCTTCGAACGCGTCCTCCTCCGCCAGCTCGCTGAAGTAGAGCTTCACCAGACCGAGGTCCCGCAGCTCGGGGCCGCCGGCAATGGGCTCGGCGAGCCAGGCATCGAGAGCCTCGCGGCCGGCCGAGGTGATCGCGTACGTCCGGCGCCGCCGGCCGCCCTGCTCGCGGTCTTCGCTGAGGAGACCCGCGCGCGCCAGCCGATCGGGCTCGGCGTAGAGCTGCGAATGGGGGAAGGACCAGAAGTGGCCGAGCGTGAGCTCGACGAAGCGCTTCAGGTCGTAGGACGTCGAAGGCCCGCGTAACGCGATGCTGCCGAGCACGACATACGAAGCCCACTGACGTCACGATTTCCCAGGACGACGTCGTGCTGCTGCCGTACTCGAGTGGCACCACGGGGCTGCCGAAGGGTGTCGAGCTCACGCACCGCAGCTTGGTGGCCAACCTCATCCAGATCGAGCGAGGGCTCGCGCTCGGGCCGGAGGACACCGTTCTCGCGGTCGCCCCCATGTACCACTGCATGGGCTTGATCGCGGTGGTCTCGCACGCGCTCTGCCAAGGCGCCACGGTGGTGACGATGCCGCGCTTCACGCTCGAGGGGTTCCTGCAGGCGATGCAGGACTACCGGGTGAGCGCCTCGATCCTCGCGCCGCCGATCGCGCTCGCGCTCGCCCGCCATCCGGCCGTGGGCGCCTACGACCTGAGCGCGCTGCGCTGGCTCGGTTGCGGCGCGGCGCCGCTCGACGCCCGAATCGAAGAGGAATGTGCGCAGAGGCTGAACTGCGCGTTCGGTCAGGGGTACGGCATGACCGAGGCGACCGCAGTCATCGCGGTGTCCGACGTCGCGACCCCCGACCGGGTTGTTCCCGGGACCGTGGGAGCGCTCGTGCCGGGTAGCGAAGCGCGTGTGCTCGATCCCGAGACCGGCGCAGATGTGGGCGCCGACGCCCCCGGCGAGCTTCTGATCCGAGGACCACAGCTCATGCGCGGCTACCGCGGCCGTCCGGATGCCGCCGCCGCCACGATCGACACCGACGGGTGGCTGCACACCGGAGACGTCGCCGCGGTCAGCGCCGACGGCACTGTGCGGATTGCCGACCGCCTCAAGGAGTTGATCAAGGTCAAGGGGTTCCAAGTCGCGCCGCCGAGCTCGAAGGTCTCCTGTGCACACATCCCGCCGTCGCCGACGCGACCGTAGTCGGCGTACCCGATGAGGTGGCGGGAGAGGTCCCGAAGGCGTTCGTGGTGGGGGGCGGTGACCTCGCCACCGACGAGCTGGTGTCCTGGGTGGCCGAGCGCGTCGCGCCGCACAAGCGCCTTCGGATGATCGAACTCGTCGAGGAGATTCCCAAGCTCCCTTCGGGGAAGATCCTGCGCCGCGTTCTACGCGCCGGCGCGGAAGGGTAGGGGTCGGGAGATTTGGCGACACCCCGACCCCGCGCGACTCCTAGCGACCCGCGAATCGGGTAGGCGAGCCCAATCCGCAGAGGCTTCACGGATTCCCCGATCCACCGCTCCGCGGTCTGAGCAGGAGATCGCGCTGTTCGATCACCTCTGCTGCCACTTCGGCCAAGCGGGCGTTCCGGTTGCGGGCCACGTGCTGCAGTCGGGAGAAGGCCTCCGACTCCGAGAGCCCGAGCGTGTCCATCAGCAGGCCCTTGGCTCGTTCGATGAGCTTGCGCTCGGCCAGCGACCGGCGCGCCCGCGCCACCTCTTCCTCCAGCTTCAGCAGTTCCCCGTGGCGGGCCGCGGCCAGCCGGATGGCGGCATCCAGCTGGCGATCATCTATCGGTTTTGTCAGGTACGCCGAAACTCCGCTCGACACCGAGCGATCGACGAGCCCGGGATCCTCGACCCCGGTGACCACCACCACCGGCCGCCGGAGCCCCTCGTCGGCCAGCGCCTGCGCCGCCCGAAGGCCATCCACGCGTGGCATGTCGATGTCAAACAGGTACACGTCCGGACACTCGGCGCGGGCGGCGTCGATGGCCTCGACACCGTCGTGCACCGGCCCGAGCGGCTCGTGTCCGAGCGCCCGCAGTCGCTCCGCGAGCGCGAGCGCGATGATCGGCTCGTCTTCGGCGATCAGGATGCGCATCGGTCGGCGTCGAAGCGGACCTGGGCGCACGTGCCCGCGGGGGTACCGCCCGATAACGTGAAGCTGCCCGCCAACCCCCGCTCGACGATCTGATGGACGAGCTGGAGTCCGAGCCGCTCCGCGCCGTCTCCCGGTCCATCGCCGGCGTCTCTCACCTCGAGCACGACCGGATGCTCCCCGTGCAGCAGGACCTGGATCGGCGGCTTGCCGTGGCGCGCGGCGTTAGCGATCAGTTCGTTGGCGACGATTCCGAGCTGCTGCGCGGCGGTCGGATCGAGCTCGCGGGGCTCGGCATCGAGTTGGGCATCGACCGCGGCCGCGGCGGCCACGGCCGCGAGCAGCGCCGGCGCGCTCACCGCCTCACCGCGGCGCTCGGCCAGCAGCCGGTGCACCGCCGCGATCGACCTGATCCGCGCCGCCGTCTCGTCGAACTTCTCGGCGCCGGGGCCGGCGGGACGGCCGAGCATCAGGATGTCGGCCACGGTCTGCAGGCTGTTCTTGACCCGGTGGTGGGACTCCGCGAGCAGCGCGTGCTCCATTTCGGCCCGTTCGCTGGCCCGCGCGTGGGCGGTGGCCTCGCGCCCCACCATGCGCGCCAGCACGAGCGCCAGTGTCGTGGCCGCCGCCAGCAGCGCGAGGCGCATCGCGATCTCGCCAGTCGCCAGCGGATCGGGCGCGACCGCCATCATGGCCAGGTACGCGACGCCGGTCGCGGTCAGCCAAACCTGCCGCCGCCGAGAGCGGTGGACCGTGGCGAGAAACGGCGCGATCAGGAACAGCAAGAGGTCGAAGTCGGCCCGAGCGCCTGCCGTCACCACCAGCAGGGCCGTGAAACCGATCAATCCAGCCGACCAAAGGTCCAGCAGCAGACGGCCCCGAGCCCCCTCGAGCCACCGCCGCCAGGGCACCAGGGTCACCGCGGTGTTGGCCGCGGCCGCGGCGGCCGTCAGCGCGAGGAGCGCCGCCGGGTGACGGGTCTGCAATCCGAGCGCCAGCGCGGCGATCACCGCCGCGATCGACAGCCAGCCGAGCCAGAACCCGGCCCGCACCGCGCCCAGCCGATTCCCCAGCTCAGCAGCGCCTTCACCATGCATGTCACAAGCGTACGCTGGTGATACCTTGAAGGACGGCGTTCACGGCCGACGCCGTCGAGGTCTCGCTCGCCTCACGAGTTGCTGCCCCTACCCAGGAGCTCTCAGAGCGAGGACCGAGATGGCAAATCGCTGGACGCCGAACGAGGACCGCCAACTGCGCGCGCTGTATCCGCAGGGCGTGCCGATCGGGAAGATCGCCCGCCACCTGGGCCGGACCGAGGACGCGGTCTCCGAGCGACGCCGCACCCTGCGGCTGGCGCCCCGCCCGCGACTGCGAGCGTGGTCGCCGGCGGAGGACGACCTGATCAGGGCGGCCGCGGCGGCTGGCCTACCGGCCGGCGAGCTGTCGAGCCGCCTCGGCCGCTCAGCTGAGCAGATCCGCCGACGCCGGCGAGCGCTGCTCGGCACTCGCATCAACCCCCGCCCATATACCCGCGCGGACGACCAGGTGATCCGCACCTCCTGGCAACGAAACCTCGACGTGCAACAGATTGCCCGGATGCTCGGACGCTCGCCGGGATCGATACGACTGCGCGCCCAGAAGCTGGGGTGCTACGAGTCGGTACGCCGCCGGCGGTGGCGAGCCTACGAGGACGCGGCGGTACGCGACGGCTACGAGCTGGGGTTGACCTGCGCCCAGATCGCGACCGAGCTCCCGGGGCGCTCGCCGTCCGCGGTCGCGGCCCGCGCGGCCAAGCTCGGTCTGGCCAGCCACGGCCGCATCTGGACAGCGCGCGACGATTGGGCGTTGCGGGCGCTCGTCCGCGAGGGCCTCGAGCTTGAGCGTGCCGCCCAGCTCCTCGCCCGCACGCCCGAGGCTCTTCGGGCTCGCGCCCGCAAGCTCGGGCTGGTGACGCTCCGCTCACGCCGCTCGCACCAGGTTCCACGGCGGTGGAGTCCCGCCGAGGACGAGCAGCTCGTGCTCCACGCCGGGCTCAACCCGGCGCTGCTCGCCGAGCTGCTCGACCGATCTCCGGAAGCCATCTCGCAGCGCCTGCGCCGCCTCGGACTACGCGACGCCCGCGAGCGCTCCCCGCACCATCACGTCCCGGCCCACAACGGGCTCACGCCCGGCGAGCTCGCGTTGGTGGAGCGCGAGCTCAGGGCGGGCGGACCCCGGCGCCAGCTGGCGCTCGCCCGGCGGCTCGGCCGCCAGCCGGCGGAGATCCGGGCAGTCGTGGCTCAGGCCGCGCGCTGAGACCGCCGCTGGAAGCCGACTTCTACACTCGGCTGACATGCGTTCTGGATTCGTCAGGGGTCCGCTGGGTTACGCGGCGAGCCGGGTTCCCGGGCTCAAGCGGCTGCCGGTCCTCAAGCTACTCGTCGCCGCCGAGCTCGCGTTGCTGGCCCGCGACCACATGATGCGGCTGAACCGGGAGGAGCGCCGGCGCCTCGTCGAGCTGGCTCGGATCAGCCGCGGCCGCCGGCGCAAGTTGTCCGAGGCAGAGCGACAGGAGCTCGCCGCGCTGCTCTCGAGGGTGGAGCCACGACTTCTCTTCGGCGCGGCGGTCGAACGGCTCTCGCCCGTCCCCCTGCCGCGACGCGTGGTGTACGGCCCGCGTCGGCGCGGCTGAGGTTCAGCGCCTCACTGCCAGTAGCGCTCGACCGTGTCGGCGTCCCGGACCTGAGCCTCGTCCGGATCCTGTCCGGCGTTGCGGCGCGCACGTCGTTGGCGGAGGAGATCCCAGCACCGGTCGAGCTCGACCGACACGCGCTCGAGGCGGTCCCGGTCGGATTCGAGCGCCCCGCTCTGCGACGCGTCCGCGCGCTCGCGACTTATCAGGGCGTGCTCCTCCTCGACGAGCGACTCGATGCGGTTGAGGATCGATTCGTCGTCCATGCGGCGCACGATACTCGCGTCTGCCACCAGCGCGCCCCGAGCCCCGGCCTTTCGCCCGCCCTGGCACCGCCGGCCAGGGCGGGCGCGATCAGCTCGGAGAATTCACCGTGGCGGCGTACGTCCAGCGCCGGCCGGTCCGGGACCGGTAGACCCAGAACGTGACGCGGGCTCCCGGCACATCCCCGGTGGGGCTCGCGATGATGGCCGTCAGCTCGCCCTCGAACGCGCCCACGTACACGACGCCGCCCGGCAGCAGGGCCTGCCACCAGTGCCGGCCCGCGTCGGTGGTCGCGTCCACCACGGTGATGCCGCCTTGGCCGCCAGAGGCAAAGTACGTGGTCGGACCGGCCACGCCGGGATAGCGGACCGCGAGAGGCGCGGTCGAGGCGGGGATCGGAAGGAAGGGCCCGTCGATCTGCCACGTCTTTCCACCGTCGACGGTCGCGGCCGGGTAGGTGCCGGAGTAGACGCTCGCGAGCGCGAACCCGTGCCTGGCGTCGGCGAACACCTGCTGGCCGAGGTCGGCGGAGCTCACGGCGGTGCCGGGGCGTAGCGTCTGGAAGGCTCCCGGCGGAAAGGGCCTGGCGGTCACGGTCGCGGCGGGCGGGGGCATGTCCGCGACGGCCACTGATACCGCTTGCGCGGGTAACAGGGGCCGCGAGAATCGCCGGCTCGACGTCGACGACCCACAGCCACCGGCGAGGAGCGCTCCGAACACGAGTACGACGATGCGCCAGGATCCCGGTCCAAGCACGGGATCAGTGTCGCGCACGGCAAGGGGCGTGTCCATTCGGACACGCCCCGGAATCGGCTTGGCGCCTACCTACCCGCCCGGCTCGGCGGCGGGGGGCTGCGGGGGCTCCGGCGGCGGAGGCCCCTGGGGCTCCGGCGGCGGCGGAGGCCCGGGGGGCTCGGGCGCCCCGGCGCCCTCGGGCCACCGCCGGCCGCCGACCTCGAGCTCGCGGACCTTCAGGGACCCGATCTCGATCTCCTCGGCCCGCAGTCTGCGGATCACCGCGTTGGCGATCGCGAGCCGTCCGATCGCCATCGCGCCTACGGCCGACGCGGCGATCGCGAGCGGGCCCATGGCCGTCGGACCGAGCAGCCGGCTCCCGACGGCGTGTGCGCCGGTGACGTGCGCCCCGGTGACGGTCGCCCCCGTGACCGGCGGGCCGGCGGCCTTCTGGCGGCGTATCGCGATCTTGCTGTTCATCCTGGCACCTCCTGTGGGTGGGTGAGCCTTGGGGTGAGATCCAGTCCGAGAGTACGGCGCACGAAGTCGTGCTCGGCGGTCAGCGCGGGGTCGGCCACGGTCATCGGCAGCGAGAGGAACCCGTGTGGCGCCTCGGGCCAGACGTGCAGCTCGGTGGCGTGCCCCGCCGCGCGCCAGCGGGATTCCATGAACAGCGTGTCGTCGAGCAGAGGATCCTGCGTGCCCACGGTGAAGACCGCCGGCGGCATCCCGGAAAGGTCGGCGAACAGCGGCGAGATATCGGGGTCTCGGCGCTGCTCGCGGTTGCGCCCCGGGACGAACTGGTCGGCGAACCAGATCATGATCGACTCTGACAGCACGAGGTTGCGCTCGCCCCAGAGTCGCTGGCTGGGCGTCATCGAGAGGTCGAAGCCGCCGTACTGAAATACGGCTGCGGCAAACGCGCCCGTGATCCCATGACGGTCGCGCAGGCGCAACAGCGTCGCCGCGGTCAGGTGCCCCCCGGCCGAGTCCCCACCGATCGCCAGAGGCCCCGGACCCGCGAGCTTCTCCCTCTCCGCGAGCAGCCACAGCGCGGCTGCCTCGCAGTCGTCGGGACCGGCGGGGTAGGGGTTCTCGGGGGCGAGGCGGTAGCCGACGCTCATGACCGTGAGCCCCGTCTCGCGAGCCAGCCGCTTCAGGCGGACGTCCTGCATGTCGTTCTCGCCCAGCGTCCAGCCGCCGCCGTGGATGTGCAGGAACACTCCCGCCGGCTCCGCCTCGGGCTCGATCACCCGGAGCGAGAGAGGACCACCGGGGCCGTCGATCCACACGGCTCGAGCCTCGGGCAGGAACACCGGCGCCGGGAAGATGCCCCGTCCTTCGCGGCGCGCGCGGCGGCTCTCCTCCGGCGGGACCGTGTTGACCGGCGGGATGGTGGCCAGCTGGCGCTCGAGCTCGGCGTTGAAAGCGCGGGTCTCGGCGAGCAGCGTGTCGGGATCGTAGGTGGTCATCGGTCGGCAGCTGACCGTCTCGGTGCGAGGCGCGCAATCCTAATCCCCCGACGGCGCGGCCGTGAATCGCTCGCCGTCAGCCCGCGATCCGCCGGAGCGCGGTCGCGGCGGCGAAGCCAGTCGGCGAGCAGCTGAAGGGCGAACAGCATCACCAGCGCGAGCACGACAGTCGAGAAGATGTACAGCGGCCACGGCCCCATCACGTTCAGCAGCGAGTTGTGGGCGGGCTTGGTGCGCAGGTACATGTAGTTGCCGCCGGTGATGAGATCCCCCGCTCCGACCACGGCCGTGAACGCCAGCGTCAAGACAAATACCCGCCAGAAGGCGCGGGGACGGGGATAGAGCCGGCATCCGAAGACCAGAAAGCACGCCGCGACGACTGCCCCCACGTGGTAGCCGAAGTAGGTGAAGTAGTAGATGCTCGGAAAGTTCTGTCCGAGATCCGGCGTGAGTGTCGCTTGCAGCGATGCGGTCAGCGCCCAGAAGTAGGTCAGCTCGACGAGCACCGCGCGCCGGGTCCACAAAGCCAGTACGGCGATGGCCGACACGGCGTCGGTGAGCTGCAGGGGCAGGCCGTACTTGACGGTCCACGTGCCTTGCACCCCCTCTGCGATGTACTCGCCGACCCAGCCGGCGAGGATCACGAGGGCCAGCGCCGTCGCCCAGATGACCATCCACGGCCCGGGGCGCCGCCGCGCCGCCCAAACCGAAAGGCTGGCCGCCACCAAGAGCACGGCGAGGGCCGCCAGGTGTGGGTCGGAGAACTGCCGCATGGAAGTCTTCGATTCAGAAAGCTCTTATGTGGGTACTGACGCGGCGGATCTCACTGTAGGAGAGGAGAGGCAACGTGGTGCGATTGCGTCGAGTGGCGATCATCGTCGCAGCACTGTCGGTGATCGCAGCGTTCATGGTTCCAGTGAGCGTCGCGCAGGGTGCCAGCTCACATGCCGCGGCGGCGGCCTCTGGCGCCAAGCCGGGCAAGCTCGGCTCATGGCGACCGCTGTGCTCGAGCGAGGCGTCTCTGTGCGCCGACGTGTCCGGCAATCTCGCCGGCTGGTACGTCGGCCACGACGAGCCATCGCTCGAGTTCAAGTCCGGCGTGCCTGGATCGGGCAACGACATGACGTATACCGTGACCCTCCCGAGCGACCCGAAGAGGTTCCCGACCGCGAGCGGCGCACGGGGGACGACGTGGAACTTCGAGCTGAGGCCGGCGTTCTGGTTCGGGATGACGCTGTGCGACAGCGAGTCCGCGCCCGAGTTCACGAAGGCGTGCACGCCGGACTCCGACGCGAACAACCTCGTCGGCACGAACCCGAAGGCGCCCGACTACATCGGCAAACATCCCGGCAACGCGTACATGGAGCTGCAGTTCTACGGGCCGGGCTACGTGCCGCAGTTCGAGGGCTTCGGGTGCACCGCGACGCAGTACTGCGCGGCCATGACGATCGACAGCCGCACGCTCGACCAGAACACCGGCGTCGAGAACACGACGGCGTGCAACAACTACGTGCTCGGTGGCCCGGAACCGATCAACTGGGCCTACATCACCCACGGCGGCCAGTCTCAGGCGCCGGCCAACCCGCTGTTCACGGGACTGATCTCCGACCCGAACTTCAGCGCGGTGAATCCCGACATCACCAAGGATCTGTTGATGAGTCCGGGCGACGTCATCCGAATCCACATGCACGACACGCCGGCTGGATTCCGGACCGACCTGACCGACGTCACGACCGGGCAGAGCGGCTCGATGACGGCATCGATCGCCAACGGCTTCGGTCACATCCTGTACACGCCGACCTCGAACACGTGCCAGGAGGCGCCGTACGCGTTCCACCCGGAGTACTCGACCGCGAATCCGCGCGGGAACACCTGGTCGGCTCACACCTACAACATCGCCATGTCCGACGAGATCGGGCACTTCGAGAACTGCCTGGCGCTCGACGTGCACCTCAACTGCACCGTGCCGGGCAGCCAGGACGCCACTGGGCTGGATGCCGACGACACCGCCTGCGTACCCGGCACCGACTCGACCCTGGTCCACATCGACGGGTGCTTCGCTCCCGATGGGGACTGGGATGGACAGTCGTACCGGCTCGACTGGCCGGGCACCAACCCCAATCCCAGGCAGGACGCGAGGCTGCACCCGTCACCGCTGCTGTTCACGAGCCCGCTGATCGACGGAAGAAGGAACTACTCGACGGTCGCGTTTGAGACCGACCTGCCCCGAATCGAGGCTTCGGACTCACAGCTCAACCCGCCGTTCTGTGACCGGACCACGGGCGCTAATTGCGTGAACCCGCCCAACGGGGCGCAGTTCTATCCGTTCTTCTCGACCGGGGTGAACAGCGGTTCCTGCACGTGGCAGGAGGGCGGCGACTTCATCCCGGGAACCACGAACGACTTCGGGGGAAGCTCCACCGCCGAGTTCGGGCCGCTGCTGAGGACCGTGTATCCCGAGCCCGGATTCACCACGCAGGCGCTGATCAACAACTTCAACAGCGGCGACATACGCAATCCCTGCCCGGTGAGGCAATCGCGCTAATCGTCTTTGGCCGGGGGAGCGGCCTTGTGGTGCCGCTCCCCCGGTATGACGGCGCCGGCGCCCTGGGGCGCCGTCATCCGACGAGGACCTCGGCGCCGCGGTGTGGCGTGAGGACCAGCATGCTGCGCTTAGTGCGCTCGGGCTCGGGACGGACTGGCCGGATCGTAAGGTCTGCCGCCGCCCGCAGGACCTCCCGCATCTCCATCTCGGCGAACGGGGCGCCGGCGCAGCGGCGCACTCCGCCCCCGAAGGGAATCCACGACACGGGGTTTGGCTGGGTGCCCTCCAGCCACCGCTCGGGAACGAACGCGCCGGCCCGCGGCCACAGGTCCTCGCGGCGCATCGCGAGCCATAGACAGGCGGCGATCTGGACGCCGGCGGGGAGGCTCTGGCCGGCGATGCGCACCGGCTCGAGGAGGCGGCGCGGGGCGATCGACAGCGCCGGCCGAGCCCGGAGAACCTCCTTGACGACCGCGTCGAGGTAGGCGGGGTCGCCCTCGCGCAGGCGGGCCTGAACACCGGGGTAGCGCGCGAGGCGCTCGAAGGCCCAGGCCAGCGAGGCCGCCGAGCTGTCGTGACCTCCCGCCAGCAGCGCCACCAGCTGGTCGCGCACGTGGCGGTCCGTCGGCTCGCGGCCGGTCTCGTCGCGCTGCTCGAGCAGCATCGCCAGCACGGAGTCCTCGCCGGGCTGGGTCCGCCGCCGCGCCAGCAGATCGAACAGCACGGCGTCGAAGCGCTCGACCGCTATCCGGAAGCGGCCCCACGGACTGTGCGGCCCCAGGTCCCGCCGCACGAGCGCCATCGCGAGCACCCAGGGCAGCGAGCGAACCGTGGCCAGCGCGCCCTCGATGGCGTCGCGCAGCTGTGAGCTCTCCTGCTCGCCACTGGCCCCGAACACGACGCGGAGAATGATCTCGAGCGTCAGGTGGCGCATCCGCTCGAGCGCGACCACGCGGCCGCTCCAGGTCTGAAGCTCGCGACGGGCGAGCTCGGCGACGACCGGCTGGAGCGCGCGCATCCGCTCGCCGTGAAACGGGGTCTGCATCAAGCGGCGCTCGCGCAGGTGCTCCTCCCCGTCGAGGAGCAGGATGGAGTACGGACCGGCGAACGGACGCAGGAACTCCCAACTCTGCCCCGCCGGCGCGATCGCCGGATCGAGGCGGAAGATCTCCCGCACCGCGTCGGGGTCCGAGAAGAGCACCATGGGCTCCTCCGTCCAGTAGGTCCGGATCGTGGCCGGATCGCCGAAGCGCTCGTGCACCCCGCGCAGAAACGCCGCCGGCCGCGCCATCCACGCGATCGTCTGCCAGGCGGCGGGAGCGCGCGGGCCCGGCGGCAAGACCATGGTCACGTCAGCCCGACGACCCCCCGACCAGCAGCAGCTTTCCGGTGGTCTTGCGCGCCGCTAGGTCCTCTTGCGCCTGTCGTGCCTCCTCGAGGGGGTACCGCCCGCCGATCCGCACCTCCAGCTTGCCGCTGCCGATCAGCTCGAACAGTTGCGCTGCGCGCTTCTGGAGCAACTCCGGGGTACGCGTGTAAGTCATCAGCGTGGGGCGCTGGACGTAGAGCGAGCGGGGCGTCAGCGAGGCTGGGACGTCGAGCGGATCCGGGGGCCCGCTGGCCGAGCCGTACAGGATCATTCTTCCCGTTGGGCGCAGCGCTCCCAGGCCGTCCAGGAATGTCGTCTTGCCGATGCCGTCATAGACGGCTGCGACCCCCTCGCGGCCGGTGATCTCGAGCACGCGTTCGGCGAAGTCCTCGTAACCGATCACCTCCTCGGCGCCGGCGTCGCGGGCCCGAGCCGCCTTCTCGGGCGAGGAGGTGGTAGCGATCACCCGGCCACCGCGGAGCTTCGCGATCTGGGTCAAGAGCAGCCCCACTCCGCCCGCCGCAGCATGCACGAGCACCCAGTCGCCCGCGGCGATCGGATACGAGTCGGAGGCCAGGTAATGGGCCGTCATCCCCTGGAGGAGGGCCGCCGCGGCGACCTCGGTGCTGACGCGGTCGGGAACGGGAACAAGCCGGTCGCGCGGTGCCGCCACTCTTTCCGCGTAGCTACCCTGCACGCCGATCCAGGCCACGCGCGCGCCCGTGCCCGCGACGGTGCCGGCGCCCTCGACCCCGACGATCGCCGGTAGGCGGGTGGCGTAGGAAGTGCCTTCGCGCTCGTAAATGTCGCGATAGTTCACGCCGATTGCCCCGACCTCGACCAGCACCTCGCCATCTCCGGGCGTGGGGTCGGGCGCGTCCGTGACCTCGAGCACCTCGGGTCCGCCGTTGCGTTCGATCACGACCGCGCGCACGTGGGGAGCTTATAGTCCGGGCACCCGATGGAGGTGGGATGAGTAGCCGTTTCCGGTGCGCGGTCGTCGTGGCGGCGTTGATCGGCGGCGCGCTTGCCGGCGCCCACAGCGTGCAGGCCCGTCGATCGGTTTCCGTGAGAGGCACATCGGCGCCGCCGATGCGCACGGCCGTGGCTTTTGTCTCGCAGTGGCAACCGCGGGCGGGCGAGAACCAGGTCGTGCTCGAGCGATTCTCGCTGCGCACCGGCGAGCCGTCGGCGACGCTCGAGAAACTGCCCGGCTGGCCGGTAAGCGTCTCAGATCCAGGCGTCTCTCACGACGCATCGCTATGGATGGCGGTCAGCACCGGCCCGCGGTATCGCAGCAACGTGGCCGGCGGTGATCCGGCACCGGACAGCTGCACGGGCACCGTGATGCGGTTCGCTCCGGTCCGGCGCCGGAACGTGACCGTGCTCCGCGTCACCCGCTCCGAGCTGGTGACCGCCGCGGTGCCTCGGGGCGACGGACGACAGCTGGCGACGCTCGAGGGTGGGTGCGCCAGCTCGTTCTTCAACCAACACATCGTCGTCCGTGACCTCCGCGCGCATCGCCGGTGGTCGATCGGGGCTGACGCAGCGCCCTGTCACGAGCTGTCCCGGCCGGCATGGAGCCCGGACGGCTCGAAGCTGGTGTTCGCCTACGGCGCGTCGACGCTCCCCCCGCACAGCAAGTACGTGCCGGACAGCATCTGCACCGAGCCACGCCCGAGCGACCTCGCGGTGGTCGCGGCGGGGCGTCCCACCCGGATCTCGACGTGGACCCTGATCCCGCCCTCGAGCGGATGCAGCTTCCAGTCGGCCGCTTTCGACGGCCGGGGCATCGTCGCGATCGAGGGGTGCTCGCGCGGCGCTCCGCCGGCTGCCGCGGGAAACACGGACCTTGGCGACGCCTACCTGGTGCAGCTGGACGAGCACGATCGTGTGGTGGGCCGCCTGGCGCTGAAGCGAGGCTCGGACGTGGGCACAGTGGCGACCGACCCGCGCGGCGGCACGGTGCTGGTCAGCGAGAACCAGGCCGGAAACCAGAGAATCGCGGCGTTCGACTGGGTGTGGGCGTTCGACGGTCGCCGCCTCCGCCCGGTCGGGCGCTACCCCAACGGTGCGAGTCCGGTAATAACCGCTCAGCCGTGGTGACGGCTGATACGCTCACCGCTCATCGTCCGGCTCGGGCTCCCGAGGATGTTCGGATTGGCGGTCTACGCGAGAGGAGGCGGCCATAACAGTGCAGGACAACTTGCGCGTTGAGGTGCAGGTCCAGGACCGGCTGATTCTGCTCGCGGTGAGCGGGGAGCTCGACCTTGCGTCCGCTCCGGTGCTGGCGGAGCAGCTCGAGCGGGCCGACGAGTTGGATGCCGATGTGGTGCTAGTCGACCTGAGGGAGCTCGACTTCATGGATTCCACCGGCCTGCACCTGCTGCTGAAGGCCCACAAGCGGGCGCAAGAGCTCCGACGACGGTTCGTCCTGGTCAGGGGCAACAAGCAGATCGAGCGGCTGCTCAGCCTGACCGGAGTCGACGAAAAGCTCGTGATCGTGGACTCTCCCGAGGAGGTGCCTCGCGGCTAACCGCGTGGGAGCAGCACGACGTGGATGCTTTCGTGCTCGTTCGCCGCGTCGACCGCGATCTCATCGCTGAAGGTGCGAAGCGCCGACTGCCGCCGGCTGGCGGCTCTCTGCAGCTCGCCGCTCGAACCGCTGCGCAATGGAGCGAGTTTCACCTCGAAACGGCCGTCGTTCGCGAGCAAGGCGAAGCTGATCCGCCCGCCGCTGGCCGACTTCAGAGCATGATCCGCGAGCGCGCCCATGACCTCCTCAACCTCGCCGGCGCGATCAGCAGAGAACCGCCTCAACTTCGCCAGCGTCGCCGAGAGGCGGCCGAGCAGCGAGCCCAGAAGCGTCACGGGAGCCAGGGTCACGACGGCGTCCCCGGATAGCGCGAACGGCGAGGGCGCGAACGGGGAGTGCGCACTCTGATCGATCTCGCTCGGCGAGGCGGGCGCCGGCAGCGGCGCTGAGCGTCCCGCTCCGGCTCTGAATTGCATTCGCACGTTCGTGCCCCCGTCGTGGGGACTGAGGAACTCGGCTCGCTGACTCACGGCACCGATGACCGCCAGGCCGAAGCGCGTCTGCTCGATCGCCGGAGCGACCCGCCGGATACCGCACCCGTGGTCGCGGACAGTCACCTCGATCCACTCGGGACCGGCGTCCACGGTCACCCCGAGCGGCCCGTACCTGCCTCCATAGGCATGAACGACGACGTTGTTGCACGCCGCACTGGCCCCCAGCTTCATGTCATCGAGCGTGTTCTGGTCGAGCGAGAGCCCTTCGCCGACGGAGCTCAGCACCCTGCGAACCAGCATCGGCGCATCTGGCCGACTTTTGACCTCGAGGGAAACCGTCGCTAGGTCTAGCTCTACCGGCAGGACGCACGCACCTCGTAATGGGTTCCTAAGTCAGTTCATATCCCGTGGACCGCACTCACAAACAAGCGCGCCCGGCGGTCCCGGCGGGCGCTGGAGCCCGGAATCCCCTGAGGTCGTCAGGATTGCCAGATCAGACAAGCTGGGCAGGTGACACGAGTAGCCGTCGTCGGCCATGTCGAATGGGTCGACTTCCTGGCGGTGGATCGGTTCCCGAAGGCCGGGGAGATCGGGCACGCGGCGGGCGCATTCGCCCGCGCGGCGGGCGGGGGAGGCGTGGTGGCTGGGGTCCTGGCCGAGCTCGGGGCGGCGGTCGACTTCTTCTGCGCGCTGGGGCGCGATGGGCCGGGGCGCGCGGCGGCCGCGCAGCTCGAGGAGCGGGGTATCCGCGCCCACGTGGCCTGGCGCGATCAGCCCACCCGGCGAGCCGTGACCCTGCTCGACCGCACCGGCGAGCGCACGATCGTCACGATCGGAGAGCGGCTCGACCCGTCGGGCGCCGACGAACTGGACTGGGGGAGACTCGCGGACGCGGACGGCGTCTACCTCACCGCCGGCGACCGGGCTGCGGTCGAGCGTGCTCGCGCCGCTGCGGTGCTCGTGGCCTCGCCGCGCGCCAGAACCGCGCTCGAGGGAGAGGGGCCCGTCGTCGACGCGCTCATGTTCAGCGCACGCGACGCGAGCGAGCGCGAGTGGGCGCGCCGCGTCGGCGACCGGGTGCGGGTCCACGTGGCGACCGACGGCGCACGGGGAGGGCGCTGGTGGGGGGGAGCGGAGGGCCGGTGGCGCGCCGCGCCGCTTCCCGGTGAGCGAGTCGACGCGTACGGCTGTGGCGACGCGTTCGCGGCGGGCTTCACGTTCGGGCTTGCCTCCGGTCATTCCATCGACGAAGCGGCCGGGTTTGGGGCGGCGTGTGGGGCGCGGTGGCTCACGAGGGCGGGGGCACCGTAGGGCCGGCTACTGGGTCCGGGCGGGGGCACGACTACGATCCGGGGGGTGACGGTCGTGGACGTCGACACTGGGCACGGCACCGCCAGGGCGCACCTGCACCCGGCGGATGAGGCGGTGGGCTCACTGATCCTGGGACACGGGGCGGGCGGCGGAGTGGCCGCGCGCGACCTCGTCGCGGCGACGGAGGTGGCGCGCGAGGAGGGGTTCACGGTCGCGCTCATCGAGCAGCCCTACCTGGTCGCGGGCCGCCGCAGCCCGGCGCCGGCGGCCCAGCTCGACGCGGCCTGGGTCGCGGTTGCCGAGCATCTGACGGCCACCGGGCTGAGCGTGCCGCCGCTGATCGCCGGCGGGCGCTCGGCGGGCGCTCGGGTCGCGTGCCGGACGGTGACCGAGACCGGGGCTAGCGCGGTCCTGTGTCTGGCGTTCCCGCTTCATCCGCCGGGCCGGCCGGAGAAGAGCCGTCAGACGGAGCTCGACGCGGTGCGGGTTCCCATGCTGGTGGTGCAGGGTGGGAGGGACCCGTTTGGCGTCCCGCCTCCCGGCCGCAACCGTCGCGTGGTCACGGTGGCGGGCAACCACAGCCTGTCCACGGACCTCGGAGCGGTGAAAGCCGCGGTCCGGGATTGGTTGGCCGAGCGGGGCGCCGCCGGGGCAGCCGTGGGTCCGCGCAGAAACTAGTGGCGGAATTTGACGAGGGGCTGGGCGTGACTGGCGCCAGGCGCGTCCAGACGCCGTCAAAGACGTCAATAATTTCTGCGCGGGCCCTTACTCGTACTGCAGCGCCTGGAGCACGTTGAGGCGCGCCGCCCGGCGGGCCGGGAAGATCGCGGCGATGAGCCCGGCGATGATCGCGGCGATCACGAACACCACCAGCGTGCCCCACGGGATGGTGAAGGCCGAATATTTGATCGCCGCGCCCACCATGAGCGCCAGCACGACGCCCAGCGGGATGCCGAATGACGCGCCGAGCAGCGCGGTGATGATGCTCTCGTGGCGGATCATCCGCCGCACCTGACGCCGGCTCATGCCGACCGCGCGGAGCATGCCGAGCTCGCGGGTGCGCTCGAACACGGTCAGCACCAGCGTGTTGACGATCCCGAACAGGCTGACGATGATCGACAGCGACAACAGCACGTAGAGCAGGTTCAGAAGCGTGTTGAGCCCCGACAGCTGGTTGTGCTCGAACTGGGACTTGGTCTGCAGCTTGGCGTCGGGAAAGCCGCTGAGGGCGATGTTCAGCTTCGCCGTGTTGGCGGGGCTGACGCCCCCCTGCACGTTGACGAACGTGTAGAGGTTCTGCGGGTTCTGGTAGTTGGCGTCGAATAGAGCGGTCGACATCGTCACGTCGCCGAACGGGTTGACCCCCTTTGGCGGGTCGGTGATCCCGCGGAGGGTCAGATGCAGGGTCTTGCCGGTCGGCGTCTCGACCGCGATCGGCGAGCCGACCTTCAGATGCTGCGCGTTCGCGTAGTCCTTGCTCACGAGCGCTCCGTCGCCGCCGAGCTCGGCCGGCGTCTGCGGGCCTCCCGCCTGCCATTTGACCGAGATCACGCTGTTGACGTTGGGCGACACGCCGGTGACGTTGATTCGCGATCCGAACGCTTTCCCGCTTCCTGCGCGCACGCCCGAGACGGCGAGAACCCCTGGCACGTGGTGCAGCGCACGTTCCGAAGAGAGGCTGATCGGAGCGAAGTTGTTGGTCGCGGTCACCGCGTAGTTGGCGACGAATACCTGATTGACCCCGTCCTGGAACTTCGTCTTGAGTCCGGCGGCGAGCACGCCCACGAGCGTCACCAGCGCCAGGCCGATCATCAGCGCGGACGCCGTGGAGGCCGTGCGAGCAGGGTTGCGGGCGGAGTTGCCGCGAGCCAGCGTCCCGGCGGCTCCGCCGATCTTCGTCGCCGGCCAGCCCAGCACCCGGGCCAGCGGCGGTACCAGCACGGGCGCGAGCATCGCGACGCCGAGGAACAGCGCCAGAGCACCGATCCCGACCGCCAAGAGGCGCTGCACGGTCGAAAGCCCACCTACGAACAGCCCGACGAGCATCAGCGCCACCGCTCCGCCGATGGTGACGAGCGCCGCGGGGGTGCCGAAGCGGGCGAAGCGCGATGGGGGCAGCACGGACCCCTCGCGGGCGGCGGCGATAGGCGGCACCCTTGTCGAGCGGATCGCCGGCCGCAACGCCGCCAGGAGGGTGATCAGCACGCCTACCACGAGCGAGATGACGATCGTCCGGGTCTTGAACACGGTGCTCGTCTGGGGCAGGTCGATACCGAACGAGACGAGCAGCGAGTTCAGTCCTTTGGCGAGCGCGAGCCCGATGAACAAGCCGGCGACGGACGCGATCAGCCCGATGACGAATGCCTCCACCATGACCGATCTGCGCACCTGGCGGCGTGTGGCCCCGAGCGTGCGCAGCGTGGCCAGCTCGCGCGTGCGTTGCGCGACCGTGATCGACATCGTGTTGGCGATCACGAAGCTGCCGACGAACAGCGCGATCCCACCGAACGCGAGCAGAAAGTCCTGAAAGATGGTGAGGAACGCGCTCGTGTCCTTGGTCGCCTGCTGGGCCTGTTGCTGCCCGGTCCTCACCTGAGCGCTCGCGGGCAGCAGCGGGCGGATCTCATTCACGAGCTGGGTCGGCGAGACGCCCTGCTTGGCGGCGATGTTGATCTGGTCGTATTGCCCGACCTTGTCGAAGATCCGCTGGGCGGTGGGAAGCGTGAAGACCGCGATCGTGGCGCCCCCGAGCGAGGAGACGCCACCGAACTTCACCGTTCCCGAGATCCGGAAGCGCTGCACCGGCCCGCGGGCGATGACTCCAATCTCCTGGCCTGCCGAGAACCCTTGGTTGCTCGCGGTCGCCGCATCGATCGCGACCTCGTCGGGAGCGCTCGGCCAGGAGCCGCTGGCAAGCGAGAGCGGATTGAATCGCTGTCCGGCGGTCGTGTGGCTGAAGCCCAGCCCGGGTGCTCCGCCGCGGGAGATCACCTTGCCGTTGTGGCCTACCAGCTGGGCTTGATCGGAGATGCCCCCCGAGGCCAGCGCGACGCCGGACAGCGACTGCACCTGGGTGAGCAGCGACGCCGGGAGCGACGGAGTTTCGGAACCCCCGTTCCCGTTGCCGTTCCCAATCGCGCTCTTGCCGGTGATCACCGCGTCTGCGTTCTTGTACGCCTGGGTGAACACGGTCGAGAAGGCGGCCTTGATCGTGTCGGTCAGGACATACGTGCCGCTGATCATCGCGACCCCGAGGACGATCGCGATCGCGGTCAGCGTCGCGCGCAGCTTGCGCCCGAGAAGGCCTTTCAGGGCGACGCGCGTCACGACGAGCCGAGTGTGCTCATCACCTCGAGCACGTCCGACTGGCTCGCCTCGGTCAGCTCCTTGACGATCCGCCCGTCGGCGAGGAACAGGATCCGGTCGGCGATCGCCGCGGCCCTCGCCTCGTGCGTCACCATCACGATCGTCTGCTGATACGCCTCGGCGGAGCTCCTGATGAGCTCGAGGATCTCACCGCTGGTCTTCGAGTCCAGATTGCCGGTGGGCTCGTCGGCGTACAAGATCGTGGGGCGCGACACGAGCGCCCGCGCGATGGCCACCCGTTGCTGCTCGCCGCCCGAGAGCTCCGAGGGTCGGTGCTGGCGCCGGTCGGCCAGCCCGGTGCGGGAGAGAAGCTCCTCGAGCCATTGCTCGTCCGGCCGCTCGCCGGCGATCGACAGGGGCAGGACCACGTTCTCCTCCGCCGTCAACATCGGCAGCAGGTTGAAGAACTGAAAGACGAAGCCGATGTGGTCGCGCCGGAGCCGGGTTAGGCGGGCGTCGTCGAGCGCGGTGATCTCGACTCCGGCCACCGTGACCCTTCCGCCGGTCGGCTTGTCGAGCCCGGCGAGAATGTGCATCAACGTCGACTTGCCCGAGCCGGAGGGGCCCATGACCGCCACGAGCTGACCCCGCCGCACGTCGAGGGTCACCCCGCGCAGCGCTTCGACCGCGGTCGCGCCCTCGCCGTAGCGGCGCGTGACTTCCTGCGCGGCCACGGCGAGCCCGTCGACCGTGGCGGTTTCCGCTGTGGTCAACCTACTCGCACTCAACGTTGTTGTGTATATCACGGCCTCCCGCAGGAGTCGTTGTGACAAATGCCACGGTGACCGGCGGGCACGCGCCGATACGTGCGGGTGCAGGGAGGACTCAGCCGATGATCCGGAAGACGCCGCGCATGAACGGGTGGATGCGGCAGAAGAACGTGTAGGTACCGGGGCCGAGCGTGGCCGGAGTGCTCCAGCTCACCCGGTCCACTGCTGGAGCGCCGAAGCCGAGCTGTCCGGAGTCATAGTTCCCGGGGCCGTTGGCCAGCGGATAGGAGATTCCCGTGTCGAGCCCGCAGGGATTCTGGCAGGCGGTGACCGAGTGAAAGATTGAGTCTTTGTAGGCGGCGCTGGGGTCGAGCAGCTCTGAGGTCGAGCTTGGCGTGATCACCGACGAGAGGATGCTCGTCCCCGGCGCCGGCACGACCGCGTCCTCGTTGACGAACTTCAGCGACTGCCCTTGCCTGATCGTCGGGGCGCAGCTGGGGTGGTCGAGATCGCCCGGGTTGTAGAGGAACCCCGCGATCACGACGGTGCGTGTTCTGCAGCTGGGGAGCTTGTTCGGGTTTACGGTCAGCCACGCGGTGCCGCCGTGGTGGTCGTTCTCGGCGAGGTGGCCGTGGGTGATGTAGCCGCGCTCGTCCACCTGGTGCACGAAGGGGTTGACGCCGGCCTGATGTGCGATCGGCCGGCTCACCTTGCCGGTGAATGGGTCGAGGCCGATCTCGCTGTCGTAGGCCTCCCACACGACCATGATCCCCATCGACTCGTACCACGACGCGCGGCGGGTCTCGTACGTGGCGCTGACCCTGAGGGTGTCTCCGTCGTCCACGTGTGGGCGCCAGTCGGCGGTGGTTCCGGTCATCGCCATGTCCCATGAGATCGGGCCGCGCTTGTCGAAGTAGTGCGCGTTCGACTGGAACAGCCGCACGGAGTGGGCGACCGATCCGTGGCGCACCTTGCGGGCGATGCGGGCCCCCGCGCGGATCAGGTCCAGGTCCGTGTAGAGGCCGCCGGGATGGACGTGCCCCGCGGTCGCCACGAGCGTGCCGGGGTGGTCAATCCTGAACTCGTTCAGCGGCGAGGGCCAGCCGCGGTAGGGGTCCTTGGCCATGTCCGGGAAGGTGAACTTCCCGTTGACGCCGCTGTAGCGCTTGACGTCGAAGACCGAGTACAGGTGGTGGTCCTCGACGTCCATCCAGATGGGGTGGACCGGGGTGATCCCGCGGGCGGCCGGCGAGGAGTCGGGAATGAAGTCCATGTCGTAGGTGATGTAGACCTTCGCCGGCGTCTCCCTGAGGTTGTGGATCATGTAGTTGAGCAGCCAGACGTCGTGCGCGCCGATGGGGTACCCGTAGCCCCGCGGAAGCTGGTAGATCGTCTTCTCCTCGCCCACGGCCATGAATGGGTAGAAGCCCCCGGTGTAGCTGTTGCCCTCGCCCGCGCCCGCGAGGCCGTTGGTGACCCAAACGCCGTGGTGAAGGTGGATGATGTCCACGCGCGGGATCGCGCCGCAGCATTTCCCGTCCGGGAGCGCGTAGCGGAGGTTCGGGGCCACCCGGATCATGAAGCCGTTCTGGGTCGGCTTGGGGATCTTGTTCGTGTCGAGCAGGATCAGGTTGGCGCCAGGGGTGACCGTGTAGGGGCCGGCGGCGAAGTGGAGGTGTTCGCAGCCGCGGCCGCAGGCGGGATCCGGTCGGGCGAACGCGGGCGACGCGATCGCCAGCGAGGCGCTCGCGAGTACCGAGATCGCGGCCAGGAGGCTCCGGCTGACTCTCCGCGTCCTGGGAGCGAACGAGCGGTCAGTCACCGACCGGGGACATCCTTGCTCAGCCGATGATCCGGAACACCCCGCGCATGAACGGGTGGATCCGGCAGAAGAACGTGTAGGTGCCGGGCTTGAGACTGACGGGCGTGCTCCAGCTCAGCCTTCCGACCGCCGGCGTGCCCAGCCCGAGCTGTCCCGAGTCGTAGTTGCCGGCGCCGTTGGCCAACGGGTAGGAGATCCCCGTGTCGAGGCCGCACGGGTTCTGGCAGGCGGTGATCGTGTGGAAGATCGAGGCCTTGTACGCCGGGCTCGGGTCGAACCCCGGGATCCCCGGTGCCAACGAGCTGGCATCGTCGTTGGTGAACGTCAGCGACTGCCCCTGCTTGACCGTCGGGACGCACGTTGGATGGTCCAGGTCGCCGGGGTTGTAGAGGAACCCCGAGATCACCACGGTGTGCGTCTTACAGGTGGGGAGCTTGTTCGGGTTTACGGTCAGCCAGGGCGTGCCGCCGTGGTGGTCGTTCTCGGCGAGGTGGCCGTGGGTGATGTAGCCGGTTTCGTCGATCGCGTGGGCGAACGGGTCGGCGCTCGCCTGATGTGCGATCGGCCGATGCACCTTGCTGGTGAACGGGTCGAGGCCGATCTCGCTGTCGTAGGCCTCCCACACGACCATGATCCCCATCGACTCGTACCACGACGCGCGGCGGGTCTCGTAGGTGGTGCTGATCCTGAGCACGTCTCCGGGCTTCACGCGCGGGCGCCAGCGAGGACTGGTCGCGGTCATCGCCAGGTCCCACGAGATCGGGCCGCGCTTGTCGAAGTAGTGCGCGTAAGAGCGGAACAGCCGCACCGAGTCCGGCTCTGACCCGCGGATCGCCTTCTTCGCGACGCGTGCGCCCGGCCGGATCAGATCGAGCGTGTCGTAGAGCCCGCCCGGGTGGAGGTGTCCCGCGGTGGCGATCAACGTTCCGGGATGGTCGACCGTGAACTCGTTCAGCGGCGGTCCGCCGCCGTAGGGGTTCTTCGCCATGTCGGGGAACGTGAACTTCCCGTCGACGCCGCTGTAGCGCTTGACGTCGAACACGGGGTAGATGTGGTGGTCCTCGACGTCCATCCAGATGGGGTGGACGGGAGTGATCCCGCGGGCGGCCGGCGAGGAGTCCGGGATGAAGTCCATGTCGTAGGTGATGTAGACCGTCGCCGGGTTCTCCCGGAGGTTGTGGATCATGTAGTTCAGGAACCACCGGTCGTTGCCGCCGATCGGATATCCATAGCCGCGCGGAAGCTCGTAGGTCGTCTTCTCTTCCCCGGTGGCCATGAAGGGGTAGAGGTGCGAGCCGCCGATACTGAAGGTGTTGCCCTCGCCCAGGCCCGCCGCACCGTCCGTGAGCCACACGCCGTGGTGAAGGTGGATGATGTCCACGCGGGGGATCGCGCCGCAGCACTTCCCGCTGGGCAGCGCGTAGCGGAGGTTGGGAGCCACCCGCACCATGAACCCGTTGACCGACGGCTTGGGAACGTCCCGATAGTCGGTCAAGATCAGGTTCGCGCCCGGCGTGATGTGGTACGGGCCGGCGGCGAAGTGGAGGTGCTGGCACCCAACGTTGCAGATCGAGCGCTCATAGCTCGCGCTGGAAGGCGCGCCTGCCGAAGACGCCGCGCTGGCAACCGCGGGCGCGGACCCGAACGCGATCACCGCCACCACCAACAGGACTGCGCGCTTCACCGCTCCTCCCCTCCTGCGCTTCACCAATCCTCGTCCCTTCGCACGCCGAACCAGGCTCCGACGAACTACAACCTTGTAGCTTAGTGGAGCAGGACGCGCGATGCGTCGCGCCTACCAGGCCTGGCGGTCGCCGCAGTGGGGACACGCGACCGTGGTCGAAACATCCGCTTCGAACACGAAGCCGCACGGACACGTGTACACCGCGTAGTCCTGGGGGAGCCCCCCGTGGCGCCGCGTCCGGCCTCGAGGCGCTAGCGTCGGTTCCGCGGCCGCGGTTCGGTCGGCGTTGTGTGCACCACCTCCGCGCCGGCGTCCCCTCGTGAGGCTGTCGCCTCGCCTGGACTTGGGTCGAACAACCATGTTCATGGATATAAACGCCGCTCCGTGGAAATGGTTTCGCCGTCGCCCGGGCGATTCCTGGCCGCTAACAGAGAGCTAATCGCGATGCCGCCGCGGGTGCTCGGGGAGAACGACCGGCGGGTTCTGCGCCCCGGGCGTTATGGGAGAATTCACACAGGAATGGACCCCAGCCGTAAGCGAGCCATCCGCCTCGCCGTCGCCCTGACCGCCGCTGTGCTGCTCGCCTCGGCCCTCGTGTATACGAGCTTCAGCGCCGGGCGCGACGAGGTCACCGCGTCGCAGCTGCTGCGGAAGGCCAAACCCGGGCAGTCCTACATACTCGCGGGCACTGTGCTGGACGGCTCGGTGCACCAGGACGGGACGGCACTGCTGTTTCGTATCCGCGATCCGAAGCTCAAGGTCTCGGTCCCGGTGCGCTACACGGGCGTTGTCCCGGATCCGTTCCGCGCCGGCCGGGCCGTTCTCGTGACGGTTCACGAGGGTGGCTCGGGATTCGTCGGCGAGCAGAACTCGCTGACCACCAAGTGCCCCTCCAAGTACCAGGCGGCGAGCGCCTCGTATTGACATGGCCCTGATCGGTCGAGCACTGCTGATCCTCGGGCTGCTCGTGTGCGTCTACGGCGCCGGCGCTTCCATCTACGGGGCGCGCACGGGCCGGCGGGAGTGGGCCGATTCCGGGCGCCGCTCCGTGTACGCGCTCGCGGCGCTGATGATCGGCGCGTTCGCGATCCTCGAGGTCGCGTTCGTGCGCTCGGACTTCTCGTTCAACGTGGTCGCGGGCCACTCGTCGACGACGACGCCGACGTTCTACAAGCTCGCGGCTCCCTGGTCCTCACAGGAGGGCTCGCTGCTGCTGTGGGTGTTGCTGCTGTCCCTGTGGTCGAGCTTGATCCTGTTCCTGACCCGCAACCGGGTTCGGGAAATCGCTCCCTACGCCACGGCCGTGTTGCTCGGTTTCGCGGGTTTCTTCGCCTCCCTGGCCGTGTTCTACGCGAACCCGTTCGCGACCACGGCCAATCCGCCGGCCGAGGGCGCGGGCCTCGATCCGCTCCTCCTTCACCCGAGCATGATGATCCACCCCCCGATGCTCTATTCGGGGTACACGCTGCTGACGGTCCCGTTCGCGTTCGCGATCGGCGCGCTGGTGACCGGGAGGCTGGGCTCGGAATGGATCGCGGTCACGCGGCGCTTCGCGCTGGCCGCGTGGCTGTTCTTGGGGATTGGGATCCTGCTCGGAGCGCGCTGGTCCTACACCGAGCTCGGCTGGGGCGGGTATTGGGCCTGGGATCCGGTGGAGAACGCGGCGCTGATGCCGTGGCTGTGCACCACCGCGTTCATCCACTCGATCATGATCCAGGAGAAGCGCGGGATGCTGAAGGTCTGGAACGTATCGCTGATCCTGGCCAGTGGGACGCTCGCGATCCTGGGGACGTTCCTCGTGCGCTCGGGCGTGCTGGACTCGATCCACGCCTTCGGGGCCTCGACGCTCGGGGTGCCGTTCGTGCTGCTGATCGCCGCGATGATCGCCGCCGGGATCGGTCTCGTGGTGTGGCGGCGGCCGCAGCTCCGCTCGGAGTCGCAACTGGACTCGCTGTTGTCGCGCGAGGCGGTGTTCCTGTTCCAGAACCTGGTGCTGGTCGCGATGGTGTTCGTGATCTTCTGGGTGACGTTCTTCCCGCTCATCTCGCAGGCCGTGACCGGCACCAAGGTGTCGGTGGGACCGCCGGCGTTCCGCCCGTTCATCGTGCCGCTCGCGCTCGTGCTGGTCCTTCTGTCGGGGATCGGGCCGATCATCGCCTGGCGGCGCGTGACGGCGGCGAACCTGCGGCGGAACTTCACCCTGCCGGTTCTCGCCGGGGTGGTCGCACTCGTCGCATTGCTCCTCGTCGGCGGGGTCAGCGCACGCCCGTTCGCGCTCGTCATGTTCGCTCTCGGCGCCTTCGTGGTCGCCGCCGTGGGCCAGGAGTTCTGGCGCGGAGTGATCGCGCGCCGGGCGATTACCCGGGATCCGGTGCCCGTGGCGCTGGTTCAGCTCGTGCGCCGCAACCGCCGCCGATATGGCGGCTACATCGCCCACGCCGGGTTGGCGGTGCTGCTGGTGGGGGTGGCCGCGTCGTCCTCGTTCCAGCACTCCCAGGACGTGACCCTGGCGCCCGGACAGCGCGCACACGTCGACGGCTACACGATCCGTTACGTGCGGCCGGTGGCGCAGGCGACCGACCAGAAGATCTCCTTCGGCGCCGTCCTGGACGTCTCCAAGGGAGGCGGCCACGTCACCACGCTGACGACCACGCGCGGCTTCTATCCCGCGCAGGACGCCAGCCTCGGCATCCTCGGTCGGTTCTTCAACGGCGAGTCCGACAGCAACGTGGGACTCCGAGCCGGCCTGACCAAGGACATCTGGACCGTCGTCAATCCCAATCTGGCTCCGCTGCAGGGCTATATCGCCCAGGGTGACCGGCTGTTCGCCGCGCTCGCGACCCAGGAGATGAAGAGCGTGGCCGGCCTCTCGCCCGCCCAGGCCCAGCAGATGCTGGCGCCGCTGTGGGCCGATCGCGACCGCGCGATCGCCGGCCTCACCGCCCGGTTCGTGACCCATCCGTGGCCCGTCGAGTTCCTGATGATCGTCTCCCCGCTCGTGACCTGGATCTGGCTGGGCGCGCTCATCATCGTGTTCGGCGGCCTGATCGCGTTGTGGCCGGTCCCGGCGTTCGCCCGCCGGCGTGCCACGGTGGCGTCGGCCCCGCGGCGGGGCGGCCCGGCGCCGGCCCTGCCCGCTCGAGAGACCGTGGTGTAAGGCGGGGCGGCGGTAGCGAACGACGGTGGCCCGAGGACCGACGTGCTCGAGTTCCTGATCATCTTCGCGGTCCTGGTGGCGGTGGTGTTCGTGGTCGGCGGCCCGATACGCGCGGTCGCTGCGGCTCGAACCGCTTCGGAGCCGTCCGACGACCCAGCACGGCGGAACGGGCACGCCGACCCCGCGCGCGTTCAGGTGGCGGACGAGGGGGAGGCGCGGTCGGCGTCGGAGATCGCCGAGCTCGAGGCCGCTCGCGATGCCAAGTACCGCGAGATTCGCGACGCCGAGCTCGACCATCGGACCGGCAAGCTGTCCGACGCCGACTACGAGGCCGTCGACCACACCCTGCGCGCGGAGGCGCTCGAGATCCTGCGGGCGCTCGATCGGGCCGCGGCCGCGGCCCCGGCCGCGGAAAACCAGCGCTCTGCGCTACCGTAGCTGGCCATGGCAACCGTCCTCGGCGTTGTACAGGTCTTCATCTGCGTCGTTCTGGTCTTCCTGATCCTGATGCACTCGGGCAAGGACTCGGGGCTGTCGGGCGCCTTCGGCGTGGGCACCGGGGCCGGACCGTTCGGCGGCGGCTCGCTGGTCGAGCGCAACCTGAATCGCTGGACGATCGCGTTTGCGGTGGCGTTTGCCATCAACACGATCATCCTGATCAAGATCTCCTAGGCCTAGGGAGGCTGGCGCCGGCGCTGCGCTGGCGCGCCCGGGTCCACCGGATCGCCGCCCGGGTGCGCCTCACCGTGGGAGATATCTCGACCTGTGTCCGAGTTATTCCGGGAGCGTGGGCAATATCTACCGCATAGCGACAGTTATTGCCCACGCTGCGTCGGGAGGGCGAGGGGCCGGAGCGTTGCCCGCTCGGCCGCCGTGCCTTGCCGGGCCCGCCAGCGCAGGACGACCGCCCGCGCCCGCCGCAGCGACGGCGGCACGCGCCCATCCGTGGACAGCCACGACCCCGCCAGGATCAGCAGCAGTCCCGCCACCGCGCCGGCGCCCGGGCGCTCGCCGAGCAGCGCCACGCCCAACGTGACGGCAACCACCGGGTTGATGTAGGTGATCACGGTGGCCCGGCTCGTGCCGGCCTCCCGAATCAGCACCGTGAAGATCACGAACGCGGCCGCCGTGCACAGCAGCCCGAGGACGGCGAGCGCGGCGATCGCGCCGGCGGAAGGGACCCGCTGCGGCCGGTCGACCACGGCGCCGGCGAGCAGCACCACCGACGCGATGCCGAGGCTCGAGCCCATGATCGCCCGCGCGTCCAGCCCGCCGAGGCGATGCTTGACCACCATCGGCCCGATCGCGTAACCGACGGCGGCAACCAGGATCGCTCCCGCGCCGAGGAGCTCACCGGCCCGGCCGGCGACGTCGATCCCCACGAGCACGATGACGCCACCGAAGCCGAGCACCAATCCGAGCGCGCGCACCGGCGTGGGTCGCTCCGAGTGGTCGAAGCGCATCGCCAGCACCGCTCCGATCAATGGCACCGACGCGATCATGATCGCCGCGACGGACGAGGCGACATGCTGCTCGCCGAACGCGATCAGCGGGAACGGGATCGAGATCTCGGCGATCGCGTATGCGGCCAGCCAGCGCCAGTGTCCGCGTACCGTCCCAAGGGTGCCCGCCCGCCGCGCCAGGGTCAGCAGCACCACGGCCCCGAGCGTGACGCGGCCCCAGGCGAGCATCAGGGGCGTGACTCCGCCGTCGACCGCGATCTTGATGAACAGATAGGGCACGCCCCAGATCAGCGACATCGCCGCGAACGCCAGCCAGGCGCGCCGGGTCATCGCTGCCTACCCAGCTGGTCGACGAGCCGCAGGAGCTCCAGTGGACTGAACGGCTTGGTCAGAAACAGATCGGCGCCCGCCTGCTCGGCGTGGTCGACGACGCGGTCGCCGTGGGCCGCGGTCAGCATCACGATCGTGCTGGCGCTGGTCGCGTCGTCGGAGCGCAGGCGCCGGCAGGTCTCGATCCCGTCGAGGCCGGGCATGTCGACGTCGAGGAACACGAGCGAAGGACGCTCGCGGCGGGCCACCTCCAGCGCCTGCAGCCCATCCGAGGCTTCGTGAAGCTCGAAATCGGCCACGTCCTCGAGCGTGGTCGCGATCAGCCTGCGGATGAACCGATCGTCGTCCACGATCAGCACTCCGAGGCCGGGTCCCTCAGTTCCCTGAGGCTCCAGGCCCGAGGTCATCGAATCTCAGCCGCGATGCGCTCGAATCTGCGGTCCGGGATGGACTTGAACGCCTCCACGACGCGCGGGTCGAACTGCGTCCCCGAACCGGCGACGATCATCTCCCGCGCCTTGCTCAGCGGCAACGCGTGCCGGTACGGGCGGTCGGTGGTGAGCGCGTCGAGCACATCGGCGACGGAGAACACCCGCGCGGCGAGAGGAATCTGCTCGCCTGCGAGGCCGTCGGGATAACCGGTTCCGTCCCAGCGCTCGTGATGGGAGCGCACCACCCGCGCCGCGGGCGCCAGGAACTCGATGTCGTCCACGATCTGCGCGCCGATCACCGGGTGCTGGGTCATCAGCGCCCGCTCGTTGTCGGTCAGGGCGCTCGGCTTGTAGAGGATCGCGTCGGGGATGCCGAGCTTGCCGATGTCGTGCAACAAGAACCCGAACTCGAGTTCGCGGGTGTCGGCGATCGAGACCCCGACCGCGCGCGCGATCTCCATCCCGTAGGCCGTGACGCGTTCGGCGTGTTTGCCCGTGTACGCGTCGCGCGCCTCGACCGCGTTCGACAACGCCCGGACCGTCGCGGTGTACGAGCTTCTCAGCTCCTGGGACCGCGCGCGCTCCTGTTTGAACGTGTCACGCAGATCCGCGGCGTAACGCTCGAGCTGGCGCTCCTTGGCGGCCGCCTCCCCCTCGTGCCGCGTCAGCTCCGCCCGGAGACGCTCGTTCTCGCGGATCAGATCGGTCTCGCTGTGGACCGTCACAGGCGATCAGGCTACCTAGTCCGAACCACCGCGGGCTAGTCCCGATCCCCGCGCAGCGCCGCCAGCACCGCGGTGGCCGCCTGCTCGACGGCGACCACCTCCATCCCGAGCCTGCTCACACCCGGGGGCGCGGGGGTGTGGTCATCCGAGAACAGGATCACGACGCGCCGAAGCCGCCTGCCGCGGAGGTCGAGAGCCTGCAGTACGGCTTGGGGATTGCGGACGCCGACGTCGACGAGCGCGACCTCGAACCGGCGCTCCGCACAGACCCGTGCTGCGGCCGGACCGGAGGTCTCCCACTGGTGCTCGATCCCGAGCTCGTCGAGCGCGGGCTCGAGCACCGGTTGCATCTCCTCCCGCCCCACCACCAGCACCCGCGAACGGCCCGCGTGCACCGCGGCGCCGAGCACCTCCCGGAGCTCCTCTGCGTCGATCGGCTTGGACACCATCCACTCCCCGGCGAGCTCGCGCTGGCCGGAGAACACCGATACGAACACGATCGGGGTGCTGCGCAACACCGGGTCGGTACGGATCTCGCGCAGAACCTCGAACCCGTCCATGCCGGGCATGAGGATGTCGAGCGTGACGGCGTCGAAATGCTCGGCCCGCAACCGGTCGAGCGCCTCGCGCCCGCTCGAGGCGATCGTGACCTGAACGTCCAACGGGGCGAGCTGGCCGGCGATCAGGTCGGCGATCTCGGGCTCGTCGTCGACCACGAGGACATGACGACCACGAATCGCCTCCAGCGAGCGGCCGGACTCGGGACCCGGAACCGCGGCCGGAAGCCGCACCCGGAATGTGGTGCCGCGTCCCGGCTCGCTGTCCACAGCGATCTGCCCGTGATGGAGCTCCACCAAGGACTTTACGATCGACAGGCCGAGCCCGGTCCCGGGGTTCGATGCGCTGCCGTTGCGTCCCCGATAGAACCGCTCGAACACCCGCTCGGTTTCCTCCTTGGTCATGCCGATGCCCGAGTCCGCTACCACGATCTCCACCCAGGCGCGGTCGGGCTCTACGCCAACGTGGATCTTGCCCCCCTCCCCGGTGTACAGATGGGCGTTCGTGAGCAGGTTCGCCACGATCTGGCGCACCCGCGCGGGATCGGCCAGCGCGAACGGCAGCGAGGGGGCGATGTACACGCCCAGGTCCTGGCCCTTCAGGGCCAGTCGCGGGCCGATCAACTCGGTGACCTCCCGGACCGCTTCGCCGACGTCGATCGGGCGGCGGTTGATCTCCACGTGGTCAGAGTCGATCCGAGCCACGTCGAGCAGGTCGTTGACCAGATCCACGAGACGGTCGGTCGACTTCAGGATGATCTCCACGAACTCCTGCTGGCGCTCGGACATGTTCTGCGGTGAGCGGGCGAGCAGTTCCACGAAGCCCTTGATCGAAGTCAGCGGGCTACGCAGCTCGTGCGACGCCGTGGCCACGAACTCGCTCTTGGCCCGCTCCAGCCTCGCCCGCTCGCTCATGTCCCTCACGGTCCACACCACCCCGTCGGATTCGGTCCCGAGCGGTGCGGCGGTGACGGCGAGCGTCCGCCCGTGGTGCTCGACGATCGTCTCCCTGCGAAGCGCCTGCGTCAGTGGCGGGAGCGGGCTGTCCTCGACGTCGACATCGGCCCCGACGGCCAGCTCGGGCACGAGCTCCGACACACGCGGGTTGACCGCGGCGATCGTACTCGAGCCCGGCTCGGTCACGATCAGCGCGTCCCCGAGGCTCTCGATCGTGACCGCGAGCCGGTGTCGTTCCTCCTCGATCCGGCGCTGCGCGGTCGACAAATCGTCGGCCATGGCGTTGAACGCGGTACCGAGTTCTTGGAGTTCGCGCGGACCCGCCGGCTGAACCCGCCGCTCGAGCCCTCCGGAGGCGAGACCTCGTGTCGCCCGGACGAGGTCGTCGAGGGGCCGGCGCATGCCGCGCACCAGCGCCGTGATCACCGCCAGCGCCCCGGCGAGCGCGAGCAGGCCCGCGATCGCGATCAGGACGATCGCGCGGCGCGAGTCCGAACGGGCCTTGGAGCGAGCCGCCTCGCGTCTCGCCAGCTGGCGCGCCTGCACCGAGACCGCGGCGTTGCGGGCGGCGGCGAGGGGCCCCGCGGGTGCGCTCGCCGCCACGAACCGCCCGCCGGCGGCGAGGGCCCGGGCGCGCGACTGGGCTGCGATCTGCGCGCGGAGGAGCCGCTCGCTGATCGGGTCCGACCGGGCGAGCGACGTGGCCTCCGCGGCCGCGGTCGCATAGGCGTCGGACGCCTGGCGCCGGGCGGCTGGAGCCAGCGGCCCGCGGGCGTCGCGCAGCACCTCCACCTCCGCGATCCCGGCGCTCTGGAGATTTGCGGTGGCCGTGGCGAGCGAGGAGCTCGCGATCAGCGCGTTCTCATATCGCTGCCGGGCGTTGTACAGGCTCGCGATCCCGAGTGCGGCGATCACAGCCAGCGCGACGGTCAACCCGACGAGCGCCAGGCGGAGCAGACGAGCAATCGAAAGGCGCTGCATTCACGTATACCGGGGAGCGGTGACGTGACCCCTAGTGCCGGGATCGTACTCGCGGGCGCGGCCGACCGGCGCCGCGGGCCGGGGAGGACCCTGAGGCTAACATTGCCCGTATGACGCTTGCCCGTGCCTGGAGGCGGCAGTTGTTGAGCGCCTCGGCGGTGGCGCTGATCGTTCCCGCGGCTATGATCGCGGCGCTGGTCTCACTCGTGTTGGCGGGCGCGTTTGGGCGCCTCGGGACGCTCGGACAGGTGTTCGCGGGTCCTTCGATCCCGCCGACCGCGTCCGCCCCCAGTCGCGGCGGGCCCCGCTCGAGCTCGCTGACGCCGGCGGGGCAGGGCGGCGCCGCGGCGGCGGCGATCGCCGCGCTGCAAGCGACCGGCGCCGTGCCTGCCGCAGTCGCCACCCCGGCCGGGATTGCGATCCCGCCGACGATATCCTTGACGCCAGCCGGTGGGGGCACGGGCGCGCTCGGCCGAGGCGGAGGATCGGGAGGCGGCGGTGGAGGGTTCAGCTCCCACGTGGGCAGGCCGATCGGCTCCTCCCACGGAACTCCGACCGGCTCCGGTGGCGGCACCCCGAGCGGCTCGAGCGGCTCGGGCGGCTCGAGCGGCTCGACCGGCTCGGGCGGGACCTCCTCGGGTAGCAGCCCATCGAGCGGAACGCCTGCCACCCAGCCGCCCACCCCTCAGCCAACCCCGTCGCCGACACCGTCGGCCGCCGTACCGAGCGCGCGGGGCTTGATCGACCGAGCGGTGGGTCTCGTCACGTCCGCCGTCCAACATGTCCCGGGTCCGGCCGGCCCGATCGCGGCCCAGGCCCTCCAAGCGGTCAGCTCCCACATCGACAACGTTCCCGTTCCCGCGCCGGTCCACGTGCCCGTCCCGGGCTCGATGCCGGTGCCCGTCCCGGGCTCCATGCCGGTTTCAGTCCCCCGGCCGCCGGCGCCCCCATCCACCGGTTCGCCACCGAGGGTGCCGCAAATACCGTGAGGCGGGCCACGCGCGCCCGAGTCCGGGGCCTGCTAATTGCGACCGTATTCGTGCTCGCCGGCTGCGGCAGCGGGCACGCGGTCAGCACCTCAACTCAGGGCGGCGGGGCGGGCGAGAGGCCGTCCGCGACGGCCACCGCCAAGTTCCCCGGAGTCGACTGGCTCCGATTTGACTACGACGCGCAGCGCAGCGGCGTCGGTCCGGCGGTCACCGGAATCACCCGCCGCAACGTCGGACAGCTGCGCCTGCGCAAGGTCGCGATCGACGGCACCGTGGACTCATCCGCGATCGAGCTGCACGCGATCAAGATCCGCGGGCGGACGCGGGACGTGATCGTGGTGACCACGACGTACGGCCGCACGATCGCGCTGGACCCCGGCACGGGCGCCAAGCTCTGGGAGTACGTGCCGGCGAACATCGGCTCCTATCAGGGCACGTATCAGATCACCACCGCCACGCCGATCGCCGATCCGAATCGGCGATTCGTCTACGCCGCCAGCCCCGACGGACTGATCCACAAGCTGGCGGTCGCGACCGGCGAGGAGATTCGCTCCGCTCACTGGCCGGCGCGGATCACCTTCGACGCCAGCCGCGAGAAGCTCGCGGCCGCACTGAACATCAGCGGCAGCTCGCTGATCGTCACCACCGGCGGCTACGTCGGCGACGCGCCCACCTATCAGGGTCACGTCGTGATGATCGATCGGTCGAGCGGGCGGATCACGGCGGTGTGGAACTCGCTGTGCTCGAACATCCACCACCTGATCGATCCGCCCAGCTCGTGCCACGCCAGCGACTCGGCGATCTGGGCGCGCGCCGGGGCCGTCGTCGAGCCCGGCAGCGGTCGGATCCTGATCGCGACCGGGAATGCTCCCTTCAACGGCTCGACCGACTGGGGCGACAGCGTGCTCGAGCTGAGCCCGGACGGAAAGAGGATTCTGCAGAACTGGACCCCGACCGATCAGGCGCAGCTGAACGCGACCGACGGCGATCTGGGCAGCAGCGCGCCCGCGATCCTGCCCGAGGTGGACGGACGCCGTCTGGCCGTGGAGGGAGGCAAGGACTCGACGCTGCACCTGCTCGACCTCGACCGGCTGAACGGCACGACCGGCGGCGCATCCAGCCGTCTCGGGGGCGAGCTCCAAGACATCGCCACCCCCGGATCCGACCAGTTGCTCACGGCGCCCGTGGTCTGGTCGCACCGGGGCAGGATCTATGTCTTTGCCGCCGACAACTCGGGAACCTCGGCTTACATCCTCAGCGGGGCCAAGCCGCGCCTGCACGTCGCCTGGGAGAACGGGTCCGGCGGGACCAGCCCGGTGCTCGCCGACGGCCTGCTGTACGTCTACGACCCGAGCGGGTCGCTCAACATATTCGACCCGACCAGCGGCCGGAAGTTGAGTTCGTTCGGCGCCGGCTCCGGTCACTGGAACAGCCCTATCGTCGCCGGCGGACGCGTGATCGTCCCGGTGGGCGACGCCAACGACCACCTCACGAGCGGCACGATCGACATCTACCACCTCCCCGGACGCTGATACGCTCCCGGCTCGCGCCGGCCGGGGTGCAGAGAGGCAAACACAAGGGGGAGCAGGATGCAACGCATGCCAGATCCGGACACCGGCGTCACACGCCGGCGCGCCCTGCTGGACCTGGGCCTGGCGGGCCTCGGGATGACCGCGCTCGGCGCCGGGATCGAAGACCTACTCGCAAGAGCGGCGGAGGCCAGCCCGCGCGCCGGCTCGCTCGCCGACATCGAGCACGTGGTGATTCTCATGCAGGAGAACCGCTCGTTCGACCACTACTTCGGGACGCTCTCGGGAGTGCGGGGCTTCGGGGACAAGCGAGCGCCCAATGTGTTCTTCCAGCGCGACGCGGCCGGCAAGACGATTCACCCCTTTCACATCCCGAAGGGCTGCCTTCCCGACCTCACCCACGACTGGGCTCCGCAACATAAGTCGTGGAACCACGGTCGGATGGACGGGTTCCTGCGCGCCCACGAAGCGACCGACGGTCCCGCTATCGGCGTGGAGACGATGGGCTACTACGACCGGTCGGACCTGCGCTTCTACTACGCGCTGGCGGACGCGTTCACGATCTGTGACCGCTATCACTGCTCGGTGATCGGCCCCACCGACCCCAACCGCCTGATGTCGATGTCCGCCTCGATCGATCCGCCCGGTACCCACGGAGGTCCGCTGGTCCAGACCAACACAACCGGCCGCACCGGTCTGTTCAGCTGGACCACGATGCCCGAGCACCTGACCGCGCGCGGGGTGAGCTGGAAGGTCTACACCTCGCCGGCGGGCGGCGTGTTCGACAACGTCCTGACGTACTTCAAGCAGTACGCGGCGGGATCGAAGCTCGCCGAGCTCGGCCTGAAGCCAACATTCCCGGACGACTTCATGTCCGACCTCGACCGCGATCGGCTCCCGCGCGTTTCGTGGCTGTTGACCGGCATCACCGGCACCGAGCATCCGGACTTCTCCACGCCGGCCGCGGGGGAGGCGAGCGCGCGTCAGATCGTCGAGGCGCTCGTCTCGCATCCAAAGGTCTGGGCCCGGACCGCGCTGTTCATCACCTGGGACGAGAACGGCGGCTTCTTCGACCACGTGGCGCCTCCCACGGCCCCGCCGCGAACGCCGGGTGAGTACCTGACGGTTTCCACGCTGCCCGCGAAGGCCGGCGGGATCCGCGGTCCCATCGGCCTGGGCTTCCGGGTCCCGATGCTCGTCGTGTCGCCGTTCTCGAGAGGCGGGCTCGTCTGCTCGGACGTGTTCGACCACACCTCGACGCTGCGGTTCCTCGAGACCCGGTTCGGGGCGAGGGTCCCCAACCTCAGCGCCTGGCGGCGCCGGGTCACCGGCGATCTGACCAGCGCGTTCAACTTTGCCGGGGTTCCGCGGTACGGTAAGCCATCGCTGCCAAGGCCCAGCCCATCCGCCGGGACGATGTGCCTGCCGAGCACGGCCACGCCGCTGACTGCGACCACGGGTCCGTTCCCCCGCCAGGAGCATGGTAGGCGCCGGCGCCCGAGCGGAATCGTCGGCCGAGGCTGACGCGGCGCGCGCTTCGAGCGCGAAGAAGTGGGTCTACGACTTCGCCGAGGGCTCGCGCGAGATGCGCGAGCTGCTCGGCGGCAAGGGGGCGAACGTCGCCGAGATGACCCGGGTGCTGGGCCCGGATCGTGTTCCCGGCGGGTTTACCGCCACCACCGACGCCTGCGTCGCATACATGCGCGAGGGACGTGAGCCCGAGGGTCTGAACGAGCAGATCGCGGAGGCGTTGGAGCGACTCGAGGCAGCCGCCGGCCTGCGGTTCGGCGATGCCGACGACCCGCTGCTGCTGTCAGTCCGCAGCGGCGCGCGCGAGTCGATGCCGGGAATGCTCGACACGATCCTGAACGTGGGCCTGAGCGATGATTCGGTGCAGGGGCTGGCCCACGCGACGGACAACGAACGGTTCGCGTGGGACTCCTACCGGCGGTTGGTGCAGATGTTCGGCAACGTCGCCGAGGGCGTGCCCGGTCAGCGCTTCGAGGACGCGATCGCGGCGGTCAAGCGCGCCCACGGCGTCAGGAGCGACGTCGATCTGTCGGTGGACGCGTTGCGCGAACTGGTCGATCGATTCAAGGGGTTCTACGAGTTTCCGCAAGATCCCCGCGAGCAACTGGCGCGCGCCATCCGGGCGGTGTTCGAGTCGTGGGTGGGCGAGCGCGCCGTCCAGTACCGCCGGATCAACCGCATCCCGGACGACTGGGGGACCGCGGTCAACGTCCAGCGGATGGTGTTCGGCAACAAGGGGGAGACGTCAGCGACCGGGGTCGCGTTCAGCCGCGACGAGGTCACCGGTGCTCCCGAGCCCTCGGGCGACTTCCTGGTGAACGCGCAGGGTGAGGACGTGGTCTCTGGCGTCCGCACCCCGCGAGACATCTCCGAGCTGGCGGAGGTCATGCCCGACACCTACCGAGAGCTGCTCGAGATCCTGCGAACGCTCGAGGCCCACTACAAGGACATGCAGGACACCGAGTTCACAGTGGAGGAGGGGCACCTGTGGATGCTCCAGACTCGGAACGCCAAGCGGCCCGCGCAGGCCGCCGTGCGCTTCGCCGTCGACGCCGTGACGGAGGGGCTGCTGACGCGCGAGGAGGCGCTGCGGACGATCGATCCGTCGGCGCTCGACGCGCTGCTCCATCCCACCTTCGACCGGGGTGAGGGCTACACCGTCCTGGCGCAGGGGGTAGCAGCGTCTCCGGGAGCCGCCGCCGGGAAGATCGTGTTCAGCGCACCCGATGCGGTTGCGGCCGCATCCGAAGGCAAGGCCGTCATTCTGGTCCGTCCGTTCACGGAAGCCGACGACGTGGCGGGCTTCCACGCGGCCAAGGGGATCCTCACCTCGGAGGGCGGCAAGGCATCGCACGCGGCGCTGGTGGCGCGAGGGATGGGGGTGCCGGCGGTGACCGGCGCGGCGGTCGCGATCGACGTCGAGCAGGGTGAGCTGCGGATCGACGGTCGTGTGTTCCGGGCTGGCGATGAGATCGGAATCGACGGCAGCGAGGGCGCCGTCGTCGAGCACGGGGCCCGGCTGCTCGAGGGTTCGATCGACGAGTGCTTCGACCAGGTGCTCGCATGGTCGGACGAGATCCGTCGGCTCGGGGTGCGGGTCAACGCCGACACGCCCGAGGACGCCGCCCGAGCGCGGCGATTCGGCGCGGAGGGCATCGGCCTCTGCCGCACCGAGCACATGTTCATGGCCGAGGATCGCCAGCCGAAGATGCGCGCGATGATCATGGCGGAGGACACCCAGGGCCGGCGCGAAGCGCTGGGCGAGCTCATGCCCCTGCAGGAGGAGGACTTCACCGGGATTTTCCGCGCGATGACGGGACTCCCGGTCACGATCCGCCTGCTCGACCCGCCGCTGCATGAGTTCCTGCCCAACCTCCCCGATCTCCGCGCCCAGGTCGAGCGGGCGCGCCTGGAGGGCGGTGAGGACCTCGAGGAGCTCGAGCGGCTGCTCGCGCGCGTGGAGGAGATCCACGAGGGCAACCCGATGCTCGGCACGCGTGGGGGGCGCCTGGCCATCCTCTATCCGGAGATCTACGAGATGCAGGTCGAAGCGATCGCGCGCGCCGTCAAGGCGGTCGAGCCGCGGCCGCATCCCGAGATCATGATTCCGCTGGTGGCGTACGAACAGGAGATCGAAATCCTGCGTGCGCTCGTGGTGAAAGTGGCCTCCGAGCACGGGCTGAACGAGAGCGAGGACTACACGGTGGGGACGATGATCGAGCTCCCGCGCGCCTGCTTCGTCGCCAACCGGATCGCCCGGCACGCGGATTTCTTCTCGTTCGGCACCAACGACCTCACGCAGACCGCGATCGGCTTCTCGCGTGACGACGCGGAGTCGAAGTTCCTTCCGGCGTACATCGAGCGCAAGATCGTCGACCGCTCGCCGTTCGAGACCATCGACACCCCGGGCGTCGGCTGGCTGGTTCGGCTCGCGGCCTGGGTGGGGCGCGAGGCGCACCCCGGTTTGAAGCTCGGCGTCTGTGGCGAACATGGGGGGGACCCCGAATCGATCGGGTTCTTCCACCAGGCCGGGCTCGACTACGTGTCATGCTCGCCGTTCCGGGTCCCGATCGCGCGCGTGGCTGCCGCGCGCGCGGCGCTCTCGGAATTGGAATCCGCCTGACGGCGGGCCGGGTCTAAGTGGTTGGAGCCCCTCGAAATGGGGCTCGGAAGCCGGCGCGATCCGCCGAGAGCGGGCGCGCACGGCAGTCGAAGCAACGGGTTCGGTCATCGAACCCCTGCTATAATTCGAAACACGTCGAACAAGAAGCTATTTTCGGAGATCTGTTGAACAGTTTTGAAACGCAGGACCGTGAGGCCCCTCAGCGGGTGAGAGGGAATCACGCCGAACCAACTCAGCCCGCGCGTAAGCGAAGTTCGCGCCCCAGGGCGGGGACGACGACCGCGAACCGGCGCCAGACCAGGCGCCGGCAGGCCCACGTCGCGGCCGCGGCCGACCACGACCGCGAGTACGGCGCCACGGGACGCGACGAGGACCGGGGGGTTAGCCAGGATTCGCTCGAGCTGTTCCTCCGCCGCGCGCGCGTCTACCCGCTGTTGACCGCGGCCGAGGAGATCGACCTCGCCAAGCGAATCGAGCGCGGCGATCTCGAGGCCAAGGACCGAATGATCAACTCGAACCTCCGCCTGGTGGTCTCCCAGGCCCGGCGCTACCAGGGCCACGGACTGCCGATGGAGGACCTGGTCCAGGAAGGGATGCTCGGACTGATCCGCGCCGTCGAGAAGTTCGATTGGCGGCGGGGATTCAAGTTCTCGACGTACGGCACGCTCTGGATCCGTCAGGCGATCCAGCGCGGCCTCCAGAATCACGGCCGGACGATTCGCGTCCCGGTCCACGTCGCACAGCGCCAGGTCAAGGTCCGCAAGATAGAAGGCGAGTTGAGCAAGAAGCTCGCGCGAGAGCCCACCGACGAGGAGATCGCGGAAGTCGCCAAGCTCGACCTCGACGAAGTCGCCGAGCTGCGCGAGCTGAGTCGCGGCCTTGCGAGCCTCGATCAGGCCGTGAGCGACGACGGCGAGACCGCCCTCGGCGATCTGATCGCCAGCGAGCGTCCCGAGCCGGTCGAGGAGATCGAAGACTCCGACCGCGCCCGCCGGGTCCAGGACGTGGTCGACCGGCTCCCCGAGTCCGAGCGGAACGTGATCCGGCTCCGCTTCGGACTGGACGGAGACGAGCCGCAGACGCTGAGGCAGGTGGGGGCCGAGCTCGGCATCTCCCCGCAGCGCGCCCACGAGCTCGAGGAGCGGGGCCTGAGGCGCCTCGCCGCCAACTCGGAGCTCGAAGGGCTCCAGCTGGCCGCTTAAGAGGTATTCCCGGCGCCGGTCGCCCGCGTGGCGACCGGCGCCGTTTGGCCTTGATCGGGGCGCCGCGCCGGAGTACCTTGAGGGCGTGCCTGGTTGACGTTAGACGTTCGCCTATGCGCAGTGGCCGCGTCCACCGCCTCTGCGGTGCGTCGGTGGCTGCCGGCGCTGGCCAGGCGGCGTTTCCGTTTGCCTGCGCCAGTACCGGCCGGTCGCCGGCATTATCGGGCTGACCCCACCGCCGCTCCGGGGGTCCGCAGCACGCGTTATGCAGTGGGACCCCAGTGACAGGAGCCGCGCCGGGCGCCAGCCTGTCCGGATGAGACTTGCTGAGATCATGGAGCGCGGACTGTGGCTCTGGGAGCAGGCAACCACCGAAACCATGACGCCTGAACGCCGCGTGAGGTCGGGCAGCACGGCCCTCGCCGGGCAACTGACGCTGTCGGCGGCGGTCGCGCTCACCGTCACGATCATCTGGGCCGCGACGGGGATGGGCTACTTCTGGCCGATGTGGGTCTGGTTCGGGCTCGCGCTCGCGCTCGCCATCCCGGCCGGCATCCATTCGGCGTTGGCCGAGCCGCGTGGGCGCCCGAGGCGGTTGGCGATACACCGCACGCTGTCGGCGATCTTGTCGGTCAGCGTCGTCGTGATCTGGGCGCTGGCCGGCGGCGGCTTCTTCTGGCCGGTGTTCCCGATTCTCGGGCTCGGCCTGGCGTTCGCGATACACGCCGCGGCGGGATCGCCGCACCAGCGCGATCTCGCCGGGCGCGTCGACGAGCTGGCGCGGACCCGCCGGGGGGTCCTCGATGTCCAGGCCGCGGAGCTCCGGCGGATCGAGCGCGACCTCCACGACGGCGCTCAGGCTCGCCTCGTCGCGCTGAGCATGCAACTGGGTCGGGCCGAGGAACGACTGGAAGACCAGCCCGAGGCCGCCGCCCTGGTGCGCCGAGCGCGCGACGAGGCGAGCGCGGCGATCGCCGAGCTCCGTGATCTGGCCCGGGGGATCGCGCCCCCAGTGCTCGCGGACCGGGGTCTTGTGGCAGCGGTCGAGGCGCTCGCGGCTCGCTCCCCGTCGACGACCAGCGTCAGCGCGGACGTGCCGCGCCGGGCGCCGCCGGTGGTCGAGACGGCTGCATACTTCGTGGTCGCCGAGTCGCTCACGAACGCGGCCAAGCATGCGCCGGGCGTCCCCGTCCGGATCGCCATCCAGGAGAGCGACGCGGCGCTGATGGTCGAGGTCACGGACGAGGGACCGGGGGGCGCCGATTCGGCCGGTAGCGGACTCATCGGTCTGCGCCAGCGCGTCGAAGCACTCGATGGGGCGCTCACCGTATCGAGCCCTCCCGGTCGAGGAACCCGCGTTCGGGCGATGCTGCCGTGCGGGTAGTGATCGCCGAGGATCAGGCGCTCCTGCGCGAGGGGATCGTCGCTCTCCTGCAGGAGCACGGGATCGAGGTGGTCGCCCAGGCCGAGGACGGCGCCGCCCTGCTGCCGATCGTCGCCGGCCACAGGCCGGACCTCGCGATCGTCGACGTCCGCCTTCCGCCCACGTTCACCGACGAGGGGATCCGCGCGGCGCTCGAAGCGCGACGCCGTCGCCCGGACCTTGCCGTCCTGGTGCTCTCTCAGTACGTCGAACCGGTCTACACCGGCGAGCTGCTGTCGACGGGGGAGAGCGGCGTGGGCTACCTGCTCAAGGAACGCGTGAGTGAGGTTCGCGCGTTCCTGGATGCGGTCGAGCGGGTTGCGGCCGGTGGGACGGCGCTCGACCGCGAGGTGGTCGCATCGCTGGTCCGCGAGCGAGGCCGCGCGGACTCGGACGGGGAGCTCGCGTCGCTCACGAACCGCGAACGCGAAGTGCTCGAGCTGATCGCCCAGGGCCGCACGAATGCGGCGATCCGGCGCGAGCTCGTGATCACGCTCGGCGCCGTCGAGAAGCACGTGTCGAACATCTTCACCAAGCTAGACCTTCCCGCCGGAGACGACGATCACCGCCGGGTCCTCGCCGTGCTGGCGTATCTGCGCGCCACACGGCGCAGCTGAGCCCTGCTCGCGCCCTCGAACCTGAGAGAGTAGGCGTCGAACCGCTACCAGGAGGTCAGCAGATGATCGTCATGCTCAGCGCCCGTCGCCTCAAGCCCGACGCATGGGAGCAGTTTCGCCGTGCCTGGGATCCCGGCGACGCGAGGCCGCCGGGCTTTCAGCGCGCCTATCACGCGCGCAACATTCGCGACGAGGACGACATCATCTCGTTCGGGCTGTTCGAGATGAGCGAGGCGGAATATCGGCGCTGGCGGGAGGAAGCCGATGCACAGGAGAACCGGCGCGTTGACAACATGTCGGCGTTCGTGCAGAACGAGCAGGTGTCCGGCGTGTACGAGGTGATCGAGGTGGTCGACGACTGAGTGATTTCTCCCCTCGCCCGCTGCTCGACGTCTCGGGCGTAAGCAAGCATTTCGGTCGAACGCCGGTCCTGGACGATGTCTCGCTGACCGTGACCTCGGGCGAGACGGTCGCGGTGGTGGGTGAGAACGGGTCGGGCAAGAGCACGCTGCTGCGCATCTGCGCCGGGCTGATCCGTCGGGATCACGGACGGGTGAGCGTCGGCGCTCGCGTCGGCTACTGCCCCCAGGAGCCTGGTCTGATCGATCTGTTGAGCGCCGACGAGCACCTCGCGCTGTTCGCGCCGGCGCTGGGACTGCCGCGCGAGCGGGCGTTGCGCGAGGGCCGGAGGCTCCTCGCCGAGCTCGCGTTTCCGGTTCGAGATCGCTCCCAGGCCCGCCACCTCTCCGGCGGCGCGCGTCAGAAGCTCAATCTCGCGCTGGCGCTGATCGGCGATGCGAGCCTGTTGCTGCTCGACGAGCCCTACCAGGGATTCGACCACGGTGCCTACGTGAGCTTCTGGGAGCACGTTGCGGGCTGGAAGGCGGACGGCCTGGCTGTGGTGATCGTCACCCATCTCTTGACCGACACCGTCTTCGTAGATCGCGTGGTGGAGCTCAACGCCTCGCCCGACCGCGGAGCCGTGGTCTCTTGAGCGTGCGCCGCGTCCTGGCGCCGGCGGAGATGACCGCGCGGGATCTCTCTCGCCGGCGCATTGCGCTGGCGCTCCTGACCGCGCTGCCGCTCGCGTTGTACGGCGCCCAGGCGGGGCACCTTCGGCACGCGGTGGTGACGGGCGGTGTCGTCATGGCCTTCTCGGTTGCGGGCGCCGCCATGTTCGCCTCCTTTGCCACCAGGCCAGTCGACCAGCGCCTGATGCTCGCCGGGTACAGGCCTTACGAGCTGCTGCTCGGGCGGCTCTTGCTGCTCGAGGTGCTCGGGGTGCTGGTTGCGGCGCTGTTCAGCGTGGTCATGACGTTGGGCACCGGGCCGTCTGATACCCCTGCGCTCGTCGGCGGGGTCGCTTTGGTCGCGTTCACGAGCGTGCCGTTCGGGCTCGCGCTGGGGGCGCTGGCACCCCAGGAACTCGAGGGCACGCTAATCCTGATCGGCGTCGTCGGCATCCAGCTCACGACCGAGTCCAGTCAACTGGTCGCGAAGCTCCTGCCGTTCTGGGGACCGCAGCGGCTGCTCACGCATTCGATCGACACCACCGTCGCGATCGGGGCCGCGGTCCCGGTCGACATCGCCTACTCGCTGGCGCTGCTCCTCGTGGCCGTGTACGCGATTGGCCGGCGCGCCCCGGCGATATCGGGTGCCGCGGGTGCACGGATAGCGCACGGTGGCCGCGAGGCCGGCCGCCTACGCGCGGCGGAACGCCCGGACGGGGAGAGGCACGAAGATCAACAGCAGAGCGACGAGCGAGGCCAGCATTCCGAGGATCGACCCGAGCGCGTGGCCCTGTCCGACGGTCAGCGCGCGGGCGGCGTTGACGACCGCACCGACTGAGCGGTCTCGGGGTTGCGCACGGACAGTCCCCCACGAAGGCGCTGATCGACGAGAAGACGTAGGCGAAGCCGAGGACCAGAACGAACGCCAGCACCGCCTCGGAGACCGACGAGATCGGCGCCGGTGCGGCGGACCACGACCGCCGAGCGAGCGATGGGCAGTGACCGGAAGCGGTCGACCACGCCGGCTGCCATGTCACGGCTGTTCTCAGTGTGCGACTGCCCGGCCGAGAACGTGACCCCGTCCGGGATCGCAGAGTATTAGGGTTGGCGCATGATTATTTCGACGATGAATGAGCTCCCCGGCTACGAAATCGAGGAGGTCTTCGGTGAAGTCTTCGGGCTGACGGTCCGCTCGCGCAACATCGGCTCCCAGCTCGGCGCCACGTTCAAGTCACTCGCGGGCGGCGAACTCAAGGGAATGACCAAGATGCTCGCGGACGGCCGTGAACACGCCACGACGAGGTTGATCGAAGAGGCCGAGGCCAAGGGCGCGAACGCGATCATCGCGTTCCGGTTCGACACTTCTGAGCTGGGCTCCACCTGGACTGAGATCTGCGCCTACGGAACGGCGGTCAGGGCGCGCAAAGCCTGATCTGTTCTGCGGCGCCGCAGACGGTCGCGACCGTGTGCCGCCCGGCACACGGTCGCGTCGCGCTCATCAGGTCGGGTGGCTCAGCCGGGCCCATCGAGAATGGGCATGGGGCCCATGCACGATCCTCACCATCGCCCGGCCCACGCGCGTGCACCCGACGTCCGCGACGACCTCGTGCGGGCAGGTACGCCCACCCGCGCCCCCGGTGCGAGGTCGACCTCGTGCTCCGGCGAAGGCGGGGTGGAAGTCACCGCCCGCGCGCCGCGGAACACACGCCCCACCGCTTCATCTCTTGGCAAGCGTCATCGGAAGCCCTTCGACTATGGTCTCCATTCGCTTCTTCGATGCGGATCTCTGCGACCGCAGAGGTTGTTATGCTGATAGGTAGATAACTTACCAATCTAAAGCTGAGGTCAATCCGAGTGCGCAACCTGGCAAGATGTCCCTGACCGAGGCAGCCGCCAGGTCTGCACACTGGCCTATGACATGTCGATGAATCGCACAAGCGCAAAGCCATTTGGCGAGGCTCTGCGAGAGCTGATGGATGCGCGCGGTCTGACGTACCGCGGGCTCGCCGAGGCGACCCGAGAGCTGGACCACAAAGGGATCACTCACGCCTATATCAACATGCTCGCCAACGGCCACGACAAGCCGTCGATGCGTGCCATGGAGTTGATCGCGCAGGCGTGCGGGGTCGATCCCGAGTATTTCGCCGAATATCGGCTGGCCGTCGCGATGCGCGAGCTGGACCCCAACGAGGTGGGTCTCGAGCAGGCGCTCGAGAACCTCAACGCCCGGCTCGGCGCACGCCGTAGAGCCGGTGCCAAAGCACGATCAGCGCGACAGCCGCAAGCACAGCCTCGTCCCACGGGGTAGAGAACGGATCGAGCGGGCTGAGGGCGATCCCGAACAGCCCGGCCCACACGAGCCAGGCGGTTTGAACCCCGCGCCGCGTGATCTCCGGGTAACGCCACAGGGTCTGGCTGAGGCGCTCGGAAAAGAAACCGAGCTCATGGTCCTCACCCAGCAGCCTGGCCGCGCCCGAGAGCGCCAGCAAAGCCACCACGAACGCGAGATAGCCAAGTGGTCGAACGACGAGCCGGACCAAGTACACGACCAACTCCTCTGGTTGGGAAAGACGTCGGACCCACGACTGCGCCCAGGCCATGAAAGCACAATCGGCGCGCGCCAGACGGGGCCCAAACGGCGGATCCCCTCGCGCTAGGGTGAGCCGTCAGCCTGCCTCGGGCGCCGTGGTGAGCGGCCGGTCGAGCATGGCCGCTTCCGGTACCGCCCGCTGGGTCGGGACGAGCAGACCCGCGAGCACGCACACGACGAGGAAACCGGCGGCCATCACGAAGGTCTCCGTGAAGCCGGTCACCGTTGGCAGCCCCTGGGCGGTGTGGCCGGCGATGAAGGTGGCCGACAGCTGTCCGCCCAGCGCCCCGCCCAGCGTTCGCATGACCGTATTCATTCCGGTGGCGACACCCGTCTGCTTCGGGGGCACCGCCTGGACGATCAGGTTTCCGAGCGCCGAGAAAGCGAGCCCGATGCCGATCCCAAGCAGCGTCGCGGAGATCAGGATGTCGTAGGGGTGGCGATGCTGGATCGCGAGCCACACGAACGCGATCGCGGAGATCGCCGCCCCGGCCACCAGCGCGAGCTTCGACCCGAATCGCCTCGCGACCCGGCCCGCCGCGGTGCCCAGCAACCCCATCGCGAGCGCGGAGGGCAACAGGTACAGGCTCGAGTCGACGACGGAGGCCCCGAATCCGAACCCGGTGCTCTTTGGCAGCTGTGCGAACTGGGGAAAGACGATGAACGACGAATACATGCCGGCGCCGAGCAGGAAGGCCGCGAGGTTCGTGGTCCAGACCCCGCGGATTCGCATCATCGTCATGTCGACCAGCGGCTCACGGCTTCGGACCTCGGCCGCGACCCACAGCGCGCACACCAGCACTCCGAGCGCCATCAGCGCCAGCGTCTTCGTCCCTCCCCAGCCCCACACGGTCGTCTGCGCGATTGCGACGAGCAAACAGCAGATGCCGAGACTCATGAGCGCTGCCGCGAGCCAGTTCACCCGACCCGGAGAGCGGACCGGCGACTCGGGGATGTAGCGCCAGGTGAAGAATGTGGCCAGCAACGTCACTCCGAGTGGGATCCAGAACAGCCAGTGCCAGCTCAGACGCTCGACGATCACCGCGCCGGCGACCAGGCCGGCGCCGGCACCGATGCCGAGGATCGAAGAGATCAGACCGATGCCCCCGGCGACCTTGTCTCTGGGGAACTCGTCGCGGAGAATCGAGAATGCCAGGGGGAAGATCCCGCCGGCGACGCCCTGGACGACGCGCGCCGCGATGAGCATGGGGAGCGACACCGACACGGCGGCGAGCAGCGTGCCCGCCGCGAGCACCAGCAACGTCCACACCAGCAGGCGCTCCTTCCCGTACATGTCGCCCAGCCGGCCGATGATCGCGGTTCCCACCGAGGCGGACAGCAAGAACCCGGTCAGCAGCCACGCGCCGCCGGTTTCCGTGGTGTGCAGGTCGTGCTGGATCGTCGGCAGCGCGGGGATTACCGCCGAGCTCAGGATCGCGTAGGCCAGTCCCGCGAGCGACAGGATGGCCAGGATCAGCGACGGGTGCAGCCGGCCTGACTCCTGCGGTCCCGGGGGCATCGGCCCTAATGTAGCGCCGCCGAGCTTACAGCTCGGTCAAGCGGGTGAGCAGGCGGACCGCGTGTTCGAGGACCTCCCGCTCATCGGCTGAGAAGCCGGCGTCGATCGCCTCGGTGAGCCAGCCGTCGCGCCGGGCGCGGTCCTCGGAGAGAGCCGTGCGGCCTTCGTCGGTCAACTCGAGCAGCGTGCGTCGGCCATCGCCTGGATCCCGCCGTCGGCTGATCAGGCCCTGCGCCTCGAGCTCGGCGAGCGTCTGGCCCATCGACTGCGGTCTGACTCGTTCGGCGGCCGCCAGGTCGACGGTGCACTGGGGGCCTTCTCGTTCCAGGCGGCCGAGCACCGCACCGTGGGTGAGTGGGAAGCGGTGCTCGGCGCGCAGGCGGCGAACCAGCTGACCGAGGACAACGCGTAGCTCGCTCGCGAGCGGACTGACCTGGGCGGGGGCGGGCATGGCATGACTATAGCCGTAGGGGAAGGCAAACTGAACAGTTTGCCTGTGTAGGATGCCGGGTGTGGCGAGCCGCTCGAGCATCCGATCCCGAGTCAATGGGGGGCTGGCTCGGGGGAGTCGCCACCGGGGCAGGTCTGAGAGCTACAAGTGGATGGCGCTCTCGAACACCACGTTGGCGATCCTGCTGGCGACGCTCGACGCCTCGATCACGCTGATCGCGATGCCGGACATCTTCCGCGGCATCCGTCTCGATCCGCTGGTCCCGGGCAACAGCTTCTACCTCCTCTGGATGGTGCTGGGGTACCTGGTCGTCTCGAGCGTGCTGATCGTGAGCCTCGGGCGGCTGGGCGACATGTTCGGCCGGGTGCGGATCTACAACCTCGGCTTCGTGATCTACACCGTGGCGTCGCTGCTGCTGACCGTCGACTGGATGACCGGCCGTGCCGGCGCGACATACCTGATCGTGTTCCGGATCGTCCAGGGCATCGGCGGCGCGTGTCTGCTGGCGAACTCGGCGGCGATCCTGACCGACGCGTTCCCTCCCAACCAGCGTGGCATGGCGCTCGGCATCAACAACATCGTCGGCGTCAGCGGGATGTTCGTGGGGCTCATCCTCGGTGGGGTGCTGGCGCCGATCAGCTGGCGCATGGTGTTCCTGATCTCGGTCCCGGTCGGCCTGTTCGGGACCGTGTGGGCATATCTGAAGCTCGAGGAGCTCAGCACGCCGCGGCGCACGCGGGTGGACTGGCCGGGCAATGTCACGTTCGCGCTCGGCCTGATCCTGATCATGGTCTCGATCACCTATGGGATCAGGCCCTGGGGCGGCCATGCGACCGGTTGGACGAGCCCGCGGGTGATCGCGCTCCTGTCCTCGGGGATCGCGTGCCTGATCGCGTTCGTGTTCATCGAGCTGCGGGTCACCGACCCGATGTTCCGGCTGGCGCTGCTGAAGATCCGTGCCTTCACGTTCGGCACGCTGTCGACGTTCCTGGCGGCGGTCGCGCGCGGCGGGCTGATGTTCATGCTGATCATCTGGCTGCAGGGAATCTGGCTGCCCCTGCACGGCTACGACTTCACGAAGACGCCGCTGTGGGCGGGCATCTACATGCTGCCGCTGACGGTGGGAATGCTGCTGTCCGGTCCCACGTCCGGCTACCTGTCCGATCGGTTCGGGGCCCGTCCGTTCGCGACCGGGGGAATGCTCTCGGCGGCCGTCAGCTTCGGCCTGCTGATGCTGCTGCCGATCGACTTCTCCTATCCGGTGTTCGCGCTCGTGCTGCTGATGAACGGGATCTCGATGGGGTTGTTCGCCTCCCCGAACCGGGCCGCGGTGATGAACAGCCTGCCCCCCGGGGACCGCGGGTCCGGGGGCGGGATGAACCAGACCTTCCAGAACTCCGCGCAGGTGCTCTCGGTTGGAATCTTCTTCTCGCTGATGATCGCCGGCCTCGCGAGCTCGTTGCCGCACACGCTGGCCTCGGGACTCCACGCACACGGAGTGAGCATCGGCGACGCCCATCGGATTTCCCACGCGCCGCCCGTGTCGGTGTTGTTCGCCGCGTTCCTCGGCTATAACCCGATCCAGCACATGGCCGGGGCGCACGTGCTCGCGGCCCTCCCGGCGCACAGCGTGGCGACCCTCACCGGCCGGAGCTTCTTCCCCGAGCTGATATCGGCCCCCTTCCGCTCGGGGCTGCACGCCGCTTTCACGTTCGCGATCGTCGCGTGCCTGATCGCGGCGTTCGCGTCGCTGCTGCGCGGCGGCAAGTACCACCACGACGACGCCCCGCGGCCCAGTGCCGCCGGCAGTGAAGCGCCCCCGGTGGAGGTCACAGCGTGATGACGGCGCCGTCGGAGGCCGCCTCGACGTCGGCCTCGCCGAGACGGGCGAGCATGTCATCTTGCATGTGGGTGATGAGCAGCCGCCGGCAGCTCAGCTCGTCGCGATGCGCGGCCAGAGTTCGATAGTCGAGGTGGTAGGGGACCTGTTTGTCGAAGAAGTTGCACTCGCACACGAACACATCAGCGCCGTCGGCCACCGCGATCAGGTTGTCCGTCCACTCCGTGTCGCCTGAGTAGGCGACCACCCGATCGCCGTACTGGACCCGCAAGGCGTAGGCCGGCGCCCCGCTGCCGTGGCGTACCTCAAACGGCGTGATGACCGCGGGGCCAAGCTCGCATCGCGCGTGCTCCTCGAACTCGATGAAGCGCGTCTGGAAGGCCCGCTCGGCGCTGGTCGCGCCCGGGTACAGAGCCTCGAACGTCCGCTCCATCCGGTCGCGAGCGCCCGGCGGCCCGGCGATCACCAGCGGCCGCGTGCGACCGGCGAACTGGCCGTCCAGGATCAGAAACGGAAGGCCGGCGAAATGGTCGCCGTGCAGGTGACTGAGGGCCACCCACCCGAGGGTCGCCGGATCGACTCCCGCGCGCTTGAGCGCGACCAGCGACGTCGCCCCGCAATCGATCAACACCGGCTCCTGCGCGCCCTCGAGGAGAAGGCACGCCTGAAACCGCCCGCCGCTCGCGAAGGCATCCCCGCTCCCGATGAACCTGAGTCGAACGGGTGGCATACGGTGCGGTTTATACCTCCGCGGTGGTTGCGTCTGTAACGCAAAGAGGGCCGTCGTTTCTCTCGCAACCTCGGGTGCAACCATGTACGCGTGAACGCCAGTGACATCGTCGAGCGGCAGGTCGCGGCGGGTCGCGGCGCCAAGACCGCGGTAGTGGCGGAGGACGCGACTTTGACCTACGACGAGCTCCGGCGTCAGATCAACCGCGCCGGCGGAGCGCTGCGCGAGCTCGGCGTGCGGCGCGAGCAGCGCGTGCTGCTGGTGCTCGACGACACCAACGCGTTTCCGGTCGTGTTCCTCGGGGCGATGCGGATCGGCGCCGTGCCGGTTCCGGTCAGCCCCCGCGACAAGGACGACAACTTCCGCCATTTCGTCGAGGACTCCTATGCCGAGGTGGTGGTGGTCGACGCGGCACAGCTGGAGCGGCTCGCCGGAGTCCTGATGGGGCATGACCTTCGCTGGCTGGTCGCGGGCGGCGAGGCGACTATCGCCGCCGGCGCCGGCACGCAAGCCGGCGCCGGCGCGATCACCCTGCAGGAGGCCATGAGTGGCCAGTCGGATGAGCTCGAGGCGGTGGTCATGCACCGCGACGACATGGCCTTCTGGCTTTACAGCTCAGGCTCGACCGGCAAGCCGAAGGGTGTCGTTCATCTGCATCACGACATCGAGGTGACGTGTGAGAACTACGCGCGCCGAGTTCTGGGGCTGAGCGAGGACGACGTGACGTTCTCGACGACGAAGCTGTTTCACGCTTACGGTCTCGGTAACGCGCTCACGTTTCCGCTGTGGTGCGGCGCGGGCTCGGTGCTGATGCGGGGACCCACGAAGCCCGAGCCGATCATCGAGACGCTGCGCCGCCATCGTCCCACGGTGTTCTTCTCGGTCCCGGCGCTGTTCGGCGCGATCGTCCACGAGCCGGCGGCCGACGAAGCACTCGAATCGGTGCGCTTCTGCGTGTCGGCCGCGGAGGCGCTGCCCGCGCAGACGATCGAGCGGTGGCGCGCCCGGTTCGGCCTCGACATCGTCGACGGGATCGGCTCGACCGAGATGCTCCACATCTATTGCTCCAACCGGCCGGGGCGAGTCGCGCCCGGAACCACGGGCTGGCCCGTTCCCGGGTACGAGCTGCGGCTGGTCGACGACGACGGGGAGGTCCTGGAAGGTCCCGCGGTCGGAAGCCTTCAGGTCCGCGGCGACTCGTGCGCGCCCTACTACTGGCATCAGCACGAGAAGACCAAGAGCTCGATGCTCGGCGACTGGTTTGTCACCGGCGACCGCTACGAGCGCGGCGAGGACGGCACGTACACCTACGTGGGTCGAGTGGACGACATGCTGAAGGTCGGGGGGCTGTGGGTCTCGCCGATCGACATGGAGCACACGCTGCTGGAGCATCCCCGCGTCGAAGGCGTCGGCGTGGTGGGCGTCCACATCGAGGACGCCACGCGGATCGCGGCCTATGTGCAGTGCGCCGGCGGGCCCGGAGACGACGCCCTGGCCGACGAGCTGCGGACATGGTGCAAGGAGCGCATGCGCCGCTACGAGTACCCCCACCTCGTGACGTTCGTCGACGACCTGCCGCGCACGCTGACCGGGAAGGTGCAGCGCTTCCAGCTGCGCGAGTGGGCCGCGCGGACGGTTCAGGAAAAGCCCGACGCCGTGGCCGAGCAGCCCGACCCGGGTCTCAGCGTCGGCACGCCGTGACTGAACGCAATGGATCTTTTTAAGGCAGCGCGGACGCGAACGCGCTGACCGCCTCGACGACCCGCTCCTGCTGCTCGAGGTGCGGGCTGTGGCCGCCCGGTAGGACCACGCGCTCGACGCGACCGCCTGCACGAGCCTCGATCCGCTCGAGCTGCTCCAGCGAGCCGTAGGGGTCGTCGGCGCCCTGGATGAGGAGCACCGGCGCCGCCAACCGCCCGGCTTCGTCCTCGAGGCTCCAGCGGCGAAACTCGGGGTCGAGCCACACGTCGCACCACCCCCAGAATGCGGCGTCCGGGTCGTCGTGGTGGCGCGCCATCCGCTCGCGCAGACTCCCTCGCACGTAGTCCTCGCGGGTGGCGCGGATCGCGTCGACCGTGATGTCCTCGACGATCACGTGCGGGGCCAGCAGGATGAGACCCACGACCGGGTGCTGCGCGGCGTGGATGAGCGCGATCGAGGCGCCGTCGCTGTGCCCGACGAGCACCGGTTCGCCCGCACCGAGCTTGTCCAGGAGCTCGGGCAGTACCCGGAGTGCCTCCTGGTGGAAGAAGGCGATCGTCCGCGGGCGGGCGGGCGGCGCGGAGCGGCCGTGGCCGAAACGTGAGAACGCGATCAGGCGGCGCCCCGTGGCGTCGCTCAGTGCGGCGGGGAAACCGCGCCAGAGAGCCACGGATCCGAGCCCCTCGTGCAGGAGCACGAGCGGCGCCCGGGCGCCGTCGCCGTCGAATTCGAGCACCTCGAGCGCTCGCCCGTCGACCTCCACGCTACCGGCGACCGGGCTGGGCCTCACCGGAGCGCAGCGGCGAGCGGACGCACGGCAATGGTCACGTCCACCAAGGCGCACAGCCGCTGCTGGTCGTCGCGAAAATCGTGACTCCACAGCCACTCGCGCTCGTCGTGGTGGCGCAGGCGGGCCGACACGTGGACGTTGCCCTGGCTAACCGGGCGAACGAAGCTCGCGGAGTTGGCGAGCCCGGAGCCGGTGAACCCGTCGCGCCAGACGGCGCGCACGGTGGCGACCGAGGCGACGGTCTCGGCCACGGCGCAGAAGATGCCGCCGTGCAAGAGGCCCAGCGGTTGCTTTAGGTTCTCCCGGACCGCGAAGCGGACCCGGACCGACGTGTCCGACAGCTCGAGCCATTCGAGACCGAGGAACCCTTCGAACGTTCTTTCCAGCGGGATGAGCGGCGAGGGCAGGTCGGCCAGGTCCCAGGGACGGTCGGTCGACTGCGGCCCGGTCACGGTCCGCTGTTGATCACGACGGACTTGGTCTCGGTGTAGTAGGAGAAGGCCTCCTCGCCGTGCTCCTTGCCGTAGCCGCTCGACTTCCACCCGCCGAACGGGAGCTCGTCGTAGACCTTGGTGCGCGAGTTGATCCACGTGTAGCCGGCTTCGATCCTCTCGGCGGCCTGTCGGGCGCGGTGGAGGTCGCGCGTCCACACCGACGAGCCGAGGCCGAACTGCGATGCGTTCGCCCACTCGATCGCCTGGTCGAGGCCCTTGACGCGCCAGATCGGCAGCGCGGGACCAAACACCTCCTCGGTGGCCATCGGCGAGTCGCGCGGTGGGTCGACGACGACGGTGGGGGAGTAGAAGAAGCCCTCGGCCAGCTCGGGATCGTCGGGTGGGCCGCCGCCCGTGGTCAAGGTGCCTCCCAGCGCCAGCGTCCGATCGACCTGGCCGCTCAGCTCCCGGCGCTGTCCGGCGGTGTGCATCGGCCCCATCTGCGACCCCTCGGCGTCGCCGCGCCCGACCTTCAGCCGCTTCGCCTTCGAGGTGATCGACTCGATCACCTCGTCCGCCACCGACTCGAAAACGTACACGCGCTTGATCGCCAGGCAGGCCTGACCGCAGTTGTAGAAGCGCCCCATGGATGCGGCGCTGGCCGCGGCCGCGAGGTCGGCGTCGTCGCAGATGATCATGGGATCGGATCCGCCCAGCTCGAGCGTCACGCGCTTCGTACCCCGCGCCGCGAGCGCCATGATCTGCTCGCCGACCGGCGTCGAGCCGGTGAAGGCGATCTTGCGGACCCGCGGGTGCTTGACCAGCGCGGCGCCCGTGACCGACCCACTCCCGGTGACGACGTTGAACACTCCGGGGGGCAGGCCGCCCTCGGCCAGGAGCTCGGCGAATCGCAGGGTGGTCAGCGGGGTCGTCCCGGCGGGCTTGGCCACGACCGTGTTGCCGGCCACCAGCGCCGGGGCGAGCTTGTTGCACAGGAGCGTGGTCGGGAAGTTCCAGGGCACGATCGCGCCGACCACGCCGAGGGGCCGGCGCAGGACGATCCCCTCGACGCCGGCGTCGAGGTTCGGGGTGTGGGCGCCGCGGAGCGCCCGCGACAGCCCGACGTAGTGCATCAGCGTGTCGATCGCCTTCGTGATCTCGATCCGGGCGTCGCGCAGGGTCTTGCCCTGCTCGCGGGTGAGGAGCGGGACCAGCTCGTCCACGTGCTGCTCGGCGTGATGGGCGGCTCGACCGAGGATCTCGCCGCGCTCGCGGACCGCGAGCGCGGACCAGGCCGGGAAGGCGTGACGCGCCGAGGCCACGGCGGCGTCGACGTCGGCCTCGGTTCCGCCCGGGACCTCGGCGAACACCTGCCCGGTGCCGGGATCGGTAACCGGCAGCGGATCGCCGCCGTTGGTGTGCTCGCGGCCGTCGATGAAGCCCCCGGCGTAGGTCTGGAGCGTCTGGGTGCTCATGCGCCCACGAACTCCGGCTCGCGCTTCTCGACGAAGGCGTGCAGTCCCTCGCGGGCGTCCTGGGAGCGGAACAGCTCCTCGATCAGCTCCCCCTCGAGGACGAGTCCCTCGGCGAGGCTCATCTCGCCCCCCTGGTGGACGGCGCGCTTGATCGCACCCGTCGCCAATGCCGCTCCGGTGGCAAACCGCAGCGCGTACGCACGGACCCGATCATCGGCCTCTTCGGGGTCGTACACCTCGGCCACCAAGCCCCACGCGTGCGCGTCGGCGGGGGAGAAGGTGCGCCCGGTGAGCAGCAGCTCCATCGCCCTGGAGCGACCCAGCAGCCGGGGGAGCCGCTGCGTGCCGCCATTGCCGGGCAGCAAGCCGAGCGTCACCTCCGGCGTGCCCAGCTTGTAGTTGCCGCTCGTGGCGAGGCGGATGTCGCAGGCGAGCGCGATCTCGAGGCCCCCACCGAGCGCGTGGCCGCCGATGTGGGCGATGAACACCGTGGCGGCGGCGGCCATGCGCCGGAACGCGGCCTGGCTGACGCGGATCATCTCCATGTTCGCCTCGACGTCACCCTCGAGAAACTTCTTCACGTCGGCCCCGGCGGAGAAGAACTTCTCCGAGGCGCTCGCCACGACCACCGCGCGTACGCCGGAGTCGATGGCCTCGTCCACGGCCACGGAGAACTCGTTCATGACCTGGGCGTCGTAGGAGTTGGCCGGCGGGTTGTCGAGCGTGATCCGCCCTACCCGGCCGTGCTCGGCGAAGGTGACCGCCATCAGGCCAGGCCTCCCACGACCACCGACTTGATCTCCACGTAGGAGTCGAGCGCCTCCTGCCCGTGTTCCTTGCCGAACCCCGATGCCTTCATCCCACCGAACGGCAGCTCGTCGTAGCCGTAGTGGATCTGGTTGACCCAGGTCATGCCGGCGTCGATGTCCTGGGCCGCCCGGTGGATGAGGCGGGCGTCGTGCGTCCAGATCGAGGAGCCGAGGCCGTACGGAGTCTCGTTCGCGCGCTGCAGCGCGTCATCGAAGTCGCTGAAGCGCAGCACGGGCAGCACAGGACCGAACACCTCCTCGCGCATCAGCCGGGAGTCGTCGTCCGGCTGCGCGACGACCGCCGGCTCGAGGAAGTATCCCTTTCCGTTGGGGCTCGAGCCGGTGCCGCCGCCGATCAGCAGCTCCCCGCCCGATGACACGCCATCCTCGATCTGCTCGAGCAGCTCATCGCGCCCGGCTCGGGTGTGAATCGGGCCCATGCGCAGCTTCGGCTTCTCGGGCTTGGTGGTGCCGTCTCCCGGCTCGTAGCGCCCGACGCGCTCCACCAGTTGCGAGACGAACGCGTCGTACGCCGAGTCGTGTACGAACACCCGCTTGCACCCCAGGCAGGCCTGGCCGGCGTTCCAGTAGCGGCCGATGATCACCGCCTTCACGGCGGCGTCGACGTCGGCGTCCGCGCACACGATCACCGGGTCGGAGCCGCCTAGCTCGAGGGAGAGGCGCTTGAGCTCGGGCGCGGCCAGAGCCGCGACCCGCCGCCCCACCGCGGTCGAGCCCGTGAAGGCGACCCGCCGGACGTCGGGATGGCCGACGAGCGCATCGCCGATCTCCGACCGGCGTCCGGTGACCACGTTGAGCACGCCGTCGGGCGCGCCGGCCTCCGAGAACAGGCGCGCCACCTCGAGCGTCGCGAGCGGCGTGGTGGCCGCCGGCTTGGCCACGACGGTGTTTCCCGCCCCCAGCGCGGGCGCGACCTTGGTACCGAGCAGCGTGAGGGGAAAGTTGAACGGCGTGATCGCGGCGCACACCCCCATGGGGCGGCGGATGATGAGGCCGTACGCGGGCCCGAGGGCCGAAGGGAGCTCCTGATAGCCGCCGCGGACCTTGGTCGTCAGTTCGGCGTAGAAGCGGACGCCGTGCGCGAGATGGCTGACCTCGCCAGCCGCCTCCGCGAGCGGCTTTCCCTGTTCGGCCGTGAGCTTCGCCGCGAGGTCACTGCTGTGCTCGTGGATCAGATCGGCGGCCTTGCTCAGGATGGCCGCGCGCTTCTCGGCGTCCGTCCGCGACCACTCGATGAACGCCCGCTTGGCCGTCGCGACCGCCAGCTCGACGTCGTCCGGCCCGCCCGCCGGCACGCTGTCCACCACCTCCTCGGTGGCGGGATTCACCACCTCGAGCTCCTCGTGAGCGCTCGCTTGGCGCCACTCGCCTCCGATCAGCATCTCGGGCACGCCTTCCTCCTCGCAGCCGCTCTCGCTTGACGTTTTCAAGAAGAGACTATACGCTCACGGACGTAAGTCAAGTGTCATACCTCTGAGGTCACGCGGAAAGGCAGCCATGGCCGACATTCCGATCGAAGAGCTGGCCCCGCTGAGCGAGGAGCAGGTGCAGGCCCACCTGGCCGCCGGCAAGCTCGTCGAGGGGCTCCAGCACATGTCGCCCAAGTATCTGGAGGGGATGCGGCGGATCCTCACGGTGTCGGCCGACACGGAGTTCGTGAGCGCCCCCTCGTACCTGCTGGCCGCCCAGAGCGCTCCGGCGCTCAACAACTTTGGCTCGGCCATGTCGATCATCCAGGACGAGCTCGCACACGCCCACATCGGCTACCGCCTGCTCGGCGATCTGGGCGTGGACATGGACCGGCTCGTCTACGAGCGGCCCGCGCGGGAGTTCAAGTATCCGTATGCGTTCGACATACCGCTGCGCTCGTGGGTCGAGCTGGTGTGCGCGAACGCGCTGTACGACCAGGCCGGGTTCGTGCTGCTCTCAGACGTGTATGAGTCGAGCACGTTCGGCCCGTGGAAGCGGGCGCTGGCCAAGGTGGACAAGGAAGAGACGTTTCATCTGCGCCACGGCCGGACCTGGCTGCGCAAGCTCGCGCGCGACCCCGACGGCAGGGCCGAGGTCCAGGACGCGATCGACTGGATGTTCATCCTCACGCTCGAGTGGTTCGGCCTGCCCGACGAGCGCAAGCAGCATTCCGAGCAGCTCGACTACGGCTTCAAGGGCAAATCCAACGACCAGCTTCGCCAGACGTGGATGGCCGAAGTGGTCCCGTTCATGGAGGAGATCGAGATTCGAGTGCCGGCGCACTTCGATGCCGAGCAGGACCGGTATGTGATCGACTGCCCGTTTCCGGGGCGCTTCGACGCAGACCGCCGGGAGTGGCTGCTCGAGGAAGGCGCGATCGGATGGGACGAGGTGTTGGCGCGCTGGCGCGCTCGGGGGCCGATGAACGAGCAATACGTCCGGACGCTCCAGCGTGGGTATCAGACCACGGGGTTGCGGAGGGCGGCGTGAGCGTCGCCGTGGCGCTGACGGATGCCGAGCAGGTCGAGGCCCGGCTGTGGGATGCGCTGCGCAAGGTGGAGGATCCGGAGCTACCCGTATCGGTCGTCGGGCTGGGATTGATCGTGTCACTCGCCTACCGGGTGGAGGAGCGCGTCGCTGCGGTCAAGCTCACGTTCACGTCGATGGGCTGCCCGGCGATGGAGTTCATCGAGGACGACATCCGGGATGCGCTTCGACGCGACCCCGACGTGGACAGGGTGGACATCGAAGTGGTGTGGGATCCGGTGTGGACCAAGGACCGGATCCGGTCCGAGGCCCGCGAGAGGATGCGGAGCCTGGGGGTCGTGGCGTGAGCCGCGCGGACGAGACCGTCTGGGAGGTGTTCGCGCGCAAGGCCTACGAGGAGCCGCTGCACCACGTGGGCACCGTGACCGAGGACGACGAGGATCTCGCGCTCGTGTCGGCGCGCGCGATCTACGACGAGCAGCCGTGGGTCCACATGATCCTCGTCCCGCGCCACGCGATCCGGGAGGCGATCCACCCGTGAGCGTCAAGTCCTCTGCGGTCGATGCGGCGACCGCCACCATGATCTCCCTGATCGGATCGCTGGCGGACAACAAGAGCGCGCTCGGACGCCGCTACGGCGAGTGGGCGGTCAGCGCCCCCACGATCGAGTCCGCGGTGGCCGCGGCGGCCATGGCTCAGGACGAACTCGGCCACGCGCGGGCTACCTATCCGGTGCTAGCGAAGCTGGGCGTGAGTCGCGATGACGAGGGGCTCGAAGCCGGTTATCCCTTGCCCGTGATCGCGCGCGAGCTCCCCGACTGGGCCTCGTTCATCGCGGCCAACCTGGTGGTCGACGGCATCCTGACCACCTTCGTGGCGAGCGCGCGAGACAGCTCAATCGAGCCTCTGGCCCAGCGCGCGCGCAAGATCCTTCAGGAGGAGGGCGCCCACAGGGTTCACGCCGAGGCGTGGCTGCGCCGCATCGCGCGGACCGGCGGAAGCGATCTGGACCTGCTCATCCAGCGAATCGGCGAGATGTGGGCGCAGGCGGCGCGTTGGCCCGGTCCGGACGAGCATCCCGGCTACCGGGAGGCGATTGCCCGGGACATGGTGAGCGAGGGTCCGGCGGCGATCAGGAAGCGAGTTCGAGACTGGCTTCTTGGTCTGTGGGACGGCGTGGGCGTTCGCCTGGCGCTCGAGGAGCCTGCTGATTGGGGGGGCTGGGATGAGGTGCATCGAAGATGAGCGGCGAGCCGCCGGGCTGTCCGTTCTGCGGATCATCGGAGGTCGAGGTGGTGTCGCTCTGGGGTGGCCAGCTGATCACGAGCCAGGTCCGATGCAGGAGCTGTAACACGCACTTCGAAGCAGTGCGCGAGGATTTGCGGTTGGGGGACCGGGGCGAGCACTCGGTCCTCGACGATCTGCCACCGCCGTGGACGACCAGCTGAGACGGCGATCGGTGGGCGTGCCGGCGGCACGGTCGGTGCTCCTGACCGTGCTCGGCGAATACGTGCTGCCCCGATCCGGCAGCGTCTGGCAGGAGACGCTCGTCGGGGCCCTCGGCGCGGTGGGGTATGGCCGGCACGCGGCGCGTCAGGCGCTGGCGCGCAGCACCCGCGACGGCTGGCTGACCACCGAGCGCCGCGGACGCCGCTCGCGGATGTCGCTCAGCGAGGGGACCGCCGCCCTGCTTCGCAGCGGCGCCGAGCGCATCTACTCGTTTGGCCGTCCGTGGGAGTGGGACGGACGCTGGCTGATCGTGGTCCTGCGCGTTCCCGAGGAACGTCGCGCCGTCCGTCACCAGCTGCGCTCGCGGCTGGCGTGGGCCGGTCTGGGTTCGCTCGGCGGCGGGGTCTGGCTGACGCCTCACGTCGAACGCGAAGGCGAGCTGGCCGACGCGATCGACGGCGAGGCCGCCGCTGCCGCGACGTCGTTCGTCGCCGAGTTTGGCGCGGTTGGTGATCCCGAGCGGGTCGCGGCGGCAGCCTGGGATCTCGACCGGGTGCGAGAGCAGTACACGGCGTTCATCGAAGACTTCGCGCGGGTCCGTCCCGCCACGCCCGAGGCCTGTTTCCGGATGCAGACCACGCTGGTGCACGCATGGCGGAAGTTCCCGTTCCTCGACCCGGATCTGCCGGCGAGTCTGCTGCCCGCGCGGTGGCCTCGCGCGCGGGCCCACGCGCTGTTCGTGGACCGGCATCAGCGCTGGACCCGGCTCGCGCGGGAATACTTCGAGGACCTCGAGGTGGGCCGCGGATTCGCGGCCGAGGCCGAGGCGGCCTGACCGAGGTTTCCATGCACCGCCGCCGGCGGCGGCGGGAAGGAATCGCTCGGCCCGGGCGTCAGAGGGGGTATGGCTGGATCGCGGAGACGGACTTTGGCTCGGTCCCGGATCCTCCGGCCGGGGCTAATGAGGCGCACAAACTGATTTAGGTAAAGGCTCGTTAGGTGAGCCTCCGCATGGTCGGGGCGGCGGTTACTGAGCAAGTTGTCACCCCCAATCGAACGGAGCACATCATGAGTAGTAAGCCCTCTGCGACCGCGGAGCAAGTGAGCAGTCGTCGTTCGTTCCTGGCCGGGGCGGGAGCGGCAGCCGTCGGCGCCACGATGTTTGCCGACGTACCTCTGGCCGCCGCACGCCGCGGGCTGACGCCGGGAGACGAGGCGATTCTCCGGTTCCTGGCGGCCCTGGAGACTCTCGAGGCGGATCTCTGGCAGCAGTACAACGAGCTGGCCGGTATCCAGGACAGCGAGGTGCCCGGCGGGAGCGGGAACACCGCCTACACCAACGCGGTATCGATGCTCGACTCGGACATGTCGCAATACATCCACGACAACACGGACGACGAGTTCACCCACTTCAAGTTCCTGAATGCTTATCTCTCGGCGCGAGGGGGACGGCCAGTGGACCTCTCTTCGTTCAGGAGACTGCCGAGCAGCCAGGCGGATGGGGCGCAGAAGGAGAAGAAACGCCTGACGAACCTGATGCAGCTGACCGTGGACACGACCTGGTGGACGCGGTATCGCAGCAGCACGATGAACCCCGACTTCGGCGACACCTTCGCGCCCGCCGTCCCCGGGCTCATGAAGGGGAAGTTTCCCGCCATCCCCAGATCCAACTCCGACCTGACGCCCACCAACCACCTGCAGGCGATCGCCAACACCGCCGGCTTTCACTTCGGGACGATCGAGCAGGGCGGCACGAGCCTCTACCCACAGCTGGCCCAGAGGGTCCACGACCCGGAGGTGCTGCGCGTCCTGCTCAGCATCGGACCGACCGAGACCATGCACTTTCAGACCTGGAGCGACAAGGCCGGCAACGCGCCCGCCATCACGGACCCGACGAACGGCTTGAGTTTCCCGGACCTCAGTTCGGCGGGAGAAGCGCTGAAAGCAAACCTGATCATGCCCGAGCCGACGATCTTCCTGAGGCGCAAGTTCCCGGCGGTGTCGATCATCCGCCCGACCGAGACCGCCGGCGCGGCCATGGGAGCCCTGAAGTTCCTCACCGATGATGGGCTCTTCCGCGGGCAGTCCGCGGGGTTCTTCACGTTCATGCGGCGCCTCGCCCGCGACGCGGACGCGGCCCGCCGGTAGGTCTCGGCTTCGTTTACGAGTTCGGGAGCGGCGCGGCGGCGTCCGGAGGCTCGTCGGACAGCGGCTCGGGCGATGTGGAGGCACTGCGGAGCCCGTGCATGGCCCAGCCGAGCGTGAGGACCGCGAGCCCGTTGAGGATGAAGGCGATCCCGACCAGGAGCGCCAGCGTCGCATACCCGATGTGCGGCGACGAGACGATCACGATGCCGGCGACGATCTCGATCACCGCCGCCGCGATGCTCCACCCGCCGCGCCGGAGCGTCAGGGCGGTCACCAGCCTGATGACGCCGAGGGCCACCAGCCAGATTCCGATGAGTATCGCTATTGCCGTCACCGCTTTGGTGGGATGACGGATCAGCAGGATCCCGACCACTATCCCGAGCACGCCCAGCAGCGCCGCGACTCCACTGCGCTCGCCAAACAGCGCGATCGCGAGTTCGGCGATGCTGTCGATCAACACGAAAATGCCGATGATGACGGCTAGGGTGGCAAGGCTGTTACTCGGCTTGATCAGAACAATCACCCCGGCGATGACACTCAGGGCGCCGAGTGCCAGCAACAGCCACCACGCCCATGTCAACTCTCGGATCTGCTCGCGGGTAACCGGCTGAAAGGACATGCTCAGCTCCTCTGCTCGGGAGGGTTAGGTGTGTAGGCCCGCGTAGTAGTCGTCGTCGTCGTGGTTAAACTGCCGATCGGGAGGGCGGTTGCGCAATGGTACCTCTCCGTTCGCCCGGCGCAAAAAGTCGCCGATATTATGTAACCCGATCTGAAGCGGTCGCCGGTGGATCTCCGAGCCGCCGGCCGATTTGGATCCGCGCGGTAACACCCGCTCCCAGAAGTAAGCCGAAAGCCGCGAGGTAGCAGGTGAACAGGACACCCGCGAGCATCAGGAACAGCTCGACGGGGGTGTGGCCTGAGACCCACCGGAGGTAATAGCCGGCGGCGGTGGGAGTCAGCTGGAGGATCAGCCCGCCCACGGCCCCGCCGGCCAGCGCTGCGCGAAGGCTCAGGTTCCCTACGGCCACTGACCAGTAGACACCGGCACAGATGAGTAGGGTTATCGACAGTGAGATCAAGGGAACGGCGAGGCGAAGCAAAACGTAGTCAACCTCGAGGCGGTGGACGAGCCCAGTCCCGGCCGATGCCACGATCACCATCAGCACGATCAGGATCGTCAGCGCCGCGGCGATGCCGAGGTTTCGGAGCTTGCCAAGCACGATCCCGGTGCCCGGGATGCCGAGCAGCCGCGACAGGCAGCGCGCGAGCACGCCGACGGCGCCCGAGCAGGTCCAGAGCATCCCGGCGATCGAACCGGCGATCAGCAAGGGAGAATCGCGCTTGGTGCGCAGGATCAGGTCCACGATCTGGTCCTTGACGTCCTTGGGCAGGACGTGGGCGATCTTCTCGGACAGCGCCTGGGCCTGCGAGTAGTCACCGAGCACGACGGCCGCCAGGGCGGTGAGGCCGAGCGCCAGCGGCACCAGCGAGGCGAGCAGATACCAGGACAGCGCCGGAACGTCGTCCCCCAGGCCCGATTCCCAGTAGAGGCCGACGGCCTCGCCGAGCATCCGTCGCGGGGGAGACTGTGTGCCCGCAGTCACGGCGGCCTCGGGCTCGACACCGCAGATCGCGAATCGCGGTAGGGGCGATGGTCGCCTTACGCGAACGTTGTCGGGTCGTGAGTGGAGACGATCTCGCTCCCGAGCGGAACCAGCGAAACGGGAATCAGCTTGAAGTTCGCCAGCCCGAGCGGGATGCCGATGATCGTGATGCACAGGGCGATCCCGGTGATGAGATGCGCGAGCGCGAGCTCCCAGCCGAACAGGATGATCCAGATGATGTTGCCGATCAGCGAGCCCGCGCCGGCGGTGGGCTTGCGGACGATCCTTCGGCCGAACGGCCACAGCGTGAACCCGGCGATCCGGAAGCAGGCGAACCCGAACGGGATCGTGATGATCAGGATGAAGGCCAAAATCCCAAAGAACGCCCAGAGGAGCGCCAGCCAGAACCCCGCCAGGATGAGCCAGATCAGATTGAGGATGAAACGCAAGGCGCGCCCCCTTGTGATTGCGAACGCGGTTGCGCGTAAGACTACGCCGATCCGGACGCCGCGACCAGCCGCCCGAAACTCCTGGGGTCCTCGTGTCAGAGCGCTCCGATGACGTCCGGCCGAAGAATCTGACCGGTGCGAGGGTTAGACTAGTTCCTAACCGTAGTGCGCACCGGCGGACCTTGACGGGGGTGCGCGCAAGCACAAGAGGAGGCCGGAATGCCACTGGCGTCGACGTTCACCTTTGGAGACGCGCTCCTGACGGTGTTGGAGATCGCGTTGCTGTTTCTCTGGATCTGGATCGCGATTGGCGTCGTCCTCGACATCTTCCGCAGCCATGATCTGTCCGGTTGGGGAAAAGCTCTGTGGCTGCTGTTCATCGTCCTCATTCCCCTCTTGGGCGTGCTGATCTATCTGATCATCCGCGGACGCGGGATGCACGAGCGCACCACGGACACCGCGCGCTCTTCGGACCAGGCGTTTCGTCAATACGTCCGCCAAGCGGCAGCTAGTCCCGCCGACGACCTGGCGAAGCTCGCCGACCTCAGGGACCGCGGCGTGATCACCGAAGAGGAGTTTCAAAGCGCCAAGGCCAAGGCCCTCGGCGGCACGTAGCCGGCACGTGGGAATCAGCGACTGAGAGGCCGCTTCCCCGTCATTCGCACCCGCTCCGTCGTCGGGCGCGTGATCATCGGCACCGCGACGCCACTCCGAGCGTGGGCAATAACTACGGAATAGCCCCAGTTATTGCCCACGCTGGCGCGGGTGGCCCGCGCGTGGCGACTCACACTGAGCTCTTCGCGAGTTCGTAGCTTTCTCTTCAGCGGTTCTCAAGGGCTTCTTACCGAGGAAGCCCACGCTCGTGATCGACACAACACCTGCAAAGCGCCGCCTCCTCGCGGCGCATATGAATGGATCACGAACACATGAGAACTCGACATCTAATTACCGCGCTCGTGGTCGTGGGTTCGATTGCGTGCGCGGCGGCGTCCTCGGCGTTCGCCTCCTCGACGCCTACCGTCAGGACGGAACGGCAGTCGGCGTCCAGCGCCAACTGGTCGGGGTACGTGGCCGGCGGCTCAGACGGGAGCTCAACTCAATTCTCGAGCGTCTCGGGAAGCTGGACCGAGCCGTCGGCGAAGTGCAGCGCCGGCCAGGGCTACTCCTCGTTCTGGGTGGGCCTCGGTGGTGCCGGACAGCAGTCTCAGGCTCTGGAGCAGGTCGGCACTGAAGCCGACTGCAGCGGCACGGGCTCCGCGAGTCACTTCGCGTGGTACGAGCTGGTGCCTTCCGCACCGGTACGGCTCGACCTGACGATTTCGCCGGGCGACCACGTCACGGGCAAAGTGACAGTGAACGGGACCAACGTCACGGTCTCACTGTCCGATGAGACCACCGGCGCATCCGCCACCAAAACGCTCCAGATGAGCAACCCCGACGTCTCGAGCGCCGAGTGGATCGCCGAGGCACCGTCCTCCTGCGACGGCTCTGGAAGCTGTCAGCCTCTTCCGCTGGCCGATTTCGGCAACGTGAGCTTCACTAACGCTTCGGCTACGGCCAATGGCCACACCGGCACGATCTCCGGCCCGAACTGGTCGTCTCAGGCGGTACAGCTCGACGGTGGGGCCGGCGACGGGACGGGATTCGTCTCCGACCAGTCGACGGCCGGCGCGAACCCCTCCGGGCTTTCTTCGAACGGCTCGTCGTTCTCCGTGGCCTGGGTGTCGGCCGGCGATCAGTCACCGGGTTCTGGGTCCTCCACTTCCGCGGGCGGTGGAGGTGACCCCTACGGCGGCGGCTCTCCCGACGGCTCCGGCGGCTCCTACGGTTACGGCCCCGGGGGCGGCTACGGCTACGGCGGCGGCTACGGCTACGGCGGTGGCTACGGCTACGGCGGCGGCTACGGCTACGGCGGCGGCTACGGCGGCGGCTACGGCCCCGGTGCCGGCTACGGCGTCGTCGGCTTCTGAGAAAACCTGCCCACCACACGGACCGGATAGCAGCAACGATTCCGGCGCTCTGCCATCAGTGCGAGCGCCGGAATCGCGTCACCGGCCGGCCCGCGCAGTTTGCAGACAAGCCCCCGGGCCGTCATCCTGGTGCCGATGTTCGAACATCGCGTCGTGGATTCTGTGCCGCGTAACGAGACGGAGTTGCGGTTGTCCGAGCTGATTTCGGGGCTCTCGCATGCGCTTGACATCACCGAGGGTCAGCCACGCGGCCATGCCGAACGGAGCTGTGTGATCGGTATGCGGCTCGCCTCGGAACTCGGCCTAGACAACGACACGCGCTCCTCGATCTTCTACGCCCTCCTGCTCAAGGACGCTGGTTGCTCGTCGAACGCGGCAAAGATCGCGGCCCTGTTCGGCGCCGACGACGCGACGGTGAAGAGCACGCGACGGTTGACCGACCAGGACAGCACCTGGCAGGCCTTCGCGCACATGGTGCGCAGCGCCGCGCCAGGATGTTCACCGCTGGTCAAGGCTCGCCGAGTCGGTGCTTTGCTCAGATTCGGACGCGCCGGCGCCAGCTCACTGGTGGAGCTGCGCTGTGAGCGCGGTGCCGCCGTGGCTCGCGCGATCGGGTTAGACGAGACCGCGGCCCGCGCGATCCTCGAGCTCGACGAGCACTGGGACGGCCACGGCTACCCCGCCGGGCTCTACCACGATCACATTTCCCTGGGCGGGCGCGTGCTGTGCCTGGCTCAGACGGCCGAGGTCTTCTGGCGGTGGGGTGGCCCCGGGGCGGCGTGCGGCATAGCCCGGAAGCGGCGCGGAACCTGGTTCGATCCGCTGCTCGTCGACGCGCTGGTGGGGCTGGAGAGCGACAGGGCCTTCTGGCGCTCGCTCGAGGTGCCGGCCGTCGCTCGCCTGGAACCTCCCGACCGCGTGCTCGTCGCCGACGAGGAGCGCCAGGATCAGGTGGCCCAGGCGTTCGCGTGGGTCGTCGACGCCAAGTCGCCCTACACGGCGCGTCACTCCGCGGGGGTGGCCAGAATCGCGGCCGGGCTGGCAGACGAGCTGGAGGTCCCTGCGGACGTGATCGGGACGCTGCGCCGCGCCGCGCTGCTGCACGATCTTGGAAAGCTCGGAGTGTCGAGCCGGATTCTCGACAAACCCGGCCCACTGACCGAGGCGGAGTGGGGCGTTATGCGTTGCCATCCGCGATGGTCGACCGAGATCCTCGCCCGGATCCAGGCATTCCGGCAGGTCGGACGCATCGCCGGCGCTCACCATGAGCGCCTGGACGGGAGCGGCTACGCGGGCGGACTAACCGCCGCCGAGCTGGACCTCCCGTCGCGGATCCTGGCTGTCGCGGACGTCGCCGAGGCGCTCACCGCCGACCGGCCGTATCGACAGGGGCTAGACGTGCACGAGGCGCTCGAGGTCCTGCGCCGCGACGCAGGCCGCAAACTGGACGCCCACGTGATCGAGCCGCTCGAGCAGGTACTCCCTGCGTTTGCCGCGGCCCGCGAGGTGGACGATCACGTCCTCGGTTAGGGAACGCCGGGCAGATTCGGGGTCCCGAAACCGCTTACGATGTCGCCATGGGCAAGCTCTTGCGTCGCACCGTGGACGGCGACGAGCTGCTCGTCGAATGGACGCCGTCGGATGAGGCTTCCGTCGAGGCCGCCGAGGCGGAGTATCGGCATTGGCGCGAGCAGGACTACGAGGCCGTCCAGAGCGACGGTGTCTATTACCAGCCGGTCGTCGGCGACCGACTGCCGCTCGACGCCCGGGAGGTGATCCTCACTACCGCGATGGGCGGAGGATAGTCAGCGGATCAGCCGGCCCATCTCGGCGGTGTCGTATCCGCCGAGCTCTTCCACCGAGGCGCGAAAGCCGGGTGACCGAAGCAGGTCCCACAGTGGCTCGAGCAACGGGTCCTCGAGCGAGTCCCGCTCCAGCACCAGGTCATAGGGTTCGGAGGTCACCGGAACGAAGTCCAGCCCGAACGCGCGGGCGGCGGCTCGGATGCCCATCCCGCAGTCGGCGCGTCCGGCGGCGATCGCCGCGGCCACGGCCAGGTGCGTGGGCTCTTCCCGGGTATAGCCGGTGATCTGACGGGCGTCGATCCCCTCGCGGCCGAGCTCGTAGTCCAGGAGCACCCGGGTACCCGCGCCGCGCTGGCGGTTGACGTAGCGAAGTCCCGGCCGAATGAGATCGGGTACGCCGCGCAGGCCGAGCGGATTGCCCGGCGCGACCAGCAGTCCCTGCTCGCGATGCACGAGGCGGACCACGGCGATCTCCCGGCCCGCGAACAGCCGGTCGAGGTAGGGGAGGGTGTACCGGCCGCTATCAGGATCGAGCAGATGAGAGCCCGCTAGATGGCACAGGCCATCTCGAATCGCAATCAAGCCGCCCATCGACCCGACGTTGCTGGAGGCAAGGGTGACCTCCGGGTGCCGGGCGCGCAGCGATGAGGCGGCGAGGTCCAGAACCAGATCGTGCGACCCGATCGCCACGATCGTGTGGTCGATCTGGGACATGCCGCGCAACAGCGTGATCTGCACCTGCACGCCCGCCACATAGCCCTCGACGCCCGAGGGAACGACCAGCAGCCCATCCGCGCGAACCAGCGAGGTCAGCACGCCCGCGCCGCGCGGCAGCGGCGAGGCGACCAGCGATCCACGGACCCGTCCCAGGCGCACCCGCACCCAGTCGTCCATGCCGATCGCCGAGGACAGCTTGCGGGCGAGGCGAGCCTCGGTCACCGGACGCGGCGGCGTGGGCGCGCCCTCGAGCGCGGCGAGCAAGGGGATCGCGAAGATGTCGAACGTGAGCGAGGCGGACACGGGATAGCCCGGCGCGCCCAACACCGGTGTCGAGCCGACGGCGCCGAGTACAACGGGATGCCCAGGTCGCACGGCGACGCCGTGCACCGCGAGGCTTCCGAGCTCGTCGACGAGTACGGCGGTGTGATCGTCGCGTCCGGCGCTCGACCCCGCGATCACGATCAACAGGTCACAGCGTTGCACGGCATCGAGGATCACTTCGGCCAGACGCCCCGGATCGTCCGGCTCGATCGGCAGGAGCAGCGCTTGGCATCCGAACTCGCGAGCCTGTCCGGCGAGCATCAGAGAGTTGGTGTCGAGCAGCTCGCCAGGCGCAACGTCGGTCCCGATCGGCCGCATCTCGTCGCCGGTGGGGAGGATTCCAACCACGGGAGCTCTGCAGACGCAAATCTCCGTGGCGCCGGCCGCAGCGGCTGCGGCGACGTCGACCGCGCGAAGGCGATGCCCGGCCGGCAGCAGCAGCTCGGTGGCGCTGACGTCCTCCCCGATCGAGCGCACGTGCTGGTAAGGCGCGACCGCCGCCCGCAGCTCGGCGCGACCGTCGGCCAGATGAACGTCCTCCCGCATCACCACGGCGTCGAATCCGTCGGGCATCGGATCGCCGGTGTCGACGACGACGAACGAATCGGGGTCGAGCCATCGCGGCGTGCTCTCGGCGGCTCCGACGGTATCCCCCGAGCGGACCGCGATTCCATCCATTGCCGCAGCGTCGAACGGCGGCGAGGAGCGGGTTGCCCAGATTGGCTCAGCCGTGACGCGGCCAATCGCCGCCTCGAGGCTCACCAGCGCGGACGGGAGTCTCGACGGGCATCCCGCCGTGGTGCAGCACCGACGCCACGCTTCCTGAGCCTCGAGCAGCGGTACGTCGTGCAGGAACGGCGCGGCCGGCTTAGACATAGAGAAAGACTTCGACCTCCGCGCCGGCGGCGAGCCCGGTCGCATCCTGCGCCACCAGGATGTACCCGTCGGCGGCGGTGAGGACGGACAGCAGCGCGGAGGGGCCGAACAGGGGCTCGGCCTCGTCGTCGCGGAGGCGGACTTGCACCACGTCGAGGCGTCCGGCCGCGGAGGGAAGGTCGCGTGTCAAGCGCGCGCGCACCGAAGCAGGATGATGCTCCACGGTCCAGCCGCCGACCCGGCGCACGACCGGCATTCCGATCAGCCGGAACACCACCAGGGCCGAGCGCGGATTGCCGGGCAGCCCGATGATCGGGATACCGTCGGTGAGCGCCAGCAGAGTCGGCTTCCCGGGCTTGATCGCGAGCCCATGGCACCAGATCTCGGCGCGATCGAGGGCGGCGACGGCCGCGGCGGTCTGGTCGCGGCCCCCGACCGAGGAGCCGGCGCAGATCACGATCACGTCGCTGTCGCGCCCGGCGAGCTCGAGCGCATCGCGCAACGCGCCTGGGTCATCGGAGACGATCGCGGCGGGGCGCGGGTCGCCGCCGGCCTCGCGGGCCAGCGCTCCGATCGAGACGCTCAGCGCGTCGCGGACGTGCCCCGGCGGAAGCTCGGCCGCGCCGGCGGGACGAATCTCGTCGCCCGTGGGGATGATCGTCACGCGCGGAGCTGCGTGAACCCGCACTTCGGTGAGACCGGCGGCGGCGAGGATCGCGAGGTCCTGCGCGCGTAGAGGGCGACCTTCGGGCACCAGCAGCGTGCCTGGCGCCGCGTCCTCGTCTCGCCGAACGACGCCCTCGCCGGGCGCGACGGGGCGTACGACTTCGATCGTTCCCGGCATCGCCTCCTGGGTGTGCTCGACCATGACGACCGCGTCGGCACCGGGTGGCAGCATCCCGCCGGTGGGGACCGCCACCGCGCTGTCCGCCGTCACCTGAGCACCGGCGTCCGCGCCCATGCGCACGGCGCCGGTGACGCGCAGGTAGGCGGGGATCGCTTCCGAGGCGCCGAACGTGTCGGACGCCCGGACGGCGTACCCGTCGACGCTAGAGCGATCAAATCCAGGGAGCGCTTCACGCGCGTCGATGTCGGCGGCGGGCACGCGGCCCCAGGCTGCGTGAAGCGGGACGGTCTCGACCTTGCTGCGGTGACCGGGACGAAACTCGCTGAGCGCATCGGCGACCGTCCTCGCCGTGAAGAACTCCCTGCCCGCCGTGGCCATCTACGCTCAGCGTGGAGCGGCGGCGCGGTGCATGCGCAGGACGCTTCTGACCGGTCCGAGCGCAACCTGACCGAGCCCGCAGATCGAGGTCAGGCGCATCGTCTCCTCGAGCTGGTCGACGCGGGGATCGACGGCGTCGGCGCCCGCACGGCGCTCGAGCACGCCGGTCAGCATCTGGTGGGCCTTGTGCGACCCGACCCGGCACGGCACGCACTTGCCACACGACTCGTTGCGGAAGAAGCGCAGCACGTTCGTCGCGGCGGCGAGGAGATCCGTGCCGTCGCCGATCACCACGACGGCTCCCGACCCGAGCATCGATCCCGCGTCCGCCAAGGGCTTGAAGTCCAGGGGCACGTCCAGCTGGTCGGGTCCGAGAAAGTTCGACGACGCGCCTCCCGGCTGGAAGCCCTGGAGCTCGAGGCCGTCCGGGAGGCCCCCCGCGACCTCGATCAGCTCTCGGGCCGTGGTGCCCATCGGCACGCAGTAAACATCCGGGCGTGCGACGTGGCCGGAGATCGCGAAGAACTTCAACCCCACGCCGCCGCGCACGCCCTGATCCTGCCACCACTGCGCGCCCCGCTGCAGGATGATCGGCACGGCGGCGAACGTCTCCACCGAGTTCATCAGCGTCGGCTTGCCCCACAGGCCGTGGGTCGCCGGGAAGGGAGGCTTGTTGCGCGGCTCTCCGCGGTGGCCTTCCATGCACTCGAGCAGCGCCGACTCCTCGCCCAGGATGTACCCGCCGGGGGACGTGAACACCTCGATGTCCAGGTGCCGCCCGGATCCGAGCACATCCGGCCCCAGCAGCCCATCGGCGCGGGCGGCATCGAGCTCGGCCCGGATCGCGGCCTCCTCGGGGCCGTACTCGTGGCGGATGAAGATCCAACCCTGTTCGGCGCCGCAGGCGAGCATCCCGGCGAGCATTCCCTCGATCACCAGGTGGGGCTGCTCGGCCAGCATCTGGCGGTCCTTGAACGTCCCGGGCTCGGACTCATCGGCGTTGCAGATCACGTACTTTGGCTCGCGGCGCTGAGCGGCGACCAGTTCCCACTTCGCGCCGGTCGGGAAGCCGGCTCCACCCATCCCGCGCAGCCCGGACTCCTTCAGGGTCACGATCGCGTGATGGGGGGTCAGCTCGCCGGTGAGCATGCTTCGGACGGTGGCGTAGCCGGGGCGTTCGTCTCCCTCCGGATACGGATCGTTCGGCCAATGCCGCCGGGGCGTGCGCGCGGATGCTCGCGCCGGCGGCTCTCCCTGCCTGTCCCGCGCTGCTTCGACCAGCTCCGGGACGTCCGCCGCGCGCATGGGCTCCTCCTGGACGGCCGCGGCCGGGGCGATGTCGCAGCGCCCCAGGCAGGACACCTCGCGCACCTCGATCTCGACGTCGTCGCCGTAGCGGGCGCGGATCGCCGCGATCTGCTCGTCGGCGCCGTGGAGCCAGCAGCTGAGGTCGTGGCAGACGGCGACCTCGACCTTGGGCGGAGAATCGACGCGGAAGTGCGGATAGAAGGAGATCAGGCCCTCAATCTCGTACAGCGGTCGGCGCGTGTCACGCGAGAGGCGGACCAGCTCCTCGCGCGGCAGCCAGCCGTGCTCGCGCTGGATCGAGTGCAGCGAGGGGATCAGACTGGGCCCGGGGAAGCGCCCGGCGCGCGCCTCCTGGCCCGGGGTGCGCCGGGCGGGCGCCTCCTGGCCGGGGGTGCGTCCGTTCGTGGCCGTCATGTACCGGCGCTCTCGCCGACCGGGGTTTCGTCGGCCGCGACCCCCGCCTCCACGGGCTCGACCCGCACGGCGCAGAACTTGAACTCCGGGATCTTGCCGACTGGATCGATCTCGTCGATCGTGAGCAGGTTCGCGGCCGCCTCGCGGAAGTGGAACGGGATGAAGCAGCTGCCGGGAGTCTCGCGGTGCGAGATCCGGGTCTCCAGCTCGATCGATCCCCGCCGCGAGGTGACCCGCGCAAAGTCACCGTCGGCGATCCCCAGCCGCTCCGCGTCTCCCGGATGCAGGAACACGGTCGCCTTCGGCGAGATCGCGTCGAGAGCGTATGAGCGTCTGGTCATCGAGCCCGTGTGCCAGTGCTCGAGCAGTCGCCCGGTGTTGAGCACGAACGGGAATTCCTCGCTGGGCAGCTCGCGGGCCGGCATCCACTCCGCGGGCACCAGGTGAGCGAGACCGTCGTCGGTGTTGAACGACTCTTCGAACAGAACGACGGTGCCATCAGAATCCTCCGGATCGGGATTCGGATACAGCTTCCCGGTGGGGCCGAGATTGTCGTAGTGGAGGTTGGTGTAGTTGGGCATCAACGACACCAACTCGTCGAAGATCTCGCTGGGCGACTCGTAGGACAGGGGCAGCCCAACCCGGTTGGCGATGTCCTGCACGATCTCCCAGTCGACTCGCGCCTGGCCGGGCGGATCCAGCACCTTGCGCCCGAGCTGCACGCGGCGGTCGGTGTTCGTGTACGTCCCGTCCTTCTCCAGGTAGGAGGACGCGGGGAGGACCACGTCGGCGAACTCGGCCGTCTCGGTCAGGAAGATGTCCTGCACCGCGAGGAACTCGAGGGCGGCGAGCGCCTTGCGCACCTTGTTGATGTTGGGATCCGAGAGGAAGGGGTTCTCGCCCATCATGTACATGCCGCGGACACCCCCGCTCAGGGCGGCGGCGACGATCTCGGTGACGGTCAGGCCCTTTTGGGGATCGAGCGAACGTCCCCACGCGGCCTCGAATCGCTCACGCACCGCCGGCCGGTCGACGGGCTGGTAGTCCGGATAGAACATCGGGATCAGCCCCACGTCCGAGGCGCCCTGGACGTTGTTCTGCCCACGGAGAGGATGCAGTCCGGTGCCGGCGCGGCCGACGTTGCCGGTGATCGCGCACAGGGCGATGAGGCAACGGGCATTGTCGGTCCCCGTGGTGTGCTGGGAGATCCCCATGCCCCAGAAGACGATTCCCGCCTCGGCCTCGCCCCACAGACGTGCTACCTCGCGGATCACGGCCGGCGCGATCCCGCAGATCTGTCCCGCCCGCTCGGGCGGGTACTGCTTGACCATCTTCGCCAGCTCGCCGTAGCTGGTGGTCCGATGCGCGATGAACTCGCGATCGATCAGCCCCCGGTCGATGATCTCGTGCATCACGCCGTTGTAGAACGCGACGTCCGTGCCGGGCTTGATCTGGCAGAAGATGTCAGCGTGCTCCGCCATCCGCTCACGCCGCGGATCGATGACGATCAACCTGGTCCCGCGGCGCTGCGCCTGCTTGAAGAACGATGACGCCACGGGGTGGTTGGCCGCCGCGTTGCTGCCGGTGAGAATCGCCACGTCGGCGTTGACGATGTCCCCGTAGGTGGTGGAGACCGCACCCGACCCGATGCCCTCGAACAGGGCGGCGACGCTCGAGGCGTGGCACAGGCGCGTGCAGTGATCGACGTTGTTCGTGCCAAAACCGGCGCGGATCAGCTTCTGGAACAGGTAGGCCTCTTCGTTTGAGCACTTCGCCGAGCCGAAGCCGGCGATCGCGCCGGGACCGTGCTCGTCGCGGATCGCGACCAGGCGGCCGGCGATCAGATCGAGGGCCTCCTCCCAGCTGGCCTCGCGGAAGTGCGGCATGACCTCGTCGTAATCGACCAGACCGCCGGGCTTGCGCCGGCCGCGACCATCGCCTTTGACGTCGCTCGACAGCGGTCCCTTCGGATAGGAGTCATCGCGGCGGATCAGCGGCACGGTGAGGCGCTGGGGCGAGCGCGCGTAGTCCCACCCGTAGCGGCCTTTGACGCACAACCGCCCTTTTGACCCGGGCTGGTCGCGACCCTCCGCGAACGCGATCGCCTGACGCTCGTCGTCCACGTGATAGGTGAGCGCGCAACCCACGCCGCAGTAGGGACAGACCGACTCGACCTGCCTGAGCGCTTCGCGGGGGCGGATGGGAACACCGTGCAGCGGCTTGTTCGTCAGGGCGCCGGTCGGGCAGGCGGCCACGCATTCGCCGCACGTGACGCACGAGGACTCGCCCATCGGGTCGTTCAGGTCGAATGCGATCCGCGTCGTGTAGCCCTTGCCGCTGCGGCCGATCACATCGTTGCCCTGGATGTCGTCGCAGGCCCGGACGCAGCGGTCGCACAGAATGCAGGCGTCGTGGTTGACGGAGATCACGGGGTTCGAGTCGTCGATCCCGCGTCCGTGTCCCTGTGGCAGGCCGTCCTGCTTGTCGAGGCCGTACTGGCGGACGAGCACCAGCAACTCGTTGTCGCCGGTGGTCGTCTCCTTTGGATCTCGCTCGGGGTCGGGCTGGTCGGAGAGCAGCAACTCGGTCAGCGTGGAGCGCTGGCGCTTGAGCTGAGCGTTGCTCGTTGAGACCTCCATACCCTCCTCGCACGGACGGACGCACGCGGCCGCGTACACGCGGGCGCCCACGTCGACCACGCACAGGCGACAGACGCCTACGGGGTCATAGCGGGGGTCGTGACACAACGCTGGGATCTCGATCCCGAGCTGGGCGGCCGCCTCGAGAATCGTCATCCCGTCGGCGACCGTGATCTCCCGCCCGTCGATCCGCAGCGTGACCTCCTTTGTCACTTCGGTGGGGGGTGCTGAAGCGATCGCCACGGCTGCTCAATTCTCCCTTATTGCGGTAGCTCCTCGGGCCGAGTGGCTCAGATGCTCGAGGTCCAACTCCCGGAGGGTACCGGGCTCGGGGACGCCGGTCGGTTCGAGCCCGCGGCCGCGATAGTAGGCATTGATCATTCCGGTCAGGCCGTCCGCGGTCAGTGTCGCGGTACGGCCGGAATCGAGCTCGAGTGATTGCGTGAGGAAGCGTTCCGGGAGCCAGTCCTCCTCGCGCGTCCATCCCTCTCGCAGGTTGAACAGGCGCTTGGCGAGCACTATCCGCCGCGCGGTACGCGCGAGCTCGCCGGCGTCGACATCCCAGCCGGTGACCGTCCGCAGCAGCGCGGCCCATTCGGTGAACGGATCCTCGAATACGCCTCGCAGGAACTTGCACAGGATCAGCGAGTCCATGATCGCGGCGCGGTCCTCGGTCCCGATCGCCCCGACTACCTGGGGCTCGCCGCCGTTCAGGCGATCGTGGCCTCCGGCCAGGTCGACCTCGTAGGCGCCCGAGCGGTTGTGGTCGGCGCCGCGGGCGTTGACGGCAAGCCCGAGCGCCATGGCCTGGAGTGTGCGCGGCTCGTAACCCGGGAGCTCGAGCCCCTTGACGTGGGCGGCAAACGCCTCCGATCCCTGTCCGACTTTGCGCGAGGCGCGGCGCGATCCCTCGGCCAGGAGATCGCCGAGCCCCTCGCGCGTGCCGATCTCCTCGATCGCGCGGATGAGCGCCTTGCCGTCGCCGAATCGGAGCCACGGGGCGTCGATCAGTCCCGCTTCGGCGCTCTCCATGGCCCAGGCGATCGTTCCGCCGGCGGAGATCGTGTCGATGCCGAGCTCGTCGCAGCGACCACTCGCGGCGATCACCGCGTCGGGGTCGCTGACCCCGCAGAGCGGACCGAGGGCAAACACGTTCTCGTATTCCATCCTGGTGTTCTTCCCCCCGGAGCCGCGGTAGATGTGCTCGCAGCCGATCGAGCACGAGGCGCACGAGTTCCGGGCTACCTGGCGCAGCGCGGACACTTCTTCGGCGCCAAGCGCCGGCGCTTGCTCGAACGTTGCGGCGGAGAAGTTGCGCGTTGGCAGCGTGGAGATCGCATTGAACGCGAGCAGGTTCGCCATCGTCCCCAGCTCGCGGTACTTGGCCGTGGCGGGACCGAACGACCGGCCGCGTAGCTCCTTGGCGGCGGCCAGCACGGCCGCCGGATCGGCGGGGGCGACCTTGCGGCTGGCGCGCACCACCACCGCCTTGCACAGCTTCGAGCCCAGAACGGCGCCGAGCCCTCCGCGGCCCGCATGGCGACCGTCGTGGGAGATCGTGGCGTAACGGACCAGCCGCTCCCCGGCCGGCCCGATGGCGGCCACCCGCCACGCGGGCCCCATCCGCTCCCGCAACCGGCGTTCGGCCTCGGCGGCGGAGAGGCCCCACAGATCGGCGGCCGGAGTGAGGGTTACCGAATCGCCGTCGATCACCGCCACCGACGGCTCCGCGCAGCGGCCGCGAACCACGATCGCGTCGTGACCGGTGAGCTTGCCCGCAATCGCGAAGTGGCTCGAAGCCAGAGCGTCGGTGAGCCTCCCGGTGAGCGGTGATTTCGCGACCACGGCGAACTTCGCGCTCGTGGTCAGCGGCGTGCCGACCAAGGGCGAGAAGACGAACATCAGCGGCGCTGGAGGCTCGAGAGGATCGACGCCGGGCGGGCACAACTCGTGCATCAACCAGGCCCCTAATCCGGCACCGCCGATGAACGAACGAAGCACGGACTCCGGCAGGGGCTTTGCCTCGGCCGCCGCCGCATCCAGATCCACGATCAGCGCCTGGCCGAAATACCCGCCGGGAAAGCCTTTTGGCATGTCCTGAGCGTACCGCCGGGACGCTGTCGGCAAACTGACATGTGGCACTGGTAGGTCATCCGCCGGCGTCGGCGGCGAGAAAAGCGACCGAGTCCCCGGCGGCCAGGGGTAACTCGGGGTCGCGGCTTATCTGATCGCCGTTCAGCGCCGCGACGACGTGCTCGTCCAAGGCGAGGCCCACCGCCGCAGCGGCGGCGCCGAGCGTGCAGGCCTCAACCACCGTCCGCCGCGGACCCGATTGCGGCGCCAGCGTCCCGAACCGCTCGACGTTCACCTCTGGCGGCTCGAGCGCGCGCGCCTGCCGATAATCGTCTGGATCGTTCACATTCTGGACGGAACTGAGACCTGGATCCGCGCGCGCGAGGACGTGATCCTCGAGAAGCGCGGATTCGCTCAGCCGGAGCACCCGGCAGCGCTCGAACACGAACGCCGGCCGCAGGCGATCGTCGGCGATCAGCTCCTCGACGATGCCGAGCACGCTCGTCCGATAGGCGGCGGCGAGCGGCTGCGGGCGCCCGCCGATCTCCGGCAGCACGACATCCTCCTCGTCGCCGAGCGCGTCGACGACCCGCCGCACGAACGCCGGGTGAAGCAGCGGCACGTCGGTCGACGAGACGTATGCCCGCTGCGCGCGATCGTCGATCGCCTGCAGGCCGGCGGCGAGGCCCTGAAGAGGACCGCGACCCTCCTGGGCATCCTCCACCACCTCGACGGCGGGGTCGAGCGCCGGCAGCTCCTGCCCAGGGGCTCGCACCACGATCACCGGCCCGTCCACTACGCGTCCAACGATTCCCGTGACTCGGCGAAGGAGCGTCGAGCCGTGCCATTCGAGCGCGGCCTTAGCGGTTCCCATTCGGGATGACCGCCCTCCGGCCAGAACGATTCCCGCCGCGTCACGCATGTGATCGATGGTAGATGGGGGCGTCCGCGGGTCCGGAGGCACCCGTCGCGCGCGGCATCCCGTCCAGCGCCGGGACACCGCACTGCGATCATGCGGGCGTGGCTTCACCGTCCACCGCGCCGCGTGTCGTCGCCGACCAGGCCGGCGCCGTGGCGGCCGCGTGGTCGCCGCCCGGGGCGCCCAGCTCGTGGCGACTGACGGCCGCCCAGTTCGAGGTGCTTCGCGACGACGAGGAGCTCCTCGCGCTCGCCGCCACAATCCCGCCGGACCGGCTCCCGCCGCTGCTGTTCCAGGCGGCCGCGACGTTCCTCGTGCTCGAGCTCGAGCCGCATCCTCTCCGCGACTGCTTCCCGCGCGTGGGGGAGGCCCAGCCTCCGCTGCTCGCCGATTTCACCGCCCAGTACCGCGCCCTCTGTCTGGATCATCGTGATCGATTGCTCGATCTATGCGCACGCCACCGCTACCAGATGAACGAGGTGGGCCGGTGCGCCGACGTCCTGCCCGCACTTTCGCCCGCGGCGCAAGATCCACGGGGGATCGCGCTCGTCGATATCGGAACCGGAGCGGGGCTCGCGCTGCACCTCGATCGCTATCGGTACGGATATCGCCACGGCGACCACACCGACTCGGTCGGGGATGCCGGCGCGGCGGTCGTGATCGAGACGGAGCTGCGGGGCGAGCCGGCAGCGCCGATCCCGCCGGCGCTCCCACGCGTGTCCCACCGCGTGGGAATCGACGTTGAGCCGCTCGACCTGACCGACGCCGAGGTGCGTCGATGGCTCGCGGCATGCGTTCCGCAGGAGATCGGCGCGGTCACCCGCTTCCACGAGGCGGTTCAGGTGGCGCTCGCACACCCTGCCCATACCGTTCGCGGCGACGCCGGTGAGGTCCTCCCGACCGTGCTCGCCGACATCCCCGAGCAAGCACTGGTGTGTCTGATGGATACCTATGTCCACGTGTTCTTCTCAGCCGAGGAGCTCGAGCGCTTCCGGACGTTGGTCGATGGCATCGGCGCCGAGCGCGACCTGGACTGGGTGTCGATCGACCCGCTCGTTCCGATGGGCGACGCCGCCACGAGCAGCGTGCTGGGGATCGAGGTGCCGCCGGCGCTGCTGCGGCGCAATCGGCGCGAAGGGGTATTCGGGGTCATCGGCCGGTTGTCGTATCGGGGCGGCCGGCGGTACGGCGCGTTATTGGGGTTGGCGCATCCGGGGGCGGCGTGGCTCGAGTGGCTCTCCCCGGCGGTGGCCGCCTCACCGGCGCCCCGCTAGCCTCCGTGCTTCGAGCTCCCGAACCCGGAGGAAGTAATGGCCGAGCTTCCGACACTGTACGTTTGCCACGGCGACGAGGGCGGGCCGAAGGTTCATCCCTGCCGGCGGGTGCAGGAGGCCCTCCACGCGGCCGGGATCGAATACGACAAGGTGATTGCTGGTCACGGCAGTCCGATCCCGTTTCTGCGCAAGGGTTCTCGCGACGAGCTGCGTGAGGCGACCGGGGACACCAAGCTGCCGGCGCTCAAGCTGCCCGACGGGACGGTGATCACGCACTCGCGCGCGATCCTCGCCTGGATCAGCGACCAGGAGAAGGCGGCCTCCGCCCCTTCGTAGTTCCGTCGTCTCGCGTCACTGGTGGGAGCGATCTGAAGGACCATGCACACCCTTCCCATGGAGAAATGGGGCCGCCAGGACTAATCTCGCACCGATGAGCACGCCGGAGCACCTCGATACCCCCGAACTGGCACTGTTCGCGATCCGGACCGTTCCCTACGGTGAACGCAGAACGCGTGTGGTCGTGGACGGAGAGCTCGACCTGCTCATCTGCTCGTCTACATGCGGTAATCATTCCGCCTGGAGCGGAACGTGAACTCAACGAACCATCAGTTGCGGCTGGCGGCCCGCCCTTCGGGCTTGCCTGGGCCGTCCGACTGGGAGCTGACCAGCGAGCCGGTCCCGGACACGGGCGAGAACCAGATACTGGTCGAGGTCTCGCACGTGTCGATCGATCCGGCGATGCGGGGGTGGATGAACGACGTCCCCTCGTACATCGCGCCCGTGCAGCTCGGGGATGTGATGCGCGCCGGCGCGGTCGGGCGTGTGATCGCCTCCGAGCATCCTGGGTTCGCCGTGGGCGATCACGTCTTCGGCCTGTTCGGAGTCCAGGAGTTCGCGCTCTCGGACGGGTCCGGAGTGATCAAGGTGGACGCGTCGATCGCGCCGCTGCCGACATACCTCGGAGCGCTCGGGTTGACCGGTCTGACGGCGTACTTCGGGCTGCTGGAGGTGGCGCGCTTGCGGGCGGGCGAGACGGTGGTCATCTCGGGCGCGGCCGGCGCGGTCGGAAGCGTCGCCGGACAGATCGCGAAGATCAAGGGCTGCCGCGCGATCGGGATCGCCGGGGGCCCCGAGAAGTGCCGCTGGATCGAGGAGCTCGGCTTCGACGCGGCCATCGACTACAAGGCGGAGAACGTACGCGCGGCGCTGCACGAGTACGCGCCGGATCGCGTCGACGTGTTCTTCGACAACGTCGGAGGGGACGTTCTCGACGCAGCCCTGACCAGGCTCGCCCGCGGGGCGCGGATCGTCATCTGCGGGGGCATCTCGCAGTACAACGCCCGCCAGCCGCGGGGTCCGACCAACTATCTGGCCTTGATCGCCGCGCGCGCCTCGATGACCGGGATGCTCGTGTTCGACTACGCCGACCGGTACGGCGAGGCGACGGCCGAGCTGGCCCGCTGGCTGCATGAAGGCCGGCTCGTGTCGCGCGAGTACGTCGTCGAGGGTGGCGTGAGCGCATTCCCGCAGGCGCTGCTGAAGTTGTTCAGCGGTGAGAACATAGGCAAGCTGGTCCTCAAGGTGACCTGATGAATCGGATGAGCGCCCAAGATGCGTCGTTTTTGCACGTCGAGACCGACGCCAGTCCCATGCACGTCGGCGGCGTGAGCATCTTCGAGGGGCCGCCGCCCGGGTTCGCCGACGTGCTGGCCAGGGTCGAAGGCAAACTCTCGCTCGTGCCGCGCTATCGACAGGTGGTGCGCTTCGTGCCATTCGGGGTCGCGCGTCCAGTGTGGGTCGATGACCCTCACTTCAACCTGGGCTACCACGTGCGCCGCACGGCGCTTCCCCATCCCGGCGGCGACGACGAGCTCCGCACTCTCGTGGGGCGCGTGATGTCGCAGAACCTCGACCGGGCCAAACCGCTGTGGGAGATGTGGGTGGTCGAGGGGCTGGGGGACGGTCGCTGGGCGATGCTCTCCAAGGTCCACCACTGCATGGTTGACGGCGTCGCCGGCACCGATCTGATGACCGTGCTGCTCGACAGGGAGCGCGATCCACAGCCCCCTTCTGCGGATCGCTGGGAACCCGACCCTGCACCGGGAAGCGCCCGGCTGCTCGCCGACGCGATCGTCGAGCAGACCGTGAACCCGGTCGCGGCGGCGGAGCGGTTCGTCGGCGCATTGCGTGCTCCGCGCGAGTTGGTGAGCGTGCTCGAGGACACATCGCGCGGCTTGATCGCCTTCGCGGGTGTCGCGCGACCCAGGCGCTCTTCGCTCAACGGGCCGCTTGGCCCTCACCGCCGCTGGGACTGGGCCCGCGGACGCCTCTCCGACGTGCAACGGGTGCGTGGCGCGATGGGTGGCACGGTCAACGACGTCGTGCTGGCAGCGATCACCGCGGGCTTTCGGGAGTTGCTGCAGTCGCGCGGCGAGCCCGTCGACCGCGTGCTGCGCACGCTGGTGCCGGTGTCGGTGCGGCGGCCCGGTGAGCGCGGCACATACAACAATCGCGTCTCGGCCATGTTCGCGGAGCTCCCGGTGGGGATCGAGGACCCAGAGGAGCGACTGCACTCGATCCGCTCGCAGATGGCTGGCCTCAAGGAGTCAAAGCAGGCCGTGGCCGGGGAGGTGCTCACCTCGCTGTCGGGTTTCGCGCCGCCGCTGCTGCTGGCACTCGGAACGCGGTTGGCGAGCCGGGTTCCGCAGCGGAGCCTCAACACGGGAACCACGAACGTGCCCGGGCCGCAGTTTCCGCTGTACCTCGCCGGCAGGCGGATGCTCGAATCGTTTCCGTACGTGCCGCTGTTCGCAAGCGTACGCATCGCGGTGGCGATCTTCTCCTACGACGGGGCGCTCAGCTTCGGGGTCAGCGGCGACTACGACACCGCGCCGGACATCCACGTCCTGTGCGCGGGCATCGAGCGTGGACTTGGTCAGCTCGTGGAGCTGGCCGAGCCCAGCCCGATGCGCGGATCACCGCGGCGGCCGACCACGAACCAGATCGCTTCGACCGGTTCGTCGCCGACCGTGAACAAGCGGTGAGGCATCGTCGACTCGAACGAGATCGAGTCTCCGGACCCGAGCTCGTAGGTCTCGAAGCCGATCGTCACGCCCAGCCGGCCTTTCAGGACGTGCCCGTACTCCGTACCGGAATGGCGCATCAGAGAGTCCTCGGCAGACGAAGCTCCTCCAACGTCATAGACGACGTACAGGAAGTCGACGTCTTGAGGGCTCTGCGGCGTGAGGCGCTCCCAGCGCACCCCCGACGCCAGCTGAATCGACTTGCCGCCTCCCCGGCGTACGACCGGATCGACCGCGGCGCCCGACTCGGCCTTGCGGGGCCGAGTCGGGCGAGAGGCGGGCGGTGCGAACAGCAGCTCGTCCAGCGACAGCTGGAGCTCGCCCGCGATCGCATACAGCGTGCCGACCGACGGCGACGCCTTGCCAAGCTCGACCTGCGAGATGAGGCTCGCCGACACGCCGACCCGGCGCGCCAGCTCGCGCACCCCGATCTTCTGGCGTAGCCGTTCCTCGCGGACGCGTCGTCCGACGCTGTCAGGTCCGGCGCTCAAACCTCGCTCCGACCGACTCCGCGATCGCTTCCGCGCTCGGAAGGAACGCGTCCTCGAGCGGGGGGCTGTAGGGGATCGGGTGCTCGGGGGTGGTCACGCGCCAGATGTCGTCGATGTCGTGCAGACCGTGTTCGGCCGCCAGCGCGAGAATCTCGCCGGCCCACCCGCCGGTGAGCGGACCCTCTTCGACGACGAGGAGGCGGTTGGTCCTGGCCAGCGAGCGCAGGATGCAGTCGCGATCCAGCGGACGCAGCGTCCGCAGGTCGATGACCTCGGCGTCAACCCCATCGCTCGACAGCCGCTCGGCGGCGCCCAGGCAATCGGATACCCCTTTCATCGCGGACACCATCGTCAGGTCCTCGCCCGCGCGTGCGACGCGGGCGCGCCCGATCTGAGCCACCTCGTGCCCGTCGCACTCTTCCTTGACGCCGTAGAGGCGCTTGTGTTCGAGAAACAGCACCGGGTTCTCGTCGCGGATCGCCGCTTGCAGCAGCGCCTTCGCGTCGGAGGGCGTGGACGGGGCGACGATCTTGAGGCCGGGCACGTTTTGAAACCAGCTGGCCGGGGTCTGTGAGTGGATCGCGCCGAACCGACCGCCGGCGCCGACGGCCGAGCGGACCACGAGCGGCACGCTGGCCTGCTCCCCGGAGATGTAGAAATACTTGGCGGCCTGATTGACGAGGCTGTCCATGGCGAGGGCCAGGAAGTCCCCGAACATGATCTCGATCACCGGCCGCAGTCCGCACACCGCGCTTCCGAACGCCGCTCCGGCGATGGCCAGCTCGGAGATCGGCGTATCGAACACTCGCTCCGCCCCGTGCTTTTCGCGCAGGCCAGGCGTGACCGCGAAAACCCCGCCGGGGGCGGCCACGTCCTCGCCGAAGAACACCACGCGTTCGTCGCGTGCCAGTTCCTCGTCCAGCGCTTCCCGGATGGCCTCGCGGAATTCGAGCGTGGGCATTCAGGCCTCCGCGGTCCTCATAGCGCGAGCCGGAGCGGCTGCTCCAGGTTGGCGCGGACGTTCCGCAGGAAACCTGCGGCGTCGGCGCCGTAGAGGATGCGGTGATCGCACGTGAGGGTCAGCTTCATCCGGCTGGAGGACTTCGCCGCTCCCTCGTGCAGCACCACGCGGTCCTCGAGCGAGCCGACTGCGAGGATGGCGGCCTGGGGAGGGTTGATGACCGCGACGAACTCGGTGATTCCGTACATCCCGAGGTTTGAAACGGTGAACGTCCCGCCCGCGAGCTCGGGCGGAGCGAGCTTTCCGGCGCGGGCCCGCTCGGCCAGGGTGCGGGTCTCCGAGGCGATCTGGCCGAGTGACTTCGTGTCCGCGTCGAACACGGTCGGGACGAGCAGCGCGTCTTCGGTCGCCACCGCGACACCGATGTTGACTCTTTCGTAGAGCTCGAATCGGCCGTCGCGGTAGCTGGCGTTGACCCTGGGGTGACGGCGCAGCGCGAGGGCGGACGCCTTGACCACGAAGTCGGTGAGAGTAGGTAGTTCGGGCGGGACGGGTTCCACGAGTTGACCCCGCAAGCGCACGATCGCGTCCATGTCGACCTCGGTGCTCAGCGTGAAGTCGGGGATCGTCGCCTTGGCCTCGGCCGTGCGGCGGGCGATGGTCGATTGGATGCGCGTTGGCTCTCGTATCTCCACCTCCCCTTTGGGGCTTCGGAAACGAGCCTCGCGCGCGACCGCTGGGCGCGCACGTGCAGCCGCCTCCACGTCGCGTTTGGCAATCCGCCCCGAGGGTCCGGTGCCCCGCACGCTGTTCAGGTCGAGTCCCAGTTGCTCGGCCAGGCGGCGGGCGACCGGCGAGGCCTTGGCTCGGCGCACGGGCAAGGCGTCGGCGGGTGCGACCGCACGTCCTCCGTCCCGCGGAGCGGGCGCGCCGCCGTCGATCTGGCCGATGACGGTGCCGACCGCCAGCGTCTCGCCGTCGGCGGCGATGATCGTCAGCAACCCCGAAAACGCGGACTCATACGTCACCGTGGCCTTGTCGGTCTCGATCTCCACCAGCCCCTCGCCCGAGCTCACCGGCTCCCCGGTGCGCTTCAGCCAGCGAACGATCGTGCCCTCCTCCATCGAGTCCGAGAGTCTCGGCATCACCACCTCGGGCATACCTGGCCACTTACTCCTTGAACTCGCGCACGGCGCCTGGCTGCGGCCATGGCGCTGCCAGGCCGCGCTCGGCGATGGCGTCGATCTGCCTGTCGACCGCGTCCTCGACCTCGGCGACGGCATGCTCGGTCGCGCTCAGGCGTTCGAGCAGCGCCGCGCGTGCGAGCTTGATCGGGTCGCGATCGCGCCAGGCCTCGAGCTCGCCGGCCTTGCGGTATTTGCCTGGGTCACTGCGCGAGTGCCCGACGAACCGGTACGTGAGGGCCTCGATGAACTGCGGTCCACCCCCGTTTCGCGCGCGCTCCACGGCCGCGCCCGCGGCCTCGCGGACGACCAGCACGTCGTTGCCGTCGATCGTGCCCGCCGGAATTCCGAGCGTCTCAGCCCGGGCGCGGAGCTCGCCGGCGGTCACTTCCTCCCATGGCGTGAACTCTCCGTACAGGTTGTTCTCGCACACGTACAGAACCGGGAGCGCGAGCACCTTCGCGAAGTTCAGACACTCGTGGAAATAGCCCTGATTCGCCGCGCCGTCGCCGAAGAACGCCACCGCGACGCCGCCGCGACGCTTGAGCGCGAGCGCCGCGCCCGTCGCGGCGGAGATGCTCCCGCCGACGATCCCGAAGCAGCCAATGAGCCGGTGCTCGAGGTCGACCACGTTCATCGATCCGGCACGCCCGCCGCACACTCCGCTCTCGCGCCCGAGCAGCTCGTCGAGCAATCCCTGCGGGTCGACGCCGAGTGCGAGCGCGTGTCCGTGGCCGCGGTAGGTCCCGGCCACGCGGTCGATGGGCTCGAGCACCGAGCACACGCCCACCGCGACCGCCTCCTGACCGGAGTACAGGTGGGTGGTCCCGTGAATCTCTCCGCGCTGGAAGAGCGACTGGACGGTGTCCTCGAAGCGCCTGATCAGCCTCATGGTCCGATACAGCTCGAGCGCCTCTGAAAGACCCAAACCGGCCGCCGGGACGCGGCGGGTTTCCGCTGCCGAGGTGTGGCTCAAGGGGCCGGCACCGTCTCGCGGTCCTCGTTGACCAGGTCGGCCCCGCGGACGTACTGCCGGCCGGCCACGAGCAGCTCCTCGCCGGGGAAGCGAGTGAGGATCTCCGGCCCGTCGCCCCTCACGAGCACCTCCTCCTCGATCCGGGCCGCGGAGCGGCCGTCGCTCGCTGGGCAGTAGGTCTCGAGTGCGAACACCATGCCCTCCTCGATCTCCGCCGGAGCGTCGAAGGAGTGCAGGCGCGAGATCATCGGCGCCTCGTACAGGCCGACGCCGAGACCGTGCCCGAACTGCAGGCCGAAGCACGCCTCCTCGCCGGCGAAGCCGAGGTCCTGCGCGGTCGGCCACACGCTCGCGATCGCGTCGGTCCTCACTCCCGGCCGGACGAGCTCGATCGCGGCGTCGAGCCACTCGCGGCACTGCTTGTAGGCATCGAGCTGGGACTGACTCGCGCCACCCACACAGAACGTGCGGTAGTAGCAGGTCCGATAGCCCATGAACGAGTGAATGATGTCGAAGAACGCCTGATCGCCTGGGCGCAGCAGACGGTCGGAGAACACGTGGGGGTGGGGGTTGCAGCGGTCGCCGGACACCGCGTTTATCGCCTCGACCTGCTCCGAGCCGAGCTCGAACAAGAGCCGCTGCGCCTCGGCCACGATCTCGTGCTCCCGGATGCCGGGCCGCAGCAGCTCGTAGATCCGTACGTAGACCGCATCGACGATGGCCGCGGCGTGGTCGAGCAGCGCGATCTCGTCCTCCGTCTTGATCTTGCGCGCGCCGAGCATCACGGGCTGGGCGTCGGCGGTCGAGAGCCCGGCGCGGTGAAGCGAGGCGAGCGTTTCCATGTCCGTCAGATCGATACCGAGCGGCTCATGCTCGAGCCCGTGCGCACGGAGCTCCTCGACGATGTGACCAGCGAGGAGATCCGGCACTCCGGTCTGGCGGGGCATCGCGCCGCGCATGCTCGAGACCCCCGGACGCCAGCTGGCGCTCGGAAGCCAGGGTGAGTAGAGCTGGTGATGCCTCGCCGCCGAGCCGAAGTCCCATAGCACCGGATCGCCCTCGCGCGGCAAGAGCGCGCACCGCGCGCTCTTGTCCCGGGCCCATTCGCCGATGTGAGTGCTCGTGACATAGCGAATGTTGTTCTGGTCGAACAGGAGCACCGCGCCGAGGTCGGAGGCCCGCAGCGCGGCGCGTGCCCGCTCGAGCCGCTCCCGGCGCAGACGCGGATAATCGACGCGCTGCTCCCAGTCGACGGCCATCGTGGCACCGCGCGAAGCAATCATCTACGGCGACTCTCCGGTCGGCTCTGCCTTGACCAGCTGCCTATCGAGGTAGTCCCAATCGCGATTGAACCGGTATGAGTGGTTTGCCGGCGGCTGCGGCGACTGCGTCTCCAACCAGCGGACTCGCCCCGCGCTCCGGTTGTGGAAGGCGTGCACGCAACCGACGCCGGTCCAGAAGACGTCACCCGGACGTAGGGTGAACACGCCCCCATCAGCCGTCGCTTCGACCTCACCCTCGAGCATGTAATAGGTCTCCTCGAGCGGGTGGTCGTGCGGCTGCGCTACGCCGCCCGGCTGGTACTCGACCATGAACATCGTGTGCAGCACGGCGCCGAGCCGCTGATCGATGAGCATCTTGACCGCGATACCGCTGTAGGCCAACAGCGCGGTGGCCATGCTTGCCGACACGGTCGGTGCGTCGACGGGCGCCCCCACCTTGAGGTTGTCGACGTCGAGCTCGCCGGTGGTGAGGCGGAAGAACGTCCGGGTGCGGGGGTCGCGGATGTCGGGCGGGCGAGGCTCGCGGGCCGGAGCGGGAGGTCCGGTCCAGAACGTGTCGGGCGGGCCTGAGATCCGGGGGGCCGGAGCGTTCATCTCGAGCCACAGCGCGGGTTCGGTCGAGTCGTTGCGCCACGCGTGCTCGACTCCGACCGGCACCAGCCCACAGTCGTTGGCCGCGAGCTGGTATGCGCGGCCGTCGACGGTAACCGCCGGCTTCCCGGCGAGCGCGTAGAAGCTCTGCTCGGTCGAATGCACGTGTGCCGCGACGTAACCCGCGGGCTCCAATGAGCACAGCGCGAACCCGGTGTGCACGGCGCCCACCTGGCGGCCGACCAACGTCGCGCGCCGAAGCCCATCGACACGGTCGTCCAGGCCAGCCGGATGAGCCAGCTCGATCTCGTCCTTTCTCCGGACGTGGAAGAGCTGGTACCGATCCGCCACGCTGCCCACCCTAACCGCGGTCGAGGAGGCCATCAAGCGTGACTGTACACCCGGTGCCTCGGGTCACAATCCCGCCTCCCGCCGCAACCTCGGCAGCAGCGCGGTCAAGTCCCAGTCTCCCATCCCGGTCGCGATGCACCCCTGGAACAGCTGCTGGGTCAGCGCCGTCACCGGCAGCGGCAGGTCGGCGTCGTTGGCCGCCTCGAGGGCGAGGGCCAGGTCCTTGTACATGAGCCGCGCGCTGAACGTGGAGCTGTAGTCCTCGGCCACGAGCGCGTCGGTCTTGTACTTGACGAATGGGCTGCCGACGGCCGAAGCGCCCATCACCTCGAGCATCTCGCCGCTGCCGATGCCGTGCTTCTGGGCCAGAACGAGCGCCTCGGAGATCAGCTCGACGGTGCCGGCGATCATCAGGTTGAGCGCCAGCTTGACGATGCGGGCTTCCTCCCGTGATCCCACGTAGAAGACCGTAGGTCCGATGTCCCGCAAGGTGGCAACGAGCCGATCGAATTCCTCGCGGGGACCGGACACGATGATCCCGAGATTGCCCGCGCGCACCACCGATGGATTGCCCGTGACCGGCGCACGCAAGAACGCCACCCGACGGCGCTCGCACTCCGCAGCCACCGCCGCCGAGGCGGCTGCCGAGATCGTGCTCATGTCGATCAGCACGCCTCGCTCGGCGGATTCCAGGAGCCCGCGCTCGCTCAATACGACCGCTTCGAGCGCCGCCCCGTCGCTGAGCATCGTGATAGCGCAGTCCGCGTTATGCCAGGCCTGGCTCGGATCGTCGAGGACTCGAATGCCCCGCTCCCTGAACGGTCCCAGCGCGTCCGGAGACCGGTTCCACACCGACAGCTCGTGTCCGGCCTGCTCGAGCCGTTCGGCGATCGGGGTACCCATCTGCCCAAGGCCGAGGACCGCGATGCGCATCAGTTCAGCACCCAGCCGCCGTCAACCGCGAGGTTCACGCCGTTCACGGCCGAGCTCTCGAGCAGGAACAGCGCCGCGTCGGCCACCTCGTCCATCGTCACCAGCCGTCCCGTTGGCGTTCGCGCCCTCACCCCCTCGAGGAACTCGGTGGCGGCGTTCACCCATGCCGGGCTGTCGCCCACGATCCCGGGATGGATCGCGTTCACCCGCACCGGCGCGAGCTCGGTCGCGAGCGTCCGCACCATCGTGGTAACCGCGCCGTTGACGCTCGTCACGGTCGTGGACCCCGGATAGGGGCGATCCTTGGCCAGGCCGCCGAACAGGAGCACGGACGTGTCCTCGTGCATCCTGGGATGCAGACAATGCAGCACCTCGGTGTACCCGACCAGCTTGAGCGTCGCGAGCCTCAGGGCCTGGTCGATGTCGTAGTCACGGACGGTGTTGGAGTCGCGCTCGATGGCGGCGAGCACCACGTGATCGACACCTCCGATCTGCTCGAGCGCCTGCGCGACCTGCGCCGGCTCGGCGAGGTCGAAGGCCACCGCGCTGACCGGGTCCCCGATTTCCCTGGCGGTGGATTCCGCCCGCGCCGCGTCACGGCCGGTGATCACGACCTGGTGGCCCCGCTCGAGGCATCGCTCGGCGAGGCGCCGCCCCAGTCCCCGAGTCCCACCGACGATCAGCGTTGTCCCTGCGGGCACACCGTCCTCCTCCTGGCGTCCAGTATTAGTGTACGCACTGAGCTTCACGCCCTTGTAAAACTCTGGCGGACAGTTGATGCGGCGCGAGCTGCATGACCACATACGGGAGGTGGCCGCATGGCCGGCGGAAACGATCGAATCCTGACGACGCACGCGGGGAGCCTTCCGCGCCCGGATGACCTCGCGGACATGATCTGGGCCCGTATGGATGGCCAGCAGGTGGACGAGGCAGCGCTCGAGGCGCGCATCGATTCGGCCGTCGCCGAGGTGATCGAGAAGCAGCGCGCCGCCGGCGTCGACATCGTCAGCGACGGGGAGATGAGCAAGACGGGGTTCAGCACCTACGTCAACGAGCGCTTCTCGGGATTCGAGGGCCGCTCCGAGTTTCAGGCCGATGACGTCGCCGACTTTCCCAACCTCGCGATGCGGCTGTTCAACACGCCGGCGATGGCCCACCTCGTGTTCTCCAATTGCGTCGGACCGGCGAAGCTCAAGGACAAGGACGCGGTTCGTCGCGATGTCGAGCGGCTTGGGCGCGCGCTCGGCGACGGCGATCCGTCGAGCGCGTTCATGGGCGCGATCAGCCCCGGACAGATCGCCTTCAACTACCCGGACCAGCACTATGGCTCCCACGAGACCTACCTCGGCGCCCTAGCCGACGAGCTGTCTTACGAGTACAAGTCGATCACGAACGCGGGGTTCAAGCTCCAGATCGACTCACCCGACATGGCCATGGCGGCCCACTGTCGCTCGGTGGGCTCGAGCGTGGGCGACTGGCACACTCACCTGCCGCTCGCGGTCGAAGCGCTCAACGCGGCGCTGGCCGGCATTCCGCCGGAGCAGGTGCGCCTGCACGTCTGCTGGGGCAACTACGGCGGCCCGCACCACAAGGACGTCCCGCTCGCGGACATCATCGGCGAGGTGCTGAAGGCAGGCGCAGGAACCATCTACGTGGAAGGCGCCAACCCTCGGCACGCGCACGAGTGGCGCGTGTTCGAAGACGTGGCGCTGCCGGACGACAAGTCGGTGATCCTCGGCGTGATCGACGTCAAGTCCAACCACGTGGAGCATCCTCGACTCGTCGCGGATCGGCTCGTTCGGCTCGGCAAGATCGTCGGCAAGGAGCGGCTCATCGCCGGGACGGACTGCGGCTTCGACACGTTCATCCGCTTCTCACTGGTCGATCCGGACGTGGCATGGCTGAAGCTGAAGTCGCTCTCGGAGGGCGCAGAGATGGCGTCGGCCGAGCTCTAAGGCGCTTCGCTGATGCGGTCCGAGAGCATCGAGGAAGGGGTCGATGTCCTTATCGTCGGTGGCAGCCTGGTCGGTCTCTCGACCGCGCTCTTCCTACGGCGGCATGGAATCTCCTGTCTGGCGGTGGAACGGCACAGCAGCACGGCCATCCATCCGCGCGCCGGCCATTTCCAGCTGCGCACGATGGAGATCCTTCGCTCGGCCGGACTGGAAGAGACGGTGCGGCGCAAGTCGGAGGAGCAGTACCACCCGAACGGCGGGATCAACAACGTCGAGTCGCTTGCCGGCCGCGAGATCGCGAGCTACTTCCCAAACCTGAACGCGGGAGTCGCGGAGTTCAGTCCTACCGTGCGGCTGTTCATCGATCAGGACGCACTCGAACCGATCATCCGAGAGCGGGCCGAGGAGTCGGGAGCGCTGCTGCGCTACCGCGTGGAATGCTCCGCGCTGACCCAGGACACCGACAGCGTGACCGCACTGCTCCGCGACCTCGAAAGCGGCGCGGAGACGACGGTGCGCTCGGGGTACGTCGTCGCGGCCGACGGGAACCGCAGCTCTACTCGCGAGCGGCTCGGTATTGGCATGCGCGGCCACGGGCTTCTCTCGCACAGCGCCACGATCTACTTCCGCGCCGAGGTCGACTTGGGCCCGCTGCTCGAGGGGCGCTACCAGGGCGTCAACTACGTCACCAACCCCGTGCTGCGGGGGTTCTTCCGACTCGACCGGACGGGCAACCGCGGCTTCCTCGTGGTCAACCTCGTGGGCGATACCGCACGCCCCGAGATCGTCGCCGCGTATCCGTCCGCGCCCTGGGCGAACATCGCTGAGACGATCGACGAGCAGCGCGCCCTCGAGCTTCTGCGCGCCGCGATCGGTGTCCCGGAGATACCGGTGGTGATCGAGGACGTCGCGACCTGGCAAGCGGTTGCCGACAGCGCCGAGCGCTACCAGGAAGGGCGGGTATTCCTGGCCGGTGACGCCGCCCACACCATGCCTCCGAACGGGGGATTCGGGGGCAACACCGGTGTTCACGACGCACACAATCTCGCCTGGAAGCTGGCGCTGGTGCTGAAAGGGGTGGCCGGGCCAGCGCTCTTGGAAACCTATGACAGCGAGCGGCGACCCATCGGCGAGCTCACCGTCGAGCAGGCCTACTCGCGGTACGTCACCCGGGTGGCGCCGTACCTCGGAACGGAGGACATGCAGCCGATCGTCGATGACTTCTCGATGGAGATCGGCTATCGCTACAACTCGCCGGCCGTTGTGCTCGAGCCCGGTGATGATCATCCGCTCCATGAGCACCCACGCGAGTCGAGGGGTCGTCCCGGATCGCGCGCGCCGCACGTTTTCCTCACGCTGGGCGGCACACGACTCTCGACCCTGGATCTGTTCGGAAAGCACTTCGTCCTGCTGGCCGCCCCGGAGGCCGAGGCGTGTCTGGCGGCAACGCGCGGTGCGGCGGCCCGGCTGGGTCTGCCGCTCGACAGCTACGTCGTGGGCGGTCGAGAGCTGATGGACGCCGACGGCGTGTTTCCGGACGCGTTCGGGATCTCCGGGGCCGGTGCGCTTCTCGTTCGCCCCGACGGTGTCGTCGCCTGGCGTGCCGCCGACGCGACCGGAGCCTCGGAGGCGGTCATGAATCAGGTGCTGGCTTCGCTGCTGGGCCGCCGAGTGGGTTTGGTCGGCCCAAGCACGCCAAGCCTCGGCGCCACGCGGCCTGGATAGCTACCGATCCGAGAGGAAGGTGACGTAATGGCAACCATCTATCGCGCGGACACCGTGGGGTCGCTCTTGCGTCCAGAGTATCTGCTGGGGGCCCGCACGCATTGGGAGGCCGGCCACATGCCCTCCGCGACGTACAAGGAGATCGAGGACCGCGCCGTCGATCAAGTGATCGCCATGCAGGAAGGCGCCGGCCTGGATGTCGTGACGGACGGGGAGCTCCGCCGGCACACGTTCATCGACCAGCTGCTCGAGGCGGTCGAGGGGCTGACGCCTGATCCGGAGCCTCAGCACATCCCGGTTCCGTTTCACGACGAGAGCGGCGCGGAGCAGAGCGTCTTCAAGGTGCCGCTATCGGTCACGGACAGGCTTCGGCGCCGGCGAATGATGACCGTTGAGGAATACGCCTACGCGCGCGCCAAGGCCCGGCGTCCGGTGAAGGTGACGCTGCCGAGCCCGCTGATGTTGTTCCTCGTGTGGTCACCCCAGCGTTCGCGCGAGGCCTATGGCGACCCCTTCGACCTGTTTGCTGACGGCTTGCGCCTGATGCGCGAGGAGGCGCAGGAGCTCGCTCGAATGGGTTGTCTCTACATCCAGATCGACGCGCCGGACTTCGGGCAGCTCGTCGATCCCTCGCAACAGAGCCAGTGGGAGCAGATCGGGATCTCCCCCGACCGGGTGATGAGCGAGGGCGCCGAGATGCTCAACGAGCTGGCGAGCGTTCCCGGCGTGACGTTCGGGCTGCACCTCTGCAAGGGCAACTACGACAGCCACTGGATCAGCGCCGGCGGCTATGACTCGATTTCAAAGCACCTGTTCCCGCGCCTGGCGAACTACGACCGGCTCCTGCTCGAGTACGAGGACGACCGTTCCGGCTCTTTTGAGCCGCTCAAGGACATCCCGGAGGACAAGGTCGTCGTGCTCGGCCTGGTCTCGTCGAAGTTCGCCGCGCTCGAGACGGCCGAGCGGCTGCTCGCCCGGATCGACGAGGCGAGCCACTTCTACCCTCGCGAGCAACTCGCCCTCTCGACGCAGTGCGGCTTCTCCTCCGCGGGCCCGGGCAATGCGATCAGCGAGGACGCGGAGGAGAAGAAGCTGCGCCTCGTCGCCGAGGTTGCCGGCCGCGCCTGGGGCTAGACGAGCTCAGCGTTCGAGCCACACGGCCGTGTCCGTCGGCACGCGTCCGTCCGCGGTCAGAGGTCCGCTCGACAGCAGGCTCCGGGCGTGGTCCGGTGCAGCCACGGGAGTCGCAGACATGTTCACCATGCAGACAAAGCCAGGATCGCGCGCAAACGCCAGGGCGCCCGCCGGCGCGTCGAGCCATCTCAGCGAGCCGTCGCCCAGCGCCGGGTGCGCGCGGCGCAGCTCCAGCGCCCGGCGGTAGAGCGCGAGCGTCGAGGTGACCTCGCGCGTCTGAGCCTCGACGGTGAGGGCCCGCCACGAGGCGGGCTGGGGGAGCCAGGGCGGAGCGCTCCCGCCGTCCGGGCTGAATCCGAACGGCGGCTCCTCGCCGGACCAGGGGATGGGGACGCGGCAGCCGTCCCGGCCGCGGCTCGTGCGGCCCGACTGCTCCCAGTAGGGGTCGCGCAGCGCGTCGTCGGGAAGGTCCTCGACGTCGCCCAGGCCGAGCTCCTCCCCCTGGTAGACGTAGGCACCGCCGGGCAGCGCGAGCATCAACAGCGCGGCGGCACGCGCCCGCCTGACGCCGAGGCCGTAATCGGCCGGCAGGTCGAGCAGGTCATCGAGGTTGCGCAACTCACGAACCCCCTGTGGTCGGGCGTAGCGGGACACCTCCCTGACCGTGTCGTGGTTTGAAAGCACCCAGGTCGCCGCCGCCCCCACCGTGCGGTGGGCGCGCAGCGTGGCGTCAATCGACGCGCGCATCGGCTCGGCCTCCCACGGCGCCAACAGGAAATCGAAGTTGAACGCGGTGTGAAGCTCATCCGCTCGGACGTACCGCACCAGACGCTCGGGTTGGTGCACCCACGCCTCGGCCACGAATATCCGCGGATCGTTATAGGTGTCGGCCAGCTCGCGCCACCGGCGGTAGATCGCATGGACCTCGTCGCGATCCCAGTGGGGGTGCTCTACCGGATCCGTCCCGAGGGGTGGCCACACGATCGACCCGACGTCGGGAAGGCCCCTCGCCTTGACCAGGCCGTGGGCCACGTCGATCCGGAATCCGTCGACGCCGCGCTCGAACCAGAAGCGCATCGTCTCATCGAAGTCCGCCCGCACGTCGCCGTTTTCCCAGTTGAGATCGGGCTGCTCCGGACTGAAGAGGTGCAGGTACCACTCCCCGGGCCGGCCGCCCGCTTCGGTGACCCGCGTCCACGCTGGACCGCCGAACCTGCTCCTCCAGTCGTTTGGAGGTTCGTCGCCCTCGGGGCCGCGGCCGTCGCGAAAGATGAACCGGTCGCGCTCCGGCGAGCCGGGGCCGGTCGCGAGCGCCTCCTGAAACCAGGGATGCTGGTCTGAGGTGTGGTTCGGGACGATGTCGAGCAGCACGCGCAGGCCGAGGTCATGGGCCTCGCCGATCGTCGCCTCCGCGTCTTCGAGCGTGCCGAACGTCGGGTCGACAGCGCGGAAGTCCGAGACGTCATACCCGCCGTCCTTCATCGGCGACGGGTACCACGGGGTGATCCACAGGGCGTCGGCGCCGAGGTCCGCGATGTAGGAGAGGCGCGAGCGCAGACCCGCCACGTCGCCCACCCCGTCGCCGTCAGCGTCCGCGAAGCTGCGGATGTAAACCTGATAGATGACCGCGCTGCGCCACCAGGGCGCAGCGTTTCTGTCCCCGATAGTGCTCAGCGCTTGTATTCGCGCAGGCCGTGCCAGTACCCGCGGGCACACAGCCGGTCCAGGCGCCACAGCGCCAGCGCAACGGCCAGCATCAGGACCCCATACCCGGCGAGCCCGCCAACGGCGTCATTGACGATCGGAACCAGGGCCATGAGCCAGCACCACACCGCAAACCACGCCAGCGGGCGCCAGGGAGGGCGCCAAGACCAATTCCACCGCCGCGGGGAGTCCTCCTCGGGATCCTCCCATCCCGGCGGCTCCCATCCGCTGTCGTGCACCAGGCCCAGAACGAGCATGTCAGTCGAGTATATGCCCGCTCAAGCCCGACGAGTTCGGCGAAAGTCGCCACGTAGACGAGCCGTCGGTAGCGGTGTTCCTCTCCGCGATCCCGGCGGCGGAGAGCCGCGCCAGCTCGGCCCGGAACCGCTCATACGGCACGAGCCCGACGCGGGTCAGGGCCGCGTAGCCGACGCGGTCGTAAAGCTCAGAGGTGCTCGCGGGCTCGCTCGTCAGGACGGCCAGCAGCACGTTCGTGCGAGACATGGGTTGAGGCTATACGGTGGCAGGTCGTGCGCGCGACATCCGCCCGAGACAACGGCAAGGCGATCGTGATCGTCGGCGCCGGCATGGCGGGCGGCAACGCTGCCGTGACCCTGCGCGAGGAAGGCTTCGCGGGCCCGGTCGTACTGGTCGGCCGGGAGGTGGGGATTCCGTTCGGTCGCCCCCCTCTGTCGAAGACCTATCTGCGCTCCGAGGAGGATCTGTCGGCCTGGTACGTCCAGCCCGAGCCTTGGTACCGGGATCACGATGTAGAGCGGCTGGTAGGGGTACAGGTCGCCGCGGTCGATGCCGCTTCCCATGCCCTCGTCCTCGACTCGGGCCGAGAGCTCGAGTATCAGCAGCTCCTCATCGCGACCGGGGGCCGGAACCGGCGGCTCGAGATCCCGGGGGCGGGGCTGCCCGGGATCCACCACCTGCGCACGGTCGCGGAATGCGAGGCGATCAAGAAGGAGGCTGTGGCCGGCCGGCGCGCGGTGGTGGTGGGCATGGGATTCATCGGCTGCGAGGTGGCGGCCTCGCTGACTCAGCTCGGCGTTCAGGTGACCGCCATCCTCCCGGGGTCTGCACCGCTCGAGAGGGTGTTGGGCGAGGACGTAGCCGGCGCGATCGGGGCGATCCACGCCGGCAAGGGAGTCGAGCTGGTCGCCCGAGAGCACGTCGTCGCGTTTGAGGGCACCGAGAGGGTGGAGGCGGCGGTGACAAAGGGTCGCGGCCGGATCGAGTGCGACTTCGTGGTCGCGGGCATCGGCATCGAGCCCCACGTGCCGGCGGTCACCGGACGGCCGATTGAGCAGTCGGATGGCGTCCTCGTGGACGAGCGGTGCCGCACCAGCGCGCCCGACATCTACGCTGCCGGCGACGTGGCAAATCACCTGCACCCGCTGTTCGGCCGGATCAGGGTCGAGCACTTCAACAACGCGGAGAAGCAGGGGCGCGCGGCCGCGAGGTCGATGCTTGGCTCGGACGCTCCCTACGACTACGTCCACACTTTCTGGTCGGACCAATACGAGCACAAGCTCGAGTACGCCGGTCACGCCGACAAATGGGACCGGTTCGTAGTCCGGGGAAGCCTGGAGGAGCGAAAGCTGATCGGCTTCTACCTGCTGGACGGACAACTGCGGGCTGCCGTCGGCCTCGACCGTGGCGGAGATCCCGAGCTCGACGAGGACATGGAGATGGCGGCGTGCGCGCGGCTCGTCGGCCAGCGGGCTCAACCGGCGCCGGCGCGGCTCGCCGACGAGAACGTGGATCTGTGGTCGCTCGTGGATTGAACGAGTGTCGTCTACGCGTTTGAGAACAGCGGAATGTTTGCCCCGCTGGCCGCGGTCAGGGGGCTGTCGAGCAGCGCGAGAATCAGTTCCGCCACCTCAAACGGCGTGAGTCCCGGCCGAAGCTCGGGATTTGCCTGGCGCAGCATCCGGGTGTCGACCGCGCCGGGGCTGATGCAGATCGCGGTGATGCCGAGCGCTTTGCCCTCGGTCGCGATCGCCTCCGTGAGGCCGATAACCCCGTACTTCGAGACGTTGTAAGCGGCCAGTCCGGGGAACTTTTCCGTGGCGTAGACGCCGGAGAGCGACGCGATATTGATGATCCTCCCTTCGCCGGCGCGCCGCATGGCGCCGAAGGCCGCGCGACAGCACAGGAACGACCCGGTCAGGTTGACGGCGAGCGTGCTGTCCCAGAGCTCCGAGGTGATCTCAGCGAACGGTGCCGGCGTCAGCACCCCCGCGGCGCACACCAGGGCCGACAGCGCTCCGGTCTCCTCCGCGACCGCGAACAGGCGCTCGACGTCCTCGACCTTGCTGACGTCCGTCGGCATCGTGGTGGCCTTCCCGGTCGCTTCGCGGATTCGGGTTGCCACCGCATCGAGCGCCGCTGCGTCCCGCGCGGCGAGAACCACGTGGGCGCCGGCGGCCGCGATCGCCTCCGCGGTCGCGGCTCCGATCCCGCGGCTTGCGCCGGTGACGACCGCGACCCGGCCCGCGAGCCAATGCTTGTCGTCACCCATCGGCCGCAACTTTCGGATGGGCGCGCGCCACGCGCCGGTAGAGATCCTCGTGGAGGTCGAGGCTCCGCTCGAGGTCGAGGTCGCGCTCGGCATGCACGCGGCATGCCGAGCGCGAGAGTGCCGGGGCGCTGCGGACGGCAGCGGCCGCCGCCCGAACGTCGTCGGGCTCGACCAGGAAGCCCGTCACGCCGTCGACGATCACCTCCTCGAGCGCGCCGCGTCGGAACGCCACGACGGGAGTACCGCACGCCTGGGCCTCGGCGGCGACGATCCCGAACGGCTCTTCCCACCGCGCGGGGCACAGGACCACTGCCGCGCGCGCCATCACCTTCCACAGGTCCCGTTGCGGGATGCCCGCGTGGACGACGACGTCGCGGTCGTCACGTCGAGGGTCGATGTGCTCGCGGGCGTAGCCGGCGTCGTAGGGATCGCCGTAGAGATCGAGACGGATCCCGGCCGCTCGGGCAATCTCGATCGCCTCGACGGCTCCCTTCTCCGGGCTCAACCGGCCGGCAAAGACCGCTCCATCCCCCGGGGCGGGGGAGAAGTCGATCAGCCTGGTCGGGACGTAGGGCGGAAGGACCGCGTCGACGCGGACGATCCGGCGCCAGGCGGATGCTTGGGTGTCCGACACGCACGCGACGGTGGGGTCCGCGTCGTCGACCGCGGCCTGACGGAGCGCGCCGGCGACTTGGATATCTGGCGGGAGGTGCAGGGTGTGAATCACCGGCGCGCGCACGGACGTTGCCCCTCTGATCGCCGGCGGGTCGAAAGCGTGGTTGTGAACGACGTCGTAGGAAATCTCGCGCACGGCGGCGTAAACACCCGCGAAGGGGGCATTGGCCACGTCGGCCGCGCCGGCAAGTGTGCCGGAGGCGCGGTACAGCGTCGCGGCCAACGCCCGGGGATCGACACCCGTGTCGATCACCCGGACGTCCGCCACCTGCGATCCAGACGCCGCGTAAAGGTGAACGTCGTGACCTCTCGCGACGAGGCCACGCGCGAGCTCGGACACGAACGTCTGCGAGCCACCGCGCTGCGGTTCCCGGATGGCGCTGACGAGCGGTGCGACGATTGCGACCTTCACTCGCGCATCACCTTGAACGAGAGGTCGCGTGGGGGGTTGATCCCGAGCATGTCGTAGGGAACCCGTCGCAGACCGTCGCGTCTGACCGCCGCCGCGGCCTTGGGGTAGAAGATCTCGCTCAGTTCGGCGGCTTCCTCGCGGCTGCCGAACTCGACGAACATCTCGCCCGCGAACGTGACGTAACCGTAGCCATGCGCCTCCAGCCAGCTGACGTTGTTCGGCCAGACGATCACCACTCGACCACCCGGCGTGCAGACTCGCTCCATCTCCGCCAGCCCGGCGCCGCCGCCATGCCCAGTCGCAGGCGTGAAAGCCGAGCACGCCACCACCACGTCCGCACAGTTGTCGTCCACCGGCAGCTCGTCGAAGAACCCGTGGGTCACATCGGCACGACACCGCTGGTCCGCGCGCGCCAGCTTCTCAGACAGGATGTCCCGCAACGGCCCGGCAGGTTCGATGGCCACGACCTCGCGGGCGTGGCGAACCAGCTCGAGCGTAAGCCGACCGGTGCCCGCGCCGACCTCGACTATCCGATCCACGATATCCGGCAGCCACGCGAGCACCCCCGGGTGCAGGACCTCGGCACTGGCCAACCGGTCGTAGAGCTCAGGTTCGAGCCGGTAGAGCAGCTCCCAGGCCAGAGGGATGTCGGTCTGTGGGTCGCCGGGCCCGCCGCCCACGAAGCGCTTCGCCTCCTCCTCCGTGAGCACGCCGAGGTCCGCAGTGGTGTAGCGGGTTCGCAGCGCGGGACCCCGCCGGGGCGGGATCTCAGACTCGGACCCCAACCTCCGCCCAGTTCTTGTCGGTCTCCCACAGGCGCAGCGAGCGCAGCGATCCCTCGGGGAGCTCCGAGCGGATCCTCTCCCAGAAGGCCAGGGCGAGGTTCTCCGCGGTCGGGATCAGCCCCTCCAGCCATGGGACGTCGGTGTTGAGGTTTCGGTGGTCCACGTCTTCGATGATCCGGCTCCAGATGAGCGCCGAAAGCTGCTTGAGGTCGTAGATATAGCCGGTTACCGGGTCGATCTCGCCGGTGACCACGACCTCGAGCACGTAGTTGTGCCCGTGGAGATTCGTGCACTTGCCGAACAGCCGTTCATTCTCAGCATCGGACAGAGCGGCGTCCCGCAGCTGGTGCGCCGCATTGAACGTTTCACGGCGACTCACCAACACCGTGGTCGAGCTGGGGTCTGTCCTTCGTTCGGCGAACGCCGTGTCTGTATCACTGAAGTGGTGATACGCCATCTCGAGGCTCCTAGCTGTTCGCGCTGCCAATCAGCGAGTTCCCGACGATACCGGGACGGCGCGTGATCTGAGCGGTGCTCGGCGAAGACCTCAGGACGATCGGCCGAACAGCTGGAGGAACAGCAGGAAGATGTTCAGGACATTGAGGAAGATTCCCGCAGCGAGTGGGATCGCCTCGCCCGTGCCGGCGCGGCGGAGCCGGTTGAAGTCGATCACCGTGTACAACCCGAAGACCCCCAGGCCCAGGATTGCCCAGATCGTGTACGCCGCCTGGATGTGAACGAAGATCAGGACGATCCCGCCGAGGATCAGCGCGAGCAGCAGCCAGAACGCGATCCGGTACAGGTACGAGAGATCGCGACGCACCGCGTACCCGCCGGCCCCCAGTCCCCCCACGAACAGCGCGGTCGCACCGAACGCCTGGCGAACGGCGGTGGGATCCGTGGTCGAGTAATAGTTGACGGTCGTGGAGACGCTCACGCCGATCAGCAGGCCGAAGGCGAACAGCAGGACGAGCGCGAGCCCGGTGTGGCCGCGCGCGTTTGCGAACTGGAGACCGAACAGGCACCCGATCGCGAGCAACCAGGCGATGAACCAGGTCGCCCCGCCCGAGTTCCGGGCAATCCACACGCCCAGCGTCGCGAATCCCACGGTTATCGCCACGAGCCCCATCACACGGCCGAACAGCGCCGGCGTCCGGGATGCAACCCGACGCTCGGCGTACGTGCCCACGCTCATGCGCGGAATGGTACGGCCAGCGCGGTCGCTCGGGTGTTTGGTAGCGGCTCATATCCACGACGGCTCGTCTGCGCCCAGCGGTCGAGGGCCGTGCGACCAGCTCAGGGCGACTTCATCCAGCGCACCGGGCGGGGCGATCAACGAGACGTCCCCGAACGCGGCGCGGTGCCGTTCGGGATCAGCGGTGCCGGTTGCCTCGGTGGCGACCCGCTCGGGCGCCGGCGCGTCGAGCAGCGCCTTGGCGGTGCGAGCAAGCGCGAGCCGCGCCGGGACGATCGGCTCGCCGGCGGCTCGACTGGCGAGGCCCCGAAGCGCGACGGCGGCCATGAGGTGACCTGTCGCGTGGTCCAGGGCCTGAGCCGGCAGGACCCCGGGCGTGCCAGCGGCGCCCGCGCAGATCGCGGCGATTCCGCTCGCGACCTGCACGAGCGAGTCAAATCCGCGGCGGTGCTCCCACGGGCCGCTCGTGCCCCAGGCGCTGAGCCAGACTTGAACCAGGTGGGGATGGCGAGCGGCGAGCGCCTCGCGCGACATTCCAAAGCGGTCCAGGGCGCCCGGTCGATAGCCCGCGAGCAGCACATCCGCGCTCGCGAGCAGCCGCTCGCGTGGCTCGGCGTCGGCGAGATCCATCACCGCCGAGCGCTTGCCCGGGCCGGTGTCCAATTGCTGCCCGGGTAACTCGGGCAAATCGGGGGGGTCGACCCGGAGCACGTCCGCGCCCAGCGCCGCGAGCGTGCGGCCCGCGACCGGTCCGGCAATGACCCGGGTCAGGTCGAGCACGCGGGCGCCGTCGGCTGGGCACGTCCGCGTCCGAGCTCCCGGCAACGGCCGGGACGAATGAGTTACGAGGTCGTGGTCCCATGCGACGAGCGGCGCGTTCGCAACGGCGCGACCCGCCGGGTGCGCCGAGAACTCGTCTCGAGTGCGTAACGCCGCGGCGCACCCACCGAGGGCGACGACGCGCTCCTCGAGCGCGGTGGCGTCCATCGACGCCGCCGCCCGCTCGAGCGCCGCCACGGCGGGATCGGGATCCGCTCCAACATCAATTCCCAGCGCCCGCCCCAGGGCGGCGCGGTGGTGCGGGTAATTGGCGTGCGTTCGCGCCCATCCGCCCTCGGTGCAGACCACGAGCCGCGACAGCGGCGCGAACCCCGCTCCCGCCGGAGCTCCTCCAACCAGCGCGTGCCGTTCTGAGCGAAAGCTCAGCGCGACGTGCTCCGCCGAGACCCCGACGGTGGGTCGCCCTGCCCCTCGAGCTGCCGCGAGATCGGCAGACGCGAGGAGCGCGGAGGCGACGGCGCCCACCGCCAGGCCGTCCACCGCGAGCGGCCCGCCGAGCCACGCCTCCCGGTCGCCTGCCTCGAGCCCGTCCAGCGCGGAAGGGTCACCGCCGACCCCGGCCCAGCAGGCCGCGGTCAAACCGCTTGGGTCCACCCGGGCTATGCCGGGAGCGTCTCGAGCAGTCGGAGTTCCTCGGAGTCCTCGACGCGTGGTGGCAGGCTCAGCGGCACCAGCGGCAGCATGCGATCGAGCAGCGCGAAGGCAGAGTCCTGGAGCTCCTCGAGTGTTGGGGCGAGCGCCGCCCGGGCGGCGTCACGGGCGCCGGCGCGGCCAGCGGCCGCCCTCGCCGCTCGCGCGACGGTGGCCGCGGCGTCGCCCGCGGCCGCTCGCGCTGCGGACCGCGCTCGATCTCCGGCGGCGTCGCCTACTCCCGCTCGGGCCGCGGCCCACGCGGCGGCGGCGGCCGTTGCCCAGGCGATCTCTCGCCCGGTCGCGCGGGCGATCACTCCGGGCGCAAACCAGGCAACCGCAGCCGGTCCCCATCCGGTGCGCGCCCGCTGGCGCGCGAACCGCAGCGCCTCGAGCGCCGGGTCGAGTTCAACGGAGGACGATACCTCCGGGAGCGAGCGCAGTCGCTCGGCCGCGTCGGTCAAGCCGGCCAGCGACAGCCAGGTCGGGGTGTAGGTACGGATCAGCCAGTCCATCGCCATCCACGCGCGCGCGGGGTCCAATCCATCCCTTGCGGTGCCGATCGTGCGGGCGAGGTATAGGCGCAGGCGCTGGCGCGGGACGTCGTCGAGCCCGTCGTTGAGCGCAATGCAGAACGCGCGCACGACGGGGCTCACGCACGAAGGCTGATCGGTGTGCGGCTCTCCGGCCAGATGGCTGACCCATTCCATTGCGCACCGTCCATCCTCCGGTGTGGCGTGGGTCCCGTAGGCGAGCGTGTAGTCGGTGCTCATCGTTCCTCCTGTGACCGGGGTCGCAGCCGGGATTATGTCGCGCGACCCGCGCTGGGTCCAAGGCCGGTCGGTCCGGAGACGAGGCGAGCGGGCGGAGGTGCCTCGTGGACGTGGCCCCACCTAATGGTCCTATTTGGACCATTAGATCAAGCACGTCCCGCCGGGGCGGTGTGCGTGGATCCCGCGGTTGTCAGCTCATGACAACACGGGCGCCCGCCGTGGTTCATGCCGCCACGACAGCTGCGCACTCAGCGCGGCCACCCACCTTCGAGGGGCCGAAGCCCGAACGCACTCCCTGTGAATGACAGCGAGCTTCGCCGGTTACGCGCGCGGAGGCCGTCGCCGGATCAGCCGATCACCCGCTCGGCGCCGGTGTAGACGTTGACGCGCCCGCGGCGGGCGAAACCGCCGAGCGTCATGCCACGGTTCGCGGCCAGCTCGATCGCGAGCGAGCTCGGCGCCCCGACTCCGACGAGGATCGGCGCGCCGGCCACGGCCGCCTTCTGGACCAGTTCGAAGGACAGGCGTCCGCTGACGCACAGCACGCTCATGGTCAGCGGTAGGAGGCCATCGAGCAGGGCTCGGCCGATGACCTTATCCATCGCGTTGTGGCGGCCGACGTCTTCGCGCACGATCAACAGCTCGCCGTCGGTTGCGAACAGGCCGGTGGCCTGCAGTCCACCGGTGCGCGCGAAGGTCGGCTGGCGCAGGCGATCGGGCAAGGCGGCGAGCGCCGAGCGATCCATTCGCGGGCCGGGTCGAGCCGGCGCGGCGTGAACGGCGACCTCGTCCACCGCCCCCTTACCGCACACGCCGCAGGATGACGTGGTGTAGAAGCGCCGGGCGCCCGGATCGCGGGTGAGCGGGCCATCGACCTCGATGGTGTTGGCCGCGAGGTCGTCCGTGAGCCCCACCCGGCGAGGCCCGTCGACGAGCCCCTCTCCGTACAGGAAGCCCAGAGCGAGCTCTTCATCGTGGCCCGGCGTGCGCATGGTCACGACCAGCGGCGCGCCATCGACCCTGATCTCCAGGGGCTCCTCGACGGCCACCTCGTCGCGCTGCCCGTCGCGCTCGATGGCGGCGACCATCCCTCCCGCGGGCGGGTCGCCGCGGCTCTGGTTCAGATCGACGGATCGCCTCAGTATCGATCTCCCGAGCTGGTCCCAGCGACGGGTTGGGGATTCAGAGAGTCCGGACGTTGCAGTGTGAACGTCTACCGCTGGCGAGCGGTAACCAAACATCAATCCCGCAGCGGCGCCGATCGGCGACCACCGGCGCCGCCCGTTTCAGGTCGTCATCCGCGGCGGTACTTGGCGACGGCAACCGGCACGGTCACGGCGATGATCGCGACCGTCCACAGCAACGCTCGGGTCACGAAGTAGGAGGTCGGATGCCCGAGCAGGGCCTGGGCGTGGGGTCCGAGAGTGAGAGACCGGACGGCGTCGACCATGTAGGTCAGTGGCTGGTGCTTGGCGAACACCTGAAGCCACCCCGGCATGGTGCTGACCGGCACGTACGCGCTGGACACGAACGCCAACGGAAACGCGATCATGCCCATCCCCTGGGCCGCCTGCGCGTTCCCGGCGAACAGTCCCATGGTGATGAACAGCCACTCGAAGGCGAACCCGAACACCAGCACCAGCCCGAACGCCGCGAGTCCGTCGAGCGCCGACCCGTGGAGGCGAAAACCGACGGCGAACGCGATCGCCGCCGTGAACGCCGTGCTCCAGGCGACGAGGGCGGCATCAGCCAGCACTCTCGCGGCGAGCACCGAGCTGCGCGGGATCGGCAGCGAGCGCAGGCGGTCAAGGAAGCCTCCTTCGAGGTCCTCCGCCATGGCGGTGGCGGTCCCGATGCCCATGAACAGCACGCCGGTGGCGATGAAACCGGGGACGAGGTAGTCGACGTAGGGCATCCCGGCGACGTGGATCGCGCCGCCGAACATGTAGCGGTAGATCAAGAAGAACAGCGACATCTGGACCGTGGCGAGCACGATCAACTGAGGTGTCCGCACGTAGCGCAGCAGCGCGCGGCGAGTCACCATCATGGTGCTCTTGACCAGGCCGGCCCGGGGACCCGTGGCCGGCGCCGGACGCCGGTCGAGAGCGGAGGCGATGGTTGTCATAGCGTTTTCCTTCCTTCGTCGCTAGGCCGCGAGGGCGGCCGTCGTGTTGTCGTGATCCTCTGCCGGCCTTCCGGTGAGGGCGAGGAACACCTCGTCGAGATTCGGCTGGCGTATCGCGATGTCGTCGATCTCGACGCCCGCGCCCTCGACATACCGGAGTGCGCTCGTCAGCCCATCGCCGCTCCCGTCGACGCGCACGCTCACCCTGCGCGTGGACTCGTCGATCTGGGCGTCACCTTGGTGGATCCGTCCCAGCATCCCGGCGACCGCTGAGAGATCGCGGCGGTCTCGAACGTGCAGCTCGACGACCTTGCCGCCGATCCGCTGCTTTAGCTGCGTCGGCGTGCCGGCTGCGACTGCCCGTCCGTGGTCGATGATCACCACATGGCTGGCGAGGTGGTCTGCCTCATCGAGGTACTGAGTCGTCAACAGAACGTCGGTGCCGTCGACTACCAGCGCCCGGATCGCGTCCCAGAGCTCGATCCGGCTGCGCGGGTCGAGCCCGGCGGTCGGCTCATCGAGCAGCAGGAGCCGCGGGGCTCCGACGAGGCTCGCCCCGAGATCGAGGCGCCGGCGCATGCCGCCCGAATACGTCCGCGCCAGCCTATCCGCCGCTTCGAGCAGCCCGAGCTGCTCGAGGACCGCGGCGGCATTCGCCTTAGCGGCCCGCCGGCCCTGTCCGAACAGTCCGGCGAGCATCTCCAGGTTCTCGCGTCCGGTCATTGCCGGCTCGACCGCGGCGAACTGACCGGCCAATCCGATCACCCGCCTAACCGCGGCCGGATCGTCGCCGGCGTCGTGGCCGGCGACCAGCAGCGTCCCCTCGTCGGGGCGGACCAGCGTCGCAACCGCGCGCACGAACGTCGTCTTGCCGGCCCCGTTGGGGCCGAGCACCGCCGTCACCTGTCCGCGCCGAGCGACCAGGTCCAGGCCGTCCAGGGCGGTCGTCTTTCCGTATCGCTTCTTGAGGCCGTGAGCCTCGATGGTGTAGGTCATCTAACTGCTCTCCGCGTTCGGTTGTTCGTTTGTCTCGAGGAATACGTCCGCCATCTCGCGCAGCCACTGCTCGCTCCATGTCAGCCGCGCCTCGCGCAGGTCTTCGATCACACCGCGAACCCAGGACAGCTCGGCCTCCAGCAGCACCTTTCGGTACTCCTCCTCGAGCAGGAACAGGCGCGGCAGACCGGCGGGCGCGCTCTCCAGCGCCGCTTCGCTGTCGGCGAGCGCCGCCGCCAGCTTCTCTGCCCGGAGCTCCAGTTCCGCCTGCGCCTCTCCGGGCTCCAGGCCGAACAGGAGTGAAAGAGCCGCGATGAACTCCGGGTACTCGTCCTCGGTGGTGCGGAGCATCTCGCGCAGCCACTGACGCGCGGTCGCCCGCCCGGCCTCGGTTATGGCGTAGATCACGCGGTCGGGATAACCCTCCACGTGGACGGTCTGCGAAATCTCGACCAGCCCGTGCCGGAGCAAGCGCTCGATCGTCTGATACAGGCTCGCCCGGGACCGCACGTTCACGACGCGGTCCTTGCCCTCGGCCTCAAACAGCTTCTGCATCCGGTACACGTGCATCGGCTCCTGCACCAGCTGCCAGAGCACGATCAGGCCCAGGGCAGAGCGATGGGGAGTCTTGGTCGATGTCATGGTCATGAGCATACTAGTTATGTTATAGCTAGTCAAGTACTAACTACGCCCGATGGCGCACGATCCCGACGACGGGGGCCGGCGGCCTAGAAGGACCTTGTTCCTACAATCCGCGGCATGGTCGGTTGGGGGGGAGAGGCCTTGCTTGAGCGCGAGGACGAGATTTCGCGGCTCGGGCGGGCCGTCGGCGACTCCTGGGACGGGGTCGGGCGCCTCATCCTGATCGAGGGCCCGGCGGGAATCGGCAAGACGAGCCTGGTCGCCGCGGCGCGCAGGCTGGCCAGCGAGGTGGGGATGAACGTGCGCGCGGCCCGCGGCGCCGAGCTCGAGCAGAGCTTTGCCTTCGGGGTGGTGCGGCAGCTGTTCGACTCGCTACTGGCGGGCGCCGGCGACGCGCAGCGGGGTCAGTGGCTGACCGGGGCGGCCGAGCTCGCGGCGCCGCTGTTCGATCCGCGGGCCGCGATGGAAGAACCGGACGGCGACTCGATCTATCCGCGCCTGCACGGCCTGTACTGGCTGTGCTCCAACCTCGCCCGCGAGCGGCCCCTGGCGCTGCTGATCGATGACGCGCAGTGGGCCGATGACCCCTCGCTGGCTTTTCTCGGCTTCCTGGCGCGCCGCCTCGAGGAACTGCCGATCTTGCTCGTCGCGGCGATCCGCACCGTCGAAGCCGGCGCCCCGGAGTCGCTTCAGGCGCTGCGCGTCGATCCCGCCGCACGCTTCCTGGAGCCGCGCGGCCTGAGCCCGGACAGCATCAAGCGGGTGCTTTCCGACCACATGGGCGGCGAGGTGCAGGAGCGATTCGCGCGGGCCTGCCACGACGCCACCGCCGGTAATCCGTTCCTGTTGGGCGAGCTGGTGCGGGAGCTCCAGGAGGGCGGCGTGGCTCCGCTCGACGCCAATGCTCCGCAGGTCGGGACGCTGGTCCCGCAGCGGGTCGCGGACGCGGTGCTGGCGCGACTGCGGCGGGTCTCGCCCGCCGCCACATCGCTGGCGCGGGCACTGGCGATTCTCGGCGACGGGGCCAGCGTGGCCCATGCTGCGGCGCTGGCGGAGCTGGACGAACGGACCGCGGTCGAGACGGCGGCCGCGATGAGAGCGGGCGACCTCCTCGGCGGCGAGGGTGGGCTGTCGTTCGCGCATCCGATCATCCGCGCGGCCATCTACCACAGCGTCCTCCCCGCCGAGCGGCCCGGGCTCCACGCTCAGGCCGCGCGAATGCTCCACGAGGGAGCGGCGGCACCGGAGCGGATCGCGGCGCAGATCCTGCTCGCCGACGACGTCACTGATCCGTGGATGGCCGAGCAGCTCCGCCTCGCGGCGGCATCGGCTCTCGCGCTGGGGGCGCCGCGCAACGCGGCGTCATACCTGCAGCGCGCGCTGGCTCTCGAGCATGACGATTCCGACCGTGCCGCGCTCCTGGCGCGCCTCGGTCACGCGGAGGCGCTCGCTGGCCTGCCGGAGGCCGAGGAGCATCTACAAGCGGCGATTCGGCTCGCCGCCGACGCCGACGAACGCGCCGGGGTCGCGATCGAGCTGGCGCAGCTGTTCAAGTACACGGCGCGCGCCCCACGCGCCGTGGAGCTGCTCTCGGATCTGGGTCCCGCGAAGGAGCCGGCCGTGAACGAGCGCCTCCAGACCGAGATCCTGAGCGCCGCCCTGATCAGCAACACGGCGCACGAGCTCCTGGCGGACCGGCTCGCTCGGCTCGAGCCACCGGCCGGTCCCGCCCGGAGCGACCGCGAACGGCTCGAGCTCGTGGTGGTCGCTTTCGAGCGCCTGCTCGCCAACCGGCCGAAGGAGGAGCTCCTCGAGCTGCTGGTTCGCGTGGGGTCGGCTCCGGCCTGGACGGAGGAGCGGATTCTCCTGCCACCGGGGCTCATCACGGCGGCCGCGATGCTCTCGTACTGCGATCGGCTCGACGAGGCCGAAGCGCTCTGCAACGCCGTGATCGAACGCTCCCGAAAACGTGGCTCGCCGACCTCGCTGTCGATCGCGCTCCCGCTGCGCGCCCAGATTGCCTACCGCCGCGGAGACCTCTCCGACGCGCTCGCGGACGCGGAGGCGGCGTTCCAGCTTGCCAGCGAAGCCGGCGCCGCGAGCGACGTGCTGGGGCTGAACCCCCTCGCCACGATCGACAACGTCGCGGTCGAGCAACAGCGCTCCGAGTCCGAGCTTCAGGAGCTCCTGGCGAGCACCGACCGGACGCTCGACCGCGACACGCTCCATGTCAACCTCACGCTCCAGGCCCGCGCGCGGCTGCTGCTCGCGCTCGGCCGCCTTCGTGAAGCGCTCGATCAGCTGCTCGAGTTCGCGCAGCTTCCGCCCACGTTCGCCACCCAGACGCCCGCGTTCATCCCCTGGCGTTCCGATGCGGCGCTGATCATGCACCAGCTGGGGGATCGAGCCGAGGCCGAGCGGCTGGCGGCCGAGGAGGTGGCGCTGGCCGAGCAGATGGGAGCGCCGCGCGCGATCGGTCTCGCGTTGCGCGCGCATGGCCTGGTGCAGGACCCACCGTCGATCGACGTCCTGCGGGAGGCGGCAAAGGTGCTGGAGCGCTCGCCGGCACGGCTCGAGCACGCCCGCGCCCTCGTCGACCTGGGGGCGATGATGCGGCGGACCGGGGAGAGAGCGGCCTCCCGAACCCCGCTGCGCGACGGCCACGATCTGGCCGTGCTCTGCGGCGCCACCCCGCTGGCCGAGCGCGCGCGTCAGGAGATCGCCGCCACCGGGGCGCGCGTCGCCCCCGTGGGGACGCAAGGCGTCGCATCGCTGACTCCGAGTGAACGCCGCGTCGCCGATCTGGCCGCGCAGGGGAGCACGAACCGCGACATCGCGCAGACGCTGTTCATAACCGAGAAGACCGTCGAGACGCATCTCGGGCACGTCTACGACAAGCTCGGCGTGCGCTCACGGCACAGCCTCCGCGACCTCCTTCCGCAGCCCGACGCGCAGGCGTCTCCTACTTTCGGCTGATCCCGACTCCATCCGCGCGGCCGATGTGCGCAGGCCGCGCCGCCCATACCTTGGCTGGCATGCAAAGCCCACATGCCAATCAAGATCATCAAGGGCCGGCGGTGCAGACCGTCGGACTCACCAAGCGCTTCGGCGAGAGGACCGCGGTTGACGAAGTCAGCCTCACGGTCCCTCGCGGAGCGGCCTACGGTTTCCTCGGCCACAACGGCGCCGGCAAGACCACGCTCATCCGGATGCTCCTGGGGCTGACCCGCGCCAGCGCCGGCAGCGCCACCGTGCTCGGGCTGCCCGTACCGGCGCAGCGCGCCGAGGCGCTCGCCCGGGTCGGGGCGATCGTCGAGGAGCCGTCGTTCTATCCCCACCTGACCGGCCGCGAGAACCTCGCGATCGCCGCCGCGGTGCGCGGCCCCGAGCCGCGCTCGCGGATCGACCAGGTCCTGCACCGGGTCGGACTCGACAAGCGCGCGGGCGACCGGGTGGGGACGTACTCGCTCGGTATGCGCCAGCGGCTCGGGGTGGCGCGCTGCCTTCTCTCCGATCCCGAGCTCCTGATCCTCGATGAGCCCATGAACGGGCTCGACCCCGGCGGGATGCTCGAGGTGCGCCGGATGATCCGCGAGCTCGTCGAGGAGGAGGGGCGGACGGTGTTCATCTCATCTCACCTGCTCGACGAGGTGGAGAAGACGTGCGACGTCGCGGCGATCATCGACGGCGGCCGGGTGATCGCGCAGGGCTCGATCGAGGAGCTGGTCGCCGACCGGGCGGCTGAGCTTGTGATCGAGTGCGACGACATCGAGCGGGCGCTGTCGCTGCTCGCCGGCGACCCCACGGTGCGCGACTTGCGCAAAGAGCACGGCGGTCTGCGGATGAGCCTGATCGCCCGCGAGCAGGCCGGGGAGATCAACTCGAAGCTGGTCGCCGCCGGCCTCGTGGTGACCCGGCTCGAGCCGGCGCGTCGCAGCCTCGAAGAGCGGTTCCTGGAAATGACGACACGGCTGGAGGTGGCCGCATGACAACCTTAATCACGGCCCGGCAGATGATCTGGGCTGACCTGCTGCGTCTGCGCAAGAAGCGCGGCTTCATCGCCCTGGTGCTGGCGGTCGTGATCGCGCCGATCGTGATCGCGACGGGGTACGACGTGATCCAGCACGCCTCCAATCCGGCGGCCCACCCGCCGGCGGGAGGTCTGCACAACTACGCGCGCCTGCTCGACATGCTCGGCATGTTCATGGGCCCGGTGGCCGCGGTCCTGATCGGCGCCGAGGCCGGCGCCGGCGACCTGGCGGCGGGCGTGTTCCGCGACAACGTCCTCACCGGCCGCTCGCGCCTGGCGCTGTTCCTGGCGCGGATCCCGGCGGCGCTGATCGTGTGCTTGACCGTCACCGGGCTCGGGTTCGCGATCGGCGTGGCGGCGACGTTCGGATTCGCGGGAGGCCTGCCGACGCCGAGCGCCTCGCTGATCCTGGAGTCGGCCGCCTGGGTCGCGCTGGCAAACGCGGCCGTGTGCACGATCGCAATCGGGGTGGCGTCGCTGACCGGCTCACGACCGGGCACGATCGCTGGGCTGATCGGATGGCAGCTCGTGCTGAGCCCGCTGCTTCTCGAGGCGACCTCGCTCGGTTCGGCACGCGACGGTCTGCTCAACGGCGCCATGCTGTTCCTCAAGCCGGGCCCGGCGAGCGGCTCGCCGGCGATCACGATGTCGGTCGCGGTCGCTGTCCTGGTGCTCCTCGCGTGGTTGGCGGTGCTCCCGTCGCTCGGCGCGTGGCGCACGCGCACCCGTGATGCCTGAGACACCTGGTCAGATGCCGGGGCCCCCGCCGTACCGGCGGCGGGGGCCCCGGACGGCGGGCTACTCTGCGCACATGTCCAGCGTCTTCACCGCGTTCGACGCGGTCCGCGATGCGATCCGTCGCCATCCCTGGTGGACGGATTCGCTGCTGGCGCTGTTTCTGACGTTCATCTCGATGGGCTCGGTGATCTTCACCGGCACCGGCCATCACGTTCGGTCGATCGCGGTGCTCGACGCGATCCTGGTGCCGATCACCACGTTGCCGGTCGCGCTGCGGCGCTACCGGCCGCTCGCGGTGCTCGCGACCACGGTCGGCGCCGAGACCTTGCTGCTGCTGTTCGCGGCGCGGGTTCCCGCGCCGGTAGGAGTGATCGTGGCGCTGTACACGGTCGCCTCGCGCTGCGAGCGGCCGGTGTCGGTCCGGGCCGGAGCGTGGGCGTTGCTGGCCATCGTGATCGGCGTGATCGTCCAGTACGGGGGCCAGTCGGGCAAGATCGTTCCCGAGCTCGCGGTGTTCGCGATCGCGTGGGTGATCGGCGACAACATGCGAACGCGCCGGGCCTACCTGGCCGAGCTCGAGGCCCGCGCGGCGCGGCTCGAGCGCGAGCGCGAGGAGCGCGACGCGCGTGCGGTGGCCGAGGAGCGCGCGCGGATCGCGCGCGAGCTCCACGACGTGATCGCCCACAACGTCAGCGTGATGGTCGTGCAGGCCTCCGCCGGCGAGGAGGTGTTCGACACGGACCCGGGGCGAGCGCGCGAATCGCTCACGGCCGTCGCCTCGACCGGGCGGGCGGCGCTCGCCGAGTTGCGCAGGCTGCTGGGTGTCATTCGAGCCGAGGATGATCGCGAGGGCGTCCCGTCATACGTCCCCCAGCCCGGGATCGACTACCTCGATGAGCTCGTCCGCCAGGTGCGGGAGACGGGCCTCGAGGTGGAGCTGTCCGTGCTCGGCCAGCCACGCGAGCTTCCCGAGGCGGTCGGGGTGTGCGCTTACCGAATCGTCCAGGAGGCACTGACCAACACGCTCAAGCATGCCGACGCCTCGCAAGCGCAGGTCAGCGTGCGCTACGTGGCCGACGCGGTGGAGCTGCGGGTCTCCGACGACGGCCAGGGCGCGTCCGCGGTGAACGGCGAGGGCGGTGGTCACGGGCTGATCGGGATGCGCGAGCGGGTGGCGCTGTTCGGCGGCGAGCTCACGGTCGAGCCGGGGGACGGCCGAGGCTATGCGGTCCGCGCGAGGCTGCCGCTCGAGGAGCCGAAGCGGTGAGCATTCGGGTGCTGATCTGTGACGACCAGGCGCTGGTGCGGAGCGGGTTCAGGGCCATCCTCGGGGCTCGGGCCGAAATCGAGGTGGTCGGGGAGGCCGAGAACGGCGCCGACGCGATCGCGCTCGCCGAGCGTCGTAGCCCCGACGTGATCCTCATGGACATCCGCATGCCGGTGCTCGACGGGGTCGAGGCAACTCGGCGCCTGGTCGCCTCGGGCTCGCCCGCGCGGATCCTGATCCTCACCACGTTCGACCTCGACGAGTACGTGCACGCCGCGATCCGCGCCGGCGCGAGCGGGTTCCTGCTCAAGGACGTGACCCCAGCGGAGCTGGTGGACGCGATCCGGATCGTGGCCAGCGGCGAGGCGCTGCTGGCGCCGTCGGTGACGCGCAGGCTGCTCGAGCGGTTTGCCACCACGCTTCCGGTGGGCGATCAGTCGAGCGACGCGCTCGCGGAGCTCACCGCGCGCGAGAGCGAGGTGCTCCGGCTGCTCGCCGGCGGTCTGTCGAACGCGGAGATCGCGGCCGAGCTCGTGGTGAGCGAAGCGACGGTCAAGACACATATCTCGAGTGTGCTGCGAAAGCTCGGGCTCCGCGACCGCGTGCAGGCCGTGATCTTCGCCTACGAGACCGGCCTCGTCCGGCTCGGGGGCGCCCCGGTCAAGTAGCCTGGTTCACCTACCCGGCGAGAGGAGAGAACTCGATGGCGATCGACACGCTGATGGCCTACGTGGGGGTGTACGACAACCTCGCCGAGGCCGAGGAGGACTATCAGCTCGTGAAGGACCTCCACACGGAGGCCGGCCTGATCGACGCCTACGACGCGGCGGTGGTAGAGAATCGCGGCGGCGGCAAGACGAAGATCGTCAAGAAGCACGAGACGCCCACGCGAGTGGGCGGCGTTCTCGGCGGCGGCGTTGGCCTGGCCACTGGACTGGTCGTCGCCTTGTTCCCGTTCGCGGGACGACCTCAAGGAGCTCGGCGAGCACCTCGACGCCGGTCAGGCCGGTCTGGTCGTGGTCGCCGTCTCCGACATGGGGGCCAAGGTTGAACGCGCGATGAAGCGCGCGGCCAAGATCCAGCAGAGGGAGCTCAAGGCGGACCAGGCCGCGCTCGAGCGCGACGCCGCCTCAGTCGCGTAGCCCTGTTGGGGAGCGACTCAAGGGCGCCGGCCCGCAAGCCGGCGCCCACCTGTCAGTCGCCGTCAGGTGTCGCGCCGGCGCATCAGAATCGCGGCCACCGCGAGCGCGACCGCCGCGTAGCCGCAGAAGAGCGCGAACCCCGCCCACGGCGCGAGCGTGTTGGGATCCGGGTTGATCGTCCACACCGCGCCACCGGCGTTGCTCGGTAGGTAGGGATCGATTGAGTTCGTGACGCTCGAGGGCAGGAGCCCGATGATCGGCGGCAGGACGAACACGATCCCGGCCAGGGTGGCAATTCCGCCCGCAGTGTTGCGGACGATCGCGCCGAGCCCTAGACCGAACATGCCCATCACAGTCAGGTATAGCGCGGCACCGAACAGCGCCCTGAGAACGCCGGGGTGGGAGATCGCGATGTTGATGTGTCGTCCGGAGAGGATCGACTGGCCGGCGAAGAACACGATGAAGACGGCCGGGAGCGTGATCGCGAACGCGACCGCGCCGAACACCAGGGCCTTGCCCCACAGGACCGGAAGGCGCTTCGGCACCGCGGAGAACGTGGCCCGGATCATGCCTGTCGAGTACTCGGCCGTGATCACGAGAACGCCGAGCACCCCGATCGCGAGCTGAGCGAAACCGACTCCGGCGAGGCTCACCCGCAGCGGATGGAAGTTCAACCGATCCGAAGGGCTGAGGTGAGGCCAGCGATTCTCGAACACCGTGCAGGCCAAAATCCCGATCCCGACGATCAGGAGCAGGGTCACGAGCAGCGACCACCGCGTCGATCGAACCGAGCGCAGCTTCGTCCACTCCGAGAGGGCTACGCGACGTTGCGTTACTCGCTGGACCGGGAGGGCGGAGAGGACGGCGCTCATACGGGTGCTCCTTCCGGTTGCACCGAAGTTGCCCGGGCGTCGGCGTGAAACTCGACGGAGTCGCGCGTCAGCTCCATGAACGCCTCTTCGAGCGAAGCGCGTTGCGGGGTCAGCTCGTAGAGGACGATTCCATGCTGCGCGGCCAGCTTGCCGATCTGCTCTGAATCGAGTCCGTGGATCTCGACCGCGGAGTCCTGAAGGGGGTCGACCGTCACCTCCGGACCGGAGACGAGCTCCGCGAGCATGCTGACCTGCGGGGAGCGCACGCGCACCGATTGCTTCGAGGCCCTGCGCACGAAATCGTCCACGCTCGTGTCCGCGATCAGACTGCCGCGGCCGATCACGATCAGGTGCTCCGCGGTCTGGGACATCTCGCTCATCAGGTGCGAGGACACGAACACCGCTCGCCCCTCTCCGGCCAACCGCTTGAGGAGGTTTCGCACCCACTGGATGCCCTCGGGGTCGAGCCCGTTGACCGGTTCGTCGAGCATCACGATCTGCGGATCGGCGAGCAGCGCGGAGGCGATTCCCAGCCGCTGCCCCATGCCGAGTGAGAAGCCGCCGACCCGCTTCTTGGCAACCTCCCGAAGACCCACCAGGTCGATCAACTCGTTCACGCGCGAGCGACCGATCCCATGCGTCTGCGCGAGCGCAAGCAGGTGGTTGTAGGCGGACCGTCCGCCGTGAACCGATCGCGCCTCGAGCACCGCGCCCAGCTCGCGCATGGGGGCGGCATGCTCGTGATACGGCTTGCCGTTGACGAGGGTGTGGCCCGTGTCGGGAGCATCGAGGCCCAGGATCAAACGCATCGTGGTCGACTTGCCGGCGCCGTTCGGGCCAAGAAAGCCCGTGACCATGCCCGGACGCACGGTGAACGTCAGGTCGCGCACGGCGACCGTGGAGCCATAGTGCTTCGTTACACCAGTGACTTCGATCAAAAATCGCCTCCTGTTGGCACGCTACGCCCCGCGCCGGGAGATGAAAGCAGCGTTCTTTGAAACTTCTCTGAAGATTTGTTCAGCGTCGTGATAGAGGACGATGGCCGCCAGGACCCAACCTCGGGCGCCCGGCACGTTCCCGGACGCTCGCCAGGGGTAACCTAGACGGCACCGACCCGAAGGAGGAGATTCCGGTGGCAGATGAGAAGAAATCGTCCGCGGTGCATCCGTCGCGGAGCGTTGAGGCCGCGGCAATTCGGTGGGGCGAGGCCCATCCCGACGAGGACGTCGGACATCCGGCGCCGCCCGCAGTACCCGAAGCCAATGACGTCGTGCCCAATCGTCATTCGGCGAGTGCCGAGGCCGCCGCGCTCAAGTGGCGCGAACTCCACGACGAGGATTAGCGCGCCCGCACCTCGACACGGTGGCGGTCGAGCAACTCCTCGGCGCGCGCAAGCTCCCGCGCCCCGAGCGATCCCGGCACGAGGTGGTACCGCCTCGCGTAATCGGCGAGGAGCGACCGCCGGACGTCCTCGACGCTCGCCCGGGGGACCTCATCCGCGACAGAGCCCGTCGTGGCGGGGTCCCATTCGAGCCCCAGCTCACCGTAGACGTCCTCGAGCACGGCCCGCACCGTGGGCGCGGATGACACGACGAGTACCGTCGAGAACAACCAGCCGCCGCTGACGATCCGCTGCGCGGCGCCCGCGAGCTTGGTCCGACCGCGGGCGTTGACGCTGAACTCGCCCGGGCAGTACTCGCCCGGCACTTGACCCACCCGTGCGTCGACGCCGAGGCTCCGGAGCGCCCTCGCCTGGCGCTGCGCCTCGCCGGCGAACCGCTCGTGCACGCTGCGCATCGCGTCGGGCTCCGCCATGATCTCGTCGAGCACCAGGCAGCCCTCGTCGTACGCCGCCGCTCGCCCTCCGGCGGCGCGGATCACCGGGTCAAAGCCGTGCTCGCGGGCCGTCGCGGCGGCCCCCGAGAACCCCGGCAGGAAAGCATCGCGGCGCCCGAAGGCGACGGTCGCCAGCGGGCGATAGCAGCGCACTACGGGCGGGTGGGTGCCTGCGGCGACCATGCCGAGGAGGGACTCTTGCAGCGCGACCTCGAGCGCGGGGTCGGCGCCGGCACGCCCCTCCAGCAGCTCTACGTCAAGCCTCGGGCTCGTGTCCGCGCCGCCGTCCCCCACTGGTCGCCGTGGTGCTCGTGGGCAGCGGTTCGGCCAGGGCTTGCCGGAGGTCGGCGACCAGGTCGGCCGGCTCCTCCACGCCGCAGCTGAGCCGTACCAGGTCAGGCGCGACCGCTGCACCCGAGCCTTCGACCGACTGGTGGGTCATCATCTGCGGCACCTCGATCAGCGACTCCACGCCGCCGAGCGACTCGGCGAGCGTGAACAGACGGGTCCGCGACGCGATCGACGCCGCCTCACGATGCCGGAAGCTCACCATGCCGCTGAATCCCGGCCAGCGCACATCGCGGGCGCCGGGCGTCGCTCGCAGCAGCTCGACGACCGCGGCCGCGCTGCGGGCGTGAGCGTCCATCCGCAGATGCAAGGTGCGGAGCCCCCGATGCACGAGGAAGCAGTCAAACGGTCCGGGAACGGCGCCGACGGCGTTCTGAACGAACCGCAGTCGCTCATACCACTCCCGGGCGCGCGCGATGACCACGCCGCCAACCACGTCCGAGTGGCCTCCCAGGTACTTCGTCGTCGAGTGCACGACGAAGTCGGCCCCGAGCTCCAGGGGCCGCTGGTTCGCGGGGGTCGCGAAGGTGTTGTCGACGGCCACTAGCGAACGCCGCCTCCTGGCCACTACGCCCTCGATGTCGATCACATTGAGATGCGGATTGGTGGGACTCTCGACCCAGAGCATCCTGGTGTCGTCCCGGATCACCCGCTCGAGCGCGCCGAGATCCGTCTGATCGACCAGATGGAACGCCAGCCCCCAGCGGCTCATCACCTTGTCCACCAGCCGGTAGCTGCCGCCGTAGAGGTCGGCCGGGAGCACGACGTGAGAACCGGCGGCGCACACCACGGTGATCAGCGCGTGCTCGGCGGCGAGGCCTGACGCGAACGCCACCGCGAACCCCCCCTCGAGGTCGCCGAGAGCCTCTTCCAGTGCCGCCCTGGTCGGGTTTGCCGAGCGGGCGTAGTCGTAGTCGGCCACCAAAGGCTCCCCGGGGCGCCGCTGGGCGTAGGTAGAGGTCTGGTGGATCGGGGGGATCACCGACCCGAACGCCGGGTCCGGAGTCAGCCCCGCGTGCACGGCCCGCGTGGCAAAAGCGTCGCGGCGCCGGTTCGAATTGCTCACGAAGCCAACGCTTCCAGCAAATCCGCGCGCGTGACGAGCCCCTCGGCGCGGCCATCTCTGGTGACCAGCAGGGCCTGCTGATCGCCAACGAGCAGCTCGATGGCGTCGCGGACGGGGTCCTCGGTCGAGACCGCGGGGAACGGTGGTTCCATCACCTCGACGATCTCGGCCTCGAGCACGGACGGATCATCGGCGGCGCGCTTGAGCAGTCCGCGCTCACCGATCGCTCCGACCACGGTGGCTGGATCGTGCGCGCTGACCACCGGCAGCTGCGAGACGCGGTGCTCGTGTAGGAGCGCGATCGCATCGCGCACGCGGTAGTGCGTCTGGACGGTGACCAGCGGCGGGATCTCGCCGGCCTCGCGCTTTCGTGCGAGCACGTCTCCGACGAGCAGCTTCGACTCGCGGTCGAGGAATCCGTACTGTCGCATCCACGCGTCGGAGTAGATCTTCGACAGGTAGGAGCGGCCGCCGTCGGGCAGGATCACGACCATCAGGGCGTCGGGATCCTCGACCTCCCCCGCGATCTCGAGTGCCGCGTGCAGCGCGAGGCCCCCGGATCCACCGGCCAGGATCCCCTCGACCTGCGCGAGTCGGCGGGTGGTGAGGAACGCATCGCGGTCGGAAACCGTCACCCAGCGGTCGACCACCGTCCGGTCGAACGTCTCGGGCCAGAAGTCCTCGCCGACGCCCTCGACCAGGTAGGGACGAACGCTCTCGGGTCCTCCCGAATAGATCGAGCCCTCCGGGTCGGCACCGATCACGACGAGCTCCGGCTTGCGCTCGCGCAGGTACCGGGCGGTGCCGGTCACGGTGCCCCCGGTGCCGACGCCGACGATCAGGTGTGTGATCTGGCCGGCGGTCTGCTGCCACAGCTCCGGACCCGTGGACTCGTAGTGGGCCTGCGGGTTCGCCTGGTTGAAGTACTGGTTGGGCTGAAACGAGCCGGGAATCTCCTCGGTCAACCGATCCGCGACTCGGTAGTAGGACTGTGGTGAGTCGGGCGGGACGTCGGTCGGAGCCAGTACGACGTCCGCGCCGTAGGCCCGCAACAGATCGATCTTCTCCCTCGACATCTTGTCGGGCATTACGGCAATGACGCGGTAGCCCTTCAGCCGAGCCGCGATCGCGAGGCCGGTGCCGGTGTTGCCGGAGGTGGGTTCGATGATCGTGCCGCCCGGGCGCAGCCGGCCGTCGCGGTTGGCGGCCTCGATCAGCGCGACCGCGACCCGGTCCTTGATCGAGCCGCCCGGGTTGAACGCCTCGAGCTTGGCGGCGATCCGTGGACGCACGCCGCTGCCGATGCGCGACAAGCGCACGAGCGGCGTGCCACCGATCGTGTCGAGGATCGAGTCCTTGAGGCTCGGGGTGAGTGCAGTCCCCGTCATCTCGATGCTTGCTGATTATGCAGGTGCGCGGGTCACGGACCGGCGAGCCGCGCCCTTGCTCACGCCCGCTTCGGCGGCAGCAAGTTGTCGTTTTGACCGCGAGTTGCGGGGTAAAAGCCATGCAGAACAAGCTTTTCACGAGGAGGTAGACATGCCCCCGCGCGGTGTCCAGAAGGGAACCAAGCGCGCCCGCCAGTACGAGCACATCAAGGAGAGCCAGCTCGAGCGCGGCACCGGTGAAGGTCGCGCCAAGGAGATCGCGGCGCGGACCGTCAACAAGGAGCGAGCCCGATCTGGAGAATCGGACCGCCGCTCGCGCACCTCGACGCAGGACATGCCGTCCTCGCGCCGCGGCGGCCAGCGATCCGGGACGAGGAGAGAGAAGGGTCGCACGCGCGACCAGCTCTACAACGAGGCGCGCAAGCTCGGGGTCGAGGGCCGCTCCCGCCTGAACAAGAGCCAGCTGCAACGCGCGGTCGACAGCCGCAAGTAATCATGGCAAGCGAAAAGCAACGTCAGGCTGCACGTCGAAACGTCAAACAAGCGCAGACCGCTTCGCGCCGGAAGCGCACGATCGCGAATCTGCCCAGCTCGACGAGGTCCGCGCTCGGGCGTGAAGGCGCCAAGGCGGCCGCCCGCAAGCGAGGCGCTTCGCGGGGCACCGGGTCCGGCGCGGGCGCCATGACCGTGACCGAGCTCCGCCGCGAGGCTGCCAGGCTCGGCATCAGCGGTCGGTCGAAGATGGGTAAGGCGCAGCTGATCCGCGCGGTTGGGCAAAAGCGCCGGAGGGCGTGACCGGGATCCGCTCGACCTGCTCCCCGCGCGCGACGATGACGTCCGAGACCATGGTGGGCGGGAACAGGCCGTGCTCGAGCACGCCGACCGCCGAGGAAAGCCGCATCGCCAGCTCCTGCGGGTCGTCGAACGCGCCGGTGTAGTCGGCGATCACGCCGCCCTCCGGACTGAGCGGGACGTTGCGCAGCCGGACCGTCTCGAGACGCTCGAGCGTCGCCGCCAACCCGAACTCGAGCAGCTCGAGTGGCACCGGAGGCGCCAGCCGGTCGACGAGCTTGTTGGAGGAGACGATGACCACGAAGCGATCGGCCGCCGCCGCGACGGCCTTCTCCCGCGTGTGGGCGCCCCCGCCCCCCTTCACGATCCAGCCCGACGGCGCCACCTGGTCCGCGCCGTCGATCGTGATGTCGAGGTGCGTCAGAGCATCGATCCCTCGAAACGACTCGACGTCGATCCCGAGGTCGCGCGCGGTGTGCTCGGTCGCGGGGGAGGTGGCCACGCAGCGGAGGTCGAGCCCGCGCTCGGCCAGCGCCGGCAGCAGGTAGGCCACCGTGGAGCCCGTTCCGAGGCCGACGATCATGCCGTCCTCGACGAGCTGGGCGGCGGCCTCCGCCGCCAGTCGCTTCTCGCGCTGGATGCTCATCCCCGCGGGGTCATCGCATCGCCCGGTAGCGCCGGATCAGGGCGTTGGTCGAGCTGTCATGGTGCAGCTCGGGCTCGGTCTCTGACTCGAGCTCGGGGATGATCCGCTGCGCGAGCGCCTTGCCGAGCTCCACCCCCCACTGGTCGAAGGAGTTGATGCCCCAGATCGTGCCCTGCGTGAACGCGCTGTGCTCGTAGAGGGCGACGAGCGTGCCGAGCGTGTGGGGGGTCAGCTTCTCGGCCAGGATCACGTTGCTGGGGCGGTTGCCTTCGAACACGCGGTGCGGGACCACCGCGTCGGCAGTTCCCTCGGCCCGCACCTCCTCCTCGGTCTTTCCGAACGCCAGCGCTTCCGCCTGAGCGAAGACGTTGGACATGAGCAGGTCGTGGTGATCGCGGATCGGGTTGAGCGTCTGGCCGAAGCCGATCAGGTCGATGGGGATCAGCTCCGTCCCCTGGTGGATGAGCTGGTAGAAGCTGTGCTGACCGTTCGTACCCGGCTCGCCCCAGTACACGGCTCCGGTCTGGTAGTCGACGATGCGGCCGTCCAGCGTGACGTGCTTGCCGTCGGACTCCATCGTCAGCTGCTGCAGGTAGGCGGGAAAGCGCTTGAGGTATTGGCAGTACGGCATGACGCCAACCGTCTGAGCGCCGAAGAAGTCTCCGTACCAGATCGCGAGCAATCCCATCAGGACCGGAAGGTTCCGCGCGTGCGGGGTGGTTCGGAAGTGGACGTCCATTTCGTGAAAGCCGGCCAGCAGCTCGCGGAAGCCCTCGGGCCCGATCGCGAGCATCGTCGAGAGGCCGATCGCCGAGTCCATCGAGTATCGCCCGCCCACCCAGTCCCAGAACCCGAACATGTTGTCGGTGTCGATCCCGAACTTCGACACCTCCTCCGCGTTCGTGGACACGGCCACGAAGTGCTTGGCGATCGCGGACTCGTCCCCGAGCGCGGCGATCGCCCACTCGCGCGCGGTGCGGGCGTTGGTCATGGTCTCGAGCGTGGTGAACGTCTTCGAGGAGACGATGAACAGCGTCTCCTCCGGGGTGAGGTCACGGGTCGCCTCGGCGAAGTCGGTCGAGTCGACGTTGGAGACGAACCGGAAGGTCAGGTCTCGTCGGGAGTAATGGCGTAGGGCCTCGTAGGCCATCACGGGTCCCAGGTCGGAGCCGCCGATGCCGATGTTGATGACGTTGCGAATTGGCTTTCCGGTGTGGCCCTTCCACTCGCCGGAGCGGACCCGATCGGAGAACTCCGCCATGCGATCGAGCACGTCGTGGACCTCGGCCACCACGTCCACGCCGTCCACCACCAGCGACTCGCTCTTCGGCATGCGCAGCGCGACGTGGAGCACGGAACGGTTCTCGGTGACGTTGATCCTCTCGCCCCGGAACATCGCCTCGGTCCGCTCCGCCAGCGCGCACTCGTCGGCCAGCCGCACGAGGAGCGCGATCGTCTCGTCGGTGACCCGGTTCTTCGAGTAGTCCAGGTACAGGCCCGCGCCCTCCGCGACCAGCCGCTCGCCGCGACCGGGGTCCTCCGCGAACAGGGTCCGGAGGTGCGATGTGCGGATGGCTTCGTAGTGCTGTTCGAGGGCCCGCCAGGCAGGGCGAGCTCGGAGCGGAGTTGCGGTCGTGGTCGCGGTGCTCATCGGGGCTCCTCCATCGGCAGTGAGATGCCCGTCATCCTACGGGGCGAGGCTCCGGGCGATGAAAGGCCGACGTGGGTTTCGCAGGAAGCCCCCTTCCTCTCCGAAATTGTCGGGATTTCCTATCCGTTTGGGAGGGTCCGGCGCTCCCCGAGGTAGCTAGCCGTCAGCAGCTCGGCGTCACCTCGCAGACGCTCCGCGCTGTCTGCGGCGACGAGCTCTCCGTGCGCGAGCACGTAACCGCGGTCGGCCACCTCGAGCGCGAGTTGCACGTGCTGCTCGACGAGCAGCACGGCGCTCCCATGTTTGTCGGCGAACTCTCGCACGAGCGGTAGCAGCCGCTCCACGATGACCGGCGCCAGTCCGAGGCTGAGCTCGTCCAGGAGCAGCACCTTCGGCTCGCGCGTGAGCGCCCGGGCGATCGCCAGCATCTGCTGCTCGCCCCCCGAGAGCAGTCCGGCTCTGCGGTCGCGCAGGTCGCGCAGGGCAGGAAACCGCGCCAGGGCGGCTTCTTGCGCACCGCGTTCGCGAACGCCGGCGAGCCGGAGATGCTCGATCACGGTCAGGCCGTAAAAGATCCCGCGGTTCTCGGGCACGTGGACGATCCCCTTGCGGGCCCGTGCGGTGGGTGAGACGCCCATCAGGTCGAGGCCGTCCAGCCGCACCGACCCGCCCAGAGGTCTCAGCAGCCCCGATATCGCCTTCAACGTGGTCGTCTTGCCGGCGCCGTTGGCGCCCATCAGGGCCACGACCTCGCCCGCCGCAATCGAGATCGTCAAGTCCCGTACCGCGGGCACACCGTCGTAACCGGCGGTCAGGCGCTCGAGCTCGAGAACCGCGCTCACGTCATCCCGCACCCGGGATCGGAGTCCACCCCGTGCGCGCCCACACCTCGGCGTGCTCGACGGCCCCTGCGCTCGACCGAAACGGCGTCGAGGGCGCCTGTGGACGGCCTGGCGTCAGGCCACGCCCCGCGCTGTGCCGGAGCTCCCGCGGCGAGCAACCGTACGTCTCCCGAAACAGGCGGCTGAAGTGCGGGGCGCTCGACAACCCCCATCGGCTCCCGATGGCCCCGATGGGCTGATCCGCGAGCGCGGGATCGATCAGGTCGCGCCGGCAGTGATCAAGGCGCGTGGCGCGAATGAAACCGCAGACGCTCAGTCCCTCGCTCTCGAACACTCGATGCAGATACCGCGTCGAGATGAAGCACGCCCGAGCGATCGCTTCAGGGTTGAGCCCCGGATCGCCCAGTCTCGCCTCGATCTGCGACTGGGCCTGAAGCAGCAGTTCCGCCGTCGAGCGCGGCCGAGTGGGGTGCGAGGAACTGCCGAGGTCCACGTACAGCCGGCGCACCAGGTCGATCATGTGCCCCTCGAGACCGCAGTCGTCTCGCGCGATGGTGCCATCGGCAAGGCCGGTAGCGGCCTCGAAGAAGAACCGCGCCGCTAAGCGGGGAAGCCCGCTGCCGCCGGCGATCCTGACGCTCGTCAGCCGAGAGATGTTCCTGGCCTGCTTACCCAACGTGGCCTTGGCCAGGCGCAGGACCAGGATGTCGAATGGCCCGTCGGCAGTGAAGATCGTGGGCCGCGAGGTGTCATAGGCCGTGAGATCGCCAGGCGTCAGCGCCGCCGCCCGATCCTGCTGCGCGCCGCGCAGCTGTCCCCGCAAGAGCATCTCGAGGTGCAGGCAATCCGGATCGCCGGCGGCGATATCTCGGGGGGTCCGGGTCATGGTGTTAGCCGCCGCGGCGATCCGAAACACCCCGATTGATCCCAGATGGTCACCCCACATCCGGGCCGAGAACGGACGGCCCGAGTCGGCTCGAATGTGCAACGGGTGAAACGCCACCCGCGACGCCTCGGCCCAATAATCCGCACGCTCCCGGGCCGGCACCACGTCGGTGTCGATCAGCAACGTCACCGCGACCCACGCCAGTAGACAGCTATGTCCACGGATCTCTCCTCTTCTCGGCGACCGGCACTGTAGCGACGCTCGGGCGCCACGTCGAGTGGGAAGCTCGCCGCCCTGCAACCAGTTGTCGCACAGCGCACAGTGTCGGCCGCAGAGTTGAGTCTGGGCGCACTGGCGCTGTTCGGTCCCTCCTCGATCTGATCCGCTGAGGTGCGATCACCGGCTCGAGCCCGAGGCGGTGACGGCGACTCACACCCGGGAGAGGAGCGGACATGGACAGGATCCTTGCGACGCACACCGGCAGCCTGATCCGGCCACCCGAGCTCCTGGCCTTCCTCGCCGCGAAGGAGCGGGGGCAGGCGTTCGATGAGGCCGCCTACGCCGAGTGCTTGCGGGACGCCGTCGCGGACGTGGTGCGCCGGCAGGTCGAGGCCGGGATCGACGTGGTGGACGACGGGGAGATGGGCAAGGCCAGCTGGATCACGTACCTATACGAGCGCGTCAGCGGCCTCGAGGTGCGGCCGGTGACCATCGAGGGGGCGAGCATGCTGCCGCCGAGCCGCGACCGGCAAGCGTTTCCCGGCGCCTACGCGGCGCTCGACGCACTCGACGAGGCCGCCACGCGCGAGAGCAATTACGCGGCGTCGAGCGGGACGGTCGACGACGAGCCCGGAGGTGGGGGCGTCGTGGAGTGGGTGTGCACTGGTCCGCTCCACTACGACCGAACGGCGCTCGATCGCGATATCGACAACTTGAGGGCGGCGCTCGCCGAGCACGAGGACATAGAGGGGTTTCTGCCCGTGGTCGCCCCGGCCAGCGCCTATTGGCTCAAGAACGATCACTACGCGACCGAGGAAGAGTTCGTCTTCGCGCTCGCGGACGCGCTGCACGAGGAGTACCGGGGGATCGTCGACGCCGGGCTGCTGTTGCAGGTCGACGACGCGGTGATGATGCACGAGTGCGACACGATGATGTCGCGCGGCGAGTCCTTCGAGGACTACCGCCGCTGGGCCGAGCTTCGGGTGCGCGCTCTCAACCACGCGCTCCGCGGGCTCCCCGAGGAGCGCGTTCGCTACCACGTCTGCTGGGGCAGCTGGCATGGGCCGCACGCGTTCGATCCGCCGCTGCGGGACGTCGTCGACCTGATCCTGGACGTCCACGCCGGCACCTATGCGATGGAGCAGGCCAACCCGCGGCACGAGCACGAGTGGCGGGTGTGGGAAGACGTCCCCCTTCCAGAGGGCAAGAAGCTGATTCCCGGAGTCGTCACCCACCACACGAACGTCGTCGAGCACCCGGAGCTCGTCGCCCAGCGGCTCATCCGTCTGGCAAACGTGGTCGGCCGGGAGAACATCCTCGCCGGAACCGACTGCGGATTCGCCCAGGGTGCCTTCATCCAGCGCGTTCACCCCGAGATCCAGTGGGCCAAGCTGGCCGCGCTCGCGGAAGGGGCACGGCTGGCGTCGAGAGCACTGTGGGGAGCCAAAGCGGCGGCGTGACCGATCGGCCCGATTGGCAAGGCGAACCTCAGAGCGAGTGAGGAGGAGAACAAGGTGACCAGAGAGACGCGCCGGGCGTGGCTGGCGGTGGCGATGCTCGTTGCCATGGCCTTGGGTGTAGCCGCCTGCGGCAGCAGTAGCAGCAGCTCGAGCACGCCCAGCACAGCTTCCGCTTCGACCTCGGCGACGAGCACTGCTCCGTCGGCGGCGGCGGGATCGGGCGGCCTGGGCGATGCCGCCGTGACCAACTACCTGTCCTACGTCGACGGCAAGGCCGGGAAGGCCAACTCCTCGCTCCCGCCCGTTTACATCGGATTCATCAACCAGCAGGGCGGCCAGCAGCAGATCGGACCGCTGGCGACCAACGGCGCGCAGATGGCGGTCAAGTACATCAACACGGAGCTCGGCGGCGTGGACGGACATCCGGTCGTGCTGAAGACCTGTTTCATCCGCTCCGCGGAGGAGGAAGGCACGACGTGCGGCCAGCAACTCGCCGCCGACAAGTCGGTGTCGGTGATCGACGAGGGTGCGGTGGCGATCGGGATCCAGTCGTTCTATTCGACGATCGCCGGGTCCAAGCCGGTGATTGTCGGCGTGGCCGTCACTCCGGTCGACTCCGTCGCGAAGAACGCGGTCATCCTGTTCGGCGACGTCACGCACGTCCTCGGTCCGTTCGGAACTTACGCGACGCAGGTGCTCCACGCCAAGAGCGCCGCACTCGTGTATCCGAACATCGCCGGCATCACGCAGGGTGCGGCGGCCATCGCCTCGTCGTTGCAGTCCGCCGGCGTCACCGTCAAGAAGGTCGGCTACGACGAAAGCGAAACCGACCTGATCGGCCCGTTGACGAGCGCCGGCGCGCAGACCGCCAACATGGTGATTCCGTACAGCGATTCCTCGGGCTGCGTGAATCTCGCCAAGGGCCTCAAGCAGCTCGGGATCACCGACGCCAAGAAGATCGTCTCCGCGCCGCTGTGCCTGAACGGTCTGGTGGCGGCCGGTCTCGGCGGCGACTTCCCGATCTGGTCCTACGCGATCGCCAGCTCCCTGTTCGGCGACCCGACCGATCCCGGGATGCCGGCGTACATGAAGGTCACCTCGAAATACGGAACGCCGGCCACCGCTCCGGATCCGTGGAACATCGTCGCGTTCTCGCAGGTCCTGACCACCGTGCGGTTTCTCAACCAGCTCGGATATGGGCACATAACACCGCAGGCGGTACTGCAGAAGGCGAAGTCCTTCACCGGGCCGGTGGCGCTGGGAGCGCCCTCGTTGCAGTGCGGAAAGTATCCCTCCGCTCCGGCGGTGTGTAACGACAAGGCCCAGTTCTTCCAGTACAAGGGCAAGCACGTGTTCGCGAAGACCGCGGGCTGGTTGCAGCCGCCGCAGTGAGCGTGAGGCCCCGGAACTGACCCGGCGGGGGACCGGCGGTGCAACAGGTACTGCTGTTCATCCTGCTCGGGCTCGGTTCGGGTGCGCTGATCGCGGCCATCGCGATTGCCGTGGTGGTCACCTATCGCGGCGCCGGCGTGATCAATCTGGCCACCGGCGGCGTGGCGATGCTGGCCGGCTATGCGTTCTGGGCGCTGACGACCGATCAGCTCCTCGGCGTGCAGCTCTCACGCGGGCCAGCGCTCGTGGTGAGCTTGGCCTTCGCGGTGTTCGTGGGGGTCCTGACCGAGCTGGTGGCGTTCCGTCCGCTGCGGACCGCGGCACCGTTGGCAAAGCTCGTCTGCACCCTGGGCGTGCTGCTCGTCATGCAGGCGACCGTGCTGCTGGCCTTCGGCACCACCCAGCAACCCGAGCCCACGGTCCTCCCGCAGAGCACCGTGTCGGTGCTCGGTGCGGTGATCCCGGTCGACAGGTTCATCCTCACCGGGTTTGTGATCGCGGTGACGATCGCGCTGTGGGCGCTCTACCGCTTCACGGATTTCGGGCTGGCCACCCGGGCGGCATCCGAGAACGAGGTGGCGGCGATCCTCGGAGGGCTCTCTCCGAACACGCTCTCGATGTGGAACACGCTGCTCGCCTCGCTGATCGCCGGGGCGATCGGGATCCTGGCGGCGTCGATCACCCAGCTCGACTCGACCACGCTCCCGCTGCAGATCGTGCCGGCGCTCGCCGCGGCGCTGTTGGCTCGCTTCACCTCGTTCGGGATCGCGTGCGCGGCGGGGATCGGGATCGGGATCCTGGATTCGTTGCTCGACTATCTGTCGGGGCAGTCGTGGTTCCCCACCTCCGGCGGAGTGGCCCTGCCCGGGGTCAAGGAGCTGCTGGCGTTCCTGATCATCGTCGCGGCCATGTTCCTTCGCGGCGGGCGGCTGCCCAGCCGAGGTGAGCTGATCGAACGGCGCCTGCCCGCGGCGCCGCGCCCGCGACACCTCCTCGTAACCGGGCTGCCGCTGGCCGCCGTGTGCGCGGTCGCTCTGGTCGTGCTGCCGTTCGATTTCCGCCAGGCCACGATCAACTCGCTTATCGGTGTCGTGATGGCCCTCTCGCTGGTCGTGATCACCGGGTTCGTCGGCCAGATCTCGGTCGTGCAACTGGCCCTCGCCGGCGTCTCCGGGTTCACGATCTCCCACCTCGCGGTCAACGCCGGTATCGGCTTCCCGCTCGCGCCGCTGCTGGGCACGGGAGCAGCCGTCGTCCTCGGGCTCTTGACCGCGGTCTCGGCTCTACGTGTGCGCGGCGTCAGTCTGGTCGTGGTCACGCTCGCCGCGGCGGTGGCGATCGTCAACTTCGGCTTCATCAACAGCACCTGGGGCGGAGGCCAGACCGGTTCTCCGGTTCCAGAGCCGCACCTGCTGGGGTTCGACCTCGGTCCGCGGGCGGCGTTCCGCGGGCTCGACGGCAACCTGCCGAGCCCCGTCTTCGGATGGGTGGCGCTGATCGCGGCCGTTGGCCTGTGTCTGCTCGTGGGGGTGATTCGGCGGGGGCGGCTCGGCCAGCGGATGCTCGCGGTCCGCTCGAACGAGCGCGCCGCGGCCGCCGCCTCCATCAATCCCGGCAGCGTCAAGCTGACCGCGTTCGCCATCAGCGCATTCATCGCCGGAATCGCCGGAGCGCTCTACGCGTACAACTTCGGCTCGGTGAGCGCCGACCGATTCGACGCCGTCACCGCGCTCAGCCTGATCGCCTTTGCTTACGCCGGCGGCATCACCCTGATCTCGGGCGCCGTGTTCGCGGGACTGATCTCTACCCAGGCGCTGTTGCCTTACGCCCTCGACAAATGGCTCGGGATCAACGGAAACTGGTTCTTGCTGTTCGGGGGCGCGATCCTGATCCTCACGTTGATCCAGAATCCCGAAGGCGTCGCGGGGGCGGTCTACAAGCGAACGCACAGACGGGCGCGTCTTCAGCCCGCACGGCCGGAGGTCACCCCCGATGAGGATCGCGCCGTGCGTAGGCCCGCGCCGCGGCCCGCGCGGCCGGAGGTCACGGCGGGCGAGCACGGCACCGCGCCCCAGCCGGCGGCGACCCGCCCCCGGCGCCCCGCGGCGCTGGCTCCGGTCCTGCGGATCAGCCAAGCATCGGTCGCGTTTGGAGGAGTACGAGCACTGGCCGACGTCGATCTGAATGTCGGCGACGGCGAGCTCGTCGGGCTGATCGGACCCAATGGCGCCGGCAAGACAACGCTCGTGGACGCCATCACCGGGTTCGTCCCATTCACCGGCAGCGTAGAGCTCGATGGCCGTGATATCGGAAGGCTGCCGGCGCACGAGAGAGCGCGGCTCGGACTGGTGCGGACGTGGCAGAGCACGGAGCTCTTCGACGATCTCGACGTGCGCGAGAACCTGACCGTAGCCTCGGGCCGGCCCAGTGCCTCTCCTGCGGAAGAATCCGCCGATCAGCGCGTCGATGTTGAGGCCGCGCTCGCCCTGGTCGGTCTCGGTTGGGCTGCTGAAGCCATGCCGGACGAGCTCTCAGAAGGTCAGCGCAAGCTCGTCGGAGTGGCGCGTGCCCTGATAAGCCGGCCCCGGGTCCTGTGCCTGGACGAGCCCGCCGCCGGGCTCGACGCGCGCGAGAGCGAGGAGCTCGGCCGGCGCCTCAGGGAGCTGGCCGACGGCGGTCAATCGACGCTGCTGATCGATCACGACATGGGGCTGGTGCTCGGCATCTGCGACCGCGTGGTGGTGCTGGAATTCGGCCGGGTAATAGCGGACGGCACGTCCGAGGTGGTGCGCGATGATCCGCGGGTCATCGCTGCGTACCTCGGTGGGAGCCGCGCCCGGCCGCTCGGCGCGCAGGCGAAGGTCACGGGCCCGGTGGCAACCGAAGGCAGTTGAGGGACCGATCAACCCACGCCAGGTTTAACTCGCAGTTAGAACGAAGATCATTGAGGAGAAGTCCGTGAGCGACAGCCTGGAAGACCTGCTAGCCGGCACCAGTCCGGTCGAGCTCCTTCGCAATTCACAGACAGGTCCGAATGTCTATCCCGGCGTGCCCGGAGAATTCACCAACTGGCGCGACGAGCAGCACGCCTGGCAACACACCTGCGTCCTGTTCAACCAGTCCTATCACATGGCCGATCTCGCGGTGCGTGGCGCTGATGCGCTGAAGCTTCTCTCCTTCCTCGGCGTCAACACGTTCAGCTCGTTCGACGTCGATAGGGCCAAGCAGTTCGTGCCGTGTACGTATGACGGTTACGTGATCGGGGATGTGATCCTGTTTCACCTGAGCGAGCACGAGTTCAACCTGGTCGGCCGCGCGCCTGTGCTCAATTGGGTGACTTACCACGCCCAGACCGGAGGGTACGACGTGCGCGTCGAGCTCGATCAGAGGACCGCGTTGCGAACGGACGGGCGGCGCAAGTCCTACCGCTTTCAGATCCAGGGGCCGCACTCCATGCAGGTGATCGAAAAGCTGATCGGCCAGACCCCGCCCGATCTGAGGTTCTTCCACCTGACGGGTGCCACGATCGCCGGCTGGCGCGCTCGCGCTCTGCGCCACGGCATGGCGGGCCAGCCGGGGTGGGAGCTGTTCGGCCCCTGGGAGGACGGTGAGGCCGTGCGTGAGGCCATCGTCGCGGTCGGAGAGGAGTTCGGCCTCAGACAGGTGGGAGGGAGGGCGTATTCGTCGAACGCGCTGGAATCGGGGTGGATTCCCTCGCCGCTTCCGGCCGTCTACTCGGACGACCGGTTGAAGCCATACCGCGAATGGCTCCCGGCCACAGGTTACGAAGGCTCCGCGTCCATCGGCGGGAGCTTCTACTCCCAGAACATCGCGGACTATTACTTCACGCCCTGGGACCTCGGGTACGGGCACCTCGTGAAGTTCGATCATGACTTCATCGGCCGTGACGCGCTCGAGCAGATGAACGGGGCCGACCATCGCCACAAGGTGACGCTGGCCCTGAACGACGACGACGTCGCCGACACCATCCGAACGATGTTCAACAAGACCGACCGTGCGTTGTTCATGGATTGGCCCTCCGCGGTGTACTCGATGCACCCGTTCGACAGGGTGACCATCGAAGACGAGACCGTGGGTGTGTCAACCTGGATCGGCTACAGCGTCAACGAGGCCAAGATGTTGACGCTGGCCGTGGTGGATTCGAGATATGCGGCGCCCGGATCCGAGGTCATCCTCGTCTGGGGCGAGGAGGGTGGGGGCACTTCGAAGCCGACCGTCGAGCCCCATGTGCAGAAGGAGATCCGGGCAGTGGTCAGCCCCGTGCCGTACGCGGAGGCTGTGCGTAAGTCCTACGCGCCGGGCAGCTGGCGCAGCTCGGTCGTCAAGTCAGCTTGAGCGCCGAGCGATCGCGCCCACGGCAGGTCGCGGCTTGATTCCTACCACCCTCGAGGGTCCACGGCATACACAAGCCGCGCAGCGGCGCAAGCGCCGTCGCGTCCAGTCGGCCTGGCTCGGCGGATTGTAAGCTTCACCGATCCCGTGCTCCGGACGCCAAACCCATGACGTCGATGAGGGCGGCGTAGCGAGCTGTTCCGCCTGGAGGCCAGGGAGCACAACCAGGAGTGTCACGGGAGCGAGGGGTCGTCCCGCACAGGATCGATCGTACCCAGAACACACGAACCGCGGACCGTGAGGCAGGTGCGCGACGACAACCTTAGGAGCGCGGATGTCCTCTACTGAAGCAGCAGAGCAGACCGGCGGCGACAACGCAGCTATTCGCCCGTTTCAGGTGGGTTTTCCGGAGGCGGAGCTCGTCGAGCTGCGTAGGCGCATAAGCGCCACACGCTGGCCCGAGCGCGAGACGGTCACCGACGACTCGCAAGGCGTGCCGCTCGCGACGATGCAGGAGCTCGCCCGCTACTGGGGGACAGACTACGAGTGGCGCAAGTGCGAGGCGAAACTGAACGCCATCCCGCAGTTCATCACCGGGATCGATGGGCGGGACATTCATTTCATTCACGTTCGCTCCCAGCACGAGGACGCACTGCCGCTGATCGTCACGCACGGGTGGCCGGGTTCGATCATCGAGCAGCTGAAGATCATCGAGCCGCTTACCGACCCCACGGCACATGGCGCGAGCGGGGCGGACGCGTTCCATCTCGTGATTCCCTCGCTGCCGGGCCACGGGTTCTCCGCCAAGCCGACTGCCACCGGATGGGATCCCGTCCGCATCGCCCGTGCCTGGGTGGCGCTGATGAAGCGTCTTGGATACGCCCGGTTTGTGGCGCAGGGCGGCGATTGGGGTGCCGCGGTCACCCAGGCGATGGGTGCACAGGCAGCTCCGGAGTTGCTCGGCATTCATTCCAACATGCCGGGTACTGCTCCAGCCGATGTCGTGAAGGGGTTCGAGCAAGGCGACCCGCCGCCATCCGGTCTCTCAGGTGACGAGAGACGCGCGTATGAGCAGTTGACGAACTTCTATGCCAAGCACGTGGCCTACGCGCTCATCATGGCGACGCGCCCGCAAACTTTGTACGGGCTGGCGGACTCGCCCGTCGATCTAGCGGCCTTCATGCTCGACCACGGCGACGGAACGGGCCAGCCCGGGCTCGTACAACAGGTTCTCCAGGGACGACTGGAGAGTGACCTTACGCGAGACGACGTCCTCGACAACATCACGCTCTACTGGCTGACGAACACCGGGGTTTCCTCGGCTCGTCTCTACTGGGAGAACAAGGCGGACTTCTTCGACGCCAAGCCGATCACCATTCCGTTTGCCATCAGCGTTTTCCCCGACGAGTTGTATCGAGCACCGCGGAGCTGGGCAGAGCGCGCGTATCCCGACAACCTCATCTACTTCAACGAGGTCGACAAGGGCGGCCACTTCGCCGCCTGGGAACAGCCGCGACTCTTCTCTGAAGAAATACGCGCGGCGTTCAGATCGCTGCGTTGATCGACGAGTTGAGCCGACCGGTGCGTGTCCTTGTTCTCGGAGGTGGTCCCGCCGGGGTGACCGCGGCCCTGCAAGCGGTCGAACTGGGGGCCGACGTCACGCTCGTGGAGCGACAGCAGGTTGGCGGGACCAGCCTCAACGAGGGGCCCGCCCCGGTGCGGACGTTGGCTCGGGCCGCTCGCCTCGTCAGGGATTGGGGCTCTTGGGAGGCGTTCGGCCTCCGGGGTCCCAAGCCGCGCGTGGACCTAGCCGCGACCCTCGCCAACGCAGAGCGGGTGGCCAGGTACGCCCACGAGCGCAAGCACATGGCGGACCACATTCGCGCCATGGGAGTGGACGTGGTGGAGGGGGTCGGCGAAGCGCGATTCGTCGATGCGTCCACGATCGAAGCTGCGGACGGCCGCACTTGGACTGCGGAGCGGGTGATCATCGCCGTTGGGGGGCGAGCAGGGAGGCTCCCGATCCCGGGCGCTGAGCTGGCCCTGACCTACGAGGACGTGCGGACACTGAGCGTCCTCCCCGCCCGCGTGTGCGTCATCGGCGCCGCGGATACGGGCTGCCAGCTCGCCTCGATCCTGGCTGACTTTGGCTGTCGGGTCTGGCTGTTCGAGCGGGCGTCGCGGATCGTGCCCGGGGCCGACGAGGAGGTGTCAGCCGAGCTCGAGCGGGCCTTCCGCGGGCGCGGCATCGAGGTCGTCACGAGCGCGACGGTTGAGCAGCTCGAGTCGCTTGGTCAGGCATTGCGCGTGTCCCACCGGATCGCTGAGGACGGGCAGGTCTCGGAGGTCGAGGTCGATGCGGCTTTCTTCGCCGTGGGCTGGCCCGGCAACGCCGACCGTATCGAGCCTGGCGCAGCCGGCGTGTCGGTCGAGGGTGGCTACGTGACCGTGGATGACCACCTGCGGACAAGTCGATCCCACATCTTCGCCGCGGGCGACGTGGACGGGCACAGCATGCTTGTCTCCAGCGCCCGCCTCGAGGGCCGCGTGGCGGCCGAGAACGCGGTACTAGGGCCGCGGCGGAGGGTTGTCCACGATGTGGTCCCGGCCGGAAGCTTCACCGATCCCGAGTACGGCAGCGTCGGCCTCACGGAGGCTCAAGCACACGCCCGCCTCGACTGCGCGGTGGCGGTCGCCCGCTACGAGGATCTCCTGCGTCCCGTCGCCGACAACCAACCAGAAGGCTTCTGCAAGCTGATTGTTGAGCGCGATCGACGGGAGATCGTGGGCGCGCACGTGCTCGGCGAATATTCGGCCGAGGTAATCCAGATGGTCGCCGCTTGCATGGCGGCCGGGATGCGCATTGAGCACGTCGCGGAGCTCCAGCTCGCCTTTCCCACCTTCACCGAAGGCGTTGGCATGGCCGCTCAAATGCTCGTACGCGAACTCGAAATCCGCGCCATGCCACAGGTCTGGAGCAGCCTGGATGGGCGCTGATCGATAGATCGACAATGCACAGTGAATTGAGCCTTGGGAGAAGGGCATCGCGGGTGGCCGAACTTCAGGTGGTGGGACGTCCCGGGCGTGAGTCTGTCGAGCATCATCGCGCGGCCTTCGCCGAGCGGGACCGGCCCGTGTTCGGCGACCGACCGGGGTAACGGACGGGATGCCCGGCCGCCAGAAGCCCGGCGTCGGCCCCCGTGGGCGGCAGCTGGACCTGGACGCGGTGCTGGTTGGAGGGCGTGAGAAACGCGACGTCGTGATCGTCGACTACGACCCGAACTGGCCAGCGCGATTCGAGGTCGAGCGCGATCGGTGCGCGGCTGCCCTTGCCGGCACAGCGCTCCGGATTGAGCACATCGGGTCAACCGCCGTTGCCGGCTTGGGCGCCAAGCCGATCATCGACCTCCTGGTGACCGTAGAAGACCTCGAGGATGACACCTCGATCGTGCCGGCACTCGAATCGGTCGGATATGAGCTACGCGTCCGAGAGCCCGGGCACCGCATGTTCCGCACCCCCGAACGTGATGTTCACGTGCACGTCTGGCGCGACTCCGATCCCGAGGTGGTCCGTTGCCTGAGATTCCGGGATCAGCTGCAACGCTCACCCGAGGCTCGACGCGCCTACGAGCAACTCAAGCGGCGGCTCGCAGAGCGTGGCTGGGCCGATATGAACGAATACGCCGACGCCAAGGGAGCGCTGATCGAAGCGATCCTCCGAAACGTCGACGGCCATTAACCACCTCTGCCTGGCGGCTATCTGCGGTTCCGGCGCCTTTCGCTCTTGGCGGATTTGCGGCGAGTTCGACGCTCCAAGCGTGGTCGCGCGCGTGTAGGAGGTCGGGATGGGGCCTTCGCCGATGACGGGCACACCTCGGCGAGACGGCTGCTCTCAGCTGAAGGCGCTCTGTGGGCGAGACTGCCCGCACCGCGGCGGAGGGCAGTCGAGTTGAACTGCGCGCGCTAGGACCCTCTACGTCGAGCGGTGCCCCTGGTCGTCGGGATGCCCAGGCACGGTAGGTTTGACGAGTGTTCAAACTGCAGCGTCTTCGCGCTGATCACGAACCTGCGGTTCTCGCTTTTGAGCAGACGAACCGGGCTTACTTCTCCGAGTTCATCAGCGATCGCGGCGATGACTTCTATGCGCAGTTCGCTGAACGATTTCGCTCACTCTTGGCTGAGCAGGAAAGCGGTGCCTGCGTCTTTTACGTGCTCGTCGACCAAGACGAGAAGGTCATGGGTCGCTTCAATCTGTACGACCTTGTGGACGGGACGGCGGAAGTCGGTTATCGCATTGCACAACAAGTCGCCGGTCGTGGAGTCGCGACTTCCGCGCTGCAGGACCTCTGCCGGATTGCGCGTGAGCAGTATGGGCTGCGGACACTCAAAGCGGCGACCAGCGACGAGAACGTCGCCTCTCAGAGGGTGCTCAGAAAGGTCGGGTTCGTCGCCACCGGACCGGCTGAGGTGGGCGGGCGGCGAGGTTCCTCGTACGAACTCGCCCTGACGCGCCGCTGACACCGCTACAAACGCGATCCCTGTTGGCGTTCGGTCTCGTCCGATCGGAGCCTGAGGCCGGCGACGGGTGGCGTCCTGCTTTCGCTTTGGCGCGATTGCCGGTCCGGACCGGTGCCCGCATCGCGCGGAAACCGCGGCTCTGGCCAGATTGCCGGTTTGTCGCCTCGACGACCACGAAGCGCCAACTGCTGCTAGCGAGCCCGGCGAACACGAAGGAGAAGTCCGAGCGGCGGCTGGCGATGCCTGCCACGTCACCCATCCTTCGTGGACATAGGTGCGGTGACGGTCAGGCGGTGGTGGGGCGGACGCCGTCGAGCTCGGCGAGCAGGTCGCTAACGCGGCATGCGATCTCGTCGCGGGTCGCGCGCACTTCTTTGACCGGGCGGCCCTTGGGGTCTTCGAGCTCCCAGTCGATGTAGCGCTTGCCAGGAATGAACGGGCATTGATCGCCGCACCCCATCGTCACGACGACGTCCGCTTGCTTGGCGAGCTCTGGGGTGAGCAGCTGCGGCTGGCGGTCGGCGAGGTCGATCCCGAGTTCGCGCATCCCCTCGATTACTTCGGGATGAACCCGGTCGGCGGGCGCGGTGCCGGCCGAGGCGGCGGCGTGGCGCCCGTGGGCGGCTTGCTCAAACAGGGCCTGTGCGATCTGCGAGCGTCCAGCGTTGTGGGTGCACACGAACAGCACGTGCTCCATCACCAGCAGCTTATCGATTGACAGTCGTCACTTCAATCGATACACATATATCGATGGCTGTCGATCTGGAACTGGTCCCGAAGGTGAAGCGGCCGGCGGGGGAGCGCTGCTGCGATCCGGTCGTGTACCCCGACGTCGAACGCGAGGAAGCGGCGCGCATGGCCGAGGTGGCCAAGGCTCTGGGAGATCCTGTCCGCCTGCAGCTGGTGGACGTGCTCAGAAAGCACGCCGGGAAGGTGTGCGTGTGCGAGCTGGTGCCGCTGTTTGACATCTCCCAGCCGACCCTGTCGCACCACTTGGGCAGGCTGCGCGCGGCGGGGATCGTCGATTCCGAGCGCAGGGGGCTGTGGGCCTATTACTACGTTAAGCCAGAAGCGCTAAAGGAGCTATCGGCATGGCTGAGCTGACCGATATTCGCGAGACCGTGCGGGCGAAGTACGCCGCCGCTGCCAGGGCAGCCGCGCAGCCGGCCGCCGCGGCGACACAGGGCGGGTGTTGCGGGTCGAGCGACCCTACCTGCAGTCCGCCCGACGCGGCGGGCGTATTCGGGAGCGCGCTGTATGACGAGGCCACCGGCGCGGACGTGCCCGAGGCGGCGCTGACGGGGTCGCTTGGGTGCGGCGTGCCGACCGCCGTCGCGGACCTCGACGAAGGCGAGACTGTGCTGGATCTCGGCTCTGGCGCCGGCGCGGACGTGCTCATCTCCGCCCGCAGGGTCGGACCTACCGGCAAGGCGATCGGTCTGGACATGACCGACGAGATGCTGGAGCTCGCCAGAGCCAACGCGGCCGAAGCCGGGGTCGGGAACGTCGAGTTCCTCAAGGGCTTCCTCGAGGAGATGCCACTCACGGACGAGAGCGTCGACGTGGTCATCTCCAACTGCGTGATCAACCTCTCGGCCGACAAGCCGCAGGTGTTGCGCGAGGCCGCGAGGGTGCTGAGGCCGGGCGGTAGATTCGCCGTCTCCGACGTGATCGCCGACACCGACATGGACGAGTCGACGCGCGCGGACATGGCCGCGTGGACCGGATGTGTCGCCGGCGCGCTCACCGAGCAAGAGTTTCGCTCGGCGCTGGCGAGCGCCGGCTTCGACGCGATCGAGATCCGCGAGACTCACCGCGTGCACGAGCACGCGGCCGCCGCGATCATCCGCGCGCGCAAGCGGTCGAACTGACAAGGGATCGGCGCGGTGGCCGAACTCAGCCCCACGTTCACTGGCGCGCAGCTCGGCAGCAGCGAATGGCTGCACGGTGCCCGGCGGGCGCGCAGGCTCGCCACCATCTCGCTCGCCTGGCTCTGCTTCGAAGGCGCTGCCACCACCACCGCCGGTCTGCTCGCCGGCTCGACCGCGCTGCTTGGCAACGGGCTCGATGGCGCGATCGAAGGCCTCGCCAGCGTCATCGTCCTGTGGCGCTTCTCCGGCTCACGCACGCTGTCTCCCAGCTCCGAGCGACGAGCACAGCAGCTCGTCGCGCTCAGTTTCTTGCTCCTGGCCCCCTACATAGCCTTCGAGGCTGGCCACGCCCTACTGGTCGGGCACCGCGCCGAGACGACGTTCCTCGGGATCGGCCTGTCCATCGCGACGCTGTGCATCTGCCCGTGGCTGGGGCGCGCGAAGCTCCGCCTCGGCGAGCAGCTCGCTTCTCCCGCCACCGCCGGAGAAGGACGGCAGAACCTGATCTGCGCGTATCTCGCGGTCGCTGTCCTGGCCGGATTGCTCGCCAACACCCTCTTTGGCATCTGGTGGCTCGATCCGGTCGTCGCGCTCGGGATCGCCGTGGCCGCGATCAGCGAAGCACCTCGCGCCTGGCGCGGCGAATCATGCGGCTGCGCCACCTGCGCGACAGGAGCGGTGAAGTAACCCCGGCCGTGGCGTCGTCGTCTACCGAGGAGAACAAGCAGCTTGTGCGCCGGCTCGTGCGCGAGGCAGTCAACCGCCGCAACCCCGACGTTCTCGACGAGCTCGCCGCCGGAGAATTCGCGCAGGCCGCCAAGCGCTGGGTCCAGCCGTTTCAAAGCGCCTTCCCGGATTTCGAGATGCAGATCGTCGATCTGATCGCCGAAGATGACAAAGTCGTCGCCCACTTCAGATGCTCGGCCACGCACCGGGGCGAATGGCTCGGCCTGCCCGCGACCGGGCGCCGGTTCGAGCACGTTGATGAGATCTACATCTTCGGGGTCCGGGACGGCAAGCTCGTCTCCGCGGCCGGAGTCGAGGACAACCTGACGCGCATGCGGCAGCTCGGGATCGAGCCAGCGGCAGGCGCAACGACGCCGCGCTGACTTCAACCCCGGTATCTCGCCCACGTACTGCCGACCATCAGAATCGGCGCGAGCTGTCGACGTGCTCGATCCTGGTCAGCGCGTTTGCGCACCGGGGGCCAGTGCAGCGCGCACCGGCGCTTCCGGCAGCGCCGGGTTGACAGCAAGGAGCCCGTCGTTGACGGCGGAGTTCAAGCAGACCACGAGGGTCCCGAGTGCGTTGTTGACTGTCTTGGCCGCCAGCTCTCCAGCCTCGACGTCTTCGGCCAGTTCGGCGACGAACTCACGGATATCGTCGACGGATAGCTCGCCGAGTGACCGCGAGCCGAACGCCGGCACCGGCCGCTTGCGGCCGGCGATCTCGTAGCCGCTCCATGTGCCCGTCTCGAGGTATGGCCGGCGCCGGGCGAGCCAGCGCTCCCAATAAGCACCGAATGTCTCTCGGGTGTGTCCGATCGCGCCACGCTCCACTTGCTCGACGAGACGGCGGCAGCGCCTCGAGCGGCTCGCTCGCTGACGAACCCGCGCTTCGTCGTCTGCGTCCCATCGCTGCGTCGGTACACGAAGCGCCAGCGGACTCCATCGGCAGTACGGTACGAGTACACGCCGCCGTTGCGGCCGGGGCTGGCCGTGTCGGCGCGGCGAGCAGTGGGGGAGACCTCAGCGAGCGCGTCGTCAAAAGCCCGGGCACCCTCCTCGGTCGAAAACCGGCGAGCCCGTCGACAGCCCTCGACGTCGCGCCAGCGGACCTCCCAGCCCCCGCGGTGGAAGCTCACACGCATGCGTACATACACCGCGTGATCACGAGCGGCGACTGGACGTACCGATTGGACGTATTTGTCGCGTGACAACAGTACGTCCATGGTCGGACCGAAGGGGAAAACCGTCCGAAGACATCAAAAAGCCCCGCTATGCGGGGCTCTACCAGTGCGCCCGAGAGGACTCGAACCTCCACGGACCTTACAGTCCACAAGGCCCTCAACCTTGCGCGTCTACCAATTCCGCCACAGGCGCGTCGGGCGGCCAGTATAGCCCCGCGCCGGTGGCTCGCCATGCGGTGCCGGGCGCCGCCGGGGGATCACGGGCCGCCGATCTTGAGTCCGTCCTGGGGCCGCGCTACATTTGCGAACACATGTTCGACGTACGCGGGGTCCCGTGCCAAACGAGCAAGGAGTGGACGAATGGACCTGACTAAGCGTCAGCAGGAGATATTCGACTTCATCAAGCGTTACTCCGCGAAGTACGGCTATCCGCCGACAGTTCGCGACATCGGCAAGGCGGTTGGTCTCGCCTCATCGTCCACCGTTCACGCGCACCTGGCTAACCTCGAGCGGATCGGCCTGCTGAGGCGCGACCCGACGAAGCCGCGAGCGATCGAGCTCCTCGGTCAGGCCGCCGCGGGGGTACGGAGCATCGTGCGTCCGGGACTTCCGCTCGTGGGTCACGTGGCCGCGGGTCAGCCGGTGCTGGCCGAGGAGAACATCGAGGACTATGTACAGACCCCGTCGTTCGCCGGCGGTGAGGAGGGGGAGTACATCCTGCGCGTGCGCGGGGATTCGATGAAGGACATCGGGATCCTCGAAGGTGATCTCGTGGTCGTCCGCCAGCAGGACACCGCCGAGGACGGTGACGTAGTGGTGGCGCTCGTCGGCGACGAAGCCACCGTGAAACGGTTCTTCCAGGAAAACGACCATGTGCGCCTGCAACCCGAGAACGACGCCATGGAGCCAATCCGGAGTCGCGAGGTACGGGTACTCGGCAAGGTCGTGGGCTTGATGCGGAGCATCAGATGAGGAGCGGAGCTTGATCGCGCTGGCCGCACCCGATCAAGAGTCTCAGAGCCTGTTCGACAACGTCGCGGGCGGTGAGTCCATGCTGGACGAAGTTATCGTCGGCGTGTGGGAGGGGCTCACCGCCCATCGACCCGCTACGTGCCCTGTGTGCGGCGAGCCTATGCACCCCGAGTACGGCGCCCACGCGCGCCCGATCGGGGGTCGGTGCGAGGGGTGCGGGTCGACGCTGTCTTGAGCTCACGGCGCGCACCCTGGACGGTGAGGGGTCGACGCCGGCCCGATTCGGGACTATCCTCGATAGTGCAGGCTGAGCAGTCGCGGAGGTGTGCACCTTCGAGGAAAGTCCGGACATCACAGGGCAAGGTGGTCGGTAACACCGACCCGGGGAAACCCGCGGGAAAGTGCAACAGAAATGACACCGCCTAAGCCGGGGGCCGCTGCAGAGCCCCAGGCCGGCAAGGTTGAAATGGTGCGGTAAGAGCGCACCGGCGTCGCGGTGACGCGGCGGCCAGGCAAACCCCACCTGATGCTAGGCCAAGCAGGACCGTTTGTAGGTGGCCCGCCAAGGTCCGGGTAGGCCGCAAAGATGGATGGCTGCTCTCGACAGGATCCGGCTTACAGGCCTGCTAAGGAAAGGCTCCGCAACTGCGGGGCCTTTCTAGCTTGAGAGTCGCACCGCGGTCAGCGGGGAACCGGCGCCCCCGCCACGGCCAGGAGCGCCCCAATCGTCCCCGCGGCGAGGAGCGTCACCACGACGCCCACGCGCGCGACGAGCAGAGCAAGGACTGCGCCGGCGAGGATCGCGAACTGCCAGGTCTCGCGCAGGGCGATCGCCAGCGGGACCGCGGCGCCGAGGATCGCGCCGATTGCCGCGGGGCCGGCGCCGTCCAGAAAGGACTGGGCGCGGGGGTCGCGGCGCAGCTGCTCAAAGCGCCCGCCGCCCGCGAGCACGAACCCGAACGACGGACAGAAGGCGATCACCGCCGCGAGCGCGCCCCCGGCGAGACCGTGGGCCGCGTAGCCGACTGCGGCAACCGTGGCCACCACCGGCCCCGGCGTGACCTGGCCCAACGCGACCGCGTTCAAGAACTGGGTGGAGCTCATCCAGTGATAGGTGTGGACGGCATCTCCCTGCATCAGCGGCACGATCACGAACCCGCCGCCGTAAGACAGCGCGCCCACCTTGAACGCGACCCAGGCCAGAGCGCCGATCCCGCCCGTCCCAACCGCGGCGATGGGCAGCAGCGGGGCCCATGAAGCCGTCTCACGCCGGCGCCCGAGCCGCGAGCCGATCGCCAGCTCGACAACGCCGCATGCCAGGAGCACGAGCACCAGATACGTGCCGACGACCGCCGCCGAGGTCGCCCCCAACGCCACGTAGCAGATCCACCGCATCCGTCGGTCTCCACGAGCACCCGACCGTGCCGAGCTCGCCGGGAGCAGCCCGATCGCCGCGTGCACCGCAACCGCCGCCACCGCCGCACCCGCGCCGGCGCCCGCGCCACGGATCCACACGGGCGGGGAGCTTCCCAGGAACGCCACGGACAGCGCCAGGATCAGCGCGACCCCCGGAACGATGAAGCCGAGCCCGCCGATGACCGCGCCGCGCGGGCCGGCGACCCAGCGCGCGCAGAAGATCGCCAGTTGAGTCGATGCGGGTCCGGGCAGGAGGTTGCACGCCGCGACCGCGTCCTCGAACTCGCCGGGCTCTATCCACCTATGGCCGATCATCAGCCGCCGGAGCAGGGCCATGTGCGCCGGCGGGCCGCCGAAGCCCGTGACGCCGATCCTCGTCCATTCGCGGGCGACGGTCTCGAGCGACACCCCGCGCCTGGGCGGGCCCGGGCCAGGGGACCCGGGCCGCTCTGCGCTCCCGGGCGCTTCCGCGCTCATCACTCCGGCTCCGGCGCTCGAGCCATCCGCTCCAGCGCCGCACCGTCGAGCCGATGCAGCCTCCACTCCCCCAAAGTGAGTGTGCCGAGGCCCTCGTAGAACTCGAGCGCCGGCGCGTTCCAGTCGAGCGCGGCCCACTCGAGCCGCCCGCACCCGCGCTCGACCGCGACCCTCGCCACGTGCGAGAGCAGCGCCCGCCCGACGCCGCCGCGGCGATGCGCGGGCCGCACGAACAGATCCTCGAGCCACACCCCGGGGAGGCACTGCCACGTCGAAAAGGTCGTGTAGAAAAGCGCGAACCCGGCCGGCTCCCCCGACACCTCCGCGATCACGGCCTCCGCCACCCGGTCGGGTCCGAACAGCGCTCTCGCCAGCAGGTCGGGCGTTCCCACGACTTTCTCGCGCGCCCGCTCGTATTCGGCGAGCTCGACGATCATCGAGAAGATCGTCTCGACGTCGGCGCGCTCGGCATTGCGAATGCGGACTGGTTGCCCATCCTGCAGTTGAGCGCTCACTCGAGGCGGCACGATACCCGCCGGCGGCGCGGGATCCGAGAAGATGTCCCGGAGCCAATGCCACCGCTCCTGAACACCGTCCCGAGGTCGCTCAGCCGCATGGGAGCGGCCGCCCAGAACGCGCTCGAGGTCGCTCGGTTCGGCGGCCTCGCGACCGAGCAGGAAGCCTCCCCCTACGAGGTGGCAGCCGAGCAGCGGGTCTACCGGCTTCGTCACTATTACCCCGAGCGGGGGCAGGGACCGCCGGTGCTGCTCGTACCGCCGCTGATGCTGGCCGCGGAGGTCTACGACATCGCGCCGAGCACGAGCGCGGTGACGATCCTCCGCGAGCACGGCTCCGATCCGTGGGTGGTCGACTTCGGCGCGCCCGAGCGGGAGGAGGGAGGACTAGGTCGCACGCTCGCCGATCACGTACTCGCGGTCTCGGACGCGGTTGGCCGCGTCCGCGACGCCACCGGCTCCGACGTGCATCTGGCCGGCTACTCGCAGGGCGGCATGTTCTGCTATCAGGCCGCGGCGCTGCGGCGCAGTGACGGTCTGGCCTCGGTGATCACGTTCGGCAGCCCCGTCGACACACGAGACGGGATGCCGTTCGGACTCCCCGAGCGCTTCGCGACGGGGACCGCGGGCGTGATCGCCGACATCTTCCGGGGCTCGGCCCTCCCCGCGTGGGCCAGCCGCACCGGCTTTCGCCTACTCGACCCCCTCAAGTCGGTTCGCAACGACGTCCAGTTCATCCTCCAGCTGCACGACCGGGAGGCTCTGCTGCCGCGGGAGCGCCAGCGCCGGTTCCTCGAGGGCGAGGGTTGGGTGGCCTGGCCGGGCCCAGCCCTGGCGGACTTCGTGCGCCAGTTCATCGAGCACAACCGGCTGCTCGAGGGCGGGTTCGTGATCGAGGACCGCCTGGTCACGGTCGCGGACATCGAATGCCCGATCCTGTCGGTGGTGGGGACCGTCGACGAGATCGCACCGGCGGCCGGAGTCCGCGCCATCCGCCGGGCGGCGCCCCGGGCGCAGGTGTACGAGCTGGCGCTTCGAGCCGGACACTTCGGACTGGTGGTGGGATCCACCTCGCGGGCGGTGACGTGGCCGCGGGTCGCCGCGTGGACGCGATGGCGGGCAGAGGGAGGGGACTTACCCGAGGGCATCGAGCCGCTCCGCGTGGACGACGTGAGCGAGCCGGCGGCTCCGGTCCGCAACCGAGTCGAGTACGCGGTCGAGCTGGCCGGCGGGGTGGGGAGCGACGTGGCGCGCCTGGCGCTCGGGGCGACCAAGCGCACCGCCCGCAGCGTCCGCGAGCTGACGCGCAATGCGGCGGCGCAGCTCCCGCGCCTCGCGCGGCTCGAGCAGATCCAGCCGGGCACGCGGATTTCGCTCGGGCGACTGGTGGAGGAGCGCCGGCGCAAAGCGCCCGACGACGTGTTCTTCCTCTTCGAGGATCGGGCTCATACCGCCGGGGAGACCAACGAGCGGATCGACAACGTCGTTCGCGGGCTGATCTCGATCGGCGTCCGGCAGGGCGAGCACGTGGGCGTGCTGATGGCCTCGCGCCCGAGCGCGCTCGCGCTGGTGGTGGCCCTCAGTCGAGTGGGCGCCGTATCCGTGCTGCTGCGGCCCGATGGGGACGTGGCCCGAGAGGCGGAGCTCGGGCAGATCGAACGCGTCATCGCCGACCCCGAACGCGCGCCGCTCGCCGCCAAGCTCGCGGGCGTCGGACCAGGCCTCTCCCATACGTTCGTGCTCGGAGGAGGAGGTGGTCCGCGAGAGCTTCAAACGCCGTCGGCCACCGACATGGAGCAGATCGACCCGCAGGGCGTGACGCTCCCGCGCTGGTACCGCCCCGATCCCGGACGCGCGAGCGACGTCGCGTTCATCGTCTTCACGGGCGCGGGCGCCCGGACCCGGATGAGCCGGATCACGAACGGCCGCCTCGCCATGTCTGCGTTCGGCACGGCGTCGTCGGCTGCGCTCAGCGTCGCGGACACGGTGTACAGCGTCACTCCGCCATATCACCCGTCGGCTCTGATGATGAGCATCGGCGGCGCGATCGCCGGGGGAGCACGGCTGGCGATGGCGAGTGCGTGGGGCGCTCAGACCTTCTGGGATGAGGTCCGTCGCTACGGCGTGACCGTCGCCTCCTACACCTGGACGTCGCTCGACGACCTCGTGGAGGCGCCCCCGCTCCCGAGTGAGCGCCATCATCCGGTCAGGCTGTTCATCGGCTCGGGAATGCCGCGGGGGCTGTGGCGACGCGTCGAAGAACGCTTCTGGCCGGCGCGGGTACTCGAGTTCTACGCATCAACCGAAGGCGGAGCCATCCTGGTCAACCTCCGCGACACCAAGCGCGGTGCGATGGGCCGCCCGCTGCCCGGGAGCGCCGAGGTTCGAATCGCCTCCTACGACGTCGAGTCCGGAGGGCTCTTCCTGCGGCCCGACGGCTTCGCGAAGCAGTGCAAGGCCGACGAGATCGGCATGCTGGTCGCCAAGACCGCGCCGGACGCGCCCACGGTGTCGACGCCGATGCGCGGCGTGTTCGCTCGCGAAGACGCCTGGCTCGCGACCGGGGACCTGTTCCGCCGCGACGCCGACGGTGACTATTGGCGCGTCGACGGCATCGCCGACGTCATCCACACCGTCGGTGGCGCGGTGTTCTCGACGCCGATCCGCGATGCGCTCGGAGATCTGCCGGCGGTCGACCTCGCCGTCGCCTACCCGGTGCAGCCCGTCTCGGACCGCCACCCGCTATCCGTCGCCGCGGTCACCCTGCGCTCCCATGCCGAGCTGAGCTCCAAGGACATCTCCGCGGCGCTGGGCGGTTTGCCCCAGTCACAGCGGCCCGCGATCGTGCACGTGGTCGAGACGATCCCGCTGACCACCTGGTTCCGCCCGGACACGGCGCCGCTGCGCGAGGCGGGTCTTCCGGAGCCGGCGCCGGGCAAGCAGGCGTGGTACCTCGATCGCGCCGGCGCCTACCGGCCGCTCACCGACGCCGCCCGGCGGCGCCTGGCGCGTTCGGCGGCGTGAGGGGCCGCCCTCTCGCCGATCAGCCGCCGAGCGCGCGCCCGCCGTCGTAGAGCCGCATCACGCGAACCGCGCCAGGTGGCGAGGCGTTCAGACACAGCTCGCACAGGACACACTCGTCGAGGTTCTCCTCGACGATCTCGACTCCGTGCTCGCCGGCGCGAAAGATGTCGACCGGGCACACCTCGGCGAGCTTGGCGGCGAGCTCCCGGTCGCCCGCCACCGAGGGTGCGACCTCGACCTCGATGAACAGGGCCGTGGTCATACCGCGCCCACCCCGATCCTGTCCTTGACGATCTCCGGGATCTGCGAGATCTCCTCGGCGACCACGATGTCGGCCTCGGCCAGCCGCGCGATCTTCTCGCTCGCGGTGTCGGCCTTGCCCTCGACGATCGTGCCGGCGTGGCCGAAGCTCATGCCGGGCATCTCGTCCATGAAGCGGCCGGCCATGAACGCGACGATCGGCAGGCGCGACTCGTTCTCGGTCACCCACCGCGCGAGCTCGGCCTCCATGCGCCCTCCGGGCTCGGTGTAGATGACGATCGCCTCGGTATCCGCGTCGGCCTCGAACAGCGGCATCAGCTCCGCGTACGTGGAGCCGATGATCGCGTCGCCGCCGATCGACACCGCCGTCGACTGGCCCAGACCCGCGGCGCTCAGCGTGGAGGACATCTCGGTGGTCATCCCGCCCGAGCGCGAGATCACGCCGACCGGCCCCGGGGTGTAGGACTTCGCCGCGTCGCGGGCTGGGCCCCCGATGCCGCCCATCTTGACCACGTCGGGGACGATGATCCCGAGGCAGTTGGGGCCGATGATCCGCGCGCCGCGCTCGCCGGCCAGCTCGACCATCTCGGCGACGTCGCGGCGGGGGATGCGCTCGGTGACGATCACCACGAGCTTGATCCCGTTCTCGAGCGCCTCGAACACGGCATCCTTGGTGAACCCGGGGGGGACCGTGACGACCGAGCCGTCGATCGCGCCGCCGTGGTGCTCGACCGCCTGACCCACGGTATCGAACACCGGAACGCCGTGCACATCGCGGCCGAGCCGCCCGGGGGTGACGCCGCCCACGATCTTCGCGCCGCGGCCGTAATCCAGGCACTCACGGGTCAGGTTCACCGCCTCGCGCCCGGTGATCCCCTGCACGATGAAGGTCGTGTGCTCGTCGACGAGTATGGACATCGCTACGCGGCGACTCCCTGGATCTTCTCCACGGCCCGCTTCGCCGCTTCGTGCAACGACACGCTTCGGTCCGCGTACTCGATCCCGTACTTCTCGAGGATCTTGAAGCCCTCCTCTTCCCAGGCGCCGGGAATCCTGAAGATCGCGATCTTCTCGGCCGGGTCGTAGCCGAGCTCCACGCACGCCTTGATCACCCCGCGGGCGACGATGTCCACGCGGGTGTTCGAGACGATCGACATCATCACCGCGATCTTGTCGACGCCGGGCTTCTGCAGCACCAGCTTCGCCAGTCCACACGCCTTGCGCACCGACGGGTTGCCGCCGATCTCGCAGTAGTTGGCCGGGTGTCCGCCGTGCGCGCGCACGGCATCGAACAGGGTCAGCGACCCCCCGCCGGCACCGATCACGAGGCCCAGGTCGCCGTCGAACTCGGTGACGTTGCCGGCGACGCCGCGGTGATCCTGCGCATCCACCTGCTCGCCCGCGAGCTCGAACGGCGTCGGTTCGCGAGCCTGGCGCGTCTCCTCGTCGCCCACCCCGAGCTCATGCAGCAGCTCCTTCTGGCGCGGCCGCGCCTCGTTCTCCATCTCCATGTGGGCATCGAGCGCGACGAACGAGCCGTCCTCGAGCTCGCCGAGCGGGTTGATTTCCGCGAGCGTCATGTCGTAGTCCAGAAACAGTCGGGCCAGGCGCCCGAGGATCGGGACCAGGCGGTTCAGCGCCGAGCCCGTGACGCCCAGCGAGGCGATCACCCGCTTGGCCTGCCAGTCCGAAAACGGGCGCAGGGTCGAGAAGTGTTCCCGCGCAACGTGGTCGGGGTGGCGCTCGGCGACCTCCTCGATGTCAATCCCGCCCATGTCCGAGAACAGCATCACGGGGCGCTTTCGGATCCCGTCCCACACCACGCCGGCGTAGTACTCGCGCTTGACCGAAGCGCGCGAATCGACCAGCACGCCGCGCGGCATGTGCCCGCCGATCTCGAGGTCGAGGACGTGCTCGGCCTCGCGCGCGGCCTGGTCGGGAGCGTCGGCGAAGCGCACGCCCCCGGCCTTCATCCGGCCGCCGCTCAGCACCTGCGACTTGATCACGACCGGGCCGGCGATCTGCTCGGCGATGCGGCGCGCCTCGTCGGCCGATTTGGCCAGTCCGTGCCGCGTCACCGGAATCCCCGCCTCGGCCACGATGGCGCGCGATTCGTACTCGAAGAAGCGCATAGAGGCGCGGAACCCTAGCGACGATCACGGGACGGCGCCAGACGTAATTTCTACTAAGGCAGTCGCCATGGTGCGCAATAATCTGCAACTCTAGAAAGTCAATCGACAAACCATCCTTCTCTACGAGGAGCACATGACTCGACACACCAAGTTCCGGGGCGTTGCGGCGACGTGGGCGGGCGGGCGCGCAGCGTGGGCGGGCCTTCCGGCAGCGTGGGCAATACCTAAGGCTATTTCCGAGTTATTGCCCACGGTCAGCCGGATGCGCCGGCGTTGCGCCCTGGCTGTCATCGCAACCATCGCCACGGCCGGCGCCCTGGCGGCCTGCGGCGGCTCGTCGGACACCACCAGCACCAGCAGCACCGCCGCGGCGTCGTCGGGCGCCAAAAGCGGCTCCGACACGCAGCTCGCGCTCGTCGCCTACTCAACCCCGAAGAAGGCCTACGACGCGCTGACGGCGGCGTTTGCCCAGACGAACGCCGGCAAGGGCGTTACGTTCAGCCAGTCGTTCGGCGCCTCGGGGTCACAGAGTCGCGCCGTCGACTCGGGCCAGCCGGCCGACGTGGTCGCCTTCTCGACCACGCCCGACATCACGCGCCTGGTCAAGGACGGGATCGTCGCCAAGACCTGGGACGACAACGCATACAAGGGCATCTCGAGCGACTCGGTCGTGGTGTTCGTGGTCAAAAAGGGCAATCCCAAGCACATCGCGGGCTGGGATGACCTGGTCAAGCCGGGCGTCGACGTGATCACGCCCAACCCCTCGACCTCCGGGAGCGCTCGCTGGAACATCCTCGCGGGCTACGGCGCCGAGCTCAAGGAGGGCAAGAGCCCCGCCGAGGCGCTGGCGTACGTGAAGACCCTGCTGACCAAGAACGTGAGCGTCCAGGACTCGAGCGCGAGCGCGGCGCTCCAGACGTTCACCAGCGGCAAGGGCGACGTATTGCTCGACTACGAGTCGGACGCGATCGCCGCCGAGAAGGCCGGCGACGCGATCCAGTACATCGTCCCCAAGCAGACGATCCTGATCCAGACCCCCATCGCGGTCACCGCCAAGAGCTCACACGCCGCCCAGGCCCAAGCGTTCCTCGACTGGCAGTGGTCGGCGGCCGGCCAGACGATCTGGGCCGAGCAGGGCTACCGCCCCGTTCTGGCCTCGGTGGCGAGCCAGTACGCCAGCAAGTTCCCGGCGCCGCCGCAGCTGTTCACGATCCAGTTCCTCGGCGGCTGGACGAAGGTCAAGAGCACCTTCTTCGACCCCTCCAAGGGAGAGATCACGAAGATCGAGCAGGCCGCAGGAGTCCCCACTGCCTCAAGCTAGCCCGCATGTAGCGGCCGCGCCCGCCCCGGCCCGGATCTGGGGGGCGGGCGCGCGCACGTCCCGGCGCGGCGGCCTCGGCCTCGGCCTGGTCACGCTGTACATGAGCGTGATCGTCCTGATCCCGCTCGCCGCGGTGGCCGTCAAGGCGGTGAACCAGGGGGTCGGCACCTTCTGGAACTCGGTCACGAACCCGGTCGCGCTCAAGGCGCTCGGCATAACCCTCGGGGCATCCGCGCTCGTGGCCGCGATCGGGGCGGTGATGGGCACGCTCGTGGCCTGGGTGCTAGTGCGCGACGACTTCCCCGGAAAGCGGCTCGTCAATGCCCTGATCGACCTGCCGTTCGCGCTGCCGACGATCGTCGCCGGACTGACCCTCCTCGCGCTCTACGGACCAGACAGCCCGTTCGGGATCCACCTCGCCTACACACGCGCGGCGGTGCTGATGGCGCTGCTGTTCGTGACGCTCCCGTTCGTGGTGCGCTCGGTCCAGCCGGTGCTGATCGAGCTCGACCGCGAGGTCGAGGAGGCGGCCGCATCGCTGGGCGCATCCAACGCCACGATCTTCAGGCGCATCGTCGTGCCGGCGCTGAAGCCGGCGATCGCATCGGGGTCGGCGCTCGCGTTCGCCCGCTCGGTCGGGGAGATCGGATCGCTGCTGTTGATCCTGGGCAAGGTCCAGATCGCGAGCATCGTGATCTTCGCCGACATCGAATCGGACGCGCCCCAGGCCGCGGCCGCCCTGTCGCTGGTGCTCCTGATCCTGTCGCTCATCGTCCTGGTGATCCTGCGAGCGCTGGGAGCGCGCGGTGCTCACTAGCCGGCGAGCGACGCTGTCCCTGCGCGCGGTGGCGCTGCTCTATCTGAGCGCGCTGCTGCTGTTGCCCGTCGGCGTGGTGTTCGCGCGCACGTTCGAGCACGGGCTCGGCACGGCCTGGGCGTGGGCCACCACGCCGGCCGCGATCAGCGCGTTCTGGCTGACGGTCACGATGGCCGCGATCGCGGTGCCGCTGAACACGATCTTCGGCGTCGGCTGCGCGCTCGTGCTGGTGCGCGGCAGGGGCAACCGCCGCCTACGGGCGATCCTCGACTCGCTCATCGACCTGCCGTTCGTGGTCTCGCCCGTGATCGTCGGCCTCGCGCTCATCCTCGTCTACGGCCAGACGGGGTGGTTCGGGCGCTGGTTCGCCGATCACGGCATCCGGATCATCTACGCGCTGCCCGGGATGGTGCTCGCCACGGTGTTCGTGTCGCTGCCGTTCGTCGTCCGCGAAGTGGCGCCGGTGCTGATCGAGGTCGGCGACGAGCAGGAGCAGGCGGCCGCAACGCTCGGAGCCTCTGCGTGGCAGACGTTCTGGCGGGTCACCCTGCCATCAATCCGGTGGGGGGTGGCCTACGGCGTGGTGCTGACCACGGCGCGCGCCCTCGGGGAGATCGGGGCGGTGCTCGTCGTCTCCTCCAACGTCGCGGGCTCGACGCAGACCCTGCCCCTGCTCGTCTACGCGCGCGATTCGCAGATCGGCTCGGGTCAGATCACCGGGGCGTACGCCGCCGCCACCGAGCTTGCGATCATGTCGCTGATCGTGCTGCTCGCGATGACCGTCCTGGCCCCGAGAAGTCAGGAGCGCCGATGAGGATCGACGTCAACGCCGTCTCGAAGCGGTTCGAAGACTTCACGGCCCTCGATGACATCACGCTCGAGGTCCCCGAGGGGTCGCTGACCGCCCTGCTCGGCCCGAGCGGTTCGGGCAAGTCGACGCTGTTGCGGATCGTGGCCGGCCTCGAGACGCCGGACGCCGGCACGGTCAGCATCGACGGCGCCGACGTGACCCTGGCGCGCCCGCAGGAGCGGGGCATCGGCTTCGTCTTCCAGCACTACGCCGCGTTTGCGCACATGAGCGTGTTCGAGAACGTGGCCTTCGGGCTGCGGATCCGCAAGCGCCCCCGGGCCGAGGTCCGCGAGCGGGTGGACGAGTTGCTGGCGCTTGTGGGCCTGACGACCTGGGCCGGCCAGCGCCCCGATCAGCTGTCGGGCGGGCAGCGACAGCGCATGGCCCTGGCCCGCGCGCTCGCGGTCGAGCCGCGCGTGCTGCTCCTCGACGAGCCGTTCGGCGCCCTGGACGCGAACGTCCGGGCCGAGCTCCGGCGCTGGCTTCGGCGGTTGCACGACGAGCACGGGGTGACGACGGTGCTCGTCACGCACGACCAGGAGGAGGCCATGGAGGTCGCCGACCGGATCGCGGTGATGAACGACGGCCGCATCGAGCAGGTGGGCTCGCCGCGCGAGGTCTACGACAAGCCGGCCACCGAGTTCGTGATGGGCTTCCTCGGACCGATCAGCAAGGTCAACGGCAAGCTGGTGCGCCCGCACGACGTGACGATCTCGCTCACCCCGACCGAGAACGCAGTCGAGGCGATGGTCGCGCGCGTCGTGCACCTGGGCTTCGAGGTGCGGATCGAGCTGGAGCTCCCGGGCGGAGAGCAGGCCCGCGCACAGCTGACCCGGGCCCAGACCGAGGAACTCGAGCTGGGCCGCGGGGACATCGTCTACGTTCGCGCTCTCACGCCGGCGCCCACCGGCGCCCCGCTCAGCGCGTGATCCAGGCCTCGGGGTCCTCGGCGAGGCGGTCGATCTGCGCCGGCAGGTGGCCGCTGGCGACGTCGGCGACCGTGACGTGCTCGACGACCTTGCGGAGGTTCGCCCGCACGGCGATCCACACCCGCGAGAGCGCCCCCGAGGGCCCCGGGTAGGAGGTCTCCTCGGGCGGCCCGCCGCGCACGCTCGCGAGCGGACCCTCCACGGCGCGGATGATGTCCGCGATCGTCACCTGGTTGGCGGGCTTGGCCAGCCTGAAGCCGCCCTCGGCCCCGCGCTGCGAGCGGACGATCCCCGCGTGGCGGAGCTCGCCGAGGATGTTCTCGAGGAAGTTGAGCGGGATGTCCTGCGCGGTCGCTATCCGCTCCGCCTTGACCGGCCTCTCGTCGGGGGCCGCCGCGAGCTCGACGGCGGCGCGCACCGCGTAGTCCGCCTTGGCCGAGATCCGCATGACGCGATTCTCACACCGGGGCCGGCGTGAAGCCGTAGGCCTCGGCCAGCTCGGGGTCCTTGTGCGCGAGCAGCTCGGCCAGCGAGACCATCACCTTGCATTGCTTCCAGGTCGCGTCGTCCTGCATCTTGCCGTCGATCATGTGCACGCCGCGTCCGTCCGGGATCGCCTCGAGCACCTTCTTGGCGAACAGCACCTCCTGGGGATCGGGGCTGAACACCTTCTTGGCGATCTCGATCTGCACCGGGTGTAGCGACCAGGCGCCGACGCAGCCGAGGAGGAACGCGGCGCGGAACTGGGTCTCGCACCCCTCGACGTCGCGGATGTCGCCGTACGGACCGTAGAAGGGGAGGATTCCGGCGGACGTGCAGGCGTCGACCATGCGCGCGATCGAGTAGTGCCAGGGGTCCTGCTGGGCGGTGGCGCGGGGCGCGTCGGGATGGTCGGGGTCCGGGTCGGCGATCACCCGGTAGCCCGGGTGCCCGCCGCCGACCCGCGTGGTCTTCATCCGCCGCGAGGCGGCCAGGTCCGCCGGCCCGAAGCTCATCCCCTGCATCCGGGGGCTGGCGGTGGCGATCTCCTCGAGGTTGACCACGCCGAGGCCCGTCTCGAGGATCGCGTGGATCAAGATCGGGCGCTCCAACCGCGAGCGCGCCTCGAGCTGGGCGAGGAGACGATCGACGTAGTGGATGTCCCACGGCCCCTCGACCTTGGGGATCATCATCACCTCGAGCTTGTCGCCGATCTCCGTCACGAGCGTCGTGATGTCGTCGAGCACCCATGGCGACTCCAGGCTGTTGACGCGGGTCCACAGCTGGGTCTCGCCGAGCGCCATCTCCTTGCCGACGCGGACGAGGCCCTCGCGCGCGGCTTCCTTGCGGTCGACCGGCACGGCGTCCTCGAGGTTGCCGAGCAGGATGTCGACGGTGGGGGCGATGTCGGGCACCTTGGCCACCATCTTCTCGTTGGAGAAGTCGAGGAAGTGGATCATCCGGCTCGGCTTGAACGGGATCTCGAGGATGGGCGCGGGGGCGCCGATCGCCAGGGGCTTTCCGAAGTCACGGGGGTTTCGCATGCTCTGAACAGTAATAGTGGTGTTCCGGGGGCGTGCATGCACGCCCCCGCCGGCCGGTGCATGCACCGGCCGGGGCGACGCCGCATGCGGCGTCGCCTTCCTGACATTCTTCTTGTCAATGACCGAAACCATCTCTGGAGTCGAGACCGACCAGGCGGCCCGCGAGGCGAGCGGGGCGCACCCCTACGGCCGCTACCTCGAGGAGTTCGAGGTCGGCGCCGTCTACAAGCACTGGCCGGCCAAGACCGTCACCGAGGCCGACGACCACCTGTTCTGCCTGATCACGATGAACCACCACCCGCTGCATATCAACGACGTGTACGCCAGGCAGTCTCAGCAGGGCCGCAACGTGGTCGTGGGGCCGCTGGTCTACTCGCTGGCGCTCGGGATGAGCGTCTCCGACGTGAGCGGCAAGGCGATCGCGAACCTCGCCACGGAGGAGCTCAAGCACCCGGCGCCGGTGTTCCACGGCGACACGCTGTTCTGCGAATCGGAGGTGCTCGACGTCCGACCCTCCCAGTCAAAGCCCGACCGCGGCACGGTCAGGGTGCACACCCGCGTGCTCAACCAGGACGGGGTGCTGGTGGCCGAGTTCAAGCGCGTCGTGCTGGTCCCGCGCAAGGAGCCCTCAGGGCCGCTGCAAGGCGCCGAATCCAACGTGGAATAGGGGTTTTCCCACAGCGTGGGAGGGGCTGTGCGTCATCGGCCGCCCTGCCCGGGTAGGCTTGCTTGTCCTCCCCACCGCAAATACGATCGCATTCGAGCGGCCCCGGGCGGCGTCTGGCTTCGTCCTCGTCGGCTCGCGCAGCGCTGCTGCGCGTCGCCTCCTGCGTCCTCGCCAGCCAGCCGCCCGTGACCACTCTCGGTGCGACCGTATTCACGGCGGGAAGGACGTAGGCCACTGAAAGCGTCAAGGAGCAGCTGAACAAGAAATGGCTTCCACCGCACGCCTGTCTCACGCGACCACCAAACACTCGCGCCTACAAGAGTGGGTGGGGGAGGTAGCGGGGCTGACCCAGCCCGACGAGATCTACTGGTGCGACGGGTCGGACGAGGAGTACGAACGCCTGGCGCGAACGCTGATCGAGGCGGGGACGTTCCAGCGGCTGTCGGAGGCGAAGCGGCCGGGGTCCTACCTGGCCCTCTCTGATCCCGCGGACGTTGCCCGGGTGGAGGACCGGACGTTCATCTGCTCCGTCAAGCAGTCCGATGCGGGCCCGACGAACAACTGGCGGGACCCCGACGAGATGCGAGAGACCCTGACCGAGCTGTTCCGGGGCTCGATGCGGGGCCGGACCATGTACGTGGTGCCGTTCTCGATGGGGCCGATCGGCTCGCCGATCTCCTACATCGGCGTGCAGCTCACCGACTCGCCCTACGTGACCGCCTCGATGCGGATCATGACCCGAATGGGGCAGGACGCGCTGGACCAGCTGGGCGAGGACGGCGACTTTGTGCCCTGCCTGCACTCGGTCGGGATGCCGCTCCTCGACGGCGCCGAAGACGTGCCGTGGCCTTGCAACGGCGAGAACAAATACATCGTGCACTTCCCCGAATCGCGCGAGATCTGGTCGTTTGGATCCGGCTACGGCGGCAACGCGCTGCTCGGCAAGAAGTGCTTCGCGCTGCGGATCGCCTCGGTCATGGCCCGCGACGAGGGCTGGCTCGCCGAGCACATGCTGATCATGAAGCTCACCTCGCCGGAGGGGGCGGTCAAGTACGTCGCGGGCGCGTTCCCGAGCGCCTGCGGAAAGACCAACCTCTCGATGATGATCCCGACCCTTCCGGGGTGGAAGGTGGAGACGATCGGCGACGACATCGCGTGGATGAAGTGGGGCAGGGACGGCCGCCTGTACGCGGCCAACCCGGAGGCCGGCTTCTTCGGCGTGGCCCCGGGAACGAGCCGGCGCACGAACCCCAACGCGCTCAAGATGCTCGCTCGCGACGCGGTGTTCACCAACTGCGCGCGCACCGACGACGGCGACATCTGGTGGGAGGGCATGACCCCCGAGCCGCCCGAGCACCTGGTGGACTGGCGCGGGCAGGACTGGACCCCCGACGCCGACGCCACGGCCGCACACCCCAACGCCCGCTTCACGGTCGCCATCGACCAGTGTCCGTCGGTCGCACCCCAGTGGGACGACCCGTCGGGGGTGCCGATCGACGCGATGCTGTTCGGCGGGCGGCGCGCGACCGTGGTCCCGCTCGTCCACGAGGCGCGCGACTGGGAGCACGGCGTGTTCATGGGTTCGATCATGTCCTCGGAGACGACCGCGGCGCAGGCCGGCGCCGTGGGCCAGCTGCGCTTCGACCCGATGGCGATGCTCCCGTTCTGCGGCTACCACATGGGCGACTACTTCGCTCACTGGCTGGCCACGGGACGCCGCGAGGGCGCCAAGCTGCCGCGGATCTTCTACGTCAACTGGTTCCGCAAGGACGAGGACGGCAAGTTCATGTGGCCCGGGTTCGCGGAGAACTCCCGGGTGATGGCGTGGATCTTCCGCCGCTGCGAGGGTCGCGCACGCGCGATCGAGACCGAGATCGGGCTCGTGCCCCCGGTCGGCGAGGGCGGGATCGACATCGACGGCTTCGACGTGACGCCGGAGACGATGGCCAAGCTGCTCGAGGTCGATGTGGAGGGGTGGAAGGAGCAGCTGCCCCAGATGCGCCAGCACTACGCGAAGTTCGGCGACAACCTGCCGGCCGAGCTGCGGGCACAGCTGGCGGAGCTGGAGAAACGCTTAGGGGTCTAAGCCGGCGTTATCGTTCCCGCGAGGATGCCTGCGGCCCCACAACCGATCCCCACCGAGCAAATCCGTCGTCGGATCCGCCTGATGGTCGAGATATCGGCGCGCCCCGGTATCTATCGCCGGGGTCTGGAGAACGCGGCCACGCGCCTCACCCCCCAGGAGGCGGCGGTCCTGGCCGATCTGGAACACCACGGGCTGAACGTCCTCCAGTTGCGCGACGTGCTGCGCGGCGCCCACGTGCTCGTCGACGATCCCTCGCTCTATGAGCGCTGGCAGTTCCCGAAGGTGAGCTACGAGCGGATCTCGAGCCACCACCACGAGATCGACAAGCACAAATACCCCGATTACGGAATGCGCGGTCCGCTGTTGCGACAGAAGCTGCACGGAAGGACCATCCCGGGGACCTGGGTTCAGCTGGAGAAGACGCCGGTCGCACCGGGCAAGCGGCCTTCCTGGGTGGATGTGGTCCATCTCGCCGATTACGTGATCTACCGGGCGACGCGCAGCAACGTCGGTCCCTGGGGCCGATCCCAGGACACGGAGAAGCGGCCCATCTATCTGTCGCCGGACCTGCGCGCGCGCGTGCCGCTTCCGCAGGCCGCCAGCGCTGAGCTCACCCGTGTGGTCTCACAGATTGAGGAGAGCGACGATGCGACCTCCGCTTCGCCCGATCTGGCTTCGCGCTTCCCTCCACCGCACCGAGCCGACGACCTGCGCGAGCTCACGTTCACGGGCGAGGTCCAGGGTCAAGGGCTGTTCGCCGGCTCGGACGTGTGGATCACCAGGACAGCGGCCCGCACCGCCAGGGAGCTACTGCGCCGCGACGTCGAGCCGCCCCGCTGGGAGATTCCATCTAAGGAGCAGTCGCGATGAGCACTAGTCCTACCGCTGACCCAGGCGACATCTCGGCGGGGGTGATCAACGCCGTCGTGAACCTCGTCGGCACCGGCCCGGTGCCCCTCGGCGCCTACACCGCGGCTGAGATCTTCTCCGTGGGAGGGCTGCTCGAGTTCCTCGAGCACGAGCCGTCCCCGGAAGCGATCAGCGAGGCGGTGCGCTCGCTGGCTGCGCGCGACTTCATCACCACCGATCCGGGCGATGAGCACATCGAGGTCCGCGGGGACCTGGGGATCGCGGTTGCCTTCCAGCAACGCAGCCGCGTCGTCCTCGACGCCAGGCTGACCGGCACTGATCCCGACACGCCCTGGCGGTTTCTGGTCATGCCGCAGCCCGAGAACGTGACCCTCGAGATCCTGATCGACGCGCTGGGCATCCACTTCTACTCGCTTCGCACGACCGACGATGCGCTCAAGCGGCTGCTCGACCGGCTGCCCGCCGGCGACCGGGGACCGAAGGATGCCGACCTCGACGCGGCGCTCGCGGCGAGCCCGAAGACCGCGCTGGTCACCGTGACCCGCTGGCGCGACTCGCGCGAACGAGAGAAGACCGACGTGATTCTGGCCCACGAGGGCGACCACCTGCACGTCTTCCTGCGCGACCCCGACAATCCCGACCGCTTCGTGGCCCAGGGGATGGACCGCGACGACGTCCGGAGCCTCTTGGAGCGCCTGGTCGCGCAGCCCACGGCCTGAATCCGGGTCTCCAGAGACCCCTAGCGAAGAGGAACCGAAGTCTCGGGTCGGGTTAGGGTCGGGGGCGCCTAAGCTCACGGTGTCATGGCGCTGCCGTTCATACCGTCGGATGCTGGCCTGCTCGCGCTGCAGGCCGGGTGCGTGGCGGCGCCCCGGGCGGTCCCGCGACTGCGGGTGGCGGAGCGCGTGCGCGGTCCCGGGTGGGCGCTCGTCCCGATCGCCTCGATCGTGGTCGTGGTGTTCGCGATCCGGTTCGTGTCCGACACCGCGACGGGGCTCACGTACCTGGCGCTGGTCGCGGTCCCGTTGCTCGCGGCGGTGGCGCTCGGCTGGGCCTCGCGCGGGTCAAGACCGGTGGCGGCGCTCGGCGCGGTGCCGCTGTTCATCATCGCGTGGATCGGGCGCACCTCGCTCGCGGGTGGCGCCGCCGCGTCGCTCCTGTCGGGCCTGAGCTGCGTGACGCTCGGCGTCCTTTTGGCCGCGGTCACGCCCCCTCGGTGGCTGAAGCTCGGGATCGTGGCGATGGCGGCGGCGGACTCGTGGCTGGTGATCTCGGACCTTTTGCAGGCGCCGAACTCGACGCTCGTCGCCGCGGCACCGGTCGGGCATCTACCGCAGCTTCAGTCGGAGATCTTCGGGACGGTCTCGATGGGCTACGGCGATCTGTTCGTCGCCGCCCTGCTGGGGGCGGTGCTGGCGGCCAATCCGCGCCGGCAATGGTCGGCGGCGCTGCTCACGCTCGCACTCGCGGCGCTCTTCGACCTGCTTTTCCTGGTCGTGAACGAGTTGCCGGCGACCGTGCCCGTGGCGCTCGCGCTGATCGTGGTCGAGGCTGGGAGCCGCATCCGGCTCTGGGCCTCTGCACGCTCCGCTCCTGACTTGCGGGAGACCGCTCCGCGTGCTCCGGCCGCGTCCACGGCCCGGCATCCGGCCCGGCCTATTTAGCTCAGTGCTTATCGTCGCCCGTCGAGGCGGGCGGCCGCGATTCCTCGGCGAGCGACGTGATCGCGAGCGTCCCGCGGGCCGCCTCCTCGAGGACCTCGGTGGCCTCCTCGGCCGATCGAGCGTAGAGCTCGACCAGCAGATGGACGACGATCCGGTCGTCGTCGTGCTTGTGGAAGCGAACGTGGGTGAAGAACTCGCGCGTCCCGTGATCGCCGAAGGCGGCGTAGGACAGCGCGTCGCCCGCCTCGGGCCCCGAGCAGGTCTCGACGTCGTCTGCGTCGACCGTGACCGTGCAGGACGCCACCCACGGCGTGCCGGCGATCATCCGCTCCCAGCGGTCCTCGATCGGCTCGACGCGCCCGTTGTGGAAACCGAGATGCGGCTGGTCGTGCATGCACTCGAGGCACTGGACGACCGCCTCCTGCATCTCATCCACCACCTCGCCGCGCTCGCCGGTCTCGGGATCGATTCTGTGGATCCCCTCGTAGTGGACCTGGACCTCGAGGTTCTGGGACCAGCACCGGTAGCACCGCAGCCAGCTACGGACCGAAGTTGAACCCTCCATGGATCTGATTCTACGAACCCGGCGGGGGTGAGCGGCTTTGGGTGGCGGCAGGGTCCCCGCAGGGAGAAGGGATCGAAGCGGGGCGGGCGGGGGACGAGCGGGGGGACGCCAGCGGGCGGCGTGGCGCAGCAGCGCTGCGCGAGCCGGCCGATCGTGACCCATCCGCGAAGTCACCCGGGCCACCGGATGACTCGGGCGCGGCCCATTTAGGTGAGGCTGGATGCCGAGCGGGCCGCAGCCCGAGCAGACGATCAATTCTCCCTGGGCGGGGCCCTTACCCGAAGGTGAAGTCGTAGGCGCTCACGCCGGGCGGGAGCTCGACGGTCAGCACGAACTGCGCGTCGGTGGGGAGCGAGACCAGCGAATAGAGGCGCTGGCTCTGGACCGTGAACGTGCCGTTGTGAACGTCGTTACCGGCTTGGTCGTCGGGAATCGAGCGGCCGTTGATCAGGACGCGGCCGGTGCGCGGGACGTTCCCGGAGGAGGTCATCACCAGGTAGACGTGGGCGGCCTGGATCCCGCCTTCGATGGTGGCGTTTTGGGATCTCGGCGTGATCGACTCCGAGCCCGCGTCCCAGGTGCCGCCGAGCGCGAACTCATTGAGCTGCAGGCCGTTCGGGCTCGGGGCGGAGTAGGAGTGCGTGCCGGGGCTCAGCGACTGAGCGAAGCCTATAGCCCGTTGATCGTTCAGATACGTCTCGGCCGTGCCGAGCTGGGATGAGGGCATGATCGCGGTCGCGGTCATGGGGGCCGGGAGGTGCGCGGCGCCGGCCTCGAACAGCAGCTGGCGCACGGCCGCCTCGTCCTGCTTGTACTCGCCTTCGCCGAACTGGGTGTGGCGCACCTCTCCGTGCGCGTCGATGAAGTACTCGGCGGGCCAGTACTGGTTCTGGTAGGCGTTCCAGGTGCCGAGGTTGTTGTCCTGGACCACCGGATAGGTGATGCCGTCGCCGTGGATCGCCTGGCGGACGTTGCTCGCGTCTTGCTCGAACGTGAACTCGGGGGATTCCACGCCCACGATCTCGAGCCCGTAGGGGTGGTAGGTGGCGTAGAGGCCTTTCAAGAACGGCAGCGTGCGGATGCAGTTGATGCACGTGTAGGTCCAGAAATCGACCAGCACCACGTGCCCTCTGAGACCGGTCATCGTCAACGGCCGGCCGCCGGGGGTGTTGAACCAGTCCTGGTTGTCGGTGAAGTCGGGGGCGTGGCCAAGGTCGGGGAGTTTCGGGGTCTTGACGCCGGGGATCGAGACCCCGACGGTGTCGGGGACCGGCTTGGTCGAGGCTTCTGCCTGTCGCTGCGCGAAGCCGGACGAGGGCCGCAGCGACGCCAGCCGGTTCTGGACCGCGTTCGAGTTCTCGAGCGAGCGGGTGGGGTCGGTCAGGAACGCCGGCAGGCTCGCGTCCTGCGCCAGCGAGCTCTCGAAGCGCACGTCGAGGTTGAAAGCCATGATGACGCCAGTCAGGAGTAGCACGGCGCCCAGGGAGCGCTCGACGACGTGGCCTCGGGTGTGGCGGCGCAGGGCGTCGATCAGCTTTCGCCCGCCGAGGGCGTATACGGTCAGGACGGCGCTCAGGCCCGCGACGTAGGCGAGGGCGACCGCGACCAGGCGGGCCGAGGTGTTGCCCGACGCGCTCACCGAGATCACCGCGGCCAGGATCGGGCCGGCGCACGGGGCGCACACGAACCCGAGCGCCCCGCCGACCCCCAGGCCCGACCAGAAGCCGGTGCCGCGGGTGCGCGGCCCAAAACGCTGAAGGCGCGAGAGCGGCGCCTGGACGCGCGCGGCCAGGTCCGGGATCAGCATGACCGCGCCGAAGCCGATCAGGATGATGACGGCCAGCGTGCGCGTGGCTCCCGCGGCCAGGCCGACGCCCTTCGTTATCTGCGCGAGCGCGACGATGGCGATCGTGAACGTCGTCGCGAGCCCGACGACGATGCCGGCGGGGCGGCGCCTGCCGCCGGTGGCGCTCGCGGACAGCAGCGCAGGGAGCACCGGTAAGACGCATGGCGTGATCGCGGTCCCCGCTCCCGCGATGAGCGCGAAGAGCATCAGCAACAGCATCTACGCTCCGGATGATGCTGCCAAAGGATTGCGAACCTATTAAGTAGTTGAGGCGGCGGAGTTAGCCGCCGATCGCCGACATCGTCCTCGGGGGCTGGATGAAGCCGGGCTCGCCGACGTGGTGCTTGAGTTCCTTGCGCCACACGGCGGCGCGGATGATCTCCTCGAGCTCGGGGTCGCCGGCGCCCTCGCGTATCGGGGTGCGCAGGTCGGTCTCGTTCAGCGAGAACAGGCAGGTGCGCAGGCGGCCGTCGGCCGTCAGGCGGATCCGGTTGCAGTCTCCGCAGAAGGGTTCGGATACCGGGTTGATGAACCCGATCTTTCCGCGGCCGTCAGCGAACCGGTAAATGCGCGCGGTGGCGTGAGGTTCGCGCGGCTCGGACTCGAGCGGGTAGACGGCGTCGATCGCGGCCCGGATCTCGGCGCCCGTCAGAACCTGGTCGGGCGTCCAGGCGTGATCGGCGTCGAGGGGCATGAACTCGATGAAGCGGACCTCGTACGGTGTGTGGCGGGCGAATTCCGCGAACGGGATCGCCTCCTCCTCGGTGAAGCCGCGGATCGCGACCGCGTTGATCTTGATCGGATGCGCCTCGGGGAAGGTGGCGAGCCGTTGCAGGCCCCGCATGACCTGGGGGAGGGCATCGCGGCGCGTGAGCTGGTAGAAGCGGTCCTGCTGGAGGGAGTCGACGGAGACGTTGAAGCGGTCGATGCCGGCGCCTACGAGCGCCTCCGCGTCGCGCTCGAGCAGGAATCCGTTCGTGGTTACCGACAAGTCCTCCACGGCGGGCACGGCGGCGATCATGGCCGCGAGGCGCGGGAAGTCGCGGCGCACGAGGGGCTCTCCGCCCGTGAGGCGAACATCGCGAACGCCCATAGCGGCCAGCAGGCTCACCAGCCGCGTGATCTCCTCGAAGGTCAGGATCTCGGTGCGCTCGAGCCACGGGAGCCCCTCGGCGGGCATGCAGTACTGGCAGCGAAAGTTGCAGCGGTCGGTCACGGAGATGCGTACATCGCCGATCAGCCGGCCGTGGCCGTCACGCAATGGCTCTAGGTCCATACCTCTCTAAGGCTACCCGGCCCGGCCCTCATGCTCGCGCCGTCACCGCGCAGCAGGCCGAACGCGACCATGTCGAGGCGCCCGTCCTTTCGGCGTCTGTACGAGCGCAGCGTTGCCTCGGGGGTGAACCCCGCGCGCTCGGCGACTCGCTGGGAGGCGGGGTTGTTCGTTGCCGCCAGGAGGTCGATCCGCTCGAGGTGGAGCGTTGCGAATCCCCAAGCACAGATGAGCTGGACCGCGCGGGTGGCGTGGCCGTTTCCGCGGGCCTCGCGGGCGAGCCAGTACCCGACCTCGGCCCGGGCGTGCTCCCAGGCGAAACGCGTCAGCGCGACCGAGCCGAGCAGGTGGCCGCTGTCCGCCGCCGCGACTACCGCGAATGGTGCCGCCGCGCCGGCCGCGATCGCGTCGTAGCGGTGGAGCAGAAAGGCGCGGGCATCGGACTCGCCGTAGTTCTCGGGCACGTCTGTCCAGCGGGCGATGTCAGGATCTCGGCACGCCCTCGCGAGGGACGTGACGTCCGTGTCTCGCCACGGTCGGAGCGCGGTCGCTCCGTCGAGGAGAGGCTCGGCGGACAATACGATCCGGGGCACGGCCGCTCGATTCTCGCCGATTGTCTGTGTTTAGCCGGTGGTCTGAGCACGTTTGGCCAGCCGGCGCTCGAGCTCCGGGACGTCGAGGCCGGGGTCCTGCTCGGCCAGCCAGCGCTCGGCGGCGCGGCGGCCACCCAGCGCGCGGAGCCCCCGCTCCCCGTGCTCGGTCACGAAGTCCGCGAGCGCGTGCATGCGCCGGGAGCGGAGGCGGCGGGAGTGGAGGTCGAGGCGGTCTCGATGGTGGTCGAGGGCCTCGATGAGGTCGCCGATGCCGGAGGGAGGGGGGACCGCCGAGACGGCCAGGACCGGCACATCGTTGGCTCCCACGGAGCGCAGGGCCCCGTTCAGGTCGGCGCTCGCGCGCGCGGCGATCTGCCCCATGTCCGCCTTGGTGACGACGAGCACGTCCGGGACCTCCATGATGCCCGCCTTGAGGAACTGAAGCACGTCTCCGGATCCCGGCTGCACGACCACGATGACCGTGTCGGCCACGTCGGCGACGTCGGTCTCGGCCTGCCCGACCCCCACGGTCTCGATCACGACGACGTCGAAAGCGGCGGCCAGGCTGCTGGCGGCGGCTCGGGTCGCCGGCGCGAGTCCTCCGAGCCGTTCGCCGGTCGCGGCGGAGCGGACGAACACTGCGGGGTCGGAAGGATCGAGCTCGAGCCGAGCGCGGTCGCCGAGCAGCGCCCCACCCGAGCGGCGAGAGGTGGGATCCACGGCGAGCACGGCCACCGAGCGATCGCGGGCGCGCCACTCGGGCACGAGCCGGGAGATCAGCGTGGACTTGCCGGCGCCCGGGGGGCCCGTGATGCCGACGATGTGCCCGGGAGCCTCGCTTTGCAGCTCGGCGGGGGAAAGGGCCGCCAGTAACGCCGCGGCTTGCTCGCGCGACTGCGGGGAGCGGCTCTCGACGAGGTTGAGCACCGCCGGCGCGGCGCGCAGGTCGCCGGCGCGGAGGCGCGCCGCGAGCTCGCGGCCGTCGGGATGGGCGCGGTTCAAGCGACGGCGGCCGTGTCGACGCCGTTGCGCTCGGCGACCAGCGAGACGATGTCGCGCATCATCCGGTTCAGGTCCCAGTCCTTTGGCGTGTAGACGGCCGCGACGCCCGCCTTTTGGAGTTGAGCGGCGTCGGCTTCGGGGATGATCCCGCCGACGACGACCGGGACGTCTCCGGCGCCGGCGTGACGTAGCGCCTCGAGCACCGCCGGGATCAAATCGCGGTGCGAGCCGGAGAGAATCGAGAGCCCCACGACGTGCACGCCCTCTTGGGCGGCGGAGGTCGCGATCTGGGTCGGGGTGAGGCGGATCCCCTCGTAGACCACGTCCATGCCGGCGTCGCGCGCGCGGACCGCGATCTGCTCGGCGCCGTTCGAATGGCCGTCCAGCCCGGGTTTGCCGACCAGGAACTTGAGCCGCCGGCCGAGCGCCTCGCTGACCCGCTCCACCTCTTCGCGCACCTCGGCCACGTTCGCGCTCGCGACCGCGGCCGCCTCGCCGACCCCGGTCGGGGCGCGGTACTCGCCGAACGCCTCGCGGAGAGCCTGGGCCCACTCGCCGGTGGTGGCGCCGGCGCGCGCGGCGGCGATGGTGGCCGGCATGATGTTCTCGTCGTCGTTTTGCGCGACCCTCGAGAGTTCTCTGAGGGCTTCCGTCACTGCGTCGTTATCGCGCTCGGCGCGCCAGCGCTGCATGGCGGCGCGCTGCTGGGCCTCTATCTGCGGATCGACGACGAGGATGCGGCTGTCGGCGTCGGCCGTGAGGGGCGAGGGCTCGGTCGACGTGAAGCGGTTCATGCCGACCACGGTCAGTTCTCCGGACTCGATCCGCCGCCATCGCTCGCGGTGGGACTCGACCAGTGCCGCCTTCATGTAGTCGACCGCATCGACGGCCCCGCCGAGCTCGGCGACTCGCGCCATCTCCTCGCGCGCGTTTTGTGTCAGCTCCTCGACCAGCCCGTCCATCACCCTCGAGCCCTCGAACAGGTCCGGGTACTCGAGCAAATCCGTCTCGTAGGCGAGGATCTGCTGCAGGCGCAGCGACCACTGCTGATCCCAGGGGCGGGGTAGGCCGAGCGCCTCGTTCCACGCCGGGAGCTGGATCGCCCTCGCGCGCGCGTTGCGCCCCAGCGTCACGGCGAGCGCCTCGAGCGCGATCCGGTAGACGTTGTTCTCGGGCTGTGACTCCGTCAACCCGAGTGAGTTCACCTGCACGCCGTAGCGGAAGCGGCGCTGCTTCTCATCGTGGACGCCGTAGCGCTCGCAGCCGAGCTCGTCCCACAGCTCCGCCATCGCCCGGAGCTTCGCGTGCTCCTCCACGAAGCGGACGCCCGCGTTGACGAAGAACGAGATCCGCCCGAACACGCTGCCCATCAGGGTCTGTGGGACCCGATCGCGCACCGCGTCGAGGACCGCGATCGCGTTGCTCAAGGCGTAAGCGATCTCCTGGACGGGGGTCGCGCCCGCCTCCTGGAGGTGATAGGAGCAGATGTTGATCGGGTTCCACTTCGGCACGTGCTCGACCGTGTAGGAGATCGTGTCGGCGATGAGGCGCATGCTCGGCCCCGGGGGGAAGGCGTACGTGCCGCGGCTCAGGTACTCCTTGAGGATGTCGTTCTGGGTCGTGCCCTGGAGCCGATCCTCGGGCACCTGGTGCTCCTCGGCGGTAACGATGTACAGCGCCAGCAGCCACGCGGCAGTGGCGTTGATCGTCATCGAGGTGTTCATCTGGTCGAGCGGGATGCCGTCGAGCAGGGTCTGCATGTCGCCTCTGTGGGCGATCGAGACGCCCACCTTGCCCACCTCGCCCCTGGCCAGCTCTTGGTCGGGGTCGTATCCGGTCTGCGTCGGCAGGTCGAACGCGATCGAGAGTCCCGTCTGACCCTTGTCGAGGTTGCGCCGGTAGAGCTCGTTCGAGCGGCGCGCGTCGGAATGCCCGGCATAGGTACGCATCAGCCACGGCCGGTCGGGCTCCGGAAGGCGAGGCGGCGGCTTTTCGGACATTAGGGTTCGTTCGGGGATGAATGATCGGATCGGGGCGGTCGGGGGACGAGCGGGGCGACGCGAGCGGACGGCGTGGCGCAGCAGCGCTGCGCGAGCCGGCCGATCGTGGCGCATCCGCGACGTCATCCCGGCACTGGATGACTCGGGCGCGGCCCATTTTAAGTGAGGCCGGATGCCGAGCGGGCCGCAGCCCGAGCGGACGATCAATTATCCCCGAGCGGGCCCTTACCCGGGCATTCTGTGAAAGCGGTGTTGCACGACTGGCCACTTGGGTAAGGTCAAGGCCATGCCAGATCAAAGTTCAGCTGCCGACGAGCACGCCCTCATCCAGGAGATCACGGCGCCGCTCGAGAAGCTGCCTGACGACCCGGTGCCAATCGCTGCGGACGTCAATTTCCCCCTCGCCCTGCGGGGCTACGACCGCATTGCCGTCGACGCCTACGTGAAGAAGACGAGCCAGCTGGTCGCGGAGCTGCAGGCCACGCGCTCGCCCGATTCGGCGGTCCGCCGAGCCCTCGAGCGGGTCGGTCAGGAGGTTTCGGGCATCCTCCAGCGCGCCCACGAAACCAGCGAGCAGATCACGACGCAGTCTCGCCGCGAGGCGGAGGACCGGCTCCAGCGGGCGAGCGAGGAGGCGGCGAAGATCACGGCCGACGCCCACAACCGCCTCAAGGACCTTGACAGCGAGACGGACCGAATCTGGGGCGAGCGCCAGCAGATCGTCGAGGACACGCGGGAGCTCGCGCGTCAGCTCCTGGCGCTCGCGGACGGTGCGGCGGAGCGGTTTCCGCCGGCGGAAGAGCATGCCGCCGCGCCGGCCCAAAGAGGGGAGACGGCGCCCGGGGCGGCCGCCCCCGCGCCGGCCGAGGGAGGGGAGGTGGCACCGGACGCGGAAGCGCCCGCGCCGGCCGGCGAACGACGCCGGCCCGGGCTGTTCGATCACGCTGCACCCACGGATGAGGATTCGGGGCCGGGCGTGGATCAGGAGCCGGCGGCACCTCCAGAGGACGTCGACGCAGAGACAGCCGTGCGCGCCCCGGAGCACCCTGCCGCCCCCGAGACCGAGGGTCCGGCCGAGCATCCATCGCAGACCGAAGCCGAGGGGACGCCCGAACCCCCCGCCCATCCCGAGGGCGACCTCCCGGACAACGAGGCGACGGCGATCTTGCCGCCGGTGAGACCGGCTGAGTCCGGCGAGGAGCAGCGATAGACCTCCGAGCGGCCCGATGCGCGTGATCGACCTGATGCACCTCGGACGCGAGCGCGTGATCGGCTGCTGGCAGGTGGGGGACGTGCTGATCGACCCGGGACCGACTTCCTGCCTGCCGAGGTTGCTCGGCGCGCTGTCTGATGAGCAGCCACGGGCGCTCCTGATCACGCACATCCACCTAGACCATGCCGGCGCGAGCGGCGAGCTCGTGCGTCGGTGGCCGACGCTCGAGGTCTACGTCCACTCGCGCGGAGCCCCGCACATGGTCGACCCATCGCGGCTGGTGGAGAGCGCCCAGCGGCTCTACGGGGACGAGATGGACCGCCTCTGGGGGGAGATGATCCCGGTCCCCGAAGAGAACCTGCGGGTCATCGATGACGGCGATCGGTTGCTGGACGGGCGCTTTTTGGTGGCGTACACGCCCGGGCACGCCTGGCATCACGTCTCGTATCTGCACGACGGGACGGCTTTTGTGGGCGACGTTGGAGGCGTGCGGATCCCGCACTCATCGCTGACGATTCCGCCGACGCCGCCACCCGACATCGACGTGGAGGCGTGGCATCGATCGATCGAGTTGCTCGCGGGGTGGGCGCCGGAACGTCTCGCGATGACCCACTTCGGCGAAACCACCGACGTCGAGGGGCAGCTGCACGAGCTTGGAGAACGGCTGGACGCTTGGGTCGCGCTGGTTCGCAATCACGGCGAAAAGGCGTTCCTCGCGCACATACGCGCGGAGATCGAGCGCGGCGCGAGGGCGGACCTGGTGGCGGCGTACATGCTGGCGGCGGAACCGGAGCAGATGTATCCGGGGCTCGAGCGATATCTGCGAAAGCGTGCTGAGGCGGAGGCTTCGGCGGCGCCGGCCGGGGACCGGGCCCGGGTATCCTGAGGTCGATGTCGCGGACGGTTGAGCTGCCTCGCGTGAGCGGCCCGGGGACCGGCCTCGGGGGCATCTGGCGGGTGGTGGTCCTGAACGACGAGTTCAACACCTTCGACCACGTGGCCGAGACGCTCGCGCAGGTTATTCCCGGGGTGACGCTGGCAGAGGGTTATCGATTCGCCGACCGCATCCACAACAAGGGCTGCGCGATCGTCTGGAGCGGTCCCCGCGATGACGCCGAGATCTATTGGCAACAGCTGGACTCGGCCGGGTTGACGATGGCGCCACTCGAGGGCGGGTAGCGCTCGCTCAGCCCCGGTGTCGGCAGTCCTGTTTCGGTCGCTCGCCGCCGGAAGTGACGCCTCTTTCCGTCGTAACCGCGGGAAGAAGGTCTCGCTTCTGTGAGGGAGACGCCGGGGTGGCCCGGCACCTGCTGAGGCCGCCTCAGGCTATGCGCGGCCCGCTATGCGCGGCCCGGTACCCGCTCAGCCTGCGCAGGGAGCGCCTTGGCCCGCTGGCGCTCGGGGCTGACCCGGACGACGTTCCAGACGACGCCGAGCTTCTCGAGCACCGCGATCACGAGTCCGGTCGGGTCGGCGAGGCGCTCCCACGGGCGCAGACCATGGAACGCGGAGGTGGGGAACGCATGATGGTTGTGATGCCAGGACTCGCCCATCGACAGCGGTGCGAGCCAGAACACATTGCGTGACTCGTCTTCGATGTCAAACCGCTTGCGCCCGAAGAAGTGGCACACGGAGTTGATCGACCAGGTCACGTGGTGCAGCAGAAAGACGCGTACGAAGCCGCCCCACAGCAGCGCGGTCACCGCCGCGCCGATCCCACCGCCGATCGCCCAACCGACCGCGAACGGGATCACGAACCCGAGCACGACCCATACGAAGAACAGCTTGTCGATGACCCGCAGCGTGCGGTCCCTGACCAGATCGGCAGCAAAGCGCTGGCGATCCGCGGTGCCCACGGTCTCGAACAACCAGCCGATGTGGGCATGCCACAGCCCCTTCACGCCGCCCCAGAAACCGGGACCGCTGAGGTGCGGTGAATGAGGATCGCCCTCCTGGTCGGTGAACGCGTGATGTTTGCGGTGGTCGGCGACCCAAACGATCACCGAGCCCTCGACCGCCATCGATCCGAGCACCGCGATGATGGCGCGGAACGCTCGCGACGCTTCGAACGCGCGGTGCGTGAACATACGGTGATAGCCGAGCGTGATGCCGAGGGCGGTGAGCACGTATAAGCCGATCATCAGTCCGAGCTCGAGTGGACCGACCGCCTCGTTCCAGAGCAGGGCGACAGCGACGATCAGGCCGATCAGGGGAAGCGGCACGCCAATCAGGTTGATGGTCTTGTGGGCTCGAGACATCGGCCGGTCAAGGATACGGGGCCGCGCCATAATTTTCTCCCAGGGCGCGGGGGGCGGGCGGCGCAGGTGCACGCCCAAGCGCGTTTCGGTCCTTGATGGTTCTGGCTAGCCGGTCAAATGACTATGGTAATGTGACCATATAAATCCTCCTGCCGACAGGACATCTCGTGAAGTTGCGGCCGCGACGTTCAAGGCCCGCTGCCTGGCGATGCTCGACGAGGTCGCGGCTACGGGTGAGTCGATCGTGATTACTAAGCGCGGGCGCCCCGTCGCTCGCCTCGAGCCGATCTCGGAGCTCCCATCTCTCGTCGGCAGCGTGTCATTCGTCGTCGACGAGGACGCGTTGATCGCCCCGCTCGACGTCGACTGGGACGCTCAGGCTTGATCGTCCTGGACACCCACGCCTGGCTTTGGTGGGTGTCTGATCCGTCGCGGCTCGGCCCGCTCGTCCGCGGGGAGATCGATCGGGACGCCGAGATCGGGGTGGCGACGATCAGCGCGTGGGAGGTCGCGATGCTCGCGGAACAAGGAAGGATCGTGCTCGACCGGCCGATCGAGCGATGGGTACTCCAGGCCCTGGGCAACCCCCGCGTCGTGGCGCTGAACCTGACGGCCGTGATCGCGGTGCGCGCCGGGCTGCTCGAACGCGACCAGTTCCCCGGCGATCCCGCCGACCGAATCATCTACGCGAGCGCTCGCTCCTGGAGCGCCCGGCTCGCAACCAAGGATGCCGCGCTCCGCGCCTTCGACCCGCGCCTGACCGTGTGGGATTAGCGCGTCAGCGCCGGGTCACGCCGTCGTCGGCGCTGGCTGCGGCTCGGGCTCCGGTTCGGGAAGTGCGACCTCGGGGCCGATGGCGCCGGCCGCGATCTCCTCGTGCCAGATGTAAACGACGGGAATCTGGAAGCGCCCGGAATTGCGCCGGCGAAATTCGAGCATCTCCGGGCCGTCCCAGTAGCCATACCAGTCGCGCTTGGACTCGAACCAGGCCATCTGGAGGACCTTGTAGCGGTCGTCGAGGGAGACGTGCACCGCGTACTGGGTGGCGCCGTAGCGCAGCGCCAGCGGGGCGGCCAGCGCGACCTCCTGGGCAAAGGAATCCTGGCGCAGGACGGTGGCGTACCAGGGAATGTGGACCACGCCCGCCATCGTTACGCCCCCACCTCGGCGCGGATGGCTCCGGGCCCCTCGGCGGTCTTGCCCTGGCCTTCGGCCGTGGCGCCGACGAGGATTGCGATCTTGCCCAGGTGCTTGTTGTCGCGCAACAACTGGTGGGCCTCGGCGACCCCCTCGAAGCCCACGGTCTGCCACAGCACGGGCCGAATCTTCGACTCCTCGATCAGTTCGTTCGCCTTGGTCGCCTCCCAGGCGTTCGCGAAGTGCGAGCCGATGATCTCCTTCTGTCGCATCCACAGATACCTCACGTCGAAGTCGAGCTCGTAGCCCGACGTGGCGCCACAGATCACGATCTTGCCGAACGGCTTGACCGCCAGCACGGATGTCGGGAACGTGGCCTTACCGACGTGCTCGAACACGATGTCCGGCGGACCGCCGAGGATTGCCTCCACGGCCTTGCAGAAGCGCCTCGACTCCTTGAAGCGAGTCCGTTCCTCTTCGGGGGTCTCGCCGCCGCGGCGCATCATCCCGGAGTACTCGGAGCGATCGATGTAACCCACCGCACCGAGCTGCTTGACCAGCTTTCCCTTCTCTTCGTTTGAGACCACACCCGCGGCGTCGGCCCCGGCGAGGGCACACAGCTGTGTGGCGAACACGCCCAGGCCGCCGGCGGCGCCCCATATCAGGACGCGGTGCCCCGACTGAACCTTGCAGCGGTCCAACAGCATCCGGTAGGCGGTGAAGTACGTCAGGCCGTAGGCGGCGGCCTCCTCCCAAGCCAGATGCTTGGGCTTATGAAGCAGCTGCTGAGCCTGGACCTTGCAGAACTGCGCGAAGGAGCCCCAGCTCGTCTCATAGCCCCAGATCCGCTGACTCGGCGCGGCCAGCGGGTCGAGCCCGTGGACCTCAGGGTCCTCGTAGGAGGCCTGATTGCAGTGGATTACGACCTCGTCGCCCGGCTTCCAACGTGTCACGCCCGGGCCGACCTTCCACACGATCCCGGACGCATCGGACCCGCCGATGTGGTGATCCTCGTTGGGGTGGTAGCGGAACACGGAGACCGGCTCGCCGAGCGCCGCCCACACGTTGTTGAAGTTCACGCCGGCGGCCATCACGCGGACGGTCACCTCGAAGGCGCCAGGCTCGGGAACCTCGATCTCCTCGAGCTGGAACGCGTCCACCGGCTCGCCGAAGCGCTCCTCGCGGATCACCCACGCGGCCATCGTCGCGGGAAGCTCTCCGGGCTCGGTCGCGATTTGTGACACCTGGTTCAGATCGACGGCCACAACCAACCTTTCCGTTCTCGCATCCGGTCCTCGGCCCGAGGACCTACTGGCGGATCGTACCCGGGCTCAGCCGGGGGCGTCGCCGCTTTGAGCTGGTCAGGCCACGGTGAGCTCGGAAGCCGGCTCGTCCGCGGGGGCCGACTCGACGCTGGCTTCGGCCGCGCTCTGCGGGCGACCACGCTGGATCAGGAGCCAGGCGACGGCTGCGCCTGCGAGCGTCACCGCCGCGCCGATCGTGAGGCCGGCCCCAAGGGCGGAGACGAACGCCTCACGGACGGCGGCGACGATCTGAGCCGGGGCGCCGTGGCCCTGCGCGGCGCCGGCGCCCAGAGAGTTCGCGATCGTGGCGCGAGTATGGGCCGGAAGCTGAGGGAGGCTTTGATCGATCTTCGAACGCCCGATCGCGGTGACCAGCGCCCCCATCACGGCCACGCCGAACGTACCGCCCACCATCCGGCTCATCGACAGCACTCCGGATGCGACGCCCGCCTTGGTGCGGTCCACGGAGTTCATGGCCGCCGTGCTCATCGGGGACATCACCAGTCCCATGCCGGCGCCCATCAGCACGAAGCCGGGGAGCAAATGGCCGTAGCCGGTGTGGATCGTCAGGCTCGACTGGAGGAACAGCGCGGTCGCCACGAGGATCAGTCCGAGCGTCATCAGCGGCCGCGGTCCGACACGATCGGTCAGACGGCCCGCAACCGGGCCCATCACGATGATCACGATGGTCGCGGGGAGGAAGCGCACTCCCGCCTGAAGCGGGGAGTAGTGCAGGATGTTCTGCATATAGAGCGCCAGGAAGAAGAACTGGGCCAGCATCGCGAACGAGACGATGAACGCGACGAGGTTCGCGCCGAGGAACGACCGCGAGCGGAAGAAGCTGAAATCGACCATCGGCGAGTCGACCCGCCGCTCGATGATCGCGAAGGCGGCGAGCGCCACCCCTGCGACCGCGAGCAGCCCGATCACGCCGGGAGATCCCCAGTGCCACCGGTTGCCCTCGACGAGCGCCAGCACAAGCGCCGTCAACCCGACCGTGATGGCCGCGATGCCGGGGAAGTCGACCGACCTGGAGACGGTCTCGTCGCGCGACTCACGGGTGGCGAACAGAGTCACGAGAACCGCCCCGATCGCGATGGGTGGGTTGATGAAGAAAATGGATTGCCACCCCACCTGCTCGGTTAGGAAGCCACCCAGCACCGGGCCGATGGCAAGCGCCAGGGCGCTGACGCCGGCCCACGTCCCGATCGCCATCCCGCGCTGCTCCGCCGGGAACGTCTGGGTAATGATCGAGAGCGTCCCGGGCATCATGAACGCGGCGCCGATGCCCTGGACGGCGCGGAACGCCACCAGCGCGGTGTCATTCGGCGCAAACCCAATGGCGAGGCTGGACGCGCCGAACACGGCGACGCCAAACAGGAACATGGCCCGTCGCCCGAAGATGTCGCCCAGACGGCCCCCGGTGACCAGCAGCACCGCGAAGCTCAGCGTGTAGGCGTTGACCGTCCACTCCAGGGCCGACAGCGAAGCGTGGAGGTCGCGTTGGATCGACGGCAGAGCGACGTTCACGACCGTGTTGTCGAGCATGATCATGAACAGCGCGAAGCACATCGCGCCGAGCGTCCACCAGCGGCTGTTCTCCTCGGTCACCAGACGGTGGCGCTGAGCGAGGATCCGTTCGGTCACGCGGGTTCTCCTTCCGGTTCGGGCCTGCAGGCCGCGACTTCGTCGCGCTCGAGCAGCGCGCTCAGCGCCGCGGCCAGCGGCTCGCGCTCGGCGTCGGTCAAGGTCTCGATGTACTGCCTCAGGCCCCGCATTCGCGCGGCGTTGAGCTTGCGGATCACCGCGCTCCCGGCCTCGGTGAGGCGAACGCGCTTCATCCGTCGGTCGGCCTCGTCCTCGTGGCGCGCGACGTAACCGCGGCGCACGAGGTCGTCGACGAGCCGGCTGGCGGCGGGCAGCGACACCCGCACCAGCTCTGCGCCCTCCTTGAGGGTGAGCTCGTGCTCGGCGTCCTCCAGGTGATGCAGCAGCTTGATCTGGGTGAGGGTCAGGTCGAGTTCGCCCACGGCCTCGAACAGGTCCGAGTTGCAGTTCTTGTGCAGGTAGACCACCACCGCGTAGAGCTCGGCGGCCAGGTCGATGGTCTGCGATTCCCGTCGCACCTGAGGGCTTGAGGCAATTGATTGCACGCATGCAAGTATTGCACACAAGGAGTGTTTGCGTCAAGGCAAATCTATTCATTGGGGTCGCGGGCCGTCTGGACGTGCCGGGCTACGTGATGAGCTGTGCGGCGTGTTGCGGGCACTCGCCCGCGAGGCACGTCCAGACGGACCCGGCGACCCCTTCCTACGTTCACCCCTGACGCGGGGCGGGCGTAGCGCGGTGCGGGGCGGCGGCCGTAGCATCGAGGCGTGAGCTCGATCGTCGGCGTTCCGGTCCTGATCCTGACCGGGGCTCCGGGTGTCGGCAAGACGACGGTCGCGCGCCTACTCGCCGATCGCGCCGATCGCGCGGTTCATCTCGAGTCCGATCGTTTCTTCCAGTTCATCCGCTCCGGCTACATCGAGCCGTGGCGGCGCGAGTCCCTCGAACAGAACCGGCTCGTGATGCGAACCGTCGCCGAGACGGCCGCAGCGTTTGCATCGGCCGGGTACTTCACGATCATCGACGGGATCGTCCTGCCGCGGTGGTTCTTCGAGCCGGTGCGCGACTCGCTGCGGGCAGCCGGACACGACGTCGCCTACGCGGTCCTCCGGGCGCCGCTCGACCTCTGCCTGGCCCGGGCGCAGGAGCGCGAAGACCAACCACTCGGGAATCGACAGGTGATAGAGCGACTGTGGAATGAGTTCGCGAGCCTCGACTCGCTGAACCCGCACGCGATCGACATCGGTGCCGAATCACCCGACCAAGTCGCAGGCCTCGTTCTCGAGGCGCTACGCGATGGCTCGCTCGCGGCTTGAGCTTCCAACCGCCTCCCCGGCGGTCCAGTCACGTTTATGCAGGACCGCCCTCGGACCCTGTCATAGAGTCGCGTTATTGCCTCTATTCATGACTCAACGCGCATTTCGAGTCATTGCGAGGGAATGACGGCCGCGCTCATCACATAGTTCGGCTCGCTATGTAACGGATCGCGAATTGCCGGACAATCGTCTGGGAGGTGTCTGGAGCTGACGATCGCACGGTCGCCTTCGAGCGACTGTTCACGGCGCATTACTGGGCCGTTCGTGGCTATGTGCTTCGCCGCAGTCCGGGATCGGCGATCGAGGACGTGGTAGCGGAAACGTTCTTGGTCGCCTGGCGCCGGCTTGACTCGGTGGGCGAGGATCCGTTGCCGTGGCTGTTGGGAGTCGCCCGGCGGGTGCTGGCCAATCAGCAGCGGGCGGAGCGTCGCCGGGGTGCGCTGGCGGCGCGCCTGCAAGGCGTTATTCCCGGACAGAGCGTGGGATGGGAGGCGCCGGCTGAGATGAGCGCCCCACTTGCAGCGGCGATCGGGTCGCTGTCCGCGCGCGAGCGCGAAGCGCTGCTGCTGGTCGCTTGGGAGGGCCTTGAGCCCGGCCGCGCCTCACGGGCGGCGGGGTGTACCCCGGCAGCGTTTCGCGTTCGCCTTCACCGCGCGCGCCGGCACGTAGCCGATCGGCTGGCCGCCACCGCCGACATCCATCGCCGCCCGCCAATCGCCGAGGAGGCGCCATGATCTCAGACGACCCCGTGATCTCGGAACTCGCGGGCGCGAATCCCGTTCCGCCTAGTACCAAGCCAACAGCCGACGATCGCGCGGAGGCTGACCGGGTCCTTGATCGGGTGCTGGCCGCCCGCGCGCGCCCGCGGCGTCGCCGGACGATGCTGGCGCCGGTCGCCGGCGCCCTGGTGGTGGTCGTCGTGGTCGTCGTTGCTCTGAGCCTGCACCGTTCCGGTTCGGGCCACGGCGGCGCGGCGTCTACGAGCAGGCTGCAGATCGTGCTGCAGGCAGAGCCGACTGCGCAGCAGCCGGTGGTCACACAAGCAGCGATTTCGCGTGAGGTCGAGATCGTCCGCGAGCGATTGCGCTCGGTTCTGCACAGCTTCAGCGTCACGGCGCCGGGCGCCAACCGGCTGGTGATCACCGCAGGCAGGGTTGCCCCTGCCAACCGGGCGCGGATCGTTCGGCTCGTATCTGAGCCGGCGGAGCTCTATTTCTATGACTGGGAGGCCAACGCGCTGACACCGAACGGCAAGACGGTAGCCAGCCAGCTCCAGACCCAGGACCAGAATGCGCTCGCGATCAGCCAGGGCTCCGGCGCCGCACCCGGGAACCCCGGCGCCGGCAGCATGAACCTCTACAGCGCGGTCACGCGCGCCTCCAAGCAGGCGCCCGAGCCGAGCAGCGACAACGCCCGCGAGGGGCCGCAGTACTACATGTTCGGTGCTCCCGGGAGCACCGCGTGCGCGGCGGCCGCGCGCGCCCAGGGAACCTCGTCCGTCACCGGCACCCACTGCCTCCTCTCCGGACCCGCCGACAACCAGGCGGAGGTGCTCGCGGGTCTCCCCGCCGGCGTGAGCGCCTCACAGGGGCAGACGCTCGTCGTTCCGCGGGGCATCGTGGTGCTCCAGGCCGTGCCGGCCAGCTTTGCCCATCCTCCGAGCATCAGCGACCCGACGGCGCCGTTCTTCGTCCTCAAAGACCATGTCTCGCTGTTCGGGAACGACATCACCAACCCGCAGCAGAGCACCGACCAGAGCGGCGCGCCCGACGTGACGTTCGGATTCACATCCAACGGCGCCAAGCAGTTCCGGAGCGTCACCGCGCTGATCGCGCACCGCGGCAACCTGGTCAGCGGCCTCGGCCAGACGCTCAACCAGCACTTCGCGGTCGCGCTCGACACGCAGCTGATCACCGTCCCGTCGATCGACTTCAAGAGCTATCCGGATGGCATCCCGGGCGACAATGGCGCCGACATCACAAGCGGCTTTAGCACGCAGTCGGCCAAAGACCTAGCGACCGAGCTTCGGTACGGCCCTCTCCCCCTGCACCTCCGCCTCATCGGCTAACGGTTATACGGTCGCGAGTGCCCGTTTTCGTGACTAAACGCGCCTTGGGGGGCCCTGAGACGCCTTCCCCGATCGAGCACGTTCGGCGGCGCGTGCTTCGCGCTCGGCGGCGCGCCGCAGCCGCTGGTCGAAGCTGAGGTGATGGGCGTCGTTTGCGAGCGCGGAGGCGAGCGACAGGGCATCACCAAGGCGCAGTGACGGGTGGCGCGCGCGCAACTGGGCCGCGCGGCGTGCGAGCGCTCGGTCTATATCGATCACCGTGACCTTGGCGGCTGCCAGGAACTCGTCGACCCTCGCGTCTGTGCCCTGCTCGAGCGGCCGGACCATCACCTCGGCGTAGACGCTGGCGCCCATCAGCAGGCTCTCGCCGGCGGCCATCTTCGCGCGGATCTCTTTGACCGCTCGCTCGTGCTGGCCGTCCCCGGGATCGAGGAACGCGATCAGTATGTCGGCGTCGAGCGCTACTGGCGCCACTCGTCGCGAAGCCGGTCGAGATACCCGGGCGGGTAGGTCCCCGCCGGCAACGAGCCGGCGTAGCGGTCGATCAAATCCTCGGTGCGCTCGAGCTCGATCCGACCGGGAGCGACCGCGCGGATCACGACCTCGTCGCCGGCACCGAGGCCCGCGTCGTGGAGCACCCGGATCGGGATCGTCACCTGTCGCTTGCTGGAGACCTTGCTCATCGCTTTACCGAAAGGATAGCCGGTAAAGCACGAGGGTCCCGTCAGCTACCTGGTCACCATCCACCACGGCGGCGACAACGCGCTCTTCAGGCCGTGCCGGCTTGGTCGGTGGACGCGGTGCCGATCACGTTCTGCGGCCGGGTCCCGGTGTTCCACCGTCATCGCAGCGGAACCGCCACGAGCCCACGACCGGCCGTCCCGAATCCACGTTTTTGCAGGGTTCGGCGCCACGCTCAGGCCCGAGCGGCTAAACGTCAACCGAGAGGGTCGCGGGGTCGCTCCTGTCGTGCCTTGCGGACGAGCGCTCGCAACAGCACGCCCAACCGAGGCCCAGCCGGGCATGTCAGGAGGCGCCCCGACCCTCGCTCACGGTTGGAGGAGTTGGTTTGACGCACTCGCCCGCGGTGGGCCGATGTGCAGCACGGCGGGACGCGGAGCGTGCGCGCTCACCTGTTGGGCCTCGGTCAGACCGGCGATGACGGTACTGACCGCGTACTCGCCCGGGGTCGTGTTGACCGTCACCTGAGCCGTACCCTGGGGATTGATGGGCCCGGTGTCGGCGATCGCGCTTCCGCCGCGAGTGATCGACATCGACTGGGCCTTTGACGCCTGGTTTGTGACGACGAAAACGACCGGCCCCGCCCCCACGGCGCTGGGGGAAATCGAGACGCGCGCGTCGTCGATGTAAACGCTCAGGTTTATCGGTACCGGTGGCCGTGGGTTGTTCGCGAACTGCTTGCCGCCGCAGCCCGTGACCGCGACCGCGAGCATCCCCACCCCGAGGATCCCGATCGTCGTCCTGCGCATCCTGGACTTGCCTTTCCTCCGAAGGACCCCTGGGCGATCCGGCGCACGCACAAGTGTCGCCGAGAACCCTAGCCGAAGGCCGAGAGCAGCGCGAGTCGAAACCCAACGCGACGAGGCCGTGTCCGCGGGACGCGACCCTTCGATGTGATCAGACGGAGGTTTGATTCAGCGACTCGCGCCGGCGCTCTAGGCGACGCAACTCGCTCTGAAGCTCCGCCCACGATCGGTGCTCGGCCAACTCGTACTCGACCCCACTGAGCCCACGCAAGCCCTCGCTATACGCGGCCCAGGCGCGCCGGGTCCCCAGATCGAGCTCGCGAAGCTCCTTGGTGTCACGGGCGACGGTGGTCATGGCACTGCTCCTTCCTAGCTGATCGCGCGATGCTACCCGCGCGGTCGGTCGTCAAAGGGGCCCTGGTGTAAACAACGTTGCATTGCAACCGGTCTTGCGTGGCGTCCGGCCGGTGGCGTATCACGGGTCCACTTGGAGCTGCTCGAGAACCCGATCACCACGGCCGAGTTCCTCGTCGTCGACACCGAGACCAATGGGCTCGGCGGCGACGCCTGCGAGCTGACCGAGGTCGGCGCGGTGCTGGTGGGGGGAGGCGAGCTCCACGACCGCTGGGAATCGCTGGTTCGCACGAGCGTGCCGCTCTCGCGGGGAATCCAGCGCTTCACCGGGATCACGCAGCGGATGGTCGATGAGGCGCCGTCCCTGGAGGAAGTGCTGCCGGCGCTCGACCGCCGGCTGCAAGGACGCGTGATGGTGGCGCACAACGCATCCTTCGATCGGCGGGTACTGCGCCAGGCGTTCGCGCGCATCGGCCGCGACTGGGGGGACCCGCCCGTGATATGCACGGCCGCGCTCGCGCGCGCGATGCTGCCGCTTCAGCGGGTGCGCCGCCTCGGCGCGGTCGCCGACGCGCTCGGAATCGAAGTCGTGATCACCCATCGCGCGCTCGCCGACGCGATCACCTGCGCGCGCGTCCTGTGCGCGCTGTTCCCGCGCCTGTGCGCCAACGCGGTGACGATCCGCGACGCGCTCTCGCTGGTGGGGCCGCGGCGCAGAACGCGGGCGGTGTCCCGCCGGCGGGAGCTGGCCGTCCCTCGGCCGCCGCCGGATGTGGACTTCGCCGACCTGCGCCGCGATCCCGGCGTGTACCTGTTCCGCGACTGCGCCGGCCGGACCGTCTACGTCGGCAAGTCGGTCTCGATTCGCAGCCGTGCCCGCGCCCATTTCGCCCCGTCGAGCCCGTCGGGCGACTGGACGGTTCACGCCTCGATCGTCGACTATCGCTCGACGAACTCGGAGCTCGGAGCGCTGGTGCTCGAGAACCGCCTGATCAAGGAGCTGCGCCCGCCCGGCAACCGTCGCCTGGTACCGCGCGATGATCGCCTCTGCTACATCCGCTGCCGCCTCGACATCCCGTTCCCGATCCTCGAGGTGGGGTCGGAGCCGGCATCGGGTCACGCCGTGACGATCGGGCCGCTTCGCGGTCGTCGGCTCGCGCACGAGCTCGTCGAGCAGCTCGATTCGCTGTTTGGTCTGCGCCACTGTGGCCGGCGGCTGCCGCGGCGCGAGCATCCGTCGGCCTACGGACAGATGGGACGCTGCCTCTCCCCGTGCCTGGGGGATCTCGACCCGAACCTGTACCGCCGGCGCCTCGATGAGGCGCTGCGCCTGTTCGTCGAGGGGCCATCCGACGGGCGCGAACGGCTCATCGCCCACGTCGAGGGCCAGATGCGCGAGGCGGCGGCGCAGCAGCGCTACGAGCGAGCCGTCTGGCTGCGGCGGCGGGCACGGCGCCTGCGCGTGATCGTCGACCGGCTGGGAGGCGTGCTCGAGGCGACGCACGCCCGGCCTCGGCTGGTGATCGGGGCCCATCCGACCGAGGCGAGCTTCGATGCGTTCTGGGTGGTGGGCGGGCGGCTGGTCGACTGGGGGCCGCTGCCGAGCGATGTGGAGGAGTTCTCGCACCGGACGGAGCTGGCGCTTACTCGCGGCCGGCGCGCAGGGGAGCTCGGCGCCCACCTGCCGCCGGACGAGGTGGACGAGGTGCGGATCATCGCGACCTTCCTCGCCTCGCATCCCGACACTGCTGAGCTTCCCCTCGATCCGCCGCCGGCGCCCGAGGAGCTCGCGGCGTTCGTCTCATCCTCGCGCGAGCGCGCCGCGGTCACGCCGCCCCGAACGGCAGCTCCGCAACCCGTGCGCTGATATCCGGGTCCACGGTGACCTCGGAGCCCACGGGCGCCTCGCGGCGCACCAGCGCGAGCGCAATCGGCCCCAGCCGCGGGGAGACAACGGCGCTCCCGACCCGACCGACGACACGATCCCCGAACCGTATTTCCGCGCAGCGATCAACCGGCCCCGTCAGTCGCAGACCCCGCAGGTGGCGGTTCGGCTTACCCCGGTAATGGAGGCGGGCGACCGTTTCCTGGCCGACGTAGCACCCCTTCGTGAACGACACCGCCCGCTCGTTCAGCCCGGCTTCCTGCGGGATCACGGTGTCGTCGAGGTCGACCCCGTAGCGCGGGCGCCCCCGCTCGACGCGCAAGACCTCCACCGCGTCCTCGGGTACCGGCACAGCACCGCTCTGCACCACCGCGGTACGCAGCGCCTCGGTGTCCGCTGAGTCGCACAGGAGGTCGAGGCCGACGTCAGTCCGGATTGCGCGCGCTGCCACGCCTCCGACGGCGGCCGGCACATGGGCGTGCTCCGTGGCGGCAAGGTCAGCCACGCCCGCCACCGAGGCCGCATCTGGCCCGATCAGCGACAGGAGCCCCCGCTCGAGCGTGCGCTTGTGCAGCTCCGCGTCGTAGCCGACGGCGAAGCGGCGGATCATGTTGAACAGCTCCTGGAGGGCGACCCGCTCTGTATCGAGCAGCAGCTCGTCGCCGGCGTCGAGGATCCGCAAATCGCCGAGCATCTTGCCCTTCGGGGTCAGGAACGTCGCGAAGCAGCCCGCACCGGGGACGAGCGCCTCGACGTCGTTGGTCACCTGGCCTTGGAGGAAGCTCTTGGCCTCCGCTCCGGTAAGGGCCAGCTTGCCGCGATCCGAGCGGTCGAGCAGTCCGCAGGCCTCGGTGATCGTCGTGTACCCGGAGGCAGGCGCTTGGGTCGAGCTCATCCCATAAACATAGCGGCGACCATGCCTCGGTTCGGTTGCCAAAACCAGAATTTAGGCCTAACATAATCGTTGTGATGGGACACCAGGAACCGCCCGTGGTCTCATCGGCGATCGAGGACTACGCGAAAGCGATCTACGCGCTCGAGCTGCGCGAGGGCGACGCGGTGAGCACGAATGCGCTCGCCGAGCGGCTTGGCGTGACCGCGGCGTCGGCCTCGGGGATGGTCAAACGTCTCGGAGAGCTGGGGCTGGTCGAGCATCAGCCGTACAGGGGGGTGGCGCTGACCCCCGAAGGGCGGCGGGTGGCGCTCGAGGTGATGCGCCACCACCGCCTCCTGGAGCTCTACCTGTTCCAGAGCCTCGGCGTGCCGTGGGACCGGGTGCACGAGGAGGCAGAGGTGCTCGAGCACGTGCTCTCCGAGGAGCTCGAGGAGCTGATCGCGGCCAAGCTCGGCAATCCGACCCGCGACCCTCACGGCGATCCCATCCCCACCCGTGAGCTGACGATCGACGAGGGGCCGAGCCGCACCCTCCAGGCGCTCGAAGCCGGCGCGCGCGGGACGTTCACGCGCGTCTCCGACGCCGACCCGGAGATGCTGCGGTTCCTGGCCGAGCGGGGGATCGCCCCCGGAGACGGCTTCGAGGTCATCGACAAGCAGCCGTTCGACGGGCCGCTGTTCGTCCGCTTCGGAGATCACGTTCATATCCTCGGGGGAGGGCTGGCCAAGGCGATGCGGGTGGAGCTCGAACGATGACGCCGCCGCCCGCACCGATCGGCGCTCCCGCGCTCGAGGGCGCCGACGGGCAGACCATCGTCGTTCCCGAGGCAGTCGTCGTCCCGAGCCCGCTCGAGCGGCTGCTCGCGCGCGGCCGCCTCCGGGCCACGCTGGCGATGCTCGGCCCCGCGTTCGTGGCCTCGATCGCGTATGTCGACCCGGGCAACTTCGCCACCAATGTTCAGAGCGGCGCGAAGTACGGCTATCTCCTGCTGTGGGTGGTCCTCCTCGCGAACCTGATCGCGATGCTGATCCAGTACCTGTCGGCCAAGCTCGGGATCGTGACCGACCGCAACCTGCCCGAGGTGGTGCGTGAGCGCTTCCCCCGCGCGGTCACCTGGGGAATGTGGGTGCAGGCCGAGGTGATGGCGATGTCCACCGATATCGCCGAGTTCCTCGGCGCCGCGCTCGGCCTCAACCTGCTGTTCGGGGTACCGCTGCTGCCCGCCGGACTCATTACCGGCCTGATCGCGTTCGGGATCCTCGAGCTGCAGTCGCGCGGCGTTCGGCGCTTCGAGCTGGCGATCACCGCGCTGCTGGGCATCATCTTCGGGGGCTTTCTGTACGAGGCGCTCCGGATCGGACCGTCTGCACACGAGTCGCTCCGCGGGCTGCTCCCAGGGCTCAGCGGGGCCGACTCGCTGTACCTGGCTGTGGGGATCATCGGCGCGACGGTCATGCCGCACGTGATCTACCTGCACTCCGCGCTGACCAACGGCCGCATGCCTTGCCGCAACGACCACGAGCGCGGACGGGTGCTGCGCTTCGAGCGTCTCGACGTGATCATCGCCCTGGGACTCGCGGGCGTCGTCAACATGGCGATGCTGGCGGTGGCGGCAAAGCTGTTTCATACCCCGGGACTGTCCGGGTTGAGCACGATCCAGCAGGCCCACGCGGAGTTCGGTCACCTGGTCGGCGGGACCGCGGCGCTGGCGTTCGCGGTTGCGCTGCTGGCATCGGGCGCTTCCTCCTCGAGCGTCGGGACGTATGCCGGCCAGGTGGTGATGGCCGGCTTCATCAATGTCCGTATCCCGATCCTGGCCCGCCGTGCGATCACGATGATCCCGGCGCTCGTCGTGCTGGCGGCCGGGATGAACCCGACGAACGCGCTCGTGCTGAGCCAGGTGGTGCTCTCGTTCGGCATTCCGCTCGCGCTGGTCCCCCTCGTTATGCTCACCTCGCGGCGCGACATCATGGGCTCGCACGTCAACCGTGGCCTCACGGCGACCGTCGCTTGGGCGTGCGCGATCCTGATCACCGCGCTCAACATCTTCCTGATCTACCAGCAGTTCTTCATGTAGTTGCGATGGGACTCGCAGACACGTTTACCGAGATCGTCGACTCGCTGCCCGACGATTGGACGGATCTCGAGCTCGATCTGCGGATCTTCGACGAGCGTCGCTATGTCGATGCCGCCGTGCTGCTCGTGACCTGCAACGCGCAGCCGTATTCCAAGAGCGACTGGCATTGGCGGCTGCTGGTCGCCCACCGATTCGGCCACGCCGCCGCCGCGCCGGCCGTACACGCGGCGCTGAAGCTGCTCGACGACGCCCGGATCGAGGGGGAGCTCGCGGTGCGCGAGCATCGCAGCGGACGCGTCGAGGTGACGCAGATGTGGGGCCGCCCCGAGTCGGTGCGGCGCGAGTTCAAGAAGCTTCGCGCCCAGTAGGGCGATGGCGCGCGTCGTCGCGTTCATTCCCGATCTGATGTTCGGATCAAAGGTCGTCTCCGGCCTCCGCGCCGCCGGCCACGAGCCGGTACTGGCATCCGACTTGGAGGCGGCGCGTGCCGCCCTTCCGGGCGCCGCCGTGCTGGTCGTCGACCTGACGTACGACGCCCCGGACCGGATCGAGCAGGTGCGCCTGGTGCGGCCCGCCGGCGTGAGGACGCTCGCGTTCTACTCGCACGTCGAGACCGACGTGCGCGACCTCGGGCAGCGGGCGGGCTTCGACCTCGTGATCCCTCGTTCGCGGATGGCGCGCGAGGGGGCGGCTCTCGTTGACCGCCTCGTGGAGGGAGAGGGCGCCGACAACATGTAGGTGTGCTGGATTTGCCCCGCATACGGGGGCTTATTCAGCACACCCCAGTCACGCGGCGGCGAGGAAGCGTGCGTCGAACATCGCGTCGACATCGGGCGCCCGGGACACGATCCCGAACCGGGCCTCCCAGCGAGCCCATAAGCGCAGCCGCGCCGGCGACAGCTCGCCCACGCGCCCGTCGGGCGCCCGAAACGCCGGCGCCAGCGCCGCCAGCTGCGCCGCCACCAGCCGCGGGTCGAGCCCGGGGACCGCGGACTGCAGCTCGCGAGCGCTGGCGCCCGGATCCGACAGCGTGAACGAGTAACCCCGCACGAGCGCGCGCACCACGCCACCCGCGAGCGCGGGATCGGCATCGAGCGCCGATCGGGTGGCGCACAACACGAGCTCCGGGTACGACGGCGCGCCGTATTCGTCGACCCGGAAGCTGTGGAAGCCCGGGCGGCGCAATGACAGCGTGACGCCTTCGTCGTTCCAGAACGCGGTGGCCGCGGCGACCCGGCCGGCGAGCAGGTCGGCAACCGCGTTGAAGCCGATCGTGATGGTCCTGACCGCCCCGGGGTCGCCGCCGGCGCCGGCGACCACGGACCGCAGCACGGCCGTGTCGCTGGGCACGCCGGTGATCCCCACCAGCCGCCCGTCGAGCGAGCGCGGCGTGCGGACGCCCGGCGCGGCGATCACCGCGGCCAGCGGCCGCTGCACGATCGCCATGATCCCGACGATGTCCGCGCCGCGCGCCCGGGCGATCGCCAGGTCGTGGATGTCGAGGATCGCGAAATTGACCCGACCGGTCTCGAGCAGCTTGATCGAGTCGGTCGACGCCGACGGCACGATCACGTGCAGCCGGACACCGGCGGCCCGGTCGTAGCCCCGCGCCAGCGCGCTGTAGATACCGGCGTGAACCGCGTTCGGCGTGAAGTCGAGCACGAGCGTGGCATCGCGAAGGGGCGCCGCCGCGGGGGCGCTGGAATGGTGTGAGGCCGAACCACACCCGACGGCGAGCACAGCGGCGACGAGTAGAGCGGCGAACAGCGGGAGCCGCATCAGGCGGGCCAGCATAGGTGCTCCGTAGAATGCGCCACGCGCATGCGTCGCCGCGTCACGTTCAGCCGCAACCTAACGCTGTCGCTCTCGCGGACGTGCCGCTGCTACTGCAAGTACTGCGCGTTCGCCACCCACCAGCCGCACCTCTACGCGCCCGGCGAGGTCGAAGACATCCTCGACCGCGCGGTCCAGCGCCACCACGTCAAGGAACTGTTGGTTCTGACCGGCGAAAAGCCGGAGGTGAACGCCGGCGTGGCCGAGCGCTTGAGGTCGTATGGTCATGACGATTTCGTCTCCTACGTCCTATGGGCGTGCGAGCGGGCGCTCGAGCGAGGACTGCTCCCGCACACCAACCTCGGCGTGCTCTCTCGCCACGACCTGGCGCGCCTGCGGGGAGTCACCGCCTCGCAGGGGCTGATGCTCGAGTCGATCAACCCGGACCTGGTCGTCCACCAGGGCTCGCCGACCAAGCACCCGGCCCGCCGGCTCGAGACGATCGCGGCCGCCGGCGAGCTCAAGATCCCGTTCACGAGCGGGATCCTGGTCGGCATCGGCGAGACCGAGGAGGACCGGATGGCCGCGCTCGAGGCCCTGGCCGGCGTGCACGCACAACACGGGCACATCCAGGAGGTGATCCTCCAGAACTTCGTCCCGCACCAGAGCTACTACGGGCGCGAGCCGGCGCGGATCGCCGACGCCGCCGCCCGCGACTATTGGCGGACCGGGGTCTCGCACGGTCCGCACCTCGACGCCCCCGCGTGGGCGTGCGAGATCACGATCGAGGACATGAAGCGGCTGGTCGCCGAGGCGCGGCGGCTGATGCCCGACGTCGGCATCCAGGTGCCTCCCAACCTGTCGGACTGGTGGCCGGAGCTGATCGGCGCCGGCGCCACCGACCTGGGCGGGCTCTCCGCCAACGGCGACCACATCTCTCCCGAGCACCCGTTCCCCTCGCCGGTCCAGGTGCGCAAGCGGCTCCAAGCCGACGGGCTGGCCCTGACCGAGCGGCTGTGCGTTTACCCCGAGTACATCGATCCGGAGTGGATCGCCCAGCCGGTGCTGGACGTGATCAAGCGCTGCTACTGGTCGTTCATCCCCCGACGGGGTTCGGGACGGCGGGCCGCACCTTTCGCCCTCGCGGACCACGCCGCTCCAAAAGCGATAACCGAAGCGCGCGACGGCCACCCGCTCACCGCCGAGGAGCTGACCGCGCTGTTCGCCGAGCGCCGGCCGGCCGTGATCGAGGACATGCGCCTCGCGGCCGACGAGCTCCGCCGCGAGCTCGCGGGCGAGACGGTGACCTTCGTGGTCAACCGCAACATCAACGTCTCGAACATCTGCGTGGTCGGCTGCGCGTTCTGCGGGTTCGGGCAGTCGCAGCGCTCGCCCGACGCGTACGAGCACTCGGAGGAGGAGTTCGCCCGTCGCGTGCACGAGGCGGTGGAGTTCGGCGCCACCGAGATCTGCATGCAGTCGGGGATCCACCCCGACTGGGGCCTCGAGGACTACGAGAAGTGGCTGCGGTTCGCCAAACAGCTGGCCCCCGACATCCACCTGCACGCGTACTCGCCGATGGAGGTCGCGCACATGTGCGACGTCAGCGGCCTGAGTCCCCGCAAGGTATTCGAGCGACTCCGCGAAGCCGGCCTCGGATCGACGCCCGGGACCGCCGCCGAGGTCCTCCACGACGGCGTGCGCGAGCGCATCTCGCCGAACAAGCTGCCGGTGGCGCGCTGGGTCGAGATCATCGAGGCCTCTCACGCCGAGGGAATCCGCTCCACGGTGACGGTGATGTTCGGTCACATCGAGGAGCCGTGGGAGCTGGCCGAGCACATGCGCGTGGTGCGGGCGCTCCAGGAGCGAACCGGGGGCTTCACCGAGTTCGTGCCGCTGTCGTTCATCCCGTTTCACACCCTGCTTGGGCGGACGCACGGCGTCGAGGAGATCTCCCGGGAGGAGAACCTCAAGCACACCGCGGCGTTTCGCCTGGCGCTCGGTAAGACGGTGCCCAACCTCCAGGCCAGCTGGGTGAAGATGGGACTCGACGCGGCGACGGAGGCGCTCCACTGGGGGGTCAACGATCTCGGCGGGACGCTGATGGAGGAGTCGATCTCGCGCATGGCGGGCAGCTATCACGGGGTGCGGCTGGAGCCGGACGATTTGGTCGCGGCGGCGCACCGCGCGGGGCGGCCGGCGGCGGAGCGCACCACCCTGTATGACATCCGCCGGCGGTACCCGCTGCCGGCAGCGGCATGAACACTGCGCTGTTCGCCGGCGTCGAGCCGCTCGAGGTGTTCGTCGAGCTGCTGGCGGACATCGACACCGATACGTCCTCGACCGAGTTCTACGACCGGATCTGCGAGGCCATCTGCCGGCTGACCACGATGCGCCGCGCGGCGATCTTCATGGCCGACGCCGGGCGCCGCCGCGTCCGGGCGGTGGGGGCGTACGGAACCTCCTTCTCACAGCTCGCCTCGCTCAGACCGACCCTGATCAATACCCCGATCGCGCAGCGGGCGCTGCTCGAGGACCAGGTGGTGGTCGTCTCGGACGACATCGAGGCGCAGGTGCCGGCCAAGTACGCCGAGATGCTCGGGATCACCACGCTGGTGTGCACGCCCTTGAGCGCGGCCGGGCGCGCCTACGGCGTGATCTGCGCTGATCGAGGCGGGGGGCGGTTCGAACTCTCGGACGGCGAGCGGCACCTCTTGTGGACGCTCGGCAAGACCGCGGCGCTGGTGGCGACCGCGCGCAACGCGACCCGCCACCAGGAGCGCACGCGCCGGCTCGGCGAGCGCCTCGAGCTGGCCAGGGAGATCCACGAGCGCGTGCTCCAGCGCCTGTTCGGGGTCTCGCTCGCGCTGAGCGCCGAGCAGCCGCTCGGCCCGGCGGAGCGCGAGCGCTGTCGCGTGGAGATGCAGGAGGCGGTCGGCGACCTGAGGCGCGCGCTCGAGCGGCCCCTCGCGCCGCTGCCGCCGGAGACGGGCACGACGCTCGCGGCCGAGCTCGAGCGGTTGCGCGGCACCCTCGGTCCACCGGTCGAGGTGCACTGGCCGGAGGCGGTGACGGTGCCCTCGGATCTCGAGCCGCTCGCGCAGTCGGTCCTCGCCGAAGCGCTTCGCAACGCCGCCAAGCACGCCCAGCCCTCTCGGGTCGACGTCCTCGTGCGGCGCGACGCGGACACGTTCACGCTCGAGGTCCGAAACGACGGGGCGCGCGGCGACGGCCGCGACGCCGGCATGGGGCTGCGACTGGCCGCATTCGAGGCCCTCCAGCAGGGGGGCGTGGTCGAGTTCGGGCCGAGCGAGGCGGAGGGATGGCGCGTGCGGCTCGTCGTGCCGCTCGAGCAGGGGCGCGAGTGATGGAGTCGGGTCAGGCCGGCAAGCTCGACGAGCGCAAGCTGCGCGTGCTGGTCGTCGACGACCACGATGTGGTCCACTGGGGATTTCGCGTGCTGCTGGGGGAGCAGCCGTGGGTCGAGCGCTGCGTGGCGGCACGGACGGGCGCGGAGGCGCTCTCGCTCACCCGGAGCTTCGAGCCGCACGTCGCGCTGGTGGACCTGTTCCTGGCCGGGGAGTCAGGTGCCGAGCTGTGCGAGGCGATCCGCCGGGAGTCCCCGTCCACGCGCATCCTGCTGATCTCCGGCGCGGGCCGGATGTCGCCGGCCGCCGCGCGCGCCGCCGGGGCGTCGGGCTTCGTGTCCAAGGATTGGGAGGCCCACGACGTCGCCGCCGCCGTGCGCATGGTCGGGCTGGGGATGACGATGTTCCCCCCGAAGTCCGACCAGCCGGCGCCGCTCTTGACCGAGCGCGAGCGCGAGGTGCTCGACCTGATCGCCGCGGGCTCGACCAACCGCGAGATCGCCGAGCGGCTGTTCCTCAGCCCCCACACGGTGAAGGAGCACACCAGCGCGCTGTATCGCAAGCTGCGCGCGCGCAACCGCGCGGAGGCCGTGCAGCGGGCGCAGCGGATCGGGTTGTTGGGTTGATGCGGCGCCGGCGGCCCGCGTGGCCGCCGGCGCCGGCAGGGCGGTCCGGAAAGACTCGACAGGCACCTCCGTTAGTGTGTTAGGCGCTAAGGAAGGAGCCGAATGCCGTGAGTGTTATCGACGTCGCGCGCATCGCGAGCAGGCAGCTGTGGCTCGTCTCGCCTCCGCGCCGGCGCTCCGCGGCCGCCGAGGGCTTCTACGTGCCTCCCGACCCGCTGGGCCCCGGCAAGCCCGGCGATGTCATCCGGGCGGAGCCGATGGACGCGTACCTCGCGCCGGGGGTCCGGCTTCGCGCCCGCGCCTGGCGGGTGCTGTATCGCTCGACCTCGGCGATCGGTGAGCCGACGGCGGTGTCCGGGACCGTACTGGTGCCGCGTGGCGACTTCCGCGGCGCGCGCGGCGCGCGGGCCGCCAGGCCGCTGATCGGCTACGCGGTCGGAACGCACGGGATCGGAGACGTGGCCGCGCCGTCCCGGCTACTGCCCCGTGGTCTCGAGTGGGAGGCCGGGCTGATCGCGATGGTCCTGGCGCGCGGGTGGGCGGTGGCGGTGACCGATTACCAGGGCCTCGGGACCCCGGGAGACCACACCTACATGGTCGGCCGGGCCCTCGGCCCGAACGTGCTCGACGCGATGCGCGCCGCCCGCGCGCTGGCTCCGACCCAGCTGCCGGTGCAGGGACCGGCGGCGATCGTCGGCTACTCGGAGGGCGGCGCCGCGGCCGCTTGGGCCGCGCAGCTTCAGTCGACCTACGCCCCCGACATCCCCCTGGCCGGCGTGGCCGCCGGCGCCGCGGCCGCCGACGTGGAGACCGCCGGGCCGCAGCTCGACGGGACCTTCTTCTCCTTCTTCATCGCCTACGGCGGCATCGGGTACGCGGCCGCGTATCCGGAGCTCGAGCTCGACCCCTACCTGACGCCCATGGCCAAGGAGGGGATCGCCGCGCTGCGCCGCTCGACGATCATCCAGGCGATGGTCTCGGGGCCGCGGTTCGTCCGTGCCGCCGACCTGACCCAGCCGAACGTGATGGAGCTTCCGGCCTGGCAGCGGAGGTTGCGGGAGAACCGACTCGGCGGCATCGCGCCGGCCGCGCCCGTGCTCCTCCACCACTGCCGCCGCGACCAGATCGTCTCCTTTGAGCAGAGCCTTGGTCTGCGCGACGATTGGCAGCGTCTCGGGGGCGACGTCCGCCTGTACGTGACGCGCGGCGGGGTCGAGCACATCAGCGCCGGCGTGGCCGGAATGCCGGTCGCTCTCAGCTGGATCGCGCGCCGGCTGGCGCGTCTCGCACGACCGGCGCCGGGTGTGCCGGCAGCGGCGCGGGCCGACATCGTCGCCACGCGCCGGGCGGCTTGAAGTATGTTGACGAGATGAGCTCGTCGGGTCAGTCGGTTGCGGGGCGCAGGATCCTGATCACGGGGCCCGCGCGGGGCATCGGCGCGGCCCTGGCCGAGCAACTCGCGCAGCGTGGTGCGCGGCTGGCGCTCGTGGGGCTCGAGCCGGAGAAGCTGGCCGAGGTCGCGGCGCGCGGCGGGGAGGGGACGTTCGTCGCCGAATGCGACGTGTCGAACCGCGATCAGGTCACGGGCGCCGTCGATGCCGCGGCCGAGGCGCTGGGCGGCCTCGACGCCGTCGTCGCGAACGCCGGGATCGCGACCGGAGGCCCGCTGCGCAGCCAGGACATCCGCTCCTGGGAGCGGGTGATCGAGATCAACCTGCTGGGCGTGATGTACACCGACCGCGCCGCGCTGCCCCACCTCGAGCGGACCCGCGGCTACCTGCTCAACATCTCCTCCACGGCGGCGGCCCTTCGTTCTCCCGGACTGAGCGCGTACTGCGCCGCCAAGGCGGGAGTGGAGGCGCTGAGCGACTGCCTGCGGATCGAGATGCAGCCGCTGGGGGTCCAGGTCGGGGTCGCCTACTTCCTGTTCCTGGACACCGACATGGTCAGGGACGCCGACCGCGAGATGCCCTTCTCGGAGCGGGGCAAGGCCGAGATGCCCGCCTTTCTGGCGCGCACGTATCCGCTCGCGCCGGCGATCGAGGAGCTCGTGGCCGCGATCGAGCGCCGACGGCGGCGGGTCGCCTATCCGCCGTGGTTCCTGAAGGCGCTGGCGGGCCGCCAGGCGTTCGCGTCGGCCGTGGCCGAGCGGCTGTCGGGGCGCCACACGGAAGAGGTGATTCGGGAGTACGAGCGACTCTCAGCGGAGCGGGGAGCCGTGGCGGTTTCGGCCACAGAACGTACTCGGGAGCTCGCCGGGCTGTAGCACGAAGGGGGTTGCGTCAGAAACGTCGCCACGCGAGACGTTTCGCTCTCAACCTCGGTTAGCGCCGGCGCATGAACCACTCGAGCGCCGGCAGTTTGACCGCGTGCGGGATGTAGCGCGAAGCGTCCATCGCCCAGCGCATCGGCAGCCCCGGCACGACGACCCGCTTGCCCGCCTCGAGCCCGCGCACTCCGGCCCCGGCGGCGGCCTCCGGAGAGATCGTCGTCCCCGGGATCGCCTCCTCGAACGAACGGCCGCCGGCCACCTTCCAGTCGGCGATCTGCCAGAACTCGGTCTTGACCGGGCCTGGGCACAGGGCCGTGACCGTGACTCCATGTCCCTGCAACTCTTGATGCAGCGCCTCCGAGAACGAGAGCACGTATGCCTTGGCCGCCCCGTACCCCGCCGAGTACGGCATGGGCTGAAACGCGGCCGTCGAGGCGACGTTGAGGACCGCGCCTCGCCGCCGCGCGACCATCGCCGGGACGAACGCCGACGTGAGCGCGACCACCGCCTCGACGTCGACCCGGACCTGCTCGAGCTCGCGCTCCGGGCCGGATTCGTGGAATGGACCGCCGGTCGCGAAGCCGGCGTTGTTGACGAGGATCTCGACGTCGAGCCCCAGTTCGGCGATCCTGCCGGCCAGGTCCGAGCGCGACGCGGGGTCTGAGAGGTCACAGCCGATCGTCTCCGCGCGTACCTCGTGCTGGTCGGCCAGCTCGGCGGCGAGCGCCACAAGCCGGTCCTCGCGCCGGGCCACCAGCACGAGCCCGTGACCACGGGCGGCGAGCTCGCGGGCGATCGCGGCGCCGATGCCGCCCGAGGCGCCCGTGACAAGCGCGGCGGACGATGGGGCGGGGTGGGGGAGGCTCATGTGATCACTCGGCAAAGCTCCGCAGGTCCGGATTGGGGGCGCCCAATTGGAGCACATCGCTCCCCCCGAACGGGGGGAAGTCCATTTTGCGCTGTATCTGTAATGGGCATCGTGCGTAGGGTGAGGAGCATGGGCAGCACCGCCATTCTCTTCCCCGGTCAGGGCAGTCAGACGCCTGAGATGCGCGAGGTGGTCGCCGCGCATCGTCCGGAGCTGTTGGAGGCCGCGGTAGACGTGGTCGGCGAGGATCCGTTCCCGCGGGCCGAGCAGGGAACGAACTTTGCCCAGCCCGCGATCTTCTGCGCGAGCCTGGCCGGCTGGGCCGGTCTCGGCAGCCCCGAAGGTGACTTCATGGCCGGCCATTCGCTCGGCGAGCTGGCCGCGCTGGTCGCGGCGGGCTGCTTGTCGGAGCGCGACGGGCTCGAGCTCGTGGCCCTCCGCGGGCGGCTGATGCAGGAGTCCGGCGAGCAGGCCGGCGATGGCGGCATGCTGGCGCTGCTTGGCACCGGCGCCGCCGAGCACGCCTCCGAGCTGGCCGACGCTCATGGCCTGACGGTGGCCAACGACAACTCGCCGCACCAGGTGATTCTGTCGGGCGCGCGCGACGCGCTGCCCGCGGCGGCGGCCGATGCCAGGGAGATCGGGCTGCGGGCGACGGAGCTTCCGGTGACCGGCGCCTTCCATTCCCCGATGATGGCGGCAGCGGTCCCCGAGTTCGCCGCGGCGCTGGAGCGCGTGGAGATCGCGACGCCGCGCGTCACCGTCCTCTCGGCCGTGAGCGCCGCCCCATTCGAGGACGTACGCGCGCAGCTGGCCCAGGCGCTCACCATGCCCGTCCGCTGGCGGGAGACGATGCTCGCGTTGCACGAGCTCGGCGTCGATCGGTTCGTGGAGGTGGGGCCGGGTCGGGTGCTCATCGGCCTGGCCAAGCGCACCGTGCGCGACGTGGAGCTGGTCAATGCTTGAGGCTCCCGGAATCGAGGAGCCGGACCTCCCGTCCGAGCGGGCGGCGGGGCTGTTCGCCCCCCGCGTCCCTGCGCCCGTCCGTCCTGCTGTGGTGTCAGTGGCGATGGCGGTCCCCGATGGGAGGTTGACCAGCGCCGAACTCGCGGAGCGGTTCGGGTTGAGCGAGCAGTGGATCATTTCCCGCACCGGCGTCCGGGAGCGGCCGACCGCGGGTCCAGATGAGCGGCTGGCCGACTACGCGGCACGCGCGGGGGCGCAAGCGCTGGCTCGCGCCGGCGTGGACGCGGCGGACCTAGACCTCGTGATCGTGGGGACGATGACCGCCGACGAGGTGACTCCGAACGCGGCGCCGCTCGTGGCGGGCGCGCTCGGCGCCACCCGGGCCGGGGCGTTCGACGTCGGCGCCGCCTGCACCGCTTTCCTCTCCGGGATCTCCCTCGGCGCCGCCCAGATCGAGAGCGGACGCGCGCAGCACGTCCTCGTGATCGGCGCCGACTTCATCACCCGGGTCAACAACTGGGAGGACAAGCGCACCGCGCCGCTGTTCGCCGACGCCACCGGCGCGGTTGTGATGTCGCCCGCCATCGGCAGCTTCGGCGCGGTGGGGCCCATCGTCCTGGGGGCGGACAGCTCGGGCGCCGGCGCGATCGTCGTCGGTCACGCGGATCGCAAGATCTACATGGACGGCCCCGAGGTGTATCGCCATGCCGTCGCCCGGATGAGCGAGTCCACCATCGCCGCCGTGACGCAGGCCGGGCTCACGCTCGAGGACATCGATCTGTTCGTCTACCACCAGGCCAATAGCCGAATCACCAAGGCGCTGGGCGAGAAACTGGGGCTTTCTCCCGAGCGGGTGGTGGACTGCATCGCCACGTTCGGTAACTCCTCGGCGGCCACGCTGCCGGTGGCGCTCGCGGTGGCCGAGCGCGACGGCCGCCTCAAGCCGGGAGCGCTGGTGCATCTGGGCGCGTTCGGCGCCGGCTTCACGTGGGGAGGCGGCGTGATCCAATGGGGCGGCGCCGAAGGTGACTGAGCGGGATGGGTGTGCCCTCGTGACCGGCGCTTCCCGTGGAATCGGCGCGGCGATCGCGCGCGCTCTCAGCCGCGACGGCTGGCCGGTGGGCGTCAATTACCGAAGCGACAAGGACGCTGCCGAGCGGGTGGTGGCTGAGATAGAGCAGGATGGGGGACGCGCGGTGGCGCTGGCCGGCGACGTGGCCGACCCCGGCGCCCCCGACCAGGTCTTCGGAGCGCTCGAGTCGTACTTCTCCGCGCCGGTGCTGGTGCTGGTCAACAACGCCGGCATTGCGCGCGACGACCTCACGCCCTCGCTCGGCGACGAGGAATGGTCGGCGGTGCTGGATACCGACCTGACCGCGGCGTTTCGCTTCACCCGCCGGGCACTCAAGCCGATGCTCCGAGCGCGCGCCGGCCGCATCGTCAACATCTCCTCGGTCGTCGGCCTGCGCGCCAACCCGGGGCAGGCCAACTACGCAGCGGCCAAGGCGGGGCTGATCGCGCTCACGAAGACGGCGGCGATCGAGGTCGCGCGGCGCGGCGTCACCGTCAACGCCGTGGCACCTGGTGTAATCGACACCGCCATGACGGAGGAGGTCGCCTCGGACCTGCTCGCGATGGTGCCGGCGCGCCGCGCGGGCACCCCGGAGGAAGTCGCCGCTTGCGTTCGGTTTCTCGTCTCCGAGGAAGCGAGCTATGTCACCGGCGCCGTCCTGAGCGTGGACGGAGGACTTGCCGCTTAGCCATCAACGACAGACCACGGGAGAACGATGCCTGCAGTAACCACAGAAAAAGTCGAGGCCCGCGTCACCGAGACGCTGGCGAGCTTCGGCCCCGACGCCGACCAGATCACCCGCGAGTCAACCTTCGAGGAGCTCGACATCGACTCGCTCGATCTCGTCGAGCTCGCCCAGGTGGTCGAGGACGAGTACGGCGTGGTCCTCAAGGGCGAGGACATGAAAGAGCTCAAGACCGTCGGCGACGCGGTCGACATGATCGTCAGCAGGGCGGAGTGAAGCGAAGGGTCGTCATCACCGGCGTAGGCTCCGTGACCCCCCTGGGCGTCGGAGCCAAGCCATTGCACGAGCGGTGGGCCGCCGGCACCTGCGGGATCGTCGACGGCGTCGGTTCGTGCAGCGACTTCGAGCCGTCGGAGCATCTGTCGGTCAAGGAAGTTCGCCGGTTCGATCGGTTCTCCCAGCTGGCGGTCGTGGCCGCCCACGAGGCGATTGGGCAGGCCGGCTGGGACGCCGAGCGGCCATATGACCCGATGCGGATCGGCTGCGTGATCGGCACGGGCATCGGAGGGATCCAGACCATCGTGGATCAGTACGACGTGATGCGCGAGCGCGGACCGAAGATGCTCTCGCCGCTTGGCATTCCGATGCAGATGCCCAACGCGGCCGCGGCGGCGGTGTCGATGAAGTACGGCCTCCGGGGCCAGATGTACGGCGTGGTCTCGGCGTGTTCCGGGGGCGCGCACGCGGTCGGCTCGGCGCTACGGATGATCCAGTACGGAGACGCGGATGCCGTCGTCGCCGGCGGCACCGAGGCGGCGCTGACCGCTTTCGGCATCGCCAGCTTCATCTCCATGCAGGCCCTCTCGCCGACCGGGATATCCCGGCCGTTCGACGCGCGTCGCGACGGGTTCGTGATGGGCGAGGGTGCCGGCGTGCTCGTGCTCGAGGAGGCGTCGGCCGCGGCGGGTCGTGGCGCAACGATCCTGGGCGAGGTTGCGGGCTACGGCTCGACGGCCGACGCGTTTCACCTGACCGCGCCCGATCCCAGCGGCGAGCCCGCCGCTCAGGCGATCGAGCTCGCGCTGCGCGACGCGGGGCTGACGCCGGCGGACATCAGCTACGTCAACGCCCACGGCACCTCGACCCAGCTCAACGATGCCGCCGAGACGGCCGCGCTCAAGCGCGCGCTGGGTGAGGAGCGGGCCAAGAAGATCCCGGTGTCCTCGACCAAATCGGCGGTCGGGCATCTGCTCGGCGCCGCCGGGGCGGTCGAGGTGGTCGCCACCGTAGAGACGCTCGCCACACGGGTGATCCCCCCGACGCTCGGTTACGAGGTGCCGGATCCGGAGCTCGATCTCGACTACGTCCCGGGCGAGGCCCGCCCATTGGTGTCGGCCAACGGAGGAGCCCCGGTGGCGATCTCGAACTCGTTTGCGTTCGGTGGGCACAACGTCACGCTGGTGCTGAGAGGTCCTGAGTCATGACTGCCACGCTCGTCCGCGAGCCGCCCGCGCATCCCCGCCTGGGGCCGCTCGAACGTCTCGAGGCGCTGTGTGATCCCGGGACGGTTCAGGTGCTCCGCAGCCGCGTGGTGTCGCCGAAGCTTGGCGGCCGGGCGGTCGAGGGCGACGGCGTGGTGGGCGCGACCGGGACCGTGGGTGGCCGTCCGGTGGCGTGCTATGCGCAGGACGGCTCGTATCTCGGCGGCTCGCTCGGGGAACGCCACGCCGAGACGATCGTGCGCGTGCTGCAGACGGCCGAGCGCGCGCGGATCCCGGTGGTGGCGTTCGTCGAGTCCGGGGGCGCGCGGATGCAGGAGGGAACCGCGGCCCTGGCCGGCTACGGCCGGATCTTCCGGCACACGGTCAGGCTCACCGGTGTGGTGCCGCAGATCTCCGTGGTTTCGGGCGCGTCCGCCGGCGGCGGAGCGTACTCGCCGGCGCTCACCGACCTGATCGTGATGACCGAGGACGCGGCCATGTTCCTGACCGGGCCGGGCGTGGTGCGAGAGGCGCTGGGCGAGGAGATCGATGCGCGCTCGTTGGGCGGGCCGCGGGTTCACGACCGAAACGGCGTCTGCCATCTCGTGGCGGCCGATGAAGCGAGCGCCGCGGGCGTGGTCAGGGATCTGCTCGGGTACCTGCCCTCGGCTGCCGGCGAGTCCCTGCCGCTTGTAGACGCGGTGGCACCCGAGCTGCTCGATCCGGCGGTCGTCGTGCCCGCCGAGTCGCGCCGGGTCTACGACGTCCGTGATGCGCTCCGGGGCGTTGTCGATGGCGGGTCGCTGCTGGAGCTGTGCCCGCGGTGGGCGCGCAACGTGGTCACCGCGCTCGCCCGTCTCGAGGGAACGCCGGTGGGGCTCGTGGCCAACCAGCCCCATTACCTCGGAGGCGTGCTCGACGCCGAGGGCTCCGAGAAGGCGGCGCGGTTCGTCGGCTTCTGCGACGCATTTGGGCTGCCCCTGATTGCGGTCGTCGATACCCCTGGTTTCATGCCGGGATCGCGCCAGGAGCAGGCGGGCGTGATCCGGCACGGCGCCTCGCTGGTGCGCGCATTCGCGTCCGCACGGGTGCCGAAGCTCACGGTGGTGCTGCGGAAGTCCTACGGGGGCGCCTACATAACGATGAACTCCCGCGACCTCGGCGCCGACCTGGTGCTCGCGTGGCCGGACGCGGAGCTCGGGATCATGAGCGCGCGCGCGGCGGTTGGCATCGTCAACCGGCGCGAGCTTGACGCGGCTTCGGATCCCGGGGCAGAGCGGGAACGGCTGGCGCGCGCCTATGCCGACGAGCACCTGGGGGCGGTGTCCGCCGCGGCGTCGGGGTTCATCGACGAGATCGTCGAGCCGGGTGCCACCCGCGGCCGGCTCGCGGGGGCACTGCGCGCGCTGGCCAGGGTCCATACGTGATCCTCGCCGGCAAGCGGCTGCTCATCACCGGCGTCATCACCAAGGACTCGATCGCCTACCACGCCGCCGAACACGCCCAGCGCGAGGGCGCGTCCGTGGTGCTGACGAGCTTCGGCCGGGTGCGGCGGATGACCGAGCGCGCGGCGAGTCGCCTGCCCGAGCCGGTCGACGTGCTCGAGCTCGACGTCAACAAGGACGGCGACCTCGAAGCGGTCGCGGCGGAGCTGCGAGAACGATGGGGAGGGCTCGACGGCGTGCTGCACGCGATCGCGTTTGCTCCCGAGGACGCGCTCGGCGGACGGTTCCTCACCACCCCGGCCGAGAGTGCGATGCAGGCGTTTCAGACGAGCGCGTTCTCTTTGAAGGCCCTGGCCGCCGCGCTCGCGCCGCTGATGAGCGAGGGAGGGAGCGTCGTCGGGATGGACTTCGACGCCAGCGTGGCGTGGCCCATCTACGACTGGATGGGGGTGGCGAAGGCGGCGCTCGAGTCGGTGTCCCGGTACCTGGCGCGGGACCTCGGTCGGCGCGGGATCCGGGTGAACCTGGTCTCGGCGGGGCCTCTCGGCACGGTCGCGGCCCGAGGGATTCCCGGCTTTGAGCGCCTCGCCGAAAGGTGGATAGTGCAGGCGCCGCTCGGGTGGGACATCGAGGACCCGGCGCCGGTAGCGAGCGCGATCTGCTTTTTGCTCTCGGACTATGCGCGGGCGATCAGCGGGGAGATCCTCCACGTGGACGGTGGGTTCCACGCGGTGGGGGCGCCATCGGAGCCTGACGGCAGCGTCACCTGAAGAGATCCTCCGCTTCCGGTCGGATCATCGCCCTCGCGCCCGGCCCGTCCTGCGCGGTCACGTGGCGCCCCGCCCCGCGGACGATCACGACCGGCCGCCAGCCGTCCTTGGTGCGGGAGAGATCCGCTGCGGCCGCGAGCTCGTCCGCGACCGCGATCCACGTGGCCTTCAGCTCGCGGCCGACGGCGTCCGTACGGCCCCGCCAGTCCTCCAGCGGAGCGATGCCGGCGCAGCCGATCGCGATGTCGGTTTGGCCGTGCCGCCAGGCGCGCCCGAACGTATCGGTGATCACGACCGCCGGCTTCGTGCCGGTGAGCTTTTGCAGCGCGGCGCGGAGCCGGCGTGCGGATTCGTCGGGGTCTCGCGGCAGCAGGACGACGGTGTCCGGCGCCGGCGCATTGGAGGCGTCGATGCCCGCGTTCGCGCACACGAAGCCGTGGTGGGTGACCGAGATCAGAACGCCGTGTGCGGCTCGAAGCACCTCGCGCGACTCGTCGAGGACGGCCTGCACGTGTCGGGGGTCCTTGCCGAGCTGGGCCGCGAGCTCGGTGGCACGAGCGCCGGGGGTGATGGTGGCGAGGGACCGAGTCCGCCCCTCCGCCCTCGAGACGATCTTGTGGGCAACGACCACGACGTCCGTGCTCGTGAGCGGGCCGATGCCCGAGGTGCTTGCCGCCGTCGCGATGATCGACGCGAGGTCGTCGCCGGGCGTGACCTCGGGCACGCCCGCGAGCGCCGCCGCGCTGAGTGTCACTGATTGCGGCTCCGCAACAGCTGCCTGAGCATCCCGCGGGTCTGGGCGGCTCGGCCGTGGGTGCGCTCGAGCGTTGCCTGAAGCTCAGCCAGGTCCTCCGGCGTGTCCACGTCGAGCGCCAGCGAGGGCACCGCCAGCACCTCGGCCGTGGTTCCGTTGCGGCCCGCCTCGGCCACGTGGCGCTGGGCGCTGCCGGGTCCGAAGCTGGGAATGAGCGCGTCGGGAGGAGTCAGCAGCAGGGCGTTGGTACCGGTCCCGTGTCGATCGGGGACGATCAGCGCGGAGCTGTCGTCGGCCGGGTGGGAGATGAGCGCGTCGAGCTCGGCGGGATCGAGCATCGGGCAGTCGCCGGGGACGAGCAACGCGCGGTGGACGCCCTGATCGCGCGCGACCCGGATCCCCGCCGCCGCGGCGGGGTTGTGGCCGTGTTCCGGCTCGTCGAGGACCTGTGCGCCGTGGCCGCCGGCGATCCGCTGCGCGTGCCGGTCAGCGGTGATCACGAGCGTGCTGGAGATCGCCTTCGCCCGGCGCAGGGCGACGAGCACATCCGAGTACATCGCCTCGACCAGGGCTCGTCGAGCGCTCGCGGTGAGCTCCTCGGCGAGCCGCTGCTTGGCGCGCTCGAAGCTCTTCATCGGGAGGATCGCGACGGCCGACACTTGTCCTGAGAACGCTATCCGGTTGGGGCCCGGCGACCGCTAGCGGAGCCGCGCCGCGAACTCGAGCGTCTCCTCCGCCAGGCGTCGGCGCGCGGCGGGTGAGTCCATCAGCACCTCGGTTTGCAGGGTTGGCACCTCCGTGGTCCGCTCGTCGGCAATAAAGCCGTCGATTACCCCCTCGTAGAGGGCGGTGACTCCGGCGCTCGTGAGCGGCTGCCCCGCCCACTCCATGAACACCGCCGTTGGACCCTTGACGACTGCGCCGTGCACGAGCGGGCTCACGGCGACAACTTTGGCCGCGGCCGCTGCGAGCACCTCGCGAATGCCCGGGAGCGCGAGGATCGGCCCGACCGAGATGACCGGGTTTGAGGGGCCGATCACGATCGCGCGGGCGGTGGCGATCGCTTTCAGGACCTCGGGCGTGGCGCGCGCCGCTTTGATGCCGCCGTAGTCGATGTCGTCGATCGGACCCTCGGCTCGCGCCCTGATCATGAACTCTTGAAACGGCCAGGCTCGACCGTGCGCGCTGACCCTCGTGCGGACCGGGTTGTCGGTCATCGGAAGCACGCACGTTGTGACCCCCAGCGCTCGTGCGATAGCGCCGTGGGCTTCGGTCAGCCGCGCTCCCTCATCGAGTGCCCGGGCCCGCTCGAGGCCGATCGCCAGGTCCCGGTCGCCGACGTTAAACCACACGTCGACCCCCAGCTCTCGGAGCCCCTCCATGACGTGAAACGTGTCTCCCTCGATGCCCCAGCCGCGTTCGTCGATCCGATCGGCGAGCCAGAACGTGACCAGGTCCGGGTCAGGCGAGACATACGCGCCGTAGATCTCGATGTCATCGGCCGTGTTCGCGATCACGACGAGCCGGTCGGCACCGACGACGTCGAGCATTCCGCGGGCGAGCTTGGCGCCTCCCGTGCCCCCGGCGAGAACGACGACCGGTCCGCTCACGGACTCGCCGTTCACTCCGGCAAGCCGGTGATCTTGATTCCCGCCCTGGCCTTGTTGCGCACGTTGATCGAGATGATCAATGCCGTGAGCTGTTCGACGATCCGCGCCATCTCGAGAGGGCCGCAGTCGACGGCGCGCAGCCCGCGGATGAGGTCGACCAGCGCGCCGAGTTTGAGCTTGTCCTCTTTGCGATCGCCGCAGATCAGGACGTCCTCGTCGAGCTCGTGCTCGAGGTCGCTCAGGAGAGCCGCGCTGACGGTGTGAAACGCGGACACCACGCGAACGCCGTCCGGTGCCATCTCCTGAGCCTGCTCGGCCGCGGATCCCTGCCAGACACCCAGCGTCCTGGTCGCCCTGCCGCCGAATGCGGCCGCGAGCGGAACCGTCGCATCGACGAGCAGCTGGCCCGGCTGGAGGATCGGTTTGAGGCGGATGAGCGTTTCGGCCTGGCTTCGGAACGGAACGCTCAAGACGACGATCTCGGCGTGTTGGGCGGCGTCGGTGTTTTGCAGGCCTGTGACCGAGGCGGCCGGGACACGCTCCGACGCCTTCGTTGCTGCTTCCTGTGCGCGGCCATGGTCCCGGGAGCCGATCACGATCGGGACCCCCGCCTGGCCCAGCCGCAGTGCGAGCCCGAAGCCGAGCGCTCCGGTGCCGCCGATGATGCACACAGGTTCTGGCACGGCGCGGGAGTGTATGGATCGAGTTTGCCTTGTAGGGTCCGTGGCCGTGGAGTCCGCGTCGCTAGAGGTCGGCATGGAGAACACGTGCGAGTTCGAGGTGGAGGGTCGCCTGCTCACCGACGTGCGCGGAACTCTCCCGCGGGCGGTGCTGTCGACGCCGGGGATGATCCTGATGATGGAGCACACCGCGTCCGACCTCGTCTACCCGCTGTTGGGCCCGCGGAAGGTCACGGTCGGGTTCGAGGTGTGCGTCAAGCACGTAGGCGCGGTGTTTGAGGGGGAGCGCTGCACCGCGCGGGCGCGGTTGGACGAAATCGTGGACGGGCGCAAGCTCAGATTCTCGGTGGACGTGGTGGCCGAGGATGGACGGACGATCGGGGTCGGCACCCACGAGCGCCGCATAATTGACGGTGGCAGTGGCTGACATGAACACGCTTCCGGGCGCGGTTCGGATTCGCGAGGTCGGTCCGCGCGATGGCTTTCAGAACGAGCCCGAGGTAATCCCCACGCTCGACAAGGTGGGGCTGATCGAGATGCTGGGGCGCACGGGCCTGCGCCGGATCGAGGTCACGAGCTTCGTGCGGCCGGATGTGATCCCCCAGCTCGCCGATGCCGAGGAGGTGCTCGAAGCGGTCTCGCTGCCCCCGTCGGTGTCAGTCAGTGTGCTCATTCCCAATGAGCGGGGACTCGAGCGGGCGCTGCGGTTGCGGGAGCGCTTCCACGAGGTCAATGGGTTCCTTTCGGCGTCGGAGACGCACAACCGTCGTAACGTGGGGCGTTCCGTGGATGAGTCGCTTTTGGGATTGGGGCGGATGTTCTCGCGAGCCCGGTCCGAGGGGTTGCGGTGCGAAGGAGTGATCTCGACGTCGTTCGGTTGCCCGTATGAGGGGCACGTTGATCGGGATCGGGTCTTTGAGATCGCCCGGGCGCTGATCGATGCCGGTTGCTCGGAAATCGGTTTCGGCGATACGACCGGGATGGCCAATCCCGTGTACGTGCGCTCGTTCTTCAGGGCGGCGCGCGAGGAGCTTCCGGCCGGCGTTGAGCTGACGGCACACTTCCACAACACCCGCGGGCAGGGCCTGGCGAACGTGCTGGCGGCGCTGGAGTGCGGAGTGGAGAGCTTCGAGTCGTCGTTTGGGGAGCTCGGCGGCTGTCCGGTTCCCGCCGGGGCCAGCGGGAATATCGCGACCGAGGACCTGGTGTCGATGCTCGAGGAGATGGGGATACCCACCGGGATCGACCTGGGCGCGCTGATCGAGGCCTCGCGCGCGGCGCAGGCGGTGCTGGGGCGCCCGCTCGGCAGCCACGTGCTGTCGGCGGGACCGGTCCTGTGGGAAGGTGTGGAGGGGTCGTGACCGATCTGGACCAGGGGGACGCTCTCGACGCCGCGGCAGCCCGGGCTCACGCCGGGGGTCCGGAGCGGCACCGCGCAAAGGCCGCCGAGCAGGGGAAGATCTCGGTCCGCGAGCGCGTTGCGCTGTTGCTGGATTCCGGGTCGTTTGCCGAGGAGGGCCTGCTCGCGAGCTGGGAGCAGGAGGGTCTCGGGGCCGAGGGCGTGGTCACCGGGGTCGGCACGATCGGGGGGCGTCCGGTCGCGGTGATGGCCAACGACCCCACGGTCAAGGCGGGCTCGTGGGCGCCCAAGACCGTCGAGAAGATCTTGCGGGTGCAGGAGCGAGCCCTGGCGCTGCGGACCCCGCTCGTCTATCTGGTCGACTCCGCCGGGGCGAGGATCAACGAGCAGGTTCAGATGTTCCCCGGGCGCCGCCATGCCGGCCGCATCTTCTTCAACGAGGTGCGGCTATCCGGGGTCGTTCCCCAGGTGTGCGTGCTGTTCGGGCCGAGCGCCGCGGGCGGGGCGTACATCCCGGCGTTCTGCGACGTGGTGATCATGCGTGACGGCAACGCCTCGATGTACCTCGGATCGCCGCGCATGGCCGAGATGGTGATCGGCGAGAAGGTCACGCTCGAGGAGATGGGCGGTGCGCGCATGCATACCTCTCGCAGCGGCGTCGGGCATGTGCTCGTCTCCAGCGACGAGGAGGGGATCGAGTTCGCGCGCCGGTATCTGGGGTTCTTTCCGTCTTCGTTTCTCGAGGAACCCCCCGCGGCGCCACCGGCCGCGCCGGCCGCGGAAGCGGGATCGATTCGCGAGGTGATCCCGCCGGACGAGAACAAGCCGTTCGACATGCGCCTGTTGATCGACGCCCTCGTCGACGAGGGCTCGCTCCTGGAGATCCACTCGAGGTGGGCCCGCGAGGTCATCGTCGGCTACGCGCGGCTGGAGGGGCGCGCGATCGGAGTGATCGCCAACCAGCCGAAGGTAAAGGGAGGTGTGCTGTTCGTCGACTCGGCCGACAAGTGCGCCCGCTTCATCTGGACGTGCAACGCGTTCAACATTCCGCTCCTGTTCCTGGCCGACGTGCCCGGGTTCATGATCGGGACGCAGGTCGAGCGCGATGGCATCATCCGTCACGGTGCCAAGATGATCAGCGCGGTGTCGGAGGCGAACGTGCCGAAGATCTCCGTGATCGTGCGCAAGGCCTACGGCGCCGGCCTCTATGCGATGGCCGGTCCCGCGTTCGACCCCGACTGCTGCATCGCGCTTCCCACGGCGTCGATCGCGGTCATGGGTCCCGAGGCCGCGATCAACGCCGTCTACTACAACCAGCTCCAGGCGATCGCCGACGAGGGAGAGCGCGCTCGCCGGACCGAGGAGCTCCGCCGCGCCTACGCCGAGGACATCGACATCCTCCACCTCGCGTCCGAGCTCGTGGTCGACGCCGTGATCCAGCCCGAGGACCTGCGTTCGGAGCTCGTCCGGCGCTTCGCGCTCTCTGCCGGCAAGCACCGGGAGTGGCCGGGTAAGTGGAATCCGATCAACCCTGTGTAGCGTGCGGGCGATCCGGCAGGTTGGGTCTCGACACTAAGGTTGGTCCGGTTTGGGGGTTGCGAGAGAAACGCAAAGAGGGGCGTCGTTTCTCTCGCAACCTCGGCGCCGCGTCGACCGAAGATGCCGACCACGAGCCAACGAATGTGTCGATCCTGTCGATGAGGAGGAGTGCGAACTGAAGCATTTCGTCGAGCGCGCCGGGATCGATGTTCGACGGTGTATCGGAGGGCTGATGAGATCGCGGTACGAGTGCGCGTCGGTCGAGGCAGCCGAGCGTGATCGCCGGCAATCGCCTCTGCCGCGCGGGCAACGCGGGTGTGGCGCCCCGGCCGCGGTGCTCGCCGGCACCGAGGTGCGGCTCGCCCGCGGCGACGCTCGCGCACAGCCGGCGCAGCTCGCTCGAGTAGCGCAGCGCGAGGAGGCGGCCATCGCTCGCCCACCATCGCGGTTGTCCACTCCCGCACGGCGCGAATCCGAGCACGATCGTGTTCGTGGGTCTGAGCTCGCGCCGACGGGCGGCGAGGTGTCGTCGCAGCCCGATCCCGCCGCCCTCGCCGGCGCCCTGAAGCACCAGTTCGACCGAAAGATGGCGAGGCGGGGCGACATCGAGTGCGCGCATGAGACCGATTGCGACCGCAACGCCGCTGGCGTTATCGCCGGCAGCTGGGCTCCAATTGCTCAGCGCGACGTCCATGAGTAGCGCGAAGGCCGAGACGAGTGCGACTGTCGGGGGCAGCTGGAGGGCGTTTAGGACCGTCGAGTGGTAACCGCCCACGCGGAGGATCGCGACGGCGAGCAGCCAGGCGATCGCGATCGTCAGCCAACCGAGCCAGCCCGGGGCGGCCCCGGCGGTGGCGTGCCGGAGGCGAGACGTGAGGGCGCGCACTACGTCGCGGTAGGCGATCCCCGTGCGCCCGGCGTCGTAGTTCGCGGTCAGGATCAGGCGGACCTCCGGGCCGGAGGTGGGTTTGGCCCGCGGCGCAGGTGTGGACGCGGGCGACGCCACGACGTTCTGGCTGGCACGCTCGGGGCTGAGGCGCCGGCCGAGCGAACGTTCTCGGAGCCCGTCGGCGAGCATCGAGATCAGCGCGATCGCGAGGAGGGCGACACCGAGCTGAGGAGAGGCAAGCGCGAGTAGGCTCCCCGCCACCGCCAGCGCTACGTGCCAGAGGTGCGCCAGCGCCCAGTTCGGCCGGCACCAGAACGGCTCCAGTCGGATGTTCCGACCGGGACTGGCGAGTTCGCTCGCAAGCCAGCCGGCGGCGCGCCGCTCGGCGTCGGTCCCGGGCCCTCTACCCTCGAACGAGGCGAGTGCGGAGACGATCTCGGCGGATGGCATCGGCGGCGGATGATCGCAACCCGGGTCGGCCCGAGAGCCTCCTGACCGCGTCTCAGCAGTGCATGCGATAGAACGGCGGCGTGCACGAGACCGACGAACGGGGGCTGCTGGCGGTCGCCGAGGATGCCGCGCGCGCAGCGGCGGACGAGCTTCGACCGCGGTTCGGGCACCGACCGGCAGGGGTACGCACCAAGAGCACGCCAACCGACCTGGTATCGGAGGCCGACGTCGCGGCCGAGGCCGCGATCAGGTCGGTGCTAGCGCGACACCGGTCCGAGGACGCGATCCTGGGCGAAGAGGGGGGTGCCACCGGGTCCGGAGAGCTTCGCTGGTTGGTCGACCCACTCGATGGAACGAGCAACTTTCTCTTCGGCATCCCGGCGTTTGCCGTCAGCGTTGCCTGCGAGGACTCATCCGGCACGCTCGTGGGCGTCGTGCTCGACCCGACTCGCGACGAGTGCTTCGCCGCCACGCGATCGGGTTCGCCCACGCTCAACGGAGAACCGATCGAACGGCCGGATGGGGCGGACGAGCTCGGACTCGCGATGGTCGCCACCGGCTTTGGCTACGACCCGGCTTTGCGTGCCAGCCAGGGGGTGGTGCTCGCGCGGCTGCTGCCTCGTGTGCGCGACATCCGTCGGGTTGGCTCCGCGGCGCTGGACCTCGCGTGGAGCGCGTGTGGCCGCTTCGACGCATATTACGAGCGCGGGTTGAATGCCTGGGACGTTGCCGCGGGCGGTTTGATCGCGGTGCGTGCGGGACTTGCCACCTGTGAGCTCGAGGCCACCAGCGATGAGCCCTCGGGAGTGCTGGCGGCACCACCCGGGCTCATCGAGGAGCTGTACGCGCTCGTCGGCGGGTAGCGAGCTGGTCTGGCCGCGCCGTTGGCTCACATACACTGGCCCCTGAGCGGCGGTGGTGGAACGGTAGACACGATGCCCTCAAAAGGCATTGTCCTTCGGGACGTGTGGGTTCGAATCCCACCCGCCGCATCCGTCTTCGCGCGTGGTCGCTGAGCTGGTGTCCCGTGCCTGGGCGCGTCCTCAGGCGGCGGCGGGCCTGCGGGGCGGGGCAGATCTCCGGGCGCGGCCGCGGCGCTCCGCCTCCTCCGCCGGGACCTCGAGCTCGACGTTCCAGGCCTGGGCAAACCCGACCATCGCAAACACGATCAAGAGGGCCTGGACCGGGGCGAGGAGCAGCGTGAGGAGGCCGAGCATGTCCGGGCTCAGGCCCGTGCCCCCGAACAGGCTCTGCGGGGCCGCGAACCCGGAGTGGTTCCTGTCGAACCAGCTGGTGCCGGAGATACCCGTGCCCGCGATCACGGCCAGGATCAGCAGCAGTATCGCGAGCGCGGCGGCGATCGGCAGCAACCCGCGCGTCCAACGGGCCGCGACGTAGAACGCGATGATGAGGTAGGCGATGCACCAGGCGAAGTTCACCGGCTTGAGCCCCTGCAGCTTCGACCAGCCGCCGATCGTCACCGCCAACATCAATGCCACCGACACCAGGAGGATGAATGCGACGATCCCCTTGGTCGACTTGCTCGACGCCTTGTCGCGGTTCGGATAGATGACCACGTATCCGGGAGTCACGGTCCGGGCGGCGCTCATGTGGGCCGGAACATACAAGCTCTGGCGCCGGTGGCGCAGCGATTGGGACGCGGGGGATGCCTGTCCTGACCCGGATCGGGCGCGGACCTTTGCGTTCCGGCCGTGGTCATGCGGGTCCGTGCTCCTAGAATCGGCTCACAGCCCCGCGGGCGTGGCGAAACTGGTAGACGCGCCGGCTTTAGGTGCCGGTGGGCGTAGGCCCTTGGGGGTTCGAGTCCCTCCGCCCGCATCGGTCGCCGTAGCACGATGCGAACCGATCGCTAGGGGACGGGCACCATCCCCTGACAGGTACCATCGAGCGGCCCAAGGGGAGTGAGCCAGTGGTCAAGCGCGCGGTCTCCAAAACCGTGAACCCGGGTTCGAATCCCGGCTCCCCTGCTCGCTCGTTCGCTCCGGCGTCGGGGCATGACCTGCGGACGCCATAGGATCTCGTTGCCGTCCATGACCTCCCACACCGTCTATCGGACGTTCAACACGGCGCGACGGCGAGAGTTCGTGCGGATCACCGAGGACGTCGCCGAGGCAGTTCGTGAGGCCGGCGTCCGCGAAGGGATGGTGCTGGTCTCGGCCATGCACATCACCGCCGGCGTCTGGATCAACGATGACGAACCGGGCATCCAGAGCGATGCGCTCGAGTGGCTGGACAAGCTTGCGCCCCCGAGCTGGCAGGACCCCGATGGAGAGGTCGCGCGCGAGTTGCTCCCCAACCCGGGCGACTATCGCCACCACCGCGGGGGCGAGGACAACGGCGACGCACACCTGAAGAACCTGCTGGTCCACCACCAGGTGATCGTTCCCATCACCGACGGGCGCCTCGACCTGGGACCTTGGCAGCAGATCTTTTATTGCGAGTTCGACGGGGGCCGGCCCAAGCGACTTGTGATCAAGGTGATGGGGGAGTAGGTCGTGGACCGGTCGCGCGTCTTCGCGGACGCAGCGCTCGACGGACGCATCGCGCTCGTCAGCGGTGGTGGCACGAACCTCGGCAGAGCGGCCGCCGCGGAGCTCGCTCGTTGCGGCGCCGAGGTGGTGATCACCGGTCGGCGTGAGCACGTCCTCGAGGCCGCCGCCGAGGAACTTGGCGCGCGCTGTTCGTGGGTAGCCGGCGACGTGCGCGAGCGCGAGTCGGCCGAGCACATCGTCCGAACGGTGCTGGCTCGCCACGGACGCCTCGACTTCCTTCTCAACAATGCCGGCGGCCAGTACTTCGTGCCGGCGGAGGGCATCGCGATGAAGGGTTGGCGCGCGGTGCAGCGCCTCAATGTCGAGGGCACGCTGACCATGTCCAACGCCGCCTACGAGCTCGCGATGCGATCCGCCGGGACGGGGATGATCACCAACGTGACCGTCTCGCCCCACCACGGGATGCCGGCGATGGCACACACGGGAGCGGCTCGCGCTGCGGTCGAGGCGCTGACGAGCGAGCTAGCGAGCGAGTGGGCTCCCAGCGGGGTCTCGGTGACCGCGATCGCGCTCGGGCGCTTCTCCACCGAATCGCTGCGCAAGTACCCGGCGGAGCTGTGGCAAAGGGCGGCGGCGAGTGTGCCGCTCCAACGGCTCGGAACCGTCGAGGAGTACGGCTGGCTCGTCGCCCTGCTCGCATCGCCCCTCGGCCGGGCGTTGTCCGGCTCCGTCGTGACGCTCGACGGGGCGCTCGACAACTGGACCGGCCCGTGGCCGCCACCGGATCTGATTCGCGACGGCGTAGTGCCCACGGAAGCGCGGCGACCGGTCGCCTGAACCGACGGTCTGGGTAGCATCTGAGTGGATCGCGGGCGAGGTGTCAACGGCTGCACGGGAGCCTTCCAAGCTCTAGGAACGGGTTCGAGCCCCGTCGCCCGCTTGCCCGTACGGCGGCGCCAGCCTGGACGTGGGCCTAGAATGAGGCCGACCACGGGGAGTGGCGCAGTCTGGTAGCGCACCCGGCTGGGGGCCGGGCGGTCGCAGGTTCAAATCCTGTCTCCCCGACTCGGTGAAAGCCCCGCTCAGGCGGGGTTTTTGGTTTTGGTTTTATCGCCTTAGACACGCTCGCGGTTTGTAGCATCCACGTACCGCTTTGCCTCGTGTTCCGGGGCGCGGATCGCGAACCGCGAGCTGGCGGCCAAATTCGGCTTATCACTGTGGTTGACCAGGATCCGCGCGATGTCCGTGCTGCTAGCCGGAAGGCGCGAACCGCGCAAAAGCGGGCTCGCGAAGGTCTCTAGCTCTCGAGCGAGGTGACCGAGGCGAGCACTGCGTCGAGGTGGCCAAGTACGGTGACATCTTCGAAGATCGTGGCGATGTGCCCGCCGCGCCGGACTACGAACGTGGTGCGCGAGACGAATTCCTCTCCCCCCTCGGACCGCCACAAGGGGATCCCGAGACGGTCGATCAACTCGTGTTGGGGATCGCTGAGGAGTTCGAAGGCTAGGTCCTCGCGCTCGACGAACGCGTGCTGGCGGGCCGTCGTGCCGGTGCTGATCCCGAAGATCTCCGCTCCAAGCGCGCGGATCTCGGTGGCGTGATCGCGGAATGAGCAGGCTTCCGCCGTACAGCCGCTGAGCTCCGGGAAGCGCAGCCCGTCACGGTCGCCGGGATAGAAGAACAACACCAGGTGCCGTTGCCGCGACTCGGCCATCAGGTTGACCTCCCGACCGCTCGTCGCGGGCAGCCTGACCTCGGGCAGTAGGTCGCCCACCCGGGCATCTAGGGCACCGACCCGATACACCGTGGCATGCTCCGAGCGATCAGCTCCGGCCATCTGCGGTCGTCCGCCGTTTGCGAGCGAGATGTCGAGGGAGCTCAGCGATGCTCTCGAGAATCAGGTCGGGCGCCGGCGAGAGGCTCGCAGCGGCGGCTCTGTCGGTTACGCCCGTGAGTACGAGGACGGTGCTCCAGCCCATCAGGCGACCGCCGGCCAGATCGCTCTTGGGGTTGTCGCCGACGATCGCGATGTGCCGAGCGCCGCGGAGCCGCTTGCGGGCTGCCTCCATCATGCCGCGGTGCGGCTTGCCCATCACCTCGGGTTGGCGGCCGGATGCGACCGCGATTGCGGCGCAGATCGCGCCTGCGCCGGGCCAAACCGAGTCGGCGCGCGGCAGCGTGGCGTCATCGTTGGTGGCGATGAACGCTGCATCTGACCGCAGCGCCGTTGCCGCTCGCCGCATGGCCTTGTAGTCAAAGGCATCGTCCCAGCCGACGACCACTAGGTCGACGTCGACGCGGGCGGGATCTTCTTCGATTTGGATCCCGGCTTCTGTCAGGGCCTCGAACACGCCGTCTTGGCCGATGACCAGCGCGCGGGCACCGGCCAGGCCGCGCGCGGCGAGCGCGTCGCCGGTGGCGACGGCTGAGGTCACGATCGCCTCTTCGGGGATCTCGATGCCGAGGCGGGCAAGCCGCCGCTGGTATTGGGCGATCGTGAGCCGCGAGTGGTTGGTGCAGAACACGACAGGGATGGCCGCCTGCGAAAGCGCAGCGAGGGCCTCGGACGCGCCCGGTACTGCCTGCTCGCCGAGGTAGATGACGCCATCCAGATCGCAGACTAGGCCGTCAACGACCATTGTCTTCCGCTTCGCGTCTCGCTCGCTGCCGGCTAGCTCAGACAGTGGCGCGCTCGCTCCCATCCGCCACCCAGGCCACGTAGTGGGCATGGAGCGTCTCGCCGGCGGCCTCCCCGAAGGCGGGATCATTGATGGTCGTGTCGAATTCTCTGATGTCGAGGTTCGGCGAGGCGTGCTGCTTGACGGCTTCGATCAGGGCACGGTCGGCCTCGGGATCCCAGAACGGGTGCCCACGGCTGGCCAGTCGCGAGAATCCGCGCAGTGGGAGGAAGAGACTGGTGAGCGGTCCGGCATCGCCTAGCCGCTGTGCGAGCCGCCGTCCGAGCTCGCGGCACTCGTCGGGCGTCGTCCGTACCAGCGTCGTGTTGGGGTTGTGCTCGTAGAGCAGCCGACGGCTTAGCTGCCTAGGCAGCGAGCTCTGCGGGCCGAAGGTGGCCATGTCGAGCGCGCCGACAGACACGACTTGCGGCCTACCCGTTTGTGCCGCGACCTCTAAGCGTCCCGGCCGGGCGCCCCACGGGCTCCCGAGAAGCTCGGCGGCGAGCTCGGTGGTCGTCAGGTCGAGCAGCGAGGTGATGAAGCCATCTCGCAACAGCGTCTCCATCGAGTCGCCTCCGGTTCCGGTGGCATGGAACGTCAGCACCTCGTGGCCGCGGGCCTCCAGCACTTGCCGGGCAGCGGTGACCCCGCCCATCGTGTTGCCGAACATTGTTGCTCCCACCAGCGGCACTCGTGTCCCTTCAGCCGGCGCGCGAGAACCATCCCAGGCGGCCCGGGCCATCCCCGCGGCGGCCCCGGCAGCGTTGGCGAACACACGGCGCGAAAACCGGTTGAGCCCGGCGATGTCGACCACCGAGTACATGAACGACATATCGACCGAGCCCACGTAGTGGCTGACGTCTCCCGCCGCACAGGTCGAGACGATCAGCTTCGGTACACCGACGGGCAGTGCGCGCATAGCCCGGCTCATCAGCGCCGTACCGCTCGTCCCGCCGAGTCCCATCAGCGCGTCAAACCGTCCGTCGTCGTGCAGCTCCCTGCAGAGCACCGCCGAGCCAGCAGCCATCGTCGCCACGGCGGAGCCTTGATCTGCCCGAGCTCGGAGTTCAGCGAGGCTGGCGCCGGCCGCCTGTGCCACCTGCTCTCGGGTGACTTCGGCCAGGAGCATCGGTGCGCCGAGAATGCCGACGTCGATCAGGAGAACGTCGACGTTATGGCTCCGGAGCTGTTCGGCCACAAAGCCGTATTCGACTCCCTTGGTGTCCAGGGTCCCCATCAGGGCGACCGTCGGCACGCTGCGCTTAGCCAGCGGCTCCTGTTCGGGCGCGTTCATCCCTAGAGCACGCGGTCGATGAACTCTCGGTGGTGGACGGTCAGTGGCGCCTTGCTCAGTTCCAGCACGCCGCGAGCGATGTGCTCGGAGAAGCGGCGAAACGCCTCTTGTCCCTTCTCCGGGGTGGCGCGCCGGGCGTTGCCAGTGGCCCCGGTGTCTGTGATCTCCGCGTACTCCATCGGGAAGCTGAAGTAGGTGTAGCCATCAAACTCGACGTCGGGGCGTCCGTCGGACTTCGCGAACGCCGCGGGCAGGAAGTCCGGGATATGCACGCGTGCGCGGTCCGTGCGGTCCATGTGAACTAGCGCGGGATCCCACGCCAGGTCCTGACATGTCTCGAGCTCGCTGGCGTGCGATCCGGGCGTTTCCTCGGGCGGGTTGTCGAGCAGCCCTTCCATCACGCCGGTGTAGCGCTCCATGATCGGATTCACGAACCCGATCAGTGCGCCGGTCTCGTACTTGAGTTTGCGCATCACGGGATCGATCACTTTTTGGTTGGATCCGTGACCGTTGACGAACAGCAGGCGGTTGAAGCCGTGGTGGATGAGGCTGCGCCCGATGTCGCAGAGCAGGTTCATCATCGTGGTGCTGCGCAGCGTGATCGTGCCGCGGCCCTCGCCCGGGGCAAACATGTGCTGGGGGGAGTATCCGGTCCAGACAGTCGGCGTATGCAGTACCGCCGCCAGGGCCGACACCTGCCGGCTGACCGCGGTGGCGGTGATGGTGTCGGTGCCGATCGGCAGGTGCAGCCCGTGCTGCTCGGTGCTGGCGATCGGGATCAGTATCAGATCCTTGTGCTTTAGATATGCGCCGATCTCGACCGGCGTCAGGTCGGCGATGTTCCAGGACGAAAACTGAGCCCTGAAGTCCTCATCGCCGCTGGTCAGGGGCTCAACCTGGGGCGCCTGGATGTTGATCGTCATGTGTCACCTCTCTGGCCACTCCGGTGAGACCTCGGGAGCGGGTTAGTGGGTTCGGTCTCGAAGTCCACGCCTGCGCCGTCTCGCTCGCTCGCCGTTGCGCCGATCAGCGGCGGTACCTGATCGCTGCGGTACGAATAGCGCTTCATCGTCTCGGCGAGCGCGCGGTCGCTGTCTGCACCGCGGTCGCGCAGGGCGCGGATCAACGCCGAACGGTCGTCGGCACTGCGGTTCTGGCTCAGCTTGGCTTTTCCCTGGATGCGTTTGATCTCCAACGAGAAGGGGCTGAGGTGGTCAAGTAGCGGCGCCACATAGTTTTCGCCGGCCTCGGCGATGCGAAACTCATCCCCGTAGCCTCTCTCGTGGTTATGCATGAGCTCCGAGAGGTGCGCAAGCACAGCCTCGCGGTCGGACAGCGGTGTCGCTGTGCCATAGGCGTGGACAGCAATAAAGTTGTATGTGGGAAGCCGGGCGTTCACGTACCAGCGCGAGCGAGTGTAGGCACTCGGACCCTCGACCACTGCGAGCAGCTCGGTGGTGCCGTCGAGCGCCGCGGCGAGCGGATCGGCTCGGGCGGTATGGGCCACGAGCGTTCCCAACTTGCCCTCCCGTCGGTGCAGCACGAACGGGATGTGAGCGGCCATCGGCGGCGACGCCGGCGCGATGAGCAGACCGAAGGGATGGTCCTCGATCACCACATGCAGCGCGGGGAGTTCGGCTTCGACGAAGTGGGGGTTGATGTACAAGAGGACTTCGTCCCGGCTCTACCGTCTGGGCAACTGTAATGGTACAGTCGCCAATTCGTGCTAACACAGTATCTTCGAGGTCAGCGTAGTCCATGTGAGCAGTCTCGCTCGCGCTCGGCGAGTGCCTGCGACGCCAGGAACGCGTCAGTGACGGCCGAGATGGCTGAGTGACCCTTCGCCTGGCGGAGCGAGCGTCTCGTCGGAGCCGCCGGCCTCACTGGTCGAAATCGTCCGCTGCGCAACTCTGGGCAGGGGCGATTGGTGTGCTCGCGTTCCTGAGCAGAGCAGCAGCGCGAGCGTTTGCTGGCTCGAGTTCTCGCGGCAGGCCCTGGGCGCGTTTGACTTCGCGATGGTGCCTGAGACGACGCGTCTCGCCGACCGCGTGCACGCCGCTGCTCCTGGGTTCTGCACGCAAGCTGGCGCCCTGAGGAACGGTGCTCATGCTTGGTGTGGGAGTGGTTACTGGAGGCCCGCGCGTTCGCTTTCTAGCCTGACGCGGCGCCGCATTGTGGCCTGGCCCCCGGCGCCGGCGCCCCCGTACTTGACGGTGATCAGGTAGCTCGGGGGGACCGGGTCGAGGTTGACGCCGGGAAGGATCAGCGAGATGTGCCAGCGGCCGTGCAGGACTCTGGCGTGGGCGGTGCGGATGGCCGGGCCGAGCGGGAGCCTGACACTGACTCGCGCGCTGACCGTGCCGCCGGTGGCACGGCCGATCGCTCCGTGAAGCTCGATCACCCCAGCGAGCGTCAGGCGCAGGTGCCGGCAGCTGGCGTCGGTGGTAAAGGCGGTGAGCGCCCGCTCGTCCCATCCTGTCTCGGTCACGCACCCTGGTCTCAGCGGGGTGGCGCGCAGGCGGGTGATCCGGATCCGCGGGTGCTGCGGCACCGCCAAGGTCGTGTGGTGGCACGAACTCTGTTGGACCACGATCGACGTGGACAGGGTTCTCGCTACAGGCGGGGTCTCGGAATCGGAGAACCTGAAGGTGAGGTCGTACCGGCCGGGGTCGCTGGGAGTGCCCGAGATCACCCCCGTGGTTGCGTTCAAGGACAGGCGTACTGGCAAGACCCCAGTGGCGATCGACCAGTCGCGATAAGGAGGAACCCCGCCGATGCCAACCAAGGTCGCGGCGTAGGGTGAGCCCGCGGTGGCTATCGCCAGCCGCGGTTGAAAGTCATAGCTGAACAGGTCGGCGTCCGTGGCGGGGCTTGTCCCCCAGGGCGTGGTGACCGTGATGTGCTGACCATCGGCGACGCAGATGGGCGGAGTGGCGGTGCAGGACGAAACCGAACACGAAAAGGAGCTCGCCGGATTCGAGCCAAAGTCCAATGCTGTCGCCCCGGTCAGGTTGGTGCCCGAGACCCCCACGGTCACCTTGCTTCCGGCGGCTATGGACTGGGGCGCGACGTGGTTGACGAACGGGGCGACGGGAAGGATGGCGAGATTGTCCTGCGCGGCGCTCTCGCTGGCGACATAGGCAAAGTGGCCGTCGGGGGTGATAGCCACGGCGACCGGCGCGGCCAGTTCCACCGGGCTTTCGGGCCCCAAGGTGACCGTGACTTGGTTCGTCGTCGTGTCGATGGCGCTAACGGTATTCGAGCGCTGGTTGGTGACGTACACGTAGCGACCGTCAGGAGTGACCGCGATACCCGACGGTTGCTCACCGACCTTGACCGTGGTGATCACCCGCTGGGTAGTGGTGTTGATGACGGCGACGCCTGAGTCGCCGCTGACATAGGCGCGGGTCCCAGCAGGGCTGATCGCCACCCCCGTGAGCTGGCCACCCACCCGGATCTTGGACTCCTCCTTTTGGTCGGAGGTTCTGATGACGTTGACGTTGCCATCTAGATTCGCCACGTAGACCTCGCCGCGATCAGGGGTGACCGCTACGGCATCGGGGTTGCCGCCCACGTCGACGGTGGTTCTTCGGCTCGGAAAGTTGCTAACAAGATCGATGACGCTGACGGAGCCCGGGATCGCGGGATTGTGCATCAGAATTCCCGCATTGGCCACGTAGAGGAACCGCCCGTCCGGGGTGATGGCCGCGGCAACCGGGCGGAAACCACCAAGCTCCCCAGTAAAACTCCTCAGCCCGATGGGTGGCGCGGCAGACAAGCCAGCCAAGATGATCTGCCCGTCCTTGGAGGACTCTAGTACCGCAAAGACGTCGCCGCCGCCGGGAGCGGCCGCTACCGCCACGGGGTCACCCCCGAGTTGACCAAGGCGCTCCGTATCGATCAGCCGCGGCGGCGACAGTGTCGTGTCGACGACGCTCACGGTGCCCACCCCGTTGTCCGCCGTGAAGGCGTAGTGCCCGTTGGGGGTGACGGCCACAGACAACGGGACGGCGCCCACCGTGACGCTGGCGGGCTGGCCGGGGGGCTGGGCACCCACCGGCGCTGGGGTCGCGACCAGCAGGCTCAGCGCCAGCACGCAGACAACTCCGAGAGCCAGCGCACTCGCCCTACACAAGACGTGTCGAGCGAACCTACGAACCTCACAGCTCATTCTCGCCATCCCAGACCCCTTCCACCCAGCGATGACACGGTTGCTGAAGACCCGAAGAGAGCGTTCCACGGAACGGACCGCCGCGACCGGCTGAAGGCATATTCGGAACCTTCAGCAGGCCTACGCCATGGCGGGCTTGCGGGTGGCCGAGTCGCCCACTGGCAGCACCCGGTCAGCGACCTTCGATGCGCTGGGCAACATCCCATCCGCTGGCGGGACACGTGTCAACCGTACATCGACGGGAGCGGCCGGACAACGGGGATCACCCTATACCGACCCCCATAGTTTTGCGGCGCACCCGGAGCACAATCCAGCCGCAATGACGCCGAAAGAATCTGCCACCACCGCCAGAGCACGAGGCTCACTCGGCGTAAGCGGATTCCATGCGGGTGATCGCCGGCGGCGCGCATGACGGCGATGATCTCCTCGAGGGTCGGGGCGTCGGGCGGATAGCGCAAGCCTTTATTGGGAGGCGCTCTGCCCGGATGAAACTGGGAGCGTCGCCGGTGAGCGGGGTCGGCCGGCACAATCCACCAGCAGTACGGACTCGATGACGTCCTCTTGTTGAGACGACGATTGACGCTCAGGATCGTCTCGCCCTACCAGCCGGCTAAATCGACTTCCGGATTCTCGGGCGCGAGCGGCGTTCTCCCGACCCGACGCTGCGCCCCTCCTCCTCGTCCATCTCGAGCGTCTGGTTCCGCCCGAGGGACGTGCTCGCATCCGCAGCAAAGCACCGGCTCGTCGGTCACGGCCTCCATCGGTCGTCGACCGCCCCATCCACGCGGTTGCACTAGCACCGCAATGCCCAGGCGAGACCGCTCCGTGTGGGCGGGAGCAGCAGCCGCCTTGTGCATTGGACGCTGCCCCAATGCCTATGTGGCGCCGCCAAGAATGCGCGTCGGTTCTCACTTCCGCTGCTTCGTCGTCGTGAATGCGGCACTGTCACGCGCGGCCAGCGTTGCGCCGATGAGCCAGGGCTTCGGGCGACCCCGGTCGAGCAGCTCGCGCGGATTGAGCCCGGCGGGTGCGGACCCAACGACAGCCAACTCACGAGCGCCGAGCCGGGGAGCGTCGTTAAGTATGGGGTCCGGTATAGGGGTTTCCCCGTTGCGGGCGGCGGCGTGGGGTGGGGATAATCGGGGTTGATGACCGGTACCGGCTGCGTGCGGAGACGACTCGGGTTTGGTGTGGGTCTGTCGGTGCGCTGGCGGTGGGTGGCGGGGTTGGCGTTGGCGGCGTTGCTGGTAGTGATTCCGGCGGGGGCTGCTCACGCGGCCACCGAGTTGACCCAAAGGGAGGTCTTTACCCATTCGGGTGGGTGTACCGTTTGGGCTGTCCCCACTGCGGTGACAAGCCTGCGCATCGATGCCGTTGGTCAGGCCGGGGGACTGGCGGCCCCTGGCGTCGGGGGCCTTCCCGGCGGCGCGGGCGACGGGGTGACGGCGACAGTCAAGGTCCAACCAACCGAGCGCTTGAGGGTGTGCGTCGGATACGGGGGCGGAGCCGGGGGGAGCCAGGCCGGCAACGGCGGCGGAGCGTCCAGCGTCGAATTTGGTGTTCTCAGTCGCGCCGCGACGGGGTTCCTGGTAGCGGGCGGTGGCGGTGGGGCTGGGGCTCGGACGTGGGTGATTGTTAACTTCACCACTAAGGGCTCTACTCAGGGATGGGGGGGCGCCGCGGGTGATCCGAACGCCGCCAATGGCGAGGGTGGCTGCCGAAGAACAAGGGGTCGCTGCCCCGGCCGTGACGACGTATTCGGCAGAGGCGGCAAGAATGACCCCTACACGCCTGGCGCAGGCGGCCTCGGGGGGGGTCAGCCCGCTGCCATCGGGGAAAGCGGGCTCAACGCCGGAAACAAGCTCTACGCTGGAACCAAGATCCATTTCGGGGGAGCCGGCGCGAACGCGCACTTTGGGACTGGCGGCGGCGGCGGCGGCGCGGGGTACGCCGGCGGCGGCGGCGGCGGCTTCATCGTCTTCCCCGCTGGGTCCCCCTACTTCAACCCGAGCCACACCGGCGGCGGCGGCGGCGGAACGGACGCCTGCGGAGGCCGAGTCCAGCACTGTCACGTCGAGCGTGGTGTTGGGACCCAGCATGCCGCGGGGACGGCGCCGGGTGATGCGAAGGTGGTCATCGAATACGATCAGCCTCGGCCCGTGCAGTTTTTGGCGGCCACGAAACAGGGGGCTGTCTACCACTCCGCAGTCTCCCAGCTTGGAACTTGGAGATTGTGGGAGGCTCCTCCGCTCGTTCCGGCTGACGTGGTTTCGGTGGCCGCCACACCCGACGGATACCTTGGCGAAACCCAATATCTGGTACTGACCCGCAGTGGCCACGTATACCACTCGGTTCGCTACCCAGACGGCAGGTGGCAACGTTCCTGGCAGACTCCTCCGGGCACCCCGCCTGATGTGGTGTCGGTGGCCGCCACCTATAACGGGCATAAGGGTCAGAGCGAGTATCTCGTTGCGACCCGCAGCGGCCACGTATACCACTCGATTCGCTACCCAGACCGGTGGCAACCTTTCTGGGACGCTCCTCCGGGCGCCCCAACTGACGCGGTCTCGGTGGCCGCCACCAACGACGGACACGCCGGCGAGACCCAGTATCTGGTGGGAACCTTCCACGGCACCTCGTATCACTCGATCCGCCACGCCAACGGCGGCTGGGATGCCTGGAAACCCCCTCCGCGCATCCCCCGTGGCTCGACTGTGGTGGCCGCCACCAGCGACGGAGAGCGTGGCGAGACCCAGTATCTGGCAGGGAGCAGCCTCGCCGTGTACCACGCCATCCGCCGCGCCAACGGCACCTGGACAGCGTGGACGCCGCCTCCCGGCCTCGACGTTATTTCGATCTTGCCCCGGTCCCTCACTGAATACGGCGTCCGTTTCGCGCCCGTCGCCGCCACCACCGACGGAAAGCCCGGCGAGACCCAGTATGTGGTGGTGACCACGAGCGCCGTCTACCACTCGACCCGCCACGCAAACGGCACGTGGGAGGCCTGGACCACTCCTCCAGGTATCCCAGCCGACGTGGTCTCAATGGCCGCTACCCAGGGCTGACCAGCCGCCTGCTTTGCGGCGCATTCCCTGATCGTCATCTGCCAGTGTGCGGTGGCGCGGCGGGTAGCTGCACCGTGACGCAGAGCCCGCCACCCGCCCGGGGGGTGACGGTGAGGGTTCCGTCGTGTGCTTGAGTGATGCTTTTGACGATTGCCAGGCCGAGGCCGACACCTGCGTGGTCGGAGCGTATGCGCTCGGTGCCGCGCTGAAACGGCTCGCCAAGCGTGGAAACTAACTGTGGGTGAGCTTCTCGCCGGTGTTCTCGACGGTGAGCACCACGCTCTTGGGGTGAACACTGGTCGTGACCCACACGGTGCCGTGTTCAGGCAGGTTGTGGACGATCGCGTTGTGCACGAGATTCGTCGTTATCTGCAGCAGGAGCGCGTGTGAGCCGATGGTGGGGGTCATGTCGCCGGAGGTTTCGATGGTGAGGCCGCGTTTTTCTGCGAGGGGGAGGAGCGTTTCGGTGGCTTCTTCCGCTATGAGGGACAGGTCGACGTGTTCTCGGGTGAAGGACCGCTGGTCGGCGCGGCTGAGCAGCAGCAGCGCTTCGGTGAGGTCGATCGCTCGGGTGTTGACGGCGTGGAGGCGTTCGACGAGCTCGCCATTGCCGCCGTTCAGATCGTTGCGGGCCACGTCGAGAAGTGTCTGCGTGATCGCCAGCGGGGTGCGCAGTTCGTGGGAGGCGTTGGCCGCGAATCTCTGCTGTTCGCCGACGTGGGCTTCGAGCCGCGCGAGGAGGCCGTCGATGGTGTCGGCGAGATCCTTCAGCTCGTCGCGCGGCCCCGAGAGCGCGAGGCGCTCGTGCAGGTTGCGCTCGGAGATCTGCCGGGTGGTCGCCGTCATATCCCGCAGCGGGCGCAGGACCCGGCCCGCGACCAGCCAGCCCAGCGCGATCGAGACGACGGTCATGATCGCCAATGCGATCCCGGCCTGGAGGAGCCCTTGGTGGAGAATGTCGGCCGACCGGCGGAGCTGCTCGGTGTACATCAGTTCGACGACATGGCGCACGTGGCGGGAGACGGTTGGGTCCGCCAGAGCTCGACTGAAGGCATCCGAGCTGGTCGACCCGTGCGGATTCCCGGTCGGGACGATCAGGTCGACCCCGGTGGCCCGTCGGAAGAGCAGGTACATGAACGCGAGCAGCGCCACCCCCGAGACCAGGAAGAGGCCGCCGTAGAGCAGGGTCAGGCGCAGGCGGACGGTCCGTGACGCCAGGTGGAGCAGCCGACGTGGGGCGAGACTGTCGAGCGAGAGGCGGGGCATCCTCAGGCCGGGGGCTCTATACACGGTCTCCTCCCTCGCGCCCGGTGTCTGGTTCGGTGCTGATGCGGTATCCGGCGCCGGCTACGGTGGCGATGATCCCGGGTTCGCCGAGGCGTTTGCGTAGTGCCGAGACTGTGATGCGCACGGCGTGGTGAACGGGTCTGCGTTCTCATCCCACGCGCGTTCGAGTAGCTCTTCGGTGCTGACGACACCGCCTTCGGCCGCGACGAGGACTTCGAGCACGGCGAACTGCTTGCGGGTGAGTGCGACGTAGCGGCCGTCGCGGTAGACCTCGCGGCGGAACGGATCCAGCCGGAGACCGGCGATCTCTCGCACGGGTGGCCTGTTGTGGGCGCGCCTGCGGTCGAGCGCTCTGAGACGCAGCACGAGCTCTTGGAGCTCGAACGGCTTGGTGAGGTAGTCGTCGGCGCCGAGCTGGAACCCGGAGGCCTTGTCGTCGAGCCGGTCGGCAGCGGTGAGCATGAGGATCGGCGTGCCGCTGCCGGAGGCGACGATCCGTTTGGCGATCTCGTCGCCGGAGGGCCCGGGGATGTCTCGGTCGAGGACCGCGATGTCGTAGGCGTTGACGCTCAGGAGCTGCAGAGCGGTGTCGCCGTCACCGGCGATGTCTGCCGCGATCGCGTCCAGGCGTAGGCCATCGCGGATGGCTTCTGCCATGAAGGGCTCGTCCTCGACGATCAACACACGCATGCTCCGATCCTAAAGACGGCGCATATCGGCGGCGTATCGAAAAACACATACGTCCTGGCAACACGGGGCTGTCTTGACTGGGGAGCGTGACCTACAGCGGACCAGCACGACCAGCAGCCCGGCGTACGCGATCGACCGTGTGCGGCGCGCGCCGCCGCCGCGTGCTGCTAGGCGCGGCACTCGCTCTGCTTCTCGCCGGCACAGCGTTCGCGGGAGCCCGCCACCCGCTCAACGACCAGGATCGCACCTACCTGTCGCCGGTCAAGTGGCCGCAGCAGGGACAGGCGGCGTTGGTGCTCGGCAAGGGCCGTCCGGCGGCGAGCCCGCACGAGCAGCCGGCCCCGATCGCCAGCCTGGCAAAGGTGATGACCGCCTACCTGACCCTCGAGCGCTACCCGCTGAGCGTCGCACAGGACGGGTTCACGATCACCATCACTGCGGCCGAGGCACAGGCCGAGGCCCACGACGCCGCCCAGAACCAGTCGGGCGTGGCGGTGCAAGCCGGCGAGCAGCTGACCGAGCGCCAGCTGCTGGAGGCGCTGCTGATCCCCTCCGGCAACAACATCGCCCAGATGCTCGCCGCCCTGGTGGCGGGCAGCGAGACGCGCTTTATCAACGAGATGAACGCCGAGGCCCGCGCGCTCGGGATGGACCACACGATCTACACCGATCCCAGCGGGTTCGACCCGAGCACGGTCTCCACCGCCGCCGACCAGCTGCGCGTCTTCCAGCGGGCGATGCGCTTCCCGGTGTTCCGCCAGATCGTCTCGATGACCAGCGTCACGCTGCCGGTCGCCGGCACGCTCACCAACTACAACCCCCTGATCGCCGAGGGCTACGCCGGCAAGACCGGGTCGGACTCCGCGGCGGAGGGGTGCCTGGCCTTCTTCACCCACGTGACGGTCGGCGGGCGCCGGCTGACCGCGGTCGGCGTGGTGCTGGGACAGGGGCAGGGCAGCGACACATCGGAGATCCTCGCCGCCGCTGGCGATGCCGCCGAGCAGCTGGTCAACTCCGTCGCCCCGACGATCCGCGCGCGCACGATGGCTGCATTGGGCACGGCTGGTGGCCGAGGACGCGACGCTGCCAGCCATGGCCACCGGCAGCTACTCGCTACCGGTCGCCGCTCGGCACAGCACGCACCGCCCGAGAACCCGTCGCCGTAATCGGCGCCGCCACCGCGCAGCTGCTCGCATCGACCGCATCTACCCCGGCGAACGCATCTGCGTCAGCGGCCAATGGTTCCACGTCGCCGGCATCCTCAACCCCGCCAGGTCAACCTCAGCCAACCCTCCTCCGCCCTCGTCGCTCAAGCCGACACCAAGAGTGCCTCAACGGTCAGATTTCCGGCGAGTGGGTCCGCCGGTGGGTTACCCACGCCCCGCCCACCAGCCAGGCAGCGTTATAACAACCGCCAGCCCATGGCCAAGCTCGTCATCCTCCACGGCCACCCCGAGGAGCCGGCCGCCTTTGAGGACTACTACGCCAAGCACCACGTACGGGTAATCAGCCCAGAGCGATTGCGGTGGGACCTGAGATCGTCAGGCGGTCACCGAGCTCGCCCTGATCCGCTCGCCGCGCGGATCGAACAGCGGCTCGTCCGCGACCGTGCCCTCGACCCAGCGGCCGAAGATGTCGACCTCGATCGAGGTGCCGACCTCGACCTCGGGCGGTAGGTAGGCGTATGCGATCGAGCGGTCGACGGTGTATCCGTAGCCGCCGGTCGTAACGCGGCCGGCGACCTCGCCTCCGACCCGCACGGGCTCGTTGCCGAGCGCGACCGAGCGCGGGTCCTCGAGCACCAGGCACCGCAGTCGCTTGGCGGGTCCGCGCTCCTTCGCCCGCACGAGCGCGTCGCGGCCGTGGAAGCCGCCCTCCTTGTCGAGCTTGACGCAGAACGACAGCCCGGCCTCAAACGGGTTCTCGTCCGGCGTGATGTCGGCCGCCCACACGCGGTAGCCCTTCTCGAGGCGCAGCGTGTCGATCGCCTTGTAGCCCGCGGCGATCAGCCCGTGTTCCTGGCCGGCCTCCCACAGGGTGCGCCACAGGCCGGCGCCGTATTCGCTCGGGGAGTAGAGCTCCCACCCCAGCTCGCCGACGAACGTGACCCGCAGCGCGCGGACCGGCACGTCGCCGAGGGTGATCTCACGCATGGTCATGTACGGAAAGGCGTCGTCGTTGACGCCGTCCGGGGTGAGCCGCGCGAGGATGTCCCGCGAGCGCGGCCCCCATAGGGCATAGCACGCCCAGCGGGCCGTGACGTCGGCGACGCGCACCGAGCCGTCGCCGGGCAGGTGCGCGCGGATCCAGGAGAGATCGTGGTTGCCGAACGCGGTGCCGGTGACGATCGAGAACAGCTGCTCCTCGAGCCGCGTGACGGTGAAGTCGCACTCGATCCCGCCGCGGGCGTTGAGCATCTGGGTGTAGGTGATCGCGCCGACGTCGCGCGCGACCCGGTTGTCGCACAGCGATTCGAGGAAGCTCGCCGCTCCCGGGCCCGAGACCTCGATCTTGGCAAACGACGACTCGTCGAAGAGCCCGGCGCGCTCGCGCGTAGCCCGGTGCTCGGCACCGATCGCCGGCGACCAGTGCTTGCCCGCCCAGCCGCGCGGTCGCAGCGACTCGTCGCCCGCCGCGGCGTTGGACTCATACCAGTTCACACGCTCCCAACCCGATTTCTCGCCGAACGCCGCGCCGTGCTCGGCGTGCCAGGCATAGGCGCTGGACACTCGCAGCGGCCGCCCGGCCTGGCGCTCGTGGCCGGGATAGCGGATGTCGTAGTAGGTCTCGTAGACCTCCTGGGCGCGTTTTAGGGTGTAGGAGGGCGAGCGGTAGTGGGACCCGAAGCGGCGGATGTCCATCTCCCACAGGTCCATGGGGGGCTCGCCGCCGACGATCCATTCGGCCATGACCTTGCCGATCCCGCCGGCGCCGGCGAGGCCGTGGGCGCAGAAGCCGGCGGCCACGAAGAAGCCGCCCACCTCGGTCTCGCCCAGGCAGAACTCGTTGTCGGGAGTGAACGCCTCGGGGCCGTTGATCAGCCTGGTGATCGTCACCTCGTCCATGGCCGGCACGCGCAGCTTGGAGTTCTCGGTGATCTCCTCGAAGCGGTCCCAGTCCTCCTCGAGCAGGCGGCCGTTGAAGTCAGGCGGGATCCGATCGAGCAGGTGCGCGTCGAGCGCCCAGGGAGCGCTGTGGCGCTCATAGCCGCCCATGACCAGGCCGCCGCCCTCCTCGCGGAAGTAGACGAGGTGGTCGGGATCGCGCAGGGTCGCGAGGTGAGCGCCGTCGCGCTCGCGGAACGGCTGGGTGACGAGGTACTCGTGTGCGAAGGGCACGATCGGCACTCGCACGCCGGCCATGCGGCCGATCTCGGCCGCGAACATCCCGCCGGCGTTGACCACGATCTCGGCCTCGACGTCGCCCCATTCGGTCGAGACTCCCCGCACCCGGCCGTCGCGCACATCGATCCCGGTCACCCGCGTATGGGTGAAGATCTGCGCTCCGCCCTTCCGGGCGCCGTCCGCCAGCGCATAGGTGAGCTGCGACGGGTCGAGGTAGCCATCCGTCGGCAGATACGACGCCGCCCGGACCTTGTCGGTGACCATCAGCGGAAACAGCTCCTGGGCCTCCTCGGCGGAGATCCGCTCGAGCGGCAGGCCGAACGTGCGCGCCCACGCCACCTGACGGTCCAGCTCCTCCTCGCGCTCCTCGCTGCAGGCCAGCCTAATGCCGCCGCACTCCACCCACCCCGGATCGGTGTCGGTCTCCGCCGCCAGCCGGCGGTAGAGCCCCACGCTGTACATCATCATCGTCGTCAGCGAGACCGATCCCCGCAGCTGACCGACCAGGCCGGCCGAGTGAAAGGTCGAGCCGCTCGTCAGCTCGCTACGTTCGACCAGGACCACATCGCGTTGGCCCAGCTGGGCCAGGTGATACGCGATCGAGGTGCCCCCGACGCCGCCGCCGACGATGACGACGTGCGCGCGGGAGGGAACATTACGAGGACGCACCGTCAGCCGAGCCTTTCCGGTTGGGGATCACTGCCGGCCGGGTCGTAGAGCACGGTCTCGGCGAGCTCGGCGCGCACGGGGTCACCGAGCACTTCCACGTCGACGCGCGCGCCCAGCTCGAGGTCGGGGGGCACAGACGCGAGCGCAACGTTACGTCCCAGCGTGTAGGCATAGGCGCAACTGCGCACGCGGCCCACGACCTGCCCGTCGATCCGGAGCGCTTCGCCGCCGTACAGGGGCAGGTACTCCCCGCCGCCGACGAGCAACGTGCGTACGCGGTGGCGCGGCCCGCGCTCGCGCGCGCGGGCGAGGGCCGCCGCGCCGATGAAGCCCTCCTTGTCCTTGGCCACGCAGAACCCCACACCGCCCTCGTAGGGCGTGTCGGCGGCGGTCAGATCGGTCCCGAAGTAGCGGTAGCCCCTCTCGATGCGCAGCGAGTCGAGGACGCGGTAGCCGCCCGGGCGGATGTCGTGCCGTGCCCCTGCGGCCATGAGTCGGTCCCAAACCTGAACGGCCCACTCGGGCGATACGTAGAGCTCAAAGCCCAGCTCGCCGACGAACGTGATCCGTTGCGCCAGAACCGACGCGCCGCCGATCGAGATCGGGCGGGCGGTGCTGAACGGCAGTGCGTCGTCCGAGACGTCGTCGTCGGTGACCTCGCAGAGGACGTCGCGCGCCCGGGGACCCCAGATGCCGATGACGGCGTGCTCGTCGGTGACATCGCGGATCTCAGCGGTGCCCTCGCCGCGTTCGGCGTTCAGCCGCAGCCAACCGAGGTCGGAATCGATGGCGCTCGCTCCGGTGATGACCCGGAACTCGTTCTCGGCGAGCCGGGTCACCGTGAGGTCGGCGACGATTCCGCCTCGCGGATTGAGGAACTGGGTGTAGACGATCCGCCCGACGGATCGGTCGATGCGGCTGTCGCAGACGCGTTCCATGAGCGCCAGCGCTCCCGGACCGGACACCGAGATCTTGCCGAACGAGGACAGGTCGATGATCCCTACGCACCCGCGGAAGGCGATGTGCTCCTCGGCCAGGAGCTCGAAATAGGGTGGCCTCGTCCAGCCGAATTGCCGCTGGTCCGCGCCCGCCCGCCGCCACCGCTGACCGGGGCGAAAGTAGTCGGGGCGCTCCCAGCCGTTCTTGACCCCGAACACGGCTCCCAGCTCCTGGAGGCGGACGTGCAACGGGCTCAGCCGCCGTCCGCGGCCGGCCTCGGCGGTATCGAGCGGGTAGCGCAGCCGGTAGTAGTACTTGTAGGCCTCGCGCGCCGTCTCCTCCGCGAAGGCGCTATCGCGGTGGACGCGGCCGAATCGCCACGCGCGATAGGAGTTGACGTCGACCTCGCTCTCGCCGCCGGTCATCCACTCGGCCAGGCTCTTGCCGATTCCGCCGGCGCCGCCGAAGCCGTTGAGCGACAGTCCCGCTGCCACCCAGAAGCCGCGCACCCCTGGCATCGGACCGAGGAGTGGGTTGCCGTCGGGCGTCATCGCGTCGGGGTGGCAGAGGAGGCGGATCACGCCGGAGCGCTCGAGGAACGGGAAGCGGCGGATCGCGCCCTGAAGCAGCGGGACGAAACGGTCCATGTCGGACTCGACCGGGCTCGCGCCGTGGTCCCACGGGACGCCGTCGACCCAGCGGGAGGTGGGGTTGGGCTCGTAGCCGCCGATCAGCAGGCCGCCCGACTCGGCCTTGCCGTAGACGAGGTTGTCGGTATCGCGGAAGCACGGGGCGCTCCGAGGGATCTCGTGTCCTTCAACCGCCTGCATGGCGACGTGTTGGTGGTCGATGGGCACGGACGGGATGAACGCACCGACCATCGCTGCGACCTGCGGCGCCCAGATCCCGGCGGCGTTGACGACGTGTTCGGTCTCGATGCGGTCCGCGTCGGTGAGCACCGCGCGGACGTCCCGGCGGGGGTCGAGCTCGATTCCCGTGACCCGGGTGCGGAGTTCGATCTCCACCCCGAGTGACCGAGCGGCGTCTGCCACGGCATAGGTGGCGATGTGCGGGTCGACCCAGCCATCGTCGGGGATCCAGAGGCCACCGAAGATCGGATCCCCTGTGGCTTCGGGCAGTCGCTCGATGACCTCCTCGGGAGAGATCAGCTCGCCCTCGAACCCGGAACCCGCGGCGCGGCTGGCGCCGCGTCGCAAGTCGAGCCAGCTGTCTCTGCTGGACGCGATGCGCACGCTTCCCACGTTCTCGAACACGCCCAGCTCCCGGTACAGGGCCACGCTGTAGCGCCGGAAGCGCATCATCGGTCCCGAGGGGTTGAATTGCGTCACCAACCCTGCCGCATGATGGGTGGAGCCGCTCGTGAGCTCCCGCTTCTCGATCACCAGGACGTCGTTCCACCCCGCCTTGGCCAGGTGGTACGCCACACTGCACCCGGTGATGCCGCCGCCAATGATCACGACCCGTTTGCGCATTCGCTGACTGTCGCGTATACCAAGAGGAGAGGAGACATGAGCGTGGCCACATCGCTCGAGGACGTGCTCGAGCTGGTTCCCGAGCTCGCCGGACGCGAGCGCTCGGTCGCGGAGCTACCAGGCGGACTGACGAACTCGAACTACAAGGTCACCACCGCGACCGGGGCCTACGTGGTCCGGCGCTGGGCCGACGACACCGGTCTGCTCGCCATCGACCGCGACAACGAATATGAGAACTCGGCGCGCGCCGCGGAGGTCGGCATCGCTCCGCGGGTTGTCGCGTACCTGCCCGAGCACAACACGATGGTCTTCGAGTTCATCGTGGGCACCACGATGAACCCGGAGGAGCTCCGCGGCGGCGAGCATGTCCCGGCCATCGCGGAGGCCTGCGGGCGACTGCACCGCGCGCGGCCCTTCCGAGACGACTTCGACATGTTCGAGATCCAGCCGCGATATCTGAAGATCGTCCAGGAACGCGGGTTCCGTCTACCGGATCGCTATCTCGAGTTCGCGCCGCACGTCGCCGCCATCCGCGAGGCGTTCGCCGTCCGCGAGGAAGCGGCCGTGTCGTGCAACAACGATCTCCTGGCCGAGAACTTCATCCTCACTCCGGGCGGCTTTCGGCTCATCGACTACGAGTACTCGGGGAACAACGATCCCTGCTTCGAGCTCGGCAACGTGTGGAGCGAATCGAACTTCTCGCTGCCCCAGCTCGAGGAGCTGGTCGCCGCCTACTACGGGCGTCCTCTGCGCCACAAGGTCGCCCGGGCCCGGCTCTGGGGGCTCATGTCGAAGTACGGATGGACGCTCTGGGCCTCGATCCAAGACGGGGTCTCGGACATCGATTTCGACTTCTGGACCTGGGGGATGGAGAAGTACGACCGGGCCGTGGCCGAGTTCGACAGCCCGACGTTCGCGCAGCTCCTCGATGAAGCGCGGCGGCCCGACTAGCGCTCGACGCCGACCCTGTCCGATCGATGCTGGTCGTACATCCGGAATCGGTGGTGATCGTGCCGGTCGAGGACGACGCCGTCGTGGTCGTGGTCCAGCCGCGGGCCGGGTCTCGCTCGCGCACCGTGGAGCTGCCTTCCGGGTGCCTGGAGCCCGGTGAGGAGCCCGCCGCGGGTGCGGCGCGCGAGCTGGGCGAGGAATGCTCGCTCCGCGCGCGAAGCTGGCGGCCATTGGGACGCTTCCTGGCGGCGCCGGCGTATTCGACGGAGCTCGTGCACGTCTTTGAAGCGTCCCGACTCGAGCCGGCGGCGGGCGCACCCGATCCGGACGAGGACATCACCGTCGAGCGCGTGGCGCTCACCGAGCTACCGGAGGTTCTGTCCGATGCGACGTCGATCGCGGCGTATGCACTGTGGATCAGGTCGAGGTAGCGCTTGACAGCACTGCGCGCGGGGTCTGCGCGCGCCGGGGTCGCAACAGGGGGATCGTCGTCTCCTGGGCAAACTGCTCGCCGGTGACGCCGGTGACGAAATGCCCGCCCCGGATCAGGGCCCGGGCTTCGAGGCGGCGGAGCGCCCACAGGATCTCGCGCCACGGAACGGCCAGCCGTTCCTTCAAGTACACGTCGCGGAAGACGACTCCCCATCGCAACAGGAGCTGCCAGGCCACCATTTCGGCGAGCTCCTCGACCTCGTCGATGGGGGCGGCGCTCGGCAGGAGCGTCCAACGGCCCTCGACTGCTTGGCGCCATCTGCCCTGTCGTCCGCGCGACCCGGGACGGGGGCGAGGACGCTGGCGGCGGGCGAAGCGGCTGCGGGCGCCCAGAAGCGACCGCACCGCGCCCCATCCGTCGGCGGTGATGAGCCCGCGGGCGACGCCGTCCCACAGGCCTTCCTCAACCTCGGCGGGGAGGCTCTCGGTCAGGGCCTGGAGGTCGGAGTGAAAGAGGGCGCCGTGGGCTCGCAGGGCGTCCAGCACGCCTCGACCCGAGCCGGCGGTGGGCTCGGCCGGCTGTTGGGTGCCGCGGTGGGCCTGCAGCAGCCAGGGGAGGTCGTGCCGGAGCATGAACGTGATCGGCGTGCGCCGCGAGGGCGTCTTGCCGGTCCAGCGAGGTCGATCGGCGGCCGAATCGTCATCGCCGGCAGCGGGCTCGAGGACCGAGAGCCGGCCCCACACCACTTCGCCCGATAGGCACAGATCGTCGAGCCATTCGGGGCGATAGGACTCGATCCGCTCCGCGAAGACTCGCTCCCACTCGCCGGCCGGCCACTCGGAGCCCTGGAGCTGCTCGATCACCTCCGCCAGCCCGGCGCGGCCGTGAAGCTGGGTTCCGGGCGCGACGTGCCAGAAGGCCTCGAGGAACGCTTCCCATTCCTCCTGGCTGATCGGCCGGACGGCGGCGCGGCGGCGCTCCCGGGTGTAGGCATGGATGCGCGCGAGCAGCCGGCGAGCGCACCACTGATCGCCGCGCTCGGGCTCAAAGCTTCCGCTCACCGCAAACCCGCTGGCCCGAAGCGCCTCCAGCGCGATCGTCACCGACGCTCGTGAAAACGCCGTGGCCGCTGCGAGCTCGTCCACCGTCACCGGACCGCAGACCTCGAGGTGGCCCCGAACCGCCGCGATTGCCGCCTCGTCCGGGTCCACCGAATCGGGCGCGGCGTGCAAGCCGGGCGGCAGCGGATGGTCGGGGACGAAACGGGCGCCGGGGAACAGGACCTCGAGCTCGCTCCGCCGCTCGGTGGCGCCCCACAAACTGTCGCCAATACCGGGACGGTGGACCTCGAAGCAGCGTCCCTGGCTCGCCAACGCCTCGAAGTGCTCGGTCCAGTCGGGCCGGCGACGCGTGGCGACGAGCGAGAGCAGCACGTCGTGCAGCTCGTCGGGGTCCCGCACCTCGGGAATCGCCTCGGCCCGGACCCGCTCGATCGCGTCCGGGTCGAGGCGGCCCAGCTCCCGCGCCTCGACCGGCAGGCCCCGGCGCAGCGGTACCGCCCGGGATCGGCGCTCGCCGATCTCGGTGTCCTCATCGAGATAGGTGAACGGGGCGCCGTTGAGAATCTCGTGCGAGAGCACGCTGGGCTCGACGGTGTCCACGAAATGCAGCCGAACAGTGCCCTGCTCGAAGCGGCGCAGCATGGAACGCAGACCCTCGATGTCCATGGCCTCGTTCAGACAGTCGCCCAAGGTCTCCCGCACGAGTGGGTGATCCGGGATCTCGATGGGACCGGCGGGCGCGTTGTCCTGGCAGGCCGCCAGCGAAGGGAACACCGCGGCCATGAGGTCGGCCGCCTCCATCCGCTGGATGTTGAATGGATTGAGCCGACCGCCCTTGCGGCGGAGCACCGCGAGCGAGCGGTTGAGGTTCCAGCGCCACCGGGCGGCGAACATGGGGCTGCGAAGCACGGCCTGCGACACCGCGTCCTGGACGTTGTGCGAGCGAAGAAACGTGGGCACGTCCTCGAGCGGGAAGGAGTGCTGCGGCCCGAGCGACAGCAGCACGGCGTCGTTGCTGGCCGCCGCCTGAAGCTCGAAATCAAACGTCAGACAGAACTTCTTGCGCAGCCCGAGACCGAGCGCGCGGTTGATCCGGGCGCCCAACGGGGCGTGGACGATCAGCTGCATGCCCCCGGTCTCGTCGAAGAACCGCTCGAAGACGATGTCGTCGTGGGTCGGGAGCACCCCGCCCAGGGCGGCCCGCCCGGCCCTCAGATAGTCGACCACCAGCGCGGCGGCGACGAGGTCGATACCGGGGATGTCCTGAACGAAGGCGATGGCGCTCTCACGTCCGCCGCCGTCGAGTCGTTCGGCCACGGCGGTCCGCAGTCGCGAGACCTCCTCGGACAGCTCGTCGGTCCGGCCGGGCGCCTCGCCTAGCCAGAACGGAACCGTGGGGTGCTTGCCGGTGGCGTCGCGCACGCGCATGACCCCGTTGGTCACCTGGACGACCTGCCAGGGATGGGTCCCTAACAGGAACACGTCGCCGTGCATGGATTCGATCGCGAAGTCCTCGTTCACGGTCCCGACCAGCACGTCGCCCGGCTCCATGAGCACGCGGTAGTCGCCGGTTTCGGGAATGGCCCCGCCCGAGGTCAGGGTGGCCAAACGCGCGCCCCGGCGGGCGCGGAGGTGTCCGTTGACGCGGTCGCGATGCACGTACGCCATGCGCCGTCCGCGCCCGGTCTCGATGCCGGCCGAGACGAGCTCGACGACCTCCTCGAACGCCTCGCGGGTGAGTCGCCGGTAGGGCCACGCCCGGGCGACCAGCGCGAAGAGCTCGTCTTCGCCGACGCCGTCGTCGCCCCGCGCCGCCACCTCGGCCACGACCTGCTGGGCCAGGACGTCGAGCGGCTGCTCGGGAGGATGCAGCGCATCGAGGCGACCCCGCCTGACCGCCGCCATCAGCGCGGTGCATTCCACCAGCTCGTCGCGGGTGCTCGGGTACATGATCCCCCGGGGCACGCCGAGGCGATGATGGTTCGCGCGGCCCACCCGCTGGAGGAACGTGGCGATGCTGTGCGGCGAGCCCAGCTGACACACCAGCTCCACCGGACCGACGTCGATGCCCAGCTCGAGCGAGGCGGTCGCCACCAGGGCCCGCAGCTCGCCGGCGCGCAGGCGGCGCTCGACCCGCTGGCGTCGCTCCCGCGAGAGCGATCCGTGATGAGCGGCGACCTGGTCCTCGCCCAGTCGTTCCCCGAGCTCATGGGCGAGCCGCTCGGAGAGATTCCTGGTGTTGACGAACACCAGGGTGGTTCGGTGATTGGCGACGTGCGCGGCGATGCGGTCCACGACCTCGTCGAACTGATCACCCGAGATGACTGCCTCGAGCTCGCCGTCGGGAAGCTCCAGCGAAAGGTCGAGCCGGCGACGATGACCACTGTTGACCACGGTCGGGAGCGGCTCGACCGCGCCCACCAATAGCCGAGCCGCGGTCTCAACGGGCTCGACGGTCGCGGATAGTCCGACGCGGACGGGCGCGTGCTCGGTGACCGCTTGCAGGCGCTCGAGCGTGAGCGCGAGATGCGATCCGCGCTTGTCGCGGGCCAACGCGTGAATCTCATCGACGATGACCGTCCGCACGGTGGAGAGCGTGCCCCGCGACCGCTCGGCGGTCAGGTACAGATACAGCGACTCGGGCGTGGTGACGAGAAGGTTCGGCGGCCGGCGCAGCATCGTCTGGCGCTCCGATGAGGTCGAATCGCCCGTTCGGACCGCGACCGTGATGGGTGCCGGCTCGTAACCCAGCTCGCGAGCGACTCCCGCGATCTGCGCGAGGGGTTCTTCGAGGTTTGTGTGGATGTCGACGGCCAGCGCCTTCAGCGGGCTCAGGTACACCACCTGGGTGGCGTCTTCGATCTCCTCTTCGGCCTCGTGGGCGTGGTAGAGGGCGTCGATCGCGGCCAGGAACCCGGCGAGCGTCTTCCCAGAGCCGGTGGGAGCGCACACCAGCGTATGCCGGCCGGCGGCGATCGCAGGCCAACCTCCGGCCTGGGCCTCGGTCGGTCCATCTGAGAAGCGCCGCTCGAACCAGGTCCGGACGGCCGGATGAAAGGATTCGAGGGTGTGGGAGGGGCTACGCAGGGTATCCCTACCGGGCGCCCCTGCGCCTATGGAGGAGGAGCCGCCACGCGATGGCGACCCACAGCAGCCAGATGAGGGCACCGCCTCTCGCACCGGCGGTCCAATGGTGACCCGGGTGCGGGTGACCGCCGAATCCAAACGCGAGCGCTCCGATGAGCATCAGCGCGAGCACGAGCGCGAATGCCACTGCCGCGGCCGGCCGGATCCCTCGCGACACGCCCCTGTGGCGGACGGGCGGAGTGGGAAGGTCGGAGACGAGCGCATCGAGCTCGCCATAGGTTTTGGCTGACAGCGCGGTGCCAAGCCGCTCCTCGAGCTCGTCCGCAAACAGCCGACCCTCGGTGGCCGCTTGACGGAGGCGCTCGGCGACCTGCTCGCGATCGGCGTCTGATGCCCTCAACAGTGCTCGCCTGGTCATGTCGCGCGTCTGCTCCTCGGTCGCTGCTCGTAGTCTTCGTCCACCGGTCGAGGCTACCAGCGTGCGATCCGGTGCTCAGGGCGGCCCGGGATCGCGTCTAGTGATCCGCGCCCGACACCCAAGTGCGGTCGTAGAGCGCCAGTGCGACGAGATAGTCGAGCACGTTGACATCCCTTATGTCCGGCCCATCACTTGCGAGCCTGGCTTCAAACCAGTCGAGGAACGCGCAGTCGACGTCGTGCTCGGTGCCGACGCGCTCGAGGAGGTTGGGTGCCCGAGCCGGCGTCGGTCCCCGGTTTCGCTCATGATTGCTGCCGGAAGCGCGATGGTCCAGGCCGGTGTGGCCGCGCAGCCGTGTCGCATGTTGCGCGTGCATGTAGAGGACGGTAGGGGTCGAACGCTCTCCTGACGAGAGCCAATCGAGGCCCGTGATTGGGGACCAACCAGATAGCCCGGGTAAGCTTCGGGCGCGATGATCGTGGGGAGGGCATCCGTCGTCCGCTGCCTCCCGGTGGTGTGAGCACCACATCTCGCCGATCGCTGATCCTCGGCTTCGGGCTGTGCGCGATCATCGCCGCCGCCGTGGCCGTCGGTCTCACCTCCTCGGGGCACGGTCACTCGGTCGCCCGAGCCGACGTCGGTCGCACCAGCACCGCCTCGCCGCCGGTCGCTGTCCCGGCGGGAGCGACCGTCGTCACCGTCGGCCATGCTGCCATCAGTCGGGCAATTGCCTCCGGATTTCTGGGTCTGTCACTCGAGTTCCCGGCGATCCCCGCGTATGCAGGAAAAGATCCCGGGGACGTTGACCCGGCGCTCCTGCAGCTGATCCGCAACCTCGCCCCAGGACAAGCTCCCGTGCTGAGGATCGGCGGCGACAGCACGGACTGGACGTGGTGGCCGGCCCCTCACCTCGCGCGGCCGGATGGCGTCAACTACACGCTCACGCCGGGATGGGTGACCGTCGCGGGAGCGCTCGTCAGGGACCTCGACGCGCGGGTGATTCTCGGTATCGACCTCGAGGCCGACAGCACCCGCGTGGCCTCAACCGAGGCCCGTGCGCTGATCGCCGGCCTCGGACGGGCTCACGTGGAGGCGCTCGAGTTAGGGAACGAACCCGAGCTCTACGGAAGCTTCATCTGGGATGGATCGGGCCACACAGGGCGCCCCCGAGGATACGATTTCGCGGGGTACTCGAAGGACATCGCGGGCATGGTGGGCGCCCTGCCGCACGTCCCGATCGCTGGACCGGCGACCGGTGCCCCGAAATGGTTTCCAGATGTGGGAAGGTTTCTGGCGGCCCACCGTGACGTCGCCGTAGTAACCCTGCATCGCTATCCGCTGCAGCTCTGCTTCGTGTCGCCGGCACAGCCTAATTACCCGACGATCGGCAACCTGCTGTCGGCGGCGGCTTCACGCGGGCAAGCGAACAGCGTCGCTCCCTACGTGGGGATCTCCCACAGCCACGGGGTTCCCCTGCGGATCGACGAGATGAACACGGACTCATGCGGAGCATCCCCCGCGGTCAGCAAGTCGTTCGCGTCCGCGCTGTGGGTGCTCGACGCGTTGTTCGAGATGGCCCGAGTCGGCGTCGACGGGGTCAACATCCACAGCTATCCCGGGGCCACGTACGAGCTGTTCACGTTCCGGCGCGTTGACGGTAGGTGGCGGGCATCGGTTGAGCCCGAGTACTACGGCATGCTGATGTTTGCCCAGGCCGTGCCGCCGGGATCGCACCTGCTGGGGCTCTCGTGGCATCAGCGCGCCGGCGAGCGCCTGCGCATCTGGGCCACACGCGCACCCGATGGCCGGATCCACGTCGTGCTGATCAACGACGGCGCCAAAGCGCAGACCGTGGTCGTCCGAGTCCCCGAGACCGCCGGGGCGGGGACGCTCGAGCGGCTCACCGCGCGAAGTCTCGACGCCACCGGTGGCGTGACATTGGGTGGGCAGGGCTTCGGGTCCGAGACGAGCTCGGGCCAGCTCGCCGGCCGGGCAACGGTCACCTCCATGACGCCGGCCGCCGGCAGGTATTCCTTCCGGCTGCCCGGCGCGAGCGCGGCCATGCTAACGCTCACCTGAAGCCCCGCACTGTGTCTACCAGGGTCGGCTCTTATACGGGGGTGATGGGCCCACCCGATCGTTGGCATGCGCCGCGAAATCGATCGCGATGCCCTCGTCGAAGATCCCCGAGGGAGCCCAGTGCCCCGATCGTCCGGGGCACGTCGGCGCCGCGCTTTCGCCCGGGGTGGTCACCCACACGAACCCGTCCAGGTACTTTGAGTACAGACCGTACGACCTGCCGTTGCTCGCGCCTGGCTTGGGCCCCACACCGCGGTGTGGCGGATTGCATAGGTCCTCGATCCCCTGCGTGACCGGGTGCGGATTGAGAATCGGCCCCTGGCCATCGGCGCGAGTGTCAACGACGAAGTGCAGGCCACCGGTCAGCCGCGCGACTCGGTTGCCAAACCTGATCTCCTTGGCGGCCCAATTGAAGTGCGTATCGCCGAGGAAGAAGCCGCGGATCTTGTACGCGTCACTGGCCTTCAGCACTCGTGCCACCTGACGCGGGGAATTGCCGTCGGCGGTCCCGCCTTCCACGTACAGAAGCGCATGGGGCAGCTGGGAGAGCGCATCGATCTCGTACTTCAACAGGGCCGCACGCCCGGTCACCGCCGCTGGATTTCGCCAGCAGATCGTGTCGATGGCATCCTCCTCGACGAAGATCAACGCTGAGAAGTTCCCCACGGCAGCCTTGAGAGCGTCGACCTCGGAGGTGAAGTTCGGTTGATCGCCGGCATCGCACTGCGAGTCGTGCTCGATGAAGTAAGTCGTGATGACAGCCGTCGCGCGCCGATCGGTGCGCCTCATTCGGCACAGGTAGTTCTGCACCTGGGTGTAGATCGCGTCGCCCGACCCTCCGGCGGTATAGACGCTGAACTGATGGGCCTGGGCATAGTCACCGATCGTCTCGAGCTCGTGGACCCGGAACGAGGTGAACCTCGGCAGGTGCATACGGTTCACCCGCCGCTTGAACCGTGACCAGGAGATGGGCCGGCCTCCCTCCTCGCGGCTGAGGTAGCCGAGGCCGACCTCGTTGGCGATCGCGTCGGCGGCGTCGCCTCCGAACAGCCATGGGCTCTCCACGAACAGGTGCGCGTTGTCGAGCGGGTCGTGGCCGGTGAAGCCCCGCGTGTCCAGAGGGTTTGCCGGATTGTGAGGAGTCCTGTCGGGTGAGGAGCATTGCTGGGCGTAAGCCGTCCGCGCCCGGCGCGGCGCGCCCGGGGTCGCACCCAGCACGGCCAGCGCGACCACCGCGAGCGCTGCAACCGTCGCCAACCGAATCGTTCTCCGACCCATGATCACTCCTACGCGGTTGGTGGCTTGAGGCCGTGATCTGCGGCTTCCCCGGCCGCTAGCTTACGCCAATTGCGTCGCGTGTTCAGTGCCGTTTGAGCAACGGCGCCCGGTTAAGCCGGCGCCGGCCACGCGGGCCGGCGCCGGCAATGCCTACCTGGGTGTCTCCGCTGATCAGGGGTTGCCGGCAGTGCCCCCGTCCGTGGCGCGGCGGTTACCGCCGTGCGACACGGTGTCGGACGCCACGTCGGCGACGAGGATTCCGTCGCGGATTTGGTCCATGAGATTGCCGATGGCACTGGGAGCGTGGGGCAGCAGGATGGTGTTGGTCCTACCGGTCTCTCCGAGGGCCCGGATCATGTCGGTGTACTGCGTGAGCGCCACGAGCGCCATCGCCTCCCGCGGATCGAGCCCGTGCTGGGCGATGATCTCCAGCGACTCGTGGAGGCCCTCGGCGATCGCCTTTCGCTCCGCGGCCACGCCCTCGCCCTGAAGGCGCATGGTCTCCCGCTCGCCCTCGGCCTTCTTGACCGCGAGCGTCTTCTGCGCGTCCCCCTGGGCCGACGCGGCGACCTGATTGCGCTGGGCGGCGTTGATGTTGTTCATCGCGTCCTTGACTCTCTGGTCGGGCTCGATGTTCGTGATGAGCGCCTTCACGATCTCGTAGCCGTAGTCGGCCATCTGGCGGTGCAGCGTGTCCTGGATGTGCATGGCGATCGTGTCGGCGTCGGCGTAGGCCTCGTCGAGGCCCATGCTGGGAATGTGCGAACGGACGACGTCGAAGGCGTAGGACTGGATCTGGACCTCGGGATTGTCGAGCTTGTAGTACGCGTCCTGGACCTGCTGCGACTCCGTGCCGACCTTGTACTGAACGGCCAGCTTGACGCGGACGAACACGTTGTCCTGGGTCTTGGTTTCGATCTCCGCGTTCAACTGCTCGACCTGCAGGCTCATCCTGCCGGCGACGCGCTCGACGAACGGCGACTTGCGCTGGAGGCCCGGGCCTGCGACTCGGACAAACTTTCCGAAGCGCTCGACGATCGCGCGCTCCTGCTGCTCAACGGTGAAGAAGAAGAGTGGCACTGGTGGCTCCCTTTTTCGGGGCTCGGGCGCGCTCGCTTTGGCGCGTCGCTAGTACCCCAGAGTGTAGGACGGCCGCTTCTCGGCCTTCACCAGTACTTCCCGCGGAGTACCTTCACTCCATGGCGTCCGAACTCGACCCCGCCGAACTGGTCCGAAGCGTCGCGGACGAGCGGCTGCTGGACGACGAGATCGCAAACCTGCCCGGGAGCGTTGGACGCCCCGAGGCGATCCCGCCGAGCAAGACCCGCGGCCGGCTGGTCGGCGTCGGCGCGACGCTGACCGGTGTCACCCTCATCGGCGGCATCGCCCTCGTGCTGGCCGGGGTCATCGTGGCGATCGGCGGGGGCATCGGCGTCGTCGCGATCGTCGCGATCGTGCTCGGGTTGATCTTGGCCGCGACCCACTGGGGCTGGGTCCACGTCGCCGAGGCCGCGGCGGACGCGATCGAGGCTCGACGCAACAGCGAGGTCACGGCTCGGCGCCGGCGCTGGCTCGACAGGCTCGAGCCCTACACCCGCTACGAGGTCACGACGGATGTGGGCGAGGATGGGTCGATCACGATCAGTCGCGTCCGTTACCGCCCCGTCCGCACCGGCGAGCGGCGTTTCACGTTCAGGCGCGAGATCGAGCACAGCGAGGTCCACTCCGGCGAGGAGTCCGGGGCTGTGATCACCGAGCGCGCCGAGCTGCTCCGACGGCAGGCTTCGGCCGACACCGAACGCGAGCGCGTGCGCTTCGAGACCGCCCACGAGGCCTACCAGAAGGAGCTCCTGGCCGAGGGCAGCGAACGGGAGCAGCTGGAGGCCCGCCGCGCGGAATCTCAGGCGCTGTCGGAACGGATCAACACCAACCTGCGCGATCCGCCGCTCACCGAGTAGCGGGCCCCGGCGGCTCACCGACGTTCGAGGAGGGGTGACGTCCCGAGCTCAGGAGGGGTCAATGGAGCCTGCCGAGGCCACCGCGGCGCGCGGCGCGAGGTCGAGGAGCTCCCCCGGGGCCTCCCCCGAGAGGAGCCAGGCATCGTTGTCCCAGCGCACCAGTCCGCGCCGGGAGAGATCCGACAGGGCGCTGGTGACCGTCGGTCGCCGCGCCGCCACGAGGTCCGCGAGCACCGAGTGAGTCAGGCGAAGGGGTAGCACGGTCCCGTCGCTCCGAACCCGGCCCCAGCGGCCGGCCAGGTGCCAGAGCAGCATGTGGAGCCTCACGTCGACGCGCGCCTGGTGCACGATGGCCATGTTCACCGCCAGCGTCCGGGAGCGCTGGAGCGCGCGCGCGACCAGGCTCACCGCGAGCTCCGGATAGCGGACGAGGTGCTTGACGAAATCCTCGTCCAGCACGGCGAAGCGCGCTGACTCGATCACCGACCAGCCCGTGGTCGAGTGCAGGGTTGACGATTCGGGCTCGGCAAGCCACGGACGCAGGACATCTCCCTCTCCAAGCAGCTCGGCACCGCAGCGCTGGTCGATTCCCACCCGCCGAATGAGGAGGCCTTCGAGCACGAGCAGGCCGATGCCGCCTTCCGATGTGAGCCTCCCGGGCGCCGGACGGTTCCCGGGCGGGATCCACACCTCTCGCGCAGTGCACTCATGAGTGGCCTGCTCGCGGCGGCCCGGGTCGATGGGATCGGCAAGCTCGGGATCCTCGCGCAGCACGTGGCATAGCCCGGACTGGGCTCGACGGACACTCACGTCCACACTGTGTCAAAACATCGCGGCGACGTCAGTGATTCGCGCCAGGTGCGCCAGAGGTCCGCCTCGCGCGCTGTGATAAGGATGTGGCCGATGCGGATCGGTGTCCTCACCGGCGGCGGCGACTGCCCGGGGCTCAATGCGGTCATCCGTGCGGTCGTCCGCAAAGCGATCGACGAGCATGGGGATCAGGTGGTCGGCTTCCGGGACGGTTGGCGCGGCGTGCTCGAGGACGCGTTTGACGCGCTCACGATCGAATCCACGCGGGGGATCCTGCCGCGCGGCGGAACGATCCTCGGAAGCTCACGGACCAATCCCTACAAGCGCGACGACGGGGCCGAGCTCGTGCGCGCCACGGTCGCGCGCCATGAGCTCGACGGGCTGATCGCGATCGGGGGAGAGGACACGCTCGGGGTGGCGAGCAGGCTCGGCGACGAGGGGGTCAAGGTGATCGGCGTACCGAAGACGATCGACAACGACCTTGGCGCGACCGACGTGACGTTCGGGTTCGACACCGCGCTGCACGTCGCCAGCGAGGCGATCGACCGCCTGCACACCACCGCCGAGAGCCACAACCGCATCCTGGTCGTCGAGGTCATGGGTCGGCATGCGGGCTGGATCGCTCTGCACTCCGGTCTCGCCGGCGGCGCCGACGTGATCCTGATTCCGGAGATCCCGTTCGACATCGACGAGGTCTGCCGCCTGATTCGCCGCCGGCACGAGCGCGGCCGGTACTTCTCGATCGTCGTCGCCGCCGAGGGCGCGACGCCCAAAGCCGGGACGATGACGATCTCCGCGGGCGAGGTTGACGAGTTCGGTCATCCCCGTCTCGGCGGGATCGGCTATCGGCTCGAACAGGAGATCGAGCAGCGCACCGGCTTTGAGACGCGCGCCACCGTGCTCGGACACGTGCAGCGCGGCGGAACTCCCACCCCATTCGACCGAGTGCTGGCCACCAGGTTCGGGCTGGCCGCCGTCGACGCGGCCCACCAGGGGGGGTGGGGGATGATGACCGCGCTGCGCGCGACCGAGATCGAGCTCGTGCCGCTGGGGCATGCGGTGGCCCAGCTGCGCACGGTCCCGGTCGAGGAGTACCGCCGGTACGGGGTGCTGTTCGGGTGAGGGTCGGCTGGCTACCGGCCTCGAGGTCGCCGTTTACTGGGAGAACGCTCACAACTATGCTGACGGCAGTGGCCCCCCGCGCTCGCACCGCACCAACGGCTCGTCGAACCCTGACGCCGTGACCGCGACCGACACCGCCACTGCGCTGGACAGTCTCTGCGTGGACACGATCCGCACGCTATCGATGGACGCGGTGCAGAAGGCCAACTCGGGCCACCCGGGCACGCCGATGGCGCTGGCGCCACTCGCGTACGTGCTCTACGCACGCGTGATGCACCACAACCCGCGGGATCCGCAGTGGCCGGATCGGGACCGGTTCGTGCTCTCGTGCGGCCACGCCTCGATGCTGCTCTATTCGACGCTGTACCTGAGCGGCTACGACGTGAGCCTCGAGGAGGACATCGAGCGATTTCGCCAGCTCGGCTCGGGGGCGGCGGGCCATCCCGAGTATGGCCACCTCCCCGGGATCGAGGTCACGACCGGTCCGCTCGGCCAGGGGATCTCGCACGCGGTGGGGATGGCGCTCGCCGAACGGATGCTCGCCGCGCGCTTCAACCGCCCGGGCCACGAGATCGTCGATCACCGCACGTTCGTGATCGCATCAGACGGCGATCTCGAGGAGGGAATCTCGAGCGAGGCGTCCTCGCTCGCCGGCCACCTCGCGCTGGGCCGGCTGATCTCGTTCTATGACCAGAACCACATCTCGATCGAGGGCGACACGAAGCTGGCGTTCACCGAGGACGTCGGCAAGCGCTACGAGGCCTATGGCTGGCACGTCCAGGACCTGGAGGAGAACATCGAGCTCGACAGCCTCGAGCGGGCGCTCGAGACCGGCATCGCGGTCGAGGATCGCCCGTCGCTGATCATCGTGCGCACCCACATCGCGCAGGGCAGCCCCCACAAGCAGGACACCGCGGGGGCCCACGGCTCACCGCTGGGCGAGGAAGAGGTGAAGCTGACCAAGGAGGCGATGGGCTGGCCGACGGAGCCGCCGTTCTACGTGCCCGAGGACGCGCTCAAGCACTTCCGGCGCTGCATCGAGCGAGGCGCCGAGCTCGAGTCCGAGTGGGAGGCGCGCTTCGACGCCTACGCGCAGGAGCATCCGGAGCTGGCGGGGGAGCTGCGGCGTCTGTTTGAACGCCGGCTGCCGGCCGGCTGGGACAGCGACGTTCCCCGGTTCCACGCCTCCGGGACCTTGACCGCGACGCGCAAGTCCTCGCACGAGGTGCTTCAGTGGGCCGCGGCCCATGTCCCCGAGCTGGTGGGGGGATCGGCGGACCTCGCGCCCTCCACCTTGACGCGGATCGAGGATTCCGGCGAGGTCGAGGCCGGCGCTGATTCCGGGCGCAACCTGCACTTCGGGATCCGCGAGCACGCCATGGGCGCGATCGTCAACGGGTTGACGCTGCACTACCTCCGGGGATACGGCTCGACGTTTCTGATCTTCAGCGACTACATGCGGGGGTCGATCCGCCTCGCCGCACTCATGCGGCTGCCATCGATCTTCGTGTTCACGCACGACTCGATCGGACTGGGCGAGGACGGACCCACGCACCAACCGATCGAGCAGCTCGCCGGGCTGCGCGCGGTGCCGACGCTCGTCGTGGTCCGCCCGGCGGGCGCGAACGAGACCGCGCTGGCGTGGCGGTACGCGATCGCCTCCACCGACCACCCCACCGCGCTGGTGTTCTCGCGCCAGGGCGTGCCGACCTGGAACCCGGCGGCGGTTCCCGACGACGCGATCGAACGCGGGGCGTACGTGCTACGCGACTCCTATCGCGAGCCCGATCCGCCCGACCTGATTCTGATCGCGACGGGGACCGAAGTTCAGCTCTGCGCCCGCGCGGCCGACCTGCTCGAGGCCGGCGGAATCGCCACGCGGCTCGTGAGCATGCCGTCGGTCGAGAACTTCGCCGCCCAGGATGCGGGTTACCGTGACGCCGTGTTGCCGCGCGGCGTACGCGCCCGGGTAGCCGCGGAGGCGGCGTCAACGGTTGGCTGGCACCGCTGGGTCGGGGACCTTGGCGAGGTGATCGGAATGGAGACCTTCGGGGCGAGCGCGCCGTCGGGCGCGCTCTACAAGCACTTCGGCTTCACCCCGGAGCGGGTGGCCGACACCGGTCGGGAGGTGGTCGAAAGGGCGAGGGGTTCCTGAGCTAGGTCCCGGAGCGAGACGCCTTTGATGAGCACGGTCACCGAGGTCAACGCCCGCCTGAAGGCTCTCACCGACGCCGGCGTCAGCGTATGGCTCGATCAGATTCGGCGCTCGCTGGTCGAGCGCGGCGAGCTGGCGCGAATGGTCGACGAAGAGTCGCTGCGCGGCGTCACCTCAAATCCCTCGATCTTCGAGAAGGCGATCCTCGGCTCGAGCGACTACGACTCCGAACTCGTGGAGATGGCGCGCGAGCAGCTCGGCGCTCAGGAGATCTACAGCCGGCTCGCGGTGCGCGACGTGCAGATGGCCGCGGATGTGTTGGCGGGGGTCCATCGCCAGACCGGTGGACGCGACGGTTTCGTCTCGCTCGAGGTCTCGCCGGACGTCGCCCACGACACCGAGCGCACGCTCGCCGAGGTCCGTGACTACTGGGGGCGGGTCGACCGACCGAACGTGATGATCAAGATCCCGGGGACCCCGGAGGGCGTGCCCGCGATCGAGCGGGCGCTCTATGAGGGCATCAACGTCAACGTGACGCTGCTGTTCGCGGTCGAGGCCTACGAGCGGGTGGCCGAGGCGTATATCCGTGCCCTGGAGCGGCGCCAGGCACAGGATTTGCCGCTGACCGTCAATTCGGTGGCCTCGTTCTTCGTCTCGCGCGTCGACACCAACGTGGACCGAAAGCTCGACGCGCTTGGTCGCAGCGACCTCGCGGGCAAGGCGGCGATCGCCAACGCGCGCGCCGCATACCGCCGGTTCGAGGAGATCTTCGCCGGGCCCCGATGGGCGGCGCTTCGCCACGCCGGCGCGGTGGTGCAGCGGCCCCTGTGGGCGTCCACAAGCACCAAGAATCCCCACTACCCGGACACGATGTACGTCGATGAGTTGGTCGGACCGCACTCCGTGAACACGATGCCGCTTGCCACCTTGCTGGCCGTCGCCGACCACGGCGAGGTGTCCGGCCCGACCGCGGAGCGTGATCCGACCCCGGAGCTCGAGGCGCTCGCCGAGGCGGGGATCGATCTCCGGCAGGTGACCGACGAGCTGCTACGCGAGGGCGTGGAGCAGTTCGAGGACGCGATGAGCAGGCTGCTCGCGGGGATCGACGAGCGGCGCGGCGCCGTCGTCACCGGTCGGCCGAGCACGATCCAGGCGAAGCTGCCGGCAGATGTGCAGGCATCGGTGGCCGGGAGGGTCAAGAGGGCCGTGAGCGACCTCGTCGCCCCGCGTCTGTGGCGTCGCGATGCGTCGCTGTGGGGTGGGCCGGGCGTTCCCGAGATCGAGGATCGGCTCGGATGGCTGACCGTGTCCGAACCGATGCTCGAGCACGCCGGCGAGCTCCAGGCCTTCGCGGAGCGCTGCCGCGCCGAGGGCTTCACCGACGCGGTCCTGCTCGGGATGGGCGGCTCCTCCCTGGGCCCCGAGGTGCTGCGGCGGTCGTTCGGCGAGATACCCGACGGCCTGCGCCTGCAGGTCCTCGACTCGACCCACCCCGATGTCGTGCTCGGCGTCCAGGAATCGGTCGACCTCGAGCGGACCCTGTTCATCGTCTCCTCGAAGTCGGGTGGGACCATCGAGACGCTCTCGCAATACGCCTACTTCCAGGCCCTCGCGCGGCCGGAGCAGTTTGCGGTGATCACGGATCCGGGCAGCCCTCTGGAGGGCCTGGCCGCGGAGGATGGCCTTCGTCATTGCTTTCTGGCTCAGCCGGACATCGGCGGGCGTTACTCGGTGCTCTCGCCGTTCGGGCTGGTCCCCGCGGCGTTGATGGGCGTGAGCATCGAGGCGCTGTTGCATCGGTGTCAGGTCGCCGAGCAGAACTGCGCGCACTACGACTCGAGCGATTCGAATTCCGGCCTGTGGCTGGGAGCGGTGGTGGGCGAGCTCGCGCGCCAAGGGCGCAACAAGTTGACCTTCGTCACCTCTGAGCCGATCGAGAGCTTCGGGTTGTGGGTCGAGCAGCTGGTCGCCGAATCGACCGGCAAGCAGGGGCGGGGCATCGTGCCCGTCGTGGACGAGCCGCTCGGAGCTCCCGATGGGTACGGCGACGATCGCGTGTTCGTGTACCTGCGAAACATCGACCAGCCCGACGAGCGACTCGACGCGGCGATCGACGGGATCGCCGCCGCGGGGCACCCCACGATCACCGCGGCCACGCACGGGGCGGCCGACCTCGGACGCGTGTTCTTCCTGAGCGAGTTCGCGGTAGCGGTCGCGGGGTGGGCGCTCGAGATCAATCCATTCGACCAGCCGAACGTTCAAGAAGCCAAGGACAACGCCCGGCGGGTCCTCGCCTCGGGGTCGGTACCCGAGGTCGCATCCGCCTCCGACGAGCAGCTCCGAGCGCTGCTCGCCGACGCGACGCCGCCTCACTACGTCTCGATCATGGGCTACCTACCGCCTTCGGCCGCGCTCGACGCGGCGGTCGCGGACTTGCGCGTCGCGGTGCGCGCGGGCACCGGCGCCGCGACCACGTTCGGGTACGGGCCCCGCTTTCTGCACTCGACCGGGCAGCTGCACAAGGGCGGCCCGCCGATCGGCCGGTTCCTGCAGCTGACCGCGGACCCGCAGCGCGACGCCGAGATTCCGGGCGCGCCGTATTCGTTCGGGACGCTGATCGCCGCGCAGGCCGCGGGAGATCTCCAGACTCTCCGCGCGCACCGGCTGAAAGCGGAACGGGTAAAGCTCGAGGGTGATCCGCCGGCCGCCGTGCGCGCGTTGACGGAGCGTCTCACCGGGCTGCTGAACGGGAAGTGAAATGCGATGAACGCCGCCGTCGCCGATCAGATCACCGCGGAGAACCCGCTCGTCGAGGGGCTCGAGCGCCTCCCGGTCCATCCCACCACGCTGGTGATCTTCGGTGCCACCGGCGACCTGGCTCATCGCAAGCTGCTTCCCGCGCTCTACAACCTGGCCCACGAGGGCGCGCTGCCAGAGCGCTTCGAGATGGTGGGCATCGCCCGCCGCGAGCAGCCCGACGAAGACTTCCAAGCGATGGCGCGTGCGTCGATCGAGCGCTTCTCCCGTCGCCGGCCGGACCCGGACGTGCTCGACGGCCTCCTGGGCGATATGCGCTACCTGTCGGGGTCCTTCGACGATGACGGGATCTACGGTGAGCTCGAGCAGACGCTCAGGGAGTTCGACGAGCAGGCCGGGCGGCCGCTGGACCGCGTTTTCTACCTCTCGACCGCCCCGCAGTTCTTCCCGGTGATCGCCGGCAAGCTCGGCGCCGCGGACTTGAACGCGGCCGAGTCCGCGCATACGAGGCTCGTGATCGAAAAGCCGTTCGGGTACGACCTGGCCTCGGCGCGGAAGCTCAACGCCGAAGTCCTGTCCGTGTTCGACGAGTCCCAAGTGTTCCGGATCGACCACTACCTGGGCAAGGAGACCGTGCAGAACCTGATGGCGCTGCGGTTCGCGAACGCGCTGTTCGAGCCGGTGTGGAACCGCAACTACGTCGACCACGTGGAGATCACGGCGGCGGAGGACATCGGGATCGGGGGCCGGGCCGGGTACTACGAGGGGGCGGGAGCGCTCCGCGATCTGGTCCAGAACCACATGCTGCAGCTGCTCTCGCTGCTGACCATGGAGCCGCCGAGCTCGTTCGAGGCCAACCGCTTGCGCGACGAGAAGCTGAAGGTACTGGAGGCGATCGTGCCCCCGGCGGTGGACGACGTTCCCTCGATGTCGGTCAGGGCTCAGTACGGGCCCGGGGTCGTGGGGGGAGTGAGGGTGCCGGGTTACCGCCAGGAAGAAGGGGTCGCGCCGGACTCCCGCACCGAGACCTACGCCGCCCTGCGCCTCCACGTGTCGAACTGGCGGTGGGCCGGGGTGCCGTTCTATCTGCGCACGGGAAAACGGCTGGAGCGCAAGCTGACCGAGATTGTGGTCACCCTCAAGCCGGTCCCGCACCTGGCGCTGCAGAGCTCGGGCTCCGTGGGTCCACAATCGAACCAGATCGTGCTCACCGTGCAACCCGATGAGGGCGTGTCGGTCTCGATCGGCGCGAAGATCCCCGGGGCGCGCATGCGGATCCGACCGGTCAACATGGAGTTCCGCTACGGCACGTCGTTCGTCTCGGAGTCGCCCGAGGCCTATGAGCGGTTGATCCTCGATGCCATGCGCGGCGACGCCACCCTGTTCACGCGCAACGACGAGATCGAGGCGCTGTGGGGAATCATCGACCCGATCCTGACCGCGTGGCGCGAGGACACTACGTCGCCGATCCCGCAGTATCCGGCGGGATCGGCCGGTCCCGAGGAGGCCAACGCCCTGCTGCTCGACGATCGGCGGTGGCGGCGCCTGTGAGCGAAGACGTCTGGTCGGCCGAGAGCACGACGCCCGATGCGATCGAGGCGGCGCTGCGCGAGATGCTGCGCAGTCGCCACGCCTCCAACCGGGCGCTCGCGCCGGCGCGCGTCCTCAACCTGGTGGTGGTCATCGATCGAGCATGGAAGGACGAGATCGCCAACCGACTCGCGGGCGTGGGTCGCTACCACGCTTCGCGCACAATCCTGTGCGCGGTCGAAGAAGGGCGCAGCGCGCTCGACGCCGTGGCCGTGATGAGCTACGACGAGCCCAGGAGCGGCCTCGGCGTCATGCACGAGAGCGTCGAGATCGACATCGGACCAGATCAGATCTGGCGGCTTGACACGATCGTCGACCCGGTCGTCGTATCCGAGCTGCCGACCATGGTGTGGTGCCCGCACGGGCACACCGAGGCGCTGACCGCGCTCCGCGGCATCGTCGACGTCATCCTGCTGGATTCGGACGACGAGGCCGATTGCACCTGGGCGATGGAGTGGGCCGGCAAGCTGCTCGAGTCGGCATACGTGGTCGACCTGGCCTGGCTTCGGACCACCCCGTGGCGGGAGCGACTGGCCGCGAGCTTCGACACGCCCGGCCGGATGCCGGCGCTCGCCGAGCTGGACGGGGTCACCGTCAGGCATAGAGTCGGCTCGCGCGCGAGTGCGATGCTGCTGGTGGGGTGGCTGGCCTCGCGTCTTCATTGGGATGTGGAGTCGCTGCGCTCGATCAACGGCGCCGGGCTTCGCGGCGCGGCGACCGTGGCCGGCGGCGAAGTGGAAGTCCTGCTCGAGACCTCCGATCAGGATGTGCCGGGACTGGCCGGGGTCACGGTGTCATGGGGCGGTGACCAGTCACTCTCGCTCGACCGGGCGCGCGGTGGACTGCGTGCCCGCGAGCGCTCCGGGGCCGGCGAGCGCGCGTGGCAGATCCTCGGGGCTTCTCGCGGCGAGGGCGGCATTCTCGGGGAAGGCGTAAGACAGGCCCTGCTCCGCGATCCGACCTACGGGCCGGCGCTTCAGCAAGCGCGAAACCTCTGCCCGTGACGCTCAACATCGAGATCGTCGAGAACCCTGCGCGCGCGTGCGGCGCGATGTTGGTGGGCGCGGCGGTAAGCGCTGGGCATGTGGTACTGGCCGGAGGTTCGACACCCCGCGCCGCTTACCAGGAGCTGGCCGCTGCGGTTCGGGCGGTTGGACTGGGATTCGACGGCACCACGTTGTGGTTCGGCGACGAGCGGTGCGTTCCGCCCGACGACGAGCGATCGAATTTCGCCATGGTCAAGCAAACGCTGCTCGACCCGATCGCGGACCTCACCCAGCCCCAGGTCCGGCGGATGAAAGGGGAGCTTGGACCCGCCCGCGGCGCCGATGACTACGAGCGCGAGCTGCGCGACGCCGGCGAGCCGCTGTTCGAGCTGGTGCTTTTGGGGATCGGGCCCGACGGGCACACCGCTTCGCTGTTTCCCGACCAGGCCACGCTGGAGGAGCGCTCGCGGATGGTGGTGGGAGTCGAGCACGCGGGGCTCGAGCCGTTCGTGCCCCGGGTGAGCTTCACGCTGCCGAGGCTGGCGCGCTCCAGGCACGTGGTCTTCCTCGTGTCCGGCGAGTCCAAGGCCGATGCCGTCGCCGCGGCGTTCGGACCGAACGCCGAACCGAACCCCCACGTGCCCTCGTCGCTGCTCGTGCCGCTGGCCAAAGAGATCACGGTGCTCCTCGACCCGCCGGCGGCCGCGAAGCTGTGAGTCCGTCGGTCATCGGCGTCGACCTCGGCGGCACCAAGGTCGCCACCGCCTCGCTTTATGAGGGCGAGCTGAGCGAGCCGACGCTCCAGCCGACAAATTTGTCCGGAGCCGACGCGCTGATCGATCAGCTCGTCGAGCTGGTGCAGGGCGCGCGGGGCGACGGGCTCGATGCGGTGGGCATCGGCGTCCCGTCCGTCGTCGACTTCGAGACCGGGCGGGTCGTCTCATCGGTCAACATTCCGCTCGCCGACCTGCCGCTGCGCGAGGTCCTCGGCGACCGGTTCGGGGTCCCGGTGTTCGTCGACAACGACGCGACCGTGGCGGCACTGGCCGAGTCCTACGACGAGAGTCTCGAGCCGGTGGCGCGCAATCTGGTGATGATCACCGTGGGGACCGGGATCGGCGGGGGCCTGGTCCTGGGGGGACGCATCTATCGGGGCGCGACCGGCGGCGCGGGCGAGCTCGGTCACACGCTCGTCGGGCTCGATCTGGCGGGCGGGGTGCCCGACCCGGTGCGATTCCCGCAGCCCGGGTCGCTGGAGTGGGTCGCTTCGGGTCACGCGATTGACCGGCTGGCAGCGGCGTGCGCTCGCGAGGAGCCGGAGTCCGCTCTCGGCCGTTTGCTGGCGAGCGGCGAGGAGGTCCTCGGCCCGGCGGCGGTCCGGGCTGCCCGGGACGGCGATGCGCACGCGCGGGGGATCATCGAGACGTGGGCCGGCCGGCTGGGAATCGGGGTCGCCAATGCGATCAACACGTTCGATCCCGACGAGGTTGTGATCGGTGGCGGCGCCGCGCAGGCCGGCGAGCTGTTGCTCGAGCCGGCGCGCCGGGTCGCACTTGGATACGTGCTGCCGGGACTCGGTCGACGGACCAAGATTCGCCTCGCCAGGCACGGTGTACGTGCCGGCGTGCTCGGCGCGGCGCTGCTGGCCTTGCACGAGTTTGAGGATGCCCGTGCGGGAGCGGCCGGGCCGTCCGCGTCACGCGCCTCCTCGACCAGGCAGGTGCGCCACAGATGAAACGTTGCGTCTGACTTGGACGCACAGGTGGAAGATGAGGTGAACGCCATGAGCAAGCGTGTAGTGGAGTGCAACATCTGCGGTGAGCCGCTCGCGGCGGCCACCGACGAGGAGCTGTCGCGACGGGTGCGGGGACATTTGGAGGCCGAGCACGAAGAGGCCGACCGCGACGAGGAAAGCGTCCGGAAGATGGTCGCCTCCGAGGCCTACGAGGCCGGCGATGCGTAGGGGTTCGGCGTGCGCTGAGTCGGCTTGGCGGCCCCGCTGATGGAGATCTTTCTCGTACGTCACGGCCAGACCGAGTGGAGCGCCAATGGCCGCCACACGAGCCGGACGGACCTGCCGCTGATCGAGGAGGGACGGCTCCGGGCGCAGGCGCTGGGAGCCGAGCTCGATCGGCACAACTTCGCCCTCGTGCTGTGCAGCCCGCTGCTCCGAGCCCGCGAGACGTGCGAGCTGGCAGGGTACGGCGACGTCGCCGTCATCACCGACGATCTGCGCGAGTGGGACTACGGGAAGTACGAGGGGCTCACCACCCCCCAGATCCGCGAGGAGAATCCGGGGTGGAACCTGTGGCGTGACGGATGTCCCGGAGGCGAGCGTCCCGAAGAGGTGGCGGCCAGAGCGGACCGCGCGCTCGAGCAGTTGCGCAATGCCGATGGGGACGCCGCGGCGTTTGCTCACGGTCACATCCTGCGGGTGACCACCGCCCGATGGCTGAGAATGCGCGCGGCCGAGGGTGCCCGGTTTGCGCTGGCGGCGGGGAGCGTAGGGGTGCTCGGGTATGAGCGCGAGACCGAAGTGATCGTTAGCTGGAACGCGGGAATGCGCGTGTAACGGCACCGCGCGCATATGACAGATGTCACGGTCGATTTCGGCCGTGCGCCACTTACGCTGGCGACCGGGCCGACGTACGCTCGGCGCATGACATCGACTCACATTCAAATCGAAGAACTCGCCATCGAGGTGTGCGACCTGCGCAAGTCCTATGGCGACGTGGAGGCGCTGCGCGGGGTCAGCTTCGAGGTGGCCAAGGGAGAGGTGTTCTGCCTCCTGGGGCCGAACGGGGCCGGTAAGACGACCGCCGTCGAGATCCTCGAGGGTTACCGGCTGCGTGGTGGCGGAGAGGTGCGCGTACTCGGGCTCGACCCGGCGACCGGGGATCGAGAGCTGCGTGAACGCGTCGGGATCGTGCTGCAGCAGTGCGGCGTCCAGAACGATTTGACCGTCGCCGAGCTCGTCGAGATGTACGGCCGGTACCACGTTCGCCGGCGCCCCGTCGACGAGGTGATCGAGCTGGTGGAGCTCACCGAGAAGCGCGACGTGCGCGCGAAGAAGCTCTCCGGCGGCCAGCGGCGCCGGCTCGACCTCGCCCTGGCGCTCGTCGGCGACCCGGATCTGATCTTCCTCGATGAGCCGACGACCGGGTTCGACCCGGCCGCGCGGCGCCAGGCCTGGTCGACGATCCGCTCGCTGTGCGACCTCGGCAAGACCGTGTTCCTGACCACTCATTTCATGGACGAGGCTCAGTACCTCGCCGACCGGGTGGCGGTGATGCGGGCCGGCGAGATCATCGCGATTGGAAGCCCGGACGAGATCGGGGGCCGCGACCTGCGCCCGTCGGAAATCCGCTTCGTGCTACCGCCGGGCTGGTCTCTCGGCGACCTGCCCACTGTGCCGTCGCGTGGACGCTCGCTCGACGGTGACCGCGTGCTAATCACCACGACCGAGCCCGTCATGGCCGCCCAGGAGATCACCACTTGGGCGGTCGACCACAACATCGACCTGGAGCACTTCTCGGTGACCCAGCCCACGCTCGAGGACATCTACCTGGAGCTCACCGGCTCTAGCAACCACAATTCGCATCTAGAGGAGGCCGTCCGATGAGATCCGTACTGACACCTTCGCTTCGGCGCGACCTCGGTCTGGTCGTGTCGCAGATCCGCTACGAGCAGCGTGCTTACTGGCGAAACCGCAGCCGGGGAATCTTCACCTTCGTTTTCCCGGTGATGTTCCTGGTGATCTTTGCCAGCCTCAACAACGGCCACCACCTGAGCTCACTGGGAGGGATCCCTTACAACGACTTCTTCGTGCCGGGGATCCTCGCCTACGGGGTGATCGGCACCACGTTCGTGAACATGGCGATCTCCACGTCGATCCTTCGCGACGAGGGCATACTCAAGCGGATGCAGGGAACGCCGCTGCCGCGATGGGCCTATGTCGCCGCCCGCATCGGCTCCACGGTCCTGATCGTGCTGGCGATCACCGCCGTCACGCTCGGCCTCGGGGTCGCCGTCTACGGCGTGCACATCAGGCTGGCGACGCTCCCGGGCCTGATCGTGACCCTGGTGCTGGGAACGGCGGCCTTCACGACGCTCGGAATCGGGATCACGCGGTTCATCCCCAACGCGGAGGCCGCGCCCGTGATCGTCAACCTGCTGGTGCTTCCGCTCACGTTCATCTCGAGCGTCTGGTTCCCGCCCAACGGCATGCCGAAAGCGTTGAGCAGCGTCGCGAAGTTCTTCCCCATCCGCCCGCTCGCCGACGGCCTTCAGACCGTCTTTGATCCGAGGACCGTGGGCGCAGGGCTGAACGGGCAGGACCTGAAGACGCTGCTGATCTGGACCGCCGTCGGCATGATCCTCATGCTGCGCTTCTTGCGGCGACCGGTCGGCGAGCCTGCAATCGGCAGGGCTGCATGACGGAGCGCTCGGAGCACCTGTCGGCTCAGGGTCCCGTGGAGGCGTTGAATGCGCCGGCGGGCGGCCCGCGTGGCCGCCCCGCCGGCGACGACGTTGCGGCGGGGACGGAACCCGAGCGCGAGGGCAGCGGGCTGAGTGACCGCGAGGGCCGCCCGCTGACGGCTCGTCAGGCCTGGTTCCGTCAGGCGTGGTTCAGCCACGCGCCGCACCAGGGCGTCCGCTACGGGAGCGCCTTCATCTGGTTGCTGTTCATCCTCTTCCCGCTCGCCAACGCGATTGGAAGGCACGAAGCGCTTTTCCGACACGTGCTTTCGGTCGCCGGCGCGCTGGCGTTCATCGCCGCCTACATCTCACTGATACTCGCTTGGCGCTCCGATCGGGGCGACAGGTACACGGGCCTGGTGTTCGGCGTGATGCTGGCCGTGGCGACCGCCCTGACCCTGGGGGATGCATCCGGATGGGCGTTCCTGTTCACGTACTGCGCGGCCTGCGCGGCGCTCATCCCGCCGCCGCCGTTCGGCTTTTGGGCCGTGGTGTCGTGCTCGGCACTCGCCGCGGTGACATCTTTGATAGCCGGGGCCGACGGCGGCTCCGTGCTCGGGTACGTCGCCAGCAGTGCCGGGATCGGCCTGCTGATGCTGCTGTTCCGCGACCTGAGGATCCGCAACGAGGAGCTGAGCGAGGCCCGGGCCGAGCTGGCGCGCCTGGCGGTAGCCCAGGAGCGCGAACGCTTCGCTCGCGATCTACACGACCTCCTCGGACACTCGCTCTCGGTGATCGCCTTGAAGGCCGAGCTCACCCGGCGCCTCATTCCCGACCGGCCCTCCGACGCCGCCAAGGAAGTGGGCGAGGTCGAGCAGGTGGCCCGGACCGCGCTCTCTGAGGTCAGGGAGGCGGTCAGCGGATACCGTCAGCCGACGCTCGAGGGCGAGCTCGCGGGGGCCCGGATGGCGCTCTCCGCGGCGGGTATCCAGGCGAACGTCCAGCGCCCCGCGATCAGCCTGGATCCCGAGACCGAGGCGATCCTCGCCTGGGCGGTACGCGAGGGTGCCACGAACGTCATCCGCCACAGCGGTGCTCAGCACTGCACGGTGCGCGTCACCAAGAGTCTCACCGATGCGGTTGTCGAGGTGCTGGACGACGGTGTGGGGGCGGCCGGTCCGGATGACGGCGTAGGACCCCGAGGCCGGAACGGCGTGCCGCGACCCAGCGACGCCCGGCCCGGCGACGCCCGTCCCGGCGACGCCCGTCCCGGCGACGCCCGTCCGGGCGACGCCCCCCGTGGCGATGCGGGACCCGGCGACGTCCGGCCCGGCGACGCCCCCCGTGGCGATGCGGGACCCGGCGACGCCCGACCCGGCGACTCCCGACGAGGCGGAGGGCACGGCCTGGAGGGCCTGGCGGAGCGCGCCTCCAGTCTCCATGGCCGAGTCGAGGCTGGCACCCAGCCCGGCGGTGAAGGATTCCGTCTGTGCGTGACAGTGCCGGTCAACGCCCGGTGATCCGCGTCCTTCTCGCCGAGGATCAGGGAATGGTTCGCGGCGCCCTCGCCAGCCTCCTCGACCTGGAGCCCGACATTGAGGTCGTGGCACAGATCCCGCGTGGAGATGAGGTCGTCTCCACGGCTCTCGCCACGCACCCGAACGTGGCGTTGCTTGACATCGAGATGCCGGGCCTCTCAGGTCTGGAGGCCGCCGAACAGCTCAATCGAGCGATTCCCGAGTGCCAAGTTCTGATCCTCACCACCTTCGGTCGGCCGGGATATCTACGCCGCGCGATGGAGGGCGGTGCCGCCGGCTTCCTTCTCAAGGACGCGCCGGCGCACGAGCTCGCCAACGCGATTCGCCGCGCCGTTGCCGGCGAACGTGTCGTCGAGCCGGGATTGGCGGCCGCCGCGCTCAGCCAGGGCGAGAGCCCACTGACCCCGCGCGAGCACGAGGTGCTGGCCGCCTCGCGCCACCACGCCACGGTGGCCGACATCGCCGCCGCTCTCTACCTCTCGCCCGGAACCGTGCGTAACCACCTCTCATCCGTTATGCAGAAACTGGACGCCCGAAACCGGGCCGAGGCGGTGCGCGTGGCGGAGGAGAAGGGGTGGTTGTGAGGGCTATCTCTCGTGTCACTGCTCCGGCCCGATGAACTGATCGAGCAGCTCGACGTCCGCTTTGTGGGAAACGTAGATCGTCCTCTTGCCGGACATGGTCCAACGAACCCCCACCCGCTCGCACGCCTCGCAGAAGATGCCCTGAATGTCGGTCGATACCTGCGAGAGGCCGTACCGCGGCGAGACCCAATTGCCCCGGCCGGTGTTCGTAAACCGATATCCGTCGGAATGGATCAGGCCACGAAGCATCTCGTCGGGCCAATGCCGGACAAGCTCCATCTGCCACTCGGCCAATTCAATCCGGCGCTCGAACTTCTTACCAATATCGTGCTGAGGAAAGAGGCACGGCCAATGCTTCCAGTATGAAGACACCTCGACGCAGTTCCGACGCCGCCGCCGGTACGTGTGCGTCTTTCCGCTCCGCACCTCCCGCATGGCCGCCTCGGCTGAACCGATGATCCCCGGATACTTGAGATCGAGAACGATCCGCAGTTTGTACACACCTCTCCGGTACAAGCCGTCCCCCAGGTATAGACCGAGCAGGTAGACGTAGGCCGGCGCCAGGTCGGCGAGGGGACGGTCCGGGTTGCATCGGACGCATGCGTCGACTCCGTGACGCCGAGGCCGAGACCGAGGAATGGCGCCGTTGAGCCAGTCGCGCACTGTTGTCCGCGGAATCCCGAGCTGGCGAGATATCTCGCTGCCATTCGCCCCGTTCTCCGCCAGCGCCAGCGCGCGCTGCACAGTAGTCTCGCGGTGCACGGCGTCTACGCCGATCCCGATGCGGCTGAGAGGACTCGAACCTCCACGCCCGTAAGGGCACGGGTTCCTGGGACCCGCGCGTCTACCTGATTCCGCCACAGCCGCGGGATCGGTGACGTTAGCAGTGATCCGGGGGTTTCGCCCCGTCAGAGGCATCGAACGCACGTTCGAGACCTTACCTCGCCTACCGGACGGAAAGCCCTTCAAATCGCGCCTTCGTCGATTCGGCACCTCGGCCCTGACAGGAAGTCGAGTCAGGTCCGCTACCCTCCATCGCGTCCCGCGCCCGCATCCGGCTCTGCACTCCCGCCGCTATCGTCTAGGGGACTAGGACGCCGCCCTCTCACGGCGGAAACCCGGGTTCGAATCCCGGTAGCGGTACTACCGATCCTCCGCAGCGGCGGGGATTCGTCGTTTCGGACGTCGCTTGGGGTAGCTGGTGGGGTAGTTCGTTGCCAGTGGCTGCTCGGCGTCCTCCGAGCTGTCGTCCCTGGGCCAGCGCTCCAGCTCGCGAGCGGCAGCTTTGTACTCGCCTCGGCTGTACCCCTGCTTGATCAGGATCCCGGCGGCCTCGCAGGCCTGGTTGTCGGCGTCGCGAGCCTCGCCGACCATTTCCTCGTGCTTCGCGCCTGCCTGCCGCCAGTGCTCCAGTTCCGTCATCCGCACGAACGCCCCGTCCGCCGTCTGGAAATCTGGCGCAGACATGGCACCGCCTGCCAGCGCCTCCCAGTTAGTGTCGATGCTGGCTCGCAGTCAGACGATCCGCAAACCTCGCGGCCTCGAAAGCACACGAGATCGGGCGGCTGCGGCCGAACCGTGCTGCTGCTTTCAGTCTGCGAGCTCCCAACGCGGAAGCCGCCCGCCAGTTGCTGGCGGGGCCGACGGTGCAGCGAGTGATCGGTGCGGGGCCATCGTTTGCGAAGGGCGTACCCGGCCAAGGTGCACCGCGGTGGCTGGGCTCTAAGACGACCTCGGCGACGTAGCGCTGTCCGAGAGCTGACGCGGCTGTCAGGGTGACTCGCAGCTAGGCGCAAGCGGGGACACCGTGTTTAGGACCGCGGGTACGATTGCGCTCTATTGAAGATCAGCGGCAGCACCCACTCGCCGTTGGAGAGGCGGATCGCGGCTCTGAGCCGGCTCGAGACTCGGCTGCAGGGCTGGCGGTGAGCTCGATCAGCGGCACAACAATCGGTAGGAGGGTCAGATGCCTGGACTGTCCGGTCGCATCTCAACACTCACGAAAGCCAAGATCTCCCACATGCTCGACCACGCCGAGGATCCAGCGGAGACACTCGATTACGCCTACGAGCGCCAAGTAGAGGATCTGCAGAACGTCAAGAAGGGAATCGCCGACGTCGTAACCGCTAAGAAACGGCTGCAGCTTCAGGAGCAGGAGCTTCATCAGCAGATCGACAAGCTCGACGGCCAGGCGCGGGAAGCAATGTCGGCCGGGCGGGACGATCTCGCCCGTGCAGCACTCGAGCGCAAACAGCTGATCACCGGCGAGGTCGGCTCGCTCGATCAGCAAGTCACACAGCTCGAGTCAGAGCAGGACAAGTTGACCCAGTCCGAGCAGCAGCTCCAGGCGAAGATCGAGCAGTTCCGCTCAAAGAAGGAGGTCATCAAGGCCCAGTACTCCGCCGCCGAGGCGCAGGTGCACATCTCTGAGGCGGCCACGGGGGTGGGTGACGAGATGGCCGACGTCGGGGCGGCGATGCAGCGCGCGATTGACAAGACCGACCAGATGCAGGCACGGGCGTCGGCGGTCGAGGAGCTGCAGGCAGCGGGAACCTTCGACGACCTGACGGCGCTCGGCCCCGGTCAGGACGACGTCGACCGGCAACTCGAGCAGCTCGGCGCCAAGAGCGAAGTCGACGATGAGTTCGCCAAGCTCAAGGCTGAGGTCGGCTCGGGCGCCCCGCAGTCAGCGCTCCCGGCCGGCCCACCGGCCGCCGGGGGAGAGCCGCAGTCCCCACAGGCGAGCGGCGGCGAGCCGAAGTCGGATTAGGGCTCGGCAGGAGCCACGGGAGCGGGACCGTGATCCGCTCCCCAGAGCAGGAGCGGGCCAGAGGCGCGACCTGCCAGCGTTCGCGAGGTGCCTGCGCGGTCCGGACGTCCCGGGTGGCGGTGCACCCCGCGAGGAATGCCGGCGTCCAGTCTAGGATCGTCCGGCGGGCGCGCGGACGGCGACTATTCGCCAGGGCTGGTCGTCGGGTCCGTCGAGGGCGAGTGTCCAGCGCTCGGTGAACGTGATCGCCCGCGACTGGCTGCCGGCCACGACCGCGGCCGTGTCACGATCCTCGAGGTAGCGACGGCCGGCGAGTTCGACGTCGATCGTCATCGTCGCTGGCTCCGACGCGGGATCGAGCGAGACGATCGAGATATGACGCACATCGAGGCCACGCACGACGAGACGTGTGCGCTCGCTTGGGTCGCCGGGATGCAGCAGCTCGCGCGCGGCGTCGGGGTGCGATAGCCCCAGAAGCGCACCCTTGTCGCCGTCGATCGCGTCGGCCCAGGCAGCGACGGCACGGCGAGCGGCGACCTCGAGCACGTCGGGCGCAAACCTGCCGTCGGCCAGCGACAGGTCGAGCGCGGCGGCACGTCCATCACCGTTGAAGTCGAGATCAGCGACCTCGGCGAGCTTGGTTCCCTCCGGCACGGCGTCTTGCACCGCCCCCTGCACCAAGGCCTCGTCGCGCATCGCCTGCTCGTCGGCCCATGGGGTGACGACGAGCCCCTCGCTCAGCCGGTGAGCCCCCTCGCCACCCTGTTCGATCGACTGCAGGATCCAGTGCCCGTCGCGCTTGACAAGCGTCCAGAACTCGCGCACCCGGCTCGTCTCGCCAGCGCCGTCGACCCGCCCTACGCGCTGTCCGTATGCGTCCTCGACGTAATCGCGCAGCCTCGCCTCGATTCGGACCACCACACGGTCCGCGCGATCGTCGCCCCGGTTGGTCAGGCCCACGTACTCGATCGACGGTTCGCCGAGCGGCTGGACACGGTTGTGCCAGCCCTTCCGATCGAAGTCGTCCAGACGCCGCTCCCACTCCGCCAGCAGCTCCGGCGCGACAAGTCCGCGCAGGCGGACACGATCGCCAGCGTCCCAGGCGGACTGGATATCGACGAACAACCGGGCTGCCTGCGAGCGAACCTGCTCGGGCGCGAACGCCGGGTCGTCCTCAGCCGCCTCGGCCGCGGCGAGCTCGACGCGCCGCTCACGCTGACCCACTCTCCGCTGCGAGGCCGCACCCGCGCTCTGCTGACGACGCCACCACATCATCAGCCGGGGGAGCACGAAGAGCACTACCACCAGGACGAGGATGAACAGCAACACGCCGCCCCCGCCACCGACGGGAATGAAGAAGAAATGGCCGTGACCGAACCCGCGGCCGAAGCTACCGCCGCCGCGGCCGAAACCGCCGAATCCCGAGCTGCCGCCGCCGGCGCGCGCAAGCGCGTCCGGTGCAGCGAGGAGCGCTACCGGGATCGCCGCCGCGATCGCATTCAGCGCACGCCTCATGCCTGCACCGGGCGAGTCAGCGGCTCCATCGCGGGTTCAGCCTGCGCCACGCGCTGGTCGGCGAGATAGCTCGAGCGCACGAACGGGCGGACGGGGCGGGTGGGACGTACGTACCGGCCGACCGTCAGCACCTGGCTTGGAGCCAGACGCGGTCACGTGCTCAAGGGCGGGCTGCGCGTCCATATGTTTCAAGGCTACCGAGACCGACGCCTCGCTCATAGCGGTGCCGGCTCAGACGGGCTGATCCGCCCCAGGGGCGGCCTCGAGCCACCGGGCATATCAATCCTCCATGCGAGCCGTCCCACCAGCGCGCGACGCGCTCCCGCCCGACCCGGTAGTCGTAGAGCGCGCCGAACGGCCCACCGCACGGATCCTCGACCGTTGGCCTCCGGGAATAGTCGCACGCCTCCGCCGCTGCCTTTGTTGCCGATACCCAGGACGACGCCACAGAGACGCGTGGCGCTTTGCCGGTGGTTTGAGCGGGTGAGCGGGGCCACCGGCCCCACGGGGACGACGGGCGCCAACGGGGGCACGGGGGTGGCCGGATCTGCCGGCGCCACCGGACCGGCCGGCGCACGCGGACCGACACGCGCGACCCAGAGCATCAGCTTGGTCACCGGAGGAACGTGCTCGGTAACCGTGATCCTCTTAGCGGCGCGACATGCACGGGCACCGCGACGTGCCCGTCCACCAGCCTGCTCGTCGGTGGCGGCTGGATGTCGACCCAGACCAGTTCGCAGTTTCTGGACCCCTACAGCAGCTTTCCGAGCACACCCGGCCGCGGAGGCACCTGGCAAGTCACGATCGGGTCGAGTTCCTCGACCACGTTCACGCCGTACGCGCTCTGCTCGCCGTGACGGTGCCCGATCTCGATGTGGGGGACACCAGTGGCTGCTCCGCGCTCGTGTTCAGCGACGCTGGAGCACGAGAATGCTGCCGCCACGTCTCACCAGGTCATAGCCGCCTGATCCCGTGAGCTTGTCGACTAGGGCGGTCACGCCCGGCCACGTCGCGTAGTCGTGGAACGCTGCGCAGCCACCCCGGGCGAGCCATGGCTCGAAATGGTGAAAATCCCGAGCGCAGTTCTCATAGTCATGCAGCCAGTCGACGAACAGGAGGGCGATCGGATCGCGCCAGTCGACCTTGTATGAAGTGGCGACGAATGGGTACGACGTAGTGGGAGACGCCTGCGCGCGCGAGGTTCTCCCGGAATCGATCAAATGTGGGAAGGGTCGTCTGGGTGCCGGTGTCGACCGCGCCGACCTCGCCCTCATGCGGGTCGATCTCGTGAACACGCGCGCATGGAGCGACGGCGGCGATCACCCCGGCGAGCACGACCGTTGACCGTCCGCAATAGCTGCCCACTTCGACAAAGGCGTGCGGAGGCGGGAGCGCCCGCAGGGTCTGATCGGCCGCCGCGATGAGCACGACAGCCTCCTCTTCCGTCAGCCAACCATCGACGTTACGCATGTTCGCGAGGATCTGGCGGTCGGGACGACCTTGCCGCGGGCCGCCACATAGTCGCGCGCAAGTGTGGCGGAGCTCGACGAGCGACGAACATCTGCTGAGAGGTCGCGCGTGACGGTCGCGTTGCTCTTTGTGACGCTGCTCTCGACACCCCGCACGCAGTAAGTCCGGTTCACCTCGGTCTGTTCGCGGTAAGCGTCCGGTAGCTGCGGCATGGCGAGCAGCCGGTCACAGGCTTGAAGCGCGGCGTCTGGCTGTCCCACCCAATACGCGGCGATTGAGTACTCGAACAGCAGACCCCACTCATACATCCACCGGTGCACAAACAGGCGCCGACGTACGGCCAGCGGCGAGTGCCGCGCACCAGGCGCTTGACCCAGTACTCAGGCTCCTCGGCATGCCGCAGCATGTACGAGTCGAATTCGAGACCACGTAGCCGGGCCCTGTCATAAGACACGGTCATGTCGGCGTCGAGCAGCAGCAGATAGTCCGCCTTCGACCGAGCGAGGGCCATCAGCTCGGTGCGGTTGTGGCCGAAGTCAACCCAGGGGGCGCGGGTGCAACTCCCCTGGAATCCCGTCAAGCAATCTGCGGACGACATCCTCCGTGCCATCGGTTGAGCCCGTATCGCAGATCACCCAGTAATCGACGACACCACGCACGGATTCGAGGCAGCGTTCGGTCACACCCGCCTCGACCTTGACGATCATGCACAGGCATACCGAGGGCTTCCGGACCGTGAACGTCATTGTCGGGACCGTTCGACAGAGCTATCGTCCAAGTATGCGGGGCCGGATTGTTTACCTCATTCTGGCATTCCTCGGAGGTGCCGGGCTTTTAGCAATCGTCGTCGTTCTCGCCGGGTGGTGGAACAGCAGCTCCGCTCCGGTGATCGTCAATACCGTCAAGGTCGAGCGCTCGATCGAAGCATCCACCCTCGCGCAGAGGCACCTCGCCTCGACCGTCAGTTGTCCCGTTAGTATCGTCCCGAAGGCGGGCGTCGTGTTCAACCGCGTGGCTACCGTCCGCGGATGTCAGTTTACCGTGATGGTGACCCAGACCGACAGCAACGGTCACGTCGTCTACGTCGTAACATGAGGCCTGCGCCCCAAGGCACGCAGTGGTTTCGGTTCCCGGGCGTTCACCTCTCGGTCCTGAGAACGTGTGACGCTTCAACAGGCGCTCGACTTCAGCGATGGTTTGCGCGTGCGGGACAGGCCACCGGGGAGAACGGTCAGGAACGGGGGCTGATGTAGTTAGCGGTTGTGGCAACGCGCCCTGGCTGAGCTCGACACTAAGCTCGCGCCACGAGAATCGTGGGGGAACTTGCATGTATGGTCTTGCCGAAGCATTGCAAGCTTCGGAAGACGATCCCAGAGTCCACGTCGTCGAGTACCCACAAAGCCCAGTCACAGTTCCACACCCCGAGCGGGACTGCGATCGGTATGCCTCGATCGAAGTCACGATGTTCGCCGGAGGGACCATGGACACCACTCGGAAGAGGCGATCGGCACGGTGAGACGGTTCGCTGCCGAAGAGGTGGTGCGCGTCCTCACCGGGCAGCCTCCATTGTCGCCGGTCAATGCTGGCGCGCTGGTCGAGGCGCGCTTGTCGAGATCACCGTAGGCCCTGGAGCGCGACGAGACCCCGGGTCACAGCGTGGTCGCTCGCGCTAGTGTGCTTAGCGAGGACCCGCATTGGCACGAGGAGCGCCAGGAGCTGCTGTGGGTCGACATCCTCGGCCGTCGCTTTCACCGCGCCACGCTGACGGCCGACGGCAGCCGTGACCAGGTCCGCACGATGGCGCTCGACCGGCAGGGCGTGCGACCCGCACGGGCACTTCTGGGCTGGAACGATGCCGTACGACGAGTCGCTCGGAGCGGGCAAGGCGTATCGCCTCGAGCTCGATGGAAGCTGCAGCACCGTACTGACCGGCTTGACAATCTCAAACGGCATCGGCTGGAGCCCGGCCGGAGGGAAGATGTACCTCAGCGACAGCGGCAGCGGGTTGGTCGAGGCTTTCGACCTCGACGCCGTCACCGGCGCGATCAGCGGGCGCCGGACGCTGGTGCACATCGATCAACCCGGCATGGCGCCCGATGGGCTGACCGTCGACGGTTGCACTACACACCGCGGCCGGGTCGGGCCGTAGGAACGATCAGATGACCGACGCTTCGCAACGAGCCGCTGACCGATGCGGAGGCCCAGCAGATAGCGGTCGGAGCACGCACGCTGCCGACTGTCGAGCAGGCGGATCCGGCGGTGAAAGATGGCGAACAGTATCTGCTGTCTTCCGCCTCCGAGGCGGCGGTGGTCGCTGGTGCGAAGAGCATTCTGTGTTGATCATTCCCTGGGTCGGCGCGCCGAGCGAGGTCAACGCGGCCTGGCAGCGAGGGCTGCGGACGCTCAAGTTGTTCCCGGCCGAGCAGTTGGGGGAGTGGCGCTGCCGCGCGCATCGCATGGGCCTTGACCGGAGGTCCATTTTGCTCCGACCGGCGGGACCCCGCGCAACCTTGGCAGTACGCTGCCCGGCCGAACATGGTTGCTTGTGGAGGAGTAAGACGCGCGTTCGGGCAGGGCTCGTGGAGAGTTCGAGCTCGGGTTTCATCGTCGAGGCGGACCGGTTGACCCGGCGTCGTACTCTTGCAGCGGCGCGAGGTCGCGCGACCACCCATACAGGACGGGCGTGAGGACGCGCCATGACTCCTCGGCTTCGTCGGCGCGGATCGACAGGGCGCTGTTGCCGCTCAGCACGTCGAGCAGGATCCGGCCGTAGGCGGGTAGCTCTGGCGGCTCCATCTCGGCGCTCAGGGTCAGCGGCACGAGCCTCGATGCCACGCTGGGGCCGGTGCCGGTCAGCTCGAGGGTGAGGCCTTCTGGTTCCAGCCCGAAGTGCAGCCGGTTGGGGACGGACCCCTGTGGGTGTTCGAAGGGAAGGTGCGGCACGGGCCGGAAGTGGACGACTACTTCCTTGCGATCCTGGCCCATCGCCTTGCCCGTGCGCAGCCGGAATCTGGTGTCCGACCAGCGCCAGCTGTCGAGCTCCAGCGCCACCTCGGCGAAGGTCTCGGTCCGGTGCTCAGGCGTTACTCCGTCTTCCTCGACGTAGGCGGGGATGTCTCTATCACCCACTCGTCCGGCCCGATATCGGCCCCGGCGAGTGCGGGTAGCGACATCGTCGTCCTCGAGCGGGCGCACCGAACGGAGGACGTCGACCTTGCGGTCGCGCAGATCTCGTTCCCCGAGGCTGATCGGCGGCTCCATCGCCACCAGGCAGAGCACCTGCAAGAGATGGTTTTGCACCATGTCCTTGAGGGCCCCCACGTGGTCGTAGTAGCCGGCTCTACCCTCAAGCGCGAGCGACTCCTCCCAGATGATCTCGACCTCGTCGATGTGCGCGCTGTTCCAGATCGGCTCGAGCACGCGGTTGGCCAATCGGGTTCCGAGCACGTTCTGCACGGTGGTCATGGCCAGGAAGTGATCAACGCGAAACACGTGGCGTTCGTCCGCCAGGTCCGCGAGGAGGCGATTCAGCGCCCTCGCGCTGTCGAGGTCCTCTCCAAACGGTTTCTCGAGAACCACCTGGCTGTCTGCAGGAAGCCCCGCCCGGTGGAGCGCCGAGACCGCGATAGGGAAGACAGCCGGGGGCAGCGCGAGGTAGACCGCGACGGGCCCCTCCCCGGCTAGACACGCGGTAACGCTGGCCGAACCGACGAGATCGAGCCGTTGATAGCGCGACGATCTCACCAGTGCCGTTGTCGCGCCGGCGTCGACACTGGTGGCCTCGCGCTGTAGCCAGCCGGCGGCCCAGCTTCGGAACTGCTCGTCGTCCCAGTCCTCGCGGCTGGCCCCCACGAGCTCGAACCCCTCGGAGAGGTGTCCGCGGGCCCGGAGGGCGGCCAGGGCCGGAAGCAGGTAGCGGCCCGTCAGGTCGCCCGTGCCACCGAATATGACGAGCCGGTCGATCACGTCAGGGGCTCATCCGCCCCGGTGGCGGCCGCTCGCGATTCATCGAGTGTCCGCGCAAGCGTGACGCCGCGATCACCCCGATGTCACTGAAGGCTTGGGGAAAGTTGCCGAAGAACTCGCCCGAGGTGGGGTCGATCTGCTCGGGCAGCAGCCTAACGGAGCGCCCGGGCGCACAACGAGGCCTAGAGCTCGGCGGCCTGGTCCAGCTGGCCCTGCCTGGCCAGGTTCTCGACCAGCCAGAAATTGCGCAGCACGAACGCGCCCTCGTCGCCTGCGATTCCGTCGGGGGAGTCCTCGTGCGGGTAACGGTACAGCAGGCCGCCGCAGGCGGACAGAGGGTCGGCGACCGCCGCCGTTGTAGCCACCATCCGGGGATGCTCGGCCGGTACCACATGGCCTCTCACGAAGCCTGAGTCGTGTCATGGGCTCGCGGGCGTCGCCAGGAGGCTTCTCTCACTGTCAGAGTCGGCCGTCGTCTGGGCGGTGACGTCCGACGCGTCCGGTAGGTCCTCGGGCTTGCGCAACACGCGATTGGCGGCCACAGCCCGACCACTAACGCCGGATGTGATCGGTCGGATCGCGTCGCACGACGACTTTCAGGCCATCTGAGAGAGGGCTCAGGGCGTCGCGGACCCGGCTACAGCCGGCGCTGCCCGTTGTCGATCAGGGGGCAGCGGGTCGTACGGCGGCCGGCGTCTTGTCGTCTGGGCGTCGCTAGGCGGGGATCGCTGTCGTCATCGTTGCCTTGAAGAACGGGCTGTACTTGTCAGTGCCGTAGTTCCAACCCGCGGTCACACGGCTGGGGATCACGAGATCACCGAAGCCTCGTTCCGCGTGCATGTCTGCGCCGAAGGGGAGGTACGCGAAGGTGCCTTTGTTGATCTCCGCCCAGCGTTGCGCCACGACGTTTAGGAGCCGCCCGTCTCGCGCGATGTGAAGATGGACCTCGACACGTTCGGGCGGGTTTTCGGTGCTAGCCACAATGTGGTCATCGCGTTCGGCGCGCCAGGCGTAGCCACGCCTTGGGAGGAGAGCTCGCGGGGCGAACACCGCCTCAAGAGCAGCCCGAGCCGCAGCTGAACGAACGACGTTTGCATCCGTTTGTTCGAACAGCGCCCACCGACCCAGCAGCTTGCCGCTCGAGCTGCCTTCGCCGTCCTCATAGCGGTCGGTCACAACGAGTGGGCGTAGCGGACCGAGACCGACCGACGCGCGCCAGAGGAATGACTTCCCGTCACACCGCTGCGTCGCGGTGAACGGGAGCCAGATCCCAACCTTGATCCGTCCGGACATCGTCAGCCTGACACCCGGGACACCGGCCTCCCCCGAGGGCATGGCGTGGGACAGGTATCGCCGGACCGGCTCCGGCAAGCTTTCGCTGCTCGTCAAGAGCTCGACTCTACGGATTACCCGGGGTTCTTCGCCCTCACCGTTCCGGCCAGGCACAGGCGCTCCGCTCTGCAGGCAGACGCCACCCTCAACCGTCTGAGACCCGCCTCCACGAAGCCTGAGCCGTCTCGAGGGCCCCTATTGGTCCCGCCGGGGCTTCCGCCCCTGGTCGACGAGCTCCCGAAGCACCAGTCGAACCGTCGGAGCCCGTGGGCGACCAAGGGGAGTCACGCCAGCCTCCTTACCACGATCGTCGCGATCATTATCTAGCCTCCGAGGATGCCCTCGTTCCTCGATCGCCTAGCCGACGGACGTGTGCTGCTCACCGACGGCGCCACCGGAACGAACTTCCAGCAGATGGGTCTAGCGCCTGGTGTGGCTCCCGAGGATTGGGTGTTTGACGTCCCGGACCGGGTGCGGGAGCTGCATGCGCGGTTCGCGCGGGCGGGATCGGAGTTCGCGCTCACGTGCAGCTTCGGTGCGAACTCTGCCCGGCTGGCCGACGGGCCGCTTGCCGGCAGAGTCAGGGAGTTGAACATCCGCGCCGCCGAGCTGGCCAGGGAGGTTGTGGGCGAGGAGGGGCTCGTCGGAGGGTCGATCGGGCCCACCGGGCAGCTCGTAGAGCCATACGGGCCGCTAACCCGCGAGCTGTGCGAGGCGGCCTATGCTGAGCAGGCGCAGGCGCTGGTCAACGGGGGTGTTGACGTGCTGGTGCTCGAGACGTTCTTCGCGCTCGAGGAGGCGTTGTGGGCGGTGGATGGGATCCGCGGCGTGACCGAGCTCCCGCTGATCATCTCGTTTAGCTTCGATCAGGGAACGCGGACGATGATGGGAGTCAGCCCCGCCGATGTGGTTGCTGCTTTCCAGCCGTTGGGCGTGGCGGCGATCGGCGCCAACTGCGGCCGATCGCTGGAGGACAGCGACACCGTCGTCCACGAGTTCCTGCAGGCAACGAGCGTTCCCGTCTGGATCAAGCCCAATGCCGGGGTTCCACAGGTACTCGGCGATACCGTGGTCTATGAGGCCGACCCAGCAACACTCGCCGCCCACGTTGCCGGCTACGCGAAGCAGGGTGCCCGGATTGTCGGTGGCTGCTGCGGCGCCACCCCCGAGCACATCGCGGCGATCGCGCGGGCACTCGGCCGGTAGACGTCGCGCCATCGAGCACGAGGATGTCATCGCGTATGGTTGGGCCCTCGTCGAGCTGATCGAAGCCGGCGTCCGCGTCGGCCGGGGCGACGAGGCCGACGCCGCGCTCGACCGCTTGAGCGAGCGCGCGCGCGCGAGCGGCACCGATTGGGCGCTCGGCATCGAGGCCGGCTCGCGCGCCCTGCTGAGCGAGGGAGATGATGCGGAGCCGCTCTACCACGAGGCGGTCGAGCGGCTCTCCTGCAGCCGCGGCGCGGTTCACCTCGCCCGTGCGCGGCTCCTGTACGGCGAATGGCTGCGTCGCGAGAACCGGCGCCTCGATGCGCGTGAACAACTCCGGGCCGCCCACGAAATGTTCAGCGCCGTCGGGGGCGAGGGGTTTGCCGAGCGCGCCCGCCGCGAGCTGCTGGCCACCGGCGAGACCGCGCCCAAGCGCACCGTGGAGACCCGCGACGCCCTCACGCCCCAAGAGGCGCAGATCGCCCGAATGGCGAGCGACAGGCAGACGAACCCGGAGATCGGCGCCAAGCTGTTCATCAGCCCGCGTACCGTCGAGTACGACCTGCGCAAGGCTTCACCAAGCTCGACATAGGCTCCCGCAAGGAGCTACGCAGCGCGCTTGCCGGAATCCCTGAGCCCGGCGGTGTCGCAACTCGATAGCGCTCCCGGTCCTCGCCGAAGGAGCAGTCGGCGCGGGCCTCGAGGTACGCGTTCGCCCACCGCAGCGCTTCGAAAACGAGTTCCTCGTGGCCGTGTAGGGTTGGTGCCCCCACGAGAGGACTCGACTCATGGCCGCATCGCCGAACATCGTCCTGGTCCACGGAGCCTGGGCAGACGGCTCGTGCTGGAGCAACGTAATCGAGCGCCTGCAGGCCGACGGCTACAAAGTCACCGCCCCGCAGCTTCCGGAGACCTCGCTGGCGGATGACGTCGCGAGGGTCCGCCATGTGCTCACCCGCCAAAGCGGCCCGACCGTTCTCGCGGCCCACTCCTACGGAGGTCAGGTCATCACCTCTCTCGGCGCCGACGCACCGAACGTAGTCGGCCTCGTCTACATCGCGGGCTTCGGGCTCGACGAGGGTGAGTCGATCGGCGCGCTGCTACAGCAGGGTCCTCCGACCCCGGCGGTGGCGAATATCGATGTCGACTCAGAGAGCTTCGCCTGGATCCCCGAGGACGACTTCCTCGGTCACTTCGCTGCCGATATCGACCCGGTCAAGGCGAAGGTCATGTACGCCGTCCAGCAGCCTTTGCACATGTCCACGTTCGACGACGTGATGGGCACCCCCGCGTGGAAGTCGCTGCCCTCGTGGTATCTGGTCGCCGAGAACGACGAGGTGATTCCGCCCGATGCCGAGAGGCAGTTCGCGCGGCGGATGGGCGCCGACACGATCGAGGTCGCAAGCGGACACTGCGCGATGGTCTCTCATCCCGAAGAGACGCATGAGCGCATAGTGACCGCGGCGAACGCTGCCGCCGTGCCCGGGTAGGGACACGGCGCCGTCCAGCGGCGCTGGCTAACGCCAGCCGGGATCCTTATCTCCGTGGATAGATGATTCCTGCTCGGGGCATGGAGCGGCAACCCCTCGCGGTTGGCGGTGATTCGACTCACCTCGCATGAGAGTTTTTCCAACTTCCGCTAAGCCGGACGAGTGCTAACCCATGTCGTACTACTGGTGCCCGGTCGTGCTGGACTCGCGGATTAGCTGCTCGTTAGTGGTTTATCAGCGCTCTCGCTGATCGTTGCTCATTGCGGCGGTGACGTGATGGATCGTCGTCGTCGCGCTGTTGTGGAGACGAGCACAGGAGCGCACATGAGCATCAAGGATCTATTCGTCGTGGAGGGGTCGGGGGGGCGGGGCCACCGTGACCGCCGCTGGCTCGCGCTGGGTTTGGTGTGCCTGGCGCAGTTCATGGTCGTCCTTGACGTGGCGATCGTGACGCTGGCCCTGCCGGCGATCAAGACTTCGCTTCACTTCTCGCAGACCGGCTTGCAGTGGGTGCTAAGCGCGTACACGCTGGCCTATGGCGGGCTGCTGCTGCTCGGTGGCAGATCGGGTGATCTGCTCGGCCGCCGGCGGGTGCTGGTTGCGGGGCTGGCTGTCTTCACCGGCGCGTCGCTCGTGTGCGGTCTGTCCTCCTCGGCCGGGACGCTGATCGGCGCCCGCGCCGTCGAGGGCGCCGGGGCGGCGATCGTGTCCCCGGCGGCGCTGGCGATCGTCTCCACCACGTTCGCCGAGGGCGTGGAGCGCAATAGGGCGATGGGGATCTATTGGTCGATGGGCGGCCTCGGACCCGCTGTCGGTGTGCTCGCGGGCGGGCTTCTGACCAGCGGGCCGGGGTGGAAGTGGATCTTCTTCATCAACGTCCCGGTGGGGGCGCTGGCGCTGTTGCTGGCTCCCCGGCTGATCGGAGAGAGCCGTGCTGATCTGGGTCACCGTCGCTTTGACCTCGCGGGCGCGGTGACTGGTACCGCGGGACTATCGCTGCTCGTCTACGCGATCGTCAGCACCGATGCGCACCACTGGGGCTCGACCACGACCATCGGTCTCATCGCCGGTGCTGTGACGTTGCTGGCGGTGTTCGTGGCGATCGAGGCGCGCGGCGTTGGCCCCTTGATGCCGCTGGGGTTCTTTCGCGACCGCACTGTCACGGGCGCCAACGCGATCGGGCTGTTGCTCGGGATCTCGATCTTCGCGATGTTCTTCTTGCTGTCGCTGTACATGCAGCAGGTCCCTTCGCTACTCGCCGACGGAGGCCGGGCTGGCCTTTCTGGTCATCGCGGTCCTGATGATCTTCTGCTCAGGCGCTGCGCAGGCGCTGGTAACGCGCGTGGGGGTCAAGCCCGCGCTGACCGCGGGCATGCTCCTGATCGCGGCCGCACAGCTGTGGTTCACGCGCCTGCCGGTGACCGGCACCTACGCTGCGAACCTGCTACCCGGGTTCCTGGTGGTGCCGGCCGGACTTGGACTCGCGTTCGTGTCCGTGGGCATCGCTTCGCTACAGGGCGTGCGCGAGCGCGACGCCGGCCTCGCGTCGGGATTGATCAACACCTCCCAGCAGGTCGGTGGAGCGATCGGCATCGCCGTCACCTCCACGATCGCGGCCTCGCACACCGCTCATCTCCTACGCTCGGGCGCGAGCGCTGCGGGCGCCCTGACCTCCGGCTTTCATCTCGCGTTCGCGGTGGTCGCCGCATTCGCGATCGCCGGCGCGGCGCTCGCGTTGACGATGATCCGCCGCGGTGCTTCACGGGCGGCCCAGGCGGACGTTGCGCCCGAGAGGGCCTATTGATCGCCCATCGGCGAACGAGGACAGCTGGCGCCTGTCGCCGGTGTGGCGGCGCACGCCTAATCACGTAAACGACGTCCACTCCCTCAAACGCCACCCAGAAGCTATAGCCGTGCTGGCGCTGGCAGGCGATCAAGCGATCGACTCGCCGGCGAGTCTCCGTCAGGGGCTCGGAGCGGCAACGGATGGTGACGTCCGCTGCCCTCACGTTCAGTGCTGACGGCGAGTAGCTTCGATGATGCTCCACGGGTACGCCGAGGCTCCGGTGAGGACGGTCTGCTCGACCCGATAGCCGGTCGCTTCGAGCAGTCCCAGGTATTCCTCCGCGGAGCGCTGCTTGCCGCCGAGCATCACGAGCATGTTGAGGTTCAGCAGATGCACGCCCGAGGGCTGCGGTTGGCTCGGCAGCAACCATTCGATCACCAGCAGCTTGCTACCGGGGGCTGCGGCGCGGTGGCAGTTGCGCAGGATGCGCTGAGCGTGCTCGTCGCCCCAGTTGAGCAGGATCTGCTTGAGCAGATACAGATCGCCGCCGGCGGGAACCTCGTCGAGGAAGTCTCCGGCGATGAGCTCGACGCGGCCATCGAGCTGCTGAACGAGGGATGAACCGCGTGCGCGTTCGATCACCGCAGGCAGCTCGAACAGGACTCCGCGCGCGTCTCCGTTGCGGCTCAGAATCGCGGCGATCAGCTCTCCGCCCGCTCCTCCGACATCGACGATGCGGCGAAACGCGGAGGCGTCGTAGCTGGCCAGAAGCTCATCGAGACCGCTGTTGGACACCCAGCTCATCGTGCGAACGAACCGGTTGCCCTCCTCGGGATGCTCTCGATAGTAGTCCCACAGGTCGCGGCCGAGCGCATCGGCGGCTGGGGAGCGGCCGCTGCGCACAGCGTCCAACAGTCGCTCCCATTGGCGGTACTGGCCCGGTCCAGCGATCGCGATCGCCGCGTCGCGCAGGGAGCCCGGGGCGTCGCTTCGCAGGAGCGCTCCGAGGTTGGTCAGAGAGAAGATGTAGTGCTGGTGCTCGTCCACCAGCCCGATGGTGGCCGCGGCTCGCATCAGCCGCGCGAGCGCGTCGGGGTCAGCATCGGTAGTCATTGCCAGCTCGTCGCTTGAGCGTGGCCGGTCGGCGAGCTCGTCGGCGATTCCAAGCTGCGCGAGCGCGGCCACGATCTGCGAGATGCGGTAGCCGTGGATCATGCGCATCAGCGCCGCGGACAGCGTGCCTTCCCCCGCGAGTGTGTCTGTCTGTGTCTCGGTCATTGTCCGGGCTCCTCGGTTTATCTGATGGGTTGTCGGGTCGCCGCAGGAGTGGTCCTTCGTCCCGGCGCGAAGACCGCAGCTCGGTCAGCGCCATCGCCACAGGCGCCGCGAGAACTGCTGGTCTAGCTCCGGACATCGGCTGGTCCTGCGGCGGGGTGCAGAGGGCGCTGAGCAGCGAAGTCGCCGCCGCGAACGAGCAGCGCGGTCAAACTCGCGCCGGCGAGCGCGGCGCTCTCGGCATCAGCAGAATGTGGGTGCCGTGGTACGCCCGCAAAGCGCTCACCACCCACCTCCGTTCATCGAACGGTCCGCGCGCTTGCGGCCGGTGATGACGACGTAGTCCATGTCGATCTGGATCCCGTCCACCACCGGGCTGGCCCAGCGCTCGTGCTCGGCGGCGATCTCGGCACGCAGCGGCTCCCAATTCCCTTCCTGGATCAGCCGCTCGCGGGCGAGCACCGCGGGGCCATAGGAACCACCCATCAACTCGACCGCCGCTTGCACCGAAGGAAGGCGTGCACGCACGGTGTCGCGTTCAAAGCCAAGTTCGACACCGCCGCCCTCGAAGCATGCGCGCGCGTGCTCGGGATCGGCCCACAGACTGGGCGGCTCGGGGAACGGCGGCGGCGGTATGTACCGTCCGCCGATCTCCGCCAGGCGCGCGTTGAATCCGTCCGGCGCCCAAACGGTCATCACGATCCTCCCGCCGGGGCGGCAGACGCGCGCAAGTTCCCTCGCGGCAACGCCATGGCGGGGCGCGAAGATCGCGCCAAAGTTCGACGTCACCGCGTCGAAGCTCTCATCGTCGAACGGAAGCTCCTCGACGTCGCCGAGTAACCAGTCGATGCTCACCCCCTCGCGGGCCGCGCGCTCGCGGCCCGCCGCGAGCAGCTCGGGAGTCAGGTCGAGCGCCGTCACGTTCGCGCCCGCCCGGGCTGCCGGGATCGCGACGTTCCCGTCCCCGCAGGCGACATCGAGGAGCCTCAAGCCAGGGGCGACGCCGGCACGCTTGGCACTCGCAGCCCCGGTGTCCGCGATCATCCGGGCGAAGGCCGGGTAGTCGCCCGCCGCCCACATGACCCGTGCGCGTTTTTTCATCGCTCGGACATCCGGTTCCTCGAGATCCGGCGAACGATCGGCTCGCGCCCCCGGCCTCGCGCCAGCAGTGCGGGGTCGAACCAGCAGGTAGATCGCGGGCACAGTGATCGCCTCGCCATCCGGCAGGACGTTGACCGTGCGGATGTGGCTCGCTCCCGTATCGATCACTTCGAAGCGATCCGTCGGGAACAGGGCCACGAGTTCTGGCTCGGTGATCTGTCCCGGCGGAATCAGCCGCATCACGCGTTCGAGCTCGGGCCACATGCCATGCCGCTGCACCTGCTCCGCGAAGTAGGCGTCAGCCTCCGGTGGCAGCTCCTTTGCGAGCAGCGTTCCTGTCTCGCCGAGCAGCGCGGCGACGCTTCGCACCGCGTCCGGGCGGTCAGCGGCGGGCAGAGCCTGGAGCACGCCCCGGATGTACACGTTCGCATCGCCGAGCTCGTCGTGCAGGCGTCCTGCCTCTTCGGGGGAACGCGCGTCGAGCACGCGATAGCTGACGTTCTCGGGGTCGTCCGCGGCCCGCGCGTGCTCGAGCGCAGCCGGCGAGATGTCGGCTCCGATCACCGTCTGGAAGTGCCTCGCGAGAAAACGGGTCTGGCGCCCGTCGCCGCAGCCGAGATCGACCACCGGCAGGTCTGGAGTGAACGCATCGGCGAACACCTCGAGGTCGGCCACGAGGTCTGACTCGGCGGCGTCCCAGACGACCTCACCCGGTCTGCCATCGACACTGCTCCACCAGCGCTCCCAAACCGCCAGTCGGCTCTTTTGCATCGCGTTCGCTTCCACTTCACACCTCCTGACGGATCGCCTCGATCACTGTCCATGGATACGTAGAGCCGGTGACGGGAATCGTGCGATCAAGCAGGAATCCCGTCCGGGCAAGCAGCCGTGTGTATTCCTCGAGGCTCCGTTCCCGACCCCCCAGCTCGACCAGCATGAGCAGGTTCGCCAGATGCGCGAACGAGGGCGCGGGCTGCGAAGGCAGGAGCAGCTCGATCACTGCCAGCCGGGTACCGGGGTCGGAGGCGCGGTGAACGTTGCCGAGGATCTGCATCGCCCGCTCGTCGTCCCAGTCGTGGAGGATCGACTTCAGGACGTACAGGTCGCCTCCCGCGGGCACCTCGTGAAAGAAGTCTCCGCCCACCAACTCGACACGATCAGCCTGACCACGGGCGGCGAGCGCTTCGCGCGCGCCGTCGACCACCTCCGGCAGGTCGAACAGCACGCCGCTTGCGGACGGTGCGGCTGCCAACAGACCAGTTAGCAGGACCCCCTGGCTGCCGCCGACATCGACGATGCGGCGAAACCGAGTCACGTCGTAATGGCGCACGACGGCTCTGGAGGCCTCGGCGGAGAAGCTGCCCATCGTCCGCGCGAAGTGCCAGCGTTCCTGCGGATGCTCGGCATAGTAAGCCCAGGCATTCGTGCCGAGCGCCGCGTGGTCCTGTGCCTGACCCGAGACCACGGCGTCGAACAGACGCCCGTAGGGCAGCCAGTGACCAGCAGACGTCAGAGCGATAGCGCGGTCGCGGAGCGAGCCCGACGGATCGCCGTCGGACAGCTGCTCCCCGAGCGGCGTGAGCTCAAACCGATCGTTCTCGAGCTCCGCGAACAAACCGATCGTGGCGGCTGCCCGCAACAGCCGGCCCAAGCCATCGGCGTCGGACCCGGTGAGTCGGGCCAGTTCGGCGACGGTATGTGGGCCGTCAAGAAGATGATCGGCGAGACCGAGTCGCGCGGCGGTCCCGCAGATCTGCGACACCCAGTAGCCGCTGATCATCTCCATAACCTGCTCACGAGGGGAACGCGCTCCCGCCGGAGACGACAGCGCGAGGTCAACATCAGTTCTCAGTTCCATTTTCCGTTCCTTTTTTGAGATTCACTTGAGTGGCCAGACAACTCGCGCGCTCTGTTCAGGAAGCGTGCGCGCGGCTGGCCTCGCCGTTTGCGCGATTGACGAAGAGCAGCTCTCCGGTGCTTCCGTAGACCTCGCTCCCGCCGCTCGCGGTGAACGTCGTTCCGTCCGCGGCGAGCGTTCCTTGGCCGTGGACGTAGACGACGTGGGCGGGCCGGCCCGACGGCTCGTTCAGGACGACGTTGAACCAGTAGGAGAAGCGGTCGCTCTCCGCGGTCCACACGCCGATGCCGCGGGGGAGCTGGCCGTTGGACGCCGGGATCCGATCGGCGTGGACCACCACACCGTCGGCGAGGAAGGTGAGGAGGACCGGCTCCGTTTCACCTTGGCGTGGCCCCTCGACGAATGTCAGTTGCGCGTTCCACGCCCCAACCACCGCGTTCTCGATCGATGCCTGTGTCATGTTCGTCACCTCGGTTTCGTGTTGTTTCGTGGTTGCGTGGTGTTACTCACATCAGTATTCGCGTCGGGTGGCGCGGCAGGGAGCGTCTTCTCGTAGACGACGAAGTCGCAGGGTGTGCACAGCAACGGCGCCAGCCGTGGATGGGCGCTGTCGACGCTGGCGGTGCTCACCGCGCGGTAGCCGATGCGGCGGTACCAGGCGTCGAGCTTCTGTTTCTCGGGATGCGTCCAGCCGCGCGGGACGAGCAACTCGAGCCGCATCGCGCGCCGCCCGCGGCGGTGGGTGTGCCGCTCGGCGAACCGGACGAGCGCGCTCCCAATGCCACGACCGCGGTGTTCCGGCGCGGTCGCGAGCAGTCCGAACTCGGTCCTGCCGTCGCCCACGTCCCAGATGCGCACGCTGCCGAGGATCTCCTCGCCCGCTCGCGCCACCGCGATCTCGCGGCCTCGGATGTGTTCGGCTAGCTCGGCGGCGGTCGTCCGCTTCGCCTCTGTTCGCCACATGCCTGCCTCCGCGGCGGCGTAGACGCCGTTGACGAGCGCGGTGAGGCGGTTTACCAGGCCGTGCTCGTCCGCCGCCGCCGCTTCCAGCAGGTGGATCGTGACCGCGTTCGGGGGTTCACGGGTGATCGCGGTCCGCCGCGGGGGCATCGGCCTGGCGATAATGGCGTCACCGTCACGGTGCCGTCCATGTCCGGGTGGATCACGCACTCGAAGTGGTACGTGCCGGGCTTGGTGAACCTGACCCGCACGCTCGAGGGGTTGGGTGTGTGCGGGTCGGTGTCGAGCATCCCGCTGTTGAGGAACCCGTTGCCGTGGTTTGTCCCCGTGTAGATCAGCGGCGCTCCCGGCGGCTCGCTCGGGTAGACGCCGAGCGGGTTGAACACCAGGGCAGGTGGACCGCCTGGGACGGGCTGCGGCTCGTCCAGGGTGCGCTCGATGGCGCCCGTGTAGGACTCGGGGCCGAACGTGATCGTGTGCGGCTCCATCATCGAGTCGACCCTGAACGTGACCGTCTGTCCGACCCGGATCCACAGGTGCTCCGGGAAGAAGCGCATCCACGACACCGGGCCCGCGTCGTGGCCGGCCAGCACCGTCAGGCGAGGCGGCCTGAACGCCTCCAGACGTCGGGCCAGATGCAGCGCCGCGCGAAGCTGCGCCTGCGCCGTCGCTTGAACCCGCGCCGGCGCGGGAATCCGACGGCTCCTGGGCACGACACGCACGACGACGGTCATCCCGCGGTGCACCAGGCAGTAGAGGCGGTAGGTGCCGGGAAGCGCGAACCGCAGCACGTAGCTCCCGGTCAGATTGCTGCGGCTCGGCAGCCCCGAGTTGGCGTATGCGGTGGGATCGAGCAGGCCGGTTCCCGCGGGCTGCGCGACGCTCGGATTCACCCGCAGCTTCGGCGCGGAGTCGAACCAGAACGGCGCGCCAGCGACGTCGCGGATGTCACCCGCCCGAGAGCCCGGCTCGGGGATCACCAACGGGGGCGGCGCCATTCCCGTCGGCAGGTAGGCGATGTCGTGAAAGCCGTGGATTTGAAAGCGAACCGAGTCGTCGGCGTGAATGGTCAGTGCCGACGGGAGGAACGCGGACAGGTCAAGATGTGCCGGGACCTTCTCCGGCGGTCCGACGGCGACGGTGAACGTTTTCGCGAGCGCGCCCGCTGGTGCGAGCAGCATCACCGTCACACAGATGGCAGCAGCTCTTAGCTTGTGCATCGGAGTGTCTCCTTTCGTGTGTGGGGCCACTGGGGAGGCGCTGCGCCTCACTGATCCATGACGCAGCGGGCCACGATCTATTCCATGGCCGCGTGCGAGTCATTGCCGCTCGCGTTCCAGATCGAGCGCTCGCGGGTGCTCCAGACGAGGGCGGCCGGTGGCGCAATAGAGCTCGACGACGTTGCCTTCCGGGTCGCGGATGAACAGGCTGAGCGCGTGCCCGACGTCAAGGGCGGTGATCACCTCGACGTTGCGTTCGCGCAGGCGATCGTGGAGGATCGCGAGGTCGGCCGCTCTGCGCACGCGCAGCGCCACGTGCGCCGCCTCCGGCCGCGTGAGGAACACGAGCTCGTGGTCCTCCTCGCGCGGCGCGCCGCTGAGCAGCGCCATCGTGCCACCCAGTTCGTTGTCGGTGGTGCGCACGAGCTCGAGCCCGAGCAGCGCGCGGTAGAACCCCGCGAGCTCGACCGGACGCTGGGCCGGCAGCGCCACATGACCAAGCCGTGGCGCGCGCGCCGGGTGCAGCGCGCGGCCCACCTCGGGCGGGCGAGTCCCAACATCCTCAGTCGGCGATGACGCGCCGCCACGTGTCGATGTATGCACGAGCGGTCTCCTTTCCGTTGACAGCGGGAGTCAAGTCAGCATCACCGCCGACGCTGACACGCCGCTAACGGCTGGATAACGCGCAGACGACAATCACCAGAAAGGAGAGGAGGACTCACACGGTTGGCGAGCGCGTCGCGGGTTTGGCGCCGGACCACGGGCGGCGGACACGGCGCGACTGGGTACGCCCGGTGTGCTCGCCTGATGTCAGTCAGCTCTCGCGCTGGGCGTGACGGCGACCGTCGGGAACTGTGCTCTCACCCGCTCGTAGCTCTCCGGGGTGCCGTCAAACGCCACTCCGATCCAGCGCGACCACATGCGCCGCGCGAACGGGTTGCGCTCGGTATACGCCGTGAGTACCGCGAGCGCGTCCTCGCGCGAGGCCGAGGCAGCCTCCGCGCCCCGCTCGCGGCCACGAACGTTGATCCGCACGCGCGGGCAGGCGCATACGTTGGCCAGCCAGTTGACAGCGCCGCCCCATCCGGCCGTCAGGTAGTAAACATCGGCCACGGGGTCGTGGAGGTATCCGACGGGGGTGGTGCGCGGGAGGCCGCTGCGGCGCCCGATCGTCGTCAGCAGCAGCACCTGACGGTCGAGCAGCCAGCCAGCCCGCGCGCGAAACAGCCAGACCGGCATGCGAAGCAGGCGCCGCAGGAGCGGCCCCGGCGGGGGACGCTCGAACACGAGCATCCCGATCGCCTCGTTGGCGAAGTACCACAGCTCCTGGGCTCGGCGCACGCCGTAAGCGGGTGGGATTACAACCATGTCGGCGGGACTCGCTAACGCGACCCTGCGGCAAGCAGCGTGTCAGCAGCATCGAGCTCGAGTTCTCTCCTGATCAACTCCGAGCGCTCCTGCTCACGGGCGGCTTCCTCGCCTGCCCCCGCCGCGAGCAGCGCGCGGGCCAGACTCGCGCGTGTGTTTGCTTCGATCAGCCGCAGCTCGTTGTCGCTCGCGATCTCGACCGCAGTCCGGAGAATCGAGATCGCTTCCACGCCCGCTCGCTGGTCGAGTCGGACCTCACCGAGCGCTCGCAGGATCCGGGCCGTCATCCTCTGGTCTCCCATCTCCCGCGCGAGCGCGTGCGCGCGCTGAAGCTCTGCCACCGCTTCGTCGATCCGACTGCGGCGGTGGGCCGTGGTGCCGAGCCCGTGCAGCGCGTACACCTGGCCCCGCTTGTAGCGGAGGTCGCGCGAGATGGCCAGCGCCGCCCGCAGCTCGCGCGTCGCCTCCTCGAGCCGTCCCTGATCCCGGCGGGCGAATCCGAGCCCGTAGCGGAGTGCGCGGAACGTGTCGTCGCCCGCCTCGCGCGCCAGTTGCTGGGCGCGCTCATAGAGCGCCGCCGCCTCCCCCGCGTTCCCTGCCTCTAGGAGCGCGGTCGCGAGGCCATGAGAGGCGTACGCCTCGCCGCGCTGATATCCGATGCGGCGATATCGCTCGATCGCCTCGCGGTGCAGCGCCTGCGCATCCCGAACGCGCCCGAGGCTCGTGTTCGCCAAGGCGAGCATGTACAGCGCCCAGGCCTCCCGTCCGGTGTCGCCAAGGCCGCGCAGCACCTCGAGCCCCTGCTGGAGCAGACCGGCTGCGGCGGTGGGATGGCCTCGGCCCCAGTGTGCATCGGCCAGTCCCACGAGTGCGGCGACGAGCTCATGATCGTCGTCGAGTTCGTCCAGCTCATCGAGTGCCGCCTCAAAGCACCGGGCGGCCTGCTCGTGCTCACCCCGCTCGTTGTGGTAGTGACCGAATGCGCGCAGGCAGACGGCGCGGCCGTGACCGTCGCCGTCCCGCTCGGCGCCCCGTAGCGCCGCGTCAAGTACGCGGCGCCAGTCGCCCCAATGCATGTTCTGATCGAACCCGCAGCCGAGGCTAGCCGCGAGCTCCCATGCGGGCATCCCAGCTACCCGCGCGACGCGCTGCACCATCTCGACCAGCACCGTCCGCTCGGCGTCAAACCACGCGAACACCGACCGCTCCCCCCGCTCGCCCGGCCCCCAGTCCGCCGGTCGCCAGCGTGGGGCCCGACGGCTGCTCGCCGCCGGGACCATGCTCGCGATCCCGCTCAGGAGCCGGTCGGTCATTGCCAGGCAGGCGCCGTAAGCCCGGTCGAGCGCGTCCCTCCGGGTTTGACCCGTCTCCTCCTCGGCCAGCCGCTCGCGCGCGAAATCAGCCAGCACGTCGTGGAACTGGTAGCGCACCTGCCCCAACTGGTCGCAACCGGCGACGTCGAGCAGCTGCTGCTCGACCAGGCGCTCGAGCATCTCCTGCGCTTCGATCAGCGTCGTGTCGAGCACGCCGGCTGCCAGCCACGGCGCGAACGCCGGTCCGTCGAGGAGCGCCAATAGCCGTAACGCCCGCCGGTCGCGCTCATCGAGCGCGCGGTAGGAGAGCCCGACGCTCGCACGCACCTCGAGATCGCCCACCCGCAACTCGTCCAAGCGCCGGCCGGCGTCCTCGAGCCGCGCCGCAAGCATTCCGAGCGGCCAGTGATCGCGCGCCATCAGCCGCGCGCCCGCCACCCGCACCGCCAGCGGCAACCGCCCACAGCGCTCCGCGATCAGCTCAGCCGTGACCGGTTCGGCCGCGACCCGCTCGCGGCCCGCCACACGGGCCAGCAACTCAACCGCCTCGGATCCTTCCAGCGGCTCCAGTGCCAGGAAACGGACACCCTCCAATCCGGCGAGCCGGCGCCGGCTGGTCACCAGCACGGCGCACTCCCTGCAGGCGGGAAGCAGCGGACGGACCTGCGCCTCGTCGCCGGCGTCGTCGAGCACCACCAGCACCCGCCGCCCAGACAGTCGGGCGCGATACGCGCGCGCCCGGGCTTCGAGGGCGCAGGGGATCTCGTCGGCCCCCACCCCCAGCGCGCGCAGCCACTCCTCGAGCACACCCGCAGGATCCACTCGATCCGCCTCGATGCCCCTCAGCGACACGAATAACTGACCGTCAGGGAACAGATGCCGCACGGTGTGGGCCGCGTGCACCGCCAGTGCGCTCTTGCCCACTCCAGGCTTGCCCGATAGCGCCACCACCGCTGGCGCTCCACTTCGCTCCTCACCTTCCGCGCCCGCGGCCAGCACGTCGCGGAGCCTCGCGAGCTCCCGCTCTCGCCCGGTGAAGTCTCCGACCTCCGGGGGCAGTTGCTCGGGCACCACCACCGGCCCGCGAGGCAGCCCGCTCGTCAGCAACGACGGATCGTCCGCCAGGATCGCCCGCTCCAGCTCCCGCAGCGCCGGCCCCGGCTCCAGACCGAGCTCCTCGACCAGTTTGCCGCGGGCGGCCCTGTAGCTCTCAAGCGCCGCCGCCCGACGGCCGAGCCGGTACAGCGCCAGCATATGCTGCCCACGGAGCCGCTCGCGGAACGGATGCTCGGCCACCAGCGACTCCAGCTCCGGCGCGAGCTCGGCGTGTCGGCCAAGCGCCAGCTCCGCCTCCACTCGCCCCTCGATGCAGGCCAGCCGCAGCTCCTCAAGCCGCGGCGCCTCGAGCAGCGCGAGGGTACCCGCCGTTGCACCCCCCAAGGCCGGACCCCGCCACAGCGATAAAGCCCGTGCGAAGCAAGCCGCCGCCCGGTCCGGCTCTCCGCCCGACAGCGCTCGCCCCGCCTCCTCGACCAGACGCTCGCACTCCCACAAGTCAAGCCCGCCCGGCGGAACCTCCAACACATACCCGGGGGCGCGAGACACAAGCGACGACCCGCAGCCATCACCGGCGCCAAGCACGCGGCGCAGCTTCGACACCAACCCATGTAACGCGGTAATCGCCGTCCGCGGCGGGGCCTCCCCCCACACCAGCCCCACCAGCGTGTCCGTCGCGACCACACGACCGGCACGAAGAAGCAGCGCCGCCAGCAACGTCCGCTGCCTCGCGCCGCCCAAAACGACGGGTCGTCCTCCCACCAGCGCCTCGACGGGACCGAGGAGACGGTACTCCACCGCCACCATCACGCCTCAGCAGATGATCGCTTCACGCCAGCGCTCAGGACCCAACGGGCGCATGGGCCGACGCCCGTTCCCGCCGTAGCCGGCCCCAGATGTCGTTCGGGCCGCACGACTTCAATGCAACCGACAAATCGTCCGCCCAGGATGTGATCTTTGTCACGGCTGGGCGTCGGCGCTTTCGCGCCGCGTTAATTCGTCCTTCGGCAACCGCGCAGCGGAGCTCACGGCCCGGCCGTCGACGGGATTGACCCCGTGGATGCGGGCAACCAGCTCGCCCCGGCTTCGAGCGCCGGTCTTCTCGAAGATCGCCTTCAGGTGGTCCTTTGCGGTGTGCGGGGAGATCACCAGGCGTGCGGCGATGTGCGCCGTTGAGAGCCCGCGTACGACGAGGTGTGCCAGCTCGCGCTCGCGAGCGGTGAGGCGGTGGATGCGAGCGAGGAGCTCCAACGCCTCGGCGGGGTTGGCCGAACGGATCGTGATCGCGACGTGTCCGCGTCCGGCGCCATGGAGCAGTTCGCCCTCAAGGATCGCCCAATATCCGGCGTCGGTCCTGGCGCCCGCACGAGCGCCGAGACGTGCGGCCGCCGAGCCGGAGGGCGCGCTCGCGCGCCCGGCGACGGCGTAAACGACGCTCGGCAGCAGCCCGAGGCCCTCGTGGATCCGGCCAGGCAGAACACCGATCCACGCCCGGGCGCTGGACGTCCAGCTCATCGCGCGCATGTCCTCGTCGAGGATCAAGACTCCCGGGGGCCGTCGCTCGACGAGCGGCTCGCGGCTGATCGCGCGGCGGCGAAGTGCGTCGCCGAGCGCTGGCACGACGTCGGCCAGTAGCGCCGTCTCCTCGGGGGAAAACGAAGCGTTGTCGCTTGTCCGGTAGGCCTCGAGCCAGCCCCAGCAGCCGCTCGCGTCGCGACAGGCGCCCACAGCGAGGTCGCCGAGGCCAAGAGGGCCGATGCACTCGGCCCAGCGACGGCAGCGCTCGAGCTCTCCGCCTGTCGCCTCGCTCAATGTGTAGACGGGCCGGCGAGAGCGCGCCACCTCATGCCGGGCAATCGTCGGATCCTGCTGTTCGAGCGCGAGCAGCCTGGGCAGGACTTGCGCGACGACCTCTGGCGGAGACAGCGAGGCGACGCCTCCGTAGGGGATCAGGGAAGTCGGGTCCGCAAGCCCCCAGCACCAGAGGTCGAAGCCGATGGCGCGCTGCAGCTCGCGTGCGGCTTCGTGGCGCAGCCCGGCGGAATCCAGTGACGAGTCAGCGAGCCTTGAGATCCGCTCACGGCAGCGGGACCTGGCATGCTCGCTCGACATCAGCGCCGAGGGTACCTCGATCGGTCGGCCCCTGGACATCCCACCTTTGGGGGATCTCCGCCACGGCCGGCAACTCGAGGTTTGGTCGCCCCGACGCGACGCAAGGGAGCCAGTGTGACGTTTCAGCTCAATCTCGAGCAGCTGCGAAAGCAGGCAAAGGAACGTGTGCGCGAGCGGCGTGCGGCGGGACAGGACGTGAGGCTCACGGACGTGCAGTTCGAGCTCGCGCGCGACCTTGGGTTCGCGAGCTGGCCGAAGCTGAAGGCGTACGTCGAACGCCTTTCGCTCGAGCAGCCGTTCCGCGTCGACCTCGACTATTACGAGGGCCGGGCCGACGGAATCGCGTCGGTTATGGGCGTAAGCGTCGCCGAGGCCCGCCGTGACCTCGCGGCGCGGCATGGTTTCTCGACCTGGCGCGAGCTTCGCCGCCACGTCGAGGCGATGAAGAGCGGCGAGGAGCCGCCGACGCCGTTCGTACTCGGGTATAGGGCGGCCGAGACGAACGACCGGGAGCGCCTCGTCGAGCTCCTCGACCGGTTCCCCGACCTTGTCGTTCAGCGGGGGACGAACGGCAACGACCTTCTGGGGATGGCAAGCGATCTGTCGATCGTGTCGCTGCTACTCGAGCGAGGTGCCGATCCGAACCGCGGCAACGACTACGGCTGGACAAAGCTGCACCAGGCCGGCTATTCAAACGACTGCGACCTCGCGAGGCTGATGCTAGCCGCGGGTGGGCGCACCGACCTCTTCGCCCGCGGCGACGGCGGCACGCCGCTCGTCGCGGCGCTCTTCTGGGGCCACCGCGAAGTCGTCCCGCTTCTGGGTCGGGAACCGGTCAACCTGCGCGTCGCCGCCGGCCTCGGCGACGTTGAGCTGATCCGCCAGCTCGCCGGCACGTCCGAGGCCGGGGCACACCGCGGGTTCTACCGGCCCCACGGCGGCTTCCCCGCCTGGCAGCCATCAGACGACCCGCAAGAGGTCCTCGACGAGGCGCTGGTCTGGGCGGCGAAGTCGGATCGCGTCGAGGCAATACGGCTCCTGGTCGAGCTGGGCGCCCAAGTCGACGCGGACCCCTACCGCGGCACCCCGCTCACCTGGGCGGCGGTGAACGGCCACGCCGACTCGATCCGCACGCTCGCCGAGCTGGGCGCCGATCCAAATCAGCGCGGAACCTTCGGCGGACCGGACCACGGCGAGGGCGTCACCGCCATCCATCTCGCCGCCCAGGCTGGGAGGCGCGAGGCGGTCAGCACACTGCTCGAGCTCGGAGCAGACCCGCTCATCCTCGACCATCTTCACGGCGGCAGCGCGCTCGGATGGGCGCGCGTCGGTGGCCACGAAGAACTCGCCGAGGTGCTTTCGTGATCCGAGCGCTCTTCGCCGGCTCAGCGCTCGCAAAGTAGTTCAGCGAGCACGACCGCGTTGTTGTGCTTTTCGTCGCGGGCGGCGTAAATGAGCGTCACCCGGCCCGCGCTCGCCCTGCGCCGCAATTCATCGAGCTGATCCTTGTGCTCACGAAGCTCTTTGCGGTACCGGGTGCGAAACTGCTTGAAGCGGGCCGGGTCGTGGTTGAACCATTGCCGCAGCTCGGTGCTTGGAGCGAGGTCGCGCATCCAGTCATCGAGCTTTGCCCGGCTGCGGGCTACGCCCCGCGGCCAGATGTGGTCGATGAGCACTCGGTAACCGTCGTCCGCTTCGGGCGGGTCATAGACGCGCTTGGTGCGCACATCGTTGGCCATTCCTTGCCAGCTTACGCGCAGCCGACCACCGCCGAGCTCGTCCGAGCCCATCGATCGGCTGGCAGATCATTCACTGAAGTGCGCGTGGGTCACTGGGCGATGATTTCCCGTCGCGCGTGTGGTGTCTGTTGCGGCTGGCGGCGCTGGCGGCTCGCTCCGCGTAGGCGCGGAACTCGGCCTCAAACCGCGGCCACCAATCTCCCCGCAGCTCCGGCGGCGTACGGCGCCGGCACCAGGTTGAGAGCAGAAGGCACGCGCTCAACGCGACGGCTGCGACGGAGAGGGGAATCAGCACAACCATTGTCCAGGACATTTCAACGCCAACCTTGCTGTAGACCTTGACGTGGGGCGCGCCGCCCAGCGGGCACGCGCTGTGGGCGCGCCCGCGTGGCGGCTGATGCTCTGTCAGTGCGCGCCTACTGGCTCCTGCTGGCGCACCTCGAGATGGTGGACGACCCGTTCGGTGGTGACCTCGCGAATCACGAGGCTGGCCATGGACAGGGCGACGTACGCGCAGGCGCTGGCGAAGATCAACCAGCGTGCGGTCGACGGCGCGAACACCAGCGAGGCGATAATCGTCCAGCTCGCGATCACGCACATAACCAGCCCGAGCGCGGTGACGGCGATCCGCTCTCCGATGCCGATTCCGCGAGCGCCCGAAAAGGCCAGTGCCAGCCCGAATAGCACCAACGCGATGCTGACCGCGAATCCGAGCCACGCGGCCGTTGCGGCTGCGAACGCGAACATCGCGACGACCAGGAAGGCGCCCCCCAGCAGGTTCCCCATTGCGAGGAACGGATATCTGGTCCGGATCTCTGACATGACTAGACCTCCTTTTTATTGGACAGATTTTCAGAGCGACGGAAGCGCTCCTGCACCTTGCTTGCCGAGGGCGTACGAGGCTCATGCAGCTATCGTATCACGATATCGTTACCCGATACATCATCGACCTTACCGCGCGCTCGTCCGCAAGCAGACACGGACGACAGAGCAGATCGCACCCGCGGGTTGGGGGTTGCCGCGAACGCCCGGCCGTGGGGACCGTCCGGATTTGGGGGGCGATTAAGTGCTCGCCGGCAGGACCTAAGGGGAAAGAGGGGGAGATGCCCGATGTCAAGGCGCCTCGCTTGGAGGTGGTCCCGCTTGACGCGATCGTTGGCACGGTGGAGCCCACCGCGCAGTTCGACGCGAGCTTTCGACCGGCCTCGGAAACCCTGCGCCGGCGTTGGGAGCGAATCGCGCTGGCGCACCGCAAGGGCCATGTCCTCCCTCCGATCGTTGTGCGAAAGCGACCCGAGGGCTACTACGTCGTCGACGGCCGCCATCGCGTGTCCGTCGCCCAGGCACTGGGTCGCGGGGACATCGATGCGTGGGTGACGGGGCGGCGCTAGCCGCCCCAAACGCCATACGTCAAGCTACGACCACCGCCGGCGGACGCTCGCGGCCTGTGCCCAGATGCTCGGCGCTGCCGCTTTTCAGCTGTTGTAGGTATCGCTCGGCTATGTCGGGGCGGTGCAAAGGTGCGCGGCAGCCGACGTAGCCATCAGGACGCACGAGCAGGAGCTGGCCGTGTAACGCTCCGTAGCGGCGATGAGCGCGCAGGTCGGGGTCGCTCACCGCCTGCGATTCCGATGATCTCCCGGTCTCCGCGATCGGGATGATCGCGAGGAGGTCGTCCCATCGTGCTAGCCGGGCAATCGCGTCGTCAGCCTCGACGACGGCGTCTGCGCGGTTGCCGGCGAAGACGAGCAGGGTGTGCTTTGAGGTACGGAGTAAATCGAGCGTGCAGATTGGCGTGCCGGCGCGATCAAGGCCAGGCACATTGGGGATGCGATCTCCGGCGATGATCCGCTCTCGGCTCGAACCTGCCTCTCCCGCTGCAAGCGGCCCGCCCCGGTAGTTGTGCGAGAGTTGCGACAGGCGGGCGGTGTAGCGACGCTCCACGGTGGGCATGGCCATCGCCATCGGCAGCACGCGATCGCGCAGCCAGCGCTTGCGCGGCGATGCGATCGTGAACGTTTTGACCAGGGCGTGGGTCAGCGAGAGCACACCGGTCGCGATGGGCACTCGCTCGGCTTCGTATGTATCGAGAAGATCGGGCCGCGATTGGCCGCGAGTTACGAGCGCGAGCTTCCAACCGAGGTTGAAGGCATCGAGCAAGCCGGTGTTCATGCCCTGGCCACCCGCGGGCGTGTGGATGTGCGCGGCATCGCCGGCGACGAGTACGCGCCCGCGGCGCACGGTGCGGGTGGCGCGCTTGTAGCAGCGGAAGGTTGCCAAGAGGCTCGGATTGGTGAGCCGCATTCCGGTGGGACCGCGCTGTGCCACGAGTCGCTCGATCTCCGCCATGTCGGGGGGTGGGCGCTCACCGGAACGGTTGGGGACCTGAGGCAGGAACACTCTCCACCGCTCCGGGGGGAGCGGAAATGCGACCAGCGGCGCGGCCGTGTACGAGAAGACGTGGAAGTGGTCGCTCGTCAGTGGCCAATCGACGTCGGCCTCGGCCATCAGCCAGTCTTGGCCATAATCCTCGCCGTCGAACGGGACGCCCAGGTGCCGGCGGACGATCGAGTGGGCTCCGTCGCACCCCACAACCCAATCGGCCATCAACGTCTCCTCGCGTTCGTCGCCGCTTCGAGTGACCCTCATCTCGACCGACGCACCGTCCTCGATCACATCGACAACGCGGGTCCCGCGTTCGATCGCCACTCCGAGATCCTCCAGGTGCTGGTCGAGGATCCTCTGGGTCTCGTCCTGGCGCAACGTGAGCACAAACGGATAGGGCGAGTCGAGCCCGTCAAACCGCACACGCGCTGGGCGGCGTCGCGGGGTATACAGGAGCATCCCGTCGAGCCGGTAGCCATGCTCGAGGAACTCCTCGGCGATCCCGAGCTGGTGGAACACCTCGAGCGTGCGAGCATGGATCGCGATCGCGCGCGACTCGCGCGGCCTCGAGATCTGCTGGTCCAAGACCCGTACGCCCACCCCGCGGCGAGCCAGCTCGATCGCGAGCAGCGCTCCTGTCGGCCCTGCCCCGACGATCACCACCGGCGGGCGGTCGCCGCTCGTGGGTGGGCGCGATCGCGGCCCGCCGACTGCTGCTGTCGGGCCCCGTTTTGATGAGTGGCTGCTCATGGTCGTCCTCCGATGCTCGCCGTGGGGTTCGCTATGCATCAGTACGGGCGCCATTGCGGTGCGGTTCGCCGCGCGATCAGCGCTCGCCGGGTCGGCGTGCCTGGGCGGTCCGCGCTGAAGCGCGCGCCTAGCGGTTTCCGCCAGACCGGGCGACTGACCGCTCAGGGCGGCGGGGCCGGCGCCTCAGCGCGACTCGAGGCTCGCGGCGAACCGTTTCGTAGCGCGGCCCGTACCGAGGTTCGAGGACCTGTTCCTCGAACCAGAACGACGAGCGACGGAGCGGATGTAATGGTCACTCCCAAAGTCACCGAGACATGTCGTCACGGTCAGCGCTTCACCCGGAGCGCGGACGGTCATTCCTTCAGGGATGCGACCGCCCTGTCACTGCGATCGACTCACCACGACAAACAGGCGATCGAGTCTCCCGCGAGCGTGTCTACTACTGCCGCTGCAGGTCGGAGGCGAGCCCGGCGACCCCCTGGCCGCCCTCGATTTCAAAGCGGTTGAGTAGGTACGGGTCCGCGCTGGTGGCATAGCCGCTGTTCTCGGTCACTGCGTTCGTATAGCCCGCGGCCTTGACCGCCGCGACCACGGCAGCGTTGTACTTGCTCGACGGGTAGCAGAAGCTGTTGACGGGGATGTGGAACGTCCGCCGCAGGAACTGACGCGAGGCCACAAGTTGATAGCGGAGCTCGCTGGGGGGGAGCGACGTCAGGTCGGGGTGGGTCACCGAGTGTGAATCGACCTCCCAGCCGATCCTCAACAGGGACTCGATCCGCGCGTTGGAGAGGTGGCCAGCCGTGATCTCGTTCAGCACGCCGGGCCAGCCATACCGCGACATCACCGCAGGCGCGAAGGTTGCCTGCGGGATGTAGCCGTTGTCGAAGGTGATCACGATCGGCTTGGCCGGCAGCGCCCCGCCGTGATACCACGCGTGCATCACCTGGTCGAGCGTCACCGCCTGGTAGTCCTGCTGGTGCAACCACGCCATCTGCGCCTCGAACTCGGCATCGGATACGTATAGCCCGGGTAACGCGTCGCCCGCAGGCGGGGTGCCCAGATCGTGGTAGACGAGGATCGGCACCGGTCCCGTGTACGGCCGCCATCCCGGCTGCGGCAGGGCATTGCGCACCAGCCTCGAGGACCGCTGATGACCGGAGGCGTGATGACCCGTCTGCGCGAGTGTGACGGTGTGAGAGGCGTCCGTCTTGCCGGACCCCGATCCCCCAGAACACGCCGCGAGCGGGATCGCCAAGACCGCCACCATACCCAGGGAGGCAACGAGACCGGGCATGCGTCGTCGCACGGTCGGCAAGGGTAGCGGGCGGCCCACTCGCCACTGACGAGCTTCCACGCCAAGCAAGCCGTAGGCTTAGCAGCATGGACGTGTTTCTGGCGGTGGCCAGCAGGCGCGAGGTGCGCCAGTACTCCGACCGTCCTGTGCCCGAGTCGGCGGTGAACCGGATCCTGGAGGCGGGCCGGATCTCCGGAAGTTCACGCAACCGGCAGCCGTGGCGCTTCGTGGTCGTCGAGGACCCGGGGGCGCGCGAGCGTCTTGCCGATGCGGTCTTTGTGGCGGGCAACATTCGTGGCGCCTCACTCGTCCTGGCGATCGCCGTGCGCGGCGGCGGACCGGTGGCGTTCGACGCGGGGCGCGCGGCACAGAACATGATGCTCGTGGCCTGGAACGAGGGAATCGGCTCGTGCCCAAACGGCACGGGCGATCCCGAAGGCGTGGCCCGGTTGCTTGGGCTCGAGGAGGACGAGCGTCCGGTGACGGTGCTGACGTTTGGCTACCCGGCGCGTCCTCGCGATCCGGGGCGCCGCTCGCCAGAGGATTGGCTCGCCCGGGCGGACCGCAAGCCGCTCGAGGAGGTGGTCCGGCGGCTCGGTTGAGTCCGCGCCGCCCAAGGCATCTCCCGCGAGATTGCCGTGCTCGGTTCTGGCCGGCGCACCGCTTCGATCGTGGCCACCTCGCCGCTGCGACTGATCGCGCTGTTCAAGCGAGACGTGTGGGCTCTGGGCCGCAGGGCGCCGGTCGCCGCGCAGCGCCTCCGAGCAGCGCCCGATCAGCCCCGTGCGATGGACGAGCAGCGCGCCGCCGATAGTTAGCGCGCGCTCGGCGTGCCGCCGGCGTGAGTCCGATGACTCCGGGCAGGCGGGCCGGTGACTTTTGTCACGATTTCACCTCCCCCGCCGGCGCGAAAATCGGTCAAGGCAGGTGGGGTGACCTCTCTTCGTGATGTTTGCCGACCGAATTACCCGTCCACATCTGGCTCTCCTCTCTGAACAGGAGACCGCCGCCCTCGACGCGATTGCGAGCGTCGTCATCATGCGCCTCGAGCGCGAGCGCAGGGCATCGACGTCCGGCGCGACTCCGCTGCTGATCCAGGTTGATGGCCCGGGCAGCCGGGATCTCGTGGAACAGGTGGCCTACTACCTACAACTGCCCGTGGCGGGCACTGATCGCAACGCCTCCGACAGCGATTCCGTCCCCGGACCACACGATGTAGATCGGCCCGAGCAGGCGTGGACCGTAATCCGGTTCGATGCGTGGCAGTACCAGCGGGTAGCGCCTCCGTGGTGGTGGCTGATCAGCGCGCTGGACGGACAGTTGCACAGACAGTTCCGGGAGTGCGGCGCAGCGCTCCTGGCACGCAAGCGGCTGCGCGACTACAGCTGGCGGATCGGACAGTTTCTGAGGGACCTGGTTCCGGTAATGCCGCTGGTGCTGGCCGCCCTCATGCTGTGGTTCGTATCGGGCCAGCTGGCGGTAGGTGAATTTCTGAAATGGGCCGCCGGACTCATCGGTGGCCTCGCAACGATCGCCGCGTTCCTCTGGTCGGGCACCAACGCGGTACGACGTCTGCTTCTCGGGTCTCCGGCCAGCGAGAAGGCGACGACGCGGACCCGGGACCCGATGGCCGACCTCCAGCAGCGCTACTCGTTCTTGATCAGATCCTCGGATTGGCCGCTGGTGATGGTGATCGACAACCTCGATCGGTGCCGAGCGGACTACGTGGTCGAGCTGCTCGAAGGGCTCCAGACGCTACTGAAAAACCCGGACACCGAGAGGGACAGGACTCGGCTCGTCGCGGTGCTCGTACCCGCCGAACGGGATTGGCTGTGCGACAGCTACCTCCAGGTCTACAACGAGTTCCAGCACGCCATGCGCCAGCCGGGCCGTCCCTTCGGGCTGGGGTTCGTCGACAGGGTGTTCGGGCTGTCGCTGCATCTGCCTCCGCCGGCTCCAACCGACCAGCGAGCGGCGGCACCGCAAGCGGCGCTCGACGAGCTCGGCCGGGCGTGGTCAGAGCTCGAGATCCGGAGGCTGGTCGCCGGGGCCGAACGTAGGTACGGCGGGGGGAGGCCAATTTCCGAGCTCCGCCTGGCGGCCGTACGACGCCTCGGCAAGCTCGAGCTCGCCTCGAGCGGCGAACACCGGCTCGACACCGAGAGCGGCCTCCAGGAGCTCGTCAATGCGATGGCACCAGGTCCGAGCGTTACCAACCAGCTGCACGCGGCGTACTGCGTGGAACGCACCACGCAGCTCCTCGGTGGTCGGGCGATCGACGACGATCAAGATGCCATCCGCCGGCTGGGGCTGTGGACGATCCTCAGTCTGCGGTGGCCGCTCCTCGCTCAGGAACTCGCTCGCCGGCCCGAGCACGTCGAGCTCCTGCAAGAGCACGCGGCTCCCGACGGCGTGAGCGACGACATCGAGCAGGTCTTCACCGATCCCGAAGTCGCGCGGCTGACCTCCGAGAGCCCGGGGCTCAGCCCCGACACCGTCAGGCGCTTCACCAGCCGGATGGGAGAAGATCGACACCCGCAGGCATTGACGCCGGCCCCCGCCGGCGTCGCGCTCGCCTGAGCCGCAACGATTGCCGGGAAACTACCGGCAGTGGACAACCGTGAGATCGCTGACCGCCTGGACGCGTTCGCCTCGCTGCTCGAGCTCGTCGAGGCCAACCCCTATACGGCGCGCGCGTACCGCCGGGCCGCGGAAACGATCCGGGGTGCCGCGCTGCCAGTGGCCGACCTCGTGCGGTCGGGGAGGGCGCGCGAGCTGCGCGGGATCGGCCCGGGCATCGAGGCCAAGTTGCGCGAGCTCGTCGAGACCGGCGGCATCGCCGAGCTGGCCGAGCTCGAGCGCGAGCTCGCGCCCGATCTCGTCGGTCTCGGCCGCTACCTCGGCCTCGGCGCGAGGCGGTCGATTGAGCTCGCGCGGGCCCTTGATATCCGCACCGCTGACGAGCTCCGCGAGGCCGCGGCCGACGGTCGCCTGCGGGCCGTGCCCGGGATCGGAGCCAAGACCGAGGCACGCCTGCGCGAGGCACTCGCCCGTGAAGCGGAGCCGCGCCCACGGCCCGGACTCCTGCTGGGCCGCGCCTGGGAGCTGGTGGGGGGCATCGCCGCCGCGCTTGATGGCGAGGCGGCAGGCGACGTACGGCGGTGGCGCGACTCCTGCGAGCGGCTGGCGCTCGTATGCGCCACCCGGGATCCGCGCTCGGTGCTCGTGCGTTTCGCAGCGCTGCCGCAGATCGTCGCGCTGCTCGAGGAGGACGACCGGCGCGCGGTGGGGGTGACGGTCGAGGGGGTGCCCGTCGAGCTGGTGGTCGCCGAACCGGAGTGGTTCGGGACGGCCCTGGTTCGCGCGACGGGCTCGGCCGCGTACGTCGACGCGCTCGAGCCGCTGCCGGAAGCGCCCAACGAAGAGGGGGTGTACCGAGGCCTTGGCCTCCCCTGGTGCCCGCCGGAGCTGCGCGAGGCGCCGTTCCGCGGCGAGCCGCCGCCACTCCTGCGGCGGGAGGAGATTCGCGGCGATCTGCACTGTCACACGACGTGGTCGGACGGACGGGGGAGCGTGGAGGAGATGGCGCGGGCCGCTCGGGAACTCGGGTACGACTACGTCGCGATCTGCGATCACACGCCTGCTGTCGGCGCCGTCCAGGGGCTCACCCCGCGCGACGTGCGCCGGCAGGCGAAGGAGATCGCGGCGGCGAACGAACTGCTGGCCCCGTTCCGCGTGCTCCGCGGCATCGAGTGCGACATCCTCACCGACGGACGCCTCGACCTTCCGGACGACATCCTCGCGGAGCTCGAGTGGGTGCAGGCCAGCGTGCACGGCGGCCAGCGGATGCCGCGCGGTGAGCTGACCAAGCGCGTCGAAGAGGCCATGCGCAATCCGTACGTGCGCTGCCTCAGCCATCCGAAGGGGCGATACATCAACCGGCGGCCGGAGAACGCGCTCGACCTGGAGCGCGTATTCGAGGTCGCGCTCGAGGAAGGCGTCGCGGTCGAGGTCAATGGGCTCCCGGACCGTCTCGACCTCAGCGGCGAGCACGTGCGCGACGCGCTCCGCGCCGGAGTGCCCATCGTCTGTTCGACCGACGCGCACTCGGTGCGGGGGCTCGGGAACATGACCCTGTCGGTGGCGACGGCGCGCCGGGGCTGGGCGACTGCGGCAGACGTGGTCAACACGCGCGCATTGCCCGCGATCTTGGAGCGATAGGCACCGTTTCGCCGGCCGGTACTCTCGGTCTGTGAACAGCGCGGTCGCGCAAGAGGCCCTCGGAGTGGCGATATCGGCGGGGGTGCCGGTCCTGTTGTGGGGGAGCCCGGGAACGGGCAAGACCTCGGCCGTGGTTGCGCTTGGGGAGGCGCTCGGATGGCCCGTGGAGACCGTGATCGGGTCGATCCGGGAGCCCAGCGACTTCGCCGGGCTGCCGGTCGTCGTGGGCGGCTCCGTCCACCTCTCGCCGCCCGGATGGGCGACCCGTCTCTGCGAGGCGCGCGAGGGCCTGCTGTTCCTGGATGAGCTGACGACCGCGCCCCCGGCGGTTCAGGCGGCCATGTTGCGAGTGGTGCTCGAGCGGGTCGTGGGCGACACGAAGCTGCCGCGGGGGGTGCGCGTCGTGGCGGCGGCCAACCCGCCGGATGAAGCCGCGGACGGCTGGGAGCTCGCCGCGCCTCTCGCCAACCGGCTGGTGCATCTCGATTGGCCGATCGACGGCAAGCAGATCGCCAAAGGCCTGGCGGTGGGCTTCCCCCCGCCGGTGCTGGCAGGTATCGAGAACCCGCCCAGCACGGCGCAAGCGATGGCCGCCCGGGCGGCGGTCGGCGCTTTCCTCGAGGTGCGACCGCCGCTGGCCTTGCAACTGCCGCGCTCCGCGGCCGACGCCGGTCGTGGTTGGCCGAGTCCAAGGAGCTGGGAGGCAGTAGCCCGCGTGCTGGCCGCTTGCGAGGCGTCGCACGCCTCAGAAGACGCACGCGCCGTGCTCGTGGAGGGCGCGGTCGGCGACGGCGCGGCCCTCGAGTTCCTGGCCTGGCTGGAGCACCTTGACCTTCCCGACCCCGAAGCGGTGCTTTCTGACCCCGACAGCTTCGTGCTTCCCGAGCGCAGCGATCGGGCGTTCGCGGTCTTGACCGCCGTCGCCTCGGTCGCCCTCGCCGATGGCGGCGAAGAGCGCTGGCAGCAGGCTTGGCGCGTGGTGGCGCGTGCCGCCGATGGCGCGCCAGACGTGGCCACCCTGGTGGCGCGCACACTCGCCGGCCATCGCCCGGCCGGGGCCGAGGTTCCCGAGGCGCTCATGGACCTGGCGCCGGTCTTGCGGGCGGCCGGGCTGTTGCGCGTCGACGCTGGATGATGACCGAGGATGAAACCGGGATGGCTCGTGCGCTTTTCGCGGATTGACGATTTGCCGCCGGACCTTCGCCGGCGGTGGGCCGCGGGCCGGGTCTGGGCCGCGCACGAGGCGCCTTACCTGGCGAGTGCACTGCTGGCGTTGCAGCCAGTGGTTGTCGAGACATCTTCGGGGGGTGACGATCTGGCCAGCGAGCTGCGCGCCTTTCCCGCCGACCGCGACTGGCACGTGTACGTCGACCCCGGCGTGCTGGCGGATGTCGATGCGTCCGAACTCGGCTTTTGGCTGTTGCACCAGGTGAGCCATCTGCTTCGCGAACACGCGGCGCGTTATCCCGGGCCGCCGCTCGCCGAGACGGCCAGCCCCAATCCCGTGAGTCCCCAGAGCGCCGAGCAGCGGCGCTGGAACGTCGCCGGCGACGCCGAGATCAACGACGACCTGCACACCGCACGGCTGAAGTTGCCCCACGGGGCGATAACCCCCTCGCAGCTCGGCTTGCCCGAGAGCTGGACGGCCGAGCAGTACTGGGACGCGCTGGATTCCGACGCCGATGAGCAGCAAGGGCTGATGGCTGCGGGCGGCGAGGGCGGCGCCCACGATCGCCCAACCGGCGCGAGTGCAAGCCCACGGTCGGCCGCCGGGGACGGCGGCGCGCCCGACTGCGGGAGCGGCTGTGACGGACAGGATCGCGCCTGGGACTGCAACAAGCCCGGGGTAACCGCGGTCGGGGCGCGCCTGGTGTCGCGCGATACGGCGAGGAAGATCCGCGAGCACACCCGAGAGCGCGGCGATGCCCCGGCCGGGTGGCAGCGCTGGGCGGACGAGATACTCGAGCCGAGCGTGAACTGGCGCCGTCAGCTCGCGGCACACGTGCGGCGGGGCGCCGCCGACATCACCGGCCGGGTCGATTTCACCTATCGGCGGCCCTCGCGCCGGACCAGCGCTGTCCCCGATGTCGTTCTGCCGAGCTTGCGCCAGCCCCTTCCGCAGGTGGCGCTGGTGATCGACACGTCCGGCAGCATGAGCGATTCCATGCTCGGACAGGCGCTTGGGGAGGTCACCGGGGTGCTGCGCAGCCTCGGCGTCGCGCGACGGAACCTGCGGGTCATCGCCTGCGACGCCCGCGCCTACCGAACGCAGCGGGTGCGCGACCTTCGCGGCATCCGGTTGGAGGGCGGCGGTGGTACCGACATGGGCAAGGGGTTGGATGCCGCGGCCGGGCTACGCCCGCGCCCCGACCTCATCATCGTGCTCACCGACGGTTACACGCCCTGGCGCTCCGCGCCACCCTCCGGCATCCGCGTGGTGGTCGGACTCATGGATCGGCGGGGAAGGACGCCCGATTGGGCAGACACGGTTCTGATCGGGGATGCGGCCGGGGGGCGATCGTGACCAGGACCACGTTCGAGCAGCCCGAGCCCGGCGACCAGTCGTCGTTTGAACCCGAGCCGTGGGAGGCGTTGGGGATCTCCAGGCAGGAGGGGTTGAGCTGGTGGCAACATCGCGTTGACCCGTCCGACGCGGTGGGCTGGCGGCAGGCGGGAGTGTCGGAGCCGATCGATGCCATCCGGTGGAAGCTCGCCGGTGTCACGCCGGACACCGTACGTGAGTGGATGTACGCGAAGATCGACGCCCGCGAGGCGGTGGGCTGGACCGAGCTCGGATTCAACGTGGTCCAGGCGCGCAAGCACAAGCGCGCGGGCCGAACCCCGGTACAGGCGTATGGGCGGGAGCACCGGGCAGAAGCCGGGCCGGCCGGACCGGCTGTGCCGTCGCCCCACACCATCGTGGGCCCGCATCGATTCAGGCAAGCCGTACAGCGCCAGGAACCGCGGGTGATGCAGTCCTACGCCCACCGTCAGTGGTTCGACGACGAGGCCATCGCCTGGGCAATCCACGGCATCGAGGCCGGCGAAGCCCTGGTCTGGAAGGAATTGGGGATTACCCCGGTCGAGGCGGGGCGGCAACAGGCGCAGGGCATGGGCGCGATGCAGGCCGTCAAAGCGTGGTGGCAAGCCGGAATCCCGTTCGACGAGGTGGCGGACTGGATCGGTGCGGGGCTGACCCCCTCGGAAGCCGCCAAGCAGCGTGCAAGTGGCGTGACCGCCGAACGAGCTGCGGTACTGCGCAGTTTGCAGAACGATCCCTGAGGGCGACGAGAGTGCGGCGGTCCGACGGGCGCGGTTCACACGCCCGCAGCGGCGCGGGCGTCGTCCGGATTGGGGTAGTGGACCATCTCGACCACCTTGCCGTCGCGAAAAGTCGTGACGTTGGCAGTCAGTGCCTGGTCGCCCGCGGTTGACGGAGGCCGCATGATCACGACCACGCGATCGCCCGCGTCGATGACATCGACCAGCTCTCCGAGCGCGCGGCGCTCACGCGCTTGGCGCATGAATTGCAGCGCTTCATCGCGGTTGTGGCACGCCTCCTGCGCCGAGGGGTCGCCGCCGTGCCATTTGACGTCGGGATGTAGCAGCTCGCGTATCGCGTCGAGATCTCCGCGCGCCGCGGCGGCGTATCCGCGCCGGGCAATCTCGACGTTGGCCATGGACACGGTGACAATTGTCGCACCGGCGCGAACGTCGGCTTGGCATCTTGGTTGGTCGAGTCGCTTCCATTGAGTCAGCAGAGGTGAGCATCCAGCCCCACGTGGTTCTCCTCTTTCGCGTCGAATCTGACGCCCGCGCGAGTGACGTTCCGCCTGCCACCGCACGGCGTGCTGCGAGCGCCGCGTAGAAGGGGAAAACCAGACTCGACCAGCGCCCGAGAGGTATCGTTGGCGCGTGAAGGAGATACAGCGCGGGCCGCAGTGACCGCCCGAATCAACCACGTCAGCGTCAACGCACACGACCTGCGGGAGTCGACCGACTTCTACGTCGAGCTGTTCGGGGCCCAGCCGATTCCGACCCCGAACTTCGGCCTCCCGGTTCAGTGGCTCGCCCTTGGCCGCACGCAACTGCACCTGTTCGAGCGCGATCTGCAGCCGACCAGCCACCATCATTTCGCGATCACGGTCGACGATGTCGAGCCGGTCTACCGTGCGGCCGAGCCTCGGGGCGCGTTCGACCGGAGATCCTTCGGCAACCACTTCATCGAATTGCCCGGAGACGTCGTCCAGCTCTACCTCCGCGACCCGGCGGGGAACCTCCTCGAGATCGACCAGGCCGGCGTCGATCGCCTGCCGGATGACCTCCGCGCACAGCTGAAGGGGCTGTGGGAGATCAACCCTCAGAGCGAGGAGCAGATGCGCGGGCGCCTTTTCGTGCCCGACTAGCCGGCGGGGGAGCCGGGCGCCACAGCGCTCGAGCGCTCTGAGCGCCTCAGCGCGCGGAACGCTCCCGGATGGCCGCGCGGGTCTTTGTGACGAGGTTGAAGGCGCCCATCATCACCGTGTCGCCGACCGATCCCTCGGAAGGAAGCATTCCGATCTGTCGCGCGAACGTCAGCTGGTCGTAGTAGATGTTGTTGCCGGCGACTCGCCCGTCCTCGAAGCTGAGCAGGTCCATGCCGCGGATGTCGACCCGACGACCCGTCGGCTCGATGCCCATGTACGGAGCCCCCGAGAAGGTCCCGGTGACCCGCCAGCGGACGGTCGCCCGCTCGTGTCCTGGTTCGCCCGCGACCACCACGTCCTCGACGTCCATGTGCAGATCGGGCACCGCATCGAACAGACCGCCAAACCACGCGACCACCTCCTCGCGCGTGCGCATCTCGAGGTTCTGCGCGAACACGCGGTAGTGAGGACGATCGATCCACGTCCCTTCCGGATCCGCGAAGAACGACTCGCGGCTGTCGAAGCGGGAAAAGATCTCGCGGATCCGCGCCTCGTCAGTGACCTTGGAAGGAGCTTTGGTTTCGGGCATCGGCTTCTCCTCGTCGTCCGTCGTCAGGGCTGACACCGATCGTAACTCCTGTCATCGTGAGCGCGTGGCTTCCAACCACGCGCCCCGGCGACCGCGGGATGAATCGCCAGCGGCACCGACCGATTCCGAGGCAGGGGAGGGGATGCTCGATGAGGGCACCGCGAATCACAAGCTCCTCCATGGCCTGATTTCGCTCGCGGTTCTGGCGGCGCTGGTGGTGGGCCTGGTGCTCGCGGTTCCGGCGCTCCGCGGCGTTGGCCACACGGTCGCGCACATGCAGCCGGCTTGGGTGGTCGGAGCGGTGCTCCTCGAAGTGGCCTCGTGCCTTGGCTACGTGCTCGCCTTCGTGCAAGTGTTCGAGCGCGTCCCGGTCCGCTTCGGGGCGCGGGTGGCACTGACCGAGCTGGCGTTCGGCGCCGCGGTGTCGCTGGGCGGCGCGGGCAGCGTCACGGTCGGGGCGTGGATGTTGATCGAGCGAGGCGGTCGACCGGCGCGCGTGGCGGAGCGCTCGGTCGTGCTGTTCCTGCTGACGAGCGCGATCAACGTGATCACGCTCGCGCTGGTCGGCCTGGCGCTGTTCGTGGGGATCCTGCCCGGTCCGAGCAACCCGCTGCTGAGCGCCGTGCCTGCCGCCGCCGCGATCGCGGTGTTCCTGTTCTTCCTGGCGATCCCGCGGCTGGTGGAGGGCGGCGCGATGCGGCGCGCTCCGGGGCGATTGCGAACGGTGCTCGAGACAAGCGTGCAGAGCATCCGCGACACCCGCGAGCTGCTGTTCAAGCCGGACTGGCGGCTCAGCGGGGCGATCATCTACCTGTGGGCCGACATCGCGGTGCTCGCGGCGTGCTTTGCTGCGACCGGTCACACCCCGCCGCTGGCCACCATCGTGCTCGCCTACCAGATCGGCTACATCGCGAACCTGGTCCCGGTTCCAGGCAACGTCGGCGTCCTCGACGGCAGCCTGGTCGGGATGTTCGTGATCTACGGCGTCAGCGCAACCACCGCGACCGCGGCCACGGTCGTATATCACGCGATCGCGCTCTGGATCCCCGCGACGTGGGGGACGGTCACGTATATCGTCCTGCGGCGCACCAGAAACCAGCCGCTCACACCGCGCCCGACGCTCGCCGACCGCCGCCGGATGCGAGCCGAGCGCCGAGTCGCCCGGCGAGCCGACCGCCCGGACTAGACCCGCCGGGCCAGGTCCAGCTCGTCCGTGGCGACCGGATGGCCCGCCGCACAACGCAGCTCCAGGCCGACGGGTTCCCCGCAGTCTCGATGGCGGAGCTCCACCGGGCCGCCGCGGTCGTCGAGCCAGCGATTGCCCCACTCCATGAGCGCGACCAGGGCGGGAAACAGATCCGCGCCCTTCGGCGTGAGGCGGTAGCGCTGCCGGGTGCGTTGTCCAGGGTCCCGATAATCCTCGCGTTCGAGCAGCCCCTGCTCCACGAGCTCGCGCAGGCGGGCAGCGGTGACGGGTTCGCTGATGCCCACCCGGTCGGCGAAGTCGTCGAAGCGCGTGGTGCCGTAGAAGGCCTCGCGCAAGATGAGGAATGCGGAGCGGGTGCTGACCACCGCGAGCGACTTGGCGATCGGGCAGCGATCGGCGCTCCACGCGCCGCGTGGCTCCAGCGATCCGGCCAAGCGTAGGAAAGGTGGCATGCCGGAGATAATAGCTGACTTTTGACTGCCTAAGCCAGTAGTGGTACGATGCCTGGCTATGGCAGGACTAAGCCAGGCCCGCAGGGACGCATCCCCCGACCTCGTGCTCGTGATCGTGTGTGCGGGCGTGGTGCTGGCGAGTCTCGATCTGTTCATCGTCAATGTGGCCCTGCCGCAGATGGCTACGGACTTTCAGGTGCGGGGCAGCGGATTGGCGGACCTCTCGTGGGTCCTGAACGCGTATGCGATCGTCTATGCGGCACTGCTGGTGCTGTTCGGCCGCCTCGCCGAGCGATACCCCCGCGAGCGCGGCTTCCTTCTCGGCGTGGCGGTTTTCGTCGCGGCCTCCGCTGCATGCGGCGCGTCGAGCAGCGTGGCGATGCTGGTCTCGTTCCGTGTCGTGCAGGCGGCCGGCGCGGCTCTGCTCACCCCGACCTCGCTCGGGTTGATCCTCGCTACCTCGCCGCCGGAGCGCCGCTCCGGAGCCGTCCGCACCTGGACCGCCGTCGGGGGCCTCGCGGCGGCGCTCGGGCCGGTCGTCGGAGGCGTGCTGGTCGCCGCGAGCTGGCGCTGGGTGTTCCTGGTCAATGTTCCGATCGGTCTGCTCGCCCTGGCGGTCGGATGGCGTCGGCTGCCGCGTGTTCCCGGCCATCCGGTACCGAAGCCCGACGCACTCGGCGCGTTGCTGGTCACCGGTGGGGTGGGCGCGCTGTCGCTCGGGCTCGTGAACGGCGGGACGTGGGGATGGGCCAGCGCCCGGACGATCGCCGCCCTGGGCCTGGCCGTTGGTGCCCTGTCGCTGTTCGCTGTCCACACTGCGCGGAACCGCAATCCGCTCATCGATCGTGCGTTGTTGCGGCTGCGCCCGTTCACGGGTGCGTCGATCGTCGCGCTGTTGTTCTCCGCCGCGTTTGGCGCGATGCTGCTCGCCCGCGTACTGTGGGCCCAGGATGTCTGGCACTGGTCGGCACTGACCACCGGGCTGTCGATCGCCCCCGGTCCGATCATGGTGCCCCTGTTCTCCTTCCTCGTCGCCGGACGGCTGATCGCCCGGTTCGGGCCCGGACCGGTGATTGCCGCCGGCTCGACGATCTTCGCTGCCGGCGCGGCCTGGTGGGCGGTGGCGATCGGGCTCGCGCCCGACTACGTCGACGACATGCTCGGAGGGATGCTGCTGACCGGCATCGGGGTCGGCCTGACGCTGCCGACGCTGATGGCCACCGGTGCGTCGTCTCTGCCGCCGCACGCGCTCGCTACCGGCTCCGCGGTGGTGAACATGCTGCGCCAGATCGGGCTCGCGGTGGGGGTGGCGGTCCTGATCGCCGTCCTCGGCTCTCCCGGATCGCCGGCGGCCGCCCTTCACGTTTATCAGCGTGCGTCGGCCCTCACCGCAGCGATCGCCCTAGGGAGTGGTGTTGCCGGCGTCGCGCTGCTGCGGGCCAGGCGCCAGCCGGTCGGGGGCTCGGCCACACCGGCCGAACCGGCCACGTCCGTGGTGCCGGCCGCGAGCGAGGGGCTGTGAACTCAGCCGCGCCGGCGCCGTCGACCGGCGTGCTCCGGGCCGTTGGCCCACCATCGTCTACTTCGAGCGGTCGGAGGCCAGCGCGCCGATGACCGTCTGCAGCCACGCGACCTCCTCTGCCGGGGCGCGTCGCATCCTTCGCCGACCCCACTCCATGAGGTCGCTCCGCGAGCCGACCGCGGCCAGCGGTCCGGTCACCGCGTAACGACCGTCTGCGAGCACCCATAGTCCACCCGGCTGATCACGGCGGATTCGCAGCTGCTCGATCGTCCGCTGGCCGCCGATCGCGTTCGGGCGCGCGGGATCTCCATCGCGGTCCTCATCCCAAGTCCAGACGGTGAAGATCGGGCGGCGCCCTTCGACCCGACGCGGCGGACGCGGCGGGGGGCCGATGGGGCCCCTGCGCCAGCGATCGACGAGATCCCGCACGACGTGGGCCGACTCCTCGCTGATCAGGAGGTGCAACCGGTCGCCGGCCACCAACAGCGTGGAGCCGCGAGGAGGGATCGCCTTCTCGTCACGAACGATCACGTTGACGACGGCGTCGCGTGGCAGCCCCAGGTCGCGGACGCGCGCGCCCGCGATCGCGTCGCCCGGCGCGACCGGATACTCCAGGACCTCGGCGCCCAGCCGCCGGATCGTGCCCGACTCGGCGAGTGGCCTCGGAAGGGCGGGTTCGCTCGTGGTCAGCTTCAGCCGGCGTGCGACCGACTCGAACGTGGTCCCCTGCAAGAGCGTGGAGACCAACACCGCGAAGAACACGATGTTGAAGAACTCGAGGCTGCGCGATACCCCGGCGACCACCGGAAAGGTCGCCAACACGACGGGTACCGCCCCTCGGAGACCCGCCCACCCGAGGACGAGCCGCTCGCGCCACGTATACGCGAAGGGGAGGGTCGCGAGCGCCGCGGCGGGCGGGCGGGCCACGAACACCACGATGAGCGCGAGCACGGTGCCCTTCAGCGCCACCGAGCCGAGCTGCGAGGGGGACACCAGAAGGCCGAGGGTCAGGAACATCGTCACCTGCGCCACCCAGCCGAGTCCCTGGTGGAAGTTCACAATCGTCTGCTCGGCCGGCACCGTTGCCGATCCCACGATCACGCCTGCCAGGTAGACGGCCAGGAACCCCGAGCCATGGAGCACGTCCGCGCCGCCATACGCGAGGGCCGCGAGCGCCAGCGACGCGACCGGATACAAGCCCGCGGTGGCGAGCCGCGCCCGGCGCAGCGCGAGCACTCCCAGCCACCCGATCGCCACCCCGACGATCAGGCCGACGCCGAGCTCGCGCGCGAACAGCCACACCAGATTGGCGGCGTCGTACCCGGGGTGCGTCAGCAGGTCGATGAACCCGACGACCAGCAGCACCGCGACCGGATCGTTCAGGCCCGTCTCGCCCTCCAGCGTCCGCGCGAGCTTGCGGGACAACGTCGACCCGCGCAGTAGGGCGAAGATCGCGGCGCCGTCGGTGGAGGACAGGATCGCGCCCAAGAGCAGTCCCTGCTTGGCGGAGAATCCGAACAGGGCTGCCGCTGCGACGCCGGTGATCGCGGCCGTGATCAAGGTCCCCACGAACGCCAGCGACGTCGCCGCACCCAACACGGGCCGCAGATGGAGCAGCCCTCCGGTGAGGCCGCCTTCGAACAGGATGAGGGCGAGGGCGATCACCCCGATCGTCCTGGCCAGCCGGTAGTCGTTGAACTGGATCCAGCCCAGCACGTCGGAGCCCACCAGCATCCCGACCGCGAGGAACAGCAGCAGGCTCGGCACGCGGAGGCGCACGGCGACCAGCGACGCCAGCAGCCCGGCGGCCAACAGAGCCCCGGCCGCCAGGATCAGATGTCCATCGGACATGAGCGAACGATGCCAGGCGACAGCTCGATCGGCGATGAAATCCGACCCTCACACGGAGCAATGCGAGGCCTGCCGGGCGGAGGCCTCAGTCTCGGCGCAGGGCACGGCTTGTTCGGCGGCGTGCTCGCCTCTTTACTTAAGTATTTACTTGTGATATGCTTCCTAAGTAAGCAACTACAAGGAGTCAAACCGATGGATACAAATCCAATCTCAGCTACTCCTACGGAGTACAAGCAGGTCACCGTGGAGGTCCCCGAGGATCGCGTGGCCGAGTTCCACGCGTTCTTTGGTCGTTTCCTCGCCGGCTCACCTGGCCGGGGACGCGGACGCCGGTACGGCAGGCCACACCGCGGGTTGCATCGGCACCGCTGCGCCGGACGCGGCGAGGCAGCCGAGCAGGGTGAGGCCACGGAGCGCGGGGAGGCCACCGGACAGCCGGCCGACGTCAGCGAGGTCTGATGGCCGACAAGGAGGTCACGGTCGCCGTCCCCGAGGAGCGCGTGCCGGAGTTCTACGCCTGGTTCGCAGCCTTCCTGGCCTCGGAACCGGGGGCTCCGCCGCCGTTCGGCGGGCAGGGACGTCGCGGCCCCCGCGGCTTCCGTCACCACGGTGAGGCGACAGCCTGGTCGGCAGCAGATGCCGACCAGGCCGCCTGGCTGTACGACAAGCTGGCACCACCCGCGCGCGAACTGTTCGATCTCCTCGCCGACGCACCCGGAGAGCGGTTCGGTGGCGAGGACATCGCCAAGCGCCTCGGGCTAGAAAAGGGCGCCCACGGCGTCGCTGGAATCCTGGCCTGGCCCGGCCGCTACTCCCGTCACGTGGGGCGGGTGCTTCCGATCGCCACGGATGGGCGAGCGGACGGCGGCACCGACTACTACATGGACCCGGGCGTCGCCGACCTATTCGCCGGCGCCCGCCGAGGTCCCCGCATCCCAAGCCGGGGTGGACGCCGGCGGCGGGCTCCGAGATGGACGAGCGGAGCGTGACTATGTGCTGACGGACGTGGTTCCGAACATCAGGACCTTGCGGTCCAGGTCGAAGTGCACCCTGCCCGAGCTGCGCATGAGCGCGACGATGACCTCGGCGTCCTCGGCGGTAGGGCGGATCACGTACTCGTCCACACCCCGGTCGAGGATCAGCTGGATGGTGAATGCCCCCGGCGTGCCGCGTTCGCGCTCGGTCCATGCGGCCTGATAGTCGGTCACCTCGCGGACCTTGATCTCGTGCTCGGTCCGTTGCTCGGGCTCGGGCTTGATGCTCATCCCTGAGCGTCAGTTATCCACGGCGCCGCCGGTCCAAACCGGATTTGACAGGACGGCGGCGGAGTCCGCCCGTCTAGTTTTCCTGCCATGCGCGAGCGCCGCGACACCCCGCTCTCGGAGCTGACCACGCTGCGGGTCGGGGGACCGGCGCGCCTCCTGTTGGAGGCCCGTGCGGAGAAGGAGATCGTCGAAGTGGTTTCGGGCGCCGACGCGGCCGGTGAGCCGCTGTTGGTCATGGCCGGAGGATCGAACCTCGTGATCGCGGATGATGGCTTCCCGGGTACGGTGGCCCGCGTCGCCACGTCCGGCGTCACCGCGAGGAGCGAGGGCGACCTGGTCCGGCTCGAGGTCGCCGCCGGGGAATCGTGGGACGAGCTCGTCGCACGATGCGTGGGCGACGGGCTGGCCGGAGTCGAGTGTCTCTCCGGGATACCGGGCTCGGTCGGCGCCACGCCGATCCAGAACGTCGGCGCCTACGGGCAGGAAGTCTCGGAGACGATCGTCTCCGTGCGCACCTACGACCGACGCACCGGCGCCGTGGCCGAGCTCTCGCCGGGGGAGTGCGGGTTTGGATACCGCTCGAGCGCCTTCAAACGTTCGAGCCGGCACGCCGTGCTCAGCGTGAGCCTGGCGCTCGAGCGTTCGGCGACCGCTCGGCCCGTTCGCTACGCGGAGCTGGCTCGGACTTTGGGCGTCGAGCCCGGAAGTCGCCCTCCGGCGGCGGAGGTGCGCGAAGCGGTGCTGGCGCTGAGACGCGGGAAGGGGATGGTGATCGATCCCCACGACCCGGACTCGGTCAGTGCCGGCTCCTTCTTCGTCAACCCGATCCTGTCGACCGCACGGTTCGCGGTCCTTGCGCGCCGCGTGGCCGAGCGGCTTGGAGAAGGAAGCCCGCCGCCACCTGCATGGCCGGAAGCAGACGGACACGTCAAGACCTCGGCGGCGTGGCTGATCGAGCGGGCGGGCTTCCATCCCGGCTACGGCGAAGGCCGGGCCGGCATCTCGCAAAAACACACGCTGGCGATCGTGAACCGGGGCGGTGCCACGACCCGCGAGCTGATCGAGGTGGCCAGGGAGCTGAGACGCGGCGTGGAGGACGCGTTTGGCGTCACCCTTGACGTGGAACCGACGCTCATCGGAGTCGCGCTGTAGTCGTTGCGTCGTGGTGCTGGGGCGGGCACCGATGATTATTGGCCTCCGGCTCCGTCTCTGCATGCGATGGCTCTGGATGAGCGAGGGACGATTGCGTTCGCGATCCGCGGGCCGATCTCTCGCGCTGACCTGCCGGGCCTGAGCGATCGCGTCTGTGCGCTCCTCAGCCACGGCGAGGCATCCGTCGCGTTCTGCGATGTACAGGGCGTCGGCGCCGACGCGGTCACGATCGACGCACTTGCGCGGCTCGCGCTGGCGGCCAGGCGCAGCGGGTGTCAGCTCAGGCTGAGGCGAGCGTCGGTCGAGCTGCGCCAGCTGCTCGAGTTCATGGGCCTCGAAGACGTCCTGCCCGATTGATCGGCCGCGCCGGGGAGACCTCTCGCCGACAGGCCTCAGGACTCCAGCCGGGGCGGAAGTCCGAACAACGGAAACAGCCGCGCGGTGCTCAGGAAGAACGTGAACTCGACGATCTTTCCCTCCCCGAGCTCGAGCACCTGCAGCGCCCACGGATCAAAGCCGCTTCCCGACTCGCTGGGCTTGTATTGCCCGAACGCCACCGACCCGTTCGCCCCGGCCGTGGGAACGAGGCGCGAGCCGCGACACCCGATCCCGGGCCCGATCCACCAGGTCAGGATGTCCTCACGGCCGCGCAGCCACAGGTCGTATGGCGGCATCGACTGGACCGCGTCCTCTTGGATCAGCGAGGTGAGCGCGTTCATGTCGTAGCTCTCGAACGCGCGCACGTACCGAGCTAGGAGCTCCCGCTGCCCCGCGTCCATCGCCGGCGCGGGATCGCTCTCGCTGACGCCGCTGGCGTCGATCGTGGCGCGGGCGCGTTGGAGCGCGCTGTTTACCGATGCCACGCTGGTGTCGAGCAGCTCCGCCACCTCGCTCGCCTTCCAACGCAGCACCTCGCACAGAAGGAGCACGGCGCGCTGGCGAGCGGGCAGGTGCTGGAGCGCGGCCACGAACGCGAGCCGAATGGTCTCGCGCCCGACGGCGACCTCGGCGGGGTCGCCCTCGTCTCCGACGGCGTGGTCGGGGATCGGCTCGATCCAGGTCACCTCGGCAAGCGTGTGCAGGTTCGCCTCGACGGGTGCGCCGGACGGACCCAGGTCCATTGGCCGCGCCCGGCGGGACCGGCCCTTGAGCATGTCCAGGCACACGTTGGTCGCGATCCGGTAAAGCCACGATCGGATGGCCGAGCGGCCTTCGAACCGGTCGAATCCGCGCCAGGCGCGGATCATCGTCTCCTGGACTGCGTCATCCGCCTCGAACGGCGAACCAAGCATCCGATAGCAGTAACGCGTGAGGTCGAGGCGATGCTGCTCCAGCACGCGCTCGGGGCCGTGGGCGGCGATAGTCGAAGATGAAGCCATGGCGCCCATCGTAGGACACGCGCTGGAGGGTCGCCGCCGCGGCTTTCGCCGGGGCGCCGACCGGCCGTCCGTAGAGTCCGTCTCAATGCTCGACCTCGATGCCTATCTGGACCGGATCGGCTTGAGCGGGCGGCCGGCGATCGCGGATGTCCACAACGCCCAACTCCTCTCGATTCCGTTCGAGAATCTCGATCCCCAGCGGGGCGTGCCGGTGTCGCTGGCACCGGACGACCTCGAGCGCAAGCTCGTGCTCGAGCGTCGCGGCGGCTACTGCTTCGAGCTCAACCTGCTTCTGAAGGCCGCGCTCGAGGCGCTCGGAGCGGACGTGGAGCTGATGCTGGCGCGCGTCCGGGCGGGCTCCGAGCCCGGCACGGTGCGACCACGCAGCCACCTGGTTCTGCGCGTGCGAGGCGAGGGTGCGACGTGGCTGGCCGACGTCGGCTTCGGCCGGGGCGGCCTGCTCGAGCCGGTGCCGTTTGGCTCCGGCGGTCCGTATGAGCAGTCGGGCTGGCGCTACCGGGTCGGCGAGGACGGACCCGAGCTCGTGGTCCAGGCCGGGAATGGGGACGGCCGGGCCGACCTGTACGGATTCGTGCCCGAACCGGCCCCGTTCGTCGACCTGGAGACCAGCAACTGGTACACCTCGACCCATCCGCGTTCCCCGTTCGTCACCGGCTTGATGGTGTGCGCCCACCGTCCCGACGGCCAACGCGTGTTTCTGCGCGGCTTCGAGGAACCGGCGCTGACCGAGGAGACCCCGGCGGGGCAGAAGGTCACCCCGGTGGCGCTCCACGCGATCCCGGGGCTGTTGGCGTCGGAGTTCGGCCTGGGCGGCTTCGCGTTCAGCGCCGACGGCGATCGCCTGGTGCCCGTCGAGGACCCCTAGGGTATGGCCGTCAGTCTGGGAGCAGCGGCACCCACACTCCCGGGTCGCGGCCCACAAGCGCGCCGCGGGTGATCGCCGCCGAGCCGAACCGCTCCCGAACCCGATCGAGCGTCGCGTCTAGATTGCGCGCGCGGTCGAACGGAAGCACGAGCTGGGCCCCTCCCTGGTCGGTCAGGTTTGCGAGCGCGATGCCGATCAGCGTGAGCCCGCGGCGCCGGATCAGCGGCATCGACGCGGTCAACAGCCCACTGGCGGTCATCAGGATCGCGGCCGTACGAGCTGTTGGCTCCCTCATCGTCTGCGAGCGAGTGGCCCGGGAAAAGTCGTCAAAGCGCATGCGAAGAACGACGGTGCGGCACAGGCGCTGTGCCGCGCGCAGCCGGCGGGTGACGCGGTCGACGAGTGCGAGCAGCGCCGTTGCCAGCTCCTCGGGAGGCCTCGGCGTCCGGCCGAGCGCCCGCTGCGCGCCGATCGACCGCCTGCGGCGACGTACCTGCACCGGCCGGGGATCGCGGTTGTGCGCGAGCGCATGCAGGTGCCGGCCGGAGGCGCGGCCCAGCATCGACACGAGCGCCGTCTCCCCGAGCTCTGCCACCTGTGCGACGGTGCTGATCCCGCGCTCGTGGAGCCGCTTCGCGGTGACCGCGCCGACGCCCCACAGCCGCTCGACCGGAAGGGGATGCAGGAACGCCAGCTCCTCGTCCGGTTCGACCACCCGCAGCCCGTCGGGCTTGGCGACGGCGCTCGCCACCTTGGCCAGGAACTTCGTCCGGGCGACCCCGACCGTGATCGGGAGGCCGATCTGCTCACGCACCTTGCGCTTGAGGGCGATCGCGATCTCGGCCGGCGTGCCCGAGATGTGGCCGAGGCCACGCACATCCAGAAACGCCTCGTCGATCGACAGTCCTTCGACGACCGGAGCCGTCTGCTCGAACAGCTTGAACACCGCCTTGCTGGCCTCCGCGTATGCCCACATCCGGGGGCTGACCACGACGAGGCCGGGGCACAGGCGCCGGGCCTGCCTCCCGCCCATCGCGGTGCGAACGCCGTACGCCTTGGCCTCGTAGCTCGCCGCGAGCACGACGCCGGCGCCGACGACGACCGGCCGGCCGCGGAGGCGAGGATCGTCTCGTTGCTCCACGGACGCATAGAACGAGTCGAGGTCGGCGTGCAAGATCGTGGCCCGAGCCGCCATGGGAACATATGTTCGAGCAGGACTCGGACGGATTGGTGCCGAGCGATCCCTCCAAGCCTGGCGGCCATTTCGGAGCGAGAGCTAAAGGCGGCAGGCGCGAGAATCCTGACGCGATGACCGACACGGGAGATTTCTCCGGGCTCGTTCTTCGCCCTCTCGCCGCGGGCGACGAGCCGGAGCTGCGGCGGATTCACATGACGCCGGAGGTCCTGCGCTGGTGGGATCGCCCCTCGGAAGAGTTTCCCTGGGATGAGCCGGAGTCCACGCGACTGACGATCGAGGTCGACGGTGCGGTGGCGGGTCTCGTCCAATACCGGGAGGAACCTGAGCCGAAGTACCGCCACGCCGCGATCGATCTGTTCCTCGACCCTGCCATACACGGAAGGGGGATCGGGTCGGAAGTCCTCCGGCGCGTGGTCCGCGGCCTGTTCGACGAACGGGGCCATCACAGGGTCACGATCGACCCCGCCGCGGCAAACGCAGCCGCGATCAGGGCCTACGAGAAAGTGGGCTTCAGGCGGGTCGGCGTGATGCGGGCCTACGAGCGCGACGTCGATGGGGATGGCTGGCACGACGCGCTGCTGATGGAGCTTCTGGCCGGCGAGGAGCCGGTGTAGCGCGTCGCACACGAGCGTCCATAAGTGATAAGCTATATTCGTGGCAGCTTATGACGGCTCCCTCGACGCACTCGGCGATCCCACTCGGCGGCGCATCATGGAGCTCCTGCGAGGGGGCCCGCGGGCAGTGGGGGAGATCGTGAGTGAGCTGCCGGTCAGCCAGCCGGCGGTCTCCCAGCACCTGAAGGTGCTCAAGCGCGCCGGGCTCGTCACCGACCGGCCCGAGGGCAATCGGCGCGTCTACCAGCTCGCGCCCGACGGGTTGGCCGAGCTGCAGGCGTATTTCCACGAGTTCTGGAGTCAGGCGCTCGCCGACCTCAAGACGGCGGCGGAAACCAAACAGCCAGGAGGAAGACGATGAGCGAAGCTCAGACGGCCGCTCTTGCGGTCCACCAGACGGTTCACATCGACGCGCCGCGAGAGCGGGTGTTCGAGCTTCTGACCGATCCCGCACAGATTCCGAGCTGGATGCCGGTCACGACGCTCGAGCCACGGATTGGCGGACGGTTCGAATTCATTCGGGAGGAATGGCAGGCGGTGGGGGAGGTGATCGCACTCGATCCTCCGCGGCTCTTGGCCTACACGTGGGACTGGCGCAATCAGCCGATGGGCGTCCGCACGGAGGTTCGCTGGGAGCTCGAAGAGGAAGAGGGCGGCACGACCGTGCATCTCAGCCACACCGGCTTTCCCGAGGGTCCGCATCGCGACAACCACGAGCACGGATGGACGTACTACGGCGAGCGCTTGAAGACCGTCGCCGAGGGCGGCGATCCCGGTCCGGATGCCCTGGAGCCCAACGACGCGAGTGAAACGGTGTCGAGGTGAGTGGCGCTCCGGGCTAACCCTGGGCTACCCCGCCACCGGCTCGCCGCGCGGGTACGGTCTCGGCTGCGGGCTCTCCCGGAAGCGATCGGCGGTGCGGCGCGCCGTCCCCTCGGCCCAGCGCGAGGTGGTGAGGATCCCAACGATCAGGATCACGGCGCCGAGGACGGCGATGATCCACCAGCTCGCCCGGGTCGCGGTGACGAAGCCCGTACCGACGACGGTCGCGATGCCCCCGCCGGCGACCGCTCCCACGACCGCCACGCCCAGCGTCTGGCCGACCTGGCGGCTGGTGGAGGCGACGGCGGCGGCGACGCCCGCCTGAGCGGGAGGCATGCCCGACATCGCCGTGTTCGTGATCGGAGGGTTGATCAGAGCGAACCCGAACCCGAAGATGAAGTAGGCACCCAACAGATACGCGGTCGAGGTGTCGGGCGCCAACCGGGTCAGCATCACGGCCCCCACCGTCAGCGCGCCCCCAGCGACCACCAGCGGCGGGCGCGCGCCACGGTTGCCGACGATCCGCCCCGACAGCGGCGCGAACACGAGCGTCATCCCGGCCATCGGCAGCATGTACAGGCCGGCGTGAAACGGCGAGAGCCCGCGCACGTCCTGGAGGTACAGCGTGCTAAGGAAAAGGAAACCTGATTGAGCGGCAAACGCGCACACCGCGATCGCGCTGGCACCCGAGAACGGGGCGCTGCGGAAAAAGCGCACCTCGAGCAGCGCCTCCTCGCGATGCAGCTCGTGCCAGATCAGGGCCGCGAAGGACACCAGCGAGAGGGCGAACAGGCCGACGATCTCGGGGGAGGTCCAGCCCGCGCCGTTGCCTTCGATGATCGCGTAGGTGAGTGATGCCAGCGCCGAGACCACCAGCACCTGACCCAGCGGATCGAACCGGCGTGGATGGGGGGCACGCGATTCCGGCACGAACACGGCGGTCAGCACGAACGCCACGACCCCAACAGGGACGTTGACCAGGAACACGGCGCGCCAGCCGACCGAATCCACGAGCGCGCCGCCCACCACCGGACCGAGCGCGAGGCTCAGGCCGATCACGCCACCCCACATGCCGATCGCCTGCGCTCGCTCGCGCGGGTCGTCGAACACGTTGCGGATGATCGACATCGCGACCGGGTTGAGCATCGACCCCCCGATGGCCTGAAGCACCCGCGCGGCCACCAAGAGCTCGAGGCTCGGCGCGAGCGCGCAGAGCAGGGAGCCGAGCGAGAACACCACGAGCCCGGTCTGGAACACCCGGCGCCGGCCGACGCGGTCCGCCGTAGAACCGGCGAGGATCAGCAGGCTCGCGAGGACGAGCGTGTAGGCGTCGATCGTCCACTGAAGCCCGGAGACCGACGCGTGCAGCGCGCGGTGGATCGAGGGCAGGGCCACATTTACGATCGTCACGTCGAGCCCGACGATCAGCAGGCTCATCGAGCAGATGCCGAGCACGAGCAGCCGGCGTGCCCGGCTGAGCTGCTCCTCGGATCCAGTGTCCGGGCGCACTCTCATACGGCTAACGAGCCTACCCCCGAACCGCCGGGCCACTCCGAGGCCGCGCCGAATGCGCACGCTCGCATTGCACGCCCGCCACGCGACGAAGCCGCGACCGTAAGCTTGTACCGAGATGTCCAAGCCGCGCCAGGTGCACAGCTCGGCGACCCGCGTGATGTCGGTCCTGATGATCGTGATCGGGGTTGCGCTGCTCGTGCGCACGCTGGCAGCCGGCGGAGGTCCGATCGCCACCGGCGTGCTCCTGGGATCGCTGTTCGTCCTCGCCGGCGCCGCGCGGCTGTACCTCGGGCTGCGACGACGGTGAACCCCTGCGGATGACGCCGTGACGGACCGCGCCTTCAGCAACCGCGCTCTGTTCGCCGTCGTATACACCACGTCGATCAGCTCGGTGTACTTCGCCCTGGGGGTCGTCGCGCACCGGGCGAACGGGCTCACGCCGGCGGTGTTCCTGGCGGCGGGCATCTTCTTCCAGCTCACGGCGATGACCTACGCCGAGGGCGCGTCGCTGCACCAGGAACGCGGAGGCTCACCCGTGTTCGCGCGCTACGCGTTCAACGAGCTCGTCAGCTTCGTCGCGGCGTGGGCGATCGTCCTCGACTACACGATCCTGATCGCGGTCACGGCGCTGACCGTCCCGGCTTACCTGGCCGCGTTCTGGCGCCCCCTCGGCCGGGGAGGTCTCGAGATCGCGATCGCGTTCGCGGTCATCGCGCTGGTGGTCGCCGACAACGTGGCCGGCGTGAGCGCGAGGCGTCTGCGCACCCGGATCATGACCGCGGGGGTCGATCTGATCGTGCAGGCGGCGGTGATCGTCCTCGGCCTCGTGCTGGTGTTCGAGCCCCACCACCTGTCTGAGAGCATCCATCTCGGGACGGCGCCGACCGGTGCCGACCTCGCCTTCGCGCTGACGATCGCGGTGATCGCGTTCACGGGACTGGAGGCCGCAGCGGGACTCGCCGGCGAGGTGGCGGTGTCCCGCCGCCAGGTGGCGCGGCTGGTCGGTCCCGGCGCGCTCTTGATCATCCTGATCTACGTGGGCATCGCGCTGGTCGGGGTCGGCGCGCTCCCGGTCCACGACGGGCACACCGCGCTCGGCACCCAGCACATCAAGGCGCCGGTGATCGGCGTGGTGGACGCCTTTCGTCCGAAGTGGGTCGCGGACGTGCTCAAGTACGTGGTCGCGGTCGCCGGTGCCGCAGCCCTGGTCTCGGCGGCCGGGGCTTCGATGCTGGGCGTCTCCCGGGTGGGCTACTCGCTGGCGACCAACCGACAGATCCCGAGCGTCATCGGCCGACTTCACCCCCGATGGGGAACCCCGTTCGTGATCATCGCCGTCGCCGCGCTGGCCGCGGCCGCGCTCGTGCTCCCCACCGACCTGGAGCTGCTGGTGGGGATCTACGCGTTCGGCGCGATGCTCGCGTTCACGATCGCCCACGTGTCGGTGATCGCGCTGCGCTTCCGCGAGCCCGGTCGCGATCGGCCGTACAAGGTGCCGCTGTCGGTCACGATCCGGGGAGCCCGGGTCCCGCTCCCCGCGATCCTCGGCGCGCTCCTGTCCGCCGCCGGCTGGGTGACCGTGCTGGTGTTTCACGCCGCCGCCAGGTACGTCGGGATCGGCTGGCTGCTCGGGGGCCTGGTGCTGTACATCGTCTATCGCAAGAGCGAGGGGAAGCCGCTGCTGAAGCGCGTGACGATTCCCGAGCGCGCTCTCCGGCACGAGGCGCTCGAGCCGGAGTTCGGCTCGATGCTGGTCCCGATCTTCGGCACCCCGCTCGACGACGACATCATCCAGACCGCCGGCCGGCTGGCGGGAGAGACCCGCGACGACCTCGACGAGGAGGGAGCGGTGATCGAAGCGATCTGGGTGTTCGAGATGCCGCTGGCACTACCGCTCGACGCCCCGCTGCCCGAGGCCCAGGTGCGCCGCGCCCGCGAGGCCCTGGCGCGCGCCAAGCTGGTCGGGGAGGAGTACGAGGGCGTCGAGGTTGCGACCGCGATCGTCCGCGCGCGCCGCACCGGCCAGGCGATCGTCAACGAGGCACGCCGGCGCGGCGTCGAGGCGATCGTGCTGGCAGCGGAGGAGCCTTCGCGGGTGCGGGGTGGCTCGCTGCTCGGCGGCGGCGGCGGTCCGCTCGAGAACTACGTTGGGGCGATGACCAAGTACGTGATCGACAAGGCGCCCTGCCGCGTTATCCTCACGGCACCGCCCGCCGACTGGGGCCGCCGTCCCGACGGAGCGCCGAAGCGAGGCGAGGGCTCACCACGGAACTAGGGACGGGCCCGTCGCGTGGCGCGCCACCTGCAGCCATGTCCCAAGTCGATCTCAACCGCTGATGGCAGAGCGGCGAGTTCCTGGGCTGCAACGGGTGCTCGGGGCCAACGCCCTGTTCTCGACCGCCTACGGCAACGTCGGCTCATCGATCTACTACGCGCTCGGGCTGGTCGCCTCCTTTGCCCTCGGCCTGACGCCGATCGTCTTCGTGATCGCGGGAGGGATCTTCTATCTGACCGCCGCCACGTACGCCGAAGCGACCGCGATGTACCCGGAGGCCGGCGGCTCCTCGAGCTTCGCCCGCCACGCCTTCAACGAGTTCTGGTCGTTCTTCGCCGCCTGGGGGCAGATGCTCAACTACATCATCACGGTCGCGATCTCGGCGTTCTTCGTCCCCCACTACATCGGGGGACTGTTCTGGGCGTACCTGAAGACCTCTCCGGGCGACATCTTCTTCGGGATCGGGGTGATCGTGCTCCTGTGCGCGATCAACGTCGTAGGGGTCAAGGAGGCCACCGGGGTCAACGTGGTGCTCGCGTTCACGGACTTCACCACACAGTTGATGCTGGTGATCCTCGGGGTGGTGCTGGTGCTCTCGCCGCACACCCTCGTCCACAACGTCCACCTCGGCTTTGCACCCACCTGGAAGAACTTCGTGATCGCGATTCCCGTCGCGATGATCGCCTACACGGGGATAGAAACGATCTCGAACATGGCCGAGGAGGCCAGGGACCAGTCGCGCACGATCCCGAGGGCGATCAAAGGCGTGGTGATCGCCGTGTTCGCGATCTACGCCGCGCTGCCCGCGGTGGCTCTCTCGGCGCTGCCGGTGCGGTGCGTCGGGACCCACTGCCAGACGCTGCTCGGCGTCTCCGAGGACAAGGGCGGCTACGCGGGCGACCCCGTGCTCGGCATCGTCAAGCACCTCGGCCTCGGGCCGCTCCAGCACATCGGCGAGATCTACGTCGGCCTGCTCGCGGCGACGATCCTGTTCATCGCCACCAACGCGGGGATCATCGGCGTCTCGCGGCTGGTGTATTCGATGGGACTGCACCGCCAGGTGCCCGACGGCCTGCGCCGGCTGCATCCACGGTTCCGGACGCCCTGGATCGGCATCATCGTGTTCGGCGGCGTCGCGTGCCTGACGCTCATTCCGGGACAGGCCGACTTCCTCGGCAACATGTACGCGTTCGGAGCGATGTTGTCGTTCACGATCGCTCACCTCGCCGTGATCCGCCTGCGGTTGATCAAGCCGGATCAGCCGCGCCCGTACCGCGGCCCCGGCACGCTCAAAGTGGCCGGGCGGGCGCTTCCCTTATTCGCGGTCATCGGGGGGCTCGGAACGTTCTTCGCGTTCGTCGTCGTGACCATCCTCCACGTGAACGTCGCGGCCGCGGGAATCGGCTGGCTCCTGATTGGAATCTGCGTCTACGTCGTCTTTCGCCGCAGCCAGGGACTGGATCTCGTCACCACCACCAAGGTCGCGATCCCGCGGCCGGCGGTCGAGACCGAGGCCGAGTACCAATCGATCCTCGTCGCCTTCGATGAGGACGGCTATGTGCCCGAGGTGATGGCGACCGCGGTGCGCCTGGCGGCGCGCAGGCGACGCGGCATTCACGTGCTGGTGACGATCTCGGTGCCGGCGAGCAGCCCGATCAACGCCGAGATGCCGCGCCAGGAGGCGGTGGCGCAATCGATCCTGGAGGAGGCCAGGGTCCAGGGAGGCCGCCGGGTGTCGGGTCACTGGGAGAAGGTGCGCGCCGGCCAGACCGGCCGGCGGATCGTCGACGAGGCGCGCGAGCTCGAGGCGGCGGCGATCGTGATGCCGATGGCCCACGACGGCGCGAATTTCGGGCGCGCTCTCGCGACCGTGCTCAAGGAGCGACCGACCCGGGTGATCGTCGAGTCGATACCGGAGCCGGCTCGGCGCCGGTCGCCGGTCGCGGTCTAGTGCGGTTTGCCAACCACGGCAAAAGCTCGCAAATTGCGCACCAGGACTAGCCTGGTGGTGAGAATGCCCGAGCGTTTGCACCTCAACCAACCGCCCCGGATCCCGCTCGGCTCGACGCGCGCGACTGCGGCCATCGCAGCCGAGGTGGTCCTCGCGGTGGCCGCCGCCACCGCGGGCGTGGCCGCCCTTCAGTCAACGACCCCCATTGCCGGGCTGGGCATCCTCTACCTGCTCGCGGTGCTGGTGATCGCGATCAGAAGAGGACAGGTGGCCGCCCTGGCCACCGCGGTGCTCGGCGGGCTCGCGTTCAACTACTTCTTCATCACGCCGCGGCATCGCCTGGCCATCGCGCACTCCGACGACGTGATCGACCTGATCGTGCTGCTGATCGCAGCCGTGGTCGTCGGCCGCCTGGCGGCGGTCGCTCGCCAGCGCGCCGCCGAGGCGGAGGCGCGCGCCGCGCTGGCATCCGCACGCGAGCGCGAGGCGAAGCTGCTCGCGGAGGTCGCCTCGGCGATCCTCGCCGGCCCCGGTGTGGACGCGCAGCTCGAGAGGATCGGGAGCCGGGTGGCCGCCGCAACGGGAGCAAGCCACGCCCGCGTAGTGCTCGAGCCCGTGCCGGACGCCGCCGACGGAGAGATCTCGGTCGCGCTCCACACCCGCGCGCGCAAGGGCTGGCTTTACGTCGCCGGCGACACCGCCTGGGAGCAGGGCCACCTCGAGCGGATCGCCGAGCCGTTGGGGCGGCTGATCGATGTGGCGGTCGAGCGCGAGCGCGTCGCGGAACGAGCCGCGGAGGGGGAGGCGGCACAGCGGGCGGAGATCGCCAAGACCGCGGTGCTGCACGCGATCTCCCACGACCTGCGCTCGCCGCTCACCGCGATCACCACGGCGGGCTGGGGATTGCGCACCGAGGGGATCAGCGACGTTGATCGGCACGAGCTGCTCGAGGTCATCGATACCGAGAGCGCGCGCCTGAGCAAGCTCGTCGATGACCTCCTCGATCTCTCGAAGATCGAGGCCGGCGCGATCGTGCCTCAGGCCGACTGGTGCGATCTGCACGACGTGGTCGCGTCGGCGGTCGCAGGCCTTCACACCAGGCACCCGATCGAGTTCGCGCTTCCCGCCGACTTGCCGCTCGTCCGGGCGGACGCGGCTCAGCTCGAGCGAGTGTTCTCGAACCTGATTGGGAACGCGGTGAAGTTCTCGCCGGCCGGGTCGCCGGTCCGGATCACCGGGAGCTCGAGCTCGAGCCGGGTGACCGTGCGGGTCACCGATCAGGGCCGCGGGATCTCAAAGCACGATCGCCCGCACGTATTCGAGCCGTTCTTCTCCGGGCGCGGGCAGCCGGGAGCCGGTTCGGGGCTGGGTCTTGCGATCTGTCGTGGGTTCGTCGAGGCCAACGGCGGGCGGATCGTCCTTCAGACCGGAGGCGGCCGCGGGACCTCGTTCGCGTTGACGTTCCCGGTCGCACCGCGTCCCGCCGGGGCGGAGGCGCCGGCGCCGCCGCACGACGCGCAGATCGCCCAGTGAGCACCACGCTTCCCCGCGTCCTCGTGGTCGACGACGAACCCCAGATCGTCAGGGGACTCAAGGTCATCCTCCGCAGCGCCGGCTATGCCGTCGAAGCAGCCGAGACGAAGGCTTCGGCGCTCGCCGCATTGTCCGCGCGGCCTCCCGACGCACTGGTTCTCGACCTCGTGCTGCCCGACGGCGGCGGGGTCGAGGTGTGCGAAGAGGTGCGGCGCTGGAGCCGGATGCCGATCCTGGTCCTGTCCGCCGTCGGCGACGAGCGCGAGAAGGTACGCGCGCTCGATTCCGGCGCGGACGACTACGTCACCAAGCCGTTCGGAACCGATGAGTTGCTCGCACGGTTGCGGGCGCTGATGCGCCGATCGGTCGAGCCCAGCGGCGACCCGGAGTTGAGGGTCGGCGAGGTGGTGATCGATCTGGCCGATCGGCGCGTGCTGCTGGGGGGGACCGAAGTGCACCTGACCCCGATCGAGTTCGACCTGCTGCGGATCCTCGCCACGCACCAGGGTCGGCTCGTCACCCAGCGCCAGCTGCTCCGCGACGTTTGGGGTCCGGAGTACACCCAGGAGACCCACTACCTCCGGGTGCACATTGCGCACATCCGCGCCAAGCTCGAGGCCGACCCGTCGCGCCCGCGGTACCTGATCACGGAGCCGGGCGTCGGTTACCGGTTCCGCGACCCGGCCAATTAAGGTCGCCGGATCCTGGATTAACGGATTCTCTACGGCGCTCGTCGAATGTTTAGCGTGTTCTTGACGGTGGCCCGTCTACCGTGAAGGGGCGGGAATGGCCCGAATAGAGACGCACGGCCTGAGGCGGACAGTGGGCCTCGGCGGGCTGTTCGCAACCGCATACGGCAACGTCGGCTCCTCGATCTACTACGCGCTGGGGCTCGTGGCCCTGTACGCGCTGGGGCTGACGCCGGTGATCTTCATGCTCGCCGGCGGTCTGTTCGCGCTGACCGCGAAGACGTACGCCGAGGGCGCGTCGATGTTCCCGGAGGCCGGAGGTTCCTCCTCGTTCGCCCGCCACGCCTTCAACGAACTGGTGTCGTTCTTCGCCGGCTGGGCCCTGAGCCTCGACTACATCCTCACGATCGCGATCTCGGCCTTCTTCGTGCCCCACTACCTGGGCGCGTTCTGGCCCTCGCTCACGCATCCCCCCGGGGACGTGATCGGCGGCCTGATCGTGATCGCGCTGCTGGCCGCGCTCAACGTCCGCGGGATCGGGGAGTCGGCGAAGCTGAACTTCTTCCTGGCCGTCTCCGACCTGTGCACGCAGATCTTGATCATCATCGTCGGCGCGTTTCTGGTCCTCAACCCCTCGCGCCTCGTGCATCAGGTGCACCTGGGGACCACGCCGACCTGGAGCAAGACGATCTTCGCCCTGTCGCTGGCGATGCTCGCCTACACGGGGATCGAGACGGTCTCGAACATGGCCGAGGAGGCGCGCGACCCCGACCAGGACGTTCCGAAGGCGGTCAACCTGATCGTGATTGCGGTCCTTGCCGTGTACGCGGGCATGACCGTCGTCGCGCTGTCCGCGCTGCCCGTGCACGGCACGGGAAGCCATGCGTTCACGCGCCTCGGTCTGACTCCCGCCCAGCACGGATTCCAGAACGATCCCGTGCTGGGGATCATCGAGAACCTCGGGCTTCCGGCCGCGATCACGCACCTGCTGCGCTACTACGTCGGCATCCTGGCCGCGACCATCCTGTTCATCGCGACGAACGCCGGGCTGATCGGCATCTCGCGACTGTCCTGGTCTCTGGCCGAGCACCGCCAGCTGCCGGGGATGTTCGCGCGATTGCACCGGCGCTACCGGACGCCGTGGTTCACGATCGTGTTCTTCTCGGTGTTCGCGGGCATCCTCCTGATCCCGGGGAAGACCGACTTCCTGGGCAACCTGTACTCGTACGGGGCGATGCTGTCGTTCACCACCGCGCACGCCGCGGTGATCGCGCTGCGGGTCAAGGATCCGGAGCGCAATCGCCCGTACCGCGCGCCGTGGAACGTGCGGATCCGGGGGGCCCAGATACCGGTGACCGCGGTGGTCGGCGGCATCGGAACGTTCGCGGCATGGGTGTCGGTGCTGGCGCTGCACATCGACGCCCGGTACGTCGGCAGTGGCTGGATGATCGTCGGCCTGGTCGGCTACGTCATCTACCGCCGGCGCGAGGGGATGGACCTCACCAGCCACCACAAAATCGCGCACCGGGAGCGACCGTCGTTCTTCGTCGAGCTCGAGTACCACTCCGCGATCGTGCCGATCTTCGGCACCGACGTGAACGCCGCGGCGCTCCGCAATGCGGCAAAGCTCGTGGGCGAGGACGCGATGGTGGAGGCCGTGTACGTCCTTCGCGTGCCCAACCAGCTGTCGATCGACGCCGGACTAGAAGAGGAAGAGCAGCTCGGGTTGAGCGTGCTCGAGAGCGCGAAGGTCGCCGGGCGCGAGTCGGGCCTCAAGGTGCAGACCCGCATGATCCGCACCCGGAGCCCGGGCGCGGCGCTGGTCGAGGAGGCCGAGCGCCGCCAAGCCGAGATCATTTACCTTGCCACCGACCATGCGCCCCTCTCGGAGCGCTCTCTCGGCCCGACCGCGAGCTACCTGCTCACCCACCGCCCGTGCCGGGTGGTGATCGAAACGCCGCCCGCCGACGGGGCGATCAGACCGTAGTGCACTAGTGGGGCTCCGGGAAACGTTTCGGTCGACCCACTAGGATTCGCGAGCCTTGGGAAGGAGTCCGGGCCGCCGGGGCGAAACGCGCACCATGCTCCTCAGACACCGCCCCCCACGCATCGACGACAAGCCGGTCACGGTCACCAAGGGCTTCGAGCATCTGAACGACGAGTGGATCGCGGTGCTGCGATGGCTGAAGGCCAGCCGGGTCGAGTTCGTGCTCGTCGGGCCGGTCGCCGAGGCAGTGCGCGGAAACGTCCTCGCGTCGGGGCCCGTGGCGATCGTGCCCGCCCCCTACCGGCGAAACTTCGAGCGTCTCGCCCGGAGCCTCACCGCCGCGCACGCCTGCCTGCGAATGGACACCGGCATGTCGGTGAGCGACCAGGAGACCGCGCCCGTCAAGCTCACCGGCGAGAAACTCGCTCGCGGTCAGCGATGGACGCTGCGGTGCGGCAGCCACGATCTCGACATAGAAGCCCGGCCCGATGGCGTTCCGAGCTACCAGGAACTCCTCTACGAGGCCGGTCGCTACCAGCTGTCGGCGGATCTCAACGTCGACGTGGCCTCCCCGGAGGACATCGAGCACTTCGACCACGTGCGACGGACGGGGACCCCGCCCGAGATCCGGATCACGCGCGTGGGCTGAGCCTCGATCACACCCCGATCGCAGGGTTCGCTGACGCTAACCTGGGCCTGTGCCCAGGCAAGCAAGGATCGCGCTGGTAGGCGCCGCGGTGGGCGTCGCTCTGCTGGTCGTGACTTGGTTCGCGGCCTTCCACGTTGGCGTGTTCAAGCACGCCGATCAGTCGGTGTTCGGAGGCTTCCTCGCTCTCGGCCATCGGGGGTGGCTAAATTCACTGGCGGGCCGGGTCGCATGGTTGTGCGACCCCAACCCGTACGTGTTCTTCGCCGTCGTGCCGATCGCCGTCGCTCTCACGCGCGGAAGGCCGCGAGTCGCGCTCGCGGTTGCCGCGATCCTGCTCGGGGCGAACGTCACCACCGAGCTGCTCAAGCCGTTGCTGGCCCACCCGCGCCCCGCGTCCTGGCTGGGCGGCATCAGCCCGGTCGACCCCGCCTCCTGGCCAAGCGGTCACGCGACCGCCGCCATGTCGCTGGCCCTGGCGTCGGTGCTCGCGGCGCCGGCTCGGCTGCGGCCACTCGCAGCAGCACTCGGCGCAGCGTTTGCGATCGCGGTCAGCTACTCGTTCCTCGCGCTCGGCTGGCACTACCCGAGCGACGTCCTCGGTGGATTCCTGGTCGCTGGGATCTGGGCGCTGCTGTCGGTGGCTGTGCTGTCTGCCGCGGGCGCGGGGGGGTCGCAGCGAAGTGGCTCCCAGACTCGACGACGCCTGTCCATCCGCGAGGCCGCAGGCCCGCCCGTCGCGATCACGGCCGGCGTGCTCGTGCTCGCCGGCGCGGTCGCCCTCGCGCGGCCGCACGCGGTAGTTGCGTACGCACGGGCACACGAGGTGTTCCTCGTCGGCGCGGCGGCGATCGGAGCTGTGGGTCTGGCGATGGCGACCGGCGTGATGCTGGCGCTGCGAAGGTGATCAGCCTCGGAAGCGGCCGGGCTCCCAGAGCCGCTCCTCGCCGCGGTTGGCGCCGCGGCTGAGGATGAACAGGAGATCCGAGAGCCGGTTCAGGTAGCGGACGACCTCCGCGCCGAGCTCCTCGCCGCAGGCGACGGCCAGCCGCTCGGCCCGCCGGCAAACCGTCCGGCAGACGTGCAGCTGCGCCGCGGCCGGGGTCCCGCCCGGGAGCACGAATGACTTCAGCGGCTCGAGCGTGGCGTTGACCTCATCGCAGCGCTCCTCGAGCCACGCGGTCTGCTCGGGCATCACCCGCAAGCGCTCGCGCTCGGGGTCAGGCGGAGCGGAGATGTCGGCGCCCACGTCGAACAGGTCGTTCTGGATGCGCCCCAGCCAGTCCGAGTAGCCGTCGGGCAGTCCGTCGATCGTGAGCGCCACACCGATCTGGGAGTTGAGCTCGTCGACGGTGCCGTAGGCCTCGATCCGCGGATGGGTCTTGGGAACCCGGCTCATGTCGCCGAGGTGGGTCTCGCCGCCGTCTCCCAGCCGCGTGTAGATGCGGGTCAGGTTCACGGTCATAAACGCTCTGCGGGCCAGTGTAGGGGCGGGCGCGGCCGCCGGGCCTTGGAGGTCAGGCTCGCGCAGCGTGGCCCGGCCCGCGATACGATCCACGAGTTCAAGGTCGGTGGCGATGGGAAGCCGGTGCAACTCCGGCGCGGACCCGCCACTGTGATCGGGGACGCCAACCGCGATGTGCCACTGGCGACGAGAAGTCGCCGGGAAGGCGCGGGAGGTAGGCCCGTAAGCCAGGAGACCAGCCTCCGACCGCCAAGCCGATACGCCCTCGCGGAAAGGGGTGGCCCTTATGAAACGCAGTCGCACTATCGCTCTCTGTGGAGCGACTCTGGCGCTCGTCCTCCTATCTCCGGCGAGCGCGCTCGCCACCACGGTCCTGGTGCGGATCGAGGGCGTTAGCAAGACGCTGCTCCCGGTAACCCAGGTCCAGATTCCGCTCCATGGATCGATCACCAAGAACGGCACGCCGAGCGGAAAATGCCCCGCCAAGAGCGCTGCCGGCGCACTCGATGTGGCCACGCACCACCGCTGGGGCGGCTCCTACAGCAGCAGCCTTGGGGAGCTCGACGTCACCTCGATCCTCGGCGAGACCCACCGCTTCACGTCGCATTACTACTGGAGCATCTGGGTCGACGATCGCTTTGCCCAGACCGGTGCGTGCCAGCTCAAGCCGCGCCTGGGCGACCAGGTGCTGTTCGCGGCCGTGCCGGTGAGCCATCCCGAGTATCCGCTCAGTTTCATCACGCACACCGCTCGGGCCAAGGTCGGCGACGTGTTCACGGTGGAGGTCGTGTGGTTCAACGACGCCGGGAGACACAAGCCGCTCGCCGGCGCGCACGTGAGCATCTCCGGGTACCGGCATGGAGCGGTCACCGACGGCCGCGGGTTCGCCCACATCGTGCCGGAGCACGCCGGCACCATGGTGCTGCGAGTCGCGCATCAGGGCTACATCCGCGCTGAATACAAGGTGCCCGTGTCCGCGTAGCGCGCGGATGGCAAGCCGGCGCCGCACCACACTCGCCGCCATGGTGGCGTTGGCAGCCGCCGTCGCCGGCGGATGCGGCCTGGGCGCCGGCAAGGGAACGTCCGACGTGACGGTCACGGTCACCCGCGCCTTCGGGTCGAGCGAGATCGCCTCGACCACGAAATCGAAGGTCCCGGGATCCGAGACCGTGATGCGAATGCTCGAGCGGTCGTTCAACGTGCACACGCGCTACGGGGGCGGGTTCGTGGAGTCGATCGACGGACGCTCGGGCGACTCGTCGCGGCGCGACTGGTTCTATTACGTCAACGGGATCGAGGCTCCTCAAGGAGCGGCGACGACCGCGGTGCACAAAGGCGACCGCATCTGGTGGGATCTCCACGATTGGAGCGCCACAGAGTCGGTCCCCGCGGTGGTCGGTTCTTACCCCGAGCCGTTCGTGCACGGCGCCGGCGGAAGGAGATTCCCGACCACGATCGAGTGCGCCTCAAACGTCGGTGCGGCGTGCAGGCGGGTGACCGCGCAGCTCAACTCCTCGGGAGTTCCAGTCTCGAGCCAGCTCCTCGGGACCGGCTCCGGGCAGGACACGCTCACCGTCCTCGTCGGAACGTGGAGCGAGCTCGGGGCGGCGATCGCCGGAAGCCTGATCGAGCAGGGTCCCGCGGCCAGCGGGGTGTACGCCCGGTTCGCTGGGCCGGGCGGGAGCTCCCTCCGGCTGCTCGACCCCGGCGGGAAACCAGTGCGCACGCTCGGCGCCGGCGCCGGCCTGATCGCCGCCACCGCCGACCGGGGCTCGACCCCGACGTGGCTGATCACCGGCACGGACGTCGCCGGCGTTTCGGCCGCGGCCGCCGCAATGACCCCCTCCCGGCTGCACGACCACTTCGCGCTGGCCGTGCAGGGATCCGCCGACCTGCCGATCCCACTGGACGCCGGGGCATGAGCTACCAGCCGCGTCCGAGCCCGCTGCACGCCGCCCGCGCGGCCGCGGGCGCCGCCTATTGCGCGGCGCTCGCGCTCGCCGCCCTCATCGTCTCGAACCCGCTGGTGCTCGGAGCGGTGACGGTCGCGATCATCGCGGCCGGCATCGCCGCCGGGGTGCGAAGGGCGATGTGGCGCGCGGCGCGGTGGGCGGCGATCCTCGCGCTCGCGGTCGTGGTCATCAATGCGCTCGTGACCCGGGACGGGCTCACGGTCATCCTCCGGCTCGGCCAGCTCCCGGTGCTAGGCCACACCGACGTCACGCTCGAAGCCACGGCCTACGGAGCGGTGCTGGGACTGCGGGCCGCGGCGTTGATCCTGTGCGGCGCGCTGTACACCGCGGCGGTCGACCCCGACGAGGTGCTGCGGCTCTTCCGCCGGGTCTCGTTTCACTCGGCGCTGACGGCCACGCTCGCGACGCGGCTGGTCCCGCTGCTGGTCCGCGACTCGCGCCGGCTCGCGGACGCGCAGCGCTGCCGGCCGGGGAGCCCCCCGAGCCGCTACACCCTGATCCGGGCCGCCGCCTCGGGAGCGCTCGACCGGGCACTCGACGTGGCCGCCGCGCTCGAGGTCCGGGGGTATGGCGCAGCTCGCCGTCCGCCGCCTCATCGTCGGCCCTGGTCGCGGCACGACGTCGCCTTCTCCTCGGCGGCGGTCGCGATCGGCACCCTGTCATCGGCGGCTCGCGCTGTTGGATGGGCGCCGCTCCGGGCCTACCCGGCGCTCGACGCCCCGGCCGGGGCTCCGGAGTTAGTGGTCGCGGTCGTGCTGCTCGCGTGCGCGCTCGCACCCTTTGCCGATCGGAGGGGGATCGAGAAGTGAGCGTCCCCGTGCTCGAGCTCCGCGACGTCTCCTACGCCTACCCGGGTGCGGCACGCCCGGCGCTCGAACGCGTGTCGCTGGAGATCGAACCCGGCGAACTCGTCGTCGTGGCGGGCCGCTCGGGGTCCGGCAAGTCGACGCTCCTGCGGGTGGCGAGCGGGCTCGTGCCGCACTTCCACGGCGGGTCGTTCGCGGGGGAGGCGATCGTGGCCGGGATGAACACGCGCTCCGCTCGGACCGGGGAGCTCGCGGCCGCCGTGGGCACGCTGTTCCAAGACCCCGAGACGCAGGTCGTGATGGGGACTGTGCGCGCGGAGCTGGCGTTCGGCCTCGAGAATCGCGGCGAGCGGCCGGCCGCCGTCGCGCGCGGCGTCGAGGAGGCGGCGCTCTCGCTCGGAATCGCCCACCTGCTCGACCGGGCCACGGGTGAGCTGTCGGGCGGCGAGCTGCAGCGCGTCGCCCTGGGGGCGGCGCTCGCGGGACGTCCGGCGCTGGTGGTCCTCGACGAACCCACGTCGCAGCTCGACCCGGTCGCCGGCGATGAGCTGATCGGCTCGCTGCGTCGCCTGAACGAGGACGCCGACGTGGCCATCGTGCTCGCCGAGCACCGCCTCGAGCGGTGCCTGGGGCTCGCGGACCGGGTGATCGCCCTCGATCGGGGGAGGGTGGTCTGTGATGGGACCCCCGGCGAGTTCCTTCAGTGGGCCGTCCTCTCCGCGCCGGAGCTGGCCACTCCGGGGGCGCGGTTGCTCTCCGGTCTCGGGTTGCAGCCGCTCCCGGGCGTGAAGGCGGCGCGGTCGGCCATGCGGGCCGCGGGAATGACGGTGGAACCTGAGGCTGCGGGCGCCGCGCCCACGCCGCGACGGACCAGGCGGGAGGCGCCCGCCCCGTCGCTCGCCTTTGATCGGGTCTGGCACGAGATCCGCGACGGCCCGGCGATCCTCCGCGGCGTCACGCTGCCTTTCCTCCCCGGCGAGCGCGTGGCGCTGATGGGCCGAAACGGCGCCGGGAAGTCGACGCTCCTGCGCCACGCCGGCGGACTGATGTCCCCCACCCGGGGCCGGGTGCGCAGAGCCGGAGGGGTGGCGCTGCTGCTTCAGAACCCCACCGACTACCTGATCCACGAGACGGTCGCCGAGGAGGCCTCGCCGGCGGCGTTGCGGACGGTGGGGCTCGATCCGGCTGAGCTCGCACCGCGCCATCCCCGGGACCTGTCCGGTGGTGAGAAGCAGCGGCTCGCGCTGGCGATCGTCCTGGACTCCCCGGACACGGACCCGCCGGCCGTTGTCTGCCTCGACGAGCCGACGCGCGGGATGGACCGAGCCCACAAGCGCGAGCTCGCGGAGCTGCTGGCCACGCTGCCGGCCACCGTGATCGTGGCCACCCACGATCCCGAGTTCGCGGCCGCGTTCGCGCACCGCGTCGTGCTGCTGGCGGGCGGACGGCCGATCGCCGACGGCGGGGCCGCGGACGTACTGGCCGGGGGGACGTACTTCGCGACCGAGACGGCGCGCATCCTCGGTGGTGTGGACGGGGCGCTCACCGCCGAGCAGGGTTGCGGGGTGGTGCGGGCTCGGCTCGTGGCCCAGGAGGCGATCGCGTGAGCTGGCAGCTCGCGGCGTTCTCGATCCTCGCGGTGGCGCTGGCGCTCGGCTTCGGCTGGTATGAGCGGGCGCGGCCGGACGCGCGGATCGTCGCGCTGGTCGCCACGCTGGCCGCGCTGGCAGCGATCGGGCGGATCGCCTTCGCCGCCGTTCCGAACGTCAAGCCGACGACCGACATCGTCCTGATCTCCGGCTACGCGCTCGGGGGAGCGCCCGGGTTCGCGGTCGGGGCGATCGCCGGCCTGACCTCGAACTTCTTCTTCGGCCAGGGTCCCTGGACGCCATGGCAGATGGCCGCCTGGGGCATGGCCGGGGTGATCGGCGCCGGCCTCGCGATCGTGACCCGCGGGCACATCGGTCGCTGGCCGCTGGCGGTCGTGTGCGGACTGGTTGGCTTTGGGTTCGCCGCGTTCCAGGACGTCGGGGACTGGGTCACCTACAGCGACCACAGCGCCGCGCAGCTCGGCGTGTACGTGGGGAAGGGGATCGGCTTCGACCTCGTGCACGCGGTGAGCTGCGTGCTGTTCGCGCTCGCGTTCGGGCCGCCGCTGACACGCTCGATCCAGCGCTTCGCCCGCAGGCTGCACGTGAGGTGGGAGCCGGTTCCCGGTGGCGCCGCCATCGTGCTCGTATCGGTTCTCGGCGTGGCTGGCTGGCTGGTGGCTCAGCCAGCCACGAGTTCGGGGACCGTCGATCCCACCCACTACCTCCTCTCGGCCCAGAACGCCGACGGCGGATTCGGGGCCGCCCCCGGCCAGCCCTCGGCCTCGCTCTACAGCGGCTGGGCGGCGCTCGGTCTGGCCGCCGAAGGACACGACCCGCAGGACGTCGCGCGCGGCGGCGCGAGCCTGCTCGGGTACGTCGAGGCCGGCGCCGCCGCAGCGGCCGATCCCGGCTCGCTCGAGCGCACGATCCTCGTGGCCCGCGCCGCGGGCGCCTCCGCGACGGCGTTCGCCGGGCAGGATCTGGTGGGCCGGCTCGAGCAGGACATTCGCGGCGACGGCTCGGTGGGAGAGCAGGTCAACCTGACGTCGTTCGCGGTGCTCGCGCTCCGCGCCGACGGCATCACTCCGCCGCCTCGGACCCTGGCCTGGCTCGTCCGCCAGCAGGACGGAGACGGCGGCTTCAACTTCGCCACGGCCGGCGGCGCCAGCGACGTCGACGACACCGGCGCGGCGCTTCAGGCCCTCGCCGGCTACGGAGGAACGGCGGCGCGGGCCCGCCAGCGAGCCGTGAGATATATCGCGGGGCAGCAGGACGGCGACGGCGGCTTCCCGTCAGAGCCGGGCGGCGAGTCGAACGCCCAGTCGACGGCGTGGGCCATCCAGGGGCTGCTGGCCGCGGGCGTCGATCCGGGTTCGTTGCACCGGTCCGGCGCTCCCTCGCCATTGGAGTTCCTGAGCTCGTTGATCGCCTCGGACGGACATGTGCGCTACTCGCGCTCGAGCGATCAGACGCCGGTGTGGGTGACGGGCGAGGCGCTGATGGCGCTCGCGGAAAAGGCGCTGCCGCTAGCCGCCGTCGCGCGGGCGCGGCCCACCAGGCCAGCGCCCGCGCGGACCACGTCCCATCCGGTCGTGAGGGCAGCTCACAGGGTTTCGGTCGCCCCCCGGGTGGCGCGCGTGCGTCCCGTTCACCGGCGTCCGGCGAAGCGACGCGCGACGCGGGCGCCAGCGTCATACTCCGCGCTCGCCGCCGACGCCGCCGTCGCCGCGGCGCTTGCGCTGGCTCCAGTCGGCCTCGGCTAGTTATCCGTACGGTAGCCTCCGGCGCCCGATGCGGATCGGAGTCCCCAAGGAGACGGCCGAGGGAGAGCGCCGCGTGGCGCTCGTGCCCGAGGTTGTGAAGAAGCTGACCTCCCAGGGCTTGGAGCTCCTCGTCCAGCGCGGCGCCGGCGCCGGCGCGCTGATCCCCGACTCGCAGTACGAGGAGGCCGGCGCGAGTCTGACCGACGACACGGACTTCATCTACGCGAGCGACGTCGTCGCCAAGGTCGCGGCGCCGAGCGCCGAGGAGAGCGAGCGCCTGCACCCCGAGACGGTGTTGATCGGCTTTCTCGGGCCGCTCACCAACGCCGACGGCGTGCGGGCGATTGCGCAGACCGGCGCGACGAGCTTCGCCATGGAGGCGATACCGCGGATCAGCCGCGCCCAGTCGATGGACGCGCTCTCGAGCCAGGCGAACATCGCCGGCTACCGGGCGGCGCTGATCGGTGCGCAGGAGCTCGGTCGCTTCTACCCGATGCTGATGACCGCGGCCGGGACCATCCGCCCGGCGACCGTGCTGGTCCTCGGCGCGGGAGTCGCGGGACTCCAGGCGATCGCCACGGCCCGCCGCCTCGGCGCGGTCGTGGAGGGCTTCGACGTCCGCGCCGCGGTCAAGGAGCAGGTCGAGTCGCTGGGGGCCCACTTCCTCGAGTTCGATCTCGGCGGTGACATGGAGGGCGCCGGCGGCTACGCCAAGGAGCTCACTCCCGAGCAGCAGGCCCGACAGCAGGAGCTGATGGCCGAGGCGATCGGCAAGGTGGACGTGGTGATCACCACCGCGCTGGTTCCCGGCCGCCGCGCCCCGATCCTCGTCACCGAGGAGGCCGTCAAGAAGATGAAGCCCGGCTCGGTGATCGTCGACCTCGCCGGGGAGCAGGGCGGCAACTGCGAGCTCTCCGATCCGGGCGACACCGTCATCCGCTACGACGTGAAGATCCTCGCTCCGCTGAACGTGCCGAGCACGATGGCCGAGCACGCCTCCCAGCTGTACGCGCGCAACATCGAGGCGCTGCTCGGGCTGATGGTCTCGGAGGAGGGCCGGCTCGAGCTCGACTTCGACGATGAGGTGATCGCGGGGGCGTGCATCACCCGGGGCGGAGAGATCGTCCACGAAGGCGCCAAGGCCGCCGCCGGCGCCCCCGCCGCTTAACGAGACCGAGGAGGCATCGAGCGACATGAGCACGGTCACCGAGATCGCGATCCTGGTCCTGGCGGCGTTCGTCGGATTCGAGGTCATCTCAAAGGTTCCGAACACGCTGCACACGCCGCTGATGTCGGGCACGAACGCGATCCACGGGATCGTGCTCCTGGGCGGGCTGTTGCTGATGCACGAGGCCCGAGGGGTGCTCGAGCACGTGCTGCTGGTGATCGCGATCACGTTCGGGACGATCAACGTCATCGGCGGGTTCTTCGTCACCGATCGGATGCTCGGGATGTTCAAGCGAAAGCCGGACCTGCCGAGCGGCGAGGACGCAGAGCGCGAGAGCGAGCAGCGGTGATCGCTGCCAGCCTGTTCTTTCAGCGCACGAACTTCACCGACGCGATGTACATCGTCGCGTTCTCGTTGTTCATCTACGGGATGAGCGGCCTCACCGGTCCGCGCACCGCAGTCCGCGGCAACAAGATCGCGGCGACCGGAATGGTGATCGCGGTGGTGGCGACGCTCATCCAACCCCACGTGCTGAGCGGGTCGACCACCCCGTGGCTGATCGCGCTCGGGCTCGTGCTCGGGACCGCGGTCGGAATCCCCGCCGCGCGGAACGTGCGCATGACCGCGATGCCGCAGATGGTCGCGCTGTTCAACGGCGTCGGCGGCGGGGCGGTGGCGATCATCGCCTGGGTCGAGTACCGCCACCACTTCCGCACCGGGCTGAGCTTCTGGCCGGAGAAGACCGAGATCCCCTCGCTGTTTGCCGCCATCGTGGGCTCGATCTCGTTCTGGGGCTCGAACATCGCGTTCGGAAAGCTCCAGGAGATCCTGCCCGGGCGACCCATCAAGCTCCCCGGACAGGTCCTCGTCAACATGGGCCTGTTCGTGATCGCGCTCGCGAGCGCGATCGTCCTGGCCTCCGGCACCCACTCGCAGGCGTTGTTCGTCCTGGGGATCCTGGTCACGGCGGCGCTGCTCGGAAACATGGTCGTGTTGCCGATCGGCGGTGCGGACATGCCCGTGGTGATCTCGCTTTTGAACGCATTCACGGGCTTGTCGGCGGCCGCCACCGGCATCGCGCTCAACAACACCGCGATGATCGTCGCGGGGATGATCGTCGGCGCCTCCGGCACGATCCTCACCAACCTGATGGCCAAGGCCATGAACCGTTCCGTGCCGGCGATCGTCGCGGGCGGGTTCGGGGGCGCGGTGGCGGCGCCCGCGGCCGGCGCGCTGGATCGAGGCCCGGTGCGCTCCACGTCCGCCCAGGACGTCGCGATCCAATTGTCATACGCGCGTCAGGTGGTGGTGGCCCCCGGCTACGGGATGGCCGTTGCCCAGGCCCAGCACGCGGTCCGCGAGCTCGAGCGCGCCCTGGAAGCGAAGGGCGTCGAGGTCAAGTTCGCGATCCATCCGGTCGCGGGGCGGATGCCCGGCCACATGAACGTGCTGCTGGCCGAGGCCGACGTCCCGTACGACCTGCTCAGGGAGATGGACGAGATCAACCCCGAGTTCTCGCGCACCGACGTGACGCTCGTGATCGGCGCCAACGACGTCACGAACCCCGCGGCCAAGAACGAACCTGGCTCTCCGATCTACGGAATGCCGATCCTCGAGGTCGACAAGTCGGGGTCGGTGATCGTTTTGAAACGCTCGATGGCCTCGGGTTTCGCCGGCATCGACAACCCGCTGTTCTACGACCCCAAGACCGCGATGCTGTTCGGCGACGCGAAGCAGTCGGTGAGCGACATCACATCCGAGGTCCAGGCGTTGTAGGTGGTCCTCGGTGAGACGCGGGCCGGGGTGGTGCAGCTAGAGTCGCGTTTCAATGGATCCGAACCGGCTGACGGCGCTACCGATCTTCTCGCGCCTCTCGCCCGAGGAAGCCAAGCGCCTCGCGGCCTTCGCCACCGAGACGAGCGTCGCCGAAGGCCAGATCCTGATGAAGCAGGGCGACTACTCGACGGAGCTGATCGGGATCCAGGAGGGCACCGCGGACGTGATCCGCGACGGCCGCAGGATCGCGTCGCTGAAGGAGGGCGATCTCATCGGCGAGATGGGGCTGCTCGAACGCGCCCCGCGCAACGCCGACGTGATCGCCACTTCGCCGATGCGAGTGATGAAGCTCACCCACTGGGAGGTGCGGCGGATGTCCGCCGACACCGTCGATCGGATCAAGCAGATCATCGAGGAGCGCCACAAGGCCGGGGTCGCCGATCCGGCGCACGACGAGTAGGCGCGGTTGCTGCACGCCGCGCGCGGTTTCTGATAGGTTGCCGCGCGCCGAATCCCCGGTAGTTGCCGCCCCGGGGAGCGGGGAACCCACTATTTGGGGCGAGTCTCGCGGTGATCCGCGGGACGCGCTCGCTCTCTTGGAGTAAGCGCGAGCCCGTCAGCTAACTCCGCAGGCAGCAGGCACTCGTGCAACGCCGCTCCCGCGGAGGGCTACCCGTGTTCGATTTCCGCAGCTTTCGGACGGCCAAGATGTGCAAGCGCGGACTGTTCGAAGTTTCCCGGCGTCCCACCGCCGAACGTCCCGTCTCGATCGCCGTGGGCCGTGTTCGCCGGATCATGCCCCTGCTCGTCCTGGGCCTGCTTGCGCCCACCGCCACCGCCTGGGCCGGTTCCGGCGGCGCCGCGCTCGTGGCGCCGAAGGCTCCGCGCGGAATCGAGACCGTGCACGCCACCGCGTCGGTGTTCACCCGCACGCTGAGGCGCGGCGACTCGGGCGCGGACGTGAAGACCCTTCAAACCTGGCTGACCGACGTCGGCTACGCCGTTTCGGCGGACGGGGTCTTCGGACCCATCACTCAGGCGGCCGTCAAGCGCTTTCAGCTCGCCGAGAACCTCCGTCCGGCGAGTGGCACCGTGGGCCGCCGGACCGCGGCCACGCTGTTGGCGCTGGTCAAGAAGAACGCCAAAGCCGGCGGCCTCGCCGGCCAGGGCGGCTCTACGACGACTTCGTCGAGCAGCTGGGTGTTTCCGATCAAGCCGCTCGCCAAGGTGACACCTCCCAGCTGGTGGACACTCGACCAGGGGGTCGACATCCCCACCTGGGGCTACGCATGCGGACGCTCCGCCGTGGAGGTCGCGATGACCTCCGGAACGATCGTGCAGGAGGGCATCAGCGGCTTCGGCCCGTACGCGCCGATCATCAAGGTCGCCAGCGGGCAGTACAAGGGGCGCTACATCTACTACGGCCACGCGGCGCCCGCACTGGTGCCGGTCGGGACGCACGTGACCACGGGTCAGCCGATCGCCGACGTGGGCTGCGGGCGGGTGGGGATCTCGACCGGACCGCACCTCGAGATCGGGATCAGCGACGCGGGCGGCCCGCCGTGTTGCCCCGGCTTTCAGGAGACCTCGCCGCTGATGTACGACATCGTGCTGGGGCTGTATCGCAAGCAGGGCGGCTGACGGTGAGGCCGGCTGGGCGCTGATCTACCCTCGGCGTGTGGTCGCGCCACCTCGCTCACTGAAAACCACGCGCGGAACGTTCGAGCTCGGCGGCCGCCCCTGGGTGATGGGGATCGTCAACGCGACCCCCGACTCGTTCTCGGACACGCGCGAGCACCGGACACAGACCGCCCGGGTCGAGCTCGCGCGATCGCTGGTGGCGGCCGGCGCCGACGTGATCGACGTGGGCGGCGAATCGGGGGTCACGAACCTCCCGCCGATCGATCCGCTCGAGGAGATGGAGCGCGTTGTGCCGCTCGTCGAGCGCATCGTCGAAGACGTTGGAGCGCTGGTGTCCGTCGACACGTACAAGCCCCAGGTGGCGCGCGCCGCGATCGCCGCCGGGGCGGCCATCGTCAACGACGTCAGCGGACTGCGGGATCCGGCGCTGGCCGACATCTGCTCCGAGACGGGCGCAGGGCTCGTGCTCATGCACACGCGGTCGGCGCCCAAGCGGAAGGTCATGGACCCGGCGCTCGACGGCCGGATCGTCGCCGACGTCGAGGATTTCCTGGAGGAGCGGATCTCTCTTGCGACCGAGCGCGGGGTGGCGTTCGAGCAGCTGCTGCTCGATCCCGGGCCCGACTTCTCGAAGACGCCGGCGCAGACGGTGGAGGTGCTGCGCGCGCTCGCGGGACTGCATGCGCTGGGACGCCCGGTCCTCCTCGCGGTCTCGCGCAAGGACTTCATCGGAGCGATCACGGGCCGCCCACCGGGCGAGCGACTGGGCGGCACCCTGGCCGCGATCGCCTACGGCGTCGAAGCCGGCGCGCACCTGCTCCGCGTTCACGACGTCGCGCAGACGGCCGACTTCCTCGCGGTCCGCGCCGCGCTCGACGCGCGGGCCGAAGTCTCCTCGGACCTGCGCCTCACCGAGGAGTTGCGCCGGCACCGGCGCTAGATTGGTCAACTGAATCGCCGGTCGCTGGCACAACGCGACCGGGGCCCACCGATCCATCCCCAGGAGGACCGCATGTCGATCCTTGACCGCTCCGCGCTCGAAGAAAGCCCGCTCGCCGATCTCCACGCGATCGCGTCAGAGCTATCCATCGACGGCTACCGGCGCCTGCGCCGGCCCGACCTGATCGACGCCATCCTGCGTCGGCAGGAGGGGGCGGCGGCCGCTGAGGTGGAGCCGGTTTCGCCTGAGGATCGCGATGAGGAGCCATCTGAGGAGGCGGGCGCTCTCGCCCAGCCCGCCGCCGAAGAGCTGACCGAGGCGGTCGCGGATGACCTCGGCGCGCACGACGAGCATGCGGAAGAGGCCGCACCCAGCCGCCGGCGCCGGCGCGGCCGGCGCGGTGGCCGCGGCCGCGGCGAGCGCGAAGGCGAGCCTCCCCACGAGCAGGTTGAAGCCGACGAGGTCGAGGCCGAGGAGCCCGAGCAGCCGGCGCCGGGCGCAGCCGAGGAAGAGACGGTCGAGGGGGTGGTCGAGTTAGTCCCGAACGGCTCCGCGTTCCTTCGCCTGCATCCACCCGAGCCGTCGGACGAGGACGTCTACATCTCAGCCGCTCAGGTCAAGCGCTGTGAGTTGATCTCGGGCGATCGGGTGTCCGGACCACGGCGAACGCCGCGCCGCTCCGAGCGGTTCGCGTCGATGATCCGGGTCGACACGATCAACGGCCAGCCGGCGTCCGAGGTGGCAGCCGCCCCGCGGTTCGACGATCTCCCCGCCACCTACCCGACCGAACGGTTCCAGTTCGGCTCGCCGGACCCGACGGTCACGGCGATCGAATGGCTCACACCGATCGGCCGAGGGTCCCGGGCGACGATCGCCGGGCCCACGCGCTCGGGTAAGACCGAGACCTTGCGAAGGCTCGTCGAGGCGTTCGCCCGGCAGCCCGATGTCCAGCTCTCGCTCGTGCTGGCCGGGGTTCGCCCGGAGGAGATCGGCGGGTGGGCGATCGAGCCCGCGGCCGCGGTGAGCTTCGCGGCGTCGCCGGACGCCCAGACGCACGCCGCCGAGCCGGTGGTCGAGCTGGCGCGCCGTTGGGCGGTGCGCGGCGCGGATGCGGTCGTGCTCGTCGACACCGTCGACGGGATGCCGCCCCACGCGGCGCGCAAGCTTCTCGCGTCGGCGCGAAACCTCGCCGAGGGCGGCTCGCTGACCGTGATCGTCACCGCGACAGCGCCGCTCGGGGGCGAGACCACCGTGATCGCGCTGGACCCGCTTCGCGCTAGCACCGGCCGCTTCCCCGCCATCGACCTGCTGGCCAGCGGGACGATCCACCCGGAGCTGTTGGTCGGCGAGTCCGGCGCGGAGGCGATCGCGCGGGCGCGATCGGAGGTTTTGGGGTAGCACGCGCGGCGGCCCGTAACCCCGCGGGCCTCGTGTTATCGTGCTTTCCCTGGCGCCGTGTCTGCTGGTCACCGCTCGCCGGCAGCCGCCGCCCTCGACATCCCGCGCTCTCAGTAAGCCGTGCATCGCGAGCGGTGGCGCGGCGAAGCCTTGTAGCGCTTTCCGGCCCCCCGCAGCCACAGCAACTGGTCGACGTCAGCGGCGCAGGTGCCCGGCCGCGCGGCGACGATCAGCTCGACGGCATGTAGCGCGCACGCCCGGATCTCCACCTCCTCGGGCGAGCCGTGCTCGATCAGCTCGCCGCGCTCGATCCGTCCCGCGAGCTCGGGATCGAACTCGAGCCCCCCGTCGACCCGGAGCACGTGCGGGACGAGATTGTCGGCGAACATCGTCAGGCGGTCCAGGTCGTGGACCTGCGCTACCCCCGCGCGCATCAGATCGGCGGCCGCGATCTGAGCACGCTTGAGGAACGGCACCGTCAGCCCGTCATATGTAGAGGTGTCGGCGAAGCAGCCCCATCGGCCGAGCCTCTCGACGAGCGCGACCGCGGAGCCGCCGGCTCCGTCCACGACCGCGCTGAAGCGCCCGCCGGCGCCCTGGAGCAGATGTCGGCCGAGGTCGCTCAGCGACGAGCGAAACAGCTCCATGAGCTCGTGGCCGGGATCCTGGCCGAGCGCGGCCGCGATGTCGGCGGCGTCGATCACCTCGAGCTGGCCGGCATTCCACGGACCCCGCGCCGCAAAGCGCTCCCGGATCCCGGCGGCGATCGTGAAGTACCCCGAGCGCCCTGGGCGCTTTCGCAACGTCGGATACCAGCCCGATCCGAAGTTGATCGCGTCGAGCGTCAGCCAGAACGCGGCCAGCTCCTCGCGCCCTCCGGCCAGCAGGTGGACCTCGGGGTCGGGTTCGGGCGCCCGCGTGTCGATCGGGAGCGACGCGGCATATGGGGGGATGGCGTCCGGCACAATCCGCACGTGCCGGGCGCGGGCAGCGATCTCGGCACACGCCTCCCTGAGCTGATCGACGACTTCGGTCACGCCCGCAGAGGATGACGCTCCTAGCGGGGCGAGCACGGTCCAATGACCACCCGCCTCGCTAGGGTAGAAACGAGCAGCATGCCCCAAGCAGCCATCGACGTCGAACAGCTCCTCGCGGGGCTCAACGACCCCCAGCGGGAGGCTGCGACCTACGGCGAGGGGCCGCTGCTGATCCTGGCCGGCGCCGGCTCGGGCAAAACCCGCGTCCTCACCCACCGGATCGCCTACCTGGTGGCCACCGACGCCGCCAAGCCAAACGAGATCCTGGCGATCACGTTCACGAACAAGGCGGCGGGTGAGATGCGCGACCGCGCCGAGCTGCTCGTGGGGCGCCGCGTGCGGGCAATGTGGGTGATGACGTTCCACGCCGCGTGCGCCCGGATGCTGCGCGCCCACGCCGACCGTCTCGGTTACACGCGCCAGTTCACGATCTATGACCAGGCGGACTCCCGCCGGCTCGTCAAGCGCTGTCTGGACGAGCTCAGCATCGATCCCAAGCGGTTCTCGCCGGCGGCCATCCAGTCACAGATCTCGGACGCCAAGAACAAGCTCCGCGACGCCGAGAGCTACGGGCGGATGGTGGGATCGTTCTTCGAGCAGACCGTGGCCGACGTCTACCGGCTCTACGAACGCGAGCTGCATCGCATGAACGCCATGGACTTCGACGACCTGCTCGTTCGCGCGGTCAACGTGCTCGAGATGTTCCCCGAGGTGCGCGACCGCTACTCCGAGGGCTTCCGCCACGTGCTCGTGGACGAGTACCAGGACACCAACCGGGTGCAGTACCGGTGGCTGCAGCTGCTCGTCGAGGAGCACCGCAACCTGATGGTCGTCGGGGACGACGCGCAGTGCCTGCTCGAAGGGACGCTCGTCACGATGGCCGATGGGAGCGAGCGTCCGATCGAGGATGTGCGGGTCGGGGACTCCGTGCTGTCGGGCTACGGGGCCGGTTCGTTCGATGGGGCGCGCGTGGAGCGAACGCACCGGTCGTATGCGGTCTACGGCGTCGCGATGCGGACCGTCTCCGGACGGATGCTTGTCAGCACGCCTGAGCACACGCACTTCGCCGGGAGGTTGGGCAATAACTACGACTATTCCTTAGGTATTGCCCACGGTTCCGGGACGGACGGTGGAGTCGGTGTGATCACCCAGACTGCACGCCTCGGTGCACGTGCCCCCGAGCTGCCGTTCACGCCCGCGGCAGACGTCCGTCCCGGGATGGTGATGTTCGACGAGCGCGGGGACTACGACGTCGTCGAATCGGTCGAGGGGGTCGGACTCGACCGCCCGGTCTACGACCTCGATATCGAGAACACCCACAACTTCATTGCCAACGGGATCGTCACCCACAACTCGATCTACGGCTTCCGGGGCGCCGAGATCAGAAACATCCTCGAGTTCGAGGATGATTTCCCGGACGCGCACGTGGTCAAGCTCGAGCAGAACTACCGCTCGACGCAGACGATCCTCGACGCCGCCAATTCTGTGATCCGCAACAACCGCGGCCAGAAGCCGAAGTCGTTGTGGACCGACGTCGGGCGGGGCGATCCGATCAAGGTCCGGGAGCTCGAGGACGAGCACGCCGAGGCTCGGTTCGTGACCGGCGAGATCATGCGGCTCGTCGACGAAGGGGTCTCGCGCTCGGAGCTCGCGGTCTTCTACCGGACCAACGCGCAGTCACGGGTGCTCGAGGACACTCTGGTGCGCGCGGACATCGCCTATCAGGTGATCGGCGGCACGAAGTTCTACGAGCGCGCCGAGATCAAGGACGCGATCGCCTATCTGAACCTGCTGGTCAACTCCCAGGACGTCGGCGCGTTCACGCGGATCGTCAATTCCCCCCGCCGTGGCATCGGCACCACGTCGGTCTCGCGCGTGCTCGCGTTCGCGAACACGATGGGCATCTCGGTGTGGGATGCGGCCGCGGAGCCCGAGCAGGTCCCAGGGCTCGGGGCCCCGGCGATCAGGGCGCTCAGGAGGTTCATGGCCACCATGCACCTGCTGCACGAGCGGGTCGAGTCGGGCGCCCCGATCGCGGTCCTGCTCAAGGACACGCTCCAGGAGACTGGCTATCGGGAGGCGCTCCAGGCCGAGCGGACGATCGAGGCGCAGGGGCGGCTCGAGAACCTCGACGAGCTCATCAACGTGGCTGCGGAGTACGACGTCACGGAGGCCGAGAGCCACTCGCTGCCCGAGTTCCTGCAGCAGATCGCGTTGATCGCCGACGCCGACGTTCGCACCGACGACGAGGGGCTGGTGACCTTGATGACCTTGCACAACGCTAAGGGGCTCGAGTACCCGATCGTGTTCATGATCGGCTGCGAGGAGGGCGTGTTCCCGCACTCTCGTGCCATGGACGAAGGAAGCCTCGAGGAGGAGCGGCGACTGTGCTACGTCGGAATTACCCGCGCCGAGCGCGACCTTTACCTGACCTACGCCCGCACCCGCAACGTGTTCGGCTCGCGCACGTTCGGCGCCCCCAGCCGGTTCATCAATGAAATACCCGCGGAGCTGACCGACCGTGAGGAGCAGCCGCGCGGGCGGTTCGGTGGGATCCGCGCTCGCATGACCTCCTGGGACACCGGCTCCACGGCCGCGGATGGTGGGCCGTGGGGAGGCGGGCCCGGGGATACGCCGATCGCGTTCCGACTCGGTGAGGACGTGGTCCATCCAACGTTCGGCGAGGGCGTGGTGACGGGCCTCGAACCGGGCGGCATCGTCGTGATCCGCTTCAGCAAGGATGGCTCCGAGCGGAAGCTGGTCGCAGACCTCGCTCCAATCACGAGGCGCTGACCGTGCGGGGGAGGCCGTGAGCGTGACCGACCGCGATCCCCCAGAGGCGCGGCGCACCCCGCGAGTGCACCGCGGCGAGCTGATCAGCCTGTGCAGCGCCCTGCTACTGCTGATCATCATGTTCGCGCTCGAGTGGTACGGAGTCGACGAGATGCCCGGACCCGACACGGCCCGGACCGGGCTCTCGCACGCGGAGAACGCGTGGCACGCGTTGACCGTGGTTCGCTGGGTGATGGTGGCCGCGATCGCGGTGTCCTTCGGTTCGGTGGTGGTGCACGCGACCCAGCGCTCCCACGGGGTGAAGACCGACACAGGACTGATCGTGTGGTTGCTCGGCTCGGCTGCCGCGGCGCTGCTCGTCTACCGGGTCCTCATCGATCTCCCGTCGCCGAACTCGGTGGTCGACCAGAAGCTCGGCGCGTACCTTGGGCTTCTCAGCGCCGTCGGCATCGCCTATGGGGGATTCGAGTCGATGCGGGAGGAGCGGGCCCGCGCGAGACGATTCACTCCCCGATCCAGGGCACGAGAGCCCGTGGCCAAGGGCCAGGAGGCGCGGTAGGGTTGAAGCGCGACGACCGGATCCTCGGCGGCCTCGCGCTCGCGCTCGCGATCGACCTGCTGTTCTTTCCGTGGTTCGACTTCACCATCGGCGCCGGCACCATCACGTTCTCCCTGACGTCGACCGCCACGGGATCCCCGTCCGGCTGGCTGGGCGTTCTCGCGATGTTCTGCGCGGTCCTGGTGGTCGTGGACGTGGCAGTCGAGCGGCTCTCGCCGCAGACGCACGTTCCGGCGATCGGGGGCAGTCGCGCGGCCACTCGCTTGGCTCTTGCGGCGGCCGCGGCGGCGTGTCTGGCGCTCAAGTTCCTGCTCCACGTTCACTTCAGCCGGCTCGGATGGGGCTTCTACCTCGGCGCGGTGCTGGTGGCGGCGCTCGTGTACTTCGCGGTGCAGGCGCGCCAAGCCGAGCTCGGCGCGCCGCGCGCGCCGGCAGGAAACGGCGGCTCGACGAGGCGGTCAGGGCGGGCGCCGACAGTGACTCCGGATGCCACAGCGCGATCAGGGCAGGCGCGGTCCACCAAACCGCCCACTGCTTGATACGGAGGACGGCTAATGGCGCTCGAGCTCGGGCGGCTTCGAAGCGGTGAATGGATCGCCGGCGCCGGGGCGGTGGTGCTGCTGGCGTCGATGTTTCTGCTGCCGTGGTACCGCGTCACGAGCGGCTCGGGAGCGTCCGGCTCGCAGTTCTTGCACCCGACCACGGTCGACGGCTGGCAGGCACTGACAATCATTCGCTGGCTGATGCTCGCGACGATCCTCGCCTCGTTCGCGCTCGTCTACGTCCAGGCGAGCCGCCGCGCGCCCGCGATCCCGGTGGCGATGAGCCTGATCGTCACGGTCCTCGGGATCCTTACGGTGCTGACTCTGATCGTCCGCGTGCTGATCGACCTCCCGGGCCTCGTGGGGAACGTAAGCGCCCGCGCCGGCGCCTACGTGGGGCTACTCGGCGCGATCGTGATCGCGTGTGGGGGGTACGCGTCTCTGCGCGAGGAGGGCATCGCCCGGGATGACCAGCCGGGCGAGATCCCGACAGTCCGTTTGCCGGGCCGGGGCGGGTCATAGCTTCCTAGAATCTCCGTCAGATGCTCGATCGCGCGCAGGTCCTCCACGTCGCGCGGCTGGCTCGCCTCGAGTTGGACGACGACGAGGTGCAGCGGATGGCCGCCGAGCTGTCCCATGTCCTCGACCACATCGAGAAGATCCGCGAGCTCGATCTGGACGGCGTGGCGCCGACCTCGCACGTGGTCGACATCGTCAACCGCCTCCGCGCCGATGAACCAGTGCCCTGCTTCACGCCGGAGGTAGCGCTGGCGGCGGCGCCCGAGCCGCTCCGGACGGCGGCGGGCACGGGGTTCGGAGTCCCCAGCCCGATCGCGGACGAATGACCGTGCCTGAGTTGCTTGATTTGACCGCCGCCGAGGCAGCCCGCGGAGTGCAGACCGGGGAGATCGATGCCGTCGAGTTGTTCGAGGCGTACAGGCAACGGGCGGCCGGAGAGGAGCTCAACGCCTTCCTCTGGGTCGCCGAGAGCCCCGCGAACGGCGGCCCGCCGGCGGATCGGCCCCTGGGCGGCGTGCCGCTGGCGGTCAAGGATCTGTTCTGCACCGAGGGCGTGCCCAGCCAGGCAGGCTCCCGGATCCTCGAGGGCTACCGCCCCCCGTACACCGCGACGGTGGTGGCCAAGCTAACCGAGGCCGGCGCCCCCTTGCTGGGCAAGACCAACCAGGACGAGTTCGCGATGGGATCCTCGAACGAGAACTCGGGCTACGGGCCGGTGCTCAACCCCTGGGATCGGGGCCGGGTGCCGGGCGGCTCATCGGGTGGGAGCGCCGCCGCGGTCGCCGCCGGCCTGGCGCCGTGGGCCATCGGCACGGACACCGGCGGGTCGATCCGCCAGCCCGCCGCGCTGTGCGGGATCGTCGGGCTCAAGCCGACGTACGGCGCATGCTCGCGCTACGGGATGATCGCGTTCGCCTCCTCGCTGGATCAGGCCGGTCCGCTGACCCGGGACGTGACCGACGCCGCGCTGCTGTTCAAGCACATGGTTGGACGCGATCCGTGTGACTCCACCTCGGTGGAGTTCCCCGAAGAGGTGGCGCTCCCGGTCGCCGAGGATCTTCGCGGCATCCGCTTGGGGGTCCCGGAGGAGCTGACCGGGGACGCGGGCGGGGTGCAGCCGGCAGTGCGCGAGAGCTTCGAGGCGACGCTCAAGCTCGCCGAGGGACTGGGGGCCACCGTCGAGCCCTGCCGGCTCCGGCATGCCCCACACGCGCTGTCGGCCTACTACCTGATCGCTCCTGCCGAGGCATCGGCGAACCTGGCGCGGTACGACGGGGTGCGGTATGGCCTGCGCGTCGACGGGGACGCTGATCTGATCACCATGTACCGCCGCACGCGCGCGCGGGGCTTCGGCCCCGAAGTCAAGCGGCGGATCATGCTCGGCACGTACGCGCTGTCGAGCGGCTACTACGAGGCGTACTACGGTACGGCGCAGAAGGTGCGCACGAAGATCTCCGAGGACTTCCGAGCTGCGTTCGAGCAGTTCGACTTCATCGCCACCCCGACCAGTCCCTGGACGGCGTTCGAGCTGGGCTCCAAGACGGACGATCCGCTCGCCATGTACTTCAATGACTTCTGCACCGTGCCGATGTCGCTCGCAGGAATCCCCGCGATTTCGATCCCTTCGGGACTGAGCGAGGGTCTGCCCGTGGGTTTCCACCTTGCCGGCCCGGCGTTCAGTGAGCGGCGTCTGCTCGATGCGGCATACGCGCTCGAGCGAGCAATCGGATTCGATGGGAGAGCCGCAAGGGCATGAGCATCGAGTACGAACCCGTCATCGGCCTCGAGATCCACGTCCAGCTGAGCACCCGGACGAAGATGTTCTGCGGCTGCGAGCTGTCGTTCGGCGACGAGCCCAACACGCACACGTGCGCGGTATGCCTGGGTCTTCCCGGCGCGCTGCCGGTCGTCAACGAGCGAGCGATCCACTTCGGCCTGATGATCGGGCTCGCGTTCGGCTGCGATATCGCGGAGCGCTCGGAGTTTCACCGCAAAAACTACTTCTATCCCGACCTGCCGAAGGGCTATCAGATCTCCCAGTACGACCGGCCGCTGTGCCGGGGCGGAATGGTGGGTGACGTCCGGATCCACCGGGTGCACCTCGAGGAGGATGCGGCCAAGCTCAACCACCTCGGCGAGAGCGGGCGGATCCACGGCTCCGATCGCAGCTGGGTCGACTTCAACCGCGGCGGGACGCCCCTGGTCGAGGTTGTTACGGAGCCCGACATCCGGTCGCCCGAGCACGCGCGCGAGTGGCTGACGCTGCTGCGAACGACGCTGCGGGTGCTCGGGGTGTCCGACGTCAACATGGCCGAGGGGTCGCTGCGCTGCGACGCGAACATCTCGGTCAGGCCTCTCGGCTCCACCGAGCTCGGAACCAAGACCGAGCTGAAGAACCTCAACTCATTCCGGTTCCTGGAGCGGGGGCTGCGGGCCGAGATACGCCGCCAGATCGGCCTTGTTCAGGCGGGTGAGCCGGTCGTCCAGGAGACGCTTCACTACGACCCGCGCAGCGACCGGCTGACGCTGCTTCGCTCCAAGGAGGAGGCGCACGACTACCGGTACTTCCCAGAGCCCGACCTCGTTCCGGTCCTCGCGACCGAGGAGATGATCGCGGCCGCGCGGGCCGCGCTTCCAGAGCTGCCGGCCGATCGCGCAGAACGCTTCGAGCGGGAGCTCGGGCTGAGCGCCGAGCGCGCGCGGCTGCTGGCGTTCCGCAGCGACCTCGGCGACTACTACGAGCAGGCTGTGGCCGCCGACGGTGAGGATCCAGTGGGGCTCGCCAACTGGATCCCGCAGCTGATCGAGCGCATCGGAGATGCCGACCCGGCCGAGTCGAAGGTCTCGCCCGAGAGCCTCGCGACGCTGGCGGGGATGGTCGGCGCCAAGGAGGTGAGCCGCGACGCGGCCCGGGAGGTGTTGACGCTACTGGTCAAGGAGGGCGGGGACCCCCGCGCGATCGTCGAGCGCGAAGGACTGGGAGCGCTGAGCGGCGAAGGTGACGGACTGGCTGAGATCGTGCAGCGGGCGATCGAATCCGATCCGGCGGCTGCGGACCAGGTGCGGTCCGGTAACCGCAAGGCTCTGGGCCCGCTCGTCGGCTACGTGATGCGCGAGACGAAGGGCCGCGCCGATGGGGGAGAGGTCACTCGCCTGATCCTGGAGCGGCTCGGCGCGCCATAGCGCGACGTGTGCCACCAGCCGGCGATCAAGGCGCGGCCGCGGAGGGCGCCGACAGCTTCGTGGTCAGCTCCTCGCGGGAGCTCACGTCAAGCTTTGAGTAGATGTGCCGGAGGTGGAACTCGACCGTCTTCGGGGTGACGAACAGAGCTCCGGCGATCTGGCGAGTGGTAAGCCCGCCGGCCGCCAACTCGGCAACGCGCCGCTGGCTGGTCGTCAGGGACTCGACGCCGCTCAGGGCCGCTCTCCGCGGACGCGCTCCGGCAGCGATCAGCTCGGTCCGTGCCCGCGACTCGAGACCGCGCGCGCCGGCTCGATGACTAAGATCGAGGGCCACGCGCAGCGGCTCGCGGGCGTCGGCGCGACGGCCCACCCGCCGCAGCGCGGCGCCGTAGTCGATCAGGGCTCGCACGTACTCGAGCCGGCTCGGGTGGGAGCCTCCGATCGCGACTGACGCGCCGAGCCGCTCGATGCCGTCGCGCTGCCCTCCCAGCGCAAGACCGAGGACCCGGAGGTCGCGAACGACGATCCTCGTAACGCCGAGCCTCCGCGCATTTTCGAGCTCCTGCTCGACCAGCGGGCGCGCTCGCTCGGGCTCGCCAAGCGCGAGGTGCGCGAGCGCCGCGCTCGAGCGCCAGGCAACCAATCCCGGGCTCGCGTCCGGTAGCTGTTCCGAAAGCAGGGCCCCTGCGTGCATCGCGTCTTGGAGCGCCTCCTGGGGACGGTGCTGAGCGAGCCTCAACTGAGCCCGGACGTCGAGCACCAACGCTCGAAGGAGCGAATCGTGACTTCCGCGCTGTTCGATCGCCGCCACCAGCGATTCGGCCTCCTCGAGTTGACCTCGTTCGACCCGGCAGCGGGCGAGGACCGCCAGCGCGGTCTGCGAGTATCCGGCCGCGCCGCCCGCCGCGCGCTCGAGGGCCTCGTCCGCCGCCGCCTCCGCATCGGCAAGGCGTCCCTGCTCGTACAGGGCTCTGGCCCGAGCGCAGCCGATCAGCTCGAGCGCCGGCGCCCGATTCTCGTGGCCGGCGGAGAGCAATGTCGTGTCACAGATCTCGAGAGCTCGTTCGAGGTCGTCCGCGATGAGCAGCCCGATAGTCTGGGCAGCGTTCAACTCGGCTTCGAGCTGGATGCGCAATCCCTCCTTGGGGTGCTCGGCCAGGGCGCGACCCAGCAGGCGCGTCGCCTGCTCGGGGTCTCCGCGCCTCACGGCTGCCTCGGCGGCCTCGCGCAGACACGCGACCGCCCGGGGATCCTGGTCCGCCGGGGCCTGGAGAAGATGCGTGGCGATCACCTCGGCGCCGGCGTCCTGCTCGGCCAGAATGCGCGCCGCGCGCAGGTGCGCCTGCCCTCGCTCGAATGGACCCAGCGAGGCCTTGATTGCGGTGCCAAGCATCGGCTGAGCGAACGAGAGCGGGAGCCCGCGCGCGAGCAACCCCACCGTTGCGAGCTGGTCCGCCGCGCCCAGGATCACCTCGGAGTCGAGCCCGGCCAGGCGAGAAATCCTCGCCACCGACGCGCACTCGTCGAGCACCGCCACGGCTTCGGCGACTGCGCGCACAGGCGGCGGCAACGCTTCGAGGCGCGCCGCGACCCAATCGCGCACGGCATGGGGCGCGAGCTCCCCGACACTCGCATCGTCCTCGGCCATTGCCGTCAACAGCTCGCTGAGAAGAAACGGGTTTCCCCCGCTGACCTGAGCACACGACGAGCAGAGTTCGTCGTCGGCCCGCGGAAAGCGCCAGCGGACGGCGCGGGCGACGCCGTGCGCGCTAAGCGGCGCGAGCGACAGTAGCCGCTCGCCGGCCGAGCGCCTGAGCGCTGCCAGGGCCCGCGAATCGGGTGACGGCTCTCCGGCCGTAGCGGCCATCACGACGGCGATCGGCAAGTCTGCGATTCGCCCGGCGAGGTACGCGAGCAGGCGCAACGAGGGACGATCTGCCCAGTGCGCGTCGTCGATCAAGATCGCCAGCCCCTGGAGCTCCTGGTCGGCTGTGCGTGTGGCGGCGAGTTCCTTGATGTCTTGGAAGAGGTCGTGGATCACCGCGTATTGCCGTCCCTCACGCTCCTCCGGTGCGAGCGAGAGTGGCTCGAGCAGCCGGGTCGCCAGCGCGAAGGGAAAATCTTGCTCGAGCTCGGCGCCGGGCGCGGTCCGCAGATCCATCCGCTCCTCTCGGGCGATCTCGCCAGCTGCTCCGAGCAGGCGCGACTTGCCGCCGCCCGCCGGGGCTTGGAGAAACACGATGCCGCCCGCGCCGGCGCGGGCGTCTTTCAGGCATTGCCTCATCGCCGCAAGCTCGCGGTCGCGCTCCAACAGGTCGTCTGGGGCGCGTCGCTGACGTGTCCCGGCGGCAGTGGGTGTGATGGTGCCCATCACTGGTGTCATCGGTCTGCGGGCGATTGCCCTTGAGCGGGTGCCCGGCTCTTAGGCTCAGCTTCAGTTCAAATCACGCGGCGTCGATACATTCGTGAGTGATGGCTCACGGACGAACCACGCATCGGCGCCCGCTTGCGCTCCATCGGGGCCTCTTCGCGCCCTCCCCGGCCGCGCTCGCGATTGCGGTCGTACTTCTGGCCGCTTCCGACTGGGCCACGAGACTCGCGGGGGACAGTGTGATCCCAGGTGGGCCGCTCGATGAGCTCGCCCATCTGCTCACCACCCTGCTGGTCTTCTGGACCCTCGGCTCACGCGCACGGGCGCGCTTTCTCGTACCGGCCCTGATCGCTTCCGTGGCCATCGACGTCGACCATGTGCCGGCCCGGCTCGGCGTCGACTGGCTGACGGTGGGCACCCCACGTCCCTACACCCACTCCCTGTTGTTGATTGTCGTGGTGGTCGCGGCGACGATGATGTGGCATCGCCGGCGCGATGTGCTCCTGGGGGTGGCGATTGGACTGGGGATTCACTTCTTCCGCGACATGGCCGAGGGTGGCAGCGGCGTGTCGCTGTTGTGGCCGTTCTCCTATCACTCGTTCCAGTACCCCCACGGCGTGTATGTCGCCGTGATGGCCGTGTTCGCGCTGATCGACGCGGCGCTTTGCGCGCACCGGCGGCGACAGGGGGCGCTGTCTCGCACCCGCTGGCGGCCGCGTGCTCCGCAGTCGGAGACCGTTTAGCGCCGTTCGACCGATTGGTCGCGAGCGACCGCGGCGGGCGCGTCCAGCTCGCGCTTGAGCTTTCCCACCAGGCCTTCGAACATCGGGTACACGCCCGGCCCGTGAGCCTCATGGATGGCGGGTCTCCACATCGCCCACCGGTCGATCAGCGTGCGTCCCAGCATCATCTTGATCAGCTCCAAGTCGAAAGCACCCTGGCTCTCGAGCGCGGCCAGCTGCTCGAAGAAGTCGAGCTCGCGGAAGAGAACGTAGGCCTCGGGAGCATCCGAAGCCACGTACCCCACGTACGCCTCGCGCAGCTCCTCCGGTGACTTGAACCGGTTGACCATCCGTCTCGCCTCCACCAGCGAGTCGTCGTCCCACCGTCGAAAGAACTCCGCCGCCATCTGCGCCTCCCGACTGCGGCGGGCCTCCCGTACCTGCTGCGCGGCAAACACCGCCGCTCCGATGCCCCCCAGCAGGCCCAACGCCAGGATCGAGGTGGCGATCGCCGTGATCTCTCCCCAATCCACTGCCATGGTGAGCATGTCTCGCCTCCGATCGGTTCAGGTTGAGGTGGCGGCTCTCAGGGATGAGATCTTGACAACAGCGCGCGCGTACGCGCCGAGGTCGGAGACTGTGAAAAAACGTGCACGGAGGGCTTCGCAGCCCTATTGCTCCGGCACGTTCATGCCGATGAACATCTTGAAGCCGATGGCGCCCGGGGACGCTCGACGGGGACGTCGGCCGCAAGCAATCATGTTTTTCAGAACCAGACAGCCCAAGCTGCTGGGATGGCTCGCGTACGCCCTGATGATGGCGGGGCTGGTGGTCGGGCTGTCTCGATGCGGCGCCACAGCAGCGGACTCAGCACGGGACCCCGCGCAGTCAACGGTGCTGCATCCACAGCGAATCAACCCCGGCAAGCGCAAGCCAATGCCGGTCGGCGACATCCCGGGGTGGCGGCAGGTCTTCGCCGATGATTTCAACGGGCGCACCCTGGACAACTCGAAGTGGCGCCTGTACTGGGGCCAGCCCGGCGGAGATCCGGCCGGCTGGTACGACCCGCGCCACGTCACGGTGTCCAACGGCATGCTGGTGATCAGCGGCTACCGCGACGCGCGCGATCACAACCGGTGGGCGACGGGCGGGTTGTCGAGCAGCGTCGGGCTCGTGCAGACGTATGGCAAGTACCTGGTTCGCTTCCGTCTCGATCCGGGAGTCGGCGTGGGGCACGCGCTGCTGCTGATGCCGGCCGACAACTCCTGGCCGCCGGAGGTGGACTTCAGCGAGGACAACGGAAGTGGCCGCAGTCATACGCTCGCGACGCTCCACTTCGGCAAGCACGACACGCACTGGTCGGCCGGCCTAGCGGTGAACACCACCCAGTGGCACACACTCGGGGTGGAGTGGACTCCCGGAAAGCTGCAGTACACGATCGACGGCCGCGTCTGGGAGACGATGTGGGGCAACGTCGTTCCCTCGATTCCAATGGTGCTCGACATGCAGACCGAGGCGTGGCCGTGCTCGGGAACGTGGGGACGGTGTCCGAACTCGAGCACCCCCCGTGAGGTACGGATGTACGTGGACTGGGTGGTCGCTTATGCGCGCGCGGGGGCAGGTAGCTGATGGTGAGGGGCGGACTACGACGGGGCGTAGGCGACGACCCACGCCACGTCGAGGTTGACCCGCGAGGGCGTGCCGGCGTTCGGGCACTGCTCCCAGGTGGACGTACCGCATGCCCATCCCTGTGTCTGGAGGTCGAGCACCATCGGGATCGAGGGCACGTTTGCGTTGGTGACCGTCGCCCAGGCTTCCCCGTCGAGTGTGTACACCAGCTTGCCGGGAGTCCACTGCACGCCGAGCGTGTGCCATTGAGTCAGGTTCACGCCGACGCTTCTCTGCACCTGAGTGTTGCCCGCTCCGAAATGCAGAGTCGCGTAGTTGGTGTGGCGGTCGCTCCCGTTGTCCTCGGCGAAATCGATCTCCGGGGGCCAGGTGTTCGTCTGCGGCCAGAGCAGGATCGCCAGCGCGACGCCCTGACCTGCATCAATGCGGAAGCGCACCAGATACTTACCGTAGGTCTGCCCGAACGACGGGGAGGAGCTGATCCCGCCACTGACGTAAGTGTTCGGGCCCGCGTCCCAAGCGTTGTCGGCCGGGTCTCGATTGGCGGAGATCACGAGCTGACCGTCGGAGACGGTGACGTGGGTGGGATCGAAGAACCCGCCGGGGTCGCCACCCGGCTTGCCCCAATACGCCGTCCACTGCCAGTCGAGGCTGCTGCCGTTGAAGTCGTCGGAGAAGACCTCGCGCCAGCCACGGAGGTTCCCAGTAGGCATCGGGATCCCGGACGGGTCGGTCGTCGTGGCGCGACGAACGGTCCCGTTGCGAAGCTGGCGCGGCGTGTGTCGCCGCCGGCGCTGGACCGCGCGGTGACGGCGGACGGGGTGCGAGGAGGGTCGAGCCACAGCCAGCGTCGACCCGCTACACCACAGCATCGACGCCGCGGCGAGCGCGAGCCCGGCCAACCGAATCTTTGCTCTCCGGTGCATGAGCTCCGAATCGCCGGCGAGCCTAAGCCGCGCACCTGTCGCCGGCCGCCGCACTGCGCGATTTCGCTCGCTTTGCGGCCTCGGGTGTTGCAGGAACGGGGGTCGATCCAGGCATGAGGTCCGCCGCCGTCAGCATCGTCATCGCCTGCCACACCGAGGATCGCTTCGAGCATCTGCTGGAGGCGATCGAGTCCGCCCAGCGGCAGACACCGGCACCCGACCAGGTGATCGTCGCCGTCGACCACAACGAGGATCTCTGCCACCGGCTGCACTCGGAACTCGACGGAATCGAGGTCGTCGATCACCGCGGTGAGCGCGGGGCCTCGGGTGCGCGCAACGCGGGCGCGGCCCGCGCCGTCAATCCGTATCTGGTGTTCCTCGACGACGACGTGCGCGCGCACCCCGAGTGGCTGCGCCACCTGCTGGTGCCGTTCGAGGACCCGCGTGTCATCGGCACGGGGGGGATGACGATGCCCGCCTGGCAGGGACCGCGCCCGCGCTGGTTCCCCGATGAGTTCGGCTGGGTGGTGGGCGCGTCCCACACCGGGCTGCCGACGGAATTCGCGCCGGTGCGCAACGTCTGGAGCGAGAACATGGCCGTCCGGAGAACCGCCTTCGAGGCCGTGGGAGGCTTCAGAGCCGGGTTCGGCAAGGTTGGATCCACCTCACGCCCCGAGGACACCGATCTGTGTATCCGGATCGGCGCCAGCGCGCCCCAGTCCTGGTGGGCCTACGTCCCTGCGGCCGTGGTTGATCACGTGGTGCCGCGCGCACGTTCAACGTTCGCATTCTTCCTCCGCCGGTGCTACTGGGAGGGCGCCGGGAAGGTGGAGTTGTCGGCGCACCTCGGCGAGGACCGAGATCTCGACGACGAGCGCTCATATTTGCTGAGCACGCTGCCGCGCGCGATCGTGCGGTATCTAGGCGGCGGCCAACCTCGCCGCGCACTCGCGATCGTGGCCGGAATAGCGCTCGCCGCGGCCGGCGGGGCGGTCAGCCTCGCGCGGACCGCCAGGTCGAGGCGCGGGCGCTAGAACCTCAGGCCCCGCTGCCCGCGCGGTACCCTCGCGCCATCGAGGCACGAGCGGACAGCGCAGCCCCCGGCGTGGGTGTGAGTGAGCCGGCGGCCACCCACGACCCGACCAGGTCGGGCATGCGGTTACGCGAGTGGGTGCTCCAGGACTGGGCCGTGAACGCGTCCCGGCCGGAGTCGCAGCTGATCCTGGCGTGGTTCCGGCTCGCGCAGTGGGCTGCGACGCGGTGGGGACGTCTCGCGCGCCTGGTCGTCTCGCCCTACTGGCTGACGTGTTCGCTGCTGTTCAGCGTGGAGCTGCCCGTGACTGCTCACGTTGGGCCGAGGCTGCGCCTCTATCACCCTCACGGAATCGTGCTCTCGCCGCACTGCACGCTTGGAAGCGATTGTCACCTGCGCCACAACGTCACGGTGGGCAACCGCATGGACCGCGAGGGGAACGAGATCGGCGTCGCCACCGTGGGCGACGACGTCGAGCTGGGCGCCGGCTGCGCGGTGATCGGAGACCTGCACGTCGGCGACCATGCCCGCATCGGAGCCCTCGCCGCAGTCGTGAAGTCGGTTCCCGCCTGGGCCGTCGTGGTCGGCAATCCCGGACGGGTGATCCGGGTCGACGAGCCGGTTACGCCGCCCGGTGCCGAACCGGTGAGTAACCCGGGAACTTAGTTAGGTCCCTCGGATAAACGAGGAGCGATCCCGAGCGAGGCCGCGGTGCGAGAGCTCGGACGTCGGCTGGGCCGGGAGGTGGTAGCTGAGATCGCGCGAGTCGTTATCCATGCTGCCAGGTGTGAGGGATCGAGCGCGCGGGATCGGCAGCCTCGACGAGCAACGCCTGCCGCCCGACACGGTCGCCGAGCTCGAGCGGCTGGATCTCACTGCTCGAGGTAGCGGTTGACGCTGGATTCAGGGCGGTCTCATTCGTGGCTACCGGCTGCGACGCGGCCGGCTCGAGGACCACTACTGAATCCAGATCTGGAAGGGTTGAGGATCCTGGCCTACGACCTTGGCGGCATTGCCGTCCGGAGCGGCTGAAACAATCACCTCGCTCGAGCTCCACCCGAGCACCCCCGATCGACGAAACGGCCGCGCCACGACCTGCCGCGGAATAACGCTTGATCAACGAAACGGCCGCGCAGAGGTCTCGCGCGGCCGTTCGACGTGATGAGTTTGCTCTGGTGGAGTGAGCGATCGGCAGTGCGGCATCGGGTCCGGACGGGGAGGGTGTCGGCTGGGGCCTCGCGGCGGTGACGAGCCGCCTTCCAGGGGCCGACATATGTACCGACGCAACACCCAGGCATGAGGGGCTGGATTGGCCAACCTCTGTGCAATCACGCTCAAAGCTGATGGTGTATGCACATCTCGAGCGTTCCTGTCATCTGCCTCGGTCGGGCTCTCTAGAAAATCCCACCGCCGATGCCGACACACACGACACGGTCGCCGGCGGGTCGGCGCAGTGCCTGGGTGTGGTGGCCTCGCTCGCCGCGGCTTCCCACAAACGTATAACTATCCAAATCCGGTGGATGTCTCTGTATTGCGGGTAAAGGCGCCCCAAAGCGCTTTTTTGTGAGCATCTTGTAGCTCGGCGTGTCAGTCTCTCCTCAATAGTACCGTGACTTTCTCTTGACAAGTCACGGATGAAATGCATAGAGTGCGTGTGTGCCGGCCGGCAAGTAGGTAGCTCAGTGCGCGCCGGGTAAGGTAAGCTCAACTGATCTTTGCGGACATCTGAGGTAGATGAGGATCGTGCAACCGGGGCGCGTTCCCTGGCTGATACGTGTACTACTTGACCGGTCTGGGTGCGCTGATCCTCGGCGTCATCCGGGTGAGTCCATCGATTGCGAGCGCTGCGCCGGCGCCAATGAGCGACGGCGGCGGCGTGTAGGAGCGGTGCACGAGGAGGATTCACCTCAATACGTCGCCGCGCGGCAGCACCGATGAGCCCAGAAAGTTCACGCAACTGCGTGATGGGCTTCGTATGCACAGCTGTGCTGTTCCTCGGCGCCGCGTTGGCGCTCGCGCCGGGTACCGCAGTCGCTGCCGGGATCTCGGCTTCCTCGAACCCAGTTGCGCCTGGTGGAAGCCTTACTGTCTCGTGGAACGGGGTATCACAGGCCACGACAACCGACTGGATTGGCCTATATGACACCACCCACTACCGCGGCGGGGCTGTCGCGTGGGAGTACGACGACACCTGTAAGCAGACCAGCGGGTCGCCCGCCAAGACGTCCGGCTCCTGCCCTCTGACGGTACCCAGCACGACGTCTCCGTTTGATAGTTACGAGTTGCGGCTGTACGCCCACAACGGATATACACTGCTCGGCTCGACCGATTTGACCGTTCGCAACGGGAACATTGCCACTGTCCTCACGGTGGCTAACGGCGTGATTTCCTGGCCCGCGCAGCCTGGCGTCACCGATTACAAAGGTGCTAGCTCCACCGCGCCGCGCGGGCAGTCAGGACGTACGACGACCTACCAGGATCTGGGGAACGTGACGAGCTGGACGCCTGCTACTCCGGGTTGCGGCACGACCCTCTATTATGGAGTTGCGAGCGAGGGGTCCGCCGGTGAGCTGTGGTCTTCGAGCGAGGTGTCGGTCTCTGGGCCGAGCTGCGGGCAGGTCTCAGGGGTTGGCTTGAGCATGGGGGTAGGGATCAACGGCGGCAATTGGGGCGGCTCCCGGGCCAGCGACCAGGTTTCATTTGGAGGATGGGTTCGCGCGTCGGAGGGTGACAACGTGAGCGCCACCCAGTTTTGGCAGGCGGGCGGCAAGGTTATCATGCTGGTCACCGGCTGCAATAGCGCCTGTGCGGACGGCAGCGGCACCGGCTACTCGCTTCACGGGGTTACCGAGATAACCCCCAGCGTCTGGGCGTCGAACGCCGTGGCGCTCTACCAGTCCGACTGTGCCGGGAGCACAGTGCACTGTCCTGCGGTCGAGGTGCTAAACGAACCCTACGGCAACTGGTTCTGGGGTTCAAATGCGGGCAGTCAGACGGATGCGAGCGCGTACGCCACCCTCATCGAAGATACGTATACGGCGTTCCACAACCGCTACGGAACGAACGCCCCAAAGATTCTCGGCGCGTTCGACGACCAGCAGCCCTGGGACGGCTGGTTCAACTCACTTACCGCCCTCTATGTCGACGGGATCACCGTTCACCCGTACGGGTACTGTGGCGACCCGAACAATGGTGCGCAGGGAAGGAAACCGATGGTCACGGACGCCGGGGCGACGGGCAAGAGCGTGTGGGTCACCGAGGTTGGCTGGGAAACGAACCCGCCTGCCGGCGCATGTACTGGTGGCGCGATGGACTGGACCTACCACGAGCAGGCGGCCAACATCTACAACTTCATCGCGTGGGCACGATCACTCGGATACGTGGAAGCGGTGACGATCTTTGGCTACGTTGACTATGGCGGTCCAAGCGACGGCAACTACTGGGGGGTGCTCGACAGCAACCTCAACTCGAAGCCGGGCTATACTGCCCTGCAGGAAGCGGCGAAGAATGAGCCGTGCACGGTGTGTGGTTAAGAGGACGGGTGAAGCGCAGAAATCCTCTCGACACGTGGCCGGATCCCGCCTGAAGGACGACGAGGGACGGCGGATATGGACAGAGTGGCGATCCTCGCCTGCAACACCAGCACCCTTGCCGTCCGGGCCCGGTGAAACACTCCTTATTGCTCACTCCACGCGAGCAAGTCCCTTCACGTCGAACGGCTGCGCGGCACCACCGCGCAGCCGTTTCGTCGTTGATCAAGAGTTATTCCGCGGCAAGTAGTTAGACGACCGCCAGCCGGTAGATCGTCGTATCGGCGTCGTGGTAGACGACCGAGCCGCCGAGCTCGTTCGGGATCGCCGATACCAGGTTCTCGTACCCGCTCGGAGCGCCGAAGTAGGCGGCGCTGGCGCTCATGCTGCGGCTGACCACGATGTACGCGGTGTCGTGCCCCTGGCTCGCGATCCAGCTCTGGACCTGCGCGGGGTTGCTTTCGTCGAGCCAGTCGGCGCCGAGCTGCGGATCTGAGGGCATCACCTTCACCTCGTACGAGTTGTAGTCGGCCGTCTGGAGCACCGGGAAGTTGTCGGTGGGGAGCACGATCAGCGAGCCCTTGGGAACGTGGGAGTACATCCAGCGGCTGGCGTTCAGCTCAGAACGGGTGAACGCGTTGACCGCCACGGGGCCGTAGAGGCCCTGGAGGCCCCCGAACAGGACCGCCAAGCACACCGCTGCACTCAGCGGCCAGCGAATCGGCAGACGTCGCGGGAGCCGAACCTCGAACAGGGCGCCCGCGATCAGCAGGGCACACCAAGGCGCGGAGAAGAGGAACACGCGATAGATGGCCTCGCCGCCATAGCTCTGTGCGCCGAGGATCAGGAAGGGGCTGAACGCCAGCAGGGCCGGAATGAGGACGCGGCCCAGCTGCTTGCGCCGCAGCGCAATGGCGCCGAGAGCGAGCAGCCACATTCCGGCGGCAAGAGCGCGAACGACCTGGGCGGTGAAGGCCTCTCCGCCCGTGTGGTAGGTGCCGTGCGCTCCGGCGGCGTTCTGGATCGGATCTCCACCGCTGAAGAGGCCGCCGAAATTGGTCGCGATCAGGCTGTAACGCGGCGCCAGGTACGCGGCCGCTACCGCGGCCAGCAGGACCAGCAGCCAGCGCGGGCGCAGGAGGTCCAGCAGCGCCAGAGCACCGATCCCCGCGAGCGCGACGTATGGCGTGAGCTGGTGCGCAGCGACGATCACGAAATTGATGGCGGTGACGAGCGCCAGCGCGATTAGCCGCCCAGCGCGGGTTGTCGTCGGAGCCGGAGCCATGCCCTTGACGAGCAGGCCTCGCAGCCGGGCAATGCGGCCGCTCGCCGCTGGCGTAGAACTGGGCGCGCGCAGCCAACGCAGGATGACCAGCACCATCGCGAGCCAGAGCAGGTACGCAAACGCCTGGGGCGAGAGGTAGTCCTGGCCGACCCAGGAGACCAGCCCCTCGTAGAGCGCGACGGCCAGGAAGGCAACGCGCCGGTCCGTGCTCAGCTGTCGGACGATCGCAAACAGCAGCAGCGCGCCGGCGAGCTCGAAAGCCAGCGGCGCCCACGCCGCAAACGACACGGCGTTGACGTGGGCGAGCGAGCTGATCGCCGCCACGGCGGCAAACAGTGCCGGCCACTGGTCGTAGATGTTGCTCGGGTCGGTGATCCGGCCGTAGTGGGCGAACGAAGAGATGATCCCGACGTGCTTGTAGACCCAGGCGTATTCGGGAGTGCCGCCGTAGACGATCGGCACGGTCGCGTGAATCGCCACGATCAGGCCGATCAGATCGAGGGTCAGCAGCCATCCTCGCGGCGCGCTGCGCGCGAGCTCGAGCACGAAGCCGACGACGAGCAGCACCAACCCCAGCAGGAAGAACGCGTTGGCGCTGGCCAGCAGCCCGTAGCCGCCGATCGCGGCGGGGTGCAGCTGGCTGACTCCATAGCCCCAGGCACCGAGACCCACCACCGGCAGCGCTATCTGAGGCTGGATTCGTCTGGTCCAAGATTCGCCGCGGGTGATGGGCGCCGCGCGCAGCGCGTGCTGGATGGCGCTCATGGCATGCCTCCCGCACTCCGGGCGCGGCGCAGCCGGAGCGCGCACGAGATCGCCGCCGCACCTGCGAGCGCCAGCAGCGCCCGCGGCTGCCAGACGGCCACCCAGATCATGAGTGCGCTCGCGGCCGCTACCACGGTGAGGCTCAGCGCCAGGGTCAGCCCCGCCTGCGCGGCGTTCTCGCCGCTGTCGATCCAGCACATGACCGCGGCTCCGGCGGGAACGCAGGCCAGCAGCAGCGCGCCGATCAGCGCCAGCCAGGGGGTCGGCGCGCCGAGCACCAGCACGACCGCCAGCACGCTCGAGGCCAGTCCGGCGTAAGCGGTCAGCTCGGTACGGGGCCTGCTCATCGCAGCCTCCGGGCGGGAACTCCGCCGTAGACGCCGCCGGCTTCGCAGTCCTCGGTGACCACCGCGCCCGCGGCGATCACTGCGCCGGCGCCGATCGTGACGCCAGGGAGGACCGTCGCGCGCGCCCCGATCCACGAGCCATCGCCTATCTTGACACGGCGGGACTCCGTAGCACGATCGATTTCGCCGTCCGTTCCGAGCGCGTGCGTCGAAGTCAGTATCAGCACTTCTGGCCCGAGCAAGCAGTTTTCGCCGATCTCTATTTCGTCGCGACCCTCGAACCAGCAGCCGGCGTTCACGTACGAGCCCGTGCCGATGCTGATGTGGGGCGATTGAAACCAGCACCGCTCGAGTCCCCAGATCATCTTTCCCAACTTCACTCCGCCCGCCCGCAGCAGTGTGCGGCGCACGGCGAGGGGAAGGAGCGGCGACGTGGCGAGCCCGCGCCGAAGCCATCCGAGCGCCTGGCGCGCGTCATCGGGCAGGGCGCCAATCGCGGCGCGGTGGCGGCCGCGCAGTTGCTCGTCGGTCAGCGGGGGCACTCCGACCGCGCTCATCGCGCCACCGCCAGCAGGCCGGTCCGCATCCGCCGCGCCGAGAAGGGCATGGTCACGATCGCGGCGATCGCCTGGACGCCGAGATTGGCCCACCCGACGGCCACCAGCCCGAGGTGCGGGAGCAGCACCAGGGTGGCGCCGAGCAAGGCGACGCCGCACGCCCCCTGGAAGGCGGCCAGCAGCCAGACCCGCCGGTCGATCCACATCAAAGTGCAGTAGACGGCCACCAGGGCGCTGAACGGAGCAGCGCATCCGACCAGCCTCAGCAGCTCGACTCCATGTGCCGCGTAGGGCGCGCCCGCCACGGACAGCAACGGGGCCGCCCCGACGACGCAGACCAACAGCGCCGCGGTCACCACTCCGGCCCATAGCAGAAGCGTGCGCTGCAGCAGGGCGCTCGAGTGCTCCTGACCTCCCGCGAGCTCGACCACGAAGGCCGAGGCCACGTTCCAGAGCAACACCGTGATCCCCATCGAGATCAGCCAAGGCAGCGTGAAGTACGCGACCTGCGCCGGGCCCAGCCGCCACACGATGATCAGCGGCATCAGCTGCGTCGCGGCGGTTGCGCAGACGGCCGTGGTGTACTCGCCGGCGACGAATGACATCAGCCTCCGGCGGGGCGGAAGCGTGCCGTCGGCGTGCTCGAGGCCGCGCAGCAGCCGCCGGAACAGCAGGGCGCTGATCACGGCAACGGCCACCGCAGCGGGTATCACCCACGAGACGACGATCCCGCCGCCGATCGGCACGAACACCAGCGCCGGCAGCAGCGCGAGCTTGGCGCTGGCAAACGAGATGTTCTCGGCCGCCACCCACGGAGCGCGCCGCAGGGCGGTCAGCACCGAGTCCTGCAGCGCGAAGATCGCCAGCACCGGAACCGCGGCGACGAACGCCGCCTGCGCGGCGAACCCTCGTCCCACCACCGCAGCGCCGAGGCCCGTGACGACGTACACCGCCCCCACCGCCAGGGACATCACGATCACGGCCAGGTATCCGCGGGTGATCAGCCGTCGGCCGAGACGCCCGGCGCTTGGAAGCAGACGCACAAACACGTTCGTGAGATTGAGCTGGGAGATCGTCGCGAGCAGGGTCAGCGCGGCGACGGCAGCCGCGGCGCGCCCCACGACCCGCGGCGTCCCCAGCCGCGCCGCCTCGGTCCAGAACACCAGCCCGAGCGCGTTGGTGGCCACGGTCGCGGTCATCAGCGACACGGCGCTGGAGGTCAGGGAGGAGTGTCCGCGGCGCAGAAGTCTCATCGGGGCCTCCGCAAGCGGGCCCGCACGCGGCTGCGGAGATACACGAGCGGGCCTCGCGCCATCCCGCGCAGCTCGAGCCGCGCGAGCTCCCGGGTGCGCGAATCGGGCTGCCGGTCAGCATCGAGCTTGTCCCGATAGCCGGCACTCATCACGCGGATCGCGCGGCCCGCCGTTCCGAGCATCCGCCCCAGATGGCGCGGGTCCTCGAGCACGAGCGCGGTCAGCAGCGCGCCGTAGCCGACTCCGTAGCCCTCGATCTGGCGCTCGAGCGCAGCCTCCTCGCGGCGGTGCGTGTGGTACACGATCGCCGCCGGTTCGAAGCCGACGCCGTATCCGCGCCACGCCAGCCGCGCGAACATGACCAGGTCCTCGCCGCCGCGAGCGATGGTGCCCGCTCCCAGCGCCGGGTCAAAGCCGCCGAGCTCGCGCAGGGGCCGGGCGCGGAACGCCATGTTCGCTCCCGGACCGAAGCTGCCCGCGGCGTAGAGCGAGAAGCTTCGCCGTACCCGCCCGTCGTCGCCGATCGCGTCGACCGTCGCCGCAACCAGCAGCGAGCGCCCGCGCGGGGCGCGCATCCGGTGCGAGACGGGCTCGAACGTCCGGGGCCCGAAGCCGCCGTAGTAGTCCTCGAGAGCGACCTGGGCCGGGGTTTCAAGCTCGCCCGGCAAGGCGAGCCCGGTGACGCACGCCTCGTCGGGATGCTCGGCCAGCCGGCGGCCGATCGCCTCGAGCCACCGCCGGTCGACCTCCACGTCGTCATCGGTGAAGGCGATCACCTCGCCGGTGGCCTCCTCCAGGCCGCGGTTGCGCGCCGCCGAGATGCCCGGCCGCGTCTCGCGCACCACCCGCACGCCGGGGAGCTCGACGGAGGGCGCACCCGCTGGGCGGTTATCAACGACGATCACCTCATACTCGGGATACTCCAGCCGGGCCAGCGAGCTCAGGCATGCACGCAGCCCTTCCTCGCGTTCGAGCAAGCTGGGGATGACGACCGAGATCGACGGAAGGTCGCGCGACACCGTGTGGCGCGGAGCCGGCGATCGCGGCGCCTCAGGGAGAGCGGCGATGGCAGCGGCGAGCTGCCGAGCACCGACGGCCTCATCATCGAACGGGACGCGGATCATCCCGCGGGGCCGCCCAGCCTCCCGAACGAGCGCCCACACGGCGCCGTACTCAGGTCCGCCCTCGATCCGCTCGGGGCACTTCTCCGCGTCGATCGCCGCGACCTTGATCGGTCGAAATCGCATCCGCTCCGGCTCCAGGACGAGTTCGCTCACGCCGCCCACCGCCTCTGCATCTTGCGCGCGCGGAAGTACGCCGCGGGCCCCGCGAGCATGCCGCGCAGCTCGGTTGCACCCAGCCCGCCCGGATATTGCTCGGTTCGGTTCGCGCGCTTGGGCGAGCCGGGATCGCGGAGCGAGCGCAGCCACGCCGGTACGACCGAGGCGAGACCCGCGAGGTGGCGCGGGTCGCGCACGGCGATCGCGGTCAACATCGCGGTGAAGCCGATCCCGTAGCCGTGGATCTGGCGCTCGAGGTCGGGGATGGTCTCGCGGTGGGTGTGATGGACGATCGCACCGGGCTCATATCCGAGTTGCTGCCCGGCGGCCAGGAGCTCGAGGAGGATCGCCAGGTCCTCGCCGCCGCGGGTGGGCGTGCCGGTGCCGAGCGCCTCGTCGAACCCGCCGGCGGCACGGAGCACCGAGGTCCGGAAGGCCATGTTCGACCCCAGCCCGAGCTCGCCCGTCTGATACAGGGAGTGGACGCGCTCGCTGCCGTCCTCGAGGTCCCGGCGCCGAATCCGGAAGCGGCCGGCGCGCTCGAAGGTAAGTGCTCGGTAGCCACGGTCGAGACCGTTGCCCGACTGCTCGAAGAAGATCTGCGCCGGGGTCTCGAGCTCGGCGGGCACGACCAGGCCGGTGACCGCCGCGAGCTCGGGTGCCGCCGCGAAGCGCTCGCCGAGAGCACGCAGCCACTGGCGGTCCACCTCGACGTCGTCGTCGGTGAACGCGATCACCTCGCCGGTGGCTTCGGCCAGTCCGCGGTTGCGCGCGGCCGAGATCCCGGGGCGCGTCTCGCGCACCACCCGCACGCCGGGCAACGCCACACATGGCGCGCCCTCGGGACGGTTGTCAACGATGATCACCTCGTAGTCGGGGTGATCGAGCTCGGTCAAGCCACGCACGCACCGCCGCAGCTGCTCGGGCCGCGACATCGCAGTGGGCACCACCACGCTGGCGCGGGCGAGCGGCCCGACGGCGGCCGCTTCAGGCTTCCGATCCCAGGCGCCCTCCAGGCTCGATCGGAGCTCGCGCTCGAGCTCATCGGCAGGCACGCGGGTTCCCTCGAGCGGCAGCTCGACGCTGCCGAGCGGTCGTCCGTCCCGGCACACCAGGATCCAGGCGGCCGCGTACGGCGGCTGGCGATCACGGGAGCAGTCGAGCTCGGCGATCGGCTGCGCGATGTCGATCACCGCGACGCGGATCGGTCCCGGGCCGCTCATCGCGGGGCTCCTTCGAGGCGACCAGCCTCGGGCGGGCCCCAGCCGACCGATCGGCGCCCCAGTCGCCAGACACTTTGCTTGGAACGCGCCCAAGCGCGAGCGGGGGGTCGCGGCTGCCATTCGATCATCGCCAGGAGCCGCTCAGGCGTGGTGTGGTTATCGACCTGCAGGCGCGGCAGCGCCCACCGGTTGTCGCCGATGCGAGCGGGGAGATCGCCGACCGCGCACGCCTGCCGGTATCCCGCGGCCCGCACCGCCCGCTGCGCGGTCGCCGAGTGATAGCCGAACGGATAGGCGAAGCTCGTGACGGCGCGCCCGATGTGATCCTCGAGTTCGTGGCGGCTGGCGCGAGCGTCGAGCTCCACCAACTCGGGAGGATTGACGTCCGCCGCCAGATGCATGTGGCCGTGGGAGCCGATCTCGAAACCGGCTTGGGCCAGTGACTCGACCGCTTGCCAGCTGAGCATCGGCCGGTGGGCATCCGCGCCGCGCAGCCACTCCGAGCAACCGCCCACATAGCCGCTGGGGACGAACAGCGTCGCGGTCATCCCGAGCTGGGCCAGGACAGGGCAGGCGTTGTCTGCCGCGTCGGCGAGGCCGTCGTCGATCGTGATCGCAACCGCGCTGCGCCCTTGCGAGAGTGCCGCGGGAACCTCGCCGAATCGAATCGGGTCGAGCTCGCACTCCCTGAGCGCGGCCATCTGCTCGGCGAACAGCTTCGGGTCGACGGTCAGGGGGGCGAACGTCGGCGTGGTCTGGGCGGCGATGCTGTGGTAGCAGAGCACGGCCACGGTGGTCCGGTCGTCCATCGCGATTCAACTCCCTGCCGGCACGGTGGCCAGCCGTCGCGCGCGCAGCCGTGCGCCGGGGTACACGAATGCGCCCTGGAGCAGACCCTTGCGGTTGAGGCGCAGGAGCTCTGCGGGGAAGCCCTCGAGCTCGCCGAGCCGCTGACCGTTGTGAGAAAACTGGTCGCGTAGCGCGCGGCCGGCCAGTTGCACGAGCTCGGGCAGGCAACCCGGACGGCGCATCACCATGCTCGCGTAGTACGCGCTCAGCCCGCGGCCGTAGCCGAGCATCACCCGCTGAAGCGCCTCGTAGTCGCGGCGGTGGCGGTGGTGCACGATCGCGCTGGGCTGGTACACGAGCGTCCCGCCGTCGAGCAGCAGCGCGCTCAGGGCGGCGGTGTCTTCGCCCGCGAGCGTGGGCGTGCCCGTGCCCAACGCGCAGTCGAAGCCGCCGATCCGCTCGATGGCGTCGCGGCGGAACGCCATGTTGGCGCCGGCGCCATACGGCGGCAGGGGATACAGGGGGCTCTGTTGGCGCGCCGTCGCGGGCGAGAACACCGCGCGCGCGAAACCCCGCCCCCGACTGACGCCGCTGTACCGCTCGAACCAAACCTGAGGCTCTGTCTGAAGCTCCGCGGGAACCACGATCCCGGTGACGGCGCCCGCCTCCGGAACCTCGACGAACGCGCGCCCGATCTCGGCAGCCCACCAGCGCTCGCAGACCTCGTCGTCATCAACCCAGGCGATGACCTCGCTGGTGGCGGCCTCGAGCCCCTTGTTGCGCGCCCAGGAGAGGCCCGGGCGCGACTCGGTCACATAGTCGATGTCGCGCGTGCGCGCGAGCTCTGAGACCAGCCGCCGCGTGCGGTCGTCGGAAGGAGCGTTGTCGACCACGAGGGTGCGCAGCCGCGGGTACGCCTGAGCGTGGAGGCCGTCGAGTGCGAGCGCCAGGTCATCCGGCCGATCGCGGGTGCAGACGACGGCCGTGATCTCTGGGCCCTCGGCGAGAGCGCGCTCCCGTCCCCGGATGAAGGTCGGGGTGCGACCCGGCTCGAGCCCATTCGTCGGCAGCGATCCGGTCCAGGCGATGGCGCAATCGGCAAAGCGCGCGCGCACCTCGGGGCCGAGCTTGGCGGCGATTTCGGCGGCGAGCACGGCGGCCGCGATGTCGCGGCCGGACAGGCTGAGGTTGAGCATCCCGATTGGCTCGCCGAACAGCCGCACCAGCACCATCGCCGTTGTTGCCGGCGCCGGCGCCGCGATCGGGGGCACCTCGACGGAGAGCTCGCAGTGAACGACGATCCCCACGGGACGGGTGCTCTGGCGCGCGCTCATCGCCCGGCTCCTGAGGAGCTCTGCGGGCGCGAGGCGATAGACATATATTTGCTTCCGTTACGCCGGTCACGGAGCTCAGAGTGGGTGAATTCAGGCGCCGAGTCCATCTCGGCACGGACGCCGTCTATCGCGTCTGCGGCTTCAACGACGAGCTGGCCGAGGTCGAGGTGGTGAGAGCGCCGGGGCTGGCACCCGGTCAACGGTTCAAGTTCGACGTGGCCGCGGTCCGCAGCATGCCCGTGGTGGTGGGGCCGGCCGACTCGTCCGCTGTCCCTCGCGACTGACGGTAGTAGTTCCTGCATATTCATGTCATCGGCCCCCGTCGGGTCGGGCTTTAGGCCCACGAGGCCAAGCCGAGCTGACCCGTGTCCAGCGCGTTCGTATGCCCTCTGCGGTCGAGCTCGCGGATCGTCGGAGTAGTTGCCAGCGGACTCTCCCGCCTCGCGAACCGCTCGGTCACGATCGTCCGCAACACGCGGAGCCCATCGCGCACCGGGTGCAGCTTGCTGACGCCGTGAATCCGCTCGTGCTCCACGCTGGGAACCTCGGCGACGTTCAGGCCAGCCTTGGCCACCCGCACGTTGATGAGCGTCTCGACCTCGAACCCGGCGCAGTCCACGTTGATCGTCGGCCGAACGTCGGCCCAGAAGGCGTTGTAGCCGTAGCAGAGGTCGGTGTAGCGGGTGCCGAACAGCGCGTTCACGGTCCCGTTGAGGAAGCGGTTGCCCTGCATGCGCAACGGGGTGATGTCGACGCTCCCGCCGCCTTCCATGAAACGAGACCCTTTAGCGAAGTCCGCTCCCTCGAACAGCGCGTCGACATATGCGGGAATCTCCCGCGGATCGGTCGAGCCGTCGGCGTCCAGCATCACGATGATGTCGCCCCGGGCGGCCGCAAAGCCGCAGGCGAGCGCGTTGCCCTTGCCCTTGCCGTCCTGAAGCAGGACGCGAACGGACGGGCACAATTCGCGCGCGATCTCGATCGTGTCATCGGTGGAGTGCCCGTCGACGACGATGATCTCGAACAGCTCGTGGACCGGCAGCCGGGCGAATACGTGCGGCAGGTTCGCGGCCTCGTTGAGCGTTGGGATCACCACGCTTATTAGCGCGCGCGAGCGCGGCGGCCTCGTGGTCTGCTTGATGTCGAGTTGTGAGGTGTGATTTGCATTCATTGCGGCCTCTTTCTGGACGGCGCTCTCAGCCGCTCCTGTGATCTTCGGAGAAACCCCCTCGCCCAGAACCGGTATCGGCGCGAGTGTCCGTTCCCGCGCTAGGGACCCCCCCTAGAGTTTTGAGCCGGCGCCGGGTCGACGACGGGTCGAGATCAGGCGCGGCTGAGGCGCCGAAGCGCGACGCCCACTCCGATCAGCCCGCCGGCCGAGAAGAGCGTCGCGATCAGGTTGAGGCCGGTTACCGGCAGCGTCGAGCTGGAGGTGCTCGACGACTGATCGGATGAGGTGCTGCCGGTATTCGAGGAGTTGTTCGAGCTCGAGGACCCGCTATTGCTGCTGGTGTTGCTGGTGTTGCTATTGCTGCTGCTGGTCGTGGCGTGGCTTGGCGTGGTCGAGGAGGTCGAGGCCGCGAGCACGACGATCGTCCCGTGCATGAACGGGTGGATCGTGCAGATGTAGGCGAACGTCCCGGCTTGGGAGAACGTGTGCGAGGCGCTCTGACCTTTCTTGAGGAGCCCGGTGTCGAAGCTGTGGTTGTTCGCGGTGGCGGTGTGCTCCGACGGCCCGTTGTTCGTCCACGTCACCGTGTCGCCGACGTGGATCGTGAGGCTGCCGGGGGTGAACTGGAAGTCCGAGATCGTGTCGCTGGGGTCGTCGGCGGCATGGGCGTGGGGCCGGGAGGCGGGGCGCGCGCGGGCATGAGACGACGTCGCGGGAAACGCCAGGCGCCAGGTGTGGGAGCTCACCTCGGGCGGGCGCACGCGGTGGGCCTTCGCGCGCCGCTGGGCCTTCGCGTGCCGGTGGGCCGCCCTGGCGGGTTCCGCGTGCGCCGCCGGGCGCCACCCGTTCGGACGGTGCCAGTGGCCGACAAGATGCAGTGGCAGCGGTACCGCGACGGTGGCCAGTGCCACGGCCGCCGATCTTGCACGTGGCAACGAGTGCATCTGGAACATGAAGACCGAGGTGGGCGTCCGATCCTTCCCGTGGACCGGCGTAGCATGACACCTAAATCGTCGTCAGGAGGCAGCATGTCCCGACTCATCCGGATGGACCAGAGCGGCCACACGACGTTGGCGGAGTGGACCGCGGAGGACCCCGCCAGTATCGAGGCGGCGGTGGCGGCCTTCCGCGCCGAGCTCGATGAAGGCTATTTCGCGGTCGTGTCTGGAGGCGAGGGTTGCGCCGAACAGGTGCGCGAGCTGCCGATCGACGCGCCGCTGGTGATCCTGCGCCGGCCGATCGCCGGAGGGTAGAACGGGCCCCAGTGAACGCGCTTCCCGAGGTAGCCGGGGTCTCCTGGCGCCCGCGCACTAGCGGCGGCACGCTGAGCCGGGCCGAGCGGCTCTGGACCCTGACCACCACGGCGCATACCGTCCCGTTCCTGGGCTTCGCCGCGCTGCTGGGCGTACTGAGCCCGGTGACGGCTCCGGTCGCGTTGGTGGCGCTGGGCTACGCGTGGATCATCCCCGAGCTGTACGCCGCCCGCGGTGCCGGCGTGGTGCGCCCCCGCGCGCGGCCGGGCAGCGAGGCCGAGCGCGTCGCGATGGGGTTGCTAGGGGACCTCGTCGATCACCGCGCCCGCGATCTTCACGCCCGGACGCGGCTGGTCATCGAACGTGGCAAGCTCGGTGTCTGGCTGGTGGGTGAAGGAGGCGCGTTGCTGGTCCGTCCCGGTGGCCGGCACGTCCACTGCTACTGCGTCACGGTCAAGGAGCCCGATCTCCCTCCGAGCGACCGGATCACGCATCTGCTGCTGGCACTGCGGACCGACGAGGCGGGGTTTGCGACCGTCGCGAACCGCGCGTTCGCGGGCGCGCCGTGGCGTCTTCGCCGGCGACTGGCGAAGCCCGCCCGGGAGGCGCTCGACGTCGCGGTCGCGGATTCTCGACGCCCGTAGGCCCTCGGGCGAACGGCCTCGCGTCAACTCTGTACGCGGGGCCAATGCCGGAGGGCGCGCTCGGGGCGATCATGCTGCCCATGACCCGCCCAGCTCCCTCAGCCAAAGTCTTGCTCGTGGAAAGAGACGTTCGTCGCGGTGAGGCGCCGGAGCCCGCCCCGGCCGTAGTGAAGCGCTACCGGCTCGCGCGGCTGCGATTCGACGGCCGCGCGGCCGGAGGCGACCGCCGCTACGAGAACCTGAAACGCGTCTACGACTGACTCTCGCCAGTCGAAGAATTCGCGAAGGAGCCCGCGCCGGCGCGCTACGCTGTGCGCATGCGAAATGAACTCGAGACCAGCCCATCGCGCACTCCGGCGCATACATCGATCGCTAAGAAGGCGATAGCGGGGGTGGTCCTCGTCGTCGCGGCCGCGCTGGCGATCAAGATCATCATCGGCTTCGTGGCGGCCATCTTCTGGACCGTGGTCGTAATTGCGATCGTCGTCGCGATCCTCTGGGCGCTGAAGACACTCGTTTGGTGAGGCCGGCCCATGGAGGCCATGGGCTACCTCGTGATCGCGTTCTTCTTCGGGCTGGCGGGCGGTGTCGTGGGGCGGATCAAGGGCAGCTCGTTCTTCATCTGGTTCCTGATCTCGGGCCTCATCCCGTTCTTCGGGCTCATGGCCGCGGTCTTCTATCGCTGGGACAAGGAGGAGCTTCGTAGGCAGTGCCCGGGCTGCGGCCAGGTGCTGAAGCTGCACGACGCGGTGTGCATGCGCTGCGGGGAGGAGCTCGAGTTCCCGGATGTCGCGATCGCTTCTGAGGCGGCGATGCGACAGCGGTCCGCGTAGCCGGGCGGCGGAAACCCGCTGGTAGACTCGCCCCTCCACGGCCGGCGTGGATCGTCTACGCCTGTCTAGATTCGAAGCCGCGAAAGGAGGCGAACTCAGTGCGCGCAGTCGACGCCCTGATGGAATGCCTGAAGGCCGAAGGTGTCGACGCTGTATTCGGCCTGCCCGGCGGCGCGAATCTGCCCACCTACGACGCGTTCTACGACGCCGGTATCCGGCACATCCTCGTGCGCCACGAAGCGGGGGGCGGCCACGCCGCCGAGGGCTACGCCAAGGCGACGGGCAAGGTCGGCGTGGCGCTTGGAACGAGCGGCCCGGGAGCGACAAACCTGGTCACGCCGATCTGCGACGCGATGATGGACTCGGTCCCGGTGGTGTTCCTGACCGGCCAGGTGCGGACCGAGCTGCTGGGGACAGACGGCTTCCAGGAGGCCGACACGATCGGGATCACGATGCCGATCGTCAAGCACAGCTTCCTCATCCAGCACCCGCTGGAGATCCCGCGCTCGATCCACGAGGCCTTCCACATTGCGCGCACCGGTCGCCCCGGTCCGGTGGTGGTCGACATCCCGCAGGATCTGAGCCGGGCGGACATCCCGTATGAGCCGGTCACCGACGTGCACCTTCCGGGCTATCAGCCGACCATGGAGGGCAACCAGAAGCAGATCCGGCTCGCCGCCAAGGCGCTCGCCAACTCGCGCCGGCCGGTGCTCTACGCCGGCGGCGGGGTGATCGCCGGCAACGCCGCGCCGGAGCTGACCGAGCTCGCGACCGTCGACAGGTTCCCGGTGACGTGCACGGTGATGGGGCTGGGCGCGTTCCCCGCTCAGCACGAGCAGTGGCTCGGCATGCTCGGCATGCACGGCACGCGAGCGGCCAACTACGCGATGGACGAGGCCGATCTCATCGTCGCGATCGGCGCCCGGTTCGACGACCGGGTCACAGGCAAGCTCTCCGAGTTCGCGCCGCGGGCGAAGTTCATCCACATCGACGTCGACCCCGCGGAGATCTCGAAGAACGTCCCCGCCCACATCCCGATCGTGGGCGACGCGAAGAACATCGTCCCGCGGCTCACCGCCGAGTACCGCGCGCTCGCCCCCGATCCCGGCCGCCTCGAGGAGTGGTGGTCGCGGATCCGCACCTGGCAGGAGCGCCATCCGCTGCGCTACGAGGACTCCAAGGATCACGAGATAAAGCCCCAGTACATGATCCAGGCGCTGTTCGAGGCCACCGGGGGCGATGCGATCGTGGCCAGCGACGTGGGTCAGCACCAGATGTGGGCCGCGCAGTACTTCCATTTCTCCAATCCGCGCCGCTGGATCAACTCCGGGGGCCTCGGAACCATGGGCTTCGGTCTGCCCGCGGCCATGGGAGCCAAGATCGGCTGTCCGGATCAGACGGTGGTGTGCATCGCCGGCGACGGCTCGGTGCAGATGAACATGCAGGAGCTCGCGACCTGCGCCCAGGAGCGGATCGCGATCAAGGTGTTCATCATGAACAACGGCTACCTGGGGATGGTCCGCCAGTGGCAGGAGCTGTTCTGGGACCGGCGCTACAGCCACGTCGACATGGGCCAGTGGCCGGATTTCGTCAAGGTCGCCGAGGCGTACGGCGCCACCGGCATGCGCCTCGAGGACAAGCGCACGCTCCTCGACGGCGTCCGCGAAGCGCTTCAGACCGACGGGCCGGTGCTCGTCGACGTGCGGGTCACGCGCGAGGAGAACACGTATCCGATGATCCCGGCCGGGCAGCCCGCCCGGAACATGGTCGGGTGAGGGCGATGGGTGAGCCAGGGACGAAGGAGATCCTCTCGCTCGACGAGCTCGAGGCCGCCGGCAACCTACGGACCGGCCGCAAGCACATCCTCTCGATCCTGGTCGAGAACAAGCCGGGTGTCCTGACGCGAATCGCCGGGCTGTTCGCGCGTCGCGGCTTCAACATCGACACGCTCGCCGTCGGTCCCACCGACGACGAGGCGTTCTCGCGGATCACGCTGACGCTGGACGGCGCCGTGCACCCGATCGATCAGGTCACCAAGCAGCTGCACAAGCTCGTCAACGTGCTCAAGATCCGCGATCTCGAGCCGCAGGAGACGCTCGCCCGCGAGCTGGCGCTGTTCAAGGTCTCGGCAGACGGAGCCAGCCGCGCCGAGGTCATGCAGGTCTGCGAGATCTTCCGCGGAAAGATCGTCGACGTCACCAAGCGCTCGGTCGTCGTCGAGGTGACCGGCACCTGCGACAAGATCGACGCATTCGAACAGCTCGTGCGACCGTTCGGTCTGATCGAGATGGCGCGCACGGGGGAGATCGCGATCTCCCGGGGGCGCGGCGAGACCTAGCGTGGGACCCGAGACTTAGCGTGGGCAATATCTACCGCATAGCGACAGGTATTGCCCACGCTCACCCGCGGTAGCCGTCGGATGACCCAGGTTGCCGCTGGGATCCGTCCGGAACCCGGATGGCTGGACGGAGACGGATGGCGCCGGCTCGAGCGCCGGCTCGGCGCCGCGCTCCGGCGCGCGCGGGCGAGCGGCGCCCCGGCGCTCGCCAGCATCACGGCCCGGGTCGACGGGACGGTCGATCCGACCGCGGTGGTAGCCGCCTCGCGCCGGCCGGCGGAGCGATGGTTCTGCCTCGAGCAGCCCGAGCGGGAGGGCTCGGCGCTGGCCGCACTGGGCTGCGTGCGGGCGCTCGAGGCGCGGGGCCCGGACCGGTTCGCGACCGTATCGAGGCGGTGGCGATCACTGGCCGCCATGGCGCTCACGGACGAGGCGGATGGGCCTACCGGCTCGGGCCTGGTGGCGGTGGGCGGCTTTGCCTTTGCGCCCGACGGCGCGGACTCCGCGCGCTGGGAGGGGTTTGCCCCGGCCTCGCTCGTGGTGCCGGACGTTTCGCTGGCCCGGCGCGCGGGCGTCGTGACCCTCACAGTCAACGCCGAGGTCGCGCCGGACGACACGATCGACGACGCGCTGGCGCGGTTGCGCCGGCGGCTCGGGGAGCTGCGCCTGGCGCCGCTCCCCCTGCTCGATCCGGCGCCCGCGGGTACGTACAAGGTCCTCAGCCCGCTGCCGCCCTCGCACTACGAGGAGGCGGTGGCGCGCGCGGTGCAGCGCATCCGCGCCGGCGAGCTCGAGAAGATCGTGCTCGCTCGCGACGTAGAAGTCCGTGCGCCGGTCGACCATGATCCGGCCGCGGTGCTCGGCGTGCTCCGGGAGGCGTTTCCGGCGTGCTACGTGTTCGCGGTCGGACGGGGTGATGCGACGTTCATCGCCGCGAGCCCCGAGTTGCTCGTGCGAACCGAGGGCCAGCGGGCGAGCACGGTGGCGCTGGCAGGCTCGATCCGGCGGAGCGCCGACCCGGCAGTGGACGATCACCTCGGCGAACAGCTGCTCCACAGCGATAAGGATCGGGAGGAGAACGAAATCGTGGCCCGGCGGATCACCCGAGCGCTCGCGCCCCACGCGGTGTGGGTGACCGCGGCGCCCGATCCGGTGCTCGTCCGCGTGGCCAACATCCAGCACCTGGCGCGGCCGATCCGAGCGCAGCTGGCCTCACCGGTGGGGGCCGTCGAGCTCGCCGGCCTGCTGCACCCAACCCCGGCGGTCGGAGCGGAGCGGTGGGGCCGGTTCGCCGCGAGGCTGATTCCGGCTCTCGAGGGACTCGATCGAGGTTGGTACGCCGGCCCGGTCGGGTGGACCGACGTCACCGGAGACGGCGAGTTCTGCGTGGCCCTGCGGTGTGCGTTGCTTCGCGAGCGGATCGCGCATCTCTACAGCGGCTGCGGGATCGTGCGCGACTCCCACCCCGCCGCCGAGCTGGCCGAGACCGAGGTCAAGCTCGAGGCGCTGCTGCCTCTGCTCGCGGGGTGAGCGCCGCGCGAACCGCGTCCTGGAGGCGCCGGTGCAGCGACAGGTTGTCCTCGCGGTCCGTCCGGATCTCGATCAGCGTCGTGCCGCGATCCGCCAGCGAGCACTCGACCGCGGAGCGCAGCTCCGTAGTGGTCCCGGCTTGCACATACGAGCAGCCATACAGGTCCGCGGCATGACGGAAGTCGAGGTCGTGCGGCGTGGCGACGTGCTCTTCGAACGCGTCGCCCTCGCCGGCGACCGGGAGGAAGTGAAAGATCCCGCCGCCGTCGTTGTTGAGCAGCACAATCGTGAGCGACAGGTGCAGGCGCCGGGCGGCGAGCAGCCCCCCGATGTCGTGGGCCAGCGCGACGTCTCCGATCAGCAGCACGACCGGGCGGTCGCCGGCGGCCGCCGCGCCGAACGCCGAGGAGACGGTGCCGTCGATGCCGTTCGCGCCACGGTTAGAGAGCACCCGGGGGCCGTCCGCGCGAACCGTGAGAAACGACTCCACGTCCCGGATCGGCATCGAGGAGGCGACGAACAGCGTCGAGTCCGCGGGCAGCCATTCGCCGAGACCTCGCGCCGCCAGCGGTTCGGACAGGAGCGCCTCTCCGCCGAGCACGTCCGCGATCGCTCGATTGGCGGCGTCGTCCGCCGCGCGCCAGCCCGCCAGCCAGTCACTCGGCGCGGGTATGACCTCCCCGGCGTTCAACTCGGCGATCAGCGTGCGGTACGGAGCCGAGACTCGCATGCCCACGACCGAGTCGGGGTCCTGCCACGTGTCGTCGGGGTCGATCGCGATCTGGGCCACGTCGTCCAGGCCGGCGAGCCAGGCCCGCAGGGGCTTTGACGTCGGCACGTCGCCGACGCGGATCACGAACTCCGGCCGGTGGGCAGCGGCGAACGCGGGATCGCGCAGGATCGCGTCGTAGTGCGCGATCGCAGTCGGCCCCCGCCTCGCGCCCGACAGCGGGTCGGCGAGCACGGGAATGCGCGCCTGGGCGGCAAAGGCCGTGAGGCCGTCGGCGGCCGACGGATCGCGCTCGTCGCGCCCGGCGACGATCACCATCCGGCCGAACGGGTGCATGCCGCCGACGGGCGCGGCCGCGTGGGGAGCGTCGAACATCACGTACGGCTGGTCGCCTGCGCGTCCACTGGAGTCCTCGGGCAGCGGAGCGTCGAGCACGAGTGGCTCGCGGAGCGGGAAGTTCAGATGCACCGGGCCGGCGCGCCCGGCGAGCGCCGTCCAGTACGCGCGGCAGGCCAGCGTCCGGATCCAGCGCAGCCGCTCCGGCGTGGCGGCCTCGAGATCGACCTCGGCAAACCACTTCACGGCGTCGCCGTAGAGCTTGATCTGGTCGATGGTCTGGCCGGCCCCCACGTCTCGCAGCTCGGGTGGGCGATCGGCGGTCAGCACGACCAGCGGGACCCGCGCCCAGAACGCCTCGATCACCGCCGGGGCGAGATTCGCCGCCGCCGTCCCCGACGTGCACGTGACCGCGACCGGCCGCGACGACGCCTTTGCGGCACCGAGCGCGAAGAAGCCAGCGCAGCGTTCGTCGAGATGCGACCGGCTGCGGATGCGCGGCTCGCGCGCGAGCGAGAGGACGATCGGCGCGCACCGCGACCCGGGCGACGTGCACGCATGCCCCAGGCCGCACCGCGCGAGCTCGTCGCAGAAGGCACGCAGCAGGAGGTAGGTGTCGGTGGCGGTCATGATGGTGGTCGATGGCGCCCGCGGTCGTCCTTCTGCACGGCTTCACCCACACCGGGGCGAGCTGGGACTCCGTGGTCGCGGCGCTCGGTGAACGCTACAGAGCGATGGCGCCCGACATCCGCGGCCACGGCTCGTCGTCCGACACCGAGCCGGTGACGCTCGAGGCGGTGATCGCCGACGTGGCGGCGCTGGATCCGAACGGGTTCACGCTCGTCGGGTACTCGATGGGCGGCCGCCTCGCCCTGCACGTCGCGCTCGCCCACCCCGATCGTGTGCGAGGGCTGGTGCTGATTGGCGCGAGCCCCGGAATCGCAGATCCGCGAGAGCGCGAGGCGCGCCGACGCGCGGACGATCGGCTCGCCAAGGAGATTGAACGTTCGACCATTGACGAGTTCGCGCGTCGTTGGGCCGAGACGCCGGTGCTGGCCGGGCAGGCGCCTGGGGTCGCAGCGGCCGCGCACGCCGACCGGCTCAGGAACACCACGGCGGGCCTCGCGCGCGCACTGCGCGCGCTCGGCACCGGGGCGCTGGCGCCGGTGTGGGATCGGCTCGGCGAGCTCGGGGTTCCGGTGACGCTCATCGTGGGGGAGCGGGATCAGAAGTTCCGCGGCATCGCCGAGGAGATGGAGGCCGGCATGTCCGGTGCCGAGATCGTGGTGGTACCCGGCGCCGGCCATGCGGTGCACCTCGAGGTCCCCGATGCGGTGGCGCGGATCATCGCGCGTCGATGCCGTACCAGCTGAGCAATCCCTCGCCGAGGCCAGGACCGGGCGGCGGGCTCATGCGCCCGGAGTGCGGGGGCAAGGGATCCGGCCTGCCCTCGAACCGGCTCAGGGTGGCGAGCCCGCAAGCACGATCCGGTCCGATCGCAGCGGCGGCGTGCAGACCCGCCGCGATTCCCAGAGGTCCGTCGAGTGTCGAGGCCAGGTACACCTGATAACCCGCCTGGCGGGCCCGGCGCGCGGCCTCGAGGGTGCCCGAGATCCCGCCGCACCGTGTGATCTTCAGGCACGTTGCCGCGCAAAGCCGCCGGTCCAGCGCGCCGGGCTCGGCGGCGGTTTCGTCGATCGCAAGCGCCACATCGGTGAGCGGCGCCAACTCGGACAGCTCGCTAACCCCGTGGACGGGCTCCTCGCACAGGTCGATCCCCGCCGGCGCGAGCGCGTCCAGCGCCGCGCGCGCCTCCGCCACCGTCCAGGCGCCGTTTGCGTCGAGCCTGATCGCCATGTTCGGCCCGGCGGCGGCACGGACGGCGGCAACCCGACCGGCGTCGTCGCCGATCGCGACCTTGACCTTGAGGGTGCTGAATCCTCTCCTCAGCGCGGCCGCCGCCTCGCCGGCGGCTCCGGCTCGGTCGGCCGACGCAATCGTCGCGTTGACCTCTATGTCGGGTGCCGGGGCGGCGGCGCCGAGCAGCTCCCAGACGGGAGCGCCGGCGCGGCGTCCGGCCAGGTCCCACAGGGCCAAATCGATCGCCGCCACGGCCTGCGGGAGCACCGCCACCTCCAGGCACCGCCCCAGCAGCTGTTCGCGGTCGCTGCCGGCGCCGTCCGAGTCCGAGAGCGGTGCTCGGCAGTCCTCGAGGGCCTTGCGGACGTCGTCGATCCGGACGCCGTCATAGCCCTCGAGGGGCGCGGCCTCGCCGTATCCCACGTGGCCGTCCGCGGCCTCGAGAGTCACGAGCGCCAACGGGCGGACGCTGACGGAGTCGTGCGCCCCAACCCAGGGCGCGCGCAAGCGCGCCCTTAAAAATCTCATTTGCAGCTTCACCGGCTCAACAGGAGCCCGGCAGCGAGCAGCGTGCAGAACGAGAGTTGCAGTAGGCCGGCGTTCGCGAGAGCCCGGTTCAGAGACGGGCCATCGGTGCGGTTGCGCACCGCGCGCACGACCTCGGCGGCCAGCGGCAGCGTCAGCCACGGGAGGAGCACCCACGGCCTCATCGGGCCGAACACCCAGGTCACCGGCGCCAGCACGAACGCGCCGTAGACGATCGTCGCGAACAGCGAGCGGGTGCTGGCTCGGCCGAGCCTCACCGCCAGCGTGCGCTTCCCCGCGCGCCGGTCACTGTCCACATCGCGATAGTTGTTGACGACGAGGATCGCCGAGGCGAGCAACCCGACCGGAACGGCGAGCGCGAACGCCTCCCAGATCAGGTGCGTGGTCTGCACGAAGTACGAGCCCGCCACGGCCACGACCCCGAAGAACAGGAACACGAACAACTCACCGAGACCCTCGTAGCCATACGGCTTCGGCCCGCCGGTGTAGAGAACGCCCGCCAGGATCGAAGCCGCGCCGACGAGCAGCAGCTGCCAGCCAGCGACGATGGTCAGGTAGATCCCGGCCAGCACCGCAACCCCGAAGGTCACGTAGGTGGCGACCAGGACCCAGCTGGGCGGGACGAGTCCGCCGGCGGTAACACGGACCGGTCCCAGCCGGTCCTCGGCGTCGGCGCCGCGGCGCGCGTCGGAGTAGTCGTTGGACAAATTTGTCCCGATCTGGATGAAGATCGCACCGATCAGCGCGGCGATGAACCGGAGCGGGTGAAACACATGCTGCCAACCGGCGAGCGCCGTGCCGACAAGGACCGGGGCGATCGCTGCCGGGAGCGTGCGCACGCGCGCGGCTGCCGTCCAGATGCGGATCCCGCTCGGGGCGGCGGCGACGGGCCTGGACCCGCGCTCGCGGGAGCGCGGGGTTCGCTTCAGCGTCGGGAGCGGCACCCGGTGCTCACGCCCGCCGGGGGAACTTCGCGAAGTCGGGCTTGCGCCTCTCGAGGTAGGCGTTGCGCCCCTCCTGCGCCTCTTCGCTCATGTAGAAGAGCAGGTTGGCGTCGTGCGCGAGCTGCTGGATTCCGGCCAGGCCGTCCTCGTCGGCGTTGAAGCTTGCCTTGAGCAGCCTCAGCGCGAACGGGGAAAGGGCGAGCATCTCGCGGCACCACCGCAGGGTCTCGGTCTCGAGCTGCTCGAGCGGCACAACCGCGTTGATCAGACCCATGTCGAGCGCCTGCTGCGCGTCGTACTGCCGGCACAGAAACCAGATCTCCTTGGCCTTCTTCGGCCCCACCAGCCGGGACAGGACGGTCGCACCGAAGCCGCCGTCGAACGAGCCGACCTTCGGTCCGGTCTGGCCGAAGCGCGCGTTGTCGGCGGCGATCGTCAGGTCGCAGACAACGTGGAGCACGTGGCCGCCGCCGACCGCGTAGCCCGCGACCATCGCCACCACGGGCTTGGGCATCCGGCGGATCTGCACGTGCAAGTCGGTGACGTGAAAGCGCCCGACGGCCTGAGGGTCGGCGGCAGCGGGATCGGCGCCGGTGACGTATCCGCCGCGGCTTCCGCGGACGCGCTGGTCGCCGCCGGAGCAGAACGCCTCCGTGCCCTCGCCGGTGAGGATCACGACCCCGACGCTCAGGTCCTCGCGCGCGCGCTCAAAGGCGTCCGACAGCTCGATCACGGTCTCGGGGCGAAACGCATTGCGAAGCTCGGGACGGTTGATAGCGATCTTGGCGATGCCGGCGTCTTCGCCGGTCGCCAGCTCGTAGCGGATGTCGGTGTACTCGCCGGCCGGCTGCCACGTCACGGACACTGGGGCTCCTTTCAAGGGCGTCCGAGACTACCGTGTCGGTGATGGCGTTCTGGATCCACCTGGCCGCGGCCAAGCACCCCGAGCGCGTCGCGGTCGAGGGCCCCGAGCGCAGCCTCACGTACGCCGAGCTGTCGAGGGCGGCGATCTCGGCGGCGGGAGCGCTGCAGCGGCTCGGGGTGGCTGGCGGGGAGCGGGTGGCGCTGGCGCTCCCGACGGGAGAGGAGTTCGTGATCGCGCTGCACGGGTGCATGCTCGCGGGCGCGGCCGCGGTTCCGGTCGACCTGAGGCTTACCGAGTCCGAGCGCGCCGCGCGGCTCGCGGACGCGAGCGTGACCGTGTCCGAGCCGCTCCGAGGAGCGCCGCACACGGGGCCGACCGGGTTCGGCGGCGACCCACCGGCGACCGTGATGCACACCTCGGGCACGACCGCCGCTCCCAAGCCGGTCGTGCTCACCTACGGCAACTGGCTCGCGAGCGCGCTCGGCTCGGCGGTGGCGCTGGGACTCGACCCCGCCGAGCGCTGGCTGTGCCCCATGCCGCTGACCCACGTCGGCGGCCTCTCGATCCCCATCCGCAGCGCGATCTACGCGACCACCGCTGTGCTGCACGACCGCTTCGACACCGAGGCGGTGCTGGCGGAGCTGATGGACCCGGTGCGCCGGATCACGATGGTTTCGCTGGTGCCGACGATGCTCGCGCGGCTGCTCGACGCGGGGCTCGAGCGTCCCCCGACACTCCGCTGGGCGCTCCTCGGCGGCGCGCCGATCCCCGCGTCTCTGCTCGAGCGGGCGCAGGCCGCCGGCGTTCCGGTGGCGCCGAGCTACGGGATGACCGAGGCGTGCTCGCAGATCGCCACTTTCGGCTGGCCGCTTCCGGGGGTGGAGATCCGGATCTCGGCCGGCGCGCCGGGCGAGGTGATCGTGCGGGGTCAGATGGTCTCCGTCGGCGCCCTGGCCGACGGCGGCTGGCTTCACACGGGCGACCTCGGCACGCTCGACGAGGGCTCCCGGCTGCACATCGTCGGCCGGACGTCCGAGACGATCGTCACCGGCGGCGAGAACGTGGCGCCGGCGGAGGTCGAGGCGGTGCTGCTGGAGCATCCCGCGATCGCCGACGCCGCGGTGCACGGACGCCCCGATCCCGAATGGGGTGAGGCGCTCGTGGCGACCGTGGTGCTCCGCGACAGCGCGGCCACCCCGATCGACGCGCTGCGCGAGCACTGCGCGTCTCGCCTCGCTTCGTTCAAGGTCCCGAAGGCGTTTGAGTTTGCACCCCGGCTGCCGCGCACGGAGTCGGGGAAGCTGTTGCGTCGCGAGCTCAGGTGAGCGCATCAACTCATGTCACATCGAACGATGTGACACCGATATGATCGAAACGGTGCTTGCGGCGACAACGACACCCACGTCTCCGGCGCAGGGCTCGCCGCACGAGTTGACCATCGAGCAGCTTGCGGCCGAGACCGGCATGTCAGTTCGCAACATCCGCGCGCACCAAGCCCGCGGGCTCCTCGCGCCGCCCGAGGTGCGGATGCGGGTCGGCTATTACGGGCCGGAGCACGTCGCGCAGCTGCGGTTGATTCGAGACCTCCAGGAGGAGGGCTTCAACCTCGGTGGCATCAAACGCCTGCTCGAGGACAGTCACGGCACCGCCGAGCGGCTGCTGCGCTTCAAGCAGGCACTGGCCGCCCCGCCCAGCGCCGAGCGGCCGCAGACGCTCAGCGCCGCCGACCTCGGTCGGCGGTTTCGTCTCCCGGCGGACGAAGGCGCCGCGGTGCTGGCAGACGCGCAGAGACTTGGGGTGCTCGTTCCGGTGGGCGAGGACACGTACGAGGCCCCCAGCCCGTCGCTGCTCGCCATCGCCGACGAAGCCGTCGCCGGCGGGATATCGCTGCGGGCGGCGCTCGCCGTGCTCGAGGACATCCAGCGCCACTCGGATTCCGTTTCGCGCTCGTTCGTCGAGCTCTTCCTGCGCGAGGTGTGGAAGCCGTTCGCCCAGGCCGACATGCCGCCCGAGCGCTGGCCGGAAATCGAAGAGGCCGTCGAGCGGCTGCGCCCGGTGGCGGCGCAAGCGCTGCTGACGATCTTCCAGCAGCGGCTCAGCATCCAGATCGAAGGCGCCTTCAGCGAGATCACCAGACGACTGTCGGAGCGCGGACCGTGATGGCCGATTCCGGGCCGGCGGACGCCGCGGCTCAGCGCGCGGAGATGCTCGAGCGGTGGGAGCGCGCCGCGAGCGGGTGGGGGAGACGCGCCGAGCGCGTGCGCGACTTCGGAATGCCGGTCTCCACGTGGATCATCGAGCACCTGTCGCTGCAGCCGGGACAGCGGGTGCTCGAGCTCGCGGCCGGCCCCGGGGACACCGGGTTTCTCGCCGCGGAGGTGGTCAGGCCGGGAGGCGAGCTCCTCACGAGCGACGCCTCGGAGGCGATGCTCGAAGTCGCGCGCCAGCGAGCGGAGCGGCTGGGCGTCGACAATGTCGAGTTCCGGCGGCTCGAACTCGAATGGATCGACCTTCCCGCGGCAAGCGTCGATGCTGTGCTCTGCCGCTGGGGAGTGATGCTGAGCGTTGATCCGGCCGCGGGACTGCGCGAGATGCGCCGGGTGCTGCGTCCGGGAGGTCGGGCTGCCCTGGCGGTGTGGGACAGCCCAAAGCTCAATCCGTGGGCCACGATCCCAACCCGCGCGCTCGTGAGCCTGGGCCACGCCGAGCCGCCCGATCCGACCGCGCCCGGCATGTTCGCGCTGGCGGAACCCGGTCGGCTGCAGGAGATGCTCGAGGACGCGGGCTTCCTCGACGTCGTCGTCGACGCGGTGAAGGTCAGCCGGCCCTACGCGGACATCGACGCTTACCTCGAGGACACGCTCGACCTCTCGATGCCGTTCGCAGAGGTGTTCGGAGCTCTGTCGGACGATGAGCAGGCCGCGGTTCGGCGCGAGATCGCGTCGCTGAGCGAGCCGTTCGCTGCGCGCGGTGGAGCGTTGACCTTCCCCGGGCAGTCGCTGGTCGCCGCCGCGGGCGCGTGAGCGCCAGCACACCCCACATCTGATTCGCAAGGTCTGCACGCAATCCTGCAGGGCGCAACCTCGCTTGCAGGGCTTCAAGCTGGGGAGGGTTCTGGGAAACAATGCCGACGCATGCGAGCCCGACTTCTTCTGCCGGCGGCCGTCGTTGCGACCCTCCTCGCGCCGGCCGGCGCCTCGGCCTCTGTCGCGCATACGGTCCTCCCCGGAGAATCTCTGTCCTCGATCGCGGCCCAGGACGGGCTGAGCGTTGCGCAGCTCGCAGCGGCCAACGGGCTCCCGGCCAGCTCGTGGCTCCTCGCCGGCGCGACGGTCCAGATTCCGCCGCAGGGCTCGTCCTCGACCGCCGTGGCCGCCCCCGCGTCGACCGGCGTCGCTGCTTCCGGATCCACGGGACCCGTGTGCGATGGGGACAACGACAGCGACGACGTCGGGTGTGGCGAGTCGGGAGCTGCCGCCGCGGCCCCGGCGAGCGCGTCCAGCGCCGGCGGGTCCTACGTGGTGCAACCCGGCGACACGCTCTCGGCGATCGCGGCGCGCGCAGGCATGACCGTGGGCCAACTCGCCGCCGCCAACGGGCTCAACGCGAACGGTCTCCTGCTCTCCGGAAGCGTGTTGAGGCTGTCGGGCGCCAGCGGCTCCGTGGCCTCGCCGGCCCCCACGCAGGCGCCCGCGGTAGGCACCACCATCACGGGGCGCATGACCTGGTTCGGGGGCCCACACGACCCAAGCGCGCAGGGCGCCCCCGCGAGCGGCCTGGGATGGCGCAGTGACGGGATGTCGTTCTACAACTACGGCTCCCTGGGCCATCAGTGGCAGATTCACTTCCCCTGGGGCCAGGTGCTGAACATGACGCAGATCGACATCGGTCCGGCTCCCTGGACCGGTAACCCGTTCGACATCGCCTTCAGCGCCATACCGAACACGCCGTACAGCTCGGCGAATTGGCCCAACCCGATCGTGACGGGCACCTACCAGGGGGGTTGATCGTCAAGGAGTGGTCGCGGCGGAGCGCTGCCAGCTACGCTCCCTCGCCATGTTCTACGACGACGACGCTGACCTCTCGCTCCTAGACGGCAAGACCGTCGCGATCATCGGCTATGGCTCCCAGGGCCACGCCCACGCCCTCAACCTCACGGACTCGGGCGTGTCGGTGGTAGTCGGGCTCCGGTCGAGCTCTTCCAGTGTCGCCAAGGCGCGTGAGCATGGTCTGCGCGTCGCCGAGCCGGCGGACGCCGCCAGCGAGGGGGACGTGGTGATCATGCTCGTCCCCGATGAGCTCCACCGCCAGGTGTGGGAGTCCGGCGTCAAGGACGGGATCGCTTCGGGGAACATGCTGATGTTCGGCCACGGCTTTTCGATCCACTACGGGGAAGTCGTGCCGCCGCCGGACATCGATGTCGCGCTCGTGGCGCCCAAAGGACCCGGTCACCTGGTGCGCCGGCAGTACCTCGAGGGATCGGGCGTCCCGGGGCTGGTCGCCGTCCATCAAGATTTCAGCGGGGACGCGCTGGCGCTGGCGCTCGCCTACGCCAAGGGCATCGGCTGCACCCGTGGCGGCGTGATCGAGACCACGTTCAAGGACGAGACCGAGACGGACCTGTTCGGGGAACAGGCCGTCCTGTGCGGCGGCGTCACCGAGCTCGTCCGAGCGGGCTATGAGACGCTCGTGGACGCCGGTTACGACCCGCGCCTGGCGTACTTCGAGTGCATGCACGAGCTCAAGCTGATCGTCGATCTGATGTACGAGAAGGGCATCGCGGGGATGCGCTACTCGATCTCCAACACCGCGGAGTACGGGGATATGACACGCGGCAAGCGCGTGATCAGCGCCGAGTCGCGTGAGGCCATGCGCACGCTCCTCAAAGACATCCAGTCCGGTGATTTCGCGCGCGAGTGGATCGCGGAGAACCGCGCCGGCCAGGAGAACTTCAAGCGGATGCGCGAGGAGCAGGCCGGCCACCAGGTAGAGGTGGTGGGGCGGGAGCTCCGGGCCAACATGGACTGGATCGACACAAAGTTCTCGGAGTAGCTTCGCCTGCGTGCCCTCGGCGGGAACCGCGCTAGAGCGCGAGTTCCCGGCGAGGCCATCGCAGGCTTGCCCCCTCACTCGCTACCGTCAACCACATATGTCCGAAACGTCAACCATTCTTCAGATACCGACCTCGCTCAAGCCCGCGGATGGGCGCTTTGGGTCCGGGCCGTCACGGGTGCCCGTCGAGCGGCTCGTGCGGCTGGCCCAGTCGGGCACCGCGCTGATGGGCACCTCGCACCGGCAGGCGCCCGTCAAGCGGCTGGTCGCCGATATCCGCGCCGGCGTGCGCGAGCTGTTCGCCCTTTCGGACGGGTACGAGGTCGCGCTCGGCAACGGGGGGACCACGGCGTTCTGGGACGCGGCCACCTGTTGCCTGGTGCGCCGGCGGGCGCTCCATCTCGCCTACGGGGAATTCAGCTCGAAGTTCGCCACGTGTACCCGGGGGGCGGCGTTTCTCGAGGACCCGATCGTGATCGAGGCCGAGCCCGGGGACGCGCCGGAGCCGGTCGCGGACCCCCGCGCCGACGTGCTGGCGTGGGCGCACAACGAGACCTCCACCGGGGTGATGGTCCCGGTCCGCAGGCCGCACGCCGCCGGCGGCGTAGATTCGCTGGTTCTGGTCGATGCCACCTCGGCCGCGGGTGGGCTGCCGGTCGACGTCGCTCAGGCCGATGCGTATTACTTCGCCCCGCAGAAGGGCTTCGCGTCTGATGCCGGCCTGTGGCTGGCGGCGCTCAGTCCCGCTGCGCTCGCGCGGATCGAGGAGATCACCGGCGGCAAGCCCGGCGGGCGCTGGATCCCCGAGTTCCTATCGCTCAGAACCGCAATCGAGAACTCGTCCAAGGATCAGACGTACAACACCCCGGCGATCGGAACCCTGTTCCTGCTGGCCGATCAGATCCAATGGATGCTCGAGCGGGGCGGACTCGGAGCGATGGTGGCGCGCACCAGCGAGTCCTCAGCTCACCTCTACGGGTGGGCTTCGGATCATCCCCATGCGTCTCCGTTCGTCGCCGACCCGGCCAAGCGCTCGCTGGTCGTCGGGACGATCGATTTCGACGAGGACGTGGATGCCGCCGCCCTGGCCGCAATCCTTCGTGAGAATGGGATCGTGGACGTCGAGCCTTACCGCAAGCTCGGTCGCAACCAGCTGCGGATCGCGATGTACCCGGCGACGGATCCAGCCGACGTGCAAGCGTTGACGGCGTGCATCGATTGGGTACTGGAGCGGTTGTGACCACCGCCGAGGCGCGATTCGAAAGGTCCGCCGGCGCGGGCGACGAGCGGCCGCGCGTGCTCGTCGCCGAGAACATCGGCGAGTCCGGCGTACAGCTGCTCTCGGAGCACTTCCGCGTCGAGCTCGGGGGTGATTGGACCCGGGAGCAGCTGGCCGACCGAATCCACCACTACGACGCGATCCTGATCCGCTCCGCGACGAAACTGGACGCGGGCCTGCTGGAGAGAGCCACGCACCTGCGGGCCGTCGGCCGGGCCGGCGTGGGGGTGGACAACGTCGACGTCGACGCCGCGACCAAGCGAGGAATCGTCGTCGCCAACGCTCCGCAGTCGAACGTGATCACTGCCGCCGAGCACACGATGGCCCTGCTGCTGGCGCTCGCGCGGAACATTCCCCAGGCGCACGCCTCGCTGACCTCCGGGAAGTGGGAGCGCTCGAAGTTCTCCGGGGTGGAGCTGTACGAGAAGACGCTGGGGATCTTCGGGTTCGGACGCATCGGCAAGCTGGTCGCGCAGCGCGCGCGCTCGTTCGGCATGCACGTGATCGCGTTCGATCCGTACGTGGCCGCGGAGCGCTACCGGGAGCTCGGAGTCGAGAAGGCCAACTCCGCCGATGAGATCTTCGGCGGCGCTGACTTCATCACCCTGCACCTTCCGAACACCCCGGCGACTGAGGGATGGCTGGGCCGCGAGGCCTTCGCCAAATGTAAGGACGGGGTGAGGATCGTCAACGTCGCCCGCGGAGTCCTGGTGGTGGACGAGGACCTCAAGGCTGCGCTCGACTCGGGCAAGGTTGCCGGCGCCGCGCTCGACGTGTTCCGCTCCGAGCCGATCACCGACCACCCGTTGTTCGGTTACCCAAACGTGATCGTGACACCGCACCTGGGCGCCTCGACCGCCGAGGCCACCGACCGCGCCGGCGTGCAGGCGGCCGAGCAGGTGATCGCGGCGCTGACCGGGGGCGTCGTCACGAGCGCGGTCAACGTGCCGGCGATCACGGCCCGCGACATGGAGGTGCTCGGCCCATTCGTGCCCCTGTGCAGGGCGCTCGGGCGGATCGCGGTCGAGCTGGCCGGCGGAGCGTCCGTCGATCGCGTGCAGACGGAGTTCCTGGGACGGATCGCCGAGCACGACACGCGGCTGTTGTCGATCCAGGCCCTGCTGGGCGTCCTGCGAGGACACAGCGAGGAGGAGGTCAACGAGGTCAACGCCCCGGCCATGGCCGAGGAGCGCGGCATCGAGCTGACAGAGAGCCGGAGCACCGGGGTGCGCGACTACGTCGATCTCATCCGGGTGACGGTTATCAGCGGCGACGTCCGCACACGCGTGGCCGGCACGCTGATCGGGCGCCAGAACCGGCCCCACCTGCTCGAGGCGTGGGGCCGGCGGTTCGACGTGCAGCTCGAGGATCACATCTCGCTGTTCCGCTACCTGGACGTACCGGGGATGATCGGTTGCGTGGGCACCGCATTCGGCCGGCACGACATCAACATCGTCTCGGCGGCGGTCGGGCGGGAGCCCGGCGAGGACAAGAGCATCCGCGGCCGCGAGGCCACCATGGCGGTCACGAGCGACAGCGCCGTCCCGCGGTCGGTGATCGATGAGATCGTGGCCGGAGAAGGGTTCGAGGCGGGTCGGACGGTCAGCTTGTAGCGGCGCCCAATTGGGCGCTGTGAGCTCCACGGTCGCTGTTGGGACGTGATAGAGGTAGGGGCCGAGATGGCAGGCGCGGCAACCATGGCACCGCGAGGGAGCGGGCGTCCCCGGGCGCTTTCGGCGGCCACGATGTGCGAGGCGTTCCAGCTGACCGCGGCCGAACACGCGGACAGAGTCGCACTTCGCACCCTCGGCGACACGGCCTCGATCACGTTCGCCGAGTACGCCGAGCGGGTGCGGCGCCTGGCGGGTGGGCTGCGGGCGCTGGGGATCAAGCCCGGCGAAACGGTCGCCTTCATGCTCACCAACCGGCCCGAGTTTCACCTGCTCGACACCGCCGCCATCCACCTGGGCGCGATCCCGTTCTCGGTCTACAACACCTCCTCCCCCGAGCAGATCGCCTACCTGTTGGGCGACGCCGGTAATCGGGTGGTCGCGGCCGAGGCGGCGTTTCTCGACCAGCTCCGCCCCGCGATCGAACAGACGGCTTCAGTAGAGCAGCTGATCCTCCTCGACGGAGCCACACCGGGATCGATCAGCATCTACGAGCTCGAGGAGATGGCGCCCGAGCCGTCGTTCGATTTCGAGGCCGCCTGGCGCGCGGTCGAACCGCACGACCTGCTGACCCTGATCTACACGTCGGGCACGACGGGCCCGCCGAAGGGGGTTCAGCTAACTCACGCCAACGAGCTCGCTGAGTGTCGTGGGGTCGACGCGGTCGGTCGGCCACGCCCGGGCGGATCCGTCGTCTCGTTCCTGCCCCACGCGCACATCGCCGATCGAGGCCTCAGCCACTACGGCCAGATGGTCTGGGGCCACACCGTCACCTGCTGTCCCGACGTCACACAGGTGTTCGCCCACGTCGCCGACTGCCGCCCGACGTTCTTCGGTGCGGTGCCACGGGTCTGGGAGAAGCTCAAGGCGGCGCTTCAGGCGGGAATCGCGGCCGACGAGGACTCCACGCGGCGCGAGGCCACTCTGGAAGCGATCGGGCTCGGACTGCGCAGGGTGCGGGCGGAGCAACGCGGCGAGACGATTCCGGAGGCGCTGAAGACGGCATACGACCGGGCCGAGCAGACCGTGTTCGCAAAGATCCGCGCGAGGCTCGGACTGGAGCGCTGCGAGTGGTACATGATCGGGGCGGCGCCGGCGCCGCTCGAGGTGCTCGAGTTCTTCGCGGCGATCGGGATTCCGATCTGCGAGGTGTGGGGGATGTCCGAGCTGGCCTCGATCGCCACGCTGGTTCCGCCGGACAAGATCCGGCTGGGCACGGTCGGGCCTCCCATCCCCGGCGTCGAGATCCGCCTCGCCGGCGACGGCGAGATCCTCGCCCGCGGCGACACGGTGATGGCCGGCTACCGAAACCAGCCGCAGAAGACCGCCGGAGCCATCGATGCAGACGGCTGGCTGCACACCGCGGATATCGGCACGTTCGACGCGCACGGCTACCTCAAGATCATCGACCGCAAGAAGGAGCTGATCATCAACGCGGCGGGCAAGAACATGTCGCCGGCGAACATCGAGCAGCAGCTCAAGCAGGGCAGCCCGCTGATCGGGCAGGCGATCGCGATCGGCGACCGGCGACCCTACAACGTTGCGCTGATCGTGCTCGACCCGGACGCGTCGGACGCCTTTGCGCGGCGGCACGAGCTGCCCGATCCGTCCCCGGCGGCGATGGCCCGCGAGCCGGCGGTGCTGCTGGAGGTCAACGCGGGCGTGGAGCGCGCGAACTCTCATCTGAGCCGGGTCGAGCAGATCAAGCGCTTCACGGTGCTGCCATGCGACTGGCCGCCCGCGGGCGACGAGCTCACCCCGACCATGAAGCTCAAGCGAAAGCCGATCGCCGAGAAGTACGCGGCCGAGATCGACGCGCTATACGCCGAGTAGGCGGCCGCGCTGTCGCGCTGGTAGCCTTCGGAGCACATGGCGCTGCGCCTCGCACTTGCTCTTCTTCTCCTCCCCCTTCGGGGGGAATAGCGCGCCGGCGGCCGCACGTAGCCGCACCACCAGCACCGAGAAGAAGCCAAGTTCGAGACCTAGAGGAGCGACATGACACAGCCTGAAGACCCCAACCGAGTACTGATCTTCGACACGACGCTGCGCGACGGCGAGCAGTCCCCCGGGATCTCGCTGAACACGCACGAGAAGCTGGAGATCGCCCAGCAGCTCGCCCGCCTGGGCGTCGACGTGATCGAGGCCGGGTTTCCGATCACATCTCCAGGGGACTTCGAGGCGGTGCAGGAGATCTCGCGAAGGGTCGAGGGTCCGGTGATCGCGGGGCTGGCGCGCACGCACGTGGCGGACATCGACGCGGCATGGAACGCGGTCAAGGACGCGGAGCGAGCCCGAATCCACACCTTCATCTCGACGTCGGACATCCACATCCGTCACCAGCTGCAGACCACGCGTGACGACGTGAAGGGCCAGGCGCGGGCGGCAGTAGCGCACGCGAAGCAGTACCTCGATGACGTCGAGTTCTCGCCCATGGACGCCACCCGTGCCGACGTCGAGTTCACCGCCGAGGTGTGCCAGATCGCGATCGACGAGGGGGCGACCACGATCAACATTCCCGACACGGTCGGCTACACGATGCCGCACGAGTTCACCGATTACCTGCTCCGGCTCTACGAGCTGGCACCGAAGCTGCCGGACGTGGTCCTCTCCGTGCACTGCCACGACGACCTCGGCCTGGCCGTGGCGAATTCGTTCGCCGGGTTGCTGGCCGGCGGCCGCCAGGTCGAGTGCGCCGTCAACGGCATCGGCGAACGTGCCGGCAACGCCTCGCTCGAGGAGATCGTGATGCTTCTGCGCACCCGCCAGCCGGACGTCGGCCTTGCCACGGGCGTGGTGACCCAGGAGCTGGCTCGGACCTCCAGGCTGGTCTCCCGCCTGACGGGGTATCCCGTGCAGCCCAACAAAGCCGTGGTGGGCCGCAACGCCTTTGCCCACGAGTCGGGCATCCACCAGGACGGCGTGCTGAAGGAGCGGACTACCTACGAGATCATGGACGCCACCACGGTCGGGCTCGCCACCAACTCGATCGTGCTCGGCAAGCACTCCGGCCGCCACGCGCTCCAGCAAGCCCTCGCCGAGCTGGGGTTCGAGCTCTCGGGGCAATCGCTGAACACGGCGTTCAGGCGCTTCAAGGAGATCGCCGACAAGAAGAAGCACGTCACCGCGATGGACCTCGAGGCGCTGGTCACCGACGAGCTGCGCGAGGAGGTCAGGGGCTACCAACTCGAGTGGTTTGACGTCGAGGCGTCGTCCCGCCGTCCTCCGCACGCAACCGTCGGGGTCCGGATGCCGGGAGGCGAGGAGGTCACGGGGTCGTTCACCGGCGATGGTCCGGTCGACGCGATCTTCCGCGCCATCAACGCCGCGACCGGCAGCGAGGCGCGGCTACGCGAGTTCCGCGTCGACGCCGTGACCGGGGGCCAGGACGCGCTGGGCGAGACCTCGGTGGTGCTCGAGGTCGCGGGTGTCAGTGGCTCGGGCCAGGGAGTTTCGACGGACATCCTCGAGGCCGCGGGCCGGGCCTACGTGCGCGCCCTGTCGAACGCGGTCCGGCGCCGCGGGGTCATGGCGGAGTCGGAGGAGGCGCTCGCGACGGAGGCCGAGGCGCTCAGGGCGCCGTAGCCACGCATCCAGGCGGCTCTTAGTGAGATAGGTCCTTAGCCCGGGCCAGCCGCAGCCCCTGACGGTAACCGGCGGCAAGCACCCGCTCGCTCGGCTCGCGGTCCATGAAGTCGGTGCCCATGGCGGCGGCGGACTCCATGCTCGGCGCCACCAACTGAACCGCGGCGCCGCGACGCCTGAGCACGAGCGCCTCGACCGACACCGCCGACCTGGCGACGGTGCGGACCAGCGTCAGGACGCTGCTCGACCCCGTGACGCTCGCGGTGGGGTTCAGGCACAGCACCTGGGTGTCCCGTCCGGCGGGCGCGGCATCGAGGTTGGTAGGGCTCCACACCCCACCGTCGACGTACTCGCGGCCCCCGATCTCGACCGGCTCGAACAGCCACGGGACCGTGCAGGACGCGGTCACGGCCTCGGCGACGCTGGCGTCCGGCGCACCGGGGCTGCCGAACATGACCCGGCGACCGCTGCGCCGGTCAACCGTGGCGACGCGCAAACGGCCGTCAAACCGCGCCCTGGAACGCTCGATATGCGCCCGCAGGCCGTTGAGCGTGCTCCGCGGCTCGGGGATCCGCTGGAGCATCGCCGCGCGCATCATGGCGCCTCCAGGCGCGGCCACACCAAGAGCCAGGGGCGCGAAGGACGCGCCGATCGCGCTCGCCCAGGCCCCGGCTCGCCGTGCGGCGGCCGCTGCCGCGGCCGCCAGTCCGTCGGCGGGCGCCCTGCTCGCCTCCGGCACGTCGGCGTCGATCGATGCCGGGCGGCGGGGCGACTGGCCGGCCACCAGGTGTGCGGCGACGATCGAGCCGGCCGAGGTGCCCACGAAGCTCTCGCATTCGCGCATGTCGACGCCGCCGGCGTCCTCGATCCCGGCGAGCACGCCCATCAGCCAGGCTTCGCCGAGCACGCCGCCGGCACCCAGCACGAGGACATCGGGACGCATCAACATTTAGTCCAATCTAGCGAGCATGGGCCGCGCCTCCGACCGTGCCGCGCGTATGTGATAGCGTACGTTTGTATGACGAGCCTCGCGCAGCCGCTCTCGGGGAGCGACTCTCTCGGCCCGCGCATCCGGGCGTTGCGCGAGGGGATGGACTTGTCGCTGCGCGACCTGGCCGAGCGCTCGGGGGTGAGCGCACCGATGCTCTCGCAGGTCGAGCGCGGGGAGACGAGCCCGACCCTTGCGGTCGCCTCCCGGATCGCCGCCGGCCTCGAACTGCGCCTCTCGCAGCTGCTCCGGCTCGACGAGAGCGGCGCGGTGACCGTCGTGCGCAGAACCGAGCGCCGGAAGGGACCCGCTCGGGTCAGGGGCCACAGCTATGAAATCCTCACCCCGCCGCTGCCGGGCCAGCGGGCCGAGCTCTCCCGGCATACACTCGCTGCGGGGGCGGTCACCGGCGGCCCTGGCGACCCGCCGATTCACGAGCCCGGCAGCCGCGAGACCGCGCTAGTGGAGTCCGGAACCCTCGTGCTCGTGTGCGACGGCAGCCGCTCGGAGCTGTCCGCCGGCGACTGCGTCACGTTCGACGCCGATCTTCCCCATCACTTCGAAAACCCTGGAACCGACGAGGCCACGTTGCTGGCGGTGGTCAGCGCGGGCCTTCGCAGGAGTTGAAGCCATGCCCAAGAGCCTGTTCGACAAGATCTGGGACGCCCACGAGGTCGCGCCGGGGCTGCTCTACGTGGACCTCCACCTCGTCCACGAGGTGACGAGCCCCCAGGCCTTCGATGGCCTGCGGCTCGCCGGGCGCAACGTCCGCCGCCCCGATCGCACGCTCGCGACCGCCGATCACAACGTGCCCACGGATGGCACGCCAGTGGCAGCGAAGATTCGCGACTCTCTGTCCCGGGTGCAGGTGGAGACGCTCGAGCGCAACTGTCAGGAGTTCGGGATCCCGGTGTATTCGCTCGGATCCGACCGGCAGGGGATCGTCCACGTGATCGGCCCCGAGCTCGGCGTCACCCAGCCGGGGATGACGATCGTGTGCGGTGACTCCCACACCGCCACTCACGGCGCGTTCGGTGCGCTCGCGTTCGGGGTCGGGACGAGCGAGGTCGAGCACGTGCTCGCCACGCAGTGCCTGGTCCAAGCAAAGCCGCGGTCGATGCGCATCCGCTACGACGGATCGCTGGGCTTCGGGGTCACGGCCAAGGACTTGATCCTGGCCACGATCGGTCAGATGGGCGTCGACGGCGCGGTGGGGCACGTCGTCGAGTACGCGGGCGAGGCAATCGAGAGCCTGTCGATGGAAGGGCGGATGACGGTCTGCAACATGACCATCGAGGGCGGTGGACGGGCGGGCATGATCGCCCCCGATGAGACGACGTTCGAGTGGGTGGTCGGGCGGCCGGGGGCTCCACGAGAGGTTCCCGAGGAGTGGGCGGCGCTCCACAGCGAGCCGGACGCCACCTTCGATCGCGAGGTCGTCGTGGACGCCTCGTCGATCAGTCCGATGGTCACCTGGGGGACGACGCCTGGGATGGTGGCCCCGGTCACGGCAGCCGTCCCCGAGCCTCACTCCGAGCAGGACGAGCGCGCGCTCGACTACATGGGGCTCGAGGCCGGCACTCCGATTCAGGAGATCCAGCTCGACCGGGTGTTCATCGGCTCGTGCACGAACTCGAGGATCGGCGACCTGCGCGCCGCGGCACAGATTGTGGGCGGCCACAAGGTCGCCGACGGCGTGTACGCGATGGTCGTCCCCGGCTCCCAGCAGGTCAAGCTGCAGGCCGAGCGCGAGGGTCTAGATGAGGTCTTCACCCGGGCCGGGTTCGACTGGCGCGGAGCGGGGTGCTCGATGTGCCTGGGCATGAACCCCGACTTCGCGGCACCGCGCGAGCGCGTGGCCTCGACGTCGAACCGCAACTTCGAAGGCCGCCAGGGACGGGGCGCCCGCTCGCACCTGGTCTCGCCGCAGATGGCGGCGGCCGCGGCTCTGACCGGGCATTTCGTCGACATCAGGGAGTGGGAGGACGGGCAGTGAGAGCCATCGAAACCATCACCGGCCCGGTCAGCGTGCTAGGCCGCGACGACGTCGATACCGACCAGATCATCCCCAAGCAGTTCCTCAAGCGCGTCGAGCGGACCGGGTTTGGTGAGTTCCTGTTCTTCGACTGGGCCAAGGAGCCCGGGTGGGAGCTGCCGCGCAACCCGATCCTGGTCACGGGCCGCAATTTCGGTTGCGGCTCGAGCCGCGAGCACGCCCCCTGGGCGCTCGAGGACTACGGTTTTCAGGCGATCATCGCCCCGAGCTTCGCGGACATCTTTCGCTCCAACTGCACGAAGATCGGCCTGCTGCCGGTCGAGCTGAGTCCCGAGGAGTGCGCGAGCATCGCGGGGGCTGGCGAGGCACAGGTCGACCTGGCCGGCCAGGAGGTGCGATGGCCCGGCGGCAGCGCGCACTTCGAGATCGATCCCGAGATCAAGCACCGCCTGCTGAACGGGCTCGACGACATCGCCCTGACGCTCGCCGCGGGCGACGCGATCGACGCCTACGAACGCGAGCGCGAGCGCTCGGGCCCGGTCACCACGGCGCTGTGAGCACACGGCCGCGGACGTCTCGCGACTGGGACGCGGCCTCGTACGACCGGGTCAGCGACCCGCAACTGGGCTGGGCCCTCGAGCAGCTCGAGCGTTTGGAGCTGAGCGGCGATGAGGTCGTGCTGGACGCGGGGTGCGGGTCGGGCCGGGTCACCGCGCTGCTCGCGGACCGAGTACCGCGCGGGCGCGTGTACGCGGTAGACGTGGCCCCATCGATGGTCGAGCACACGCGCGGGGCGCTCGGCGATCGCGCGACCGTCCTCTGCCAGGACCTGATCGACCTCGCGCTCCCGGAGCCGGTCGACGCGGCGTTCTCCAATGCGACGTTTCACTGGATCCCTGACCACGAGCGGCTGTTCTCGCGCTTGTACCGCGCGATCAAGCCCGGCGGGAGGCTCGTCGCGCAATGCGGAGGGCAGGGCAACATCGACGCGTTCAGGCGCCTGGCCGAGGACATCGCGGGGGAGAAGCCCTTCGCCCCGTACTTCCGCGGCTGGCGCAAGCCCTGGAACTACGCCGGCGCCCGGGAGACGGAGGAGCGTCTGGAGCGGGCCGGGTTTGTCGACGTCAGGTGTTGGCTCGAGCCCAAGCCGGTGACCCTGGATCAGCCGCGGCCGTTCGTCGAGACCGTGTGCCTGGTCCGGCACCTCGATCCGCTTCCGGACGACCTGCGTGCTCCTTTCGTGGATCGCGTCCTCGAGCTGGCCGGGGATCCGCTTGTGCTCGGGTACGTACGTCTCAACATAACCGCTCGACGCCCCGTCGCAGGGGTTGCGAGAGAAACGGGACGAGGAGCGTCGTAAAACTCGCAACCTCTCCGGACCTCAGCGGACGAGCGACTCGAAGAGGTGCTCGAGGGTGGCCTCGGGATCGTCGGTCAGCCCCGTGTGAACCTCCGAGGGCTGTATGACCGTCGACGACCGGGCGGCCACCCAACCGAAGCGCTCGGATGCGGTCATGGTGGCCAGCGGGCCAGCGCCCGGGTCGCCGGCTATGACCGCGGCGATCGCGTCGAGATGGGGACGGACGGTGGCGGCGTCGAGATCCGGAGCAAGGGCGCGCAGCCGCTGATCGTCGAGCTCGATCCGGGCGCCGAGGAAGCGGCGCCGTGGGCAGAAGAGGACCACGCCGGCGTTCATGGACTCCCCGCGCTCGATCGAAGGCACCACTCGCAGGATCGCATACTGGAAATCGTCACGTGCGGGCATGCTCGGCCTCCTCGACGAACAGGCGCGGCGGCGCGAGGCGGTCGCGCAGGAAGGCCGCGAAGTCCGCGCGTCGCCGTTCGACGCGCTCGCCGAGCCACGCGTCCGGCACCAGGCCGCTTGGAGCAGCGGCGGGGATCCGTCCTGCGAGTACGACGCGAGCAACGGAGGGCACTGGTTCTTCACCGAGATCGCGTCGGCCAACCCCGAGGCCAGCGGGGGTCCGTTCACGGGGTGCTTTGCTGCCGTGGCCAACGAGTGCTACGAGGGCATCGCCGTGAGCCAGGGCTCCAGTCCGTTCGGTCCCTACGACGTGTATTTCCTGAACGCCAACTACAACCCGAAAGAGCCGGGCTATCCCTACCTGCTCAACGACTTCGCGAAGATCGGGGTGACGCGCGACGCCTTCCTGATGTTCTACGACGAGTTCCCGCTCAAGGGATCCGGGTTCGGCGGGGGCATCTTCAACGGCGCGCAGGAGTTCGCCTTCGACAAGAACGCGCTCGAACACGGCCGTCCCGTCACGCTGTCCAACGGGGGACCAAACCCCAACTTCAACGTGGCCATCGAGAACATGGGCCTGATCCCCACGCCGGACGGGACCTGTACGGGCAGCGGGGGCGTCGACTGCTGGTTGGCGGTGATCCCCGCGCAGCCGGCCGACTCCGGCCAGTACGACAACCACTATGGCGGGTCGGGGTTCATGGTTGGCGGCCTGGACTTCAAGAGCTTCGCTGGGATTCCCTCCGCGGGCGACAACCGGATGGCGGTGTGGGACTGGACCGGGCTTAGCAACCTAAACAGCAGCGGCTGCCGTAGCTGCAGCGGAGTCAATTTCGGCGGCCAGCTGTTCACCGGCACGAACCCGTATTACAACCCAGAAAACTCCTTGGGGGTTGGGTTCGTGGCTCCCCAGAAATCAGGGCCGATTCCCCTGGGTGACGAATGCGGTGCCGCCGGCCTGAGCACGGGTAGCCCACCGCCGACATCCTGTCCCGAAGGCGGAATTGAGACCAACGGCGACTTCATGACCCAGGTCTCCCAGGCCCAGGGCCAGCTGTGGAGCGCCATGTCGACCGAGGTCAACCAGATCTTCGCGTCGAGCTCGGAGATCCACGCAGGCGCGGTCTACTAGGTGGTCGACACCGGCTCGTTCGACAAGACCGGCCAGTTCACCATCACCAACCAGGGGTACGTCTCAGCGGCCCACGAAGACCTGGAGTTCCCAGCCATGGCCGGCGAGGGGACCGGGGGTAACGGCCGGGCGATCATGGATTTCACGCTCAACGGCAACGGCGGCCCTGCAGCCGGCAAGCGCGCCGGCTTCTATCCGAGCACCGCCTACGGCCGGCTGACCGCCACCTCGCTCGGCCTGCAAGGCTCCACGATCAACATCGCGGATGCCGGCCAGTCGCCGCAAGACGGGTTCAGCGAGTACCAGGGCTACCCCGGCCCGACCCGGCCCCGGTGGGGAGACTACAGCTGGGCGATCTACCTGCCGGGCGGCACCGACCGGTTGTACTTCGCCACCAATTACATTCAGTACCCGAACTGCACCGGCAAGGCGTTCACGCTGACCATCGGAACCTGCGGCGGGACCCGGGACGGTTTCGCTAACTGGGGAACCTCGGTCAACTACGTCGTGCCGTAGCTCTGTGGGGCCGCAGGGCGCGGGCCGACCAGGTACGGTCCGCGCCCTGTGGCGAACAAGGTGATCCTGCTCCCAGGTGACGGCATTGGCCCTGAGATCATCGGGCCCGCGCTCGAGGTGCTGCGTGCGGCCGGGGCCGAGCTCGAGTACGAGGAGCACGCGTTCGGCGGCGCGTCGATCGACGCCTTCGGCGTCGCCCTGACGGATGAGACGCTCGAGGCCTGCCGAGCCGCCGACGCTGTGCTGCTCGCCGCGGTCGGGGGGCCGAAATGGGACACCACCGACCCTCACGAACCGCGGCCCGAGCAAGGGCTGCTCGGACTACGCAAGGGACTCGAGCTGTTCGCGAACCTGCGGCCCGTGAGGCCGCTGCCGGCGCTGTATGGGGCGAGCCCGCTGAAGCTGTCGGTCATCGAGCGGGTGGATCTGCTGGTCGTGCGCGAGTTGACCGGTGGTATCTACTTCGGCGAGAAGACGCGCACCGACGACCGCGCGTCAGATGCGTGCGTGTACACGCGCGAGGAGATCGAGCGGATCGCGCGCGTGGCGTTCGGGGCGGCGCGCTCGCGAGTGACAAGCGTGGACAAGGCCAACGTGCTCGAGACCTCGCGGCTGTGGCGCGAGGTAGTGAGAGAGGTGCACTCCCGCGAGTTCCTGAACATCGAGCTCGAGCACCTCCTCGTCGACAACGCCGCGATGCGTCTCATCGCCGCGCCCCGCCACTTCGAGGTGATCCTGACCGAGAACATGTTCGGCGACATCCTGAGCGACGAGGCTGCGATGCTCACCGGCTCGATAGGGCTCTTGCCGAGCGCTTCGCTCGGCTCCGGCGGCCCGGGGGTATTCGAGCCGGTGCACGGCTCGGCGCCCGATATCGCGGGCACGGGAGCCGCGAATCCGCTGGCGATGTTCCTGTCGGCTGCGTTGATGCTCCGCCACGGACTCGGCATGGAGGCCGAGGCGGCGGCTGTAGAATCGGCCGTCGACCGGGCGCTGTCCGAGGGGCTGCGCACTCCGGACCTGGGGGGCACGGCAAGCACTGCCGAAGCCACCCAGGCAGTCCTACAACACCTGTAAGGAGCACTCAGTCGTGGAACAAGCGGACCTCATCTGGCAGAACGGAGAGCTCGTCGCCTGGGAGGACGCGAAGGTCCACGTACTCACCCACGGCCTGCACTACGGCACCGGCGTGTTCGAGGGCATCCGCGCGTACGACACGACCCGGGGCACGGCGATCTTCCGCCACCACGACCACCTCGTCCGGCTGTTCAACTCCGCCGAGCTCTACTACATGCCGATTCCCTACACGCTCGAGGAGCTGCGAACCGCCACTCACGAACTGATCGCTGCCAACGAGCTGCGCGAGTGCTACATCCGCCCGATCGTGTTCCGCGGCTACGGGCAGATGGGCCTGTACCCGCTCGAGGCGCCGGTCGAGGTGTGCATCGCGGTGTGGGCGTGGGGCGCGTACCTCGGCGAAGAGAGCAAGCGCGAGGGGGCCCGGGTCAAGGTGTCGAGCTGGCGGCGGATTCCGGACGACGCGCTGATCCCCGCCGCGAAGGCCTGCGGCCAATACCTCAACAGCGTGCTGGCCAAGATCGAGGCCTCGAAGGCCGGCTATCAGGAAGCGATCCTGCTCGACTCGCACGGGTTCGTGTGCGAGGGATCGGGCGAGAACGTCTACGCCGTCCGCAACGGCCAGATAGTCACACCGCCGTACACCGCGGCCATCCTGGACGGGATCAACCGCAAGGCAATCATCCAGATCGCGCGCGACCTCGGCCACGAGGTGGTCGAACGCGATCTCTCGCGCGGAGAGCTGTACCTCGCGGACGAGGTGTTCTTCTCGGGGACGGCCGCCGAGCTGGTGCCGGTCCGCGAGATCGACGACCATCCGATCGGCGGCGGCGAGCCAGGTCCGATCACGCGCCAGATCCAGCGCGTGTTCGACGACGCGCTGCACGGCCGCGACCCGCGCTATCTCGACTGGCTCGACGTCGTGCAGGTCCCGACGAAGACGGCATGAGCCGCATCGAGCTCTACGACACCACCCTCCGTGACGGGATGCAGGGGGAGGGGATGTCGCTGTCCGCGCAGGAGAAGCTTCGGGTGGCCCACCGCCTCGACGAGCTGGGAATCGACCTCATCGAAGCGGGCTTCCCGAGCTCCAACCCCAAGGAGCTCGAGCTGTTCGAGCTGCTGGCGGGGGAGACGTTCGAGCACGCTTCGGTGGCCGCATTCGGCATGACGCGCCGGCGCGACGTCTCGCGGGCCTCGCAGGACCCGGCGCTGCGTGTGCTGGCGGATTGCTTCGCTCCCGCCTGCACGCTCGTCGGCAAGACCTGGGGGCTGCATCTGGAAAAGGTGGTGCGGGTCGATCGGGACGAGAACCTGAGGATGATCTCCGACTCGGTGGCGTTCCTCGTCGGGGTCGGCAAGCGGGTGCTCTACGACGCCGAGCACTTCTTCGACGGGTTCAACGACGATCCCGTGTACGCGTTGCAGTGCTTGCGGGCCGCTTGCGAAGCCGGCGCGGACACGGTTGTCTGCTGCGACACGAACGGTGGGAGCCTTCCGGACCGAGTCGCCGCGGTGATGGCTTCCGTCGTGGCGGAACTGGGCCCGGCCGGGGTGCGGGTGGGGATCCACTGCCACGACGACGCGGGCTGCGGCGTCGCGAACTCGCTGGCCGCGGTGAGGCAAGGCGCGACGCACGTGCAGGGCACGATGAACGGATACGGGGAGCGGTGCGGAAATGCGAACCTGGTGACGATCATCCCCAATTTGCAGCTGAAGCTGGGCTACGAATGCATGACCGACGCGCAGCTCGCCTCGCTGACCTCCGCCGCCCACTTCCTGGACGAGCTTTTGAATTTCACTCCGGATCCAGACCAGCCCTACGTCGGGCGTAACGCGTTCGCACACAAGGGCGGGATGCACGTCGCCGGCGTCAACGCCGATCCGGCGACGTTCGAGCACATCGACCCCGATGTGGTCGGCAACCGGCGGGAGCTGCTGGTCTCCGAACTGTCGGGGCGCGGGACCGTACAGGCGCGTGCGCGAGAAGCGGGCATCGCATTGGAGGAGCCCGACGCCGCCCGAGTCGTCGAGCGGGTCAAGGAGCTCGAGCACCGCGGCTATCACTTCGAGGCGGCCGACGGCTCGTTCGAGCTGCTTCTGCGCAAGGAGACCGGGGAGTACGAGCCGTTGTTCCGGCTCGAGTCCTGGCGCGCGATCGTCGAGAAGCGCGCCGACGGTCGGGTCGAGACGGAGGCCACGATCAAGATCTGGGTCGACGGGGAGCGGTATGTGCGCACGGCCGAGGGCAATGGGCCGGTGAACGCGTTGGATCGTGCGCTGCGCGATGCGCTCGTGGAGATCCACCCGCACCTGCGCGACATCGACCTCGTCAACTTCAAGGTCCGCATCCTGGACGAGGCGAAGGGCACGGGAGCGATCACCCGGGTGCTGCTCGACTCCTCCGACGGCGATCAGGTGTGGGGCTCGATCGGCGTCTCCGAGAACGTGATCGAGGCCTCGTGGGAGGCGCTCGTCGATTCGCTCGAGTACGGGATGCAGGGCGGCCGGCGCGGGTCGCGTAGTTCGGCGGCGCCAGCGTCGGGGTCGTGACCGAGACGCGCGTGCGCGCGGGTCAGGCGATCCCGCTCGCGCAGGCAGTCCTTGGTCCGGAAGAGGAGGAGCGGGTGTTGGAGGTGCTCCGGTCGGGGCGGCTTTCTTTGGGACCGCTCCTGCCACGGTTCGAGGAGGCATTCGCGCGGCGGGTGGGTGCTCGCTTCGCCAGCGCGGTGTCGAGCGGAACGGCCGGCCTGCACCTCGCGCTGCGAGCGGTCGGCGTGAGCGACGGAGCGGAGGTGGTGACCACCCCGTTCTCGTTCGTGGCCAGCGCCAACGTGGCCGTTTACGAGCGCGCCCGGCCGGTGTTCGCCGACATCGACCCGGTGACGCTGAATTTGGATCCCGCCGCTGCCGCCGCTGCGGTCACCCCACGGACCGCGGCGGTACTTCCGGTGCACATCTTCGGCTACCCGGCCGACATCGCCGCGTTCGAGCGGCTCGGCCTGCCGATCGTCGAGGACGCGTGCGAGGCGCTCGGGGCGGTGTACCCGGACGGCGTGCCGGTCGGCGGTCGCGGTCACCCGGCCGCGTTTGGCTTCTACCCCAACAAGCAGTTGACCACGGGCGAGGGGGGCATGGTGGTGATGCGCGACGGCGCTGTTAAGGAGCGGGTGGACTCCGAGCGCAACCAGGGGCGCGCGCCCGACATGGGGTGGCTCGACCACGACCGGCTGGGCTTCAACTACCGATTGTCGGAGGTGGCGTGCGCGCTGGGGCTGGCGCAGCTCGAGCGCCTCGACGAGCTGCTGGCGGGGCGGGCTCGGGTGGCGGATCTGTATCGGGGGGCGCTCGCCGAGATCGAGGATTTGCAGTTACCGTGCCCGGACGCGGGTGGCGCGCGCCGCGGCTGGTTCGTGTTCGTCGTGCAGCTCCCGCGCGGCATCGACCGGGATGGGGTGGTGCGGGCGCTGGGCGAGCGTGGGGTGCCGAGCAAGCCGTACTTCCCCGCCGTTCACCTGATGACCTACTACCGGTCGCGGTTCGGACATCGCGAAGGGGAGTTCCCGGTCTGCGAGGACGTCGCCGCGCGGTCGATCGCGCTGCCGTTCTTTCCGCGGATGACCGAGGGCCAGGTGGAGCGGGTGGCCGGCGCGCTCGCGGACGTGTTGGCCGGCGCGCGGGGCGGCTTGGGGCACGCCCCGCGCGCATAAGCGCTTCCTCCTGTACTTCCGCGGGCCGTTTACGTCACCGCGTCAGCCGCTCGGCGAACGCCTGCAGGCCGCGCGGCCAGCCGCCTTCTGAACCGACGGCGTCTCGCATCCGCTCCCATCCCTCACCGTGGCGATCGAGGTTGCGGTGCTCGAGCTCGACGTGCGTGCGATCGGGTCCCTCGGAGCTGAATCTGACCTCTATCTCGCTGGTCTTGGCCGGATCCGTTTCCACCTTCCAGTCGAGGCTGATGTCCCAGCTGATCACGAATCGGTGCGGCGGGTCGTACGCGAGCACCCGGGCCCACCGGCACTCGCTCCCGTCGGTACCGCGGTCGTAGACGTTGCCGCCGACGCGGGGCTCGAACACCATCTCGTCGAGCTCGGCGTCGAGGATGTGATGGTCGGGCGGCCACCAGCTGCCGATGTCCTCGGTGAACACCCGGAAGGCCCGTTCGATGGGCGCCTGGACGTCGATCGAGGATTGGACCGACGTGACTTCTGCCTGCGTGCTCATGAGAGCGTCTCGTCTCCTTTCTCGACGGCGTCCTTGAACGCCGTCAGGGCTCGGTTCCAGAAATGGTCGACGTATCCGCGCAGCGCGCCGACCCCGTCAGGGTCGAGCTGATAGATCCGACGGTTGCCATCCCGGCGATCGATCACCAGGCCGGCGTCCTTGAGCACCTTGAGGTGCTGGGATACGGCCGGCCGGCTGACCGGGAACTCCCTGGCGAGCTCGCCAACCGCCGAGGGACGACTGGCGAGGCGCTCGAAGATCGCCCGCCTGGTCGGGTCTGCGAGGGCGGCGATACCATCGACTTGGTAAGTCATCGCTAACGGTAAGTCTAGACTTACGCAGTCGGCGTGTCAAGGGCGCGGTGTTGCGCCCGGCGATAATCCGCCGCGATGTCCCGCTTCAGCGAGCCCCAGGATGACGACTTTCGCGCGATCAACGACTCGATCAGCTTCGACCGGCGCCTCGGCCCCTACGACGTGCGGCAGTCGCGCGCCCACGCCGCGATGCTCGCCGCCCAGGGAATCATCACCGGCGCCGATGTCGACGCTCTTCATCGGGCGCTCGATCAGGTGGATGGTGAGCTGGCCGATGGGTCCTTCCCGTTTGCCGACGGCGACGAGGACATTCACATGGCAATCGAGCGGCGGGTCACCGAGATCGCCGGCCCGGTGGGCGGGAAGCTCCACACCGCGCGCTCGCGCAATGATCAGGTCGCGACGGACCTGGCGATGTTCGTACGCGCGCGCGCCGAGGTCGCGGGCGCCGCGATCGTCCGGCTCGCCCGAACGCTGGTTGACGTCGCGGAGGCGCACATCGACTGGCCGATGCCGGGTTACACGCATCTGCAGCGCGCGCAGGCGGTGTATCTCAGCCACCACCTGCTGGCGTACGTGTGGATGCTGGTGCGCGACCGCGAACGGTTTGACCGAGTGGTCGCCGCGGCGGACGTGCTCCCGTTGGGCGCCGGCGCGCTTGCCGGCGTGAACTTCGACACCGATCGCGAGCTCGTGGCGCGCGACCTGGGGTTCTCGAGCGTCGCCGAGAACTCGATCGACGCGGTATCGAACCGGGACTTCGCGCTCGACTACCTCGCCGCGGCCGCAACCTGTGCGACGCACCTCTCGCGGCTGGGCGCCGAGATTGTGCTGTGGTCGAGCCAGGAGTTCGGCTTCTGCGAGGTGTCCGACGCCTGGGCGTCGGGATCGTCGATCATGCCGCAGAAGAAGAACCCGGACGCCGCCGAGCTGCTGCGCGGAAAGGCCCCGCGCGTGTCCGGACACCTGGTCGCGCTCCACGGCGTCATGCACGCGCTCCCGCTGACGTACAACAAGGACATGCAGGAGGACAAGGAGCACCTGTTCGACGCCGCGGACACGCTCGAGCGGTGCCTGGCGGCGGCGGATGGGATGCTCGGGTCGATCACGTTCCGCCGCGAGCGGCTGGCGGCCGCGGCGAGCGACGAGTTCCTGGCCGCGACCGACATCGCGGACCTGCTCGTCCGGCGGGGAATGCCGTTTCGCGAGGCCCACGGCGTGGTGGCCGCGTTGGTGGGCTCGGCCGTGCGCCAGGGCAAGACGCTGTCGGCACTCACCCCCGAGGAGCTGGCCGAGCAGTCGCCGCTGCTAGACGCCGAGTTCTACGCCGTCCTTCGAGACAGCGCGTGGCTCGAGTCGAAGGTGTCCGAGGGCGGCACGAGCCTGCGACGGGTGCGCGAACAGATCGAGCGGGCACGCGCCGCGCTTCGGTGAAGCCCGAGTTCTACGCCCGGCCCGTGCTCGAGGTCGCCCCGGACCTGATCGGGTGCGTCGTCTCGCATGGGGCGACCGCCGGCGTGATCGTCGAGGCCGAGGCCTACCACGACTCGGAGCCGGCATGCCACGCGTTCGTCGGGCTCACGCAGCGCACTCGTGTGTTGTTCGGCCCGCCGGGCCGAGCGTACGTCTACCGCTCCTACGGCATCCATGCGCTGCTGAACGCCGTCTGCGAGCCCGAGGGCGTGGGCGCCGCGGTCCTGATTCGCGCGCTGGAGCCGCTCCGGGGCGTTGAGCTGATGCGCGCGCGTCGTGGTATCGAGCGCCTCGAGGACCTGTGCTCGGGACCCGGGAAGCTGACCCAGGCGCTGGCGATCGAGCTCGAGCACAATGGTGTCGACCTGATACGCGGGCCGATTCGCATCTCCTCGCGGCCGGCGGCCTGGAGGGACGTCCGGGTGGCGGTCAGCAAGCGGATAGGGATCACGAAGGCCCCCGACCTTCCATGGCGCTTCACGGCTGCGGGTAGCCGCTTTGTCTCCCGGGCGCCGGCGGGTCTTATCGCCGTCACTCCCGAGGAGTGACGCCTTCTTCCGTCGTATACCGCAGGAAGAAGGTCACGCCTCTTTAGGCGTCGGCGCGGCCTCGTCGCTACTGGCCGCCGCCCCCGAGGCCGGCGCCACCGCTGCCACTGCCGCCGCTCCCGCCACCGGCGCCGCCGCCCGTACCGCCGCCACCACCGGTTCCTCCACCCGTGCCGCCCCCGCCGCCGGTTGTGCCACCGCCGCCGCCGGTCGCGCCGCCGCCGCCGCCACCGCCGGTCCCGCCGCCGCCTCCGGTCGTGCCGCCGCCGCCACCGCCGGTTCCTCCGCCCGTGCCGCCGCCGCCGACGGTCCCGCCGGCTGTGCCGCCGCCCGCGCCACCGCCGCCGCCGGTGACGCCGCCACCCGCCGCGCTATTGCCGGCGCCGGTCGCACCCGTCGGTCCGCTCGCCGTCCCGACCTGCGGCGTTGTGGCTGGTGGCGTCGGGATCGCGGTCGACCCCGTGTCGGGTGACACCGCGGGACCCAGCCCGGTCGTGTCAGTCGCGGTCGAGGTCGTATTCGTGTTGGCGCGGCCTCCCTGTGCCTGGGCCTCGGCGGCAAGGATCGGAAGCGCCTGGACCATGAAGTCGTGCCAGATGCTCGCGGGGTATGTCCCGCCTTCCACCGGCCCACCGTTGTAGTCGGTCGCCATCGAGACGAGGCGATCCGGTACTCCCATCCACACCGCGACGGTCATCTGCGGGGTCCACCCCACGAACCAGGCGTCGCCGTAGTTCGTGGTCGTACCGGTCTTTCCCGCGACGTCCACGCCGGAGATCGCCGCCGCAGTGCCGGTGCCGGACTGAACGACGCCGGTCAGCATGTCGTGGACTTCCTGGGCGATCGGCTGCGGGAGGACGCGCTGATACGTGGGATGGTCGAGCATCACATTGGTCCTGCACACCGGGCAGTTGATCTGTGCGATTCCGGTCGGTCCCTGGTCAGGGTCGCCGAGTTGGGGGTTGTAGACGCGTACCCCGCCCGTGGCGAAGGTCTCGTAGGCGTGGGCCATATCGAGCGGCGAAACGCCGATGCTGAGCCCGCCGAGGATCATCGCCGGGTTGTGAGAGACCGGGGAGCGAATGCCCATCCGCTTGGCCAGGCGCGCGATCCTCCTCGTGCCCGTGGGGCCGAGACCTTCGAGGCCGAGGCGAGCGTAGACCGAGTTATCCGAGACGTCGGTTGCCTGGGCGAGCGTGGCCGACCCGGAGTACGTGTTACCGAAGTTGTGAACGATGAAGTGCTCCTTGCCGCCGCTGTTCGGGACGATGAAGTCCGCCGGCGCTGAGGTGAACACCGAGTCCGGACCGAAGCCCGACTCGAGCGCGACCGCGAGCGTGAACGGCTTGAACGCCGATCCAGGCTGACGGTGGCCCTCGGTCGCGAGGTTGAACTCGCTGCGGCTGAAGTCCTCCCGGCCGCCTACGATCTGCCCGCCGACCATCGCGCGGACCTCGCCGGTGGCGTTGTCGATCGCCACGAGCGAGGCCGCAGGCTGCTGTCCCGGGATCGTCGGCAGGTCCTGCGAGATCGCCTGCTCCGCCGCCTGTTGAAGCTGGAGATCGAGCGTGGTGCGGATCCTCAGGCCGCCGTAATAGGCGCGGTATTCCGCGACGCTGGCGGGGACGCCGCGGCCGAGGCCCATCGCCGCGAGGATCTGCGGTCGTAGCCAGCTCGTGAAGTACGGCGCCGCGCCCGGCTCACTGGGCTGCTGTATCTGGTTGGCCGTCGGCAGCGGCTGCCTGATCGCGTACTCGTACTGCGCGCGCGTTATGTAGTGCTGCTCGAGCATGTACTTGAGCACCAGATCGCGCCGGGCCTGGGCGGCGTGTCGATGCGCGACCGGATCGAAGGCCGACGGAGCCGCGACCATGCCCGCGAGCAGCGCCGCCTCCCATGGCGCGAGCACGGAGGCACACTTCGGTCGCTGGACGGGTGGCGAGCCCGTGGTGCCGTCGCCACAGCCGTTGGTGCTCGTAGTCGTGGCGTCGACCGCGTTCGGCTGGGTGTTGAAGCCATGGGCCCAGCCGAAGTACACCCGGGCCGCGGATTCCACGCCGTACGCGCCGTTGCCGAAGTAGATCGAGTTGAGGTATTGGGTGAGGATCTTCTCCTTGGACCACTTGCGCGTGAGGTGGTAGGCGAGCGCGGCCTCCCGGAGCTTCTCGAAGATCGTGCGGTTGCTCTGCTCGGACAGGGCGTTCTTGACGAACTGCTGGGAGATAGTCGAGGCGCCCTGTCGAGATCCACCGGTTACGTCGGCGACGAAGGCCCGCGCTATGCCGCGGATGTCGACCCCGGGATCGGTCCAGAAGCGCTTGTCCTCGATCGCCACTATCCCGTCCCGCATATACGGCGAGATGTTGTCGTAGGAGTCGATGACCACGTGATTGGGCGGGGCGAACAGCCCGATCGGGCGCCAATGGTCGTCGTAGAGGAGCGAGTTGCGCAGGTCGTGCCGGTACTGCTGCTCGTTCTCGATCAGCGGGATGTCGGACGCGACGGCCATCATCATCCCGAAGATGGTCGAGATGAAAGCCAGCGTGATGAGCCCGATCAGGATCGAGAAGAACCGCAGCTTGCGAAGGCGCGGCTTCCGCGGGCGGCCGTTTCCGTCCGAGCTGCGCCGCCACGGCCAGCGCCGTTTGGGAGGCTGAAGCGGGATCGGCGCCTGGGGATCCTCTGAAAGTGGTGGGGCGGCGTCGCCGGGGTGCGGAGGCGCGGCGATCGAGCCCCCCGGCGGCTCGCCCAAGCGCACGCCACTCGAGCCATCCAGCGGCCCGCCCTGTCTGGGGTTTTCGAGGTCGTCGCTCATGCGATCGAAAGTGCGGCGGCGGGCGGTTGACGGCAGTCCGCCCGATGGCCGCAGAGCCGGAGCGCCCGCGCCGAGGGGGTCCCGCGGGGGCGAGAGTCTAGCATTGGCCCGGATGGCATCCTCGGCCAGGCGGACCCGCTCCTGACGGGGCAAACGCGTTTCTCAGACCCCGCGGAAGCGGCGCGCTGGCTTGCCCGAAATGCGGTCGATTGCCTGCCCGAGGGGGAACTCGAACGCAAACTGGCAGCCGGCCGGCCGCTCCGCGTCAAGCTCGGAATCGATCCCACCGCGCCCGACATCCACCTCGGTTTCACGGTGGTGCTGCAAAAGCTGCGCGAGTTTCAGGATCTTGGTCACACGGTCGTGCTGATCATCGGGGACTACACGGCGCGCGTGGGCGACCCGAGCGGACTTTCGGAGACTCGGCCCGTGCTCGAGCCGGCGGACATCGACGCGAACGCGATCACGTTTCAGGAGCAGGCGCTCAGAGTGCTCGACGCCGAGCGGCTGGAGGTCCGCTGCAACGGGGAGTGGCTCGACATGCCGATGGCTGAGCTGTTCGCCCTGGCGCGGAAGGCGACGGTCGCGCAGCTCCTCGAGCGCGACGATTTCGCCAAGCGCTTTGCGGCGCACGAGCCGATCAGCGTCCTCGAGTTGCTGTACCCGTTGCTCCAGGGCTATGACTCGGTGGCCGTCCGCGCCGACGTGGAGCTCGGCGGCACCGATCAGAAGTTCAACTTGCTGCTCGGCCGCCACATCCAGGGCGCCTACGGACAGCCGCAGCAGGTGATCCTGACCATGCCGCTGCTGACCGGCACCGACGGCGAGCGCAAGATGTCCAAGTCGTTCGGCAACTACATCGGCGTGACCGAGCCGCCGGACGAGATGTACGGAAAGACGATGAGCATCCCGGACTCGTCGCTCGAGTCCTGGTACCGGCTCCTGCTGGGATCCGAGTCGCCGCCGGAGCTCGGTCCTCGCGACGCCAAGCGCGCGCTCGCCCGGGCGCTGGTCTCGCGGTTCCACGGCCCCGAGGCCGCGCACCAGGCCGAGCAGGAGTTCGACCGGATCCACGTCCGCCATGAGTTGCCCGAGGAGGTCCCGGTGGTCGACTGGCCCGCGGGAGAGCCGGTTATCCACGTGCCGGCGCTTCTCCAGCGGGCATTCGGGATCTCCACGTCCGAGGCCCGGCGCACCTTGGCCCAGGGCGGGGTGCGCCTCGATGGTCAGCCCCTCGGCAACGGCTCGCTCGACGTGCCCGCGGCCGAACTCGACGGTAAGGTAGTCCAGGTCGGCCGGCGCCGCTTCGCGCGCGTGCGCCTGACCACGTGATGGCCGGCGGATTGACGGTCCGATCGTTTCACGCCCACGCACTTCGCGGGCCATGACGGTCCGATCATTTCACCCCCACGCAC
>CAVSUS010000008.1:0-465174 GCA_963731355.1 uncultured Solirubrobacterales bacterium | reverse complement strand
GTGCGCCACCCCCCGCTGGGGCCCGGCGCGGTGCCGGACCCCCCGGTGCTGGCCTCGTCTCAGCGCCTGATGTGACCGCCATCGCTAACGCTGCCTCCCGGAGGGCATGTGGCGATGATGCTACTACCCGCAGGCACGCGGATCAGGATTTCTGAACACCGACTCCGGTGCCGGTGCCCTCGTAGCGGCTCTTGGTGCTGTTGTACGGACCGATGCTCGTCTTGTCGAGGAACTTCAGACCGGTGTTCACGTCGGCAATCCCGGTCAGCTTCTGGGTCTGGTTGTACATGTAGAGCTGCAGGATCGGATAGAACCCCTGCAGGTAGGGCTGCTGGTCGATCGTGAAGTCGATCTCTCCGGCGGCGAGCAGCTGCTCGGTCACCGGGGTCAGGTCGTAGCCCCCGCCCTTGACGCCCTTCGAGCGCAGACCGAGCTTCTGGATCGTCTGCGCCAGGCCCTGGGTACTCCCGGCGTCGACGGCGAAGAGGCCCTTCGTGTTGGGGTGACCGGTCGCGTAGGAGTTGATCACCGACAGCTCAGCCGGAACCGCGGCACCGGTAGCAACCACGTGCGGCGTGATCGAGGGATGGCTCTTCAGCGTCGCCTGTGCGCCGTTGATCCGCGGCTGGATGTTGAGCGCGCCCGGCGTCGCGATGAACAACGCGACGTCGCCCGACGGCACCAGGTTCGCGATGTGCGTGCCCATCTCCTGGCCGGACAGGTACAGGTCCTGACCGATGTAAGCGAGCCGCGGGTTGGTAGGCGCGTCGGCGTTGTAGGCGACCACGGGAATCCCGGAGGAGAGCGCCTTGGCGACCGGAGCGTTGAACGCGGTCAGGTCGACCAGCGAGAGGCCGATCCCGTTGTCGCCCGCGCTGACCGCGCTGTTGAAAGCGTTGACCATCTCCGAGACGTTGCTGGTCTGCGAGCCGGTCCAGGAATACGAGCAGCCGAGCAGCTTGCACGCGTCGGACGCGCCGTTCTGGGTCGGCGTGAAGAACGGATTGGTGGTCACGTGGTTAACCAGCGTGAACTTGTAGCTCGGGCCCGAGCCGAAGATGCTCGCCGCGTTGGCGCTCCCACCAGCGGCCGTGGCCGTCTTCGTGCTGCTGCTGCTGCTGCCACAGGCCTGCAGGATGAATGCTGCCATGCCCGCGGCGCCTCCGGTCAGCGCCGTGCGCCGCGTCAACTGGCGCCAGTTCTTGAAGGGGGTTTCTTCCTCCTTGCGCTCATCCCACTCCAGACGCTCGATTGCGTCGCCCAAGATGTCCGAGTCCGACATGTTCCTCCTCCTCTTGTCCAGGGACCTCTACCTCGAAGCGAAAGCTCTCAGACTGCGGCCAGGTTGTCTACCCGAATTAACGATCTGTGAACGCTTCGACCCTATGAGCGCAAAACCTTCCAGCCATGGGTCGGCGCGTGCATGTTAGCGATCACATAGGTGTCGTGTCAACCGCGAGGCGCAACCGTGGTGCTCGCGCGGACGATCAGGTCGGGCTGCACCGTCGATCCCGGCGATGTCGGCTCGCGGCGCTCGATGGCCCGCAACAGCAGGCGAACGCCGCGGCTGCCCATGTCGTCGAAGTCCTGGCGGATGGTGGTGAGCGGCGGCGTGAAGTAAGGGGCCTCGGGGATGTCGTCGAAGCCGACGATGCTCACCTCGTCGGGGATCGCGCGGCCGGCTTCGTGCATCGCGCGCAGCGCTCCGAGCGCCATCTGATCGTTGGCGACGAAAACGGCGGTGATGGCCCGGTCGCGGCTGAGGCGCCGCCCCAGGTCGTAGCCGGCTCGCGCGCTCCAGTCGCCCTCGAGAGGCACCGGCACCTCCGCCCCGGCGGACTCGAGCGTCGAGCGCCATCCGTCGAGCCGCTGCCGCGCCTCCAGGAAATCGCGCGGCCCCGCGACGTGCCAGACCGTCTCGTGCCCGAGGTCGAGCAGGTGGCGCGTGGCGCTCACCGCCCCCGCGACTTGATCGACGCTGACCAGCGGCAGCGCGTCCGGCGGACCCGCTTCCACGGCGACGATCGGGATCCGCTGCGGGGCGTCCGCGAGCGCGTCCGCGCCCTCCTGATACGGAGCGATCACGAGGATTCCGTCCACGCCGTGAAGCTGCAACCGGTCGATCGCATCGACGAGCGAGGATCGGTCCAGCGCCTTCAGGCTGGCCACGATGATGAAGTAGCCGGTCTCGTGCGCGGCGCGTTCGATCCCGCACAGCGTGGAGGCAGGGCCGTAGAGCGTCGTATCGAACGTCACCACCCCGAGCGTGTTCGACCGCCCGGTCACCAGCGCGCGGGCCACCGGGTTGGGGCGGTAGTCGAGCTCGCGCATCGCCGCGAGCACCCGCTCGCGCGTCTCCGGCCGCACGTGGCTTGATCCGTTGATCACGCGCGAGACCGTCTGATGCGAGACGCCGGCGAGCCGCCCTACGTCCGACATGACCGCGCCGCGTCGCCGGCGGGGGGTCGGTGTCTCGAAGTCGGCGTCCATGGCGCGCGCGGGTGGGAACCTCGGTCCACGCGCCGGCGGATGTTAGCGCTAACGCGCTCTTGCCGCCAGGAGATCGCGCTCTCGGCCCCGCGAAGAATAAGATCGCGCCGATGAAGACGAGCCTCGGCATCTGGGCGTTCGGCCCCATGATCACCCGGTTCGTCCCGGGGGGATACCAGCCCGAGCACACCTACGAGGACGAGCCGGTGCCCGAGAAGGTGCACCGCGCCGTGGAGGGACTCGGCGACCTCATCGACGGATACGAGTTCCATTACCCCGGCGAGATCTCTCCCGACAACCTCGCCGCCATCCGATCGGCCCTCGCCGGCCACGACATCTACTGCATCGCCGGCGGACTCCACCTCGACCCCCGGTTCGGACGGGGCGGCCTGATCAACCCCGACCAGCAGGTACGGGCCGAGGCCCGGCGCATCCTCCGCGAAGCGGCCGAGTTCGCCGGCACGCTCGGGGCGAACATGATCGTCTGGCCGGGCGGCGAGGGCTACAACTACCCCTTCCAAGCGCCCTACGTCGACTCGTGGCGGTGGCTGATCGACGGCCTCGGCGAGGTCGCCGAGATCTGCGGCCGGCACGACGTGAAGCTCTTCCTCGAGCACAAGAACTCCGAGCCGGCGATGAAGATCCTGATGCGCAACATCGGGATGTGCCTGTACGTCGTGCACCAGCTCCGCATGCAGGGGATCGACAACGTGCAGATCAACATGGACTGGCAGCACCTGATCATGAACGGAGAGCACCTGCCCGAGTACGCCGCGCTGCTCGCCTCCGACGGACTCCTCGGCCACCTGCACGCCAATTCGGGCTGGGGCACGTTCGACGACGACAACATGGTCGGCGCCACCGCGTTCATGGAGACCCTCGAGCTCGCGCTCGAGCTTCGCCGCAGCGGCTACGGCTCGGCCGGCGAGCGCCTGGGCTTCGACCTCTACCCGTATACCGAGGACCAGGTCGGGGCGGTCCGGCGGTCGGTGATCCAGTGGCGGTTCATCGATTCGGTGGCGGCGCGCATCGATGATCAGGCGCTGCGCGAGGCCCAGCAGACCAAGGACGCGGTCCGCGCGTACGAGATCGTCTACGCGGCGCTCGGCGCGTGACCGACGACCCCCTGGTCGGGCTCGACGTCGGGACCTCGGGCGTCAAGGGCCTGGCCATCGATTCCCACGGCGCGGTGGTGGCGCGCGCCGAAGCGACCTACCCCCTGTCCACGCCGCGCCCGGGCTGGGCCGAGCAGGACCCCGAGGACTGGTGGCGGGCCACCGAAGCGGTGCTGGCACAGCTCCAAGCCGATGCCGGCACGCCAGCCGGCATCGGCCTGTCGGGTCAGATGCACGGCCTGGTCGCGCTCGACAGCCGCGATCGCTCCCTGCGCCCGGCGATCCTTTGGAACGACCAGCGCACGGGCGCCGAATGCCGGGAGATCGAGGACACCATCGGCCTGGAGCGGCTGATCGAGCTCACCGGCAACCGGGCCCTCCCTGGCTTCACCGCGCCCAAGCTGCTGTGGCTGCGCCGGCATGAGCCGGAGGTATACGAGCAGATCGCGCGGATCGCCCTCCCCAAGGACTACGTGCGCCTGCGGCTGTGCGCCGAACACGCGACCGACGTCTCGGACGCTTCGGGGACGCTGCTGCTCGACGTCGCGGAGCGGCGCTGGAGCGAGGAGGTGCTCGAAGCGCTCCGCCTCGACCCTGCGTGGTTGCCGCGCCTGCTCGAGAGCCCGGAGGTTTCGGGAGCGACGCGCGCCGGCGTGCCGGTGGCGGCGGGTGCCGGCGACCAAGCGGGCGGCGCGCTCGGCGTGGGTGTCGATCGCCCGGGTCCGCTGTCGGTCGTGCTCGGCACCTCGGGTGTGGTGTTCGCCGCGCTCGACCACTACGCGGCCGACCCCGCCGCCCGCGTGCACGCCTTCTGCCATGCGGTGCCCGGCTCCTGGCACGCGATGGGCGTGATGCTGTCCGCGGCGGGCTCGCTGCGCTGGCTGCGCGACACGGTCGCCCCCGGGGTCGCGTATGACGACCTGGTGGCCGGCGCCGATGCCTGGCCCCCGGGCACCGAGGGGCTCATCTTCCTCCCCTACCTGGTCGGCGAGCGCACCCCGCACGCCGACCCCGACGCCCGGGCGGCGTTCGTCGGGCTGGGTATCCGCCACGACCGGGGCGCGCTCGTCCGCGCAGTGTTAGAGGGGGTCGCGTTCGGGCTCCGCGACTCGCTCGACCTGATCGCCGAGCTCGGCGGCGCGCCGGTGCTCGGTCGCGTGTCGGGCGGCGGCGCGCGCAGCGAAACGTGGTTGCGGATCGTGGCGTCCGTATTGCAATTGCCGCTCGAGCGCGTCGCCGTCGATGAGGGAGCCGCATTTGGCGCGGCGATTCTCGGAGGCGTCGCGGCGCGTGTGTGGCCCGACGTTGACGCCGGAGTCGCCGCAACCGTCCGTACCGGAGCGCGCGTCGATCCCGTTCCGGAGTGGGTACCGATTTACGCCGAGGCGCGGGTGCGCTTCCGGGAGCTGTACCCGGCTGTGCGAGGGGCGTCGCGTTTTTGACGCGCTGTGCGCGTCAAACTCGGGACACCTCTATCGAAGCCTTCCGACCGCACCCTCCACCGCGGCCAGCACCGCCCCCGACCGCACCAACTCCTCGGCCGCCGTTAACTCCGGAGCCACGTATCGATCCGGGCCGGGCCCCGCAACCCGCTCGCGCACGGCCGCGCGCGCGGCAGCCGTCCCGGGCGCCGGCCGAAGCGGCGCTCGCAGATCGAGCGCCCGCGCCGCGCACACCAGCTCGACCGCCAGCACCCGCGCCAAGTTCGACACCGACTTGCCGAGCTTGCGCGCCGCGCCCCACCCCATCGACACATGGTCCTCCTGCATGGCGCTCGTGGGCAGCGAGTCGACGCTCGCCGGCGCCGCCAGCCGGCGGCTCTCGGCGACCACCGCCGCCTGCGAGTAGTGGGCGAGCATCAGACCCGAGTCGACCCCCGGATCGTCGGCCAGAAACGGCGGCAGCCCGTGCGAGCGCGCGGCGTCGAGCAGGCGGTCGGTCCGCCGCTCGGCGATGGCCCCCACCTCGGCCGCCGCGATCGCCAAAAAATCGCACGCCAGCCCCAGCGGCGCCCCGTGGAAGTTGCCGCACGATTCCACCCGACCGTCCGGCATCACCATCGGGTTGTCGATCGCCGAGCGAAGCTCCGCGCCGGCGACCGCGGCCGCGTGCTCGACCGTGTCCCGTGCCGCGCCCACGACCTGGGGGGCACACCGCAGCGAGTAGGCGTCCTGGACGCGCGGGTCGCCGAAGCGGTGGCTGGCCACGATCTCCGAGTCCGCGAGCAGCGCGCGCAGGTTGGCGGCGCTCGCCGCCTGCCCGGGCTGGGGGCGAAGCGCGATCAGGTCCTCCGCGAACGCCCGGTCGGTGCCCAGCAGCGCCTCGACCGACATCGCCGCCGCCACGTCCGCGACCCGCAGGAGCCCCCGCAGGTCCTCGATCGCGAGGATCAGCATCGCGAGCATCCCGTCGGTCCCGTTGATCAGCGCGAGCCCCTCCTTCGCGTGCAGCTCGACCGGCTCGATCCCAGCCTCCGCCAGCGCTTCGGCCGCGGCCCGCCGCCGACCGCCGCCGTCGAACACCTCGCCCTCGCCGATCAGCGCCAGCGCGCAGTGCGCAAGCGGCGCGAGGTCCCCACTCGCGCCGAGCGATCCATGCTCGGGCACCACGGGCGTGATGCCCGCGCACAGCAGCCCCAACATCGTCTCGACCACCACCGGGCGGGCCCCCGAGTAACCCATCGCGAGCGTCCGCGCGCGGAGCAGCATCATCCCCCGCACCACCTCGCGCTCGACCGGCGGTCCGATCCCGGCGGCGTGCGAGCGGACCAGCGCGCGCTGCAGCGCTATCCGCCGGTTCGCGGGAACGCGCACCAGCGCGAGCGAGCCGAACCCGGTCGAGATCCCGTACGCCGGCTCGTTCGAGGCGGCCAGCTCGCTCACCACGGCAGCGCCGCGCTCCATCGCCGCGCGGGCGTCGCCGCCGAGCGACACGGGGACGTCGGCGCGCGCGACGGCGACGACCTCGGGTGGCTGGAGGCCGTCCGGCCGGAGCTCCACTGAACCGACGGCGGTCATGGCCCGGACGCTACTCGAGCAGCCGCGCCCCCGGACCCGGCCCCACCTCGATCGCGCCGTCGGGCACCTCAGCGCCCGGCGACAGCAGCCCGAGCACGTGCCCGCCGAAGCCGCCGCCGACGATCCTCGCCCCGAGCGCACCCGCGCTCTTCAGCTTCCCGATGGCCTCCTCGACCGCGGGCGTGGAGACCTCGTAGCAGTCGCGCAGGCTCGCGTGCGAGGCATCGAGCAGCCGCCCTAAGCGCTCCATGTCGCGATCCCGAAGCGCGGACACCGCCTCATCAACCCGGGTGTTCTCGGTGATCACGTGCTCGGCGCGCTGCTTGAGCGGCGAGGGCAGGCGGGCGGCTTCCTCGAGCGTCGCGTCGCGCAGGCTCTGTACACCGAGCTGCTCCGCCGCGCGCGCGCACTCGGCGCGCCGGCGGTTGTAACCGGAGGCGGCGTTGGCGTGCCGCTCTCCCGAGTCGAGCGTCACCAGGGGGTGGCCTTCCAGCTCCAGCGCGACGGGCGTCACATCGAGCGAGCGGAAGTCGATCCGCAGCGCCCGGTCGCGCTCACCGAACAGCGATGCCAGCTGGTCGAGCAGCCCGGTGTTGGCGCCGACCCAATCGTTCTCGACCTTCGAGCCGATCTTGGCCAGCTGTATGCGGTCTAGCTCTGGAGCGTCTGTCAGGGCGACCAGGGCGAGGATTAGAGCGACCTCGAGCGCAGCCGAGGACGACAGGCCGGCGCCGCGTGGCACTTTGCCGCTGATTCGAAGGTGCGAGCCCCGCACGGGCACATTCGCCCGCTGAAGCTCCGCGACCGCACCGTGCACGAAGGCGCGCCAGCCGCGAATGCGGCGGGGTCGCTCGAGCTCGAAACTGTGCTCGGCATGCAGGTCGACCGCGACCGCGTCGATCCGGTTTGCGTCGATCGCGTGGCCGTCCACCGTGACGCCGTCGTCGATCGCGAACGGCAACGCGAGTCCCTGGTTGTAGTCGGTGTGCTCGCCGATCAGGTTGACCCTTCCGGGAGCGAACGCAATCACGTGTTCACGCAAGGTCCTCTAGTGTCCCTCCTGTGCCGGTGAACTGGGGAATCATGTCGACCGCGAACATCAACCGTCTGTTCATCGGGGGGGCGAGGCAGGCGGACGATGTTCGGATCCTCGCGGTCGCGAGCCGAGACCGGGGTCGCGCCGAGAGCTACGCGCGCGAGTGGGACATCGATCGCGCCCACGGCAGCTACAACTCGTTGCTCGCCGATCCCGACGTAGAGGTCGTGTACATCTCGCTGCCCAATTCGTTTCACATCGGGTGGACGGTCAAGGCGCTCGAGGCGGGCAAGCACGTGCTGTGCGAGAAGCCGCTCAGCCGCCGCTCGCGCGAGGTGCGCGATGCGTTCGACGTCGCCGAGCGAGAGGGTCGCCTGCTGATGGAGGGCTTCATGTACCGCCACCATCCGCAGACCCGCAGGCTTGCGGAGCTGATCTCGCAAGGCGCCGTGGGGCGCGTGAGGATGGTGCGATCGGCGTTCAGCTTCGTGGCCGACGACCCCGCCGATGTCCGCTTGACCTCCGCCCTCCAGGGTGGGGCGTTGATGGACGTGGGTTGCTACTGCGTCAGCGCGGCGCGGATGGTGGCCGGCGAGCCGCATCGCGTCGCGGCCGAGCAGGCCATCGGCGGGGACGGGGTGGACGTCGCGTTCGCGGCCACCATGCGCTTCGCGGATGAGATGCTCTCCCACTTCGACGCGGGCCTGTTGCTGGAGACCAGCGAGGAGCTCGAGGTCGTCGGCGAGGAGGGTGCGCTGTTCCTCGACGACCCGTGGCACTGCCGCAACCCCGGGATCGAGCTACGACGCGACCAGGAGATCGAGCGAATCGCGGTGGAGAGCATCGATCCGTACCGCCTCGAGGCGGAGAACATGTCCGCGGCGGTCAGAGGACAGGCACCGCTGCTGCTCGGCCGAGAGGACGCCCTCGGGCAGGCCCATGCGCTGGAGGCACTGTATGAGGCGGCCGAGAGCGGGACGGCGGTGACGCTCACCCCGGTCCTCCGCGACTGATCAAAGCGCCGCTTCCAATTCCACCGGCTCGTGGCCAGAGTCCCGCAGACCCTGCTCGTACGCCTCGATCACCTCGCGGAGCACGGCTACGCGGGCGTAGGGCTTGTTCTCGGCCGCGATCAAGCGCCACGGCGCCGCGTCGTGGTCGGTCTCGCGCAACATCTCGGCGATCGCGCGCTCGTACTCGGATCGCTTTGAGAAGTTGCGCCAGTCGTCCCCGGTGAGCTTCCAGCGCTTGAGCGGGTCGCGGTCGCGCGCCCGGAACCTGCGCAGCTGCTCCTTCTCGGAGACGTGCAGCCAGAACTTCACCAGCACCACTCCTTCGTTGCAGAGCGCGCACTCGAACTCGACGATCTCCTTGTAGGCACGCCGCCACTCGGGCTCGCTCGCCAATCCCTCGACCCGCTCGACCAATACCCTCCCGTACCACGAGCGGTCGAACACCGTCATCCCGCCCCAGCCGGGAACCGACGGCCAGAAGCGCCACAGGAAGTGATGGCGCTTCTCGATCTCCGAGGGCGCGCCGAACTCCGACACACGTACATGCCGCGGATCGAGCGCGCTCGTCAGGCGGCGGATCGCCCCGCCCTTGCCGGCGGCGTCCCATCCTTCGAACATCACGCACAGCGGAGGGCCCAGGGAGCCCTCGCCGATCAGGCCGCCGGCCTGCAGTCGCAACGCCAGCAGCCGCTGCTGGGCGTCGTGCAGCCGCTTGCGACCCTCCTGCCCCGGCAGCTTCAGCGACAGGTCGACGTCGTCGAGCGCGGCCACCGAATTATTCTGGCAGCGTCGTGGCGGACACGAACGCTAGTCCCAGGCGCCTCACCGCGGGCGGGCCCCACTACTACCCGCTCCGGGCTGACTCGGACATCGGCGGCGAGGTCTACGAGCGCATGCTGCTCGAGCGCCTGCCCGCGCACGGAGTCGATCTGGTCCTCGGTCTGCCCCGAGATCACCGCGTGGCCGAGCCTCCGCGGGGGTGGCGCGTCGATGTACTGCGCCACGGGCGCGGCCTTCACTGGGTGGGCGCCCCTCTGATGTTTACGCCGTACGTGGTGCGCCTTCTCCGCTCCCGCCAGGTGGATCTGCTCCGCGCGGAATCGGTCCGCTACTGCGGACCGTCGCTGCTCGCGGGAAGGGAGCTCGCTCGGTCCCGCGTGCCGATCGTCATCCACCACCATCACCTCTATCCGCGCTGGGCGCGGCTGGAAGCGGCGATCATGCGGCGGGCCGACGCCGTGATCACGGTCTCCGCGTTTTCACGGCGTCGGCTGATCATGGCCGGGGTGCCCGCCGAGCGCATCCATGTGGTGCCCGAGGGAGTGGCGAGACCCGCACCGACCGGCGGCTGGGCCGATGCCTGGCCGCAGCCGGGGCTACGGCTGCTCCACGTCGGGCGGCTCGAGCCGCGCAAGCGACCGTGGGTCGCGATCGATGCGCTCGCGGTGCTGGTGCGAGCCGGCGTGGGCGCCTCGCTGGTCGTGGCCGGCGATGGCGCGCTCCGGGAGGAACTGCGCGCGCGGGCCGGCGTGCTGGGGGTGACCGAAGCGGTGTGGTTCGCCGGGCGCGTTTCCGAGACCGACAAGTGGCGCCTCTACGACAGCGCCGACGTTTTGCTGTTCGCATCGACGCTCGAGGGGTTCGGCCTCGTGGTGGCCGAGGCGCAGTCCCGCGGGGTTCCAGTCGTCGCGGCCGCCGGAACTGCGACCGCCGAAGCACTCGACCCCGATCGAAGCGGGCTTCTCACCGCCCCCGACGGAGAGGCGTTCGCGGTCAAAGTGCGCACGCTGACCGATGGGCCGCGCCGCCTCCAGATGGCCGCCCAGGCCACGCGGCACGCCGAGCGATTCGACTGGGACGCGTGCACGGCCGGCGTGGCGCGGGTCTACCGCAAGCTCGCCGAGCGCCGTCGATGAGGACTCGCGCGCAGCTCGGGGTTGTGCCCCCGGCAATCGGCCCGCCGCTCAAGGCGTTCGAGGAGAACGTCACCTCGCAATGCGGCGAGGACGGGGTGATCCGCAGAGCGCTCGAGCTCATCGGGGTCCGCGACCGGTGGTGTGTGGAGTTCGGGGCGTGGGATGGAAGACACGCGAGCAACACGTTCGCGCTGATCGACCGCGCCGGCTACTCCGCCGTGCTGATCGAGAGCGACCAATCGCGTTACGAGGCTCTCCTCCGCACCCATTCCGGCCGTGACCGGGTGACCGCGCTCAACCGCCACGTCAACTTCGAGGGGCCCGACCGGCTCGATGAGATCCTCGCGCCGACGCCCCTGCCGGAGGACTTCGACCTGCTGTCGATCGACATCGACGGCAACGACTACCACGTGTGGGAGGCGCTCGAGCGCTACCGGCCGAAGCTCGTCGTGATCGAGTTCAACCCCACGATCCCCAACGAGGTCGACTTCGTGCAGCGGCGCGACCTCGCGGTGAGCCAGGGTTCCTCGCTCACCGCGATCGCGAGGCTCGCGACGGCGAAGGGTTACCGGCTGATCCACGCCACCACCGTCAACGGGGTCTTCGTCGACGAGCGGTACTTCGCGCGGTTTGCCATCGACGACGCTTCGCCCGCGGCGCTGCGCGCCGACCTGTCACAGGTCACCTGGCTGTTCGAGACCTACGACGGAATGCTCCACGTGGCCGGAAACCGGCGCTCGCGCTGGCACGACGTGCCGCTCGACGCCGCCCGCCTTCAAATCATCCCCCGCTGGCTGCGCGGGTTTCCGCCGACGTTCACCACGGGCCGGCGGATCGCCTGGCGCGCCTGGCGCGCTTGGCGGGAGCCTCGAGCCGCGCTCGATCGACTGTCCCGGCGGTTCTAGTGGCCTCGCAGCGCAACGAGGGCCGACGTCCTGGCGGCCCTCGTTGGGTCTGGGGATATGCGGCGAGCGCTAGCTCCGCGAGGTGCTGCGCGGCTCGTCGCCCTCGTAGGTGGTGCGCAGCTCGTCGCGCTCGTAGGTGGTGCGCGCCTCGCCGCCCTCGTCGTACGCGCTCGAAGTCCCGGCGAACTCGTCGCGCTCGTGATCTTCGATGAGCTCGTGATCGGCCATGCCCCGCTCGTGCAGCCCGGCCTTCTCCTTGCGAATCTCCGCCTCCGCGCGCTCGCGGCGGGCCTCCTGCTCGGCGATCCGAGCCTGCTGCTCGGCCAGGTCGGCCTGCCGGTCGTGGGTCTCGGCGACCTCGCGATGTTCGGATATCGCGCGCTCGCGCCGCTCACCGAGCTCGCGCTCGCGCCGCTTGACCCGCTCTCGCTCGCGAAATCGGGGAACAAGCGCAAACAACCCAATCAAGATCGCCACGACAACGACGGCGATCACGACGATCGCAATCACGGACATACCTCTGCCTCCTTATTTGATCTTCCACAGCGCTGCCCGCTTACATCGGTGCGCAAACCCCCGAGCGGCACGCGCCGGCCGCGTGGAGGGCCGGCTCGGCACCCGCTCAGCCGTTGCGCACGTACGCCGCGAAGAAGTCGCGGTCGTCCGGAGTCAGGTAGCGGGTGGCATCACGGGTCATGTCCGGCAGAAGCTTCGCGGGACCCTGCGCCCACGGCCCGCCGTAAAAGTTGAACGTGACCCACGCGGAGTTGATGTCGAGCTCCATCGCACGCACCGCCCCGGCGCGCTGAAGGATCAAGGCGAGGCTGGTGGCCGTCTGGTTGTCAGCCGCGGCGTAGATCACGTCTCCGCGAGCGTCGACGCCGACACCGGAGCGCCACACCCGTACGGCGTTGCCGAGCGTCGCGCCCCACTGCGGTCCGTCGTTCAGGTTGGGGTTCAGCCGCCCGCCCTCGACGATCAGCGGGAGATTCTGCCGGGCGAACTCGACGTTTGGGCCCGGGTCCGGGCCTCCCGACCACGTGCGCACGTCGGCCGTACCGTCGCGGTAGCGGATGAATGTCGCCTGCCCGCCTCGGAGCGGCGCGTAGACGTGGCCGAACGCGACGAACCCGGCGCCGGCGTCCTCGAGTTTGAAGCCGCTGTTGAACGTGGCCAACAAGCGACCGCGCAGCTGCGGGGGGACCTCCGCCAATGCGGTGCCTGAGTTTGGGGGCTCGTATCGACCGGGATACAGCTGCAGCCAGGCGCGCGAGGCGTCTATCCAGGCGACGCCCGCGACCATCCCGGGGTAGCTCGGGTCGGGCCGGAACGTCGTCACGAGCACCGGCGGCGAACCGCGGACGAGCGGCCCCGTCCCGTGCCAGACGCCCTCCCCCGGGAGCGGCGGGTAGATCAGAGGCCTGACCGGCGCCGGCCGGTACGTCGATCTCATGGCTGCTCCGGCTACCCCCACCGACGGCAGCGACTTCAGCGCCGGCCCGCCCTTGGACGGGACATTCAGCGAGTAGTAGAAGCGCTCGATGTCCGAGACCAACCACGCGGCTCCGTTGTCACGCAACCACTCGACCGCGCGCACCCCGAAACCGACGTTGGACGGCCGCATCATCGCGTCCGCAAACGAGACGCACACGACGCAGCTCAGCAGCAGGCAGCTGAGCACGACGATGCGGCGCACGCGGGCCCGAGGCGAGGGGTGGCGCCGGCGCGGGCGTGGCCGCGCCCGAGGGGGACGCCGAGCGGGAGCTCGCGCTTCTCGGACAGCTTCCCTTGCGGTGTTCGCAGCACGCGCCTGCACGACCGGTGCCACTTCCTTCGGTCCGGCGGCGCTCCTTCCTGCGGCCCGATGAGAATGCTCTAACTACTACGAGAGCGCCTCTTCGATCGCGTCGGCGAACTCGTCGACGTCTTCGTCGGTGGTGTCCCACGAGCACATCCAGCGCACCTCGCCGATGCGCTCGTTCCACACGTAGAACGAAAACCGGTCCCGCAGCGTGGCGATCGCCGCCCGCGGCAAGGTGGCGAATACGGCGTTCGTCTGCACCGGTCGCGTGATCGTCAATCCGGGCACGTCGCTGACCGCGTCGGCCAGGCGCGTCGCCATCGCGTTCGCGTTCTCGGCGCACCGCCGCCACAACTCGCCGGCGAGCAACGCCTGGAACTGCGCCGCCAGGAAGCGCATCTTCGAGGCCAGTTGCAGGGACTGCTTGCGCAGGTAGTCAAATCCGTCGGCCAGCTCGGGGTCGAGGATCACGACCGCCTCGGCTCCGAGCAGCCCGTTCTTCGTGCCCCCGAACGAGAGGATGTCGACGCCGAGGTCGCCACTGACCGAGCGCAACGGGAGCCCGAGCGCCGCTGCCGCGTTGCTCAACCGGGCCCCGTCCATGTGCAGGACCATCCGGTGGCGGTGGGCCACGTCCGCGACCGCGCGCACCTCCTTGGGGGTGTAGATCGTGCCGAGCTCGGTGCACTGCGAGACCGAGACAACCCGCGGCTGCACGGCATGCTCGTCACCCACCCGCTCGATCAGGCTCTCGACGCGCGCCGGGGTCAGCTTTCCGTCCTCGGTGGGCGCGATGAGGAGCTTCACGCCCGCGATCGCCTCGGGCGCGCCACACTCGTCCACGTTGAGGTGGGCGGTGTGGGCGCAGATCGCAGCCTCCCACGGCCGGCACGCTGCCCGCAGCGAGAGCACGTTGGCCGCGGTGCCGCCCCACACCAGGTACGCGCGCGCATCGGCGCCGAATTGCTCCGCGAACAGCTCCTGCACTCCCCGGGTCCAGTCGTCGTGACCGTAGCCCTTGACGTGCCCCACGTTCACCCGAGCGATCGCAGCCAGCACCTCAGGATGGATCGTGGCCGAGTTGTCTGACGCGAAGCCGCGGGCGAGATGCACGCCGGCCAGCTTAAGGCACGCATTCTGCGCCAAGTATGCGGCGACCTGTCCGCCGCGCTGGGACAATGACAGGTGCGTGAGCCAGCCAGAAACTCCCGTGGAGGTACAGCCCCTTCCGCCCGGGACCGGCCAAATCGTGCTATCGCCGACGGTGCCGGCGGAGGCCCCTGCCGAGCTCGTCCGCGACCTGTACCGGCTGAGCGACCCCGCGCTCTCCGAGCTCGGGCTCGGCCAGTTTCTCGATGAACTGCTCAACCGGGTGCGCGATGCACTGGGCGTGGATACGGTCGCGATCCTGCTGCTGGACCGAGAGGCGCAGCAGCTGGTCGCCCGGGCCGCCAAGGGGCTCGAGGAAGAGGTCGAGCAGGGCGTACGGATTCCACTCGGCAGGGGGTTCGCCGGCCGGATCGCGGCCGAGCGGGTCGCGATCTTCATCGCCGACGTGGACCACGCCGACATCCTCAATCCGATCCTGCGCGAGAAGGGGATCCGCTCGCTGCTGGGCGTTCCCCTGATCGTCGAGGGCGAGCTGATCGGAGTGATGCACGTCGGAGCGCTGCAGCCCCGGGTGTTCGACGAGGAGGACCTCGCTCTGCTCGAGGTCGCGGCGGCGCGCGCGGCGCCCGGGATCGAGCGGGCGCGTCTGTACTCCGCGCTCGAGCGCGAACACCGCGTCGCCGTGCTCCTACAGCGAAGCCTCCTGCCGAGGGGCCTCCCCGACGTGGTTGGAGTGCCGGTCGCCGCCCGCTACCTCTCGGCCCGAGACGAGGTTGGCGGCGATTGGTACGACGTGATCGAGCTGCCCGAGGGCCGGTTGGGCATCGCAATCGGCGATGTAGTCGGGCACGGACTGAGGGCGGCGGCGCTCATGGGACAGCTGCGCACGGCGTTACGCGCGTACGCGCAGGAGGGCCACGGCCCCAGCCGGACGCTCGAGCTCGTCGATCGCTTCGTCCAGACCATGCCGCAGCAGCCGATGGCGACCGCGGCGTACGCCCAGTTCGACCCCGAATCGGGAAAGTTGGCCCTGGCGACAGCCGGGCACTTGCCGCCCGGGATCGTAGGCCCGCTCGGTCCGCGGTCCCTCCAGGTGACGCCCGGGGCGCCGCTGGGGGCGTTTCCGTACGGCGCCGCCCCGGAGCAGGAGCTGACGCTGGCGACCGGGGAGGTAATCGTGATGTACACGGACGGGCTCATCGAGCGCCGCGGAGAGCCACTCGAGCTTGGGATCGACAAGCTGCTCGAGCTCATGCGGGATGCGAGCTCGGCGGAGGAGGCCTGCCAGCTTGCGTTCGACGGGCTGGTCCCCCCCGAGGGCCTGGACGATGACGTGGCGATCGTGGCCCTGCAGAACGCGCCCCTTCCGGGCGCCCTGCGGCTTGCGCTGGCCGCGGACCCGAAGGTGCTCGCGCAGGTGCGGCGGGCGATCCGCCGCTGGCTCCACGAGTACGGGGCCGGCGCCGAGCGCTCGGGGGAGATTGCGCTCGCGGTGAGCGAAGCGTGCGCGAACGCGATCGAGCACGCCTACGCTCCGGGTCCCGCTTCGTTCGAGCTTCAGGCGGAAGTGGTCGATGGCGACGCCGCGTTCACCGTCCGCGACTGGGGGCGGTGGCGGCCGTCTCGGCGTGGCAACCGGGGCCGCGGGCTCAGGATCATCGACGCCGCGATGGACGACGTAAGGCTCGAGACCACGCCGACCGGGACTACTCTCGTGATGCGTCGGCGGCTGCGGGCGGGATGAGGCTCGCAGACGTCGACTTCACCGAGCGTGACGGCTCAGTGATCGCTGCCATCCGGGGCGAGATCGACATGTCGAACGCAAACGCCCTCGGCGATGCGGTGGGCAGCGGGACCCCCAGTGACGCCCTGCGCGTCGTCCTCGATCTCAGCCGCGTGAGCTATTTGGACAGCGCGGGCATCCATTTGATCTTCCGGCTTCGCCAGAACCTGCGAGATCGCGACCTGGACCTCACGGTCGTGATTCCGCATGAGTCGCCGGCCAATGACGCCCTCCGGCTGGCGGGGTTGATGGGGCGCATGGACGTCACGCGGACCGTGGAGGAAGCGCTCGGCGCGTAGGCTCGCGGGCCCATCGGCACGCGTCCGAGCGCGCCCCGGCTCACTCGAACGCCGGCGCCGTCCACCCGGGCAGGATGTCGGGAAGGCCGTCGCTGACGCGGTCGGTGAAGCGGGGAGCGCGCTTCTCCAGGAACGAGGCGACGCCCTCGACGACGTCGTCGGACCGCCCCCGGTAGAACATCCCGCGCGAATCGGCGCGGTGAGCGAGCATGGGGTGCCCGGCGCCGAGCATGGTCCACATCATCCGGCGCGCCAGGGCCACCGACACGGGAGCCGCGTTCTCCACGATCTCCCCCGCGAGGGCGCGGGCGGCGTCGAGGAGCTTGCCCGCCGGGTGGACGCTGCGCACGAGCCCGCCCTCCAGCGCCTCCTGCGCGTCGAACACGCGGCCCGCGGCCGCCCACTCCATCGCGCGGCTGATGCCCACCACTCGCGGCAGAAACCAGCTCGAGCAAGCCTCGGGCACGATCCCGCGGCGGACGAACACGAACCCGATCCTGGCTTCTTCCGCGGCGAGGCGAATGTCCATTGGCAGCGTCATCGTCGCCCCGACCCCGACCGCCGGGCCGTTGATCGCGGCGATCACGGGCTTGGTCGACTCGAACACCCGCAGCGTGAACTCCCCGCCGCCGTCCCGGGGAATCGCGGTGTCTCCGGCATTGCCGTGCCTGAATGTGTCGCCGCCCTCCTGGAGGTCCGCGCCGGCGCAGTACGCGCGCCCCGCGCCGGTCACGATCACCGCGCGAACCTCGTCGTCGGCATCGGCTCGGTCGAAGGCCTCGATGAGCTCTCGGCCCATCGCCGTCGTCCACGCGTTCAGCCGCTCGGGGCGGTTCAGGGTGATCGTGAGGACACCGTCGTCGACTTCCGTGATGATCTGCTCGAACTCCACTGGGCGGTCCTTTCTCCGGTTGGGTCAAACCTTGCCACAACCGTGTCAAGGTTCGGTAGCATGATCGTGGTGCGCGATTTCTCATCGGCCACGCGCGAGCGCATCATCGTCTATGACGGCGGGATGGGCGCGACGCTCGAGCAGTTCGACCTGAGCCTGGAGCGCGATTACCGGCTGCCGGGGCGCTGCCACGAGGCTCTCGTGCTGAACCGTCCGGACGTGATCGAGGGCGTACATGCCTCGATGCTCGAGGCCGGCGCTGAGGTCCTCGAGACTGACACCTTCCAGGCGTCGCGCCTGAAGCTCTCGGAGTGGGGACTCGGGGACGAGGCGTTCGAGATCAATTTGAGGGCGGCCGAGATCGCGCGTCGGGCGGCCGGCGAGCATCGCTTCGTCGCCGGGTCCATCGGCCCTACCGGCTTTCTGCCCGCCAGCGACGATCCCACGCTCGGCCAGATCCGGTTCGGCGAACTCGTGGACGTCTTCGACGAGCAGGCTCGCGGGCTGCTGTCCGGGGGAGTCGATCTGATCATCATCGAGACCGCGCAGGACATCCTCGAGGTCAAGGCGGCGGTGTTCGGCGTGCGCCGGGCGTTTGCCGAGGCCTCGCGCAGCGTCCCGATTCAGTGCAGCGTTTCGCTTCTGCCCCAGGGCGGCAAGATGCTGCTGGGGACGGACATCAGCGCGGTGCTGGCGACGCTCGAGGCGCTCGAGGTGGATGTGATCGGGCTCAACTGCTCGACCGGACCCGAGGACATGCGGGACGCGATCCGCTTCCTGGGGGAGAATTGCCCGGTACCGGTCCACTGCATCCCGAACGCCGGGCTGCCGCTTCAGGGACCGGGCGGCGAAACGATCTTCCCGGAAGAGCCAGAGCCGCTCGCCCGCGTGCTGGGTGAGTTCGTCGAACGCTACGGAACCTCGATCGTGGGCGGCTGCTGCGGGACGACGCCTGAGCACATCCGCGCGATCGCCGAGCGGGTGCGGGGGCGGCGGCCCGGGGATCGTCCGGGACGGCGCCCGCCCCACGTGTCGAGCATGATCGCCGCGACGCCGCTGGTACAGGACCCGCGGCCAACCTTGGTGGGCGAGCGGGTCAACTCGCAGGGGTCGCGCAAGGCCAAGGAGCTGCTGCTCGCGGACGACTACGACGGGCTGCTGACCGTGGCCGAGGATCAGGTCGTCGGTGGTGCGCACGCGCTCGACGTGTGCGTCGCACTGACCGAGCGACAGGACGAGGCCGAGCAGATGAGGGAGATCGTAAAGAAGATCTCGCTGTCCCAACCGGCGCCGATTCAGGTCGACTCGACCGAGCCCGAGGTAGTCGAGGCCGCGCTCGAGCAGATCCCGGGCCGCGCGATCGTCAACTCGATCAACCTGGAGGCGGGCCGTGCCAAGCTCGATCGGGTGGTGCCGCTGGCGCGCGCACATGGCGCCGCGCTGATCGCCCTGACCATCGACGAGAGCGGAATGGCCAAGACGGCTGATCGCAAGGTCGAGGTCGCGCGTCGGATTCGGGATCTGTGCTGCGAAGAGCACGGACTCGATCCCGAGGCGCTGATCTTCGACTGCCTGACGTTCACGCTCACGACCGGTGACGAGGAGTGGCGCCCGAGCGCGGTCGCGACCATCGAGGGGATCAGGCGGATCAAGCAGGAGATTCCCGGGGTCAAGACCTCGCTGGGGGTCTCGAACGTGAGCTTCGGGGTGTCCCTGCCCGCGCGCAGCGTGCTGAACAGCGTCTTCTTGCACCACTGCGTCGAGGCGGGACTCGACTTGGCGATGGTCAACCCGAACCACATCACCCCGTACGCGGAGATCGTGGGCGAGGAGCGCGAGCTCGCCGACGACCTCGTGTTCAACCGCCGCGCCGACGCGCTCGAGCGGTTCATCGCGCACTTCGAGGCCAAGGGGGATGGCGGCGCTTCCGACGCCGGCGGCGAGGCCGCGGACCCGACGGTGGGGATGGAGCCCGAGGAGGCCCTGCACTTTCACATCCTGCGCCGGAAGAAGGAGGGGGTCGAGGACTGGATCGACCGCAGCGTCGAGAAGATCGGGGCGGTCCCCACTCTGAACGACGTGCTCCTTCCGGCGATGAAGGAGGTCGGGGACAAGTTCGGCGCCGGCGAGCTGATCCTCCCATTCGTGCTCCAGTCGGCCGAGGTGATGAAGCGCGCGGTCGCCCAGCTCGAGCGCTACCTGGACAAGCTCGAGGGCTACTCGAAGGGAACGGTCGTGCTCGCGACGGTGTTCGGGGACGTCCACGACATCGGCAAGTCGCTGGTCAACACGATCCTGACCAACAACGGCTACACGATCGTGGACCTGGGAAAGCAGGTTCCGATCCAGACTATTTTGGACGCGGCGGTCGAGCACGACGCGACCGCGATCGGCCTGAGTGCGCTGCTGGTCTCGACGTCCAAGCAGATGCCGGCGTGCGTTGCCGAGCTGCGGGCACAGGGGCTGCGGTTCCCGGTGCTGGTGGGCGGGGCGGCGATCAACCGCAACTTCGGTCTGCGCCTCCTGTACCCGAACGGGGCCGAGTCCGACGAGATCTACGAGCCCGGAGTGTTCTACTGCAAGGACGCCTTCGAGGGACTTGCGAAGATGGACCAGCTCATCGATCCCGGCGCGCGGGAAGGGCTGCTGTCCTCGACGTTCGAGGCTGCGCGCCGGCTGCGGGAGCAGCCCGAGGCTTCCGACGACGACGCGCCCTCTGTTGATGACGCATCGGTGCGGAGCGCGGCGCGGGTTGACGTACCGATCCCCGAGCCGCCGTTCTGGGGAGTTAATGAGGTAGCGGTTCCGTTGGACGAGGTTTATAGGCACCTCGATACGCATGTGCTGTTCAAGCTCCACTGGGGCGGTCGGGGCGTCAAGGGCGAGGAGTGGCGGCGGCTCGTGGGCGAGGACTTCCAGCCCCGGCTCGAGCGCATGTGGCGCGAGCAGGACTACCTCCATCCCCGCGCGCTGCTCGGCTACTTCCCGTGCAACTCCGACGGCAACGAGCTCGTTGTGTGGGATCCGGACGCGCCGGGCTCGCGCGAGCTGGAGCGCCTGGTGTTCCCGCGCCAGCCCAGGCACGACCGGATCTGCCTGGCGGACTTCTACCGGCCACTCGATTCCGGCGATCTCGACGTGGTCGCGATCCAGGCGGTGACCGCCGGGGACGAGGTGACCTCGTTGATGGCGCGACTCGAGGCCGAGGGGGAGTTCTCCGAGCAGCTGTTCGTGCACGGGCTCGGCGTGCAGACGGCCGAGGGCATGGCGGAATGGCTGCACGCTCGCGTCCGGGCCGATCTGGGGATCGCCCCGAGCCAGGGGCGCCGCTACTCGTGGGGATACCCGGCGTGCCCCGAGCAGTCAGAGCACGAGAAGGTGTTCCGGCTGCTCGACGCGGGGTCGATCGGGCTGCGGCTGAGCGGCGGCTACGCCATCGACCCCGAGCAGTCCACGCTGGCCGTCGTGGCCCACCATCCGCAGGCCGTGTACTTCGGCATGAAGTCGGGTTTTCTGCCCAAGACCGACAAGCAGGCCGCCGACGAGCTCATCGCCGGCACCGAGAAGGACCCGACGCGGGTGGCGGCGCTCACGGACTCTGAGCCGGCGGAGGAAGGTGGCGATGCCGGCTCCGCGGAGAGCGAGCCGGCGGTCGCATTCTCTTAGTTCGACTTGGTCCCGGAACAAATACGGGCGGAGCAAGCGTTACTAGCCGCGTAGGCATCTCGTAGCCACGCTCGACTTCTGGCGGCAGTGCTCGAGATTCATGGCGCTACGCCGGAACGCAGCCAGGGCCGGCTTCGCGACCACGCGACCGTTCCTGAGCGCGAGCAAGCCAGAGTACGCGAACGACGGCGCCCCTGCGTACTCTTGCGACATCCACGTGAAGTAGTAGATGCCGAGCAGGCCGAGCTGGGTACGGTGACTCGCGAGCAGGGGCAGCGCGGCACGCACCTTCTGCGCCTGGCCGGCCTCGGTTGTCTCGATGTCAAAGTAAGTCTGACTTGGGTGATGCCCGATGGCAGACGGCCAGGTGAACTCACCGACAATGATCGGCTTCCGTCGATCCCCGGCGCGAGCCATCTGAGTCCGGACGAGTTGCAGGAACTTGACCACATTTGAAAGCAGCTTCGTGTACGGGTGGATGTCGGCCACATCGAACAGCCGCCGGCCCCCGAGCTTGTAGATCTCGGACAGATATGTCCACGCATAGTTGGGAAATCCCGCGAGCACCACCTTGGCGCCCGGATCCGCGCTCTTCACTGCGGCGTGTGCAACACGAAGAAGCGCGACGTAGCTAGGGGCAAATGGCTGCGGCCACTGATAGAGGAAGTTCGGCTCGTTCCAGATCTCCCACAAGCGGACCGGGTGACGCGGAATGCCAGGATTCTGAGCCCAGAAGGTCCCGCGCGGACCGTAGCGCTTGACTAGAGCCTTGAGGAAGTTGCCGTAGGGCTCATCCCGTGCGGGTACCGGGACCCAGCTGCAGGCTGCGGAGGCTGCGGCGCGGGGGGCGTCGGCAACGGTTGCGTCTCGAACCGCAGCAGCCACGCAGGGTCGCGGTTTCGTATCCCATGGGGGCGCGTAGAGGACCTGCGCGAGAACTGTCATGCCGTGCTCGGCCGCCAGGCGAACTTCCTGGTCGGTGGCTGCGAAATTCGTGGGAACGCCACCCACATTTACGAAAGCGCCGCGCTCACTCGGTGGGACCTGGGCGAAGCTCGCGTATGGTTGCGCGGCGCTCCAGGCGAAAGTTAGGCGAACGCTCTCGACGCCACTCGCGACCATTTGGTTGAACTGACTGTTGGCGTCGACGTTAGGTGGCATACCGGCGTCAACCCCGATGAATCCTTGCGGCACGCGTGGGTCAGTGTGGCCGTGCGAATTGTGTGCAACCTGTGAACGCCCACTGGACGTGGCGGGAATCGCAGCCAGGATCAGTGCAGTCAATACCGTGGAAATTGCGTAAAGGACTCTCACGGGTCAGCGTGCGTAATGGTTGGGTCCTCCGCCGGTTCAGCGGCGAGTGACTTGATACACGCGCAGTCTACGCGGCCGAACATCTCTTGGCGCCGGTTGCACAGATGCCGACGGGAAATCCCTGTCGTGGCCGTACGGAGCGCCCGGGCGCCGGTGGTAGCCGTTTGCTATGACGCCGATGAAGGTCGCATTCGCGCTCGTCAGCGTTTGGCGCAGCCGAGCGGCGACGTCCGAGCGGCTCCGGCCAAGCCGACCGACGACGACGACGCCGCCGGCCTGCCGAAGAAGCGGGAATGCATCGGGTACAACCGCGAGCGGCGGTGCGTCGATCAGAACGAAGTCGTATGTGGCCCTGGCACGAGAGAGCAGGGCTTCCATAGAGTGGCTTGCGATCACGTGGGCTGGGTCCGGCGGCAGCAAACCGCCGGCGACCAGCACGTCTAGCCTGGGCTGCGGGCCGGAGCGCTGGGCAATCTCGATCGTCTGAACGGCATTCTCCAGCGGCATGTCCTCGAGCAACACATCGGAGACTCCGGGGGACTCACGCGCCCCTAGCCGGCGAGCAAGGGTGGGTCGCTTGAAGTCGCACTCGATGATCAAGACTCGAGAGCCCATCTTCACCGCGGCAAGAGCGAGATTGCTTGCGACCGTCGTCTTGCCCTCGCCAGGCTGCGCGGACGCGATTAACAGCGTGTCGAGTAGGCGATCGACGTTGAAGTAGCGAATTCGCGCCCACAAGAGCGCGAATGTCTCGGCTACGGCTGCCGGTGCAGGCTGCGCCGAGGCACGCCTGGAGGACATCTTGAGCGCCGAGTTGTAGGGGACGACGCCGATCAGGGGGACGCCGTAAACGTCGGCAAGCTGCAGGGGTTCGCGGACGCGACGATCGAACCGGCCGAGGAATAGGGCAAGCGCTAGGCCGAGCAGCAGGCCGAGGATCGCACCCAGCACAGTGTTGCGAAGCACCTGCGGCGACGACGGTGCGCTCGGCACGCCCGCCTGATCGACAACCTGGACCGCGCCGCCCTCCAGTTGACCCAGAACCTGCAGCGAATTGGCGCGATCCTTCAGAGCCGCCCCCTGCGTCCCCAGCTGCAGCGCCGGTGGCAGCGCTTGGAACTGAAGGTTCAAAGAATGCACGATTCCGCTGTAGTAGCTCTGGCTGGCTCGCTGGCGGTCGGCCACGATCTGCGCGGCGTAGGTATTGGCAATCCGAGCGGCCAGACCCGGCGAGGTCGACGTCGCGGTCACGGCCGCGAAATCTGAATTCCCCTGCTGGCTCACGCTGACGCTGCTCTGGACTGACCCAGGAGTGATTCCGCCGCCGATCGCGGTTGCGGTCGCGGCGGCGATGCGGGGAAGCGTGGCGAGCTTCAGGTCCGTGGCGAGTTGCACCTGCGGGTCGACAGGCGCCACAGCGAGGCCAGCGGCAACCTCGTTTGCTTGCGGGTCGTGGAAATAGACGGACGTGGTCGCCTGGTACTCCTTAGTCTGCCGCTTCGAGATGGCGAAGGCAGCAACTCCCGCCACCAGCATGCAGAGCAGAATTACGGGCGCGCGCTGGCGGAGTGTGCGAAGCACATCGAAGCTTGCCGAGTCGTTCTCCATTCCTCTGCTTAGCTGTTCATTCCTCCGTGTCCCCCATGCACTTTGTAGCATCATGGGCCTTGGCCCGCGCCACCACGGCACGATTTGAGTCGGGCGTAGCAGACGCGACGCACCCCGATTTGGGTGGCTCTTGGCCGAATATCCGGTCGATACGCTTCGCGCGCGATGCGGATTCTTTACGCGATGGGTGCTCGGCCCAACTTCGTGAAGATGGCTCCCGTCATCGCTGAATTGCGGCGAAGGCTCCCCGATGCGGCCCATCGAGTCGTCCACACAGGCCAGCACTACGACCCGGCCATGTCGGCGGTCTTCCTCGAGCAGCTCGAGATCGCGGTCCCCGAACACGTTCTCGGCGTGGGCTCGGGTAGCCATGCAGTGCAGACCGCGCGCGTGATGGAGCGGCTCGAGCCGGTGATGGAGGCCGAGCAACCGGAGCTCGTGATCGTTTCGGGCGATGTCAATTCGACGTTGGCGACGACACTGGTGGCGGCCAAGCTCGGCGTCCCGCTGGCCCACGTCGAATCAGGGCTGCGTAGCTTCGATCGCACCATGCCGGAAGAGATCAACCGGATCGTGGCCGACGAGTTCGCCGAATACCTGTTCGTCCACTGCGAGGAGGCGGTCGACAACCTCAGGGCGGAAGGGATCGCCGACGAGAGGATTCACTTCGTTGGCAACACGATGATCGACACGTTGGTTGCGATGGAGGAGCGCTTCCGCAGCCTCGATGTGGCGCGGCGGCTACGCCTCCCCGCCGGCGGATATCTGCTCGTCACGCTGCATCGGCCGCTCCTGGTCGACGGGCCGATGCTGCCCGACGTCTTGAGGGAGCTCGAATCGATTGCACGCGAGATGCCGGTGCTATTTCCAGCGCATCCACGCACGAGAAAGATGATGGCGGGCATAGAACCCAGTCGGCAGGTGCAAGTGCTCGACCCGCTCGGGTATCTCGAATTCCTATCGCTCGAGGCCGACGCCGCGGCGGTGCTGACCGATTCTGGAGGCGTGCAAGAGGAAACGACGTATCTCGGCGTGCCGTGCTTCACCTTGCGGCACAACACCGAACGGCCCGTGACTGTCCGTGCCGGAACGAACACGGTGCTCGGCTTGGAACCCTGCCGGATTGGCGACATCCTGCCAGCACTGGAGGCTCCCAAACCGGTCCCTCCACCCCCGCCGCTGTGGGACGGCCGCGCCGCGGAGCGCGTGGCCGACGTGCTCGCTGGCTCCAACGCGACGGAGTTCGGAGATCGGCATACGGGAGGGGGCATGCCGGGCATTTACGCGGAGGCGCCTAAGATGGGCGGCCCCGCGAAGTGAGGAGATGTGAAGCAGGTCAGCCAGCGGCTGCGTGACGGGCGGATCGAGGTACTCGACGTGCCGGTCCCCGTGCTCCAGCCCCACGGTGTGCTCGTGGACATCCGAGCGAGTGTCCTCAGCCCTGGCACCGAGGGAAGCAAAGTGCGCACGGCCAGGCAGAGCCTCGTGGCCAAGGCGCGGGCCCGTCCCGATCAGGCGCGCCAGGTCGTGGAGAAGGCGCGGCGCGACGGCGTCCGGGAGACCGCCGCGACTGTGCGCGCGCGGCTCGATCAGCCCGAAGCCCTGGGCTATTCGGCCTCCGGGACGGTGCTTGCCGCGGGCAGGGAGGTCGCCGAGCTGAAGCCGGGAGATCGCGTGGCATGCGGTGGTGGCGGATACGCCTCCCATGCCGAAATTGATTACGTTCCAGCGAGCTTGTGCGTTCGGCTCCCGGACGAGGTCGAATTTGATTACGGTGCGTTCGGGACCTTGGGAGCGATCGCGATGCAGGGGGTTCGACAGGCGGAGGCCCGCCTCGCCGAGCGAACGGCAGTGATCGGTCTCGGCCTCGTTGGTCAGCTTACGGCGCAGCTGCTGAGGGTCGCCGGTTGCGAAGTCCTCGGGATCGACCTCGACGAAGATCTCGTGCAGCTGGGGCTCGACACGGGGGCCCTGAATAAGGGAGTGGCGCGGGCGCGGCTGAGCCGCTCGCTGGCGTCGAGCATGCCGAGGTGTGACGCAGTAATCATCACGGCCGCCACGCGCTCGGACGATCCCGTGCAACTCGCCGCCGAGCTCAGCCGCGATCGGGGGCGGGTCGTGATCGTCGGCGACGTTGGCATGCGCGTGCCGCGACCCTCCTATTACCAGAAGGAGCTCGAGCTGCGGCTCTCGCGCTCCTACGGCCCGGGGCGCTACGACCGCGAATACGAGGAGCGGGGGCTGGACTATCCCATTGGCTACGTCCGCTGGACAGAACGGCGCAACATGGCGGCATTCGTTCATCTCCTCGCGCAGGATCGGATCGACGTGAGGCCGCTCGTCCGCGCACGCGTACCCGTCGAGCAAGCCCCCCAGGCTTACGAGAAGCTCCTCACCGGCAACGGTTCGGCGCTGGCGATCGTCCTGCAATACCCCGCCTCGGCGAGCGACGTAACCGGCGAGCCGGACCCCCTCGCGCCCCGACCAGCTCAGAGCAGTATCTCTCTTCACCAGAAGCCAATCCCTCTCAGGGCCGGCGTGATCGGCGCTGGCAGCTTCGCCTCGCGCGTGCTGATTCCCGCCTTGCAAGGAGCCGGCTTCTCGCTCGAGGCAATCGGCAGCGCCAACGGCTTGAGCGCTCGAAGCGCCGCGGAGCGATTCCCGTTCCGACGCGTGGACAAACCCTCCGCCATCCTCACGGATCCGGCCACCGGCCTCGTAGTGATCGCGACGCGGCACGCCACCCATGCTGCGCTTGCCCAGAGCGCGCTGCGCGCATCCAAGGCGGTTTTCGTCGAGAAGCCGCCTGCGCTGACGTTGGCCGAGCTCGCGGACCTGCGCGATGCGCGCGCCGAGTCGGGCCTGCCGGTGTTCGTGGGGTTCAATCGGCGCCATGCCCCGCTCGCCCATCGCCTGCGAAAACACGTGCGGGCGCACAACGCTCCGGTCGAGGTACTGGTCCGCGTCAGCGCGGGGCCCCTACCGCACGACCACTGGCTCCTAGATCCGCTCGAGGGCGGCGGCCGCCTGATCGGTGAGGGCTGTCATTTCGTCGATCTTGTCTGCTGGCTCGTCGGCAGCTGGCCGATTCGCGTTTCGTGCGTGGTGCAGTCACGCGACGCCTCAATCGCGACTGCAAACGCGTTTTCGGTGATCCTGACCTACGAGGACGGCTCACTGGCCACGATCGTGTATGGCGCAGGCGCAGCGCCGGGTGTCCCGAAGGAGTACATCGAGGCCCACAGCGACGGCCGAAGCGCCATCCTCGATGACTTCCGGTGTCTCACGCTGTTCGACGGCAGCCGCCGGCACGTCGTACGAGCGCGCTCGCAGGACAAAGGGCACCGAGCCGAGATGGCAAGCGTCCGCGACTCGTTGCTTCGGCAGCAATACCCCGCGGGCCTCGATGATCCGCTGGAGTCGATGGCGGTCACGCTCGCGGCAGTCCGTGCCGCGGAGGAGGGCAGGGCGGTGCGGCCGCTCGGTCTGGCGTCGCTTTGTCGACGAGAGCAGCTCACGCACTGAACGCCCGATCCGCCTCGGCAGCCTTCTCCTGAGTGAGGGTCGCCGGAACGTCGCGCTCGCGATCACAGTTGGATTAGTGATCAGGGCGACCTTGATCCTCGCCTACTCTCCGTTTCTAGAGCCGGACTCGTCGGGGTACCTGGCGCTAGCGCATTGCATGGGATCGCTGCATCTGGCGGATTACGACCGAGTCGCACCCCGGGCTACCCCTTCCTGTTGCTTCTGCTCCGCTACTCGCCGACGGTGAGCTGGTGCGTACAGGCGATCGTGAGTCTCCTAACGACACCGATCGTGTACTGGCTGGTGCGGCGCCTTGGGGGTTCGCCCGCGATGGCTTTGGTCGCCGCCATCCTTACACGACCAGCTTCGAGGCCTCGTGGTTTGGTACTCCTGAGAAAATCTGGGCCTCCTCGCGCCGCTCACTGCTTCGCCGGCGGTGACGATGCTGCTGCCGCCGGTGATCGGGAGCGCTGCGTGGGCAATCGTGACGAGGAGACCAGCGCCGTGCTGCCTTGAGCATTGTGCTCGGGCACAACATGATCGATCACATGACACCGTACGTCGACGTGCAGCGCTGCCGCGACCATGCCATCACTGCGGTGTACGTGGTCTGGCGGGCGCGAATCGAGGCCGTAATGGAGGCACTACGCGGAGACGAGTTGGGCGGCCGAATACGAGACGGGGAGGGCATCGCATCTGGACGGGGCCCATCTCGCCAGCCGTCGCCTCAGCATCGCGGTAAACACGATCGCACGCGACCCCGTCCCGTAGTGATGTCGTCCGCGAGGCAAATGGCGCCGGATGTTGGTTGCCACCCAACTATGCCTACGACCTTCACGCCCGCGCCCAATCCCGCTTCATCCACGTGTACGGAAGATACAGCGCGCGGCTCTGCTGATTGCTCCGCTGTTGTTGACGCTGTCTGCGGCTGAGGTCTTTGGTCGAGCACGGAGGAGACGCCGCTCATAAACCCCCGAGCGTGATGCTCGCCTGCGCGGTGCTTGTGGAACAACTATCCCGGCTTTCTTCGGATGCGGATCACCGGAAGATATGGATCCGTTTATTTCCGATCATCCAAGCTGTCACTTCGCTGTTGCCGCCTCGGCAGCATGGTTGCTCTCGAGGCGCCGCGAGATGGCGTAGGGGCGCGGGCACCTATTGCCTGGCTTCGGGCCGAGCTTTCCGCAGTTTCGTACTGCGGCGATGCGGCTGGCGCTTTGAGCTGCCTTGCGGAACACGCGGCGCCGACCGCTGCCGCCTCGTATCATCGTAGCTTCTAGGAGGCGATGGAGACTTGAAGCACCAAGATGGCTCGCTCGCGACGATCCTTTTTGGCTATGGCGGCGCACCCGGCGTCGGGAAGGAGTACTTTGACGTCCACAGTGCAGGCGGCGCAGTTCTCCACGATCTTCACCGCGTGGCGCTGTTCGTGGGGCGACAAAGGAAAGAGATGTGCTCGCGATGTCGGGACAGAGGCCACGGACAGCAGCTGGTGTGCATGCGAGCGTCGCTGCTGCAACGACCGCACCGGACTCGACGAATCGTTTAGGCCGTCGCGGTGATCTTCTCCGCACTGCGCACGGCCGAAGAGGGCAGACCAATCCGTCCACCGTTGCTGGCGTCGCTTCCGCGGGAGGAGGAACCCAGCTGACTTTCCCAATTCTCGTCGAAGCGGCATGCATTCCCGCGTGCAGAGCGGGCGACCTAGCGGGCGATCATCTGGTCACCCGATGAATCGCGCTTCCAAGTCGATACGCCGTGCGCCTTGGCCCACCGGCAGGCGCGAGTCATTGCTGTGGCCTGAGTCATTGACGTGGCTGGCAGCCGTCGTCCTCGCTGTCGTCGTTGGCGCCGGAGTCGCGTGGAATGCCAAGTACATCGTTGCGCTCGGTGGGATGACGATGGTGGTAGCGCTCCTGCTTCAGCGTCGTGGCAACGGTTTTCTGCTGGCGCTCGCAATCGCGCTGAGCGTCCCGTACTGGATTACCTTCGGCAGTGCTCAAGTCGACGCGGCCCGATTGATGCTGGTCAGCGCGTGCGCCGGCCTTGTCGCCGGCGGGTGGCGGACGCGGGTCTCACTCGTTGACCTGGCGGTCGTTGGAGTCGCCGCGACCAACATCTTCAGCTGGAGCAGCACTCAGACGCAAGCGGTGCCGCACACATTGCTGATCTACAGCCTCATCCCGCTAGGGCTGTACTTGGTCGCACGAGTCTCTGTAGGCTGGGATTCCGCAGACAGATTATTGCGGGCTGTCCTGCTGTTCGCCACCATCGGCGCGTTAACGGTGTTGTACGAGAAATTTGTAGCTGGCCACATCGTGTTCAACGACGTCGCCGATCCGGCTTCGTCACAGTTCAATGGGGGTTCCGGCAAACTCTTGCGCCCGGGCGGGATCTTCGGTGGTGCGCCTGCAGCGTCAATCGTGTTATCAATGGCCCTGCTCGCGAGTCTTCCACTCGCAGTCAAAGAGCGGGGCGTGCGACTGCTTGTAACCGCCGGATCGATGCTTGTCATCCTGCTCGCGATCGTCCTCACTTTTAGCCGGGCCGGCTGGGCTGGACTTGTAACGGGATTGGTCGTGTACCTGTGGCTGTACCCGTGGCGCCTCAGATGGTGGGCCCAGTCACTTCTCGTCCTTGCGACGATAGCGACGATCGTGTTCTGGGCTCTGCCATCGGGGGCCACGCAGAGTTCCGGCTTTCAGGAGGCCGTGGTTCGATCGCAGAATGTCACCGGACGGTTCAGCCTTTGGGCTGCGTCACCCCGGCTGATCCTCGACTCGCCGACGCATCTTGTCTTCGGTCGGGGATTCGACACCTTTTACTCGACAGGGGTGAGCGCCGAGCCTCCCGGTGGTAGCCCGCTGTGGGCCGAGGGAGGGCCGCACGATGACTATCTTCGAGCGCTGGTCGAAGAAGGGGTGGTAGGGCTCGTGTTTCTCGTGGGCTGGACGCTCGGTTCGGTGCGGGTCGGCGTGCGCGAGCTATGGAGGCTTCCTGCCCGAACTCCGCAACGATCTGTTCTTGGCGCTTTGACCGGGACCGTGGTTTGCTACATCATCGCTTCCATCGGGCACGACGTATCACACAACGAGCCGAGCCTTGTCGCTGTCGCAATCTTCACGGGGGTTTTGATGGCTTTCGCCAAGTCAGTTCCTCCACCCTCGGCGGTGCAGCTTGGCCAACAGTGGGACTGAGGCCTCCGCAAGGCTCGCCTGCGGAGCGATGCATTTCAGGTCACAAAGGCGTAGAACTGCCCGAGCGCCGGCCGCCTGCGTCCGGGTCCTGCCCATCACGGACGAACACGAACTCATTGCAACCATGACCCCCTCCAGCGGTCTTGAGACGGACCAGTCTGAACCCACGCGCAGCGACAAAGTCGAAGATCTCCTCCGGCTTCGCGACCTCGAATGGATACCCACCAACCCAATCGAGGAGGTCGTGCCACGCGCTCATGCCGCGACCACGGTTGCTGCGTCGCCATGTCGCGAGGTAGACGCGCACTTGGCGACGTGCGAGGGCGCCCACCAGAAGCCGTAGTTCACGGGGAGCTACGGCGAGGATGGCGTAAAGCGGTCGCAGCAGCGGCGGCAAATGGTTGAACATCTTCTTGACCGTTAGCCAGCGCCTGCTCACATTGCCCTGGTCGTTGTAGATCGATACGAACAAGGCGCCCCCGGGCGCGACCGTGCTAGCCGTCAACCCAAGCGCGCGCCACATGTCTCCGGTGTGGTGTAACACTCCCCAGGCGTACACGATGTCGAATGTTCCGAGCCTGCGCATGTAGCTCTCATCTATCGCGCTCCCTCGCTCGATCGTCCAATCTGCGGCCGTGGCGAACCGTTCCTTCATGGCCCTTGTGGTGATGACGCTCTTATCATCGTAGTCAAACGAGTGGACCCGCTGAGCGCCCAAGAGCGCTGCCGCTAGCGAGAACAGGCCGCTCCCAGAGCCGATGTCGAGAAATGACTTTCCCACGAGCGCCCCTTCTCCAAGCATCGCATTCAGCGATCGGGCGGCGGACTCGACTTGAAACCAATCAACGTCACGCGCAAACCGCGCCCAATTCGCGCCAAACGGAAATCGCTGCTGCGCGTCGTCTTCGCCGGCGCGGTCCTTGCTGACGGCGTGGAGCGTCGTGGATTCCATTTACTAGCGCCAACATTACCAGCGAGGCGGCGCCTGTGCCTTCCCTCACCCGTCGCCGAGCAGAGACGGGACTAAGCGCGAGATCAGTTGGTCGAGCGCCGCGCGAGCGTACCCAGCAACACCGTCGCGGATCCCGATGCCCGACCTGCCCCATCACTGACGAGTCGGGCGCGGCGGCTCGGAAGGCAGGAGTCGCACTGCAGCCTCTCTGCACCGGATCGCGCCATCCCGTGTACGGTGGTTTTCACAGACCAAGGGCAGTGGCGTCGGACGTGTCGCTGCGGTTAGTCCGCCGCTGTTTGGCGTACTGTCGATGTCGATTTGGGCTATCGGTCGACCGTGTCAGGGCCGATTTGCGAGCGCCGACGGATCGTAGGTCTGTGCGGTGCGTGCGATCGCGAAGCTGTAGGCGTTGGAGTATCTGGATGGTCACAGTCCTGTGTGGGCTGGTCTCGGGCGCCGACGCTGCCAGGTCACCGTTTGTGGCGACGGATCTCGGCACGCTCGGCGGCGCCTTCCGCGAAGCGACCGCAATGAACGACCACGGGCAAGTCGTCGGCGAAAGCGAGACGTCGAGCGGCCGGTCGCATGCGTTCTCGTGGACGCAGGCGGGAGGGATGGTCGACTCGGGACGCACTTCGGCGGTGATCAAAGCTCGGCGAGTGCGGTGAACGATCGATGTCAGGTGGTCGGCTTCAGTGGCATCGGGTTCGGCCCCGGCGTCGCCTTCTCGTGGACAAGCGGGCGGGTGGTAAACATCACCGGGACACAGGTGGCGCAGTTGCGGTCAACGACCACGGCGAGGTCGTCGGCAGCAGCCAGACCGCGGACGGCCCCATCCACCCGGTCTGTTGGACGTCGAGGGGTGGGATGATCGACCTCGGCACCTTGGCGGCTCCTCCAGCGAGGCCATCGGGGTCAACGACCTCGGTCAAGTGGGCGGCGATAGCTTCACTGCCGACGGATCCCAGCGCGCGTTCTCCTGGACCCAGGCTGGAAGAATGGTCGATCTCGGCACACTCGGCGGCAACTCAGCCATGGCCGCGCGGTGGCCGATCGTGGCGGGGTGGTCAGCATTAGCGCCACCGCCATGGGAGCTCTCATGCCGTGCTGTGAGCCCACGCTCGGGTTATCTAAGCGTGGAGGCAGTTCATAGCGCGGCGAATATGCCGCCTGGCCACCGCGCTCGGGACGCGAAACGGCGGAAGACACCGTCTTAGTACCCGAGTGACCGACCCGCGTCCGCCGTTTATGCCACGCCTCACGATCCCGCCGCTCGCTCGGTCTCGCGCGTCCCTGAGCGTCCGATCTGTTTGACGCCCTCTTCGGTCCAACCACAAACCGCCGTCAGGTCTTGCGATGATCTCGCCGGGATCGCTGTTGGACGTCGGGAACAGAAACTATGATCGTCACGGGTGCGCGCGACATCCGCGACAGCGACCGCTCGGAGCACAAAGCGATCGGAAAACCTTGGGGAGGACACGAACCGTGACCGAAAGGTGGTTATATCCGGCCGTCACCGCTTGACGGGCGGAGGATGTCTCGGACCGCGCGGAATTTCGGCGGCGGTCCGGATGATGGTCAGGCGGCGATGAGCGCATCGTTCTCGGTTGAAAAGGAATTCACCGTGGCGGGGATGCGCTCGCGCTGGAACGCGCCAGCGAGCTCAGCCGGGTCCTGGTAGCCGATCACGCGGGGAACCGGCGCTCTGCTTTAAGCATCCCGCAGCGCGCCACCGCATGTACGTGTCCGGACTGCCAGTTCGTGACCTTGCGGGCTGACCGCCGGTCAATGGGGTCACACTCGTGCGCCTACTGCTCGATCCGGGTTAGGGCGGGTCCTTTGTCGGCGCGGAACGCGCATCCCGCCCAGACAACAGCGTGGCGATCAGCTCCATCCACGCCTCACCGACCACGGCCGGATCATGGTGGCGACGGACGTAGTCCTTGGCGGCCTCCCCCTCGGCGAGGGTGCCGCGGCGCTCCCAGTAGAGGCTGACCAACCGGGCGAGCTGCTCGAGGCTTCCCCCAGCGACCGCCCCGAGGCCATGCTCGCCGATCACCCTGTCGGGATCTACGCCGAGCGACAACGCCGGGACGCCGCATGACCAGGCCTCTAGGAACGTATTGGGAAAGCCTTCGAACGCTGAGGTGTTCACGACTGCGATCGCTTTGGCGTAGAGGGCGAGCAACGCGTCCCGAGGGCGCGGTGCCAGCAGGAAGACGTTCGGAAGCGAGCGGGCTAGCTCGTGCACCTCCTGCGCGAGCCGCTCCCACCCCGGGCGCTCGGTCGCAACCATCTGAAACCGGGCGTCCGGTACCCGTTGCGCCAAATCTAGGTACGCGAGCGGTTGTTTGTAGTCGATGATCCCTCCGATCCATAGGAACGCCTCCGGCGCGAGCGGAGTTGAGACCGGCTCGCAAAAGCTGCGAATCAGGGCGACCTTGGCCCCCAGGCTTCGCGTAGCGACCGCTTGCTGCTCCGCCGTCTGCGCCACGACCTGGTCGGCCAGCCGGAGGCCGAGCTGCGTTACGGTTGCGTCCAGGGGAGGAAGCAGGCTCCTGTGCAGGTCCGCCTCCGATGAGACCGAGTACACGAATCGGCGCCGCTTCACTCGCGCGAAGGTCGCCGCGACACCGGTCGCCATTCCGGCGCTTCGCTGCACGTAAACCGACGCGTCCGCTCTCCCGAGCGCTTCCCACATCGCGGGTACCCTCCGCGTCCCACGCGGCCCCCGCGTCTTCGGAACCTCCAGGATGAGGTCGACTCCGTCACAGCGATCCGGGAGCGCGGGATCGGCCAAGAGAATGTGCGCCACGCGCAAGCCGCGCTCGGCCAACGAACGCGCTAAGCGGTGGGCTTGTAGCTCAGCTCCACCAGTCCACCCAGGAACATCCGCTCGATAGAGCGGACCGGCAAGCGGAGCGTGGATCGCAACATCGAAGCGGTGGTTCCGGCGCACCGATATCATTGCCACGCGGTCGTGCATGATGCATGACTCGTCCGATCGCTGCTAAACACTGGATTCGCGATGCGAGATCAACGCGGCGAACTCCGGGAAGGCGTCGCCACGGGGCCCCCCAAGGGCCCGACTGAACCGGCGGCCCCCGATGCGCGTACGACTCCCGCCGGGACGGACGCGCTCGAGCCCGAGCCGCCGGTTCGGGGCGAAGCAACGGCGTTTACTGACATCGTCTCCGTGTCCGCGGCACGCGCGGTATCGATCGGACTGGCGCTCGTGAGCACAACAATTGTGACCCACATGCTCCTCCCCAGGCGGTACGCGATCATCGCGTACATAGCGGTGATATCCGGGCTGCTGTTCACGACAACCGCGTCATGGACGGCAACGGCGATAGGCCGATATGGCCGCGAGGAACTCGAGCGAGATGGCTCGGTCCGTGCAGCGAGCTGGGCCAGGATGGTTATTACCGCGCCGCTCGTCGCTATGGCGATAGCGGTGATCCTGCTGTTGAAGCTGGCCGGCGCGATGCCACGCGATATGACCTGGGGTTTCGTCGCCATCGCCGTCGCATCCGGATTGGTTCTGATCGGCGGAGAGCATCTCATAAACCTGCTCGAGACCTGCGGCCGGATGAAGCTGACCGCGGTCGCGCTCGCGCTGCAGCGGGTGCTCTCGATTGTTGGTCTGATCGTCCTGATCGTGGCGGGCGTGAGCGGCTCGCCCGCGGCGATCGCGCTGATCTGGCTAGCCGTCGGGTGCATGTTCACCGTGGCGCTCGCGACAACTGTCTGGACTGTAGGCATCTGGCCCGCGACCATCGATGTCCCGCTTTTACGGCAAATGGTCGCTTTCTCACTGCCGATGATCGCGTTCGCAGTCAGCCAATATGTGATTCAGGCGGTCGACGTCGTGATCCTCGGGGCATACAGACCGTCGAGGGATGTCGGACTGTACGCCATCGCGTATCAGGGCTACGGCTCCCTCCAGCAGTTGGCAACGACCGCCACGATCGTGCTTTCGCCGCTGTTTATATCGCTGAGGGTCGCGTCGCGCGAAGGTCTGATCGATCGCTTCTACGAGCGCCTGGTGCCGCAAGTGCTGTTTCTCACTGCAATGGCCGCCGGCCTAGCGGCCCCCCTGCTCCGTGTGATCGTTCCGCTGGTCTTCGGGCGCCCCTTCGGGCCTGCGGCGAGGCCGCTCGCGATCCTGCTCCTTGCTTGGACCCTGTACGCGGCCAGCAGCTTCGTGGCCCCGATTCTCGTCCTTCACGAACGTTCGCGGGTCATCGGCGCGGTCAACACCGTGGCGGCGATCGTCAACGTGACCGGAGATTGGCTTTTGGTCGGAGTATTCGGCGTTGGAATCGTGGGCCCGGCGATCGTGACCGCGGCCTCAGTTGCCGTGATCGCGGTGGGGTACTTCTACGCTGCTGCCGATTGTCTCGATCTTCCTAGAATGCTGCCGATCGCCATGGTGGCACCTGCGGCCGCCGGCGTCGCGGTCGCGCTCGTCTTCGACGGTGGCCTCGCCGTGGCGGTCGGCGTCGCGGCAACGCTGGGAACGGCCGCGATCGCCTTCCTCTTGAAACGGCCGTTCGGCGCGGCGGACGTCGAGCTGATCGGAAAGCTGGACATACCAGGGCCATTCAAGCGGCTCACGCTCAGGGCGCTGGCGCGCCTGGGCTGAGCCAAGCCGACGTAGCGTCGCTTGAGACCGATCATGAAGTACAAGAACACCAGCCTCGTCAGGTGACTCTAGGCGCCCTGGATGTTGCGCTGAGTCAATCGGCCGGAACGGCGCCACAGCGCACGGCCGTCCGGCGCGGAGACCGTGAACTCAGCTATCAGCAGCTAGAGGTCGCCGCGGCCAGAGTTGCCTCCGGCCTCGCTGACCTTGGGGTCCAACGCGGGGATCGGGTTGCGATAGCCCTGCCGAATGGCATCGACGCTGCCGTCGCGATCTACGCGACACTACGCGCGAGTGCCGTTATTGTGCCGCTCAATCCTTCGATCAAGCCCGCCAAGCTAGCTCGAATCGTGAGCGATTGCTCAGCGGCGATGCTAGTTTGCGAGGCATCGTTGGCGCAGATCGGACGTGACATGTTCGGCGCGCTCCCACACCTCCGGGTCGTCATCGCGGGGCGCGAGACGATTAAGAACTTCCCTACATTGCACGACCTCATGACATCTGGGCGGCGGGACACCAGCAGCGCGATCGAATCGGATCTGGCGGCAGTCATCTATACGTCTGGTTCCTCGGGCGCGCAAAAGGGCGTGATGCTCACCCACCGAAATATGATGTTCGCCACCGCGTCCATCACGCGATACCTCGAGATGACGCGCGATGATCGCATCCTCTCGGTTCTCCCGCTGTCCTTCGACTACGGGCTTTATCAGTTGTTTCTTGCTGTGGAGGTAGGCGCGACGCTCCTCCTCGAGCCAGGCGTTGGGTACCCGGGCCGTCTCGTACGGCTAATGATCGAACAGGAGGTGACAGGACTTCCGGGAGTGCCGACCCTCTTCAACTTGCTGCTGACGCTGCCGGGCTTCCCTGACCGCGACTGGCCCCACATGCGCTTTCTCACGAATACTGGCGCCGCGCTAGGTCGAAGGACGATTCAGCGCTTACGCGATTGTTTCCCCGGCGCCCGCCTTTACTCCATGTACGGGCTGACCGAATGCAAGCGTGTCAGCTATTTACCACCGGAGGAGCTCGTCCGGCGTCCTGATTCTGTCGGTATACCGATTCCTGGCACCGAGGCGTGGATTGAGAACGAGGCTGGCGAGAGGATCGGTCCGGGCCAAGTAGGTGAGCTCATGGTTCACGGACCGCACGTGATGCAGGGATATTGGAACGACCCCATTAGCACTCGCGAGCGGCTACGCATGGGGAGATGGCCGTGGACACGGATACTCGCGACCGGTGACCTTTTCAGCTGTGATAAAGACGGCTTTCTCTATTTCGCGGGGCGTAGCGACGATCTCATCAAGTCACGCGGGGAAAAGGTGTATCCAAGAGAGGTGGAGGACGTCCTGCGGTCCGCTCCCGGAGTTCTCGAAGCAGTGGTGTTTGGCCTCGACGACGAACGCTTGGGCCAGGCAGTGTGCGCCTCTGTAGCTCCTGAGCCTGGACACGTGCTTGATTCTCACGACTTGCGGCGGTTGTGTCATGCCCATCTCGAAGACCATCTCGTACCCATGCGGATTGACGTCTACCCCGAACTACCACGGACACCGAACGGCAAGATAGACCGGGACACCCTCATCTCTCGTGCGCGACGGGCAGCCGGAGCGACGCGCCGGCCGTCGTAACTGCGCACCGGACCGGGAGCCACTCGACGCCTCGGCGCGCACACAGGTGTGGCCACCGGCGCCCCTCAGGTCGGTGCGCGCTTCGAGCCGACATAATTGGCAATTGCGTCGATTGACCCAAAGTTTTCCTCGGTGATCTCTATATCCTCGATGATCACTCCATACCGTGACTCGATCTCCTCGACAAGCCGCACGAAGCCCAGCGAGTCGATGATTCCGAGATCCAGGAAATTGTCCTCGTCCTTCAACGCAATGTGAGGATACAGGTACAGGAAATTCTCCGCGAGAAACGTCCGCATATCGGCGCGGACGTCGTGGTCAACATTTGTCACCGCTCAGCCTCCGGGCGGGCGGCGCTGGAAACGCGGTCAATCCTCACCCGTGGTTCTGTCGTCTCGACGGGATAGCCGCGGTGGGAATCACGGCAAAACTCCGCGTACCAGACCTGAGTCGAGAGAACGCCCACCAGCGCCATTTCCTCACGGATTCCGCTGACTTGGCCGGCGCCACAGCGTCGCACGAGTGCGGCAACGCGACCGGCATCCCAGATCCCGGTTTCGTCCAGCGCCTCGCGGGAGAGGCAATCCGATACCCACTCCGGCGTTTTTCCACCAAAGAACGGCATCACTCCTGGAGCCCGGTAGGGCCACTTAGGCCTCGACGCAATCTCGGGTGGTAGTACCTCTTTTGCGACTTCACGGACCGCGACCTTGTCCCGCAGGCCGTCCAGCTTACGCTCGGCTGGAAGGGCAGCAGCGAGCGCGAAGACGCGGTGGTCCAGGAACGGGAAGCGCCCCTCCACACCGTGCGCCATTGATACGCGGTCGCCCTGAGCCGCGAGGAGACACGGCTCGAGCAGTGTCGCGACCTCCAGCCAGGCCGCGCGTTCGAGGCTCGTCAATTGCTCGAAGCCGTTTGGAAGCTCATCCCTCAGCCGGTCGAGCGAGGGGTACCTGTCGACGTCTGCCGCCACTTCCGAACGATAGAGCGCTTTTACTGTGGCTGTAGCTTTTGCCCTGGTGAGATGAGATCCCAGGGGGTCGCCACCATTGGCACCTTCCAGAAGGAAGCGGCGCCAGACGGACCCGCGGCGTCCTGGGTGCTGACTGAGGTAAGGGTAAAGCGCGTCGACGAGTTCCCCGGCCCGCCCCGGGTCATGTTCGTGGAGTTCTCGAGCCGCAACCTCCTTGAAGAGATCGTAGCCCCAGAACAGCTCGTCCGCTCCCTCACCGCTGAGGACAACGGGAACGCCGTGACGTCGGACCTGTTCAGCAAGCAGGTACAGCGGCACCGGCGCGCTACGTACCATGGGTGTCTCTGCGTGCCTGATCACAGAGGTGAACGCATCCGCGATATCTTCCGGACCAGCCTCGATGACGTGGTGGCTCGTGTCGAGGATCCGGGCCACCTTTTCTTGATGATCGCGCTCGTCGTAACGTGAATCGCCAAACGCGATTGAGAAAGTCTGCAGTTGCCTTCCGATCTCCGTCCGAGCCAGCGCGGTGATCAAACTGGAATCCAATCCGCCCGAGAGATAAGCGCCCACCGGCACGTCCGCGCGTAGGCGAAGGCGAACGCTGTCGCGGAGCAAGTCGCCCAGGTCACTGCCTGCGCGGTCGACTCCATAAGTCGGCGTCCACCACCGCCGCTGTTCAAGGATCTTCCCGCTCTGCCAGACAAGAACGGATCCTGGTAGAAGTTGGCTAACGCCGCTAAAGGCGGTGCGGGGAGGCCTGGGCCCCCACAGCGTGAACACGTCATCAATCCCAGTCAAGTCGGGACGGACCGTCACTTCGCCGGAGGCGAACAACGCTTTCGCCTCGGAGGCGAAGACGATCGAGCCATCGCCGAGAGACGCGTAGTGAAGCGGCCGCACGCCGAAGCGATCCCGCACAAGCGTCAGGCGACGGTCCCGCGGTTGCCACCACGCGAAGGCAAACTGGCCGTTCATGTGCTCGAGCCCCGCAAGACCGACACGTGCGAGTAGGCGCGCAACAACCTCGCTGTCGCACGTGGTGACGAACGATTCACCGCGTGATTGCAGTTTTGCCCGGAGCTCACGGTGGTTGTACACCTCGCCGTTGTAAACGAGGATGTCCCCGTAAGGACCCGTCTCGATCGGTTGCCAGCCTCCCACCCGGTCGACAATCGCTAGCCGTGTCGAAACGAAGCCAGCGCCCCGTTCAACGGCAAGCCCGAAGCCATCGGGCCCCCGGTGGCGAAGCGCCCTCGCCATACGCCGCAGCGAGATCTCATCGATTGCCTTCCCTGGCGCTGAATGGACGATACCTCCGATGCCGCACACTTCAGAGCTAAGACTCGAACACGACGCTGGGGGCGTGAAGGTACGCCGTGGCGACACGGCGGCGCGAGATCTCTCGATACGCGGCCTCCACGTCCGCGATCTCCAGCCCAACCCGTCGTGCAAGCTCGGATGCCTTGACGTCGTTGTCGTAGCCCCACACGAGGAGGTCCATCCGCTCATATGGATGACCGTAGTAGAACTCTTCCTGTGTCTGTGTGAGACTGAAGGTGTCCGTGGAGGGGTCGCGCGACGTGACCGATACCGGGAGGCCGAGTTCCTGGGCAAGCGCAAAGACCTGGCTTTTAAAGAGGTGCGCGATGGGCTTGATGTCGGCGAGACCATCTCCACCCTTGACGAAGAACCCTTGGTCGTACTCGAGTAGGTTCGGCGTGCCAACGACGGCGTAGGACAAGCGATCTGCCCATGTGTACTCCAGCAGTTTCCGCAACCGCTGCTTCATGTTGCTGGCTGCGAGCAGTTCGCGATAGGCATCCGACGGCATCCGGCGTCGTTCATGAGTTCCGTCGGGCCTTTCGACAACGAGGGAGAAGACTATCACTCCTCCAGTCGGAGGAGAGCGGACAATTTTGTGTCTCCAGTTAGGCTCGTAGTCAGGGAAGACCCGACGGATGGCCTCATCCCGGCGCCGATAGCATCCAAGCGCATCGAGCGCCTGCATCATGGGCTCCTCGATGACTCGCACTCCTATTGCGTTCGCCAGGTCGAGAGCGATATGTTCCGACTCCGGGGAAACATCGCGTTCAGGGAGCCACAAGCAGAGGACGTGCGCCGGGCCAAAGGCACGAACGCAGATTCCCGCGGTGACTCCCGAGTCCACCCCGCCAGAGACGGCAACTACCGCACCCCGCCGACCGAGGCGTCGGACAGTGTCGGCGGTAGCCGCCGTTATCCGGTCCAGGCAGGCTGTGACGTCAAATTGCACTCCGGCAGGCGCCTCGACTACATGGTGTCTCGTGCCGCTCACCGGTCATCCTTCCTGTTGCCGACCGGCAGAGCCCCAGTGCCGCTTGCCCGAGCGGAGCGCCAGCATGAGACCAGCGCCTCCCGGCGACCGGTCGAGGTGCCCTGAGCGGGAAACACGGAGTCGCGCCGGCAAAGCGCCATCAGAGAGCAACCGCGAAGGTACCTCGCCGTCGGCAGCAGTCAGCTGAGTCGCTCGAAAGGAGAACCGGTGGCAGGTTGTTTCGCTCGGGTCGAGTGGACTGGTGAGGAGCAGCCGTGCTGCGTGGTCGACGAGGACGGACGAATGGTAGAGGGTCGCCTTTACCGGCACGACGGGCGTGGGATCACCGCTCTGTGCCACCGGCTGGTGGACCTCGACATCCAGCTGGTCGCCATCGAGCGGCCGGACGGACACCTGATCGCACGGCTGCTCGATGCCGGGCCGTCGGTGGTCGCGACCCACCCCAACCAGGCCGCGGCGATGCGTTCGCGCTTCTCCGCTGCCGGCGGCAAGGGCGACAGCTTCGCCAACTAGCTGCGCCCTCAGCTCGGCTGCCTCTGGCCGGACGCGGCGGGCATATTCGCCGACATCGACAGCCCCGTCGCGCTCGCGTCCCTCAAGCGCGTTTCCACCCCGGCTGAGACCCGCGGGCGTGGAGAGCAGCGGATGACCCGCTTCCTGGCCCGCCTCGGCTACTGCGGCCGTCGCACTCCCCGTGAGCTGCTCCAGCGCCTGCGCGGTGCCTCCCAGGGCCGCGCCAGCGGACTCGAGACAGATACAAGGTGACCCCAAAGCTATCGGCGCCTTCATAGAGAGCCCCGCCCGCTGCCCAAAGCCCGAGTATACGGGCGAGGTGCCCACCAGTTGCAGCGCTTGCACCCCGGAGACCACCAAAGCCCTTGGTGCTGACAAAGTGGATCTGCGGTGATCGACGAGTGACCGGCTGCCGGAGGGCGCCGATCCGTTGAGCGTTGGTTTCGGACGGTGTTGGGACGACGTTCGCCACGCGGACGAACGCGTGCGTATTTCGACGAAATTCGCCGAAGACACGTCCGGCAATGCGACGGATCCAGCATCGTCTCGTGCCGCCCCGATCGAGCCCGCGGAGCGCTACTATGCGCTGCCAAGGGAGAAAGACGTTGCTGGCTGCTCCGGGACTCATTTATCATCAAAGACCTGTCGTTGGCCAGCAGCGCGCGCACCCCGTCGCTTGACGACGGTGAGCTTCCACGGCCATGGACGCCATCCGCCCTTTGGAGCGGCAAGATCTTCCACAGGTCGCGAGTCTGGTGGAACTCCGGCTCGGTTCGGGATCGTCGACACCTTCTCCCGGCCTGGAGGAGCTGCTCGAGCGGACGCTGCTCGACCAGCCCTGGGCCGATCCTGAGATCCCTTCGCTCGTTTACGTCGAGAACAGCAGCCCTCGTCTCATTCGTGGCTTCATCGCAAGCCAGGTGCGACGAATGCGCTTCGACGGGCAACCAATCAGAGTAGCCTGCGTCTCCCACCTGGTCGTGGATCCGCGCTTGCGCATGCCTGCCGGGGCGCTGCTCATGCGTCGGATGCTACACGGGTCCCAGGAGCTCACGCTGTCCGACACCGGCGGCGAAATGACGAGCGAGATGTGGGAGAGGCTCGGCGGCGAGCGAGTTTACGCCGGTTGCCTGCGATGGTTTCGGCTCGTCCGTCCGTGGAGCTACGTAACTCATCAAAGGTTGCACCTCCGTCTAGGTCTAGCGGGCGGTGCCGGCCGCGCGTCCGGAGCCGCTTCCCGCTGGCTCGACGCGAGTAGCCGCTTGACTCAGCACGGTCGGTTCCGGCCCAGGCTTCCCACCTCGACGGCCGAGCCGCTCAGCCCTGCGACGCTGCTCGAGCATCTCCCGTCTGTGACGGCAGGCCTGCGTTTGGTTCCAGCCTACGACCGGCCGTATCTCGACTGGTTGTTTTCCGAACTCGCCCGCAAGAATCGAGGTCAGCTCGTGGGGGCGCTGGTGAAGGACGACGGGCGGGTGCGGGGCTGGTTTCTCTACTACCTCCGGCGGGGTGAGATCGCCTCGGTCGTGAGCGTCGCGGCCCGAGACGCTCACGACGCCGCGATCGTCGTCGACCACCTCTTCCGCGACGCCTACGCGCGGGGAGCCGCCACCGTGTTGGGCCGGCTCGAGCCCCCGCTCTTGCCTGTGCTGGCGACGCGGCGGTGCCAACTGCGTCCCGGCAATGGACAGCTGATCCACTCCCGCACTGCCGAGATCAGGCACGCCATCCAGTCCGGACGCTCGCTGCTGACCGAGCTCGAGGGCGAGTGGGTAGGAATCACGTCCCTTTAGTGCAGGATATCCCTCGCTCAACTGTGAACGCCGGTGGAGATGGCCTTGCACGCCGTCGAGGAGTTCGGGCTCCGCCCTTGCCTGCGTCTACGTCTGCCCGGATGCGCTGATCGACGACGCCCAAATCGGAACTCTTCCGCCAGTATTCCTGGCATACGGATACACGGGAAGATGCGGATCCATTTACTTCCCCCCGTCCTCGCGGTTACCTTCGCGGGAGCAGGGGCAGAGTTGCGCTCGCTCCGGCTCTGGCGCAACGGGGCACGAGGCTTGCGCAAGACACGGCCATGAACGTGATCCGACCTCTAGAGCGCCGGGATATCCCGCAGGTCGCGAGCCTTATAGAGGTTCGGCTTGGCTCGGGATCGCCCATCCCTTCTCCTGGTCTGGAGCGGTTCCTCGAGCGGACGCTGCTCGATCATCCTTGGGCGGATCCCGAGATCCCGTCCCTCGTTTACGACGCGGCGGGTCGCATCCGCGGCTTCATCGCCTCTCAGGTGCGCCGGATGCGCTACGAGGACGAAGCGATAAGGCTGGCCTGTGTCTCCCATCTGGTCGCAGATCCGACTGTGCACAAGCCTGTCGGAGCATTGCTACTGCGCAGAATGCTGAGCGGGCCCCAGGCTCTCTCGCTCACCGACACGGCGAGCGAGCAGGTCTGTCAAATGTGGGAGCGACTCGGCGCCGAGCGATCGTACGTTGGAAGCGCCCGCTGGCTTCGGTTGTTTGGTCCTTGGAGTTACGTGGCCCACGGCAGGTTGCAGTCTCGTCCGGACTTCCCGCGCGGTGCCGATCGCCAGCTCAGAGCGGTCTCCGCGATGCTCGACGCGGCTAGTCGTGGGGTGTTGCCCGGCCGGCTTCGTCCGAGGACTCCAAGCTCGACGACCGAGCCACTGACCCCTGCGACTCTGCTAGAGCACCTTCCGTGGGTGACCACCGGAGCGCGTTTGGTCCCGGACTACGACCGGGCGTATCTCGATTGGGTATTCGACGAGCTCGTCCGCAAAGGGCCCGGTGAGCCTATTGGCGCGATCGTAAAGCAAGGCGATCGCGTTCGCGGCTGGTTTTTGTATCACTTGCAAGCGAAGGGGATCGGCTTTGTGGTCAGCATCGCTGCTCGAGACGGCGACCACACCGCCATCGTCGTCGACCATCTGTTCCATCACGCCTACACGCGGGGAGCCATCGCGTTGCATGGCCGGTTCGAGCCCCGATTGCTGCCGGTGCTGGCAGCGCGGCGGTGCCGGCTGCGCCCCGGCAGTGGGATGCTGATCTACTCGCAGACACCAGAGATCCTGCACGCAATCCAATCCGGACGGGCGCTGCTCACCCAACTTGAGGGCGAGTGGGTCGGGCTCATCCCCACTTAATGATTTGTGTCGGTGCGGTCCCGCTCGCTCAGCGCGATGCGGAAGCGACCCGATGCCCAACTCGCGGGTCTCTGACCGACACGGGGAATCCAGACCTTCGGCTGAAGCCGATGGCCGTCGAAGACCTCGTAGTCGCCGTCGGCGTTGTAGGAGTGCGTCTTGAAGGCGCCAAGTCGTGTCCAGGCGGCCTCGATCGAACCGACCGGGATCTCGCGATACCGGGTACGGTCGAGGACCTCGATCCGATTCAGGATCACGCGCCGCCCAAATGACCGGGCGCAGTCCTGAGCCGGCCGTATCAGCTGGCCGTCTCGCAAGAAGATCCGTCCCGCGGGACGTGCGGCGCCTGCGTTGGCCACCACAGGGTTCATTGGGTGCGGCAGCCACTCGCCGAAGAGCGAGTCCCCGAAGAAGAGGTACAGCTCGTCGAGCGGGGGGCCACCGCTCGACGCCACTGCCGTGAACAGCCAGAAGGTGCCGTGGTGGTAGAGCAGCGTAGGATCCGCCGCGGGTATGTCCTCCATCAGCACACGCTCGAGCTTCCATTCGCATGGGAAACGTGTTGCCCGATAGAGCTCGATCCTGCGCTGGCTCCATGTTTCCGGCAACATGTAGACGTCCTCCCCTTCGCGGAAGAGGAACGGATAGGAGAGGTGGTAGTCCCGCTCGAGCGCGCGGCGTGGGGCGGAACAGCGACCGCGATCGTCGATCTCGATGTAGCTGATCGCGCCGCGCGCACTGCTGCGGTCGTAGTCCTCGAAGAACACCAAATGGCAATCGTTGCACCGGAGCACGAATGGATCCGCGTAGATGTGGCCGCGCAGGGGGCGGACGACCGTGCATCGCGCCGTGCTGCCGTTCCCCTTCACCGCAGGGGTCTCGATCCTGCCGAGGGAAGGGTGCCGCCGATATGCCAGGTACCACTGCTCCTCGAGCAGATAGCCGCGGAGGCGCACGCGCAGCCTCCGCAAGTAAACCCGCCAGAGCAAGGAGAGCATCTGGCGGGTGGTAGGGATGGCGCGTTGAGCGCGTGAGCCGACATCCGCGCGAGGTGCCGCGATGATCGCGTCCCAACCGCGGCCATGCAAGTCCATCAAGCAGCGCACCAGCAGGTGGGCCGCCTTGGCATGCGTCGCGCTGCGGTTGCGGTGGAGAGAGAGCGGCTCGGTGCTAGTAGACGAACGGCAGACGACGCGTTCGCCGTACCGCCCGGTCACCGCGTGGATAGTGCTGATGATGTCGCCGTTAGTCGCGGAGAGCTCTCGGAAGAAAGGTGGGCCTGGGCGGCTCTCGGCGGCCTCAAACGACCACGCACCAAAGCGAGCGTGCCCTGCGAGCAGTCGCAGATCGGCGTTCGTGTCGAGGCAGACGAGGACATCCAATTCCTCTTGCTCGATCGCCTCGAGCGCTGCGGGGGAAAGGACGCCATCCGAGGTTCCGTCATCGGGTAGACGCCGCACCGCCCCCAGCGCGATCTCGTCGAGGCGAGCCGGAGACATGGGATCGCCCGGCAAGCCAAACTTGCGCCTGTCAGCTCGCTCGTAGAGCCGATACAGCAGATGACGACCGATCTCTCGAAGGGGGAGCGAGGCGGGCGCGTGCGGCCGCCGGTGGTCCGGGGCTGAGCGGCCATTTAGGGCGAGGATCGTGAGCTCACAGAAGTCCGTGCCCAGAAGCTCCGCCAGAACTGCCGCGTGCCAGCGCTGCATGACCGGCGCGTCGACCAGAGTGCCAACCCGCAGGCGCGTACGGGTAGCTGGTTCACCGCGACCAGGAAGGGTCGCAGGACTAATCCCATTGAGCGTCTGGTGCATCGCCCCGTTTCCTGAAGCGACAGTATGACGCTCATCCCGGGGAACTCAAGTCCGGGTGTCCGCAACCGATCGGGTGCGTAAACGGGGATTGCGACCTGAATCGCTTTCGCCTGGCTTCTAATGGCATAACCGCGACGCGCCGAGAGCCGCTTGGCTACGATCCGGCCTGGTGGAACAGCGGGGCAAGAAGCGAACGGGGCATATCGGCCGGGTTGCTTTGGGATGAACATTCGCGTCTTCGCAACAACCCCGCCCTCAAGCGGCGCGGAACCCACTGCGTACTTACGTCGCGCGGTGGAGGTAGCGCGCTGGAGCGAGGCAGCCGGGTGTGAGGGGACGCTCGTCTACACCGACAACAGCCTCGTCGACCGGTGGCTCGTCTCGCGGGCAATCATCGAGAGCACCGAGCGGCTCTGTCCTCTCGTCGCCGTTCAGCCCGTATACATGCACCCCTATGCGGCCGCAAAGATGGGGGCGTCGCTTGGGTTCATGCACGAGCGGCGCGTTTGGCTGAACCTCGTTGCGGGCGGCTTCACGAACGACCTCACGGCACTCGGCGACGAAACGCCTCACGACGAGCGGTACGAGCGCGTCACGGAATATGCGCGTGTGATCCTGGGTCTGCTCACCGGGGACGCCACCAGTCTGGCCGGCAGGTATTACCGCGTGCAGGACCTCCGGATAACCCCCAAGCTTCCCCCGGAGCTACAACCCGGCATGCTGATGTCGGGTTCCTCGCCGGCCGGGTTTGCCGCGGCCCGCGCGATCGGTGCAGTACCCGTGAAATACCCGAAGCGGCCGGGCGAGGAGGAGGCAGGTCACGACACGATCGGGTTCGGCGTGCGGATCGGGATCATTGCTCGCGATACCGACGACGAAGCATGGGCGATCGCTCACGAGCGCCTCTCCGAAGATCGGAAAGGACAAATCGCGCACAGTCTCGCGATGAAAGTCTCGGACTCCCGTTGGCACCACCAGCTATCGCGGCAAGAAACCGCGACAACTCTGGCCGTTGAGAGTGCCGAGCGGCGGAATCCATACTGGCTTCTCCCGTTCCAGAACTACAAGACCTTCTGCCCCTACCTCGTAGGCTCATATCGGCAGATCACCGAGCTGGTCGCCGGCTATATCAGACTCGGAGCTAGGACCTTCATCCTTGACGTGCCCGCGTCTGAGGATGAGCTCCGCCACACAGACGTCGTAGTTCGCGCTGCCGTGCGAGCGGCCACGTGAGCGAATTGCTTCAGGACTACGCAATATCCAGTTCACCAACCTCCACGGATTGACCGAGGCGACCATCGCCAGCAGCTACCACACGATCACGGAATACCCGGTCGATCAGGGCGCGCCGAGTCCAATCGGCCTGTCCTGCCCGGCGAGGAGCTCCAAGTGCTAGACGAAGCCCTAGGTCCCGCGCCGCGAGGCCAGACTGGCAAAATCTTCATCTTGGCCGCGGAACTGAGTCCCGGGTACTGGCGTGATCCGGAGAAAACAACTCGTGTGTTCCTGTCAGACCCACGCCCAGGTCAGCACGCGCGCCGCACCTACCGTACCGGCGACCTTGGGCGCGTGCGCAAGCACGGACTGTACGAGTTCCTCGGACGCGTTGATTCGCAAATCAAGAGCCGCGGTTACCGCACCGAGCTCAGAGAGGTCGAAGCCGCACTCAACGATATAGCGCGCTCGCGTGCAGCGGCGGAGGCTGGGGTCGATACGAGCGGTTTCGAGAGGACATCACTCTGCTTCGAGCATGCCTCCGTTGACCGACCTCCGATCGAGCCGACGTATCTCCGTCGCGGGCTTTCGAACTACCGACGAACGTGAACGCCAAGATCGACCGGCGCGCCATTCGGGAGTCCGTTGCGATGGACTTCCGGCGCCGCACAGGCCCATCTCAGACAGTGACCCGCTCGTAGGGATGGAACTGGACTTGACCACGGCCGAGCGCGTGCGGCTCTTGATTCGGGAGGTCCTGAGCTTCGACGTGCCGAGCGACGAGACGGATCTTTTCGACTCCCGTCTCATCGATTCGCTCGCGCTGGTGTCCTTGATTGCGGAGATCGAGGAGCGGTTCGGCATTAGGATCGAGCTCGACGAGCTCGATCTGGATCAGTTTCGAAGCGTCGACCGAATCGCGGACTTTCTGGCGACAACGGCTCCGGCGGCGTACGACGCAAACGGCTCCGCAACTGAGTGAGAATCACCACGCGGTGACCGCTACTAGGCTTCACCGTAAGCGCATGCCGGCGTGAAGGATTTCAGCCGCCGGGCGCGCGCGCCGCTCGACCTGGACCTTGTCAACGCGGACCCATCCATCACCAGCCGCAACTCGAACCGCTCCTCCGTCCGCGCGCGCCACGGTGCCGGGGGCCACGTTGGCCGCTCCGCCACCGAGACGAGCGGTAACTACTGCCAGATCCTGACCGTCTGCCGTGCAGCGAGGAAAGCCCCATGGCGAAGCAAATGGTCTGTAGTCGCATGCCCGTACAAAGTCGGTGATTCGACGCGCAGGTAGGTGCCAGTCGAGGCGCCCTTCATCGGGCGGCCCAGCGCCGAACCAGCGGCGCCGAGCAAGATCTTGTGGGCGGGCCGGAATTGTTTCTTTTTGTTCGGCGACGTCCAACAACCGCTCGATGAGCCCCATCCCACGCCGAACGCACTGCATCATGACCGCAAGCCCAGTGTCAGCCACTCCAATGTCGAACGTATCAGCGAACGCGATCGGTCCGGCGTCAACCTCGGGTGTCATCCGGTGGAGAGTAACCCCGTAACGATCGACCCCTTCGTACAGCGCCCAGCTCGGCGTGTGCAGCCCCGCCCACTCGGGCAAAGGGCCCGGGTGGAGGTTATAGGAGCCAAAAGGTCCTGCCTCGAGAACATGGGGATGGATGATGTGCAATGAGTGTACGTTCAGAATGAGCTGGACGCTTTGGTCGCGTAACCAGTCTGCGGTTACCGACGCACGGACCTCGTGCGCGTCCCGTAGGGGAACGTCCATCGCCTGTGCCTGATCAGCTACCGAGGCGAACCGTGAGCCGCCGCCGCGCGTGAAGACGGCTACGATACGATGCTGCCGCTTGGCCAGCAGCCGCAGGGCCGCCACGCCAGCTCCCTCTTCTGCGATAAGTGCCACCGCCAGCTGCACGTGCAGAGTATAAGTCCGTTGGAGTTGTCACTGCCTCTGCCGAGCATCGCCGACCCTTGAGCGTGCGGACGTCAAAACGCCGCCCTCGCCGGCATGTGGACGCCGGTAGCCGGCCACAATCTGAATACTCGAGGGCTGCCCATTTGGCGCCACCCCTGACCGTAGGTACGCCTTCGGCGTTGAGGCGAGCGGTGATTGCTTGAAGGGTCAAGCCATCGGCGCGCATGTCGAGGATTCGATCTCTCAGGTGAGGATCATCAGCGATACCGCTGCCCCTTGCAAATGGCGGCACGGGTTCCTTTCTGGGTGCGTTCAACCAGACGCCGGCGCTCCCATCGCGAGACCTCGATGAGCACCTCGACGACGCTGCTCGAGTGGCTCTCGCGTCAGATGTCCGCCGTGTGGCTCTGACGCACCCTCGATACTGAAGCTCCCCGCCGAGGTCCGCGGCCGATGCCGTGAGGCGCGACAGCTCGGCTACCACGAGTCCCTTTCCTCGCCTCTGGCATCCGCTTGAGCGCGCACCGGGGTCCGGGGCGCTCGCGCGCTCGCCCGTGTTTAGGCGCACGCTCACTCACGGCCTCGAGCAGCAACAGCCCACGCCGCTCGCACGCAGACGTAATCTCCTCCGCCTGCCGTGGGACCTCTCGCGCTGCACGCTCGCCATCATGGGCGTCCACCCTTACGTATCCCACGATGGGGTAGCGCTGCCCCCTCCCGCTCTCAAAGCCCCGATTCCGCCCTGCGCGACTCTTGGCCTGCGCCGCATGGCGTCCGTCGCTGCCGACTCGATCGGCGGCCATCGATGCTGCTGCTGGCGACGCACAAACCCCCCTTCCGTGCGCCCAAGTCACCACCCATATCCCGAGACCACACCCTGCCCAACTAGCCGTTCCCTAAGGTCGTCGTCTTACCGTGTTTCGCCGGCCGACGACGCTCGGCCCTGGCTGCTCAATCCGCAGAAACTCATCCCGGGTGCCACGTCAACTGCCGCCATGCGCCCGGGGGTGATGATTGAACCCGCGACCGACCAGCTTGGGGAACGTACCGCCCCGCCCGGGGTGCAACAATGCGTCGTCGCCACATCGCCACGGGCCATGCGACCAGCGGACGCAATCGACGATACCACCATCGGCGCTGCAGAGACCCACGCAAAGCAGGTCGCGCGGGGTGAGCGCTTCGAGTTCGGCGAGAACTGGCGACGATTTCTGTCCGCATTGTCCGACGAGCGCATTGCCGAGGCACGCCGATCGCTTCAGGATGCCCTCGAGTTGACCTCGCTCGAGGGTCTCAGCATGCTGGACATCGGCTCGGGGAGCGGACTCTTCTCGCTCGCTGCCATCACACTTGGTGCCGAGCGTGTACATTCATTTGACTTCGATCCGCTCAGTGTCGCCTGCGGCCGAGAGCTCAAACGGCGTTACGCGGCGCACGCTCAGTGGACAATCGAGCCGGGCAGTGTCCTCGACCGTGACTATGTAGCCTCCCTAGGTCAGTTCGACCTCGTATACGCATGGGGTGTGGTACATCACACAGGCGCCATGTTTGCAGCAATGGCCAGTGCCTCGCTTGCGGTCGCGCCACGGGGACAGCTGTTGATCTCGATCTACAACGACCAGGGTAACCGCAGCCGGCGCTGGCGAACGATCAAACGCATCTATAATTCGCTTCCGCCTCGTCTTCGGCCGCCGTTCGTCATAGCAGTCATGCTGCCACGAGAGGTTAGGGCTGCGATCGGCGCCACAGTGCGCCTCAGGCCACAAAGTTACGTTCGCGAGTGGACCGAGTACAAGCGACAAAGGGGGATGAGTCGCTGGCACGACGCCGTCGATTGGTGCGGAGGTTATCCGTTCGAGGTCGCGAAACCAGAGGAGGTCTTCGAGTTCTACCGCTCACGTGGCTTCACGCTGCGGAAGCTTAGGACCTGTGGAGGAGGCTGGGCGTGCAACGAGTTCGTATTCGTCAACGGGCATGATATGTGACCGCATGGCCTCGTGCGCCATTGCTTGCCGCTCGGTGATGCATCAACGAGGCTCCAGCCCGTGGGGCGGGCAGCCATCGAGCGGCGGCTTCTCAGCCCTCGAGCAACACTGCACCGCTATCCGGCGCCATCGTGATCGAGCTCACCGTGTTGCCGTAGAGGTCCGTGTAGCCGCTGCTGAGGGTGACGGTATACGAGTTCCTGGGATCTGGGTTGACGATTGCGATCCCGTGCGTAAACTCGCGCATAGCGACGCCTTGCGCAAAATAGTAGTCCCCCGTGGCGGTACCGATCCCGGCGGCGCTCCCGTACTCGTGCTGATTCGCGAGCGGGCCTCCGCTGTTATCTTCATTCTCCCACTCCAAGTAGGTGTGGGCGTACCGCAGGAGTAGGTAGTTCGCCAGCACCCACTGAAGATGAGCACGCGCGGTCTCATTGGTGTCAGTGACGAAGTCACTGATCGCGAGTCCGGGAGTGTTGTCGTAGTTGATAAGCACCAAGCCTTTGCCCTCGTCGCGCTGCATCGTAACGTACGTTTGGACGGTTGCCCACCAGGCTCCGGCCGAGCACCAGTTCTCGTTGCTGCCCATGTCGAGCCAGGTGCCGGTAACCGTGTCGGTGAAAGCCCCCTCGTCGAGAATCATGCTCGTCGTCGGCAGCGAGTCAGCCCAGTCCGTGTCGCACTTGTAGCGTTGGTTGACGGTCGAGGTCGCATTTGGGTATTGCCGCTTGATTCCTGCCACGACGGTCCCGAAGGCCTGCGATTGTGCCTGTGCCCACGTTGAGTCCTGGAGTGCGCCTGAGTATTGATGCACCCAGTTGTTGCCTGCGTCGAAGTGCCCGCATGCCGCGGCCTGATTCCACACCACGCCGTTGTCCCAAGAGATGCCCTCGAACCCGGATGCCAGCTCGGACTCGGCCCAGGTCTCATAGTACGACTGGACGTCGGGGTTGGTGGTATCGAGTTCAGCGTTGGTGGGATCGCCCGGGTACACAGCAGGCACGGGGTTTCCGTTGGAGTCGCGTAGCGGGTCGCCATTGGCATCGCATCGGTATTCGACCCAGGTGGGATGCTGCGCTTGGAAGTGCGAGGGCGCCTCGTCGTTGGGATCGCGGGCCCAAGGGATGTAGGTGTCATGCCAGACGCCTGCGGCCGGAACGTCGCCGGTCCTGCCGTCTGCGCCCCACACGTAGTCAACAAGGCCTTGCTCGCCTGTTTTGGAGCCGATCGGCGGGCTGTTGCAGCAAATAGGCGACTCGTTGTAGTTGAAGACCTCGGCCAGGTGGATCCCGGACCAGGTGAGAGGCGGCATGCTCGACGCGCTCGAGGTCGTGAAACTGCCGTAGGTGTTAGGGCTCCCGTCGGGCCCCACGCAGACGTAATTCGGGAGGTCGTCACCTCTCCCGCACAGCTGGAAGTAGTAGGTGGTGCCCTGGATCAAGCCCGTCAGCGGTTGCGCGACAGGCACGTTACTGACGTCATCTGTAAGCGGCTCGGTCGGCTGCGACTGGTGGGTCGCCGGCGTCGCCGGGAACGCCGAGTAGATCGACCAGCGGAAGTACCAACTACATGGCGTTGGGCTGCCGCCGCTGCACGAAACGTCCCCGTTCAAAGTCGCGGTGGTGGCCGTCACGTTGTTCGCGCCGGTCGTCTGCCCGCTGCAGGCCGCGAGAAGCAGAAGCAGAGCCGCGCTGAGCATCACGATGAGTACTCGGGGTCGTCGCATCTCAAGCCACCCTAGTCTCGCGGGCGCCCGACGGCGAGGGGGAGAGTACGCGCCCTCAGCATGACCGTCCGGGCCGAGCGGCTCGGCCAACCCGACCATCGCGAACTTCGCGTCGACCTCCACGGCAGGTCCCCTCTCCGGCTGTTGAAGCGCGGCGCGGAAGATAGCGCTTCCGGCGGTTACGTGCAACGCTCTCCTCCCAGCGCCGCGGGCGCCCTCCCCTCCTGCAAGCCGCCCAAGCGGGGGCGCCGTCGATCGCCAGCGGGTAATCTGCCGATCGAGGACTCGGGAGCACGGCTAGCCCACGGCAATCATTCCAGTGTGCGGTATCACGGGACAGGTGCGGACGGACGGACGGCGAGTGGATCCGGAGCTGATCGCGCGCATGTGCGCGGCCCTCGAACATCGTGGCCCCGACGCCCTAGGCGCGCACGTAGATGCAAACGTCGGCCTCGGCATCCAGCGCCTCCGCGTAATTGATCTCGCCACTGGGGACCAGCCGATCTATAACGAGGATCGCTCGATCGTGGTCGTTCTCAACGGCGAGATCTACAACTATCGGGAGCTGCGATCGCGGCTGCGACAGGCCGGGCATCAGCTGACGACTGAGAGCGATACCGAGGTGATCGTGCATCTGTACGAGGAGGAGGGGACCGCTTGCGTGCGCTCGCTACACGGTATGTTCGCCTTCGCTCTTTGGGACGGCCGGGAGCGGCGGCTGCTGCTCGCGCGCGACCGCGTGGGCAAGAAGCCACTGTTCTACAGCCACTCCGAACGGGGTATCACCTTCGGCTCGGAGCTGGGGGCGCTGCTTGCAGATCACGAGATCCCCCGAGAGATTGATTACCAGGCGATCGACTGCTACCTCGCGTACCAGTACGTTCCCGCGCCGCTGAGCGCCTTTCGGGCGATCCGCAAGCTCCCTCCAGCGAGCACGCTGGTGTTCGCGGATGGCAACGTCTCGATCTCCCGCTATTGGGATCTCAACTATGGCCGCAAGCGACACGTAGCAGACATCGCCGAGCTGCACGACGAGATCCGAAATTCGATCCGCCGCGCCACGCGTCGGCGAATGATCGCCGACGTGCCGCTGGGCGCGTTCCTTTCCGGAGGAGTGGATTCCTCGGCAGTCGTCGCGGCGATGGCAGAGCTGTCCACCCGTCCGGTCAAGACCTTCTCGATCGGCTTCGAGAACCAGAAGTTCAACGAGCTGCCGTTCGCCAGGCAGATCGCGAAGCAGTTCGCGACGGACCACCACGAGTTCGTGGTGACTCCGGACGCCATCGAGATCATTCCTCGCATCGTGCGGCACTACGGCGAGCCGTTCGCAGATTCCTCAGCGATTCCCAGCTTCTACCTCTCGGAGCTGACCCGCCAACACGTAACGGTGGCGCTCAACGGTGACGGCGGCGACGAGAACTTCGGCGGTTACAACCGCTACGTGAGCAACTTGGTCGCCGGCCATCTAGAACGTCTGCCCTCCACGGCCAGGAAGATCGCCGCGGTGGCCGGAGAGCATCTCCCACCAAGCGGCAACATGTGGAGCACACGAAACCGCGTTAAGCGGCTGTTGCGCTCGTTGGGAATGGAGGCACCGCAGCGCTACGCCCGAGCGGTCTCGTACTTCGACCGGTTCGAGCGGGATTGGGCCTACACGCCCGAGTTCAAGGCTCGGGTTCGACGTTCTCTGGCACCGGCAGTGATCGAGGACCCGTGGGAAGCGGCATCCGGAGAAACGCTGATCGACATCTTGCTGGAGGTTGACGTCAAGACGTATCTCCCTGGAGACCTGCTCGTGAAGATGGACATCGCGACGATGGCTCATTCGCTCGAGGCTCGCTCGCCTTTTCTCGATCACGAGCTGATGGAACTCAGCGCGTCGCTTCCCTCACGCGTGAAGATCCGAGGAACCGAGAAGAAGGTCGTGCTGCGGGACGCTCTGCGCGGCTGGGTCCCGCACGAGGTTTTGGACCGTCCGAAGATGGGATTCGGCGTGCCGCTCGGGGCGTGGTTTCGCGGCGATCTGCGCGAGTACCTCGCTGATGTCCTGTTCGATCCTGTGACTGCACGACGTGGCTACCTTCGTGAGGATGCGGTACGAGCCTACTTTGACAGTCACATGAGCGGGCGGATCGACAATTCCCTACGGCTGTGGGCCCTTCTCATGCTCGAGCTGTGGCACCGTGAGTTCGTTGACCAGCCATGCGTCTGATTGGCGCGCAGTTGCATTCACTCGTGACGCTCGAGCGGGACTCCCCGTCCGCGCCGGTACTTGTGGTTGCGGCACTGGCTGAGACTCCGGATTTTCCCCACGGTGGGATCTTCACCCGTCGACACGTCAACTCGATCCGCCGGCTCGGGATACACTGCGACGTCATGGCGATCGCGGGGTATCGGAGTCCGCTCGCCTACGCGGTGGCCGCCGCGAAGCTGGCGCGCCTCAGCTTCAACGGGCACCATCGGTACGCGCTCATCCATGCCCACGGCGGGGAAACGGCACTGGCGGCAACGGCATACCGAGGTGCACCGCTGCTTGTCTCATATCTCGGTTCCGATGTGCTCGGTCACCCGCGAGGCGACGGATATGTTCCGATCAGCCGACGCTTACGCTCCGCCGTCATCAGGCAGCATTCGCGGCTGACGGTGGCCACGATCACAAAGTCGGCGCCGATGGAGCCCGCGCTGCCTGCCAGCGTCCGTCCACGCAACCACGTGATTCCGAGCGGCGTGGACCTCGAGCTCTTCAAGCCCCGTGCCCGTGACGCCGCGCGCGCCGATCTCAGTTGGGATCGGAACGAGAGGGTCATTTTGTACGCCTCTGACCCCTTCGATGCCTGCAAGCGATATGCACTCGCACGAGAGGTCAGCGCGCGAGTTGCGAGTCGACTCGATGGTGTCCGAATGCACGTCGCGCACGGCCTTCCGCCTGCGGCCATGCCAAATCTGATGAACGCCAGCGACTGTCTCCTCCATCCCTCCGCCAGCGAGGGGTCGCCGAACGTGGTCAAGGAGGCGCTCGCATGCAACCTGCCGATTGTGGCGACGCCCGTAGGTGACATCCCAGAGCGGCTCACCGGCGTCGAGAACTGCTGCACTTGCCTAGCTAACGCCGATCAGCTGGCAGCAGCGGTGATCAACTGTCTCGATCCGCCCTGTCGGAGCAACGGGCGTGAGCGGCTGCGAGTGCCGGACGAGGGCGAGGTCGCCCAGCAGGTCGCGTCACTTTACGCCGAGATCGTCGGCGAACAGGTGCTCCGCGGCTGACAGGAGCTGGTTGGACCGTGTGCGGGATCTGCGGAGCAGTCGGTGTCGCCGACGAACAGCTGATGGAGCGAATGGCTGCCACGATGGTCCACCGTGGTCCCGACGGAGATGGCGTGAGGTGCTTCGCCGCCGACGGCGGACGTCCGCCCGCGTCGCTCGGACACCGCCGGCTCTCGATCATCGATCCGACGCCCAGGGCGACGCAGCCCATGACGTACGGAGAGGACCAGCGCTTCTGGATCACCTACAACGGGGAGCTGTACAACTTCCAGGAGCTCCGACGCGAGCTCGAGGCCGACGGCTTCGCCTTCCGCACCGAATGCGACACGGAAGTGATGTTGGCGATGTACGCCAGGCACGGGGAGGAGATGCTCGATCGAGTAAACGGCATCTTTGCTTTGGCAATCTGGGATTCGGCGGCTGGCGAGCTGTTCATGGCTCGTGATCGCCTCGGGGTCAAACCGCTGTACTACGCGCATCACGACGGTGCGTTGTTCTTCGCCTCGGAGGCGAAGGCCCTGCTCCCGGCGTTGCCCCCTCCAGCGCTGAGAACCGACGCGATCGGCAAATTTCTTACCTTCCTGTGGGTACCGGAGCCGGAAACGCTCTTCGAGGGCATCTCCAAGCTACCCGCGGGCCATTGCGCGCGCTATCGGGACGGCCACCTGCGGCTACAACGCTATTGGGACATGACGTTTGCCCCGGATGACCGCGGACGGGCCGCTTGGGAGGCCGATGTGCGGGCGACTGTCCACTCGTCCGTTCTCCGTCAAATGGTCGCGGACGTACCACTGGGTAGCTTCCTGAGCGGGGGGATCGACTCGAGCGCGATCGTGGCCAACATGGCCGCCGCTCGAAATGGCCGCGTGACCACATTCAGCATCGGGTTTCGCGAAGACGACCTGGCACACGAGATCGTTCCCGATGATCTTCGCTATGCCCGCATCGTCGGACGCACATTTGACGTCGACTACCACGAGCTAACCCTCGAAGCGAACGTCGTCGATCTCCTACCAAGGCTCGTCTGGCACATGGACGAGCCCGTTGCCGATCCGGCGTGCATCACCACTTATCTCATCTGCAAGGCCGCCCGCGAGCGGCTAACGGTGATCTTGAGCGGGATGGGGGGAGACGAGATCTTCGCCGGCTACCCGCGTCACCTCGCTGCCCGAATTGGTCGCATCGCCGACGCAGTGCCTGTGGCGGCGCGCCGGGGGCTGAAGCGAGCGGTCACGGGCCGGATGACACTTGGTGCGCCAGGCAGGCTTCGCGGACCTAGGCGCAATGTCCTTAAGCTGTTGCGTGGGATCGACGAGTCGCCGACCGAGCGATACTTGACCTATTGCTCGTACTATCGAGCGGACGAGCTCACCGCTTTGCTCAGCCCGGAGCTGCGACACACCCTGGCCGGGAAAGACCCGTTTGATCAACACCGCGACTACCTGGCTCGTGTCTCAGATCAGCACTGGCTGAACCAGCTGCTCTACCTGGACCTGAAGACGTTCCTCCCCTGCCTGAACCTGAGCTATACGGACAAGATGAGCATGGCCGCCTCCACCGAGGTGCGGGTGCCGCTGCTGGATGACGAGCTGGTGGCGCTCACCGCTCGCATCCCGCCCCGGTTGAAGCTGCGGGGCTTGACGCGCAAGTACATCTTCAAGCGAAGCATGGTGCCGCTCTTGCCTCGCGACATCATATGGCGCCCGAAGGCCGGATTTGGCGCCCCGATCCGCTCGTGGCTCGTCGGTGAGCTCGAGCCGATGGTCGACGAGCTGCTCTCTCCCACGATCGTCAAGGAACGAGGGCTGCTGGACCCTCACGAGGTGAGGCGGATCATCGCAGACAACGCCGCGGGCACCGAGGACAACGCGGCGAGAATCTGGGCGATGATGACGCTCGAGCTCTGGCAGCGGGAATTCATCGACGGGGAGTTTCGTCGGTCCTCGGCTAGAGGCAGGATGGGCGAACCGCGATGACGGTGACCTCCTCGCCGACGTACTCCTTCGGCCGGCGGGTCGCCGACGTGGCGCGAGAAGTCGAGCGCTGGGGCGACGGGCGTTCCTGGACCGGGAGTGATCCATACGACGGTGGAAACTCGGCGCTGGTGGGTGGTTTGTTCAAGCACAGTGCACGTGGACGGCAGATCGTCGCGCAGACGGTCAAGCGTTCTCCAATCGATCTGCGTCGCATGCTTCGGGTCCCACCAGGGCTCAGCTCGGTGACGATCGCCAATGTCGCTTCAGCGCATGCCCTCGGCGGATTCCTCGACGAAGACCTCCACATCGCCCGCCTGAAGCGAGCTGTCGCGACGCTCAAGGCACTCCGGCTCGACACCCATCCGGAGCCCGCCTGGGGCTACCACTGGGATGCCCAGTCGCGCGTGCTCTACTACCCGCGTACCGAGCCGAACGGGATTGCGACCGCGTTTGCCGGCCATGCTCTGCTGGACGCGCACGAGCGGCTCGACGACCCCGAGTCGCTGGCCCTCGGTCTTGGGTCGGCCGACTGGTTCCTGCGCCGGGTGCCACGGACGCGCGCTCTTGGAGGCGCCTATTTCGGTTACCTCGCCGGAGACGCAACGCCGATCCACAACGCCAACTTGCTCGCCTCCTCCCTACTCGCCCGCGCGGCGGCGACCACCGGAAACGCCCACTGGGCAAGCGCCGCCGAGGAAGGCGTCGGCTACTCGCTCGCTCATCAGCGCGAAGACGGCGCCTGGCGTTATGGTGAGACGCCGTCAACCCGCTGGGTCGATGGATTTCATACCGGGTACGTCCTGGATGCCCTGGAAGTGTGCGCGCGGCACGGCATCGACGGGAAGATCGCGGCTGCCCGCCGTCGCGGCCTCGAGTTCTACCGCAAGCGGCTGTTCCTGCCTGACGGCACGCCCAAATACTACGAGCACCGGGTCTACCCGATCGATGCTCAAAGCGTGGCGCAGGGCATCCAGACGTTCGCGATTGCGGCCGACGCCGATCCGTCGCAGCTCCATCATGCCAGGCTGGTCTTCGAGTATGCGATGAGGCGGATGTGGCGGGGGGACGGCCAGTTTCTGTTCCAGCGGCGGCGGTTCTGGACCAACCGGGCGCCCCACATGCGGTGGGTGCAATCGCCCATACTCCGCGCGCTGGCTCACCTTCACCTGGCCGACGAACGGGCATGAAGCCCTCGAAGAGGATCGTCGCGAAGCTGCCGCCCGGCCTCGCAGCCCGAGCGCGGATCGCGAAGCGTCACGGTCGCCGACTCCGCTACCGGATGCGACAGGCGTTGCGCCCTGTGAGAGTTGAACGATCTGAGGTCGCACGGGCCCTTCGGAGGGCCGGGCTCGGCCGTGCAGACACGGTCTTCTTCCAGAGCGCGATGTCGAGCTTCGGCGAGCTCGTGGGCGGCGCGCAGGCAGTAATCGATGCGCTCGAGGAGGTGGTTGGTGACGAGGGCTTGATCGTGATGCCGGCGTTCCCCGTCGTCGGTAACGCCATTGACTACCTGGCGTCCGATCCCCTGTTCGACGTCCGTTCGACGCGTTCGACCATGGGGGCAATCACCGAGAAGTTCCGGGTGCGACCAGGGACCTTGCGAAGCATCCACCCTACGCACTCCGTGAGCGCCCGAGGTCCGGGCGCGGCCGACTTCGTTTCCGCTCACGAGGAGGCGAGCACACCGTTCGGAAGTGGAACGCCGTTCGCGAAGCTGATCGAGCGCGATGCCTGGCAGGTGTGGTTCGGGTGCGGAATCGCTGCCTTTACCACGTACCACGCGTTCGAATGCCTACGCGAAGAGTTCCCGCTTCCCGTGTTCGCCCAAGGGTCATTCTCGATCCGATGCATCGACGCGGACGGGAAGCAGCACCTCGTGGACACCCTTGTACACGACCCCACTGTCTCCGCTCACCGGATCGACGCGAACGCCGAGATTGCTCGGCGCTGGCGCTCGCTGCTGCTCGAACGAGGTGTCATCCGTAGCGTTCGGCTCGGACGTGGAGAGATTCTGGTCGCACGGCTGCGGCCGCTCATGGCCGAGCTCGAGCGCTTGCTGGGGAAGGGCATCACCATCTATGACCTACCCGTATCGGTGGCAAGGACTCAGACCGAGTGAATCCGCAAACGCGAATCCGCGAGTTGGTCGCGCTGGCGCTGCGTGAGCGTCCCGGCATGCGACTCCCCGACGGCATGTATTGCGTCCAGGTACATGCCGAGGACATGAAACCGCGCGGGCGCTCCCTCCGCTACAGCACAATCGTCGCCCTGGGCCTGTTGCGCGCCCGAAGCGCTGGGTACCCGGTGAACGGCGAGATCGATGAGCTTGTCGAGCTCCTGCTGGCGCAACACGACCATCCTTCACTCGACCCGGGCGACCTGGGTTTGTTGTTATGGCTTGACCGACGAGCTGGGCACGATCAGGCCGCCGCGCTCCTTGCCAGTCTCGATCGACGGCTCCTCGCCGCCGGTGGCGTGGCGGCCAGGGAGGGAATGGAGGTCGCGTGGATCGCGATAGGTGCGTCCGAGTGCGTGGCCGGCGATGCGCGCAGTCCGGCCGAAGACCTGCTGCGATCGGCCAGGTCCCAGCTCTGCCACGGGAACCGGTCCCGCAGCGGCTTGTTGCTGCACCGAGCAGCCGGCGCTCGGCGACGCTTCCCGAACTTCGCCACACAGAGCTACGGCACGCTCGCGCTCACGAAGATGGGCCGAAGGGGAGATCACGAAGCGCTCAGCGCGGCCCGCGGTGTCGCCGACGCGCTTCTAGCCCTTCAGCGCGCCGATGGCGGATGGCCGTGGATCTTCGACGCTGAGCGGGCGCGAGTAGTGGAGCCATACCCGATCTACACGGTTCACCAAGACGGGATGGCGCCGCTCGCGTTGCTCGAGCTGTACGAGGCAACCCGTGATGAGCGCTACCGCGCGGCAGCCGTCCGCGGAATCGACTGGATATACGGCCAGAACGACTTGCGGCGCTCTATGCTCGACGCCGACCGCCGGATTCTCTACCGGTCGATACGCCGGAAATCGCCGTGGGATCGGGCGCTGCTCTATGCCAATACCGCGGCGGCTGTCGCGGGCGTCTCTCAGCGTGCCGATTGGCCAGGAAGCCTCGAGGTCAATAGGACCGACCGTCCATACCATCTCGGGTGGGTGCTCGAGGCGTGGTGCGGGCGCGAGGAGCTCGCCTCTTGAGCATGCCTCGCGTCGTGTTCGTTCTCGGCGTAACGGCGTTCGGAGGTGCTGAGAACCAGTGCCGTTACCTCCTCGATGCACTCATCGGCCACGGCCTCGACCTGGAGTTGGTGTGCTTTACGCCGGGTGCCGCACACGAGCGATTCGAAGCGCTGGGGATCCCGCTGCACATAGTCAGGAGGAGAATGCCGGTCACGATCGACTGGTATCGCCGGGCTCGGGCGTTGCGGCGTGTGGTCAACGGACGCGGTCCCGACATCCTGCATACCTGGCTCTACGAGGCGCATCAGGTTGGGCTCGCCGCCTCCCGATGCTGGCCCACGACCAGGGTTCTCCTGTCCCATCGTTCCAGCGGAGTGCTTCCACGCGATCGGAAGTTCATCGCGGCGCTTCGCCTGCAGCGACGGAGGATTGATCACGTGGTTGCCAACTCTGATGCCGGCGCCGAGACGATCATCAGGAGCGTCGGGATCGAGTCGGGTCAGGTTTCAGTTATCCCCAACGGACTGCCGCCGGACCGGGTTGCAGTTCAGCGCGGGCGCGAGGCGATCCGCAACGTGCTCGGGCTTCCGGCGCGGACCCCCGTGATCTGCTCCGTTGGGCGAATTGACCGAGAGAACGCCAAAGATTACCCAGCACTGTTCACCGCAATGCAACGGGTGTGGTCAGCCTTACCTGAAGCCGAGCTGATCGTCGTGGGTCCAACCGCGAGAGGGCTCGAACAGCGAACCGGTGCTCCCTTACCGTCGCGAGTCCACGCCGTCGGCTGGCAACCGAAGCCTTCCGAGTGGATGAACGCCGCCGATGTCGTCGCAATTCATTCCCCGGCAGAGGGTCACTCGAATGTCGCCGATGAGGCACTGATGCTCGGTCTGCCCGTGGCGACGACCAACACCGGTGGGCACGCCGTTCTCGTGCGGCGGGCAGGCGGGCGGGTGGTACCCGTCAAACGAGGCGACCTCCTCGGTGAGGCAATCCTCAATCTGATTCGCCACCCGCCCGAGCGGGTTGATGTGATCGAAGTAGCGGAGAGCGCCCTCTCCATGGAGAACGTCGCCAGCGCCTACCTCTACCTCTACGACCGCCTGCTGGTCCGATCGCCAACGGTCGCTGGTTGAACCGACTCTTCACGCGCACCACATGCCAAACCTCGCACGGTGAGTGGAGTCAAGTCGGTGCATGATCATAAGCACTCCCACCCTTCACCTCTACTCGTCCCCAAAGCCCCCTCATCCGCTCCTCGTGGCTCTCCCTGTCGGCGCCTTCGAACCGAGGGCGTAGCACGCGGGCGGGACACCCGGCCGCGACCGACTGCGAGGGAACGTCGTGGGTGACGACCGAACCGGCTCCGATGATTGCCCCATCGCCGATCCGAACGCCCTTCAGTACTGTGACGCGGGCCCCGATCCAGACGTTGCATCCGATGGCGATCGGCTCATTGGCCCCCAGCGTGCTCGTGTCGCGGTAGAGGGTCCCCGGCAGATCGAACCGGTGGTCGCCGCCCATCACGCAGAACTCGGGACCGATCACCGTGTCGTCGCCGATCGTCAGCTCGGCATCCGGAACGGCGATTAAGCAACGGGGCCCGATGAACACGTCGTCGCCGAGGGCGATGTTCTCGATCCCGCTGAACGTCGACGTGAGGGGATCGAAGCTAGTTCCAGCCCCGCATCGTGCAAGCTGGTGCTTGAGCAACTGGCGCGCGAGTGGGCGGAGCGGCCACAGCCAGAAACCGCTCCCCCTGGGCAGCTGCCCGATCTTGACGGACAGCCTATCCAAAGGTGCCGCTCAGGCCTCGCTGGTCCTGGTACTCGGCGATGTACTCGATCGCCCTCCGAAGCCCGGATTGGAAGTTCACTGATGGCTCATAACCAAGGATCCGCCGAGCGAGCGAGATGTCCGCGAGACTCTCCGGCACGTCGCCGGGCCTGCGCGGCGCGTAGATCGGCTCTAGGTCGGTGGACAGCAGCTCGTTCAGCGCCTCCACAAGGCCGCCAACGGTATGCGTACCGTTCATGGCCACATTGATCACGTGTCCGGGCGCTTCCGGCGCGCGGGCTGCGGCTAGTGTCGCCTCGACGACGTTCGCGACGTGGGTGAAGTCTCGAGAGGCGCTTCCATCACCAAAGATCGTCGGCCGCTCGCCGGCGAGCATCAGACGAATGAACTTTGGGATCACGGCGGCGTAGCCGGAGCTCGGGTCTTGACGCTCGCCGAACACGTTGAAGTACCGTAGCGCGACCGTCTCGAGCCCGAACACATCGTTCGCGACGAGCACGTAGCGTTCGGCGGCCAGCTTTGCCACCGCGTAGGGAGCGAGTGGGGCGACCGGTTGGTCCTCTCGGCGAGGCATCCCTGGCGCGTCGCCGTACACCGAGCTCGAGGACGCGAACACGACGCGGTGCACTCCATGATCACGCGCGGCCAGAATCACGTTGAGGGTTCCCTCGACGTTGACGGCGTTCGAGGTCAGCGGGTCTTGGATCGATCGCGGAACCGATGGCATCGCTCCCAGGTGGAACACGATTTCGATCTCGCGCATCGCAGTGGACACGCGCTCGTACGAACGCATGTCACCTTCCACCAGCTCGATATCCGCCAGCGGCAGGTTGCGCCGGTGACCGGTCGAGAAGTTGTCGAGCACGCGGACCTCGTGTCCCTCCGTAAGCAGCGTGTCAATCAGGTTCGAACCTATGAATCCGGCCCCCCCGGTGACGAGTGTGTTCACTGTTAGTTACCTCCGCACCTGTCGTGCCAGCAGCGTCCGTTGTGACCTTCCATTCGGTGAGGCGGCTGTATCTTCCACAACCGAGATAACGAATCGCCGAAGAGTGGACGCCCGATCGCGAACGCGCTCCCAATCCAGCACGGACGCCTTTCGATCACGCTTGATCCACCCGTCGAACTGGATGTTCGGAACCCTTAGGTCGCGCAGTCGTCCTTCCTTCATCAATTGGGCATCGACCGCGCCGAGCTTGCCCGCGAAGACGGTGTATGCGGGTACCCCGAGTAGGGCCGCCTCGCGGCACATCGTTCCGCCCGCGCCGATGAACACGTCCGTGCCGAGCAGGGCCCGAAGACCGTCGACCGTTTGCTCGGCCACGATCATCCCTGGCCATGAGCCGTACGCCTCGCGCTGCTCCGGAAAGCGAGGGAGGACGAGCACGCAAGTATCCGACCGGCCTGCCGCCTCCGCTAGAAGCTCATCGAAGCGGTCATTGCCGCCGCGGTGGTAGCTCGCACCGCGTGGAGGTGGACGGAATAAGCAGCGCACCGCATCGGTTGCGCCCGGCACAGACGACCAACCGTCGTTGCCAGGAGCCAGCTGGCTCGGAAGGTCGATGTACAGCTCCTCCTTGTACCCGCCGAGCGGACGGACGCGGCGCGGCGAGCGCACGCCGTACCAACGAAGCCGTTTTGCTGGAAACGCGGAAGGGACGACCACGCGCTGCGCAAGGCGAAAGCTCACGTGGTTGGCGGGCTGGAACTCGTAGTCCATCAGCGTCACGCTCGGCACGCCCGTTGCCCGGGCGGCGATGACCTGGGCGTAGGAGTTGATCGATAAGGCGACGTCAGGCCTATACCGGGCCGCCTCTCGACGGAGCCGCTGAACCCGATCCATGATGTTCTGGACCTTTTTCGCCCGGGAGCTGGGGCTGGGGCCACCCACCACCGTCGCTTCGGGCCAGCGCGACCAAGTGAGATCCGCTGTCTGCGCATGGTCGCGCGTGGTAACCCAGATCTCATGTCCGGCCTGCTGGAGCTCGTCTGCGATCGGACCCAGCAAGACGGGATGCGGGGAGTTCGCCATGTCCAGCCAGACGCATATCGACGGCCGTTGGCCGGCGACGTGATCTGGGCGTCTCGGCCGTGAAGGCTGGGCGCGCGCTTGCGTCGCGAGCCGGCCGCTGTGGATATTGGAGCGCTCGGCGGCGGGGCGCTCGGCCTGCGCCACCGACTCACCTCCTTCGATCTTCTCGCTCATCGACGGTGCTCCTTGTCTGGCTAGCGGTCGAGTCAGTTCGCTCCACGCCCCCCGAGGACGGCGGGCAGCGTCTTCAACACCAGCCGGACGTCCTCCCACAGCGACCAGTTCATGACGTACAGGTAGTCGAGCTTGACCATCTCCTCGAACGGGATACGTGTCCGGCCGAGCACCTGCCAGTAGCCCGTGAGGCCGGGGGTGAGGTCGAGGCGGCCGCGCGCCCAGGCCACGACGCGCTCGTCCTCCGCTTCGATCAGCGGCCGGGGCCCCACGATGCTCATCTCTCCGCGCAAGACATTCCAGAGCTGGGGCAGCTCGTCGAGGCTGAAGCGACGCAGCCGGCAGCCGATGCGGGTGATCCGCGGGTCCTCGTCGACCTTCAGCCAGTGGGGATCGACGCTCTGCGCGAGCAGCTCGGCACGCCGCTGCTCGGCGTCGCTGACCATCGTGCGGAACTTGAGCAGCGTGAACCGCTTTTCCCCCTTGCCGACGCGGCGCTGCATGAACAGCGCTGGGCCGCGCGAATCGAGCTTGATCGCGACCGCGATCAGGAGCAATAGCGGCGAGAGCACAACGAGCAGCGGCGCCGCGATCGCAATATCCATCACCCGCTTGAGCACGCGCGAGGAGCGCGGCAGCCAGGGCGGGTTCACGCCCAGAACCGTGACACCCTCGACGTCGTCCACCTCCACTGCCGGCCCGAGCACGTCCGAGAGGCCGGGCAGCTCCGACACCTTCAGTGCCAGCGCGCGGCAGCGTCGGAGCAGCGCTTCGAGCTCGTGCTCATCGACGTCACGGGACGAGAAGATGACGCGGCTCACGTTGTGGCGTGCGACGACCTCGTCGAATTGCTCGAGATCTCCGAGCCTCGGAAGCTCTTCGCTCTCGTCCGGCTCGACGACGCTGGCCGGTGCGAGCAACCCGATGACCTCGAGCCGGTGCTCTGGGTGCGCGGCCAGCTTGGCGGCGAGCGTGTAGCCCATGTCGCTGCGGCCAACGAGCACCGCACGCTCGGCATCGAATATCCGGATTCCGAGATAGCGGGTGATGAACCGTCCCATCAGCACGAGCACGAGCACTCCGACGCCGAACAGCAGCACCGCGAGAAAATCCAGGCGTCCCATCGGCGAGTACCGCGAGTACAGCCAGAGCAGCAGACCGCCGATCACCGTGGCATGGAAGAGCGCCGGGACGTCATCCGTGGTCGAATGGCTGATCCGCTTCGCGTCGCGGTCGTACAGCCCGTAAATCTTGAAGAGCAGAACCATCAGCGGCACCGCGGCAAGGCTCCAAAGCAGCCGGTGCTGTGGTCCCGTTGCGTGCTCGCCGACCGCCAGCGCAACAAGCACCGCCGTCAGCACCGCGGCAGCATCGCTCAGCGCCAGCAGGCGTCTGACCGCCGAGTCGCGCCGACCGAGGCGCGCGCGGACGACCCGAACCGCCTCGAGGGGAGCATCGGCAACTTGTATGGGCGGACTGGTCGGCGCCATCAGCCGAGACGCTGTAGCAGCTCGAGTTCGACCTGAGTCCCCCCTGCCCGCAGCGACTCATCGGCCGCTTCCGTCAGGCGCACCACGCCGTACGCAAGCTCCAGCTGACGGTCTTGTGGCTCCTGCGTCCCGACTGCCCGCACGAACTCTCTGGCCTGGAGCGAGAGCGGCTCGTCATTGGGCAGGTGCGGCGAGAGGATGTCACCGGCTCGATAAGAGAGGTGGTACTCGCCGAACGTCTCCGGGTCCCTGTATTCGACTCCACGGTCGAAGATCTTGACCGGTTCCGGCCCCCCATCCTCGTACACGACCATCTTCTTGGACCCCACCACCACCGTCCGCCGAAGCTTGCTCGGCGCGAGCCAGCTGAGCTCCACAGTGGCGATCAGCCCGGAGTCGAACTCCATTGTGACGAACGCGACGTCCGTGACGCCGGGAACGATCGAGTCGCGTCCTATCGCGCGGATCGTCTTCGGGGGAACGCCAAGCCAATACAGGAGGATCGAGAAGTCGTGGGGGCCGAGATCCCACAACACGCTCACATCTCGCTGGTGCAGGCCGAGGTTGACGCGGCTCGAGGACACGAAGTAGAGCTCGCCTAGCTCGCCGTCGGCGATCAGCTCGCGCACTTTTCGAACCGGCGGGCTGTACAGGAACGTGTGTCCGCAGGTGAGAACCAGTCCCCGCTCGCTCGCGAGCTCGATCAGCTGCGACGCCCGCTCCGAGGAATGCGCGAGAGGCTTCTCGACGAATGTGTGCTTTCCCGCGTCCAGGCAGCGGCGCGCGAGGTCGTAGTGGCTGAACACCGGCGTGGCCAGCATTACCGCGTCGATGTCTGGGTCGGCAAGCAGCTCGTCGATGTTCTGGGTCAGCTCGATGCTCGGATACCGCCTGCCGAATCGCGCGAGCCTCGAGCGGTCAACGTCGCAGATCCAGCGCACGTGGACGTCGTTGCGCTCGACCAGCACGCGGAGCAGATTCGGACCCCAGTAGCCCAGGCCGACGATCGCCACGGCGGGGCCGAGCCCCCGAGGTGCGTCCGTCCAATCAGAGTCGGGGAGGTGCCCGACGCTGACACTGCCCCGACTGTTGAATTTCCCCCTCTTGAAACTCATCGCGCGCGAGATCTCCCTGACTTGCAGATCGCGTCGCAGCCTTCGGCGCGACTATACGGAAAGTTGTGAAGCTATGCGCAAGTTGCGTGCAGTTTCGCCGGTTGGTCGTGGATCGACCGAGCCTCAGGTTCCGTGTGCGCGCTCACATCGCGCTTGAGCCGGCGCGCCACTGCAGTGGCAACAAGTTCGAGTTCGTGGGCCGTGAGCTCAGGAAAGATCGGCAGCGATAGCTCGCGTGCAGCCCAATTGCGAGCGATTGGCACGTCGGCACCAGCGAGCTGCGAGAGGGATGGCTGGTCCGGCAGGGCCCGCGGGTAGTGCACACCAGTGGCAATGCCGTCGGCGGCCAGGCTGGCCGCGAGGGCGTCGCGCTCCGATATTCGAATTGGAAATACCTGGTATACGCACGGCGAGTCTGCCCGCTCGTGCAGCAGCTCGACGACGTCGGCCAGGCGCTCCCGGTACGCGGCCGCGAGCGAGCGGCGGGCGGCGTTCCAACCCTCGAGGTGCTCGAGCTTCACGCGCAGCAGAGCAGCTTGCAGCCCGTCGAGGCGCTCGTTGTATCCGCCGCTCTTGTGGCCAGGCCCGCCGTCGCGCCCAAGATCGCGTAGGCGCCGCGCGGCGGCGGCGAGCTCGGCGTCGTCGGTGCAGATCGCTCCCCCGTCTCCAAGCGCCCCGAGGTTCTTGCTCGGATAGAAGCTGAACGCAGCCGCGCGCCCGAGGCTGCCGGCTCGTGCCCCACGGTAGGTGGCGCCGTGGGCTTGAGCTGCATCCTCGAGCAAGGCGAGCCCGCCGCGATCGGCAAGCACCCGCAGCGGCGCCATCGGGCAGGTCTGACCGTACAGGTGCACGGGGAGGATCGCGGCAGTCGACGGTCCGATCGCGGTTTGCACCGCGTCGGGATCGATCAGGCCCGTGCCCTGGTCCACGTCGACGCAGACGGGAGCCGCCCCCGCGTGCATGACCCCCAGCGCAGTCGCGATGAACGTATGCGCCGGGATGATCACCTCGTCGCCCCGACCAATCCCCGCGGCTCGCAACATGATCGTCAACGCCGCTGTACCCGACGCCACGCCCACGCAATGGCCAACGCCGCAGTACTCAGCGAAGTCCGCCTCGAAGCGCTCCACCTCCTCACCGAGGATGAAGCCGCTCGAGCCGACGACGCGATCGAAGACGTAGCGAAGCTCCGTCGCCAGCAAGCGATGCTGACGCGCGAGGTCCACAAACGGGACCGCCGTGATCCCAGGCTCGTCGATCAAGATCCTCCTGCCTAGCAGATAAGTGCCGGGATCCACCGTATACGTTTCATACGCCTGTTGCGGCAGTTCCCTGGCGCGATCAAGCGTCTAGTGCATCGTCGACATCGACATCGACGAGGCGGCCGAGCCGCCCGGGACCGTTAGCGCCGGCACCTGGTCCGGCGCCAGCGCGACGCCGATCGCCAACGCGGCGAGGACCACCGCGACCGCGGTGACGGCTGCCCCACGCCAGGGCAACAGCTTCTCGGCCGCGATCAACGCGCCGATCACGAGCATCCACGCGATGCTCATCGCGCCCAGCGCGAACAGCGCGGCCATCAGCGCCCAGCAGCAACCGATGCACCACAAACCGTGCTCGGTGCCCATCTCGAGCGCCCCAAGGCGCCCGTCGCGCCAGCTCCCGATCAGAAACGCGAGCGGCCCGCGGCATCGGCGCAAACAGGCCCCCTTGAGCGGGGTGAATTCGTACGCCGCCGCTGCTGCGATCACCGCCACCGCGGTCCAGCGCCCGGCCCGGTCCCAGGCGAACACGTCACCGGCCCAGGCGCGGCCGGCCTTCAGCACCGCGTAGCCGAGCACACCGGAAGCTCCCCAGACGAGCAGATAGCCGGCGACGAACAGGGCGGTCGAGCCCGGGCGGCCCGAGGTTTCCCGCGCGCACCGTCCGCGCTGCACGTTGCGGTACATCAGCACCATCGGCGCGATCGACGGAAACATCATCGCGGCCATCATCACCACCCAGGTGCTGATGTAGAAGCCAAAGGCGCCCGGATCGGTGCCCGGCCCCATGTCCATGCCGGCCATCCGCAGGTCGGTGACCACCCAGGCCACGGCGGCCAGCGCCAGCAGCGCCCCGATCGCTACGAGCTGGCCGGCGAGCAGGTCGCGGGCGGGACCTCGCCTCAGGCGCGCGAGGTCAGGCGGACCAGGCGAAGTGAGCGGAGAACCCCGATTTGCCGCCATTGTCGAGCGTTATCCCGAACGCGCTGATGTGCGAATCGTCGTCGGCCTTGGCGATGGTCAGCTCGCTGGCCGCCGGGTGAAAAACACCGGCGAGGCGTGCAGGCTCGCCGGTCTCTATGCCGAACGGGACGACATCCTGCACCGACACCCGCCCGCGATCGCCCACCGTGAGGTGGTGGCTCCCGTTCTCGGCTGAGAACTCCATGGGCACCCGCTCGGCCCCGAGCTGTTCGCCGACCAGGCCGGCCAGCGCCCCCATGGGACCGCCTAGCTGCCCACCGAATACCGCGCCGAGCTTCTGCGCTTGCTCGTCGGTGGCTTTGTCATCGATCAGCACCCCGAGGCGCCAGTTTCCCTCGTGCATGTACTTGGGCGCGTCGGCGACGACGGCGAGGCTCAGACCGCTGACGTCGACTCCCTCCACCTCCCCGGAGTCGACGTGGAACGCGAGCACCACCCGACAGCGATCGTAGTCCGCTCCCAGGGCCAGCGATGCCGTGCAGGAACAGACCACCTCGCACGAACAGTTCTCGAAGTACTCCCCTCGATCGACCAAGCCAATGACCATCACCTCTCGTTCGCGGGCCCTGGATTAGTTCGCACCATACCGGGCAGCCACTGATAGACGACGAAAGAGGCGAAAGGAGCCGCGATGCCCTGGACCGAATTGAAGCCACGCAAGTTCCCGGCGATGGAAAAGCAACTCGACGGGATCTCCCAGCAGACGATGGAGGACCACTACAAGCTCTACGAGGGGTACATCAAGAAGTCGAACGAGTGCCGCAAGCTCCTGAACGAGTTCAAGTACTCGAAGATCGAGGGCAACCAGGTCTACTCGGAGCTGCGCGCGGTGTCGATCGATTACACGTTCGCGCTGCTGGGCTTCAAGAACCACGACCTGTACTTCGGTCATCTCGGCGGCGAAGGCGGCGGGCCCACGGGGCGCTTCGCGGAGCTGATCGAGAGCGAGTTCCACGGTGGCGTCGAGGAGTGGGAGCAGGCCGTACGCAAGGCTGCCTCGGCGGCGCGCGGCTGGGTGATGGTTGGATACGACCTTAACGACGGCTCGCTGTTCAACTACATCATGGACACGCAGAACCTGTGGGCCGTCTACAACATGGTCCCGGTGCTCGCGATCGATGTCTACGAGCACGCGTACGTGCGGGACTTCGGCGCGACCCCGGACGGCCGCAAGCAGTACGTCGAGGCGTTCTTCCGCAACCTCGAATGGGACCACGTCAACCGGCAGCTGGCGCAGGCCGAAGCCGCCAAGCAAGGTGCGGATTCAGCTCAGGAGCACGAGCAGGTGCCGGTGGCCCGCTGACGTACGGAGGTACGCCCGCTGACCGTTGGTGGATCACGTGGGTCACGCCCCGAGGGCTGGGCCGGGCGACAGGCTCGGCCTGGCCCTCGCGGCTCGCTTTGGCCCTTCGCGGCTAGCCCTGGGCCTTGACCGGGGCGCGTCTACGGCGCCGGCTCGGCCGCGCCGGCAGCTTCACGGGCGCGGCGTGCATCGCCCGCAGCCTGACCTCACGCCAGGACATGCCCTCCTTGAGGAGCGCCGGCATGCCCATCATGATCGCGGTCGTCACCTCGACGGCTTGGAGGATCACGCCGTAGGCGACGCCAGTGCCGTACCCCACGTGCCAGCCGGTATGGAGCACCGCGGCACACGCCGCCTGGAACACGCCCAGGTTCGCCGGCGTGGCCGGCAGCACCGCGGTGATGTTGACCGCGAACAGAACCGCGGCAGCGGCCGCGAACCCGGTCTGGTTGGCAAGCCCGAGTGCCACGAGCAGCATGTAGCAGGACAGACACTGAAGGCCCCAGGCCGCGAGCTGAGCGCCGGTGGCGATCGCGCCGAGGCGGGGCCGGCGGAAGACGGTTAGACCGGCGCGCACCCGCATCATCCCGGCGCGGGCCTGCTCGACCGCGGCCTGCAGGCGGCGAGGACGCGAACCCCCCGCGCCCTGACGAAGGAGGATCGGTGAGAGGAGCACCAAAACGAGCAGGACGAGCGGCGCGATCGCCGCCACCACCAGCGCGTCCTGATGGCCGTTGAACAGGTCGACCGAGGAGAACATCACCGCGCCCAGGATGGCCAGGGCAACGATGTTCAAAAGCGTCTGGGAGACGACCGTGCCGAGCACGACCGGGAGGTTCTCCCGCGGTCGCCCGGTCCGCCGGGCGACCACCAGCGCTCGCGAAGGCTCGCCGAGACGCGCGGGCAGGGTCGAGGACATGAGCACCCCGATGAACGTGCCCTGGGCGGCGTCCGACAATCGGACCCGGGCGCGCGGAAGTGCGGCCTTGAGGATCGCGTGCCACGAGAACGCCCGCATCACCATTGCGCTGCACATCACGCCCAACCCGATCAGCACGAACGTCGGGCTCGACGCGACCAGCGCCGCGGCGATGTGGCCGAGGCCGATCTTCTGCAGCGCCATCACCGCCAATACGGCGCCCGCAACGGTCACCGCCGCCAGCCCGAGGCGCCGCACCAGGGCCAGCCGAGCGGAGCCCCGTCCGACAACCGCGGTGCGCGGCTCGAGGCTGGGCAACCGGCGGGCTGGGACGCGGGGCTTGAGGTCAGCGGGGCGAGCGCCGATCCGGACCGCCGTTCGCTGGATATAGCCCTCGGGGGCCGGGGTCGCCATCGCATCTTCGTAGGCGCCCATCACGTCGCCGGCCACGCGAGGCCAGGCGAATCGCTTGACTTCCCGCGCCGCTGCGCGTGCCATGTCGGCGCGGCGGGCCGGCTCCTCGTACAGATCGCGCAGGGCCTCGGCCAGGGCGAGCGGGTCGCCCGGCGATACGAGCAGGCCGTCGACGCCGTGCCGGACCACGTCCCGATAGCCGGCGATGTCCGACGCGACCACCGGGGTTCCGGCGGCAAACGCCTCGGTCAAGACCATGCCGAAGCTCTCGCCCCGCAGCGACGGAGCGCACAGCACGTCGGCCTGCTCGAGCTCGCGGCGCTTGACCTGATCGTCGACCTTGCCGAGCGCACGAACATCCCGGGCATCCATGAGCAGCGGCAAGAGCTCCTCCTGGGATGGGCCGATCACGGTCAGCTCCGTGGGAATGTGCTCGCGCAGGGCCTCGAATGCGCGCAACAGCAGCGGCAAGCCCTTGCGCTCCACGGATTGGCCCACGAACACGATCCGAAGCCGGTCGCCGTGCGGCCGCATCGCGGCCCGGGAGGCTCGCTCGAGATCGAGGTGAACGCCGTTGGGTATCACGCGGTAGTGGCCGCCGAAGAACCGCCTCGCCGTCCAGGCCGCCGCCTGGGAGACGGCGATCCGCACGTGCAGCCGGTTCATCATCCGGCGCGCGCCGAGTAGGTTCGCGACGCCGTTCGAGATGCGGTTCTCGTTGTAGGTGTGAAACGTGCCGACCAGGGGCAACGGCGCCCGGTCCGTTGCCACCCATGGGACCACGGGCGCGATGGGCTCGTGTATGTGGACGACGTCATAGCCGCCGGTGCGCAGCTCGCGGTGCATGATCGCCACCCCGCGCGGGGTGATCGAGAGATTGGACACCGCGCCGTTGGCTTTGAAGCCGACCGTTCGCCCCAGGGAGACGAGGTAGTCCGGCGCCTGCAGGGGCTGTGGTCGCGCGCCGCGATGAAGCACCGTGGAGCGGGCGTCCGGCGGGTCGAACGGGGCCAGCACACGCACCTCGTGGCCGTCGGCGAGGAACTGCTCCGCGAGCGCCTCGATGTGCCTCGTCACGCCGCCGGGATACGTCCAGGAATACGGCGACACGAGGGCGATTCGCATACGTTTCATCCTAGCCGCTGGGCCGCGCCAGCTCGGGGGGCCCGTTGATCAAATCTCAGGCTTTTCATACGGTTGCGCTCACCGGGGTTGCCGCTTGTAAACCAGCGGAGGCCGTCGGTTTCAGGCGATCGCGCTGCGTATCATCAATCACGCATGCCGATACGGCATTTCGTCAAATACACCTTCTTCAAGATCGATCCGGCGTGGCGGCGCCTCGACGACGATCGCCGCTCTGCCGACAAGCGTGAGTTCATCGCGGCCTGCGAGGATTTCGCCGACGGCCACCTGCTGCGCGCCTTCTCGCTCGTGGGAACCCGGGGCGACGCCGACCTGATGCTCCTGTCCCAGGCCCAGAACCTCGAGCGGATCCACGAGTTCCACGTCGTGCTCGCCCAGAGCGGCTTGATGAGCTGGGCCACCGTTCCCTACTCCTTCCTGGCGATGACGAAGCCCTCCGAATACTCAGACGAGTCGCGCCTGGAGGTCCGGCCCGGGCACAGCAGGTACCTGTTCGTGTATCCGTTCGTGAAGACCCGCGCCTGGTATGCGCTGCCCGCGGAGGAGCGCTGGCGCATCATGCAGGACCACATCCGCGTCGGACGCGAGTACCCATCGGTGGACATAAACACCACCTACTCGTTCGGGCTCGATGACCAGGAGTTCGTGGTCGGGTTCGAGACCGACAATCCGGCGGACTTCCTCGACCTCGTGCAGCGGCTGCGTACGACCGAGTCGAGCTCGTACACGCTCCGCGACACGCCCACGTTCACCTGCATCTCGTGCTCGGTGGAACGCGCCCTCGGCGCGCTTGACGGAGCCTCGCTGACGCTGACCGCATGAGCACCGATCCCGTCAAGCTGTCCGCCGACATGGACGAGGTCCGGGACGTCACGGTGATCGGCGCCGGCCCCGTCGGGATGTGCACCGCGTTCTGGGCGGGGATGCGCGAAGCGTCCTCGCGGATCATGGACTCCCTGCCCGAGCTCGGGGGGCAGCTCACGACGCTGTACCCCGAGAAGTGGGTCTTCGATGTGCCCGGACATCCGCGCGTGCTGGCGAAGGATCTGGTCGAGATGCTCCGGGTGCAGGCGTTGGAGCAGTTCGACGTGCCGGTGCATCTGAACGTGACCGCCGAGACCATCTCGTGGGAGGGCTCGGGCGAGGACAGGGTGGCGGTGCTCCACACCGATCACGGCGAGCTCCGATCGCGCACCGTGATCGTCGCGGGCGGGCATGGGGCGTTCGAGCCCAAGAAGCTGCCGGGCTTCGACATGACGCCGTGGGAGGGCCGCGGCGCGTACTACATCGTGGGCGAGAAGTCGGTGTTCGAGGGCAAGCGGGTAATGATCATCGGCGGCGGCGACTCCGCCTGCGACTGGGTGATCAACCTGCTCGACACCGCGAGCGCGGTCTCGCTCGTCCACCGTCGGGAGGGGTTCCGGGCGCACGAGGTCACCGTCGGGCAGGTGCTCGAGGCGGCCGAGCGCGGTGACGTGGCCTTGCACGTGCCGTTCCAGATCAAGGAGGTCTACGGCGACGGCACCGTCGAGCGCGTGCGGCTGTTCCATTCCGAGGACGAGGCCCACGAGATCGAGGTCGAAGTCGACGCGATCCTGCTGCAACTCGGGTTCAAGACCGCGCTGGGGCCGCTGAAGGACTGGGGGTTCGAGGTCATCAAGGGGGCGATCGCCGTCGACCAGGTGATGAAGACATCGCTGGAGCGCGTGTGGGCCTGTGGGGACATCACCACGTTCGACGGCAAGCTCAAGCTGATCGCGACCGGTTTCGCCGAGTCCGCGATCGCCGTCGCCCAGGCCGTCCACGAGATCCGGCCCGACGTCAAGATCCAACCTAAGTACTCGACCAACACCGGGGTCCCGGGGGCGGTTGCCGGACAACCGTAAGCCGTCGGAGACCGCGGCCGTGGAGCACCTCCGCGCCGCCGACCCGGTTCTGCGAGCGGTCATCGACGAGGTGGGCGTCGACGGACTGGCCGACTGGCGGGTGCGACAACAGCCAGATCACTACGCCGCGCTCGTGCGCTCGATCGTTGGCCAGCAGCTGTCGACGAGGGCCGCTCGAGCGATCTTCGGGCGCCTGACCGAGCGATTCGGCGGACGGGCGCCGACCCCCGCGGAGGTCCTGGCCGATGATCCCGACAAGCTCCGCGTCGCCGCCGGCCTGTCGCGGGCGAAGATCACGTATCTGCGTTCGCTGGCCGAGCACGTGCTCGACGGCTCACTCCAGCTCGGCCGCCTCGATGAGCTGCCCGACGACGAAGTGACGGCGGAGCTGGAGGCGATCCGCGGGCTGGGGCCCTGGAGCGCGGACATGTTCCTGATGTTCCAGCTCGGGCGGCCCGACGTGCTTGCGGTGGGCGACCTCGGGATCCGGCGGGCGGTGATGGTTCGTTACGGCCTGCCGGCGCTGCCCAGCCCCGCCCAGGTCGAGGCGATCGCCGAGCCGTGGCGGCCCTACCGGTCGCTGGCGTGCCGCTTTCTGTGGCGGTCGATGGCGACGGCGCCGGTGTGAAGGTAATCCCGGGCGCGCCGCGCGCCCGTCCGAAACTTGGTCCAGGGTCCAGCCGACGCCTGATCGTGCGCCGGACGTCACTGAGCGTGGGCAATACCTATGGCTATGTGGTAGTTATTGCCCACGGTCCCTCGGCTCTCGGTCGGTCGGCACCACGGCGCCGACGGCGATCAGACCGCCGAGACCTCTTCCTCTTCGGCCACCCGGAACGACGACCCGCAGCCGCACGCCGCGATCACGTTCGGGTTGTCGACCTTGAAGCCGGCGCCTTGGAGATCATCGACGAAGTCGATGACCGACCCCTTGACGTACGGAAGGCTCGGCCGGTCCACGAGGAGGCGGATGCCCTTGTCCTCGAAGACGCTGTCTCCATCGCGCTGCTCGTCGAACGCGAGCGCGTACTGGAAGCCAGAACAACCGCCGCCACGAACTCCTACTCTGAGCCCGGCGGTCTCGGCCACGGTCGCCTGCGCCGACAGGAAGTCGCGGACTTTCTCCGCACCCTTGTCAGTCAGAGTGATCATGCTTCATTCAGTATAGCCACGGGGCCTCGCTAACCTTCAGGACATGACGGCAGGCCCCGTGTCAGCGACCCCGGACGAGCTCAAAGCCCGGATCGAGGCCGAGATTCCGAACGCGCGCGCGGTGGTGACCGGAGATGGCCACCACTTCAACGCGGTGGTCTCCTCGCCGGCGTTCCGGGGCCTATCCCGGATCGCCCAGCACCGGCTCGTCTATGACGTGTTCGGAGGCGAGGTGGGCGACCGGATCCACGCACTGTCGATCCAGACGAAAGCCGACGATTGAAGGCAACCCGCGGGGCTGAGAGGCCCGGCGGAGGAGGCGAACCATTGAGCGATCAGAGCACAAATCCCCTGCGCGACGAGATCCAGAAGGCCATCTCCGAGAATCGCGTAATCCTGTTCATGAAGGGCACCCCGGAACAGCCGATGTGCGGCTTCTCGGCTCGGACGGTTGCGGTCCTGGAGTCGCTGCGCCAGCCGTTCGCGGCGGTGGACGTGCTGCCCGACCCGCGGATCCGGCAGGAGCTGTCCGCGCTCTCGAACTGGCCGACGATCCCGCAGCTGTTCGTCGACGGCGAGCTCGTCGGCGGCTGCGACATCGTCACCGAGATGTACCAGTCCGGTGAGCTTCAGGAGGCGCTGGGCCTGGACGCCGGCGCGCCGGGCGCGGCGGCCCCAGAGCCCGGGGCAGCGCCCGAGCAGCAGCCGCTGTCAATCGAGAACCGCCTCTAGAGGGCCGGCCGCGTCTTCGCTGGGCGGCGCCGCGCTCTGGCGCCGGGCCTCGGGCTGCTCACACCCCACCTGATCCGCAACCCGTCGTAGGTCGAGATACCGGCGAACGCGAGCGGCTGGCGACTTTCCCGGAGTCGCCCCGCAAAAGATCAAGGCTCGGAAATGGCCTCCAATCCGGCGGGGGCGCGCAAGCGTATCTCACCCTCGTGCGGATAGCATCATGAGATGACCAGCACGGCGCGGCCGGGTTCCGGCACCCTCGCGCCGCCCACCAGCCCGGTTGTCGCGGTTCGATACGCCGATGGAGTGCTGTGGGCGATCGACCAGACCGAACTGCCGTGGCGCGAGCGCGAACTAAAGCTCTCCGACGCCTATGAGGTGGCCGCGGCGATCAAACGCCTAGCGATCCGGGGGGCGCCGCTGATCGGGGTGGCCGCGGGGTATGGCGTGGCGCTCGAGCTCGCCCGCGACCCACGACGGGAGGCGCTTCACCGCGCGTGCGCGCTGCTCCGCGACGCGAGGCCGACGGCGGTCAACCTCGCTCGTGCCGTGGACCGGGTTGCCGGCGCGGCGGCCGCCGCGGCCCAGGCCGAGCGGGCCGACGCGGCGCTCCGGGAGGCCCGCTCGATCGAGGCCGAGGAGGTCGCGGCCAGCGACGCAATCGCCCGCCACGGGGCGGAGCTCCTTGCCGACGCGAGCCGGATCCTCACTCACTGCAACACGGGCGCGCTGGCTGCCCCCGGCCGCGGAACGGCGCTCGCGGTCGTCGCCGAACTCGCCGCACGCGGGACGCTGAGCGAGGTGATCGCGACGGAGTCTCGGCCGCTCCTTCAGGGGGCGCGCCTCACCGCCTACGAGCTGTCCCGGCTCGCGATCGCGCACCAGCTGATCGTCGACTCGGCCGCGGCTGGTCTGATTGCCTCCGGCGTAGTCGACGCGGTGATCGTCGGTTGCGATCGAGTCGCCGCGAACGGAGACGTCGCGAACAAGGTCGGCACGTACGGTCTGGCGCTGGCCGCAAGCGCGGCGGCGATCCCGTTCGTGGTCGCCGGACCCACCTCCACGGTCGACGAGAGGTGCCCAGGCGGCGAGGGGATTTCGATAGAGGAGCGCGACCCCGAAGAAGTCAGCTCCGTCGGCGGCCGGCGATTGGCGCCGCCCGGCACCCGGTGCCGCAACCCGGCGTTCGACGTGACCCCGGCGGCACTGGTGACCGCGCTCGTGACCGAGCGCGGCATCGCCCGGCCGGTCACCACCGAATCGCTGCTGGCGCTGAGGCAGTGAGGGTCGCGCGTTCGTACGCCCCCGACGAGGTTCGGATCGAACACGCCGAGGACCCGGAGCCAGCGCCCGGGGAAGTCGTCTGCGAAGTGCTCGCCTGCGGCGTGTGCGCGTCCGACGTCCTGGACTGGTACGTGGCGCGCAAGCTCCCGACGGTGCTCGGCCACGAGCTGGCGGGGATCGTGCACGCCGTCGGCCTGGGTGCCGACGGCGTGCAAATTGGGGCCCGGGTGGCGATACACCATCACGCGCCCTGCGGGGAGTGCCGGCGCTGCCGACGCGGCCACGAGACGCTGTGTGAGCGCTTCCGTGCGACCAACCTCCATCCCGGCGGCTTCGCCGAGCGCTTGCGGGTGCCGGCGGAGCTCGTCGGCGAGCTGCTGGCGCTCCCGGACGACATGGATGCTGTCGCGGCCACGTTCGTCGAGCCGCTCGCGTGCGTGCTGCGCGCCGAGGATCGAGCCGGGCTACACCCCGGCGACAGCCTCCTCGTGGTCGGGGCCGGCGTCAACGGACTGCTTGCCATCGCCTCCGCGCACGCCCGCTCGGTGGATGCCGTGTGGGTGCGAGAGCCAAACCCGGACCGGCTGGCGAGGGCTCAGGCTCTGGGTGCCGAGCGTCATGGCAACGAGCTGGTCGACGTGGCGATCGTCTGCACGCCGAAGCCCGACGCCATCGCGGATGCGGCCGCCGCGCTCGCCCCCGGCGGCACACTATGCCTGTACGCGCCGCCGGCTCCCGAGGCGCCTCCCGCATTCGACGGCACCTCGCTGTTCATGCGGGAGCTGACGATCACCGCCAGCTACTCGGCCGGCCCGAACGACATGCGCCGCGCGCTCGAGCTGATCTCGTCCGGGCAGGTCGATCCGCTGCCCCTGGTGACCCACCGTCTCCCGCTCGAGCAGACCGCGGCAGCGCTCGCGCTCCAGCGCGGAGGCGGCGCGCTCAAGGTGGTGGTCGTGCCATGAGAGCCGCACTTCTCTACGGCCCCGAGGACCTCCGCGTCGAGGACGTCGAGGAGCCCGAGGGCGAAGTGGTCGTCGAAGTGCAGGCAGCCACCACGTGCGGCACGGACGTGAAGATGTGGCGCCACGGACACCGGGCGCTGCCCCCGTACCCGTGCCGGTTCGGACACGAGACGGCGGGCATCCGCCTGGACACCGGAGAACGCGTGCTGGTCTCGGACTCGATCGTGTGCGGCGAGTGCGCGCCGTGCCGGGCGGGCCGCCCCCAGATCTGTCGCGCGCTGATCTGGGTCCTGGGCGGATTCGGGGAGCGGATCGCGGCCCCCTCCGGAGCGCTCCACCCCGTCCCGGAGCACCTTCCCTCCGCCGCCGCGGCGACCGCCGAGCCGCTCGCGGCGGCGATCCACGCGATTGCGCGCGGCGCCGACTCGAACGACGTCGGCGTCATCGGAGGCGGACCGATGGGCCTGATGCTCGGTGCGCTGCTGTCTGCCGAGGGTCGCTCGGTCACGGTCGCCGACCCGCACCCCGAGCGCCGGGCCCAGGCCAAGCAACTCGGCGCTCACGCCGTCGATGAACACAACCTCGGCCAGCACGAGTTGGTCTTCGAAGCGGTCGGCCGACCCGAGGCCTGGCGCGCCGCGGTCGACGCCGCGGCACCCGGCGGCGTGGTGGTGTTCGTGGGCGGCTGTCCCAAGGGCGCGGCGGTCACGCTTCCGCCGGGGCCGATCCACTACGACGAGCTCGACCTGCGCGGCACTTTCCACCATTCCCCCGCGGAGGTCGATCGCGCGCTCGCGATCCTCGCGGCGGGCAGGATCGACTGGCGGCTGCTGCTCGGTGAGACGATCTCGCTCGAGGAGCTGCCCGCGGCGCTTGCCGCGCCGTCGGGCGGGCCGGCCAAGAAATGGGTGGTGGACCCCCGCCCGAGGGCTACCGGTGCTGCCGTCTGAACTCGAGGTACTCCACGATGCGGCGCGAGTCGCAGATCGCCTCCCCGTCGATCACCAGGACGGGCACCCGCCGCTGGTCGGTCAGCGCCTCGACCTCGGGTCGCCGTGAGCGGCGTTGTGGGACCTTCACTTCGGCAAAGGCGATCCCCTCTCGGCTGAGCGCGCGCGCCACCTTGCCGCACGGGCACAGCCAGTTCGTCGGGGTCGTGCAGCGATATAGCGTGGCCACCGGCCGTGGACGATAGAGCGCCTCCGCACAGACATCGCTCAGCCGAGTCCGGTTCGCCTGAGCACGCTCGCCGCCGCGCGCAGCGGCAGTGACTGGCGCGAGCCGGTTGCCGGCAGCCGGTCCCCTTCACGCTGGCGATACCAGGCAATGGTCTCCTCGAGGGCGTCCTCGTGGGGCGAGGTGCGCCATCCCAGCTGCTGCTTGGCCTTGGTGTTCCTGAACGCCCAGTTCAGCGAGGCCGCGCGGATCTCCGGTGGCGGGGGCATCGCCAGGCCAGGAAGGCGCTGCGCCGCTCCGGCCAGCGCCAGCGCCACGGGGACCGGGAGCTTCACCGCCGGTGGCTCCACTGCGGTCAGCCGGCCCAGGTCGGCGAACAGCCGATCCAGCGTGTAGTTCCGATTCCCCAGGATGTACCGCTCCCCCACCGCCCCGCGTTCGTCGGCCAGCACGTGACCGCGGGCCACGTCCTCCACACCGACGATATTTAGCGTTCCGTCCACGTAGGCCGGGATGCGGCGCAGCATGAACCGCCGCACGAGCGCCGTCGAGGAGCGTCCGGGATCGCCCGCGCCCAGCGCGTACGTCGGATTGACGATCACCAGCGGGAGCCCGCGGACGACCAGGCGCAGCGCCATGACCTCCGCCTCGTGCTTGGAGTCGACGTACGCGATGCCGTAGCGGCCGGCATCCCAGACGTTCGTCTCGTCGGCGGTCGACCCCTTCGGAGCCGGTCCGATCGCGGCGACCGACGAGGTGTAGACGACGCGCTGCACGCCGGCTCGGAGCGCCTCCTCGAGCACGATGCGGGTGCCCTCGAAGTTCAGCGCGAACGCCTGCTCGCGAGGCAGCCCGAGATTGGTGGTGCCGGCGGCGTGAAACACGCGATCGACGCGCCGGAGCGCACGCCGGATCGACTGCCGGTCGCGCACGTCCGCACGCACCTGTTCGACCGGGAGGCCCGCGATAACGTCAAGTCTCGAGGCCGCACGAACGGTCACCCTCACCTCATCGCCTCGCTCGACGAGCAATCGGGTGACATGCGACCCGATGAAACCGGTCCCGCCGATGACCAGCGTGAGGGGCACCTCAGCAAGCTCAGTGTACGGCCGCGCTCTGATCCTCGCTCCCGTCCAGTCCATTCAAACTGGTTTTCACCACGCTAGGGTCCGGCCGTCGTGGCCGTCGCGATCGTCACCGACACGTGCCATTACCTCCCCCGCGACCTCATACAGGCGCACGGGATTCGCGAGGTCAGCCTGTACCTGCACTGGGACGGGGAGACCCAGCGCGAAAGCGACATCACCAACTATGACGCTTACTACGAACGCCTGCGTACGGCGCCCGAGCTCCCGAGCACCTCTCAACCGTCGATCGGGGACTTTCTGGCCACGTACGAGCCGCTGGTGCGCGGCGGCGACGACGTCGTCTCGATCCACCTCGCCGGCGGCATGTCCGGGACGGTGCACACCGCCCAGCAGGCGCGCGAACAGCTCGGCAAGCTAGGCAGTCGCGTGCATGTGGTCGACTCCGCCACCGCGTGCGGCGGGGAGGGGCTGGTCGTGCTCGCGGCGGCGGCGGCGGCGCGAGCCGGCGCCGACGCCACGGCGGTGGTGGAGCGCGCGCACCATGCCAGGGCCCAGCTGCGCCTGTGGTTCGCGATCGACACGCTCGAGTACCTGCGCCGGGGTGGCCGGATCGGCGGCGCTCGAGCCTGGCTGGGGTCGGCGCTGCAGATCAAGCCGATCCTGACGGTCGAGTCCGTGATCACTCCGGTCGAGCGGGTACGCACCTCCCGTCGCTCGTTCGAGCGCCTGGTCGAGCTGCTGCGAACGCGAGCGCAGGATGGAGCCGACGCCTGGGTGGTCCAGCACATCCAGGCCTACCGGGAAGCCGAGGAGCTCGCGCGGCTGGGCAGGGAGATGTTCAAGCGCGAGCCGCTGGTGGTCTCTCAGATCGGCCCGGTCATCGGCGCGCACGTAGGGCCCGGGCTGCTGGGCGCCGGCGGAATCCCCGCTGGCCTGATCTAGTGGGCCAGCCTGAAAATCAGTGCCCCATTCGCGCGCGTGGAACCTTCCACACGAGCTTGCGAGTGTTGAGGACGCAGGACCGAAGGTGTAGCAGCGCTACACCGAGGTCCGAGGACGCAGCGAGGCGAAGATTCGCAGCCGCGAAGGGGGTGCGGATTTGAAGGATGGTCCACTAGGAGCTGGAACGACGCCGCCGGCCGAACGCGATCGCCCCGATCGCGGCCATGCCACCGCCGAGCACGAAGCCGGCCACCCCGGCCCCGATCATGATCTCCCGCTGGTGGTTTCGAAGCTGAGCCCGCCAGTCGGTGAGACGGACGACCTCGAGTCGCAGCTTCTCGAGCGAGGTCCCGAGCTGCTGGCGGTTCTGCTCGATCGAGGCGCGGATCTCCTGCGGCGAGCGCGTGGGCGCAGGCATTAGTGCACCGTCCGGCGATTAGGGCACACTAGTGATTGGCCTCGGTGCGCGTGGGAGCGGGCACCTGCTCGCCCTCCCGGCCCGCGGGCACGGGCAACGGGCGATCGGCCTCCGCCTTCGACACCGTCTCGCGGATCCGCTTTGCCTCGTCGATCGCCATCGTCGGGGTCGGCGCCCCGACCCGGAGCTTGCGCCAGGCGAACAGCCCCGCGACCAGCGCCAGGGCAAACAACACCCCGGTGACGATCAGGAAGCCGATCCAGAGATCACCCGCCCCGCTGACGAACACCGCGTTCAGTGCCCAGGCGATCGTCTCCATGGCAAACCAGATCCCGAACACGGCGAACACCGCGCCGGCCCCCACGGCTATCGCACCCCGGGCGATGCTCGAGATCTTCGCCGTCACCTCCGCCCTGGCGAGCTCGATCTCCTCGCGGACGAGCACGGACATCCGCTCGGAGACGTCGGTCACCGCGGTCGCGATGTTCTCGTTCTGACGGCTATCAGTGGACAAGGCGCCTCAGGATCTGGGCGAGCAGGAAGCCGCCGGCGAACGCGGCGCCGACGGCCACCTCGGGACGGTCGCGCATCAACTCTCCGGCCCGATCGGTCAGCGGCTTACCAGCACCATCGGTCGCGGGCGACCCCTGAACCGTGGCCAGGGGCGCCGTACCGGCAGGGGCTGGCTGGGCGCTCTGACTCTCGAACTGATCGGTCACTCGGGTGGCTCTTCGCCGAAGACGCGCGTCCAGATCAGAGCTGCCAACCGCGCCGCGACGATGCTTGCGAGCGCGCCCGTGCCGGCGAGCAGTCCTGACCAGAGCAGACGCTTGACCAAAGGGCTCTCCGTCATCCGTCGGGATTCAATCAGACTTTCCGGGCGTTGCGGGGCCGGCGCCTGATCCGGGCTCATCGCTCGAGCCCCCGGCAGATCGTGTCGACGATCAGGCCCTTGGCGCGTTCGAGCTCCTCCTCGCCGGCCGCGTCGGCTTCGAAGATCCAGCTCGTCAGCACCTGCTCGACGAGCCCGTAGAAGGCGAGTGCGGCGAACTGCGGGGTGATCTCGTTTCGGAACGTGCCCTCGGCCTGAGCCCGCGCGACGATGGCCGCGATCTGCTCGTATGCCTCGCGGATCTTCGCCAGGTGCGTCCGGCCAAACGTGTTGGCGGCGCGCGTCACCTCGACGATGATCACCTTCATCAGATCGGGGTCGTGGCGGTAGGAATCGATGATGAAGGCTGCTATGGCATAGAGCTTGTCCCGCGGCGCGCTCCGCGACGCGTCGGCCTCGGAGATGGCCGCCAGCATCACGTCCCAGCGCTCCAGGAACAGCGTGTCGAGGATCTCCTCCTTGGAGGAGAAGTAGTGATAGACGAGCCCGTAGGCGACACCAGCCTCGTCCGCGATATCCGAAACGCGGCAGGTATGAAATCCCTGGCGCGCCAACACCCGCACCGCCGCGTCGAGGATCTGCCGGCGCTTGTCGATCGCCGCCGTCGTCGCTGAAGCGGTCATAGAGCCGCCGTGGGATCGCGCACGTCTGCCCGGCGATGCACGAGCGAGGGGAGCCGTTGCCGGATGTCGCGCAGCGCCCCGAAGTCGAGGTCGGCCACGATCACGGTCTCGGAGTCGGGTGCCAGAGCGAGCACGAGTCCCCAGGGGTCGACGATCATCGACCGGCCGCCCGCGCGGTGACCGGGCGGATGGGGCCCGATCTGATTTGCCGCCACCACGAAGCACTGGTTCTCGATCGCCCGCGCCCTGAGCAGCACCTCCCAGTGGTCGCGGGTCGTCGCCAGGGTGAACGCGGCCGGAACGGTGATCACCTCGGCCCCACGCGCGCTCAGGATTCCGTACAGCTCGGGAAAGCGCACGTCGTAGCAGATGGTCAGGCCCATCAGGATCCCGTCCGCCAGCTCGGATACGACCGATTCGTCGCCCGGCTCCTCGGTCGCCGATTCCGCGTACTGCACTCCGTCCACCTCGACGTCGAACATGTGAATCTTCCGGTAGACCGCGCGCAGCTCTCCGTCTGGCCCCAGGTGAGCGCTCGTATTCGACGTCTTGGCGCGGCCCTCGAGCTTCTCCGTGATCGATCCCGCCACCAGGTCGATCCCCAGCTCTCGTGCGGCAGAGCGCGCCCAGGTGATGCAGTCCCCATCGAGGGGCTGTGCTCCGGCCGTCATCTGCTCGTCGGTTCCGAGCACGCTCCACTTCTCGGGCAGGACGACGAGCTGTGCGCCCCGGCCCGCGGCCTCGCGAACCAGCCGGTCGGCGGTGGCCAGGTTGCGATCGATGTCGTCTGTGGAGTTGAGTTGGACTGCGGCGGCGCGCATGGCTGACCACCTATGGGTATCAGATCACGATTCGTGGTGGTGGGCGCGACGGAGCGCGGCCAGCAACAGCTTCGAGTGCATCGCGCCGATCAGGTCACGGAGCGGCTCGGCTCCCGAGGAGATGATCTCGACCGCGCGCTCGACCGCGACCCTGCCCGCCAGGCGGTCGAGCAGCACCCGCACCTCCTCCTCCACCAGCGGCTCGAGCGCATGGCGATAGCGGAGCGTGTCGTACACGGTAAAGCCGATCGCCTCCTCGTAACCCCCGGCGCGGAAGCGCGAGATCGCCTCGATGATCGCGACGTCGTCGGCGTCATAGCCGCGCGGGGTCGGGGTCAGCACGCCGATGTCCTCGAGCCGGTCGAGGACGTTCTGGGGCATGGCGTACGTCACTCGGACCTTCGTCCGCGACACGCGCCGCGTCTCGCGGGCCTCGATCGCCTGCTCGAGAATCCGGTCCTCGAGCTCGATCAGTCGAGCCGCCCGTCCCGGATCGGAGCCGATCAGGTCGCGGATCACCCGCAGAGGCATGAACCGCTCCTCCTGCAAGCGCTTGATCAGCCGGACCCGATCGACGAACTCCACCGGGTAGTACGCCATGTTGCGGCTCGTGCGCACGACCTCGTCGTCCGTCCCGAGCAGCCCCTCGCGCAGGTAGTGCTTGATCGTCCCGGCGCTGACCCCGGAGCGCTCCGCGAGCTCCGACATCCTGAGCATCCCGTTTGCCGCGGTCGAGCTCATGCGCCCATAAATGACGCCCGCACGGCTCCGGCCGTCGCCGGTCCCGCAACCGCTCCGGCTTCGTGTAGCGCGGCGATCTCCGGGGCGGAATATCCCGCCGCCCTGAGCACCTCGTCGGTGTGCTCTCCGAGCGCCGGCCCCGGCGCGCGGGTCGGATCGCCCGGTGTGCGGCTCAGCTTGACCGGCAGCCCGAGCAGCCTGACCGGCCGCTCCGCCCCCGGCTGATCGAGCTCCACCACCATGTCGCGCGAAGCCACCAGCTCGGACCCCAACACCTCGTCCAGATCGAGCACCGGCTCGAGGCAGCAGTCGTGTTTGCTCGCGAACACTCGCCACTCCTCGCGGGTCCAGCCGGCAAAGACCTGGCTCACCGCCCGGTGGGCATCCGACCCGGGCGGGTCGAACGCGTGCTCGAGCAGGTCCTCGCGCCCGACGCCCAGGCAGAACGCCTTCCAGAACTTCGGCTCGAGCGCTCCGAGGCTCACGTAGCCGTCGGCGCACCGGTAGGGCCGGTAGCAGGTCAGACCGCCCGCCAGCGGCAGGCCGCCTCGCACCGGCCAGCGTCCGGTCGCGAGGGCGTCTGCCGCCACGAACGCGAGCCACGCCATCGACCCGTCGAACATCGAAGAGTCCACGAGCTGGCCGGCGCCGGAGCGCTCCCGCTCCCGCAGCGCGATGAAGATGCCGACCAGCGCGGTCAGCGCGCCACCGCCGAGATCCGCGATCTGTCCCGCGGACTGAACCGGGGGACCATCGGCCTCTCCGGTGAGCCCCAGAATCCCGTTCAGGCCGAGGTAGTTCATGTCGTGGCCGGAGCGGTCTCGGTTCGGCCCGTTCTGACCGTAGCCCGTGATCGCGCAGTAGACGAGCCGCGGGTTCTCGTGCCGCAGGCGCTCGTATCCGACCCCGAGCCGGTCGAGAACGCCGGGACGGAACGACTCCAGCAGCACGTCGGCGTCGCGCGCCAGGCGGATCAGCACCTCCTTACCCACGTCGGTCTTCAGATCCACCCGGATCGAGCGCTTGCCGCGGTTGAGCGCCAGAAACAGGGCGCTGCGCGCGCTCGGGTCGGCGCCTTCGTAGTACGGCGGTGACCAGCGGACGTAGTCGCCCATGCCCGTGTCCTCGACCTTGACCACGTCCGCGCCGAAGTCGGCGAGCAGCAGCGAGCAGAACCCGCCCGGAAGCAACCTCGTAAGGTCGAGGACCTTCAGGCCCGCCAGCGGTAGCTCGCTCATGCCCTGACCGGCGCCGGGATCCCCAACAGCTCTCGGGCCTCGGCGACCGTCGCCGGCCGACGACCCACCTCCGCGGTCATCTGACGCGCCTTGGCGATCAGGTCTCCGTTGGAGCGCGCCATCGAGCCGTCGGGCAGATAGAAGTTGTCCTCGAGTCCGACCCTGATCGAGCCTCCCAGCGTCAGCGCGGCGGCCACCAGCATCCACTGTTCGCGGCTGATCCCGATCACGCCCCAGTGGTGGCGGCCCGCCGGCATGTTGTCGGCCATCGCGGCCAGATTGCGGGCCGTCGCGGGGACGCCCCCGACCACGCCCATAACGAAGTCCGCGTGCAGCGGCTCCGCGAGCAGACCCATGTCGACGAGCGGGGCGAGCGAGCCGACGTGGCCGAGGTCGAAGCACTCGTGCTCGGGCTTGATCTGAAGGCGGCGCATCGCCTCGAGCAACTCGATGATCTCCTCGAACGGGTTGGCAAAGACGAACTTGAACACGAAGTCCCTGCGCTTGCTCGAGTACTTCGCGTAGTTCATCGAGCCCATGTTGAGCGCCGCGACCTCGGGGCGCCCGGCTTCCAGGTACGCGATCCGCTTGGCAACCGGGACGCCGATCGTTCCGGTCGAGAAGTTGATGATCGCCGCGTCCCCGACCTCGCCCACGATGGCCTCGCGGATCGCCACGAAGTCCGCGATCTCGTACGAAGGCGTGCCATCCGGCCGGCGCGCGTGGATGTGGATGTGGACGCCGCCCTCGTCGACGACCCGGCGGGCCTCGGCGGCGTACTCCTCGGGCGCGTACGGGATCGCGGGGCACTGATCGCGGTTGGCGATCGCACCCGAGATCGCACACGTGATCACCACAGGATCCGCAACGCTCACACCGGCACCACGCCGTTGCGCTTCCAGGGCCGGTGCACGCGCTTGCCGGCCGCCATCTCGAGGGCCCGACAGATGGTCGGCCGCGTCTCGCGCGGATCGATCACGTCGTCGATCATGTCGTTGCCCGCCGCGATGTACACGTCGATGATCTTGCGGAACTCGGAGATCAGCTCGGCTCGCTTCGCGGCCGGGTCATCGGCGGCCTCGACCTGCTTGCGGAAGATGATCTCCACCGCGCCCTCCGGGCCCATCACGCTGATCTCCGCGGATGGCCAGGCCACGATCAGGTCCGGCTCGTACGCGCGGCCGCACATCACGTAGTAGCCGGCGCCGTACGCCTTGCGCAGGACGACCGTGATCTTGGGCACGGTCGCGTTCGCGGTGGCGTACAGCATCTTCGCGCCGTGGCGGATGATCCCCGCCTCCTCGACCTTGGTCCCGACCATGAAGCCGGGCACGTCCATCAGATACACGAGCGGGATGCCGTAGGCGTTGATCAAATTGATGAACCGCGCCGCCTTGTCGGCGGAGTCGTTGTCGAGGATCCCGCCGAGCTGCTTGGGCTGGTTGGCGACGATGCCGGCGGGCCGGCCACCGAACCGGGCCAGGCAGGTGATGATCGTCTTGGCGAACTGCGGCTTGAGGTCGAAGTACTCGCCGTCGTCGACGATCCGGCGAATGACCTCGTACATGTCATACGGCTTGCGGTTGGAATCGGGAAGCACGTCGAGCAGCTCCTCGTCGCCGCGGTCGACGGGGTCGGTGCACTGCATCGCTGGAGGCGGCTCCTCGCAGTGCGAAGGGAAGTAGCTGAGGTACCGCTTGATCGCCTCGATGCACTCCGGATCGTTCGCGACCTCGAGATCGCCGACGCCGGACTTCCGGCAATGCACGCGCGAGCCGCCGAGCTCCTCCTGCGTGACCTCCTCACCCACGGCCGCGCGGACCAGGTGGGGACCGGCCAGCGCCATCGAGCCGCGCCCGCGAACCATCGGCACGAAGTCCGCCAGCCCAGGGATGTACGCGGTCCCGGCCGCGCACGGGCCCATCAGCGCGGCGACCTGCGGAATCACGCCCGAATTGATCACCTCCTCGCGGAACAGGTGCCCGGAGCCGGCGAACAGCGAACCCACCGCCTCCTGAATCCGAGCGCCGGCCGAGTCCAGCAGCCAGACCATCGGGATCCGCTTCGTTAGCGCCAGCTCCCGCAACCGCGAGACCTTGAGCTCGCCGGTCATCCCCATGGACCCCGCCATCACCGTGAAGTCGTACGCGGCCACGGCCGCGAGCCTGCCTTCGACCTTGCCGTAGCCCGTGATCACTCCGTCCGCCGGCGCCTCGCGACCCTCCATCGCGCGCTGCGAGAAGTGTGGGCGCCCGTGGATCCCGAGCTCCACGAACGTACCGGCATCGATCAGCAGCTCCAGGCGCTCGCGCGCGGTCAGCTTCTCGGCCGCGTGTTGGGTGGCGATCTTCTCGGGTCCGCCGCCCTGCCTGATCTGCTCGCGCCGGGCGCGGAGGTCCTCGGCGAGCGGTCGCAGCAGGCTGGGAGCGGTGGCGTCGGTGGTCATCGGCCCCTCCACTCCGGCTCGCGCTTTTCGAAGAACGCCTTGACCCCCTCCCCGAGGTCCTCGGTCGAGAAGGCGATCGTCAGCTGGGAGCGGAGGAAGTCGATCGCGTCGGCGAACGCCATGTCCTGCTGGCGGAACATCGCGTCCTTGCCCAGCCGCATCATGACCGGCGAGGAGCGGGCGAGCTTCTCCGCCCACTCGCGGACCGTGTCCTCGAACTCGCCGCCGGGCACCACCCGGTTGACGATCCCGATGCGGTGCGCCTCTTCGGCCGAGATCTGCTCGCCCAGAAGGAGCAGCTCGTTGGTCGCCTTGCGGGGAACGTTTCGGTAGATCAACGCCATGATCATGAACGGGAACACGCCCACGCCGATCTCGGGGGTTCCGAATCGGGCGCCCTCGCGGGCGATGATCAGATCGCAGGCCAGCGCGATCCCCAACGCCCCCGCAAGCACGTGCCCGTTGGCCGCGCAGATCGACGGCTTGCCGAGCTCGCCCAACAGCCGGAACAGCCGTGGGAAACGCTCTGTGGCGAAGTGCTTGTGCACCAGCGGCACGTCCGCCGCGAATCCTGCGAGGTTGGCGCCGGCGGAGAACACCCGCTCGTGGGTGGAGGTCAGCACCACGCAGCGCACCTCGGGATCCTCGCGCGCCGCCTCGAGCGCATCGATCAGCTCGCCCAGCAGGTCATCCGACAGCGCGTTGCGGGTCTCGGGCTGGTCGAGCGCGATCGTCGCGATACCGCTGTCGGACACTCCGTAGCGCAAGGTCGCATAGGACATGGAGCCGGATCCTCTCACAACAAGTAGCAAGTAGGAAGTCCTACTGTTTACTTTCTCGCCGGCTCCCGGTACGGTGCTCTGCCATGACAACCGCCGACGTCCTCAAACCCGACTTCGCGATCCAGCGCAAGCATTTCATCTTCACCGACGAGCACGAGCAGCTGCGTGAATCGATCCGCCGGTTCGTGACGGGCGAGCTCCAGCCGCACGCCGAGGAGTGGGAGGAAACGACCTTTCCCGACTGGGTCTTCGAGCGGATGGGCGAGCTCGGCTTCCTGGGGCTCGACAAGCCCGAGGCGTACGGCGGTCAGGGCGGCGACTACTACACCGCGCTCGTGCTTGCCGAGGAGCTCGTGCACGCACACTGCGGCGGTCTCGGCATGGGGATCGCGGTGCAGACCGATATGGCGATGCCGCCGATCCTCAAGTTCGGCACCGAGGAGCAAAAGCACGAGTGGCTCGTGCCGGCCATCCAGGGCACGAAGATCCTCTGCCTGGGCATCTCAGAGCCCGACGCGGGGTCCGATGTGGCCGGCATCAAGACCCGCGCCGTCAGAGACGGCGACGAGTACGTGATCAACGGCTCGAAGACGTTCATCACCAATGGCCACCGTGCGCACGGGATCGTCCTGGTCACGAAGACCGACCCGGACGCTGGCTACGACGGTTTCACGCTGTTCTTGGTGCCCATGGATGTACCGGGCGTGATCCGTGAGAAGCGGCTCGAGAAGCTCGGCATGCACGCGTCCGACACCGCCCTCCTCGCCTTCCAGGATGTGCGCGTCCCCGCCTCCGCCGTGCTCGGCCAGATCGGCAGGGGGTTCTACCACATCATGTGGGAGCTCCAGGGCGAGCGCCTGATCGGCGCGGCGGGATCGGTGGCGGGCGCCCAGCACGTGTTCGACCGCACGCTTCAGTACGCCAAGGAGCGAACCGCGTTTGGCCGCGCGATCGGCCACTTCCAGGTCATCCGCCACAAGTTCGCCGAGATGGCGACCAAGATCGAGACCGCGCGTCAGATGGTGTACACCACCGCGTGGCGCTTTCAGAACGGCGAGTACCCGGTCCGCGAGATCACGATGGCCAAGCTGTACGCGGCCCGCATCGCCGTCGAGGTGGCGGACGAGTGCATCCAGATCCACGGGGGCAACGGCTACATGAAGGAGTACGGGATCGAGCGCTCCTGGCGCGATTTGCGGCTGAACCGCATCGGCGCCGGCACGGACGAGATCATGCTCGACGTGATCGGCCGCTCGTACGGTCTTTAGTCGATCGGGACGGGTGTGACATTTCTCTATTTGAGAAGTGTCAGGCTGTGAGATAGTAGGGGCGAATTTAGGGGCAACCAGAAGGAGAGCCGGATGGCACTCGCAGAAGAGGCGCGCACCGCGCCGACGTCACGCAAAATCAGCCGTTATGGCTGGCAACCAGACCTTCCGGATCCGCGGGACCGGATATTCAACCTCGAGGAGGCGATCTCCCGCCCCGACCAGGTGCCGCCGAAGGTGGACCTGAGCCCGAACATGCCGCCGATCTACAACCAGGGGCACCTGGGATCGTGTACGGGCAACGGGATAGCTCGCGCGCTCGAGTACGAGCAGACCCGTCAGGGCGAGCCCGCGGCGACGCCCTCGCGCTTGTTCATCTACTACAACGAGCGGGTCATCGAGGGCACGGTCAACCAGGACGCGGGGGGCCAGATCCGGGACGGGATCAAGGTGGTGGCAAAGTTGGGCGCGCCGCCCGAGTCGGAATGGCCCTACTCCGACGCGAACCCGGGCCCATTCGAGGAGAAGCCCCCGCCCAACGTCTACCAGGACGCGACCAAGCACGAGGCGCTCGTCTACAAGCGCGTGCTGCTCGGCGGCGCCGGCGCCCCGCTCCGGACCGCGCTCGCGGCCGGCTACCCGGTTGTGTTCGGCTTCAGCGTGCCTACGTCGTTCGAGGACGGCTCCTGGGACCCGACCAAGGAGCCGCTGCCGGTTCCCCGCCCGGGGGAGCAATTCATCGGCGGCCACTGCGTGGTGATGAGCGGCTATGACTTCAGCGGCACCAGGTTCAGCGATCCGGCATTCCAGATCGAGAACTCATGGGGCACCGGCTGGGGAATGGGCGGCCGCTTCTGGATGGACGCGCACTGGTTCGATCCGAACGCCGGGCTGGCATCGGACTTCTGGGTGATCAGAAAGGTCACGTAATCGCGCGGCGACTCCCACCGCCGTTCACCCCCGAGCACGAGGAGCTCCGAGCCGCCGTCCGACAGTTCGTGGAGACGGAGCTCCTCCCTCACGCCGCGGAATGGGAGGACGCGCGGTGGTTCCCGAACGAGGTGTTCGGACGTCTTGCCGAGCTCGGCTATATCGGGCTGAAGTTCCCACCGGAATATGGCGGCGGCGGGGACCTGGTCGCCGACGCCGTGTTCGTCGAGGAGCTTTCTCGGTGCGGGTCGGGCGGCCTGGCCGCGGGAATCGGCGCCCACGGCGGAATCGCGCTGCCGCCGATCTGGCGATTCGGCACCGAGGATCAGAAGCAGCGGTATCTGGTGCCGGGGATCCGGGGGGAGAAGATCGCCGCGCTCGCGATCACCGAGCCCGACGCGGGTTCGGATGTGGCGGCGCTGCGGACTCGCGCCACGAAGGCCGACGGCGGCTACGTCCTGAACGGTTCCAAGACGTTCATCACCGGCGGCGTCCGCGCGGACGTGATCGTGACCGCACTGAGGACAACTCCCGAAGGGGGCCATCGAGGCCTGTCGTTCCTGATCGTTGACCGTGGCCCCGGCGTGGAGTCCACCGCGCTCGAGAAGCTCGGGTGGCACGCGTCCGATACCGCCCTGATCACCTTCGACGAGGTGTTCGTACCCGAGGAGAATCTCCTCGGCGAGGAGAACGCCGGCTTCTATCTGATCATGGCCAACTTCCAGTGGGAGCGGCTGCTGATGGCTCTGGGCGCGGTCGGCGCGATGCAGGTCGCGTTCGAGCGCACGCTGCCGCTCGCGAGCCGGCGCGCCGGGGACCAGGCGATCCGCCACCAGCTGGCGGAGGTAGCGGTCACGATCGAGGCGGGGCGCGTCGTCACCTATTCGGCGCTCCGACGCTACGCGCGGGGCGAGGATGCCACGCGAGAGGTGACGATCGCGAAGCTCGCCACCCAGCGCGCGGCATTCGACGTAATCGATGCCTGCCGACAGATCCACGGGCCGGGCTCTGATCTCGAGCGCGCAGCGCGGGACGCTCGGCTCGGTCCGATCGGCGGCGGGACGGACGAGATCATGAAGGAGATCCTGGGCCGGTCGCTCGGACTGTGACCAACGCGGGTATCACAATGTCGCTGTGGACTCCATGCGCGGAACGCTCCTCATCGCCGGCCCCAGGCTTCTGGACCCGAACTTCTGGCGTACGGTGGTGCTCGTCATCGAGCACAGCGAGGAGGGAGCACTCGGGGTTGTGCTCAACCGGCCGTCCGAAACGACGGTGGGCGAGGCCGTTCCGCAGCTCGAGGACCTGGTCGACCTGGCCGACCAGCTCTTCATCGGCGGACCGGTGCAGCCGTCGTCGGTGATCGTTCTGGCGCAGTTCGACGATCCGGACGACGCGGCGCTGATCGCTTTCGCGGACGTGGGGGTGCTCGGCGCGGGGTCCTCGCCGGAGGACGGTCCGGTCGCCGGGGTGCGCACCGGCCGCGCCTTCGTCGGTCACGCGGGCTGGGGGCCGGGACAGCTCGACGGGGAAGTCGAGCGCGGCGACTGGATCCTGGAGGGCGCGCGCCTTCCAGACGCGTTCACCGCCGACCCGGAGGGGCTGTGGTCCGATGTACTAACGCGCAAGGGCGGGAACTACGCGCTGATCGCGCGCATGCCGCCCGATCCATCGGTTAACTGAGCGCATGGCGCACGACCACGTCCACGTGACGCGAGCCACCGACGGCCGCGCGCTGACCTTCGCGCTGGTCTTGATCCTCGCGTTCATGGTCGGCGAGGTCGTGGCCGGCATCCTGGCGTCGTCGCTGGCGCTGCTGTCGGACTCGGCCCACATGCTCACCGACGCCGCGGCTCTGGGTCTCTCGCTGGCCGCAGCCCGCTTGGCGGCGCGCCCCGCGCGGGGCGCGATGACCTACGGCCTCGGTCGGGCAGAGATCCTGAGCGCTCAGGCCAACGGGGTGACCCTGCTGATCCTCGCCCTGCTGATCGTCTTCGAGGCGATCAGGAGGCTGCTGTCGCCTCCGGAGGTGCACGGCACGCTGGTGCTCGTGGTCGCGCTGGTCGGGATCGTCGTGAACCTGTTCGCGGCTCGGATTCTCGCGGGCCGAGCGGGCGAGAGGCGCACCCTCAACGTCGAGGGCTCATATCGCCACATCCTCACCGACCTATACGGATTCATCGCCACCGCGGTGGCCGCGGTCGTGATCATGGCCACCGGATTCGATCGCGCGGACGCGATCGCCTCGCTGCTCGTCGCCGCGCTGATGTTGCACGCCGCCTACGGCCTCCTCATCGCATCGGGCCGAGTGTTCATGGAGGCGGCGCCGGCGGGACTGGATCCCGAGCAGATCGGCCGCCTTCTCGCCGCCTATCCAGGAGTGGTCGAGGTCCACGACCTCCACGTGTGGGAGGTCACCTCGGGGTTTCCGGCGCTGTCCGCCCACGTCGTGGTGCGCGCCGGCAGCGACTGCCACGAGCTGCGCCGGGCACTCCAGCGGCTGCTCGAGGAGCGCTTCGACCTGCACCACACAACGCTCCAGGTCGACCACGAGGCGGCCTCGCAACCGCCGCTGCAGATCGAGGTCGCGGGACAGCCTCAGGACCGGCGTTAGGGCCTGTCGATCCCTTAGACTGGCGCGATGGGAGCCGTCCGTCCTGGCCGGACGCGATGAAGGTCGTCAAGCCCGGCCCGGACCGGGAGGTGCCTCGCGGGGTCGTGGGAGGCGCGGAGATCTCGCAGGCCACCGCCGGAGCGCAGAACATCTACATGGCCGTGTTCCGCGTGCCGCCCGGGGCACAGTCGCGCCCGCACTACCACGAGGGATGCGAGAGCGCCGTTTACATGCTCTCTGGGGCGCTGCGGGTCAAATGGGGCGACCACCTCGAGCAGGAGTTGATGCTCGAGCCGCGCGACCTCGTCTACGTCCCGCCGCGCGAGACCCACGTGCTCGTCAACCCTTCGAGCACCGAGCCCGCCGAATATGTGGTCGCCCGCGACTCGCCGCTCGAGGACGCGGTCATCGTGCCCTGGGCGGAGGCACCGTGACGGTGTCAGCCTCTCCCAGGGACAGGCGGCAGCCACTGAAATAGTCCCCGGCCGGCGAGACCAGATAGCAGACGATGCCGGCCAGGTCCTGGTCGGTGGTCCGGGCACCCGGGGCGACCATCGTCGCGGTGATCTGATGGCGCGCCCATTCGACCGACAGCGTACGCGCGAGGTTCTCGAGCGCCGCGCGGGCGGGTTCGGCAAACGCGCCCGCACCGGGGCGCGGGCCTATCAACACGATCTTGCCGCCGCGGCCGCTCGGAATCAGCTCTCCGGTCGCGAGCTCGTGGATCGCGACCCAGGCCTGTTCGAGCGCCGTCCGGAGCCCCTCGGACCCACCGCCGGCGAACGCCGCGGACGCGTCGTACACGAGGGCGTGGAGAGGGGCCCATGTGCGAGCCCAGGACCCGACCCCCTCGACGGCGATCGACCGCTCGGCGTCAGGCTCGAACGCCTGGGTGCGAGCGCCCAGCTTCACCAGCGACTCCTGGAGCGCCGGGGGGACGCCGCCCGCGAGCGCGATCGACCGGCCCGCGAGAAGCTGTTCGCGCAAGAGCGTCATCGGCGCGACACGCTATCTCCTGGACCTCGTGGCGGACCAGTACGATCGTGCACGGAGACGGAAGGAGCAGAGGATGGCGTTGTCCTATTCGCATGGGGCCTGTGATGAGCCGCTACTCGGCGAGACGATCGGTCACAACCTCGAACGGACGGCAGCGCGGGTGCCGGATAGCGACGCACTCGTGTCCTGCCGTCAGGACGCGCGGTTTACATACGCTCAGTTCAACGAGGCGGTCGACCGGCTGGCTGGAGGCATGCTCGCTGCCGGGCTGCGCAAGGGAGATCGAATAGGGGTGTGGAGCCCGAACCGGGCCGAGTGGGTGCTCGTCCAGTACGCCACCGCCAAGGTGGGGGTGATTCTCGTCAACGTCAATCCCTCGTACCGGACCAGCGAGCTCGAGTACGCGCTTGCACAGTCCGGATGCCGCTGGATTCTGGCCGCGCAGGAGTCTCGCGGTTCGGACTTCATGGCGATGGTGGAGCAGGTACGGGGGTCGGTGGGGTCGCTCGAGCGCGCCGTGTTCTTCGAGACGGACGAGTGGGATGAGCTCGCGGACGGCGGTGGGGACGAAGGCGCGGTTCGAGCCTCCATGGAGGAGCTCGACTTCGACGACCCGATCAACATCCAGTACACGAGCGGCACGACCGGCTTTCCCAAGGGCGCGACGCTGACGCACCACAACATCCTCAACAACGGGTTCTTCGTGGGGGAGCTGCTCGGTTACTCCGAGCGCGACCGGATCTGCATCCCGGTGCCCCTATATCACTGCTTCGGAATGGTGCTGGGCAACCTGGCGGCAACCTCGCACGGCGCCTGCATGATCTACCCCGAGGAGACCTTCGAACCCGAGGCGACGCTCGCGGCGTGCGACCGGGAGCGGTGCACGAGCCTCTATGGCGTACCGACCATGTTCATCGCCGAGCTCGGCCTGCCGAACTTCGCTGATTACGATCTCCACGCCCTGCGCACCGGGATCATGGCCGGCTCTCCGTGTCCGATCGAGGTGATGAAGCGCGTGTCCTCCGACATGGGGATCGACGAGATGGGGATCGCGTTCGGGATGACCGAGACCTCGCCGGTGACGACTCAGGTACGTCGTGACGACACGCTCGAGAACCGGTGCGGAACGGTGGGCCAGGTGATGCCACACACCGAGATAAAGATCGTCGATCCATCCACCGGACGGACTGTGCCGCGGGGCGAGCCGGGAGAGTTCCTGGCGCGCGGCTACGCGGTGATGCGGGGCTACTGGAACGATCCCGAGCGGACGGCCGACGCAATCGACGCTCAGCGCTGGATGCACACCGGTGACCTCGCCACGATCGACGAGCAGGGCTACATCCGCGTGGTCGGGCGGATCAAGGACATGGTCATCCGCGGCGGCGAGAACGTCTACCCCCGCGAGATCGAGGAGTTCCTCTACACGCACCCTGAGATCGCCGACGTGCAGGTGATCGGGGTCCCCGACGAGCGCTACGGCGAGGAATTGATGGCGTGGATCGTCGTCCGTCCCTCCGCGACGCTTACGGAGGAGGGAGTGCGTGAGTTTTGCCGCGGCCAGATTGCCCACTTCAAGATCCCGCGCTATGTGAAGTTCGTCGACTCCTTCCCGATGACCGTCACCGGCAAGGTGCAGAAGTTCAAGATGCGCGAGCAGGCGGTCGACGAGCTTGGACTGGCCGGCGCCGAGGCGATCGCTACGGCGTAGGACGTGCGCCGTGAGGCGCCGCGGCTTCCAGCCGCCGTCGACGCGCGGCTCGCAGCCGCTCGCGTGCGATCCGCGCCGCGCCCTTGCGACCGACCCGCCCGAGCTCGGCGTGGAGCTCTCGGATGCGGACCAGGATCAGGTCCGCGACCTGTTGCTGTTGCTCGCGTGTGCTGCGCTCGACAGGCGCGAACCTGAACGGCTCACCGAATTGAACCGTCACCTGCGGAAACTGGAGCCGCTTCCAGTTGCGCACCTGATATGAGCCGAGGATGGCGACCGGAACGACCGGAGCGCCCGACTCGAGCGCCAACCGGCCGATCCCCGGCCTGGCCTCGTCTGCGATCTTGCCCGTGCGCGAGCGCCCGCCTTCGCAGTACATCACCACCACACCTCCCCGTTCGAGGATCGTGAACGAGGTGGTGAACGCGTCTTCGTCTTGATAACCCCGGCGAACCGGAAACACGCCGCCGTGGGTGAACAACCACGTCTGCGCCTTGCCGCCGAACAACTGCGACTTGGCCATGAACTGCACCCGGCGACGAATGAACGCACCGGTGAAGAAGTGGTCCATGAACGACGCGTGGTTGGGTGCCAGGATTGCCGGACCATTGGGCACGTTCTCGGTGCCGAACGCTCGCGCGCGATAGGCGATCAAAGCGTGCATGACCGTCGCGATCCTCGCAACCTCGTATGCCGGCCCCGGAGGACCCGCCCGCGTGCGCGCATGGAAGGGATCGAAATACTCCTTGGGTCTTGGATCCTTGTAGACCTGCGGCCTGAGCTCTACGTCGGTGGTCGGCACCACCTCTACACGTACCCCGGGCCACCCCGTGAGTCACGCTTCCACGCGGTCTCGACTGACCCGCGGCGCTACCGCTCGATCGACACGGCGGCCATGTACGACAACGAGGCGGGCGTGGGCGAAGCGATCGCACGCAGCGAGCTGGGTCGCACGGAGGTGTTCATCACCACCAAGCTCTGGAGCAGCGACCACGGCCATGACGCGGCGCTCCGCGCGTTCGAGCGCAGCCTGAAGCAGCTGGGACAGGATTACGTTGACCTGTACCTCATCCACTGGCCGGCGCCGGCGCAGGACAGATACGTCGAGACGTGGCGGGCGCTGACCGAGCTGGCCGCCGCCGGGCGCGCACGGTCGATCGGGGTGTCGAATTTCCAACCCCGATCATCTCGATCGCATCATCGAAGCGACCGGCGTCGTCCCGAGCGTCAACCAGATCGCCGATCGAGTCCATCGCCTCGCGCCTAGGTCGTACGCCGGCACAGATCGTGTTGCGCTGGCACATTCAGCTCGGAAACATCGTGATCCCGAAGTCGGTCACGCCCAAGCGCATCGAAGAGAACTTCCAGATCTTCGACTTCGAGTTGACCGATGATCACATGCGGGATCTGGAGCGGCTCGACGCCGGCGAGCGGACCGGGCCCGACCCGGATACGTACGACTAGGCGTCGGGGGCTAGCAACTAGCTAGATCCCGCCGCGGGCGACGATCACCGCGCCGAGCGCCGCGGCGATCACCAATGCCACGACGAGGAGCGGTAGCGCCAGCCCAAGCGCGGGCCGCGTCGGCCGGCGACGCGCCAGGTCGCGCCGCGAAACTGAGCTGATGAAGACGCTCTTTCCCTCCATCTCTCTTCCCATGAGGATCAAAGACTAAAAGGCGGGGTTCAGTCAAGCGGGCGGTCCGGACGGAATTCGGAAATAGGCGGGAATGGCCTGTGCTCATCCGGGCAGTTGACCGGCCACGGCTATCCTGCCGCACCAATGCACCCGCACAGGAGGACCGTTTAGCTTGCCCGAGATCGAGGCCCACATCACGGGCACGGTCTGGAAGATCGAGGTCGAGGTCGGAGACAACGTCGATGAGGGCGACACGGTCGTGATCCTCGAGTCGATGAAGATGGAGATGCCCGTCGAGGCCGAGGATCCGGGCGTGGTCAGCGAGATCCTGTGCGAAGAGGGCCAGTCGGTTTCCGAGGGCGATCCGCTCGTTGTCCTCGAGTAACCCCGGCGGACGCCTCCTGCTGGACGAGCCGGCACCCGGCGTCGCGCGCCTGACGATCTCCAACCCGGGCCGGCGGGGCGCGCTCGATCACACCATCCTCGACGGCTTCGCCTCCATGATGCCGCGGCTCGACGCCCGTTGCGTGATCATCACGGGCGAGGAGAGCGCGTTCTCGGCGGGCTACGACCTCGGCGACATCTCCCGATTGGACACCTTCGCCGAGGAGGCAGAGAAGCTCATCGCGCATCCGTTCGCGGCCGCGATCGACGCGGTCGAGGCGTATCCCTACCCGACCGTCGCGGTGCTCAACGGTCACGCGATCGGCGGCGGCCTCGAGCTCGCACTGGCCTGTGACCTGCGGATCGCCGCCTCCACGATCGCGCTCGCGATGCCGCCGGCAAAGCTCGGGCTCGTGTACTCACACACCGGGATTCGCAGGTTCATCGACGCGATTGGAGTGGCGCGGACGCGCGAGCTGTTCCTGGTAGGCCGGCGGATCGACGCTCGTACGGCACGGTCCTGGGGACTGGTCAATGCGGTTGCCGAGGACGGGCGGCTCGGCGAAGAAGCGGTCGAGCTCGCGATCGAGATCGCCGGCAACGCTCCGCTCGCGCAGCTCGGCAACAAGCGGGTGATCCGGGCCGTGCAGGACGCCGGCGTCCAACTGGACCCGGACAGTGAACGCGAGCTGATCGAGCTTCGCCGGGCCTGCTTTTCCTCCGAGGACTTCCGCGAGGGCATGCAGGCGTTCGCCGAGAAGCGCCCGCCGCGCTGGCAGGGCCGCTGATCCCGGCGGCATCGCACCCGCTCGCCGGCGCCGGCGGCCACGCGGGCCGCCGGCGCCGAGACACCCTATGCCGGGCCCGCCCGGCGACGCACCGCCCGCCTGACCTACTAGCCCTCGTAGGGAGAGAAGTCCCGCTTCCGGGCTCCGCACACGGGGCAGAACCAGGTCTCGGGTATGTCTTCAAACGGCGTGCCCGGAGGTATTCCGCCGTCCGGGTCACCCTCTGCCGGGTCGTAGATGAACCCGCACGACTCGCACATCCACTTCACCGGCCGAAGCGTAGCGGTAGGGTCGAGGTCGTGGAGATGGAGCGACCTGGGCCCGGCGAGGAGCTCAATGTGGGTGAAGAGACCGTCCCGCGGCCCGCCGCGACCGTGATCGTGCTGCGCGGGGGCGACGACGCGCTCGAGGTCCTGCTCGTCAAGCGAAACCCGGAGGCGCGATTCATGGGCGGGGCGTGGGTATTCCCCGGCGGGGCGGTGGATCGGCGCGAGGGCCATGGGGACGTGGCCCTGCGGGCCGCGGCGATCCGCGAAGTGGCGGAGGAGGCGGGGATCCGGATCGGCGACCCCGCGGACCTGATCCCGTTCTCGCGTTGGATCACGCCGGCGGAGGTCAAGATCCGTTTCGACACCTGGTTCTATCTCGCCGCGCTGCCGGAGGGGGCCGAGCCGGCCATCGACGGCCGCGAGGTGGTCGAGGCCCGGTGGTACGCCCCGCGGGTGGCGCTCGATGCCGCGAGGGCGGGAGAGCTGCTGCTCGTATTTCCGACGATCAAGCACCTCGAGCAGCTCTCGAGCTTCCGCTCCGCACGGACGCTCATCGAGCACGCGCGGGGGCGCGACATCCGTCCGGTCCAGCCCCGGGTGATCGTTTCGGGCGAGACGGCGCGGATCGTCCTGCCGGGAGAGGCTGGTTACGAGGACTGAGGCAGACCTATACTCGCGTCGTGACGGCCTCGCTGCCACCCGACGTACAGGCAGTCTTCGATCGCTTCATCACCGCCGAGCTGACGACGATCGACCGCGCCGGCCAGCCGATCACGTGGCCGGTGACCCCGTACTACGCTCCGGGAGAATCGTGCGTCGACGTGACGACCGGGATCGGCTACCCGAAGAAGGCCAACGACGCCCGGGCAAACCCGCTGGTCGCGCTGCTGTTCTCCGATCCGACGGGAAGCGGTCTGGACGGTCCCCCGATGGTGCTCGTCCAGGGCTCGGCGCAGGTCGACGACGCGGACCTGGCCGCCAACCGAGCGCGCTACGCGCGCGAGTCGGCTCAGAAGCTCCCCGACGCCTCGGTGCTCCAGGCGCCCGATCCGATCAAGCGGTTCCTCGGCTGGTACTACAACCGGATCTACATTCACGTACGTCCCGAGCGAATCTACGCGTGGCCCCACGGCGACATCTGCGCCGACCCCGCCTTGTACGACACGCACATGGAGGAGGTCCGCTCCGGCCGCTCCGAGGAGCCGGCTCGTTTCCACGCCAATCCCCACGGTGGGGTGAGCGACTGGAACCCGAGGGTCCGCGACCTCGGCACCCGCTACCCGACCGCGGTGCTCTCGATCGTGTGCCCCGATGGGTTCCCGTTCGCGATCCGCGTCCCGGTCCACCTCGACGAGGCGGCGCGTTGGATCCGGATCGAGGGAGCTCCGGAGGGGATCCCGTTCCAGCCCGGGCTGGCCTGCTTGACTGCTCATGAACACGACGAGCGGTTCACGTGGTGGCGGAACTTCCAAGTCCGCGGCGATCTCATCTCGGTGGACGGCGGCTGGGCGCTCGTGCCGCAGAAAGTGCTGAGCGGGCTCGAGGCGCCGGCCTCGAGGCTGGAGATGCTGCGCGCGAACGCCGGCAGGGTGCCGCGCTTACGCCGGACCGCGAAGCGGGAGCTCGCCCGGCGGGGCGGATGAGGGCCGCTCGGCGCCGGGCATCCCCCGCGGCAGGGCTCTGGTCTCAGCCGCCGCCGTAGGTGACGATCAGATCGGTCAGCACGCCGACCAGGAACCCGGCCGTGACCATCAGCAGCCCGAGCTCGCGGTAGCCGTAGCGGCGCATCCCGTTCCAGACCTCTCCGATCACGTACAGGATCGCGCCGCCCGCGGCCGCGTAGAACGCCAGCTCCAGCGGGTCGCTCGTGACCCCGTAACCAACCAGCGACCCCAGGAACGTCGGTCCCCCGCCGATCAGTCCCGCGAGCCCCAGCCAGCGCCACGAAGGCTTGACGTCCCCGAGCGGACCGACGATCCCGAACCCTTCGGTCGCGTTGTGCAGCGCGAATCCGATGATCAGCACGGTCGCGAGGCTGATCGCCCCCGCGCGGGCGGACACCCCGATCGCGAGACCCTCGGCGAAGTTGTGCACCCCGATCGCCGCGGCGATCGTCAGGCCGGTGCGCAGCGCCCGGCGGCGGCTGGCGTCCCGCTCGAGCGCCAGCGACTCGGCCTCCGAGATGGTGAGCGCCGCGGCGTCGGCGCCTCCGGCGATCGGCGGCGTACGGGCGCCGAGCGGGCGCATCAGGCGCTCGACCATCGCCAGCCCCGCGCTTCCCGCTGCGAACCCGGCGCCGAGGAGCACGACGAGCCAGATCACGTACGCGAGCGAGTCGTGGTGATGCTTGAACGACGTAAGCGCGGAGTCGACGATCGAGATGCCGTTCGAGAGCACGTCGACGAAGATGAATGCGAGCACGCCGACGGAGAACATCGCCAGCGCCACGCGCGCGCGCCCGGAGAGCAGCTGTAGACGGCCCACCGGCAAGCCCAGGTAGATGGTGAATCCGGCGAGGGCGCCAAGCGCTACGGTTTGTGCGAAGGACACGGGGCTTACGGAGAGTTAGGGGACCCTAACGACCACGGGCGGGAGCCTACCACGTTAGGGCGGCCTAAGTCCAACCGGTGTACTCGGACTTACGTTCGAGGTCAGAGCGCGAACACCTGCGCCCTGGCCTCCACCACGGTCGGGTTCGTATCAGCAGCCCGTGATCGGGCCGGCGATCAGGTGTCCGAGTTGAGATCGGGAAGCCCCAGCGCCTGAAGCCAGTGGTTGACCGTGATGTTGAGCTGCGTGAACTCGCCCGTCCAGATCAGCACGCCCATGCCGATCAGGACGATTCCTCCGGCGCCGATCACGATCGGGTAGTGACGCTTGATCACCGCGAACGCCGACGTTGCCTTCCCGAACGCCAGGCCGGTGATAAGAAACGGCACGGCCAGGCCGGCGCAGTAGACCGCCAGCAGGAACGCTCCGTGGGCCGCCGACGACGACACGCCGGTCGCGGTGACGATCGCGCCCAGCGTGGGCCCCGTGCACGGCGTCCAGGCGAGCGCAAACGCGGCGCCGGTGAGCACCGGGGCGCCGGGGCCTGCTCGCTGCATCAACGGCCCTACGTGCCATTCGCGCGCGACCTGCGGGGCGAACGGCGCGAGCACGAACACCACGCCCATCGCGATGATCAACGCGCCCGAGACCTTCAGCGCCGCCGGCCCGGTCAGCGCGCTGTGCAGCGCAGCCTGTCCGAGCAGCCCGAGCGAGATGAAGATCGCCGAGAAGCTGGCTACGAACAGAAGGCTCGGGCCGATCACCCGGGACGGGCGGATCTCGCCGGGCGCGACGCCCGCAACGGCCGAGATGTAGCCGGGCACGAGCGGCAGCACACACGGCGACAGGAACGAGATCAGCCCGGCACCGAACGCCACCGGAATTCCAATGCCAGTCGCGGGATCCGCCATTCTTCAGGCATATACGGTATCGCCGCCGCTGCGCGTCGCCCCACACCCCCGGCGCAACGGAAGCCCAACATCGCAGCCGCCGAACCGTACACCGGGCCCGCTGGAAGTTCGCCCCGCCGTCCGCCGAGGCGGTGGTACTTTGCGCCAATGGCCACAACCACAGCATCTCTTCAGAACTTCATCGACGGCGAGTACGTCGATCCCGTCGAGGGTCAGACCGAGCCCGTCCTCAACCCCGCGACCGGCGAGGTAATCGCGCATGCTCCACTGTCAACCGCGGCGGACGTCGATCGGGCGGTCACGGCGGCTCGCGATGCGTTCGACGGTTGGGCCACGACCACGCCCGGAGAGCGCGCCGGCATGCTCCTGAAGCTCGCGGACGCCATCGAGGAGCACGCCGAGGAGCTCGCGGAGCTCGAGTCCGACAACGCCGGTAAGCCGATCGAGGCGTTCCGCAACGACGAGATCCCGTTCATGGTCGACAACCTGCGCTTCTTCGCCGGAGCGGCCCGGTGCCTGGAAGGTCGCGCCACCGGCGAGTACCTGGGCGGGTACACGTCGATGATCCGCCGCGAACCGGTCGGCGTGATCGGCCAGATCGCCCCGTGGAACTACCCGGTGATGATGGCCGTGTGGAAGATTGGACCCGCGCTGGGCGCGGGCAACACGGTCGTGCTCAAGCCGGCCGAGACGACCCCCCTGACCACGCTGAAGCTCGCCGAGTATGCGGGGGAGATCTTCCCCAAGGGCGTCCTCAACGTGATCACCGGACACGGTGATCCAGCGGGGAAGGCCCTGGTCACCCACGACCAGGTGGACATGATGTCGCTGACCGGCTCGGTCGAGACCGGGAAGTGGATAGCCCGGGCGGCCGCCGACACACTCAAGCGCGTCCATCTGGAGCTGGGCGGCAAGGCACCCGTAGTGGTGTTCGACGACGTCGACCTCGACACCGCGCTCGAGACGATCGCGGGAACCGGCTACTACAACGCCGGCCAGGACTGCACGGCGGCGACCCGCGTGCTGGCCGGCTCAAAGGTCTACGACGGCGTCGTCGGAGGCCTGGTGGAACAAGCCGGCGGCCTCGTCCTCGGCGACACCCGCTCCTCGGAGACGACCCTCGGTCCGCTCAACTCCGCCCGCCAGCGGGAGCGCGTGGAGGGCTTCCTCGAGCGTCGCCCCGGGAACGCGGAGGTCGTCACCGGTGGCCGCGAGCCGGACCGTCCCGGTTTCTTCCTCGAGCCCACCGTGGTCGCGGGACTGAAGCAGAACGACGAGATGATCCAGCGGGAGATCTTCGGCCCCGTGATCACCGTGCAGCAGTTCTCCGACGAGGCGGAGGCGATCGCATGGGCGAACGGCACTCCGTATGGCCTGGCCTCGTCGGTGTGGACGCGGGACGTGGGGCGGGCGATACGCGTCGCGAACGCGCTTCGCTTCGGGTGCGTCTGGATCAACGACCACATCCCCCTGGTGTCCGAGATGCCGCATGGCGGCTTCAAGCAGTCGGGCTACGGCAAGGACCTCAGCATGTACGCGCTCGAGGACTACACCGAAATCAAGCACGTGATGGTCTCGTTGTCCTGAGCTGTCCCGCGCGGGACTCCTGGCCAAACCGAGAGGAACTTTCGCTTGGACCAGGCGTTAGAGTGACTGCCGAGGATTCCAGTGGAAGCGTCCGCTCTCCAAGCACCGGCCGGAATCTCGCCGACTCGCGTATCGATCGGGGCGCCGCTGCTTCGGCTCCGCTCGGACGCCCAGCTGGTGGCCCTGTTCCGGGCCGGCCATGATGAGGCGTTTCGGATCATCCACGATCGGTACCGCCAGCGTCTGTTCGCCTACACGCGCCAGATGCTGCCGCACCGCCAGGATGCCGAGGACGCGCTCCAGGACGTGTTCGTCCGGGCCTATTCGGGTCTGCGCGCGAGCGATAACGACCTGGCCCTGCGCGCGTGGCTCTATCGCGTTGCCCACAACCGTTGCATCGACGAGCTGCGCCGCCCCGCTCCTCCCTCCCCCGAGCTACTCGAGCTGGTGCGCGCGCCGGAGCAGGACCCGATCGCCGAGGCCGACAGGCGGGAATCGCTCCGTCGCCTGATCGCCGACGTGCGCCGACTGCCCGATCAGCAGCGTTCGGCGTTGCTGATGCGTGAGCTGGGCGGCATGACGTACGCGGAGCTCGCGGAGGCGCTGGGGGTGTCAATCCCGGCGGTCAAATCGCTGCTGGTTCGAGCTCGGGTAGCGCTCGCGCAAGCTCTCGAGGCGCGTGACACCGCGTGCTCCGAGATCCGAAGCCAGCTGTCGCTGGCGCGCGATCGTGGCGTGCGCCCCGGAGGCACCCCGAAGCGACACATGCGCGATTGCGCCGGGTGCCGCAATTTTCACCGAGAACTGCGCGTCGTCGGCCGCCAGTTTGCGGCGCTTACCCCGGCGGCTGGGCCGCTCGGGGTCCTCGCCAAGCTCCTCGGGCTGGGCGGGCTAGGCGGTGGCGCCAGCTCGTACGCGGCCGCCGGGGGTGGAGCCGCGGCGGCAGGCGGTGCGGCGGGTACTGGGGCGGCCGCAACCGGTTTGCTCGCCACGGGCGCGGGTCACGTGGCAACGCTGCTCGCGGCCGCGATCGTCACCGCCGGTGGGGCGGTCGAGATCCAGCACACGATCGCCGCCACCCCCACCCACCACCGCCACCATCACCTCCGGCTCGTCCGAGCGCCGGCGTCCCGCCACGCGCTCAAGCACGCGAGCAAGGGGGCGACCGGCTCCCCCGGCGTGATCTCCTTTGCCCCGGCGGTCACGGCCACCGCCGGCGCGGCTGGATCCACGCCGGCGCGTGTGCCGGCGGTGACCGCCAAGCCGGCGAGCCAGAAGTCGCTCGCTGTGAACGGTGGTTCCGCCGCTCAGACGGCCCTGCCGCCCAAGCCGAACAGCGAGCCCTCCGTCAGGGGCGCCAACGACACGAGCGGCTACGCCAACGTGCCGGGTTTGCCCGCGGCGAGCAGCGATACCAGTACCTCCGGGGCGACCACTTCCGGCTCGGATCCGGCCGCGTGCGCCACGGGCGCGAGCGCCGCCGGCACGAATGCCGGCGCCACGAATCCCGGCACCACGAGCGCCGGCACCTCGAACGCCGGCACCACGGGTGTCGGCAGCGCGAGCGCCGGCACCACCGGCGACAGCAGCCCGAACGAGTCGGCCACGAACACCACCGGCACCGGTCCCACCGCCGGCACTCCCAGTCCCAGCACCTGTGCCGGTACCTCCTCCGGCGCCGGCGGCGGGAGCACGAGCACCACCGCCCCGAATACCCCGAGCACGCCCGTGACCTCTCCCAGCTCAGCCGCGCCGGTAGCTCAGGCCGCGAGCCAAACCGGCTCGGGATCCACGGGCACGCCTACCGGCAGCGGATCAGTACCGGCCCGCACTTGAGCGTTCGGTCCGGACTTCACGGATGACCTCCGGCGCGGACCGTTAGCGCGATGGACAGTTAAGGCCATCGAGCGCTACCTGGAGAAGCTCGACCACGAGGAGGTCCTCGTCCGCCGGGGACGTCGATCCGGCCTCTACACGTTCGTCGCCGTTCACTCGACGATCCGCGGCCCCGCGCTCGGCGGCTGTCGGATGTGGGCCTACGACGACTCCCGCGCGGCACTGCGCGACGTGCTTCGGCTCTCGCGCGCGATGACCTACAAAGGAGCCGTCGCCGACCTACCACTCGGCGGCGGCAAGGGCGTGATCATGACTCCGGTTCCCGGTCCCCTGACCTCCGAGCGTCGCCACGCCGGACTGCTCGACTTCGCCGAGACGGTAGCGGCGCTGGGCGGCCGGTACATCACGGCCGAGGACGTCGGGACCTCGAGCCGCGACATGAGCGTGCTCGCCGAGCGCACCCGATACGTCGCCGGTCTTCCGCGCCGGCGGGGAGGCTCCGGCGATCCCAGCCCGTTCACCGCGCTCGGGGTCGAGTCCGCGATCCGTGCCTGCTGCGAGCGCGTGTTCTCCACCGATTCGCTCCGCGGGCGGTCGATCGGCGTCATCGGTCTCGGGCACGTGGGCTCGCGGGTGGCCAGGCGCTGTGCGCGGGCGGGGTCGAAGCTGCTGCTCGCCGACGTCGACGAGTCCAAACGACGCATCGCCGACGAGCTCGGCGCCGGCTGGACGACGCCCGAGCGAGCGCTCACGGCCGAGGTGGACGTGCTGGCTCCCTGCGCTCTCGGGGGGTTCCTCGACGACCAGACCGTGCCGCGCCTGCGCTGCGCGATCATCGCCGGCGCCGCCAACAACCAGCTCGCGGATGAACGGATCGCCGATGTCCTGGCCGCGCGCCAGATCCTGTGGGCCCCGGATTTCGTGGTCAACGCGGGCGGGCTGATCAATATCGCCGAGGAGTTCGGCGAGTACGACCCGGCAGCAGCTCGGCGGCGTGTGCGCGGGATCTCCGACACGCTTCGCCAGATCTTCGAAGCGGCGGAATCGATGGACGCCACTCCGCTGACCGCGGCCATGGAGCTGGCGCGCCGGCGGTTGGTGGCGGGTCCTGTGCCGGCAGTGGCTCCTTGACGGCGGCGCCTTCAGAGCGACGCCGTTGGCCGCTCCACCCCATCGGGCAGCCGCCCCTCTTCGGCGAGCTTGTCCAAATGCGCGGCGAGCGTGACCGCGGCGGCGGGGCGTAGCGGCGGAGGCACGTCGTCCCAGACCTCGTCGAGGATCTCATCGACGCTTCGCCTGCCGCCGGCCAGCGCAGCGAGCAGCCGGCGCTCGCGCTCGAGCCGGTGCGCGATGTACTCGTCGAGCTTGCCGGCGGGATCGCTCACGAGCGGCCCGTGCCCGGGGCAGATGACGGTCAGCTCGCGGGCGCGCAGCTTGCTCAGCGCGGCAAGGTAGGACGCGAGCGCTCCGGGATCGGGCCAGATGAACACGCTGCCCTCACCGAGCACGGCGTCGCCCGTCAGGGCCGCGGTGCCGGTGATGAACGCCAGATGGTCGGGGGCATGCCCCGGAGTGCTCACGGCCTCGAGCGGGCCGAACACGCTCGACTGTTCGAGCCGCACGTCGACGTCGCCGCGCGCGGCCGCCACCGGGGTGTCGGGATAGCGCCCCCGGAGTACGGGCACGGCCTCCGAGTGGTCGACGTGGTCGTGGGTCAGCGCGATGCCGCCCAGGCCCCCTCGCTCGTCGATCTCGGAGACGAGCGCGTCAACGTGCTCGGAATGGGCCGGCCCCGGATCCACGACCCACGCCGGCGCCCGGCCCACGATCCACGAGTTCGTCCCCGTCAGCGTGAACGGTCCCGGGTTGTCGGCCTGGATGCCAACCAGGTCGTGGCCCGGCGCCGTGAGCCTCTTCATCAGGCAGCCGGGATCGTCTCAGCCCGCTCGATTGGCCAGCCCGCTGTCTGCCACGTGCCCACCCCACCATCGGCCACGTGGATCACGTGCTTTACCCCATGACGGATCAGCAGCGATGCGGCGACTGCGCTGCGCTGACCCGAAGAGCAGATCACCGCCACCGGGCGCTCCGCATCCACACGTTCGGGCACCCCGGCGATGTCGTGGTAGGGAACGTTGATCGAACCGGGGATGTGCCCGTCGTTCCACTCGCCGCGCGCTCGCACGTCCAGGATCTGGACCGCATCGCCACGGCCACGGAGAGCGGACACGTCGATTCGCTCGATCGACTCCGTGGGCCGCTTTTCCTCTCTCCAGTTCTGCATACCTCCCCCCAGGTATCCGGCGATCCTGCGGACACCGACCGACGCCGCCAGATGCGCCGCGTGGATTGCGTCGGCGTCGTCGCGACCGACCAGCACGACCTCTCGGTCGCGGTCCGCGACCCACGCGAGTTTCGTGCCGAAGCCGGCACGGACGGCCGGATTGCAGACCGCTCCCGGCACATGGGCGTCATCGAACTGAAGATCGGTCCTGACGTCGACGATTAGCGCGCCCTCGGCCTGTTTGGCCACGAGCTCTCTCGGTGACAGCGCCCGGAGCGCGACCGGGTCGGACATCAACGGGCCACGGTTGATCTCGACGATCGCTTGGAAGTTCGGCGGCTGCGGTCCCAGCGCGGAGGTCGTCCGGCGCACGAACTCGTCCTCGTCCTGGACCCCGAGCAACTGGTTGTGGTGGCGCTCGAACGCGATCGTCGATGAGACCTTCATGTCCATCCCGGGCCCACCGCACAGTGAGCCCCCCAGGTGCCCGGGCCACACCTCGCACTCGCCCGGCAGCGCGAGCAGCTTCTCCCGAAGCGATTGGAAGATCTCGTGGGCACCCTCCTCCTTGTCGACGGCGAGGTCGGGGCGGGCGATGTCGCCCACGAACAACGTGTCGCCGGTCAGCACGGCCCAGGGCTCCGGTCCTCGCGCAGTGTCGATCAGAGCAAAGGCAGTGTGCTCGGGGCGGTGCCCAGGCGTGTGCAGGGCCCGAACGGTCACGCTCCCCAGGCCGAGGCTCCAGCCGTCGTCGAGTGGATCGTGATCGTAGGCGGGGCGGGCCAGCCGGTGAATGTGGATCCTTGCTGCCGTCGCGGAGGCCAGCCGTCCGTGCCCGGAGACGTGATCCGCGTGGTTGTGGGTCTCGAGGATGTGCTCGATTCGCACGCCCAGGTACCGGGCAAGGGCAAGGTAGCCCTCGATGTCGAGCATCGGATCCACGACCGCCGCGACGCCGGCGTGCTCGTCGCCGATGAGGTACGAAGCACAGCCCAGATCGTCGTGGATGAACTGTCGGAAGATCACGCCTTGCCCCCGGGGGGTGCGAGGAATATATCCCGCCCATCGCGCGCGACGGAGCCGAACCGGCGCGCTCTAGGTGACCAGCCTGCGGACGAGGTTCTCCCAGGCGTCCTTGCAGTCCTCGATCGTCATCCCGCGGTCGAACTCGTGCAGGATGAGCTCGGGGGCAAGGGCGCTGAGGAGGACGTCGGTGAGATATTCGGGCTTGTCAGCCTCGAGCTCCCGCAACAGGTAGTCGACATGTGCCGTGTAGGCGGCATGAACGGGGGACCGGTAACGCAGAGCCGGGTCGGGTGGCTGGGCGGCTAGCAGCAGGTCACCCCGCTCCGCGGTGAGCTCGATCAACGCGTGGCCAAAGGCGATCAGCCGCTCGGCCGGCGGGGCGCCCGGCCCGAGCGGCGCCGGACCGCGGATGAAGCCCTCCTGTAGCCGGCGCTCCGTCTCGTCGAGGAGAGCGTGGAAGAGGTTGGCTCGATCCCCGAAGCGGCGGAACAGGGTGCCCTTACCGACTCCTGCCTGGAAGGCCAGGCGATCCATGGTGATTGCCTCGGCCCCGTGATCGCGCAGCAGCCGCTCGGCGGCCTCGATGATCGCGGCTCGGTTGCGGGCAGCGTCGGCTCGCTCGGCGCGCGCGCCGGCGAGGAGCGGAAGGTCTCTCGGAGAGTGCACGGGAGCATCGTAGGAGGGCGCGGTAGAGCGAAGAATCCGGACCATGGTCCGAATATATGGTACCCTGCGTGATAGCTACCCGGACTATGGTCCGGTTGTGTCTCCGGAATCACCATCCAAGAAGGAGTTGCCGATGTCCGTCACCGACGTTGCACTCAGCCGTACGGGCCTCCCAGTTGGCACCTGGAAGCTCGATCCCACTCACTCATCCGCGAGCTTCGCGGTCAAGCACATGGGCGTCTCGACGTTTCGCGGCCGGTTCGAGAGGTTCGACGCCACACTCACCGCCGAGGAGAGCTCGGCGCAGCTTGCCGGAACCGTCGACGCGTCGTCGCTCGTAGTGAAGGACGAGAACCTCCAGGCGCACCTCGGCTCCCCGGAGTTCTTCGACCTCGAGCGCTACCCGCAGATCACCTTCCACTCGAACTCGATCCGCCGGCAGGGGGATGAGCTGATCGTCGACGGCCAGCTCACGATCAAGGATCACGCGCATCCCGTGGAGAGCCGGGGGATGATCGCCGGCCCGGCCGTCACGCTCGGAGAGGTCACCAAGCTCGGGATCACCTTGGAGACCGTGGTCGACCGCACCGAGTTCGGGCTGAACTGGAACGCGCCGCTGCCCCAGGGCGGCGTCGCTGTCGACAACGACGTCAAGCTGACCGTCGAGCTGGAGCTCGTTCGGAGCTGAGCCCCGATGGAGGTACTCGGGGTCGCGGGCTCGCTGCGCCGCGGCTCGTACAACCGCATGCTGCTCCGGGCGGCGGGCGCCTCGCTCCCGCCCGGAGTGCGGTTCACTGAATACGACGGCTTGAAGGCAATCCCCGCCTTCGACGAGGACGACGAGGCGTCGCTCCCGCCGGCCGTCAGCCGCTGGCGGGGCGCGATCGCCGGCGCCGACGGGATCCTGTTCGCGACGCCGGAATACAACTCATCGGTTCCCGGCCACCTCAAGAACGCCATCGACTGGGCCTCGCGGCCGGTCAGCGAGACGGTGTTGCGCAACAAGCCGGTCGCGGTGATCGGCGCGAGCACCGGCATGTTCGGCGCCGTGTGGTCACAGGCCGAGGTGCGTAAGGCGCTCGCCGCCGCCGGCGCCCGCGTGATCGATCGTGAGCTGGCCGTTCCGTTCGTGCACGAAGCGTTCGAGGAGGGGGGATCGCTTCGGGACTACGACCTGACGCTGGAGCTCGACAACATCCTCGTCGAGCTGGTCGACACGATCAGCCAGCGAGTCGCCGCCTAAACCTCGACGCTCGACCTCTCGCTCAGCTCGACTTCTTACGCCCTTGCGGCCGGCCGCGGCCTTCTGAGCGCGGTTGCCTCCGCTCCCGCTGCCACTGCTACCCCGACTCCGGCTCGAGCCGCTGCTCTTGCCGCCGCGTTGCGAAGAGCCGGGCGAGTTCGCTATCGCCGCCGCGCGGGACTTGCTCATGCCCCGCTTGCGGAGACCCTCGTATTGCTGGTCGTTCTTGACGCTTGAACCGTGCCCTTCATCCACGACGCCGAGCGCGAAGGCGACTCAGAGCTGGCGGAATTCTTCCGTCGCGCCCGGAACGAGAGCCGCAAGGGCGCCGAGCAGGGCAAGCAGCACCTGCGCAAACGACTCGCGGCGTGACCCCCGGGTCCGGCGCAGCCCGGCCAATCAATCGGGCCGCCGGCTCAGCCAAACGCCTCTAGGGCTGCGGTCAGCCGCTGGCGCTCGACTTCTTCGAGCTGGCCTTCTGCGCGGCCGATCAGAGCGGCCAGGTCGAACTCCGCCAGAGCCGGCTGGTGCGTGCTCAGGCGCTCGAGCGTCCGCCACAGCGCGAGCTTGCCGGCGACCCCGAGCGCCAGGACCTCGAGCTCCACGACCCGACTGAGGGGCGAATAGCCGAGCAGGCGCCCGTTGAGTTTGAGTCGGCCGAGCTTCTCGGCTCCCCAGCCGGCCGTCACCTTCAGCCAATCGACGCCGACGTCGAGCCTTCGCATGATCTCGAGCAGCGAACGACGGTCCTCCTCGATCTCGAGCGCGAGCCGCTCGAGGAACGAGCCGTAGCTCCCGTCGCGGTTGCTGGATGCCGCGCGCCTGACCACCTCGCGCGCACCCGTGGCCGCGGCCAGATGATCGTTCAGGTAGATGGCCAGCAAGCGCATTTGCGGATTTTGGTCGGCCACGCGCTGATCATTTCCGCCGATGGCTGAGGCTCTCGCATTGCCGGCCGCGGCGATCAGACGTCAGCGGCGAGGCTGCACGCTTGCATCCCTATGCCCTTTCGCGCGCTGAGGATGCCCCCGAACAGGGCGTCCCCCGAACCTCAACGCGGGCGAGAAGCCCACAAGGCGCCCCTGCTGCTCGTCGTAGAGCTTTAGTCTCAGCGCGCGGACGCCATCCCACATTGTCAGCGTCGGGACATCATGGAAGACCGGGTTCTCGTCGTGCGCACGCTGAAGGTTGTAGTTGGGGATGCGCGGGCTCAGGTGGTGAACGTGGTGCAGGCCGATGTTGCCGGTGAAGAACTGCAAGACCTTCGGCAGCTTCAGGTACGAACTGCCACGAAGCGCCGACTCCGGGTAGCTCCAGCCGTCGTGGCGCTCCCAATAGACGTCGTCGAATTGGTGCTGCACGTAGAAGAGCCAGATGCCCGCCGCGCCGGCGAGCATTGCGCTCGGCAGCTGCACGAGCAAAACCGCCCTCCAGCCGAAGAGCGCGCACAGTGCCCCGATGAGGGCGATGAGCGCGAGATCGGTCGCGACGATCTTGCGCCAGAAGCGCCGGCGCGCCCATCCGGGCACGAGCCGGGGTTCGAGCATCATCGCCCACAGCGGCCCGAGGACGAGCATCACGAACGGGTTGCGCATGAGCCGGTACGCAAGCCGACCCTGCCAGGAGCGACCCAGGTACTCCGCCACGGTGAGCGTGTCAACGTCTCCCATTCCGCGATTGTCGAGGTCGCCCGCAGTGGCGTGGTGGATGGCGTGCTCGTGCCGCCAGATGTGAAACGGCGTGAACACGATCACGCCGCACACAATGCCGACCCACTTGTTGGCGGTGCGGCTCGGGAGGAATGAGCCGTGCGTGCAGTCGTGGAAGACGATAAAGGTTCGCAACAGGAAGCCAGCGGCCGGCACGGCAAGCAACAGGACGAGCAGGTAGGAGACCTGTAGCAGCACGTACATCGCCGCCGTTAACGCGAGGTACGGAACGACGGAGGTGGCGACGTCCAGCACGCTGCGCGCCACGCGGGGCTCGGCGTACGGGGCCAATCGTTCCCGCCAGAACGAGGACTGCAACGCTTCGGTCTCGGTCAAGACCATCCCTTCGCCGCCTTGATGCCGCCGGCGGCGCCGATAACGCCGGCGTCATCGTGATGGGACGATTTGAGGCCCGCGCGCCGCCGAATGTCCACTCGACGGGCACGTGATCGCGATCGGCCCTTCGATGAACAACCATCAGCGGTAAGGAGCGCCCGGCTCAGATCGGCGCACGATTCCTGCACGATTTCTCTCTCCTAACGGGAGATGCGTTGCCTTCTGCAACGGCCCCCGCCAGCCGCCTACAGGCCGCTGCGGACGCACGCCGTTTCGCCTTCATGTGCTGGACCCTGGCGGTACCGCCCTGACGGGCCAATCCCACCTAGCGTCCAGCGAGGAGCACTCTACTCTCTTTGGGCCCAGCGCAATCGGGCGGGCTCACGAGTACGATTCGCGGGGGTTGTGAAGGAGGCACCCCGTCCAGTTGGGGCCGTGAGCGCCAAGATCGAAGTGCCCGCACCACGAGTGAGGACCGAACAGCGCCAACGATCCACGGGCGGAACGTGAGCGCCAGCGGCCAAGAGGGGCGGGGGGCCCCGTCGCTTACGGGCGGCAGGCTACTGGCAGAGATCACCAATCGGATCGTCGCGTCGGTGCGCGAGCACTACGGTCGCGGACCCGTAAAAGCGAAGACCTACGTCCTCGACAACCTGATCGTGTGCGTGCTCAGTAATGGGTTCACCGCGGTCGAGCGCACGATGATGGAAGGCGGCGAGCCAGACCGCGTGCTGGAGATGCGCCGCGGCTTTCAGCGGGTGATGAAAGAGCGCTACAGCGACATGATCGAAACGCTCACCGGGCGCAAAGTGCTGGCCTTCCTCAGCCAGGCTCACGTCGAGCCCGATCTGACGATCGAAGTGTTCCTGATGGACGGCCCACTGCCCGGTTTCGGTGCGCTCGAGCTCGTCGACCCCCCGTCGCCTGACACGGGCGATGCGGGGTCGTGAATCACGCCGCCGCATCCGGAATTAGCATCCGCACCTCATGGCTGGGCGCAAGGACATCGATTTCAGCTATTCGTTGACCGACCGCGTGATCCGCCTCTCCTTGGGTGAACTCGCGGACTTCAGCGGAGCCAAGTACGACGGCGACTTCTCGATGTCGCTCGAGGAGGCTCAGCGGCGCAAGCACGACTACGTGGCCGATCAGATCGGGATTGAGCCCGGGCAACGAATCCTCGACCTCGGCTGCGGCTGGGGCGGGCTGCTCAACTACGTGAGGCGCGTCGGTGCCGCCGGGCTCGGCGTGACCTTGTCCTCGGCCCAGGTGGCCGCTTGCCGTCGCCACGGCCTCGACGTCCACCTCTATGACGCGCGGCAAGTTACCCGCGACAGCTTCGGCTCTTTCGATGCCGTCGCAAGCCTCGGGGCCTTTGAGCACTTCTGCTCTCCGGACGACCACCGGGCAGGGCGTCAAGAGCAGGTCTATCGCCGCCTTTTTCAGCAGATCGCGGGCGTCCTACCTGACCGTGGCAGGTTCTACCTGCAGACGATGGTGTTCGGACGGAACATGATTCCGGTGGAGCAGGTCGACCGCCATGCCCCGCGGGATTCGGACGCGTGGTACCTCGCCATGATGGGGGCCGCGTTCCCGGGCTCCTTCCTCCCCTTCGGTAAGGAGCAGGTCGTCCGCTGCGCCGACCCCCACTTCCGCCTGGTGTCCGCCGAGAGCGGCCGGCTCGATTACATCGAAACCATCCGCCAATGGGACAGGCGGACCGAGTCGTGGAATCCTCGCATGGCATTGCTCAAGCTTCGACTTCTCCCGCGCTGGCTTACGAGCCCCGACTTTCGGTTCGCCTTCACCTCAGGTGCTAGCTCGAACCTCGTTTGCTTCGAGCGGGAGCTGATCGACCACTATCGGCTCGTCCTCGAGAAGGCGTAGAGGCGCAGCTACAGCACGCCGGCCCGGTCAGCGCTCCTCGCCGGCCGGCGGGTCGAGGGGCTTTGCCGGCTGCGTGTCACCCGCCCGCTTCCGTGCGTCCTTCTTCGCCTGCTTTTCCAGCCGACGCTCGCGAAGCCGGCTCTCACGGGCCAGCTTTGCAAATGTTGTCTTCTTCTTGCCGCTAGAGCCCATGCGTGTCCATCCTTACGTTGTGGGATTCAGCGGTCGTCGATCAACACGGCCCCGCTGCCGGATACGGGCTCGTTTCGCCAAGCCCATTCAAGCGACGGGCGCTGCGGATACCCCAGCAGCGCCGCGCGCTCGATCTGTGACTAGATCAGCTTGACGTTTGCCGCCGCCGGACCCTTCGGGCTCTGTTCGGTCTCGTAGCTCACCTTTGCGCCCTCGGCGAGCGACCTAAAGCCGCCGCCCTCGATCGCGCTGTGGTGAACGAAGAGATCCCGACCCGAGTCGTCGGGCGTGATGAAGCCGTAGCCCTTGTCGTTGCTGAACCACTTCACGGTTCCTGTAGCCATCCATTCCCTCCCGGGAGATCGTGTGCTGCGAAACGCGGGAGGTGCAAGAGCAACCAATACGAACGCTGGCACTACTTCACCGAGCTCTACGCCCGGCACGTACCCCTCAGTCTAGCCGCACGACCCGTCAACCGCTGACCGCCTCGCGGCCGGCACGTCGGCTACCCACGGCTCGATCTCCCTGCCCGGCTCACGGATCGAACTCCAACACCGAGTACGCACTGCAACCGAGGATCTCGCGAACACCCTCCCGCGACTCGTCCGGCTGGCGCCAGACGACGAACGGCTGACGCGCTCCCATGTCGAAAATCGCCATCACCGTGCCCCCGCGCAACGGGTCACACCTGCCCACCTCAGTGATGCAGTCAATGCTTCCGCGGCGTGTCCACAGGCGCACGATTCGGCGAGCACGAGGGCGATGGCCCATCTCGAGCTCGATCTGTGTCCGCATCCCTGCGTACGCCTGCTCCGACGCGCCCACGTCACCGCTCAGCCCCGGAATGAAGAACGTGGTCACTGCTAGAGCCCGCGCTCGCGAGCGTCCTTGCTCAAAGCCGCGCCCATTGCCGCGGGCTGGATCTGTGCTCGAAGTTCGGCGAGCAGCTTGCCCTGCCGCTCTGACTCGCGGTGCACAGAGTCCTGAAGCCCCTCCACCATTTGCTCCAGGTGCGCGATCCGCGCCTCGAGATCATCGACTCGGGCCGCATCCACGCGGTCGCCGCCAGCTGCCGAGGGTTTCGCTGTTGCAGTGCTCACGCGGCGGAGCTGCCGGATCCGCGTGATCAACCCCTCACGGTCGCGCATGATCATCTTCGCCTGCGCCCGGACTTGGGTTGAATTGGACGCGGCGGATACCGCCTGCGCTCCTCATCTGTCATCTGGCGGATCACCAGCGAGCCACTCTGGACCTGCTCGCGGACCAGATCGAGCTTCGCCAGTCGCTTCTCCTGTGCCCGTTGCTGTGCCGTCTTCACCACATCACCTCGGCCCGGCTCGCGATCGAACCGACGCGGACGGTTGGTCTGACTGGCCGGCGGCGTGTACGGCGCGTGATGTACGCCTGGGACTCACAGCTTCGGTATGGCCGTGGCGAGACATCGGTCTCCTCCTTCGCCGGCGTCACAGATGATTCGGGGGGAGATTCGCTGCGTCGGCGGGGAGAACCTCACGAGCGACCACGTCACCCGCACGTCCCACGGTAGCACCCCGTAACTCCTCGCCGGAAGCGGTCGATCGCCGTCCGCCGATCGAGCTCCTACCGGGGTTGGCGTCCAGCGCCGCGCCGATGTCAGCAATGACCCGGTCAGGGGCTCGCTGAGCTCTCAAGCCACCTGCCCTCGGCAGGATCGTTGGCCCACGACTGACCGCCGTGCTGCGGCGCGTGCCGCCCCTCCTGTCCTGCCCCGGTTCGCGCAAACGGCTCCTACCGACGACGCGGCCACCACGATCACGCCACGATCACGCCCAGCGAACTGCTCTTCGGCGCAGCCAAACGCCGTAGCGAGCAGACGGTCGTACGGGTCCGCGAGGTGCTGACGCTAGCGACGTCAATTCTTCCCTTCGAGCCGCCGGCCGCTGAGGTCTACGGGCCGCTGCGAGCCGATCTCGAGCGGCAGGGTAAAGGGCTCGATCCCCGGATCTAGCGGCCGGTCGAGCGGGGCAACGATGGTCCGATGGACGCGGGTCCTTGAGGGAACCGCCTCTTGCACGTACTCGAACACTTCTCCGTTGGGCAGACCTCGAAAGCTCACGACGCTGGCTGACTGCCTCAGCGTCACGCCCGACCGCCCGCAGCTGCTCGGCCACGACGGCAGAGACCATCTCGTCCACGAGAAGCTTCACCTCCCCTCCCACCCGTCCGCGCCCGCGGCCAGGCCGGCGCGGCGGCCGGTCGGCTGATCACTGAAAACGATCCCCGGATGGTCATCCATCCGCATCCCTTCGTCGATACCGCTCAGCCAGGAGCCGCGACTTGTTCAGGCCCGTGCGCGCACGGCGACGCTCCCAGGCGATCCACCACACCTGGTCTCGGTGAATGCCCGGTCCTGGTCCAACGCCCCGACGATCCCATACGAAGCGCTCCCCGAACCAATGGTGGCCGAAGAAACGAACTCGATCGTGGGTATGCCGGAGGCGCAGCATCCACCCAGCTCTTTGGCGGCTCGTGAGATGCGAGGACAGGCCGTGGTCATCACCAACCACCAGCACACGATTCGCCCGACCCCCGCGCAGCCGCGGCGGCGAAGTTGGCGGCTCCGACACAGCGCGTGTCGTCGTCGAACGCCACCTCGTCGCGTCCTACTACTGCCGATCGTAGGTTGCGGGAAGATATGACGTCTTTGGGACGTCATCCAGGTGAAAAGTAATTACAGGCCGATCCCGCGTCCGTCAGACACTGACAGCCGTGATCTAGGCCCGCCCACCCATCCAAGGAGCCACAGTCATGAATCGCATTCGTCTTTCACTATCGGTTGTTGTCGTCATAGCTGCCGCCGCCATCGCGGTCATCGTGTCGACCGCTGGGGGAAGCACCACGAAGGCGCACCCTGCGGTGGCGGCAAACTCGGCGATCTCGGTCGAGCAGACGTCCTTCGGCAAGGTGCTGACCGACGCCAACGGCCGTACGCTGTATCTGTTTGCGGCTGACAAGCCCAACGCGAGCACGCTGTCCGCCGCCGGTCGCGCGTTCTGGCCGCCGTTCACGTCGGCCACGAAACCTTCGGCCACCGGCGGCGCGCTGGCGGGCGAGATCGGCACGGTCAGCGACGGCAACCAGGTGACCTACAACGGGCACCCGCTCTATTACTTCATCGGTGACCATAAGTCGGGCCAGACCGCCGGGCAGGGACTGAACCAGTTCGGCGCCCGCTGGTACGTCCTCTCGACCCCTGGCGCCGCGGTCATCTCGGCCCCGAAGTCCAGCGCACCGAGCAACTCGACGGGTGGCGGGTCCACGTACGGCTATTGATCGCAGGCGAATCCAGAGTCCGCCGCGCGTGACGTGTTACCCGTTGCCTTGGCGCGGTCCTCATTCTCGTCGCGTGCGGCGGACCTGACATTCTCCAGGGTGCTACGTGCGAATGTCGGCTGCCGGCCGCTCTCGCCCCTGCGCCGCTTGCCACGCTTCCCCCGGCCACTACGACTTGTCGCCGCGCGGACGGGGGGTTGACGTCCGTGCCGGGTAGAGGAGCTGTCCGATCCCGTCGAGCGGTCCACCGGGGTCGCCGAGGGTGCGGACCGTTCCAGCTCGGTGTCGACCTCGTACCGCGTCCCCACAGACACGATGCCCTCACTGATGAGCGTGCGGAAGTCAAGCGGGCGTGGGAGCTGGGCCCGTCCTGATTCCGCGGAAGTCGTACACGCCACCGCGGCAGGGGCACACGAAGCTGACCGGCGGCCGGCACATACCGGACTGGGCAGCCGACGTGAACGGAGCGACCGGGACGCGCCGGCCGCGTTCGCCCTCCAGGTCATCAGCCCGGGACGCGTGATCGTCTCGCACTGCTACGAAGCATAATATTATTTTGCCTAATAGTTCAGTTGGCCGGTAAGCACCTCGACCGTTCTCGGTTTCGCGCCGAGAGAGGGCAAAGATCACTCGAGCGGGGCGGACGCGGGTTCGGCCGCGTGAGCCCGGATCGACCGCGCATGCGGTGGCCGTCGATGCGCCGATCGCAACCGGTGCCCAGGAACGAGTCCCCACGCGAGTCCGCCGAGCGCGACGGGGAGGGACAGCGAGATTCCCCTGTACAGGAGTACCGCGCCGCTCGCGGGGGCCGCAGGCGCGCCGTAGAGCACGAGGGCTCCGATCAGGCCACCCTCGACGCCGCCGATGCCCGCAGGAAGAGGCAGGACCGTTCCCAGCGAACCCACCAGGTACCCCATCACGATCACGCTGATCGCGGGTGCTCGGCCGAACGCGTGGAAGGCGGCCCACAGCACTGCGTTGTCAAACGCGTAATAGCCGATTGCCCCGGCGAGCTTCCAGTTTCTCTCGGCCACTAGCCGCCGCGCTTCCGAGGCGCCGTCGCGGCAATGCGCGGCGGCCGCGATCAAACGGCGGCCTCGTCTAAATCGAGGCGGCGCGCCGTGCGAACGGGAAGCTCCTGCGGTCAGCCACACGCCCGCGACGATCGCCAGCGCAACGCCGGCTTCGGGGAGGGTGAGGAGCGCGTTGTGCGGCCCGGGTGACCAGCCCAGCCAGAGTGCGATTCCAAGGCCTCCGAGGACCAAGAGGCCCGGCGCGTTCGTGAGGATGGTCAGCGTGACCGTCGATCGCGCGAGCACCGGAAGCGGCGCGGCCTCCGCGCCTGCCGCTCGAGCTGCTACCGCCGGCCCCACCAGCCCTCCGGCCGGCAGCACGGTGATCGCTCCGAGCGCTCGGAACCCGGCGCCGACCGTTTCCCGCGGACTCAACCGCGTGCCGAAGACCACCGAGAACATCAACACGAACCCCAGCATGGACAGCAGCTCGAGCGCGGCCGCCAGCGCGATCCACTTCGCGCAGGCCGCGACGAGGCGAGCGGGGACGTGAGCGAGCGGCGGGATGGCGAGGAATGCCACCGCGAGCGCCGCGAGCGTGCCTACTCGCTTCCAGTGGACTGCTCGCGTCGCGGTCGTCCGGCAGATCATGCGCGGCGGCGACATGACGCGGAGCTAGGAGCGCGAGCCGACCGTCTTTGCGACGACCGCCCGGGAGCCGCTCCGCCTCGGCGCCTGCCTGCCGCGAGCGCGCCCGAAGGAGCCAACGCCGGCGGCGTTTGCGCACAGCACAACCAGCGACATGCCGCTGACGAGCTCGTTCAGCCACGCTGCGTGATCGGTTGCGTAGCCGAGCAGCCAGGGACTCGCGCTTAGCCACACCCCGCACAGCAGAGTCACGAACGCCGCGGGACGGAGGTTGACCATGATCAGCGCTAGCGGTCCAAAGCCAATCACGAGCGAGACGTGGTTGGCCACGGCCGCGTGGCTGTCGGCAAACCCCCATACCCATGGGGAGAGCGCGACCCACAGAAATATCGCTCCTCCCGCAAGCTGGCGTCGGTCGGTGGAGGGAAGGGTTCGGAGAGCGTTCATTCGATTACCTCCAGGACGGGGCGTCCAAAAAGGGCGAAGAGCAGGTAGGTCGCGGGGAGGACAAGCAGCAGCACGATCGCAACCGCGATCGCGACCGCGATCAGCGCAGGATGCGTTGCGGCGGCCGTGTGAATCGTCAGGTGGGTTCCGACCAGCCGGGGTGCCTGCGCCACGAACCAACCCCAGAGCAGAGCGGCTCCGCTGAGCATGGTCAGCAGCCGAGCGACCCCATACCAGCGCCCGGCCAGCGTCAGTAGCGACAGCGCGATGGCGAGGAACCCGGTGATCAAGGCCGGCTGACCGGCGCCGAGCAGGCGGTGCCACAGAGCGGGCGCCGTTGCGGCTGAGGTGGCGAGCGCGGCTACAGCCAGCATCAGGACACACGCGCCCGACCCGAGCGCCCGGCGCCGGAAACGCTCGGTGATCAGATCCTCACCTGTGCGGGCCAGGTTGAGGCTGACGAAGCTGGCGGCGAGCTGCGCGCAGAGCGCGACCGCGAGGGCACCCACGAGCAACGCGAACGGGCCGGTCCACTGGATCGCGGGTACGACGGGGCCGGTCCGAGTGCCGCGGACCGAAGCGACAGCCAGGCCGCCTGCCACGGTTCCGAACGCAAACGGGGCCATCACGCTGGCCGACCCGAACAGCCGGCCGAGCAGAATCTGGCTGCGAGCCGGGCCCCCGGCGTTAGAGCGCAAGCCGAGCGCGGCACTGCGCAGCACGATCGCGAGGAGGGCCACGGTGAGAGGAGCCAGCAGTGCGGTCCCGAGAGCTGAGAACGCGGCCGGGAAGGCCGAGAACAGGATCGTGATCGAAAAGATCAGCCAGACGTGGTTGGCCTCCCAGAGCGGCCCGATCGTTGCCGCGATCGCTTCGTGGTCCGAGCTCCTCTTCCCTGCCAGCAGATCCACAGCTCCAGCGCCGAAGTCGGCGCCGGCCAAGACTGCGTACGCAGTCAGTGACACCGCCAGGGCGAGCGCGATCGCCGCGGCGAGGCTCATCTACGCCACCGCCAGGGCCTGTGCGGGAAGCCCCTCGATCGGCCTCGCCGCGATCCGCCGCACGGCCCACAGTGTGAGCACCGTGAGGCCGATGTAGAGCAGCGTGAAGGCGGTGAACGTCACCCCGAGCCCGGGCGCCGTGGTGACGCCGCTCGAGGTTCGAAACACCCCGTAGACGATCCAGGGCTGCCGTCCAAGCTCACTGACCAGCCAGCCGAACTCGTTGGCCAGGAACGCGGCCGGACCGGCCGCGGCGAGCGCCATCAGAGTCAATCGGTCCTCCGGTCCGTTGCTCGCCCGGCGCCGCCGCAGCCAGTACCAAAGGCTGACTGCGACTAGGCCAGTGCCAATCCCGACCATGCCGATGAACGCGAGGCGCACATAAGGCGCCAACGGTGTGCGATCGGGCTTCGGGAAGGTATCGAGGCCGCGCACGGGCGCCTCTGGGTTATCGAACGCCAGCAGGCTGAGCAGGTGGGGCACCTTGACGTTCAACACCTCGCCCTTGCGCCCCGGCAGCGGGAAGCCGCCCACGTTCAGCCCCGCGCCGCGCTCGGTGTGCGTCACCCCCTCGATCGCCGCAAGCGTCGCCGGTTGGTGGTTGGCGACCGTGCGCCCCAGCAGGTCCCCGACCGCCACCTGGAGCGGAGCGAGAATCGCCGCCATCGAAAGGGCGACCGCGATCGCCGTGCGGTGGTAGGAGTCGCGGCGTCCGCGCAGCATCCCGATGGCGTAGACGCTGGCGATCCCGAACGCGGTCGCCAGATACGCCCCGAAGACCATGTGCGAAGTCTCGGTCGCCCAGGCTGGGTTGAACATCGCCGCCACCGGGTCGACGTGGGTGACGCGGCCGTGAACGATCTGAAACCCACGGGGGACGTTCATCCAGGCATTGGCGGTGACGATGAAGAACGCCGACGCGACTGCGGAAATCGCGACCGGGATGCCCGACAGCCAGTGAGCGCGGGCAGACAGACGATTCCAGCCATAGAGGTAGATCCCCATGAAGATCGCCTCGATGAAGAAGGCGGCACCCTCGAGCGAGAAGGGCAGACCGATGATCCCGCCCGCATAGGCCATGAACCGCGGGAACAGCAGCCCCAGCTCGAAGCTGATGATCGTTCCGGACGCGGCGCCGACCGCGAACAGGACCGCGAACACCTTCGACCAGCGGCGCGCGAGTGCGCGCCACACGGGATCTCCGGTGCGCAGGTGCATCCCCTCGGCCACGAGCATCATCAGCGGCAGCCCGACGCCGAGCACGGCGAAGAACAGGTGAAAGCTGAGCGAAGTGCCGATCTGGGTACGACCGGTGGTCAAGTGGGAAACGGCGGCTACTGGAAGGCTCATCTACTACACAGCGTAGCAGATATCTGCCGCCCGATCAAGAGTGCTACTATTTTAGATAGTATTCAACCTGTCGTAGAAACCACGACCCAAACTTAGGAGCCGGACATGATCAGCCGGGAGGCCACCACACCCGAGCAGGCTCGCGCCGCGGCTCGATACAGCACGCTCGAGCGGCGGACGGACGAGTACCGACGCTCTACGGCGGGGTGCCGGCAGCTCGACGAGATCATCCGCCGCGAGCCCGAGGCGGCATGACCGCGCCGACATCATCTACCCAGGGGGGCCTCCAGGTTCCACCGCCCCTCCATGAGCTCGAGGCCGAGGTCATGGAGGCGGTGTGGGAGCGCCGGGAAGCTTCCGTCCGCGAGGTCATGGAAGCCGTCAACGCGCGCGCTGACAAGGAGCGCGCGTATACGACGATCATGACGATCATGGGCAGGCTCGACGGCAAGGGGCTCCTGGAGCGCCGTCGCGAGGGAAAGACCGACCTCTATTCGCCGCGATACTCGCGCGATCAGTACGCGGACCTTCGCGCCCGCGCCGAGCTCGACTCGATCGTCGATCAGTTCGGCGAGTTGGCGCTCGCCCACATCGCCCGCCAATGGGCCGGGCTTGACCCGCAACGCCGGCGCGCGCTTCAGCGTCTTGCTCGTGAGAGGTGACTCCCCGATCGACCGTTCGCGCCACAGCCCCGTGTTCGAGCTGGCGGTCATCCTCGGGACGGTCGGCATCGTTGCGGCCGCCGCCGCCGTCGGTGCCGCGATCGGCTCGGTCCACCGCGCGTCGACGGGCGCCGGTCACCTCAACGTGGCCGGTCTCGTATTCTCCTACCCCGAGATGAACGGCGCGGAGTGGCTCCTGATCGGGCTCGCCGCCGTTGGAGCCACCGCCATCACCGCCGCGGGGCGATCGGCCTGGCGCCAACGCTCCACATACCGCAGCTTCCTCGAGCGGCTTGACGTCCTCCGCGGCCTTGATGGGTACTCGACCGTCAAGGTGATCGCGGGATCGCGACCCGAGGCCTTTTGCGCCGGATACCTCAGACCGACGGTCTACATCTCGAAGGGCGCGCTCGACTCGCTGACGAACCCCGAGCTGGAGGCCGTGCTCGCGCACGAGCACCAGCACCGCTCGGTTCGCGATCCGCTGCGCTTCGCGCTTGGGCGCATCTTCAGTCAGGCCGTGTTCTTTGTCCCGGTGCTCCGGTCGCTCTCCGACCACTACGCGGATCTCGCCGAGCTGAACGCGGACAGCGCGGCGGTTCGGGCCAGCGCTGGTCGTCAGGGCCCGTTGGCTTCCGCGCTGCTCGTGTTCGATGCCAGTGCTCCCCCCGGGGTCACCGGCATCTCGTCTGCGCGAGTGGACTCGCTGGTCGGTGAATCGCCCCGTTGGCGCCTGCCAATGTGGCCGATGGCGGCATCGCTTCTCTCGCTCTCGACCTTGAGCCTCCTGATCTGTCAGGCCAGCGGGGTGGCGTCTGTCCGGGCCACATTCAATGTGCCGATCCTCTCCTCTCGGCCGTGCGTGGTGATGATGCTGCTGCTGCCGCTGCTCGGCTGTGTCGCCGCCTTCGGGCGCCGGGTACGCGCACGAGAGATCAGTGCGCGGCGCGTCTGAGACGAACGAGTCAACCCACGGACGCCATCACGAGCGCCATCGCGCCGCCCCCGCGATCAGCGGGAGCAGCGACGGGAGCTTCAACAACAGGAACACGCCAAGGACCAGCCCGGCGACCGAGCCGCGCCTGAGCATCTGCGCCGGGCGAGACCTTGACGCGCTTACGCGCTCTCCGGACGGGTGCGCTCGCCGAGCTCGCGCTCGATCACGTTCTGCATGTCCCTGAAAGGGGCCTGCGGCGCGGACTCCCGCAGATCCTCAAACCTCGACTGAAAGCCGTCCAGCTCCTCGGATGGCAACCTGGTGAAATCCATCAACGAGGCCATCTGACCGGCCTTCATCGCGGCTCCCGTCATCTGCCCCAGCGCCTCGTCGGATGCCTCCTACCGGGATCCTCCTACCGGGATCGACGGGGATCCTCTGGTCATCACCACCCACCAGATGATACTACGGTTCGTAGTATTTCGCTGTTTTTCAACACACGCGAGCGACAATCTTCTCGTGGAAGGCACCGGCATCTACGACAACGCATAGGAGTCAGGGACGGCGCTCGGCCCGAGCCGGTACGCTTGGCCGCAGGAGATGTCCGCGGGCCTCGACAGCGAACCACTCGGCAGCTCACGAGAGACGGTCCCCGTTTCCGGGGGCTCCCCGGCTCGGCCCGTGGCGATCGCGGCCCGTCGGTTCTCGTGGGCGGAAGGCCTGCTCGGGATCCTGGCGCTCGTCTCCTTCGTGTTGGTGTTCACGAGGCTGTTCGAGCGATGGCGAGTGACCCCGCACGCGGTCTCGCACCGCATCTCGATCCTCGGCCAGGAACTGAGCTATCCGCTCGCGAACGTCGCCGCAATCCTTGTCCTGGGCCTCGCGCTGCTCGGAGCAATCGTGGTGGCACTCACCATCGCTACCGCGACGCGAGAGGCGAGGGCAACGAGAGGCTTCGGACGCCGCCTGGCGGGCGGTCGCCAGCAGGCCGTCAAGGATGCATTTGTCATCGACGATGCACGCCCGCAGGCATTCTGCGTCGGTCTCCTCAAGCCGCGGGTGTACGTGACGACCGGTGCGCTCGCGATCCTCGACGACGAGGCGCTCGAGGCAGTGCTGGCGCATGAGCGCCACCACGCCCGCCGCCGAGACCCTCTACGAATCGCCGCCAGCCGGGTCCTCGCACGAGCGCTGTTCTTCCTCCCCCGCCTCGCCGAGCTCGGCCGCCGGCGCGAGACACTCTCCGAGATCAGCGCGGACGAGACCGCGATCAAGGCAGCGCCAGCGAACCGATCGGCGCTCGCACGCGCGATGCTGAGCTTCGCCGACTCTCCCGGGGCCGACGAGTCGGCGGGAATCGATCCCGCCCGCGTGGATCACCTGCTGGGCGAGCCACCGAGCTGGCGATTCCCGACGTTCATCTTCCTGGTCGCCGTCCTCATGCTCGCCCTCCTCGCCGCCGTGGCCGTCCTGGCCGGACAGGAGGCCGCGGGCTCGGCCTCCCTGGCTCCCCCGTTCCTTTCGGCTCAGCCCTGCGTCGCCGTGCTCGCCCTGATCCCCGCGGGGCTCGCGCTTGTTGCGCTCGTGGTTGCGCGCTTGAGGCGGGGCGGCGCCACGATTCTCGCGCCGTTCGAATGATCGCCCAGCAGCCGCGCGCCCGGGCGTAGCGGCTCAGCTCCATCACCGCACCTACTACACGGTTTCGGAGATTCTCGGCAAGCGAGGGAAGTTTTCTAGACCCGCGGCGTCTATTGGTGCAAGAGTGTGTTACTACGGACTGTCGTAGCCGTGCCTAGAGCCGCGGCTCCGGCTGAAGCCTTCCCAACGAAAGGACCCCAGCATGCACACGCAGGACATCTCGCCGACCACGACCGGTCAGGACAGCTCGCGCCAATCCGCCGAAGACGACCTTCAGGCGCATTGGCGCCGGGTCGTCGGACGACGCTCGTTCCTGAGGGGCGTCGGGCTCGCGGGCGCGGCAGCGCTGCCGGGGAGCGCACTGCTCGCCGGCAACGCGTTCGCCAGCACCACCGCACTGACGAAGGGTGACGTCGCGATCCTCCGGCTCCTCGCCGCGATCGAGCTGATCGAGAGCGACCTCTGGCAGCAGTACAACGAACTCGGAGGCGTCCAGGGCGGAAACGCGGCCTACATGGCGGCCCTACAGAACCTCGACTCCGACATGCCGCAGTACATTGCCGACAACACCGACGACGAGCTGAGCCACGCCGCCTTCCTGAACGCCTACCTGAAGTCGAAGGGTGCGCGGCCGGTCAACCTCGACGAATTCCGGACGCTGCCAAGTAGCAGGGCCAAGGGCGCGAAGCAGGTCGGGCGGCTCACCAACCTCCAGGCGCTCGACGTCGACACCAGCTGGTACGTGCGCTATCGCAGCACTCAAAACCCAGACCTGGGCGCCCACTTCCCCCAGGCGGTCACGATCCGCCGCCAGCCGGCGATCCCGCTCAACGACACCGACACACCGCCCGCGCTGCCCGCGCCGGTTCCCCCGGTCGGCGCCCAGGAGACGCGGATGCAGGCGATCGCGAACACGGCCGGGTTCCACTTCGCCTACATCGAGCAGGGCGGATCCAGCCTCTACAGCATCATGGCGCTCAAGGCGACGAGCCTCGAGGTGTTACGGATCATCGTGAGCATCGGCGGGGTGGAGACCAACCACTTCTCGCTCTGGCACGACAAAGCGGGCAACGCGGTCGCCCAGCCGCTCGCCGGGGTCACCGATCCCAAGACCGGGGTCACCTTCCCCGACCTCAACGCCAAGGGCGGGGAGCTCAACCAGACCAACCTGATCCTCCCCGAGCCGTGCGAATTCCTCCACCGCGGGCTTCCGCCCTGCTCGATCGTCCGTCCCACGCTCGATCAGCTCGGCGGCGCCGTGGCCACGATCAACAGCTTCACCGCCGACCGCCTGTTCGAGGGCCAGCCGCCCAAGTTCTTCCGCACCGTCCGCGGGCTGGCCCACGAGGCCGACGCCGCCAGTCGTGGCGCCGTTTAGCGGGATCGCTCCGACAAACAGAGAGGACAACACCTTGCTCACCTCAATCCTTCAACCCACCCACCTGATCCTGATACTGGCCGTGGTCCTGCTGGTCCTCGGCCCTAAGCGCCTTCCCGGTGCCGGTCGCGCGCTCGGCCAAGGTCTCAAGGAGTTCAGGGCCTCGATCGGCGACCACGAAAGCGACGAGCGCTCATGAGCGGACGCACCACGGAGCCGGGGTGATGCCAAAGCTGTGAAGGAGACGATTCTGGCCGTTCACGACGACGCGGGCCCTGCCGACCTGGATCGAGACCGTCAGCGAGACCATCCTCAACCGGAGACGAAGCCGCGGCACAACGAGGCGCGTTGCGCCGAGCAAGCGCGGCCAGCTTCCGAGAGATCGTGGCGAGGTTCCGCCGGCGCCCATCGGGTTGGGGTCCTGAAGTCATGGGACATCGCCGCATCATGAAGACTGATATGGCTTGTCGACTCGCCGGCGCGTGGTATGCGCCGCGCTCAGGGCGCGCAGCCACTCGCCGGGACGTGGACGCCCAGGGCAGACCACGACCAGGGCGTCCGGTCGACCGGTCACGAACACCTCGAGGACTTCGGGGAACCGGAAAAGCTGGTGGCGTATCTCGTCCACCGTCTCCCGGCCGTTCGAAACGTGGATCTGGTGAGTCCGCATGCTGGTCTTCCGAGAGAGGAAGTACTTCTACTACGGGCAATAGTATCTGTTCGCGCGAATGACCGAAGATTGCAGCCGGTCGGGCGAGCAAGAACTCCGTGGGGCCCGGTCCAGCCGCTGCTGGCTCGAATCCAGCGGACGAAAGAACACAGCGTCGTGACTCGCGCCTAACCCCTTTCCGAGGACTCGCTCCCCCACGTCTACCGGCCCCCCAGCCGGCACGAGCTCGAGGCCGAGATCATGGAGGGGGTCTGGCGACGGGGCGAGACGACAGTCAAGATGGTGATGGAAGAACTGAACCGGCGGGGGCCGAGCCGCCGCGCTTACACGACTGACATCACCGTCATGCGGCGCCCGGACGACAAGGGCCTGCTCGACCGCAGGAGAACCGGACGTCCGGCCACGTACGTGCCGAGGCTGAGTCGCGAGCAGTACCAGGAACTCTGTGCCGGTGCCGAGGTTCGGGGGCTCGTCGATCAGTTCGGTGACGTCGCTCTCGCCCATTTCGCCAAGAGCCTTTCGAGTCTCGATCCAGCGCGGCGGCGCCAGCTCCGAAGCCTAGCCGGCGGCCGCTAGCCGGGGCCGGCGCCCCGATCGGCAGCGAACCGCTGCGCGCTCAGCGAGTCCCGTGTTGGGATTGGCCACCTCGCGCCCCCCGGAGCACCCACCTCGCGGTGGCCGCAGCCGGGTTGCGCAGGCCCGCTTCGCCAACAAAGTCTTCTGGCTAAAAGTTCTGAGCCTGCTCGACAATGCGGCGGTACGCCCAAGCGGCATGCTCTTCGCGGTCAAGCGCGGCTAGATAGGCCGCGTACGCCAGCCAGCGCTCGTCACGCGGCGCGCGGGTCCAGCTTTGGTAGGACTCCGACACCGCCTCGTTCTTCCTCCGCCAGTTGGCGTACTCGACCTCCAATGCTTGCATGCGCTGCTCCTCCAATGCTTGCGTGCGCTGCCGGTCACGCGTGGGACTCCGAAAAAGTGTTCTCAGCTGCATCTCGATCGGCTCTTGGGTTGGGGGGTTGTTACGGGTCGGCCTGATCTACGAACAAGCGTCGTAGGTCGGTCTATCTCCGAAGACGCTCAACCCAGCCCAGACCTTCCAGCCGCTCACACAAGCCTGTTGCTTGACCTACTACAGCTTGTAGTGTTAGTCTGCATAGTAGAAGGTGTGAGATTTCTTCCCCGAACGATTGGAGACCTAGTGACCAAGCGCATCGCCCTCGTCGCTACCGCGGCGGCGCTCTTCGTAAGCTTCGCGATGACCGCCATTGCGAACGGACGTACCTCACGGCACCGCCACGGCGTCGTGCGTGCCCGCCTCGCCTCTGACACCTCCGACCAGGTGGTCGAGTGGAACCAGGAACTGCAGAAGGTCCTCGTCGTACCCGGCGCGCAGCCGGCCTCGATTCACCCGACGCGCACGATGGCGATCACCCAGATCGCCGTCTACGACGCCGTGAACGGCATCCTCCGCGGCGGTGAGCCGTTGCTCGTAGACCTTCATGGTCCGCGCCGCGCGTCCGCCGATGCCGCTGCGGCCGCGGCGGCGCGCACCGCTCTCGAAGCGCTGCTGCCCAGCCAGCAGGCGACGATCGACGCGTTCTTCCAGGCATCGCTGGCCCGGATCGGATCTGGTGGACGCGTCGAGCGAGGCATCCGTTTTGGTGATGAGGTGGCAACCGCCGTTCTCGCCGCGCGGGCCAACGATGGGGCTGGCGCGACTCCTCCGGCGTTCACTCCCGGCACTGGACCCGGGGAATACCAGCTCACGCCGCCAGCGTTCGCGCCCGCCGCTTTCACCCAGACACCCCACGTGCGTCCGTTCGTGCTCGAGAACGCCCGTCAGTTCCGCCCGGCCCCTCCGCCGGCGCTGACGAGCCCGAAGTACGCGGCGGACTTCAGCGAAGTCCACTCGCTCGGTGAGCTGGGTAGCACCACGCGCACCGCCGATGAGACCGCGGTCGGCAAGTTCTGGGGCGCCGCCCCGATCTGGATCGTGTGGAATCAGATCGCCGACCAAGCCGCGATCGGTTTTGGCAACGGCCTCGAGCAGAATGCGCGCCTGTTTGCCGTGCTCGATACGACCCTCGCGGACGGCGCGATCGCTCTGTACGACGCCAAGTACGCCTACCACCACTGGCGGCCGATCACCGCGATCACCGCGCCCGACCAGGGCAACCCCAACACGACACCGGATCCGAACTGGGTGCCGCTGGCCAACACGGCAAACGACCCGAGCTACCCGGGCGCTCACGCCACCTTCAGCCAGGCGGCCGCGACGGTGCTCGAGGACTCCTTCGGCACCGACGTGTTCTCGTTCTCGCTGACCAACCCGTCTGTCGGCATCACTCGGACGTTCACGAGCTTCTCCGGGGCGTCCGATGAGGCGTCCGCGAGCCGCATCTTCGCCGGACAGCACTTCCGCTACGACGAAGAGGCGGGGCAGGCGCTCGGGAGTCAAGTGGCCGACTTCGTGGTCGACCACGCCCCACTGCGGAGAGACAAGCACCGCCGGTAGACGTGACGAGCTGCGTTCCTGCGTAGACCTGGTGCAACTCGTGCCTTGCGCCCCTCCCCCGACACATGCCGGCGCGCGTCGCCGAACGCGGGCCGGCAGTGGGGCGCCGCACGAACTCACCGAGGCGTCGAGTTCACCCTGCAAAAAGAGCCGGAGCGCGCGCTTGATTCGCGCGCGGATCCGGCGGCCGACAAGCATCAGAGGGTAACTCGGGCGGCGGTCCTTCGGCATCGCGTGTCCAGTCGTGCCGTGCGGCCCGGGCGGGGTTCCTGCCCTGCCGATCGGCTAGCTCGAGTCGACGAAAGCACGTGACCGAGGCGCGCCACTCGTCGCTGAGAGGAGAGCTTCGTGGCTTGAGTCGAGATCGCGAAGCCACACGACATGCTGCCTCGGCTTCAACGTTGAACCGCTTGAGGTAAGAGCCGAGTGGCATAGGTGCGCTAAGCGAAGTGACACGGAACAACTGCGGACCAAGCGAGGTAACTCAATGAACACCGTGTGGATGTCACCCCGCCGCGCGCTTGCCGTTGCGGCCACGGCGGCGATGCTCTCAGCGATCGCGGTTGGTTCGGTCGCTTCGATGCCGGCCGCGGGCGCGGCGCCCGCTCGTGAGAGCACGATCACGAAGGCGCTCGCTTTCCACGATGGGATGCGCGCGCTGTGGGAAGCTCATGGGACCTGGACCGAGCGCGCGATCGTCGATTTCGCGGGCGGTCTGCCTGACACCAACCTGGTGATCGGACGGCTGCTCAAGAACCAGTCGGACATCGGCAACGCCGTCAAGCCCTACTACGGGGTGGAGGCCGCCAACAAGTTGACCGCGCTGCTCAAGGGTCACATCAACGCGGCCGTCGCGCTGCTGGAAGCCGCGAAGTCCGGCGACAGCTCGGCGATCGCGAAGACGAAGGCCGCGTTCTACGCCAACGGCGATCAGGTAGCGCGCTTTCTGCACGCGGCTAATCCGCGCCACTGGTCGCTGAGTGCGATGAAGACGATGATGCGGATCCATCTCGACCAGGTCGTCTCGCTGGCGGTCGACCAGCTCACGGGCCGCTACGCCGACGCGATCCGCCTCTACCAGGTCTACATCGCCCACATCCTCGATATGGCCGACATGCTCAGTAACGGGATCATCCAGCAGTTCCCCGCCCGCTTCCGCTGATCGCCGATGGCAGGCGCTGTGCAGGGGTTGCGTACGTCCGCCTGCCGGCCGGCCGACATCGAGGCGGTCGGCCGGCCACCCAGCGGCAAGCTGCTGACCGCGCGTGTGCTTCCGCGTCAACACGCGGCGGGGCGTAGGGCACAGCGCGCGCTTCAGATCGCATTGGGTGTGATCTGGCTTGCCGACGGCGCGCTGCAGCTCCAGCCTTTCATGTTCGGAAGCTCGTTCGTGACCCAGGTCATCGCTCCAAACGCGATCGGGCAGCCGGGCGTCGTCGCCGGGCCGGTGAGGTTCTTCGCGCATCTGATCGAACCGAGGATTGTTCTATTCAACGCGTGCGCGGCCACGATCCAGGTGCTGATCGGGCTCGGGCTGCTCTACCGCCCGACGGTCAAGGTGGCGCTAATGAGCTCGCTCGCTTGGGCGATTGGCGTGTGGTGGATCGGCGAAGGACTGGGCGGTCTGCTGACCGGCACCGCCTCCCCGCTCACGGGCGCGCCGGGCCCGGCGCTTCTGTACGTACTCGCCGGCTTGATCGTCTGGCCCAGCGCCGGTACCGATTCTGGCAGTGCTGCCGCCGGCAGTCTCCTGGGCGCGCGTCGCGCACGCTGCGCCTGGGGGGTGCTCTGGATTGGGCTCGCTGCGCTATGGCTGTTTCCCGCCAACCGGGCAGGCAGCGCGGTGCACGACGCGGTCGCGAACGCGCCGTCGGGTGCGCGCTGGCTGTCCAGCATTCACTCGAGCATCGCCGCGGTGACGGCCGGGCGGGGCCTGGCGATAGCGATCGTCGCGGCGAGCCTGTCGGCTGCTATCGGGCTGGCCGTGCTGTTCGATCGGTTCACCAAGCCGATGCTGGCATTGTCCGTCGTGATCGCGCTGATCTATTTCGTCGTGGGTCAGGGGATGGGCGGGGCCCTCACGGGATCGGGAACCGATCCGGGGTCAGGTCCGCTCCTCATCGTGCTCGCGGCCTGCCTGTACCCGTTCGGAACCACCTCTCCGAGGTGACAGGTAAGACAACCGGCGGCCGCCGAGGCTCAGCGGCATGGAAGTCATCGCGGTCGCACCTTCGGTTCCTGTGGACGAGAACCCGCCAGGCGCTCCGGACGATGAGGTGATGCTCGGCGCCGTCCTGCTGCGTCGCGCGACACCGAGCCTCGGCGGCCGGACGACTGATAGTGTCGCACCACAGTCGTTTGGCCCGGCCCTGCCAATGCCTGTTGCCCACTTAACGCCCGTCGCACTCGACGCCGAATCGCGCGCCTGGATCGAAGATCTGAAGTCGCCCGGTGCCAGGCGCGAGCAGGCAGCTGCTCGGTTGCGTGCGCTGCTGTTGCGCGCCGCTCGTTTCGAGGTCAACCGGCGCCGCGCGAGCCTCGGCCATCTAGGTACGAGCGAGTTAGAGGACTTGGCCGAGCAGAGCGCTTCTGATGCGCTGATGGCGGTGCTGCGCAAGCTCGACGAGTACCGCGGCGCCAGCCGCTTCACGACATGGGCCTACAAGTTCGCGCTGCTCGAGGCCGGCGTTAAGGTGCGCCGCCGCGTCTGGCACGGCCGCGAGCTGCCGCTCGAAGACGCCGGCTGGTCGGTCCTTGCCGACATGCGAGCGCAGCCAGAGCGCGACGCCGAGACCAAGGACCTGCTCCGCGCGTTGCAGGCCTCGATCGAGCACGATCTGACCGACCATCAGCGCGAGGTTCTCGTAGCAATCGCCTTGAACAGTGTCCCGATCGATGTGCTGGCGGAGCGGTTGAACTCGACCCGCGGCGCGGTGTACAAGACCCTCCACGATGCGCGCCGGAAGCTCCGGGCCCGCCTGACCGCCGATGGCTACGACATCGCCGCGACTCGGGGAAGCCTGAGATGACGGATCAGCCAAACGACCCCGTGCTCGACCGGCTACTCGGCTCCTCGGAGCCCGAGCTGACGTGCGATGAGTGCTTCGATCAGCTCGACCGGTACGTCGAGCTTGAGCTATCCGGGGCCGAGGCGGACCGTGCCGTTCCCGGTTTGCGGGCGCACTTGCATGGCTGCGCAGCATGCCGCGAGGATTACGAGAGCCTCCGAGCTCTGCTCGCAGCCGACGCGGCCGGCGGCCACGACGGCGGCTCCTCGACCGGGGAGTGATCAGCCCCGCGCACGGGGCACGGGCGGCCAAGCCAATCCGCGCACAGCACGGCCCGGCGATCGCGTGCAGATCGCCCGGATGCCGCGCCTCTACATGCCAAGCGAGTGGGTAGGCGCCGGCCGGTCGTGGCGCATTGCCCAAAGCCGCCCGCGAGTGATCAACTCCCGCACCTCGCGAAATGACCCCCGCTCCGCGAAGGAGCACCACCGTCGGAAGAAGGAGCCAGATTGGGCACGGCACGCGCCTCGTACAGAGGCTCAACTAGCGGCCACTCATCCCGCCTCCTCGCCGCACATGCCGCATGATCGGTCGGCGTATCGATGGGTCTAAGCCTTTTACTGGTACCCGTAAGAACGAGCGATGTGCGCGCGCTAAGGAGGCATGGGCACGATCACGCGCAAGCAGACATCCGTGGTCGTCGGCGGCAGCCTGGCTGGCGCGAAGGCGGCGGAGGAGCTGCGCGAGTATGGTTTGACGGGCGTGTGGTCCTGGCTTCGCGACGGCAGGTCCTCGCGGGTATGAACGTCAACGTGTGGGACGTCAGCGAGCACGTCCAGTTGGTGACCGGCTCCCGCCGGCGGGGTCGACGGGCGCGCTCTGACCGGCCTGGACACACCGCTGCAGACGCTCGTCGCCGACCGTGTCACACCATGGTGAGGGAAGTTTGATGACTCCAAATCACAATATGCAGCAACTTCGCCAGGCCGGCGTCTCGATCTGGCTGGATACGCTGTCTCGCCAACTGCTCCAGAGCGGCGAGTTCGCGGAGCTGGTTCGTGACTACGGCGTGACGGGAGCAACGTCGAACCCGACGATCTTCGCTAAGGCGATCACTGGCTCGGACCTGTACGACGACCAGCTACGCAAGCTCGCCTCGGGCGGCGAGCGAGACCTCCCGGAGCTATTCTTCTCGCTGGCGCTCGACGACGTCGGCGACGCAGCGCGGCTGCTGCGCTCGGAATATGACCGCAGCGCGGGCATAGACGGGTTCATCTCGTTCGAGTGCACACCGGACCTGGCGGATGCCACCGAGGCGACCATCGAGCAGGCGACCGAATTGTGGCGGCGGCTCGATCGTCCCAACGTGATGATCAAGGTCCCGGGCACGCAGGCTGGGCTTCCCGCGATCGAAGAACTGACGCGCCGCGGCGTGAACGTCAACATCACCCTGCTGTTCTCGATCGAGCGCTACGAGCAGGTGATCGACGCCTACCTGCGCGGCCTCGCCGCACGGGCGCAAGCGGGCGAGGCACTTCACTCCATCACCTCGGTGGCATCGTTCTTCCTCTCGCGCATCGACACCAAGGTCGACGATCAGCTCCCGGGCAGCTCGCCGCTGCGTGGCACGATCGCGATCGCGAGCGCACGTGTCGCGTACCAGCGCTACCGCGCCAAGTTCGCCGGCGCCGAGTGGGAGCACCTCGAGCGCTCTGGCGCGAAGAGGCAGCGACCGCTGTGGGCGAGCACGGGCACGAAGAACCCCGACTACTCAGACGTCCTGTATGTCGCCGAGCTGATCGGGCCGGACGCCGTCAACACGATGCCAGAGCAAACGCTGGCGGCGTTTGCCGATCATGGCAACGTCGCCCGTACTCTCGACGCCGATCCGGCGGCAGCCGAGCAGGCCCTCGTCGATGCCTCTGCCGCCGGGATCGACCTCGACACCGTGACCAGCGAACTCGAGCGCGAGGGCGTGCGGTCGTTCTGTGACTCCTATTACCAGCTGCTCGACTGTATCGAGAGCAAGCTGGAGGTCGTGGCGGGTGTCGGCAAGTGACGTGAGGTGCCGGTAAGAAATGGCGTGTCGGGGGACGCCAAATGACCGACAGTCGTAGAGCAGGCTCACGTCGGGTGAGCTCTAGCGAAGGACGTTCCTATCCGAGCCGCGACACTCGGAACACCGCCACTCAGCGGGATCCGGGGCGGACTCGCAACCGGGACGACGAAGATCATCGGCAGGACATCCTCGAGCACCTCGTTCCAGATCGCACGCTTGCACCCCAGGGGGCACCCGTGGCGCCGCGCACCGGGCGTTTGCTTTCTCGTCCTCGGCGAAGACAGCGTGACTTGGTGCGGCGCTGTGCATGACGGACATGGGCAGCTCCTTCTCTCTCCGCCAGGCAACGGCTGTAGTGCTTGTCATCCAATCGAAAGTCCCGCGGTCCAGCGCTCGACGCTGAAGATCTTCAGGATGGTTCCATCCAGGGTCGTCCGTGAATATGGCGCGCGCCTCGTCTTCGCTGGCCGCGTTCACGACAAGCACGACGTGCTGGCCATCGATGTCGCCGATCGGCCCAGCCAACGGGATCGTTCCGTCCCACGCCGGGCCGCGGGCCGGCCTCACGAGGAGGTACTCGGCCACACGAACTAGGGTACGGCCAGAGCGATCGTGTGAACTGTCTGCCCTTGACGGGGGCCGAAGTAGCAGCCGGCAGCTCATCCACCCTGGGGCGACAGATGAGACCGCCGTGATCGTGGCGCGACCGACGGGTCAGCTGGGGTTCAGGAAGCGCGTGAGCGTCCCGGCGGTCTCGAAACCGAGCCGGCGATAGATCGACAGACCTGCAGCGGACGCATCAAGACAGGCCTGTGTTGCTCCGGATCGCTGGGCAGCGCGCAGCGCTTGGGCGGTCATCGCTTGCCCGATGCCGCGGCCGCGCCAGCCGGGCTCGGTGTTCACGAAAATGACAGTCGCGTACCGGCCGAAAACACCGGAGCCCGACGTCGCCCGGATCGCGCCGTCGTTGTCGACAGCGGCAAACAGCCGGAACATTGGCGGCAAGGACCGCAGGAACTCGGCGAACACCTCGGGCGGTTCCTCGATTGTCGGAGCCGCGGATATCGCGGCAGCGACTGCGTCCTCCAGTGCTACGCCGTCTGACGCGTCGTCGGCGAGCCGCTGCACCGGACGCAGCGTGAGCTCAGTCGGCAGCGGGATGGTGGGCACCGTCTGCAGGTGGCGGCACACCATCGCCGTCACGACGTCTGAAGTCCACCCCAGGCGGCCAACGAGGTGGGCACACCGCGCGGCAGCCCCGAAGATGCTGATCATCCCGGCCCGGGCGTCCGGCAGTAGCGCAGCGAGCACGTCGTGGGCCCGATCGTCGGTGACCAGCAGCCGGATGCGCGAATCCTCCGTCCCCGCGAGCAGACCCAGCACACCGGGCTCGTCGACCTTAGGCCGGCCCGGACTCCACATGACGTCGCATCGCGCGAGGAAAGCAGCGAGGTAGAGATCAATCGCTGCGGCCCGCACGAGCGCAGGATAAAGGCACCAGGTGTCGCTGGCGATCGGGCTTTCTGCGCCGTCCCCGGTGATTGTCCAAATCGCTGACCGGCCTTGCGATCGAGGCCAGCAAGCCCCTCTCGGTCTATGGGCTTAGGCGTCGGCCGTCCACAGCCCGGTCGATGGCTTCCGCTTCAGGGACGCCCGGCACAGAAAGCATCACCCGTCCGCAGGGTGTCATCGCTGCGAGGCCGCGGTCGCACGTCGATCGCTGAAGCGCCTGACCCCGATCCAGGCGGCCCGAGCATCGCGCCGATATCGCCGGGCGGTAGCCCGTCCGCGCGGTGTGGCTGGACTTAGCTGGCGCTCTCACGCGCCTGACGTACTGCCTCTATGACACCGGCGCGCCACGGCGCGCCGCGACCGGGCAGGACGGTTGGGGCGTCCGTTCGCTCCAGTCGCGAGAGCGAGGCAAGCGCCTGCCGGCGGTCGAAATTGATCGACGGGAGCCGCGGCCCACGGGTGCGTGTCGCTGGGTCAAATGTCGTCAGCGCATCGCCGGAGAACAGCACGCCACGGTCGGCGAGCAGCAGCGAGCAGTGCCCCGGCGTGTGTCCCGGCGTGGCGATCACCCGCGGCCGCCCGGGAACGTCAAGCCGGTCATCGTCGACCAGGTCCTTCAACTCGGTCAACGGCGCCAGCCCCATGCCGCCCTGGCTGATCAGGTGCGCCATGAAGATCATCCAGCCCGGGTGCCAGGCATTCGCCAGCGCGGTCGGCCGTGGGTGCGCCTGCATCCTGGCGATCTCCGCGTCGGCGGGATGGATGAAGGCGCTGCCGCCACTCTCCGCTCGGACCCGCTCGGCCGACCCGAGCACATCGAAATGACGGTGTGTGAGGATGACCGCCTCTACATCGGAGAGCCGTCGGCCGATCGCGGCAAGCGCCGCCCGGAGCTGATCCCAATACTGCGGCAGCCCGGCATCCACAACCGTGAGACCGTCACCGTCCTCGATCAGGTACCAGTTCACCCATCGCGTGCCCAGCCGATGTACCCCGTCCGCCACCATCGCGTCTACGCGACCAGGCTACCGGACTCGCTGCGCGCCGACCGATCCGGCCGGTGCGACACGCGAAGCGGTAGTCGATCGACACCATCGCGTTCTTCATCGTCTGGGGCGAGAACGCCGCGGGTCTCGGCACGTTGTCGCTGGGCGTCCTCGCTCACGCATGGATCCCCTATCGCATCGTTCGCCGCCCAGCGACTGGCCCCTCCCTTGTCTCCGCCCGAACATTTCTCGGCGATGCCCGAGCCTCTCGCAGTCCTTGACCGCGCGCGAGTAGTTCTTCGATGGTTTCACTCATGCCTTCGCGCGTCGGCCGCTCTGTCAGGTGATCCCGACGCCCCGGCCCACGCTCGAGTTCGCTGATTGCCTTACGCTCCATCAGCGTTAAGATGTGACCGAACACTCGAAAATGGCGGGCGCTATGGGGCGGGAGAGGATCTAATGACGGCTGCTAGAAGCCGGCGTGGAGCGAGATCGCGCAGGCAGAGTGTGTTCGGGGCGCTGGGCATTGCCTCGCTCGCCGCCGGGGTCCTCGTCGTGCTGGTCTTAGTGATCGCGAACAGTCACCCCGGAGGCCACGCTCTTCCGGGCTCGCAGCCGCCCCCGATACTCCCACCGCCTGGTGCCACCGACGCTGACTTGACCGTCCGCACAAACGCACCGCTCGCGACAATCCCGCGATCGTTCCTCGGGCTGTCGACGGAGTACTGGACGCTTCCGGTCGATGAGCTCCACATCACGTTGTACAAGCGCATGCTGGCCGCGATCCACGTCCTCGGTGATGGCCCGCTCGTCCTCAGGATCGGCGGAGACTCCTCCGACCAAACGTTCTTTGACCCCAGAGTCCGCCTGCCGAAGTGGGCGTTCGAACTGACTCCCGCGTTCGTCGATCGCACGGCGAGCATCATCCGGCAGATGGGGATACACGTGATCCTCGACTTGAATCTGGTCACCGGAACGCCGCTGCTGGCCGGAGCATGGGCGCGGTACGCCGAGACCCAGATGCCGCGCGGCAGCATCATCGGATTTGAGATCGGCAACGAGCCCGACCTCTACGACCGTGCATTCTGGTTATTCGCCGCCGGCAGCGAGAAGTTCACTGGCCAGACGCTACCGCCGGACGTCACACCCGACAGTTATAGGCAAGCATTCCTCGCCTTCGCCCGGGTGCTGACCCATGCGGCGCCCGGGGTGCCACTGCTGGCCCCGGCGCTCGCCAATCCCGGCGCCGACCGGCAGTTCATCCAGGCGCTGCTGGCCGCCCCGCATCCCGGACTCCAGGTGATCAGCGGGCACCGCTATCCGTACTCCGCGTGCGCGCTGCCCGGAACGCCCGTCTACCCGACCATCGATCGCCTGCTCAGCGAACAGGCGACGGTCGGGATGGCGCAATCGGTCAGGCCAGCGGTGCTGCTCGCGCGGCGCGCGGGCTACCCGTTTCGCCTCACCGAGTTCAACTCGATCACGTGTGGCGGCCTCACCGGAATCAGCAACACGTTCGCGACCTCGCTGTGGGCGCCTGATGCGGCGTTCGAGCTGGTTAAAGCCGGCGTTACTGGGATAAACCTGCACGCGCGAGTGTTCTCGATCAATGACCCGTTCACGTTCGACGCGCTCGGCTTGCACGAGCGGCCGCTCCTGTATGGCTTGATTCTCTTTGCCCGCACGCTCGGCCCGGACGCACGCCTCGTCTCGGCAGATCTGCGTACCGGTTCCGAGCTGCACCTGAAGGCGTGGGTGGTCAAGGTCGGCTCAGACACGCTACACGTACTGCTGATCAACAAGGGCGCGAACGGAGCCGATGTCCTAATGGGCTTCCCGACCGCCGGGGGAGCCACGGTGCAGCGATTGTTGGCGCCGTCGCCTTACTCGCATGGACCGGCGGTGACCTTCGGTGGCCAGCGCCTCGGGCCCGACGGCACGTGGCAGGGGACGCCGGTGAGGCAGCGCGTGCTGCCACACGGGCGCCGCTATCTGGTGACCGTGCCCGGCTACAGCGCCGCCCTCCTGACCTTGCGCCTCAAAAGCGGCGCACTGACTTAATTACCCGCACTCCGGGAGCGCGGCGGTTATCGCGCTCGCAGGGTCGCGTTGAGTTCTCAGCAGTCGCCCGAGTTGACTCAGCTTGACCTTGCCGAAGCCCTCGGGCAATTCCTGCTCGAGCTCTGCGACGAACGCACGCGTTGATCGCGTAGACCTCGATCCCGCGCCGCCGCCGCCGTGTCGCGTTCGGCGGCGGCGCAGTGGGTGCTGTCACCTCGGAATGGTGATGCGCACGATTTGTCCGGCGCCGGGTGCTGGTCCGCCGAAGCCGAGGTTGGAGACGTACAGTGCTCCGTCGCGGCCGAGTGTCATCGCGGTTGGGGTCGTCAGCCCGCTAGCGATCTCTTTCCGCTTGCCCGACGGGTCGATTTGCACCACCTTCCCGCTGCCGACCTGAGAGGGGCCGGGGAAGCCGGGGTTGGTCATGGATTCGAGCACGTAGAGGCGGTGGTGTGGGCCGAAGGTCAGCCCGAGCACGGTCGTCAAGTTGCCGGCCCAGGTCTTGATCTTGCCGCTCGAGGTGAGCTTCCGGACCTGTTCGCTGCCGGGCATGATCGGGAACGTCCCGAGGTTCCCGAAGAAGAAGTTCCCGTCGTACGCGAGCGCCGTCGGGACAATGTGGCCTTGCGTTGCGGAGACGTCGACCACGCGGGTGATCTTGCCGGTCTTCGGGTTGATCCGGTCGATCTCGCCGTGGTTGGGGTCCACCGCGTACAAGTCGCCGCGGACCGCGACCATGCTGTACCAGGTCCCATCCGGCTCGAAGTCGCCCGGCTCGGGATGAGCCACCGGGTGCGTCTTCTGGAATGCGCTGAGGTTCGCGACCTCCTTGGTCGTGCCGTTAGGGCGCACGAGCAGGATCGAGTTGTTCGTGCCGAGCAGGCCGTGCGAGCAGCCGGCTCCGGATTCCAGCGCGTACAGCTGGCCGCGAACGAACGCTACGTCGGCGACGCCGCTGACGAGCGACCCGGACGCTTGTGAGGTCTGATCGGACGGCAACCCTCCAGCGACCGTCGCGCGCACGCCCTTGCGGTTGATTTTTGAGATGCGGGCGGTGTAGCCACCGCTGTAGGGGCCGATCGGAGCTGGCACCTGCGTGCACTGGGTCGGCGTCGTCATCATGGTTCCTCCCACCCCGCCCTCGGCGACGTAGAGACCGCCGCGGGGGCCGAAGGTCAGCCCGCGTGGATTGTTCAAGCCGGATGCAAAGACGGTCACTGTGTGCGCTGGCTTGGTGGCCGTGGCGGTGGCCGGAATCAGCGCCGCCGCCGCAAGCGCAGCACCGACAGCGACGTGAAGCTTCTTTTGCATGCTCTGCCCCCTTTAAGCCGGGCACGCGGGCGCGCTCGTGCGCCACGTTTGGTTGGTAAGCGCCTAGTTTACACCAGCTAACGCGGGGGCGCAATTTCGCGATGCAGGGCCTCGGTAACGGCGAGCGTCTCAGGGGCATCGACGGTGCCTCGAACACCGCGGGATCGAGCGGTGATCTGAAGCTGGGTCCGTTCGCCCTGAGCACCTGCGTTCAGGGCGACCCGCCGCGAAACTGCCCGGCCAGCTTTTCCACACCGACCCGTCGAATCGCAGCCAGAGCGTCGGGCTCGTTCTCCCCACGGGCCAGGTCGAGCACCACCCCGGTCGCTGCCGGACGAGCCGAGGAAACGCTCCTTGAAGGATCGTAATCAGTCGGGCGGAGCGTTCACCCAGAACCCGGTTGCGGGCACAAACCGGTTGGTATATAATCTGACCATGCGGTCAGGTACCGGACCTGTCGGACAAAAGGAACTGACTTTTACGGGCGCTGCTCGGAGGGCCCAGATCGTGGCGGCGGCGATCGACACGATCGCCGAGGTGGGCTATGGGCAGGCCTCGCTTGCTCGCATCGCCCAGCGGGTGGGGATCAGCAAGGGGGTGATCGTCTACCACTTCGACAGCAAGGAGGATTTGGTCAAGGCAGTCGTGGTCGAGGTGCTCTCTAAGGCGCGGGATTACATGGCCCCACGGATCGAGGCCGCATCGGGCGGGACGGAGAAGCTCCGCGCGTACATCGACTCCAACATCGGCTTTATGGGCGATTACCGGAGCCACATGATCGCGATCGCCGAGATCGCCCGAGGCGCCCGCGACGCGGCCGGCAATCGAATGTTCGATGCTTCCGCGCTGGAGACTGGTACGGCCGCTCTGGCCCAGCTGCTGGCTAGCTTTCAGGTCCGCGGCGAGTTCCGCGCGAACTTCGACTCTCGGGTGATGGCAGAGACGATCCGGGCGGCGATCGACGCGGTCCCCCGCCGGATGGCGGACAACCCCGACCTGGACGTCGACGTCTACCGCCGGGAGCTGACGGACCTGTTCGATCTGGCGACCCGGAGCGAGACGACCCGGACCGGGCGGCGACGCCGATGACGGCCGACGCTCCGAGGTCGGGCGCCCCAGCCGTAGAGGTGACCCATCTGCGCAAGGCCTACGGCGAGACGGTGGCGGTGGACGACGTGTCGCTCTCGGTGGCCGAGGGCGAGATCTTCGGGATCCTCGGCCCCAACGGGGCGGGGAAGACGACCACGGTGGAGTGCGTGATGGGGCTGCGCTTTCCCGACGCCGGCTCAATCCGGGTGATGGGCAAGGACCCGACCAGAGACCGCCAGGACCTTCACGCGATCGTGGGCGCGCAGCTGCAGTCCAGCGCCCTGCCGGCCAAGCTCCGGGTTTCGGAGATCATCGACCTGTACCGCTCCTTCTACCGAAGGCCGGCCGATATCGGCGAGCTGGTGCAGGCGCTTGGGCTCGCCGACACGCGCCGCACGTACTACCGCTCGCTGTCGGGAGGGCAGAAGCAGCGGCTGTCGATCGTGCTGGCGCTGATCGGTGGGCCCCGGGTCGCGGTGCTCGACGAGATGACGACCGGCCTGGACCCGCAGGCGCGGCGCGATACGTGGGACATGATTGAAGGCGTCCGCGACCGCGGGGTGACGATCCTGCTGGTCACCCACTTCATGGAGGAAGCCCAGCGGCTGTGCGACCGCGTCGCGATGATTGATCGCGGCCGGGTCGTCGCGCTCGATACCCCTGCCGGCCTCGCGGCCCGCGCCAGGGGCGGAAAGCTCGTCCGTTTCGTCCCCTCTACTTCGTTCGACGAGCGACTGCTGAGGGATCTCTCCGAGGTGACCTCAGTCGGGCACGAGGGCGCTCGCGTCGTTGTCACCGGAACCGGGGAGCTCGTCAATGCGGTCATCCTCACGCTGGCGGCGGCGGGTGTCAGCGCCCACGACGTCGAGCTGGGCTCCTCGACGCTCGATGACGCGTTCGTGGCTCTTACCGGCCGGCATGGCGCGGAGCGGGGTGTACCGACATGAGCCGGCTCGATTCCTCGCCGCCGGCCGTGGCGTTCTCGAAGTTGGTCGTGTGCGAGGCCAGGCTGGCGTGGCGCAATCCGCGTGGCCTGGTGATTGGCATCGGGCTGCCGGTGGTGATGCTGGTCGTCTTCGGCGAGCTGCCCCACGCTCAACTGCACCGAGCCGCCCTAGGTGGCCTGACGCGGTTCGACGTCGAGGTGCCGGTTCTGGCCACCCTCGTGATCGCGGCGCTGGCGCTCGTGAGCCTTCCGGGCCCGTTGGCCACCTACCGCCAGGAGGGGATTCTCAGGCGTCTGGCGACCACGCCGATACAGCGATCCTGGGTGCTCGCCGCTCCGGTCGTGATCAACGTCTGCCTGGCCGTAGTGGGGTTGAGCATCGTCTTCTTGCTCGGCCACGTGGCCTTCGGCCTCGTCATCCCGCGCAGCCCGGGGGCGCTGGCGCTGGCGCTGGTGCTGTGCGTCGCGGCACTGTTTGCAATTGGCCTGACGATCGCGGCGGTCGTGCACGTGAGCGGCCTGCAGCTGGTCAGTGCCGGTGCCTTTTTGCCGCTGGTGTTCTTTGCCGGGCTGTGGATACCCCGCCAGCAGATGTCAAGCCTGCTGCAGCACATCAGCGACTACACCCCGCTCGGCTCCGCCGTGCAGGCCACCCAGGACGCGATCCAGGGCACGTTCCCGCCGACGAGGCCGCTGCTGGTGATGGTCGCCTACGCGCTGATCTTCGGGCTCGCAGCATGGCGGCTGTTCCGATGGGAGTGACGCCCGCCCAGCACACAACCCAACGCAACGAAAGAAGGAGCCGCATGTTCAGCATCACAGCACCCAGAGACGACGTCACCACCGACGAGGTCACCGACGCGTTGCGCACTGGCCTGGACCCTCGCTACGAGGTCGTCCCCGGGATGCGGATGCCCCGCTCGCCGCTGTTCGGTAAACCGCACGCCGACCGGCCCGAGCTCATCCTCGTCTCGTCCAGCCCCATGGCCAGAGCCCAGGTCAGGATCATCCGCCGACCCGGCCAGACCGACATCCGGGTCACCCCCGGAGGCCTGCTCGGAGACCTCCTCATGAACACACTCGGGATCGCCCCGAAGGTCCGGCGGGTGCTCCGCGATGCGCCCGGCCTCGGGTAGCGCGTACGGTAGCCGACCCGGCGCCCGTCCCGCCTACGGGAGAGCGGCGCGGTGAGGGGCCGTCCCGCGACCCGCGCCGAGGACACTCGTCCGGCTGCTGGTGGCTCCGGCCGCAAGCGAGATGGACGGTGACCCACGGCCAGTGGTTCTCGGAAGGCGCCTCGAGCTCGAGGAGAACACCGCGAACCGCGACCGCAACGACCTCACCCACCATGTTCTGGCGTTCTTCAAGGAGCACCATCTCTCCTAGATCACGGTGCCGACCCTCCGTGGGGAGCGAATCGCGCTGACAGCGACGCGTTCATCGGACCAATTACTGAGCGGCCGGTGCCGTTTCGATCGACGAACGGAGCGCCCGCGACACGGGCACAGGCGTGTCCCGGCTGTCGCGATCACGTAATCCGGTCGTCGCGCCCCGGCGCCCCGCTCGGCATCGCGGCTGGATACGGGCTCAGGTCGCCATCCCGCGTGGTCGTTGCGTTGAGTTGATGAGGGTCTGGACGCCGTCGAGTATGCGGTCGAGGCCGAACTGGTACTCATCTTGCTCGTCAAAGCCGGACGGGTTGTCGCCGATCTCCTCAGACCAGGCAATCTGGTGCAGACGCGGGTAGGTGGGTTGGTCGATGAGCTCGCGCAAGAGCGATTCGAACGTCCAGCTCGGGCTGGGTGTGTCCCCCACGGTCGGGGTGGGTTGGTTCTGCGCGGCGCGGGCGGCGTCGTGGGCCATGCGGGCTTCGCTTAGGGTGTAGGAGCTGATGAGGCCGATCACGCGGAGCTTGTCGGCGTCGGCGACGCCGCTTCCGTCGAGCGCCTCGAGTCCTTTCTCGACGAAGGCCACGGAGTTTGGCGCCATTGGCGGCGCGGCCATCGGCATCTGGGTGATCCAGGGATGACGATCGAGCATCTCTCGCTGGATGAGTGCCCAGTTTCGGAGCCTCGCTCGCCAGCCGTCTCCCTCCAGCGCTAGCTCCTCGGCGCCCTCCGCGCTTGCGTTCCACATGAGCTGCAGCAGTTCGTCCTTGCTGGTGACGTGGCGGTACAGCGACATCGTGGTGAAGCCAAGCTCGTTTGCGACGCGCGCCATCGACACGGCGTCGAGCCCTTCGGCGTCAGCGACAGCGACCGCGGTCCTGACGATCGCGTCGACGGACAGGCCGGGTTTCGGGCCGCGCGTGCCGCCGCCGCGCCGGCCCCACAGTAGGTCGAGGCCCGGCGGCAGGGGCGGCGTGTCCTCGGATCGCATCGCTTCGCTCCCTCATTCGCTTGACAATAACTGTGTGCCTAGTATACAGTTAGTGTATGAGATACACAGTTATTGCTCAAGGCATCTGCAAGTCCTTTGGAGACCAGGTCGTGCTCGACCATGTCGAGCTCGCCCTCGAAACCGGATCCGTCCTTGCCCTTCTCGGCCCCAACGGGGCCGGCAAGACGACGATGGTGCGCATCCTCGCCACCCTGGTCCGTCCCGATGCGGGCGCGGCGACGATCGCCGGCCACGACCTGATCAGCGACCCCATTGGCGTTAAGCGATCGATCAGTCTGACCGGCCAGTACGCCGCCGTCGACGAAGTGCTGACCGGCCAGGAGAACCTCGAGATGATGGGGGCGCTGCTGCGCCTGCCCCGGCGAGAGGCCAGGGTCCGGGCTCGGGCGCTGCTCGCCGAGTTCGATCTCATCGACGCTCGCGACCGCCGCGTCAAGACCTACTCCGGTGGGATGAAGCGCCGGCTGGACTTGGCGATCAGCATGATCGAGCGACCTCAGCTGCTGTTCCTCGACGAGCCGACGACGGGGCTTGACCCGCGCAGCCGCGAGCAGTTGTGGGGCACGGTGCGCCGCCTCGTCGCACAGGGGGTAACCGTCCTGCTCACCACTCAGTACCTCGAGGAGGCAGACCAACTCGCCGACACCGTCGCGGTGCTCGACCACGGTCGCATCGTCGCCCGCGGTGCGCCGGAGGAGCTGAAGACCGGGCTCGGTACGGAGATCGTGCGGCTCCAGTTCGCCGACCCCACCATCTACCAGGGTGCGCTCGGGCGCCTGCACCCGGCACGCACCGACGAGGTGCTGCGAACGATCGACGTTGCCACGGGTGGCACGGCCGGGGAGGTCCTCGCGATGCTCGGTCGGTTCGAGGACGCGGGGACACCCGCGGCCAAGGTCTCGACGTACCGCACCACCCTCGACGACGTATTCCTGGCGCTCACCGGGGACAGCCACCCCACCCACCCCCGATCGAAGGAGGTCGTCCGATGACTCTGACCTACGCGCTAAAGGACACACAGGTCATGATCGCCCGTAACGTCCGGCGGTCATTGCGCGATCCCGAAGCGTTCTTCACGGCCCTGATGCTCCCGGTCATCTTGATGCTGCTGTTCGTGTACGTGTTCGGCGGCGCCATGAACACGAGCGGCAAGTACGTCGACTACGTCGTGCCCGGGCTGATCGTGCTGTGCGCCGGATTCGGTGCCGGCACGACCGCGGTCGCAGTCGCCACCGACATGACCAACGGCATCGTCGACCGGTTCCGGTCAATGCCGATCGCCGGCTCGTCGGTCCTCATCGGTCACGTCGTCGCCAGCCTGGCCCGCGACGTCGTCGCCACCACCCTCGTGATCGCCGTCGGACTCGTCGTCGGCTGGCGCCCAACCGGCTCGGCGCTCGACTGGGTCGCCGCCGCCGCGATGATCGTGCTCCTGATCCTCGCCCTGTCCTGGCTCGCGGCTGGGGTGGGACTGCTCGCACGCACACCGGAGGCGGCCAGCTCGCTCTCAATGGTGCTCATGTTCCTGCCCTACGTCAGCACCGCGTTCGTCCCCGCGCACACGATGCCCGCCGTGCTGCACGCCTTCGCCCAGCACCAGCCATTCACGCCGATCATCGAGACGATGCGCGGCCTGTGGATGGGACACACCTCCACCGGCGCGAAGACAGCCCACGAAGCGGTCATCGCCATCGCCTGGTGCGTCTGCCTCCTCGCCCTCTCCAGCGCAGTCGCGTCACGCCTGTTCCAACGCCGCACAGCCGCCTGACCGCCTAGCGATCGCCGCGCTCACCGCACTCCCCGTCCACCGCCAAATCCGACGCCTGGCTGCACGCACACGAGCCAGGCGTCCGGCGGTAGCGATCCGGTCGTCGTACGACTGCTCGCCGGCGCTCGCTGCACGCGCGACCGTCCTCGTTGCTCAGTGCCGTAACAGCCTAGGAGATCGGCTGCGGTTCGACGAGATGCGATAGGACTTCGCCCGTGTCCTCTGCTTCGTGGGTCTTCCTTCCGGCGCTCGGCGCGCCGCTCGCCCACGCGCCGGTGCTCCGCTGGGATCTTGCGCCCGGGCTCAGGCGCCCGATCAGCCGGCGCTTGTTCGGTGAGAACAAGACGTGGCGAGGAGCTCTCTTCATGACCGCCGGCACCGTGCCCGCGGCGCTTGCATTGCACAGTCTGCCGAGCTACCGGAAACGACTGCCTGCCCCGGTCGCCGAGGCCAACCCGGCACTCGTCGGCGCGCTCCTGGGAGTAGCGTCCTGGACCGGAGAACTACCCAACAGCTTCATGAAGCGTCGTCTCGGGATTCCGCCCGGCGAGCAGCGCCGCTCGCCACTTGGGGTGGCCATCTCGGTGCTGGACCAGGCTGACTGGGTTCTGGCGGCCTGCTTACTGATGCGGCCCGTTTGGAAGATGAACGCGCGCGAGACCGCTCAAGCATTCGCGACGGTCGCCGCCGTGCACGTGCCGATCAATCTCGTGGGCTGGGCGATCGGCGCTCGCGCCGCGCCGCTCTAGACAGCTAGACGCCCGCCACGGACGCAAGGAGCCGCGCGCTCGATTCACCACGAGCGGAAGCGCTTGTTGCCGGCAGCGCGCAACAGGACCAGCCCGTGATCCGACCGGCCTTGGTTGGCGCGCGCTCGAGCGCTGAGCAAGATCCCCCGCCGCTCCGCGCGGCACGCGCGGAACGCGCGGCCGCGGGCGCGGCCTCTAACCCGACTTTTTGAGGCATGACTTCGCCGTTTAGGGAAATTCTTCAGTCGATGGCGGGACGAGCTGATCGACGTCGAGACGGTTTCGCTGGTGGAGGTCGAACGGGATGGCCTCGCCGCAAGCTGTCCGCGCGTCCTCCGAGCCGCGAAGCCGCCGAGGTGGTTCGCGAAAGGCCGAATCGCGAGAGCGGCGATTTTCTCCATCGGAACGCGGCGCAGCCGCCTCGCGTACCCGTCCTGACGGCAATCGCGCTCACCGCGACACTGCTCGGGACGCTCACCCGCCTGTTCGGACCAGGCGTCTTCGACTCGCTTCGCCGCGACCCGACGGAGCTCGGCCAAAGGCAGCTGTGGCGCCTACTCACTCCGGTGCTAGTCCAGAGCGATCACTCACTGCTCGCGATCATCGGCGTCTTCGTCCTCTGCGCGGTGATCGGAGTCACGGGCGAGTGGCTTTTGCCAACGAGCGAGTGGCTGCTGCTCTATCTGCTCGGCGCGCTGGCCGGGCACGGGATCGGCGAGACGTTCCAACCGCACCAGAGCGGAACGTCGGTCGCGTTCGCCGGGATCCTCGGCGGGCTCGGCGCCAAGATCCTGCTCGACCACGACCCCCGGTTGAAGTTCTGGCGCATCCGGTTCGCCGCGCTCATCCCGCTAGCCATACTCGACACGACGCTGCGCGACATCCACGGAGCGCCGTTCCTCGTCGGCCTCACTGTCGGCTCCGCATTCGAGCTCCGCACGCGCGCCGTGACCAAGCAGAGCCTCACGGCTCCAAAGACGTAGCCGCATGGCCGCTGACCTCCTTTGATGGTCAAGACGGGCCCAAGGCCGCCCGAACCACGGTGCGCGCTCCCTTGGCCGGATAGCGCACACGTCACCGAGGTGATCACGGCCGGCCGGCCGCACCGACAATGATCGAGTCCAGCGTCAACCGGAACCCAGATAGCCGCAAGCGCCGAGGCGCACCACCCGAGCGCAACGCGAGCGACGCCGGCGCGAAGCAGTCGCGAGTTCGACGTTGCCGGCCCCGCGGTGGCTGCTGCGTTCGGACACGATGGCCCACGCCGGTGAGGTCGGCGATGTGTGGCCGGCGCCGGTATCGACCGCGACGAGCACCCACCACTACCCATCGAGGCCTACGCCGTCACGCTGATGTCGCCGTTCCTTCTCGATCATTGCGGCTGCGCAGGTGTCGGTATGAATGTCGAACTCGGCCGCCGCGTAGCTCGTCCAGAGCCGGGGTTCGGCCGTCGCTAGCCCGAGTAGTCGAAGGTCGATCCGTACCCGCAGGTCCCGCGATAGCTGAAGGAGAGTGGGCCGTCGTCGACTGCGAGCTCGTCCGCTACGAGCTCCTCGCCTGCTCGCTCATGCCCCGGTATCACGCACGTGACGGTCTCATCACCGGGATGGCGGTCGCGGATCCGGACGCTGACCCGGTCGCGTATGCGAAGTCGCTGTCGGCGGCGCGTATGGTCGACAGTGATCTCGACGGGCCGCACGGCGATCATTTCGCTGGCTTTCCAGGCCCACGGGAAGTGCCGCTCCGCGTCGCCACCGAGGCGACCGGTGAAGATGCCCTCGAGCGCGGCACGCTGCGCGGCGGAGGTCTGAGCGTCTAGGTACAGCACCCACGTCCACGGGGAGCCGGGCTCGTCGTCGCTGTACCGGCACGCCAGAGCAACCGGAAGGCCGGCAAGGTCGACACCGTCCGCCTCGCCTTGCTCGATTAGCCACGATAGGACACCCATGCAAACACCATGGGTCGAGCGCCCGCCAGCGACCCCGTCGATTCGACGGCACGGACAGATCGCGTCGCAGTTACACGACTCAAAGTAGGTTCCGCGGATTCGCCAACTCATCGCCCGGCGTCGCATACCATCGCAGTTGCAGTGTCGCGGCTAAGGACCCGAACCGCCGCCGTCGGCGTGCCTTGCCTCTGCGGCACACAGCCCGACGTGGAACGCTTCCGCGTTTCGATCGTTGGGACAGTGGCCCGATGCTCGCCGCCACACGTATTCGCGATACTACGTCGCCACCGCGCAGGCGGGCGCGCGCTTCCGGTTGCAGCAGGCTGCTTCAGTAGACGGTCGGCAGTTCCTGAACCCGTTGGATCGCCTCCTCCAAGGTAGAGACGAGGTAGATCTCGACCGTGTTCCACTGACTCAGCCTGCCTTGGAAAGCGAACTCCCGAACCGCATCGATGTTGTCGGCCTCGACCGCGACAAACACCTTGTGGTTCGTCATCGGCACGTAAGTCGCATTGAGCTTGACTCCTAGCCGCTCGCCCAGCGCGGGCATCTCCTGGCCGCCTTCGGATGCCAGCTTGCGAATCTGCTCGTTCGACGCCGGGCACAGGTCTGGGGGATGGTGGGCCTCAATTAAAAACTGCATAGCGCGCCCTCTCTGTTGACTACGAAGCGCCACAGTAACCGCTCTAAGCGGCCGTTACGGAAAAAAATTACCCTGCCAGGAACCGGCTAGCGCGTGGCCGCCTTGGCAGCGCTGCGAGCTCTTCCCGCGAGGTCGTGCCCTTGAGCTCTTCAACCGCGACCCGCGTCTCCGTTCCGGGGCGGCCGGTAGCAATTCCAGCCTCGCGCTTGCTGCGGCCTTCGATCTCCTCAATTTTTTACCCTTGACTCGCTGCGTTCTAGCGGCGACTGGCTGTTGGGGGGGTCCGCCTCTCGCTGTTTTGGGGTGATACGAGAAGCGGCGTCGCCGTCACGAAACAAGAGCATCGGGCGCTCGACCGACCAGAGGTAGACGCACAGGCTGCTCCTTCTCTCGATCAAAGCAAGCACTCCGCCCGGCCCTGGATGATTCGAAGTCAGCGGCACCGAACGATCACGCTCGAAGACGCCACCGGCTTCTTGAATGAGAGCGCCCGAAGAGTGCCCGTGCAACGGTGGGCGGTCCAGTTGATCTGCGGCAACTCAGCCCAAGCGCGGCCGCATTAAACCTCGCCGATCTTCGACCAGGAGTACCTTGGGCGCAGGGTCGAGACCACGAACAAGGGAGGGATGGCAGATGGCCTTTGAGGTCGGCAACCGCGTCGTAGCAGAGTCGGAGTCAACCAACCGTCAACCACGCCCCGGCGTTGTCGAGGAGGTCCTGCGTGGCGACCCCTCGCCTCGCTATCGCATCCGCTGGGATGACGGGCACGAGAGCATCTACACGCCTGCAAGCGGTGCCCTGCGAGCCGAACAACGTGGAAAGAGGCGCGGGAGCAGTGCACCGCGACGGCGCCGTTAGCGCAGTCGCTAGATCATCAACAGAAGACGTTCGAGACTGCCGCACCTCGAACCTCGGCACTCTGCTCGGCGACTTCGTTTCCGTGCGTAGCGGGTGCGCACGACGTGCTCGTACAGGACTCACTGGCGGCTAACGCGCCTCCGCAGCCGCCGACTCGGTGATGTTCCGCGTCCGGCGTCCCGCGTACGTGGTTGGACCAGCGAGGCGCGCGGGGCTGTCCGCTCTCGACCGGGACCCCCACCCCCTTGGGTTGCCGCCCCAGAGCACCTAACCTACCCTGATCCCACGGTAGGAATCAAATACGACGGCGAAAGGGGCTCCGATGGAAAGCTCAGGGCAGACGCCTGTACCTCCGCCCGGCGCAGGGATGCCGCCCAGCGGTGACCACGACTATCCGCTCACCTTCTCGGTCGACTACCCGGACCGCAGCCTCGACCGCCTCACCACGGCGTTTCGGATCTTCACGATCATCCCGATCGCGATCCTCGCCGCGACGATCGAGGGCGGCAGCTTCGGATCCCAAGCCGGTGGGGAAGGCGTCCGTTACGCCGGCGGCGTTATCGGGATCCTCTTCATCCCCGTGGTGCTGATGCTGCTGTTCCGCAAGAAGTATCCACGCTGGTGGTACGACTGGAACCTGCAGCTGACCCGCTTCAGCAACCGGATCATCGCCTACCTGGCGCTGATGGACGACCGCTACCCCTCCACCGATGAGCAGCAGGCCGTGCGCCTCAACTTCCCCTATCCCCAAGCCGAACACGACCTCAGCCGCGGCCTACCGCTGGTCAAATGGCTGTTGGCGATCCCCCACTACATCGTGCTGTTCTTTCTCTCGATCGGCGCTGTGTTCGCCGCGATCTTCGCCTGGTTCGCGATCCTCTTCACCGGTCGCTACCCGCCCTCGCTATTCGACTTCATAGAAGGCGTCCTGCGCTGGCACAACCGCGTCGGCGCCTACGCCTTCCTCCTAATCACCGACCGCTACCCACCATTCACCCTCCAGCCCTAACTGCGCAGTGCAAGGCGTTCCGTTGCCGACAGAGAACGCACGGCTGACCAGGACGACGTGACCAGCCCCTAATCGCCAGAAGCTAGTCCAAGACGGCGCTTTCCCTTTGGGCTAGCAAGCGGCGCGATCGTCGAGCGTGTACTGGCGTCTGAGACGACAGCGTCGACAAGATGTCTCTACCCCCTCGGACTTCGGAAGGGCCGACCCGCGTCGCCCGGGGGCTGATGGCAGGGACGAACAGCACGAGCGCATCCCCACGTCCGTTCTGGCCCCTCCATTCACGCGGTGGCTAAAGCGAGCGCCGCACAAGCCAAGAAGCGTGCCCGTCGTTTCCCGAAGGCATGACGAGTAGCGCCGCGAGATGCCTCGCGGTTCGGTCGCTCAGCGCTACGCGATATGCCTCAACCGGATTGCTCCCCAGCCGTGCCCCCGCCGTCCCTCGCGGGACGTTGCGTCGAGCGGTCGAACGCTACTCAGGAAGACTCGTGGACGACGTCCTCGATCGCGGCGACCACGGTGTCGGGGGCCTTGCTGAGGATCTGCGTGTGCTTGTGGGGCGTCGTTGCGAATACGGACACGCGCTTGTTGCTCTCCTCGGCGTCGGCGACAGCAGCGCGCACCGTGCGCATCTCGTCCTCGGTGGCGCCCGAGTGGGCTCCGGTGCCAACCACGAACACGGTCGGGCATTCCAGCGCCGCGAACTCCGGTCCGAGTTCGCCGTTGACGGCGTCCATCTCGATCACGACGTCCGCGGACTCGGCGGGAGACATCCGGGCCGAGCGGCCGAGCGCTGCCAGGATGCGCATGATCCACCCCAACCGACGGAACTGGGTGCGGACCTTCTCCTTTCCGGCCTCGTCGAGCATGGCGATCGGGTAAGCACCGTCGATGAGCACCAGTCCGCCGACCCGCCCGGGGTGCTGAGCCGCGTATCGCACCGCGATCGTGGCGCCGTGAGACCACCCGACGAGGATCGGGCGTTCGATACCGGTCGCGTCGATGACCCGTCCGATGTCGTCGACGGCCGCCTTTACGGAGTAGTCAGCCGATCTGCCCGACTTCCCGCGCGCCCGCGCGTCGAACCGCACCGTGCGGTACTTCCCGTCGAGATGGCCGATGACGCGGCTCCAGTTCTGCACGGTGCCGAAGCCGCCGCTGAGGAAGAGCAGGGCAGGCGTGCCGCCCGGGGCGTCGACGGCGTAGAGCCGGGTGTCTGCGGCAGGAATCGTGAGTTGTTGTGACATCGCGGGCGAGCCTTTCGGATTGGCGTGCATCGGTCGTCAACCGACGCGGCCGAGACAGGCGCGTCGGGCCTGCCATTTGAGCAGGTCAGGCGCCTCACGGGGAGGTCCGGTGTTACGCCCTGATGTCTTCCGACGCGAGCCTGCGCGTCATCACGAGTGGTTCGCGTGACACCCGCATCAGCACAATGAAGTGCATCGGCTGCCGCTTCGCGCGAGGGAGGCCGCGAAGTCGAGAAGGTGCCGGTCTGGACGAAGCGCAGAAGCCTTCGTGAGTTCGGCGATGCCAACCTGTGCCTACGCACGAGGCCGGAGCCAGCGAGGTTTGACCCCATCGTTCTCGTCGCTCCTCAACCATCGACAGGAGCAGATCCTGCGCAGCGACATCGCCCCCGGCGGCACCTTCCCCAACTACGAGTTACGCGATCACGAGAACTTTCATCGAAGGCTCAGCGAGATCCAAGGCGACGACCCCCTGATCCTCAGGCTCGCGCGGGGGCCACTCCAGCCAGGAGTTCCGCGCGTCGGCTGGCGCCCCGTGGCCCTCTCCGACCCGGAGCGGACTGTCGAGAAGGACCTCGAATCCAGGAGTACACGACCCCGAGCACGACCCGATGATCCCCCACACCCTCGGGCTCAAGCCCGGGCTGGTCATCCACAGCATCTACAACGGCCGATGAAGATGGTGGTCTGACCCCATTCCTGGGTGTCACCGCGAGTCTTATCGTCCTCACTGCTGTGGGGGAAAGGGCATGTGGGACGGTCGCGCGGAAGCCGGTGTCGGCTTCCGGACCGCAACAGGGTTCAGCTGGCCTTCGCCTGGCTGCTCACACGAAGGGAAAGAGATGACGATCAATACGACTCTTGACGATGCGGTCAGGAGGGTGTCGCCCGGGATGCTCGACGAGCTGCAAGCGCACGTGCGCGGGCAGGTGCTCGGCCACTCGCCGGCCCGGGGGCCGGCGGTGCGTGAGGTGTTCAACGCGATGCATCCAAGCGATCCGGCTGTGACGGTCTCCTGTTCGGGCACCGCGGACGTCGTCGCCGGCGTGAACTTCGCGCGCGATCAACGGCTGCCGTTGGCGGTGCGCGGTGGCGGGCACTCGGTCGCGGGCTTCTCCGCGGTCAGCGGGGGTGTGCTTCTTGATCTCGCGCCGATGCGCGGCGTTCATGTAGATCCGGAACGGCGGCTCGCGGTGGTCGGAGGCGGCGCTCTGTGGGGGGATGTGGATCGTGAGACCCAAGTGTTTGGGCTCGTCGCTCCGGGCGGTGTCGTCTCCGATACCGGAGTCGCCGGCCTCACGCTCGGGGGCGGGTACGGCTGGGTTCGGCGCAGGTACGGGCTGTCGGTCGACGCGCTCGCCGAGGCCCAGGTCGTCTGTGCCGACGGCCAGCCACGCACCGCGTCGGCGGAGTCCAATCCGGACCTGTTCTGGGCACTGCGCGGGGGCGGCGGGAACTTCGGCGTCGTCACGTCGTTTACCTTCGCGCTAAAGCCGCTCGGCCCGACCGTCGGGTTCTCCGCCACGCTCTATCCCGTCGAGGACGCCGCCACGGTGATCAGTGGCTGGCGGGATTGTGTGATCGAGTTGCCGGATGAGGTGACCTCGGAGGTCATCGCCATCACGCTGCCGGCCAATCCCGAGCTGCCCGAGGCGGTCCATGACCGGGCGGTTATCGTGGTCGGCGGGGTATACGTCGGTGACGCCGAGGAGGGACTGCGCATCATGGCCCCACTGCGAGAGCTCGGCAAGCCATTGTTCGACATGTCGGGGCCGACGCCGTTCACCGCGGTGCAGTCCGGTTTTGACCCGTTCTTTCCCCGTAACACGCTGCGGACTTACTGGAAGTCCACGTATCTGAACGAGCTGTCGGACGCGGCGATCGACGAGATCGCACACCGGGCGCGGGCGCGCCCGGCGCCGCTTACGCTCGTCAACGTGCTGCACATGGGCGGGACGATCGCTCGCGTCGATCCGGAGGCGACGGCATTTGCCGAGCGACACGCGCAGTTCATGGTCTCGGTGGACGGGATGTGGAGCGACCCGGCAGATGACCAGGAGAACATCGCGTGGGTGCGCTCCGCGTGGGAGGCGCTCAGCCGGCACGGCAACGGCCGCGTCTACCTCAACTTCACCGGGCGGGACGGCGAAGCGCTGGGCGCCGCGGTCGACGCCGCCTTCGGCCGCAATCTCGACCGCCTGGCGCACATCAAGGCGATCTACGACCCCCACAACCTCTTCCACATCAACAACAACATCCGCCCCGCGTGAAGGAGGACTCGAATTGCTTTGCGCACACACCATCCGCCGGCTGAAGCCCGGCACGTTCGATCAGTTCGCCGAGGCGTTCGGACCGCCAGAGGAGGCAGGGCGCGCCGGCTGGGTCAGCTTCCACATGCTCCGAGGGATAGCCAACCCCGACGAGGTGGTCACCTTCGGCTTCTTTGACGGCAGCCTAGAGGGGCTCGAGGCCAGCCAGCGAGAGTTGGGCTACCAGGACCGCCGCACCGCCGTTGAGCACTTGGTTGAGCAGGTGATCGCCAACGCCGTCTATGAGGTGGTCCACACCCGGATCGCCGACGCCGAGGTCGCGCGCGCGGCCGCGCGCTGACAGCGCTCCTCACTCAGGATCACCCCCACCGACGACAAGAGCGCCGAATGACGACGGTACGCGAGATGTTCGAGAAGCGAACCGAGACTTCAACGCTCACGACAGCTACGGCCTCGCGGAGCTGCTCGCAGACGATGCCGTCGTCCAGGCCGCGGCCAGCCCCAGCGTAACGGGGAAGGCAGCTTGCGCTAGCTTCTACAGCAGCTGGCTCACCGCCTTCCCCGCCGCGCACACCGAGATCAACGGCCTGCACATCACCTGCCGTGTCGCAGAAATGGTCAAGCGGTTCATCGTCTCGCAGCGGGACCAGTCGAGATGATCGCCCTGGACGATCGAGCGACTCGTTGACCTCGACCCGCTACGGATGAGGTGGGGCTACTTCAACAAACGGCTTCAGTCATCGAAGCGCCCCATCAGTCGACTCAGCACCAATCAAAGGAACACCGATGCATATCCATGACAAGCCCGCGTCGTTCCACAGCTCGCCCCAGGAGGCGATGCAGGCCCCGGCGGAGGAGTTTCTCTACCTCGCCTGCCTGCGCGGCGGCACCGGGGTGGAGAAGCCTGACTTCCTGGCGGTGATCGATGTCGAGGAGGGGCGGATCATCCACGAGACGCCGATGCCGAACGTGGACGGGAAATGGCCAGCCCTCGCGCTCGACGCTCTCGACCGCGATCACCTGCTCGGCCGTCCAGCGAGCATTGTCCCGGCGGAAGTGCCACATCGTGCTCGAGAGAGCGGCGCCGACGAACCTCGTCGGCCTCTGGGTCGTGGAGCCAGCGCGCCTCAAGTGGAACGAGGCCGTTCTCCCCGAGGCTGAGAGTCTGGTCGAGCCGCCGTTCGCCCAGGTTCCAGAAGTGCAGCCGGCTCCCGTAGCTGCCCGCGGCGACGTCGTCGAGGTCGAAGCCTTTCTCATAGGCGTTCGGCGCGCCGAACTCGGACGAGACCAGCGCGTTCTTGCGCGGCTGATACCAGAAGTCGTAGTTGAAAGGCGGCGCCTCGCCGCCTTTCTCCCAGCGACCCTTGATCTCGAAGGTCTGCGCGTCGAGCACGGCGAAACCGCCGGCGCCGTTCCCGTCGGCGTCGCCCAGCATCGAGACGACGACGTTGTCGCCCGGCATGCAATGCACGGTGTGCGGCCGCGTGTAGCCGGTCTTGACGACGAGCTCGTCGCCCTCGATCACCCTCTCGATCCGCGGCCGGCGCGGATCGTCCGCCACGTTAACTACGTGGATGCGCGAGGAGCGAAAGCCGGGCGGCGCTCAGGGCCGGACAATCAAGCTATTTGCCCTCACAGTGCAGCTCAAGCAGCTCGATCTGGGCGACAGCGGCTTTAGCCTCGGCGATCAGATCGTCCTGTCAGACGACCTGTTGACGGCCAAGGGCGGAACCAAGGTCGGCTTTGATGGCGGCGTCTGCACGGTCGTGCGGGTCGATCAGGCGACGAGCGCAACTGGGACGCTTCAGTGCCCGGTGACACTGTCGCTCAACGGCGGGCAGCTGTTCACCGTCGGCCTTATACGTATCGCAAATGGGGCCTTGACCGGCACGCAGACGGTGGCGGTGACCGGCGGGACCGGGCGCTTCCGCGGAGCCCGAGGCGAGCAGGGGATCGAATTCCTCAGCCTGACGGAAGCGAATCTCACGATCACGCTGAAGCGCTAGCCGATCGCTCGGCATCCGGCGGAAGGCGACGAGCCGCTCGCTCACCGCTATCTGCCGGATGCCCGCCGTGCGAACGCGATGCACGCGTGGATTCGCGGAGAGCGCGCGCGGCGGGGTGGCTCGGTCGATGCTCTTCCTCAGGTGACCCGTTGACGTCTGTCGTGGTTGCGACGGATCCGAGCCCCAGTGCTGCCGCCACGGGCGTGTCGTTGCGGTCGTGAGAGGGTGTAGCGTCGCCCGATCCGAGATCCATACTTCTCGCGCCCAAGCGAGCGGGCGCGAGAACCGCAGAACGCGTGGATCTGGAGGGGCCCGCCGTCTCGGGCAGCGATCGCTTCGTATTGCGGTCCCGTCAATGTCGCGCGGCCCCATATGGCGACCCAGCAGGCGTGCGCCAGCGCGAGCGCCGGACAAGCGCTTTGCGACCACGAACGCGATCGTGAGCTCGCTGCCCGACGGCTGACTCCGTTGGCGCGGCAAAGCGATCGCCACGGCCCCGGCGGCGGGTGCCGCGAGGCGGGAGTGCGCCTAGCAGCAAACCTAAGCTCGCGCATCCGCTCCCTTCTCGTGGTCAAACGAGACGTCGCGATCGCTCGGCGTCCCCCGCGAGACTCGGCGACGGTCAGAAGTTCTCGATGTGCCGAAGGTGCGGACGCCAGCGCGGTTCGCAACTTGCACGAACGCGGCGCCCCATCTGATCGGCTCCAACGACACATATCGTACCCTGAGCTCCTCCGCGGCCCGCCGTGTCCGAGGACAAGGCCATGCAATACGACGTACTCAACTGAAACAGGGGATCCAACTGATCAATGGCCGACAAGGAGAGGCCTGTTGCCACCTTTGCCCCGTCCCTCCGCTCGATCAAGCTGTATCGAGGCGGACGGATCGAGTATCGAGCGACGTCCGGCTCGATCATCGGCGCCACCGCCCGCGTTGACTCGTCCGGGAGCAAAGGCAGATTCCGCGACACGCGCCGGGTCGTCTTGAGAATCGACGGGCCGCGCGTCGCGATTGCCGCGCGGTTGCCGGCCAACGCACTGCAACAGCAGCGGAAAGCCCGGGAATTCGCGGCAGCGGTCAACGAAATGGCGACCGAGGTTGCTGGCGCCACTCCGCGTCACGAGCCCACTCCGCGTCACGAGCCCACTCCGCGTCACGAGCCCACTCCGCGTGACGAGCCCACTCCGCGTGACGAGCCCACCGCCGCGCCGACCACCTCACCCCCGCCGCGTCCGCCGTCCAGTGGAGACCTCCTCGACCAGCTTGAACGCCTCGGCAGGCTCCGTGACTCCGGAGTGCTCACTGAGGACGAGTTCCAGGAACAGAAGGCACGGCTCCTACGGCCGACGCCGGAATCATAAATGACCGGGCGGGTCCGACGAGCCTGTCAGCGGGATCGGTGCGAAACAGTGCGAGGTCTTCCTCGGTACGGGTTGGAGCTCTTCGCTCGCATCATCCCCAGATATCCGACGCGCGCTGCCTGGAGCGACGATCGAATTGCCACACGAAGGCAGTCGTCGCGGCTCGCCGACGCGGCCGTTAGTTTGCCGGAACACAATCGCGCCGCTGCGGGCCACCGAAACGATCGCTTTCCGTCTCGCGCCCGCCCGCGCCTCGCTATCGGAAAGCCGACGAGGGAGTCGCAAGCGCGTCGACCGGCGGACGAGCGCTCGGCCGTGGATGCAATCGTCGCGGTCGACGGTCACGAACGCGTGAGATGGGCGAACCGCGGAAGCAGAGCTTAATGCCCGTGCGACCGATTGGTTCGGCAGAAAGCAAAACGGCTGGTTGTCATGACGCCTTGGCAGCATCGCGGCGTGGAGATCGTCCTGCGCACCGAAACGCCGAACGGATCGACGTGGTGCTGTTCGCGATCGTCTACGCGAAGATCGTCGAGGAGCACCCTGCTGTCGCTGCCGCTCAGCCAACCCTGGCGATCACGGCCCTCATCTCGTCGGCTGAAAACGCCCGCAACGTGGTGGTGCGGAAGTTGCCCAGGGAAGCCAGCTTTAGCAGGGCGGCAGCCAGCATCTCGTCGTTCGGCGCGTCGATGATGCTCACCATGTCGTGGTCTCCCAGCGTCCAGTATCTCTCCTTGACGCTGACCCCCAATGCCTCCAACTGACTCACCCCGGCGTCATACCGGTCAACCGTCTGGTCGAAGTTCGCGACGCCCTGCTGAGTCCAGTCACTGAGCACAATGTATGTCGCCATCTGACCTCCTCGGTCGTTCGAACGACCGTATATCGGTGGGCTGCCCGAGTCAACACGAGTTCAACCGTGTTTGACCGCAAGTCACGTGCCACTTACGTCGCGACCTCCCGCACTCGTGCCTGGATCGAAGGGGAGCGGTGTGCTGGCCCGCGGCCGACTGCTGCATCCGCCGCGCGCTCCAGCAGTCGAAGGCACGCAGGGCTCGTCCGTCGAACACCTGTCGGCGAGCGGGCAGGCGCTCGCCGAGGCAAAGGAGAAGTCGACGTCCGAGGCGACCTGGTGGTTGCTCAGACTCGAGTCCCCGGCCCTGATCGAACGGGCGCCGACCGACAAGTCGCCAGCGATAGAGCCGCGCGGGGGACCGTCATCCAAGCCGAGACCGTCGGCGTCAAGCTGCCGCTCCCGGACACGGCCAGTCATGTCGGACTACCGGCGACGACGCCGACCGTCAAACTCGACCGACCCGCCGTGGGAGCGTTACTCCTCGACGCCTCAAGCGGCCACGTCAGTGCGGCTACTGGTCGGCACCTAGAATGGCAGTCTGACTGAGAGTGCCGAGTGGGGCGACAAAGCAGGTGTCCTTACGCTGCGTGAGCGCTGCTTCTGGTTCCGCGCGAGTGCGGGCGGGCTCTCCTCTTGCGCCGGGGGGGAGATACCTGACAGAGTGAACCGATGCTGACTCAGGTGGCCGACGGCGTCTGGGTCCGGCAGAGTGCGTGGGTCTGGACCAATTCCATCGCGGTGCGCGGGGAGGGTGGGTTGATCCTGGTCGATCCCGGCGTCGATGGTTTGGATCTGAACCAGCTCGCCGATGACCTGGACCGGCTCGGCATTGCGGTGGTCGCCGGGTTCTCCACCCATCCCCACTGGGACCACCTGCTCTGGCATCCCCGGTTCGGCGACGTGCCGCGCTACGCCACCGCCGCCGGCGCCAACGCTGCCGGTGAAGCCCGAGAGCGGGCGCAGGCGCTGGCGGCGGAGAGCGCGTCGGGCGTCCCTCTCGAGCTGATCGGGCTCGTCACCCCGCTGCCTGCGGACGGCGGACCGGTGCCGGGCGAGATCGTCGAGCATCAGGCGCACGCCATTGGCCACGCCGCGGTCCTCCTCGCGGACCGTGGTGTCCTGCTCGCCGGCGACATGCTCTCCGATGTCCTGATCCCGCTCCTCGATTCTCGCCGCCCAGATCAGGTGGGCGCCTACGAGACGGCACTCGACCGGCTGGGAGAGGCCGCCAGGCACGTCGATGTCCTGGTCCCCGGCCACGGCGCCGTTGCCGAGGGTCCCGAGATAGCGGCCCGCCTCGCCGCCGATCGCGCCTACATCGACGCTCTGCGGCGAGGAGAGGAACCGGTCGACGCGCGTCTGGGGCCGGATGCGGACTGGCTCTCGGGCCCCCACCAGTCGAACCTGGAGCAGGCCCGAGGGCGGTAGGAGCACCTGAGGCTCCAGGAGTAGGGCCGCGGTCCGGAGATCGTTACGGTTATCCGATGCCCGTTGACTTCGAGCAGCCAAGGTGGGAGGCGGCCAAATATCCTGGTCGCCACGTCGCTCCCGTGGGCGCTCAGGCTGGGGCCCGGGAGCTCGCTGCCAATGTCTACGAGCTCGATCCGGGCGCCGTCGGCTCGCCGTTGCATGTCCACCACGCCAACGAGGAGCTACTGCTCGTCCTCTCCGGGACGCCCACGCTGCGCAGTCCGGAAGGGACGCGGCTCCTGTTGGCTGGCGCGGTGATCGCGTTTCCTCGGGGCCACGCAGGTGCCCATAGCTTGGTCAACCGCTCCGACGCCCCCGTTCGCTACCTCGTTGTCTCCACGACCAACCGCCCCGACGTCGTCGAGTACCCCGACACAGGCGCGACGCTCGTCGTCCTCGCCGAGCAGCGCCTGGCCTATCCGCACGGCGCCGACGCGCATCAAACGCGCGTCATCACCGAAGCGATGCGGGCGGCGGCCGACCGAGACGCCTGACGTGGCCGAGAATGCAGCAACGGCGGCGTGTGCGACAGCAGCTCCGCGAGGCCATCGCGGTCCGCTGAAGTGAGCGTAGGACGCGGTACTGAGCCGGTCACGGGCACGCCATTCGCACCACCGCGACGCTCAAGGCTCGCGATCTTGCCATCCCGCAGCGGGACACCTGCCTTACCGAAGGCTGAGGCACCAGGCGGGCGCGAACGGGCTGCAACTTCAATCACTCGCCAGCCCGAAGGAGAAGGCCGGCTGGGCGCAGAGCCGTATCGGGCTTGGGCGCTGAGTCGCGACGTGGCCGTTTCCGCGCAGCTCGAGGCTCTGGGCGAGGTCGGGCGTGGTATTGCGCCGGGAGCAAAGCGGGGACGCGTGGCGTGTTTGGCCGGCGGGCTGGGACGTTTACCCAGCGTTACCGGGCAGCAGGCTGCGAGCTGAGGGTCGGCCGGTAGCCGGGCCGATGAGTTGTTCGGTGTGCGGCTGTCTATGTCCGAGAACCGGCTAGACGCGCAACGATGAGTAACGGGATTACCGATGATGGCTGACATCGCGCTCCAGCATGCCGTGCAGGCAGGCCTAAACGAGCTCGTCGCGGATGGTGATGAGGTCGGCGTCCAGGCCGCCGTGATCAAGGACGGCGCGCGGGTCGCCGACGTGCAGAGTGGCGTCGCCGATCCGGTCAGTGGCGCACCGGTCTCCGCCGGCACCTTGTTCTTCGCCGGATCGACCGCCAAGGGCGTCCTCAGCTCCCTTGTGCATGTTCTCGTCGCGGCCGGCAGGCTCGACTACGACCTGCGTCTGGCCGAGGTGTGGCCCGAGTTCGCCGCGCATGGCAAGGGGGAGGTGACTGTGCGACATGTCCTGATGCACCAGGCGGGCGTGCCGGGGCTGCCGCCTGAGCTGACGACCGAGGAGCTGTGCGAGTGGGATCACATGTGTGGGCTCCTCGCTGAGGCGGTGCTGTGGTGGACGCCGGGGGCCGCGTTCGGCTACCACGCCCAGACGTTCGGCTTCCTGCTCGGTGAAACGCTCCAGCGGAGGACCGGCGCACGCCTCGCCACCCTTCTCCAGGAAACACTGACCGAGCCGCTGGCCGTCACCGACGAGCTCCACTTCGCGGTCCCGGCGCCCTTTCTGAACCGGGTCGCCCGCCAGGTGGCACCGTCTGGGCCTCCTGCGCCAGGCCCTGCCCCAGGCAGCCCGCTAGCCCGCGCGATGCCTCCCGGCGCCGCTCCTGATGCCGCGTTCGCTAACCGCCGAGACGTGCTCACGGCGCAGATCCCCTCGTTCGGCACGATGAGCGCCCGTGCCGCGGCTCGCCTGTACGCCGCGCTGCTCGGACACCTGCCGGGCGTGCGCGTCCTCGCGGCGGAGCAGCTCGCCGCCGTTGCCGCGGTTGCCTACACCGGGACAGACCGCGTGATGGAGATGGAGAACATCAGCTGGTCGCTGGGCTACAGCCCCAGCCGGCCGAGCGGCGCGGCCTCGCGACCCGGCTCGACCTTCGGGATGGTCGGCACGAATGGATCGGCGGCCTACGCCGACATCGACACCGGCGTCGCGATCGCGCTGATGCGCAACCGATTCTCCCCGGACTTCACCGCAATCACCCGCCTCGACGCCATCGTCGCCGAGACCTACCCGCCACCCGCCCAACCCGAATGAAGGAGCGCTCCATGACGACGCCCAGGACCGAGCTCGACGCCCGCTTCAGCGAGCCGGGAGCAGAGCCGACGAGCTGGCAGGACACGCTCGAGGCGATCAAGCAGGCGGAGATCTTCTGGATCTCGACCGTCCGCACAGACGGCCGGCCGCACATCACTCCCCTCGTCGCTGTCTGGCTCGACGACGCGCTGCACTTCTCCACGGGCCCCGACGAGCAGAAGGCGCGCAACCTCGCCGACAACCCGAGCGTCGCGCTGACCACTGGCACCAACGACTGGCAGAGCGGCCTCGACGTGGTTCTCGAGGGCGAGGCGGCCCGCGTCACCGACGCACACCAACTCGACCGGCTCGCCGCAGCCTGGGCGCAGAAGTGGGACGGGCGATGGCAATACGAGGTCGGTCAGGACGGCTTTCGACACGATGTCGGGACCGCGCTCGTGTTCGCCGTCCGCCCAGCGAAAGTCCTTGCCTTTGCCAAGGGCGGCTTCAGCCACACCCGACATCGCTTCTAAGGCGCCGACGCCACACACGACGCATACCAGCTAGACGACGACGGTAACGACAGCCCGAACCAACCCCGCGTCTCGAGACTGAGCCGCGTCCGGCCAGGCCGCAACAGGGTGCTGCATTCGCGAATCAACAGCAGTCTCACGACGGCTTCGGCGTGCTTGCGACGCCGCCCCTTCCGACAGGACCAGCAGTGCTCGCAACAACGGTCGACCGCCGAGTTCGCCTACGGGCGAACGGCCGGTCGCTGCGACCATCGACTTTCTACACGTGGCGGTGTCGCATTCGGCGCTGGCTACCGCTGCGAACGGGCGAGAATGCTGGTTTGTGAAGAGCTTCGCCGACATCCCGGCCGAGGTCCAACGGCGTGTCGACGCCGGCGAGCGGGTGATCCTGATCCTGCTGGACGCATTCGGGCTGGAGTTCCTCGAACGCCATTCTGATCACCCGTTGATCCAGCGCCTGGACGTCACCTCGTTGACGTCCCAGTTCCCGTCCACGACGACCGCGCACGTGTCCTCGGTGCATTTCGGTATGCCCGTGCACGAGCACGGTCTCTACGAATGGAACATTCTTGAGCCTGCGCTCGGCGAGATCATCTGCCCGCTTCGCTTCAACGCGACCGGTGCCGAGGAGGAGGGCACGCTGGTCGGTCGGCTCGACCCGTCGGTGTTGGCACCCGGCCCGACGTTCTATGAGTCGTTGGCCGTTCCCTGCATCGTCGCGCAGCCCTTCCGGCTGGCGGGGTCATTCAGCGCTGTCGCGACTCGCGGCGCTCGGGTCATCGGTTTTCGGCGGCTGGGTGAGGGTATGCGTGCGCTCGGGGAGGCGTTCGCGGCGCGCGGAAGCGATCATCGGTACGCGCTTCTGTACTGGGATCTGATCGACCGGGCGGGACACGACCACGGCCCCGGTTCGCCTGAGTTTGCGGTTGCGTGCTGGGACGCCATCGAGGCTTTGCGCGCGGTGACATTGCTGATCACCTCCGACCACGGCCAGGTCGACGTCGGGCCCGACCGCGTGGACTATCTCGACGATCTCTGGTCCGATTTGCCCGCGCTGCTGTCACAGCCGCGGCCGGCGGGATCCTCGCGCGACGTCTTCTTGCACGTGCACGCCGAGCATGTCGTCACAGTCATCCACGAGCTGTCGGCAGGGCTTGAGGGGCGCGCCGAGGTACGGGCCGCGGGCGAGCTGTTTGACCGGATCGGTCCCCGGCTGGAGGCTCGCCTGGGTGACGTGGCGGTGCTGCCCGCCGCGGGCCGCCAGGCCTGGCTTCGCTCGGCGGCTGGCAACGAGCAGCGATTTCGCGGCCAGCACGGCGGCTTACACGAAGCCGAGACGAGCACCTATCTGGCGAGGCTGAACGATTGATCCCTACCGCCTCCGTCAGACTAGATGCGCCCGCCGCTTCCGGTTCGAGCCGGCGGAGCAGAAGCCGGCCTCAGACTCGACATCTTCTTCACGCGTGGCCGGTAGGTCGCCGACTGCGCGGCTGTTCTGTGACCAAACGAGCCACGGTGTGGATGCTCTAGGCGGCGCTCAGCACGACCGCTGTCGGACACGATGGATCACGTTCAAACCCGCCAGCGGTGTCGACCGGACGTCGAGAGCCAGGCGGTACTGATCGACGCCTCAAGGCGGCCACGACGGTGGAGCTGCTTGTTTTCGATCAGAGCACCGGCGTTGCGTAGGGCCTCTGGTTTCGGTGCAAACCTGCGGCGTGTAAGGCTCGATTCGGCGCGGTCGACGCAGTGATGGGAAAGCCATCAGCAGCAAAAGAGTGGCCCACCCCGCCCGGGGCGGCGCTGCCTAGGCCGGATCCGCGAGGTCGGAGTCGCTGAGATCTCAGCCAGTCGTTGAAGGGTGAGGTAGAACCACCCCTAGGGTGGCTAGCGGCCAGCCGCGTGGGGGGGCATGATCACGGCATCGGCCAAACCCTTAAGAACAGGGAGTTCAAGGTGTTCCGTTTCAAGACTCGCGCGGCGCTCGTCTCGCTCACCGCAATCGCCGCGCTCGCCCTACCCGCCACCGCCTTCGCTACCAACGTCACGACCTGGCAGATCGTTCAACAAAACGACCCTGGCGCGTCCAATACCGACCAGGCACCGTACGCAGACGTTCCGACTGAACTAGTCGCCCCGCCGATCCCGGGTAGTTACCCCTACGGAGCGGAGCCTAACTACAACGCGTACCCCGAGTCGCTCGTGTACGGCAACGAGACCTTCGGGGTCGACCTGACGTACACGGACGTGCCCAACTACGAGTGGGAGTTCATCAGGCAGGGCGCCTACGTGACCCAGCAAATCGCTGCCAGCGAGCACGTCGCTCTATATAACACGGTGAATCACGAGTATCTGGCTCGCGCGTGCACCGGCGACGCTGGCTGCAGCGGCGCTCCGGTTGAAGCCTACGGCATCAACCTGTATTGGTCGAGCACTCCCAGCTTTGAGTGGCAGGTCGCGAAGGGCGGCAACCCCACTACTCCCTCCTACGCCGACCTTTACGAGTCGAGCGAGCAGGCCTACATGATCCAGTGGCCGAACCTCGTCGAGGTTGGGCTGTCGTGGATTCATGCCCCCTTCTACACCGGCCCCGACTACATCCCGCCCGCACTCCCGGTGACCACAACCCAGCAAGGGAACGTCGCCTCCCCGCCGCCGATCAAGAGACCGTGACCGGCTAGCCCCCGCGGCGCCTCTGCCGCACGATCGCTCGAATCTCGGGAGAGCCCCCGCCACTAACGGGCTCTCGGCATTCCCTGCCCCGGGGCGAGATCACCCAGTTCCCGGCGGCACTGCCGCATAGAAGCGGACGCAGCACTGTCACGCCTGCTCCGCCAGGGCGCTCCTCCGGGCCAATCACAACAGCGGCAGCCGAGCCTGTGGAGTTGCCCCGCTTTGAGCGACACTTGAACGCTTCCGGTCGTAAGCCGGGGAAAGTGAGGTTCACGTGCCGAGAACCAGGCCATCGTATCCGGAGGAGTTCCGCCGCGAGGCGATCCGCCTAGCCCAGTTGGGTGACAAGCCGCAGCGCAAGCTGGCGAAGGATCTGGGGATCTCGGACGTTACGTTGCGCAATTGGCTCAAGGAGGAGAAGGCGGCCCAAGGTGAGCGCCCGGGCGGGCTGAGTCAGGACGAGCGCGAGGAGCTGCAGCGGCTGCGGGATGAGAACGCCAAGCTGCGGATGGAGCGGGAGATCCTCTCAAAAGCAGCGGTCTTCTTCGCGAAGGAGAGCGACGGGCGGTAGGCGCGGCGTACTCGTTCATCGCCGCGGAGAAGGCCAACTATCCCGTCGCCGTGATGTGCCGCGTGCTCAGGGTGAACCGCACCGCATTTCACAACTGGCAGCGGCGGGCGCCGTCGGATCGGGCGTTGATCGACGCGTGGCTGACTGAGAAGATCAAGCGAATCCACGAGGCAAGCCGGGGCGTCTACGGGGCGCCCCGGATCCACGCCGAGCTGCGGCTCGAGCACGGGGTCCGAGTCGGGCGCAAGCGGGTCGCCAGGTTGATGAAAGCCGCCGGTATCGCCGGCGTCACGCCCCGCAAGCGGTGGCACACGACGATCCGGATCCCCGGGGTCACGCCGGCCACCGACCTGGTCGAGCGCCAGTTCCGACCTGATTCGCCGAATGCGCTGTGGGTCGCCGACATCACCTATCTGCGCACCGGCGAGGGATGGCTGTACCTGGCCGCCGTGCAGGACACCTACTCGCGGCAGATCGTCGGCTGGTCGATGGCTACCCACATGCGCGCCACGCTGGTCGTCGACGCGCTGCGGATGGCGCTCTCGCGCCGACGCCCCGGACCCGGGCTCATTCACCACTCCGACCAGGGCGGCCTGGGCGGATTCACGCGGTCGTCGCAACACCTTGATCGAGAGGAGTTGCGATGGGCAAGCCGAAGCGGCGGAAGTCGGATCTGGCTGGGCGGCCGGCGATGCGTTCGCCGGGCCGTCCGCCGGGCTGGCGCAGGGAGCATCGGCAGCGGTTCTGGGCAGCGATCGCGCGCGGTGCGACGAGCGAGGCCGCTGGCCTGGTGGCCGGCGTCTCGCCGGCGGTTGGCGTCCGATGGTTCAGGGAGGGTGGCGGGATGCCGTCGGTCACCCGGGCGCCGCTGTCGGGACGCTACCTGTCGTTCGCCGAGCGGGAGGAGATCGCTCTGCTGCGCGCCCGGGGGTGCGGGGTCCGGGAGGTCGCGCGCCAGCTCGGCCGCTCGTCGTCGACGATCTCCCGCGAGCTGCGGCGCAATGCTGCGACTCGCAGCGGCGGTCTTGAGTATCGGGCGAGCACGGCGCAGTGGCATGCGGACCGACGGGCGCGCCGTCCAAAGCCGGCCAGGCTGGGGGTGAATGCTGTGCTGCGACGGTATGTGCAGGATCGTCTGTCTGGCGCTGTGGAGCGGCCTGACGGCGGGGTGTTGGACGGCCCCGAGGTCACGTGGATCGGCCGGCGTCACGGTCGGCGCAAGGACCGGCGTTGGGCGAAGTCCTGGAGCCCGGAGCAGATCTCCAACCGGCTGCGTCTGGACTTCCCCGATGATGAGTCGATGCGGATCTCGCACGAGGCGATCTACCAGTCGCTGTATGTGCAGGGCCGCGGCGCGCTCAGACGGGAGCTGACGGCCTGCCTGCGCACCGGGCGGGCGCTGCGGGTCCCGAGAGCCCGGGTCCGTGGCCGGGGCAAGCACTTCGTGACCGATCAGGTCCTGATCAGCGAGCGTCCGGCCGAGGCCGAGGACCGCGCGGTGCCTGGGCACTGGGAGGGTGATCTCATCCTCGGGCTCGAGAGCTCCGCGATCGGTACCCTGGTCGAGCGCTCAAGCCGCTTCACGATGCTGCTTGACCTCCCGCCGATGACCGACCAGGGCCCGAGGGTGAAGAATGGTCCAGCGTTGGCCGGGCACGGCGCTGAGGCCGTCCGCGACGCGATCGCCAGCACGATCACATCGCTTCCTGAGCAGTTGCGCCGGTCGCTGACATGCGACCAAGGCACCGAGATGGCCGCGCACGCGCAGTTGCGGATCGACACCGGCCTTCCGGTCTACTTCTGCGACCCGCACAGCCCGTGGCAGCGCGGCACCAACGAGAACACCAACGGGCTGTTGCGCCAGTACTTCCCCAAAGGAACCGACCTCTCACGGCACAGCGTCGAGGATCTCGCCGCGGTCGCCGCGACGCTGAACGGCCGGCCCCGCAAAACGCTCGACTGGAGAACCCCTGCCGAAGTGCTGAACGAGCACTTACTGTCAGCGGCGGCCTGAAACCGGCCTCACCTCGGCCCGACCAGGTAACGACCCAGGGACGCGAGCGCGGCCCGCCGACCGCGACATCCCGAGTCGCTCAGGCCGACCTGTCCGCCGAGCGCGACCAGAGCAGCGCCTCAACGGGGTGGCCCGACTAGGGCGCGCACGCGGCTATCGCCGCTCCGGCCCGCCCCTCGGGGCGAGCCTCCGCGACGACAGCCGCGTCACCCCAACCCGTCTCTGGATCACAGCCGACACAGTCCGTCACCCGTAATCCGTACAGTCACATGCAAATCCACTGTTGCGAGGACCGGTTGAGCCTGGGCAGTACGTCTCGCTGGCGTTCGGCCGCGCCGCTCACCAGGCCGGCATCGCCGTCTCCATGGGCTCCCGCGGAGACGTCTACGACAACGCCGTGGCCGAAACGTTCTTCGCCACGCTCAAGAATCATCGCCGTCCGCCGTACACGGCGGCCGCGAGGACTAGCGATACCGCGACCAGCAGCCCTAGGCCACTGACGGTGTTGAGCCCCCCGCGGTCGCGGACTCGGGTGGCGACGACGAGGAAGCCGATCGGAGTCAGGATTGAGATGCTGAGCGCGATGCCGTGGAGGAGCTCGCGCCGGGAGTGGCTGCGCAGCTCGAGCATCCGGTCACGGGCGGTCTTCGGGGCGGTCTGCTCGCCGGCGTAGTAGTCCGCTGCGGTTCGGAACAGCCGTCGTGCGTGGGTGTGACAGCCCCAGGCCATCGCGATCATGAAGGTCGCCGGGAAGATCCACGTGAACACCCACACGGCCGCCGCGGCGAGCAGGCCGACAGCGTCGCGCAGCCAGGACAGCAGGCTGTGGTGAGGCCTGCCGCTCGAAGGCGACAGGAATCCGCCGAAGATCAGGAGGCGGCGGACGCTTCGGATCCAGACCCATGGCGTTCGCCTGTGCGCGGGCTTGGGGGGCAGCTCGCTGGCCTGCACGGTCAATAGTCCCTCCGTGGCGGCCTCGAGACTGGGATAGACGCCCCGGAGCCAGAGCACCTCGGCGAGGGTGCTAAGGGCTGCGGGATCGTGACCGTAGAGCACGGCGAGCCGCAACGTCATGCGGATCTCCTGCCACAGATAGTTCATGTAGCCGGGGACGAGGGCGACGTAGAAGGGGGTTCCGGCGACAGCGCCTTGGATGCGCGCGATCCGCGCCGACTGGGATCCCAGACGGTCTGCGATCTCGCGAAGGTCGGCCTGCGGAGCCGCCTCGCGGGCCGTCTCGGCCCATTCGCGCGACGGCTCGGCGAGCCTGTGGGAGGCAAATAGCGTCATCCGCTCGCAGACGCGCTCGGGGTCTCGGTAGACGATCCGTATCGCCTCACGGGGGACGGCCGCAGCCACGCGTACGCGACGGCGCCGGCCCGATCCGGCCGCGTGAGCCACCTCGTCGGCCTCTAGGTCCTCGGTCACGAGAGAGATTGTGCCGTTCGACCACGCGCCCCGGGCGGTCGCCGGCCACACCATCCGTTCGCACCCGGGCGGTCGCTTACAGCATACGCGCGATAAGCCGCTGCGCGGCGTTGAAACCGGGCTTTTGAATCGGACGCCGGGACCGCCAAAGCAAAAGCGTGCCGCGCGGGCGTCCCGGGGGCAAGCAGGCGATACTTGGGAATCGGATCGCGCAGCGCGCTCGGTCTGCTCTTTTGAACGATGGCTGGGAGGAACGTGTTCGCAATGCGAGTGTCGAGCGACGGTGACGAGGTTCATGGGCATCACGGGCCTGGTGCTGGGATTTATCTGGCGTTCGTCCCGTGGGTGCTGTTTACGCTGATTACGCAGCATGACTCGCTGAAGGCGGCGGCGATTGTTGCGCTGGTCGCCTCTCTGGTGATCGCGATCAGGTCAGTCTTGGCGACCGGTCCAAAGCTGCTGGAGATGGGGGCGGTCGTGGCGTTTGCGGGCTTCGCGATCGCCGCCTTCACAGTGGACGCGTCGACGGCTGCGTGGGTGGCGCGCTATGCGCGCGCGATCGCCGCCGCGGTACTCGCGTTGATCGCCTTGGGGTCGCTGCTGATCACCCCGTTCACAGAGCAGTACGCCCGCGAGTCGGTCCCGCGCGAGTTCTGGTCCTCACCGCGCTTTGTGCAGGTCAACCGGCGGCTGACGCTGTTGTGGGGCCTGGTCTTCACGGTGATGATTCCTTCGCACGTGATCGCCGGCGCGATCGACACCCGTCGCGCGAACACCATTTTCAACTGGGTCGTGCCGATCATCCTGATCGTCTGGGCCGCCAAACAAACCGCCCAGATCAGCGCGGCCGAGAGAGCCCCGGCGTGAGCACCGGGAGTATCAGCCGAGGCGAGGCCCGTTCCAGGCGCTGAAAAGCCAATAGGAATGAGATGAACAAACGCTCTGTCGTCTTGTTTTCGATGACGCTGGCTAACGCGATGACGTTGGTGGACCAGACGGCGGTGCCGTTGGCACTTCCCAATATCATGCGCGACTTTGGCGTCGGGTCCCAGTCGGCGCAGTGGGTCCTAAGCGCTAGCCTGCTCCCGCTCGCGGGGCTGCTGGTACTTGGTGGGCGGCTCGGCGACCTGTTTGGGCGCCGAAGGATCTTCATCTTCGGCTCGACTTTGTTTGCCGGCGCCTCCGCGCTTGGGGGACTCGCGCCCCGGTTCTCGCTCCGAGGGCCCGCTCGAAGGCGTATCACCCGAAGACCTCGAAGACGCGTGGGCTACGAACGTCCGAGCGACGATACTCGTGACAAAGGCCTTGCTCGATCTTCTTCGATCTTCGCGCGGGCACATCATCAACATGGGCTCGAGGTCAGCCATCATCGGAATTACGGGGGAGACCGTATACGCTGCCAGTAAGGCCGCTATCACGGGCTTCTCAGCCGCGCTCCGGGCCGAGATGAAGGGCACAGGAGTGCGGGTGAGCTGTGTACATCCAGGGCCCGTGAACACGTGGGACGCGAAGGGCCCCGACGCGGAGGGCTTGCTCACACCGGTTGCCGTTGCTGCGTTCCTTAAATTGCTCGCCGAGTCGGATGCCGAGTTCTACGATGTGCGCTTCGGTATCCCCGAAGGCGCATCCGAGTGACCGTCATGCGACGGCGCCCGCGGCGATCGATTGGCCTCTCGCGTCAGCGCCGAGGCTCGTCCGTTCCGGAGCCGCATACCTTGCTGCGAGGCGGCGGAGTGAGCGTGTATGTGGGACACCGCTGTGCTGCGGCTTCGAATACCTCAGCGCGTCGCGTTGTCTTTGGCAGCGGTACTTCCTGGAAATACACCCCGCCAAGCGGGCCCCTGTCCATGCTCTGCGAGCCGCCGGTTCGGGCGCTTGGTGTCGGCCGCGTGTGCAGGCGAAGCCGGTGGCTGATTGATCTAATCTCTAATTGATCCGGCGAGAGCTCCCGCGTTTGCGGGCGGTTCGCGATTGCTGTCGGATGCGCTCGGTCGCCGCAGCGGCCCCTCAAACCTGGCGGACGAACGTCTGCTCGTCACGCGCGTCCATGTACATGTCGGCCAGGATCAGCCAGCGGCCGTCGCGCTTGACTAGCACTTTGAGCGAGTGGTTGCGCCGCACTGGTAGCTCGTCGTCTTCGACGGTTTGCTGTCCCTCACGCTCGATGTATGTCTTGACGACCGCGACGTCCGGTGAGGCGAAGCGGATCGATGCCTGCGGTGGCGAGATCGGCTTGCCAGCTGCGAAGTGCGGATCCGCGAACAGCTCTCGCAGGTAGGAGACGATGTTCTCGCCGCCGTGCAGCACGGTGCCGAATGCGTTCGTCCAGTCGGCGTCCTCGACGTAGAGCGACTCGAACTTCGAGGCGTCCAGCTCGCGGAAGCCGCTGGCCAGCGTGAAGAGGACCTCGCCGATTGCGGCCTGGTCTGCCTGCATCCGATCGATCGAGCTCATCGCGCACCTGCCGACGTCCCGGGCTGCGGCACATCCACGCGCGATTGGGCTGCCTTGGTGCGAGCGCGTCCGCGGACGACCTCCGGGTAGCGGTCGGTGAACTTGAAGCCGCCGACGATCAGCGCGATCGGCAGGATCCAGTTCGTCCAGTCGTCGCTCGACGGCGATGAGGCTGCGATCGCGCCGAGGATCGCCGTGCCGACGAACACACCGCCCCATACCAGGGTTATCACCCGGTTCGTCCGACGGAAGTCGGGCGTATTCCAGACCTCCGGTGGTGTCTGCTCACGCGCGTAGTCCTCGGTGAACGGCCTGAACGGTAGCGTGGCGAGCACCAGTACGCCGAGAGCGCCGCTGGAGATCGTGTTGGCCCAGCGATCGAGCCATTCGCCGTCATGGGGCGACCCGATGATCCCGGCGATCGTCATCGCGGCGAAGAACATGATCGTGGCGGCGTCGAGCATCTTCACGTTCCGTTTCCGAAGATCCGGCACGAGCAGGACGATCGAGGCGATCAGCGCGCCGAGCGCGCCGTACTCCCACGTGCTGCGCGAACTAGCGATAACCCAGAAGATGATCCAGGGGATGAACGTCGCAACAGGGCTTTGCGATAGCCGCTTCATACTTCTACCTCCAGTCTGTCTGCTTCAGATTGCCTGATAAAGCGTCTGCGCGGTCCTTGCGGCACCGTGACCGAGCGGGCAGTGAGGGGCCGGTCACCGTGATCCGGCGCGTCGTCGTCGAGCGGTTGCCCGCGGCGCCGTTTGACACGATCACGAGGCTCACGGTGCCGGGACATATCCTGGCGAGGAGATGCCGATGCGGCCGCACCCTCACCGTGCGCAAGCGCAGCGTCGCGACCACACTCCGGCGCGCAAGCACCACTCGGTCGGCCCGGGCGAGCAGCGAGACCCGCAGCGACACCCGGCGGTTGGCCCTCACCGAGAACTTCAGGCCGCCTGCGAGACGCGTGAACGACATCGTCCGCGGCACCCCAACCAGCCGGATGCGCGGCGGACCGACGAGCCCGCGCGGCCTTCCGGGAGCGGCAGTTGGTGGCGTAAATAGCTCAGCGCTGCTGCTGCCCGTCGAGAGGTTTTGCGTTCCCCCGGCGACGAGCACCTGTCCGTTCAGGAGCGTCGATGTCGATACCGTGAAGCCGGTCGATGGAACCGGCATTGCCGCGGCCGATGACCACGAACTCGTTGTCGGATCGTAGATCTCGACGCTGCTGGTGGCGGTTCGTTGGCCGACCGCGTTGATCGTGAGCCCGCCGATCACGGCGATCCGTCCACCCGAGAGCGTAACGGTGCCGAACAGCGACCGCGGGACTGTCATCGAGGGGCCTGGCGTGAACGAGTTCGACCCTGGGTCGTAGATGTCCGTCGTGCGCGTGGTGCTCGATCCGGACACGGTCTCGCCCCCGGCGACCAGCACCTTTCCGCCGGGCAACAGGGCCGCGCCAGCGAGAACCCGGGGCGAGAACATCGCATTCGAGACGGGTGTCCAGCGGTTCGCTCGTGGGTTGTAGACCTCGGCCGACGCCAGCGCGTTGTTGTTCGCGTCCGCTCCTCCTGCGACGAGAACATTGCCGTTCGGCAGCAGCGTTGCCGTCGCGGCCGAGCGTGCGGTTCCCATATGCGCGGCCGGGATGAACGAGTTCGTCCCGGGGCTGTAAAGGTCGGCAGTGTTCACTGACCTTCCGGTCGTGTCCTGCCCGCCGGCGACGAGCACAAGCGGGATGCGTAGTACGGTGGCGGTCGGGAACCCGCCGCGTGGCGAGCTCATCGTGTTCTTGACGAACCTCCACGTATTCGAGAGCGGGTTGTAGACCTCCCCGGTGTCGAGCGCAGAGATCGCCCCGCTCGAGTCGCCGCCGACGACCAAGGCGTTGCCGCCTGGCGCCGGCGCCGCAGCGGCCTGCATCCGCGCGACGTTCATATCGGCCACGTCGTGCTGCCAGGCGCCCTCACCCGGCAGATAGATCTCTGTGCTCTTCAGCACGCTCCAGGTGAAGTCGTTTGTTCCACCGGCGACGAGGATCTGCCCTGCGGCAGTTCCGCCGCGACGTGCAAGAACCGCGGATTCGTCAACGACCCCGTCGATGTCCAGGTGTTTGCCGCCGCGTGCGCAGCTGCGGCGGGCGGGATACAACTGATGGCCAGACACGCCGTGGCCAGCCGAGCGAATCTCAGACTCACTGTCACTCCTCTCACCCCACCGGATCCGTGAATGACGCCTTCATCGAGAGCGGCGCGATCTGTCCTCGCCGGACCAATTGGTGGCGGAGCAGCATCACCGCCCATGCGGCGACGATGATCCCGATCCCGAGCACCCGCAGCGTGCCGTTGATCGCGTCCGCGGTGCTCGTTCCCGACTGCACTAGCAGCTCGATCACCGTCGCCGCGGTCGCGATGCCGATCCCGCCGGCCGTCACGAGGATCGTCAGCAGCACGCCCGAGGCCTCCCCCGCCCGCCCGGCATCGACGACGGACTGCGTCCCGACGCTCGCGAAGTTCCACCCCAGACCGAATCCGAGCCCCGCGAACGCGAAGCACGGCACAAACGCAGACCAGCCATGGGCAAACGACATCGCGAGCACACCGACGCCGCTGATTACTCCCGCCCCGGCCATTACCGCCGTCGGGCGGAACATCTTCGCCAGCGCTCCGCCAAGCGGTCCGGACACCGCGACGAGCAGCGACGGCGCGAGAAACACAACGCCGGCCGTCAGCGGCGAGAGCCCGCGGACCTGCTGCAGATACAGCGTCACCGCGAACACGCTGACGACATAGACGATGTTCGCCACCGTCCCGATCGCCGTGACGAGGACATACGGGTAGTTGCGAAACAGCTTGAGGTCGACGAGCGGCGCGCGGACGCGCGACTCATACGCCACGAACCCGGCGAGCAGCACGGCCGCAGCGACAAATCCGGCAATCGTCTTCGCCGACCCCCAACCCCAGACCTCGCCGCGGTCGACCGTCACGCTTAGCGACGCGACGGCGCAAATCACGAGGAGCGTTCCGAGCCTGTCGAGCCGCCGTGGTGCCGCGGCCTCGCGCGAGTCGGACACCGTCCACAGCGCAACGGCGAAGGCAGCTGCGCAGAGCCCCACGAGCGTCCAGAACACCCATCGCCAGCCCGGCCCGCCGGCGAGGCCGCCGCCGATGAACGGCCCGGCGGCGGTGCCAATGTTCGCGATGCCGAACGCGAACCCGAGCGCCCGCGCCCGGGTGTCCTCGTCGAAGGCGTTGCTGACGACGGCGACGCCGACGGGAAAGGTGACCGCCGCTCCGGCGCCCTGGACGACGCGCGCCGCGATAAGAACGCCGAGGCTCGGCGCGAGCGCACACGCGAGCGACGCGAGACCGAACAACGCGATTCCGGCGAGGAGCGCCTGACGGCGGCCGAAGATGTCGCCGAGGCGGCCAGCGAGGATGAGCAGCGATCCGACGGAGAGCATGTACGCGCTGACGGTCCACTGGATGCCGCGGGCGCCGACACCGAACTCGCGTGCCATGTTCGGCAGCGCGAGGTTCAGCGCGAAGAAGTCAACCTGGATGCAGAACAGCGCGAGCGAGACCGCGACCAGCGCTCCAGACCGCCGCCCAGCGCCGGCGCCCCGCTCCCGGCTCAGACTTGCGGACATTCGAGTTCCCTTTCTGAAGGCAACCGCCCCCCGTCGACGAGACGGCCGCGCCCCGCGAAGATCTCCCAGGGGCGCCGCACATCCGTGTGACCTCGCCGTGTCGAAAACGTCATTCCGTCCTCTCCCGTGTCTCGGCGCCCTGCGCCGTCACCTCGTCGCCGTCGCGGCCCCGTGCTTCGATGAGCGCGATCAGCTCGAGCCATCCGGAGAACACCACGCGGTGGCCCTCGTCGTCGCGCGCGCTCCCAGAGGGACCGTCGGGCCCGATTTCGACCTCGATCGACAAGCGGCCTCGTTCCGACATGTCCGTATCGTCCCGGCGGCGCTCCCGCGGCACATCGGGAGGCACCCTGAGGTTTTCCCTGAAAGTCAGCGCTCCACGAGTCCGTACATGACGACGACGGGGACGGAGCCTCCGCAGCTACTGGGAGGAGAGTCAGACCTCGCCGCGATCGCTGGCATCGTGGCGGCGGTCGGCGCGGGCTGGGGAGCGTGCTCGTGACGAGGGGCCTGCCGGGATCGGAAAGACGTCGCTGGTCGCGCAAGCGCGACGGCCGGCGAGGGCAAGCGGCCTGAAGGTTCTCGTCGCCGGGGTGGGGAGTTCGAGCACGACTTCGCGTTCGGCGTCGTCAGACAGCTGTTCGGTTGAACGCCCCCGGCGACGCCCAGCGCGCAGAGTGGCTGAGCGGCGCCGCGGCGCTCACCACTCCGTTGTTCGACCCGACCGCGCTCGGACCGTTCCCGGGCGACCCCGGCTTTCAGCGCAGGCATGGCCCGTACTGGCTCGCGGCGAATCTCGCGGCATCCTCGGACCGGGGGCATAATGCTGCTCGTCGACGACGTCCACTGGGCGGACACTGCGAGGTCCGCGCCGCCGCCGCGCTCCACACCCGCGCCGGCGGAATCCTGAGGTTCGTGGCCGTCGAACGGGGTGGGCCGCCGGACCAGGAGGTGATGGCCGCCGCGACCGCGACCGAGTCAACCGCGACGCGCTCGCTCGCGTATGCCGGGTCGCGCATCTGCTCGCCGCGGCCCAGTTCGCCGCCGCGGCCACCGGGCCTCTGGCGATCGGGGAGTTCGAGCGCGACCTTGGATGGACCCGGCCCAGCTCGTGACCCGGTACCGCTACCGGGCTGGCCGAGCGCGCCTGGCAGGAGCAACTCGCCGCGGGCGCCCAGCCGCCGCGCAAGGAGCTCAACGAGTCTCGTCGCTGACCCCGAGCGAGCCGGCGAATCGTCGAGCTCGCCGCCGCCGGTCCAGACGAACCGCGAAATCGCGCAAACGCTGTTCGGGATGGCGAAGACCGTCCAGACGCACCTCGGCCACGCGTGCGCGAAGCTGGGCGTTGACTCGCGGGTCGAGCTCAAGGCGGCGCTCGCCGGCCAGCCCGGCGAGGCGGCCTGACCTCGAGATGCGGCCTCAGCACCCGCCAGCGCCAGTTATCGCCGAAGGCGCCATCGCTCCCCGGTATCGATCACACCTCTGGATGACCGGGCCACGAACCGGATACACCTTTTGATCGAGTCGCGGCAGTCTCGACGATGCTGCTGCGCTTGAGCAGGTGCGCTCGTGCCGGAGACGCGGACGCGGTGGCGGGCGGACAGCGGCGCTCGTCGAGCAGTGCGCAAGAGATCGATTCACTGCTGCTCCGCCCAGATGCGAGAGGTGGCGACCGGCCGATTACCCTGTGGGATGCTTCGCTCAGGACGACGAGCGATAGCTACGAACCGGCCACCGGATGCGCCTGCCGCTGCCGGTTCGACCGGGAGAGCAGGAGCCGACGCCAGGCGGGATTGGATGGGACCTGTCCGCAGGTCGTCGACCGCGCTCCTGCTCGGCGAGCAAACGAGCCACGTTTTCGGAGCCAACTGTCCATCCGACGACGACCGGAACCGGACATCATGGGTCATCGTCGGGGGGACGCCGGACCAAGCGAGCGCTAGGCCCGCTGCGATTGCCATCGCGCGGTACTCATCAACGCCTCAACCAGTCACGGCTACCACGTGGCCGCTTTGTGCGCCGGGCGCACGCCCGCTTCCAACGCGGGGGCCGGTTGTGTACGCGCTTGCAGCTCATACTTAGCGCATCGTCGTGTCGGGTGTACGTGAGGTGGAGGTACGAGACGTGGGAAAGCCCCGGTCGAGCGAGTCGGCCGGGGCCTTCAGTGTGTCGGGCTCGTGCGCGGTTCTAGGGCAGCCGCGGGATCGTGTTGAACACCCCCCACGGGGTGTGTGCACCCGCTCCGTAGATGCCCTGCGTCCCGACGTTAACGGGCGGCCCGATATAGGCGTCCTTGTAGAACAGGTACAGGGGCCGGCCGTGGTAGGTCACCTGATGGCTGCCGTCGGGTCTGACGATGAACCCGAGGGCATGCCGGTCAACGCCGGGCCCGGCTACAGGCCGCTCTGAGGTGAGGAGTGGTGGCCAGTAAACGGCACACAGCCCCTGACAGGCGCTCTCGTGGCCCCGCTCGTGACGTTTTGCATCGCCCCACTTGTGGCCACGGTCCCGGCTCAAGGTGTAGACGGGGAAGGTCGCGTTGGGGAAGGCGCTGAAGTCATTGTTCATCCTTGCGGCCAGCACGGTCTCGTCGGGCCCCGTGCCGCCAACGGGAGCCGTCTCGAGCTGCAATTGAGCCCGACCCGTTGCCGGAGTGCCCCGGCGCGGGTCGACCAGGTACCAGATGCCCGGGGGGCTGGGGACTGGATCGTCCAGGTTGGCGCCTTGCGTATTCCCCGCCGCTTGGTCCAGGAAGAACCGGTACAACGGGTAACCGGCGTAGGTCACCTGCTTGACCGACGACACGCCCGTCAGGAAGTCGAAGTCGGTGCGGGTCACCGTCCCGAGAAGCCTGGGGTTGACCCCCGGCCCCGCGATCGGAGCACCCTGGGTGAGGAGCGCTGGCCAGAGGTCACTGTCGCAAGGCGACTTTAGGGCGTTCGCGTTGTCGCTACACGCGAATGGCGCGCCGTTCAGCGCGTGGAGCTGGTCTGAGGTGAGCAGGTACAAAGAACAACCGGCGTAGTCGCCCGAACCGATGACCAGCACCCTGCCATAGGACGTCGTCGACGCGGCCGACACAGTCGCAGGGCCGGTCGGAGCGCCCGTCACATCGTCGGAACAAGGCCTGGTTTGGGCGCTCGCGGTTGAGCAAAACTGAAGGGCCACGGCAACGAGGCCCACGGTAAGCGCGACGGCGGTGGCACGGGCTGCAACAGGCCTCCCCCGCCGGCGAAACAGCGTTGTCATTACGATCTCCAATCGTCTCCCGGGGCCCGCCGGCCCGAGCCGCAAGCGATCAGGCTCGCATCGGCACCCCGGGCGGAATCACGGCTGACCAATGCGCCGACGAGAGCCGGCGCGAACCTTCCTCATCTGAGCATCACACCCCCCTCACCTGTAGAAGTAAGGGTCGAGGACTTGGACCTGCGTGATCTGATCGACTGGCAGGTCGTTGTGAGCGCCGGTCTTGCGGATCGCCTCGGGCGAGGGCGCGTCGTAGACGCAGAAGCTGGTGCGCTTGTCGGCGCTGACGTATGAGTGCACCCAGGTGACACCGTCCTCAGCGTTTCGCTCGACGACCGCGCGGCAGATCTCGGCGCCGCCGTCGGCGACTGGGATCTCGAGCCCGTGGCGGAAGGTGCGCTGCACCATGTATCGCGGCATCTGGGTCCTCCTGGGGCTGGGGCTTGAACGTGCCGCGACGATACGAGCGCAGACAGCGGTGCGCATCGGGAGAAGCGCCTATCTTGGGGGCGTCCGGTACCTAGATTTGCGCTCGCCGGAGCTCTATCGTGTATGCGGGCGCGGGATCGGAGATGAGCATTTCGAGACAGTCCGCAGCGGCAGGCGGGCACTTGATGCCGTTGCTAGAGCGTGACCGCGAGCTCGATCACCTTGAGCGTTGTTTGCAGCGTGTCGCGGCGCGGTCGTCGGGGATGCTGGCGCTCGTGGCGGGCGAAGCCGGCGCAGGGAAGACCGCACTCGTGCGCGAGCTCCGCGAGCGGCATGGGCCCGGAGGGCGCGTGCTGCAGGGATACTGTGAGCCGCTCTTGGCGCCGCGACCGCTGGGCCCCTTCCTCGACGTGGCGGACGCTGTCGGAGGAGAGCTGAGTGAGGTCGCCGGCGCTGGCGCCAGGCCGCACGCGGTCGCGAGCGCGCTGCTTCACGAGTTGGGTGACGATCGTGGGCCGTCGCTTGTGTTGCTCGAGGATCTCCAGTGGGCTGATGAGGCGACGCTCGATGTCTTGCGCCTGGCTGCTCGCCGCCTGGTCGAGGTGAGCGCTCTGCTGGTAGTGACATATCGCAGCGACGAGTTGGGTCCGTGGCATCCGCTGCGGGTGTTGATCGGTGAGCTTGGCGCTCGCCAGGCGATCCCCCGGATCTCCCTGGCGCCGCTGTCGCTCGAGGCGGTGGCGGCGCTGGCCGCCCCGTTTGGCGCGGACGCTGAGGCGGTTTATGCCCGCACGGGCGGCAATCCGTTCTTTGTCACCGAAGTGCTCGCGGGCGGTGAGGCCGAGCTTCCGGAGACCGTCAGCGACGCGGTGCTGGCGCGCGCTGCTCGCCTCGGAGAGTCCGCGCGCGGGCTGCTCGAGGCGATCTCGGTGGCCGGCCCTGCGGCTGAGCTGTGGCTGCTGGACCGGCTTGTTGCCGGCGCTCGCGAGCAGCTCGAGCAGTGCGTGTCGAGCGGCATGGTCGTGTCGATTGGCGACTCGGTCGCGTTCCGCCACGAGCTCGCTCGGGACGCGATTGCGGCCGCGATCAGCGACCACCACAAGCTGGCGCTGCATGGTGCGGTGCTCGAGGCACTCACGTCGCCTCCATGGGGCGAGCCTGATCTGGCTCGGCTGGCGCATCATGCGGACGGCGCGGGAGACCGTCGCGCCGTGCTGCGCTTCGTCCCGGAGGCGGCGGCGCGGGCTGCCAAGCTCGGGGCGCACCGAGAGGCGGCGGCGCTGTACGCACGAGCGCTCCGATATGCGGATAGCCTGCCGCTGGACGCGCGTGCGGCGCTGCTGGAACGGCGCGCCGGCGAGTGTTACTGCTTCACCGACTTCGAGTCTGCCGAGCGAGCCCAGCGCCAGGCGCTCGCCTGCTACCAGCAGCTGGGCGCGGAGCTAAGGCAGGGAGCCGCGCTCAGCTGGCTCTCGAACCTGGTCTGGGAGACCGGCTGCCTCGGCGATGCGCTACCGATGGCGCTCGAGGCGGCAGAGCAGCTGGAGCGCCTGGAGCCCGGCCGCGAGCGGGTGGCTGCTTACACCCAGGTCGCACAGCTGAAGCTCGCAGCAGAGGACCCCGACGGGGCGCGTGGCTGGGCGGCGCGCGCGTCCGGGCTCGCGGACGAGCTCGGTCGGCCAAGCGCGATCGCTGGGGCGATGATGACAGCGGGCTGGGTCGAGTTCTTCACCGGAAATTGGGACGGCCTAGAGACGATCGAGCGCGCGATCGAATTCGCGGAGGAGGCCGGCTACGAAGGCCATGTGGCTGGCGCCCACGTGGTCGTCGCGCGAACGGCGGCGCGGCTGCGCATGTACGACCTCGCCGAGCGCCACGTGCGGGCGGGGCTCGAGTACTGCGACGGTCGCGACTTCGATGTCTGGCGCTACTACCTGATCTCGTGGCAATCAAAGCTCGAGCTCGCTCGCGGACACTGGGATGACGCAGCGCGGCTTGCAGGGATTTGCCTGGGTGAGCCTTGCCCGTTCGCGCGCATCCACGCGCTGGTGGCGCTGGGGCTTGTGCGCGCGCGCCGCGGCGATCCAGACCCCTGGAGCCCGCTCGATGAGGCGCTCGCCAGCGCGCTGCCGCGCCGGGAGTTGCAGTGGATCGCGCCGGTAGCAGCTGCTCGCGCCGAGGCGGCTTGGCTCGAGGGACGCGACGACGCGATCGGCGGTGAACTCGAACCGGCACTCGGATTCCCGATGCGCGGCAGCGATCCATATGCCATCGCGCTCGGCTACTGGCGCTGGCGCGGCGGACTCGAACCTGCACTCCCGATGGGCTCGGAGCAGGATCCCCTTGCCCTTGAGATCAGCGGCCAATTGGACGCCGCGGCGGACTCCTGGCGCCGACTCGGCTGTCCCTACGAGGCCGCGCTGGCGCTCACATCCTCTGACGACGACCGCGCGCTGCGCAAATCGCTCGACGAGCTCCAGGCCCTAGGCGCGCGCCCGGGCGCCGCGATCGTTGCCCGCTTGCTGCGTGACCGCGGCGCGCGCGGAGTGCCCCGCGGGCCCCGTCTAACCACGCGCGAGAACGTAGCCGGGCTTACCTCGCGCGAGCTCGAGGTGCTCGCGCTCCTGGCTGAGGGACTGCGCAACGCGCAGATCGCCAAGCGGCTGGTGGTGTCCGAACGGACCGTTGACCATCACGTCTCGGCCATCCTGGGAAAGCTCGAGGTTCGCAGTCGCGGCGAGGCGAGCGCGCGGGCAGCACGGCTCGGGATTCTCTCGCCAAGCTAGCAGGGGCGGTTCCCAACATAGGTGGGGGTTTCCCCCTACGCGCTTCGAGTCCGGTGCACGCCGGACTGGTCGAGAGCGATTCGCCGCGGCGCCACGCCGCGTCCAAGGCCGCTGACGGGCGTGAATCCGCCCGCAATCTCGTGCCCGAGGCCGCGGATCCGAAAGTCGAACCCAGGAAGCTCGTGTCGTGCGTTAAGCCTGTCGAGCACGCCGAGGTGCTCCAGCCGCGCCACCCCGCTCGGCCACAAGACGTGCGTCGAGATGGTCGTGCTCGGGAACACGTCCTTATCGAGGAGCAGGACATCCCAGCCTCGTCGCGCCAGCAGGTTCGCCAACGACGAGCCCGCGCAGCGGGCGGCTACGACGATCACGTCGTGCTCTTCCAACCCTCAGCTCCTCGCGGTCACCATCCCATAAGTCGCACCGCTACGTTATGGCACACGCGTATTCGGAGCGCGGGTAGCGTGCACGCGGCAGCTGCGCTCACGCGGCCGGTCGCGCCAGCCCGATCGAGCCCGGTTTACCGGAATGCCAAGCAGCTGCAACCACCGCGCGGCACCCTCCGCAGCGACCGAAGCACTTCCGCCCACGGCGTACCGACCAACGCCCCGGCAGGCTTCCTCGCTCGGCGTCAAGCCGGTCGTAGGCAAACGCGCTGACTGTCCCTCGCCTGCAGGTGGAGGCGTCCACGTTGGCGGCAGCCTCGCCTCGAGAAGAACCAGCACGAAGCTCGTCTCGCAAATTGCGTCAGTTCTCGCCTGCCGTTGACGCGCATCCGGCGTGGCGACAGGATTTCGCTATGTGGGTCGACCATCAGACCGACCTCGTCTCCGAAGTCGCTCGGTTACAGGCGTCGACCGAGCGCGTTGTGGCCGAGACCGACATGACGCTGGCGGACCATCGGTGTGCAGCTGAGGATGAAGATCCACATTGGGTGCTCTCGGAGCATGAAGAGCTGCGCCGGCAGCTTGCCGCTCTACGCGAACACGTGGCTCGCGCGCACTCTCAGAACCAGGGTGACCCGCCGGCCCTGCGCGCAGAATTGGCAACACTGTTGTTCTTCGCCAAGACCCTGCAGGCCGATGCAGATGCCTGGCGTGCTGCGCTCGCAGACCGGCTCAAAGAGTTCGAACGACAAAAAGCCGAGGCGCGCCAAGAGCAACAGAGATTGGCGTCCGAGCGCGAGGAGCTAGTGCGGCGTCGAGACGCTCTCCAACTCGAAATTGAACGAACAGCCGACAGGATGGCGCAGAAAAACGGCGCCGAGTGCCGCAACACGGTGCCCGTCTTTAGGCTCGGCCACGATCTCACTGTCTGCTCAATAGCCGTCTCGAGTCCTGGGAGAGGGTTTCGATGGGGGAAGCTCTGGCTCGTGACGCTCAACGACTCTTGCGACGAGGTGCAAGTCAGAAGCGAGTAGCCCGGGAGGGAGTCCAATCAGCTGGGCTTCCCCCTGGGGACAGAGGCAACCGAGGTCAGCGCTAGCGCGAAACGAGGTCTCCGCCGCACGATGCGCGACCGCGCCCTCCTCATCGCCCCAGGCTCGAGGCGCTGCGCGTTCCCACGGACGTGCTGGATCGACTACGAGGGCAGAAAAGGGGGCCGCGGCGCCCTGCAGCAGAGGTCGCCGCCCTCCGACCAGCCCGAAGGCTGGACGGAGGGGCCCTGCGCCGTGTCAGCTCGCGCGCGGGGGCCCTCGAACACCACCTGGCGGACCCTGAAGGTGACCGCCTCGCGCTTGTTCTGAATGCTGGTCGGTCCACTCGCATCGGTTGAGCCGGCGCGACGAGAACCCGCGGAGGCCTTGCGCACCTCAGCGAGCGTGGGGCAGACCTCGCTCAGCCGGCGCTCGGGCTAGCGCTCGCGCGAGAGCCGTCGGGCGGCCACGCGATATACCTCGAGGTCGTCCCGCCGGCCGGCCCAGATGACCTGGGCCTTCGCCGGTTGGGTCTCGCTCGGTAGCAGCCGGTACACGATCCGGTAGGTCGGCGGCCAGGCGATCTGCTCCTGCTCGAAGTCGATCACGTACAGCGATCGCGCGCCGGACAGGTCGCCGGTCTCAGCGCGCGCCTCGAGCGGCTTGCCGTACCTGGGGGCATCGCGCAGGTGGTCGAGCAGCTCCCAGGCCACCTCGCGGTGTGGCTCGGAGAGCCGCTCGACCGCCTCGAATGCCGCGTCGTCGAGGAACTCGACGACGATCTTGGCCATCAGCGGCGCGAGCGGCGGCGCTGAGCCTCATCCCAGCCGACGGGCGGGCTCGTGGGATGCTCGAGGCGCTCCTGGGCGAACGCGGCCCAGGCAAGGTCTTCGACGAGGCGCTCGCGCTCGAGCATCTCGTCGTAGCGCTCCGCCGAGACGAGTACCACCTCGCGGCGACGCTGCCGGCCCAACTCGACGGTGACCTCCGGATGAGAGGCGATCTCCTCGATTAGCCGAGGCAGCTGGCTGCGCGCCTCCGCGCTTGGTATGACATCTCGGGCCACGAGAAGATGGTACCAAAGGTCGTACATCTTCTCGTACGTGCACTTGTCTGTCGTCCGTACATCGGGGCGCCCGGATTTGAACCGGGGACCTCACCGACCCGAACGGTGCGCGCTACCAGGCTGCGCCACGCCCCGAGGGACCCAGTATTCCACAGCCGCGGGCCGCCCGATCAGCCCGCCTACCCGCGGATATCGCCGCCTCTGTAGCGTTGATTGGGAACAATTGTTGTGATTGTGTTGAGACCGTCCGCCGAAGACGGCATACTGAGCCGTCCATTGCACTGCGGCTAAAGGAGGAGCAGGACCAATGGCCATTCACCTGACGCCCACTGAACTTGCACGCGAATCCGGGCTCGAGCGCCGGGACGTGATCGTGAAGTGCGTCGAGTTGGGCGTCCCGATCTTCAACGGCCGGATCGACAAGACCCTCTTCCTCTCGAGCCTCCGGGAGATCTCCCGCCCCAAGCAGCCGGAACCGATGACCGCCCGCGGATAGCGGCGGCGGCTACCTGAGATCAAGATTTTCAAGGGCCCGGCTTACGCCGGGCCTGTTTGTGCCGCGGCAGCGCCGGCGCGCCCGCTGCCCGGTTGGGTTCTCCGATGCCCGACGGCCTCTACTCCTCCGCGGACTGGCGCAACAGCGTCGACGTCGTCTGCTCGAGGATCTTCCGCCACGCCCGCGTCTTCTCCCGCTCGGCCTCGAAGTGCTTGACGACCTTCCGCACCCTGGTGGCCGAGATCTCGACTCCGTGGCGGGCGCAGATGCGCTTGAACCGCGCGTAGTCCTTGGCCAGCTGGAGCGTCACCGACTGGAAGCCGTGGCGGGCGATGTCGACGCGGGAGGTGTAGTTCATGATGCTCGTCTGGAACATCAGCTCGTCGTTTGGCTCGGGCTCGATCAGGATGATGTCGACCCCCGGATATCGCTCCTCCCATCGGCGCGCGATCTCGTGTAGACGCTGGTAGGCCAGGAGCTTGAACGCCTGGTAGCCGATCTGCGGGAAGCCCATGTCCGAGACCCGGCGGACCCGAGAGCCCGTGATCGTCGGGATCTGCTTCTCGAACTCGTTGACGTACGGCACCAGCGGGTTGACCACCACGATGAACTTGGCACCGGCTTCGACCGCGATGTCGACGTTCGTCGTCGACACGATGCCGCCGTCGACGAGCTCGCGGTCCTTGACCTTGACCGGCTTGTAGATCATCGGCAGCGCGCTCGAGGCGCTGACCGCGGTCGAGATGGGCACGTCGTCCCAGTCGGCGGCGCCGAAGACGATCCGCTCGCATGTGTCGAGGTCGGTGGCGGCGAGATAGAGCTCGCGCGAGAGCAGGCGAAAGTCGTCGGTTCGATCGGGGTCGGACAGGATCGCGCGAACGTAGTCGGCTATGCCCCCGCCGCTGTAGAGGCCGGACGGAAGCGCCTCGGCCAGGCCGACCACCACGTCCATCGCGGACACTTGCCCGAGGTCGCGCACGAGCGTACGCACCAGCTGGGCGAGGCGCAGGGGGATCAACAACCCCCTAGTGAGAAATTCGGTGTAGTTCGGCCGCAGCAGTGAACTGACGCGTGCGTCCCGGAACGGCGTCGGCACCTGCTGGACGATGACCCGCATCATCTCCTCGGGCGTGACCCCGTTGGCGACCGCCGCGGCGACAAAGGCGCCGGCGCTCGTGCCGACGTAGACGTCGAATTCGTTGACGGTGCGGTTCACGGACAAGAGGTCGAGCGCCCGCAGCGCCCCGATCTCGTAGACACCGCCGGTGAATCCGCCCCCTCCGAGCACGAGCGCGGACTTGGAGCGCTTCGGGCGTCGTTTGGCGGCTATCTCGCGTGATGCCGGTCCTGGACGCTCGGTCGCTGCAGCGTCAAGCTTGACGACCTTGCCCATGCTAAGAGGCATTTTAGGTGCCGTAGACCGCAGCTTTCGCCACCGGGCCGGGTTACATACGGTCGATGCGCGCATTGGTGGCGATGCTCGCCGGGGTGTGTGCGCTGGGTATCGTGGTTCCCGCATCCGCTGGGGCGCGGCCCACCGCAGCCGCTCAACGGACCCTGCAGGGTGCGCTGGGCCGGGAAATCCAGGCGGTCGGCGGGGCAGACGGCGCGTACGTCCTCGACCTGACCACGGGACAGGCGCTGTACTCCGACGCCGCCGGAGTTGGCCGCCTTCCCGCTTCGGTCGAGAAGCTCTACACGACCTCGACGGCGCTCCTTCGCTTTGGCGCCAATGCGACGCTGACCACGAGCGTGTACGGCCGCGGAGCCTTCGACAGCCGCAAGCGCTGGCACGGAACTCTGTACCTCAGGGGCGGCGGCGACCCCACGTTCGGCTCAGCGCGCTTCGACCGCGCGGCGTACGGTGCCGGCGCGACGATCCAGCGGCTGGTGGCGAACGTGATTCACGCCACCGGCATCACCGGCGTGCAGGGTCGCGTGCTCGGCGACGAGTCCTACTTCGACTCCTTGCGCGGGACCTCGGAGAGCGGCTTTCAGTTCGATCCGTTCCTGGAGGGTGCGCTCAGCGCGCTGGCCTTCAACCGCGGGCTGATCAACGGGGGGTCGGCGTACGTGATCCACCCCGCCCTGTTCGGCGCCCAGCAGCTCGCCGCCACGCTACGCGGCGCCGGGGTCAAGGTCCCGGCGAAGACGCCGATCGGCGTGGCCAACACGCCCCGCGGGGCCCAGCTGCTCGGCCAGGTCCACTCGCCCCGGATGGCCACGCTGATCGCGCTCACAAACACGCCGTCCGACAACTTCTTCGCCGAGATGCTGCTCAAGGGCCTCGGCGCGCGGTTCGGGACGGGCGGCACGAGCGCGTCGGGGGCGGCGGTGGTGCGAGCGGAGCTCGCCGGCAAATTTGGGATCCACCCGCGCCTCGTCGATGGCTCCGGCCTCTCCCGGGCAGACCTGACGAGTCCCTTCCAGGTCGTCTCCCTGCTGCGGCAGATGGCTGGCAACGCCGACTTTGTTAACTCGCTCGCCATCGGCGGGGAGACCGGCACCCTTCAATCCGAGATGAACGGGACGATCGCCCAGGGGCGATGCCGCGGCAAGACCGGCACCCTGCACGACGTGGCGAACCTCGCCGGTTACTGCCAGGCGCTCGACGGACATACGGTGGCGTTCGCGTTCCTGATGAACTCGCAAGGCAATCCGGACGTGGCGCACGCGGCCGAGGCGAACATGGCCGTCGACCTCGCCAGGTACAACGGCTAAACGACGAGAACCTTGAGCCGAGAGTCGCTGCCCGCGACACACCGGGCGATCGTAGTCCACCACGCCGGCGGCCCGGAGGTGCTGCGGCTCGAGGAGCGGCCAGTTCCCTCACCCCGTCGCGGGTGGGTGCTCGTTCAGGTGCGCGCGTTCGGACTCAATCGCGCGGAGCTGATCACTCGGAGCGGCGGCTCGGGCGATGCGGTCAAATTTCCCCGGGTGATCGGGATCGAGTGCGTCGGCCAGGTGGTCGATGCGCCCGCCGGCGAGCTGCAGCCCGGGCAGACGGTGATCGCCGCGATGGGAGAGATGGGCCGCGCGTTCGACGGCGGCTATGAGGACTACGCGGTGCTGCCGGCGACCAACGTAATCCCCGTGCAGACGACCCTCGACTGGGCAACGCTCGGAGCGATCCCGGAGACGTTCGGCACCGCCTGGGGATCACTCCAAAAGCTCGCGCTCCAGACCGGGGAGTCGCTGCTCGTGCATGGCGGCAGCTCATCGGTCGGGATGGCCGCGATCACGCTCGCGAGAGACAGCGGACTCACTGTGCTCGCGACGACTCGCCAAGAGGCCAAGCGCGATGCGCTGGTGGTGAACGGCGCGAACCAGGTCCTGATCGACCAGGGGAACATCGGTGAGCAGGTGCGGGAGCACGCACCCGACGGCGTTTCCGGCCTGTACGAACTGGTTGGAGCGCGCGCGCTGCTCGACTCGCTGCGCGCGGTCGGCCCGGGTGGCAGCGCGTGCATCGCCGGCTATCTGGAAGACGAATGGGATCTGGGTCCCGGCAAAGCCGAGGCACGGCGGCTCGGCATCCCGCTGGCCGTGTACAGCAGCAACGAAATCAACCGCTCGAGCTACGGGGCTGCGTTTCAGCAGATCATCAGCGCGGTCGAAGAGGGCCGCCTTCGCGTCAACCTGGACCGGACCTTTCAGATGGACGAGATCGTCGAGGCACACCGCTACATGGAGGCGAACCGCGCGACCGGAAAACTCGTCGTGCTAACCGAGTAGCTCGCGCAGCCCGTCCTCGTCGATTACCGGAATCCCGAGGCGCTCGGCCTGAGCGAGCTTGGAGCCGGGGCTCTCACCGGCCACGACGTAGGCGGTCTTGCGTGACACCGAGCCCGTGACCCGCCCTCCGGCCGCGACGATCATCTCGGTGGCCTGCTCGCGCGTCAGCTCGGGAAGCGTGCCGGTGAGCACGAACGTCTTGTCGGCCATGGGTCCTTGCCCGGGCGCCGGTCCCTCCTGCTCGAACCGCAGCCCCTGCTTCCGCAGATCGTCGATCAGGGCGAGCATCTGCTCGTCGTGCAGCTGCGAATGAATCTTGCGCGCCATCTTCGGCCCCACGCCCTGGGTCTGCTCGATCTCCTCTGGGGTGGCCTGAAGCAGCGCGTCGATCGTGCGGAAGTGCTGGGCGAGGTTGCGGCCGGTCACGTAGCCGACCTCCTCGATCCCCAGCGCGAACAGCACCCGCCCGAATGGCTGCCCCTTTGAGGCCTCGACCGCGGCGACGAGCTTCTCGGCCGATACCTGGCCGAACCCGGTCTGCTCGGCGATCTTGTCGGCATCCAGACGGTAGAAGTCGCCGGCCGTCCTGACCCATCCCAGGTCCATGAACAGGCTCACCTGCTTCTCGCCGAGGCCGTCGATGTCCATCGCGCCGACGAAATGCTTGAGCAGCTGCCAGCGGCGGCCCGGGCAGTCTCGGTTCGGGCAGCGCGTGAAGACCGAATCCTCGTCCTTGATCGTCCGGGTGTTGCAGATCGGACAGTGCTCCGGAGGATGCGGCGGTTGCGGGCGGTCCGCGCGTTCAGCCACGTGCGGGGCCGGCGAGAGGACCTGCGGAATCACGTCGCCGGCGCGGAGCACGATCACCTCCTCGCCCTCGCGGATGTCCTTGCGGGCGAGGTCCTCCTCGTTGTGCAGTGTGGCGAGTTTTATCGTGACCCCGCCCACGCGCACCGGCTCGAGCATCGCGTAGGGATGCAGATCGCCGAACTTCCCGGGATTCCACCCGACCTGCTCGAGCTTGGTGACCGCCGTGGTGGGCGGGAACTTCCACGCGATCGCCCACCGAGGCTCGCGTCCGACCACCCCCAGGCGGCGCTGGAGCTCGACCTCGTTGACCTTGACCACCGCCCCGTCGATCTCGAACTCGAGCGAGCCGCGCCGCTCCTCCCAGGACCGGCATTGCGCCACGACCTCGTCCTCGGTCCGGAGCTTCTTCACGTCGGGATGGACAGGGAAGCGGTGTGCCCGCAGCCATTCGAGCGCGTCCCAGTGGGCGTCGAACGTGATCCCCTCGGTGGCGCCGATGGCGTAGCACCACAGTGACAGGGGCCGATCCGCCGCCAGCCTCGGGTCGAGCTGACGGATCGTGCCCGCAGCGGAGTTGCGGGGGTTCATGAACGTGGACAGTCCCGCTTCGGCCCGGCGCTCGTTGAGCTTCGCGAAGTCCGGCAGCGACATGTACACCTCGCCCCGGACCTCCACGAGGCCTGGAGGATCCGCCGAGTCGAGCCGCAGCGGGATCGACGGGATCGTCCGCAGGTTATGAGAGACGTCCTCGCCGAAAGTCCCATCGCCCCGAGTGGCGCCCCGCTCAAACACCCCGTCGCGGTACAGCAGCGAGATCGCCAGCCCATCGATCTTCGGCTCGACGACGTACTCGAAATCTGGGTCCTCGATCCCCTCGCGCGCCAGGTGGTGACGCATGCGCTGAATCCAGGCCCGGAGCTCATCCGCCGATCGGGCGTTGCCCAAGGACAGCATCGCCTGGGGGTGGCGAACCTTCTCCAGTTCGCTGACCGGCTCGCCCCCGATCCGCTGCGTGGGCGAGTCGGGCGTGACCAGCTCCGGGTGCTCGGCCTCGATCGCGCGCAGCTCGTCGAGCAGCGCGTCGTACTCCTCATCGCCGATTTCGGGGTCGTCGAGAACGTAATAGCGGTAGCCGTGGTAATCCAGCAGCCGCCGGAGCTCCGCCACGCGCTCCTGGGGGGCCTCGGCCCGGGCCGGCCGTGCGGAGCTCATTCGGCTACCTCGCTCGCGGCAGCCGCGATCAGGCGCCCGAGGTCGCGGCGCTCTAACGCGGAGAGACCCTCGCGGTCGGTCAGGTCGAAATGGATCGGGGTGACTGCGATCTTGCCCCGCGCGACCGCGGCGAGGTCGGTGCCGGTCTCGTCGCGCTCGTAGCTGGCATCGCCGTAGATGCGGTACAGGCGCCGGCCCGCGGAACCCTCGTCGATTAGCGCGAGCTCATCCCGGTACACGCGCTTGCCGAGGCCCGCGACCTCAACCCCCACCGGATCCGACCCTGGGACGTTGATGTTCAGCAGCGTTCCCGGCGCCAGCGGTTCGTGCTCGAGCTCCTCGATCAAGCGCGCGGTGAAGGCCGAGGCGGGGTCGAACGTGAACCCCTCGCCGGTCCGGAAGTCGAGCTCGAGCGCGCTCGACTGCTGGGAGACCGCGATCCCCGGCAGCCCCAGGACGATCGCCTCGAGCGCGGCGGCCACCGTTCCCGAGTACGTGATGTCGTCGCCGAGGTTCGAACCGTGGTTGATGCCCGAGACCACCAGCTCCGCGCGGAACTCCTCGATCAGCCCGAGCCGCGCCAGGCGCACACAGTCAACGGGCGTCCCGTCGGTCGCGTAGCCGACCGTCCCGTCGCCGAAATCGACCTCCTGCACCCACAGCGGCCGGCGCGTGGTGATCGACCGCGCCATCGCCGAGCGGTTGCCATCGGGCGCGATGACCGCGAGCTCGATCCCCGGCACCCCCAGCAGCGCCCTGCGGAGCGTCTGCAGCCCGGCCGCCTCGATCCCGTCGTCGTTGGTGAGCAGAACGCGCATCTCGATTTGATCCTAGCCAGGCTCCCGGCCGCCAGGACCGGCCAGCGGGCCGGTCCTGGCGCTGCTGCTCTCGTGCCGCCCTTCGAGCAGCCGCTCGCCTCCGTATCCAACCGCCGCCAGGTACAGACCATGCGCCGGCGCCGTCGGGCCGGCGTCCGAGCGCGGTCTTCTCGATAGCAGCCCCATGAACTCCGACATGGTCCGTCGTCCCCCCGCCACCTCGAGCATCGTCCCGACCAGCACCCGATTCATATTGCGCATGAATGAGTCCGCCTCGATCCAGAACTCGCGCAGCCCCCGATCGTCGTGACGGCGCCAGTAGGCGGCGAGCACATCGCGCGAGAAGCGGACGTGATCGGTCTCGGTGGGCGTGAAGGCGGTGAAGTCGTGGCTACCGCGCAGGGCCGCGGCGCATTCCTCGAGCAGATCGAAGTCGAGCCGATGCGGCCAGTGCAAGGCGCGCCCCCGCTCGAGGGCGCTGCGCGCGGGTCGCGCCAGCACTCGGTAGCAGTACGCCCGCGAGGTGGCGTCGCGGCGGGCGTCGAACCCCGGCCTGTCAGGAGTGCACGACAGCGCGGCCACGTCGTCGGGCAGCAGCGCGTTCAGGCTCCTGACCGCGGCGACGGCGCCCGAGTAGCTCGCCACCTGCCCCCAGGCGTGAACCCCGGCATCGGTCCGCCCGGCGACCGTCAGTGGCACGCCGTCGGCGCGCAGCACCACCGCCAGGGCCCGCTCGACCTCCTCCTGAACCGTCCTGGCGCCCGGCTGCCGGGCCCAGCCCGCAAACCGGCTCCCGTCGTATTCCAGGACGAGACGCGCGGTCAGACCAATTCCAACAGAACCATCTCCGTCGAGTCGGACCGCCGCGGACCGAGCTTAAGGATCCGGGTGTAGCCGCCGGCCCGCTCGGTGTAGCGCGGAGCGATCTCCTCGAACAGCTTGTAGACCGCGAACTTGTCCTGTCCGAGCGCCGACAACGCCTGCCGGCGCGCGTGCAGATCACCACGCTTGGCCAGCGTGATCAGCTTCTCGATCTCGGGCTTGACCGCCTTCGCCTTGGCCTCCGAGGTCTGGATCCGCTCGTGCGCGATGACCTCCTTGCTCAGGTTCATCAGCAGCGCCTTGCGGTGAGACGAGGTGCGGCTGAGCTGGTAACGCTGTCGCTGGTGGCGCATCGGTCGGAGCTCTCTCGCGACCCTACTCGTTGCGGAGGCTAAGTCCGCGGGCGTGCAGGGTCTCGATCACCTCGTCGATCGACTTCTTGCCGAAGTTCGGGATCGCGTTCAGCTCCGACTCGGTCTTCGAGACCAGGTCGCCCACGGTCTGGATCCCGGCCCGCTTGAGGCAGTTGTACGAGCGCACGCCCAGCTCGAGCTCCTCGATCAGGATGTCGTCCATGGCGTTCGGCTGCCGCGAGGGAGCCCCCACCATGCCGGCGCCGGCGAGCCCCGGCTCGAGCGCGCCGGGCGTCCCCGCCTCGCGAAGCTCGATGACCCGGTCCGCGTCGGTGAAGATGGCCAGCTGCGAGATGAGGATCTCGGCGGCCTCGCGGAGCGCCGCGTGGGGGTCGATCGAGCCGTCGGTCTCGATGTCGAGCGTCAGCTTGTCGTAGTCGGTGCGCTGCCCGACGCGGGCCTGCTCGACGTTGTAGGCCACCCGGCGCACCGGCGAGAAGATCGAGTCGATCGGGATCACCCCGATGGGCTGGTCGGGAGACTTGTTCTCCTCGGCGGGCCGGTATCCGCGCCCACGCCCGATCGTCAGGTACACCTCAAGCTTGGTCTTCTTCTCGAGCGTGGCGATATGGGCATCGGGGTTGAGGATCTCGACACCGGAGGGGAGATCGATGTCCTTCGCGGTGATCTCACCGGGCCCGGTAACGACGAGAGGCGCTTCGATCTCCGTCGCGTCACTATGCATCCGGCAAACGACGCCCTTCAGGTTGAGGACGATGTCCGTCACGTCCTCCTTCACGCCGCGGATCGTCGAGAACTCGTGAGCCACCCCCTCGATCCGAACGCTGGTCACGGCCGCGCCCGCGAGCGAGGAGAGCAGCACGCGGCGCAGCGAGTTGCCGAACGTGTAGCCGAAGCCGCGGTCGAGCGGTTCGATCGTGAACGATCCGCGGTTGTCATCGACATTTTCGCTGGAGATTCGGGGGACTTGGAAGTCGAGCATCGGGGTCCTAACGTCGTGGGGGTTCCTGCCGCCGCCTCAGCGGCTGTGAGCGCCGCGCACCGCCGCCTGAGGCCCGCGCGACTGAAGCTTCGTTTTCTACTTGGAGTACAGCTCGACGATCAGCTGCTCCTGCACCGGCGCGGCGATCTCTCGCCGTTCGGGCTTGCGGAGCACCTTGGCCGTGAGCGAATCGTGGTCTGCCTGTAGCCATGCCGGCACCTGACCGGTGAGCTCGGTGGCGTCGCGGATCACCTGCGTCGCCTGCGAGCGGGGGTGGATCGCGATCACGTCGTTGTCCCGCAGCTGGTAGCTCGGGATGTTCACCCGCCGACCGTTGACGGTCCAGTGGCCGTGGAGAATCAGCTGGCGCGCCTGGCGTCGCGAGGCCGCGAACCCGAGCCGGACGAGCACGTTGTCGAACCGGCACTCGAGCATCCGCAGCAGGTTCTCGCCCGTGATTCCGGGCTGACGCGAAGCCTTGTCGTAGTAGTTGCGGAACTGCTTCTCGAGCACGCCGTAGTAGCGCTTTGCCTTCTGCTTCTCGCGCAGCTGCACGCGATACTCGCTCTGCCTCTGGCGGCCGCGGCCGTGTTCCCCGGGTGGATAAGAGCGGCGCTCGACTCCGCACTTGTCGGTCAGGCAGCGCTCGCCCTTCAGGAACAGCTTCTGGCCCTCGCGGCGGCACTGCTTGCACTGTGGTCCGGTGTCGCGCGCCACCGCCTATACCCTCCTGCGCTTCCGCGGCCGGCAGCCGTTGTGCGCCTGCGGGGTGACGTCCTTGACGCCCGTCACCTCGAGCCCGGCGGCCTGAAGCGAGCGGATCGCGGTCTCGCGCCCGGACCCCGGCCCCTTCACGAACACCTCGACGCGCTGGAGGCCGTGCTCGATCCCCTTGCGGGCGGCCGCGTCGGCCGTCACCTGGGCGGCGAACGGCGTCGACTTGCGCGAGCCCTTGAAGCCGGCGCCGCCGGCGGATTCCCACGCGATCACGTTGCCGTCGCGGTCGGTGAGCGAGACGATCGTGTTGTTGAACGAGGTCTTGATGTGAGCCTGGCCTATGGGGATGTTCTTGCGGACGCGGCGGCGGCCACGCTGAGGACGTCGAGGTGCGGGCATCTACTTCTTGGTCGCCTTCTTCTTCCCGGCGACCTGCATGCGCTTGGGGCCCTTGCGGGTCCGCGCGTTGGTCTTCGTGTTCTGCCCGTGCACGGGCAGCCCGCGGCGGTGCCGCAACCCGCGGTAGGAGCCGATCTCCTGTAGCCGCTTGACGTTCTGCGAGCGCTCTCGGCGCAGGTCACCCTCGACGGTCAGGTTCCCGTCGATCAGCTCGCGCAGCTTGATCACGTCGTCTTCCGTGAGATCGCGCACCTTGCGGTCCGCCTCGACGCCGACCTGGGACAGGAGCCTGTTGGCCGTCGGCCGACCGATTCCGTAGATGTAGGTCAGCCCGATCTCTACGCGCTTATTGAGTGGGATGTTGACGCCCGAGATGCGTGCCATCAGCCCTGCCTCTGCTTGTGTCGCGGATTCGAGCAGATGACGAGGACCCGCCCTTGGCGGCGGATGATCTTGCACTTCTCGCACATCGGCTTGACCGACGGTCGTACTTTCACGCTCGCTTCGCTCTCGTCGTGAGTGATTTACAGTGGTCCCTCAACCCGGCTCTGGCGACCGGTACGGTCGCCGCTACCGCGCTGAGAAGCGCCACGCAGCGTCGAACGTTCGCGCTACGAGCGCAACCCGTCATGTTAGCAGGGGGCATAGGCCGTGTTCTGGGGGTCAAGCGGCCGCGCGCCCGTTGCCGGCTTCGTGCCAGGGAGTGAGGATCCGCGGTCCGTTGGCCGTGACCGCGATCGTGAACTCGAAGTGGGCCGCCAGGGACCCATCCTGGGAGTAGATCGACCAGTGGTCCTCGCCGACCCGGATGGCGTGCCGACCCGCGGTCACCATGGGCTCGACGGCGAGCACCATCCCTTCCTCGAGCGGTATCCCGGTGTTGGGGTCGCCGTAGTTGGGGATCTGGGGCTCCTCGTGCATGCTCCGCCCGATCCCGTGGCCGACCAGCGCCCGCACGATCGAGAGGCCGGCGTCCTCGACGTGCTCCTGGATCGCGTGCGAGACGTCCCCGAGGCGCTTTCCCACCCGGCATTGCTCCACTGCCAAGTAGAGCGACTTCTGGGTCGTGGCCAGCAGCTTGTGCGCGACCGGTGTGATCGGCCCGACCGAGAACGTGCGCGCCGCGTCGGCGACCCACCCGTCGCGAATGACGCCGATGTCGACCGACAGGATGTCTCCGCGCCCCAGCTTGTACGGCCCCGGAATGCCGTGGACGATCATCGAGTTCGGCGAGGTGCAGATCGACCCCGGAAAGCCCCGGTAGCCCTTGAACGCGGGCTCGGCTCCCTGGGAGCGGATGAACTTCTCGGCCGCCTCGTCGAGCTCGCGCGTAGTCACCCCCAGTCGCACCTTGCCCGCGAGGAGGTTCATGGTCTTGACCAGGATCGCGCCGGCCGCGGCCATGCGGTCTATCTCCTGGGGGCTCTTCTTGATGATCACTGCTGCTGGTCCGCGGGCGCTCAGACGTTTTCCTCGAGACGGAGCGTGGCGATGACCGCACGGATGTGGTCGTGCACGTCGGTGGGGTCGCGGGTGCCGTCGATCTTGCGCAGCACGCCCTGCTCGTCGTAGTAGTCGACCAGCGGCTCGGTCTGCTCGTGGTACACGCGCAGCCGGTTGCGGATCACCTCGGGCTTGTCGTCGTCGCGCTGGATCAGCTTCGAGCCGTCCTGGTCGCAGACGCCCTCGTGCTTGGGGGGGTCGAACTCGATGTGGTAGTTGTGGCCCGCCTTGACGCAGACCCGCCGGCCGGACAGTCGCCGGACCACCTCGCTGTCGGGGACGTCGATCAGCAGGACCGCGGTCACGCGGCGGCCCAGCTCCGAGAGCTGGCGGTCGAGCGCGTGGGCCTGCTCGATCGTGCGCGGAAAGCCGTCGAGGATGAAGCCGTCTTCGGCGTCGTCCTCCTGGAGACGCTGGGCGACCATGGCCACGATCAGGTCGTCGGGGACGAGCTCCCCCGCGTCCATGTAGTTCCGGGCTTCCCGACCCAGCTCGGTCCCTCCCTTGACGTTGGCGCGCAGCATGTCGCCGGTGGAGATGAACGGGAGCTGGAAATCGTCTTGCAGGCGCTCGGCTTGCGTTCCCTTCCCCGCTCCGGGCGGACCGAGGAGGATCAGGTTGAGCTCGGACATGGGACCCACTGTATCGGCGTGGCACCGTTGGCGCCACGAATCCGCCAGCGTGCCGTCTCCGAGGGCGCCCCCGTTGGCTCCGACCCCATGTTGCGTCAGAAACGACTGCATACGGGACGTTTCTCTCGCAACCTCCTACCGGGGCGGACAGGAAGCCGCGACACCCTCCGCGCTCCGGTTACTTCAAGAAGCCTTCGTAGTTCCGCATCATCAGCTGCGCCTCGAGCTGCTTCATGGTGTCGAGCGCGACGCCGATGACGATCAGGATCGAGGTGCCGCCGAAGAAGAAGTTGGCATTCGTCTGGTTGATCAGGACGGTCGGCAGGGCCGCGATCGCGGCCAGGAATAACGCTCCTGGGAACGTCAGGCGAGCGAGGATGCGGTCGAGGAACTCGGCCGTGGGCCTACCTGGTCGTACCCCGGGAATGAAACCGCCGTACTTCTTGAGGTTGTCCGCCTGATCCACCGGGTTGAACGTCACCGCGGTGTAGAAGTACGTGAACAAGATGATGAACAGGCTCTCGCCCAGCACGTAGTGCCAGCCCTGCGGGTTGAAGAAGGACGAGACCTGGTACCCGAAGCTGTGAACGTTGGTCTTGCCGATCAGCTGTCCGACGGTCGGCGGGATCGCCATGATGCTCGCGGCGAAGATCACCGGGATGACGCCGGCCATGTTGACGCGCAACGGGAGATAGGTCTGGCCGCCCTGGGTCATTCGTCGCCCGATCACGCGTTTTGCGTACTGGATCGGGATCCGCCGCTGCCCTTCCTGCACGAACACGATCGCGGCCACCACCCCGATCGCGATGAACGGCATGACCACCCGGAACACCTGGTCGGGGTTGTTCCACCACGACTGGACGCCGTGCGGGATCCGGGCGACGATGCTGGCGAAGATCAGCAGTGAGATCCCGTTGCCGATCCCGCGCTGCGTGATCAGCTCGCCCATCCACATCAGAAGGACGGTCCCCGCGGTCAGCGAGATCACGATCAGGAAGACCTTCGCGAGCGTGAAGTTCGAGATCAGCGTGGTCCCGGCCTGCTTCTGGAAGCTGCGGAACAGGAACACGTACCCGATCGACTGGGCGAACGCCAGACCCACGGTCAGGTATCTGGTGTACTGGGTGATCCGCGCCTGCCCGACCTCGCCCTCCTTCTGCAGCTTCTCCAGCGACGGCACCACGACCGTGAGCAGCTGGAGGATGATCGAGGCCGTGATGTAGGGCATGATCCCGAGCGCGAACAGCGCGATGCGCCCGAGCCCGCCGCCCGAGAACAGGTTCAGCAGGCCGAGGATGCTGTTGCCGCCGAAGTTCTTCTGAATCGCGCTGACCGCGGCCGAATTGATGCCCGGCGCCGGGATGTGCGTGCCCAACCGGTAGAGCGCGAGGATCGCCGCGGTGAACAGGATCTTCTTGCGGATATCTCCGACCCTGAACGCCCCGAGGATCGTCGAGATCATCGCCCGGACCTCACTCTTGGGTGGCCCCGCCCTCGGCGAGCACGATCACCTGACACGTGCCGCCGGCGGCTTCGATCTTCTCGCGCGCGGCGGCGCTGAACGCATGGGCGTGGACCGTCAGCGGCTTGGTGAGCTCGCCCTTGGCGAGAACCTTGACCGGGACCCCGTGGCGGGTGCCAAGACCCTTCGCGTGCATTGCCTCAAGAGTAACGGCCGCGCCCGGCTCGAACCGCGACTCCAGGTCGAGGAGGTTGACCGCCTGGGTGTGGGTGCGAAACGCCTCGAACGGCATCGACTTCTTCATATGCGGCCCGCGGAGCTTGCGCATCCGCATGTGGATCGGGTTCTGGCCGCCCTCGAACCGGGCCCTCCGCTTGGCGCCCGACCGTGAGCCCCAGCCCTTCTGGCCACGTCCGGCGGTCTTGCCCGTCCCCGACCCCTCGCCGCGGCCAACGCGCTTGCGCGCCCTCCGCGAGCCCGGCGCCGGCTTCAGGTTGTGCAGGCCGATCCGCTCATCGGTCATCTTCGGAGACCTCCACCAGATGGCGGACCTTGTGGACCATCCCGCGAACCTGCGGCGAGTCCGGATGCTCGACGGTGTGCCCGATCCGCCGCAACCCGAGCGACCGCAGCGTGTCGATCTGCCGCTTGTCCGCCCCGTTGCGCGACTTGCGCTGAGTGATTAAGAGCGTGCTCATGAGGATGACCCTTGCTCCTCAGGAACCGAGTCTGGGACCGCATCTGCGACCCCTCGCGTCCTCTTGCTTCCGTTCCCATTTGAAGTAGGCGCGGGGGTCGCAGATGTCGGTTCAGACTCGGCAAGCCCGAGGACCTGATTTATGGTCAGCCCCCGCAGCTCCGCGACCTCATCGGGCGTGCGTAACGACTCGAGCCCGGCCATCGTCGCCTTGACGAGGTTGATCGGGTTCTGGGAGCCGAGGCTCTTGGAGAGGATGTCGTGGATCCCGGCGAGCTCGAGCACGGCGCGTACCCCGCCGCCGGCGATCACCCCGGTACCGGGAGCCGCCGGCTTCAGGAACACCTTGCCCGAGCCGAACACGCCCGTGACCTGGTGGGTGATCGTCGAGCCGTGCTTGGGCACGCGGTACAGGTTCTTCTTGGCCCGCTCCACGGCCTTCTGGATCGCGACCGGCACCTCGTTGGCCTTGCCGTAGCCGATCCCCACGACCTCTCTCTCATCGCCGACGACCACGAGCGCCGTGAACGAGAAGCGCCGGCCGCCCTTGACGACCTTCGCCACGCGGTTGATCTCGACCACGCGCTCCTGGAGGTCGAGGCCCGAAGACGAGACTGTGCGATCACGTGCCATGAACCGACCCAGCGTAGCCCATCAAAATTGCAGGCCGCCCTCGCGCGCGGCGTCGGCGAAGGCTTTTACCCGTCCGTGATACTTGTAGCCGCCCCGGTCGAACACCACGGTCTCGATCCCCGCGGCCCGAGCCCGGTCGGCGAGGACCCCGCCGGCCCGCGCGGCCTGCTCCATCGGACCCATCGAGTGCAGATCGGGCTCCGTCCAGGCCACGGCGGCCAGCGTGCGGCCGGCATCGTCGTCGATCACCTGAGCAAAGATGCCCCGGTTGGAGCGGAACACGGAGATCCGGGGACGCTCCGCGCTCCCGCGGATCTTCGCCCGCACCCGCCGGCGGCGCTTGAGACGCCGCTGCGGTTTCGTCGCCACGGTCATGCCCGCTTCCCAACCTTCCGCGCCACGTACTCGCCTTCGTAGCGAATCCCTTTGCCCTTATAGGGCTCGGGCTTTCGCTGCTTACGTATGTAGGCGGCGATTTCCCCGACCTGCTGCTTGGACGCCCCCCTGACCACGATCCGCGTCGGCGCGGGGACCTCGAACTCGATCCCGTCCGGCGCCTTCACCGACACCGGATGGGAGTAACCGAGCGCCAGCTCGAGGTCGCGCCCGCGCAGCTGGGCGCGGTAGCCCACGCCCTGGATCTCGAGGCGTTTCTCGAAGCCGTCGGTGACTCCCTGGACCATGTTCGCGATCAGCGTCCGCGTCAGCCCGTGGAGCGCGCGGTGCTCACCGCGGTCGGTCGGCCGCTTGACGACGATCTGGCCATCGACGTGCTCCACCTGGATGCTCCGGTTGACGCGCTCTGACAGCTCGCCCTTGGGGCCGTTGACGGTGACCCGTTCGGGCTCGATCGAGACCGTGACTCCCGCCGGTACGGGAATTGGCTGCTTTCCGATACGGGACATGGCTTCAGAGTGTCTACCAGACGGTCGCCACGACCTCACCGCCGACGCCCTGCATCCGCGCCTCGTGACCGGTCATGACGCCCCTGGACGTCGAGATGATCGCGGTACCCATGCCGCCCTGAACCCGAGGGATGCTCGCGTGGTCGACGTACGTGCGCTGCCCGGGACGCGAGACGCGCTGCAGCCCCGTGATGACCGGCTTGCGGTCCTCGGTGTACTTGAGCGTGATCGTGATCTCCTCGCCCGGGCGTCCCGGACCGGCGGGATGAACCTCATACCGCTCGATGTAGCCCTGCTCGGCCAGGATCCGCGCCAGCTCGCGCTTGAACTTCGAGGCGGGGATCGTCACATCGCGGTGCTGGGCCTTGGCGGCATTGCGCAGCCGCGTGAGGAAGTCAGAGATCGGATCGGTCATTGACATAACGGGCCTACCAGCTCGACTTCGTCATCCCCGGGATGTAGCCCTCGTGCGCGAGCTCGCGGAGGCAGATCCGGCACACGCCGAACTTGCGGTACACGGCGCGGGCCCGGCCGCACCGACGGCATCGGCTGTACGCGCGGGTCTTGTACTTGGGCGTCCGCTGCTGGCGAACGCGTTGTGAAACCTTGGCCATTTGCTCCTCTACGTCGCTGTGGCGGCCGCCTGCGGGCGGCCCTCCCTTGAGAACGGCATCCCGAACGCCTCGAGCAGGGCGAACGCCTCCTCGTCGCTGGAGGCCGTGGTGGTGATCACGATGTCGAGGCCGCGGATCTGATCGATGTCGTCGTAGTCGACCTCGGGAAAGATGATCTGCTCGCGGACGCCCATGGAGTAGTTGCCCCGGCCGTCGAACGAGCGCGGGTTGAGCCCGCGGAAGTCGCGGACGCGCGGTATCGCCACCGACATCAGGCGGTCGAGGAACTCGTAGGAGCGCTCGTTGCGCAGCGTGACCGCGACGCCGACCGGCATCCCCTCACGGACCTTGAACTGCGCGATCGACTTGCGCGCTCGACGCACGTTCGGCCGCTGACCGGTGATCGTCGCGAGCTGGTCGGTGGCCGCCTCGAGCACGCGCGAGTCCTGCTTGGCGTCGCCCACGCCCATGTTCACCGTGATCTTCTCGATCCGGGGGGCCTCCATCGGCGTCGAGTAGCCGAAGCGCTCCATCAGCGCCGGCCGGATCTCCTCCAGGTACCTGGTCTTGAGTCGTGCGGACGGCATTAGTCGAGCCTTGCTCCGCTGCGCTTGGCCACCCGGTAGCGCTTGCCTTCGTCGAACTCGATCCGGACCCGGGTCGGCTTGTCGTCGCGCGGGTCGATCAGCATCACCTTGGAGATGTGGATCGGGCCCTCCTTCTCGATCACGCCGCCCACCTGCTCGGCCCGCTGCGCGCCGGCGACCTGCTGCGGGCGCTGGTGGCGCTTGACCATGTTGAGGCCCTCGACGTACACCCGGTGCTTGCTCGGCTCCACGCGCAGCACCCGGCCGCGCTTCCCGCGATCCTTGCCGCCGATCACGATCACCTGGTCATCGGTCTTGATACGCGTACCCATGACTACAAAACCTCGGGGGCGAGAGAGACGATCTTCATGAAGTTGCGCTCGCGGAGCTCGCGCGCGACCGGTCCGAAGATGCGCGTGCCGCGCGGATTGTTCTGGTTGTCGATGAGCACGGCAGCGTTCTCGTCGAACGCGATGTACGTGCCGTCCTCGCGCCCATAGGACTTCTTGGTCCGAACCACGACCGCGGTCACGACCTCGCCCTTCCTGACCGAGCCCTGGGGACTGGCCTGCTTGACGGTGGCGGTGATCACATCGCCCACCCCCGCGTAGCGGCGACGGTGGCCGCCCTTGACGCGGATCACGAGGATCTCGCGGGCGCCGGTGTTGTCGGCCACCCGCAGGCGAGTTTCGTTTTGGATCACTTCGCACGCTCCACCACTTGGACCAGGCGCCACCGCTTGGTCCGCGACATGGGGCGAGATTCGCGGACGATGACCGTGTCGCCGATATGGGCGTCGCCCAGCTCGTCGTGGGCGTGCAGCGTGCTCGACGTGCGCACGACCTTGGCGTAGCGGCGATGGCGGCGCGTGGCGTCGATCCGCACCGTGATCGTCTTCTCGGCGCGATCGGAGACCACGACGCCCTGACGGGTCTTCGGCTTGCCGGGTTCGTGCTCGCGCGGCGGGGTGCTCGCCGGGGCCGTCCTGCCCGCCCTTGCCTTGTCGCGCTCGCGACGGCGCCGGAGCCGCCGCACCGCGGCCTTGCGCCGGCGCTCGGCGAGGCGCTCTTCGTGACGCTCCTCGGGGGTCCTCGGCGCTCGGGCCGGAGCCTTGGCCGACTTCGCGGTCCTGGCGCGACGGCGGCGCTCCTTCGGCGCCACCACCTCGGCGGGCTCGGCCGGCGAGGCGGCGGTGGCGGCGGCCTCGGGTGCCGCCTGCGCCTCGGGCGCCGCCTGCGCCTCGGGCGCCGCCTGCGCCTCGGGTGCCGCCTGCGCCTCGGGCTCCGAAGCCTCGGTCGGCTCCGAGGCCTCCGCGCCCTCCTCGGGGGTCCCGTTCGTCGGTTCCTCAGCCATCGTTCTCTTCGCTCAGTTCCATCAGTTCTCGCTCGCGCGCGATCGTCAGTGCGCGCGCGATCTCGCGCTTGGCGCGCTTGAGGCCGGCCGTGTTGTCGAGCTCGCCCGTGGCGTGCTGAAAGCGAAGGCCGAACAGCTCGCGTCGCGCGGTCTCGATGTGCTCACGCAGCTCGCCGTCGCTCATGTCACGCAACTCGGCGGGCCGCATCAGCCCTCCTCCCGCATCACGAACTTCGTCCGCACGGGCAGCTTGTGCCCGGCCAGGCGCATGGCCTCGCGCGCGAGCGGCTCGGGGACGCCCGCAAGCTCGAACATCACCCGTCCGGGCTTCACGACCGCGACCCACCCCTCGGGTGAACCCTTGCCCGAACCCATCCGCGTCTCGGCGGGCTTCTTGGTGAACGACTTGTCGGGATACACGTTGATCCAGACCTTGCCGCCACGGCGGATCTTCCGGGTCATCGCGATACGCGCGGCCTCGATCTGCCGGTTGGTTATCCACCCGGAGTCGAGCGCCTTGAGCCCGTAGTCGCCGAACTGGACCTTGACCTGCCCCCGCGACAAGCCACGCCGCCGTCCCCGATGGACCTTGCGGTGCTTGACGCGCTTGGGAGAGAGCATCAGCGATTCCCCTCGCCCTGGGCTCCGCCCTCCGCGGGACGCCCAGCCGGGCGGCCCGACGGCCGTCCCTGGCCACCGCCGCTCCGTCCCCGACCGGAGCCTGAACCTCCGCGGCCACCGCCGCGCGCGCCCCCGGCCCCGCGACCACCGCCGGGACGCTCGCCGGAACCGCCGGCGCCGCCGGCGCCGGCACGAGCACCTCCACCACCGGGACTGCCGCCGCGACCGCCCGGACCGCCGCGCCCACCGGAGCCTCCCTGACCACCACGGCCGCCGCCGCGACCGCGACCGTCTCGGCCGCCGCGACCGTCACGCCCGGGGCGCTCCGGCGCCTGCGGCGAAGGCTCGTCCATGATCGTGAGGTCGGCGCCGGTGTAACCCTCGGGCATGATCTCGCCCTTGTTGATCCAGCACTTCACCCCGATCCGGCCGAAGGTCGTGCGCGCCTCATAGAAGCCGTAGTCGATGTCCGCGCGCAGCGTGTGCAGCGGCACGCGGCCGTCGGAATAGCCTTCGGTCCGCGCCATCTCGGCGCCGCCCAGGCGCCCGGAGCACTGCACCTTGACGCCCTTGGCCCCGGAGCGCATCGCGCTCGTCAGAGCCCGCTTCATGGCCCGGCGGAACGCCACCCGGTTCTGGAGCTGCTCGGCGATCGACTGAGCCACCAGGCGAGCATCGAGCTCCGGGCGCTTGATCTCGAGGATGTTGACCTTGACCTGCTTGCCCGTGATCCGGTGCAGGTCACGGCGCAGCTGATCCACCTCCGATCCGGACTTGCCGATCACGATCCCCGGCCGCGCCGTGTGGATGTTCACCTCGACCTCGGTGGCGTTCTTGCGGATCGTGATGTCCGACAGACCGGCGTGCGACAGGCGGCGCGTGATGTGGTCGCGGATCTGAGTGTCTTCGTCCAGGTAGTCGGCGAAGTTCCGCTCGTTGAACCAGTTCGACTTCCAATCGTGGATGTAGCCCACGCGCATCGACTCGGGATGAACTTTTTGACCCATAACTAGTGCTTATTCCTTTGGCGTGAGCAAGATCGTGAGGTGACTGGTGCGCTTGCGGATCCTGGTCGCGCGACCCATGGCGCGCGGCCGGAACCGCCGGATCGTCGGACCCTCGTCGGCGTGAACGGCCTTGACGTACAGGTCCTCGCCGACGAGCTCATGGTTGTGCTCGGCGTTTGCGACCGCGGACTCGAGCACTTTGCTCCAGTCGCGCGCAACCGCACGCGGCGTGAGAGCCAGGATAGCTCGCGCTTCCTCCACGGTCTTGCCGCGAATGTGATCGCACACGAGCCGGGCCTTGCGCGCGGACGTGCGCACGTACTTGGCCTGCGCGCGCACCACGGGTATCGGGGCGTCGGGGTCGCGTCTGCCCCGCCGCCGCGACGGCGCCGCCCTGGTGGGCGGCGCGGGCCGCTCCTCGGGTTCGGCGGCGGCGCGCCCGCGGCGAAGCCCGCGCCTCCGCCCGGCGGCTTCCTCGACTTCGGGCTCGGCCTCCTCCTCTTCTTCTTCTTCTTCTTCTTCTTCCTCCTCAGCCTCGCCCTCGGCCTCGTCATCGGCCTCGAGCATCACGTCGGATGCCTCTTCCTCGGCCTCCTCGTCCTCGGCGGTGGGCTCGATCTCGTCGACCTCCCGTTGCTCCTCCTCAGCCCGGGGAACGACGTCGGAAGGAGCGGCAGCGGTCGCGGCCTCGGTGTCCTCGTCGAGAGCCTGAGGCTCGGAGGCGGTGTCCGGCTCGGATGCACTCGAGTCAGGCGCATCCGAGACGGACGGCGCCTCCGAAGCCTCCCGAGCTTTCCGGCGTCGGCGCCGCCGGGGCTTCGGCTCTTCCTCGGGCTCGATCTCGGGCGTCTCGTCGCTCATCGCCTCTTACCCGTGCCCGCGTGACCGCGGAACAACCGTGTCGGCGCGAACTCGCCGAGCTTGTGCCCGACCATCGATTCCGAGATGAACACGGGCACGTGCTTGCGACCGTCGTGCACGGCGATCGTGTGCCCGACCATCTCGGGGAAGATCGTCGACGCGCGTGACCAGGTCCTCAGCATGCGCTTCTCACCCGAGGCGTTCATCGCCTCGACCCGCGCCATCAGCCGCTCCTCGACCCACGGTCCCTTCTTGCTCGATCGGCTCATCGCTTCTTACCTCTCCTCCGGCCGCGCACGATGTACTTGTCCGACGGCTTTCGCTTCGGCCGGGTCCGGTAGCCCAGCGTCGGAACCCCCCACGGCGTAACCGGGTGGCGGCCCGGCGTGGTCGAGCCCTCGCCACCGCCGTGGGGATGGTCGACCGGGTTCATCGCCGTGCCGCGGGTCTGCGGACGAACGCCCATGTGTCGCTTGCGCCCGGCCTTGCCGATGTCGACGTTCTGGTGATCGGTGTTGCCGATCGTTCCCACGGTGGCGCGGCACTCGGCGCGCACCATCCGCATCTCGCCCGACGGGAGCCGGAGGGTCACGCGGTCGCCCTCCTTGGCCAGGAGCTGCACGCCCGCGCCGGCCGCGCGCGCCAGCTGCCCGCCCCGCCCGGGCACCAGCTCGACGTTGTGGACCACGGTGCCGGCCGGCATGTTCGCCAGCGGCAGGCTGTTGCCGACGCGGATGTCGGCGCCCGGGCCCGACTGCACGGTCATCCCCACCCGCAGCCGCTGCGGCGCGAGGATGTAGCGCTTCTCGCCGTCGGCGTAGTGCAGCAGCGCGATGTACGCGGAGCGGTTCGGGTCGTACTCGATGTGGGCGACCTTCGCCGGCACGCCGTCCTTGCGCCGCTTGAAGTCGATCTTGCGGTACAGCCGCTTGGCGCCGCCGCCGCGGTGGCGCGAGGTCTTGCGGCCGTTGACGTTGCGCCCGCCGGACTTCTTCAGGCCCTCGGTCAGCGACTTCTCGGGCTCCGAGCGCGTGAGCTCGGCGAAGTCCGGATAGGTGGCGAACCGCCGCCCCGGCGAGGTGGGTTTCGGGCTGCGAATCGGCATCAGTCACCCGCCTTTCCGGGAGCGTGGGCAATAACTGTCGTTATGCGACAGATATTGCCCAAGCAACCACTCAGTTGCACGTGCCATCGAGTCATTCGCCGGCCTCCAGTCCCCGGAAAATCGGGATCGTCTCGCCGGCCTGGACCTGGACGATCGCCTTCTTCCACTCGCGGGTACGCCCCGAGGTGTGACCCCGGCGCTTGGGCTTGCTCGGCACCGACGACGTCCGCACGTCTACCACGTGCACGTCGAACAGCTGCTCGACGGCCTGGCGGATCTGCGTCTTGTGCGCCCGGTCGTTGACGCGGAAGGTGTACTTGCCCGCCTCGGCGAGCACGAACGTCTTCTCGGAGACGACCGGACGGATGATGACCTGACTGGGCTCCATCACCCATCACCCCTCCTCGCCGGCGACCGCGCCCGCACCCGCCGGCGCCCCGCCCTCCGACGCGCCACCGACCGCCCGCGCCACCAGCGCCGGCAACGCCGCCTGCGATACCAGCAGCGACGCCGCGCCGATCACGTCCGCGACACCCGCGTCCTCGACCGGCATGATCACGACCCCGACCAGGTTCCGAAACGACTTCACGGTCGCTTCCTCCGAAACACCATCGACGACCACGAGCGTCGGGGCCCCGGGCTCCCAGTCGGAGAGCAGCTCCGCCGCCTGCCGGGTCGACGGCTGATCAAATTCCGCGGCATCGAACACCGCCAGCGACCCCCGCGACGCGTGCACCGAGAGCGCGCCGCGCAGCGCCGCCCGCCGCGCCTTGCGGTTGACCTTGACCGTGTAGGAGCGCGGAACGGGACCGAACACGGTTCCGCCGCCCGCCCAGAGGGGAGACCTCGTAGACCCAGCGCGCGCCCGGCCGGTGCCCTTCTGGCGCCACGGCTTGGCTCCGCCGCCGCGGACCTGGCCGCGTGTCAACGTCGAGGCCGTGCCCCGCCGGCGGGCGTTCAGCTCCGCGCGCACCGCCTCGTGCACCACCGGCATGTTGAAGCGCGCGCCGAACGCGCCCGCGTCCAGCGAAACGGTCCCCCCGCCGAGCACGGGAGCCGAGAGATCAGCCATCGCTCCGCACCTCCACCACGCCCCCCCGCGGACCGGGCACCGCGCCCCGGACCAACAGGAGGTTCTGATCGGGCAGAACTTCGACCACGGTCAGGCCGCGCTGGGTGACGCGTCCCCCTCCCATGCGGCCCGGGCCCCGAAGCCCGCGAAACACGCGCGAGGGGGTCGCCGAGGCGCCGATGGATCCGGGAGCGCGCACGTTGTGAGAGCCGTGCGAGGCGGGGCCCCGCCTGAAGTTGTGGCGCTTCACCGTGCCCTGAAAACCCTTGCCCTTCGAAAGGCCCGACACCTTCACGCGATCCCCGGCCGAAAACGCGTCGCAGGTAACCGTCTCCCCCATCAGCAGCTCGCCGGCCTCGTCGCGGAACTCGCGCACCACCCGGTGCGCGGACGTGTCGGCCTTTCGCAGGTGCCCGAGCTCGGCCCGGGACAAAGACTTCTCGCGACAGCGATCGAACGCCAGCTGCACCGCCTCGTAGCCGTCGCGCTCAACGGTGCGGATCCCGGTCACCGGACACGGTCCCGCCTCCAAAACGGTCACGCGCTCGACCCGTCCATCCTCCAAAAACCTCTGCGTCATGCCGAGCTTGCGAGCCAGGATCGCCGCCATCTCCGCAACCCCTTACGAGGCCAGCCTGATCTCGATGTCCACGCCGGCGGGAAGATGGTCGAGCCGTTGCAGGGAATCGACCGTCTTGGGCGTCGGCTGGTGGATGTCGATCAGCCGCTTGTGCGTCCGGATCTCGAAGTGCTCGCGCGAGTCCTTGTCCTTGAACGGCGACCGGATCACCGTGTACACGTTCTTCTCCGTGGGCAGCGGCACGGGGCCGGACACGGTCGCGCCCGTGCGCGTGGCTGTCTCGACGATCTCCTTGGCCGCCGTCTCGATCGCCGTGTGGTCGTAGGACTTCAGGCGAATCCGGATCTTGTTCTGGGCGATGGTTGCCATCAAAAAGGCTCGACGCTGACTTCTCGGTTTCTCTCAGTCAAACGGGCGAGCCCCGGGCTCGGGGCCCGCCCTCAAGGTCGTATCTACTCAAAAAACAGGCGGCGGGGCCGAAAGGCCCACGCCGCCTTAATCAATTACTGAACGACTTCGGTGACGACCCCCGAACCGACCGTCCGGCCGCCCTCGCGGATCGCGAACCGCAGCCCCTGGTCCATGGCGATCGGCTGGATCAGCTCGATCTCCATCTGGACGTTGTCGCCGGGCATGACCATCTCGGTGCCCTCGGGCAGCTTGGCCACGCCGGTGACGTCGGTGGTGCGGAAGTAGAACTGGGGACGGTAGCCCGTGAAGAACGGGGTGTGACGACCACCCTCTTCCTTCTTCAGGACGTACACCTCAGACTTGAACTTGGTGTGGGGCGTGATCGAGCCCGGCTTGCACAGCACCTGCCCGCGCTCGATCTCGTCGCGCTTGGTGCCGCGCAGGAGACAACCGACGTTGTCGCCCGCCTGCCCCTGGTCGAGGATCTTCTTGAACATCTCTACGCCGGTGACGACCGTCTGCGTGGTCGGCCGGATACCGACGATCTCGACCGGCTCGCCGGTCTTGATGATCCCCTGCTCCACGCGCCCGGTGGCCACCGTACCCCGGCCGGTGATCGAGAACACGTCCTCGACCGGCATCAAGAACGGCTTGTCCAGATCCCGTACGGGCTCGGGAATGTAGGTGTCGAGCGCCTCCGCGAGCTCGAGGATCTTGGCCTCCTCGTCCTCGTCGCCCTCGAGCGCCTTCAGCGCCGAGCCGGCGATGAACGGGATGTCGTCGCCGGGGAACTCGTACTCCGACAGCAGGTCGCGGATCTCGACCTCGACGAGCTCGAGCAGCTCGGGGTCGTCGACCATGTCGGTCTTGTTGAGGAACACGACGATGTAGGGCACGCCGACCTGGCGGGCGAGCAGGATGTGCTCGCGCGTCTGGGGCATGGCGCCGTCGGCGGCGGACACGACCAGAATCGCGCCGTCCATCTGCGCCGCTCCCGTGATCATGTTCTTGACGTAGTCGGCGTGACCGGGGCAGTCGACGTGCGCGTAGTGACGGTTGGGTGTCTGGTACTCGACGTGGGAAGTCGCGATCGTGATCCCCCGCGCCTTCTCCTCAGGAGCGTTGTCGATCGACTCGAACGACCGCACCTCGGTGCCACCGAACTTCTCGTTCAGGACCTTGGTGATGGCAGCGGTCAGCGTCGTCTTTCCATGGTCGATGTGACCGATGGTCCCGACGTTGACATGGGGCTTGTCGCGCTCGAACTTGGCTTTCGCCACTTTGGTGTCGCTCCTTCTATTTCAGGGGGTGTCGTTCGTCTCGGGACGAACCTGTTCAGGATATAAGCTTTGAGTTCGAGGCTGCTCGCTGCTACGCCGCCACCTGCTCGCCGACCACCTTCTCGGCGATGTTCGGCGGCACCTCCTCGTAGCGCTCGAACTGCATGGTGTAAGTCGCGCGGCCCTGGGTGTTGGACCGTAGGTCGGTGGCGTATCCGAACATCTCCGCCAGCGGCACACGAGCCGTGACGACCTGCGCGTTCCCGCGCTGTTCCATTCCGCTCACGTGGCCGCGCCTGCGGTTCAGGTCGCCGATCACGTCGCCCATGAACTCCTCGGGCGTGACCACCTCGACGCTGAACACGGGCTCGAGCAGCACCGGCTTCGCCCGCGCCGCGGCCGCCTTCAGCGCCATCGAGCCCGCCACCTTGAACGCCAGCTCCGATGAATCGGTCTCGTGGTACTTGCCGTCGGTGAGGGTCACGCGCACGTCGACCATCGGGTAGCTGGCCCGGGGACCGTTCTCCATCGCCTCCTCCACGCCGCGCTCGACGGCGGGGATGAACTCGGTGGGGATGGCCCCTCCCTTGATCCGGTTGACGAAGTCGAACCCCTCGCCGGGCGCCGGCTCCACGTTGATGTAGACGATTCCGTACTGGCCGGCGCCACCGGTCTGGCGCACGAAGCGGCCCTCGACGTTGTCCGCCGTGCCCTTGATCGTCTCGCGGTAGGAGACCTGCGGGCGACCCACGTTCGCCTCGACCTTGAATTCCCGGAGCATCCGGTCGACCAGCACCTCGAGGTGGAGCTCGCCCATCCCCGAGATCTCGGTCTGGCCGGTGTCGTCGTTGGTGCGCACCTGGAAGGTGGGGTCCTCCTCGGCGAGCCGCGACAGCGCGGCGCCCATCTTCTCCTGGTCGGCCTTGGTCTTGGGCTCGATCGCGACCTTGATCACCGGCTCTGGGAATTCGATCGTCTCGAGCCGGATGGGGCGGTGAGGCGCGGACAGCGTGTCGCCGGTCACGACCTGCTTGATCCCCACCGCCGCGGCGATGTCACCGGCGTGAACTTCCTTGACCTCTTCGCGCTCGTTGGCGTGCATCATCAGGATGCGGCCGATGCGCTCGGTGCGCCCCGTATTCACGTTGAGCACGCGCGTGCCGGCCTCGAGCCGACCCGAGTAGACGCGGAAGTAGGTGAGCTTGCCGACGTACGGATCGGCCATGATCTTGAACGCGAGCGCGGCGAACGGCTCGTCGTCATCGGCGTGGCGCGCCGCCGGCTGCTCGTCGCCGTTCCGCGACCCCTTGGCCGGCTCGAGGCCCTCGACCGGGGGCACGTCGAGCGGGCTCGGCAGGTAGTCGAGGACCGCATCGAGCAGCGGCTGCACGCCCTTGTTCTTGAAGCTCGAGCCACACAGCACCGGGGTCATCTTGATCTCGAGCGTGGCCTTGCGAATCGCGGCCTTCAGGCGATCGGCCGGGATCTCGACCTCCTCGAGGATCATCTCGAGCAGCTCGTCGTCGTAGTGCGAGACCTCCTCGAGCAGGTGCTCACGCGCCCCGGCGGCCTGCTCGGCGAGCTCCGCCGGAATCTCGACGACCTCCTGCTCCTTGCCGAGCTCGTCCTTGTAGACGATCGCCTGGTTGGCGACCAGGTCGACCACCCCGCGGAAGTCGGACTCCACGCCGATCGGCAGCTGGATCGGGACCGGGTGCGCGCCGAGGCGGTCGACCATGGTCTGCACGCCGCGATCGAAGTCGGCTCCGATCCGGTCCATCTTGTTGATGTAGGCGATCCGCGGCACGTGGTACTTGTCGGCCTGGCGCCACACGGTCTCGGACTGGGGCTCGACGCCGGCCACCGAGTCGAACAGCGCGATGGCGCCGTCGAGCACGCGCAGCGAGCGCTCGACCTCGACCGTGAAGTCGACGTGGCCCGGCGTGTCGATGATGTTGATCCGGTGGCCCTTCCACTCGGTCGTGGTCGCGGCCGAGGTGATCGTGATCCCGCGCTCCTGCTCCTGGGCCATCCAGTCCATCACGGCCGCGCCCTCGTGAACCTCACCCATCTTGTAGGTGCGGCCGGTGTAATAGAGGATGCGCTCAGTCGTCGTCGTCTTACCGGCGTCGATGTGAGCCATGATCCCTATGTTGCGAATCATGTCGAGTTGGAATGTGCGGGGCATTTGCGAAATGAGTGCGGTGTGAGCGGCTGCGGACATGAAAAAGGGCCCAGTGGGCCCGTTCACGACGCAGCTGTCGGGAAAGGGCGGCTGTCTAGTGGGTCGGCATCTCCATCGTCTGGATCCTCCGCGCCCGGGAGCGCGCACAGATGAGCGCCGCTCCACCGAGGCGTATATCCAGCATAGCACGGGGGAATGCCCGTTCCGAGGGCTTTGTGAGCGATGGGCGGCCCGTCCGGGATGCGCCCGGGCACGCGAGACGCACCGCCGGCCCCGGGAGGATTCTGCGCCGAGCGATCCTCGCCGGCGGGTTGCTCGGCGCGGGTCTGCTCCTGGCGGCCGAGTTCACGACCCTCTTCACCGTGCACGTGTCCACGAGCGGAGCGCCGATCAAGACCGTGCGCACGGGCGCGCACCACTCCTACGCGCTGATCCCGATCGCGGTGCTCGCGGCCGTGCTCGCCTACGGCAGCTTCCGGGATGGCAGCCGTCCCGCCCTCCTCGCGGTCGGGGCGCTTGGCGTCGCGGCGCTCCTCATCGCGCTGCTCGGCGACCTACCCGACGCCCAGGCAGCAGGTCTTGTCGGCTCGAGCGCTACGCACTATTCGGACGCGATCTCCACCCCAAGCGCCGGCCTGTACATCGAGACGCTGGGCGCGATCGTCCTGATCGTCACCTCCGGCGCCGGCTTGCTGCTGCTCGGATCGAGCCGCTCCGAAACAGCGGTGTCGGCATCCTGACACTCGGCGCCGAGCGTTCATAAAAGGGTGGTCGCACCGCTACGCTTCAGTGAAGCGAGGGTGGTCCACCGCAGCCCCCGGTCCCGTGTGGTGGGCGCCCTCGCCTCTGTTACGGGACCATTTGTGCGATCGCGGAAACTAATGCTCGGCGTAGTGGCGGCCATGTTGGCCTTCCCGGGCGTCGCGGCCGCAGCGGGCCCCGCTCCTCGCTACTACCTGGCCCTCGGAGACTCGCTGTCCCAGGGCGTACAGCCCAACGCCGCCGGTCTGTCGCTCGAGACCGACCAGGGCTACCCCGACCAGCTCCTCGCGATCGAGCGCCGGCAGATACCGAACCTGAAGTTGGTCAAGCTGGGCTGCCCCGGCGACACCACGACGAGCATGCTCACCGGTCACGGCAACCAGGCCGGCGCAAGGTTCTTTCACTGCGACCGGACCGGGGGCTCCCAGGTCAAGGCGGCCGAGCTGTTCCTTCGGACCCACCACCGGCGGGGCGAGGTGGCGTTGGTGACGGTCGATATCGGCGCCAACGACGTCGACCTCTGCGCTCTGCCCGGGGTGAACGTCGGCCAGTGCGTCGCCGCCGGCGAGGCGTCGATCCGACGCAACCTGCCGCTGATCCAGCGGCGGCTGAAACAGGCGGCTCCGGTCGGCACCGTGCTGGCCGGCATGACCCTCTACAACCCGGTGCTGTCGGGCTACTTCAGCGCGAGCGCATCGGTGCAAGCGCTCGCGGCCGCCTCGGTCGCCATCCTCAAGACCATCAATGGCGAGATCACCGCCGCGAACCGGGGCACGGGCTTCAAGACCGCAGACGTCGCGGGAGCGTTCAAGAGCTACGACGGCACCGTCAGCGTGTCGTACAACGATCGGCTGGTCCCGGTTAGCGTCGCCACGGTGTGCAGCTGGACCTGGGCCTGCACCCCTCCCCCGAGCGGTCCCAACATCCACGCCAACAAGAACGGCTACGCCGTCATCGCTGCCGCGTTCGCGCGCGCGATCGGACGGCTGCCTCGGATCAACCCGGCCCCCTCCGGCGGGCGCGGGTGACAGACGAGTCGGCCTACCAGCGGCCACTGGGAGACGTGCCCGGCGCGTGATCGGTGCCCGGCCGGCGCGTGAAAACCAAGCCTGACAAGGACGCAGGCGTGGTCGTAGCAGCGCTACGGCCGCGCCGAGGACGACGTCAGGCGCGGGTTTGCAGCCGCCGGACGGGTGCCGAGTGCGCGGGGGGTGCGTCTACCAGCGGTAATGGGCGAACGCCTTGTTCGCCTGGGCCATCCGGTAGATGTCGTCCTTGCGCTTGAACGCCGCGCCCTGCTGCTGCTGGGCGTCGAGCAGCTCGTTGGCCAGCCGCTGGGACATGTTCTTCTCGCGTCGCTGGCGGGCGAACTGGACGAGCCAGCGGACCGCGAGCGTGCGAGCGCGGCGCGCCGGCACCTCGACCGGCACCTGGTAGGTGGCGCCGCCGACCCGGCGGGAGCGAACCTCGAGCACCGGCGTCAGCGCCTTGATCCCCGTCTCGAGCTGCTCGACGGGGTTCTTGCCCGTGCGTTCGGCCAGGATCGCCAGCGCGTCGTAGACGATCTTCTCGGCCACCGACTTCTTGCCGTCCAGCATCACCTTGTTGATGACCTGCTGGACGAGCCGGTTGTGGTTGATGGCGTCGGCCGGGATCGGCCGGACCTGGGCGGCGGCGCGGCGCGGCACTAATGCGCCTTCACGCCGTACTGAGACCGAGACTTCTTGCGGTCGCTGACCCCGGCGGCGTCGAGCGTCCCGCGAATCACCTTGTACCTGTACCCGGGGAGGTCCTTGACGCGGCCGCCGCGGACGAGCACCACGGAGTGCTCCTGCAGGTTGTGGCCCTCGCCGGGGATGTAGGCGTTGACCTCCATGCCGTTGGTGAGCCGCACGCGCGCCACCTTACGCAGCGCGGAGTTCGGCTTCTTCGGAGTAGTGGTGAACACGCGGGTGCAGACGCCGCGGCGCTGCGGCGCCGCGACCTTCTTCTTGCGCCCCTTGCCCGACTTGAGCCCGGGCGTGGCGAGCTTCTTCTTGGGCGTGGTGCGGCCCTTGCGGATCAGTTGGCTGGTGGTCGGCATGCGAATGGGCAGGGTAGCAGGGGGCGTGAGCGATGCCGTGATCCCAAGGTGACCCAGGGTGCTCGTTACGCCGCGACCCCCGCCACCGCCTCGTCGACCGGCACGTACGGCACCCCCACCGCGTCGGCCACGGGCTTGTAGGTCACTTGGCCGGCCGCGACGTTGACCCCCAGCTTGAGTCCCGGGTTCTCGGCCACGGCCTGGGGCACGCCGGCCGAGGCCAGGTGCACCACGTACGGGATCGTCGCGTTGGTCAGGGCGTACGTCGAGGTGATGGGGACCGCGCCGGGCATGTTCGTCACGCAATAGTGGGTGATCCCGTCGACCTCGTAGGTGGGGTCGGAGTGGGTGGTCGGACGGGAGGTCTCAAAGCAGCCCCCCTGGTCGATCGAGACGTCCACCAGCACCGCGTGGCGCTTCATCAGCCCAAGCTGCTCGCGGGTGATCACGTGCGGGGCGCGGGCCCCATGTACGAGCACGGCGCCGATCACCAGGTCCATCTGGGGCAGGCGCTGCTCGATCTCGAGCGTCGAGGCAAAGCAGGTATCGGCCCGCGCGCCGAACGCGATGTCCAGCTCGCGCAGGCGGTCGAGGTTGCGGTCGTACACGTACACGGTCGCCTCCATCCCCACCGCGATGAACGCGGCGTGCATTCCGACCACCCCGCCGCCGATGATCATCACGTTCGCGGCCGCCACTCCGGGCACCCCGCCGAGCAGGATCCCGCGACCCCCCAGCGGCTTCTCGAGGATGAACGCCCCGGCCTGGGTGGCGATCTTGCCGGCGACCTCGGACATCGGCGCGAGCAGCGGCAGCCGCCCCCGGGTGTCCTCCACCGTCTCGTAGGCGATGCAGGTCGCGCCGGACGCCATCAGCCCGCGCGTCAGCCCGGCTTCGGCCGCCAGGTGCAGGTAGGTGAACAACGTGTGCTTGGGTTCGAGTCGCTCGACCTCCGCCGGCTGGGGCTCCTTCACCTTGACGATCAGCGTCGCCTCGTCGAACACGGCGTCGGCGTCCGGAACGATGATCGCCCCCTGCGCCGCGTACGCCTCGTCGGTGATCGCCGAGCCCAGGCCGGCGCCGCTCTGCACGTACACGTCGTGTCCGGCGTCGACGAGCTCGCGCACGCCGGCCGGCGTCATCGCCACCCGGTACTCATCGGACTTGACTTCGGTCGGGACCCCGACTTTCACGCCCACACCACCTTTATTACGCCACCAGCTCGCGGCCCCGCAGGGCGAGCCAGAACTCGATCCGGTCGCGCGCGCTCGAGAGGTCGCGGCCGGTCAGGTCCTCGACCCGCCGGATCCGGTATCGCAGCGTGTGTCGATGACAGTACAGTCGCCGGGCCGCTCGCTCCCACTGTCCGTTCTCCTCGATGAACGCCTCCAGCGAGCGCATCAGTTCGCCGCCGTAATGTCCCTCGCTGGCCTCGATCGGCCCGAGGACCGAGTCGCAGAAGAGTCGCAGCGCTTCGTCCTCCTGCAGCGAGAGCAGTAACTGGAAGGAGCCGAGGTCCTTGTAGGTAGCGATGCGCGCCGAGCCCGGCGCCGCGCCGGCCGTCACCGACCCGTTGCCCGAACCCGAGCCCGATGGCACGCCGAGGGCAAGCGCCTCGACCGCGCAGCGCGCCTCGTGGAAGGAGCGGCGGGCATCGCCGCCCGGGACCGCGCGGCCGACGCCGAGCAGCAGCGACGCGCCGATCTCGGACCCGAGCCGGGCGCCGACCCGCTCCGCGAGCCCGAGCAGCTCGTCGTCGGCCATGCCCGGCACCAGCCCGCAGGTGAACTGGCCGCTCGAGGCGACCAGCGCCGGGACGGCCTCGTCTCGAAGCGCCAGCAGCAGCGTCGTTTCGGTGGGAGCGGGAGATCCGCGGCCGCTGGCCGGGCGCTGCACCACGATCGAGGCGACCCGGTCCGAGAGCCCGAAGGGGGCCAGCCTGCGGGCGAGATCGGCGCCGGCCAGCTCGCCGCGAACGACCGCGGCGAGCACGTCCCCGGCGAGCCGGCGCTCGGTGTCCCCGGCGACCCGCGCGCGCAGCAGCTCGAGCGCGACGATCGTTACCGCCTGGTGAAGCGTCAAGCGGTCGAAGTCCGACAGGGGCCCGGTGTCCTTGAGCGCGACGAGCCACGCCTCGGGCAGCCGAGCCGGTCCCGGGCCGCCGGCCGAAGTCCCGCCGCCGTCGGACGCGACCGGAAGCGCCAGGCCCTGGTTCCCTTCCTCGACGGGCGGCACGAACGCGCGCACCTCGCGCCGGCGAGCGCGGTCGCGCACCTCCCGCTGGAGGGCCTGCAGCGCGCCGGCGTCGATCACCCGCCGGAAGGCGCGCTGCATCAGCGGCTCGCCGCGCGAATCGAACACCAGCACGGTGGCCCCGATCAGCGTGGCGAGCGCACCGACCAGCGCATCGAGGCCGCGCTCTGAGAGCACGATCCGCTCGAGGCGCTCCTGAGCCACGAGCGCTCGGCGCAGCACCGCGTACTGCTCGTTGACCAGCTGCGTGAACGCGGCCTCGGTGAGCGCGATGAACGGGAGCTCGTACGGGACTTCGAACACCGGGAAGTCGCGCTCGGCGGCTGTGTGGAGGATCGCCGGGGGAACCTCACGATGACCGAAGCCGGTGCCGAAGCCGAGCCCGGCGAGCTGATGGTCGGCGAGCCGGGTGACGAACTCGCGCTGGCGCTCGGCGTCGTCGAGTTGCAAGCCGGTGGTCAGCAGCAGCTCGCCTCCCGACAGCCAGGGCGTCGGATCGAGCAGCTCCGTGATGTGAACCCAGCGAACCGGCAGGTCGAGGCCCCTCTCGCCCGCCAGCACGCGGACGTCGAGATCGTTCAGTAGGTCGCGAACCGTCAGCATCTGGGCATCAGGGTGCGCGTCGTACCCGGCCGAGATCAGCATCCGACATGCGAACCTGCATCCGCTCCCCGGCCTCGGTCAGGACGCCGCGCAGGATCGACTCGATCTCCGCGAACTGCTCGGGGCCCGCGATCAGCGGCGGCGACAGCTGTATCACCGGATCGCCGCGGTCGTCGGCTCGGCAGATCAGCCCGCGCCGGTAGAGCTCGCCGGACAGGAAGCCCCGCAGCAGCGTCTCGGACTCCTCGTCCGAGAAGGTCTCCTTGGTCGCCTTGTCTTTGACCAGCTCGAGCGCGTGGAAATAGCCGGCGCCGCGGACGTCCCCAACGATCGGAAGATCGCGCAGCGAGTCGAGGGTCGCAGCGAACTCGGCCTCGTGGGCGCGCACGTGCTCGAGCACGCCCTCGCGCTCGAGCGCATCGAGGTTCGCCAACGCGATCGCCGAGCTCACCGGATGCCCCCCGAACGTGAATCCGTGAGTGAAGCTGTTGGTTCCGTCCAGGAACGGCTCCACCACCCGGTCGGAGGCGATCACCGCACCCATCGGCGCGTATGCGCTCGTCAGGGCCTTGGCCGTGGTGATCAGGTCTGGCTGGTAGCCGTAGCGCTGGCAGCCGAACCACTCCCCGAGCCGGCCCCAGGCGCAGATCACCTCGTCGGAGATCAGCAGCACGTCGTTCTCGTCGCAGATCTCGCGCACGCGCGGGAAGTAACCCTCCGGCGGCGTGAAGCACCCGCCGGCATTCTGCACCGGCTCGAGGATGACCGCCGCCACCGTGTCCGGCCCCTCGAACTCGATCTTCTCCGCGATCGACTCGGCCAACCACTCTACGGTCACGCCGGGCGGCAGCCGGTAGGTGTTGGTGTTCGGAATGTGGAGCCCGCCGGGCGTGAGCGGCTCGAACGGCTCGCGCAGCGCGGTGATCCCGGTGGCGGACAGCGCCCCCAGGCTCGTGCCGTGGTAGGCGATCTCGCGCGCGATCACCTTGGTCTTGTTCGGCTTGCCGGTCAGCTTGTGGTACTGGCGCACGAGCTTCAGCGCGGACTCCACGGCCTCGCTGCCGCCGCTGGTGAAGAACACCCGGTTGAGATCGCCGGGGGCCAGCGACGCCACCCGCGCGGCGAGCTCGATGGCGGGCGGGTGCGCGTACGACCAGTTGGTGAAGAACCCGAGCTCCTTGGCCTGTTCGGCGCCGGCCTGCACGAGGTCGGCGCGCCCATGCCCGAGGTTGACGCAGAACAGCGCCGAGAGCCCGTCGAGATAGCGGTTGCCGTGCTCGTCGTAGACGTAACACCCCTCACCGCGGACGATGATCGGCACTTCGGCGCCCTCGTAGGCGGACATACGGGTGAAGTGCATCCACAGGTGGCGCTTGGCCAACTGCTGAAGCGTCCTCTCCCCCGTCCGGGGTGCGGTGTCGGTGCTCGCCATTGCTCTCCTCAGCTCATGTGCCGTTTTGTACAACGCTACCGGTGACGACGATAACCGACAATTGTCCGCTCCGGAGTACCAGTTGTCCCCAAAGTTCAAATAGGTTGTAGGCATCGAGCTCAGCCATCACCGCGCCGGCACCGGTCCGCCCCTGGTTCTGATCCATGGGATCGGTAGCCGCTGGCAGGTGTGGGCGCCGCTCCTGCCGCGGCTCGAGTCCGTGCGCGAGGTCATCGCCCTCGACCTTCCCGGGTTCGGCGCCTCCGCGATGCCCCCTCCCGGGACGCCGCCCGGCATCGAGTCGCTGACCCGCCTCGTCGGCGAGTTCCTGGACGAACTGGGTGTCGAGCACCCGCACGTGGCCGGCAACTCGCTGGGCGGCTGGATCGCGCTCGAGCTCGCCAGGCGGGGGCGCTCCCGCTCGGCCACCGCGCTGTCTCCCGCGGGCTTCTTCACACCCGTGGGGGCAGTGTTCGCTCGGGCCTCGTTCGAGGCGACCGTTCGCATCGCCCGCAAGCTCGCCCCGCGGGCGGAGCGTGTCAGCGCCCGACCGGGGCTTCGAACGCTCACCGGATGGCAGTTCTTCGCCAGGCCCAAACGGGTCCCGCCGGCGGACGCCGCCGCGTCGCTGCGGGCGTTCGCGGGCGCCCCCTGGTTCGACGACACGCTGGCCGCCCTGGCCTCTGAAGCCTTCACGGGCGGTGAGCAGATCCAAGTGCCCGTCACCATCGCCTGGGCGGAGAAGGACCGGGTGCTGCCGCCCCGTCAGGCGCGGCGCGCCGTCGAGGCCATTCCGGGTGCCCGGTCGGTGACGCTCACGGGCTGCGGCCACGTTCCCACGTATGACGACCCCGAGCAGGTGGCGCGCGTGCTCCTGGAGGGGAGCGCCGAGTAGCCGCCCCGGCCTACGCCGAGGCCGCGGCCGCCCGGACCGGGGCCGGCATCAACCACGCGGCCGCGACCACGAGGGCGAACGCCAGGCACTGTGCGATCAACGCCACCGGGTTCGCCGACAGCGGATCGCCGAACACCAGGATCCCGCCGACGATCCCCGACACATTCGCGGCGGTGCTCGTCACGGCGATGACCGGCACCGCGTCGCCGTCCTGAAACCCCTTCGCCGAAGCGTAGAACGCGGCCACCCCTGCGGCGAGGCAGAGCAGCGTCCAAGGGGTCAGGAGCCCGGCCAAGCCGGCTGAGCCGATCAGCCCGGAGATCGCCTTGATCGCGACGTCGGAGACCCCGAACATGATCCCCGCCGCCGCGCCCAGCATGAAGCCGTGATGTTCCTTGGGCGCACCGATCCGCGGCCCCGCGATCAGCAACGTCCCCGCCGCGATCAGCGAGCCCTCGAACGCGATCATGCCCGGAATCGAGAACCGCGACTGCGTCCCCGAAACCGCCGGGAGGGTAACTCCCAGCAGCACGAGCCCGACGGCGGTCAAGCCGAGGCCGATCCACTGCCGGCGCCCGATCGTCACCCCGAACATCCGCTCGGCCATGATCGCGAGCAGCACCACCCCGCCCGCGAGGACCGACTGCACCAGCGACAGCGGCGCCACCGCCATTGCGCCGACGTGGAACAGCCAGGCACCGGCGCCGACCACCATTCCGACGCAGAACAGCGGCGAGGCGAACAGGCTGCGTGCGGTGCGCAACGGCCGGCGCATGTTCACCGCCGGGGCGGCCCGGGCCCCCCGGTGCTTATACAGAAAGCCCAGGTTGGTGGTCAGAGCGCACGCGACCGCGAGCAGAATGCCGACGATGAGGGTCATGAATTTGGGGGCAAGCCGGGACCGGGCGACACGGTGGGGCGCCTCACGCTCTCACTCGGCAGCGCGGTCGGTCGCCTTGAACACAACGTCCCGGACGGGCGCGAATGTACAGGTTTCCGAGCGCTTTCGCGCCGTTCCGCCTCTGACAGTCTTTCTCAGGTCCATAAGGGACGCCTATGAACAAACCGCTGCTGCTGATCGACGTCGACGGCGTGATCTCGCTGTACGGCTTTGACTCCGCCAGTCCCCCGGCGGGCCGGTTCCTGCTCGTCGACGGGATCGTCCACTTCCTCTCGGCCACCGCCGGCGAGCACCTCCGCCAGCTCGCGCGGTCGTTCGAGCTCGCCTGGTGCACCGGCTGGGAGGAGAAGGCCAACGACTACCTGCCATCGGCACTGGGCCTACCCCGATCACTGCCGCACGTATCCTTCGAGGACCCGACGCGCCTCGTGGCGGCCCATTGGAAGCTCGGCGGAATCGACCGCTACGTCGAGCCATCGCGCCCGCTGGCCTGGATCGACGACGCCCACGACGACGGATGCGGCACCTGGGCCAGAGCGCGCGCCGGACCCACGCTGCTCGTGACCACCGATCCCGCCGTCGGCATCACCGACGCACACGTCGCCCAGCTACTCGGCTGGGCGGTCGCGACGTCCCACCAGTCCTAATCGTCCTGGAACGACCCGTGGCGCCCCGCGCCGGCGCGAAAGCGCTCCAGCCCGGCCTGCACCTCGACCAGCGCCCTGCGCCCGTGCTCGAGCTCGTTGGCCATCGCCGCCTGCTCCTCGAGCCCCTCCTGCTCGAGCAGCGACAGACGGTCCTCGCGCATGCACGTCTGCGGAAATCGGGCCAGCTCGTGCGCGAGCGCCTCCGCGGCGGCGCGGCTCTCGCCCTCGCCCACCACCCGGTTGACCAGGCCCATGTCGAACGCCTCCCGGGCGCCGACCGCGCGCCCCGTCAACACCATGTCCATGGCTCGGCTCCCCCCGATCAGGCGCGGCAGCCGGACGGTTCCGCCGTCGATCAGCGGGACGCCCCAGCGCCGGCAGAAGACGCCAAAGACCGCGCCCTCCTCGGCCACCCGCAGATCGCACCACAGCGCGAGCTCGAGGCCGCCGGCCACAGCGTGTCCAGCGACCGCCGCGATCACCGGCTTGCTGAGCCGCATCCGGGTCGGGCCCATCGGCCCGGCGCCGTCGGCCGCCACGCGGTTGCCGCGCGGCGAGCCCACCTCCTTGAGATCGGCGCCGGCGCAGAACACGCCGCCCTCTCCGTGCAGCACCGCCACCGCGGCGCCCGCGTCGGCCTCGAACGCCTCGAACGCGCGAACCAGGGCGGCGGCGGTGGGGCCGTCGACGGCGTTGCGGCGCTCGGGGCGAGACAGCAGGACGGTCGTCACCGGCCCGTCGCGCTCCATGCGGACCGCGTCGGTCACGGAGCCCCCACCGCCCGGCGGACGAACGTCTCGAGCGCCTCCAGGAGGCGACTGGTCGAGGGGGCTTCCCGCGCCAGCGGCCCGACCAGGGCCTCGCCGCACCCCCCGACCAGGGCGGCCGCCGTCAGCTCGACGTCCTGCTCGGGCAGCTCGCCGGCGTCGATCCCGGCGCGGAGCGCCTGCGCCATCAGCGCGCTGTAGCGCTCGCGGTAGGCCAGGCGCTCGGCATCGACGAGCGGGTCGACCGGCTCGGCGATCAGCGCCCAGGCCAACCGAGGTCGCGCAAGAGCGCGCCTGGCGAACGTGGCCAGCACCGTGACCACGCGGTCGACGTGCGAGGCGCCGTCCGGCATCTCCTCGGCGGCGGCCCGCATGGCCCGCAGCTCGCGATCGCATACCGAGCGGAACACCTCGACGAACAGCTCCTCCTTGGAGGGGAAGTGGCGGTAGAGCGTGCCCGCCGCCACCCCCGCCCGGTCGGCGATCGCGATCACCGAGGCGGCCCGGTAGCCGCCTTCCTCGATCAGCTCGCGGGCCGCATGCAGCAGCCGCTCGCGAGTGGGGGTCAGGACCTCGGTCATCCCTTGAACGTCGAAGCGCCGTAGTCGCCGAACGGCTCGTCTCGCTCTCGCACCGCGGCCCGAAATCCCTCGCGCGCGGCGGTCGCCTGAAACGCGTAGCCCTCCTGCGTGTGGCGCGCGATCCCGTCGAACACGGTGCCGAGGATCTGCGTGCCGCGGAGCCCCTGGTCGTAGAGCGACTGGTTGACCAGGAGCTTCATCATCTGCAGCTGGTTGACCGGTAGTCGCGCGATCCGGCCGACCAGGGCCTCGGTGCACGCGTCGAGCTCCTCCGGGTCCGGTGCCTCGATGGCCAGGCCCCAATCGAGCGCCTCGGCGCCGGACAGGCAGTCCCCGGTGAACAGCAGCCGCTTGGTCCGCTGGGCGCCGAGCCGGTACCCCCACATCGAGGTCGTCGGTGAGCCCCAGACGCGCGCCGGCGGGTAGCCGATCTTCGCGTCCGCGGCGATCACGAGCAGGTCGCAGCACAGCGCCATGTCTGTTCCGCCGGCCACGCAGAAGCCGTGGACCTTGCACACCACCGGCTTGGTGCAGTGATACAGCGACATGAACGCCCGGACGTTGCGGCTCATCATCGAGTAGTCCACCATCGGGTCCCAGATGTGAGCCGGGTCGTGGTTGGCGGCGATGACCTGGGGGTCCAGCGGCGAGCCCGGCTGCACAGTGCCGGGCTCGCCGGCAAGCGCGCCCCGCCCTTCGGCTGACTCCACCAGGTCGTAGCCGCCGCAGAACCCCTTCCCGTTTCCCGACAGCAGCAAGACCCGCACCTCCGGGTCGAGATCGGCGCGCTCGACGGCGGCCTCGAGCTCCGATAGCAGCGCTCGCGTGATCCCGTTGCCGCGCTCGGGGCGGTTCAGCGTGATCCGCGCGACGCGGTCGGCCACCTCGTACAGGACTGCACTCATACCGGGAAGGCCCGTTCGAGGATGGCGCTCGTGTCGACTCCGGACGGAAGGGTTCCGTACACGCGGCCGCCCTCGCCGGCGAGCCGCGAGGCGCAGAAGGCATCGGCGACGGCCGGCGGCGCGTGGCGGACGAGCAGCGACGCCTGGAGCGCGACCGCGAGGTCCTCGACGACCCGACGGGCCTGGAACTGGGGATCCTGCTCCGAGAACACCGCCACCGTGCGCTCCCGCACACGTGCGAGGTGAGCATCCAGGCGCGGCTCGGCACCCGCCGCCAGCTCACACTCGGCCACGAACGCGGGCAGGCCGTCGGGCTCCTTGACCATGGCGCGCAGCACGTCCAGCGCCGCGACGTTGCCCGAGCCCTCCCAGATCGAGTTCAGCGGCGCGTCGCGATACAGCAGGGGCATGCCCGAGTCCTCGACGAACCCGTTGCCCCCGAGGCACTCGAGAGCTTCGGCGGCGTGCGCCGGCGCGCGCTTGCACACCCAGTACTTCATGACCGCGGTGGCGAACCGGCGAAACGGCGCCTCACCGGGATCGTCGTAGGCCCGGGCCACCCGCATCGCGCTCGCGGTCGCCGCCTCGGACTCGATCGCCAGGTCCGCGAGGACGTTTCGCATCGCCGGCTGCTCGACGAGCAGCGCGCCGAACGCGGAGCGGTAGCGGCAGTGGTGGATGGCCTCGAGCGTGCCCCGCCGCAGCCCGGTCGTCGCGCCCAGCAGGCAATCCAGCCGGGTGTGGTTGACCATGCGGATGATCGCCGGCACCCCGCGTCCCTCCTCGCCCACGAGCCGGGCGCGGGCCCCGTGGAACTCGACCTCGGATGACGGCAGCGAGCGCGTGCCGAGCTTGTCCTTCAGCCGCTGGAACTCCATTCCGGCGCCCCGCTCGACGAGCAGGCACGACAGGCCGCCCGGCGCGTTGGCGAGCACCAGGAACACATCGCACGGCGGATACGAGCAGAACCACTTGTGGCCATGAATCTCATAGAGGCCGTCGCCGGCGGGATCTGCGCGCGTGATGTTGGCGCGCACGTCAGAGCCGCCCTGACGCTCGGTCATCGCCATGCCGGCGAGGGCCCCCTGCTCGTAGTCGGGCTTGGTAAGCCGAGCTTCCCACTCGGCGGCGAGCTCGGGGGCGCCGTCCCGCAGCGCCGGCACCGCCGCGTAGGTCATCGATACCGGACACATGACGCCGTCGTTGGCGTTGCCCCAGAGCGTGAACAGCGTGGCCCGCGCCACGTGAGCACCGGGCCTCTCCTCGCGCCACGGAAGCCCCGCGATCCCGCGCTCGACGGCGCCGCGCAACAGCCAGTGCCAGGAGGGATCGAGCTCGACCTCGTCGATGCGGTTGCCGTGTCGATCGTGCGTGCGGAGGATCGGCAGGTTGCGCTCCGCCCGGCGGGAATGCTCGCGCGCCTCGACACCCCCGGCGACGGCGCCCGCCTCCCGCGCGCGATCGACCGCCCACCCCCCGCCCTCCCGCTCGAGCGCCTCGCCAAGCGCGACGTCGAGCTCGAACAGGTTGACCGGCTCGAGCGGCGGGGCCTGGTTGAGAACCTCGCGGGCCGGATTCGTCACGTCGATCGTGGCCATCATCGCTCCTCGTCGTAGACCTCGAACACTGGGACATCGCACCCTTCGTCTGAGCGTGTGAATCTTGATTCACATCATAGTGAACCTTGATTCACGAGGGAAGGGCGCGAACTGACGCTGTGCTAACAACGCTCCATGCCGATGTTCCTGGTCACGATCCACCGCAGCGGGCCCGAGTGGGATCGGTCAGTGCCGATGGAGGAGCAGTCCGGTTGGACCGAGCACGCCGCGTTCATGGATGGCCTCGTGGACGACGGATTCATCGTTCTCGGCGGGCCGCTCTCCGACGGCATCCGCGTGGCCCACGCGGTCGAGGCCGAGTCCGAGGAAGAGATCCGGGCGACGCTCGCCCGCGATCCCTGGAGCCAGACGCACCTTCACGTGGCGTCCGTCGAACCGTGGGAGATCCGGCTCGACGGCCGGAGCGCCTAATCGGCAGCCGCCGCCAGCAGCGACTGCTCCGCCACCCGATCGGTCGCGTCTTCGGTGCCGCCCAGCAACCGGCGCGAGAGTTCCGCCCGGCGGAAGAACAGCGGCGCGTCGTGCTCCCAGGTCGCGCCGATGCCGCCGTGGACGTTGATCATCGAGCGGGCGGCGAAGTCCAGCGCGTGACCCGCGGCCGATCTCGCCGCGCTGGCCGCGAGCGGGAACTCCTCAGGCTTGGACTGGCGCGCCCAGCCGGCGTAGTACTGAAGGCCGCGGGCATTCTCTAGCTGGCGGAGGACCTCGGTGAGCTCGTGCTTGATGGATTGGTAAGAGCCGATCGCGCGGCCGAACGTGAATCGCTCCTTGGCATAGGCGACGCTCACGTCGAGGCACGTCTGCATGGCGCCCAGGGACTCCGCCGCGATCAGAGCGTGCGCCAGGTACCAGGCATCGGCCAGCACATCGGCGTTCACGGCGAGCGAACGACCCCGCGCCGAGGAGAACGTGACATGTCCGAGCGAGCGCGTCGCGTCATAGCGCGTGACCGCCTCGACCGACACCCCGCCCGCGTCCGCCGGCACGGCGACGGCCACCGGAGATCCGTCCTGGTCCTCGCCGACGGCGACGAGCAGGTCGGCTCCGGGCGCGTCGGGAACGAACGCGACCTCCCCATCGAGCGCGACCTCGGCGCCTTCGACGGTCGCGCGCGGCGCCTCGACGCGCGCGAAGCCGCCGTGCGGCTGCACCGTCCAGCCCGGCTCGAGCTCGCTCGGCGGGCGCCCTGGCACGTAGGCCGGCCGGAGGTCCCCGGCAGCGACGGCGGACAGCGATTCGTCGCCCGCAGCGTTGAGGATCGCGGTGGCCGGCAGCAGTCCGAGCAGCGGCACCGGCGCGAGCACCCGCCCGCACTCCTCCGCGACCAACAGCGCGTCGAACGCCTCGAGCCCCGCCCCGCCGTGCTCTTCGTCGATCAGCAGCCCCGGCCACCCGGCCTCCACGGCGAGCGGCCACAGGTCCGGCAGAGCCCCCGAATCCTCGAGCGCCTCGCGCGCGGCCTCGATCGTCTTGTGGCGAGAGAGGGCGCCGCGGGCGGCCTCGCGCAGCAGCAACTGCTCGTCGGAGAGCGCAAAGTTCATGACGTCACCGCCTCGCGCTCCTTGGCGCGCAGCTCGCTGAACGGCACGCCTTTGTCGAGCCGGGGCTCGGGCGGGAGGCCGAGGACGCGCTCGCCGATCGTGTTGCGCAGGATCTGTTCGGTGCCGCCGGCGGACTTCAGGCCGGGCAGGAACGAGATCAGGTAGCTCCAGTCGCTGTGCGCATCGAGCGCTTCCGGCCCGATGACATCGGCCGCAAGGTCCGTTGCGGTGACCGCGGCGTTGACCATCGTGACCTTGGCCAGGCCGGCCTCTGGCCCCGGGATCTGACCACGGGCGAGCATGGTGAGGGCGCGGTAGCCGTTGAAGCGGACCGCGAGGAGCTCGGTGATCACGTGGCCGAGCCGCCGGCGGACTTCCGTGTCCCGCCTGGCCGCCCGATCCGACGCAATCGTTTCCGACAGACGTGCCGGTGAGCCGAAATTCTCCGAGCCGAAGCCAATTGTCAGCCGCTCGAACATGAGCACGGTAAGCGCGGTGGCCCAGCCGTTGCCCACTCCACCGACGACCGCGTCCTCATCGAGCGGGACGTTGTCGAGGAAGACCTCGTTGAATTCGGCCTCGCCGGAAATCTGGCGTAGTCCGCGCACCGTGACTCCGGCGGCGTCCATGGGGACGATGAACATCGTCAGGCCGTTGTGCTTGGGGACGTCGGGATCGGTGCGCGCGAGCAGCAGCCCGAACGAGGCGAACTGGGCGTTGGTCGTCCACACCTTCTGACCGGTCAGCGTCCAGCCTCCGTTGTCACTGCGTCGGGCGCGGGTCTGCACGGCCGCCAGGTCCGATCCGGCGGCGGGCTCGGAGAACAGCTGGCACCAGACCTCGTCGCCGTGGAGCATGGGTCCTAGATAGCGGTTCTTCTGTTCCTCGGTCCCGTGGGCAATGAGGCATGGCCCGAGCATCCCGATCCCGATCACGTCCAGGATCCCGGGAACATCAGCGCGTGAGATCTCCTGGTTGACGGTCACCTGCTCGATTGGCCCGAGCCCCTGGCCGCCATACTCCCGCGGCCATGCCACTCCGGCCATCCCGGCCTCGGCCAGCCGCCGCTGCCAGGCGCGTCGGGAGGCGATGTAGCCGCCGTCCTCGGAAGATCCCGATCGCGGTGGGGCCTCGTGCTTGTTGGCTTCAAGCCACGAGCGCACCTTGTCGCGAAATGCCGCCTGCTCGGGCGTGTCGTTCAGGTCCAATGTCGTCTCCCGTGGGTCCGTGAATCCAGATTCACGGGCATCTTACCGTTTCGCCGAACGGTGCTGTTCATCTGAGTGTGCATCCCCCCGGAGCATCGCCACGCGGCCCGCTCTCTCGTAGGACGACGTCGTCCCCGACAAGCCGGACCTCAGCCCCGCCGCCGCGGCCTCCCGCGCCGCCGCTCGAGCCGCGGCCTCAGCCGGCGCGAGGACGGCCCCTCAGCGGGTCCACCCGTCACATGCTCACTGCCTGGCTTACGGGCGCGTTCGCGTTCCTCGCGGTCTCGCGCCGCCCGGGCCTCCCGGGCGCGCTCGCGGTCCTCGCTGAGTCCGACCTCCAGGAACACGAGCGCGGTCGCGAGCACCAACCCGAGGCTGATCAGCACCAGCGCGAGGATCTGACCGGTGCCGCCGCTGAACGCCACCGCACCTACTACACCAGCGAGCACGAGCAGACCAGCGCAACCGAAGGACAAGATGCGCGCGCGCTTGGTCATGGTGGCGATGAACTCCTGTGGTGCGGTGAACGGGGGCCCCCCGAACGTTAGATACAGCCGGCTAAAAGCTCCAGATGACAACCCAGCCGACGTACACGTGCCCCGTGCCGCCGTCGTTGGAGCCCGATGGCTCGACCTGAAGCTGCCAGCGCTCCGGCAGGGACGTAACCTGGTTGGTGCTGACCCCGATCAGGTTTCCGTCGATGTAGTAGCGGCGGAAGCCGGGACCCCACTCCTGCGTGTAGGTATGCCATTGGGTGGTGTCGATCGCAGGCGTGTCGAACACGTCCTGCGCACTTGAGCCGCCCCAATGGGCATACGCGCTGAAGCTCGTGGCGTTGAGGGGTCCCTCGGGAAAGTCCGATTCCGCCGACGGCGAGTCGCCGTCGTTCTCGGGCCAGAGCAGGATCGCCTGGTAGAAGTCATCGAGCTTGTGTGAGTCGGCGGGGACGATCTTCTCGCAGAGGGAATACCGGCCGTAGGTCTGAGTCTGGTGGCCGCCTGGAAGCGGCGACGGGTTGGCCGCCACGGGCGTGCCTTTGTAGTTGTGCAGATACCAGTCGAGGACCCCGTTGTGAACCGATTGGACGACGCTCGGCATATACCCCGGGGCACCGCCGCTGTAGGTCGAGGTCCACCCATCCCCGTACTCATCCCAGCTCATCCCATGGTCACCCGTGTATACGGGACCGCTGGCGTCCGAGGCAAACGAACCGATCGGCGCGTTCTTCGTGAAGTCGTCCTGACCCTCGAGCGTCCAGGTGTGACCTCCGGTGACCACATTTCCGTTTGGCATCGGCGGGCAGCCGTCGAGACGATTAGTCGCCTGAGGACCCGCTGGAGCTCCTGGGCCGGAAGGAGCAGTCGCGCTGCCCCGGGACCCGGTCGGCTTGGCGGCGTTTGGTGCTCTCCGCCGCCGACCCTTCCTGGCTGCCCGCACCGTCAGTGCTTCTCCGGCACGCAGCCTGTAGTGGGGCAAGCACGGTCGAGCGCGATGCCCGTGGATCGAACACAGCGGTTTCCCGCGCGGGATCATGACCGTCAGTCGCGAGCCGGCCACCGGGAACTCACGGTTACTGCCTGCCCTTACGACCACCACGACACGCGCGCGCGGCCAGAGCTGGAGGGAGTGTCCGGGCCTCAACACGTAAACGCGCACGCACGGCCGAGTGCGATGCCGGTCGATCGAGCACAGTGGGCGGCGGGTGGGGAGTCTCACCGTCGCTTCGGAGCCGGCGGCGAGCACCGCGCGGCCGCTGCTTGCCGCAGCGAGCGCGGCAAGCGCCGTGGCGACGAGGACGCGTCTCATCTGGCCGGCGGAAGTTACCCACGGAACCGGTCGGCAAAGCGCCTTCTTTCGGTAAAGCGGTCAGCGGCCTCTCCTCCCTACGAGGCCGACCGACCTGCTGGCTGTCTGCGCGCGAGCAGGGCGCCGAGCAGCGGGTCCTGCGTGCGCCGGTAACCTGCCGCCGCCTGAACGCTCGAATGGCGCCATTTGGCTCCGCCCCGCACGGTTGGCACGCCCTCCTCATTCAACCGGTCGGCAATCGCCTGCAGCGTCATCCCTTGAGCCCGCATCCGGGCGATCCGCTCGCTGAGATCGGGATCATCGCTCACCGACCGGCGTCCGGTTGACTTGCCCCTCATCCGTGCGGCCTCGAGGCCGTTGCGCGTCCGCTCGCTGAGTCTGACTCGTTCCCATCGCGACACTTCGATCAGCATATGGGCGGCCAGGCGGCCGTCGTCGCTCTCGGTGTCGAACGCATGATCCGCGGAGACGAACCGCGCGTTCAATGTGGTGAGCCATTCCATGATCGTGCCGAGCTCAGCGGCCGAGTAGGTCACTCGGGAAAGCTCCGCCACCACTAGCCCCTTGGCGTCGCCAGTGGCGATTCGCTCGAGCGCGTACGTGAGACCCGGGCGCGAGAGGCCCTTGCCAGTCGCAGGTTCCCGCTCTCCCACCACCTCTTTCAGAGTCAATCCGCGACGCTTACATTCGCGCTGGATTGCGCTCGCTTGCTGCTTAAGTTCCTGAGTGCCGGCGCTCCCGGTGCACAAACAGCTGGCGTAGCCAATGACTGGTGTGCTCGGGTCGGCGCCGCCGCGCTCTATTTCAACGTTCTCTCGCATTTTCGTGCCCTCCTGACGTGAACCGAACTCGCCCGCGATCAGGGCGAGAACGGGCCCTCGGTCGCGAACGCGACCACTGCGATCTCGGCAGCGGTCGAGCTTTGCCAGCGAACGACGGAAGTCGTCCGCTACTCGGCTATCCGGGTCGCTCGAGGCGCCGAGCCTCCACGCACATGAGGTGGGCGGTCGGCGGGGGGACGAATTTCAGACACCTTTCGGCGACGAGCGCAAATGCCTTCATCAGCGCCATGGGGCTCGCCGCGCCACCGCCGCCGGCCGCCGGCGGCGCGCCGCCCTCGGGGCCGCGTGAATCGCGCGGCAGGGTGTCGGTGACGGATGCTTGCGGCGGAGCGACGGCGTCCTCTGAGTCCGGGTGCCGCGTGCCTGCCGCTCGTACTCGGCGAACGCTGACGAACTGAATCATCGACGGGAGCGCCGCCGATTGCACGGCAACCAGGCCACTTGTCGCAGGTGTTGGGTCGGGGAGACCATAGGCTGCGACGAAGTTCCCGGTGATCAGGTCGAGGTGTGCGTCCGCCTCGTGCGCCGTCATCAAAACGGGAGCCGCCGAGCTGGTGGACTGGCTGCTCGAGGGGCTTGGCGTGGGCGGGCTCGGGGCGTGCCCGTCTCCGCAGCCGGGCTGAGGACCAACGACAAGCGTGGCGGCGTCCCCGAACGAGTTCCCTGAGTTCGTGGAACTGCTGGCGGGGTCGCTGACGGGCGCCGTCGGAGTCGGTGGCGCCTCCGAGACCGTGGGCGAGACGCCGGCGGCCGCAGGATTAGCTGTCACGACGGGAGCGGTTTGCGTCGGAGCTGGGGCGGGTTGTTGAGAGGCAGGCCTGGACGGGTCCGCCGGGTTATCGCTCGTCGCCGGCGTCTGCGGATCGACGGAGGTGACGGTCGGATCGCTCCCCGACGCGCTTTTCGCCGGCGTCGTGGTGGCGGTTGAGGGGCCCGTCGGCGTCGCCGAGGGGGCGGTCGGCGTCCCCGAGGGGGCGGTCGGCGTCCCCGAGGGGGCGGTCGGCGTCGCGGAGGGGTCGGTTGAGGGTGCGGTCGAGGGGGTCCCCGTGCCGGTTGGCGGCGCGCCCGTCAGCGTCGTGCTGTCCCCCGGCGAGCCGGCCGGCGGCGTGTTGCTGTCGGTTGACGTCCCCGTGCTCGGCGCCGGCGTGCCCGTCGACGGGTCCGTCGCGGGCGCCGGAGCGTCGGACGACGGCGCGCTGGTCGAAGTGGCCGGCGGCGGCGGGTCGGTCGACGGGTCCGTCGCGGGCGCCGGAGTGTCGGACGACGGGGTCGTCGCTGGCTGCGGGGGGTCGGTGACCGGCGTCGCCGCCGGCACCGACCCACTCGCTGGCGCGTCGACCGGGGACGTGGCCGACGCGTTCGGAACGAGTATCGCGATGAGGGCCAAGAGAACACACCCAGCGGCAGCACTGTGCATCCGCCAATGGCGGAGACGACAGGACACGCGCGCCCCGATGCTCATCCGGGTGGCCCCCAACTGATCACTCGCATAGCCGACGTGGCCAAGCTGGCACAAACGGCTGCGTCCAACTATCCGTCAGCTAGCGCAAAAGCGATCACTCTATGAACGCGCGATAGCCCCGCGGCCCATTGACGCCCGGTCCTTCCGGTGTGTTAATCGACGCACAAGGTTTTCTATGAGGGGGCGCTCGCGATGTGCGGCATCATCGGCTATGTCGGCAGTCGGCCCTGTCAGCGGCTGCTGCTCGACGGGTTAAGGAGACTCGAGTACCGGGGTTACGACTCGGCGGGGATTGCCTGGCGCGAAGGTGACGAGATGCGGTGCATCCGGGCGGTGGGGAATCTCGACTCGCTCGAGGCAGCGCTGACGCGCAGCGCCGATGTCGCCTCCGCGGGCGCGACCGCCACCCACTGCCTGTCAGCCGGGATCGGGCACACCCGGTGGGCGACCCACGGCGGCGTCACCGAACGAAACGCCCATCCCCACGCAGATGTCAGCGACCGCTTCAGGATCGTGCTCAACGGGATCATCGAGAATCACCTCGAGCTGCGCGAACGTCTGGCCGCCGATCTGGTCACGCTGCGCTCCGATACCGATGCTGAGGTCGTGGCGCACCTGATCGCGCTGTACTACTCCGGAAGCCTGGCCGACGCGGTGCGACGGTCACTCGAAGATCTCGAGGGACATTACGCCCTGGTGGCAATGTCTGAGGAGGAGCCGGACACGCTCGTCGGCGTACGGCGCGAATGCCCGCTGGTGGTTGGCCTGGGAGACGGCGAGCAGTTCGTCGCGTCGTCGATCGCCGCCTTCCTCGCCCACACGCGCGAAGTCGCGGTGCTGAAGGACGAAGAGATAGCGGTGATGCGACCGGGCTCGGTTGAGGTGTTCGACGTCTCCGGGCTTCCTCACCGCCCTGCCTCCACCAAGGTCGAGTGGGATGACGATCGCTGCGAGAAGGAGGGATTTGAGACCTTCATGCTCAAGGAGATCCACGAGCAAGGGACCGCCGTGAGGGAGACGCTCTCGCAGTGGCGCGGCAGCGTGGAGCGGGACGCGGGCGGGGTCCTCGCTCCGGATCGCCTCCACAACGTCAAGCGGATCATCGTCGTCGCGTGCGGGACGTCCTACCACGCCGGCTTGGCTGGGAGAAACGCGATCGAGCAATGGGCTCGGATACCGGTCGACGTCGAGGTTGCTTCCGAGTTTCGCTATCGCGAGCCGATCATCGAGGACGGCACGATGGTGCTCGGCATCTCCCAGTCCGGCGAGACTGCCGACACGCTCGCGGCGATGCGCCTGGCCAAAGCTCAAGGGGCCACTGTGCTCGCGGTGACGAACGCCCCGGCGAGCCAGGCCACCCGTGAAGCGGACGCGGTCCTGTTCACGCGTGCGGGCCTTGAGATCGGAGTCGCGGCCACGAAGACCTTCGTCGCGCAGGTGGCTCTGCTCTACGAGCTCGCGCTTCGATTCGCCGCCGCCCGCGGGGGGCAATCGGAAGCGCTAACCGACCTGCGGGCAGCGCTCGAGGACCTGCCGCGCCTGATCGATTGCGTGGTCGGGTCGGTTGACCAGCCCGTCCGCGAGCTTGCCGAGCGCTTGTCGATGAGCCCTTTCTTCCTCTACCTCGGGCGCCTGTCGGGTCTGCCAGTCGCACTGGAAGGTGCCCTGAAGCTCAAGGAGATCTCCTACGTACCGACCGATGCGTACGCCGCCGGCGAGATGAAGCATGGCCCGATTGCCCTGCTCGGATCGGAAACGCCCGTCGTGTGCGTGGCCACCGATCGCCGCGTGCTGCCGAAGCTCCTCTCGAACCTGTCCGAGGTCCGGGCCCGCGGTGCTCAGGTGCTGGCCATCGCTAGCGATGGATGTAAGGAGATCGCCGAACACGCCGAGCACGTCATCTACATCCCGAGCACCGATCCCCTGTTACAGGTCGTGCTGGCTGTCGTTCCCCTGCAGCTGTTTGCTTATCACTTGGCTCGCGCTCGCGGGCTCAACGTGGACCAGCCGCGAAACCTTGCCAAGACGGTCACAGTCGAATAGCGCGGTGGTCGTTCTCGGCGGAGGTCGGGGACTGGCATCCGTGCTGCAAGCATTGCGGGACGAGTTCAGCCCGTTGACGGCAATCGTGAGCATTGCCTACGAGGACCAGCACGGGGGCGAACCGGAGCAGCGCGTGAGCGGCGCCGCTGTCGAAGATCTCCGCCGCTCGCTGGAGGCCCTCGCCGGCGAAGAGGGGGCGCTTGTCCGGGCTATCAGGCGGCCGGTGTCGATCGAGCGGCTGGGGCGGTACACACTTGGGAACCTCGTGATTCCCTCGGTCGCGGGCGCGTTGGGCGATTATGCTCGAGCGAGCACCTGGCTCGGCGAGCAACTCGGCATCAGCGGAGCGGTGCTGACGGCCACGACCCAGCCCGTTCGGCTGCAGGTCGATGGCGTCGGGGACGCCCCGGGGGCCCGGTCCACCGGCCGCTCGCCGCGCCGGCTCGGGCGCCTGCGATTCGCCGGCGAGCGTGTGCAGGCTCCTGACGCGACGATCGACGCGGTGACGCACGCAGGGTGGGTGCTCCTCGCTCCCGGCTCGCTGTACCGATGCGTGCTGGCCGCAGCAGCGGTGCCCGATCTCGCATCCGCCCTGCGACGCACTCGCGCCCGGGTGCTGTGGATCGCCAACCTCGATCCCGGCTCGCGTGAGACGGCCAGGATGAGTGCGATCGATCATCTGCGGGCACTTCGGCTCCACCGAGTCCGCGTAGACGCCGTGATGTACGACCCCTCGGGGAGCCTCACCTTTGAGCCCGCTCAGCTCAAGCGGTATGGGGTGGAGTCGGTACCGCGCGAGCTTTGCCGCAGCGATGACCCTGCTCGGCACGATCCCGAGCGGCTGCGCCGGGCGCTGACCGGGCTGATCGACTCCCGGCCTACGAGCACCGTGGCCGGCTGAGAAGGGTGGCCGTCGTCAACGGCGGCGCCTCGAGACCGCGGATCAGCCGCCGCCGCTGACCATTCCGCTTCCGGACGAGCCAGAGCCGCCGCCGGAGCCATTGCCCGAGTTTCCGCTTGGGCTCGGGGCCGTCGGTCGTGGCGCGGCCGGGGGCGGGGACGCGACCGGCGGCGGGGAGGGAGGCGGGGACGCGACCGGCGCCGGCGACTGGATCGCCGGCGCGGGCGACACCGCAGGCGCGGGCGACACCACGGGCGCCGGCGAGCTCACGGCGCCGCTGCTCGCGCCTCCCGAGCTCGTGCTTGGGCCCCCACCCACGAGAGAGGGCGAGGTGCTCGCGGACGCAGTGGTAGGAGCGTTATAGGTAGCTGGGGTCACTGACGGATGTGTCTGGAGCGGCCTCGGTTTCCGTCGTTTCCTGGGTTTGGGCTTCTCCACGATGGCGGCCTTATGTGCGGTCCTCGGGTGCGGCGGAGGCGGCAGTAGGGGTTCGAGAGTGAGTTCCGCGGCCGTCTGTCGATGCGCCGCGGTGATGAGCGCGGGAGGGGTGACGGCCCGCCTCAGGGTGCCCGTGGGCAACGACGTCACGACTGCGGCCGCCGCGATTCCCACCGCGGGCACGGCGAGCGCGATCGCCACCTTGCGCCTCGAAAGCGGGCGCAGCCGAGGTCGGATCCGCTGACCGCGATCGTGTCTGGCGGTGAACAGCGCGGGGAGATTGAACGCGGCATCGGGATCGCCGCGTTCTTGGGCACGACGGAACGCCGCCTGTGCTGCGGGCATATCGCCCCGCCGGGCGATCAGTAGACCTAGGGCGCACGCCGCCGCAGCGTGACCTCGCGCGTCCGCGAGCGCATACGCCTGCTCTGCGCCCGCGAGGTCCCCTCGCTCCTCGAGCAGTGCCCCAAGGTTGTATGCGCCGTTGGGCTCCCCGCGCTCATGGGCGCGGCGGTAGCACCGCTCCGCGTCCTTCAATTCGCCGCGCCTCTCCAACAGGACGCCGAGGTTGAGCGCCGCACCCGCATGGCCCCGTGAATCGGCTTGCTGATACGCACGCTCGGCGCTGGCGGGATCCCCACGCTCCTCGAGCAGCACCCCAAGGTCGAACCTCTCGGTGGCATCGAGCAGACCGTCCGAGACAGCCAGCGTGGTGCCCCCTTGATCCAGTGCTCCGGGAGATTTCTCGCTCACGGTCGCGCTTCCTCGCATCCGGTGACCGCGTTCAGCGCCGCTTCAGCAGCACGATCCTCGTGACCGTGCGGTGATGTTCGGCGGCGTCAAGAGCCGAGAAGCGCAGAACAAGCGTGACTCCCTTCTTGCCTTGCAGCCGGCGCGTGGGCAAGCGCAGAAGGATTTGGCTGTAGGGCTTTGGGATCTCCGACTCGGTCTCGTAGAACGATGCGATTCGCTGTAGATGGCGTCCACGACGGATCGACACGTGCACGACCACGTCGCACATGCGAGAACAGTGGATGGCCACCGGCAGGCCCTTTCGCTCCGCCGCCGTTAGCGAAGAGCGAAGCGGGCGGGCATCGAAGGCCAGCTCCGGCTCGCTGCGGCGCCGGATCCCGGCGACGCGGATGTCACGGGCAGCGGCGGCGCTCGCAGATCCGCTCCCGGGGCCATGGCACGCAGTAGTGCCGCTGTCGACCACCGTCCCGCTCGTGCTGATGAACTTCCAGTCGTAGCTGCTGGCGTGAAGCGTCAGCGCGAGGACGCCGAACGTCTTGTTGTCGATGACCTGCAGGTTTTGCTCGTGATTGCCGGTCGAGAACAGGCTCTCGCCCCCGGTTCCCGCCACGAACTCGCGGATGCCGTTGCTCGTCGCGGTCCCCGAGGGGTCCTGCTGCGCGTACCGCTCGTACACGTGGTCATGGCCATTGAGCACGATGTCTGCGTGGGCGTCGTAGAGCAATGGCCACAGCGGTCCTACCCCCGGACTGTCACCAGCAAAGCCTGAGGAGAAGAACGGGTGATGCCACATCGCGAGCACGCACGCGCTGCGGTTCGCCGCGAGGTCGGACTGCAACCACGAATTCTGAGCCGACGAGGTCGCGCCCGCGGCGGTGTCCCCGCACCCGGAGTTCGAGCAGTTGGAGTTGAGCGAGACGATGTGCCAGGTGCCGAGGTTGAACGAGTAATAACCGCCGGGAGACCCATCCGGGCGGTTGTTGTCAGTGCCGAAATACGTGAAGTAGCCCGTCGCGTTTCCGGTCTCGTACTCGTGGTTGCCGGGTAGGGGATAGACCATCGGGTTGAACGCCGCTCCCCACGTCGCGCCATACGCACCGGGGCCCGTGTACTCACTCAACAACCCGGACTCGTATTGGTTGTCGCCGAGCACGAAGACGGCGTTTGGATTGAGGCTACGTGCCAGCGATTCGGTCTGTGCCTGAACACACGACCCGCCCGGATCACCGCCCGGGGCGCAGGCGATGTCCCCCACGGCGACGACTGTTGGGTCGGACATCAGACCGACCACGCCCGTAAGGTTCGAAGCCACCGAAATTGACCCGGCCGTATTCGTTGCGGTCACGGAGACACGCAGCGTCGAGTCCATGTCCTGGGCGCCGAGCGCGTACGTGGAACTCGTCGCCCCGGACACGTTCTGGCATGAGCCCCCGCCCGCGTCGCAGCGCTGCCACTGGTAGGCAAACGACGGAGGGGGCGTGCCCGTCCACGTCCCCGGAACCGCGGACAGAGTCTGGCCTTCGCGAGTTGTCCCTGACACCTGGGGGAGCGTCGTGTTGGCAGGTGCTACTGGCGGGGGCGGTGGTGGCGGCGGGGGTGGTGTTGGAGGTGGGGGCGACGGTGAGGTCGTGGGTGGCGGAACAATCGGCGGAGTCTGCGGCGGTGGAGTCGGAGCCACTGGCGGCTTGGGCTTGGGCTTGGGCTTCTTGACACACTGCTGCACCCGGACATAGACGATCTTGCCGTGAAAGCGCACGATCCGGCCGTGCTTGCGCTTCGGTACCCGGACCGTGCGGCGTACGTAGCCGGCGCGGCATTTCACCGGGTGAGGTTTGCTCTTGGCCTGCGAGACCGCGGCGAACGCGAGCCCGCCCCCCACGAGCACTGCGATGATCCAGGTGCGAACCCACTGTGCCGACGGAAGCGCGCCGCGTAGGTGCGCGCACCACGCGGTTACCGTCTGGCGGCCCACGACAATTGATCCGCTGTCCCTCGGTGATACCCCATGCCGGATATCAAGTTTGTTCGCTTGTCGGCGTTGCGCCTATGGCCCTCCCCGCCCGTCCTGCGTTCAATCATGAACGCCGCGGACGGGTGGCAGCTGATCGGTCCTCTCAGAGCACCGGCACTCACATCGCGACGCTACCCCGCAACTTGGTCAGCTCGCCACCTAATCGACGAGTTAGTTCAGCACGTTGAACGATGTATCCGCGAGGTGACCCATTTACAAAATTAATCCCCGACCGGCAGACTCCCGCGCATGCCAGAACGGCCGAGCCGGGATGTGGCGAGGACCGCCGACGAGAACACGCTGGCTGACCATCGCTCTCAGCACGGGACCGGATTCGAGAGCGGACGCGACGACGAGAGTGCTTACGAGGCGCTCACCGACCTGAGCGCGTATGCGCTGACCCTCGACGCCGAATGCCACCGACTGGACGATCGGATCCTCGCGATGGCTGAAGTCGAATCGACCGTGGCGGAACGTCGCGAGCTGCTCCGCGAGCGCGACGAGATCTCGGAGGAGCTGACAGCTCTGCGCCGCACGATCGGATCACTCCAGGACCATGTTCGCGAGCAATTGCAGGTCCAGCCCCGGCGGCGACCGCGCGAACGGCGCTAGCGTCGCCCCGGCCGTCCCGTTCAGAACCCGAACTTACCGAGCATCGAGTTAGCTGACCCGGCGTTGCCCAGCAGCGGTAGACCGAGCAGTTCCTCGGTCGTACGCAGCAGCGAGTAGTGGCTGTAGGAGGTCCCGTCCTGCACGTGGCCGGTGCGGGGCGAGACCACGATCAACGGCACGCGGTTTGTGCAGCCCACACACGGCCCGCTGTCTTCGTCCCACGTGATGAAGATCACGGTGCTCCCGGCTTGATACTGAGGGGTGGCCATCAAAGATGGGACATAGCTCTTCAGGAAGTTATCCCCGTCAGAGATAGTTCCGTCGTGCATGTCATCGATCAGATCCGGTGTTATGAACGTGAACGCCGCAGTCAGATCGGGCGCCGGGCCAAACGGAACGTCGTAGTTCGAGCAGTCCGAGCCGAGGTTGGTGAAGTACACCTCCGGGTTGTGCCGGACCGCGTATTCGCCCGAGTCTGACGGAGCGCAGTTCGAGGACATGCGCTCCTCCAGCGATCGAGACTTCCCGTTCGGTAGCTGGCTGAAGATCGACGGCACGTTCAAGGGATGGGAGGACGGATCCCCGTCGTCCGCGATCCCTTGGGTATCGCCGCTCGTGGCCGCGATGTAGTTCGGAAGGCTCGGATGCGAGACGGCGAAATAATTCGTGGCCAGGCCGTACGTGTTGGCCAAGGTGTTGATGTACGGCGCCTGGCTCGATCCGATGATGTCGTCGTAACCGTGGTTCTCCATGAAGATCCACACCACGTGCTGGATCTGTGGCGAGGTGCGGCTGGGTGTGCCGGACGGAGCAGACGACCTCGACGGTGCTGGACCGGAGGCACCGGAGGATCCCGGTCGATGGCTCGTCCTGGCCCCGACGTGCCTGCGGCGACGGCTGTGCTTGCCATGACGAGCGCACTTGTGGTTGCCAACCCGCTTATGGTGTGGGCTGGGCGCACAGTGACGTCGGCGCGAACGGTGACGATGGTGGTCGCGAGCCCAGACCGTGGCGGCCCCTCCCATCAGCAGGCCGACCCCCGCCAGCACCGCAAATAGCAAAATTCGTCTCACTGGTTTTGCCTCGGCATCGCGAACGAGACCAGGCTCTCCATCGGTCCCTCCCCTATCGAAATCCCGCGCCGGCCGGTGCGGCGCTGTCGGCGCGCCCCGTATACCCCGGGGATCGCGTTCCTACGCGCTCAATTCGCGCTCGATGTGGTCGCCGCGGTCGCCGGGTGGTGCGCTCAAAGCGGCGCCGCGGGGGTTTCAGGGGGCCTAGGTCGTGAGCACGAACGTCTTTCTCGTGCTTACCGGCCTGCTGCCGGGAGCGGTGAACGTGCCGTTTGCGACCAACATGAGGCGGGTTGCGACTCTGAGGAGTCGCTCGCCCGCCGGGGTGATTCTGAGGACTATCTTCCGCACTCCCGCAGATCGGAAAGCCGCCTGTCCCGAGGCGACGAGCACCGGCCACGACCTGATCCGCCAGGACTTGAGGAGCCGCGCGCCGGCCGGCCTCGCAAACCACCGCACCGCCGCACGACCCGCCTCGGGCGCGCGGAACCGCAACGAGAATCGGCGGTGTGCAACGAGCTTGGCGATCGTCGCCGTCCTTGGAGAGGGAGCGATTTGGCGTCGGAGGATGACGCTCAGCTGAGCGGCGCTCATGCGTGGCGTGGCACGAGTCGTCTCCCTGCCCGGCGGCAGCGTCCCACTGCTTCGATCGGCCGGGAGGACAGTCCCGCTGGCGGTGGCCGGGCTCCCGCTGCCGCCGGCCGGCGTGCCGTTGCCCGTGGTGCCGGCGGCGGCGGGACCGTTCGGCTGCGTGTAGACGTCGGGACCGAAGGCGCCCGCGCCTGCCGCCTCGCCAAGCCGCGCCAAGCCGAATAGGTCCTCGACGCTGGCGAGCATCGAATAGTGGTTGTAGCTGACAGTAGACCTCGTGCCCGGTGCGATGAACGGCGACAGTAAGACCGCGCCAACGTCACCCCCGCCCGGCCCTGTTCCGCCCGGCAGGAGCGAGTTCGCCGCCTCGTAGGGACCGGGCACCTCGCCGCAGCAGGCGCTCGCGTCGCCGACCGCCTCATCGAAGGTGATGATCAGCAGCCCGTTCTGCTTGAAGGCCGCAGACGACATGATGATCGGCACCCACGTCTTCAGGAAGCTGTCGGCCTGGGCGAGTCCCCCTGCTCCGCCGTTGGGGCACGTCGCATAGTGGCCGTCGTCGCAGAGGTTGGGCGTGATGAACACGTAGTTCGGGATCGTCGCCGTGCTTTGGAGATCGCTCGGGAGCCGATTCAGGTTGACGACGTTCGCGTTGCATTCGGCCGGGTTATCGATCACGTACTGGAAGTAGACGAAAGGGTCATGGGAGGTGGTGTACTGATCCAGCGCGGTGGGCGTCTGCGTATAGTCAGCGGCGCCAAGTGAAGGATGGCCGCAGGTTGCCGATTCACGGTTGGGATCCGCGCCCATGCCGTCCTCGTACGCCCGCCAGGTCAGGCCCGCGGCATCGAACTGGCTCATCAGGCTGGGAACATCGGCGGGGTATACGCATCCTTCGTCGTTCTCCTGGCCGCTCGAGTCCAAGGAGTCAGCCGGGAAGTCCACGAAGCTCGTGCAGTCAGTGGAGGTCAACGGGTTCGGTGCCTGGCCACTGACCATTGCGATGTAGTTATCGAGGCTGGCGTGACCGATCCCGTAGTAGTTGGAAAGATAGGCGCCCTGGTCGACCAACGTGTGTGAGAGGTAGGGAGCCGGAGAGCCCGCCGCAAACGTGGTCGAAGCGCTCTCGTTCTCGTCGATCAGGACGAACACGTGCTTGATCGGTGGCGGGCTGTACGCGCGTGCCGCCTCGGGAAATAGAGCCCCACATAGCAGCGCTGCAACGAGCATGCAGCGCATGATCCGGGGAGAGCGGTGTGAGCCGCGCGCGCCCCGTAGCCGGCGGTCTGAGCCGCGCGGGCCCCGGTCCCCACGGTGGATTGCGCTCACGATCCGGACTAGTCCTAATGGCCCTGGTAGGCGTACGCCGCAACCCATTCGATCTGAGCGTTGACGTGAGCCGGAGTTTGGCCGTCGGGGCACGGCGCATAAGAGTCACCGCAGGTCCCGGCTTGCGTCTGCAGGTCCATCTCCATCCGCTGGTCAGGCACCGCATCGCTTCTTACGAGCGCCCACTGCCGCCCATCGATCGTGTAGATCAGCTTGCCCGGGAGCCACTCCACCCCAACCGTATGCCACCGGGTGAGGTCGACCCGGAGCGTGCGCGCGATCTGAGCGTTGTCGCTTCCGTAGTGGAGGGTGGCAGTGATGTGGTCTCGAGCCGTGCTCTCCCCGCCGTTCTCGGCGAAATCGATCTCCGGCGGCCAGACGTTGCCCGCCGGCCACAGCAGCGCCACGAACGCGACGCCTTTGCCGCGATCCATCCGGACTCGCACTTCGTACTTCCCGTACGTCTGCCTCAGCGCCGGCGCGCTGGAGATGCCGGCCGATACCCAGCGCCATCCGTACCGGGGGTCGCGGTACGTCTCGAGGTTGAGCACCCCGTTCGCGACCACCGCGTGCGCGGGAGACCACCATCCCCCCGGATCGCCACCGGGTTGGCCGCTGTAGACGCCCCATTGCGAGGGGCGCAACCCATGCCTGAAGTCGTCAAAGAAGACGCGACGCCACTTGCCGGTCGATGTGACGCTCATCGCGACTGCCGCCAGGATCACCGCCGCCGCGAACACAGCGGCGATGACTATCGGTCCAAGTGTTAGCCGTTTCGTTTGCAGACGAGTCAATCGCGGAATCCGATGACCTTCTTCGCCTGCTTGCGCACGAACCGATCAACCGCGGTCACTGGCAGACGCTCAAATCGGTAGCCCTCGTATGTGGCGTCGTTGGCGCCGAATCCTTTTTTGTTGCGCGCGAGAGGCGACGAAGGCGCCGAGTCGCCGAGATGATAGAAGCGGTGGCCGCTCTGGCAGGCCTCTTCGATCGCCAGTTGATGCAGGAGCTCGGTGGCGCCGGTGCCACGGACGGCTTCCTTGTCCATGGCGGAGCGCCACATCGTCGAGTGGTATCCATGGGCGAGCACCAATACCGAGGCAATCGGCACGCCGCCGCGCCAAGCTACCCAGACGCGGCATGCCGGTCCGAGTCGGTCGGCAACGTGCTGGAACTTCTCGGGAGGATCGCGGTGACGCGCGCGCCAGTGGGCGAGCCAGCGAGGCTCGTGTTGCTGGCGTGCCCAGCGATCGACGGACGTGCGGTACAGCCGATCGAAGATGGAAACGAGACGACCGGTGTCGTCCCGTTCTGCCGATACACCTCGTCGCAGAGCCTTGCGGCAGTTGCTGCGGACCGTCGAGGAGAACGCATGCCACACCTTGTCGAATCCCCCTGACAGGTCCACGATCTGGCTCATGTGTGGGATTCGCACGGCTCCGTCGGGCACGGCGGGCGCCCATGCGTGAATCGCCACCGGAGACGGCCGCACATCGATCAGCAACGAAGGTTCACGCGCCAGGTCGGCTACGACGCAGGCGACGTCGTCGACCGACACCCGACCGCGGGAGCTGATCAGCCCGCCCGTTCCCCAGCCGAACGGCATCGAGCTGACGGCGCTCACCGGCCTGGGCAGACGTCGGCGAGCCAGCGGGAGGATGAGCTGATGGCCGTCCTCGGTTTCGTACGCGCGAGTTGCGTCTTCGTAGTGTCCCGAGGCACATACGCAATCCATCCATGCCGGTGTCTGCGAGACGAGAGCGTCCGCGTCGACCGCCACTGCCTGCGTCCAGGCCTCCCTCGCGTCGGCGCCAACGGCTTTCAGCTCCACCCTCACAGCGACTCCAGCACCGGTAGGACGTTGCGCCGTTCCCACCACCGGTAGCGGTATCCGGCCGGTGAGCCCTGCTGGCGGGCGTGGCCGGCCGCATGGCGCAGCCAGTACAAGAGCAGCATGTGGCGCTCCGAGAGCGCCCCCTCGGGCGGCCACGCCCAGTAGCGGTTCATCACGGAGCGTTCCTCCGCCGACCATCCACGGCCGCGCAGTTGGTCATAGAGCATCTGGCCAAGCTCGCGGCCGGTGACGAGCCGCCTGGTGTAGAGCAGGAGGTGAAGCACATCGTGGAACGGAGGCTCGAGTGGCGCCGACGCCTCCCAGTCGACGATGCCGGTGGGGGACTGCGCGCCGGAGAAGAGCAGGTTCCCGAGCCAATAGTCCCCGTGTATCCGAGCCGCCGCGATCGTGCCGACGCCGACGGCGCCGTGGAGCTCGTCGCGCAACCGCTCGATCCGGTAGGCGACCCACCGTGAGCGCCTGGCGCGACACGCGAGCTCGCGCAACGGCGCATCGACCCAGCGCTCCGCCACCTCGGGGCCGCCGGCGACCATGCCTGCGGTTTGCCTGTGGAGGACCGCGATCGTCTCGGCCGCGGCGCTCAGCACCGCGGGGCGAGCGGCTCTCGTCGGCGCTGTCATCGAGCGCCCATGCAGCGCCGAGTCGAGGCGGTAGCTGTGTCCCGCCAACACCCCATGCCCGCGCGGACGAGGGAGGAGGTCTCGCCACCCGTCGAGGCGGTCATCGGCATGGAGCGCGGTGAGGGCGGCCATCTCGCGGCCGAGCAGGCACCTGCCCTCCACCGTCGCGGTGACCTTGAGGACCGCACACGGCGGGCCGCCCGGCGGGCCGAGCTTCACGATGGCGACGCCCGCAGAGGTCAAGGCCGCGCCGCACATCACGACGCCGGCCGGAAGCGCCTCCGAGTGGAGCGCGGTGATTTCACGTGTCAGCCTCTCGAGCCGCATGGTCATACCGTTGCGCACGCGCCATGCCAACGGAGCCTGAGCTCTCGCCAGACGATCGTCGTTATCTCCGCGCGTACGGTGTCGGCGTCGGCGCCGGCATCAACGAGCTCTATGGCAAACGAGCGACTGGTCAACTCTCCGTACAACTGGCGTTCGGATTCGAGCTCCTCGGGGAGGGCCTCCGGTTTTCTTCCGTATGCGACGTCTCCGGGGACGTCGAGGAACACCGCCACGCACGGGGGCGGAAGAGCCCGCGCCAGGAACCGGAAGTAGACGCGCTTGGCCGTCAGTAGCGGCGGGCTCGCGGGCAGGAGCGCGTCATAGACGTACCGATCGAACACCACCACTCGACCGCGCAGCTGGTGGTATCGGGCCACCAGGAAACGGCCCCAGATCCGTACCGGACGGACCGCGATCTCCACCATCGCTGCCGTCGGCCGGCGGGGCTTTACGGACATCTTCCACATTCCCATGTAGACGACTCGCACCTCAAACGGCAGAGACCTCCGCAACTCGGCGGCGGCAGTCGACTTCCCGACTCCGTTCGGTCCCAGCAGCGCGAGCCCCAGTCCCCGCCGGCGCCGGACCAACAGAGGCTTGCGGACCGCCCGGGCGGCGCGGCTCAGCATCACCTTCAGCCGCTCACGCAGTGGCCGCCGTCGCTTCAGCTCGGCCGCGAGTCTGACGCCGAGCTCCCTGAGCGCCTCAGCGTCACCCGACCTTGCGGCGTCCACGAAGTCGCTCGCCGCGAATGCCGGTCCCGCGGCCGAGCACAGCGAGGCTCCCAGCCCCGGCCTCATCGCTGCGGACGCGAGTCTGCGCAGCGTCGCGAGGTGATGGGTGGCCACGCGGTCCTTGTCGAGCAGACAATGGAGCAACAGCAGCCAGAACGCATCCGCATCCGCGGGCACCGCGATCCCCCGATTGACCGACCTGCGTCGCAGGACGTACTCGGTCGCCCCCGGAAGTTGCCACGAGCGGGGGGAGCGGAACGACACGCTGGTGGAGACATCGAGCACCAGCCACTGGTCGGACGGCCGGTCGTATCGCATGAGGATGAGGTCGGGGGCGGACTCCCAGCCGGGGAGGGATACGAACCCGCTCTCGTGCGCGACGGCTCGGAGCGCCGCGGCGTCCTCGGGCGCCACGAGCAGATCAACGTCGCCGGTTGGCGCCTCCGGGTTCGACGGTATGCGCAGCAGCATCCAACGCAAACGCTTGCGTTCTAGCGCCGCGAACAGAGCAGCGAGAACGGGATGCACCCCGGTGAGATCGGAGGTGGGTACGTCGGGCTGCTGGGGTGAAGGAGGCGCCTGGGCGTCGTTCTTGCGCAGCGCGACGCGCGGCGGCCCGGCCGGTGCCGGGGGCCCGGTGTCGGCGCTGAAGGACCGCTTCCACGTGAATAGCAGCCCCAAGGCAACGAGGGATTGTGCGCCTGCCCACCCGAGCCCGACGCCCGTCACCCCCATCGCATGGATCAGCGGCGTCGCCAGCCCGAGCGCGATCGAAGCCTCCACTCCGAGCGCGATCATCGCGCGCCGGAGGCGGCGCTGCACCCGCGCGAGGTGAACCGCGAGTACGAGCACGAAGTTGGGGAGCACTCCGATCGCGAGCAACCGCAGAACCGTGGTGCTCCGCTCCGCGTAGTCGGGGCCGAAGAGCGACAACAGGTACGGCGCCAGCAACAGGAGGAGCACCACCGATGGGACCAGAACCCGGGCACCTTGGATCGCGGCCTTCCGAGCCAGCACCGGCAGCGCCTCGCGATCGGTGGTGCCGTGCAGCATCAGCGAGGTTCCGATGCTCTGGGAGACTCCGTAAAGCGGCATCGCGACCGCGTAGGCGAGCGCCCAATACGCGTTCGTGGTCGCACCGGCGACCGCCGTCACGATCACCGGCATCAGGTTCACCGTCGAGAGCCACGCGACCGAGCACGTGTAGTCGGCCGCGAAGTAGCGCGCGAACGCGCGGTTGCGGACGTCGAGGCCGCCCCCCCGGACGCGCAGATCCGACCTCCGCAGCAGCCGAGTGAAGATGAGCAGGTTCACGCCCGCGACCGACACGAGCATCGCGATCGTCCACGAGATGAAGATCCCGTAGCGCGGAAGCGCAGCCGCGGCCACGGCGAGAAGCGCGAGCTTTACGAATGAAAACACGGCGTTCTCGACCGGCACCCAGACGGCTCGCCCGAGGGCGGTGAGGACGCTGTCTTGAATGGCGAACACGCACCACGCGATCGTCGAGAACACGAACCAGCCCTCGAGGCTTCGATCTGAATGCAGGAAGCTCAGGCGGGGAGTCCATGACCCGACTCCGAGGATGAATACCACCGCGGCACACGCGGCCGCCGCCGCGGAGGCGCCGTAGGCCCAGATGACGCGAGTGCGGATGCGGTCTCCGCTCTCCGGCAGGAACCGCACCAGGATGTTCGGGAGATTGAGGCTGGCGACCCCGGAAAGGAACATCATGGCCGAGATCAGCGCCGAGTTCAGCCCGACGTAGTGAGCGCTGTACGTCCTCGCGGCCAGGACCCAGTACAGCAGCCCCGTCGCGGCGGTGAACGCCTGGTTTGCGGCCAGCGCGTACGCGTCACGGTGCAGCGGCAGCCGCACGTGGTCGAGCAGACGGCGCCGTAGATCGACGGCGGACGGCGGCGAGGTCGGTGGGCTCGGAAGAAGCAAGTCAGCGGGTCGCAATTGGGTCACCAGCTTCCGTGCTGTTGATTTCCGAGAGTGGATCCGGGTGCTGTCCTTCGCGCGCGATCCCAGCGAGGAAGGCCGCACCGGTTACGGTCAGAGAGGCGATGATCGCGACCGCGCCCAGCGCGGCGTCACGATCGCGCCGGCGTACGCCATCGAGCAGCAACCGCGGGACGGCGTCGGCGAGAAGCAACCGGATGTAGCTGCGCTCGGTGCCCAACGCGGGTGCTGCGTAAAGCCGCTCCAGACGTCCCTTGGCCAGGCCTTCGCTGAGCGAGCGTCGCATCAACAGCCGCCAAGACACCCGGGTCGCCGGGACGAGGTGCTGTACGGGCGCCTCGGGGACGAATCGGATCCGATCCGGTCCGTGCGTACGTTCCAGGCGCAGCGCGAGCTCGGTCTCGTCGCACGTCGCGAGGGCCTTCCCCCGCTTTCCGAAACTGGTCTCGAAGCTCCCGAGCGCGATGAGCTCGCGACGCCGAAAGGCCATGTTGCACCCGATCGGGTTCCGGATCGGGCCCGCGTCGGCGCGATGACCGCCGTACGTGCAGCCAACCACCCAAAGCAGCTCGTCCGGCATCCACCTGCGGTCCGCTGCCCACCGTGGCAGCACGGGGCCACCCGCCCCGAGGAGGTGGTCGTCAGCCGCGAATGCCTCCATCAACGAGGACAGCCACCGGCGATCGGCGGTCGCGTCATCGTCGAGAAAGGCGACGACGTCCGAGCGGGCCGCTGCGATCCCGACGTTCCTCGCCGCCGACAGGCCAGCGCGCCGGCATTGCAGCAACCGCGTTTGGGGCGGCAAGGAGCTCGACAGCTCCGTGGCAAGCGACGGATTGGTATCGACGACGACGAAGAGCTCGTCGGGCCGGCGCTCTCCGCCCAGCACCGAGTCGACGCAAGCCTGCACAAGCGGCGCGCGCTCCCAGCTCGAGGTGCAGATGACCACCGCCGCCGTTGGCGTCCGCGACTCCTCGCGCCCGTTGCGCCCGGGCGTCAGCATGTTTGGCTCCGCGCGGCGCGCAGCCGCCTTCGCGAGCGACGCGCCATCCGATACACGCGTGTGCGAACGCGTTCTCCAGCCCAAGACAAAGGGACCCCCTTTCCTAGTAACACTTCTGCGATCCGTTGCGCCGACGTCGCGGCGGTCACGGTGAAGCGGGCGATCGCGAACGGATCATCGTTCTGATGCGAGACCGCGTTCTTGACCGACGCCGCCGAGCGGTAACCGGCCCTGATCACCGCATCCCGAACGCGCCCATCGTAGGCGCCGTGGGGATATGAGAAGGAGTCGACGCGGTGCGAGGTCACCTTCTCCAGCCAGTGCTTGGCGCCGTGAACCTCTTCTTCGAGCTCGGCATCGTCGAGCTCGTCCAACCGCCGGTGGCGGATGGCGTGCGCGCCGAGCTCCACGCCGGTTAGATCGGCGAGAAGCGCGATCTGCGCCGGCGAGAGCCGCTGTGCGTGTCCGATCTGGCCCGTGGTCACGTAGACCGTCGCAGCCAGGCCGCACTGCCGCAGTGTCTCGACGGCCCCGTACGTGTCGCTGTACCCGTCGTCGAACGTCACCGCCACGGGCCGCGGCGCCAGCGAATGCTCGCCCCGCAGCATGGACGCAAGCGTGCTGATTGTGAGGGACTGCCGACCCGAGGCGGCAATAACCTCGACGTGCGATTCAAACTGCGCCCTGGAGACCGCGCCCCACGAGTCGCCCGGCGCGGGATCGTCGCTGACCGAGTGGTACAGGAGAACCGGAATGATCATCGCCTTCCTCCCAGGCGCTGTGGAGTGGAAGGTTCGGGTGGAGTCGCGCCGTACTGGAAGATCCAGGCTGTCGGGAGCGAATAGACGAGGCCGAACGCCGGCGATTGCTCGAGCGCTCCAACGAAGCTGGTGAGCGATCCCGCGGGCAGCAGTCCGTTGAGCCGTGCATAGTCCTCCTGCAGGCGCGATAGGACCACGTAGGCGGGCCGTGCTCGTTGCTGCTGGATCAGGTGGATCAGGCGAGGAACGTCTGCCGCACCGAGCTCGTGTCCGGTGAACTGCGCCTGCGTCACCAGGGTGGCGGGGTCGCTCAGGTCAACTAGCGGGTAGCGCGCAGTGAGTCGATCCGGCTCATTCGGCGCGAGGTCGATGCGCATCGATCCCGCGGGGGCATGCTGCTCGTACCAGAGTGACGCACGGACGTCATCGCTCGGCACATGGTTGGCGAGCTCCTGTCCGAAGAACGCCGATAGGAGGCAAACCCCAACCACGGGGGTGACCACCAGCAGGCGGGGGAGGCTCATCCGCACCTTCCCCCGTCCCCGGCGTCGAGACGTGAACGCGAACGCGGCCAGAAAAGACAGCCACGGGAGCGCGAACAGGTAGGCCCGGTAGGGACCCTCGCCTCCGTAGGACTGCACTACCACAACCCCCACCGGGGCGGCCGCCAGGCAGACCGCAATCAGGTCCCGCTGGCCGTGAGCGAACCTGCGCACGAACCCCACGGCGGCGAGTGCCGCCATCAACATCATCACCGCGGCCGGCGCATAGAAGCTGAGTTCCGCGCCCGCCAGCGCTTGGCTGAGGTTGCGACCCGGTGCCGCCGCGCCACCCCCACCCGGGTCGACGAGGTTGAAGTGGGCCTGTAGGAACGACCACGCCAGCAGCACCCACCAAAGTTCGATCGCGGCCATCGCTGCCGGAACCCACAGCGGGACCTTGCGCGTGACGAGAGCCAGCAACAACACGCTGACCGTCAGCATCACCGGAGAGAGCTGGTGACTCGTGACGATGGCGACGTAGCACGCGCCGCCGGCGAATAGCGCCGCTCGCGGGCTGATTGGCGGCGCCGCCCGCTCGTCACCCTGCTCGGGGCGCGGGAATATCGCTCGGGCGAACCACGAAGTGATCGCTTCCGGTCCTCGACTCGGCCAAAAGCGCGGTTGCACCCCCTCGCGGCCGCACCGCAGGCACAGCCCGAGCACGACCAGCGAGAGGGCAAAGCCAAACGCCTGCGGCGCGAGGTAATCCTGTCCCACCCAGTTGCCGAGCACGAACAACAGGGCGGCCGTCCACAGCACCCGCTCATCGCGCGTCAGCCCGCGCAGCGCAAACCGGACGGCGAATACGTTGAACACGTTGAACCACAGCTGCGCCCATCCGGCATAGGCGATCGCAGTCAGCCCCGAGGTCTTGGTGAACCATGCGCTCAGCGCAAAGAACGAGGGCCAGTTGTTGTAGATGTCGACCTGACGGTTGGCTTTCCCGGTCGCCGCGATCAGGTTGATCACGCCCAGATGCGGATAGGTCCACGCGTAGCGCGGCTCGTCGTAGAGCATCGCGGTGGTCCCATGGACCACCACGATCAAGGCGAGCACGTAGCCGCCGAGCAAGCGCGGGTTTGCTTCCCCGCTTGTGACTGCCACGGCGAAGCCGGCGAGCAGCAGCGCGAATGCGAGGAAGTACGTCGGCGGCATCGCTGACAGCAGCCCCAGACCGTCGATGCGGCTGAGCTGAGCGCCCGCCAACGAAGCCAACCAGGCGAGGAGCGCCACCGAGATCAGCGCGGCGTGCTTCGCGGCGGCAGATGTGGTCGCCGGCCGGAGCATCCGCATCCGCGGGAGACCGGTTCCGAGGCGCACCGCATTGCCGGCCGGAATCCTCACCCCGGTGATGGCGAGACGCCAGGTCAAGGGAACGAGGCACGCCGCCGCCACTCCGTACAGGACCGGCCGAGGCCACCAGGCGCCGAACCACAGCATCGATTGGGCGATGAGACCGGCAAAACCCACGCTGGTCCCGATGATGAGTCCGGGCTCGGCCGCGCCACCGACCGCAGTCAGCCACGCGATTCCGGGCGCCACCGACAGGAACGCCAACACGAACGTGAGCCGGACCGCCGCGGGAGCGTCGAGCAGCACCAGGATCGGCGCCACGATGCACAAGAAGGCGGCAGCGAGGGCGAGTCCATCGGGAGGCCCCGTCCGGGGTCGCTCGACGACCCGGCGCCAGGCGAAGCGGCTCCGCTTAGGCTCGACCTCCTTGAACCAGGAGACGCTGATGGGCTCACCGCCCACGACCATTGAGCGCACAATCCGAAGCGGTCGGGGGCTCGGCGGCCGCGGCGCCGTCAATCGCCGGGCTTGGACCATCAGCGCGCTCAGGAGGTACAGGGCCGGGCCGACGACCATTCCCAGTCTCTCGAGCCAGGTGAGACCGCGCGGGTAGTTCGCCGGCTTGCCGGAGTTCTTGCGGGACCCGGGATCGCGGAGGTAGCGCAATCCCGCGGGCACGGCTCGCAGGAAACCACGGCGATCAGGGCCGGCTATCAGCTGCTTTCCCAGCATCGCTCCGAGGCCCACGCCATAGCTGTAGACCTGGCGGCGCAGCCTCGGCCTGCCTCCTGGATGCTCGTGCCAGACGATTGCTTTCGGCTCATACGAGAGCCCGTGGCCGCTCTGCAGAACGCGAGCGAGCAGGTCGATGTCTTCGCCTCCCTTCGCGGGGGTCGCGGGACCGAGTGAGGGGTCAAAGCCACCGAGCTCGCGCGCGATCTCGGTCAACATCACGATGCTGGCTCCCGAACCAAGCGTCCCGGCCGTGTAGGGCAGGAGCGGATTCTCATCCCATGATTCGGGAAGCCGGTAGGTCCGGCGCCGGAACCCCTTGCCGAAGCCTGCGAACTGCTCCAACAGCAGTTGACTGTCGCTCTCCAGCTCGAGGGGCAAGATGAGACCGGTTACACAAGCAATCCCGCGCTCGCTGGCCAAGGCGCCAACGCTCGCGCGGAGCCAGAGCGGATCGACGACGACGTCGTCGTCGGTGAACGCCACGATCTCCCCCTCGGCCCTAGCCAATCCTGCGTTGCGGGCAAGAGCGGCGGACGGCCGTGGTTCCTCCACGTAACGCAGTGCTCGCTCGCCGGGAAATCGCTCGATGAGCATCCGCGCCGTCTGCGAGGAGCCGGGGCGATTCTCGACCACGATCACCTCGAACTCGTCGTAGTCGCACTCGAGGATCGAGCGCAAACAGCGCTCCAGTGGCCCCGGGTTGCAGCACGTTGGGACGACCACGCTGAGCGGAGGCGACGGCAGCATGCGCGCGCCGTTGCCGACCTTGGGTGTGTGCGAGAAGGGGTAGTGCTCCCGGCGGCGACCGCGCCGAGCGTAAGCCTCGGTCAGCTCGAGCCCGAGCTGGCGGCGCAGGCCGCCAGCGAGCTCAGCACGCGTCACGAAGCCATCGGGGTCGACTGGAAATGTCGCCACCCCGATCGGGTCCTCCGCCAGCCGGACCACCGCCAACAGCGACCTGTAGTCCTGGCGCAGGTACTGGTATGACAGGTCGAGGTCGCCCAGCGGCCCGTCGAGGTCGAGGACCCGCACCGCCACCGGCGCCCTGAGCGCCCCGATGCCGTCTACAACGAGAGTCACGGCCGCCACCCGTTCACGCGCTCGGCCGCAATGCCGGCAACGGGCCTGCCGGCACAGTCTGGGGCTCGAAGCGGCCCGCCACCGACCAGCTCGCTGTAGAGCCTCCAGGTGGCGTCGATGACCGGTTCCCACGACGGTACCGCGAGAGAGAGCCCCCGAGTGCTGGGTAGCACGGAGACCCGAGCGGCCTCGTCGATCGCGTCAGCCACATCGAGCGGGGAGCCCTTCGCGGGAACGAAGATCACGTGACCACCGCCAGGTCGCTCAGCGGCCTCGCGGTGAATCGGGAGGTCGGATGCAACAACGGAGGCGCCGGCAGCGCGGGCTTCAGTCACCTGCGACCCCGAGCCGCGTTCCGCTGACAGCGTGACCACTACCCGCGCGGTTCGCAACCACCGGTAGAGGACCGCGTCCGATACCGCTCCGACGAACTGCACGCGTGGTGAGATGCGCAGGTCGGCGGCGTAGGCCTCGAGCCGGTCGCGTGCAGGTCCGTCGCCCACGACCACGAGCCGGAACTCGGGGTCGAGACTGAGCATCGCCGCGATCGCGCGTCTGACCCCTGTCAGGCGGTCGAGCCGATCGACGGCAAGCACCACCGTGCCCGCGGTAACGAACGGTATGGCTGCATCCAGCGCGGCCGCATCCACGGCATCGGGCACGATCCGAGTGCGGTTCGCCGCCTCGGGCACGGTCTCGCACAACAGATCGCGCTCAATCTCGGAGTGGCAAACGATCTGGGCGGTCGAGGCAACGACGGCACGCGTCGCCCGTGTGTACGGCCAGCCCAGAAAGACATCCAAAGGGGCACCGGGCGTAAAGACGATCCGGCGGACCCGAGCGCGAGCCACGGCGACCGCCAACGGTATGTGCCTGGTGTGGACGTCGACTATGTCGAACGTCTCGGAGGTCAGCCGAAGCCGCTCCCGCAGCTTCGGCGCGACGGCGAAGCGGAGCGGACCAACCGCAGTGGGGAAGCGCCGGACGATCACGCCCTCGTGCTGCTGGAGGCTTGCTCGCGTCGACCCTTGGGTCAGGATCTCGACCTCGACCCCGCGCCGCACCAGCCCACGGGCGATCTGATCCACCCGGCGCTCCAGCCTCCCTGGCTGCGGGAGGAAGCTCGACGCGACCAGCGCGACCTTCATCCGGCGAGCAAGCGGTAGGCGATGCGGGGCAGGAGCGACCTTCGAGATGCCGTCGACATCCGCTCGAGCACGATGGTGCGCAGAACCCGGGAGCCGTCGCGGACGGCGTGGAGGTTGCTCGCACCGTGCAGGCGAGGATGTTCGTAGCTGGGAACCTCATGGACTACGAGCCCGGCCTTCGCGATCCGCACGTTGATGAGCGTCTCGACCTCAAATCCGTCGCAGTCGACGCGCATGTACGGAAGGCAGCAAGCCCAGAACGCGAAGTAGCCGTAGCAGAGATCCGTGTATTGCGTTCCGTAGAGAGCGTTGACAAACGCGTTCAGGACGCGGTTTCCCACGCTGCGGGCGGGGGTGATGTCGGTGCTCGACCCACCTTGCGCGAAGCGCGAACCCTTGACGAAGTCTGCGCCGTGGCGAAGCGCGGCCACGAAGCGCGGTATCTCCGCAGGGTCGGTCGACCCGTCGGCGTCCAGCGCCACGATGATCTCACCCGTGCAGACCGCAAAACCGTCTGCGAGTGCGTTGCCCTTTCCTCGCCCGGTCTGAGTCAGGATCCGGACATCGGGATACAGCCTCCGCGCGACCGCCGCGGTGTCGTCGACCGAATGGCCATCGACGAGGATCAGCTCGTGCAGATCAGCCGGTAGCCGCGAGAATACGTGCGGCAGGTTTTCCGCCTCGTTCATGGCCGCGACCACGACGCTCACGCGTACGCCCAGCTGCCCCAGGCCCGGCGCGCGCTGCCGGGATCCGGCGGGTCGCAAGTGACCGTTTTGATGTCGCTCGAGGTCGCCGTCCCTGATCGCCTCGAGCTCCATCGAAGACATTAACTGCTCGTCTTGGTGAAGCACAGTAAAGCCCCCTGTAATTGCCCTGTGATCAACATGTGATCGACTCGATTATGGCCTGAAGAGGGCCGGATGCGGGCGAAAATAGGCATGACGCCGCCAAGGGGTTACGTCATTGACGTGAATCTCGACACCTGATGCGTCAGCATGCAGCGCGTCGTATAAGGCCGGGGTGGGTCAAGCCTCATTTACCAACTATCAGTTCTCCAACAGAAGGGGGCAGAATGTTCAAGCAATTAGTGCGCCGGTTGCCTTCACCGGCGATGGTCGTAGCGGTGATCGCGCTGATCGCCGCGGCCGGCGGCACCGCCGGCGCGGTAACCAATTCGTCCGGGAAGGCCAAGGCGCAGGCGGCCAACAAGAAGGTCGTGGTGCACGTCGTGCGCGGCCCGAGGGGCTTCCGTGGCTTCCCTGGTGCCGCTGGCCCCGTCGGTCCAGCCGGTAAGACGGGTCCCGCTGGTCCCGCCGGTCCCGCCGGCCCCGCCGGTCCCCTCGGGCCGCAGGGTCCGAAGGGCGATAAGGGTGACACCGGCGCGACGGGCCCGCAGGGTCCTCCCGGTCCTGCCGGCACCGGCGGTGGAAGCGTGACCACGAAGGTCTACAACAGCGGCGCACAGTCCATCTCAACCGCAGGCACTAAACCGTGGACTGAGCCCTGCCAGGTGGCGGGCCAGCAGGCCATTGGCGGCGGCGTGGGCACCGGCGGCGCGGGCGTCTCCGTGGTCGACTCCTATCCGAGCGATAACACCGGCGCCACACCGGCCTCGGGCGCAACGGCGACTGCGTGGACGGCGGACATCAACGTCCCCGCCACCGGCGGCACGATCAACGTCTACGTGATCTGCACTCCCTGACCGACCTTGCACGGCCCCCGCGGCCAGGCGTCCAGGCCGCGGGTGGCCGTGCAATCGCTATCACTCACCCCCCGGCGCTGCGCAGTCCGTGTCGCTCGGCCTGTTCGAGCATCTCGATCGCGCTGCGCCGGTTTGGCATCTCGAGCTTTCGCAGCACCGACGCTATGTGCCGGCGAACGGTGACTTCCGATATGCCGAGGCGAGACGCAATCTCGGCCGTGCGCTCGCGCCTCTTCAACCGCTCGAGGACCTCGAACTCGCGCGCCGTCAGCTCGACCTCCACTCCGGACGATGGGAGGGTGAGCCGACGTCGGGCTCCACGCTCGCGAAACTCGGCGATCAGGCGAGCGGTCATGGCCCGCGGAAGCGCCGCCTCGCCGTGAGCGACGCCGGCAACTGCGTACGGAAGGCGACTGGCCGATGTGCTCATCAGCAGGTACCCGTCTGCGCCGGCCCGTAATGCGCTCAACAGCTCCTCGTCGGAGGGTGAAGCCGTCATCACGACGATCTTCGTCTCCGGGAGCGATTCCTTGATCTGACGCGCGGCCTCGATGCCGCTGCCGGGCAGCCCGATGGCGACCACGCAAACATGCGGGCGCTGCGCCAGCGCCATGCGCAGCGCATCTGCGGCGTTCGACGCCTCCGCCACCACGGAGAGGCCATGAGGCTCGAGCGCGCGCTTTATTCCCGTGCGCGCGGGAACATGATCATCGGCGAGCAAAACCTTGAGCTCATCCGAATTCGAAGTGACTGCGTGACTCAGTTGTGCCCCTTTGCAGTGCCGTCCGCGCCCGCCCCGACCATCGGCCTTGCTGATCAAAGCCGGCCCAAAACGTTAGCACGCTCATCGGCGTCGGGCGAACGCCGTTCATGTCTGAACGCAGGAAGGGCGAGGAAGGCCATTGGCGGCTGGCTCGCGAGTCAGCAAACTCTGCTCTGCATAGGGGGCCACAATGACTCGGTGGCGCAGACCGGTGCTTCAAGCCATGCATTGAGCCACAGTTTTCGATGACACTGTTCTCTGTTCGGCGCAGGAATGTCTTACTGTGCTTGTTGGTGAGCGCGGTTACGTGGGGGATGCTCGCCGGCGTGGCAAAGGCGGCGCCGACCAACACCGCGCCGCCAACCATCACCGGCGTCGCTCAGCAGGGCCAGATCCTGACCCTGAACCAGGGGACTTGGACCGATGCTGTAACCCCCACGATCACGATCACGGACCAGTGGGAATCCTGCACAAGCGCCACCGCGTGCACGGCAATCAGCGGCCAGATCGGAGCCACCTACACCGTGAGCGCGAGTGACGTCGGACACACAATCGAGGTGCTCGAGACTGCTTCGACGACCACGGACGGAAGCGCGAACGCTTCCTCCGCGCCGACCGCCGCCGTGACCGCCCTCCCCCAGCCGGTCAACACGGTCCTCCCCACGATCTCGGGGACCGCCCAGGAGGGGAAGGTCCTCACGCTGACAAAGGGGACGTGGAACAACAATCCCACCACGGTCACGGACCAGTGGGAGGACTGCGATATCGGCGGCGCCGCCTGCACCCCGATCACCAACCAGACCGCAGCCACCTACACCGTCGGCACGAGTGACGTCGGACACACAATCGAGGTGCTGGAGACGGCGACCAACGCTGGCGGCACGACGACTGCTTCGTCTGCCCCGACGCTCCAGATTGTCGCCCCGCCGACCGAGCTCTCGGCGCCGTCGATCTCGGGCACCCCTCAGCAGGGCAGCGTCCTGACGGAGCACCACGGCACCTGGACGGGTAATCCGACCTCGTTCAGCTACCAGTGGATGCGCTGCGTCAGCTCCGGCTGCACCGCGATCGCCGGGGCCACCAACCCGACGTACGTCCCGACGGGCAGCGACGTCGGTGCCTCGATGCTGGTGGAGGAGACCGCGGTCAACGCCGGAGGCAGCAGCCCTCCCGCGGGTTCCGCACTCACCAGCGTCGTCACCACGCCGCTGAGCGTCGTACCGGCGCCCGTGAATACCGCTGCTCCGACGGTGGCCGGAGTTCCCCGGCAGGGCCAGACCCTGCTCGAAGCGCACGGGACCTGGAGCAACAACCCGACCTCCTACCGCTACCAGTGGGTCGACTGCGGCGGCTTTGGCTGCACGCCGATCCCAGGCGCCACCGGGCAGAGCTATACGCTGACCGCCTCCGACGTCGGGCAGAGCATCTTCGTGGTCGAAACGGCGTCCAATGCCGGAGGTAGCGGCGCTCCGGCCAACTCGGCGCGTACGGCAGCGGTGAGCGCCACGAGCGCCACCTCGCTTGTGGTCTCGCCGAGCGGCTCGCTGACAAACCAGATCGTCACGCTGGTGGCGACGGTCAGCTCCAGCTCTCCGAATGCCATCCCAGGGGGATGGCTGACGTTCTACGACGGCAGCAGCGCGATCGGTGGCTGCGCGAACGAGGGCTTCCAATCCGCCGGCCAGAGCGCCACCCTCATATGCCGGGGCTCCTTCGGCGCGGGCGCGGCCGGACTTACGGCCGTGTACACGCCCGGTCCCGGATCGCTGGTCGGGGCTTCGGCCAGCCCGTTGACGATGCTCGACGTCGGAAGGGACTCCACGTCCGTTTCGCTTGCGGTCACCAAGCAGGTCGCGCGCGGCAGCCGTGCGACCTACACCGCGTCGGTCGTTCTCCCGGTCAGCAATTCGGGGCCGCTCGAGCCCACGGGTTCGATCGAGTTCCTCGACCGCGGCCGAGCGATCCGGGGGTGCCTGAGTCGCCCGCTCAAGGGGCTCAGCGCAACCTGCGTGATTAGCTACAAGTCGCGGGGCAGGCACAGCATCTCCGCCCGCTATAGCGGCGATTCGAACTTCGTCTCCTCGACGTCGCCCAGCCGGTCGGTGCAGGTCGGCAAGGGCTCCCCAGGACCCATCGTCGTTGGCTTCATCAACTCGACGCTTCAGTGGCAGTTCTACTACCACCCCGCCTATACGCGGGTGACGTTGTTGCGGGCCGATGGGCTGACTCCGGGGATGAGCGTCACGCTCGCGTGCCAGGGCGCGCGCTGCCCGTTCGGCCTCGTCTCCATCCCGATCAGGAGTCCTTCCTCGATCAACCTCATGCCGAAGTTTCACAAGCGGCACCTGAGGGTCGGGGAGCGGATCACCGTACGGATGACGCGGCCCCACTGGATCGGCAAGTTCTATTCGTTCACGGTGCGCGCCGGTCGCGGGCCGCTCATAGTCCTCTCCTGCCTCGGCGTCGGCAGAACGCGCCCGGGGGTGGGCTGCTGAGGGCTGGGTGCCGGATCAGCTTCAGGCGGCCGCCCTCATCACGACAGATCTCCCACCCCAGCCGGGCGCGACGACCGCCGCTCGGATATCCGTCCGTTCGGCTTTCCCTTCGTTGACACGAGGTTTACACTTGGAAAGGCGTAGATAGGTTTTGGGACTTAACCACACGAAGTGGAGCCCCGGGGGTGAAGGTTGAAGCTGCATGCAGCACGGCCGAAGTGGGCTGGGCCGAGGTCAGAGATCGCCGTGACCGAGCGACCCTCCAAGACGGACAGAACTCGGCGATCCGAGGCCAAAAATGGACATTGGGATCCATGCTGCACCCATCAGCACCATCTCGGCTGACCTGACGGCGGCGACCCGGTCGCGCTCCGCGCTCGCGATCGCCGTTCTGTCTGGGATAGCCGCGGCGGCTGCGCTCCTGCGGCCGGACCATGCCGTGAATCCCGGCGCTCGCGCCGCGCTCCAGACCGCGATCGCGCTCTCGGCGATCTTCAGCGCCGCCCTGTTCACGGCGACGTTCCAGCGTAGGCGCCGGTTGTTCGACCTGCTGCTGCTGTGCGCGCTGCTTACGGTCTCGCTCACCGGTTTCGTGTATTCCGTCGCGGCCTCCGCTGGCGGGGGCGTCGGCCTGGAATCAGAGAGCGGCGCGGGTCTCGCCTGTCAGCTCCTCGCCTCGCTCACGTTCGCCGCTGCCGCGCTAGCACCCCGCAAGGCGATTCCGGGCGCGCGCGCCACATGGGCCGCCTCCGCCGTCGCTGCCGGCGCGGCCGCGGTCGTGCTGGCGGAGTTGCTCACGCGGATCGCCGGTATGAACGGCGACTCGGCTGCGGTGAGGCACGCCGGGATGGCCGGCACTGCCTCACATCACTTCGCGGTCGCCGTCCACTCCGCGTCGGCCGCCGTCTTGATCGTCTCGGCGCTCGCGTTCCTGGTCAGGTCGCGGCCCGGTGAGACGGAGGCGGGGCTCCTCGCCGGGGCCTCGGTGTTGCTGGCGGGTGCCAGCTTGCAATACCTGGTGATGCCAGTAGTGGCCGCGGAGTGGGTCACTCCACGGGGAGGCCTGCGCCTCGTCGCCTACGCCCTGCTCCTGGCGGCCGCGTGCTGCCGCTACGCGAAGGCCAAGCGCTACGAGGTGCATGAGGCAATCAGCTCGGAGCGTGAGCGGATATGCCGTGATCTGCATGATGGGCTCGCGCAGGACCTGGCTTGCATCGCCGCACAGGGGCAGCGGCTGGGATGCGAACTGGGAGCAGAGCATCCCCTGATGGTCGCCACCCGGCACGCGCTCGCTGCGGCGCGCGGCGCCATCGCAGACCTGATCGCCTCCAGCGCCCCGACCACCGAGGCGGCGCTACGACTCATCGCTGACGACCTCGAGCACCGCTACGGCCTGCAAATCCAGGTGCGAATCGAGTCCGACTCGGCGGTCAACGCCACCAAGGATCTGGATCCCCGCCAACGCGAGAATCTCGTCCGGATTACCCGCGAAGCGATCGTCAATGCTGCTCTCCACGGCACCGCTCGGCATGTCGACGTCGTGCTGCTGCGCCGTGGAAGGGATCTCCTTCTGCGCGTCTCGGACGACGGCAACGGCATCGCTGACCCCGACCGATCGGGGTTCGGTCTGCGCACCATGCGGGCCCGCGCGGCCTCGCTCGGGGGTCAGCTGAACGCGCACGCCCGCCCCGGCGGCGGAACCGAGCTCGAACTGCTCGTCCCATGATTCATGCCCGACCACTCACCGACGCCGTAACCGCCGGCGACCCCAAGGTCATCGTCGTCGACGATCACGAGCTGTTTCGTCGGGGAATCATCGAGTTGCTCGAGGAGCGGGGGATCCAGGTCGCCGGTGAGGCGGCGCTCGCCGCGGACGCCATTCGGCAGGCGACCGAGCTGGGTCCGGGTGTGGTGCTGATGGATCTGAGCATGCCCGGCATGTCCGGGATCGAGGCGACGCAGCGCTTGTCGGCAGCGGCGCCACTGGCACGCATCCTGGTGCTCACGATGATGACCGACGATGAGTACGTGATGAATGCACTGCTCGCGGGCGCCTGCGGCTACCTCCTGAAGGATGCGCCGATCAGTCAGATCATCGAAGGAATCCGGGCGGCAGCACGCGGAGAGTCGCTGATCTCGCCGCGGATCGCGAGCCGCCTTGTGCGACGCATGCGCGAGCCCGAGGCGATCGAGCCCGGGCTCGCCGGGACGGACATGACGCCGCGGGAGCTAGAGGTCTTGGAGCTGCTCGCCCGAGGACTGGACAACACGGAAATCGGACGAGCGCTGTACCTCAGCCAGCACACCGTCAAGAATCACGTCTCGAACATCCTCATCAAGCTCCAGGTCGAGAACCGCATTCAGGCCGCGGTGCGAGCGGTGCGCGGTGGCCTTGTCTGAGCGGGGTGCAAAAGCCAGCCGGGCCGCCCCGAATGGGGCGGCCCGGCTCACTGAAGAGCGCTCTGGCGGCTGATCAGGACTCGTCGTCGTCAGGGACGTCGAGGTCCCCGAGCTCATCGGCGAATCCAACCGAGGAGGAGCCGTTGCCGATGTCCTCCAGGTCGGAGAGATCGGGCTCGAGGCCTCCCCCGAAGCCGGTCAGCGACTCGCCATCGGTCAAACCGAGCTCGGCCGCCAGGTCGTCGTGATCGAGCAGACCGACGTCGTCCATGCCGCGCGGCAGCGGCTCGGACGGCTCGATCTCGATCCGCCGGTAGCGCTTGAGCCCCGTCGCGGCCGGGATCAGCTTGCCGATGATCACGTTCTCCTTGAGCCCGTTGAGGCGATCGATCTTGCCCTCGAGCGCCGCGTCGGTGAGCACCTTCGTGGTCTCCTGGAACGACGCCGCCGACAGGAAGGAGTCGGTGTTCAGCGAGGCCTTGGTGATCCCGAGGATGATCTCCTCGGCCTGAGCTGACTCGCCGCCCTGCTCGAGCACGTCGCGGTTCACCCGCGCGTACTCCTGGCGATCGACGAACTGGCCGGGGAGCAGGTCGGTGTCGCCCTTCTGGTCGACTCGTACCTTCTTCATCATCTGGCGCACGATCAGCTCGATGTGCTTATCGTTGATGTCGACGCCCTGGGACTTGTAGACCTCCTGGACCTCACGGACGAGGTACAGCTCGGTCTCGGTCCGTCCCCGGATCGCCAGCAGCTCGTGCGGGTAGAGCGACCCCTCGTTGAGCTGCGTTCCCGCCTCGATCTTCTGCCCGTTGTCCACGAACAGGAGCGTCCGGCGCGGGAACGTGTGGCGGTGCTCTTCGCCGCCGTCGTCGGTGATCACGACCGTGACGGCCTTGTCGGACTCCTCGATGGAGACCTTGCCGCCGACCTCGGCGATCTTCGCCAGGCCCTTCGGCTTGCGGGCCTCGAACAGCTCGACCACACGGGGCAGACCGTGCGTGATGTCCGCCCCGGCGACCCCGCCGGTGTGGAACGTACGCATGGTCAGCTGCGTCCCCGGCTCGCCGATCGACTGCGCGGCGATGATCCCGACCGCATCACCGATCTGGGCGAGCGTCCCGGTTGCGAGCGAGCGGCCGTAGCAGGCCTGGCAGACCCCGGTGGCAGCCTCGCACTTGAGCACCGACCGGACCGGCACCGTGATCGCCGTGCCCTTGTCCGTGTCGTCGCCCCAGGAGTCGATGATGTCGGCCAGCTCGGCCCGATCGATCTCCGCGCCCTTCTCCACCATCACGCGGCCGCGCTTGGTGGTGACGTCCGTGGCCGCGATACGGCCGATCAGGTTCTCGTTGGGATCGCCCGTCGGACGCAGCCCCCGAGTCTCGGGATCCACCTCGAGCTTGGAGATCGGCATCTCGATGTACTCCTCGGTGCCGCAGTCCTCGGTGCGGATGATCACGTCCTGCGCCACGTCGACCAGCCGGCGGGTCAGATAGCCGGAGTCCGCCGTGCGCAGTGCCGTGTCGGCCAGGCCCTTGCGCGCACCGTGGGTCGAGATGAAGTACTCGAGCACGCTCAGGCCCTCCTGGAAGGAGGCCTTGATCGGACGCTCGATGATCTCGCCCTTCGGGTTGGCCATGAGACCGCGCATCCCGGCGAGCTGGCGAATCTGTGAGAACGATCCGCGGGCACCCGAGTTAGCCATCATGTAGATCGGGTTGAGCTCGTCGAGATGGTCGTTCAGAGCCTGGCCCACTTCGTTGGTCGCGCGGTCCCACAGCTTCGTGACCGCCTCGTGGCGCTCCTCCTGGTTGATCTCGCCGGCGTAGTACTGCGCCTCGATGGTCGAGAGCTCGGCCTCGTAGCGGGTCAGGATCTCTTCCTTGGTCGGCGGCGTCTGGACGTCGTTCTTGGAGATCGTTACCCCGGCCTGGGTGGCGTAGTGGAAGCCGATGTCCTTGAACGCGTCGAGCACCTGGGAGATCGTCGGGGCGCCGTAGCGCTGCACCAGGTCGTCGACCAGCTTGGTGGTGTCCCGCTTCTTCATCGACCGGTTGATGAACTCATAGCTGTTCGGGTCGAACTGGTCCCCGAGCGCCTCCTCGAGCGCGCGCTCGATCTTGTCGTTGTAGATGATCCGGCCCACGGTGGTGAGCACGTGGCCGCCTTCGCGTCCGAGGGGGCGGTACTCGGCCAGATCGTGCAGCCTCACCACGCCGTGCTCATAGGACCACTCTGCCTCCTGCGCGGTGCGGAACACGTGTGGCCGTGGGTCGTGGGTGGCCGGATCGATCTGCGCCAGCGATGCGGCGTCCGGGCCGTACGTCAGGTAGTAGGCGCCCAGCACCATGTCCTGCGTGGGCGTCGCCAGCGGCGCGCCGTGCGCGGGGGACAGGATGTTGTTGGACGACAGCATGAGGATCCGGGCCTCGGCCTGGGCCTCGGCCGACAGCGGCAGGTGAACCGCCATCTGGTCGCCGTCGAAGTCGGCGTTGAACGCGTGGCACACGAGCGGATGGACCTGGATCGCCTTACCCTCGACCAGCACCGGCTCGAACGCCTGGATGCCCAGTCGGTGGAGCGTGGGTGCCCGGTTCAGCAGCACCGGATGCTCGTGGATGACCTCCTCGAGCACGTCCCACACCTCGGGGATCATCGAGTCGACCATCTTCTTGGCCGCCTTGATGTTCTGCGCCGACTTGCGCTCGACGAGCCGCGCCATGATGAACGGCTTGAACAGCTCGAGCGCCATGAGCTTCGGCAGCCCGGCCTGGTGGAGCTTGAGCGACGGCCCCGCCACGATCACGGAGCGGCCCGAGTAGTCGACGCGCTTACCGAGCAGGTTCTGGCGGAAACGGCCCTGCTTGCCCTTGAGCATGTCGCTGAGCGACTTCAGCGGGCGGTTGCCCGGACCGGTGACGGGCCGTCCGCGGCGGCCGTTGTCGAACAGGGCGTCGACGGCCTCCTGGAGCATCCGCTTCTCGTTGTTGACGATGATCTCGGGCGCGCCCAGGTCGAGCAGTCGCTTCAGCCGGTTGTTGCGGTTGATCACCCGGCGGTAGAGGTCGTTGAGGTCCGATGTCGCGAACCGGCCACCGTCGAGCTGCACCATCGGGCGAAGCTCCGGCGGGATCACCGGCACCGCCTCGAGGATCATCATGTCGGGCTTGTTGCCCGAGTGGATGAACGCCGAGACGACCTTCAGCCGCTTCACTGCGCGCGCCTGCTTCTGGCCCTTGGCCGTCTTGACCTGCTCCTGCAGGTCGTCGGACTCCGCGTCCAGGTCGACCTGCTGCAGCAGGTCGCGCACCGCCTCGGCGCCCATGCCGCCGCGGAAGTACTCGCCAAACCCATACGGCGAACCGAAGCGGTCCTTGAGCTCACGGAACGTCGTCTCGTCGTTGACCACGTCCTTGGCCTTCATCGTCTTGAACAGCTCCCACACCTGGCGCATGCGCTCGGCGGCGTCCTCGATGTAGGCCTCGGTGTCGTCGATGTCGGCCTGGATGCTCTTGCGCAGGTCCTTGAGATGCTTCTCGCGCTCCTCGTCGGAGAGCTTGGCGACGTTCACGCCCAGGGTCTCGGCCCACAGGTGGTCGTCGTCTGAGAAGTCGCGGCTCTGCCGGCCTGATTCGAGGTACTGCTCGCGCCTGGTCAGCGACTCCCTGAGCTCGAGTATGCGCTCCTCTTTCTCGGCCGCGTAGGCGTCGAGGACCTTGTTCACCTCATTCTCGAGCGTCTCGAGGTCCCGCTCGCGGGCCTCGTCGTCGACCCACGTCACCATCGAGGCGGCGAAGTAGAGGACCTTCTCGAGCTCCTTGGGCGCCATGTCGAGCAGGTAGCCGATGCGGCTCGGCACGCCCTTGAAGAACCAGATGTGGCTGACGGGGGCGGCCAGGTCGATGTGACCCATGCGCTCGCGGCGAACCTTCGAGCGGGTCACCTCGACGCCGCAGCGCTCGCACACGATCCCCTTGTAGCGGACGCGCTTGTACTTGCCGCAATAGCACTCCCAGTCCTTGGTGGGCCCGAAGATGCGCTCGCAGAAGAGCCCGTCCTTCTCGGGCTTGAGCGTGCGGTAGTTGATGGTTTCGGGCTTCGTGACCTCGCCCGAGCTCCACGAGCGGATCTGCTTGGACGAGGCGAGCCCGATCTCTATGGCATCGAAATTGTTTATGTCGATCAAATCTGTTCCTTGTTGTTGAAAATCTCAGTGCTCACGCTCGGTCGCGCTGTCGTCTGCCGACCGCCCCGGCTCACGATTCGTCTTCCTCGAGGACGCCTTCTGCCTCCCCGGGAGCCACATCCTCGTCGATCATCGGGTCTTCGTCCTCGGCGAAGTCCTCCATCTCGAGCTCCTCGCCGGGCTCCAGGTCCGGGTCCTCGGCCTCGGCCTCCTCCTCGGAGGCCTCGACCGTCTCGCCCTCGTGCTCGGTCGTCTCGTCGGCGGCGGCGCCGTCGGTCGCGCGGACTCCGGAGAGATCGATGCCGAGCTCCTCGGCCGCGCGGAGCAGGTCGTCGTCCTCCTCGCGCATCTCGGCGCGCTCGCCCTCCTCGGAGACGACGTTGACGTCGAGCGCCAGCGACTGCATCTCCTTGAGCAGGACCTTGAACGACTCGGGGATCGACGGCTCGGCGATGTTCTCGCCCTTGACGATCGCCTCGTAGGCCTTCACGCGCCCGACCGTGTCGTCGGACTTGATCGTGAGCATCTCCTGGAGGGTGTACGCCGCGCCGTAGGCCTCGAGCGCCCACACCTCCATCTCGCCGAACCGCTGACCACCGAACTGCGCCTTGCCGCCCAGCGGCTGCTGGGTGACGAGCGAGTAGGGGCCCGTCGAGCGAGCGTGGATCTTGTCGTCGACCAGGTGCAGGAGCTTCAGGATGTACATGTGCCCGACGGTGACCTGCTCCGCGAACGGCTCGCCCGTTCGGCCGTTGAACAGGGTCACCTTGCCGGAGGCCTGCTCGCCGAGCCGGCGCTTCTTGTCCACGTCCATCCTGATCGAGCCTTTGTGCTCCTCCTGCCAGCGGACGAGCGCCTCGTCGACGTCGGCGACGGTGGCGCCGTCGAACACCGGCGTGGCCACGTAGACCTTGCCGCCGTCGCCCTGGGCGGCCCTGTGACCGTCGGAGCCGTCGTCGTACCAGCCGTTGGCCGCGACCCAGCCGAGGTGGGTCTCGAGAATCTGCCCCAGATTCATACGGCTCGGCACGCCGAGCGGGTTGAGGATGACGTCAACGGGCGTGCCGTCCTCGAGGAACGGCATGTCCTGCTCGTCGACGATCTTCGAGATCACGCCCTTGTTGCCGTGACGGCCGGCGAGCTTGTCGCCCTCGGCGATCTTGCGCTTCTTGGCCACGAACACCCGGACCAGGTCATTGACTCCTGGCGGCAGGTCATCGCCCTCGTCGCGGCTGAACGTCTTGACGTCGATGACGACGCCGCCTTCGCCGTGGGGCACCTTGAGCGAGGTGTCGCGGACCTCGCGCGCCTTCTCCTTGAAGATCGCGCGGATCAGCTTCTCCTCGGCCGTCAGCTCGGTCTCGCCCTTCGGGGTGACCTTGCCGACGAGCAGGTCGCCGGAGGACACCTCGGCGCCGATGCGAACGATCCCGCGATCGTCGAGGTTGCGCAGCGACTCCTCCGAGCGGTTCGGGATGTCGCGGGTGATCTCCTCGTCGCCCAGCTTGGTCGTGCGGGCGTCGATCTCGTACTCCTCGATGTGGATCGAGGTGAGCTCGTCGTCCTGCACCAGGCGCTTGGACAGGATGATCGCGTCCTCGAAGTTGTAGCCCTCCCAGGACATGAAGGCGACCAGCAGGTTCTTGCCCAGCGCCATCTCACCGCCGTCGGTGGCCGAGCCGTCGGCGAGCACCTCGCCATTCTTGACCGTGGCGCCAACGTCCACGATCGGCTTCTGGTGGATCAGCGTGCCCTGATTGGAGCGCATGAACTTCTGCAGGACGTACTCGTCCTGGCCGCCGTCCTTCTTGTCCACGACGACCTGCTCGGCGTCCACGTAGGACACGGTGCCCCCGCCACGCGAGAGGACCACGTCGCCGGTGTCGATCGCCGCCCGGCGCTCCATCCCGGTGCCGATCAGCGGCGCGTCGGTGACGAGCAGCGGCACGGCCTGCGCCTGCATGTTCGAGCCCATCAGCGCCCGGTTGGCGTCGTCGTGCTCGAGGAACGGGATCATGGCGGTCGTGACCGACCAGATCTGCTCGGGGGACACGTCGATCAGGTCGACCTCCTCCGCGGCGACGGTCACGTACTGCCCCGCCTGGGTCCGGCAGAGGATCTCGTCGCCACTGAGACGGTCGTGGGAGTCCACGGGCGTGTTCGCCTGCGCGATCAGCCTCTCCTCTTCCTGCGTGGCGTCGAGGTGGACGATCTCATCCGTGACCTTGCCGTTCTTGACCACGCGGTAGGGGGTGGTGACAAAGCCGTGCTCGGAGATCTCCGCATAGGAGGACAGCGAGCCGATCAGCCCGATGTTCGGGCCCTCCGGAGTCTCGATCGGGCACATGCGCCCGTAGTGGGTCGGGTGGACGTCGCGCACCTCGATCGGCGCGCGCTCGCGGGTCAGACCGCCGGCGCCCAGGGCTGACAGCCTCCTGCGGTGCCTGAGGCCCGCGAGGCTGTTCGTCTGGTCCATGAACTGGGACAGCTGGCTCGAGCCGAAGAACTCCTTGAGCGCGGCTACGACGGGGCGGATGTTGACGATCGTCTGCGGGGTGATCGTGTCCGCGTCCTCGGTGGTGAGGCGCTCGCGGACCACCCGCTCCATCCGGTACAGGCCGATCCGGAAGGCCTCCTGGATCAGCTCTCCGACGGTCCGCAGACGGCGGTTGCCGAAGTGCTCGTACTCGTCGAGGTGATCGAGGATCGGCTCCCGGGGGAGCGCCGCGGCCTCGGCCGCGTAATCGGCCTTGACCTCGTCGTCGTTGTCCTCCGACATCCCGAGCAGCGTTGGAAGCGACACCAGCTCCTTGACCAGGGCGATGATGTCGTCGTGGGTGAGCGTGCGGGTCTCGAGGTCGATGTCGAGCCCGAGCCTCGAGTTCAGCTTGTAGCGACCGACCCGCGTGAGGTCATACCGCTTGGGGTCGAAGAACAGTTGGTTGAGCAGCGCCTTCGCCGCGTCGACCGACGGCGGCTCGCCCGGACGCTGCTTCTTGAACAGCTCGATGAGCGCACCCTCTTCGGTCCGGACCATCTCCGGATCGGCCTCGAGCGTGAGGCGGATGTAGAGCGAGTTGCCGAAGAGGTTCAGGATCTCCTCATCCGAGGAGTAGCCCATCGCGCGCAGAAGCACGGTGACGGGCAGCTTGCGCTTGCGGTCGATGCGGACGTAGACGCGTCCCTTCTTGTCGATCTCGAGCTCGAGCCACGAACCGCGCGCGGGCATCAGGTTGGCGATGAAGACCTGCTTTTCGCGGTCCTTGGGCTCCATCACGTAGGCGCCCGGCGAGCGCACCAGCTGCGTGACCACGACGCGCTCGGTGCCGTTGATGATGAACGTCCCGCGATCGGTCATCCATGGGAAGTCGCCCATGAACACGGACTGCTCGCGGATCTCGCCCGTCTCGCGGTTGATGAAGGCGACGGTGACCGTGAGCGGCCGCGCGTAGGTCAGATCCTTCTCGCGGCACTGCTCGAGGCTCGCGACGGGCTCGTCAAAGGTGAACTCGCCGAACTGAACGGCGAGATTGCCGGTGTAGTCCTCGATCGGCGAAATGTCGTCGATCGTCTCGCGCAGGCCGCCACTTTGGGGATTGGTCAGCCGGTCGAAGGACTTGCGCTGGATATCGATGAGGTTGGGGACTTCTAGAACCTTGTTCAGACGCGCGAAGCTACGGCGCGTCCGGGGGGCATGAGTGGTTGCCAAGACGGCGACTCCTCGGGCGGTCGAGAGGGAGGCAGAAGCGCCCCCCAGAGTCAACTCCGACCCCTAAAAGGGCGCGACCAACAAAGATAGCACACGGCATCGCTGCCCTGTGCAGGGGCTACCAGCTCTCACGGACCCCGCCCCTGGCGACCGCGTATGTGGCGCGGCGCCGCATGGTTCGGGCGGCTACGACTATTGGCTGACGCGGGGAGTTTAGGGGGAAATTGCTCAGGGAGCAAGGCCGGGCGCGTGAGAGGCCGGTGGCGCCGGCGCCGTGGGTGCCCCGCACGCCGCGCCGGCGGCCCAGGCACCGGCTGGGCCGGTGACTCCGGCGGTCCGGGGTGTCCGGTGCGCCGACTGCTCGGGTGGCGCGCGCCGGCGCCCCCTTGGCGAGGGGCTCGCCGAGCGGACGTGCGTGACGTTATGCGCGTATATGCGTCAAAAGATCAAGCACGTCCCCTGATCTGCGCCGAGCCCTGGTGCCGGCTACTTCAGCTCAACGGTTCCGCCAGCCTCTTCGAGGTCGGCCTTGAGCTTCTCGGCCTCCTCCTTGTCGACGCCCTCCTTGACCGGCTTGGGGGCCTCGTCGACGAGCGCCTTGGCCTCCTTCAAGCCAAGGCCCGTGGCGGCGCGAACGACCTTGATCACCTGGATCTTCTTTTCGCCGGCGGCCGTGAGGACGACGTCAAAGCTGCTTTGCTCCTCGGCCTCTTCGCCGCCGCCGTCCGTCTGGGCGGCACCGACCGGCGCGGCCACTGCGGCAGCGGTCGCCGAGACGCCAAACGTCTCCTCGAGCGCCTTGATCCGCTCGGACAGCTCGAGCACCGAGATGCTCTTGAGCTCGTCGATCCATTCTTGCGTGGTTGGCATGTTTCCTCCTTATGTCTCGGCCTCGCCAGCTTCGGCGCCGGCAGCCGGTTCAGGTTGTTCAGACTCTTGTTGCGGGGCCTCGGGCTCGGCCCTGGGCGCGGCTTCGGGCTCGCCGCTGGGCTCGGCCTCGGGCTCGCCGCTGGGCTCGGCCTCGGGCTCGCCGCTGGGCTCGGCCTCGGGTTCGGCGCTCGCTTCCGCGTCCGCCGGCGCCTCAGCCTCCGCCGGCGCCTCAGCCTCCGCCGGCGCCTCGCCACTCACCAGCCCGCGATCCGCGATCTCCTTCAGCTGGATCGCGATCCCTGCGATCAGCGCATTCAGGGTACGCACGAGGCCGGTGATCGGCGAGGCGATCGTGCCGACGAGCTGCGCGTGGAGCACGTCTCGAGCGGGAAGGCGGGCGATCGCTCGGACATCATCGGCGCTCAGCGCGCTCCCGTCCATCAGGCCGCCCTTGAACTCGAGGACATTCAGGGCCCGGGCCGTGTCGCTGAGCGCCTTCGCCGCCACCGCGGCATCCCCGCGCACGAGCGCGAGTGCCGTCGGGCCCTCGAGCAGCGCCTTGAGCGATTCCGCGCCCGCCCTGTCCGCCGCGCGCTCGGTGAGCGAGTTCTTGACGATCCGGAACTTCGTGTCGGATTCGCGGAGCCGCGCGCGCAGGTCGGCCGCCTGGGCGACCGAGATGCCGCGGTAGTCCACGGCGAACACCGCCTGGGCGCCTTGGATCTGCTCGGCGATCTCCTCGACTGCGGCTGCTTTCTGTTCTCGGTTCATGGTTCCTCTCATTAACAACGCCCGCGCTCAGGCGGGCGTCAGCACCAAGGCACCGAAAACTCGGGTCGGGTCGAGGCTCGCCTATCCCGGACTTAAGCGCTGGCGCAGCCGGGGGTCTCGGGCACCGTCTCTTTTGAAACTTAAGGACTGAGTCTACGCCGCCACCGGTTCCTCGACGATGTCGCGCAATCGCGACGGATCGACCTTGACGCCCGGCCCCATCGTGGTGGCAAACGTGACCGAGCGGATGTAGCGCCCCTTGGCCGCCGACGGCTTGGCACGGATCAGCTCGTCCATCACTGCGGCGTAGTTCTCGAGCAGGCGGCGCTCGTCAAAGTCACGCTTGCCGATCACGAGGTGCACGATCGCGTTGCGGTCGGTGCGGTATTCGACCTTCCCCGCCTTGGCCTCCTCGACGGCGCGGCCGACGTCCATCGTCACCGTGCCGACTTTGGGATTGGGCATCTTGCCGGCGGGACCCAGGATCCGGCCGAGGCGGCCGACGACGGGCATCAGGTCGGGGGTCGCGATCGCGACATCGAAGTCGTCGAACCCGTCTTGGATCCGCTGCGCGAGGTCCTCGGCCCCGACCACGTCGGCGCCCGCCTCCTCCGCTTCGCGGGCCTTGTCGCCCTGGGCGAACACAACCACCTTGACATTCTTTCCGAGCCCGTTCGGAAGGGCCACGGTGCCGCGCAGCTGCTCGTCGGCGTGCCGGACGTTCAATCCGGTCCGGACGTGCACCTCGACGGACTCATCGAACTTGGCCCGTGCGAGCTGCTTGATCAGCGACACCGCCTCCGCCGGCGAGTATTCGCGCTCGCGATCGAACCGCTGCTTCGCGTCCTCGTATGACTTTCCATGCTTCGACACGCCTACTCCACCTCCACGCCCATCGAGCGAGCCGTGCCCGCGATGATCTTTGCCGCCGCGTCTACGTCGTTCGCATTGAGGTCGTTCATCTTCTTCTCGGCGATCTGGCGCAACTGATCGCGCGTGATCCGCCCGACCTTCTCCCGGTAGGGCTCGGACGATCCCTTCTCCAGCGACAGGGCCTGCTTGATCAGCACCGCCGCCGGCGGACTCTTGGTGACGAACGTGAACGAGCGGTCCTCGTAAACCGTGATGACGACCGGGATCACGGTGCCGGCGTCGGATTGCGTCTGGGCGTTGAACGCCTTGACGAACTCCATGATGTTGACGCCGTGCTGACCCAGAGCGGGACCGACGGGCGGAGCGGGGCTCGCCTGGCCGCCCGGAGCCTGCAGCTTGATCTGGGTCAGAACTTTCTTGGCCATGGTCCGATCGCCCCAGCTAGATCTTCTTCACCTGATCGAACCCGACCTCGACCGGCGTCTCCCGACCGAAGATCGAGACCAGGACCTTGAGCCGCTGGGCATCCTCGTTGACCTCCGAGATCTCGCCGGAGAAGTCGGACAGCGGGCCCGAGATCACCTTGACCGACTCGCCGATCGAGAACTGGGCCCGGCTGCGCGGGCGCACTTCCTGCTCGCGATGGAGCAGGCGGTTGACCTCGTCTTGGGTGAGGGGGACCGGCTCATTGGACGCGCCGACGAACCCGGTGACGCCGGGGGTTCCCTTCACGAGCGACCACGAGTCCTCGTTGAGATCCATGTTCACGAGCACGTAGCCGGGCATTGTGCGCTTCTCCACGGTGATCTTCTGGTTGTCCTTCATCTCCGAGACGGACTCGGTGGGCACGACGATCTGCCTTACCGCGCGCTGCTGCCCGAGCGACACGATGCGGTGCTCGAGGTTGTGCTTGACCTTGTTCTCGTGACCCGAATATGTGTTGACTACGTACCAGCGGAACATTTCTACTTGATCCTGCCCACGCAACTTTGAAGATATCGCTCGGCCTCCGGCCTCGCCCGACTGCTTGCGCTACGCGCGGCGCTACTTGAGGATGTACGTGACGATCTTGCCGGCGGCCCAGTCGGCAACACCGAGGAACACGCCCGCGACGATCACGAACCCGATCACGACTCCCGTGGCCTGCATCACCTGACGGCGGTCGGGCCACTGTACCCGCTGCAGCTCGCGCCAGCTTCCTTGGAGGAAGTGTACGAGGCGACCGCCGACCCAGGGCCGGCGTTCGGGGACAGCCGCGCCCGGTACGGTGATCGCTCCAGCGCCGGCGGACGTGCGGCCATCGCCGCGACGCGCGCGACCATCCTCCGGGGCGGCCGGAAGAGCTTCGCCCTCGAGCTCGTCGTAGTCGTCCTCCTCCTCGGCCTCCGCCTCGACCTCGTCGACTAGCTCCGAGCCCCGGTCGTCCTCGTCTACCAGCTCCGAGTCGGCCTCATCGAGTACCTCCGGGCGGTCATCGGCCTCGTCTGTGAGCTCAGCGGGTCCCTCAGTCTCAGCCTCATCGAGCAGCTGCCGGCGCCCGTCCGCCTCGTCCGGGCGGTCTTCGGCGGCGCCTAGGCTCTCCGGGCGCTCATCGGCCTCATCGGCGGCATCCGGCCGCCCGACCTCGAGCTGAGCCTCCGCGAGCTCGACGTCCGGGGTGGCATGGCTGATCGGCGAGGGCGCCGACTGCTCGCGACGGGCGCGCGCGGCCGCGACCGACTCGGGTCGTCTCGCACGCCGTTCCTTTGCTCGTTTGCGGTTGCGAGCCACGAACTGCCTCCGTCAGCTCAGCGCGTTTCGCGGTGCGGGGTGTGACGCCTGCACCAACGGCAGTACTTGCGCAGCTGGAGTCGTTCGGGGTTGTTCCGCTTGCTCTTGTTCGTCTGGTAGTTGCGGCGCTTGCACTCTTCACAAGCGAGAGTTGCCGCGATCCGCACATCTCCACGGGCCATCTAAGCGTTCCCGTCCGGGGTGATCAGGGCTCTGGCTGCCCGAAAGCGGGCGTCAAAACTAACGCCGCCCCGGCGCCAGAACCCATGAGTGTAGCTGTTCAGCCCCGGTCTATTCGCGCAATTCGACCGGGGAGAGCTCGAGGTCGAGCAGCTTCTCACCCCGCAGCACGCGGATCGTGAGCCGCCGGCCGATCGCGTCCTCGCCCATCAGGCGCTGGACGTCGTCCACGCGCTCGATCGGGCGCTGGTCGAGCTCGACGATCAGATCCTCGGCGCGCAGGCCCGCGCGCTCGGCGGGACTTCCCGGCGCAACCTCGACGATCTCCACGCCCGACGCCCTCCCCAGCCGGACGCGCGCGTGCGGCGGCAGGGGCCGGGGACCTCCGGCGATCCCGATGTACGCGCGGCGGACCCGACCATCGCGCATCAGCGAACCGATGATCTGCCGGGTCGCCGCGTTGATCGGCACCGCCAGACCGAGTCCGACCCCCGCGACGGCGGTATTTATCCCGACCACGCGGCCGCGGCTGTCCACGAGCGCTCCGCCCGAATTACCGGGATTCAGCGCCGCGTCGGTCTGAATCACGTTGTCGATGAAACGCGTGGTCCGTCCGGCGCGGGCCGGGAGAGACCGGCCCAGCGCCGAGACGACGCCCGCGGTCACCGAGCCCGCGAAGCCGTTCGGGTTCCCAATCGCGACGACCAGCTGCCCGACGCGGAGCCCCTCCGCGTCACCGAGAACCGCCGGCACCAGGTCGTCGCCGTCGACGCGAATCACCGCGAGATCGGACAGCGGGTCGAGTCCGACCACGTGGAAGTTCAGCTCGCGGCCGTCGACAAACGAAGCGCGACCCGTGGCCGGCCGTCCCTGTGGGCCAGTGCCGCGGCTGGCAACGACGTGTGCCGAGGTCAGCACGAAACCGTCGGGGGTGAGGGCGACCGCGCTGCCGGCGCCCGTCGGGACCTGGCCCGCCCGAGTCCGGCGCATCAGGCGTAGGTTCGCCACCGAGGGCGCGAGCCGCTCGGCCACATCCACGACCACGCGGGAGTAGGCGTCGAGCGCCTCGGCCTCACGAGGGTCGGCTCCGCCAAGATCGGGGTGGTCCAACACGGTGCTCATTGACTATCCCTCCTAGAACGTGACCTCGACTTCGCGCTCCTCGGCGCCGCGCACGATCGTCAGCGCCAGCCGGCCCTCCGCACTTGCTGCGTCGAGGGCGTCATATAGCGCATCGACTCGTTCGATCTCCTGACCCCCGGCGCCGACGATCAGGTCCCCCCGCTGCAGGCCGGCGCGCTCGGCGGCGCTGCCCTCCTGGACCGCGCGGATGAGGACCCCTTCGCGCTCGGGTAGTCCGACCGCGCGGCGCAGCCGACGCGCGACGCGCGGCGGCGCGACCGCAACACCCAGGCGGACTCGTCTCGGCGGCTCGCCGCGACCGAGCCCCTCGACGCGCTCGCGGACGGCGGCGTCGGCGGGAATCGCGAGGATGAGTCCACCGTCGACGCGCACGGCGTTGATCCCGAGCAGGCGCCCGGAGCTGTCGATCAGCGGCCCGCCCGAGGAGCCTCGTGGCAGCGGCGCCGTGTGCTCGATCGCGCCCGCAATCCGGCGGCCACGCGGACCCCGGAAGCTGCGCGCCGTCGACGAAACGAAGCCGGGGGTGACGCGCAGCCCGCGCCCGCCCGGGTTGGCCAGCGCCAACACGGCCCTCCCGATCTCGACCGCGTCCGTCCCGGTCTCGGCCCACTCGATCGCCTCGACGTCGCCGGTGTCGACATCGATCACCGCCAGGTCGAGGTCTGGATCCGAGCCCGCGACCCGCGCGGTCTCGCGGCGGCCATCGGCGAACGCGACCGTAACCTCGTCGTGACGGACGTTGTGCGCATTGGTGAGGACGCGCCCGGACGCGATCACGACACCCGAGCCCACTCCCCAGCCTCGGCCGAGGCCGACGACCGACGGGCCGGTGCTCTCCGCCGCCTTCTGAACGGCGGCCTCCAACTCTTCAAGCAACGACATTTCCTTCTCCTTGGTTGTGGCGCTGAGCGCGCGCCACGTCTACACTAGTTACTTGCAATCTGCAAGTCGCAACTCTACCACACGGGATCTGGGCCCTGGCGCCGGCGGTCCACCAAACTCGCGGGCCGGCGGACCACCAAACTCGCGGGCCGGCAGTCCACCAAACTCGCGGGCCGGCGGTCCACGAAACCCCGGCGCCGGCACCCGGAGGCAGAGGAGGTGCTCGCCATCCCTACGATTCCGATTGACATGCCCGAGGCCGCGAGACCACCCGAGCCCGAGCCGCCGGACGGCGGCTCGGCGCTCGCCGAGGCGCTCGCCACCGTCGGCGACCGTTGGACGCTGCTCCTGATTGCGGCCCTGCTCGACGGGCCGCGCCGGTTCGGCGAGCTGCAGGAGCAGGTCGAGGGCATCGCACCCAACGTCCTCACGCAGCGGCTGCGCCAGCTCGAGCGCAACGCGCTCCTGGTCGCCCGGCCGTACTCGGAGCGGCCGCCGCGATTCGTCTACGAACTCACCGCCGCCGGACGGGAGCTCGGCGGAGTCCTCAGGCTCCTGGCCGGATGGGGCGCGCGGAACGCCGAGGACGCCACCGCGCCACGACACGTGGCGTGCGGGACGCCCATGGAAGCCCGGTGGTGGTGCCCCACGTGCGAGCGGCCCGTCTCCGACGAGGAGGGCGAGGAGCTTCACTTCGCGTAACCGCGCGATCCGGCGCCTACGTCTCGCGCACGCGCGCATGAGCAACGTCTAATAACCGGGCCGGTTGACTCCGCGACCCGCGGCCCGGGAACATTGCCTCCATGTTCCGGTTGATCGGCCTCGCGGTCTCGATCGGTTTGGCCGATTCGCTGAATCCGGCGACGATCGCGCCGGCGCTGTACCTCGCGACGGGGCAGCGCGCGCGCGAGCAGATCACGGAGTTCAGCCTCGCGGTGTTCGCGGTCAACCTCGTGTGCGGGGCCGCGGTCGCGCTCGGGCCGGGGCAGCTGATCCTGTCGCTCGTGCCACACCCGGAACGCGATGTTCGCTACTCGCTCGAGATCGCGGCGGGAGTAGCGATGCTCGTGGCGGCGGCGATGCTGTGGCGCCATCGCGACCGGCTTGCCAACCGCAGCCTTCCGCAGGTCGACCCGCACGGGCGGTCGTCGAGCTTCCTCGGCGCGACGATCAGCTTGGTCGAGTTTCCGACCGCCTTTCCCTACTTCGCCGTGATCGCCGCGGTCGTGGCATCCGGAGTGGGACCGACGCGCCAGCTGGTTCTGCTGGTCATCTACAACATCTGCTTCGTGCTGCCACTGATCGCGATCGTGGGGACGATCGTCTTCGCCGGCGACAGCGCGGACCGGGTCCTTATCGCGGGCCGGAACTTCCTGCAGCGCCACTGGCCGAGCCTGCTCGCCGGACTCGCACTGCTCGCCGGGTTGGTCGTGATTTTTCTGGGCGCCACGGGCCTCGCGCTCCACGCGCACGGAGGCTTCGGTCGGACGGCGCGCCGGCTGCGCCACATCGTTACCCACCCGTTGGGCGGGAAATGAGCGCGTCAGTCAGCTCAGTGCCCGCTTAGCGCTCGCGCGCCGCCCGGACTAGACCGCGCATGCCCGTCAACCACCGCTCGTGGTCGGCGCCCTTGAGCGCGACGTACTTGGCCACCACCGGGTGGGGCAGGATGAGGAAGCGCTCCTCTCGGATTCCCGCGACCACCGCCTCGGCGACGTCGGCGGGTTCGAGGAGCTCGTCCCGGAGCAACGCGGCGGCCCCGATCCGGTCCTCGAACGCGGTGTCGAGCATCGGCGTGCGGACGCCGAGCGGGCACAGGCACGACACCTTGATCCCCGCATCGCCGTAGTTGATGGCAATCCATTCCGCGGCCGCGACCGCGGCGTGCTTGGTGATCGAATACGCCAGGGCGGAGACCTGCGTGAGCAACCCGGCGGCCGAGGCGGTGGTGAGCAGGTAGCCCTCGCCACGTTCCACCATTTCGGGCAGCACCGCTCGCGCCGCCCAGATGTGGGCCATGACGTTCACCTCCCAGCTGCGCCGGAGCTCCTCGTCGGGCGCCTCGGGGCCCCCGCCGGGACCGGGGACCCCCGCGTTCGAGCAGAACAGGTCGATCGGGCCGCCGTGGTCGTGGGCGCGCCGCACCAGCGCGCGGATGTCCTCCTCTCGGCCGACGTCGGTGTGCACCGCGAGCCCACCAACCTGCGCAGCAACCGCTCGGACCGCGTCCGGGTTCACATCGGCGAGGACGATCGCGCGCGGGCCCTCTGCCGCAATCCGCTCGGCCAGCGCGCGTCCGATGCCGCTGCCGGCGCCGGTGATGACGACATGTCGATCCGCGAGCTCCATGAGTGCGCAGCCGAAAACATACTCGAACTTGAACTCAGATTCAACTCGTTGTAGGGTTTGCGCCGTGCCCCCTCGCGAGCCCGCACCTGGCGCGCCCAGACACCTTCCCGCTACCACGCGCCGCCCGCCGGCGAGCGCCCGCGGCGCGCGCACCCGGCGAAAACTGGTCCAGGCCGCCCGCCTCATCTTCGAGCGCGACGGCTTCCTCGACGCCCGGATCACGGACATCACCGCTCAGGCCGGCGTCGCCGCCGGCTCGTTCTACACGTACTTCAAGGACAAGCACGATGTGTTCGCGGCGGTGATGGACGACGTGAACGAGGAGATGCTCCACCCCCGGCTGCGTCTTCTGGCCGATCGCGACGATCCGGTCGCCGTGATCGAGGCCACCAACCGCGCCTATCTCGCGAGCTACCGGCGCAACGCCAAGCTGATGGCCCTGCTCGACCAGGTCGCGCACATCGACGCCGACTTCCGGCGCATGCGACTCCGACGCGCAGAGGCGTTCGCACGCCGCAACGCTCAGTCAATAGCCCACCTGCAGGAGCGCGGCCTCGCCGATCCCGAGCTCGATCCGCAGCTCGCCGCCGATGCTCTGAGTGCCATGGTCGGCCGGATGGCGCACTTCCGCTACGTCCAGGGCTACGGAAACGCCTCCACGCAGGCACTGGCGAAAACGCTCACGCGGCTGTGGACAAATGGACTCGGCATCACCTCCCACGTCGCCCACAACAAAACCAAACGAACCCGGAACGCCGCCACGAGGAGATGACACGCAGATGGAGTTCGAATTCTCAGACCGCTGCACCAAATTGCGCGAGCGCCTGCTCGCGTTCATGGACGAGCACATCTACCCCGCCGAGCCCGCCTACTACGAGCAGCTCCGGACCTCCGGCGACCCGCACTCCCACCCTCCGGTGATGGAGGAGCTCAAGGAGCGCGGCCGCGAGCTCGGGCTGTGGAACCTCTTCCTACCCCACGACGATCCCGACCTGCCGGCCCCCGGACTGAGCAACGTGGACTACGCGCCGCTCGCCGAGATCATGGGCCGTAGCCACATCGCGGCCGAGGCGTGCAATTGCGCCGCACCCGACACCGGCAACATGGAGGTGCTCGCGCTGTTCGGCACGCCCCAGCAGAAGGATCGATGGCTGCGGCCGCTGCTCGAGGGGGAGATCCGCTCGGCGTTCGCGATGACCGAACCCGACGTCGCCAGCTCGGACGCGACCAACATCGAGCTACGGATCGAGCGCGACGGCGACGAGTACGTGCTGAACGGTCGCAAGTGGTGGACCTCCGGAGCGCTGCGCGAGCGCTGCCAGATCCTGATCGTGATGGGCAAGACCGATCCAGACGGTCACCCCTATCGCCAGCAATCGATGATCCTGGTCCCGCGGGACACGCCCGGGGTCAACATCCTGAGAAACCTCCCCGTGTTCGGCTACATCGACCAGGAGAGCCACGCAGAGATCGTCTTCGAGGACGTCCGCGTGCCCGCCTCGAACCTCATCGCCAACGAGGGAGACGGGTTTCTGATCTCCCAGGCGCGTCTCGGACCGGGGCGGATCCACCACTGCATGCGCTCGATCGGAGCCGCCGAGCGAGCGCTCGAGCTGATGTGCGCCCGCGCCGCGTCGCGCACGACATTCGGAGCGCCCGTCAGCGAGCGGGCCAACATCCAGGACTGGATCGCCGAGTCGCGGATCGAGATCGAGATGGCGCGCCTCTTGACGATGAAGGCCGCGTGGCTGATGGACACCGTGGGCAACAAGCACGCCCGCACCGAGATCGCCGCGATCAAGGTCGCCGCCCCGAACGTCGCGCTCAAGGTGATCGACCGCGCGATCCAGGTTCACGGGGGCGGTGGGATCAGCGACGACTTCCCGCTCGCCATGATGTACGCGCACCAGCGCGCGCTGCGCCTCGCCGACGGGCCGGACGAGATCCACAAGCGCACGATCGCGCGTCACGAGCTGCGCCGGGCCGAGCGCGTCCCCGAGCGCGTGGCCTGACCTAGCCCGACTCGGCGTGCTTCTTCAGCTCGCCGGCGCGTGCGTTGATCAGCATCGCGCGCAGCACGTCGACGAGCGGGCCCCGGATGATCATGCCGAGCATCCGTCCCAGATCCACCTCCAGCGAGTAGCTGGCGCGTGTCCGGGAGCCCCCCAGATCCTGCAAGTCCCAACTGCCCTCGACCGACTTGAGCTCGCCCTTCTCCTGACGCCAGCTGAGCCGGGTCGGAGCGTCGTAGCTGAAGCGCACGGTCGACTTGATCGAGCGGACCTTGGCGTCGGACTCGGATTCACAGAGCGTCGCGCGGCCCTCGCCGTCGCGTTCGAGAGCGCGGATCGCCTTGAGCCCGCCCTGCCACCCTGGGGCCGCCTCGACATCCTCGATCAGCGCCCAGACTTGATCGAGGGGAGCGTTTACGTCGGCCGTCGAGCTCCCGGTCAAGTTCGCCATGGTCGGAGTGACCGTACAGGGTTTCGCGCGGGCGGGCGGCTTGTGGCTCGCCCGCCCGCGAACCTGCGGTTCAGTGGTGCGGGCCGGCGCCGTTGGCGGAGATCAAGCGCACGTCGTCGGGCGCCGGCCGCAGGATCATGACCTCGGCGGGAACCTTCTCGAGCAGCCACTCGAGGTCCTCGGCGCTGAGCCCGACCCTGGGGCTGTCGGTCGCCGAGACGATGATCCGGTCGAAGTGCTCGTCCTCGAGCAGGCGGCGCAGCGCATCCCGGTAGGAGCGGCCGCGCGCGATCCGGGCGTCGACCGCGATCCCCTGACTGGCGGCGCGCTGATCGATCGTCTCGAGCAGCGGCATCGCGTCCGAGCACTGCGCCGGCAAGGACGAGTCGAGCGGCAGGTTGCGCGGCACCCGCGCGAGATACGCGGGCATGATCGTGGCGTTCTCCGCTTTCGCGAGCCGCACCGCGGACTCGAAGGCCCGTCGCGAGATGGCCTGCCCGGTGAACGGCAGCAGGATGCTCCGAACCGGACGCGGGCGGGCCTTGCCCGGACGCCGACCGTGCGGGGGAAGCCAGAAGCCGACGGCGAGCCCCACAGCGAGGGCGGCCGCCGCGATAGCGATCACGACTACGGCACTCATGGTTGCGCCTCCTTGGCCCAGTGGCCGCGGTCGGCCACGATGCGTACGTCGACCCCCGGCAGCAGCTCCATCAACCGCTGGGGCAAGGGAGTCCTGAACCGCGCCAGCCCGCGCGGACGGCGGCTGCGGCCCATCAGCACGTAGGTGGTGCCCTGCCGGCGGGCGACCTCGGCGATCGTCCCGGGGATGTCGTCTGACTCCTCCACGAGCAGTCGCGCTCCGAGCACCGAGGCCAGCTGACGCAGCGCCGCCAGCGAGCTCTCCTGCTCGGCGGAGAGCTTTCCACCAGGCGGCTGCACCCAGAGAATGTCCAGCTCCGCCGCGAGGCGCTGGGCCGAGCGCCAGGCGCGGCGGACCAGGCGCTGGGCTCCCGGGTAGGGCTCGACGAGCGCCAGCAGCCTCTCCCCGACGGCCTGGGGCGCGTCGGCGGCGATGGTTTCCTCGCGCGAGCGAACCGCCGGCTCGACCGTGGTCAGCCGCTTGTGGCCGACCTCCTCGGCGACCTGGCGCAGCGCGACCTCGCGCAGCGCCGAGAGGTTCTCGATCCGGAAGAAGTTGCCCAGCGCCGACTCGATGCGCTCGCGGGGATACACCTTGCCGGCGCGCAGCCGTTCGATCAGCGCCTCGGGGGTGAGGTCGATCATCACGATCTCGTCGGCGCGCCCGAGGACGTCGTCGGGAATCGTCTCGCGCACGCGCACGCCGCTCAGCTCGGCGATCTGGTCGTTGAGGGATTCCAGATGCTGGACGTTGACCGTGGAGAGGACGTCGATCCCCGCGGAGAGGACATCCTCGACGTCCTCGTAGCGCTTGTGGTGCTCGACCCCGGGGGCGTTGGTGTGGGCGAGCTCGTCGATAAGGCAAAGCTCGGGCGCCCGGCGCAGGATCCCCGGGAGGTCCATCTCCTCGAGCTCGGTGCCGCGGTACTCGACCCGCCGGCTCAGCAGCACCGGCAGCCCCTCGGCGAGCGTCGTGATGTCGGCGCGGCCGTGGGTCTCGAGTAGCCCGATCACCACCTCGCGTCCCGCCTCCTGCTCGGCGTGGCCCTCTTGGAGCATTCGGTAGGTCTTGCCGACACCGGCGGCCATGCCCAGGAAGAGGCGCAGATGTCCGCGGCGCGGCTGGCTCACGCGATCAGGAGCACCCAGCTCGGACGTCAGTCGTTGACTTCCAACCATGTCGACACTTCTCGCAGCTCGATCGTGAGTGCATCCGGATGTATCCAGGCATAGCAGGGCCCTCCGCCGTCGCACAGCAGGTCGTGCAGGCGGAGCATGCCGTAAGGATCGACGGGTCCGGTGGAGCGCAGCCGTGCGGAGACGTCGAGGATGTCGGGCAGTGCTGCACGCACCTGCCGCCGGCAGGGTGCGATCATCGCGCTCGCCATCGACCGCCGCTGCGGCCGGTCGGACTGCTCGACCAGTCGCTCGAGCGAGCGCGCCAGCGCGCGGCGCCTGCGGTCGCTCGCTACCTGCACGGCGCGTGCCGCGTGAGCCGGTGAATGCCAGGTGACCACGCCGCGAGCGAGCTGCCGATCGAGCCACGGGCCCCGCACCCGCGCGGCGATCCGGTCGAGCAGGCCCGGAGGCCGGAGGGAGGTGCTCCTCGGGAGCGGGAAGGGTGTGAGCGCGTGCGTGTGTCTCATGCGCCCAGCAGGTTGTGGATAACGAGATCGATCAGCTTGATCCCGATGAACGGAGCGATGAGCCCGCCGAGACCGTAGATCCAGAGGTTGCGGCGGAGCAGCGCGCTGGCGCCGATCGGCCGGTAGCGGACACCCCTCAGAGCGATCGGAATCAGGAGTGGAATCACGATCGCGTTGAAGATGATCGCCGAGATCACCGCGGACCTGGGCGTCCCGAGGCTCATGATGTTGAGCACGTGGAGGGGGCCGTTGCCGCCCTTGGTGGTGGCCCAGGTGGTGGCGAAGATCGCGGGCAGGATCGCGAAGTACTTCGCGACGTCGTTGGCGATCGAGAACGTGGTCAACGCCCCACGGGTGATCAGCAGCTGCTTGCCGACCTCGACGATCTCGATGAGCTTCGTCGGGTTGGAGTCGAGGTCGACCATGTTCCCGGCCTCGCGCGCGGCCTGGGTCCCGGTGTTCATCGCCACGCCGACGTCCGCCTGCGCGAGCGCGGGCGCGTCGTTCGTGCCGTCGCCGGTCATCGCCACCATCCGTCCGCCCGCCTGCTGCTCTCTGATCAGGGTGAGCTTCGCCTCGGGCGTCGCCTCGGCGAGGAAGTCGTCGACGCCGGATTCGTCGGCGATCTTGGCCGCGGTGAGCCGGTTGTCGCCGGTGATCATGATCGTCCGGATCCCCATCGCGCGGAGGTGATCGAAGCGCTCGCGCATCCCCTCCTTGATCGTGTCCTTGAGATAGATGACGCCCATCACCTGCGAGTCGGACGCGACCGCGAGAGGGGTGCCGCCCTCGCGGCCGATGCGGTCGAGCACAGGCTGGAGCTCCGAGGGGGCGCGGCCGCCTTCGTCGGCGATGAACTCGATGATCGCGTCGCCGGCGCCCTTGCGCAGCATGCGGCCGTCGAGGTCGACGCCGCTCATCCGCGTCTGCGCGGTGAACGGCACGAACCGGGCGTGCAGGTCCGACATGTCGTGCTCTCGGATCCCGTACTGCTTGGCGAGCACCACGATCGAGCGCCCCTCCGGGGTCTCGTCCGCGAGCGAGGCGAGCTGGGCGACCTCGGCCAGGTCCGCCTCCGGGACCCCCGGCATCGGAATGAATGCCGCGGCCAGCCGGTTGCCGATCGTGATCGTGCCTGTCTTGTCGAGCAGCAGCACGTCGACATCGCCCGACGCCTCGACCGCGCGACCCGAGAGGGCGAGCACGTTGCGGCGCACCAGCCGGTCCATCCCCGCGATCCCGATCGCCGACAGAAGCGCGCCGATCGTGGTCGGGATCAGCGCCACCAGCAGCGAGATCAGCGTCGTCTCGGAGATCGGGGTGTGCGCGAACAGCCCGAACGGGCGCAACGTCGCCACGACGATCATGAAGATCAGCGTCAACCCGGCGAGCAGGATGCCCAGCGCGATCTCGTTGGGGGTCTTGCGGCGCGCGGCGCCTTCGACCAGCGCGATCATCCGATCGAGGAAGGAGCGACCGGGCTCCTGGGTGATCTCGACCACGATCCGGTCGGACAGCACTCGCGTCCCGCCCGTGACCGCGGAGCGGTCGCCGCCGGACTCGCGGATCACCGGCGCCGACTCGCCGGTGATCGCCGACTCGTCGACCGAGGCGATTCCTTCGATGACAGTCCCGTCGCCCGGGATCAGCTCGCCCGCCTCGACCACGACGATGTCGCCCTTCTCGAGCTCGGACGCGCGCTTGGTGGTGCCGTCCTCCATCGTCGCGACGGTCTCCTGGCGCATCGAACGGAGGGTGTCGGCCTGAGCCCGGCCGCGTCCTTCCGCGAACGCCTCGGCCATGTTCGCGAACACCACCGTGAGCCACAGCCACACCGAGATCACGAACGTGTACCAGCCCGGATCGTTGCCCCCGAGGGCCTTGCCCCCGAACACCTGGATGAGCCAGGTGACGGTGGTGATCGCGGCCCCGATCTCGACCACGAACATCACGGGGTTGCGGATCTGCACCCGCGGGTCGAGCTTAATCACGCTGTCGACGAGGGCACGGATCACGATGTCGCGTCGGAACAACGAGATCGCGCGGCGCTCGGGAGCGGGGGCGGTGCGTTCCTGACCGGTGCGTGTACCTACCGACATCAGTGACCCCGCGTGAGCCGGTCGAGGGCGAGGTTCAGCTGCAGCACGTTCACTCCCGGCTCACCCGAGAACCCGAGTCCGCGCCCGTGGGTATATCGGGAGACGAGGGAGTCAACTTGCGACAGTGACAGGTGACGAATGGCCGCGACGCGATGTGCCTGGATGTCTGCATTGGCCGTGGAGATGTCCGGGTCGATCCCCGAGGCCGAGGTGTTGACCGCGTCGACGGGAATGTGTGCGACTGTCAGCCCTGGGTCGTAGGGCTTCTCGAGCGCCAGGTAGGCCTTGATGTTGGCGGCGATCGCCTGCTCGGTGGCGACGTTGTTGGGGCCGAGGTTCGAGAACGTGGTTGCCGCGGCGTTGTTCGGCGGCACGGTCGCGGAGGGGCGCGACTGGAAGTAGCGAGGGTCGGGGTTGGTGACCGGGTTGCCGTTCTTGTCGCGGAGCGGCTTCCCGTTCCCTGCCACCTGGTCGGCGAACTGCTGGCCGATGATCTTCGAGCCGACCAGCTTGCCTTGGACGTACACCTTCTGACCGTTGGCGTTGCCCGGGAACGCCACCTGGCTCACGCCGGTGACGACGAGTGGGTAGAGCACCCCGCATAGGAGTGTGAGGACGATGATCCCGAGGGCGGAGGTGACGATGTCGCGTTTCATGGTTAATAGAGGTGTCCGGTGAGGCCCTGCACGATCGGTCCGAGCAGCAGGGCGGGGAAGAACGTCAGTGCGCCGACCAGGATGATCACGCCGATCAGCAGCACCACGAACGTGGGGTTGTCGGTGCGCATGGTCCCCAGGCCGGGCGGGCTGATCCGCTTGCCGGCGAGCGACCCGGCGACCGCCAGCGCGAACAGGATCGGCGCGAAGCGCGCGAACAGCATGGTGAAGCCGCCCAGCAGGTTCGCGAACGTGATCCCGTGGGAGCCGAGGTTGCCCGCGTTCGGTTGGATGAATCCGGTGTAGCCGGGGAACGCCGAGCCGTTGTTGTTGGCCTGCGACAGGTAGGCGTAGAAAGTCTCCGAGAAGCCCTGCGGGCCGGTCGCCGCCGAAGAGATCGAAACGCGGCCAGCGTGGCTCGCGACCGCCAGCGCCGTCGCGAGGAGCGCCGACAGCGGAGTGATCAAAAGGCCGATGGCGACCAGTTTGATTTCCCGGGCCTCGATCTTCTTGCCCAGGTACTCGGGTGTTCGCCCCACCATCAAGCCACCGATGAACACCGCCAACAGTACGTAGAGGAGGATCGAGTACAGACCGGTCCCGACCCCCCCGAAGATCACCTCGCTGGCAGAGAGGTTGGCCATCGGGACCGCGCCGCCTATACCTGTGAACGACTCGATCGAGCTGTTGACCGCACCGCACGAGGTCACAGTGGTGATCGTGTCGAAGAGCGCCGAGCCGGCTATCCCGAACCGCTGTTCCTTGCCCTCCATGTTGCCGCCGGCCGAGCCGTGGATCACGCCGGTGTGCAGGCCGGCGGCGTGCTGCGCCGGCGACCCGTGCGCCTCGGCGATGTACGCGACGGACACCGCGCCGAGGAACATCACCATCATCGTCGCGTAGATCGCGTAGCCCTGCCGGCGGTTGCCGGCCATCCGGCCGTAGGTGAACACGAGCGCGGCCGGGATGACCAGCACGCTCAGCATCTCGGCGAAGTTGGTAAACCCGGTCGGGTTCTCGAACGGGTGCGCGGAGTTGGTATTGAAGAAGCCGCCGCCGTTGGTGCCCAGCAGCTTGATCGCCTCCTGGGAGGCCACCGGCCCCATCGCGATCGAGTTCGCGAGTCCCGTCGGGCCGCTGAAGCTCAGATAGTGGGAGAAGTTCTCAATCGACCCCTGGAACACGAGGACGAGCGCGAACAGAAACGAGATCGGCATCAGCACGTACAGGACCGTGCGCACCAGGTCCTGCCAGAAGTTGCCGAGGCTCTTGCCACTGCGAGAGACGATCCCTCGGATCACCGCCACCGCGACCACGATCCCCACTCCGGCGGAGAGGAAGTTCTGCACGGTCAGCCCGGCCATCTGGCTGAAGTAGCTCATCGTGGTCTCGCCGCCGTAGTACTGCCAGTTCGTGTTCGTCACAAACGACGAGGCGGTGTTGAACGTCACGTTCCACGGCGCGGAGTAGTAGTGCTCGGGGTTCAGGCCGGTGAAGTTCCACAGCGTCTGCGTGCGCAGGATGAGGTACAACAGCAGCCAGCCCGCAACCGAGAAGATGATGAGGCTCCTGGCGTACGCCTTCCAGTCCTGACCCTTCTCGGGGTTCACACGCATGACCCGATAGAGCAAGCGCTCCGGAGCGCGGAGCAACGGATCCATGAACGTACGCTCACCGGTGTAAACGGCCGCCATGTAACGACCGAGGGGCAGCGCCAGCAGCGTCAGGACCGTGACGAACAGGAAGATCGTCAGCCAGCCGAAAAAGGTCATCGCTCAGGCCCCCGCACCGTCATCGCTTTAGAACTTTTCCCCGCGCAGCAGCGCGTACAGGAGATAGACGCAAACGATCACCGACACGACCAGGCCCAAGAAATCCGCGCCGCCGATGTGCGCGATGAATGCTGCGAGCGGCGCGGTCAAATTCGCTCGATCGCGTAGATGAGGCCGAACAGCACGGCGAACATTGCGACTCCCAGAACCACTGCGACGATGTCCATGCGACCAGCATGGTCGCCGTGCCGTGAAGGACCCATACAGAAAGCACCCGCGGCCATAAAGGTTCTGTGAAGCCGGGGCGCGTTATGGGTGCCGATCGGCGCTAAGCTTTGCCGAGGTGAGCCGGGAAGTCTGGTCGGCACGTGCGATCCCTGGCCCCTCGTGGTTACCGACCTTCAGCTCCCGTGATGTTTCCTTTTTCGCTGCGTTCCGAGTGGCGGCGTGAAGCCCTGCGGACCAACCTGTGGCTCGTCCCGTCGCTCGAGGTGATCGGCGCGGTCGCTCTGTACGCGGGCACGCACGTGCTCGACCGGGCGGCGTATGACCACAACCTGACGCTCCCCTCCTGGATGGCGTTCGGCAGCGCAGACGCTGCCCGTCAGATCCTGACCGCGCTGGCGGCGGCGGTGATCACGGTCGTGGGGGTCGTGTTCTCGATCACGATCGTGACGCTGACGCTGGCCTCCACGCAATTCGGGCCTCGGATGCTTCGCAACTTCATCCGCGACCGAGGCACCCAGTTCACCCTGGGCACGTTCGTGGCGACGTTCGTCTACGCGACGCTGGTGCTGATCTCGATCAGCCCCGGCAGACAAGGTCCGGAGTTCGTTCCCCACCTGTCGATCACGGTGTCGGTCGGACTGGTCACGCTCTCCATGGCCGTCCTGATCTACTTCATCCACCACATCGCGGCCTCGATTCAGTTGCCGCAGGTGATCGCCAGCATCGCCAAGGATCTGTCGCGCGCGATCGAAATCGAGTCGGCCGAGGACTCGAACCCGCTCGAGTCCGGACCCTCGGTCCCCGAGCTGCTCCGGCAAATGACGGAGGGCGGCGGGACGGTCACCGCGCCCTCGAGCGGCTACCTGCAGTTTGTCCGTCACGAGACCCTGGTGGGGTTGGCGGCCGAAAAAGGCGCGGTGATCAGACTGCTGCACCGACCCGGCCACTTCCTGGTCCGCGGCTATCCGATGGCGACCGTCTGGCCTCCCGGGACCGCACAGGCGGTGAGCAAGGCGCTGGGCCGGGCGCACATCACGGGCTCGAGCCGCACGCTCGCCCAGGATCTGTCCTTCGCGGTTGACCAGCTCGTCGAGATCGGGATCCGGGCGCTGTCTCCGGCGGTAAACGACACGTTCACCGCGCTTACGTGCATCGATTGGCTCGGCGAGAACCTGTGCAGGGTGACGGCACGGTGGCGACCGGTGCGCGTCCACCGCGACCGAGACGGCTACGTGCGCGTGATCACTGCCCACGTCAGCTATTCGCGGCTCATCGAGCGAGCGTTCGAGAAGATCCGCCAGGCGGGGCGAGGCATGCCGGCCGTGCTGATCCGCCAGCTCGAAGCGCTGACCAAGATCGTGGACCACACCACGAGCGACGAGCAGCGGGAGCTGCTGCTCAAGCAGGCGGCGATGATCCTGCGGTCGAGCGACGAGTCGGTGCCCGAGCCGTCGGACCGCGACGACGTGCGGCGCGAGTACGAGCACGTGCTCGCGGCTGCGGGTCGGACGGAGGCTCTCGATACCGCCCGGAGCGCAGCGTCGTTCTCGGTCGGAGAGCGGTAGGCGTCGGCTCAGACCGCGAACCGATAGCCAACCCGGGGGTCCGTCTTCACGTACCGCGGGCCGTCCACCGGCTCGATCTTGCGGCGGAGGTTCGCGACATGCGCACGCAGAACCTGCGTGTCGTCGGCGTACGCCGATCCCCACACCGCGACCAGCAGCTCGCGATAGGTCACGAGGCGGCCGCGGTTGCGCACCAGGACGCGGAGCAGGTCGAACTCCTTGGGCGTCAGATGAACGTCGTGACCGTCACGGCGGACCACGCGCGCCGCGATGTCGACCTCGAGTCCGTCCGCCCGCATCACGGTCTCCTCGGGTTCTGAGCCGACCCGCCGCATCACCGCCTCCAGCCGCGCGATCAGCTCGCGCGGCCCGAACGGCTTGGTCACGTAGTCGTCCGCACCGGCGGCCAGCGCCCTGACCTTGGCGTCCTCATCCCCAACCGCCGAAAGCACGATGATCGGCATGTCGCTCCATTCGCGCAGGCGGCGGCACACCTCGACCCCTTCGATGTCCGGCAGAACCAGGTCGATGATCGCCGCCTGAGGATGACGAACGGCCGCGAGGTCGAGCGCCTCCTCGCCGCTGTCAGCCGGGAGCGCCTCGTAGCCGGCGTCGCGCAGAATCACCCGCAGGGCGCGGAGGATCTGCGTCTCGTCGTCGCAGACCAGAACTGGTGGACCATCCCTCAAATCCGCACCCCCTTCGCGGCTGCGAATCTTCGCCTCGCTGCGTCCTCGGACCTCGGTGTAGCGCTGCTACACCTTCGGTCCTGCGTCGTTGCGACGCTCGATTCTCGCCCACGAATGGGGTACTGATTTTCAGGCTGGCCCACTTGCGATCGATCGTTCACGCCGGCACCCGCGAGTCGACCGTCTGCGACTCGGGGGCGACGGGCAGCTCGACGGTGAAACTCGTGCCCTGACCGGGCAGCGAGCTGACCGAGATGCTGCCGCCGTTGGCCTCGACGAACCCTTTGGCGATCGCCAGGCCCAGTCCCGACCCTCTCCACGCCTGGTGCGCGGGTTGGGGGCCCCGGTAGAACGGCTCGAATACGCGCTCCTGCTCGGCCCGGCCGATCCCTGGCCCCTGGTCGACCACCCGGATCACCACCCGGTCGCCCGACACCCGGGCATGAACCGACACCGGCAGCCCGCCCGAGTACCGTCGCGCGTTCTCGAGCAGGTTGACGAACACCTGCTCGAGCTGCGCCGCGTCGGCCAGCACCACCGGCACATCCGGATCGACGGACAATCGGACCCCACCGGGGGCCGAGGGCAGCGCATCGGTGGCCGCGAGGAGCACCTCCTCGATCATGATCCACTCGCGGTGCGGGTCGGCCCGGCCGGCCTGCAGGCGCGAGAGATCCAGCAGCTTGTCGATCAGGGCGGAGAGTCGCTCCCCTTCCTCGACGACCGCGGCGCTCAGCTCCGCGCGCTCCTCGCCCGTCAACGACGCCGCCCCCAGCGCGTGGCCGGCGGCCACGACCGCCGTCAGGGGGGTGCGCAGATCGTGGGAGACGGCTTGGAGAAGCGCGGTCTTGAGCTCGTCGCTGCGACGGAGCGCGGCCGTCTCGACCGCCTCGGCCTGCATGGCGTCGCGGTCCAGGGCGATCGCCACGAGTGCTTCCAGCGCAGGCACGACGCGGGCGCGCAGCCGCTCCACGACGTCAGGCGAGAGATCCCGCGGTATGAGCAGCGTCGCGAGCTGCTCACCGTCCAGGCCGTGCAGCGGGATCGCCGCTCGGCGATGGTCGCCCGCCGCCGTCCCCAGCTCGATCGCGGCCGACGGCATCATCATCGCCGTCGCCACCCGCCTCGCGGTGACGCCCAGCGCCTCCCGCGTCTGCGCGCCCGCCAGCAGCTCGCGCGCGAGCCCGGCCGCGATGTCCGCCTCCTGCCGGCGCCGCTCGGCCTCGAGAGCACGGCTTCGCGCGATGTTCGCCAGCGTGCTCACCGCCGCCGCAACGATGATGAATGCCGCCAGCGCCACCCAGTTACGGGAATCGGCGATCGTGAACCGCCCCACGGGTGGGATGTGAAAGAAGTTGAATGCCGCGGCACTCGCGACCGACGTGAGCAGTCCGAGGGCAAGACCCCAGTACGCGGACACGAGGAGCACGGCCGGCAGGTAGACGACGCTGAGCGAGACCGCCGGCGCGAGCGCCTTCAACGGATAGATGGCGGCCGTCGCGGCCGCGACGGCCAGCGCGGCCAAGGCCAGTCCCGCCCACACCGGCGGCCGTTCGGGGGTGTAAGGCTCGAGCCCTGTGGTGCGAGATGGCACGGCGATCAGCGTACGCCTAGGAACAACCCCGAGCGCGATGGCGCGGCCGGACGATTCATGGCAACCTTTGCGCAGCGATGGTTCAGCCGTCTGCATTCGACGTCGCGATCGAATGGACCCCCAGCGGCGCGACGATTCGCGTCCGTGGGGACATCGACATCGCCACGGTCGCCCAGCTGCAGGAGGCCCGTGAGCAGGTCGTGGCCGAGAACCCGCAAGCCCTCGTCATCGATCTCCGCGAGGTGCAGTTCGTCGACTCCTCGGGGCTGAAATTCCTGTTGCAGAGCCACGCGCTCTCTCTGCGCGCCGGCTGGAGGCTGACCCTCCTCAGGCCGCCGGAGAACGTGATGCAGACCTTTGTCCTCACCGGTGCCCACGAGCAGCTGCCGTTCGCCGATCCCGATGAAGCTGCAGATGATGTGTCGGGCGCGGCTGACGAAAGCGCCGGCTCGCGATCCGCGCGGGCCGTAAGGGTCGACATCGACCCGTCGGTGGAAGCGCCGCGGGAGGCGCGCGCAGTCCTTCAGGACGTCGTGGCCGATCATCCTCTCGCCGCCGGTCACCTCGAGACGCTCACCTTGCTCGTCTCGGAGGTGGTGACGAACGCGGTCGTGCATCCGGTCGTCGAGGACGACTACGAGATCGGATTCAGCGTCGCGGTCACCGATGAGCTGACCCGGGTGGTGGTCAGCGACGGCGGGGTGGGCTTCGATTGGCCGGCGGAGACGCCGCGCCCGGATCGCCTCGGTGGTTACGGGATCCTGTTGATCGACAGGCAAGCGTCACGCTGGGGCACGCTCCGGGCGCCGGGTCGGTTCTCGGTGTGGTTCGAGATCGATCATGGGCTCACGGGCGGGGGCACCGGCGAGCAGCGGGCGGCCTAGACCCGGCTTTCAGGCCACCTTCACGACGACCGCGGTCACGTCATCGTGCAGGTTCCCGCCGGCGGGGAGCACGTCCTGGAGCACCTGCCGGCACAGGACCCCGGGCTCCTCCGAGCCGGCCCCCACCGCATCGGCCAGCCGCCGCATGCCCACCTCCAGCGACTCGGCGCGGCGCTCGATCAACCCGTCGGTGTAGAAGACCAGGGTGCTTCCCCCGCCGATCTGCGCCCGGAACTCTTCGTAGACGATCTCCTCGAACCCCATCAACCCTTCGCCGCCGTCGAGGAAGCGCGTCTCGCCGCTCCGGGAGCGCAGCAACGGAGGCGGATGGCCCGCGCTCGCCCACGAGATCGAACCTCGCCCGGCGTCCACGATCGCGTAGAGCACGGTGAACATCTCCTCCTGAGCGAGCGCGAGCTGGTGGTGGTTCAGGCGCGTCAACACGTGGGCCGGCGAGCGACGCCCGTCGTCCGCAACCGCGAACGCGCGAGTGACGCTGCGCAGCTGTCCCATCGCCGAGGCCGCCGGTATCCCTCTGCCGGCGACATCCCCAACCACCACCCCGAGCCTGTCCCCCGGCAACACGAACGCGTCGTACCAGTCGCCTCCTACCTCGGCGCCGACGCCGGCCGCCTCGTAGTGGGCGGCGAGCGTAATCCGGTGGATCTCTGGAAGCTTCTTGGGGAGCAGCCCACGCTGGAGCTCGACCGCGATGCGATGTTCCTGCTCGTGCAGTTGCGCGCGCCGAATCGCGAGGGCGGCACGGTCGCCGGCGTCGTACAGAAGCGAGCGCTCGGCGGCGGTGAAGACACGGCCGGCGGTAAACCCCAGCCGCAGCGCGCCGCTGGTCTTACCGTCGATGATCATCGGGGCCTCGACCCATTGCTCGAGTGGCGCGTGGGGATGGTCCGCCTCGAGCAGCCGTGCGCTTCCCTCCGCTGCGCGCACGCGAATCGGGTCCTCCACGTCCCCAACCGAGCTGAGGGACACCTCGGCGACCTCGGCGTCGAACAGCTCGGCCAGCCGAGGCGCCAACTCCAGCATCACGTCGGATAGCGACAGTGAATTGATCGCGCCGCTCAACGCCTGGAGCTTCGCCAGCCGGTCGGCGCTCGCCTCCGCCTGGGTGCGCGCGGCGTGCTCCATGAGCAGCTCGGCTCGAGCCTCCTCAGCACGGCGCCGCGGTCGCAGGTCGACCCACTGGGCGAGCAGCAGGGGCTGGACGAGCTCCGTGGGCTCGATGGCGGAGGCGACCAGGGTGACCCATACCTCCGCACCCGTCTGCGTCGTCAACCGCAGGTCGGCACCGTGGGGAGCGAAGCTGTCGGATTCGGGCTGCTCACGGCTCGCGTCGTCGAGCGCGGCGAACAGCGCTTCGCGATCTTCGATGTGGCACAGCTCGGCGACCGGAGCCCCGCGCAGGTCCGCCGGATCGCGTCCGACGAGCCGGGCAAAGGCGGGATTGGTGCGGATGATCGCTCGCTCGCCGTCGAGGACCGTGCGGCCGATCGGCGCGGCCTCGAACACCGCCTCGAGCACCGCCTCGGAACGTTTCAACGCGCGCCGGTTGCGCTCGAGCTCGGCGAACACAGCCACCTTGGAGCGCAGCAGCTCGGCGTCGAAGGGCTTCAGCACATAGTCCACGGCGCCCACTCCGTAACCGCGAAGGATGTCCCCCACGTCGTCGCGCGCGGCGGTCAGGAACACGATGGGGATGTCCCGCGTGCGCGCTCGGCCCTTGATCAGGCGAGCCGTCTCGAGTCCGTCGAGGTCGGGCATGCGCACATCGAGCAGGATCAGCGCGAAGTCGTGCTCGAGCAACAGGCGCAGCGCCTCCCCGCCCGATCCGGCCGCGATCAGCGGGTAGCCGAGCGGTTCGAGCACACCTTCGAGCGCGCGCAGGTTCTCCGGCCGATCGTCGACCATGAGGATCGGTAGGGCTCGGGCCGCGATCAGTTCTGTCGAAGCGCCGTGCTCGGCCGGCTCCGCCGGCGCAGGATCTACGCGTCGAGCCACACGCGCATCATCGAGAGCAGCTGCTCGACATCCACGGGCTTGGTGATGTAGTCCGACGCCCCCGCGATGATCGCCTTCTCTCGGTCACCCTTCATGGCCTTTGCGGTGAGCGAGATGATCGGCAGATGCTCAAAGCGCGGCATCGACCGTATCGCGCGCGCGGTCTCGTAGCCGTCCATCTCGGGCATCATGATGTCAAGCAGGATCAGATCGGTATTCGCGTGTTGCAGGAGCCGCTCGATCCCCTCGCGTCCGTTCTCGGCGAACACGACCTTCATCCCGCGCTGCTCCAGCGAGGAGGTGAGGGCGAACACGTTGCGGATGTCGTCGTCGACCACGAGCACCTTCTTGCCCTCGAGCGGCGCGTCGCCGGTTCGCAGCGCGCCGAGCATCCTCCGGGTCGGCGCCGGCAGCTGAGCCTCGACGCGGTGCAGGAAGAGCGCGGTGCGATCGACCAGTCGCTCGGGTGAGTCGGCCACGGCCATCACCGCGGTCTTGGACAGCGCATCGAGGAGCGCCCGGTCGGCGTTGTCCAGCTTGTCCTTGACGTACGCGATCATCCGGCGCTCGCGCAGGTCCCGATCCGCGCTCACGTCGCGCAGCAGCTCGATCGCGGTCCGGGGATGCCTGCCGATGACCACGACCGCCAGGTCGAACGCCTCCCGGCGAAGCGCGGCCAGAGCATCCGCGGCGTCGATCCGCTCGAGCGCGAGCTGGTCTGAGCCGGCGAGCAAAGCGACCGTCTCGTCGTCGAGACGCTCGTCGCCCTCTTCGACCAGAGCGATTCGCCGCTCGGGCATTCCGGTGAGGTACTCGAGCTCGGCGAGGGCCTGCTCGAGCTCGGTGTCGCTGACCGGCTCCTCGACGAACATGGCCGCGCCGGCGCGCAGCGCATCGATCCGCCCGGCCCCGTCACCGATCATCAGCACCGGGACATGGCGTGTGTCGGGATGCTTCTTGAGCTGCCCGAGCACGGTGTCGACGCGTGGCAGGTCTCCCGCGAGGACCACCGCCACTGGCCGGTGCTCGCGCGCCAGGCCGAGCGCCGAGGTGGGGCGGGTTGCCAGGACGCCCTTCGCCCCACGGCCGTGCATGGCTTCGAGGAACGCGCGCGCGCGCTCGGGTTGTGAGTCGATCACCAGCACCACGCGGTCGTCGGGTTCGAGCTGTGCCGAGTCGTCGCCCGGCGGGACGGCGGCGATCTCGTTCGATCTTCCGTTCGTGCGCACCGCGTTGGCGGTCAGCGGCACTAGCGCTCCTCGCGGCTCGAGCGTCGTTTCCGCCACCCGCTCGGTCAGCGGCAGGAACAACGCGAACCGGCTGCCCTCGCCCGGCGTCGAGGAGACCTGGATCTCACCGCCGAGCATCCGGGCGATCTCTCTCGAGATCGACAGTCCGAGACCCGTTCCCCCGTACTTGCGAGACGTGGTGCCGTCCGCTTGCTGGAAGGCCTCGAAGATCGCGCCCAGCTTGTCGTCGGGTATCCCGACTCCGGTATCCGTCACCGCGAACGAGATCACCTGCTCGGCGGCCCGCAGCGTCTCTGCTCGGAAGTCGTGGCGCTCCGGCGGTAGGCCGATCGCGAGTGTGACGCCGCCCTGGGCGGTGAACTTGAACGCGTTCGACAGCAGGTTCTTGAGGATCTGACCGAGGCGCTGCTCGTCGGAGAAGATCGAAGAAGGCAGCGCCGGATCGATCTCGACCGTGAAATCGAGGCCCTTCTGCTCGGCCACGTGCCGGAACGCCCGCTCGGCATCCTCGTAGATGTCGGACAGGGCCACCGGCGCCATGTCGACCTCCATGCGCCCCGCCTCAACCTTCGACAGATCGAGGATGTCGTTGATCAGCGACAGCAGATCGTTGCCGGCCGAGTGAATCGTCTGCGCGAACTCCACCTGTCGATCGCTCAGCACTCCATCCTCGTTCGCGGCCAGGAGCTTCGAGAGGATCAGCATGGAGTTCAGCGGGGTGCGCAGCTCGTGCGACATGTTCGCGAGGAACTCCGACTTGTACTTCGATGAGAGCGCGAGCTGAGCGGCCTTCTCCTCCAGGCCGCGCCTCGCCAGCTCGATCTCCTCGTTCTTGATCTCGATATCGCGGTTCTGCTCGGAGAGCAGACTCGCCTTCTCCTGAAGCTCGTCGTTGGTCTTGCGCAGCTCCTCGGACTGCTTCTGGAGCTCTTGCGTGAGGCTCTGCGATTGCGCCAGGAGCTCCTCGGTGCGGATGTTGGCGCGCAGCGTGTTGAGCACCACACCGATCGTCTCGGTGATCCTGTCCAGGAAGTCGCGGTTGACGTCCGAGAACGGTCGCAGCGACGCCAGCTCGATCACGCCCAGGACCTGATCTTCGAACAGCACCGGCATCACCAGAAGGGCGGCGGGCGTGGCCTCGCCGAGGCCGGATCCGATCCTGATGTAGCCGGGCGGCACGTCGCTCAGCGCGATCGTCTTGCGTTCGAACGCGGCCTGGCCGACCAGCCCTTCGCCGATCGCGAACCTCGTCGGCATCCCGGCGCGCTGCGGCGCGTATCCGTAGGAGGCGATCAGCACGAGCTCGGTCCCCCCTTCGGCGCCCGGCTCGGCGAGGAAGAACGCACCGTGCTGCGCGTTGACGGTGGGCGTCACCTCGCTCACGATCATCTGGGTGACCGCGGGCAGGTCGCGCTGCCCCTGAAGCATTCCGGAGATGCTCGCCAGGTTTGACTTGAGCCAGTCCTGCTCGGCGTTCCGCTGGGTCGTCTCGCGGAGGTTGGCGATCATCTGGTTGATGTTGTCTTTCAGCTCGGCGACCTCGCCCTGAGCCTCGACCGCGATCGAACGCGTCAGGTCGCCCTGGGTCACGGCGGTCGAGACCTCCGCGATCGCCCGCAGCTGAGTGGTCAGGGTGACCGCGAGCTGGTTGACGTTCTCGGTCAGTCGCCGCCACGTGCCCGAGACCCCCTCCACCTCGGCCTGGCCGCCGAGCTTGCCCTCGGTGCCCACTTCCCTCGCCACACGGGTGACCTCGGCGGCGAAGCTCGAGAGCTGCGCGACCATCCGGTTGAGCGTCTGCTTGAGCTCGAGGATCTCGCCGCGGGCGTCGACGGTGATGGTCTGCGTGAGGTCGCCGTTGGCCACGGCGGTCGCCACCTGGGCGATGTTCCGCACCTGGTCGGTCAGGTTGCGCGCCATGAAGTTGACGTTGTCGGTCAGGTCCTTCCACGTCCCGGCCACGCCCGGCACCTGGGCCTGCCCCCCCAGCATCCCCTCGGTTCCGACCTCGCGGGCGACCCGTGTCACCTCGGCGGCGAACGACCGCAGCTGGTCGACCATGCGGTTGATGGTCTCCGCGAGTGCGGCCACCTCACCCTTGGCGTCGACGGTGATTTTTCTTGACAGGTCACCGTTGGCGACCGCCGTAGTGACCGTGGCGATGCTCCGCACCTGAGTGGTCAGGTTGGAGGCCATCAGGTTCACGTTCTCGGTCAATCCCTTCCACGTGCCCGACACGCCCTCGACCTCGGCCTGGCCCCCGAGGATCCCCTCCGTGCCCACTTCTCTCGCCACCCGCGTCACCTCGGCCGCGAACGACCGCAGCTGATCGACCATCGTGTTGATGGTGTCCTTGAGCTCGAGGATCTCCCCCCGCGCGTCTACGGTGATCTTCTTGGACAGGTCACCCTGCGCCACCGCGGTGGTCACGCCTGCGATGTTCCGAACCTGATCGGTCAGGTTCGAGGCCATGAAGTTCACGCTGTCGGTCAGGTCGCTCCACGTGCCCGACACGCCGGCCACCTCGGCCTGGCCGCCGAGCTTCCCCTCGGTCCCGACTTCGCGCGCCACGCGTGTGACCTCGTCGGCGAACGCCGAGAGCTGGTCGACCATCGTGTTGACGGTCCGCTTCAGCTCGAGCACCTCGCCCTTGACGTCGACGGTGATCTTCTGGCTCAGGTCTCCGTTGGCCACCGCGGTCGTGACCTGCGCGATGTTGCGCACCTGGTCGGTCAGGTTGCGCGCCATGAAGTTCACGTTGTCGGTCAGGCCCTTCCACGTCCCCGCGACGCCAGGGACCTCGGCCTGGCCGCCGAGGATTCCCTCGGTGCCCACCTCGCGGGCCACGCGCGTGACCTGGTCGGCGAAGGCCGAGAGCTGGTCGACCATCGTGTTGACGGTGTTCTTCAGCTCGAGAATTTCGCCCCGTGCGTCGACCGTGATCTTGCGGCTCAGGTCGCCGTTGGCCACCGCGGTGGTGACGTCCGCGATGTTGCGCACCTGGTCGGTCAAGTTGCGCGCCATGAAGTTGACGTTGTCGGTCAGGTCCTTCCACGTCCCCGCGACGCCCTCAACCTCCGCCTGGCCGCCGAGGATCCCCGCGGTCCCGACCTCGCGTGCCACCCGCGTCACCTCCGCCGCGAACGACCGCAGCTGGTCCACCATCGTGTTGATGGTGTCTTTCAGCTCCAGGATCTCGCCCTTGACGTCGACCGTGATCTCCTGGCTCAAATCCCCGTTCGCCACCGCCGTGGTCACCTGGGCGATGTTCCGCACCTGATCGGTCAGGTTGGAGGCCATGAAGTTCACGCTGTCGGTGAGGTCCTTCCAGGTTCCGGCGACGCCGGGCACGGCGGCCTGGCCTCCGAGCTTGCCCTCCGTGCCGACTTCCCTCGCCACGCGCGTCACCTCATCGGCGAAGCTCGAGAGCTGATCGACCATCGAGTTGACCGTGGTGCCGATCCGGGCGAACTCCCCCTTCACCGGTCGACCCTCGATCTCGAGCGCCATCTTCTGGCTCAGATCGCCCTCGGCTACGGCCACGATCACGCGCGCGACCTCGGTGGTGGGTCGCACGAGATCGTCGATCAGGCCATTGACCGAGTCGATCGTGGTGGTCCACGCGCCCTCGGCGCCCTGCAGGCGAGCGCGCTCGGTCATCCGGCCCTCGCGGCCGATGATCTGGCCGACGCGCACGAGCTCCGCCCCGAGCGCGGCATTGCGGGCGGCGAGCTCGTTGTACGCCGCCTCGAGCCGGCCGATGGCGTCTTTGCGGCGCGCCGGCAGGCGCACGCCGAAGTCGCCGCCGGCAGCGGCTCGCAGCGCCTGCTCCATCCGCTCGAGCGCCGCATCTCGAGTATCGCGCTCACCGTTCTTCGCCACCGCCGCAGCCGAGCCGTCTTTCGGGGCGCGTCCGACCCGCGCCCCATCGGATTCCTGCCGCGCTGGAACCACTGTCTTAGCCATATACGCGCCCTCAGATTGATTGGTTGGCCCCGGCCAGAACACCAGAGTCCACACGCCGCCCCACCGATTGTCAAGGCCTGAGGGCCGCGCGCGTTGGTCCACGTACCGTGCCGGGCGACATAGCGTTGCGTTACAACTCGGGCGATGACGCGCGACTCGACGGGCGCCGCCTCCGGCAACCCGGCGCTGCTACCACCGCTCGCCGCGCCCGGCGAGCGGGAGGCGCTGCGCTTCGGCGAGCGCGCGCTGAATTACGGCGAGCTGCGCGCCGTGGCTGCGCAGCTCGCCGGCCGGCTCCGTGGCGCCGGCCGGGTGGCGGTGTGGGCCGAGCCGGCGCTCGAGACGTGCGCGGCCGTGGTCGGGGCGCTGGTCGCGGGCGCGCCGGTGGTCCCGATCAACCCCAAGTCGGGCGAGCGCGAGCTCAGCCACATCGTGAAGGACAGCGAGCCGGCGGCGGTGCTGGCGGCGCCTGACGCCCGCTTGCCGCCGGCACTTGCAGCGTTGGAGCGCCTGGACGTCGATATCGATCTCGGGGTCGCGGACGAGTCCCTGCCGGCCGAGCCCGACCCGCAATCACCCGCGCTGGTCGTCTACACCTCGGGAACGACCGGCCCACCCAAGGGGGTGGTCGTGCCGCGCCGCGCGCTCCGCACCAATCTCGACGCGCTGGCCGAGGCCTGGGAGTGGACCGAGAGCGACGTGCTCACGCACGGGCTGCCGCTGTTTCACGTCCACGGCCTCGTGCTCGGCGTCCTCGGACCGCTTCGCCGCGGCGGAACGCTGCATCACCTCGGGTCGTTTTCGATCGAGGGGGTCGCGGCCGAGCTGGCGGGTTCGGCGACCATGCTGTTCGGCGTGCCGACGATGTACCACCGTCTTGCCGAGGCCGCGGAGCGGGATAGGTCTGTGGCGGATGCGCTCCGCCGAGCCCGCCTGCTGGTATCGGGATCGGCGGCCCTCTCGACGGCCGACCACGAGCGGATCGAGCGGGCCAGTTCTCAGCGGGTGGTCGAGCGCTACGGGATGACCGAGACGCTCATGAACTGCGCGGTGCGAGCCGACGGAGACCGTCGTCCCGGGACCGTCGGACCGCCGGTGCAAGGCGTGCAGCTGCGCCTCGTCGACGACGGCGGCTCGGTTATCGAGGCCAGCGACGGCGAGACCGTGGGTGAGATCCAGGTCCGCGGGCCGAACCTGTTCCTCGGCTACCTGAACCGGCCCGACGCGACCGAAGAGGCATTCCGCGAGGAGTGGTTTTGCACCGGAGATGTCGCGACGCGGGAGCCCGACGGCTACATCCGGCTGATCGGGCGGGAGGCCACCGACCTGATCAAGAGCGGCGGCTTCAAGATCGGCGCCGGCGAGATCGAAGCCGCTCTCCTCGAGCACCCCGGGATCGCCGAGGCCGCGATCACCGGCGAGCCCGATCCCGACCTCGGGGAGCGGATCGTCGCGTGGATCGTTCCCGCCGGCGACCCGCCGCCGTCCGAGAGCGAGGTCGCCGACCACGTAGCTGCGCTGCTGGCGCCCCACAAGCGCCCGCGCGAGGTGCGCTACCTGAGGGGACTGCCGCGCAACGAGCTCGGGAAGGTGATGAAGAACCGCCTGGCGCGCACCTGGTCCTGAGCCGGGGCGGGGTGTGCTGAATAAGGGTCCGTATACGACCCTCATTCAGCACACCACCCGCATCCCAACTAGATGTTCCCGTCGCCGTCGCTGGGCCCGCCGTTGTTGTCGCTGTCCATGTCACCGCCGTTGCCCTGCGGGATGCCGCTCGTGGGCGGCGGGGGTGGCGGCGTGGTCGGGGTGGTCTGAGGAGCGGGAGCCGGCGCTGGTGCCGGGGCCGGCGCCGGAGTCGGCATGGGCGTGCTCGCCGGCGCCGGGGTGGTTGCCGGCGCAGGAGTCGTGGCCGGGGCAGACGTGGTCGCCGGCGCGGACTGCACACTGGCCGCCGGGGGCGGGGGCGGCGTCCGCACGACGAACGTCCTGCTGCTTGACACGTTCGCCGCGCCCACGAGCGTCACCACGAGATGGTGGCGGCCCGGCGCCAGATCGTGGAAGACGACGCGACCGGATCCGCGCACGGTGCGATGGTCGAGCATGTAGCGGAACGGATCCTTGCCGGTGGCTCTAGCACCGCGGAGCGCAACCCGGACGGTCACGACCGATCCGGTGTGGGCCCCGGGCGCCGGGGAGAGGATGTGCAAACTCGGTTTGGGCGTGGGGGCCGGCGCGGCGGCTACCGCCGCCACGGTGGTCTTCGAGCCGCTGCTCGAGGAGGAGCTGCTCCCGCAGGCACTGGCCACGAGAGCTACAACCACGGCGCCGAGCGTCCAGGTTGCTTTGGAGGATCTGAGCTGGGGGAGTTTCATGGAACACCTGTGTGGTTCGTTGGGAGATCGCCACCCCCCCAGGTCTGCGATCGCTGTCCCCTGTGTGGACGCTCGCGGGGCGGGTCTCCTTCCCGCGACTACTTCGGGTAGTGAGCCGCCAGGATGTGCGGGATCTGCCCGGGTTTGGCGCCTGGGAGAGTTGGCGCCACCCAACAGGCCTGGTCGGTGCCGCTGGCCGGCCGTTCTCCGTTCCCCGGGGCGCCGGTGGGCTTGCAGTCCCAGGAGGGCAGGGCGAAGCTGCCGGGGAACTTCCCTCCGGCCGAGAAGCTCTTTGGATCCGCGAGCCACAGCGACGGGGGATACGTGTTGCCGCGGCTGTTCGGGTCGCGTTTGCTCGCGAGCCCCATCGTCTGGGGGCCGACCGGCGAGAACTGGCGCAGGTAGTGCCCGCAGGGAGCGCCGCCGCAGCGCAGGCTGCCGCCGTAGTCGGTCGTCTTCGCCGCCAGCCCGACGGCGCCGACCGAGATGAAGTCCGAGAGCAGCTGCTGGTGCAGGGACAGCCAATTGAGGATCGGGTTCAGCTGCTCGAGGAACGGCGCGAGCATCCCCAGCAGCGGCTCGGCGCCGAGCAACACGTCACGGAAGGCGGGAAAACCCGTCTGCGAGGCGGTGACCAGCGGATCCAGGTTGTCGAAGAGCTTCAGCAGATCGGGCGACAGCGCTTGGATCGAGGCCAGGGTTGGCCCGAGGTCCTGGGCGACCGGCAGTAGCTCGAGGACGAGCGGGTTGGTGTTCCGGGCAAAGCTCTGCAGCGCGGCGAACGTCGCCCGGGTCTGGGTCAGGAAGGCGGGGAACGCCTGGATCGTGGCCGCGAGCTGGTTGTTGTTGGCGGCCGTGGTGGCGAACGTCGCCTCTGCGCTCGTGATCAGGTTGCGCAGCGCCGTCTGATTGCGGCTCAGTGCCGCGAACGTGGTGTTGCCTCCTTGCAGCAGCCGGACGACCGCCCCGTGCTCGATGTTGAGGACCTGCAGGACGTCCGTCGCGTTGATGGCAAACAGCGGCAGGTTGCCGATCGCGTTGTTGAGGTTCTGGCCGTTGCCGGCGAGCGCGATGCCGAGCTGTTGCTGCCAGACCTGGAAGGCCCGGCGGGTGGTCGGGTCGAAGGCGTCGAAGATCTGATCCAGCTGCACGGCCGGTTGGACGTTGGTGCGCGACAGCAGCCCCCCGTCGGGCAGCGCCGGCGCGCTCGGCGATCCCGGCGTGAGCTCGACGTAGGTCTCACCGAGGATCGTCTTCTCGCGCAGGATCGCCCGCGCATCCTCGTGGATGGGTGCGTATTGGTTGTCGAGCTGGATCGTCGCGATCGTCCGGTTGCCCTGCGGGTCCAGCGACTTGGCCACGACCTTGCCCACCGATACGCCGGCGATCCGCACGTCGGCCTGCGAGGCGAGTTGCTGGGCGTAGGGGAACGACGCCTCGAAGCGATAGCCCTGCGCCTCGAACGGAATCGTGCCGCCGAACGACAGCCACAGAAACAGCAGCAGCCCGAAGCACGACAGGGCGAACAGCACCATCGTGATGATCTTCGCGACCGACGGAGGACGCGTGACCATCAGCCCGCCCTCGCCGTCGCGGTCGACTTGACATCGCGCGCGGTGCCCAGGCCCGGGCAGAACGCCCTCAGCGGCGAGAGGTTCAGCAGGCCTCCGACCAGCCCGTACGGCGAGCCCGGATTCGTGAGCAGTCCGATCTGGGAGCAGCTGAACTGGATGAACAGCGGGCGGTACGGGCCGTTGGCGTCCTGGACCGAGAACAGCGTGCGCGTGTTGTGACCGAGCCACGCCAGCCACCACAGGTAGCCGTGCTGTGCGCCGCCCGGGAAGTACCCGAGCATGTTGACGAAGTGGTTGAGCACGCCGAACGTCTTCTGCAGGTTGGGCGTGGCGGTGGCGAGCTCGGACGCGGCCGGGCGGAGGTTGCGGACCACCGGCTGCGCGGCGACCACGAACGGACGGATCTGGTCGCGGACGATCGAGCAGGTCGAGCGCGGCGGCCCCGATGCGCACGTCGCCCCACCCGGTCCGGCGAGCGTCGTCAGGGCCGCGTTCGCCGCGGGCAGCGCCCGCGCGGCCGGCAGCAGGTTCGTGGCCGTGGGCCCGAGCTGGTCGGCGAACGCCCGCACCTGGCCGAGCGTCGCGGTCGTCTGCCTGAGCGTCCCTGGCAGGTCGGCGACCGCGCGGCTGATGTTCTGGTCCTCTGAGGCAAAGGCCCTGAAGACCGTCGCGCTCGAGCCTACGAGCTGCACGATCTGGCCCTGCTTGGCGGCCAGCGCCGTGTTCAGGCGCTGGAGCGAGTTGATCAGCCGCCGCAGATCGGTGGCCCTGAGAGCCAGGGCGCTGCTCACCCGCGCCAGGTCCTGATGCGTGGGCTCGAACCGCTCGAGCACCTGGGCCAGCTCGTTGCCGCCCCCCTTCAGCCCCTGGCCCGCGCCGTTGACGAGCAGGTTTAGATAGGCGCGCGAATCCGCGTCGAGCGAGGAGAGGATCTCGTCGAGGTTGGTGTCGGGCAGGGTCTGGGAGACCGGGATCGTGAAGCCGGGCTTGGCGACCGGCGCGCCGGCCGATCCCGGATCGACCTCGATGAACATGTCCTTGAGTCCGGTCCGCGGACGCAACAGGGCGGTCGCGTCGGTGTGAATGACGTGCTCGTACTTCGGGTCGATGTTCATCTGCACGACCGCGAGTCCATTCTTCAGCGTGACCCCGCCGATCTCCCCGATCTGCACGCCGGAGACGCGCACCGATTGACCTTGCCCGGGGGTCACCGCCTGGGCGGTTGAGAGGTCGGCGTACATCGTGACCTGGGAGGACGCCCACGGGAAACGCAGCCCCTCGTGGCTGAGGATGTAACCCGCGACCACGATCGACAGCACCAGCAGCACCACGATCGCCACGAAGTCGCCGAGGTGGTTCTTGATCGCGCGTCTCATCTCTACCTGAGCTGGGTCAGGGTGGGCCCGGTGGAGGCGGACAGATCGGTGATCGGGGGCTGGGTCTCGCACGGCACGCCCGGCTCGAGCGGCGGCCGGCGCCCTCCCGGCGGGAGCCTCGGCTGCGTGGCGATCAGCGGCGCGACGGCTTCTCCGAACGCGCCGGGGGACAGTGAATAGGTGAGGTTGCCGGCGGTGAGCAGGACCCGGATGTACGGGCCGTTGGCGTCGAAGTTGCGTGACTCGCCGGCGAGCCCGGGCAGGTAGTCGACCGCCTCGACGAACACCTTGCGCGGCGGGAAGCCGTTCGACGCGTTGAAGTGTGGATCGTTGAGGGTGAGCTGCGACCACGGGTAGACGACGGTCGCCAGGCAGCTAGATGCGGGGCGAACGCCGTCGCGCATCAGCGGGATCGTCTCGGCAGTCAGCCGCGCGAGTGACGGCACCGTGGCAGCGAGGTCCGGAGCCAGACCGCCCAGCTCGGAGGGCGCGACGAGCAGTCGCAGCTGGCCGATCAACGGCAGGCTCGCGTCGATCGCCGGACCGGCTGATCTGACGCCGGGGGTCAGCGCCGAAGCGAGCGCTTCCAGCGGGGGGAAGGCGGCGTTCAGCGAGTTGAACGCGGGGGTCGCGGCCGCGAGGGTCTGCGGCAGCGCCGCCACCGCATTCTGGAGCGCGACGTTCTGGCGCGCGAACGCCGCCGCGGTGGTGTTGAAGTCGGTTATCAGGCTCTGGAGGTTCGCCGGGTTGGCGTCGAGCGCGCCGGCGACCATCCCCTGGGCGGCGATCCAGTTCGACAGGTCGTGCGGTTGGATGCCCAGTGCGCTCTGGGCCACGATCGAGGAGTACTTGTACGCCGGCAGCCAGAACGGGATCGAGGCGTTGTAGCCGGGGCCGCCCTGCTTGACCGCGGTGCCGTACTGGTCGAGCAGGATCTGCAGGTTGCGGCGGGTGTCAGCTTGCAGTGAGGTCAGAACCTGGTCGAGCTGGACGGGCTCCACACCCTGCCGGGCCGAGAACGTGTAACCATCGGGAGCCGTCGGTGCCGACGGGGTGCCGGGACTCACGTCCACGAAGAAGTTCCCCTCGAGGAACGTACGCGGGCGGATGCGGAACGTCGCATCCTTGTGCAGGGGAAGGCCCTGATTGTCGATCTCCAGTGTCACGTTGGCGGCGGCGCAGCGACCTTGCGGCGTTCCACCCGCCGGGCAACCCGACGCAGGACTGACGCTGTCAACCTTGCCCACGTTGACCCCGGCGATCCTCACCAGTGAACCGGGGCGCAGGCCGTTGGCGTTGGAAAAGGTCGCGTGAACGGTGAACGGCGACGCGAACGGGTTGGCGAACTTGGTGAACACGAGGTAGATGATCAACACGAGCGCGACGATCCCGATCACGCCGGCCGTCAACGTGCTCATGCCTCCTCGGCGTCGTCGAAAGCGTTTCATGGGGTGGATGGGTTGGCGGAAAGCTGGGGTCCGGTCGGGGGGTTGCGGCTGAACGTCTCACCCGCGGGGACGTGGGCGCGGCCGTGGAACGTCGGTCCCTGGTTGCCGGGGGTGTGGGGATCGACGGCGAGGTTGCGGCCCTCGGGGTCAAACTGGTTCAGCTTCTTCGGCCAGCCCCGCTGGCCGGTCTCGCAGTCGGCGTTGCCTTGGGGGTCGATCGCCGCGCCGTAGGACTGGGCGTGGAGGAACTGCTGTCCCCCAAACACGCCCAACGGTGGACTGTCGCTTCCCGAAGTGCCGTTGACGGGGGTGGTGGCGCCCTGTTGGCCGACGCCGCCGCCCGACGGAGCCGCGAGGTTGATCATCGCGCGTTGGGCGAAGCCGTAACTGGTCAGGGCGGAGAGATGCTCCGCGACGTACGTCCACCAGTAATTCCAGTCATCGCACACCGTCTGGAATGGCCCGAGGTAGCGGACCATCGGGTTGAGCGTTCCGACCGTGGCGGTGAGGGCGCTCAGTGCCTCATTGGTTCCCGGAGCCAGCGCGAGCTGCTGAAGCGCACTGAGCAGCTGCTGTAGGTTCGCGTTCAGGATCGGCGTACGGGCCAGCGTGCGGGTGCCCGCCGCGACGGCCGGGTTGAGCACCGGCAGCGCCGCCGCCAGCGACGCCGTCGCGGGCGTCAGGCTCCGGCCCAGAGTGGTCAGGTTCGCCAAGAACCGCTGCTGGACCCGCAGCGATTCGGTCCCGACGCTGAGCGTCGGCGGTGACTGCGCGATCGTCGACTCGAGCGCGCCCGGGTTTCTCGAGAGCGCTTCGAACGTCGTCGCCAGGTTGGTGAATAGCTGGGCGGCGACCGGCGCGACCGGCTTGATCGTTCCGGTGAACGCGTTGAGCGAGTTCAGAAAGCCGGTCAACTGGGTGCGCGGATCGGACAGGTAGCGGGCCACCGGCGCCAGGTTCCCGAGCAGCGCCGGGAGAGTGGCGATCGTGTCGTTGAGCGACGAACCTCGGCCGGCCAGGGAGTCGCCCAACCCCAGCAGGGTCAGCTGCACCGCCCGCCGCGTCTTGGGATCGAACGTCTTGAAGACGTCGTCGGACTGCACCGGCACCCGCGTCTGCGAGATGGGCAACGTCCCGCCGTCCGGGATCAGGTTCGGCGACGTTCCCTTGTGCAGGTCGACGTACTTCGCGCCGAGGACTGACACCGGGCGGATCGTGATCGTGGAGTCGACCGGGACGGTGCCGTACCCCTGGTTAAGGCGGAGCGTCAGCTGTGCGCCAACCTGGCCGTCGGGCAACCGGACCGGATCCATGGCCGACACGATCCCGATCCGGTACCCGCCTTCGCGCACGTCGTTGCCGGGGATCAGGTCGGCGCCGTTCGCGACGTCGACCTTCAGCTCCTTGGTCGGCACGAACGGCAGGCCGCGGTTTGCGTTGTAGGCCAGGAACACCCCGACCAAGACGATCAGCACGGTCACCGCTCCCACGAGGACGGGGTTGGCGAACGCCGAACGGGTGTTTCGTCTCATACCGCGGTCATGGGTCGAGGAGGTAGTCGAGGAGCTGGCGCGCCTGGTCGGCCGGCGCCGAGCCGCCAGCCGGCGCCGGCCGCGACGAACCTCGGCTTGCCGTGGGTCGCTTCGGACTCGCGGAGCTCGCCGCCCCGGTGGTCCGCGGTGAGTGGCTCTCCGCCGTGCCGGCGCCGGGGCCGGAGCCGCCTGCCGCGTGCCCGGCCGCCACATCGGCCGCGGTCAGCCGGCAAACGCTCGTCCGGGGCCCGCGCTCGCCCGGCGGCGCGCCCCCCGGGTCAGGTACGCAGGCGCCGGGATTCGTCGGATCGGGCTCGTTGACGCCGGGCTGGTTCGGCCCGAGCCACGCGTAGCACTGCCGATAGCTCGGACCGAACTGCTTGAGGCTGAGCGCGATCGTCGCCGGCGTGGCGTACGGCGAGCACTTGGGGTCGACGAACGAGTCGACCGCCAGCAGGTGGCCGAAGGGGCCGAACGTGTTGATCGCGAGCGTCTGGTTGAACACGTACTGGAGCAGCGCCTCGAGTCCGGTGTAGCCCTGACCGCCGGGGCTGCGCGGGTCCGCCTCCACCGCGCGGCCGCGGTCGTCGAGGTCGTGCAGCACGATCGCGAGGTTCTGGGCGAGCTCGGGCGTGTGTTGGGCGAAGCCGTTCAGGAGGCTGACCGTCGGCGCGGCGGCTTGCACCGCGGCCTTCCCGGTCACCGAGGCCTGTCCCAGCGACCTGACCGCGGGCAGCGCCGAGCGCGCGAAGTCCGGGAGCATTCCGAACAGGCTGTTCAGCTGGGCCGCGGAGCGGTTCAGGTTCGCGAGGACGGGCTCGTTGGCGTTGGTCGCCGCGCTCAGCTGCGCGAGCGCGGGGCGGAGCTGCTCGAGGAACCCGGGCAGCAGCTGGAGCGTTTGTCGCAGGCTCGCCTGCTGGGTCGCGGTGGCCGACGCGGTGTTGTTCGCCTCGGTGATGAAGCGCTGCACCTGCGCGCTGTTGTTGGCCAGCGCGGTGGTCACGGCGTCGGCGTTCACGGTGAGCTGCTGCAGCGTCCTCGAGTCATTGGCCAGCAGGGCGAGCAGGTTGTCGGTCTCGGTGAGGGCCGGCACCGCCCGCCGGAGCGCCTCTTGGAGGTCGCCGCCGCGAGCCGCCGCGGCCGCTCCGAGCTCGTTGATGATGAGCGTCAAGCGCTCGCGGTAGGGCAGGCGCATGACGTTGAGCAGCAGGTCGACCGGGATGGTGGACTGGGTGTGGCTGAGCGGGATGGTGCTCCCGGGCGCCAGCACCTGGCCGCGCTGCCCCGGTTCGCAGTCGATGTAGTACTCGCCGATCAGCGACTGCGGCCTCGACTGGCAGGAGGCGTCCGAGTGAAACGCCCCGAAGCCGCTTCGGGTCACCTGTACGGTGACGAGTGCGTAGCACGCGCTGGTCTCGCCGCCCCGGCAAGCCGCGGGGAGATCGATCGATTGGATCGTGCCGGCGCGGACGCCCGCGATCCGCAGCTCGGCGCCCGACACCAGTCCGAATGCGTTGTCGAGCTGGATCTTGTACGTGCCGAGCGCGCTGGGTTCGCTCGTCGCCCCGGTGGCGATGACCGCGAAGCCTCCCAGCCCCAGGACGATCGCGGCGATCAACAGGATCCGCCTCATGGGCCCGTCGGCACCTCGCTCGGGTTACACGGAAACCCCCTGTAGGGGAAGAACACCCCGCCGCGCTCGATCGACCCCGGGCACCGGTCGCCCTGGAACGCCGTCAGTCCGCCGCCCGGAGCGGTCAGCAGCTGGACGACCTTGGTTACCTGCTGCGCGAGCGGAAGCGAGCTGACCAGCGAGCTGTTGGCCGCCGAGAGCACCCCCAGCGTCGCCGCCACGCGGCTTGCGCCGCCGTTGGCGTCGATGGTTCCGGGATGCGAGAAACCTTCGAACCAGCCCGTCAGATCGACCGCGTACGGCCGCGCGGTGGCGAGCTCGGGGATGAAATCGCGCAGTGCGAGCGTCGACTCCGGGAACGCACCCGGTCGCACCTTCCCGTTGGCATAAACGTCGCGCACCGTGGCGTCGGCGAGCGGCACCCCCAGCTTGGTCAGGTCGATCAGGTCGTTGTTCTGACCGGGGCTCGAGATGAGCTGCGAGAGCGCGCGGACCGTCGGGACCGCGTCCTGGGCCAGCGGCCGGAGCTGGACCAGGAGCTGCTGGAGCTTGGGGGCAACCGGTTTGGCGACCTTCACCAGCGGGGTCAGGACCGCGAGCGCGTGGTTGAGGTTCCTGAACGTCGTGTTTGCCAGGGCCATGAAGCCAGGGAGCCGCTGGATCGACTGTCCGAGCGCGGTCCGCTGCGCTGCGAGGGCTTCGGTGGTCGTGGAGAGATTCGCGACCAGCCCGCTCAGATCGGCGCTGCGCTGCGAGAGAGTCGTGACGAGATCGCTCGACTGGACGATGAAGTTCGTGAAGTTGCTCGTGTCACGGTTGATCTCGGAAAACAACGCGCTGCTGGCCACGATCGCCGGGTTCAGGTACGCCCACCCGGCCTGGGCCTGTCGGCCGCGGCCCGCATACTGGGATGCCGAGCCCTGGATCACGTTCTGGAGGCCCTTCAGGGTGGCTGGATCCAGGGTGTTGAACAGCTGGTCGAGGTCGACGGCGCTCGTGGTGTCCTCGGTTCCGAGGACACCGTTGTCCGGGATCGAGGGCGCGGTCACGGGACCGAGGCGCAGGTCGATGTAACGGTTCGCGATCCCCGATAGCGAGGCTTGGCGGACGGTCGCCACCGTGCCCTCGTGCAGCGGGCTGTACGTGGAGTTGCTGATCGCGAGCGTCAGCTTGGCCTGGCCCTGGGGCGTCAGCGAGATGCCCGAGACTGATCCGATCGGGGTGCCCGCGACCTGGACCTGATCGCCGGTGACGATCTGGCTGGCGTTGACGAAGATCGCCTGGACCTGGTAGCTGCTCCCGGACGACAGGATGATCACGACGACCGCGACCAAAACCACTGCGAGGGTCGCGACGGCGGCGACCCTTCCGATCACCGTTGACTTTCGCACCGCCGATCCTGGCCGATCGTTTCCTCCCGACCGTGAGTCGGGAGCCTCTCCAGCACGAACCTGCCGGTCACGCTACAGCGGTCCAGCTCGAAGTGTCAATGGACAGCCGCTGTCCGGCACCGGGCGCCGCGATGTCCGCCACCGGACACCCGCTCCGTGTGCTTGCAATTTTGCTGATGCCCTGCTAACCTGCAAGCAGACCAGTTCCCCCCTCCCCCAGGAGCAGACAAATGGCCAACACCCAGACCAAGAACGGCGCCCCCACCTTCGACGCTGCCTTCGAGCAGGTCAAGGATCTGAACGAGCAGGTCATCGCGGCCGCTCGCAACGTCGGCAACCTGTACGTCGATTCATACGAGAAGGTCGTCGACCGCGCGATCGACGCCCAGCTGAAGGTCGCCGGCCTCACTCAGCAGGAGTGGCTCAAGAGCCTGATCGAGGCCCAGGTCGACTTCACGCGCGAGGTTGCGCAGTCGTACACGACCGCCGCGCGCAGCCTGCTGAAGTAGTCGTTCAACCAACCCGTAAACGAAGAGCACCGGTGGGCTCCATCGGTGCTCTTCTCGTTAGAAGGGCTAGCGGGCCGTCCAGCCCTGGTCCATCATCACGGGTACACCGGTGAACGCGCGCCCCGCTGGGCCGGCGAGGAATGCCACCACCTCCGCCACTTCCGAGGGCTCGATCAGCTCCTTGACGGCGTGCGGGGCGAGGATCACCTCCTCGAGGACGCGCTCCTCCGGCAGGCCATGGGCTCGGGCCTGGTCGACGATCTGATCCTCGACCAGCGGCGTCCGCACATACCCAGGGCAGACCGCGGTCGCCCTGATCCCAGCGCCGGCGCCCTCCAGGGCGAGCGTCTTGACCAGTCCGATGAGCCCGTGCTTGGCGGACACATAGGCGGCCTTGTACGGCGACGCGACGAGCCCGTGGACAGAGACGATCGCGATGAAGCGCCCGGAGCCGCTGTCGCGCAGCGCCGGCCAGGCGTGCTTGGCCAGCGTGAACGGGCTGGTCAGCATCAAAGCGATGATCGTCTGCCAGCGCTCATCCGGGAACTCCTCGATGGGCGCCACGTGCTGGACACCGGCATTGGGCACCACCACGTCGAGCCGACCGAAGCGCTCGAGCGCCGCGGCGACCGCGCCGGCGTTGGCCTCCGCGAGGGTCAGGTCGGCCTCGTGGGCGACGCCTGGGCCGTCCGGATCCGGACGGAGATCGACCGCGAGCACGTCCATCCCGGCTTCCTCGAGCCGGGCCGCCACCGCGCGGCCGATCCCGCTCGCGGCGCCAGTGACGAGGGCCGCCCTTCCCTCGAGACTCATTTCGCCCGCGAGCGGTTCCTTGAACCGCGGTTCGCCGACGACGCGCGGGGAGACGTCGCCACGAATGCCTCGTACACCTCGCGCAGGGCCGTGCGCTGACGTGCGGTCAGGTGTGGGTCCTCGGCGATGGCGTCGAGCACCGCGCTGTCCTCCGCGCCCGCCCCGGGTGGGGCCACGCCGGCCTGAGCGTAGAGCGCGGTCGACGAGACCTTCAGTGTCCTGGCGATGGCGTCGAGCACCTGCTGGGACGGAGCGCGCAGTCCCCGCTCGATCTGCGACAGATAGGGATTCGAGATTCCGGCCAGCTGGGCGAACTGGCGCATCGACAGCTCCGCCAGCTCCCGCTGCTGGCGGATGATCTCCCCGAGCGTCGCTGCGGAGGCCGGCGGCGTGTCTTCGGGCATCGTCGGCCTACATGTCCTGGCCGCCGTTGACGTCGAATACCGCGCCGGTGATGAACGAGGAGTAGTCCGAGGCCAGGAAGTGCACCGCGCGGGCGATCTCGTCCGGCCGCCCCAGCCTCCCGACCGGGATCTGCGACTTGATGCGGTCGAGCACCTTCTCGGGCACGTGCTCGAGCATCTCGGTCGCGATGAACCCCGGCGCGACCGTGTTGACCGTGATCCCGATCGAGTCGTCCAAGAGCTTGTCGGCCTTTTTGAGCTGGAAGCAGGCCTCGCGCGCCAGCGTCTTGGTCAAGCCGAACAGCCCGGACTTCGACGCCGCATAGTTCGCCTGCCCGATGTTGCCGATCTTGCCGATGATCGAGCTGATGTTGATGATTCGCCCCGTGCCCCGCTCGATCATGTGCGGCAGCACCGCCTGGGACATGAAGAACGCACCGCTCAGGTTGACCGCGATCACCTTGTACCAGTCCTCGTCGGTCATCTTCAGGACGCTCTTGTCGATCGTGATGCCGGCGTTGTTGACCAGGATGTCCAAACGGCCGTGCTGGTCGATCACCTCGGCCACCGTGCGCCGGCAGTCCTCCGCGGAGCCCACGTTGCCCTGGTGGGCGCTCGCCTCCACCCCGTGCTCGCGAAGCTGGGCCATGAGCTCGTTCGCGTGCTCGGCATCGCGACCGTAACCGGCGGCCACGATCGCGCCCTGCTCCGCGAAGCTGCGCGTGATCGCGGCGCCGATGCCGCGGGTCCCTCCGGTCACGAACGCCACCCGCCCCGTCATCCGCGGGCGGCGGCGGTCGGCCGGAAATACCTCGGTCTCAGGGACCGCAGTCGGCGGACCCTCCGATTTGCTCTTTGTCTCGGTAGTCATTGATCCTCTCCTCTGGTTGCGGTTCAGCGCTCCGAGCGTTCGGCCAGCCAGGCGGCCATCTCGGGCCAGATCTGCTTGCGCGCGGCGGAGCCGGCCATCAGACCGATGTGACCACCGGGGCGGTCGAAGTGGGTGACGTCCTCGCTCGCCACCAGGTCGAAGATGGGCATGGTTCCTGCGCGTGGCGCGATGTGATCGGCGCCGGCAGTCACCACCAGCAGGTTCTGATCGATACGCCGTAGATCGACGACGTGCCCGCGCAGGCGAACCCGGCCGTCGGGCAGGGCGTCGTCTTGATACATCCAGCGAATCCATTGAGACCAGGCACGCCCCGGGAAGGGCGGGTTGTCCGCGACCCACTTGGCCATCGGCTGATACGCCTCCGAGCGGGCGGTCCCGTCCAGGACTCCCTCCGCGAGCTTGCGATACGTCGTCCAGAAGTTGGTGACGGGCTTGAGCAGCTTGTTGGCGAAGTCAATCCCCCGCCCTGGCAGGATCCGCCACTGCTCGGCGACCCATTCGGTGTCGAAGTCGGGATCGCCGACCCAGGCCGCGTAGGTGGAGCCCCGACCGACCACCGGCATCGTCAGGAGCACCAGGTTGCGCACGCTCGTCGGCGCGTCTCCCCGGTCGAGCCCGCAGTACATCGCGCACAGCGTGGCGCCGATGCACCATCCCATCAGCGTCAGCTCCTCGGCGCCCGAGGCACGAAGCGTCTCGCGCACCGCCCAGTCGAGCTCGTCGCACACATAGTCATCGATACCCATCTCGGCGTCCTCTTCATCGGGCACGCCCCAGTCGACCAGGAACACATCGAATCCCTCGCCGAGGAGATACTCGACGAACGATCCGCCGGGCCGCAGATCGAAGATCTCGGGACGGTTGATCAGCGCGAACACCAGGAGGATCGGCACGGCGTGGGACCGTTCCGAGGAGCGGTAGCGGTAGAGGGTCGTCTTGCGGTGCGTCCAGACGACCTCGCGCGGCGTCGCTCCGGTCACCGCGTCGTCGGTCGTCAGAACGATGTTGGTGAACTCGAGCCCGGCGGTCGGCGCCCGCCGGACCCGGTCGACCGCGCTCATGGAGCCTCGGCGCGCTGGCGCGCGAGTTCGTCGCGCAACTGCTCGAGCTCCTGGAGCACGCGCTCGAGCTTGTCTTCGGTGCGGTTCAGTTGCCGCGCGAGCCGAGTGACGTCGGCCCGGCCGGCGATCCGCAGGTTGCGCAGCAGCAGGTCGGCGAGGTCCCAGCCCATCCGCGTCAGCGCAGCGGCGTTTTCCGCGCCGAGCGCCAGCAAGCGGCCGAAGCTCGGATTGGAAACCGCTTCTTCCAGCGCGGTGGCGGCGTCGGTCTCGGCTCGCCCGTAGATTGCCCGAATCTGATCCTCGGGCGTGGGAGCTCCGTCAGAGGTGTCAGCCATGGCCTGGTTGTACCGCCTGATGGCCGGCGCCACAAGGTGCAGGGTCATACGAGACGCACAACGCCCCGACCGGGGGGCTCAGAGCGCCGCGTTCAGCCAGCGCTCCCAGTTCTCCTGCACGTCTGCCGGATCGACGCCTTCGCGGAATACGTGGATGCTCATTCCGACCGGCCCGCCGAACGCGTTGCGGCCGAAGAAGCAGTAGAGCGAATCGGCGGTGCGAACGCCCAGGAAGTTCGGCCGCTGGTAGTCGATCACGCCCTCGATCGGCGGCATACCCTGCGGGGTGAGACGCACCGGGTCGCCCTCTCCGGCGTGATCGCCGAGGCCGAGAGCCTGCTGAAGGCGCTCGAAACCGTCGGGCGTGGCCGACGTGGGCGGCCCCTGGATGCCAGCCGGAACGTCGCCCACGTAGGTCGCGGGGCGTCCGTAGAAGTGCTCCAGGTACTGGCCCAACGTGTGCAGGTAGAAATCGGTGTGCTGCTGTATGGCGTCGTACTGCGCGTCCCAGTTGTCGACGAAGATCCCACTGTGGGCGTAGCGCAGCAGGCTCGTTCCGCCCTCGCGGCCTTCGATCACATACTCGAGCGCGTTGAACCACTCGCCCTGCTCCTGGCGGACGACGAGGTGATCCGGGGGCTCCCAGGCCTTGACCGACGAGCCTTGTGGATCGATCTCATTGGGAAACAGCCACGCCGCGTTGCCGGCGGTGGTGGCGACGGCTTCCCAGACCTGCTCGGGGCTGGAGGGCAGGATGACTTCGCGGCGGCATTCGAACTCGGGGGGCATTTCATGACTCCTTGGTGCTCGGCTCCTCCCCTTGGGTGGGGGCGGGGTTGTCGTTGTCGTGGTCGCCCGCAGGACGGGTGATGCTCGGATGAAGCCCGACGATCAGGCGATGCTTGCGTCCGCCGGCCGCGTACTGGTCGTGGTACTTGGAGACGAGGGCCTCGACGGCATCCGTCAGCTCGCCGGCGAAGGCCGCGCGGTCCGAGGCAGACCCAAACCTGATCTCTGTGTCGATGGCAAACGTGGCCAGGGAACGGCGAGCGGCCCGGGCGCGGCCGATCAGCTCACCGACTTCCCTGACCAATCTGGAGGCCAGGGCCAGCAGCCACAGTGCCGAGAGCTGGTCGGGAGACCGGTCCGGGTCGGGGGCCACTGCGGCGAGCGCCGCCGGCGAGATCACATATGACGCGGCGGTCGCACGCATCACGCGCTCGGTCATGTTGCCTCTGCGCCGCTCCTCGACGAGCTCGACGAGTCCGTGGCGCTCGAGCGCGCGCAGGTGGTAGTTGACCTTCTGCCGTGCGAGCCCGACCTTGGCCGCGAGCGTGGTGGCCGACCCGGGCTGCACGAGCTCGGCGAGAAGTCGAGCGCGCACCGGATCGAGCGAGACCTCGGCCGCGGTCGGATCGTCGATGACCGTCACATCGATCATGGCGACATGTTCTCGCTGACAAGCTTTTTTGTCAAGACAATTTTTATTTTCGGTCTTGGTCTTCGGTCTCCCCCGTCCGTGAGGGGATACCTGCACATGAGGTGGCGCCTTCTGATCCCGCTCAGCGGGATCGGAAGGCATCAGTTCGGGCGAGGGTCGCCGAGGGCAAGTTCCATCTCGAGCCCCTCCTGCGGACCTCGTTCCTTCCGCCGCGGCGATCGCTCGGTTGAGCTCGACGACGGGGGAGTCGCTCAGACGCGCCAGCTCGCCGTACAGCGCGGCGATCTGAGGCCAGTCGCTCGCCTCCTCGGCGGGCAGCGAGGCGATGACCGGAACGGAATGCCCGCCTCCTTGAGCTTGCGCTTCGCTCGCACCAGCCGCGACCAAATCGACACTGCCGGCCCGCCGGCCGGCAGGGTCAGCGGCGACGCCGTTCAGAGGAGGCCGCGGCCGGCCATCAGTGTGCCGCCTCCGCGATGCCCACCTGCTGGCCGTTGGCGGTCAGCTTCACGCCGATGTTCCCGCGCGTCGCGTTCGAGTACGGGCACACCTCGTGGGCGGCGGCGACGAGCCGCACGGCCTGCTCGGGATCGGTTACCTGCGGCAGCGTCACGTCCAACTCGACCGCGACATTGAAGCCGCGTTCCTCGGTCGTGATCAGGCTCACGTGGCTCTCGATCGAGACGTCCCCGACCTCTGCCCGTTCGCGGCGGCCCACGACACCGAGGGCGCCTTCGAAGCACGCCGCGTACCCGACCGCGAACAGCTGCTCGGGGTTCGTCGCGCCGCCCTGCCCGCCCATTTCGGGCGGACGGCGCAACTGGAGGTCCAGCGTTCCGTCGCTCGTCACGCCGTGACCATTCTCTCGCCCACCCGTAACCGTGGCTTCCGCTGTGTACAGGGTTTTCGGCATCGGATGCTCCAGTCTCTCGGGCAAGATTGCGTGCGCAACAATCATACGCCGCGACGCCGGGCGACCCGGAGCCCGATCGTTTCAGTGACTGGTCTTGCTCGACACCCTCGACCGCGGCGCGCTGAAAAGGCGCCGGAGCCGCGCGGGAACGCGAATGGAAAGGCGCTGGCCGAGGGATGGCGGAGCCTGCCAGCGCCGCGGATCGAGGTCGGCTCCGCACAGCGCGCACCCCGCCGCATACGGGGTGACTCGCTCACCACACTGGGGGCAAAAACCGTGATGCATGTGCGGATGGTCGCCGGCGCGGTGTGGCGCGGATAAACGCCGCGTGAGTGGCGCCGAAGAATGCGGGCCGCCGGCCGTTTCAGCGATCATCCGGTCGTGGGCGATCCCGACATCGCCGAGCCGCTCGCGGACGTGCCCCGGATTCCGGGCTCGGCCGGCGCGTTGATCTTCGATGTCGCAGACCGACTGCTGATCCTGAAGCCAACGTACAAGAAGCGCTGGACGATTCCAGGCGGTCAGATCGAGTCGAACGGCGAGTCGCCGTGGCAGGCGTGCCGGCGCGAGACCCGCGAGGAGTGCGGTCTGCAACTCGCGAGCGGTCGGCTGGTGTGCGTCGACTACCTGCCGCCGAGGCCGGGCCGGCCAGGCGGCGTCCGATTCCTGTTTGACTGCGGCACGTTCACCGACCGGCAGCTCAGCGACATCACACTCGACCACCGCGAGATTGCCGATCATCGCTTCGTGGCTCCCGACGACGCCGGCGCGCTCCTCAGCGGCCCGGTCGGACGCCGGGTGACGGCCGCGCTCGGCGCGAAGGAATGCCTCTACCTCGAGGACGGTCGGCCCGTCCCCGGCGTGAGCGAGTGACCGGCGCTCGCCCGGTCTGACGCTCAAGCGGTGATCAGCGGGTTGAGGTGGTCTCGCAACCTCAACAGGCACGGCTCCGGCTCGTCCGAGTCGATCAGCACGACGGTGCCGGGCCAACCGTTGCGGCAGTAGGAGAGGTATGCGTCGCGGGAGCTCAGATCCGGCTCATATATCCACGAGCCGGTATTCCAGTAGCGAACGGCGCCGCCCGGTCCCGTCACCCCGTCGAGTGGCTGATGGGTGTGGGCGAAGACGATCTTGTCCGTGTCCCGCGCCCAGCCAAGAGTCTCGACCACCTTTTCGAAGGCCTCGACTGCCGGGCCGGCCGGATCACTCGGATTCACCATTCGGCCGAAGGCATAGCTCGTCGCCTCGCCCCCCGCCGGTGCGCCGCTCTGTCTCCGCCGCTCGGCCTCCTGGAAGCGGGCGCCACGGTACTTCTCGGTCACGCGCTCGGCGGTGGCGCTGCGGCGCCCCCCGGCCGCCGCCGCGGCCTGTCTGGCCACCCAGTCGCCGGCGTGCTCCACAGCTCTCACCGGCGCCTTTCCGAGGCGGACCAGCCGTCCCAGCCCTTCAAACGCGGCAAACGCGCGCCGCTGGGCATGCGTGCCATTCGGCAGCTGAGCGATCGTGAAGAGCATCGCGGTCAGCAGGGTGATCGTCGCTTCGTAGTCGTCGATCGTCGGGGTGTGCTCCTTGCCCCCGAGCGCGATGGACCAGAGGGTGCGCGCCAGTAGGCGGCCCGGCGCCGCCCCGCTTCGGCGGGCGTGGAAGTCGAGATAGTGGCCATGCGTGCACAGGACACCGGCGAACGTGTACGTCGGATACCGGATGTCAACTTCGACCCCGGCGAGGCGGCTCTCGAGGAAGCGGCAGAAGTAATCCGCGTGACGCAGCTCTCGGCGCAGCTCGTGGGGCGCCTTCCCGGTGGCCAGCGCGAGCCCGAGCAGCTCCTCGGCTTCGCGTTTGATCAGGTGATGGTCGTGGTTGCCGGCCAGGAAAACGAATCGCTTGCCCTGCAACTTGTGGCGCAGCAGCTCGAGCAGTCCTTCGGCGTGGCTGAATGCGTCCTGCAGTGAGCCGAACATGAAGTCGAACATGTCGCCCAGGAGAATCACCTCGTCGACGTCGAGGTATGGCTCGAGGAGGGCCAGGGTCTGTGGCTGACAGAGGATGTCCTCACCGGTCCACGCGCCGAAATGGGTATCGGAGATGACGAGCGCCCGCACGAGCACGATGTTCTCACGATCTGCCGCTGGGGTCGGCGCAGACAAGATCCTGCCGCGCGGAACTGGTCCGTATGAGGACAAATCAGTTTGGCCACGTGAGGGAGGGGTACGCCAGCGGTATGCACGAGCACGCGCAACGGGACGAAGACCGCGAGGAGCGCCGGTCTCCCGAGGACCAGCCTGAGGAGCCGGGCGCGGAGGGCGGTTCGGAGAGCCCTGCCGCCGACGAGCTTCCCGCGGTCCCGGCCGACGACGATTCCCCGGTCGGCGACACCGATCAGCACTCCGAAGGGTGACGGTCGCTGCCGCGGCCGGCGGCGACCGCGAGTTGTGAACGCTCCGTGTACGTGATGCCCTCATCGGGGTAGATCCGGAGCATTCACAACGTCCTCATCCTCCTCGTCAAAGGGCTCGCGGGGGGCGGCCTCGTGGTTGTTTTCGCGCTGCTGTCCGAAGGGCTCTCCCCGAAACGGTTTGCCGGCCTCTTCAGCGCTGCGCCCGCGGTAGCGCTCGCCGGTTTGACGATCGTCCTGCTTGACAAGGGCGCGCACGACGCCCATCAAAACGCGGTGGGGATGCTGGCGGGAAGCGCCGGGATGATCGCGTATGCTGCCGCGGTCGTTCCCTTGCTGCGGCGGACGCGCGCGTCGCGCGCCGCGGTCCTCGCCCTCAGCGCCTGGACCGCGATGGCAGCGTTGGTGGCAGTTCCGGTGCTCGCATCATGAGCGCGGTCGACAAAGAAGCCACCATCCGCGAACGGGTCGAGGAGCGTCCGTCGCTCGAACTGGGGAAGGTCCGCGAGGTGCGGGCAAGGGACGTGGGCTACCGGTTCCTCGCCGGTGCGCTGACATCGATTGCGTCCGGTGCGGTCACGCTGGCGTTCGGCGCGCGTGTCGGTGGCATCCTGCTCGCGTTCCCGGCGATCCTCGCCGCGAGCCTGACGCTGATCGAGGAGCAGGAGGACAGCGCCGAGGCCCGGGAGGACGCACGCGGCGCCGTGATGGGAGGCTTTGCGCTGGGTCTATTTGCCGCGGTTGCTGCTCTCACCCTTGGCGCGCTGAGCGGCGCGCTCGCCCTGGCGCTCGCCACCGTTACGTGGTTCGTGGTAGCGCTTCTCGGCTACGTGCTGGCCTGGTTGCGTTGAGCGGTGTCAGCGCATCGGCTCGAGCCGACGTGCCGCAGAGGCACCGGGCGCCGCAGATCTAGCCTTGACTCTTACCTACTAGTAGGTAAAAATACTGAGCGATCATGATCGATGGGCGTGGCGCGGGCGACCACCCACGGGGAGCGGAGAGCCCCACCGGGGCCAGGAAAAGGAGGCAGCAATGCAGCGCGGTAATGGCTTCGTTATCGGGCACCGTGACGAGCTCGAGCGGACGGGAAACTGGACCTTGGTGCGGCGCTCGCTCAACTGTCAATCGTTCGGCGTCAACCTCGTCGATATCCCCCCGGGCGAGTCGATTCCCGAGCACGACGAGACCGAACGCGATCAGGAGGAGGTGTTCTTCGTGATCTCGGGCTCGCCGTCGCTCGTGATCGACGGCCAGGAGCACGCCGCCCGGCCGGGCACGTTCGCGCGCCTCGCGCCGACGCACCGCCGGACCGTACGCAACGACGCCCCGGAACCCTGCTCGGTGCTGATCGTCTCGGCGCCGACCACGAGCGGCTACACGCCCATGGAGTGGGCGTGACCAGCGAGGCGGTCTCCGTGTATCACGCCGGCTCTCGGGTGCTCCAAGACCGCTTCGACACGCGGCGGCTGGCCGATCGGCTCGAGGAGAAGTTCCTCTCCCATCCGCTCATAGACGCCGAGGCCACAGCATTCATCGAGCGCATGGACATGTTCTTCCTCGCCACCGCCGATGCCGACGGTCGCCCGCAGTGCTCGTACAAGGGCGGGGATCCCGGCTTCGTCCGGGTGCTCGACGACCGGACGGTCGCGTTTCCGAACTACGACGGAAACGGGATGTACCTGTCGATGGGCAACCTGCTCGAGAACCCGCGCGTCGGGATGTTGTTCATCGACTTCGTCTCCCCGCGGCCGTCCCGGCTGCGGCTGGGCGGCACCGCGCGGATCGACGAACGCGACGAACTGATCGACCAATATCCCGGCGCCCAGTTCGTCGTGCGGGTGCGCGCCACGGAGGTGTTTCCGAACTGTCCGCGATACATCCACCGCATGGCGCTCGTCGAGCGGTCACGATTCGTTCCACGACCAGGACAGGAACCTCCAGTTCCGAGTTGGAAACGGTCAGCTTGGGCGTGCGACGTACTGCCGGCCGGCGACCCGGGGCGCTCACCGCGACCGCAAGGGACGCATGACCGCCGACACGAGGCTTGACCTCGTCACCGGGGCCTTCAGCTACTCGGGATCCGCCATCGCCGCACGGCTGCTCGACTCGGGACGAGCGGTCAGGACACTGACGTTGCACCCCGAGCGCCGACATCCGTTGCAGCGGCGGGTCCAGGCGCGGCGCTATCGCTTCGACGACCCGCTCGCGCTCGCGCGCGACCTCGAAGGTGTAGGCACGCTGTACAACACCTACTGGGTGAGGTTCGATCGCGGCACGACGACGTTCGCCACCGCGATCGCCAACTCGAAAGCACTGTTTGACGCCGCGAAGCGCGCCGGAGTGCACCGCATCGTGCATCTCAGCATCGCGAACCCGTCCGCGGATTCGGATCTCCCGTACTACCGAGGCAAGGCGCTCGTGGAACGGGCACTGGCCGAGGCGGCCATCCCGTATGCGATCGTGCGCCCCACGTGGATCTTCGGCGGCGACCGCGACGTGCTGACCAACAACATCGCCTGGATCCTCCGCCATATGCCGATGTTCACGGTACCGGGGAGCGGGCGCTACCCGGTGCAACCCGTGCACATCGATGACCTCGCGCGAATTTGCCTGCAAGCCGGGCAAGCGGACGGGGACAGCATCGTCGACGCCGCGGGGCCGGAGACGATGTCCTTCGATGAGCTCGTGAGGTTGGTCCGGCGCGCCGTTCGCTCTCGCGCGCCCATTCTCCACGTCCCACCGACAGCGATGGCGTATATCTCGCGCGGGCTCGGCGCCGTCGTCCGCGACGTCGTCCTGACCCCTGACGAGATCCGCGGTCTGACCGCCGGGCTGCTCGTCTCCCACCAGCCACCGCTGGGACGAATCGCGTTCAGCGAATGGCTCGCCGAGCACAGCGACTCCATCGGCCGCTCGTACGCGAACGAGCTCCAGCGCCACTTCTCGCCCTAATCCAGCGCGCGCAGGTGCGAGATGAGCTCGCCGTCCATCAGCGCGTGCAGGGCGAACCCCGGGGGGCCGTCGACGATCTCGATGCGCGGCGAGCCGAGATCGAGCCGGGCTTGGAGGTACGTGCTCGGAATCGCGATCACTGACCGGCCGGCGAGTCCGCCCGCGACCGTCTGGTGGAGGTGGCCTCCCACGATCGCCCGAACCTGGCGGTGACGCCGCACGACATCGCCGAGAGCGTGGCGATCGGCGCTCGGTAGGCCGATCTCGTCCCAGGCTGCACTCCCCGTGCAGAGCGGCGGGTGATGCATCGCGAGCAACGTAATCCGCTCCGGAGCGAGCGCGAGCTCGGAGTCGAGCCACGCGAGCCGATCCTCGTCCAGCTCGCCGCGGTCCTCGCCCGGGCGAGTGGTATCGAGCGCCACGACCCGCAACGGACCGACGTCGACCGCATACTGCAACGGCGCCTCGGCGGCGCCGGGCAGGTCAAAATGCCTGCGCAGCGCACCGCGGTCGTCGTGGTTTCCCGCCAGCACGTAAACGGGCGCCTCGAACGCGGCCAGCAGGCTGCGCGCGTGTTCATACTCGGCGTCGGCCGCGGTGTCGGCAAGATCGCCCGTGATCAGCACGGCATCGGGACGATCCGGGAGGTGCCGCACTTCCTCGACCACGGCCGCCAGGGCCGCCCCGGGGTCAGCGTTTCCCCAGGCCGCGCCGAGGTGCGGATCGCTGAGCTGCACGAGCAGAGTGGATCGGTTCATCGGTTGGCGTCATTCTTCCTCCTGTGCGGTTTGCGATCTCCATTCCTCAGCACGTCGGCGATGGGCGGTTCGACCCGGGCGCGTTTCGCGCTTACCTGCAGCGAGCCGAGCAACTGGGCTTTCACAGCGCCTGGGCCCAGGAGGGCATTTTCGGCTCTGCGTCCAATCTGGCTCCGCTCGAGAGCATGACCTACGCGGCCGCGAACACGAATCGGCTGCGCCTCGGGTGTGCGGTGTTCGTCACCCCGCTGCACAGCCCGATCCACCTGGCCAAGAGCCTCAGCACGCTCGACCAGCTGAGTGAAGGTCGCCTCGAGGTCGGCATCGGCACCGGAGGGCGGGGGCGGATGTTCTCCGCCTTCGGCGTCGATGACCGCATCGTAGGTCGCTTCACCGAGGGGCTGGCGCTCATGAAGGCCTGCTGGACGGAGTCTCGGATCACATTTCAGGGGCGCTTCTGGCGGGTTGACGGGGCCGCGATGGAGCCCAAGCCACTCCAGAAGCCGCACCCGCCGATCTGGATCGGCGGCAACCATCCCGACGCGGTCCGGCGCGCCGTGCGACTCGGCGACGGCTTCTTCGGCGCCGGCTCCTCGACCACCGCGCAGTTCGCCGAGCAGGTTCGGATCGTGCACGAGGCGCTCCGGGAGTCGCGACGCGGCCCCGAGAGTTTCCGGATCGCGAAGCGCGTCTACGTCGCCGTCGACGACCAGCCGGCGCGAGCCCGAGAGGGAATGGAGGCCGCCCTTCGCCGCCACTACGGGCGCGAGGGGCTGCTTGGAGTCGCGGTCACAGGCACGCCCGACCAGTGCGTGCGAGGAGTCCGCGAGGTTGCGGTCGCCGGCGCCGAGCTCATCGAGCTGAATCCAATGTTCGACGACGCGCAGCAGCTGGAGCGCCTCGCCGCCGAGGTCATCCCGGCGCTGGTCTGACGATCATCGGGACCTCCCTACGGTCTGTTCTGTGCCCCGGTCTCACAAGGCGCCCAGGGGCGGCGTTTCAGTGGCGGACCTCTGAGATGACGCCGGCCGATGCCAGGAGCCCATCCGCTCGGGACGAGCGCTTGCTCGCCGCGTGCGCCGCGCTCGTCACGGTTGCCGTCTGGGCCTCGGCGTTCGTGGGGATCCGCTCGGCGGGGAGAGAGCTGGCACCCGGCGCGCTCGCGTTGGGACGGTTGCTCGTCGGCAGCATTACGCTCGGCGCGTTCGTGCTCGCGCGGCGCGAACGATTGCCGAACGGGCGCGCGCTCGCGGGCACGGTGCTCTGCGGCGTGCTCGGGTTCGGGCTCTACAACGTGGCCTTGAACGCGGCCGAGCGGCGCGTCGACGCGGGGATCGCGGCCATGCTGGTCAACATCGGCCCGATCCTGATCGCGATTCTGGCCGGGCTGATCCTCGAGGAGGGCTTCCCGCCCAGGTTGCTGGTGGGGTGCATCGTCTCGTTCGCCGGCGTGGCCGTGATCGGCCTCGCGATCTCGCGCCACGGGATCGGGCAGACCTGGGGGCATGCCTTCCGTATGCTCCGGCGCTCGCACACCAGGTCGATCGAGCGAGCGGCTCGGCGATCGCCTGGACGATTTATCTCGGCGTGGCGCCGACTGCGATCGGATTCGCGCTCTGGGCGTACGCGCTCGCGCGCACCACCGCCGGGCGGATGGGATCGACCACCTACCTCGTGCCGCCCCTCGCCGTGCTGATGGGCTCGGCGATCCTCGGCGAGGTGCCGCCCCTGCTGGCGGTGCCCGGCGGCGTTCTCTGCCTGGCCGGCGTCGCATTGTCGCGGCTTCCGGGAAGGCGGGCCCGCAAGCCGTGCCCGGCAGAGGTCGCGCTGGACGCGGCCGCCGGCGGGTGACCCGCCCGCGGGTGACCCCGGGCGCGGTAAGGTCGTCGCGACCATGACCGGCGCAGTCAACGTGGGCGAACACCCCGAAGCGGCGGAGCTCGCGGCCGAGCTGAGTGCTCGCGGGGTGGTCGGGGTTGCGGTCTCCTACGTCGATAACAGCGGCATCGCGCGGGTCAAGACGGTGCCGGTGCGGCGGCTCGAGAACGCGGCGCGGGACGGGATCGGGATGTCTCCGGTCTTCGACGTGATGATGTTCGACGACTCGATCACGGCGAGCCCGAGCTCGACCGGGCCGGTCGGCGACCTGCGTCTGTTCCCGGACCTCGAGCGGCTGGTCGCGCTCGCCGGACAGCCCGGTTGGGCCTGGGCGCCGCTGGACCGCCGCACGCAGGAGGGCGAGCCGCACCCGGGTTGCCAGCGCACATTCGCCCGCGGGATGGTGCAGCGCGCCGTTGCGCTTGGGCTCCAGGTGAACATGGGGTTCGAGGCGGAGTGGGTGCTCGATCGGGGCGCCGGCGATGAGTTCGCCCCAGCGACTTCGGGTCCCGGGTACGGGATGGACCGCTTGATCGAGGTCTCCGACTACTGCCGCGATCTGTTGACGGCGCTCGAGGATGAGTCGGTGGACGTGCAGCAGCTGCATCCCGAATACGCCGCGGGGCAGTTCGAGCTCGCGGTCGGGCCGGCCGATCCGGTGACCGCGGCCGATCGGATCCTGCTCGTCCGTCACACCATCCGCGCGCTGACGCATCGCGCGGGGATGCGTTGCTCGTTTGCCCCCGCGGTGGTGGTCGGCGGCGTAGGCAATGGCTGCCATCTGCACACCAGCCTGTGGCGGGAGGGACGGAACCTGATGACGGGGGGTCCGGGGCCGTACGGCATGTGCGATGAAGCGGAGGCGTTCATCGCCGGCGTGCTCGAGGGCCTGCCCGCGCTGCTGGCGGTGGGGGCTCCGAGCGTGGCGAGCTACCTGCGGTTGATCCCGCAGCGCTGGTCGGCACCGTATTGCTGTTGGGGGCGCGAGAATCGCGAAGCCGGCATCCGGCTCGCTGCCGCGGCTGAGGCGGCCAACTTCGAGGTCAAGTGCCTCGATGCGAGCTCGAATCCGTACCTGCTGGTAGGTGCGGTCCTCGCGCTCGGCCTGGCGGGCATCGAGCGCGGGCTGCGCCTTCCCCCAGAGGTCACGGTAGACCCCGCGACCCTGTCCGAAGCCGAGCTGGCCGCGGCCGGAGTCGAGCTGCTGCCGCGCGGCCTCGAGGAAGCGCTTGCACATTTCCGCGACTGCGCGCCGCTGGCCGAGGCGATGGGCCCGGCGCTGTTCGGGGCGATCGTCGCCGTGCGCGAGACCGAGGTGGCGCATTTCGCCGACGCCTCCGAGGAGGAGATCGTGGCCGCCACGCGCTTTCGCTACTGACCGTGGATTTGGCGCTGATCGCGGACGCTAGCGTTGGAGACATGACCGACTCCTCCACGCGCCGGCCGGTGATCCTGGCCGTCGATGACGAACCCACGGTGCTGGCGGCGGTCAGCCGAGACCTGCGCCGGGGGTTTGGCGAGCGCTACCGGATCATGCGCGCGCCCTCCGGCACCGAAGGGCTCGAGTTACTCGGCCAGATACGCGCGCGCGGGGAACAGGTTGCGTTGCTGGTGGCCGACCAGAGGATGCCGACGATGTCGGGCACCGAGTACCTGGCGCAGGCTCGCCAGGTCGTGCCCGAGGCGAAGCGGGTCTTGTTGACCGCGTACGCCGACACCGAGGCCGCGATCCAGGCGATCAACGAGGTCTCGCTCGACTACTACCTCTTGAAGCCATGGGATCCACCGGAGGAGCTCTTGTTTCCGGTGGTGGAGGATCTGCTCACGACCTGGGAGGCCGGAACCGCGCTCGAGGCCGGAGGGGTCCGCGTGGTTGGGCATCGCTTCTCCAAGCAGACGCACGACATCCGCGACTTCCTGGCCCGCAACCGGGTCCCCGCTCGGTGGCTCGACGTCGAGCGCGACGCCGAGGCGCGCGAACTGCTCGCGGTCGTCGGAGTGGATGCCGAGAGGCTGCCGGTGGCGTTGCTCGAGGACGGCTCGGTCCTGGAGCGGCCCACAATCCTCGAGCTGGCGGAGCGACTCGGTATCGCGGCCCGTCCCTCCGCGGACCACTACGACCTGGTGATCGTCGGTGGGGGACCGGCGGGCCTCGCGGCCGCGGTGTACGGGGCCTCGGAGGGGTTGCGGACGGTGATGGTCGAGCGCGAAGCGCCCGGCGGACAGGCCGGACAGTCCAGCCGGATCGAGAACTACCTGGGATTCCCAGCCGGGCTCTCGGGCTCCGATCTCGCGCGGCGCGCCACCGATCAGGCGCGGCGGCTCGGAGCGGAATTGCTGACCGTCCAGGACGCCGACGCGCTGCGGGTGGAGGGGGCTGGACGAATCGTCGAGCTATCCGGCGGAGGCGAGCTCAGCGCAAACTGCGTGTTGGTCGCCTCGGGCGTCTCCTACCGTCAGCTCGACGCGCCGGGCTTCGCGCGGTACACGGGAGCAGGGATCTACTACGGGGCGGCGTTGACGGAGGCGCGCGCGTGCGCGGATCAGCACGTGGTCGTGATCGGCGGCGCCAATTCGGCGGGACAGGCCGCGGTGTACTTCTCCGGCTACGCGTCCAAGGTCTCGTTGCTGGTGCGCGCGCCGTCGCTGGACAGGTCGATGTCGCGCTATCTGATCGACCAGATCGCAGGGCTATCCAACATCGACGTGCGCACCCGCGCGCAGGCGGTGGCCGCCGAGGGGACCGACGGGCGCTTGAAGGCATTGAAGATCAGGGAGGCGGAGGGGCGCGAATCGCTCGAGGAGGTCGACGCCTGCTTCGTGTTCATCGGCGCCGCACCGCGAACGGACTGGCTCGCGGGCGTCGTCGCGCGCGACGAGCGGGGCTTCATCCTCGCCGGGCTCGACGCTCGTCAGAACGGTTGGCCGCTCAAGCGCGACCCCTACCTGCTCGAGACCAGCGTGCCCGGCGTGTTCGTGGCGGGGGACGTGCGGGCCCGGTCCATCAAGCGCGTCGCGAGCGCGGTGGGCGAGGGCGCGATGGCAGTGTCGCTGATCCACGAGTATCTGGCCGGCGTGTGAAGCATCCGACGGTCGAGCAACTCCGGGCGATCGATCTGTTCGATGACCTCGACGACGCGGGCGTCGAGCAGTTCGCGCAGGCCGCCGACCTGCGGGAGCTCGCGCCGGGGAGCGTGGTCGCCGAGCAGGGCAGGCCGCCGGCGTTCCACCTGCTCCTCGCCGGATCCCTGGACCTCGCCGTCGCCGATCCAGCGGGACACCTGGAGCTCGTCGCGCAGCAGGTAGCACCGACCTGGATCGGGGCGATCGTCGTGGTCACCGGCGGCGTCTCGGGCGTGACTATGCGCGCCGCGACCGAGGTGACGGTCGCGGAGATCCAACCGGAGGCATTCATCGAGCTCGTGCTCGCCCACCGCCCGGTGTTCGATCGGGTCATGCGTCAGGTGCGCCCGGTGGTCGGCCGCATCGCCGCGCTCGAGCAGAACCGGGAGCGCCTCGCCTCGCTCGGGACGATGGCCGCGGGCCTCGCGCACGAGCTGAACAACCCGGCCGCCGCCGCTACGCGCGCGGCGGCCGACCTGGCCGATGCGCTCGACGTGCTCGGCTCCACGATCGGCTCCTTCGTCGAGTCCGGCGTGGAGCGCCGGGAGGCCGAGCAGTTGGTGGAGCTCCAACGCCAGGCGCTCGCGGGGCGGAACGTCGGGGAAAGCCGGGGCGTGCTTGCCGAGGCGGACGCAGAGGACGAGCTGCTCGAGGCACTCGAAGATCTCGGCATGCCGGAGCCCTGGAGGCTCACAGAGCCGCTGGCCTCCGCGCGGGTCGACGCGGCGTGGCTCGAGCGCGTCCGGGAGGTGGCCGGCCCGGCGACGCCGGCGGCGCTGCGCTGGGTGGCGGCGTCGCTCGCCGCACGCAACCTCGCCGGGGAGCTCGCTGAATCCACGAAGCGCATGAGCGCCCTGGTGGCGGCGGTCAAGTCGTACGCCTACATGGACCGGGGCGAACTCGTAGAGACCGACATCCACGAGGGGCTGGAGACGACCCTCACCGTGCTCGGCCACAAGCTGAAGCACACCAAGATCGAGATCGTGCGCGATTACGATCGTTCACTGCCGAAGCTCACGGTGCGCGGAGGAGAGCTCAATCAGGTGTGGACCAACCTGATCGACAACGCGATCTCCGCGGTCGGCGACCGCGGCAAGATCACCATCGCCACGCGCCTGGACGGGCCCTGCGTGCGTGTCGACGTCGCCGACGACGGGCCCGGAATCGCGCCGGAGGCGCGCCCCCACATCTTCGATCCGTTCTTCACCACCAAGGATGTGGGGCAGGGAACCGGGCTCGGTCTCGACACCGCCCGACGGATCGTGGTGGAGCGCCATCGCGGCAGCATCGACTTCGAGAGCGAGCCTGGCAGAACCATCTTCCACGTGTGGCTGCCCCTGGAGCCGGCCGTGCCGGCGGTCACTGGCAACGCGGCGCGCGACCGGTAGTTGCATTCCAACGGGGTTCGCGCGATTCGACCAGCATCAAAACGAGCAGTATCGGAAGGAACACCGTAGAACCGACAACCGCGCCACACAACCTGGATGTCACACGACTCGCTGGGTGAGCACGCGCCGGACCGTGAAGGGTCAAAGCATGCCACGGGCGCGCGGCGTTCCTTCGGCATCGGGCTGCGCGCAATCGGACTTATGGGCGATGATCCGCGCCTGCAGCGAGGAGCCTACGTCACCGACGGGCTCGATCTCTACGAGATCGTGGGCATGCAGCGAGGCCCGGGAGTCATCGGGGTCTCGACGGTTCGCGTGATCGTCGAGAACTGCCGCAACCTCCGCAGGCTCGAGTTCCTTCCGGACAAGATCAGACGAAGCTTCGACCTCGTACGGCACGCTCCGATCGGCCGCTGTCCGGATCTCGTCGAGGACATCGCCTGGTAGTGACACGCCTTCCACGGCGCATCTGTCCGCCGCACGCGGTTGAATTCCCTATAAATACCGACGATTCAACCGCTGGAGGAGTGCCGTGGCGCTAACACAATCGCAGCTGGTGGGTGCCGTCGCCGATCGCGCGGACCTGAGCAAGGCCGATGCAAAGCGAGCGCTCGCGGCGCTCGATGATGTCGTGCTCCAGGAGCTTTCAAACGCCCAGAAGGTGAGGATCGGCGGCGTCGTTCAGCTGACGGTACGGATCAGGCCGGCGCAGAAGGCGCGCAAGGGCCGGAACCCCGCGACCGGCGAGGAGATCACGATCTCCGCCAAGCCGGCAAGCGTCGACGTTCGGGCGCGGCCCCTCGCGCGGGCGAAGGAAGCGCTGCCGTCGGTGCAGAAGGCGCGCCGTCGGCTCGCCAGCTAAGCGCTGAGCGCAGCACAACGAGGGCCCACCCGGCTGTACTCGATCGAGCTCGCTGGCCAGCGGCGACGAGCGATGTTGGCTGGCGGTGTACGATCGCTCGCTCACCGACCCCAAAGGACGTGGAGCGAGATGAGCGACGGCGTGCTCAAATTGCGGCGTTTCGATGCCGGCGACGCCCGCGTCGTGCGCGAGCTTCACCATCTGGCGCTGGCGGAGATGGGTGCCCCTCCCGGCCGCGGTCCATGGGACGACGACCTCGACGAGATCCCGGCGACCTATCTAGACGACGGCGGCGAGTTCCTCGTCGGTATCTACGACGGGCGCTTGGTCGCGATGGGAGCGCTGCGCCACGTTACGGGCACGGTCGCCGAGCTCGAACGAATGCACGTGCATCCCGCCTTCCAGCGCCGCGGGTTCGGCAGGCTGATCCTCGCCGGCCTCGAGGACCGTGCCCGCGAGCTTGGCTACCGGCAGTTGCGGCTGAACACGAACGTCGTTCAGACTGCGGCGCAGCGGCTGTACGCAACCTCCGGCTACCGGGAGGTCGGCCGCGGCCAGCTGGCCGGGGTCGAGGTCGTCTACTTTGCCAAGGCCCTGAGCTCGTGAAGGCTCGGCGCTTGGGGCTCTGCGCACGCAGGCGCTAAGTGTTCGCTTTCGTGAGTACGGCGACACAAAGAGTGGTCACCGACGGTGCATGGCGAGGACGCAGGATCCGAGGTGTAGCAGCGCTACACGAGGATCCGAGGACGAAGCCACGCGCCGCCGACCGGACGACTCGTGGGCGGCCCGCCGTTTTGGCGAGGCTGGATGCCGAGCGGGCCGCCCACGAGCGCTCGACTGTCGTCGTATTTGCGAAAGCGGGCACTAAGGCGCTTCCTCTCCCGGGAGCAACACCGTGCCCAGGATGCGCCGGCGCCGACCGGGCTTCGGCGCGTTCGCCAGGCGGGGCTGCGTTACGCGCGCCAGGTCCCGCAGGAACTCGGCTAACTCGCCGTCATCGAGCCACATGCCCGCCATCCGAAACCCAACCCCGTCGCGCAACAGGTCTACGTCATCCCGGCTGAGGTAGCGGTCGAAGTCCCCCAGGAGGCCCGCCACAAAGGCCATGAACGCCTGACGGTGGTCCTCGCGACTCATCGTCGCGAGCTCGTCGAGGTTGATGCTCGCGGCGGAGACGCGCAGCACGTATGTGCGTTCGACGGCGCCGCGGACTCGGCGTTCGCCAACCACGCTCAACACGCCCGCGTCGACGAGCAAGGCGACGTGACGGTACAGGCTCGCCGGGGGGACGTCGGGCAGCGCGGAGCGCAGATCGGCGGTGGTCAGTGCGCGGTCTCCGAGGAACGCCTGGATGATCCGGAGGCGCACCGGGTGCAGGAGAAGGTCGGCGGTGGTCATGAGGTCTTTTCCTGGCTACAACGTTATCGATTCTGGTAATGTTATTGACCCGGAGAACAAAACCAGCCATCTCCGGACACTGAGAAAGGTCTGCCGATGCTCGGTTCAGTCACCCTTAGGCGCCATCGCGGTCGTTCGGCGAGGAGAACGGAGGCGGGTCGTGTTCGCCGTCCGCTCCTCATTGTGGCCGCGGTCCTGTTTGAAATTGCGGGGCTCTGGCTTCGCGCCCACACCTTGGGAGGCAACGTCGTGGTTCGCTGCCGCAAAGGCCATCTGTTCACGACGATCTGGATTCCGGCCGCCTCGGTGAAGTCGCTGCGGTTGGGCTGGTGGAGATTTCAGCGCTGCCCGGTGGGCCACCACTGGTCTCTCGTCACACCGGTCAAGGAAGACGATCTGACCGATGAGCAGAAGCGCGTCGCGAGCCAGCACAGGGACATTCGAATCCCCTGACTCTGGAACGAATCCCCCGCGGCCTGTCCGTACCCGCCTCGACTTTTGGGTTGTGCGGGGGGTGGTCTGTCAGCTCGCCGGTTCCAGCGCGGCCCGCAATGCGGCGATGTCACGCGACCCGAAGACCACGCGATCGCGGGTAGCGACGTAGACGAGATCGAGGTCGACGCCAGCGCGCGCGATCTTGCGGGTCAGGTCGGCCAGCACGCCGGGGCGGTCCTCGACATCGACCACGACCACCTCGCGCTCGCGCGTGACCGCGAGATGCGAAATCGCCAGCGAGTGCTTGGCGGCCTCGGCATGCTTGACGAGGATGTGGAGCTCGGCTCGCTCTCCTGATCCGATGCATGTGGCCGCGGCGATGTTCACGCCGGCGTCGCTGATCGCGGCCGCGACACGCGCCAGTGCGCCCGGGGTGTTCTCGATGTCAATTGCCAGGTCGAACGGCATCTGACTCGTGCCGCGTCAGCCTACTCAACCGGCACCCGGCGATGGTGAGCGATCGGCGGGGCCGCGTCACACGCCGCCGCGCCCGAGGTTCGCGCAAAGCCCTTCCAGTCGATCGCGGAGGCGCAGAACATCCGGGCGGCGGCCCGTGAACAGCTCGCAGCCGAACCGTGCGTCCAAGCGAGCGCGGCGGACGACGTCGGCCATGAACGCGTCACAGGCGATCAGGGCGCAATGGATCAGAGCCGATCCGAGCGCGTCGAGGTCGGCCGCGTCGCTATCCCGCGACCTGCGCTGGGGGAGCTCATGATCGATCGTCCACGCCATCCGACGCCGTACCTCCCGCGCGCGGCGATCGGGTTTCGGCGGTAGGTGTCTGTCACCGGAGAGTCCCCGCAGCAGCTCCATCAGCCCGAGATCGGGGCGGGGGAGCGACTCGCGCTGGTGGACGGGCGACTCGACCACGACCACTGCGCCACGCTCGACCGCTTGACGCAGCACGGGCTCCAGGTCACGAAACGCCGGCTTCGCCTTGGCCATCCCGCTCAAGTAGTTCTGGTCGAGATAGAGCGAGAGCGGAGACTCCATCAGGTGTATTGGGGCCTGGTCCGGGATTACGGAGTTGACAGTAGCTCGCGGCCGCTGAGCGCCGATCGGACGCCATCTTCGCCCACCACGAACGCGGCCGCGTAGTCAGCGACGGCACCAACGTGTAACGTCGCGGCAAATGAGTTTCCGCGACGCGCGGGCCCGTGGTCTAGAGCAGGCGCGCCAGCGCCAAGTGCGCGTCAGGCGCGAGCGATTCGCCGCGCTCGCGTCGCTGATCCTGGTAGTCGCGGTCGTGGCCATCGTGGTGCTCACCTCGGTGGCCGGATCGGGCTCGCATGCCTCAAAACGAGGGTCGGCGGCCTCGGCCAAGTCTTCGACCGGGAGCGCTTCGGGGGCGTCCGGCACCTCCGCGGGCGGAAGCGCCACGGTTCCGATCCTGGCGTACCACGTGATCAACGTGGCGCCGGCCGGGAGTTCAGCGTCGCCGGCCCTGTACGTGCCCGCGGATGAATTCTCGAGCCAGATGGCCGCGCTCAAGGCCGCCGGCTGGCATGCGGTGACGCTCAATCAAATCGAGGCCTATTGGGCGCGGGGCGTCTCGCTCGGGCCCGGCAAGCCGATCGTGATCAGCTTCGACGACGGTTACGCGTCTCAGTACACGAACGCGGTACCGGTCCTCAAGGGGCTCGGCTGGGTGGGAGTCGAAAACCTCCAACTGAGCGGCCTGCCCTCGTCGGAGGGGGGGTTGACCGATTCGCAGATTCGGGGCCTCATCGCCGCCGGCTGGGAGCTCGACAGCGAAGGAATGACCGGGACCGACCTGACATCGGTGGACCCCGCCCAGCTCACCCAGGAGGTGACAGGTGCAAGGCAGGGGCTGCGCAGCCGCTACGGGGTTCCCGCAAACTGGTTCAGCTACCCGCTAGGTCACTACGACGCGACCGTGATCAACGCCGTCCGCGCGGCGGGATTCGTGGGCGCCACGACCACGATCTCGGGCTGGGCGAGCCCGCAGCAGGACCGATTCCGACTGCCCCGGCTGGAAGTCGTCGGGGGCACCAGCCCGTCGCAGTTGCTCTCGCAGATCGCCTCGGCGCAGGGAAACACATCGGCTCCCCCGTCCTACAGCGGCTCCGGAACCGCGTGAAGCCCCCGCGCACGAGGAGCGCGCTAGCGTAGGGATTGGCTTTTGTTCGGTGGGCGCTACGCCGGCCCCCACAAACCTCCGTCGATGATGAGGGAGACATGTCGTACGACGCCGCGATAGATCCTTCCGTACCCCCTTCTGGAACCGGGTGCGTCGAGTGTCTCGCCGAAGGTGGTTGGTGGTTTCACCTGCGCCGGTGCGCCCAGTGCGGGCACATCGGATGCTGCGACTCCTCGCCGTCGCAGCACGCCAGCCGGCATGTCACTGAAGCTGGGCATCCGCTGATCCGCAGCTTCGAGCCGGGCGAGGACTGGTTCTGGGACTACACGACCGAACAGTTCTACGAGGGTCCCGCGCTCGCTCCTCCGGAGCATCACCCGGTCGATCAGCCCACGCCCGGCCCCGCCGGACGAGTTCCGGCGGACTGGCAGCGCCACCTGCACTGACGACCGCCCCGGGTCTAAAAGTCGCTAAGCACGGAAGGTTGAGCGAGCCAGGTGGGTCTTTATCTGCGACTCATCAACTACGTTGTGTAGGAGATACCCAAAGTGCAAGCAACGGCGAGGCCGTTCCGTTTCGAGGCGCGACCGAGCCGCGGCTTCGCACTCTCGGCGCGCCCGAGGTGCTGATCGACGACCGTCAACTCGCGCCACAGCTGCGCAGAACCCGACCGGACCGGGGCGCCCCCGGCGTGTTTCCTCTGAGGCACCGACGGGGCGATCACTACCAAGAACTCCCGATCCCTCGTCAACCTCGCCCCGCGCGCACCGGTACGTGGAATCGTACGGACGCGAAATCGGGCCGCGCCCCTGGCGATCCTCGCTCGGATGCGCCACAGTTTGCGTGTACCAGAGGATCAGCGCTTAGCGGAAATCGGATCGACCGTGCAGCTTGCGGGAGCTACCCAACCACGAGGTCGCGTCCTGCGCTACCTCGCCCCCGTCGCGCTCGCGGCCTTGCTGGCCGCCACCGCCATCGTCGTGCTGACCTCTCCCGGCATCTCCGGAAAGCACGCCGGCAGCGGGAACCTTCCCGGTCACTCCATCCGCCGCCCCCCTCCCTACTGGATCGTCCGTCCCGGTGACACACTGGCCGAGATCGCACAGCAGACCGGACTGACCGTCGCTCAGCTCGAGGCGTTCAACAAGAACACCGATCCCAACGCACTTCTTCCGGGACAGCGGCTGAACCTGTGGGCGCACCCGCCGAAGCCACGCCCGAAGCCCCCCGGCCCACGCTTCTGGACGGTCCGGCCCGGCGACTCGCTCGGCTTGATCGCCGACAAGACCGGCATCAACCTGAGCAAGCTCGAGCAGCTCAACCCCAAGCTGGCGAGCAGCACGCTGCAACCCGGAGATCAGGTGAGGCTGCGGCCCTGACGGGCGTCACGCGCCCCGCACGAGGCGCTCGAGCAACCGACGAAGCACGCGGCGGTCAGCGGGTGAGAGAGGCTCGAGCAGGGCGTCCTGCGCAGCGTCAACCGTTTTGTTCAGACGGCCGAGAAACGTCTTACCGGCGGGAGTGAGAGCGACCACATTGCGTCGGCGGTCTTGCTCATCGCGGACCCGGGCCACGAGGCCACGCCGCTCCAGCTCGGCGAGGATGGCGTGGAGGTCGCTGCGGTCGATCCACAGCCGGCGCCCGAGGTCCGCCTGACTCGCCGGTCCTTGCTCGGAGAGCGAAGTCAGCACCGAGAAGTGCTGCCTGCGTGCCCCCTCCTGCGCGAGCCCCTCGCTGACCAGGCGCTGGCCCTTCCTGGCGACCTCGCTCGCCAGCCACGTTGGCAGTTCTCGCAGGCGCCGGGGCGGGTCGTACTCGGCGTGATCGGCGGCAGCTTCGTTCACGACTCGCATACTCTAACTTGGACAAGCCAACGTTGGCTAATCCAACGTTGACAAGCCCAACGGCCATGTGATAGGTTGGTACCCCCAACGTTGAAAGCCCCAACAAAAGGACCGAATCCATGTCCGCCCCCTCAACTTTTGGCACCCAGGTCATTGGCCAGACCGAGAAGGCGCTCGGGGCGATCCTGGACCGGCAGCTGGCCGGCACCGGGCTCACCGAACCCCAATGGGTCGTCCTGAACGTGGCCCTCGCCGGCAACGAAGAACTGGATCGCGATCAGCTCAGCGGCCGGATAGCGGGCGTCTTGAAGGTCAACGAGCCCGAAGCGCAGGCGCGCATCACTGAGTTGATCGACGCGGGGCTGGTCGACGCCCCAGATGGCGACGGACTGCCGGCGAGGCTTACCGACGCCGGGCGGCAGCTCCACGCGCGGATCCGCGCCGCCGTCACCGCGATCACCGAGCGGCTGTGGGGCGACCTGCCGGCCGAGGACCTGGCAACCGCGGGCCGCGTTCTGAGTACCGTGCTGGCTCGAGCCAACGCGGAGCTCTCCGGGTCGTGATCCTGGCGGCCGCCGAGAGAAAGAAGCGAACGGGCAAAGGCTGTCTCAGAGCAGCCTCGGGCCGAAGAGACGAGCGCCGTTTCCACGGTGCGCGGAGATCAGCCAACGCTCGTCGAGCGCGCCCGCCCGCCGGACGCACGCGGCGCGCAAGAAGGCCGCCGGCCGCAACCAGAAAACGGCGGACGAGTGGAACCAGTGACGCGACGCTCAGGGGGTCAGCACGATCTTCCCGTGCAGGCCTCCGCGCTGCAATCGGGCATACGCGTCGCGGAAACGCTCCAGCGGCAGGATCTCGGCCACGCGCACGGTCAGCTCGCCCGCAGCCGCTAGGCCCGCCAGCTCCGCCGTCGCATCGGCGTCGGGCTGCACCTGCACGGTTTGGGGAGCTATTCCCCGGGCCGTGTCGGGCACGGCCCACGGGACGGTGGTGACGAACGCGCCGCCGTCACGGACGCAGACCAAAGCCCCGGCGCCGAGTCCCACCGTGTCCAGGCACGCATCGACCCCGTCCTGCCACCGGCCACGGATCTCGACCTCGAGGTCTCCTTCCGTGTCGACGACGATCTCGGCTCCCAGACGCCGCGACTCGTCCGCGTCGGAGTCGCGCACGGCGGCCACGACTCGAGCCCCTCGGCCGGCGGCGAGCTGCAAGGCAAAGCCGCCGACCATCCCGGCGGCGCCCGTCACGAGCACAAGATTGCCATCGGCCACACCAGCGGCGTCCACCAGCAATCGCGCGGTCAGCGCACAGACTGGCAGCGAGCTGCCCACCGGAAAGTCGAGAGCGTCGGGCAAGGGGGCGAGGATGTCGGCGGACACCGAGATCTTCTCCGCCAGCGCGCCGGCCCGCATCCACGGTTGCGGCACGAAACCGAGGACCCGCCGGCCGTCGGACGTCTCACCGGCAAAATCCCAGCCCTGGATCTGCGGAAAATCGCTGGCGCCGCCCGTCGCCACGAACGCGCCGTCGGCGCTGGCGCGGTCCCAAGGGCCGAGAGACGCTGCCCGAACGTGCACCAGTTGCTCTCCGTCAGAGGGCGTGGGATCTTCTACCTCGGCGAGCTCGAGCCCGTCGAGTCCCGTGAACGCGTTCAGAACGACCGCACGCACGGCGGCAGTCTCGCACAGGGGCCGGTAGCTTGGGTGCGGGAGGGGCCTAACTGGCTCCCGCGAGGTTGCTCGAGGCCGTCGGGTGTCCCAGACAACCGTCCAGACCCGCGCGCACCTGCGCGGGTGACGGCGGATCGGTCGCGAACAGCTCCGGCAGAGTGACGGATCGGAGATGTCGCTGATGTAGAACGGGCAAGAGCGTGGTGAGCGCTCGGATCGTCTGGCCGCGATTCTCGTGCATCAGGATGATCGCGCCGGGCCGCAGGTCCGACTCGACGTTCTGGATGATCCCGGCCCAGTTGGCGCCGAGCGAATCGCGTGAGTCCATCGACCACATGATGTCCAGCAGCCCCAATCGCTTGGCGATCTGGTTGACCGCGGCGTCCTGGGCCCCGTATGGCGGGCGGAACAGGTCGACGGGCTGCCCCGTGTCACGTTCGATCAGCTGCTTGTTGCTCTCGAGCTCGGCGGCGACCTGGTCCGGCGGGAGCTCGAGTAGGTCGTAGTGATGGAACGTGTGGTCGGCCAGCGTCGCGACCTTCAGCTCCCGCTGGAGCCAACCGGGCCACGCCTCGATGCTCTTGCCGACGACGAAGAATGTGGCCCGCTCATGGGCTTGGGTGAGCTTCTTGACCGCGTAGTGGGTGTACACGCCCGGTCCGTCGTCGAAGGTGAAGGCAAGCTCGTGTCCACGATGGCCCGCGCAGTACACCGGCAAACCGAGCGCCGCAAGCCTGTGAATGACCGCGTTACCCCGAGCCTCGAGCGAGGTGGGCCGATGATGGGGGGTCACCGCGCTGGCATAGACCACCGGCTTCGTGGCACTCGGGTGCGATCGGTGCGTCACCGCGCCGCCGGTGGTCGCGATCGTGATCGCGATGGCCGCGATCACCGCCAGCAGGGCCGCGCCGAGCGCCGCCGCGCGCCGCCGGCGAAGTCGCGCTCTCTCCTGGGCGCGGCGAGCGACGACGTTGTCGGGAGGCTGCGCCATCCAGCCGGAATGTAGCGGCCGTGGGGGCGGCAGGCGGCCGGCGCTCGTGGCCGCAGATCGAGGCGCTCGTGGCCACACGTCAAGGCGCCGGACCGGGCACGCCAGACCCCGGAAACTATGGGGGGTCGGTATGGGGATGTGCCGGTTGTGAGCCCGGGTGCAGCCCGCGATCATCGACCGCATGGCCGGCAATCCGATCCGGGTTGTGCTCGAGGTCCAGACTCAGGACGAGTCGGTCGCGGGCCGCGCCAGCATCCCCGACGGTACGGTCGTGGAGTTCAGCGGCTGGCTCGGCCTGTTGAGCGTGCTCGAGGGGCTACTCGTGGAGCCGTCGCGTCAACCCGAGGGTCCGCGAGGGAGTCATGCAACTGGCATTCCTGCACCGGGAGAAGGAGCTCCGAATCCCGGACACGACGGAGATCGAGCCCGATAGCCCGAGAGCGGTCCGCTAGTTCATCGGGGTCCTCAGAAGGAGCGGCGAGCGCGACGCCCCGCTCTTCCACGGGGTCATCGACCTGCGAACGTCGGACGGCTCGTCGTCGACCAGCAGCCGGATGATCTTGCCGTTGGTGACGTTGATCATGGTCTGTCCGGCCTCCGGATAGCCGTAGGCCGACTCAGCTTAAGGCAGGGGGCGGACTTCATAGAAGCTGTTCAACAACGTGCCAGGCGATCCAGACGGCTCGCCCTCGTCGAGGCTGCCCCGCAGGCCGATGTGCCCATTTGACAACGCGAGATCGACTCGGTTTGCGTGAGCAGCTCGAGGTGAAGCTCGCGCTCACGAACGCACCACGGCTCGACCGCGAACACGTCCTCCCCGATCATGCGTGCTGAAGTCTTCCCCAAGAGGCCAGGAGCGAGACATCGGGCTTGAACCGTTTTGACGTCGCGCGGGGTCTACGTAAGCGAGAACACATAATGAGAAAGGACGCGAATTGTCGAACTTCCTAGAGGAGCAGTGGAGAATGGAGAGCCTTGAAGCGCGTCGTGCCGATCGAGACGTCGATGGCGCTCAGCGTACGACGTTTGCCGCGGGATGCTTCTGGGGCGTCGAGGCTGCGTTCCGTGAGATCGAAGGGGTCGTAGAGACGACGGTCGGCTATACCGGCGGGAGTACCGCCGATCCCAGCTACGAGCAGGTGTGCTCCGGCGCCACGGGACATGCCGAGTCCGTGGACGTGTGGTTTGACCCCGCGATCGTCGGCTACAACGAGCTCCTGGAGGCGTTCTGGTCGATCCACGACCCAACGACCAAGGACCGGCAGGGGTGGGACTTCGGCAGTCAATACCGCTCGGCTATCTTCGTCCACGACGCCGCGCAGGAGCGGCAGGCAATCGCCTCTCGGGATGAGCACCAGGGTGCACTCCCCAGGCCGATCGTCACCGAGATCGTCCCCGCGGGCGCGTTCTACGACGCCGAGGACTACCACCAGCGCTACTTCGAGAAGAACGGCGGCGCCGTGTGCGCAACCACTCTCCGGTAGCCCGAAGGACGGCGCGCGGCCGACATGCGCGCCGTCTCCATTTTTACTCTTCCCGCGGTCGGGCGACACGTCCGACCGTGACCCCGCTGGGCGCGGTCGTACGCGGCGTCGTCGCCGGGGCTGTCGGCACGTTCGGGATGGATGCGTTGTGGTTCATCCGCTACCGGCGCGGTGGCGGCGAGGGGCATTTCGCCTCCTGGGAGCTGTCCTCGGGTCTGTGCACCTGGGACCAGGCTCCGGCGCCGGCGCAGGTGGGTAAGCGGCTCGTGGAAGGCCTTTTCCGGCGCGAGCTCCCACCCCAGCGCGCGGCGCTGGTCAACAACGTCACCCATTGGGCTTACGGAATGTTGGGCGGAGTGCAGTACGGCATCGTCGCGGGATCGCTCAGCGCGCCGAAGATCCGTTACGGCCTGCCGTTCGGCGCGAGTGTGTGGGGCGCGGGCTACGTGATCCTCCCCGCGGCCAAGCTATACAAGCCGATCTGGGAATACGACCGCGAGACCTTGGCCAAGGACCTGAGCGCCCACCTCGTCTACGGCTTGGGCACGGCGACCGCGTTTCAACTGCTTTCAGCGCCCATCCGATAGGCGTAGCTGAGATACGGAGCCGGGACCATCACCGCGACGATTGGGATCGGGTCGAGTCGCTGCCGGCGGTCCGTTAGCGCGCGAGGACCGACCTTGGGCCAGCGACGACCACGTCCACAGCACTGTCTCCCGAGCGATCCAGGCGCAGCTGGTAGAAGATGGCCGAAGGACCCTACGGGCAACCAGCCACCTGACGAGCTTCCTCATCCCCCCGCCCACCCCGACACCCGCCCCTCGAACTTGACCTCGTTGGCGTTCGAGTCGTAGTGGCTGGCATTCAGCGCGAACCCGCGCGCGTAGCCGACGCCGGCGGAGCGAAGGAGCGACACGGCTTGGCTCACCGTGGGCCAGTCGCCGGCACGCGCCACGCGTGAAGAGCCGATGCCGGCCGCGAAGCCGCCTACCCAATTGCGGTAGCTGATCTGCTCAGCAGCCGACGGCGCCCTTGAGCAGGCCCCGTACTCCCAGGGTCGAGGCGGAAGATCGCGATCTGAGCGAGGGCATTGCGGTTGCCATGGGTCTGGTCCTGGATGTACTGCTAGCAGTCGCTTCGGCGCTGCCGTCCGAGATCCATGACCCGAACCAGGTCATCCGGGGCTGCAGCGCAATCCGGGCGAGGAGGATCCGGTTGCGCCCCGAGCCCGACCGGCAGGCGGTATCGCGGGCATCGACAGCGAGGCAGCCAAGGCTGCGAGAGGCGCCACGAGCTCGTGCCGGGTGCTCCTTGACCTCCTACGAGAACCACGACCCTGAGGTCTACCAGCAAGGGAGGTGGATGTAATCGTCCGCTATTCGTGGGGAGCGGGTCCGCGTCCGCTCCTTTCGCCTACCACGAGCAGTACTCCGGCGCCGATCGGGACCAGCACCTCCGTGACGCGCTCGTCATTGGCGACGAGCGTCCGGAAGTCCGCCACCTCTTCCGCGTGGGAGATCACGTTGTCGACCGCCAGAAGGCCACGGGGCGGGAGCACCCGCGCGAGGTCCGGCCAGTAGCCCGAGTACGCCGAGCGCTCTGCATCCAAAAAGATGAAGCTCCACTCGCCGTCGGCGCTCGCGGCGAGGACTGATCCAGCGTCACCGACCCTCAAGTCAACGACGTCTTGTAGACCCGCGCGCTCCAGGTTCACCCCCGCCTTGGATGAGCGCGTGGGGTCGAGCTCGACGCTGGTCAGCGAGCCGCCCACCGCTCGGGCAGCGTCCGCAAGCCACAGCGTCGAGTAGCCGTTGGATGTTCCAAGCTCCAACAGACGTCGCGGAGCGAGCGCGCGGATGAGGAGCGCTAGCAGCCGCGCCGTGTCAGGCTCGACGTTGCGCAGGCGGTCAAGGCGGTCGGACTGGCGCGCGTCGTGCTCGCGGCCGCATGCATACAACTCCTCGAGCAGCGCGGCCAGGTGACTGTCCATCGGCATCCTGGCTTCGCATCATCGCTCAAGCCCACGCTCGCGGCGACCCCGGTCGCGGGGAATCCGGCTGCAGGAGCAGGACGCCGAGGTGCGCCTCTTACGAGAGCGTTGAGGTATGCGTCTACTGCTTGCGGATCACCGTTGTCGTCGCGTAAGCCGATGTAGCGGTCCGGACGCACGCACAGCACCGTCACGTCGACCACCCCGCTCGGCGCAGGCTATCGGGCTATGCATTGATAGGTTGACCGTCATGAGCGGTACACGGGCGTTGGAGGGCCCGCTCGGCCTCGTGGGTCCGGGCTACATCGGCCATCTGTTCGCACAGCAGTTCGCCCTGGCCGGTTATCAGGTGCGGGCGTGGTCACCGGCGGGGTCGGCCCGCACGTTGGGTGACCGGTTGCGCCAGAGCGTGTCCACGCTGGCCGAGATCGGCGCCGTGGAGTCTTCGGCGGTCGAGGAGGTTGTGGCCCGGGTCTCCACGCACGGCGACCTCGCCGAGGCGCTGCCGTGCGCCGCGGTGATGGAGGCGATCGTCGAGGACGCCGAGGCGAAGTCGGCGTGCTACCGCGATATCGAGGCCGCGATCGGGCCCGACGCGCTGCTGTGGAGCGCGACCTCCAACTTTCCGATGACGCGGCTGGCCACGGGCATGGCCCATCCTGAGCGGGTCATCGTGGTCCATCCGGTGCAGACGCAGCTGATCATCTTCGTCGAGGTCGTGGCCGGGGAAGGGACGAGCGAAGAGACGGTCGCCACCACGATGCGCTTCTGTGAGGACATTGATCGGCGAGCGGTTCGTGTCCGCAAGGAGATCCCCGGCTTCTTGTGGAACCAGGTCTGGTTCGCGTTGCTGCGCGAAATGCTGCACCTGGTGGACATCCGCGCCGCCGACCCGCTCGAGCTCGACTCGATTGTGCAGACCACGCTGCGGGCCTTCGTCCCGGTGTTCGGGCCACTTCAGATGACCGATCTCGTCGGTCACGACACGTTGCGGGACATTTCCAACGCGCTCTATCCCGAGCTCGCGATTGATCGAACCGCGTCTCCGACGATCCAACAACTCGTGCACGATGGTCGACTGAGCGTCAAGAGCGGGCGGGGCTTCTACGACGACAATGACGAACGAGTCGCTGAGCTCACGAGCCAGCTCTATCAGCTAGCCCTGGATTCGAGTCCTCGCTGAGGTAGGTCCCGTGGCCGTCGACGACGAGTCCTTCGTCGAACATCAGGACCTCATTGACCAGATCGTCGTTCTGGTTTCGGTAGTTGATCACGATCGTGTCGATCCCGACGTAGACGCCGACCAGATCGAAATGCAAGTCCGGGATCTGGCTCAAGCCCTTACGCCAGTACTCGCGCAGCGCAGTCTTGCCCCGGACCGCACCGTCAGAGTCTTCGACGATGCGTGCGGCGACCGGTGAGGTGAACGTGACATCCTCGGCGAAATGGCTTAGCACCGCCTCGAGGTCGTGAGCATTCCATGCCTGGAGCCAGCTCCTCACGAACTCGCGTGCCTCGGAGCGATCCATGTTCCGAGGGTACGTGAATATCACGAATCCCCGGGTTCGAAGGCCGACCCGTTTGTTGGCGACGTGCCTGATCAAAGGCGGCGCTGCGATTCCTGTCCTCCGCCACCAAGAGCGACAACCGCGACTGCCTCGCCGCGGCGCCTCACCGAGTCGAGCGGTCGATGCTGACGGTGTTCCGGTGCGACCACGACGGGATGCGGCATTTCTTCGAGTCAGAGCTTTTCTACGCCTCCTGAGACCGGGCCAGCATCCCCGACACAACGGGCAGCCGCACGCCGGACAGCCATCGTGCGGGCTAAAGTCCACGGTGAGAGCAGTGACGATTGACGCTCCGATGAGCGGGACGGTGCGGCTCGAGCATCCGTTCCGGGCGGTTACGCGGCCTCGGGTCGAGTTGGTCTGCATCGACGGGTCCCGTGAGGCATAGACGTGGCCCGCGCAACGCTCGGAGTCAGGCTTCTCGTCGGTCTCGCATGCGCAGAACTGGTTGGTATCGCGGTCCTGTTCTCGCTCGGCGTCCTGCCGGGCGGGGCGTCGGAACGTTCGCGACAGGTTCGGCCTCGGACGCTCGCTGGGAAAGCGGCGGAGGCGCCCGAAGCGCAGCGGATGAGGTTTTGGGGGCCGGCCGGTCATTCGACCCTTCGCTTGTACCACACGCCCAGCGCTTCCAGCCAACCCACCGAATTAGTCGGCGACGGCCGGGGTGGTTACTGGTTCACGGAGCAGGGTTCTAACAAGCTCGGTCATTTCTCATTGGCCGGTCGCTTCCGCGAGTATCGGGTCCCGACGCCGAATAGCCAGCCTTTCGCGCTCGCGCTGGACGCCAGCGGAAGAGTGTGGTTCACCGAACTGGCCGCCGGTAAGGTTGGTCGGATCGACCCGAGCGGACGCATTGTCGAGTTTTCGCTCCATAGCCCCTCAGCGCAGCCATACGCGCTGGCCCGTGGCTCTGACGGGAAGATGTGGTTCACGGAGTACGCTGCTGACACCGTCGGAAATGTTGACTCGGAGGGGCGGCTGAACGAGTATCGGCTGCCCACGTCAGGCGCTTCCCCCGCCGGCATCGCCTTCGGTGCCGATCGGAATATGTGGGTGACCGAGTCTGGCTACCTTGCAAGTAAGCTCGCGAAGGTGACGCCTGCGGGCAGGATCACGGAGTATCCGTTGCCGACCCCTGGCGCTCAGCCGTTCGGTATCACGGCGTCCCGACGAACATTGTGGTTCACCGAATTCGGCTCCGGAAAGATTGCCTCCGCGAGCCTCTCTGGCCATGTCGTGGAATATCCGATTCCCACTCCGGGCGCAACACCGTTCAAGCTGATAGTGACCCCTGATGGACAGGTGTGGTTCACGGAGCCCAGCATCGACGGCCTCGGTAAGTTGAGCTTCAGGCATGGCCACGAGACCATCGTCGAGTATCCGCTTCCCCAGCGCGCCGACGCCCTCGACCTTGCGCCCGGCCAGCATGGCACCGTTTGGACCACGGAATTCCTGCTCGACTCAGTCGGTTCGTTCACGCCATAGCCATCCGCGGGCGACCGTCTTCTCTCCGTGGGCGCCGCGCCTTCCCGGACCAGTGCGCCTACGCCGCGGATGAAATCACGAACCAGCCCCTTATCGCGCGGTGAACCCACTACAGTCAGTCTCGAGGTGTCGGGCGCGAGCGATCCTATAGCGGCCGTTATCGCACGCATGGAGGCGGTGGCGCGTGAGCTTCCCGCCGGGGACGGCGTTTCACGGTTCAACCACCTCTACCTGGAGGAGACGGTGTCGGTGGACACGGCCGCGCAGGCTCCCGGCTTTGAGGACCCCGCGTTCATCGACGCCCTGGATGTCGGCTTTGCCGGGTTTTATTTCGATGCACTCGACGCTTCTGACGCCGGCAGATTGCCCCCGCGGTCCTGGGCGCCGCTGTTCGCGGCGCGCGGAGACGCGCGCATCGCCCCGATTCAGTTCGCGCTCGCAGGCATGAACGCTCATATCAACCACGACCTTCCGCTCGCGCTGGTGTCAACGTGCGCGGCGCGCGGAATCGCGGTCGACCGCGATTCCGCCCAGTACCGGGATTACCTCAAGATCAACGACACCATTGCCTCTGTCGAAGCGCAGGTGAAGCACGAGTACCTCACCGGCCTGGTCGGCGCCGCCGACGAAGTTCTCGGACGCGTCGACGACGTGGTGGCGATGTGGAGCATCGCCGAGGCCCGGAACGCTGCCTGGACCAACGCTGAGGCGCTCTGGGCGCTACGCGAACATCCGGATCTGACCGCCGCCTTCGAGGACGCGCTCGACGGATCGGTCGGATTCGCCAGTCGCGGCCTGCTGATCCCGACGCTTCCGTAAGCGAATTCGACTCTTCCGGAGCGCCGCCGGAGAGGCAGCGGGTGCTCGGTGAAGAAGCCACCCTCGGCGTCTATCTCGTCGAGTCCAGTGCCCGGCGCACCCCATACGTGACCGTCCCCGCTGGCAGGTTGAACCGCGTTGGCTCGTCATTGTGTTGGCCACGAGAGGCTCACCCCGTATGAGCGGTGGTCGGGTAGAGCCACGCCCCGAACCTACGACCGCGCACCGAGCCACACATCTGCCAGATGGCATATCTGCGAACGATCGGAAAAGGCCACGATGGTCGGCCGGCCGCCTAGCCATTGCAGCAAACGCGTCGCCGCACATCGCCACCCATCAGCCGACGGCTGTGACTTGCGCCCTTCGCTCGATCTGGAACGACGCCGCCCCCCCGCCTTCCCGTCCGCAGAGATGACGAGATCACCGCTTGGCCGGGGTGGACGGCCGACGGGCAATCAGCGCGGCGGGCGGAAGTTCGCGGTCGCCGCCCTCCGCATGGCCTCCTGTGCCTCGTCCATGTCGAGGAGCGCGGTGGTCTCGGTGCTGATCTGTCCGCTCGCGCCGACCGCCATCGCCAGCGCGACCACGGCGACGTTGTCCGGCGCCTCCAACAGAAACGCGCCATCGTGCTCCCCGAACGCCCACCAGATGCCGTGCAGCTTGCATCCCAGCGACTCGGCCGTCTGCGCGGCAACCGCGCCGCGATCGTGCGGGTTCTCGATCATCGCCTTCACCGCCTCGGCGGAGTACTTGAACCGGCCAAGATAGAGCGGCACCTCTGCCTCCAATCGATCGTGAATATGGTGCGCCGATTCTCTTCTAGGCAACGGCTCACCGCAAGGGGGTTCAACCTGACATCCACGCAATCCTGGCCTGCCCGAGCAGCCATGGCAGAAATGCGACGCCTCTGTGGGGACGTTTGGAGACTCGTTTCCGCCCAGCGAAACACGTCTCGAGCGAACAGAAACCGATTGTTAGCGGGGACCCCTAGAACCTAGAGCCCTGTGGGACTCGAACCAACGACCGCTGGTGTCCCCCGTCGTCCGCAGGGAGACGCCAACTCGACGTCGCGGCTCTTTTCACGACGCCATGGGAGCGGCATCCGAGGGGCCGCGCGCTCGCACACGGCATGTCTGCTGGAGGTCGAGCAGCTGCCGGTGCGCGCGCGCAAAACCCGGCGGACGAAGCACAGTCGCTGACGCTCTAGCGAGGACGATCGGTCATCGGCGTCAGCGGCTCGCCTGGTGGGTGGGGACACCGAGACGTTCACGAATCGCCACACGCGCCCGCCTGAGCGCGCTCGCATCTCCGTTGAGGATGAACGAGGTGTTGGCCGCAACGGGCAACGCGTTGAGTTCGAAGGCGAGTTGCACGGGGTCGGCGGGGGGTCTCAGCTCGCCAAGCTGCGCGGCGTCGCGGGCGAGCCGCTCGAGCAATGCGAGCCAGTCACGCTGCTAGGCGGTGATCGCGTCGTGGGCCGGGCCGGGCCGGCCGCCAACGTCGGCAGCCGCCGCGGAGAAGAAGCAGCCTCCGGGGAAGACTCGACGTTCGACGTGAGACAGGAATGCGGTGCATGCCGCGAGCAATCGCCGGATTCCCCTCGGTGCGGCGAGCGCCGGGCGCAGGACCTCGGCCACGAACGTTTCGCGCGCAGCGTCAATCGTTGCCAGCTGCAAACTCCAGCTTCGATCCGAAGTCGGCGTAGAGGCCGCTCTTGCTCACTCCGGTCGCGCGCGCGAGGCGCCCGATCGTGAGGCCTTCGAGCCGGTGGACCGTCGCCAGCCGTGTGGCTTCGTCGAGGATCGACGCCCGGGTCGGGCGGGCGCTCGGCGGCGACGAGTCCGGCTCGCCATGGGCGTGGCTGCTGTCCCTCGATACGCGCTCGTCGCTGCCGCGGCTTCGTCGGCTCCTGGTGGCTGGGGGAAGCGCGCGGAGGATCTGCGTGCGGCCAGAGAGAAGATCTGAACCGAGTCACACTCGCCTGATGGCTCGTTGCCGTGCTCGAGATACCGGCGCTCGATTCACCGAGATGCCGATGTCGGTCGCCCTCGCGCAGTGCGTCGATCGGTGCCGCACCAGGTTGCCGCGTGCGCAAGAGCAGGAACGCGCGGATCTCAAGCGATGGGCCGGCGGTTTGCAAAACGCAGCCGCGTCCTCGGGGTGGCCGTCGAGGATGAGGACCTTGGCCATCTCTGCTGCTCCTGGATAGTCCGTGCGTACGTAGAACTTTGAATGCCGTTCCTCCTGAGCGGACCCGGTCAGGTTCGCTGGGCGGGGATCACGCCGAGCTGTTTCATCTGCGAGAAGACGTCGACAACCCCCCAGGTCTCGGCGATTCGGCCACACGCGAAGCGGACGATGAAGATCTCGTTGTAGGTGACGGATCTGCCGGATGGCGGGATGCCCATGTACTCGCCCTCGTGGGTCCCAGTAACCGTGTTGCGGCTGACGACCTTGTCCCCCTCCGCAATCAGGTCCTCGACCGTAATCTGCAGGTCCGGGTAGGCCTCATGGAGCCTCGCGAACACCTCCTTCAGTTTTTGCGAACCGGTCGCTTCAATCGGCAACGGCGTATGGATCGCCGCGTCTGGCTCGACAAACTCGTCGATCGTCTCTGAGATGAGGTCCGCATCGCCGGTGTTCGTGGCGTCATAGAAGCGCCTGAACGTCGCTTTGTTGCTTTTTGCCTGGTCTGTTGACATTTCGGTTCCTCCTGTGGTCGATATATGAGCGTTCGGGTGACTACGAACAACGACGTTGTGGTCGACCACACGGGCCTTGCCCTCGCTGGCGCGCCCTCTCGGCCGCAGCGGATCAGCTCCTCAGGTCGTTCTCACCTGCACCCACTAGACAAGACACCATCTCCGGCTGTGACACCCGGCGCGAGGTGACAGCGCGCCGCCTGCGGCGCGGCTCGTGATCCTTGCGGATGAGAGGACAAGTGACGTCGGGAGCGTGGCCGCGACAGCGCGCGGCGCGGTGCGGCGAGTGCGCCGGCGGTCATCTCGCGGATCTCAGTAGCGATGTGATGTCTGCGACCGGTCCGAGGTGGGCGAGCTTGTCGGGGTTGACGATCGAGTTGATGTTTGTGATCTGTCCTCCGGCGATATTGAGCGCCATCACGGCGATCAAGCGCTGCTGCGCGTCGAGATAGAGCGCTCCCGGGCCGCCGTTGACCTCGACGGGGCGCATCGACACGCCCGGCACGCGCGCGGCGAGACGGACCCAGTTGATCAGCATGCGGGCGACGCGGCTCCGCCCGCGGAGCGACCGCGCGAGCGCCGGAGCCTTGCCGCCGCCGTCGCCGGTCAGCTGCACGTCGTGAGCGAGCAGCGCCTCGAGCGCGGCGAGATCGCCTTGCTCGGTGGCCTGAAAGAAGCGTTGTGCCAGTTCGTCGCGCTGCTCGCGCGTCGTTTGGAAGCGCGGCCGGCGCTGCTCGACGTGGCGTCGGGCGCGGGCGGCGAGCTGACGCGCGTTGGCCTCAGTCTTGCCGATGATTTCGGCGATCTGCGCGTAGTCGTAGTCGAATACGTCGTGCAGCAGCAGCACGGCTCGCTGCTCAGGCGAGAGGCTCTCCAGCAGCACCAGCATCGCCAGCGACAGCGAGTCGGCCATCTCCGCGTGCTGTGCGGGATCGTCGTCGCCGTCGGTGATGATCGGCTCCGGCAGCCACTCGCCGACATATTGCTCGCGACGAGCGCGCGCGGAGCGTAGCTCGTTGATCGCCAGCCGGGTGCTCACGGTGGCCACGAAAGCGCGCGGCGACTGAATCTGCTGCCCGTCTTCGAGCGCGCGATGGAGGCGGAGCAGCGCCTCCTGAACGATGTCCTCGGCCTCGGACACGCTACCCAGCATCCGGTAGGCGATCGCGAACGCGACCGGCCGCAGCTCCTCAAGCAATCGCTCGCGATCGGTCATGCCGCCGCGAACCCCTGCCGCCAGCTCGGGTGCGCGGGGCGCCAGGACAGCTCGCGCTTGGCCTTCGCATTCGACGCGCCACGGATCTCGGTGATCATCAGCACGCCGGCCTCCCCAGCGAACAGCCGCCCGACGAACCGCGGCACACGCATCGGCTTCTTGGCGCCGAGCGCCCGCGCCAGCGCTGGCAGCCACTCCGCCACGGGTGCCGGATCATCATCCACCACGTTATACGCGCCGCGACTGCCGTGCTCGACGGCGGCCACCGTCGCCTCCGCCGCGTCGGCGACATGGATAAATGACCACACCCCCCCACCGTCGCCCACCAGCGGGAACTTGCGCCTGCGGACCATCTCGAACTGCTCCGCGCCCGGCGCCATAGACGTGCCCGGCCCGTAGAAGACGCCGTAGCGCAGCACGATCCCTTCTGTCCAATCGGCGCCGAGCACCGCCTCCTCGAGATGACGAATCGCGGCCTGGGTCTCGCCCATCTCGCACGCGGGAGTGGCGTCGAGCGGGTCCTCCTCGCTTTTCACCGGCCCGCCGGTCCGCGCGTACGCGGCATAGGCCCCCACCCCCTGCGCCACGAACCGTCTCACCCCCACCGCGTGCCCCGCCGAGAGCAGGTGATCGGTCCCTTCGGTCCGCAGCCGGTTCGTCAGCGCGAAGTCGCGATCGAAATGACGCATGTCTAGCGCACCGATCGCGGTCAGCTCATGAACGATCACGTCCGGCCTCGCCCGGCCCACCGCCTCGGCGACCTGGTCGGGATCCAGCGCATCGGCAACCACGGGTGTCGCCCCAACCTTCTGGAGCAGAGCCCGGTTGGACTCCTTGCGGGTCATGCCCACGACCTCGTGGCCCGCAGCCACAAACCGTGGCACCAGCTGCCTGCCAATCGCTCCGGTCGCACCTGCCACAAACACTCTCATCACTGGCTTCTTTGAATCGAGGGATGATCATCCGATGAACGTGCGTCGCCGTGCGCTTCCGCCCGGTGACGGTCGGGGCACCGCGATCCAGCTCTAGCTCTCAAACGACCGGTACGGAGCCGATGACCGTCCAGGATTGAACGATGGGCGGCTCGGCACGCGAGTCCTCGACGACTTCCAGAAGCTTCCGGTGTTCTGGGGAGACCCGGGAGTGGATTTTCGACACCGTTGTCGACCTGCAGAAGCGCGACGAACGTCTCGCCGTCGGGAGCAAGACACGACGCGTAGCGGATCCCCGCGGGCTGCGCTGCATCGAGCGCCGCCAACACCTTCTTCACCGCCGCCTGAACATCGGCGACGCTTTCGGCCTTGATCTTGGACTGCACCATCAGCACGCTCATTTGACGACCCTTCCTTTCGAATTTCAGGTCCGATCCACGAACCACAGCGAGCGGGTGCCTGGCTTGGTTTAACAACTGATCACCTACACCACATAAGACAAGACAGTGGCCCCGGGTGTGACACCCAAGGTCTGCTCGCCGTCTGTCGAAACCCGAACAGCGGCGGCGGCTTCGGGTCGCTGAACGCGTCGACGGCCGATGAGACCTACCCCGATCTTCTTCAACGAGGCCGCCCCTCGCGGGATAAGCTTGAGCGCGTAGCGCGTGGTCTGGTAGCGCTGCCGAGCCGGGGGGCGCGAGGACCAGAGTCACCAGTACGGCCACAGCCGTCGCGGAATCGGACCAGCCGCCAGCCGAGCCGCCGCGGGGTCAGCGGCTCGACCGGCGCGGAGGATCTGCGCTCGGCGAGCTTGGCTGAGTGTGGCAGGGCGGACATCGCACCGAGCGCTCAGTGGTGGTCAGCGGGCGGTTGCTGGCGCGGCGGTCGCCTCGATGCTGAGTGCCTGGGTGCCGCGCTCGAACAGGGCTGCCGCGATCACAGCGCCGGCGGCGAAGATCGCGGCGCCCCAGGCGAAGGCGGTGGTGTCGCCGTGCACGGCGGCGTGCGCGAGCAGCAGCCTCGTCGGGTGCGTGTGGGCACTGGCGATGTAGCCGGTGACCGCGCTGGAGGCGACCGTTGAGAGCAGCGCGGTCCCAAGCGACCCACCGATCTGCTGGGAAGCTGACACGGTCGCGGACGCGACGCCAGCGTCGGTTGGCTGGACGCCGAGCGTGGCGCTGTTGATCGAGGTGGAGATCACCAGCCCGAACCCGGCGCCGAGCATGATCAGGGCCGGCAGGATCGCGGTGGCGTAGCTCGAGGCGATGCCCAGCCGGGTGAGATAGAGCATCCCGCCGCCACCGAGCAGCATCCCGGTCACGACCAGCGGGCGCGGACCGAGCCGTGGGCGGAGCTTGTTGGTGGCGACCATTGCCGAGATCATCACGCTGGCAGCCATCGGCAAAAACGCGACGCCGGTCCTGATCGGCGTGTACCCGCGATCCTGCTGCAAGTAGTAGGTCAGGAACAGGAGCAGGGAAAGAATCGCCGCTCCGGCGATACCGATCGACAAAAACGACGCGCCTCGGTTGCGGTCGGTGACGATCCTGAGCGGCAAGAGCGGCTTGGCCGTGCGGGATTGGATCAGCGCGAACACCGCCAAAAGCAGCGCGCCGGTGACCAGCAGCCCGATCGTGATGTGGTTGCCCCAACTGGTGGTCTGCGCGTGCGAGAAGCCGTACACGAGCGAGAACAAGCCGGCCGACACGCTCAGCACGCCGGGGACGTCGAGCTTCGGCTTGAGCGCGGGCGCCTGGTTGTGCAGCAGGGTGAGCGCGCCGGTGATCGCCAGCGTCGCGAAGACGAGGTTGACGTACATGCTGTAGCGCCAGCTGAGCGTCTGGGTGAGCACACCGCCGAGGATCAGGCCGATCGCGGCGCCGCTGCCGGCGATCGCGCCCCAGATCCCGAACGCCTTGTTGCGCTCGCCCGGGTCGGTGAAGGTGGTGGTCATCAGCGACAACGCGGCCGGCGCGAGCAGCGCCCCGAACCCGCCCTGGAACGCGCGGGCGCCGGCGAGCATCCCGAACGACTGCGCCGCCCCGCCGACGGCGGAGGCCGTAGCGAACCCCGCCAGCCCGGCGATGAACGTCCACTTACGGCCGAGCAGATCCGAGATCCGGCCGCCGAGCAGCAGCAGACTGCCGAACGCCAGCGCGTACGCGGTCACGATCCACTGCCGATCCGAGCTGGCGAAATGCAGCGCGCGCTGCGCCGAGGGCAACGCGATGTTCACGATCGTCGCGTCCAGGACGACCATCAGCTGCGCGATCGCGAGGATCGCCAGGATCGTCCAACGCCTGGAGTGATGAGGGTTGTTCGCGGTCATTGTCGAACTCCCTTGGTCAAGATGGATGCCACGCATCCGGTTTCAGTGGCTATTCCATAGACAACACGGCGGGCACGAACGTGACAGGCGCGCGCCGGTTCGCTTCCCGGGAAGACGGACGTGAATCGAACGGAAGCGAACTCGTCTGCAGTCGTTGGCTCAGACGCCCCATCGGCACAGAACGGATCTTGCGGAACTTCGGAGCCCCGGCGAACGGAAGCGTCTCGCGTGCGAGGTGAGCGACAATGAGCCCGCCGAGGCCGTCCCGTCATCGTCCCTTCCTGGGTCGCTCACCATGCCGGTATTGCGCTGGACGACCATGTGGCCCGGCTTTAGTAACCGGCCGACTGCAGGCCTGACGTGGCTGCGCGGTTTCGGGTGCCGACGTCCCGGGAGCGGTCGCGATGTGCCACGATCTCGCAGGTGACCAGCAGACCCGCCGCAGCGCAGCACCTGCGTGACCTCGCGCTGCTGCGCCGCGTCCGCGACCGGATCGACCGGGAGTACGCGCAGCCGCTGGACGTCGAGGCGCTCGCCCGCGACGCGCACATGTCGGCCGGTCACTTCAGCCGCGAGTTCCGGCTCGCCTACGGCGAGTCGCCGTACGGCTACCTCATGACGCGGCGCATCGAGCGCGCGATGGCGCTGCTGCGTCGTGGCGATCTCAGCGTCACCGAGGTCTGCTTCGCGGTCGGCTGCTCGTCGCTGGGCACCTTCAGCACTCGCTTCACCGAACTGGTCGGTATGCCGCCCAGCACCTACCGGCGCGATGCGGCGGGCGCGATGGCTGGGATGCCGCCGTGCGTAGCGAAACAGGTGACCAAACCGATCAGGAATCGAGAAGCGCGCTCACCGAGCCGCGCCTAGCATGCCCGTCATGGACATCACCATTCACGCTAGCTTCCTACCGCACGACGACCGGGACGCATCCCTGGCCTTCTATCGCGACACGCTCGGCTTCGAGGTCCGCAACGAGGTCGAATACGGCGGGATGCACTGGATCACTGTCGGGGCCGCCGACCAGCCAGGCACGTCGATCGTCCTGTATCCGCCGGCCGCAACCCCCGGCATAACCGACGACGAGCGCCGCACGATCGAGGAGATGATGGCGAAGGGCACTTACGCCTCCATCAACCTGGCTACCAATGACCTCGACGGCACCTTCGAGCGGCTGCAGGCCAGCGCGGAGGTCGTCCAGGAGCCGACCGAGCAGCCGTACGGGGTTCGCGACTGCTCCGTCCGCGATCCCGCGGGCAACCTGCTCCGCATCCAAGAGTTGCGCTGAGCCATCCGGCGAGCGCAGCCTCTTAGCCCGACGAGACACACCGGGTCGATGTGACCCACGACTTGAGGAGTGACCATGACCGACTCTTCCACCCAGGGAATTAAGACCGTCCTGCATCCCGTGTCGGACCTGGCGGCGGCCAAGACGGTGTACACCGCCCTGCTCGGCATACCGCCGCAGACCGATTCGTCCTACTACGTCGGCTTCGACGCCGCGGGCCAGCACATCGGCCTAGTGCCCGGCGGCGGCCCGCAGGGCATGACTTCACCGGTGGCCTACTGGCACGTGCCGGACATTGAGGCGAAGCTGGCCGAGGTGACCGCGGCGGGTGCCACCGTGAAGGAGCCCGCGCGCGACGTCGGTGGCGGCCGCCTGGTGGCCACCGTCACCGACCCCGATGGCAACGTCCTCGGGCTAGTTCAGGACCGATGAGTACCAGCCCCACGTCCTGGCCTCAGCGTCGTCGTGACACGGAGCATCGGCTCACCCACGACATCGACGGCTGCGTGGAGAGTGCCTCGGCGGACGGTGCGCCGTATCTGGCCGCTGTCCTTCGGCTGACTTCAACCAAAGTTGAGCTTCCAGGGTGATCCCGCGGACCTATAGAGGGCTGCTACGAGACCGTCGCGCACAGCGCCTCCTATCGGGCCTCGGCGTCTCCTCGCTCGGCGACGGGATGAGCACGCTGCGGAGTCGCAGCGGCTGGCGCGCGGAACCGAGCGGCTCGGTCCACACGATCCTCGGCGGGTGCCAGAGCGTCAGGATCCTTTGCCTGGGTTGAGCAGGGAACGTTCGAGTCGTCCCAGGGCCGCCTGCGCACGCTCTTCGCGAGCGCGACGCTTCGCCTCCTCCTTAATGGCTAGTGCCTGCCGCCGCCACTCCAGGGCTTGCTCGTAGGTGCCCCACGCCCCGGTCAGCTTATGTCCCGGTCTTTCTGGATCGGCGACATAAGCCCGGAACTTCTCGTGGCCCTTCCTCCCTCTGCGGAGTTCAATGCCGGTCAGATCCCGCTTCGGTCCCATGCGTGTTCCAGAACCTAACACGCTGCGGTTGCTCCGGTCTACGCTGCGCCGTCTCGACACCGTAGCCGGTCCCACGTTCGTCTCGCGAAGCGGATCGCCGCGACCAGCGCAAGTTCCCTGCTCAGTGAGCCAAGTTCCTCGTGTCGGGATGAATCAGCTGGAATGAAGCGCCGCGCCGGAGGCGGTCGCTAAAGCTGTGAAGCACAACATCGACCTCAACCTGATCGACGGCGACCCGCGGGTCGATGTCGTGTCATAAGCTGAGCGCACCGTCCGAATGCTGATGCACATACGAGCGTGCGCGTGTCAATCTCACCTATGCCTAATGACGACGCGCCGGTTAGGACGCGGACCGGCGTTCATCCGACGGCTGCGAGCGTGTGGAGCAGCTGAGGCCGGACGATCTCGCTCGATTTTCCCGGCAACGGATACGCTCGCGGTGTCTCGCCGAAGGCGCTAGACAGCCTGAGAACGCGTCGTCGTTCGCCGACGGGCGTGAATTTTGTTGGCGACCGCCTGATCTCCGCCGAGCCAGCCTCGCTGCTCACAACCGGTCGGCTCACGCCGCTAAAAGAAGTGGTCCAGGGATGGACGGTGGCCCTCATCCTCTCGACGGTGACGAAATCATCCTAGAAAGATGAAACCGGGCGGGTATAGCTGTAGCCATACGTTCTCCTTCACGCCCCTCGAGCGTCAGGAAACGTCCCTGCCAGGTTCATCGAGCCGATCCTTGCTTCAGTGGTCGCGTGCGAAGAAAGGAGCTTTGGGCGTTCGACGTCCAGTGGGAGGCGCGCTGGCGCGTGCCGCGAGACGCACGGCGACCGCCGAAAGCAGGGCCGCTTCACCGGGCCGGGGACCGATCCGAGCTGCCGGTAAGGTGCTGGGCCGATCGCCGCGGGGAACTCGCGCTCGGCGTGGCATGATGACTGCCGGTGGGCGTCGGCATCGATCCAGAGCCCGGGTCACGGTGACCGAGCATTCGGCGCGTGTGGCCGCGCTGGCTGTGGAGCACGGGGCTTGCGGGGTCGTGGTCGTGGATCGTGAGCGGGTCCTCCTTGAAGTCGGTGATGTCTCAGCCGTTGTCAACTGCCGCTCGATCCGCAAGTCGCTTCTGAGTGCTGTGTTCGGGCGGGCGGTGACGGCGGGGAAGGTCGAACTCGACGCCACGCTCGCGGGGCTCGGGATCGACGATGCGGTCCAGCCGTCGCTGAGCGCTGGCGAGCGCGCGGCGCGCGTGCGTGATCTGCTCACATGCCGCTCGGGCGTGTATCACCCCGCCAACCACGCGGGCGGCCCTGCCGCGTTCGCCTCTCTGCCGCCGCGAGGGTCGCGGCGAGCGGGTGAATGGTTCTTCTACAACAACTGGGACTTCAACGCGCTCGGGTCGATCCTCGACCGCGGGCTGGGGCGGAGTTTGTTTGCCGAGTTCGCAGAGACGATCGCGGGGCCGGTGGCAATGCAGGACTTCGACCTGTCCAAGCAACGCTACGCATCCCAGCCCTACTCAGAGCATCCGACGTACTCGTTTCAGATATCCACGCGCGACCTCGCGCGCTTCGGTCAGCTCTACCTCAGCAGCGGCCGGTGGAACGAGCATGAACTGATACCAGCACGCTGGATCGCGGAGAGCACCACCGTTCAGACGATCACCTCGAAGGGACCCGGCTACGGCTACCTGTGGTGGGTCGCACACGAAGGCCGTCTATTCGAGGGAACCAGGATGCCCGACGGAGCATTTGCCGCGTACGGGATGGGCGGGCAGTTTCTCGTTGTGATCCCCGCTTCAGATCGCGCGATCGCGATGCTTGCCGACCCGGAGCGACCGCAACAAGCATCAAAGTACTCCCCAGCTCGTCGCCAGAGGATGGCCCGCCTCGTACACCACGCAACCGATGGTGCCGTTCCGCTGTCCGGTACGACAATTGAAGGGCGCTCGCTCTGAAACTGCACCAGTCTTTCGAGCGGACGAGTTGGAACGATTCAGGGGCGTCGGCGACGTGATCCCCGAGTAGCACGGTCACGTTAGTGCAGGTGCCTTTAGCAATTAGTCGTTCCCTCCTCCTCGCCACAAGCGAACCGCTGCGAGGTCGACCGCGGTCGCGCCGTGGCGCTTGGAGGGCACGCGTTGAGAGCTCCGGTCATCTCGCCGGCTTCTGACGGTCTTCAAGGTCGAGCCGGCGCCGAGCGCGGATCGGTCAGTGCAAGTGCGATTCGGGGACAGCTGACCTGCCGATCCAGAACTCAGCCGGACAGCCGCGCTCATGGACACACGGGGTTGGGTAGATAAGGACGGCGTCAGGATGCAGCTACGCTTCAACGGTCCGTGACGTGACGTCATACAAGGAAGCAATATGACGAGGTCGCAAAAAGAGCGCAGTGTGGTAATCGTCGGGGCGGGTTTCGCGGGTTTCAACGCGGCGCGGGAGCTCTCCCGGCTGGTTGGCGCATCAACCGAGATCGTGGTGATCAACTCGGCTGACTACTTCCTGTACTTGCCGCTGATGCCGCAGGTGGCCGGCGGGCTGGTGGAGCCGAGGCATATCTGTGTCTCGCTGCCCCGCCGGCTGCGCCAGGTCCGGTTCGTACTTGGCAACGTCCACCACGTCGATCCCGTGGGTAAGGCGGTCAGCTGGGCGGGACCGGACGGCGCATCGGGTCGGCTTAGCTATGACCGGCTCATTCTGACCGTGGGTAGTGTGAACAAGCTGCTGCCCATCCCGGGGGTGGCCGACTACGCGCATGGCTTCCGCAGCATCGCCGAAGCCATCTACCTGCGCGACCACATTACCCGCCAGCTCGAGCTAGCCGCCGTCGCCACCGACGGTGCCGAGCGGGCGGCGCGCTGCACCTTCGTGGTAGTCGGCGCAGGCTACACCGGCACCGAGGTCGCCGCCCAGGGCGAGCTGCTGACCGCCCGGCTGGCCCGGAGGATGGCCGGCCTGGCCGGACAGCAGATCCGGTGGCTGCTGCTGGACACCGCTCCGCGGCTGCTGCCCGAACTCGATGAGCACCTGTCGAGGACCGCTGAGCGAGTACTGCGGCGGCGGGGCGTCGAAGTGCGCACCGGCCAATCGGTTGCCGAGGCGGTGCGCGGCGCGGTCAAGCTGTCTACCGGTGAGAACGTGCCGACCTGCTCCTTGATCTGGTGTGTCGGGGTGCGTCCCGACCCCCTTGTCGACGTCCTGGACCTGGCCACCGACCGGGGACGGCTGGCGGTCGATGAGTTCATGTCCGTGCCCGGTGCCCCGGACATCTACGCCTGCGGGGACTGCGCGGCGGTGCCCGACCTCACTCGCCCCGGCCAGGTCTGCGGGATGACCGCTCAGCACGCCCAGCGGCAGGGCAAGCAGGTCGCCAGAAACGTGGCCGCTTCTCTCGGAACCGGGAAAGCGGAGCCGTACAAGCACCACGACGAGGGCTTCCTGGTGGACCTGGGCGGGCTGGCCGCCGCCTGCAACCCGCTGCATGTCCCGGTTTCCGGGCCAGCCGCCAATGCCCTCACTCGCGGTTATCACTTGTCCGTCATGTCAGGGAACCGGACCCGGATCCTGGCCGACTGGGCGCTGAACGTGGTCACCCCGACAGAAGGGACATCGTTCGGGGTGATCAGCGCCGAGTCCGTGCCCTTGGACGTGGACAAACCACGAGCCTGACGTCACCAAACCAGCGCGCGCAATCCGCTAGCGAACTGCGTAGGTGCTCGGCATGTGGAGCGTGGTCGCACTGCGCGGTGGTGGCTCCTGCCGGTCAAGCCCGACGATCGTCAGGCAGTTGGTCGCGGTTTGATGGAAGCGGGTAGGCGCCGGGCTCACCCCGGCGCTCCCTCCCCACCGGACGAGCGGGTCCGCATCCGGCGGTTCGCGTCCCGTCCCGAGTCGCGGTATGCGTGCGTCGCCACGGACAGGGAGCAGCTCGAGCGCGCCAACGGGGCTGGGTCGCATAGTCGCAAAGTGGCCGTGATCCAGCGTGGCGAGCTTGGTCTCGGCGAGCCGCTCGACGATGGCGGGCACGGCGCAGTCCACGAAGCCGACCTTGAGGTTCCTGCAGGTGCGCATCAACTCGACGAGGCGTGGGTAATCCTCGCCGGTGAGTTCCTCGATGTCGAGCTCGCCAGCGACGATCGCGTTCAGCAGCGGCGGGAACGCTTCGGGGCCGATCTCCCGCGCGAGCCGGTGATCGAGCTCAATGGGGACTGGCCCGGGCACGACCCGTCGTTCACCTGACGCGAACAGCGCGGCGCAGCGCTCGTGGTCCTGGTGGTTGGCGACCATCGCAGCGACCAGCGGTTCCCTATCGAAGATCAGTGGAATGACCCGGGCTCAAACTCGTCGTCGGAGGCGAGCTGGCCGAGGTTGTCACGGTCCAACGGAACGCTCCGATCAGCGAGAACACCGACTGCGCATTTTCGGAGCCGTCGCCACGGGCAGCTTGCAGCGCATGCTTCGCCTGCTCCTTGGTCCAGCTAGGTGCCGCGGCGAGGACCGCTCCTTGGCGGTCATGCCCCCAGGGCGTGGAGCCGCGTTCGAGTTTCCGCTCGGGCAGCGATCCGAGCGTCTCGGCGTCGCGGGCTCCAGCGGTGATGCTGGAGCGCAGCGACCACTCGCGGGCCGAGACCTGGCAGCGCGCGGGCGCCCTGCCGTTGGTTTGTCCGGGCGGCGGTGATGGTCACCGTTACTGGTCGGCGAATCGGGCCTGCGGAGGGTTGGTTGCCAGCCACCGGTAGTGGTGTCGGGCGAGCGTGCGTGCGGGCCAGAATGTCGCGAGTCCACCGAGGGCGGCGAGCCGCTCGCCGCGGCGTGTCTCGCATGCAAACGCACTGATCGCCGTGGCGCTCCACGCCAGCAAGATGAAGTTGTAGGGACCTAACGCGCGCTTGGGGAGGCCTTCCGCGGCGGTGAGGATGGGGAGCACGCCGCGACGGTGCCACGGCCATTCGGCGAAGTGCACGGCGACAGTGGCGAGCGCCGCGCCATTGGGCGCGGCGAGCAGCGGCGCCGTTCGGCTGCGTGTCAGCGAGAGGAGCGCCCAGGCCGGTAGGGCCAGGACCCAGATGATGTCGCTACCGCGGCGCCCGAGCCAAGGCTGGAGTGGTAGGCCGAGGCCCGCTCGGCGCTCGAAGAGATGGTGCGCAGCAGCGCCTGCCGCTGTCAGCGCGCTGAGCGGCCGGGCGCCCACCTAATTAGGCCCGACCTTTCCGGCGCCCAAGGGTTCTCTTGGCTTGCCCGCGCTCGTAGTTGGCGCGCAGCAGCGCCAGCGCCTTCTGCACGCCTTCCTCGGTCTCGAGTGGGAGGCTGACCCAGCCCGAGTCATGCCGCCATTGGTGCTCGAGTGCCGTCTCGTCTTTGACGAGGTGGTCTTGCAGCTTGGGTGGAAGCGGCACATCTGCCGCCGCGTCGCCGTGTAGGTGGCCGAGCTCCCGTCGGCCGAGACGCAGCACGACCGATCCAAATTCGCCCTTCTCGCGATGCACCCCTGGCCAGCTCAACGTTTCGCTGATGATCCGCTCGGCGACTGAGCCTTGGCGTCCGCGAAGGTAAGCAAGCAGTGCCAACTCGCGGGGTGCTCCATGTCCATGCGGCGGATCGGGCCGTCGCGCATCTTCTGTGTCGTCCAAGCCCTCCAGCTTGCCGGGATCGAGGGTCAGGTCGATGGTGGTGATGGAGCCGCCGCTGACGGTGAATCCGACCGCTCCGAGCGGGCCCTGGCCAGTCTTGATCAGGAGGCCGGCCTGGCCGTTGACGGTCGCCGGATGACACAGCGTCGCGAATCGCGGGCCGAATGTGGCGAACTTTCGCGCGACGTCGACTGCGCCCTTCTGTTCTTGCTGGAGCTCGGGGGTGCCGCGGGCACGGAAAACCACGTTCGGGTCGAGCACGGCTAGCAGCCCGTCGAAGTTCCCCGCTCTGGAGGCCGCGAGGAACGCGGCGACGGCCTCGCGCTGCCCGCCGAGATCGGCATCGGGCTCCGGCATTGCCCCGCGGACCCTGCGCCGCGCGCGGCTGGCGAGCTGCCTTGTCGCGTCGGGGCTGCGGTCGATGATCTCCCCGATCTCAGCGAACGGGACAGCGAACATGTCGTGCAGCACGTAGGCCACCCGCTCGGTTGGGGCCAGCGTCTCGAGCACCACGAGCAGCGCGAGCCCGACGGTATCGGCCATCAGCATCTGCTGCTCGGGGTCGGCCCGCTCATCGACCTCCACGATCGGCTCGGGCACCCATGCGCCCGCATACTCCTCGCGGCGAGATTGCCGGGCGCGCAGCATGTCGATGCACACTCGGCCAACGATCGTAGTCAGCCATGCGCGGGCGTTGTGGATCGTCTCCTGCCGGGAGCGGCTGAGCCGCAGCCAGGCTTCCTGAAGCGCATCCTCGGCCTCGCTGACCGATCCGAGCATGCGGTAGGCCACCGCCTCCAGGTGTGGCCGGTGGCGCTGGAACTGCTCAGTCTCCCAGCCAATGTCGTTCAACAACTCTGCTCCGTGACTAGCGGCATTCATCCTTAACGACGGTTGTGGAGTGCCGATTGTGACGTGCCGCTGTGGCCGAGGCGCTCACCGCCGCCGCCGTCACATCTGCACCGATGCGATCCGTCTGTAGGGGTGAGAGTTCAGAAGCGCCTCGCGCGACCAGCTCTGCGAGCGCTTCTCAAGCCCGCACAAGGAGTAGATATGACCCAACGGATCCTGGCCCACCGCGGAGGCCTGGTCACCGAGCAGAACAGCCGCTGGTGGACGCTCGGCGCGATGTGCTTCGCGCTGTTCATGATCATGCTCGACAACACGGTCGTGAACGTCGCGCTCCCGTCGATCCAGCGCGACCTGCACGCCTCGCTGCAGGCGCTCGAGTGGACGATGAACGCCTACACGCTGACGTTCGCGGTGCTGATGGTGACCGGCGGGCGGCTCGGGGACATCTTCGGCCGCCGCAGGCTGTTCCTGTTCGGCGTGGCTGTGTTCGGGGCCTTCAGCCTGGCGATCGGGCTGGCGCCCAACGACGCGCTGCTGGTCGCGTTCCGCGCCGCCCAGGGGATGGGCGCGGCGTTCATGATGCCGGCGACACTGTCGATCATCACGCAGGCGTTTCCATCCGAGCAGCGCGGCACGGCGATCGGGACGTGGGCGGGGGTCAGCGCGCTCGCGCTGGCGATCGGACCCGTAGTGGGGGGGTTCTTGACCGAGGACGTGAGCTGGCGCACGATCTTCTTCATCAACCCGCCGATCGCGGTCGGGGCGGTCGCGGTGACGCTGTTCGCCGCGCGCGAGTCGCGAGATGAGACGGTCGGGCGCAGGGTGGACTTCGCCGGCATCGCGACGCTGACGGCCGGCTTGACGGCGCTCGTACTGGCGCTCGTCGAGGGCAACAGCTGGCATTGGGGCTCGGCGCGGACCGTGGGGCTGTTCGTCGTGGCGGTGGTCGCGTTGGCCGCGTTCGTGGTGATCGAGCTGCGCGTGCGCGCGCCGATGCTCGACTTCAGCTTCTTCCGCTCGCGCACGTCGGCGGGGGCAAACGTGGTCGGGTTCTTGGTCACGTTCGCGATGTTCGCCCAGTTCTTCTTCCTGACGTTGTACATGCAGAACGTGTTGCACTACTCCCCGCTTCAGACCGGGGTGCGGTTCCTGCCGGCAACGCTCGTGATCATCGTCACGGGTCCGGTGGCGGGACGGTTGACCGATCGCATCGGTCCGCGACCGCTGATGGCGCTGGGGCTGGTAATCGTCGGTGCGGCGCTCCTGATTCAGTCCCAACTGACGATCAATACGGGTTACGGGCTGCTACTGCCTGGCTTCATCCTGCTGGGCTTGGGGATCGGGCTCGTGATGTCGCCGATGAGCACCGCGGCGATGAACGCCGTCGATCGCACCAAGTCCGGCGCGGCCTCCGGCGTGGTATCGATGAGTCGGATGGTCGGCGGCAGCGTCGGGCTGGCAGTGATGGGCGCGCTCGTGACGACGATCGGGCGCTCAAAACTCGACTCGAGCCTCCCGCAGCTCCCGGCGGCCGCCCGGGGCAAGCTGGCCAGCGCGCTCGGCTCCAGCGGGGCGCCCGACGGGCACTCCTCCCCGCCCGTGGTCCACGCCCTACACCACGCGTTCGTGTCGGCGCTCGCCGCCGGACTCAAGATCGGCGCCGCCGTCGCCTTCGTCGGCGCGCTACTCGCCCTATGGCTGATCGGCCCGCTACGGACACAGCCTGCCGAGACACGTCCAAGCGAACAGCGGGCGCCCGAAGCAGTCACGGCCTGACCGTCACGCGCAGCGAGTCGAACATCTCGTCGTCCAGCCAGCTCTGGCCCGGGGTGCTGCATCCAAGCGTCGATCACCATGGCGCCGGCCGTCCCTTCAGCTGCTCCCAGTAGCGACGATGCGCAAGCCGGGACTGCTCGTGGGTCATGCCGTCCGGGAGCTCCTGGTCGAGCGATTCGGCCAGCTCTGCGATATCGCGCAGGACGCCGGCCTGGCAGGCGTGCTTGGTGAAGGCGTAGGTCTGTAGGCAGTCCTCGGGCGTCAGGTCGGCGACGGCGACCGCGCGATCGAGCATCTCGCCCGCAGGCACCAGCTCGTTGACCATGCCGAGCTCAAGGGCCTGCTGCGGGGAGAAGATCTCGCCGAACAGTGAGGCGCGGGCCGCGACTGGGTCACCCCACGCATAGGCGAGCATGCGGACATAGACCGCGGGCATCGGGATCCCGATCGGGACCTCGTTGAGCCCGAACCGCGCGCCGTCGTCCACACAAACCCGGTAGTCGCAGACTGCTGCCGTAATGAGGCCGCCGGCGTACGCGTGACCGTTGACGGCGGCCACCATCGGCCGCGGATACGTGAATAGGCGCATGTTCGTCGCGCGGTACACCCTGAACCAGTCCGCCACCGCATCGCGGTCGCCAGCGAACAACTGGAAGTGTTCTTCCAGATCGAGCCCGGCGGAGAACCGGCCGTCCTTGCCGGTCAGCACCACTGGTGACTCCGCGTGCTCGTTCTCGAGCGTGTCGAACGCCTCGTGCAGGTCGGCGAAGAAGTCGCGGTTCTGCGCGTTGACCTTGTTGGTGTTCATGGTCATGACCGCCACCCGCCCCTGCCGTTCGATCTCCCAACTCATGTTCCACCTCCATTCGGACCGGCCCACGTCGACCGTATCTCGTCATCAGCCCGCGCCTCTTCGGCGATCCCGACGACCTGCTCCGCGTCGTCACCGCAGACCTCGACGCATACCGGCGCCTATACGACGAGCACCTCGCCGCCCTACCGGGTGTGCAGCGCCTCACGTCGACGCTGGTGATGAAAGATGTGGTCGCCGGCCGGCCACTGCCGCTCGATACGGCGCTGGTCAGGTAGGGACCATCCCGCGATCCCGAGCTTCACAGTCGCCAGCGATAACCGAACGCGTGGAGGCCGCCGAAGTGCCGGCCTCCGCCTCCTGCCGGTCGAACACCACCACGATCAGGGAGCCGCTGAGGAGCTGATCTCAGAGATCGGTGTCGACACGACGATCTTCGCGGCTCCAAGCATTTGGCGTCCTGGGCCAAGACAGCCCCGGAACGACCAGTCCGCCGGCAAACGCCGCTCCGCCAAGACCGGCAAGGGCAACACATGGCTCAGAACCTACCCTCACCGAAGCCACGTTCTCAGCCCGCAAGACACCACGTCACGATCGAACCCCGAGAGGTCACCGCCTGAGGAGGATTTTTCTACAGCAGGTGCGGCTCGAGCCCGCTCAACGGTCCGGCTCCGCTGGTGCTCTGGCGAATCTCGGGACTCCGCCGAGGGTGTCCCTCTAACCGTGCAGGCGGCAATCCGTAACTTCGCGCCTCGCGGATGGTCCGAGACCGGGGGCGCGTATCAGGGCGCGCGCAGGCCGCTTCGGTTGAGCTGTCGCAAGCTGAACATCACTGCGAGTTCAGGTAGGTGATGACGGCAAGGACGCGCCGATGATCATCCGGCGACGGTGGGAGGCGGAGCGTCGCGAAGATGCTCTTGACGTGTTTCTCGACCGTGTGCTCGGTGACGACGAGCTGCTCCGCGATCCCCTTGTTGGAGCGGCCTTCAGCCATCAGCGCAAGGACTTCGCGCTCGCGGTCGGTCAGTCGATCGAGCGGGTTGTCGCCCTTTCGCGGCCGACCGACGAGCTGTGCGACAACCGCCGGATCGAGCACCGAGCCGCCCTCGCCGATCCGCTCGATGCTCCCGGCGAGATCGGTTAGGTCCGAGACGCGCTCCTTTAGGAGGTACCCAACCCGGTCGGTGCCGTCGGACAGCAGCTCGAGGGCGTAGCGGGCATTGACGTGCTGTGAGAGGACGAGGATCCCGATCGTCGAGGACCGTTGGCGGATGGCCTTCGCCGCGCGGAGGCCTTCGTCGGTATGCGTGGGCGGCATCCGAATGTCCACGATCACGACGTCCGGCTCGGCCGTGTCGACCAGCTCCATCAGCTGCTCCCCGTCCGCGGCCAACCCCACGACTTCGAAGCCCGCCTCCTCGAGCAGTCGCGCGAGGCCCTCGCGCAGGATGACCGCGTCGTCCGCGACCGCTACGCGCACGGTATCTCCGCTCGGAGCGTGGTCCCACGGCCCGGCGGGCTCGACACGGTCAACTGACCCCCGAGCGCCTCCACTCGGTCCGCGAGGCCGCGGAGTCCTGACCCTCCCCCGGCGCTTGCGCCGCCGATCCCGTCGTCCGCGACGTCAACCATGAGCTTGTCTCCGTCCCGGATGGCGGCGATTCGCACCTCGCTGCCGTGCGAATGCTTGGCGGCGTTTGCGAGCGCCTCGCTGGCGACGAAATACGCCGCGCTTTCGACCTGATCGGACAGCCGCCCCTCGACTCTGACCTGAAGATGGGTCGCCAGCGCCGCGCTTCGCGCGAGCTCCTCGAGCGCAGCCGGCAGCCCACGTTCGGTGAGCAGCGGCGGGAGGATGCCGTGGGTGAGCTCACGTAGCTCGGCCAGTGCCAGCGCCAGCGCCTCGCGCGTTTGTCGGACGATTGGAGCCGCCGCGTCAGGTTGGATGGGCAGCTTGGACTCGAGCAGCCCCAGCGACATCGCGATCGAGACCAACCGCTGCTGGGTGCCGTCGTGAAGGTCGCGCTCGATCCGGCGGCGCTCGGCGTCCGTCGCCTCGACGAGCCGCGCGCGCGACGCTTGCAGCTCGACGAGCCGAGCGCGCAGCTCGGCGTGTAGCCGTTCGTTCTCGAGCGCCAGGCTCGCGGCGGCACACACCGACTGGACCAGCTCGGCGTTGTGCTCCAGCGCCGAGTCGTGCAGCAGTACCGCGATCGGCTGCCCGTCGTGCTCGACGAACGTCGAACGGCGGTCTTGACCTTCTTCGGGGAGCTCCACGTGGCGGCCATCGGCTCGTATGTAGCCGGCCTCTGCGGGGTACCAGAAGGCCAGCTCGAGCGAGGGGTCGCCGAGCGCTCGGGCGAGCGCTGTCCGCAGGTCGGCCGAGGTGCTCTGCTCGCCGAGCTGCACGACCAGGCCGGCCACCTGGCCGCGGGCCAGTCGACGCTGGAGGAATACGACCAGCACGGCGATCGGAACCGTCGCCGTGATGTAGAAGAAGACCTCGGCCGGGTAGGAGCCGAGCGGATTGCCCGCCAGATCGTCGACGACCGTTGCGGTCAACGCCAGCAGCGTCAACGTCCCGGCCACCAGCACCGGCGTCACGGCGCGGCGCTGCGGCGCGCTCGCGCGCCACCAGCGCGCGCCGAGCACCATGATCGTGCCTAGCGCTAGGAGCGCCGCGCCGATGCGTTGCAGATCGAGCATCCCCTGCGCCCGTGCGTTGTTGGAGAACGCGTGCAACAGGTTATTGGGACAGGCGCTGCAGCGCAGCCCGGTCTTGTTTCCGTAGAGCATCGCCACGAGCTCCACGCCGACGGCCAGCACTACTGCAAAGGCCACCAAGCCTCGATCGATCGCGCCGGGCAGCCGCCCGGACGGGAAGCAGAGCAACAGATAGATGAACCCCACGATCCACACGTACTGGATCAGCTCTCCGATCGTGTACGGCAGCGGACTCGACGCCTCCGTGAGCAGCCCCGCGAACCAGGCGAAGCCGGTGAACACCATCACCGGCCCGACCATGTTCTCCGGCCATGCCCGCCACGCGCCGAGGCCGCTACCCATCAGCGAAGCGCCAACCACCAGCGTCAGCGCTGGACCCGGCTCGGTCGGCCGATGTGCGCTGCTCATGGTGGCCAGCCACACCGCTCCGCCGCCGGCAACTAGACCGGCGAGCGCCACCAGCGACAGCCGTGTCCTCATCTCAATCTCGGATTCTCGCGTCAATCGGTGCCGAATGCGAGCGCAGGTAGGGCGTCGAGAGGCGGGCTCGGAGCCTCGAGTCCGATCCTCGGTAGCCACTGAAGGAAGCGCGGCAGGTACCAGTTGCGATCGCCCAGCAGCTTCATCGTGGCGGGGAGCAGCACGCCGCGTATCACGGTCGAGTCGAGCAGAACCGCGACCGCCAGACCCACTCCGGCCTGCTTGAGGTCGAGCGAGCTCGACGTGCCGAAGAGTGAGAACACGGCGACCATCACGAGCGCGGCGCCGCTGACGACCCCGGCGGTGCGCGTGATCCCGTGGCGAAGCGCCTCGTCTGTGCTCATCCCGGCGTCAACCCCCTCGCGCACGCGGCTGAGAATGAACACGTGGTAGTCCATCGACAGCCCGAACAGCACGACGAACAGGAACAGCGGCAGCCACGAAATGACCGCTCCGTCGGAGTGAAACCCAAGCAGCCCCTGCGCCCAGTGGTGCTGGAACACGAGCACCAGCACGCCATACGACGCGCCGACCGACAGCAGGTTGAGCGCGATCGCCTTCAGCGGCACGACGATCGATCGGAAAGCGACGAGCAGCACAAGGAATGCAAGCGCCAGCACGAGCCCGACGACGTACGGGATTCCCGCCTTCATCTGCTTCGTGAAGTCGACGTCTTCGGCGGTGGCGCCGGTTACCGCCGTCCGCACCCCCGGAACCCGACCCAGGGTCTCCGGGATCAGCCTGCTGCGGAGCTCGAGCACCGCGCGTCGACTTGCAGCGTTGTCGCCGAGGCCGGTCAGAGGCAGCGCGATCGCGAGCGCCCGACCGCCGCCGTTCGTCGCGACCGAGAACGGCCGGTGGGCAATGCCGCTCGCCGACGCGAGCGACTCGAGTCGGCCGACCGCCGCCCGCAACCCTCGTGGTTGATCGCCCGGCCACGTGGCGGTGACGACGGCAGGCGACGATACGCCAGGGAAGTCGGATGTGATCTGCCGCGCGAGCGACGACTGCCCGGCGGCCGACAGCGCGTCCGAGCTCGGCTTCGATACCCGCATCCCGAGCGCTGGCACCGCGAGCGCGACGAGTAAGCCGCACGACAGTGTCGCGGCGAGCACCGGGCGGCGCAGAACACGGTCGACGATCGCGCCCCAGAAGCCGCCGTCGCGGCCGATTCGCCATCGCGGCAGGAACGGAACGCGGCCCCGATCGATCCGCGAACCGAGAAGCTCGAGCACCGCCGGGAGAACGGTCACCGAGCCGATCACCGCACACGCGACGACCACGATCGTTCCGCTAGCGATCCCATTGAACACGTCAGACCCGACCGCGAACTGAGCGGCCATCGCGATCACGACGCTCGTGCCAGCGATCACGACCGAGCGACCCGACGTACGGGCCGTCCGTTCTAGCGCTTCATGCGACGGCAAGCCGAGCCGGCGCTCCTCCCGCGCCCGAACGACGTAGAACAGCGCGTAGTCGACGCCGACCGCCATTCCGATCAGCAGCACCACGGTCTTGACGCTGTCATCGAGCGGGAACAGGTGACTGATCGGCCCCAGCAGCCCGAACGCGGCCGCAACCGCGGTCACCGCCAACAACACGGGCACCGCCGCGGCCACAAGCGTCCCGAACACGATCAGCAGCACCGCCAGCGTGACCGGCACCGAAAGCTGCTCGGCGCGCGCCAGGTCCTTGCTGGAGCCGTTGCCGATGCCCGCGACCGTTACCGCGATGCCGCGATCTGCTCCCGAGGCCGCGCTGACGACGTGCTGCAGCTCAGCTGTCGAGACCGGGCCATTGACCTGGGCGGCAACGAGAGCCGCGCGCCGGTCCTTCGAAATGCTCACTTGGACGGGGGCGCCGAGCACCCGACGCATTCCCGCTTCGACCCGGTCGATGGCCACGCGGAAGGCGGGGTCGCCGACCATCGTCGATGCGCCGTGGAGATACACGTACTCGAGCGGCGGGAACCCAACCCCGGCCGAACTCAGGACCGCATCACCGCGAGCGGACTCGCCGACCGCCCCGTTCTGGAGTCGCTTCGAGCCGGTCGAGCTCAGCGCGAGCAGCGCCAGCACGACGAACAACAACCATGCCGCGATCGCTAGCCACGGTCGGCGAGCGCTCCAGCGTCCGACTGAAGTTGGTGAGAAGCGCGTGAACATGAACGAGGAGCATGCGCCCCGCACGCAGTTCTGAACAGCCGGACAGCCGGAGTCTTGGACGGTACGGCCAGCCGGTACGCGAGGAGGAAGCTGACCTACTCCGGCAGTTCGCGAGCGTGGTCATGCGGCTAGCGCTGGTACAAGGCGGGGATCTCGCCGGTGCTGTCTTCCCCACCGTCTGCACAAAGTCCGCATTCTTGTAGACCAAGATACTTGCGGCGCCAAGGCGCGGAAGGCGCGGCGTGTGGTCAGGCACCCTGCAGTGCTGAGGCCAGTTCGTCGGCGCTGGCCTCTACGGTGTCCGGGACGGTCACCACGAGCCGCCCGTCACGGTCGAGGACACGACATGCGTTGATGACGGTGAGTCCAACGATGGCTGGGTGCCTGGAGGGAACCGGACGACCTGCCGTTGGGCGTCTCCTCCCCGTCCGCAGCCTGTGGCAGCCCAATGTGGAGGTAGAGGACGTCCCCCCGCGTGATGAAGTGAACCGCCGCTGCTCTAGGCGGCGAGCACACTGAGGGTCCAGACTCCGTCGGCGTAGACGTAGGGGTGGCGGAAGGCGAACAGCGCATCCTCGGGATCAACTTCGAGCTCGAAGAACGCGCCGGTGCGCTCATTCCCAACCGCGACGGAGACGCGGTCGGTGAGCGAGTTCCAGAGCAACGTGACGTCGATTCCGTCGCTGACTCGATGATCCATTTCGCGGATCGTGGGATCGGAGGTTGTGTGCATGGTGGTGTCCTGCGGTGCGGTCGAATGTGGTCTAGGTCTCTGTTGAATAGGACCCCGTGCGGGGCACGAAGTCATCTCGTTAACTGAGAGACGTCACACCGCTCTCGAATGTGACGCTCTCCACGTGGTGCATGGGCACGTAGTGCCTGAACTCGTCGAACAGTCGCGAAGGTGGTGAGCGCGTGAAGATGAACGAGGAGCATGCGCCCGGCACGCAGTTCTGAACAGCCGGACAGCCAGAGTCTTGGACGGTACGGCCATCCGGTACGCGAGGAGGAAGCTGACCTACGTCCGGCAGTTCGCGAGCGTGGTTATGTGGCTAGGGCTGGTACAAAGCGGAGGTTTCGCCGGTGCTGTCTTCCACCGTCTGCACGTAGTCCGCTTGTTGTCACGAAGATCGTTGCCGCGCTTTGTCCAAAGCCCACGATGGGCGGAAAACAAGCCCGACGACCGGCTCTTTCGCGAGTCGATGCAGGCGCCTGTCGCGGCTTTTGTGCGGGCTGCTGTTTGCAAATTGTTTCCATACGGCGGCCTCTTCGTGCACCCGTGTTGCACTCACGGATGCGGCAGCCGGCCGGCCACAGCTGCGACCAGTTCGCGCTTCTGGGTGATGACAAGCGCGGCCGAATCGGCTTTTCGCTCGGTCACCTCACGGTCGGCGCGCTCAAGTGCAACTGGAGCTGCACCGCCTCGGCGCCGGCGGAAACGAGTACCGCGTAGTCGTGTTCGGTCTCACGCAGTAGTCGCGCTCGTTCGTCCTCTCCCCCGACGAAAGCTCCGGACCCGCGTCGCGCAGGTCGGCATGGAGGATGACGAAGGCGACCAGCAGCTCCTCGCGGTCCCGACAAAGCAACTCCAGCCCGCGGTCAGGTCGCTCACTTGCCATGCCTCGACGGTACGTCGGGGGACCAGGCTGACCCGGTCGCAGGAGCTGACCGCGGCTGAGCGCTCGCGCCGACGGCAAGACGCGTACTCGTGGCCGTGGCGGCGCCGCCTATCGACGACGCCGCCGGTCTGCTCAGGCCGAGCCGTGCTCTCCGTCGAGCGCTACTCGGAGTGCGCCCGCGTACTCGGGCGCCATCGGTAACCGGCGGAGGACCCGCCGTCGAGCGTCGGCCATCTCTCGCACGTAGACGGTCCGCGTCACCGTGGCGTCCCTGGCACCAAGCAGAAACGCGACCTCGTCGCAGTCGCGCAAATGGCGACAAGCACGTCGCGAATGGAAGGCCGGGCTGACGCCCTGCCTTAGTGCTCGCGCAGGTGTTCACCGCCGGGCCCTCACCGCACGATCCCGGCGCCCTGAGTCGATCCTGGGCGTCGTGTCAGCGGAAGTGCTCGAGGAACTGCTGCACTTCCTCCTTCTTCTTGATCAAGGTGAGCATGTGGTGTGAGCGCTCGTTGCCGAGGTAGGGGGCGGAGGAGAACCAGCCGCCGTCGACCACGATGTCGGTCCCGGTGATGTAGGAGGACTCGTCGCTGGCGAGGAACAGCGCGGTGTTGGCGATCTCCTTGGCTTTGCCAGTCCGCCGGAGGAGGATGGTGTGGCTCATCGTGTGTTCGCTCATCTTGCGCACGAGTGGATTGGAGTTGATTTTCGCGGTCATGTCGGTCTCGATGAACCCTGGTTGGATGACGTTGCAGCGGATCCCCCAGTCGGCATAGACGTAGGCGGCCGAGCGCGAAAGACCCTCGAACGCCCACTTGGACGACGAGTACGCGGTCGAGAAGTTCCCGGTGATCCCGGCGACCGAGCCGATGTTCACGATCGAGCCGCCACCCGAGTCCTTGATCAGCGGTGCGCAGGTCTGGATGCCTGTGAGCGTGGCGGTGACGTTGATCTCGAACATCCGATTCCACGCATCGATATCAACCTCGGGCAGCATCACGAGGTCGTTCGACCCGACGATGTTCATCAGCACATGCAGCGCACCGGCTTGCTCTTTGATCCGGGCGACGGCGGCATCCCACTGGCCGTGATCGACCACGTCGAGCTCGACGAAGTGGGCCTTGCCGTCGGCCGCCGCGATCTCAGCGACCAGCGCGTCACCCCGCTCCTGGCTGCGGCCGGCGATGAACACGGTCGCGCCCTCTTGGGCGAAAAGGCGCGATGACGCGCGGCCCATGCCTCCGTAGCCGCCGGTGATCAAAGCGACCTTGTGCTCGAGTCTCAACATGACCTCCTCCGCGGTTGGTCGGCGCTCATCTGCCCCGTGCCGGGCGTTCGGACGCACCATATAGAAATTCTACGATCGGGGAAATCTGCACAGTTTGGGAATACCATGCGTGCCTGTGGCGACCGCCGACAACACGACCCGCACGACGCGGGCTGGACGACGCCCCGGCCACAGCGGGACGCGCGACGCGATCCTCGACGCCGCAACAAGGCTGTTCGCCGAGCGCGGCTACGACGGCGCATCGATCCGCACGATCGCGGCCGCGGCCGGGGTCGACCCGGCCCTCATCCGGCACTTCTTCGGCGATAAGGACACCCTCTTCGCGGCCGGCGTCGCCGACCGCATGATCGTCTTCGAACGCCTCGCCGCCTCCCTGCCCGGCGACGGGGCCAGCCTCGGACACCGGGTAGCCGACACCTACCTCAAGCTCTGGGAGCAACCACAGACCCGCCCCGTCCTGATGGCCATCGCCCGATCGGCAACCACCTCGGACACGGCGGCCAGCATGCTGCGCGACGCGCTCACCCACCGGATTCGCGCGCACGCGAGCGGCCCCGATAACAACCAGCCGCAGCTCCTCGCGCTCGCCAGCTCACACCTCTTTGGCATCGCCGTCGCGCGCCACATCATCAAGGTCCCAGCGATCGCTCAACTCGCCCACGGGGACCTAGTCGCACAAGTCGCGCCCACCATCCAGCGCTACCTCACCGGCACCCACATATAAGGGCGAAGGACCGATCACAAGAGACCTGCTCTTCGAGCCCCACGAGCATCGTCGACGCGGCCCCGGCCTCCCTGCGTTGCGCGGAACTCGCGCATCTCAGATGGCGCGGTTCCCAGCCAACTTGACGATCGGGGCGGCCGGCGGACATCGGGGCGGCGCTAGCCACGATCTCCCGCGGCTCCAAGCACCGAAGCCGTGTGAGATGCCGATGACGACGTCGTTGCCGGCGACGCGAAGCAGCCACGACGTCGACGGCTAAGCCGATCCACCGGGCTGCCGGAAACGGACAGCCTGGATAGCGCTTGAGCTCGTCCGCGACGAGGCCACCGCGGTGGTGATCAGGTCGGCCGCGGTGCTCTATTCGTCAACGCCTGGAGCAGCAGTCAGCTGGTTGGCTTGCTGGTGGCGGCATCGGTGGCCGAGCAGAAGAGCGCCGACCACAGCGGCGCGCACCTGCGATTCGTCCAGCGAGAGCGAGGACCTTCCCGACCGGATCCGCGAACTACCGACGGTGTCGCCGTGATTCGGTACGATCGTTTGGCCACTCCCGCTTGCACAGGTGGAGTGGCAATGCTGCGATCGCGCTCCCGCCTGAGGTTCCAGTAGCAAATGCGCGGTTGCTACCGGAACCTCCGGGGCTTAGGCCGATACGGCGACCGGAATCCGGTTCAGCACCTGATCGACGGTGGTGACCTCGGCGAACCCGAACGCCATCACGGCCACGCGGTCCGCTGCAGCTCCTCGGCGCTGGCCGCGCCGAGTCCGCCGTCGGGCAGGTCGAAGTTGGCCGTGCCGTCACTGAGGAACAGCACCTTGAACTCGTGCGCCGCGGCCTCGCGCGCGGTGGTGTCCACGCAGACGTTGGTGTTGATGCCGCCCAGGATGAGCGTGTCGATGCCCCGCGAGCGCAGGATCACCTCTAGGTCGGTGCCGTGGAAGCTGCCGAAGCGGGGCTTGCCGACGACCACGTCACCGGGACGGACGTCCATCAGCGGGTGCAACGTGGCGCCCGGCGCGTCGTCGTTGATAATCCCGGCCGCCACCGGGGGAATGACCTCGCCGAGCAGCCCGACGTTGGTGCCATCGGGCCGCACCACATGGCGGGTCCAGATGACGGTGATGCCGGCCTGGCGGCAGGCGTCAGCGAGCCGGTTGAGCCTGCCGGCCACCTCCACGCCCAGCGGCGCAGCGATGGGCGAGTCGGCGACAAAGCAGCTCTGCATGTCCACGATCAGCAGCGCCGTGCGGCCGGGGTCGATATCAAAGCGAATCATGTCTTTCCATCCGTCGTCGTTTGTTGTATCGAACGCCTGCTCGGCAAGCGATCAGGCTCCGGGTCAGTCTCGGTGCCCGCGGTGGCGGTGGCAATCCCGTGTGAGTGGGATCTGCGCACATCCCTCTCGCGACGGGCCTGGGCATATCCCTCCCGGGAGGGATGGCGCGATCGGGACCCCTGGATAATCTCTATGGCGTGGTTAGCAATCCGCTAGGCGCGAAAGGTGTCGCCGCAGAGGCCGCGATCGCTCGACTGTCCCTTCAGGGCCTGCCGGCGCTGGAGTTTTTGGAGCGCGCCGCGGTCCCGCTTCGGCAGGCTCTGTCCTACAGCGCCGGGTGCTGGAAGACGGTCGATCCGCACACGCTGTTGTGGACCGGCTTCGGGATCGAGGATGGAGGGACCGGCACGATGGCCGCGGCACGCTGGCGGTTCATCGAAAACGAGTTGCTCGAACCCGACTACGGGAAAGACAGCGACTTGGCCCGTCGCCGCGTCCCAGTGAGCACGCTACACCGCGAGACACACGGCGAGCCCTGGCGCAGCGCCCGCTACCACCTCAACCACCGGACGTTCGGCCTGGGCGCCGAGCTGCGCGCGGCATTCCGCACCGGCGACACATCCTGGGGACTCATCGCTTTGCTCCGCGGCCACAACGAGCCCGATTTCAGCGATAAGGAGATCGCGTTCGTCACGCGGATCGGCGAGTACCTCGGCCACGGGCTGCGCGATGCCCTGTTGCGCGAGCAAGCGGCCGCGGGCATGCCCGACCGGGCGCCGGGGGTGATCGTCCTCGGCGAGGACGGCTCGGTCCGCTCGCTCACCGGCCAGGCCAGCTTCTGGCTCGAACAGTTTCCTCCCGATCGCGAGACCAGCCTGGAGCTCCCGGCAGCGGTACACGCGGTCGCCCGACGGGCGCTCGGAGCCAGAGGTATGCCCCAGACCGGCCCATCAAGCGTCCGCGTGCGGCTCACCTGCGGCCAGTGGCTCACCGTCCAAGCCGCGAGCCTCTGCGGTGCGGATCCCGACCCGGACGAGGTGGCGGTCACGCTCGCTCCGGCCAGCCCCGCCGAGCTGGAACCATTGCGGCTGGCCCTGTACGACCTGACGCCGCGTGAGCGCGAAGTCGCGCAGATGCTCATCCGGGGGGCCACCAACGATGAAATCGCGCGGGCGCTGTGGATCTCCCGCTACACCGTCAAGGACCATGTGAAGGCCGTCTACGCCAAGCTCCGGGTCGCCAGCCGGCCCGAGCTGAGCGCGAAGCTGTTTCACGACCACATCGCCCCGCGAATCGGTGGTCAGCAGGTCCGCCAGTTCGACGGTGCACAACTCGCTCGCTGAGCCCCAATCGCCGACGACATACGCGCTGCGCGGTCCCCGTGGAGCGGTGCTGAAGGGCGCATCGGCAAGCTGGCCAACCTGTGGCCGCTGCTGGCACTCGGCGCGGCCCTCGATCTCGCTCGTGTTGGCGGTCTTCCGCGCCGGCGAGCGATACCTCAAGCGACACGGAAACTCAAACGATCCGGATGAGCAACCGCCGCACCGATGCGCTTGAACCCTTGGACTTCGCGCGGCCGCTCCGAGCCGCTCCGAGATGCCGCGTCCAGCACTGGACACTGCGCCCGGAGGGCCAACCGACGGGGCTGGGAACAGTCACGACACGCTCCAGAATCGCCCTTCTGGGACGTGGACTGTTGAGCCCGTCGTGACGGGGTTCGTCAGGGGCAAGCCGTGTCTGCCGGCGTGATGGCGACTGGGTTCTGAGTTCTCGGCGCAACCCATCTGCCAATGAGATATGCGGCGGCCGATTGCGGTGAGTGCTGGCGAGTGGAATCACCGGGCACCTCGACGAGCCGTGGACAGCGAGCCACCGACGAATCGCAGGTGCGCGCCGCTGTGGTCGGCGCTGTTCTGCTCGGCCGGCAAAGCAGCCACCTGCGAGCCAACCAGCTCACTGTCCCTTCCGGGACACAAGCAGCCACCCGGCGCAGGGGCTCGACGATCGCTGGGCGCGACGTCGCGCACCACCCAATCGAGTTGGCGACGAGGGACTCGCTGGCGCATCGACCGGCGGACGAGCGCTCGCGGATGAAGACGATCGTTGCGTCGACGTCTGCAGACATCGCGCCGCTGACCGCTCGATCGGCAACGAGCGCTCTCCCTGTCCGAGAAACCGGGTCCAGGCTCCGGTCCTGCCGGTCTATCAGGACGACGGCTGCGGCCGCACGCAAGACGTGCCCGCGCTTCCAGCGTCGCCCCGGGCAGGGCACTCCCCGTCGGAGACGGCCCCATCCGGGCCCGCCTCCCGCCGGGGAGTGGATGTTTTGTGGTTCGGGGGAATCGCACGAACATCAAGAACACTCTGGGGAATGGGCCAGCCCGGCCGCGAGGAACCACGCCCATTGTCAACGAACAGAACACATCGGCGACAACGCGGTTTCCAATTAGTTTCCATGCCGGCCCCCCGCACGACGCTCGCCGAACCGGCACGAATCCCCAAACCCCGGCCCACAAAGCAATCCGAAAGAGCCCTCTGTCGGACTCGAACCGACGACCCCTTCCTTACCATGGTGCCTCTGGCAGGCGAACAGCCCGTGGCTATTGGGTTTTGGGTCAAGTTAGGTCGGTCTGTACGAGGACATATTTGCCTAGCTCGGGACATGTTTGGGGACACGGCTTGCGCGCTGGTCTACCGCCCGCCGGCGGGCCGCGGGATGCCGAGGTCCTTGCAGATCTTGCGCGCGAGGCGATGGTCGACCTCACGGTGGCGAGGAACAGCGGTCGACCGCTCGGCGTCGAAACCCCAGAAGCTGTGATTGCCGCCCTCGCGTAGGAGGCGGGCGCCATGCTCTCGGAGATGCCGCTCCAGGTCTCGCCGCTTCACGCGGCAATAACAAGCTCAAGCGACTCGCTGTCGTCCACCGGCTCGGTGAGCGCGTGCTCGCCGAAGCGCAGCTCGAGGATGCCGCGAAGGGCGTCGATGACGTTGGCCCGCGCCTCCTCGCGCGTGCGTCCCTGGCTGTGGGCGCCGGGCACCTCCGGTACCGACGCCACGACCCAGCCGTCGTCGCCGGCCTCGTACACGATCGTCAGACGTAACGGGTCGCTCACCTGTGGAACGGTACTCGGTCGGCCGACGCCGGAGGGCGGGGTTGGGTGCTAATGCGAGCGCCGGACTGACTGGCACTTGCAGACACTGCTGTCCGACGGGCAGCCCGCTGCCTATGCGAGAGTTCTGTTCGGCCCATCAGGGGCGCGCTTCTCCCCCTCGTCCGTTCCACTCGTCTCAGAGGCATTGGTCGGGCGCCCACCAGCTCTCCCATCGCCATGGAGCAGCAGTGATTCATCACTTCGGCAGTGCCGGCCGAGCAGCGCTGCGTTCGCCGCCTCTTCCCAGCCGCGCTCGGAGCCAGAGCTACGCGGAACTACGCCGCTCTGCCTCTCGGGCGATCTGCTCGGTCATCGACGAGAGGGTCGCCTCGAGCCGGCGACGTACGATCCTTCCGAGGAGCCCGCCCACCGGGCCGCTAAACGACAGCTGCTCCGTGAGCTTCGTGCCTGCCTCTCCTGGCTCGATCAGATGCTCGGCGATCATCCGCGCTCCGGGGCCGTGCGACTCGCTGACCCACAGGCGGGGCGGCTCGACGAGAGTGATCGTCCACGAGATACCCAGAGCGGTGACTGCGGGGAAACCGATGGGCTTGCTGACGATCTTGCTGCCTTCTCGGAACTCCCCATCCAGGCGAGCAGTCTTGATCACATCCCCGTCGCTCCATCGTGCGACATCAACCCATGCCGCCCACGCGTCTTCGGGTTTGGCGCGCGTCACCGCCGAACCAGAGCAGGAGAGCACGCACGCACACTAACGTGCTGCACGACCCGCGCAGGCGCGTCGCTGCTCGATCTTTGTGGGAGGCCGGTCAGCGAGGGTCGAGCTTCTCCTTTCCCACGTAATCTAGCCCTGCGCCGTGTTGGCCGAGACTTCCCCTCCGCTCACGCAAACCAGGCGTCGGTACCAGCTGTGTCACTCGGGACGAGGAGCGACGGCGCGACGTCCTGCGTCGACGAGGCGGTGCTACATACGCAGAGGGCAGCGACGTGCCGAACCTCGATCAAGCCGGTATCGCTGAGCAAGGGAAGAGTCCCGAAGGTTCCGTCGGCCTTTCCGTCGTGCCCATTCCGCCGGCCATCCATGGCCGGCGGGCGACACCCTCTCGCGGGCGCCCCACTCCGCCACAAGCACAGGAATGTCAAGTACCTGTTCCTCCGGAGCGCTCGCAACGAGGCAGGTGCTGATGATTAATCCGCGCCCGGGGAGATTGCTCCGGGTCGTCCAACCGGATGGTGGTGGGTACGGGACGTTTGGACGGGTTGCGGACGTTTTGAAAACGTCCCTCAGGGTCCAACTCTGCAACTGGGGTGTTTGCTCGCGTGTTGACAGGGGTCGGAAGAAAAGTGCTGCTCAGACTCGCGGATGCCGCTGACCCCGCCCGCCCATCGTCATCGACGGGCGAACGGCACTGTGTTCGGCCGGGGTCAGCGGCATCCGCACGCTGTTGTTGTCCAAAATGGCAAAGCGTGCAAGACGAGCAGCGGTCGAGTTACAGCAGGCATGGAGACCGTGAACTAGAGCCGTAGCCCAGACGGGCTCAGGAATCGCTGATGGGCTCGGACGCACGAGGCGCCGGCAGCTCAAACGCCTCGGCCACTAGGCGAGCATCCTCAGCGCGCGGCGCGTAGTGCAGGTACTTCATCGTCGTCTGGATGTCGGCGTGGCCCATCCATTCTTGGACGCGTCGGATGTCGGTCTTGCCGATCATGCGCGTACCGAAGGTATGTCTCAGATCGTGGAAACGAAGGCGACGAAGCTCGGCGCGCGCCACCGCAGCGTCGTAGCGCCGGCGAAGCGCGGAGCCGTCCAGGTAGTTGCCCAACTCGCCGACGAACACGAGGTCGTCATCGGATGTGAACCGCTCGCGTTGCCCGAGCTTGGCGAGCACCGAAGCGACGTCCGGCGCCATCGGCACCGAACGGACCTTGCCGGACTTCCGGGTCGACAGCACGCCCTCGTGGTAGCTCGCGCGCACGCGGATCACCGATCCAGCGAAGTCGACGTCGCGCCAGCGCAGAGCGAGGAGCTCGCCACGCCGCAGGCCGGTGAACGCCGCCGTGAGAAACAGCGCCGCGTCTTGCTCGCTTGCCGCGGCGCGGACGAGGGCCCAGACCTCCTCGGGTGAGAAGACCTCGATGTCGCCGCTGCGGCCGAGCGGCGGCTTCTCGACGTCACGCACCGGGTTCGTCGGCAGCCCCCACACCTTCCGCGCCCGTTGGAAGATGCCGTGAACCATCGCCAGCGCCTTCGTGCGCGTCGCCGCCGTTCGATCCATCGTGCCGATCCACCGCTCGACCATCGCCGGCGTGATCGATTCGATCGGCAGGTCGCCGAATGTCGGAAGGATCTGTGAGCGGAGAAGCGATCGGTACGTCGAGACCGTCGATGCCTTGCGCATGCGGTCCTGCTCGATGTAGCGAAGCCACTCTGCGGCAGCGTCCGCGAACGTCGCACGGGTTCGCACCATGCCGGGCAACGTTCCCCGGCGCGCCTCGTCCAGCACGCGCCGCAGCCAGTCCTCGGCGGTCCGCCTCGTGAGGTAGCCGGCAGGCGGCCGCCCCCGCTCCGCCCAGGCCGGCCCGAGCTTCTTCTGAACCTGGCGCCCGTCGGGCAGCCGGTACTTGGCATACCACACCGGTCCCCGCGCACGCTCGACGCGAAAGACGTGTCCCGAAGGAAGTCGGAGCCCGCCAGCCATGGCCCGAAATGCTACGCCTTCCTTGCGACATATTGGGGACACGCTTCCGCGGAAACGCGTCCCGCGCAAACAAAAACCCGGTATTAGCGGGGATCCTTAAGAGCCCTCTGTCGGACTCGAACCGACGACCCCTTCCTTACCATGGAACAGGGTGCGAGCCTCGCATAATCGTCTCTGAGCAGGGACTTTTCACGATCCCTGCTCCTCGATCTGTGGCCAGATCCCCCTGGATGACCAGGGGATTCCTGGCGATCTGGCCACAGATTCCGACATCTGTGGCCAGTGGACGCACCACTGGCCATGGCCCGGACTGAGCAACAGCGTCTCTGTTTTCGGTGCACGGCTTGGCGGCCGAACGTCCGCCGGCGTCGGCTCAACCGTGGGCGCTCGAACGCTGACCTGCCGCCTGGCTTGCGTTGCCCCTCCGGCCAGCTGTCGCGGACTCTCTTGGTTCCGACGCGGAGCCGGGGACCCCCTGCTGGCCCCGGAGATGAAAAAGACCGGGTGGCCGCCCGGTCTTCCAGGAGATAGGCGCCATCCAGCGCCGCACGAAGAACTCTGCGACCCAGTCTAACCGCGTCGATGACGGAACCGCAGCGGGGACAGGTGGGTCTGCGCTCTTTCCGAGGCTGAGCTGAGCGCCATCGCGAGCTCCTGCGCCTGTCGCTCGGGGCTGGCGATGGCTTTCAGCCGCATCACCCACCAGCTGTCGTCCTGTACGAACCGGGCCCGCTCAGGTCGCATCCCGACGCGCCGGTTCCTCTTGGAGACGTGCTCGGAGGTGCGACGATGAGTCGTCAGGCGATCGCCGCCGCGCTCGCGCGCGACGACCTCTCGACCGGCGAGCGGCTCGTTGCGTTCTCCCTCGCGAGCTTCGCCGACCGCGACAGTCGTGCTCGCCCGGGCACGGCGCCGGCGGCGTGGAGAGCCGGGCTTGAGAAGAGCTGGTTCCTGGAGGCTCGGGACGCGCTCGAGCGCCAGGGACTGGTGGTCGTCGAGCAGACGGCAGCGGGACGGGGACGCGCGAGCACGCTCGCGTTGCCGTTCGCCGAGCAGGGCCCGTGGTGGGACGGGGACATCAATGCCGAGCTGTTCGAGGCGGTTCTCAACTACAGCCGCTCGCGCGGCTCAGCCAGGCTGCTGTTGGCTGCGGCGGCCGCGCTCGCGGACGAGCTGCGCACGGTGCAGGGTGTGACGACCCAGCGGTTGCGCGCGGCTGCGGGGCTGACGGATCGAACCTACCGTCGGGCGCGGATCGCGCTGCTTGCCGCGGGCGAGCTCGTGCTACACGGCGGTGTCGGCGGCCGGGGAAACACGAACTGCTGGGCGATACCTGACCCGCGGTCACTCGCCGGCGACGCCTCGACGGCGAGCCGACGGCGTGTGCCGCCGCCGGCGGGGCAGCAGCCGCTCGTCGCGAGCGTGTCCGCGACGCCCTCGTCGGCGGTCGAGCAGCGCCCGGCTGCGGCCGTCCAGCATGCCGGCGCTGAGGGTGAGGCACGGCTGCCCGGGCCGGTAATGGGCGGCGCTGACCGGACGGATTGTGAGCAGAACCGTCCGGTGGGCGCCGGGGATTCGAGCGAAAACACCGGCGCTGACCGGACGGTTTCGGCCGTAAACGGTCCGGTGGCTGTCGGGGTTTCACCCGTAAAGGGCGGCGCCGGCCGGACAGTTTCGCCGGAAACCCCGGCAAAAACCCCGGCAGAAACCCCGGCGCCCTACGCGCGCGCGGGAACGGAACCCCAGAACCCCAGAACCGTTCCCCCCCAACCCCCCAAGGGGGGAGCGCCGCCGACTCGATCGTGATCGAGGAGGACTACCTCACCGACCGCGGTCGCAGACGACGCCGGTGTCGCACCGTCGAGCTGGCGCCGCTACGCGAACGGCTGAGGGCGGCGGGGAAGAAGGATTGCACCGCCTGGGCAGAGATCCGTCGACTGCTGTTCGAGACGGTCGGCGAGAGCACCTTCGATATCTGGCTTGCACCGCTCGAGCTGCTCGCGGTCGACCGCGACGGGAGGCTGGTGCTCGGTGCGCCGGCCGTGACGGACTCTTGGCTTCGCAAGCGGTTCGGACGGCTGCTCGCTCGCAGCGCCGAGTCCGTCGGGCACGAGCTGCGGCTCGCCGACCAGGCCGAGCAAGCGGCAGCCGCAACCCTGCCGGACGGCCGGGAGAACCCGGCGGCGGCGGCCGGCGTGCCGAGGCCCTCTACAACTGAGTCGCCCGATCGGCCCCCCGGCCCGCCCTCCCGGCTCGGTAACCGCGCGCTGGCCGATCCACGGGTGGCCCGCTCCGCTGAAGGCGCGACGCGCCCGCAGGCTTACCAGCGACGACGGGAGGCGTCGTGAGAGCCACGCCAACGGTGACGGCATCGCTGCGGCGTGTCACAGGATCGCGGCAGTTGCCCCCAGATCTCGTTGCACACGGCGGCGAGCGTCGATCGGAGCGGGACGATCGGAACTGTCCGCTGACCCACCGTCTGACACGTCGGCTTACCACCCGCCTTACCCACATGTCCACAACCACACCCAGGGAGGTGTCGTGACGACTTACACGCTGAGCAACCAGAAGGGCGGCGTGGGCAAGACCACATCCGCGATCAACCTGGCCGCGCTACTGGCCAGGCGCGGCCGGCGCGTGCTGGCGGTTGACATCGATCCGCAGTTCGCGCTCACCCGCCGACTCGGTATCGAGTTGGGGTCGCTCGAGAACACGCTCGTTGATGTGCTCGCCGGCTGGACGGGCGCGAGCGAGGCGATCGTCACCGGCGTGCACGGGATCGACGTGCTGCCCGGGTCGCGAGAGCTGGCCGGGGTCGAGCTGGCGCTCGCCACCGAGGTCGGGCGCGACACGGTGCTGCGCGATGCGCTCACCGGCCTGGGCTACGACCAGGTCGTGGTCGATACGCCGTCGAACCTCGGGCTGCTGACGGTCAACGCGCTCGTCGGCGCCGACATCGTGGTTGCGCCGGTCGCCGCCGGCGACGAGGGCGCCGCCCAAGGCCTCGCGGAGCTGCGCGCGACGATCACCAAGCTCACCCGCATCCGCCCCACGGTCCCGGAGCTGGCCGTGATCATCACCAAGATCAGGCCCCGGCGGGTGATGGGCGAGGTGATCGAGGATGCGATCACCTCACTCGGTCTTGAGGCGGTCGCGCGGGTGCCCGACCGCACCGCGGTCGAGCAAGCCGACGTCGCCCGAGAGCCGATCGCGATCACCGCGCCCGACAGCGCGGTGACGCTCGCCTACGAGCAACTCGCCGAGCACCTAGAGCACCGGGCGGTGGTGGCGTGAGCGCGCTCAGACGCCGCGGGCTCCAGCTCGACGACCCGCTCGGCCCCAGCCAGACGCCCCCGCCTCACGAGCCGCCCGCCCAATCCGACGACGCGCCGCCGCGGCAAGCGACCCAGAACGAACGGCAGGCTGACGACGACCGCGCGGCCATGCCCACCTCCACCCCACGCCCCGGGCGCCGCGCGCAGCGACAGCGCACGGCGATCGTCGACAAGCAGCGACCCGCACCGGCTGGGGCCGCCAGCGGCGTGTGGCGAGAGTGGAGCGGAACGACCGGCGTGGGCAGCTTCCGGCTGCCGCACGAGCTGCAGATCGAACTCAGCGACACCGCCCGCGAGCTCGGACTGCCGATCGGCCTGATCGTCACCGCCGCGATCACGCAGCTGCTCGACCAGTCACCCGAACACATCGCAGCACTCGTCGACCGCGCCGACGACGCCCGCATCCACGGGCGACGCCGGGCACGCCGCCGACTGACCACACGGAGCGATGACTGACCCCACTCGCTCCCCAACTAAGGAGGCCCCGCACCGGTTCCAGCGGTCGGGGCCAGACCCCGAAGGAGGTACCCACTCGATGCAAGTCCACCGTAACGTAACCCGCGCCGTCGAGGCGCCCGTCGACGGCCTGGTACGCACCCGCTACACGCTCGTGGTGTGCGTGGTGTGCGGCCACGAACGCATTCACACGCCGCGCAACGAGACCTGCTGCCCGCAATGCGGCGCCAGCGCCCGTCGGTCGTTCGCGCTGTTCCGCGACCTGCGCGAGGTGGCGTGATGGCCGCGGTCGCGATCGCCACCAAACAGCTCGAGATCCCGGCGGCGCTCGAGCAGGAGATCCTCGCCAGGATCGACCGCGCCGGGCTTCACATCTGCGAGGCCGAGCTTCGCTACAAGCTCCGCTGGGACGATGAGGAGCACGGCTCGCTGTTCGAGCTGCTCGACGAGCTCGAACGCCAGGGGCTGATCGAGAGCGCGCTTCACTTCCGCCTCACCGACACGGGCCGCGCCCAGCTCCCCGACGACTACGAGCCACCGCTGCGTCATAGCACCGGCGGCATCCCGTGGCAGGTGCGCTCATGAGAGCCGGCAACGTTGCGGTCAGAGCCACGATGTTCGCCGAGCTGGTCGGGGAGCTCGAGCGCCGCGGCGGCGGCACACCGCGTGACATCGCCACCCGCCTCGGGCCCGGGTGGAGCGAGGACCAGGTGCTCGCCGTGCTCGGCGAGCTGTTCGCCGGCGGTGTCGTCAGGTTCAACGACGAGGTCGGGTTCTGGTGGGTCGCATGAGCGGCACCGATCCTGTGACACGCGCGATCGAGGCGTGCCGGCGAGCCGGGCTGCCGGTGATCGAAGCGAAGCAGTGCACGTGCAGTCTGCGTGGACGCCTGGTCGTGCTTGCCGGTCCGGACGGTCTGCGGGTCCTGTGGCCCTACGACGGTCGCTGCCTCGTGCACGGCCCGCGCGACCGCGAAGGACCCACGCCGGCACGCCAGCCGCGGCAAGGCCGATCCCGCTCGCAGGCCGCATGAGAGACGTGGGCTGAACGAAAGGCGGGCACGCGATGACCGGCACGATCACCGATGCCGCACGCGAGCTCGCCGCGCAGCTCGCGCGCCGGTTCGCTCGCGACGCCGAGCTCGCCATGCGGCTCGCGGATGCGCAGGCCCGGCTGACGCGGGCAAACGACCGGCTGTGGTGGGGTCTTCACCCCGACGGCCTCGCAGCCATGTACGGCGAGCACCCAGCTGCACTCGATGTCGCGTTTGCGGAGAACTGCTCCGAGGTGCTCGGCGCGCCCGACCCGCTAGCCGCAATCCAACAGGCGCACTGGACCATCAGGAAGGCGTTCGTGGACTACCAGTCGGCCGCGGAAGAGCGCCGGCAGCTCGCCGCGGATGTCGGCGAGCTGATCCGCGAGTTCGTCGAGGAGCTGGTGGCGGCGGGCTGGAGCGAGGAGCAAGCCAGGGACCCAAACGTCCACGAGCTCGCAGCAGCAACCAATCAACCCAACAAGGAGTGACGATGGGAACAACGCTGATACCGCCGTTCCGAACGGCGGGCACGAAACGGGATCAGGCGATCGCGGCGCTCGGCGAGGCCAACCGGGTTCGCCTCAGGCGAGCGTCGCTGATGCGCTGGCTCGACGGGCAGTCGAGCCCACAGTCGCACGAGCGAGCCGCGGAGCTGGTCCTCGAACCCGATCGGTCGATCTGCTCGATGTTGGTGCTCGACCTGCTCGAACGCATCCGGCAAGTCGGGCCGGCGCAAGCGGAGCAGATGCTCTCAAGCGCCGACGTGCCGTCGACATCGACGGTCGGCGCGCTCACAGCGAGACAGCGGGCTGCGCTCGCGGCGGTACTGCGGCTGCGCGCCGACCAGCTCTCCCGCCGCGACCGAGCCAAAGGCCGGCGATGACCGAGCAGACCGTCTACGTGCTACGCCAGCCTCCCGCGCCCTCGCGCGGCGGGCGGCGTCCAGGGCGCCCCACCGCGTCGATCGGGCGGGAAGGCAGGCGGTGAGAACAGGGCGCATCCAGATTGACGACGTCATCGAGGTCCGGGTCAAAGGGAGATACATCGTCGGGCGGGTCACCGAGGTCAGCGACGGGGTCGTGTACTTCAAACCCGATCTGCCCTGGCGCCGGCTGGCGGCACGCGAAGGCGCGCGAGATCGTCGCCCACTGGCGCAAGATCGGACGGCGTGACACCGGCACAGAGGATGAGACCGAGCTGCCCGGTCCGATGCGCGGGCAACTCTCCTTCCCGGAGTCCGCGAAGTGACCGGCCGCCGACCCACGGCCCCCTGGGCGTCAGCGTGCCAATTCCGCCGTCGCCGGTCCTCAGGCTCGGCAGGGCTGTATGCCCGAGGCGTGCTGTCGCAATCGTGAGTTCCGAAAGCGACGCCATCCGCTGCTGCCTGTCGTCCCGGGCGAGAGCCTCGATCGCGACGGCCACATGATGCTGAGCGCCTGCTTTGCCGGTCAACCGGCCGTCTGGGCCGAGCCGGCCTATGTTCGGTTCGACTACCGCTCACGCAGGCGGAGCGCCACTGCCGAGATCGCGCTCGGCCTTCAGTTGTGGGAATCGTCCGGAGCAGCAGCCAGCCCGACGTCCGCGAGCAACAGCCGTGAGTGCCGCTGAAACTGGCCGGTGCCGCCGAGCATCCGGCCTGCGCGGAAGCTCCCGACGGCGCGTACCTCGTGCACGGTCCGTTCCAAAGCAATCGCGACGACCGTCGTAACTCGTCAGCAAGGACTCAAGGTCATCGGCGTCCCATGCACCGGGCGGCGCCCGACGGGACCACCCGCCGGGGAAGCGCTGGGTCATCCACTTAGTCGCGGATCCGATTGAGCATCGCGATCAACCGTAAGTAGCCCCTCGGTAACGAATCGCGACGCTAACAGGATCTTTGATGGTTCATCTAATGATCCGGGTAACTGGGCCGGCGTAAATTGATCAGTCTCCAGCATAAATCGCACTGCTCTTGCAGCACGCCGTGGCAGCTGCACGTTCTTACCATAGAACGTAACGCATACCCTATCCTCCGTCTCCGTCAGAACGGCTTGCGCATCTTTTCGGCAGCGAATGACCGTGCCCGGACCCAAGTCAGGCACCTCTTCGAGGTCCAAAAGGTGACCGCTCAGTGTGGGTTGTCGCCCGATGCGAGCCCTAGTACACGCCTCTTCAACTTCCCGCTCGACATCGATACTCGTCGGCAGGTGTCTAAGGAGCTCATGCATGCGCGCAGCCGTGTCCTCCTGCACCCTGGGGTCTCGCGCAAAGCCTGGCGGCAACGCGCGTCGAAGGTCAAGCTCGGCATCAATCGCGGAGTTGACGGCCTGCATAAGCAAGGATCCCCACGTGATTGGCAGTAGTCCGACCGTTAGATGAAGAGAAGCTTCCTCGAGCGACTTCCCGCTATGCGGATAACCGCGCGGAATGTACATCAAGTCCCCGCGCTCGAGCGTGACCTCTTCTAGCAGGGCATCCGACGGAGCCGCCCCCTGGTCCGGGGGGTAGTGCCGGTCCGCAAGCGGAAGTTTGACCTCGGGCTCACAGATCTTCCAAGACTTTCGGCCGTAGGCCTGCAATACGAAGACATCATGAGTATCGTAGTGCCGCTTGAATCCTCGCGCACCACGGGGCGTTAGATATACGTTGACCTGGACTCGGCAACTCAAGTCCGCTGCGACTGCTTGGCACAAACGCTTCAGTGGCAGTGAACGCTCATGTAAGAACCTAAAAATTAGGCTTGCGCCTTTCCGATACTCTTGATAAACGGCCTCGAGCCCACCTTCGGAGGCGTTCGTCTGAGGCCGCGTGAGGAGCTGAGTTGCTGCCGTTGCCTTCCCGTCGCTGACTATGCTTATGTCATCAGCACGAAGGGAAGAGCATTGAAGGATGTCGTCGATATCGCCCAACGAGAGGAGCGGGGAGACAGCCTCTGGTGAGTTTCTACGCAACACAAGTGGCTGGCGCTCCCAATACTCCGCCAGAAATGTGTCGACATCCATAGGCACCAAGAGTCCGGCAAGGTCCATAGCCATCTCTCACCATCCGGGGATTATGTCTATGTCCGCTCGGGGTGCTGGTTCCGCGGATCCGGGCCAAGGGCTATCAAGAGCGGCTAGGTGGACACACATGCGTCCGCGGCTCACACCCAGTAGCGGTACTCCTCGCGAACCCCCGCGCGGTGACGTTGAGCGGTGACGCGTGCTCAGCTAGTCGAAACTAATTACGGGACACGAATGACGATTGGCTCATCGTCCGGGTCCTCATCCGAGACCGTGATGACTTTCGGCCTCATCACGGGGATATTCTCCGTAATGATGTCCCCCGGTTCGAGTCGCTCGATCTCGCGCTCGCCGAGGTCGTGGCGTGAGGCCGGGAGTCCCGGGTCAAGCTGCTCCTCGGCCGGGAGTCCATTACTCGTTTCGACCTCAACGTCAAGGACAGACGCCCGCTGAGTCATGATGCTGCCTCCTTCGCCCAAAGGGCGGGTTGAAAGGGATATGGGGGTGTCAGTATGAAACTGTCTTACGTGCCGAGGTGCGATATATCCCGGACGGGTCCGCGGTCTATCGCTTGCCTGAATAGCCGTTTCCGCTCGCTGGGCGTCACTTCTGCCGTGAGCGCCTCTATGATGGCCTTCTTCGCGGGGTGGGATGCGGGTCGGTCACCGAGGCGCGGCCCGATGACCTTCCGCTTGGCCTCTCCCGCGGGCTGCCGTTTCGCGGCGCGGGCGACGGTGAGCGCTTTCTCTATTCCTCGGCCCGACTTCTCTGTGCTCATGAGCGCTCCAAGGTGAACTGCGCGATCGACCCCCTTCGGTGCTGGCCGGAACGAGCGGATCAACCGCGCTAACAGCCCGACTCTGAGCCTATGGTGGCCCGACCGACGGAAGGGGTCATCACCCACAGGCGACTTTGCACGGCTTCGAGGCCGTTGGCGGGACAAAAGCCCCCCCCTACGCTCTCTGGCGGGCCTTGGCTGGTTGTGTTCGCGGTTAGTGGCCGTGATCGAGCGGGCTGTGCGGACCGTCGATCACGCAAGAGGTTTCAGCTCGGACTGCGACATGGGCAGGGATGGCCGCGGCGAGCTGATGGTGGCATAAGGAGGACGCGTCTATGGCCCACGACTTCCTAGTCCGACTTGACGGCATCACCCTGAATGATGCCGAAGAGCGAGAACTCAACGAGGCAATCCAGTCAACCGTTCTGGCCCACCTCGCGAGGATCGATAAACGAGGCGATTTCGCCGCGATCCTCCGGCCCGATCATGGGGGAACCAACGGCATAGTGGCGGTGCCTACGGACGACAACGAGCAGCTGGCTCAGCGCATCGCAGACGCGCGACAGGCGCTGGAATGACGAGACGCAGTGAAGGCGCCCTCACTTGCCCAAGCGCTCGCTGTAACGAGGGCGCCATTTTGCTTGGAGTCGTCGGCGAAGACGGAGCCGTGGGTTACCTCCAGCCCGCGATTGAGATCGACAGCGAGTTTGTAGACATTGCTCGGCAGGGTCGAACACCAGAGGCTCGCTTCCGATTTGCTGATGCCTGCATAGAATCCGGCTGCGCGAACTGGGCGGACGAAAGCTGTGGCCTAATTGGCGACCTGGTGCGGACAGGCGCACCGGCTGAAACTGCGTCTAATCGGCTGCCACGACGTTGTCCCATAAGACCCCATTGTCGCTGGTTCCACCAGGAAGGCCTCGCCGCCTGCAACGTCTGTCCAATGGTTGTCACCGAGACTGACCCGAGGGAGTAGCGGGGCCTGGGCACGCCTCCAGGGCCCGGACGCTCCACGACGCGGGCGCTGTGGCACACCGCTCTACGGTCAGCGGACGGTCGATGTCCGCCGGTTCCGGCTGCCAGCCGCTCCCGGATTTCGCTCTAGAAGGGCTGGTTGACCGATCCCGCACCGCGACGTGCTGGAGGGCACGACCGTGTTCCTCGGCGGCACTTCCGCTCTTCGCTCGTGCGGAGCTAGCCCCCGATGCTCAAGATGGACGTAGGCGCTCGACGCCTACAAGTACAGGCGGACGTAGCGAAGTGGCAGGCTCACAGCCCCGACGGTCACGCATCGCAGATGCGGCCCCTGACATGCCGCGCGTTTATGCCAGCGTCATCACGACTTCGCTTGACAGCATCTCGGGCCTTCCCTGGCCTTGTAATTGGTGTGGTGCGCGCGATCGTGGTCGGTCGGGGGAGTCATGACCGAGAGGTGAGTCATGGGTTTGGGTGGCCGTGAACGCGAAATCGTGTCGACGCTCGTGGAGACTAAGGCGGTGGACTTCGAGGCCATCGGTAAGGTCTTAGCGGAATTCGGACCTGCGATGGCCTTGGACATGGACTACGAGAATGGCTTCTGTGGGACGATGCGGGGCTTCGCCAGGCTGCACCGGCCAGTTTTTGGAGGGGGGGCCGAGTATCAAGCAACTCCGTCAGGCCGTCAGCGGAGAGATCCAGGGCTGAGGTCGCCCGGCTCGACGGCGGCCACTACGAGACCGGGACGGACAACGCCACCGCCCCGGGGGGGTGGGTGGCACGTGTGACGTCGGTTTAGATGCGCTCGGAGGATGCAGCGAGCCTGGGGCGAGGCCGATCTCATCGCGCGACGGTGCCGGGCACTGGAGATCGCCCGCCGCAGCATAACCCTCCTCGGAGCCAGCGGCTACACAAGCGCCGACTACAGAACCTCGCTACGAGGTGAGAACGTCGTGACAGAAACCGGCGTGCTCCTACTGGTCGCTGCTCCGATTACTCGACGCAGCAGACGATGTGGGGGAGCGGGTGACCGACGTAGCTAATGTGCTCGCGCCGTACGCCCGAGGCGAACGCGTCCGCGCTCGAATCTGCATGGAGCCGTCACTTGCCCTGGACCACGCCGTGGCGCACCCTCGCCCCTTTCTCGACTGAGCTTCCCGGACCCGGACCTCGCCCGGCTCCTGCTCGAAAGTCTGAAGGCGGAGTCAGCCCATAGCAGGGAGCGCCATCCCCACCAGCAGCTCGAGCAGGAATGGCTCATGAGGGTGTGGAACGTTCTGCCTGGGGTCTCCCGCGAGGATCCGCACTTGCCCATGCGCTCGGCGCTCGGCCGGTGTATGTACCTGCTGTCGGCGATCAAGGACGACATATACCTTCACGCACGCTCTCACGTACCTGACGGATCTGGGCAGTCGGCGCGCCCGCCTACCGCGCTCCTATCGCCGCCGACGCCGGTGCAGCGCTTGCGCCGTGGCTGGATGATCCCGACTACGATGTCGCGGGCAAGGAGCTGCTGGCCTGGCCCCTGCTCCGGCGCCGCTGGAGCAGAGCGGTGAGCTTCGCCATCCTCGCGTCAGTGGAGGACTGCGCGGCTTCCTACCCGGATCTGGCATCTTCCTTGGCCAACTGAATGCGCTCGCGGGCGAGGAGCGATCGCGTTACGCCGCCGCAAGCGCCTACCACACGGCGTACGTCATGGAGCTACGCAGCGCGGCGGCACTGAGCCCGGGATGCGCGCCCCCGGTCCGGCCCGCCCCGGCACCCCGTCACCCTCGCGGCGCCGCCCGTGAGCTACTAGCCGTTTGCTGACGACGCGGGCCCCTCCGCGGGACACTGGCGCGAATAAATCGCCGACCTGACCCCACCGGACCGGACAGCTCAGCCGAGCTTGTCCTGCACATTTGCCTACGCCGAGCAACGGTGCGGCGCGACCTCGGGATGGTCGTCGCGGCGCTCCACGCCGCCGAGGAGTATGGCCCGCTCGGAGTCCTGCGTGCTCCCAGGCGGCAGAGTTCCTACGCCGTGCCCCGATCTTCGCGTCCCTAGAGCACCGCCCGAACCCGTCGGAGTCCGGGAGGCTGGGCAGCTGTAAGCGGCCGTTCCGGCGGCCGGGAATGCCGACGCGATGGGGTGACCGAAGAGTCGCTGCAGCGCTTGAGCTCCGCCGCGGCCGTTGAGAGGTGATGCGGGACTCGATCGTGCCGCCCGACGGGACGAGCCCGAGCCCGCGAGGCATCTTGCAAGCGGCTTCTCGGTTCCGCCGGCCGAATCCTCGGCGCAGAGTCCCGCTCCTGAGAAGGGAGCACTGAGCTCCCTGACGGCACCGAGGGCGCTGCTCCGCCAGGCGTACCGATAGCCCGCCCTCGCCCAACCGCGTACTCGGTTCCGACGATTTCCACAACTCAGGTCGGAGTGCGATCACTGCGGTGCCACTTCGCCTGCGCGAACACGAGTGGGCGGCGATCATGCCGGACCACAGCCACATACTGTCGGTCCTTCACGAATGCGGTCGTGAAGCTCCTTGCTCTCGCTCGGGACGGAGGCTGTTGCGCAAACCTCCGAAATTCGACCCCTCTAACAGTGGTGGGAGAAACCAGCGAAATATCGAGCCAAATGACGTCGCTGTCCCAGGTTTCGAACGTTTCGCATCCTTCTTACATGAGTTATCCCACGGTGCATTGATGCACTTAATTTCTGAGTGGTTTGTGCAACAACCTCGACGACAACCAAGAGCCATGAAACCGCCGGCCGGAACCGCGGCTGCTCCTGCGTTCCGCCGACGGAGCAGAAGGGCACGCGGCCCACGCCACCCCCGGGGCCCGGCGGGTTGGTCGCGTCGGACCGCCGTGGTGCCTTGATCTCGAGCTTGTCGCCGGGCGGTCGGCGTCAGCGACGTCGTCTCGCCGTGTGGCGGCCGCGGGGATCGTTTCGCCTGAGCGTTCGGTGGGTGCCGCGGCGTTTCCATGGTCCTGGCAGAGCGGCGAGCGCGGCCAGATGCCGCTCGCGGTCGTACTCCTCACCGTCATGCAGGGTGGCGTGGATTTGCTCGGCGATCGGGGCGGCGAGCATGTGCAGCAGCTCGTGCCGCTCGTAACCTGACGCGGACAGCCGCTGGGCGGTCAGGAACACCTCGGGCGGGTCGTTGTCGGCGAGCTGATTGGCGAGCACCTGATGCATCGTCAGGTGCAGGCGGATCGAAATCGGCTCGCCGTCGAGGATCAGCTCGCCTTTCCCTTCGCGCAGGGCGCGGTCGAGCTCCGGATGATCGGCGCGGATCACCACCGCCCGCACGTCGAGATCGACGAGATCCTCGACACGAGCGCCGACGCTCTCCAGCGCCTCCGTGCTGGCGATCAGCGACAACCGCTCCACCAAGCCCGCGTCGGACATCTCCACGTCCGGGAGTGTGGCATCCATGGCGGCGGCCGCGGGGCGGACTCTCAGTCGATCAGCGGTCGTAGGCGCGTCCGCGCGGCAGCACGCGCAAGACCACGATCTGCCGCGACTCGGCGTCGCGGCGGAAGCGAATCCGCCAGCCGCCGACGCGTAGCCGATGCTCGTCAGTTCCGGCGAGCCTGCGTACGTCCACCCGCGGATCGTTGGCGGCGAGCTGCTCGAGCGCGGTGATCACGCGCGCGCGAACCGGCGGGTCGAGGCGACGAAGATCGCGAAGGGCGGCAGGTGTGTAGCCGATCCGCCAGGGCTGTTCGCTCACCTGATGCCGAACTCACGCTTGATCTCCTCGTGGGAGATCAACTCGCCGCCCGCGTCGAGCTCCTCGCGCGCCTCTTGGACCGCTGTTTCCTCCGCGAGGGAGATGTGCTCGTCTTCGAGCGGCGCATCCTCGAGCCGGCGGTTCAGCGGGTCTTGCCGCGCGTCGAGCAGACGCAGAGCCTCGGCGGCCTCGGCCTCCGACAGTTCGCGAACGCGTTCCAGGAGTCGCTCTTTCGCCGTCACGGCCTAGATGGTAGTCGCGCCGACCACCCGTCGAAACCCCTCCCTCCAGCCGCCTTGAAGTTCATGAGCAGAGAACAAGACTAGACGGAAAGATCGCGCCTGACGCATCACTCCTGAGCTCTCTGGACCTCTACTTGAACGGCCGGAGCACCGCTCCCTCGCTTCGCTCAGTCGCACCAGACTATACGGACTCCGTCCGGGGCCCCTGCCATCTTACGCTCTTATGAGTTCACTGAAAGATGAACTGGTCTGGTGCTGACCCTGTCGAAGGTGGTGGTCGAGGTCGGCGACCGCGCGGACGCGGCGCGGGCGGGTGACTATCGACTGGAGCTGGAGGCGGCCCCGGAGGCGTTCGCGCGCAGCGACTACCAGCTCGCGCGGGAGGGGCTCGAGCGCACCTCGGAGCGAGGCTCGTCGTCGCTATGGTTAGGCTCGGACGACGCCCTCGGGCAGTTCGGGGTCCGGCGGGGCGAGGCGATCGAGCGTGAGGAGCTGATCGCGGTGTTGCAGGGGCAGCACGTGGAGACGGGCGAGCAGCTCCGTCGGCCGGGCGTGCTCAAGCGCGAGGCGCGCGACGAGCACGGCCAGGTGCGCGTCGATGAGGAGGGCCGCCCGCTGGTGGAGAGGGTGACCGGGGTCGCGCATGTTGAGATGACGCTGTCGGTGCCGAAATCGGTGTCGGTGCTGTGGGCGATGGCCGACGAGGAGGATCGGCGCAGGATCGAGCGGGCGCTGCTCGCCGCGGCGGAGCGCGCGGTGCAGTACATGGCGCGCAACAAGGCGGTGGTCCATCGAAAGAGCAAGGATGGGGTGCGGGTCAGGGAGGCGGCGGCGGGAGCAGCGGTCGCGTCGTCGTTGCATGTGACCGCTCGGCGCGCGCGGGGTGATCGCGCGCCGGCGCCCCAGTTGCACGTCCATAACCTCGTGGTTGGGGTGGTCCGGACCGATGGGCGGCTGGTGGCGGCGGACTCGTGGGAGTGGTTTCGTCACGACGCGGCGTTGGAGGGCGGGGCGCTGTTCCGTGCCCAGGTCGCGGACGCGCTCGTCACGGCCGGGTGGTCGATCCGGTCGGGCACGGGCGATCGTCGACGGTACTTCGAGGTGGAGGGTGTGCCGGAGGTGCTGTGTGAGCTGTTCTCGCCGCGCTCGCGGGAGGTCGCGGAGGCGCGCGCGGAGATCGAGCGGGAGCTGGGGGTGCGCCTGCGCGGTGGGGCGCTGGCAGTGCTGGCCAAGGAGACCCGGCAGGTCAAGGACCATGATCTCGATCCCCGGAGGCTGCGCGAGGTGTGGGACGCGCTCGGCGAGGAGCACGGTTTCGGTCCGGGCGCGGGAAGTTCCCTTCGCGGCCGCGGCCGCCATGAGGTGGATGTCGAGCGGCGGATGGCGCAGGCGCGCGGGGTGGTGCTCGCGCGGCTGCGCGAGCAGGGTCCCACGGTTAGCTTCGCGCGCGCCCGCGCGCTGGTGTTCGAGGCCGCAGCCGGCCGGCTGTCCGCCGATGAGGCGGCGCGCCTTTTGGCGCGGATGGAGTGCCGCCAGGGCGGCGAGCTGCTCGCGCTCGAGGGCGGCCGGGTCACCTCGCGCGAGATCCGCGGGCTCGAGCAGCGCGTGCTGGGGGTAGCGGTGAGGGCGGCGGGAAGGGATGATGCGGGCAGCGGGGTCGTTGGGGTCAGGGAGCGCGAGGTGGGGTTGGCGGCGGCGGAGGCCGCGCTCGGCGATGGCCGGGTGCTTGATGGTGAGCAGCGCGAGGCGTTCGAGCTGCTCGTCGGTGGTGCGGGTTGGGCGTGCCTTACCGGCCGTGCTGGCACGGGCAAGGGCCCCACCCTGCATGCCGCGGCGGAGGCCTACCGCGCCGCCGGTTGGCGGGTGCTCGCGTGCGCGATGGACGGAACGACCGCTAGGCGGATGGCCGAGCAGCTCGGGGGTGCCGCGCCCGCGCTGACCGTCGAGCAGCTCAAGGTTCGCCTCGAGGCCGCCTCGGTCAGCGTTGACCCCCGCACGGTCATCTTCGTGGACGAGGCCTCCAAGCTCGACGCCGGCCATTGGGGGGAGCTCGCCAAGGCCGTCGAGCGTCACGGCGCCAGGATCCGGGCGGTCGGCCACGACGGCCAGCACGAGGCGATCCGGCTGCCCGGCCTATTCTCAGAGATGCTGCTCGATCAGCGGATCCCCAGAGCGGAGCTGCGACACATCCGCCGGCATCGCGACCCCCGGGATCCGTCGCGCGTGCATCCGTGGCTGCGCGACTACCAGGTCGCCATCGACGAGGGCCGCGGCGTGGACGCGGTCGCGATCCTAACCGAGCACCACGCGCTGAGGCTGTACGACACGCGCGCGCAGGCGATCGTCGGGATCGTCGCGGAGTGGGACCGCTGGCGCCGCGCCTATGAGCCCAGCCGGTCGGCGCTGATCGTTCACGGTCCCAACGCCGATGTCGATCTGGTCAACGAGCTCGCGCAACAGAAACGCCTCGAGGCGGGCGAGCTGGGGGAGCACAGCAGTCCGCGCGGTCGACCGCGACTATCTGCTGCGGCCCGGGGACGTGGTCGCGGTCCGCAACGCCGCCTACACCTTCCAGGCGCAGCCGGGGCGACCGCGACCCAAGCGCGTCGAGAACGGTCAGACCGGCATAGTGCAGTCGGTCGACCCCAAGCGCGACACGCTGACGCTGCTGCTGCGCGAGCCCGGCAGCGAACCGAGGCTGGTCGAGATCGACCAGGCCCGGCTGCGCTCCCAGCACGCCTCCGGTAGACGGGCCGCCGCGGTGCGGCTGAACTACGCGATGCACAGCTTCCCCGCGCAGGGCGCGACGCTCCGCGGCACCGCTACCCTCGCCGGCCACTGGTCGCAGGCCAAACCAGAAACCTACGTCGGCGACACCCGCGCGATCTACCGGCACAGCGTGCACGTCGCCCGCGAGGACCTCGGCGTCGACGGCACCGACGAGGACCGCATCGGCCGCTACGCGCAACGGATCTCCGAGAACCGCCACCGCCAGGCCAGCATCCGCTCAGCGCTCGACCCCACGCTTCAACTCGCGGTGCGCCTCCCACGCCAACGCCCGCTTCCCCGACAGGCACCCGGCGTGACCCGGTCGATACGGGTCGCCGCGCGCTCGGCCGTGGGGTCGAGCGATGCCACTGCCTCCGAGGCCTCGCCCGCCGACGGAGCGGACCCGCACCGAGGCGGGCGTGGGCAAGAGCACATCGCGCGGCTGCTCGCCGATCCGCCCGCGGACCTGATCCGCGCTCTCGGCCCCCGGCCCGAGGAGCGCATCGCGCGGGAGCGGTGGGTGCGCGAGGCACGGCGGCTCATTGCGCTGCACCTCCCTGCGCCAAGCGAGCGGCGCGTGCCGCCACCAGCGCCGGGCGCCTCCGCCACCGGCCCCGCACACGCCGTGCCCGCGTCGCCGCCTCCGCTACCGGTGCAGCGTCGCGGTCCCGCGATCCGACGGTAGCCTTTCCGGCATGTCGCGCGAGGAGATCCACCTGGACACGACACTCGAACAACTTGACGCTTGGACCAACACCCACTGCGCCGATCCGAAGGACGAGCCGTATCTGGATGCGAACTTCAATCCGATCACGCCCCAACAACTGTTACAGCACATCCGCGAGCTTGAACGCAACACGGGCGAGAAGATGATCTTCCAGCGCGGTGAACGGCCAACACGAGCCGCCTGAGCTTCGTACCGGCGAGCTCCTGGGCGCGCTCGAGCGCCACCGAGTGCGGTTCCTGATCATCGGCGGCTTCGCCGCGCAGCTCCACGGCGCGACCCGTCAGACCAAGGATCTCGACCTGTGCCCGCAGTGGAGCCAGGACAACTTCGACCGGCTCGCCGACGCGCTAACGGAACTCGGCGCGCGCCTGCGCCTCCCGCCCGAGCTCGGCGATGTCGAGGTGCTGCCGAACAGCAAGCTGCTCCGCGAAACGCCGGTCACCCACTGGCGCACCAGCGCAGGCGACGTCGACGTGCTGATCGCCATCGCCGGCGAGGAAGGCAAGCCAGTCGGGTTCCGAGAGCTGGAGCCGAGAGCCGTGACCGTCCACCTCGGCGGTGTCACCGTTCTCGTAGCCGGGCTCGAGGACATCATCGCCGCCAAGGAGCGCGCCAACCGGCCGAAGGACCGTGCGGCACTTCCCGAGCTGCGCGCGCTTCACACCCGCACCACCCGGAAGCCGCCACCCGCTGAGCCCTCGCCACCTTCCCCCAAGCCCCCAGCCGCGTCGTACCGCCCATCAACGGCTCCGCCCCATCCCAGCGCCCACTCCTCGCGGCGCCCGCCGGCGCTCGGTCGCTAGCCGAGCTCACGACGATCTCGGCCAGACAGTTACGCCGGCACAGCTTTCGCTTCATCGAAGAGCATGAGCCCGCGACTCGCTGGGTCGCTTCTGGTGGTCGTGCATCCCGCGCATCTGCCGACCCCGACCGCGACGATCGCATTCATGGCCGAGCGCTCGTCCGCCGGTCGACACGTTGGCGACTCCCTCGTCGCCATTTGCGATCGCGCCCTCCGAGCTTCACAAATCGGCAAAAGCAATCGCGCCGGGCGGATGTCAATGAGCGGGCGAGCGATCCGGTCCAGCCGCCCGCTGCAACCGATCACGAACCGAGGAACCTCTCGGACCTGGGTTAGACCAGTGCAATCTGTCGAGCCCTCAGGTCACACAAACGCTCCGAGCAGGACCTCTGGCTCGCGCACGGCGCGCGCTGAAATCCCGCCTCAGCGACTATCGTCGCGTGCTATGGCAGACGATGAGCTCCAAGCGGTCTGGTGCAGCCAGTGCGGCTACGAGTACGACGACTCCACAAAGATCGCGGCCATGAGGAGGGGCCAGCGCTTCCCGTGTCCGCAATGCGGCTCGCAAACGATTACGTTTGGGGTCGCGCTCTTTGCGCAGCTCTCAACGAGCGCCAGCATGGTCACGCACAAACCGCTGAGCGGCCAGACTGGCGAGTCAATACGGATCGACCGTGGAGGGAATGATCCTCGAGTCGCTGGCGCGGATGTACACGGCCTAGGGGACCTCTCTGACGAAGTGGAAGGCCCTGCGTCGCCCAAGGCATCGAGCGAGCTCCGGACCGCAACGATCCTCGTCGAGTACTTGAATTCCCACGGCGCCCAGTGGGAGTCGCCGAACCTGTACACGGGCAAGCGCGAGATCGGCGTTGATGCCGTCGCCGAGGGCGGCGGGAGCCGTCTGTTGATCCAGGTCACGACACCAGAACGCGAGATGTGGAGTCGAACGGTCCGCGAAGGCCGAGTTGAGCGTGCTGATCCAGATGTGATTGCAGCCGTCGAAGCGATCAGGGCCGCGATCGACGACAAGAAACTGTTCTCGGAGATTGGCGACGTCGTGCTGGCGCTCGACGGGACCGACAGCCTACGGTACGCGCTGCAGGTCGTCACAGACGAGTTCCGTGATCGCCACGCGGCGTGGGCAAAGGGAATCGGCTACAAGGAAATTTGGATGGTGGGTCCGTCGGCGGCTCTTGTGCACCGCTTGGATCGGTAACCGCGGGAACTAGTAAAGGTTGACGGGAAGTAGTTGACCGTCGCGGAGGTCGCGCGGATTCTCAAGCCGAACCTGATGACAGTGGCCAACTGGAGCGTGTATCCGCCGGCAATCCATATCGGCGTCGTGTCCGAACAAGAGGCGCCCCTCGACCAGTTAGTCGAGGCGAGTCACATCGGGCCGAGGCACTTCTCGGCCTCATCCGGACCGGTTCTGGAAAGGGCAGCAAGCTGCCCGTGCCGCTGGCGCCCGCAGGCGAACTCACTAAGAAGGGTCGCTCGTAGCTCGATCAGTTCTTCGTCCGTCCGATAGCCGGGTCTGAGGGTCAGTGGCGTGTGTGCTCGGTGTGCGTTCGTGGTACGCAGGCGACGCGTCGGACGCGCTCCCCGAAGGAGCAGCGAAGCCAGTCTGTTGACCTTAGGATCGGAGTCGCGCCAGACCTCCAGGCCGCCGGTGCGGCCGCTGTAGTTTCGGCCGTCGTAGGTGGCAATGTGGAGCGGTGTTTTCACATCGAGGGCCGTTAGGTCTTGGTCGAAAAGCCAGTACGGCGCGGTGATGCGTTTCTCCAGTCAGGGTGAAAGCGGTGGATGTACTCGAGTTGGCCGAGTTGGCCGTCAGGCGCGGTTCGCGCCAGCACGTTCAAAAACCGCCGGTACACGGTGAAGGCGCGCTCGGACCAGATCTCGTCGCGCGTGAGCGCCTGGCCCATCGTCGCTACTCCTACGTAGAAGTACTCCCAGACCCTGCTAGCCGATTCCCGGCCGCATATGAACACCACGTAATCACCGGTGCGGATCCACGAGCGAACGTCTCGTCGGCACACGCCCCAAGTCGCCCTGCGGACCTCGCCGAGGATCTCGACCGCGGAGTAGAAGCTCGGGTCGTCGCCCCAGTCCTAGAAGTAGTCGGCTCGGTCATATAGATCGAGATAGCGGCGCAGGAGCCGGTTGTCCACAGCGGTCTTCTCGGTTCGCCTGCGATCAATGGGCCGGGGTATGGGATGCCGGTATACGCAGACGTACGCGCGCATCGCGAGAGGGCGAATCTACTCCTGGCCAAACGAACCGGCAACGATGCGTACAACGCCGGCGGACGTCGGCCAGGCGAATCAGCCGCTGGCGGCGAGGACGGTCACAAGGACGAGGGCACGTCGACGCCAAGTCCGCCCCGGACCCCGGCGTTCGGGCCATGGGTCTCCTCGAATGAGATCGTCGCAGTCAGGCTCGCCCGGGTCAATCGCGTCGCGTAGATGCGCTCCGTCGGCATCGCGATCGCGCGCCGTGCTGTGGCGAGACAGCGAAAGGGATCGTCCGAGGCGTCGATCGTTGGTGCATGCTCGCGTGGATAAAGAGACTGTCCGGCGTCTGCCGGAATGATCCGCGTTCAAGCGGGTGCGCACGTCCAAGCGTCCCAGCGTTCACGGCCGTCATTTGGACCTGCAGCTTCATGTCGAGCGGACGCATGGGCGGCTGGGCATCCCCATCTGGCTGCTGCGGCCGCCGCGCTCGTGGCTACCGTTGACTGATGATCCACTGTCACATGCTCGAGGTCTAGCCGTGGGAAAGGGCAAGCGTAATCGTGAGCGCTGGAGGCAGGAGGGCACCCATCACGCGGGCGATGCCGCCTCGCTGGTCGCTGAGTTGGTGGCTGCGAATGACGAGCGGCAGTTCCTGGATCTCTTGCGCCGGCGCCCGGCCCTGCTGTCGGACGAGATGTTGGATCAGCTCGCAGAGATGCGTGACGGCGTCGACTTCGGCGTCGTCCTCGAGCTTCACCGCCAGCTCCTGCTCGACTCGCGTAGAGACCCACGCGGTGCGTGGCGCCGGTTTCAACAGAGTCGCGCGGCTCTCGAAAGACGGGCGCAAGAGCTTGCGCCGCGCTTGCAAGTGATCGAACAGGCGCTCAGCGAGCGCCGCTTCGAAGACGTTATCGAGCTGACTGATCAAGCCCGACCGGACTTCGCTGCTGCTGGGCTAGTGCTGGCCATTGGGCGAATGCACGCACAACGTGGGTTGGCCTACGCTCAAATGGAAAGCGGGGGCCCTCGGGAGAACGCGGATCGAGCCATAGTCGAGTTGAGACTCGCTCTTGAGCTTTCGGCTGACGACGAACAACGGGTCCACAATTTGATGCATCTTGGTCTGGCGTTCGGTCGACGCGTCGTTGGCGATCGGGCGCAAAGCCTTGAGAGCGCCGTGGCGGCACTGTCCGACGCGCTAGCTCTCCTGGACGATTCAGGTCCCCCTCAGCTGCTCGCGATCATTCGTACTAATCTCGCGACTGCGCTGCTGCGCCGCGAGCTGGGTTCTCCGGAGGAGAACCGGGCCCTGGCAGCGGAGTTGTGTCAGCGTGCCCTTGAGTTCCGCAGTCCGGCACGAGATGCGGTTGACTGGGCCCACACCCAAATCACGCTGGCTGGGGCGTTGGAGGGCCTGGCTCACCTGGGGCTTTCCACATTTGAGGACGCTGCTGGAGCCTATGAGACGGTCGTCGACGAACGCGAGCGCCTTCACGGCGCGCCGTGGCTAATCGCGAGCGCTCATCACGGACTCGGTGGTCTTCTGCGCGGCCAGACCGACATGCCGCTTGAGGTCAGGCTTGAGGCCGATGAAAAGACCATCCAAGCTCACGACGAACGCGTGCCCAACTTACTCGAGCAGGCCCGCGCACACCTTGAGGCGGCAGTCGAACTCAGCGACGATCATTCGGATCCGATTCACCGCGGGCGTATGCTCGCTGACCTCGCGACTCTTGACGGCCAGCTTGGCGAACGTCAGCTCGCGATCGAACGGGGCCTCGAAGCTATGGAGATCTTAACTCCGGTGACAGCCCCTCAGGATTCCGCGTCGATCGCGGCGGCCGTCGCGGCATGGCTGGCGGACGACGACGACTGGCAACCCGCTGCCGACGTCTACCGAGTTGCGGTAGAAGCTGCCGAAATCAGCATCCATGCACGGGTGTCGAGCCCCGCGCGAGAGAACGAGATCAAGCGTGCAGGCCGACTTCACCGATGGGCGTCGTATGCCTTGGCGCGGACAGGAGCGCCTGAAGAGGCTGCTCAGGTACTTGAGACTGGCCGCTCGCGGGAGGTGCGGCGAAGACTAAAGCCCGACGAGTACGCGGATCCGCAGATCGACGACCTACCACCCGGACTCCGCCAGCGCTACGAAGCCGCAGTTACACAACTCGCCGCATCGCCGCTGGGGGAGGCAGGGCACGAAGCTGCCCGGCAGCTTCAGACGGTCCTGGCCGAGATTCGAACGGTGCCCGGATTCGCTGATTTCGCAACACGCGCGCGACTTGCGGATCTCGGGGGCGCGACTGAGCGCGGGTGGCCGCTCGTCTACATCAACCCGACACCAAAGGGTTTCCTTCTGCTCAGCGTGACTAACGAATGCGGCAAGACGGTCGTTGCAACGCGGATCTTGGAGTCGCCAGATAGTTCCGAGATGTTCATACGGATCATGACTGGCACAAGTGATCCAACGGAATGGACGGACGAAATGGTCTCCTATATGGGGGAAGCATCAGGGTTCGGCGAGTTAGGCGGCGAGCGAATCCGGGCAGCGCTGGAGGTGACGCTTCCGTGGATTGGTGAGGCGATCGTCAAGCCGCTCTGGGAGTTAGTCAATAACCCGGCCCTAAACGGGGTGACCCTTGTACCGTGCGGACCTTTGACGCTAGTCCCGCTTCACGCCTGCCCATGGAATGAAGACGGGCGGCCTCGCTGTCTCGTCGACAGCGTCCCAATTCGATACGCTCCTTCTGGCTTGCTTGCTGGCGTTAGCCTGAGCCGTGCTCGGCGGCGGGATAGTGAACCACCATCCTTGCTTGCCCTAGCAGATCCCAACAGCAATCTACGAGCAGCTGTCCCTGAAGCGCGATCGATCGCAAAGCTCTTCTCCGGCGGTGCTTGCTTGATCGGTGAACGCGGTGCGGCGACCACAGCATTCTTTACAGCGAATGTCAGCGGGCGTGCCTACGTCCACTTGGCGTGTCACGGTCGCGGGGGTCTGATCAGTGTTGACGATGCCGCTGTCGCCCTCGCGGATCGGCCGATGACTGCGCTAGAGCTCGCCTCGGTGCCCGAACTTGCATCACGGTCGTGTGTCGTTTCCGCGTGCCAAACGGCCGTCGCGGAGTTCAACGAACAGCCGGATGAGGCGATGTCCGTTGCGACTGCGCTGGTCGCGGCTGGGAGCGCCTGCGTGATCGCGAGCCTTTGGTCGGTCGACGACGCGGCGACGGCGATCCTCATGACGCGACTGTATGAGGAGATGCTCCTGGCCGGAAAGCGCCCTCCCGAAGCGCTCCGAGAGGCGCAGCTGTGGCTTCGAGACCTGAACCCCGACGAGGAACAGCGCTTCCTGGCTGACCATCCCGAGCTTCTGGAGGAATGGCGCCGCCGGATGGAGGCCGGCGAGCCGGTAGGGCGGCGGGGCGGCGGGGCAGCTGATGCTGAACGGCCGTATCAGCATGCGGACCTCTGGGCGCCTTTCATAGCCGCCGGCGCCTAGCGCGCCGTCCCACGGCTTGGAGGGCCCGCTCCTCCACGAAAGAATTGATGCCCGGAGTCTCGAGTACCTAGTCCCGACGAGCGTTGTTTGGGGGCGGTCAGCGTAAGACGACGGGTGCACTTGCAGCGCTCGCCAGTCAGTCCGGATCTTTGTCCGCGACCCCGAGCTGCCCCCGCTCGACGACGTTGCCCTCCCGATCAACGTCCCACGCCCACAGGTGCTCATCGACCACCAGACGCCCCGAAGTGACCTCTTCCTCAGTCCCGATCTGCTGGACCACGAGCTTCGGCTCCCCGCGACCCTCTTGACGAATGACCGTCGGCGTGCCTGCGCGCCAGCTCTCATGCCACGAAACAGACATGAGTTGGAGCCGTCCTCCCTCAAACCGCAGCCATCTTGGCTCGCAGAGTTCCGCTCGGCGGTCAAACTCGCCCTGGAGCGACCCGTCGCTGTGGGCTTCGAACAACTGGCCAAGCGTCTCGGCTGGCGCACCGTCATCGCGTTCGAGATGACAGGCGGTGTTGAAGTGGAGCTGGCTCGGTAGGCTCGAGCCTTCGAACACGCGGTCTCGGCGACAACATCCGAGAACAGAGGCGCTCTTGGTATGTAGGTGATCTCGACGACGCGCCAAAACCGTCCGGCATCGACGACTGGGTCGTAGGGCCTCAGTCTGAGCATCGCGATGTTCTCGTCCTCCGCTACGGCCCGCGCGCCCTTCGTGAACGCGACCATTGTGACCGCAGCCAGATCGACGTTGCCGATCTGGACTCCGACTCCAACAAGCTGGTCCATGACGCCTTTTCCCACCGTCTTGTAGTAGTGCTGCACTGAACGATCAACCGACGTTCATCACCCGAGGGGTGCTGTGCGACGACATCGAGTGTCTGTTTGGCTCTGCGCCCCATGCGCTGTTCCGGTGCGCCCTGTTTGACCTCCCGCCATCCGAGGGAGGCAAGGACGATCGCCGTCAACCTCTCGTAGGCATCGCCCCGACGAAGAGGCACGAAGCCGAACAGAGCTTCGTGAAGCTCCTCGATCGCGTTGCGAGGCTTCACCCCAGCCACCGCTCACGGAGAACCAACGGAGGAACGACACAGACGACCTGCAGCAGAATCGACGTCCGGCGCAGCGCGATGGCTTGACGTCGATCCGATCATTTGGTCGTGCGCACGTTCACCTTCATGATTACCGAGAATGATCGCGGTCGCCCGTGGATCGTGCTCGCTCAAGAGCATCGGACCGACAGCGTCGACCGACCGCTGGTGGGCTGGCTACCCTCGCATCGTGGCCGAACGAGAGGAACGCCCCGAGGTCTCCGAGGTGGTGGAGACCGCGAGCGCCATCGGAGGCGCCCTTGCCGGAACAGCGCTGACACTGCTCGCGGGTCCGTTCGTTGGGAGCGCCAGCGGAGAAGCTGTAGCTCGGGTCCTGCTTCGGGTCGGCTTCGAGATCGAGCGTCGGTTCCTGGCGCCCCGTCAAGAGCGTCGGATTGGTGAGGCGTACAAGGCAGCAGCCGACGGAATCGCCAGAGAACTCGAGGCCGGTCGCGAGGTGCGAACGGACGGGTTCTTTGATCAGCCGGATCCTGAGCACGAGAGTCCAGCCGAAGAGATCCTCGAGGGCGTTCTGCGCACCGCAGCCGACGAGTGGGAGCGGCGCAAAGTCCCGTACATCGGCCGCATCTTCGCCACCCTCAGCTTTCATCCATCGGTCAGCCCATCCGACGCCAACTACCTGCTGAAGCTGGCCGATCGACTCACTTACCAGCAGGTGGTGTTGCTGGCTTTTTGGGAGGCAGCGCGAGACCCGAACCGGCCGTACAAGAATGAGGTCATGTCAGCGGGACTCCGCCAAGCCGAAGGCCGCAGCCGGCCAAAGGCCACGCTTCTGGCCGAGCTCAACGATCTCGCATCGAGAGGCCTCGTGGGCGTGGTACCGGAAGGCGAGTCCGTGGTTCCCGAAGAGGCCACGATCGCCGGTCTCGAAGCCTTTGGCATGTTCGGAGGAAGGGTCGACCTCACCACCGTAGGGTTGACAAATATGGGCACAACGCTCTACCGCCTCATGGGCCTCGATGAGGTGCCAGACAGCGACTTTGACGAGATTGCCCTAGCTCTGCACGGCCCCTCTGATTCCTAGCGTCGCGTACGCGACCGCCTGTCCACGGTGCGAGCCGCATCGTGAGCAACGACGCGGGGTGGTCCGACCGGCCTGCGCCGCCTGCGTTGCTGCTCTTGCTGGGGCTCCAGCTCGATCGGAGCGAACAGCCCCTCCAGCCTCGGGTGCACTGATGCCATTAGTAAGCCGATGTAGTCGTCGCAACCGACATACCGGTCTTCAAGGCGGCAGCTGCGCTGACCTCGGTTGGCTTCGCGGGAAGGCGATGGTCGGGCAATTGCTTTCACTCTTCCGCCGGACTCCGGCGCGCGAGTGCTTCGGCGACGATGCAGGCGCGCAGGTCGGGCCGGATCGGCGCCACAAGTGACGATCGCGTTCGCCCAGCTGCACGGGTCCGGTCGGGGGCGGCGGCGCGCTCGCTTTGCCAGGCATCCGAGCGCTGGCGCCCCGATCGCTGGGCGCTCGCGTTGCGCGAATAGGACCGGCTCGGCTGCCGTTGCTCCCGGGTAGGACTATGTCTGACGCCCCGATCGCGCCGTCCTCGCGAGCGCCTACGCTGGCGCGCGATGAATGACTTCTCCGCCCGCGCACTCTCGCTCGTGCACCGCCTCGAGTCGAACGGGTCGGATCCGAGTCTAGGCGAGGAGCTAGACGCGCTGCGAGCTCTGTGGCGGTCGCTTCCTCGCGCGGAGCGCGTCGAGGCAGCCGACGCGGCGCGCGCACTGGCCGAGGCCCAGCGGGGCGCCGCGCCGAGCCCGACGCTCCTCGATGACGATGCCGCCGCTCAGCTCGCGCTCAGCGGCCTGGACCGCATCGACGTGGACGCTCCTCCGAGGCGCCGATACGACGGGCCCCGTGACCCCGATGCGCTGCTCACGCATTTTGGCCTGGATGAGTTCCGGCCCGGACAACGTGAGGCGGTGGCCGCGGCGCTCGCGGGCCGCGACAGTCTCGTGGTGATGCCTACCGGCGGCGGCAAGAGCCTGTGCTATCAGCTCCCCGGGATCGCCTCCGATGCGCTGACAGTCGTGGTCTCGCCGCTGATCGCGCTGATGGCAGATCAGTACCGACGGCTCCTGCTCGGAGGGCATCCGGCTGCGATGATCGCCTCGGGCATGGATGCCGGCCAAGCCGCTCGTGCCCTGGCGGACGTCCGTGGTGGCCGCGCGCGGATCGTGTTGTGCTCGCCTGAGCGGTTTGCCTCCTCCGCGTTCATGGCGGCGCTAGCGCAGCGTCGTGTGGGTCTGTTCGCCGTCGACGAGGCCCATTGCGTGTCGGAGTGGGGTCATGACTTCCGTCCCGACTATCTGCGTCTGCGCGGAGTGATCGATCGTCTCGGCTTGCCGACCGTGATGGCCTGCACCGCGACGGCGACCGAGCAGGTGGCCGAGGAGATCTCGGCGCGGCTCGGACTGCGCGATCCGCACGTGCTGCGGGCCGGGTTCGACCGGCCGAACCTTTCATTCGACGTGATCTCGCTCGAGGGTCAGGGGTCGAAGGCGCGAAAGCACATGCTGCTCTCGCTCGCGCTCACGGACCCCGCCAACCGCGCCCGCCATCGTCTACTGCGGGACTCGCCGTGAGGTGGAGGAGGTATCAGAGCGGCTGCGGTCCGAGGGGCTGCTCGCCGTCGGGTACCACGCCGGGATGCCGGCCGACGAGCGCGCCTCGGCACAGCATCGCTTCATGGAGGGCGACGCCGAGATTGTGGTTGCCACCAATGCGTTTGGGATGGGGGTCGACAAGGCCGACGTCCGCTCCGTCGTGCACTGGGCGATTCCGAAGAGCGTGGAGGCGTACTACCAGGAGGTCGGCCGCGGCGGGCGCGACTGCCGCTCCGCGCGCGCGATCCTGCTGGCCAGCCGCGCCGACCTCGGGCGCGTGATCAACTTCATCAAGCGCGACGCAGTCGAGACCGACGTCGTCCTGGCCTACGTGCGGCGCCTGAATGCCTCGCGCGAGGGCGAGACCATCGTGATCGACGCGCCGCGAGCCGATCGCGACAGGGTCTGCCTCGGCATCGCCGAGCGCGCAGGTCTGTGCGCGCTCGAGCCCGCGCCGGGGGGACGGCTGCAGGTGACATTTGCCGCGTCGTCTGGCGCCCGAGAGGTCGCGTCGATCTGTCAGGTGGCGCTCGACCGCGCTTGGCGTGCCTATCGTGCGATCGAGTCGTTCAGCTCGGCCGCGGCGGAGTGTCGGCGGCGCGCGCTACTCGACCACTTCGGCGATAGCCGGCAAGGCGCGCCGGTGGGGCGCTGCTGCGACGTGTGCGATCCCGACACGATCGGGCTGCCCGACCCGGCCTCGCTGACGCCGGCGCGAGCCAATCGGCCCCGCGCGCAGGACGCCGCGCCTGTCGATCCAGCCGACGTCGGGCTACTGGAGACGCTGCGCGAGTGGCGTGCGCGCGCCAGCAAGGGCAAACCCGCGTACACCGTCGCTCACAACAGCACGCTCGAATCGATCGCCGCGCGGCGACCGAGCTCGCTCGGCTGAGCTTGCGACGATCAAGGGCGTCGGCCCGGCTTTTGTCGAACGCCACGGAGAACACGTACTCGCGCTGGTAGGGGAGCGCGCCCGCTGACCTCACCGCTCGTTCGTAACGTGGTTGTGGCGCTCAGTGCATGCCTCCAGTTCGCGCAACGCGGACGCCGCCAACGATTCCATGCCTGCTGTCGTCGCCGGATCCGGTGAGCGCGAGGATACGTGCGGTCTAACCGCCGCCGGACTGAGGTCGGGTCCCGGGTCGGCGGTGATGCTCGAGTTTGGCGAATACGGAGTCTCTTGGATCGCGCGCCGCGAGCCCTGCCTTCGGGGTTGGCGTGGGCATTTGCCGCTCACGGCGTTCGCGTGGCTCCTTATGTCCGGAGGCAGCAGTCCGGCCGATGCCCGCGAGGCTGCTGCTCTTGTGCTCGCGACTGAGGAGTTCGTGCTAACCGTGGAGGGCGACCGTCACGTCGGCGCCGCCGGAGTGCTGCATCGCCAGGGCGGACGGGCAGCCGTGTCCGTGCCGTCGGCGTGGCTCCTGGCGTTCCAGAGCAGCAGTGTCACATAGTCCGATTACCTCGATCGAGACCGCTGCAAATAGCGCGGAGCAGCACTCTTTGTCCAGGACATCTTGCTGCTCCTACGCATGGAAGGCAGCGGCCGTGCGCGTGCCGGTGAACGTCGAGGCGGAGCGTCTGCGCGCGCTGGTCCCCGTCAGATCAACGGTGTTGCACCGTCCCCGGCCGTCCACGACGCCCACGGATTCCATCGCCACGAGGCCGCGTTTGCTGCTGGTCCCCGATTCGCACGGTGAGGAGCACGACCTTTGCGCCGGTGGCGGCCGAAGTTCTGAATGCTCCCCCAGAGCGGATAGGCCGAACGAACCTGCCGCGACTCCGGCCTGATCACCAGGGTGTCACCTTCTGCGGTTGCGACGTCCACGGTGCCGGCCAGGGTGAACCGGTCGAAGACGAACGGCAAGCTCCGGCCGGTGAAGATATCGGGCCGGTCCAAGAGTCCGAAATGCAGGTGCGGACCCGTGGAGGGACCGGTGTTCCCGAGCTTGGCGAGGAGAGCGCCGGCCTTCACGACGTCGCCGACCTTCACGGTGAGGCTGCCCGGCTGCAAGTGCTCGTAGACCGCGAAGACCTTCGGGGCGATCTTGAGTATCACCTTGTTGCCGCCGATGTCCGCTTGCTTGTCCGCCGGTATCGGCGCGTTCGGGGATTGTTCCGGCACGCCGTCCTGGGTGAAGACCACGGTTCCGGCGGCGACCGCGAGCACGTCCGCCCCGAAGCCATAGAACTGCTCGTTCGTGCTGCCGTCTCCCTCAAAGAGCCGGTTTCCCTTGACCAGGCCCCAATCGACGGCGAAGGTTTCGCCGGTTTCGATGCGGCGACCGTCGAGGGCGAGTCGAAGATCGCGGTGGGGGTTGGGTCCGCAGCACGCGGTGGTGGCGAGCCAACCATTCCCCTCGAGGGGTGGCTGCTTGATCACGATGGCGGGTCGCCGGTTGACCGCGACCTCAGGGCCGTCCACCTCGTTTGCGCCGAGGACCGCCGCGCTCGGCGCGCCTGCCGGCAAGGTGTACGCGATCCGGTTCGTGACCCGTGCGGGCACGGTGCCCGGCGCCAGGGCTAGGTCGACCTCGACCGCAACCGCACCCGATGAGGGAATGGCGCGCACCGGCGCGTGTGTGTAGAGGTTCTGGGTCGCGGCGGCGAGCGTGTCCCCGTCGATCCGGCCGAGCTCCTTTCTGGCGGGATCGAGGACGGTCACGCTCGACAGCGTCACCGGGTCGCCGACCACATTGACGACGAGCAGATCGTATTCGACGTGGTCCTTGCCGTCGTCGCCGCGGACGACCTGCGCGTCGTGGATCGGACGGACCATGATCGCCGTCACCTCAGGCTTCGCCTTTCCGGCTGCGGCAGCTGCGGTCGCGAACATCGCAACGGAGGCGGCGAGGACGGTCACGAGTGCCGCGATCCACGCGCGCAGGGAGGGCGATCGCAAGGTCATGGTTCGCTCCTTCGAGAGTGGGGGAGGGCGACGGAGCGCCGTCCTCGCTGCTTGTCCGCACGAACTTACCGCCGACATGCCGCCGAGTCCAGCATGGCGCTCCCGGCGGGGGCACGAGTCGCGACGTCCGAAAGCGTGAGTATGAGCAGGCGCTCGTCGCCCGCCGCCTCGGCTATCGCAATGCGCGATCGGGCCGGCGTCTAGCACTACCGCTGTGAGGCAAGAGCGGCAGCGCCCCAATGCAGTGCCAACGCTTCCGCACGGACGAGGTGCAGCACCCTTGGCGAAGCGGGCAAGAGTGCCCCTTTGATCGAGATGCAGCAGTCTAACTTCAGTGCCATCCGACACCTGCGAGCCGGAAGGGGCGTGCCTTCTCCTTTTAGCCCAAGGAGACAGTCTGGCTCGTTGAGCGGTGACCCAATAAGAACGCCGTTGCGGAATATGTCTTCGCCATCGAACCCGCGCAGAGCGACTGAGACCGCGCGAGTCTTGTCGTCATCGGCCCCGCGGCGGAGGACTACGATGCAACCACTGGCGCCGCTGCGAATCGAGGAGGTCGGACGATGACGGACACGAGAGAAATGTTGGATGCGCAATCTCGCGAAGCGGCCGAGCCAGGGCGGGGCCGGCGGGCGGTTGCGCCGTGCAGCGCTCCCGCCCGCCTATCCGGCTGGGCCAGGTCTCAGAGCTCGAGGCCGGTGCTGACGTGCATCATCGGCGCGCGCCGCGCATGGATCGTGCCGATGATCTCCTCGACATCGATCCCTTGTAGGTAAACACTGGTGGTCGAGACGTACGAATGCCCGAGCTGGCGCTGGATCACCGGCAGCGGCACCCCCTCCCGGGCGAGCTCGACCGCGTGAGCATGACGGAGCTGATGCGGCGCAAACCTGCGCCGCACACCGGCCGCTGCCGCGTAGCGTCGTAGCTCACCGCGCGCGGCGGTCGCTGACCACGGCCGCCCGCGCGTCGGTCCGTCGATCACGCAGAACAGCGCACCTATCGGCAGCTCAACCCGGGCGGCGAGCCGCGGCGCGAGATGATCGCTCCACGCCCACGCGTCCATCCCGACCTCCCGGCGGCGATTACCTTTGCCTCGGCGAATCAGAATCGATCCGCGTCGCGGGTCGAGATCTGACTCGATCAGCGACAGCGCTTCCTGGATCCGCAGCCCGCCGCGCCACAGCACCACGATCAGCGCCCGCAGCCGCAGCCCGTGCCTGTCGGGCGGTGTCTGGCGCATCACCGCGACGATCTCATCTACTGTCGGCGGATCGGCCGGATACACCTGACCCTTGTTCCTTGGTGCGTGCCCGGCGTTGTGGCCGGGCATCGCCGCGGGTGAACGTCGCCTACCGGTGGCGTCGAGCAACAACTGAAAAGACATCGCTCCCTCCCTTCGAGAGCAGACTGTTGACCAGCCCGCTCTACCGGCCCGAAGCCCAGCCCGCCACTGCTCACTCCGACACGCGAGTCGTCGTCCTGGCGCTGCCGGTCCCCCGGAAAGCGGCAGCAAGGCCCTCGCCGCCGGCGTGGCCGGTGCTGCTCAGATGCAGCGGCGCCATCGAGACTTCTGGAGGTCGATCAACGCAGCACTCCACTCCCGCCCCGCCCTCCGCGCGCTCCGCGCGTTGCAGGCTCGCGCTGAGCCGGACCGAGGCGACCTCCGTGCTAGCCAAACGCAGGTATAGGGCCGGGACTTGACGAGCCCCGAATCAGAACTGGAGAAAGGTGCTCCCCTCCGTGATCGCGGGCGGGTCAACCGTCGTGCTGACATTGTCCTTCACCCACTCGGCCGCGCGCCGCGAGGACTCGTCGGTGCCGGTCTTGTCTTGGCATACCGTCACGGTCGTCCCGCCGCCGCCGGCGCGAAAAGCTGCGTAGCTAACAAAGCCAGGCACCCCGCCGATAAGGGTCTTGACATCCTCCTCCCGCTGTCCGAGGAGGTCGAACAGCTCAGACGCACCCTGCCCGGAATAGCTCCGAATTACCACGTGCATCGCGCACCCCTTTCCCGTGGCTACTGCCACGTTGGTCTTCAAGGCGCACGTTATCCGAGGCTCGCGCTTGTTGCTGAAACTTTCCACGCTTCGCAGTGGACGGCGCCCGGCCCTGGGTCTCGCATGAGATGGGAGAGTCGACGGGGCAACCTTGCTTCCTGAGAATCCCGTGGGGCCGCTTCTGCTTCGGGCTACTTCCAGCAGCGTCGGCTGACGAGATCCGGGCACCCCACGCTGCCGCTCTGGAACGCCCCGAACAGCGAGGCCCCGCTCAGCGCCGGTTGCCGGATCACCCCGGCGGAGCGGACGTCTGTTCCGGGATCGCGCCCGATCGGGCACGAGGGTGCTCCACTGCCAGTGAGCGGCAGCCCGCCGCGATTCCCCCGCCTGGGCTCAGGATGCTCAGGACCGAGAGCGCCCGGCGCCCGCGCGCCGGCGGTCGTACTTCCGCATTTCGAGGTTGCGATAGTCGAGCGCGTGGCTGCTCCTCGTCGTCGAGGCTGTTTCACAGAGCTCTGGGGCCGACCGGCGTCGGGGGCGCTGAAGTTGGTCGGTTGGTGACATGCCCGTCGTGAGCGACGGTGTCACCAGTGTGATGCCGTTTCAGGCCGCCAGGGTGGTTATCTGATGGCGGTGAACCTTGGTGAGGTTCTCGGTCATCATCATTAATCGCCACTCAAGGCGCACTTTGACCCTCCCCCTTCGGAGAAAGCGGATCACGCCTTTGTTGTGTTTGGTGTTACCGAATGTCGGCTCGGTGGTCTGTTTGCGTTTTCGGTAGCGGCTCTGGGCGTGCTCCGAGTGCAGCACCGTTCGCATCCACTCGTAACGCCCGCCGGTCCAGGTCTTCCGTGGCGTGCCGCGGCTGCCCTTGTCGGGCGCGACCAACACCGGGATGTGCTTGTTGGCTACCACCTCGTCCATGTGCTCCTCGTTCCAATAGCCGGCGTCGGCCGCGACCGCCTCGGGCAACTGATCGATGTCGGCCCGCTCGAGCTCATCGAGAACGGCGGTGACCATCGGGTCAAGCTGGGAGAAGTCGGTCGAGTTGTTGGTGATCTCCGCGGCCAGCACGATCTGCTGCTCGTTCACCGCGGCCTGCGCGTTGTAGCCCTGCACGAACCCGAACCCGATCGGGATCGGCTTGGAATCCGGGTCGGTGACATTCACCTTCCCCTGAGGCACCTCCGGCGGCTGATAGGGGTTGGGCGGGCCTCCGAACCGCCGCCCGTCGCGCATCCGCCCCTGCGCCCGATAGGCCTCGTAGGCCTCGTTGGCGCGGCGCTCCACGTCAAGGTCTGTCTCCAGGCGCTCGGCCGACTGAAGCAGCCGCTCCTTGCGCGAACGCTTGACCGAGTCCGGGTTCTCCCAGCGATGCCGCTCAACCTGGCGCTTGCCCTCCCGCAACCACCCCTCGCGCCCCTGGGTCCGCGCGACGATCCGCTCGGCATCCAGCTCCAGCGGAACCTCCCCCGCCGCCTCAGGCCCGGGATCCGTCAGCTCCGAGTCCTCATCCTCATGCTCAAGCTCTCGCTCGGCCTGGCGGAAGAATTCCCGCCGCCCCTCCGGCGTGCGCAGCTGCTCGGGCAACTCGTCACCACGCGCCTCACCGAACTGCTCGCCCTCGGCCTCGTCGGTCGCTCGCGTCTGGGCCAAGACCTCCCGCGCGATCTGATCGAACTGGTAGTTGACCTCCGGACTCGCGTTCCCAGCGATCCTGGGGCCATCAATCGACACCACCCCTGGCTTCACCAGCCCCGCCCGATGACACAACTTGAGCACCTCGCCAAACAGGTCGGCCAGCGCCCGCTCGTGACGGCAGATGAACCTCGCGATCGTTACATGGTCAGGGATCAAATTGCCGGTAATCACCCGGTAGGCAACGTTCTCGCGGCAGTGGCGCTCGATCGCGCGCGACGACCGCACGTTGGTCGCAAACGCATACAGGATCAGCGCCACCATCACCGACGGCTCGTACGCCGCGCGGCCATGACCATCAGCCCGATAAGCGGCATAGAACGCATCCACATCCATACCCGCCACGGCGTCGATCACGAACCACGCCAGGTGATCGGCCGCCAGCCACTCCCGCACATCCGGCGGCAACAAGAAGCCTTGCTCACGGCGACTTTCAATGAAGTTCTGCGGCATGCCCCAATGCTCAAGATCAAGCCGGACGGAACCCCTTTGTGAAACAGCCTCCGTCCCGACCAGCAGCGGGGTGGGTGTCAACCCGTGTGGCTGCTCCGCCATAAGAGCAACAGCCAGGTGCGCTTGCAGGTCGCCGCGGATCGGGCCGCCAGCAAACACATCGGCCGCCCGCAATCGCGGCAAAGCAGGGCCTTCGGGCCGATGGCAACGATGGCGGAGGTCCGACGACCGGGGTCGTCTCGCATGTGGCGATGAGCGGGTGTCGAGCTGCCAAAGGCTGGTGGACCTGCTCTGGTGACGGCACGAGCATCCTCATGTCGATATCGCGCGCGCCCGCTCGCCGCCGCTGTGAGAAGCCGATCGTGTCGAGCTGCTCGGATGGGACGCGTTACACCGGTTGCCGGCCCAGGTGCGGGGACCGGCGGCTGTGACTGTCAGGGTTCAAGGGCGCGGTGGGCCGGAGGGCACTTCGTGCACAGGGGGCGCTGTGCGGCTCTCGGCCACGCGGCAGCAGCAGCACAAGAGCCCCAAGTGAGCGGCGTATGTGGTCAGGTGCGGTATGGCGCCCATTGGAAGCGGCGAAGCGCGACCGCGGCGGCCACCACACCCCAGATCACGACGATCAGCAGGTCGTGTCCGGACCATGCTGAGGTCCCGGGATGGCTGAAGGTCCTGAACACGGCGGTGATGAAGTGGCGGATCGGGAAGAAGGTCGAGATCTTGGCCAGCGTCGAGCCGGATTTGAGCGGGAACCACAGGCCTGACAGGAACAGCAGGACGAAGAACACGGTGCTGGTCAGCGGACCGGCAGCCTGCTGGTTGGGGATGAGCGTGCTCATCGCGATCCCGAGCGCCGCGAAGCTGAGCCCACCGAGCACGAGCACGACCACCAGCGCACCGATCCCCGATGCGCCCGATGGCAGGTGGACCCCAAACGCCCAGCGTCCCACGGCGAGCATCAGCACGACCTGGGCGAACGCGATCAGCAGCGTGCTGAGCAGGATCGAGGTCAAGAGCGTCCACGTAGGCAGCGGACTCAGCCGCAGGCGTTTGAGCAGCCCGGTCTCGCGGCGGATGACCAGGCTGATCGCCAGGCTGTTGAACGACGCGGACATCACGCCGTAGGCGATGAAGCCCGGGACGTAGTACTGGACCAGCTTGATGTTGTGCAGATAGCTGACGCGCGAGGATCCGGCGCTGGCGCCCAGCATCAGCAGGAACAGGAGCGAGAACCCGACCGTGAAGATCGCCCCGACCGGATTCAGCCAGAAGGACAGCTGCTCGTAGCCGACCTGCCTGAGCACCAGCCGCAGCTCGGCCAGCGCCGAACGCGGCGGCAGGATCGATTCGCCGCGCGCGCTCAACCTCGGACCGGCGCTCCCAGCGCCGAGTCGGTCTGGAATCGGTCGGGGTCGGCGCCGGTCAACTGCAGATAGACGTCCTCGAGCGTGTGACGGCTGACGGTCAGACCGGTCACCCGGACCTCATGCTCAAGCGCCCACCTGGTCAGCTCGTAGAGCGCCTCGAGCTCGCGGTCGGTCCGCAGCTCGACGGACCGCCCATCGCCGGCGACCGCCACGGGCAGATCCGCGGGCGTGACGCCAGCGGGTAGCTGGAAGCGGATCGTGGCCGCACCCTGGTCGCGGCCCCCCAGCGACGCCGGCGGACCCTGGGCCACGATCTTGCCCGACGCGATGATCGCCACCTGGTCGGCCAGCGCCTCGGCCTCCTCCATGTAGTGCGTCGTGAGGATCACCGTTGTGCCCTCGCCGGCGAGCCTGCGCACCAGCTCCCATGAGGTTCGCCGCCCCGCCGGATCAAGCCCGGTGGTCGGCTCATCGAGGAACAACAGCGCCGGATTGCCGACGATCCCCAGGCCGACATCGAGTCGTCGCTGCTGACCCCCCGACAGCGTCTTGACCTTCGCGTCGGCCTTCTCCGCCAGGCCGATCAGCTCGATCACCTCGCCCACCGGCCGCGGCGCCGGGTAATAGCCGGCGTTGCGCTCGAGCACCTGGCGCACCGACAGAAACGGCTCCACCGCAAGCTCCTGCAAGACGACCCCGAGCTGGCTGCGGAGCCGCTGCCCGGATCGGCGATCACCCGGGTCGATCCCCAGCACCCGCACCTCGCCCGCGTCGCGGTCGCGGAATCCCTCCAGGATCTCGATCGTCGTCGTCTTGCCCGCCCCGTTGGGACCCAGCAGCGCGAACACCTCACCGGCCTCGACCTCGAAGCTCACCCCATCGACGGCGCGGACCGGCCCGTACGACCTAACCAATCCACGAACGCTCACCGCCGGCACGCTTCACCCCCCGCAAGAGATTCGCTCTGACTGCACGCGGTATGACTGGACACAAGCGGCATTCCACCATACCGAGAGGCCAACCCAGGAGCCGCTTCCGCGCCAAACGCATCGCGCTCAAGTAGACCAACGGCGCGCACCGAAACCTGCGCTGGCGCCCGCCGCGCTTCTGGCGACGAGCAGGGCCAGCAACGCTCCGGCGCCGCGCGCAACTGGTTGCACAGCGCGGTGCGGGTGCCCACCAGATCCTCTCGACCCCGCGTGACGTTGGTTTAGCACTGCTTCTCCTCTCGTCGGTCGTTGTCGAACAGTCCAGTTTGGTGGGGAATTGCCTGGATTCGGAGGCCTTTTCGTTTGCCGTGCTGCACGTAGACGGCGGGGAGTTCGCCGCGTTGGACCTTGTGCAGAACGGTCTGGCGGGCGAGTCCGAGAGCGTTGGCGGCCTCGGCGAGCGGCAACCACCCTTCGGGCGCATGCTGGCAGATGCGCGCGCGCAGCTCGGGTGTGATGTGGATCTGCCATGGTGCGTTGCGGGTGACTTGTTCTCCGATGATGAACCCTTCGCGCAGCCAACGGTGAACAGTTGCGGTCGATACGCCCAGCTCGGCGGCGGCCTGGGCGGCTGTCACTTTCTCGGTGCTCGCCGCTGGGGTGGTGCGGGCTGTTGCCGACGGGATCTTGTGGTGGCTTCGCAGTGAACGGACACGGTCAGCGGTGAATGGCTTGCCCGCGCCGGTCAGCCGGCCCTGGCGGGCGAGTATGCCGGCGATCTGATGATTGGGGTAGTCGGCGGCTAGGCGACGGACCAGATCCAGCGTGTCGGGGTCGGTGGCGGCGTGACTGCCCGCGTTGGGCAGTGTCAGCTCGTGGTCGGTGACCGCGCCGCCCTCCCACACGATGCGCACCAGGGCGCGGTGCTGTTCGCGCTCCACGGTGACCACGATGTCTGTGATCATCGCCCGTAACAGCAGCTTGCGGTCCCGGGCTGTGGTAGTGGGCGCGTCGAGGACCGCGCGCAGGTCAGCGCCGGCGTGCCGGCACCAGGCGATCTCCTGGTCGGTCAGCGGCTGGGGTCGGCGGGCGCGGATCGCCCGCCAGCCGCTGTTCGGCATGGCTGACGTCGACGAGCTGTCGTTCCCACTCGCTCTCCAGTGTGCGCCCCACGAGCCGGTTTTCCGGCTCGCAGCGGTCGTACTGGCGGCGGGCGCGGTCGGCGTTCTGGCGGGCGCGCTCGAGCTCTAGCTCGGCCGAGCGCACCTGAGCCTGGTGTGTGTCGGTGAGCTGTTGCATGGCGCGCAGGGTGGCGTCGATGGCCGCGGGCGCCAGCGCCTGAAAGACTGCGTCGAGGACTAGTCGCTCGAGCCGCCGCCCGGCGACCGACTGGCAGATCGCTGTGCCATACATGGCTTGGGCCTTTGTGCAGCGGTAGCGCGGGGTCAGCGAGCGGCCGCTGTAGCTGACCTGCAGCTTGCGAGCGCAGCGCCGGCAGCGCACCAGCCCCTGCAGCAGCGCGCGGCCTTCCCGCGGCGCGCCCGGGCTGCCGTACCCGCCCGCCGTCAAGACGTTGGCGCGCAGCCGGGCCTGGTTGGCCTCCCAGCGCTCGAGGGTGATGTATCCGGGGTGATGGTCTGGCAAGAATGCGTGCCACTCCTCGCGCGGGGCCAGGACCATGCGCTCGCGCACGACGCCGTCTTGGACGGTGCGCCGGAGTCGCTTTCGCCCATACGCATACACGCCCGCGTAGCAGGGATTGGTCAGGATGTCGTGCACCGACCGATAGGACGCGGGTGCCCAGCATACTCGGCGGTCGGTTGATCTCCGGCGGGGCAGCCGCCGGCCCTCGGCGACTAGGCGCAGCATCACCTGCCGCGCGCTGGCCAGCTGGTCGAAGTAGGCAAACACGGTGCCAATCGCGTCCGCCACGGCCTCATCCGGGGTGATCCGCACCTGCCCCAGCTCGTCGTAGTCATATCCGGTGGCCAGCTGAAGGCGCAGCTGGCCCTTGGCTAACTTGTGCAGGGCCCCTTCGCGCATCCGCGTGCGCAGCACGTGCAGCTCGGCCTCGGACATCGTGCCTTTCAAGCCCAACAGTAACCTGTCGTTATGAAGGCCGGGGTGATAGATACCGTCGACGTCGGCGATCAGCGTGTCGGTCAACGCGCACAGGTCAAGCAGCTGATACCAGTCAGCGTTCCGCCGGGCCAAGCGCGACACCTCGATCCCGAGCACCATCCCGACCTTACCCAACCCGACATCCGCCACCAGTCGCTCAAACCCCTGCCGACCCTCAGTGCTCTTGGCTGACACTCCCAAGTCACGGTCAACCACCACCACATCATCCGCGGCCCAGCCGAGCGCCACGGCTCGGTCCACCAGCTCATACTGACGCTCTAAGCTCTCCGTGTTGCGTTCCACCTGCGCCGTCGTCGACTGCCGTACATACACATACGCCGCACGCCGCAAGTGCGCCCGCTCAACCTTACCGGTCACTGGTCACTCTCCTGATCACTCACTACCCGGCCAATGACACTGGCCAGCAACCGCAACACGCGCTCGCGCGCTCCGGAGCTCATCGTCTCCCACACCCGCGCCACCCCACCGCTATCGACTGGCAACGACAGCTGCGACGACGTAGACTTCAACCCACGCACTGGGCTCACCTCCTGGAGTTGATCGGACTTCTCAGGAGGTGAGCCTATGCGCCGCCGTGGTCGCCCCGTCGCGCGTCCAACAGCGCACGCAGGCGACGCACGCCCCCCGGGGACAGCAGCGCCCCGCCGCCCGTCGGACGCTCGCCCGCGCTCGTCGCGCTCACAGCGACCGTCCCAGCCGACCCATCGGGCAAGCGCACCAACAGGCAAAGCACCCCGCCGACCGTCCGATACCCCTCCACGGCAAGCGTTCGCCCCGCGAGCGGATGCGTGGGCTCGACGACCACCACCTCGGCAGGCAAGGATCGGCGCAACTCACGTAGTGCGGCCGGTACTTCGTCAGCGCCCGCAGCGCCTTGGTCTGGTCGCTGTCGGGCTCGAGCACCCGGAAGCGCTCACGATCGGTGCGCGCCAGCTCACACAGCACGTACGCGTCGAACCGATCCGACTTGCCGCCCGAGGCCCTGAACCGCGCCCGCGTGGCCGCCAGCTGATTGGGGTGGATCGCGATCACTCGCAACCCCGCATCCAACAGCCGCTCGATCAGCACCCCATCGGGGCGCTCGATCGCGACCAGCTGCACCTCCAGCCCGACCAGCTGGCGGCACAGCGACCGCAACCCCGCCTCATCGTGCGCGAACGACGCGGACAAAAGCTCCTCGCCCGCCTCGTTCTCCACCATCACGTCATGCTTCTCAGACGCCCAATCCACGCCCGCGTAACTGCCCATCCACACTCCTCGACGATCACAGACCGCTTCACAGCGCCTCGACCGAGAGGTACCGTTGCGGGTGCTTGTGGAAAGGCCCTCAACCGGGCTACATCCTGTTGCCGCTCGCGGCACCTCACCACCGCCGGGAGAGGCTGGTCTGCTACAGGCCCTGCACCGGGCAAGCGCTACTGGCCCTCCCCGGCGGCGGTCGAGGCCAACCAAGGATGCCCCACAAGCTGCTGCTGGCAGCTGACCAGCGCAGCGCATCAAATCTCCTTTCTCCGGGTTGACTCCGGGACGACGGCCGCGGCCTCACCTGACACCAGGGGCGGTCTCGGGCGCGGCTCGGGGACCCCTACCGCGTCGGGAACGACCACGAGCACGACCGCCGAGGCCAGGCTCAGCACCAGCAGCTCGCGAAACACCGCCTCCGCGGGATAAGCCGTAAAGAACTCCGTCATGAACACAAACGCGATCCACACAACGGTCCCGAACGACAAGGCCAGGAACGCCTCCCGCATCCCCCGACGCTCGCGCCCGAACCGGAGCAGCGCCCGCCAGAACAGCGTCGCCGCGACCGTCTCGAGGCCGAAGGCCCCGGCCAGCAGCAGCTTCGTCACCAGTGTCCCGACCGCGTACACCGAGACGACCGAGCGCAGATAGGCGAAGTTCCCGGAGTTCAGAAACCGCCAATGCAACGCGCCGAGCTTGGCCAGGAGGTTGACCAGGTTGGTCAGCGTGACCATGGTGAAGAACATCGCCCAGAACGCCAGCACGAGGCGCTTGAACACCAGCCCTATCGGCGTTTCCCAGCGACTCATGTCTGGGGGTCCAGCCATCTTCCCATCACGCGTGAGAGCACGTGCGCGGCCCCCGACAGGCCCGGCGGGGGGCGCGGGCGCCAGCGGGGGCGAGCAGCGGCTGCCCGAGGGCGGGCAGCACCAGCAGGACGATGACGCTCGCCCGCTCCACGTGCGATCGCTATGGACCCTCGCAGGATCGCTGGGCGGGGAAGGAGTCGCCCCAGTTGTCAGAGATGAACTTAGACAGGAACAGACCGAGCCCGGGTTGACCCTTGAAGCTCTTGTCGATCGGAGTGGTGATCGGACCCGCAATCCCCGCCGGCGGCGCGTTTTCGAAGCCGATCTCCCATGTCTGAATCTCCGGCGCGCCGCCGTGTTGAACCTTCCTGACAATCTCGGTGTAGAAGTACGGGTCGCTGACCGGCAGGAAGAACGGGAACAGGGCTTGGGCTTCCTGCACGCTGCAATCAATCGTGGTGAGCTCGTTGTAGGCAACCGGGAGCAGCGCCGCGTAGAACGACTGCCGGGCGGCGAGCTGGAGCCGGCCGCCGACGGCGGCCTGGCCGAAGGTGGAGGGGGACCAGTTCGTGTCTGTAGAGGCAGCGCTTGCGGCCTGGAGCTTGCCCCAGTCGGCGGCGACCACGTCGTACAGGCCATTTATCGCGATGGCCTGTTCGCTCCATGAGGTGTTGATGGCGGCTGCGAGGTCTCGGGCCTTGGCGTTGATCGCGTCTGAGACGGGGCTGCCGTTGGTCGCCGAGGTGAGGATCGTTCCGCCGAGGCCGACCGCCGTGGTGACGGCGCCGATGACCGCCTGCTCCGGCAACAGGGCGTACGGGGCGACGACGAGCAGCGCACCGCTGATCACGCTCGTGGCGACCGCGATGAGGATGCTGGTGTCCGGGGGCGCGATAGCGTTGATCAGCGAGGTGGTGAGGGTGTTGAGATCGTTGGTCTCGTTGCCCTGCGACAGGGCGAACGGCTCCTTGTAGGCGTCGAAGAGGTTTCTCGCCAGGACGAGGTCGTCGAGCTCCGTGTCGAGCTGGGTCTTGAGGTTCGCGAGCTGCGCGCTGGTGAAGCCAGGGGTGCCGCCGGGGTACTTTAGGTTAGGCCCGTCCAGCTTCCCACGCACGGTGCCCCAAGCGGTGTTGTCGAGCCTGACGTAGGCATCCCGGAGGTTCTTGACCTGGGTCAGGTTGAACCCCAGCTTTTTGGTGACCCAGGCCAGTGCCGTGCGGTAGGCCTGGTGATCAGGGTTCGGGTCAACAGGGTTCGGGCCGCCCGGGCACGGGCCGTCGGTGCACGGCCACGGCGTCGGCGCCTGGTGGATGAGTGGGTACAGGTCGAGGTTCGCACCCGCGGCGGCGGAGCCGAGCACCGCGTGGTAGCGCCCCTCGTGGTCGAGGGTGAAGTAGCCGTGGATGCTCCCGTCGGGGCTGAACAAGTTCGACACCTCGGCGACCTCGCCGTGCGGCAGGCCTTTGCCGCCCACCAGCGCGTAGTCCCCATCGACCCCGAGCCGGTTGAGGACGTCGAACGTCCCGCCCAGCTGCACCATGTCCTGGACGACCGTGTTCCAAGCGTCGATCCCAGTGTTGGAGAGGTGCCCGATCACGTCGCCGACGTGGACGCTGACCCCCTGGACGAACACCGGGTCGTGCCTGGCGATCGCCGACTGCAGAACGTTGTGCATGGCCTTGAGGTCGGAGACCGTCTGGTCTGGGCGTGACTGGACGATGGTGAAGAAGCTCTGTTCTTGGCGCACCCCGAGATCGGTGTGATCCAGGACCACGACGTTGAAGCCCCCGGGTTGAACCACCGCGGCCTGCCGGCCACCACCGGGGAGGTCGGGGAAGTCCATCGTGGCGGTGTCGAACCCGTAGAAGGCGGGGCTGAACTGGTAGCCGTTGCCGCCCGAGCGGATGTAGCCGCCGCGGATGGCGCCCTGATCGACCCACTGCGCGCCGGTCGGAGCGCCGGGGACGCCGACCACCGACAGCGGGTTGTCCGGCTGCGTGTATAGAGGCGAGTCGAGGTGGCTTCCGCCCAGGAACTGGACGAGGTTGTCGTAGGCGCGGACGCGGTCGCTCTGGTGGGAGCCGGCGGGCACCGCCGGGGTGGCGCTGGCGGGCTTGGAGATGATCGCGATCTGCGTGAGCAGACCGGAGTTCTTCAGGTTGTTATAGACGGCTACGATCCCGTGGGTGGCGTCGTTGCTGCCGTCGGTGTAGGAGTTGCTGACCGGCGCCAACGTGTCGCGCTCGAGGACCAGGATCTGCGTGTCTCGATGGTCGGGGCTAGGGTTCGGGTAGAAGTCCTGACCGACCTGAATGCCCGGGTTCCCCTGCGCGTCGCTCGCCTGGGTGTTGACCCCGTCGATCAGCGGCGTGACCGGCTGGACGGCGACCGTCACCTCGTCAGGCGCCGACGCGACGGGCGCCAGGGCGGCGTGGCGAACGCCGGCGGTGAAGGCGACCTGAGGCCGCTGTTCGCCGACGACCAGCTGCACCCGATAGCGGCCGGGACGGTCGGCCAGCAGCCGCGGCCGCCGGCTCGTCGCGCCGATCAAGGCGGCGCGCGACCCGCGCGGGCGGTGCACGAGGCGCCAGCGGTAGCTCAGGCGCAGACCCGGGATCGTGGCCCGCGAGTTTCCGCCGTCGAGGCGAACGCGGGTACCGACCGAAACCTGCCGGTCGAGCCCGGCCGCCGCCAGCGGCCGGTCGCGCGGTACGTTCACTACCCGCACGGTCTGGACGTAGCGGCCGTTGACCTGGTCGACCACGAGCGTGCGCAGCGTGTTCTTACCGAATCGCAGCCCGACGTCGGCCGACAGCGAGGCCGCCCACGCCCCCGGCCGCGGCGAGGAGAAGAACCGCGTCACCCCCCGGCCGTTCAGCCACGCGCGGAAGATCGGCGGCAGCGCCACCTGCTGCTTGCTCGCGCGCGTGGCGCCGAGCGGGCGGCCACCGAGGGCCGACGGCTGGGTCACCGACACCGACAGCGCTCCCGACGGGCCCGCGGGTGCGCCCAACAGCCGACCTCCGCCTCCGCCCAGCCGGGTGGAGGCCACGCTACGGTCGGCGGTCACCCACAGGAAGTAGCGGGCCTGGCGGCCGGTCTCGTGCCGGCCGCGGAACGTCCTTGCATACAAGTTGTTCACGCCGCGCAACAGCCCTTCCGGGCCCGTCAAGACTGCGCTGCGCACCGACCCCCGGCCCCGCAGGCGCCGGGTGATGTCGCGCTGGTTGAGCTTGATAACCAGCCGCTGGCCGCGCGGAGCCTGCACGACGACCCGCACGCGCGAGCCGGTCAGCATCGCGCCCGAGGCCGGCGCCAGGAACAGGTGCACGATCAACGGCCCTGACAGCGCCGACGGGCTAGCTGCCGGGGCGGCCGCGGTGACTTCAGTGGCGCCTGCCGTCAGCGCGATCAGCGTGACCAGGAGCCCGAGAACGCGCGACGGTCGGAGTCGACGGCGCAGGCTCGCCACCTCGCCGAGGGTGCTCGGGACCGAGTTGTCGCGATCGACAGCCATGGGGGGACCTCCCTCCTCGCGCGCCCGTGCATTACGGCCCTGCACAGGCCGCGGGGGTGCTTGCTCGAAAGACGGATGACACGCTACTGGCGCGGGTCGCGCTGGTCATCAGTACCGGGTTACTGAATCGATCTCGGCGGGCGGCACCGGGCACACGCCGCCGGCGGTCGTGGTTGTCGGTCGCGCTAGCGCTGATCGGGGTCGGTGAGCCTGTCGGCGAGCACGGCGCGCAGCTGTTGGCGGCGGTTGATGGCGAGCTTGCCGTACACCCGCTGCAGGTGACTCTCGACCGTCCGTACCGAGACGAACAGCCGCTCGGCGATGTCTGGACTGCTGAGCCCATCGGCCGCGAGCGTGGCGATCTCGCTCTCGCGGCGGGTGAGACCGAGGACCGTGCTGTCGGCCAAGGCAAGCAGCGGTGTCCAGGCGCGCTCGCAGCCTGTGGCAAGATGGCGGCTTCGCTCGGCCGCGGTGATCGCCGCCGAGCGCGAGCCGTCGGCGGAATGGGCAGCGGCGGCTTCTGCGGCCGCCTCGGCCGCGTACAGGATGGCCCCGATCGCACGGAAGCCCGCGGCGGCCTCCTCGAGCGCGCGAGCGTCGCTGCGCGCCGAGGCGACGGCGTGCTCCGCGCACGCGGCGACGAGCTCCAGGTCGCTACGCTCGGCGATCTCTGTCAGCGGGGCTGCGACCTGCGAGGCGGGCGCTCCAGCGCGCATCGCCTCATGCAGCAGCCTCGCCCGGCGGATGATGACCTCGCCCGTGCGGCTGGCGCCCTCGAGCGCGATCCGCCGCGCGTCGACCGGCCGGCCCTCCGCGATGGCGATCCGCACCCGCGCGCGGCACAGGTCGGTTTCCTCGACCCAGGTGGCCGGACGTCGCTCGAGCATCTTCTGCACCGCGGCGAGCGCTCGCCGCGCCCCGCCTACGTCGCGCCGCAGCGCGCGCGCCTGGCTGACCATGGCCAGCGTACGCGTCCTCAGCGCCATCGGGTCCTGGGCCTCGAGCGCGCGGATCGCCTGAAGCAGCCGTGTCTCGGCCGTTCGGACGGCACCGCGTTCGAGCGCGAGGTTGCCGCGGATCAACTCGCAGATGGCCATCAACCCATCGTCGCCGCGCGCCAACGCGCCCTCGAGCGCGCGGTCCGCGACCGCGTCGATCTGATCCCATGCGTGTCCCGCATCCAGGCGCGGCGCCGTCCACGCCACCAGCATTCGCCCCACGCGCAAATGGGCGTGCGAGGGGCCGGTCAACCGCTCCGCGAACCGGCGGCCGGCGGTCGCGTCACCCGTAAGGGTGAGCGCGAAGACGCCTGACCAGTTACGCTCGAACTGGGCCTGGGTGGTGCCTGGATCGGCCAGCAGCTCGCGCATCAGGCCGGCGGCCTCCCGCAGCCGGCCGGCGTCCGTGCTCACGGCGATGCGCTGATCGCGGATCAACCGCCGCCAGCCATCGGAGGGATAGGCGTCCGCCACGCGGTCGATGAGGGCCAGCGCCTCCTCGGTGCGGCGCTGTCCGACCTCGAGCGCCCGGGTCCTCAGCTGCAGCGCAGCGGCGGCCCCGTCCTCGTGGTCGGCGGCGCCCTCGAACGGCCCGAGCACCGCTTCGACCTCCCCGAAGCGGCCGAGGGCGAATAGCAGAGGCGCCAGGGCGAGGGCGGTGGTCAGCGTGCCCTCGATCTCGTGGGCGCGGCGCGCATACCCGGCCGCCAACGACGGGTCGAACGCCCGCGCGGCGGCCGCCGCCGCCCGCAACAGCTCCTGCGCTCCCACCTTGGCGCCAGCTTGGTCGCGCCAGCGCATCAAGCGCAGCGCGTCGCTGGCGCGCCGAGCACCGGTGGCCAACAGAGCATCGGCGAGCTGCGCGGCGAGTCGCTGCCGGCGCGCGAATGGGGACTGCGCAAGCGCCACCTCGCCGTGGAGGGGATGCGCCGGTCGCACGACGCGCCGGCGATCGCTGGAGGACCCGACGACGTCGAGGGCTGCGAGGCCGTGCTCCTCGAGCGCCTCGAGCGCTGCGACCCCGGCCAGGCGCACGGCGAGCTGGTACTCAAGTGGCGCGCCGAGCGCGAGCAACTCGAGCGCATCACGCTCCGCAGGCGACCGGGCGCCCAGCCGCTGCCCGATCAAGTCGCGCAGCCGATCCGGCGTCGCAGGCGCGGAGACAAAGCCCCAGATCCCATCGCGAAACCGCAACGCCTCCTGGGCGATCGCACCGCGGATCAGCTCCACGACATACAGAGGGATCCCTCGCGAACGCGCCCGCACCCAGCGCAGGACGTCGTGGGCGACCTGCCCCTCGAGCTCGGCCCGCACCATCTCCTCAACCTGCGACTTCTGACAGCGGCTGGAGATCCACCCGCAACAGGTGCTCGTCCTTCCACAGCGCGGTGACGGCATCGGGCGAGCGCTCACCGGCGCGCAGGCAAACCACCATCCCGGCCGACCGGGTGAGCGCCAGGTGCAGCACCAGCGCCGCCGAACCCTCGTCGAGCAGATGCGCGTCATCGACGATCACGAGCGGCGGGTGAGCATCCTCGCCGCGTAGCGACGCGACGGTCGCGCGAAACGCGCTAAGTCTGTCGCTACCGCCGCTGAGGTCCTGCGGCGCAACTAGATGAGCCAGCGCGCCGAACGGTATCGTCGCCGCCGAGGCGGTGGCCAGCGCCCACACGACCCGCTCCCCGGAGTGCTCCCGCCGGCGGCTGAGCTCCCTGGCCAGGCGGCTCTTGCCGGTTCCCGCAGGGCCCACCAGCACAACCCCCGATGGGCTCTCTTGCTGGAGCTTTGCCTCGATCAGCGCAAGCTCTTCCTCGCGGCCGGTCAACACCCACTCGGCGTGGCGCACAACCGAGCCGCCGGGCGCGATGCCACGCGCACCCTCGAACAACCCACCCTGGGCCATCAACGCGGAGTGTAGGGCCGAGCATCTCACGACTGGAGCACGCCCAACTGCCCGCCCCGCAGCTCGGCAGAGGTGCTTTCAGTAACTGGCTACCGATGCGCCGCGCCGACCGCTCTGCGACGCTGCGGACGTGGCCGAAGACATGCCCGATCACCTCGACGAGCTGCCATTCCCATACGCGGCGGCGCTGCGGCTCGCGCGCGCTGGCGCCAGCGAGGAGATGATCGCCACGGCGCTCGCGATCGAACCGAAGGGCGTGCCTACACTTATGCAGCTCGCCCAGGCCAAGCTCGCCGCCATCGCCGCCGGCAGAAGCGCCAACCATCGAAACGCTCCGCCCGGCGACTGAGATCAGTTGCTCGTCACGCCGGGTTCGAGAGCTGAGCGCGCGATCGGCGATCCAGCCTCGAACGCTCTGCCCAGACCATTACGTAGTCGGCTACCGTTGACCGCGAACGGACTCGTCTGCGACGGTCCGACGGTGAGCAACATGCCGACTGGACGCTCGCCCGCCATCCAGCTGCGGATAAATCCCGCGGAGGCTCGCGTGGACGTGCCGCCGGTGCTCGTAGTCGAGGGTGCCCGGCGGGGGGCCGAGGCGTCGCTTGCGGTGATCACGACGGCCGCCGGCGGACACGAATGGCGCTCGTGCATCCCGTTGCCGGATGGCGCGACGGTACCCTCGAGCCGAGCGATCGCGAGCGCCCGTGATGGAACATGAGAGTCACCGACCGCACTGTCGCCGCGATTGACCTGCAGGCGCAACGCGGGGACGGAGCGCCGATCCGCGGCGACCGGCTGCTTGCCAGTGTTGCGCGAGTCGGTGGTCTCGCGCTTCGATCGCCGCCGCCCGCGCGGGGGCCAGCCTGCCACCCACCTTCGCGCCGGGTCTGCGCCGCGGCGATGCGGTTTCGGCCGCGGGTGACTCCAGTGGAGCGCTCGAGGCGCCGCTGCTCGATCGCCGGAGGCAACGGCCAGATGTGGCCAGCGGCGACAGTGGCCCCGGTGCTGATCGATCGCCGCCGCGAACGGGGCGGTCACCACGCCGGCCGTGCGCTGGTCCTACGCGATGCCGGCCACTTCGTCGGTCTCTCGGTCACCCCGGCCACCGTGGCGCGCAGCGACGCGCACATCTCGGGAGGCACGCCTGAGGGCGCTGGGGCCCGGCGCACTGCCTCGATGGCGACGCTCGCGTTGCTCGAATCCGTGCTCGGACCCGGCGCCTGAGAGACCTTACGTGGCTCTTGAACCCAATGTCCCGGGGGCGGCCACAGGGGATCTCGCTCCGCGCGCCGGTCGTGTGCTCATCGCCGTGTCGCTCGCGCTGTTCTGCGTGCAGCTCGACTTCTTCGCGCTGAACCTCGCGGTGCCGAGCATCGGACGCGGGCTGCATGCCGGCGCACAGGACGCGCAGTGGGTTCTGAGCGCCTATATGCTCTCGCTCGGCGCGCTGCTGATAGCGGGAGGACGACTGGGCGATCTGCTCGGGCGGCGGCGGGTGCTGCTCGTCGGGGTCTCGTTGTTCGGGGTGGCTTCGGTCGGGTGCGCCGTGGCGCCGACGCTGGAGGTGCTGATCGCGGCGCGGGCGCTGCAAGGGGCTGGCGCGGCGGTGATCCTGCCTGGCGCGGTCTCGGTGCTCACCAACACGTATTCGAGCGACCGCGCCGGGAAGGCGATCGGGATGGCGTTTGGCTTGAGCGGTGTCGGTAACGCGCTGGGGCCGTTCATCGGTGGAGCGCTCACCGAGGCGATCAGCTGGCGCTGGATCTTCTGGATCAACGTTCCGGTCGTGCTCGCTGCGCTCGCTATCGGAGCGTCGAACATCGCCGAGTCACGCGATGACGCCAGACCGCCCCGGATCGACATGCCCGGCCTCGTGACGGTCACCGCCGGGTTGGCGGCGCTCAGCCTCGGCGTCAACCGCGGCCGAATCTGGGGGTGGGGCTCGGCGCAGACGGTCGGAGTGCTCCTGGCCGCCGCGGTGCTGCTGGGCCTGTTCGCCCGGATCGAGCGGCGGGTCCGCTGGCCGCTCGTGGATCTGTCGCTGTTTCGAGAACGCCGGTTCGTGGCGCTCGCCGGCTCGGCGGCAGTCTGCAACGCGGCCTACGGGGTGATGATCTTCGGCGTTACGCTCTACCTGCAGACGGCGAGGGGCTTCTCACCACTCGCCGCCGGCGTCATGTTCCTCGGCCCATCGCTGGCCGCAGCCGTGGCGGGACCACTCTCCAGTGCGCTCGGCGCTCGGCTGCCCGCGCTGACGGTCTTATCCCTGGGGATCGCCACCGGCGGCGTGGCGCTGCTGGCCCTCGCGGCCGTCCACCCACTCGGCCCGTTCGTGGCGATCCTGACGGTCAGCGGATTGGGCTTCGGGCTCGTCTACGCCTACGCCAACGTCGCCACCCAGCAGGCCGTACCCGCCGCCCAGGCCGGCGAAGCGTCCGGCATAGTCCTCACGATGCTCGTCACGATGGCCGGTCTCGGGGTCGTCATCGCTGGAACCGGGATCCAAGCCGCCACCGCCGGCGGCACGAGCACCGGAAGTGCCATCCGCACCGTCCTCGCGCTCTTCTCGCTCCTGCCGCTGATCGCCGTGACGTGCCTCATCGCGCTCCGCCGAGCGGGAATCGTCACCGCAAGGCCGCCCCTCCGTAGCGATTGAGCTCTTCGTGCCGCCAGCTGCACAATCGCATCAGGGCCACAGTGGCCATGGGCGCAAACCGGACGTTCTGCGCGTGCTTCACCGACGACCTCCCACGCCGACGCCGTCGGCGCCTAAATCCAACGTTGCAAGCCGATCAAGCGGGCGGCGTGAAACAACTCGCCCGAAGCTGCGTGAGCGGTAACAACAGCACCGTTTGGGACCACCCCCGCACGGGACGAGATTCGGTATTGCTTCGAGAGCGCAACCGCGACATCCTGCTTCCCCCCGATGAAGCGGAACCTGACCCCGAACCTGCAGTCACACCGTGGCGCTGTCGCTCCGTCTGACATGTAGCCACAATGATCCTCAGCGCTGCTGGAACCACACGCGGCAGCACGAAGACGCCGGCGATCGGCTTCTAAATCGTCGTGACGATCCGGAAGAGCCGGTGACTCGGCCATGCCCGGCGCTCGGCGAAAGACCTCCTTTCGTTTCACGGCGCGTATCTGGTCGTTAGCGACGAGCGCCCTTCCTTGCCCGGATAGGAGGCACTCCCGTTGCCCGGAGCGAGGCGCCTGCTCGCTGACGTGGGGAGGGCTCTCGTCGTGGCTCGGACCTCACCGGCGCCGCTCCGCACGCGCCGCCTCGGCTTGTGAGGACATCACGACCCACGGCGGTCGCTAGGTCCGGGCGCTCGACCGCCGCTCGGCCAACCATTGCGGAAGCGCGTAGCCACCGAGATCTCACTGCTGGAGCGGACGACAACCAGCGGTCGCGCCCCGCCCGCCGGACTGCTGCATCGCCCCGGCGGTCCGCCAGTCGCTGCACCTCTGGACCCCGGCGACGCTTGGGCCGCGGTGCTGCTCGATGAGGGAAGCAGCAGCGGCCACCGGAGTGCGCGAGGTGCTTGCCCAGACGCGCGTGGCCGGCCCTTGAGCAAGCGGCCTGCCGCGCGCCGGATCATCGAAGCAACAGCCAGCGGACGCAACGTCGCGCTGCTGCTCCCGCCCAGAAGCAGCCACAACCTGCCCCCGAGCCGACGCCACTGTTGCAAGGCATTGCGGGCGTGCAGCTCGTCCGTCTCAGCAGTGTCGCGGTGGACGAGTTAGGAGAGCGCGCTCTCGACCTCCGCGGACGCCTGCTCCGCCTGGCGAAGGAGCGACGCCGCCGTTCGATACGAAGCTACCGCTTTCCATGCAACGGAGAAGGGAAGCGCCACCGCCCAACCCACCGCGAGCGCGCTAAGTGTTGGCGCACTTCGCCGTAGGCAACGTCGAGTAGCCGGCCGGAGCGGCAGCCGGTCACCGACGGTGACGGGCCCCGAGACGTCCGCATCATGTGACCGTCGCCAACCTCGGGGCCCGGAGTGCCCGGGTGCCGAGGCCATCGTCATGCGACGTTAGCCGGGACCAGCGATCACGACCACATGCGCTCGCCGGCAGTCGTGGCGCGCCGGCGACGCGATGGGCTACGCGCGGGACGCGAGAGCGAGGCCGAACGGGCTTCCTTCGGAGTCCCGACAGATCGCCCACCGGGCCCCGGGATGGATCACGCTTCCCCCGAGCGCGGTGATCTTCTCGAGCGCGGCGTCCATATCGGGGACGGTGAAATACGGCAGCGAAGCCGTGTCGCCCGGGCCGGCGCCACGTTCGTGAACGCCGAGCACAGGAGCCCCGCTCTGGGTCTGCCAGCCGCGACCTTCGGTCAGGCTGCGCTCGGCGAGCTCGACGCCGAGTAGGCCTGACCAGAACCGACGTGCACGGTCGGGATCATCAGCCGGAAACTCGATTAGGCCGAACGGTCCGTCCACGTCGCAGACGATAACGACGCCGCCTGCTCCCGTGGCGATGGGCCCAATGACCTGTCCCGGGCTTGCAGCGGGCCCGAACGAGTGGAACGTCGCCTTTGCGATCGCCGGGTCCGCGCCGGCGCGAGAACAAAAGGAATCGTGCGAGCGCGGGCCGGCAGACTCTCGGATCTGGGCGGGAGCGACAGCGCGGCGTCGCGAGCGCTGACGATTGCTCTGATCGTCGAGTCGTGCGGTACGGCCGCTTGCTGACCACCGTGGCGACGAGGCTGAGCAAGCACCATGTCGCCTCGGCGCTCGCTGCCGCTTCCCGATTGACCGAGCACCAGTCGTGGTCGCCGTCGCGACGACGACGCGGTCCTGGCCGGGCTGACTTCTCCAACGCCCCGCCGATGCAGCAGTCGGGCGCGGCCCACGAGATGACCCTTCCTCGTCCGTTGCGAGCACGTCGCTGCCGGTGATCGACGCCACCGCAACCGCGCCGGAGCACAAGTCTGAATGCGACCGGCCGGCCCAGGGCGGACTGCCGCTATCAACGTTCGTGCTTGCAACCGAACGGACGGGAGCTAGCAATCTCGTGGCCCTGGTGTTGGCGACTTGCGAAACCAGCTCCGAGGGGGCGGCTCTGCTCTGCTCTTACGGCGCGAGGCACATGTCGGCGCTCGCGCCCGCTGGGAGCAACACTGAGGAGACCGTTCGATCGGGACACTGAGCCTTGTCCAAGGCGCTAATTCCGCGGATCGATCGCTTCCCCGCCGGCAGCGCCTCCTCGCCACGGCTTGATCGGGCTCCGGCGATCGGGCCTTACTTCGCCGGCGTGCTCAGGCCGCGCAGCTCGATCAGGCAGCCCGCTCGATCGGGGTCGTGGGGTACGAAGCCTGAGAGCTTGGCCTTCGGGGCGAGCACGTCCAGCAGCCCGCGGGTGATCCCCTTGTGTAGCGCGCAGATGGCCGGCTGGTTCTCGCGCACCGCGTCGCGGTAGGGGCAGTTGCGCAGGCAGTAGGTGACGCCGTCCTCGCGCGGCTGGGCGACGGGCTGGAACCCGAGCGCGGTCAGCGAGGCCTCGAAGACGTCGCCGTCGGCGGTCGTGTCGCCGGGGGCGAGCTCGCGGCCGATCTGACGCCCGGTCTCCTCGATGCCGCGCAACCCGCGGGGACGAGATTGAAGGGCTCGGGCCAGCCACCGGCCTAGGTCGTGATAGGCACGCGGCGCGCTCCCGCCGGGACGGGCGTCGGCGGCGATCGTCCATGCGTCCGGTGGCCGCCCGCGCCTGTCGCGGACCCGAGCTCGCTCCACCAGGCCAGCTTGCTCCATCCGCTCGAGGTGGATGCGCACGCCGTTGGGGTGCAGCTCCAAGCGCTCCGCGAGCTCGACCGTCCCGGTCGGCCGCTTGAGCTCTCCGAGCAGCGCGAACAGCCGTGCCCTGGTGGGTTGGGCAAGCGCGTCGTCCGGGTCGATCGCGAACGGAGCATCCATCGCCGACTGAGTTTACCCACTCGGATTTGGAAAAACCAGGACAACTCGGTCCGTCGACGAATCACGGCTTGCCGTAGACGAGTCCCGGCCCCCGACGGAGCATCCCGGCGAACACGATTACCCACACTGCGAGCGCGACCCACACCCACACGCGGGCGAAGTCGGTGATCCCGGGGGTGTGTGTGACGGCACCGACGATGAAGCTGCAGGCGGCGTACATGCCAACGGGGAACACGGTCGACCAGCGGCGGACGCTGTAACGCAGCCGGGGGCGCAGCGCCTCGCAGATCACCAGCGCCGGCAACCACACCATGGTCAGGCACCACAGCACCACCGAGATGGTCTTCAGCGAGCCAAGCGCTCCGGAGAGGGCGCCGGTGCGCTGCGCGGCCAGGGCGATCCGTCCGGCGGTGACGGTGGAGATGGCCAGCGCGCCGCCGGTAACCCAGTGGTCGCCGACCCCGACCGCGAGCTGGTGGAACTCAAAGCGGCTGAGCACGAAGGCGTAGAAGCCGAGGCCGAGGCAGAAGGGCACCAGCGAGGCGTATAGGAGCCACTCGGCACGCTCGCCGAAGGCCAGCGACGCCCCGAGCAGCGCGAGCGATTCGGTGGCCACGGTGAGGATGAACGAGGCGCCGATCGTCGGCACCTGCCAGTGGCCGAGCACCTGGGGTACGAGGCCGAGCCAGATGGCCAGCGCGATGATCAGCAGGATCGCGCCCGCCCAGTCCCAACCGAGCAGCGTCAGCCGGGTGCCGAGCACTCCCGTGCCGGCGATCGAGGTCAGCGCCGCGGGATGGCGGATGTCGACTCTGAAGCGGGCTGGGTCGGCCAGGGCGCGGGCGGGCAGAAGACCCGCCAGGGCCAGCCAGGTCGCCGCATCGAGCGCCAAGAGAATGTTCGAGAGCGTGCCGCGCTGGTCGAGCAGGAGCGCGATCGAGACGATCCCGGTGCCCATCACGACCGCGCCGGAGGCCGGCGGGACCGCATCCAGGAGACGGTCGCAGCGCGCCCGCCGCCGGCGTGCGTCCCATCAGCGGGTGGCGGTCTGGTAACGGCGGCGGTAGAGGATGTAGGGGCGGCCGATGTACTGCAGCGGGATGCTCCAGGCGTGCACCAGGCGGCTGAACGGCCACAGCGCGAAGATCGCCCACGCGGACAGGGTGTGGATCTGGTAGACGAGCGGCGCGGAGGCCATCAGCCGGGCGTGGTCCTGGAGCGCGAACACGCCTCGGAACCAGATCGAGACGGTGTGGCGATAGTCGTATCCGTTGCCTGAGCCGAGCGCATTGTGGAACACGGTGTCGACCATCCCCAGCGCGATCACGAACAAGAGCAGCGAGTAGACGAGCAGGTCGACGTAGGAGGTGGTGACCGCGATCCGCCGGACCCGGGCGCGGCGGTAGATGAGGATCAGCAGCCCGATCAGCGCGGCGGCGCCGGCGAGCGTGCCGGCGACCGCGGAGATCAGGTGGTAGGCGTGCTCGTGGATCCCGATCGCGTTGGTCGCGGTCTTGGGGATCAGGATGCCGAGGACGTGCCCGCCGATCGCCGCCAGCGCGCCGTAATGGAACAGCGGGCTGCCCCATTTGAGCAGGCGGCGCTCCAGCATCTGGTTGGAACGGCTGGTCCAGCCGAACTGGTCGCGGCGGTAGCGCCAGACGTGGCCGAGGATGAAGATCGTGATCGCGACGTAAGGGATCACGATCCACAGGAAGATGTCGCTGGTGCTCACCGCCTCGCCTCCATCGTCGGCATGACCTCCGGTGGGGCGAACGGCTCAAGGCCGACCAGCTCCTGCGGCGGGCCCTGGGCGATCAGCCGGTCAAGGCTGAGGCGCTCGCCGACCGAGAGCCCCCCGAGCTGCTCGCAGACGGCGTCGAGCACGTGGGCGTAGGGGCTGTGCCGCTCTGAAAGCGAGAGGCGGACCAGCTCGATCGCGGCGCGGTGCTCGCGCAGGATGAACTCGCCCTGGCCGGGTGCGGCCGCGGCGGCGAACTCGAGCATCACCGGCAGGTAGTCAGGCAGCTCCGAGCCGTCTTGCGGCAGGCCGGCGGCGCGGTAGAGCTTTTTCAGCCGCAGCAGCGCGAGTCCCCGGTCGCGGCGATCGCCGAGCGAGTAGAAAGTCAGGTACAGCGCGGAGCGCTTGTGCAGGTCGAACGTCTGCACGTAGTGCCGCTCGAGCTCGAGCGGTGCAGCGGAGCCGAACCAGGTGAAGAAGCGCCGAAGCGAAGCTGCTGGAGGTCCGTCTGTGAGGTCCGCGGCCGCCGCCGCGAGCTCCTCGCGGCCGGCGACGAGCTCCTCGTCGGGGTACTGCAGCGCGAGCGAGCAGAGCTTGTACGCGGTCGCGCGCTCGGCCTGCCCACGGCGCCTCATCGCGAGCCTCCATTGCGCTGTTCGGCGATCTGGATGATGTCGAGCTCGGGCGGCTCCTCGGTGAGCATGAAGCGCCCGTAGTCGGGCGTGGGGTCGGCGATCATCCCGCAGTTGCCCGGGCCGCCCTCGAAGTCAAGCCCGCACTCGCCCTGCTGCTCCAATAGCCGCCCGGCGAGCTCGGCGTGGGCCTTGGGGATCACGTAGCGGTCCTCGTACTTGCCGATCGCCAAAAGCCGGTACATGTCCTCGACGTCCTGCACCGTCATGCCGGCGGCGGCGGCGATGGTCTCGTCGTGCTCGCCGAGCACCTCGCGCTTTCGCATGTGGCCGCGCATCGCCGCCAGCCGCCTGAGCACCCCGCGGATCACCTCGCTGTCGCCCGCCGACAGCAGGTTGGCGAGGTACTCGACCGGGATTCGCATCGCCTCGATCGCGGGGAACACGTCGTCGGGATCGGCCTCGTACCCGTCGGTCTCGAGCGCGTTGACGATCGGCGAGAGCGGCGGCACGTACCACACCATCGGCAGCGTGCGGTACTCGGGATGCAAGGGCAGTGCGACCCGGTAGCGGTGCGCGAGCGCGTACACCGGCGATCGTTGCGCCGCATCGATCCAATCGTCGGGGATCCCGTCGCGGTGCGCCTGACGTCGGACACCGGGGTCCTCGGGGTCGAGGAACACCTCGCGCTGGGCCTCGAGTAGCTGCTTCGGATCGGGCGTCGAGGCGGCGGCCTCGACCCGGTCGGCGTCGTAGAGCACGATTCCCAGGTAGCGGATCCGCCCGACGCACGTCTCCGAGCAGATCGTCGGCAACCCGGCCTCGATCCGCGGATAGCAGAGCGTGCACTTCTCGGCCTTGCCGGTCCGGTGGTTGAAGTACACCTTCTTGTACGGACAGCCCGAGACGCAGAACCGCCAGCCGCGGCACTTGGCCTGATCGACCAGCACGATCCCGTCCTCCTCGCGCTTGTACATCGCCCCCGACGGGCACGACGCCACACACGACGGGTTCAGGCAGTGCTCGCAGATCCGCGGCAGGTAGAACATGAACGCCTGCTCGTACTCGGCGCGCAGCTTCTCCTGCAGACCCATCGTCAGCGGATCCTCATCTATCCGCTCGGCGGTGCCCGCGAGGTTGTCGTCCCAGTTCGGCCCCCACTGGATCTCTCCATCTCACGGCCGGTGATCTGCGAGCGCGCGCGGGCGACCGGGTCGTGCTCTGAGAGCGGCGCGGTGATCAGCTTCTCGTAGTCGTAGGTCCAGGGCTCGTAGTAGTCGTCGATCTCGGGCAGCTCGGGGTTGTAGAAGATGCTCGCAGCAGCTTCTTGCAGCCGGCCGCCGGCCTTCAGCCGCAGCCGTCCCTTTGCGGTCGAGCTCCCAGCCGCCGCGCCATTTCTCCTGTCCTCCCAGCGCTTCGGATAGCCGAGGCCGGGCTTGGTCTCGACGTCGTTGAACCACATGTACTCGGCGCCCGGACGGTTGGTCCACACCTGCTTGCAGGTCACCGAGCAGGTGTGGCAGCCGATGCACTTATCCAGCGCCATCACCATCCCCACCTGCGCGCGGATCTTCACTCGAACACTCACCTCGCTCTCGCGTTTGCGCAGCACGGTGACCTCGTCGCGCTGCGATCCGGTCGGGCCGTAGTAGTTGAAGCCGAACGAAAGCTGCGCGTAGCCGCCGATGAAGTGCGTCGGCTTCATCACGATCCGCGTCAGCGAGTTGTCGGTGCCGCCGCGGTTTCCCTGCAGCTCGGTCAGCGGCACGTTCAGGTGTCGGTCCTTGGCGTGGTACATCAGGCACGTCCCCTGCGGGATCCGGTGCGAGACCGTCGCGCGGCACGCGACGACGCCGTTGCGGTTGTACGCCTCGACCCAGTCGTTGTCCTCGATCTCGAGCGCCTCGGCGTCCTCGCGGCTGACCCACAGCATCCCGCCGCCGCGGAACAGCGTCAGCATGTGCATGTTGTCCTGGTACTCGGAGTGGATCGACCACTTCGAGTGCGGCGTCAGGTACTTGAGCGTCAGCTCCGCACGCCCCGACCCGTCCGGGCGCCCTGGTCGCCGAAGATCGCGCGGTGGTGCAGCGGCGGGCGGAACACCGGCAGCCCCTCGCCGAGCTCGAGCATCCAGGCGTGATCGAGGTAGAAGTGCTGGCGGCCCGACGAGCGTGTGCCACGGCTTCTCGCGCTCGGTGTTGGTCGTGAACGGCGCGTAGCGGCGCCCGTGCGCCTCGATCCCCGACCACTCTGGCGAGGTGATCACCGTCCGCGGCTGCACCTGCGCGTCGGCAAACGTGATCCTGTCGCCAGCCCGCGAGCGCGGCCAGGTCGGCCAGCGGCACGCCCGTGCGCGCCTCCATCGAGCGGAACCCCTCGACCGCGAGCCGGCCGTTGCACGTGCCCGACAGCGCGAGGATCGCCTCGCACGCCTGCTCGACCCGCTCCAAGCGACGGCCGCCCGTCGCGACTCCGCCGCGCACCGCGCCGTTCTTGGCGCGTAGCTCGGCGACCTCCTCGATCGGCTTCCAGGCGGCGCCCTTCGTCTGGCTGCCGAGCGTCTTCCAGCAGCGGCCCGAGCGCCGCCCAGCGCTCCGCCGACGTGCGGGTAGTCGCGCTCGAGCACGAGCAGCTTCGGCATCGTGCGCCCGGGCATTGGCTCGCACTCGCCGGCCTTCCAGTCGCGGACCTCGCCGAGCGGCTGGGCGATCTCATCCGGGGTGTCGTGCAGCAGCGGCGCGGCGACCAGATCCTTGCGGGTGCCGAGGTGGCGCTCGGCCAGCCGCGAGAACTCGATCGCGATCCGATGGAACGCCTCCCAGTCCGACTTCGCCTCCCACGGCGGCGGGATCGCCTCGTTGAAGGCGTGCACGAACGGATGCAGGTCCGTCGAGGAGAGGTCGTACTTCTCATACCACGTCGCCGCCGGCAGCACGACATCGGAGAACAGCGCGTTCGAGGTCATCCGGAAGTCGATCGTCGTCAGCAGGTCGAGCTTCCCCTCCGGCGCCTCCTCGCGCCAGACGACCTCTCGTGGCCGGAGCTGCCGGCGGGGTCTCCTCCGCGCGCACCGCGCTGTCCGGGACGCCGAGCAGGTGCTTGAGGAAGTACTCGTGCCCCTTGCCCGAGGAGCCCAGCAGGTTCGAGCGCCACACCGTCAGCACCTTCGGATGGTTGTGCTGGCGCGTCGGGGTCCTCGCACGCGAACCGCAGCCGGCCTTCACGCAGCTCCCGCACCACGTAGTCGGCCGGCCGCGATCCCCTCGCGCTCGGCCTCGCTCGACCAGCTCGAGCGTGCTGCGATCGAAGCTCGGATACGACGGCAGCCACCCCAGTCGTGCGCCGAGCGCGTTCACGTCGACGATGTGACGGCCGGCGAGCAGCCCCCGGCCCAGCGGCGAGGCCAGGTGCTCGGGCTGGATCCGCTCGTAACGCCACTGGTCGGTCGCCAGGTAGAAGAACGGCGTGCCCGACTGGTGGCGGGGCGGGCGCACCCAATCGAGCGCGAACGCGACCGTCTGCCAGCCCGTCAGCGGCCTGACCTTCTCCTGACCGACATAGTGCGCCCAGCCACCACCGTTGCGCCCCTCGCAGCCGCACATCATCACCAGCGCCAGGAACGTCCGGTAGACCTGATCGGAATGGAACCAGTGGTTCGTCCCGGCGCCCATGCAGATCATCGAGCGCCCCTCGGTCACCTCAGCGTTGCGCGCGAACTCGCGCGCCACCCGCGCCGCCAGACGCCGGTCCACCCCGGTGATCTGCTCCTGCCACGCCGGGCGTGCACGGCTGCTCGGCGTCGTCGTACCCCGACGGCCAGTCGCCCGGCAGCCCCCCACGCCCGACGCCGTACTGCGCGAGCGCCAGGTCGAGCACCGTCGTGACCAGCTGACCGCCAATTCGGATCGCCGGCACGCCGCGATGCACGATCCCGCCGCCCTCGCTCTCACCGACGTCGAACCGCGGCAGGTCAACCGCGACGCGCTCCTGCGCTCGATCGAGCAGCGTCAGCGCCGGTTCGATCCCGTCCAGGCGCAGATTCCAACGACCCTCGTCCGAGGCGGCGTAGCGATGCCCGACCGACCCGTTCGGCACCGCCGGCTCGCCCGTGCGCTCATCCAGCACGACCATCTTCCAGTCCGCATGCTCCTGCCGCCGCCTCAGGCCCCTCGAGGTCCGACGCTCGCAGCAGCCGGTCGGGCACGTACGCGCCGTCGCTCTCGCGCAACGTCACCAACAGCGGCAGATCGGTGAACCGCCGCGCGTAATCGCGGAAGTACGGCACCTCGCGCTCGACGTAGAACTCGCGCAGGATCACGTGACCCATCGCCATCGCCAGCGCCCCATCCGAGCCCGGCTCGGCCGCCAGCCAGTGATCGGCGAACTTCGTGTGCTCCGCGTAATCCGGAGACACCACGACGACCTTCTGGCCGCGATAGCGCGCCTCGACCATGAAATGCGCGTCCGGCGTCCGCGTCGTCGGCAGGTTCGTCCCCCAGATGATCAGGTAATCGGCGTTGAACCAGTCGCCCGACTCGGGCACGTCGGTCTGATCGCCGAACACCTGCGGCGAGGACGGCGGCAGGTCCGCATACCAGTCATAGAACGACAGGATCACCCCGCCGATCAGCGACAGGAATCTGGTTCCCGGCCGCGTAGGACGCCATGCGACATCGCCGGGATCGGCGAGAACCCCACCACCCGGTCTGGGCCGTAGCGCTTGATCGTATGCACGTGCGCCGCCGCGACCAGCTCCACCACCTCGTCCCAGGAGGCGCGCACGAACCCGCCCTTTCCACGCTGACGCTTGTACGTCCCGCTCCGCTCAGGGTCGTCGACGATCTCCGCCCATGCGTCCACCGGGTCACCGAGGCGCGCCCGCGCCTCGCGGAACATCTCGATCAGGCTGCCGCGCACATACGGATAACGCAGCCGCAGCGGCGAGTACGTGTACCACGAGAACGAAGCCCCGCGCGGGCACCCGCGCGGCTCGTACTCAGGCATATCGGGCCCAGTCGACGGATAGTCGACCGCCTGAGACTCCCACGTGATCATCCCATCCTTCACATAGACGTTCCACGAGCAGGAACCGGTGCAGTTCACCCCGTGCGTCGAGCGCACCACCTTGTCGTGCGCCCACCGCCCCCGGTACGAGCGCTCCCACGCGCGATCCTTCGCCACCAACTGGCTCCACCCCTCCGCCGACACCGGCCCCCGGCGCAGGAACCGATGCGCCTCAAGTAGGGGGCTCCGGGCGCGATGATTCGAGCTCTCGGGCTGCTGTGCTGAGGTGCGCTTGCCGCTGCTCACCGCTCTACGTGCTCCTTACTCCGCCGGCGTGGGATCCGTATTTGCCTGAACGAGCGCGACGCAAATGCGATGCTGGTGCGTCGAGCTTGTCCTGCCGACACCGCTCATGGTCCCGCTCGGTGCTCGGACGCCCGCTGCCTGACCGTCGCCTTGTCGCTGAGCGGCACCGTCCCCGGATGGCCGTCGCCCGGCCAGGGCGTCAGCAGCAGCAACAGCCGCGCCGTTCTCAGCGCACGGACGGCATGGCGCTCACCCGGCGCGAACTCGACCATCACGCCCGTTCCCCCCGCCACATTCTCTCCACCGCTGGTCGTGATCTCCACCTCCCCGCCGATCACGCTCACCCACGCCCGCTCGTGCACCTGGTGATCCTCGAGGCTCTCACCCGCCGGGATCTCCAGCACGACCGCACGAGCCTCGTCGGTGCTGGAAAGGATCTCCGGCGCGTGGGGGCGGAGGTCAACCGCCCTCAGATCCCAGCTCCTCACGATTCGGTCCCGGCTGGAGGCTGCTGGCTACCCATCACCGACAGCTTTTCACAGATCGCCTCGCAAAAGTAGGCTCGTCCACTTTTTCTTACGCGCTGTTCACGCGCGCTCGAAACCCTCAACCTCGATCAGACACCCCGCCCGATCCGGGTCTTTAGGCACGAAGTCAGTCAGCCGCACCGCCGGGTCGAGCTGGTCCAGCAGCCCTCGGGTAAGCCCCCGGTGCAGGGCACAGACGACGGGCTGGTTCTCGCGGACCGCCTCGCGATAGGGACAGTTGCCCAGCCTGAAGAGGACTCGTCCTGCCTTTGCCGGCTGACGCTGCGGAGCGAAGCCCAAGGCGGTGAGCGCCCGGCCCATTGACTCCTCGGCCGCGCCGCCGCCTCCGGCCGGCTGGAGCTCACGTCCGAGCTCCCGGCCGGCACGTTCCACCTCGCGAAGCCGTCCAGGGCGCGCCGGAATGCTGCGCGCCAACCAACCCGCGAGCCGGGGGTAGGCATCGTGTGGCTCGCCGGAGGGGAGCGCGTCGGGGGCGATCGACCAGCTGTCCCGCGGCCGCCCGATCTTCTGCGGCACGCGCTGGCGATCGACCAGCCCAGCGGCGCGCAAGCGCTCGAGATGAACGCGCACGCCGCTGGGATGAAGCCCCAGCTCCGCCGCGAGCTCGTTGGTCCCCGCCGGGCGGCCGAGGGCCGCTAAGTGAGCAAACAATCGCGCGCGCGACGGCTGGGCCAACACGTCACCCGGACCGTCTGACCCATCAGAAACCACGAGCGACAGTTTCTCATAGCGGCGCTCGCCAAAGGCGTGGTATTTTTCCTAGTCTGGATCGCAAAACTCCTCGGAGGCCCGTTCCGTGACATACGTAATCGCCGAACCATGTATCGGGACCAAGGACAACTCCTGCGTGGAAGTCTGCCCGGTGGACTGCATCCACCCCACGCCCGACGAGCCGGGCTACGAGCAGGCCGAGATGCTCTACATCGACCCCGAGGAGTGCATCGACTGCGACGCCTGCGTCGAGGCGTGCCCCGTCGACGCGATCTTCGCCGAGGACCAGGTGCCCGAGGAATGGCAGCGCTACATCGACCTGAACGCCGCCCACTACCGCAACCAGGCTGCGTGAGAATGGGCCCAGGGTTGAGCTCCACATTCTGCTCGAGGTGAGCGCTGGCCCGGCGCTGGAGCAAGGCTGAGGACCAGCTGCTCCGCCAGCTCTCCAGCTGCCCATCGCAGACATCTCCCGCCGGCTCGAGCGATCGCCCGACGCCGTCGTCGCTCGCCGCAGAAGTCTGCACGTCCCCTGGCGCCGTCCCGCACGCTGGTCGCACCCAGACGATGCGCTACTCACGGCCGGAACGGCCGCCGGCCTGTCGGCTGCGGAGCTCGCCGAGCCGCTCGGTCGCTCAGCCGAGCAGGTTCGTGCGCGGCGCCGCCTCCTTCTGGGGCGAAAAGCGGCCGGGCGCCCGTACCTGCCCCATGAGGACGAGGCGCTCCGTCTCTGCCTCAGCCAGGGCCGCGATCTCCTCGCGCTAGCGCAGCGGCTCGGCCGCTCGCCGGATGCCCTGCGTCTGCACGGTCAGCACCTCGGCCTGCACCGCCCGCAGCCGCGCCGCCGCTGGGCCGAGTGGGAGGACGCGGTGCTTCGCGACGGCTACACCAGCGCGTTGCCCTGTGCCGAGATCGCCCGCCATCTGCCACACCGCACCATGACAAGCGTCGCTGCACGGGCGCGCAAGCTCGGGCTGATCAGCTACGCGCGGCGCTGGAGCACAGGCGACGACCAGCGCCTGATGCGGCTGACAGCCCGCGGGACCACGCTCGAGGAGCTGGCTCAGCGGCTCGGTCGGACCCCGGAGGCGATCCGCAGGCGCGCATCGCGGCTCGCGATCGAGCCGCCCGCACCGGCGCCGGCGCCCCGCGACGCTCGACGATGGACCCGGGAGGAGGACGAGCTGCTGCGCCTGCACCACGCGCTCAACCCGGGCCGCCTCGCCGAGCTGCTCGGACGTTCAGACGGCGCGGTCTGCAGACGCTTGTGCGCGATCGGACTGCGCGCCCACGCCCACCGCTCCCCCCACCATCCGGGCAACGGACCAGCCGCCCGGGCTGACGCGCGCCGCGGCGCGACACCCCGCCGAAGCGTCATCGGATCGCCTCGACGGCCCATCCAAGTCGGCACCTCCTGGGAAGTCGCCGCGCCCGCCGCGGGCGCGGTGCACATCTACGGCAGCGCCGTTCGCTGATCTTCGCCTTGCGCCGATTGGGCTTCGGCTTAATCCGGGCGACGTAGCCAAGCTCGGTCGTTGAGACCGGTGGCGCTCTGGCCCACCGAAGCGCGGTCAGCGCCCGCGCTGCTGCGCCGCCCAGCTGTGCGTCTGCTCCGCGATCCACCCCTCACAGCACGGCGGGAGAGCCTCCGATGGCGAGGCGGGGGTGGATCGGTCAATCGGAGCCGGGGAGCGAGCCTCAGCCTTCGGTGTCGGGCGCGCCTGTCGCGCTCGCACCAGCAGAATGTTGTTCTCCTCGTGAACGTGGCGGTGGAGATCCTGCTCGAAGGCCTCCAGCGCGTCGAGGAGCGCTCGGTGGGTGTTGCAGAGTGCGGTCTGGCGATCGTAGTCGCCGCACAGGATCCGCAGGGCGACGAGCGCGCGCCCGAGCGCCGCGTGCTCGGATTCGTGCTCCTCGAGCACGAACTCTTCGACGGGGCTACCCGTCTGGTCGGAGGCGATGCAAGCCGGGAACAGCACGTTCTCCTCGCTGGCCAGGTGCGGCTCCAACTCGCTTCGGATCTCGCTGAAGCAACGCTGAGCGTCGCGGAGCCGCGGCTCGCTGTCGCCGTGAACCCGGACCACGGTGGCAAGCAGACGCTCGATCCTGGGGAAGGCCTCACGCATGCCGTCGTGGTGCACCGTGACGATGTGGGCGCACAGCTCCGCCGCTCCCACCTCACGCCAGTCGCGACTCTCGACGCCGGCGCTCACCAGCCCAGGCTCGTCGACCGCTTGAAGCGCGGCGAGGATCTCGTCAAGCTCGAGCCCGCGCTCTGTGCAGGCCGCGGTCAGGGTCTGCTGCCCGCCGCAGCAATAGTCGAGACGCAGCTGCTCGAACAGCTGAGTGCGAGCGGGGCGCTCGGCGACCAGTTCGCCGAGCGAGGATTCTGGATCTATGAGGCTGTCGACGGTCATCGAAGCGGAGCACCTCCCGGGGTGGGCTCGGACAGCGTCTCCACTGCGGCCCGGTGAAGAGCCTTGTGCCTTTCCGCTGGTCGGGGCGAGAGTCCCACTCGCAGTTTTCGGCGGGCGTCGTGGAGTGTCTTGTAGAGCGCGCCGGGCGTCGACTCCAGGCGGGCTCCGAGGGCCTTGGCGGAGGTTTCCTCGATCGTCAGGGCGAGCAGGACCTCGCGCTGGTGGGGCGTCAGGTCGGTCGCGATCAGGCGCCCGACCGCGCGGGCCAGCTCACGTGCCTCGACGAGTTGCTCGGGGTCCTCGCCGCCGACCCTGTCAGACGGCCACTGCTCTGAGTCCGTGGGGGCCTCGCGGCTGTGACCGAGCCGACGGCGGATCTCGCCCGGCACCTCGACGGTGGCGAACCGTCGTGCCCAGGTGGTGAACAGCGCGTCGCCGCGGAACTGGTCGAGCTTGGCGAGGATTGCCACGAGCGCGTCGTCGGCGGCTTGCATGGCGAGGTCATCGAGGTCGCGTCCTGAGGGATGGGCGAGCCGGGCGGTGCGGCGACGGACCTCGTAGCGAGCTTCCTTGAGGAGGAGCGCATGCAGCCGGCCGACAGCGGCCTCGCGTACCGGACCTTCGCGTCGCAGCTGCGCAAGCCACGCTCGCGAGGCGGGATCGAGCGTCCGCACCGCGTGTGCCGCGAGCGCGGTCATGGCAGCCCAACCAGGCGGCGGCGAAGATGCGCGAGGCGCTTATTTGCCGGCTGTCCGAGCGGGCGGTCCGGCGTGCTCGGGTGCGTGTCGGGCATCGGCGCGGGCAGCGTCACGCCCGGGTCGAGTTGGCGTGCCGCCTGAGCGGCGAGCAGGTGCCACTCGTGAACGGTCTGGGGTGCCGGCTTGCCCCAGGTGCGGCCTTCCAGCCTCCACTCGCCCTCGTCGGCACCGCGCTCGAGGAACAGTCCGGAGAAGTGGTCAAGCCGAGAGACACCCGGGCTGTTGGGGTCCGGGCGCATCTTTGGATACATGTGCGTGGAGAGATCCAGTACGTGCGCGAGTACGGCCAGGTCGGCGTCGCTCATCGAGCTCCTGAACGCAACCTGGAACATCACCGCTCCTCCGCGGCCGTGAGGATTGATGGACGGGAGGGCCGCCAGGGCAGCGCCCGCGTCGCGGGCCGGGCGGGGGCGCGGCGTAGGCGCGTGGTCGCTGCGGGAGCGTCTGGGTGTTGGTGGGGCGGTTGCGCTCATCGGCGGGACTTCCTTCTTTTTCACAATTCTATTGTGAATAATCTACCACCGCTCACGCGAGAAGACAAGAGCGTTCGCGCCGCCGCGACGAGCTTGCGGAGCGATGCCCCGACCATCGTGCGTTCTGGCGCGGTTCAGCGGTGGCGGCTGATCTGTCAGGCGAGGCGACGAGCGGGTGGGTCAAGCCGAGCGCTCCGATGGCAGCGGAGATAGCGGTCGACGATGAGTAGCTCGTCGCCGTCGCGCAGCCGCGCCAGCGCCGCGTTCTCCGCCTCGGTTGCGGTCGGGTGCTCGGACAGGACTGCTCGCTCGGTCCCCACGATCCAGCCCCGCGCGGCCACGGCAACACGCGCAGGCACCAGGATCGTGCGCTCCGGAGTCGATGGGGCTCATCCACGCCTCATCCACGTCCGGATCCAGTTGGCCAGGCGAGCACCCAGCCCGATCCCGTGTTCGGACCCCAGTTCACCGGAGGATGCATCGCCGAAGGCGGTCAGCAGCCACAGCGCGATGTCCCCGTGGCTGAGCACGAAGCCAGCGGAGTCCAACCGGGCGAGCACCTCGGCGCAGAACGCGCGGCAGACGAGGCCCGTCGGCCGGCTCTGCGTCGCGTGCGTGAGCATCGCGAACGCCAGCTCGAGCGCGCCTTCCGTCAAGCCGCCCCAATCGAACGCCGCGTCGCTGCGGTAGCCGAGATGCACTAGCGGCTCCAACTCCGACTGGTCCACGACGTACACCTCGGTCTGCGCTGGACGCCGCCCCACGTAGTAGCGCTCAGACGCTCGCGAGCCGCTGCGGCGCACCGTTGCCGACATCGGACGAGCCAGGACGGGGCGCGAGCTCACGCGCGCCTCGGCTGACGACGGGCATAAACGGCCCGGCGTTCCGCTGTTCGGGACTCTGTCTGGTGCATGTTTCCCCCGCGTCGAATCGTCCGGGACGTCTTACCTCGATGGCAAGCGGACTGGACGAGGTAAGGATGAAGACCAAACCGACGCCGGGGAGGTATGGACTCCCGAGCCCCGTCTGCCCCTTGGCCGCGACCGGCCGGCGTCGACCCGGCGTGCGCGGCGGGCGACTGGCGGCGGCGCGCCGGGCGCTGGGCGAGCACGATCGCCGCGCTCGCCGCGTTCCGGCCACGCGCGACGCGCTCGCACGGGCGTCGGCGGCCGAGGCCCGCTCGGTCGCGGAGCCGTGGTCAACGCTCGTCGATCGCGCCACGAGTGTGCTTGCTCGCCGCGCCACACGACACCGCTGACAACAGGCGCAGCCGGCGCTCGTACCCCAGCCCCGAACACGGCTGCTCATCGAGCGAGCGTCGGGCTCTGGGTCGGTCGAGGCGGCCGGGGCGTAAGAACCCGCACCGAGGCGAGCGCTGGAGGGGTAGAGAAAGCTGCGTCGGGAGGCTCCCCCGCGCCCCGACAGGAAAGGCACTGGTGGTCTGATGCGAGATCTTGAGTTCGATCTTCACCGGTTCAGCTCGGCGCACGTCAATGACAACGGGCGGGCCGGGAGGGCAGCGTGATGGCGAGCCCGCTGCACGCAACCCCGGGCGACTCGGCCGCCGGTGGCGGGCGGCACGCCCGCCCCGTCCCCCACGACACGCAGCTCGACCAGCTCGCGCAGTTCGTCTGCGGAGCGCGGTTCGAGGACATCTCAGAGCCGGCGCGCGAGCAGCTCAAGCTGCGGGTGCTGGACTCGCTCGGGTGCGCGCTGGGGGCGCTCGACGGCGAGCCGGTGCGAATGGTCGCAGCGCAGGTGCGGGAGTTCGGCGGCGCGCCGCTGGCGACGCTGATCGGCGCGGGCAAGAGCGCGCCGGACCGGGCGGCGCTCTACAACGGCGCGCTGGTGCGCTACCTGGACTTCAACGACTCCTTCCTCGCCCCCGGCGAGACCTGCCATCCCTCGGACAACCTCGCGCCGGTGCTCGCCGCCGCCGAGTACGCGCACGCCGACGGTCGCACGCTGCTGACCGCGCTGGCGGTCGCCTACCAGGTGCAGAACCGTCTCTCCGAGGTCGCGCCGGTGCGCGCCAAGGGGTTTGACCACACCACGCAGGGTGCCTACGCGGTCGCCGCCGGCGTCGCGCGCGCCCTCGGGCTCGACGGGCAGCGGACCGCGAACGCGATCGCGATCGCCGGCACGTCGCTGAACGCGCTGCGCGTGACCCGCACCGGCGCGCTGTCGCACTGGAAGGGCCTGGCCTACCCCGCCACCGCGTTCGCCGCCACCCACGCGGCGTTTCTGGCGATGCGGGGGATCACCGGCCCGCTCCGAGGTGTTCGAGGGCAACAAGGGCTTCATCGACGCGATCGCCGGACCGTTTGAGATCGACTGGCAGCACGAGGACCTCGAATCGGTCAGACGCACGATCCTCAAGCGGTTCAACGCCGAGATCCACTCGCAGTCGGCGATCGAGGCGCTGCTCGAGCTGCGCGCCGCGCACGCGATCGAGCCCGCCGACGTGGAGCGGGTCGAACTCGACACCTTCCAGGTCGCCTACGACATCATCGGCGGCGGCGAGGAGGGCTCCAAGTACGAGATCGCGACCAAGGAGGAGGCCGACCATTCGCTGCCCTACCTGCTCGCGGTCGCGCTGATCGACGGCCAGGTGCTGCCCGAGCAATACCGGCCGGAGCGGATCGCCGCCGCAGACGTGCAGGAGCTGCTGCGCCGAGTCGAGGTGCGCCCGGACGATGAGCTGTCAAAGCGCTTCCCGGGCGAACACAGCGCCCGGATCAGGGTTCGCATGCGCGACGGGCGCGTGCTCGAGCGCGAGCAGCACGACTACGAGGGCTTCCACAGCCGTCCGATGAGCTGGGACACGGTCGCGGCCAAGTTCGACCGGCTCGCGAGCCCTCATGTGGACGATCGGCTAGGTGCGCGGATCAAGGACGCGGTCGCCCGGCTCGACGCGATCAGGATCGACGAGCTGACGAGCGAGCTCGCGGCCGTTCCACCCCGAGGTCGAGAGGCGTGCGGATGACAGAAGAGGCGTTGACGATCAAGGGGCTCGAGGACTGGGCCCGCGCGGGCGCCCACTGGCGGGTGGTCCACCACGGAGAGCGGCGCGCGGTCGTCGAGCTGCAGCAATGCACCGGCGAGCCGATCGAGCGCTTGGAGTCCGAGGACCCCGCGGTGATCGCCTACCTGCAGGACGTCGAATCCGACCTGGACTTCATTTGAACTAAAAGGAGACCGACATGACCGACACATTGACTTCCACCGACGAGCTGGCCTTCTCCTTCCTTCGCACCAGCCACCGGCCCTCCAAGCCGCGCACGCGCGGGATCACCGAGATCCGCGGGCCCTACTACACGGTGATGGGACCGCGGTACCTGAAGGACGTGCTGGAGACGATGGGCGCGCACGTCGACGCGCTGAAGTTCGCCGGCGGGTCGTTCACGCTGATGCCCGAGCGCGCGCTACGTGAGATCCTCGACACCGCGCACGAGCACGACGTGCTCGTCTCGACCGGCGGGTTCATCGAGCACGTCCTCACCCAAGGCCCCGAGGCGGTCGACCGGTACATCGACGAGGTCGCGCGCCTGGGCTTCGACATCCTCGAGATCTCATCCGGCTTCATCAGCATCCCGACCGACGACATCCTGCGCCTCGTCGAGCGCGTCCAGCGCGCCGGCCTGAAGGCCAAGCCGGAGGTCGGGATCCAGTTCGGCGCCGGCGGCGCCACCACCCCGGAGGAGCTCGAGCAGGAGGGCACGCGCGACGTCGGCTACGCGATCGACCTCGCCCGACGCTGCCTGGACGCGGGCGCGTACATGATCATGATCGAGTCCGAGGGGATCACCGAGGAGGTCACCACCTGGCGGACCGACGTGGTCGCGAGGATCGCCCGCGAGCTCGGCCTCGAGAAGGTGATGTTCGAGGCCGCCGACCCAGAGGTGTTCGGCTGGTATGTCAAGAACTACGGACCGCGAGGTCAACCTGTTCGTCGACCACTCCCAGATCGTCCAGCTCGAGTGCCTGCGCCGCGGGATCTGGGGCACCAAGAGCCTGTGGGGCCGGGTCGTGACATACCCGAGTGCCTGACGATGGCGCTCGACGTTCAGACCAAGCGGATCTACGAGCCGGCCGACCCCGCCGACGGGTACCGCGTGCTGATCGACCACGTGTGGCCCCGCGGCGTCTCCCGGGAGCGCGCGCAGCTGGATGAGTGGGCGCGGGAGCTGGCGCCGAGCGACGAGCTGCGCAAATGGTTTGACCATGTTCCCGAGCGCTTCGAGCAGTTTCGCGCTCGCTACCGGCGCGAGCTCTCCGGTCATGCCGAGCTGATCGACAAGCTGCGTGACCGCGCGAAGACGGGCCGGGTCACGATCGTGTACGCCGCGCGGGACGAGGAGCACAACAACGCCGTCGTGCTCGCCGAGCTGGTGCGTGATGGCTGAGGGATGGGAGCCTCGAGGAGCCCTACGAGGTGATCGGCATCGAGGTTCGAGGCTGAGCACACCGGAGAAGCCGCTCTACTGAGCACACCGGACGGTTCAATGGGCAGTGCCTCGAGCAGGGCCAAGAGGTGTGGCGCGTGCGCATCGGGCGCCCTTAGTGATGGCCTTGTCCGTATCCGTGTGCGCCACCCGGGAGCTAGTGCCCGGCCAGCGACGCGGCGTCGAAGACCATGGGCTCGAGGTTCTCGTGCTCACCTGCGCCGGGCGCCTGTTCGCGATCGAGAACCGCTGCTCGCACGAGGACACGCCGCTGGCGCACGGCGAGGTCGACGAGGCGGGCGGCTGGATCGGATGTCCGCGGCACGGCTCGCGCTTTGCCCTGCGCACCGGGCGCCCATTGAGCCTGCGCATAGTGCCGGTCGTAGTCTCCCGGTCGAGGTCGAGGACCACCTGGTCACCGTCGCCTAGACCGACTCACAAGCGCCAGCTGACTAGCGGTCACACCGACACATTTGCGCTAGGAGCGCAACGATCCGGAGCCGATCGCCCAGCATGCCTGACGACCCATTCTTTTACACACCTGCATTGGACAAAGTCTGCGGCCGGTGGTAGTCTTTTTCCTAGAGCAAATGTAAAAAAGGAGGCTCCTGTGACCAATGCCATCACCCAGCCGCGCCCCGGGGCCCACGATTCCAGCGGCGCCGCACCGGGTCCGCGAAGCAGAACCCGCCCCGTCGCCGACAAACCCGGCTTCGCCCGGCCCCAGGAAGCCCGGATCGACGCGAGCACCCCCGGCGAGATCGGCTCCGTCTGCGAGAGCGGAACCGAGGTCAGCAATGTGGTTAGCGAGCCGCGACCCCCGGGGCCCGAGGACGACAGCGCCCAGGGTCTTGCGATGTTCGTGATCTTCACGGGCGCTGTGCTGTTCGTCACCGGCGCGGTCGCGCTGCTCGCTCTCGTCGGGTCGTGGTGGATGCTCGGCGTCGCCTTCGCCATCCACGCCGCGATGACGGCGGTTGTCATCTTGACGCTCTTGCACGTGATGGCCGGCGCCAAGCACGCGATCCCAGGCGGCGAGCGATCCTCGCGGGCACCGACTGATGGCTCGAACCATCGAGCCGAGCTTGTCCCAACGCCTGGGGTGTTTGCTACGCGACCGGGCCGGACGCGTGAGGTCCCCACCCGCGCCCACATCGGTACGAGCGGCGCCGGCCCCTCAACTCAAGCCGCGATCGTCGATGGCGTGACATCCGCACCGGCTTCCCTCCGTGGCACGTCGCGGGCCGCGGCCGAAAGGCAAGGCGTTCCGGCGGGACACCGCGTGCTGGTGGTCACCGACGAGAAGCTGGCCGAGGCGAACCAGGTTCCTAAGCCGATCCACCCCCTCGTCGATCAGGCGTCGGACATCTATGTCCTCGCCCCGACTTTGACGACCCGCCTACAGTCGCTGACGGGCGACAGCGATCGCGCGCGCATGGCTGCCGGCGAACGTCTACGCACGGTGTTTGACCACATGCACGCGGACGGCCTTGCGCCCGGCGGGACGGTCGGCGACGAGGACCAGGTCACCGCGATCGGCGACGCGCTTGCGGACTTCGACGCCGACCTCGTGCTGCTGAGGCTTCACGCACCGGGCAGTACGAACGAGAACTGGCGCGAGCACCGGCTGGCCCGGCGGGTCCGCTCGCACTTCGACCTGCCCACGATCACGTTCTTCTTCGACGATCACGGCCACGTCGTCGGGCGCGCGCACTGCTAGTAGGACTCTCCCGGCTGGTGGCCCTGGCGCCGAACCGCCGTGACTACGGGCGTCAGCGCCTACGGTCGACGGCCGCCACCGCTAGCTTGCCCTCCGATGCGAGCGAGCAGCTGGTGCTAGGAGTCGCAAAAGGATCCCACGCCCTCCCGCTCGAGCTTGGCCCGACCACAAACGTAAGCGACGACGATGAGGCCACGACAGGGAAGATCGCCTGGGCGCATCCGAACGGGTGCCGCGACTACTACCCGCGCCTGTGCGAGATGCAGACGGACGCTCAGCGTTACTGGTCCCCAGCGCGGCCGGGGATAGCTCGGGTTCTCTCCGAAGCAGCTTCGAGCAGATGACGGCATCGCAATAGGTTTCTGAGGTGGTGGAGGCCAGCCCGCTCCCGTCGCTTGTGCGCGGCTATGCCGAGCGCGTGCTGCCAGCCGAGCCGCTGTCCGGCCGGACGGTCAAGATTCAGCAGGTCGGAGAGATGGTGCTCAAGCCCGGTGCCGCGCCGCGTCCCTTCCGGGCGAGCGAGGAGTTCGCGATCGACCGCGTTGCCTTCGCTTGGCGGGCGAGCTTCCCGATCGTAGGGCCGCTCGGGTTGCACGTAACCGACAGCTATGACGGCCGGAACGGGCTGCTCGCGGTCAGCCTCCTGGGACTTCCGCTCCAGCGAAGGCACGGGGCGGGGCTCGCTCGGGGCGAGGCGTTTCGCTATCTCGCCGAGACCCCGTGGGCGCCGCAGGCGATCCTCGCCAACCCCCAGCTTGAGTGGCGCGAGATCGACAGCCGCACCGCGGCGCTGACCACGGAGGTTGGCGATGCGCGGATTGCAGTACGCCTGATCTTCAGCGAGCAGGGCGAGATCGAGCAGACGCTCGCCGCGCGGCGGCGGGACGAGGCGGGGGCGCGGTTACACCCTGGATCGGCGTCTACGCGGACTATCGGCCGCTCGGCGGTGTGTGCGTCCCGACTCGCGGTGAGGTGCGTTGGGAGCTGCCCGACGGGCCATTCACGTATTGGCGGGCCGAGATCACGTCGCTCGAGCTTCGTGACCAAGCGCTGCCCTCTCCTCGGCGAGAGAGCGTATGTAAGCCATCCTCGCGCAGCCTGCTCGCGCTGTTTGGGATCTGACGGGCGGCCTCTCGCCAAGCGACCGGGGCCGGCGCTTTGGAGCGAACACGAGGACCAGCTCCTGCGGTGGCTGGAGGACACGTCGGGTACCTGTCGACGAGATCGCCAAGAGCGAAGGTAGCGTCGCCGGCGAGCCGCGCCGGCCTCCTGGTGTGGTGGCGTCATGTGTGGGGCGCGGACGTTTCCGCGTCATGCCACATAGCCGTCGCCCGCGCGGCGGCCCACGTCCCGAAGAGACTCGTCACGACGCTCGCCGCCGGCCAGTCTGCCACGTCCAGTCGCTCGAGCGCTTCGCCGCCCCGGCGGCGCGCGTGCGTGCGTGACCAGTCGTAGGAGGTGGGAAGACGGTCGTAGCGCTCGCGCCACTCGCGCATGGCCTCGAGCACGCGCTCGCAGGTCCACTTGCGCTCGACCGCGCCGCGGTGGCAGCGCTTGCAGTACCGGTACGCGTCGCCCTTGCCGTTGCGCGGCTGGGTGTAGGCGCCGCAGCCGCGGCACAGGCCCACGTAGCGGGCCTTGACCGCCTTCGCCTTTTCACCCGTCGGGTCGTAGAAGTAGGCCTTGATCGTGGCCGGCGAGCGGCCGAGGCGCTCGGCGATCTGCGCGATCGAACGGCCCTCCGCGTGCCGGTAGTGCTGGGCGAGAGCGACGGCGCGCCGGCGCTCGACCACACGGCCCAGTTCGGGTCTCGAAGTGGCCACCCCGGCGACGATAAGCAGGCAGCTTGGGTTTTCGCGGGAGGCCTGTCCGGCTCAAGCGCGCTTCTGCTCGATCGGTGATCGACTGCCTCGACCGCGCCGGATTGCCCGCCGGAGACATCCGCGGTTCGTCGTTTGGAGCATCTCACCGAGCGCCGGTGGGAACGCCGTTCTCGCTTCGCCTGCGACGGCACACGAGCGACTGCGCGCTTCATGCTCGACAGGCGGGCCGCGGTCCGCGATTCGAGCTTGGCGGAGTGCACTGAAACCATTTCACTCCGGTCCTCGTGCCCCGTACAGCGGCTCGTCCTCCCTTCACGCTGACCGGCGGCGCCCGCTCATCCCCGTCGCCTGGGGGCTGCCGACCTCGAACCGCCGGTCGAGCTTCGAGCTACCGCAGTGGACCTATCCCGCCCGCCTGCCAAGATGGATCGGGCCCGACCGAAGACAGCACTACCTTCGAGCTTGAAACGCCATCCCGCACTGGAGCAGCTCTCGCGCGATCACCATCACGCGCTAGTCGTCGCCCAGCGCTTGAAGCGAGCCGACGAAGCAACGGCGGCCAAGACCCGGATGCTTTCACCTCCTACTGGGAGTCCGATGGCCGAGAGCACTTTCGCGAGGAGGAGGAGATTCTGCTTCCCGCCTGCGTTGGGTTCATCGAGGTCGATGGGCCGATCGTCACCAAGGTCTTGACGGATCACCTGCGGATCCGGCACCTGGCAGACAGCCTCGCCGGCACCGATAGTCCGCCGCTCACTGCGCTGCGTGATCTCGGCGCCCAGCTCGAGCAGCACGTCCGACGAGAGGAGCGTGAGCTGTTCCCACTGATAGAAGCATCAATGCCGGACCTCGAGCTCCGCCGATTGGTCGCTTCGCTCAGACGGTGAAGGGGACCGCCGCAGTGGTCGGGGAGCCGGAATCCGTTCCGGCTCCCCGTAGGTCAGGGATGTGGGGGCTCAGTCCCTGACCGCTTGAGGCCGGTGGTGAATCCGGCCCAAGTCCCGGCGAGCCGCGTCAGTTTTCAATGCCGGGGGACGCTGTACGTGAGCGCGCAAGCTCGCGGCACGCACCGATGAATCGCCTAAGTCACTCCATAGGCAGCGCCGGGCTGTCCAGTCGATGCTTGGCACACAGTCCGGGAACGCTGTCGGGGTCCTCGAGTCCGTAGCGCGCGCCGAGTTCGCCCATCTGCGTCCGATCAAACTCCGGCTGTGGCATGGCGGCCGTGAGCTCATCGATGGCGACGGGTACTCGCGCTCTTTCCCGAGCCGCGACAGCCTGCCAGCGCCCAGCGATCCGGCCACCAGCAGCACGGCGAGCCGTCGGACCGTGGCGCGAAGCGACGGCCGCGTGATCCAGTTGCGGCGATGCCGTGCAGAGGCTGGTCTGGGTTTGCGTTCGGTGGCAGTCATTTGGAATCGATGGGAACAGCATTGCCGCTGCCATCCCGGATTGGGATGGGCACATGTGTGTATTTCTAGGCTCTGATGCCGTGTAGGTGAGCGGCCGCACCTGCAGCCGCGCCAGTGGTACTGGGCTATGGCTCGACCAGGCCTCGGCGGATCACGTAGCGGGTCAGATCGACCCTGTCGCGCATGCCCAGCTTCTCCAGGATGTTGGCTCGGTGCCGCTCGACGGTCTTTTCGCTGATCACGAGCAGCTCGGCGATCTGACGGCTGCTGTGTCCCTCGGCGATCAGCTTGACGACCTCCAGTTCGCGCGGGATGAGCGGGTCCTCGCGCACCGGCTGCTCATTTCGCGCCCGGCGCAGGTAGTCGCCGTATCAGCGCGTTCCTCGCACCGGGATACAGAATTGCTCGCCGCGCATCGCTGCGCGGCAGGCCTCGACGAGCTCGCGGTCGGCCACCGTCTTCACCACGTATCCCGAGACGCCGGCCCGGAGCGCCTCGTAGAGGTAGCGCTCGTTCTCGTGCATGGAGAGCATCAGGATCCGGGTCTGCGGGCGCCGTCGGGTCAGCTCGCGAGCGGCGTGCAGTCCCGTCATGCGCGGCATCGCGATATCGAGGATCGCGAGATCCACTTGGCGCCCGAGGGCAAGGTCGATGGCCTCCGCGCCATCGCCTGCCTCGGCCACTACCTCCACGTCCGGGGGGCGTCGAGGACCATTCGTAGTCCGTGACGGACGACGCTGTGGTCCTCGGCGAGCAGGATCCGTGCCTTGAGCGGCGTCACCGCGGCTCGAGCGGAACGTCGAGGCGGACCTTGCAGCCACCGTCCCCGGCGACATTGCGAATCTCGAGGCTGGCACCGATCAAGCTCGCCCGCTCGTGCATACCGCGCGTACCCGTTCCCGGTGCGCTGTCGACCGGTAGCCCGCGTCCGTGGTCGCGGACGGTGAGCGTCAGTCGCCCAGCCTGCTGGGCGAGCGTCAGGTCGGCGCGGCCCGCGCCGGAGTGACGTGCGACATTAGTTAGCGCTTCCTGAGCGACGCGGTATACGACCAGCTCTGCCTCGCGGCTCATTCGCGGCAGCTCCGGGGCGATCGCAACCGTCACCTCCAGGCCGAGTCGCTCCGAGAACCGCTCGGCCATCACCGCAAGCGCGCTCTCGAGACCGAGGTCGTCGAGCGCTTCCGGCCGCAGTTCGATGGCGATCCGGCGCACGTCCTCGAGGCTGGCTCGGACGACGTCCTGAACCGCTGCCACATCCGCCTGCAGCTCAGGCGACGTCTTGGACTGCACTCGAGAAAGTCCGAGCAGCACCGCCGTCAGCTCCTGGCCGACCTGATCGTGGAGCTCCTGCGCGATCCGCAGCCGCTCGGCCTCTTGCGCGGCCAGCACGCGGCCGGTGGCCTCGCGCCGCTCTCGCTCGAGCCTCCCCAGCATCTCGTTGAAGGTCAGCGCCAGCTCCCCGGCCTCCGAGGTCGGCTCAGCCGCTGGCATGCGCGCGCCGGGTCGCGTGAGATCCACCCGGCGGGCCAGGACAGTGAGTGCCTGCACGGGCCCAACCAGCCGTCGCAGCAGGTACACATTCGCGGCCACGACCAGGGCAATCGCGGCCGCGAGCACCACCAGTTCCTTATCGATCTCAAACGAGGACAACTTCGACGGCGCCAGCACGAGAACGGTGACGGCAACGGCGGCCAGCACCAACAGCGCGTTCAGGGCTGCGACACGATGCAGCAGCGGCAGATAGCGCCGGCGGATTCTGCTCCGCAGGGGCCCACCGGCAGCGACGGCGACATCCGTCGGCTCCCCCGGGCGCGGGATCGAGCTCACTACCTCAGACTGCATCTGGACCGTCCCCGTATCTTCCTCGCGGCTCCAGCTGCCGCGCCTCGAGCCCTCGCAGCATGGCCCACAGGCGTGATTCCAAGCCCGCCGCCGAGAGGCCAAGCGTCTCCGCGATCTCACTGGGCTTGATCCCGGCCAGCAACATGCCGAAGATCGCCTGCTCCTCATGATCCAGTCGCCGGCGCAGCGCCTCCGAAAGCCACGGCGGTACCGGCGGCAGCTCGAGCCGGCCGCCAGCGACGCTGCGGATCGCGGCGCACAGGTCAGAGCCCAGGCCCCCCTTGCTGACCATCCCGTCCGCCTCCGCCACCACGGCCGCTGCCGCCAGCACGCCATCGGTGTAAGCCGAGTAGATCAGAACCGCAGGCGGCTGCGCGAGGCGCTTTAGCTTGCGGCTGATCCACAGGCCACTGCGACCCTCGAGCTGATAGTCGACCACCGCCACGTCCACCGGCTGGGTCTCGGCAACTGACATCGCTTCCTCGGCCGTGGCGACGGCCGCCACCACCTCAAAGTCACGCTCGTCGTCGAGCAGCTCACGTAAACCGGCCCGGACCGCGGCATGGTCATCGACGACCAGCAGGCGGATCAGCTGGGACGGTTGGTAAAGGGGGTCTGTCGGTGCTCGCGTGCTTTCGGGGGCGACGCTGATCATTGGATCTCCTTTTCCTTCGAGTGACGATCAGCGTCGCTGACAGGTCGCCTCACAGCAATGGGTACCGACCCTCATCTTGTTCTCCCGCGTCAGGCTCAAGCTGCCTTGCCGGTTGGCAGCTGACCGTCGCCGCCCGGCCGGACTGAAGCAACCAACGGGGGCATCCCGGGAGGTCTTCGCCTTGCTCGAGCACTTCGGCGTCGACGAGCCCCCAGCCAACCCGCTCGACCAGTTCAGCGACTGAGTGGTCACGCCCCAGACGAGCGGCAACAACCCCCTCCTCGAGTACCACCGGCGTCCAGGTCGATCCGGCA
>CAVSUS010000007.1:0-530501 GCA_963731355.1 uncultured Solirubrobacterales bacterium | reverse complement strand
CCCATCACCGGGCCCGTGTCGGTGCTCAACCGCGACGACATCGACACCGACCAGATCATGCCCAAGCAGTTCCTCAAGCGGGTCGAGCGGACCGGCTTCGGTGAGTTCCTGTTCTACGACTGGGCCAAGGAGGCCGACTGGAACCTGCCGCAAGAACCCGATCCTCGTGACCGGCCGCAACTTCGGCTGCGGCTCGAGCCGCGAGCACGCGCCCTGGGGCCTCGAGGACTACGGCTTCCAGGCGATCATCGCCCAGAGCTTCGCCGACATCTTCTACTCGAACTGCACCAAGATCGGGCTGCTGCCGATCGCGCTCTCGGCCGAGGATTGCCACGCGATCGCCGAGGCCGGCAGCGCGCAGGTCGACCTCGCCAACCAGGAGGTGCGCTGGCCGGGCGGCAGCGCGAAGTTCGAGATCGACCAGAACATCAAGTACCGGCTGCTGAACGGTCTCGACGACGTCGGCATGACGCTCCAGCAGGACGACGCGATCGCCGCGTATGAATCCGCTCGGGAGCGCTCCGGGCCCGGTGACGACCTCGGTATGAGCGGACCGCGGAGCGAGACTCGCCGGAGTGACTGCCAACGCGCGACTGGGACGCATCCACATACGACCAGATCTCCGCGCCGCAGCAGGCGTGGGCGCGCGAGCAGCTCGGGCGGCTGCAGCTGCGCGGCGACGAGGTGGTGCTCGACGCCGGCTGCGGCTCGGGCAAGGTCACCGCGATGCTCGTCGACCTGGTGCCGGACGGCCGGGTCTACGCGGTCGACGTCGCGCCGTCGATGGTCGAGCACACCCAGGCAGGCGCTCGGCGACCGCGTGACCGCCTATCTGCCAGGACCTGACGGAGCTGTCGCTGCCCGAGCCGGTCGACGCGATCTTCTCCAACGCCACCTTCCACTGGATCCCCGATCACCCGAAGCTGTTCGCCGCGCTTGCCGCGGCGCTCAAGCCCGGCGGCCAGCTGGTCGCCCAGTGCGGTGGCTTCGGCAACATCGACGCCTTCCGCGTGCTCGCCGACGAGGTCGCGCGCAGCGGTGAGTTCGCGCCCTACTTCACCGACTGGAAGGGCCCGTGGAACTACGCGCGCGCCGACATCACCGCCGAGCGTCTGAGCGCGGCCGGGTTCGTCGACGTCGAGACCTGGCTCGAGCCGCGACCGACGACGCTCGAGGACCCGGAGCCGTTCGTGCGTACCGTATTGTCTGGTGCGCCACCTCGACCTGCTTCCACGAGGAGCTGCATCAGAGCTTCATCCGCGCCGTGCTCGCGCGGTCCGGCACGCCGCTCGTGCTCGACTACGTGCGCCTGAACATGGTCGCCCGCCGGGCCGGGGAGACCAGGTGACGCCCGCGCTGTCGGTGCGCGACCTGGTCAAGCGCTACCCGACCGGCATGGAGGCGCTGAAGGGCGTCTCGCTCGAGATCGGCGCCGGCGAGTTCTTCGGACTGCTCGGCCCCAACGGCGCCGGCAAGTCGACCATGATCCACTGCATCACCGGCCTGGCGCGGCCGACCTCGGGCAGCGTCGAGATCTTCGGCCACGACGCCGTCACACCACTACCGGCAGGCGCGCGAGGCGGTGGCGCTGGCGCCGCAGGAGATCAACCTCGACATGTTCCTGACGCTCGAGGAGACGCTCGATCTGCACGGCGGCTACTTCGGCATGACCAAGGCCGACCGCCGCGAGCGCACCGCCGAGCTGCTCGAGGCCTTCTCGCTGACGAGCAAGCGCCACGAGCGCACCCGCACGCTCTCCGGCGGCATGAAGCGCCGGCTGACGCTGGCGCGCGCGCTGATGCACCGCCCGCGGCTGCTGATCCTCGACGAGCCCACCGCCGGGGTCGACATCGAGCTGCGCCTCGAGCTCTGGCAGTACATCGAGAAGATCAACAGCGAGGGCACGAGCATCATGCTCACCACCCACTACCTGGAGGAGGCCGAGCGCCTCTGCGACCACATCGCCTTCATCAACCACGGTGAGATCGCCGCCCAGGGAACGATCCCGGAGCTGTCCGCGCGCTACGGCGTGAGCTCGCTGGAGGACGCCTACCTGGCGCTGGTCGGCCGCCAGGAGCTCTCGCGCGCGCACGTCGAGGCACGAGCGCGGCATGAGCGCCTCGCAGATCCGGCTGCTCTCGCTGATCCGGCGCGAGGTCAGCCGCTTCATGAAGATCAAGCGCCAGACGCTCGGCGGCCCGCTGCTCGAGACCTTCCTCTACATCTCCGTGTTCGGGGCGGCGCTGGGCACGCGCATCCACCAGTCCACGGCTACAAGTACATCGTCTTCGTGATCCCCGGCCTGATCATGATGGCCTGGGCGCTCAACGCCTTCTCCAACAACTCCTCCTCGATCCTGCAGCAGAAGTTCACGCACTCGATCGACGATCAGCTGTCCTCGCCGGCCTCGCCGATGCAGCTGCTGCTGGGCTTCACGCTCGGCGGCTTCATCCGCGGCTTCCTGGTCTCGCTGCTCACCTACATCGTCGCCGCCGCGCTGCTGTCGCTGCCGGTGACGCATCCGCTGGTGCTGATCCCGTCGCTGATCCTCGTCGGGCTGTTCTTCGCCCAGTGCGGCGTGCTCGTCGGGGTGCGCGCCGAGCAGTTCGACGACGTCGCGCTCTACCAGACGTTCGTGCTGCAGCCGCTGATCTTCCTCGGCGGTGTCTTCTACGGCGCCTCGCTGCTGCCGCAGCCGTGGCAGACGCTCACGCAGTTCAACCCGGTCTACTACATGATCGCGCTGGTCCGCTACGGCTTCATCGGCTACCACGACACCAACATCGCGCTGGCGTTCGTGCTTCCTGGCGCTGGTCACCGCGGCGCTGTTCGCGCTCAACTACCGCATCTTCGCGCAGGGCCGCTACCTGCGGAGCTGACCGCGCGGCAGCGGCCGGCCGCTTCTGTACCCTGGCCGGAAGTGACGCGAACCATCTCGGTCAACGCCGCCTACGAGGCCTGGGGCGCTTCGTCGTTCGCTTCCGCTGGGCGATCGTGGTCTTCTGGATCGCGGCCGCCGTCGTGACCAGTGGCGCGCTGCCGTCGATCGGCAGCCAGGTCAACGACAACAACAGCGCGTTCCTCAAGAACTCCGAGCCGAGCATCCACGCCGCCAACGTCGCCGCGCCGATCCTCGGCGGCGGGGCCAGCGGCAACGTCACGCAGATCCCGCTGGTCGCGGTCAGCGACAGCGGCCGCCTGAACGCGGCCGATGTCGCCTCGATAACCCGCCTCGTCGAGCCTGCTCAAGGCCGTTCCGAAGGTCGAGAGCGTGCAGGTCGCCGGCGTCTCGCCCGACGTGCAGGCGGTGCAGCTGCGGCTGCGCGCGCACATCTCGGTCAGCGCGACACCCGACAAGGACAAGGCGCTCGTCGACGCGCTGCAGGCACAGTTCCCGAAGGCCAACCCGCCCGCCGGCCTGCACTTCTACGTGACCGGCCAGATCGCCACGATCGTCGCCAACCAGAAGCAATCCGACAAGCAGGGCGGGGAGGTCCAGTCGGTCTCCTTCATCTTCATCATCGTGCTGCTGCTGATCGTCTTCCGGTCGCTGCCGGCGGCGCTGATCACGCTGCTGCCCGCCGGCCTCGCGCTGGCGATCTCCGGGCGCCTGATCGGCGCGCTGGGGAGGGCGGGCTGAAGGTCTCCTCGATCACGCAGATCCTGCTGATCGTGCTGCTGCTGGGCGCCGGCACCGACTACGGGCTGTTCTACGTCTTCCGCGTGCGCGAGGAGCTGCGCGACGGCCACGAGCCCGCACGAGGCCGTCGAGCGCGCGCTCGTGCGCGTCGGCGAGTCGATCACCGGCTCGGCCGGCACCGTGATCATCGCGCTGCTGACGCTGCTGTTCGCGAGCTTCGGCCTCTACCACGACCTCGGCGTGCCGCTCGCCGTCGGCATGGCGGTGATGCTGCTGATCGGCCTGACGCTGCTGCCGGCGCTGCTCGCGATCCTCGGCCGCAGGGCGTTCTGGCCGGCGAAGATCCGGCCCGGGGAGCAGAGGGAGGGGATCTGGGGCAAGGCCGCCTCGACGCTGGTGCAGCGTCCCGAAGCCGACGCTGGTCGTCGGCGTGCTCGTGTTCCTGGCGCTCGCCGTCGGCGCGCTCGGCTACAAGGCCGGCGGCTTCGGCGGCGCGACCAATCCGCCCAAGGGCACCCCCGCCGCGGCCGGCAACGCGGCGCTGCTCGAGCACTTCCCGCACAACGCCTCGAACCCGGCGAACATCGTCTACACCTACGCGAGCTCGGTCTGGCAGAACCCGCAGCGGATCGCGCAGGCGCAGAGCGTCGCTGCAGGCGTCGCGGCAGGTTCAGGCAGCTGGCCGGGCCGCTCAACCCCAACGGCGCCGCGCTGACCGCCGGCGCAGCTGACCGCGCTCTACACGCAAGCTCGGACCGCCACAGCGGCTGCCGGTGCGCCAGCCCGCGAGCGCGAAGGTCGCCGCCGGCGCTCTACAACGCCTACCGCGCCGACGCGCTGTTCGTCTCCAAGGACGGCAAGGTGATCCAGTTCGAGGCGGGGCTGACCGCCGGGCACCCAGGACTCGACCGCGGCGATGAACGCCACGCCGCAGATCCGCACCGTCGTGAGCGCCGCCGGGCGCGCCTCCGGCGCGACGCTTCTCAGGGCGTGGCCGGCGAGGCGGCGGCGATCTACGACATCAACCACACCGCCAACCACGACCTGGCGGTCGTCGTGCCGATCGCGATCGTCGCGATCGGGCTGCTGCTCGCGCTCGTGCTGCGCAGCCGGTCGCCCCGCTGTACCTGATCGTCAGCGTCGCGCTCTCCTATGTCGCCTCGCTGGGGCTCGCGACGATCGTCTTCATCGACCTCGGCGGCGACGGCGGCATCAGCTTCATCCTGCCGTTCCTGATGTTCATCTTCCTGCTGGCCCTGGGGGAGGACTACAACATCCTGGTGATGACGCGCATCCGCGAGGAGGCGCGCACACTGCCGCTCCGGGAGGCCGTGGTGCGGGCGATCTCGCGCACCGGCTCGACCGTCACCTCGGCCGGGATCATCCTCGGCGGAACCTTCGCGGTGTTCGCGATCGTCGGCGGCTCGGGCTCCGGCAACGGCCAGCTGCACGCGATCGGCTTCGGCCTGGCCGCCGGCATCCTGATGGACACGTTCCTCGTGCGCACGCTGCTCGTGCCCTCGGTGGTGGTGCTGCTCGGGCGCTGGAACTGGTGGCCGTCGCATCTCGCCAGCGACGAGCACCACCAGCGCATTCAGGGCACCGACTGCCGACGAAGCCTCGGCCGCCGCCGTCCTGCGAGGTCGGCGGCCGTCGCCTCGCCGCCGGCGGAGCGAGCTCCCAGACGAAGTAGGCGAGCTCCTGGGTGCCGTAGGGGTGCCCGCCGCTGATCGTCGAGCAGCTGCTCGAGCGCCTCGTCGGTGATGCCCTTGCCGGAGGCTCGCGAAGCGGTCGCGGATGAAGGGCCCGAACTTCGCTGCCGGGATCATCCCGATCTCCAGTTGCTTGGCGCTGCGCCAGAACGGCTCGTTTCTTGTCGTTGAAGATGCGCTCGAGGATGTGGCGCTTGCTGCCGAGGTAGACGTGGCTGACCTCCGGCTGGGTCTGGAAGACGGCGCGCATCAGGTTCGGGAACTTCGGGTCCAGGGACGACGATCTCCTGGAACTCGTCGAAGACGATCACCACCCGGCGCTTGCGCTCGGCGGCGAGCTCGCCGAGCAGCTCCAGCAGTCGCTCGATCGTCTCGTCGATGTCGCTGCGGCGTCGCCCGGCCTGAAAGCTGAAGCGCAGCGAGCCTCTCGGCGAAAAGCCGCTCGAGCGCTTTCCGGTAGCTTGCAGCCGTCTATGGCTTCCAAGATCATCCTGCTGCCCGGCGACGGGATCGGCCCCGAAATCATCGCTCCCGCGCTCGAGGTGCTGAGCGCCGTGGGGACCAACTTCGACTACGAGGAGCACGCTCTTCGGCGGCGCCTCGATCGACGCCCACGGCATCGCCCTGACCGATGAGACGCTCGCCGCCTGCCAGGGCGGCCGACGCCGTGCTGCTCGCCGCCGTCGGCGGTCCCAAGTGGGACACGACCGACCCGTCCAAGCCGCGACCCGGAGCAGGGTCTGCTCGGGCTGCGCAAGGGCCTCGGCCTGTACGCCAACCTGCGCCCGGTGCGGCCGCTGCCGGCGCTGTATGACGCGAGCCCGCTCAAGCGCGAGGTGATCGAGGGCACCGACCTGCTGGTCGTGCGCGAGCTCACCGGCGGGATCTACTTCGGCGAGAAGACGCGCACCGCCGACTACGCCAGCGACCTCTGCGCCTACAGCCGCGAGGAGGTCGTCGCGGATCGCGCGGGTCGCCTTCAAGGCCGCGCGCCGCAAGGTCACGAGCGTCGACAAGGCCAACGTGATCGAGACCAGCCGGCTGTGGCGCGAGGTCGTGCGCGAGATCCACGCCAGCGAGTTCCCGACCGTCGAGCTCGAGCACGTGCTCGTCGACAACGCGGCGATGCAGCTGGTCTCCAACCCGGCCGACTTCGACGTGATCGTCACCGAGAACATGTTCGGGGACATCCTCAGCGACGAGGCCGCGACGCTGACCGGCTCGATCGGCATGCTGCCGAGCGCCTCGCTGGGTGATCCCGGCCAGCCCGGGCCTGTTCGAGCCGGTGCACGGCTCGGCTCCGGACATCGCCGGCAGCGGCGCCGCCAACCCGCTGGCGATGTTCCTGTCGGCGGCGCTGATGCTCCGTCACGGACTCGGCTTGGAGAGCGAGGCGGCGGCGATAGAATCGGCCGTTGATCGGGCGCTCGCGGCCGGCCTGCGCACACGTGACCTGGGGGGCAGCGCGGGTACTCGCGAGGCCACGCAGGCCGTTCTTTCCAACCTCTAAGGAGCACCAAGTGGATCAGGCGGACCTCATCTGGCACAACGGAGAACTCGTTGCCTGGGAGGACGCGAAGGTACACGTACTGTCGCACGGGCTCCACTACGGCACCGGCGTGTTCGAGGGCGTGCGCGCCTACGAGACCGACCAGCGGCACCGGCGATCTTCCGCCACCAGGACCACATCGACCGCCTGTTCCGCTCGGCCGAGCTCTACTACATGCCGATCCCGTACACGCGCTGAGGAGCTGCGCCAGGCCACGCACGAGCTGCTGATCGCCGAACGGCCTGCGCGAGTGCTACATCCGCCCGATCGCGTTCCGCGGCTACGGCGTGATGGGCCTGCTACCCGCTCGAGGCGCCGGTCGATGTCTCGATCGCCGCGTGGCCGTGGGGCGCCTACCTCGGCGAGGACTCGCAAGCAGATCGGCATCCGCGCCAAGGTCTCGAGCTGGCGGCGGATGCACGGCGACTCGGTCGATCCCGCAGGCCAAGGCCACCGGCAGTACCTGAACAGCATCCTCGCCAAGATCGAGGCGACCAAGGCCGGCTACGAGGAGGCGATCCTGCTCGACCCGCGCGGCTTCGTCTGCGAGGGCAGCGGCGAGAACATCTTCCTGGTCGACGACGGCAACGTCGTACACGCCGTCGCCTGGCCGCGCGGCGATCCTCGACGGGATCACCCGCCGCTCGGTGATCCAGATCGCCCGCGACCTCGGCTACGAGGTCGTCGAGCGCGACATCGCCCGCGCCGAGCTGTACCTGGCCGACGAGGTGTTCATGACCGGCACCGCGGCTGAGCTCGTGCCGCTGCGCGAGATCGACGACCACCCGATCGGCGAGGGCGTCCGCGGGCCGGTGACGACCGAGCTGCAGCGCGTGTTCGAGGACGCCCTGCGCGGACGCGACCCGCGCTACGCGGCGTGGCTCGATCGCGTCGAAGTGCCCGCAGCCGACCGTCCTGAGATGACCAAGATCGAGCTCTACGACACGCACCCTGCGCGATGGCATGCAGGGGGAGGGCATGTCGCTGTCCGCGCACGAGAAGGTGCGCGTCGCGCACACGCTCGACGAGCTCGGGATCGATCTGATCGAGGCCGGCTTCCCGAGCTCCAACCCGAAGGAGCTCGAGCTGTTCGAGCTGCTGGCCGCGCGAGCGCTTCGAGCACGCCCAGGTCGCCGCCTTCGGCATGACCCGCCGGCGCGACGTCGCAGGCGCAGGACGATCCCGCGCTGCAGATCCTGGCCGACTGCTTCGCGCCGGTCTGCACGCTCGTGGGCAAGACCTGGAGCCTGCACCTCGAGAAGGTCGTGAAGGTCGACCGCGCCGAGAACCTGCGGATGATCGCCGAGTCGATCGCGTTCCTGGTCGGCTGCCGGCAAGCGCGTGATCTATGACGCCGAGCACTTCTTCGACGGCTTCGCCGACGACCGCGAGTACTCGCTCGCCTGCCTGCGCGCCGCCGCTCAGGCCGGCGCCGAGACCGTGACGATGCTGTGACACCAACGGCGGCACGCTGCCCGACGCGATCGCCGAGGCGATGGCGGCCGTGGTCGCCGAGCTCGGCCCGACGGGCGTGCGCATCGGCATCCACTGCCACGACGACGCCGGCTGCGGGTGGCCAACACGCTGGCGGCGGTCGGCGCCGGCGCCACGCACGTCCAGGGCACGCAGAACGGCTACGGCGAGCGCTGCGGCAACGCCAACCTGACGACGATCATCCCGAACCTGCAGCTGAAGCGCGGCTACGAGTGCGTGAGCGCCGAGCAGCTGCACGCGCTGACCGACGAGCTCGCACTTCTTCGACGAGCTGCTGAACTTCACGCCCAACCACAATCAGCCCTACGTCGGGCCGCAACGCGTTCGCGCACAAGGGCGGGATGCACGTCGCCGGCGTGACCGCCGACCCCAGCACCTTCGAGCACATCGACCCGGAGGTGGTCGGCAACGACCGCGCCGTGCTGGTCTCCGAGCTGTCGGGCAAGGGCACGATCCACGCGCGCGCGGCCGAGGCGGGCATCGAGCTCGACGACGCCGCCGCCGCGCGGCTGATCGAGCGCGTCAAGGAGCGCGAGCACGAGGGCTACCACTACGAGGCCGCCGACGGCTCCTTCGAGCTGCTGATGCGCAAGGAGAGCGGCGATTACGCGCCGCTGTTCACGCTCGAGTCCTGGCGCGTGATCGCCGAGAAGCGAGCCGACGGCCGCGTCGAGACCGAGGCGACGATCAAGCTCTGGGTCGACGGCGAGCGCTACGTGTTCACCGCCGAGGGCAACGGCCCGGTGAGCGCGCTCGACCGCGCGCTGCGCGGCGCGCTGGCGCAGCGTCTATCCCGAGCTCGACACGATCAAGCTCGTCAACTTCAAGGTCCGGATCCTCGATGGTGCCAAGGCCAGCGACGCGATCACGCGCGTGCTGCTCGACTCCTCCGACGGCGAGCAGGAGTGGGGCGCGATCGGCGTCTCGGACAACGTGATCGAGGCCTCGTGGGAGGCGCTGGTCGACTCGCTCGAGCTCGGCATGCAGGCGGGACACCGGCCGGCGCGCGCGGACGAGGCGCGCGCCTCGTCGTGAGCGCCTGAGCGATCCGGGCGGGCGGCGATCGGCCCGGACATGCCGATCCCGCTGGCGCGGCCGGTGCTCGGCGAGCCCGAGGAGCAGGCCGTGCTCGAGGTGCTGCGCTCGGGGCAGCTGTCGCTCGGGCCGCGCGGGCCCGAGTTCGAGCGGCGCCTTCGCCGCAGCGCGTCGGCGCGCGCTGCGCGAGCGCGGTCTCCTCCGGGCACCGCGGGGCTGCACCTGGCGCTGCGGGCCGTCGGCGTGAGCGACGGCGACGGAGGTCATCACCACGCCCGTTCTCGTTCGTCGCCAGCGCCAACGTCGCGATCTACGAGCGCGCGCGCCCGGTGTTCGTCGACATCGACCCGGTCACGCTGAACCTCGACGCCGAGGCGGCCGCCGCCGCGGTCACCTCGCGCACGGCGGCGCTGCTGCCGGTGCACGTGTTCGGCTATCCGGCCGACATGGCCGCGCCTCGAGCAGACGCGGCGTGCCGATCGTCGAGGACGCCTGCGAGGCGCTCGGCGGCGTCTACGCCGACGGCGGCCCGATCGGCGGGCGCGGCCACCCGGCGGTGTTCGCCTTCTACGCCAACAAGCAGATGACCACCGGCGAGGGCGGCATGGTCGTCGGTCGGCGACGCCGGCGATCAAGGAGCGCATCGACTCCGAGCGCAACCAGGGCCGCGCGCCCGAACATGGATTGGCTCGATCACGACCGGCTCGGCTTCAACTACCGGCTCTCCGACATCGCCTGCGCGCTCGGGCCTGGCGCAGCTGAGCGGCTCGACGAGCTGCTCGCCGGCCGCGAGCGCGTCGCCGGTCTGTACCGCGAGGCGCTGCAGGAGATCCCGGAGGTCACGCTGCCGTGCGAGAACGCCGGGCAGGCGCGCGCGCGGCTGGTTCGTGTACGTGATCCAGCTGCCGCGTGGGGTCGACCGCGATGCGGTCGTGACGCAGCTCGGCGCGCGCGGGATCGCGGCCAAGCCGTACTTCCCGGCGATCCACCTGATGAGCTACTACCGGGAGACCTTCGGCTACCGCGCGGGCCAGTTCCCGGTCTGCGAGGACGTCGCGGCGCGCTCGATCGCGATCCCGTTCTTCCCGCAGATGAGCGAGGGCCAGGTCGCGCGCGTCGCCGAGGAGCTCGCGGCCGTGCTTCGCAGCGCGCCGGCACACGCGGATCGCTGGCTCGCGCGCCTCATGAGCTCGTCGCAGCCGCCTGATGTCGAGCCCGCGGATGGCGGTGCCCCAGGACGATGTCTTCCGGGCGCTGAACGACTCGCTGGCCTTCGACTGGCGGCTGGCGCCCTACGACGTGCAGCAGTCGGTCGCGCACGCGTCGATGCTGGCCGCCCGCGGGATCATCAGCGAGGCCGACCGCGACGCGCTGCACGCGGCGCTCGAGACGGTGGCCGACGAGGTGCGCGACGACACGTTCGCCTTCGCCGAGGGCGACGAGGACGTGCACATGGCGATCGAGCGGCGCGTCACCGAGCTCGCCGGCGAGGCCGGGCGGACGGCTGCACACGGCGCGCTCGCGCAACGACCAGGTCGCCACCGACATGGCGATGTTCACGCGCGACGCGGCGCTGCGCGGCCGCGGCCGCGACGCTCGAGCTGGTGCAGACGCTGATCGACCTGGCCGAGCGTCACATCGACTGGCCGATGCCCGGCTACACGCACCTGCAGCGCGCCCAGCCGGTCTACCTCGGCCACCACCTGCTCGCCTACGCCTGGATGCTGCTGCGCGACGCGCAGCCGCTTCCGCGGCGGTGCTCGCGGGCACCGCGGCGCTGCCGCTCGGCGCCGGCGCGCTGGCCGGGCGTGAACTTCGACACCGACCGCGAGATGATGGCCGCCGAGCTCGGCTTCGCCGGCGTCGCCGAGAACTCGATCGACGCCGTCTCCAACCGCGACTTCGTGCTCGACTACCTGGCCGCCGCCAGCACCTGCGCCACGCATCTCTCGCGGCTCGGCGCCGAGATCGTGCTGTGGTCGAGCGAGGAGTTCGGCTTCTGCGAGGTCTCCGACGCCTGGGCCTCGGGCTCCTCGATCATGCCCCAGAAGAAGAACCCCGACGCCGCCGAGCTGCTGCGCGCCAAGGCGCCGCGGATCTCGGCGCACCTGGCGGCGCTGCACGGCGTGATGCACGGCCTGCCGCTGACCTACAACAAGGACATGCAGGAGGACAAGGAGCACCTGTTCGACGCGGTCGACACGCTCGAGCTGGTGCTCGCCGCGGCGCAGGGGATGCTGAGCACGATCAGCTTCAAGCGCGAGCGGCTCGCCGCGGCCGCCGGCGACGAGTTCCTCGCCGCCACCGACGTCGCCGACTACCTGGTCAAGCGCGGGCTGCCGTTCCGCAGCTCGCACCACGTCGTCGGCGGGCTCGTGCGGCTGGCGCGTCGAGCAGCGGACGCACGCTCTCGGAGCTGACGCCGGAGGAGCTGCAGGCCGCCTCGCCGCTGCTCGACCCGAGGCTTCTACGCGCTGCTCGCGCGACGGCGCCTGGCTCGAGTCGAAGGCCTCGCGCGGGCGGCACCGGCTCGGCCGCGGTGCGCGAGCAGCTCGGCCACGCGCGCGCGGCGCTCGAGCGCGCGCGCGGCGGACGGTGAAGCCGGACTTCTACGCGCGGCCCGTGCTCGAGGTGGCCGAGGCGCTGATCGGCTGCGTGGTCACGCACGGCGAGTGCAGCGGCGTGATCGTCGAGACCGAGGCCTACCACGACAGCGAGCCGGCCTGCCATGCCTTCGTCGGCCTGACGCCGCGCACCGAGACGCTGTTCGGGCCGCCGGGGCGGGCCTACGTCTACCTCTCCTACGGGATCCACGCGCTGCTGAACGCCGTCTGCGAGCCCGAGGGCGTCGGCGCCGCGGTGCTGATCCGCGCGCTCGAGCCGCTCGACGGGATCGAGCTGATGGCGCGAGCGCCGCGGCATCGAGCCGCGGCCGCGAGCGCTCTGCTCGGGCCCGGGCAAGCTCACCCAGGCGCTCGGCGATCGACGCTGGCCGACAACGGCTGTGACCTGGCAGCGCGGCCCGGTGCGTGATCTCGGGCGCGGCCGCGAGCGCTTCAGCGATCCGGTGGTCCAGCGGGACCGCCGGATCGGGATCACCAAGGCGGCCGAGCTGCCGTGGCGCTTCTGCCTGGCCGGGCAGCCGCTACCTGTCGGTGCCGGTGCGCGACGCCGGCCGCTGGCTAGAGCCCGGCCGCCGCCGTTGCTGGCCGTCGTCGAGGTGTCCGACGGCGCGGCGGCGGCGGCGTGCTGGCTGGTCTGCGGCAGCGTCTCGGTCTGGTTCGGCGTGCGCTCGCGCCGGCTGCCGAGTGCCGCGCCGGTGTTGCCGTCGCCGTCGGTCTGCGGCGTGGTCGGCGTCGGTCGGCGTCGTGGCGTCGGTGCCGTGGTCGCGTGGCGGTCGTGGTCGTCGTGGTGCCGTCGTGGTCGTGCCGGTGCCGCCGGTGTAGGTCGAGGACGGCGCGGTGATCGTGCTGCGTCTGCTTGTGCTGCGGCCTCGTCCTGCAGGATCTGCAGCGCGCCGACCATGAAGTTGTGCCAGATGACCGCCGGGAAGGTGCCGCCCTCGACCGGCTTGCCGTAGTAGTCGGTCGGTCATCGGCTTGCCGCTGTTCGGGTAGCCGACCCAGACCGCGACCGTCATCTGCGGGGTCCAGCCGACGAACCAGGCGTCGATGTAGTTGGAGGTGGTGCCGGTCTTGCCGGCGACGTCGACGCCGGGGATCGCGGCGGCGGTGCCGGTGCCGTAGCTGTCGTCGACCGGGCCGTGCAGCAGCTCGGTGATCGTCGCGGCGACCGTCGGCGAGAGCACGCGCGCTGGTCGGGCCATCGTGCCCTGTGTTGGTGATCGTGCTGCCGTGCGGCAGCCGTCGCGGTGCAGCCGGAGATCGAGTCGATGCCGATCGGGCCGCCTGTCGACGTCGCCCAGGACCGGGTTGTAGATCTTGACGCCGCCGTTGGCGACGGTCGAGTAGGCGTGGGCCATGTCCAGCGCGGAGACGCCGTGGTTGAGGCCGCCGAGGATCATCGACGGGTTGGTGGAGATCGGCGAGCGGATGCCCATCAGGCTGCGCGTAGCTGGCGACCGCCGCGGTCCCGATCGCTGGATCGGTGCCGAGCTGGGCGAAGACGCTGTTGTCGGAGGTCGCCGTCGCCACCGTCATCGGGATCCAGCCGCTGTAGACGTTGCCGAAGTTGTGCACGGGGAAGCGCCCGGTGCCGTTGGCGGCGGCGAACGCGTTGCCGCCCTGCTTCACGAAGTGGATCGTGAGCGGCTTGGAGTCGAACTCCGTGTAGGGCGTGATCCTGCCCTCGGAGAGCGCGGCCGCGAGCGTGAAGATCTTGAACGAGGAGCCGGGCTGGCGGTAGCCCATCGTCGCCAGGTTGAACGGCGACTGCTGGTAGTCGCCGTCGCCGCTGACCATCGCGCGGACCTCGCCGGTCTTGTTGTCGATCGCGACCAGCGAGGCGCTCGGCAGGCCCGGGCTGGCGAAGAGCTCGTCGTTGATCACGCTGCTGGGCCTGCGTTCTGCATGTCGAGGTCGATGCTCAGCTTGATCTTGAGCCCGCCGTAGTAGGCCTCGTACTGCGCCTGCTTGGGGCGAGGCCCTCGCTCTCGAGCGCGCGCACGACCTGCGGCTCGACCCAGCTGGTGAAGTACGGCGCGGCCGACGGCTGCTGCTGCGGGCTGCTGGATCTCAGACGCGGCGTCGGCAGCGGCGTGTTGCGTGCCGTTCATGTACTGCGCGTGGGTGATGTAGTGCTGCTCGTACATGTCCTTGAGCACCACGTCGTTGCGGCGCGCCGTAGCGCCGCGCTCGCGGGTGCAGGATCGGGTTGAACGCGCTCGGGTTGGCGACCATCGCCGGCCAGCAGCGCCGCCTCGGCCGGCGTCAGCACGCTCGCGCACTCGGGCCGGTTGGGGTGCTCGGGTCGGCGTTGCCACAGGCGTTGCTCGCCGCCGCCGGCGGGATTGGCCGGGTCGTAGCCGTGGTCCCAGCCGAAGTAGACGCGCGCCGCCGCCTCGATCCCGAGCGCGCCGTTGCCGAAGTAGATCGAGTTCAGGTACGCGGTGAGGATCTGCTCGTGTGCTTCCAGTGGTGCGAGAGCTGGAAGGCCATGCCGGCCTCGACCAGCTTCTCGGCGACGGTGCGGTCGTCCTCCTCCTGTCGGACGTTCTTGATGAACTCCTCGGGGATCGTCGAGGCGCCCTGGAGCTTGCCGCCGGTGAGATCGGCGAGCGCGGCGCGCGCCAGGCCGCGGACGCTGATGCCCGACTCGCTCCAGAAGCCGCGATCCTCGACCGCGACGATCGCGTGCACCATGTTCGGCGAGATCTGATCCCAGTGGTCGATCGCCGGCGTGCTGGCCGGCGCCAGCGGCCCGATCGGCGTTGCCGTTGATGTCGTACATGTACGAGTCGGCGGTCTGTGCTGAACTGGACGTTGCTCTCGAACTTCGGCAGGTCGGAGGCGATCGAGGTGAGCGCTCCGAACAGCATCGAGATCACCGCCAGCGCGCCGAAGCCGGTGAGCACGAACAGCAGGCGCAGCTTGCGCACGCGCGGGCGCGGTGGGCGCGCGGCCGCGCGCGGCGCCGCCGCCGTCGCCGGCGCTCGGCGGGCGCGATCACGATCGGGGCGGGCCGCTGCTCGCCGTCTCTCTGGGTGTGGTTCTCGACGCTCATGCGAACGGGTGCTACTGCGGCGATGGCGCGTTCAGCGCCGGTGCGCCGCACGCCGCTCGGGGCCCGGCGCTCGCGACCAGACCGCAAGCAGGTGCCTGCAGGCTGGCAGAGTCTAGTGGCAGCCGGGCTGCGGCGAGCCGTCATCTAGCTACTCGGCCGCCGTACGCCCAGCGACGCGACAGCGATTCGGGCCGCGGGCCGCTTACGATTGCCGCCGATGTCAGCCACACCCTCAGACGCAGCCGCGTGGCTGTCGCGCAACGCAGTCGACTGCCTGCCCGAGGGCGGGCTCGAGGCCAAGCTCGAAGCTCGGACGGCCGCTGCGGGTCAAGCTCGGCATCGACCCCACCGCGCCGGACATCCACCTCGGGTTCACCGTCGTGCTCCAGAAGCTGCGCGAGTTCCAGGACGCCGGGCCACACGGTCGTGCTGATCATCGGCGACGGCACCGCGCGCGTCGGCGACCCGAGCGGGCGCTCGTCGACGCGTCCGATGCTCAGCGACGAGGAGATCAAGGCCAACGCCACGACCTTCCAGGAGCAGGCGCTGCAAGGTGCTCGACCCGGAGCGGCTCGAGGTGCGCTTCAACGGCGAGTGGCTCGACATGTCGATGGCGGAGCTCTTCCGGCTGCTGGCGCACCACCACCGTCGCGCACGTGATCGAGCGCGACGACTTCGCCAAGCGGCTGGCCGCGAACACGCCGGTCTCGATGCTCGAGCTGATGTATCCGCTGCTGCAGGGCTACGACTCGGTCGCGATCAAGGCCGACGTCGAGCTCGGCGGCACCGACCAGAAGTTCAACCTGCTGCTCGGGCGCGACATCCAGCGCGCCTACGGCCAGCCCGAGCAGGTGATCCTGACCATGCCGCTGCTGACCGGTACCGACGGCGAGCGCAAGATGTCGAAGTCGCTTGGCAACTACATCGGCGTCACCGAGCCGCCCGACGAGATGTACGGCAAGACGCTGAGCATCCCCGACAGCGTCGCTGGAGCACCTGGTACGAGCTGCTGCTCGGGCAGCGAGCTCGCCGGCGGACGCTCGGCCCGCGGGACGCCAAGCGCGCGCTGGCGCGCGCGCTGGTCGAGCGCTTCCACGGCGCCGAGGCCGCGCAGGCGGCCGAGGAGGCCTTCGACCGCGTCCACGTGCAGCACGCGATCCCCGACGACGTGCCGGAGGTGACGTTCGCGGCGAGCGACGGCGTCGTGCACCTGCCGGCGCTGATCGCCGCCGGCGTTCGGCGTCTCGACGCTCGGAGGCGCGCCGCGCTGCTCGCCCAGGGCGGGGTCAAGCTCGACGGCGAGGCGCTGCGCGCGGACGCGCTCGACTGCCGGCCGAGCGCGATCGACGGGCGCGTCCTGCAGCTCGGAAAGCGGCGATTTGCACGGATTTTGATCGCCTAGGAAAAGTCTCGCGACCGCGGCGCATTCCGTCCGCCGGTACGCTACCTTTCTGCAGGCAGTGAGCGCGGCCACGCGCCTCCCAAGTTGGGTGAGTTTGCGCCCCCAAGCGAGAATGTGGCTATACTCTTCTGCCCCGAGCGCCGCAAGGCTCTCGGCGCATCCTCTGGAAGGAAACCCCTTCTGCCGGAGGCGACGGTCTTTGAAAACTCAACAGCATGCGCACCTCGGCCTGCCTATGGCCGAGAGTGTGTCCAGGTTCGACGCCGTCGTCGGACGGCTCATTCGTGGGCCGATCGAGCGACGGCGCCAAGATTGAACCCGTCTCGTCTCCCGGAGCTCCGCCTGTGTACTTGGAGCTCCCGAAGGCCGCCTAGCGGTCGGGCGTGGAGGCGAGGGTCTTTCCCACCAGGGAGAGGCCCAGGTTTTGCTCGTCAGGTCTCGCGGCATAGTTCGCGGAGCCGCTACGGCGAGCGGAATTCCTGACAGCTCTTTGTGAAGTTCTTCACGGAGAGTTTGATCCTGGCTCAGGACGAACGCTGGCGGCGTGCCTAACACATGCAAGTGGAGCGACGAACCGGGCTTCGGCCCGGGGCAAAGCCGCGAACGGGTGAGTAACACGTGGGTAACATGCCCCGATGATTGGGACAACCCGAGGAAACTCGGGCTAATACCAAATGTGCCCTCCAGCCATAAGGCTGCTGGGGAAAGGAAGCTTCGGCCTCCGCATCGGGATTGGCCCGCGGCGCATTAGCTTGTTGGTGAGGTAACGGCTCACCAAGGCGACGATGGGTAGCTGGTCTGAGAGGACGATCAGCCACACTGGGACTGAGACACGGCCCAGACTCCTACGGGAGGCAGCAGTGGGGAATCTTGCGCAATGCGCGAAAGCGTGACGCAGCAACGCCGCGTGGGTGAAGAAGGCCTTCGGGTTGTAAAGCCCTTTCAGTTGGGACGAAGCTTCGTCGGTGAATAGCCGGCTGGAGTGACGGTACCTTCAGAAGAAGCCCCGGCTAACTACGTGCCAGCAGCCGCGGTAATACGTAGGGGGCAAGCGTTGTCCGGAATCATTGGGCGTAAAGCGCGTGTAGGCGGCTCGATAAGTCTGCTGTGAAAGTCCAGGGCTCAACCCTGGAATGCCGGTGGAAACTGTCGAGCTAGAGTCCGGAAGAGGCGAGTGGAATTCCTGGTGTAGCGGTGAAATGCGCAGATATCAGGAGGAACACCAATGGCGAAGGCAGCTCGCTGGGACGGTACTGACGCTGAGACGCGAAAGCGTGGGGAGCAAACAGGATTAGATACCCTGGTAGTCCACGCCGTAAACGATGGGCACTAGGTGTGGGGGGTGTCGACTCCCCCCGTGCCGACGCTAACGCATTAAGTACCCCGCCTGGGGAGTACGGCCGCAAGGCTAAAACTCAAAGGAATTGACGGGGGCCCGCACAAGCAGCGGAGCATGTGGTTTAATTCGACGCGACGCGAAGAACCTTACCTGGGCTTGACATGTTTCTGACCGCCGTGGAAACACGGTCTTCCCTTCGGGGCAGAATCACAGGTGGTGCATGGCTGTCGTCAGCTCGTGTCGTGAGATGTTGGGTTAAGTCCCGCAACGAGCGCAACCCCCGTCGCATGTTGCCAGCATTTAGTTGGGGACTCATGCGAGACTGCCGGTGACAAACCGGAGGAAGGTGGGGATGACGTCAAGTCATCATGCCCCTTATGTCCAGGGCTACACACGTGCTACATTGGCGCGTACAGAGGGCTGCGAGACCGCGAGGTGGAGCGAATCCCTTAAAGCGCGTCTCGGTTCGGATTGCAGGCTGAAACTCGCCTGCATGAAGGTGGAGTTGCTAGTAATCGCGGATCAGCATTGCCGCGGTGAATACGTTCCCGGGCCTTGTACACACCGCCCGTCACACCATGGGAGTGAGCAACACCCGAAGCCGGTGGCCTAACCCGCAAGGGAGGGAGCCGTCGAAGGTGGGGCTCGTGACTGGGGTGAAGTCGTAACAAGGTAGCCGTAGCGGAAGCTGCGGCTGGATCACCTCCTTTCTAGGGAAGCCCTCTTACTGAGGGCACCCGGAGCCCGTCAGGCAATCACGCCTGGCGAGTCTGGCGCTCTGGTCGAACCTCGAGTTCACCGGTGCCGGCAGCGCATCCGGACTAGAAATGTCGACCGGATCTGGCAAGGCGCGTCGTTTGGGAGCCAGCTCCCAGTCCGCGAGACGTGCCGCATGCTGTTGAGTTTTGAGAGACCGGCGCATCGCCGGCGGTCACTGCGTGCTTCGGCACTGAGCGCGCAGGTCATGCGCCCGAGCCTCCTCACGGACCTTGAAAACTGCACAGTAGCCAATGTAAACGGGTATCACCGAGTGGTGACTCGGTCACTACTCAACGGTGAGTCACTTCGGTGACTCACTGCAAGATCACCGTCAAGATAGTAAGGGCACATGGTGGATGCCTTGGCACCAAGAGTCGATGAAGGGCGTGAACGGCTGCGATAAGCCGCGGTGAGGCGCTGAATAGCCTTTGACCCGCGGATTCCCGAATGGGGAAACCCAGCGCCGGTAATGCGGCGTTATCCCGCGCTGAACACATAGGCGCGGTGAAGACAAGCGGGGGAAGTGAAACATCTCAGTACCCCGAGGAAAGGAAATCAACCGAGACTCCCTGAGTAGTGGCGAGCGAAAAGGGATCAGCCCAAACCCGATGCGTGTAAGCGGTCACGCGTTGCGCGTCGGGGGTTGTAGGGCGTCTGTTCCGGGCCGTGACCGGTTCGGCGGAAGTTACAAAGTTGTGTGGTAGTCGAAGCGCGTGGAACCGCGCACCAAAGAGGGCAATCGTCCCGTAGACGAAATCTGCACAGCCTCCCGCAGGCGTTCCTGAGTAAGTCCGCACCCGTGAAACGCGGACTGAATCTGGGGGGACCACCCTCCAAGGCTAAGTACTCCTTGGTGACCGATAGCGGACTAGTACCGTGAGGGAAAGGTGAAAAGTACCCCGGAAGGGGAGTGAAATAGTACCTGAAACCGCGTGCCTACAAGCGGTGGGAGCAGACTTGTGCTGTGACCGCGTGCTTTTTGCATAACGAGCCGGCGAGTTACTCGTCTGCGGCAAGGTTAAGCGATGAGCGGAGCCGTAGCGAAAGCGAGTCCGAATAGGGCGTCATAGTCGTAGGCGGTAGACCCGAAGCTGAGCGAGCTACCCATGGGCAGGTTGAAGCGGGGGTAAGACCTCGTGGAGGACCGAACCGACCTAGGTTGAAAACTGGGCGGATGACCTGTGGGTCGGAGTGAAAGGCTAATCAAGCTCAGTGATATCTGGTTCTCTCCGAAATATATTTAGGTATAGCCTCGGATAAATTCCGTGGCGGCCGTAGAGCACTGTTTGGACTAGGGGCCCTACCAGGTTACCGAATTCAGGCAAACTCCGAAGACCGTCACGGCTACTCCGGGAGTCAGTTGCTGGGGGATAAACTTCAGCGTCAAAAGGGAAACAGCCCAGACCGCCAGCTAAGGTCCCTAAGTACTAGCTAAGTGGTAAACGATGTTCGAGTGCATAGACAACCAGGAGGTTGGCTTAGAGGCAGCCACCCTTGAAAGAGTGCGTAACAGCTCACTGGTCAAGTGTTCGAGCGCGGACAATGTAACGGGGCTCAAGCTAGTCACCGAAGCTGCGGGTGCGTGAGCCTTCGGGCCGATCGCGCGGTAGGAGAGCGTTCCCAGGCCAGTGAAGCGGCGGGGTAAGCCAGCCGTGGAGGCCTGGGAAGTGAGAATGCCGGCATGAGTAACGAAAGAGGGGTGAGAATCCCCTCCACCGATTGCCCAAGGATTCCTGAGTAAAGTTCGTCTGCTCAGGGTTAGTCGGGACCTAAGGCGAGGCCGAAAGGCGTAGTCGATGGCCAACGGGTTGATATTCCCGTACCACGTCGCTTCCGTTTGACCGATGGGGGGACGAGGAAGGCTATGGGAGCCCAGGCGATGGTCGTCCTGGGGTAAGCGTGTAGGGGTGGTCCTAGGCAAATCCGGAGCCGCATAACCTGAGGCGCGATGCCAGCTGGCTCTAAGCCGGCGAGTCCCGGACGCCAAGCCTCCAAGAAAAGCCTCTAGGGAGGAAGCGCGTGCCTGTACCAAAACCGACACAGGTGGGCAAGTGGAGAACACTAAGGTGATCGAGATAACCCTCGTTAAGGAACTCGGCAAAATCGCCCCGTAACTTCGGGATAAGGGGCGCCCCAGTAGGGTGAAGCGCCTCGCGCGGGGAGCCCGAGAGGGCCGCAGTGAATAGGTTCAAGCGACTGTTTACCAAAAACACAGGTCTCTGCTAAGTCGTAAGACGACGTATAGGGGCTGACGCCTGCCCGGTGCCGGAAGGTTACGTGGAGGTGTTAGGGCTTGACCCGAAGCACCGAAACTAAGCCCCGGTAAACGGCGGCCGTAACTATAACGGTCCTAAGGTAGCGAAATTCCTTGTCGGGTAAGTTCCGACCTGCACGAATGGCGTAACGACTTGAACGCTGTCTCAACGAGGGGCTCGGTGAAATTGCAGTCTCGGTGAAGATGCCGAGTACCCGCGGCTAGACGGAAAGACCCCGTGAACCTTTACTACAACCTGGTATTGGGGTTCGATGCATCTCGCTCAGGATAGGTGGGAGCCTTGGAAGCGCCGGCTGCGGCTGGCGTGGAGGCATCCTTGAGATACCACCCTTGGTGTATTGGATCTCTAACGGTGCGCCGTGAATCCGGGCGCCGGACAGTGACAGGCGGGTAGTTTGACTGGGGCGGTCGCCTCCCAAAGTGTAACGGAGGCGCGCAAAGGTTCCCTCAGCACGGTCGGAAATCGTGCGGAGAGTGTAAAGGCAGTAAGGGAGCTTGACTGCGAGACTGACAAGTCGAGCAGGTGCGAAAGCAGGCCTTAGTGATCCGGCGGTAGCAAGTGGAAGCGCCGTCGCTCAACGGACAAAAGGTACTCCGGGGATAACAGGCTCATCGGGCCCAAGAGTCCACATCGACGGCCCGGTTTGGCACCTCGATGTCGGCTCGTCGCATCCTGGGGCTGAAGTAGGTCCCAAGGGTTGGGCTGTTCGCCCATTAAAGCGGTACGCGAGCTGGGTTCAGAACGTCGTGAGACAGTTCGGTCCCTATCTGCCGCGGGCGTTGGAGAGTTGAGAGGATTCGTCCCTAGTACGAGAGGACCGGGACGAACGCACCTCTGGTGTATCTGTTGTCCTGCCAAGGGCACTGCAGGTTAGCTACGTGCGGATCGGATAACCGCTGAAAGCATCTAAGCGGGAAGCCGGCCTCGAGATGAGCTCTCCCATCCCCTTGAGGGAGTAAGACCCCTGGAAGATCACCAGGTTGATAGGCCGGATCTGGAAGGGTGGTGACATCCGTAGGAGACCGGTACTAATGGGTCGAGGGCTTGACGGATCTTTTGATATCCGTGCATTGGCACTGTGTAGTTTTGAGGGTCCGCGAGGGGCGGTCTCTACCGGTTTCCGGTGGCTATGGCGAGGGGGAAACACCTCTTCCCATTCCGAACAGAGCAGTTAAGCCCCTCAGCGCCGATGGTACTTGGCTCGCAAGGGCCTGGGAGAGTAGGTCGCCGCCGGTTTTTCGTAGATCAAGAGCGCGAGAAAGAGGTAGCTGGACATGCGCGATGTGATGAGCTTCCTTCGCGCGAACCCGCAGGTTCTCGTGCTCCTGATCGTCTGCCTCGTGCTGGGCCTCGGCACGTTCCTCGTGGTCCTGTTCGCTCTCGTCACCGCCCATCCGGGCACCCAGAGCGGCGAGCCGAGCGGTGCCATTCTCGCCGCGCACGCACTCGCGAGCTGGCTCGGCCTCGGGTAGCGGCGCTGCTCAGTGGGCCGTTGGGCGGCCCACCAGACCACCTTTCGTTCGGTTAGCGCATAGCCTCGTCTCGCCCGCCGACCGCACGGGGCGGGCGGACCGGGGAGAGGCAGTGTGCAGGGGGCGGAGGGACGCGTCCAGGGCGCCGGGCATAGTGCCAGACCAGGGGCCGCCGGTGGGGGTGGTCGCGATGAAGTTGTGGCTCGGGGCTGCTCTGCGGGTCGCCCAGGACGTCGTCGAGGCGGCTCACCCAGGCGCGCAGGCGCTCACCAGAAAAATGGAACATATGTTCGGGCAGGGTACGGGCGCGTTCGGACGGAACCCCCGGGCCCGGGCGCTGGCCGCGGGGCGTGGCCGAGCGCTGGCCGCGGGGCGTGGCCGGGCGCTCGACGCGGGGGTGGCCGGGCCCCGGGCGCTGCGAGCTACGGGCTCAGGCGGCCGAGCCCAGGGAGGACCAGACGTCGAGCTTCGTCCGCACCCGCTCGATGACCGCGTCCGTGAACTCCGTCGTGCCGGCGTGGCCGCCGAGGTCCGGGGTGCGCGTGCGCGAGCCGACCGTTTCCAGGGCCGCCTCGTAGATCGCCCGTGACGCCTGCTCCGCGCCGACGCCATGCCGATCGGCGGCATGCCGGAGCACGGCACCGCACGCGAGGATCATCGCGAGCGGATTGGCGACGTCCTTGCCCTGTAGTGCCGGGGCGGTGCCGTGAGGCGCCTCCGCCATCGCGACGGTCGTGTCGTAGCTCTCGTCGAAGGCGAGAAGGACTGACTCGGCGCCCGCGATCGACCCGAACATCGGCAGAACCAGGTCCGAGAGGCAGTCACCATCGCGATTCAGGGCGGGAATGACCAGCGGGGAATCGGCCGCCCCGGACATCAGGCCGGCATAGGTGGCGTCGATCAACACCGGTTGGTAGGCGACGTCGGGATGGGCGGCGGCGGCGCGGTCGAGCTCCTCTTTGAGCATCCCCTCGTACACCGGCGAGACCGTCCATTTCGGTCCGCCGTAGACGCGTGCGCTCATCTTCACCGCGGTCGTGAACGCGTACTCGGCGACCGCCCGGCACGTGGATCGCGTCACGCGATCCGTGCGGTAGGCCACCTCTGACGGGGACCCCGGCTCGCCGTCGCGCCACTGTTCGGCGCCGTAGGCATCCTCGACCGCCATCCGGACGATCGAGATCGGGTAATGCACGCCGGCGATCGGCGAGACGCCGGGCAGCCGGCGGCCGGTTCTGACGATGACCTTGCCGCCCACGCCCTCGCGCAGGATGCGGTTGGGCGATCCCACGTCGTCCGCTCCCTCGGGGGTGATCGTCGCGGCCTTCAGCCCCAACCCGAGGTCGCGCATCGCCACCGCGGCGTCGCCGACGATCTCGTTCGAGGTGGCACGCCGATTCTCCAGGGAGAGGTCGAAGCGCCAGAGCTCGAGGTCGAGTCGGAGGAGCTCCGGATCCAGGAGACGAACGGCCTGATCGAGAAGCTCCTGCCCGGTCTCGTCCCCTTCGAGGACAGCGATGCGGATGGCCTCACCTGCCATGTCGGCGACCATACCGACGCTAGGACGGTGGCGGGGTCCAGGGCGACTTTGGCGGGCCTGGGGCCTGGGGGGGCCTATGGCGCTGGCGCGGGTCGGAAGAGTGTCGCGGTCGGAACGGTGGCGCGGTCCGCGAGGCGCTACCCGCCGGCGCCCATGAGCTCCTCACGGCGCTCCGCCAACGCGCCGATCACGATCTCGAGGTGCTCATCGAAGTCGACGCCGAGCTCCTCGGCACCCCGTCGCAGCTCGTCCCGGTCCACCGCGGCGGCGAAGCTCGGCTGCTTGAGCTTCTTCTTGACGGACTTAGGCGTCATCCCTAGGAACCCTTCGGGCCGGACGTATGCGCACGCCAACAGGAACCCCGAGAGCTCGTCCACGGCGTACAGCGTCTTCTCCATCGGAGTCTCACGCGGAACGCCCATGAAATCGGCGTGTGAGGCCACCGCGCGGACGAGCTCGGGCGGGTATCCGCGCTGTTCGAGCTCGCGGATCGCGTAACGGGGATGACCGTCGCCCAGGTCGGGATAGCGCTCGTAGTCGAGGTCGTGGAGCAGGCCGGTCAGGCCCCACAGCTCGACGTCCCCGTCGAATCGCGGCGCGTAGGCCCGCATCGCCGCCTCCACCGCGAGCATGTGGCGCAGCAAAGACTCGGATGCAGTCCATTCAGTAAGAAGGTTCCAGGCCTCATCGCGCGAAATCTGTACTTGCATGCGCGTTACCCTAGCTCAGCAGGCGCCGACCGCCACGCGTCGCCAGAGTTCGCCACCGGGTACTCTGCGCGGTGGCCGCCCCGACCCTCCACGACCCTCGGTGGCGGGCCCGATCCCTATGGAGAAGTTCGTAATCGAGGGCGGGGTGCCGCTGTCCGGCACCTTTGTACCCGCCGGCAACAAGAACGGTGCGCTCCCGATCCTGGCGGCGTGCCTGCTCACCGAGGACGAGGTCATCCTCCACAACGTTCCGCGGATCCGGGACGTCGAGGCGATGATCCTGCTGCTCGAGGAGCTCGGCGTGCACGTGGCCTGGCAGGGACCGGGGGAAGTCCGCCTCGACGCCTCCAGCGTCGATCGCCAGGACGTCGACGCTGAACTCTCGGAGCGGATCCGGGCGTCCTTCCTGCTCGCGGGCCCGCTCCTGGCCCGGTTCGGCCAGGCTCACATGCCGCCTCCCGGCGGCGACGTGATCGGCCGGCGTAGGCTCGATCCGCATCTGGACGCGTTCCGGGCGCTCGGTGCGTCCGTTGATCACCACCGCCACGGCATCACGCTCGAGGCCCCGCTGGGGTTGCGGCCGTGCGACTTCCTGATGGACGAGCCGTCGGTGATGGCGACCGAGAACGCGCTGATGGCGGCAGCATTGACGCGGGGGCCGACGGTGATCCGCAACGCCGCGTCCGAGCCCCACGTCCAGGACCTCGCGCGCATGCTGGTGGCGATGGGCGCCGCGATCGACGGCATCGGCTCCAACGTGATGACCGTCCACGGCACCTCCAGCCTTCGCGGGTGCACGCACGAGATCGCCCCGGATCACATCGAGATCGGATCGTTCATGGCGTTGGCCGGCGTCACCGGCGGCGAGCTGGTGGTCAAGAACACAAAACCCGAAGACCTCCGGATGATCCGGCTCGTGTTCGAGCGGCTGGGCCTGCGGACCGAGGTTCGCGGCGCCGATGTGATCGTCCCCGGCAACCAGCGGCTGGTGATCCGCAACGACGCCGGCGACTACATGCCCAAGGTCGAGGATGGACCCTGGCCGGCGTTTCCCGCCGATCTGACGAGCATCGCGCTGGCGCTCGCCAGCCAGGCTGAGGGATCGGTGATCGTCCACGAGAAGATGTTCGAGAACCGCCTGTTCTTCTGTGACAAGCTCCAGTTGATGGGCGCCGCGATCACCATCTGCGATCCGCACCGGGCGATCGTCGTGGGGCCGCGACGGCTCCACGGTCAGCGCGTCGACTCTCCGGACATTCGCGCCGGCATGGCGATGCTGATCGCCGCCCTGTGCGCCGACGGCGTCACCGAGATCGGAAACGTCCGTCACATCGACCGCGGCTATGAGCGCATCGACGAACGGCTGCGGGAACTCGGCGCGCGAATCACGCGCGTGGAAGACGTGCCCGCGCACGTTTGACGTCGTCGCACACTAGAGCGCGACCGATGGCCGCAGACCGCATCCCCAGCGGCACCCGCGACGTCCTCCCAGACGAGATGCGCGAGCTGCGCTCGATGACCGACCGCATCCGCGACGTGTTCGAGCGCGCGGGCTACGGCGAGGTGTACACCCCGGCGCTCGAGTACGAGCGCCGCGAGCTCACCGCCACCCAGCCGGCGTACCGGACGTTCGACGAACAGGGGCAGGTGCTCGTGCTCCGATCGGATATGACGGTCCCGATCGCTCGCATTGCGGCCACCCGCTACGCGCACGTCGACCCCCCGCTGCGGTTCTGCTACTTCGCCCACGCCTACCGCGGGGTGCGCCCGCAGCGCGGACAATCGCGGGAGTTCCTGCAGGCCGGCGCCGAGCTCCTCGGTGCTCCGGCACCAACTGGGACCGCTGAGGCGCTCACCCTCCTCTGCGACGCGCTCGACGCAGCAGGCCTGAAGACCTACCGGGTCGGGGTCGGCGACGCCTCACTGTATCCGGGCCTGCTGGACGCGATGGAGGTCGCGGCTGCGGAGCGCGATCTGATCCTGGCCGCGCTTGTCACGGGCGACTTCGTCGCCCTCGAGCGCGAGGTGCGAGCGCTAGGGCTCGCCGCGGATCGAGTCGACCTGCTGCTCAGGGTGCCGCGCGTCCGAGGGGGACCGGAAGTGCTCGATGGCCTGTCGGGAGCGCTCGAGCGGGCGGCGGCCGGGATGCGCGCGACCCATGCACTGCTCGAGCCGCGAGTGGCCGATCGGCTCATCTTCGACCTCGGGCTGGTGCGCAGCCTCGGCTACTACACGGGCGCGGTGTTCCAGGTCTATGACCCCGCGCACGGCGTGCCCATCGGGAGTGGCGGGCGCTACGACGACCTGCTGGGACGCTTCGGCCGGCCGCTGCCGGCGGTGGGGTTCGCGCTCAACGTGGAGCGGCTGCACATCGCGCTCACCGGCGAGGAGCGGGGCATCCGATGACCGACCTGCGGATCGCGGTACCACGAGGCGCCTTGTTCGCCCAGACGCTCGACCTGCTCGACAGAATCGGCATCGACACGCGCGAGGTCCGCGACAACGACCGCAAGCTCCTGTTCGACGCCTCGGGGATCATCACCATGCGTCCCTCCGACGTGCCTACATACGTCGAGGCGGGAGCCGCCGACATCGGCATCACCGGAAAGGACGTGCTCATGGAGCAGTCGGAGCGCGAGGTCTACGAGCTCGTCGATCTCGGCTACGGCCAGTGCACGATGGTGCTCGCGACCGCCGCGGGGGAAGATCGCGCCGCCGAGGCGCTCAGGCGCCTCGGCGTCGTGAGGATCGCCACGAAATACCCTCGCGTCGCGGCACGGCACTTCGTCGAGACGGGTCGCCAGGCCGAGATCGTCGAAGTCAAGGGCTCGGTCGAGTTGGCTCCGCTGACCGGCCTCGCCGAGGGGATCATCGACCTCACCGCCACCGGCAAGACGCTGCGCGAGAACGGCCTCGTGGTGCGCGAAGAGATCGCCCGCTGCACCGCGCGCCTGATCGCCAACCGGGTCGCCCACAAGCTAAAGGCGCAAGAAATCGACGCGCTGCTGGAGCGGATCGATGCAGTGTGAGACCCTCGCGCTGGGCGGCGACGGCGACCCGGCGGCGCTGGCTGCCGAGTTGCGAGGGCTCGTCCCCTCGGCGGAGTCGGTCGGTGCCCAAGTCGCAGCTATCATCGCCGACGTCCGCGAACGCGGCGACGAGGCGGTGCGCGAGTACACCCGCCGTTTCGACACCGGTGGCGCGGAACCTGCGCCGCTGCTCGTAACCGATGCCGAGCTGGACCAGGCCGCCGACGTGCTGCACGACGACGTCCGCGCCGGCCTCGAGCGCGCGATCGACAACGTGGGCCGGGTGGCGGCGGCGGGGCTGCGCGAGGACCAGCGCGTCGCGTTCGACGACGGACACGAGATCACGCTTCGCGAGGCGCCAGTTCAGCGCGCCGGCATCTACGTGCCGGGAGGACGCGCCCCGTACCCGAGCACGGTCGTAATGGGCGTGGTGACCGCGCGAGTCGCGGGAGTCACAGATGTAGCCGTGTGCGCGCCGCCGGGCCGGAACAAAGACCTTGACCCGGTGGTGCTGGGCGCGTGTCGGCTGGCCGGGGCGACCGCGGTGTACCGGATGGGCGGAGCCCAGGCGGTCGCGGCGCTCGCACATGGGACAAGGGAGGTAAAAACGGTCGACGTGATCGCCGGCCCCGGGAACCTGTACGTCCAGGAGGCCAAGCGCCAGGTATCTACCCGGGTCGGAATCGACGGGTTCGCCGGCCCCAGCGATCTTTTCCTGATCGCGGACCCGGACGCCGACGCCGAGGTCGTTGCTCTGGATCTACTGGCCCAGGCCGAGCACGGTCCCGGGACGCTCGTCGTCGCCGCGTCACGGTCGCGGCAACTGGTGCAGGCCATCGCGGCCAAACTGAGCGCAGGCGCCGACACGGGAGCCGTAGCGCGCCTCGTACGAACAGCAGACACCGAGCAGGCGCTGGAGCTCGCGCAGGCGTTCGCACCCGAGCACCTCGAGCTGGTCGGAAACCACGCCGAGGCGCTCGCCCCCGCCGCGACCCACGCCGGCTGCGTGTTCGTCGGCGCGACCGCCGGCACCGCCTTCGGCGACTACATAGCGGGCTCGAACCACATTCTTCCCACCGATGGAGCGGCTCGCTTCGCATCGGCGCTGTCCACCACGCACTTTCGCCGCCGCTTCAGCGAGGTCCGGATAGGCCGTGCTGCCACCGCTCTGGCCCGAGCGGCCGCACCGGTGGCCCGGGCGGAGGGGTTCGAGATCCACGCCCGGTCGATGGAAGCGCGCATTCGGGACAATGGCGACCCATGACCCGCGCCTCCGAAATCGACCGCACCACGAGGGAGACGGACATCCACGTGAGCCTCACACTCGATGGCGACGGCCTTGGCACGAGAGAAACGGGAGTTGGTTTCCTCGATCACATGCTCGATCTGCTGGCTCGCCATGGGCGCCTCGACCTGAGCGTGCGGGCCCAGGGCGATCTCGAAACCGGCGCCCATCACACGGTCGAGGACGTCGGCATCTGCATCGGACAGGCGCTCGACCAGGCGCTCGGCGATCGGGTAGGGATCATGCGCTACGGTCAGGCCACGGTGCCGATGGACGAATCGCGCGCCTCGTGTGCGATCGACATCTCGGGCCGCGGGCTACTGGTGTTCGAGGCCGCGCTTCCGCCGGGAGCAATCGGCAACTTCGACCACGAGCTGACCGAGGAGTTCTTCCGCGCCCTGGCCGCCAACGCCAAGCTGACCCTGCACATCACCGTGGAGGCGGGAACGAACGTCCATCACGTGATCGAGGCCACGTTCAAGGCGTTCGCACGCGCATTGCGGCTGGCGGTCGCGGTCGACCCGTCCGAGCGTGAGGTCCCGAGCACGAAGGGAACGCTGGTGTGATCGGCCTCGTCGACTACGGGATGGGCAATCGCCGCTCCGTGCAGAAGGCGCTCGAGCACGTGGGCGCGGAAGTCATGGTGAGCTACGACCGCGCAGATCTCGACCGCTGCGACGGTCTCGTGGTCCCGGGCGTGGGCGCCTTTCCGCTGGCCATGCGCAACCTCCGCGAGCTCGGCCTGGTCGATCTCATTCGCGCCCGCGCCGCCGCCGGCACACCGCTCCTCGGCATCTGCCTCGGAATGCAGCTGCTGTTCGACGCCTCGGAGGAGCTCGAGCGAACGGAGGGCCTCGGCCTCATCAATGGAGAGGTCACTCGCCTGCGGGCGGGTGACCTCCGCCTTCCCCACATCGGTTGGAACGAGGTTTCGTTCGAGCGCCCTTCGCCGCTGACCGTGGGGCTGCCGCCGGGCGGCTGTCCGTTCTACCACGTGCACTCGTTCGTGGCGCGACCCCGTGATCCGCGGGATGTGATCGGCACGACCGAGTACGGAGAGCGATTTGCCACGATCGTCGGCCGCGGCCGCGTGTTCGGCGTGCAGTTTCATCCCGAGAAGTCCTCGGCGCACGGCCTCGAGATGCTCGCGGCGTTTGTCGCCCTCTGCGCGCGTTCAACCGGCGCCGCGGTTGCGGCATGATCCTCGTTCCGGCGGTCGACATCCTCGGAGGGAAGGCCGTGCGGCTGGCTCAGGGGGACTTCGACTCAAAGACGGTGTACGACTCGGATCCCCTGGAGGCGGCGCGCCGATGGGTGCACGGCGGGGCGCGGACACTGCACGTGGTGGATCTGGACGGAGCGCGCACGGGCATTCCGGCCAACCTCGAGCACGTAGCGAGAATTGTGGGCGACCTCGATGTCGCGGTGCAGGTGGGAGGGGGACTCCGCACAATGGCCGCCGTTAGAGGAGCGGTCGAGGCCGGCGCCGTCCGGGTGGTCCTCGGCACGGCTGCGTTTCGCGACGTGGATCTCCTCGACGAGGCGGTGGCCGAACTCGGCGACCGAGTCGTCGTGTCCGTGGACGCCCGCGACGGCCTCCTCGCGGCGTCGGGTTGGACGGAGCAGACCGACATCCCGATCGAGTCGGTGTTCGAGCGGGTCGGGAGGAGGGGGGTGCGGAGGTTCGTCTACTCGAGCATCGGGCGCGACGGGATGCTGGTGGGCCCCGATCTCGACGGCGTCCGGCGCGTCGCGGAAGCGGTGCGGGGGAGCTTCCTCTACTCCGGCGGGGTGTCCTCGATAGATGACCTGCGGGCGCTCGCGGCCCTGCGGCAGGTCAACCTGGCGGGCGTGATCGTCGGCAAGGCGCTCTACGAAGGGCGATTCACGGTCGCGGACGCCCAGCACGCGCTGGGACCCTAAGGGCTACCCATGCACTACAAGCGCGTCATCCCGTGCCTCGACGTGGACGCCGGGCGAGTCGTCAAGGGCGTCGGGTTCGTCGACCTGCGCGACGCTGGAGACCCGGTCGAGCTCGCCTCCCGCTACGACGATGCGGGGGCCGACGAGCTGGTGTTCCTGGACATCACCGCGACCTCGGACAGGCGCGAGACCGTCGTCGAGCTGGCGCGCCGGACCGCCGACGACGTATTCATCCCGTTCACAATCGGCGGAGGCATCCGGTCGGTTGCCGATGCCCAGGCGGTGCTGGACGCCGGCGCGGACAAGGTGTCGGTCAACTCGGCGGCGCTGGCGCGGCCGGACTTGATCGACGAGCTCGCGAGCACGTTCGGCGCCCAATGCGTGGTCCTGGCGATCGATGCCAAGGCACTGACGAGCGTGGGCTGGCAGGCGTGGTCGGCGGGCGGCCGGACGCCCACCGGTCGCGACGCCGTCGCGTGGGCCCGAGAAGGCGCTGGGCGCGGCGCCGGCGAAATCCTGCTCACGAGCATGGACCGGGACGGAACCACCGCGGGCTACGACCTCGAGCTCACCGGAGCGGTCGCCGGGGCGGTGAGCTTGCCCGTGATCGCCTCAGGGGGGGCTGGCGAGCTCGAGCACCTCGCACAAGCCGCCCGAGCCGGCGCAGATGCGCTGCTCTGCGCCTCGATCTTCCATTACGGGCACCACACGGTCGGGGAAGCCAAGCGCCACCTGGCGCGTGCCGGCATTCCGGTACGCGAGCCACAGTGACGCGGCGACTCGGGTTTAGGTGCTGTGCTTCTTGGGTCCGGCGGGGCGAAGGCCGCTGCTAGGCGGCCTCTTCCACGTAGCCCGCCGCAGCGCACGCATCGCAGTACGCGGCCGGGGGGACACGAGGCTCGTAACAGCCGGGGCGACAGCAGGTGGACGACCGCTTGGGACGGCCCCGACCAATGCGGGCTGCAGCCGCGTCCTTCAGCTCCTCGCGCATGCGATCGAGCTCGGCCGCGTGCTCCGCACAGAACCGGCGACCGGGCTCCACCGGTCGCTGACAATGACTTCCACTACGACAACGCATAGACTCACTTATGATAGCAGGAAACCCCCGAACGCACGTTCTTTAAGCGTCTATTTGCGGCGCTTTTTGGTTACGTTTTGGGGCTATGTGGGCGGCGCGCTGGCACCATTTTGGTGCGCCGATTGCTTGGGCAACATCTGGTAGAGCGTGCTGTAACCGCTCAGGTAGATCGCGCCTGGGTCGCAGATTACCGGATTGAAGGCTCCGTCGTGGAACGAGAACACCTGACGCCCGGTCCGAATGTCCAGACCGGCGGTGGTCCTGGAGCCGAGATTGGAGTAGTAGACCACCCCGCCGACGATCGTCGCCGAGCCGGAGATCTTCCCCCCCGCAGAGTGGGTCCAGCGGATCGCTCCCGACTGGGCGTTGAACGCGTAGAAGTGGCCGTCGTACGAGCCGAGGTAGACGGTCGGCCCGAGGCCTGGAACGTTCGCCACCGCGGCCGAGGCGTACACGTAGGCGCCGGTCTCGGTCGACCAGGCCAGCTCGCCGGTTCGCTCGCCGAACGAATAAACGAAACCATCGGTGTTGCCCATGTACACGCGCCCGAACGCCACCGCCGGCGTCGAATAGAAATTTCCGGAGCCGAAACCGAACTGCGTGCCGCTCGTGGTCACCGCCCAGACCTGGTGTCCGGTGGCCGCGTTCAGCGCGTACGCGCGCCCTGCGTAGTCGCCGAAGTACGCGTTTCCGTTGGCGAGCGCGAGGCCGCCCTTGACCGCGCCACTCGCGTGATAGGTCCAGTTGACGCGCCCGTCGCTCGTGCGGAGTGAGTAGACGTTCCCCGCCTGGTCGCCGAAGTACACGCTCTGCCCGGAGACCGTCGGCGAGGACTCGGTCCCCGCCCCGATAACGCGGGACCACACGATCCGGCCGGTCTTCATCGACAGGGCGAGGAAGCGGCCGTTGCCCGGCGTCGAGCCGGCGTTCTGATTCACCGACAGCACGGGAACGAACACCAACCCGTGCTTGGTGTCGATGGTCGGCGACGCGGCGGCGAGGGTTCCCACCTTGTGCTGCCAGATCACATGGCCGTTGGTCTTGTCGATGGCCTTCGCGGACGCGTCGTCGTCGATCAGATACAGCACTTTCCCGTCGATCACAGGCGGGAACTCGAGCAGGGCGTAGTCCTGGTAGGTCCAACCGACGCGCAGCGGCGGGTCGAGCCTCTGACCACCCGGGAAGAAGCGGGTGCGAGCCGCGTCGTACCCGTAGCGGGGCCATTGGAACGTGTCGACGACCACGCGGGGCTTGGCCGGTGGGGATGGGATAGCGGTCCTCGTAGGGACGCTGAATTCGACGTTCGGGTGTGAGACGTTGCCAGGCGAATGCAGGAGGAGGACCGCCACCGTGCCACCTAGCGCGAGTAGCAGGACCGCCACGGCGACGAGTCCCCGCCGCAGCCAGCGCCGCGAACCGGGACTCGGCATGGCTGCATGCTAATGGCCGCATCGGCGAGCAAGATCCCGTGCCCGCGCAGGTCTTACGCATTTCGTAAAGATGGTCGGGTGCGGATCCCGGACGAGCGTGAGCTGTTCCAGCGGATCAGCACCCTGCCCGCTGCCGGCCCGCTGCTCGAACGCCTCGAGACCCTCGACGGAGGAGCCGAGGCGCACCTGGTGGGGGGCGCGGTTCGCGACCTGCTGCTCGGGGGCGCGCCGTACGACCTCGATCTCGTGATCGAGGGGGATGCCGGCGCGTTCGCAGCGCGGCTGGGCGGGTCGCTCGTGGTGCACGATCGCTTCGGTACCTCGACCGTGACCCTCGACGGCTTCAACTACGACATCGCCCGCGCGCGACGCGAAACGTATTCCCGGCCGGGGGCGCTCCCGGACGTGGAGCCGGCCTCGCTGGCAGAGGATCTGCTGCGGCGCGATTTTGCCGTCAACGCGATGGCGATCGCCCTGGGCGGAGAGCAGCCGGGGACGTTCTCCGCGGCGCCGGGCGCACTCGATGACCTCGAGGCGCGGCGGCTCCGCGTCCTGCACGACCGGAGCTTCATCGACGACCCCACCCGGTTGCTGCGGCTGGCGCGGTATGCGAGCCGGCTCCGTTTCGCGATCGAGCCAGGGACCCGCCGGCTCGCCGAGGAGGCCATTCGCTCGGGGGCGCTTCAGACTGTCACCGGTCCGCGGATCGGGGCCGAGATCAGGCTGCTCGCGCGCGAGCAGGACCCGATCGAGGCGCTGCGATGCCTCCGCGCCCTAGAGCTCGATCGCGAGATCCACCCGGCATTCGGGCTGCGCGACGACGAGCTCGCCGAGCGCGCGGTCAGACTGCTCGGGGGGGACGGCCGCCGCGACCGCCTGGCGTTGGCGGTCGCGGCGCTGAACGTACCGGGCGACGAGCTGCACGAAGTCCTGGACACGCTTGCGTTCGACGCGCAGGACCGAGACGCGATCGTCGCGGCCGCCACGCGGGCCGATGACCTCGCCGCCGCACTCGACACGGTCAGCTCGCCCTCAGGAATCGTCCGCGCCACCGAGGGGGCGGGCCCCGAGCTCGTGGCCCTGGCGGGAGCGCTTGGGCCGGCGCCAAAGGCCGAGGATTGGCTGCGCCGGCTGCGCCACGTTTCGCTCGAGATCGACGGGCACGACCTGCTGGCGGCCGGGATACCCGAGGGTCCGGCGGTTGGTCGTGGCTTGCGGGCGGCCCTGGCCGCCAAGCTCGACGGGTTGGCGAACGGTCGCGAGGCCGAGCTCGCCGAGGCGCTGCGCGCGGCGCGGGGGACGGAGTAGCCTGCGGCCGTGTCTCGCAACCCCAATGCTCTGCGCTGGGATGGCCAGCCCGGCCATTACGAGGTCCACTACGTGACGCTCACCGATCCCGAGAGCGGGGTGGGGCTGTGGATCCGGTACACCATGCTGGCGCCGACGCGCGAGACCGGTCAGTCGGCGTCGTGCGCACTGTGGTTCGTGGCCGTGGACCCGCGCGCCGGCGGGTCCGGTGCGCCCCGGGCGCTCGCTCGCAAGGCGACGTTCGAAATCGACCGGATGAGTGCTCAGGCGGACCCCTTCGAGCTGCGGATAGCGGACGCCGTGCTCAGCGACGAACGCATCGTGGGGGGTTTCGAGGACGTGGAGTGGGACCTCCGGTGGACACCGTCGGAGCGGCGCTACCAGCACGTTCATCCGATTCTGGGGCGCCTCGGGGTGCCAAGGACCGTGCTCGTGCTGCCCCACGCGGACCTGTCGATCGACGGGACGGCCGAGTTCGGCGGCCGGCGCCTCGAGCTTGCGGGCGCGCGGGGGGGACAAGCCCACCTGTGGGGGTCCAAGCACGCCGGTACCTGGGCGTGGGCGCACTGCAACGATCTGCGCACGCTCGCCGGCGAGGCGGCCCACGGCTCGTTCGTCGACGCCGTGTCGGTGTTCGTGCCGCGGTTCGGGCGGAACGTCGGACCGAGCACGCCGGTCGTGGCCAGAATCGACCACCGCGATTTTCGCTCCGTTTCGCTGCCGCGAGTCTTCGCCAACCACAGCACATTTGCCCTCACCGGGTGGCGGCTCGAGGCCGCGGAACGGGCGCGCAAGCTGGTCTGTGAGATCGACGCCGACCGCGAGCAGCTGGTCGGCGTCACGTACCGCGATCCCGATGGGGAACTCGCCTACTGCTACAACAGCGAGTCCGCATCGATGCGCGTGCACGTGTACGAGCGGGCGCGGCAAGTCGGCGGGTGGGCGCATCGAGAGACGCTCGTCGGGCCGGGGCGGGCGCACTTCGAATACGGAGCGCGTGATCCGGTGTCTGACGTCGAGCTGATGATCAAGTGACATACGAGGCCTGGGATGAGCACTTCGCGATCGAACTCCCGGGGGCGCGCGCCGTGTTCACGACCCGTCGCGGCGGGTTCTCTTCCGGGCCGTACGCGACGCTGAACCTGGGAAAGCTGACCGACGACCGACCCGATGCGGTGCAGCGCAACCGCGAGCTGGTGGCGGGGAGGCTCGGGATACGGCTGTCGTGGATTCGCCAGGTGCACGGCGCCGACGTCCGGCGCATCCGCTCGGTGTCTGACGCCGCGGCCGGCGGGGAGCTGCCGCTGGCTGATGGGCAGGCGACGGCGCTGCCAGGCATGGGCCTGGTGGTGCTCGTCGCGGACTGCCTTCCGATCGCGGTCGCGGGCGGGGGCGCGGTCGCGATGCTGCACGCCGGCTGGCGCGGGCTGGCGGCCGGGGTCATCGAAGAGGGAGTGCGTGCGGTGCGCGAGCTCGGCGGCTCCGGTCCTCTCGCGGCGGCGATCGGGCCGGGCGCGGGTCGCTGCTGCTACCAGGTCGGTCCGGACGTCCACGAGGCGTTTGCCGGTCATGGCGATTACGCCCGCAACGGCCGCAATCTCGATCTTAAGGCGATCGCCGTAACGCAGCTGCGGCGAGCCGGCATCCAGGATGTTCACGACCTCGGCCTGTGCACGATCTGCGCTGAGCGCTCGCTGCTGTTCTCCCACCGCGCCGACGGCGGCGTGACGGGTCGCCAGGCGGGAATCGCGTGGCTGACCTGATCACCGGTTTGCGCGTCGAGGACGTGCGATCGAATCTCGCGCGCGTCCGGTCGGAGATCGCGGTCGCGAGTACGGCCGCGGGACGCGATCCGGATCGGGTGCAGATCCTCGCGGCGGTCAAATACGTGCCGGTCGAGGAGCTCGGCGTTCTCGCATCGGCGGGGATCGAGCTGCTGGGGGAGAATCGGGCCCAGGATCTGGTGGCCAAGGCGCAAGCGCACCCGGGGCGCTTCACGTGGGACTTCATCGGCCATCTTCAGAGCCGCAAGGTCCGCCAGGTCATCCCCTACGTTCGCTACGTCCACTCGGTTGCGAGCGACTCCGTGCTCGCTCAGCTGGCCCGCCACGGGACGCCCGACACCGAGGTACTCGTTGAGGTCAACGTCGCCGGCGAGGCCGGGAAGACCGGGATCGCGCCGGCGGAGCTCGGAGCGTTCCTGGAGCGCTGCCCGGTGCGGGTCGTGGGGCTGATGACGATGCCGCCACTGGCATCGGACCCGGAGGCGAGTCGACCGTACTTCGCCGCGCTCCGCGAACTGGCCGAGCGCGAGGGTCTGCGCCACCTCTCGATGGGAACCAGCCAGGACTACGAGGTCGCGGTGCAGGAGGGCGCCACGATTGTGCGGCTTGGCACAATTTTGTACGCTCCTCGCCAGGGCGCCATAGCGTCATAATCACGGAGGGAAATCCCGTCGGCAGGCGAAAGACCCCTCGACCATGGCCTTACGAGACACCTGGCACCGCACGCTCGTCTACTTCGGGCTCGCCGAAGACGATGCCTACGAGGAGGAGATCGAGCCCTACCAGGAGCCCGAGGTTGAGATGCAGGACACCTACCGCGAGCGCCCCAACGTGCGCCGCCTGAGCGCACGCCGGCGCCGCGACGAGATCGACGACATCTTCGCCGACGACTCGGAAACCGAGCGCCGCACCACATCGCTCCGGCCGGTCGGAAGCGGAGGTCGGGGCAACGGCGGACGCGGCAACGGCGGCGGTGCGACCGACGTGCGCGTGCACTTCGTGGCGCCCAAGAACTTCAACGACGTCCAGGACGTCGCCGACAAGTTCAAGGACTCCATCCCGGTGATCATCAACCTGCAGGGCACCGACACCGACCTCTCGAAGCGGCTGATCGATTTCTCGAGCGGTCTGACGTACGCACTCGACGGGGGAATGCAGCGGATCGCCGACAAGGTGTTCCTCCTGACGCCGCACAACGTCGAGGTGTCCGCCGAGGAGCGCGCGCGCCTGGTGGAGAAGGGGTTCTTCAACCAGTCTTAGTGTCCCGAGCGTTCGGGCTGCTCCGGCGCCGCTAGATTTCAGAGCATGCAAGTCGGCCTCATCGGAGCTGGCAATATGGCGCGTGCTCTCGCCCGAGGGTGGGGCGAGTCCGTGGTGTGCTCCGATGACGGCTCCGGGCGGGCGCGCGAGCTTGCGCGGGAATTAGGAGGCGAGGCGGTCGATTCCAACGTCGAGGTTGCGCGGCGCGCGGACGTGGTGGTGCTGTGCCACAAGCCGGGACAGCTGTCGCAGGTGGCGGCCGAGATCGGCGGCGATGTGAAGACGGTCGCTTCGGTGCTCGGCGGCGTGTCGAGCGGCGCTCTCCAGGAGGTCTATCCCGGCGTGCCGGTGTTTCGGCTCATGCCGAACACCCCGGTTGAGGTCCGCCGCGGCGTGATCTGCTACGCGCCCACGCCAGGCGTGCCGGCAGCGGTCGAGCACGACGTCATCGCGCTGTTCGAGCGGCTGGGTTCGGTGGTCCGAGTGCCCGAGCGCCTGATCGAGGTCGCGGCCGCGGTGATGAGCGTGGGGCCCGCCTACCAGGCACTGCTGGCCGAGGCGCAGGTCGACGCAGCGGTACGTCACGGTCTGACCGCCGCGCTCGCGGGCCGGCTGGTGGTCGAGACGATGGCGGGATCCGCCACGCTGCTCGCCGCCCGCGGGGGCGACACGCTCGCGGTCCGGCGGGAGGTGACTTCTCCTGCCGGCACCACGGCACGAGGCCTGGCCGCGCTCGAGCGCGGGGGGGTGCGGAGCGCTTTTCAGTCCGCGATCGATGCGGTCCTGCTGGGCGGTGCGTGATGGCGTTGCTCGCCATCACCCGGGTGGACATCGCGAACTACGTGAACGCGCTGTTTGAGGTCTACATCCTCCTGATCTTCGTCTACATCCTGTTCAACATCATGTTCTCGCTCGGTCTTCGCCTTCCATACGGGCGCCTCACGGACGCGCTGATGAACTTCCTGCGCGACGTCTCCGAGCCCTACCTCCGGATCTTCCGGCGGTTCATCCGCCCGATCGGGATGTTCGACCTCAGCCCCATGATCGCGATCTTCGTCCTGATATTTGCCGACAGGATCATCTACAACGCGATTCACGGCTGAGCTTCCCCCGCGGTAGATGGTGACCCGGGCGGCTACATCGCCGAAGCTTCGCCTGACGGCGCTCGCGCGCGCCGGGGCCGTCGCCGTCGTCGTCGTGGGCCTCGACCAGCTCACCAAGCACCTCGTGCGCGGCAGCATCCAGACCGGGGCGACGCACAAGTTCCTGCCGGGCGTGCAGCTCGTCCACGTCCGCAATACGGGTGTGGCGTTCAGCCTGTTCTCCGGCGGGGGAACGCTCGTGCTCGTGTTCACCCTGGTCGCGCTGGCGGCTCTGGTCGTCTACTTCGCCCTGCATCCCTCGCGTCCGTGGCTGTGGCTGCCCACCGGGCTGCTGATCGGGGGGGCGATCGGCAACCTGATCGACCGGCTGGCGCACGGTGCCGTGACCGACTTCATCAAGCTTCCGGCATGGCCCGCGTTCAACGTCGCCGACATGTCGATCACGGTCGGGGTGCTGCTGCTCGTGTGGGTGATCGAGGGCCGGCGCCGTGATGCGCATTGATGGCGCCGGTGGACGCCGCGATCCGGATCCCGGTTCCGGTCGATGCGGCCGGAACCCGGCTCGACCGGTTCCTAGCCAAGCCGCTCGGGTCGCGCGCTCGGGCGCAGGCGGTCATCGATGCAGGCCGCGTGCGCGTGAGCGGCCAGCTACGCCCGAAGAGGTACCTGCTCCACGCGGGTGAGCTCGTCGAGGTCGAGAATGAGGAGCCACCGGTACCGGAGTCCGCTCCGCCGGTGTCGTTCAAGATCGCCTACGAGGATGAGTATCTGCTGGTGGTCGACAAGCCGGCGGGGCTGGTCGTGCATCCTGCCCGGGGTCACCGCAGCGGGACGCTGGCCCAAGCCCTGTCCGGAATCGGCACCGGCGGCGATGAGCCGTGGCGAGCGGGGATCGTCCACCGGCTGGACCGAGACACCTCCGGCCTGCTGGTCGTGGCCAAGAACGACGGCGTCCACCGAACCCTGAAGGCGCTGCTCGCCGCCCGAGGACTGCGACGCGAGTATCTGGCGCTGCTCGATGGACATCTGCCAGCGCGGTCCGGGACCATCGACGCGCCGATCGGACGCCATCGCCGCGACCGGGTGTTGATGTCGATCGACACCGACGAGCCGCGTGAGGCGCGGACGCACTTCGAGATCGAGCGGTTGCTCCCGAACGCATCGCTGGTGCGCGTGATGCTAGAGACGGGCCGCACGCATCAGATCCGCGTGCACATGGCGGCGATCGGCCATCCCGTGTGCGGCGATCCCCAGTACGGCGTGGTGGGACGCTACGGCTTGTCCCGTCAGTTCCTGCACGCCGAGCGGTTGGCGTTCGCGCACCCGCTGACCGGAGCCTCGATCGACGTGCATTCGCCCTTGCCCCTGGACCTCGTGCTGGCGCTGGCGCGGGCGGACTCCGATCTGGCCTCATAACCATCCGGACGGCGTCTTCCGCCACCAGGGTCAAAATGAGCCCATAGCGGGAAGTTAAGCGGGGATGGCAGAGCCGAAGCTGACTCCCAGCGCGATATACCGCGCGGTTTTGCTTGCTTTCGGCCTGGTTGTCGCCGGGCTCATCTTCGAGCAGCTGGCGACGCTCGTGCTCGCAGTGCTGATCGTGGTGATCATCGCGTTGCCGCTGGCGGCGTTCGCGACCGTGCTCGAGCGCTTTCACGTTCCTCGCGCCGTGGGGGTCCTGATCGGCCTGGCGATTGCTGTCGGAGCGTTTGCGTTGCTCGTGTTCGCGATCATCCCCGTGTTCACGCACGAGATCAACAGGTTCGCGAATTCGCTGCCGGGGATATTGGACTCGCTGCGACACAAGCTCGGGAGGCTGACGGGCAACTCCCCCACCAAGACCGGTCAACAGATCCAGCAGTTCATCAATGGCTACACCCATCATCCGTCGAAACTGCTCGGCCCAATCGCATCGATCGGCACCAGCGTCGCGACCGCCCTCGCGGCGGTCGTGGTCGTCTTGCTGACGGCGGTCTTCACGGCAATCCAGCCCGAGCCGCTGGTCAAGGGCGCGGTACGGATCGCCCCGACGGCTCGGCGTTCGCAGGCCCTGCACATCCTCCAGCGCCTGAGCACCGCGTACCTGGGGTGGCTGCGCGGGCTGATCGTCGGCATGGTGATCCTCGGGGTGCTGACCTATCTCGGCCTGCGCCTCGTGGGTCTCCAATTCGCGGCGTTCTTCGCCATTCTGACGGCGATCGCAATGATCGTCCCGTACTTCGGCGCGCTCGCGAGCTCGCTCCCGCCGATCCTCTACGCGCTGACGATCTCGCCGGGGAAGGCGGTAATCGTGGCGGCGATCTACATCCTCGCCCACCAGGTCGAGAGCAACATGATCCAACCGCTGGTGATGGCGCGGGCCGTCAAGCTACATCCGGCGGTTGTCGCGGTAGGCGTTGTGGCCATCGACCGGCTCTTTGGCTTCATCGGACTGATCGTCGCGGTGCCGATCCTCGCCACGGTCCGCATTCTGATCCAGGAACTCTGGATCCTTCCAATGGAGCGGCGGAGTCTGACTCTGGCGAAGCCCGGAGCCGTGGCCGCCGAACCAGCCCCCGTGGTTGGCCGTGTGCCGAATGGATCGCAGTAGCCGCGGGTCGGCGGACGTGGCTTCCGGGCGGCTACCTTCATCATTGTGAGCACCTCGTATGAACTCGCCGTCTGACCGTACCCGTCCCGGCGAAGGCCAAGGGACGACCTCCCCGTCTCCCCGGCGGGACCCTCGACACACGGACGGTTTCGCTTCCGCCCCGGCCACTACGAGCGATCATCCTGATGCGCTCGGAACGGCTCCCTCGCAGACGCATGAGGCGGAGCCGACGAGTGTGCTGACCCGGCGACGACTGGCGCTCGGTGCGATCTTCGTTCTGGGCGCCCTTGGCGGCCTTTATTTCCTCCTTCCGAAGCTCGCGGGTTTGCATCAGACATGGGGCCAGCTACGCCACGGCGACCCTTTCTGGCTCCTCTTGGGGGTCGCGTTTGAGGCGCTGTCGATCGCGGGGTACGCCGCGTTGTTCGCGACCGTGTTCGGGCGCGGCGTTGCGCGGATCAACTGGCGCGCCAGCATCGAGATCCCACTGGCCGGCATCGCGGCGATCCGGTTGCTCGCGGCGGCCGGCGCCGGGGGGGTCGCGGTGACGGCGTGGGCGCTGCGCAGCGCGGGCATGACCGCGAGGGTGATCGCGTGCCGGATGGTGGCCAGCTACGCGATCCAGTACGGGGTCTATTTGGGTGCTCTGATCGTGTGCGGGCTGGGATTGCGGACGGGACTATTCGCGGGACAAGCCCCGTTCGCGCTGACGGTCCCGCCGGCGGTGCTGAGCGCCGCCATCATCGTGCTGGTCTTGAGCATGGGACTGGTCCCGCAGGACTTCGAACGGCGTCTCGAGCGTCTCGGCCGGCGCTCCGGACGAGTGGGCAGGATTGCGGCGCGGTTTGCCACGGCTCCGGCGACCGTTGGCTCGGGGGTCCGGACCGCCATCGGCCTGGTTCGTGAGCGCCGTGTAGGGCTCCTCGGGGCCGTCGCGTACTGGGGCTTCGACATCGCCGTGCTCGGGGCGTGCTTCCGCGCATTCGGCGGGGCGGTGCCGGTTGCCGTGCTCGTGATGGGCTACTTTCTCGGCACGCTCGGGAGCCTGCTGCCGCTCCCCGGGGGCATCGGCGGCGTCGAGGGAGGCATGATCGGCGCCTTCGCGGCCTTCGGCGTGCCGGGCGGCCGAGCGGTGGTTGCCGTGCTGGCCTATCGGGCGATCTCCTTCTGGCTCCCCACCCTGCCTGGGATCATCGGCTATTTCGCGTTGCGCTCGACCATTCACGGGTGGCGGATCGAGGACACGGAGCACGGGGCCGCCGTGACCGCCCCCCAGAAGTGACGACGGGGCGGCCCGTCCACAGCCGCCCCGCCGTACGTGCGAACCGAGCCACCGGAGGTAGGGGAAGGGAGGTTCGGCTCGCGAGCGGAACGTCACCCGAAGGTAGGGGAAGGGTGATGTCCGCTACACCCTGAAAACGTACCGTTTTTCCTAAACTTGCGTAAACTTTTTTCAAAAGAATGTCCACGACCCCGCCGGCGCAGACCGCGCCCTGCCTTGGCATGGCCAAGGTTCGCGATTATTGCCCGGCGGGTTGCAGTACAACACCACCAAAAAGGGAGAAGCACTAGTTGGCTCAAATCGGAATCAAGGAGCTGCTGGAGGCCGGCGTCCACTTCGGCCACCAGACGCGCCGTTGGAATCCCAAGATGCGCCGCTTCATCTACGGGGAGCGGGACGGCATCTACATCATCGATCTTCTGCAGACGCAGGCTCTGCTCCAGAACGCGCGGGAGTTTGCCGCGGAGCTGTCCCGTCGCGGCGGGACGGTCCTGTTCGTAGGGACGAAGAAGCAGGCGCGCGACACGATCCGCGACACCGCCGAGTCGTCGGACATGCCGTACGTCAACCACCGCTGGCTCGGTGGGCTGCTGACGAACTTTCAGACGATCTCCCAGCGGATCAAACGACTCCACGACCTCGAGCGCTATGAGTCCGAGGGACAGCTTCAGCTGCTGCCGACCAGAGAGCGCATGGCCGCGGAGGCCGATCTCGAGAAGCTGCGCGCCAACCTCGGCGGCGTCAAGAACATGCAGCGCGTCCCGGATGCGGTGTTCGTGATCGACCTCAAGACCGAGGCGATCGCCGTTCGGGAGGCTCAGCGGCTCCGCATTCCGATCATCGGCTTGGTCGACACCAACTGCGATCCCGATGGGATCGATTACGTCATTCCCGGAAACGACGATGCGATCCGATCCTGCGCGGCGATCACGCAGGCGATCGGCGAGGTTGTCGCGCGCGGGCGCAGCGTTTTTCGCGCCGAGGAGGAGCGCGCCCGGCTCGAGCGGGAGCGCCAAGAGGCCGAAGAGCGCGCCCGGCGCGAGGCCGAGGAGCAGGCACGCCTGGAGGCCGAGGAGCGGGCGCGGGTCGAGGCCGAGGAACAGGCGCGGATGGAGGCCGAGGCGGCAGCGGCGGCGGAGCAGCCGCCGGCCTCAGCGTCAGCCCCGCCCGCGGCTGCGGCGCCGGCTCCCGAGCCCGAGCCCGCTGCGCCCGCGCCGGAGCCCGCCCCGCCCGCGCCCGAGCCCGCCCCGCCCGCGCCGGAGCCCGCCCCGCCCGCGCCGGAGCCCGAGGCTGCGGCACCCGAACCAGAAATGCCTCAGCCGGCCCCGGAGACTGCGGCGGCCGCGCCCGAACCAGAAATGCCTCAGCCGGCCCCGGAGACTGAGGCGGCCGAGCCCGAGCCCGCCCCGCCGGTGCCGGAGCCCGAGCTTGCCGCGCCCGAGCCCGAGGCCGTCGCGGAATCCGAACCCGAACCCGAACCCGCCCGCCCGACGGCGCCAGAAGGCGATACCCCGACCGCCGATACCTCCGAGACCCCCGCAGAGGAGAACGCATGACCCAGGTAACCGCCCAGGACGTCAAGGGCCTGCGCGAGCGCACGGGGGCCGGCGTCCTCGCCTGCCGCGAAGCGCTCACGGAGGCAAACGGCGACGTCGAGCGCGCGGTCGAGATCCTGCGGACGCGGGGCCAGGCTCAGGCGGCCAAGCGTGCCGGGCAGGAGGCGGGAGAGGGAGTCATTCAGAGCTACATCCACGCGACCAACAAGATCGGCGTGCTGGTCGAGGTCGACTGCCAGACCGACTTCGTCGCGCGCAACGAGAAGTTCATCGAGTTCGCGCGCGACGTCGCGCTGCACATCGCGGCCGTGCCGCAGACGCTCGCGGTCACCGAAGAAGACGTCCCCGTCGAGGATCGCGAGCGCGAGGAGCGGATCGCGGTAGAGCAGGCGGCGGACAGACCCGAGAACGTGCGCGAGCGGATCGTGGCCGGTAAGCTCGACAAGTGGTTGGATGACGTCGTGCTGTTGCGCCAGAGGCACGTTAACGAGGACAAGCACGGAGGCAAGACGATCGAGGACCTGCGCGCCGAGCTCGCGAGCGAGACACGCGAGAACATCGTGATCCGCCGCTTCACCCGGTTCGCCGTCGGCGAATGACGCCGCCGTGACCACGAGGACCGCGACGCCCCCGGTCTACCGGCGCGTGCTGTTGAAGCTCTCGGGCGAGGCGCTCATGGGCGAGCGCGAGTACGGCACCGATCCCCAACGCGTCCAGGCCATCTCGCAGGAGATGGCGGCGGTACACCGTCGCGGCGTGGATGTCGCGGTGGTCGTCGGAGGCGGCAACATCTACCGGGGATTGGCGGCGGCGGCGCGCGGGATGGATCGCGCCACCGGGGATTACATGGGGATGCTGGCGACGGTGCTGAATGCGCTCGCGCTGCAGGACGCGCTCGAGAAGGAGGAGATCGCCACGCGCGTGCAGTCCGCGATCACGATCTCGGAAGTGGCCGAGCCCTACATCCGGCGGCGCGCGATCCGCCACCTCGAGAAGGGCCGAATCGTCATCTTTGCCGCCGGAACGGGGAACCCGTTCTTCACCACGGACACCGCGGCCGCTCTGCGGGCAGCGGAGCTGCACGCCGAGGTGATCCTGATGGGGAAGAACGACGTCGAGGGGGTCTACACGGCCGACCCGGCGGTCGATGCCACGGCGCGGTTCATTCCCGAGATCACGCACAAGGAAGCCCTCACGCGCGGGCTTCAGGTGATGGACTCGACCGCGTTTGCGCTCTGCATGGACAACAATCTTCCGATCGTCGTGTTCAACATGGCGGACGGCCGGAACATCGACAAGATAGTGTCAGGAGAACGCGTGGGCACGTTGGTGAGGACATGAGCGAACTAACTGACGAGTTCATCGCCGAGGCTCGCGAACGGATGGCAAAATCCGTCGAGGCCATCCGGCACGAGTTCGGATCGGTGCGTACGGGCCGGGCGAGCCCCGCTCTGCTGGACCGCATCAACGTCGATTACTACGGAACGGCGACGCCGCTCAAGCAGCTCGCGACGATCACGACCCCCGAGGCGCGGCTGCTGAGCATCCAGCCTTACGACAAGAGCTCGATCAAGTCGATCGAGCGCGCGATCCTCGAGTCCGACATCGGGTTGACGCCTTCCAACGACGGCAACCTGATCCGGCTCAACATCCCCGAGCTGACCGAGGAGCGGCGCAAACAGCTCGTCAAGGTGGTGCGCAACATCGCCGAGGAGGGCAGGGTCGCGATCCGCAACGTCCGTCGCGACGTGATGCACGACCTGCGCGAGCTCAAGGAGGCCGGCGAGGCCGGATCGGACGACGAGCACCGGGCCGAGGTCGAGCTCCAGAAGGTCACGGACACGCGTATCGCCGAACTCGACGAGCTGCTGAGCCACAAGGAAGAAGAGATCTTGGAGGTTTAGGCGGCTTGGCCCGCGCGCGGATCCGTCTGCCCTCGAGGCGGGAGCGCAGCGCGGAGGCCCGGACGGCTGCCGAAGGCAGCGCCGGTCTCCGGCGAAAGCGCGCGGCCTCGCTACGTCGCGATCATCACCGACGGCAACGGACGCTGGGCTCGCCATCGGGGGCTGCCCGCCGTGGCGGGCCACGAAGCGGGAGCGGACACCGTCAAGGCTCGGCTCAGAGACGCGGTCGAGCTCGGGATCGAGGAGCTCACGGTGTACTCGTTCTCGACCGAGAATTGGAGCCGCTCGGAGGAAGAGGTCTCCGCGCTGATGGACATGTTCGCGCGTCGCATCGAGCTGGAGACACCGGAGCTCCACGCCGAAGGGGTGCGTATGCGCTTCATCGGCCGCCGCAGCGACCCGGTGCCCGGGGGGCTCATCGAGCGGATGCAATGGGCGGAGGAGCTGACCAAGGACAATGCCCGAATCACGCTGTTCGTCGCGTTCAACTACGGCGGCCGGGCAGAGATTCTCGACGCGGCGCGAACGTTCACCGGAGAGACCGAGGAGGATTTCAGCGCCCACCTGTACGCACCCGACATGCACGACCCCGACCTGATCATTCGCACCAGCGGCGAGAAGCGCATCTCGAATTACCTGCTCTGGCAGGCCGCCTACTCGGAGTTCGTGTTCCGCGAGGAGCTGTGGCCGGACTTCTCCCGGGAAGCGTTCGAGCAGAGCCTCGATGAGTTCGTCGCGCGCAGGCGGCGGTTCGGGGGTCGGTAGAAGTGCCGCCGACACGCCGGCCGGCGTCACGGAGCGGACGGCGGCGCTCCGAGAGGGGCCGAGGCTCGGATCTCCTCCTTCGAATTCTGATCGCGATTCCGGCGGCGGTCATCGTCATCGTGTTCATCGATCTCGGCGGGCTTGCCTTCGCCCTGCTGATGATCCTGGTCGGGCTGGTGTGTATGCACGAGCTCTACAGGATGCTCGCGCGCTGGCGACCGGTGGTGATCGTGGGCTTCGCCTCGCTCGCCGCGATGGTCCTCGCGGCCCGGTACGGCAACATCCGGTACGTGATGGAGGTCGCCATGGCGACCGTTCCCGTGCTGTTTCTGTTCGTGGTGGCTCGGGGACAGCGTCACGCCACGGTGGCGATCGCGGGGACGCTGCTCGGCGTCTATTGGCTTGGACTGGCATTTGCCCACGCTGAGCTGCTGCGGCGCCTCCCGCACGGCAACGCCGTTCTCATCGACATTCTCGTCGGGACGTTCGTGGGCGACACCGCCGCGTACCTCGGAGGCCGGCTGTTTGGACGGCGCCCGCTGGCGCCGTCCATCTCCCCGCATAAGACGTGGGAGGGCTTGTTCTGCGGGATGCTCATGGCGATCGTCGCGGTGTTCGTCGCCGGCCTCTACCAGGACTGGCTGACTCAGGGGGACGCGCTCCTGCTGGGCGTGGCCATCGCCGTCCTCGGGCCGATGGGAGACCTGTTCGAGTCGCTAATCAAGCGCGACGCGGGGACCAAGGACGCCGGGACGCTGTTTGGGCCGCACGGCGGTGCGCTCGACCGAGCCGACGCGGCGATCTTCACCGTCGTGGCCGGCTACTACATCTGGCTCGCCGTGATGCGGTGAGCGGATGGGCGGGATCGCCCGGCGACCCCGCCTACAATCCGCCTCGTGCCGCGCCGTCTGGCCATCCTCGGCTCCACCGGGTCGATCGGCATCCAGGCGCTCGATGTGGTGTCGCGCTCGGAAGAGGACCTGAACGTCGTCGCGCTGAGCGCCGCGAGCGCCTGGGAGCACCTCCTGTCCCAGGCCCAGGAATATGGGGTGCGGAGAATCGCGCTGTCCGACCAGGACGCCGCGGCGCGCGCGGGCGAGGCCTGGACGGACGGAGAGGTGCTGGCCGGAGCCGAGGGCCTCGTCCGCCTGATCACCGAATGCCAATGCGACATGGTCCTGAACGCGATCGTCGGCTCCGCCGGCCTGGTCCCGACGGTCGCAGCACTCGGTGAGGGGCTCGACCTCGCTCTCGCCAACAAGGAGTCGCTGGTCGTCGGGGGCGAGCTCGTCACCCAGCTCGCGGAGGCGACGGGCGCGGCGATCATCCCGGTCGACTCCGAGCACTCGGCGCTGTACCAGCTACTGGCCTCCGAGCGGCCCGGGACGGTGGATCGGCTCATCCTGACCGCCTCGGGGGGCCCGTTCCGAGGACGGACCGCGGCCGAGCTCGAGGACGTGACCGTCGAGCAGGCGCTCGCCCACCCCACCTGGGAGATGGGCGGCAAGATCACGATCGACTCGGCGACGCTGATGAACAAGGGGCTCGAGCTGATCGAGGCCCACCACCTGTTCGGAACCCCCTACGAGCAGATCGACGTGGTGGTGCACCCGCAGTCGATCGTGCACAGCCTCGTCCAGCTGTGCGACGGAGCGACGCTCGCGCACCTCGGGTACCCCGACATGCGCGTCCCGATCTCCTACGCGCTCCACCACCCCGAACGAGTCGACGTTCCGGTGAGGCCCCTCGACCTCGTGGCGCTGGGAGCTCTGACCTTCGAGCCCGTCGACGAGCAGACGTTCGCCTGCCTGCGCCTCGCGCGCGAGGCCGCGCTCGCGGGGGGCACGGCGCCGTGCACGCTCAACGCCGCGAACGAGATCGCCGTGCACGCGTTCCTCGCCGGCCGGCTGCGGTTCACGGAGATCGCGGCCGTGATCGAGGACACCCTGGACCAGCTGCCGGCCGAGCGGGTCCATTCGTTCGAGTCGCTCGGCGAAGCCGACGCACAGGCACGCCGCGTCGCCGCTGAGCTCGTGGCCGATCGCGCGGCCGCGTGATCGCCTCCCCGAGCATCTAAGCGGCCCCTAAGAGAGGGCCACTGCCGGCAGCGGCGCCTGCCACACTGGGGACGGTGGCGTACGTACTGGCATTCCTGGGCTTTGCTGCCCTGATCATCCTGCACGAGTTCGGCCACTTCGCCGCGGCCAAGGCGGTCGGCATGCGCGTGGAGCGCTTCTCTCTGTTCTTCGGACCGTTGCTGGTGAAGTTCCGCCGGGGCGAGACGGAGTACGGGATCGGCCCGATCCCGCTCGGGGGCTACGTGCGGATCACCGGGATGAACCCGCGCGAAGAGATCGCTCCCGAGGCCCGCGCTCGCGCCTACTACAACCAGCCGGTGTGGAAGCGGATCGTGGTCATCCTCGCCGGGCCGGCCATGAACCTGGCGATCGCGTTCGTGATCGTGTGGGCGCTGTTCTTGGCCAACGGCCAGGCGGTGGCGAGCAAGGAGATCGTCGCGGTCGAAAAGTCCACGCCCGCGGCCGCCAAGCTGAGTCCGGGCGACCAGGTGGTGTCGGTCGACGGCGTCACGGGCAGCCCCGACGCGCTGCGCGCGCAGCTCGCCACCCATGTGTGCCCCGGCCAGCAGGTGAACAACTGCGAGGCCGCCACCCCGGCCCGAATCGTCGTCCGGCGCGACGGCAGGCTCTACACGTTCGTGCTGCGCCCCCGCTACAACAGCGCCGCCGGCCGTCCTCTCGTCGGGTTCGAGTTCGGCTCCATGCCGCAGCCGGTGGGCGCCGGACACGCCGCCAGCCTCACCGTCACCGGTCTCTGGAGCGTCACCAAGCAGACCGTGTCGCTGATCTCGCGGATCTTCGAGCCGCAGCAGCGCAAGCAGCTCTCTGGAGTGGTGGGCGGATACACGGTCACCGAGCAGTCGTTCTCGCACTCAACGACGCTCGCGTTGAAGGTCCTGGCGCTGATCTCTCTGTCGCTGGCAATCGTGAACCTGTTCCCGTTCCTGCCGCTTGACGGCGGCCACGTGTTCTGGGCGGTCGCGGAGAAGGTACGGGGACGCCGGATCCCGTTCGAGGTGATGGAGCGAGCGAGCGTGGTCGGGTTCGTGCTCATCGTGTTCCTGTTCGTGATCGGGCTCAGCAACGACATCTCGAGGCTTTCGGGTACCGGCTTCAACGTGCACTAGAGGCGGCATGCGCGGGGGCCGGGCGCGGCTATCCTGAAACCCGAGGGCTGGCAGGAACAGCGGTCCGGGTGGCAAATCGAGAACCGGAGGAGAGATGGAGAGCACGACGATCACGCCGGTAGAGGGACGAGCGGTGGATGCGCCGACGCTGAACGAGGCCCTCCGGCGCACGGCAGCCAACCACCCGAACATCGTCGCGGTGAGGACGCCAGACGACAGCGTGTCCCTGACCTGGTCAGAGCTGCTCGCGCGCGTCGATGCCGTTGCCGGCGGGCTTGTCAAGCTCGGCGTCGCCCGCGGCGACACCATCGCGATCATGCTCACGAACCGCCCCGAGTTCCACATCGTCGATCTCGCCGCGGTGATGATCGGCGCGACCCCGTTCTCGATTTACGTCACCTATCCGACCGCGGATATCGAGTACCTGATCAGAGACGCCGGATCGAGAGTCGCGATCGTCGATTCGGCCTTCCTGCCGGCGATGGTCGAGGTGCAAAGGAACGCACCCGCACTTGAGCACGTCATCGTCGTCGACGGCGAGGCGCCGGCCGGCACGCGCGCGCTCGAGGCGGTCGAGGGATCAAACCCCGGCTTCGACGCCGCTTCGGCCGCGTCGGACGTCGACCCCGATGACGTGCTGACGCTGATCTATACCTCGGGCACGACCGGTCCCCCCAAAGGGGTTCAGCTGTCGCATCGCGCGATCATGTTCAGCGCCGGCACGGTCGAGGCGGCTGTGCCGTTCGATCCCGGGGGCCGCGTGATCTCCTGGCTCCCGGCGGCGCACATCGCCGAGCGGATGGCCCACCACTACATCCCGGTGATCTACGCCGGCACCGTGACCACCTGCCCGAACCCGCGCGAGATCCTCTCCTACCTGCCGCAGGTGCACCCCACCTGGTTCTTCGCGGTCCCGCGGGTATGGGAGAAGCTGAAGGCGGGCCTCGAAACGATGCAGGCCTCCCAGCCCGAGGAGCAGCGAAAGCCCATCGAGGAGGCGGTCGCCAAGGCGCTCGAGCGCGTGCGGCTGAGGCAGCGGGGCGAAGCCGTGCCCGCCGAGCTCGAAGCGGCGGTCGCCCGGGCCGACCAGGAGATCTTCGTTCACCTGCGCACGATGCTCGGTCTCGACCAGGCGAAGGCGGTCAACGTGGGGGCGGCGCCCACGCCGGTGGAGGTGCTCGAGTTCTTCCACGCGCTCGGGATCGAGCTCGCGGAGCTGTGGGGCATGTCCGAGACCTGCGGCGTGGGGGCGGTCAACCGACCCGGCGAAGTCAAGATCGGTACGGTGGGACCGCCGGCGCCCGGGGTGGAGCTGAGAATCGCCGACGATGGCGAAGTGCTCTGCCGGGGCGAGTGTCTGATGCTCGGCTACCGAAACGCCCCGGAGAAGACCGCCGAGGCGCTCGACTCGGAGGGATGGCTGCACACCGGCGACATCGGCGAGCTCGACCGGGACGGCTACCTCAAGCTCATCGATCGCAAGAAGGAGATCATCATCAACTCGGCCGGCAAGAACATGTCGCCGGCCAACATCGAGGCGGCGATCAAGTCCTCGAGCCCGCTCATCGGCCAGGCATGCTGCATCGGCGATGGCCGGCCGTACAACACGGCGCTGATCGTGCTCGACGCCGATTTCGCCCCCCAGTGGGCAGCACAGCAGGGATTGTCGGAAACCTCACTCGAGGAGCTCGCCGGCGAGCCGCGGGTGATCGACGCGGTCCACAGTGCGATCGACGCCGCCAACGAGCGCCTGGCGCGCGTCGAGCAGATCAAGAAGTTCACGATCGTCCCCGGCGACTGGCTCCCCGGAGGCGACGAGCTCACGCCGACCATGAAGCTCAAGCGCAAGCCGATCCACGCCAAGTACGAGGCGCAGATCGAGAGGATGTACGAGGGTTAGCGCCTATCCGCCGCCCCGCGCACGCGGCGCGGGGGCGGCGGCGATTGACCGCCACACGAGCTCGATCGGATGGTGAATCGGCAGGGGCTGCCCAAGCTCGCGGAGGTGGAGGTCGAGCTGGGCCGCGCACCCGGGGTTGCCGGCGACGATCGCCTCAGCGCCGGTGGCGAGGAGATTGTGCGCCTTGCGCCGGCCGAGCTCCGCGCCGGCTTCGGGCTCCACCAGGTTGTAGATGCCCGCGGAACCGCAGCAGATATCGCGCTCGACCCCGACCTCGAGCAGCTCGAGCTCCGGGATCTGCCGCAGCAGGGCGCGGGGCTGCTCGCGCACGCGCTGGGCGTGCGCCAGGTGGCAGGCGTCGTGGTAGACGACGCGCAGCGGCACCGGGCCGCGCGGCGCCTGGGGCTCCACCGACGCGAGCACCTCCGATACGTCGCGCACCCGGTCCGAGAACGCGCGCGCCTCCGGCGTGCCGAGGAGATCTCCGTACTCGCGCATCGCCGATCCGCATCCCGCGGCGTTGACCACGACGTGGTCGAGCTCGCCGAGCGATCCGAACGCGGCGATCGTGGCTCGGGCGCGCGCCACGGCCGCGTCCTCCTCGCCGGCATGGAACTGAAGCGCGCCGCAGCAGTCGGGGAGCCGCGGCGCGAGCACCTCGAACCCCTCCGCGGACAGGGTGCGGATCGTGGCGCGGTGGACGTCGGCGAAGAACACCCGCTGCACGCATCCGAGCAGCAGGCCCACCCGGCCGCGCCTCACCCCGCCCGCCCGAGTGCGCTCCGGGAGCCTCGCGGGGCGCAGCTCGCGGGCGCCCGCGCGCGGGGCCACCCTGGCCAGCGCGCCGAGGCGTCCCGGCAGCCGGCCCGCGCCGAGGCTACGACCGACCGCGAGCATTGGCGCGAGGGCCTGGAGACGCCTGGGGTGGGGGAGGGTCTCGAACAGCAGCCGGCGGAGTGCCCGCTCTGAGCCGCTACGCCGGTGGTTGCGCTCGACCTGGGGCCTGACGCGCTCGATCAGGCGGTCGTAGCGAACGCCCGACGGACAGGCGGTCACGCAAGCCATGCAGCCGAGACAGCGGTCGAAGTGCGTAACCAACTCGTTGGTCATCTCCGACTGCTCGGTCAGGCCCTCGCTCATGAGGACGATCCGGCCGCGGGGCGAGTCGGCCTCGTTTGCCCACAGCACGTACGTGGGGCAGGTGTCGAGGCAGAAGCCGCAGTGCACGCAGTCGTCGATGACCGAGCGCTCCGGCGGCCGTCGCGTGTCGAACGCGGTCATCCCTCAGATGCCTCCCACGAACAGGCCCGGATTGCAGGCCCGGACCGGGTCGAACCGCGCCTTGACCTGCCACATCAGATCGAGCGCGGGCTGCTCCTGCGGACCCCACGGGTCGATCTCGTCGCGGTGCTCGGCCGGCAGGTCGAGGACCACGCACGCCGCGTCCGGGTCGAGGAGCTCGCGCAGGCGTCCGACCGCCTCGGGGTCGAGCTCGACGTGGCTCAGCCCGAGCGCGGCCCGTCCGACGAGCGTGCCGCCGCACGCGTCGGTGGCTCGGATCACCCCGGCGAGCGCGCTCGGCCGCGTCCCGATCCGCATCACAGCCGCGCTGCCGGACCGCTGACCGTCGCGCTGGCGCGCCCACAGGCCGGCGTCGTCCGTGGACACGTCGACCTGCTGGAGGCCCGCTTCCGCCATGGTCTCCGCGATCCGCTTCGCGCGGGCCTCGGCTTCCGCACCGCCGGTTTGGGCCAGGACCTCGCCCCGGCCGGCGCGCCAGGAGGCGTCGAACGCCTCGAGCTCGAGAGGCGCGGCCGCCAGCGCGCGGGCGGCGGCGGCGAGTACGTCGGGGTCGCCGCTGGCGCCCACCGCGGTCGCGGTGCGCGGCGGCGCGGGGTGCAGGCGGACCGTGACCTCGAGGATCACCCCGAGCGTCCCGAACGAGCCGGCGAACAGCTTGCCGAGGTCGTAGCCCGCGACGTTCTTGATGACCTTGCCTCCGGAGCGCGCGATCGTCCCGTCGCTGAGCGCGACGGTCATTCCCACCACGAGGTCGCGCGGCGCTCCGTAACGGTGGCGAAGCGGCCCCGAGTCTGCGGTGGCGATGACCCCGCCGATCGTCGCGGCCGGCTCGGAGTCGGGGGGGCCGAGCGGGGGGTCGAGCGCGAGCATCTGGTCGGCCTTGGCGAACGTCTCCTGGGCCCGGGCGAGGGGGACACCGGCCTCGAGCACCGCGGTCAGGTCGCCGCTGTTGTGCTCGACGATCCGGTCGAGCCGCGAGGTGTGGAGCTCCGCCGCCGGGTCGGGGCCCCGCATGCCCCAGGCGAGCTTGGTCGCGCCGCCCACAGTCCGCACCGCCTGGCCGTCGGCGGCGGCGGCGGCCAGGTGTGAGGACGCCTCCTCGAACGTCTTCGGCTCGAGCGCGCGGGCCATGTCTCAGAACCGGGTGGCCACCCCGGCGCGCTCGAGCGGGTGCTCGCGGTAGGGGCCGGGCACCTCTCCGCACAGGCGCGGGGTGGGCATCACCTTCCCTGGATTGGCGAGCCCGTGCGGGTCGAAGGCGCACCGCAGCCGCTGGAAGGCCTCGAGGTCGGATTCGGAGAACATCGCGGGCATGTAGCGCTTCTTGTCGACCCCGACCCCGTGCTCGCCGGTGATCGAGCCGCCGGCGTCGACGCAGGCCTTGATGATCAGCCCCGACAGCTCCTCGGCGCGCTCGGGCTCTCCCTCCCGCTCGGCGTCGTAGCAGACGAGCGGGTGGAGGTTCCCGTCGCCGGCGTGGAAGACGTTCGCGACCTGGAGCTTGTACTCGGAGGCGAGCGCGTCGATCCGGCGCAGCACCTCGGGCAGGCGGGTCCGCGGAATCACCCCGTCCTGCACGTAGTAGGCGGGGGAGATCCGGCCCATGGCGGCAAACGCGGCCTTGCGGGTCTTCCAGATCAGCTCGCGCTCGTGCTCATCGGAGGCGATCCACACATCCATCGCGCCGGCGCCCTTGCACAGCCCCATCACGTGCTCGAAGCGCGAGCTGCACTCCTCCTCGGGACCGTCGAGCTCGACGAGCAGGGCCGCGCCCGCGTCGAGCCGGTAGCCGGCGCCCGTGGCCTGCTCGCTCGCGCTGATCGAGAGTTGATCCATCATCTCGATCGCCCCCGGGACGATCCCGGCGGCCACGATCGCGCTGACCGCCTCGCCGGCGGCACCGGTGTCCTCGAAGAACGCCACCAGCGTGCGGACGTCCTCGGGTCGTGGGATCACTCGCAACGTGATCCGCGTGGCCACGCCGAGCGTTCCCTCGGAGCCGACGAACGCGCCGAGCAGGTCGTAACCGGGGGTGTCGCGATCGAGCTTCACCACGGAGCCGTCGGTCAGCACGACCTCGAGCCCGGTCACGTAGTTCGTGGTGAAGCCGTACTTGAAGCAGTGTGCCCCGCCCGAGTTCTCCGCGACGTTGCCCCCGATCGAACAGACGATCTGGCTCGACGGGTCGGGGGGATAGAAGTGGGTCGGAGCGACCGCGCGTGAGACCGCCAGGTTCGTCACCCCGGGCTCGACCACCACCCGCGAGTCGTCCAGGTCCACCGACAGGATCCGACGCAGGCGCGCGAGCACGATCAGCACTCCCTCGGAGATGGGCAGCGCCCCGCCGGAGAGGCCGGTGCCGGAGCCCCGCGCCACCCACGGCACGCCGGCCTCGAAGCACGCTGTTACGATCGCCTGGACCTCGGCCGCGTCGCCGGGGAGCACCGCCGCCACCGGAACCTGGCGGTAGTGGGCCAGACCGTCGGAGCGATACGTCGCGAGCTCGTGCGCGTGCGTGAGCACGTGCTCGGATCCGCAGATGGTCTCGAGACGGCTGATCAGCTCCGGCGCGCCGGACATCGCACCACAAGTATCGCGGACGCCGGGGGCCGCCCGCGTGGCGGCCCCCGGCGGGCCATCCGTGGCTGTCGCGCGGCCGCCCATCCAGGGGCGGCCGATGTATGCCTCCGCTAGTGGATCGTGATCGCCACGCGGCGGCTGTAGACCGGGTGCGTCTGGTCGGCGGCGAAGTCTCCGAGCATCGGATCGAGCGACGGGTAGGACCAGACCAGCCGGACCGACCCGCTCGCGGGAAAGACCACGCGAACGTCGAAGTAGCAGTTGTTCGGGTTCGTGATCGTGATCGTCTGAAGCGTCGTCCAGGGACCGCTGGTTCCCCGCTGGAACTGGATTTGGCCGGTCTGCGGGACCGACGCGGTCGAGTCCTCGAGCGCGAACCGCGCCGGCCGCACGCAGCCCCACACCTCCAGGCTGCGACCGCGACGGGTCGAGGTGACCGGCAGGTACAGCGGTAGCCGAAAAGCCGAATAGTCGGCCTTCTGGAGATGCCTCCCGTAGGTCAGAAGGCCGCTCGCGAACTGCCCCCAGTCGTTGGATTTCAGCGCGGGCAGCGGGTCGTAGAGCAGGTATTGGTCGAACGACTGCATGCGCGGATCGCGCCAGGAGAGGTACTCGGCCCAGTTGATGTAGTACGCGGCGGTCGCGGGCGAGACGTACGGCGCCTTGGGGGTGTCGTGCTTCGGGGGGCTGGTGATGTAGGAGAACTCGGTGTCGTAGATCGGGAATCGCGTATGAGACCCGTACACGCCCTGCAGCCGGTCGAGCGCGCGCTCGAGCTGGCCGATGACGCCGAGCGAGGTGTAGTCGGCCGTGGAGAGGTGGTTCGTGGGATCCGGGTTGACTTCGTGGTTCGGTGGATACCAACGCATATACGGGTGGTCGCTGAACCCGCTGGCCTGGAAAAGCGCCGGGTGGGCCGCGCGGAAGCCCCGCGAGCCGGCCGCGGTGGTCGGACAGCCGCGGACGGCGGCCGCGGATCCCCGGAGCTGGCGATAGTGCGAGTCCACGCAGTAGAGCGAGCGCAGGAACAACAGCGGCGTCATTCCCGAGAACACGCCCCAGTAGCTCTGACCCCGCGGAGCGACCTCGCCGAACACGATCGTGTCCCTGCGGTGGCCGGTGGCCCGAAAAGCGCTCCAGGCCGCGTCGACGAGGTGGCGGTACTGGTCGGGCGCGTAGTCGATCCTGAGGTTGCTGGGGAGTCCCTGCGGCGCGAGGCTCGGACCGTAGTCGGGCTCGTTCCAGATCGACCAGAAGTTGACCCTGGGCAGGTCGTTCGGGTCGCCGGGCTTCAGCTTCTTCAACCTGGGGTCGTAGTTTCCGCTGTACCGGGTGGCGACGGCCCGCACGAACTGGCCGTAGAGGCTGGGGGACGGCTCCCAGTTGTAGTGCAGCTTTCCGTCGTGCGGTGGGTTGGGGCCGGTCGCCCACAGGGGCGCCCCTCCCATCAGGTCGAGGTCGAGGCCGATGCCAAGCTGCTGAGCGTCCCTGACGACCGCGTCGAGCGGTGCCCACGCCCGCGCGGAGTACGAGGCGGGATTGGCGCCGTTGAAGCCCCTCGGTGCCCGGTGCGAGTTGATGTTCGGAGCGATGGAGTACCAGCGGACGCCGAATCGCACCTCCTCCGCGCCGAGCAGGCGCATCCGCTCGAGCGTGCCCATGGGGTCGGCGAGCACGCTGGGGTCGTCCTGCATCCAGCCGGTCTGGGTGGTTGAGGCGAGGGCGCGAGCGGCCGGGATCGTGACGAGCACGGTCGCGAGCACCAGGCAACGCAGCACGGTCGCTGCCCGGCGGCGGGGCTGAGGCATCTATTTCACCGTCACTTTCACTATGCGGCTGAAGACCGTCGACCCGGCTGGATACGACCAGGCGAGCCTGACCGAGCCACTCGATGGAAACGCCAGGCGTATGTCGAAGTAGCCGTGGGGATCGCTGATCGGAACCGTCGTCAGCTCGGACCACGATCCGTTCGAGGAGCGCCGGAATTGGATCTGGACACGCTGCCTCTGACCGCCGGTATCCGTCGAGGCGTAACGGGCCGGGCGTACACATCCCCACACCTCGAGGCGGCCGCCCCGGCGAGCAGCAGTTTGAGGAAGATAGAGCGGCAGTCGATAGGCCGCGAGCGTCTGCTTGGGGCGTCCGCTGTAGAACTGAAGCCCGCTGGCGAACCCCCCGTACTCCGGCGCGTGCCGGGGGTTGGGGTCATCCAGGAGGTACTGCATGGTCGAAGCGATCCTGGGGTTTCGCCACGAGAGGTACTCCGCCCAGTTGATGTAGTAGGCGGCGGTCGCGGGCGAGACGAAGTGGTTCGCGCTGTTGTTGGGCGGGTTGGTGATGTAGCTGTACTCGTTGACCCAGATCGGGAAGCGGGTCCCTGAGCCATAGGTGCGCTGGAGCCGGTCGAGCGTCCCTCCGAAACGCGCCAGCTCTGAGAACTCCACGAAGTCGGGGTCGGTGGAGCTCACCTGCGTCGGGGGCAGGTTGACGGGGTAGGGGTGGATCGCGAAGCCGCCGGCCTTGAACAATGCCGGCTGGGCGGAGCGGAGTTGCCGGGACCCCGCGGCCGTGGTCGGGCAACCCACGGCGGCCGCTGCGGCGCCGCGGAACTCGCGGTACGACGAATCGACGCAGTAGAGCGTGCGGATGAACTGAAGCGGCTTGGTCGCGCCGAAGTTGCCGGGAAGCCCTTCTGGACGGGTGCGGCTGGGGCTTCCGTTCTGCCCCCGGGCATCGAGGCTGCCGAGCAGGATCGTGTCGCCGGCGTGCCCGGTCGCCTGTAGCGCCTTCCACCCGGCGTCGACGAGGTTCCGGTACAGCCAGGGGGCGAGCGAGACCGTGGAGCCGCGGATCGCCTGCGGCGCGAGATTCTGTCCGAAGTTCGGCTCGTTCCAGAGCTCCCAATACCGCACCCGCGGCAACGGCGAGGCGGACCCGGGCGGCGTGTAGTGCCCGCTGTAGCGCGTGGCGATGGCCCGCACGAAGGCGCCGTAGTCCGCCGCCGAAGGCTTCCACTCGGGGTAGCGCCCGTGCGGGGGAGCGCCGCGTCCACTGGCCCACATCGGAGGCAGGCCGCTCAGCGAGAGATCGACCTGCATCCCGAGGGCCTGCGCGTCCGAGACGACGAGGTCGTACGGTCCCCAGTTCTGAGCCGGATACGCGGCGGGATCAGAGGCCGCGAACGCGCGCGGGCGGGACCTGGAGTACGGCTCGGGTTCGATGGCGTTCCAATGAACCGCCAGCCGGATCACGCCGACACCGAGCCTGCGCAGCGTGCCGAGCGTGCGGACGGTGTCGCCGGGACCGCCCAGCAGAAGGTTGACGTCCTCCTCGAACATCGCGACCTGGCGGGTGCTGGCGTGGGCGGTGCCCGGAGTGGTGCCGACCCACACGGCCACCGCAGTCAGAGCGAGGGTCAGGATGATCGCGGTAAATCGCATGATTGGTCGAGACGCGCGCACCCCCCAGGTCCGTTCGTCCTATCGGTTTCGGGGCGAATGGCGAGCGGACGTTTCGCGGCCCGGCCGACATCCGATCCAACAGCCCGCGGCGCGCTAAGTTGCGCCCCTGTTGCGGCTCGACCCGCGACGTCGGTCAGGCTAGCTAATCGCGACCCCCACCGTGCGGCTGTGGATCGTCTCGCCGCTCGGATAGGTCCAGGCGAGGCGGACCGACCCGCTTGCTTGGAAAGTCACGGGCACGTCGAAATACCCGTGCGGATCGACCACGGTGACGCGCTTGATTGCCGTGAACGAGGCGCTCCCGGCGGGCGCGAACTCGATCCGCACGACCTGCGGCGCATCGTGAGAAGCGAGGCTGGCGTAGTGCGCAGGGCGAACACACCCCCAGACGTCGAGCGCCTGGCCGTGGGCGGCCGAGGCCACCGGGAGGTACAGGGGCATCCGGTAGGCGTCGTACGTCGCCTTTGGGATTCCGTTGTAGAACTCGATCCCGGTGACGAAGCTGCTAGGGCTTCCGGGCGGTGGGTCGGCCAGGAGGTACTGGTCATAGGAGCGCATCCGAGGGTCTTTCCAGGTGATGTACTCGGCCCAGTTGATGTACCCGGCGGCGACCTGCGGGGAGACCGCGGGGACCTCGGTGTGAGGCGGATCGGTCCGGTAGCCGTACTCGGTCGAGTAGATCGCGTACCGGGTGCTCGAGCCGTAGATGTGCTGGAGCTTGTCCAGGACGCTCTCCAGAGTCGGGATCGCCGGCAGGTCGGCGTAGTCGGCCGCTCCCGGGACCTGCGCCGGCGTGACGACGTTCGGCGCCGCTTCCTGTGGGTAGGGGTGCACGGCGAAGCCGCTGGCATGAAACAGAGCCGGGTGGGCGGACACGAACGCGGACGTGGTCGAGTCGGCCGGACAGCCGCGCATCGTGGCGGCGGTGCCGCCTAAGAGGTGGTACGACGAGTCGACGCAGTAGAGCGCGCGCAGGAACCGCAGCGGCACCATCCCACTGAAGTTGCCCGGCTCGTTGCCGAGCGTCAGGCCGCGGGGGGCCAGCTCGCCGATGAGAATCGTGTCGCCGCCGTGCCCGGTGGCCTGGAGCGCACTCCAGGCGGCGTCGAGGAGTCCGCGGTAGAGCTGCGGCGAGACCTCGACCGTTGAGTCGTCGATCGCCTGGGGGGCGAGGTCCTGGCCGTAATTGGGCTCGTTCCAGATGGCCCAGAAGCTGACGCGGGGCAGCGGTGTGGTGGATCCGGGCGGGGTGTAGCGCCCGCTGTACCGCGTCGCGAGCGCGCGGACGAACGCACCGAAATCGCTCGCCGAGGGCCTCCATTGGGGATGCGCGGCCGGATCCGGGGCGCCGGATCCCGAGGCCCACAGCGGCGGCGGTCCGGTGACGGTGACGTCGAGGCCGATGCCCCGCGAGGTGGCGTCGCGGACGATCGCATCGGTCGGAGCCCAGCTCGCGGCCGGGTAGGCGGCGGGATTGGCCGCGTCGAACCCAGCCGGGGGAGTGGACGCGCTCGGGTCCGGGGCGAACTTGTCCCAGACGACAAAGGTTCGCACTCGATCGACGCCGAGCCGCTTGAGCTCGTCGAGTGTGCCGGCCGGGTCTGAGTGGAGCTGCGCGTCGGCTTGGAAGATCGACTCGGGACCCTGGCGCGTGGCGCTAGGGGTGACCGCCAGCGATTTGGACTTGGAGGATCCTCCGCAGCCGCACGCCAGCAGCGCCGTCGCCAGGGCGGCGACGGCTCCCAGGGGGATGCGTGAACGCTTCAAGGGCACGGGGAACACCGGCGCGCCAGGATAGGGAAGTGGCGGTCAGGACTGATAAACGCTCATCAGGTCGTTGAAGTAGCGCTCCTGGGAGAAGAGCGCGCGCGCTCGTTCGAGCGCATCGGAACCTCGTCTCTGGCGCTGCTCCGGGTCTCGCCAGAGCTGTTCGAGGGCATTGGCCCACGCCCGCGGGTCACGGCCGGCCACAACGGCCTCGGAGCCGACCACCTCCGGGAGCCCGCCGTAATCGCTCGCGAGCACCGGCACGCCATCGGCGAGAGCCTCGAGCGCCGCGTATGGACATGCCTCCTCGGATCGGGATGGAACCAGCACCACGCCAGCGCGTCGACGCACCTCGGCCAGCGCGGCGCGGTCGAGCCTGCCGGCAAAGCGCACATCCGCGCCGTCAGCGAGGTGCCGCAGCCGCTCGAGGTCGGCCCCGTCGCCGGCGATGACCAGCGGCACCTCTGCGGCTCGCGCGGCGGCGATGGCCGTGTCGAAGCCCTTCTCCTCCACCAGCCTCCCGCCGGCGAGAGCGTACTCGCCCCGGCCGGCCTGCGAGGCGGAAGCAAAGCTGTCCGCGGGCAGGAAGTTCCTGACCGTGCGCGTGCGTTCGGCCGGTAGACCCAGCTCGAACAAGCGACGCGCGGACGCGTCGCTGACGGTCACGAACCGCTCGGCGTGTTCGAAGATTCGCGGCTGCTGTACATGCAAACCGACCGCGTAGGCGAGCGCCTCGCGGAGCGAGCCGCGGCAGCGAAAGCGGACTCCGGGACGCGTATCTGCCCCCCGGCAGCGAAAGCAGGGCCCACCGTCTCGGTACGCCACCCCGATCGCGCAGAACAGTCGGAAGTTGTGCACATGGAGCACGGTTCGAGCGCCGGCGCCCCGCGCCGCGGCCAGGGCACGCCACCCGAACGACGGGTGGATGTTGTGCGCATGAACGACGTCCGGGCGGAGGCGTCTGACGGCCTGTGCAACCTCTTCGGGGTCGGCGCCACCCCAGACGAGCGCCTGCGCGGCCCTGCGCTTGGTGAGCTGCGCGCTCGATCGCTCGAGCGAATGCACGGCGTGGCCGTGGGCTTTGAGCAGCTCGGTGATGTCGGCAACCGCGCGCTCCTCGCCTCCTTCGAAGCGGTAGCGGTTGTGCAGCATCAAGATGCGCATGCGGATGATTCTGGCGCGCGCTCGCCCGGGCGCTGGCGGCGATCTAAGCGACGGCCCCATAACCTTTGGGCAGTGACCGTGAGGTTCATCACGTTGCTCGGCGTCATCGGGGCTCTCAGCACGGCCGCTGGTGGCCTGCTGGCGCCCGCGGGGGCGTCGGCGGCGCAGCCATCCCCCGTCGCCGACTGCAACGCGCATCTCCGGCTCACCCGCTACTACACGCCGCAGCAGCTGCAGCAGGGACTCAACACGATGCCGGCCGACATCAAGGAATACACCGACTGCTACGGCGTTCTGCAGAACCAGCTGCTCGCCGAGCTCGGCTCGGGGCACGCCCACAGCGCCTCAACCACTGGATCGGGCGGATCGTTCCTGCCCACGCCGCTGCTCGTGGTGCTCGGGGTGCTCGTCGTCGCGGCTGCGGGGTTCGGGGTGGTAGCGGTCCGCCGGCGCAACGAGAGCGCCGGCGGACCGACAGTCGACAGGCGCTAGTGCGCCTAGCGGATCGTGACGTTGACCGTCCGGCTGAACACCGTCTGGCCGCTCGGGTACGTCCACGCCAGCTTCACCGCACCGCTGCCCGGGAACGTCACGCGCGTGTCGAAGTAGCCGCGGACATTCGTGATGGGGACGGTCGAGAGCGTCTTGAAGGCGCCCCTCGAGCCGGGCTGGAACAGGATCGAGACCCGCTGCGCCGCGTGCGAGTCGAGCGCGGCGAAATGAGCCGGGCGCACGCAGCCCCAGACCTCCAGCCGGCGGCCCCGCCGGGTCGACGTCACCGGCAGGTACAACGGCATCCGGTAGGCGTCGAACATGGCGGTAGGAGCGCCGTTGGCGAGCTCGAGCCCGCTGGCGAAGAACCCCGTCGGCGAGTCGACGAGCAGGTACTGCGAATAGCTGACCAGCCGGGATTGGCGCCAGCTCAGGTACTCGGCCCAGTTCATGTAGTACGCCGCGGTGGCCTGGCTGATGTTGGCGTGGGCATCGGGCGGCCTCGCGCGGTAGCCGTACTCCGTGTTCCACACGTTGAACCGGGTGCGGGAGCCGTAGATCCGCTGGAGGCGGTCGAGCACGCCCTCGAGCCGGGGGACCTCCGGCAGGTCGGCATAGTCTGGGTCGCTCCTGAACCTGCTCGGGTTGCTCGAGGTCGGCACGTTCGGCGCCACCTCGGCGCCCTGCTTGGTGTACGGGTGATCCGCGAAGGCGCTGGCCTGGAACAGACCGGGGTTGCCGGCGCGGAACCGCCGCGAGCCGGCTGCCGTCGTGGGGCAGCCCCTCTCGGCGGCGGCCGGGCCCCTGAGCTCCCGATAGCTCGAGTCCACGCAATACAGCGCGCGGAGAAAGCGCAGCGGCTTGACGCCATTGAAGTTGCCGATCGGATGGTCGGCCCCGCGCGGAGCGGTTTCGCCGATCAAGATCGTGTCACGGCCGTGGCCCGTGGCCTGGAGGCCGCTCCACGCGGCGTCCAGCAGTCCTCGATACGCGACCGCTCCGACCTCGATCGTGTCGTTGTTCGTCGCCTGAGGCGCCAGGTCGATGCCGTAGTTTGGTTCGTTCCAGATCGCCCAGAAGTTGACGCGCGGGATCGGTCGCGAGGCCCCACGAGGGGTGTATCGGCCGCTGTAGCGCGTTCCCATGGCCTCCACAAAGCTCTTGAACTCCGGCGCGGATGGCTTCCACTGCCCGTAGGGGCCGCCACGCGGCATGCCGGGCCCGGTGGCCCACAGCGGCGCGGGACCCGTGAGCGTGAAGTCCAGGCCGATCTGGTCCGCGGCTGCGTCCTGCACGATCCGGTCGTAGACCGCCCAGTTTCGCGCCGGATATGCGGCTGGGTTGACCGCGTTGAAGCCCCGGGGGCGGCGGCGCGAGCCCGAGCTTGGCGCGATCGAGCTCCAGGTGACGAATACCCGGACGCGGCTGGCCCCGAGCAGGCGCAACGTGGCGAGCGTGCCGGCCGGGTTGCTCTTCAGTTGGACGTCGTCCTGGAAGACCGCCTCCTGGTTGCCCGACGCGGCCGCGAGTGGAGCGTGAATGCCGGCTGCGACGGTCAGCAGCGCGGCGATGGGGATGAGACGTTTGAGTTTGAGCACGATTGAAAGCAACCGTCGAGCGTGGTGGAAGTTGCGGGACGCCCTCGGCTCTAGACTGCACGACGATGGCTTCGACGCGACAGATCAACGTCGGCGGGGTCCCGATCGGGGGCGGCGCCCCGGTCGCGGTCCAGACGATGACCAAGACGGAGACCGCGGACCTGCGGGCGACGATGGATCAGATCAGGCGCGTCGCGGAAGCGGGAGCCGACATCGTGCGGGTCGCGGTGCCGCGCGAGAAGGACGTCGAGGCGCTGAAAGAAATCATGCAGGCGTCGCCGATCCCGGTGATCGCCGACATCCACTTCAACTACACGCTGGCGCTCAAGGCGCTCGACGCCGGCGCTCACTGCGTGCGGCTGAACCCGGGCAACATCGGCGGGCCCGACAAGGTAGCGGCGGTCGCCAAGCGGGCCAGCGAGCTGGGGACGCCTCTGCGGATCGGCGTGAACTCGGGCTCGCTGCCCAAGCACCTGCGCGAGCTGGAGTTCGAGAACCCGGTGGAGGCGCTGGTCACCGCGGCAGTCGAGTTCGTCGAGCTCATGGAGCGGTTGGAGTTCACCAACTTCAAGGTCTCAATGAAGTCCACGAGCGTGCCCAATACGATCGCCTCCAACCGGCTGCTGTCCGACCGCATCCCCTATCCGCTGCATCTCGGGATCACCGAGGCCGGCACCAAGTGGTCGGGGTCGTTGAAGTCGGCCGTGGGTCTGGGAACGCTCCTGGCCGACGGGATCGGCGACACGATTCGGATCTCTTTGTCGACGTTCCACGCCGAGGAGGAGGTCAAGGTCGCCTGGGAGATTCTCAAGGCCTTGAAGCTGCGCGAGCGCGGTCCGGTGCTGATCGCATGTCCCACCTGCGGGCGCCTGCAGTTCGACATGGACACGGTGGTGGCGGAGATCGAGCGGCGGCTCGAGGCCTACGAGGACCCGATCGAAGTGTCGGTGCTCGGGTGCGCCGTGAACGGGATCGGGGAGGCGCGGCACGCGGACTTCGGGATCACCGGCGCCAAGGACACGGGCATGATCTACTCGCGCGGGGAGCCGCTTAAGAAGGTCCCCACAGAGCGACTCGTCGACGAATTGTTTGCCGAGATCGACCGCTACTACGAGGCCGGCAAGCGCGTGGTCCGTGACGAATCGCGGGCCGCCGAGGCGAGGTCTTGGCTGGCCGAGAACGAGGACGCGAGCGCGATGACGCCCGAGCGCATGGCCGCGATGGAGGCCGCAGCCGCGGACGACGACGCGGCCGACGGCAAGCCCGCGCCAGCCGTGGGATCGGCCCGCGCGCGCCTGGACGAGAAGGCGTCGCCCGTCGCGGGGCGAAGGTTCACGCGCACCTGAACGCGGCGGACCCCGGTTTACCGGGAGCTGATCGCGTTTCCGCGCCGGTGGGCTTTCCGCACATCACCGGCGACCGGCGCACCGATGTTGGCACGGACGGCTGACGATGCGAGACTGAGACTTACCGTGCGCCGGAAGCACGTGGTTGATGTAAAGATCCATATAGGACCACAAGATCAACCACGTCCATGCGGGCGTTGAGCCGGGTGCGTGGAGGATCAGGCTAACCGCCGACGGCCGTGAACCCCTCCGCCACCTTGGACCAATTAACCACGTTCCACCAGGCATCGATGTAGTCCGGCCGGCGGTTCTGGTACTTGAGGTAGTAGGCGTGCTCCCACACGTCGACGCCGAGGAGCGGCGTCTTGCCGTCGCTGATCGGGCTGTCCTGGTTCGGCGTGGAGACGATCGCGAGACCCGACCCGTCGTGTACCAGCCACGCCCATCCCGAACCGAAACGCCCCACCCCGGCGGCCTTGAGCGCGCCCTTGAACTCGTCGAAGGACCCGAACGCGGAGTCGATCGCCTGGCGCAGCGCGCCATCCGGCTCGCCGCCGCCGTCCGGCGACATCCAGGGCCAGAACAGCGAGTGGTTGTAGTGCCCGCCAGCGTTGTTGCGCACCGGTCCGCGCTTGTCCTCCGGGATCGACCCGAGGTTCTCCAGGACCTCCTCCACGGACTTGTCGGCCCACTCGGTGCCCTCGAGCGCCTTGTTGGCGTTGTCGACGTATGCCTGGTGGTGCTTGTCGTGGTGAACCCGCATCGTCGCTTCGTCGATGTGGGGCTCAAGCGCGCTGTAGTCATAGGGGAGAGGTGGGACTGAATAGGCCATCTACTGTCTCCTCGCGTCGCTTAATCGGATGAGCCGACTTCTATCAGACCGGCCACGGCCAGGGCCTGCAATCCGGCGTACTACTAGGCTCTTTTCAGGCGCCACAGCATGACCAGGCTTTCGACCTACTTCCTGCCCACCGAGCGCGAGCCCCCCGCTGATGCGGAGGCCATCTCGCACAAGCTCATGGTCCGCGCCGGCCTGATCCGGCAGGTCGGCTCTGGCCTGTGGACGTGGCTGCCGGCGGGCTGGCGGGTGCACCAGCGGATCGTCCAGATCGTCCGCGAGGAGATGAACGCGATCGGCGGCCAGGAGATGCTGATGCCGGTGCTGCAACCGGCCGAGCCGTGGAAGCGCAGTGGCCGCTATCCGATCGAAGAGCTGTTCAAGCTCAACGATCGCCGCGGGGCCGAGCTGGTCCTCGCGATGACGCACGAGGAGGTCGTCACCGGACACGTCGCCGCCGCCGTCAGGTCCTACCGAGACCTGCCGCTGATCCTCTACCACTTCCAGGTCAAGGAACGCGACGAGCCGCGCCCACGCGCGGGGGTGCTGCGCACCCGCGAGTTCATCATGAAGGACTCGTACACGTTCGACCGCGATGCGGAGGGACTCGACGCCGCCTATCAGAAGCACATCGAGGCTTACGACGGGATGCTCGATCGCTGCGGGCTCGAGTGGTACCGGGTGGAGGCCGACGTCGGCATGATGGGCGGCTTGGGGGCGCACGAATACATGGCGCCGTGCGGCGCGGGGGAGAACGACGTGGCGCTGGCCCCCGGGTACGCGGCGAACGTGGAGATCGCGCGCGCCCAGGCCCAGCCCGTGCGGCTGCCGCCGGCGCTCGAGCGCCCGGAAGAGGTCCACACGCCTGGGATGACCACCGTCGAAGCGGTGGCGCAGGACCTCGGCGTGCCCGCCGGCGCCGTGCTGAAGGCGTTCCCGGTGTTTCCCGACGGCGACACTGAGATGAAGCTGGTCGTCGTTCGCGGAGATCATCGCGTGAACGACACCAAGCTGCGCGCGGCGCTGCGAAGCAACTTCCGGTCCGCCACCGCCGGCGAGGTCGAGGCATGGCTCGGGCCGCCCGGGTTCATCGGCCCGGTCGGCGCGCGTATGCCGATCCTGCTCGACGAGGGCGTGGCCGACGCGGGCGGCTACGTGGCGGGCGCGAACAAGGCGGATGCCCACCTGCGCGGCGTGCAGCCAGGCCGAGACTTTCGGTTCGAGACCGTGGACGTTCGCTCCGTGGTGGCCGGCGACCACGTAAACGGCGCGGCGATCAGGATCGAGCCGGCTATCGAGGTCGGCAACATCTTCAAGCTGGGGACGCGCTACTCCGAGCCGCTCGGCGCCCGCTACCTGGACGAATCAGGGACCGAGCAGCTCATCTGGATGGGCTGCTACGGGTTCGGCCCCGCGCGCGCGGCCGCGGCCGCGGTCGAGCAGTACGCCGACGAGCAGGGCATCTCCTGGCCCCGCGCGACAGCCCCGTTCGATCTCGAGCTGGTGGTGATCGGCAAACCCGACAGCGAGGAGCGGTCCCTCGCGGAGCGGCTCTACGGCGAGCTCCAGGAGCAGGGTCTGGCGACGCTGTACGACGATCGCGACGCCGGGCCGGGGGAGAAGTTCGCCGACGCCGAGCTGCTCGGGTGCCCCGCCCGGATCACGGTCGGAAGGCGAGTGCTCGCCACAGGCGAGCTCGAGGTGCAGATTCGCCGTGGCCGCGAGACCCGCATGGTGCCGCTCGACGGCGCCGCCGCCGCAATCGCGGATCTCTGGCGAGGTCTCCCGTAACGATCACCGCCCGGCGTCGTGAGCCACGACATCAGCAAACGGCGGCTGTTCGGCATCGACCGGTCCGGGCCCCCGCCGGAGGCGACCGCCTCGGGCCGCCCGTGGCACCCGTGGACGATCCCGAACGCGATCGGGCTCGTTCGGCTGGCGGGGATCCCCGCGTTCCTGGTGATCGCCCTCTCGAACAGCGACGGCCAGAGCACGCTGGCGGCGGTCCTGTACGCGGTGATCGGTTGGACCGACTACCTCGACGGGTTCGTGGCCCGGCTGACCGGTCAGTACAGCCGCCTGGGGGCGCTGCTGGACCCCGTCGTGGACAGGCTGCTCGTGATCTCGGGGATGGTGGTCTGCTGGCACTTCGAGCTGCTGCCGAGGTGGGCGATCGCGATCGCGATCGTGCGCGAGCTGCTGATGCTCGTGATCAGCCGCTACGCGCTCGGCCAGGGGATCGAGCTGAAGATCAACTGGCCCGGTCGGCTCGGGGTGGCGCCGATCCTGGGGGCGCCCTTCTTCGCGATGGTCGGAGTCCATTGGTTGGCGCTTGTGATGCTCTACCTCGGGATGGGCTTCGGAATCCTCGCCACGGTGCTCTACGTTCGCACCGGCCGCGCCGAGCTGAAGGCACGTGGCTCGTCCCGGCCGCCCCGAGGCAAACTCTCAAGCTGAGCTTGACCCTCTGACATCGCGGGGTATACTCGCCTCGGCGGCCACCGCGACCCTCCAGCCACCGCGACCCTCCAGAAGGGATTCCCACGAATGGACACCTTTCCCGACCTCGGCTCGTTGACCGATCAGGAGCTCAAGGACCTCATCAAGCAGTTGACGGAGGAGGAGATGGAGATCTCCTACCGGCGGCGGATCCTCCACGGCAAGATCGACATCCTCCGCGCGGAGCTCGTCAACCGCCTGCGTAAGAAGGACGAGAGCGGCGAGCTCGTGATCAGCGGAGCCGATGTCGAGCAGCTGACCGACATCCTCGCCGGCCGGGTCCCGACAGCTGACTCCGAGTAGGTGGCCCAGCACTGCCCCGAGTGTGGTTTCGCAAACGCCGACGGCGCAAACTACTGTCAGCGCTGCGGCGCGTTCCTGGCGCAGTCCGATCCCCCGCCGAACGCCACGACCGCGACCTACAAGGTCGGCGAGACGGGGGAGCTGGAGGAGATCACCGTGGAGGACTTCCAAGCCCGTGGAGCGACGCTCGTGATCCGAGCCGGTGGAGGGAGGGCGGGAGAGAGCTTCTCGCTTCAGGGAGAGCGGCTGACGGTGGGCCGTCGCCCCGACAGCGACATCTTCCTGGACGACATCACGGTCTCGCGCGACCACGCGGTGGTCGTGCGCCGGGGCAGCGACTACTTTCTGGACGACTGCGGTTCGCTCAACGGCACCTACGTCAACCGTAGCCGCATAGAGTCACACCGGTTGACCGACGGCGACGAGCTTCAGATCGGCAAGTACAAACTCGCGTTTCTCAGCCGCTGATGGCCACGACGCCCGATACGAGCGACCCCACGATCGAGCTCCCGGAGTCTCCGGAACCGCCGGCCGACCGCCCGCGTCCGAAGGCGGTGACGATAGGGGCGGTGTGCAAGGCACTGCACCAGGAGTTCCCGGACATTTCGATCTCCAAGATCCGCTATCTCGAGGATCAGAAGCTGCTCTCTCCTCGCCGCACGCAGGGTGGCTACCGCCTCTACACCCAGTCCGAAATTCAGCGGCTGCGCACCATCCTGCGCCTCCAGCGGGACGAGTTCTTGCCGCTGCGGGTAATCCGCCAGGAGCTCGCGGGAGGCCGCGTCGAGCGTGAGGTGGCCGCCCCCGGTGACGGCGGCCGTTCGATGCGGCGGGCAACGGTGACCGTGCGCGATCCGGGCTCGCTCTACTCGCTCGAGGACGTGGTCGAGGAGACGAGCGCCGACCCGACGCTCGTGCGCGAGCTGGTCGACTTCGGCGTGATCAAGGGCGAGGTCAGAGGCGGGACTCGCTACTTCGACGAGACCGAGCGCGAGATTGTCAGGGCGGTGTCCGAGCTCGCGCGCTACGGCGTGGGAGGGCGCAATCTCCGGGTCTTTCGCAGCTCCGCCGACCGCGAGGCGCAACTGCTCCAGAGCATCCTGGCGCCCGCGCTACGGTCCCGCAATCCGGACCGACGTAAGGAGGCGATCGAGGCGCTCGAGAACCTCGCCTCGGTCACCACGCACCTCAAGCATCTGCTGCTGATTCGCGATCTGCGAAGGATCGTCACGTAGTCGCGGTGAGTGCCGAGCGCCCGGGGACTGATCTGCGCGCGCTCATCCGCGACATCCCCGATTTCCCGAGGCCGGGGATCGTCTTCAAGGACATCACGCCGCTGCTGCTCGACCCCGTCGGCCTCGATGGCGCGGTCAGCCGGCTGGCAGCGTTTGCGGACCCACTCGGGGTTGAGCTCGTCGTCGCGGCCGAGGCCCGCGGGTTCATCCTGGGCGGGGCCCTCGCCCGTCAGCTCGGGGCAGGGTTCGTACCGGCGAGAAAGCCGGGAAAGCTGCCCTCTAGAACGGCGGAGGTCTCCTACGAGCTCGAGTACGGGATCGACGCGCTCCAGGTCCACGCGGACGCACTGGCGGGGGGCGCCCGCGTACTGATCCACGACGATCTGCTGGCCACGGGGGGCACCGCCCGCGCGGTGTGCGACCTGGTCGCCGGGCTCGGCGGCGAGATAGTGGCCTGCGCGTTCTTGATCGAGCTCAGCTTTCTCGGAGGTCGGGCGCGCCTGGCGCCCCACACCGTGCACGCGCTGATCGAGTACACGGAGTAGACGGTGCCCACGACGAGCCGTACGAGGACGATCGCCGCACCGCATCAGCGTGTCTGGAACACCGTTGAGGACCCGCACCACATGCCCCGGTGGTGGCCCGGGGTAAAGCGCATGGAGGACGTGCGGCCGGACCGGTTCACGCAGGTGTTCACGACCAAGCGGGGGCGTCCCGTCCGGATGGACTTCCAGGTGGTCGCCTCGGAGCCTCCGTGGCGCCGGTGCTGGACGCAGGAGGTGGGGGGCACGCCGTTCGAGCGGGTGCTCGACGAGTCGATCGTCGAGATCCTGCTCGAGCCGGTCGGTGGGGGTACTGAGGTCACGATCGCTCAGCGCCAGAAGCTGCGCGGCTACTCGCGCACGGGCGGCCTCCTGCTGCGCCGGGCGACCGGCAAGAAGCTGGATGAGGCGCTCGACGGCCTCGAGCGGATCTGCGGCGACCAGAAGGGCTGACCGGCTCGCGGCCGGACCTCGGCTCAGGACAGGCCGCTGAGCGTCCCCCGCAGGATCTGCTTGCCCGGCGCGCGCGGATTTCCGGTGGTCTCGTCCGTCACGAGGATCTGCTTGAAGTGCGCGGCGTTGGACGGAAGCGCGCTCTCGGCTTGCAGGACCCCGTTCGAGCTCACCCCCGGAGTGACAAAGCCGAGCCTGTAGCTATCGCTGGGCGAGTTATACAGCCATACCGCGTACGCGTCTTTCTTGCCGTTCGCGGGGATGTTCTGGGCCCGGATTGCGATCCCGGTATTCGTGCCCTGCTTGACCACCAGCACCACTCCGACCGCCTTGCTGCCGGGGACCGTGGGCAGCATGTTGATCTGGGCCACCAGGTGGGCTGCGTTCGTCGAGGTCCTCGACGTCGACCCTGTGGTGGCTCTCGACGGGGTCGTCGACGCACCGCTCGACGTCGAAGCGTGGGCCGAGGGGCTCTTTTTGGAGCCGCCGCCGCTCGTGAGCACGATGATCAGGACCACCGCGAGGACGATGAGCGCCCCCGCCCCGAGGAGGATCGCTCCGCCGACCCGCGAGGTGGGGCGCGTGCGCGCCGGCGGGGAGGTCGGAGCGCCGTGCGCGCTCTCGACGGCGCCGCCACCGGCCTCGCCGGCGGCCCGGTCGGTCCCGGTTGCGGCTGCTGCCGCGGGACCCAAGGCGGCGGCGCCCTCGATGCCGGGCGCCGCAACCGAAATGCCAGGCGAAGCGGGCTGGTCGCTGCCCGCGGCTGACTCGAGCGGGATCGCCGGCAGTCGGTGGGCTGCGACGGGCGCCAGCTCCGAGGCGAGGACCCGCGCCCAGGCCCGCTCACTCGCGGACTGCCCGAGCCGTTCGCGCGTCCCGTCCGCGACGCGTGGCGGCAGCTGCCCGAGCAGGTAGTCGGTGATCAAGGCGCGGCGCTCGAGCGAGATGCGCGTCTGCGGTCCGAGCGCATCGAACGCCGCGAGCGCGCGGTCCCGGACCCCCGCGCGGTCGATTCCGAGCATCTCGGCGATCTCGTCATAGGAACGGCCTCGCTGCAACACCAGGTCGAGGACCGCGCGCTGATCGGGCGGCAGGTTCTCTAACGAAGCCATGAGGACATTTAGCGTAGAGCAGCGCACGCGAAACGACCAATCGCCAGCGGGTGGCACAAATCAATAAGGTGCGCCGGCCATGAACGTGACCCCTCCATTTCGAACACCGATCGAGTTTCCGCTCGCGCTGACCGACGGTTTCGACGGCCTCTACGGCCTCGAACTGCTCGAGGTGTCCGAGGAGGTGGTGGTCGGTCGCGTGTCCGTGCGCGAGGAGCTGAAGCAACCCGGCGGGCTCGTGCACGGCGGCGTCTACGCCTCGATCGCCGAGGCGCTCGCGACGTGGGGTACCGCACTCGCGGTTCTCGTACGGGGCCAGACCGCGGTCGGGCTATCCAACCAGACGAGCTTCCTGCGGCCGATCACCGAAGGCACGATCCACGCAAGCGCGATCAGCAAGCACCGGGGGCGGACAACCTGGGTGTGGGAGGTCGAGATTTCAGACGATGAGGGGCGGCTGTGCGTGCTGACGCGCATGACGATCGCGGTGCGTGACGCCTAGCCACGAGTCAGGCGTAGTGGAACCACTCAGCAGCAGCGTCCCGGCGCGCCCTTTCCCAGCCAGTACTGGACGAAGTTGCGCAGCGTCGGGTTGGTCGCGCTGGTCGCGCTGATCAAGTGCGTCCAAGCCGCACCGACGATCCCGCTCGTGCCCGGGCGGCTGGCCAGAATCACCGCCTGCCCGGCTGCCGCCAGCGCCGGCGTAAACGGCGCCGCCACCGCTCGGGCCAGCGACCGCAGCCCGGGCGGCGGTGTCGGGCCGCCGTAGAACAGCACGACGTCGCCGGCGGCGAGCGCTTGCAGCAGCTGGTCGTCGTTGAGCCGCGCCTCGTCGTGCACGACGGGCTCCGGTAGGTGCGCGCCGCTGGTCGGCGGGTCGGAGTTGTACCGCGGATGAGGCTGGCCGGGCGCCAGATGGGCGTGACCGAGATCCGGGAAGACCGCTCCCGGCGCGCTCGAGCTCCCCGAGACCCCGGCTTGGTCGCGTCCCGCGAAGAACCCCGAGAGCACCGCGATCAGCCCGACCGAGAGCGCCAGCGACGCCGCGACGATCGCGACGCGCTCCAGGGCGGTGGTGCCGGGCCTCGCCTGAGGGCCCGAACGCTCCCGGGCGGGGCTTTCGACCTTCACCTAACCGCGCGAACGGTGCTTCGGTCCGGCCTGCGCGTGGCGCCGGGCGTGGGGGGAACGCCGGCGGCGGCGACCAGCTCCTCGATCGAGGAGCGCAGCTCCTCGGCCAGCGTCTCGAGATCGCCGAGGGCGTCGTAATCCGACACCAACCCGAAGTCGAGGTGACCGTTGTAGCTCATGATCGCGATCCCGAGCGCCGTGTTCTCGGCCAGTGGGACCATCGGGTAGATGGCCTGGAGCTCCCGCCCGAGCACGTACAGCGGCCGCTGCGGCCCCGGGACGTTCGTGACCACGAGGTTGAACAGACGCTGGCGGGCCTGGAGCCGCATGGCCTGGGCCATGATCGTGGGGGGCGCAAACCCCGACAGCTGCGTGAGAACCTGGGCGCCGACCGCCTGTCCCGACTCCTTGATCCCTTCCATGGCGCGGCTGATCGTCAGGTAGCGCTCAACCGGCTCGGTCATCCCCACCGGGAGCGGCGCCCACATCGCCGCCACCCGATTGCCGAGCGCGCCGCGATCGATGTCGGCGCGGACCGACACCGGGACCATGGCCTTGAGCACGACGTCGCCGGTGGGCTCGCTGTGCAGGCGCATGTAGCGCCCGAGCCCCCCCGCCACGACGGCCAGGACGACGTCGTTGACCGTCCCGGAGAGCGAGTTCTTGACCGACTTGAACTGAGCCAGATCGGCCTCTACCCAGGTGAACCGCCGGTGCGGTCCGATCCGGACGTTGAACGGGCTCGGAGGAGCGGCTCTGAGCCCGGCCCAAGCGGTCGCGCCCAGGCCGGCCAGCGCCTGGCCGACCTTGCCCGCCACCGCTCGCGGGCCACGCAGCGTGGCGCGAACCCCGCGAACGATCTCCTTGGGGGCCGTGGTCCGCTCGAGCAGGGCGTCCGCCAGGAGCTGAGCGTTGCTCGGGAGCGGGCGCGCGACCCATTCGTGATCGGGCGGGGCGACCGGCATCGGATCGGGCGAGGTGTCGAACAACACCGTGGCGATGTCGACGCCCGAGACGCCGTCCACCAGCGCGTGATGGGTTTTCGACAGCAGCGCGAAGCGGTCGTCCGCGAGGCCCTCCACCAGCCACAGCTCCCAGAGCGGCCGGTCGCGATCCAGCGCCTGCGAGAACACCCGGCCGGCGAGCCGCCTGAGCTCGGTATCACCCCCCGGCCGCGGAAGCGCCGTGTGACGCACGTGGTAGGTGGTGTTGAAGTGGGGATCGTCGACCCACACCGGCCGCCCCTGGTCCAGCGGCACGAAGGCGAGCCGCTGGCGGTATCGCGGCACGAGGTGCAGCCTGGCGGTGATCTCAGCGATGAGCTCCTCGTAGGCGGGGGCGGTCCCGGAGAAGACCATGCAACCGGCGACGTGCATGTGCGCCGAGTCGCGCTCGAGGTGCAGGAACGAGCTGTCGAGCCCGGTGAGCCGGTCGGAATTGGTCACGGCTGGATTCTTGCAGGGCCACGGGCCGGGGGACGAGGCTCCGGACGCGAGCACGAGCGCTCGGCGACCGAGAAGGCCTCGATCGATGTGTGACGGTCCTCACACTAATCCCCCCGGAGTCCTGCCAACCTCACTCGGTCGTATTCGACCTGCCGAGTCGCCCCTGCACGGTGCGGGGGCGAGCGGGGGACCCAATCGCCGGGTTTGTAAGGGACTCTCGTCCGGCTGGGGCGAATCGACTGCCCGAATCACATCGGCCGCAGTCGTAGCGACCGCCGAGCACCAGCGCACTGCGTGCCCGGCACGGTTGCGAGCCCGTCAGCTAACCCCGTAGGCGCGTGGTCGATGTTCACATAGGAGGTCCTCGATTTGAGGCCCATTTCGAAGACGCGCCGTGGGCGCCGCGCGTACGTGGTGCTTGGCGCGTTAATCGTCGGGAGTTCAGCGCCGGCGGCCGCGCTCGCCGTCGGTCAGGCAGATGCCCAGAGCGCGATTCAGGTAGTCGTCAATCGACATCAGCTCGCCTTCGGGCAGCAGGTGGTCGTCACCGGCAACGCCACGACGGGCGCCGCCGGCCAGATCGTCCAGCTGCAGTACGCCCGTGCCGGGACTCACAGCTGGCAATCGCTGGGCTCCGCGAGCGTGCGCAGCGACGGCGGGTTCCGCTTCGAGGCGCGCTTGAAGCGCTCCGGGCTGGTCAGGGTGGTACCCGCCACTCCGACCTCGGCCGACCGCGAGGTGGTGCTGTCGAATCCGGGTGCTCTCAGCACCGGTGGCATCTCGCCGAGCGTGTCAGAGCGCGTCTCGGTCGCCGCGAGGTTCGACGTGCCGGCGCAGACGTTCAACGCCCTCGCCGGCCAGTCCATCGACATCCGGGGCAGGCTGTTGCCCGGGCTTGCGGGCCGGAAGGTTCGCCTGCAAGGGCGCGGGGCGGGTAGTGGCTGGCAGACGCTGGCCACGTCGCGCACCGGGTGGCGAGGCGGCTTTGACCTGCACTACTCGACCCCGAGCACGGGCCGCGAGCAGCTGCGGGTCCGCTTCGCCGGTGACCGGCTGAACGCGTGGTCCGGCGTGCACGTCGGGCAGCTCATCGTCTACCGCCAGGCCGTGGCCTCGTGGTACGACGACGCCGGAGGGACCGCGTGTGGCTTTCACGCCTACTTCGGGGTGGCCAACAAGAGCCTTCCGTGCGGGACCAACGTGACGTTCCGCTACAACGGTCGAAGCGTGACCGCCGTGGTCGACGATCGCGGGCCCTTCGTGTACGGCCGCGATTGGGATCTGAACCAGAACACGGCGGGTGCGCTCGGCTTCGGCGGCGTTGACGTGGTCTGGTCGAGCCTGTAGCCGGTAGGGACCGCCGCGCCGCTGGGCTGTGGGCCCGCGGCGCGGCGGCTCCGTCGGCGCCATTGACGTCTGAGGAGGCTCGTAGGCTGCGTCCGATGGACGTTTCTCGGTGCGTCGCTCATCTCGACATGGATGCGTTCTATGTCTCCGTCGAGCTGCGCCGGCGACCGGAGCTCCGCGGGCTACCGGTGATCGTCGCGGGCACCGGACCGCGGGCGGTGGTCACGACCGCGTCCTACGAGGCCCGGCGCTTCGGGGTGGGCTCGGCGATGCCGGCGGCCAGGGCGCGCCGGCTCTGCCCCGATGGGGTGTTCCTGGCGCCGGACTTCGCCTACTACCGCGAAGTCTCGCGCGAGGTGATGGCCGTGGTGCGCTCGCACGTGGAGACGGTCGAGGTCGTCGGGCTCGACGAGGCCTACCTCGAGCTGAGCGGCGTGCCGGCGCCCGATGCCGCGATGCGCGCCGTTCGAGCGGAGATCGACGCGAGGAGCGGGCTCACCTGTTCGGTCGGGATCGGGCCGAGCAAGCTCGTGGCCAAGGTCGCCTCCGACGCCGAGAAGCCGCGAGGCTTCGTGGTGCTGACGCGCGAGCAGGCGTGCGCGCGCTTCGCCGGGGCCCCCTGTGGGCTGGTGCCGGGAATCGGGCCGAAGACCGCGGAGCGGCTGCGAGCGGAAGGCATCGACACCCTGGAGAAGCTCGCCTCAGCGCATCCGGCAGAACTGGCCGCGCGCTTCGGCCGGCGGTTCGCGGCCGAGCTGCAGCGGCGCGCACGGTTCGAGGACGATGCGCCGGTGAGCGAACAGCGCAAGGTCGTCTCGGAGTCCCGCGAGCTCACGTTCGATCGCGACATCGCCGATCTCGCAGCGCTCGAGCGCATCCTCGGGGAGCTGGTGACGCGTCTTTGCGCGGCCCTCTCCGAGCAGCGGCGCTTCGGCCGAACGATCGGGATCAAGATCCGGCTGGACGACTTCTCCACCCACACACGTGCGCGGACGCTGGCCGAGCCGGTGAGCACGGCCGATCGGGTCGGTCCGGTGGCGCTCGATCTCCTCAGGCGCTTCGGGACGCCCCGCGCGGTCCGTCTGCTCGGGGTCCGGGTGGCCGGCCTCGAGCCCGCCGGCCCGGTGCCGGAGGAGCAGCTGATGCTCGCCGTTTAGGGCTCGCGCGGAAAGCGGGCCCTGAGCGACCTCAGTAGAGCGCCGAGGCCAGACGCCGCCGGGACTCGCGCGCGAGCGGGTGATCGACGCCCAGCTCGTCCAGCGCGCCGACGACCACCCGGCGAATCTCGTCGCGCGCCCCGTCAGCCGACGGGAGCGCGGTAAGCAGGAGGTCGAGGCCGCGCTCGTAGTCGCCGGCGTCGAGCGCCGCGAACGCCTCGGTGAGGTCGGGCGCTCCGGGCTGCGGGGGACTCGCGGCCCGTTCGAGCACGATCCGTGCCGCCAGACCGTCGGCTGCGAAGCTTCCGGGGGCCCGCGCGAGAATCTCGAGCGCTTCGTCGGTTTCTCCCCGCTCCCGCAGGATCTTCGCCATTGCCACGGCCGCGTCGGCGCGGGACGGCTCGAGTTCGAGCGCTCGGCGCAGCGAGGGCTCGTCGCCGCGCCTGACGAGCTCGTCGGCCTCGGACGGCAGCAGGGAATCCAGGAAGTGCTCGACCGCGGCCGGCGGCTGGGCGCCGATGAACTCGGCCGCGACAACTCCGTCGCGGAACGCCTTGACCGCCGGGATGCTTTGAATGCGGTAGGTCCGAGAGAGCATCGGATTGGCGTCCACGTCGACCTTGGCGAGCTCGATCTTGCCCTCGCGCTTGGCGATCGCGCTCTCGATCACGGGGCCAAGCTGGCGGCAGGGGCCGCACCACTCGGCCCAGAAGTCCACGACCACGGGAACCTCGTGGGAGCGATCGAGGACCGCGGACTGAAACTTGCTCTCGGTCACGTTCATGCCATCGATGGTAGCGGGGCGTTTATCAGGGTAATCTCACGTCTACGTCAATTTCTAGTAACGACCTTTCGACGATCCTCGTCGACGACCTCGTCGTCCGCTTCGACCGGGTCGTCGCCGTGGCCGGCGTGTCGTTCGCGGTGCGTCCGGGGGAGGCCTTCGGGTTGCTCGGGCCCAATGGCGCGGGCAAGACGACCACCGTGCGCGTACTGGCGACGCTGTTGCCGGCGACGGACGGCAGGGCGATGGTGGCCGGCTACGACGTGCGGCGCGAAGGGCTGGAGGTCCGAGCGTCGATCGGCTACATCCCGCAGGCGCTCTCGGCCGACGGCGCTCTGACCGCGCGCGAGAACCTGGAGTTCTACGCGCGAGTCACCGGAGTCCCTCGAGGAGTCCGGAAGGAGCGAATCACCGACGCCGTCGAGGCCATGGAGGTCGGTGGGTGGCTCGACCGGCTCGCCCGGACGCTCTCGGGCGGGATGCTCCGACGGCTGGAGATCGCCACCGCGCTGCTCAACCGCCCGCCCGTGCTGCTGCTGGACGAGCCCACGGTGGGACTCGATCCCAATGCCCGCCGGGTGGTCTGGGAACGACTGCATGCGCTCCGCGAGCACTCCGGCACGACGATCCTCGTCACAACCCACCTCATGGAAGAGGCCGAGCGCCAGTGCGACCGGCTCGCGATCATGGACCACGGCCAGCTCGTGGCGCAGGGTACGCCCGAGGACCTGCTGGCCTCGCACGAGGCGGCCGCCCTCGAGGACGTCTTCGTGGCGGTCACCGGGAAGATGATCGAGGAGGGAGGGAGCATCCGAGATGTTCGGCGCCAGCGCCGCATCGCCGGCCGCCTCGGGTAGGCTGGCACGGCCGGCTGCGCTCTCCAGTCCTCCGGCGATGCGGCTGCTCGCGGGCGCCCACGCGATGGCGCGCGCCGAGCTGCAGAAGCTCCGCCACGACTACCTCGACCTGATCACCCGCTCCGTCCAGCCGCTCCTGTGGCTGTTCGTGTTCGGCACCGCGCTTCGCCACAACCGCGCGCTCGCGGCTGGGGCGAGCGACTATCGCGCCTACATCGCTCCCGGCGTGATGGCGCAGGCGGCGCTGTTCATCGCGATCTTCTACGGCCTGGCGGTGATCTGGGAGCGCGACGTCGGGCAACTCCAACGCCTATTGGCGACGCCCTTGCCGCGCACCGCGATCGTGGTCGGCAAGGCAGTCGGGGCGAGCGTCCGCGCGCTCGTCCAGGCCTCGCTGCTGCTGATCGTGCTGGGGTTGACCGGGATCGGCATTCATTGGACGGTCCCCGGGGTCGTGGGAGCACTCGCGCTGCTCGTGTGCGGGACCGGCGGATTCGCGTGCCTGTCGATGGTGATCGCGGCGGGCGTTCGGACGCGCGAGCGGTTCATGGGCATCGGCCAGCTGATCATGATGCCGCTGTTCTTCGCCTCGAGCGCGCTCTATCCGCTGTCGATCATGCCGGGATGGCTGCACGTCGTGGCGCGGTTCAACCCGCTGACCTACGAGGTACAGGGACTCCGCCAGATGCTCCTGGGCGTCGGCGGCCACGGCGAGCTGTTGCTCGACTTCGTCGTCGTGATCGGCTTCTTCGTGGCGATGATTGCGGCGGCCACGCGCGCGTACCCCCGGGCGATCCTGTAGGCATGGGCGAGGGCTCGATCGAGCGCGCCGGCGTGCGCCTGGCGCTCGACGACGCCGGCGACGGCATCCCGGTCGTGCTGCTCCACGGTCTGACCGCCACCCGGCGGTACGTGGTGATGGGCTCGAGGTCACTCGAGCGCTCCGGGCACCGGGTCGTCGCCTACGATGCTCGCGGACACGGCCTGTCGACGCCGGCTCCAGACGCGGCGGCGTACGGCTACGAGGACCTCGGCCGCGACCTCTTGGCGGTGCTCGACGGTCTGGGGATCGAGCGGGCGGTCCTCGCGGGCGCGTCGATGGGGGCCCACACACTGCTGCGGCTCGCGCTGAACGCGCCCGAGCGGGCCGGTGGGTTGGTCGTCATAACGCCCGCATATGACCCGGCCACCAACGATGACCCGCGGCGGCTCGAGCGCTGGGACGCGCTCGCGGATGGACTCGAGCATGGCGGGATCGACGGGTTCCTGTCCGCGTACGGGCGCCCGGATGTCCCGGAGGCGCTTCAGGAGAGCGTGATAACCGTGATCCGCCAGCGGTTGTCGCTCCACGAGCACCCGGAAGCGGTCGCCGACGCGCTGCGCGCCGTTCCCCGGTCGCGACCGTTCGGCGAGCTGGGCGAGCTTCGGGCGATCGACGTCCCGGTCACCGTGGTGGCGAGCAACGATGCCGCCGACCCGGGGCACCCGCAGGAGATAGGCGAGGCCTATGCAAGTGCGATTCCCGGCGCCGACCTTGTGCTTGACGCGCCCGGACGCTCGCCGATCGCCTGGCAGGGCAGCCAGCTGTCAAAGGTGATCGCCGAGCTCGCCGCGCGGTCCGATTTGCGGTGATCTCGGGCTGTCTCGGCCCTCGCGGGCGGCCCGCAGGCCGCCCGCGTTCTTCTGGCTACCCTACCCGAGGACGATCTTTTCGGGACGCGCGCGCGTGGGGGCGAGGTACCCGTTCCCGAAGAAGTGGATGAACACGCGGAGGTGCGCCGGCGGGCGGTGGTGGCCGTGTCCGGGCCTCACCGGGAACACCGTCTGGGCCGCGAAAGTGCAGTTGGGCTGGATCGCCACCAGCTGTGAGGCGATCTCGCGCCCGTGGAACACGAAGCGAACCGTGACCTGGCCACCGCTGCACGCGAACACGGCCGGGAGCGAGGCTGGGGGCCCGACGCTGCCGCTGGTGGTCAAGACGAACGGCTTGCGGAGAGGGTGCCTGGGCCTGGTCCGGGCCTGCATCGCCGGCACGGGGCGCAGTGCGGGGAACGTCATGAAGGTCTGGTCATTGCCGTAGCTGGCGATGCTGCTGCCATGGAGGGCGATCAGGCGGTAATGGAAGATCGCGCCCGGTTCAAGCTGCCGCAGCGGCGAAGAGACCTCGATCGGTGCGCTCCCGCCCGGGACCACGCCGCCGAACGTCTGCGCTCCGTAGGACGTGCTCGGGCCGTACTGGAACGCCCAGCTCGTCGTCGCTCGGTTCGGGTTGACCACTCCCGTGACCGTGGCGAACGTGCTGCCGAGCTCTGTGGCCGGACCCGTCGCCACGCCCGGCGGCGGCGGGCCGGCGGTCTTGAACGTGCGGTCAGATCCGATTGTTCCCCCGAACCTGTTGAACGCGACGAGGCGGTAGTGGTAGACGGTCCCCGGGATCAAGCCGCCCGCGGTGAACTTGATCGCCACGGCGCGGGTCCCCGCGCCGGATGAGTGCGGCGCGCTTGAAGCACCGTAGGCGTTTGTCAAGCCCCACTGAAACACGTACGTCGTTGTGGCGCCGTTGGGATTGACCGCCCCGTGCAGGACGACGCTCCGTTGCGCGACGCTCGAGACCGAGCCCGTGACGACCGATGGCGACGATGCCGCCGCGGCGGTACCGGTTGCTATCGCCGAAGCGATCAGGACGGCCGTGAGCACCTTCACCTTGCGCTGCATCCCCGCCTCCTCGTGTTTCGATCGTGACCTCTATACCGGCGCGGGCACTGAAGTTGCGCCTCCTGTGGGCGCAGCGAGCGCCGGGGATCCGGCGACCGCTCGCGCTTGGGGAGCGTGGGATATATCTCCCGCATAGCGCCGGTTATTTCCCACGCTGCCGTGGGCGGGTGCCGCGGGTGCTCGCCTGGTCCCCGGCCACGCGATCCGACCTGCGCGGCCGCTCCTGGCCACTGGACGCGCTCGCAGCGCCGCGATCCTCGATCGCCCTAGATCCGTTCGAACTTCCCCAACCAGGCCGGTGCACCCTGCGCGTCGAACGTTGTCTGGATCCGATCCGGCCTGACCGAGGCAACGCTCCAGCCGCTGCTGCGCCCGAACGCTGACCTCAACTCCTCCTGACTGACGGGATGCGGGCCACTGGTCTCAGGCTCTACGTCACTGAAACAGAGCACGTACAGGTTCCCGCCACGATTGGTCACGGACGCCAGACTCGCCACGTAGTCTCGCCGCTCATCGCCGTCGAACGTGTGGAACAACCCGCAATCGAGCACGGTCTCAAACACGCGGCCCAGACGGTCCAGGTGCAAGGCATCGGCAACCACGAAGTCAGCGTCGATGCCGCGGGCCGCGGCCTTCTCGCGCGCGATCGACAGCGCGGTCTCAGCCACATCAACTCCCAGAACGTGCAGCCCCAGAGAGGCAACGTGCAGAGCGTTCTCGCCCGTCCCGCATCCTGCATCGAGAACTGCGCCGGTGAATGCGCCTTCGCCCGGCGCGAGACGCACTATCGCTGGCTGTGGTTCTCCGATGTCCCAGGGCGCCGGGCCATCGAGGTACGACGCATCCCAGGGTTGGCGCGCCCGCCGCTCGTGACTGGTCGGTCGCCGCCCGCTGTACGAATCGTCGGCCCGGACTCCCTTCGGCTCGGACATCTCTATCTCTCCCTACGACTGGTGTACGTGGAGCCTGATCGTCGCAGGCACGGTCATGTGACGCCCGCAGCCGAAACCCCACCGGTACACCGGTCCCTCTAAACAGGCACGTTGCGCCAGCGACAGAATCACCAAGCTGCCGCTGCCCACCAGCGACATCCCACGGCCAGAGACTTGCGCCTCCTAGGCGCTGTCAACCCTAGTCTCGTACAGCTTCGTTGGTCGGGCTCGACGTCCTACATCGTCTCGCAACCAGCGAGCCAGGGAGTTCCACGTGGAGAAGCTCGGGGGAGTTCACCGGGCGAGGCCGAGGTCAGATGTCGACGAGGAGGTCTTCCTCGGCCAGCTCCACCCGCCTCGAGCCAACGACAGCGCCCGCTTCGCGTGACGCGGCGGTGGTGAAGCGCCCATGCCGCGCGTGACTAATCTGCGGAGGGTGGATGGCGAGAGCGTGTTGGCGGAGGCAGTCGAGGCTTATCGTGGCGCCCTGGGCGATCGGCTGCTGGGTGCGTACGCCCTGGGGAGTCTTGCGCACGGCGGCTTCAGCGAGCTCGTGAGCGATGTCGACCTCGGCCTGATCGTCGATGATCCGCTCGGATCCGATGACGCTGCGACGATCGAGGCAGTCGCTGGCGCCGAGAAGGCCAAGGGCTCCGTCCTGCACTCACGGCTGTCGGTGTTCTGGGGGACGCCCGCGACGCTTCGTGGGGAGCAATCGGGAGGCCGGTTCCCGGCGCTCGATCGCTTGGATCTGATCGAGAGTGGGCGCTTGATCGCCGGCAGCGATGAGGCTCGCCGGCGGCTACCACGACCGAGTTCCCGGGAACTGATCGTCACTGGAGCCGAATACGCACTCGATTACCTGGCCGGAGTCCAAGCGGCCACTTTCGTGGGAGGCGACAGCCTCGGATCGATGCGCCCGGCGGGCGAGGACGCCGTCGAGGAGATACGCACCCCGGAGCTACTCGTTCGTCGCGGCGTTCGGCGCGTGACCAAGCTGGTGCTGTTCCCGGTTCGGTTTCTCTTCACGGCTGCGACGGGCCGGGTCGGGACGAACGACGCCGCCGTCAAGCACTACCTCGACGACCGCCGGGCGCCCAGCGCCGAGTTGGTCGCGGCGGCCCTCGGGTGGCGCACCGGCGCGGGCTTTGACGACCGGAGCGCCGCCGAACTCCTGCGCGAGCAGCTCTTGCCGCTGTACATCCACTACGTCGATGACCACATCGCGCGTCTTGGCGCCCTGGAGCGGGGAGATCTCGCAAACGCGTTCCAAGAATGGCGCGAGCGGCTGATCGCCTGACATCCGGAGCAGGGCGCACACGGCTACCGGATCCCACGAGAGCACACAACTCTCGCACGGGACGGAGGGTGTCGCATAAGCCAAACGAAGCGGGCCAGTGTTGTGAGGCGCCCACATCCCAGCACCCACGGCTCGGCGCGATACGAGGACGTGGTGGATCGAGTAGTGCAAATAGGCACACCAGATCCACCACGTCCCGGCGCGCACCGCCGCGCGAATGCCGGAGCCGGGCGGTCCCTCCAGCGCGGCATCAGAGACAGTGATCAGCGGTCTCGCGGGCTGCTGGCCCTAGAGCACGCCCGCCACGTCAATGACCACGACGTGGCCGTGAGGAGCGAACTTGGCGTCGGGAAACAGCTCGCCTGTGCCGACCTCGAACCGCAATTTCATCGTGGGATCATCGCCACGTTCTCGAACACGGCGCCCTGTCCACGGTTGTCGCCGTCCCACCGTCTCGGCATAGGCTCACGCTACAACAGGAGCTAGCCCCGAGACCGTCGTGCGCGTTTCGCGTGCCATCGGTTTTCCGATTCCGGGCATCGTGTGATCTAGTGCGCAAGATCATGTCGCACTTCTCGTATTTCGATGACGAGATCGGAGCCGCGGTCAGCGCCTGTTTCGCCACCGCCGACGCCATGCTCAAGAAATACGTCATCTCCGGCCGCCTGCGGGCGGCGGAGTGGCAAGACACGGAGCTCATCAGCGGCGATGCGGCCGTCAAGCTGAAGGGCATCAAGGCGCAGGACGGTGACGACCGCGCGGCTCTTTCCGCCAGACGAGGCGACCGTTCGCCTCGAGCTACAGAGCTCAACGACGTTCAAGACCGGCGTGCTGAACCTCAGCTACGCCCGGCCAACGGGTGATGCGGTGCAACAGCGGATCAGCTTGATCACGCTCGGTGTCGAGGACCTCGCCCGCGCCCGCGCGTTCTACGAAGCCCTCGGCTGGTCCGGGGCTCGCCAGCCCGACGACGAGGTGTGTTTCTTCCAAGCCGGAGGGATGATCTTCGGCCTCTGGACGGCGCTCGGCGGGCACGGCGCACCTGGGATCGAGCTCGCCCACAACGTGAGCTCCCCGGAGGAAGTCGGTGACCTGCTGGCCGAGGCAGAGCGCGCGGGCGGCACCATCGTGCGCCATGCCGGTCGCGCCGACTGGGGCGGCACGACCGGAGCCTTCGCAGACCCAGACGGCTACGTATGGGAAGTCGCCCACAACCCCGGCTGGAAGCTCCACGACGACGGCACGATCCACATCTAGCAGCCCGAATCGCTCACCACCACGGAGCGGCGGACTCACGGCCCCGCCGAGTCGTCAGGAAACGTCGGTGCGATGAGTTCCATCGTCGGACGAAGTCCTTACGGCACCACATTGCCTGAATGGAGGCGCTCATGAAGAACCTCATTCCACACGAAGCGCTGGCTCGGGGCGAATCCGCCGACACCTTCCGCGGTCACGAACACGGCAACGTCCCGATCTCGATGTTCCTCGTGCACAACCGGCCGGGGGACGGACCAGAGCCGCATCGGCATCCGTACCCAGAGGTATTCGTCGTCCATGCGGGACAGGCTCGCCTCCAGGTGGGTGACGGTGTGCTGACCGCCGGCGCTGGCGACGTCGTGATTGCCCCGCCGGGGGCCGCGCATCGGTTCACCAACGCCGGTCCGGGTGAGCTGTCGATGACCTGTATCCCCACCGCGGCCGAGATCGAGAGCGAGTGGCTTTGACCTCATGCCACACTCGTAGATCACTCGACGCCCACTCGTCCGCGCACGTCGACGGCGCTGTCCGCCGGCATGCAAGCCCGCTGTCTCGGCGACGTACTTGAGGAGTTCCGAGCCGATCGACCGAGACTCGGCAACTGCGACCCGATGTTTGAAGAGTTCCTGAGCGCGATCATCGACGAGTGGTGCGCGCGCTCGCTGCCGACCTCACGGCCGTGGCCGCGGACCTACGTGGCCACGGGGCCAGCGGCACTCCTCCGAGCACCCAGACCACTCACCGCACGCAAAGGGAGCGATGGCGACACGGTGGCGCTCAGGAAGCGTTTCGGATTAGAGCGCTCCCCCGTTGTCGGTCATCACCGCCTTCCCCGAACGGGACGGTCTCGGAGGAGATGAGTGATTCCATGTCGAGAAGCTCTGACCGGCTCCGCTCACCAGGTGAAGGGCCACGACAGGCGCGGCCCACGACACCAGGAGGCCACCATGCCGAAGTACCTGCTCCTCAAGCACTACCGCGGCGGCCCCGAGCCGCACCGTCCGGTGCCCCCGATGGACCAGTGGGCCCCAGAGGACGTGGAGGCGCACATGGCGTTCCAGCGGCACGTCAGCGAGCTGCTCGAGGAGAACGGCGAGTACGTCGACGCGCAGGCGCTCACGCCGGCGCGGACCTGGGTGCGCTACGGCGGCCCGGACGCCGCGCCAGTCACCACTGACGGCCCGCTGCCCGAGACCAGCGATCTCGTGGCGGGCTGGTACATGATCGACGTCGAGTCGCACGAGCGCGCGGTCGAGCTCGCGGCCTATGTCTCCTCCGAGCCCGGCCCGGGCGGAGAGCCGCTCTACGAGTGGATCGACGTCCGGGAGGTCATGTCCAGCGCGCCGTCGGACGACTGACCCGGCGTGATCGACCAGCCGACGCGATGCCTAGACGAGGGCGCCCTGCGCGCCCTCGTCCCTCGGGTGCTCGCCGGGCTGGTCCGGCGGGGCGAGGACTTCGATGCCGCCGAGGACGCGATGCAGGAGGCGCTGCTGGAGGCGCTGCGGGTGTGGCCCGAGCACCCGCCGCGCGACCCGCGCGCGTGGCTGGCGACGGTCGCGACCCGGCGGATCGTCGACGCCCGCCGCAGCGAGGCCGCCCGGCACCGCCGCGAGGAGGCGACGTACGCCGAGTCGCGGCCGGTTGCGACCGAGGCGGGCGACGACACCCTCTTTTTGCTGTTCTGCTGCTGCCACCCCGAGCTGGCGCCCGCGTCCCAGGTGGCGCTGACCCTGCGCGCCGTCGGCGGCCTGACCACCCGGGAGATCGCCGACGCCTTCTACGTGCCGGAGGCGACGATGGCGCAGCGGATCAGCCGAGCCAAGCGCGCCCTGCGGGGGCGCCGCCTGGACCAACCGGGCGACCTCGCGGTCGTGCTGCGCGTGCTCTACCTCGTCTACGCGGCCGGCCATGCGGGCCGGGTGGACCTGGCGGGTGAGGCGATCCGGCTCGCCCGCCAACTCACCCTCGTCACCGAGGAACCGGAGGCGCGGGGGCTGCTCGCGCTGATGCTCCTCAACCACGCCCGCCTCCCGGCGCGACTCGACTCAGGGGGGCGGATCGTCACGCTCGACCGGCAGGACCGCGGCCTGTGGAACACCCACGAGATCGCCGAGGGCGTGCGCGTCCTGCAATCGGCGCTGGCGCTGGAGCGCCCCGGGCGCTACCAGATCGAGGCCGCGATCGCCGCCCTGCACGACGACGCGGCCAGCGCCGAGGAGACCGACTGGCCGCAGATCCTCGCCTGGTACGACGACCTCGTCCTCCTCGCCGACGACCCGGTGCACCAGGACCCCGCCGCCGTGCTGGGCCGCGCGGTCGCGGTCGGCCACGTGCGCGGTGCCGCAGCGGGGCTGCGCGAGACCGACCGGCTGCGCGAGGTGCTCGGCGAGCGGCACCGGTGGCACGCGGTTCGCGGCCACCTGCACGAGCTCGACGGGGATCTGCCGGCCGCGGCCACGGCGTACGCGGATGCCGCCCGTCGGGCCACGGACCTCGCCGAGCGCGACCACCTGGTCCGACAGGCCGCCCGGGCGCGCGCCTCTGCAATCGGCCATGGTTCCCCAGCGTCGCGGTGAGCGAGCGCACGAGCTAGGACGGTGACCTGGTCTGGGAGCTCGCGGGGAGCCCGGAGTGGGGGGGACCCGAGGACATGGCGCTTTGCTGAGCTCGACGACGACCCGACTCGTGCCGGAGCTGGTGCCGAAGCAGGCACGGCGGGGCGGCAACCCAGGTAGTCCTCTGGGTCGGCGAAGGCTCCGGTTGTGCCGCCCCAGTCGGCACGACCAGCCGAGCGCACGATGGTGACACCCGCGCGGCCGGCGTCGGCCAGAACGGCGCCGAATTCGGCGGGTGAAGTCCGCGTTGTGGGCGAGCTCGACGCCCTGCCGCACCGTGCCCGCCGGGCGCCCTCCAGAGCCCGAAGACGATTCCTCCGCTTGGAAGCAATACACCTCGTCGTCACGGGTCGGCGAGTCCCGGACCAGCCGAGGGCCTCGTAGAACGTGCGCGCGGGCGAGGTCTTTGGTCGCCGAGCGTGACCAGGCTGATGCGCTGTTCCATCACCTCAATCCCTGGCCGGTGCGTCGCTTGCGCCGAGTCGCTTTAGCTGCTCGGAGCGGCTCGGTGCCTCGGGGTGCGGTCGCGGCGCTGGAGGGTGAGGATCATGGTCTCGCCGGCGGCCCTTGAGCTGACGAGCCGCAGCGCGGTTGGCTCGGCGTTGTCAGCGAACAGCCGCTTTCCGGTGCCCAGGAGGATGGGGAAGACCATCAGGCGTAGCTCGTCTACGAGATCGGCCGCGAGCAGCGAGCGCACGAGATCGATGCTGCCCGAGACGAGGATGTCACGGTCGTGGCGCTGCCGAAGCTGGGCGATCTCAGCCGAGGGTACGCCGCGCAGGATCGTTGTCTCGCCCCAATCCCCCTTGTCGAGCGTCTTGGAGAAGACGTACTTAGGCAGCGCGTTGAAACGGTCAGCGAAGTCGCCCGTCCGCGACGGCCAGGCCTCGCCGAAGACCTGGTAGGTGTTGCGTCCGAGCAGGTGCGCGTCACTCGCGAACAGCTCGTCGTATTTGAACTGGTCGCCCTGCTTGCCGCGGTCGAACTGGAAGGACCAGCCGCCTCCGGCCAAGCCCTCGCCGCCGCCGGGGTCCTCGGCTACGCCGTCGAGGCTGATGAATTCGGTCACAACTATGTGTCCCATGCCTTGCTCCTTCCTCGTGGGTGAAGCCAGGCGTCCGCGGCCGGGTACCGGAGAACGGCGGGCAGCGTCGCTGGCATCCGGGTGGTCCTGTATTGTTATCAAACCAACTGGTTTGGTAGCACGGTGCCCGTCGACCAGCTCAGCGCGACCTTCGCCGCGCTCGCCGATCCCACCCGGCGGGCGATCCTCGCGCGTCTCGTGGATGGCGAGGCCACGGTCAACGAGCTCGCCGCGCCGTTTCCCATGAGCGCCCAGGCGGTCGGCAAACACCTGCGCGTGCTTGAACACGCGGGCTTGATCCAACGGCGGCGCACCGCGCAACAGCGCCCGTCGCGGCTGCGTGCGGTGGCGCTGAAGGACGCCGCGGACTGGTTCGCTACCTACCGCGCGTTCTGGGACACTGGCTTCGATCGCATGGACCAGCGGCTGCGAGACCGTGGCTGAACCAGAGCCGTTCGGCACCAGCGGCTTCACGACCACGCGTGTCTTCTCCGCCGCGCGCGAGCGCGTGTGGCAGGAGTGGACCGAGCCCGAGAACTTCGCCGACTGGTTCGGAGGCGTGGAATGCGAGGTGCCGCTCTCGACCGTCTCGATGGACGTCCGCGCCGGTGGCGCCTGGCGGGCGACGATGTTCTGCGGCCCCGAGCGCCGCATGATCCGGTGGACGGGCGAGTACCGCGAGGTGACCGCGCCCGAGCGGCTGGTCTTCACGATCTCCGACCAGCCCGGCGACGACCGCTACGAGCTCATCACCGTCCAGCTCACCGATCTCGACGACGGCCGCACCGAGATGCACTTCGAGCAGCGCGGGCACCAGCGCCCCGATGAGTACGACCGCGCACAGCAGGGCTGGGGTACCTTCTTCGCGCGGATCGACGAGCGACTGGCGACAGCCCCCTAACCTCGCCAGCCTCCCGCCGGCTGGATCGGTTCGAGCAACACCGTCGGCATCGGCCCCAAGGTCGCGCGCGATGAGTGAGGCAGGAGCGGCCGCGATCTGCGGGAGGTATCTGAGTTCGCTTCAGTGAGAGCACAACCACGAGACCGTCGAGCTCCGCCGCCGTTGCTACTGGAAGCTCGCATGCGCTGCCGGTATCGGGCAAACGCAGCAGCCCTCGGAGCCGACGTTCGAACACGGTCAACCGCTCGCAAGCCCTCTGGTGGCGAAACAGCCGCTCGCTGCGTCGGCCCGACTGTCCGCCGCCCTCCAAGCGCGACCCGGGAAGTCAGGGCGCGGGGGAGGCCGACGAGGTCAAGCGGCTCATCAACCCGCTGCGCCGGCGGAGGCCGCGCGGCGATAGAGCCACCAACGATCAGAAACGAGGCGGGGGTCAATGACCGTGCAACGGGCGTGGTGCCGGACGAGTTCGACAACACCGCCGACCACCGCCGCGCACGTGTGCACACGTTCGGCGCCGGCATTCATCACTGGCCGGCGCGAATCTGGCCCGAGCCGAGACGCACGAAGGCCTCGACTAGCTGGTCGTCGAGCTTGCCCTCGCCGACGAGGCGGTCGCGCAACTGCCGACCCGTTTGCGCCCCGGCTTCTAGCGCCATCGGTGTCGAACGTCGGTCGAACGACAGTGGCTGAACGGCGCCGCGTCAGTCCATCCGGAGCTACCCGACGGATCGCACCCGCTCTTCGCCGAGCGATCTCCGGGCGTAAGCCGTGAGGGCATCGTCGCCGGCGATCAACACCGACCCGTCGAGTGCTTCGGCGAGCGCGAGGTAGCTTGCGTCGTACGCGGTGAGGTGGTCTCGCAGCCCCCACACACGCGGGCGCAACGGGGCGTGCGGGTGGCGGATCAGGCGAGTGCTTGCGAGGTCCGCTACAGCTTCCGATGCGCGCTCACCCGTGATCTTCCTGCCGCGGATAAGCCCACGCAGCGCGTTCAGCGTCTCGGGCTCGATCAGCTCGGGTGCGTGGAGCGGCTCGTGCTCGTGGCCGTTGAGTTCAGCCTGCACTGCTTCGAGCGCCGCCGGCCGGCCGAGCAGGAAGTCTGTCAGCGCACTGGCGTCGATGACGATCAACGCCGATCCCGCGCCTCGCGGATGACCGTCGCGCTCGACGGACCGGTGTACGGAGTTCGACTGCGGATCCGCTCTGCCAGCTCCGGCACCGTCGGTACGGCCGCGATTTCAGTGAGCCGCGCGAGGAGAAACTCGTTCAGCGACTGGCCCGCGAGGGCCGCCTGCGAGCGCAGGCGCCGGTGGACATCCTCCGGGACGGCTCGAATCTGAACGTTAGGCACCGGTGCGACGATAGCAAATCAGATGCACCGCATGCATAGTGCATGCATAATGGGTCGAATGACAGCGAGTTGTGACGAAGCGCCTGGATTCGGTCGGTCCTGGGCACGCTGGTCGATCTGCGGTATGGACGCCGGTCTACGCCCCGGGCGGGATGTTCTGGTTGAGGCGGAACAGGTTGTCGGCGTCGTAGGTGGCCTTCACCGCGGCCAGCCGCTTCCACGTCGCGCCGGGGTACGCCGCACGGATGCGCTCCTCGCCCTCGTCCGCGAGGAAGCCCGCATAGGCGCCGCCGTCGCCGTCGTCGAGCTCGGCCGAGAGCCCGCGGACCCACGCGGCGTGCTCCAGGCGCTCGGTGGTGGACGGGTCGTAGATCGCCGCCACCTTGATCATCATCCGACTCTGGCGGTGGGCGAAGGCCGTGGCGTCCGCGGGCACGCGCGCCATCGCGCCGCCGAGCACGCGGATCTCGCAGACGGCCATCATCGCCGACGACTCGGCGATCCGCTCGAGGATCGTCTCCGCCTGCCACGTGCCGATGCTGCCGGCGAACATCGTCCGCGCCTCCGCGACGGTGCGGTAGCCCTCCTCGGCCGGGTACATCTCGGGGTACTTCATCGGCCGCACGAGGTCGGCGACCGGCTCAGCCAGCGCGCGGAAGGGCGCGACGGCGCGCTGGCCCACCTCCACGTCGCCCGCGTAGACCATCTTCGCCATCGCCACGAGGCTGCCGTGCAGCTCCTCGGGCACGAAGGGCATCGGCGGCGCGGGCATCACGGTGGCGATCGTGCTCAGCTCGTCCGGGGCCGCCTCGGCCTCCGCGATGAAGCCGGCGATCACCTCGGGCGTCGCGGGGAGCGCGAGCAGACCGCCGACGACGGTGTCGAGCGGGTGGAGCCGGTACTTCAAGCGCGTGACGACGCCGAAGTTGCCACCGCCACCGCGCAGCGCCCAGAACAGCTCCGACTCGGTCTGCGCGTCCACGCGACGCAGCCGCCCGTCCGCGGTGACGATCTCCGCCGCGAGCAGGTTGTCGATGGTCAGGCCGTGCTTGCGGACGAGGAAGCCAATGCCGCCGGCGAGCGTGATGCCGCCGATCCCGACGGAGCCCGTGTCGCCGAAGCCGGTCGCGAGCCCGTGCTCGGCCGCCGCGTCGGTAAACGCGCCGGCGGTGAGGCCCGCCCCCGCCCAGGCCGTGCGCCCGGCGGCGTCGAGCTGGAACGAGCGCAGCGCCGAGAGGTCGATCACGATGCCCCCGTCTGAGACGCCGTGACCCGCGGGGCTATGGCCGCCGCCGCGGACCGCGAGCTCGGATCCGGTCTCGCGGGCGTGGGCGATGACCCGGGCGATGTCGTCGGGGTCCGCGACGCGGGCGATGAGAGCAGGGCGGCGGTCGATGTCTGCGGCGAAGACCGTCCGCGCCTCGTCGTAGGCGGGGTCCTCCGGGATGAGGACCTGGCCCTTGAGGTCTGGCGCCAGCTGGGGGGTGGAGAGCATCGTCGGGGGTTTCCTTGCTTGTGTGGCGTACAAAAGCTGTACGTTCATTTGATGACCCTTCCTTTTCGGGTTGAGGTCTGATCGAGGAACCGCCACGGGCGGAAGTTCGGTCGCGACCTGACTTGGTTTGAACACCTGACCGCGTACATGCCGCAGATAAGGACTGCGGCCCGCGTGACACCTCAGTTCGTGCTGGCGACGGCGGCCGGCGCCTCCCGGATCGCGGTCTTGGCGACGGTGTGCGAAAGGTCGTCTCGTCGGACGAGCGTGAAGATCGCGGGGAGGGCGAGCAGCGCGATCGCGCCGAGCACCCACAGTGCCTGTTGGAATCCGTCGGTGAGAGCCGCGGGTACGGCGTTGCCGGCGTGAAGCAACGTGTTGGTGTGTCCGGTGGCGACGCTCGAGGCCATCGCGATCCCGATCGCTCCGCCGAGCTGCCGTGAGGTGTTCAGCAGCCCGGATGCGAGCCCGGCCTGGTCCTCGGCGACCCCGGCGAGCGCGGCGATCGAGATCGGCACGAACGCGAACGCGGTTCCCGCCCCGGCGATGACCATCGGGCCGGCGAGGTTGGCCAGGAAGTGCCCGTGGACGGGCACCTGGCTGGCCCAGATCACGCCCGCGCCGATCAGGGTCACCCCGATCGTCATCACGACCCTAGCTCCGCGGCGGGTGACTAGCCTTTGCGAGACGCCGGCGAGCGCGATCGAGCTCAGCGACGCAGCGAGCCACGCGACCCCCGTCTCAAGGGCGCTATAGCGCAGCACCTGCTGCATGTACAGCGTGCCGACGAAGATGAACGCGAAGAAGCTGGCCCCCGAGAGCAGCCCAGCGATGTTCGCGCCGGCGAGCGTGCGCAGCCGGAAGATTGAAAGCGGCAACAAAGGCTCCTTCGCCCTGCTCTCGATCGCCGCGAAGGCGCCGAGCAGCGCCACAGACCCCGCGAGGAGCGCCATCGTTCTCGTTGCGCCCCAGCCGTACTGCGGTGCGTTGGCGACCGCGTCGACCAGCAGCACCAGTCCGCCTATGCCGACGATCGCACCGAGCGCGTCAAACCTCCGGCGGATGGTGGCGAGGCGGGTGTCGGGCACGAGTCGCGGTGCGAGCGCGAGCGCGGCGGTCCCGATCGGGACGTTTAGATAGAAGATGTACTGCCACCCGGCGTAGCGGGTGAGAAGCCCACCGGCGATCAGCCCGACGGTCGCGCCACCGGCAGCGAGTCCGCCCCAAATCCCAAGGGCCTTGTTCCGCTCGGGGCCCTCCTCGAACATGGTCATCACGAGCGACAGGGCAGCGGGCACCATGATCGCCGCGCCTACTCCCTGAACGGCCCGGCTCCCAATCAGAAACGCGTCGCCGGTCGCGAGCCCGCATGCGAGCGAAGCCACGGTGAACAGGGCAAGACCGAGCATCAGGATCCGGCGGCGCCCGAGCAGATCCGCCGCGCGGCCGCCCAGCAGCAGAAACCCGCCGAACGTGATCGCGTACGCGGTCACGACCCATTGCAGACTCGTCTCGGTGAAGTGCAGGTCGCGGCCGATCGTCGGCAGCGACACGTTGACGATCGTCAGGTCGATGATCGTCATGAAGTACGCGACCGCCAGCAGCGCGAACGCGCGCCAGCGATTGATATTCGGTGATGTGGACGTCATCGGGCCTCCTTGAAGAGGTCAGGTAGGGACAGGCACAGCTAGGTGAGGAGAACGCGGGTGCGGCCGCTACGTTGACCGTCCGCTCCGATTGGCGAGCGAGCCGTTCTCTCTCAGAGGAAGAGTGCCGGGCGCCGGCGCGCTGCACCATGCGCACACCGCAAAGGGACGCCTTGCTCTTGTCGGATTCCCGAAAGAAAGCGCGCTAGAGCTACTCGCCGCCGTCCACGACGACGTGCCTGCCGGGCGCGGGCGCTGCCTGCTCGTCCTCCACGGCCGCGTCAGAGTCGGACTGGATCAGCGCGTGGATCCGCAGCGCCAGCCCGAGCTCATCGCGGCGGCGCGTGATCGGACGCCCGATGCGTTCCTCGATCGTGGCGAGCCGGTAGCCAACGGTCCGCTCATGGACCTTGAGCAGCGCGCCGGTCGCGGAGGCATTCTGCCCCAGGCTGAAGTAGGCCCTCAGCGTCGCACGCAGCCGGGCGGTTCTGGCGTCAGGGGCCGCCAGCGGCCCAAGCTCGCGCGCGACGAACTCACGGGCGAGGCGCTCATCCTGGACGACCAGCGCTTCGAGCGCGACGTCGTCATACCGCGTGACCGGCGCACCGCTGATCACCGCGACCCTGTAAGCCTGGAGGGCCTGCCGGTGACTCTGGACGACCGATGAAAATCAAGGGCCGTCGGTGACGTGGTTCGGAGGAATTTGCGACGTTTTCGGGTGACGTGTTGGTCGCGGAGGGGTCGCCGAGGGCGTTAGATCGCCTCCTGTGAGGTCGGTGTGCGCGGTCGTGGGCGGTTTTTGCGCGCGGGTGGTCCTGGTCGAGGTTGTGGACGTCCTCACGGCGCGTTAGGTTGTTGGTTAGGGCGTGAGCCGATGACGTGTCAAAGAGCAGGTGTCCGGGGCTTGACCGTGGCCTGCCGCGTGACGTTGCCCCGTTGGAGGGGCCTTGGTTATGCGCGCCCCGCTGTCACGCTCGCGCCCGCCTTCTGTTTGTTGGGGGAGGCGGCTTTCCAGTCGGCGACCGAGCGCTTGTAGGAGGCCTCGGCCTGGGCGGCGAGCTGCTTCTCGGCCTGGCGCATGCGTTCGCGGGTGGCCCACACGCCGGAGGGTTGCCCCTTGCGCTCGGGGGCGCCGGCGGCGAGTTCGACTCGCCGGAGCTTCTGGGCGGTCAGCGAGGGCTGTTGGTGGGCGTAGTCCTCCTCGCGGGTCAGCATGCAGTGGAACAGGACGGCGAGCTTGCGCGCGACGGCAACGACGGCGACGTTGTGGCCTTTGCGGGCTCTGATGCGCTCATAGAAGGCGTGCAGGGGACCGGGCTGTTGGGCCACGGACTGGGCGGCTTCGACCAGGGCCCAGCGGGCCTGGGGCGAGCCTTGCTTTGAGATCCGCCCTGAGCGCGCCTTACCTGAGCCTGACTGGTAGACGCGCGGGTCGAGGCCAAGATAGGCGACCACTTGGCGGGAGCCCTTGAACCGGCGGATGTCGCCGATCGCCGCCAGGAACACCGCGGCGCAGATGACGTTGACGCCCGGGACGGTCATGAGCCGTCTGATCTGCCGGGACTTGAGCGCCTCGTGGCAGATCAGCCGCTCGACCTGCTCGATCTCTTGATCGAGGAACTCGATGTGGCGCAGGCAGCCTTGCACGGTCTCGGCTTCCGCCAGCGGGAGTTCCAGCCCCCGCAGCCATTGGCGTCCCTTGACCCCGAACAGGTCGGAGACGGGCGGGCGGCCCTTGAGGCGGCGCATCAGTACGGCGTGGATCTCGTTCTTGGCCCTGGAGCGGGCGCGGACGAGCTGCTGGCGGCGGGCCAGGCGCCGGCGCATCCTTGCGATCCACTCAGGCGGCACCCACACCGCCTCGAGCTCGCCGGTCCACAACAGCTTCGCCAGCGTGCGGGCGTCGAGCCGGTCGGTCTTCGCGCGCGCCTGGCTGATACCGGTGTCGCCCGGGGAGACCACGATGATCTTGCTCACATGTGGCTCGAGCAGCTTGACGATCTCCCACGAGCTGCCGGTCACCTCAAGCGCAACCCGGTCACTGGGCAGAAGGCTCTCGGCCAGCGTCTTGAGTCCCTCCGGGGTGGAGGCCACCCGGCCGGCGGAGAACACCTTGCCCTCCTCGCAGATCGCGATCTCGATGAAGTCAAGATGCACGTCCAGCCCGATGCACCTGCCCAGCGGCCGTGACAGCAAACGCCGCTTGGTCACCGTTCACCTCCTATAGCCTGTAGTAAATCGTTGATGAGCGGAGAACGAGTGGGCGAACGACACAGACCGATTCGCGCTCGCAGCGCACCCGGGCAAGTCGCAGAGGCCGCCACCGAATCTCACGGGCTCTCAGCCCATCGTCCAAACCGGCGTGCCCTCCTGCGTTCTCCACAACAAGAATCCCCTGTGCCCGGTGACGCGCTATTACGCGGCCGGACCGGGAACTCCTGCGGGGTGAATTTTCATGCCCCGAATCCCTCCTCACCGAAGGCGACGTCGCCGCACGCCAGGAACGTTCCTCCCTCGGCCGAGAACCGCTCCAGCGCTCGCGTCGCCGCGGCCTCGATCCGCGGACGCCCGCCCAGCCAGGCCCACACCGAACGCCCTCCACCGGGCGCGATCAGCAGCGCACAGCCAAGCTCCCGCGCGATCTGCGTGGCGCCCGCCTCGGGGTTCCGACCCCAGGCAACCACGCCGATGTGATCCACTCGCAAGCGGTACCCGAGCTCCTGCTCGGAAACCGGCATCCCCGCGAGCAGCTCGCGCGTCAACGACGCGCGCCTGCGCTCCTGGCTGCGCAGCAGCCGGTCACGCTCGGCTTGGTACACCTCAGCGAGCTGGCCGGTGACCTGGTCGACGTACGCGAACAGGTACCGGGACACAACCCGGAGCGCCTCGACCCGCCGCGCGTCGGGAAGTCCCCGGTGCTCCACCTGTGCGCACATCTGCTCCCAGAGGCTCGCATGGCCGATCGTGTACGTGCGGAGGACCGCCGACCACGGCAGCCCTTCGTTGGCCGCCAACAGCGCCTCGTCGACCGCGCCGGGCGGCAGGCGGTCAGGGACCGAGCGGCCGTGTCCCAAGCCATTCGCGACCGCACGCAGGTTCGCCACAACGCTGGTCCGTTCGACGTCGGCCATCCCAGGGTCGATACCCTCGAAATACTCCGGGACCTCGTCGTGGAGCCGATCGTCCACAACGTCTGTGACCTCCTGCACATTCGAGTCCAGCCAAGCCGCCAGCTGCCGGATATCGGCATCTACGACGCTCACGCGGCGAGTCTACCCGGCGATCACGCCGGCGCCCGATGTGAGAAGTGTCGGACGTCGCCAAGTTGCGACACCGACGTTCTCATCCCGATGCGACAAAAAGGTCACGAAGTCGCGACAACCGAGGCCGCCAGAAGGCTTGCGGTCGACTGGCAGGCTAAACCCATCGCCAAGGCGGCTCGCTGCCCCTTCCAGGTGGGAGCGGCAGCGAGTTCCCGGCGTTTCACCGCGCCCGAGAGTGCTCCAAATTCGTGGATGCAGAAGTGTCACTGATTTATCGCAGACCTCCGCATCGACCTCGATCATTAGCTGCGATCCGGCGCGAACCAGCAAGCGCTGATGGCTCGGAATTCGCGAATCTCGGGTCGTCGGATCGTGCTTACCCTGGATGGCGACGGCGCGCTCGTCGCCCGCCGCCCGGGAGCATGAGGGCTACGTCGCGGGAGAACGCTCGCCGTGGAGGTTAGCTATCAGCCACCAGACGGCGCCGTCGAGCCGGTATCGATCGACGGGCGCAAGCTGCGCGTCGCGGTGGCGCCAGCGTAGCCCCTTTCCCGTCGGACCGCGTTCACGGGGCGCCACACCTGAGTGGATCGACTGCTCGGGGACGCCGGCGTCTCCGCGTCCCGGACGGATGGCAGGGAATAAATTCGCTGGATAAGGCGTTAGGACGGGTGGTGGCCGGAAAGCCAACGATCGAACAGGAGGTTTGGGACCATCATGCTCACTAGGGTCAGGAGGTACATGCGTCTGGCGCGGCCGAGCCGTGTCATCGGATGGGCCGCGCTGCCGCTCGCCGTGGCGGCGCTGACGGTGGCCGCCGTGCTCCCCTCCTCGGCGGGAGCAAGCGGCGGGGGCTGCACGTCCGGGAGCATCAACGGCATCTACTCGTGCGTTGAGGTGGACGGCTGGAACAACTACGTCGAAGTCGTAAGGTCGAGCGTCCACATCGAGGGGCGTGGTTCTATATCCGGCAGGCTCCATATCTGGGGCCCCCGGGGTAGTGGTATCAACTACACCCACGCCGTTTCGTTAAGGACGTTGTTCGGCGGCTCCGCCGGCTGGACCTGGGGGGTCAACCGAAACATCCCAACCGGCCCCGTGTGCGCGCAGTTTGAGGAGTACTTGGGCTCGGGCTGGCAGCGCGTCGGAGCTGGGCCGGCGTGCCTCACGGTCCATCCGTAGTCGCTGGCCGACCTGAAGCGACGAGCTCGCTGACACACGCAAGCTATCCAACTCGAGCTCGACCATGACCCCGAGCCGATGTTGTACACGCGGCTCGGGGTCGAACGCGCGCCGGCTCCGGACGCCCGCCCTACGCCAGCGCCGGCGACTGTTCACATCGACCAACCGCGATCACCCGGCCACTGCCATCTCACCCGCGCGGTGAGAAGCCATCGCTCCTCCTATGTCGCCACTGCGGCCACCGGCCCGCGACTTCCGCTCAGTGTGCCCGCAGGCCCGGACCAGCAGTCACGTCCCCGTGTCCTGCGGTCGTCGACGGCCCGATCGTCCGTGAGACGGCCAGTGAGCTGCTGGAGGCCGGGCAATCACTTCTGGCGCGAGGTGCAGGCCGGCTCGCCTATGCTGCGAGACCATGGTTGTACTTCTCGACGAACGCGTTCAGCTCGTCGGGATCCGTCAGGTCGACGCCGGCCGCCTGTGCGGCGACAGCGAATGTCTTGGCCGGGCCCCAAGCGTCGGGATCGTTGACCGCTTCGAGCATCTCGTCCTGGAATTGCTCGACGGCTTGGCTTGCTTCGCTGAGTGGCTCGGCGGGTACGCCACGGACGCGGCCGGCGTAGCGCACCCAGTCGGGTAACACCTCGGTCAGGCGCTCGAAGAACACCGACTCACGTGTGACCTTGCGCGGCAGCCAACTGGTCATGAAGATCTCGACCACCACGACGCTCCAGCGCAGCGGCCCGCCATGGTTGTGATCCGCGCCGAACCAGATCGCGGTCTCCACGACGTCCTCGGCGTCCGCATCGCCGCGCCAGTGCTGCCCCTCCGGTGAGGCGAGGAACTTGGCGAGCAGTCGTTCGCGGTCCTCGACCGACATCTCCTCGTAGTCCTCGCGCAGTTCGAAGCCGTCAGGCAGCCGTCTGACCCGGCCGTCGATCAGTCCGCGCAAAGCATGGACGTCATCATCGACCGGCGGGTCGTAGGTGTGATCGAGCATGTACAGACCCGCTTCGATCCGCGCCCTGGCTTCCCCCGGATCGAGCTTCTTGAGTGCCAAGCCGACGCCGTTATGGGCTCGGGAGCTCAGCTTGCTTCGCACCTCGTCTAGCGGGCCGGCCAGGAACGCGTCCTTGACCAGTCCGCCCAGGTTGTGGTCGATGTAGATCCCGAGTGTGTGCCGCTCGCCGTCTGGTGGGGCGAACTCGATGAGCACGCTGACGCCGTCGTCGAACGCCTCCTCGTACATGAGTTCGGCGGCCACAGGCTCGGCATGACCCAGCTGGCCCGCCCACGGCGGCTCGGACACGCCCCGACCGGCGAGCCGGTCGGCCGCCGCGCGTGCCTTCCGCGCGTGTGACTCGCTGCCGACCGCGCTCAAGGCTCGCAGCGTCGCGAGCGACTTGGGCGAGCCCTTGCGTTCGACCGCCCGGATGAACGCGGGGAGGAACACCTCCTCGGCGTCGCCGTCGATCAGCTGGCGGCCTCTCCACATCGAGATCAGCTCCGACGCCCAGCACTCCGCCTCCAGCGCGTCCTCCAGTGTCCCCACGCTCCGGAGCACGGTCGGTACAAGCCCGTCCATCAGCTGGGCCAGCTCTCGGCTCAGTGAGGGGCCCGTGCCGCCGCCGCCTCGTGCCTGACGCTTCGCGCGCCGATCTTGCTGTCTACGCCGCTTCTCGCTCACGGAACCTCAGACTAAACCCGCCCCCGGCTGGAACCGGCTCAGCTTCCCGCAACGTCCACGAAAGACATCTCAAACGTCCCGTCGGCTGGTTACAGACATCAGAGACGGATCAAGCCCGGCCGCACAGGCGGAACTCCAGCTTCTCAAATAGAAGTTGTCGGGACCGGGCTTGATCAGCCTCACGCCGCGCGATCGCCCCGGTCAGTCTCGTGTTCGGTCCAACCCCACGCCGGACGATCGCATTCGCCGCCATGGCGGCCACCGGCCCACGACCGCCGTCCCGACAAAGGAGCGCTCCGAATGGTCGGCCGGCGCCGGAAGCGCATGGTCGCGTTCGCCCAATTCGAGCGCGAGGATAGGGAAGCTGAGCGACTGCCACGGCTCCTGGTTTGTCGCCGCCCGAGAAGCCAGCGGCGGCTGCCGCTCCGGCCGGCTGAAGACCCGGAGCAGGAGTGCGGAGAAGACAGAACCGGTGAGGCTAGATAGCTCAGCCTTCGTGGGAGCAGCTGTCTCAGCCAGCTCAGCCTGCTTCTGCCTGTAGCCCGACCAGGAAGGCTGCCGCCGACCAGCATCGCTTTTGGTTGCCGATCGGATTGGAGAAGACCACCGGGCAGACGAGGAACGTCTGCTGGGCAGACACGATCACGTGCCCCAATCCGCAACCTCGATGTGCACGAGCCGCGCTCGCGCTGTCAGAATCGGTCGGCGAGAGCGACCCACACCGCGATCAGCATGCAAGCATCGGACCCTCAGCCGCCGCCGTCACAACCCCACCCACCGATGAGGACGCGGCTCAACACCTACACGACCTACAGCATCGGCTGCGCCGGCGTCTGGGGCGCCATCCTCCTCGTCGCTCAGCGCCGGTTGGATGCTCAGAACCGGGACACGCTTCGGCTCGTGTGCGGCGGGTGGTGGATTGGCTGGACCTCGGCCACCATCGCTCGGATCGGATTTCCACCGCCGAAGCCGCTAACGCCCGCGGCCGAGAAAAGGCTCCGCGTCGTGTCGATCGTGCTGGTCGCGCTCGGCCTCACCAACACCATCCGCTTTCTTGCCACCGGCAAGCGACCCAAGAAGCGCGCCGGCCGCCGGAGACGCTAGGACCGAGCGGCACCCCGCGAGGCGTTTGCGCCTGCTGAGATCGCCCCCAGCAGCAAGTAGGACACCTGTGCCCCAGGGCGGCGGCAGTCAAGGGTGGCCATTTTCGGGCACTTAACGGCTCCGCGATCGAGAATCGGAGGGAGCGCGCCCGATAGCAATCGAGGCTTCCGAATTCAGACCGCAACCAGCAGTTCCGATGGATCGACACCCGGCAGTCCCGCGCGTGTCGACCAGACTGCCTCGCTGTCGCCTCGACAGCTACGGCCAGTCTTCAAGGCGCCTTGGGGTTTCGTGGAAGTAGCTCTCTACGCGCGGGTTCCGGGGAGCCATGGCGTGGGTTCGCGAGGAGCGCGCGAATCCGGTCGATGACTTCTGAGACCTTGTCCGGTCCAATGACCTGGTGGCCCGAACCGCCTTTGTAGAGACGATGATGGGAGTCCGTCGAGAGGAGGACCATGGGCATTGTGTTTCCTGGCGAATCGCGGGAGTACCGGGCGGCGCGCGATCGGCTGCTTGATCAGGAGGTCGAGCTGCGCCGCGCGATGGAGGCGGTTGCCGCCGCTAGACGCGGCTTGCCGCCGGGTGGGCGTCCGCCCCGCGACTACGGGTTTCAGGGCGCCGGCGCTGACGGGACGCCGATCAAGGTGCGGCTGTCTGAGCTGTTCGCGCCCGGCAAGGACTCGCTGCTGATCTATAGCTTCATGTTTCCGCGCGACCCCGACGATCAGACGCCCGGCCCCACCAGCGGGCAAACGGCGCTCCTCCCACTGGCGGAAGGCCCGTGCCCAACATGCGCGGCGTTCATCGATCAGCTCGAGGGCGCCGCCGACCACGTGAGCCAGCACGTCAACCTCGCCATCGTCGCCAAGACCTCGCTGTTACGGCTGCTCGCGTTCACGGAGGAGCGCGGGTGGCGGCGGCTTCGGTTCCTGTCCTCCGCGAATAACACATACAACGTCGACTACCACGCCGAAACGCCCGAGGGCGCGCAGCGGCCGATGCTGACCGCGTTCCATCGCGACAGGGACGTGATCAGGCACTTCTGGAGCTCAGAGCTCTTCTACGCACCCACCGAGCAGGGTCAGGATCCCCGCCATGTCGGCACGCTCGAACCGCTCTGGAACCTGCTCGACCTGACCCCCGAGGGACGACCCCGAGACTGGGCCGAGCAGCTCAGCTACGACCAACCACAAGCCTGATCTCATGGCTAGGTACGTTCAGCTCGGCGAGGTGCCACCTGTTATGACGAGCGCCGAGGCTAGGGCGTTTTCCGGATGCGCACACAAGAATTTCGCGGTGCGTGTCGATTTCGTCCGGCCTCGTTCGACGTGCGGGTAGAAACCATCCAACCACCACGAGGAGGCAAGCCATGCGTTTCATGGTTCTGGTCCCAGGCAGCCCCGAGTCCGAGGCAGGCGAGATGCCCAGCACGGAGATCCTGGAGGCGATGACGAAGTACAACGAGGAGCTCGTCAAGGCGGGCGTCATGCTGGCGGGCGAAGGCCTGCACCCGACCTCCAAGGGCGTCAGGGTCCGCTTCGACGGCCGCGAGCGCACCGTCATCGACGGTCCGTTCACCGAGGCCAAGGAGCTCGTCGCGGGCTACTGGATCTGGGAGTGCGCGTCGCGCGAGGAGGCGATCGAGTGGCTCAAGCGCGCGCCGTTCGACGGCGGCGTGGAGATCGAGCTGCGCCCGATCTTCGAGGCCGATGACTTCGGCGAGGAGCTCACCCCCGAGCTGCGCGAGGCCAATGAGCGGCTGCGTGAGCAAACCGCCGCGCAGCAGTAGGACGGTGGCGGCGTCGGCCACCGATCGTGCGATCGACGCAGTCTGGCGGATCGAGTCGGCCCGGTTGATCGCCGGGCTGACTCGCATCGTCGGCGACGTGTCCGTGGCCGAGGACCTAGCCCAGGACGCGCTCGTCGCCGCGCTCGAGCAATGGCCGGAGTCGGGCATCCCCGACAACCCGGGTGCCTGGCTGATGGCTGCCGCCAAGCGCCGCGGCATCGACGCGCTGCGCCGCCGCGTCGCGCTCGAGCGCAAGCGGGAGCTGATCGGGCGCGAGCTACAGATCCTCCAGGAGCTCGACCAGCCCGACCTGGCCGCGCAGGTCGACGACGTGCACGACGACGTCCTGCGCCTGATCTACATGACATGCCACCCGGTCTTGTCCCGAGAGGCGCGCGTCGCGCTGACGCTGCGCCTGGTCGGCGGCCTGTCGACGCCGGAGATCGCGCGCGCCTTCCTCGTCTCCGAGGGGACGGTCGCGCAGCGCATCGTACGCGCCAAGCGTACGCTCGCCGAGGCCCGCGTGCCGTTCGAGGTCCCCGGCCGGGACGAGCTGACCGATCGTCTTTCCGCGGTGCTCGAGGTGATCTACCTGGTCTTCAACGAGGGCTACGCCGCGACCGCCGGCGAGCACTGGATCCGACCGGCGCTGTGCCGGGACGCCTTGCGCCTGGGGCGCATCCTCGCGGCGCTGATGCCGCGCGAGGCCGAGGTCCACGGCCTGCTGGCGCTGATGGAGCTGCAGGCCTCGCGCCTACGGGCGCGGGTCGGGCCGCACGGGGAGCCGGTGCTGCTTGCCGATCAGGACCGCGCACGCTGGGACCACCTCCTCGTGCAGCGCGGTCTGGCCGGGCTAAACCGCGCCGAGGAGCTCAGCCATGCGCTGGGCGAATACACGCTGCAGGCCGCAATCGCCGCCTGCCACGCCCGAGCCCGCAACATTGAGGAGACCGACTGGCCACGAATCGTCGCGCTCTACGACGGTCTGGCAGCGCTCACCGGCTCCCCGGTCGTCGAGCTCAACCGCGCGGTCGCGGTGGCGATGGCGTTCGGCCCCGAGGCCGGACTCGAGCTCGTCGACTCGCTCGGCGACGAGCCCAAGTTGCGCGGGTACCACCTGCTCCCCAGCGTGCGCGGGGACCTCCTCCTCCGCCTGGGGCGGCTGGTCGAGGCGCGCGAAGAGTTCGTGCGCGCTGCCGACCTGTGCGACAACGACCTCGAGCGTCAGCTGCTGCTGTCGCGCGCGGTCGCCTCTGGCACATGAGTCCGCGTAACCGATTAGACGCTCCTCCATACGGTCAGTCGTTGCTTCGGCCACTTTCGACGAGCGCGGCGGACCAGTTCGCCGGGGAGGGCGAAGTGCGCCTCCGCGCGCGGTCGGTGCGCTCCCGCTTGGCGACAACACGCGCCACCCCGCGAGCCAGCGATCGCGCCCTCCACTGCGCGGACAGCGGCACGCCGGCTCGCGGCGACCCGCGACACCCGCTTCGTCGCCGCGACAGAACCCACCCGCGGGCTGCCGTTCGGGCTGGCTGGAGACCCAGAGCAGAAGTGCGGACAGACAGGTCCAGTCGGGTCAAGATGGCTCGATGGCGGTGTCCGACGATGCAGCAGAGCTACGGATCGGGTTCGAACCAGCACTTCCCGGGGGCGAGACGGTTGTGCGCCTAGGCCGAAGATGTAAGCGGGGCCCCGTGCTAGGCGGCGGGAGCGCGGCGACCGGCTCATCTTTGCGGGTCCGCGACCGGCTCACGGATCATGGGGCGGCGCTAAACCGGCGGTCCCGGCGAGGAGGGCCCGGGGCGCCCCTGCGACCATTTACCTGAACCGTGTGATGAGGGATGACCCGCCCGTCGAGAGCCTGACCCGAAATGTCCGGCAGCTACCGCGATCACGCACATCCTTGGAGACTGCGTGATGGCTGATTCGGCCGTCCATGTCGAGGGTGTGGTCAAGCGCTTTCGGACGACCACGGCGCTCGCTGGGGTCGACCTGGATGTCGAGGAGGCCACGGTCTTTGGGCTGCTGGGACCGAACGGCGCGGGGAAGACGACGCTCGTCCGGGTGCTGGCGACGCTGCTGGCCCCTGACGCGGGACGGGCCGAGGTGTTTGGCCGCGACGTCGTCCACGATGCCGCAGGCGTGCGGGAGCTCCTGGGGCTGACCGGCCAGTTCGCGGCGGTCGACGAGATGCTGACCGGCCGGGAGAACCTGCAGATGTTCGGACGCCTGTTCGACCTCTCGGCCGCCGATGCTCGCCAGCGGGCGAACGAGCTGCTCGAGCGCTTCGATCTCGCAGACGCCGCGGACCGCCCAGCCCGCACGTACTCCGGAGGGATGCGGCGACGTCTGGACCTCGCGTCAAGCCTGCTCACCCGCCCTCGTGTGCTGTTCTTGGATGAGCCCACGACCGGCCTCGATCCGCGCAGCCGCAATGAGATCTGGTCGGTCGTGCGCGAGCTCGTCCGCGAGGGGACGACGCTTCTGCTGACGACCCAGTACCTCGAGGAGGCAGATCAGCTCGCCGACCAGATCGCCGTGATCGACCACGGTCGAGTGATCGCACAGGGCACCGGGAGCGAGCTCAAGGATCGGATCGGCGGGCAAATCCTGGAAGTCGAGCTGGTACGCGCGGGCGAACGGGACAATGCACGGGCCGCGCTGGCCGGGATTGGCTGCGGTGAGCCGGAGCCTGGTGAGCGGCTCGCGCAGCTGACGCTTCCGGCGCCGCGGGATGGACTCGAGATGATCGAGGATGCGGCCTCCGCGCTACGCAAGGCGGGAATCGCGGTGAGCGATCTCGGGCTGCGCCGCCCGACCCTCGACGACGTGTTTCTGCAGCTGACAGGCGCCCCGCCGAGCGAAAACGGGGCGGGCGCTGAAGGCGCGCGGGGTGACGGACAGCCGCAGCGAGCCCGCCCGAGCGCTGCCCCCGCGTCTGCTGGTCGCGCTCCTTCGGCCCTGCGCCCGGCGGCGAGACGACCGTCGCGGTGGCGGCGCCTGTCGCCGCGGAAGCTCCGCGCGGACATCATCGACGCGCGGGTGGTCAGTGTGCGGAACCTGCGCCACTTCGTCCGTCAACCGGATCTGCTGGTCTTCTCGACGATCCAGCCGATCATGTTCGTGCTCCTGTTCACATACGTGTTCGGCGGCGCGATCAGTCACTCACTCCCGTCCGGCGTGAGCTACATCGACTACCTGTTGCCAGGCATCCTCGTTCAGTCGGTGACGTTCCGGGCGAGCATGACCGCGATAGGCCTGTCCGACGACCTGAAGCTCGGGGTGATCGACCGCTTTCGATCCATGCCGATGGCACGGTCCGCGGTGCTCATCGGCCGTACCGCGGCCGACTTGGTCCGCAACGTCCTGATCATCGTGCTGATGATCATCGTCGGCTACATCATCGGCTTTCGCTTCCAGGCCGGCGTCGCACAGGCCCTCGCGTGCATAGCTCTCGTCAGCGGCTTCGGTCTCGCGCTCAGCTGGATCTTTGCCTCTGTTGCGCTGACCGTGCGCAGCGCCGAAGCCGCCCAATCGGCTGGCTTCGTGGTCCTGTTTCCCCTCGTGTTCGCGAGCTCCGTGTTCGTGCCAGTCTCGAGCATGCCGAGCTGGCTGCAGGCGTTCGCGAAGGCCAGCCCGGTCACCCTGACCGCGAATGCAGCGCGTTCCCTGGCCCTGGTTCCCGGAATACCATCCTCCCTTGGCGGCGCGATCGCTTGGATCGCAGGCCTCCTAGCCGTGTTCATCCCGCTGTCCGTATGGCGTTACCGGCGCATGACTTGAGCCCGGACGACCGGACGAGCGCTCCAACCCGATCGCGACGATCGCGGTAAGGAAGGCCGGGGTGACTTCCCCTTTGTCGCCCAGAGAGCAGAGTTGGCTCAGCTGCTGCTTTGAGGGCGCGTCGAGCTGAAGCGGGAGTTGTGCGCGCCAGCTCTGGGGTTTCCGGCGGGTTGGCAGCCGAGACATGGAGCCGAAATGCGCGAAACACTCGTGGTCGGTAATTCCTATTACGGAATCGATCTGCGTCCGCAGGGACCGGCATCTCGGCGACCGACCACCGCAGGCGATTTAGCTCGTGAAAGCGCTCCGAGGATCTGTCGCATTCTCATGACCGAAAAGGGTCGCGCCTATATGACCGTCCCGTCGCAAATTCGTGACGTCCGACAAGAAGCGCCATCGGTATCGGGCGGTGGGGCCGACTCCGCGTCACGCTCGATAATGGAGATTATGTGAACTAGACACGCGATCGCTTGGATTTGGCAAGGCGTATTGGTGTGAATTCCCGCTCAGATGTCAGTGGGATTCCCGGTTGATGTCAGTGGATCGTCCCACTCATTTGTCAGTGCGCGGTTGGGAGGGCTCGGCAGCAGGTAGAGCGCGTAGAGCGCGATGTGGCTCGCTCGGTAGACGTCATTCCGGCGGTCGAGTACGTGCTTGGCGTGGAATCATCGAACTGATCCCGGACGCGGGCCGGCAGGTCAGCAGCGCGGATGAAGTGTCGGCGGCCGCTCATCAGGGGTTCGATAGCTGCGGCGAGCTCGGCGTCGAGCGTCTCCCCCGGAGTGAGGACACTTGCCGGTTTCGCGGTTTGGGTCGGCCGCGGGCGGAAACCTGGCCGCGGGCTGAGCCCCGGGTAGGTCCCGCCGCTGAGAACCCGCGTGATCGGCCGCGCTGATCATCAAGAAACGTGCCCGCGCCGCCGGGCTTGCCCCCCGCGAGTTCGCTGGCCACTCGCTGCGCTCCGGGTACGCCACCCAAGCCGCACGCGACGGCCACCCCACCCAGATCGCCGCCACCACCCGCCACCAAGACGAGTGGGGTCCTTGCCGGCTACATCCGCGCCGGCCGTGGCCGCGACGACATCGCCCACGTCCTCTGAGCGCAGCGGACCGCTGCATCACGCGTGACGGGGCCACGTGTGCTCGTGGCCGCTTTGCCGCAAGTCTGAGTAGCGCCGGCGCCGACCGAGAGTCTCCGCCAAGCTGCTTGCAACTCGCGCGAAGCCGGCTAACGCCGAGCGCCTCAGGCTAGCTCGATCCGCCGACCGAACCGCAATCGAGCCAGGCGACGGGATGCGCGTTTGTGACGAGGAGCAGGTCGAAGCTCACCTGCCATCGATCGACCCGCTTCTGAGGCCGCGCGCGACTCCGCGGCCCGCGTGTCATAAAGGGATCCGCTTATGGGCACGGTCCTGGGGCCCGTCGGGCCGTGCGGCTTGTCTCGGGCCTAGCGCGTTTGGCGCGGTGGAGTTGAGCGACCGCTCGGTCTAGCCCGGCTCGAGGACCACCACCGGGATCTCGCGGTCGGCCTTGGCCTGGAACTCGTCGTAGGGCGCCCCAGTCGCGGTCCTGATGCGCCACAGCTCGGGCTTCTCCTCGGCGGTGGCGACCCGCGCCCGAGCGGTGTGGTGGTCGGCCTTCACCTGGACGGCGACGGTCGGATCGTCTCGGAGGTTGAGGAACCAGCCGGTGGATCGCCGCCGCCGTTGGAGGCCACCACTAGGTAGTCGTCTCCGTGCGGTTGGTAGATCAGTGGCGTAGTCCGCTTGGCACCCGATTTGCGCCCGGTGGTGGTGAGCAGTAACACCGTGGGGCCCTGCCGGTCGTGGCCTTCCGCGCCGTCGGTTTCGCGGTATCGGTCGACGTGCTCCTGACCGAACGACGGGACACCCGTCAGCTGATCTTCTCCGCCAGCTCGACGATGATCCCCGCCGGGCCGCGCACGTAGCAGAGCCAGTAGCTGTTCTCGTAGTTCTCCAGCTCGCCGACCAGCTCGCCGCCATGCGCTTGCAGTCCGGCGAGGGATGCCTCAATGTCGTCGACGACGAAGAGGATGTGGCGGATGCCCGGGGCGTTGGCCGGCGCCGGCCCGTCGTCGCCCTCGTATGAGGGCGAGCGGTACTTGGCCAGCTCGACCTTGCCGTTGCCATCCGGGGTCCGCAGGATCACGACATCCGCCCGTACGCCCTTAAGCCCGTTTATGCGGTCCACCGGGTCGCCCTCGACGGACGCCTCGCCGTCCAATTCGAGCCCGAGTGCGCCGAAGAACGCTTTCGCCGCCGCGAGGTCGTCGACGACGATGCCGATGTGCTCCAGGCGCTGGACGGTCATGAACGGCCTCGGGCCAGCTCCTGCGGCGTGTACTCGTCGTGCAGCAGATATTTCGGCATCGTGGTCTCCTCGTGTCGTGGGCCGCGCCGCTCGCGGCCCCTTACCTGATGAGCGGAGCCGGTCAACGCTTCTCGACATCGAACGCGCATTCAGCTCCCAGATCGTCCCGTAGCGGGATCGTCCAGCGGGAATAATCGCTCAAGCAACGGGTGACGCGATGACTGTTGGCGGCTGCGGCGGTCAACATCTTCATCCAACCCGCCGACCAGGAGACGATGTCCGTGCCCGGACCACTGAGCGACGCCCATGCCGTGACCAAGCTTCCCGCCCAGGACCTCGACCGAGCGCGGCAGTTCTATCACGACAAGCTCGGACTTGAACCGGTCGAGGAGCGCGAGGGTGGTCTTCGGTTCATCTGCGCGGGCACGGAGTTTCATTTGTTCAGCTCTTCGGGAGCCGCTTCAGGCGCATCCACGCAGATGGGATTCGAGGTCAGCGACCTCGAGGCGGTCATCGACGATCTGCGTCGTCGCGGCGTCACGTTCGAAGCCGTCGAGGTCCCAGGCTTCGAAATGCAAGGCCAGATGGTGGTCGTGCCCAACAATTACCCGAGTAAGGGATCCGGAGAGCTCGGCGCGTTCTTCTACGACAGCGAAGGGAACCTCCTCGCCCTCGGCCAGGCGACTGATGGCGGGAACACGAGAGGCCCGCGACTCGCGTCGATACGCGCAAGCGTGGGATCGGCGGCCATGTCGGATGTGACTCATGTGGGCATCGATGACCTCAAGGCGGTCGAGGGGTTCTTGGAGGGCTTTACGTTTCGCCGCGCCGGAGCCCAGATGGGCGTGACACCGTTCGGGATGTCGATCATCGATATGCCAGCCGAAACGACCGCCTACCCGGAGCATGACCACTCGTCCGAGGGACCCGGGAATCCGCCCGCCCACCAGCTCGGCCAGGAGGAGGTCTATATCGCGCTGCGCGGTTCGGCCGACGTGCAGGTCGACGGCCACCGGTACAAGCTGGACGCAGACCACATCATCCGGGTCGGGCCGACGGCGCGGCGCAAGATCCTGCCGGGACCTGACGGCGTTCAGCTCCTGGCGATCGGCGGATTTCCCGGTCGAGCATACGATCCAGCCTCCACCGTCCGAAGCGAAGCGGGAGACAGGCCATAGCTGAGAACGCCGGGCGGAGAGCGCGATGGCGACGACGAAGCAGTGCCGCGAGCGGACGCCGGCCGGCACATGCTGCCGTCGAACGCCGCCTCCCATTCCCGCGGGAGGCGCCGATTCCCGCAAGACCCGCCTTGGCCTTGAAGGCGAGCCTCGACATCGTCTCTAGCTGAGATCCGACAGCGGGCGGCCGGTGCTGCTCCTCGGTGTCGGCGAGCTTCGACACCACGGTTCTCTTGAAGGCCTCAGCGCCTGCGTCGAATGGAGCGAGCCCGAAGGGCGGGCGTTGTTCCGCGCGGGCACTGGCGCGGCGATCGACGGTGGGTGCGCTTGACGAGGGCCCGCGTCTCGGCGAGGATGGGTGCTACGGCGTCGACCGGTCGCCGAGCCTTGGAACGAGCCGCCCCAGCCGGCGTTCCAGTTGGCGAAGGGGATTCGCCCTCTCGGTTCGTTGATGTCACAGGCCATCTTCCAACACCGCGTCGCTGGGGGACGAGGGGTGTTATGAGGAGGCTTGCCATGACCAAGGACGCCAGCTTCAAGAAGGTTGTTCGGCGCCACGCTGAGGAAACTGGCCAGCGCTACACGGAAGCGCTGACGGATCTCGAGGGTCTCGGTGCGCGCATGAACCATGCGCCTGCTCCCGAGCGACTGCTCGCTCATCTCCGGGATCGTTACGGCATCGAGGCGGTCGCTGCGTCGAAGCTGAGCGTGCACAAGACCTACGTCTTCCGGATCGACCGTAAGGACGGTGCGCCGTGGGTGGCGCGTGCGTTCCCGCCGGCTCGCCCGCGGGTTGGCGTCGAAGGCGATGCCGCGGTGCTGGGATTCCTGGAGCGGCAGGGCTATCCCGCGGAGCGTCTGGCGGTCGAGAACGCGGTATCTGACTTCGATGGCAGCGCGGTTCTCGTGACGCGGTTCGTCGAAGGCGGCCAGCTCCCCGACGGTGCGGAGAAGTTCGCGATGATGGGTGACCTGCTCGGACGGCTGCATGCGCTGCCATACGATGATTCCGTCAGCCGTCCGGGCGGCGCGAGTGGCGAGGACCCGAGCCGTGAGGGTGCTCCGCGCCAGGACCTGCTGGCCGCCCTTGCGTTTCTCGACGCGGTGGATACGAAGATCGCCGCCGACGAGCGTGAACGGTTCGAGCGGCTGAGGAACAAGGTGCGCTCGGCGGATAACGGTCACGGTCTTACCGAGGCGCTGCTGCACGGAAATCTGCTCCACGCCCCCGATCACGCGATCCTCAGCGAGCAAGGCCCAGTCGCGATCAACTGGAAGGCATCCGGGCGCGGACCGCGCTTCGCCGACTTCGCCTACCTGATCTGGGGCACGGGCTCGTGGAACCCACGTCGCCCGAACCAGGAGCGGATCGATGCCGCCGTCGGCGCGTATCGTCGCCACGTCGAGCCGACGGACGAGGAACTCGACCGCCTCGAGGCGATGATGTACATCCGGACGCTGTACCTCGTCTGTTTCGGGTACCGCCGCGCCGTCACCGACGGCGTGAGGTTCCGCGAATGGGGCTTCATCCGCCCACCCGAGTACTTCAGCGCAACCGCAGCCGCAGCCCGGTCCGCGTTCGGCCGATAGGCCGCCGCATCGGGTTGTGCTGACCGGCGATCGATCTCCGGGCGGGTCTTGCGGGATTACTTCCGCTCGCCAGCAATGCGGTCCATCACGAGGCCGCGCCGCCGGTGAGGGTTTCCGCTTCCGGGATCTCAGTGCGGCGTCGGCAATGGCCGTACGATCGCCTGGACCGCCCACGACGATGAGTTTTCGCCTTCGCGATCGGTCACTAGCTGTGGCAGAGCAGCCTGCAGAAGGAAGGAGAGCCCCATGTCATCCATGAAGGGCCGGGTGTTGTCAAGGCTTCGCTTCAGGGTGTTTGATGTTCGGAGGCTGGTGCGGGAGGTTGAGGGGCGTTGAGCGCCGGGTTTGTTGGGGTTTTGGGGCTTTGCCCCGGATTGGTTGCCTGGTTGCCGGACGAGCCCGGCCGGGTCAAGCGCCGTGCTTTGCGGCCAGGGGTGCTCGGCGCCGGTTGGGGGCGCTTGACGCGGGCGGGTGAGGCTGGCAGGGAGCGTGGTGGTGGTCATGGTGCTCGGGGGGTCGGGCGCCGGTTCGCTTTCGGCGTTCCGGCTTGGGAGGAGGCTCCAGTCATCCATCCGGTCGCGCGGGGCGGACCAGGGTGTCGTGCGGTGCTCGGGGGCTCAATCAAGCGGGCGGCCGTCCCGCTCGGGTCAGAGGAGGAGGCCAGACATAGGAGCGAGCTCGCCCGAGCATGCACCTCGCGCCCTGGTGATCGCGCGAGTCTGGTGTGAGCTGACGTTGGTCATGCCGCCTCGGCCAGCTCGTCGTGGTCTTCGATGTCGGGCTGGTGTTTGAGGCAGCGGATCTCGCCGTCCCTGAGCCCGTAGTAGCAGAGGCTGAGGATTTGGCGGGCGACCGCGACCTTGGCGACGTTGCGCCCGCGCCGTTTGGCGATCCGCTCGAAGGTGGCGCGCAATGGTCCGCCGCCGCTGGGGATCTTCTGCGCCGCCTCGCACAGCGCCCAGCGCAGCGCGGGCGAGCCCTGGCGGGAGATGTGCCCCAGGCGCGCCTTGCCGTCGGAGCTGCGCACGGTCGGCGCCAGGCCAGCCCACGCACACAGATGGCGCGCGGTAGGAAAGCGCTTGACCTCGCCGACCTCGGCGATGATCAGCATCGCCGTGTAGCGCCCGACGCCGCGGATCTGGCAGAGCACCGGTACGCGCTCGTCGGCCTTGGCGCGCTGATCGATCTCGCGGGTGGTGGCGGCGATCTCGCGGTCGAAATCACAGATCAGCGACATGAGGCTGTCAAGCCGCCGGCGCGAGCCGTCGGGCAGCTCGAGGTCGGCGAGGAACTCGCGGCCTGCCTTGCCGAACAGATCTGTGTGCTCGAGCAGGATCCCCTGGCGGGCCAGCAGCGCGTGCACGCGGTTCTTGACCGCGGTGCGCATCCTGACCAGCACCGCGCGGTGGCGCAACAGCTCGCGCAGGTCGCGCAGCTCCGGCGGCGCTACGTACGCCTCGGGCAACAGCCCGGTGCGCAACAGGTGCGCGAGCGTCTTGGCGTCAACCGCGTCGGTCTTCACCCGCGCGGCCGCGATCGCCCTGGTGCGCAACGGGTGGGCGAGGTGCACGCCGTAGCCGGCCTCCTCAAGCAGCTCCGCCAGCCATTCCCAGCCGTAGGTCGCCTCGAGCGCCACGTGCGTCCCGTCGGGGTCGCCGAGCAGCTCCTTGAACGTGTCGCGGTCGTTGACGATCCTCCGGGAGAGCGCAAGCTCTCCGTGCTCGTCGATGATCGCGACCTGCGAGCGGCGGCGGTGCAGGTCGATGCCGACCCACCGCGTAGGGTTACTCACGGTCGGTCCTCCTCTCGAATTGTCCGGCCGAGCGGCCGTAATCCGCGCGGTCTCGAACTCTGCAGTTCGGGGCGGAGGGCCGACTTCCTGCCGCCCGGCCGGCGCACGCCACCCGGGCCGCCGGAGCCCGCCCGGCCCTTCATGACATCAAGCTCAATGGTGAACTTCATCGCGATCATCGTGTGTCGCTCCGGCGCGATGAGCTTGACGCCATGCTGATCTACTCGATGAGCGTCTCGGTGGACGGCTTTATCGCCGACCGCGAGGGCGCGTTCGGGTGGACGGCCCCTAACGAGGAGCAGTTTCGTTTCCACATCGCGCAGACACGCGAGCTCGGCGGCTATCTGTGCGGCCGCAGGCTTACAAGACCATGCTGCCATGGGAGACGGATCCGTCGATGCGCGACAACGAGCTCGGGGCCGCGTTCGCCGACGTCTGGTGCGCTATCCCGAAAGTCGTCTTCAGCCGCACGCTCGACAGCGTTCAGGGCAACGCCCGGCTCGCCGAGGCGTCGGTGGCCGAGGAGGCCGCTGCGGCGCTCGACGCGACTGACAAGGACGTCTCGATCGGCGGCGCCGGCCTGGCCGCGGCAGCGATCGAGCTCGGCCTCATCGACGAGCTGCGCATGTTCCGCAATCCGGTCGTCGTCGGTGGCGGCACGCCCTTCCTGCCGCCTGTCACCGAAGACGTCCGGCTAGACCTGGTCGAGACCAGGACGTTCGGCTCGCGCGTAATCTACGAGCGCTACGGCCGCGCCCGCGATGAGTCGGACTGACACCGCCGGCCGAGTCATCACCGCCTCGCCGGACCGGGTATTCGCCGCGCTGACCGACTCCGACGCGCTTGCCGAGTGGCTACCGCCCGACAGATGACCGGCCGGTTCGAGCACTTCGATGCGCGTGCCGGCGGGTCCTACCGACTGGTCCTGGCGTACGCGGACGCGTCGGCCGCGCGGGAAGTCCGCCGTCGACTCCGACGTGGTCGACGCCACGGGAGGTCACCCCGACGCCCGATCACGCGTCGGCATCAAGGCCGACGATGTGCCCGACGGGGTCAACGCTGCAGATCACGCGGCGGGATTGTCGTCCTCGCTGGACAATCTCGCCGCTTCCGCTGAACGCTGAGCGCAGGCTTTATCGCAGCACGGTGCTCGTCGCTACGGCGACCATCCGTGTCGTAGCGACGGAGGGTCAGATCTACGGTCGCCAACGGCAGCCAGCAGGCGACTACACGGCCCCGCATAGGGATCCCTGGCGTCGGACGCGGACCTGCGGCTGCTCGATCGAGCATGCCCGCAACGGTAGCCTCGGCGGGGATGTTCGATCACGTTGCAATCGCCGTCGCGGACCTCGCCGCGTCCGAGCGCTTCTACCGCACCGTCCTCACCGTGCTGGGCGCCGAGCCGAGTCACGCGGACGCCGAGCTCGTCGAGTGGGAAGACTGGGACATCGGGGCGACGGACCGCGAGCACCCCGTGACCCGCGGCCTGCACGTCGGCTTCCGGGCGCCGTCCCGAGAGGCCGTGAACGCCTTCTGGCAGGCGGGGATCGACGCGGGCTACCGCGACGACGGCGCGCCGGGCCCGCGCACGATCTACGGCCCGGACTACTACGGCGGCTTCCTGCTCGACCCGGACGGCAACAGCGCGGAGGCGGTGCACACGAAGCGCGCGGACCCCGTGCCCGACGGCCGCGTCGACCACCTCTGGATCCGCGTCCGCGACCCCGCCGCGTCCAAGCGCTTCTACATGACGATCGCCCCGCACGCCGGGCTGCGGATCGGCGTGGACAAGCCGGACCACGTCCAGATGGTCGGCGAGAACTTCAGCTTCTCGCTGATCGACGACGAGCGGCCGCTCACGGAGCACGTCCACCTCGCGTTCCCGGCGCAGAACGACGCGACCGTGCGGGCGTTCCACGCCGCCGGGCTCGCCGCGGGCTACGAGGACCACGGCGGTCCCGGCGAGCGTGCCGTCTACCACCCGGGCTACTACGGCGCGTTCGTCCTGGACCCCGACGGGCACAACGTCGAGGTCGTCAACCACAACCGCTGAGCCATGGCCGACGACGCCGCCCGCCACATCTCGTGGGCCAAACGTTTAAACGGTCGCTCGCGACAGGTCCAACAACGTCGTCGGACTCACCGACCGACAGGTGGCGATCGAAACGAGGACCGCCCGCCTGAAGCTCGCCGCCGCTGTAGCGGCGCGTCTCCCGGGGCAGTCGCATCGTTGAGGTTGGCGGCTCTCAGAACGCGCGCCCCCTCGATCTCACGCGGGACGTCCACGCGCCCACGAGTGGTTACCAGGGCTTAGCGTACGTTCCTGTTCCGGTTACTACCAGGAGGCCTACTTGCTCCAATGCGGTTCCTTACCGGGGATGGGCTTCGCGATGAGAGCGACGGGAATCCAGAAGCACATTTGGCCGATCGCCATCGTGAGCGTCCACAGCGCTTTGACGTCGTAGTGGGCGGAGGCCTTGGCGTACAGCTCGTCGGGGACGCGCTCCCCGGACGGGTTCGGGGTGAGGACGGCTTCGACGAGCTCGAGTGCGACCCGCTCGGCGTCCGTGAAGCAGGGCGCGTCCCGCCATGACGCTACGGCGGTGATGCGCTCCTCTGTTTCCCCGGCCTTGCGGAGCTCGCCGGTTTGCCGGACGGTCTGGTAGGTGTTGCTGATGATCTGCCCGGCGCGGAGCTGCACGAGACTGATGGTGGTCTGCGGAATCGAGCCGTTCATGGTGGCTTTGAACATGCCTCCGGCGATTGCTCCCAGCTCGGGGATGAACTGGTTGGGGTCGGGCAGACGCGACCGGAGGTCGTCTTGGCTGGTGGTCGTGGGCGTGGGCATGGCGAGGCGTTCCCTTCTCAATCTCAGCGGTGTTCGTGGTGTCTCAGTAGTCCGACGACACAGCCGATGGGAATGTGAGCTGACGTGCCGGCGTCACAGTCCGGTGCGGTGTCTCGTCGAACTGGTGAGGGAGATGCGGCCAAGGGAGAGCGGCACATGAGAACCCAATCCGGGCCCGGAGGTCGGCGGTTCGACCCGGCCCGGGAGCCGGTCATCGGCGAGCGGCGTCAGCTGATCAATGTCGCTTACCGCCTACTGGGCTCTCTGACTGAGGCGGAGGATGCCGTCCAGGAGACCTACGCTCGCTGGTATGCCCTGTCCCGGCGGCAACGGGACGCGATCGAATCACCCGGTGCCTGGCTGACCACGGTCGCCAGCCGCATCTGCCTGGACCTGCTCGGCTCGGCCCGGGCTCGGCGCGAGACCTACGTGGGGGCATGGCTGCCCGAACCGCTGCTCGACTCCGCGGACTGGCCCAGCGAGCGGTCGGGCGCCGGCGCCGACCCTGCCGACCGGGTCACCCTGGATGAGTCGGTCAGCATGGCCTTCCTGCTGATGCTGGAGTCGATGACCCCGGCCGAGCGGGTCACGTTCATCCTGCACGATGTCTTCGGATACCCCTTCGCCGAGGTGGCCGGGATCATCGGCCGCACCCCGGCGGCCTGCCGCAAGCTGGCCTCCACAGCCCGCCGCCGCATCCGCGCATCCCAGGCTCCCGCGGCCCCGCCAGCCCGGCAGGCCCGCCTCGTCAGGGACTTCAAGAAGGCATGGGAAGCCGGGGACATCGGCGCCCTCATCGGCCTGCTGGACCCCGGCGCCACCACCATTGCCGACGGCGGCGGCCTGGTCAGCGCCTATCTCCGCCCGATCGAAGGCGGGGAGCAGGTCGCGCGCCTCTACATCGATGACATCGCCGCCCGGGCATCAGGCTTAACGATCCTGGAAACCACAGTCAACGGCGAGCCGGGGCTGGTGGCCCAGCTGGGCGGCGTCACCGTGACGGTGTACGCGTTCGGCTTCGCAGGCGACCGAATCAAGCACATCTGGGCAGTACGGAACCCCGAAAAGCTCCGGCCCTGGACGACAGGCTGACACGCGCCGCCGCACCGGCGCGGTTCGCTGGCAGCCTTCACGGACCGTTTGTTGTCGATTCCGGCGGCAGCGCGTTACTCGTACTCGTATTCGTCGTGGCGGCGCAGCCAGCTCATGACCTGATCGCCTTCGTCGCGGCCCTTCGGAGCACGGTCAAGGAGCGCGTAGTACCCCATCAGGAACTCCGTACCGCGGGCGTAGCTCGAGTAGCAGTGGTAAACGGTGTCGCCCTCGCGCGCGAACGTGCTCACGCCGTGTCCCTCGGAGAAATATCCGTCGACGTTTGTCCCGCTCGTGCGCGCGTTCTGAAGTGAGATCACCGGCAGGTTCTCACGGACGGCTGGCTGCTCGTTCAGGAGCTTCAGAACCGCGAGCTCGTTGGCCTCGAGCAGCGGCACGGCTGGGTCGTCCCTTGTCCCCTCCCCGGCCGAGACGCCGTAATCGAAGTTGAAGTCGCTTTCGTGGCTGGACGCCCAGTTGAACCTCCAGCCCATGCGCTCGCGATAGGCGAGCAGCTTCTCGATCGGCGCGCGCGAGACGCAGATCAACGTCACGTCGCAGGCCCTGAGGTGGGCGAGTACGCCGTTGAAGCTGTCAGCGGTCGACGAGCAGGTGGGACATCCGGCCTCGTAGTCACGGCCGAACATGAAGTGGTAGACCACCAGCTGCGAGCATCCCTCAAACAGCTCCGCCAGCGTCCTGGTCCCGTCCGCGGTCTGGAGCGTGTACTCCTTCTCGACCGGCACCCAAGGAAGCTCCCGACGCTGCCGGGCGAGCTCATCACCCATCCGCGTGTGCTCCTTCTCGCGCTTCAGCAGCTTGGCGCGCGCCGCGGCCCATTCCTCACGCGTTGCGGTCCTGTGCTCTGGCATCGACTGGCTCTCTCCTCTGGCTCGCGGTTCCGAATATAGTTAGCAAAATGGCTAAAGATGTGTTCAGCGCCCTCGCCCATCCACTCCGACGCGAGATCGTCGAGCGCGTCAGCCGAGGACCGGCAACGGTCGGGGAGGTGACCCACGACTTCGCTGTCTCGAAGCCCACCATCTCGCGGCATTTGAGGACACTGGAGGAGGCAGGCGTCGTGCGCCGCGTGATCGACGGCAGGAGCCACCGGCTCGCCCTGCGGCCGGAGGCGCTTGCCGAGGCCTCGGATTGGCTCGAAAGCCAGCGGGAGCGCTGGGAGCGCCTGTTCGATGTCGTCGGCGAGTATCTAGAGGAAAGGAAGGAGCGACGGGGTGACTGAGGAATCCGGCCACGCACTGCGGATCGGGGCGTATCTTCGACGCTCCGGCCGAGGACGCCTTCGACGCCTGGACCAGCCCTCAGGTGATGCGGCGCTCGCTCCACTGCGCCTCAGACTGGGGCACGCCCGAGGCCGAGGCGGAAGCAGGTGCGACGGTCTGAATCGAGCACCCTCGTCGGCAGCCAGGTCAAGGGGCGCTGAGGCGGCGATCAGGCCGGGAATATAGGTTCTCGATCCCGACAGACCTAGGGGTTTATCTAGGGATCTCCCCATTGCGAGCGCGTGGGGCCGATTGCGATGCTCGCTCACCGACTGTGATGGGCCAACGGAGAAGCCATTGACCGCAGAGCTGATCGTGCGAGTAGCGCGTGGTGATGACAATCACCTGGTCGGCACCATGCGCTTACGCGAAGCCAGAGACGCTCAGGTTTCTCGGGCACGCTGGAGCTGATGCGAGGGTTCGAAGAGCTCGTTCCTGTTGACCCAGAAGCAGGCGCAACGACCCCGGTCGACCCCGGCCGGAGACCCCCGGTGCCGCGTAGAACCAGTACCCCGTAGTTCGGGAGTAGCAGATCAGAATGTTTGCCGCCATCGCCAGAAGTGTCATCGCCCATCCGTGGCGGACGATAGCCATTTGGGTCGTCGCCGCGGGTCTCGTAATCGCACTCTCGCCCAACCTCACCAAATACACCACGAGTAACCAGCAGTCTTTCCTGCCCAATTCGTTTGAGTCGGTGAAGGCCCAGAACGTTGGCAACAAGTACTTCCCGGCCCAGTCGAGGCGGGAGGAAGCCTTGTGGTGTCGCGAGACGACGGCGGCAAGCTCACCTCAGACGACCAACAGAAGGTCAAGGGCTTGGTCAGCACCCTGAACAGCGACAAGCTGACGGGAGTGTCATCGGTCAACCTCACCTCGAACTCCCTGTCCTCCAACGGGAAGGTGATGGCGGCGCAGGTGGTGTTCAAAGGTCAGCCTGGAGACAGCGACGTCAACTCCGGGGTCGACGCGGTCCGCTCGAAGACCGACTCATACCTGGCCGGCAGCGGACTCAAGAATGGACTCACCGGCAACGCCGCGATCTCGGTCGACACCACCAAGGCATATGACCACGCCGACACCATCATCACGATCGCGACGGTGGTGCTGATCCTGCTCTTGCTCGGAGTCATCTTCCGCAGTCCGCTGATCTCAATCCTGCCGATCGTGGTGATCGGGATCGTGCACGCGGCCGCCGTCGGGATCACCGCCGACCTAGCCGCAGCGTTTGGCTTCCAGGTCAGCAACAGCGTCGCGCCGATCCTCGTGGTGGTGCTATTCGGAGTGGGTACCGACTACATCGTGTTCTTGCTCTTCCGCTACCGCGAGCGCCTGCGCCATGGCCTCTCCCACGAGGAGGCCCTCGATTTCGCCGGAGCAAAAGTCGGGGTGGTTATCGCCTCCTCCGCGCTGACCGTGATCGGCGCGTTCGCCGCGCTCCTGCTCGCCAAGCTGGGATCGCTTCAGACCCTCGCGCCAGCGCTGATCGTCGGCGTGGCCAGCATGCTGATAACGGGCCTGACACTGGTACCGGCACTGTTCATCCTCCTCGGCCGCCACCTGTTCTGGCCGTTTGGCCCGGGCCGGACCGCCGAAAGCTCGATGTTCGCTCGCGAAGGCGAGTTCGTCGCCCGTCACCCCGGCATGCTCGCCGGCGGACTGGTAGTCATCCTCGGTGGCCTCGCGATCGCCGCCGGGGGCTACAAACCCACCTACAACACGCTCTCAGAGCTGCCCTCGAACACGAGCTCGCAAGTGGCCTACAACACGCTCGCCTCGGCCTTTCCTGCCGGCGCGCTCAGTCCAACCCAGGTCTACGTGACCGGTGCACAGAAGCTGAGCCAGAACAACCTGCAGACGCTGGTCACAAATCTGACCAAGGCCAAGGGCGTAGCGCAAGTTGCGCAGCCAACCGTCAGCTCCGACGGCAAGGCCGCACTCACAAACGTGATCCTCAAAGACGATCCGTACTCGAACGTCGCCCTCGACAACGTGAAGGGACCCGTGCGGAGCGCGGCCCATGGCTCGGTACCAGGTGACCAGGTACTGGTGGGCGGACAGACCTCGACCTTTGTCGACGTCCGGCAGCAGCTTCGCAGCGACACCAAGCTCGTCTTCCCCGTGGCCGCCACGATCATCCTGTTGATCCTCGGGCTACTGCTGCAAGCCGTGGTCGCTCCGGTCAACCTGCTCGTGTGCGTCGCGCTGGCGTTCGGGGCCACGCTCGGGGCGTGCGTACTGGTCTTCCTGGATATCGCGAACTACTCGGGCATCGATTTCACCCTGCCGATGACTCTTTACCTGTTCGTGGTGGCGATCGGGACCGACTACAACATCCTGATGTCAGCCCGGTTGCGCGAGGAGTTCCTGAACGGCTTCTCGGCTAAGGAGTCGGCACGCATCGCGATTGCCAATGACGCTCCAACCGTCGCCGCAGCTGGCATCATCCTCGCCCTGACGTTCGCGTCGCTGATGCTGGCGGGCCTGGACAACTTGACCGAGCTCGGATTCGGGGTGGCGGTCGGCATCGTGATCGCCGCTTTCGTGATGGCCCCCGTGCTGATCCCGGCCTTGTCGACGATCGAGGGACGTGCCTTCTGGTGGCCCCGTCACCGCCTTGCCAGCGAGCCGGAGCGTCCCGCTGCCGAGATCGGCGCGGTTGTGAGCGGCTGAATCAGGCGTTGTGTGGGGGTTTCAGTATCGATTGCGCGGCGTTGCTACTGGAACCCTCCGAACACGGCTTCATCTGGAGGGCGATGCTCGACATGATCGACATCGACCTGCCGGGAACGCGCGTGCTCGATGCCGGCTGCAACCGAGGCGGGTTCCTCAGGCTGCTGGCCGACCGGTGCGGGATCTCAGAGGGCTTCGGCTATGACCCGGCGTCCGGAGCGGTGGAGGACGCTCGGCGCCTGGCCGGACACAGACCCCTTCGGTTCGAGGTCGCGGACACGGTGCCTTCGGGGTGGAATGGCTTCGACGTGGCCTTCAGCCACGAGGTGCTCTACCTGCTGGACGACCTCCCCACCCACGCGCAGGCGGTCTTCGCCGCGCTGAAACGGGGCGGCGGGTACTACGCGGTCATGGGTGTCCACGCCGGGAGCCCGCTGATGGCGGACTGGCACCGGGCCAACGCCGAGGAGCTGCGTCTGCCCAAGTTGTACGGCATCGACGAAGTGATCGCCGTCTTCGGCGCCGCTGGTTTCGACGCCGCAGCCAGCCGCCTCGCGATGCGCTTCGTGCCGGCGGTCGGCCACGGGCACCACGACCCAAGCCGACTGCTCGAGTGGATCGATTACTACTACGAGCAAAAGCTGATGCTCCGCTTCAGCAGGCCGGCGTAGTCCACCGTCAGCTCTCTCTCACCTGAAGGACCGTTCACGACGGCGCAGAAGATGCTGCGATGCGCCCTGCCGTGCGTTTGCTCGCGCGAGCCCGCGCCGGCGCGTTTCTGGCGGCCGCCGTCGCGACGCTCGTGGCGGCCCCCACGTCCGCGGCATCGCTGCCGTCGGGCGGGGCGGGCCTAGCGCCCGCCGGTTTCACCGGAGGCATGCCATCTGGCGGCCTGGCCCCGACGCACAAGCCGAGCCGCATCCCGCCTGCACCCGGCAAGAACGCAGCCGGGACGTGGCTGACCGGCGTGACGATCACCGAATACTGGCCGGCGCCCGAGTCGTGGTTCGTGGGACGGACGGTCATCGCGCCGGGCTTGCGGACGAGGCACCGGATCGACTGGCTCTACTCGGCCATGGGCCTCTCGATGGAAGGCGAGGGAATCGGACTCGACGGGCGCTTCTACCACATCGACCGCCTCGGCAACGGAGGCTGGGTGACCGAAGACGGGCAACCCACTGACCCCTCGGATGGTTGGTCGGCTGGTCCCCCCTTCTGGCGCGCCGGCGGCTACTGGGCGAACCGAACCGGCGGCGTGACGTTTCCACTCGCGGCCGGCGGCTGGTCCGCGGGCGCCGGTCTCCGGTACGTGCCGCTTGCGGGCGTCACGTTCGCGCCGGGGGCCTCGCTGCCGCTGCACTACTACGAATCGATCGCCGTCGATCCCAGCGTGATCCCGCTCGGCAGCCGCGTCTACATCCCCGCCTACCGGCACGACGGGCACGGCGGGTGGTTCCTCGCGCAGGACACCGGCGGCGCGATCAACGGCCGTCACCTCGACGTCTTTCGGTCGCCCCCCGCTCGGCCGGGAGCCGGCGGGCAGTACCTGACCGCCCAGCGCGTATTTGTAGTCAGGGCCCGTCATTAGTTCACCGCCGGGCGATCAGGGCACACTAGACTCTCTTACCCGATGCCCAAGCAGGAACGAATGATGCGCGTCGAGCAGCGGAGTCCGCTCGCCGCGATGCAGCAGCTGGAGAGCCGCTCAGACGAGGAACTCGAGGCTGAGACCCGATACAAGGCGGCGGCACAGGCGATCCTGGGCGCGCGGGCGGCCGAGCGCTATGACGCCAAGACCGCACGGGTGCACTTCCAGCGGGCCCTGGCGGCGGCGCGTCCGCAGGAGCGCCTGCAGCTACGGCGGATGGCCGATGCCTCGCTGGCGCTCGCCGAGCGCCGGCCGGATGACCTGAAGAAGGCGACCGAGCGGCTCGGCGTCGAGGCCCCGACCAGCCGTCAGCTCCGGGGCCTGTGGTTGATGGGACTGCTGGTGCCGCCGGCAAGCGCGGGGATCTTGGCTCGCATTCGGGGGATCCTGCTCATCATGGTGTTGGTCGTGGCGGTGCTCGCGCTCGGGTTCGGGATCGTCAGCCTGGTGGCGCTGGCCACGGGCGGACTCTCGCTCGATCTCCGGATCTTCTACGGCCTGGCGCTGGTGGCAGTGGTGGTGGGCGTGCTCGCCTTCTTCGGACGCCGGCGCCAGAAGCGGGTACAGGCCGAGCGCTCCGAGCAGATCGCGGCCCGGTCTCGCTCGGGCTCGTAGAAAACCCCGTGTGCGGCCGCTACACGCTCGCGACGCCGAACCCTGCCGACGTTCGGGCTCGCTTTCCGATCGGCGAGTCGGTGGAGATCCGCCGCCGCTTCAACGTCGCGCCGGGGGACGACGTCCCCGCCGTCACCGCCGATCGCGAGGGGACTCCCCGAGGTGAGCTTCTGCGGTGGGGGCTCGTTCCCAGCTGGGCGAAGCACCCCAACACGGGGTTGAAGATGATCAACGCCCGGGTCGAGACCGTCGCGGAGAAACCCGCGTTTCGCCGGGCGCTCGAACGGTTCCGGTGCCTGATCGTCGCCGACGGCTTCTACGAGTGGCAGCCCGACCCAAGCGGGCACAAGCGGCCCTTCCACATCACGCGGTCAGACCGCCAGCTGTTCGCCTTCGCCGGCCTGTGGTCGATCTGGTACGGCGAGGGCGATCGCAAGCTGCGCACGTGCTCGATTCTCACCACCGCCGCGAACGCCGCCATCGCGCCGCTTCACGATCGCATGCCGGTGATCCTGCCGGCCGAGGCCGAAACGGTGTGGCTCGACGCGGCCACGTCACCCGCGCAGCTCAGAGAGCTGATGGCCGGCCTCCCGGCCTCGTCTTTTGCCTTGCACCCCGTCGGGTCCGCCGTCAACGATGCGCGCTACGACGGCCCCGAATGCCTGATGCCGCCTGTGCCCGCGGCACAAGTTGCCCTGTTCTAGCCCGGCGGGGGCACGCTCCCTTTCCGTTCCGCCGGGGATAATCGACGCGGCCGGAAGATGCCCCTGTCTCCCCTCCTCTCCGAGTACGACAACGTGGTGTTGGACCTCGACGGTTGCGTCTGGGTCGGCGATTCGGTGACCCGGGGCGCGGCGCCGGCGATCACCGCGTGCCGGGCCGCGGGCAAGGCGCTGGCATTCGTGACCAACGATGCGCGCCGGTCCCCGGAGGAGTACGTCCGCAAGCTGTGGTCCTTGGGTCTGCAGGCATCGCTCGAGGAGGTGGTCACGGTCGGCGGCGCGATTCAGCATGTGCTCGCGGAGCGGGGCCGCGGAAAGGGCACCTACGTGATCGGCTCGCCGGCCATCTTCCGTCACGTCGCCGACGCGGGCCACTGGATCGTCAACGGCACCCACCGCGCCGTGGAGGCCGACGTGGTGGTGGTCGCGAGCCACGACGATCTCAATTTCGCCGAGCTCCGGGACGCCACTCAGGCCGTGCTGGGCGGCGCGGTGATGTTCGCGACCGGCCGCGATCCCACGTTCCCTACCGACGAAGGCGTATGGCCGGGGACCGGCGCCATCGTCGCCGCGCTCGAATACGCGACCGGCAGCACCGCGGTTAGCGTCGGCAAGCCTGACCCGCAGATCTTCTACACGGCGCTCGATCGTCTCGGCGGCGGTCGCACGCTGGTGGTCGGGGATCGCCTGGACTCGGATCTCGCCGGGGCCGCAGCCGCCGGGCTCGACGCGGCCATCGTGCTGACCGGCGTGACCTCCCGCGAGGACGCGGAAGCCGCCACCGAGCCGGCGCCGGTCGCGATCTCCCAAGATCTCCAAGAGCTTTTCCTCGGAACTTGAGACGGATTGCCGTGATCGTCAACCCCGCCGCCGGCGGGGGTCGTGCCGGCCGAGCGCTCGCGGGCGTAAAGGCGGCGCTCGGCGAGCACGGATTGGAGTACCGGGTCGCTCCCACCGGCAGTCTCGCGCACGCGCGCGAACTCGCGCGCGCTGCCGCAGCAGGCGGCGAGGTCGCGGTCGCGCTCGGCGGCGACGGTCTGATCGGCGCCGTCGCCGGGGCCCTGAGGGGACCGAGCGGTGTGTTCGGCATGCTGCCCGGAGGCCGCGGCAACGATTTCGCGCGTGTGCTCGGAATCCCGCTCGACCCGAGGGCCGCGTGCCGGGTGCTCGCCGAGGGGGTCGAGCGACAGCTCGACCTCGGTGAGGCCAACGGGAAGACGTTCATCAGCATTGCCAGCTGCGGGTTTGACTCGGATGCGAACCGGATCGCCAACGAGACCAAGCTCGTCCGCGGCAGCCTCGTCTACAGCTACGGCGCGCTCCGGGCCCTGATCAACTGGAAGCCCGCCACGTTCACGCTCCGGGTCGACGGTGGCGAGCCCCACACGCTCACCGGCTACACGATCGCCGCCGCCAACGCAGGGACCTACGGCGGGGGAATGCGGATGGCCCCCGAGGCGTCGCTCGAGGACGGATTGCTCGACGTCGTTATGGTCGAGCACATGCCGAAGCTGCGGTTCGTGCGCTTGCTGCCGAGCGTGTTCAAGGGAGAGCACGTTCGCCGGCCGGAGGTCCACGTGATGCGGGGAGCTGAGATCGAGATCGACGCGGACCGGCCGTTCACGCTCTACGCCGACGGGGATCCGGTCGCCGAGCTGCCGGTCACCGTCCGAGCCCTGCCGGGCGCGGTCCGCGCGATCACCCCGGTGGGCCGATGACGCTGTTCGGGGCGAAGATCTTCGCCGCCCGGGCCGTCGGAGGGATTGCCCGGCGCTCTGGCCACAGGGGCGGCACGAGCTTGCCGGGCAGGCTGCTGATCGCCCTCGAGCCCGGCGCGATCGAGGAGCTCGCGGCGCGGCTGCCGCGGGGCTCGGTCGTCATCTCGGCGACCAACGGCAAGACCACCAGCGCAGCGATGACCTCTGCGGTGCTCGCGCGCGCCGGCATAACGCTGCTCCGCAACCGAGCGGGGGCGAACATGGCGGGCGGGGTGGCCTCGACGCTGCTCTCGGCATCCCGCGGGGTTCACATCGACGGTGAGCTCGGTCTGTTCGAGCTCGACGAGCTGTGGCTGGAACGGGTCGCTCCGGCGCTCGCCCCCCGGGCGCTGCTGCTGCTCAACCTGTTCCGCGACCAGCTCGATCGCACCGGCGAGCTCGAGACGATCGGCGATCGGTGGGCGGGGGTGGTTCAGGCCCTACCGGACACCATGCGGCTGATCCTGAACGCGGATGACCCGCTCCTGGCCGACCTCGGCCGGGACGCTCCGAACGTCACGTACTTCGGGGTCGAGGACCCATCTGTGGCGATTCCCGAGATGCAGCACGCCTCCGACTCCAAGCACTGCCGTCGCTGCGGCACGGCGTACGCGTACGAGACGATCTATCTCGGCCATCTCGGCCGCTACCGCTGCCCAGCGTGCGGGCAGGAGCGACCCCAGCCTTCGGTCGCGGCCGAGAAGGTCACCCTGCGAGGGACCCGCGACGCCGGCTTTGCGCTGCGCACCCCGGTGGGAACCGCACAAGTGGAGCTCCCGCTGCCGGGCCTGTACAACGTCTACAACGCCCTCGGCGCGGCGGCGCTGTGCCTCGCGCTGGACACTCCCCTTGCGACCATCGCCACCGGGCTCGCTGCCGTGAGTCCCGCGTTTGGACGCGCCGAGCGGCTCAGGATCGGAGGTGTGGACGTTGCGATCCTGCTGGTCAAGAACCCGGCCGGGGCCAACGAGATCCTGCGCACGCTCGCGCTCGAGCCCGGTGCGCTGGACCTGCTCGCGATCCTCAACGACCGCGAGGCCGATGGGAGGGACGTCTCGTGGATCTGGGACGCCGACTTCCAGATGGTGGCCTCGCGTATCCGCCGGGTCACCTGTGCGGGTACGCGCGCCACCGAGCTCGCGCTGAGGCTCAAGTACGCTCGCGTTCCGGTCGACCGCCTGCACGTCGTCGGGCCCTTGTCCGCGGCCCTGGATGACGCGCTGGCCGCGGCGCCGGCAGGCGAGCTCTACGTCCTACCGACGTACACGGCTCTGCTCGAGCTCCGCGACGAGCTCGCCGGCCGGGGACACGTCCCGCAGTTCTGGGAGCGGCGCGGGTGAGCGCGATCTGGCACGATCTCGAGTGCGGCGGCTATGTCGAAGACATGTCGCTCTGGCGCGCTCTGGCGGCCAAGTACGGCGATCCGGTGCTCGAAGTCGGTGCGGGAACGGGCCGCGTCGCGCTCGACCTCGCTCGAGCAGGCCACGACGTCACCGCGCTCGATCACGACCCCGTGCTGACGGCTGAGCTCGCGCGCCGGGCCGGCGAGCTCACCGTGCGGACCATCGTGGCCGACGCGCGCGACTTCGAGCTCTCGCGGCGTTTCGCGCTGATTCTCGTCCCCATGCAGACCATCCAGCTGCTCGGCGGGCCCGAGGGCCGGCGCCGGTTCCTCCGCTGCGCCGAGCGCCACCTGAAGGACGGGGCGATCGTGGCGATCGCGATCGCCGACCAACTCGAGCTCTACGAGCTCCTCGACGGACTCCCCGGGCCGCTGCCGGACATCCGAGAGCTGGGCGGCGTCGTGTACTCGAGCCAGCCCACGGCGGTGCGTACGGACGGCGACGGGTTCGTCCTCGAGCGGCGGCGCGAGACGATCAGCATCTCCGGCGAACGCACGGTCGAGCAGAACGCGATCCACCTGGACCGCCTCACCGCGGAGGAGCTCGAACGCGAGGCCGGGGACCTCGGTCTGAAGCCGGCGGGTCGAGACGCGGTGCCAGAGACGAGCGACTATGTCGGGAGCGCGGTGGTGATGCTTCGTGGCTGAGTTCGCGCCCACGCTGCGCGTCTGTGCGCTGTATCCGGACCTGATGAACATCTACGCCGACCGCGGCAATCTGCTCGTGCTCGAGGCGCGCTGCCAGTGGCGCGGCATCGGCTTCGAACTACACCTCAGCGGTCTCGGCGACGGGCTCGACCCCGACGCGGACCTCTACTACATCGGCGGGGGCCAGGACCGCGACCAACGGCTCTGCGCGCTGGATCTCGCCAGGAGCAAACGCGACGCGTTGCATGCGATCGCGGCCCGGGGAGGCACCATCCTCGCGGTCTGCGGGGGATACCAGCTCCTGGGCCGCTCCTATCAGCTGGGCGCGGAGACGCTGCCGGGCGTCGAGCTGGTCGACCTGGAGACCGTGCGCGGGAACGGCGAGCGCCTCATCGGCAACGCCGCGATCGAGGTCGAGCTCGAGCCCGGCGAGCGCCGGGTGCTCGTGGGCTTCGAGAACCATGGCGGGAGAACCCACCTCGGCCCGGGGACCAAGCCGCTCGGCCGAGTGCTCGCCGGGCACGGAAACAACGGCGTCGACGGCCTCGAGGGCGTCCGGGAGGGGAGCGTGATCGGCACCTACCTGCACGGCCCGCTGCTGCCCAAGAACACGTGGTTCGCCGATTGGCTGATCGCCACCGCGCTCGGTCGGCGCGAGCCTCTCGAGCCGCTCGAGGACGACCTCGAGCAGGCCGCGCACGCCGAGGCGCGGCGCGCGGCGGGCGTCGAGGGCCCGCGCAGGGATAACTGATCGTCCGGATGCGGCCGGGATGACTTCGCGGATGGTCCACGATCGGCCGGCTCGCGCAGCGCTGCTGCCTCGGGCTTGCGGCCCGCTCGGCATCCGGCCTCGCTTTATTGGGCCGCGCCCGAGTCATCCAGCTGCCGTCCGCTCGCGGCCCCCCGCTCGTCCCCCGACCGCCCCGCTCCGATCACTTACCCCTGCGCGAACCCTTAGCATGGCTCGCCGGACGTGAGGATCGCTGCCCTCCCCCACCGTGTCGTGTGGCGCCTGATGCTCGCGCTTGGCATAGCGGCGCTCGCGTCCGCGACGCTGATCGCCTGCGGAAGCGACACGCACCCGGCTTCCACCGTTGGAAGCCCCGCGCCGACGGCGCACAAGACCGTGCTGCCCGGGACCGGCAAGCCGCTGGTCGCGATCGGCGACAAGAACTTCACCGAGCAGTTCGTGCTCGGTGAGCTCTACTACCAGGCGCTCACGGCCGAGGGATTCTCGGTCATCCTGAACCGCAACATCGGTCCGACCGAGGTCACGATCCAGGCGCTCGAGAGCGGCAGGCTCGGTATGTACCCCGAATACCTCGACACGTGGAACAGCGCCGTCGCCGGTTATCGCCAATCGTTTCCCACGTCGTTTCGGGCCTATCAGGCTGCTCAGCGCTACGCGCTGGCGCATGGCCTAGCGTTGCTGAACCCGACGCCGTTCATGGACACCGACGCGATCGCGGTCTCGTTCAACTACGCCTCCGAACACCACCTGTCATCGCTCTCGGACCTGCGCAACGTGGCCCCGACGCTCACCCTCGGAGCCGCCCCGCAGTTTCAGCAGAGCCCCACCGGCCTACCGGACATCGAGCAGGTCTACGGCTTCGTGCCGGCGGCGTTCAAGCCGCTAGTGGTTGGCCAGCAATATCAAGCGCTCGACCAGGGCACGGTGCAGGCCGCGGACGTCAACACCACCGATGCGCAGCTGCTCACGGGTGATTACAAGCTGCTCCGGGATCCCACCCATGCGTTTGGCTGGGGCAACGTGGTTCCGGTCGTCTCGCTCAAGGTTCTCGAGCAGGAGGGGCCCGCCTTCGCTTCCACGATCGACAAGGTGAGCGCGTTGCTCACGCTCCCGGTGATGCGCCAGCTGAACGCCGCCGTCGACGTCTCGGGCGAGGATCCCGCGGTGGTGGCCAAGCAGTTCCTGATGGCGCACGGGCTGATCCCTTACCGCCAGCGCGGCTCCTAAGTCGAGCGGTTCCTAGCCCGCCTGGCTAGGAACCGCTCGAGCCAAACCCTCCGGCGCCGCGCTGCGACGCCGCGAGCTCGCCGACCTCGACGACCTCCGGCGTCTGCACCGCGACCAGGACGAGCTGCGCGATCCGGTCGCCGGCCGCGATCTCAAACCGCTCGGACCGATCGGTGTTCAAGAGCAGCACCCGGATCTCGCCCCGGTACCCGGCGTCGATCAGACCGGGTGCGTTGACCACCGAGATCCCGTGGCGCGCGGCGAGGCCCGAACGGGGGAGCACCAGCCCGGCCCGTCCCTCGGGGATCTCCACCGCGACCCCAGTCCTGACCGAGGCGCGCTCGCCGGGGTCGAGCGCGCCGCCCTCGAGCGCGTACAGGTCGAGGCCCGCGTCGCCCGGATATGCCCGCGTGGGCAGCACCGCGCGCTCGTCGAGCCGCCGTACGCGCAGGCTCATCCGTACCGGCTGCTCAGCGCAAACTGCTGATAACGCGAGGCGATCGGCGCCGGCAGCCGCGCGAGCACGCGAACTCCGTCGGAGGTCTCCTCGCGCTCCAGGTCGCCGGCGATCTCGTGCAGCTCGGCGAGCCGCCCGCCCTCGTCGTAGGGAATCAGGAGCTCGACCACGCGCAGCGTTTGTGCGAACTGCTCCTCGATCGCCTGGGCCAGGGCGTCGAGACCCTCGCCAGTGAACGCGGAGACGAGGATGGTCTCCGGATGGGCGCGCTCGAGCTCCTCCCGCTGCTCGGCACCGAGCTGGTCGGCCTTGGCGAGCACCAGCAGCTCCGGCACGGCGTCGGCCCCGATCTCGAGCAGGACGTCCTCGACCGCCCGGGTCATCGCGGACAGCTCCGTCTCGGGAACCGACGCGTCGACCACGTGCAGGATCAGATCGGCTAACCGCGTCTCCTCCAGCGTCGCGCCGAATGCCTCGACGAGCTGGTGCGGCAGCTTGCGGATGAACCCCACGGTGTCGGTCACCAGGTAATCGCGCCCCCCGGCGTGGAGGACGCGCGTGGTGGGATCGAGCGTGTGGAACAGCCGGTCGCGGACGCCGACCTCGGCGCCGGTGAGGGCGTTCAGGAGCGTCGACTTCCCGGCGTTGGTGTAGCCCGCCAGGGCCACGCGGGGCAGGTGCGCGCGCTCGCGCTCGGCCCGCATGACCGAGCGGCTCGAGCGCACCCGCCCGAGCCTGCGCTTGAGCGCGGCGATCCGGTCGCGCGCCAGCCGGCGGTCGGTCTCGATCTGGGTCTCGCCCGGGCCCCGCGTCCCGATCCCCCCGTCGATCCTCCCGGCCCCGAGCCGCTCGAGGTGCGACCACAGCCCGCGCATTCGCGCCAGGTTGTACTCGAGCTGGGCGAGCTCGACCTGGAGCTTGCCCTCGGCCGTGTGGGCGTGTGAGGCGAAGATGTCGAGGATGATCGCGGTGCGGTCGATCACCGGGAGCCCGAGCGCCCGCTCGAGGTTGCGCTCCTGGCGCGGGGAAAGCTCATCGTCGCAGGCCACCAGGTTCGCGTCCGAGCGCGCGAGCTCCGCCTTCAGCTCATCAACCTTGCCCGGCCCCAGGTACGTGTTGGGGTGAGGGTGCTCGCGCCGCTGGACCACCTCGCCGACCGCCGCGACCCCGGCGGTCCGCAACAGCTCTCGGAGCTCGGTCAGCTCCTCCGGCTCGCCGTCCGGCAGCGCGGCGATGAGGTAGGCACGCTGGCGCGCGCGCCCAGAGGGCCGCTGCCCGTTGGCAGCGTATGGGGACGCCTGCGTGCGTCCGTGACGGCTTCGCTGCACTGAACTCATGGTAGCCCGGCTTCGGGCAGATGACGGCGGCGTGCCGGAGGAGGACGGCTAGAGCTTTCGGAGCCGCTCCACGGCCTCGAGCAGCCGGTCGTCGGGGGTGGTCAGTGAGATCCGGAAGAACCCCTCTCCGCTGGGCCCGTACGCACCGCCCGGGGTGATCGCAACGGACGCCTCCTCGAGCACGTATTCGCAGTAGGCCGCGGCGGACTCGAACCCCGGCGGGATCGGCGCCCAGATGTAGATCGTCCCCTTGGGCGGGGTGACCTTCACCCCCGCGTCGGCGAGGGCGTCGCAGACAAGATCGCGCCGGCGGGTGTAGAGCGCGTTCATCGCCTCCACCTCGGAGTCGAGGTCGGGAGCCAGCGCCGCCGCGCCTGCCAGCTGCACCGCATCGAACAGCCCGGAGTCGATGTTCGACTTGAGCTGCCAGTAGCGCGCGATGGCCTCGGAGTTGCCGACGATCGCCGCACACCGCCACCCGGTCATGTTGTAGCCCTTCGACAGCGAGAACACCTCGACGCCAGTCTCCTTGGCGCCCGGCGTCTGGAGGAACGAGGGCGCTACGTAGCCGTCGAACGTGATCTCGCTGTAGGAGTTGTCGTGGACCACCAGGATGTCGTGACGGGCTCCCAGGTCGGCCACTCGCTCGAAGAGGCCGTCCGGAACGATCGCTCCCGTGGGATTGTTCGGGTAGTTGATGAACATCAGTCGCGAACGGTCGAGGACGTCTTGCGGGATCCGGCCGAGGTCTGGGGAGAAACCGCGGTCCGCCAGCAGGGGCATCAGCACCGGGTCGCCCCCGGCGAGCAGCGGGCCGCCGGCGTAGACCGGGTACCCCGGATCCGAGGCCAGCGCGACATCGCCGGGGTCCAGGAACGCCAGGTTGAGGTTGAAGATGCACTCCTTGGCCCCGATCGCCGGCATCACCTCGGTCTCCGGGTCGAGCTGGACGCCGAACCGGCGGGCGTAGAACGCGGCCACCGCCCCGCGAAACTCCGGGCGCCCGCGATTGGACGGGTAGCGATGGGTGCCCGGATCGGCCACGGCCCGCTGGGCGGCGGCGATGATCGCCGGGTACGTCGGCATGTCCGGGTCCCCGATGCCGAGGCTGATCACGTCGACGCCGGCGGCACGCTTGGCGGCGAGCTTTCGCTCGAGCTCGGCGAACAGGTATGGCGGGATCCGCTCGAGGCGCCTACTGGATCTCATGCAACTCCTTGACGAACTCATCGGCGAGCGTGCCGCGGAATACAGGGACCGCCCACCCGCTCAGGTTGATTTGCAGGTCACTCCCGACTGCGACGGTCAGCTCGCCCCCGTCGAGAGCCACGGCGACCGGAGACGATCCTCCCTGGAGAACGTGCGCGACCGCGGCGCCGGCCGCGCCGGTGCCGCTGGCCGACGTCTCCCCCACCCCCCGCTCGAAGATCCGCGCGCGGATGCGACCCGGGTCCAGCACGGCGAACCAGGAGACGTTCGTGCGGTTCGGGAACAGCTCGTGGCGCTCGATCTGCGGGCCAACCGCGGGCAGATCCAACTCGAGGAGGTCGAGCTCGCGCTCAACGCGGATCGCGCACTGCGGGTTTCCGACCTGGGCGTGTTGGAAGCGCCACGTGCGGCCGGCGGCGGTCAGCTCCCCTCCCCCGTCGGAGGGACCGGTCGGGAAGTCTTTGCTCTGCAGGCGCGCCCGTCCCATGTCGACGATGGCCTCGGTCGGGGAGACGATCCTCGGCTTGATCTCTCCGGCCGGGGTCAGGATCGAGAACTCATCCGAGCTCGTCCAGCCCCGGCGGCGCATGTACAGGACCGCTTCTCGCAGCCCGTTGCCCGATAGCTCGGCCTCCGACCCGTTGGGGTTGAAGATTCGCAGCCGGGCCACGTGCCCCGGGTCCCCCGGTTGCGAGAGCAGCACGATCCCGTCGGCGCACACGCCCGTGTGAGGCGTGCACAGCGCGCGGACCCGTGCCGGCGTCAGCTCGAAGGGGAGGTCCGTCTCCTCGACGATCAGGTAGTCGTTGCCGAGCGCTTGCCACTTCTCGAAGTTCACCCGGCGGCAGTCTATGTGTAGCGTCGATGGCGGTTATGGCCCAGCACCTGAAGTCGTTTGTCCGCCGGAACTGCTCGCTTCCGGTGGTGCTGCTGGCGTGTGTGTGCGCGCTTTCGCTGGCCGCCCGCGTTGCGCTGCTCGGTGAGCCGTGCCGTGCCCCGTGCCGGTCGCCGTCGGACCACGTGTTGATCTTCGATGAGGCGTACTACGTCAACGCCGCGCGGGTGATTGCCGGCCTCCAGCCGCCCGCGGGCGAGCACTACGCGGGGAGCCCGTCCGGCGTCGATCCCAATGCGGAGCATCCTCAGCTCGCCAAGCTGATCATCGCCGGCTCGATCGAGCTGTTCGGAGACGGGCCGCTGGCGTGGCGGCTGGGGAGCGTCGTGTTCGGGACCTTGGCGATCATCGGCATGTTCGTGCTGGTGCGCGCGGCCGGGGGAGGGCCATGGCCGGCGCTGGGGGCAGCGGCGCTGATGGCCTGCGACAACCTGCTGCTCGTCCACAGCCGGATCGGGACGCTCGACATCTACGCGCTGGCTCCCATGATCTTCGGGGCCGCGCTGTATCTGCGAGGACGGCCCCTGCTTGCCGGGGTGCTGGTCGGAATCGGCGCGTGCGCCAAGGAGGTCGCAATCTACGCGCTGGTCGTGTTCGCGGTGCTCGAATGCCTGCGGTTCGTGAGGGCCCCCCGGCTCGGGCAGCTCAAGGCCGTGGCGGCTCGATTCAGCATGTGTATCGCGGCCACCGCGGCCGCCTTGTTCGCGCTGCTTTCCCTGCTCGAGCAGGTGGCACCGCCCTACGATCCGGTTACCGGCAGGCGAGTCGGGGGTGGAGCTCTCGGTCAAGTGCGTCACATGCTGAGCTACGCCGCTCACCAGACCAGCCCGCACGGGCCACGGGGGATCGCCTCTTATCCGTGGCAGTGGCTCGTCGACTACAAGCCGATCACCTACGTGAACATCAATCCGGCGCGCCCCGCCGACGGGCTGTTCGGCGTCCACCCCCAGGCTCACTTCCTCGGCCTGATCAGCCCCCCGATCCTCGTGCTGGCGATCCCCGGGCTGATCGTGGCCGCGATCGCCGCGGTGCGAGCTCGACGTCTGGCGGATGAAGTGGAGCTCCTGGGCCTCGCCTGGTTCCTCGGCACGTTCGTGCCGTTCGTCCTGCTCAGCGTGATCTGGCAGCGAACGAGCTACCTGTACTACATGGTGATCGTGATGCCGGGGCTCTACCTGGTGGCCGTCGGGCTGCTGACGCGGACCCGTGCGCGGTTCGGTCCGATCCCGGTGTGGGTCGCCGGAGCCGCGGTCGCCGGCGCCGCCGTGGTCCTTTACCCGTTCACTCCGCTCCCCTGAACCACAGGGCCAGAATCTCCTCCGCCACGTTTGACGGGCTGCGGCCCGTCGTATCGATCACCTTGACCTCAGCGAGCTTTCGCATCCAGGTGAGCTGGCGGCGCGCGTAGTTGCGCGTGTGCCTCCTCATGGCTTCGATGTCGCCGCTGAGCAGCTCCGCGAAGCCGAGCGCCTGGCGTGCCGTCGGCGAGGCTCCAGCCGCGTTGGCCCGACGAACCTCTTCCGCGGCGCCGGCCGCGATCATCCGACTGACGCGGGCATCGATGCGTTCGTACAGCTGCTCCCGCTCCATCACGAGGCCGACAAGGAGCGTCGGATGACGCACATCCGCCGTCCAGAGCTGCGATTCCTCGGCCGGCGGTTCGAGCTCGCCGGCGTCGAGGAGCTCGAGCGCGCGCACGATGCGCTGTCGATCGGTGGCCTCGATCTCATCCGCGGCCCAAGGCGCCCGCTCCCGGAGCACGGCGTGTAGCGCCTGTGGTCCACGACGCTCGAGCTCGGCGATCCATCGTTCGCGAGCGCCTTCCGCGGGAGGCGGCCTCAGCTTGAGGTCGGTGAGGGCGGCGCGCAGGTAAAGACCGGTGCCCCCGACCACGATCGGACGGTCTCCGGCGTCGAGCAGGGCGTCGATCTCGGCGTGCGCCAGCTCGGCGTACTGCCCAGCGCTGAATGCGGCGTCGATCGGTAGGAACGAGATCAGTCGGTGTTCGAGCTGCGAGCGCTCGAGCGGGCCGGCGGCCCCGGTAAGCGTCTCCAGCCCGCTGTACACCTGGAGCGCATCGGCCGAAACCGCAACCGGGTTTTCTCCGAGCCCGCTAAGCGCCCGCCCGAACTCGATCGCGATCTCCGTCTTACCGATCCCGGTGGGCCCGAACAGGGCGATGACATCCGCCAGTGACATGGCGCGGAGTATCGTGGAGCGATGGTGCAGGAAGGATTGCGGCGCCCGTGAAGGTGGGCGCCGGAATGTCGCAGGAGCACGACCCGCTCCAAGCGGGCGTTGCCGCGGCGCGGGCAGCGGCGGCACCGCTGAACGGAAGCCCCGTAGACCTGGCGCTGGTGTTCGCAAGCGGGACTCATCTCGTAGCCCCCGAGGCCACGCTCGAGGGCGTCCACACCGCAATCGAGCCTGCTGCTCTGATCGGGTGCGGTGCCGGCGGCGTGCTTGGTGCCGGGCGCGAGATTGAGTCGGGAACCGCGCTCGCGGTGTGGGCGGCGGCGTTCGAGGGAGCGGGCAGCGCGGTGCCGTTCCAGGCCACCGCCAGCGCAGACGAGGTCGAGGAGGATATTGCCGGCCTGCCGTCGCTGGTTGGCTCGAGTGGCGTGATCATGCTCTCCGACCCATATACGTTTCCCACCGATTCGGTGCTCTCGGTGCTCGGCGACGAGGCGCCGGCCGTGCCGGTGCTCGGTGGTATCGCCAGCGCGCGGATGGTCGAGGGAGGCGGAGCGCTGTTCATGGGCGAGGAGGTTCGCGATGAGGGCGCAGTCGCCGTCCGCCTGGACGGGATCGAGATGCTCCCGTGCGTCTCACAGGGAGCGGTGCCCGTCGGGCGGGAGATCGCGATAACCGCGGCGGAAGACAACCTGATACACGAGCTCGCGGGTCGCCCGGCCCTCGCGGTGGTCGATGAGATCATCGCCGACTTGTCACCCCGCGAACGGGCGCTCGTCGCGGGCGGCCTGCTGATCGGGATCGTCGTGGACGGTGGCAAACCCGAGTACGAGCAGGGCGATTTCCTCGTACGCGGCTTGCTGGGGGCCGATCCGGAGACCGGAAGCGTCGCCGTCGGCGCGCGCGTGTGGACCGGTCAGATCGTGAGGCTGCACGCGCGTGACGCAGCCTCTGCCGACGAGGACCTGACCCGCGCCCTGCGGCTGCGAATCGAGGCAATGGGCGGCCGACCTCCCGCGGGCGCGCTCGTCTTCTCCTGTAACGGCCGCGGCAGCGCGATGTTCGGCGTCCGGGATCACGACGCCTCGGCGGTGCAGCGGGAATTGGAGGGCGCGCCGGCCGCCGGGTTCTTCGCCGCGGGTGAGATCGGGCCGGTAGGAGGCCGGAGCTTCCTGCATGGGTTCACCGCGACGCTGGCCGTGTTCCCGAGGTGAGCGGGGCGCTCGTCGGCGGCGACGTGCTGCTGACCGGGGCTACAGGTGGCATCGGGCGCGCGATCGCGAGGGAATTTGCCGCCCGTGGCGCGAACCTCACCCTCACCGGCCGGCGCGCCGAGGTCCTCGCTCGGCTCGCCGAGGAGGTGTCTGGGCGCGCGATCACATGCGACCTCTCGCGCCGCGATGAAGTCGATCGGCTGCTTCGTGAGGTTGGCAATGTCGATGTGCTCGTGGCAAACGCTGCCTTGCCGGCGTCCGGACTGCTGATTGATTTAACCGGGGAGCAGATCGATCGGATGCTCGAGGTGAACCTTCGCGCGCCGGTGGCGCTGGCGCGGGCTTTGGCGCCGGCGATGATCGCTAGCCGGCGGGGCCACATGGTGTTCATGGCGTCGCTGTCGGCGAAGGCGGCGTCACCTGCGTCGTCGGTCTACGCGGCCACCAAGTTCGGCTTACGCGGATTCGCGCTCGCCCTGCGGGAGGATCTGCGCCCGTTCGGCGTGGGCGTGTCCACGGTCCTGCCTGGCTTCATCCGGGACGCGGGAATGTTCGCCGACGCCGGGATCGAGCTCCCGCGGGGTGTGGGCACCCGGACGCCAGCGGAGGTCGCCGCGGCGGTGATCGGCGCGATCGAGCGAAATCGGGCCGAAGTCGATGTGGCCCCGCTCGGGCTCAAGCTGGGGGCAACCGTCGCCGGCGTCGCGCCCGAGCTGGCCGCCACGGTCAGCAGGCGCATGGGTGGCGACCGGATCGCAACCGACCTCGCCGCCGGTCAACGGGACAAGCGTTAGCGGCAGCGCCTCGCCGGGCCCCTCCGCTCAGCAGCCGACGCCCGGCCGAGTTCCACCGGGTGCCAGGCAGTTGATCTGGATGCCGGGCCCCTGGCGCGAGCGAACGGTGAACATGTAGTACTTGCCGACCCAGCCACGACGCACGATCTGGACGTTGATCCGGGTCCCCACGCGCAGCCGGTGGTTTCGGAGCGCCGCGGTGAGGTCGACCCTCCCGTGCGTCAAGCAAGTGTGTCTTCCTTTCGGCCCGCAACGCCTGGTCTTAGTGACCGGTATCGCACGCTTGGCGAACGGACAACCACGGCCGTGGCAGTTCACGAGCACCGTGCCGCCGGGCGAGGCGCCGTTGACGATGAGGTAAAGGACACGGGTGTAGGTCGGCCCGAAGGCAAAGCTCCACTGCAGGGTGGCGTGGATGACTCCCTGTATCTTGACCGGGGCGGAGACAACGCTCACCGGCTGCGCGGGCGACGCCGAGGCAAGGAAGTTGCTGTCGCCGCCGTAGCTCGCGGTGATGCTGTGGCGGCCCGGTGACTTGTAGGTGACGGTGCACGTGGCCTGCCCGTACGCGAGCGTCTGAGCCACACACCCCGCGATCGGTTGACCACCGTCGAAGAACTCGACCGTGCCGGCTGGCGCATTCGGCCCTGGACGGACTGCCGGCGGCGCGACCATCGCCTTGTATGTCGTCACGGACCCGGTGTGTATCGTCCCGACAGCGTCAACTGAAGTTGACGTGGAGTCGCGGGCGACGGTCACGGTGGTAATGGCGTTTGCCGCCATCAAAGGCGAGCCCGCATTGGGCGAGAACGTGGCTTCGATCTGCTCCGGCGACGTCGACGCGGCGAACGTCGTCTGACAACCGGCGCTCGGCTGCGCCGGCGTCACCGGTTGCGAGCCGCAGCCGGCGAGTGGAGCTCCGCGAGCGGTCGCGAAGGTGACGGTCCCCGAAGGCGCCACCACGCCATCGACCGTCGCGATCAGCATGACGGGTTCGTTCGTCACGGCCGCCGAAGGAAACGCGACGAGCGACAGGCTGCTGCCGCCGACGGTCTGGATCAGCTCGCTCCGGGCGCTGATGTTGGCCGTGGTGTCCGTCGCAGTGATGGTGGCCGCCCCGAGCCTCGTCGAGCTCCTGATCAGTGCGCTATAGGTGCCATTCCCGCCGTTGCTGGCTTGCAGGATGCTCTGACCTGGGTCTGAGGAGGAAAAGCTCAGGCTGTCCGTCGAGACCGGGTTGCCATGAGCATCTGTGACGGTGGCGGTGGCGGTCGTGAACGAGTTCCCGTTGGCGATGATCGCGGAGGGCTGGAGGGCCAGCGAGATATGGGTCGCTGGATCGGGCGTTTGGGTGAGCGTGGCCTGGCCCGACGGTAGCGGAGATTGCGAATTATCCGATGTGTCGGTCGCGGTGATCGCGGTGGTGCCGGGGGTCGTGGAGCTGGTGAGGGTCGCTACATAGGTGCCACCGGGCTTGCTCGTGGTCTTCCCGAAGCGGATACCGGGGTCGCCCGCAGAAAACACGATCGTGTGACCGGCGACGGGCGCGCCCCCCGCCGTGACGGTAGCGGTCGCTTTGCTGGTCGAGGTTCCGTCGGCCACGATGCTCTTCGGGGACAGGGTCACCGTGACCTTCTCGCGCGGCGCTGCCGACGCGGACCCCCCCGCCAGGCTCAAGTACAAGCACCATGCCGCCAGTGTGGCCAGGATGAAGAGCAGGCCGCGCGCCCGATGGCTGCGCGCGCGCTGGAGCAAGCCGTCAGGATCCCCGCGGCTCCCGCATTCTCTGATTCCTCGCAAGGTTCTCCCCCTGAGCTCTCGGTGTGTGCAGCGTCCCGGCCCGCGATAGCCCGAAAGGCTACGAAATTCAGAGTGCCGGCGCAGCGCCGCCCGCCGGCCGCACGCGTCCGCGCGCCTTGACCCTAAATCGATGTCCGCACGGCGGGTTTCGCGCCGGACGTTCGAGGTATGATCCCGGGCCCGGATGGTGTGATCAAGAAGGGGGATCAGCCTAGTGCCATCTTCCGCGGTCGATGAGAAGGGCCGCGCAGGCAACCTCGACGGGCAAGCTGGCCAAATGGTCGGCGCCTCGCGTCACGCGCCTCCCACCCCGGAAGCGGAGGCGCGCGGGCACGCCGCCGCAGCCTTCACCCTGGGGACCGTGCTCGAGACACGGGGAGATCTCGGCCAGGCGGCGGCAGCCTACCGGCGAGCGGACGAAGGCGGTCACGCCGCGGCGGCGTTCAACCTCGGCAGCCTGCTGGAAAAGCAGGGTGAGCTCGCCGAAGCGGCGGCAGCGTACGGGCGAGCGGATGCCCGCGGGCATGCCGCCGCCGCGTTCAACCTCGGCGTCCTCCTAGAGGCGCAGGGTGATCTCGCCAAAGCGGCGGCGGCGTACGGGCGAGCGGAAGCTCGAGGGCGTGGATCCGCGGCTTCCAATCTCGGCGTGGTGCTCGAACAGCGGGGCGATCTCTCGGGTGCGATGGCCGCCTACGAGCGCGCCGACGCGCGCGGCGACGCAGCGGCTGCGTTCAACATCGGCATCGTGCTCGAGGAGCGCGGCGACCCGGTCTCGGCCGCGGCCGCATACCGCCGGGCGGATATGCGCGGCCATGCCGCCGCTGGTTGCAATCTCGGCGTGCTGCTCGAACGGCAGGGTGATCGCGCCGGCGCGATCGAGGCGTACCGCCGCGCGGACGCCCGCGGAGACGCCAGAAGCGCGTTCAATCTGGGGGCGCTGCTCGAAGAGCAGGGTGAGTGCGCAGCCGCGCAGCAGGCGTTTGAGCGCGCGCGCGACCGGGGCGATACGAGTGTTTCGGACCAGGCCCGAGCCGCTCTGATCGATCTTCGCCGCACGATCACCAGCGTGCGCGACGGTCCGGCCGCAACTGAGGACCGGCTCGCAGTGGCGCTCGGCGGCGGGGGTCGTGTCGCCCTCGGCGGCCGCCAGGATCGCCAGCCCGGCGGCAACGACGAGGAAGGGCGAGCCTCCGGGCGACGGCGGATGCTTTGGGGACTGGGGCTCGGCCTCCTCCTCGCGGTCGGAACCGCAGTCGCCATCGGTGCCACGACGGCAACGCACTCTAAAAGCCGGGATCGGCCGGTGTCCCAGCGTCTTGCTCCCGCGTCCCCCGCCGTGGCGGCCGACGCACTGCCCGTGCGACGTCCAGCTTCAAAGCGCCCGCACACAGCGACGAGCCGGCCACGATCTGCCCATGCAGCCGGTTCCTCGCGACCGCGGGAGAGCGCGGTTAGTTCGAGCGCTCCTCCTAGTCAACCGATCTCTGGCAATGAAGGTTCTGGCTCGGCGCCGATCAACTCGCCGGCCGAAGCCACCCAGTCGGCCCCGAGCGCTCCCTCGAGCGTGAGTGGCTCTCCGGCTGGATCCTCCCCAGCGGGCGGTGGCTCTCCGCCGGCCGGAGCCGGTCAAGGCGCCGGGAGCGCGCCCACCAGCCCCGCAGGAAGCGCGGGCGGATCCGAGAGCGGTGGATCCGGCCAAGGGGGCACTGGATCCGTTGGTACGGGTGGATCTGGCGGCCCCGGTGGAGGTGGATCCGGTAGCACAGGAGGGGGATCTGGCAGCGCGGGCGGCGGATCCGGCAACGCGGCCCCAGGCCCGTCAGGCGGGACCGGCACCGTAAGCGGCGGCGGAGGTTAGGTAAACAACCTCCGAAAAACTTGGGTTTTGCGCCCCTGGCCGGATGCTCACGCCTCGCACGACCGCCCTACAAGACGCCCCTAAAGCTCTATTAGCTTCCCCATCTCTGACACAGCTATAGGCCGTTTTGTTATAGTTGCGGCTCGGTCGGGCTGACAAATGCACCAATACGGGGGGCCGCGCCCGCACACAGGGGCAGGGCCGTTCCGCTTTACGGGGACTTTCGATGAGCTGTGCCTTGGCATGCCCAGAGTGCAGGTGGTCTGACCGATCGCGGAGGACTCTGCGGTCAGCGACCGGCGGCGCGGTGGGTCACACGCAGCCGATCGGTCATGGGGTTGTCCCGACCAGATGGGACTTTGGATGACGCCAGTTCGAGTTTCCGAACGAATGAAACACCGGCTGAACACGCGTTCGCCGCTCGAGTCGGCCGAGCTCCCTCGCGAGCCGTTCGCGCCGCCGCCTGTGCGAGCGCCCACGGCTGCCCGCGGCATCTCGGCCTACCTGATCGAAGGCCTCGGCTGGACGATCCTCCGCGTCTGGTTGGACTTCACGCTGGCAGCACTCGCGGTCTTTGTGGCGCTACGCGGTGTCCGGGGTCAGGTGGGGCCGCTCGGGGGGCGTTCCTCGATGCTCGTCATGCCGGCGCTCATGGTGGCGGTGCTAATGGCGCGCGGGGGCTATCGAAGGCGCGTGCGAGTCCTCGCCCTCGATTCGCTGCCCGGCATCGTGAGCGCGATCACCCTCGCCACGATGGCCACCGTGATGCTCGACCTCCTGGTCCACGGCCGAGTCACCGAGCCGGGCGTCTGGATACGGGTCTGGCTTCTGGCGGCGTCGATGGTCTTCGGCGGCCGCGTGGTGCTGGCTTTCGCCGACCGTTGGGCGAGATCAAGGCGGCTGTCTGCTCAACCGGTGTTGATTGTGGGCGCGGGGGTGGTGGGGAGTCTCATCGCTCGGCGTCTCCAGGACGATCCCGAGTACGGCATGTCACCGGTCGGGTTTCTCGACGACGATCCCCCGTCGGCCGCCCCGATCGGCGAGCGCAGCCCCACGGTGCTCGGCGCGCTCGACATGATCGATGAGGTTCTCTCGAACACCGGTGCCCGGCGTCTGATAGTCACTTTCAGCACGTCTTCGGACGCCAGGCTGAGCCGCCTGGTACGTGTTTGCCAGGAGCGCGGTGTCGAGGTGTCGGTCGTGCCGCGGATGTTCGAGGCGATCAACGACCGCTGCAGCTACGACGCCATCGGCGGTCTGCCGCTCCTGTCATTACACGCCGTCGATCTTCATGGGTCGTGGCAGTTCGCGGTCAAGCATGCGCTCGACAGACTGCTTGCCGCGGTGCTGCTCGTTCTGCTGGCGCCTCTGATGGCGGCGATCGCGTTAGGAGTGCATCTGACGTCGCCAGGGCCGGTCCTGTTTCGCCAGCGGCGGGTCGGGCGGGACGCCAAGGTATTCGATCTCTACAAGTTCCGCTCGATGCGGTGGCAAGGGCCAGCGAACAGCTCGCACGGCGAGGATTTCCTCGCCTCACGGCTGGTCGAGCGCGACGTCGGTCCGGGCGGCGTAGATGGACAAAACCGCCTGACGAGCGTCGGGGGCCTTCTGCGCAAGCTGTCGCTCGACGAGCTCCCACAGTTCATCAACGTGCTCAAGGGAGACATGAGCATCGTGGGTCCGCGTCCGGAGCGCCCCGAGTTCGTAGAGCTGTTCAGCCGCGACATCCCCCGCTACCACGAGCGCCACCGAGTCAAGTCGGGCATCACCGGGTGGGCCCAGGTGCACGGCCTTCGCGGACCCACCTCGCTCAGGGATCGCATTGAGTGGGACAACTACTATGTCACTCACTGGTCACTGGGACTTGACGTCAAGATCCTGGTGTTGACGGCGATCGCGCTGTTTCACGGCGGCTAGTGACCTCATTGTCGGTGCAGGGCGATCTGGCCGCGCGGTTACACGAACGGTTTCCGCGGGTCGCGGTCGTCCACGAGTGGCTCACCATACCCGGCGGCTCCGAGAAGGTCGTACTGGCACTGCTCGAGCTATTTCCGCAAGCAGACCTGTTCACTACAGTGTTCGATCCCGACCCCTGGCCGTCGGCAATCACAGAGCGAAGCGTCACCAGCTCCTTCCTCGATCGTCTCCCCGGATCACGAAGCATGTATCCGAAGCTGCTGCCTCTGATGGACCGCGCGATGCGGTCATTCGATCTACGCGGCTTCGACCTGGTCATATCGAGTAACCATGCATGCGCGAAGAACGTCCGTAAGCCGCAAGGGGTACCGCACGTGTGTTACTGCCACACCCCGATGCGGTACGCGTGGGATCCGGGCTACTTGGAGGGTGAGAAGCTTGGCGTCGCGGGGAGATTGGCCTTCAAGACTCTCGCGCCCCACCTTCGTCGCCGTGATCGTGTGGCCGCCCAGGCAGATCATGGACCAGATGTCGTCATCGCGAACTCCAGCTTCGTGGCCCAGCGAATCAAGCGCTTCTGGGGCCGCGAGGCGTTTGTGATCCACCCGCCGGTCGACACGCTGCCGTTTGAACGGATCGCTCATGTTCCACAGGAGTACTACTTGTTCCTCGGGCGTCTCGTGCCCTACAAGCGTGCCGAGCTCGCGGTGGCAGCATGCCAGAAGCTGAACCGCCCGCTCAAGGTGGTCGGCGCCGGTCGCGCGATGACCTCGCTTCAAGCCGCCGCCGGCCGGGGCACGGAGTTCCTCGGCCGCGTCCCGGATCACGAGCTGCCAGACCTGCTGTCGGGCGCCCGCGCGTTGCTGTTCCCGGGCGAAGAGGACTTCGGAATCGTGCCTGTCGAAGCGCAGGCCGCCGGGCTGCCGGTGATCGCCTATGGGTCCGGCGGGGCCCGTGATTCGGTCCTCGACGGCGTCACCGGCGTGCTGTTCGAGGAGCCGACCGTCGCCGGACTGTGCGCGGCGATCGAGCGCTTGGACGGACTGACGCTGAACGACCGCGATCTGCGAGAACAGGCCGCACGCTTCGCGCCTGAGAAATTCGCTCGTCAGTTCGCCGCTGTGCTCGAAACGCTCACTTGATCGCGGTCACCGGGTGTGTCCGCGACCGCGGGGTCCCCTTTGAGAGCGGCGGATACGGCACTCGCCACGGTGTCCACGTCCCCCTCGCTCATCACGGGCGAGAGCGGCAACACGCAATGGCGCTCGGCCATGTCTGTCGAGCGCGCCAGGCCATGGTGGTTGCCGCTTCCTCGGTAAGCGCTCAGCTCGGTGATGGCCGGATACGCGGTGGTCTGAATCCCCATGCCCGCCAGCCTCGAACGCAGCCGATCGCGCGTGTGTCGATCGGGCAAGAGGATGGGAAAGGCAAAGTGCGAGGACCGCGCCACATCGTCATCGCTCCACGGTAGCGTGATCCCGTCTTGCCCTCCGAGCGCGGCCCGGTACCGGCGGACTCGGGCTCGCCGGATTGCTGTCTCTTCGTCGAGGCGCGCGATTCGGCTCAGCCCTAGCGCGGCATGGGGCTCGTCCATCCTGTAGTTGAAGCCAATGTCGACGACGTCATACGTCTCGGCGTAGCCCAGGTGGCGATCCCAGGTAACCGACGTCATCCCGTGCGAGCGCAGGAGACGAACCTTCGCGGCGAGATTCGGGTCCGCTGTGACGACCATGCCTCCTTCCCCGACGGACAGCTGCTTTTTGGAAAAGAAGGAGTAGCAGCCCAGGTCGCCCACGGTGCCAGCCATCGCCCGCGATCCCGTGAGAGCGCCGAGGCCCTGCGCGGTGTCTTCGATCAAGCGCAGATCATGTTCGTCGCACAGCCCTCGCAAGCTCTCGACGTCTGCGGTATACCCCATGAAGTGCACCGCGATGACCGCGCGCGTTCGCTCGCTGATCAGCGACCGCACATGATCCGGATCGAGGTTGAGGTCGTGTGGTCCTCTGCTGTCGCACAGGATCGCGGTCGCTCCGCAGTAACGGGCGGCAGCCGCGGAGGCGACGAAGGTGAAGTTCGGGACGATCACCTCGTCTCCGTAAGCCACCCCCGCGGCCAGCGCCGCGAGATGAAGCGCGGCGGTTCCGCTTGACACGGCGACGGCGTGCTCGGCGCCGACGTATTCGGCGAACCTGCGCTCGAATTCCTGCACGTTGGGCCCCATCGTCAGCCAGCCGCTGCGCAGGCATGCCAGCACCGCTTCGACGTCATCATCGGTGACCAGAACGTCGGTCAGGGGAATCGACCAGCTCAGCGAGACACCTCCCGCGCGAGCGCACCGAGTACCCGGTCCTGCTCGTCGGTCGTCATGTGCGCGAATAGGGGGAGCGTGATCTCGCGGGAGGAGGCCGTTTCCGTCCTCGGCAGCGAGACGTCGGGAAAGCGCTGGCGATAGATGCTGAAGCGGTGAACGGGCGGATACAGGATGCTCGTCTGAACGCCATGCTGCTTTCTGAGGCGAAGGCGAACCTCGTCGCGACGTGCGGGATCGTCCAGCAGGATGGGCATGACATAGCAAGATGAGGTACCGACCTGGTCGTCGCGGAAGGGCACGAGCACACCAGGCATCGCTCGCAGCTCGGCGCGATAGCGACGGGTTAGCTGACGCCGGCGGTCGATCTCGTCCTCGAGGCGATGCAGCCGTGACAGCGCGAGCGCGCTGCGGGATTCGTCGATCCTGTAGTTGTAGCCGAGCGCGGGGACGTCGTAGGCGCCGTTCGCGCCTTTGTGCTTCTCCCAGCTCGTGAGCGTCATGGCATGGTTGCGAAGCCGGCGGGCGAGCGCGGCCACCCGATCGTCGTCGGTGACAAGCAGCCCACCCTCGCCGGCGGAGAGCACCTTGTTCGAGAACAGGCTGAAGGCTCCGGCGAGTCCATAGGTGCCGAGCTTGCGGCCGTGGAGCATGGCGCTGGGCGAGTGTGCGGCGTCCTCGATCAACGTCAGGCCGCGTTCCTCGCACAGCGCGGCGAGGCGATCCACCGGCGCCGCGTACCCGGCGAAGTGAACGGCGACCACGACCTTGGTACGCGGGGTGATGAGCCGTTGCACCTCGTCAGGGTCGATGGAGAGATCGCCGGGACCGATGATGTCGGCGAACACCGGTGTGCCACCGCAGTACAACACCGCGCTGGCCGTCGCCGTGAACGTGTAGGAGGGCACGATCACCTGGTCGCCCGGTCCCACGCCTGCGGCCGCGTACGCGAGGTGCAGTGCGGCGGTGCAGCTGGAGACGGCGATCGCGTGCCTCGCGCCCAATTGCCCGGCGAAGACCTCCTCGAATGCCTCCGTACGCGGTCCCATGGACAGCCAGCCGGAGCGCAGTGTTTCCGCGACCGCGTCCAGATCCGGCTCCTCGAGTTGGAGGTCGAATAGCGGCAGTAGCTTCGGTGGCTCGGGCTGCGCGGGCGCGTGCGCTCCACGCGGTGCCGCACGTGACTCATCGCGCATTGCGATACCGGGGATCGAAGGGGTTCGGGAAATGGCCCGCGTTGAGCCGGTCGATCACCTCGGTGATTCCCTCGGGGACGGTCATGACCGCGTTGACGCCGAGTTGCTCGCGGATCTTTTCGAAGCTGACCTTGTAGTCACGCGGATCCTCGTCCCGATGGATGTAGGTCACGCGCCCGGTCGGGATCTGGCGCCGGATCTCCTCGACGAGGTCGAGCTTCCGGTAGTTCTCGCCCGAGCGCCCCACGTTGAACACCTCTCCGGCGACCCTCTCCGGCGAAGCGTCCAGGACCGTGCTCACCGCGCGTGCCGCGTCCCCGACGTGAACGTATGGTCGCCAGAATTGCTCTCCGAACACCTCCAACTCGCGGTCCGCCCATAGGTCACGCGCGAATTCGTTGACGGTTAGGTCGAAGCGCATTCGCGGCGCAACGCCGTAGACGGTGGCAAAACGCAAGCAAGTGAACTGCAGCTCGCCGTCATCGGCACCGAGCAGGGACCGCTCGATCTGCACCTTCTGCCTGGCGTACAACGACACTGGCGCGAGCTCCCCTTCCTCGGTGATCGGCACCGTCGGGTCGGCCATGCGGCCGTAGTTCGAGCAGGTTGAAGCGAACACCATGCGCGTCGCCCCGGCCTGGCGCGCATCAGCCACGAGCCGGAGTGTCGCTTCGACGTTGACCTCGTGCGACCGCGTCGGATCTCGGGCACACGCCGGGTCCCCGACGATCGCCGCCAGGTGGACGACGGCGTCTGCGCCCCGGAGCGCCCGGCGTCGGGCTTCGGGGTCACTGATGTCGCCTCTGAGCACCTCTACGCCTGCGCGCTGCAGGCGGTCGGCGACCTCGGCCTGACCGTGCAGCAGCACGTCAAGGACGCGCACGCCCCGCCCGGAGGTGAGGAGTTCCTCGCACAGTGGCACACCGATATAGCCGCTGCCGCCGGTGACCAGTACTAGATCCGCCAAGCTTTGCCTCTCGACCGGTTGGGAAGGTCCTCAGCGCTCGACCGCCGAGCTGTCATACCGCCGGTCCTCGGGAGCTGGCGAGTGGGCGGCGCCCTGCGGCCACCGCCATCCAAAGCGTCGCGCGCCCTGGTCATAGCCGGTAGAACCGATGCCGGGCTCCTCTAGGCCGGTGAGCACCAGGCCGAGAGGTTGCACGAGGCGCTGGTTGAGGATCGCCCGCGCCCGCCTTGCTTCTTCGCGCGTCAAGCGGTTGCCGCGCGCGACGATCAAGCACGCATCGATCCGCGGATGATCTAACAGCGCCTGAGTGTCAGCCACGCCGAGAATCGGCGGCGCGTCGTAGATGACGATGTCGCTCACGGACAGCAGCTGCTCCATCACGCGGTCCATCTCTGGACTGCGAAGCATCTCCAGCGGGTTGCCGGCAATTCGCCGCCCGGCGGGTAGGACGTTCAAGCACGGCAGGCTCGGGACCGGCTGCTGCAAGCGATCTGTCACCGGCTCGTCGTCCACCAACGCCGCGCTGAGTCCCGAGTCGCCTTGCAGCGGGAAATATCTGGACAGGCTCGGCCCGCGTTGACCGAGCTCGACCAGGCTGACGGTGTGCCCGCCGTCGGCCAGCGCCTTTGCCAAACCGACCGCCACGGTCGTCTTACCCTCGCCCCAGACCGCGCTGGTTACCAGTAGCGATCGTACCCCCGCGGCGCGCTTGGAGAAGGTCAATGCGCCGCCGAGGATCCGATAGGGCTCGAACGCCGCCGAGTGCGGGTCAGATCCGCTGGCCGACAACGATCGGGTGGGAACGTGCACCAGCGTGCCGAGCCCGTAAGCCGCCTCGAAACCTTCGCCGTCCTTGATCCGACGGTCGGTCAGGTCGACGAGGAAGGCGAGACCGAGCCCGAGCGCCAACCCGAAGATCAATCCCAATGCGGCATCGAGCTTGGGCTTCGGCGAGGACGGGCTCGACGGAACGCTGGCGCTGCTTACGACCGACGCGTCCCCGGTTTGGACCGCTCCGAGCTCGGTCACCCGCTGCAGTGCCGCGCGAAGCGCAGCGGCATCGGTGACATCCGATGCGGGTAGCGACGCCAGGCGCTGGCGTAGCTCCGCTTCGGCCGCCGCTGCGCTCTGCTGAGCATTGGCCTGGCGGAACGCCACGAATTCGCTCGCAAACGCATTGGCGATCTTCGCCGCTCGGCCCGGATCGCTGTCAGAAGCCGTGATGTCAAACAGATCGGCGTTTGGCTCTTCGCTGGCGGAGACCTCGGATCGCAGATCGGATGCCGAGACGTCCAGCCCCAGCGCCTGCCGAGCGGCGTTGGCCACCGCCGAGGACGTCATCAGCAGCAGATCGGTCGCCGCGATCCGCGTGGGGTCCTCCGCGGCCGCGGAGGAAGACGCCACAACCGCGTCGCTGATCGGAGAGCTCGGCTGGATCAGGACGGTGGCGGTGGCCTTGTAGGTCTTGGTGGCGGTGGCACCGTAGAGAACGCCGACGCAGAGACCGAGGATCGTGACGAGCAGGATGACCCACCAGCGCTCGCGGATCACGCGCATCGCCGAGGGAAGCGCCGACGCCTCCGGGCGCCCCGAGGCGCTGTAATCGCTCACCATAAGTGCCTAAGAATAGCCAGCGCTACGTCTCCCGGAGGCGTCGCGGGGCGGCCGCCGCCCGTCGGCCGTGCCTCGCGCGATCGCCGCTTGCAGGAGCCGCTCGATCTGCTCGGCGATCACCGGCCCGGCGTACGAGCGCTCCGCGATCGAGCGCGCCGCGGCACCGTGGCGCGCGCGAAGTTGGGGATCGTCGCGATACCGGCCGAGAATCGCCGCCAGCGTGGCAGGATCGTTCTCCGGCGAGCAGATAGCGCCCGACTCGGGAGTGATCATGTCGGCGACGCCCGCTGCCCCGGTGGCGACGCACGGCCGCTCGGCCAGCATCCCGAGGATCACCGCGCGCGGTGCCCCCTCGGTCGGACTCGGACAGAAGACCGACACGTCGAACGCCGAGAGGACCTCGTGCACTTGTTGCCTTGGTGTCGGAATGAAATGCGCGAGCTCGCCGAGGGGCGCCGCCCGCTCGCGAAGCGAGGACTCCGTCTCACCTGCGCCCGCAAGGACGAGGTGCGCGGCGGGGAGTTGTGCGACCGCGTCCACCACGACGTCGTTGCGCTTCTTGGGGTGAAAACGGGAGATGCAGCCGACGACGAACGCGTCCTGGGGTATGCCGAGGGCCTCGCGGACGCGTTCCCGGCCGCGTGCGGTGAAGCGAATCTCCTCTGTCCGCATGACGTTCGGAACCACATGGACCTTTTCGGCCGCAACGCCGACGTCGCAAACGGAGTCACGAGTTCCGGCTGACACCGCCATGACCAGTGCCGCGCGCCGAGCGGCCAGCAGGTAGAGCGCTCTGGGCGCGCCTCGGCGGAGCGGAAATGGCACCGGGCCCCACTCCGCCCAGGCGACCGTTCGCGCCAAGCGCCGCCCGAGCGCCAGTGCCATCAGTTGCTCCTTCTTGTAATGAACCAGCAGAACGTCGTACGGCGCCTCGCGCGCCAGCGCGCTGCGCAGGCTCAGCATCAGCCGCGGCCACCGCGCCAGCAACCCGCGCCAGCTCCTGGAGGAGAGCTTTGGTCCGATATCGATCGGCCGCACTTCGACCGCGGTTTCGCGTGCAATTTCGGGCTGGTCTGTGAGCATCACCGTCTGATGACCCCGAGCGCGCAGGGCGTCAAGCATGTCGACAGCCGCAAACTCGGCCCCGCCGCGGGAGTCGGTGGTCATCACAGTTACGATCTTCATGGCTCATCGCCTCCGGGTTGGGGCGCGAGGATAGCCGCGAGGGCGTCCACCGAGTACTCTCGCTGAGCGAGCCGGCGACCGCGCATAGCCATCTCGGCGGCTCCGTCGCGCAGGATGCAGGTGAGTGCGTCGGCGAACGCCTGCGGTCCTTCCGCCCGGCGGTAGTGCACGCCGTCGGCAACGTCCAGCCCGGCCGCCGCGCGTGCTGTCGCGATGACCGGGAGGCCGTGGGCTAGCGCCTCGACGAACTTCAGAGGCGAGCCGCCTCCCTCCAGCAGCGGCACCACCGCGCAGGCCGCCTGAGCGTAGGCGTCGTCGATCCGCGGCACGAATCCCAGGGATCTGACGCGAGCATCGCTCTGCGAATCGAGCATCAGGTGGTGCCCGGCCACGAGCAGCTGCGCTTCTGGCAGGTTCGGCCAGACGCGCGGCATCACGTCCTCGACCATGAACCGCAGCGCCCGTTGATTGGGGGGATAGGAGAAGTCGCCTACGAACAGCGCCCGAGGGCCGTTCCTTCGCGGCGCGGGCGCGGTGATCGTCCCCACATCGACGACGTTGGGGACATAGCGCAGCCTGGCGGCGGGCGCGAGTTCGAGCGCCAGCTCCATGTCTCTACGGCTGGCCATCCAGCTCTCGCTGGCCGCAGCCAGCAAGCGTCGTTCGAAGCTGCGCAGCGCCCGGACGGAGCCGTACGAACGGCGGAAGTTCGGCAGGGCGGCCCGAAAAGACGATTCGAGGTTATGCGACAGGTACACAAAGGCGATGGAGCGCCCGAGCAGAACAGCGGCAGCGATCGGTCCATCGGCGATGACCCGCCGGTTTTCGGCAGCCGAGGCAGCGCTGCTGGCGGCCCGCCCCAGCTCCGGCGACATCCCGCGCGCGATCGCCGAGGGCACACCCGCGAGCCTGGCTTGGGCGTAGAGCAGGACCCGCTCGGGTCCCCGGGCGCTGCCGACTTCTCGCAGCCGTACGCGCGCCAGTCGACGATATTCCTCAGAGGGCTGCGGGGCGCAAAAGCGCTTGTACAGGATCTCCACGCCGCGATGCCGAGCCAACGCAGCCACGACGCCGTAGGTACGCAGCGCGCGCCCGCGGTCCGCCGTGGGTGTAAACGGAGTCACGAGCACGTCGGTTGAGGGCGACGCAGTTTCGCTCATCGATCCTCGTGGCCTTCAAGCAGCTGCGCGATCTGTCGCATGCGCGCCTCCCAGCTGTGCCCGTCGGCGAGCCGCGAGCGCGTGGCGCGCGCGGCGGGATTATCCTCGGACATGAGCCGCTCGAGGTGCCCGGCAAAATCGTGGGCATCGGCGGCGAACGAGATGCCTTCGACCGCCCGCAGGGACGGCAGCGGAGTCGCCACAACCGGCAATCCCGCAGCCAGGTACTCGTACGCTTTCATCGGGAAGATCCCAGCCGTAAGTTCGTTCATCAGGTAGGGAACGATCGCCGCTTGCGCACCCCGCAGCACCGCGGGCAAGTGGGCGTACGGCCGCGGGCCGATCAGGTGCACGTTGCCGATCCTCGCCAGCCCCGAGACATCGGTGTGGGGGTCTCCGAGCCCCACCGGTCCCACCAGCACGATGCTCCAGTCCGGGCGCAGGGTGGCGAGTTCGGCCAGCAGCGGCAAATCGAGCTTACTCGCGGCGACCGCCCCCGTGAAGACGATCCGGGGTTCGGGTAAACCCGCCAGCGCCGGGTCGATCGGCCCCGCGCCGCGCGCCGTCGCGAACAGCTCCACGTCGGCGACATTGGTCACGCAGTGCACGTTGGGGTTCAGCAGGCGCATCCTCTCGGCCAGGGGATCAGAGCTGGCCAGCACGAGGTCTGCACGGCGGGCGAAGCGGCGCTCGGCGGCCCGGAAGTCGGCGGCATCGATCCGCGGATGCGCGGCTATGTCGTCCACGCAGTGGTAGACGACCAGGCTCGGCGCCAGGCGCTCGAGCAACAGCTCGGCCTGGGGCACGTAGGCCCACAGGATTGGCTCCCGGATGCTCAGTCTGGCCGCTGCGCGACCCACCAGCCGCGGAAGGGCAAAGGCGTTGATGCGCCGCGCCACCATGCTCCCGTGGGCCGGCAGAACGAGCGGGGAGACTATGTGCAGGTGGCTGTCGGCAGCGGTGGCCGCGACCCGACGTGGGCCCCGCAGGCCGCTGTGCAGGCGCCGGGCCATGCGGCGAACGTCGCGAGCTGCGAGGGTCGGTCGCCTGAGCCCAAGCGACTCGACGAACAGCACGCTGTTGTCGGCCGCAAACCGCGCCATCAGATGATGCTGGTTGGTCCACACCTCGGTGTCCCAGTCGTTGAAGCCGACGCAGACGATGTCGCGGCCGGCTAGCGCCGGCTCTCGCTTCCTTGAGGTGGGCATCACTGTGGAGGCAGCAGGCGGGAACGCATGCGGTCGAACTCGTCCAAAGCGAGTTCGTAGTCGTCGTGGCGGCCGATGTCGAGCCAATAGGCGGTCGATGGCCAGGCGCGGACCGTCAATCCGCGCGCCATCAGCCTGAGGATCAGGTCGGGGAAGTCAAGGCGCCGGCCCGGCTCGATGTGCTCGATCACCGCGGGCGAGAAGCAATACACGCCCATGCTGGCCTGATAGTCGATCCGTGGCTTCTCCAGGTAGTCGGTAAGGCGCGTGGCGTCGGCCTGATCGTCGCACTGAAGCACGCCGAGGGAGATCTCGACCTCGCGCTTCTGTGTCGCAATCGTCGCCACAGCGTCACCGGCGCGGTGATCCTCGAACAGGCGGGCATAGTCCAGATCGGTGAGCACATCCCCATTCATGACGAGGAAGTGGTCGTCGAGATCGTCGATCAGCGCGAGGGCTCCGGCGGTGCCGAGGGGCTCGTCCTCGCGGAAGTAGTCGATCGGCACGCCGTACTTGGAGCCGTCGCCGAAGAACACCTCGATCAGCTCGGCCAGATAGCCGGTGGCGACCGTGATCCGGTTGACGCCGGCGCGTCGTAGCTGGCGCACGACCACGTCCATGATCGGCCGGTCCCCGATCGGCATCAGAGGCTTTGGCAGCACCGCGGTGTATGGGCGCAGACGCTGCCCCTCCCCGCCGGCTAGCAATACGGCTCGCATGTCACCGTTTGCGGACCAGCAGGTTCTCCATCACGAGCGCCTGGATCCCGCAGTTCAGCAGCGTCTCGAGCGCCTCGGCCGGCGTGTTGACGATCGCCTGTCCCTTGACGTTGAAGCTCGTGTTCAAGACCATTTCGCGTCCTGTGCGCTCGCCGACCGCGACGAGCAGGGCGTGAAAGTCACCGTTGTCACTCGCGGAGACCGTCTGCACACGAGCTGAGCCATCAACGTGCGTGATCGCCGGCAGAGCCGCTCGGTGCTCGGGTCGCACGTCGACGTTGACAGTCATGTACGGCAGGTCCGCGCGGGGTGGCACCTCGAACCAGCGGTCGACTTGCTCGAGCGACACAGCCGGCGCAAACGGCCGAAATGCCTCGCGCATCTTGACGAGCGCATTGACGCGGTCGCGCATGTCGGGCCGGCTCGGGTCGGCCAGGATGCTGCGGTGTCCCAACGCGCGCGGACCGAACTCCATGCGCCCGCGATACCAGGCGATCACCTCTCCGCCGGCGATCAGCTCGGCGGCGAGGGCGCATGCCTCGTCGAGATCGGCAAGCGCGGTCACATTGATGCGGTCGCCATAGTCACGCAGCGCCCCGTGCACGGCCCCGTCGGAATGCGCGGGACCGTAGAAAGGAGTAGGACAGCGGCGGTTGGTGACTGGGTGGGCCAAAGCGGCGCGCGCCAGCGCCGCCCCCACGGCCGAGCCGTCGTCGGCCGCAGCGGGCTGCACGTAGATCTCTTCGAACGCGCCCGATGCCAGCAGCCTCCCGTTCGCGGTGGTGTTGAGCGCGACGCCGCCCGCCATGGCCAGCCGACGAAGCCCGGTGCGGGCGCCGAAGTGGCCTGCCAGGTGGAGGATCGCGCGGTCCAGGCACGCCTGCAACGCGGCGGCGACGTCGCTGTGGTCGGAGGTGATTTCCTCGTCGGGATCGCGCGGCGCGATCAGGTGCTCCGTCAGGAACCGTCGCGTGGCGAGGTGGTTCTCGCGCTCGTCGCGCGTCTGCCCCAGCTTCAGGGGCCCGATCTCCCATCCGCCATCGTCTAGAAGGGAGACCGCCGCCTCGAAGAACGATCGAAATCGTTCCGGATCGCCGTACGGCGCCAGGCCCATGATCTTGTACTCGTCGGAGTTGAAGTCGAAGCCCAGATGCAGCGTGACGATCGAGTACAGGATGCCGATCGAGTCAGCGGCCGATATACGGTGCAGGGGCGAGAGGCCTCCCGCTCTGGCGTGGTAGACCGTGGCCCCGTGAGCCTCGCCCATCCCGTCGATGACGATCACCAGGCATTCATCCCAGCCCGAGGTCAGATAAGCCGACGCCGCGTGCGCGAGGTGGTGGTCGATGTGGGCGACGCGGTCGCGAGGAAGCCCGGGCAGCGCTTTGGCGACCTGACCCGCGAACGCATCGCGGGACAGGACTTCGCGGTAAAGCCGCGCCGAGACGGGATCCATGGCGTAGAGAGCGCGGTAGGGCTCGTAGTCGAAGGAGTGAGCGACCTCGTCTAGCTGGCCTGGGTCCAGGCCGGCCCAATCCAAGCAGGCGCGGATCGCCCCGATCGGAAAGTCGCCGGTGTGCTTGCGCCGGCTGATCCGTTCCTCGGCCACGCCGAACACGAATTCCCCGTCGATCACCAGCGCCGCTGCCGAGTCGTGGCCCTGCGAGATCCGGTACTCACGCTCCTGGAGCCCGGGCCAATGGCGGCGTTTGAACTCGACGGTTCCGTCGATCCCGCTGATGCCGATGATGTTCATCGGCGACCAGCCGCCAAGCGCCCGCTGTTCATCACTCCCGTCATCGGTCGATCGCCCCTGGCCAGCTCGCCCGGCCGCCTCTCTGCCCGGAACCGGCTAAACTCTACTCAAACCTGGGGTACGAAGGGCACTCTGGCGGGATGAGCGCAAAGGAACGGATAGACGTCTTCTCGACGTGTCCGCAGTCGAGGCACGGCCTTGGAACCGATTACGTCCGGCGCGTCGACGAGGTCGCCCGCTGGAGCGAGGCCTCGGGTTGCGAGGGGATCCTGATCTACACCGACAACGGTTTGGTCGATCCCTGGCTGGTGGCGCAGCTCGTCGTCCAGAGCACCGAGCGGCTGGCGCCGCTGGTCGCGCTGCAGGCCGCTTACATGCACCCCTTCACGGCCGCCAACATGGTCGCCACGCTGGGCCACCTCTATGGCCGGCGCCTGTATCTCAATCTCGTCGCGGGGGGGTTTCGCAACGATCTTCTGGCGCTCAACGACTCCACCCCTCACGACGAGCGCTACGAGCGCACGTGCGAATACGCACAGTTGATCATGCGCTTGCTGTCGGGGGAGATTGTGACCTTCAGCGGTCGCTACTACAGCGTCACCGGCCTCCGTCTGGCGGCCCCGCTCCCGCCGGAGCTGCAGCCCGGCCTGATGATGTCGGGCTCCTCGCCCGCCGGGCTGGCCGCGGCGCGGTCGATCGGCGCGCTCGCAGTCAAGTATCCCAAGCGGCCCGGGGACGAGGTCCCCCAGGTAGGCGAGCAGTCGGGTGTGCGCGTTGGCATCGTCACTCGGCCGCGGGCCGACGAAGCGTGGCGGGTGGCGCACGAACGGTTCCCCGAAGACCGCAAGGGCCAGCTCACTCAGCAGCTCGCGATGAAGGTGTCGGATTCCCATTGGCATCGCCAGCTTGCAGAGATGAGCACCTCGGAGCCGGCGGATGACGATCCCTACTGGCTGTGGCCGTTCGAGAACTACGCCACGTTCTGCCCCTACCTGGTCGGAAGCTATGAACGCGTCGCAGAGGAGCTCCAGCGGTACATCGATCTCGGTTTTCGCGCTTTCATCCTCGATATACCGCCCTCCAAGGAAGAGCTCGATCACATCGCCGCGGTGTTCGAACGGGCAGGCGCCCGCGTGGCTACTTGAGCGGGCTGCTACAGGATCGGATCGCGCGGACGGTCCAGTCGCGCGCGGGCGAAACCGCCGTGGTGATGGGTTCCGAGCGGTTTACCTACGGCGAGCTGGAGACACGGAGCAACCAGTTGGCTCGACTGTTGAGCGCATGCGGCGTCACCCGCGGCGATCGGGTCTGTTTGCTACAGGCCAAGGGACCTGCGGCGATCGTCAGCATGCTCGCGACGCTGAAGGTGGGCGCGGTCTACGTGCCGGTCGATATCGCGAGCCCACCGGCGCGGGTAGAGAGGATTCTCGCGGCCGCCGAGCCGAGGTTGCTGCTGGTCGGCGCTGAGGCGGCTTCACTGCTGGCAGCGACGAGCAGTGCGGCGACCGTGGTCTCGATGGGGGGTGCGCTCGAGGGGGCGTACGCCGGAGCGGAGGACGTCGGTCGCTATGACCGCGATCCCCTTCCAACGGTCGCGGCGCCCACCGATCCGGCTCACATCCTGTTCACGTCGGGCTCGACGGGGACGCCGAAGGGGGTGGTAATTACCCACGCGATGGTGAACGCCTTCCTCGATTGGGCGCTCCCTTACTTCGGTCACCGCGCGGGTGAGCGCATCTCCGGCCACCCGCCGCTGCATTTCGACCTGTCCACCTTCGACATCTACGGCACGCTGTCGGCCGGCGCTGAACTCCACCTCGTCCCCCCCGATGTGCTCCTGCCCAACCAGCTCGCGTCCTTCATTCGTGACTCTCGGCTCACCCAGTGGTTTTCGGTGCCGTCCACATTCGCGTACATGACGCGGGCCGACGCGATCGGGAAGGGTGACTTTCCGGCGCTCGAGCGCATCATCTGGTGCGGCGAGGTGTTGCCACCTGCGGTGCTCGCGCACTGGATGCGCCGAGTGCCGAAATGCACCTATACGAACCTCTACGGGCCTACGGAGACCACGATCGCATCGAGCTACTTCAGGGTGGAGGCGATCCCGGAAGATGAGACCGCGGCGATTCCGATCGGGACCCCGTGCGCCGGGGAGGAGATTTACGTGCTCGACGAAGCCCTCGATCCGGTGGCCGCCGGAGAGATCGGAGAGCTCTACATCGCCGGCGCCGGGCTGAGCCCCGGTTACTGGCGGGATCCGGAGAAGACCCGCGCCGCCTTCGTGGCCGACCCGCACACCGGCCGGCGGCTCTACCGGACTGGCGATCTGGGGCGGCGCGACGAGAACGGGCTACTGCACTTCCTCGGCCGCGCCGACTCTCAGATCAAGAGCCGCGGTTACCGGATCGAGCTCGGAGAAATCGAGACGGCATTGACCGCGGTGGCCGGCGTGGCCGAGTGCGCGGTCGTGGGCGTCCAGAGCGACGGCTTCGAAGGCACGGCGATCTGCGCGGCCTGGGCGCCACGGGCCGGCGCTGAGCTCGATCGCGTGCAACTGCGCGCGTCGCTGGCGCGGACCCTGCCGACTTACATGCTTCCGTCCCGATGGTTGGCGCTGCCCGAGTTACCGAAGAACGCCAACGGCAAGATCGACCGCCCCGCGCTCAGGGACCGGTTTCGCGACCGGTCCCTCACATGACTGAGGCGGTGCCGTGCGCATGACCGAGCAGTCCGACATCGCTCGTGCGCAGCGCGTATTCGAGGAAGCGCTGAACGTCGCGGCGCCCGACCCCGACGTCGACATCATCAAAAGCGGCCTGATCGACTCGCTGGGGCTGGTCACCCTGCTGTTCGAACTCGAGCGCGAGTTTGACGTGCGGGTGCCGCTGGAGTCACTCGACGTGGAGGACTTCCGGACGATCGGCAACCTGGTCCGAACGGTCGCCGGCCTCAAGCTGGAGGCGTCGCGGTGAGCGAGATCAGGCCGTTGGCGGCAGACGAGATCGACCAGATCGCTGAGCTGTATCGCTTCGTCGACAACTCCGACTGGCGCATCCCTGCACCCCAGGTTCCGACGTGGCTGCGCCGGACGCTGTTCGACGATCCGTGGGCAGATCCGGAGATTCCGACGCTGGTGCACGTCGAGGACTCCGGCGAGATAAGCGCCTTCATCGCTTCGCACGTCCGCCGGATGCGCTTCGACGACGGGATCATCCGCCTAGCGGCGGGTGGCCCGCTGATCGTTCACCCGGATGCTCGCAATCGGGCCGTCGGCCCGCGGCTGTGGCGCCAGTACCTGGACGGGCCGCAGGACCTAACCATCACCGACGGCGCCTCTGACGAAATGCGCCAGATCTTCGAGCTGATCGGCGGTCAGATGATGCATCCGAGCAGCGTGGCGTGGGCGCGGGTGTTCGCGCCCTTCAGCTTCATGGCCAGCCGCCTGTTGCACTTCCACCCGCGCGCCAAGGCCGCGAGCGCCCGCGTCTCGGTGGCCCTCGACCGACTGACCGCCAGGAGCATCCGATACTTCCATCGACCTGACGGTGCCGCCATCACCGCCGAACCGCTCACGCCGGGGTTGATGCTCGAGCATCTCCCGGCCGTGACGCGGTCGCTGCGGCTGTTCCCCGATTACGACGAGCCTTATCTGAACTGGGTGTTCGCCGAGCTGCACCATAACCGGACATGGGGAGCCCCCGTGCGGCGACTGGTGCGCGATCACCGGGGCCGGGTCCTCGGCTGGTATGTGTACTTCCTACTGCCCGGCGAAGGCTGCCAGGTCGTCCACGTCGCCGCGCTCGAACGCCACGCCGGCGACGTGCTCGATGCCCTGTTCGCCGACGCGGCCGCGCGCGGGGGCGCCGGAGCGCAGGGACGAGTCGAGCCGGCGCTGCTTGCCTCGCTGGCCAAGCGCGGTGCTTTGTTTCGCTACAGCCCTCGTTCGCTTGTCCACAGCCCCAACCCGGAGCTGCTGGCGGTACTGGCGAGCGGCCAGGCATTGCTCACCCGCCTGGAGGGGGATTGGTGGATGGCGACCTGATGCGCAACATGGCCCGGGCCGCCCCGAGCGCCGGCTGGTGCGGATCCTCGTCGTAACCAACCTCTATCCGCCGATCGCGTCGGGCGGGTACGAGGCTTGCTGTGCACTGGTGGTTGAGCGCCTGCGAGAGCGACACGATGTTTGCGTCCTCACTTCCGATGAAGGAGTGGAGCGAGCGCGGGTTCAGTCCTGGATTTGGCGCCGGTTGCCGCTGTTCTCGGGTGTCAGTGGTGACACCCTCACCTCCTCGCTCGTCACCCGGCGGGCGATCCGGGAGGTTCGCCTGGCGTTGCGAGATTTCCGACCTGACTTGGTGTTCGTGTGGGCCGGCGCGCGCATCCCCAAGGGATCAATTCGTGTCCTGGAGACCTGCGGTGTGCCACTGGCGTTCAGCATCCACGATTATTGGTTCGACCGCCCCTACGAGCATGATCCCTTCGTTCGTTATCTGACGGGTGGTGAAAAGGGGCCGCGGGCCGTATGGTCGCTGGTCACCGCCCTGGTGAACCGATTGCCCTCGCTGCGAGTCGATCTGAGTCGAGTGACGCCTGCGGCGGTGTGCTGGAACAGCGATACCACGCGCCGCCTGACCCGCATTTCCTCGACCATCGAACCCGTGTTGGAGCGGACGATCTACCCGGCTACGGTCCACGAGCCTCGCCTGTCTGGCCTTCAGAGGCAGCCGGACCAGCAGACCACCATCCTGTTCGTCGGCCGGCTGACGCCCGAGAAAGGCCCGGACGTGGCACTCCGCGCACTCGCGGCGCTCGCAGGAGAACACGGAATCGATGCCAGGCTCGTCATGTGCGGGACTCCAGCAACTGGTATGCGCGCCGAGCTGGAGGCGCTGGCACGAGAGCTGGGCATCGCTGGACGCGTCCGCATGCTCGGCGCCGTGGCTGACGAGAAGCTCGCCGAGAACCTGGCCCGCGCGCACGTGCTGCTCGTCCCCTCCACGTGGCAGGAGCCTTTCGGGCTCGTGTGCCTCGAGGGCGCTCTGGCGCGTGTCCCACTGGTGGCCTCGCGCAGCGGAGGCATGACCGAGATGCTCGCGGAGGAGCAGCACGCGCTGTTCTTCACGAGTGGTGACGCGACCGCCGCGGCGGCCGCGATCGCCCGCGTCCTGACACAGCCGCAGGAAACCGCGGCCCGAGCTTCCCGGGCGTATGCTCGCGCGGCGGAGTTCTCGATCGCTCGCTATGTGGATCAATCGGAATCGTTCGTCGACCAGGCCAGCGAGGCGCTCAGGCCTTTGCGCGCCGCGTCGCGCTGAAGCGATCGGTCGCCCGATCGAGGATCTTCGCCGGGACGCCGCCGACGACCGCGCCGGCCGGCACATCACGGACGACAACCGCGCCGGCGCCGACAACCGCGTCGTCGCCGATCGTGATCGGACCGAGGATCACCGAGTTGGCGCCAACTCGGACGCGGTCTCCGAGAACCGGAGGAGCTCCCCGGTCGTCGTAGCCAATTGTGACCTGCTGGGAGACCTGGCAGTCGGCGCCGATCTTCCGTGCCGTGATGATCGTCGCAAAGCCGTGCATCAACATCAATCCTGGCCCGACGTCGTCGCATGAGATGAACAGCGCGGGCTCCCCTTTGTAGACCAAGGCGAGCGCTTTGGCGATCAGCTTGCCGAGCAGGCCGCGACCGCGCAGACGGTGATAGAGGATGCTTCTGAACGGCCGATGGCGAAGGACGCGGACAAGTTCGGCCGTCGTGTACGAAACGGGCAGCGGCAGATCCAGGCGCGGCTGCAGCTGGCGGCGGATGTCACGTTGCACGGCGTCGCCGCCCAGCGGCAGCGCCAGCTGGAGCGGTATGTATGCGGCCGCCCGGCACGCGCCGGCAAGTCGTCGCAATGCCGCACGCGGAACCGATGAGCGGGACGGACGGAGCGAGGTATGCACCCGCGCAACGCTAGCGTCTGGGCGCGGAGGCGGAGCGCCCGTGTACCCTCGCCGCGCGTGAACACCCTCGGCGCAGCGGGCAGCTCTCCATTCGCGGGAAGTCGTCGGAGCGTGCTCATGGTGGAGCAGGGCGGCCGCGGCGGCGTTGCCGACTACACGGCTGAGCTGACCCGGGCCCTGGGGGCCGTGGGGTGGCAGGTCGAGCTTGCCACCGCTGAGGACCATCTCTACCGTCCGGCCCCCGGGGTACACATCAACGTCGTCTTTCACTACGTCCGCGGGCACAGCCAACCGGCCAGGGCGATCCGCCGATGGGGGCTCGGGTCGATAGCGAACGGCCTACGCTTCCTGCTCGCGATCCCCAGGCTGGTCCGCCTCGCCCGCGAGGCAGACATCGTTCACTCTCAGGGCTGGGAGTTCGCCCCGCTCGGCGTGCTGGCCATAGCCTGCATGCGCCTGACCGGCGCGCCGGTCGTCCAGACATCGCACAACACCTTCGAACGAGATCGCGCGCGAGATCGCACGCATAGCGCGCTGGCAGCGCTGACCGTCCAGACGATCGTCCACACCGAGGCAGACGTAGCTCGCGTGCCCAGGCGGGCGACCACCCGCGTGACCGTGATTCCGCATGGCGAATATTCCTCACTGGCGCGCAGTGGAGGGCAGGCAAGCCCCGAGCGGGCCCGCGCGCAACTCGGTATCGATCCGGACTCGCCCGTCACCCTGCTGTTCGGCCAGCTGCGACCAGATAAGGGTCTCGATGACCTGCTGGCCGCGCTGGTGCGCGTTCCGCACCTGCATGCCTTGATCGTCGGCCACGAGGCCGGCGCACTGGAGGCCGCCGGCGAGGAGCTGAAGAGGGCTCAAGCGGCCGGACGCGTCACCGTGCGGGACGGTTTCGTAGACATGACCCAGGCCGCGCAGGCATTCGCGGCCTGCGACACGGTTGTGCTGCCATACAGCGTGGCCAGTCAAAGCGGCGTGCTGCTTCTCGCCTACGGTTTCCACCGCCCGGTAATCGTCTACCCGGTGGGCGGCCTGCCCGAGGCGGTCATCGACGGCGAGAGCGGCTGGATCTGCGCACGCTGTGACGTCGACGCGCTAGTCGATGCGCTCAACAGCAGCGTGGCCGCGGGCCGCGCCGAGTGCTATCGCCGCGGAGAGGCCGGCCACAGGCTTGCGGAGGAGCGCTACGGCTGGCACTCGATCGCCGCCCGGACAGCAGAGATCTACCACAGCGTGCTCGCCGGCCGCTCGTCCCCTCGTGACGCCCGGTGATCCGGCTGCTGTTCGCCAACAACTACGACGCGCAACGCGCCCGCGCGGGTTGGCGGAACGGCACATATCCGGCTCATCACCTGTTTGGCACCGCCTACCTCGGTGCGCCCTTCGACATCGTGGACGTTCGCTACCGTGATGACGACCTTGCCGCCCACGCGACCCGCTGCCTGCGCGGATCGGTGGGAGATGTGGGCCTGCAGCTTCGGGCCGTGACGCGGATACGCGGATGCTCGATCATCTATGGCGCCCAAGCCCACGAGCTGACCGCTGTGGCGGCGCTCCGACGTTCGGGCGTAATCCGGGCACCCATGGTTGGCGCGTTTCACGGCGTGAGGACGGATGGCCGCCTGAAGCGCTTGCCGCTCAGAGGGTTCGACCATGCCATCGCACTTTCTCAGACGGCATGCCGCGCCTTGACGGATGCGGGTATGCCGGAAGATCGCGTCTCGGCGCTCAGCTGGGGCCCGGATCTCGAATTTCCGGCGTTCGCGTCGGCCCCCGCGCCGTCAGCCGACGCTCCCCTCGTGGCCACGGGGAAGACGGGCAGGGACCTAAAGACGCTGATTGCGGCACTGAGGCTCACCGGTCATGCCGCCCGGCTCTATGGCGATCCCCAAGCCGTGTCCGGGAACGGCCCGATACCCGACCGGGTCGAGATCGTTCCGTCGGTTCCGCCTAAACCCCCGCCGGGCGCGCCCTACACGTATGCCCACACGGTGGCAGACCTACGCTCGGCGGCGGTCATCGCCATACCGCTCAACGACCTGCATCCGCTTCATGGCCTGACCGAGCTCGCCGATGCGATCGCGTGCGCTCGCCCCGTGATCGTCACCCGCGCCCCGTACTTCGATCTCGACGTCGAGACGATTGGCTGTGGGTGGTGGGTGGAGCCGGGTGACGTCGATGGCTGGGCCGGCGCCATCACCGACGCGTTCTCCGACCGAACGCGTCTTGCCGAGATGGGCAGAGCGGGACATCGATGGGCCAGCGCGCACTGGAATGCCAGGCTGTTCGCCGATGACTTGCGGAAGGTCCTGCTCGACGTCGCTCAGCGTTGGGGGCCGTGACCCTGAGCGGAGACGCCGCGAGGAACATGCCCTTGGCGTTCACGCCTGTGCCTCCTCAGCTCGGGGTGCGAGAGCCGCCGGTCGGCAACCGTTGAGGTGGGGGCCGCCGAAGGCGTCGCGGGGCGGATTTGACCGAGAGCCACCGACAGCAGCCCGGCCGTGCATCCCACGAGCACGGTCATCCGCAAGTCGGTGCCCAGAAACGTGGCCGTGGCCTCGACCACAGCGAGACCCAGCAGTCCGCCTGCGGCGCCGGCGCCGGCCGCGCGTATTCGGGCATCGGGATGTCGGCGAAACACCCGGATTCCTGCTGCGATCGCGGTGAGCATGTACCCGAGGTAAGCGATCACGCCGAGCACCCCGAGCTTCAGCCAGAACCAAAGCACCGCCATGTGCACGTAAAGCTCTCCCCCGCCCGGCTGCTCGACGCTGAGCGGATATGTCTCCTGCCAGGGAACCGCCAGACCAAGACCGATCACGGGACTGGAACGGATTTCCGCGAGCACGTTCTTCTGCTCGTCCAGCCGATAGCTGTCTTCGGGATTGGCCTCGATGCGCGCGGGGGTGATCGATTCGACGCGCCGGCCCAGCGCCGATTGGCTGTTTATGACCAGACCGCTCGATAGCAGGATCCAGGCTGCAGCCGCCAGCACCGCGGCGCTCGGCAGCAAGAAGCGCTTGCCGACCGGAACGGTGGCCACGACCAATACGAAGGCTGCGCCCGCGACCGTGCCGAGCCAGAAGCTGCGGCGAAGCGAGAGTACGAGGCACAGTAGGACCAGGGGCACCGCCCAGCGGACCACGCGCTCGGTCGGCAACCGGCCGGCGACCGCGGCCAGCATCGCGAGCAGAAACGTCATCGTCAGCCAGTTAGCCGCCGGCTCGTAGTAGGTGATCGTCGTGCCGTTCGCCGTGACTCCAACATGAGTGAGGACGCCGATCAGTCCCAGCGCCGCCTTGACGGCGGTCAAGATCGCGAGCAGCCCGATCGCGCGCCGGAGCTCCACCACGTTGCCGACAACGTTCACCGTCAGCCACGGCACGATGATCAAGGGAAGCACCGGGCGGATCTGCTCGGTGATGGCATTGAACCCCTGTCCGGCAAAGTGTCCGACGACGGAGCCGGCCAACAGGGCGAGCGTCAGCGCTCCGATCGCCGGCCCGAACGGCGCCGGGCGCAGGGGCACGCGACGGCGGCGGATGGCATCCAGCAGCACCGCGACCACGGCCACGGCCATGAGCAGCTCCAGCAGACCGTAGTGACCAGGGAGCGGATCGTGGACTTGGCCCGTGGTGAAGTGCAGCACGTTCGGGCTGCTGCTTTCGAACAAGATCGCACAGCCCACGAGCAAGCCCACGGCGATCGCCGGGTTGGCAAGCACAACGAGGAGCGCGAGGACCGCCAAGGGCGCCAGCAGTCCGGCCGGTCCGACCACGAGCGCGAGCGCGCCGGCGAGGGCCGCCGCCGCAGCGATGGCCGGGGCGCGACGGGCCTCTGACACCGTCAACCGCAGTCTGGCACCTTCATTGACCGTCATCCTCAGTGGTGAAGCTGATCGCGTTCCTCGGCCTCGGCGCCCCGCTCCGAGTAGCTTCTCGGCGATCATACAGACGCGTCGGACACCCGGCTGCGGTCAACGACTCGCAAGAACTCATCCCATGAGACCGCATACGGTGCCACCTTGCGTACGAGCGCCGATAGCGAGCGGAAGCGATCGCCGATCTCCCACGAAATGTGGAGCACAATCGGCACCCACGTCCCCACGGAGAGCCGCACGAGCCGGTCGACGACGGGCGCCAGTTCGTTGGCCGTTGCGTACAGTGGCGCGTAGCACGGATAGAACACGGCGTCGTCCCTCCACATCGGGCCTCCGTGATAGCCCATCAGCGGCACGCTTTCCGGGCCCCCGCCGATGACGTCGAAGTGTCGGGCGAGTTGCGGAAGCTGGATCGGATCGAAGCGATTGAAGGGTGGGATGAAGACGCGCGGAACGACGCCCACCTCCGCCAGTCGTTGTCGCCCACGGACGATCAGCGCCTCCGTCGCGCGCGCATCGAGGCCACATAGCTCCGAGCGACGGCGGGGGCTCCGGTACCGCGTACGGTGGGTCATGCCGTGCTGGGCGAAAGTCACGTTCTCACGGGCCATCTGCTCGATCACCGCGCGGTCGTCATCATCGAGCGGCCGTGCTCCGAGGGCGGCGGGATCGAGCGGGCGGTGGGTGTACTGCGGCACGATCGCCATCAGATACGGGACACCCCGCCCCGAGAGCGTCTCGTGAAAGGTCCTCGCTGCGGTCCGCCAGCGCTCGAGACCGTCATCTAAGGCGCTGGAGTCAGGGAATTCGTCGACTCGGACCAGGAACTTCGGCGGTCCGTCTGCGCTTGCCCCCAGCATCGCCCTCCGTGCCTTGTGCACTTTGGAGAGAAAGCCGGTCTCAAAGTCGAGGAGGTTGGCTTTCATCGCCACCCGATGGGCGATTCTCATCTGCACGCTCGGCACGCGGCGAGAGTGGAATACCGCGAGCTCATCCCTGTGCCCGGCTAGGTCGCAATCGGTGACGTTGCCATCGCGGAGCTCATCTGAGAAGAACAAGCGGGCGGTGCACAGCGCGTCCTGGTCGAGAGGCTCCCGCATCAATCCAGCCCGCGATCAAAGATATCCGACCTGGTCAGAGGTTGCACCGCGCGCCACCGGTGGAGCCGTGCCGATTCGAGCCCGGCAGAGGGTCAATGCGACGCTGGCATCATTGGCACCGCCATGGCACCTCACACCTCCGGTTCATCTCGCCGCACTAGCGGCCCTTCGCGCTCGGCCCCTTTCGCGGGACTACCGCGCTGGACGACCCGCGCAGTCCTGGTGCTCGTTCTGGTCGGAGCGGTCGCCGGCGCCGCTGTCGCCCTCACCGGCGGCGCTGCGCCGAGCGAGGCGCCAATCGACGTGCGAGCCGGCGCGCTGGGGAACCAGGCGTTCAACCGAGCGGCGGCGAGTTGTCATCTGATTCCTGGTACGCCTCGCGCCCCGCAGCCCCCGCTGCTGCTTGGCATCAGCGCCAGTCTGAGGTTGTTTCCGGGACGTGCACAGTGCGAGGAGGCGCGCCTGGCACAGGCCACCGGAGTGCAAGCGGTTCGCGAGGATCTCAGTTGGGCCCAGGCTGAGCCGCAACCGGGTCGATATGACTGGACAAACTACGACGCAGTGGTCGCGACCGCGACCAACGCCGGATTGATGGTGCTGCCCGTGCTCGACGATGCGCCGGCGTGGGCCGAGCCGACTCCGACCACGGTGCCCTCGACCCCCGCCTCCTACGCGGCCTTCACCGCCGCCGCGGTAGCGCGCTACGGACCAGGCGGAACGTTCTGGCGCGGTCATCCAGAGCTGCCCGCGCGTCCCCTGGTGTGGTACGAGCTATGGAATGAGCCCTACTACGCCGACCACAATCGCGATCCAGGCGAGTACGCGCGGCTTGTGCGCGCAGCGGTCACCGCCGGCCGCGCCGCCAATCGAGGGGCTCGCTTCTTGATCGAGGCCGATACGACCTACCAGACGCCGGCGGGAAACACCGCGGACTGGATTGGCGGGCTGTATGCCGCGGTCCCGGATCTGGGCCGATACTTCGACGCGCTGGCCGTCCATCCGTACGGTGGCAACCCCGAGGTCTACACGCCGCCGGACGCCAGCGGTCAGCCAGGACGAGTCGCACTCGCCCATGCTGAGCTGGCCGCCCATGGCGACGGCGCCAAGCCGTTGTGGGTGACGGAGATCGGGTGGTCGACCTGCTCGGGAGCTGACGGCTGCGTAAATGAGACCCAGCAGGCGACCTACCTGAGTGAGTTTCTTCGCCTGGCCCGCACCACGTGGAGCTCGTACGTGCGGGCGGTGTTTGTGTACGACCTGCGCGATTCGGCATCCAGGCCCGACGACCGGGAGGCCTGGTTCGGACTGCTCGCGCCGGATCTATCGCGAAAGCCGGCGTGGCAGTCGCTGCACGACGCGGCGACCGGTTCACCGTGAGGCAGCGTCTCCGGGTCACCGAACGCGCGAGGCATCCCTCCGCTGACAGCGCGCTTGGCGTTTCGACCCCGCTGCCGTTCCCGGATCCCGGCGTGGGCACCCCTCCCATCACACGGGCGCGGGCGCTCGGCGACGTGGTGGTGCAGGTGGTCGGACGGATCGGGAATCTCCTGCTGGGGATGGTGGTGGTCATCACGATCGCGCGCACCCTGGGCGTGAGCGGCAACGGCGAGTGGACGACGTTGATCACGATCTCGATGATCACCGGCTATCTCGTCGATCCCGGGCTACAGACCACCGCTCTGCGAATGGCGGCCGCTGACGCTCGCGAGCAGGCGCACTGGCTCGGGGCGCTGGTGAGCGTGCGGCTCGTGACCGGAATCCTTGCCGCCCTGTTGTGCTTCGCTGTGTCAGTCGCGGTCGCCACCGGACCGTCGATGGTCATCGCCGGCGCGTTGATCTCCGCTACGGCGCTGACGTCACCGGCGCAAGCGCTCGCCGTCGTCTTCCAACTGGACGTGCGGAACGAGCGCACGATCGCGTTCGTGACCGTCAACTCCCTCTTGTGGACGTCAGGAGCCCTCGCGGTCGCTTTCTTCGGCGGAGGCTTGGTTGCATTTGCGGCCACCTTCCTGCTCACCTTCGTGTTCAGCGTGACGGTGCAGGCGGTGTACGTGTGGAGTCGCACACCGGTGGTGTTGGAGGGCGTGCGGCGCCACGGACGCCAGCTGCTGCGCATCGGGCTGGTGGTAGGGCTAGGGAGTGTATTGACCATTATGTATGGAAAGATCGATCAGATCCTCGTATTGCACTACCAGGGTGTAGAGGGAGCCGGTCTGTACGGCGCCGCTTACTCGCTGTTGGACAAGGTGCAGTTCTTGCCGGGCGTGCTCATGACCACCATGTTTCCCATCGTGGCGGCCGCTTGGCCTGCGAACCCGGAGCGCGCGCGCCAGGCTGTCCAGCGTGTGGTCGCCTACATGGCGATCATCTCGTTTCCGGCACTGGCCTTCACGATCAGCGCGGCAAGGCCGCTGATAGTCCTCCTGTTCGGGAAGCAGTACGCGCCGGCCGCCGGCGCGCTGGAGGTGCTGATGGCCTCGTTCATTCCGATCTGCTTCGGCTATGTCGCCGGGTCTCTGGCGGTAGTCGTCGACCGTCAGCGACGATTTGTGCTCATCGCAGTCGCGGGGCTCGTGTTCAACGTGGTGGCGAACGTCATCCTGCTTCCGCGCTACGGGTATATAGCCGCGGCGTGGGTGACCCTGGCCACTGAATTGCTCGTGATCGGGCCTGCCGCAGCCACGACGCTCCGTGCGATGCGCGTCGCCCCGGACCTCCATCGACTACCGCGAACGGTTGGGGCGGCCGCCATCATGGGCGTCGTGGTTTGGCTTGCCAAGCAGTTGGGCTTCGGCATCGTGCTGCTCGGGCTCATCGCTGCGATCGCTTATCCGATCGCGGTTTTCGCCACCGGAGCGCTCACGCCCGACGAGAGGGCACAGTTGTCGTGGTGGCTGCGCCGGCGTGCCCGCACCGGCTAGTGATCGCAGACGCATGCCGGCGGGCGCAAGCGCAGCGGATCGCTAGCTTTGCGCAACTTTTGACCGGTCCGATGGGTTTGTAGGCGGATGCATCTCCGCCCAAGACAGGGGTCGCGCCTATTTGTGCGCCGCAGCCGTCGCCGACGCCTCCTGTGGATCGCGCTCGCAACCTTGCTCGCACTTTCGGCCGCGGCCACCCAAGCGACGGCGGCATTCGCGTCGTTTCCGAGTTCGCCCGCACTGGACAACTTCGCATTTGATCAGTCGCTGAGTCCGAACTGGATCACCCCCGCGCTCGGTGAAGGACCGATGTATCTCGATCTCCAAGCTACTCCTCACGAGTTCACGGGCACCAACGGCATGTTCGCCGCGGCGCTCTGGAGCGCCGCCTACGCCAACCCCGTAGAGGCGTGGACCACGGTTGCGCGCAGCGGCACGGGCGACGCCTCGCTGTACGTCGACGTCGCTGGCGGAACCTCTGGTTCGGCGCACCCAACCGGGGGCTACTTCGCCGACTTCGGCGGCGCCGCCTCCCGCGGGTCGCGCTCCCAGGTCTCGATCTGGCGTGTAGACGGTGTCGACGACGAACGAAGACTCACGTTCGCAAGCTCGCCTTACACACAGTTGCAACCCGGAGATCAGATCGGGATCTCGAACAACGGTGGCGTAATCATCGCTTGGTACAAGCCGGCAGAGGGCTCGTGGCGGGCGGTCGTCAGCGTTGTTGATTCCAGGTACACGAGCGGTCGGATCGCGCTCGAGGACCTCCCCGGTGGCGACTACGGCTTCAGTGCGTTCGGCGGTGGTACCCCCTCGGCGCCCGTAGCGAGTACGCGCACGACGACGGCGATCGCCTCCTCAGGCGCGGTCGCCAAGGTGGGGCAGCAGGTGACCTACACCGCGATCGTGAAACCCACCCCCTCGCTGCCGGGTGGCACCGTCGCTTTCCTCGACGGTGGAGTCGTAATCCCAGGCTGCGGAGCTCAGCCGATCAACGCGAGCGGAAAGGTCATCTGCACCACTACGTATGGTGCCTTCGGCATGCACGTGGTCAACGCCCTGTATACGGGATCTCCGAACGGCGCGTTTGCAGGCTCTACGAACACTCCCCCGGCAGTGGTACGTGTCGTCGAGCCAACGGGCACAGCAGTGACTTCATCGACCGCGACGCCGGCGGTGGGTGATCCCGTTCTGTACCGCGCGAAGGTGAGCCCAGCTCCGGACGGCGGTAGGGTATCGTTCACCGACGCCGGCAAATCGATCAGGGGTTGCGTTTCTGCCACCGTGCGCAACGGCTTCGCGGCCTGCAGGGTCGTCTACCGGCGTGCTGGCATCCATGCCGTCCGCGCCTCCTACCGCGGCGACGTCGACTTCGGAGCGTCAGCAGCATCATCCGCGCTCAGAGTCACCGTGTCAGCGCGCCCTCGGCTGCGGGTAGTCGGCAGGGACGTCATCGTCACGGTGTCCTGCCCGGCTCACTCCTCGGGGTGCCGGATCACTCCCACGCTGGCGATCGCGCCAGCTCGCGTCAAGCGCGTTATCACTTTCCATAAGCTCGCCGCAAAAGTCAAGGCGGGTAAGAGCCGCGAGTTCGCGTTCGTGCTGAACGCCAGCACGGTCGCGTACCTGCGCTCCTACACCCGGCATCATCGCCGAGCCCGCCTGGATGTGATCCTGCGTCTGATCCTGGTGGATGGGAATCGAACCAGGGGAACCCAAAGGCTCCTCTACACGATCGGCGCACGCACTCTGGCGCTGCTCTAGCCGGCTGCCCCTTCCCTTCTCAAACATAGTCGCGGTGGGGTGGTCCAGTGCGGAGGCTTGGCCAGGACCCACCAGGCGACGCGAAGACCTGCCTCGTCCACGAAACCTGGCTTTGCGCTTTCGGGATGGTCGGGACGCTCGTGCTAGGGTGCACGCGGTTGTGCGAGCCGCTGCGCCGTTCGACGAGTTGAACGGACGTATCCGGGATTTGCGCACGACTCGCTTGTTCCTCGGTGTGAGCCACGGTCGCTTGACCGAGAGCCGAGACGAGCCCCCGCGGGCGCTGACGAGTTGGAGAATGACCAGGTTTCCGCTACGCCCGATAGTCGTGATGGCCGTTTGCGCCTGCGCGATCGCAACGGCGACGATGGCGAGGACTCGAGCTCCGGCGGTCGCAACCGCCGCTCGGGCGGTCCCGTCCGGCGCTCGGGCGGTCCCGTCCGGCGTCCACCATTTCCGAGTCTCGGTCATGGGCATGTCGGGCTGGGGACTAGGTGCGAGATTGTGGCGAATCGGAATCACCTGGGACCGGATCGACGTCGGGGACGGCGACAACATCGGCAAGCTCAGGTATGCCCTTCGGCAGGGCGTCAAGTCGGTGGTGCTGTTCAACCCGGGCTTGGCGGGCATGAGCCCAAGCGCCGTGGCCTTCGAGGTCCGGGCGCTTGCACGCAAGATCTCGCACCTCGGATTGCACGAAATCGAGCTCGGCAACGAGGTCTACGACCACGGAAGCACGCCGCAGTCCTACGCGGTGCAGTATGCGGCGTCCCATGCTGCACTCGCCGGTCTCCACGTGACATTGATTGCCGACAGCTTCGGTGACTATCGGCGAAGCAATGGCACCTGGTCCCAAGACGCCCGCGGTGGCGGCTGGATACACGACTTCATCCATGCGCTACCAGCGAACGCCCGTGCGGTCGATGCCTTCTCGATCCATCCGTACGGACCAATGGATCGCCTGGGCTCTGGCGAGGATGGTGGTTGGCCTGCGGTAGGGCGTTATCACGCTCTTGCGGTCGCCAACGGCGTAAACGTTCCGTGGTACGTCACCGAGGTCGGGCAAAACCTCGGAGGGTCTGATACCTCACCTCCCGTCAATCCGAGCACGCAGGCGGCAGATATCACTCAATACCTCAATGACACCCTCCTCGACTATCCATACGTCACCTACTTGGACTTGTATGCGATCAAGGACAATGACACGGGACGGTGGGGTTTGCTCAATCCAAACGGCAGCCCGAGGCCGGCCTATAAGGCACTCGCCCGATGGATGGCGGAGCACCGGGGCGTGACCAGGGCACGCTAGGTGCCGTGTCCCTTCGCGCCGTAACACTCTCGCCCCCAGCGTGGTCACAGGCAGATAGCTGCCCCAGATGCGGCAGGCACCCGGACGATTCCGCGGGCGACGTTGTTGAAGAACCGGGATTCCCAGGGACCCAGGGCAGGAGCTGCGCTCGGCGTGCCCGCGAGGCCGATGCGAGGCGCCGCTGAGCGGGATGGCTCCGACGGGGCCAGAGAAGCGAGTCCGGTCGGCAGGCGGGACCCGAGCGCTCGCAGGTCTGCCTGTCCGGCCAAACGTCCCAGGTGACTTAGCCAGATGCTAACTGGCAATAATGCGTGCGCCGCGTATATTGGGGTGCCGAGCGATGACATCGGATGACCGCTCCGGGGAGAGGCTCGAGTCCGCTGCGGGCGGTACGAGACCGCATCCCGCGCTCCCATTCGCACGTCCCGTCATCGCCGCGCTTCAGCGCATCAACCGCATGTTGCGGTGGCTCAGCGCCCATATGCATCGAATTCAAGGCGCGATCGAGGGCCGGTTCGACCGCCGTCGCATGTGGTTCGACCACTACGTCGACCTCAACTACAAATGGCCGGCGCAGGGGGACTCGACCTTTCTCGAGCGGGGCTTGTTCAGCCGCCTGTGTCTGAGCCCCGCCGCCGATGTCTTGGAGATCGCGTGCGGCGACGGCTTTTACAGTCGGCACTTCTACGGTCCTGGCGCTCGCTCGGTCCTTGCAGTCGACATCGACGCGGCTGCGGTCGAATTTGCCCGTCGCGTCAACGCTCGCGAAAACGTTCGCTACGAGGTCCACGACATCCGACTGGGTCTCCCCGAGGCGTCCGTGACACACGTCATTTGGGACAACGCCATGATGTTCCTCACCGAGGAGCAGCTTGCCGTCGTGGTGGCCGAGATTCACGCTCGCGTGGGCGAGAGCGGAAAGTTCACCGGCTATGTCGCCTACGAGCCACACCTACATCAGCCATTCGTTCGACACCGATTCCGGGACGGAGAGGCGCTGGCGACATTTCTAAAGCGAAGCTTCGAGCATGCGCTCGTGTTCAGAACCGAGAATCCGGAACGCGTCAACTACTACTTCCTCGCCTCCGACGCTCCGCTGGAGGTGGCCGTTCCGGTGCTCGTGAGCGCCGCGAGCTCGGGCGTGGAGGGCTAGCGGGAGTTCCGCTACGCCTCGGGCTAGGCCTGCGCGCGGGGGCGCGGTCGCTCCTGTGTGAGCGGGTGCTCGCCGGTGACGCTGGCCAGGCCGGCGATGATCTCGTCGGCGAGCTTCGCCCCGTCGTTGGCTCGCTCGGGCGTGGCTTGCACCCTGACGATGAGATCGTCGCCGTCGAGCTCCTCGAGGAGCACCTTTGCGGGGGAGCGGGTGGGCGTGGTGATCTCTCCATCCAGGATGTCCTGGACCTGACTGGGACGGATGCCAGCTGTAAGGCGCACGCGCACGTCGACCGAGTCGGGTTCCCGGATCGGGACGACGGCGGCGGCCAGCACGACGTTGTTGGGGATCTGGATGCGATCGTCCCCGCGGGCCAGCGTGGTGTACAGCAGCCCGAGCGAGCTGACCACGCCCTCCACGGACCCTCCTACGCCCCCGGCCTGGAGTCGCACCCGCTCGCCGACGCGGAATGGACGCGCGCTCAGCAGCACCATGCCCGCAAACAGGTTTCCGAGCGTCTGCTGCGCGGCGAGACCAAGAATGACCGCCGTGAAGGCGCTCGTGGCAACGATCGTGCTGGCGCTGAGGTTGGCGATCCTCAGGGCGACCAGCAGCGTGGCCGCCAGGGTCGCCAGACGGATCACGAACCCCACGGTGCCGGCGGTCGACGGATCCATGCGGCGGAAGAACGTCGGGCCGGCGGCGCGGCCGATGTCGCGCGCGATCGTCCATCCAAGGATCACGAGCACGACGACGGTGCCGATCCGAACGATCGTGTCGTTGTGGGCGCCGAACAGCTGCTTTCTGAAGGCGAAGACGACGAACACGCCCACGAGCAGCACCAGCGCGATGGCCGCCTCGCGCCGCGCCCGGCGTATCGCGCGCCGGCTGACGTTGGCAGCCAGGCCGACCTTCTCCCACGCTTCGGTACGCGTCTCGAAGACGCGCTCCAGGTGGAGGTCTCGTCGGTTCTTGGGCTCCTTTCTTGACATCATCTCTGCCGAAGCACTCCGCTCCGTCTACTACCACGCAACGGAGCCGGTCGTTTCAAGCGGGACTTCATCAGAACAGGCGCTTTTGCGCCTGCCCGGGGTTCGGGCGTTCCGGCTCGGGCGCCGGCTCGGCGCGTCCCCGCATTCGGTGACCGGGCTCCAGATCAGGCCCGCGGACCAGCGCCGTCAACCGCTGTTGCTCCTCTCGCGTCGCGTAGGCACCGCGACGATAGAGCTCCTTGTATCGCTCAACGAGATCGGGACGGTTCGCCGCCAGCCATTCGAACCACAGGTCGCGAACATCCCCGCGCAGGTGCAATGCGATCCCCGTCACGTACGACGCCCCGGCCTCGCTGGCGAGCTCGAGGATCGGTGCCACCTGCTCGGGCGCATCGTTGATGCCTGGCATCAGCGGCGCTACAAGCACGCCCGTCCTGATGCCCGCCTTCGTCAGCTCCGAAACCGCTTCCAGGCGCGCTCGCGGATTCGGCGTGTGCGGCTCCGTGGCTCGCCAGGCCCGCTCGTCGAGCGTCGGCACCGACAGCGCGGCGCCGAACTCCGTGCGTTCCGCGATCTCCGTCATCACTTTCAGATCCCGCAGCAGCAGCGGCGATTTCGTCAGGATCGAGCACGGGTTGGCCGCATCGCGCATCGCCTCCCAGATGCCGGGCATCAGCTTGTAGCGACCCTCGACCCATTGGTATGGATCGGTGTTCGTGCCGAGCGCAACGTGCTCGCCCTTCCATGACGGCCGCGCCAGCTCCGTCCGCAGGAGCTCCGGCGCGTTGACCTTCACCACGATCTCGCGCTCGAAGTCCCGGCCCGCGTTGAAGTCCAGGTATTTGTGGGTCGGGCGGGCGAAGCAGTTGTGGCTGACGACGCCGTTCGCGATGAAGTCACCGGTGCCGGTGGTGATGTCGTACAGAGGCAGGGCCCGGCCGAGCGGCTCGATCGCCTCGACTTTCAGGTTGGCGAACGTCTTGACCATCTGGCCCTCGATAGAGCGCTTGCGCGTGATGGCCGGGTCGGTCAAGTGGAAGAAACGAAGGTGCTCCGAGAGCCCGCCGCGGATGCGGATGTAGGTAAGGCCGTTCCGATTCTGGGTCCGGTCGTGCCCGACTTCGAAGCCGAGGTGCTTTGCGCACGCTTCGATCCAAGCCAGGACCTGGCGATCAGTGTTCGCTATCCGGAGGGTGGCAGCGCTCCTGGAACCCTCTGCGTCGAAGATCCCAGCAAGGAACCCTCGGCACCAGTCGAGGCTTGGCAGGATCGGCCACTCGATGAGGTCATCGATCCGGCTGATCAGCGACCCGTACGTTGAGATCGAGTTGATCTCCCGGTACGCCCCGAACGCTCTCTGAAAGACCCGTGTGCGTGTCGCCACTCCCGCTTCCAAGAGGTACTCGCGAGCGCGGAGCAGGGCTTCGAGGTCAACGAGCGCGAGGCGAAACGCACGCCCACGGCCGATGGTGCCATCGGATCGGCGATACGACGGCGACCAAAGGCAGCCGTCGCCTCGTATCAGCCCGCAGAGGTACCCGGAGCGGTAGTCGCCGGTCTCGACGGGCGGCGGAGCGAAGCCGCCGGTCCCCACGAGATGATTCCGAGTTGTGAGGTGGGGACGATCTTGCTCGCTGGCGGGCGTATTCAGGACGTGCTTCCAGCCGCGGTTGCTCAGAAACCGGTGATCGCCGCTGGCGATGAGTTCGGTGCCGTCCTCCAGGATCACTCGGTAAGCCGGCTTGACGGTGATCCACTTGTCGAGCACCGTCGTGCGAACGTAGCGGCGGTATTTGCCATTTCGCGACGTGCCGTAGATCTGGTCCCCCACCTCCAGATCAGCAATCGGCTTGTGGCGCCCGTCACCGAGCAGGACGGGCGTGTCACCCCACAGGCAGTACTGGCAAGCGTGGGTGCAGCCTCGATACGGATTCACGGTCCAACGGAACGGCATCCGCGACGCCTTGGGAACGTGATTCAGGATCGATTTGGCCCGCACCTCGTAGAAACGGGTCTCGATCGCCTCGGGCGCGTCGAAATGCCGCACGATGACCTCTTCGCCGTAGCCCGGCAGCCGCGCCCGCTCCTCCACGTCCTGACTGAGATTGCTCCAACGCACGAACAGATGTTCGCATACGGAGGGGACAGATCCCCCTCTCTTCGTCGGGCGTGGACGACGGTCAGCGGGAGGCGCTTGCCACCAGCGAGCACCCGCCCGCCAGCGTCTGGCTGGTGGCGCCCGTGATCAGCACGTCGACGATCTCGCCCGGGGAGCCCAGTCCCGTGAAGTTCACGACCTTGTTGTGGCGTGACCGCCCGCGCAGGCGGCTCGGGTCGGTGCGCGACGGTCCCTCGACCAGCACGTCGAGCGTCCGGCCGACGAATCGCTGAGCACGTTCGCGTGCCCGGCGCTGGACGACCTCCACCAGCCGCTCCATGCGCTCCACCTTGACCTCGTGCGGCAGCTGGTCGGGAAGTGCCGCGGCCTCGGTTCCCCGGCGGGGCGAGTACAGGAACGTGAACGCCCCGTCGTAGCCGACTTCCTCAACGACCTCGAGCGTCTCTTCGAAGTCGTGATCGGTCTCGCCGGGAAAGCCGACGATGATGTCGGTCGTCAACGCGCAGTCCGGGACGTACTCGCGGATCATCGCCACGCGGTCGAGATAGCGCCCGCGGGTGTACGTGCGGCGCATTCTCTTCAGCACAACGCTAGACCCCGACTGCAGAGGCAGGTGAATGTGCTCGCACAGCGACGGGAGCTCTGCGTGGGCGCGAATCACATCCTCGCGCATGTCCTTCGGATGCGGACTCGTGTAGCGGATCCGGTCGATCCCGTCCACCGCGTCGAGCAGCCCCAGCAATTCGGCGAACGTCACCCGCTCGTCGCGCGGTAGGTCGCGGCCATAGGAGTTGACGTTCTGGCCCAGCAGCGTGACCTCACGCACGCCCTCGGCCGCAAGCTCCCGGACCTCAGCGACGAGTTCGCCCGCGGCGCGGCTCACCTCCCGCCCACGCGTCGACGGCACGATGCAGTAGGAACAGACGCAGTTACATCCGACGCTGATCTGGACCCAGCCCTGGAACTCCCTCTCCCGTTTGGCCGGGAGATGACCGGTGAACCCTTCGAACTCGAAGAACCCCTGCGCGGTCAGCGAATCGCTGGTCAGAAACTCGGCCAGCCGGTGCACCTGCCCGGGGCCGAAGGCGACGTCGACGAACGGGAAGCGGTCGAAGACCTCCTCCTTGACCGACTGCGCCCAGCAGCCGCCGACGCCCACGATCCGTTCCGGGTCCTCTTTCTTCAGCCGCTTCGCTTCGCCCAGGTGGGAGATGAACCGCTCGTCGGCCTTCTCGCGAATCGAGCAGGTGTTGAACAGGATCAGGTCGGCCTGGTCGCGGCTCGGCGCCTCCGAGTAGCCGAGCGATTCGAGCATTCCCTTCATCCGCTCGGAGTCGTGCTCATTCATCTGGCATCCGAACGTCGTGACGTGGTAGCGCTTCATCGACCGGCAAGGTTAGTGACCTCAAAACCGGGAAGCACGAGCTCCACCCGGGCCCCGATCCCGTCGAACGGTTCGGCGGCGCGCACGTCGCCACCGTGCGCCTCGGCGATCGCCCGCACGATCGCGAGTCCCAGACCGGCCCCTCCGGCCGCTCGACTGCGCCCAGAGTCCGTTCGATGGAACCGCTCGAAGACCCGTTCGCGCTCGGCGGCCGGGATCCCGGGGCCATCGTCGAGGACCGTGAAGCGGATCTTGTCGGGCCGAACGGGCTCGACGTCCAGCCGGACCAGCCCGGTCCTCTCTGCGGTGTGCTCAATCGCATTGCTCGCGAGATCTCGGAGCGCCTGCGCCAGGCGATCGGAATCCCCGTGGAGGTAGCCCTCGGGGACATCGCCCAGCTCGAACCGCCGATCCGCAGTCAGGCTCAGTCCATCCCACAGCTCGTCGACGAACCGGCGCACGTCGATCCACTCGGGGCGCAGGAAATCGGTCTGCTCGGCCCGGGCCAGCACGAGCAGGTCGTCCACCAGGCGGCTCACCCGCGTTATCTCCGCCTGCACGAGGCGCTCGACCCGGCGAACGTCCTCTCCGGACGGATTCTCCTGGGCCGCGAGAACCTCGAGCTGCCCTCGGATCACGGTCAGCGGCGTGCGCAGCTCATGGGATGCGTCGGCGACGAATGCCCGCTGACTGGCGAAGGCCTCGGCGAGGCGGTCGAGCATGTGGTTGAACGAGTCCGAGAGCACGCGAACCTCGTCGGCGCGGCCTGGGTAGGTCTCCATACGCGGCGCGAGGTCTCCGGCGTCCACCCGGGTCGCGACCCCCGCCATGCGTCGCAACGGCGCCGATACGCGGGCTCCGGCGGCATATGAGGCGAGCATGGCGAGCACCAGGACGATCGCGCCCGCGAGCACGAAGGCTCGAGCGACTCCCTCCTGGGCACGATCCACGTTGGTCAGGGGCTCGCCGGCGCCCACGGTGGCCCGCAGCGCGCCCACCGTTACCGCGCGCTCGAAGATCCGGACCTTACCGACGTCTGGAACAAGTTGCGTGGAATAGCCGATCCGCGGTACCCCGAGCTGCCGCTCCTCGCTGATCTCGCGTGCCTGCTCGGCGCGCGTCTCGTGTTCTCCCAACTCCCCGCCCCCGCCGAACACTTCCGGGTGGTTGCTCACCGTTGGCCCGCCGGGAATCATCACGAACATCAGCGTGGAGGTAGCCGTGTACGGCTGTACGCGCATGTAGGTGGTCGCGGCGGTCGTGATCTCGGTCGGGGTTAGAGCGGGCGACGCCGTCAGCGATTGAGCGAGCTGGCCCGTGTCGCCGGTGAGGTCCCGGTCAATCTGGCTGCGGAGCTGGGTGCCGGTGTCCTTGTAGACGACGACGAACACCACCGCCGCGGACAGGAGCATCACGCCGGCAACCCAGAGCGTCAGCCGCCAGCGCAGGCTCGACGGCAGCGCAGACCTAATCGCCTGCATCGAAGCGATACCCGACCGAGCGGACGGTCACGATGGGAGCGGCACGGTCTGCGAAGCGCAGTTTGCGGCGGAGGTAGCCGATGTACACGTCCACCACGTTGGTGCCCGGGTCGTAGTCGTATCCCCACACGGAGCGCAGGATCTGTTCGCGCGAGAGCACCTGTCCCGCGTTTCGCATCAGGTAGGACAGCAGCTCGAACTCGGTTGTGGAGAGCCGCACGAGCTCCCCACCGCGGCGGACCTCGCGCGTCAGGAGGTTGATCTCCACGTCCCCCCCGCTCAGCGTCGTGCGCTGCGTGTGCGCAGCGACCCGCAGCTGGGCCCGGATGCGCGCGGCGAGCTCACTGAGCGAGAAGGGTTTGGTCAAGTAGTCCACCGCGCCGGCGTCGAGCCCGGTGACCCGATGCTCGATTTCCCCAAGCGCGGTCAGCACGATGACAGGCAGCTCCGGCCTGGCTTCGTGGACGGTCGAGAGCACGTCGAGCCCGCTGCGATCGGGCAGCAAGATGTCGAGCACGACGAGGTCCACGTCCTCGTCCAGCGCTCTTTGGCTGCCGCTTTCTCCATCCGTGGCGATCGCCACGTCGAAGCCGTGAACCTTCAGCCCCCGGTCCAGGAAGTCGACGATGCCGGGCTCATCCTCGACTACTAGGATCAGCCCGGGCATGCCACACGGCCGCATCCAGCGGCGTCACGCATTTTCGAGATCATGAGTCGTGCCATGAGAGGACAGTTTGCCGCCAAAGAGCATTCTTCTCACCTCGCGATCACCGGCGGCGGGACTGAAGGCAACGAGCAGCTGACGGCGATGATCAGCGTGGTCTTGTTCGTGCTGCTCGCTGTGATCGGGCTCACGATCGTGCGCATTGGTCAGCTCACATGGCTGCACCTGTTTCTGGGCCTGCTGTTGCTCGGGCCGGTGGCTCTGAAGATGACCAGCACCGGCTACCGGTTCATGCGCTACTACACCGGCAATCGTGTGTATCGCGACAAGGGGCCGCCGGAAATCGGTCTGCGAGTCATGGCGCCGATCGTCGTGGTCACCACAGTGGTCGTGTTCGTGACCGGTGTTCTCCTGCTCTTCCACGGCCCGCGAAACCGCGGCGAGCTCCTCACCATCCACAAGGTGAGCTTCATCGTCTGGCTCGTGTTCACGGCCATCCATGTGCTCGGTCACCTCCCGAAGCTCGGCAAATCGCTTCGGGCCACGGACGCGGTGAGCGATCTTCCCGGCATGGCGCCCGGCGCCGCCGGGCGCTGGATCGCGCTGGCCGGTGCGATCGTCGGGGGGCTGATAGTCGCGATCGTGCTGATTCCTCAGTTCGGCGCGTGGACGGCGCACGGCGCGCTTGCTCATCATCACGCTCACAGCTGAGCGACCGGGGCGGACCAGTCCGCCCGCCGATCAGCGCGCGTACTCGACCGCGCGGGACTCTCTGATCACGGTCACCTTGATCTGTCCGGGGTACTCGAGCTCTTTCTCGATCTCTCTGGCGATCTCGTAGGACAGAAGCGTCGCGGCGTCGTCGTCGATGGCTCCCGGAGCGACCATCACCCGGATCTCGCGCCCGGCCTGCATCGCGTACACCTTGTCCACGCCCTTGTGTCGCGTGGCGATCTCCTCGAGGTCGCGCAACCGCTTGACGTACTGCTCCAGCGACTCTCCGCGAGCGCCGGGCCGGGCGCCGGAAAGCGCGTCGGCGGCCTGAACGATCACCGCCTCAATCGTCTGGGGGTCGACCTCGTTGTGGTGAGCCTCCATCGCATGTGCGACCGCTTCCGTCTCGCCGTACTTGCGGGCAAGCTCGCCGCCCACAAGTGCGTGCGGACCCTCGATCTCGTGCGTCACCGACTTGCCGACGTCGTGCAGCAGCGCGGCCCGCCTGGCGGTCTTCGCGCTCGCGCCGAGCTCGTCGGCCATCATCGCCGCCAGTCGAGCCACCTCGATTGAATGCGCCAGCACGTTCTGCCCGTAGCTGGTGCGGAACTTGAGCCGTCCCAACAGCTTGACCAGCTCGGGGTGGGTTCCCTGGACGCCGGCCTCGAACACGCCCTGCTCCCCCATCTCCACGATGTGGTTCTCGAGCTCCGACTTGGCCTGGTAGTACATCTCTTCGATCCGGGCCGGATGGATCCGACCGTCCTGGAGGAGCTTCTCGAGCGTCAGCCTCGCAATCTCCCGCCGCACGCCGTCGAAGCCCGAGAGGACCACGGCACCCGGGGTGTCGTCGATGATGAAGTCGACCCCGGTCAGGTTCTCCAAAGCGCGGATGTTGCGACCCTCGCGGCCGATGATTCGGCCCTTCATGTCGTCGGTCGCGAGCTGGACGACCGAGACCGTCGTCTCGGCGGCGTGGCCGGCCGCAAGTCGCTGCATGCAGACCGAGAGAATGTTCCGCACGCGGCGCTCGGCCTCGCGCTTGGTCTCGTCCTCGATCTCGCGGATGCGCCGCGCCGCATCGTGTCGCGCCTGCTCCTCGACCTCCTTCAGGAGCATCTGCTTGGCCCGCGCCGCGGACAGTCCCGAGGTTCGCTCCAGAGCCCGTTCGAGTTCCTGCTGGGTTTCGAGGATCCCGTCGCGCTCCAATTCGAGCTCAGATTCTCGCCGGGCCAGCTCGGCCTCGCGGCGGGCCAGCTCGGCCTCTCTCTGCGCGAGTGCGGCCGTGCGCTCCGGCACCTCGACCGCACCCGGCCGCGCGGCTGTGGCCGGTTGACTGGCCACCGCAAGACGCGGGCCGTGCGTGCGACCGTAAACCACCGCGGCCACCACGATTCCCACGGCGATGAGCGCTGCGGCACCGATGATTTCCATGGTCGTTCCTCTCCTGACGGGCTGGCCTGGCGGCCATGTCCCGCACACTGCTTTTCAGTTTTTGGGAGCGACCGAGCGGCCCGTGCGAGTGGCACGAACGGATGCCGGGCGTGACGCCGTCGGCGCCTGTTCAGGCGGCGGCTCTAAGTCCTCACCGCCGCAAGTTCGGTGGCTCTTGGCGACTGCAAGCCTTCGCTGGCCAATCCACGACCGACCTCACGGCGGGAAGGACAAGGTTTTGATCTGGGAGGGCCTTTGGGCCCGTTCGAGATTGCCGTCAACTCTGTGTCCGGAATCCAGTATCTACAGGATTTGCTGGTGTTTTGTGGCCCGCGGGCCATTCGTTCGCTACCGGAATCGTAGTACCGGAAGGCAACCTGCGCAAACCTCGCTCCCGAGCGCGCGGCGCGCCGCACGCTCCGGCAGTTGCCGCGCCCGGACATCCGGGCAGCCCCCGCTTCGCACGCGCCGGAGGCCCCACCCGCGGACGCTACTTGGACAGCTTGAACGTCGCCTTGCCGCTGCAGTAGCGGTGCTCGAGGTTGATCATCGTCCGGTCGGTCAACGTGCCGGTGACGCTCTTCGCGCGGACGCGTCCGGCTATCCGTGCCGTAGCCTTGGGTTTGGTAGAGACGAAGGTCTGGTCGAACCTAGCCCGCGTGATCTTGATCGCCGGGAAGTTGAAGTCGTGAATCCGGTACCGGTGGCCGCTCGGGCAGGCCGCGTCGATCCAGAAGCTGAGGTTCTTCATGTGGCCAGCCGAGATCGTGAACGAGATCGGCTCGTGCTGGGAGGTCTTGCCTTTGAAGCGCTTCGCGGTCGTGGCGGCGTAGGCGGCGGTGGCCAGCAACACGAGGGCCGCCGTCACCGCTGCGACGAGACCTCCTGACAGACCGACCCGGCGGTGCGGGGCGTTCGCGCTCGAACGAGCCCGCCGATTGCTTCCGCCGTTTACGCCCGGGCCCATGAGGGTCATCTGAGGCCTCCTCCCTCTGGTGAAGGAGGCCAACCTAGCGCACGTCGGGCTCTCGCGCCAGACGCGAATGCGCCGTCAGCACCTCGACGGCGAGCTCGGGGTCGTAGCCCCTGCGAAGCAGGACCCCCAGCGCTCTGTCGCGCTCACGGCGGTCGGCCGGCGGTGAGGGGAACCGCCGGCGCAACAGCGACAGCGCTCGATCGAACTCCTCGCGCGGCGCCTGCTCCGACAGCACCTCGTCGATCAGCTCCCGCTCGACCCCGTGATGGAGCAGCCTCGCGGCGATCCGATCAGTACCCCAGTGCTCGAGCTCGCGCTTGTCGTGTGCGAACAGTCGCGCGTAGCGGGCGTCGTCGAGGTAGCCCTGCTCTCGCAGCAACCCGATCGAGCGCTCCGCCGCGTCGGGTTCCACCCCTTTGCTCCGGAGGTGGCGGCGCACCTCCTCCACCGTGCGATCGCACCGGTTCAGGTAGCGATACGCCAGCTCGAGCGCCTGTTGGACGCAATCGTCGGTGCCGAGGTTGACGGGACTGGCCAATTCGCGCGGGATGGGCGGTGGAGAGGCTGACGTGCGCTACGCCGCTTGATCCGCTGCGGCTGCGGCCGCGGCCGGATCCACGGCCTGCAGCGGCGGCTCCTCGCGGGCCTCGATCGACTTGACGAGATCGCGGCCGATCCCCAGGACGCTGTAGATCTTGGCCTCGATCTCACGAGCGATCTCCGGATGCTCGTCGAGGAAAGTCTTCGCGTTGCCGCGCCCCTGGCCGAGCCGCTCCTCGCAGTAGGAGAAGAACGAGCCGGACTTAGTGACGATGTTGTGCTCGATGCCGTAATCGATCAAGCAGCCGGAGGTCGAGATTCCCGTGCCGAACTCGATGTCGAACTCCGCCTGCTTGAACGGCGCGGCGACCTTGTTCTTGACGACCTTCACCCGCACGCGGTTGCCGACCGCCTCGGTGCCGTCCTTGAGGGTCTCGATCCGGCGGATGTCCAGGCGCTGGGAGGCGTAGAACTTCAGCGCGCGGCCGCCGGGCTGGGTCTCCGGAGAGTTGTGGACGACGACGTGATCGATCAGGTACGTGTGGTTGCCTTCGATCTGGAGGTCGTAGCGACGTCGAAGGCTCGGCCGATCGTGCGGCGGAGGTGGCGCGGGCTTTCGGTACCTGCGGAGAACCCTCGCCGGTACGGCTCGCAGGCTTGTCCGCGAGTTCAACCGTGTCCCGTTCAGGTGAGCGTCGCTGGTGTCGGGATGCCACTGGAATCGACCGCGGAAATCAGGGTGGAGCTTGTAGTCCAGCGATGGGTGGACGTATGGCGCGATCTTTTCGTGGAACCTGCGTGCTCGCTCGCCGCTGAACAAAAGCTCGCGGTAGGTGACCGTGGGGCGCCCCATTCCCAGCTCCTCGCAACGAACGGCAAGCCGCTCCTTGTCCGCTGTTGTCAGCGCTTTGTTGTAGATCACCGCCTTGCCGTGTCCCCAGCGCTCGTAGTGCCCCGAGAAGTTGCCATCGTCGCAATACCACGCGGCTATGGCGCGCTCATCGAGCTGGGCAATCAGCTCGTCGCTCACGGTCCGTCCACCGGACTGTCGATAGATCGCGTCGTGCAGCCACGCAAGCTGGTGCATCGGGATCGTGTCGAATCCGATGCCGGTCCCGGTCGGCCCGATCTTGTTTGCGAAGGGAGCGAGCATCTCACGCTTCCATTCGCAGTAAGTGGCTTGCTTGAGTCCGTGGCCGACCCGGAAGCTGACGTTGCGATCCGACACGTAGCGTAGAGCGCCGTCGCCCAACGCGCTGCCGAGGATCAGCTTCAGCTGGTCCTGGCGAAGGTCGTAGTGCTTGACCGTAGCCAGAACCTCGTCGCCCTCCTCGATCTCAAACGCGTGACGTTCTCCCTGCGGCGTGAAGATGAGGTGGTTCGGTGTGCATGCGAACTTGCGCTTGCCGGAGCCGCCGCCCGCCTCGACTTCGAACTGGAGCCACTCGTCTGTCTCACCGTTGTCGTACCACTCGACAACGCGGCGCGGCTCGATCTTGCCCGTGGCGGGGTCCATCGAAAGAACCTCCACGGGCATGCGCTGGTTCACGATCTTGCCGATCTTTTCCGTGCGCCCGTCGGCCAGCACCACGCGAGCGGTGGCGTGCAGGCAACCGAACATTACGCCCACCTTCTCGCGGATCTGGTTGGTGAACACGCAAAGGGTCTGGGTGCGGTTGAGGTTGCCGGCGAGCTTGCGCATCGCCTGCGACATCATCCGCGCCTGGACCCCGACGGTCTGGTCGCCCATCTGGCCCTCGAGCTCGGCGCGGGGCGTGAGTGCGGCCACCGAGTCGACCGCGATCACGTCGACCGCCCCCGAGCGGATCAGCATGTCGACGATCTCGAGCGCCTGCTCGCCGTAGTCGGGCTGGGAGACGAGCAGCTCGTCGATGTCCACGCCGATCTGCTGCGCGTACAGCGGGTCCATCGCGTGCTCGGCGTCTACGAACGCACACACCCCGCCGAGCTTCTGAGCCTCGGCGATCACGTGGTAGACGAGCGTGGTCTTACCCGATGACTCGGGGCCGAAGATCTCGACGATCCGCCCGCGCGGCACGCCGCCGATCCCCAACGCGATGTCGAGCGACAGGGCACCGGTCGGAATCGCGTCCACGGCGACGCGCGCGCCCGGATCGCCCATGCGCATCACGGTCCCCTTGCCGAACTGCCGCTCGATCTGAGTGAGAGCGCCCTGGAGGGCGGCCTGTCGCTTTGCGTCGGACTTCGGATCAGCCGCGGCGCCCGGCTTTGCGCCGGCCTTCTGCTGCTCGCTCATCTCGGTTGGGCTCCTTGTCTCATGCGCTTTGAATCCACCACGGTAGGGCGGGTCGCGGACGGAACCGGCAAGCTAGATCCGCGGCCTGTAACGCGACAAGACTCGTTCGTGACAGAACGGCAACGGACCTGTGCCAATCGTGCACCAGCAGCCGGACGGACGGCTTCGCAGGAAGGCGGCCCCGGGACGAACGCGGGAACGCGGCACGTACGACGCAGATACCCGAACCGGCTAGTCGCGGGACAGGACGTCCCTGGATACCCGAACCGGCTAGTCGCCGGACAGGACGTCCCTGAGCGCCGGCTCGACCTCCGGATGGCGGAACCGGTAGCCGAGCCGGCCCAGCCGCGCCGGCAGGACCCGCTGGCCGGTGGTGACGACTTCGGCCATCTCGCCGTAGAGCAACCGCAGCGCAAGACCCGGCACCGGCAGCACGGCCGGCCGGCCGAGCGCCCGCCCGAGCGCGCGTCCGAATTCGCGGTTCGTGACCGGGTTCGGCGCGGTCACGTTGAGCGGCCCCTCCGCACCCTGGTTGTCGAGGGAGGCCAAGATGGCCCCGACGACATCGTCGAGATGCACCCACGGCACGTACTGGCGTCCGCCGGCGATCGGTCCGCCAAGCCCGAGCCGGAAGAACGGGAGCATCCTCGCGAGCGCGCCCCCGCTCGGCGAGAGCACCACCCCGGTCCGCGCGATCGCCACGCGCAACGGTGGACTCGCTGACCGGGCTTCGCGTTCCCAGTCCACGACCACGCCCGCGACGAAGTCGGAACCGGGCGGGGCATCCTCGTCCAGCGGTTGTGCGTCGCGAGGTCCGTAGTAGCCGACGGCCGACTGCGATACGAGCGCGCCCGGACGCTCGCCCTCGGGGAGCGCGAGAACCGCCTCGACGAGCGACCGCGTGGGCAGCACGCGGGAGTCGCGGATCTCGCGCTTGGCCGCCTCCGTCCAGCGCTGGGCGATCGGCTCGCCCAGGAGGTTGACCACCGCGTCGGCGCCGGCTAGTGCGTCTCGCGGCGGAGCCGACTGCTTGGGCTCGGCCCACTCGTGGACCTGCGCCGCATCCCCGAGAACCTCCGCCCCGCGCCGGCGGTTGCGCGACAACGCCGCGACGTCGTCCCCGCGCGCGTGGAGAGCTCTCGCGAGCGCGAGGCCGATCGTGCCGGTGCTGCCCGTGATCACCACCCGCATGTCATCCGAGGCTATCGATCGCCCGCCGAACGTGATCAAATCTCTTGGGACTTCACCGTGCTCGGATCCGCTAACCGCTCTCGCTCCGTCGACCTTCGAGACCTCGCCGATGAGGAACTGATGTACCTCGTCCACGAAGGTGCAATGAGCGCGTTCGAAGTGATCTTCGATCGTCACGTCGACGCCGCCTATTCGCTCGCCCACAGGATCTGCGGGCGCCGGATGATGGCCGAGGACGCGGTTCAGGAGGCATTCCTGTCGCTGTGGCGAGCCAGGAGCCGCTACGACCCGGCTCGCGGCAGCGTCCGCGCCTGGGTGGCGAGCGTCGTGCGCAACCGGGCGCTCGACGCGGTGCGCGTTGAGCGGGCGAAGGCCGGCAGAGATGTGCGCGACGAGGTCGCCGCCGAGCGCGTGGCGGGGACGGAGCGGACCGAAAGCGAGGTGCAGCGGCGCGACGAGCGCAGAGAGATCCGCCGGGCCCTGGACGCGCTCCCGAACGATCAGCGCCAGGTGATCGAGCTCGCCTACTTCGGCGGGCTCACGCACAGCGAGATCGCGCGGAAGCTGTCGCTTCCGGCCGGCACGGTGAAGGGGAGGATGCGCCTCGGACTGGGCCGCATGCGGGCGTTTCTTGGCGACAGCCGGGCGGTGGTGCTATGACCACTCCGGAGAAGATGCCCGACAAGCGCGATTGCGGCGGCGATGCTGCGGCGTACGTGCTCGGCGCGCTCGAGCCCGAAGAGCTGGAGGCGTTTCGCGCCCACCTGGCCAGCTGCGCAGCCTGCCGCGAGGAGGTCGCCACGCTGCAGCCGGTGGCCGAGGCGCTACCCGCGTCGGCACCGCGGCTGACGGCACCGGCTGAGCTGCGCCGGAGGGTGATCGAAGCGGCGAGGGCGGAGCCCAAGGACGCGGAGCAAGGAGCCGAAGAGCGTGACCAGCCACCACTTCGGGCGCCGCGAGCACGACGAAGATGGCGCCGGGTTCCCAGCCCCGCGGCAGCCATCGCCGGCGCGCTGGCGGCGGCGCTGGTGGCCGTTGGCATCGTCGAGCTCGCGTCCAGCGGCTCGTCGGGAACGCGCGTGATCCAGGCGAGCGTGCGCGGCACGGGGACCGCCGAGCTCCGGGTGACCGCCGGGCGCGGCGAGCTCGTCGTGAGCCACTTTCCGTCACCGCCGAGCGGCCACATCTACCAGGTCTGGCTCGAGCGTGGGCATGGTGCGCCGTCGCCGACGAGCACGCTGTTCAGCGTGACCAGCAGCGGGACCGGTGAGGTTGGCCTGGTCGGCGATCTCCGGGGAGTGAGCGAGGTGCTCGTCACCGCCGAGCCCGCGGGAGGCACGCTCGTTCCCACGACCGCCCCCGTCATCACCGCTCAGATCAGCTGAGCGGGCGGCCCAAGGGTGGGCCGGGGGACAGCATTGTGGGCCGGAGGACAGCAGTGACATCCAGAGCTGTGGGTCCATCCGGGGACGGGCTCGCGCGCGAACGCGCGTGTCGGTTCGTGTGCGTCGGGTCGTCCTTGCGGCTGGCTAGTATCCGCCGCCATGCCGAGTCCCGGTCTGCGGTGGGGACTCGTCGCCGTGGCGGGCCTGCTGCTTACGACCGGGGTTGCGGTGGCGATCCTCGTACCGCTCAATTCTGCAAGTACGCACCATCGACGCGATCCCGCGGTGTCTGTCGCGCCCGCTCCGCCCCCGGCTCTGCCCCGGCGCCCGCCACCGCGCCCCAAGCCGCGGCCGGCGCCCACCGACGACCCCTGGCCCCTGTATGGCTACAACCTGGCCCGCACACGCTTCCTTCCCAACGGGTCCAAGTTCGACCGGCCGCTGCACGTGGGATGGAAGTTCCAGGACGGCGCGCTGCTCGAATTCCCGCCTGTGATCTATCAGAACACGCTGTACTTCGAGGACGCCGACGGATCGGCCAAGGCGCTCGGCACGACGAACGGTCACCTGCTCTGGCAGAGCAAGGTGGGGACGGTGGCCGCGGCCTCTCCGGCGCTCGACATCCGGCACAAGCTCGTGTTCTTCACGCTGCTCTCGACGACGCCCGGCGCCAAGGCGCCAGGCAATGGCGCGGTCGTAGCGGTATCGATGAAAACCGGGAAGACCGTGTGGTCGCACTCGCTGCCTTCGGGGAGCGAGTCCTCGCCATTGGTCCACGGCCTCAGCGTGTTCCTCGGTGACCAGACCGGCACCGTGTACTCGTTCAGGACCTACGACGGCCACCTCAACTGGACCTTCCAGGCCGGCGGCGCCGTGAAGGGCGGAGTCGCCTTCGCTCACAACACGATCTACCTCGGCGACTACGGCGCTCACGTTTACGCGGTCAACGCGGCTGATGGCCAGGCGACGTGGTCGGCCAGTGGCGGCGATAGCTTCTACTCGACCCCGGCGGTCGCCTTTGGGCGGGTGTACATCGGCAGCACGAGCGGCGCCGTGTACGCGTTCTGGGCGAACTCCGGGGCCACTTCGTGGACCGCGTCGACGGGTGCCTACGTCTACGCCTCGCCGGCCGTCGCTGATGTGCCCGGTCTCGGGCCGACCGTGTACATCGGCTCATACGACGGCAATTTCTACGCCTACGATGCCGACACCGGCGGCGTCCGCTGGAGCCATGCAGCCGGCGGGCGAATCGACGGTTCGGCCACCGTCCTGGGGAACGTTGTCTACTACTCCGACCTCGGCTCGAATCGGACCGCGGGCCTCGACGTGCGCACCGGTCGACAGGTGTTCTCGTTCCCTGACGGTGAGTTCAGCCCCGTGATCAGCGACGGCAAGGTCCTGTTCCTGATCGGCTACTCGACGATCTACCAGATGCCCTAGCAAGCCCGCCTTGGCCGGCACGATCGCCGGCGGCGCACACCAGGTCGCGTCGGCAACCGACTGCCCGACAGCGAATGAGCTCGCGCGGGGACGACTCTCAGGTAAGCGGCTCGACGTGGGTGTGGTCTGCCTCGGCCACGACGAGGACGCCCGCTCCCTTGGAGATCGGCGCCACCAGCTCACCGGTGAGTCCGAACACCGCCGCCTCGTTCGTGGGGCTGTGGCCGACCGCGAGCGCGCGACCCTCGTCGGGCAGGAAAGCGAGGATCCGGCGCAGTCCGGCGGCCAAGCGCTCCGAGTCCTCCCGGACCAGCTCGGGGTCCGCCTGGCGCAGCGCGGAGAGCTCACCGCTCCCGGCGGCCTGGTAGGCGGCCCGCCAGCGATCCTCGACCTCCGAGCGCAGACCCAGCTCGACGATCACCCCGCCGCTCACCGGCTCGGTCAGGGCGCAGGCAAAGCACGCGAGCGTCTGGGTCGAGCGCTGTGCTCCGCTCGAGACCAGCAGCGCGTACGGCCCGCTGAGCCGGCGGCCGATCTCGAGCGCCGCCCGGACCCCGTCCTCGGTGAGCACGTCGCCGTCGCTGTCGGTGTGCCGGCGAAGCTCCACGTAGCGCGCCACTCGATCCCTCCGGCGGCGTCAGCAGGTCAGGTGCAGCGCGGCAGCGGTGTGCCGCTCGTCGAGCTCCCGGTAGCGGCGGACCGCGTCGTCCGTGCGCAGACACTCGACCGCAACGCCGCGCCGCTCGAGCTCGGCGATTACCTCCGGATCCGGATGCAGCCGGCCGTGCGCGCCCACCCCGACGATCAACCGCTCCGGCAGCGACTCGAGCACCTCATCGAGGTCATCCATGGCCAGCGAGTGTCCTTCCCGGCGCCACCAGTCGGTCACTACGCGGTCCGGGAGGACGATCAGATCCCGTGTCTGCTCTGACCCGTCGACGATCACCCGACCGAAGCTGTAGCCGTCAAGCCGTGCCACGGTGGCCCGCTTAGATGAAATCGTTGCCGGTCAGCACGTAGACGAACGGGACGAACGGAACCAGGACTGCGATCGCCCAGGTCAGCTTCGCCACCGCACCTATGTCGGTGCGCGTCAAGAGGTTGATCCAGATCAACACCATGGCGACCGGATGCAGGATGCACAACAGGAGCTCCAGGACCTTTTTCATGCCAGCCTCGCCCTCGCCGCGGACGCACACGAATCGTTGGACTGTGCTCGCCGCGATTGACGGAAGTTCATAATTGCTGCCAGCAGGTTACCCGCACTTGCGTGCGGGCAAGCCGCTCGCCTCCGCCCGATCGCGCGCGCTCGCGCACCCTAGCGACAGCGCGAGCGCGGTCGCCCGAGGTCGGCGATGAGCCTCGCCAGAACGCCTGCGTTGCTGGGGAGCGCGAAGTGGTTGACCCCGGGATTGTCGGTGAGGCTGAAGTGGTAGCACGGCATCGCGCGCCAGGCGTCGATCGCGGTGTTCGTGATGTCCTCCTGGTTGACGTCCCCGTCTTGCATATAAAAGACGGTGTTCGGCGTGACCACCTGGCCGACCGCGAGAGTCGGCAGGACCGCACCAACGACCGTCGGGATGCCAGAGCCGCGCTCGGCGGTCACATCGACGTCCGGGAAGTCCGCGGCGTCCCTGAACTTCACGAACCCGATGTAGTAGTTGGCGATCTGGAGCGCGTCACGCAGGTGCGCGTCCCTGAACAGTCGCCGGTAGTCGACCGGGGTGTACTCGACCCCGGTCGCGGCGTCTTTCACCACGACCTCGCGATTACCGAACACCGACGGGTCCGCCGAGCTCATGTAACTCGCCGGCGAGCTGAGAAACATCCGCGCGCTGCTGACCGCGTTGGCGTGGGTGGTCGGGTAGCTGAAGTCCTCGATGTTCAACCCCGTGAACATGAGCGAGTAGACGGAGCCCTGACCTGGGAAGTTGCCGGCGATGGGGGTAAAGCCGTGAACGTACTTCCGTCGCCACGAGCGACTGGTGTGGGTGAGCAGATACTGCGCGTACAGCGGACCGTTCGAGTGCCCCACGAGCTCGACGGGCCGGTCGCCGTTGGCTCGATACGTCTGTTCGATCAGAGCGACCGTGCGGGGAAGAAAGCCGCCGAGGTCCGGGGTGAGTCGGGCGTCGTAGCCCGCCACGCGGATGTTCTGGTCCACGGTGTAACCGTCGGCCTCGAGCGCCTGGTACAGCGGACCATAGAACGGCGCGCTGGCGGTCTGCCCGTAGTCGATGATCCTGACCGACACACCACGCTGATCGGAAAACCGCTGCGGCATCGGGAGCCGCGGGTCCGGGTCATAGCGCAGAGTCATCAACTCATCTCGGCACACCTGCGAGAACGCGGTGCTCGGATGCGGGTTCTCGTAGAAATCCTCGAATGTGCCCGAGCGTGGACAGCCCGGCGCCACCGTCTGGTTATGAACGATCACCTCGAGTTTGGTGAAGTGAAATGCCGGGAACAGCACCACCGGCGTCAGTGGCTTCGGTCGCCCACTCGCAGCCACGGGCGATGACGCAAGAAGCGCGGTCATCACCGCGAGGCCCAGGATCAACGCGGTGAGAGCTAAACGCCGCCAGCGCCCGGGCCGAGAAGCCGATCGACCCCACCTCATCGCCACTCAGCTTAGCCGTTACCGCAGGCACACGCAGATCCGCGGATGGCGTCGACAAACTCCACGCGGCGGATGCGCGGGAAAGGCGCGACCTGCTCGGCGACCCATGCGATCAGCTCGCGCGGCGACGCGGAACGGCGCGGCACGATGAACGCCAGGATCACTCCGCCGGCGCGCTCGTCGGCGCTGGGCACGACGGCGGCCTCGGCGACAGCCGGGTGGGTCAAAAGGACGTCCTCGAGGATGGTATGAACACACATCTCTGCTCCTTCTCGGATCGCGGGAAGCCGCGACGCAGTACAAGCGCCACCCAGCGCCTCGCGCTGGGACCGCACGGTCCGACGCCCCCCAGTAGGTCAGTGGTTAACGAGCGATACGGGCGGCGACGCCAACCGGTTCGCTGCCCTCACCATTCCTCAACCGTCGTCGATAAGCCCCACCAGCGGCCCGAGCAGTCGCCGCGACCTTCGCGAGACCCCCGGAAGGGCGAGCAACCGGTGGCTGGCCGGCAGACCGCCCTGCAGCCGCCGTAGCTGTTCGGCGGCAATCGGGCGCCAGTACTCATCCACCACCGTGGACGGGTGCTCCTGGGCGATCTCGGCCAGGTCCACGCCAAGGTGCTCGGCCCACAGGCGCAGCCGGGTATCTCGAACCAAATCGGGATCCGTGGTGACCACGTTCATCTCGGTGTCGTTCAAAAGCGAGTGCGCGTTCAGGTTGGCCGAGCCGATTGTCAGCCAGCGGTCGTCAACGATGCCTACCTTGGCGTGGACGTACAGGCGGTCGTCTCGCTGACCGCTCAACGAGCGAACCGTCGCCGCCAGCAGGCGGCCGGCACCGTCATCGGCGGAGAGCAGAACTCCGAGCTGGCCGCTGGTGTCGTCCTGGCCGTTGTTGGCCCGCGCGGGCAGGACCAGGACGATCCGAAACTCCGGAGAGGGAGGGCGGCGGAGCTTCTCGGCGAGCAGCGCGACCACCTCCGGCGACCACAGGAATTGATTCTCGAGGTAGACAAAGCTCCGGGCGGCGCGGATTGCGCGCACGTAGCTCTCGAGGATCCGAAAGTCGCCCCGAGGAACCGACTCGTACATGCCGTCGGAGATCGTTCGCACGACCTGAACCACCTCATCACCGGCCGGGCCCGGTGCGGACGTGCGCGGGAGCTCCTCCGCCGTCAGCTCTCGCCAGCGCAGCGCGAAGTGATCTTGGACGTCGGCCACGGCTGGGCCGCGCACCCGCGCCGCCACGTCGTGCCAGCCGAGGCGGCGCCGGGCCGGGTGGCCGCGCGTGTCGTATCGATCGCCCGCGAAGTCGGTCATGTCGATGCCACCGACAAATGCAGTCTCCCCGTCGACGACGACGGTCTTCTCGTGGTGGCAGTGAAACGGATGCTCGCGGGGATCGAGCTCGCAGCGGATCCGGGTCCCGCGAGTGAGCGTGGCAACGGCGTCGGCAACTTCGCGCCGGGTGGGATGGAACACGGGCACGGGAGCTCCCGCCCACACGAGCACCCTTACATCGATCCGCTCGGCGGCCTCAGCGAGCAGCTCCCCGAGTCCCACGCGACGCTCCCCTCGGACGAGCTCGAAGTACGGGGCCAGGTGCCAGGCGGTGACGAACACGAACTCGTGCGCGCGCTCGATCGCCTCTGTCATCGCCGCAAACGCATCACCGCCGTCGATCAGCACCTCGAGCGAGCACCCCTCCCGCGGCGGGGGATCGCCGGCTGCCCACAGCCCGTCCTCGCTCGGGGTCAGCGCCTGAGAATGCAGGCGGCGAAGGCGCCACCGATGCTTGGCTCGCACGGCCGCTTCGATGCCGTCGCCGACGACCGTGTCGAGGCGCGACATCAGCGAATCGAGGGAACCGGGCATCCGCCGGTGATGCTTACCGGCTCGGCCGGGTACGAACCTCACGCCGTCCGTTACCGCCAGATCTCGTCGAACGCGAATTGGTCGAACGGCACCAGCCAGCATTCGGCGATCCGTCCGCCCTCGAGGCGGAACACACCGACGGTCTCCCAGGTCAGCTCGCGCCCATCGCGGGTGGCGCGGCCACCGGCGAGCTGAACGACGCGCCCCGCGATCATCGCGATGCCGTGAACGGTGACTCGGAAGCTCGAGTCGGTCATCCGCCGCCGGAGGTTGAGGTACTCGAGTACGGCCCCGGCCCCCCGGTGCTCCCCCGCGATCGCGCTGCGGCCGGGAACGTGCCAGACCACGTCGTCGGTCAGTAACTCGCGAACGCCCGCCGTCCCTTCCCCCGCGTAGGCGCGCGCCTGTTCGGCGTGGAAGCGCTCCACGACCGCGACTGGGTCGAGCAACCTCTCCCCGGCCGCGCCCCTGAGCGACACCGTCCCGAGCGCCTCATAGCGGGCGCCCGCCGCCGATAGGCGCGAGCGGTATAGCGCGACCGACGAGCCGGTGACCGCCAACGCCGGCGGCCCGGGAAGTTCTCGCGCGCGCGGCCGCGCGCCCCTCGCCGCGCGCGCGACCGTGACATGGGCGAGAAACGGACGCGTCTCGGGCGCGTACCAACCGCCCGCCGATAGAGCGTCGGACAGCGCGGCTTGCGCGCGGCCAAGCGCCCCACCCACATCATCGAATCCCACCGCCAGGACGCGGGGGCGCCGCGGCGGGAGCCAAACCGCCTCCGGGGTCCGTAGCTCCGCGACCGCGCAGCTCTCCACCACCCGGCACGCCTCGAGGATCGACTCAATCTGCCCCACCGTCCGCCAGCCCAGGAAGCAGAGCGTGACGTGCAGATCGTCGGCGGCCAGGAGCCGCAGGCCATCGACACCGCGCAGCGCGCTCGAACGCCACCGTGCGAGCGCCTCGCGAACGTCCGCCGGCAGCTGGAGCGCGACGAATAGCCGCGCGCGTTCGTCGCTCACGAGGAGCGTCTGGCCGCGGCCCGAACGCCGGCGCGGATTTCGCTCGCCCTGGCCGACGCCTCGCCGGAGAGCAGCCGCCGCAGGAGGTGCATGCCGACCGTGGTCGAGCGCTCGCGGACGTCTGAGCGCCCGCCGGGCAGGCGCGTGCTGCGCGTGATCCGGTTGCCGTCCCCGGCGCTGACCGAGAAGCACACGTACCCCACCGGCTTCTCCTCGGTGCCGCCATCCGGCCCTGCGACGCCGGTGATCCCGATGCCAATCGAAGCGCCGAAGCGCGCCGCGGCCCCGTCGGCCAGCGCCTCGGCCACCTCGGTGGAGACCGCTCCGAAGCGCTCGATCAGCTCAGGACCGACGTCGGCGAACGCGGTCTTGGCTTCGTTGGAGTAGACGACGACCCCACCCAAGAAATAAGCCGAGGAGCCGGGTCGGTCGGTCAGACGCGCCGACATCAGCCCGCCGGTCTCCGACTCGGCGACCGCGACCGTGCTTCCGGAGCCCGTCAGCAGCGAAGCCACCTGCTCGTCGACCGTCGATCCGTCCTCGGAAAACAAGGTGCCTCCATGACGATCGCGGATGAACTCGACGAGCTCGCGATACACACCTTCCGCCGGAGGCTCGTAGCGCGTGGCTACCTCGATCTCCCCCCGGCGCAGGCAGGTCGTGATCTCGAGCTGCTCGAGCGGGATCCCTTCGGATCCGGCCACCCGCAGTGTCTCCGCGATCTCCGACTCGGGTATCCCGAACAGGCGGAGAACCGCATTCCTATAAGTCGTCGCGCCGGCGACCGCCGCGCGGAAGGCGTCCGTCCGGCGCGCCGTCTCCCACATCGGCTGGAGCTCCTTCGGCGGCCCCGGAAGCACCACGACCGTGGGCCGCGTTCCCGACAGAGGCGGCACGACGAGACCCGGGGCCGTCCCGATCGGATCGAGGACCGTCGAGCCCCGCGGGATCAGCGCCTGCTTGCGGTTCGACGCCAGGATCGCGTCCGGATCGAGGTTGGGCCACCGGCTCATCAGCGGCTTCAGGATTTCCGCGATCCTCGCCTCCAACCGAACGTCGAGCACCATTTCGCGACCGGTGAACCGTGCCACCACCTCCGTGGTCAGGTCATCGGCCGTGGGCCCCAGACCACCGCTGGTCACGATCAGCGCCATGCCCTCGCCGGCCATGAACCGAAGCGCCGCCAGGAGGTCGCCGGGCCGGTCTCCCACTACTTGGATCATCGAGGCGTCCACGCCGATCTCCCGGAGGTGCTGCGACAGCCATGGACCGTTGCGGTCCGAGATGATTCCGGTGAGGACCTCCGTCCCGGTGATCAGGATTCCGGCCCGGACGGCGCCTGAGCTCCCCGCGCCGTTCATGCGCACCGCGGCTGCTGTGCGACGGGAAGCGGCAATGCGCCGCTGGGCAGCAGCGTGTACCCGATCGAAGTCGAGGACGAGGCCACGGTGACCGGTTTACCGTTCACCTTCATCTGCACCGCGTTGTTGCCAAGCGTGAGGAGCATCTTGCCCGCGGTCTTACGGGGAATCGTCTGGCCGGCGCTGAAGATCTGACCCGGGATCAGCATCTTGCCCGCCCCATCGACGAGGCACACGTACACACTCCCGGTGGGAACCAGCTGGAGCGTGACCGTGGTCGGCGGCGGGGGAGCGGCGCGATGGCGGACTCGCCGGTGTGGGCGATGGGCCGCACCCGCTTGTGCCGTCGGGGTGGTCGGTGTCTTCGCCTTGTTGTTCCTCGAGCCAATTACGTACAGGGCAGCCACGATCCCGATCAGGACGACCCCGATCACCGCCCAGGTAGGAACCAGCGGCCCCCGAGCGGCGCGCTCTCGTTCGCGGTGAAGCGATGAGGCCGGGCGCAGATCGTGGTCGGTGGGCCGCTCGTACTGGCGCTTGTACTCCTCCACGAGCATTCGGCTGTCGAGCCCGAGGTAATCGCCATAGGTCCGCAGGAAGCTCTTGACGTAGACGGGGCCGGGGAGGAGGTCCCACTCCTCGTTCTCGATCGCGCGGAGGTATTTGGCGCGAATCTTGGTCTGCGCCTCCACCTCGCTCATGTCGATCCGGGCGCGCATGCGCGCCTCGCGCAACGAGCTTCCGATATCGGCCATGAGCCTCCAAGGCTACAGGCGATCCCGCACCCTTAAGGGTCGTCTGAGACGTCCGGCACGCGTGCCCGATCGGGGTTCTGAGACCCCTCCGAGGCCTCGGCCAGGTGCGCGAGGATCCGCGGTACATCGGCCTCCGCGATCAGCACCTGACGGGGCTTGGATCCCTCATATCCCGAGATGATCCCGCGTCGCTCGAGCATGTCGATCAGGCGGCCGGCGCGGGTGTAGCCGAGTCGGAGCCTGCGCTGGAGCATCGAGGTCGAGGCGGTGCCCATCTGCGCGACTAGAGCGATCGCCTCGTCGAGCAGCGGATCCTCGTCGGGGCGAAACTCGCCCTCGCCGGAGTCGTTGTCTGCGCCCTCCCCCTCGACCTCCTCGAGCAGCTCTTCGTGAAAATCAGGTTCGCCTTGACGCCGCCAGGCGTCGGTCAGCTCGGCGATCTGCTCCTCGTCGATGTACGCGCCCTGGATCCGCTGGATCTTGCTCGAGCCGAGCGGCGAGAACAGCATGTCCCCCTGGCCGAGCAGCGACTCCGCCCCGTTCTGGTCGAGGATCACCCGAGAGTCCGTCTGCGAGGAGACCGCGAACGCGATCCGCGAGGGGACGTTCGCCTTGATCATCCCGGTGATCACGTCGACCCGCGGGGACTGCGTCGCGAGCACCAGGTGGATCCCCACCGCCCGGGCCTTCTGCGCCAGGCGGATGACCGAGTCCTCGACGTCGGCGGGAGCGACCATCATCAGGTCCGCGAGCTCGTCGATCACGCACAGCACATACGGCAGCGGCGGCTCTTCTTTCCGCTCGCGCGCGCGGTTGAGTTCTGCGAGCGAGCGGGTGCGGGCCAGCGACATCATCCCGTAGCGCTGCTCCATCTCCTTGACCAGGTTCTGGAGAGCGTTCGCCGCCATTCGCGGACTGGTGATCACCGGCGTGAGCAGGTGCGGGATCGACTCGTAGTGGTTGAGCTCGACCTGCTTGGGGTCGACCAGCACCAGGCGCACCTCGTGAGGCGTGGCGCGCAAGAGGATCGAGGAGAGCATCGCGTTGATGCACGCGGACTTACCCGAGCCCGTGGTGCCGGCGACCAGCAGGTGCGGCATCTTCGCCAGGTCCGCGCCGATCGCCCGCCCGGCGATGTCCTTGCCGAGCCACACGGCCAGCGGCGACCAGTCCGGCGGGGGGTCCTGAAACACGTCTCCGAGATGGACGATCCGCCGGCGCGCGTTGGGCACCTCCACGCCGACCGCGTGCTTGCCCGGAATCGGCGCCAGGATACGGATGTCGGTCGCCGCGAGCGAGTAGGCGAGGTCGTCCTTGAGCTGGGCCACCTTGGAGACCTTCGTGCCCGGGGCCAGGCGGATCTCGTAGCGGGTGATGTGGGGCCCCGTCACCCGCCCCACGAGCTTGGCCTCGATTCCGAAGTGCCCGAGGGTCTCGAGCAGGGTGGTGGCGACCTGCTCCTGCCCAGCCGTGTCCGGCGCCTGAGCCTCGCCGTTCGAGCGGGTGAGAAAGCGCCTCAACGGGATCCGCCACTCGAAATTCGGGTCGTCGGTGATCGCGGCGCGGTACCGGCCCTGCGGGGTGAGGTCCTCGGGACGGACCGCGACGACCGCCTCGGGTCGTTCGCTCTCGCCGGGGCCGGCCCGCGTGGCCGGCCCCGGCGGCTCCGCAGGCTCCGCCTGTCCATCGTCGCGCGACTCGAGGGCGGCGGCCTCTGAGTCGTCGGAGATCGGCGGCGCCTCCACGTGCGTGGCGCGGATCACGAGCTCCGAGGTGTCGGGCTCGGGCGGCAGCACGACGTCGTCGCGGCGCCCGGCCGCCGCCGCGGCTGCGGCGCGTCCCGCCTCCGTCGCGGGCCGCCGCAACCTGCTCTGAGCGAGCTCCTCCGTGGAGCGCTTCAGCACCCTGCCGGTCCCGGCGACGCCGGCGCCGGTGGCCCGGATCACCCCCGCGATCGTGGCACCCGAGACCAGGATCAGGCCGGCGAGGAACAGGAACACCGCGAGGATGTCGGCACCGAGCGTCGAGAACAGATGCGAGGTGATCCACAGCTCCGACTGCCCGACGATCCCTCCGCGGGACTCGAACGACGATGCTCGCCAGAAGCTCTGGCCGTGAGCGGCCCCCGGGCCGAGACCCAGCGTGCCCGCCGCCAGCGCCAGGGTGAGCGACACCGCCAGGCAGATCGCTCCGGTTCGCAGCGGTCGGCCGGGGGGGCGGAGCTCGCGCGCGAGCACCAAGCCACCGCCCAAGATCAGCGCCGCGGGGACCGCGTAGCCGAGCTCTCCGAACCCGAACCGCACGCCCTTGATCGCGCCGTTGCCGAGCGTCCCGCCGGACCACCCGAGGTAGGCCACACCGCCGAGGAAGGTCCCTACGGCGACCATAGCGAGGGCGGCGATGTCGATGTGATGGGCCTGAAGCTCGATCCGTGGCAGCGACGGGCGGCTCGCGAGCAGCGAGCGCCGGGCCCGTCTCGGCGGCCTCTTTCGCTTGCGGGCGGGCATGTCCGAAGAGATGGCTTCGACGGCGCGGGGCCCGATCCTCCCGGTCCTCACGGCGCTCGCCCGCGCGACCACCCCCCTACCATTTCAAAGGACCATGGTCGATTACGAACGTCCTCCCCGCGTGCTCGTCGTCGAGGACGACGACGCGATCGCCCAGGTCCTCCAGCGCTCCCTGCGGATGGAGGGATACGAGGTCCGGGTGGCGGGGGACGGTCCCGGCGCTCTCGATCAGGCGCACGCCTTCCTGCCGGATCTGGTGATCCTCGACCTGGGGCTGCCGGGCCTCGACGGGATCGACGTGGCCAAGCGGATGCGCGAGACCGACGACGTCCCGATCCTGGTGCTGACGGCGCGCGACGCCGTCGAGGCTCGGGTCGAGGGGCTCGACTCGGGCGCCGACGATTATCTGGTCAAGCCGTTCGAGCGCCAGGAGCTGCTGGCGCGGCTGAGGGCGCTGCTGAGGCGCCGGCCCCCTCGCGGCCAGGCGACCCTGACCGTAGGGGATCTCAAGCTCAACCCGGACACGCACGAGGTGACCCGTGTCGGTCGCCGGATCGACCTCACCCAGCGCGAGTTCGAACTGCTCGAGTACCTGATGCGCAACGAGCGGATCGTGATCTCGCGCCAGCGCCTGCTGGACGAGGTGTGGGGCTATGACCCGTTCTCGATGACGAACACCATCGAGGTGTTCGTCTCTAACCTTCGGAGAAAGCTGGAAGCGGATGAAGAGCCCAGGCTCCTACATACGATCCGCGGCGCAGGCTACGTTCTCCGCGTATAGGTCGCTGCCGATCCGCTGGCGGCTGGCCGGCGGCTCGGCCGTGCTCACGCTCGTGATCCTGGCGTCGTTCGCGGTGCTGGTCGGCGTCTTCACGACCAACCAGGTGCGCGCGCAGTTCAACGACGAGGTGCGCTCCGCCGCCGACCAGCTCCAGCAGCAGCTGAACCACAGGCTCGAGTTCGTGCGGGCCAAGCCGCCCGCATTGAACTGCGGTCCCGTTCACCTCAACGACTACGCCCGGGCCGAGAACGCGCAGATCCGGATCTTCGTCGACAATCAGGTCTGGTGCACGCAGGCCTCGCTGGCGGCTAAGGGCGCCAAGGCCGCGCCGGTGCCGACCTCGGGTTCGGAGCCCTTCAGTTCTGAGCCGCAGCAGACCAACGCCATGTTCACCGGGTCCGGATACCGCGTGGCGGTCCGGTCGCTGGAGATGCGGGGGTCGCTCAATTACCCGGCGACCGTCCTGTATGCCCGCCCGCTTTCCGACCTCGACCACACGCTCGCACGCGTCCAGCTGATCCTGCTGTTCGGCGTGCTCGGGGGCACCGTGCTCGCGCTGCTCGCCGGCCTCGCCAACGCCCAGCGAGCCATGCGTCCGATCTCCCAGCTCACGGAAGCGGCCGGCGAAATCGAGCGGACCCGCGACCCGAGCCGCCGGCTCCCCCACCCCGAGGCCGACGACGAAGTGGCCGAGCTCGCGCGAACGCTCGAGGGGATGCTCCAGTCGCTCGACGCCGCCCGCACCGAGACCGAGGCCACGCTCGACCGCCAGCGGGAGTTCGTGGCCGACGCCTCGCACGAGCTGCGCACGCCGCTGACCAGCGTCCTCGCGAACCTCGAGCTGCTGGCCGAGGAGCTCGACGGCGAGCAGGCCGACACGGCGGAGGCGGCGTTGCGCTCCACCCGGCGGATGCGCCGGCTGGTCGGCGACCTGCTGCTGCTCGCGCGCGCCGACGCCAAGCGGGTCGCGCCCCAGGGCGCCACGGACCTGGCCGACGTGCTGATGGAGGCGGCCTCGGAGCTCGGGCCGATGGCCGACGATCACGAGCTGTCCGTCGAGGCCCGGCCGGTGGTGGTTGCCGGCGCGCGCGACGATCTGCACCGCATGGTGCTCAACCTGATGGAGAACGCGGTGAGACACACCCCGCCCGGCACGCGCATCCACGCGAGCACGCTTGCCGACAACGGAGATGCCGTGCTGACCGTGGAGGACGACGGCCCGGGGATCCCGCCGGCGCTGCAGGGCCGCGTGTTCGAGCGCTTCGTGCGCGACGGGCGCGATGGCGGGCGCGGCTCGGGTCTGGGGCTCGCGATCGTCCGCGCGGTGGCCGAGTCACACGGCGGAACGGCGGCGTTCGAGCAGCCCGAGCAAGGCTCCGGCGCGCGATTCGTGATCCGCATTCCGGCCGACGGCGCGGCCGGAAACGGGGCGGCGGCGGCCGCCGCCGGTCACACCTCCACCACCACCGGCAGCACCATCGGACGCCGGCGCAGCCGGTCGTAGACGAACGCCGCGAGGTCGTCGTGCAGCTCCTGCTGGAGCAGGTCGATCTCGCGCACGCCGTCGGTCGCGGCGGTGGCCAGTGAGCGGGTCACCTCCTCGCGAATCTCCTCGACCAGCTCGTCGGCCTGCTCGATGAACGGCACCCCGCGGAAGATCACCTCGGGCGGAGCGACGGACTCGCCAGTCTGCTCGGACACCGTCGCGACCACGATGAAGATGCCGTCGGCGGAGAGCATGCGGCGATCGCGCAGGGCCACGTCGGCGGGGTCTCCGATGTCCACCCCGTCGACAAAGATCATTCCGGACTGCTCCGGCTCGGCGAACCTGGCCCCGGCCGCGTCGATCTCGAGGGGTAGCCCGTTCTCGGCCCGGAACACACGCTCCCCCCCGATGCCAACGGCCGCCGCGAGCTCCGCGTGGAGCCCGATCCGCTTGAAATCGCCGTGGATCGGCATCACGTAGCGCGGCCTGACCAGGTTCAGCATCAGCTTCAGCTCCTCGGTGTAGCCGTGCCCGGAGGCATGAATCGGCGCGTCGCGCGCGGTGATCACGACGCAGCCGATGTGGTACAGGCGGTCGATGGTCTCGTTGACCGCGCGCTCGTTGCCGGGAATGGGCGTCGCGGCGAACACCACGGTGTCGCCGCGGTGCAACTTGATCACGCGGTGATCGTTGTGGGCCATGCGGCGCAGCGCCGATAGCGGCTCGCCCTGCGAACCGGTCGAGATCACGATGACCTTCTCGTCAGGCCAGTCCTCGACCTCGCTCGGCTGGATCATGATGCCCTCGGGTACCACGATGTGGCCCAGCGAGCGCCCGATGCCGACGTTCTTGCGCATCGAGCGCCCCACCAGCGAGACCTTGCGCCCGAGCACGGCGGCCGCGTCGATCACCTGCTGGACGCGATGGATGTTCGAGGCAAAGCTGGTCACGATGACCCGGCCCTCGGCGTGGCCGAAGACCTCCTCCAGGTGCGGACCAACGCCTCGCTCCGAGGGCGAGAACCCCGCTCGGTCGGCGTTCGTCGAGTCGCCGCAGAGAAGCAGCAGGCCCTCCCGACCCAGTTCGGCGAGCCGCGACACGTCGGCGGGCGCGCCGTCTACGGGGGTCTGATCGAACTTGTAGTCGCCCGTCACGAGCAACGTGCCCAGCTCGGTGGTCAGGGCAACAGCGACCGAGTCCGGGATGGAGTGCGTCATGTGGACCAGCTCGAGCTCGAACGGACCGAGGGTGAGCCGCTCTCCCGGGCTCAGGTCTTCCAGCGGGGCGTCGCGCAGGCGATGCTCATCCAGCTTGGAGCGAGCCATCGCGATCGTGAGCCGGCCGCCGTACACCGTGGGCCAGTGATCGAGTTCGCGCAGCACCCAGGGAAGCGCCCCGAGGTGGTCCTCGTGGCCGTGCGTGATGACGATCGCCTCGATGTCGTGCGATCGCTCCCGCAGGTAGGTGAAGTCGGGCAGCACGAGGTCGATCCCGAGCATGTCAGCGGTCGGGAAGCGCAGCCCGGTATCGACCACCACGATGCGCCCGTCGTATTCGACGACGGTCATGTTCTTGCCGATCTCGCCCAGACCGCCGAGCGGCAGGACCCGCAGAGCGCCGTTCACGCGTCGGCGGTTTGGAGCAGCCCGCGGCGCTCGAGCATCGCCCGGACCGTCGCGGCCTCGTCTTCGTCGAGCTCGACGTACGGCAAGCGCGGTACGCCCGCCCGTATGCCGAGCATGTTCAGAGCCGCTTTCACCGAGCACGCCAGCGGCGCCACCGCGAGGCCGGCGTAGACGTCTTTCAAGCCTTCGTCGATCTCCCGGCGACGCTCGGGCTCATCGACCATCCGGTGCATCTCCTCGCCGACCAGGTGGCTGGACACGAGGATCCCACCCGGCTCCCCGAGGTCGAGGACGTCCGCCAGCAGGTCGTCGTTGCCGGCGTAGATCATCAGCCCCTCGATCTTGGCCAGGTTGGCGGGATTGGCCTGCTTGACGCCGATGACGTTCTCGAGCTCGGCGAGCTCGGCCAGCAGGTCGTTGGCCATGTCCGAGGCGGTCCGTTGCGGGATGTTGTAGAGGAGGATCGGCCGATCGGTGGCGCGGTTGACCTCCTCGAAGTGGCGCACGATGCCGCGCCGGCTGGGGCGGTTGTAGTACGGATTCACCGCCAGCAGGGCGTCGGGTCCAAGCTCCGTCGCCCGCTCGGTAAGCCACGCCGCGTGCCTGGTGTCGTTCGAGCCGACGCCCGCGACGATCGTGCATCGATCTCCCATCTCCTGTACGGCGAGGCGAATCATTCCCAGGTGCTCCTCGTCGTTCAGGGTCGAGGCCTCTCCGGTGGTCCCGCAGATGACCAGACCCTCGGAGCCGTGGCTTATCAGGTGGTCCATGAGGCGCACCGCGGCTTCCTCGTCGACGCGGCCATCGGCATCGAACGGAGTGACCATCGCGGTCAGAATCGAGCCGAGGCTAACGGTCATCGCCGGCGATTATCGCAGGCATCCGACCTGGAGCGCGGGAGCGCAGCTTCCTAGTCCTTGTGTCCGCCCCAGCCGAGCACCGACAGCGGGCCCAAGCTGGGTTCCTCGTGCGGCGGCGGCGGAGTTGTCTCGACGGCGGGCCTCGGCGGAGGCGAGACGACATGCGTCACCGGCGCGCCGGTGAGCTTCGCGATCCGCTCGGGCAGCCCGGCGTGCAGCCACTTGGAGAAGCGCATCGGGAGCGTGGAGACGATGATCTCGTCGTAGCGCGTCGGGTCCCACGCCTCGATCACCGCCACGCACGGGTCCGAGTTTCCGACCATGCCCTCGGTCTCCAGCCCCGCCGAGCGGAAGTGCTCCAGCGCGGAATTGAGCTTCTCCACCGCGGCGCCCCGACCGCCCGCGAACGGCGTCGCTGGGACCACGAGCGTGAACGTCGCCGGCTCACCGGCGGCGCGCGCCTTGAGCGCCGCGACGAGCTCATCCGACATGGCGGTCACGTTGGCTACGACGAGAAAGTTGCGCTTCCAGGTCATACGGTCGCCCTCGCTGCGGCGGATAGCTAGCTCCTGCTCACAAAATAGCGCGCCCGGCCGACGGCCCTATACGACGTCGTCAAGCAGGTGCTCGAGCCCGACCACGGGCGAGTCCGTCAGCGTGCCGACGCGACGCACCGCCAGAAGGACGCCCGGCATGAACGACTCGCGGTCGGTCGAGTCGTGGCGGATCGTCAGCGTCTGGCCCACGTCGCCGAGGATCACCTCGTGGTGGGCGACCAGGCCGGGAAGGCGGACGGAGTGGATCGGCACGTCTCCGGCGAGGGCGGGCCTCATCAAGTCGGCCGTCCGGGCCGCCGTACCGCTCGGGGCATCGAGCTTGCGATCGTGGTGAAGCTCGACGATCTCGGCGCGTGCCATGTGGCGCGCGGCCTGGGCGGCGAACTGCATCATCAACACCGCTCCGATCGCGAAGTTCGGCGCGATGAACACGTTGGCCGGCGCTCCACGCAGGTCACTGAGGTCATCGGGGTCGAAACCGGTCGTGCCGATTACGACGTGCACGTCGCCGCGCACCGCCTCGTGGGCGTTGGCAACGGCGCCGCGGGCTTCAGTGAAGTCGACCATCACGTCCGCGTTGTCCAGCACGCCCTGCACCGCCGTCCCCAGTGCCGGGTCCGCGCGTCCCGTCAGCTCCATGTCCGGTGCCGCCTCAACCGCGCGGCACACGGTCTGCCCCATTCGCCCCGCGGCGCCCGCGACCGCGACCTTGATCAACCGACCGCGCTCCGCGCGATCTGGGCGATCGGCAACCCGATCGCCTCGAGACCGTCGTCGAAGCGCGACTGTTCGGGCCCTATGCCCGCCGCCGACAGCTTCTCGGGGGCCCACAACTCTCCCACCAGCTCCGCGACGTCGTCGAGCGATACCGCTTCGATCCGCTCGACCGTCTCGTCCAGCGACAGCAGCGGCGCGCCGGCGAGGACTTCCGACCCAAGCCTGGTCATTCGCGCCCCGGTGGACTCGAGCGACAGCACGACCCGGCCCTTGAGGTTCTCCTTGGCACGTTCGAGCTCCTCGGGCGTCGCCGGCTGCTCGCGAAGGTGCTCGAGCTCGGTGCCGACCACCGCCAGCGCCTCGGCCACGTTGTCGGGCCGCGTCCCGAGGTACAGGCCCACCTGGCCCGTGTCCTGGTAGGCACTCGTGAATGAATAGACCGCGTAGGCCAGTCCCCTGCGCTCGCGGATCTCCTGGAACAGCCGGGACGATGACGTGCCGCCGAAGATCGTGTCCAGCACCCGGAGGGCGAACCGGCGCTCGTCGTGGCGTGAGACTCCGATGCCGCCCAGGCACACGTGATACTGCTCGGTGTCCTTGCGCTCGAAGCGCGTGCGAGCCGGAGCGGTCCCCGGCGCCGGCGGCGCGGCCGAGGGCATGAGCGATCCGCCCGCCGCGTCGACGTGCCCGGCGGCCAGGGCGACGATGTCGTCGTGCTCCACGGCCCCCGCCGCGGCGATCACGACGTTGGCGGGCGTGTACCTCGCGGCGTGAAAGCGCGAGATCTCCGCCACCGGGGTCCCTGCGATCACCGGTGCCCGGCCGATGATCGCCCGCCCCAATGGATGGTCTCCGAACACGGCGTCCCCCAGCACGTCGAACACCTTCTCCTGGGGATCGTCCTCGTACATCGCGATCTCCTCCAGGATCACCGCCCGCTCGGAGTCGACGTCGCGCAGAGCGGGGCGGAACACCATGTCGGACATCACGTCGAACGCCTCGGGAACGTGCTGGTCGATCACCCGCGCGTACACCGAGGTGGTCTCCTTGCCGGTGCCGGCGTTCAGCTCGGCCCCCATGGCGTCGAAGATCTGGTCGATCTGCAGCGAGGCGTACTTGGAGGTGCCCTTGAACAGCAGATGCTCGAGCAGGTGCGATAGCCCCGCCTCGGCCTCGGTCTCCGCACGCGAGCCCGCGGCGATCCAGAACCCCAGCGAGACCGACCGCACGGAGGGCATCGCCTCCGTCACCACCCGCACGCCGGAGTCAAGGGTCGTCAGCCGGTGTTGCTGGTGCACGGTGCTGCGGCGCCGGGCGCTACGAGCGCGGTCGGTCGGGGTCGCGATCGCGCACCCGGCCGCGCTCGCGCGGGGCACGATCGCGTCCGCGTCCGTCACGGCCGCGGTCGCCGCGATCGCTACGGTCGCCGCGGTCGCGGCGGGGGCCCGAGTCGCCGGTGCCCACGGCGGCGAGCTCGGCTACGGTCTTGCCGACGACGTCGGGATCGCCGGCGAGCCGCAGGCCGATGCGGCCGCGTTCGCGGTCGACCTCGACCACGCGCACGGTGACCTCATCGCCCTTGTTGAGCACCTCTTCGACCGTACCGATCCTCCGCCCGGGCGCGATGTTCGAGATGTGGAGAAGACCGTCGGTGCCCTTCGAGAGCTCGACGAATGCGCCGAACGTGGTCGTCTTGACGACCTTGCCGGTGAACTCGTCGCCGACCTCCACCTCCTTGGTCATCGCCCGGATGCGGTCGACCAGCGAATCGCCACGCTCGCCGTCGGAGGCATAGACGAGCACCTGACCCTCGTCGTTGACGTCGATCTGAGCGTCGAACTCCTCCTGCAGGGCCCGGATCGTCTCGCCGCCCTTCCCGATGAGCAGGCCGATCTTTTCGGGATCGATCTGGATCGTCGAGATCCGCGGCGCGTGCTTCGAGAGCTCGGCGCGCGGGTGGTCGATCACGTTGGCCATCTCATCGAGGATGAACTCCCGAGCGGTCTTGGCCTGCGCCAGCGCGTCGCGCATGACCTCGAAGGTCACGCCCGTGATCTTGATGTCCATTTGGAGCGCGGTGATCCCTCGCTCGGTGCCGGCGACCTTGAAGTCCATGTCGCCGAGGTGGTCCTCGACGCCCGCGATGTCGGTCAGGATGATGTAGTCGTCGCCTTCCTTGATCAGGCCCATCGCGATGCCCGCGACGGCGCGCTCGATCGGGACGCCCGCATCCATCAGCGACAGCGTCGAGCCACACACACTCGCCATCGACGACGAGCCGTTGGACTCGAGGATGTCGGACACCACGCGGATCGTGTAGGGGAAGTCGTCCTGGCTGGGGATCATCGGGACCAAGGCCCGTTCGGCGAGCGCGCCGTGGCCGATGTCGCGGCGCTTGGGACCGCGCATGAAGCCCGCCTCCCCGACCGAGAACGGCGGGAAGTTGTAGTGGTGGAAGTAGCGCTTGGCCGTCTCGAGGCCCAGCGTGTCCAGCCGCATTTCCTCGCGGGTGGTTCCGAGCGCGACGACGCTCAGAGCCTGCGTCTGGCCGCGGGTGAACAGCGCCGACCCGTGGGTGCGCGGTGCGACCCCGACCTCGATGCTCAGGGGGCGTATCTCCTCCGCGGAGCGGCCGTCGGGCCGCTTCTTCTGGACCGCGATCCGCTCGCGAATCAGCGTCTTCTCGAGCTTGTCGAAGGCCTGCTGGGCGTTGGCGCGGTACTCGGCGTACGTCTCGGCCTCGGGATCGCCCGAGTACTGGGCGAGGACCTGCTCCTCGACGACCTTGCAAGCGTCCTGGCGCTCGAGCTTGTCCTCCACCTGCGTGGCGGCGTCGAGTGCGGCGCCGTGAGAGGTCTTGATCTGCTCGTAGAGGTCCGGATGCACCTCCGGCACCACCACCTCGATCTTCTCCTTGCCGGCCTTCTCGGCGAGCTCTCGCTGTGCCGCGCACAGCTTCTTGATCGCGTCGTGGGCGATGTCGAGCGCGTCGAGGATCTCCGCCTCCGGGACCTCGTTGGCGCCCGCCTCGACCATCAGGATGGCCTCCTCGGTGCCCGCGACGATCAGGTCGAGGTCGGTATTGTCGACCAGGTCCATCTCGGGCGGATTGACGACGAAGTTCCCGTCGACCTTGCCGATCCGCACCGCGCCGACCGGCGCCGGGAGCGGAATGTGGGAGACCATCAGCGCCGCCGAGGCGCCGTTCATCGCCAGCACGTCGTAGGGGTTGACGTGGTCCACGGAGATTGGAATCGCGACCAGCTGGGTCTCATACCGCCAGCCCTTGGGGAACAGCGGGCGGATCGGCCGGTCGATCAGGCGCGCCGCCAGCGTCGCCTTCTCCCCCGCGCGCCCCTCGCGCTTGAAAAAAGAGCCGGGGATCTTCCCGGCCGCGTACATGCGCTCCTCGACGTCGACTGTCAGTGGCAGAAAGTCCACGTCGCGGAGGTTGCCGGCCGTAGCCGTACAGATAACCATGGTGTCGCCCGCGCGGACGACAACGGCGCCGGAGGCCTGCTTGGCCAGCTTGCCGGTCTCGAACGAGATCTCCCTGCCCTCGATCTCGGCGGACACGCGCGTAACGGCGTCAGACATATTCAATTCCCTTCTTGCTCCGCCCTTCGGTCGGCGGAGTGCTTCGTTTCAGCGTCTTATTCGTTCCGAACATGGATGATGGTAGCGGCGGCGGCGCGATCCGTCCGGGCGCGGCGCCCTTGCCGCCCGCGACCTCGAGCACGCCGCTTACGGCGCCTCCAGCCGATACCCCACGCCGCGTAGCGTCACGATCTTGACGGCCGAGCCCAGCTTGCGCCGCAGCGAGGCGATGGTGACGTCGACCGACTTCGGGCTGATGTCCTCCCTGCCCCACACGAGCTCCACCAGCTGCGCGCGAGTGTGGATCCGCCCCGGATAGCGCAGCAGTGTGCCCAACAGGTCGAACTCGCGGCGGGTCAGCTCGACCCCGGCGCCCGTCCATCCGGCAGCGGCGCGCGCCGAGGTCGAGCTCGAGCTCCCGGGTTGTGCGAGCGCGCCGGGCGCGCGCGCCTGGCCGGCGCGCTGACCCTCACCCCGGCGCGCTGACCCTCACCCCGGCGCGCTGAGCCTCGCGGCCGACGCACTGGCCCCCGCGCCGGCGCAGCCGTCCTGAGTCAGATGGGGTGTGCTGGATCTGCCCCCAATAGCGGGGCTTTTTCAGCACACCTCGGCCGTTAGGCCTGATTCTCGACGTCGCCGCGGAGATCACGTCCTCGGGCGCTCCCCGTACTGGGCCCCGCTCGTCACCGAGCCCCGCCGGCGCTCAACCTCGACTCAACCGCCGGCGCAGATCTCGTCGAGCGCCGCCGCGGCGATATGGCCGGCGTACATCCGCCCCCCGGCGAACAGCGTCGGCGTCGTCACCACCCCCGCCCGGACTCCGGACTTGAAGTCGCGCCCCACCCGCGCCCGAACGAGCTCGCTCCGCCGGTCCGAATCGAAGCGCTCGACGTCGAGGCCGAGCGTCCGCGCCCGTTGCCACAGATGCGGGTCCTCGAGGCGGCCCTGGTCGGCGAACAGCAGGTCGTGCATTTCCCAGAAGCGGCCCTGCAGGCCGGCCGCTTCGGCGGCGCAGGCGGCCGCCCACGCGCGGGGGTGGCTGGTGCGCACCGGGAAGTGGCGAAAGACCCGGTGCAGGCGCCGGCCGGCCAGCTTGACGGTGAGCGCGGCGCAGTACGGGCACTCGAAGTCCGCGTACTCGATCACGAGCGGCGCCTCGAGCGGACCCCCGTGGTGGTCGTCGGCCGACGGCTCGGGCACCGGCGCCGAGCGAAGCTCGGTCAAGCGGACGGCGCGCCGGCTTCGAGGCCGTCGAAGATGAGGTTGGCCCCGGGCAGCTCGGTCGGCTCGTCGGCCTTGTAGCTCCAGGTGACCACGCCGTCGGGGCCGATGATCACCAACGCGCGTTGGGCAAAGCCGCCCGGGTCGTAGACGCCGAACGCCCGGCAGACCTCCCCTTTGGGCTCGAAGTCGGACAGCTGCTCGATCGTCACCCCGAGCTTCTCCCGAAACGCTCTCTGCGAGTAGCGCGCGTCGCACGAGACGCCGTACAGCGTGGCCCCGCGCGCCCCGAACTCGTCGAGCATCTCCTCGTAGAGGCTCAGCTGATCGGTGCACACCGGGCTGAACGCGAACGGATAGAACACGAGCACGGTGGTCTGCCCTTCCAGATCGGCGTTGGTGAACTCCTCGCCGTTCTCGCGGCGCAGCGTGAACTCCGGGGCCGGCTCGCCCTGCGCGATCGGGCTCACTTCCTGAGCCCCAGCTCCCGAACCAGCGCGCGGTAGCGCTCGAGATCGGTCCGCTGGAGGTAGTTGAGCAGCCGCCGGCGCCGGCCCACCAACATCAGCAGGCCGCGACGGGAGTGGTGGTCCTTGCTGTGGGTGCGTAAGTGCTGGGTGAGGTCGTTGATGCGCTCGGTGAGCAGCGCGACTTGGACCTCGGTCCTGCCGGTGTCCGACGGGCGCTCGCCGAACTTGGCGACGAGCTCCTGGGTGCGTTCCTGGGTTAGCGTCATGCGGCCGCTCAGGCTAGCAGCCGCGGCCCGGCGCACCGGCCCGCGAGCTCACTCGCACAGCTCGCGCGCGCGCTCGACGTCGCCCCGCATCTGATCGACCAACGCCTCGACGGACTCGAATCGGCGCTCGCCGCGCAGCCGCGAGAGGAAATCGATCCGCAGCGTCTGCCCGTACAGATCGATGTTGCGGTCGAGCAGGTAGGCCTCCACGAGCACCGCCCGTCCGGTGCCGAACGTGGGACGCACGCCGATGCTGACCGCGGCGCAGCCCCCGTCCGCGCGGGCTACGTAGACGCCGTGCCCGGGATACACGAGCGACTCGTCGGGGACGATGTTGGCCGTCGGGAAGCCGATCTCGCGACCGCGCTTGTCGCCGACCACCACCTCGCCACGGAGCTGAAACGGAGCCCCGAGAAGTCGCTTCGCGAGCTCCACCTCCCCGGCGAGTACGAGCCCCCGGATGTGGCTCGAGGACACGATCTCGCCGCCGACCTCGACCATCGGGACGATGCGGGTCTCGAACCGTCCATCAGCCCGCAACAGCTCGGGGTCGCCGGCCGCGCGATGGCCGAAGCGAAAGTTCTCGCCCACGGACACGTGGGTGGCGGACAGCCGTTGCACGAGGATGTGATCGATGAACTCCTCCGGGCTCTGGTGCGCGAAGCCGTCGTCGAAGGGGATCACCACGAGCTCCTCCACTCCGAGCTCGGCGATCAGCTCGGCCTTGATCTCGAGGGGCGTGAGCAGCCTGGGGGCCGCCTCGGGGCGGACCACGCGCAGCGGATGGGGCTCGAACGTGAGCACGGTGTCGCTGCCCCGGATGACCTCGCGGTGGCCGAGGTGCACGCCGTCGAACTCCCCCACCGCGAGCCGGCGCGGGCGTGGACGGGCATCCGATAGTGGCGTGACCTGCATCGCGCGCGGAACCCTAACCGCCTCCGGTCAGCCCCGAAGGACGACCACGGGCTTCAGCCGATCGCCGGGCGCCGGCTCCGCCACCCCGATGAGACCGTCGGGTCCGGTGAGGCGAACCGGGCGCCCGGCCGGGGGTGCCTCAGCCGCCACCGCCACCCCATGTCCCGCTCGCCTCGCCTGCTCGGCGTCGAGACGCACCTCGGGCAGGAAGCCGAGCGCCTGATCCAACGCCACCAGGCGCTCGGGCTCGGCGTCCGCGACGTCGAACGGGCCGATCCGGATCCGGCGCAGCTCCTCGCAGTACGCATCCCCGAGGCCGGCGATGAGGCTCCGAACGTACGTCCCCGACGAGCACTCGATCTCAAACCCACGCCGCACCCCCTCCCGCCACGTCTCCGAGAACCGGTACACCTCCACCTCGCGCTCACTTGGCTGGACGTCCTCGCCGGCGCGAGCGAGCGCGTACGCCCGCCGGCCGCCGACCTTGACGGCGGAGAACGCCGGTGGCCGCTGGCGAACGACGCCCGTCGGAAGCTCCAGATCCCCCGCGGGGACGACGCCGGTCTCCACGATCTCGCCCTCCGGGTCGCCGGTGCTCGAAACCGCTCCGAACCGCGCCGCCACCCGATAGGACTTCGGGAGCTCCATCAGGAACCGCTGCACACGCGTGGCGCGGCCGATCAGAACCAGCAGCAGCCCACTCGCGAACGGGTCCAGCGTGCCGGCGTGACCGACCTTGACCCCGCGATCTAGCGTCCGGCGCACCGACCGGACGACGTCGAAAGAGGTTATGCCCGCGGGTTTGTCGTACAGACCGACGCCGTCGCGGGTCACGCCATCTCGAGCTGTCGGGCCACTTGCTCGCGCAGGAAGGCGACCAGCTCGTCCCACTCCATCGAGGTCGTGAATCCGGCCGCCCCCCGGTGCCCGCCTCCACCCTGCGCGCGGGCGATCGCGGACACGTCGACCCGATCGTCGCTCGCTCGCAGCGAGACCTTGCGCATGCGCATGCCGTTCCCGTCGTCGCCGATCCGATCGCGGACCAGCGCCGCGACCGCCGTGCCCTTGACCGCCCGCAAGTGGTCGATCACGCCTTCGGAGTAGCTCTCGAGCGCCTCCGACTCGACGAAGTCGTTTGCCTCCAGCGCGGTGACCGTCAACCGTCCGCCGTCGTAGCGCTCGATCTTCGACAGGCCGCGGGCGAGCAGCGCCAGCTTTCCGTACGGGACCCCCTCGTAGACCCGCCGGTAGACCTCGGGCACGCTGACCCCGGCCTCGATCAGGTCGGCCGCCATCAGGTGGGCCCTGGCGGTCGTGTTCTCGTACATGAACCGGCCCGTGTCCGTGATCAGGCCCACGTACAGCGCCTCGGCGATCGTCGGCGTCGGCTCGACCTCGAGTCCGTGCATCAGGTCCCAGACGATCTCGGCCGTGCACGAGGCGCCGTCGGCCACGAGGTTGACCGTGCCGAAGCGGGTGTTGTCGTGGTGGTGGTCGATGTTGAGGATGTGCGTGCCGGGCCGCTGGAGCGCCTCGGCGGGGTTGCGTTCGAGGTTGCCGCAGTCGAGGAACACGATCGTCCGCTCCGGGAGATCGTCGGGCGGCGAGCTGACCAGCCCCGGGAGCGACAGGAACCGGTACTCGTGCGGCAGCGGCAGCTCCGCCGAGTCGATGAACGTCAGGCAGTCCTTGCCGAGCTTGGTGAGGATCTCCTGCATCGCGACCAGCGATCCGAGGGCGTCGCCGTCGGGGTTCTCATGGGTCACCACGATCAGCTTGTCCGAAGAGCGCAGTTCCCCGAGCACCGCCTCGCGGCTGGATCGGTCTCCGTTCTCAGGCATCGTCCGTGTGCCTCCCCACATCCTCGATCAACCGTGAAATCCGCATCCCGCGATCAACGGACTCGTCGTACTCGAACTCGAGCATCGGCGTGTGCTTGAACCTCAGCTCCGCCGCCAGCCGGGCTTGGAGGAAGCCGTGCGCCGAGCGCAGTCCCTCCAGGCTCTCGGAGCGAACCCGCTCGTCGCCGAGCACGCTCACGAACACCCGGGCATGGCGTAGGTCAGGGCTGGTCTTGACAGCGGTCACAGTTACGAATCCCACGCGAGGATCTTTTAGATCCTTGGCGATCGCGTCGCTGAGCACGGCTCGGACCGCCTCATCCACGCGCCGCATGCGGCCGGCGCCCATCCTACTCATCCCTGCCAAATCGCGGTACACGGTCCGGCGCCTGCACGGGCAAGTCGCGCAGCTCGTCGAGCGAGAGCACGACCCGCTCGACTTGGACCCCATCGGCGCAGCGCGCCCGCAGCCAGCGCTCTACGGTGTCGGCCGCCTCGGTGAGGCGGGCGAGCGACCCTCCGGTGAGAGCCGCGGTGAGCGTCGCGCGCTGCCAGAGGTCCTGATGGTCGGTCTCGGCCACGGCCACCCCCATACGCCCGTGGAGCTGGGCCTTTATCGAGGAAAGCTCCTTGCGCTTGCCCTTGAGGCTGCCCACGTCCGGAAAGTGCAGGTCGATCACGAGCACAGCCACGTAGCCGCCGGCGGACACGTGCCGCCCCTCGAGCGTTTACGCGAGCTCGCGCTCGACCTGGCGCGTGGCGTAGGTCTCGAGCACGTCGCCTTCCTTGATATCCGCGAAGTCCCTGAGCACGATGCCGCAATCAAAGCCAGCGGCCACCTCGCGTACGTCCTCGTTGAACCGGCGAAGGCTCGCGATCTCGCCGTCGTAGACCACGGTCCCATCGCGAACCAGCCGCACCTTCGCACCACGCGTGACCCTGCCGTCGAGCACGTGCGATCCGGCGATCGTGCCAACGCGGGAGGCGCGGAACAGCTGGCGAACCTCGGCCGCGCCGAGCGTCTCCTCGACCTCCTCGGGGGCGAGCATTCCCTGCATCGCTGAGCGGAGCTCCTCGATCACCCGGTAGATGACCGAGTAGTGGCGGATCTCCACCCCTTCGCGCTCGGCCACCGCGCGCGCATCGCCGACGGGCCGTACGTTGAAGGCCAGGATCACCGCATCCGACGCCGACGCCAGCATCACGTCGGATTCCGTGACGGCGCCGACGGCGCGGCGGATGACGTTGACCGACACCTCGTCCTGGGGCAACTTCGCGATCTCGTCCTCGATGGCCTCGAGCGAGCCCGCGACGTCGGCCTTGAGCACCAGGTTCAGCTCCTCGCGGCCGCTCTCGAAGATCTGCTCGAGCGAGATCCTCTTGCCGGCCCGTCGAGCCAGCGACTCGGTCTTCAGCCGGGTGGCCCGCTCACCCGCGAGCTGCCGCGCGCGGCGCTCATTCTCGACCACGCGGACCGGCTCTCCGGCCTCGGGCACGCCGTCGAATCCGAGCACCTCGACGGGCTCGCCGGGCAGCGCCTGCTGCACCCGGTTGCCTAGGAAGTCGTTCATCGCCCTGACCCGGCCCCAATGGGCACCCGCGACGAGGGAGTCGCCCACCTCGAGCGTCCCGCGCTCGATCAGGATCGTCACCACCGGGCCGCGCCCCGGATCGAGCTTGGACTCGATCACCGTCCCGGATGCCGGAGCGGCCGGATTCGCGCGCAGCTCCTCCAGATCGGACATCAGCAGGATCGTGTCGAGCAGATCGTCGAGGCCCTGCTTGGTCTTGGCCGAGACGTCGACGAACTCGGTGTCCCCGCCCCACTGGACCGGTTGCAGGCCGAGGCCGGTCATCTCGGTTCGCACGCGCGTGGGGTCGGCGCCCTCCTTGTCGATCTTGTTGACCGCGACGAGCATCGGCACGCCGGCCTCCTTGGCGTGGTCGACGGCCTCCTGGGTCTGGGGCTTTACCCCGTCGTCGGCGGCCACGACGATCACCGCGATGTCGGTGACCTTGGCTCCGCGGGCGCGCATCGCGGTGAACGCTTCGTGACCCGGCGTATCCAGGAACGTGATGACCTTGTCGCCGTGGTGGACCTGGTAGGCGCCGATGTGCTGGGTGATGCCCCCGGCCTCGCCGGCCGCCACCTCGGTGGTGCGGATCGCGTCCAGGAGCGAAGTCTTGCCGTGGTCGACGTGACCCATGATCGTGACCACCGGCGGACGTTCCACGAGATCCTCTTCGGCGTCCTCGTACACCGGCTGCGCGACCATCTCGTCCTCGGCGTGGACGATCTCCACGTCCTTGCCGAGCTCCGCTCCCAGCACCTGAATCGAATCGTCCGACAACGTCTGCGTGAGCGTCTTCATCTCGCCCAGCTGCATCAGCTTCTTCATGATTTCCGGGACCGGCACGCCGAGGTACTCGGCCACGTCCTTGACGGTCGATCCCGAGTTGATCCGGATGGCCTCGGGTTCGACAACCGCGGTCTGGGCCGTCGGCCGGGCCTCCGCCTCCTCGTCGTAGATACCGCGGCGCCTGCGACCCCGGCGCTGACGGCGAGGCGGCTGGCTCGACTGCGTGGGAGGGCCGCCACCGGGGGCGCGGCGGGAAGCCTGGGAATCGATCACCACTCGCCGGCGGCCGCCGGCGGTGCCGGGTGCGCGCTCGCCTTGCAGGGAGTCGCGAGTGGGACGCTTGTGGGGCGCATCGGTGCCCGCGGCGCGGGCGGCGGGTTCCGCGGGAGCGCCGTCGGCACGCTCGCTTGGCGAGGCCGCCGCGGGCTCTGGGGCGGGCGTCGCGGAAGCGGTTGCCGCCGGGGCGGAGGCGGGCTCCGGTGCGGCCTTCGCACCGTCGCCGTCGCCAAGCGCGCGAAGGGCGGCCGCCTCGTCGACGCTGGACGACGCCGCCTTGACGTTCACGCCGGCGGACTGAAGTCGCTCCAGCACTTCCTTGGCTGGAAGACCCTGCTCCTTCGCGATCTCATGAACCCGCTTCTTCATCGCCTCCTCAGTCTAGGACGCAGCGCCCTCGGTGGCAGACCTCGATCCCGCCTCGCCCGGCGAGCCGGCGGCCGGGGCGGCCTGGGAGTCGCCTTGCCCGCCGTCGACCCGGTCCGTGTCCTTACCCTCGAGCGCCTGGTGGGCCTCGATGCCGCAGTAGCGCGAGCCCGGCAACGCGGCGTTCGGACAGCGCCGTCCGTTTGAGAGGATCGCCGCGCAGCGGCCCTGGGCCTCTTCCTGCTCGTAGCCGTGCTCGGCCTCCTCGGCCGCGAACTCGGTCTCGGAGCGGATGTCGATCCGCCAGCCGGTGAGCCGCGCCGCGAGGCGGGCGTTCTGGCCCTCCCGCCCGATCGCCAGCGATAGCTGGTCGTCGGGGACGATCACCGTGGCCTGCTTGCCGGCGTCGTCGACCAGGACCTCCCTCACGCGCGCGGGAGACAGGGCCTTGGCCACGAACCGCGCGGGCTCGTCGTTGTAGGGGATGATGTCGATCTTCTCGCCTCGGAGCTCGGACACGACCATGCGTACGCGCGAGCCGCGAGGGCCCACGCAGGCGCCGACCGGATCGACGCCGTCGACATGCGAGACCACGGCGATCTTCGAGCGATAGCCCGGCTCGCGCGCGACCCCCGTGATCTCCACCAGGCCGTCGGCGATCTCCGGGACCTCCAGCTCGAAGAGCGACTTGATCAGTTCGGGGTCGCGACGGGAGACGATGATGCTCGGGCCCTTCGTCGAGTTCGAGACGTCCTTGATCACGGCCTTGATCCGCTGCGAGTGGTCATAGCGCTCGCCCTCGACCTGCTCGGACTTGGGCAGCAGCGCCTCGACGCGCTCGCGCAGCTGCACGAGCGTGTAGCGCGAGTCCGACTGCTGCACGATCCCGGTGATCAGCTCGCCGACACGGTCGCGGTACTCCTCGAACATCATGTCCCGCTCGGCCTCGCGGATCCGCTGCAGAATCACCTGCTTGGCCGTCTGCGCGGCGATCCGGCCGAAGTCGTGCGGGGTGACGTCCTCGATCTCGATCTGGTCCTCGAACTCCTTGAGCTTTTCCAGGTCGATCTCTGGCTCCGGGGGCTCGCGCATCTCGCCGGTCTCCGGGTCGACCATGGGCTGCTGGTCGACCGTGGCCTCCACCAGCAGCTGCTCCTCGAGCTCCTCGGGAATCTTCAGCTCCCACACCTTGAAGTCGCCGCTTTCGCGGTCCATCTCGACCCGGGCGTAGCGGGCGGCGTCGGGGGTCTTCTTGTAGGCGGACAGCAGGGCGTCCTCGAGCGCCTCCATCAACTTCTCGCTGGAGATGTTCTTCTCGGCGGCGAGGCCCCGTACTGCCTCGAGGATCTCTCTCGACATGGCTTCAGTCTCCAGGAATGAGGTTGGAGCGGGCGATTTGCTCGTAGGGGATCGTGACCACGCCCTCGTCGGCGGCGATCGTGACCTCGTGGGCGGAGGCTCCGACCAGCTCGCCGGTGACGCTCTTGTGTCCATCCGTGGAGTCCCGCAGCCGCAGGCGCGCCTGACGGCCGAGGAACCGGCTGTAGTGCTGGGGCCTGGTGAGCGGGCGATTCTGCCCCGGCGAGGACACCTCGAGCGAGTAGCGATCCCGGTAGTCGGTCAGGCGTCCGGAGACGCGCTCGCACAGAGCGAGGGTCACCCCGTCGGGATGATCGATGAACACGCGCAGCGTGGAGCCGGCCACCTCGGCGAGCAGCAGCTCGACTTCGGGCTCGGCGACTGCCAGCCGTTCCTCGATCTCGTTATGGAGCGAACTCACGATCTCCTCCGTCATAAAACTCATAAAAAAAGCGGGCAAGCGCCCACTTCCTGAACTCCACCGGGAAGCGCCCGGCGCGCAAGCTGAAGGACTCAGGTTAGCACCAGGTTTCGAGCCGCGCGAGCACCGTGATCACAAGTTCTTCCCGCCGTACTTGCGGCGTGAGGACTAAATGGGTTCGTGCATGCACGAACCCACCGCGGCCGCATGCGGCCGCGGGGCGGGGGCGCATAGCCCCCGCCTCCAAGGCCACTACGCTTCGGCGGCCCGGGCGCGCGCTCGGTCGCGGTAGAAGCTGTAGTCGCGCCGACCGGGTTGCAGGCACGCCGCCAGCGCGAGCGGCTTGCGGGCCTCGGCGTGACGGCCGAGCATCTGCAGCGAGCGGCCGAGACAGAACAGGGCGTAGTCGTTGGTCGGAGCGCGGTCGATGACCGCCTCGAATTCGGTTGCCGCCTGCTCGTAGCGGGCGGCGTGAAACAGCGCCCGCCCCAGGGCCTCCCGGATCGAGGTTTTGTCGGGGGCTAGATCACGGGCGCGCGAGAGGGGAATCGTGGCCTGATGGTTGTGTCCGGCTTCGAGCAGCTCCGTCCCGCGTCGGAACAGGTCGTACACGTCGTCCATCACTTGGAGTTTAGGGTTCGCGACGGAAGCGCTCGGGAGGCAGCCATTGCGGCGGCAGCGCCCACAACGCACGCAGCCTCCCGCCGAGGCCCAGGCCGGCGCGCAACTGCGCACGCAGCGCCCGCCGCTGTCGCCGAGTGGGCGTGTCACCGTCCCCGGCGAACCTGATCGCCCGGATCGCGCGCACATAGGCGGCGGCGTCGGCCGAGGTGCGGAAGCGGTGCTCGAGCTCCACCAGGGTCACCCCGGGGGAGATCGGACGACCGCTTCGGGCCAATGCCTTCTCGAGCTCCGCGAGCAGCTGCTCGCCGCTCGGCTCGGCGACCCCCCGGGTGGCGATCAAGACCAGCGCGAGCGCGACCGCCAGCGCCACGAACAACCCGATCAGGACCACGCTGGGGCCTCCACCGGAGGCCTTGGTGGAAGGTGTGTTGGGAGTTAAGGAGCCGACGACTTTTCTGGGCGCCTGCGGCGTCGATGTCGGCTTGCCGCCGCCGGCGCTCGTGGCGATCGGAGCCAGTCGTCCGCCGCGCGCCGGAGCGGCCCCCGGGGTCGGATCGAAGGTCACCCACCCGTAGTGCGGGAACCACGCCTCGACCCAGGCGTGGGCGTCGATGTCCGAGACCACGTAGCTGTGCGAAGCGGCGCTGTAGGCGCCGCTCGTGAACCCGGCCGCCACCCTCGCGGGAATCCCGCCGAGCCGCAGCAGCAGCGCCATCGCGCCAGCGAACTGCTGGCAGTAGCCGACCTTGCTGTCGAGCAGGAAGCTCACGAGCGGATAGGAGCTTTGCGGCGGGTTCTCGTTGTAGGTGAAGTTGTTCGCCCCCGAGAGGTAATTCATGACACGGCGCACGTACGCGTACGGCGTCCTCGCTCCTCGGGCCAACCGCCGGGCGAGGGCGTACACCCGGGCGTAGGGCGAATCGGCGACCGCGCCCGGGCCGCTGACCGAGGTGACGTCGCTCAGGTTCTGGGGCGGAGCTCGCGAGCCGTACGGCGCGAACAACACGCTCTGCGGCGGCAGCTGCGAGGAGGTGGGCTGGGGCAGCGAGAGCGTGAGGTATCCCGCCAGCGCCGGCCACGGAAAGGCCGCGCCGCCCGCGGCGCCGTTGTAGGCGGTTGAGAGCTGATGAGCTGTCGGGGCCGGTGTGTAGACGCGGACGGAGTAGCTCGCGCCGGGGCCGAGCTGGTTGGTCGACAACCAGGTGCCCGCGCCGACGCCGGACAGGGCCAGCCCCGGGAGGTGGGTCGGCTGGTACGCATAGCCGGCGGCGATCACATCGGTGGTCATCATCGCCTTGATCGTCACCTGGATCGTCTGGGTCCAGCGGGCCAGCGCGGCTGGGTCCACGGCCGGGAGCGAGGCTTGCTCGACGTTGTCGGAAACCCATCCGTAGCCGTCGAACGCGTCGAGGTCCTCGGCCTTCCAGTAGTCGCCATGCGCCGCCTGCACGTCCAGGACCTCGTGACCGGTTCGCGGCCAGTTCAGCGGCCCGTAGCGCTGGGTCCAGTCAAAGGAGTCGACGTGGGTCGGCGAGAAGCTGTTGGCGAGCGCGTGGGGATCGACCCAGGGCTGGTGCTGGTCGAGCCTCGGTGCGAGGATCATTCCGGCGACACCGACGATCGCCCCCAGGGCCAGCACCGCCGCGAGGTCATCGCGCCGGACGCGCTCTCCCCACATCAGCAGCGCCAGGAGCGCGAACAGGATCAGCCCCTGGAGGTAGGGAAGCTGCGGCCGCACCAGCGTCGAAGGAATGACCGCGAGCGCGATCAGCGGTAGCGCCGCGCCGGCGCGCCGCAGATCGCCGAGGGCGCCGGGGACGAACGCGAGCATGAACCCGGCATCGAGCAGCAGGAGGCCGGCGCCCAGAAGCACCACCACCCGCACCCACTCGTTGATCCCGGAGTACGGCACGTTGACCCCGGGCAGCGCGGACACGCCGCCCTCGATCCAGCTCGCGGTCACCGCGATCCGGAGGTGCACCACCCAGGACAGCGGCACTCCGCTCAGCGCGAACATGGCGAGCACGGCGAGGACCGCGGCGATCGCCACCACCCCGCGGCCGAGCACCGGGCGCACCGCGCCGGCCGCGGCCAGCGCCAGGCACAGCCCCAGGAGCCCCAGTAGCCGCCCCGTGGGCGCGGGGCTCAGCATGGTCGCCCAACGCAGGATCCCGTACAGACCGAGCGCTCCCACCGCCGCCAGCCGCACGAGCGGGCGCTGGGTCGGCGCGGGCTGGGCCCGGGCGCGCTCGCCGTGCCGGCCCACGGGCGGCAGGACGGCGATCTGCGCGCCGGTGCTCACGGGCCCACTCCGAGCGCGGCTCCCGGCCTCCGCCGCTCGCGCATGGGGACGCGCTGCCTACCTCCGAGCACGAACCCCCGGCAACCCATCACCTCGAAGCTCGCGGGCTGGGACACTCCGGTCGCGAGAGGCCGCGGCAGCACCAGCACCCCCGCCATGCGCGCGCCGCTCATAAGCGCGGGCGGGAGGCGATCGAGCGGCTGGGCGGCCACATAGAAGAGGCGGCCGAGCCGGGACCCGGGCGCGAGCCTAGGGGCTTGCCCTTCTTCGGCCGCCTCCACCAGCGCCAGGCGGGCATGCACGCCGGGCCAGGCGCTCAGGTCGCGCTCGACCTCCAGGGCGCGGCGCTCCCCGGGCAGAAGCAGACCGCATCCGCCGTGCCCAGCGAGCTCGAGCACGAGCGAGGCGGCTGCCCGCACGGCCGCGTCCAGGTGTTCGGGTTCCCCCGAGCAGCGAGCGTCGACCACGACGAGCGGGAAGCTGTCCCGATCGGCCCGCATCCTGCGCTCCAGCAGACCGGCGCCGCGCGCAAGCGCCGGCCAGTGAATCCGAGACGCCGGCGTGCCCGGGCGGTACGGCCGCAGCCCATCGAGCTCGGAGGCGGCCACCGGCTCCGCTGCCATCTGTCCGCCGCTCGGATCAATGCGCCCGAGGTCCTGGCCGATCCAGCGCACGCGCTCCGTGCGGGGCAGCACCAGCAGCTGCTCGGGGTCCCCGGCGCCCTGTTGCTCCGAGCGCGCGAGCTCGAGCGGGTCGCGGACGACAAGCGTGGGCTGTTCCACCATGACGTGCCCCCGGCGCGAGAAGCGCGCCACCACGCGGATGTTGGCGGTTCGGCCGCCGCTGATCAGCGACAGCCAGTTGTGGAGCGGCACGGGTGCGCCGGCGAGAGGATCGAGCAGCTCGGCTCCCGGAAGTCCCCACGGCCCTCGGCTGACCTCGATGGAAGCCTCGAGCGGCTCCTCCTCGACCACCCGGTCGGCGTGGAGCGTGCGGTGGATGGTCGCGCCGCCGGCGGCCAGCGAGATCCAGGCCGGGGCGGCGAGACCCAGCAGGGTGAACGCGATCCCCGGCACGAACAGCGGCGCAGCGTCGAACAGGAAGGCGACGAGCGTCAGCGCGATCCCCCCGAGCGCCACCGCCGCCGCGCGCTTCACCGGTCGGCCCGCCTTCTCATAAGGCCCTCACCGACGAGATCGCGTCGGCCACCACGTCCCTGGCCGCCCCCCGGGGTGACTCGGGCGCCAGCACCAGCCGGTGCGCGAGCACCGCCTCCGCGAGCGACTGGACGTCGTCGGGCAGAGCGTGGTCGCGGCCCTGAAGCATCGCCTTCGCCTTGGCCGCGCGCAGCAGCATCAGCCCCGCTCGGGGGCTCGCGCCGAGGTCGACCCGCGGGTCCTCGCGGGTGCGCCACAGCAGGCGCACCACGTAGTCGCGCAGCGGCTGCGCGGCGCGGACCCGGGTGGCCGCGTCCTGTGCGGCCAGGACCTCCGCGGCCGTGGCGACCGGCCCGAGCGACAGCACCCGGTCGCCGGCCTCGTGGTCGGCGAGCATCCCCGCCTCGTCACCGGGTGACGGGTACCCCAGGGAGATCCGGACCATGAAGCGGTCCACCTGCGCCTCGGGCAGCGGGTAGGTCCCCTCGTACTCGATCGGGTTCTGGGTGGCCAGCACCAGGAACGGACGGGCGAGCTCGTGCGTCTGCACGTCGACCGTGACCCGTCGCTCCTGCATGCACTCCAGGAGGCCGGACTGCGTCTTGGGCGAGGCTCGGTTGATCTCATCGACGAGGACCACGTTCGCGAACACCGGCCCCGGGCGGAACTCGAAGCGCCCCTCGCGCTGCTCGTAGACGTTGGCTCCGACCACATCCGCGGGCAGGAGGTCCGAGGTGCACTGGATCCGCGCGAACTGGCAGTCGATCGACCGCGCGAGGGCTCGCGCCAGCGCGGTCTTCCCGACGCCCGGGTAGTCCTCGATGAGGACGTGACCCTCGGCCAGCAGCGCGACGATGAGATGCTCCAACGTGTTCCGGCGGACCTGAACCGCGCGGGATATGTTGTCCGCCAACCGCCGCGCGATCGCGGCGAACGCCTCAGACTCCTGCGGGGCTACGGGCGTGCGCTCGGGCTCCATCCCCTTCCTCACTCTCTGAACGCAGCCGCTCGACCTGGTCGAGCACCGCTGTTGCAACCCCCTCCTTGCCGACCTGCGGCACGAGCCGCTCACCACCGTCCGCGGTCAGGATCGTCACCTCGTTGTCCGCCGCGTCGAACCCGATCTCGGGCCGCGAGATGTCGTTGACCACCACCGCGTCGAGTCCCTTTCGCTCGAGCTTGCGCCGACCATAAGCAACCGCATCCGGGCCGTGCTCGGCCGCGAAGCCCACGAGCACCTGGCCGGGGCGGCGGCGCGCCGCCAGCGCGCTCAGCACGTCGGGCGTGGGCTCGAGCTCGAGCGTCGGGATGCCCTCGTCCTTCTTGAGCTTGCGCTCCTCCGCGCTGACCGGGCGGAAGTCGGCGACGGCGGCGGCCATGAGCAGGACGTCGCAGCGCTCGAACTCCCGCTCGCAGGCGCGCCCCAGATCGGCCGCGGTGCGCACTTCGAGGACCCGGACCCCGGGCGGAGGATCGAGCGACACGTTCGCCGCGACCACGGTCACCTCGGCACCGCGGCGCGCGGCCTGCACGGCGAGGGCAAAGCCCATCCGGCCCGAGGAGCGGTTGCCGATGAAGCGCACGCTGTCGATCGGCTCCCGGGTCCCTCCGGCGGTCACGAGCACGCGCAACCCCTTCCAGGTCGCCGGCGTGAGCAGCGTCTCGCACGCCGCCAGCAGCACACTCGGCTCGGCCAGGCGTCCGATTCCGTACTCGCCGTGCGAGCCGAGCGCGCCCTCGGTGGGGGGGATGATCGTGACCCCGCGCGCGGCGAGCTGGTCGATGTTGGCCTGGGTTGCAGGGCTCAGGTACATCCGGTTGTTCATGGCCGGCGCCACCGCCACCGGGCAGGTTGTGGCCAGCGCGGCGGCCGTGAGGAGGTTGTCGGCGAGGCCGTGGGCCAGCTTGGCGATCGTGTTGGCGCTGGCGGGCGCGATCAGGTACACGTCGGCCCTCTCCACCAGCGCTAGGTGGTTGATCGGCGCCCGCGTGGGCTCCGGGTCGCCCGGGAAGGACCCGCGCGCCGGGTCGGGCTCGAACTCGCTGATGAGGACGGGCGCGCCGGTGATTGCCTCGAACGAGGCTCTGCCGATGAAGCGCTCGCTCGTCGGCGTCTGAATCACCCTCACCGCATGCCCGTCCTTGCTGGCAAGACGCGCGGTCTCGAGCGCCTTATAGGCCGCGATCCCGCCGCTCACGCCGAGGAGCAACCGGGACACGGGATCCGCCCCTCAACCCCTACCGGCCTACCGGTAGTGGTAGTTGATCTTGCCCTGAGCGACCTCCTCCAAGGCGATCGTCAGGTAGTTCTTCGAGCGGGTGTCGACCATCGGCGGGGGAAACTCATCGAAAGTGCCCTCGCCGAGGTTGTGGTAGTAGGAGTTGATCTGGCGCGCGCGCTTGGCGGCCACGATTACGCTCGCGTAGTCGGAGTCGACGTGATCGAGCAGCTTGTCGATGCGTGGTGAAATCAAGGGGCAGTCCGTTTCGTCGCGGAGACTCGGAGGTCAGTCCGTTTCGTCGGTGGGATGATGAAGGTTAGCGGCCTGGGGCTGAGTGCAAGCCGCGAGCTCGCTGGCGACGATCACCGCGAGCTCCTCGGTCGCCTCCTCCAGCCGGTCGTTGACCACCACGTGGCTGAACTCGGCCTGGGCCGCGAGCTCCCGCTCGGCGGTGCGCAGACGCTCGTCGATGTGCTCGGAGGAGTCCGTACCGCGCCCGACGAGCCGCGCTCGCAGGGCCTCCAGCGAGGGCGGGGCAATGAACACCGCCACGGCGCTCGGAATCGACCGGCGGACCTGTCGCGCGCCCTGGACCTCGATCTCGAGCACTACCGGAACGCCCGCGCGGATGCGCCGCTCGAGCTCGCGCCGCAGCGTCCCGTACCGATTGCCCGAGTACGTGGCGTTCTCGACGAAGTCGCCGGCGGCCACGTGGCGCTCGAACTCCTCGGGGGTCATGAAGTGGTAGTCGACCCCGTCGCGCTCGCCGGGGCGAGGCTTGCGCGTGGTGGCGGAGACCGAGAGCTCGAGCGCCGGCAGGCGCGCGAGCAATCCGCGTATGAGCGTGCCCTTCCCCACCCCGGAAGGTCCGGTGACCACGATGACCTGGGCCACGGGGCGTCGTTCAGGTCGCAGCGCCGCGGTTTCAGCGGCGACGCATGAGCGCGACTAGCTCCCGCCGCTGACGCTCGGAGAGCCCGCCGATCGTCTTGCTCGGCGAGATCCGGCAGTGCGAGAGGATCTTGTTGACCTTCACCCGACCGTACTTAGGCACGGCCAGGAGCAGGTCGAAGACCTTCGCGGTCTCCAGGTACGCCGGGGGCTCGAGCAACAGCTCGTGAATTGGTTGGCGGCCGGCCTTCAGGTCACGCTTGAGCTGTGCCCGGCGGCTGCGAATGTCGTTTGCCCGCTGGAGCGCCTCCATCCGCTGGAGGAGGGAGCGTTCCGGCGCAGCGATAGTCTTGGTGGGCGAGTCACTGACCGGCGGCATGGGCGGCGACTATACATCGCTTGCAGCGGGGCGATCAAGGCCAAACCTCGCAATTCGACTCGACCTCAGGCTGAGGTCGAGCATTGTCGAGCATGGTTGCGGCAATAGGCTGAGTTTGCAGAGGTTTTATGTGCTGTTAGCAACGAAAGACGCGGCCCCCTCGGCGATGCGCCGTGCTGCGGCCGGATCGCGAAAGCTTTCGGTACCGACGGCCACCAGATCTGCGCCGGCTCTGAGCAGATTGAGCGCGTCGCTTAGGCTCTGCACGCCGCCCATTCCCACGATCGGGATCTCGACGGCCCGCGCGACCGCGTAGACCTGCGCGAGCGCGATCTCCCGCACGGCCGGCCCCGACACACCTCCGGTGGTGCCCCCGAGCCAGGGCTGCCCGGTGCCCGGGTCGAGCGCCATTCCGCGCAGGGTGTTGATGAGCGACAGCGCGCTCGCGCCGGCGCCTTCGGCCGCGCGAGCGACCGCGGGCACGTCGCCGGCGTTGGGCGTCAGCTTGACGATCAGCGGCTTATCGGTCAGGGGCGCCACTCGCTCGAGCAGGGCGGCGACCTCTCCGGGATCGGCGCCCATCACCAATCCCGTCTCCACATTCGGGCACGACACGTTGAGCTCGAGCGCCGCGACCTCGTCCCGCTGGGCGAAAGCATCGACCAGCTCGGCGATCTCGTCCCGGCTGAACCCCATGACGTTGACGAACAGCGGCACGGGCAGCTCGGCGAGCTCGGGCAGGTCCTCGGCAAGAAACCGGTGCAGGCCCTTGTTCGGAAGGCCGATCGAGTTGATCAGCCCGCCGGCGACCTCCCACAGCCGGGGAGGGGGGTTTCCCTCTCGGGGCGCGAGCGTCACGGTCTTGGTCACGAACGCCGCAAACGGGAAGCTTTTGAGCAGCGAGTCGCCGAACGCGCTGCGGGCGGCGATCGCGTCGAACGTGCCCGAGCCGTTGATGATCGGGTGCTCGAGCGCGATGCCGCAGAAGTCGACCATCAGCGATTGCCGGTTGTCGCTCCCGTCGGTTGCTTCTCGGGCGCGGATACCTCGGCCAGTTGGTTCGCGTCGAGCACCGGGCCCTCCAGGCACAGCCGTACGTATCCGTCGCGGGTCGGCACCACGCAACCGAAGCACGCTCCGAAGCCGCACGCCATCCCCGACTCGAGCGCGAGCTGCGCCGGGACCCCGCGCCGCTCGCACTCCCGGCGCACGGCCTCGAGCATCGGCGGCGGCCCACACGCATAGACCTCGACATCCGGGTCCCGCTCGAGCTCGGCTTCGAGCAGCTCGGTCACCAGCCCGTGGTGGCCGGCGCTGCCGTCGTCGGTGGCGATCGCCGCGCCGATGAGGAGCTCCGCTCCGGCTGCGTGGGGGCCGTCGCGGAAGCCCAGCAGCGGCGCGGCGTTCGGGAACAGCTGGTCCTGGAGGGTCGCGAGGGGGGCGATCCCCACTCCCCCGCCCACCAGGAGGGGGCGGCGCCGGTCGCGCGGGGGTCTGAAACCGACCCCCAGCGGCCCGGTGAGCAGGAGCTCGTCGCCCTCGCGGAGCTCGGCGAGGCGCTTCGTTCCCGGACCCACGTCCTCGACCAGGAAGTCCAGCTCGTTGCTCCCCGCGGGGGCCCTCAGGACGCTGAACGCACGGGGTAGGAACGGCCGCTCGGCCTCGCCCCCGCCCCACCGCTCGGCCGCGCTGAGCATGTAGAACTGTCCCGCCTGGGGTCGCGGACCCTTTGCATCGGCACACCCGAACACCACGTAGGCGCCGTACTGCGCGCGCCAGGTGATGGGGGCGGCGCGCCTACCGAATGGCGCAAGCGTCCGCTCGCCGATCACCTGAGCTGGGCCTGCCGGGTGTGGATCTCCTGGAGCGAGACGACCTCCGGCTCGCCACGGCGCGCGGCGGAGATCGCGCGCGCAGCCGCCATGCCCCCGGCCATCGTCGTCACGCATGGAATCCCGCGAGCGATCGCGGCCGAGCGGATCTCGTACCCGTCCGCGCGAGCGCCCGTGCCGACCGGGGTGTTGATCACCAGATCGACCTCCCCGCGCTCGATCCAGTCGACCACGTGGGGCGAGCCCTCGCCGATCTTGTTGATGGTCTCGGCGGGGATCCCCATCTTGCGGATCCCTTGCGCGGTCCCCTTCGTGGCGATGATCCGAAAGCCCAGGTCGTGCAGCACGGTCGCGATGCCGGTCGCCGCCGCCTTGTCGCGATCGGCCACCGTGATGAACGCGGTGCCGGTGTGGGGCAGTTTCGCCCCAGCGGCGGCCTGGGCCTTGGCGAACGCCGCCGGGAAATCCCGAGCGATGCCCATCACCTCGCCGGTCGAGCGCATCTCGGGGCCGAGCAACGCGTCGGCTCCGGCGAAGCGATCGAACGGAAGCACCACCTCCTTGACGCACACGTGCTCGTTCGCCGTGTGGGCGGGAAGATCGAGGTCGGTGATCCGCTCTCCGAGAAGGATCCGGCAGGCGAGTTTGGCCAGCGGCTGGCCGATGGCCTTGGACACGAACGGCACCGTCCGGGAGGCGCGCGGGTTGGCCTCGATCACGTACAGCGTGCCGGTGCCGTTGATCGCGAACTGCACGTTGAACAGCCCGACTACTTCGAGCGCTCGCGCCAGCCCCTCGGTCTGAGCGCGGATCTGCGCCACCATCTCCTCGCCGAGCGTGTGCGGTGGGAGCACGCAGGCCGAGTCACCCGAGTGGATCCCGGCCTCCTCGACGTGCTGCATGATGCCCGCGATCCACACCTCCTCGCCGTCGCACAGCGCATCGACGTCGACCTCGATCGAATCCTCCAGAAACCGGTCGAGGTAGATCGTCGAACCCGGCTCCGGGTACACCCGCTCGAGGTAATCCCTCAGACCCTCGACGCTGTAGACGATCTCCATCGCCCGCCCCCCTAGGACGTAGCTCGGCCGCACCAGCAGGGGGAAGCCGACAGCGGCCGCGCGCCTGAGCGCATCGTCTGGGGAGGTCGCGGTGGCATACCGGGGCGCTTTGTAGCCGAGGCGGTCGAGGAGAGTCCCGAACCTGGCCCGGTCCTCGGCCAGGTCGATCGAGTCGATCGTGGTCCCCAGAATCGGCACGCCGGCCGCGTGGAGTCCCGCGGCGAGCTTGAGCGGGGTCTGGCCGCCGAACTGGACGACGACTCCTTCCGGTTGTTCGATGTCGCAGACCGCGAGCACGTCCTCGAGTGTCAGCGGCTCGAAGTACAGCCGGTCGGACGTGTCGTAGTCGGTCGAGACCGTCTCCGGGTTGCAGTTGATTATCACCGCGTCGCGCCCCGACTCACGGACGGTCTGAGCGGCGTGCACGCAGCAGTAGTCGAACTCGATGCCCTGCCCGATCCGGTTCGGACCCGAACCGAGGATCACCACGCTCGAGCGGTCCCCCCGGGCCACCTCGTGGTCGGGTCCGGTGGGCCGCGGGCGCTCCCAGCCCGAGTAGTAGTAGGGGGTCTGCGCGGCGAACTCGGCGGCGCAGGTGTCCACGGACTTGAACGTCCGCCGGCCGTTGAACGGCTCGTCCGGGTCCGCCACGAGCTCCGCGAGCTCGCGCAGAAACCAGGGATCGATGCTCGTTCGCAGTCGGAGCTCATCGACCGCGATGCCGCGCCGCAGGGCCTCGAGCAGGTGGTCGAACCGCTCGGGCCCCGGCAGCGCGAGCAGGTCGAGCAGCGCGTCGTCGTCTTGTGGTGGGGGCATTCTGTGATCCAGCTCGCGCGAGCGCAGCGCCTTTGCGAATGCCTGCTTGAAGGTGCGCCCGATCGCCATCGCCTCCCCCACCGACTTCATGTGCGTGCTGAGACCCGGCTCGGCGCCGGGGAACTTTTCGAACGCGAACCTCGGCCACTTGACCACGCAGTAGTCGATCGCCGGCTCGAAGCTCGCCGGCGTGGCCCGGGTGATGTCGTTGGGGATCTCCTGCAGCGTGTAACCGACCGCGACGCGCGCGGCGATCTTGGCGATCGGGAAGCCGGTGGCCTTGCTCGCCAGTGCGCTCGAGCGCGACACGCGGGGGTTCATCTCAATCGCCACGATCTCGTCCGTGGCCGGATTGACCGCGAACTGCACGTTGGAGCCGCCGGTCTCGACGCCGACCGCCCGGATCGCCGCGATCGCCTGGTCTCTGAGCCTCTGGTACTGCTTGTCGGTGAGGGTCTGCTGGGGAGCGACGCAGACGCTGTCTCCGGTGTGCACGCCCATCGGATCGATGTTCTCGATCGAGCACACGATCACCACGTTGTCGGACCGGTCGCGCATCACCTCGAGCTCGAACTCGCCCCATCCCAGGACCGACTCCTCGAGGAGCACCTGTCCGATCGGGGAGGCGCCCAGACCGCGGGCGACCACCCGGTCGAGTTCGGATTGATTGCGTACCACGCCGCCTCCCGTCCCCCCGAGGGTGAACGCCGGGCGCACGATGAACGGCAGGCCGAGGTGTTCGACCGCGTTTTGTGCCTCGGCCACGTTGTGTGCGATCGCGCTGCGAGGGACGCGGAGCCCCGCTTTTGTCATCGTCTCGCGGAACCGCTCGCGGTCCTCGGCACGGTCGATCGCGTCGTAGTCGGCGCCGATCAGCTCCACGCCGTGCCTCGCGAGCGTTCCATCCTCGTGCAGCGCCTTGGCCAGGTTGAGCGCGGTCTGTCCACCGAGCGTGCCGAGCAGCGCGTCGGGGTGTTCGCGTTCGATCACCTGCGCCACCGGGCCGGGCAGCAGCGGCTCGATGTACGTCGTGGTCGCGACTTCGGGGTCGGTCATGATCGTCGCTGGGTTGGAGTTGACGAGCACGACCTCGTAGCCCTCCTCCATCAGCACGCGGCAGGCCTGCGTGCCCGAGTAGTCGAACTCGGCGGCCTGCCCGATCACGATCGGCCCCGAGCCGATCAGCAGGATCTTGTGGAGGTCGTCTCTACGCGGCACGGCTGAGAAAGCGGTCGAACAGGTACAGGGAGTCGTGTGGCCCCGGGCCGCCCTCGGGGTGGTACTGGACGGTGGCGCCGGGAACGTCCCTCAGCGCCAGCCCCTCCACCGTGCGGTCGTAGAGGTTTATGTGTGTCAGCTCGGCGTGTCCGAACGCCGTCTCCCATCGGACGGCGTGGTCGTCTTGGATCGTTGGCGAGCCGTGCGGGCCCAGCACGGCGAAGCCGTGGTTCTGGCTCGTGATCTCGATCCGCCCGTTTGAAAGATTCTTCACGGGGTGGTTGGCGCCGTGGTGGCCGAACGGCAGCTTGTAGGTTTCAAGGCCGACGGCGCGACACAGCAGCTGGTGCCCGAGGCAGATCCCGTACACGGGGCGTTGGCCGACCAGCTCGCGGACGGTGTGGACGACGTAGTCGAGCGCGGCGGGGTCGCCGGGCCCGTTGGCCAGGAAGATCGCGTCCGGGTCGTTCGCGAGCAGCTCCGGCGCGCTGGCGGTGCAGGGATGCAGCTCGACCGTCGCGCCGCGCCGGCGAAGATTTCTGACGATCGAGCGCTTGACGCCGGTGTCGAGCATCGCGATCCTCGGCCCGTGTCGTCCGTCGTCCTCGCCGAGGATGATCGGGTGCGTGGGAGTCACCTCCCGGGCCAGGTCCCGGCCCTTCATGTCGGGCTCCGCGGCGATCAGCGTTTGCGCTTGTGCTTCGCCGATGCGCGTCGGGAACACGCCCCCCCGCATGGCGCCGAGGTCGCGGACGTGGCGGACGAGTGCCCGCGTGTCGACGCCGGTGATCGCCGGGATGTGGTTTTGGCGCAGCCAGCTCAGCCAGCCGCGCTCGGCGCGCGCGGCATCGTCGCGGTCTACCGCGGCGCGCATGATCGCCGCGCGGGCGTGGATGCGGTCGGACTCCATCGCCCCGGCCGAGACCCCGTAGTTGCCGATCTGGGGATACGTGAAGGTGATCAGCTGGCCGGCGTAGCTGGGATCGCTCATCGCCTCCTGATAGCCGGACATCGAGGTCGTGAACACGATCTCACCGACGGCGGCTTCTGCCTGGGCGCCGCAGGCGAGGCCATCGAAGCGGGTCCCGTCCTCGAGCAGGACGTACGCGGTCGGGTCGGTCATGCTAGTGCCCCTCCAAGAATCGTTTGCCCTGGATGGCGAGCGAAAACCGAGGCCAGCAAGGACGCAGGCGCGAAGCTGTAGCAGCGCTACAGCGAGCGCCGAGGACGCCGCTGGGCGAAGGTTTGCAGCCGCCAGACAGGGAAAAAGTTCGCAGGAGGGGCACTGGCACCGTTCCGGTCGCTCACGTAAGGGCGCCGGCCTCGGCGAGCATCCGCTCCCGGAACGCGACGGCGCCCGCGGCGACGGTCAGCAGCACCCGGCCGTGGAGCGTGCGCCCGTGAAAGCAGCAGTTCTCCGACCGGCTCACGTACCCGTCGGCGCCGACCTCGAAGCTGGCCTCGAGGTCGATCAGGCAGAGGTTTGCCGGCGCTCCCAAGGCGATCCGTGGGGTCGGTAGGCCATACAGCGCGCCGCCGGCGGTCATCCGCTCCACGACGATCTCGAGCTCGAGCTCACCTGGCAGCACCAGCTCGGTGAACAGCGCCGCGAACGCGGTCTCCAGTCCGGTGGTGCCCATGGGCGCCTCCTCGAACGGGACCTCCTTCTCGTGGCGGGCGTGCGGCGCGTGGTCGGTCGCGACGCAGTCGATCAGCCCGCCGCGCAGCGCCCGGACGAGCGCGCGCCGGTCGGCTTCGCCGCGGAGCGGCGGGTTCATCTTGAAGCGGCTGTCGAGGGTGCGGACGACGTCGTCGGTGAGCGTCAGGTGGTGAGGGCACGCCTCCGCGCTGACCCGGGCGCCGGCCTGCTTGGCCTCCGCCAGCGCACGGACCGATTCGGCGCACGAGAGGTGCTGGAAGTGCACCCGGGCCCCCTCGTACCGGGCCAGGGCCGCGTCCCGGGCGACGATCGTCGACTCCGACACGGACGGGATGCCCGCGAGGCCGAGCCGCGCCGAGACCGCGCCTTCGTGCATGGCGCCGTCGCGCGAGAGGGTGGGGTCCTCCTCGTGCAGGGCGATCACCCCGCCGGACAAGCGCTGGTATTGGAGGGCCTTGCGCAGCGTCCCGGCGGCGACCACCGGCTTTCCGTCGTCCGTGAATCCGAGCGCGCCGGCGTCGGCCAGCTCGGCCATCTCGGTCAGCTCCTCCCCGCGAAGCCCCCGGGTGATCGAGGCCAGGAAGCCGACCGGGACGTGAGCCTCCCGACGCGCCATCGCCGTCAGCGATCCCAGGATCGCGGCGTCGTCGACCACCGGGTCGGTGTTCGGCATCGCGATCACCGCGCAGAACCCGCCCGCGGCCGCGGCCGCGGTGCCGGTTTCGATGTTCTCCTTGTATTCGTGGCCGGGGGTGCGAAGGTGGACGTGGGGATCCACGAAGCCGGGGAAAGCGTGCTTGCCGGTGGCATCCATGGTCTCTCCGTCCTCGGGCGCCGGTAGCGAGCCCGCGGAGCCCAGCTCGGCGATGTGCCCGTCTCGGATCAGGACATCGTGGGGCTCGTCGAGCTCGCCCCGGGGATCGAGGACGTGCGCGCCCCGGATCAGGAGGTCGGCCGGCGGCGCAGGGTGGTGAAACAGGCGGTCCCGGTCCATGGTCACGCCACCGCCATCAGCATGGGCGAGCCGACGAGCAGCTCGTACAGGACGGCCATCCGCACGGCGACGCCGGCTTTGACCTGCTCGCCGATCAGGGCCTGCGGGGAGTCGATCGCATCCGCCGACAGCTCGACCCCCCGGTTGACCGGGCCGGGGTGCATGAGCAGCTGGCCGGGGTTCAGCCGCGCGCTCGTGATCTGGTAGCGCGCCGCGTACTCGCGCAGCGAGGGCACGAACGAGTCGCGCATCCGTTCATGCTGCATGCGCAGGACGTAGACCACGTCGGCCTCGTGGAGGTCCTTCAGCGTCGCGGCGGCGTCGCATCCCAGGGCCTCGATGTCCCTCGGTATGAGCGTCGGCGGCCCGCAGACCGTGACGTTTGCGCCCATCCGCCTGAAGGCGAGGATGTCCGAGCGCGCCACCCGGGAGTGCATGACGTCGCCGACGATCCAGATGCGCGCGCCGTCCAGCGAGCCGAGCTTGCGGCGCAGCGTGAATACGTCGAGCAGCGCCTGGGTGGGGTGCTCGTGCTTCCCGTCGCCGGCGTTGATCACCGACGCGGTCGTCCAGCCCGCGACGAGCTGGGCCGCGCCCGCGTGCGGCGAGCGGATGACGATGGCCGCCGGATCGTAGGCCGAGAGCGTCTGGACGGTGTCCTTGAGCGATTCGCCCTTGTCGACGCTCGAGCCCGCCGCGCGGACCGAGACCACATCGGCGGAGAGCCGCTTGGCCGCGAGCTCGAAGCTCGAGCTGGTGCGGGTGGAGGCCTCGTAGAAGAGATTCACGACCGTGCGCCCGCGCAGCGCCGGCACCTTCTTGATCTCGCGGCCGGAGACCTCCTCGAAGGACTCGGCGCGGTCGAGCACGCGCTCGATTCCGGCGCGGTCGAGGTCGTCGATCGTGATCAGATGACGGCTCACGCCGCTGCCCTCCTCGGCTCCGGCGCCGGCCCGATCGTCACCTCGTCGAGACCGTCGACCTCCTGCACACGGACGTTCACGCGCTGCTGCTGGGAGGTCGGCAGGTTCTTGCCGATGTAGTCGGGCCGGATCGGCAGCTCGCGGTGTCCCCGGTCGACGAGCGCGGCGAGCTGCACGCGGGCCGGCCGCCCGTAGTCGAAGATCACGTCGATCGCGGCCCTCACGGTCCGCCCGGTGTAGAGCACGTCATCGACAATCACGATCGTGCGTCCGTCGACGGGGAAGTCGAGCTGCGTGGCGTGGACGACCGGAGCCGCCTGTCTGATCGCAAGGTCGTCCCGATAGAAGGAGATGTCCACATAGCCGAGCGGCACCTCCGAGTCGAGCAGCTCGCTGGTCAGGGCGTGGAGGCGCCGGGCGAGCACCGCGCCCCGGCGGTGTATGCCGACGAGCGCGACCCGCCCGTCCGGGTTCTTCTCGACAATCTCGTGAGCGACGCGCACGAGCGTGCGTCGCATGTCGTCGCGGTCGAGTACGACCGTGGGGGCTTCCAACGTGCTCCTTCCTGGCCTCACGGGACCGGGTTAAAGGGGCCGACTCGGTTGAGGGTATCAGCGCCGGCGGCGATACAGGACGTGCGGGAGGCCGGCGCGCTCTATGTCGCGGTCATACGCGAAGCCCGCCTTCTCCATCACCCGTCGCGAGGCGGTGTTGTCCGGGAGGGTGAACGCGACGATCTCCTCGAGGCCGAGGTCGTCGAAGGCGACCCGGGCGGCAGCGTTGGCGAGCTCGGTGGCAAGACCCTGCCGCCACCGCTCGGGCACGATCGCCCACGCCACCTCCACCGCTTCCTCGCCGGCGACCGTGGCGTGCTGGAGCCCGCCCCGGCCGACCATCTTCCCGGTCGCCCGATCGCGGAGGAGCCACAGGCCGAACCCGTACCTCGCCCAGTGCTCGAGCTTCTCGTCCAGGCTCGCGAGCAGCATCGACTCGGTCAGTCGCGTGGTCGCCGGAAACAGAGTGTGGGCCACGCGGGAGTCCAGCAGGAGCACCGAGAGCTCGTCTGCATGCTCGCGTCGCATGCGCTCGCAAACCAGCCGCTCGGTCTCGATCCTGTCCAGCACCCGGGTGCTCACGAAGCGGAGCCGCTCAGCGGTTCGGAAGTGGCTCCGCGATCCTCGACCTCGAGCGCGCGGCGTTCCGGCCAGCGGACCAGCTGCGGCTCCCCGCGCTCCGGGAACGGGATTTCGATCGTGTCGAAGTCGCGCGGGAGCACGGTGCGGCTGAAGATGGCACGCGCTTCATCGCGCAGCAAGGCGACCGGGTGACGCGTCGAGAAATGGGTGAGCGCGAGCATCGTGACCTCCGCCTCGCGCGCGAGAGCGGCGGCCTGCGCAGCCGTCGAGTGGAACGTCTCGGCGGCGCGGTCGCGCTCGTCATGCGCGAACGTCGCCTCGTGGATCAGCAGGTCCGAGCGGTGGGCCGCGATCCGCACCGTCTGGCTTGGGGCGGTATCGCCGGAGATCACGACCTTGCGCCCGGGCCGGGGCGCGCCCATCACCTGCTCCGGACTGACCCCACGTATCGTCTCGCCCCGCTGCACGCGCCCGAACTCGGGTCCGGGGGTGAGGCCGAGACGGACCGCCTCCCGCGGATCGAACTGCCCCGGCCGCGGGTCCTCGTAGACGGCGTAGCCGAACGCCGGTCCTCGGTGCTCGACGGGGACGGGAGCGATCCGATACCCATCGCGCTCGAGGACGTCGCCGGGCTCGAGCTCGCACATCTCGAGCTCGAAGCGCACCCGCCCCGCGGCCCGCATCGCGGTGGTCAGCAGTTCGCGCAGACCCGGTGGGGCGTAGACCGCCAGCGGCCGTTCCCGAGCACGTAGGTCGAAGGTCTTCAGCAGCCCGGGGAGGCCAAGCCAGTGGTCGGCGTGGAAGTGCGTCAGGAAGACCTCGGTCAGCTCGGTCAGTCCGACGGAGCTGACGAGCTGTCGCTGGGTGCCCTCCCCGCAGTCGAACAGGATCCGGTCGCCACCCCGGCGCATCAGCACGGCGGGCAGACCGCGCCGAGCGGTTGGGATCGAGCCGGCGGTGCCAACGAAGAACACCGAGAGGTCCATGGGCGCGTCAGTCTGTCAGCCGAGCACCAGCAGCTCGAAGCTCACCGTGCCGTACTCCACCCGCGCGATGCCCATGGTGTGCCGCGGCGCCCGGCGCCGCTCGGTCGGGCTGCCCGGATTGAAGATCTGAAATCCGTCGTCGGCCCGCTGGTGCAGCGGGAGGTGAGAGTGCCCGAAGATCACCGCGTCGGCGCCCGGAAAGCGGACGCGGAGCCGCTCCAGCCGGTCGCGCGCCGGGCCGGCATCGTGCACGACGCCGAGCCGCGCGCCGGCGGCTCCCACCACGGCCGTAGCGGGCAGCATGGCCCGCAGCTCGGGGTCGTCGACGTTCCCGTGCACAGCCACCACCGATGCGTAGCCTTCGAGCTCGCGCAAGACTGATCGGCGCATCAGGTCGCCGGCGTGGATGATCAGATCGGCGCTCACCAGGCGCTCGATGCAGCTCGCGGGCAGCCGCCGCCCGCCCCGCGGCAGATGCGTATCGGAGATGATGGCTATCTCCACGGTAAGCTCCATTTCAGCCGTTCCGGGACCTAGCCGGAACGCTACGCGCCCGTAGCTCAGGGGATAGAGCGTTCGCCTCCGGAGCGAAAGGCCGCAGGTTCAAATCCTGCCGGGCGCGCTGAGAACGGTCTGCAAATCGAGCTCGGACGTTCCCGTCGTCGTCGGCTAGCGCTAGCCGCACGCCCGACGGGAAGCGCAGGCGGGACGTCCGCCAGCCGACCGGCTACCGGTCAGGGCGCGCCGAGTCGGCCAGCGACGGCTGCGAGTTTCGTGTTGGCCAGCCGCTCTGGGAGGCTGCGCAGCCGCGCCAGCGGTTCGGCGCTGAACACGAAGCGGACGTGGTGGGACGCGACCGCGTTTCCCCAGCCGGTCATGCTGGTGGCTGCGACCGCGGACTGATCCAGCAGCAGACGGGACGCCTGCTCGGGCGCAAAGCCGAGCGCGGCCACGTCGAGGAGCAGCGACCAGCCGCCGGCGGGTCGAACGAACGGCCAACCGGGCAATCCTTCGAGGATGCAGTCGCGGCGCCGTTGGAGCTCCTCCACGCACTGCTGGACGTGACCTTGGTCGCCGCGTAGGACCGCGGTCGCCGCCCCCCGCGCAATCGCGGTGGGCGTTGTCGTGTTGTAGACGTGTACCCAGCCGACGTCCTCGACACTGCTGGCCGGACCGCAGACCCATCCCACCCGCCAGCCGATCATGCGGTGCTCCTTGGACATCGAGCCGACCACGAGCGTGCGCTCAGGCATCGCCTCGAAGTGGAGCGGGTGGATGAGCGGGCGCCCGTCGAAGAGCAGGCGCTCCATGGCCGCGTCGTAGATCAGGACGAGATCGCGCTCCCGGCAGAGGTCGCAGACGAGTTGCCAATCGCCCTGCTCCAGCCAACCGCCCGAGGGCATCGATGGACTCATGAGCAGAAACGCCGTTGTTCGCTCGCCGACTGCTGCCACCAGCGCATCCTGATCGAGTCGCCACTCGTCGTTCTCGATACGAAACGGGGCGAACCGGGGAACGCCGCCAGCAAGTCGGACGCGGTTGACGATGCCTGCGTACGTCGGGTCGGTGACCACTACCTCGTCGTCCGGATCGACCATCGCGAGGACGACGTCGAGCAGCCCCTCCATCCCGCCGCTCGTGATCACGATCTCGCGCTCAGGATCGTAGAGGTGCCCGGCGCGTGCGGCGGTGAACTCGGAAACCGCCGCGCGCAGCTCGATATCACCCGTGAAGGGGAGCCAGCTGTTCGCCCGCGGTGTGTTGAGCCCGGCGACGGTCTCCGGCACGGCCTCGGGTGGCAGCGGCAGGTCCGTGTCCAGATTCTCCAAGCGCAGCACAGGACGATCCCCCGCCGTCTCCTCCGCCGCCGCGGCCACCCGGTCGATGCCGAAGCCCCGGACCGACTCCAGTCTTCTCGCGCGCTTGGTCACTGAGACGATCCTATGCGCTTGCGTCGGGGACGTCGCTGTAGCCTGCGGGAGGTGGACGCACGCGCAAATCTGCTGGTCCGGTACGGAGGAGATTTTGTCGACGGGGTGGTGGGCCGGGCCTCGGGGTCGTTCGTCGAGATGGTGGACGGGCGGCGGGTGCTGGATTTCACCGCGGGCCAGATCCGCGCCACGGTCGGCCACAACCATCCGCGAGTTATCGCGGCGATCGAGCGCGCCTGCCGCGAGGTCATGCACTTGAACTCGTGGATGCTCTCCGAGCCGGTGCTGGAACTGGCGGACCGGTTGGTCGAAACGCTCCCCGAGCCCCTGCGCCGGGTGATGTTGCTGTCGACGGGCGGAGAGGGGATCGAAGCGGCCCTCCGCATGGCGAAGATCTCGAGCGGGAGGTTCGAGGTCGCCTCGCTGCTGCGAAGCTGGCACGGCGTGACCGCCGGCGCGGCGGCGGTCACCTACGCCGCCGGCCGCCGCGGCTACGGGCCCCCCACCCCCGGCGTGTTCGCGCTGCCCGCCCCGTATGCGTACCGCTGCCCGCTCCGCCACTGCGATGGGGCTTGCGACTGCACCTGCCTAGAGGTGGGCTTCGAGCTGTTCGACCACACGTCGGTCGGCTCGCCGGCGGCCGTGGTAGCGGAGCCGGTGCTGTCGGCGGGAGGGGTGATAGTGCCGCCCCCCGGCTACTTCGCGCGGCTGGCCGACCTGGCGCGCGAGCGGGGAATGCTGTTGGTGCTCGACGAGTGCCAGACCGGCCTCGGCCGGCTCGGCCGCATGTACGGGTTTGAGGTCTACGGTGTCGTGCCCGACCTACTCGTGCTCTCCAAAACGCTCGGCGGGGGCATTCCGATCAGCGCCGTCATCACCAGCGCGGCGATCGAGGAAGAGTGCTTTGCGCGGGGCTTTACCCATCTCACCTCCCACGTCTCGGATCCGCTACCTGCTGCCGCGGCACGAGCGGTGATCGACATCGTCGAGGAGGAACACCTGGCCGAGCGCGCTCGAGCACGTGGTACGTACCTGCTCGGCCAGCTCGAGGAGCTCAAGGACCGCCACGAACAAATCGGCGATGTGCGCGGCCTCGGTCTGCTCTGCGGCCTCGAGCTGGTGCAGAGCCGCGACACGCGCGAGCCGGCGGACGCGCTCGGGCTGGCGCTCACTGACGAGTGTCAACGCTGCGGGTTGTCCGTCAACCTCGTGCGCGGCGGCACCGGTGGCCAGGCGAGCTGCCTCCGCATGGCTCCGCCGCTAACCGTCACCGAGGACGAGATCGATCTCGCCGTGACCATCATCGACGACGCCCTCCACACAGTCACGCACCAACGCGCCGTCCCGTCGGTGAGCATGTCGGCACGCGCCTCGGGCGGCGCACCCGCCGCGTAGACCAATGCCGCGCGCGCGGCGCCCATCGCCGCTGCAAACCAGGCCGCGTTTGAGCGACAATGTGCGCGGGGATTGCCGAGGACGGTCACCGGGCCGCTAAGAAGGGAGTGGTGCGTGTCTGAGGAACGAATGGTCAAACTGGTGCAGGACGCGCTTACGGCACGCGGCATAGAAGATCAGGTGCTCGTCGCCGGACAGTTCCTTCCGCGCCGCCACACCGGTGGGATGTTCGTCGGCGGATTGATCGCCGGCGAGGCCGGCACAGCCATCGGTGGCGTTGCCGCGAGCGTCGGGACGGCGACGGGTGCGGTGGCGGGCGGACGTGCCGCTGACCGGCTTTCTGCGCTTCCGGCGAAAATGCTCGTCGCGGTCTCGCCGACGATGGTGTACGGCTTTGCCGCCGCGACGAGGCACACGCCGCCTACCGAGCTCGTCTTTCGGGTGCCCCGCGCCGGACTGACGGTCAAGGTGCACCCGCGGGTCAACGTCAGGGTCCTGGAACTCATCGATGAGGCCAGTGGCTCACGGGTGCAGCTGGAGGGGAACCGGCTGCCGGTCACTCACGCCCGCGACGTGATCGATGCATTGAGCGGGTGACGCCTGACGGAAACCGAACCGTCACCGCGACCGGCAGCCGTGCGGTAGAGGGTCCTCAACACGTGCCACGATGACGCCGACCGCAAGAGGCGACCATGGGCACGCCGGATCCGTCGATCTCCGTAAACGCTGGCGCTCCTACTGCGCCCACGGCAGCCGATACCACCCCGCCGGTCGCTCCGGCTGCCAGTCGGGAAAGTCCATGTAGGCCTGATGCGGCGAGTCCGTATCGCGCCGCACGCTCGCGCCCGAGCGCATCGCCACATCCGAGTGCGGGTAGTGGATGCGCTTGTCCTTTGCGCGAGCCCCGGTCATCAGGATGACGCATGGACCGTCTCCCGCCCCGATGAACACGTGCTCGGTACCGGGCGGACAATGAACGAAGTCCCAAGCACGCAAGGTTCGCTGCCGACCCTCGATCACCAGAATGCACTCGCCGACGAGGACCAGGAAGTTCTCCTGCTCGCTCTCGCGGTGATATAGGCCGCTCGGCTGCCCCGGCGAGAGCACATCGATCGTGAAGCCCAGACCGCCAAACCGGTGCGGCTCGCGGTCAGGACGGTTGCGCAGCACTGGACCGGCGGCCTCAAACACGCAGCGCGCGCCGAATGCTTCGTTGCTCAGCCACGCCGCATCCCGCGCATTGACCACAAACCATCCTTCGCTCGACGGCGCCAGACCCGAGCCGACATCCTCCAACCGAGCTTCGCGGACCATCATCGGCCTCTTTCTCGCCGTGCCACGTCGACCATCACAACTGAGCCGTCGGGAAAACGCGTCTTGCCATCTCCATCACGCGACGAATACCCGGAACCGGATCGCCACCAATGCGAGTTACCGTTGCCGGCCGGACAAAACCGGAATCGTCCACTACGGCCGGCCGCGGGTGCCGCGTGCCATCGCTACCACGACTGCGCAGTCGGTGGCTCTCTGGTGGCCGATATCACCTTCTGGGCCAGCAGGCGGGGTAGTTCGTCGCGGTTTTCGCGGGTCAGGCGCACGATCTCAGCGTCCGGCCGTCGCTTGAGCGCGTCGGTGAAAGGATCGCGAAAGACGTGCACCGTCGCCACGACAGGCTTGTCCGCTCCGATCAATTCCGCCACGGCATCCCGGAACGCGGACGAGGCCAGCTCCATCTTCCCGAGCTCGTCGACGAGGATCGCATCGGCTGTAATCCCAAGCGCTGGAAGCGCGAGCCGCTCAAACTCTCCAACGGCAACTCCGTACCTCCCGACCCTCGGAGGTCCCGAAAGCTTCTGATGGGCGAGCGTCGCCCGCTCGCCCCCGAACGTCTCGATCGAGAATCCGACTCGCCTGCCGGCCTCACGGATCTCCTCGGTGACGAACCCGGCGAGCATCACGCCCTGGTCTCGGAGCAGCCTCGCGAGGCGCTGCAAGGCCGTCGTCTTGCCCGCCCCCGGGCGGGCCTCAATCAGCGTGAGCATGCGCTCATCAAATCGCCACTCGACGAGGTTGGGCGCCGCCGGCCTCTAACCGATCGTTAGCTCCACGTGAAGGCCGTCATTGCACGGTGTACGCCACCAACTGCGGATTGCGGCTTCGTGCCTTTCCCGTGATGCCCCCTGCCGGGACGAGCACGGTGTGACCAGCGATCGCGATCGGGGAATTGGTCGATGTCGGCAGCTTGCGCTGGTAGGCAACCGCGCCGGTGTAGCGGTTGAAAGCGATCAAGCTGCCGTTGACGAGCGTGGTGAAGACAAGATCGTTCGAGACCGTGGCAGCACCGAGCGGTAAAGACGCCACTTTCGTGTCCCATTCAACCTTACCGGTGGTGAGATTGAGCGCCTCCACCTCCCCGCTCGCATGTCCGGCCGCCTGAGTCGGGGCGGGCCGATTCAAGTCTGTGTAGGTGAGCGGTACGTCGATGGTGACCACGTAGACGCTGTTGTCGGCGAGGGCCATGTTGGTCAATACCCCGCCGAGCGATCCGGGAAGGATCGTGTAGGGCGCCTTTAGCGTGATGGTGTGCTTGAGCGCATCGAGCGAGTCGTTGTCGTGGCCGTTGTGCTCGCCGACCGCGGTCTTCCAGATCAGCTTGCCGTTCTCGGCGTTCATGCCATAGACGAAGCCCATCTTGCCACCACCGAGAACGACGGGAACTCGGCCGATCCTCGCCGAGATCGGCGAGGCCTGCATGTCATAGTCCTTGAAGTCGTTCGGCACGCCCTGGTAGTACCAGCGCAGCTTCCCGGTCGCCGCGTCGAGGTTCACATCGCTGTCGGTGTAGAGCTGCGCGGAGGGGTGGGCAATCCCCGCGGCGGGCGTCTGGTACGGATTGCCGATTCCGTACGTGACCGATCCGTCGCCGCCAACAAGCGGCGTCTCCCACGCGCCGCCCGAGCCCAGACCGACAGACCGCACACCGCGATCTGTCCCTAGCACCGTATTGAACTTCCACAGGACCGCCCCGGTTGACGCATTCAGCGCGATCAACACCCCGCCGCTCGGTCCGATTCCGTACTGGCTTGCGAGATAGACGCGGTCGTTTGTCACTTGTGGCTGAATCCCGAACGTACCCTCGCCCCCGCTGAGAAGGTGCGTGTTTACCCAGATCGGTTCGCCGTTGCCGGCACTCAGCGCAAAGACCGATGTTGGCGTCTCCCCGTACACCCGGCCATCAACGACAGCGACGCCATTTGGTCCTGGTCCGGTCCGCTCGGGCGCATTACATTGGTACTCCCATTCGAGCTTGCCCGAGGTAAGCGCGAGTGCATACACGTTCGAGTCGAGATCCTGCAGATAGACGACGCCGCCTTGCACGATCGGATTCGCGGCCAACGAACCGGACCCGCCAACCCCCGCCGCTGCCGTCCCGCTCAGCTTGAACGTCCAGGCCGGCTTGAGCCTGGACACGTTCCCGGATGAGATCGTCGAGTCCGGTGCGTACCTGGTGTTCGCGAGGTCGGCATTCGAGTACGGCCACGATCCAGAAGCTGCCGTTCTGATGGAAACAGCCGTGCTCGTCGTGGCTGTTTTAGTGGTGGAGCAACCTATCGCGGTCTTACTGCCGCCGCAGGCCGCAATCAGCAAAGTGCCCGCGGCCAGCACAGCGACGCCGAGACTGGCACGGCTATTCAAGACGACTCGCTTCGCTCATCGGCTCTGGGCGGAGTCTGAGCCCGGGATGCCTCTGGAGCTTCCATGGCAGCGTTCTTCGGACACGGTATCATCACAATATCACAAACATATCGCCCGGCGCGGACGCTCCGCCGGCTGCCGGGGCTTTGCCACCGACGAACCGGCGCGCTCATCCTTGGCTAATGGTGGGTGTCGACCCAGGTGCACCCGCCTTCATCCCCGTGGCGTCCATCCGGGATCCGGTACAAGTCGCCGATCTTGAGATACCGCCGGTCTGGCGTCCACCGAGGACGACCGACGAGTCGGGCAATCGCGGCGACGATTTTGTTTTCGCGTTCCGGCGAGGTCGGGCGGGCGGGAATGTGAAGGTCGACTACCACCACCGAGTTGGTGCTCATGCCTTCCTCCTTCTCCAGCAGCTAGACGTTCGTCTATTCAGACCCGCCAAGACCGAAGTTTTCATCGCTGTCGCCGCCTACCAACTGGGCCGACCAATCCTTCGGTGAGCGGCTGCCTGTTCTCGGATGTAGTCGACGTTGAAGTCGTGCGACCAGGTCGCCCCTTGGTCGGTGGACTTCTCCCAGCGTCCCCGAATAGCTCCCGTGTCGGGGTACAGCTGTGCTTCGAAGCGTTGCGAGAACTCAGGGGTGTCTCGCCACATCTGCCAGCGTGCGCCGTCGAGGCTCATCCGGTAGATGCGCGACACGCCGCGATCGTCGGCGTACAGAACGGAATAGGCGGCTTCGCTGTCGTCACGTCCGATGATCCACACGGCAGCTGGGGGATTCTCCGGATCGCCTTGGCGCATCCGGAGCGCGGAGCCACGCTCGATCCAGTCGATCTCGATCGCCCCGCTGACCCGAGTATCGGGGTCCGGTAGAAACGCCGCGTTGTACAGCTCCATCCGCCAGCGGCCTACCAGCGGCTGAAGGTTGGCGAGGGCCGGGTTGATGCGCATGTTTACTCCTTGTCCAGCAGCTTCACGTTCGTCTACTCAGACCGATGGAGGCCGGCCTTCTCATCGCTGTGCTCGGGCCTGCGTTTGAGCGCGCACGCACGCGCGAAGGATTCGCGCAAGCCAAAATCGACGCCGAGTCCGGGACGGGATCTGGCCCGAGGCGCTGACTGGCCGCCGATGCGCTCTACGAGCGCGTGGGACCGGGGTCTGGCGTGCTGCCGATGACTATGCCGAGGACGTTGATGGGTCCGGGCCGGCGAGATCGTCCTTCTTGAGGTGCTCGACTGTGACGAGGCCTGCGAGCACCGCGACCACCGCCCCCGCCGCGACCAGCGCCGGGGCCGCGAGACCGCCGGCGGTCACTCCGGCAAGCACGGCGACGGCCACCAGGTGGGAGCGAGGAACCGTCCCGACGATAAGGCGCATGTAGGCGGCGCGCGCCAGCAGGAACAGGGCGGGTCCCCCGAACAGCAGGAGCTCGAGGGCGAGTGTGGCGTCGCGGGTCGGATGATCGATCACGAGCGCATTCCCCGCTGCCAGCGCGATCAGACCGGCGATCACCAACAGGAGCGCGTTGGCCGCCATCCGGCTGGCGTACACGCGATCCTCGGTCCTCGACACGTGTCTCAGCGCGATCGGCTCGGCGCGGAAGTACAGCCACCACAGACAGAGTGTGCTCGCGATCGCCAGTGTGCCGCTTATCAGCGTTGTCGCTCGGACCGGGGCGGTCGCCAGGGCCGCCCCGGGCGTGACCACGGTTTCACCTAGAGCGATCAACAGAAACAGACGGCAGCGCTCCATCAAGTGCGCACCGCCGAACTCGAGGCGCTCCGAGCGAGTCCGACGGCGAAACACTGGGTGCGCAAGCCAGGTGCCGGTCAAGTCGATCGCTGCCGCCGCGCCCCACACAGCCACCCGAATGGCGGCTGGCACGATCGCGCCGATGATCCACAAGGGAGCCGTCGCGGCCAGCCAGAGGAGCGTCCTGCGGAAGTGATCGTGGTAGCGGGGCTCCAGGCGCGTCGTCAGCATCCACGCGGTCCGGCCGAGCTGGATCGCAAGGAAGCTGGCCACGAACACCCACGCCGCATCACCGAAGGCGCGCGTCAGGGAGGCGTTCATGAACAGGCCAGCCACCATCACGGCGATCATCATCCGGCGCGCTCGCGGATGGCTCAGCGAGTAGAGGGTCGCGGCCCAGCTGGTGTAGAACCAGACGGCGAACATCGGGAGATACAGGACGAGAGTCTCCGCGGCGCCCCGCCACGTGGGCCTCGCGACGAGGTGCCGGGTGAGCTGCGATACGCCCAACACGAAGACGAGGTCAAACAGCAGCTCCAGCGGCGATACCTCTTGTTCGCCAGGATCGCGCAGAATCGGATTCCCCGGTACTTCTTCCGCCGAATCCTGTTGTGACGCCCGGTTCGCAGACACAGCTCAGCTCCCTTTCCCGATGGAGCTGCTGAGACTGTGAACCCCCGCTCTCGCCAGCCAGACTCTCTCCACCGGCTAGGGATCATAGGCCGCGGCACGCCAGCGACAGGGTGCTGAGCGAGGACGCCGAGATAGCGGGAGAGGCGGCCATGCCCACGAGCGTCTCGGGCCCGCAGCGGCTGGACGAAACGACGTGGCTCAGGTCAGGTTGGGGCGTGCGCCGGCGGTCGTCGGGGTAGTCCTGTTTGCATGCCGAGCGAGGAGAGCGCGCTGATCGTGGTCGACATGCTGAACACCTACGAGCACGAGGATGGGGCACCGCTGAAGGAGTCCGCGCGCCGGGCTGTGCCGGCGATCGCGCGGTTGTTGGCGAAGGCCCGCGAGCGGGATGCGCTTATCGTCTATGTCAACGACAACCACGGCGACTGGACCGCCGGGCGCAGCGAGTTGATCGAGCGGACGCGGAAGGCCGCCGGGCCAGAGCTGGTTGACGACATCGCGCCTTCTGACGATGTCCCGTTCCTGCTCAAGGCACGCCACTCGATCTTCTACGAGACCCCGATCGAGTATCTGCTCAACCAGCACGGCATACGGCGAATCCTGCTCGCGGGACAGGTGACCGAACAATGCATCCTGTACTCGGCGCTCGACGGCTACATCCGTCATTTCGACGTCGCGGTTGTCCCCGACGCCGTGGCGCACATCGATGAGCGGCTGGCCAGTGCCGCGCTCGGGATGATGGAACGCAACATGCGGGCCGAGGTGGTCAATCAAGATCTATGCGATTTCGCCGCTCCCCATCGACGGACCGGCTAACGGCGAGTCGCTCTGACCAAAGTCGGCGATCCCTCTAATTACTACTCGTACCTAACCAATCCGGGCTACGCACCCACGGCCACGGTCGCGGTCGCGCAACACGCGTTATCGGTCAGTCGCGTGACACTTCCGATGGTCTGGTTACCGTTCGGCCGCACAGGGAAGAGACAGCGCGCCAAAACCGGTCTGTGAGGTAGGTGGAAGTGCGGCGTCTCCGCTGCGTAGCCCTTGGAAGGCTCTCTCGTCGTCCGCAGTGCATGCCGACCGCATGCGCCTCGACCCAAGCTACTCGTCGCTCGAAGTCGTTCTCTCGACCCCGGCAAGCCGAAGATGTCCGTGGGCATCTTCTGGCTGGTTGGGCCTTGGAGGAGGTGATGAGCTAGGTAAATACCCGTGATGACCGAAAGCATGTCCGTTTCACTATTGTCTAGATAATTAACAGTTTCACCCGTCAGGAGAGTGGTGCCTGGTCACCGGGCTGGCGCCGTGAGCTGTGTGTCAACGTCTAGTGGAGGCACAACAAGTATGAGATCTTTGACTTGGTCCGGGGTATCCCGGCGATGGCTCGTGCTCGGCCTCGCCAGCGCGGCGGTACTCGCGGCAACTGCTGGTGCGGCTCTGCTCGTGGGAACCGGCGCAGCCGCGGCGGCGCGCCCAGCGGCGTCGGCAGCGGCTTCGGGGCCGCGCTGGGATGCGACCTGGACGGCCAGTCCACAGTGCCGACGACCGTGATCTCCAACCTGGCCAATGCCGGTTTCAACAATCAGACCATCAGGAACATCGTGTTCACGAGCGTCGGAGGCAATGAGCTACGCATCCGCCTCAGCAATACATTCGGCACGGCACCTCTGCACGTTGGCCGTGTCACCGTTGGCGTCGAACTCACCGCCGCTCAGCTCGTGCCCGGCACCGTACACCCAGTTACGTTCGGTGGACGAGCCGCGGCCACGATTCCGGCCGGCGCGGAGGCGACGAGCGATCCCGTGTCGATGGCGGTCGCGTCCGACGAGGATCTGGCGATCAGCTTGTACGTGCCCGTCACGACCGGGCCTGCCACCTACCATCTCACGGCCCAGCAGACCAATTACGTGGCTTCCGGCACTCATGCCTTTGATGTGAGCCCCGCCGCGTTCACGACGACAGCCCCGTCGTGGTATTTCCTCGATGGCATCGATGTCCGCAACGCCCGAGCGTCTGGAGCGGTCGTCGCCTTCGGCGACTCGATCACGGACGGCGCTAACTCGCAGGTGGGCGCGAACGACCGGTGGCCGAACTACCTGTTCCGGCGCCTGCAGGCCGCGCTCGGCGCCAGCGCCCCGAGCGTGATCGACGAGGGCATCAGCGGCAATCGCGTCCTCAACGACTCCCCCTGCTTCGGCGTGAGCGCTCTCGCCCGGTTCGACCGAGACGTGCTGTCACAGACCGGAGTCAAGGATGTGATCATGCTCGAGGGGATCAACGACATCGGCTTCCGTCAGACGCCGAATACCGGGTGCTCGGTGCCGAATACGAACGTGTCCGCGGCGCAGATCGAGCAGGGCTATGAGCAACTCATCACCATGGCGCACGCCCACGGCTTGAAGATCTTCGGCGCTACGCTCACCCCCTTCCGAGGGGCCGCGTACTGGTCGCCGGCCGCCGAGGCTAAGCGCGAGGCGGTTAACAACTGGATCAAGACAAGCCATGCCTTCGATGGCGTGATCGACCTTGCCAAGGCGGTAGCGGATCCGTTCAACCCGCAGTACTTCAATCCGGCCTTCAACAGCGGGGACAACCTGCACCCCAATGACGCCGGGTACCAGGCGATGGCGAACGCCGTGAACCTGGGGCTGTTGAAGTAGGTCGACCTCCGGTGGCGCGGCTTCGGCCGCGCCACCGGGCGCCCGGACCGCGAGCCCGCGACCCAACGCGGCGTAGCTAGCATCCGCCACGACCCGATGCTCGACAGGCGCACGAAGATCATCGCAACGCTGGGGCCCGCCACAGATCCGCCGGGTGTGCTCGATGCTCTGATTGCGGCGGGCATGGACTGCGCGCGGCTGAATTGCTCACACGGTACCCACGAGGAGCTCCGTCGCCGAGTCGCGGAGGTTCGAGCAGCCGCCGGGCGCGCCGGGCGATCAGTTGCCGTGCTCGTCGACCTGCAGGGGCCAAAGCTGCGACTGTCGGCGGCCACGATTCCACGCGCCGTGCGCGCCGGTGAGATCGTGACCTTCGCGAGCACGGATAACGCTGTCGGGGATACCCGCGTGCTCGTCGACTTCCCTGACTTCCCGCGGCTTGTGACGGAGCGTTCGGAGATCGTGATCGGCGACGGCGTGCCTCGCCTGGTGGTCGAATCCTCGGGCCCCGGGGAGGTGGTTGCCAGAGTGCTCTCGTCGGGCGATCTGGCGCCGCGCAAGGGGATCAACGTTACGTACGCACGACCCGAGCTTCCAGCGATCACCGAAAAGGATCTGCAGGACCTCGCGCTCGCGGCGGACGTCGGCGCCGATCACGTGGCGCTGTCGTTCGTTCGGTCGGCGAACGACATGGAGCAGCTCCGCGCGCGGTTGGATGAACATCGCTCGTTCGCGCGGACGATCGCGAAGATCGAGAAGATCGAGGCCTACGAGCACCTCGATGAGATCACCGCCGCCGCCGACGGCGTGATGGTTGCTCGCGGTGATTACGGGGTCGAGGCCGGGGTTGCACGCGTGCCGCTTATGCAGAAGGACACGATCTACCGCGCCACCCAGGCGGGAAAGCTGGTTATCACCGCGACACAGATGCTCGAGTCGATGATCCATGCGCCGGAGCCCACCCGCGCCGAGGCGACCGACGTGGCCAACGCGGTAATCGACGGCACCTCCGCCGTGATGCTTTCCGCGGAGACGAGCGTGGGCGAGTACCCGATTGAAGCCGTGCGGGCAATGTCGCAGCTTGCTGAAGCCGCTGAGGAGGCGCGCGATATCCACGGTCGGGCCCGGGAGGTACGGGACACACCCGCCGCGGCGGTGATGCACGCTGCCGTTGAACTGGCCGATGAGCTAAACGCGGCCGCGCTGCTTGTGCCGACCTCACGCGGGGGCTCGCCCCGCGCATGCGCGAAGTACCGCCCTCGGCGTCCGATCATCGCGCTCCCCGACAGCCAGACCGTCGCGAATCAGCTCGCGCTCGAGTGGGGGGTGTATCCACAGACGATGAACGTCACCGGGACCGTCGACGACTTGGTCGATCGGGCGCTTATGACCGCGAGGGAGTTCGCCGGCCTCGCAAGCGGCACGCGCGTTGTGATCACCGCGGGCCAGCGGACCGGAACAGCAGGAGCGACCAACCTGATCATGGTGCGTGAGATCCCATGAGCGCTGGGCGGCGCGCCAACAGCACGATCGGCGCATCGGCCGAGCGCCTGGGCTGCGATGCGAGATCGCGACTCCCCGACTCCTGTCGGACAGTCGGTGGACAGCGATTGCGAGCGATCAGGGTGGTGGTGCTGTGCGGGCGTGCGCGACCGGCCCGAGGGTGCAAAATCTTGCTATGGGGCGAGTTCGCGTCTGTCGCACGTGCATCGTCTCGATCCGGGTGGTCGCGCTCATTGCGACCGTCCCAAGTATGTTCGCCGTGGCGCTGGTTGCTCTCGCGCTCGCCGCCGCGCCGGCGTGGGCCGACGGTGACCCCGCGAGCGACGTCCTCCTCGGCCAGAACGTCTTCTATCCCTACACCCCGCCCGTCTCGGCAAGCCTTCAGAAGTCGCTCAACGCCGAGGCCACGGCCGCCGGTCGTGCACACTTCCCGATCAAGATCGCGCTGATCCACTCGCCGCTGGACCTGGGCGCGGTCCCGAACCTGTTCGACAAGCCGCAGCAGTACGCCAGCTTCCTGGACCAGGAGATCAGCTTTCAAGGCAGGCAGCCACTGCTAGTCGTCATGCCAAACGGCTACGGCGTCCAAGGCCTCGGAGCAGGCACAGCCGCGGTCGCTGCTTCGCTCGCCAAGCCGGCGGGAAGCCAGAGCGACGACCTGGCCCGCGCGGCCGTCGCGGCCGTCGCGCGGCTCGCGGCGGCGTCAGGTCACGAGATCCACGCCGGCCAGAGCTCGTCGACGGCCGGCACCGGTCCCGGCGCCACGACCCTCGTACTCGTCGCCCTCGGACTGGCAGCCGCCGCCGCGGCAACCATCCGACTCGCTCTCCGTCGCAGGCAATGGTCGCCGTACCGCCGCCCGGCCCCGCCTCACCGCCACCGCAGCCCCGCGTCGGGACGGACCTCGCGAGGACTCGACACGTTCGTGTTCGGTGCGTCGGGCGGCGCGGTTCAGCCCCGAGTCGTGGTCGGCCTGGTGCTGATCTTCGGTGGTGTCTTGTGGGCAGTCGCGCGGGGTCTGCAGTCCTACGGCCTGAACCTCGCAGATCTGGCCTACGACTTCGATCAGCCGCCGCTGCTCCTAGCGCTGGTGGGCGGCTGGCTCTTGTATCGGAGCCGCGGCCGGTGATCCTGCCCCAGATTCAGATCGCGCGGGCCCATTGGCTCCTCGGCGCGCTGTTCCTGGCAATCATTCTCGAGGAGTACGTGCCGCTGATCGGGAGCGATGGTCGTGTGGCGCGATCCCGCTCCTTGGTGGTGCCGTGGGCGCTGATCGTGGGTGCCGGCGGCGTGTGGGCCACGGTGGTGTTCGCCGACGTCGTGCACGACATGCTCGTGCACTTCTTGTGGGGCGACGTTCTGTTCGCGGCGGGCGCGCTCGAGCTGGCGCGCCGCCGGGGCGTCTACGAGCGGCCGTGGCTCGACGGCGTGCTGCCACTGACGTTTCTGAGCTGCGGCGTGCTGTTCATGATCCACGTGCTGATCGACCCGTCCGGACAGGGATCGCACTGGCACCTGGCGATGGGCATTCTGTTGATCGCCGCCGGAATTCTCGACCTGGCTCGCGTACGACGTCGTCGGCCGTCGCTGATTCCGCTCGCGCTGTTGCCGTTGACGGGGTTCGCGCTGGCGCTGATCGCGATCCCGGTGGCGGCGGCGTCATGATGCTGGCAGCCTCGGCACGGCGCGCCGCCCGCCCTCTGGTAATGACGGGCTGCGCGCTGCTAATGCTGCTCGTCGTCCCGTCGTTCGCCGGCGCTCACGCGGTCCTCGAGACGACCACTCCTCCATGGGGGGCGGTGGTCGGAGCTACGCCGCATGAGATCACGCTGGTGTACGACGAGGACGTCGTCCCGGCGTACGCGCGCGTCGCCGTGGTGTCGGGCGGTGGCCAAGATCTGGCCGGCCCCCCGCGCGTGGCCGGGAGCGTGGTCGTCGTGCCCGTGCGGCCGGGTCTGGCGGGCAGCTACACGGTGCGCTGGAAGATGGTCGCCAGCAACGACGGCCACGTGACCGAGGGCGCGTTCAGCTTTGGTGTGCGGGCCAACCCGCTCCCGCCCGCACCGGCGAGCGGCGTGGGCGTCCCGGTCGCGCCCGAGCTGCTGGCGTGGCTTCAGTTTCTGGGCGTGGTGCTGGCTGGGGGTACGCTGACATTCCGTGCGCTGATCTCGCGGCCGGCGGCCCGCGTCCTCGGCGATGCGGGAGCACGCGACGCGCCGCTCGCGATCTGGGTGGGGATAGCGGGCGCCGGACTGGCGCTACACGCGGGATTGTTCGCGTTCCTGATCGGCGCCTACCCGATCGTGGGCGGCGGGCTGTTGAACGTCGTAAACACGCAGATCATCCCGATCCGCGTGGGGACCCACCTCGGCCAAGCGTGGACGCTGATGACTTTCGCATGGCTCGGAGTGCTGGCGCTGCTCGTGGGCGCGTGGGTCGCCCCGCGCAAACGGGAGCTGCTGCTCGCGAGCGCGGGCATCGCCTCGCTCGCCATCGCGTTCGGCATCAGCTGGGCGAGCCATCCCGCCTCGCGCGGAACGCTCGCGCTCATCGCCGACTACATGCACCTGCTCGCCGGCGCGTTATGGGTGGGCGGGGTGGTGGCACTCGCCATCCTCGCCGGCGTCGTGCGTCCGCTCTCCCGGTCCGCCCGTGAGGCGCTCATCCGGGCGTGTTTGCTGCGCTTCTCGAGCCTTGCGGTGCCGAGCGTGCTCGTACTCGCGCTCGCCGGTGCCTATATGGCGGCGCGCGAGCTGCCGGGCCCATCGGCGCTGCTCACGACCGGTTACGGGATCACGTTGCTCGCCAAGACCATCGTTTTCACGGGCGCCGTCGCCCTCGGCGCCTACCACCAGCGTTCGGTCGTGCCACGGATCGAGGCCGGGGCGCCGGTCGCGAGCATTCGGCGCACGCTCGCGCTCGAGCTGGGCCTACTCCTGCTCGCCCTGGCGCTCGCGGCGACCCTCAGCCAGTCCGCGCCGCCCCGGTGAGAAGGTTGAAGAGCCTGGAAGCGGTCCGCGCCGGCGCTCGCCGTGAGCTCACCGGGCTGAGCGCGCCGCCCGCGTGCCCGGGCGGCGAGCGCCCGACCTACGGGGGACAACTCCACCTTCCATCTTTCCGGGCGGGCCGCCGAGCGAGGCGATGAGCGCCGAGAAGTTCGCGCCGGCCTCGCTTGGGATGTTGTCGGCGTCGTCCCTGGCCGTCCACTGCCTTGCCTTGGCCGCGTAGCTCGTGGTGCTCGAACCCGCGCCCCATCCGATCTCGATGCCGGTCTCGTAGAAGGGGATGATCGTGGCGATCCCCTGGCCCGCGCGAACCCTCTGGCCGACGTGTAGGCCCGGCGCCGGGGTCACGCCCTCGGCGTAGTAGACGTAGCAGCCGCCGTCGGCCCCGTTGAGCAGCCGGTACTCGACGAAGGTTCCCGGCCACCCAGTGCCGGCCGTGCCTATGTACGTCACCTTGGCCGCACCGATGGCAACGAGCGATCCAGACCCGGCGTAATCGACACCCTGGTCGATTCTCTCGGGAATCACGTGCGCGCGTGCGAGCGGGTTGACGTATCCGTAGGGCTCGACGAGCAGCGGGCACTTGTGCGCCATTCTCGCCGCGACGAGTCCGAACCCTGGATTGGGGTGGGCCGGGTCGGAGCGCGGCGAGTACGCCGGCGTCCGCAGCGTCTCCGCGTGCGTCACCGGTGCCGAGCCCCGGGCGCCGCCGCCGGCGAACAGGCTCGGCAGCGTGGCCGCGAGCAGTGCCAGCGTCGCGAGCCCCCCGGCCAGAATGAGCAGCGGCCTCGAGCGCCGGAGCGCATTCGCCTTCCATTGGGGGTGCCGGTGGGCCCCCGGGTCCTGAACGGGCTCACCGCCCGGCTGCGGCGGGGTGGCGTCGGTTGTCTCACGTGGCAAGTTCCTCCGCCGCGCGCGCGATCTTTCCAGCGACTCCTGCCAGAGCTCAGACCGTCCCAGGTCACGCACGGCGTCCAGTAATTCCTCCCTCTTGGAACGACTCGAAAGCCTGCGGGGTTAGCTGACGGGCTCGCGCTGTGCGCTACGCCGAAGTGCCTTGGCGATTCGCCCCGGCGATCATCGACCGCTGTGGGTCCCCCGCTCACCGGCCACGGGTGGTCCGGCGACTCGGCTCGTTATGTTCGGCGGCACGCTATCACCCCGGTCAAACGGAAAGCGGCCGGGCGCTCTTGACTCGTGGCAAGAGCCAGCCGGGATCGGTGTTTTCGCGCGCGTCGCGAGTCAGGCGGCGAGCGCCGGCGCCAACCGCTCCTCGAGCGCGGCGAGGGGCAGCGCGCCGACGATGCGGTCGACCTCGTGTTGGTCCCGGATCACGACCAGCAGCGGGATCGACCGCGCCCCGAACCGCGTCGCCAGCGCCGGATTGGCGTCCACGTCGACCTTCACCACCTTGAGATGTCCGGCGTGATCCTCGGCGAGACCCTCGAGGACTGGGGAGATCATCCGACAGGGGCCGCACCACGCCGCCCAGAAGTCCACCACCACGGGCACGGAGGCGGTCGTCTCCTCGGCAAACGTTTCGGTGTCGGCGTCGACGACCCAGGGGAGCGCCGACTTGCAGCGAGGACACCTAGGGGTGCCCTGAGGGATTGGGCCGACGCGGTTGCGTGCGTTACAGGTGGGGCAGGCGATGATGGCCATCGTCATCAGGGTAGAAGGCTCGTGGGGGTTCCACCCGCTCAGCCCGTTACGGCGGGCAGTCCGATCCCGATCACCTTCAGCCGTCTGTACAGCGCGCGGTAGGCGAACTCGTTTCGCTCCTGCGCGGTCGCCCCGAGGTACTCGTACTCGTCGTCCGGATCGAAGCCGGGTGGGACGATCACGCCGGCCGCCGCCGGCAGCGTCTGCACGAGCTTGTCCTGCACCCGTCGGGCGAGCTCCGGGTCACGGGCTTTCTTCTGCAGGTACCAGGTGCCGTAGGCGACATGACGGTGCTCGTCGCGGGCGATCCGCCTGAACGCCTCGAGGTGACCCGGAAGGATTCCGCGCCGCTCCAGGCGCATCGTCTGGAAGTGCTGTCCAGTGAGCGCGAGCGTGCCCTCGATGACCATGTGGTAGGTCGCGATGAAGTCGAGTTTGGCCTCTACGCTGCCCGGATCGGCGAGCAGCCTCTGGTGATCCTCGACCAGGTAGCCGTCGAACAGCTGGAAGTAAGCGTCGCTCAGGTACGTCCGGGCACGGTCGAGTCGATCCTCGAACTGACCATCGAAGTCGAGCACCTCCTCGTAGAGGCGGTTGAAGTGCTGGGCGTGGCGCGCCTCGTCGACGTGCTGGGTGAGCAGGAATGCCTCTTCGTGCTTGTCCTCGGCGGCCAGCACCAGCCCCGAGAACTGGTTGGTGACTCGCTCTTCGCCGACGAAGAACGCCGACAGGCCGTACATCATCTGCTCGCGTTCGTGGTCGCTGAGCGCCGCCCAGTCGCGCCGGTCCGTCTCCAGGTCGATCTCGTGCGAGGCCCAGTTCTGCCGCTCCCACAGCCGGTACAGCTCGAGCGGTGTCATCAGCTTTATCTGTGGCAGCTTGGACTCGTCGCTGATCGTTCCGACGTCACCCTGGACGGTCAGGTCCAGCAGGCTGGCCATCTCGCTCTCCTCGTTCGCGGGACCGGGTCCTGCGACTCTACTCCCGGGCCATGGCGGGCCGCCACCCACAACCAAAGCGTCGCTAGAGTGCTCCACGGTCGCGATGAGCGCTCGCGCGCCTACCTATCTCGCCCTGTACCGCTCGGGAGAGCTGGCAAAGCGGGCAGCGCGTGCGCTCGAGCTTCTCGGGGCCCCGTGCCGAGTCTGTCCGCGGGAGTGTTCGGTCGACCGCCTCGCGGACGAGCCTGGGTTGTGTCGGATCGGCCGCTATGCGCTAGTCGCCTCGCACTTCCCGCACTTCGGCGAGGAGAACTGCCTTCGCGGTTGGAACGGCTCGGGGACGATCTTCTTCGCGGGCTGCAATCTACGCTGCGTGTTCTGCCAGAACTTCGACGTCTCGTGGAAGGTCCAGGGCCAGGAGGCTCCGCCCGCGCGCCTAGCCGCGATGATGCTCGAGCTCCAGGAGATCGGCTGCCACAACATCAACTGGGTCACGCCCGAGCACGTGGTGCCGCAGATCCTCGAGGCGCTGCCGGTCGCGGTAGAGGGTGGATTGCGACTGCCAATCGTGTACAACACGAGCGCTTACGACAGTCCGGACAGCCTCTCGCTGATGGACGGCGTCGTCGATGTGTACATGCCGGACCTGAAGCTCGTGGGAAGCGAGCGGACGCGCCGATACCTCGGTAAACGCGAGTACTTCGAGGTCGCCAGCCGCAACGTGCTCGAGATGCAGCGCCAGGTCGGAGACCTCATCCTCGATGAGCGCGGACTGGCGCAGCGCGGGCTGATCGTCCGCCACCTCGTGATGCCCGGGCTGCTCGACGAAACCGAGGCCGTGCTGCGCTTCGTGGCCGAGCGACTCGGTCCCGGCACCTACGTCAACCTCATGGGCCAGTACTACCCCGCCGGAAAGACCGAGCGCCACCCGGAGATCGACCGCCACCCTCACGCGGAGGAGCTGGTGCGCGCGTATGAGATTGCGGACGAGCTCGGGCTGCGGCGGCTCGACGAGCGCAGCCGCCGCCAGACGGTCGGGGTTGCCTAGTGCCGCCTCAGGCCGGCGCGAGCGGGCGCCGGGAGCGGGCCCGAGATGACGTACGCTGCGCGCTGGATGGACCCCCTACTCCAAGCGCTGGCGCGCTACGACGCTCCGACCCTGGCCAACGCCATCGAGACGTTCGACGTGCAGCCGCGCGATGTCGGTTTTGCCGACAGCCGGATCAGGTGCATGTTCCCGGACCTCGGACCGATGGTGGGCTTCGCCGCGACGGCGATGATCATCGCCCGCGGCGCGCCGGGGCCCGATTGGGCCGGCGTCGGCAACGACGGGCTGTACGGGCACGTCCGCGAGATCCGGGCGCCCCGAATCGCGGTGGTCAAGGACCTCGACGACCCGCCCGCGCACGGCTCGCTCTGGGGGGAGGTCCACGCGACGATCTTCACCGCGCTGGGGTGCGTGGGCTGCGTGACCGACGGCGCGGTGCGCGACCTCGGCGAGGCGCGCGAGATCGGCTTTCACTTCTTCGCCGCCGGACCATCCGTCTCCCACGCCTACGTGCGGGTCGAGACGGTCGGCGAGCCGATCGAGCTCGCGGGTCTCGAGGTCGCCCCGGGTGACCTGCTGCACGCCGACCAGCACGGGGTCCTGAAGATCCCGCTCCAGATCGCCGAGGAGCTCCCGGCCGCGGCCGATCGCGTCATCGAGAGCGAGCAGTCATTGCTGCGCTGGGTGCGATCGGACGGGTTCGATCCCGATCGGCTGGCCGAGATGCGCGCCCGCCACTGACGCGCGGGATCAGTTCGGGAGGCGGCGGAGCAGCGCTGCGAGCCGCTGCAGCCTCCCCAGCTCGGCGGTGGTCTCTTCGGAGACGCGTAGGGAACTCAGCGGTCACGCCCGGCTCTCCAGCGCCACCCACAGCTGCTGCAGGAAGTCCGAGGTACTGTGGATCGCGAACACACTCGTGAACATGCGCGTCGCGTCGGGGTTGATCAGGTAGGACCCGACGATCCCGGCGGCCACCCATTGCCCCACACAGTGGGGACATACGAGCAACTCGCCGATTGCCCGCTGCAGCCCGCCGCCCCGCGGCTCCTCCGAGACCTCCGCGGGGCCGGCCTCGCCGGTGTAGCGGGTGAACGGGCTGCGGGCAAAGCTGGTCACGCGGTCCTTGGCAATCAGGCGGCTCAGCTTCTGCGTCCCCAGCGCCATCAGTGCGAAATCGCCGAACGGCAGGTAACCAGGCAGTTTTCGTCCCGAGCGCCGGTGGGCTATGACGTAGCCGGCGACGCCGGCGTTGAACGCCGTCGCCACCGCGGCGTAGCCGCCGAGCGGCTTCCTGTCGGGCGAGTAACCGCGCATGACGGTCAGCTACCCGCATCCGGGCCGGTCGAGTATCTTGCCCGGGCCGGGTCACCTCGAGCCCGGAACGCGCACGGTGAGTGATCGCATCTCCTCGCTCCCCTTCCTGTGGGGCGCCGCGACTTCGGCGCACCAGGTGGAGGGCGGCAACGTGCTCAACGACTGGCACGACTGGGAGCTCGCGGCGGGGTCCGGATGTGCCGAGCCCTCCGGCTCGGCCTGTGATCACGTCCACCGGTACCCCCAGGACATCGCGCTGCTGGCCGATCTGGGCTTGAACTGCTACCGGTTCGCGGTCGAGTGGTCGCGAATCGAACCCGAGCCGGGAACCTACTCGCGGCGCTGGCTCGACCACTACCGGGCGGTGGCGCAGTGCTGCCGAGATCACCGGCTGCTGCCGGTCATCACCATGCACCACTTCACCAATCCGCGCTGGCTCGCTCGACGCGGGGGGTGGGAGCATCGGCAAGCCGGGGAGCGCTTCGCGCGCTTCTGCGCCGTGGCGACCGAACGGCTGGGCGACCTGGCCGCGGTGGCGATCACGATCAACGAGCCGAACATGCCCGCGTTGCTTGGATACGAAGACGGCGTGTTTCCGCCCGGCAAGCGCGATCGAAAGGCGAGGCTACGCGTGACCGAGACGTTCATCGAGGGCCACCGGCGCGCGGTCGAGGCGATCCGCGACGTCCGTCCCGAGCTGCCCGTGGGGCTGGCGCTCGCGATGGCGGAGTGGCAGGCGCTGCCGGGCGGAGAGGACGAGTTGGAGAGCGTGCGCCGGCTGCGGGAGGACGTGTTTCTCGAGGCCACCGGTGGCGACGACTTCGTCGGCGTCAACACCTACACCCGCCATCGGATCGGTCCGGAGGGTTGGGTCGGCAACGAGGCGGGCGTTGAGGTGACCGCCGCGGGATATGAGTTCTGGCCCCAAGCGATCGGCGCGACGCTGCGCCGCGCCTGGGAAGTGAGCGGCCGCCGCCCGTTGATCGTCACCGAGAGCGGGATCGCGACGGATGATGACCGCCGACGCGTCGAGTACATCGATCGCTCGATCGACGCGATGCGCGGCGCGATGGCCGACGGGGTCGACGTCCGGGGATTCATCCACTGGTCGGCGCTGGACAACTTCGAGTGGCATCACGGCTACGCGCAGCGGTTCGGGCTGATCGCCGTGGATCGTGAGACGCAGGAGCGGACGGTCAAGCCGAGCGCGCGTCACTTCGCGGCACTGGCCCCGGCCGGCGCGCGCTAAGCGCCGGCTGCCAGGACCGCCGTCAACTCTGGCGGAGAGGCCGAGTCCCTCACCCGCCGCGCCAGCTCGATCTCGTCCCCCGGCGATCCGATCGGCTCGAGCCCCGCGCAGCGCAGCATCGCCCGCACACAGGCCCGGTTGGGAGCCCACCAGTTCGTGGGATCGCCCTCCAGCCGCCGTTCGATGAACGCCATCTTTGGCCATCCCGGACCGAGCATCGCCTCGCGCTGGTCGAGCGACAGGTCCTCCGGCGCATCGACCACCTCCTCGCCCGGCATGGTCAGCGTCTGCAGGACCAGCAGGTCGCGGACCTTCTGCGCGATTACGTCGAGCGCGAGCAGCGGGTAGCGCAGGTGGTAGAGGACGCCGAGGAACAAGACGACGTCGAAGGTCTCCTCGAGGCGTGCGAGCTCGTACACGTGCATCCGCCTGAAGGCCAGCTGCCGCTCCGGCAGCCCGAACCGCTCGCGCGCCCACTCGGCCTGCCGGAGGTAGTGGCGGTCGAAGTCGATGCCGAGCACCGCGGCGCCGCGCCGGGCCACCGCGATCGAGTAGAAGCCGGCGTTGCAGCCAATGTCGAGCACCCGCAAGCCACTCATGTCAGCGGGCAGCGAAGCGTCGAGCTGGTTCCACTTGAACGCCGGGAAGTCCCCCAGCGGATGATCGGGCGCGGTCTGCCGCCCGTCCGGAAGGTGGAGGTTGTGAAACCAGGGGGCAAGCTCACGGATCGCCCGCCCGAGCTCGTCCTGAGCGGAGATCGCGGCCCCGTGAGACTGAAGCGTCATCGCACCGGCTCCCCCACCACCTCGCCGATCAGCTCGTGCAGCTGCTCGGCACGTCGCTCGGCGGTGTGCTCGCAGAGCACCCTGCGTCGCGCCGCGACCCCCACCGCGCTCCCCTGAACGACCGCGGTCTCGCGCAGGATCCGCAGCACGTCTTCGCAGCTGTCGACGAGGAAGATCTCCTCGCCGGGCTCGAGGATCGTCTCGATTCCCGGCCACCGGTCGGAGATGATCGGCACGCCGCATGCGGCCGCTTCGAACAGGCGGACCGAAGGCGCGTAGCCGACGGCGCGCATCTCGGGCCGAGTGAGGTTCAGCGCGAACGAAGCGGAGCAGTAGAACCGGGGGTGGTCGCCCGGAGGCAGATGCTCGATGCGCTCGACGTTCGCCGGCCAGTCGATCTCCGGTGGGTACATGGGCCCGGCGACCGAGAAGCGCTCGTGACGGAGGCGGCGCGCGGGTGCCAGCAGGAGCTCATCGAGCGCGGGCTGGCGCCCCGCGGAGTACGTGCCGAGGTAGCCGATCGCCCACCGCGATTCCAACTCCAGCGGGCGGTACGCGTCGGGATCGACGAAGCAGTAGAAGGCCTCCGCCCGGCGCGCCCCGAACTGCTCGCGCAGCGCGTCGAGAGCCGGTCCGGCTGTGAACGACAGGTACACGTCGAAGCGGCTCACGAGCTCGGCGCTCAGATACTCCTCATCGCCCGCCCGCAGCTTCGAGAGGGTGACGGGCGTGTCGATGTCGTAGAACGCCACCGGGCCGCGCGCCTGGCCGAGCACCCACCGCGCGACCTCGACGCCATCGGGCACGAACGAGCCGATGATCACGGCGTCCGATTCACCGATCACGCCCGCGAACCGAGCGCGTAGATCGGGTACCGACTCGTACAGAAAGACGATGCACCAGTCCGGACCTGAGAGGTCGCGGTGTTGCGCGTACCAGCTGCGATCGCGCTCGAGGAACGTCACCTCGTGGCCCCGGACGTGCAGCGCGCGGGCAAGCGCCCGGTAGTTGGTGGCGTGCCCGTTCCCCCACGACGACGTGATCGACAACCCGAGGATCGTGACTTTCACCTGAACGCCTCCACCTGGTGCGACCTCAGCACTTCCTCGAACTGCTCCGCGCGATGGGCGTAGGTGTGCTCCTGAACGATGCGCTCCCGGGCGCGGGCGCCCACCCGGCGGGCGCTCTCGGCGTCCAGGGCCTCCAGCGCGGTCACGACGTCGGCGCCGGTCTCACAGACGATCACCTCGGACCCCGGTTCGAGGAACTCATCGAGTCCGTCCCAAGAGTCGCTCAGCAGGCAGGCGCCCGCCCCCGCGGCCTCGAAAACCCGGGTGGCCGGCGACCAGCCGTTGGCCACCATCGAGTCGCGGGTCACGTTGAGCACGGCCAGCGGCGAGCAGTTGAAGGCGTTGTGGCTCGCCGGAGGCAGATGTCCGAGATACCGCAGGTTGGCTGCGGCGGCGCGGTCCTCCCATCCAGCGCCGGCCAGCACGAAGCGGCGGTCCGGGAGCGACTCCACGGCGGAGAAGAAGAACTCCTCCACGCGAGCCTCGCGGTCGGGCAGGCGGTTGACCAGGGCCGACAGATCGGCGCGGAACCGATCCTGGGGAGCCACCGGGTGGTGCGCATCGGGGTCCAGCGCGTTGTAGATCGGCACGCAGCGGCGCGCTCCGAGTGCGCGGTAGCGGCTCACCACCGGCGCGCCGCCGCCGTAGGTCAGCACGAGGTCGTACTCGGGCACCAGCTCGCGCAGCCTTGCCGCCGGATCCCGCTCTAGTTGGGTGAGGGTGGCCGCCGCGTCCACGTCCCAGAAGATGACCAGCCCGTCCGACGGACGGGAGTCGAGCACCGCGTGCTCAAGCACGCAGTCGAAGATCCCCACACCGCTGCACTTGATCAGCACGTCGGCGCCGGCCGCGGCGCCAGCCACGACTCCCCGGACCGCGGACTCGTCGGGAACCTCGTAGACGACCACGCGCGCCCACGCCGGATCGGGAATGTCACGCAGGCGTTGGCGCTCGAGGGCATCGGGCTCGTAGAACGTCACCTCGTGCCCGCGCCGCGCCAACGCCCGGACGATCCCGCGGTAGTACGTACAGGCGCCGTTCCAGTAGGCGGAGACGAGGCTCGAGCCGAAGAACGCGATGCGCATCAGCGCAGCTCCTCGACGATCGCCAACAGCTCGTCGACCCGGTGGGCGCAGGTGTGCCGCGCGCGAATCGTGGCCAGCCCATTGGCGGCCAGCTCCACGGCGGCGCCCGGATCACGCAGGAGAATGCGCAAATGCCCAGTCATCTCCCGACCGTCGTGCGCCACGAGGTAGTCCTCGCCGGGCGAGAACAGGTGATCGCGATCCTCCCAGGGCGCGGACACGAGCGGGATTCCGCACGCCAGCGCCTCGAACACCCGGATCGTGGGAATGCCCGGAAGCCGCCGCACGTAGGCCCTTCGGGGCACGTGAACCGTGACGCGGTGCTCTGCGAATGCCTCGGGCGCGCGGTAGTTGGGGAGCCAGCCCTCGTAGGAGAGGCCCGACGCGCGGAGCGCCCGGCGCGCATACGCCGGATACCGCACGCCGTGGACGTGACCGCCGAGCTCGAGCGCGCGCACCGGATCGAGCAGGAACTCCCGCAGCTCCGCGGTGCGCTCGCCGTCGCCCCAGTTCCCGATCCATACGATCTCCCCGGCTCCTGGACGGCCGTCGATCGGCCGGAACAGCTGCGCGTCGGCCGCCTCGTGCCACACGTACGCCCGGCGCACCCAGCCATGCTCGAGGTACAGGTCGCGGATCAGACTGCCGAACGCGAGCACCGCCTCATAGCCACGGAGATCGAAGGCGGCAACCTGCTCGGGGGCGGTCGCTGCGCGGTGGTGGGCGTCGTAGAAGAGCAACGTGTAATCGCCGTGGGCCCGGCGGTGCGCTCCGATCCGCTTGACGAGCGCGGGTTCGTTCCAGTCGTGGACGAGGACCAGGTGGGCGTCGCGCAGCTCGCCCTCGAGGTCGAGCCGGTCGAGCCGATACGTGCGGCTCGAAACCTCCGGGAAGAGCGCGCGGAACTCCTCGATCGCGGCCGGACCGGCGTCGCGCAGAAGGTTGCGCCGGCTCCAGCCGCCCTCGGGCTCGAGCACCGTGACGTGGTGTCCCCGGCGGCGGAGCTCGCGCGCGACCCCGCGCAGGAAGTGCGCGTTGCCGTGATTCCAGTCGGAGACGATCGAGTGGCAGAAGAGCTTCACGTTCATGCCGGCGCCCCCGCCGCGACCAACTGCCTGTAGGCGTCCAAATAGGCGCTTGCCATGTTCGCCGGCGAGAATCGCGCCGCGACCGCGTGAGCCCGGCGCGCGGCCTCGCGGCGCAGGATCCGATCGTCGAGCAGACGGTTGACCGCCTGCACGAGCCCGTCGACGTCGTCGGGGGAGACGAACGTCGCCGCCTCGCCCCACACCTCCCTGAGGCTCGGGATGTCGCCGAGCACCAGCGCGCAGCCGCACAGCGCGGCCTCGAGCGCGGCCAACCCGAAGGGCTCATAGCGCGCGGGCTCAGCGAACACCGCGGCGCGCGACAGCCAATCCAGCACCTCCCTCGCGTCGAGCGCCCCGAGCGCCTCGACGCCGGAGACCCGCCCCGGGCCGATGACGGCCACGCGCCCGTGAATCGCCCCGGCCGCCTGCGCGAGCAGATCGACGTTCTTCGCCTCGTCCCACAGGCGCCCTGCGCTCACGACCAGCCGCTGGCGGTCTGCGCCCGGCCGGTCGGTCTGCCGGACCGACCGGCCGTTGGGGATCACCCTGGTCCGAGGCAGGCGCTCGTAGACGGCCACCAGATCGGACAGCAGAGCCCGTGTCGGCGTCACGATCAGGTCGGCTCGCTCGATCGCGGCCCGCGCGAGGCGCTCGTAGCGCGCCCCCGAGGCGGGCGCCGGCCGCCCGTGAACCGCGCGCCACCACGTCTGCACGCACGAATGCACGGTGAGAAGCACCGGCACCTCGCGGGAGAGCACCGGTGCGAAGGTGTTCATGTGGACCAGGTCGGGACGGTGCAGCTCGCGCAGCTCCTCCACCCATTCGCCCGCGGCATCGACATCCGCCCACGGTTCCTCCATCCACTCGAGGCGCAGGTCGCGCAGCTCCCACGAGTTCGCGTCCAGGCGCTCGCAGTCGCTCCACCGCCAAACGGGGCCGAGCAGCGCCAGGTGAAGCTCCACCTCGCGCGCCGCGAGCGCGCGGGTCAGCTCGTAGACGAACGTGCGCACCCCGCCGACGACGTCCGCCACCAGCAGCACCCTCACGCCGCCCTCCCGTAGATCTGGTCGATCACCCGCGCGACGTCCACCTGCTGCTCCACCTCGGCATCGAACGATGGGTCACGGGACAGCCGTGACGCCCACTCGATCAGGGCCCGGCCCCCCCAATCGTCGGGAGGCTCACAGATCCGCCGGTAGCGACGGCCCTCGACCAGCAGCGCCTCGAAGTCGTAGAACGACCCCCCGACGTTGCGGATCGTCAGGGCGCGTCCGTGGCCGATGAACGACGCCTCGATCAGCGCATCACTACCCGCCGGCAGCCACCACGAGCAGGCGATCCGCAGCACCCGCCCGTCGGTCAGCGTCACCTGCGCCAGCGCCAGGTCCTCCACCCGCGAGGGATCGGGGTCGAGCCGGGCGCCGGACGCGAACAGGTCGGCGTGGACGCGGTCCGCGTCGACGGTTCCGAAGAACAGACGGGCGAGATCGACCAGGTGGCAACCGAGGTCGATCAGGGCGCCGCCTCCGGCCAGCGCGGCATCGCGCGCCCACCCTCGATCCGGTCCGTAGGCGTTGTGAAACACGAGCTCGGCGGCGTGCGGCTCGCCGATGCTCCCGGCGCGGAGCGCCGTCAGCGCGGCGTGAACGGCGGCCAGGTGCCGGTAGGACATGTCCACTCCGAGCCGCACGTCCACGTTGCGCGCGAGCTCCACCAGCTCACGGCACTCGCTCGCGGTGCGCCCCAACGGCTTCTGGCAGAAGGCCGGGATGCCGTGCCCCAGCACCGTGCTCGCCTGGCGTGCGTGCAGTGCCGTCGGCGTGGCGATGACCACCCCGTCCAGATCCCGCGCCAGCAGCTCCTCGAGATCGGAGCAGACATCCGCGCAGCCCACGGCGGCGGCCGCGGTGCGCGCCACCCCGGGGTCGATGTCGGCGATCGCCGCGATGTGGGCTGCGCCCGCGCGCCCGACGGCCTCCATGCGGTGACGGCCGATCCATCCCACTCCCAGGAAGCCCAGGCGCGGCCGTGCGTCAGGCATCGCACCACACCGCCTTGACGAATCCCTCGGGTCGCGCCGCGGAGATCCGATACGCCTCGCCCAGCTCCTCGAGGTGATATCGGTGCGTCAGCAGCGGCTCGGGATCCAGGCGCCCCGACACGACCGCGGCGATGGCCTCCCGGAGGCCGGCGACGTAGCCGGCGGAATCGCGCTCGTGTGCGTTGATCACGTCCAAGCCTCTCCAGTTCCACAGCTGCATGTCCACCGATCGGCGCCCGTCCTGGTGGTAGCCGGCGATCACGAGTCGTCCTCGAACCCGAGTGAGCCGGGCGGCGAGGTCGAGCGGCTCCTGATGCCCGGTGACCTCGAACGCAACGTCGAACGGCCTCTGTCGTTCCAGCAGGGGATCCCCGAACCGCCACGCACTCCCCGCCCCGCTCCCGCGCGCGAGCTCGAGCGCCGTGGTCCGGCGCGAGACCGCGGCCACCTCGCACTCAGACCCGGCACACAGCTGAACCAACAGCAGCCCCAGGAACCCGCAGCCGACGACCGCGACGCGCTCGCCCGGCTGCACGGCGACGCGGCGCACGGCGTTCACCGCGCAGGCGAGCGGCTCCGCGGGAAACGGCGAGCGGTCGCCGAGCGCATCCGGGAGCACGACGACGTTGCCCGCTTCGGCCACGTCCATCTCGGCGTGGGCGTGGTGGGAGATGACCGCCACCCGCTGTCCCGCCCGGAGGTTCGCCACCTGCCCGCCCACCGCGTCGATCCTGCCCCAGCCCTCGTGCCCGGGCTCGCCGGGGTCCCGGGGGTAGCGAAACCACTCTCGCCCCTCCCACAGCGGCAGCTCGGAGGCGCAGATGCCGGCCCCCTCGAGCCTGACCCTGACCTGCCCCGGTCCGGGGTCGGGCGGCGGGCGCTCCGTGAGCACCAGCTCCCTGGGGGCGCTCAGAACCGCTGCGCGCATGGCCTCTATTGCGTCGCGGCGGCGGCCAGCAGCGGCCGCTGCTGCTCCCGTTCGCCGGCGAGCCACTCGTACAGCGCGCGCAGGCCGCTCGCGAGCGGCACCCGCGGCTTCCATCCGGTGAGCGCACCGAACGCGGAAGTGTCGGAGACGAAGTAGCGCTGGTCTGCGACGCGCCAGGCCGCGCTCATCGTCTTGGGCCGCTCCCCTTGGAGGGTCCCGATCATCTCGATCACCTCGCAGACGCTGGCCGCGTTGGCGACTCCCCCGCCCATGTTGAACGCACGTCCCGCCAGCGCCGGCCGGTTGGTGGACGCGGCGAGCAGCGCGTCGACCAGGTCCTCGACATAGAGCAGGTCGCGGACCTGATGGCCATCGCCGAACACCGTGATGGGGTCATGGCGCAGCGCGGTGAGGACGAAATGAGCCACCCAGCCCTGATCCTCGGTCCCCTGCTGATGGGGCCCGTAGATGCAGCTCATCCGGAACGCGCAGGTGGGCAGCCCGTAGCTGTGGGCATAGTCGAGGACGTACTGGTCCGCTGCCCCCTTTGAGCACCCGTAGGGGCTGCAGAACTCGAGCGCCTGGCGCTCGGCGATTCCCCGGGCCCGGATGAGCTCGTCGACCGGTTCGTAGCGCTCACCACGCAGGCGCAGCTCAAGGCGGTCGAGTCGTCCGTAGACCTTGTTCGTCGAGGTGAACAGGACCGCGGGCGGATCGGTTAGCCGGCGCGCCTCCTCCAGGACGTTGATCGTGCCCTGGACGTTCACTCCGAGGTCACCCCGCGGGTCCTCGAGGCTGGTCGTGACGGCGACCTGTGCCGCGAGATGGAACACCCGCTCGCAAGACTTGATGGCCCGGCGCACCGCGAAAACGTCGCGGACGTCGCCCACCTCGACGCGGACGAGCCTTCCGTGCTTGCGCTTGAGCCAGCGCAGATTCTGCTCGACGCCGGGGCGGGCCAGGCTGTCGAGGATCGTCACCGGTGTCCCGCCTCGAGCGAGTCGGTCCGCCAGGTTGGTGCCGATGAACCCGGCGCCGCCCGTGATCAACACGCTGCCGCGGGCCGGCGCTCCGCGCGGCGAGGAGAACCGCACCATCTCGCGGACGCCTGGGACGCCCCGGGCGGCGAGCACCCGTCCGAGCAGCTTCGGTTCCCCGCCGTTACGGCGCAGCCCGAAGTGGTACGCGCGCTCGTCGCAGTGAAAGCCGTCGAGCGTCTCGCGCTCCGGCGCGAGATCCTCGAGCGAGTACCAGTAGACGCGTTCTGCCGGGGCGTGGATCAATTCGTCCATCGTCGTGAGCTGCCCGAACTCGTTGTTGGCCCAGGTCGAGTAGCCGGCTTCGGTGACCCAGATCCGCTGGCGGCCGCCACGGCGGTCGAGCACCTCGCGGACCCGCGCGACGTGCACGTCCCAGCCCTCCCACACGGCCTCCCAGGTGCCGGGGAAGCCATGCACCCCGATCACGTCGACGTGCTCGAGCGCCCCGCGCCTGAACATCAGATCAAGCCAGTTGGGGTCGAACGGACTCATCCCGCCCAGCACGGTCTCGACGCCCAGCTTCGCGGCGCGCGATGCCGCGCCCGCGATCATTTCGCCGAAGATCGTCCACTCCGGGTCGACCGTCCAGTCCCATTCGATGTAGTTGTTCGGCTCGTTCCACAGCTCTACGTATGGGAACTTGTCGAGGTGCTCCCGCAGCACCGCTTCCACGAACTCCCCGTACGCCCCCGGGTCCCTCGGAGGTGAGGAGGTCTTCGGGAGCAGTCCGAGGTGAGGCGGCGTGTAGAGAACGCAAGGCAGCACGGAGATCTGCGAGCTCAGCTTCGGCAGCAGCCAGCGGTACCACTCGTCGCCTCCCTCGCGCAGCCAGTCGCACCAGGAGATCGATGTGCGCAGCTGCTTGATCGGCAGCTGGGCCAGCGCGTCGAGCGCCCGCTCGGCGGCGTCGTAGTCGCCGAGGTGGAAGTACTGGACGACGCCGAGCTCCGGCAAGGCCCCTCTCCGCGCCCGCGGCGGACCGCTGCCGCGCGGCCTCTGCTCGGGTGCCGGCGCGTGTCGGATCGTGTCGACGATCCGGCTCATACGGTGAGCCCCCTGGACGTCAGCTCCTGGCGAGCCTGCTCGACCCGATCATCGGCAACCTGGCCCTCGAGCCACTCGGCGAGGTCGCGGATCCCGTCGTCGAGTGCCACTTTCGGCTCGAACGACAGGACGCCCCGGGCCTTGCTGATGTCCGCGAAGCAGTTGCGGATGTCACCGACCCGGTACTCGCGGGTGATCTCGGGCTCGATGTGCTCCTTGCCCAGGATCCGCGCCAGTCGCCGGGCGATCTCGCGCACGGTCACGCTGGTGCCGCTGCCCACGTTGATCACGTCGGTCTGGAGCGCGGGGCGTTCGAGCGCCAGCACGCACGCGCGGGCCACGTCCTTGACCGAGACGAAATCGCGCCGCTGCTCCCCGTCTTCGAAGACCATCGGTGGCCTGTCATTGAGCAGACGCGAGGCGAAGATCGCCAGGACGCCGGTGTATGGATTGGACAGGGCCTGGTTCCGGCCGTAGACGTTGAAGAACCGCAGAGCGATGGCCGGCGTGTCGTAGGCGCGACCGAACAGCTGCGCGCTCCGTTCCTGTTCGAACTTGTTCAGCGCGTAGATCGATGACAGCGAGGGCGGCTTTGCCTCCGGCGTCGGAACCGGCGTCAGCGGCTCTCCGGTGTCGCTGTGCGGCTCCCAGTCCCGGGCGGCTAGCTGCTCCCGGGTACGCTCCGATACGACGACCGGAGTGCCGTTGTCCCGCCGATACAGCCCCTCGCCGTAGATGCTCATGCTCGAGGCCACGAGGATCCGCCTCACCGGGTGCTGGAGCAGGGCATCGAGGAGCACCGCGGTGCCGAGCGAGTTGACCGCGACGTAGTCGCTGATCTCGTACATGCTCTGGCCCACGCCAACCCGGGCCGCGAGATGAATCACGCCGTCGACGTCGATCAGCGCGCGCCTGACCGCGTGGGCGTCGCGGACGTCGCCCACGATCAGCTCTACGTCGGACTCGAGGTAGTCGGGCCGGGCGCCGTTCGGGTGCACCTGCGGCGTGAGCGTGTCGAGCGCGCGCACCCGGTATCCGCGCTCCAGCAGCGCGTGCGCGACGTGGGAGCCGATGAATCCCGCGCCGCCGGTGATCAACACGCGACCGGCGCTCACCGCGATCCTCCCGCGAGCGCCCGCGGAACGAACTCCGGCATCCACGCGGGCACGTGGTACAGGAGCTCGTCGTAGATCTCGCCCAGCGCCCGCGCGGCGTCGTCCCACGTCGGCAGCTGCCTCGCCGCTTGCGCCGCGCGCCGCTCGTGCTCGGACCGCAACGTGGGATCGAGCAACAGCGCCGCGGCTGCCTCGGCGAACGTGCCGGGATCATCGGCGATCACCAGCGCCCTGCGGGCGGTGTCGGGCAGCCCCTGGGCGCCGATCGAGCTGGAGACGACTGCCTTGCCGCGCCGCAGCGCTTCGATCGCCTTCACTTTCACGCCGCCCCCGATCCGCAGCGGACAGACGATCGCGTCCGCGACGTCGAGATACGGCACCACGTCCGCGACCCGCCCCGTGACCGTGACCGCCTCGGAGCGGAGTTCCAGCACCTCGGCTCCGGGCGCGTTTCCCACCAGCCACACGCGAGCATCGGGCACGCGCGAGCGCACCGCCGGCAGGATCTCCAGGCACAGGTGCCGGGCGGCGTCGACGTTCGGCGGGTAGGCGTAGTTGGCCAGCAGCACCAGCAGCGGCGCACCCGGATGCTCCACGTCGCGCACGAAGCCAAGCACGTGCAGCTTCGGGATGTGGTCGGCGCCGTCGGGGACGACCCGCACCCGGGTGTGGTCGACGGTTGCCTGCATCGTCGCGCGGTCCTCGGGCGTGACAGCGGCCAACCTCGCCGCCCGGCTCCAGCACCGGCGTTCCTCCGCCCTGGTGGCACTGAACTGCGCCCGGGCGTCTGGGTCGGGGGTGCGCTCTGCCCGCTGGCGCTCGAGCTCGTACTCGATGTTCTGCTCGACGAGCAGCACCGGCGCGGGCGCCCCTCCGGGGACGTGCTGCATGAGGTAGAAGCCCTCGACGTGGATGAGGTCGACGCGATCCTCGACGAGGATCTCGTTCACGCGAGCGGTAGCCGATGGGCAGAGATGCCGGCGCACCTGTGATGGGCGCTCGATCCGGAGCGCGGCCGCCGTTACGGGCGCGGCGGCGAAGACCTCAACCCGCGAGCAATAGCGTCGGAGCACCCGTGCGTTGGCGACGTCCTGAGCCGCGGTCTTTGAGACCACGAGGAGGTGCACGTCAAACCGCGGCGCCAGGCGCTTGATCAACTCGAGCTCCCGCCGCCGCCCCCCGCTGATCGGAGGCCACGGCAGATGGCAGGACAGGTACAGGACCCGCGGGCGATCGCCGCTGGATTCGTCGCGGACCGCGGGCGCACAGACCCCTCCGATATGTCGGCTTCGTTCAGGCAAATGCTCGGCCCCGTGCTCGGTGGGCGTATCTCGGACGGGTGGCTCGGTCTAGGCCGACCTACGCCATCACCATCAGCATCTGAACGCGTCCTACCCCGGTCAGTCAGCAACTAAATCTGGACCGGTGAAATTGCTCCGCAGGGACGTTTGAATTCAACATCTGCCGTGGCGGGTGACGGCAGCGCCGCGAGCCCTACGGGCGCCGCGGGTATACCGAGCCCATGGCAGGCCCCGCCGTGGTCGCGTTCCTGAGCACCGGGAGGTGCGGGACCCAGTGGCTCGCCGCTGGCCTCGGCGCCCTGTATCCGGCGATCGGCGTCGAGCATGAGCCGATCGGCCCGCTGTACCGGCCGCGGCGCTATTTCCGCCGGTATGACGATCCGGACGCGATGCTCGAGGTTCCCGAGGTCGCCGCGCACCTTCGGCGCATCGAGGGCGCTCGAACGCCGTACATCGAGACCGGGTGGCCGCTGTTCGCGGCGCTGCCACTGCTGGCGGCCCGGCTGCCCGACCGGCTGCGGATCGTGCACCTCACCCGGCATCCCGTGCCGAGCGCGCTCTCGCACCTCGCCCACAAGTCGTATGCGGGGAGCCCGCGCGATGACGCCTACACCCGGCTGGCGACGCTGGGGCCAAACGACCCAGGCGTCTTCCAGCGCCACTACGCCGACGTGTGGGACCGGTTGACGTCCTACGAGAAGTGCCTTTTCTGGTGGACCGAGGTCCACCAGTTCGGCCTGGAGCTGCCGGGGAAGATCGCTCCCGTTCCGGTGCTGCGAATCAAATCCGAGGAGATCCTGTCCGGCGAGCGAGAGGCCATGGGCCGTTTGCTCGCGTTCCTGAAGCTCCCGTGGGACGAGCGGTGGCACGCACGTGCTCGCCGGATCGTGGATCGCTGGCAGCACCACAGCGATGAACCGGTGGACCCGCTCGACGTTCATCGGCATCCGGGCACGGTCGAGGTCGCCGGCGAGCTCGGATACGACCTCGAGGACCTCGACCTCGCGGCGCTCAGCGCCCGCTACCGCGGGCGGCCCGATCCGGGGCTGGACCGCATCGGGCGCTTCGAGCGCGCGGGAACCTGATCCGGGCGGTCGCTACTCGTCGACCTTCGCGAAACCGCGTTCCGTTCCCTGGATGCCGGGAAAATGCGACAGTGTGAGCACCGTCACGAACCAGGAGGAGAGCGCATGACGGATACGACACCGGGCCCGAAGCTGATCGCATCGACCGTCGCCGGCTTGCCGGGCTCGGCCGCCGAGCGATTCGACACCAGGGTCGCGGCGCGCTACAAGGTCGGCGACGAGTGGCGGGAGCTGAGCTATGGCGAGGCGGGCCGGCAGATCGACGAGATCGCCCTCGGCCTGATCGAACTCGGCCTCGAACCCGGCGATCGCGTCTGCCTCCTGGCCGACACCAGGCTCGAGTGGATGCTCGCCAGCTACGGGATCTCAGCCGCCGGCGCAGTCGTCGTGCCCGTGTATCCGACGAATTCACCGCTTGAGTGCAAGTGGGTAGCCCGGGACTCCGGCGCGCGGGCGATCGTGTGCGAGAACGGGCTCCAGCAAGAGAAGATCGAGCAGGTTCGCGACGACCTTCCGGAGCTCGCGCACGTGATCGGGATCGAGCCCGGCGGGGGTGAGCCGACGCTCGAGGAGTTGCGCGCCAGCGGCCGCAAGCGCGACCAGGACGATCTGACGGCCCGCCAGGAGCGGGTCGAGCCCGACGACGTGTACACGATCGTCTACACCTCCGGCACGACCGGTCCCCCCAAGGGTGTGGTGCTCACCCACGCCAATGCCATGGCGGTCTGCGAGATGGTCGAGAAGCTCGAGTTCGTCGAGCCCGGCGACGTGACCTACCTGTACCTCCCGCTGGCCCACGTATTCGCGCTGATCACCCAGATCGCCACCACCGACCAGGGGACGACGCTCGTCTACTACGGCGGCAACACCAAGCAGATCCTGCCCGAGATCATCGAGACCCACCCCACCTACGTCCCTTCGGTCCCACGGATCTTCGAGAAGCTCTATGCGGCGGCGACCGCGATGGCCGAGCAGGGCGGCGAGGAAGATCGTGAGCGCTTTCGCAAGGCGATCAAGGTTGGAGTCGAGGTGCGCACGCGACGCCGGCGTGATCAGCCGGTGCCACCCGAGCTCGAGCAGGCGTTCGAGCGCGCGGACGAGGAGATCTTCCAGCGCGTGCGAGCGCTGTTCGGCGGCCAGGTCCGACAGGCCGTGAGCGGCGCCGCGCCGATCGCGCCCGAGATTCTGGAGTTCTTCTACGCCAGCGGCGTGCCGGTGCTCGAGGGCTGGGGGATGACCGAGTCGCTGGGAGTCGGCACCGTGGGCACCCTCGAGCACTTCAAGTTCGGGACCGTGGGGCGGCCGCTGCCGGGGGTCGATATCCGTATCGCGTCCGAGGACGGGGAGATCCTGATGCGCGGGCCGCACATCTTTCGCGAGTACTGGCGCAACCCGGAGGCAACCGCGGAGACGCTTGTGGATGGGTGGCTCCACACCGGGGACCTCGGCGAGCTCGACGACGAGGGGTACCTGAAGATCACCGGCCGCAAGAAGGACATCATCATCACCGCCGGCGGAAAGAACCTCACCCCGGCGAACCTCGAGAACGACCTCAAGCAATCGCGCTTCATCTCGCAGGCGGTCATGTACGGCGACCGACGTCCCTACCCAGTCGTGTTGATCACACTCGACCCCGACGAGATCGGTCCGTGGGCCAAGGAGAAGGGACTGCCCGACGAGGTGGCCGGGCTCGCGAGCGATCAGCTCGTCCGCGACATGATCCAGGCCGAGCTCGACCGCGCCAACGCCAACTACGCCCAGGTCGAGCAGATCAAGAAGTTCGCGATCCTCGACCATGACCTGTCGGTGGAGACCGGCGAGCTGACGCCCAGCCTGAAGGTCAAGCGCAACGTGATCTACGAGCGATACGCGGACCTGTTCGATTCGTTGTACTGACGGCGCGACCACAAGATCAACCACGTCCCGGACCGCGCTATCGGCGGCAAATCTCGGACGCCGTTATCCGACCGCGCATCCGGGTACCACACGCTTGATGAAACTGTTGGTGCTCACCAGCGAGCCGATCTCGGCCGACGATCTGCGCGCCGCCGTCCCCGCCGAGGCCAGCCCGGACGACGCCGAGGTTATGGTCATCGCGCCCGCCTTGCAAACAAGCGCACTCCGGTTCTGGCTCTCGGACGCCGACGAGGCGATCGCCGAGGCGGACCGAGTGAGGCGGACCACCGTGCAGCGGCTCGGTGAGGAAGGTATCGCCGCCAGCGGCGACACCGGCGAGAGCGATCCGATGCAGGCGATCGAGGACGCGCTGATGACGTTCCCCGCGGACCGGATCGTTCTGTTCACCCACCCGGACTCGCGCCAGTCGTACCGCGAGGAGGTGGATGACGCCGAGATCCGGGAGCGGTTCGGGCTTCCCGTGGATCGCGCGTCGGTATCCGCGAGCTGACCCGGCGCCGGCCGGCGGACCGGCGTCTCAAGACAACTTTGCTCGCAGCGCCCGCGCGTTGGCGGGCGCAAACCCGTTCCAGTCGTTGTTGAAGTACGCGAACACATCCTCGGTGCGGCGCCAGCCCGTGATCCGCCGCGCCCACGCCTCGAGCTCGGTGGAGGAGTAGTTGCCGCGTCGGCCGCGCGACCCGTAGTGAAAGCGGATGAACCGCCATGGGGAGGTCGCCTCATAGGTCTGAAACGGTCGCTTGGGGTGATCGCCGATCGTGAGCGCAACCCGGTGGCGCCGCAGCGCGTCCATCACCTGCGGCGCGAACCAGCTCTGATGGCGAAACTCGATCGTGTGCATCCCCGGCGGCAGCGCCTCGAGCCAGCCGGCGAGCCGTTCATCGTCTCGGCGGAAGTTCTCCGGCAGCTGCCACAGCACCGGTCCGAGCCGGCCGTGCTCGATCAGCGCTCCGAGCGGTTCGTAGAAGCGCTCGATCCCCTCCGCGATGCCGACCAGCCGCCTGATGTGGGTCAGGTAGCGGCTCGCCTTGACCGCGAACAGGAAGCCCGGCGGCGTCTGCTCGACCCAGCCGGCGACCGCGTCGCGGCGCGCCAGGCGGTAGAACGTCGAGTTGACCTCGACGGTGTCGAACTGCTCGGCGTAGAGCTCGAGCCACCGGCGCTTGGGTTCCCGCTCCGGATACAGGCGGCCACGCCAGTCGTCGTACATCCATCCGGAGCAGCCGATGCGTATCGGTTTCATCGCGGGGGTAGCAGTTCAATGGCCGATGAGCTTATTCGACGACCGACCATTCGCCCCGGAGGATCGTCCGTCGCCCCCGATCCCGCAACGCCCCACGCCCTCGAAGATGCGTGAGGCGGTCCAGGGCTGCCGGGCGTGCGACCTGTGGGAGGGGGCAACCCAGGCCGTGATGGGCGAGGGTGCGCGCCACGCGCCGCTGATGCTCGTTGGTGAGCAGCCCGGCGACCGCGAGGACATCGAGGGCCACCCGTTCGTGGGGCCGGCGGGGAAGGTGCTCGATCGGGGGCTGGAGCAGGCGGGCATCAATCCCGATCAGGTCTACATCACCAATGTCGTCAAGCACTTTCGCTACAAGGCTCGGGGGAAGCGGAGGATCCACCAAAAGCCCGACCGCTGGCAGGTATCTGCCTGCCTGCCCTGGCTGGAGGCCGAGATCGCCATGGTGCACCCGGACGCGCTGGTGTGCCTGGGCGCCACCGCGGCCCAGGCCCTCCTCGGCTCGCAGGTGCGGATCGGGCGTGACCGCGGCCGGCCGATGCCATGCGATTTCGCCGAGCACGTCACGGTGACGGCGCATCCCTCTTCGATCCTGCGCGCCGACGACGACCGCGACCGCCAGGAGGCGATGTCGCAGCTGGTGGCCGATCTGAAAAACGTGGCCCAGTGGCTGAGCGCGAGGTAGTCGTCGTCACCGGCGCCTCGGGCGGGATCGGCCGGGCGGTCGTCCGAGAGTTCGCCAAGCACGGCGCCGCGGTCGGGCTGATTGCCCGTGGTCAGGCGGGACTCGAGGCGGCTGCGCGCGAGGTTTCAGACCTGGGCGGAACACCATGTCGGTGTGAAGCGGATGTCGCGGACTTCGGCGCGCTGCGCAGCGCAGCGGCGGTGATCGAGGAGCGGCTCGGGCCGATCGACGTGTGGATCAACAACGCCATGACCACGGTGTTCGCGTTCTTCGACGACATCGCGCCCGAGGAATACGAGCGAGCCACAGGCGTGACGTATCTGGGCACGGTGTGGGGGACGAAGGTGGCCCTCGAACGAATGCTCCCCCGCGACCGTGGGACGATCGTGCAGGTCGGCTCCGCATTGGCCTACCGCGGCATCCCGTTGCAGGCGCCTTATTGCGGCGCCAAGCACGCGATCAAGGGCTTTCAGGAGTCGCTGCGGTGCGAGCTGCGCCATCGTCGCAGCCGCGTCCACGTCACGATGGTGCAGCTGCCGGGCCTGAACACCCCCCAGTTCAGTCATTGTCTCAGCAGGATGCCGCGCCATCCGATGCCGGTGCCGCCGATCTTCGAACCGGAGGTCGCGGCGCGTGCGGTGCATTGGGCCGCCCACCACCGTCGACGCGAGTTGTACGTCGGCTTCCCCACCGCCTACACGATCATCGGCAACAAGCTCGCGCCGTGGCTGGCGGAGCGCTATCTGGCCAAGACGGCGGTCGACGGGCAGCAGACCGACCAGCCGGTGGACCGGGATCGCCCGGCCAACCTGTTCCGGCCGCTGGATGAAGACCGGGACGAGGGGGCGCACGGGATCTTCGACGGCAGCGCGCATCCGCGCAGCAAGCAGGCCTGGCTCAGCCGTCACCGGATCGGCTCGGGACTGGGCGCTGCCGCTCTGCTCGGCGCCGCCAGCGCGACCCTGATTCGCCGACTCGCTTGAGATCGAGACGCTCCGCGAGCCGTGACGCGAGCGCCATGATCGTCAGCGCCGGGTTCGCCGAGCCCTGCGTCGGCATCACGCTGCCGTCGGCGATGAACAGGTTCGGCACCTCCCAGGCGCGGTGGTCGGCGTCGACCACGCTCCGCTCGGGATCGACCCCCATCCGGCAGCCGCCTACGAGGTGGGCGTAGCGGTCGATGACCAGCACGTCCTGGGCGCCCGCGGCCTCGAAGACGTCGTGGAGGGTCTGCTTGGCGAACGCGATGTTCTTGCGGTCGTTCTCGCACTGGCTGTAGTCCATCCGGGCCACCGGGAGACCGTTCTGATCGCACACCTCGGGCATGACCGTCACCCGGTTCTCGGGCAGCGGGAGCAGCTCGCAGAGCACCCCGAGCGTGTACCAGTGGTTGTAGTCGCGCGTGTACTCGCGGAGCGCCGGTCCCCAGTGGCCGTCGGCGAGCACGTGCTGGGCCCACTCGATCGGGAGCGGACCCACGGTCTGGATCGAGAAGCCCCGCGCGAACCCGCGCGCGGGGTCGGTCTCGTAGAACTGCTCGGAGGAGATCTCGGGCGGGGGCGCCTTGTACATCCGCATCTCCTCCGGGAAGCGCCCGGCGACCTGGGTCGCGCCCTGGACCATCACGCAGCGACCGACCTGGTCGTTGGCGTTGGCGAGTCCGTTCGGGAACCTGCGGCTGGTGGAGTTCAGCAGAAGCCGCGGCGTCTCGATGGAGTAGCCGGCCACCGCGACCGCTTCGGCGCGCTGGAAGCACTCGCGCTCGCCGCGGATGTAGCGCACACCGGTGACGCGCCCCGAGGACTCGTCCAGCTCGATCTGCGTGGCCATACAGCCGTCGCGGATCTCCGCTCCATGCTCGACCGCGTCCGGGATGTGGGTGACCAGCGGCGAGGCCTTGGCGTTCACCTTGCACCCTTGCAGGCAGAACCCCCGGTAGATGCAGTGGGGCCGGTTTCCGAAGCTGCCGTTGGTGATTCCGACAGGCCCGACGCGCATCTCGATCCCGAGCTTGCGCGCGCCTGCCCACGCGGCCTCCGCGCCTCCCGCGATGGGGTGGGCGGTGTGGGGGTAGCGGTGCGGGTCGCCCCAAGGCCACCAGTCGCCTGCCACCGGGAGCTCGAGCTCGAGGCGCTCGAAGTGGGGCTTCAGGTCGGCGTAGGAGATCGGCCAGTCCTCGCCGACGCCATCCCGCGTTCGCACCTCGAAGTCAGAAGGATGAAAGCGCGGGCAGTAGCCGGCGTAGTGGACCATGGAGCCCCCCACCCCCCGCCCCGAGTTGTTCTTGCCGAGCTCGACCGGGTCCTTCCCGCCGATGATCCGCTTGTCGGTCCAGTAGAGCTTGTGCGAGCCGGCCTCGTCCGAGACCCAGTCCTCGTCGGGATCCCAGAACGGCCCTACCTCGAGCACCACCACCTCCCAGCCCCGTCGAGCCAGGCGCTGCGCCAGCGTGGCGCCGCCGGCGCCGGCTCCGACGATCACCAGGTCGACGGGATAGGCGTCGTCGTAGCGGGCCATTCGCTCGCGCGGGACCGCCCGGCGGTGGACGTCGAGCAGGAAGGCCGAGTCGTTGCCCGGCGGGCGGACGGCGCCCCGCAGGAGCGTCCGCAATCCGTAGGGCGAGGTCACGTCCCCTCCACTCCGCGCCCCTGGGTGTCCTTCACCGGGTCGCGCTCGAACGCCGGCGCCCCCTCCCAGCTCTCCCGCTGCCCGGCCCCGAAGCGCGCGTATCCGCGCGGGTATGCGGGGCCGCCGAAGCCGATCTCGTTCCACGCCCAGGGATGGGAGTAGAACGCGCTGAGCACGGCGCGCATCACCACGCTCCAGGCGCGCGCGGGCGGCAGCTCGTCCCACACCTCGCCGTGGAGCTCGCCGTCTGCGAAGGCGCCGATGACCCGGGCTTGGATCTCGTGTGGAGCGGTGGCGAACTCTCGCACCCCGTGTTGCCGGGCGGCGGCGTCCAACCCCGCCGCCACCCGCCGCCAGGTCTCGCGGTCGTCGGGCAGGTCCTCGAACTGAAAGCCGTCGAGCACTCCAGCGAACAGCTTGGCGTCGACCATGTTCAGGACCGGGATTCGCGGCTCGCGGTCCTGCGCCATGACCGCGTCGCAGAACGCGCCCAGGGTCCTGGCCTCCTCGTTGGTGAAGAAGCGGATCGGCGGCACCTGCTCCACGCGCTCGAGCACGACGCGCCGGGTCGCCTCGTCCCAATGGTCGATCTCGTCGAGCACGTTGAAGTCGGGGTAGCGCCCGTGCATCTGCGGCGTGACCCCGTTTCTCTGGCGCGGGAGCTCCTCCGGCGACGCGGGCTGTCGGTCGTCGCGGAGGTTCGGCAGGTGGGCCGCCTGGCGAAAGTCCCTCGCCATCCCGCTACCGCTCGCGACCGAGGACGGCGGCGGCCAGCCCCATCCCCCCGACCAGCGCCAACGATCCGGGCGCCAGCAGCGGCGGCCCCATCACGATGTTGAACAGCGGCTCGCGGAAGCCGCCCGGCTTGCGGGCGACGCCGCGCACGTGTGTCACCACGCCGATCAGCCCATCCAGGCAATACAGCGCCGAGAGCGCCGGCAGCCAGGTCTGGGCGGCCCGCTCGGAGCGAATTCCGGCCACCCCGGCAGCGGTGAGGGCGGGCGAGAGGGCGACCGGCGTCCACATCCACTTGTCGCCGAACGACCCCCTGAAGTGCTCGAAGTAGATCTCGAGCCCGAGCGGCAGCGCGCTGAACGCGGTGGCGCCGGCGAGCGTCCGTTGCATGCGGCCGTGGCTGACGTTTCGCCACCAGCGGGCGAGCCCTCGCTCGGGCGGAGTGGCGCGGCGGATCGGAAGCGTACCGGCCAGAGGCGACCTAAACCGCATAACGCTCCGCCTCGGAACGCTTGAGCGCGAGCCCGTTGCCCGGCCGGTCCAGGTCGGGGAACAGCGCCCCTTCCCGGGGCAGCACCACGCCGTCGAACAGCAGCTGCTCGATCCGGACGTGGTCGTGGAAGTACTCGAGGTGCACGAGCTGCTCGAGGGCGAGTCCCGGGTGCAGATGGATCGCGGGGCCGCAGTGCAGGGACATCGGCATCGACCGGGCGCGGCAGAGCGCCCCCACCCGCAGCAGCTCGGTGATCCCCCCGCAGCGGGTGACGTCGGCCTGCAGCACGTCGACCGCCCCCGCATCGAGCATGCGCTGGAAATAGCCGGCGTCGTAGCCGTACTCGCCGGCCGCGATCTGCATGCCGGCGGGCCCGTGCTCGCGTAGGAAGCGAAGCCCCACCAGGTCGTCGGAGGAGACCGGCTCCTCGAACCAGCTGACGTCGCAATCGGCCCGAAACCGCTCGGCGAGCTCGAGCGCCTGCTCGCGCGAGTAGGCGCCGTTGGCGTCGACGAACAGCTCCGCATTGGGACCGATCGCCCGCCGCGCGGATCGCACGCGCTCGGGATCGGCCGCCGGCGCCGAGCCCACCTTCATCTTCACCCGAGGGATGCCGCGCTCGACCCAGCCGGCGAGCTGCTCCGCGAGCCGCTGGTTGCTGTAGGACGTAAAGCCGCCGGAGCCGTAGATCGGAACACGATCGTTCGCGGTGCCGATCAGCGTGCAGAGCGGCAGGCCCAGGAGACGCGCCTTGAGGTCCCACAGCGCCAGGTCGACCGCGGCGATCGCCATCGAGGCGATCCCCGGGCGGCCGAGGTTCCGGATCTCGCGGACCATCGCCGCCCAGGCCCCCTGGGGCGCCATCGCGTCGCGGCCCCGGACGATCGACGCCAGCTTCGATTCGATCAGCTTCGCGGTGGAGAGGTCCGCATACGTGAAGCCCAGGCCGGCCGCGCCGGCGGCATGAGCGTGGACGACGACGATCGTCGTCGCATCCCATGCGAGCGTGCCGTCGGCTTCGGGAGCATCGGTGGGGACCTTGTAGGCCCCCACCTCGATCTCCTCGATCGACTGTTGCGTCCGGGGCGCCGTCGCGCTGCTCATCGCCCCGGCAGGAACTCTTCGACCTTCTGCTTGAACGACTGCTTGACGATCCGCCCCGCGTTCGGGTCGCCCGAGATCAGCGCCGAGCTCAGGGCCTTGGCCTGCTCGAGCGTGATGTGGGGCGGCAGCGGCGGAACCTCGGGATCGGTGATCGCCTCGTAGACCACGGGCCTGTCCGCGGCCAGCGCCTCGTCCCACGCCGCTGCGACCTGGTCGGGCGCGTCGACCCGAATTCCCTTCAGGCCGAGGAGCTCGGCGTACCGGGCGTAGGGGAAGTCGGGCAGGTCCTGTGAGCCTTCGAACTTCGGGTCGCCCTCCATCGCCCGCTGCTCCCACGTGACCTGGTTGAGATCGCGGTTGTTGAGCACCAGCACGATCAGGCGCTGGTCGGCCCACTGGTGGCGGTACTTGGCGATCGTGATCAGCTCGTTGAGCCCGTTCATCTGCATGGCGCCATCGCCCACCAGCGCCACCACCGGGCGCGACGGATGAGCGAACTTCGCGGCGATCGCGTACGGGACGCCGGGTCCCATCGTCGCCAGGGTGCCCGACAGCGAGGCCATCATCCCCTGGCGCAATTTGATGTCGCGCGCGTACCAGTTGGCCGCCGACCCAGAATCCGAGCTGATGATCGCGCCGTCCGGGAGGCGCTCGGACAGCGCGCGGAAGACGAGCTGAGGGTTGATCGGCTCGGCCGCGAGCTGGGCACGCTGATCGAGCAGGTTCCACCAGTCGGCGATCTCGCTCTCGATCTGCTCGCGCCAGGAGCGGTCGGACTTGCGCTCAAGCCGCGGCAGCAGCGCCCGCAGCGTCTCCGCGCTGTCGCCGACGAGGTTGACCTCCATGGGGTAACGGATCCCGAGCATCTTGCCGTCGATGTCGATCTGCACCCCGCGGGCCTGCCCCTCCTCGGGCAGGAACTCCGAGTAGGGGAAGCTCGAGCCGACCATCAGCAGCGTGTCGCACTCCTGCATCAGCGTCCAGCTCGGCTTGGTCCCGAGCAGACCGATCGAGCCGGTCACGTACGGAAGGTCATCGGGCAGCACCGCCTTGCCGAGCAGGGCCTTGGCGACTCCGGCGCCGAGCGCCTCGGCCACCTCGGACACCTCCTCGCCGGCGTGGAGCGCGCCCTGGCCGACGAGCATCGCCACCTTGTCGCCGGCGTTCAGCACGGCCGCCGCAAGGTCGAGATCCTCATCGCTGGGCAGCACGCGTGGCGGCCGGTAGCCGGGGCCGGAGTGGACCGTCCCGTGCTTGTGCGGCGGCTGGGTAACCGCGTCTGCCTCCTGGACGTCGTTCGGGATGATGATCGCGGTGACCGTGCGCTCGTCCAGCGCAATCCGGAACGCGCGGTCGACCAGGTGGCGGATCTGGGCGGGCTCCATCGCCATCTGGACGAACTCGTGGGCGACGTCCTTGAACAGCGTGGTCAGGTCGACTTCCTGCTGGTAATTGCCGCCGAGGCCGGCTCGCGCCTGCTGGCCGACGATCGCCACGACCGGCTGATGGTCGAGCTTGGCGTCATACAGGCCGTTGAGCAAGTGGATCGCGCCCGGGCCCGAGGTGGCCAGACAGACGCCCGCCTCGCCGGTGAACTTGGCATGCGCGCAGGCCATGAACGCCGCCATCTCCTCGTGGCGGGTCTGGACGAACTCGGGCCGCTGACCGTCGCTGGAGCGGGTGAAGGCGCCGATGATCCCGTTGATCCCGTCCCCGGGGTAGCCGTAGATCCGCTTCACGCCCCACGTCGCGAGGCGTTCGAGGAGGTAATCGCCCACTGTTTGGCTCATCTGCGCACAGCTCCTTAGGTCGTCGCCCGGGTCATCCAACTTCGGGCTACCCTCGGGCCGCGGGCGCCTAACTCGGGCCGTTAGCCCGCGTGCTCCGCGTCGAGGTGGCGACCGGAGTCCGCCGCCTGCGTCTCGGCCAGCGCCACCGCGGCGGAGATGTGCGCCAGGTGTGTCAGGCCCTGGGGGAAGTTGCCGAGCAGCTCCCCGGTGTCCGGGTCAACCTCCTCGGAGAACAGTCCGAGGTGGTTCGCTCGCGCGATCGCTTTGTCAAACACCTCGCGGGCGTCCTGCGGGCGCCCAGCCCGGGCCAGGCATTCGACCAGCCAGAACGAGCAGGAGAGAAACGCGCCCTCCTGTCCCGGCAGGCCGTCGTCGCGGCGGTAGCGGTACAGCAGCCCGTCGCCGGCTTCGAGCTCCTCCCGGATGGCGTCGGCCGTTCGGAGCATCCGCTCGTCGTCCCAGTCGACGTACTCCACGGTCGGAAGCAGCAGCAGCGCCGAGTCGAGCTCCGGGCGGTCGAACGCCTGCACGTACACCCCCCGCTTGCGGTCGTAGCCGCGGCGGTCGATCGTCTTGCGCAACTCGTCGCGTGCCCGTTTCCAGCGGCGCGTCGGCGCCCGGCGCATGCATTCGTCGGCCAGCCGGATGCCGCGGTCGAGCGCGGACCAGCACAGCGCCTTGGAGTGGACGAAGTGGTCGGGATCTCCGGGCCACTCCCAGATCCCGCAATCCGGCTGCCGCCAGTTCTCGGCCGCCAGATCGATCAGCGACACGAGAAACCGCCAGTCATCGTCGCCCGGGGAATGTCCCCGGCGGTGCCAGCGCCATGTCAGGTTCACGAGCTCGCCGTAGGCGTCCAGCTGGAGCTGGCTGGCCGCGTCGTTTCCCGTCCGCACCGGCACCGATCCGCGGTAGCCTGCGAGCCCATCGAGGGGGATGCCCTGAAGGCGGCGCTCTCCCCCCACCCCGTAGACCACCTGGAGGTCCTCGGCGTGGCCGGCGGCGGAGCGCATGATGAAGGCGCGGAACGCGTCGGCCTCGGCGACGGCGCCCAGCTCGGCGAACGCGCGGGCGCTGAAGCTCGAGTCGCGCACCCAGGCGTAACGGTAGTCGAAGTTGCGAGGACCGCCGGGAGCTTCGGGCAGCGACGTGGTGGGGGCGGCGGCGATCGCGCCCGTCGGCGCGTAGGTGAGCGCCTTGAGCACGATCCCCGACCGGCGGGCGCCAGCTTCGTCGGGGCTCGATAGCCGCAGCGCCTGTGCCCACTCGCGCCACCACTGCACGGTGGCCTTTAGCTCCCGATCGAGCTTTTCCGGGTCGGGCTCGGTAGGGGTCTCGGCGTCGACGAGATGGGGCGGGCTGTACTGAAGGCACAGCCGGACGCGATCACCCGGCCCGACGCGAGCACGCCCCGCGAGCTCGTGCTCGGGGTCCTCGCGCAGCTCCTCGTCACACCACACCACCAAGGCGTCGTTGCCGCCGATCGTGCTGTGCAGACGGCGGCCATGCCGGCGGATCCACGGTCGCACCTGGCCGTAGTCGAATCGCGGCGCCACCCGGATATCGAGCTCCACCGACCCCCGCACGCCGTCGATCACCCGCAGCAGCTGCTGCTGGGGCGGGTCGTCGCGGTCGAGCACGAAGCAGTCGAGCAGCCGCGCTTCCCCGTTGGATGACCGCAGCGTGGTGGCGAGCACCAGCGTGTCGTCGAGGTACTCCTGGAAGCCCTCCCACGGACCCTCTGCCGGGGCGATCGAGCAGTATCCGCCGTCCGCCGGGTCGAGTAAACGGCCGAATGCGCTGCCGGAGTCAAAGCGCGGCATACAGCACCAGTCGATGGACCCGTCGCGCCCGACGAGCGCCGCGGTGTGGCAGTCGCCGATCAGGCCGTAGTCGCCGATCTGAAGGTGTCGGTCGGGATTGGGCACAGGTTCCAGGTACCCGTTTGCCGCCCTCCCAGGCGGGTAGATCGAGGTTGATGTGGCTCTATCTTCTCGTGGGCCTGCTGGTCGTGCTCGGGATCGTCGGCGGCTTGTTTGGCGGCGGGATCTTCACGATCGTGCTCCTCCCGCTTGCACTGTTGGTCCTCGTGAGCGCGGTCGTGACCGGGATGGTTGCGCGATCGCACGAGAGAAGGTCGGCAGGCTCGACTGACGCCTCGCCGACGACGGGCCGACCGTTGCCGCACGAGCCAGCGCGGCCCAGCGGCAGAGCCCCCACATCGCCCGAGCGGCTCGTGGACGCTCGCCGCGAGCAGCAGTAGTGGGCGGTGCCATTGGGCGCCGGCGCTTTGGAGGCGCGTGCAGAGAGTGGTTTCCTCGCGCCGGGGACGGGTAGCGCCTTAGTGAACACCCACGTACGAACGAGAGGAGCCTATCCGTGGGCCTGATGGACAAGCTCACCGGGCGAGCAAAGAAGACCGCCGGCGAGATCGCCGACGACCCGTCGCTGCGCCGGCAGGGACGTAAGGAGGAGCGCAAGGGCGAGGCCAAGGACGAGCTCGCGCGCGAGCAGGAAAAGGCCGACCGCAAGGCGGAGGAAGTCGCCGACCTGGAGCGCCGCACCTGATCTGCGGACGGGCCCGTCCCGCTAGACGGGCCCGTCCGGCGGCCCCTTCTGAACAGAGCGCGCCGGCAACGGCGGAGCTCAGCTGCCGAGCGCGTAGTGGGCGATGTCGTTGTCGAGCGCGGCCGCGGTGTCGTACTGGCCGGTGTGCACGTTCACGACCTTGCCCGAGGGGGCAACGAAGATCGTCGTCGGGAACCCTTCCAGCACGGCGAGCGAGGAGAGCTGCGACGAGGAGCTCTCGTAGCTCGGATAGCTGACCGGGTGCTGGGCCAGGAACGAGCGGGCGTCGGAGGCGGTGTCGTTCGTGTTGACCCCGAGGAACGCAACCCGCTTACCGTAGGTGGCCGAAGCCGAGGCCAGGATGCCGAATTCGGCCCGACACGGGCCGCACCAGGAGGCCCACGCGTTGAGCACGACCGGGTAGCCGCGTAACGAGTGCAGCCTGGCCATCAGCGCGCTCGCGGAGCCGACCAGCTGGCCGGCCTGACGGTGGAGGGCGGCGAGCGCTCCCGGTGAGCCGGCCAGAGCCTGCCGGGCGGCGGCGGGAGTCGGGACGCCGGACTTCGGAAGCTGGCTGGCCGGGATGGTCCTGCCCATCAGCGAGTAGAGGTCGTCGCGGATCTGCGTGGCGGTCCACGGAAGCTCTGGATGCGCGAGATTCGCCTGGCCCTCGGAAGAGAGCATCGAGCGCAGGGTCGCGGATAGCCGGCCGCCCACGTCGGGCATCCCCTCGTCGACGATCCGCTCCTGCCCCGCCGGGTCGATCAGAAACACGGCGTCGGTGTGCTGCACGTCGAACGTCTCGGGCTTGTGCGTCATCCAGTCGACGTCGGGCGGCTTGCTCTGAGGGACGCGCTGGTAGAAGACGCCGAAGAACTTCCAGAGCCGGCGAATCTCGGTCTGCGTGCCGGTCAGCATCGTGAAGTCGGCGCCGGTGAGCTTGCGGTAGGCGCGCAACCGGGCCGGCGTGTCGCGCCACGGATCGACGGTCGCGGTGGCGACCACGACCTGGTCCGAGAGCCTCGCCTGGCGCAGCTGCACGGTGAGCTCCATGAGCGCCGCCGTGGTCATCGGGCAGACCTCGTGGCAGAGCGTCAGTGAGGGCGCGAGGACAACCCACTTGCCGTGCCAGCCGGCGGGGACCGGGTAGGGGCTGCCGTTTTCGTCGATCAGCTCCACTGCGGGAACCCGCCGCGGTCGCTCGAGCGAGGTGCCGATCGCCACCGGCGCCGGCACGCCGGCGGACGCGCCGGCGGTCGTGGGTGCGGAGTTGCGGTTGACCCTGTCGAGCACCGAGAGCGCGACCAGCAGTGCCAGCAGGAGCACGGCGCCGGCGATCGCAATCTGGCGGGCCCTTCGAAGCGTCACGTTGTCAGTGGAGGTTAGAACCCGCGAGACTCCGGCGGCGCACGGCGAACTCGAAGGGTGTGCTGAAACTTCCCCCGATACGGGGGCTTATTCAGCACACCCCGCAACTCGGATGCCACCCGCAGCGCGCGGGGCGAGCGGGCGGCGGAGCGCCATCGTGTGCTTGATCTGGGTCCAATACGAACCCGTATCCAGCACACCGTGGCCGCCGGCTAGCGGGAGCGCGCTTCCTCCGCCGGCGCGGTCCCCACCGGCGGCTCCGAGATGGGGGGCGTGTCGCGGTCGGGGCTGCCTGCAAGCACCTCGACCCGGCCGTCGGCGGTGCGCTGGATCACCTGGCCCTGCCAGGCGCGCAAGGGATGAGCGCCGCTTCGCTGAAGCGCCCGGCAGGCACTGCGGGTGACGAAGAACACCACTATCGGGATGATCCAGATGCCCACCCGCCACACGTGGATCTGCAGGGTGTAGGAGACGCCCAGGCGGTAGAAGATCCGGTCGGTCGAGCCGACCGCGAACACGATCACCACCCAGCTGAGGAACCCGGCGCCGATCGCAGTGCGAATCGGCCGGTCCCGCGGTCGATCCAGCAGATCGTGGCGGCGCACGTCGCCGGTGAACCTGCGCTCGATCGCGGGCCAGGCGAACATGACCGCGAACACGAACAGCGGGAATGCCGCGCCACCCCAGAACGGGTTGGGAATCACGGTGCGGCCGGAGATCACCAGCTCCCAGTTGGGCATCAGCCGCAGCGCGCCGATCAGCCAGCCGATGTACCAGTCGGGCTGGGCGCCGTTCTCCGACAGGTACGGGTGGTACGGCCCCCACTGCCAGATGGGATTGACCTGGATCAGCCCCCCGAGCAGGAACAGCACGGCGGCGACCGCGAGCATCAGCCCGATCGAGCGCAGCGCGTACGCAGGCCACGTCGGAGTGCCCATGACATTGCGCTCCCGGCGACCCGGCCCAGGGAACTGCGAGTGGTGCTGGCGCATGATCATGACCAGGTGGAGCGTGATCAGCACGGCTAGCGCGGCGGGGATCAGCAGCACGTGCACGATCTCCAGGCGGGGCCAGAACGTGCTGTTGCCGGGGAACGGGCCTCCCCAGATCAGCGTGGCCAACTGGGCGCCGATACCCGGGATCGCCACCGCGACTGCGTATGCGATCGCCAGCCCCATGCCCGAGAGCAGGTCGTCGACGAGCGAATACCCGGCGAAGCCTTCCAGAATGGCAAGCATCAGCATGGTCAGCCCGATGAAGTAGTTGAGGTCGCGGGGCTTGCGGTAGGCACCAGTGAAGAAGACGCGGATCAGGTGCAGGACGATCGCGGCGATGAACACGTCCGCAGCCCAGTGGTGGACCTGGCGGAAGAGCAGGCCCGCCGGCACCGTGAAGGAGATGTTGAGCACGGAGCGGTAGGCCTCGGACATCTGCTCGCCTTGCAGCAGGGCGTATGGGCCGTGGTAGATGACCTGGGTATCGCTCGGGATATAGAAGAGCGTGAGGTAGATCCCGGTCGCGACCAGGACGATGAACGAGTAGAGCGCGATCTCCCCGAGGAGGAACGACCAGTGGTCCGGGAACACGTAACGGAGGGCCCACTTGATCCCCGCGGCGAGGCCGACGCGCTGCTCCGCCGAGCGGCTGACGCGCACGAAGCGGCGGTGGACGTAACGTTCGATCGGGTTCACGACTGGGACCGGTGGACGCCCCACCAAGAGGGCCCGATGTCCTCGTGAAACGGACCCGCCGCCCGCAGGTAACCCTGCCCGTCGACCATCAACGGGAGCTGGGGCAAGGCGCGGCCCGCGGGACCGAAGATCAGCCGGCCACCCTCGCCGGGCAGGAACGTCGAGTAGTGGCAGGGGCAGGTGAAGGCTGGAATCTGGCTCGTCGGAGCGTAGGTCGGGTAGCGGTACAGCGAGATCGCGCAGCCGGCGTGCGGGCAGATCTTCGAATAGGCCAAGATCCCGTATGGCGCCCAGTCACGGCGAGCCGCCGGCAGATGGATGAAGTTCGCGGGCAGACGGACCACGAGCAGTCCCGCCCCGAACGACTCGGGATCCCCGTGCTCGGGCAACGCGGTGTAGAACGTGCCGATCTGGATGTCGCTGGCCAGGTAGGGGCGTGCTTCGTCATCAACCAGGCGCACGCCGCGGGCCCACGGCGTCTGGTGCAGCGGGCCCAGGGTCGGCCCGAGCGAGGCCAGCGGCGCGGCCGCCGCGGTCAGGAGCGCCGCCCCGGCCACGCCGCCGGCGCCGGCCAGGAGCGCGCGCCGCGAGATACCCTCGCCCCCTGCCTCGATGATGTGGACGACTTCCTCGGTCTCCTCTTCGACGAGCAGCGGACCGCGCTCCTCGACGTGGGTCTCCTGCGGGACCACGAGCTTGCCGGCGACGATGCACGCGGCGGCCAGCAGGAATAGCGCACCGCCCATCGCGAGTCCGAGCAGCTGGGTGTTGCCGGACAGCACGATGTAGAGCACGGTGAATGCGAACGCAAACACCGCGGCCAGCAGGAGCAGCACGGCCACGAGGGTCTCCGCTCGGGGGCTGGAGGGCACCGTGCGCTCGCTCGGGTCGACCTCGGATGGAGCCCCGTCCATCCCCGGCGGCGGCTTGCGGCGGGCCGCCGCTCGCGCCGTGGTACGTAACGCGACCAGCGCGCCGAGGACCTTCGCCCAGCGCGTGACGGGGCTCGGATCGTCAGGGCTCATCGGCCAACCTCCGAAGTGTGGAGGCGGTGCTCATACCGGCTCGTCCATGCGCTCGCCGATCAGCCGGGCCACGATCACCAGCGCCGTCAGGCCGATGAACCAAGCCACGATCCCCTCCGGGATGGGCCCGATGTTGTAGATCCCCCAGCCGCCGGCGTTGGTGGGATGCCGGGTCCACAGCACGTAGCGGACGATCGAGTCGAGCTCGTGCTGGTCGAGCTGCTTGGCGTCGAAGTGCGGCATCAGATACGGGCCCATCCGCACCGCCTCGGCGATCTCCTGCGGCGTGGCCTCCTGGAGATCCGGGATCTGGGCGTTGACCGTGATCCCGCCGCGGGCGACTATCTGATGGCAGCCGGCACAGTCGAGCGTGAACTGGTGGAATCCGAGCGCCAGGTCGCCCTTCGCGGGGTCGGTCGTCGGTGACGGTGGGCCACCGAACGAGCTGATGTACGCGATCAGCGCGTCGATATCGGTCCGGTTGAACAACGGTGGGTTCCGCAGCGGTTGGTTGCGGGGCTGGTCGAGCGGCATCCTCCCCGTTGACACGTAGAAATCGACCGGACCGGGACCGACCCCCCGCAGCGAGGGAGCCACCCCCGGCGACCCCTGCAAGGCGATCCCGTGGCACGAGGAGCAGCTGCTCTGATACAGCGTGAAGCCCCGCGCCCTCAGCGCCGGGGAGTCCGGGAACGACCTAGTAGGGTTGCCCGCGCCGGGAGGATCCGGCGACTTGGTGGGCGGGTTGAGCTCGGAGGCCGGTCCGCCCGGGATCGGTGTCGCGGCGGTCTGGCCCTGCGAGCTCGGGGCGGCGAGGCCGACGATCGCGATCGCGCCGAGGATCATCGCCAGGATCAGCCGGAGCAGGGGTGGGATTCGGGAGCGCCGGGTCAGCCAGCGCATGAAAACGCGCCTCATCCGCGGGCTCCCGCGTCCGGGGTGGCGAGGGGCGCGGATCGGGCGCCCGCGTCCTCGCGGGCGAGCGGCGCGGCGCGGGCTTCGCGCGCGGCCTGCCGGCGCTCTTCGGCCACCATCGCCGCGACCGCCGCCCACAGCCCCACGGCGACCATGATCGTGTTGCCGACCACCCACATGATCGCCCCGGCTTGCCCCTGGTCGTCGAGCGCCGAGATCCCGAGCGAGCGCGCGGGCGGCCCGTACGATGGATAAAGGAGCGCGGCGTGGCGGTTCAGGTAGGCGCCGACCACCGCCATCGGCAGCATCGCCGCGATCAGATAGCCGAGCCGGCCGAGCCCGCTCAGGCGGTGGCGGGGAGCCGGGTCGCCGTCGACGAGCGGTGACCACATCAACAAACCTGCGATCAGGTACAGCGCGTGCTCGGTGTAGTGCAGGGCCGGGTGGCGCAGCGTCGCCTCGTAGAAGGACGGAAGATGCGTCAGGACGATGACTGCGCCGAACAACGCCAGCGTCTGCAGCGGACCCGTATAGGATCGCGTCCGTTCCAGCGTTCGGACGAACCCGCGGCGTCGCGTCGGCGGCAGCGCTCGGAGGGCCAGGATCACCGGGCGGCCACCGAGCACGAGGAGCGGCGCGACGAGCAGGAGCAGCATGTGCTGCACCATGTGAACCGAGAGCAGCTGATCGTCGTAGGCGTCGATCCCGGACTGAAGCGCCACGACCGCGCAGGCGACCCCAGCCAGGAACGAAGCGGTTCGGCGCGCCGGCCAGCGACCGCCGGCCTGCCGGCTGGCGATCACGTAGAGGGCGCCGAAGCCGGCCGCGGGCACGACCACCGATGCGCTCAGGCCCCAGTGCGACACGAGCAGCGACGGGAGCGACGGGGCACTCAACGGTTCTCCTCCTCGCTCATCGCCTGCCGGCGCGTCGCACGTTCGGCTCGTAGCTCGATGATCAGGCGTCCCACCGACAGCACGAACACCGCGATGCCGAAGTACAGGAGGAACTTGGCCCAAGCAAGTCCGAACAGCGCGCACCCGGCGGCTAGCCCGATCAGCATGGCCGCGACGCTGACCTGCGGCACCGCCTCGGCGTCGGTCCGCCGCGGCGGCGGGCCGCGCCGGATGGCTTCCCGGCGCGCCAGCCACAGCGCCGCGCCGAAGCCGTAGATGATGAGGACCGCGGCGCTCGCCGCCGCTCCGTTCACCGTCTTGTCGTCCCACACCCAGTTCCCGACGGCCAGCACCAGCAGGATCGTGCCCCAGGCCAAGATCGGGATCGCCCCGCCCCTCATCCGGCTGCGGTCACCTCCCCGCCCTTGCCGCCGCGGTCCATCTCCTCGTGGCGGAGGTCGAGCAGCGGCGCGTACGAGCGGATCGGCGGCAGCGGCCGGTCGAAGTTGAGCGGCGGCGGCGGCGAGCTGGTCGCCCACTCGAGCGTGTGCCCGAGCCACGGATCGTCGCCCGCGGGCACGCGCCGGCGCAGCGAGGTCCACACGTTCACCAGGAACACCAGGACTCCTAGCGCGATGATCCCCGCGCCGATCGTCTCGAGCTCGTTGAGCGTGCCCCACCCGGGGTGGGTCGGATACCGCGAAACGCGGCGCGGCATCCCGTCGTTGCCCAGGAAGAACATCGGGAAGAAGGTCAGGTTCGTGCCGATCACCATCAGCACGAGCTGGAGCTTCCCAAGACGCTCTCGCAGCAGCGCGCCGGTGATCTTCGGGAACCAGTGGTAGACCCCCGCGAAGAAGCCGAAGATGCTGCCGGCGAACAGCGTGTAGTGAAAGTGGGCCACGATCATGTAGGTCCCGTAGACCTGGTAGTCGAGCACCGGCGAGGCGACGAAGATCCCGCTGAAGCCGCCGACCAGGAACTGCAGGAAGAAGGTGAGCGCGAACAGCATCGATGTCCGCAGCACGATCGCGCCGCCGATCAGCGTGCCGATCGCGTCGAAGTATTCGACCCCGGCCGGCACCAGAAGTAACGTGGAGGTGAAGGCGAAGTACTGATTGGTGACGCCGCCGGTGGTGTACATGTGGTGTGACCACACGGCCGTCGACAGCGCGGCGAAGGCCATGATCGAGCCGACGAACGCGGTGTAGCCGAACCAGCGCTTGTGCGCGTTCACCGCGAGCGCCTCGGCGGCCGCGCCGAGGTAGGGGAAGAACATGACGTACACCACCGGGTGGCCGAAGAACCAGAACAGGTCCTGGTAGTCGATCGCGCCGGCGAAGCCGGTGAAGATGTGCCCGCCGTGACGGTCGATGTAGAGGAGCACCATGACCAGGACCAGGATCGGGAACGACGCGACGACCATCAGCACGCTGACCAGCGCGGTCCAGGTGAACACCGGCATCCGCAGCAGCGCCATCCCTGGAGCGCGCCGCCGCGCGATCGTGGCCACGACGCATCCGGCCATGGCGGTCATCCCGGCGGCGGCCAGGATCACGCCGATCACCCACAGGTCCTGTCCCACCCCGGGAGTGTTGGTTCCGTTCGACAGCGGCGTGTACGACGACCACATGGCGCGCCCCGCGCCACCGGAGGCGAACCAACCCTGCTGCATGACCAGCCCGCCGCAGATCCACGTCCACATCCCCGCCAGGGCCAGGCGCGGGGCCGATATCCGCGACGCGCCGATCTGCAAGGGCACCAGATAAAGGGCCAGCGCGATCGCCATCGGCGTGACGAACAGGTAGATCATCGTCGAGCCGTGCATCGTGAACAACTCGTTGTAGGAGTTGTCCGAGACGAAGTGCATGTTCGACTGGGCCAACTGCGTGCGCATCAGCAGCGCGAACAGCCCACCGAGCAGGAAGTAGAGGAGCGAGAGCCCGCCGAGGGTCAGCCCCATCCGCTTGTGGTCGGTGCTGGTGAGCGTGCCGAGCCAGCCGGTCATGCGCGAGATGCGAGCGGGCGGCGCGGTGGCGGTGCTCACGGTGTCGGCCCCCTCCCCCGGCTCCCGGCCCAGACCCCGAACGCGGCTGGGCTCACGGCATGGGCGGTGAACACCATGTCGGAGTGGCGAAGCCCGCAGAACTCCGCACACTGCCCCGCGAACACGCCCTTGGTGAAGCTCAGCGTGATCACCTGCGTGGAGCCGGGGATGGCGTCGTGCTTGTAGCGCAGGGCCGGAATCCAGAACGCATGAATCACGTCGACTGAGGTGAGGTTGAAGCGCACCGCCTCGCCCACCGGGACCACTAGCGGCTGCCGTCCCACCGTGCCGCTGCGGACGCTGAAGCCGTAGGCGGGGTAGGTGAACGTCCACTCCCATTTCGAGGCGGTCACGTTGACGACGACCGCCGGGCGCTGTCGGTTGGCCACCGTGTCGACTCTGTGCTCGGCGGTGAACGTCAGGTAGAGCAGGAACGCGGCCACGCACGCCAGCAGTAGCGCATAGGACCCCTCGGCCGCGTTGTGCTCGCTCCAGCGGGCCGCGCGCTCGGGCGGGCGACGGCGGAAGATGAAGACCGTGGTCAACCCCACGATCACGATCAGCGAGAACACGCCGATGGCGATCGGCACGTAGATGCCGAACAGGTGGTCGTACTCGTGCCGGGTGTTGATGAGCGCAATCAACGGCCGGCCGCCGGTCGTGCAGCGCCCACCCGCTGCTCGTCGACGACGGCGGGCGCGGTCGCCGGCGAGCCGACCGCCGGTTGCGGCTCCGACACGTGCGGCGTCCTGCGCGCGGCGCCGCGCCGGTCGCCCCGCTCGATCGCCTCGCGCTGCGGGCCGATCACGTACTTCGGATCAGCCGCGGACTGAAAGCCCGCGTTGAACACGCTCCAGCGCGCGCTCAGGGCGCCGGCGCACAGCATCGTTCCGGCGACCGCCGCGGCCCCGCGCGAGCTCGCACCGCGCGCGCATAGAAGCGCACCGCCGCCGGCAATCAGCGCCTGCCCGAGGCGGCCGAACTTGAGCGAAGCGCCCTGCTTGTACGGCTCTCCCTGCTCGCCGAGTCGGCGCTCCATCAGCTCCTTGCCCCCGAGCTCGAGCGCGGCCGAGGCGAGCGCAAGCCGCCGAGCCGGGCCGGCGTGGCGCGCCGGCGTGATGGCGACCGCCGCAGCGCCCGCGCTCAGCGCCGCACCGGATCCGAACACGAACGGCAGCAGGCGCCGCGACTCGTGCCACACCGGCACGGCGGTGTTCGACACGAGCGCCGCGGTGTAGGTGGAGAGCGGGAGGCCCAGCAGGGCAGCCGCGGGGCGCGCGACCCGCGCCACGCGGGCAAACGAGCCGCTCCACGCGTTCGCCGCAGCGATCGCGGTGCTGGTCCCGCTGGCGCTCAGCAGCCAGGAGCCGACGCTCATCGGCGAGGTCACCTTGAACATCCGCAGCATGTTCAGGGCGCGCAGCGGCCTGCCGAGATCCGAGGTGAGGAGGGCCGGGCTGATGGCGACCGAAACGAGCGCCGTTGCCCAGGTGCGGCGGGCGAGCACGTCGTTGCCCCGCAGCGAGGACAGGTACGCAAGGCCCGCCGACGCACCGGCGAGCCCACCGGTGAAGAAGTAGGACGGGATCTCCCACGTCCAGATCGGTTCCTTGAGGACCGGCTGGCCGTGGTAAGTGCGGATCTCGGTTTCGGTCTGGGCTCCCGGCGATGCTGCATCGGGTGTGCCGTGCTGGGTGACGTTCACCGCCCGCCTCCGAACACCGCGGCGAGCAGCGTCGCGCCGAGCGCCGCGGCGGCGACGCCCGCCGCCGCCCAGATCTCCTTGAGGTCGCGGCGGGTGTCGACCGGGTCGGGCGGCAGCCCGTAGACCTCGGGCTCGTCGAGCAGCAGGAAGAACGCGCCGGCGCCGCCGATCCCGTCATCGTCGTCGGCCAGGTAGAGCTGGGCAGCCTGCTGCCCTGACTCCTGGAGCTGGCCGAGGCGGTGCTCGGCCCGCTCGCGGAGCTCGGACAGCTCGCCGAACTGGATCGAGTTGGTGGGGCAGGCCTGCGCGCACGCCGGCTCCTTGTCGTCCTTGACGCGGTCGTAGCAGAGCGTGCACTTCCACACCCGGCCGTCGCCTTCGCGCTGATCGAGCACGCCGAACGGGCACGCCGGCACGCAGTAGCCACAGCCGTTGCACACGTCCTCCTGGACGACGACCGTTCCGAACTCGGTGCGGAACAGCGCGCCCGTGGGACACACCTCCAGGCACGCCGCGTGGGTGCAGTGCTTGCAGACGTCCGATGCCATGAGCCACCGGAACCCGTCGCCCTCCTGGTAGGTGTGGACGCCTCCGTCGATGGCCTTGCCACGCTGCGCGGATTCCACCAGCGAGGCGCCGTCGAGCACCCCGGCGGGAACCCGCTGCTCCACGAACGCCACGTGGCGCCAGGTGTTCGCGTCGAGGTCGATCGTGTTGTCGTAGGAGTTGCCGCTGAACCCCTGGATCGAGCTCGGGACCTGGTTGTACTCCTTGCAGGCGACCTCGCACGCCTTGCAGCCGATGCACACCGAGGTGTCCGTGAAGAACCCCATCCGGGGCTTGGCGGCTTCGCCGTAGCTGCTCGGCCAGGCGACCGTCTGCGAGGTCATGCCTTGACCCCCGCGCGTTGGCGGTACTCCTCCACCAGCGCCAGCCGCGCCCTGCCGCGCGGCCGCCGCCCCGGCCGGATGTCGCACGTCGCCGCCTTGTATTCGGCGATGTGGACGTTGTTGTCCAGCGCGATCGGCAGCAGTTCGTTGGCGCTGTCGCCTTTGACGATCCCCACCCCACCCCAGTGATATGGGGTGCCCACCACGTGCACCGTTCGGGGTGGGTCAGACCCGATCATCAGCGGCTTGATCCTCTCGGTCACCATCACCCGCGCCTCGACGGCCTGGCGGGCGGTGACGATCGTGGCCCAGCCGCCGTGCGCGAGGCCTCGCTCGGACGCCAGCTGCGGTGAGACCTCGCAGAAGAACTCGGGCTGGAGCTCTGACAAGTAGGGCAGCGAGCGCGACATCCCGCCCGCGGTGTGGTGCTCGGTCAGGCGGTAGGTGGTGAGCACGAACGGGAACACCTCCGCTCCAGGCTCGCCGTTGCCGGGGTGATACGCGTTCTCGGGTCGGCGGAAGTTCTGCCTGGTCGGGTTGCGCTGCTGGGCATACAGCGGGTTTGAGAGCGGCGATTCCTGCGGCTCGTAATGGGCGGGCAGCGGGCCGTCCACCAGGCCCGTGGGCGCGAACAGCCAGCCGCGCCCGTCGGGGTGGAGGATGAAAGGCTTGTCGCCGGCGATCGCCTCCATCTTCTTGGCGTTTCGTTTGGGCGTGAAGTCCGGGGGGCGGGTCGGGGGGAAGTCCGGCGAGTCACCGAGGCCGGCCCATTCGCCCTGCTCGGCGTCCCACCACACGTAGCGCTTTCGCTCCGACCACGGCTTGCCCTCGGGGTCGGCTGAAGCGCGGTTGTAGATCAGCCGAGTGTCCTTGGGCCACGCCCAGCCCCACTCGTGCGCGATCCAGTTCTGCTCGGTGTGCGGCTTCTTGCGGGCCGACTGGTTGACGCCATCCTGATAGATGCCGCAATGGATCCAGGACCCGCAGGTGGTCGATCCGTCCTCCTGGAGCTCGTCATAGCTGGACAGAAGCGATCCGTCCGGACCGCGTCCCGAGATCTCCTGCAGGATGTCCTCGGCGTCGGGCTCGTCGTGACGGCCCTGCAGCGGGTAGTCCCACATCAGGTCGAGGATCGGCCGGTCTTTGGCGTCGTCCGATCCGGCGAGCTTCTCCCGGATCGCCTTACCGAGGTGATAGATCCAGTGCAGCTCCGAGCGGCAGTCGCCCGGCGGCTCGCACGCCTTGTGGTGCCACTGGAGCAGCCGCTGGGTGTTGGTGTAGTTCCCATCCTTCTCGGTGTGAGCGGCGGCGGGCAGGAAGAACACCTCGGTCTGGATGTCCTCCGCGCGCGCCTCCCCGGACTCGTGCTCGGGCGAGTCCTTCCAGAAGGTCGCGGACTCGATCGCCTGGAAGTCGCGCACCACCAGCCACTCGAGCTTGGACAGCGCCAGGCGCATCAGCTTCGAGTTCGCCGAGCCCACGGCCGGGTTCTGCCCCACGCAGAACATGCCCTTGACCCCGCCATCGAGCATCTTGAGCATCATCGCGTAGTGCGAGTGATCGCCGTTGATCCTCGGCAGATAGTGGAAGCAGAACTCGTTCTCGGCGGTCGCGGCGTCACCCCACCACGCTTTCAGCAGCGACACCATGTACGCGCGCAAGTTGCCCCAGGCGCCGGTGTCGGGACCGTTCTTCTCGACGAAGGTATCCAGCGTCGGATGCGACTGCGGGTGGGGCATCGGGATGTACCCGGGCAGGATGTTGTAGAGCGTGGGGATGTCGGTCGAGCCCTGGATGTTCGCGTGGCCGCGCAGGGCCAGGATCCCCCCGCCGGGGCGCCCGATGTTGCCGAGCAGCAGCTGGATGATCGACGCGGCGCGGATGTTCTGAACGCCGACCGTGTGCTGGGTCCAGCCGACCGAGTAGACAATCGAGGAGGTGCGCTCCCGGCCGGAGTTCTCGCACACCGCCGCCGCGACGGCGAGGAAGTCCTCCTTCGAGCAGCCGCATACCTGCGCCACGAGCTCGGGGGTGTAGCGGGCGAAGTGCCGGCGCACGAGCTGCAGCACGCAGTGCTCGTGCTGCATGGAGTCGTCGCGTTCGGGCGGCTCGCCACCCTTGAGCTTCATGCCATGGGCGCCGTGGGCCTGCTCGCCGGAGACGTCCGCCTGCTGCTCTGACTTGCCGGCGGCGGCCTCGCCGCTGGTCTTGTCGTAGCCCCAGGTCTCGATCTTGTACGCCAGGTGGTCTGGATTCCAGCCGGAGAAGAAGCCGCTGTGGTCGCCGTCGTCGGTGTCCTCGAACTCGGGTTTGATGATCACCGGACCGTTCGTGTAGTGGCGGACGTAGTCCTCGAACCAGGCCTCGTGCTGAAAGATGTAGTTCACGATCCCGCCCAGGAACGCGATGTCGCTGCCGGCGCGGATCGGGACGTGTCGATCGGCCATCGCGCTGGTGCGCGTGAACCGGGGGTCGACGTGGATCACCCTCGCGCCCCGCTCCTTGGCCTCGACCACCCACTGGAAGCCGACCGGGTGCTGCTCGGCCATGTTCGAGCCCATGATCAGGATGCAGTCGGAGTTCTGCAGGTCCTGCTGGAAGGTGGTGGCGCCGCCGCGCCCGAACGAGGTCCCCAGACCGGGGACCGTGGAGCTGTGTCATATCCGGGCCTGGTTCTCGATTGACAAAGCGCCCATGGCCGTGAAGAACTTCTTGATCAGGTAGTTCTCTTCGCTGTCGAGCGTGGCGCCGCCGAGGAAGTGCATTCCGAGCGTGCGCTTGAGCGGCCGCCCGTCTTTGGTGGTCTCCTCCCACGTCTCCGTCCGGGTGCGGATCACGCGGTTGGCGATCATGTCGGTGGCCTGCTCGAGGCTCAGATCCTCCCAGTCGGTGCCGCCGGGCCGGCGATATTTGACCTTGGTCTCCCGCGTGGGGGCATTGACGAGCTGCTCGGAGGCCGCCCCCTTGGGGCACAGGCGCCCCCGGGAGATCGGCGAGTCGGGGTCGCCCTCGATGTGGATGACCCGCTCGTCCTTGACGAACACCTTCTGCCCGCAGCCGACCGCGCAGTACGGGCACACCGACTGCACGACCCGGTCGGCCCCCGCGGTCCGCGCGGTCAGCTTTGCCGAGCGCCGCGATCGCGCCGCGCGACCGAGGCCGAGCGGATCGCCGGCGAGTTGGCGCAGAAGAGGCAGCCCGACCCCGTCTTCTCCTGCTCGCCTGCGGCGCTGATTCACATCACGCAGGTACCCGCCCTCGGCCGGCGTCACACGGGTTCCAGCAGGATCTTAATCGCGCCGTCCTGTTTCTTCTGGAAGATGTCGTACGCGTGGGGAGCCTGGTCGAGGGGCAGCTTGTGCGTGGCCAGGCTCTGCACTCCGAGCGGGTCGCCGTCGACCAGCAGCGGCATGATCTCCTCGATCCAGCGCCGCACGTTCGCCTGCCCCATTCGAAGCTGAATCTGCTTGTCGAACAGCTCCATCATCGGCATGGGGTCCGCGGCGCCGCCATACACGCCGCTGAGCGAGATCGTCCCGCCGCGACGCACCACTTCGATCGCCGCGTGCAGAACGCTCAGGCGATCGATCCCGGCCTTCTCGATCACCTTGGCCGCCACCGGGTTGGGCAAAAGGCCCGAGAGTTGGTGGGCGAGCTTGCCCAGCGGCGCGCCGTGCGCCTCCATTCCGACCGCGTCGATCACCGAATCTGGGCCGCGGCCGTCGGTGGCCGCGCGCAGCCTCTCGACCAGATGATGGTCCTGCCCGCGCACGTCGATCGTGGTGGCTCCGTGGTGGCTCGCCAGCGCCAGGCGCTCCTCGACCAGGTCGATCCCGAACACCTCGCGGGCGCCCCGGTGAAGGGCGATCCGGCAGCACATCTGCCCGATCGGCCCGAGCCCGAACACGGCCACGGTCCCGCCGTCTGGGATCGCCGCATACTCGACGGCCTGCCAGGCGGTGGGCAGGACGTCGGACAGGTACACGAACTGCTCGTCGGCGGGACCTTCGGGAACCTTGATCGGGCCGAAGTGCGCCTGCGGAACCCGCAGCAGCTCCGCCTGGCCGCCGGGCACCTGGCCGTAGAGCTTGGTGTAGCCGAGCAGCGACGCGCCCTTGCCGTGCTCGCGCACCTGGGTGGTCTCGCACTGCGAGTACAGCCCCTGGTTGCACATGAAGCACGCTCCGCACGAGATGTTGAACGGGATCACCACGCGGTCGCCCGGCTGAATGTTCGTGACCTCCGCCCCCACCGCCTCGACGATTCCCATGGGCTCGTGGCCGAGGATGTCCCCCTCTTCCATGAACGCTCCCATCACCTCGTAGAGGTGCAGGTCAGAGCCGCAGATCCCGCTCGTGGTGACGCGGACGATGGCGTCGGTGGGCTCTTCGATCGTGGGGTCGGCGACCGTGTCCACCCGGACGTCACGCTTGCCGTGATATGTGACTGCCTTCATCTGATCGCCTCCGTGTTGGTGGCCCCGACTGAGTTCATCGGGTCCCGATCCGCTGGGGCTCCAGCGACGCGTCCAGCGCCTGCTCGAACAGCGTGTTCAGGTTGTCCGCCGCGGCGCGCTCCTGGACGAGGATCCGCTCGGCGGCCTGCCCCGTGTCCGGGTCGGAGGCACGCGCCGCCACCCGCCGCAGCAGCTCGTAGGCCCCGATCTCGAGGTGCTCGAACGCGTACGCGAACCCCGCGAGCTTGGCCGGCGTGTCCGGTTGCGCCTGGAAGAAGGCGCCCCAGTTGAGCGCCCCGAGGCGCAGCGCCGCGTCCTTGAAGCTCGACGGGGAGCCGCCCCGGGCCTTCAGGCGAGCGTCCACCAGGGCCTGGTGCTCCTCCGTCTCGCCATGATGCTCCTCGTAGGCGGACGCGAGGTCCGCCGTCCCCGCGAGCTGCGGAGCCTTCTCGAGCAGCTGCAGCGCCTGCGCCTCGATCGCGTGGGCGTCGGCCAGGTATTTGTCCAGCTGCTGCTGGAGGTCGTCGGGATCGAACGCGCGCAGAGCCGCATCGACGGCTCGGTCGAAGCAGCGCTCCAGCCGCTGTCCCATGGCCAGCTCCTGGCGTTCGATGGCGCGGGCGGTCTGCACCGTCTCGGCGTCGCCGGCGCGGGCGGCCACGCTTGCCAGCAGCTCGTAGGCGGCCCGTTCCATGTGCTCGTAGGAGAAGGCGTGGACCACGAGCTTGCCCGGCGTGTCGGGCTGGGCCCTGGCGAACGCCGTGAAGCCCTTCCCGGTCAGGGTGCCGGCGACGTCCTTGAGCTTCGACGGACTCGCCCCCCGCGCCTCGAGTCGCTCGCGCACGAGACGCTCGTGCTCCTCCGTCTCCCCCAGGTGCGTGGAGAACGCGGAGGCGATCTCGGGGTCGCCGGCCAGCCCCGGCGCCACCGCCATCTGTGCGAGCGCCTGCTGCTCGATCGAGTGCGCGTCGGTGAGGTACTTGTTCAGTTGCTCCTGCAAGCCACGTGAGGCCATCGTTTCTCCCGTTCGCTTTTGCAGTCCAGCTCACCGCGATCCCGCGCCCGTAAACGCCGGGTGGTTGCAGACCGACCTCGGCGGGGTAAGGCAATAACGTGGCGCGCTCGATCTGGAACGGCACCATCACGTTCGGCCTCATCGCGGTTCCGATCAAGGTGCACTCGGCCACCGAGGACCACGGCGTGCACTTCCACCAGGTCCACGCCGCCGACGGCGCCCGGATCAAGCAGAAGCGGATGTGCTCCAAGGAGGACAAGGAGGTTCCGTACAAGCAGGTGGCAAAGGGATACGAGCTGCGCGGCGGGCAATTCGTCGTGCTCAGCCAGGAGGAGATCGACGCCGCCGCCGGCGATCGCGCGCACCTGATCGAGCTCGAGGAGTTCGTCCGCCGCGAGGAGATCGACCCGGTCTTCTACGACCGCACGTACTACCTCGGCGCGGGCGACGAGGGAGCCGATGCCTACCGGCTGCTACACGACGCGCTCGCGCGGTCCGAGCGCGTCGGCGTCGGGCGCTGGGTGTTCCACAACCGGGAGTACCTGGCGGCGATCCGGCCCCGGGACGAAGTCATCGTGCTGCACACCATGCGGTTCGCAGAAGAGCTGGTCCCCGCCAAGAGCCTCGAACTGCAGGGCCCCACCCGGCGCCCGCAGAAGCGCGAGCTGGACATGGCGGCATCGCTGATCGACGCCCTGTACGCGCCGTTTGACCCGCACTCGTTCGAGGATTCGTATCGCGAGCGGGTGCTTGCGCTGATCGACGCCAAGGCCAAGGGCCAGGAGCCGGAGCTCCCGGAGCGCGAGGCCGAGCAGGAGCCGGGCGACCTGATGGCGGCGCTCCAAGCCAGCCTCGACGCATCGCGGCGTCCAAGGACAAAGGCGGGAAGGTGACGATGCCGCGCTCGCTGTGGACAGGCTCGCTCAGCTTCGGCCTCGTCAATGTGCCGGTCAGCGTCATTCCGGCGGTGCGCGACCTGGACCTACATTTTCGGCAGCTGCACGCCAAGGACTCCGCCCCCATCGACGTGCAGCGCTGGTGCTCGAAGGAGGACGTCGAGGTCCCCTACGAAGAGATCACCCATGGCTACGAGCTCGAGGATGGAAAGCAGGTGATCGTCTCCGACCTGGAGCTCGAGGCGATCGAGCCCCACCGCACGCGGACGATCGAGATCGAGCAGTTCATCGACCTCGAGGAGGCCGATCCGATCTACTTCGACCATCCCTACTTCCTGGTGCCGGCGTCCGAGGACGACGGAGCGAAGCGCGCGTATCGGCTGTTGACCGATGTCATGGGGCGCACCGATCGCGCCGCGCTGGGCCGGTTCGTGATGCGCGCCAAGGAGTACTTGGCGATCGTGCGCGAGCGCGATCGCGCGCTGACGCTGACCACGATGCTGTTCGCGGACGAGGTGCGCTCGGCCAAGGACGTCGATGCCGCCACGCAGAAGTCCCACCGGCCGACAGGCGGGCAACTCGATGCGGCGGTCGCGGTGATCGAGGAGCTCACCTGCGACTGGGATCCCGCCAAGCACAAGGATCGCTACCGCGAGCGCCTGCGGCGCGTCGTGGAGCGCAAGCGCAAAGGGGGGACGGTGAAAGCGCCGGAGACGCAAGAGCCGCCCGCGCCGGCGCCCGATCTGATGGAGGCGCTGGAGCGGACGCTCGAGGAGCTGGGGCGTGGTGGCGACGGGCGCTCGACGGACGGCCGGTAGGGAGTTAAGAGATTGCGGCTAACCCGCGCGGCCGGCGCGGTCGCGCTGGCGCCGGCGCCGCTCCTGACCTGTGCGCCGCTCGGCCGGCCGCAGCGCTTCGCCGGGCTCCCGTCCCGGCGGCTGACTCGGTGCCTCGAGCGCGGGCGCAGGCGGGATCGCGGCGACCGTCACCTTTTTGGGTCGGACGGTCACCGGCTTGCCGTGATGGGTGATCTCGAGCGCTTTGCCTGACGTCAGGGAGTAGCTCGCCTGCGACGGCGTGACCTCGACCTTGAGCTGGCGCCCACGGGAGTTGAGCCGGAAGGTGAGGCGGGTGAGGGCTCTCGGCAGGCGCGGAGCGAAGGTGAGCGCCCCCTCGAAGTCGCGCATGCCCCCGAGGCCCGCCACGACGCCGATCCAGCTTCCGGCCAGGGAGGCGATGTGCACCCCGTCACGGGTGTTGTGCTCGAGGTCGTCGAGATCCATGAGCGCGCACTCGCGCAGGTACGCGTAGGCCAGCTCCAGGTGTCCCACCTCCGCGGCCACTACCGCCTGAGTGCAGGCCGACAGGGACGAGTCGCGGACGGTCAACGGCTCGTAGTAGGCGAAGTCGCGGGCCTTCTGCTCCGCGGTGAACGCGTCGCCGCGCACGTGCAGCGCTAACACCAGATCCGCCTGCTTGACCACCTGCTTGCGGTACAGGTCGAAGTAGTGGAAGTGGAGCAGCAAGGGATATTGGTCGGGGGTCGTGGCGGCGAAGTTCCAGCGCTCGTGATCGGTGAACCCGTCGGCCTGGGGGTGGACGCCGAGGTTCCGGTCGTAAGGGATCCGGACGGCGTCCGCCGCGTCGTGCCAGCTGGCCACCTCCTCGTCGTCGACTCCGAGCTTCTCCGCGGCGTCTCGGTTTCGCTCGGCCGCTTTGCCGGCCTCGCGGAGGTTCCGTTGCGCCATGAGGTTGGTGTACACGTTGTTGTCGCCCAGGGCGCTGTACTCGTCGGGCCCCGTCACCCCGTCGATCCGGAATTCTCCGACGGCGTCGTGATGGCCGATCGAGCGCCACAGGCGCGCCGTCTCGACGAGGAGCTCGAGGCCGATGTCGCGGTCGAAGTCAGCGTCATCCGTGGCGGCGTGGTAGCGGGCGACGGCGTCGGCGATATCGGCATTGATGTGAAAGGCTGCCGTGCCGGCCGGCCAGTACCCGGAGCTCTCCTGGCCTCGGATCGTTCGCCACGGAAACGCGGCCCCCTTGAATCCGAGCTGCTTCGCGCGGTCCCGGGCCAGGTCGAGCGTCCGGTGGCGCCATCGCAGAGCGTCGCCCGCCGCCTGTGGGGCCGTGTAGGTGAGCACCGGCAGGACGAACGACTCGGTGTCCCAGAAGGTGTGCCCGTCGTACCCCGGGCCGGTCAGCCCCTTGGCCGCGATCGCCCGCTGCTCGGCGCGGGCGCCCGACTGGAGCGTGTGAAACAGACCGAAGCGAACCGCCTGCTGGAGCTCCGAGTCGCCCTCGACCTCAACGTCCGCGCGGTCCCAGAAGTCATCGAGATAGGCGCGCTGGGCGGCCACGAGCCCTTCCCATCCGGTGTGCTTGGCCTCCTCCACCGCCATAGCCACCTGACTGCGGATCGCGTCGACCGAGCGCTGGCCAGACCAGCCGTAGGCGAGGAACTTGACCATTCGTAGCGGCTTCCCCGGCTCGACGTCGAAGGAGATCCTGAGGCGCGCAACATCCGGGAAGCTCTCGGCGCGCGCCTCGGTCCCCTCGGGGGCGTCGATCATGTGGTCCATCGCCGCCCCGAGCGTCAGTTGGCTCTCCTTCGTGGAGTGCACGAGGATGGCTCGGAGTTCGAAGCTGACGGACTCAACGGCGGACAGCGGGGACGCGGGCGACGCTGCCGCGCGCGGATCGCTCTCCGAGCTCGGCAGAGTTTCGTTCGCCACCAGCTCGGACTGCACGACCACCGGGATAGTCGCCTCGAGCGGCTCGACCTCGTAGAGGATTGCGGCCACGGCACGCTGGACGAACGACACGAGCCGCGTGGAGGACACGCGCACCAGCGCGCGCGCCGGGGAGCGCCACTCGGCCGTGCGGCGGAGCACTCCGGCGCGGAGATCGAGCACGCGCTCATGGCTCAGAAGCTGCCCGTAGCGGACGTCGAAGGGCTCGTCCTCGACGAGCAGGCGGATGATCTTGCCGTTGGTCACGTTGACGACCGTCTGACCTATCTCCGGGTAGCCGTAGGCGCTTTCGCCGTAGGGAAGCGGCCGGACCTCCCAGAACCCGCCCAGGTAGGTGCCGGGCAGGCCGAACGGCTCGCCCTCGTCGAGGTTCCCTCGCAGCCCGAGGTGCCCGTTGGACAGCGCGAACACCGACTCTGTCTGGGCGAGCCTGTCGAGGTCGAGCTTGGTCTCGCGCAGAGCCCAGGGTTCGATGCGAAACGCGTCGTGTCGGATCACGGCGCGTCCAGCAGCTCGGACAGGTCTGCGACGACCAGATCGGCTCCGTGCTCGCGGAGCGCCTGCGCCTGGCCGACGCGGTCGACGCCGACGACGCACCCGAAGTCACCGGCGCGGCCGGCCTGCACGCCGGCGAGTGCGTCCTCGAACACGACGGCCTCGCTCGGCACGACCTGGAGCGCCCGAGCGCCGGCCAGAAACGTGTCCGGGGCCGGTTTTCCCTTCAGCCCCTCGCGCTCGGCGACGGCGCCGTCGACGACCTCCTCGAACAGCCCGTCGATGCCCGCGGCGGTGAGAACGTCGTTGGTGTTGGTGCTCGAGGAGACGACCGCGCGCCGGAGCCCAGCCGCCCGCGCCGCCTGGACGTAGCGCACCGAGCCGGCGTAGGCAGCCACGCCGTGGTCACGGATCATCTCCAGCACGATGTCGTTCTTGCGGTTGCCGAGCCCGCGCACGGTGTCCTTGTCCGGAGGGTCGTCGGGGGCGCCCTCGGGCAGTTCGATCCCCCGGGAGGCTAAGAACGAGCGTACGCCGTCCTCGCGGGGCTTGCCGTCCACGTACTCGTCGTAATCGTGGATTGCGTCGAAGGGCACGAACGGCTCGCCGAGGGCTTCCGCGCGCCGCCGGAGGTAGGCGTCGAACATCGCCTTCCACGCCGCAGCGTGGACCTTTGCGGTCTGCGTGAGCACCCCGTCGAGATCGAACAGGCAGGCACGCACGCCGGCGGGCAAGCCAAGCACGGACGCAAACAATAAATTGAAAGCTGCATGAGCTGGATAGGCGAGCGCAACCGCGGTCCGTTTGGGTCCCTCTACAGTCACCGATTCGCGCGCGTCGCCGCCGCCGTCCCACACGTGCGCATCGCCGAGCCGGCGTTCAACGCGGAGCGCGTGCTCGAGCTCGCGGGGCGCGCGTCCGACGCGCGCGCCGCGCTCGTGATCTTCCCTGAGCTCGGGTTGTCGGGCTACGCGATCGACGATCTGCTGCATCAGCACGCTCTGGCCTCCGGGGTGCTGGACGCGGTGCAGCGCATCGCGGCCGAGAGCGCCGGAGTGCGGCCCGTGATCGTGGTCGGCGCGCCGTTGTGGGTGGAGGGCGGACTGTTCAACTGCGCGATCGTGATCCACCGCGGGCGCGTGCTCGGGGTGGTCCCCAAGAGCTATCTGCCGGAGTACCGCGAGTACTACGAGAAGCGCCAGTTTCGCGCCGCCCGCGACGCCATCGGAGGTGAGCTGCGGCTGCTCGGAGAGGAGGTGCCGTTCGGCTCGGGGTTGCTGTTCGCGAGCCGCGATCTGCCCGAATTCGTCCTGCACGTCGAGATCTGCGAGGACCTGTGGGCGCCGATCCCGCCCAGCACATACGGCGCGATGGCCGGTGCGACTGTGCTCGCCAACCTGTCGGCCAGCAACATCACGATCGGCAAAGCGGACTACCGCCGGGCGCTGTGCGGGATGCAGTCGGCGCGGACGATCGCCGGCTACCTGTACACCGCGGCCGGGCTGGGCGAGTCGACGACCGACCTGGCCTGGGACGGCCAGGCCATCATCTACGAGAACGGCGATCTACTGGCCCACGCCGAGCGGTTCTCCGAGGACGAGCAGCTGATTCTCGCCGACCTGGATTTCGATCGGATCATCGCCGACCGAGCAAGCACGTCGAGCTACGGCGACAGCATCCACGACCACCGCCGGGCGCTGCGCAGGATGCGGCAAATCGAGCTCGAGCTCGGGCTCTCCGGGGAGCGGGTGGCGCTGCGGCGCGAGTTCGAGCGCTTCCCCTACGTACCGGCCGACCCCGCGAGCCGCGGCGAGCGTTGCGAGGAGGTCTACAACATCCAGGTTCGCGGCCTGGAGACCCGCCTGCGGGCGACCGGGATCGAGAAGGTCGTAATCGGCATCTCCGGGGGACTCGACTCGACCCAAGCGCTGGTCGTCTGCGCCCGGGCGATCGACCTGCTCGGTCTCCCCCGCTCCAACGTGCTCGCGTTCACGATGCCCGGGTTCGCAACGAGCGAGCGAACCCTGGGCAACGCCCGCAGGCTGATGGAGGCACTCGGGGTCAGCGCCAACGAGCTGGATATCCGACCCGCCGCTTTGCAGATGCTCCGCGACCTCGGGCATCCCGCGGGGGACGGACAGGCCGACTACGACATCACGTACGAGAACGTTCAGGCCGGCGAGCGCACCTCGCACCTGTTCCGACTGGCCAACTACCACGGCGGCCTGGTGGTGGGCACGGGCGACCTCTCGGAGCTCGCGCTCGGCTGGTCCACGTACGGAGTCGGTGACCAGATGTCCCACTACAACGTCAACGCGTCGGTGCCGAAGACGCTGATTCAGTTCCTGATTCGCTGGGTGATCGACACCGAGCAGCTCGGCGAGCATGTCAGCGCGGTGATGCAATCGGTCCTCGACACGGAGATCTCGCCGGAGCTGATTCCGCGCGACGACCCCGACTCCGACCGCCCCGGGGCCGATAGCGAGAGTGTCGTCGGGCCGTACGAGCTCCAGGACTTCTTCCTCTATTACACGCTCCGGTTCGGCTACCGCCCGAGCAAGGTGGCGTTCCTGGCCCACCACGCCTGGGGCGACCGCGAACTCGGCGCATGGCCGGACCTGATCCCGCTCGAGCGGCGCAACGAGTACGGGCTCCCCGAGATCAAGCATTGGCTCGAGGTGTTTCTGCGTCGCTTCTTCCAGACCAGCCAGTTCAAGCGCTCGGCGATCCCGAACGCGCCCAAGGTCGGCTCCGGCGGCTCGCTATCCCCGCGCGGGGACTGGCGGGCACCGAGCGACAGCTCCGCGGCGACGTGGCTGCGGGAGCTCGCCGAGGGTGTGCCCGGCCGCCCCTGAGCGCGGGGCGAAGTGACCCTCGATGCGCTGATCATCGGGTCGGGTCCCAACGGGCTGGCTGCGGCGATCACGCTCGCCGAGGCCGGGCGGTGTGTGGTCGTGCTGGAGGCCGCCCCCATGCCGGGCGGCGCGGTCGCCACCGAGGAGCTGACCCTTCCGGGCTTTCGCCACGACACCTACTCCTCGGTGTACCCCGCGGGCGCCGCGTCGCCCGTGTTCGCGGGCATGCCGCTCGAGCGCCATGGGCTGCGCTGGGTGCATCCGGAGGTCTGCTACGCCCATCCGCTCCCCGACGGCCGGGCGCCGGCGCTGTACCGCGACCTGGAGCGTACCGCCGCCAGCCTGGACCGGCTCGCTCCCGGCGACGGGGAGCGCTGGCGCGAGTTCGCCGCCCCGTACGTGCAGCGGTTCGCGGCGTTTCGCGGCACGATCCTCGGGGCTTTCCCGCCGACCTCGGGGGTGGCGCAGCTGGCGCTCCAGCTGCGCCCCCGTCGGCTGCTCGAGCTCGCGCGGGTGCTGCTGATGCCGGCCGAGGGCTTGGCCGAGGAGCTGTTCGCCGCGCCAGGCTCTCGGGCCTGGCTGTACGGCTCGGCGATGCACGGCGACGTGGGGCTCGCCGGCGCCGGCAGCGCGATCGTGGCGCTGGGCCTGAACGTCCTCGGCCACGCCGTTGGCTGGCCCAGCCCCGAAGGCGGCGCGGGCCGCCTGGCGGCGGCGCTCGTCTCCTACCTGGCGAGCCTGGGGGGCGTGGTGAGGTGCAACGCCCCCGTGGTCGAGATCGTCGCCCCGCGCGGCCGCGTCACCGGGGTGCGCCTGGCGAGCGGCGAGGCGCTTCAGGCGGGCGTGGTGGTGGCGGACGTGATGCCGCGGGCGCTCGTCGCCCTGACCGGCGACGCGCTTCCCCCGGGATATGCCGCCGCGCTCCACCGCTACCGGCCGGGTCCCGCGACGCTCAAGGTCGACTGGGCGCTGGATGGCCCGATCCCGTGGACGGCGCCCGAGGCGCGGGTCGCGGGCACGGTTCACGTCGGCGGCTCCGAGGATGAGCTGCTGGCCGCGGGGTCGCCGAGCTCGAATCTTCCCGAGCGGCCCGTGATGTTGCTCGGCCAGCAGTCGATCGCGGACTCGACCAGGGCGCCGCCGGGCAAACACACCGCCTGGGCGTACACGCGGGGGCCGCAGTCGCTCGACTGGGGAGGCTCTCGCGATCGCCTCGTGGAGCGCATGGAGGCACAGGTCGAGCGTTTCGCGCCTGGGTTCAGAGAGATGATCGCCGCGCGGCACGTTCTGGGGCCCGCGCAGCTCGAGCGGCGTAACGCGAACCTCGTGGGCGGGGACGTGGGTGGCGGCAGCTACGACCTCGACCAACTGATCTTTCGCCCGGTTCCGGCGCTCGTGCCGTACCGAACACAGCTGCGCGGCCTCTACCTGGCCAGCGCGGCGACGTTCCCCGGCGGGGCGGTGCACGGCGTCGCGGGCCGGGCCGCCGCCCGGCTGGCGCTGGCCGAGGAGAGGATGCGCAGGGCCACGAGACGATTTCGGCCTGGCGGCGGCCCACCGGGGCCGCCGCCAGGCGAGGGGGGAGAGTGCGGGCGCGGATAGCACTCGCCGGCGCGGCGTCAGCAACCGCGCGCTGCCTGCTCACTACCCGGTGCCGCTCCGCGTGAACAGGGCCGTTCAGCCGCCCGGCGGCTTGCGAAACCGCCGGCTGGGTAGAAGAGACTGTCGATCATGGCCGTTGCGATCCTCGACATCGACGGGACGCTCGTCGACACCAACTACCAGCACGCAATCGCGTGGTATCGAGCGTTCCACCAGCACGAGATCGTGCTCCCGATCTGGCGGATCCACCGCCATATCGGCATGGGCGGAGATCAGCTGGTCGCCGCCCTGACCGACGAGCGAACCGAGCGCGAGCGCGGCGACGACATCCGCAGCGCTGAGAAGCCGCTCTACCTGGCCCTCATCGACGAGGTGGCGACCATGGACGGGTCACGCGAGCTCGTCGAGCGACTGAAACAACGCGGCCACACCGTAATCCTGGCCAGCTCGGCCAAGCAGGACGAGCTCGACTACTACCTCGACCTGCTCGACGCCCGCGAGCTCGTCGACGGCTGGACGAGCTCGGCCGACGTGGAGGCAACTAAGCCTCACCCCGACCTCGTCCGTGCCGCGCTCGACAAGGCCGGCCATGAGGACGGGGAGCCCGCGGTCATGGTGGGCGATACGCCCTGGGACGTCAGAGCGGCGGAGAAGGCCGGAGTCGGCACACTGGCGGTGCTGACCGGCGGGTTCGCGATCGAGGAGCTGACCGAGTCAGGGGCGCTGGCGGTGTACCAGTCCGTGTCCGAGCTGTGCTCCAAGCTCGACGAGACGCCGCTCGCCTGACCGCTAGCCCCGTTTTCCGCAGTTCGCGACCTCTACCTGTCCCCGTTGTGGCCAGGGCGGCTGGATGTCGAGTAGTTCGAGGATCCGCTGCTGGGTGCGGGTGAGCGGGTCGAGCTCGATGCCGCGGTGGGTGTAAGTGAGGTCGAGGCCTTGGAAGGCGGAGAGGATGTTGGCGCCGGTGGGTTTGGCGAGTCTGTCTTCGGGCAGCAGCGCCAGCCGCTTGTCGTGCTGCTGCTCGTCGGCGTTGAGCGCGTTGCGTAGTTGCGTTTCGAGTAGTCCGAAGATCAGCAGCGCGATCCCGATGATGCTGATGAGCGCGTAGATGCGGTCGTCGTTGTGTAGGAAGATCGGGCGGACCTTGAGCGTCTGTTTCAGATCGCGGTGGCGGCGCTCGACGATTTCTTGTTCCTTGTAGAGGCGTAGGAGCTTGCCGGCGGTCAGCGCGCCGGGGAGGTTGGTCGCTAGCGCGTAGATCCCGTCGGTTCGCGCTGCCTGCGTGATCGCCTCCTGGTCGCGCTGCCATTCGATCGCTGGCTTGTCGTTGTTGTCTGAGACGGTGACGGTGATCAGCCCCTGGATGTTGCTGGTGACGATCTGCCCGACGCGCCGCTGCACCTGCGTGACGGTCTTGTAGTACCGGCCGCCGAGCCCGTTGCGCACGCGCCCGAGCTCGGCCTCCGCCTTCTGCAGCGCGCGCTCTCGAGCGGCGGCGACCTGCTCCTGCTCCTGGGAGGAGTGGATGTAGGCGACCCGGAAGCGACGCGGCTCGCCGGTCTCGGGATCTGAGAGCTCCCAGTCTGCAAGCGCGCCGCGGTACAGGGTGCGCCGCGCTGCTGGCAGGCGCCACTCGCGCTCGGCCACGTGTCGGATCGGTCTCAGGCGCTCGGGGCCGAGCTCTGACAGGTAGCGCTCCTGAAAGCCGGTCGAGGTCTTCAACGGCACGATGAATCGCAGCCCTGCGCGGTGGATCTGACACAGCGGCTTGGGCTGCCCCAGCGCCGAGTCGCACACCATCAGCATCCCCGGCTTGGCGAATGCCGCCAGCCGCTCCAGCGACTGGCCGACCAGCGCCAGCTCCGAGCAGTTCCCCGGATCCGGCCGCAGATACAACGACACCCCATCGCCAGTGGCCGCCTGCAGCGTGCGCACCTGCCGGGCGACATGACGATCGGACCCCCACCCCTTCGCCACCAGCGCCGAATCCTCATACGCGCCAGCAACCCGCACCGTGGTCAAATCCACATGCAGCCGGCCGGCATCGGCGCCGAACCGCTCGACCGCCCCGGCGGCCAACAGCCCGCGCACGCTCTCCGCGTACACGGCAAAGCACTCAAGCGCCCGGCCGAGCCGATCATCGTTCAACAGCTGCGGCGGGATCGCCAACAGCTCTCTGACCGCTGCCCCCGACGCCCACCCGGCGATGTCATACAACGGCGAGGGCGAGCACAACCGGCTCGCTACCAACGCACAAACGACCTCGCCGACCGACAACTCCGAGCGCTCCGAGCGCGGCAGCGCTCGATCGACCACCGCCGCCACGTCCAGCTCGCGCAAGAAGTGCCAGGCCAACAACAGCGCCCCGACCTCCCGCCGCGTCCCGACCAGCGGCGGATCCAAACGAGCGAACGAGCCCGCCAGCTTCTCCAGCTGCCCCGAGGCCTTCAACTCCTCCCTGCGCCCCAGATTTGCCACAACACGATGGCGGACCTTCCCGCGCTCGTCGCGGTACCCTTCGACCAGCTGAACGTACGTATAGACACGCTCACCGCGCCTCACCCTCGTTTCCTTGACGAACATGTTGCCACAACGCTATAGGCCACTGCGGACGGACCACCGCCAGCGTACAGCCAAAGTTGCCACAACAGACCAGCCCGACCCAAGCCGCGGACAACCCAAAACCCCCCAAACCACGGGCGAACGACCCGCCCTAGCCCAACTCAGCCGCGGAAAACGGGGCTAGCGGCTCGTGGTGGTGTGCCGGAGATAACCCTGTGCCCGGGTCAGCCCGCAATTTCCGAGCAGCGAGATACTGTCGCTGACCACGCCGTCGATGGTCTCCCCCTGGTAGACCCACGTCCGGTTGTGCGACCACACCGACACCAGCAGGTGCGCGCCGTCGAGCGCCATCGCCTCCTGAGTCCGCAGGCCGGGCTGATGGGGTCCTCCGAACGCGGTCAGCTCCTCGGCGTACCCGCAGGCCAGGCTGATGTCGCCCGTGGCGTGAAACAGCTTCGCCGCCTCGGCCTTGGGCGCCTGGCTCCCGGGCTGCGTGCACCCGGCCACGGCCAGCCCGCACAGCGCCAGCGCAGATGCAGTCCGCAACCGCCCCCGAGCCCGCAGCGCTAGCGCAGGGCGATGAGGCATATCCCTCCGATCAGGCTCACCCCGGCGCTCCACCAGGCGATGTAGTCCCCGATGTGACCCGAGTGGAGCTCGCGCAGGACCCAGACCGCCGCCTCCACCCGTTTGGCCGGCCAGGACCGGCGCAGCCCGTGCAGCCGGTACCCGAACAGCCCGGCCGCGGCCACCCCCAGGGCGCCGACGGTTGAGAGGGCCCCGTAGGCGTAGCCGGACAGGCTGATGTGGCTCGGAGCGACCACAGGCAGCGCGACGCGCGCCCCGTGCAGCACCCAGGCCGAATACAAACCGTGGTCGGAGAACTGGGCGGCATACCGCTCGACCCCGGGTACCGCCCCGGGGATCAACCCGAGCACGAGCACGCACAGCAGCATCACCGCCGGGACGATCGTCATGACCAGAGGCGTGTGGTCGTGCCCGCCCTCGGTCTCGCTCGTCTCCTCCTCCGCAGCTCGGGCCTGCTGGATCGCGTGCGCGGGTCCCTGCTTCGCCCCCCAACCGAGAAATACCCGGCAGGTCACGCGCAGCACGCTGCCGCCGGTCACGGCCGAGATGACGATGAACACGGCGATCAGCCAGCCGTAGCGCGACTGGGCCGAGGAGGCCTCGTCGAGCAGCGACTTGCCCATGAAGGTCGTGAACGGCGGACACGCCGCGAGCAGGAGGGCCCCGACGGCCATCATCGCGCCCGCGACCGGGACGACGCGCCCGCGGCCGTGCAGGTCGTACTCGTCGATGTTGGCAAAGCGATGCAGAAGGATCCCCGCGCACATGAACAGCGCGCCCTTGGTGAGCCCATGCCCGACCATGTAGACCGCCACGCCGGCCAGCGCTTTTCCGGACAACAGCGCCACCCCACACACGAACATCCCGATGTGGCTGATGGTCGAGAAGGCGAGCAGGCGCTTGATGTGGCGCTGCAGGAAGCACATGGTGGCCCCCGTGAGGGCGGTCACCACCCCCACGGCCACGAAGATGGCCCGCACCGTGGAGGCATGCGGCCCCAGCGGCCCGGCGAACACGACCCAGTAGAGCCGGGCCACCGCGTACACGCCGAGATCGACCATGACGCCCGAAAAGAGCACGCACACGGGCACCGGCGCGACCGCGTGAGCGTCGGCGAGCCAGAAGTGCAGCGGAACTACGGCCGCCTTGGTCAGGAAGCCGGCAAAGAGCAGCGTCATGGCCACGATGACGAGCGGATCGGCGTGGTGGCCCGAGAGCGCGACTCCGATCTGGGCCATGTTGAGCGCGCCCGTGCGCGCGTAGAGCAGGCCGACGGCGATGAACATGCCGTAGCCGGCGATGCTGTTGGTGATGGCGAAGTTGATGGCGCCCTGGATCGGCGCCCGCTCCTCGACGCGGTAGGCCGTGAGCGCAAAGGCGGCGGCGCTCATGACCTCGAAGAACACGATGATGTTGAACAGGTCGCCGCTCAGGCAGAAGCCCACCATGCCGGCCATGAACAGGAGCATGAGCCCGTGGTAGAGCCCTTCGATCGCGTCGAAGTACCGCAGGGAGTACACGAGCGCCGCGGTCACGAGCACGGCGCAGAAGGCGGCCAGGCCGGCGCCGAGCACGTCGATCGAGAGCGAGATGCCGATCGAGAACCCGTGTTGCGGCGTCCATCCACCCATCCAGTAGGCGAATGGGTGTGGCGCCGCGTGTGCGGCCAGCAGCGCGCACAGGGCGGCCACCGCGATGGCCGCCAAGGCGCCGATGCTGTCGTTGAACCATCGGGGGGCGAAGTAGCCGCCGGCCACGAGCAGCGGCCCGGCTATGAACGGCACGAGCACCGGGAGCGCGGTGAGAGAGGTCATGCCGGTCTGACGGCTAGTCGCGCAGCGGCCGCAGGTCGTCCGGGTCGACGCTGCCGAAGCGCTTGTGCGCCTGGACTACGAGCGCCAGCAGGAGCGCGGTCACCGTGGCCTCGATCACGATGTCGGTGAGCACGAGCACCTGGACGACCGGATCGACGAGGTTCGAGGTGGTCGGAATGTCGGCCACGATCGGCGCCACCCCTTTCGCCCGATACCCGACCCCGAGCAGGAGCAGGTAGGTCGCGGATTGCACGACGGTGAGGCTGAGCACCGTGCGCACGAGGTTGCGGCTCGAGACCACGCCCCAGAGCCCGATGACGAACAGCCACGCCCCCACGGCGTAGGGCAGGAAGCTCATCGCGGTCCCCCGCTCCCACCAGACGAGCTCGGCGGGCCGATCATCGACTGATCGAGGAACTCGGTCCAGGTGAGCAGAAAGGCGCCCGTCACCTCAAGCCCGACGGCGATGCTGTTGAGCGGCATCATGCCGCTCGAGAGCAGGTGCCCCGAGGCGCCCAGAGGCAGCGGGTCTTTGAGGTAGACGCCGGCGAAGATGAGCCCTCCGAGCCCGATGAGCGCGTAGGCCGCCGCCCCGAGCGAGTCGGCGCCTTCGAGCACTCGTTTGGGCGCCACCCGCTTCATCGACAGGTAGCGTCCCGCGAGCAGGATGGCGATCGGACCGGCCGCGAGCACCACGCCGCCCTGGAAGCCGCCGCCCGGCGTGAGTTGCCCGTGGAAGACGAGGTAAGCGCCGAAGGCCAGGAGCAGGGGGATGAGCACGAGCGAGGTCAGCTTGAGGCCGTCGCTGGCCCCGGCGAACCGGTGATCCTCGATGCCCGGCGTCGTGCCTTCCTGCTCGGGCTCGTCGCGCATGTGGCGCAGGAGCAGCGCCACGCCCGCCACCGAGGCGAAGAGGATGAACTCCTCCCCGAGGGTGTCGAACGCCCGGATGTCGAAGTTGAGCGCGGTCACCACGTCGGTGGCGTGCCGGAGCGTCGGCTCGGTCAGGTTGACGACCGAGCCCACGAGCTCGTGCGCGCTCCCGAAATCCGGCAACCCGGTGAAGCCGATGACGAGCATTGCGGCCAGACCGCCACCCGCCACCAGGAACAGGCCCAGGCGCACGGGGCGGCTCATGGCTCGCCCCTCCTCTCCTCCTCTTCGTCGCCATTGCGCTCCTCCTGTTGGCGGATCTTGCGCAGCGCCGCCAGCACGATGAGCGGCAGGCCGATGCCGGTGACCACGATCTCCGAGAGGGCCACGTCGGGGGCCTGGAAGACGAAGAAGAGCAGCGTGAGGGAGAGGCCGTAGATGCCGAGCACCATGGTCTGGCGCAGCGGCTCGGGAGTGAGCACGACCGCGGCGCCGCCCAGGGCGACGAGCACGAGGGCGATGATCTGAAGCGCCGTCACTGCGGGTCCTCGGCCCTGTCCTCGATGCCCTCGCGCCAGTCGCCGCACTCGCGCGTGCGCAGGCTCCGCGCCGTCGTGTGCACGAGCACGGGCCCGATCAGGAGCAGCAGCGCCCCCGTCAGGAGCGCCTTGTCGCCGATCAGCGACCAGGACTCGCGCACGACGATGGCCACGGCGACGAGTAGAGCACCGTAGCCCGCGAGGCCGACGTAGTGCAGGCGGTCGAAGGCATCCCGCATGACGATCAGGCCGAGGGCGGCGAACACGTCGAGAACCACTCCCGCGATGAGCGCCACGGTGGCCACCACGTGGCCGAAACTCATAGGTGGCGCTCCATGAGGCGGGCGAAGGCGAATGCCCCGAGCATCGAGAGCAGTGCGAGGAGCAGCGCGAGGTCGATGAAGGGCTGGCGATGGAAGCCCTCGCAGAGCGCCATCAGGGCGGTCGAGGCCAGCGTTCCCGCGAGTTCGAGGGCGGGAAGGGCGGCCACGGCCGAGGAGAGGGCGCACACGCCCAGGCAGGGGACGATGGCGGCCGCGATGATCGCGGCGGCGATCTCCCACTCGTTCATCCCATCCTCGTCACGTCCAGGTCCTCGGGGCTTCCATGGCGGCGCAGTTGATGGACGAGGAGCAGCCCGCTCTCGGCGTCGACGCCGATGACGATCGTATTCGGCGCCACCGACCCGACCGTCTCGGCCAGTGCTCGGCGTCCCGTGTGACCCGGGTCCGGTTCGACGGCGCTGAACCGCGTGGCCCGCAGAACGCCCCGCACCGGCCGGGGGCGCACGAGCTGAAGCACAGCCTCCCCACAAACCATCGCGATGTCGCTGGGGATGCGCCAGAGCAGACGCCAGCTACGCAGCAGCCACCACGGCAGGATGCGCGCCTCGACGAATCCCTGCTCGCGCGCGAGTTGAAAGGCAAGCCCGCAGGCGAGGGCGACGCCGGCGAGCACGTAGAGCTCGGGCAGGCTCGTGGTGTCGATGAGCTGGAAGTAGAAGGCCCCACCCAAAAGGACGCCGATCGAGACGATCGCCAGCCGGCGGGTCAGCGCACGCACGGCAATACGTGCTCCCGGTAGGCGGCGAAGAAGGCGTCCTGGTCGGGGCCGATCTGGTTGATGTAGAGCTCGTCGAAGCCCGCTTCCTCGTAGGCCCGGATCTGCTCGAGGTGGCGCTCCATGTCCGGTCCGCACGGCACGCTGGAGGCGATCATCTCCTCGGTGACCAGCGTCGAGACCTGCTCGAAGTGCTCGGGGGTGGGCAGGACCTGGGCCAGCTCTCCGGGCAGGGCCTCGTTGGGCCACAGCCGGTGGACGGTCTTCACGCACCGGCGCTCGTCCTCGCCCCAGCAGACCTTGAGGCCGCCCTGGACGATGGCGTCGGGGGAGGCCGCGGAGCGAAAGCGCGCGACTGCGTCCGCGTCGGGCCCAACGGTGGCGTAGCCGTCGCCGATGCGCGCCGCCAGGTCGATCGACTTGGGCCCGAAGCCCGAGACGATGATGGCCGGGGACTCGTCGGGCAGGTCGTAGATCCGGGCGTGCTCGACGCGGTAGTGGCGTCCGCGGTGGTCGTGGGCCCCTCCCCGCCATAGCACGCGGATGACCTCGACCGCCTCCTCGAGCATCTCCAGGCGCTCGTCCGCCTCGGGCCAGCGGGCGCCCGTGATGTGCTCGTTGAGCGCCTCGCCGTTGCCCACGCCGAGGCTGAAGCGCCCCTCGAGCATGACCGCCGACGTGGCTGCGGCCTGGGCGATGACGGCCGGATGGATGCGGACGGTGGGGCAGGTGACCGCTGTCGTCACGTGCATGTTGTCGGTGGCCTGCGCGATGGCGCCCATGACGGACCACACGAACGGGCTGTGACCCTGCTCGTCGTTCCAGGGGTGATAGTGATCCGAGATCCACAGGTCCTCGAAACCCGCCTGCTCGGCCTTCACCGCCAGCGCGACCAGGTCACGCGGTCCCCATTCCTCGCTGGAAAGGAAGTAACCGATCTTCATCCTTTGGCGTCCAGCGAGTTATTGCCCGGGACCGCGAGGTCGTAATCAGCGGGTCGATCGCACCAGGCCCTTGCGCATGCGACGCCGGTGGATCGGTATGCCGAACCAGAGCGACGTAATGCCCCCGCCGGCGATCGTCCCAACGACGATCGCGGCAACCCCGCCGAACATGAAGTCCGAGATCAGAACGAGGATGCCGGTCAAGCCGACCGACAGAAGCGCAACCGCCGCGATCGTGGTGCGATTGGCGACGCTCACGAGGTACGGCTTCTCGCCCAGACGGAACAGCAGCCGGTGATGAATGGCCGGGGCAATCAGCAGCGCAGCCGCCCCGGCGATGCACAACAACGTGACGAAGTAGTCGTAGCGCTCGAACGACGACAGCTTCGTGAAGCGCTGATTGAACGGCACCACGAGCAGGAACGCGAGCAACACCTGTATCCCGGTGCCGGCCACGCGGAGCTCCCCCATGAGCTCGATGGTGTTGCGGTCGATGCGCTCCAGCGGAGACTCGTGCCGCTCGTTCGCCGGCGCCTCTGAACCCGGATCGATCGGTGGCTCCGTGGTGGCGGTCATGCTCACATTCCTCGGTATCCGCTGGATACCCACACCCGCGGGGGCTTACCCAGCTACATCGAAGACATCGTGCTCATTCGGGGCCGGACGCCGCCGTAGCGGCGTCCGGCCCCGGCGAGGTCAGGCTGCGACCCGCTGCTTGTGCTTGCCCTCGGCGAACTCCTCGACGATCTTTGCGCAGAATGCCGGGAGGTCGTCCGGCTTGCGGCTGGTGACGAGGCCGTTGTCGACCACAACCTCCTGATCGACCCAGTTCGCGCCTGCGTTCTTGAGGTCGGTCTGGATGCTCGGCCACGAGGTCACGGTACGGCCGCGCGCGACGTCCGCCTCCACCAGCATCCAGGGGCCGTGGCAGATCACCCCGACCGGCTTGTCCTGCTCGAAGAAGTCGCGGACGAAGCGCACCGCATGTTGGTCGACCCGCAACTGGTCGGGGTTGGCCACCCCGCCGGGCAGCACCAGGGCATCGTAATCGCCGGCACTCGCGTCGGACACCGCCCGATCGGCCGTGATCTTCTCGCCCTTGTCGAAGTGCTGCCACATCTCGACCTCGCCCTTCTCGAGCGAGATCAGGTCGGTGTCGGCACCCGCGTTGCGCACGGCTTCGAGCGGCTCTGTCAGCTCGACCTGCTCCACGCCTTCGGTGAACAGGAACGCCACCCGCTTGCCTTGTAGCTCCTTAGCCATCGCTCATCACTCCTTTTGCTTTTTCGCGGTGCCCCCTCCATGTCCGGCTACCCGGCGGCTCGCGCGCAAAACGCGGACTAAGTGGTTCCTTTCGTGGGTACGGCGACACCGAGACTGGTCACCGGCGGATGCTGGGCAAGGACGCAGGAGCCGACGCGCAGCAGCGCTGCGCGAGGCGACGAGGACGCCGCCCAGCGCCGCCGGCGGCCGCTCGAATGTCGGCGTATTCGCGAAAGGATCCACTAACCGGGTGAGTACCCTTGTCCACATGTTCGGACTCCGCCACAAAACTGCGATGGTCGATCCCGCTGACGCGCTGCCCGGACGCGACCGCGAGATCCCGGTTCCGCTCACCCACTACGTGCTGGGCACGCCGCTCAAGCCTCCCTTCCCCGACGGGCTGGAACAGCTGGTCGTGGGGATGGGATGCTTCTGGGGCGCGGAACGCGTCTTCTGGCAGACCTCGGGCGTCTACACGACGGCGGTCGGATACGCCGGCGGCTTCACGCCCAACCCCACCTATGAGGAGGTCTGCAGCGGGCGAACCGGGCATGCCGAGGTCGTCCTGGTGGTGTTCGACCCCGCGAAGGTTCCGTACTCCGAGATCCTGCGCCAGTTCTGGGAGAACCATGATCCCACCCAGGGCATGCGCCAGGGCAACGACATCGGCACCCAGTACCGCTCCGCGATCCTCTGGCGGACGGAAGAGCAGCGGGACCTCGCTGAGGCTTCGCGGACCATGTACGGGGAGCGCCTGCGAGATGCCGGCTATCCCGAGATCACGACCGAGATCGTGGAGGCGGGTCCGTTCTACTACGCCGAGGAGTACCACCAGCAGTACCTGGCCAAGAAGGGTTTCGTGTCAGAAGGTGGGTATTGCAGCATGGAGCCCACCGGCATCTCCTGCCCGGTCGGCTTGAACGTGCCCCTATCGACCGCTGACCAGCGGAGCGTTGGCAGCAGCCAGTAGCGCTGCTCCCTGCTTTCGATGGTCGGGACCGGCCCTATATCGCCGTCGAACGGGATGAACCCGTCGCCGGGCACGCGCGGCCACTCGCCGGATCGCACGAGCTGGACCGACTCGAACATCTGGCCGATCACGTTCCGCAGCGCGTTCAGGTCCGGGGCCGCGTCCGCCTGGGCGCTGGCGGCCTTCTTCAGCGCCGCCAGGTGGTCAAGAAGGGCCTGCTCGGCATCGCCCGCCACACCGGCCTGCTCGGTCTGCTGGACGTGCTCCTGAGCGCGTCGGACGGCCTCCTGGGCGGCTTCAAGCTGGACAGTGAGCTTCGCCTCCTGCGCGGCCCACTGCTTGCCGCTGATGTCACCGGCGTGGTAGTCGCGCTCGATTCGGGCAAGGGCCTCCTGTGTGCGGAGCACCTCCGCCTCCGCCGCGCTCAGAGCCTCGCGAGCGAGCGTCACGGCCGATGCCGTCCGTTCTTCGATGCGCTTCGCCGTCGCCTCGATGTCGATGTACCCGTCGAGCAGGTGCGCCAGGAACGGCTGGTCGATCAGCTCGCGGCGGATCGACGGCTGCGAACAGGACTTGGGATCCTCGATGCGGCCACGGCACACGTAGCGCTCCCGCTCCTGGCCGGGCCGCGCCTTGCGCGGGATCATCGCGGAACCGCAGGTGCATCTCAGAACGCCTCTCGTGAGTAGATGCCCGCCGTCCGCGTGGCGTCCGCCCTTGCTCCGCTGAGCCCCGGTTCGGATCGCCTGCGCCCGGTTCCACAGCTCGTCGCTCACGATTGCCTTGTGTGCGCCGTCGAGGATTTGGTCTTTGAACTCCAGCTTGCCCGTGTAGATCACGTTCGCGAGGATGCGCGCGATGGCGCTCTGCTGCCAGTGGCCGCCATGCTGCGTCGGCACCTTGTCGTCGTTCAGCGCCCGGACGATCGCCCGCTGGCTCATGCCGCGCTGCACGTAGTCGGTGAAGATGCGCACGATGATCTCAGCCTCGCGGTCCACGATGACGAGCGTCTTGTCCTCCCACCGATAGCCGTACGGGGGGATCCCACCCGCATGAAGTCCGGCAGCAGCCCGCGCTCGCATCGCCTGCTTGACACGGACGCCGATCTGGCGCTTCTCGAAGCGGTGGATCGCGGCTAGGACGTTGGCCGACAGCTCGCCCTCGGGCGACTCCAGGTCTACCGGGCCGTTGAAGCTCTCGATCTGCACGCCCGCGTCCCGGATCGCCTTCGTGGCCAGCGCGTATAGGAACGTGTCGCGACTCAAGCGGTCCAGGCTCCGCATGATGATCACGTCGCACTGGTCGAGCGTGTCCAGCATCCGGTTGAAGCCTGGTCGGTCGGGATCGTCCCCCTGGAGCCCGCCGTCGTCGAAGATCTCGACCAGGTCCCAGCCCTTGTCGTCGGCGATCTCCTCGACACGCTGCTTGTCGGCCCCGAGGTTCCAGCCGTGCTTGACCTGCTCGTCGGTGCTGACCCGGATGTAGCCGGCGGCCCTCATTGCCCGGCCCCCCGCTTGTCGCGGACTTGTCGCTCGGCCGTCTTCCGGTCATGAGCCCGCTGCTTCTCCTCGCGGCTCGCGTGGATCATTGCTTCGACCCAATCGGGATCGTCGTCGAACTCGGTGTAGTGCGGCCGGAGCGTCGCGGCCATGGTCGCTGGGATCTCCTCCCACTGACGGATAAACGCGATCTTGAAATCGCGTTCGAAGCGGTCGGGGTTGACCCAATACCACTTCACGAGTACATCGAGCGCCCTCTTGCGCTGCTTCCGCTTCTGGTACCAGTTCACGACTCCCACTCCCCCCGGCAGCACAGCGCGTCGGCCAGCTCGCCGGCCTGCTCGTCACCCTCCCGACCGGCCCAGGCCAGCGCCTCCAGCTTGGTCGCTACGTCGGCCTCGGCCAGCTCGTCGAGCTGGGCGCGGATTGCGTTGTCGCGGGCGCTCATCGCTCCCTCCGATGCGCCCCATGGCGTGGGCAGGGATCCGCCGTCGTCGCGCACGTGCACGGCTGTTGCTCTAGGTGACGTAGTGAGCGCCACAGCGCCACCCAAATCCCGAACAGTCCCGTGAAGGGGACCGAGAGCCAGAGCAGGATGCGGCCAGCGCGGTTCAGGTGGGACCGCCTAATGGTGATGACCTCGTCGTTCTCGTCGCTCATCGTCCCTGCCTTTCTGCGCCCGTCGGCGCGGTTGTCATTCGTCCCCGCCTTCGAGGACGTTGTAGATCGCTCGCCGGGTCAATCCGGTGAAGCGCTCCAGGTTCGTCACACCCCAGCCAGCCTCGCGGGCTTCCCTGAGCAGCGTGTGCATCTCGACGCGGTTCTCGGCGACGCGAAGGAGTAGCTCGCGACGTTCGTCGGCGACGGCGAGCAGCTTCTCGCGCAGCTCACCCCTTCTGGCTCGCTGGGGGTCGGGCGTGCCGCTACCGACGAGCGCCTCGACCCTGGCTATGACGTTCTCCTGGTTCACGGTTGTAAAGCTAGTATACACAATGCTCTTAGCGCTGGGGCTTTCCCCGTCGATGGAGGCTGGGCGTGTAGTAGGTACACGGATTTGTTTCAACGTTGGGGATTGGGTTCCGGTGAATATTGGCCAGGTTCTCGATGACGATCACGAACACGCATCGCGTAGTGGCTCTCGCTCGGGAGAGTAGGAAGCGCACCCGCGCGGCGTGAGGGTGGCCGAGCGGGCGCTTCGTCTTGCCGATCCGACACGGCTCCCCCGACCGCGCTTCGCATTGGGGGCAGGCAACGGTCATCACCTAATCGTCGCCGGGCGGCAGCGCCATCCAGCGCTGGCCCTTCTCGCCGCCCCACACGACCTCCAGGCGGTCCAGGTGGGTCGTGAGCGCCTCCCACGCAACCTCCTGGGCCAGCTTCGGCCAGCGTTTCGGCACTAGGTCCCGGCACAGCTCCGTCACGTCGCGCCACAGGACGGGCTCGCCCTGGCCCAACAGCTCTTGCATTAGCGCTGCCGCTCTGAGCACCGCCGCCTCGCGGTCGAAGCGCTCCTCGACCTTGCAGCCCGTCCAGGTCGTCCTGGTGTGTGTTGCACTCATCGGTTTCCTTTCGGTTGGGGATTGCGTAGTAGCGGGTGGGATAAGGGGTGCGGCCATCGGTCCGGGTTTGCGTGAGAACGCCGGCCTCGCGCAAGGCGTTGATGGCTCGTCCGGCCGTGGGCTTGTCAACCCCGAGGTAGTCGGCCACGAACGACACCGCGAACGCCGTGTCCTCGCGCTCGTCGCCGACCGCGCGAAGCAGGCCGGTGAAGGTGACCCACAGCTCGTAGACCTTGCGGGTGCGCTCGTCGGCATCGTCAGGCAGCGGCGGCACGTCAACGTCGATCGGCTGGACGTTGCCCAGCTCGTGAGCGAGTAGCAACTTCCACATGCGGCGGAAGCCGGCGCTCTTGCGACCAACCCGTTCTACGGGTCGCCCCGATCTGGTGTGCCAGTACGCCTGGCCGAGCTGTACGCGGAACTCGTTCCGGTCCCCACTCGGGGCAGGCTTACCGGCGCAGTTGCACGCGAACCACAGCTCGCCCTCGTGGCAGACGATCGCGGCGATGCCGTCGTGACCTGGGATCGGGCAGCGGTCGTCCTTGATGCCGAGCAGGGCCGCCACGGGCTCCCTATCACGGACGCCGATCCAGGGCGCGTTCGCCCAGCGCTCGTTCTCGTTGAGTGGTATGTGCGGAGTGTCTGTATGTGCTGTATGTGCAGTAGTACTGCTGTATGTACTAGACGAGCACCGGTCGGACTCGGCGGTCGGAACAACGGTCTGCTGGGGCTCGTCGAAGACGAAACATGTAGCCATCGGGCGACCTCCTGCTGAAGTCAGAAGCGCCCATACCCGCCTGGAGCCGATGGCGCGGATTCACCTTGCGCATCGAATGGTGTCAAGGGACCAGGACGCCCCCCTACAACTGCGAACGCCGCCCGTACTTGGGGCGGCGCTGGCAGGCAGGTGTCGAGCCCGATGTAAGACTCGGCTTGCAACCCTAGCAACCGCCGTCGCCGTTTTGTAACGACCTGGCGGTGGAACCTGGCCACAACCAGCCGTGTGAATATTGGCCAGGTTCTCGCTGGGGATCGACCGCCGCCGTGCGCATACTCGCCGACGAGATGTACACCGACCCCTTGACCACCCTCCGCGAGCTGCTAGCGGAGGACAAGCGCGCCGGCCTCCCGTTCGAGGACGTGTTCGTGCCGCGCCTGCTCTCGACCTGCACGGGCTCGACGCTGGACGCGGTCTGGGAGACGCTCGAAGCGTGGGAGGACGCCTACAACGACCGCCCAACCCCCCTCCAGCGCTTCACACCCGCCCTGCTGATCGACCCCGAGGCCGGTGTGCGAGCGTTGGTGAGCGACCCCGGCGACGACGACTAGCCGCGCGTCAGGGCGGCCAGCTTCGCCAGCTCGATCACGTCCTCGGGGAAGGGGTCCACGAGGCGCTCCTGGGGTCGTACGCGGGCGCGTGCGGCCCGACCCGTACGCGAGGACCACTTGTGCCCGGAGTGGCCGTGCAGGAAGCGGTTGGAGCCCGTCACGGGCCGCCCGCAGCCGCACTGGCATGTTCTGGTCGTCATCCCCCGAAGGACTCCAGAATCTTCATGACGGACACCGCGCGCTCGTCGCCCCGAACGGCAGCCTCCTGGACGCGTTCAAGCGCGCCGGCCAGTCTGGTCTGTTCTCGCTCCTGCGCTGACATCGCGTCGGGGCACCCGCATATCAGGCAGGGCATGGCACCGCCGACAATGGCGATGGAGCCGCACTTGCGACAGGTCTGCGCGTTGCCAACGGTCGCTCGAATCACCCATCGAAGGGTGACGCGGGGAACGGACGCCCGGACACCCGGTTTCGCCGGTTTTGTTCCAGTCGGCGCGCGGATTTCCGCCAAAAACGCGGCACTGTAAGGGGGCTGAAGAGGGGGTGTCCCGACTAGCCGGGTAAGCGGAGTGCTCTACCCCGTGCCCGGCAATGCCCCGGCAGGAGCGCCCCGGTGTATGCCAGCGGGTGGTTGTATGGCAACCATGGGGCGAGAGCCGGGGACTCTCCCTCGGCCTGCGGAGGACATCCCCTGCGGGGCGGGAAAGTCCAATGTTGGACTTTCGTGGAGGACATCCCCTGCTCACTGCGCTGGCGGTGGGCCAGCAGCGGATGGCCCTGTGGCGCGCTGTACGGCCGTCTGCCGGCCCCGGCGGGTCAAAGCTGTGGGTCAGCTCGTCTTGAGCTGCTGGAGGCGCTGAGCGCGCCCTAGGCGGCCTATGCCTGGTCGGCCGAGGTATCGGGGACCTTGCCCTCGTCGATCAGACGCCCGAGGTCCGCGAGCTTAGTGATGACGTTCCACGAGGCGGTCTTGGTCTTGATGAAGACGTTGGCGCTCGCGACCTCCTTGGTATCTCGCTTGTGGACCACGGCTACCTTGAGCTGGATGCCGTCGATGACGGTCAGCACATCGGCGTCGCCGTCGTCGGCCTTCAGCTCGACCTCGAAGTCTTCCGGGGTCTCTCCCAGCACGTCCTCGATCCGCTCGGCGGCCACGTCGATGACATGGGCTCGGCAGTGGTCCTGGCGCTCGTTCCAGGCGATGGCAGCTCGGTCGCGGAGAGACAAGGCCGACATCTCGGCGGCGAGCGCGGTGAAGTCGAAGTCGCTCATCGCCGGCGTCCCATTCGGTAGCGGTTCGAGAGCGGAGAGAACTCCAGCTCGGCAAGCTCCTGGGACTTGCGCCTGGCCTCGCGCTCGTGGCGGTCGCACAGGCCCCTGGTCAGCTCGTGCGGGTTGATGAGCACGGGGCAATCAGGCTCGCGGCACCATTCCATGCCCCAGTCGAGGAGGAGGTTCTCCAGGTCGCGGGTCTTCAGCAGCATCAGACCGCCTCCCAATCCCGTGGGAAGCCGTATTGCTCGCGCTGTTCGGGGGTCAGCTCGGCCGCGTGCAGGACGCGCACCGGGCTCAGGGCAATCCCCTTCCGCAGGGCGAGGGCACGGACGCGCTCGCGCATCGCCGCCTCCATGCGCCGATGGTTGCCCTGCCAATCTCCCTTAGTGTTCTCTCCCTTCGGCATGGTGGTCGGTTGGGCGAGACGGGCGACCGAAGCCGCCCGCCGTAGCCCCGGATATCCGGACCATCTTCTCCGGAAGGTCTACAGGCCCGCCGCAGCGTGCGGGTCCGTGCCGGCGCTGAGCGCGACGTGCGCGCCCGCGCGGAGCAGGTTGATCGCCTTCTCGGCGAGCTGGACGATATGGTCAACCGAGTCGCTGGCGTCCGCGCTCGCGACCGCACAGCCGGCGTCCACGAAGACGTACAGCTCGGTCGTGGTGTCGTCCACGGTCGCGTAGGCGACCTGGCCGGCGTTGACGGTGATGGAGTTCGCGGTGACCGCGCTGGCGGTCGGGTTGGCGATAAGAACGTCGTGAGTTGCCATCTAGGGCCTCCTGGGTTGTGGTTCGTCGCTGGCGGCGTTGAGAAGTAGCTCGCCAAGTTCGCGGGCCTGGTCGGTCCTCATCTGCCAGTTCCCGAGGGCCACGCCGTCGGTGAGGGTGACGATGTGGGCCTGTCGGTAGACCCGAAGCATCCGGCCACCCCCGCCGGTGGTGCCGATGAGTCTGGGCTGGGGTGCGAGTGGGTTAGGCATGGCTGGCCTCCTGTGGGCGGTCGATGGCCTTGAGCAGCAGGTCGGCGAGCTGGCGAGCCTCGTCGTCGCCTATCGACCACGCGCCGAGGGATGTGGCTTCGGAGAGCAACACACCCTGGGCGTGCCGGTGGACCTGAAGGTGGCGGCCGTGTACGCCGACGGTGCCGATCAGTTGGGGTTCTGGGCTATTCATGGCTGGCCTCCGTGCGCGCGGCGGCGCGGGCAGCGCGCTCGCGGCGGCGCTCCTCTGAGATTCGGGTGGGTTCTTCGCCGAGGCGGACGTTCTCGGCCGCCTGGGTGTTCGGGGTTTGCGGCTTGGCGAGATCGCGGAGCCCTGCGAGCACGTCCTCGACGTAGACCCGGTTCCCGTCCAGGAGACGCGGGGCCTCGAACGTATGGGCGTAGACCTTCTCCGACATCGCGTGCTCGCCGCGTGCCAGCGCCCGGAGCGCGGAGTTGGTCTGGAGCTGGCCGTGCAGGTGTTGCCAGCCGTCGAGCAGCTCGGACATCATGGCCCGGAGGTTGTCGCGGTCCTGCTCCAGCGAGCGCTGCCAGTCGGCGCTGTGCTCGGCGAACGCCTGCTGAACCCGCTCGACTGAGCGAGCCAGGGCGATGCGGCTCGCCCCGTGCTGCCTTTTGGCAGCCTGGATCGCGCGCTCCTGGGCCTCGCGGTGCTTGGGGCCAGGGTCGGGCTTGCCCTGCTCGGCAGCGTCGGCCAGCGCCTCCTCGTCCCTGCGCTCGGCGTCGGGGAGAGTCTGCTCAGCCTGGGCGTGGGCCTCGTGCGCCACCTTCTCCTCGTGGCGGGCCTTCTCGTAGTGCTCGACGGCTGCCTTCAGCTCGGGATGCGTGAGGCGGTGGGAGGCGGGGACGCAGCGGTCGAGAGCGGCGAGCGACTGGTTGCGGGTCTGGTTGACCTCGTACTCGGTCGCGTCAGGGCGCGGCAGTTGGTAGCTCGGGATGTAGAGCATGTCGGGGTCCTCGTGGTTGGTTGTGGGTTCAGTCGCCGCGAGCCCACGCCGAGATCGCGCGCCTCTCGGCGACGGTCTGGCGGATGACCTTGTTCATCGAGGGCGGCTCTCGGCGCGTAACGGGCCGGCGCACACCACCGACACCGCCCCTGGGTGGCTCGGCTGGCGTGCTGACCTCGCGGTCGTTGAGCACGGCGTCCAGGTGGGCTTCAGCCGTCTGGCGGTCCTCGGTGCTGCCGTGCTTGATCGCCGACTCCACGCGGGCCATGGCGGCGTTGAGGCGCTCCTGGCGGTCCTCGTCGAGGGTCTGCCCCTGGAGACGGCCCAGGACGCCACCGAAGCGCTCCATCGAGGCATCGCGCCTCTGCCGGAGCGTGCCGGAGATGAGGCTGTTCATCGTCTTGGATGTGGTGGATTCGGCCATACCTGGAGTGAACCGAGGAAGGCGGACATGAGCGCACATGAGCCCGCCAGGGAGGAGTGAGGTCCCCGACGGGCTCTGGTGCAGGCCGCGCCCACAACCATGGCGCTGGCATCAGGCTACGTGCCCCGTTGGACAGCTGCGAAGGCCGCGCACGCGGCGAGGCCCTCGCTTTCCGGTCCCGTGTGGGTGGGACGAGAGTGCCCCCCGACGCCTGCGCTTGTGGCGCCTGGGCCGGGGCGGCGGGCTAGCTGACCATGGCGGGAGCGGTGAGCGTCGCTCCTTCGCACGCGGTCTGAGATCCGTCGGGTTTAGCGGGACCGGTTAGTCGGCGTTTGCCATCGTACGGACCCATCGCAGCTTCCAGTAACGCTGCGCTTCACCTTGCAGCTCCGCGCCTGCGTATTCAGTCGGATCGTGGCGCTGTCCCAGCAGCGCCGCGTAGAGCTGCAGTTCGTTGTTCCATGGATGTGCGTGGCGCACTCCGGCCATGTCATACCTCGCCAACTCGATGAGGTACCGACGGACGCGCCGTGTCCGCGTTGCTCGACCGCCGACGAAGCCGACGAGGAAGCCAACCAACAACAGGCCGAGCGCAGCTAGCCGCGCCGCGCCCCCGTGGGTCTTGCTCATCGCGCCGCCGATATAGAGGACATACCCAAGACCTTGCGTCGCAAAGCCTGCGACCAGAACGGCGACTCCCACCACGTCTGCTCGGTCCTCCGCAGCACGAACGTTGAAGCGGCTGAATGTATTGCGACCTTCGACCATGCGCCGCGCAAACTCTCTCGGACGTGTGAACAGCCCTTGCACCAACAGGCTTCCACCAGCGAGATCCAGCCCGAGACCGAACGGGAACACGTCGTAGTAGCTCACGACGGTCATTGACGAGGATTGCAGCACGAGGGCAGGCGGATCCGTGCGCGCCTCTTCGAGCGCCGCGCCGGTCAGCACCGCGCCCCGTTGCCACGCCGCCTTGCCTACCGCCTCACATGTCTGACAGCACGCGCGTCTTCGCGGCCGCGAACTCGTCGTCACCGAGGATGCCTTGGTCACGCAGCTCGGCGAGTTTGCGGATCTGGTCAGGGATGTCCTGGCCCGCCTGAGCCGGTGCGGCCGGTGGAGCGAGCTGCTTAGCCTCGATTCTCGGTAAGAAATTCCGGCTGAGGTTTTAGCGGGGTGGGAACCGGAGCTTGAGCTGGCGGCCGTCGAGCCATGGGATCGGGGTGGGTTGGTCGGCGAGGCCGGCGTCGATGAGGACGGGGTGGTACGTGCGGACGCGCAGTTCGAGCGTGAGTGTCTGCTCGTCGATGTGGAGGGTGCCGGTGCTGTCGAGGAAGTGGCGCCAGATGCGGTCGGGGGTGGCGTGCTCGTAGCGGGGGAGGCGGCGGGCGAGGAGCCGGTAGAGGTTGCCAGCGATCACGGTCAGGGTGGTGTCCAGATCGACGTTGAGGGGCAGACCGGAGGAGAGCGCGTCGAGGTGGAAGCCTTGGATGTAGGCGTCGAGTTCGTTCTCGATGATCATCCGTTCGGCGTAGCGGGCGAAGAGTTGTTTGGTGGTGCGCTCGATGTCGTTGGTGATCAGCAGGGTGGGTTGTTCGCGGCCGATGTTGCGCACGGCGAGCTGGCGGACTGGGCCTTCGAGGTCCTTGATGGTGACGAGCTCGTCGATGATCTCGGGTGAGCGGTAGCGGCCTGTGCGTTCGATCCGGACGGTGCTCCAGTGTGAGTCCGGGCGGGCGGCGAGGTCCGCGATGAGCTTTGGTCCGCGTTCGCGTAGGGTCATCCAGCGGATCCCGCGCGCGGTCAGCTCTGAGAGCACCTTGTAGGTGGTGAGTTTGGAGTCGAACACGAGCAGGCCGGGGTCGGTGCCGGCGACGTCTTGCCAGTAGTCGGCGAACGCGATGATCTCCCGGGCCTGCTCGGCTTTGGTCAAATCCGCGTTGGCGTACACCATCTCGGTTGAGGCGTGATCTTGGGCGAAGAAGGTCAGCACGGCGCGGGTGCGCTGCGAGCGGCGCGGGACGTAGTGCTTCTCAAGCGGCGTGTCTTGGCCGTGGTGGCGGATGGCGTGAAAGTCGAGGTTGAATCCCTCCTCGCCGGTGGCGAGCCCGAGCTCGCGGAGGCGACGGGTGACACCGGCCAGTAGCCGCTCGTTGGATGCGCGGCGCACCCGATAGGAGTAGCTGGTCAGGTGGGTGGCTTTGGGCAGCGCGGTGAGGCCGAGCAGCAGCCCGAGCGCGTCGTCGTCTGCGAGCGCGTCGGTGTGGCTGACCCGGGCCTTGCGCGCGCACTTGGCCAGCAGCAGGCTCCCAAGCGAGTGCCACGCCGAGAGCACCCTGGTCGACGGGTAGTTGCAGGACGCGATCAGCTCGGGCAGGCCGAGCTCGACGATCCCCGGCACGAGCAGGAACAGCCCGGCGTGATCGCACGGCAGGGTGAGCCCGGCCGGCCAGTGCGGGATCGCGCGCGCCTTGACGGGCTCAAGCCGCGGCGGCGGCGCGCCCCGCTCAGACGGTGCTCGGCGCTCGAGCCGCTCCAGCCCCTCCGCGGACAGGATGCTCCACACCGTCTGCGCCGAGACGGGCGTGCCCTCGCCGGCCAGCGCCTGGGCGATCTCGGTGACCGAGCGATCCTGAGCGCGGAGCGCGAGCACCCGGTCGCGGATCCGCGCGCTCTTGCGCGGACCCTTGGGCCCCGGCTTGCTCGGTGCGAAGAAGTACGCCTTGCCTGCGCGCAGCTCGGAGGCCATCTGGTGCACGACCTGCGGCGAGTAGCCGAACCGCTCGCCCACCGCGGCGGCGGTCAGCCCGTCCACGAAGTACGCCCGCAGCGCCTCGTAGCGGCGCTGGGTGGGCTCCGCGGGCTGGGTGAAGTACTCGCCGCCGGGTCGCATAGCTCAGGTGATATTTCTGAACTACCGGCAGAAAACATAGTGTAGTTATCGGACAGAAACACGGTGCTGCTCAGGCAAGAAGAGAGCCAAGGTCCGCGAAACAAAGGCGACCCTGAGCGTCACCCGGGAGCGATGCCAAACTGTCTCAGAAAACTACACCGCGCCATCCGAGCATCGCGTTCCAATAATCCCCCTCAACCACACTCCGAAGCATCCCCCAAACCCGGCGCATCCAGCGCCGACCATCACGCTCAGCGAGTGATCAGCTCATCCCGAGAATCGAGGTTAGACAGCGTGTTGATCGCTGCCGCTACGCGTCGAGCTGCTGCCTCGTTATTCGGCGGCAGCGGGTACGTGAACTCGCCATCGCCGGCACGGATGGCGAAGAACATCTGCCTGGTGTCCTTCTGGCTCTTGAAGACCCAGCCCTGGACCCATGCCAGGTTGCCGCTCGTATCCACCATCGCCTCGGCTCCTGCCAGCCGGAGATCACGTTGGCCGACTCGGATTCGATCGTCGTCCGTGATGTAGATGAAGAGCGTCCGTATGCCGCCCGCCTTGATTTGGTACCAGTGTTTCGGTGGCCACTGCACCCCGATCTTCTCGGCATGGCGCTTGGCGTCCAGCTCGCCGGACATCAACTGCTTGAACTTGCCCATTCGGTCAGCATCTCCTAGGTGGTCGCTCGCAGGCGGGCCGAGCGAGCGTGCTTTAGAGGTCGTATCGGCAAGTCGGGGCCATTCCGAAATAGCGCGAGACGACATGTGCCGGGAGCTGCTCGGCTGATGCCGCAGAAGATTCCGCTTGGCTCGCGACGTCGTGGGCCTGCTGCCCGAACGCACCTGCTTGCCCGAACGCACCTACTACACGATCTGCCAGGCCAGCGATGCGGTGCCCAGGAGGGCCACGTAGATGGCCCCACCATCGCCAACGGACACGGACGCAGCCCATGACCGAGGCTGCGATCGCACGCGCGACATGACTCTCAACCCGCCTGTAGCAGCGTCAGAGTGGGGTCCTATTCGAGGAGCTTGCGCTTGGCGGCCGCGAACTCCTCGTCGGTGAGGGCTCCGTGCTCATGAAGTCGTGCGATGCGCTCCAACTCGCCTGCTGCTGAGGGCGGCGGCACGGTATTCGAGCGCGGCTCCGGCGTCGCGGAGACGAGCGGAGTGAGCTTGTCGATCAGCTTGTAAGCGATCGACTTCGCTTCACCCCAGTCGAACACTTGGAGCTGGTAGCCGCGAGTGATTCGCCTCCCGCCGACTACGACCTTGGCTGAGTTCGGAGCTACGGCCATGATGGTCGCGGTCATCTCCTGCCCTTGCCAAGACTTCATCGACATGCCCGTCCGGAACGACAGGATCCCAGTCGTGCTGTCGCTGCTGATGACCGAATAGCCGAGTTCGCTCACCGTGCGTAAGCACCGGGGGGCCCGGGCCGCCCCGGCGGTGAACATGCGCCGGCCGTTGCGCACCGCACGCAGCCTGTTCGCCTCGCCGCTGTTCTGCGTCGGAATGGTGGTCGGCGCCGGTGCCTGGCTGTTCCACGTCGGCGCAATGGCGGTGGCGCCGCTGTCGCTGGTGCAGTCGGTCCTCGCGGGCGGGGTGGTGCTGCTCGCGATCATGGCCGAGCGGATGTTCGGGGTGACGATCGGGCGCCGGCAGTGGATCGGCCTCGGCTTGACCGCCGTCGGGCTCGTGCTGCTGGGAGTTACCCTCCCGGCGGTTTCGGGGACGCAGTCGCGGTTCTCGATTCCGGGCATGATCGCGTTCGAGGGCTCGCTGATCGCGGCGGGGACGTTGCTGATCGCGGGGCCGCGGATCGGTGCGCCCAAGGAACATCACGGCTTCATGCTGGGCGCGGCGGCGGGGATCATGTTCGGGGTCTCCGACGTCGCGATCAAGGCGATCTCCGGGCTGATCGGCTCAGCCGGCTTGGCCGGGCTCCTGACCCCTTGGACGCTGCTCTGCCTCGCCGCAGGGGTGGCCGCGTTCTACGCTTCGGCGAAGGGGTTTCAGGACGGCGACGCGGTGCCGGTCATCGCCGTGACGAGCACCGCCGCGAATGTGTCGGGGATCGTCGGCGGGATCCTGGTGTTCGGCGATCCGCTGTCGGCGAACCCGGTGGCGTTGATCGCACAGTGCCTGGCGTTCGCCCTCGTGGTCGCGGCCGCGTGGTTGATGCCGGCCCCGGTCCGGGCGGCCGCGGCCTCGGCGTAGGCCGGGGCGGCTACTCGGCGCTCCCCTCCAGGAGCACGCGCGCCACCTGCTCGGGGTCGTCATACGTGGGAACGTGGCCGCAGCCCGTGAGCGTCACCGACCGGGCACCCGGAATGGCCTCGACGGCGCGCCGCGCCTGACGGGGCGGCAGCACCCGGTCCTTCTCCGCCCAGGCGATGGTGACGGGCACTTGGATCTGCTCACCGCCCGTGAAGGCTTCAGAGGCCAGGGCGGCCAGCGTGTCGTCGAACCAGGGGGCGCCCGCGAACGCCCGCAGCGACGCGGCGGCGTCCGCCGGCGGGACCCGTTTGGGCCTGGCGAAGAACTGCCATCCGGTGAGCGTTCGAAGCCCCGGTCGGGCGCTGACACGCTCCGCCCGCGGGGCGAGCTTGCGGGCGATGCGAACGGTCGCCTCGAACGAGGCCCGAGCGAACACTGCCCCCACGGGTGTGAAGAAGCCCGCGGGAGACAGCGCGGTGGCCGAGCGGGAGCGCCCCCGCCTGGCGAGCTCGAGCGCGATCCAGCCGCCCAGCGAGTTGCCGGCCACGTGCGGGTGCTCGACACCCAGTTCGTCCAGGAACTCGCCGACGAGGCGGGTCAGCGACTCGATGCCGGGCGGCGTCCCGGGAGGGGGCATCGCGGAGGCGCCGAACCCGGGAAGGTCGAGGGCGATGACCTCGCGCACGGACTCGAGCCGCGGCAGGAGCGGCGCCCACACCTGCCAGCGGCTACCGATCCCATGGATCAGAACCAGGGGCGGACCGGTGCCGGCGCGGTGATGGCTGAGCTCGATGCCTACAACCTATTTGAACTTTGGGGACAACTGGTACTCCGGAGCGGACAATTGTCGGTTATCGTCGTCACCGGTAGCGTTGTACAAAACGGCACATGAGCTGAGGAGAGCAATGGCGAGCACCGACACCGCACCCCGGACGGGGGAGAGGACGCTTCAGCAGTTGGCCAAGCGCCACCTGTGGATGCACTTCACCCGTATGTCCGCCTACGAGGGCGCCGAAGTGCCGATCATCGTCCGCGGTGAGGGGTGTTACGTCTACGACGAGCACGGCAACCGCTATCTCGACGGGCTCTCGGCGCTGTTCTGCGTCAACCTCGGGCATGGGCGCGCCGACCTCGTGCAGGCCGGCGCCGAACAGGCCAAGGAGCTCGGGTTCTTCACCAACTGGTCGTACGCGCACCCGCCCGCCATCGAGCTCGCCGCGCGGGTGGCGTCGCTGGCCCCCGGCGATCTCAACCGGGTGTTCTTCACCAGCGGCGGCAGCGAGGCCGTGGAGTCCGCGCTGAAGCTCGTGCGCCAGTACCACAAGCTGACCGGCAAGCCGAACAAGACCAAGGTGATCGCGCGCGAGATCGCCTACCACGGCACGAGCCTGGGGGCGCTGTCCGCCACCGGGATCACCGCGCTGCGCGAGCCGTTCGAGCCGCTCACGCCCGGCGGGCTCCACATTCCGAACACCAACACCTACCGGCTGCCGCCCGGCGTGACCGTAGAGTGGTTGGCCGAGTCGATCGCGGAGAAGATCGAGTTCGAGGGGCCGGACACGGTGGCGGCGGTCATCCTCGAGCCGGTGCAGAATGCCGGCGGGTGCTTCACGCCGCCGGAGGGTTACTTCCCGCGCGTGCGCGAGATCTGCGACGAGAACGACGTGCTGCTGATCTCCGACGAGGTGATCTGCGCCTGGGGCCGGCTCGGGGAGTGGTTCGGCTGCCAGCGCTACGGCTACCAGCCAGACCTGATCACCACGGCCAAGGCCCTGACGAGCGCATACGCGCCGATGGGTGCGGTGATCGCCTCCGACCGGGTGGTGGAGCCGTTCCTGGACGGAACCAACAGCTTCACTCACGGATTCACGTTCGGGGGGCATCCGGTGAGCTCGGCGATCGCGTTGGCGAACCTCGATGCGCTCGAGCGCGAGGGCGTGCTCGAGCACGTGCGCGCCCACGAGGCCGAGTTCGCTGCGACCCTCGACTCGCTGCGCGATCTTCCGATCGTTGGGGACGTCCGCGGCGCCGGCTATTTCCACGCGCTCGAGCTGGTCAAAGACAAGGCGACCAAGGAGACCTTCTCGGACGAGGAGTCCGAGACGCTGCTGCGGGGCTTCCTGTCCGGCGAGCTCTACCGGCGCGGGCTGATCTGCCGAGCCGACGACCGCGGCGATCCGGTGATACAGCTGTCGCCGCCGCTGATCGCGGGCCCCGAGCAGTTCGCGGAGATCGAGTCGATCCTGCGCGGCGTCCTGACCGAGGCCGGGGAGCGGATGCAGGTTCGCATGTCGGATGCTGATCTCGGCCGGGTACGACGCGCACCCTGATGCCCAGATGCTGACGGTTCGCGACCTACTGAACGATCTCGACGTCCGCGTGCTGGCGGGCGAGAGGGGCCTCGACCTGCCGGTTCGCTGGGTTCACATCACGGAGCTGCTCGATCCGACGCCCTGGCTGTCGGGAGGCGAGCTGCTGCTGACCACCGGCTTGCAACTCGACGACGCCGAGCGCCAGCGCGAGTTCGTCACCCGGCTCGCCGACCATCAGCTCGCCGGGCTCGGCTTCGGCACCGGCTTCGGTCATCGTGAGGTTCCCCCGGCGATCCTCCACACAGCCGCCGAGCGCGACTTCCCGGTGTTCGAAGTCCCGTACGAGCTCCCGTTCATCGCGGTCACCGAGGCCGCGTTCACGCAGCTGGTCAACGAGCAGTACGCGGTGCTGCGCCGAGCGCTCGTGGCTCAGGAGCGCCTCGAGCGGATCGTGCTCTCAGAGCGCGGCCTCGATGCGCTGGTCGGTGCGCTCGCCACGCTGATCGGGGCCACCGTGCTGGTGTTCGATTCGCGCGGCGAGCCGCTGATGCAGCGCGCCTTCCGGCGGGTGATCGACGCCGGCGCGCTGCAGGCCCTCCAGCGGGAGGTGCGCGACCGCGCTCGCCGGCGCGAGGTGCGCGCGTTCGTGCCGCCCGTCGAGGAAGGGAACCAGGGCCTGGCGCTTCCGGTCGCGTCCGACGGCGGCGGGACTTCGGCCGGCGGCCCGGGACCGGCTCGGCTGCCCGAGGCGTGGCTCGTCGCGCTCAAGGACACCGGGCCCCTGTCGGACTTCGACCGCTTGACGCTTCACCAGGCGGTAACGATCGTCGCGCTCGAGCTGCTGCGCGCGCGGGTCGCCGGGGACACCGAGCGGCGGCTCGCCGGGGACGTGCTCGCCGCGGTCGTTCGCGGCGAGCTGGCCGGCGCCGATCTCGCCCGCAGGCTGGCCCCCTTCGGGCTCTCGGACCGGGTCGCCTCGATCGTGGTGCAGCGCCCGGCCAGCGGCCGCGGATCTCCCGCTCCCACCGAAACGACGCTGCTGCTGGCGCTTCGAGACGAGGCCGTCCCGGCGCTGGTCGCCTCGAGCGGCCAGTTCACCTGCGGGCTGGTGCCGGGCATGGCCGACGACGAGCTGCTCGGGCTCGCGGAGCGGGTCGGCGCCCGGCTCGGGTCCGAGATCGGCGCGTCGCTGCTGCTCGGCGTCGGCCGCGCGGTCCCGGGCGGCGATGCCCGCCGCTCCTTCCACGAGGCGCGCTGCGCGGTCGAGGCGCTTGCCCTCGGCGTGCCATCGGGCTCGGGTTCGGGCAACGGGTCGGTGACGGCCGGCGCGGCGCCGGGCTCGGCGCGCATCGCTACCTACAAGGACCTCGGCTCCTTCCAGTTACTGCTCTCGCTGCAGGAGGACGAAGCGCTGCGACTCTTCTGCGACTCGGTCCTCGGGCCGATCGAGGCCAGCGAGGGACATTACGGCGGCGAACTGATGCGCTCGCTGGAGGCGTTCATCGAGGAGAACGGACAGTGGGAGCGAGCGGCCCGGCGACTGTACTGTCATCGACACACGCTGCGATACCGGATCCGGCGGGTCGAGGACCTGACCGGCCGCGACCTCTCGAGCGCGCGCGACCGGATCGAGTTCTGGCTCGCCCTGCGGGGCCGCGAGCTGGTGGCGTAATAAAGGTGGTGTGGGCGTGAAAGTCGGGGTCCCGACCGAAGTCAAGTCCGATGAGTACCGGGTGGCGATGACGCCGGCCGGCGTGCGCGAGCTCGTCGACGCCGGACACGACGTGTACGTGCAGAGCGGCGCCGGCCTGGGCTCGGCGATCACCGACGAGGCGTACTCGGCGCAGGGGGCGATCATCGTTCCGGACGCCGACGCCGTGTTCGACGAGGCGACGCTGATCGTCAAGGTTGCGCGACCGCCGAGTAAAGCCTCGTCACCGAACAGTCGGCGTACACCGCCTCGATCGACTTGCCGAGGTCGGTGGTGGCAGGCTCGGAGGCCTCCATGCGAAGGCGATTCTGATGCTGCCGCTCGCGCCTGGGTCGATTGGCATCCACCGCGTCCCAGGACCATTCAGACTTGACCGGCGTCCGCTTGCGGCTGAACATGATTTGCCCCTTCGTGTGCCTGCTCTACTGCGGCAACGATACCTCGCGAGGCCACCGGCCGGAAGACTGGTTAATGCGGGCGGCTCTCGACTGCCTGGCTTAGCTATCGGAAGCGCCCTCGCATTCCCCCGGCGCGCCGTGCCCTTCGTCTGGCGTCTCCGGCTTCGCGCCCTCACGTTGCCCTCGGATCGCTTCGCTCTGCGTCTTCGCTCCCTCACGAAGACTGCGCTCAAAGTTCCCCTTCTGCCGCGACAGCGCTCCAAAGCGTCGGCTCCGGATGCGCTTGATCGTCAAATCATCGCTACGGCTTGCAGGGTTGGACGTGTACCACCAGTCGCCAGCCGGGCTCTGGTAGTACGCCCAATAGGAGCGGCCCTCGTCCGGATCCTGATCGGCGGGGATCGACCACAAGATGTTGTCGGGAATGACGATGTCGCGCGTCCCCTGCCCGGCGGGCTCACGCTCATTGCGCCGTAGTACGTTCAGGCGGCTCGGCTCTGGGTCAGCCTGAGAGTGCTTCCACGCCACATGAACGCCTCTGACGTCGATGCCGAAGCGGATGTTGAACGCGCTCGCCTCGCTCTCGTTCGTGAGGTGGACCGATGCGACGTGGTTGCCGTCGCGCAAAGTGCGCTTCTCATCTTCGTGGCAGACAACAACAGGGCGAACACGACGCCGCTCCCTCGCAGCGATCCATTCGCGCACAAGCGCCAGCGTGAGCCCGGCTGCGCCGATCGCGTAGCTGATGTCTTGCCCGGCCGCCATGCGTAGGCGAGCCTAGCCCACCGGAATCGACCCGAACAGGACCTCAGCACAGGCCGCAGAAAGTGAACACGAAAGGAACCCAGGTGGGTATTGCGGCCTGGGCGGCACGGGCGTGAGCTGCCCGGTGGGGATCGCGGCGGCGCGCGAGTAGTACGCGCCGCCGGCTACCCCGCTAAGTACGCGCCGCCGGTTGCCCGGTAAGCGCGTACCACCGGCTATCCGCCCGCGACCGCCGGGAGGATCGTGATCTCGTCGCCGTCAGACACCGGCGTATCCAACCCGTCGAGGAAGCGGATGTCCTCGCCGGCGACGTACACGTTGACGAAGCGGCGCAGGCCGCCGTCCTCGGCGATCCGGCTACGCAGCTCGGCGTAGCGGTCGTAGAGCGCGTCGAGCACCTCGCCAACCGTGGAGCCCTCGACGCTCGCGCTCCCCTCGCCATCGGTTGCGGCGCGGAGCTGAGTTGGGATCTTGACGGTTACCGCCATCGCTGCAGTGTCTTATCACGCGACAGTCGCGACCCGCTCGCTGGCCTCCTCGAACGACGCCAGTGTGGGCTCGATCTCCCAGGTCTCAAACGTCCCGCGCACGCAATCCAGCGTCTTGAGGCCGTCGCCGGTGACGTACGCCACTACGCGCTCGTCGGGGTCGATGTCGCCCCGCTGCGCGAGTTTTGAGAGCACGGCGATCGTGACGCCCCCGGCGGTCTCGGTGAAGATGCCGGTCGTCTGAGCGAGCAACCGGATGCCTTCGCGGATCTCCTCGTCGCTCACGGCATCGATCGCACCGCCGGTGCGGCGGGCCAGGTCGAGCGCATAGGGGCCATCGGCGGGGTTTCCGATCGCGAGGGACTTGGCGATCGTGTCCGGCTTGACCGGCCGGCAGAAAGCCTGGCCGGCCTCGAACGCGGTCGCAACCGGCGAGCAGCCCGTGGCCTGTGCCCCGTTGAACGTGGGCAGACGGCCTTGCACCAATCCGAGCTCGAGCCACTCCTCGAAGCCGCGGGCGATCTTGGTGAACAGCGACCCGGAGGCGATCGGGCAGACCACCCTGTCGGGCAGCTCGAAGCCGAGCTGCTCGATGGTCTCGAACGCGAGCGTCTTTGACCCCTCGGCGTAGTACGGCCGCATGTTGATGTTCACAAACGCCCACTCGTGCTCCGCCGAGAGCTCGGTGCAGAGCCGGTTGACGTCGTCGTAGTTACCTCGCACCCGGACCAGGTTGGTCCCGTAGATCCCAGTCGCCAGAACCTTCTGCTCCTCCAGATTGGAGGGGATGAAGACGTACGACTCGAGCCCGGCCGCGGCGGCATGGCCGGCCACCGCGTTAGCGAGGTTGCCGGTCGACGCGCAGGCGATCGTGCCGAAGCCGAGCTCGCGGGCGCGGGCCAGCGCCACCGACACGACCCGGTCCTTGAACGAGTGGGTGGGGTTGGCGGCGTCGTTCTTGATCCACACCTCACCTAGACCGAGCTGTTCGGCCAGCCGGTCGGCGCGGAGCAGAGGCGTCCATCCGGCCGCCAGCGTGCCGCGAGGGGTTTGCACCGGCAGGAAGTCCGTGTATCGCCACAGCGAGTGTGGGCCTGCCTGAACCCTGCGGCGGAGCGCGGCGGGATCGTCTTCGGAACGCGGTGCGTATGCGACCTCCAGGGGGCCGAAGCACCGCTCGCACACGTACCGGGCGTCCAGCGGGTAGGTGGTCTTACATTCCTTACAGCGAAGAGACTCTGGCGGCATATGAAAAACCTCCGCCGGGGTCAGTGGTCGGAGGCTCGTGAAACCGCCGCTTCCACATCTCCCAGGCTTGTCGTTGGAGCCTGATGGAATTGGCACCGTTCCCTTGCGGGAGGTTGCCGGGGCTTCACAGGGCCATGTCCCTCCACCCCTCTCGATGCGTACAGCTATGTGCACGGAAGTATAACCAGACGGCGTAACGGGCACGAGCAGCCGGTGTTCTGATCACCGCGCCACCCGCACCTCCGCGCCCAGTTCACGGCATGGCAGCTACATCGACCGACCCGCTGGCCCGCCTCGAGGCGGCGCTCGGCATGGGGCAGCCCGCTCCGAGCCGGCGGATGCTCGTAATCGTCAACCCCTACGCCACCACGGTTTCGGATCGATTGAAGAACCTCGTGGTCTACGCGCTCAGGGGAAGCTATGAGGTCGACGCGATCGACACCGAATCGCGCGACCATGCCACCGAGCTCTGCCGCGAGGCCGCGCGCGAGGGCTACGACGTGGTGGTGGCGTTCGGCGGTGACGGCACCGTCAACGAAGCCGCCAACGGCCTTGCCGGGTCCGACACGCCGCTCAGCTGTCTGCCGGGCGGACGCACGAACGTGTACTGCCGGATGCTGGGGATTCCCACCGACGTGGTTGACGCGACCGAAAACCTGCTGGCGCTCGCCGACAACTGGCGGCCGCGAAGGCTCGACCTCGGGTCGGTCAACGAGCGCAGGTTTCTGTTCTCGGCGGGGGTCGGGCTCGACGCCAGCGTGGTGGAGCAGGTCGACGCGCACCCGCGCCGCAAGGCGAGGCTCGGCGAGTGGTACTACACGTGGACCGGCCTGCGAACGTTCACTCGCCGCTACCTGATTCATCCGCCCAGGCTGCAAGCGGCAGTCGGAAACGAGACGGTCACGGGCGTCACCACCATCGTCCAGAACGCCGCGCCGTACACCTACTTCGGCGACCGGCCCGTGGAGATGGGCGAAGGCGCCACGCTCGACAGCGGAGATCTGTCTGGCGTCGTGCTGCGCCGAGCCCGTCCGATCGACGTCCCGACGATCATCTGGCGATCGCTGTCCAAACGCGCGCGCGTCAGCCGCCACCGGCAGGTGCGTGCTTTCACCGCCCTGACCGAGGTGAGCGTCCGGTCCCTCGATGAGCGGCGGCTTCCGCTCCAGGTCGACGGGGACTACATCGGCGAGGTCGAGGAGGCCGTCTTCGGAGTCACGCCGCGCGGCATCGCCGTGGTGGCCTGACACGCGCCCGGCGCCGCAGGGGGCGAGAACCGGGCCGCCGGCGGCTCGGGGAGACGTGGACGGTTCCGCCCAGCGACGGCGTGGATCCACTCGCGCTCGCCCCGTGCGCCTGACCGCGCGCGATCTCACGGTGCTCGAGTTCGTGGCCGAGCACCGGCTCGTCGTCGCTGATCAGGCCGCGGCGCTTGTGGACCGCTCGCGCCGAGCCGCATCGGCGCGCCTGCACGCGCTGGCGAGGGACGGGTATCTCCGGGAGGAGTGGGTGTTCGATGGGCATCCACCGGCGCTCCTCATCACCCGCAAGGGGCTGAACGTGATCGGAAGCGCGCTTCCCTCGCCCCGTGTGGACCTGCGCGGGTACACCCACGATGTCGGAGTGGCGTGGCTGTGGCTCGCGGCCAGGAGCGGTTCGTTCGGAGCCGTCGCCTCGATCTACGCCGAGCGGCGGCTGCGCTCCCGCGATGCGGCGGAAGACGGGGATCATCGACCCCTCGCGATCCGCCTGGGCGGGTTCGGTCGCGATGGACGGGAGCGCCTGCACTACCCAGATCTCCTGCTGATCGCGCCCGACGGCCGGCGAATCGCCCTCGAGCTCGAGCTTTCCTGGAAGAGCCGCACGCGACGAGAGGACATCCTGACCGCCTATGCGTTCGACAATCGCGTCGCCGCGGTGGTCTATTTCGTGGAGGATCGGCGGTTGGGGCGTTCCATCGCGGACTCCGCGCGCCGCCTCGGGATCTCCGGGCGAGTTCTCGTGCAGCCCGTGCGCGTGACGGGGCGAGCGCCGGCGCCTGCATCTGTGGTCACGAGCCACGTGCGCGACAGAACGCCCCGGGAAGTCGAGGTCGGACGTTGAGACGTCCCTACTTGATGGTGGCCGCGTTCGTGGCGCTCATGCTCGCTCCCAGTGGATTTGCGCTGCCCGCGGTGACCGCGGTTGCCGTGGCCACCGTTCTGATCCGCAGCGGGCGGGCCCTGGCCCGGCGGCGGTCCGGCGCGGGACGCGCTGCCGCCGGTTCCATCGTGCTGGGCACCGAGGGGTCAGGCCGGGAGGTGGCCCTCAGCGACGCTCAGCTGTCGGCACATGGACTCATCCTCGGGGCGAGCGGATCGGGGAAGTCGACCACCCTGCTGAGGATCCTCACGGAACAGATCCGTCGGGGGCATCCAGTGGTCGCGCTCGACATGAAGGGATCGCCCCGATTTGCTCACGAGCTGGCCGCCGCCGCGACGGGCGCCGGGCGGCCGTTTCGCCTGTGGACACCCGACGGTCCAGGTCAGTGGAACCCGCTCGGCCACGGCAACCCCACGGAGCTCAAGGACAAGCTGATCGCGACCGAGCGGTTCACGGAGCCGCACTACCAGCGCGCGGCCGAGCGCTACGTGCAGACCGTCCTGCAAGTGCTGCAGGACGCGCACCCCGGACAACCTCCGACTCTTCACGAGGTTGTCGGGTTGATGGACCCGCGCCGCCTGCCCAGCGTCGCGGGCGCCGCATCGGGTCCTCTGGCCGAGCGCGTCCGCGATTACCTCGCCGGGCTCACTCCCGACCAGCACAGTGCGATCCGCGGCCTGGGGACGCGGCTGGCGATCCTGACTGAGTCGCACACCGGCCAGTACCTGTCGGGGGTGGGGGCCGGTGGGCCGGCGATCGATCTGCGGCAAGCGCTCTCAGGCGAAGTGGTCGCGCTGTTCAGCCTCAATGCGAGCCGATACGGGACGCTTGCCGCTCAGCTCGGAACGGTGGTGATCCAGGACCTGGTTTCGGCGGCCGGACAGCGGATCGAAGACGCGACGGCCGGCTCCGGCGACCCGCGGATGGCGTTCATCGGGTTGGATGAGTTTTCGGCCCTTGGCGCCGACCACATGGTGGCTCTGTTGGCGCGCGGCCGCGAGGCGGGCATCAGCGGCCTGGTCGCCACCCAGGAGCTCGTCGATCTCGACCGTGCGGCGCCGGGACTGCGGGATCAGGTTCTGGGAAACACCGCGGTCAAGATCGTGCACCGCCAGGACGTCCCGGCCTCCGCTCAGCTGATCGCGCAGCTCGCGGGCACGGAGAGAGTCTGGGAGCGGACCCAGCAGCTCGGAGGAAGGCTGCTCGCCTATGACACGGGCCGCGGAACCCGGCGCCAGGTGGAGCAGTTCATCGTCCATCCCAACGAGATCAAGAGGCTGGCGCCCGGCGAAGCCGTGCTGATCACGAAACTGCCGACCGCGAGGGTCCAGACCGTCCGCGTCCACCCGCCGCGGGCGCTCGAGGCGGGGGCACCGGCCGCCGGCTCCTCGCAGGAGCGCGGCGCTGGTTCCTCGCCGAGCTCCGAAAGCGGCCACCCCGCCGGCGCCAGGACCGAGCCGCTGCCGCAGATCGGTCGCGGGCAGTCGACGCGGCCCGGGCGTCGGGTCGGCCGGCCAGCGCCATCGCGCGGTCCAGCGCCGGCGGTCGAGCCGCCGGCGCGGCCGAGCGGCCCCGAGCTCGGGTGATCCTGCTGCTTTAGCTCTCGGCGGCGGCGGGCTCCGCCTGGGTCACCCAGCTCTCGGTCAGCGTGAGCCAGAACGCCAGGCCCGCGAACTCGCGGTAGCGGCGGAACGCGCGCTCGATGCCCTTGTCCGTGAGCCGCGGACGGCCGCTCAGCCGGCGGTACGTGGGCCGCGTCCAGGAATCAAGGATCAGCCGGCGGTAGCGGCCGAGCAGCATCATGATGTGCGCCATCGCGTATGGCCCCACGCCCGCGATCTCCAGCAGCCGCTCGGCGACAAGATCGTCCGAGAGGCCGGGATCGCCCAGCGCCTCGAGGTCGAGCCGACCTTCGGCCACCGCCGTCCCGAGCGACCGCAGATACGGCCCCCGGTAGCCCGCTCGCGCCACATCGCGATAGAACCCGGCCGGCGCCTCAGCGACGGCGGTCGGGGTCGGGAACGCTCGCCGATCGGGCGCGCCGATCGCTGGCTGGCCGAGCTCGGTCACCAGCGCTCCCACCATGCGCTCGGTGGCAGACCACGTGCAATTCGTCGTGCAGATCGTCTTGATCACGTCTTCGAACACCGTGGGGCTGCGGAGCATCCGTCCCGCTCCGCCGGTGATCCATTGGAGCGCCGGATCCTCGGCCGCGGCGCCATAGAAGGCGCTCAGATCTTCATCGAGGCGGAGCATGTGACGCACCTGTGCGAGGAGCTCGCGGCGGGCCGCGGGGGGCGGGATGCGCGAGTCGGCCGGCGCCTGCAGCCTCGCGCGAGTGACCCCGTCCGGCACGAGCCGGATCCGCCAGGCTTCGCCCCCGGCCATGAGAACCGATTCGAGCGATGACCCGTCTGGGGCGATCACGTTCGGCGGCAGCTCGGCGACTCCATGCGAGAGGAGCGTGCGCGCGAAGTCGACCGGCTCGCCGCCGCCACCGCGCAGCTCGACGGCCGCTGGCCAGCCGCTCACGCGGGCGCTGAACCGGGTCGGGGGCCGACCACGCACAGGAAGCCGAGCGACCCGTCGCCGAGCGCCTCGAAGCAGTGCAGCTCATCGCCCGCGACGTACACGACATCCCCTTCGGAAAGCTCGTGCGTCTGCTCGCCGAGCGTGACCCGCGCTCGGCCGGAGACGATCACGACGCCGTGGTCGTGCGGATGGCGCTCGCGCGCGGTCCGCCCGTGCGGCGGAACTTCGAAGAAGCGGATGCGGTATTGCGCGGCGCCCTCCGGCTCGCCGATCAGCTCGTGCTTTCGCACCCCGGCGAGCGCCACGTCGTCGTAGGCCTGGGGGACCACGCCCTCCCAGCCCTGCCCAGAGCGGCGATGGATAGCGCCCATCGCGCGGGCCCGGTCTAGCCGCCGCCCGGCGTCACGCGATAGGCGTCGAACACCGAGTCGATGTTCCGCAAACGGGTGATCGTCTGATCCAGCGCGCGCGTATCTCCGACCTCGACCACGAACCGGTTCTTGACCATCGGGTGGTTGACCGTGCAGCGCGCCTCCACGATGTTGATGCCGGCCTCGGCGAACGTGCGGGACATGTCCTCGAGCAGGCGGTGCCGATCCCAGCCGTCGACCTGGATCTCGACGCGGAACGAGGTTTCGGCGTCGCCCTCCCAGGACACTGGCGTGAACCGATCGGGGTCGCGTTTCAGAACGGCCACGTTCGGACAGTCCTCGCGGTGGATGGTGATCCCGCGGCCCAGCGAGATGTAGCCGGCGATGGGGTCGCCCGGCACCGGCCGGCAGCACTTGGCCAAGCGGAGCATGACCTCGTCGATCCCCTCCACCATGATTCCGTAGCGCGAGGAGGACGTCGTCGGGCGCGCGCGGCGGCGGCGTGTCTGTAGGAGGTCGTCGGCCGCCGTCGGTTCAGCGTCGGCCGCCTCGCCCTGCTTGAGACGCTGCATGATCTTGTTGACGACGACCTTGGGGGAGATCTTGGCTCCGCCCAGGGCGATGTAGAAGTCGTCGGCCTTGCGGAACCCCATCTCGCGGATCACGTCGGCCAGCAGTGCGGAGCCGACGACCTTCTGTGCCGGCAGGCCCTGCCTTCGCAGGTGGTCCTGCAGGAGCTCCCGGCCGCTGTGCTCGCTGTCGCGGCGCGACTCGGCCTTGAACCAGGCCTTGATCTTGTTCCGGGCCCGGGTCGTCTTGACCAGAGCCAGCCAGTCCCGCGAGGGGCCCCGCTCGCGCTTTGAGGTCAGGACCTCGACGATGTCCCCGGAGCGCAGCTGGTAGGACAACGGAACGATCTTGCCGTTCACCTTCGCGCCCACGCAGCGGTGGCCGACGTCGGTGTGGATCTCGTATGCGAAGTCCAGCGGTGTGGCCCCCGCAGCCAGCGACTTGACCTCCCCCTTGGGGGTGAACACGAAGACCTCGTCCTCGAACAGGTCGACCTTGAGCGTCTCGATGAACTCCCGCGAATCGGCCATGTCCTGTTGCCAATCCAGGAGCGACCGGAGCCATTTGAGCTTGCCATCGGAGTCCGTGGCATCGCGGGCGGCGGACTCCTTGTACATCCAGTGCGCGGCGATCCCGAACTCGGCCAGGTCGTGCATCTCGCGGGTGCGGATCTGGATCTCGAGCGGGCGCCCCTCGGGTCCGATCACGGTCGTGTGCAGCGACTGGTACATGTTGAACTTCGGCATCGCGATGAAGTCCTTGAACCGGCCGGGGAGCGGCTTCCACAGCGAGTGGATGACCCCCACCGCGCCGTAGCAGTCCTTGACCGACCCTACGATCACGCGCATCGCGGTCAGGTCGTAGATCTCGTTGAACTCCCGGCCCTTCTTGGTCATTTTCGAGTAGATCGAGTAGAAGTGCTTGGCGCGCCCCGAGATCTCGGCGTCAATCCCGAGCTCGTCCAGCTCCTTGGCCAGGTACTCCCCTGCCTGGTTGACGTAGCGCTCGCGTTCGGCGCGCTGCTGGGCCACGAGGGCCTTGATCTCGGCGTACTTGCGCGGGTGCAGGGTTTGGAAAGCGAGGTCCTCGAGCTCCCACTTGATGGCGTGGATGCCAAGGCGGTGGGCGATCGGGGCGTAGATGTCGATCGTCTCGCGGGCCTTGTCGATCTGCTTGTGCTTCGGCATGGCGCCGATCGTGCGCATGTTGTGCAAGCGGTCGGCGAGCTTGATCAGGATGACCCGGATGTCCGTGGCCATCGCGACCATCATCTTGCGGTAGTTCTCGGCCTGGGCCTCGTCGCGCGACTGGAAGGTCAGCCCGGTCAACTTCGTGACCCCGTCCACGAGACCCGCGATCTCCTCGCCGAACGCCTCGCTTACCTCCTCGAGCGACGCGGACGTGTCCTCGACCGTGTCGTGCAGCAGGGCGGCGCACAGCGTCTCGGTGTCGAGCCGCATCCCGGCGCAGATCTTGGCCACCCCGACCGGATGGATGATGAAGTCCTCCCCCGACTTGCGCCGCTGGTCGGCGTGATGCGCGCACGCGTACACGAACGCCTCTTCGACCCGTTGGCGGTCGACGGCGACCGCCGCCTCGTGAGAATGCTCCTCGACGATCGCGAACAGGTCGCCGAGCAGGCGCCGCTCCGCCGCGGTCAGTTCGGCCCGGTCCACGGCCGCGCGGGCGTCGGCGTGCACGACCTGATCGACCGGCGGCCGGGTTCTGACCATCGCAGGGCCTATGCGGCCCCCGTCGCCCGTGCCCCCGCTCGGAGCAGCGTCCGGGGCGGCCCCGCTCGCATCGGTGACTCCCGAGCGGCTCAGGCCCTTCGTCGAATCCTTGCCCTGGTCAGGTATCGTCGTCCGTCCTCGTATCGCTTTGCGTAGGCCCTGTACGCCGGCGAGCGCTCCAACGCGGTGGGCGCGGCGCGCTCGATCGCCAGGGCCGGCAGATTCCGGTCGAGGCTGACGAGTTCAAGCTCCGCGAGGACTTTGATCAGCCGTCCCGCCAGGCGTGCCGGGCGGCCGTGCGGACCGTCTCCGCGAAGCAGGCGCTCGAGCTCCTGGCCGGTCACCCTCCCCCGCAGCCTGAGGCCTCGGTAGAGGGCCACGAGCGAAGCGCGGAGACCGTACTCCAGCTCGTGCATCTGCTGAGCAAAGCGTAGCTCAGGCTCGCCCCAGGCAAAGTGGGTGAACCCGGCTCCGGTCTCGAGGAGTGCCGCGGAGACCGCGGAGGAGGGTGGATCGAGGACTACCACGTGCTTGAACGAACTCGGGAGGGCGGGGGCGCGCTCCACGGCGTGGTAGGAGATGAGCGAGAAGCCGCCGATTCGCGCGCTCAGTCCTGCGAGCCTGCGCGGCACCTCGGCGCAGACCGCGAGCACCCCTCCCCCGGCGGTCAGAGCGTCCGCGAGGACCGCGAGCGGGCTTTCGCCGCGACGGTCGAGCACGGTCCGGCGAGGCGCCGGCGATTCGCTCGGGCCGCAGCGCTCGCAGTGTGCGTCGATCTCCGCGACCACGGCCGCGAGATAGTCGATAGGCTCGCCAAGAACCTCGATCCCCTCCGGCGCGCACGGCCACCAGTGGCCCAGGACCAGCTGAGCCTCGACCGCGCCGTTCCACACGTTGCGCTTCAGGCGGAACGTGGCGTCGACCGGCTCTCCCGGCGGGGTGGCCAGACCGCCGTCGCAGCCGAAGGCGACGGCACGAGCCCGTGTACCGCCGGAGCCAACCGAGAAACGCGCGTGCCGCCCCTCCCCCATCGGTCTGACGTCCTCGAAGCGGGCGCCGGGCACCAACAGCCGCGCACCGGGGTTGCCAACCCCACACGGCTCAAGAGACTCGAGCTCCTCGGCCAGCGCCAGGCCGAGCTGACCCCCGGATACGATGGCGTCCACGCGCTCCACCGGCTGGAGCAGGTCCGGGGTGAGAACACCGCGCGCGTGCGCCTCGACCGCGGCTCGGAACGCATCGATTCGGTCTCGAGCAATCGTCAAGCCCGCTGCGGCCCGGTGACCGCCGTAGCGCTGAAGGTGCTCAGCGCCGGCGTTCAACGCGCCGAGCAGATCGAAGCCGGGGATGCTCCGGCCGGAGCCCGAGCCGAGCTGTCCGTCGAGCGCAACCAGGATGGTGGGTCGGTGGTACCGCTCCACGATCCGCGAGGCGACGATTCCAATCACCCCCGGATGCCAGTCCTCTCCGGCAAGCACGAACGCATTCCGGTCGCCGGCGTGTGCGACCTGGGATTCGGCGTCCCACAGAATCTTCTGCTCCACCGCCCGCCGCTCGGTGTTCACGCCGTCGAGCTCGGCCGCCACCTCCGCCGCCCGCTGGGGATCGTCGGTCAGGAGCAGCTCGAGACCGGCGTCAGCGCGGCGCAGCCTCCCGGCGGCGTTGATCCGGGGCCCGAGGCGGAACCCGAGCGCCTGCGTGTCGAGCGCGCTCGGATCGACCTTCGCCACCTTCATCAAGGCCCGCAGCCCCGGTTTCGCCGTGTTCGCAAGCGCACGCAGGCCGTCTCGCACGAGGCTGCGGTTCTCGCCCCTCAGCGGCATCAGGTCCGTGACCGTCGCGAGCGCCACGAGCTCGATGTCATCGGCGGCCGTCGGTGCCCCCAGCGCGACGGCGAGCTTGAACGCCACGCCGGTGCCGCACAGATCCGGGCAGGGGTAGCCGCAGACAGCCGGATGCACGATCGGGCAGTCCGGAACCACGCCGTCCGGACGCGGGGAGTGGTGATCGGTGACCACGACGTCCAGGCCCGCGCCCCGCGCTCCGGCAACCTCCTCCACGGCGGTGATCCCGCAGTCCACGGTGATCAGGAGATCGGTGCGCCGGCCCACAAGCCGGCGCACCGTCTCGACCGACACCCCATAGCCGTCGTCGACCCGGTCCGGCAGGAACCACCCGACGTTCGCGCCCAGTGAGTTCAGCGCCCTGACCAGGATTGCCGTCGCGCACACCCCGTCGACGTCGTAGTCGCCGTGGACAACGATCCTGCTCCGCGCGCGGATGTGGCGACAGATCAGCGCGATCGCCCGGTCGATACCCCCGAACGTGCGAGGGTCGTAAACCTCGCGAGGCTCGAGGAACTCGCGCACCAGCTCGGGCCGGTCTAGGCCGCGCCTGACCAGGACCTGCGCCAGGACATGACTCACTCCCACCTCTCGCTCGAGCCCCAGCGCCGCATCGAGGTCATACCCGGGGAGCTCCAGGCGCGGCGCCACCGGCACGCGCTCCGCTCCAGACACCGCCGGGTCCGCCACAACGCGGAGGGATGGTGCCGCGACGCCGGCTTCCGTGGTGTCGGCGAGTGCTGCTGGCTGAGACATGGCGGCAGGGTAAGAGCCGCCCCCGACAGATTCGCGCGCCGGCCGTCCGTTCGGCCGGTGCTCACCCCCCGTTACGCCGCAGCCGCACCCGTTTGAGCGCGACCGCGTTGAGCGCGACGATGATGCTCGAGCCGGACATGCTGAGCGCGCCGATCGCCGGGCCGAGCGTGAAGCCCACCGGCTCGAACACGCCGCCCGCGATCGGCAGCGCGATGCTGTTGTACCCGATCGCCCAGCCGAGGTTCTGGTGCATCTTGCGGCGAGTGGCGCGGCTGATCGTGATCGCGGCGCACACGTCGAGGGGGTCGGAGCGCATCAGCACCACGTCGGCGGTCTCGACGGCGACGTCGGTGCCGGTTCCGATCGCGATGCCCACGTCCGCCTGCGCGAGCGCGGGAGCATCGTTGACGCCGTCCCCCACCATCGCGACCGTGCGACCCCGGCGCTGCAGCTCGGCGACCTTGCTCGCCTTGTCGGCGGGCAGGACCTCCGCGAGCACCTCGTCGATGCCGATCTCCGCGGCGACGCGCTCCGCCGTCGGCCGGCTGTCGCCGGTCAGCATGACCGAGCGCACGCCAAGCTCCCGGAGGGAGGCGACCGCCTGCTTCGAGCTGTCGCGCACGGCGTCGGCGATCGAGATCACGCCTGCCGCGTGCCCGTCGAGCGTCACCAGCACCGCCGTCCGGCCCTCGCCCGCGAGCTGCTCCGCCTGCCGGGAGAACCCGTCGAGCCCGATGCGCTCGCGGGCGATCAACCTGGCGTTGCCGACCGCGAGCCGTTTGCCGTCCACGGTCGCGACCGCGCCCTCCCCTGGGATCGCCTCGAACCGCTCCGCTCGCGGGGGATCCAGTCCGCGCGCGCTTGCGGCGGCGACGATCGCGCGCGCCAGAGGGTGCTCGCTGTCGCGCTCGACCGCCGCCACCATCCGCAGCAGCTCCGCCTCGCCGATGCCGTCCGCGGTCGCGATCGCCACGACTTCGGGCTCGCCGCGCGTGAGCGTGCCGGTCTTGTCGAACACGACGGCGTCGAGCGCAGCGGCCTGCTCGAGCGAGGTCGCGCTCTTGAACAGAATGCCGCGCCGAGCACCGAGGCCGCTGCCGACCATGATCGCCGTCGGGGTGGCGAGCCCGAGCGCATCGGGGCAGGTGATCACGACGACCGTGATCGCGAACAGCAACGAGTCCTTGACGTCGCGACCCACGATCACTGCCCAGATCAGAAACGTGATCGCCCCCGCCGAGATCGCGATCAACACCAGCCAGAACGCCGCCCGATCCGCCAGCCGCTGAGCGGGAGCCTTGGAGTTCTGAGCCTGCTGCACGAGCTTCACGATCTGCGCCAGCGCCGTGTCCGAGCCGACGGCGCTGGCGCGCGCGCGCAGCGTCCCGTTGTGGTTGATCGTCGCTCCGACCAGCGCGTCGCCGACGCTCTTGTGGACCGGCAAGCTCTCCCCGGTGACCGTCGACTCGTCGACTTCGCTATCGCCTTCGAGCACCTCGGCGTCGACCGGCACCTTGGCCCCTGGGCGGATCAGCAGCACGTCGCCGACGGCCACCTCGGCTGTCGGCACCTCGACCGGGTCGCCGTCTCGTAGCACGACCGCCCTCGGCGGCGCCAGGTCGAGCAGGGCCCGCATCGCGCCCGAGGCGCTGCCCCGGGCTCGCATTTCAAACCAGTGCCCGAGCAGTACGAACGTGGCAAGCATCGCGCCCGCGTCGTAGAAGACGTCTCCGGACAATCCGGCGGTGACGACCGTCGAGTACACCCAGCTGATCCCCACCGCCACGGCCACCAATACGTTCATGTCGAGGGTCCGCTGCCGGAGCGCGTTCAGCGCGCCCGAAAAGAACATCCGCGCGGCGTACAGCACGGGCAGGCTCAGCAGCAGCTGCCAAATGTCCCTATCGAGCCCGAACGGCGTCGCCAGGGGCTTGCCGAACAGGGTCTTCCCGGTGTCCGACCAGGCCAGGATCGCGAGCGTGAACACGAGCGAGTACAGGAACCGGTCGCGCATCGCGCTCGCCATGTGCTCCATCGAGTGGCCCGCGTGCCCGCCCTCGCCGTGCCCTTTCGGGTCGGCAGCTCGCTCGACCGCGGCGGGGTCGTGCGCGCGCTGCGGCCGGCCCGGCTCCTGCCGCGGATCGCACATGCAGCCGGGGACGCTGCAACCGGCGCACTCGTACCCGCATCCCCGCACCAGTCGACGCAGCTCGGCGACCGAGGTGACCGACTCCTCGAAGGTGACTGTGGCCGTCTGCGCGACGGGATTGGCATCCACCACCAGGACGCCCGGATGACGGCCGAGCGCGGCCTCGACGACCGCCTTCTCGCTCGCGCTGTACTGCTCGCCGACGTGCAGAACGATTGTCTGCGTACCGGCGACGCCCTGGCCCGATCCGCTCAACTCACCCACCCCAGGCGCCACCGATGCACGTCAGGCCGCATGGGCGCCCGTGGCGGGTCAAGACATCCGCCACAGTGGCGGATGTCGCCGCCGAGCGGGAGCGAGACGATCGTGCCCGTGCGCGTTGAGATCACCGTCAATGAATACCGGCTCCTGCCGCGAGCGCGACGATCACAAGTCCTGCCGCCGCAAGGTTCATCCGACAGAGTGGCGGATCTATCGAGCTCCGACCGGTGGCGTGCCCGCCCTACGTGAGGCCGAGACCGGCCGACTCCGCGGCACGCTCGCGGCGGATGCCCTCGAGGTAGACGAGCGCCATCCCGATCAGTGCCCCCGGGATTGCCTCGAGCGCCGTGCCCAGGTGTGTGGCGTGGCGGCCAGGGATGCTGAAGCCGTTGATGGCCAGCCCGAAGATGACCGCGCCCGCGAGCGCACCGATGAAGGCACCGACGATCCCGCCCCAGAAGCGATCCGGCAGCCAGATCGTGAAATGCCACAGGGCGAGTCCCATCATCACCCAGGCGAGCATGCCCATGGCTTACCTGCGCCTCCCGTGCCGTCGGTTGCGCGGCCGCGACTTCGACGGACGCTTGGGCTTCGACACCGGCGCGACGCCCTCGTTCTCGGGGATGTCCGGAGCGGGGACGTGCTCTACGGCTTCATCCGGCGGCCGGGTCTCCTCTGTGGAGGGGCGGGCGGGCGGCGTGGACGGGCGGGCGCCGGCGGCGGGCTCCCGGGCCGCCTTGGCGGGCTTCCGGATGGTTTCCGCGGGCTTCGGGGCGCCGTCCGCGCCCTTCCGGGCACCGTCCGCCGGCTTCCGGGCGCCATCCGTGCCCTTTCGGGCGGGCTTGGGGCGGGTCTCCGCCTCCGCCGTCTGGGACATCCTCTTGGTGAGCGTCGAGGTGTGTCGGCTCGGCTCGCGCTCTTCTTCCGCGATGCCGGCTTTCATCTCTTCGAACTCGGCCGCCGAGACCGTCTCCGGCTGGGGCTGGGTCAGCCGGCCCACCCGGCGCGGGCGCTTCGCGACCGGCTCGACGTCGGCGCCGGCCTCGGCGTACGCCGGGACGTACCCCAGCTCGCCCTCAATCCGCCGCCGGCGGGCGCGATACTGCGGCTCGCGCTCCTTCCAATGCGTGAGCACCGGCGAGGCGATGAAGATCGACGAGTACGCGCCCGAGGCCACGCCGATCAGGAGCGCGAACGCGAAGTCCTTGAGGGTCGCGCCTCCGAACAGCAGCAGCGCGATGATCGGCATCAGCGTGCAGGAGGTGGTGGCCAACGACCGCGTCAGCACCTCTGACATCGAGCGGTTGACGATCTGTGAGAACGCCGCGCGCGGCATTCGGGGCACGTTCTCCCGCACCCGGTCGAACACGATGATCGTGTCGTAGAGCGAGTAGCCCAAGATGGTCAGCAGCGCGGCCACGGTCGCTGTCGTCACCTCCCGGCCGGTCAGTGAGTACACGCCGCTGGTGATCAGCAGGTCGTGCATCAGGGCTATCAGTACGGGCACGGCGAACTTCCACTCGAATCTGAGCGCGACGTAGGCCGAGATCACGAGCAGCGAGGCGATGATCGCGATCACGGCGCTGTTCGCGACGGTTCTGCCGAACGTCGGACCTACCGAGTTGTAGTCGAATGACTTCACCCCGAAGTCGGAATTCAGCGCGTCTTTAACGGTCGTGACCTTTCCGGGCTGGAGCTGCTTGGAGGAGATCTGGAAGACGTTGTTGCCGAGGCCCTTGTTGGAGACCTTCTGGACCTCTGGATTAGTGACTCCCTCCGAGCTCATCACCGATCGCACCTGCGCTTCGCTGGCCGGCTTCACAAGGCTGGCGGTGATCCGCGTGCCGGAGGTGAAGTCGATGCCTAGGTTCAGCCCCTTGCCGCCGATCGCCAGCGCGCCGATCAGCAGGATCACGCCCGACATCGAGAAGAAGTAGCGCGAGGCGCCCATGAAATCGAAGCGCCACGGCCGCTTCTTGCCGCCCGCGCCGAGCGCGGACGGGCTCGCGATCAGACGCGAGCTGCCCATCGTCATGAGGATCGCCTGGGTCGCCATCACCGCGGTGAACAGCGACACGAAGGTGCCGATCCCCAGCGTGAACGCGAATCCCTTCACGTCCGCGGTGGCGAGCACGAACAGGATGAACGCGGTCATGATCGTGACCACGTTCGCGTCGATGATCGCGGTCAGGCCCTTGCGGTACCCGGTCACGATCCCCTGGCGGATCGATCGTCCGCCGCGGATTTCCTCCTTCACGCGCTCGAAGATCACGATGTTGGCGTCGGCGGCGACGCCGATCGTGAGGATCAAGCCGGCGATCCCCGGCAGGGTCAGCGTGATCGGGATCAGCTTGATCAGCGCGAAGAAGTAGAGCCCGTAGACCATCAGACCCGCGGTCGCGATCAGGCCGAGCACGCGGTAGTACGCGATCAGGAAGATCGCGACGATGATCAGGCCGGCGAGGCCGGCGATCAATCCCTGGTGGAGCGCCTGCTTGCCGAGCGTCGCGGACACCTGGGACTCGGAGATGAGCTTCAGCTTGATCGGCAGCGCGCCGAGCCGCAGCTGCGTCGCCAGATCCTGCGCGGACGAGATCGTGAAGCCCCCGGTGATGTCGGCGCCGTTGTCCCCCGGGATTCCGTCGGGATACGTCTTGAAGTCGATCGAGGGAACCGTGACCAGCTGCGTATCGAGCGCCACGGCGAAGTGCTGGTTGAGCGTCTGGCCCAGACCGCTGACCAGGTTGCCGCGGTGCGCGATCTGCGCCGTGACGCTCTGGAAGGCCTTGGCACCGTGGGAGGTGAACCCGAAGGCCACGTCCGGAGCGCCGCTCTGGTCGGTGCTCTGCTGCGGGTTCGTGATGTCGTTCCCGAACAGCGAAACATGGTCCTTGAGCACGAAGAACTGCGCCGTCGGGTCGCTGATGCTCGGAGGATGGGCAAAGCTGGCCGGCACGGCCTGGAGCACCACGATGCCCCGCGGAACGACGAGCGTCTGGCCCTGTGAGGCGCTCACGCCGGCGGGGAGGCCCGCGAGCAGCTCCGCCTGGTTGTCGGCGGGTCCGGAGAGGAGGCAGTGTGTGCCGGCGACCGGGGTCGTGCCGTTGGCGCGGGCGGCCGCGGCGCACGCAGCGCTCCCGGGAGCACCGAACATGTAGTACTGCGGCCCGTCACGGGCGTTATCGCTGCTCGGCTCGGGCGCCTGCTTGGAGGCGAGCGTGACCGCGCTGTACAGGCTCATGCTCCCGGCGCCTGGGTTCCCGGGAGCGGCGCCGGAGCCCTGACTGATCTGGAGCGCGGTGGGGTCCTGGGTCTGCAGCTGACTGGATACCGTCTTGCCGTTCGGCGTGAGCGCGTTCGCCTCCCAGTCATAGAAGGCAAGGCGCGCCGTGGTACCGACGAGCTTCTCGGCGCGCGCCGTGTTCTGGACGTCCGGTAGTCCGGCCGAGATTTGGTTGCCGCCCAGAGTCTGAATCTCAGGCTCGGCGACACCGAGCTGGTCGACGCGCTGGCGCATGATGTCCACCGCCCGCGACAGCGCGTCCTGGGTGACCACGGGAGTCTGGGCCGTTGGCTGTCCCTGGTAGACGAGCTCAACTCCGCCCTTCAAGTCGAGTCCGAGCAGCGTCTTGCGCTGCGTGATCACGACGACCGATGCGGCGATCAGCCCGACGACCAGGAGCAGGATGAAACCGTTGCGCTGGCGGTCAGTCATGCACTGTGTCCGGATGCTACCGGTGGTTGCTGGGCGTCAGAACCACCAGCAGCCCACCCTCGTCATCATCGTACGCCGGAAAGATGTCCGCCACGGCCTTGGCGGCGAAATCATGCTCGGCGTTCACTTCGACGGGCTTGCCCTGGACACGAACCTCCCACTCGAGCGCCGTGCCGATGTGGTCCGTTCCATCCTCGAACCGGAGACCCAGCACGTCTTTGACCGGGCGGCCGATCACCTGCTCGGTCTTGAGTCCTGTGAGCTCGAACGACCCTTTGCCGCAGTCGACGATCCGCCCGTCACGATCGGTGGCGAAAAACGCCGCGTTGGGGGCGGGGTAGTAGTCGTCGAGCAGCTCGAACAGATAAGCGAATCCGCACTTCTCACAGCCGCGCGCTTCGCGCCGGAAACCGGTATTTCGATCCGTCCCCATGGACCGGTGACCGCAATGGGGACAGATGAAATAGTGCTCGCGGGCCATTGCCGAGACGAGGATAGCTAGGGCTTTCTTACAATCTCGTAAGAGCTGGTTAGAGTCCGCGCGGGAGGAGCGGAGCGGCTTCGGCGGCCGCTACAGCAGTGCCAGCGGCCCCGGGGGCTCGAGACCCAGATGCCTGAACGCGCGCCGGGTGGCGGCCCGCCCGCGTGGCGTTCGCGCGATCAGGCCCCGCTGAAGCAGGTAGGGCTCGTACACGTCCTCGATCGTGTCCTGCTCCTCGCCCACGGCCACGGCCAGCGTGGAGAGCCCCACGGGACCGCCGCTGAATTTCTCGCAGATCGCGCGGAGGATCTCCCGATCGAGGCGGTCGAGACCCTCGTGGTCGACCTCCAGGAGATCCAGCGCGCCGGCCGCCACCGCGCCGGTCACCACGCCGCCGCCTCGCACCTCCGCGTAGTCGCGCACACGCTTGAGCAGCCGGTTGGCGACTCGGGGGGTGCCGCGACTGCGCTGGGCGATCGCCTCGGCCCCGCCATCCTCGATCGCCACGTCGAGCAGCCGTGCCGAGCGACGGACGATCCGAGCCAGGTGCTCGGGATCGTAGTGCTCGAGGCGGTGCTGAATGCCAAAGCGGTCTCGCAGCGGAGTGGTCAGCAACCCCGATCGGGTGGTCGCGCCGATCAGCGTGAACGGGGGCAGATCGAGGGTCACGATCCGGGCGCCCGCTCCCTGCCCAACGGTGATCGGCAACGCGCGGTCCTCCATGGCGGGGTAGAACGTCTCCTCCAGCGCCCTCGGCAGGCGGTGAATCTCATCGACGAAGAACACCGCGCGTGGCTCCAGCGCGGTCAGGAACGCGGCCACGTCGCCCTTGCGCTCGAGCGCGGGACCGGCCGTCTGCACGAACGGGACGCGGAGTTCGGCGGCGACGATCTGCGCCAGCGACGTCTTGCCGAGTCCGGGTGGCCCGGCGAGCAGAACGTGGTCGAGCGCTTCGCCGCGGCTGGCGGCGGCGGTGATCGAGACAGACAACTGATCCTTGATCGAGTCCTGGCCGATGAAGTCCTCGAGCCGGCGAGGACGCAGCGAACGGTCGAGATCGTCGTCGGGCAGCAGTTCGGGGTCCTGAATGCGTGCGGTGCTCACCGGCGCGCCGTCCTCAGCGCGTGGGCGATCAGCTCCTCGGGCCGCTCACCGCGGGCGCCGTCGAGAAGCTCGTCGGCCTCGAGCGCGGTGTACCCGAGGCCGAGCAGGCCCTCGCGCGCCAGACCGCGCGGATCGTCCGTGCGCGTCACGCGGACCGGCGGCTCGGGGAGCGAGACCTCCACCTTCTCCCGCAGCTCGACGACGATCCGCTCGGCCGTTCGCTTGCCGATTCCGGGGACGGCTTGCAGCCGTGCCGTGTCGCCGACGGCGACGGCGGCCAGCAGGTCCCGCGGCGGGCCGCCCGAGAGCACCGCGAGCGCCACCTTGGGACCTACCGACTGCACGCCGAGGAGCATCAGGAACAACTCGCGCTCCTCCTCGGTGGCAAACCCGAACAGCTGAAGTGCATCGTCGCGCACCACCAGGTGGCTGTGCAGCACCACCTCGCGACCGACGGCGGGCACGTGCCGGAGCGTCTCGCGCGAGACCGCAAGGCGATAGCCCACACCCCCGCAGTCGACGACTACGTGGTCGCTGCGCCTGACCGCGACCGTTCCCGACACCAGTGCGATCATGCCCGCGCTCCGGCCGACAGGTCGACTGCGGCGAGCGCCCGAGTCACCGGCGCGCGATTGAGGTGGCAGATCGCCACGGCGAGGGCGTCGGCGGCATGGTCGGGCGCCGGCGGAGCGGGCAGCCCGAGCAGGCGCGCGACCATCCTGCCCACCTGCTCCTTGTCAGCGCGGCCGTGGCCGCACACGGCCCCCTTGACCTGTTGAGGCGTGTACGACCGCGACGGTACGCCCCGCTGCCCGGCGGCGAGCAGGACCACTCCGCGCGCCTGCCCTACGGCGAACGCGGTTCGGGCGTTGGCGCCGAAGTACAGCTCCTCGATCGCCACTGCGTCCGGCCTGTGGCCCTCGAGCAACCCATCGACGCGCGCGTGGATGTCGGCCAGCCGGCGCTCGAGAGGGACGCCGGCGGGGGTGTGGATCACGCCGTCCTCGAGCGCGCGCAGCCTCGAGCCGGCGCCTTCCACGACGCCGTAGCCGGTGCTGGCCGTGCCCGGGTCGATTCCGAGGACGATCATGCGTTCTGGATTCTGCGTCCGGCGCCGGACGCCTCCCCGCGAGTGGCGGGAACGCCGGTGCCGGGGGGAGCCTCAAGGCCGGCGGCCACGCGGGCCGCCGGCCTCAGATCGGGGTGTGCTGAAAAAGGGTTCGTATGCAACCCACATCCAGCACACCCGGCGGCGACCCGGGGGCGGCGGCGCGTGGGTGGCGACGCCCGGCCCGCCAGCCGATCCCCGGGATCGACCCGAGAAACCGACTACGTACCCACGCAGCCTTGGGGCTCGCCGGGCACCGAAACCCGGTACACCCGCCACACCCCGACCTGCTTGAGCAGCTGCACCCGCGTGAGGCGCGGGCTCAGCGGTGGGGGCTGGCCGTCGATGGTGTCGTGCGGGCCCACGAACACGAGGCCCTGATGGCGCATCGAGGTTCCCACCCGCTCGAGCGTCACGTGGAGCTTCCACGCCAGCGCCGTCTGGACCCCGTGGTTCACCGCCACGTAGCTCCTGCGACACGGGAACACGCCGTCGTGCCCGCCGACCGCCGAGACCGCGGCCGAAAGCTGGTCCAGCCGGGTGACCGCGCGCGCCGTGATCGGTTTCTGGGCCCGGGCTTCGTCGATCCGGTTGGTGGTGAACGGGATCGACAGGGCGATCAGGGCGGCCCCCACCCCGACGGGCACGAGCCAGGCGATCCGGGTACCGCCGTGCCCTCCGGCGCCCGCGCCATCGCCGGCGCCATCGCCGGCGCCGGCGCCGAGCCACCGGGAACTCCGGACCCACGCGCCGGCAAGCTGCGCCAACCGCACCACCCCCACACCGGCGAGCACGCAGGTGACGCCGGCCGCGGGCAGGTAGAAGCGCTCGAGGCCCGGATAGCCGTCCAGCGTCATCCCCACCACGAGCACCCACCACGCGACCACGCCGGCGGCCAGCGCCAGTACGAGCCGGTCGCTCCGACGTCTCGAGCCGTCCGCCCCCTCGCCGCGGAGCGACCACCCCGCCAGGAGGACCGCGACGACCGCCATCACCAGCATCGGGAGCACCTGAAGATCGGTCCCGCGGCGCAGCACCTCGAGGAACGGATGCTTGCCGAGGTGGCCGTTGTAAGCCTTGGCGTGGGTCGCGGCGATGAACGGCTGACCGGTTCCGATCCACGGCGGCACGAACCACAGGAACGGGATCGAGAACAGTCCGGCCACCACGAGCGCCCGCAGTCGGGGCTCCCGCCGCCACAGCCACACGCCGTAGGCCAAGACGAACGGCCAGGCCTCGGGACGGATCAGCGACGCGGCCACCCCGAGCGCGAAGGCCGAGCCCCGGCGGCCGTCGAGATGGCGATCGACAGCCCACAGCGACGTCGCCACGAGCAGCGGCTCGGAGGTGCCGCGAAACATGTAGTAGGACCACTCCTGGGTCAGCGCCACCCCGGCGGCCGCGATCACGCCAGCGACTGCGCCGGCACGGCGATCCTCGCCCACGATCCTCGACGCGAGACGGTATGCGGCCACGAGCGCGAGCAGCCCGCCGGCGCGCGCGGTGATCACCCACAACGTCGGCGCGGCGCCGCCGAACAGCGCGTACACGGTGGTGAACACCACCGGCAGCGGCTTCCACGACGGCCCTCCGCCGACCGTGAAGCTCAGGTGCGGATCGACCACCTCCCGGCCCCACACGATCCACGACCACGGGTCGTAGCTCGGCACGGTCGGGAGGACGGCGGCGGAGAGCGCCGCCAGCGCGAAGCAGATCGCGGCGGAGATGACGAACGGCGACGCGAGCCAGGCCCGGCGGCGCGCATCGGGCGACATACCACCTGGGGGCGCCGAGGCCGGAGACTTGATAGAGGTCTCAGTGGCGATCTCGCCCTCCACGCCGTAAGGACGGCGAGAAGCGGCAGCGAAGCAAGGTCCCGACCACGCGAAAGCCGTCCAGCGCCGTTAGCTTCTTCCCCTCGGAGGTCGACCGGGCTCGGTAATGCACCGGCACCTCGAAGATCCGCTCCCCCCGCTGGACCAGCCTGGCGGTGATCTCGGGCTCGATGGCGAAGCCCGGGGACCGCAGCGCCAGGCTGCGGAAGACGTCCGTCCGGATCATCTTGTGGCAGGTCATGATGTCGTGAAGGTAGACGTTGAACAGGATGTTGCAGACCAGCGTGACGCCCTTGTTCCCGAGCACGTAGAGGAACGAATGGCTCGTGTAGCCGTCGAACGCGCGCACGCCGAAGCAGGCGTTCGCGCGGCCGTCCAACAAGGGCGGCATCAGCAGACCGAGGTCGCTCGCGTCGTACTCGAGGTCGGCGTCGAAGATCGCCGCGTAGTCGCCCCGCGCTTCCCGTAGCCCGGTCTGAACGGCTGCCCCCTTGCCCTGGTTGTGCTCGTGCTCGAACAGCCGTACCCGCCCGTCCCATTCCCCGCCACGAAGGATCTCGCGCGTCCCATCGGTGGAACCGTCGTCGACCACGATCAGCTCGAAATCGCTCGGCAGCTCGGTCGCCAGCACCTCGGCGATCGCGCGTTCGACGCGCTCACGCTCGTTGTAGACGGGCATCAGGATCGAGAGCATGTGAGGTGTTCGCCTAGAAGGTGTATCGGAGCGGGAGCGACGCGCCGGCAGTACCAACGTGTCCTGCCCGGATCACACCCCGCGAGGCCGGTCGATGCTAGCCGATCCCCGCCCGGCGGATTTGCGCGACGATGTCCCCATGGACTTCTCCGCGGCCGGGTTGCTGGATGGGCTGGATGGTCATGAACGGTCCGCCCGCGAGCAGCTGCTCGAGCGACTTTACGCCGAGGGAGTAAGCCTCGAGGAGCTGCGCTCCGCGGTGGCCGAGAGCAGGCTGGCGCTGTTGCCCCTGGACCGCCTGCTCGGCGGCCGGTACACCGCGCGGGACATCGAGGAACGGACGGGAGTCCCGGCCCAGCTGGTGCTCGTGATCCGGCGTCGGCTCGGCCTCCCGGCGGCCGAACCCGACGACCGCGTCTTCGGCGAGGAGGAAATCGCGGCCGCGCAGTCCACGAAGCTGTTCCTGGACGCCGGCTTCAGCGAAGAGGCCATCGGCGAGATAACGCGCGTGCTCGGCGAGGCGATGGCGCGGGTGGCCGCCGCCAGCACCGGTGCGTTCGGGGAGACGTTCCTCCATCCCGGAGACAGCGAGGACGACATAGCGCTCAGGTTCACCGCGCTGGCGGAGCGGCTCGCGCCGGCGTTCGCCCCGGTGCTGGTGGCCGCATACGACGCGCACCTGCGAGAAGCCGTGCGCCGCGGGATGATCGGCAGGGCGGAGCGCGAGACGGGCCGTGCTGTCGGCGAGCAGGACGTCGCCGTGTGCTTTGCCGACCTGGTGGGTTTCACCACCCTGGGCGGCCAGGTCGATTCGGAGGAGCTCGGTAGCGTGGCGGCAAGGTTCAGCGATGCCGCCATGAACGTGGCCGAAGCCCCGGTGCGGCTGATCAAGACCATCGGCGACGCCGCGATGCTCGTTTGCGCCGAGCCGGCGCCACTGGTCGGCGCCGCGATCGAGCTCGTCGAGGCCGCGCAGGAGGCAGATCTACCGAGCGTGCGCGCCGGTATCGCGCGCGGTCCGGCGCTCGTGCGGGCGGGCGATTACTTCGGCCGCGCGGTCAACCTCGCCAGCCGGGTGACCGGTATCGCGCGCCCGGGGAGCGTCCTCTGCACCGAGGAGGTCCGGGACGCGGCGCTCGAGGACTTCGAGTGGTCGTTCGCGGGCCGACACCGGCTGAAGGGCATCGGGGAGTCCCTGCCGCTGTATCGCGCCCGCAGGCTTGCGGCCGCGCAGACGACGGGCGGCCCGGCCCGCAGCCGCCAGCCACGCGACGCCCGCGACGCAGAACCGGCACCCGCGACTAGGCGACGGAGAGCAGATCGACGACGAAGACGAGCGTCGAGTTAGGCGGAATCGTCGGCGGGCTCCCAGCTTTGCCGTATCCGAGGCTCGGGGGGATGATCAGCTCGCGGCGGCCGCCCACCTTCATTCCGGCGATCCCCTGGACCCATCCCGGGATCACGCTCCCCGGCGTCAGCGCCGTGGTGAACGGCTGGTTGCGCTTCCACGAGGAGTCGAATTCCTTGCCGTTGTTGTACAGCACGCCGACGTAGTTGACGGTGACCGTCTGCCCGGAGGCGGCGGTCTGCCCCGTGCCGGCGATCAGGTCCTTGGTCACCAGATGCGTGGGCGGCGGGCCCTTCGGCACCACCACGGCCGGCTTGTTGGCGAGCTGGGGCGGCGGCTTGGGCGTGGTTGCGATCGAGGCCGCGGTCTGCCCGCCCGAAGGCGCCTGCGTCACCCCAGGTGCCTTGGAGCTGCCGCAGGCGGCCAGTCCGGCACCAAGCAGGGCGAGGCCGCAAATGATCGAGAGTCCTTTCACCATCATCGTCATCGCAGCGTAGCGGGCGAACTCAGGAGGCGATCCGCTCGAGCACCGAAGCATCGACATCGAAGTTCGCGTGAACCGCTGCGACGTCGTCTGACTCCTCGAGCGCATCAATCAGCTTCATCAACTTGGCTGCGTCGGCCTCATTGACCGGCACCCGGGACTTGGGCCGCTGCGCGACGTCGGCGCTCTCGACCTCGACCCCCGCCTGCTCGAGCGCCTCGCGCACCGCGGGCAGGTCGCCCGGCTCGGTCACGATCTCGAATACATCGTCGTCGAGCGTGATGTCCTGGGCGCCGGCGTCGATCGCGGGCATCAGGTCCTCCTCGTCGTAGCGACTCGCGTCCACCACGATCACACCGCTCTTTTCGAACAGGTACGACACCGAGCCCGGCTCGCCCAGGTTGCCGCCGTATTTGGACAGCAGATGACGGACATCCGAGCCGGTGCGATTGCGATTGTCCGTCAGCGCCTCGATCAGGAGCGCGACGCCCCCGGGCCCGTACCCCTCGTAGAGCACGGTCTCGATCTGCTCGGCGTCACCGGCCCCGCCCGTCCCCTTGGCAATCGCCCGCTCGATGTTGTCCTTCGGCATCGATGCGTCGCGCGCCTTCTGGATCGCCAGGGCGAGACCAGAGTTGCCGTCGGGGTCGCCACCGCCTTCGCGGGCCGCGATCGTGATCGCCCGCGCCAGCTTGGTGAAGTGCTGGCCGCGCCGGGCGTCGACGACGGCCTTCTTGTGCTTGATCGAGTGCCATTTCGAGTGACCTGACATACGATCTAGTCTAGGACCGCGGGCGTGGTCGAGCGTTCGGCGGGCCCTGGCAGCCGGGCCGCCGGGTGGGCGCGATACCAATCGATCGTGCGGCGCAGCCCCTCTTCCAGCGTGACCCTGGGCTCCCACCCAGTGAGCGTGCGGAGCTTGCTCGAGTCGACCCACTGGCGATCTATCTCCCCATGGGGCACGCCGTCGCCGCGGATGTCGGGCGCGACCGAGGTGCCGGCCAGCCGGCAGATCAGGGAGACCACCTCCCGGACGCTGTGGGGTTTCCCGCCTCCGGCGTTGAATGCCTCGCCCTCCCCCTCCCCTCGCCCGAGTGCCTCCCAGATCGCGAGGTACGCCGCCACCGCATCCTCGACGTACAGAAAGTCACGCTCGGGCGACCCATCGGAGCGGATCACGGGGGCGCGTCCGCTGAGCGCGGCCGACACGGCCTCGGGAATCAGGCGCGAGCGGTTCGTATCCGCCCCGCCGTAGAGGTTGGCAAACCGCGTGACCGCCACCGGCTGCCCGAACGTGTGCCAGTACGAGCGCGCGATGAGGTCGCATGCGGCCTTCGAGACGTCGTAGGGGTAGATCGCCTGAAGGGGCTGGGTCTCACGGTAGGGAAGCGAGCCCGGGCGCCCGTAGGCCTTGTCCGACGACGCGACGAGGACTCGTGCTACACCGTGCGCGCGGCAGGCCTCGAGCACGAGCCAGGTGCCGCGGATGTTCGTCTCGAACGTCGATAGCGGGGCCTTGTTCGCGGGACCGACCAGTGTCTGCGCCGCGAGATGGAAGACGCTGTCGACCTCGTACTCGCCGAGCGCCCGCGCGACGAGGCCCTCGGCGCAGATGTCGCCATGGACCACGTCGACGCGGTCGGCAAGCCCGAGGAGCGCCAGCGCGCTCACGGCGGGGTCGTCGCGGCGGATCGTCACCACCCGCGCACCCCGGTGAAGCAGCGCACCAACGAGCCAGGACCCGAGCAGACCATCGGCCCCGGTCACCAGCACGGCCCTGCCGCTCAGCTCCAGAGCTTCCACGGCGCGTGCCCCTGAGTCCACAGGTCGCCCAGCTCGACCGCATCCTTGTAGGTGTCCATGCAGCCCCAGAAGCCGCGGTGTTGGAAGGCCCGGAGCTCTCCCGCCTCCGCCAGGTGCTGAAGCGGCTCTCGCTCGAGCACGCTGTCCGCTCGCATGACTCGCAACGCCGATCGCTCAAAGCAGAAGAATCCTCCGTTGACCCAGTGCTCGCTGCGCGGCTTCTCGACGAAACGCTGCACGGCTCCGTCTCCATCGAGCTCCGCCACGCCAAACGGGAGCCGGGGGCGCACCACGGTCATCGTGGCGGCGCCTCCGTGGGCGCCGTGGAAGGCCAGCAGCGCGTCGAGGTCGATGTTCGCGACGCCGTCGGCGTAGGTCGCGCAGAATCTCGTCCCGCCGAGCTCGGCGGCGGCCTGGTGCAGGCGCCCTCCAGTTGGGGTGTCCTCGCCGGTCTGAACGCATCGCACCTCGGTACCCGCCGGCCAGTGCGCGGAGGCGGCGAACGCCTCGATCTGCTCGCCGCGATACCCGGTCAGGAGCAGGAAGCGCCGGAAGCCCTGCGCCGCGTAGATCTGGACGACGTGCCAGACGATGGGGCGACCACCGATCTCCACCAGCGGCTTGGGGATGGCCGGCGCGCCCTCCTGCAGGCGCGTCCCCCGGCCCCCACAGAGGATCGCCACGATTGGTCTGGCGGTGGCCACGGCGGCGGATTATCCCCGCGTTTGGCCGAGTAGGATGCTTGCCGGGATGAGCACCGTCGTCGAACCCGGCATCTTCAAGGCCTACGACATCCGCGGGCTGTACGGCTCGGAGCTCGACCCCGGAGCCGCAGAGCTGATCGCGCGGGCCTTCGTGCGGGTGATCGCCGACCTCGAGGGCAAGCCGCCATCCGAGCTGCGGCTGGGCCTGGGACGCGACATGCGCTTGACCGCCCCCGAGATGGCGGCGGCCTACCGCGCTGGAATGTCCGCCGAGGGCGCGAACGTGCTCGACGCCGGCGAGGTCGGCACGGAGATGCTCTACTACCTGGTGGGCTCCCGGGATCTGGACGGTGGAGTGATGTGCACCGCCTCGCACAACCCCGCCAGCTACACCGGTGCCAAGCTGGTCAAGCGCGGCGCGATCGCGCTCTCGGGCGAGGCCGGAATCGACGATGTGCGGGCCCGCATCGAAGACGGTCTCGGGGATCCCCCGGGCGGCGGCGAGGTCGAAGAGGTCTCGATCTACGACAAGTTCCACGACGCTGCCCTGAAATTCATCGATCCCACGGCCGTCAAGCCGCTGCGGGTCGTGGTCGACGGCGGCAACGGGATGGCCGGGCCGATGGTCGGTCCGTTGCTGCATCGACTCGGGCTCGAGCCGATCGAGAGCTACTGGCGCCCCGACGGCAACTTCCCCGATCACGAGCCCAATCCCATGCTGGAGGAGAACCGCGAGTTCATCATGAGGGAAGTGGTGCAGCAGGGCGCGGACCTGGGCATAGCCTGGGACGGCGACGCCGACCGATGCTTCTTCATCGATGACCAGGGGGCGTTCGTCGACGGCGACTTTCTCACCGCCCTGCTCGCGGAATCGATGCTCCACAAACAGCCGAAGGCCACGATCCTGTACGACGTGCGCTCAAGCCGCGCCGTCCCGGACACCGTCGAGCGCGACGGCGGACGGGCGCTGATGAACCGCGTGGGCCACGCGTTCTTCAAGACCCGGATGCGCGACGAGCACGCGGCGTTCGGCGGCGAGGTCTCCGGCCACTACTACTTCCACGACTTCTACTGCGCGGACTCGGGAACGATTCCCGCGCTGCTGATCCTCGAGCTCCTGTCGTTGCGCGACGCGCGAATGTCGGAGCTGCTCGAGCCGTACAGGTCCACCTACTTCATCTCGGGAGAGATCAACTCGGAGGTCGCCGACCAGCACGCGAAGGTGGAGGAGCTGTCCGAGCGCTACTCCGACGGGCACCAGTACCGCCTCGACGGCCTGTCGGTCGAGTACGACGACTGGCACTTCAACGTGCGGCCGTCGAACACCGAGCCCTTGTTGCGCCTGACGCTGGAGTCGCTGCGCTCACGCGAGGACATGGAGCGCCGGCGCGATGAGGTGCTGGCAGTGATCCGCTCTTGACCGTCCGCGACGGACCCGAGGCCGACGCCGAGGAGTCGCTCGCGCTGGCGGCCCGGGCGGGGATCTTCCGCCTCGCCCTGCCCACCCCGTTTCTCGTCGGGCGAGTCAACTGCTACCTGATCGAGGACGAGCCGCTCACGCTCGTCGACACCGGTCCCAACTCGGGCAAGACACTCGACGAGCTCGAGCAGGCGCTGGCCGACCACGGACACCGGATCGAGGACCTGGAGCTCATCGTGCTCACCCACCAGCACATGGATCACGTCGGGCTGCTCGAAATAATCGCCCGCCGTTCGGGGGCAGACGTCGCCGCGCTGTATCTCCTCGGGCCCTATCTCGAGCACTTCTCGGACAGCGCGGCGGCCGACGACGAGTTCGCCCAGGCGGTGATGCGCAGGCACGGCGTCCCGGCGGACCTCGCGGCCGTACTGGCGTCGGTCGGCGCGGCGTTCCGCGCCTTCGGGTCGAGCGGGCGGGTGACGCGAGGGCTGCACGACGGCGACGAGCTGGCATTGAGCGGGCGGACATTGAGGGTCCTACACCGGCCCGGCCACAGCCCGTCGGACACGATCTTCTGGGATGCCTCCCGAGGGATCCTGATCAGCGGCGATCACCTGATCGCGCATATCTCCTCGAACCCGCTGATGTCGCGACCGCTGGCCGGCGCCGGCGACCGCGACGGAAGGACGCACGCGCTGATCCAGTACTTGGATTCGCTGCAGTCGACGAGCGAGCTCCCAGCGCAGCTGGTGCTGCCGGGTCACGGGGACCCGATCACGGACCACGTGCCGCTGATCGAGGAGCGGCTGCGGATGCACCAGCGCCGGGCTCGAAAGATCCTCCAAATGCTCGAGGCGGGGCCGCTGACCGCGTACGAGCTCGCGGTTCGGATGTGGGGCAACGTCGCGGTCACGCAGGCTTTCCTGACGCTGTCGGAGGTGCTGGGTCACCTGGACCTGCTCTCCCTCGGGGGCCAGGTTCGCGAGCGCCGGCACGGCGACGTGGCGCGCTTTGAGGCCCTCTAGGTGACCGCCGCGATCACGGGTAGGCCGAGTTGCCCGGACGGAGCGGGGACACCGACGACGCGTTCGCGCCCAGCTCGAGCACGAGCGTGGCCAGCGGCGTGGACCCGAAGAAGTCCTGCGTGGTTCGGGTGGAGTCCGTGGGCAGGGCCTGTCCGGCCTGGCCGAGGAACCGCACGCCCGGGGATCCATAGGTGTGACAGCTGTGGCGGCTCGTGTTCCGCAGCGCGAACCCGAGCTCTCCGTGACCGGTCGCTCCCTGCCCGCCCAGGAAGGAGACCGCGAGCTCGGAGGCACGGCACAGCGGCATGCCCGAGACCGGCTGGGTTGTGCCGGTGGCCGGGGCCGTGGCTGCGGGGGTGGTGGCCCGCTGGCCACCACCCCCGGTGGTGGCGCTCGTCGCGGACTTGGTCGACCCTCCGCAGGACGCGAGCACGAGAGCGCTGAGCGCGGCGCCGGCAAGCGGGAGTTTCACGGCACCGTTTTCGCGCAAGTCGAAACCACCTCCTTCCGAGGCAACCGGATCACGTGCCAGTATCCCAATCAGCCCGATGGACGAAAGCGAGGAGCCGCACGAGCCGCTTCGCGACGATGCCGAGAAGCTTGTCGCGTCGATAGACACCCGCGTGCCGACGGTGGGCCCGATGCTGGTCGTACTCGCGGCGATCGCGCTCCAGTTCACGCTGTCGGAGAAGATCACGGTCGGGCCGAACTGGCTGCTCCCAGCTCTCGAGGTGTTGCTGCTGCTCGCGCTGGCGATTTCCACCCCGATGGAGCAGGTGCGCCACAAGACCAGGCGCACTCTCGCGCTCGCGCTCACCGGCCTGGTCAGCGCGGCGAACATCGTCTCACTGGGACTGCTCGTCCACTACCTGCTCCACGGTGGCAAGCAGCACGGCCGTCCGCTCATCGGGTCAGGCGTCGAGCTTTGGGCGACGAACGTACTGGTGTTTGGCCTCTGGTACTGGGAGCTCGACCGCGGCGGTCCGCTGGCGCGCCAGCTCCACCGGGAGGCGCTCCCGGACTTCCTGTTTCCGCAGATGTCCGAGAAGCGCTACGCGCCGCCCAACTGGACGCCCGGTCTCGTCGACTACCTGTATACGTCGTTCACGAACGCGACCGCTTTCAGCCCCACCGACACCATGCCGTTGACGGCGACCGCGAAGTGGCTGATGACCGCCCAGTCGCTGACCGCGCTCGTAACCATCGGCCTCGTCGTCGCCCGCGCGGTGAACATCCTCAGTTAGGGGTACGGTCGGTGAGATGGAACGTCCGCCCGCCACGCACGCCCGCCCGCGTCCACCCGGGACGCACCCCGGCCCGCGTCCGCGGCGCAAGATCGACTGGGAGCTGGTCGTGTGCGGGTTTCGCGGCCACGCCCTGCTCGGAACCGACGCTGCGGACCTGCGCCCCGAGGACGCGCTGATCGCGCGCGAGGAGGGAGCGATCCGTTGGCATCGATGCCTGCGCTGCGACAGCTGGGTCGCGCTGGAGCCACCGGCGCAGCCCGCCCGGGAGCATCCACCTGCTCGCGGCGAGATCGCCGTGCCGCCGCGAGGTAAGGCCCTGCGCGACAAGGTGGTGCTGCGGCTGATCGCGATCGACCGGGCCTTCCACTTCGTGATCCTCGTCCTGCTCGGGATCGCGGTGATCCTGTTCGCCGGCAACGAAGCCAGCCTGCGAGACGCCTACTACCGGATCCTCACCGACCTCCAGGGCGGACTCTCCGGCGGTCCGGTGCAGAACTCGGGCCACGTGGGCATCCTGCACGAGCTCGACAAGTTGTTTTCACTGCGCTCGAGCACGCTGCGGACGGTGGGGATCGCGCTGCTCGCCTACGGAGTGCTCGAGGGCGTGGAGGCCGTGGGCCTCTGGTTGACGAAGCGCTGGGCGGAGTACCTGACGTTCATTTCCACCACGGTCCTGCTCCCGCTCGAGGTCTACGAGATCATCCACCGCAGATCGGCGCTCAAGATCATCGGCTTCATCATCAACCTGGCCGTCGTCGTCTACCTGCTCTATGCGAAGCGACTGTTCGGCCTGCGCGGCGGGGGAGCCGTGGACGAGGAGCTACGCGCCCACGACACGAGCTGGGAGGCGATCGAGCGGGCGACGCCGCCGGCGTTCCAACAGGTGGTGTGAGGTGGAGACGACGACAGCCGCACCGCAGCGAGACGCGCTCGAGAGCGAGATTCGCCGGATCGGCGCCGAGCTCGCGGACGCGTTTCCCTCGAGCGCCCGCCATCCCCTGAGGGCTCTGGACACGAGGGCGATGGAGCTCGCATCGAGCGATCAGGAGCTGAAGGCGGCGCTCTTTCGCTTCGTGGACGTGGTCCCCGCGTGCAGGTCGCTGGACGATCTCGCGCGGCACCTGAAGGACTTCCTCGCGGAGGTGCCCGACGCGCCTCCGCCGATCGCCGCCGCGATGCGGATGTCGAACACTCGGGCGGGACGGGCGGTGCTCGGCGCCGCGGCCGCGAGCGGCGTCAAGCACATGGCCCACCGGTTCATCGTCGGCGAGACCCCGAGCGCCGCGCTCGGCGTCCTCCGCCAGCTGTGGGAGCGCGGCGTCGCGAGCTCGGTCGACCTGCTCGGGGAGGCGACCGTCACCCAGGCGGAGGCAGACCACTACGCAGCCAGGTGCAGCGCCGCGCTCGAGGAGCTCGCGCACGCTTCCCGCGGGTGGCCGAGCCGCGAGATCCTCGAGCGCGACGGCAGCGGGCCTCTGCCTCGCGCCAACGTCTCGGTCAAGGTCTCGGCGCTCACGCCGCTGCTGCGGCCCGACGCGCCCGAGCGCGGTCGGCTGGACGCGGCGCAGCGACTCCGGCCACTGCTGCGGACCGCTCATGCGCTGGGGGCGCACATCCACATCGACATGGAGTCGCTGGACTCGCGCGAGGCGGTGCTCGATCTGGTGCTCGACGTCCTCTCAGAGGAAGAGTTCCGCGACGGTCCGTCCGTCGGCGTGGTGCTCCAGGCTTATCTGCGCGACTCGCCGGAACAGCTCACCCGAATCCTCGAATGGGCGCGAACGTGCGGTCGCACGCCTCCGGTGCAGGTCCGGCTGGTCAAGGGCGCCTACTGGGATCACGAGCTCGTCCAGGCCCGCCAGCACGGGTGGCCGGCGCCGGTGTTCGAGGTCAAGGCCGACTGCGACCGCAACTTCGAGGCGCTGACGATCTCGCTTCTCGAGGCCCGCCCGGCCGTCCGGGTGGCGGTCGCCTCCCACAACCTGCGCTCGGTCGCGAACGCGATCGCGTTCAACCACATGTCGGGCGGCGAGGACCGCGACCTCGAGCTCCAGGTGCTCCGCGGCCTCGGCGACGAGCTCCAGGACGCGCTCGCCTCCCGTGGGTTCCGCGTGCGCACCTACTGCCCGGTGGGCGACCTGATCGCCGGAATGGCGTATCTGGTCCGCCGGCTGCTCGAGAACACGAGCAACGAGTCGTTCCTGCACGAGCAGGCCCGCGGGACGCCGCTGGACGTGCTGCTGGCGCCGCCGTAGCCGGCGTCCGATCCCGTTGCTCTGCTGTTAACGTCGGTGGCGATGTCCACGCTGACGCCCTTCGCCAACGAGCCGATCCTCGAGCTGCGCCGCGCCACGGTGCGCGACCAGCTGGCCGACGCGCTGGCGCGGCTGGACGCACAGCTCCCGCTGAGCGTCCCGGTGATGATCGGCGACGGTCAGCGTGTCGGCGACGAGCTGCTGAGCACCGACCCGGGGGCGCCGGAACGGGTCGTGGCGCGAGCCGCGAAGGCCACCGCCGCAGAGGTCCGTGAGGCGGTCGCCGAGGGGCAGCGTGGGTTCCGGGAGTGGAGTCAGTGGAGCGCCGCCGATCGGGCCGCCGCGCTCCTCAGAGCGGCCGCGTGGCTGCGCGAGCGGCGGCTCGAGCTCGCCGCGCTCGAGGTTTGCGAGTGCGCCAAGCCCTGGCCCGAGGCGGACAGCGACGTCTGCGAGGCGATCGACTTCCTCGAGTACTACGCTCGGGGGGCGATCGAGCTCGACGCCGGCGCGCAACTTCTGCAGGTCCCCGGCGAGCGCAACGAGCTGCGCTACGTTCCCCGCGGCGTCGCCGCCGTCATCTCCCCCTGGAACTTCCCCCTCGCGATTCCCTGTGGGATGACGGCGGGCGCGCTCGCGACCGGGAACGCGGCGGTGCTCAAGCCCGCCGAGCAGTCGCCGGCCTGCGCACTGAAGCTGGTCCAGGCGCTCCGAGCCGGCGGCGTACCTCCGGCCGCGATCGCGCTGCTGCCGGGGGAGGGTGACGTCGGCGCCGCGCTCGTGCGCGATTCGGATGTCCAGACGATCGCGTTCACCGGATCGCTCCCGGTGGGGCTCGAGATCGTCCGCGCCACCGGCGACACCGCGCCGGGGCAAAAGCACATAAAGAGGGTCGTCGCGGAACTCGGAGGCAAGAACTGCGTGATCGTCGACGCCGACGCCGATCTCGACGAGGCCGTTCCCGGGATCGTCTACTCCGCCTTCGGCTACGCCGGGCAGAAGTGCTCGGCCGCGGCCCGGGTGCTGGTGCACGAGGCGATCGCCGACCAGCTGATCGATCGCGTCTCCGGCGCGGTGCGGGTGCTCGACGTCGGCCAGGCCGATCGGCTCGCCACCGAGGTGCCTCCGGTGATCGAGCGCTCCGCGAAGGAGCGCGTGGACCGGTACGCCGCGATGGCGGCGGCGGAGGGCCGGATCGCGGCGCTCGCGGAGGCGCCGGCAGACCAGGGCTGGTTCTGCGCACCCACGGTTGCCGTTGACCTGCCGGCGGGCTCGCCCGTTCTGGAGCAGGAGATCTTCGGGCCGCTCCTGGCGATCGAGCGGGTTCGAAGCGTCGAGCAGGCCATGGAAATCATTGACTCGCTGCCGTTCGCACTCACCGGGGGCCTGTTCGCCCGCGACCCCTCCATGGTCCGCTACGTGCGCAGCCGGACGCCGGTCGGCAACCTGTACGTGAACCGCGGCATCACGGGCGCGATGGTGGGTCGCCAGCCGTTCGGCGGCAACCGGCTGTCGGGCAACGGGACCAAGGCAGGCGGTCCCGACTACCTGCGTCACTTCGTCGAGCCGCGCGCGGTGACCGAGAACACGATGCGCCACGGACTCGTCGTCTGACTCCGGATCCGCCACCCAGGCCTTGATTTCAGCCCCCTGACGGTCGATCATCGACGTGGTGGTCATGGCACCTTCACAGGGCTGGAAGCTCGCGCTGGCCGCCGTGCTCCTCGCGGCGATCCTTCTCAGCGCGTGCGCCCGGGCGCCGCGGCGCGCGGCTTCGGGCTCAGAGCTCCGCCGCCTCGTGGTCGCGGCGCTGGTGCTCTACGCCGTGGGCGTGTTCGCCGCGTCCCGGCACTATCCGGTTCTCTCCGCCTTCGCCTACGCGGCCGGGATCGGTGTCTGCGCGCTCGCGGCCTGGCTCTCGCGGGGGGTCGATTCGGAGGATCCCCCCGGCGGCGGCGACGGCGATGAATGGCCCGACTGGCCCCCGCCCGACCCCGAAGGTGTCCCCTGGCTCGACTGGGACGCGTTCGAGCGCGAGTTCCGGGCCTATTCCGAGCGGCGCCGCGAACCGTCGCCCCTGCCCTAGCGGCGGCTAGCGGCGGCGCCAGCGCAGCGAGCGGCTAGCCGTGCCGTCCAAGCCCGTTCCCGGACAGCAGCAGTTCGTGTAGCCGGGTCTCCCCCGCGAGCTCGGGGTGAAACGAGACCGCGAGCACGTTGTTCTCCATGATCGCGACCGGGTGCTCATCGACGCTCGCCAGGACCTGAACGCCGGGCCCCAGCTCGGCCACCCAAGGCGCTCGGATGAACACCGCGTGCACCGGCCCGCCCTCGACTCCGGCGATATCCAGATCGGCCTCGAAGGAGTGCAGCTGACGTCCGAACGCGTTGCGGCGAGTGCTGACGTCGAGGAGATCGAGGTGGTCGCGATCGAGCATGATCATCCCCGCGCACGTCCCCAACACCGGCTTTCCCTGGCGTACGAGCGCCCGCAGCGGGCCGGCGAGCCCCTCCCGCTCCACTCCCAGCGTCATCACCGTCGACTCACCGCCCGGGATGATCAGCGCGTCGAGCCCCTCCAGATCGGCCGGCACACGAACCTCGCGCGGGTGTGCTCCCAGCCGGCGCAGGATCTTGCTGTGCGCCTCGAATCCGCCTTGCAGCGCGAGCACCCCTACCACCTTGGGCCGAGCGTCCGCAGACTGCGCGGGCACGGGCCTACCAGCCGCGCGGCGCCAGCAACTGCTCGCTCTCGAGCTTCGAGCTCTCGAGGCTCGCCATCGGCTGCCCGAGCCCGGTGGACGCGGCCGCTACTCGCGCCGGATCCTGATAGTGGGTCGTGGCCTCCACGATCGCCCGCGCCCGGCGCTCCGGATCTTCGGACTTGAATATGCCCGACCCGACGAACACACCCTCCGCGCCGAGCTGCATCACCAGCGCCGCATCGGCCGGCGTAGCTATGCCTCCGGCGCAGAACAGGACGACCGGAAGCTTTCCCTCGGCGGCGATCTGGCGCACCAGGTGAAGCGGCGCCTGAAGATCCTTGGCCGCGGTCGCAAGCTCGGCGTCGTCCAGCCCCGTCAAACGGCGAATTTCATTGCGGATCATCCGCAAGTGGCGCACGGCCTCGACGATGTCCCCCGTTCCCGCCTCGCCCTTGGAGCGAATCATCGCCGCCCCCTCGCCGATGCGGCGGAGCGCCTCGCCGAGGTTGGTCGCGCCGCAAACGAATGGGATCTTGAACGCCCACTTGTCGATGTGGTTGGCCTCATCGGCCGGGGTGAGGACTTCGGACTCGTCCACGTAATCGACCTCCAGCGCCTCGAGCACCTGGGCTTCGACGAAGTGGCCGATCCGCGCCTTGGCCATCACCGGGATCGTGACCGCCTCCTGGATTCCCCGGATCATCACCGGGTCGGACATGCGCGCCACGCCGCCGTCGCGGCGGATGTCGGCGGGGACGCGCTCGAGCGCCATCACCGCGGCGGCGCCGGCGTCCTCGGCGATCCGCGCCTGCTCCGGCATGACGACGTCCATGATCACGCCGCCCTTGAGCATCTCGGCCAGCCCGGCCTTGACGGTGAACGTCGCCTCGTCGCGCGGGGTTTCCATGTCCTCTGCCATCGGTTCGAGTGTACCCGGGCGATACCGTGTGCCGCCATGTCCGGGACAGCCATGTCCGAGGCGGTGTTCGTCCGCAGTGGACAGCGGTTTCGGGCCACCGACCTGGCGCGCGGCCCCTGGGATCCGAACGCCCAGCACGGGGGTGCGCCCGCCGCTCTGCTGATGCGGGCGTTCGAGAACTTGCCCGGCGATCCGGAGCTGCTGATCTCCCGGGTCACGTACGAGCTGCTCCGCCCCGCCCCCCTGGACGAGCTGGCGGTCTCGGCCGAGGTGGTCCGCCCCGGCCGCCGGGCACAGCTGCTCGAGGGGTCGCTACGAACCACGGACGGAACCGAGATCGTGCGGGCCCGGGCGCTCAGGATGCGACGCGGCGACGTTCACGTGGAAGTTGAACCGGCACTCGAGCTGCCGGGCCCGGATCAAGGGCGACCCAACGACTTCACCTCCTACAAATACCGGCCCATGTTCGCGATCGACACGATGGACATTCGCTTCCTGGAGGGTGCGTTCTATGAGCCGGGACCGGCCACCGCCTGGTTTCGCTTGCGGCGGCCTCTGGTGGACGGGGAGGAGCCCTCGCCGCTCCAGCGCCTGGCGGCCGCGGGCGACTTCGGCAACGGGATCAGCTCGGTCCTGACCTGGGAAGGGCACGTGTTCATCAATCCCGACCTGACGCTGTACATCGAGCGAGAGCCGGTGGGTGAGTGGATCTGCCTGAGGTCGGAGACCCGCATCAATCCTGGTGGGGTCGCGATCTCCGAGAGCGTGCTCTATGACGAGCGCGGCCGGGTGGGGCGCGCGATGCAGGCGCTCCTGGTCACCCGCCGCTAGCAGCTAGCGCTCGCGCAGGTACGACAGGAGCCCGCCGGCCAGGAGGATCTGGCGCTCCTGTTCGGAGAGGTCGTGCGCGAGCATGAGGTCCTGTCCGGTGTCCTCGATCCGCGCGCTGATCGTCTCGGCGCCGTCCTGGAGCTCGCGTTCGATCTCGGGGAGCGTCCAGGTCTGCCCCACCTCGGCCGCGTCGTAGTCGCCCTCCTCGGAGAACGTGACTGCGACGATGCCCTGGGCAATCAGGTTCCGACGATGGATCCGGGCGAAGGACTTCGCAATCACGGCCTTGACCCCCAGATACAGCGGCGCGAGCGCGGCGTGCTCGCGCGAGGAGCCCTGTCCGTAGTTGTGGCCCGCCACGATGAGGCCGCTTCCCCACTCTTTCAGGCGCTGGCGGAACTCGGGGTCCCGGTGGCGAAAGGTGAACTCGGCAATAGCCGGCACGTTGGAGCGGTACGCCATCACCTCCACCCCGTCGGGCGCCAGGTCGCCCGTGGAGATGTTGTCCGGCTGAACCGTCGCCACCCTGGCCTCGATGCGGTCCTCGATCGGGGTGTGCTTCGGCGGGCGCTTGATGTTCGGCCCGCGGGGGATCTCGATCCGCTCGGCTTCCGGGCCATCGGCGGGGGCGAAGATGTGGACGTCGTCCACGTAGGGCCGGAGCTCGGGCATGGGCAACAGCTCGGGCGGTTCGCCATACTCGCGCGGATCCTCGATCCTGCCGCTCAACAGCGACACGGCGGCGACGGCGGGTGAGCACAGGTAGACCGAGTCCTCGGGCGTCCCCGAGCGCCCCGGGAAGTTGCGGTTGAACGTGCGCAGCGAGTTAGCCCCCGACGGCGGCGCCTGCCCCATCCCCACACAGGGTCCGCACACCGGCTCGAGCATCCGCACCCCGCCGTCCGAGAGCTGGCGGTAGACGCCCGACTCGGCGATCGCGGTCAGGATCTGGCGGGAGCCCGGAGTGGCCGTTGCGGCCACGTCGGGATGGACGATCTGCCCGCCGCGGTCTGCGAGCACTGCGCCCGGGAGCGCGAGATCGTTGTAGCCGGAGTTGACCGAGGAGCCTATGCACACCTGGGCGACCGGCGTGCCGGCGACCTCTTCCACGGGCACGACGTTGTCCGGATTGTGGGGCTTGGCGATCAGCGGACCGAGCTCGCCCAGCTCGATGTCGACCCGCTCGTCGTACTCGGCTCCCGAGTCCGGTGAGAGCTCGACGAAGTCCTCGGCTCGGTCCTGGAGCTCGAGCCACTCTCGGGTCCGCTCGTCGGGCGGGAACACTCCGGCGGTGCCGCCCAGGTCGGCGACCATGTTCGCGATCGTCGCGCGCTCCGGGACGCTCAGATCCGCCGTCCCCGGGCCGGTGAACTCGAGCACCTTGTTCTTGCCTCCGCTCGCGCTCAGCCGCCGCAGCAGCTCGAGGATGATGTCCTTGGCCTGAACCCAGGGGCGGTTCAGCGCGCCGCTCAGGTGAACCTCGACGACCTCGGGGCAGAGGATCTCGTACGGGTAGCCGCCCAGCACCACCGCGACGTCGAGGCCGCCGGCGCCGATCGCGACCATTCCCAGGCATCCCGCCTGGGTGGTGTGGGAGTCCGCGCCGAGCATCGTCTGGCCGGGCTTTCCGAAGCGCTCCATGTGGATGTAGTGGCTGATGCCGTTGCCCGGCCGCGAGAAGTGAAGGCCGTACTTGCGCGCGAGCGCCTGGAGCATCCGATGGTCGTCGGGGTTCTTGTAGTCGAGCTGGACGACGTTGTGGTCGACGTACTGGACCGCGCGCTCCACCTTGGCGCGCGGCACTTCGAGCTCCTCGAACTGCATGAGCGCCATCGTCCCGGTGGCGTCCTGAAGGAGCGCCTGGTCCATGTGGATCGAAATCGGCTTCCCCGGCTCGAGGTTCCCGTCGGCGAGATGGTCCTTGAGGATCTGGCGGGTCAGATTGGCGGCCACGTAGGGAACCTTCCCACACCGTGCCAGGCGCTAACTGTCGTACGTGCCGTGGGCGCGTGCTACGAGTGTGCCGTCTGCGCTGGCGGTGGCGCGGGCGCGGGGTCCGTCCGCCGCGGCCTCCACGTCCAGAAACTCTCCCACCCCCGCCGGCGCCAACAGCTCGACGTCGATTCGGCGTACGCGAGCTCGCGGGCCGCAGGCGAACGCCATCGCCTCGCTGAGCGCCGCGGCGATCACGCCCTCGTGCGCGTATCCCGGCTGTGCCCCCTGATGGTCCTGCTTGATAAAGCAGCGACCGGAAACCTGACCGGGCGCCGTTTCCTCCACGTCCAGTAGCAGCCCGAACAGGTTCGCCCGCCCGCACGCGAAGCACAGCTCGTGGTGTACCAGCGGCACTACTTCAAGCGAAACGCCTTGATCCGCACGTCGTACTGCTGTGCGTCGCGCGCATACACCCCGTACGCGAGCGCCTGGATGAGCGACAGCAGGGCGGTGTGCGACCGCACGAACGCGGGCGTGTTCGACGAGTAGTACAGACGGATGCGCGCCAGCCGCGCGACCTCCGAGAGGGTTGCGTCGGTGATCGCAAGCGTCGGCGCCTTGCGGTGGCGCGCGAGCTTCATGGTGCGGGTAATCAGCGGATGGGGCCGCCCGGCCGACAGCCCGATCACCAGCGTCCGGTCGTCGATCCGGCTGAGGCGTCCGAGCGCCTCCTGGGACGGGCTGGCCACGATCTCCGCGCGGAGGTCGAGCAGCATCAGCAAGTGACGCAGATAGCTGGCGAAGAACGCCATCTGGTCCGTGCCGGCGATCAGCACCTTCTCCGCCGATGCGATGGCGTCGATCGCGGCCTCGACGCCCGCACGCGAGAGCTTGTGCGCGGTGTCCTCGACGTTGACGTGGTCCGCGGCGAGCGCCGCCTCGAACTCCGTGTGGTCGAGCGAGAACAGCGGGGCGGCCGTGGCGATTCCGTTGGAGCTGCCGCTGGGCCGCCGCCGGTATTCCTCGCGGGCCGCCTGCTGCAGTTCCGGAAACCCCTCGAACCCGAGCGCCTGCGAGAAGCGCACGACCGTGCTGGAGGAGGTGCTCGCCCGGCGAGCCAGCTCCTCGGCCGTCTGAAAGGCCGCCTCGTCCAGGTGGTCGACGATGTACTGGGCGACGTCCTTCTGGGAGCGCGAGAACTCCTCGAAACGCGAGCGGATGTAGGCGGACAGCGCCTGGTGACCCTGCGGTGCTTCCGGGACGGCGGTCGAGGTGACGGACTGCTTCATCGGCAGCCGTCTCATTCGACGCCTGCCCGCGGCGTTCCTTCAGCCTTGGTGTTGCATGCGCTCCCGGTTCTGCTTTCGCTCGGCCAGCACCTGGGCCATTATGTAAACGATCAGAACGGTCACCAGCACCCCGATCCCGAGAAACGTGGCGAGGAGCGCGAGCGTCTGGCCGAGAGCGTTGGCGGAGAGCAGCATTCGGTGGCGTCCAGCGTACCTCAAAACGCCGGGCCGTACGGTCGCCTGCACCGGGTCGCGGTGCTAGCGTCGCGCGCGATTCGCGGCCCTGTAGCTCAGTCGGTAGAGCAGCCGGCTCATAACCGGTCGCGCCCAGGTTCGAGTCCTGGCAGGGCCACTGACTGGGGCGCGTTCAGCGTTTCTCACCGGGCCGCCCGCCCGCGGGCTGGGCGGCCCGGGCGCGCGGCCACGGATGCCCCCGTGGCGACCCGCGCCTAGTCGAGATACTCGTAGGCCTGGAGCGTCAGGAACTCGATCAGGTGGCGCGCCAGCGACACCCGATCGAATATCTCGCGCGTCGCGGCGGGATGGCCTGCCCTCCAGGTCTCCTCGCCGACCGCCGCGCGGATCTTCGCGGTCTCCTCGTCGAGCACCTCGCGAACCAGCTCGGGCGTGACCGTGCGCCCGTCCTCGAGCGCCACCTCGTGGTGCACCCACTGCCAGATCTGCGAGCGGGAGATCTCGGCCGTCGCGGCGTCCTCCATCAGCGAGTTGATCGCCGCCGCGCCGCGACCGCTCAACCAGAACGACACGTACTGAAAGCCCACGTTGACGTTCGTCCGCAGACCGGCATCGGTGATCTGGCCGGGTGTCGAGGGCAGGTCCAAGAGGTCCTGCGCGGTCACGTGAACGTCGTCGCGCAGACGGGCGAGCTGATTCGGCTCGCCGTTCAGGCCGCGCTCGAACACCTCGCGTGCGACCGGCACCAGGTCGGGATGCGCGACCCAGGTTCCGTCATAGCCCTGGCCGACCTCGCGCTCCTTGTCCGCGCGGACCCCGTCGAGCGCCTTGCGGTTGGCCTCGTCGTCCTTGCGCGAGGGGATGAACGCGGCCATCCCTCCCATGGCGTGAGCACCGCGCCGATGGCAGGTCGCCGCCAGCAGCTCGGTATAAGCGCGCATGAACGGCACCGTCATGGTCACCGCCCCCCGGTCGGGAAGCACCATCTCGCGCCGGTTGGGAAAGCACTTGATGGCCGAGAAGATGTAGTCCCAGCGGCCCGCGTTGAGCCCCGCCGAGTGCTCTCGCAGCTCGTAGAGGATCTCGTCCATCTCGAACGCCGCCGGCAGCGTCTCGATGAGGACAGTCGCTTTGATCGTCCCGCGCGGCAATCCGAACTCGTCCTGCGCGAAGCAGAAGACGTCGTTCCAGAGCCTCGCTTCGCGATGGGACTCGAGCTTGGGCAGGTAGAGGTACGGCGCCGACCCGGACCCGAGCAGCCGCCCCGTGCAGTGGAAGAAGAACAGGCCGAAGTCGAACAGGGCGCCGGAAACCGGCTCCGAGTCGACGACCAGGTGGCGCTCGGGAAGGTGCCACCCGCGCGGGCGAACCAGCAGCGTGGCGGTGTCATCCTGGAGCTCGTAGTGGCGTCCGTCCGAGGAGTCGTGGGTGATCGTTCCGTCGATCGCGTCGCGCAGGTTGATGTGACCCTCCACCATGTTGCGCCAGGTCGGGGAATTGGCGTCCTCGAAGTCGGCCATGAACCCGTCCGCGCCCGAGTTGAGCGCGTTGATCACCATCTTGCGATCAGTGGGGCCGGTTATCTCCACCCACCGCTGCTCGAGGTCGGCGGGCACCGGCGCCACCCGCCAGTCGCCCTCCCGAACCTTGCGTGTGTCGTCGCGGAAGTCGAGCAGCTCGCCGGCCGCCAGCCGCTCGCGACGGCGCGCGCGAGCCTCGAGCAGCTCTCGCCGCCGCCGCCCGAACTCCCGCTGTAGCGTCGCCACGAAGGCGATCGCGCCCGGGGTGAGCACGTCTTCATAGCGCGCGTCCACCGCGGCACGCAGCTCCACGTTGGTCTCTGTGGTCATGTCGGGCGTGAGGAGCTCGGGACCCCCTCTTCGGTGCCGGCATCCTTCCCGCGGGCACGCTCGGCAAACCGCCAGCCAGATCGGTCGACCGCCGTCTCGACCGCACACAGGGCGGCCATCAGAGCGGTGACCGTCGCCGCTATGGCCCACGCGGGGAGGCTCTCGCCGACCGCGTAGAGGACGATCAACGCGGCGCTGACCACCACCTTCTCGTAGCCGACGTCGCCCGTCAGGCGCAGTCGAAACGCGACGTGCCCGAGCAGGTAGAGCGCCAGCCCGGCGCAGAACGCGAGCCTCGCCGGTCCATATAAGGGTGAGCTCAGCACTTTGACCAGGTCCCTGACGCCGACGGCGAACGTGATGATCCCAGCCACGATCAACACGTGCACGTAGCTGTAGGCGTCGGATGCTGCCAGCACCGGGTCGTCGTGCTCCCGCAGCCGCGCCTCGGCAACCGCCGCGAAGCGGTCGAAGTAGGTCCACCACATGGCGACCGTGATCAGCAGGCTCAACGTCACGGCCAGGATCAGCTCGGCGCTGAGGTGGCGGCCGGCGCCGGTCGCGGCGACGCCGATGGCCACGATCGACTCTCCCAGGCAGATGATCACGAACAGGCTGTAGCGCTCCGCGAAGTGCGCCACCGCCACGCGCTGGAGGCCTCGTAGTCGCTCCCGCGTCAGCCACGCCGGACCGGCGTAGTCGATCGCCACGGCGATCGCCCACAGCCCGACGCGCAGCCCTCCGGTGGCGAAGGACCCGGCGATGAGCAGGACCATCCCGATCACCACGGTGACGGCGAACCCGGAGATCGCCGCCCATGACGCGTTGCCTTTGCGCGAGGCGTCGGCGTAGAGGGCGAGATGCAGAAAGCGAACGGCGGCGTAGGTGACGGCGAAGACCGTGCCCTCGTTGCCGAACGCGTGCGGCACCGCGAGGCCGGCGATGAAGATCAGGACCGTCGCCGCGAGCAGGCACAGGCGCAGAACCGGCGATCCGGCGGACTCGGCGTTCGCCGCCCACACGAACGCCGACCAGGCCCACCACATCAGGGCGAGCACGAGCATGCCGCGCCCGAATCCGCCCCAGCTCAGGTTGCGCGAGATCAGCGTCGTCACCTGCGTGATTGCGAACACGAAAACCAGGTCCCAGAGGAGCTCGACGGGGGTCGTGCGGTGCTCTTCGTCGAGGCCGTCCGCACTCGGCTCGGCCAGTTCCTCGTCGGCTGACGGCTCGGCCAGTTTGTCCACGCAGCAAGTATGCGTCAGACGCGCGCGGCGGCGGCTCTGGCTTCGCGTACGCGCCGCCGTTAGGTTACGATTTACCGAACAAATTTCCACTCTTACTCAAGGAGTTGTGCGGTGCCCGATCAGTTGTCCCGATCGCAGGCCAAGGTGCTCGACGGCGCGCTTCGCGACGCCTCCACTCCGACCCACACACGGCGTGCGCTGCTGGAGCGTGCCGGGATAGGCGTCGCGGGAGTCACGATCGGGGGCGTGGCAGCCCCGGCGTCCGGTGCCCTGGCCGCCGGCGGTCGGGACTCGATCCAGGAGTTCGGCGTGTTCGCCACCACGACCGAGGCGCTGACGGTCACGCTTCTGACCGAGCTGCTGCGGCGCGTGAGCCTTCACCCCGAAGTTCCGTCCGGAGTGGCGGTGGTGTTCGACGGGGCGTATGCCGCCGAGCTGGACCACTGGCGCTTCATTCACCGTTTGTTCCGCCCGCAGACCAGGCGGTTCTGGATCCCTGACGCGGTGTTCGGCGGCCCGGGCAACGCCCTGGACCTGACTGCCGTCGGCAACGCACTAGTGGCCGGCGAGACGCTGTTCACCAACACCTACTTGATCGGTGTGACGACGTTTGCCGCGGCCGGGCGCTCGACCTTCGCGCGCTACTCCGCCGAGCTCGCCGGGGTGGAGTCCGAGCACCGCGTGCTGGCGCAGACCCTGATCAACGCAATCCCGCCCAACAACGTCGGCTTCGAGCTGTTCCGCTTCAGCCGTGTGAGCCAGATTCAGGCCGCGCTCGAGGGCGCCGGATTCGGCTTCGGCCGGCAGGGCTCGAGCGCCGGGAAGTTCTACACCTTCCCCCGGCCGGCCATGCCCCCGCCGATCCCGATCACCTCGAACGTGCCGCGGTGAGACCCGGCGCACGCGGCTAGGGCTCCCGGCCCCGCACCGAACGCCTGCCGTTGGCATAGGGTTAGGCCCCCGCTCGCGGTCGGTGTCGCCACCTGCCGCCGCCGTCGAGCCCCGGAAGCGGCCTCGTGGGTGTGTTGAACGTTTGCAGATGAAACTCGGCGTCTACCTCGGCTATTGGGGCCTGGGCATGGGACCCCGGGACCAGCTCCAGGTCGTCCAGGAGGCGGAGCGCCTCGGCTACGACTCGCTGTGGGCGGCGGAGGCCTACGGCTCCGACGCCGCCACCGTGCTCGCCTGGCTGGCGGCCGGAACCAGCACGATCAAGCTCGGCTCGGGGATCTTCCAGATGCCCGCGCGGAGCGCCGCGATGACCGCCATGACCGCGGCGACGATCGACCAGCTGTCGGGTGGGCGGATGCTGCTCGGCATCGGCTCCTCCGGTCCGCAGGTCGCCGAGGGGTGGCACGGCCAGCGCTTTGCGCGGCAGCTGCAACGCACCCGCGAATACGTCGCGGTCCTGCGTATCGCGTTCTCCCGCCAGCGAGTGGAGTTCCACGGCGAGACGATCCGGCTGCCCCTGCCCGATGGGCCCGGCAAGGCGCTCAAGCTGACGATCGCTCCGGTCCAGGAGCGAATCCCGATCTACCTGGCCGCGATCGGACCCAAGAACACCGCGCTCGCCGGCGAGATCGCCGACGGCTGGATTCCCACGTTCTTCTCGCCCGAGTACGTGGCGGATTTCCGCGCGCTCCTCGAGGAGGGCGCGGCGCGCGCGGGCCGTTCCCTGGACGGGTTCGACATCGCGCCGACGGTCAATGCCTACGTCTCCGATGACCTCGACCTCGCCCGCAACCTCATGCGGCCCGTGCTCGCTCTCTACATCGGCGGCATGGGCTCGCGCCAGCAGAATTTCTACAACAACCTGGTCCGGCGCTACGGCTTCGAGTCCGCCGCCGAGGAGGTCCAAGACCTGTACCTGGAGGGGAGGAAGGAGCAGGCCGGCCACGCGATTCCGGACGAGCTGATCGACATGGTCTCGCTTTGCGGTCCGCGCGATGTCGTCCGCGACCGCCTGGCCGCCTACCGGGACGCCGGCGTCGGCACGCTGATGATCACTCCCATGGCCTTCACCGTCGAGGACCGGATCGAGCAGCTGCGGGCCGTGGCCGAGCTGGCCGGGTGACGGGCGCCGCGGTCCGACTCCGTCTCTTCCTCGGAGCATTCGGCGACCCCGGTCACGCCTTCCCGATGCTCGCGCTCGGCGCGCGGCTCGTGGAGCGCGGGCACGAGGTGCTGCTCGAGACGTGGAAGCAGTGGCAGGAGCACGTCGAGGCACACGGAATGCGCTTTGCGCCGGCGCCCGAGTACCCGGTCTTCCCGACGCGCGAGCACCCCCTGAAGCCCTACGAGGCGGTGGTGCTCGCCACCGCCCAGACGCGCCCGGCCGTCGCCGAGTTCGCTCCCGACATCGTCGTGCACGACGTCCTCACGCTCGCTCCGGCGATGGCGGCGGAGCTCGAGGGGGTCCCGGTCGCCACGCTCGTTCCGCACATCTATCCGCCCGGGGCGCCGGGGTTTCCGCCGTATGCCCTCGGCGCCCGTCTGCCGAGAACGCGCCTCGGCGTTCGGATGTGGCGGGGCCTCTCGCCGCTCGCCGAGGCGGGGCTGCGTCGCGGCCGCCGGGAGCTCAACGAGACGCGAGCAGAGCTCGGGTTGCCGCCGGTGGCGCGCCTGCACGGCGGAGTCAGCGAAAAGCTGTGCATCGTCGCCACGTTCCCGCAGCTCGAGTATCCGCGGCGCTGGCCCGCGGGGGTGCACGTCGTGGGACCGGTCCTCTGGGAGCCGCCGTTCGGGGACGTCGAGCCTCCGCCGGGCATCGAGCCCCTCGTGCTGGTGGCGCCGTCGACCGCGCAGGATCCCGAGCAGCGCCTGGTGAGCGTGGCGCTCGCCGGCCTGGCCGGCGAACCGGTGCGGGTGCTCGCGACGTACAACCGGCGGCTGCCGCCCGGACCGGTCCCGGTTCCGGCCAATGCGCGGCTCGTGGAGTGGTTGTCCTACTCGCGGACGATGCCGCGGTCCGCGCTCGTGATCTGCCACGCGGGCCACGGGACGCTCGTTCGGGCGCTGGCCTCGGGCTGCCCGGTCGTGTGTGTCCCGGCCGCGGGCGACATGGCCGAGAACGCGGCGCGGGCGGACTGGGCCGGCGCCGGCGTGCGTCTGCCCTGGCGGCTGCTAAGCCCGCTTGCGTTGCGGCTAGCCGCGTGCCGAGCCCTCGACGCGCCAGCGCTTGTTCGACGCGCACGCGAGCTCTCAGCGTGGGCTCGGGCGAACGACGGCGCCGGCCGCGCGGCCGAGCTGGTCGAGGAGCTGGCTCTCAGTCGTCGCGATGCTTGCGCACGAACGCGATGAGCTCGGGATCGTCACCTTCGACCCGGTCCATGGGCTCGCCGGAGCAGCTGCAGAGATCGATGACCGCGCGCTTGTCCGTGACCTCGACGGCGCGCCACACGGCGCCGTTCAGCTCCCACTGCTGAAGGTCTTCGATTGTCACCGACAAGGCCGCTCTCGCGTTATCAGAAGGTCGTAGCTGGTAGCAGCTCCGGGGGTGGGACTCGAACCCACAACACCTCGGTTAACAGCCGAGTACTCTGCCAGTTGAGTTACCCCGGATTATAGTGTAATAATTCCTCGGATTGCAGTGTACTGGCCCACGGTAGCTTCTGCCTCGTGTAGCCGGGTGCTTACTTTAACGGCAAGGCCGCAACTCCGTTTTCGATTTCTGCGTGGCAGTTCGCACACAGTAGGACGCACTTCTTCGCTTCCGCCCGCAGGGTCCTCAACGCGTACGCGATGCCCCTCGCGCTGAGCGGCATGCGCTTCGCCATCGGGTCAAGGTGATGGAACTCGAGCGCTCCAGCGAAACGGTGATATCCGCAGATCATGCACCGGCCGCCGGCCTCAGCTACGAGGATCTCCTTCATCTTCCGGCGCCGCCGCGCGACCGCTTCCGAGCGGCAGCGTTTGCATCGGTAGTAGCCCCTCCCCTCGAGAATGAAGTGGGTCTCGCCGTGTTGTCGACACGACATCACCACGGTCAGCAGACCGGCCTTTCTGGCCGTGCGTGCAGCCTCTGCCGGCCGAGCGCCGCGAGAGTTCCGCGTTCTCAGCTCGTATTGGCCCATCCAGTGCCTGACGGTCCCTTTGCTCAGCCTGAGCTCTGCCGCCATCTCGGCGATCGTGTTGCCCTCCGCGACTAGGTGCTCGAGCCGCTGTCGGTCGATTCCGCCTTTCGGGAGGTGCTTCTCGCGGTTCACCGCCTGAAGACCGTATTTGCGCATCCAGTACGAAACCGTGGACGCGTCCTTCCCGAACCGCTTCGCGATCTTCTCAACGCTGAAGCCCTGGTCGAGCAGCGACTTAAGCGATTCCTTGTCCATGTCCGATCTCCGATCTTGGTCGTTGGTCGAACATATGTTCCCAAGTGGTTCGGACAGAAATACCTGCAAAACAGCACTTTTGGTTGCGATCTGGTTCTACAGTAGCCGCGATCGGAGGTGGCGATGAGGCGGCTCTGACCGGCATGGCCAAGGGCGGAAGCGCCTCTGCCACCCAACGCTGACGATGGGAATCCGCTACCCCCTGCGCCTGCCCCTGTTGACGCGCCAGTCCGACACGGTCCGGGCACCTCGACGGCTCTGCCGCCCCGGTGTCTTTAAGCTGCGCCGTCCGCGCCCCCGCCGTACAGCGAGTCGAACGCGCGCTCGGCAGCCTCGAGCTGGGTGCGCGCCTGCTCCACCGCCCACCGCCGTGATGCCCGGTCGACGGCGAGCACCGTCCAGCCCCTTCCGTCCTCGTCGCTCAGGTGCACGAGGAGCGTGTTTGCATTGTGCTCGACCCTCGCCCGATGGGCCGGATTGGTCTCCTCGAACAGGGTGCGCGGCTTCAGATCGGAGGGATCGGCCACGAACGACGTCCACCGCGATCGCGGCGGCCGCGCCGGCGCGGCCATCAGACGGCGGTCTCCAAGCGAGCCACGGTTCGGCCGATCGCCTCGAGCACCCCCTCGCGCTCGCGGGCGAGCTCGGCAATCCCCGGCGCCCCGGACGTCCGGCCGCGCCGGATCGCGCGGTCGATTCGCGCGAGCTCGAGCACGAGCCGCGCGTGCTCGAGCTGGTCACCGTTTACCGACCCGGCCCGGCCGGCGCGATCCACGAGGTCCGCGACCAGCCGCGCGAGCTCGTCGTCCTCCGGGGGGAGATCCGACAGGGGTGAGCCGGTCCGACTCGTGAGATGCCGGGCGGCCCGCCGGTAGAGGTCGCTCGTGAGCAGCTCATCGGGATCGATTCGCGCGAGCGCCTCGGCGCCCGCCTGGGGCACGGCGATGCACAAGGCGAGGAACGTCCGCTCGCTGCGTTCCCCGTGGTCGAGCGTCGCGGTGGCGACAGCGCCGCTGACGGTCGCCGCCGCGGCCCGGGGCCGAGATGACGCCAGCAACGACGCCAGCCGTCCCTCCGATAGCTCGAGCCGCCCGGCCACCCGCCGCAGGAGGTCCTCGCGCAGAACGCTGGCGGGGAGGTCCGCCAGCACCGGTCGGAGCTCGTCGAGCGCTCGGTCGCGCCCTTCTGCGCTGCTCGTGTCGGTGCGCTCGAGGATTCGCTCGACGTGAAACACGACGAACGGGATTGAGTTTTCCACCCGCGCTCGCAGTTCGTCTGCGCCCTCCCGCTCCACCAGCTCGGCGGGATCTGTGTCCTCGGGTAGCGGCACGACCCGCAACTCGAGCCTGCGCCCGGCGGCCAGCCGCGCAGCCCGGAGCATCGCCTCCTGGCCGGCGCGGTCGGCGTCGAGACACAGGTCCAGCACCCGGACCACGCGCTCGAGCTGGCGCACCTGCTCCTCGGTCAGCGAGGTTCCCATGATGCCCACGGCGTCCCGCAATCCCGCCTGGTGGAGCGCGAGCACGTCGGTGTAGCCCTCGACGAGGATCATCCGGCCGGCCCTCGCCGCGGCCGACCGGGCCAGGTGGATGCCGAACAACTGCTCACGCTTGTGGTAGAGCTCGCCGTCGGCGGTGTTCAGATACTTCGGGCGCTGGTTGTCGCGCATCGCGCGAGCGCCGAATCCGAGCACGCGGCCCCGGGCATCGGTGGAGGGGAACATGATCCGCTCGCGGAAGCGATCGTAGATCTGGCCGGGCCGGACGCGAGATCGCTGGGCGAGCCCGGCGGCCAGCAGCTCCTCATCGGTGAATCCCGCCTCTCGCGACGCGCGCAGGATCCGGTCCCAGGCGCTTGGCGCGTAGCCGACGGCGAACTCGCGCAGCGTTGCCTCGGTGAGACCCCTGCCCATCAAGTACTCGCGGGCGGGGGCAGCCTCGCGCGCGTCCCACAGGTACCGGGCGTAATACGTCGCGGCCCTCGACAGCAGCGACTGCAGGCGTTCGCGGCGCTGGCGTCGGGAGGAGGCCTGGGGATCTTCGGCCACCGTTTCGAGGGCAACGCCGAAGCGATCCGCGAGCGCCTCGAGCGCGCCCGTGAAGTCGAGTCCCTCGGCTTCCATCACGAACTTGAACGGGTCGCCCGATGCCTGGCACCCAAAGCAGTGGTAGAGGCGATCGTCGGGGCTGACGTGGAAGGAAGGCGTGCGCTCCTCGTGGAACGGGCAGAGCCCGAAGTAACTGTTGACTCCCGCGCGCCGCAGCTCGGTCCGAGCGGACACGAGCGCGACCATGTCGACCGCGTCGCGGACGCGGTCGCGGGAGTCGTCGGTGTACCGGGTCACGGCGCGAACGCCACCGGAACCGTCAGTGCCTCAAACGCCCGGATGCAGAACCGATCTGTCATGCCGGCGAGGTAGTCCGTCACGCGGCGAGCGAGGCTCCCGGGTGGGATCGAGTCCGGAACCTCCTCGGGGTGCGAGCAGTAGTGGTCGAACAGCGACCGCACGACGAGGTGGATCTTGGCATGCTCGCGCGTCACTTCACGCCCCAGGTAGACGCGCTCGAACATGAACGTCCGCAACGTGCTCATCGCGCCTCCGATCACCTCACCCTGCACGATGTCGCCGGCGAGATCGGAGTGTTCGACGAGGTCGTGCACGAGCGTGTCGATTCGTCGCGTACCGCTCTCGCCGAGGATCTCGATCGGCCCCGCCGGCAGATCATCGGGACTGATCAAGCCCGCCCGCAGCGCGTCGTCGATGTCGTGGTTGATGTAGGCGACCCGGTCGAGCAGCCTGACGATCTTGCCCTCGAGCGTCGCGGGCTCGGGGGCGCGGCCGGAATGGCTCACGATTCCGTCGCGCACGGGCATCGTCAGGTTGAGTCCGCGACCGTCGCGCTCGAGCGTGTCGACGACCCGCAGTGATTGCTCGTGGTGCTTGAACGACTCTCCGAAGCGCTCCCCGAGGCATTGGTCGAGCGCTTCCTCGCCGATGTGCCCGAACGGCGGGTGCCCGAGGTCGTGGCCGAGCCCGATCGCCTCGACGAGGTCCTCGTTCAAGCCGAGCGCGCGGGCCACCGTCCTCGAGACCTGCGTCACCTCCAAGGTGTGGGTGAGCCTCGTCCGGTAGTGATCGCCTGCCGGGGATACGAACACCTGGGTCTTGTGCTTTAGCCGCCGGAACGCCTTGGAGTGAACGATCCGATCGCGATCGCGCTGAAATGGGGTGCGAAGGCCGCAGTCGGGCTCAGGGCGCTCGCGCCGAGCGGGATACGAGCGGGTCGCCAGCGGCGACAGCTCTCGCGCCTCGCGCGCATCGATGCGCTGCGCGAACCCATCCGCGACGGGGCCGCCGGGGTGCTCGCTGCTGGCCTGTGCGAGCTGATCGGTCACGATCCGATTCTGACACCGGGCCACGACGCCGGCGCGGCGGCCGGCGGAGGGGCGAGCCTGTGGTGCGTGGTGAGCAGCGGCCGAAGCCGCACGTGCGCGTGGTACTCGGCCATCTCGACGATCGCGCGCTCGGCCTGGCGCAGTGCCCGCTCGGACGCGTCGGGAGCGTCCGCGAGCGGCTGGCCGACCGCGGCGACGAGGAAGCGGTAGCTCTCCTCGTCGAGCGGGAATGCCGCCGCCTCGCACGAGCTGCAGACCACGCCGCCCGCAGCGGCCGAGAAGCTGTGCAGATGGTCGGGCTCGCCGCAGCCGGCGCACGCGCCCAGCTGCGGAAGGATGCCGGCGGCGAGCAGGAGCTTCAGGCGAAACGCGAGCCCGTTGGCCGGGCGAGCGTGGGCGGGGCCGGACCCCAGGAGCGCGATCTCGTTGGCCAGCAGCCGAAAAACCTCCGGATGAGGATCCGGGGTCTCGAACAGCCGGGCAACGGCGTCGCACGCTCGTGCGGCCGCATCGAGCGTGGCCGCGTGTTCGCGGAGCGCCGGGTGCGCGGCGATGGTATCGACGCTCGTCACCGTGTACAGGTCGCCGCTTCCCTCGTGCAGAACCGTCCGGACGTGGAAGAACGGTTCGAGCCTTGCCCCGAACCGGCTGCGGGCTCTGCGCGCGCCCTTCGCGATCGCGCCGAGACGTCCGTGGCGGGGCGTGTAGAGGTGAAGGATGCGATCCGCCTCGCCATAGCGGATCGAGCGCAGGACGATCGCCTCGGTCTTCAGCGGAGCCGCCACCGCACCCTCCAAATCGTGGTCCTTCCCGCCGGAAGTTCCGCCGCAGACCGGCGAGCGAAAACCAAGCCTGCCAAGGACGCAGCGAGCGTGGCGTACCTGGAAGTACGCGAGCGCGCGAGCGAGGAACCGGGCAGGCGAAGGTTTGCGGCCACCAAACGCGAGGTAGTTTCGGTGGGGAGTACCAAGCCTATACTTTTTGAAGTCATGCCTTTGGTTACGTTGTATACGACGGACCGATGCTCTCGCTGTGTGGGCGCGAAGATGCTCCTCGCCCGCCGTGGGATTGCCTATGAGGAGATCAATCTGTCAAGGGACCCGGACGGTCGAGACGAGCTCCAGCGGCACACCGGGATGTTCACCTTCCCCCAGATCGTGATCGGCGACCAGACGCTCGGGGGCTTCGAGGAGCTGCTGGCCGCGGATCAGGCGGGACGGCTCACCGCGCTGGTCGCGGCCTGACGCTCACGGACCGCCGTCGCTCTACGCGTCGGCGTGTCCCGGAGGCGAGGGGCGCGTTGGCAGTGCCCGCAGAGGTAGGTTCCCCGACCTCCGACGACGATCTTTCGCACGGGGCGTCCACATTTCGGGCATGGCTCGTCGGCCCGGCGGTGCACGAGGAAATGATCCTGAAAAGAGCCACGGGCGCCGTCGATGTGGCGGAAGTCGTCGATCGAAGCCCCCTTGGCCTCGATTCCCGCGCCCAGCGCCTCCTCGATCGCGCCGCGAAGGCGCGTCCACTGGGCGGTCGTGAGGCGCCCCGAGGGCCTCAGCGGGTGGATGCCGGCGCGGAACAGCGCCTCGTCGGCGTAGATGTTCCCAACGCCCGCCACCCGGCGCTGGTCGGTGATGAACGACTTCACCGGCACCGTGCGACCCCGCGCCATGCGGCGCAGATACTCGGTGGTGAACTCGGGCGTGAACGGCTCGGCCCCGATCCGCGCCGCGAGGTACGCGTCGCGTGCCCGCGCGCCGGTCACCACATGCCCGGTGCCGAACCTACGGGGGTCGACGTAGATCAGGCGATGGCCGGCGTCGAGCTCGAACCGCACGCGAGTATGGGGAGGATCGGTGAGTGGATCGAACAACAACACACCGGTCATCCGCAGGTGCATCAACAGGTAGCGCTCACCCGAGAGCGACCACACCAGGTACTTGCCCGAGCGCCCGACGCGCTCGACGACCGCGCCGTGAAGCCCGGCGCTGATCACCGCCGGAGCTTCCGGGCGGGTCCAGCGAGCGTCGAGGATCTCGGCCCGGACGATCGCCCGTCCCTCGAGGTGCGGCGCCAGCTGGCGCCGAATGGTCTCGACTTCGGGTAGCTCCGGCACGTACGACGCCAGCCTAGATGAACGACTGGCCGGGCAATTCGGCGGCGTCGCGACCCGCCAGCCACGCGAGCGCACTGGCTCCCACGTCGGCGAGCGGACCGTCGTGGCGGCGCGAGCCGTGCTCGGCGAACGAGGCCAGCAGCGGCGCGTGCTCCCGGGTGTGGTCGGTCCTGGGAGAGGTCACGTCACAACCGTGATCGGCGGTGAGGACCAACAGGTCTTCGGCCCCGAGGCGCGAAAGCCAGCCGGCGACGGCGGCGTCGATCTCGCGCAGCGCGCGGTGAAAGCCGGCGACGTCGTGGCGATGGCCGTAGACCTGGTCGGTCTCGACGAGATTGACGAACACCAGCCCGTGGTCGAGCGAGTCGATCAGCGCCGCGGTCTCGGCGAGCGCGCGAGCATTCGTCGGGCCGGGGTGCTGAACGTCGATCCCCACACCGGCGAACAGCTGGCCGACCTTGCCGACGGTGTGAACGGGGACGCTCGCCGCGTGCAGCTCCTCCAGGTAGCTCCTCGCGGGCGGCGCGAGGGAGAAGTCGCGTCTGCCCTCGGTGCGCTCGAAATGGCCTTCGGCGCCCGTGAACGGTCGCGCGATCACCCGGCCCACCGCGTGCTCTGACGGCAGCCGCTCGCGAACCTCGCGGCAAACGCCGTACAGCTCCTCGGTGCCCACCACGTCCACGTGAGCGGCGATTTGAAGCACCGAATCCTGGCTCGTGTAGACGATCGGCGACCCCGTCACGAGGTGCTCGGCCCCGAAGTCCTCGATCGCCTCGATCCCGTTGGACGGTCGGTTGCAGAGGACGCCGCGGCCACTGGCCGCCTTCACCAGCTCGATCACCTCCGGGGGAAAGCCGCCCGGGTACGCCGGAAGCCTCGCTCGCATGACCACTCCCATCAGCTCCCAATGACCCGCGGTCGAGTCCTTGCCTGGCCCGAGGGCGTGCAGCCGGCCATGGAGCGCCGGGCGCTCGGCCGGCGGCACACCTTCGAGCGGGAGGATCGAGCCCAGACCCAGGCGTCCCAGGGTGGGCAGCTCGAGGCCGCCCGCCTGCTGCGCGAGGTGCGCGAGCGTGTTGGTCTCGGCGTCGCCGTAATCGGCCGCGTCCGGCAACGCGCCCGCTCCGCACGCGTCGATCACGACAACGAAAGCGCGTCTCATGCAGGCGGCAGGGTGCGACGGGGCACCGCGCGATTCTGCCACGCGTCCGGGCGCGATTCTGCGACCCCGGCCGAGCCACTCACTCCTCGCCGTCCCAGTAGTCCAAGCGCTCGATTCGCGCCACCACGCCGAGCCCACGGAAGGAGAGCTTGCTCGAGCGCGGGTAGAAGCAGATGTCCCCGGGCTCCCGCGTCCCGTACGCGAGGTAGGCGAGACCCCCGGCGCCGGCTCGGAACGTGTGCGCAACGCCCGTCCCCGCCGGCCGAGCGACCACGGACCCCGCTCGCACCGGGCTCTCCTCCTCGCCCAAGACGAGCACCCCGTCGCCATCGAGAATCACGAACAGCTCCTCTTCGAGGGAGTGACAGTGCTGCGGCGCCGAGTCCCTGCCCGGGTCGACTTCCACGTGCTGAACGCCCGTCTTCGCCGATCCCGCGGCGCGACCGAGGTTGCGCCGCGTGGCCATCACCCGCCCGCGCCCGAAACGCGTGGGCTCGACGTCTTCGACGTTCACGATCGTCGACGGTCGCGGACCCGCGGCAGGCGGCAGCTCCGGCGGCCCGACCTCCGCCTCGCGGACAAACTGGATCGGGGCGCCCTCGACGACTCCGGGAACGCTCTCCGCGGCCCCGGTTTCCAACCAGCGACATGCCCAGGCGCGGGAAGCCCACGCACTCGTCGTACTCTCGCTCGCCGAAGGCGAGGACGTCGAGCGCCTCTAACCCGTGCACGCTGTGCGCACCTTCACCGGGGCTGTAGACGATGCAGTCGCCGGCGCGAATCTCGGCCGTGCGTCCGGCTTGCCATGAGAGGCCGCGCCCCGCGAGCACGTAGAAGATCTCCTCCTCTCGCCCGTGCTCGTGCGCCGGCGTCGACCATCCTCCGGCCGGAATCTCGATCCTCCGCGCGCCCACGTTGACGCTTCCCGCGCTCTCGCCGAGGAGCGTCCACCGGCCCCTGAGGTGGCCGATGCTGCGCTCGCGCGAGCGGGCTTGCTCGAAATGGCTCAGGCCCATTGATGCGGGACCGACTAATCCGACCCCACGTGGGCGCGCGGGTGGGCGTCGAAGTAGACGTCGCGCAGGCGCTCGGTCGACAGGTGCGTGTAGATCTGGGTGGTGCCGATGTCCGCATGACCGAGCATCTCCTGCAGAGAACGCAGGTCGCACCCGCCCGCGAGCAGGTGGGTGGCGAACGTGTGCCGGAGCGTGTGGGGGCTCATTCGGCGCTCCAGCCCCGCCGAGCGGGCGTGGCGCTGGACGATCTTGTAGAGACCCTGACGCGACAGCGCGCCGCCTCGCAGGTTCACGAACACGCGGACCTCGTCGCGCAGCCCCACCAGGCGCGGGCGACCCTGCTCGAGATAGGCGCGCAGGCTGGCGACCGCCTGGCTTCCGATCGGCACGATCCGCTCCTTCGAGCCTTTGCCGCGAGTGCGCAGCAATCCGACCTCGAGGTCGAGCTCGGGGAGCCGGAGGGTGATCGCTTCCGAAGCGCGCAGGCCGCACGCGTACATCGTCTCGAGCAGCGCCCGGTCACGGAGCGCGGCCGGCGAGGAACCGCGAGGCTGGTCGATCAGGCGCACGACCTCATCGCGGCTGAGGATCTTGGGCAGGCGGGCGCGGGAACGGGGAGCGCGCAGCTCCGCCGTCGGATCGTGGTCGATGGTGTTCTCGCGCCGGAGGTGTCGGTAGAAGGAGCGCAGACACGCGATCTTGCGTTGGAGGGTCGCCGGCGCCACGGCCGAGCGCTCCCCATGGCCCTCCGCGAGCTCAGACACGAACGCCGCCAGGTCCGTGGGCGCGACCGCCAGTGGGTCCAGGCTCCGGCGCGCCAGGAACTCCCCGTACTGGTGCAGGTCCGAGTTGTACGCCTCGAGCGTGTTGCGCGACAGGCCGCGCTCGAGCTCGAGGTAGGCCAGGAAATCCAGCGTCAGATCGACGAGGCGCCGGGGAGCGGCCGGTGCCTCGCTGCTCACCATGAGCGCGTATTCGGGGTAACCGGCGCGTTTCCTGCCGGCATCCGCATCACTTCTGGCTCTGGAGCCAGAGCAACGCGATCAGCGATTTTGAGTCCTCGCAGCCTGCGATCGCCTGATCGATGTCTTCGAGCGGCCACGGGACGATGTCGATTCGCTCGTCCTCGTCGGGCTTGGCCCCGGCGGCATCCGCCAGGTCGGTGGCGTGATACAGCCACACGCGCTCGTCGCTGAAGCCCGGGCTGGTGAAGAACGACAGCAGCTCCCGCCAATTGGCCGCCAGCTTGCCGATCTCCTCCTCCAGTTCACGCTTGGCGGCGTTGAGGCGAGACTCGCCGTCGACGTCGAGCTTGCCCGCGGGGATCTCGAGCGACGACGGGGCGCCCACCGCCTCGCGCGGCTGGCGGGTCAGCCACACGTGCTCCTCGTCGACCGCGAGGATCCCGACCGCACCGGGATGCCACACCTTCTCGCGGCTGACCTCGCTGCCGTCGGCGTACCGAAAGCGCTCGATCCCGACGCGGACGAGCTTTCCTTCCCAGGTGGTCTCGGAACCGAGGGAGGTGAAGTCGGCCGTCATCGCCGCCCATCCCCAAGGGCGCCGCCACCCGCTTCCTCCACCAGCGCGATCGCGACTTCCAACATGCCTTCCAGCGCCTCGACGCTCACTCGCTCCCCGGGCTCGTGGTTTCGCTCGGTGCCGTTGGCCAGGTTCGTGCAGGCAAAGCCGGCCGCGGTGAATGCGTTGGCGTCGGATCCTCCGCCGCTGACGATGTGGCTCGGCTCGTAACCGCACGCCCTCAGCGCGCGCTCGGCGAGCACCACTCCAGGCGCCCGGGGCTTTGTCCGGTAGCCCGTGAAAACCCGCTGGACATCGATGTCGAGATCGCACTCCGACGCGTTGGCCGCCTCCTCGAGATGATCGATGATCTCGGTCACGACGCGTTCGACGCGGGCCTCCTCGATGCCGCGCGTCTCGGCCTCGATCCGGCACCGCTCGGGGATCACGTTGGTGGCCGTGCCCCCCGCGATCGTCCCGACGTTCGCGGTGGTCTCGGGATCGAGGCGGCCCAGACGCATCGACGAAATTGCCCGGGCGGCCGCGGCGATCGCGCTGCGCCCCGCCTCGGGACGGATGCCGGCGTGGGCGGCCCTACCGTGGAGCTCGGCGACGATCCGCTGGTGGGTGGGCGACGCGGTTACGATCTCGCCGACCGGGGAGGCGTGGTCGAACACGTACCCGAAGCGGCTGCGAAGGCGGCCCACGTCGAACGCCTTGGCTCCCCACAGACCGGTCTCCTCGCTGACGGTGAACAGCAGCTCGACGCCCACCTCGGCGCGCTCGCGATCTCCGGAGAGCCTGCGCGCGAGCTCGAGCGCCACCGCGACCGCCGCCTTGTTGTCGGCGCCGAGGATGCCGTCGTTTGCGTTCTCCCAGCCACCGTCGGTGATCACGGGCTCGATCGGAGCGGTGAGCGGCACCGTGTCGAGGTGCGCGCAGATGAGGATGCTCTCCTCACTGCTGCCCGGCACACGCGCGAGCACGTTGCCGGCGTCTGATCGGGCGAGCGGCCCCGGATCGTCCTGCTCGACGTCCAAACCCATTTGCCGCAGTTGCGTCGCGACCCAGTCGGCGCACGCCCGCTCCCGGCCGGTGGGGCTCTCGATCCGGCAGAGCGCTGCGAACGTGTCGTGGAGCCGCTCCCGCTCCGCGTCGGTGGCGCGCCTCACAGGGGCACGGCGGGCGAGGCGCCGACGGTTTCCTCCTCGGCGACCGCGGCGCTGCGGGCGAGCGACGCACCGACGAACTCACGGAACAGCGGCGCCGGCCGCTCCGGTCGCGACTTGAACTCCGGGTGGTATTGCGATGCGACGAAGAACGGGTGATCCTCGGGCCGCAGCTCGATCGCCTCGACCAGTCGGTTGTCGGGCGAGGTGCCGGAGCACACGAGGCCGACCGACTCCAGTTTGCGCCGGAGGTGGTTGTTGACCTCGTAACGATGGCGATGGCGCTCGTAGACGACCGGCTCGTCGTACAGGCGGCGGATGCGGGTGTCGTCGTGCAGCTTGACCGGGTCGGCTCCCAGGCGCATGGTGCCGCCCATGTCGGCGATCTCCTTCTGCTCCGGCAGGAGATCGATCACCGGGAACGGTGTCTCGAGATCCATCTCGGTCGAGTTCGCGCCGTCCATTCCGGCGACGTGTCGGGCGAACTCGCTGACCGCGACATGCATTCCGAGACAGATCCCAAGGAAGGGGATCTTCTGCTCGCGCGCGATCTGCGCCGCCCTGATCTTGCCCTCCCACCCGCGGCCGCCGAACCCGCCCGGGATCAGGATCCCGCCGGCGCTCTGCAGCCGCGCGGCGACTTCCCGGTCGCCGACGGTCTCGGAGTCGATCCACTCGATCTCGACCTTGCAATCGTGATGCACACCCGAGTGCCGGAGGGCCTCGGCGACCGAGAGGTAGGCGTCCTCGAGCTGGACGTACTTGCCGACGAGCGCGATGCGGACCGTGCGCGTCGCTTCGTTCGCCCGGCTCGTGATCGCCTCCCAGCCGCTGAGGTCGGGCTCGGGCGCCTGTATCCCGAAGTACTCGGCGAGGATGAAGTCGTCCACGCCCTCGGCTTGGAAGACCAGCGGGACCTGATAGATGTCCGGGACGTCTCGAGCGGACACGACCGCCTCGACCGGGAGGCTCGCGAACAGCGCGATCTTCCGCCGGATCTCGGGGGAGAGCGCGGACTCCGAGCGGCACACCACCATGTCCGGAGCGATCCCGATGCGCCGCAGCTCGTTGACCGAGTGCTGCGTGGGCTTGGTCTTGAGCTCGCCGGCGTGTCCGATGTACGGCACGAGCGTGAGGTGGATGAACATGCACCGTCGCCGGCCGACGTCGACCGGGAACTGGCGGATCGCCTCCAGGAACGGGAGCGACTCGATGTCGCCAACCGTGCCGCCGATCTCCGTGATGACGAAATCCACGTCCGTCGCCTCGGCCATCAGCTTGATCCGCTGCTTGATCTCGTCGGTGATGTGCGGGACGACCTGGACCGTCGCTCCGAGGTAGTCCCCCCGGCGCTCCCGGCGGATGACCGAGTTGTAGATCCCGCCGGCGGTGACGTTCGACGCCCGGCTCGTATTCGCGTCGGTGAACCGCTCGTAGTGACCCAGGTCGAGGTCGGTCTCGGCCCCGTCCTCGGTCACGAAGACCTCGCCGTGCTGGTAGGGCGACATCGTGCCGGGGTCGACGTTGATGTACGGGTCGAACTTCTGGAGCTGGACGTCCAACCCGCGCGCGACGAGGAGTCGACCGATCGAGGCTGCTGCGATGCCCTTGCCGAGGGAGGAGACCACTCCGCCCGTGATGAAGATGAAGCGCGTCTCGCCGTTGGCCATCGAATGTCCTTGGGATCGAGTCTAGCGGCGCCCCGGACGGTAGCTGAGCGCGCGGACGGCGCGCCGGCGCGCCGGCCGAGGGTCGGAGACATCTCGGCCTATGTGCGAGTATCTCCCCACGCTCGGGGAGCGTGGGCAATATCTACCGCATAGCGACAGGTATTGCCCACGCTCCCGCGTGTGACGGCCACGGTGGCCCCGCGAACGCGCCTACGCCGCCTTGAGCAGCTGCCGGGCGTGCCGGCTCGCCGCCCGGTCCCCCTCCCCCGCGCCGAGCATCCGCACCAGCTCGGCGACGATCGCCTCCCCGCCGAGCTGGGTCACGCTGGTGGTGGCAGGTACGGTGCTCGCGTTCTTGGCGATCGTGAAATGGCGGGCGGCGAGGGCCGCCACCTGCGGCAGGTGGGTGATGCACAGGATCTGCCTGCCATGGGAGAGCTCACGCAAGTGCTCGCCAACCGCGCGAGCCGTGTGGCCGCCGATGCCGGCGTCGATCTCGTCGAACACGAGCAGGGGGCCCAGGTCGGAGGAAACCGGGGCGCGGGAAGCGCACCCGGAAACCGGTTCGCGGGACAAGCCCCCATGCGCGACGCTGAGCAGCGCCAGCATCACCCGCGACAGCTCGCCGCCAGACGCGATCTCGCGCAGCGGGCCGAGGGGCATGCCGGCGTTCGTGCCGATCAGCATCTGAACCGTGTCCGCGCCCCGGGGCCCGCAGCCCTCCGGACGCGAGGCCACCTCGATCTCGAACCGCGCGTCCGGCATCGCGAGCTCCGCGAGCCGCTGCCGGACCGCGTCCGCCAAAGCCGGCGCCGCGTGCGCCCGGTTCCGCCGCAGCTCGTCCGCCAGCTCTCCGAGGTCCGAGTGAGCCGCCGCCAGCTCCGTCTGCACCCCGGCGAGCGCGACCTCGGCGTGCTCGAGCTCCTCGCGGCGGGCGCGGCAGCGCTCGGCGTGGGCGAGCACCTCCTCGATCGACCCGCCGTGCTTTCGCTCGAGGCGGGCGAACAGCGCCAGGCGCTCCTCTACCTCCTCGAGCCGGTCCGGCGAGCCCTCGATGTCGAGCAGGTAGGAGCGAAGCTCGCGACCGACGTCTTCGGCCTCGTAGCGCAGCGCCGCGAGGCGTTCAGACAGTTTCGCCAGCGCCGGGTCGATGCCGCCCGCGGGCACCAGGAGCGACGCCGCGCCGGCCAGCAGCTCCGCTACGCCCGCACCTTCCTCCGGGCAGATCGCGTCGGCGCCGGCGGCTGCGGCCAGGCGGAGCGCCTCGAGATTCCGTAGCCGGTCGCGCTCCAGCGTCAGCTCCGACACCTCCTGCGCGCTGGGCGCCGCGGCCTCGATCTCCTCGATCTCGAATGAGAGCAGATCGAGCTCCCGCTCGCGCGCGCCGGCGAGCGCGCGCAGCTCGGCGGCCCGCTCCTCAAGCCGGCGCACGCGCTGGTATGCCTCGTCCGTATTCGCCCGTAGCTCGAGCTGGCCGGCGCCGCAGTGAGCGTCGAGCAGGTCGAGCTGCGCGGCCGAGAGCATCAGCTTGCGATGCTCGTGCTGGCCGTAGAACGCGACCAAGCGGCGCCCGAGCTCCCGCAGGTCGGCCACCGTTGCCGAACGGCCGCAGACATACGCGCGGGTGCGGCCGTCCGCCCACACCCGGCGCGCCAGCACGATCTCCTCGGCGTCGACCGGGAGCAGCTCGAGCGCCGGTGCGCCGGGCTCTCCATCATCGACGGACCACGCTTCGGGCAACGCGAACACGCCCTCCACGTATGCCTCCGCCGGGCCGCGGCGGACGATCCCGTTGCGGGGCCGGCCGCCCAGGAGCAGGTCCAGCGCGTGCGCCAGAAGCGTCTTGCCGGCGCCCGTCTCTCCCGTGAGCACGTTCAGTCCCTCGGCCAGAACCATCTCGGCCCGATCCATCAGCAGCAGGTTCTCGACGCGGAGCTCGTACAGCATCCCGCGGGGTGTACCAGGCGCCTCTGACGGACTGGGAGTGTTCGAGCTCAGTGTGCGGTGGCCAGCCGCCCGAACTTCTCTCGCAGCCGGTGGTAGAACGTCGCCCCCTCGACCTGCGCCAGGCACCCCTGCCGGTCCGAGAAATGCGCTTCGAGCTCCTCGCCGGGCGGCAGGGTGCACACCGGCCTGCCGTCGACGCTCACGTCGACCGCCTCCTCCGGCGAGCGGTTGTGGACGGTCAGCACGTCCGTCGGCGCGACCACCAGCGCCCGAGCGGTGAGCGAGTGCGGGGCGATGAACGACACCACGAAGCCCTCGACCCCCCACGCCATCACCGGGCCCCCGTTGGCCAGGTTGTATCCGGTCGAGCCGGCGGGAGTGGCGACCACGAGGCCGTCGCTGCGCACCCGCCCCACCTCGTCGGAGCCGATGGCGTAGGCGAGGTCCGCGACCCGGTTCCCCGGCTGGCGGTGCATCGACACGTCGTTGATCGCCAGCCATTCTCCCTGGGCGCCACCGACCGTGATTCCGGGCAACGTCAGCACCTCGAATTCCCCGTCGAACGCGCGCTCGAGCTCCGCAGATGGCGCTTCATGCTCGATCGTCGCCAGAAAGCCGATCTCCCCGAAGTTGATGCCGAACACCGGGACGGCGGTGCCCGCGTACGTCCGTAGCGCGGTGAGGATCGTCCCGTCACCTCCAAGCGCGAAGCAGATGTCGACGTCGCGGCGGACGGGCGCGTCGACCACGACCGCGGGACCGGGCCGAAGCCCGTGCTTGCGGGTCTCCTCGGTGTCCAGCCGCAGCACCGCGCCGGCGGCCTGAGCCAACTCGACCAGCAGGGCGATCGCGGGGGCGGTCTCGGCCGGCCGGCGGTGAGTGAACACCGTGGCGGTGCGAACGGGATTCAAGGTTCGACCACCCGGGCGGCCTCCTGGAGATCATCGACGCCTCCTCGAGCCCTCTCCGCCAGCCACACGAACGTCTCCCGGTTGCCCTTCGGCCCCGGAAGCCCGGAGCTCGCGTAGCCAAGCACCGCAACGCCGAGCGACGAAGCGGCCACGCCGACGTCCACCAGCGCCCCCCGGCGCACATCACCGTCCCGGACCACACCTCCCCTGCCGACTCCCTCGCGGCCCACCTCGAACTGCGGCTTGACCAGCGCCAGGCAATCGAATCCCTCCGAGGAGGCGCACGCGAGGACCGCGGGCAACACCTTCCTCAGCGAGATGAACGACACGTCGATCGTGATCAGGCCGGGCGGATACGGAAGCTCGCCGAGCTCCAAGAACCGGGCGTTACGCCGCTCGATCACCGTGACCCGCTCGTCCGATCTCAGCCGCCAGTCCAGCTCGCCATACGCGACGTCGACCGCCACCACGTGGGCCGCCCCCCGCTGGAGCAGGCAATCGGTGAACCCCCCGGTAGACGCGCCCACGTCGAGCGCACGACGGCCCGCGACATCCAGGCCAAACCGATCGAGCGCGTTGGCGAGCTTGATCCCACCGCGCGAGACGAACTGCGGCGACGCCAGGACCTCGACCTCGATGTCGTCCGGCACCAGCTGGCCCGGCTTCTCGGCCCGCCGCCGGCCGGGCAGCAGGACCACGTCCCCAGCGAGTACGGACGCGGCCGCCCGCGCCCGCGAGGCGAACACCCCACGCTCGGAGAGCAGCGTGTCGAGCCGAACCCGCTTCATGTGGCCGGGAACGGTACGTGATCGAAGTCACAGTTATGCCCGAGCGCACGCACCTACCATCGAAGACCTCTCCTCCCTCCAGGAGCGGCCCGTCCGACGTGACGGGCCGCTCCTCGTAGCGGCGACGATTACGCCACCCCGGTCAGATGCGCGACCGAGGCTTCGATTCGCTCGGCGATCCGCTCCCCGGTGAACCCGACCTCTTCGTGGAGCAGCTTGGGAGCGCCGTGCGTGACGTAGCGGTCCGGCAGCCCGACCCGCAGAATCCTCGGGGCCAGGCCGGCGTCGGAGAGCGTCTCCCACACGGCCGATCCGAACCCACCGGCCAGCACCCCCTCCTCGACCGTGACCAGGAGCTCGTGCTCGGCGGCCAGCTGGGCGACAAGGCCAGCGTCGATCGGCTTGGCGAACCGGGCATCGGCCACGGTCACCGAGACTCCCCGGTCGGACAGTAGGTCCGCCGCGGCCAGCGCCTTGCCCACGCCGGTCCCGTATCCGAGCAGCGCGACCCGGTCGCCTTCCCGCAGGATCTCCCCGGTCCCGACCTCGATCACCTCGGGCCGGTCGGGCAACGGAACCCCAACCGCCTCCCCACGCGGATAGCGCAGCGCGATCGGGCCGTCATCGTAGACAAGCGCGGTGTGCAACATGTGCACCAACATCGCCTCGTCCCGCGGCGCCATCAGCACGATGTTCGGCAGACAGCGCAGGTAGGCGATGTCGAAGGCGCCGTGGTGCGTGGGACCGTCGTCGCCGACGAGCCCGGCGCGGTCCATCGCGAACACCACGTTCAGCTTCTGCAGGCAGACGTCGTGGACGAGCTGGTCGTAGGCCCGTTGCAGGAAGGTCGAGTAGATCGCCGCCACCGGCTTGCAGCCCTGGAGCGCCAGGCCCGCCGCGAACAGCACGGCCTGCTGCTCGGCGATCCCGACGTCGTAGTAGCGGTCGGGGAGCTCGGATTGAAGGATGTTCAGGCCGGTGCCGGAGTTCATCGCGGCGGTGATCCCGATCACCCGATCGTCGGCCCGGCATTCGCGCACCAGCGCCTCGCCAAACACCTGGGTGTACTGAGGCGGGGCGGCCTTCGCACCTTTTGGTTTGGCCGCCTTCGCCGCCGGCGCCCCGTTGGAGATCGAGTTCGGCTTGGCGGCGTGCCACTTCTCCATTCCCTCAAGGCCACCCTCCTCGGCCGGCGCGAACCCCTTGCCCTTGACCGTGGCGCAGTGGACGACCACCGGTCGCTCGGCCGCGAGCGCCTCGCGCAGCGCCCGCCTCACCGCCCGCACGTCGTGGCCGTCGATCACGCCCATGTAGGCGAAGTCGAGCTCTTCCCACCACAGCCCCGGCGCCCAGAAGGCCTTGATCGATTCCTTGACGTGCGGCCCGAGCCGCTCGAAGGCCGCGCCGATCCCGGCCGGGAGCTTGGTCAGGCCTCCCTCGAAGCCCTCGCGCGCGTGCCACAGCTTCGGGTTGAGCCGCACCCGGTTGAAGTACCGCGACAGAGCCCCCACGTTCGGCGCGATCGACATGCCGTTGTCGTTCAGCAGGACGACGATCGGGGTGCCGAGCCCGCCGGCCCCGTGGACCGCCTCGAACGCGACCCCGCCGGTCATCGCGCCGTCGCCGACGACGGCCACCACCCGACCTTCCTCTCCGTGGCCGCGGCGCATCGCCTCCTTGATGCCGACCGCGTATCCGATCGCCGTGGAGGCGTGGCCCGCGCCCATGATGTCGTGCTCGGACTCGTGGATGGCGCAGAACGGGGCCAGCCCACCGTACTTGCGGATCGTGTCCAGCTGATCACGCCGCCCGGTGAGGATCTTGTGGGGATAGGCCTGGTGCCCGACGTCCCACAGGATCTTGTCGCGCGGGGACTCGAGCAGCGAGTGGAGCGCCACCGCGATCTCACAGGCGCCGAGGTTCGCTCCAAAGTGGCCGCCGATCTCCCCCACCGTGTCGATGATGTGCTCGCGCACCTCCTGGGCGAGCGCCTGGAGCTCCTCGTCGCTCAGACCTTGCAGGTCGCGAGGATGCTCGATTCGTGCAAGAAGGCTCGTCATTTATCTAGAAGCTCCGGGTGGCTATGAAATCGGTGATCTGTTCCAGCTCGGTGGCGCCGGCAGGCGCCGCCCGGGCGAGGGCTGCCCGAGCACGCGCGTGTGACTCTACGGAGAGCCGGCGCGCTTCGTCGAGACCGAACTCGCTGACGTATGTCCGCTTACCCAGCCGTTCATCGCTGCCCTGCGGCTTGCCGAGCGCCTCCTCGGATCCGGTGACGTCGAGGATGTCATCCACGATCTGGAAGAGCACGCCCAATTCGCCTGCAAACGTGCAGAAAGCGGAGATTGTGTCAGGTTTGTCCGTCCCCTCCAGCAGAAGGACGCAGTTGATGCTGGCGGCGATCAGGCGGCCGGTCTTGAGCTCGTGCAGCCGGCGGAGCCCTCTGGCGCCTTCCGGCGCGGTTTCCGCCACGTCGATGTACTGCCCCCCGACCATGCCCTGGACGCCCGTCGCCCGCGAGAGCTCGCGCGCGGCGGCCACCAGGCGCGCCGGCTCGGCCTCCTGTTCCGAGAGCAGCAGGGCGAATGCCTCGGCGTAGAGACTGTCGCCGGCGAGGATCGCCACATCCTCGCCGAACGCCCGGTGGCAGGTGGGGCGCCCTCGCCGCAGGTCGTCGTCGTCCATGGCGGGCAGATCATCGTGGATCAGCGAGTAGGTGTGGATGAGCTCGATCGCCGCGGCCAGCGGGAGGACGGTCTGCGGGGGCCGGCCGATGGCCACCGCGGTGGCCAGCGTCAGCACGGGCCGGATCCGCTTGCCGCCCGCCAGGAGCGAGTAGCGCATCGCCTCCTCGAGCCCGCTCGTCGCGTCCTCGGCCGAGAACCAAAGCGTCTCCAGGTACCGCTCCACCTCGGCGCGGAGGTGCTCGGGGTACGCCGGTGCCAGGACCGCGGCGGTCATCGTCGACCCACGCCGAGGACTCGCGGCGGGGCGGATGATCCCGGAAGCCGGGCCCTCATGGCGCCGGCAGCGGAAGCTGACCGGGGAGATCGGGCAGGGGCTCGAGCGCCGCCCGCACCCGCTCGTCCACCTGGGCGCTGGCCTCGGCGGCCAGACCGGCGCACTCGTCGATTGCGGCCAGGACGGCCTCCGGGTCGAGCTCGCCCGCGCGCAGCCGCTCGGCGGTCTCCTGCAACCGCTGCGCCAGCTCAGCCAGGGGGTCAGTCACGGTGTGCAGACTACAGCCGGCGCGGCGGCCGCGGCCCAGTAGGCAGTCCTTATCAAAACCGCAACAATGCGCCGATGCCCTGAAACGGACCTAGGTCCGGATAGAACCGGACGTTCATCACGTCGGCATCCTGCGCGAGCGCGGCCTCCACCGCCGCCTCCCGCAGATGGTCGACCTCCTCCATGGTGGCCCCGTCCGCCGGGCACTCGCCGGGCCCGTCGAGCGAGAGCAACCCGCAGCCGGCACAGCGCACCGCGTGACCGTCGAACCCCGGCTCGAGCAGCAACGTGGCGACCCGGCGCTCGTTCAGCGCCTCGATCGTCTCGCGGGGACCTCCGGTAGCGCGGCCGCCGCTGCCGATGCCGGCCGCGAGCCGGTCGAGCGCGGCGCGCTCGACCCGCTTCTCGTCCTCCTCGGCGAGCTTCATCATGGCTCTCCTGACCTGCTCCCCGGTAGCCGTGCCCGCATCGACCTCAACCCGGCCTGGCACCGCCCGTGCGCGGACCTCGTCTCCCAGCATGGCCTCGAACCGCGGCACGATCTCTTGCGGGCCCCCGATCGCGAGCCGATCGAACCGCTCGGCCCTCCATCCCCGACGCACGAGCTCCGCCACACGCCGGAGGTGATCGTCGGTGTCCTTCTCGATGCTGCGCTCGTAGTTGGCCTGCGACCACCCACCCTGATCGTGCTGCCGTGGGTGTCGTCGTCGAGCCGCCGGCGCTCGCGCAGCTCTCCGAGGCGACCGGTGAACAGGCGCGCGGAGCGGCGGCTGACCAGCGCCACGCACCAGCGGGGCTCGTCCATGGCCGGCACTAGCGGCTCGATGTAGGGCGTCCGCTCGATCAGCACCCGAGCCGTCGCGGGCTCGCGGAGCTGGACGGTTTCGAACAGCCCGTCGCGGCTCGAGCAGAACACGGCCAGCGCCCTCGAGCCCTGGAAGGGAGGCTCTCTGGAGTTCAGGTACGTATCGATGCGCCGGAGGTCCTCGCGCAGCGCGGTGCGGTCGGCGTGGTTGAGCCCCTGCTCGCGATCCAGGTCCCGCGCCGCCTCGTCGATCAACGATCGGATCTGGACCGCTCGAGCCGGCGCGGTAGCAAAGCGCTCCGGGTCGAGGTCCAGATAGACGCTGATCACCGGGTGCGCCGGCCGATGCTTCGCCAGCCGCTGCGCTGTTTGCGCGACGCCGTCCACGGGTCCTCCACGATACCCGCCGCGGGCGGGCCCCGAAACGTCCCCGAGGTCAGCCGGCGGCGTCGAGAGCGGCGTTCACCAGGGCATCGGCGCCCGCGTTCTGCGCGCGCGGGACGGTCCTGATCCGCCAGCGCTCGAATCCACCGAGGGCGGCCAGCGCCTGCGCGTGCAGGGCCTTCATGTCCGGGTGCTTGACCTTGTAGGCCCCGGTCAACTGGCGCGCCACGAGCTCGGAATCACCTACCAGCTCGATCTCGGTCGCCCCCAGAGCCTTTGCGCGCTCCACGCCGCGTAGCACCGCGCGGTATTCGGCGACGTTGTTGGTGGCGGCCCCGATGCGCTCGGCCACCTCGTCGAGGACCTCGCCGCCGGGACCCGTCACGACCACCCCGATCGCCGCCGGGCCGGGGTTGCCCCGCGCGCCGCCGTCGACGTGCACGACTAGTGCTTCCCGCCGTGAGTACGGTCGCACCGAGAGCCGTCACCGGTGGATGGCTGGCGAGGACGCAGGAAGCGTGGCGCAGCAGCGCTGCGCGAGCCTCCGAGGACGAAGCCAGGCGCCCGCTCGGGGCGGCTCGAATGCGACCGTATTTGCGGCGGGGAGCACGAGTCTCGACGGGGTCAATCGGTGGCCAGCTCGGGAAGCTCGCCCGTCACCCGCGGGCGCCGGCGGTCGCGCACCTCGCGGTTGCCACCCCCCGACGAGGTGCTGCGCCGCGAGGACTTGCGGCGATCGACGATCACCGTCACGTTGGGATCGTCGGCGTAGTAGGCCGTGAGCTTGTCCAACAGCTCATCGGCGAGCGCCTCGGGAACGACGCAGTAGATCACCGGCGGGATGCTATTGAGGCCCTTCGGGACCCGCTATCGAACCTTCGTCCAACGTTAAAGTGGCCCCCGTCGCAAATTCGCTCGCATTCGAGCCGCCCCGAGCGGGCGCCTGGCTTCGTCCTCGGCCGCTCGCGTACTTTCCAAGTACGCCACGCGGCCTGCGTCCTCGCCGGTCATCCGCCCGTGACGATTCTCGGTGCGGAGCGACCTTACGACGAGGACCACTCATACGTCGAACATCAGCGCGCCGTGCTCGTCGCACGCCGCGTTGGGCTGGCGCTCCTGCCCCGGCAGCTCGTCGAGCTCATACCCCTGTCCGACCACGCGCACATCGGGCATCTCCTCGGACAGGTCGACCTCGTAGCGATACCAGCACAGCTCCCAGGACACGGTCACGTTCACGAGGCCCGGACGGCCCTCGACGGGAAGCACGGCCACCGTCGGCGCCCCCAGTGATCTGGCCACTCCGGCGACCGTGCGGGGGTGGACGGAGCCGTTGAACACCTCGACCGCGGAGGCGACCTTGTGTTCCGGGCTCGTGGGAATCGCGCGCACGTGCCGGGGCTCGCGGACCCGCTCCCGGACCTTCGTGGGGATCGGGAGCTCGTCCCAGGGTGGCGCGCTGGGCACCTCGGCGACCGCGGGAGCGGCTTCCGGCTCGGGCGCCGCCGCGCGGCGCGAGCGCCAGCGCCCGAAGAGCGAACGCCGTCGCTCCGAGCCCTGGTCCTTGTCTCCGTAGTCGGGCAAGGTCCCCTCGCGCAGCCAGCCCTCGTGAATCGCCCGGGGTACGCACAAGTCGCAGACCGATCGCCGCGCGGCGCCATCCAGGTAGATCTCGGCATTTTCTCCCCGCAGCAGGGTCCGCCCGCAGACGTCACACGCGGTGGCGGGGAGCGACGTCCGGATGTCCTTGGTGGTCACGACGGCGCAGGGTATCGGAGGGGGTGGATCGAGACGCCGCCCGACTGTCCAACGTCCAGCGAATTAAGGGCCCGCGACGGGATATCTGACGGTCCGGATGCGGCCGGGAGAACCCTGATCACGCCTTGACCGCCTCCTTCTCCGCCCGGGCCTCGTCCACGACCTTGCCCGCCAGGTGTCCGGGGACCTCTTCGTAGCGCAGGAACTCCATCGTGAACTCGCCCTGTCCGCCCGTGATCGAGCGCAGGTCGGGCGCGTAGGAGAGCATCTCGGCCATGGGGACCTCGGCCTTTATCTCGGTCATCCCGGCGCCCACTGGCTCCATCCCGAGCGGCCGTCCGCGCCGGGAGTTCAGATCGCCGATCACGTCGCCCACGGCGTCCTCGGGGACGCTCACCGTGACCAGCATTATCGGCTCGAGGAGCACCGGGCCCGCCTGCTCGAGGGCCTGCTTCATGGCCACCGAGCCGGCGAGCTTGAACGCCATCTCCGATGAGTCGACCGTGTGGTAGGACCCGTCGTACAGGCGGACGCGGACGTCCTTGACCGGGTAGCCGGCCACGACGCCCTCCTGCATCGCGTCGAGAACGCCCTTCTCGACCGCGGGGATGAACCCCGAGGGGACGACGCCGCCCTTGATGGCATTGATGAACTCGAAGCCGGAGCCCGGCTCGAGCGGCCCGATTTCGATGTGCACGTCGCCGAATTGCCCGCGACCGCCGGTCTGCTTCTTGTGGCGTCCGTGTGCTTTGGCCGGTTTGCGGATCGTCTCCTGGTAGGGGACCCGCGGCGGCTTGAGGTTGACCTCGGCGCCGAAGCGGGATCTCAACCGCTCGACGATCACCTCGACGTGGACCTGCGAGAGGCCAGCGACGATCTGCTCGCTGGTCTGGGGATCGCGGTGCAGGTCGATCGTCGGGTCCTCCTCCTGGAGGCGGCGCAGCGCGGTGAACACCTTGTCTTCGTCGCCCTTGCTCTTGGGCTCGACCGCGAAGGCCATGACCGCCGCGGGGAGGTTGATGGCCGGCATCTCGATGGGCTCATCGCGCGCGGCCAGCCAGTCGCCGGCCTTCGTCTCCTTGAGCTTGGCCACGGCGCCGATGTCGCCCGGGCCGTACTCGCCGGTGTGCCCGGTGTGCCCGCCCTCGAAGGTCACAAGCTGGCCGATCCGCTCCTTGGTGTGGGTGCGGGTGTTCAGCAGCTGGGAGTCCTGTCGCATCGTCCCCTGGTAGACGCGGAACAGGTTGATGCGGCCGGCGAAGGGGTCGGCGCGGGTCTTGAACACGTACGCAAAGAGCTCCTTGTCGTCGACCGGCTCGAGCCTCAGCTCCCCGACGTCGAGGCCCCCGTGCTTCACCGGGGAGGGAAGGTCGTCGACGATCGCGTCGAGCAAGCGGTTGGTGCCCAGGTTTCGTGTGGCCACCCCGCAGGCCACGGGGAAGATGGCGCCGTGGTTGGTGCCGTCCTTGAGCGCGACGACGATCTCGTCGTGGGAGATCTCCTCGCCCTCGAGGTAGCGCTCCATCAGCGCGTCGGAGGATTCGGAGACCTCGTCCATCAGCTTCTCGCGGTACTCCTGGGCCTGATCGGCGAGCTCGTCGGGGATCGGGACCTCGGTGCTGTTGTCCCGCCCGGCGCCCTCGTAGCGGTACGCCTTCATGTCGACGAGGTCGATCACGCCGGAGACCTCGTGCTCCGAGCCGATCGGTATCTCGGTGGCCACCACGTGGGATCCGAACGCCGACTTCAACGAGTCGAGCGTCCTGAAGAAGTCGGCGCGCTCGCGGTCGAGCATGTTGACGAACACGAGGCGGGCGAGGTCGAGCTCGGCGGCCCGCTGCCACAGGCGCGTGGTGTGCACCTCGACGCCCATCACAGCGTTGACGACGAAAACCGCGGATTCGCACACCCGCAGCGCTCCCAGCGCGTCGGCGACGAAGCTCGAGTCACCGGGAGTGTCGATCAGGTTGACCTTGCGGTCCTGCCACTCGAACGACGCCAGAGCTGCGGAGATGGACATCTGGCGCGCCTTCTCGTCGGCGTCCGAGCCCGAGACCGTCGTCCCTTCCAGGACGGATCCGAGTCGGTTGATGACCCCTGCCTGGAACAGCAGCGCCTCGTGCAGCGAGGTCTTGCCACTACCCCGGTGGCCGACGAGCGCCACGTTGCGGATGCGATCCGCGGGCTTGTGCATGCCTTCTCCTCTCTCTCGAAGTGCGGGTGAAGCGACCATATCGTGTTGTCGGGTCGGCGCATGCGCCGACCCGCGGCGGGCCGCATGCGGCCCGCCGGGCCGGGGTGCATGCACCCCGGCCTTCCTAATCCAACTCGCCTGAGAGCTTGGAGCGCAGCCGCAGCACGGCCTTGGTGTGCAGCTGCGAGACGCGGGACTCGGTGACCCCGAGGACCTCTCCGATCTCCCTCAAGGTCAGGTTCTCGTAGTAGTAGAGGGCGATCACGAGCTTCTCGCGCTCGGGCAGCGCGGCTATCGCGTCGGCGATCCGGTCGCGCTGCAAGGATTTTTCGACCACCTGCTGGGGATCGGGAGCATCGCTGTCCGGCAGCGTGTCGATCAGCGAAACCTGGTCGCCCCCGCCGTTGGAAACGCTCCACATCTCGTCGAGGGCGACGATCGTGGAGTTCGAGATCTGCAGCAGCGCGTCCTGGAAATCGTCGGTCGACATCTCGAGCTCGGCCGCCATCTCCTCGTCGGTGGGCGCGCGCTGGAAGCGAGCCTCGAGCTTCATGTTGGCCTTCTCGATCTGGCGCGCTCGGGCGCGCACGGACCGCGGGACCCAGTCGAGCGTCCGCAGCTCGTCGATGATCGCCCCCCGGATCCGGGTTATCGCGTACGTCTCGAACTTGATCTCCCTCGCGAGATCGAAACGTTCGATTGCGGAGATCAAACCTCCCAGCCCGTAGGAGATCAGGTCGGCTTCCTCGACGTGAGCCGGAAGTCCGGAACCCATCCTGCCGGCCACGTACTTGACCAGCGGCGAGTACGCGACGACCAGGCGCTCGCGGGCGCGCTCGTCCCCAGAGGCCTTGTAGCGCCTCCAGAGGTCCTGCAGCTCGATCGCTTTGACGTTGGTTTCCGTGGCTACCCCCAGCGATGCTAGGCCCGCGGATGGGCGTGCGCATAGGCGGATCTGAGCCGCGCCGACTCCACCCGAGTGTAAACCTGAGTCGTGGAGATGGTTGCGTGGCCAAGCATTTCCTGAATGGCGCGGAGATCTGCGCCCCCGTCGAGCAGATGGGTGGCGAACGAGTGGCGAAGGGCGTGGGGATGGACATCGGCGAGCGCAGGCGCCTGGGCGAGGGCGAGCCTCGCCCAGGCCCGCAACCGTCGCCGCACGTCGGAGGTGCTCAGGCGACGGCCCGACTTCGAGAGGAACAGCGCCTCGGTCTGCGCGGTGTCCAGCGCGGGGCGACCGCTCGCGAGGTAGCGCTCGAGGGCGCGCCCGGCGTGCTCCCCCACGGGCACCAGCCGCGTACGCCCGCCCTTGCCCTCGACGCGGACGGACTCGGAGTCGAAGTCCACCGAGACCACGTCCAGCGACACGAGCTCCTCGGCCCGCAGGCCGGACCCGTACGCGAGCTCGAACAGGGCCCGGTCACGCCGCTCGAGTGGGGTGTTTGTGGGAATCCTGTCGAGCAGCGCCGCCACCTCGGCTGCCTTGAGCACGCGCGGCAGGCGCTGGGGGCGCTTCGGTGAGCTCAGGAGCTCGGCCGGGTTCTCATGACGCGCCCCGATCTCAACCTCCACGCGAAACAGTCCCCGCAGCGCGGCCAGCTTGCGCGCCACCGTGCTCGGAGCGGCGCCCTGCTCGGACAGGCCGGCGGCGTAGCGGCGGAGGGTGCGGACGTCGATCGTGGCCGGCTCGAGTCCTCGCGAGCTCGCCCATCGGGCCAGCTGTCCGGCGTCGATCGAGTAGGCAGACCGGGTCTTCTCCGCGACGGCCCGGCGGCGGAGATCGTGGTCCAGCGCCGCCAGCGCCGCTCGCCACGCCGCGGTGGTGACCGTCGGCTCCGCGCGGTCGGTCGTCTGCCCGGTTGCGGACGGCATGGCGTGGGCGCTATTCGCCGCCGGCCCGGGCATGCCTGCACTCGATGTGACGACCGGGCGCTAGGCGACCACGCTCACGAGCGTCCCGATCGGCGTGTACGGGTACACCTTAGCCGCTTGGGAGTAGTCCATCTCGACGCAGCCGAGGCTCTGCGGAGAACCGTAGGAGCCGCGGAGGAAGCCGTGGAGAGCATCTCCGCCGTTGAAGTAGCTGACGTAAGGGACGCCCGGATCGGAGTAGGTGCTTCCGTCCGGGTTGGTGCCGCTCATCGTCACCGACAACGAGTGCTCGAACACGGGATAGGTGCCTAGTGCGGTTGCCGCGCCAGGGATACCGGTGTTGACGAGCCCGGTCGCGGCTGTGCCCCCGTTGTGCCATGTGCTCTCGGTCTCGGGACTGCCTTCGCTTACCGTCACGAACGTGTAGCCGAACGTCGAGCGGTGGCCGGCGAGCAGTGCTCCGATCATCGCGTTCCACACCGCCGGCCCGGCCACCCCGTCGGTGTTCATTCCGTGGTCGTTCTCGAAGGCCATCACGGCCCCCTTGGTCATCACGCCCGAGACGCCCGGCGCCCACATGCTCCGCAGACCGGAGGGGATGTTGCCCCAGCGCCACGTGAACCCGGTCTTGGGAGGATGGATCGCCGCGTCCTCGAGCGCCTGCGCGGTATGCGGCGCCTGACCCCCGGGATAGTGGAAGTCGAGCGGTAGGTACCCGAGTTGCGCCAGGAGCTCCTGCAGGCCGAGCGTCGACCCTGGCGGCACCGTCCAGGTGCCCGCACTCGACGCACCCCCTCGCTGGCCCCCGACCAGCCTGATGCCGTTCGGGAGGCCAATGCTCACGTTGGCGCCGAGGCCGTACCCGTAGCCGGCGGGACGAAAGACGATCGTGTGGTCGTTGACGGTGTGCCAGCTGCCCGCGGTGGCCGGAGCAACCGGCGGGCGGGCATTGCCCAGGGCTTGCGAGACCGGCTTGGAGAACGTCAGGGAGATCGGCGTGCTCGCCTGGATCTTGGTTCCGGGAGCCGGATTGGCCACGGCGGTCGCGGTGGCCCCCGTCGGAAACCAGCTGATCAGCGAGGGGTTCGATGACTCCCAGCTTCGCGAGGTGGCCGCGATGTACATCGTGCCGGCCTCAGCGGTGCGGGGCAGCGTCACGTCGGATTCCGGCGTCGGGAGCACGTGGCGCTGTACGTTCGCGGTCGCGCCGTAGGAAATGGTCGCGACCGGCTGCTCGAACTGCAACCGCAGCGGCGCCCCCGAGGCGAGCGTCAGGTAATGACTGGTCAGATGCGCGGTCGGCGTGGTCAGCGTCAGGTGGATCCGCTTGGTGCTCCCGGACAGCCACGAGATCCAGCCGGGACGCTTGACCACCGCGTAGACGGTGTAGCGCTGGTTCGCGGGTAGACGTTCTTGCGGCCAGATCTCCTGGCCTCTGAGCACGATCGGCACGGCGCGGTTGTCCCGGTCGGAGAGGACCACCACGCTCTCGATCTTGCCGCCACCGATCGGCAGGTTGACCGTCGCGAGCGAGCTCGCGCCCGGCGTGATGTTCGCGCTAGAGGAGCTGACGAGGAACGCCACCCCGGCCAGCGCCGCCAGGACCAGCGCGATCAGCCCCAGGACATACGGGGCCCTCCGGCGGCGGTGCCGGTAATAAACGATCCGCCCATGCTGGCCCCCACCAGCCGAGCCGCGGACCGGAGGACGTGGATGTTCAACAATGGCCACGACGAAGCTCGGCAAGATAGTACCGATCGCAATCATTCGTCAAACGCCCCGAGGCTCCTGCCAACGGAATCCTTAAGCTTTAGTTCACAATTCCTGCCGGAAGCTCGCGCAGTCGCCGTAACCGGCCGGGGTCGCCTCGGGGGTGCTGCGTCGCGGCGGACGAGGCGCGGACGTGGTGGGCCGGCTAGCGGGTGACGGCCCCCTCGGAGGCGCTCGAGACGAGCCGCGCGTACTTGGCGAGCGCCACGGGCGGCGCGGGGCGCGCCGGCTCGCGGTACTGCTGTGCGCGGGTTGCCATCTCCTCGTCGGACAGCGCCACGTCCAGGCGCCGGCGGTCGACGTCGAGGGTGATCTCGTCTCCGTCGCGCACGAGCCCGATCGGCCCGCCTCGCACCGATTCGGGAGCGACGTGGCCGGCCATCAGGCCGTGGGTGGCGCCCGAAAACCGCCCGTCGGTGAGCAGCGCGACCTCCTCGCCGAGTCCCTCGCCGACGAGCGCCGCCGTGACGGCGAGCATCTCGCGCATCCCCGGCCCGCCCGCCGGGCCTTCGTTGCGGATCACGATCACGTCACCGGGGTTGATCGAGCCCGCGGTGACGGCCGCCATCGCGTCCTCTTCTGACTCGAACACCCGAGCCGGTCCCACGTGCTTGCGTCGCTCGTGCCCGGCGAGCTTGACGACGCACCCGTCGGGCGCGAGGTTCCCGCGCAGGATCGCGAGGCCGCCGGTCGGCTTGATCGGGTTCTTGAGCGACCGCACGACCTGCTGCCCCTCGGCCTCCACGGCCTCGTCGGCGTGCTCGCCGACCGTCTTGCCGGTGACCGTCTGGGCGCCGGGGTGCAACAGACCGGCGTCCTTCAATCGCTTGAGAACGAGGGGCACGCCGCCGGCCTCGTACAGGTCCGGCGCCACGTACTGGCCGCCGGGCTTCAGGTCGCACAGCAGCGGCGTGCGCTCGCTGACCCGGTCGAAGTCGTCGATCGACAGCTCGACGCCGATCTCCTTGGCCACTGCGAGTAGATGGAGCACCCCGTTGGTCGAGCCACCGCTGCATGCGATTGCCGCGATCGCGTTCTCGAGAGCCTGGCGCGTGATGATGTCGCTGGGCCGCTGTCCTCGTTTGAGTACATCCATGACGAGCCGGCCGGCGTCGACGGCCACCTCGGCCTTGTGCGGGTTTGTGGCCGGGACCATCGAGAAGCCCGGCGGCGAGATCCCCAGGACCTCGAAGGCCATCGCCATCGTGTTCGCGGTGAACTGGCCGCCGCACGCTCCGGCGCCGGGGGACGCCACCTCTTCGAGCTCGGTCAGCTCCCGGTCGGTGATGCGCCCGGCGGCGTGCGCGCCGACGGCCTCGAAGACCTCCTGGATCGTGACCCGCTGGCCGTGATAGTGGCCGGGCAGGATCGAGCCTCCGTAGAGCATGACGCTCGGCACGTTCAGCCGGCACAGCGCCATCACGGTGCCGGGGATCGTCTTGTCGCAGCCGCTGATCGCGATCACAGCGTCGAACAGGTGGGCGTCGCACACGAGCTCGACCGAGTCCGCGATCACCTCGCGGCTCGCCAGCGACGCCCGCATCCCGGCCGTACCCATCGTGATCCCGTCGGAGATCGCGATTGTGTTCAGCTCCATCGGCGTCCCGCCGGCATCGCGGATGCCCTCCTTGACCTTCGCCCCCAGCGCGCGCAGGTGGAAGTTGCACGGCATCGTCTCGATCCAGGTGTTCGCCACGGCGACCAGCGGCTTGCCGAGAGCGTCATCGTCGTAGCCGATTCCTTTCAGGAACGCGCGCGCGGGAGCGCGCTCGGGACCGGTGGTGAGAGCTCGGCTGCGGTGCTTTAGGTCAAAACCGTTCGAGGGGGTCATCGCGGCGCGCATCACTGTAGTGGTGACCGTGGCTACGGCGGGGGCCACAATAGCGAGCGCCGGCGCCGGTGAGCTCGAACGGTGGGTAGTCCTGCCCGCTGTAAGTTCCGTCACACCGAGAGTGGTCTCTGGCGGTGCCTGGCAAGGACGCAGCGAGCGACGCGTACTTGAAAAGTACGCGAGCGAGCGAGGACGCGGCCAGGGGGCGTCAAGCTGGATGACTCTGGCGCGGCCCATTCAAGCGAGGCAGGATGCCGAGCGGGCCGCAAGCCAGAGCGCTCGAATGTGACGGTACTTGCGGCGGGTGGGACTTAGGTGGAAGCGGCGTGCGCCCCGGCATCGCGCATCCGGGCGCGCTCCCACTGCTGGAGGCGCCACAGATCACGCTTGACCTGACCAGGATCCAGCTGGCGGCCCGGAAGGTGCATGTTGGCCGTGGAGATCAGCCGGCATTCGTCGGCGGTGAGGGCCATCCACTTGGCCAGCACGTCATCGGAATCCGGTAGCCGAGCGCTGCCATAGGGGCGCGTGTCGTCGGGGAACGCCACGCAATATTCGTTCAGGAGCCTGTGCGTCTGAGCCAGGTAGGCGATGATCGGCCGGTGGGGGTAGATCAGGTACGCGTAGGGAGCGCCTCGGGTTCCGCCCGAGTCGTCGGGGCCGTCGGACTGCGAACCCCACACCCGGATGAAGCCGAGGTCGCGGTACATGGCCCATTCTTCCTCGTTGACGCAGGAACGCAGCAGGGAGCGGGCGCGGTGCTCGGCGCGCCGCTCGCGCCCCGGGTCGTAGTCCATGACCGGGGCTCTGCGCCGGCGAGCGCGGTGGCGCTCCCACACGTGCTCGATCCTCGGGATGATCAGGTCAGACAGCAGTGCGAGGGCTACTAGCGCGGTCGCGGCGAGTGCCAGGAGCACGTTCGACGCCGCCTACCTGCCACCCGCCGCCCGCGGGAAGAAGATCACGCGGTCGGCGTCCCGTGGGATGTCCTCGAAGTCGCGCACCATGATCGAGTCACGCCGGCCTTCTGGACCGGTGAGCGGCACGGCGGCCCACGATCCGCTGTCCAGCTGACGACGAAACTCCTCGATCAGGCGCTGCTCGTCTTCTGCTAGCTCGACGTCTCCTTCGGCTATCAGCACCTCACCGTACCCAGGCCTCATCCTCAGGAAGCGCACCCGTCGATTATGTCAGAGCGGGGGTGGGGTCAAAACGGCGTCGGCGCGTTCCTCACACCGGGGCTCTCCGGCGGCACGCGGTGTCGCCGGATCCCGATCACATCGACCGGCCCGGGGCCCGCTCCGATCTCCGCGAGGCCGCTTTCGACCGCCGCGGCGGCGAGCACCTTCGCGGTCCGGGCGGCCTGCAGTGGGTCATCGCCCAAGGCCAGCCGGGCGGCGAGTACCGAGGAATGCGTACATCCTGAGCCGTGCGCGGCGCCGTCGGGGTAACGCTCGCCCGGTAGCTCGACCAATCGCTCTCCGTCGAAGAAGACATCCGCCGCGCGCTCGCGGTGGCCGCCCGTGACGACCACGACCTCCGGGCCGAGCGCCCGCACCGCGCGCGCCAGCCTGGGGGCGTCGTCGTCGGAGGTCGCCGAGTCGCCGACGAGCGACCTGGCCTCCGGGAGGTTCGGTGTGGCCACCGTGGCCCGGGGTAGGAGCAGCTCCACCAGACCGGCTTTCGCGTTTGGATCGAGCAGCTCAGCTCCGGACTCGGCCACCATCACCGGGTCCAGCACCACCGGCGTGCTCCCGGGCAGCTCGTCGAGCGCGGCCGCGACGGCGTCGATCGTCTCGAGCGTGCCGAGCATCCCGATCTTGACCGCGTCGATCCCGATGTCGGCCTGCACCGCGCGGACCTGGGCGATGATGACGTCCGGCGGGATCGTGTGGATGGCGCTCACGCCGACCGTGTTCTGCGCCGTGATCGCGGTGATCGCGGTCATGCCGTGTACGCCGCAGGCGGCGAACGCCTTCAGGTCGGCCTGCACCCCGGCGCCGCCGCCAGAGTCAGAGCCGGCGATGGAAAGGACACGTGGTATTCGGGTGCTTGCGTCCACGGCTGGCGAGGTTACGGCACGACCGAGAACCGTCCCCCTGCTCGCCGGCGGATGTATCCGGCGAGCTCCAGCGCGGCGAGCGCCGCGAGGGTCCGATCGGCTGAGATGCCGGCGCGGGTGAGGGCTGCGGGCGTGTCACGTCCCTCGGTGATCGCGGCCAGCAGGACCCGGAGCTCGGGCGCCAGCTCGGGACGGTCGTCGCCGTCGGCCTCGCGCACGCCGGCCCCGAACAGCCGGTCGAGCACGTCTTGGGGCCCGCGCACGACGTACGCACGTTCCGCCAGGAGCGCATTCGGGCCGGCGGCTTGCGGGCTGCTGACGCGGCCGGGCACGGCCCCGACCGGACGGGCAAGCTCTCGTGCGAACCCAGCGGTGAGCAGCGCCCCCGAGCGTTCTCCCGCCTCGACGACGATCGTCGTCGCCGAGAGTCCGGCGATGATGCGGTTGCGAGCGGGGAACATCCACCGGCGCACGGCGACGCCGGGTCCGAGCTCGGAGACGGCGGCTCCGGTGGCGATGATCCGACGGTGCAGCGCCCGCTTGCCGGCGGGATATGGCCGATCGGGAGGTCCCGGTAGCACCGCCACCGTCGGGGCGCCGGTGGCGATCGCACCGGCGTGCGCAGCCGAGTCGATGCCGAGCGCCATGCCGCTCAGCACCGTGACCCCGGCTCGAGCAAGCCCTCGTCCCAGCGCGGCCGCCATCTCGGTGCCGTAGCCGGAAGGTCTTCGGGTTCCGACAACCGCCACGGGATCCTCGAGCACGAGCGCGAGGAAGCGCTCGAGCCCTCCGACGACGTAGAGCACCGCCGGGGGATTGGCGATCGCCCCCAGTCGCTCCGGGTAACCCGGCCGGCAACGGCAGATCACCTCCAGCCCGGCGACGCGCGCCTGGGTCCGTACGTCGTCGAGGTCGAGGCGCTGAAGCTCTTGCCGAAGGACCCGATGCTGGCGTCCCCCGATCGCCTCGATCAGCTCATCGTCTGCGAGCGCCAGTACGAGGTCGATCCGCTGGCGGACCTGATCGAGATGCCCTGCGGTCCGGCCGATAAGCCAGGACCGGGCCAGACACGAGTCGCAGGCGCCGAGGGGATCCGTGGCGATCATGCTGCGAGCGCCTCGTCGGGGAAGCCGCGCTGGCGCAGGCTGAACGCCGTCAGGACGTCGGCGTGGCTGACGCGGTCTCGATCCTCGAGGTCCGCGATGGTCCGCGCCACCCGGAGTACGCGGTGCCGGCCTCGAGCGCTGATCGCACCGACCGAGTACGCACCGGCGAGGGCGCGCTCGGCCGATTCCTCGAGCCGAACGTGGCGGGCGAGAAGACGCGAGTCCATCTCGGCGTTGCACGAGGCCATGGACTCCTTCAGCCGCGCCCGCTGTCGGTCTCGAGCGGCGCCGACCCGGTCCCGCGCACGCGCGGAGGATGTCGCCGGCGGGGCTCGGAGCTCGGACTCGGTGGGTCGCTCCACGTTCACGAGGAGATCCATGCGGTCGAGCAGTGGCCCGCTCAGCCGGCGCCGGTGGCGCCGCAGATCGGCCTCTCCACATTGGCAGCGGTCGCCGGCGCCGGCGAAGCCGCACGGGCAGGGATTGGTGGCGGCCACGAGCATGAAGCGCGTGGGGAAGACCAGCGCGCGCTGGCCTCGGACGATCGTCACGTGTCCGTCCTCGAGTGGCTGACGCAGCGCGTCGAGGCTTGAGCGCTGGAACTCGGATAGCTCGTCGAGGAACAGAACGCCATGGTTTGCCAGCGTCGCTTCGCCGGGCCTCGGCACCGTTCCGCCTCCCACGAGGCCCGACGGTGAGATCGTGTGGTGCGGGGCGCGGAACGGGCGCCGGGTCATCAACCCATCCGTGTGGAGGCCCGCGACGCTGTGGATCCTGGTCACCGCGACCGCCTCGGCGTGGGTCATCGGCGGCAGGATCGACGGGATGCGCCGCGCGAGCATCGTCTTGCCGGTGCCCGGCGCGCCCTCCAAAAGCAGGTTGTGACCCCCGGCTGCCGCGATCTGTGCCGCCAGCACGGGGGTGGCGTGACCACGAATATCCGCGAGGTCCGGCGCGTCTGTGGAAGCGCGGTGGGTGCGAGGCTCCTCGGGCAGTCGCGGCGGGATGGCGCCGAGCACGACATCGGCGGCCTGGCGTAGCGTGCTGACGCCAGCGATCCGGATCCCGCCGACGAGCGCGGCCTCTCGCGCCCGCTCGACCGGCACGATCAACAGTCGCAGGCCGGCGCTGCGGGCGCCCTCCGCGACCGCCAGAGCACCCGGCGAGTCGCGCAGTTCGCCGCCGAGCGCCAGCTCGCCGAAGACCGCCAGGGAGCGGAGCGCCCGCACGGGGATCTGATTGCTGGCGGCGAGAACGCCGAGCGCGAGCGCGAGGTCGAATCCCGGTCCGGCCTTGCGAAGAAACGCCGGCGCCAGGTTGGCGGTGATGTGCTTGGCCGGAAATTCGAAATCCGAGTTCAGCACCGCCGAATGGATCCGGTCGCGCGATTCACGGACCGCCGTATCTCCGAGACCGACGATCGTGAAGGTTGGAAGGCCTTGCCGGATGTCCACCTCGACCCACACCTGACGCGGGTCCACACCGTCGATCGCAAACGTGCTTACGCGGGCGAGCATGGCGTTTGACGCTAGGCGGCTTCTCGTGACGTGTGGGGCACGGCGTGTGCCAATTCTTCGCAGGCATCGGCGCCGTGCTTGCGATGAATTGACGCTCGGTGTGTCCCACGTGTCGCGCGCCCGCGCGTAGCTTCCGCGCGGTGAGCAGTGACGTGCGACACCGCCTCGGGCAACTGGGCGAGCGTCTGGCCGCCGAGCACCTCGCCCGGCGAGGATTCCAGATCGTCGAGCGCAACTACCGGACGCGGTGGGGTGAGCTCGACATCGTCGCGTTCGACGGGCAGACGCTCGCTTTCTGCGAGGTCAAGTCGCGCCGGCTGGCTGCCGTCGGGGGCGATCCATTCGAAGCCCTCCGGGTGCGAAAGCAAAGCCAGGTGCGCAAGATGGCCGGCCAGTGGCTGATCGAGCGCACCGACCGCCCGTACGCCGACGTGATCCGCTTCGACGCGATCGGCGTGACGTTCAACCCCGAGGGTCTCCTGGTCCGCATCGAGCACCTGGAGGGCGCTTTCTAGGCGTCGGGAGGCGAGTGCGGCTTCCGCCTCGTCGGGCACCGTCGGCTCAGCCGCACCCCGACGACGTGCTTGACCTTGTGATCCTATTTCGATCACAAGGTCAAGCACGTCCCCTGGGCGGCGTAAGTCTGGCTGCCTCGATTGCCCGGCTCCTCACACCCCGGCCCCCCGGTGTCGAGCTGTGGAGCCAACAAAGGCGGGTGGCGACCCCGGCCGGCGCCGCTCGCGGTCGAGTACCCGCAGGAACGCGCACGACACACAGCCAAGCCCGCGGCGCCGGCAGGGGCCGCACCCGCCCCTACATTGAAAGCTGCTGATACGCGGCCGACTGGAACGACAGCCGGTGCAGCGGAGAGACACCGAGGCGTTCGATCGCGTCCCGGTGCTCGGGCGTGGCATAGCCGACGTGCTGCGCGAACTCCCAGCCGGGATGAACCGCGTCGGCTCGGCGCATGTACCGGTCGCGAGTCTCCTTCGCGATTACCGAGGCGGCGGCGATCGCCGCGCTCTTTGCGTCGCCGCCGATCACCGCCTGCTGGCGGTAGCCAAGGCCCGCAAGGGGAAACCCGTCGCTGAGGCAGATACAGCCCTCACAGGCGACTCTGGCGAGCGCGTCGCGCAGCGCCGCGAGATTGGTGACGTGGAGACCTCGGGCGTCTATGCCCGGCGCACATCTCGAGACGATCGCGACCTTGGCTGCGATGCGCAGGATCACGGGAAACAGCTCGGCTCTCCCCTCGGGCGTCTGCTGCTTGGAATCGTTCAGCGATCGCAGCGCTCGGATCTCGGCGCTCCCGATGCACTCCAGATCGAACAGGACGGCGGCGACGACGAGCGGGCCGGCGAGACAGCCCCTGCCCGCCTCGTCGGCGCCGGCAACGTAGCGAAGGCCGAGTGCGCGGTCGAAGGCGAACAGCCGGCGGGTCACGGTCGCCGGGCGCTTGGGCCGCTTAGCCGGTTCTGACTGCTTAGAGGAAGCCGATCCGGTCCGGCGGCCAGTAGGTGAAGAACGCGATGCCGATGACCCATTTGTCCGGGACGGGACCCCAGAAACGGCTGTCGTCGGATGCTCCACGGTTGTCGCCCATCATGAAGTAATCGCCGGGCGGAATTTTGATCGCTTCGCGGAAATTGCACGAGCTGTCGGTGCCGCACGGCTCGATGTAGGGGTCGTGCTCGCGCACACCGTTGCGATAGACGTGCCCGTCGATGATCTGCACCGTGTCCCCCGGTCCGGCGACCACTCGCTTGATGAACGTCTGGCTCGACTCCTGAGGGGTGGGCGCGTCGCAGGCCTGGGCGTGGCCGGCGCCCTGGTTCGGGTTCGCGCAGTCGGGCGTCGCCGGGTCTGCTCCGTGCGGCGGATGGAACACTGCGACGTCGCCCACGCTCGGATGGTTGATGAGGCGGTTGGCCAGGATGCGCTGCCCAACGTTGAGCGTGGGAACCATTGACGGACTGGGAATCCGGTAGGGCTTGACGATGAAGGCCTGGATCAGCAGCGCGAGCCCGACCGCAATCGCCACTGTGATGACGAGCTCGATCAGGGATTTCATCGGGGACTTTCGGGTTCTCCTGCTCGACTGCGGCATCGGCTCAAGGCACTTTCATCACATAAATCCAATGCGTGTCGGGGGCCAGTAGGTGAAGAACGCCTTGCCGATGATCCAGGCCCTCGGCACGGGCCCCCAAAAACGGCTGTCCTCGGAATCGGGACGATTGTCGCCCATCATGTAATAGTCGCCCTTCGGCACCGTGATCGACCCGGGGAAGCTGCACGATCCGCCGACACCACAGGGGACGATATAAGCATCCTTCTCGCGCACGCCGTTGCGGTACACGTGACCGTCGGTGATCTTGATGCGGTCGCCGGGGAGTCCGACCACGCGCTTGATGAACGTCTCCGAGGAGCGCTCCGTCTGAGGAACCCCGCACGGCTTCGTGTCCGCGGTCCCGTCCGGGTCGACCCCCTCGTTCTGGTCGGCGCAGCCGCCGTCGAAATTCCTCGGAGGATGGAAGACGACGATGTCGCCAAGGTGGGGGGAGGAGAAGTCGCTCCCCAGCCGGTTGACTAGCACCCGCTGGTTTATGTGCAGGGTCGGCAGCATCGAGCCGCTGGGAATCCGATAAGGCTTGACGATGAAAGCTTGAATCGCGAGCGCGAGGCCGAGCGCGGCGGCCACGATCACCACGAGCTCGAACACGGAGCCCGCGATGGACTTCTTGGCCTTCGTCACACCTGCTCTTCGCCGGCGGGACCGTCCGCGGCCGCCGGGCCGGCGTCCTCAGCCGCCGTCTGGGATGCCGGCTCAGCCGACTGCTCTGCGCCTGACTCCCCAGCGCCCGACCCCTCAGCGGTCAGCTCCCCAGCGCCCACCTCTTCCGCGCCCGTCTCCTCCGCGCCCGACTCCTCGGCGGTCAACTCTCCCACGCCCGGCTCCTGAGCGGCCAACTCTCCCCCGCCCGACTCTTCAGCATCCGACTCTTCAGCGTCCGACTCCGGCTCGCTCGGCTCGGGCTCGGGGCCGTACAGCAGCTCGCGCTCGACGACCTGCTCAGGCCCAGTGGAGCGTCGCTCGCGGACTCGAGCGCGTTTGCCGACCCGCCCGCGCAGGTAATAGAGCTTGGCCCGTCGCACGTCCCCACGAGCGGCCACCTCGATGCGTTCGATCTTCGGAGAGTGCAGCGGGAAGGTGCGCTCCACTCCAACCCCGAAGGATTGCTTGCGCACCGTGAACGTCTCGCGGGCGCCGTGGCCCTGACGCCTGATCACCACACCTTCGAATACCTGCGTCCGGCGCCTGGTCCCCTCGATCACCTGAAAGTGGACACGCAACCGATCGCCCGCATCGAACGCCGGTACGCGGCGCAGCTGGGAGCGCTCCAGGCTGTCGATCAAAGTGCTCATGAGAAGTGCGACCGCCGGCACCGGGTATGGCCGGTGGTAGGGGCCTGCGCACTTCTCTGCGCTGCCCCGCCGCGCGGGCGGCCTATGGTAGCGGACCGCCTGCAGAGCTTGTGGGAGCTACTTCGTCATCGGCTCCGTGGCATTGCCGGCGCTCGTTGCCCTGGCTCGGCTGTGCTCCAGGCGCCACGCACGGATCCTGGCGTGGTGGCCCGAGAGCAGGACCTCGGGTACCCGCCAGCCCCGGTACTCGGCGGGCCTGGTGTAGTGCGGATACTCCGGCGCGCCCTCGAGCGCCGTGCTGAACGACTCCTCCAGCGCGGACTCCTCGTGTCCGAGCGCGCCGGGCAGCTTGCGCAGCACCGCGTCGCACACGACCATCGCCGCGAGTTCGCCGCCGGCGAGGACGTAACGGCCGATCGACAGCTCGTCGGTGGCGAAATGCTCGAGCACGCGCTCGTCGAAGCCCTCGTACCGTCCGGAAAGGAGTGTCAAGGCGGGCTCAAGTGTGAGCTCGTCGACGAGACCGTCGTCGAGCAGCCGGCCGCTTGGGGTCAGGGCGATCACCCGGCGCTCGCGGCGCAGCTGCACCGGATCCCGGCCATAACGCGCGCGCAGCGCCGCCTCGACGACGTCGACTCGAAGGACCATGCCCGCCCCACCTCCGAACGGCGTGTCGTCGACCTGTCCGGCGCTCAGCGGGGTGTGGTCCCGGTAATTGACGTAGGCGAGCCGGTGGCCGGCGGCCAGAGCGTTGGAGACGTGCCGCTGGCGCTCGAACCAGGCAAAGGCGTCGGGAAACAGCGTGAACACATCGATTTCCACTCAGTCCTCCCCCAGGAACCGCAGGTCGATCTCTATCTCGCCGCTGGCCACGTCGACGCTGCGCACGGCGTCGGTGACAAGAGGCACCAGCAGCTCCCCCGCACCGCCTTCCCGCGCCACCTCGAGGACCTCGCACGAGGGCAGCTGGACGAGTCGCCGAACGACGCCCACGGGTTGGCCCTGATCGTGGACGGTGCATCCTTCGAGGTCCTCGGCCCACCACTCGTCGGGACCCAGCTCCGGCGCCTCGTGCCGCGCGACGAGTATCTCCACGCCGGTCAGCGCCTCGGCGCAGGAGCGCTCCTCACACCCGTCCAGTCGCACGATCGGCCGGGCGTCAGTCCCAGCGCGGCGAGTGATTCGCACGTCGCGATCGCCGACCACGACGCTCATGCCGAGCGACAGCAGACTGGGGTTGGGCTGTGAGACGTGGAAGCTGCCGTCGAGTCCGTGCGGGCGCCCGACCCGGCCGGCCCGCAGCCACGTGGCCATCAGGAGTCGACGATGTCCACGAACACGCGGCGCTTGCGCTTCACCGCGGCCGTCTTGATGACCGTGCGCAGGGCCGCCGCTGTACGACCCCCTCGGCCGATGACGTTGCCGTAGTCGTCCTCGGCGACCGCGAGCTCCAGCACGGTGGCTCCCTCGTCGTCCTGCACCTCGTTGACGCGAACCGCGTCGGGATGTTCGACGAGCCCACGCGCGAGGTACTCGAGCAGCTCCTTCATCGTTCTGTCTGGCTACTGGATGCCCTGGGTGCGCAGCAGCTTGCGGACCGTGCCGGTCGGCTGGGCGCCGCGGGCGAGCCAGTCACGGATGCGATCCTCGTCGAGCACGATCGTCGACGGGTTCGTCTGGGCGTTGTAGTGACCGACGGTCTCGATCACGCGCCCGTCGCGTTTGGCCCGCTGGTCGGCGACCACCACCCGCCAGATGGGGTTCTTGCGGCTGCCGATCCGGGTTAGTCTGAGTCTCACTGCCATGGGCGGGGACGAGGTTAGCGTGCCTGGCGCATCAGCGCCCCCAAGTCGGGCATGCGCCCTTGGGAGACCTGGCGCATGACCTTGCGCATCTGTTCGAACTGCTTGATGAGTTGCTTGACCGCCTGGACGTTGGTCCCCGATCCCCGTGCAATCCGCAGGCGCCGGGAGCCCTTGATCAGCTCGGGATGACGTCTCTCCTCCGGCGTCATCGAGAGAATGATGGCCTGGATCCGGTCGAACTCGCGCTCGTCCACTTTTACATCGCGCAACTCCTTGCCGAGGCCCGGGATCATCCCGAGTAGCGATTGCAGCGGCCCCAGGCGCCGCACCTGCCGCAGCTGGTCGAGGAAGTCGTCGAGTCCGAACTCCTGCTTACGGAGCTTGCGCTCGAGCTCTGCGGTCTGCTGCTCGTCGTAGGCACCCTGCGCTTTCTCGATCAGCGTCATCACATCGCCCATGCCGAGGATCCGCTGGGCCATGCGGTCCGGGTGGAAGCGCTCGAACTGGTCGAGCTTCTCGCCGGTCGACGCGAACAGGATGGGGACCCCGGTGACCGCCTTCACCGACAGCGCGGCGCCGCCACGGGCGTCGCCGTCGAGCTTGGTCATCACCACGCCGTCGAACTGCACGACCTCCGAGAACTGCTCCGCCACATTGACCGCATCCTGCCCGGTCATCGCGTCGACGACGAGCAGCACGTCGTGCGGCCTTACGGCCTTCTTGATGTTGGCGAGCTCGGCCATCAGCTCCTGGTCTATATGCAGGCGACCGCTGGTGTCGATGATCAGCACGTCCTTGCCTTCGGATTGCGCGCGGTCGCGCGCCCAGGCGGCGATCCTGACCGGGTCCTTGTCGGTCCCCTGCTCGTACACGGCCGCGCCCACTTGGGTCCCGACCTTGATCAGCTGCTCCACCGCTGCGGGCCGGTAGACGTCGCACGCCGCCACGGCGACCGACGATCCGTGCTGCTCGTGGAGGTAGCGCGCGAGCTTGGCCGTGGCCGTGGTCTTGCCGGAACCTTGGAGTCCCGCCATCAGCACGATTGTCGGCGGGCGTGGCGAGAACGACAGGTCACGCGCCGCCCCTCCCATCAGCTCGGTCAGCTCGTCGGAGACGATCTTCACCACCTGCTGGCCGGGATTCAGCTGACCGACCACGTCCGATCCGAGCGCGCGATCCTTGACCGCGTTCGTGAAGCTCTTGACGACCTTGAAGTTGACGTCCGCCTCGAGCAGGGCGAGCCGGATCTCGCGCATGGCGGCCGAGACGTCGTCCTCGGTGAGAGTGCCGCGGCCGCGGACCTCGGCGAGCGTCGTCTGGAGCTTTTCGGCGAGCGAATCGAACATGCTTGTAACTACCTACCTCCAGGCTACTGCGGCCGAGCGCCGTAGGTGGTCGTGACGAGCGCGGTGGCGCCCTTGATCTCGACGACCTCCACGCGAGTCCCGCGCTCGATCACGCCATCGTCGTCCAATGCGCGGGCGGTCCACACCTCCCCGCCGATCTTGACGCAGCCCACGCCCTCGTTGTTCGCGATGTCCTCGAGGACAATCGCGCGAGAGCCGATCAAGACGGCCTTGCTGCGCCTCATCGCGGCCCGGGTTTGCATACGCGAACGCGCGATGGGTCGCACCGCGAGCAGCACCAGCAGCGAGATGACGACGAACGTGATCCAGGCCACGAGCTCCCCTGCACCGGCCGCATCGACGATCGCGGCAAGCGCGGCTCCGAGCACAAACGGGCCCAGCAGGAACCGTCTGGTGAGTACCTCGCCGACGCCGAGGACGCAGGCGGCGATGACCCACATGATCCAACCCGACATCCCGTTCGCGAGGTTAGCGCCGCGCTGCCGGCGCTTCTCGTCACGTGACCAGGGCCCTGGCGAACTCGCTCGGGTCGAAGGGCCGGAGGTCTTCGAGCCGCTCCCCGATCCCGATCAACTTGACCGGGATGCCGAGCTCGCCGGTGATGGCGAGCGCGATCCCGCCCTTGGCCGTGCCATCGAGCTTGGTCAGCACCAGCCCCGTCACGGACACCGCCTCCGAGAAGAGCCTGGCCTGTCTCAGGCCGTTCTGGCCGGTGGTCGCATCGACGGTCAGGAGCGTCTCGTGCGGCGCTTCGGGAATCTGGTTGGTGATCACCCGGCGCACCTTGGCGAGCTCGGCCATCAGATCGTCCTGGGTGTGGAGGCGCCCCGCCGTATCGATGATCGCCACATCGGTGCCGTCGCGCCGGGCCGCGGCGATCGTGTCGTAGGCGACCGCGCCGGGATCGGCTCCCGGGGGTCCCTTGACGAACTCGGCGCCGGCGCGCTCGGCCCACAGCTCCAGCTGCTCGACACCGGCGGCGCGGTACGTGTCGGCCGCGCCGATCACGACGCTCCGGCCAAGCTCGTTGCCGAGGTGCCACGCTAGCTTTCCGACCGTCGTGGTCTTGCCGGTCCCATTCACGCCGGCGACTAGGATCACCGTCGGCTTGGCGCGCAGGTCGATGCGGTCGGAGTCGATCCTTGCCATCTCCGCGAGCAGTTCGGTCAGACGCCCGGTGAGCGCCTCGCCGCCTGAGACCTCGCCCGTGGTGGCCTCGCGTTCGAGTTGCTCGACCACCTTGGCGGTCGTGCGCGCGCCCACGTCCGCATAGATCAGCGCTTCCTCCAGGCGCTCCCACGTCTCGTCGCTCAGGTCCCCCTCGAACAGGGTCGCCTGGATCTCGCTGGTCAGCGCTTCGCGGGTCTTGCGCAGGTTCTCCCGTAGCCGTCGGAACATGCCTCCGCGTCGCTGCTCGCGCGCCGAGGGCGCCTGTGCGTCGACCCCGCCATCTCCGTTGGTCGCGCCCGCGCCATCGACGATGAACAAGTCCCGCCAGTCTCGAGCCATCGGGCGGGCGACGTTAGCAGCGTCAGGCAGCGGCCTCGGCCGGCGGCAGCCGCCGCGAGATCACCTTCGAGATGCCATCCCCTCCCATGGAGACGCCATACAGACAATCGGCGGCCTCCATGGTGCGCTTCTGATGGGTGACGACGATGAACTGGGCCTGCTTGGAGTACGCGCGCAGCAGCTCGAGGAAGCGATCGATGTTGAGATCGTCCAGCGCGGCCTCGACTTCGTCGAGGATGTAGAACGGGCACGGGCGGGCCAGAAACACCGCGAACAGGAAGGCAATCGCGGTCATCGACTTCTCCCCGCCCGACAGGAGCGAGAGGCGCTTCATCTCCTTGCCGGCGGGCGTGATCTCGATCTCGACCCCCAACAGATCCTCCTCGGCGGGCGCCTCCTCGCCCTCCTGCGCGTCCAGTTCATCGGAATCCTCGCTCTCGGGCGAGGCCTGACCGCCCAGCACCCGCGCTGGGCCCTCTCGCTCGGCCACCAGCCGCAGCCGGCCGCGGCCGCCCGGGAACAGCCGCGAGACAACCTGCTCGAAGTTGCCCGCCGCGGCCTCGAACATCTGCTCGAACGTCTCCCGGATCTGCCGGTCGGTGTCGGCGATCAGCTTCTCGAGCTCGCGCAATGCGGTCTCGAGGTCGGCGCGCTGGCGCTCGAGCTCTTCCACGTGCTCGACGGCTTCGGCGTACTCCTGCTGGGCAAGAGGGTTGACCGGTCCGAGCTGCTCCCGTCGACGGGCGATCCGTTCGATCCGGCTGGTGAGCGCGTCGCGTTCCTCGGAGGCGAGCGCCTCCGCCGCGGGCCCGGCGTCGAGCTGCAAGCGTCCGGCGAGCCGCCGAAGTTCTCGCTCCACGTCCTCGGCGGTGTCGCGGACCCGTTGCAGGCGCACCTCGGTCTCGGTCAGGGCCTCGCTCTCCCGGTGAAGCTGGGCGTGGAGCGTGGCCTCCTGTTGCGCGCACGCCTTGAGCTCGGCCGCGACGTGCTCGCCCTCCTCACGGTCGGCCGCGAGCGCGTCCTTGAACTCGGCGGACCGGTCGGCTATCGCGCCGGCCGTAGACTCGAGCGCCTCGACCACCCCCGCAACCGACGGTTGCAGCGCCTCGCCGTCGGCGATCGCCGCGCGCACGCGATCGATTCGCGCCATTCGCTCGGCGCGCTCGCGTTCGGATCGCTGCATTGCCGCCCGCTCGGTCGACAGCTCCGCGGCCGTCTGCGCGCCGCGCCCGGCATCCGGACCCTCGTCGGGAGCGGCCCGACGGCGCTCGATCTGCGCCGCGACCCGCCGCTGCTGCTCGACGGCTTCGTCGCGCTCGCGTAACGCCGCTCGATGGTCCGCGACCGCCCGCTCGCAGGCCGCATCCGCCTCGTTGCATGCATCGCCCGCCTGCCCGACCGCGCCGGCGGCCGCGAGCTCGGCTCGCGCCGCCGCCTCGCTGCCGCGGACGAGCTGCGCCCGCCGGTTGCGCTCCGCGAGGACGCGCTCCTCGCCCACCGCCGGCGCCTGGCGCACCTCGCGCGCCCTGGCCGACCACACCCGACCAGCGCGCGTAACCGCTACGCCCTCGAAGGTTTCTGGGATCCGCTCGAGCGAGTCGACGAGCCAGGTGTCCCCCAGAAGGGCTCGGGCGAGCGCGACCCCTTCCCCGGCTCCGCGCACGTGGTCCGCCAGCCGCTCCGCTCCGGGCGCCGGCGGTCCAGCGCCGGCCGCGATTCCGCCCGGCAGGTCCTCCGATCTCAGGACCAGTGCACGCCCACCGTCCGCGCCGGCGCGGTCGAGCAGCGCTCCCGCGGCCGTTCGGTCCGCCACGATTGCCGCCCGCAGGCGACCGTCGAGCGCGGCCGCAACCGCAAGCTCATACCCGGATTCGACGTCGAGCTCGTCCCCCAGCAGCGACACTCCGCCGGGACGAGCCCCCTGGCCCCGCAGAAACTGGTTGACCGCCGCCAGCTCACCTCCGACGCGAGCGGCCTCGCGCCGGGCCGCCTCGGCCGCCCGTTCCGCCTCGCGCAAGGTGGCCCGGGCCCGCTCCGACGAAGCCTCGGCCTCCGCACGAGCAGATGTGGCCCGCTCCACGGCGACCGAACGCTCGCCCACCAGCCGGTGCGCGATCCGCAGCTGCTCTTCGAGCTCGGCCAGCTGCCTGGCCAGCTCGGCCTCTCGATCTCGATCGAGGGCCGCTAGCGTCGCCTCGAGCTTCGCGATCCGATCAGCCGCGTCGGGGTCGGGTTCATCGTCGGCAGCTTCCCGCTCCAGCGCCGCCAGCAGCTCGCGGTCGTGGTGCAGCCGGGCCTCGAGCCTGGCCGCCATGGCGCGCACCGCCTCGGCGCGATAGGAGACCCGATCGCCGGCGGCCTGGGCGACGAAGCAGCGACGAGACAGCTCCTCCCGATGGGCGCTTCGGCCGGCCAGCGCTTCCTCGGCCGCCTGCCGGCGCTCGCCCACGACGTGCAGCTCGTTCTCAACCCGCTCGCGACGGGCCCTCGCCTCGGTGGCGTCACCCTGCGCCCGTGAGAGCTCGAGAAGTTGCGATCGCAGCTCGTCGCGGGCGAGCTCCCAGCGCGCCTCCACGGACTGGCGCTCGAGGCGGGCGTGGAGCTCGGCCGCCTCGGCCTGCCGCTTGAGCGGCCGCAGCCGCGATCGCGCCTCCCGCTCGACATCCAGCGCGCGATCGAGGTTGTCCTGGGTCCGTTCGAGCTTCAACTGCGCCCGGCGACGCCGCTTGCGGTGCTTGCCCAGGCCGGCCGCCTCCTCGATCAGCAGCCGGCGGTCGCGGGGCTTTGAGGTCACGAGCGACTCGACCCTGCCCTGCGAGATCACCGAGTGCATCTCCTTTCCCAGCCCGGTGTCGGAGAGCAGCTCGATCACATCGACGAGCCGGCAGCGCGCCCCCGCCAGCCGGTACTCGCCCTCTCCGGTCCGGTCCAGCCGGCGGACGATCGAGACTTCTGGGGCGCCGAGGCCGAGCACTCCATCGCTGTCGTCGAGGACGAGCTCGACCTCGGCGGCCTTGCCGGCCTGACGCCCGGGGGCACCGCCGAAAATGACGTCCTGCATCGACTGGCCGCGGACGGCCACCGGGGACTGCTCGCCGAGCGCCCACAGGACGGCGTCGGTTATGTTCGACTTGCCCGAACCGTTCGGTCCCACCACGACGCTGACGCCGGACCCGAACTCGAGCCGGGTGCGGTCCGGGAACGACTTGAAGCCCCGGAGCGTGATCGACTTCAGATACACGTGGTGACACCCCTCACTCGAGCGACTCCAAAGCGGCTTGCGCGGCCTCCTGCTCGGCGTCCTTCTTGCTGCGTCCGCTGCCGCGGCCGACCTCGACGCCCTCGATCATGGCGGCGATCGAGAAGGTTCGGTCGTGCGGTGGCCCCTGCTCCTCCACGACGTCGTAGCTCACGAGTTCGCCGCGGCGCGCGAGCAACTCCTGGAGGGCGGACTTGTAGTCGACCTGGTGCTCCAGCGCGTAATCGATCTCCGGCGAGAACGCGTCGACGACCGCCGTCGCCGTGGCGTCATACCCGAACGCGAGGTAGCACGCCCCGATCACGGCCTCGATCACGGACGCGAGGACCCGTTCGGTACCGACCAGCGCCGGGACGCTCGCCGCCGATTCGGGAGGGGCCGCGGCCGCGAGGCGCTCCGGCACCTCGAGCCGCTCCGCCACCGCCTTGCACGATCGCCCCGACACCACCTGGGCGCGTATCTTGGTCAGCCTCCCCGGGCCGAACCGCTCCGCCTCGAGGCGGGGGTACAGATGGGTGGTGACCGCGAGCCCGAGCACGCTGTCGCCGAGGAACGCCAGGCGCTCGTACGAGTCCGACCGACGGGCGGTCCAGGAGGAGTGGGTGAACACCGGCGCGGCGAGCTGTTCCGGAAGCTCGTCGAGAAGCGCACGCAGCGCCACGCCAGGCCGGTCCACCGTGGCCTGGTCGGCCTCGGGCGGGGCTGTACGGCGTTCGCCCTTCGGGCTCACTCAGGGTCTGAACCTCGGCTGGCGGTCGCCGACGGGTGTGTGGCCACGCCACTCGCGAGCACGAACTCAACCGCTTGGCCGACGGTCAGGATCTTCGCGGCCTGCTCGTCGGAGACCTTGACGCCGTAGGAGTCCTCCAGTTCCTGTACGAGCGTGTAGAGATCCAGCGAATCCGCCTTCAGGTCCTCCTTGAAGCGAGTCGATTCAGTGATCGCAGACGGATCGACCTCGAGCTCATCGGCCAGGTGCGCCCGGATGAGCGAGAAGATCTGCTCGCGGTTCATCGGTTCGACACCGTAGCTGGAGGCTCGGACGAGGTATCCGGCAAGCCCTCGTCATCGATCGCGAGGTCCCGAGGCGGCCTGAGCGCCCCGGCCTCCTCGAGCGCCACTCTGGTGCGCCCGATCACGTCGTTCTGCACCGCGCGGGCGGCGACCTCGATCGCTCGGGCGAAGCCCCTACGGGTGAAGCGCCCGTGTGCGACGACCCCGACCCGTCGTAGGCCGAGCATGTACGCCCCGCCGGGCCCCTCCGGATCGATCTCGTCGTGCACGTGTTGAACGGCCGGCGCCAGCAGGAAGCCGCCGAGCCTCGACCGCCACGAGCTCATAGAGGCATCGTGGATGAGACGCATCGTCCGGCCCGAGACCCCCTCGATCAGCTTGAGCGCCACATTCCCGGTGAACCCGTCCATGACGACCACGTCGGCGATCCGCTCGGTGACCTGGGTGCCCTCGATGTTGCCGATGAAGTTCAGCCCCCTGCCACCGGAGCCGGCCAGTTGCTCGTGCACGCTGAGCAGGTCGGGTGTGCCCTTGGTGGATTCCTCGCCATTCGACAGCAGGGCTACCCTCGGCGACGGCAGACCGATCACCGCTTGTGCGAAGGCCGCGCCCATGTGCGCGAACTGGACCAGGTGCTCGGGGCGGCAGGTCACGTTCGCGCCGACGTCGAGCAGGAGGACCGGCGGCTCTTCAGGAATCGGAAGCGGAAGCGCCAGCGCGGGACGGTAGATCCCGCGGTCCCGGCGCACGTTGAACAGAGCCGCCGCCAGGGCGGGTCCGGTGGAGCCGGCGGAGACGAGCGCCTGCGCGCGGTCCTCGGCGACGGCGCGCGCGGTCCGGACGATCGACGCCTCAGGAGTCGACCGTACCGCTAGCGCCGGATCAGCCGACTTCGCGATCGACACGGGCGCGTCGACCACCTCCACCCCGGCTGGGACCGAACCAATCTCGTGCGCCGGGCCGAACAAGAGGACGCGGACCCCGTGGGCAGCGGCAAGCGAGGCGCCCGCAGCAACCTCGCGAGGGCCGAGATCCGCCCCGCCCGCATCGACGGCGACCGTGATCACGGAGCTGGCCGTCAGGCGGTGTGCTCGCCCTCGTCAGCCGCAATCACCTCGCGCCCCTTGTAGTTACCGCACACCGGACAGACGCGGTGGGGAAGCCGGGGGCTGTGGCACTGCGGACACTCGTTGTACGCCGGCGCGCTGATCTTGTGCTGAGCGCGCCGCCGAGTGGTTCGGGCGTGTGATTGCTTCTGCTTGGGGACGGCCATGGACGCGGAGGCTACCAGGACGGTCGGGACCCTCGGGGTCAGGGCTAGGACTCGAAGTGGATCTCGGACAGCTTGGCCCAGCGCGGATCGGGCTCCCGGTCGTGCACGTGCTCGGGCCCGGTCGTGTTCAAGTTGGCTCCGCACACGGGGCACAGTCCCGCGCAGTCGGCGTCACACAGCAGCTTGGCCGGAAGCGCCAGGGCGAGCGCGTCTCGCGCCCATTGGCGGAGATCGAGGATGCCGCGATGCACGTACGGCGAGGTGAGCTCCTCGGTCTCCCCCGGCTGGGAGACCTCCAGAGCGTCGACGGCGAACGTCGGGCTAGCCGGCTCGAGGCAGCGCATGCAGGGGCCGGTGAGGGTGGCTTCAAAGCGCAAACGCAGCGCATAACCGTCGCCGGTGGTCTTCGAGATGTCCAACCGGACGGGCACGAGGGCCCGCTCGACTGGATAGGGCTCGCCGCCGAACGAGAACGCGTCTACCGCGACGGAGAGCTCGAGCGAGCGACCCTCGCCCGCGCTGAGGCGCAACCCTCCGAGGTCGAAAGTGTCGGCTCGCAGCGACATGGCACCGAGCTTAGCGGCGGGATCTGGCAGCAGCGATCATTGCTCGCGGTGTCGAGCTGGTTCCGGACCTATGGCTTCGCGCGCGTCCTCGATTCGCTTGCGATCGGCGCCTATCCGCTCGACGCCGAGGACGTGGGCACGCTCGCGCGGCTCGGCATCCAGCGAGTGCTCAACCTGGTCGAGGATCAGGAGTACCGCCCGGGCGAACGGGATGCGGTGCTGCGGGCAATCGCGGCCAGCGGGATCGAGGAGCGCCGGCTGGAGCTCGTCGACTACGCCGGCCTCTCGCCGGAGCAGCTCGAGACCGCCGTGCGTGAGGTGAGCCGCTGGCTCGACGACGGTGTGCAGACGTACGTCCACTGCCGGGCCGGTTGGCAGAGGTCGGCGGCCGTCGCCGCGGGCGTCGTGGCTCTGCAGGAAGGGTTGGGGATCGACGAGGCGCTCGCGTACGTGCAGGCGCGCAAGCCGTCGGCGGATCCGCTGCCCCACCAGCGCGAGGACCTCCGTCGCTGGTGGCGGGGGCGAGCCGCTACCCAGGGCCCGCGCCCTCGGCGGCGCGGAGCCTGAACGCCGTCAGCTGCTCGGGAGGCTCGTCGGGCGACGCTGGCTCCGGGGCGTCGACCGTGCGGGCGCTGACCGTCACCTGTTCGAGCTGGGGGAGCTCACGGCCGCCCGCGGCCCCGTGATCGGCGAACCGCCGCGCCGCCGGCAGCACGCGCGCCTCGTAGGAGCCAACGGTTTCGTTGTAGGCACGCACGGTGCTGTTGAGCCTCGACCCGAGCGTCGCCAGGAAACCCGAGAGCTTGACCAGGCGTCCGTGGAGCTCGCGTCCGAGCTCCGAGATCGCGTGCGCGGACTCGGCGACGCGCTCCTGCTGCCATCCGTATCCCACCGCGCGGAGCATCGCCAGCAGGGTCGTGGGCGTTGCGATCAGGACCCGGCGGGCCATGGCGTCCTCGATCAGAGACGGATCCGCCTCCAGCGCAGCGCCGTAGAGATGCTCGCCCGGCAGGAACAGGACGACGAAGTCGGGCGCCGAGTCGAGCCCCGCCCAGTACGCCTTCTCGGAGAGTGTCTTGACGTGCTTTCGCAACAGGCGCGCGTGGTCGCGCAGGTGTCGCGCCCGCTCCTCCTCGTCGCGCGCCTCGTACGCGTCGAGGACGCCCTGCAGCGGCGCCTTGGCGTCCACCACGACGTGCTTGCCGCCGGGCATCCGGACGACGAGGTCGGGCCGGAGGACGGAATCGTCGCTCGCCAGCGCCGACTGCTCGATGAAATCGCAGTGCCTGACCATGCCGGCGAGCTCGACCACGTTGCGCAGCTGCATCTGTCCCCATTGCCCCCGCGCGTTCGGCTTGCGCAGCGCCGTGATCAGGGCTCCGGTCTCGCTGCGCAGCCTCTCTCCGGTCTCGGTCAGGCTGCGGAGCTGCGCCTCGAGCCGACCCCGCGCCTCGCGGCGCTCCTGGTCGAGGCGCAGCAGCTGTGAGTCGACGCGCCCCAGCTGCTCCTTGAGCGGAGCGACGAGCTGCTCGACCGCCTGTTGGCGCTTGTCGAGATCGCCTTTCGCTTCCGCCTGCGCGGTCTGCAGCTGGGCTCGCGCGAGCTGGGTCAGCTGCGCCATGCTCGACTGAAGCGCCTCGGCGCTGAGCGCCTTGAATGACGCCGATAGCCGCTCCTGGGCGTCGGTTATGGTCCGTACGCGCTCTTCCGATAGCGACCTCTCGTGCTCGAGGTCCGCGCGAGCCTTGACCAGCTCACGCTCGAGCTCCGGCGCGCGCGCAGCCTCAACCGCTAGCGATCGCAGTCGCGCGCGAGCCGCCGCGGCGACCAGCGCAGCTCCGAAGAACAGCCCGATGAGCAGCCATAAAGCGTTCATGGCAGGCCAGCATGGCGCCGGCGCCGGACGGAACCGGGTCGTCGAGAGGACCACCCACCGAAACGGGGGTCGCCGACTGCGACGGACGCCTCGCGAGTCAGGCTCGCGAGGCGTCCGCGGTTATCAGCCGGTGGCGGTATTCCCCGGGCCCGAGGATCCCGCTATGGCACACAAGCGTTGCTGCGCACCGGACCTTCGAACTCGGGATAGCCGAGGGTCGCGATCCGGTCGGTGCCGTACTGGGCGTCCTTGCCGAAGTCGTTGACACCTGGCCCGCTGCTGACGTTGCCGAACTCGAGCGTACACGTCGCGCCCGCGACCCTCGCCCAGTATGGGTAGAAATTACCCGGAGCCGTGGGCGGCGGCACGGCGCAGCCGCTGGTCGTAGTTCCGCTGCAGGTCGACTCGCTCAGGGCGGTGTCGGTCTGGATGAAGAACCGCGAGTATTGGCTCCCCGCCGTCACAGGTAACTGCTGGACGAAGCTGCCGGGGAACTTGGACGGGGTGGCGGACGTCGGCCACTCCGGCCAGTACGGCGAGCCGTCGAAGTCGAGATCCCCTCCGCTGAGGAAATCGACGCAGCCGGTCATCGTGTCCGGTGGGGTGTTCTGAACCCCATGCGTATCTCCCGCCGGGAAGCAGAACGCATCGGTGGTCTCTGGACTGTTGGGTCCGTCAGCAGCGGTTGTGTTCTCATACGGACCGATGCAGTTCGAATACGACGTGTCCTTGACCGCGGGGGTGACGCCCGGTAGGTCGAACGTGAACTTCCCGGTTAGCTTCGTGCACGGCTCCCAGTGACCCGTCTCGTACTCGGTGCTGATATCGGTCTGAAGCGCAGCCCACGGTGTGATGTTGCGCTTGGCCGCGGTGTTGTACTCGGGCTGGAAATTGAACGGCGTGTCCGAGCAGTCGACGATCGACGTATTCTGGAACCCGTTGGCCGCTGAGGCCTGCATGAAGCCGCTTCGGCCCGTGGTTAAGTCGTCGACCACCACTTTGAACGCCATCTGCCCCGCGTGGCCGGGAACGGGCGCGTCCCACATGTGGACGCGCACCCTGTCACCCGGATCCATCAGCAGAGTATGGCCGTTCGCGGTGAACGTCGCCAAGCTTGCGTTCTGCGGGTTGGGCGGACCGGTGGGGATTCCGTCCCTCTGGATGTAGGCGAAGTTGACCGGCTCCTCGCATGCACCGTTACAGGAGGCAAAGCCGAGTGTGCACTCGAGGCTGTCGATGGTCAACGCGCCGCACCAGTGACTGTTGTCGCAGCTGATGCCGTCCGTCCAGGCCGGGGCAAACCCGGGCGGGTAAAACTGCATCTCCATGAACGCGCCTCCCGCACCGGGATATGCGCCGCCCGGGCAGCCGCCGGGGCCCAGTGGGCTGCACCGGGGAGCGTTCGCGTCGCTCTGAGGAGTGCAGCCGAGCTGTGGATACGAGTTCGGGTCGCACATTGCCATCGAAAACCATGGCGCGGGCGACAGCTCGAACCAGTGCGATACGTCAGACCCGGGCGACACGTCGGTGGGGTCGGCCGCTGGGTCCCTGCCGAGCGTCTCCGTCCAGGTGACGTTGTTTCCTGAACCGGGCTGCGATGACAGGAACGTGACGTCCGGTTCATCGTGACCGATGTACGCGCCGTTGTCGTAGAACCGGCCGCCCCAGGTGTTGGCGTTGTGCACGACGTTGGACCCGCGGATGTCCGCGCAGGGCAGCGTCAGCCTTATGGACTGCTGGATGGTGCTGTTGCCGTTGCAATCCAGCTCGCCGGAAGACTTGCCGCCCAGCTTCTCGGCGGAGGCCGCACCCGGGAACGCAACCATCAACAGCCCGACGGTTGCCGGAGCGACACGGCAGAGACCAGGCCTCTCGCCCGAACGCCGCTGGGGGAGGTGCTTCTCAGCATCTGACCTCCTCGACCATGGCCCGTTCGCCGCGGGCCGGTTGATAGTCGGCGGCGGCACGCTACTAAGGCCGAATGCTCATTTCAGCCAAGTTCGGGCGCCGTGGCGCGAGCGGCGCGCTCATCGGTCCGAATGATGACCGCCGCCGCAATTTGTGTAACGCGTCGCACCCCGAACTGTCACAGAGACGACACTCCGCGCGGACGCTTCGGCTTGGCCCTCGCAGGCACAACCACAGCGCCGTATGCGCTCGGGTCCCCGGAGCGAGGACGAGGAGGATCGGTTAACCACAGGGTCGGTGACGTGACCGTGAACGCGGCCGCGGCCGTTCGGGAGAAGACGGAGACAGAACGTGCCGGCTAGTTTGCCCTCTCAGTCAGCGTTGCGACAATCCCGGGCATGCGCGAGCAGGTCCGACGGCGGGTGGTCGTCCACGGGAGCGTCCAGGGCGTCTTCTTCCGCGACTCCACGCGGGAGCGGGCCCGCGCGCACGGCGTCTCGGGCTGGGTACGCAATCGAGGCGACGGCGCCGTCGAGGCGGTGCTCGAGGGTCCTCCCGACGCGGTCGATCGAGTGGCTCGGTTCCTCGAAACCGGACCGCCCCACGCGCGCGTGGAGCGCGTCGAGGTTCAGGATGAGGAGCCCGAGGGGTTGAAGGGCTTCTCGATCAGGTAATCCGGGTCACCTGCCGGCGCCGGCGAGCGCCCGCTCAAACGCCTCCCGGGCCGCCTGGCCGCGCACGGCGAACACGATCCGCTCCACTCCGCTGCCCCGATCCAGGTGCGCCCGAACCTCCTCGACCTCGATCGCGGCCGCCTCCTCGAGCGGAAACCCCCCGACGCCGGTCCCAAAGGCCACCAGCGCCAGCGACCTCGCTCCGAGCTCGTCGGCCTTGCGCAGGGTGCTCGCTGTCGCGTCCCGAATGATCTGCGCCGAGGTCGGTCCGCCCAGCTCCATCGTCGCCGCGTGGATCACCCAGCGGCACGGCATCTCTCCACCGCTCGTCTCGACCGCCTCCCCCAGCCCGATCGGCGCCCGCGCGTGGCTCTCCTCCTGCACCACCGGACCGCCGGCACGGGAGATCGCCCCGGCGACGCCGCCGCCGTGCATCAGCCGCGTGTTCGCGGCGTTGGCGATCGCATCGACCTCCAGCTTCGTGATGTCCGTATCCAGAACCTCGATCGAGCTCATGGCTCGGAGGAGCTTACGGCAGGCGCGGGGACCTGGCGATACGCATGCCTTGCTTCTAGCGCGGCATGCGTATCGTCAGTCCCGCGCCATTTCTGCCGGCTCTTCCTTCCCGGCGAGCCGGTCGCGCCCTCGCTGCACGGCGGCGATGAACTTGCTCAGGTTGACCTCGAGAGTGTTGAGGATCTCGTCTGCGTAGTCCTCGGCACCCAGCCGGATCTCGCGCTCGCGAGCACGAGCGTCATCGATGATGTCGTCCGCGGCGCGCTCGGCCTGCTTGGTGATCTCCTCTTCGGAGACCATCCGCTCCTGCCGGTCACGGGCTTCCTTGACGATCCGCTCGGCCTCGCGTTTGGCCTCGGCGAGCATCTCCTGGCGCTCCTTGACGATCCAGCGGGCCTGCTTGATCTCCTCGGGGATCGTCGCGCGCATCTGGTCGAGGATGTCGTAGATCTCCTCCTTGTCCACGCGCACCTGGTCGGTCAGCGGGACCGGCTTGGCGTTGTGAACGAGATCGTCCAGCTTGTCGATGAGTACTAGGACGTCCATCGTCAGAACCTCTGTTTCGTTAGCGGCGAAGCCGTTCCTTCAGGGCCTTGGCCACCTCTTCGGGCACCAGCTCATCAATGTCACCGCCGAAGGTGGCAAGCTCCTTGACCCCGCTAGATCGCAGGAAACTGTACTTGGCCGACGCCATCAGGTAAACGGACTCTATGTCCGGGGCCTGCCTGCGGTTGAGCTGGTTCATCTCCAGCTCGTACTCGAAGTCCGAGATCGCCCGCAGGCCCTTCACGATCGCCATCGCGCTGCGCTCGCGGGCGAACTCGACGAGCAGCGTACTGAAGGGCTCCACGGTGATGTTCTCGAGGTCGCTCGTCGCTTTCTCGACGAAGCGCACCCGTTCCTCGGCGGTGAACAGCGTCTGCCCCTTGCGCCACGGATGGTTGACGACACCGACGATCACGAGGTCGAACATCGCCGATGCACGCCCGATCACGTCGAGGTGGCCGTACGTGATGGGATCGAACGTGCCGGGGCAGATTGCGGTGCGGTTGTCAGGGGGGGACATGGTAGATGCGGATCAGAGTGTCGCCATAGCGGCGTTCGTGCACCAGCGACAGGGCGAGCGCGAGCGGCGCTCGCCGGTCACTCTCCGCAACTACCCGCGCGCCGGCCGCGAGGACCGGGATCAACGCCGCTGAGAGCTCTCGGCTTACGTCGCCGGCACTCTGGTATGGGGGATCGAGGAAAACGAGATCGTATTGACGCGCGTCCGCGCGTGCTCGCTCGAGAAAGGCCGCCGCCCGCTGACGGCGCACCTCCGCCGTCGCCCCGATCGTCGACAGGTTGCGTTTGATCGCGGCGATCGCCACCGGCGAGGCGTCGACCAGGGTGGCCTCGCCCGCGCCGCGCGACAGCGCCTCGATCGCCAGCGCACCCGATCCGGCGAACAGATCGAGGACCCGCGCATCCTCCACCGAGCCCAGGATCGAAAACAGCGCCTCACGAACGCGGTCGGCCGTGGGCCGGGTCGCGCGGCCGCGGGGCGCGACCAGGCGGCGGCCCCCGAATTGGCCGGCGACGACCCTCACGCCCGGATCGGCGCCTCGGCCTCGGAGCCGTACGCGGCGCGTAGCGCTACGGCCAACAGCGCGTTCTCGGGCATGCACAGCCCCAGGTCGTCATCCGAGATGCTCCCGGCGCGCGCCCGCGCGCGCTCGAGCCACTCGGCGTCGCGCGGTAGTTCGGCCACGCGGAACTGCGCCAGCCCGTGCTGGCGCGTCCCCACCAGCTCGCCCTCACCGCGGAGCTCCAGATCGATCTCCGCCAGCTCGAAGCCATCGGTGTGAGTGGCCAGAGCGCGGAGGCGCGGGGAGTCCTTGGGCCCGAACAGCAGACACAGCGACGGATGCTCCCCGCGCCCGATGCGCCCCCGGAGCTGGTGCAGTTGCGAGATCCCGTAGCGGTCGGCGTCCTCGACCAGCATCACGGTCGCGTTAGGCACGTCGATCCCGACCTCGATCACGGAAGTCGCCACCAGCACGTCGGCGGCGCCCGAGGCGAACGCCGCCATCGCCGCCTGCTTGGCCGCCGGCCGCAGTTGGCCGTGGAGCAGCACGACGTCGAAATCTCGTAGCTCGCCGGTCCGGAGCCGCTCGAACTCCGCGGTCGCTGCCCGGGCCTGGAGCAGCTCGGACTCCTCGACGAGGGGGCACACCACGAACGCCTGGCGGCCCGCCCGCAGCTCCTCGCGGATCCGTTCATAGGCGCGGGCACGCTCGCGCTCCGTTGACGCGACGTACGTCCGGATCGCCCCGCGCCCGCGCGGCAGCTCCCGCAGCAGGGTGAAGTCGAGATCCCCGTAGCCGAGCAGGGCCAGCGTCCGCGGGATGGGGGTGGCGGTCATGTGCAGGACGTGGGGGCTTTCGCCGAGGGCCCCCTTGCGATCCAGCGCAGCCCGCTGACGTACCCCGAACCTATGTTGCTCGTCGACCACCGCGACCGCGAGCCTCGCGAACTCGACCTCGTCCTCGATCAGCGCGTGCGTACCGACGACGAGCGACAGTTCTCCGCTCCCAAGCTTGCCGAGCAGGTCCGCCCGGCGCCGCCCGGGAGTCGATCCGGTCAGCAGGCCGGCGGGGACGGCCTCGCCGGGCATCAGCCGCTGGATCGTGGCGAAGTGCTGTTCGGCGAGCGTCTCCGTCGGCGCCATCAGCGCCCCCTGGTAGCCCTGCTCGACGGCCCGGAGCATCGCGTACAAGGCCACCACGGTTTTGCCCGACCCCACCTCCCCCATCAGCAGCCGCTGCATCGGGCGCGGCCGAGCGAGATCGGCATCGACGGCCTCGAGCGCCCGCCTCTGGTCGCCGGTCAACTCGAACGGCAGCATCTGAGACAGCCACCGCGCCGTCAGCTCCGGCTCGCCATCGAGGACCGGGGCGCTCGCCTGGCCGCGCGTCGCGCGGCGGCGAAGCAGCGCCAGCTGGGCCAGCAGCAGCTCGTCGAACGCCAGCCGGCCACGCCCCAGTTCGAGATCCTCATCCCGCGCCGGGAAGTGGACGGCGGTCAGGGCCGCCGCGCGGTCGGGGAGCCGCTCACGCGACCTGACCGCGACCGGCAGCGGCTCGACGACGTCGTCCAGCGCGCTCGCGTGTTCGCGCACGAGGGCAAGAATCTGCGTTGACGAAAGTCCCTCGCTCGCCGGGTAATGCGCCACCGATCCGGCTCCGGCCACCGCCTCGGCGGTCCGTGCGTGACCCTGCACCCGGAAGCGGTTGCGGCCCTCGAACTTCCCGTGCAGCACCAGCCGCGTACCCGGGGGGTAGCGCTGCACGAGCCACGGTTGGTTGAAGAACGTGGCCTTCATCGGACCGGTCGCATCCGCGACCATCGCCTCGACGAGCGGACGCATCCCGCGCCGGCGCACCGGCCGCGAGGCGATGCTCCGCACCTCCACGACGACCGTGGCGCTTTCGCCCGGCTGGAGCTCGGCCACCGTTCGGGCCTCTCTGCGATCGCGCGGCAGATGCTCGAGGAGGTCGCCCACCGTCCCGAGGCCGAGAGACTGGGCCGCCTGCGCGGCCTTGCGTCCCTGGACGTTCAAAGGCAATGCGAGTACCGAGGGACGGGGGTAGCGCACTGGCGCTCCCTCCAGCTCCTCGGGCTCGAGCGGCCGAGACGTGGCGAAGGCGAACACGTTCACACCATGGGTGATGATGACCGCCTCCGCGGTCGGTGCCCGCGGCCCGGAAGAGCACCAGGCGCGCGTTACTCAGCCGCCAGCAACCACCAGTAGCTCTGCTGCCCGCCGTCTGAGAGCTCGAACTCGACCTCCCCAGCGGCGAGCGCCTGCACCGTCTCATCGTCGAGCGGGACCTCGGCGCCCCGCAGGCACGTGATCAACTCGGCGTTCTCGGCCAGCTCCTCGAGCACGCCGCGCAGTGCCTCGCGCGGCCGCCCCCAGGCGATGATCTCCTCCTCGAGGAATCCGACCGCGTCCCCCTCGCGAAAGCGCCCCTGGGCATCGTCACGGGCGGCCGGAGCAACCGCGCCCGTCCGGACGCGCTCGAGCGTCTGGAGCATGGCGACCGCATTCTCGGCGGCGGTGCGGCCCGGCTGAAGACTGACCGCGGCGGCGAGCCCGGCCTGTGGGGAGCGCGACGGAACCACTCGCACGGTCTTGTCGGACAGCTCGGCCGCCCGCTCGGCCGCCATCAGCACGTCCGGGCTGTTGGGCAGCACGACCACCTGTTCGGCCGGGACCGCGTGGATTGCGGCCAGCAGGTCGTAGGTCGATGGATACCGCGTCGGGCCACCATCGAGCGCGCGCACGCCCAGGCTCTCGAACAGGCCGCGCATCCCGTCCCCGGTCACGACCGCCAGCACCCCGCACGTGGCCACCGGCGGGGGCGCGGTCATCCGCTCGCCGCGCTCGAGCACCTGCGCGCGCATGTCGGCGACGTCGAGGTGCGACACGACCCCGGCCTCCGCGAACAGCGCCGTGGCCGCTTTCGGATCATCGGTGTGGACGTGGACCTTCAGCGTGGTCTGATCGCCGACGACGAGCACCGAGTCGCCGATCTGCTCGAGCGACGGGACGAACCGCCGCTGCTCGAGGCCCGCGCCGCTGACCGCGAAGTTCGTGCAGTAACGGTACGTGGACGACGAATGCTGGGGGCGGGTCACCCGAGCCGGTTCCTGATGGTCGAGCTGGCGGGGCTCCGAGCCGCGCAAGGCACCGACGATGCCGGCCAGCAGGACGGTCACCGCGTACCCGCCGGCGTCGACGACGCCGGCCTCGCGCAGCACCGGGAGCAGGTCGGGTCCGCGCTTGACGGACTCCTCGCCGGCCGCCAGCGCATGCTCGATCACCTCGGCGATGACCTCATTCTGCTGTTCGTCCGTCGCGCCGGCGCCGAGCCGGGCGTCCGTCGAGTGCGCGAGATCCGAGGCGACGCGCACCGACATCTCCCGCACCACGGTCAGGATCGTCCCCTCGGCGGGGTCGCGGACCGATCCGTACGCCTGATCCGCGGCCCGCGCCAGCGCAGCGCTGATCAGCACCGGATCGACCAGCTCGCCGGGTCGACTCGCCAGCTCCTCGGCCGCCCCGCGAATCAGCTGCGAGAGGATCACTCCCGAGTTCCCGCGCGCGCCGAGCAGGGCCGCCCTGGCGACCGAGGCGACGATCTCGTCGCGCCCGATGTCGTCGATGGTCCGCTCCTGAGAGGCGGTCGACAGCCGGTCGAGCTCCTGGAGCACGGCTCTCAGCGTGAGCACCATGTTGTCGCCGGTGTCCCCGTCGGCCACCGGGAACACGTTCAGGTCGTTGACCTCCTCCCGGCGGGCCTCCAGGGCCGCCAGACCGGCCTCGACGACCGCGCGAAAACGAACGATGCTCGGGTCGGACACGGCCGGGTCTAGACCTCCGGCCAGGGCGCGCTCGCGCGCTTCGTCGGCGGCACCTAAGGAGCCTTGACGACCTTGCCGGCCTTCAGGCAGCGCGTGCAGACGTATACCCGGCGGGGCGTGCCGCCGTCATCGATTCGAACGCGCTGGAGGTTGGGGTTGAAGCGTCGCTTCGTGGCGACCATCGAGTGGCTGCGGCTGTTGCCGAACGCCGGCCCCTTCCGACAAACGTGGCAGACCTTGGGCATGGCGGGCGAGTATAGCCTGAGGAATGCCGCTTAAAATGCCGGGTGACGGGTAAGCATGGGCCCGATGCGTAACACCGCTGATGCGGGCGCTGGGCGGTTTGCGGACCTTGCCTTTCCCGACCGCTACATGCCGCTTCGCTTCCTCGCCAGCGGCGGCATGGCGTCGGTGTGGTGCGCCGAGGACCGGGTGCTGGGGCGCCGCGTGGCGATCAAGGTGCTCTCCCCGTCGTTCGCGCGCGACCAGACCGCGGTCAGGCGGTTCAAGCGCGAAGCCAAAGCAGCCGCTCGTCTGTCCGGCCATCCGAACGTCGTCACGACGTATGACATCGGAGAGACCGATCCGTCCGACGGCGCGCCTCCTCGCGCCTTCATCGTCATGGAGTACCTGGCCGAGGGAACCCTCGCCGACGCGCTCAGAGCGGGCACCGTGACCCCAGAGGAGACGGTCCGGTGGCTGTCGCAAGCCGCCCGCGCGCTCGACTACGCCCACGGTCAGGGGGTGCTCCATCGCGACGTCAAGCTCGTCAACCTGTTGCTCGACCCGGACCGCATCGTGCACGTGGCCGACTTCGGGATCGCCCGGCTCGCCACCGAGGACACGCTCACCGGAGCGGATCAGATCCTCGGCACCGCGGCGTACCTCGCCCCGGAACGGGCCCTCGGCCACCCCGCGACCGCCGCGAGCGACCGTTATTCACTGGCCGTGGCGGCGTTCGAGCTGCTGGTCGGCCGCCGTCCGTTCGTCGCGGACAACTTCACCGCCGTTGCGCGCCAGCACGTCGACGATGAGCCGCCTCCTGCCAGTCGGCTCAACCCCGCGCTCCCGCCCGCCCTCGACGACGTGCTCTCGCGGGGCATGGCCAAGCGGGCCGAGGATCGCTGGCCGACCGCGCTCGCGTTTGCCAACGCGGTAGAGGCCGCGCTGGGCGAGACGGCCGCGGAGAGACGAGGGGTAGCCCCCGCCCGGTCACCGCGTTGGCACGACACCCGGCAGGTGAAGCCCCGCGGTCGCATCGCGGCTGTCGGGGCGCTGGCAGCCGCGGCATTGGCCGTGGGGCTCGCACTGGGCGCGAACCATCAGGGCGCGCCGAAGCCGGCCAACGGACCACGACTGATTGCGCGGGCGCCGGCCCGCAAGCCGGCGCCCGCGACAGTGCACGCCCCATTGCGAGAACGCCCACGTCCCAAACCGCAGCCGAAGCCGATCTCGCGGCCGAGCCAGCCTGCGACCCCGGTCCAGGCGGCGCCCGCGGCCGCGACCACGCCGCCGCCGACGGCGGACACGCTCGAGGCGCGCGGGCACGCGCTGATGCTGGCGGGCAACTACGCCGTGGCGATCCCGATCCTCCGCCAGACGCTGCAGGCCGCGTCGCCGGGCAGCGACACCTACGCCTACGCGCTCTACGACCTGGGCCGGTCGCTACGCCTGGAGGGAAACCTCCGCGCGGCGGTGCCCGTGCTCGCCCAGCGACTCAAGATCCCGATCGCCACCGGGATCGTCCGTTCCGAGCTCCGGTCAGCGCTGGAAGCACTGGGACAGCAACAGCAGAGCGGCGGCGCCGTGCCGGCCCCGCCGCCGAAGCACGGCCCAGGCAAGCACGGCAAGCACGCGAGCGACGACGGGATGGGCTAAGCCCAGGGTCTGGGCACCAGCTCGGTCTTGACCCGCAACCCCGCCAGCGCCGCCTCGGCGGCGTGCCGCCCCGTGTCGCGCTTGGCGCCTCCGGTGACCCGGTCGAGCGCCTGGGCCATGTTGTCGACGGTCAGGACGCCGAAGCCGACCGGCACGCCGGTCTGGAGCTGGACGTCCTGGATGCCCCGCGAGGCCTCGCGGCAGACGTACTCGTAGTGGTCGGTCTCGCCGCGGATCACCGCCCCGAGGCACACCACGGCGTCATAGCGGCCTGACTCGGCGGCGTACTTGGCCGCCACCGGCAGCTCGAACGCCCCGGGGACGTCGAAGCGGTCGACGCGGGAGATCCCGGCATCCGCGAGCGCCGCGCGCGCACCCGACTCGAGCTTGTCGGCCAGCTCTTCGTAGAACCGCGCCACACAGAGCGCCACCCGGCCCCCGGGCGACCCCTCCATCACGCCCCGGCGGACCGCTCGCGCTGCTCGTCGGCAACCTGCCGGTCGTGCTCCTGCTCGTCGTGGAGCATCTCCTCGTCGAGCGGCAGGCCCTGGTGGTGCAGCGTGTGCCCGAGCTTCTCGCGCTTGGTGCGCAGGTAGGCCTCGTTGTGAGGGTTGGGAAGGTGGGCGATCGGGAGCTGGTCGGTGACCGATAGCCCGTACCCGGCCAGACCCGAGATCTTCTTGGGATTGTTGGTCAGGATCCGGATCGTGGTGAGCCCGAGATCGGACAGGATCTGGGCGCCGATGCCGTAGTCGCGCAGGTCCGCGGGCAGGCCCAGGCGGAGATTGGCGTCGACGGTGTCCAGCCCGTCCTCCTGCAGCTTGTACGCGCGGAGCTTGTTGAGCAGGCCGATGCCCCGGCCCTCCTGGGAGAGGTAGAGCAGCACGCCGCAGCCCTCGCGCTCGATCATCCCCAGCGCCGACTCCAGCTGCTCGCCGCAGTCGCAGCGCAGCGAGTGGAACACGTCGCCGGTCAGGCACTCCGAGTGCACTCGGACCAGCACGTCGGCGGCCCCGGCGACCTTCCCCTTGACGAGCGCGACGTGGTGCTTGTTGTCGACCAGCGAGCGATACCCGATCGCGACGAACTCCCCGAACGCGGTCGGCAGCTTGGTCGAGACCACGCGCTCGACGAGCTTCTCGTGCCGGCGGCGGTACGCCACGAGGTCCGCGACCGTGACCATCTTCAGGCCGTGGCGCTCGCAGTAGGACTCGAGCTCGGGTACCCGGGCCATCGAGCCGTCGTCGTTCATGATCTCGCAGATCACGCCGGCCGGGATCAGGCCGGCCAGCCGCGCCAGGTCCACCGCGGCCTCGGTCTGGCCGACGCGCTCGAGCACGCCCCCGGCCTTGGCCTTCAACGGGAAGACGTGGCCGGGCTGAACGAGCTCGCGCGGCGCCGTGCCAGGATCGATCGCGACCTGGATCGTGCGCGCCCGATCGGCCGCCGAGATACCGGTGCTGACTCCGGAGCGGGCCTCGATCGAGACCGTGAACGCGGTCTCGAACGCGGACTCGTTCTTGGCCGCCATCAGGTCCAGCCCGAGCTCATCGCAGCGCTCGGGGGTCAGCGCCAGGCAGATCAGGCCGCCGCCCTCCTTGCGCATGAAGTTGATCGCCTCGGGGGTGACGAACTGGGCGGCCATCGTCAGGTCGCCCTCGTTCTCCCGGTTCTCGTCGTCGCACACGACGACCAGCTTGCCCTGGCGGATGTCTTCGATCGCCTCCTCGATCGTGGCGAAGGACGCCTCGGTCCGGCTGCTCATGCCCGCGGCACCTCCCGTACCGCCTTCTCCACGTACTTCGCCACGATGTCCACCTCCAGGTTGACCGTCCTGCCGGGCTCGGCCCGGCCCAGGTTCGTCCGCTCCAGGGTCTCGGGTATCAAGGACACGGTAAACGATGAATCTTCGACGCCGGCGACCGTCAGCGACACCCCGTCCACGGCGATCGATCCTTTGACCACGACATAACGCAGTAGCTCCGGCGGCGCCTCGATCTCGACGAGACGAGCAAACCCGTCATCACGCACGGAGGTGACGGTGCCGAGGCCATCGACGTGACCCTGGACGAAGTGCCCGCCGAACGGGTCGCCGGCCCGCATTGGGAGCTCCAGATTCACCTCGGCCCCCGGAACGACGCTCGCCAGCGAGGTGCGTGCGAGGGTCTCGTTCATCGCGTCGGCGGTAAACGACCCATCGCTCACGCGAGTCGCCGTCAGACAGACGCCGTTGACGGCGACCGAGTCGCCTTCGCGCAGCTCCGACGACAGCGGTGTCTCGATTGAAAGCCGCGCCCCATCGCCCGATCGATCCACGCGCGCCACCCGTCCGAGGCCCGCCACCAGGCCGGTGAACACCTCACCACTCCTTCATCCGGGCCGAGACCAGAAGGTCTTCGCCGACGGGCACGCAGTCGAGCGTGAGTGCCCGCGCGGCGTCGCCGATCATCTCCACTCCCTGCCCTTCGAGCGGGTCGCGGGCGGTCTTGCCGCCGAGCACCATGGGCGCCAGAAACAGCCGGATCTCGTCGATCTCGGCGGCGTCCAGGAACGTCCCGGCCAGGTGCGGCCCGCCCTCGAGCAGGATCGATCCGATGCCGGAGCCCCCCAGTTGGTCGAGCGCGGAGCGGACGCGGGCGGGCTCGTGCTCCCCCGGGGCCACGACCACGTCGGCGCCGTGCGCCTCCAGCGCGTCGGTCTCAGCCCGCCCGGCGGCCCGCGAGACCACCACGGTGAGCGGCACCTTGCGCGCGTCGCGCACGAGCTTCGAGGTCAGGGGCAGCCGGGCGAGCGAGTCGAACACCACCCGGCGGGGCTGGCGCAGGACCCCGTCCACCCGGGCGTTCAGCTGTGGATCGTCGGCGAGCGCGGTGCCGATGCCCACCGCCACGGCGTCGCATTCGGCCCGCCACTGGTGGGCGAGCCGGCGACTCGCCTCCCCCGAGATCCATTTCGAGTCGCCGCTGCCGGTGGCCACCTTGCCGTCGAGCGTCATCGCGGACTTGAACAGAACCCAGGGCCGTCCCGTGCGAGCGTGTTTTCGAAACGACTGGTTGAGCAGGCGAGCGCGGGTCGCGAGCTCCCCGTCGGCCATCTCGACCTCGATCCCCTCGTCTCGCAGGATTCCCAGGCCACGCCCCGAGGCGTGCTCGCTCGGGTCATCGGAGGCGACGACCACTCTCCCGATGCCGGACTGGCAGATCGCGTCCGTGCAGGGCGGGGTTCTGCCCCGATGGCAGCAAGGCTCGAGCGACACGTACAGCGTCGCGCCGTGGAGATCGTGCCCGAGCGCGGCTGCGATCGCCTCGACCTCGGCGTGGGGACCGCCCAAGGCGGCGTGATAGCCCTCGCCGAGCACCTCGTCCTCCCGCGTGATGACCGCCCCCACCAGCGGATTCGGGCTGACCCGCCCGCGCCCGCGTTCGGCCAGTTCGATCGCTCGCGCGAGGTGCCGGCGATCGGTTTCGGTACGCAAGGCCATTGCTGTCTCACCAGCATAGGACGCCTTGTTAAGGACTCGTTCAGGGGCTGAACGCCGTGTCCGAATGCCCGCCCCGGTCCAGCTAGGGGCAGGTGCCGCCGGTCAGCTTGTAGACGCTCATCTCCGGCCCGGGGAGCCGGTACTGACGCGGGTAGTAGTCGATCGACCAGTCGAAAGAGAAGGGCACGGGATGAGCGCCGGCCGGCAGCGGGCTGACGTGATACACGAGCCGCGCGCGCCGGGCCAAATCCGCGTAGTACGCGACCGCCTGGGGCGCGTCCTGCGGCTCGGCGAAGGCGCGCCCGGCCTGAAGCGACCCGAGGACCACCCAGCAGAAGCCGTTCGAGAGGTACTGATCGATCAGCGCCGGGCGCAGCGTGCGCTCGTACTGATCGACCGGGACGTAACGGACTTCGCCGTACGGCAGCAGATTGCCGTTCGGGTCGGTATCGGCCAGCCAGGTCGGATACGGCAGCCACCGCTCGCCGGTGGGGGTCCAGGGCAGCGACACGCCGATGTCCGTCGACCAGCTGTCCGAGACCACCGGCTCGATCACGACCTTGGCCCCCGCCGGCACGTGCGCCACCATCCACGCCCGGGTGAGGTTGCGGGTATCGGGCCGCGACAGGACGGCATCATTGTGCACCACCGCCACGACGCTCTGCGTGAGCAGCAGGACGGCCACCACCGCGCCCGCGACCGCGGCCGGAAACCGCTTGGTCCGCGCGAGCCAGCGCACGAGCTCTACCGCCGCGTACGCAGCCAGCAGCGCGACGATCGGGAAGATCGGCATCAGCCAGCGGCCGAAGAAGCGCTGCTGATCGCCCATGAAGATGATGAACGCGATCGGCGCCGGCAGGAGCACCAGGATCATCGCGATCCTCCGCCGCACGATGAGCAGCACGGCGCCGGCGATGGCGGCGAGCGTGGGGCCCCAGCCGAGCCCCCAGGTGAAGGTCCACAGGTAGTACGTGATCCCGCTGCCCGGGCGGGTACCCAGCTTGACCGGTTCCTCCCCCGCGGCGAGCGAGGCCTGCTGCGCGACGCCGGTGCGAAACGCGGAGAAGTCGAGGACCGCGTACGGGTTGGCGATGAGGAACGCGAGCAGGCAGATCGCAAGCGCGCCCGCGAAACGGCGGGCGGCCACCCAATCCGAGCCGCCCGCGCAGTCGCACACGAACGCCGCCACCAGGCACATGAGCGTGATCCCGCCGGTGTACTTCGTGGCCGCGGCCAACCCCACGCCGAGGCCCGCCCACGCGTAATCGCGCCGCCGGCCCTGGCGCAGGACGCCCGCGGTCCCGTAGAGGGCGAGCGCCACCGGCGCGAGCGTCGGGACGTCGTTGAGCGCGAGGTGGCTGTAGTAGACCGGCAGAAACGCCAGCCCGAAGATCGCGGCCGCGAGCAGCCCCACGGGACCGTTGAAGAACCGGGCGCCGGCCAGGTAGGTGAGCCACACGGCGAGCGTGCCGAGGACCGCGGCGACGATACGCGCGATCAGGAACACCTCGGTCGGGTTGGTGGTGTAGGCCCGGGCGACCGCGTCGCCGCTCCCGAACCACAGCTCGAAGACGATGTGCAGCAGGTACGAGTAGCCCGGCGGATTCAGGAAGTAGCGCGGGTTCAGGCCGTGATCGAAGAACGCGATCGCCCGGGGCACGAAGTGCTGGGCCTCGTCGACGTTGTAGACGTACGGAAGCCCCTGCTTGATCCCCCACAGACGGAGCAGGAACGTCGCCACGAGCAGCAGCCCCAGCGCTCCGAGGTGAACCGCTCTGGTCCGGCTGAGCTCGCTGGCCCGGCGACGGCGCGCGCGGACGCCCCTCCGCGGCCCCGCGGGGGCCGGTGCGGCGGGCGCCGGCCCGGGGAGAGTGACGGTGGAGGTATCCATCTTTTCCTACGTGTATCCCGCTACCGTGTTGTCCTTAGCCCTGCAGCGTGAACGGTCCTCTCGCCGTCCACAACAGGACGGCACCGTATCCGATGAAGCTGATCATCCAAATTCCGTGCTTCAACGAGGAGGAGCAGCTGCCGCTGACGCTCGGCCACCTGCCCCGCGAGGTTCCCGGCGTCGACGCGGTCGAGTGGCTGATCATCGATGACGGGTCGACCGACCGGACGGTCCAGGTCGCGCGAGAGCACGGCGTCGACCACGTGGTCCGGCTGACCAACCACAAGGGCCTCGCCGCCGCCTTCCAGGCGGGGCTGGACGCCGGTCTGAAGCTCGGCGCGGACGTGATCGTCAACACCGATGCCGACAACCAATACGAGGGCGCGGACATTCCCAAGCTGGTGGCACCGATCCTCCACGGCGAGGCGGACATGGTGGTCGGCGACCGGCGCGTGAACACCGTCGAGCACTTCTCAGGGCCCAAGAAGCTGCTCCAACGCCTGGGCTCGTGGGTGGTTCGCCAGGCGTCCTCGACGGAGGTCCCCGACACCACCTCCGGATTCCGCGCCTACAACCGCGAGGCCGCGCTGCAGATGCAGGTCGTCTCCAAGTTCACCTACACGCTCGAGACGATCATCCAGGCGGGCAAGCTGTTCGTCGCGGTCGACCACGTGCCGATACGCACGAATCCGAAGACCCGCGAATCGCGGCTGTTCCCTTCGGTCGGCGCGTACGTCCGGCGCAACGCGCTCACGATCTTCCGCGTGTGGGCCCAGTACGAGCCGTTGAAGCTGTTCTGGACCGGCGCTCTCATCCTCGGCCTCCCCGCGCTGGCTCTGTTCATCCGCTTCCTCGTCCTGTTCATCGCCCACGGGGGCAAGGCCGGGCACGTCCAGTCCCTGATCCTCGGTGCGGTGCTGTTCTTCGGCGCGATGCTTCTCGGCGCGCTCGGCGTGATCGGCGACCTGCTCGATGCCCAGCGGATCCTGTCGCAGCGGACGTTTGAGCGGGTCCGCCGGATCGAGCTGCAACTCGGCGTGCAACCTTCCCACTACGAGCCGGGGGCGACGGCGGCCACGGGATCATCGCCGGCGCCGGGAGCATCGCGCGCGCCGGCGGCCTCCGGGCGTCCGGACGACGGCCCCGGGTCCACGGGCGCGGCCGACCGCGAGGCGCTCGAGGTATGACCCGTCCCGGCGCGGCCGTCGTCGCCGGCGGCGACCCCCGCTCGGTGCCCACCGGCAACACCTACGACAAGTACGGCTCCACGAATCCGATGGTGCGCAGGCTGATGACCGGCTTCGAGTCCACGCTCGATCGCCTGCTCGCGTGCGCGGCACCGGACTCCGTCCTCGACGTCGGCTGCGGCGAGGGGGTGCTGACCGCCCGCTGGGCGGAGCAGCTCGGATCGCGACGAGTCGTCGGCATCGATCTGCCCGATCCCGCGCTGGAGGCGCACTGGGCAGGACGGCGTCGGCAGAACCTCGAATTCCAGGTCATGCGGGCCGACGATCTGCGGTTCGAAGCTGGCGATTTCGATTTGGTGGCCGCGATCGAGGTGCTCGAGCACGTGCCCGATCCGGAGCGCACGCTCTCCGAGATGGCCCGGGTGGCGCGGCGGCACGTGCTGGTCTCGGTGCCCCGAGAGCCGCTATGGCGGGTCCTGAACGTGGCACGTGGCGCATACCTGCGCGAACTGGGGAACACTCCCGGCCATGTCAACCACTTCTCCAAGCGGGAGTTCGTCTCGCTGCTCGAGCGCCGTGGCGAGGTGCTCGAGGTGCGTTCGCCTTTCCCGTGGACGATGGCTCTGGTGCGGATAACGTGAAGCCTCCGAACGGGGAGGGCATGACGGCCGCCGGGTCGACGGTGCTGCCGCCACCGGCGAAGCCCGCGACGAGCGCTCCCCCGGCGGGCGGCGCGCCCCCTTCACCCGGCAGGAGCTCCTATGCCTCGGGCGCGCGGATCCTCTCGATCGGGATCGCCTCGACCGGGATCTTCACGTTCCTGTATCTGGCGTTCGCCAGCCACGAGCTCGATCCGGCCTCCTACAGCCGCATCGCCCTGTGCTGGGCGATCATGTTCGTGATCCTGTCGGTGATCTACCGGCCGATCGAGCAGCTGCTCTCGCGGATGATCGCCGACCGCCGCGCGCGCGGCCTGCACGGCCACCCGCTCCGGATTCCGGCTCTCATCCAGATCAGCTTTGCCCTGCTGTTCCTGACCGGAGCGCTGGTGTTGCGCGACGACATCGAGCAGGGGATCTTCGACGGCTCGACCGCGCTGTACTGGATCCTGGTGGTGGGCGTGCTCGCGTATGCCGCGAGCTACTTCGCCCGGGGGTGGCTCGCCGGCCATCAACGCTTCGAGCTCTACGGCGGTCTGGTGTTCCTCGAGTCGACCTCCCGCTTCTTGTTTGTCCTCGCCGTCGCTGTCGGGATCGCCTCCGGTCAAGCCGCCGTCGGCCTGGGGATGGCCGTGGCGCCGTTTGCCTCGCTGTGCGTGATCCCGTTCGCCTTCTCACGGATCCGGGTTCGCGCGCCGGCCGACCTCCCGGCCGTCGACGCCGCTCATGAGGGACCGGCACACGCCGAGATCGAGCAGGCCGCCACCGACCTGACGATGAAGCGGGGCGCCGGTTTTGCCATTTCCGTGGTCGGGATCATGTTGGCTGAGCAGACGCTGATGAACGCGGGCGTGCTCATCGTGGCCGCCAATTCGAAAGGGGCGGCGCTCACCGTCGGACTCACCGGGTTCGTGTTCAACGTGCTGCTGATCGTCCGCGCTCCTCTGCAGCTCTTCCAGGCCGTACAGACCTCGATCCTTCCGCATCTCGCGGGGCTCGAGGCGCGCGCGAGCGCGAGCGAGTTCGACCGGGCGATTCGCGTCACGATCCGCGTGATCGCCGCCTTCGCCGGAGCGGTGGCCCTCGGTCTGCTGGCCATCGGCCCGTTCGTGATGACCGCGCTTCTCGGCGACAAGGGCTTTCACTACGGCCGCTTCGGCCTGGCCCTGGTGGGCATCGGCATGGGCCTGCACCTCTGCGCCGGGACCCTCAACCAGGCCGCGCTCGCGCGCAACCGCGCCGGCATGGCATCGCTCGCGTGGCTGTTCGCCGCCGGCCTGTTCGTCGTGTTCGTGGCCACCCCCACGATCAGCTCGCAGGTGACGCGCGTGGAGGTCGGATACTTCCTGGGAGCGCTCGTCCTGTGCGGCCTGCTGTGGGCCGTCTATCGCCAGGCCGCGGCGAAGTTGAGGACTACCCAGGCCCGTCCTTAGGACCCGCCGAGGCTGGTGCAGGCGGGCTCCTTGGCAGCGGCCTTCTCGAGCTCGGGGCTCTTGAGCTTGCCGAGGCTCGCCCCGATCCCGCTCATCGAAGTGCGCACGGAGTTGCCGAGCTCGGTCGCCGCCTTCTTGAACGCCTCCGGGTTGCTCGTCGGCAGCGCATTGGCCTGGTTCAGGGCGTGACCCACGGCCGCCTTCAGCTCCGTGAACGCGGAGACGACCGTGTCGCCGAGCTGCTTGCCGTTTGAGACGTTCGGCGTGCCCGCCGCCCTGAGCTTGGAGATCGTCTGGTCGGTGTCGCTCGCGACCGCTGACAGGAACCCCTGGATGGCTTTCTTGCCCTGCTCGGCGTTCGCGAGGGTGGTCACGTTGAGCTGATTGCTTCGTTTGACGACGTCGGCCTCGAACGGCGCGACCGCGGTACAGATCGACTTCACGTAGGCGGCGGGGGTGACGCCGGAGGAGGACCCGCTCGAGCCGCACCCGGCGAGCACGGCGATGGCCAGAGCGGTCGCCGGCGCTCCCGCGAGCTTGCGCAAATCCATCGGTAAGGACCCTAGCGGACCGGCCGGGTAGCGGGACCCGGCGCCAGGGATTCTTACGTGGCCCCGGCAGCGGCCGCGATTGCGGTGTAGGCGGCGGCGGGATCGTCCGAGCCGAACACCGCCGAACCCGTCACGAGCAGGTTCGCTCCCGCCTGCGCGCACGGGGCGGCAGTGGTCTCGTGGATCCCCCCATCGACCTCGAGCACAACGTTGTCGGGTAGCGCGGCCCGCATCCGGGCGAGCTTGTCCAGCGAGGCCGGGATGAACTCCTGGGCACCCCAGCCGGGGTTGACGCTCATGCACAGCGCCAGATCGAGCTCGTCGCCGGCCACCTCGCGCAGGGCGTCCGCCGGCGTACCCGGGTTGATCGCCGCGCCCGAGGTGCAGCCGGCGTCGCGGATGGCAGCGAGCGTGTAGTGCAGGTGCGGCGTCGCCTCCACGTGGATGGTGACGTTGTCCGCGCCGGCCCGGGCTATGTCGTCGACGTGCCGCTCGGGGCGCTCGACCATCATGTGGACGTCGATGATCCCGCCGGCATCGTGCACGCGGCCGGCGATCGCCTCCACGATGATCGCCCCGAACGTGATCGGCGGCACGAAGTGCCCGTCCATCACGTCGACGTGGATCACCCGCGCGCCGGCCGCGAGGACCTCCTCGACCTGGGTCCCCAGGCGGGCGAAGTCGGCCGACAGGATTGATGGTGCGACCCGTAGGTCGCGGGGCAAAGTCGCGCGAGACACCGTGTGAGAGTCCGCCGTCGACGGCGCGGCCTGGTCCCCGGACATATCGCCGCCTAGTGCTCCCCGCCGTAAGTCCGGTCGGGGATTGGCGAGCGAAAACCGAGCTGGCCAAGGACGCAGCGAGCGTGGCGTACCTGAAAGGTACGCGAGCGAGCGAGGACGCAGGCCAGCGAAGGTTTGCAGCCGCCAACGCCAACCGGACTTACGGCGGGGAGCACTTAAACCGCCTGCAGCATGCTGCCCTGGCAGTGGTTGCAGGCCACGATCGCCGTAGTCGACATCCGCACGATCGTGGAGTGCTCACCGCAATTCGGGCACACCGACACCAGCTCGTAGCGCCGGAGGCAGTACACACATCGGTAGCGGCCAGGTACGGCGGTGGGTCGCAGCCACGGCTCACCGCAGCCCGGACACTCTGGACCGAAGTTGACGGGAGGATCGGTCACGTCGACGTCTAGGTTAACGGTGCGCCCGGCGCAGCCTTGCCACGAAGAACCCGTCGGTGCCATCGCGGTGGGGCAGCAGCTGGAGGTAACGCCCGTCGTCCCAGTGCCGCCACGCCGGGTACTCGGCGCCCAGGTCGTCGGCGCCGAAGTCTTCGTGCTCTTGCAGGAACGCCTCGATCAGCTGCTCGCTCTCGGCCCGCGAGATCGTGCACACCGAGTAGACGAGCACGCCCCCCGGCGCGGTCGCGGCCGCTCCGGCAGCGAGGATCCGGGCCTGGGAGTCGACCAGTTCGGTGATCTTCTTCGGGCTCGCGCGCCAGCGCACGTCGGGCCGCGACTGGAGGGTTCCGAGCCCGCTGCACGGAGGGTCCACGAGTACCCGGTCGCCCGCCGAGTCTCCCGTGGCTTGGGCCGCGTCCGCGATCTGGACGCGCACGCAGGTGGCGCCCATCCGCTCGCACGTGCGCTCGAGCGCCCAGGCCCGGCCAGGGTGACGCTCGACCGCGAGCAGCGACCCGCGGTTCTCCATCAGCGCGGCGAGATGGGTGCTCTTGGCACCCGGGGCCGCGCACAGGTCGAGGACGCGCTCGCCCGGGCGCGGCCCGAGGACGCGGCTGATGAGCATCGAAGCCCGCGACTGCGCCATGACCGCGCCGCGCTGCCACAGCTCCGTGCCCTGGACGTCGAGTGCTCCGCCCAGGACCAGGCCCTCTGGCAGCTCCGGCGCCGGCGTGGCCGCGACCGGCAGGCGCTCGCGCACCTGCGGCACCGTCGCGCGCAGCGTGTTGACGCGCAGGGCCGACTCGGCCGGTTGGTTGATGTGCCTCAGAACGGCACGGGCGGACTCCTCGCCGAGCTCCTCCCACCAGCGCTCGGCCAGCCATTGCGGGACGGAGTGGAGGATCGCCGCCTGTTGCGGGCCGTTGTCATCGAGCTCTTCGAGGATCGCCCGGCCGTGAGTGGCGCCTCGGCGCAGCACGGCGTTGACGAGCGCCGCGCCTCCGCGGCGTTCCCGTTTGACCAGCTCGACGCTCTCGTTGACCGCGGCGTAGTCGGCCACACCGCCGAGATAGAGCACCTGGAACAGGCCCAATCGGAGGGCCGCGAGGACGGGCGGGTCGAGCTTGGCCAGCGGCCGGTTCGTGAGCCGCCCTGCGACGTGGTCGAGCGTCGCGCGCCTCTGCACCACCCCGTAGGAGAGAGCGGTCGCGAGGGCTCGCTCGCGCCCCTCCAGCGAAGCCGCCTCCGCGGCCAGCGCCCGATCGGCGTACGCGCCCTGCTCGAACACGCGGCGTATCACCCTGAACGCACAGGCGCGCGCCGGTGAGACGGCGGCCATCGCCTAGGCCTTACCCCGGTACCCGCGGAGGAAGGCCTCGCCGCGCATGGGCCGCCGCCCCGGCGGTTGCACGACCACGAGCTCGAGCGCGCCGTCGCTGGTGCCGAGGACAGGCAGCGGGCCTTCGAGCGACACGGTCCCCGGGACTGGATGGTCGGAGTTGCGAACGCGGACCTCGCGGACGCCGAGCCGCATCCCGTCGGGGAGCTCGACGTAGGCGCCGATGTGCGGCGTCAGAGCGCGAACCGTCCGCTCGAGCTCGGCCGCGGTTCGGCGAGGATCGAGCCTGCGGTCGGCGCCCGAGATCTTCTCGGCGTACGTCGCGGCCGTCTCGTCCTGCGGTTCGCACGGCGGTGAGTGCTCGAGGGTGTGAATGAGCAGGTCCGAGCCGAGCTCCGCGAGCCGTGCGGCGAGCGTGTCGTAGGTGTCCTCGGGTCGGATCGGTTCGCGCGCCTGCTCGCATAGCGGCCCGCTGTCCAGACCCTCGGTCATCTGGATGATCGACACGCCGGTTACCTCGTCGCCGGCCATGATCGCGCGCTCGATCGGAGCGGCGCCGCGCCAGCGGGGAAGCAGCGACGGGTGCACGTTCCGAATCGGGTGCTCCGAGAGCAGGGGCTCTCTGATCAAGGCACCGAACGCGACGACGCAAATCACGTCCGGTCGGGCTTCGGCGATCCGCCGGCGGGCGGCATCGTCGTTGACCGATGGGGGCTGGTCGACGGGGATGCCGAGCTCGCGGGCGGCGAGGGCGACGGGCGGGGGCGAGACCCGGCGACCGCGCCCTCGCGGCCGGTCGGGACGGGTGAGGACCAGCACCGGGCGGTGAGGGGAGGCCACGAGTCGCCTAAGCACCGTGACCGCGAACGCCGATGTCCCCAGGAAGACGGTGCGCACTCAGTACTTAAGCGGCTTGCCGCGCCTCGCGCAGCGCCCGCATCGCCTCCTTGCGCTGGTCACGGGTGGTGCGGTCGAGGATCAGCACGCCGTCGAGATGGTCGATCTCGTGCTGGATCACCCGGGCCTCGAGGCCGGACGCCTCCACCACGATCTCCTCGCCCCGCTCGTCGCGGGCGCGGACGCGCACATGGACCGGGCGCTCCACCTCGACGAGTACCTTCGGCAGGCTGAGGCACCCTTCCTCGGCCGTCTCGCTCTCCTTGCCCGACCACTCGAGCTCGGGGTTGATCAGCGCGACCACCGGAGCCTCCTGCTGCACGCGGTAGACCAGAACTCGATTGAGCACGCCGACCTGTGTGGCGGCGAGCCCGACTCCGAGCGCGTCGTTCATCAGCTCGCCCATGTGCGCGATCTCCGAGCGCAGGGCGTCGTCGAAGCGATCGATTGGGCGCGCCCGAGTCCTGAGCACCGGATCGCCGAACGTGCACAGCTGTGCGAGCGCCGCGGCTCGCCTCGCCGCGACCTCGGGATCCAGCTGCTCTTCTTCTTCTTGGTTCTCGAGCTCTTGCTCCGGCTCCAGCTGGGGCTGCTCGATCGCTTGGTCGGCCACGCTTTCAGTCTAGAAGGAGTCCGGGGAAGCGCGGCCGTGGCGTCACTGCGGGTCGACGTCGACGCCGACGCTGACGCCGCGCTGCGCGGCGCCGGCGCCGACCCGGTCGACGGCCGCTCCGACGGCGCGGATCGCGGCCCGGCGATCGGTGGCCTTGATCACGAGCTGTGCACGCGCCTTGCCACGGAGCCGAAAGAGCGGCGCGGGGCCGAGTACGGTCGCGCTCGGACAGGCGATCTGGTCGCGGACGCTCTTGGCCTCCGACAGCGCCGCGTCGAGCTCGGGCGCGGAGCAGGTGACCCGGATCAGCGAGCCGGTGGGCGGGTACCGCAGCGCCGTGCGCCGACGCAGCTCGTCGGCCAGGAACCCGTCCGCATCATGCTGGGCGGCGAACACGATGGCGCGAGCGGACGGCGCCATCGTCTGCACCAGCACCCGGCCGCCGCGGTCGCCCCTCCCCGCTCGCCCGGCGAGCTGGGTGATGAGGGCAAACGTCCGCTCCTCCGCGCGGAAGTCCGGGAACCGCAGGGTCTGGTCGGCGTCGAGGACGACACCGAGCGAGACGTCGGGAAAGTCGTGACCCTTGGCCACCATCTGGGTTCCGACCAGCACTCCCGCCGGCGCCGCCTCGAAGGCGGATAGCTCCCGCGCCACCCGGTCCTTTCCGGCGGCGACGTCCGCGTCCAGACGGTGTACCGGGAAGCCCGAGTCGCCGATCGCCAGGCGCAGCTCGTGCTCGAGTCGCTCGGTGCCGGCGCCGTGACGCGCGACCGCGATCGACCCGCACGCGGTGCAGCGGTCGGGCACGGTTGCGCGGTGTCCACAGTGGTGGCAGGCGACGAATGGAGGCGTCTCCGCGGAGCCGCGGTGGAGAACCAGCGCGACCTCGCAGTCCGGGCACATCCACACGTGGCCGCACGCCCGACAGGTGAGGAAGTTCGACCATCCGCGCCGGTTGAGCAGAACGATCGCCTTTCCCCGCGCGCGGCGGACGTCGGCGAGCGCGAGCCGCGTTTCGGGGTGCAGCGGGTGGTGGGAGCCGCGCATGTCGAGCACCTCCACCGGCGGCAGGGGACGGCGATCGACCCGTTGGGACAGCCGGAGGCGCTGCAGTGAGACAGTGCTCTCGGGCCGCGGGGTCGCGCTGCCGGCGACCAGCAGGGCCCCGTGCGCCTCGGCCCGCCTCACGGCCACGGTACGCGCGTCGTAGCGGGGGTCGCCCTCGTGCTTGTAGGAGCGGTCGTGTTCCTCGTCGATGACGATCAGCCCGATGTCCTTCAGTGGGGCGAAGACAGCCGAGCGCGGCCCCACGCACACCCGAGCCTCGCCGTCACGCAGCCGTAGCCACTCGTCGTAGCGCTCGCCCTGCCCGAGGGCGGAGTGGAGCACCGCCACCACATCGCCGAAACGGGCCTGGAAGCGGGCAAGCGTCTGCGGCGTGAGGGCGATCTCCGGCACCAGCACGATCGCGGTCGCGCCGGCTGCCAGGGTCGCCTCGACCGCCCGCAGATACACCTCGGTCTTGCCGGAGCCGGTGACGCCGTGCAGAAGGAACCCGCGTCGATCTCCGGGCCCTTCCAGCGCATCCAGGATCCGGTGGAGCGCCCCCTGCTGCTCGGCGGTCAGCGACGGCGCGGCACCGAGGCCCGCCCCGACGCGGTGCCGGACCGGTCGTCGTTCGCGCTTGCCGGACACGATCTCGACGAGTCCCCGCCGTTCGAGCCGGCGCAGCGCCGACGTGCCGAGCGAGGCAGCGACCGTCGGGCCCTGGTGGTGCAGGCGGGCCAGCAGTTCAAGCTGGCGGGCGGTCAGCGGGCGAGCGCCGTTGGTCGCGGACGAGTCGGCACCGGCACCGAACGCGACGGCCCCGTTGCCGGCGCCTGCGAGCAGCCGGCGTCCGGCGTCGCTGACTTCGGCGACGAGCGCCTCCGCGGGAAGGACGCCGCCGATCGCCCCCGGCGCGAGCATCAGCGAGAGGCAGCGTGCCATGGTCGAGCAGTACTCCCGCGCCATCCAAGCCGCCAGCTCGACGAGGTCCCGCGGAACGCCGGCCGGGAGCACCGCATCCGGCTCGAGGAGCCGCTCGGGCGGGACCTCGGACTCGCCGGCAAGATCGACGACCACTCCGAGCGCGCGCCGCTTGCCAAACGGGACTCGCAGCAGGGCACCGATCTCGACGTCCGCCTGCTCGAGGCGAAGTCGGTAGTCGAACGGGCCTCGGATCGCCCGCGTCGTGGTGAGGGGTTGGACGCGGGCGATCATGCCGGAGACCGTAGAGCGCGCCTCGGATGCCCACACCCGGGCCGAGCACGCACGCTGTCCGAAATAAGCCGCGATATTGGCGGCAAATCTTGGACGCCCTGGCGACCTCCGGCGATCGTCAGGCGCCGATGGTGGCGGCGCCGAGGCCCGCGGCGGCGCGGAGGTCCTGGGCCCTGTCGGTGCGCTCCCAGGTGAAGTCGTGATCCTCGCGGCCGAAGTGCCCGTAGGCGGCGGTCTTCTGGTAGATGGGGCGGTGCAGTCGCAGGTTCTGGCGGATCGCGCCCGGGCGCAAGTCGAAGCGCGAGAGGATCAACTCCTGGATCTGGGTGCGGGGGATCACCTCGGTGCCGAACGTCTCGACCATCACCGACACCGGATGGGCCACGCCAATCGCGTAGGCCACCTGCACCTCGGCGCGCGCGGCCAGCCCCGCGGCCACCACGTTCTTGGCCACGTAGCGGGCGGCGTAGGCCCCCGAGCGATCGACCTTGGAGGGGTCCTTCCCGGAAAACGCCCCGCCCCCGTGGCGCGCCATGCCGCCGTAGGTGTCGACGATGATCTTGCGCCCGGTGAGTCCGCAATCCCCCATGGGCCCCCCGATCACAAACCGGCCGGTGGGATTCACCAGCAACTGCTTGTGCAACTTGCGCGCGTCGTACAGGTCATCCGGCAGAACCGGCTCGATCACGTGCTCCCACAGATCCTCCTTGATCAGTGACTCGGCGCCGTCCCGGTGCTGGGTTGAGATCAGCAACTTCTCGATCTCCACCGGCCGGCCGTCCCGATAGCGCACTGTCACCTGCGTCTTTCCGTCGGGGCGCAGGTAGGGAACGATCTGCGCCTTGCGCACGTCGGCCAGCCGCTTGGCGAGCTTGTGCGCCATCGAGATCGGCAGCGGCATCAGCTCATCGGTCTCATCGGTGGCGTAACCGAACATCATCCCCTGGTCGCCGGCGCCCGCCAGATCGAGCTCGTCGTCGTCGGCGGGATCCACTCGCGCCTCCCACGCCTGATCGACCCCTTGTGCAATATCGGGTGACTGCTTGTCGATAGCGTTGATCACCGCGCACGTCTTGCAGTCAAAACCGAACTCCGCATCGGTGTAACCGATGCGGCGGATGGTCTCCCGTGCCACATCGGAAATATCAACCCAGGTGGATGTGGTGATCTCACCCGAAACCACCACCAACCCGGTGTTCACCAACGTCTCACACGCCACCCGCCCCTGAGGATCGTCGCGCAACACCGCATCCAGCACCCCATCAGAAATCTGATCTGCGACCTTGTCGGGGTGACCCTCAGTCACCGACTCGGACGTAAATAGGTATTCGTGATCTGAAAGTGCGCTCATGGGATCTGGGGGCGGAGCTCCGAGTTCGTGTTCGGTCTTCCCGCTCGTCGCGTGCTGCGCGCGTCGATGCCGCCTGCCCGCCGAGGCCGAGAAGCTTGCTTGAAGTCGAGAAAGGGTAGCGGCAAAGTTACGCGGCGGCGCCGTGCGCCCTGCCTTCCCGCCGCTCGCTGCGCTCGACGAAGTCGATTATGAGCGGGATGCCCTCGAACCGGTAACGCTCACGCAGGCGGTTCTCCAGGTAGTAGGCGTAGCCCCGCGTCACGCGCACCCGCGAATTGACCTGGATCGAGAATCGCGGAGGCCTCTCGCCGGTCTGCGTCATGAACAAGAGCTTCAGCCGTCCCGATCCTCGCCGTCCCGCGCCGGCAGGCGGCTGGCGAGCGGCGACCGCGTCGGTCAGGAAGCGGTTGAGTTGCGGCGTGGGGATCCGCGCCCGCGCCCGGTCCCCGAGCGTGCTGGCCTCCACCAGCAATCGCTCGACGTGCCGGCCGGTCTTCGCGCTCGCGGTGAGGACCCTCGGCCGCAGCCGGAGCCTCGTGGCCGCGCGGGCACGCTCGTGGTCGAGGTCGACGCCTTCGGCAATGTCCCATTTGTTGAGGACGAGCGCGGTGGCGCAGCCGCTCTTCATGGCCAGCTCGGCGATCCGCAGGTCCTGCGAGGTGATCCCGTCGCTGGCGTCGCACACGACGAGAGCCACGTCCGCGCGCTCCGCCGCTCGGCGGGACCGCAGCGCGGTGTAGTACTCGAGCGAATCGCCCACCTTGGCCTGCCGGCGCAGTCCGGCGGTGTCGATCAGGATCAGCTCGCGCCCCTCGAAGGTCATGGGCAGGTCGATCGCGTCCCGCGTGGTGCCCGCGTCCGGGGAGACGATCACCCGCTCGGCGCCCACGAAGCGATTGACCAGCGAGGACTTGCCGACGTTCGGCCGCCCGATCACCGCGAGGCGCACCACGTCGTCGGCCTCCTCGTCCAAGCCCTCGGCGTCCGCCGCGAGCGTTGTGATCCGATCGAGCAGATCTCCGCTGCCGAGTCCCTGGGTGGCGGAGACCGGAACCGGCTCCCCGAGTCCGAGCGCGTAGAACTCGGCGGCTAGCGGCAGGTCCGCCGCGGTGTCGATCTTGTTCGCGGCGACCACCACCGGCAGCGGCTGCCGGCGCAGCAGGTCGGCCAGGTCGAGGTCGCCCGGGCGCAATCCCGCCCTGGCGTCGACGACGAGCACCGCGGCGTCGGCGTCGGCGAGCGCGGCCCGGGCGTGGTCGCGGACCTGGGCGGCGAGCTCGGTCGGGTCCTCGAGGTCCACGCCGCCGGTGTCGATGAGCGTAAGCGGCCGTCCGTTCCAGTCGGTCTTGAGCTCCTTGCGGTCACGCGTGACCCCGGGAAGCTCGTGCACCACGGCCTCGCGCGACTGCGTGAGCCGGTTGACCAGCGACGACTTGCCGACGTTTGGATATCCGAGGACCGCGACCTTCATGCCGGAAGTCGAGGCTAGCGGCCTTGGAGCAGCTCGATCACCCGCTGCACGACCTCCGGCAACGTCATGTACGTCGTGTCGAGAACGACGGCACCGTCCGCGGGCTTGAGCGGGGAATGCTCGCGGGAGCGGTCGCGCTCGTCGCGGATCGCCTGCTCGGCCAGCACGGTGGTCGGATCGACGCCGAGCTCCCTCGCGCGCCGGCGGGCACGCTCCTCCGGATCGGCGGTCAGGAACACCTTCAGGTCGGCGTCGGGGGCGACCACCGTGCCGATGTCGCGCCCCTCAGCGACCCAGTCGCCGTGGGCGAGTAGGCGGCGCTGCTCGGCGGCCATCGCCGCCCGCACCGCCGGGTCAGCGGCAGCGCGGGAGGCACCCTCGGACACCACGGGGTCGCGAATCGCGGTCGTCACGTCGCGGCCGTCGAGCAGCACGCGGTCGCCGGGCTGCACGCGGATCAGCGGCGCCACGTCGGCCGGGCTGACGCCACGCTGCGCCGCGGCGAGCGCAACGCTGCGGTACATCGAGCCCGAGTCGAGGTACGTGAATCCGAGCTCGCGAGCCACGGCCCGGGCGACGCTCGACTTGCCGACGCCCGCGGGCCCGTCGATCGCCACCACGGTCATGACGCGAGCGCGGCCAGATCGTCGGCGAAGCCCGGATACGAGACCGACGCGGCCTCCATGCCCGCCACGTCCACGCCCTCGGCGGATGCGAGCCCGGCGACCGCGCCGAGGAGCGCCAGGCGGTGATCGCCGTGGGCGTCGAGGGTCCCGCCTCGCAGACCGCCGCTACCGCGGACGACGAACCCGTCCTCGGTCGCCTCGATGTCGGCCCCGAGCCCGCGAAGACCCCCTACCACGGTCGCGATGCGATCGGACTCCTTGACCCTCAGCTCGGACGCGCCTCTCACCACCGTGTCGCCTTCGGCGAAGCAGCCGAGCAGAGCGACCAGCGGCAGCTCGTCGATCGCGAGCGGGACCTCGTCCGCCCCCACCGTCGTCGCCTCGAGCGGGCCCTGGCGGACGTCCAGCTCGGCGACCGGCTCCTCCGCGTCGAACGTCCCCACCGGCTCGGCATCGCTCAGCACGATCGCGCCCATCCGCTCGAGGATGCGAAGGAAGCCCGCACGCGTCCAGTTGACTCCGACTCCTTCGAGGACCAGGCTCGAGCCCTTCACCAGCACCCCGGCCGCGATCAGGAACGCCGCGGAGGACAGGTCGCCCGGGATCCCGAGGTCGTCGAGCTCGAGCTCGTCCGCGTTGCCCACGGTCGAGCGCCAGGTGCCGGAGGGATCCGCGGCGCGCTCCACCGTCGCGCCGGCGCGCAGCAGCATCCGCTCGGTGTGGTCGCGGGTGGGGATGGGCTCGATCACGGTCGTCCCGCCGGTGGCCAGCCCAGCGAGCAGCAGGCACGACTTGACCTGGGCGCTGGCGACCGGCAGCTCGTACTCGATCCCGTTCAGCGCCGCTCCGTGCACGGTGAACGGCGGGAACCGTCCCTCGCGCGCGTCGATCTGCGCTCCCATCAGTCGCAGCGGCTCGGCGATCCGGTCGACGGGCCGTCGGCGAATCGAGGCGTCGCCGTCGAGCTCGAAGCTCGATCCCCGCTGGAACGCGAGCCACCCGGGAAGGAGGCGCATCAGGGTGCCCGCGTTGCCGACGTCGATCCGGTCCGCCGGGGCCTGCGCGTGGCGCAGCCCGCAGCCGCGGATCACCAGTTCGTGGTCGCGCTCCTCGACGATCGCTCCGAGCTCGCGGATCGCGCCCAGCGTGGAGCGAGTGTCGGCCGCCTCGAGATAGTTGCGAACCCGGACGGGCTCCGAGGCCATCGCGCCGACGATCGCCGCGCGATGAGAGACCGACTTGTCGGCGGGCACCCGCAGGCGGCCGCGGAGCGGCCCCGAGGGGTCAAACCGGGCGCTCACGCCCGCGCCACCGGGAATCCGAGCTGCACTACAAGCTCCTCCGCCCGCCGCGCCGGGCCCTCGCCCGCGATCCACAGCGCGACCACGCCCTCGCTCATATCGGGGGCCGGGTACAGCGCCATGTCGGTGATGTTCACGCCCGCGCGCCCCAGCTCGAGCGCCAGCCGCGCGATCACGCCTGGCCGGTTGGGCACCGACGCGCGCAGCTCGAACAGCCGGCCGCCCGCGAGCTGCGCCTCGAGCAGGCGCCGCCGGTCGGCGGCGGCCTCCTCGTTCCAGGCTCCAATGCGGGCGCGGTCCCGCCGCGCCAGCGCGTCGCGGACCTCGCCCAGCCGCGCCACGGTCCGGTCGATCTCGGCTGCCAGCGCATCGGCGTTGGAAAGGTAGATGTCGCTCCACACCTCGCCAGGCGCACCCGCCACACGCGTCGCGTCGCGGAAGCTGGGGCCGGTCGCGGGCAGTCGCTCGTCGCCGGCGGCGAGCGCCTGAGCCGCCTGGGAGACCAGTACGTTTGCCAGCACGTGCGGGAGGTGGGAGACGGTGGCGAGAATCGTGTCGTGGGTGTCGGGGTCGATTGCGGCCGGGCGAGCGCCGATGCCCCGGAGCAGGCGGTGCAGCCGCTCGTACAGGATCCCGGACGTGGTCGTCGTGGGGGTGAGATACCAGGTGGCGCCCTCGAACAGGTCCGCGCGCGCGTACCTGACGCCGGCGGTCTCGGCACCGGCGAGGGGATGGCCGCCGACGAAGCGAGGGTCGTGGTGCGCCGCCACGATCGCGCGCTTGGTCGAGCCGACGTCGGTGACGACGCACTCCCTGGACGCCGTGGTCAGGGCCTCGCCGACGGCGCCGGCCAGGGCGCCCACCGGCACCGCGACGAACACGGCCTGGGCCTCCCGGGCCGCTTCGCCGATGGAGCCGCCGGCGCGGTCGATGACCCCGCGGTCCATCGCCTCCCGGAGCGCCTCCCGCGAGGTGTCGTAGCCGCACACCGTCGCCCCGAGGCGCTCGCGGACGGCCAGCGCGATCGAGCCGCCGAGCAGACCGACGCCGGCCACGCCGATCCGAATCCCTTCGAGGTCGCCGAGGCCGGCCCCAGCCACCGTCAGCCGGCTGCGCCGGCGCGGCGTCTTCTCACCGCGTCGGCGAGACCGTCGAGCACGTGCACGGTGGTCTCCCAGTCGAGGCACGCGTCGGTTATCGATTGGCCGTAGACGAGCTCGGTGTCGCCATCGAGGTCCTGGCGGCCCCCGACCAGGAACGACTCCAGCATCGCCCCGACGATCGCCTGGTTGCCGGCCGCGATCTGACGGCCGATCTCGGCCGCCACCTCGGGCTGGCGGGCGGGGTCCTTGCGGCTGTTGTCATGGGAGACGTCGATCATCACCCGCTCCTCCAGGCCGGCGCCGCGCAGCAGCGCGAGCGCCTGAGCGACCGCGTCGGGCCCGTAGTTCGGTGCCTCCTTACCTCCGCGCAGGATGATGTGGCAGTCGCGGTTGCCTCGCGTGTGGAGGATCGCCGACGCGCCGTTCTCGTCGATCCCGGCGAACGCGTGGGAAACCGCCGCGGCGCGCACGGCGTCCACGGCCACCTGGATGTTGCCGTCGGTGCGGTTCTTGAACCCGACCGGCATCGAGAGCCCGGACCCGAGCTGGCGGTGGATCTGGCTCTCGGCCGTTCGGGCTCCGATCGCGCCCCAGCACACGGCGTCAGAGATGTACTGAGGGGTGATCGGGTCGAGGAACTCGCACCCCACCGGCAGGCCCAGCGCCAGCACCTCGAGCAGCACGCGCCGCGCCAGGCGCAGGCCGGCGTTGACGTCGCCGGATCCGTTCAGGTGAGGATCGTTGATTAGGCCCTTCCACCCGGTCGTGGTGCGCGGCTTCTCGAAGTACACGCGCATCGCGACGCACAGGTCGTCCTGGAAGCTCGAGGCCTTCTCGCCGAGCCGCCGCGCATAGTCAATGGTGGCGTCGACGTCGTGCACGCTGCACGGACCGACCACCACGAGCAGCCGGTCGTCCTCGCCGCTCAGGATCGCGTGAACGTCCGCTCGCCCGTGCAGCACGACGCGGGAGTGCTCGGGGGTCAGCGGGAGCTCCCGGAGCAGGGTCACGGGGGCCACGAGCGGCAGGACCCGCTCGATCCGCTGGTCGCGGACCGGGTCCACCACCCTGACGCGTGTTGCCGGTTTGATCGCTGTCGTCATCTGCTCGTCCTTCAACGCTTGGGAACTGTACGGAAGGGCGCGTGCCCGAAGGCCGGTCGGAAACCGCGGAGGCTCGACCTCCGAAGGCGCCCCAGCCGGGGCGCGGGAAGTGCTTGGCCGAGCGCCTAGCTAAATCGCCGGGAGTAGAGGCAGCCGCTGTCGGTGGCGTAGGTGCGGCTGCATCCGGTCATCGTCGCCTGTTGTAGCAGAGGGCGGTGCCGGTTGCGAGGGTGTGCTGAAAAAGGGGCCGTATGCGACCCAGATCCAGCACACACCGGTCAGACGAGGTCACCCAGGGCGCCAACGAATCGGTCATTTTCGCCCGGTGTCCCCACGGTTACCCGCAGCGCCCCCTGCTGGCCAAGGGAAGCTCCGGCGCGGACGAGAACGCCCCGGGCACGTAAACCAGTCACTACGTCGCCCTCATCTACACCATCCGGCAAGCGCAGCCACACGAAGTTGGCGTCCGACTCCGCGAGCCAGAGCCCGAGATCCCGCACCCCTTCCTCCAGAGTCATACGCGCGGCGATGGTCTGCGCCACCCGCCGCTCGACCTCGTCCTGGTGCCTCAGGGCCTCCACCGCCCCCGCTTGCGCGGCCGCGTTCAGATAGAACGGCTGGCGGACCTGATCCACCGCCACCCGGAAGTCCTCGGAGGCGCACAGGGCGTAGCCGGCGCGCAGCGCGGCCAGCCCGTACACCTTCGAGAACGTGCGCAGCAGGACCAGGTTTCCGAACCGGCGCAGCAGCTCGAGCGAGGCGTACGTGTCGCCCAGACTCAGCGAGATCTCGCAGTACGCCTCGTCGAGGATCACGCAAACGTGCGACGGCACCCGCTCCAGGAACGCCTCGATCGCGTCCAGGCCAAGCGCCGTGGAGGTCGGGTTGTTGGGGTTGCAGACGAGCACCAGTCGGGTCGCGACCGTGATCTCGGCAGCCATCGCGTCGAGGTCGTGGCGCGCCTCGGAGTCGAGCGGAACCTCGATCGCCCGCGCTCCCGACGAGGCGGCCAGGTGCGGGTAGACGCTGAACGCCGGCCAGGCGTAGACGACCTCGGCCCCCGGCTCGAGCAGCGCCTCGCCAGCAGCGAGCAGGATGTCGCACGAGCCGTTCCCCACCGCGATCCGCTCGGCCGGGATCCCGTAGCGCTCCGACAGCGCGCGTCGCAGCGGCGTGTAGTACGGGTCGGGATACCGGTGGGCGCCGACCAGCGTCCGGGAAGCGGCCTCGACCACGGCCGGGTGCGGAGCAAAGCAGCATTCGTTCGAGGCGAGCATCGCGACCTCGGCCCCGAGGTCGTAGCCGGCCGCGACCGGGTAGACCGGGATCCGTCGGATTCGCTCAGCAAACTCCAGGGGCACGGCGATCTATTGTGCCGACTCGAGGTCGGCGCGCAGCGCCTGCGTCTCGCCGAGGTACACGTGGCGCGGCTCGTGGTCCTCGGGCGCGTAGTAGTGCACGAGCACCCGGATCACCCGCGGCATCGAGCCCCGGACCGGGATCTCCCGCGCGCACAGGAGCGGCACCCGGTGAAGGCCGAGGTTTCGCGCCGCCACCGCGGGGAACTCGGCGTCGAGGTCCTCGGTGGCGGTGAACAGGCAGCTCACCATGCGGTCGGGGGCGAGCTCGTTGCGCGCCATCAGCTCGCGCATCAGCTCGCCGGTCGCGGCAAGTATCTCCTCGGCCTCGTTCGCCGTGACCTGGTTGGCGCCCCGGAGGGCGAAGAGCCGCATCGGCGCGGCAGCCTACTGGACCGTGTAAACGGCGGCGCAGCCGAAGCGCCGGACGGAGTGGACGAGCGGATCGAGGCTCCGCTTCAGGTCGGCCTGGATCTTGCAGTCGGCGAGCAAGAACCGGGCGCCGCTGCCCGCAACGAGCTTGCGCGAGAACGCGGTCCCGAGTGTTCCGTCGAATAGCTCCTGCGTCGCGCCGACGCGCCAGTAGCACTGGGGTTCGGACCACAGGCAGTCGCCCACGTACGTGTGGCGGCCCGTCGCGCCCGGCACGATCGCGCCGAGGTAGCTGCGGGTCAGAACGCCTCCCGGCTGCGGGTCTGTGGCCAGGTACTGGATCGCGCTGCGCTCATCGCGGGTGATGAAGTTCGCGTTGTCGACGGTAGGAGCGGCGAGCGTGCGCGCGCTGTTCAGCTCGACCACGAGCGAGGGAACGGTGACCGCCAGCACCGCCAGCACGGCCGCCAGCCTGGGATGTCGGAGGCGGCGCCAGCGCACGAGCTGCACCCCCTCGACCGCGAGCACCGCAAGCGGAATCGAGATCCCCTGGAAGGCGTGCAGCGGCGTGGCCGCGAAGCCCGTCCCGGAGAGTATGAACACCACGAGCGCGGCCAGCGGCCAGAAGCGCGTGGCGGCGCCGATGAAGCTGCGGGGGCGCACCCGGTAGGCGGGGATCGCCGCGATCGCGAGCGGTGCGACCGCCAGCAGGACCGGGAGCAGCGGGAACGAGTGCTTGCTCGCCCCCCGGGCCAGTTGCCAGGAGAGGTCGACGCGGGTGAGGACCACGTAGTAGAAGAGCGGCAGCGCGGTCAGGAGGATCGTCACTCCGGCCTGCATCAGCCGCCGGCGCGTGAACGCCTGCCGGCGCCGGAGCTCGATCATCAGCTCGCCGCCGACGATGAGGATGATCAAGAGCTCCCCCTGCCAGGGGTGCAGGAGGCTGGCGATCGCTCCGAGGACGCCGGGCATCCACCGGAGCCGGTCGCCGGTCCGGGCACGGTCGTAGGACAAGAGCGCGCCGGCCATGGCAGCGACCGCGAGCAGGCCGAACGTGTAGCCCCAGGACAGGAAACCGAGGAACAGATCGCCGAACACGGTCACCGAGCCCATGCTGAACGTCAGCGCCCCGAAGAACAGCCCGATCACGAGTGCGGCGCGGCGCGGCCACAGCCCGTCGAGGGTGCGGTAGGCGTATGCCCGGACGGCAAAGAACGCGGCGATAACGGCGACGGGCTTCCACAGCAGCAGCGCCAGCCACGGCGCGACTCCGAGCGCGGTGATCCCCCCGGAGATCATGATCGCCGGCTGGAAGTAGTCCGGCGCGGTGGAGTGGATCACGAACAGGTTCGAAGCGAGCCCGTGGTTGGCCACGTCGCGGATCCAGGCCAGGTACTGCATCTGGTCGACCAGATAGACGCCGTCGGTCCCGGTCCAGACCCGTCCGTGCGCGACCACCTGAAAGAGATCGAGCAACAGTACCCAGAGAGAGATCGCCCCGAACACGGCGAGCATCGAGAGCTCGAAGCGATCGAGTCGGCGCCGTCGCGGCGGCGCGACGGGGGGCGCCGGCGGGTACTCGGGAACTACTACAGCGGTTTCGGGGGATTCAACTTCGAGGCGCATCAGTCGGCGGAAGCTAACAAAACGCTAATAATCACGGCATAAGTCTCTGCGGACCGCGCTCCGGGCCGGCCCGAGAGTGGCGCCGCGTTTCGCGCTACTGCTCGAGCTTCTTCTGGAGCGCCTGCGATGCGTGCCCGACCGGCGTACCGAGCGGATTCAGTCCGGCCGGGTAGAGGACCATGCCGGTCGCCGGGATGAACGCGATCACGAGGAACACGGTCAGCCACAGCGCCATGCGCCGCAGACGAAGGCTGGAGCCCAGCGCGGCCAACGGTAGCAGCCACACCACGTACCAAGGCACCAGCCAGGCGAGGCTCGCGATCAGGGCAAACGTGGCCCACCCGGCGCCGGAGAGCCAGTCGCCCCTGTGCCGGATCAACAACGCGACCGCGACCACGAGCGCCACCGTGCCCACCCTCAGCAACCCAGGGGCACCCCCGCCGACGCCGATCAACAGACCGGTCAGGTTCGGGATGCTGAATGGGGTCAGCAGCGTGCTCTGATCCTGCAGGTTCGGGATCGAGAATCCGAACAGAGCGAGGCTCATCGCGATCAGGGGGATCGCGCCGAGCACGGCGCCTTCCAGGATGCGGCGGCGTCGCTGCGGCAAGCGGACGCCGATCAGCAGGAACGGCAGCAGCAGGATCGCGGTGAACTTGACCGCCACCGCGAGCATCAGCACCGCACCGGCGGAGCGGTCCCGGCGCGCGAGCAGCAACGCGACCGCGGCCGTAGAGGGTACGAGCATGAAGAAGTCGTTGTGAAAGGCGGGGACGGCGTACATGAGGAAGATCGGATTGGCGGCGACGAACAGCACCGCGAATCGCGGGTCGCGACCGAGCCGGCGGGCGCAGTACCAGACCAGCGCGATGAACGCGAGGCTCAGGAGCACCGTGATCGTCTTGAGCGTCCAGTAGGCGGCCGGCAGCGACATCAGCGCCAGCGGGTAGGTGAGCGCGGTGAACAGCGGGCCGTACGGGCTGTGCAGGTGATGCCAGGTGGTGAAGCGGAACACGGGATCGTGCACTTCCTCGGCGATCACGTGGGTGTAGGGGTTGAGGTGGTGAAGGCCGCCGAGCCGCGCGTAGCCCAGGTAGTTGAAGAGGTCGGTGAGCTGGCCGGGCGGGCTGAGCAGCAGGATCGCGTGCGCCGCGAGCACGAAGATCGCGATCGTGCGCATCGACAGCGTTCGCACGGACTGCAGCACGACCAGGTATGCGACCAGCATCGCGACCACCATCACGCTCAAACCGATCTGCAGCGCTCTCCAGTTGTTCGGCAGCGCCTTGTCGAGGTAGTGCAGCGGCCCCGCCTCCCACAGCGGGAACGACCGGTTGCTGGTCGGGACGAGCGTCGTCGGATGGGCGGTCGCGAACGCGGTGAGGATGAGCGCGCCGAGGATCAGCGCGCCGAGCGCGATCCTCGCGGCCCGCCGGTCCGAGCTCAGGCGCGCGCGTAGACGCGGCAGTGCGCGGCCGGCGTCCAGAGCCGGCACGGCTGGAAGCGTCACGGTCGCGTCGCTGTGGCCGAGGCCGGCCTCGCCCAGAGGCGTTGTCGTCGCGAGCACGACCCGGCTGTCGGCGGAGCTCGAGTCCTGTCTCATTTACAGAAAGATGGTGCCCGGCGAGACATGGCGTCGATAAACGCGCCGATTGCGATTGGGTTAAGAGATTGGGGGCGCGGCGCCGGGCGACGCCGGAGGATAGCGGGCGTCGGAGACCGTGCAGATGGTTCCCGCCCGTGAATACGGTTGCACCGAGAGTGGTCACGGGCGGATGCCTGGCGAGGACGCAGGAGGCGACGCGCAGCAGCGCTGCGCGAGCCGACGAGGACGAAGCCAGGCGCCGCCCGGGCCGCTCGAATGCGACCGTATCTCGCGGGCGGGGACCATTACCATGCGCGGGCGTGAGCGTCGGTACGGTCGCCGGTGAGCTGCGCCGCCCCGGCGCCGGCGTGGCCGCGGTGCGCGCGCGAACGCTGTCGGGACCAACGGTGGCCGCGGTTGCGGCGCTCACCGTACTGGGCGCGGTGCTCCGCTTCACCCGTATCGGACACCAGGGGTTCTGGTTCGACGAGGCGAACACGGCGCTGCTGGTCCACTTCTCGCCCGGCAAGATGCTCGGGCTGATTCCCAAGTCCGAGTCGACGCCGCCGCTCTACTACTGCGTGGCGTGGGTGTGGGCGCGGATCTTCGGGTACACCGAGGCGCCGCTGCGGTCGCTGTCGGCGGTGTTCGGGGTCGCGATGGTGCCCGTGGCGTTCGCGGTGGGGGCAAGGCTGATCTCCCGCCGGGCGGGGCTCGTCGCGGCCGCGCTGGTGGCGTGCAACCCGCTGCTCATCTGGTACTCGCAGGAGGCCCGCTCGTACGCGATGCTGGCCTTCCTGGCGAGCGCCTCGCTGCTCGCGTTCGTCTATGCCCGAGAGAACCCGACGCCGCGGCGCCTCGCGGCCTGGGTCCTCATCTCGGCGCTGGCTCTCGCGACCCACTACTACGCCGTCCTCATCGTCGTGCCCGAGGCGGTGTGGCTGCTCGCCATCCACCGCCGCCGTTCGGAGGTGCAGGTCGCGTTCGGGTTCGTCGGCCTGTGCGGCCTCGGGCTTCTGACGCTAGCCCTCGCCCAGAACGCTACCCGCCGCGATCAGTGGATCGGCGCCGCCCCGCTCGGCCGGCGGCTGGGCCAGGTGATCCCGCAGTTCGCGGTCGGCTTCCAAGGGCCCGCGCGCGGCGTGCTCGAGCCCCTGGCGATTGCGATCATCGTGCTCGCGCTGGTGCTGCTCGCGGCCGGGGCGACGGCCACGGAGCGCCGCGGCGCGCTTCTCGCGGGCTCGCTGGCGCTCGCCGGCTTCGTCATCAGCCTGATCCTGATCGCGCTGGGCTTCGACGAGGTGCTTACGCGCAACCTGCTGGCGCTGTGGCTGCCGGCGGCGCTCCTCGTAGCCGGCGGCCTGGCCGCGCGGCGGCCCTGGGGGCTAGGGCTGGCGGCGGCGGCCGTCCTGTGCGGAATCGGCGTCGCCACGGCGATCGGCGTGGCTGCCGAGCGCAACTACCAGCGCCCCGATTGGCGTGTGGTCGCTCGCGTCCTCGGCCCCGCGTCGGCTTCCGGGAGCCCCGCGGGCACCGGGAGCCCCACACGCGCGATCCTCGTCCAGCACTACCGCGACCTGCTGCCGCTGTCGTTGTACCTCCCCGGCCTGAGCTTCATGCCCCGGCACGGCGCCACCGTGTCAGAGCTCGACGTCGTCTCCTTCACCTCGCCGCCGAGCGCCGGCTTCTGCTGGTGGGGCTCGGCCTGCAACCTGTGGCCGTCCGTCATGCAGGCCACGTATCCGGTGCCGGGCTTCCACCAGGTCTCACGGCGGCACGCGCTCCAGTTCACGGTGCTGAGGATGGTGTCCTCGACGCCCGTGCGGCTCACCCCGGCCGAGGTCTCGCGGGTGCTGAGGACCACGCGGTTTCGAAATGACGAGCTTCTGATCCAGCGTTAGTCGTCGCCCGCGGCGGGATCGCGCTCCGCGGTCGCGTCGGCGAGCGCCTGGAGCTCGGCGCCGGTGAGCAGGCGATGCTCGCCCGGCTTCAGCGCGCCGAGCGTCAGCGGCCCGAACGCGACCCGCTCCAGTCGCCGCACCGGGTGGCCGACCTGCTCGCACATGCGCTTGACCTGGCGCTTGCGGCCCTCGTGGATCGTGAGCTCGAGCGTGCTGGGGCCGAGCAGATGCACGCGGGCGGGCGCCGTGACCCCGTCGTCCAGCCGGACTCCGTTGCGCAGCGCGCTCAGCGCGGCGTCCTTGACGGGCGGGTGGGCGACCGTCGCCCGATAGGTCTTCGGCACCTCGAAGCGCGGATGGGTGACGCGGTGCGCGAGCTCGCCGTCGTTGGTCAGCAGGATCAGGCCCGTCGTGTCGATGTCGAGTCGTCCCACGGGATACAGCCGGAGCCGACCGGGAACGAGCGAGACGACGGTCGGGCGGCCCTGGGGATCGCGCGCGGTCGAGACCACGCCGGGGGGCTTGTTGACCGCGTACACGACGCGGGTGAGCGAGCCGGTCACGGGCTTGCCGTCGAGCGCGACCACGTCGCCGGCCTCGAGGTTCACGGTGGCGGCTGGGTCGGTGACCTCGGCGCCGCCTACGGTCACCCGCCCGGCCCGGATCAGATGTTCGGAGCCACGCCGGGAGGCGACGCCGGCGGAGGCCAGGAACTTGGCGAGGCGCATCGGCTGCCACCATAGTCCTCGTGGATCTGAGCCTGCTCGAGCGAACGCTGTCCGATCTCGGAGAGCCCGCGTATCGCGCCGGGCAGATTTGGAGATGGGCGGCGCGAGGTGCCACCCATTTTGGCGCGATGACGGACGTGCCGCGCGGCCTGCGAAGCGATCTGGACCACGCGGTGCCGTTCTCGACGCTGGCGGTGGAGCGCGAAGCGCACGCTCGCGACGGGACCGCCAAGGCGTTGTTCCTGACCGCGGACGGAAAGCCGGTCGAGGCGGTGTTGATGCGCTACCGCGACGGCCGGCACTCGCTCTGCTTGTCCTCCCAGTCGGGCTGTCCGCTGACCTGCACGTTCTGCGCCACCGGGCAGATGCGCTTCGGACGCAACCTGACCGCCTCGGAGATCCTCGACCAGGCGCTCTATTTCCGCCGGCAGGCCGGGGGCGTCGACCATGCGGTGTTCATGGGGATGGGGGAGCCGATGATGAACCTCGACGCCGTGCTCGAGGCGTGCTCGTTGCTGCCGGACGTCGGCGTTGCCCACCGGCGGACGGCGATCTCGACCGTGGGATGGATCCCGGGGATCGAGCGATTGGCCGACAGCCCGATGCCGATCCGGCTGGCGCTGTCGCTGCACGCCGCCGACGAGTCTTTGCGCTCAGCGCTCATGCCGGTCAACGACCGCTACCCGCTGGCGGACGTGCTGGCGGCGTGCGAGCGGCACTACGAGCGCAAGCGGCGTCGGGTGTTCGTGGAGTACGTGATGCTGGCCGGCGTCAACGACTCCCACGCGCAGGCCGTTCGGTTGGCTGAGGTACTCAACTCGCGCGTCTACAAGGTCAACCTGATCCCGTTCAACCCGACGGGATCGGGGTTTGAGGCCTCCTCGCCCAAAGCGATCCACGCGTTCCGGCAGGTCTTGGAGGGGCGGGGCCTCGCCGCCACCGTCCGGCTCACCCGGGGTCGGGAGATCGACGCCGCGTGCGGTCAGCTGGCGGCGCGCGCCGCGTAGCCCATTCAGCCCGCGCTCAGCCGAGCCCGCCCGGAGGCCGCGGCGCGACCACCATGACGGTTGCGCGGGCGACGTTGTTGGACAGGTTGGGGTCGTAGGTCGCCCCGCCGACTACCGCACGGTTCGTGAAGTGCGCGGCATGCCCGGCGACCTGCAGACGAACGGTGAGGTTGACCTTCGCGCGCGGTTTGAGCGTCCCGAGCTGGCACGTGATGGGGACGCGCGAGGTGCAGCTTCCGACGTTCGTGTGGGCCGACACGACGACCGCGGGACCGAGAGGCTGGTCGTCGAGGATCACACGCGTCGCGTCATCGGGGCCGTGGTTCGTGACCGTGATCCGGTAGGTGACGACTCCGCCCTGCGTCACCACGGGCGCCGTAGCGTGCTTGGTGACCGCGAGATCGGCGTAGGCCACGTCTGGCTGCGGCCCGGGAGGCGCCGGGGGCCCGGGCGGGGGCGGAACGGGCGGCTCGGGCGGGGGCACCGGCGGAGGCGTCGCTGTGAACGTGTCTGTGAACACGCACCGGACTCCCGGGTGGAGCCTCGTCAGTGTGACGGTCGTGGCGCCCTGGTCGAACGGCTGCGGCACTCCGTCGCACGAGATCTCCGTCAGCGTCCAACCGCCGGCCGGGATGCTCGCGGGTAGCTGCTCGACGATCCGGTAGGGCCCGAGCCGCAGGTGATCGGTCGCGTCGGCCGGGGTGTCCGGCACGGCCTCGGCCGCGACGCCCTGGGCCGTCGTGGTCGCGGTCTGCAGGTAATCGGCCGGCGTGCCGAAGAGTGGCGAGATCTGGAAGGAGACCTTGCCGGTCGCGCCGTGTGTGATCTTCGCCAGCGAGATCGAGCCTCGTGGGATGAACCTGTTCACGAACTGGCAGGTCGCCGCGGAGCCCGAGGTGATCGTCACGGTCACGGGCGGCCTCGAAAAGCTCGTGCCGTTACAGCGCACGCTGACCAGCCGCCAGCGGCCGTCGGGTGAGGTGGGTATGCCCTCGCGGATCCTGTACTTGCCCGGGGCGAGCGTCAGCGGCGAGGGCGTCGCGTTGACCGGCACGTTGGGTTCGGTCGTCATGGCCGTGGCGCGGTGACTCGGCCCGCCGGAGACCGGGGTCACCCGATACCGGAACGTCCCGACCCCGCCACGGGTCGTCTTGGTGATGGTCAGACCGCCTGACGGGGGCACATAGCGGTTGGTGTAGATGCACGTCACGTGGTCCAGCGCAGCGAGGCGGATCGCCACTGTGGCCGTTGGGAAGCTGATGCTGAACCTGCTGGTGCCTTGATCCGTCCGACAGCTGATCCTGTCGAGCCGGTACCCGTCGACCGCCCCCTCGGTGACCGTCCAGACAGCGCCGCCGGCGCGGTAGAAGTCGATCGATTGGCCGTTTGTCAGCTGGAATCCGTTCGGGTCGAACGTGAGGCTGCCCTTGAACGGGAACGCCGGGTTCGCGCCTGCCGGGGCCCCGACCACCTGCTTCTCGATCGTGATCGTCCCGCTCGTCGGCGGCGGCTTGACGTAGTAGGCGTAGCAGAACACGTGGCGAACGCCGGCCGGGAAGTAGATGTACTCGACGTTGTCTCCGTTCAGGTTGTCGGTCGCGCAGCGCAGCGTGCCGAACGCGTACGTGGGGTCTCCCGGGACCGTCTCGTAGAACTTCTGGGCCAGCACGGGATCGGTCGGAGTGCCCCCCTGCACCCACAGGTTGTCGGGTTCATTGGCCTGCCGGCGCTCGGCGTTCGTGAGCTGGATCGTCACCGCCCCGAACACCAGCCTGGGAGGGAAGACGGGGTGAGCGTATTGGTTCAGCAGCGGCGTCGCGAATCGCGTCGCGATCGTGGAGACCCGGGGGTACCCCTGGGGGTCGAATATCGGCTCGGTGACCTTCGACAACGACCCCCAGACGCCAGACACGGCGCGACTCTCATAACCCGAGCCGAGCGTGAAGTTCCAGCCGGCGGCGAAGGACGAAGGTATGGGATGACAGTTCGTCTGCGGAGGCAGATCCTCGTAGAGGGGATTGACCAGCACGCCGCTCTCGTCGTACTGCGTGTCGGGCCCCAGGTCCTTGAGGCTCTCGACGATATCGTTGCGCTGCCGGTTGGCGTAGATGTCGGTGTACGCGGGGCACCAGCGGGCGACGAACGTCACGTAGTAGCCCGACGGCCCATCAGGCCGCCCGGACTGCGCCAGGGCGGAGCTCTGTCCAAAGCCGAGTAAGACGCCGCACCACGCGGCCGTGAGCGCCAGCACTCTCGCGGCGGCCCGCGCGAACCGACCGAACCGGACATCCGCACCGCGTGCGAATTGTTCCCCCACGGGGCGTCACCGTATCATCGGCCGGCGCATTTGTGAAAAAACTCGGGCTCGCGGCAAAGAAGATTTCAGCCCGCGGCGCCAGCGCCGGCTCTCGCCTCGCCCGCGCGCAGCAGCCGCTCGCGCAGATCGGCCTCCACCTCCGGCGAGGGGTCGAACCTCTCGATCTCCGGCAGCTCCTCGAGCGAACCCAGCCCGAACAGCCGCAGGAATAGCTCGGTCGTGCGGTACACCACCGCACCGAACTGGGAGCGGCCGGCCTCCTCGATCATTCCCCGCTCGAGCAGCGTCGAGGCGGCCGACTCGGCGTTGACGCCCCGGATCCGGGCGATCTCCGGACGCGACACCGGTTGCAGGTAGGCCACGATCGCGAGCGTCTCGGCCTGGGCCGGCGTCAGCGGAGGGGTGCGCGGGCGCGCCAGCAGCCGGCGGGCGGCCGGCTCGGTGTCGGGATGGGTGGACAGGGCGTAACCGCCGGCGAGCTCGCGCAGCACCAGCCCGCGGCGCTCGAACTCGTAGTGCTCGCGCAGGCGCTCGAGCACAGTCACGACCTCGTGCAGCTCGGCGCCCGTGGCCTCGGCGAACACCGCCGCGGGCAGCGGCTCCGAGCTCAGGAACAGGAGCGCCTCGAGCGTCCTTTCGAGGTCTTGGCTCATCGCGCGACCGTCAGCCTCCCGGCCTCGACCGGTGCCGGCCGCTCGATCTGGATGTCGCCGAAAGGCTCGTCTTGCGTCCATGTCGCCTCCCCCCGCTTGTGGAGCTCGAGCAGCGCGAACAGGGTCACGGCGACCGTCACCCGATCCGCGCGCGCGACCGCCTCATCGAAGCTGAAGCTCCCGCGCCGCAGGAGCGCCCGCAGGTGGGCGAGCCGTTCGGCGACCGTGACCTTCGGGACCGTGATGTGGCGGACGTCGACTGGCTCGGGCATCCGCAAGAGGCCGCCGATGGCCTCGGCGAGCACCGCCGGGTCATAGACCGCCCTGGCGTCCTCGAGCGAGGCCCGCCGGAGTCCCGGCGGGAGCGGCGCCGAGCGGAAGCGATGACCGGACTCTGAGGCCAGCCGCTCCTGAAGATAGGTCGCGGTGGCGCGGTAGCGGTGGGCGTCGAGCAGGCGGACCAGCAGCTCCTCCGCCGCCTCGCCCGGATCGAGCTCGATCATCTCTTGCTCCACGCCCGGGAGCAGCAGCCGCGATTTCAGCTCGAGCAGGGCGGCGATCAGCACCAGGAACTCGGTGGCGGCCTCGAGCTCGAGCTCGCCCCGCTGCTCGAGGTGGTCGATGTAGGCGATCACGATCTCGGCGAGGTCCACCTCGAGCAGGTCGATCTCCTCGCGGAGGATCAGCGTCAGCAGGAGGTCGAAGGGGCCGGCGAAAACGTCGAGGTCGAGCTCGAGGTCTACCAGCCGCATGCCGTGATTTGCGTCGGAGTGCGCACCCGCCGCAGGCTACTGTCCGGACCGGACCTCGTGCCCCGCCAAGGCAAATTTGCATTCGAGCAGCCTCTGGCGGCGCCTGGCTTTGTCCTCGGACCCTCGTGTAGCGCTGCTACACGTCGGGTCCTGCGTCCGTGCCAGGCAGCCGCCAGCGACCACTCTCGGTGCAATCGAACTTACCTTGACGGGACACTGCCAACCCCCATCGCCTCGCGCACGTCGCGCAGCGTGTCGGACGCGATCGCCCGCGCCTTGTCGGCTCCCTCGGCGAGCGTCCGCTCGAGTCCGGCCTCGTCGCTGCGGAGCTCCGTGTAGCGCTCGCGCGTGGGCGCCAGGTACTCGATCACCCCGTCCGCCACCGCCTGCTTGAACGCGCCGTAGCCGGAACCGTCGAACTCCCGCTCGATCTCCTCCGGCGCGGTGCCCCGGACCGCCGCGAGGATGTCGATCAGGTTCGAGATCCCCGCCTTGTCCGGGGCTCGGACGACCTCGGTGCCGGAGTCGGTCACCGAGGAGCGGATCTTCCTCGCGATCTGGTCCGGGTCGTCGAGCACGTAGACCGTGCCCAGCGGAGTACTGCCCGTGGTCGACATCTTGCGGTCGGGATTCTGGAGGTCCATGATCCGCGCGCCGACCTCGGGCACACGGACCTCGGGGACGACGAGCGTCTCGCCGAAGCGGGCGTTGAAGCGCTCGGCAACGTCGCGCATCAGCTCGACGTGCTGGCGCTGGTCCTCACCCACCGGGACGTCGTTGGCCCGGTAGGCGAGGACGTCGGCGGCCTGCAACACCGGGTAGAAGAACAGTCCCGCCGAGACCAGGTCGCGCTGGGCGCCGGCCTTCTCCTTGAACTGGGTCATCCGGTTGAGCTCGCCGAACGACGTGACGCCCGAGAGCAGCCAGCACAGCTCGGGGTGCTCGACCACGTCGCTCTGGCGGAAGAAGATGCAACGCCCCGGGTCGAGCCCGGCCGCGAGCAGGATCGCCGCCGTGTCGTAGACCGACTCGCGGAGCACCGCCGGCTCGTAGGCGACGGTGATGGCGTGCAGATCGACGATGCAGTAGATCGCCTCGCCGCGGTCCTGGCCCGCGACGTACTGTCTGATCGCCCCGATGTAGTTGCCGAGGTGCTTTCGCCCGGTCGGCTGGATGCCGGAGAAGATGCGCATGCGATGACGGTCTGCAGCCTACTTGGCGAGGGCCCGCGCCGGCGGCGCGCTCGTGCCCCGCCGGCCGGCGCGCTGGTCGGACAGCAGCCACGCCGCCACCACGCCGCCGATGGCGCCGCACGCGTGCGCCTGCCAGGAGATGCCGTAGTGGGGGATGAGGCTCGAGAGCAGCGCCCCGCCCCAGATCACCGCGACCACCACCCCGGTCAGCAGCTCGAGCAGGCTGCGATCGAACAGCCCCCGCGTAAGCAGGTAGGCGGCGTAGCCGAACACGAGGCCGCTCGCGCCGATCGTGCTCGTGTGCGCCGGCGCGATCAACCAGGTCCCGACCCCGCCGACGACGACCACGATGAGCGTCACCAGGGCCACCCGGCCGGCCCCGCGCATGGCGATGATCAGCCCCATGAACACGAGCGGAATCGTGTTCGAGATGAGGTGCGCGAAGCTGGCGTGGACGAACGGCGAGGTGAGGACGCCCCACAGCCGCTCGGGATCGCGGGCGTGGATCCCGTCGCCGTCGAGGTGTTGGCCATCGAGCGAGTTGATCACCTCGACGATCCACATGAGCACCACGATGGCCGCGAGCAGCTGGATGCCCTCCACCTGCATTCCTGCGCGGCGCCGGCGCGCCGTGGCTTGCCGGCGCCGGGGATCGGGTGCCCGACTGCTCGTGGTCCGCGTGCTCATGGTCAAAGCATGCCAGGGTCGAGTACCTGGGTGACGAGGGCGAGCGCGACCTCCGCCCGCTCCTTGAGCGAGCCCGCCAGGACGAACTCCTCCGGGGTGTGGGCGCCCCCGCCCCGCGGGCCCAGGCCATCGACCGTGAGCGGGATCGTGGCCGCGAAATGACTCGCGTCGCTCGCGCCGCCGCGCGCCACGCCGACCAGCGGGCGGCCCAGTCGAGCGCTCGCCCGCTCGAGCACCTCGCGCGTGAGGTCACGGGTGTCCATTCCTGGCCACCGGCGCTCCAGCCGCGCCTCGAGCGAGACTCCGTTCAGCTCCGAGGGAACCGCCGTGCGGACCGGCTCGAACGCGTCGAGGCCGTCGGCGCGCACGTCGAAGAGCAGCTCTCCGGATGCGGGCACGACGTTGAACGCGTCGCCCGAGCGGATGACCGTCGGCACGACGCTGAGGTGCTCGGGCCCGTCCGGCTGATGGTGCGAGACGACGCCGAGGGCGACCTGGGCCAGCCCGAGGAGCGCGTTGCGCCCGCGGTCGGGGGCGCTGCCAGAGTGCGATGCGCGGCCCGTGGCCACGACGCGTAGGGTCCCGGCGGCCTTCCGGCGCACGATCACGGCCTCGCGCTGGTCGGGGGTCAGCTCGCCCGCTTCGAAGCACAGGCAGGCGTCGTATCCGGGGAATCGAGCCACGTGCGAGAAGTCGGCCGTCCGCCACTCCTCGTCGGTGACCAGCAGGACGGACAGCTCGGCGAAGCGGTCCGGGCGAGTTGCCAACGCGCGGGCGACGCCCAGCGCCAGTACCACCCCGCCCTTCATGTCGGCCGTGCCGGTCCCGTACAGACGATCGCCGTCGCGGCGCAGCGACGCGTGCGAGCCGTGCTCGACGACCGTGTCCAGATGGCCCAACAGGAGAACCCGGCGCGATCCTCCGCCCGCGATGCGGGCGACGAGATCCGGGGCGCTTCCCGGTGTCGAGCACGGGACCCGCTGGGCGGCGGCGGTCGCGGGCAGCATCTCCTCGCAGAGCGAGATCGCCCGCTCGGCTCCGTCGAGGTCACCCGAGGGGGAGGACACATCCACCAGGGCCGCGAGCTGTGCTTCGGCCTGCGCGGCGATATCGGCGGCGCCCGAGGCGATCAGCGGGTCCATCGCGGCGGGCGCCCGCTACAGGGGCTGGCGCACGACCGGGTGGCGTGCGGCCGCGGCTTCATCGAGGCGGCGAACCGGGGTCGTGTACGGAGCGTGGCGCGCTATCTCGGGGTCCTCCCGGGCCTCGCGGAGGATCCCGGCCACGATGTCGGCGAAGTGTTCGAGCGTCTCCTTGGTCTCGGTCTCGGTCGGCTCCACCAGCAGCGCCTCGTCGACGATCAGCGGGAAATACACGGTCGGAGGGTGCACCCCGTGATCGAGGAGGCGCTTGGCCAGATCGAGCGTCCTGATCTTGAGCTCGCGCTTCATCGGCGCGCCCGAGAGGACGAACTCGTGCATGCACAACCGGTCGTAGGCCGCCGGGAGGTAGTCCGCGACGCCCTCGCGCCGCAGCCTCGCCAGGAGGTAGTTCGCGTTCAGGACGGCGACCTCGGAGACCTCGCGAAGGCCGGCCGCCCCGAGCGAGCGGATGTACGCGTAGGAGCGCACGAACACGCCGTAGTTGCCCTGGAAGCCGCGCAGGCGCCCGATCGACTTAGGGCGGTCGTAGTCGAGATCGTAGAACGGGCCCGAGGCGCCGTTGCCCGCCCCGGCTGGACGCCTCACGACCTGGGGTCGGGGGAGGTAGGGCTCGATCCGCTCGGAGACCGCGACCGGACCGGCGCCCGGACCCCCGCCGCCGTGGGGTTGGGTGAACGTCTTGTGGAGGTTGAAGTGGACGATGTCGAAGCCCATGTCCCCCGGACGCGAGATCCCCATGATCGCGTTCAGGTTGGCACCGTCGTAGTACAGCGTGGCCCCCACGCCGTGCACGATCCGCTCGATCTCCTCGATCCCGGGCTCGAATAGCCCGAGCGTCGAAGGATTGGTGAGCATCAGGCAGGCGACCTCGTCGCTGGCCTTGGCCCGCAGATCGTCGAGATCGATGTTGCCTTTCTCGTCCGTGCCGACCTTGACCAACTCATAGCCCGCCATCGTCACCGTCGCCGGGTTGGTCCCGTGCGCGGTGTCGGGCGTCAGCACCTTCGTGCGGCGCTCACCGCGGTCCTCGTGGAAGGTCCGCGTTAGGAGCACCCCGGCCAGCTCGCCGTGCGAGCCGGCGCTCGGCTGCAGGGAGACGTGAGGAAGACCCGCGATCTCGGAAAGCGCCTCCTGGAGGCGCCACATGAGCTCGAGCGCACCCTGCGCCGAACGGGGATCCTGGAACGGATGGAGCTTTGAGTGGCCGGGAAGCGCCGCGATCCTCTCGTGCACCTTGGGGTTGTGCTTCATCGTGCACGAACCGAGCGGATAGAAGCCCGTGTCGAGGTCGAAGTTGCGCTTCGACAGCCGGTTGAAGTGGCGCACGATCTCGGGTTCTGAGACCTCGGGGAGCCGGGGTGGTTCGTCGCGCCGCAGCGCTTGCGGGAGGAGTTCGTCGAGCGGCCGCTCGGGCACGTCGAGCGCGGGCGCGACGAAGGCCCGGCGGCCGGGCTTGGACCGCTCGAAGATCGTCAGCTCGTCGTCGGCCGCTGCGATCACGCGCGTGCCTCCGCCGGTGGGCGCTCCACCGCCACCGCTTTCGCGAGCACGTCCGCGAGGCGGTCGATGTCGGCGCGCGTGCGCCGCTCGGTGATCGCGACCAGCAATCCGTGCTCGAGCTCGGGGTAGTCGCGGCCGAGCGCGTATCCCGGGTTCACCCCTTGCTCCCGGCAGCGGGCGATCACCTTCTCCACCGGCGCGTCGAGCCGGAGAGCAAACTCCCGCACCACCGGCTGCTCGTTGGACGGCCGAACGCCCGGGATCTCCGCGAGGCGCTGACGGGCGTAAGCGGTCCGCTGCAGCATCAGCTCGGCGAGCTCGACGATCCCCTGCCGCCCGAGCCAGCTCAGGTAGATCACGCCCGCCAGCGCGTTCAGCGCCTGCGCGGTGCAGATGTTGGAGGTGGCCTTTTCGCGGCGGATGTGCTGCTCGCGCGTCTGGAGGGTGAGGACGAAGCCGCGCTTTCCGTCGAGGTCGCGCGTCTCGCCCGCGATCCGGCCCGGCATCCGGCGCATCAGCGCCTCGGTGGTGGCGAAGAACCCGAACGAGGGGCCGCCGAAGTCCAGACGGTTGCCGAGCGTCTGCCCTTCTCCCACCGCGATGTCCACGCCGCACTGGCCCGGTGGCTTGAGCAGCGCGAGGGGAAGCGGGTCGCACGCGCAGATCGTCAGTGCGCCGACTTCACGGGCGGCCTCGGCGAGGGCGGCGAGATCCTCCACCGCCCCGAGGAAGTTCGGCTGCTGCACGACGATCGCGCTGACGTCGTGGTCGAGCGCCGGGAGATCGGTCACGCCGTCGAGGAGCGGCGCCTCCACGACTTCCATTCCCCAGGCGTGGGCGAGCGTGCGCAGCGCCTGGCGCGAGTGCGGGTGGACGGCGCGGGAGACGACGAACCTTTGCCGTTCGTTGTCCTGCTTGGCCACGTATCCTGCCGCCGCGACAGCGCTCGGACCCTCGTACACCGAGGCGTTCGACACCGGCAGGCCCGTCAGCTCCGAGATCGCCGTCTGGTACTCGAACATCGCCTGGAGCCCACCCTGGGAGATCTCCGGCTGGTAGGGCGTGTACGGGGTCAGGAACTCCGAGCGCAGGATGATCGAGTCGACCAGCGCCGGGATGTAGTGGTCGTACATGCCGGCGCCGAGGAATGACAGCTCATCGTCGGTGCTGACGTTCCTCGCGGCGAGCGCCCGCAGCTCCTCGAACACCTCCTGCTCCGAGAGGCCGTCGTCGAGCGCGAGCGGCCTCTTCAGGCGGAGCGCCGGCGAGATGTCGCCAAAGAGGTCCTCGATCGACTCCACGCCGATCGCCCGAAGCATCTCGGCGCGGTCCGAATCGGTGACGGAGGTGTAAGTCGTCACTCCAACATCGCCTCGTATGCCTCGGCCGTTAACAGTGATTGGGTCTCTGAGGGATCCGCCAGCCTCACCTGTACCAACCAGCCATCACCATACGGATCCTCGTTGACGAGTTCGGGGTTGTCGGCGAGAGCGTCGTTGACCGCTGTGATCTCCCCCGACAGCGGCGCGATCACGTCCGAGACCGCCTTGACCGACTCGATCTCCGTATAAGCCTCGTCCTTGGACGCCTGCGCGCCAACCTTGGGCGGATCGAAGAACACGACCTCGCCGAGGGCATCCTGTGCGTACCAGGTGATGCCGAACGTCGCCGTGTCACCGTCGACGCGCGCCCAGTCGTGCTCGGGGTGGTAGAGGAGGTCGTCAGGATAGCTTGGGTCGGGCATTTCAGCTTCCCTTTCGGTACAGAGGCTTGCGCTCGATCAGTGCGGGCCTGACGGTCCCCCGCACATCTATCTCGATGCGCGTGCCGGGCTCGGCCCGCCCCGGCGAAACGTACGCCATCCCGATCCCGCGCTCCAAACAGGGAGAAAAAGTCCCGCTGGTGACGACGCCGCCGCCCACCACAGGGTTGCCCGGGCGCGCGATCCCCCGGCCGTCGATCACGAACGGGACAAGCCTCTCCGCCGGCCCGTTCGCGCGGACCGCCGCCACCGCCTCCGAGCCGATGAAACCGGTCTGCTCACGGCAGCACCAGCCGAGGCCAGCCTCGATCGGCCCGCGATCTTCGCTCAGGTCGTTGCCGTAGAGGTGGAAGCAAACCTCCAGTCGCAACGTGTCCCGGGCGCCCAGTCCGGACGGGGTGGCCCCGGCGGCGAGGAGCGCATCCCAGACCTGGGGCGCCGCTGCCGGATCGAGCAGCATCTCCACTCCGCCCTCGCCCGTGTAGCCGGTGGCGCACACCAGCGTGCCCGCGCCGGCCACCCTCCGTTCGCAGCAGCGCGTCCGCGACGGCAGGGGGCCGTCGGACAGTGTCTGCACGAGGCTCCGAGCGCGGGGGCCCTGCACGGCGAGCATCGCGAACTGCGCCGCGGCGTCGATCACGTCCACGTTGAAATCGTCGGCGTGAGACTGGAGCCAGGCCAGGTCACGCTCGTGGTTGGCGGCGTTCGTCACCGTCAGGAACTCGCAGTCGGCCAGCCGGTAGGTGAAGAGGTCGTCGAGCACGCCCCCGTCCTCGCGGGTCATCACGCTGTACTGGGCGCCGCCTTCCGGCAGCCGGCGGAGATCGTTAGACAGCATCCGCTGCAGGAAGGAGAGCGCCTCGGGTCCCCGGGTCTCGACCTGCCCCATGTGGGAGACGTCGAACACCCCCACGTCCCGCCGGACCGCCACGTGCTCCTCACGGATCCCCGAGTATTGCACCGGCATCTCCCAGCCCGCGAACGGCACGAGCTTTGCTCCCGCGGCCGCGTGCCGGTCGTAGAGCGGGGTGCGGCGCAGGGAGGTCTCGGTGGTCTGGGCCACGTCGCACCACGTTAGCGCTCGCCGCCGCGGCCCCGCGTCGTAGCCTCCGGAGGGTGCCTGGTGTAGCCGAGCGAGACCGTGTAGGCGGCGCCATGCTCGGTCTGGCGGTCGGCGATGCGCTCGGAGCGCCGCTCGAGGGTGTGTCGCCGGCGGTGGCCGCGGTGGCGGTGGCGGCGGGTCTCGAGATGTCCGGGGGCGGCTGGTGGGCGGCAGGTGAGTGGACCGATGACACGGCGCTGGCGCTCGCGCTGGCCGAGAGCATCGGCGAGCGCGGCCTGCTCGACACCGATGACCTCGCCCGCCGCTATATCGCGTGGGCGAACACCGACGGCAAGGGCATCGGCCGCACTACTCGCCGCGCCCTGATCGGCGCCGCGGACGCCGACGACGCCCGCGCGCGCGCCCGAGCCCACCACGAGGTCACGAGGTTGGCGGCGGGAAACGGCACCGTGATGCGCACCACGCCGATCGGCCTCGCCGCCCGCACGCTCGGCGAGGCGGCCGACGCCGCGAAGCTCGATGCGGCGCTCACGCACGCGGATCCGGTCGCGGGCGCGGCTTCCGCGGCGCTGTGTGCGGCGCTGGTGGCGGTCCGGAGCGAGGGCGAACCGCTCGCCGCGGCGCTCTCCTGCGCGGAAGGCCATCCGCGGCTCGCCGCCGCGCTCGATGCGGTCCGCTCGGGCGACGAGCGGGCGCTCGCGCGGCTCGCCTCCGGCGCCGAGGCCGGCGCGTGCTGGACGACTCTGGCGATCGGGATCTACGCGTTGATCGCGGTCGACGATTACCAGGCCGGCGTCAACTGGGCTGTCGCGCAGGGCGGAGACACTGACACCAACGCCGCGGTTGCCGGCGCTCTGCTCGGGTGCCGCCACGGGGCCGGCGCGATCCCCACCCATTGGCTCGCACCACTACGCGGGCACGCCCGAATCGAACGCGCGGCCGACCGGCTGGCTTCGTCGCGAGAGAAGCCGCCGACCACACGGGCGCCGACCTAAAGCAACCGACGGGCGTGGGCCGGCGCGATCTGAATCGTGGAGTGGTAGATGGCGGAGACGACGCTGAACGCAGGTTTGAGGTTTCCGTACAGGTCGACCAGGCCCTTTTGCACGAACGGGGGGTCCGGCCAGGGATCGCCACCGCCCCACCCCGGCCGCGCGGCGAAGTCCTGGAGCGCGAAGTAGATGGCGCCGGACAGCCATGGCTTGGTCGCGAACACCCCCAGGTGGTAGGCGACCGAATTGGACTGAAACTCGTACGTCCCGCGCTCCTCGACTGGGCCGTGACGGTTGGCCTCAAACCCGAACTCGGTGACCATCAGCGCCTTGGTGGGGTAGCAGGCGCGGAAGCTGTCGAGGAACGGACCGAGCGCGTCGCGATCATCGGTCGTGCCGCCGCCCGCGTCGAACCAGCCGAAGTAATCGTTGAAGCCGATCACGTCGAGCGGGGCGTACGCCGACTGACAGGAGACCCCCGGCCAGTCGCTGATGGCCATCGCGACGGGTCGCGTGGGGTCGAGGCGGCGAGCGAGCGCGGCCGCACTCGCGATATAGGACCCCTCCGCCGCGCCCGGCGGGGTGGGCAGCTCGTTGGCGATGCTCCAGACGAGCACCGACGGGTGGTTCTCGTTGGTCGTGATGTTGGCCTGCAGCATGGCGTGGGCGCGCGACAGCCAGCCCGGCTGGTTCAGATAGGCGTTGCTCACCTGGTAGACGGGAACCTCCGACCAGAGCAGGATTCCGTCCCGGTCGGCCATCTCCTCGATCTCCGGGTTGAGCGGGTAGTGGGCTCGGATCAAGGTGGCCCCCAGCGAGCGCACCCAACCGATCAGGTTGCGGTCATCGGTTGGGTCCAGTGCCGCTCCGCGGGCGATGCTCTGCTCGTGGAGGTTGACCCCGCGGAGGTCCAGGAGCCTGCCGTTCAGCTCGAGGCGCCCGCCCGAGGTGACCTTGATGTTCCGGATTCCGCTGAGGGTGACGTAGCCGCCGAGCGGGTGCCCGTTCGAGTCCGACAGCGTCAACGTGGCTCGGTAGAGCGCCGGGTCATCCGGCGACCACAGGCGGGGGTGGGAGACGCGCGCCTGCGCGTGCGCCGTCCAGGTGGCGTGGGGAGGGATCGTCGCGGAGCCGAAGTCGAGTCGCGCCGCCCCGAAGCGACCGGTGAGCCGCACCGCCTGGCGCTGTCCGGTGACGTTGCGAACGAGCGCGGTCTCCTGGATCGTGGCGGCGCACGCGGGGCACAGCAGCAGCGGTCGGACGACGACCTGCGAGAGGTCGGCGCGCTGCACCGGGCGCAGATACACCTCCTGCAGGAGGCCGCCGAAGTTCCACCAGCCGCCGCCCGGTCCGGGCGGGAGATCCGCCGGCCCCCGGCGGTCGTCGACCCTGACGATGAGGCGGTTCACCCCGGGCCGCAATCCGTCCAGATCGAGCTCGAACGGCAGGTACGCGCCGGCGTGGGACCCGATCCGGTGCCCGTTCAGCCACACCGTCGCGGTGTAGTTGACCGAGTCGAAGCGGATGATCCACTTCCTGAACCTGCTCGGGACCGAGGGCGAGAATGCGGTGGTGGGAAGGGTGAAGTCTCTGCGGTACCAGCCGACGTATCCGGCCATGCTGGCGCTCGAGAAATCTCCGGCGTTGTACGCATTGGGAACCGTAACCGGCGACCACCCCACGGTGGTGGCGGGGCCGCGCCACCAGCCCTGGGCGATGCCGGCGTCACCGGGATCGGCTCGATAGAGCCACGTGCCGCCGAGCAGGTAGCGGCCGGTCTGGCCGTCGGTGTAGAGCGCGCCCTTGGTCGGGGGTGACGGCGCGTAGGCGGGAGCCTGCGCCGATGCCGTGCCGGCGATCGCCAGGAGCAGCGCGAACGCGAGCGAGAGCACGCCTGGCAGCGACAGGGCAGCGGAGACCCTCGGCGAACGAGCGAGCACCGTCAGGTTCCCCTGCGGCGAGCCGCCGGACGGTTGTGCGGGTCGGGTGGCGCCGTCACCTTGATGCGGAGGACGGCCGTAGTGGTATTCCCAGCGCGGTCGACCGCCACCACGGTGATCCGGTAGCGGCCGGCCCGGCGATAGGCGTGAGCGGTTCGGTGCTGGCCGCGCTTGAGCGGCACGATCGTCCGGTCGCCCCACTTCACGGTCACGCTCGCCATTCCGGAGGCGGCCGCCGCCGGCAGGCCTAGCGGCGGCAGGTCGCGCGCGGTGACGTACGCGTGAAGCGACGCGCCGACCTGACGCTTGCCGGAGAGCGAGAAGCGGACGGTTGGGCGGACCGTGTCCACGAATACCGAGCCCGGCCCGCCGATGTGCTGAAGGCCGGCCGGGTTGATCGCGGTCACCCGCCAGGAGTGGCGGCCGTTGGTCAGCAGCACCGGAACCGTCAGGGAGGTGGCCAGCGTTTGCGCGACCGCCGCGCCGTCGACGGACACGAGGTAGCGAAGCGGCCCCCATTGGTCGCGCGCCGGCGACCACACCAGCCGTGGTCGGAGCGTGCGCGCGTACGCCGATGCGCGCACGGGGCTGGCCGAGCCGGGCGGTTGATAGAGCTGGTCGGCGACGATCAGCGACGCGGCCCCGGAGCCCTGCACCCAGGCGACCGCGGCGTCGCCGTCGACGTCACCGCCCGCGGCGAGTCCATTGGCCGCCGCCGTGGCTCCCTGCGCCGGCGCCGAGAGGACCATGTCGGGGCCGAGCGGCCCCCCGCCCGGCGCGTACCGAAGCCGGATCTCGGGCAAACCGGCCGTTCCCGGATCCTGCTGCCAGGCGATCATCTCCGAGGACAGGCCCGCCGCCGCCGGAACGCCGAACGGCGGGCTGGCCTGCGGGAGCCCGGAGTCGTCGGCCAGCAGGAGCCCTCCGGTGCCTCCGTTGGTGCCGAGCGCGGTCGCGAACAGCTGATTGGACGCGATCCGGGCGGAGGTCACGTAGCCGCGGCCGTACTCGTTCATCGAGATTTCCGGCTGGTCGGCGCCATCGGCTCCTGAGGAACCCAGCCCGTCCGGCTGGGTCAACCCGTCGTAGATCGAGCCTTGCCAGCGGTTCATCAGCACGCGCTGCTCCTGCACGGAGCCGCACTCGAGGACCTCGTGGAACGCGACGCCGACCCAGGAGGAGTCCCCGCCGGCGCCCACGACCGGATCGTCGGCCGAGCCCTCTGCGCAGCCGGGGAGCGGGCCGTCGGCCTGACCGAAGACGATGCTCGGAGAGGTGCCCCAGACGCGGCGCGAGTAGACATGCCCTCCCTCGCCCCACACCACGATCCCCACGCCGTCGCCCGCCGCCGCCACCGCCGGCCGACCGCTGCCCATCCCGGCCTGATCGCCGGGGACCGCGTTGAGGGGAGCGGACTCGAGCGCCCATCTCCCCCGGTAGTAGTAGGCCGCCCGCACGTCGTGTCCGGAGCCGTCAGCCACTGCGAACGCGAGGTACGCCTTGCCGAAGTTCGAAAGGCCAATAGACGGGTTGCTCGCGCCGCCGGCGAGCGGCGCCGGCGGCGAGAACGGCGCTGACGCGCTCCCGGTTTGCACGACGTACAGGACGCCGGAGTTGATGAACGCGACCAGCAGCACGCCCCGGTTGCCGGCCGCGATCACCGGCTGAGAGGAGCCGCCCGCCAGGGTCGCGTCGACCTCTTGCGGTGTCTCGAACACGCCCCCGACCAAGCGCGAGACGAACACGTGCGGGACGCCCGCGACCTGCTTGAGATACGCGAGCCCCCCGCTCCCGCCGCGGGCGATCGACATACCGGAGAGACTCACGATGCCGGCGCTCGGGCCATCGATGACCCCGGGTGGCGCGGGAGTGGGCTGAGCGAGGGCGCCACCCGCGGGCACGAGGAGGAGTGCGAGTACGAGCGCTGCTGCGCGCGACGCCCCGCGCCCACTGACCGCCTTAGAAACCGATTCCCTGTCGCTCGTCAGTCTGACGCTGCCTACAACATCGCCGCCGACCCAAGGTTGCGGCAGGCGCTGGGCACCTATCGGTCCTTCAAGAACTCCGGAATGTCGATCTCCTCGTCGCGGATCTCGAGCGATGAGCGCTGGGTGTCGTCCATCGTGACGTCGCGGTCCCGCCGGGCTCGCCTGGTGGTCTCGCCGGCGACGCTGGGGCGGGCGCGACCGTGGTCGAAGCCCGTGGCGATGACCGTGACGCGAACTTCGTCGCCCAGCGAATCGTCGATCACCGCCCCGAAGATGATGTTCGAATTGGCGTCCGCGGCGCTCTGGACGATCTCGGCTGCCTCGTTGACCTCGAACAGCCCGAGGTCGTGGCCACCGGTGATGTTGAGCAGGATCCCGGTCGCTCCTTCGACCGACTCCTCCAGGAGCGGCGACGAGATCGCGACCTTGGCCGCCTCGGCGGAGCGGTTCTCGCCGGCGGCGGTGCCGATGCCCATCAAAGCGCTGCCGGCATCGTGCATGATCGTTCGCACGTCGGCGAAGTCGAGGTTGATGAGCCCCGGGATTGTGATCAGATCGGTGATCCCCTGGACGCCCTGCCGCAGGATGTTGTCCGCTTCGCGAAACGCGTCGAGAATCGAGGTGCGGCGCTCGACGATCGCGAGCAACTTCTCGTTGGGGATCACGATCAGCGTGTCGACGTCCTCCCGCAGGCGCTGGATCCCCTCCTGGGCCTGGCGGGCACGCTGCGACCCTTCGAACGCAAACGGCCTCGTCACCACGCCCACGGTGAGCGCGCCGATCTCGTTCTTGGCGATGTCCGAGATCACCGGCGCCGCGCCCGTGCCGGTGCCGCCGCCCTCGCCGGCGGTGACGAACACCATGTCGGCGCCCTTCAGCGCCTCCTTGATCTCGTCCCGCGACTCGGCCGCCGCGCCCTGGCCGATCTCGGGGTTGGAGCCCGCCCCGAGACCCTTGGTCAGCTCGTGGCCGATGTTCAGCTTGATGTCCGCATCGCACATCGCGAGCGCCTGCGCGTCCGTGTTGCAGGCGATGAACTCGACTCCCCGCAAGCCGGCATCGACCATCCGGTTGACCGCGTTGGTGCCCCCGCCCCCCACGCCGACCACCTTGATGACTGCTAGGTAACTACCGCTTTCCATGATCCCGTCCGACCCTCGATCTAGCCTTGAGTGTTTTCTCGGCTTAACGCTGTTAGCGGAGTTTTGCACGTTAGGCGCTCATCATGCGATAAGTCAACGTCTCGGCTACGCTCGCAATGCCCGTTGCAGAAGCGGGAATTCTCGACGAGAGCCCGAGAGTCGGGAATCTAGGACCTTCAACCTCTAGTTGAGTGTTATCCCTTTCCGCCGGGAAGACCCGCGCCGGCGGGTGCCGCGACTACGATGTGGCCGCTCCCGCGGCCGGACGCTGCGGATCCGTCACGTCGATGTACTGCGCGCCCGCCGATCCCGGATCCGCTAGCACCGCCGCGGCGGAATCCCACTTTGCCTCGAGCTGGCTCGCCGCACCGAAGTAGACGCTGGGTCCGCCGCGGATCTCGGCGACGAGCCCGTGCGCGCCATCGGTGGTCACCTGGCTCACCTTGGCCAGGAGCGGCTGCGGTGCCGCGGCGAGCAACGCGACCTCATCCCGGCCCCTGGCGTCCGTCACGCGCTTGCCGCCTGGCGGGACCGGCAGGGGGATCACGGGGAGGCTCGAGGACACTGGCACGTCGTACATCAGCGTGCCGTCGCCGGCCACCGCGATACTGCGGCCACCGACGAGCACCGCACCGACCGGGGACCGCTCGATGACCTCGATTCGCATCCCGTGGGGGAACTGAGCGCTCACCTTCAGGTCCCGGACGACGGGATATGGCACGACCGCTGTTCGCAGCCGGCCCACGCGCACGTCGAGCGTCGTCATGCTACGGGCGGCCGCCACCAACGCGGAGCGGATCTGATCGGAATCGGATCCGGTTTGCCCGGTCACGCTCACGTGCTCGACGGCGACCAGTGATGAGTCCCGGAACCACAACCAGCCGGCGCCGAGTAGCGCCAGGAGAACCACGAGGCAGAGCAGCGAGAGCCGCGCGCGCCGGCCGAGGCGCCGGCGGCGGCTCCTCGCGCGGCTAGCGCGTCGTCCGTGGTCGCCCGCGCGACTCGCGCGTCGCCCGTGGTCGCCTGCGCGGCTCGCCACCTCTCGGCGGGCCCGGCGTCCGGCGTCCTTCGCTCGAAGCCTGCCGAGCAGCCCTTCGGCGATCATGCGAGTTGGGCGTCCTGGTCTGGTGTCACGTGCATGTCTCGGACTACAAGGTCCGCTCTTGGAGGTTCGACCCGCCTCGGGCGACCCCTACCTCGACCCGGAGGGGAGCGCGGGCCAGCCTAGACGCCGACCCGGACCGATCCGGTCACGCGATCAGCCAGCGCCCCAGCGCGTCGATATCGCCGGCGCCCATCAGAAGGCAGAGATCCCCTTCCCTCAACACCGCCTCGAGAAAGCGCCGGGCGTCGTCGAACGTGGGAACCCAGCCGACCACCCGCCCCCGGGCGGCATCGGCCGTGGCCGCGGCTATCAGGTGGCCGTCGACGCCGGGGAAGTCTTCGGCCCGCTCGCGCGCCGGATACACGTCGAGCACCGCGGAGACGTCCGCCGTCGCGAGCGCGACGCCGAACTCCCTGGCCAGCGCCTTCGTGCGGGAGAAGAGATGGGGCTGAAAGATGGCGATCACCCGCCGTGGCTGCAGGGTGCGCGCGGCGGCGATCTCCGCCGCCACCTCGGTGGGATGGTGGGCGTAGTCGTCGTACACGGGGACCCCGCCCGCGGTCTCACCCACGCGCTCGAATCGCCGGCGCGCACCACCGAAGTCCCGCAGCGCGGCCGCCGCGCGGGCGCCGTCCGCGCCGGCGAGCACCGACGCCGTCAACGCCCCGGCGGCGTTGAGGGCGTTGTGCGCACCGGGCAACGTCAGCTCCACGTCGATGCCGCGCCACTGAAACTTCGAGCCGTCCGCCGAGAGCAACGGGTGGGGAACGTCGTAGCCGACGGCATCCGGGGGACACAGCGCTCGAAGCTCCGGCCGGTCCCAGACGACGGTCCGACGGGCGCGCCCCATGAACGTGCGAAACGTCTCCTCGAGCTCGAGCCGCGAGCTATAGGTCGCGTGATGGTCGAGCTCGGCGTTCGTGAGTACGGCGATCTCGGGGTCGAGCTTCAACAGGGATCGATCCGACTCGTCGGCTTCGATCACGATCCATTCGCCCTGCCCCCAACCCGCGTTCGAGCCGGTGCAGCGCAGCTCGCCGCCGATCACGTACGAGGGGTCGAGCCCGGATCCCCGGAGCGCGCGCACGACCATCCCGGCGGTGGTGGTCTTTCCGTGGGTGCCGGTGATCGCCAGGCAGCGCCGTAATTCCGCGATCCGCGCGAGCAGGTCGGCTCGATGCAGCTGCGCGCCGGCAGCGGCACGTCGCTCGGGGTTCTCGGGCGGCACGGCGGTGGAATAGACGACTTCCGCGCCAGGGGGCACGTTTTCGGCGCGATGGCCGATCACCGGCTCGATCCCGTGCTCGCGGAGGCGCGCGGTGTAGCTCGACTCCGAGCGATCCGAACCGGTGACCTCGGCGCCCAGCGCCTTGGCCACGAGCGCGAGCCCGCTCATGCCGGCGCCTCCGATCCCCACGAAATGCAGCCGGCGACCCGACCAGCGCTCGTCGATCACCGCTCCTCACCGCGGCGACCGGCCGACCGGAGGACCTCGCCGGCAATTTCGCGGGCAGCATCGGGTCTGGCGAGCCCCGCGGACGCCCGTCCCATCGCCGCGAGCCCTCCCGGGTCCGCGAGCAGCCGGCCCACCTCCTGGGCCAATCTGGGGCCGGTGAGCTCCTCGTCGGGGATCACGACAGCGGCGCCGGCCCGCTCCATCCACCGCGCGTTCGTGGTCTGGTGGTCCGCGGTGGCGTACGGGTACGGGATCAGCAACGCCGGCCGGCCGGCAGCGGCGATTTCGAAGATCGAGCCGCCGGATCGCGCCACCACCAGGTCGCTCGCCAGCAGCGCCTCGCCGAACCGGGGAATGTAGCCGCGGAGGTCGTAGCACGGTCCCGGCGAGTGCAGATCCGGGAGGTCGCGCTCGCCGGCGGCGTGAAGGACGCGGAACTGCGCGCCCGCGAACGCCTCCACCGCCGCGAGGTTGATCGACCGTGCACCCTGCGAGCCTCCGAACACGAGCACGCAGGTTTCCCCCGCCGGTATCCCGAACCGGGCCCGGGCGGCGTCGCGGTCGGTCGCCGGCGGCGGGACCGGCCGCCCGGTGACCCGGTAGCGCCGCCCGTCGCGCCCGTCGACCGCAAACGCCAGGCACACCCGCCGCGCGAACGGCGCCAGCAGCCGGTTCGTCAACCCCAGGTGGCTGTCGGCTTCGATCAGCACGAGCGGACGGCGGCCCAGCGCCGCGGCCGCGCCAACCGGGCCGGCCACGTATCCGCCGGCGCCCATCACGCCGTCCGGTCGCAGCTCGCGCAGGAGCCGGCGCGCGCGGACCAGGGCGGCCGCGTCGATCGCGGCCGCTTGGGCGTCCCGGAACGCGCTTCCCCGGTGCAGCGGCTCGAGCCGCAGCGTTCGCAGCTCATAGCCAGCGGCCGGGACCAGCTCGAGCTCCGCCCGTTCGCCACCGATGAATGTCACCTCTGCGCCTTCAGCGCGCAGAGCGTCCGCCACTGCCAGCGCGGGCACGACGTGGCCGGCCGTCCCGCCGGCGCCGATCACGATCCGGGGGGCCTTCACGCTCGGCCTCCACCACCCGCAGCCGGCTCCCGGAGAGCCGCGCGATGTTGAGCAGCACGCCGACGGCGGCGAGCATCACGCACAGGTTCGTCGGCGCGTAGGAGATGAACGGCAGGGGCACGCCGGTCAGCGGCGCGAGCCCCAGGACCACGAAGATGTTGAGAAGCCCCTGGCAAAGGATGAGTGAAGTGAGCCCGGTCGCCAGCAGCTTCGCATACCGGCCCGCCGCTCGGCGCGCGGTTCGCAGACCGGCGTAGGCGATCATCCCGTAGAGGAACACCACGCCGAAGATGCCGAGCACGCCGAGCTCCTCGCCGATCACCGCGAGGATGAAGTCGCTCTGGGCCTCGGGCAGGTAGAAGATCTTCTGCACCGACCGGCCCAGTCCGACGCCGAACAGCCCGCCCGAGCCGAGCGCGATCTGTCCCTGCACCGCTTGGTAGCCGGGGCCCGCCTTCGTCGCGGACGCCCACGGATGCAGAAACGAGGCCAGGCGGGCCCGCTCGTATGGCTGGAGCAGCACGAGGATGAACACGATCAGCGCCCCGATGCCGACCAGCGCCAGCAGGTAGCGCGGCGGCATGCCCGCGGCGAGGAGCAGAGCGGCGATCGTGAACGTGATCACCAGCGCGGTGCCGAGGTCGGGCTCCACCACGATCAGCAGGCAGGCCGGGAGGGCGACCACGGCGATCGGTGCCACCGCCTGGCGAAACCCGCGCATCCGCTTGGGGTGCTCGGCGAGGTAACGCGCCACGTACAGGACGAGCGCGAGCTTCACCAGCTCCGACGGCTGGAACTGAATCGGGCCCGCGGCGAACCAGCGGCGCGCGCCGTTGACCCGGACCCCGAACCCGGGCGCCATGACCAGCACCAGCAAGACGAACGAGACCAGCAGGAGGATGCTCACCAGCCGCCGATCCAGCAGCGCGACGCCGCGCCGCGCGAGCACGTGCATCGCCGCCAGACCGAGCGCGCCGAAGATCAGATAGCGGAGGAAGTCCCCGGTGCCGCTGCTCCCTCCCTGGCCTCCGAGAACGCCCAGCGGGGAGGACGCGCTGTAGACCATGACCGCGCCGAATGCCAGCAGGCACAAGGTCGCGGTCATCAGGATGCGGTGCTCGAGTGGCGGGGGCACGCGGCGGGAGGCCTGCCGCCGTCCGGCGCGCCGGGCCGCGGATCGCTCTGCCGACGGACGGAGAGCTTCGCGCGCCGCCGCTGCGCCGGCCATCAGAGGCCCTCCACAAGCTCGCGGAAGTGCTCCCCCCGCGCCTCGAAGTCGCGGTACTGGTCATAGCTCGCGCACGCTGGCGACAGTAGGACCACGTCTCCCTGCCACGCGGCGGCTCGCGCCTGGACGACGGCACGCTCGAGGGCGCCCACACTATGCAGCGGCACCCCAGTCTTACTCAGGGCGCCGCCCAGCTCACCCGCCGCTTCCCCGATCAGGTACACCGCGCGGCACCGCTCGGCCACAAGGGTGGCGAGGGGGGAGAAGTCCTGCCGCTTGCCGAGACCGCCGGCGATGAGGTGCACTCCGCCCGCGTATGCCCGGAGCGCCACGGCCGTGCTGGCCACGTTCGTCGCCTTTGAGTCGTTGACCCAGGAGACGCCGTCGATCACGGCGATTAGCTCGAGTCGGTGCGGGACACCGGGAAACGTCCGCAGACCCGCCGCGACGGCGTCGGGCTGCACTCCGCGGGCCAGGGTGAGCGCCGCGGCAGCCATTGCGTTCTGGCGGTTGTGCTCGCCGGGCAGGCCGATCTCATCGAGGCGCACCAGCGGATCCTCTTCCCACCACAGATACCCGGCCCGCTCCGAGACCTCCGGGCCCGAGCCGGCTCCGAACAGCACCCGGCGGGCGCAGCCGCCAAGGTCCTCCACGTCGAGGTCGGCGGCAGCGACCGCGATGTCATCGTTACCTTGGTTCGCGAACACCCGGAGCTTGGCCGCGACGTAGTCGTCGTAGCTGGGATGGCGGTCCAGGTGGTCCGGAAAGAGATTGAGCAAGACAGCCGCCTCCGGCGCGAACGAAACGCTGTCTTCGAGCTGGAACGAGGACGCCTCGCACACCACGGTCACGTCGGGCGCCAGCCGGCCCACGAGTGAGGACGCGGCGGTTCCGACGTTGCCGGCCACCGCCACGGGCAGCGCGGCCTCGCGGTGTATGTGCCCGATCCACTCCGTCGTCGTGGTCTTGCCGTTCGTCCCCGTCACCGCGACGAACTCGTTGGGGATGAGCCGCCACGCGAGCTCGAGCTCGCCCAGGACAGGGATACCGCGGGCGCGGGCCGCGAGCACCGCGGGTGCGGTCTGGGGTACGCCCGGGCTCTTGATGAGCGTCCCGGCGCGGGCGGCAAGAACGTCGCCTGACGCATCCAGGTGAACTTCGACGCCCGCCGTCGAAAGCCTTCCCGCGGCCTGCGCCAATTCGGGCGAGCGCGCCGTGCCCGCATCACAGCCGATCACCTCCTCTCCGCGGGCCCGGAGCGCAAGAGCGGCGGCGGCGCCCGAACGTGCCAGACCGACGACGAGAAACGGGCCCGGCGTCAGCGGCGGGCGGGGCTTGGGCACCTAGCGCTACCCACGGATGCTGAGCTGGTACACCGTGAAGCCGATCGCGGCGCACGCCGCCGCGATGATCCAGAAGCGCAGGATGATCTTCGTCTCCGACCAGGCCTGCAGCTCGAAGTGGTGGTGGATCGGCGCCATGAGAAACACGCGCTTGCGGAACGCCTGGAACGAGAACACCTGGATCAGCACCGAGAGCGCCTCGATCACGAAGATCCCGCCGAGCAGGAGCAAGAGCACCTCGGTGTCGGTCATGACCGCCATGCCGGCGATGGCTCCGCCTATCCCGAGCGAGCCCGTGTCGCCCATGAAGATGCTCGCCGGGAAGCTGTTGAACCACAGAAAGCCGATGCACGCACCCACCAGGCACGCGGCGAGGAACGTGAGGTCCGTCTCGCCGGCGATGAACGTGATCCCGATGTAGGCCAACATCACGATCGCGGCGCACCCGGCGGCAAGCCCGTCGAGACCGTCGGTCAGGTTCACCGCACTCGAGGTCCCGGCGACCACCAGGTAGATGAACACGGGGAACGCCGGCCCGAGATCGACGCTGACGTCGACGAAGCGAAAGCGGACCGTTGAGGAGAGGCCGGCTTTCTGGGTCGCGACCCACCAAAGGGCGACCGAGATGGCAATCGTCACCACGAGCTTGGTGCGCGCGCGCAGCCCAAGCGAGCGGCGCCTGACGATCTTCGTGTAGTCGTCGGCGAAGCCGAGCAGCGCGCACGCCACCGCCGCACCGAAGACACCCATGGAGCGCCAGTCGCGGTGAGAGAGGATCAGGAACGGAATCGCGACCGCGGCGATGATGATGATCCCGCCCATGGTGGGCGTCCCGGCCTTCGTCTGGTGGCCCTGGGGGCCCTCTTCTCGGATGTTCTGACCGAACGAACGGCGGCGCAGGAACTCGATGAACTTTGGGCTGAGGAACAGGCTGAGGAGGAGCGCCGCGGTGCCGGCGATGAGGGCCCGCCCGGATATCGAGCCCGTCAGGTGACCGGAGACGTTCACCGCCGCGGGCGCGATCGCCGCGCTCGATCCGAGGCTCAGAGTCATGCCACCCCCGCGCTCAGCGCCCGGCACACGAGCTCGAGCCCGATCCCGCGAGAGGCCTTGACGAGGACGGCATCTCCAGGGATGAGGAGCTCGGGCACGAGCGCGGCGGCCTCTGCGGCGTCGGCTACCGATCGGGCTTCGCCCTCGAACCCCTCGGCCATCGCGGCTGCAAGCGGCCCGACGGTGACGAGAAGGTCGACTCCGGTCGTCGCCGCGTGCTCGCCGACCTCAACGTGGAACTCGCGCTCGGCCGGGCCGAGCTCGAGCATGTCGCCCAGCACCGCGATCCGGCGGGAGTGCTGGTGGTGCTCCGCCGTCGCGGCAAGGTCGTCGAGGGCGGCGCGCATCGACATCGGATTGGCGTTGTAGCAGTCGTCGATGAGGATCACCCCGCCGGAGAGCTGCACCCGCTGTCCGCGGCCCGGCGAGAGTTCGAGCTCGACCCGCCCGTCTGCGACCACGCCGACGGCCCTCGCAGCCGCCACCGCGGCGAGCAGGTTGCGCCGCAAATGCGCCTGCGTGAAGGGTGTTTCGAGCGTAATCGGCCGGCCCGCGAGGTCGATCTCGACCCGCCCGTCCCGCGCGTCCAGTAGTGCGACGTCGCCGCCCTCGCCGAACGTCACGACCTCGAGCTCGGGGCGCAGATACGGGGCGAGCAGCGGTTCATCGGCCGGCACGACCGCGGTCCCGCCGGCTGGAAGCGCGGCGATGAGCTCGGCCTTGGCGGCGGCGATCGCCTCGACGGTTCCGAGCAGTTCGAGGTGCACCGGTCCGATCGTCACGATCACCCCGACGTCGGGCTCGGCGACTCGCGCCAGCTCGGCGATCTGGCCCGCTCCGCGCATCGCCATCTCGAGCACGAGCACCTCGGTACCGGCCGGGGCGCCGAGCAGCTCGAGGGGCACGCCGATCTCGGTGTTGAAGTTGACTCGCGAGGCAACCGTGCGGCGGTGGGGCGACAGGACCGCCAGCAGGATGTCCTTGGTCGAAGTCTTACCGGTCGAGCCGGTCACGCCGATCACCTTCGCGCCGAGCTCCCGCCGCCAGGCCGTGGCCAGCCGATGCATGGCCCGGAGCGGATCATCGGTCGCGAGCAGCGCTCCGGGTGGCGCGCATCGCGCCGCGTCCGCGTGCTCGAAGGTGGTCAGTACGCCCCAGGCGCCTGCCGCCAGGGCCTGGGCCGCAAACCGGCCACCGTCGACGCTCGCTCCCCGTAAGCCGACGAACAGCGCGCCCGGGCCGGCTTGCCTGGAGTCGATCACCGCGCATTCCGGCCCGGTGGCCAGCGGTGGGGGCGACAGCAGCCGCGCCCCCGCGGCCTGCGCGACGCGCTCGGGACTCCAGACCCTCATCGTGAAAGCGCCGCCGACCGCAGAGCGTCGCGCGCGACGGTTACGTCGTCGAACGGGACCTTGCGTCCGCCCGCGAACTCCTGGCCCTGCTCGTGCCCTTTGCCGGCGATCACCACGACATCCCCGCGCTCGGCGCCGCCGATCGCTTCGGCTATGGCCGCTCGGCGGTCCGGGAGCGATCGCACACCGGGCCCGGTGCCGGTGAGAATCTCCTCGATGATCGCCTCGGGATCCTCGGAGCGAGGGTTGTCGGAGGTCACGATCACATGGTCGGCCAGCTGCGTTGCGATGGCGCCCATCAGCGGGCGCTTGCCCCGGTCGCGGTCGCCGCCGCACCCGAACACCACGTGCACTCGCGCGTCGGTGAGTGCACGCGCCGCGCGAAGCACGTTCTCGAGCGAATCCGGGGTGTGGGCGTAGTCGACGAGCACCGCGAAATCCTGGCCCTCCTCGACGGGCTCGAAGCGGCCCGGCACCTGCCCGGCCGTCTCAATCGCCGCGATCGCGGCGTCGAGTGAGACTCCCATCGCGCGCGCGGCGGCCAGCGACCCCAGCACGTTGTAGACGTTGAACCGTCCCCGCAGCGGGGAGCTCACGTCGGTCTCTCCCTCGGGGGTCCGGGCAGTGAACTGGCACCCGTGCAGGCCGATGTGGACGTTCGTCGCCCGATAAGCAGCCTCCCGGTCGAGCGCGAAGGTGACCGGCTCGTGGAGTTCCGCCGCCAGCCGCCCGCCGTAGGGGTCGTCGACGTTGACCACGGCGACGCGAGGATGGCTCGTCGTGAACAGCCGGCGCTTGGCATTGAAATAGGCCTCCATCGTGGCGTGGAAGTCGAGATGGTCCTGGGTCAGGTTCGTGAAGATCGACACGGCGAAGTGGATGCCATCGGTCCGGTGCAGCTCCAGGGCGTGCGAGGAGACCTCCATCGCGCACGCGACATCGCCCGCGTCGCGCATCTCGCGGAAGGTGCGCTGGAGATCGATTCCTTCCGGCGTGGTCCGTTCGACCGCGCGCTCCTCGCCGCCGATGACGCTCTTGACGGTGCCGAGAAGCCCGGTCTGGCGCCCGTCGGCCTCGAGCAGCTCCCGCATCAGGAACGCCGTCGTGGTCTTGCCGTTCGTGCCGGTGACGCCGGCTACCTGAAGCTGAGCCGTTGGATCGCCGTGGAACCTGGCGGCGGCGGGGCCCATGGCGGCGCGGACGGAGTCCACGAGCACCTCCGGGACGCCGGCGTTCACCGGTCGCTGGACCACCAGCGCGACCGCGCCGGCGGCGGCCGCATCGGCGGCGTAATCGTGGCCGTCTCGGGTGAATCCCGGCACGCAGAAGAACAGTGTGCCGGGCTTGACGGCCCGGTTGTCGTAGGCGAGCTCGGCGACCTCGATCTCCCCCGCCCCTGCCGGGACGCCGGGCATCACCTCGTCCAGACGCATGGCCGAGAGGGTACTTAGGGTCCGCGACGGGATATGTGAGGGGATCGGGGCGGCCGGGGGACGAGCGGGGCGGTGCGAGCGGACGGCGACGCGTAGCAGCGCTACGCGAGCCGAACGATCGTGCCGCATCCGCGAAGTCATCCCGGTCGCATCCGGACCGTCAGGTATCCCGTCGCGGGCCCTGACGCGCTGAGACGCGTCGGGGTCCCGTGAGTCGGCGGGATGCGCGATCGTTGTGATGGACATGTCTGGCGAGGGATACGACACGGCGATCGTCGGCGCCGGCATTCTCGGGCTCGCGGTGGCTCGTGAGCTGCTGGCGCGGCGCTCGGGGGGGAAGGTGATCGTGGTCGACCAGGCGGACACGGCAGGAGCTCACCAAACGGGTCACAACAGCGGCGTGATCCATGCCGGTGTCTACTACGCACCCGGTTCGCTCAAGGCCCGTCTATGCGTGGACGGCGCCGCGCGCATGTACGAATACTGCGAGCGTCACGGCATCGATTGTCAACGCATCGGAAAGCTGATCATCGCGAGGTCGGAGGGCGAACTGGGAGCGCTCGGGGAGCTCGAGCGGCGGGCGCTTGCGAACGGGGTGCCCGGCATCCGTCGCGTCACGGGCGCAGAGATCGCGGAGATCGAACCGCACGCCACCGGTGTGGCGGCGCTGCACTCGCCCAACACCGGAATCGTCGACTTCCGTGCGGTATGCGAGCGGCTGGGTCGGGACGTCCGTGAGGCGGGGGGCGACATTCGCCTGGGCTGGAGGGTCGGCGGCATGAGCAACAATGCTCGAAGCATCCGGTTGCTGGGGCCGGGCGGGGACGCGGTGCAGGCGTCGCGGGCGGTGCTGTGCGCGGGATTGTGGTCGGATCGTCTCGCGGTTTTGGCCGGCGCCCCGCCGGACCCGCGCATCGTCCCCTTCCGGGGTGGATATCTGAAGCTCCGCCCCGGCCGCCGTGACCTCGTACGGGGATTGATCTACCCGGTGCCCGACCCGGCGCTGCCCTTCTTGGGCGTGCACTTGACGCGGCGGGTCGACGGCGAGGTTCTGCTGGGGCCGACCGCGCTGCTCGTGGCATCCCGCCGGGCCTATCGCGTGGCGACGGTGTCCGGGCGAGACGTGATCGACACGCTGACGTGGCCCGGCACGTGGCGGATGATCAGGCGCTGGTGGCGGACGGGAGCTCAGGAGGTCCGCCTGGCGGTGTCTCGAAAGGCCTTCGCGGCCGAGGCGGCCCGTTACGTGCCGAGACTGCAAGCCGAAGACATGGAGCGCGCTTTCGGCGGCGTCCGGGCGCAGGCGGTCGGGCGCGACGGGCGGCTGGTCGACGACTTCGTGCTCTCGTACACCCCGCGCGCGGTGCACGTGCGTAACGCACCGTCGCCGGCCGCCACCTCGTCTCTCGCCCTCGCCGCGTATATCGCGGACGGTCTGGACCACCAGTAGAGGTTGCGTCTTAAACGACGGCCCTCTTTGCGTTTCTCTCGCAACCTCCGATCCGGGCCGGGTCGCGCGGGTCAGGTGCCGTTCTGGCCGAACCCCCGTCCTCTGGTGGTTACCGGGCGGTGGTCGATCACCCGATCCACGAGGCCGTACGCAACCGCCTCCTCGCCAGTGAAGTAGCGATCGCGCTCCATGTCAGCGTGAACCCGCTCCACCGATTGGCCGGTGTGCTTGGCGTAGATCTCGTCGACGTGGGACCGCAGCGCCAGCACCTCGCGGGCGTGAATTTCGATGTCGCTCGAGGGCCCTTCGAAGCCGCCGGAGGGCTGGTGGATCAGGATCCGGCTGTTCGGTAGCGCCATCCGCTTGCCCGGCGCGCCGCCGGCGAGCAGCAGCGAGCCCATCGACATCGCAATCCCATAACAGATCGACTGGACGTCGGGACGGATGAACTGCATGGTGTCGTAGATCGCGAGCCCCGCGTAGATCGATCCGCCCGGCGAATTGATGTACAGGTGGATGTCCTTGTCGGGATCATCCGATTCGAGATGGACGAGCTGAGCGACGATCAGGTTCGCGGTCTCCTCGTCGACCTGGCCTCCCAGGAAGATGACGCGGTCATTGAGCAGCCGCGAGTAGATGTCAAACGAGCGCTCTCCGCGGGCGGTCTGCTCGACGACCATCGGTACGAGTGGCATGGCGTCCCTCCGGTATAGTGCAACTAACTGGTTGCACTAATCTAGCAGACGCGCAACCTGCGGGTTGCGCGTCTTCGGACTTGATTCGAGCCTAAGGAGCCCACCGATGACCGATCGAATCGCACGTGAGCTGTCCTTGCCGGCGCCCCCCGCCGAGGTCTGGCATGCCGTCACCGATCCGGAACGCCTTCGGGAGTGGCTTGCCGACGAGGTAATCCTCGATCTGCGCCCCGGCGGCGATGCGTGGTTCCGGATAGGCGAGGACTCGCGGAGCGGGTGGGTCGAGGAGGTGTCTCCACCCGGCGATGGGGCCGGGTCACTCGAGGGCAGGCTCGTGTTCTGGTGGGCCGACGGCGACGAGCCGGCCTCGCGGGTGGAACTCGTGATTACGCCGGTCGAGCACGGCGGCACGCGGCTCCGAGTGACCGAAGCCCGGCCCCTCGACGTTCTGGACCTGGTCGGGGTCCCCCTCCCGGGAGCGGGTGGCGCGCGCCTGGGGCCGGCGCTCGTCGCGGCCTGACCGTGAGCGAGGATCACGTAGACGCGGTTTTCGGAGCGCTCGCCGACCCCACCCGCCGGCGGCTGCTCACCGAAATCTCTGCCCAGCCGGCCACCGCGACAGAGCTCGCCGGCGATTTGCCGATCTCACGCCAGGCCGTGGTCAAGCACCTGAGCGCGCTGGCGGATGCCGGTTTGCTGGAGCGCGAGCGAGCCGGTCGAGAGGTTCGCTACCGGGTCACTCCGGCGCCGCTTTCTGACGCCGTCTCATGGATCGCGGAGGTGGGATCGCAGTGGGACGACCGCCTGTCGGCGCTGGCGCGTACCGTGGGCCGGGCCGGACCTCGATCGGCCTGAAAAGGCGGCAGGTTTTGGGACGGGCCGGCCCTGGCCGGAAGCGAAGTACGCGCAGATCCAGGTATCTACGAGCTGGCCCAGACCGAACTGCCGGCTGATCCCACGCTCCGGCAGTGCCTCGGGGGCTCAGAACCTCTTGCAGACCCTCGGTGTACGTCCGCCCTCGATATGTGAGCCCCTCGCGTAGCGCACCATGCTCGCGCTCGCGCTCGCGCAAACAGCCCCCAACTACGGACAATACCATTCGACGATACACCGCGTGCCAAGGGCCCCACGACAAAACACGCGGGTAAACCCTCGGGAATCCTCCCTTGTGAACGCCATCGGGCCGCCGAGATCATCCGACGCGATGACCAGCGTGAGCGAGAGCAACAAGCGGAAGGTTCGGCCGTTCGTCGATGCGGTGTGGAACCAGGGACGGCTGGAGCTGATCGACGAGTTGGTAGCCGCCGATTACCTCGGCCGCCTGTCCGGCCGACAGGAGGTCGTCCTCGGGCCAGAGGGAGTGCGCCGGCTCGTGTCCAGCCGCCGTCACGCCGACCCCGACCTGTACATCAAGATCGACGATCAGATCGCCGAGGACGACCGGGTGGTGACCAGCTCGCAAGCATGGTCGCAAACGCGCCAAGCCCACGATGGTGCCAGTCCCGCCAGCGGCCGGTGGTGCTGCCAGGGAGTCACAGTCGTCCGGCTGCTGGCCGGAAAGCAAGCCGACTCCCACACCGAATACACAAACCTAGACCCCGATCCCGACCAGCGGAGCGACCAGTCCAAAACACCCGCACACCGCGCGCGGTCGAGAAGCACGGCTGAATTGCCGAGGCCGAGTCAGGCGCCGTGAACCAAGACGTCGTGATCGTGCTCGTCACCGCGCTCGTCGCGACGATCAACCCAACGCTGATCGCGGCGGCGACCGTAATGCTGCTGCTCCCGCACCCCAAACGCCTGATGCTGGGCTACCTCCTTGGCGCCTACGCCACGAGCCTCGCCGCGGGCCTGGCGATCGTCTTCGTGCTGCATGGATCAAGCGCGGCCAATACCTCGATGCACCTGCTGAGCCCGGGTGGTCAGATTGCGATCGGCGCCGTCGCCTTGTCGTTCGCGTTCCTGTTGGCCACCGGACACGAAACGAGATTGCACAAGTGGCGCGAACGCCGAAAGACCGCCCACGCAAACGCTGGCCAGGAGCCGTGGCAGACGCGCATGCTCGCTAAGGGCTCGGTGGTCGCCACCTTCACGATCGGCGCCGCGATGAGCTTCCCCGGCGCCAGCTACGTCAACGCCCTCGATCACATCGCGCACCTCAACCCGCCAACCTTGTCCATCCTGCTCCTGGTCGGGTACTTCTGCGTGATGCAGCAGATCGTGCTCGAGGGGGCGCTGCTGGCCTCAACGTTCGCGGCCGACCGGACCGAGGAGGTGGTCGTGCGGCTCAAGGGCTGGATCGAGAGCCACGGACACCAGATCGCAGTGGTCGGACTGTTCGCGATCGGTGCCTATCTCGCCGCGCGGGGCGTCCTCACGATCAGCTGAGCACCGCGTAGCCATGTCCGATCACCGCCAGACGGGCACCCCAAAGCATCTGGCACGAAGGCCGCAACGACGACGACTGACGGCCCGTCGCGCCGCCGCATGATCGAGCAGGCCGGCAGCCGCTGGCGGCTGTTGTACTTCCCGGCCGGCCTCGACCTGATCCCCGACCGGTTACGCCAACGCAACCGGCGAAGCGACGCACGCGCGCTCGCGGTCGACGAGCCAGGCTCGGCGAATTCCAGGCCCGTTGGCCGCCATCACACAACGAGGGGGAAGAGGTCATCGACCAAACCTGGAAGAACCGCCGTCCCCTCCGACTTAGGAGACTTCCGATTAGTCGAAGGCGTCCCGGGAACAACCCGACATGGTCGCGCGCGTCAACGGGGCGAGATCCCGAAATACGGGACGGCCCAGCCAACGATCTTCTGGAATGCCGGCGCGGCGACCGCGCCACCGAAGATCGCGCCTTGCGGGCGGTCCACCATGACGGCGACGAGCAGCTGGGGATGTTGGGTGGGGACGAAGCCGATGAACGACGCGGCGTAGTCGGTGCTCGAGTACGTGCCGTTGACGACCTCGTTCGCAGTGCCGGTCTTACCGGCCATGTCGTAGCCGGGAATGGCGGCGCCGGAGGCGGTTCCGCCATCCGCGAGCACGCCCTGGAGCATGTCGCGAAGCTCCGCGGCGGTGGCCTGCGAGATGACGCGATGGCCCGGCGGGAGCGCGGTCGGTTTGTCGCCGACCGCTTTGACGATGTGCGGCGGCCTGAGGATCCCGCCGTTCGCGATCGCAGAATAGGCCGTGGCCATCTGCAGGGGGGTAACCGACTCACCCTGTCCGATCGGGAGGTTGCCCATCGAAGAGCCCGAGTACTGCCACCAGCGCCGCACGATTCCCTGCTCCTCCCCGGGCAGGTCGACGCCGGTGAGCGCGCCGAACCCGAACCGGTGCACCCAGTAGTCGAAGCGCTGCGCACCCAGGCGCGCGCCGATCTCGTCGGCGCCGATGTTGCTCGAGACCTTGAGGATCTGCGCCACCGACAGCATCTCGTACCCGTGGGTCTCGGCATCGTGGATCTGGCGATCCGCGACCTGTAGGACGGGTGGGACGTCGAACAGCGTGCTCGGTGTGACCAGACCTTCCTGGAGGGCTCCCGCGACCGTGATCGCCTTGAACGTAGATCCGGGCTCATAGTTGAAGCCCACCGCGCGGTCCTCGTTCGCGTACGACGGGGCGGCGCTCGGATCGTTCGCGTTGATTCGCGGCCAGTTGGCCAGGGCCAGGATCTCGCCGGTGTTCGGATTCATCACGATCGCGGTGGCCCCCCGGGGCGAGTACGTGGCTCCGACGCCGGCGAGCACCTGCTCGACCTCATCCTGCAGCGCCGCGTCGATCGTCAGCTGGAGCGGCCGACCCGGCTTGGTTGGTCGGAGGTTGTCGATCGAAATGGGCTGTCCTATCGCATCGCTGACGACCTTGCGGACGCCATTGGAACCGCGCAGGATGCTGTTGTCGAGGTACTCGAGCCCGCTCAGGCCCTGGCCCGCCCAGCCGACCGTGCCGAGCACCTGCGACGCGGCCCACGACCGCGGGTAAACCCGCTTCATCTGCGGGATCAGGGAGATCCCGGCGATGTTCAGCTTGTTGATCGCGGCCGCGCGGTCGGCGGGCATCAGGTGGGCGAGATACACGAAGCCGGTGTGCGGCTTGGTGAGCGCGGCCAGGACCTTCAGCTGGGGCTGAGCGAGCAGCGGCGCCAGGCGTTCGGACGCCGTGGCCGGGTCCTTGATCAGGTACGGATCGGCCGCGATGTCGTCCGCGGTCTCGCTGATCGCGAGCTCGACACCGTTGCGGTCGGTGATCGTTCCACGCGGAGCCGGGACCGTCTCCTGCGTGACCTGTTGCGTGACCGCTGCTCGATGAAGCGAGCTCGCCTGGATCGCTCCGAGATAGGTGGCCCGGATCAGGGCGATCGCGAGCAGCCCGACGAAGGCCAGGAACAGGAATCCGATGCGCCGGTCGATCACAGCCACTGCGGTCGTTCTCCTCGAGGATCCGCAGGTGCTGAGCGACCGCGCGGCACGGTCAGCCTCCCGACGACTGGCCCGACTGCGTCGAGGAGGCCGGTGTGGCGTCGGTCGCGGTGGCGCCGGTCGCCGTGGCGCCGGTCGCGGGTGTGACCGCCCCACCCGAGGGCGCTGTCGACTGACCGGTCGAGGTCAGCACCGCGCCGCCCGACGGCAACAGCGAAAGGAAGCTCGCAGGACTGGGTGCATGAATGGTCGCGATCGCCCTCGCGACTTCCCCGGTCCCGTGGACGCTGAGAAAGCCGACCGCGTCGGGTGCCGGCATCAACATGCCCATTCCCGCCGCGAGCCGCTCGATTCGCTGGTCGTCTGCAAGCGCGGCCACGTTCGCCTGAAGCTGCTCGTTGGCGTTCTGGAGCTGGGTCGTCCGTTGGACAGAGCGGCCTACGCTCGCCCCCAGCTTCAGCACCTCGACCTGAGTCGCGACGATCCCCGCGAGCATCACACCGAGTAGCGGGATCCAGGCCCGTCCGCGGACGATCCGGTCGAGCAGCGGGTGGTCGGGAAGCGACCGGACGAGGGCGCCTGCGCGGGCACCGATCCGCCGCGACCTGCGCGGCGTCGCCCGCCCCGATCGCCGCCGAGTCGGCCGCGCCCGTGCATCCGCCGGCTCGCCGCTGGCAGACGCACCCCGCGGGCCGCCGCGGGCCGGGCCGGAGACACGGCGCGGTGCGCGAGAGCTCAGGGTGCGCCGGAGCTTCCGGCGGTGGCCGGTCGCCGCGCTCGTGCGGTCTTGGGCGTCCACCGTCCCGCCGCCGGAGGTCCTCGACGACGGAGTCATCCGTCCGCGACCTCCACCTTACGGGCAGCGCGAAGGTGGGCTGACTTCGAGCGTGGGTTGGACGCAAGCTCGCCAGGCGTGGGCACGAGTGCCCGCCGGGTCAGCAGTTCCGCTTCGGGCCGTCGCCCGCAGACGCAGATGGGTAGCTCCGGAGGGCACACGCACCCTCGCGCGAGTCCGGCCAGGAACTGCTTGACGCGCCGGTCCTCGAGCGAGTGGAACGAGATCGCCGCGAAGCGGCCGCCTGCGTCCAGCAGATCCCACGCGGCCGGGAGCGCGGCGTCGAGCTGCGAGAGCTCGTCGTTGACCGCGATCCGCAGCGCTTGAAACGTCCGGCGCGCCGGGTGCCCACCGGCGAACTGGGCGGGGACCGGCACCGCTCTCTTGATCGCCTCCACGAGCTGGTAGGTCGAGGTCAGCTCCTCCCGCCGCCGGCTGCGGGCGAGCGCGCGTGCGATCTGCGACGCGTAGCGCTCCTCGCCGTACTCGCGCAATAGCCGCGCGAGCCTGCGCTCATCCCAGGTGTTGACGATCTCCTCGGCCGTGAGCTCCTGGTCGGGATCCATGCGCATGTCGAGCGGCGCGTCGTATGCGTAGGAGAAGCCGCGGGCCCAGGTGTCGACCTGCATCGAGGACATCCCCAGGTCCAGGTAGACCAGGTCGGCCCTGCACTCCTCCTCCTCGAGGTGCTGCAACGCGGTGACGAAGTCAGCGCGGATGAAGCGCGTCTGGCAAGGCACCTCGGCGGCGAGTTCCGCAAATCGCTCCTCGGCGGCAGGATCGCGATCGATGCCGATCAGCGTCCCGGCGGGCCCGAGTCGGTCGGCGATCAACCGTGCATGTCCTCCCCCGCCAAAGGTGCAGTCCACCGCGATCTCACCGGGCTGCGGATCGAGCAGGTCGATCAACTCGCCGGCGAGGACCGGGATATGCACCTGTGTCATGTCAAGCAGTTTCGCCAAGGCTCGCCGCGATGTCGGGGATACGGGTGAGGATGTCCTCGCGGTAGGACTCGTATGACCTGCGGTCCCACACCTCGATGCACTCGCCCGAGCCGGTGACGACGACGTCTTTCTCGAGGTTCGCATAGCGCATCAGTGGCGGCGGGATCATCAACCGGTTTGCGGAGTCGAGCTCGGTGTCAAAGGACGAGTTGAAGAAGAATCGCTTCAGCTCCCGGGCCTTCGGCGATGATGGGTTGAGCCCGCTCAGCGTGAGCGCTGTAAACGCCTCGTAGCCGTCCGGCGTCCAGATCGAGACCGAGCGGGTCGAGCCCGGCGCCACCTCGTGGGAGGCCGCCAGCACGACCCCGCCGGCCAGCGCGGCGCGGAACTTCGCCGGGACGGTCAGCCGGTGCTTCGCGTCCAGCGCGTGCTCGAAGGTCCCGCGGAAGATCAAGGGTTCTCATTCGAGTGGCCGAATTCCGAACCCGGGTGGCTGGGTGGGAGGAGCCCTGCCACCCGGGTTCCACACTGCATGACCATGCGTTCCCCACTCTACCCCACTTCCTCCCACAATGCAACCCTTTTCCCATCAACCATCCACGGCGGGGTCCGATTCGCCCCCGGTGGCGCCCCGATGTCCCGCTGCGACTGGGTAGACGAGGATCCGACGCCCGGCGCGTCACCCGGTCGCCGGTTGCACGACTCTGTGCAGGCGGCGCCGTTGACCGCGTTCTTGCAAAAGACGGGTCATTCCGTCCGGCCGATGTGCATGGGCTGCGCCCCGGCCGGCGCGACGTGGTCCGCGTAGCCGACTGGATCAGCCAGTCGCCGGCGTGCTCTCCAAAGCGGCCTCGGCGAGCGGGAGCTCCACGACGAGCCTCGCCCCGCGCTCCGCCGGCGCAGCGGCGAGACGACCCCCGTGACCTTCGACGATCGCGCTCGCGATCGCCAGGCCGCGGCCCCGGCGTCCCCGGCCTCCATGGGCCCGCTCCGCGAGCTCGGCGACCGGGGCCGGCAGGCCGGGGCCGTTGTCCACGACCTCGAGGCGGACCATGCCACGCTCGGCCCGGCCGTAGACGTCAATCGTCTCTCCCCCATGCTCGATCGCATTGGCGACGAGGTTGCCCGTCGCCTGAGCCAGGCGCAGACGATCTCCTCGGACGCAAGCGTCTGGACCCGACCAATGAAGCCGCAGCCGGGCCCCCGCCGCCTCCGCGCTCGCCTGCCAAGCCTCCACGGAGTCCGCCAGCAACTCGCGCAGGTCGATCGCGTCCGAGATCGGCACCGGCGAGCTCCGGTTGCCGGCGCGCGCGAGGTCGTCGAGCGCGAGGGCGGCGCGTTCGAGCTCGAGATCCACCGCGCGCAGCCGCTGCGGGGAGAGCTCATTCATCCGAGAGCCGAGCTCAAGCCCCAGCCTCGCGGCCGTCAGCGGGCCACGCAACTCGTGACTGGCGCGGGCGACCGATTCCATCCGGAGCCCGAGCAGCCGCCAGACGGTCAGCGCCGCCAGGACGGCCACACCGCCCGCGACCCACCCGCCGAAGGTCACGGCGGCGCTCAACAATCGATCGCCCCGTCAACCAGTCGGTAGCCCACGCCCCAGACGTTGATGATGAACGCGTCGCCGGCGGCGCCCAGCTTCTTGCGCAGGCGAAACGCGTGGGAGTCAAGGGTTCTGGTGTGCCCCATCGACCTGAAGCCCCACACGCCGCGGAGCAGCTCCTCGCGCGTGAACACCCGGGTCGGCTCAGTCGCGAGCGCGCGAAGCAGTGCGTACTCCTTCTTGGACAGCGCCACCGGTACGCCGTGCAGCCACACCTGTCGCGCCAGCGGATCGACCTCGAGCGCACCGACTCGGAGCCTTCCCGTACCCGGGCGGCGACGAGTTCGACGCAAAAGCGCCCGGACCCTGGCCCGCAGCTCCTGATAGGAGAACGGCTTGACCACGTAGTCATCGGCGCCGCGGTCAAATCCGCGCAGCCGGTCGATATCGCTCGAGCGCCCCGAGAGAACGAGTAGCGGGAGGTCCGGATCCAGAGAGCCCGCCACGCGGTCGGCCTCTCGAACGTGGCGCAGAAGCTCCAGGCCATCCCCGTCCGGCAGTCCCAGATCCACGATCGCGAGGTCCGGAAAGCTCGTCTTCATGAATCGCCGGGCGTCCGCCAGGCACTCGGCTTCCAGGACCTCAAAGCCATCGGCGCACAGGTTGTCCGCGAGGAACGCGCGAGTCGGACGATGATCTTCGATGAGGAGCAGGGTCGCGGCTGCGGATTTCATGCCTTACCAGAGCCGGCAGAGCGAGCGATTTCGCCCTCTCTGGAGGAGGTTTCGGTGGGCGCCGGCACCCGCGACGAGGACGCCCGCGGCGACCGCCTGCAACATCGCATTCAGTCCCTGCGGGCAGGAAGGAATCCGAAATATGATGCCGACGCTCCATGTACCGACGCGGGAACTACAGCTCCGGCGACGACTTCGTGCTCGAATACGGCGAGCTGCGGTTCACGTTCAATGAGCGCGACTTCCGCGAGCGCTGCGAGCAGGCGGCGCGCAAGGTGGGCTTCATCACGGACGAGATCGAGGAGGACGAGGCCGAGGATCTCATCAACCTCGTCGTCAACGGCGAGGTGACCGATCCCGCGTCCGCGCTCGGTGAGCACGTCAACGACTGCTGGCCCGAGCTGGTGGGACCGTCGGAACGCTCGCTCGTGCACTGGTTGCGCAGGCTGATCTTCCGCACCGCTTGGCTCGATCAGCGCGTAAAGGAGGGGGAGCTCGACGTGCACTTCGACGGACGAGCAAATTCGTTCGAATACGTTCAGCCCGACCGTGGCGGCGAGCCGATCCAGCTGGCTCCCGAGCCGAGCTGGGACCGCGTCGCTTACGTTCGTCGCTGGTGACCTCTCGGTGCCGCCGAACCTCTGACTCGTGGCACTGGCTCTACCGGGCGCGCTAGCCGCCAGTCCCCAGTATCGCCGAGATCTGCTGGTTGTGGGGCGGGGGGTTGTCCAGCAGCAGCTGAGGAACGGTCACCAACCGGTATCCGCGCGCCCGGAGCGCCGAGATGATCTTCGGGAGGGCGCGGGCGGTCTGGCTTCGGTCGCCGCCTGCGTCGTGCAAGAGGATGATCGCCCCGGGACGGGCTCCGGCCAAAACCGAGTGGACGATGGCCCTCACCCCCGGGCGCAGGTAGTCGTTCGTGTCGACCGTCCACAGGACCATGAGCATCCGGTAGGAGTGCAGGAGCGCCAGGGTCGCCCGGTTCCACAATCCGTAGGGAGGCCGGAACAGCCGGGGAAAGGGGGCACCGTAGCGCCGGATCGTGGTGATCTGTTCGAGTAGCTGCGCCCGCTGGTTCACGGGCGAAAGCCGCGCCATCGGCGCATGGTCCATGGTGTGGTCGCCAATCACGTCGTCGTCGGCGACGATCTTCGAGGTTGAGGCGTGGAAATAGCGCTCGAGGAGGCCGACCTCGAAGAACGTGGCGGGAACGCTCTTGGCTTGGAGAATCGAGAGGATGTGGGGCGTGTACGGTCCTGGCCCATCGTCGAAGGTGAGGGCGATCTCGCGATGCTGGCGGCCGGCCACTCGTACATATGGCGTGTAGGCAAGCGTGCGGTCGATGGCCGCGTTCTGCATGGCCGCGAACGACCTCGCCCCTTCGCCGGCCAAGGTGCGAATCCGCGCCAAGAACCCGGCCGGTTCGTGCACCACGGCGGGATGGGAGCCCGAGCCACCGCCGGGGCGTAACGTCAACACCGTCGCTCCCGCGACGCCGACCACCACGACGATGAGTCCGAGCGTCGCCACGGTGCGCCGGCGACGATGGTGTGGAAGCATGCTTCGGCGCCGGGCACGGACGCGCATCCCCGCGCGCGAGCGTGGCCGGGTCCGGTTGCGTATCGCGCTGGGGCCGTGCTCCATCGAAAACCCGGCGGCATGATGCCGTGTCGGGCGAGCGCGTGCGTTCGCGGCGTCGTCTCCGACTACTCTCCCGAAACCATGCCACCCCGAGTCTGGGTCATCATCCCGACCTACAACGAGGCGCCGAACGTCGAGCGGATCGTCCGTGCGACGCTGGCCGAACTCGAGCGGCTCGTCCCCGAAGACTTCCGGATCCTCGTCGTCGACGACGGGTCTCCGGACGGAACGGGAGAACTCGCCGACCGCCTCGCGCTGGAGTGCGAAGAGGTCGAGGTAATCCACCGCGAAGGGAAGGCCGGATTGGGGAAGGCGTACCTGGCCGGCTTTCGCCGCGCGCTCGCGGGTGAGGCCGAGCTCGTGATCGAGATGGACGCCGACTATTCTCACCACCCCCGCTACCTGGAGAGCCTCCTGGAGGCGGCCAAGGACGCGGACCTCGTGCTTGGTTCGCGCTACGTTCTGGGTGGCGGCGTCGAGAACTGGGGCGTGCTGCGACGGTTGGTGAGCCGGGGCGGGGGTATCTACGCTCGCATGGTGCTGAGGGTCGACGTGCACGATCTCACGGGCGGCTTCAAGTGCATCCGTCGTGAGGTCCTCGAGGCCATCGACCTTCAGAGCATCCGCGCCGAGGGATACGTGTTCCAGATCGAGGTCACCTATCGGGCGCTGCTCGCCAGGTTTCGCGTGAAAGAGGTCCCGATCGTCTTTACGGATCGGACAGCCGGAACGAGCAAGATGTCGGCTCGCATCGCCGTCGAGGCGATGTGGATGGTGCCTCGGCTGCGCAAGAGCGCGCCGGCCGCGATCGCGCGGGCCGGGCACCGTCCGGAGGTTCGGGCACCATGACTGGGCTTGCCAGCGTCGGGAAGTTCGGAGAGCATGATCACGGTCTGCCCAAGCCGGGAAACATGGGCAGAGGAACTTCGCTTGCCCGGGCCGGGGTACGGAACAGACGAGCCTGCCGGGGCCGGGAAACGGAACAGACGAGCGGGTGCTTGTGTGCACAATGGTCCTAACGTAATCTCAATGTCGCCCAAACCCCGGCCGACCGCTGGCCGGGCATCCTTGCAGCGATGAGCGTCCACGGGCCACTCGGGGCCACGCAGAGCGGCGCCTTCGAGCTCAGGACCCCAGCCCTCGAGACAGGCGCCCGCTCCTCCTCACGCACGCGGCTCGGGATCGTCGGGCTCGCCGGCCTGCTCCTCACCGGGCTCGTGGTCTCGATATCCGCCGCCGGCACGGACTCGCTCCTGCCGGAGACGGTTCGCCCCGTGCCGAGCTGGCTGGCCGGGCCGTTCGGCATCACGGGCCTCGACCTCCACGTCGCCGGTGCGATCGCCGTCCTCGGCCTGATGTTCGGCTGCTACGCGATCGTCGTCCACACCGCCGATCGCCTCCCAGCGCGGATGGTGCTCACGTGCATCGCGGCGCTGTACGCGCTCGTGCTCCTGGCGCCCCCGTTGATCTCCACCGACGTGTTCAGCTATCAGGCCTACGGTCGGATGCTCGCCCTCTACGGCGCAAATCCATACCTGCAAGGCCCGCACGTAATCTTGCTGGATCCGCTCTACCCCCTGATCGGAGCGAAGTGGGTCGCGACGCCAACGGCGTACGGTCCGGTGTTCACGGCGCTCAGCTACGTCCTCGCGCCGCTGTCCATCGCCGCCAGCGTGTTCGCGTACAAGGCCATCGCCGCCGTGGCCAGCGTGGCCACCGTGGCCGTCGTGTGGAATACGGCGAGGTTGCGAGGCACGAATCCCGTGAGGTCGGCCGCCCTCGTCGGCCTGAACCCGCTGATCGTCGTCTATGGCGTGGGCGGGGGCCACAACGACCTTCTGATGCTGGCCCTCCTCGTGGCGGGGGTGGCGCTCGTGTTCCAGCATCGCGAACGAGCGGGCGCAAGCCTGATGGTGCTGGCAACGGGGGTGAAGCTGACCGCCGGCCTGTTCCTTCCGTTCGCACTCGCCGGCGCCGGTGGCCGCCTGGCTCGAAGCCGCCGGCGTGACATCCTGATCGGCGCCGCCGCCACCGCCACAATCGTCGTCGCGGTTGGCTTCGCCGCATTTGGACGCGGGCTGCTGCATCTGCCCGCGACCGTGCTACAGAGCCAGCGCGAGGGCGATTGGCACAGCATCCCCGGGTTCATCGGGGAGCGGCTGGGGCTGGGGGCCTTCAGTCACGTGGTCGCGATGGTCCTCGCTGCCGTGTTCGTGGCCTCCTTCTGCTGGCTGCTGCGCAGGGTTTGGCGTGGCGAGCTCGACTGGATCGACGGCGCCGGCTGGGCCACGGTCGTGCTGCTGCTCACCGCCAGCTCGTTTCTCCCCTGGTACGTCGCCTGGCTGCTGCCGCTTGCCGCCCTCGCCACCGACCGCAGGCTCTGGCGCACGGCGATCGTGATGACCGGCGTGGTGCAGGTGATCCAGATGCTCGGATACATTCCCCACAGCGTTTCCATGCCCGGGCTGTAAATGAGGCCTGAGCATCGGCGTCTCCCTAAGATGAGAAAGCCATGAGCACGTCGGTGAACGGCGAGAGCGGCTCGAGACCGCTCGCCCTGCTCAGCGTCGTGGCCCCCGTGTACAACGAGGAAGCGACGATCGATGAGTTCTATTCCCGGGTCTGCTCGGCGCTCGAGGATGTCGCATTTGAACTGGTGCTCGTCGATGACGGCTCGACCGACGCCACCCCGGCTGCGCTGGACCGGCTGGCCGCCGTGGACCCGCGCGTGCACGTCGTGTTCCTGTCGCGCAACTTCGGTCATCAGACGGCGTTGACCGCCGGTCTGGACCATGCCCGTGGCAACGCGGTGGTGATGCTCGACGCCGATCTCCAGGATCCTCCCGAGGTGATCCTCCGCATGCTCGACCAGTGGCGGGCCGGATGCGACGTCGTGTACGCGGTACGTGCAGAGCGGGAGGGCGAATCGCGCTTCAAGCTGGCCACCGCCAGCTGGTTCTACAAGCTCTTCGACAAGCTGGCGCAGGTCGACCTACAGCACAACTCGGGCGACTTCCGGCTACTGGACCGAACTGCCCTCAACGCGCTCCTGTCCATGCGCGAGCGAAACCGGTTCCTGCGTGGCATGACGGTATGGGTGGGATACCGTCAGGCCGCGGTGCCTTACCGGCGCGACGCCCGCTACGCCGGCAAGACGAAGTACACCCTGCCGAAGATGATGAAGTTCTCGCTCGACGCGATCTCATCGTTCTCCCACCGGCCGCTTCAGTTGGCGACGCTGTTCGGGTTTCTGATCTCGACCCTGGCGTTCGTCGCGATCCCGGTGGTGATCGTGCTGCGCGTCCTCGGCTCCTATCTACCCGGATTCAGCTCGATCACGATCGCAGTTCTGCTGCTCGGCGGGATCCAGCTGATCGCCATCGGGATCATCGGCGAGTACGTAGGGCGCATCTACGATGAGGTCAAGGGCCGTCCGCTGTATCTGGTGCGCTCTCGGGTCAACGTGCCCGAGGATGTGACACCCGGCTCGCCGTTGCCCCCGGTGGCCGCCGATCGCGAGGGGACCGGAGAGTAGGCAGCCGGTCTGGCGGGCCGGCTCTACCCCCCGGCCGGGTTCGGCCCGACGGACGGATTGACTCTGCTCGCCGCCTGCTTGCCCGGGGATTGATTCTCGGTCTCCACCTGCCCCCCAGCGTCGTTGCCGTCCCGCGCAGCGGCGGACACCTGCTCGAGCGTGGAAATGCGATCCGAAAGGACCTTGATCGCGTCGGCGATCGGGTCCGGCAGGTGGACCCAATCCGCGTCCGGTCCCTCGGGACGTCGGCCCTCCACCCGCACCGGGTGGCCGGGATTGCCGACGACCGTTGAGTTGGGCGGCACGTCGTGGATCACGACGCTCCCGGCGCCGATCTTCGAGCCATGGCCGACCGTGATCGGCCCGAGCAACTTGGCGCCCGAGCCGATCGTCACGTTGTCCTCGACGGTCGGATGCCGCTTGCCGGTGGCGAACCCGGTCCCGCCCAGAGTCACACTCTGGTACAGCGTGACGTCGTTGCCGATCTCGGCCGTCTCCCCGATCACCACGCCCATGCCGTGGTCGATGAAAAATCCCTCCCCGATCCTGGCGGCCGGGTGGATTTCGATTCCGGTGATTGAGCGAGCGAGCGCGGAAATTATCCGGGGCAGAAACGGCACCCCTGCCCGGTACAGCGCGTGCGCAAGCCGGTAGGCGAGGAGCGCGTGCACCCCGGGCCAGGTGGCCAGGATCTCGATCGGACGCACTCCGCGAGCGGCTGGATCTCTCGTGCGCGCCGCGTGCACGTCGCGCCGGATCTCGGCGGCGATGCGGGCGATCAGCCCGTGGCCGAACATGAAGAAAGCGTAGCTGGCCCTTACGGGGCGAAGAACGGGGTGGAGACGTACCGCTCGCCCGAATCGGGGAGGATGACCACGATCCGCGCGCCTCCAGAGACCTCGCGATCCGCGACCTTCAGGGCCGCCCACGCCGCGGCTCCCCCGGAGATCCCGGCGAGCACCCCCTCGCGCCGGCTGAGGCGGCGCGCGGTCTCGATCGCATCCTCGTCGCGGACGGGAATCACCTCATCGATGACCTCGCGGTTGAGCACGTTGGGAACGAAGCCGGCGCCGATCCCCTGAATCTTGTGCGGCCCGGGTGGCCTCCCGGACAGCACCGCGGACGCGCTCGGCTCGACCGCGACGATCCAGCAGCTCGGGTTGCGCTCCTTGAGGAACTCGCCGGCGCCGGTGATCGTGCCGCCGGTGCCGACGCCGGCGACGAATACATCCACGCGGCCATCCATCGCCTCCCAGATCTCCGGACCAGTGGTGCGGCGATGGATCTCGGGATTGGCCGGATTGGAGAACTGGTCGGGAAGGTAGGAATCGTTGCCCGCAGCGAGCACGCGAGCAGCGTCGACCGCCTCGTTCATCCCCCCCAACGACTCGGTGACCTCGACGCGCGCGCCGTACAGGCGGAGCAGCCCCTCGCGCTCCCGGCTCATTCCCTGGGGCATGGTCAGCACCAGGTCGTAGCCCCTGGCGGCGCAGACGAATGCCAGGGCAATGCCCGTATTGCCGCTCGTGGCCTCGACGATCGTCGTGCGTCCCGGCTCTATCACGCCGTCCCGCTCCGCCGCTTCGATCATCGACACGCCGATGCGGTCCTTCACGCTGCCCCCGGGGTTGAGCGCCTCGAGCTTTGCGAACAGTTGCGGGCCGTCGTCCGGGACCATCCGGGTGAGCTGAACCATCGGCGTTCGGCCCACGTGATCGGCGATGTTCGTCGGGACTGCGCCCATGGGGCGGCTAACCCTACGAGAACCGCCGGTCTCCCGGGATCTCCGCGGCACGAACCCCAAGCGCCGGCCTGAGACGCTCCTCAGATGTGATACATCGGCGCGCTCGATTCCCGGATCTCGGCCTCGGCCACCTCGGCGATCGTCGATTCGGCCAGGACCGTGCGCACCGCTTCAGCGGCATCCGCGAACACCCCGGTGGCGCCCCCGCCGATCGGGCCGTCGAGGAGCTCGACGATCTCGAGGACGGTTATCTCCGTGGCGGGCCGCGCGAACGTGTAGCCCCCCTTGACACCGCGATGGGAACGCAGGACACCGGCGCGGCGGAGCGTGGCGAACAGCTGCTCGAGGAACTGGACGGGGATGTCGCGCCGACGAGCGAGCTCCGCGATCGGCACCGGTCCGCGCTCGCCGTGAAGGTGCAGCTCGACCAGAGCGCTGACGGCGTACGGCGACTTGGTGGTGATCGAGATCACGCCGGGAGCGATCGTATGGCACGACCGCCCACGGCGCGCCGTCGCGCCCGCCGCGGTCTAGATCCAGCCGCGCTCGGTCGCTATCAGCACCGCTTGGGCGCGGTCCATGGCCCCGAGCTTGCCGTAAACGTTGTGAAGGTGGGTGCGGACCGTGCTGGTCGAGAGGCCAAGCTCGCTGGCGATCTGCTTGTAGACCATCCCGCGGGCGAGGCGGCGCAGGACGTCGATCTCGCGGCTGGACATCGGGCACGGTTCGACCGGGCGCGGACGACCGCCGGCGCTGGGGAGCGGCAGCTCGTACATCACCGTGCGCAGATCGGCCGGCCTGACGCCGACGGTGCGCCCCACCGTGAGCAGCTCCGCCGGAGACACCGCGCCACCGAGGACGTAGTGGGCGAGCATGTCGGCGAGGCGGACCAGAGCCGCCTCACCGTCGGCGTCGTCCGCGTGGTGGCGCTCGATGACGCTCGCAACCGACTTCGGCAGACCCCAGCGGCGGGCGAGCACCCCACCGACGAGGGCATGATCGACTCCGAGCTCGTGGCGCTCGCTTTGAATACGCTCCTCGGGGGTGCGTGCGTCGGCGTGAATGTGCCTCGGATAGCCGGGATACGCGTGCACGAGCACGAGCTTGCCGACATCGTGCAACAGGGATGTGACCATCAGCCGGTCGCGCGACTCGTAGCCGAGCTCGCGCGCCAGCCGGTCGGCGGCGCGCTGGGTGGCGACGGCGTGAAGTCGGAAGCGTTCCGGAATCCCCTGCCAGACCGCCGTCCGTTCGAAGAAGTCGAATGTCCGCGCACGGCTCGCGATGGCATGGACGGTGCGCGGCGAGAGCAGCTCGATGCCCTTGACCGCGCTCTCTACGCGTCCGCGCGTGGGACCGTCGAGTCCGTTGGCGAGCCGCAGAACGGTCACGGCGAGCGAGACGTCGGCCTCCACGGCGGCCACCACGTCGGCCGTCGAGGGCTCGCCGGCGTCGAACAGGCGCAGCACCCGGTTGCGGGACTCGACCAGCATGGGGAAGGCCTCCAGCGCCTCGAATGCGGCGGTCAGCCGGCGACCGTGCCCTTCGTTGTGCCGGCGCTCATGCGCGGCGTACGAATCTGGTGCGGGACTGTCAACGGCGGCTAGGGTTGCCAACGCAAGCTCCGTGTCGGCGGTCTTGGTTTCGGTACGGTCATCGGAGGAGGGCAGGCTGCCGACATCCCCGGCCCCCTCTTCTATCGGCACGTCCTCGATCATTCCTTAGGCCTTTCTCGCGCCGGCGCGATCCAGCGCCCGGTCGATCCGCGCGAGCGTCTCCTCACGGCCGAGGAGCGCCACGCTTTCAAAGATTCCCGGTGAAACGGTCGTACCCGCGATCGCCACGCGGACCGGCTGAAAGACCTTTCCAGGCTTGGCCCCCAGCTCCTCGACCACTCCGCGGAGCGCCGCCTCGACGTTCTCCACGGTGAACGGCTCCGCCGCCGCGAGGGCATCGCGAGCGGCTTCGAGGTTCTCGACTCCACCGTCGCTGCAGATCACCTTTTGAAACGCCCGCTCGTCGTCGATTGGCCCATCGAACAGGAAGCTCACCAGAGGCCAGAAATCGGCGAGGGTCTGGATCTTCTCCGCCGAGATCTCGACCGCACCGCGCAGGCCCTCGCGTCCGGTGTATTCCTCGAGCCGCCGGGTCAGCTCGTCGATCCCCAACTCGCGCAGGTGCCGGCCGTTCATGTGGCGCAACTTCTGCTCGTCGAAGATCGCCGGGTTCTTGGAGACCCGCTCCAGCCGAAAGCGTTCGGCCAGCTCCTGCAGACTGAAGTGCTCCTCGTCCGCCGAGAACCCGGCCCCGAGCAGCGCGATGTAGTTGTCGACCGCTTCGGGGATGTAGCCGGCCGCGCGGAGGTCCTGCACCGACGCGGCGCCGTGGCGCTTCGAGAGCTTGCGTCCATCCGGGCCATACAGCAGCGGCAGGTGCGCATAGACGGGCGACTCCGCGCCCAGCGCGTCGAACACGAGCAGCTGCGTCGGGGTGTTCGAGATGTGGTCCTCGCCGCGCACCACGTGCGTGATACCCGCATCGAGATCGTCGACCGCCACGGCGAAGTTGTAGAGCACCGAGCCGTCGGCCCGAGCGATCACCGGATCGTCCCGACTGGAGTTCGCGAAGCGGATCCTGCCGCGGACGACGTCGTCGAAACCGGTCTCGCCCGAGTCGGGATAGCGGAGCCGGACCGCCCCGGTCGACTCGGGCTCGCCGCGGAACCCGCGCTCCCAGCCGTGACGCTCCTTGTAGGTCCTGACGTCCTGCGCGGTGGCCGTCGAATGGTATGCCCGCCCGGAGGCGAGCAGCTGCTCGAGCGCCTCTCGGTGGCGATCGGCGCGCTGCGATTGGAAGACAGGGCCCTCGTCCCAGTCGAGGTTGAGCCAGTGCAGCGCGTCGAGGATCTGCTCGACGTTCTCCGGAGTGGACCGCTCACGGTCGGTATCTTCGATGCGCAGCACGAACGTCCCGTCCTCACCGTTCGGGCCGGGTGGTCCGCCTCTGGCCAGGAGCCAGTTGTAGAGGGCGGTTCGAGCGCCCCCGATGTGCAGTGCCCCGGTTGGGGATGGAGCAAAGCGAACGCGCATGTCAGATAACCCCCCATCGTAATGCCGTCGCGAGCCCTCATCGGCGCTCATGTATCGCAGGCCGGCGGCCTGGACAAGGCCGTGGAGCGCGGCGCGGAGCGCGGCTGCCACGCGATCCAGATCTTCAACCAGTCCCCGCGAATGTGGCGGCCGACCGCTTACACCGAGGAGGACTTCGCCGCGTTCAGGGATGCGATGGACGACAGCCCGATCGAGGCCGTCCTGATCCATGCCGTCTACCTGCTGAACTGCGCCTCGGAGGACGCGGAGATCCGCAAGAAGTCCCTGAACTCACTGATCCATTCACTGCGGGTCGGCGAGGAGATCGGCGCGGTCGGGGTCGTGCTGCACCCAGGGTCCGCGAAGAAGGGAGACGTCCCAAAGGCGATCAAGCGCGCCGGCACGATCATCAAGGCGGCGCTGGCCGAGACCGACCACTGCGACCTTCACCTCGAGGACACCGCCGGCGCCGGGGGCACGCTTGGCCGCTCGTTCGAGGAGCTCGCGGAACTGCTGGAAGCGGCGGGCGGTGATCGCAGGCTCGGAATCTGCCTGGACTCCTGCCATCTGCTCGCTTCCGGCTATGACATCCGGACCCCGCACGGACTGCGCGAGACGCTGGACGAGCTCGACGGGCTGGTCGGCGAGAAGCGTCTTCGCTCCGTGCACGTCAACGATTCCGCCACTCCGCTGGGCTCGAACCGCGACCGCCACGCGATTCTCGGCCAAGGCGAATTCGGAGAGAGAGGCTGTGCGGTGGTCCTGTCCGAACCGAGGTTCGAACATCTGCCGTGCGTGCTGGAGACCGGCACCGACGGGGGCGCGCCGAGCGCGGACGACGTGGCGCTCGCGTTCAAGCTGAGAAAGCGTGGGGAATCGTCGCGTGCCCGATCGAGGCGAACGAGCCGCAAGCCGACATCGAGGGCCTCGTCGAGCGCCAAGCGATAGGTTGCCCGGCGATGAGCCCCCGGGAGGGAAATGCGCTGGTGGTGTTCGGGATCACGGGCGACCTGGCACGGAGGCAGACGTTTGAAGCCCTCTACCGGCTGGAGGACCGCGGGTTGCTGGACTGCCCGGTGATCGGGGTCGCGCACGGGGACTTGTCGGCAGAGCAGCTCCGAGACCTGGCGCGTCAATCGATCGAGGCGAGCGAGACGATCGACGAGGAGGTGTTCGGGCGCTTCGCTCGCCGCCTGTCCTATGTCAGCGGCGACTTCGGCGACGAACAGACGTACGCGCGGGTCGGGCAGGCCGTGGG
>CAVSUS010000006.1:0-1035788 GCA_963731355.1 uncultured Solirubrobacterales bacterium | reverse complement strand
GTACGAGATGCCATCCGATCGTATCTCCCTCCTTGCCGCCCCGCTCCCATGGACACTGGATGACTTGACGGGCTGGGGACGGTAGTGGGCGGCGATGACGGACCGCTTGGGGGGCCGCGCGCCCCGACAACCACCCCTGCCTGTCACACAGTAGCGAGCCGCTCGCTGGCGACGGTGCGCCCAAACGCATGGTTAACTGCAACGCGGCCTCGAGCAGCTCGGAATGACACAGCCCCAGATCCGTATCACAGCGTCGAGGAAATCGAACGACAGGAGACGGGCAAGATCAGACGCTTCATCCGGCTCGAAAGCGACACCGGCGAACCCCCCGCGCGGGTGTCGCACCGACGCAATCACGCGTCCGATGAGCAGATCGAGGCATTGCGACGGTCAGGACCATCACCACCCGGAACAAACGCAGACTGCCGCAATCACGAAGACGCGGAACCCTCAGCTCCACTCAGCCTGGCGCGGCGCGCCTCTGCTTGCGGCGGGAAGCAGCCGTCACGGCGAACGCTGACGATACCCTCCGCGTGGCCGCTCTCGGACACCAGGAGTCACGCCCGATCCGACGGCGACGACGTCGACCGGCAACTCGACCGACCGCCGGCGCTAGCGCTACTCCTCGACGCCTACACGGGTCATCTCGGGTTGGTGACCGCTTCGCAGCACCGGGAGGAGTCCGACCAGCGCGGTGCAGGCGCCGACGGGTGCTTGCAGCTTCCAACCTGCTGCTAGCACTCGACGTCTCGTCGAGGTTGACCGAGGGGGATGGCCGGAATCTCGAGTCCTACGCCGCGATGCGCGCAAGTGGCGAACAGCGGGGCCGCTCCGATCTGAGCCGAGAGACATCTCGCCGCACGCAAGCTGGGCCGTGGATCCGTCGCTCCGGGGGCCGCTGCTCGTACACGCCGCCGACGGAAGGCGGGTCTTCGGGGCGAGGGTCGGGTCGACCGATGGGTCGACGGCGCGGCGATGCGCGAGATTGGCGAGGACGACGACGGACGTCGTCCTGATCGACATACGGCTGACCAAGCCGCGGTGTACCCTGAGGCCGAACCCCGGACGACACGGATAGTGACTCCGCGCGTCGGTACCGTCTGTGCGGACACGTTTTGCGCGGCCGCGTGCGCGCGCCGACGCGGCCCGCGTGGGCGGACCGCGTCGGGACAGGTCGTCGGCTTCAGCTGCGTGCTACGCGTGTGCTGCTAGCACTGGCGGCTCTTGATCGTTCGTCGCGGCTTGTGATTGAGGGTCAGAGTGCGTCCGGGAGGCGCTGCGTGCGATCCAGATCGCGCTTCCGACCTCGCCGAGGGCGCCGATTGGCGCCAACGCGTTGCCCGTGATGCTGCCGATCGCGAAGATCGGGACCGACGCGGCGAACAGGATCCCGGCGTTTCGGGGCAGCGATCGTGATCGTGAGATGGCGATTGCGAACAGGAGCGCTCCGGCGACGAACAGCACGAGCCCGACGACTGAGGTGACGGTTAGCGTGGTGCCATAGACGGATGAATTCACGCCGATCACGTCGTGGTGGCCGGCGAGGAACGCCTTCCCGATGGCGGGCTGCGCGAACGCTGCCACGCCGAAGAGGGCCACAAGGGCGATGTTTCCGAGGATCGTCGTCACGTACGCGGTGACGGGGATGCCTGGGCTGCGGCCGCTGGCCAGGTACACGAGCAGCGCGGTGAATCCCCGCGCATGCGGGCACGCGCAACCCGGCGCCGCGCGGCCGATTGTCAAGGGGCGTTGAATAGTGCGCCGGATCGGGCGTCGAAAAGCGTAATCTTGCTGAACGAGCGGGGTTGGCATGAAAGAGCGGCACTCTGGATCATGGCTGCCTGGCGGCCTAAAGGCGGCAGTGGAGCGGGTCCGCGGAACTATCTCGAACGGGCGCGTGGTTTTGTCCCAGGGCCGTCCTGACGCTGGGCTGCTGCATTGCGACGCGACCAGGGGCGCGCTGGCCGATGGGCTGACAAGGCATTTATGGCGGCCTTGCGCGAGGTTGAACGCAGCACTCTGTGCTCATGCCTGGGCATAGCCGCGCAGCGGTTGCTGTTGTTCGCCCCTGGTGAGAGACTCGGCGTGTGAGCGAGGCGATGAAGAGCGTCACCCTCTTCAATTTCTTCGAGGTGCCGGACGGTGCCGATGACGAGTTCCTCGCCGGCTGGGAGCGCGCGCGCGAGGTCATTGATGGCCGGGGCGGCTTTCGGTGGACTGCGCTCCACCGAAGCCTCCAGCCACAGGCCGACTTTCGCTACGTCAATGTCGCCGAGATCCAATCGGTAGAGGCTTGGCAGGTGGCGGTCATGGATCCGGTATTTCCGCGCGACATGCCGGGGACGCCCCATCCGGGCCTGTATGAGCCGATCCGGGAGGACCCGACCCCTGAGGAAGCCGAGTGCGTGATTCTCATCAATCCGTTCGAGGTGGCCAACGAGGAGGATGACGAGTTCTTGGCCGGTTGGGAGCGTGCCCGCGATTTTCTTCGGGAGCAACCCGGTTATCTCGGTACCCGCTTGCACCGCAGCATCTATTCCTCCGTCGAGTTCCGCTACGTAAACCGTGGCGCGTTCGCGACGGCCGAACGATTCGGCCGGGCGATCTCAGGCCCAGCTTTCCCGGGTCGTGCCATGCCCTACAAGGCGCACCCCATGCTCTATGAGATCGTGAGGCGCTGATGTGGCTCGCCGCGGGAGCGGTCGCGCTCGGCCTATGTTTTGCCACCGGCCTGCCCGGCGACTCGGCTCGCTGCCGCGCAGCCGCGGCCGTCGTCGTGATCGCCCAGGCGATTACGGCGGCGGGCATCGTTACAGCGATCGTCATCGCCAGCGCGGCCGGGTGGCTTCACGGCGCCGGGGCGATAGTCGCACCGGTTGTAGGGATAGTCGTTGGCGAGCCTGTGGCAGATCAAGTGGCAACGAGAGTACGGGGCAAGGCTCAGTGAAGCGCAGGGAGCGGCGAGCACCACGCTACGTGCGCGATGCGGAGGCGTGGGTCGTCTCGCGCGCTTCGTCCCCGGGGGCGCAAGAGTTGCGCCAGCTGTTGTCGCGGAACTCGCTCAGACACCGCTGGCTTAACCCTGATGTGGATCCCCTCGTCCAGATGCTGGACGCAGGGGAAAGGTTGCAGCGCCCGCTTCCGTTGGTGGTCTTGCCCGACGGCTCCCAGATCGAGCCGCCGTCTGAGTATCAGGACGCGCGTTCGGGTCTTGACGAGAGGGGCGCGCGCCGCTACCAGTTGACCTCGCGCTGGCGAGCGGAGGTCGCCGCTGGGCTTGGGCTCCCCACGCGGCCTCGGCGCGAGCAATATGACGTACTGATCGTCGGTGCCGGTCCAGCGGGGCTGACCGCGGCGGTCTATGCCGCCTCGGAAGGTCTCAACACGCTGGTGCTCGAGCGGATGGCGCCCGGCGGACAGGCAGGAACGAGCGCGCGGATCGAGAACTATCCGGGCTTTCCGCAGGGGATAACCGGCGCCGAGCTGGCCGCCGGGGCGTATGAGCAGGCGGTGCGCTTTGGCGCGGAGGTCCTCATCGGCGTCGAGCTCCTGCGCGTCGCTCCTGAGCTGGAGACGGGTACTGCGCTGGTCGAGCTGATCAACGGCTCGCAGGTGCGATGCCGGACCGCGGTGGTCGCTCCTGGCGTTGCCTACCGGCGGCTCGATGCGCCCGGGGTGGAGGAGCTGATCGGTCGCGGCGTCCACTACGGCTCGGCGCCGGCCGAGGCCCTCCGCTATCGCGGTGGCGACGTCGCGATGGTGGGCGCTGCGAACTCGGCGGGCCAGGCCGCCCTTCACATCGCAACGCACGCCCGCAAGGTGACGCTTCTAGTCCGGGGATCGTCGCTGGAGAAGAGCATGTCCCGCTACCTCGTCGACCGCATCCACACCTGCGACGCCATCGACGTCGTCCTCAACGCTCGCGTCGTTCGCGCGGAGGGCATCGACCACCTCGAGGCGCTGGTCATCGCCGACTCCGCGGCGGAAACCGAGACGCGCTTGGAGGTTGACGCTCTGTTCGTGCTAATCGGCGGAGTACCGCTGACTGGGGGAGTGGCGGGATGGCTCCGCCGCGATGCAAACGGGTTCCTAATGACTGGCCGCGACGTACTCGAGCCGGACGAGCGAAGGTGGTGGCCACTGGAGCGCGATCCGTATCCGCTCGAGTCGAGCCAACCCGGGGTCTTTATCGCCGGCGACGTCCGCCACGGGTCGATCAAGCGAGTGGCTTCCGCCGTTGGCGACGGCGCAATGGCCGTCCAGCTGATTCACACATACCTCGGCAGTCCGCAGCCGTCGGTGAGCAGTGGCCCTCCGCCCGCTGAGCAGAACATCCTGGCACTGGCGGAGCAGCCAAACAACGAATGAGACGAAACCCGAACTACGACCAGTATCTGACCACGGCTACTCAGCTGCAACGGTGGCGAGACTTTCTCAGCCATGTGACCGCCTACGTCGTCGTGAACGCGATATTCATCGCGCTGTGGGCCAAGCGCGGCAGAGGCTTCTTCTGGCCGGCATACCCGCTCATCGGCTGGGGACTCGGCCTCAGCTTCCAGCACTTCAACGAAGTCATCCGCGGGCCGATCACCGAAGACCAGGTACAAAGACGACTGAACCATCATCCACCCTCGGCCTCACCCGATCGAGCCAGATGAAGTCCGGCAAGTCGGCAGCCGGACGGTTGAACTCGAGCCGCGGTGTCTCGGCGCGGTGCTCGGGAAGATCACCACGCGCGCCGACACCCGGCTTCAACTCCCGCTTCCACGAGCACGCAGAACTCGCGTCAGGGCCATACCAAGCTCGCGACGCTGCCGCTTCCGGCGCGAAGCAGCCATCATGGCGCTCCTTGGCAATAGGGCCGGGATGGCTGCTCTCGGACACGATGGATCGTGAGATCGCGATGCCGCGCGGTGGATACTCCGCGCTCCCATGGGGTCTGCGCCGAGCGCCACGGGCCGGTGATGCGCCGCTCACCGGCCCATGCTCGGCGCGCGTTATGGCCGTAGGCCGGCGCTCGCTGGGATCACCGGCGGTCGGCGGTGATGGACCGCGTCGACGATCTCGCGCGTGTCGATTCCCTGAAGATAGATCGAGGTGATCCCGAGGTGGGCGTGTTGGATATGCGGGTGATATGGCAGCTCGGCGAGCGATTCTGTCGTGGACCTGGTCGTCCCGGGTTTAGCGCTGGCTCTGGGTACGCGGTGGGCGCGTAGCGGAGGTCGCCGGAGGCGGCCGGAGCGGAGCGCCTACCGCGTGCGTGCCGTCCGGCGGGGCCACGATCGTTCCGCTCCGTCCTGTCGTGTCGAGGAAGGAGCGTTGCGATGACGTTCGTGCCGAGCATGCAGCGGGTGATGGACGGGCGGGAGGTTCGGTCGATCACGCTGGGGCATCCGCTGGTCGATGCGTACTTGGAGTTCGTCGGCGCCCGCGGCGCGGTGAACACGTGGCTGGCGACCGCGTATGACCTGAAGGTGTTCTTCGAGGTGGTCGGCAAGGACCCGGCGGAGGTCACCTCGGCCGATGTGTTCGCGTTCCTTGCTCAGCAGCGCACCCCGCAGCATGAGAACGTGGTGCGCATCGAGGACGGCGAGGCCGGCCTGTCGGCCAGGACGATCGCGCGGCGCCTTTCGAGCATCGCCGGCCTGTTCGAGTATTTGATCGTCCGCGGCGACGCCGGCGTGGAGCGCAACCCGGTCCCGCGCGGCCTGGCCGGACGGCGGGCGGGTCAGCGCCGGCGGGGCGGGGTGCGGCTGGTTCGTCGCCCGCGCACGCTGCCGCGGGTGCTCTCGCCGGTCGAGGTGGACGCGCTGCTGGGCGCGCTGCGCACCCAGCGCGACCGGGCGATCGGGTTGGCGATGCTGTTGGCGGGGCTGCGCCGATGTGAGGTGTTGGGGCTGAGGCTGCAGGACATCAACCCGGGTGAACAGCGGCTGTTCGTAGCCTCGGGCAAGGGCGGCCGGGAGCGGGTCGTGCCGGTCTCGGCTCGGTTCTTTCAGGCGCTGGGCGAGTACTTGGAGGCAGAGCGCCCGTCGGAGGTGTTGACCGACGCGTGCTTCGTGGTGCTGAAGGGTCCACGACGCGGGATGCCGTTGACGGCCGCTGGCCTGGACGAGGTGATCGATGGCGTCAGGGCGCGCGCTGGCCTTGCGCGTTTGACGTGCCACATGCTCCGGCATACGTGCTTGACGCGGCTGCGGGAGCAGGGGATGTCGCTTGAGGCGCTGCAGGCGCAGGCCGGGCACGCATCGATCGAGTCCACCAGGATTTATCTGCATCTCGCGAACGATTGGCTCCGGGGCGAGTATCTGCGGGCCGCGGAGGCGATTGAGGCGCAGATCGATCCGTTGGCGGAGCGGGAGGTGTCGTGACTCGGCTGCTTCCTCGAGACCCTGAGGTCGAGCGGCTGATCGCCGCCTACCGCGCGGATCTCGTGACGACCGGCCAGTTCGCCGAGAGCGAGGTGATCTCCCCGGCGCGCGCGTTCCTGTTGCGGACCGGCGGCGCCGATGGCTTCTTGCGGATGTCGTTTGAAGAGCAGTGCCAGATCTCCACCCGCGACACCCGGCTGGTCTTGTGGATGATCACAGCTGGGCACGCGCGCGCGAGCGCCGTGTACCTGGCGCGATCCAACGTGCATATCGGTCAGATCGCGGCCTGGGTGCACCGCGAGTTCCATCAGTGGTTCATCGCGACCGCGGCCCAGCTGGGGTTCGGTCCGGTGGCGGCGAACCTGCAGTGGTGGGCGGTGGCGAAGGTCGCGGCGGTCGTCGGCATCCCGCCAGAGGAGCTGACCCGCAAGACGTTCGGCGAGGGTGGCAGGCGGCTGCTTGACGCGGTCGAGAAGCTGTATCCGGGCCAGCCGTCGCCGCCGCGGAACCTGAACACGCGGCTCTATGGGGCGGAGGCGACCCTCTATCACGGTGGGGTGATCGAGGGTCCGCTGCGCAAGCGGATGCCTGACAGGTCCACCGAGCGCGCGCGGGAGTGGGTGACCGTCCCGCCCCGGCTGGCGAAGACGCTGCAGGGCTATGTCGAGCAGATGAGCCTGTCATTGCGTCCCTCCTCGATGCGGCACGTCGAGCGGGTGCTCCGAGAGTTCGCGCTGTGGTTGACCGGTCAGGCCCCGGAGGTTGAGGCGGTCGCTGACCTGCGTCGGGCGCACATCGAGCGCTACAAGCGGTATCTCGCCGAGCTGCCGAACAGACGCGGACAGCGGTCGTCAAAGCGCACGCTCGCGGCGCAGCTGAGCACTCTGCGAGTCTGTCTCGAGCGCCTCGGCGAGTGGCAGGGCGAGGACGCCCCGACGCGGATGTTGATGTTCCCCGGCGATGTGCCCAAGCTGGACGATCCGCTGCCAAGATTCATTGACGACGGCGCCGCGGCGAAGCTGCTGCGCGCCGCGCGCGAGTGCGAGGACCTGTTCGTCAGGCTGACAATCGAGTTCCTCGCCCGCACCGGGCTTCGTCGCAGCGAGTTTCTCAACCTCACGATCGACTCGGTGGTGCAGATCGGCTCGGCGTACTGGCTGCACGTGCCGCTCGGCAAGCTGCGGACCGACCGCTACATCCCGTTGCATCCGCAGCTCAAGGAGCTGCTCGACGAGTGGGTCGCCCGTCGCCCGAGCAATTTGCGCGAGCCGTGGTTGTTCATGGAGCACGGCCGGCGGATCGGGAACGAGCGGCTGCGGCTGGCGTTCGCCAGGGTCTGCGAGGAAGCCGGGCTCGGGATGGTGACTCCGCATCAGCTCCGCCACACGCTCGCTACCCAGGCGATTAATCGCGGTATGTCTCTTGAGGCGATCGCGGCGCTGCTGGGGCACAAGTCGATGCGGATGACGATGGTCTACGCGAAGATCGCCAACCGCACCGTCGCCAACGAGTACTTCAAGGTCTCCGAACAGGTCGAAGCGCTCTACGACGCTCCCAAGCAGCTCCCCGCGACGGCGGAGGGGTCGGAGATGCGCAAGCTGCGCTCAGAGATGCACCGGCGGATGCTTGGCAACGGGTACTGCGCCCGCCCCGTCGGGCTTGACTGCCACTTCGAATCGATCTGCGAATCGTGCGTGTACTTTCAGACCACGATCGAGTTCCGGCCGATCCTCGAGCGCCAGCGCGAGGACGCCGCCACCAAAGGACAGGTCGCGCGCGAGAAGATCTTCGACCGTCTGCTGCAACGACTAGACACCCAAGCCCAAGCGTCATGATCTCACCCGAAGCTACCGCCGCGAGCTTCGAGGTCGCCGCCAACCCCGACCCCGACTCGACCCTGCCGTTCCTGATCAGGCTGCCGCTCCCCGACGGCCACCTCGTCTTGAAGGCGCGCGATAGCTGGCCGAGGACCACGAAGGTCTACTGCCACCGGGCCGAGGAGGGCTGGCCCGAGCAGCCGGAGATCATCGAGCGGATCCCGGTGCGCTCCTGTCAGCGCCGCGGCGTCGCGATCGACCTCGTGCTCGACCGGCCGCGGGAGAACCGCTCCCAGCTGGTGTTCACCCGCATCCAGGGCGGCCGCGAAGGAATCTTCTGGCAGTCCGCGCGCACCACCCGCCAAGCGCGACCGGGGATCCGCGTCCCGCGCCGACGCGCCGCGGAGCTCGCGCACCTGACGATCCTGATCGACACGCGCGAGCGCTACCCATACAAGTTCGCCCACCAGCAAGCCACCACCGAACGCCAGCCGCTCCCGGCCGGCGACTACGGCATCGCCCACCACGGCGAGACCGTCGCAGTCGTGGAGCGGATCGCACCCCGTCAACCGGGATCACGGCGGTGATGTAGGAGGCCGCGGGCGAGAGCAGGAACGCGGCGGCGCGCCCGAACTCCTCGGGCTCGCCGTATCGACGCGACGGATGTGCTGGGACTCACGCGCGCGAACCTCGTTGGGATCTCCGCCTAGGGTGGCATCAAACTCGCGGACCCGGTCACTCAACCCAGGATCCACGCCCTCGTTCTGTTCCACCTTGAACGCTGCCGCGATCCGCCGCCCATGTCCCAGCGAGACTGACTGAACGTCGAGCATTAACGTTGAGCAGGAGCGCTCGACGACGTGCTCGACACGCCGCGATCAGATCTCGCGCGCGCGGTCGGCTCCTGCTCCGTGGGATCGAACCGGAAGTGGCGGGCGTCTCCCGTGGCCGGTTCGTAATCGTCTCTTGTCGTTCCCTGCGACACTCCTCGGTCAGCCGACCGGCTCGCCATCGCGAAGGAAGGCTCTCCAGCCGACAGCGCGAGCCGTGTCGGCGCCGGGTGAATACTGACCCCCCTCTGCCGGCTGAAAAGTGACCCCCCTTGGGGCGGGTGGCGGAGCCGTCCGGGGGTCGGTTGAGCCTGGCTCGGTCAATCGCGATCGAGTCAGGAGAAGGGGTTGCTTGAAGTGGAGCTGTGGGCCGAGTTGCGGCGCGAGCATTTCGTGCGCGGGGTGTCGATCAAGAAGCTGGCGCGGCGGACGGGGCTGTCGCGCAACACGATCCGCAAGGCGTTGCGCTCGGACGCGCCGCCGGCGTACCGGCGGGAGCCGGCGGGCTCGGTGCTGGATCCGTTCAAGGATGAGATCCATCGGCTGTTGCGGGACGATCCGAAGCTCTCGGGCGTTCGGGTGCGGGAGGAGATCGAGCCGTTGGGGTTCTGCGACGGCAAGACGATCGTCGATGATTACCTGCGCGAGGTCCGCCCGATGTTCCTGAAGCTGCGTACGCATCAGCGCACCGTGTATCGGCCGGGCGAGATCTGCCAGTGGGATCTGTGGGAGCCTTCGGCTCCGGTGCCGGTCGGTCACGGCCAGGTCCGCCGCGCGTGGGTTGTGGTCTGCTGCTTGGGGTACTCGCGTGCCGGTGCCGGCGCCTTGGTCTTCAGCAAGGAGGCGCCGGACGTGCTGTGGGGCATGACCCGCTGCGTGTGGTCGCTCGGCGCGCTGCCGGAGCTGATGGTCTGGGATCGGGAGGGGTGCCTGCACGCCGGCGGCGGCCGACCGACCGAGAGCTATGCGGCGTTCTGCGGGCGGCTGCCGGTCGGCTGGCACTTCTGCGAGCCCTCGGATCCGCAGGCGAAGGGCTGTGTCGAGCGGCTGCAGGGATACCTGGAGACGAACTTCGAGCCCGGCCGGCGGTTCGCGAACCATCTCGACTACCAGCTGCAGCTCGACGCGTGGTTTCTGAAAGCCAACGCGCGCACGCACAAGACGCTCCGCTGCCGGCCGATCGATCGGCTGATCGAGGAGCGGGAGGTGATGCGGCCGCTGCCCGGGCGGGAGCCGGACCTGGACCGCCGCTGGGTTACCCGGGTGGCGCCCGATCCGCACCTGCGGTTTGACACCAACGACTACTCGCTGGACCCGAACCTCGTTGGTCGCCGCGTGGAGGTTCGCGTCAGCCAGCGCGAGATCATCGCGGTCGCACTGGATACGGGCGAGCTCGCGTGCCGGCATGAGCGCGTGTTCGCGCGCAACCGCACGATCACCGCGCTCGAGCACGCCCGGGCGCTGCGCGCGCGCCGCGGCCAGCCGGACGTCGACGAGCAGGTCGTCGAGCAGCGGCCGCTTGAGGTCTACGACCAGCTGATCGCATGAGCCGCAGCAGGTCGGAGCTGGCGCATCTGTTCCGGGCGATGAAGGCCCCGGCCGCCGCCAGGGCGCTCCCGAACCTCGCCGAGCGCGCCCGCGCGGAGGAGTGGAGCTATGAGCGGTTCGCCGAAGCCTTGTTGTCGACCGAGCTGTCCTCGCGGGAGTCCTCCGGCGGCCGCTTGCGGATCCGCGCCGCCCGGTTCCCAGCCCACAAGACCTTGGAGGAGTTTGACTTCACCTTCCAACGCTCGGTGAAGAAGCAGGTGATCGAGCACCTGGGCCAGCTCGACTTCCTGCACGCCAAACAGAACGTGATCCTGCTCGGACCCCCGGGCACCGGCAAAACGCACATCTCGATCGCATTAGGGATCCGCGCCTGCCTCGCCGGCCACCGCGTGATCTTCAAGACCGCGACCGAATGGGTCGCGTTCCTGGCCGACGCCCAACGCCAGGGCCGGCTCGACGACGAGCTGCACCGGCTTGAACGGATCCCGGTGCTGGTCTGTGACGAGGTGGGCTACATCCCGTTTGACCCCCAAGCCGCGAGCCTGATGTTCATGCTCGTCTCCCGCCGCTACGAACGCGCGAGCCTGATCGTCACCAGCAACAAGCCCTTCTCCCTCTGGGGCGAGATCTTCGGCGACGACATGGCCGCCACCGCGATGGTCGACCGCCTGATCCACCACGCCGAGATCCTCAGCCTCAAAGGCGACAGCTACCGGCTCAAGGACCGCGACCTCGGACCCCGCCCCGGCCGCCAGAGCGCCGAAATCGCCTGACCGATCACCCTCGGCACTCTCGCCGAGGGCCGCAGAACGGCTCACAAAGCGCCGATCCAGACTCCGAGCGAGCCAAAACCAGCTCCCCAGGCGCACAGACAAGGCCCGACAGCTGATTCCCGGCCGGCCAACCCGGCCGCTACGGCCCCGACGATGGCTTCTCCAGGCAGCACCGCAAGCCACCAGCCTGGAACTCGTGCTCCCCGTCGAGGCTCTCGGCCGGGGCTCGGGGCGATCGTGGCGACTATGCCGCGGAGCGGCCAGGCTGAGCGTGTTCACGTCGCCACGCTGTCGCGATCCAGCAAGCGCTAACGAAGGCACGCTCTTCCTCGTTGAGGATCAGGTCTCCCGCATCCGGCAGACCGCCCGCGTCGCTGACGCGACGCGACTCCCAATCGACATCGCCGAGGAAGACCACGGCGTCGGGCTCGCCGTCATCGTGCACGAACACAAGCTGCTCGCCGAACTTGTTCTCGAAGTACCCCAAATAGCGCCCCCGCCGCTGCTCGATCACGGGCGCCGCCGACGCGTGATGATTGGTCAGACGCATCAGCTCCTCCTCACTCACACAGCCGACAATGACAGCTGAAGCGGCGGAAACCCGAGTCCCAGGAATCATTCACACGGGGAACCCACGAGACGCACAAGCGACTACGCGCTCCGCTCGTCGCTCCGCTCCTCGCTCCGCGCGCAGTCGCTTCCCTGAGCGGTCCTCCCAGCCCCCAGAGCCATCCACCCCAACGCCGAGAGGGGGGTCAATTTTCGAGCGGCGCTAAGGGGTCAGTTTTCGACCGGCCTTGACAACCCGCTGGATCGCCGGCTGAGTTTCGATGTGTTTGGCTGGCTGGGGCTCCAACGCAAGAAAAGCAAGCGATAGCGCGTCACATTGGGGCGCTGCTGCGATCTCGAGACCGGCACACGTGGCAGCAGAGCGATGGAATGAGCTCCTACCCTCGGTGGAGCGTTCCTCGCCGTCAGGCTGACGCGGCATCGCCAGCGTTTACGCCGCTAACGTGGACGCCGTCAGCTGGGTGTCCTCCGCGCCGCGGTAGTACTCCACCTTGCCGTCGCGAAAAACGCCAATAGTGGCCCTGCCTGGGTGTTTACGGTGTACGACCCGCGGGCAAGCCCGGTGCCGCTCACCTTCGCGGTGCTGGTGTGGATATCCACCTTGTCGGGTCCAGCCTGCAAGCTCACCTCCCCCGCGCTTGCCTTTACGTTCAGCGCGATGGTTGCCGGCAGCGTCACGTCGTACTCCAGGTGGCAGCCGCCGAGATTGAAGCCACCGGGACAACGGGAGACGATCGCGGCGCTCGACCCAGCCACGCTGCGCTTGGCGCTGGCATCGCCGCTGGGCCGCTGCACAACATGGATCGGCGATGACCCCTGCCTGACGGTGACTCGGAGGCCGCCAGCGTCATTGCCGATCGTCAGGGCCTGCACGCTCGCCGGCAAGGTGTAGTTGCCGCCAGCCTGCGAGGACGACTCCCTCGCCGTCGCGCCGGCAGACGAGGAGCAACCGCACGAGCTGGCTGACGAGGGCGAGCCAGCGAAGCCGCCCGAGGAGGATGAACTGCTGCTACTCCCGCAACCGGCCAGGAGTACGGCGATCACGGTAACGATGCGCAGCCGACTCCGCGACCGCGCCGTCTCAAACAAATCTTCATGGACCGCCTTCCCTCGTCATCTTACCGTGCCACGATCCCAGCGTCCCTAAGCCCGGGAGCGCGGACAGAAGCCGCCGATTCTGGTCAGGCGCCTCGGTCGTCGCCAACTGCCGGCGGAGCTGAGTTTCGCAGCCTGACCATGCGTCTCTGACCAACTATGGGTAACTCGGCCTACATTTCGTCCTGGCGACCGATCTCTGTTGCAAGCGGGATGTTGGCAGCGTAAGCTCGGCTCGCAGTCTCAGCCTCAGCTTCCTCGCCGGGGCGCGCTATGTATCTCGGCGCTGGCGAATTGGGCGGAGTCAGACGGGCGGTGCCAACACACAATCGAGGAGGAGCCGAATGATGAGCAAACGCTCGGTTTGGATTGGGGTGTTCGCGTTGCTGATGGCATGTGGTTTGTGCGTGCTCCCGGCTGGCGCGATGGCGCGGATCCCGGCGGCGGAGGGCCCGCCTGGGGAGGTGACCGCGATTCAGGTGACGGCTCCGGGGCCTCCGCGATACGTGTTTGGCAGCGACAGGCGCGAGCACGTCGACTATGACCTGGTGATCACCAACGCGTTCACGGCCCAGGTCACGCTGAAGTCGCTGACCGTGACGGGCGCCGGGAGGAGGTTGCTTGAGCTCACCGGCGAGGCACTTGCGTCGCACACGCATCAGATCATCGCCGGCGAGCCGTCGGCGCGGATTCCCGCTTCCTCGACGGTGGTGACACTGGTCGACGTGGTCTTGCCTCGCGCCGCCGGGCGCACCGTGCCAACGCGGCTGTCCAACCAGATCGACTACACAATCCCCTCGGAGGCGGTCTTCCGGGAGGCGATCGGAAGCACGACGGTCCATGGGCCGGTGTTGCAGACCGCCCGGCGGGCGCCGGTGCTGATCGCCTCTCCTTTGCGCGGGTCAGGGTGGGTGGCCCTCAACGGCTGCTGCGCGGATCCGAGCTCGCGTCACCGCAATGCAGTGCTATCCGCCAACGGTACCTACGTCACCCCGGAGATGTTCGATATCGACTGGATCCAGGAGGTCAACCGCTCATTGTTTCACGGAGACGGCAAACAGCTAAGCGACTGGCCAACTTTCGGCGCCCCGATCTACGCGGTGGCCAACGGCACCGTGGTCTCGACAATCAATGACCGACCCGAGGCACCCCTATTCGCGCCGGAGAGCGGCAACCCCACAGTCCATACGCCGAAGGATTTCAACGGCAACGAGGTGGTCGAGAGGATCGGTCCGGGCTTGTATGCGATCTACGACCACCTGCAAACCGGCTCGGTCATGGTCAAATCGGGCGAGCAGCTCCGCACCGGGGAACAGATCGCAAGGCTCGGCAACACCGGCAACAGCTCGCTTCCGCACCTTCACTTCGGCATCCACGACGGCCCAGATGTCCTGACCTCAAACGCTCTGCCGTTCGAGATCGATCACTTCATCCTGGAAGGAAACGCAACCGAGGCCACGACGCTGACCCATGTCGTCATCGAAGGCCCGTCAAGCCCCCAGCGACGCGCCTACCCTCTGATCAACTCGGTGTCGTCATTTGCCGGCTGACCGGTAGCGCGAAGGCAGACCACCGGCGCCGCGAGGGCAGCGATCTTTAGCTCACCGGACTACTTGCCTATGCAAGTAGATTCCACCGTCGAATGTGTCGCTCGCTCCGGATTTGTGAGATCGAGCCGATCGAGGCGCTTGCGTCCTCAGCTGACTTTAGCTCGGCGCCGGAGCAGTCTCGGCGCACCTGGGCGGGATCCTTGACGAGCGCCGGCATTGAACTCGCGCAGCGGGCGTACACGCTCGCTTTCGCGACAAGCAGTCAGAGTAGTGCGCGCCCGATTCTGGCTAACACCGGCGGCCCTTTGGACGACACACAGCCATTTTGCTCCTCGGGCCTCACCCGTGCATCAGCCGGGCGGTGCCCAAGTCGGCCGGGGCTGTGACCCCGACCACCCCGCGCCGCAGAACCCGGTGCTCCGTCAGGCGAACGAGCACTCAGCGCCGAGGCGAAGTGCCGCTTGCTCGGTCTCGTGCCCAGAGCGTCGGCAAGCGGTCGTCACGGCACGGCTCGACGACCGGTGACCTGGCCTTAGTGTGTTCTCGCAGAGAGCCCCTTGTCGTGGTCAGCGCAGCTAGGTCGGGACCCGGACGGAACCCTCAGAAGATGATTTTTCATGCCTCGATGGTGAGGCGCCTGTCTCGGGGGGTGCCTGCGTGGCCGTCGCATGATGCAGCCTCGTCGTCCGCGACGAGTAGATCGCGCTCGCGTCATTGGATGCTGCTCGGCCGTCGTCCCGCAAGGCGTGATCACGGGCGTCATCGACGGGCTGATCACCCACGCAGCGATCTAACCGAGCCGCGATTGTGGTCAGTCGAGGCCGACGGTTCGACGGACTGTTTCGTACCCGACCAGTTCGATGTGCGGGACGCCGTCACCGTCACGGTTGAGCTTTACCAGGTTTCCCACTAGCAGCCCGCCGGACACGATGTAACCACCGTCGGTCATAGCGCGCAGCGGCATGACCCGCGACCCGAGGAGGATCCGAAGATCGCGGTTTTGGAGAACGACTCGGTAGCCGCGTTCGTAGTAGCCGAGGAAGGGCGTCACCTTGCGTGGATCGACCGGTCGCGACAATCGTCCGGCCCTACGCAGATCGCTCATCCCTGCCTCGTTAGCCTCAAGCGCCTTGGCGGGCACGCCAACGTTCAGCGCAAAACGATCGCTCAGCAGCAGGGCCAAAACGTAGAGGTAAAAGAAGAGACCGCTCGGAAGAAAGCGATTTCCGCTCATGCTGTTGAGCACCACTAGACCGATGTCGTGCTCTGGCAGGAACCCGATCCAGCTGGTGAAGCCGTCGATGCCGCCGTCATGCCACATCAAAGACGTTCCGTCGCGATAACGGGTCAAATACCAGCCCATGCCGTACCCGGAACTGGCCGCGTCGGGGTCGAGATTGGGGTGGTCCACAGGTACCGAGATGTGTGGCTTCCAGCACTCAGCAAGGTTGCCGGCGGAGACCACGCGACGGCCACTCACAGAAACCCCGCCGCGTAGCTGTAAGCGCACATAGGCGGCCATGTCATCGAGCGTTGTCAGCGCGCCGCCGATGGGCGCGTAGCTGCCCACCGAGGCATACGGGAGCGTCGTGAACGTGCCCGTCAAATCACGGTCGCGCTTGAGATGATCGACTCGCTCGACCGGCAGCTGGCGCCGCTGGATCGGGAGCTGCGTTCCTATGCGCGCCAGCAGCTCGGGTGCTGATCATGCTCGCGCTTGGGCTGGCTCTGCCCGAGGAAGCGCAGGCGTAGCCGAGCCATTGTTCAGACGCCGTCCCCTGCTGCGCGCAGCCGCCGTGGGTGGGGGTGCCTACCTTGCGGGCAAGCATCGGGAACGGAGGCAGGAGGAGCAGCAGCAACAGGCCTACTACCAGGGCCAACAAGCTGCCGTGAGCGCTCCCGCACCTCGAGCCGCCAGCGGCATCACCGCCGAGGACACCGACCGCCTGGCCGAGCTGGGCAAGCTGCACGAGCAGGGAGTCCTCACCGACGAAGAATTCTCACAGCAGAAAGCCCGGATCCTGGGCACCACTTGACCCTCCTGGTGCGCGGAGCGCGCTGAGCGCTTATAGCGAGGCAAGCGGGCCGGACGCGCGTCGGCACCGGGGGTCATGCGAGGGACGCACGTTGTCGTTCGCTTAGCTGTTCGCTAAGCTCCTACCAGACGGAGCGGGCGCACGCCCGTCGGTGCGGTGGCTTCGCTAGAAACGGCGACACATGAATGGGGTCCTGAACAGAGTGTTAGCGTGAGCGAGTCGTCGTTGACTTGCGCGCGCAAAGCATGATGCAAAGGACGAATCGTGAGCGCCAGCGCTAACGCCCACGGACTCGCGCTCGCCCCGACGTTTGGCGATGGTGAGGTGCCGCTGGCCGAGGCGAAGCTGGCAGCGCCGCGGCAGCGCTCCGGCTTGGTGGTTCGGCGCGATGTTCTGCGGGCGCTGGAGGCCGGCGAGGAAGCGGTGCTGACGCTCGTCGCGGCGCCCGCCGGTTATGGCAAGACGACCGCGGTGCGGGCCTGGTGCGCCGGCGCCGAGGCCCCGCTGGCGTGGGTGACGCTCGACGCCGGAGACAACGACCCGGTCCGCTTGTGGACCTACGTCGCCACCGCGGTCGATCGCATCCGTCAGGGTCTGGGGCGCCAGGCCCTGCGGCGGTTGAGGACCGTTGGGGGGCCGATCGAGAACCCTGTCGACGAGCTGATGAACGGCATGGCGGATTTCGGCGAGAGGCTGGTGCTCGTCCTCGATGACGTTCACGCCGTGACCGACAGCGAGTGCTTGGCATCGATCGACTATGCCCTCGAGCGTCTGCCGGCGAACGTCCGCCTGATCATGCTCACGCGCATCGACCCGCAGCTCGGGCTCGCGCAGCTACGTGCCCGCGGCGGTCTGGCGGAGCTGCGGGCGGAGGATCTGGGGTTCTCAGCGGAGGAAGCGCGCGAGCTGCTCGTCGAGCGGGGTGGGATCGATCTCGAGGACTGCGAGGTCGAGATGCTGCGCGAGCGGACCGAGGGATGGGCCGCTGCGCTGTTCCTGGCCGCCTATTGGCTGCGCGGCGTCGATGATCCTCATCTCGCGGCGCGGGAGTTCCGAGGCGACCATCGTTTCGTCGCCGACTATCTGAGCCGCGAGGTGATCGGCTCCCTGGACGATGACGCCCGCGGGCTGCTCCTTCGCGCCTCGGTGCTGGGCCGGTTCACCGCCCCGTTGTGCGACGCGGTGTTTGACCGCTCGGACTCCGCCTCGCTGCTGGCGGAGCTGGAGCGCTCGAATTCCTTCCTCGTCCGGCTCGAGCACGGCGGCTGGTTTCGCGTCCACCCGCTGTTTGCGGAGTTCGCCGGCTTCCAACTGGCGTCGCTCGAGCCGGGCGCTGCGACCGAGATCCATCGTCGCGCTGCCGGCTGGCTGCTCTCGCACGGATTGCCGGTCGAAGCGGTCGAGCATGCCGCGGCGGCAGGGGACCACCGGTTCGTCGCGGAGCTGCTGGTCGACTATCACCTCGTGCTGATCCGGAACGGTGGCGCGCGGACTCTGCTTCGCTGGGTGCAAACGCTTCCGGAGGAAGAGATCGTCGAGCATCCAGAGCTGGCCGTCAGCGCGGCCACGGCCGCCTCGATGATCGGCCACGCGACGCTGAGGCGACGGCGTCTCCTCCAGCTCGGACACCGCGCACGGTTTGAGCGTCCCGAGCGCTACACGCCGTACGTTCGCTGCGTCGCGGCCATGGTGAGCGCCGCCACGATCGACGGTGACGTTGGCGAGGCGGTGCTGCAGGGTCGCCTCGCGGTCGCCATCGGGAAGACCGACGTGGACGAGACCCTTGTGGCCGCTCTGGCGGGTTTCGCGCGTGCCCTGTATTTCGCCGGCGCGCTCGATGAGGCGTGGACGGCGGCGATGCGGGCGGTTGAGCATCCCGACATCGGTCGCCGGGCGCCGGGCCATGCGCTCGCTCGCTCGACGCTCGCGCTCGTGGCGGCCGATCGGGGGTGGCTCGCTTCCGCTCGAGCGCACGCCGAGAAGGCGAAGACCCTTGTCGGCGGCGTCGCCAGCAGCCGCAGCTGGCTGGGGGCGAACGCCTCGGCAGCGCTCGGCCAGGTGCTCGCGCAAGAGGGGAACCTCACCGAAGCCGAGCGGGAGCTGGCCCAAGCCGAGCACTTCTTCCGCGACGAGGTAGCGACCGTCCATCACGCATGGATCCTGGTTCTACTCGCCCGGGTCCGCTGCCGGCGCGGACACCTCGAGGGGGCCGAGGCGGCGCTGCGCTCGGCGCGCGAGTCGATCGCCGAGCTGGCCAATTCCGGCCGAGTTCCGGCGCTCGCGCTCGAGGTCGAGCGAGAAATCGAGCAGGCGAAGACCCGAGCCGGAGGCGGCGAGCTCCTCGAGGCACCCAGCGAGGCGGAGCTCGCGGTCCTGCGCCTGCTGGCGTCCGATCTGTCAGCTCGACAGATCGGAGAAGAGCTATTCCTCTCGGCCAACACCGTCCGGTCGCACACGCGTTCGATCTACCGCAAGCTCGGCGTCAACTCGCGCGCGGATGCGGTGGCCCGCGCCGACACGCTGGGCCTTGTCGGGCAAGCGCAATCACCCATGTGAATCCATCCGATCGCGGCTCACAAACCGATCGAGCACGCGATCCTGTACAGGTGTCTACTCGGGAGTACCGCCTCACGGTCGAAGGCGAGCTCAGCGACCGGGTGGCGGTCGCGTTCGCGGGCATGACGCTCACGCGCACCCACGGGAACACCGTGCTCGAGGGTCCTGTCCGCGACCAGGCTGAGCTCCAAGGGATCCTCCAGCGAGTGTCGAGCCTCGGGCTGACGCTCCTCAGCGCGGCCGCGATCGACGACCCCCACCGGTCCTGACCACCCCCGGCTACGGCCGAGCGCCCGCCGCACGAGACTCGGGCGGGAGCAGCAGAGCCGCCGCCAGCCCAACCAGGGCGAGCACCGCAAGAGCACCCATCGCGAGGACATAGGGCGTGCTCTTGTTGCCACTGGCGAGGTCCGCGACCAAGATGGTCCCGGCGATCGCGGTGCCCAGCGACGAACCGAGGTTGGAGACGCTGCGCGAAAGGCCCGAGATCTCGCCCTGTCTGTGTTCGGGGAACGCGGACTGCACAATGTTTACTGAGGGGGTCAACATGACGCCGAGGCCAAGGCCGATCACCAATAGGCCGGGCACGAACGCCCAGATGTGAGACGACAGGCTGACGAACCCGAGAAGGAGCCCCACGCCGGCGATCGTGACGATGAAGCCCGCGCGGATCAGCGTCCTCTGCTCGCGCCGCTTGGCGAATCGCTCTTGACCGAGCGACGACACCAGGATCCCTGCCGTTGCCGCTGTGAAGATCACTCCGGTCTTGATCGCGCTGAACCCGCGCTCGGTCTGGAGGAAGACCGAGACCGTGAACGTGATCCCCATCAGCAGCAGCCACTGGATGTTCTGGGTCACGAGCCCGAGATTCGAGATGCGGTTGCGGAACAAGCTGGTCGAGAGCAACGGCTCCTTGTGCGCTCGTTCGTCGGCGCGGATGTGGAGGAAGAACCAGAGCAGGAATGCGGCGCCGAGGACGACGAAGATGGCCAGCAGGGTGTTGTTGTTGCCGGCTTGCAGGATGCCGATGACGAGGAAGGACATGCCGGCCGCCGACAGGACGGCGCCGAGCGTGTCGAAGCGCCGGTGCGGGTCCGGCTCCAACGGGTCCTCGAGCTTCGTGCAGAGGTAGATGATGATGCCGACGACGGCGGCCTGGAGAAAGAACGAGGCACGCCAGCTGATCGTCGTGGTGATCAGACCGCCGATCAGCGGTCCGGCGGCGGCGCCGATGCCGCCCATCCCGCTGATCGCGCCGAACGCGCGGGCTCGCGACTCGACGTCGCTGAAGGCCAGCGTGGCGAGGATGTAGATCGGTGGGATCATCAGCGCGGAGCCGACGCCCTCGAAGACCGAATAGCCGACGATCAGCACGCCTAGGCCCGGCGCCAGCGCGGCGATCACGGCGCCCGCCCCGTACAGGCTCAGGCCCCTGAGCAGGCATCGCTTGCGGCCCCACCTGTCGGTGAGCTTGCTGCCCGGGATCATCAGGGCCGCCATACACAGCAGGAACAGCGTGATCGCGGTTTGCACCCCGTGGATGGTGGTGTCGAGATCCTTGCTGATGTTGTTGATCGCGACGTTCATGTTCGAACCCGCGAAGCTCGCGATGAACTGAGTCAGCGCCAGCGGGGCCAGCAGCCTCCGCCGAAAGGCCCTCGCGCTCACCGACGCGGCGGCGTCGGTGTCCGTTTCTGTGCTATCAGCCATGTCGCGATCTCGTCGGCTCGGCGACCGCTAAACGTCAGACCGTCACGACCGCCTTCGGCAGCTTCACTTTGAATGGCCGCAGTTGGTCATCGCCCTTGCCCGCCACCCCGGAGCTTCCCTCCGGCACCTCGTTCCACGCGCCCAGCAGATCGCCGATCGGCTCCGAGAGGATGATACGGGCGTCGTCGGAAAGATCCTGCAAGATCTTTCGGTCGGGGTAGAGGTGTCGGAGGGTGCGGACATCGCGTGAGAAGAAGAGCGAGCGCGACTTACCCTCGCTCGAGTAGCGAGACGCCCAGAGTCGCTCGCCGTCGGTCGTGGCGATCGTGCCCTGGAACGGGTACTTGACGCCGCGGCGTTCCCCGCTCATTTCGACGACGCCGATCGCTTGCGCGACCGCCTCCGCCGGGTCCTCCTCGAGCCCAAGGGTCAGCGCGAGATGGAACAACACCTCGGTGTCGGTTTGACCTCTGATCTCGGGATACAGCGATGGGTCGATCGCGAGCGCGAGGTCTCGCTTGATGGCCGCGAAGTCGGCGATGAATCCGTTGTGCATGAACCGCCAGCGGCCGTGGCGGAACGGGTGACAGTTCGTCTGCTGCACCGCGGATCCGATCGCGGCGCGAATGTGCGCGAGGAACAGATGAGACCGCACGTGACCTGCGAGCTCCCGAAGGTCCTCGTCGTTCCACGCCGGCTCGATGCTCCGGAACACACCGGGTATCGCTTCAGCGTCATACCAGCCGACGCCGAATCCGTCTCCGTTCGTGGTCTCCGCGCCAAGTCGCGAGTGCAGACTCTGGTCGATGAGCGAATGCGCGGGGCTATAGAGCGCGTCTTCAATCAGCACCGGCGAGCCGGTGTAAGCCAGCCAGCGACACATCGGCCGCTCCTTTCGATCTCGGATCCTTCCAGACCCGGAGTTGTGCAGGTCAACGAACCCGTCCCCTGGTAGGCGCCGGACGACGGACTGGTCGCGCGGGATCTCCAGGTCTTGGCGGCAAAGCGCCGGTAAGCACGAACTCGGTCCGCGTGCCCGTAGACCCGCTCAGCCGAAGAGAGCTCGGCGGCCTCGTCCATGCGGTGAGGCTACGGCGGTCCCATGGCGGCAAACCGGTCGTCGCGGCGATTTCACCCAGGTGAACGCGAAACGCGCGAAGTGTGTAAACCAGTCAGACTCCCCGGGCTGGGCTGCTCGTCGCGAACGAGCGGCGCGGGCGATGATGCTCGGCGGGACCGCTCTCCATCGCCGGTCTGTTGTCGCGCGCATGGGCTTCGTACCAGCGCGCGTATCGGTCGGCGAGCGGCGCGGCGGATACGCCATGCAGCAAGACTGAGAGCCCCACCGTGAAATAGGTGGCAACCAGAATGGTCGGGGTTTGCGGCAGGTCGGATCCCTGGACGACGATGAGCGCGAAGACGATCGATGCCAGACCGCGAGGCCCGAACCAGCCCAGAAACGCCACGGTCGGCCGGCGGGCGCCCGTTCCCACCATCGCGATCGCCACGGGCAGCATCCGGACGACCGTCAAGCTGATAACCGCATAGAGCACCACACGCCAGCTGAGTTCCGAGAGCGCGGGCCCGAGGAGCACCGCGCCGAAGATCAGAAACGTGACCCCATTCAACAGCTCGCCGACCTCCTCGGTGAGGCGAGTGATCCGAGCAGGACCACCCTGCTCCAGCGCCCCGAACAAGCCCCCCGCGACGAACGCGGCGATGAATCCCGAGCCGCCCAGAGCCGCGGCCGTCCCGTACGCCAGCGCGGCGCCGGCCACGGGGATGACCTGTAGCCACGAGGCTGCGATCAGATCTCTGCGTCCGGCGAACACCACGACCGCCGCCGTCAGTGCGCCCGCTCCGACACCGCCGAGAAGCCCGTAGCCAATCTCCTCCACCACGATCGCGACGGCATGGTGTCCGTTCGCAACGTGTGACTCGACGTCGGCCGCGGCGAGCACGATGAACAACAGCGGCACGCAGATCCCGTCGTTGAGTCCGCTCTCGACATTGAGGCCTTGCCTGATGCGTGCCGGCAGACGAGGTTCGGTCACGACCGCCTGCCCCAACGCCGCGTCGGTAGGGGCGAGCACCACCCCTAGCACCAGTGCCTCACCAACCGTCATGCTGTCAAACAGGGTGGCGGCGAGCGCGCCCAGGCCGATCGTCAGCGGCAGGCCAATCCCGAGCAGCCGCACCGGTACCCCGGCCTGGCGGCGCAGTGCGCCCAGCTTGATGCGCGAGGCATCGCAGAACAGCACCAGCGCGAGCGTGGCCTCGGCGAGCACGCGGACCGATTCACCGTATGAGGAAGGCTCAACCTCCCCCAGTACTTTCGGACCAAGGAGGACGCCGATCGCAACCAGCACCATCGTCGGCGTGGCGATCGTTCCCGACAGCCGGCGCGACACGGCCGCGACCGCAAGTATCGCGAGCGCAACGAAGACGAGTGCCCACTCCGTCACCCGAACGAGCTTGGCACAATCAGTCGGTGGGACCGAGCGAGCGCCGGGCGTTCACCTGGGTGAATCCGATCAGCCGAGTCAGACCTCCAGAGGGCCGAGCGTAAGATGCCGCCGTCACGGTGACGGATCAGCCGCCAACAGCTGCGTACGGGGAGGAGATGGTCTGGAAGCCCCAGTCGCCGCGCTTTCGGTTGGTCAACCTGTTCGTTGCGTGGATCGTGGCGGCGGTTGCCGTCCTTGTGGCCGCAGCGATCCTGCCCGGTCTCACGGTGGGCAACTTCGGCGAGGCGGCCATCGATGCCGCCATCATCGCGGCGCTGAACGCGATCCTTCCCCCGGTGGTGGCGGCGCTGCGGCTGCCGTTCACGCTGGCGCTCGGGTTCGTGCTCGTGCTCGTTCTCGATGCGCTGATCCTGGTGCTCGCATCGCAAATCGACAGCACCTCGATCAAGGTCGACTCGTTTGGCTGGGCGCTGCTTGCGTCGCTCGCGATCGCGGCCGCAAGCGTGGTGCTCGAAGTCATCCTGGGGGTCAACGACGAGGACACCTACACGCTGCGGGTCATCCGACGGATCGTGCGCCGCCGAGCACCGCTGCGCACAAACGTCCCTGGAATCGTCTTTCTCGAGATCGACGGGCTGGCGTCACCGGTGCTGCAGCGGGCTATTCGCGACGGCACCGCCCCCGAGCTGTCCCGATGGTTGGAAGAGGGGACACATCAGCTGGTCGAATGGGAGACGGACTTCTCCTCCCAGACCGGCGCGAGCCAAGCTGGAATATTGCTCGGCTCCAACCAGGACATCCCTGCCTTTCGTTGGGTCGAGAAGGAGACGGGCATAGTATTGACCTGCTCGGCCCCCGCCGACTGCGCCGAAATCGAGCAACGCCATGCGAGTGGGCGGGGTTTGCTCGTGGGCGGCGGCGCGAGCCGCGGGAACCTGCTTTCGGGGGAGGCTGACGAGGTCATCCTCACGGTCAGCCGCATGAGCGCCGAGAAGCAAGCCAACCCGGGATACAGGACTTTCCTCGCCAACGGGACCAACGTGACCCGGGCACTGGTCCTGTTCGGGTGGGAGGTGATCCTCGAGCTGATCGATGCTGCGCGCCAGCGCCGACGGAACGTGCGCCCGCGCGGGGAACGAGGGGGCCGCTACCCGCTCATCCGGGCCGGGGTGTGCGTGGTCATTCGCGACCTGATCGTCTTCGGCGTCCTCACCGACATGATGCGTGGAGCGCCGGCTGTCTACGCGACGTTTTCCAGCTACGACGAGGTCGCCCACCACTCCGGCCTCGAGCGGCCGGACACTCTAGAGGCGCTGCGCAAGCTCGATCAGGAGTTCGGCCGTATCGCTCGCGCGCGTCGCTTTGCCCCACGACCGTACGAGCTCGTGGTCCTGTCCGATCACGGTCAGACCCAAGGCGCGACGTTCAAGCAGCGCAACGGTTACACACTGGGGGAGCTCGTCGAACGGTCGATCGATGCGAGGACGGTATCCCACGTGGGCGGCGCAGACGAGAGCGACGCTGCCGCGGCGCACGCGTGGGGTGAGGCGACCGGCCGGGTCCGGGACCGACCCGTTGTCAAGGGCGGCGACGGCGACCGCCGTCTGGGTCCCTTAGCCGACCACCAGGTGATCGTGCTCGGTTCAGGCAACCTCGGCCTCGTCTATCTGATGGAGGAAAAGCGCCGCCTCACCGCCGAGGAGATCGAGGAACGCCACCCCCGGCTGTTGTCGGTTCTCCGCCAGCATCCTCACATCGGGTTCCTGCTCGTTCACTCCTCGGAGTACGGCGCCGTGGCGCTCGGCGCACGGGGTGCCCACTACTTGAGCGAGGGCCGCGTGGTTGGAGAGGACCCGCTCGCGCCGTTCTCGCCGAACGCCGCGCGACATCTGACGCGGACGGACGGATTTCGAAATGTCGCCGACATCATGGTCAACAGCTTCTACGACCGCGACTTGGACCAAGCGTGCGCCTTCGAGGAGCTGATCTCGTTCCACGGTGGCATGGGTGGTGCCCAAACGCGTCCTTTCGTTCTGTCGCCCGTGGGCCTTCCGCTTCCTCCCGAGCCCATCGTCGGCGCCACCGGAATCCACGATCTATTGTCAGGCTGGCGCCAGATGATGCAGCACAGCGCCGCGCCGGCACAGCCGGTCCTCGCGGGCGAGGCGCTGCACCCGAGGGCGTAAGAACACATGGCTTCGGCGATGACGTGGCTAGGCCACGCCACGGTCCTGCTTGACATCGACGGAACGCGTTTGCTGACCGATCCTGTGCTGGGAGACCGAATCGGGCCGCTTGTGCGCGTCGCGCCCTCGGTCCGTTTCGGCTCTCTCGACGCCCTCGACGGGGTCCTCCTCTCTCACCTGCACGCGGATCACGCGGACGTGAGCTCGCTCCGCCGGATCGCCCGTTCGCTGCCGGTCCTGGCTCCCCGCGGGGCCGGACGCTGGCTGACGAGCCTCGGTCTACGAGAAGTCCACGAGCTGGCCCCCGGCGACGAGGTGAGGTTGGGGTCGCTGAGGACGCGCGCGATGCCGGCGGAACACGGTCACGGCAGGCGTCCGCTGGGCCCGAAGGCGGATCCGATCGGCCACGTGGTGCTCGGTTCCCGGCGCGTGTACTTCGCCGGCGACACCGACCTGTTTCCAGCAATGGTCGAGCTCAAGGGGTCGGTCGACTTGGCGCTTCTCCCGATCTGGGGCTGGGGCAGGTCGCTAGGCCCCGGTCACCTCGACCCGATGCGCGCCGCCGAGGCGGCGGCGCTGATCGCGCCCACCTGCGTCGTGCCGATCCACTGGGGTACGTTCGCGCTCCCCAAGCCCCTTCGTCCGGCCAACGACCTCTGGCTGCCCGCTCGCCAATTCGCGGCCTCCGTCCGGCAGCGCGCTCCCGGTGTCGAGGTTCGTATCTTGGCGCCGAGCGAAACGGTGGAGTTTTGATGGCTTGCCGATAACCGCCCACCCGCGACGCATTCGCGGGAGCCGCGGCGGCGGATGATGCTCTGATGGAGCTGAAAACGCTGATCATCGGAACCCGGCAGACGATCGCCGGCACGGTGTACGGGACGATCGTGGTGCTGTCCGTAGTGACAGCCGGGGCGAAGTCCTTCGAGCACCACCCCTGGCAGCTTGCGGCGATTGCGGGGGTTACCGTGACCGTCTTCTGGATCGCGCACGTCTACGCGCACGGACTCGGCGAGAGCCTCAATATTGGGCACCGGCTGACGACCAGCGAACTGGCTGCCATCGCCCGGCGCGAGTCGTCGATTCTGCTCGCCGCGGTGGTGCCGGTAGCGATGATCGTGCTCGGAGCCGTGGGCGCGTTTGCGGTCGAGACGGCGCTGTGGCTCGCCGTAGGGGCCGGGGTGGCGACGCTTACCGTGCAAGGGGTGCGCTACGCCCGGCTCGAGCGGCTGAGCCGAGCGGGCACAATCATCACGGTCGCCGTCAACCTCGCGCTCGGTCTAGCGATTGCGCTGCTCAAGGCGCTCGTGGTGCATTAGCGGTAGCGGACAGCGATCCAGATTTGCAGCCACGACGCGGCGAAGGAATCGAACCTTCCAAGCCGGGGGCTGCCCGGCCCTGCCAGTTTTGAAGACTGGATGGGCCACCAGGCCCGTGCCGCGCCAGACGGGATCCTAGGTCCTCCCGCCGGGCGCTCCGCCGGCGCCGGCGGTCACTCGCTCATGCCGTGCTCGAGCGCGCCCTTCACGGTCGCGTCGAGCGCGTTCAGCCGGTAGAGCGCCAGCGCCTCGGGCGAGGCAAACCGGCCGCCAGGAGCCGATGTCGGACCGTGGTGGCAGAGCACGCAGTGCAGCAACGCGAGCCGGCGGCCCTCGTCCAGCCCATCGCTCCGTTCGGACAGGATCCGTTCGCCGATCACGAGATGACCGAGGAGACGGCCCTCGTCGGTGAGGCCGATCTCGGCGCCGTACGTGAACTCTCGAGTGCGCCCCAGGTCGTGGGTGATCGCCGCGGTCAGGAGCAGGTCTGGATTCAAACGGGGGTGGACCTGAACGAGCTCGTAGGCGAGGGTCGCGACCGCGACGGTGTGCTCGAGCAGCCCGCCTAGATACGCGTGGTGGCCGCCCCGGGTGCTAGGGGCACGCCGCCATGCCGCCCGCAGCGCCACATCGGACAGCAGCCGATCGAGCAGCGCGCGAAACGGGCGATCGTGGACCTCGCCCGCCAGATGTTCCAGGAACCCGTCGAGCTCGTCGAGATCGCGAAAGGCGGACGGCAGGAAGCGCGCGGGATCGGCGTCATCGGAGCCTTCAACCGCCTCCACCCTCTCGATCGCGACAACCTCGAGCACGAGCTCGTCGCGAAACCGCTCCACGCGCCCGTTGACCCGGACCAGGTCGCCGCGCTCGAATCGCCCCGCCAGCGCGTCGGCGTCCCGAAACGCGCGCGCGGCAATGGTGCCGCTCTGGTCGCGCAGCTCGAGCGCCAGGTACGACGATCCGGTTCGGGTCGTCAAGCGGTCCTTGCGGGTGCACGCGAAGATGCCCGCGACCTCTTGTCCGGGTCGCAGGGCGCCGATCGCGACGACCGGCGTTTCGCCGAGCCTCATATGCCCATGATGTACGGTGAGCCGGATGCAGCCCCTCCAATGGGAATACAGGCCCGACGGATTGCGCGCCCCGGCGCTGGTGTGCGCGTTCAAGGGCTGGAACGACGCGGCGGACGCCGCCTCGACCGCGCTCACGTTCGTGGGGAGCGCGCTCGGCGCCCACCGGTTCGCGACGATCGACCCCGAGGAGTTCTACGACTTCCAGGCCACCCGCCCCCGGATCAAGCTCGCCGACGGCGACACCCGGCAGGTCGTATGGCCCGCCGTGGAGCTGTACGAGGCGCGCGTGCCCCGCGCGCCCCGGGACCTGGTGCTGCTCGTCGGCAGCGAGCCGTCGATGCGCTGGCGGACGTTCAGCGAGGTGGTCGTCGAGCTGGCCGAGGCGCTCGGCACCCAGCTGGTCGTGACCCTCGGAGCGCTGTTGGCCGACGTCCCTCATACCCGTCCGGTCTCCGTGACCGGACTGGCTTCCGATCCGATGCTCGTCTCACGGCTCGGGCTGACCCGATCCTCGTACGAGGGTCCGACCGGAATCGTGGGCATTCTCCATGCGGCCTGCCAGCACGGCGGGCTCCCGTCGGCGAGCCTCTGGGCCGCGGTGCCTCACTACATCGCCGCGTCGCCCAACCCGAAGGCGGCGCTTGCGCTCGTGCGGAAGCTCGAGGGGCTGGTGGGCGTGGCCGTTGACGCGACCGAGCTCGAGACCGCCGCCTCGGACTACGAGCGCCAGGTCACCCTCGCCGTGCAGAGCGATCCCGACGTCCAGGCGTTCGTGGAGCGCCTCGAGCAGGCCGCCGGCGACGATCCGAACGAGCAGCCCGGCCCCCTGCCCTCCGGCGAGAGCATCGCCCGCGACCTCCAGCGGTTCCTGCGCCAGCGTGGCAACGACGACCCCCCGGGGCCGAGCGTCTGAGCCTCCGCGCGCCTCACCGCTCCGCGGCGGGGCAAACCAACCGGTAATCACACACCGAGCACGCGGCGAACGACGGCGTGGGCTCGAACCCCTGCGAGAGGATTCCGTCGGCGACCTCGAGCGCAACATCCCGGACCCACTCCGAGCGATCCGCGGCGTCCGTCGGCACCGAAACCTTCTCGTCGTCCAGGACGTAGTAGTAGGCCTGCTGGGAGGCCTCTAGGCTCCACGCTTCCTGAGCCCCGACCGCATATAGCGATAGTTGGACCTCGTCGGCCAGCTGCGCCGGGCTCTTCGGCCGCCCGGTCTTGTAGTCGATCAGCTCGTACTCGCCCCCCGGCAGCAGGTCCACCCGATCCACCCTCCCGCGGAGCAGGTGCGGGCCGAGCTTGAACGTGAACGCCCGTTCGAACCACATCGGCTTCGACTCCTCGGACTCGAACCGGGCGTGGTAGCGGGTCAGGGCGGCGGCGGCCTTGCCCCGGAGCTGGCGCTCCTCCTCGGAGTCGCCGAAGCCGCCGCGCCGCCACGCCGCGTCGAGCAACCCGAGCAGCTCGGCCAGCGAACCGACGCCGGCGCCGGCACGCAAGCCGGCGCCGGCGCCGTCACCGGCATGGAAGCGCTCCAGAACCTGGTGCACCACGATTCCGAACCGTTGGTGGATGGTGGGCTCCTGCGGGATCCGGAACACCCTCGCGAACTTGTACTTCAGCGGGCACGTGCGGTAGGTGTCGATGTCGGAGGCCGACAACACCACGCCTTCGCCGCGCCGTGGCAGGAACGCCTCCAGGGAGGGCTCGTCGCGCGCCGCCACCACCTGAGCGCGCCGGCGCGCGTCGCGCTCGGCATCCAACAGATAGTCGTCGAGCGTCGAGGAGCTGAAGATCTCGCGCTGCTCGGCGGTGACCGCCTGCAAGATCCGCGAGTTCACGTCGCGCAGGCCCTCGGCGAGGCTCTGCCCCTCGGGCCGCTCGATCAGCGCCGCGAGCTTCAGCAGCTCGAGATACCGGACCACTGCGTGCGAGACGGCCAGGTCCGTGTCGAAGCGCAGCTCGCCGAGGCGCCCGCCCGCGCGCATCGTCCCCTCGAGCAGCTCGTCGCGAAGCAGCCGGTACGTGGAATGAAGCGTCTCCGCCGGGCCGAACAGCTCCTCCTCCCGGTCCTCCCAGTCGGCGCCAAGCTCGCGACGCGCCTCCTCGACCAAAGGCGACGGCCCCAACCCCGCGCCGCGATCTCCGGCGCTCGGATAGGTCAGGACCGCCCGCGAGCGGGCGCGAGTCAGCGCCACGTACAGGCTCTGTTGCAACGTCAGAGTCCGCCCCGACTCCGTGTCCGCGGGGAGCTCCTCGTGCAGCAGCGCGTCGGGGATCGCCTCCGGGGGCGCGGGCGCCAGGCCGGCGTGCAACCCCACCACATAGACATGGTCCACCTCCAGGCCCCCGGCAACCTCGAGCGCGACTACCTGGACCTCACGAGCAGCGGCCGGGCCGCCGCCGAGCTCTGGCTCCTCCCGCTCGCGCAGCCCGAAATCAGCGACGGCGGCGATCGACCGGGCGAATTCCCGGGGCGTGGCCTGCGGGGAGCGGCGCGTGTAGGCCGCGGCCAATTCGCCGAACCGAGCGAGCGCCCGCAGCCGCTCCACGACGTCCGCGTGCGCGGCGAACAGCTGCTGGCGGCGCAGACCCAGGCGATCGATCAGCCGGTGCACGTAGAGGTCGGGGCGGATGGTGTCGATCGCAGCCATGCCGGAGCGATGGAGCTTGAGGAACACCCGGATGCGCTCGCGCGCCTCGGGCGGGACCTGGGGCGACTCGGTCGCGGCGGCGAGCGCCGAGACCATGTCGAGCCTGCGCCGCCGGGCGATCTGGGTACAGCGGGCGATATCCACCGAGCGCAACTCGATCGGGGGCCGGGCCAGCGCGCGCACGACCGCCGCCGCGTCCGAGGGGTCGGCGAGGAGCCTGAGCCACGCGAGCACGTCCCGGATTTCGGCGCGCTGGAAGAACGCGGCCTCTCCCACCACGCGATGGGGCACCGCCCGTTCCTCGAGGGCCACGGCGACCGACTGACCCTCGCGGGCGAGCGAGCCGACCAGCACCGCGATCGCTCCGGGCGCGACCCCCTCCCGCGCGATCAGCCGCTCGACGTCGGCGGCCACCGCCTGGGCCTGAGCCCGCTCGTTCGCACACCGCCAGAAGGCCACTTCACCCTCGGACGAAGAACCCTCCAACTCGACGCCCACGAGCGTCCCGCCCGCCCGGACGACACGCGAGGGGCAGCGCAAGCTGCGCTCCAGGCTGATCACGCGGACGCCTGGACTGGCCTCGCAGATCCAGCGCATGCGCGCGCCGGCGGCCCCCCGGAATCCTCGCAATCCATGGGCGGGGTCGCCGACCGCGCTCAGCCCCGAGCCCCCGACCTGCACGGCCAGCGTCGCGGGCGCGAGGTCGAGCTCCTGCGCGTCGTCGACCAGCAGATGCTCGAAGCGTCGCGCCACCGAGGGCTGCTCGCCTACCAGCCGCAGAGCGTCGCCCATCACGTCGCCGGCGTCGCGCGCTCCAACCTCCGCCAGCATCCGCTCGTGCGTCGCATAGACCTCCGCGAACTCGCCGGCCAACGCCGCATCCGACCGCTCGGCCCCGGCGTCCGCCAGGCCCGCCGCCCAGCGGGAGTAGTCCTCGCTCCAGATGAGCTCGGCCTTGAGCCGATCGATGCGCCGGATGAACCCGCCCAGCAGCGCGTTTGCGCTGCCTCCGAAGTCGTGGCGCTCGAGCGACAGCTCGTCGATCCGCTCGAGCAGCATCACCAGGCGGTCCCCGGCGCCGAGTATCGACTCGAGCGCGTCGAGACCGGGACCGCTGGCACCGCCGGCGCCACCCGGCCCCAGACCGCCCAGAACAACCGAGGCGAGCTGGATCGGCGTCAGCACGAATAGCTCGTCATAGCCGCGCGTCAGCGATCCTTCCAGGCGCTCGCGCAGCGCATCGGCACTGGCCTCCGAGGGCGTCAGCACCGCGATCCGCTCCGGCCGAGCGCCCTCCCCGACGAGCCACCGGAAGCGCTCCTCGATCACCCGCGTCTTGCCCGTGCCGGCGCCCCCGACCACCACCAGCGGACCGCCCGAGTGCCGGACGGCCTCGACCTGAGCCGGGGTAAGAACCACGTCTGACAGCATAGGTCCGCGATGACGTCCATCCGCTCCGCAACCGAGGCAGACTGGCTGGGGGTCTGCCGGCGAGCCGTCACCGGGCTCGCCGAGATGCTCGCCGAGGCTCCCGGCACCGAGGAGCGGGCGGTCGAGACGGGGACCCGAGGAAGCGGCGGCGACCGCACGTTGGTCATCGACCGCAGCGCCGAGAGCGTCGTGCTGACCGAGCTCGACGAGCTGCGCGAGCAGGGATATCGGTTCATGGCGATCTCCGAGGAGCGTGGGGAGATCGACTACGGCGACCCCGAGGTGCGCGTGATCATCGACCCGATCGACGGCTCACTCAACGCCAAGCGCGGCATCCCCCACTATGCGCTGTCGATCGCGGTCGCGGATGGGGACACGATGGCCGACGTCGCGTTCGCATTCGTCTACGACTTCGGGCCGTCCGAGGAGTGGTGGGCGGGTCGCGAACAGGGCGCCTGGCTGAACGGCACGAAGCTCGACCCCTCGGCCACGGAACGCCGCGTGCGCGACGGCCGGCTCGAGGTGCTGGGCATCGAGTCGGCGGATCCGCGGTGGGTGTCGGCCTCGATCGAAGGACTGGTCGCGTGCACGTACCGGCTACGCGCGCTGGGAACGATCGCGTCGTCGCTGTGCCAGGTCGCGGCGGCGAGGTTCGACGGGATGCTCTCGCTGCGCCGATCGCGCGGCGTCGACGCGGCGGCCGGTCAGCTGATCGTCCGCGAGGCCGGCGGGCTGGTCTCGTTTCCGTGGTGCGATCGACCCCTGGCGGCGCCGCTCAGCGCCGCCCCTACCTCGCCGGTGATCGCTGCCCGGACACCGGAGACCCTGGCGGAGCTCGAGACGATGTGCGGATGGAACGAATGATCGACTGGATCATCGCCCAGCGAATCGCGGAGTTCGTGGCCGGCACCGGCGACGGCCGGGCCCCGGATGCCGACCTCGCGGCGCTGGCGATTGAGTCCGAGGCACGCGTCACGGCCTACACGGGCCTCCACCCCGCGCGCCCGCTGCCCGACCCCGAGGGCATCGGCCGCCGCGAATGGGTCGCGTCGAACATCCAGTCGATGCGCGCCCTGCTCGACCCCGTGCTGCACCGCGCCGGCAAGAGCCTCGGGCCGCTGCGCCCGGCCGCCGAGATCGCCATGGGGTTCGTGCTGAGCGCAGAGGTCGGGGTGGTGCTCGGGTATCTCGCCCAGCGCGTGCTCGGCCAGTACGAGCTCGTGCTGCTCGACGAGGCCGTGGAGGACCGTCCGCCTCGGCTCTTGTTCGTGATGCCGAACCTGGGCCAGGCGGTGCAGACCTTCCGAGCCGAGGAGAAGGAGTTCGTGACCTGGGTGACCCTGCACGAGGTGACCCATGCCGTGCAGTTCGCCGGCGTCCCCTGGCTGCACCCCCACGTCGCGGGACTGGTGCGCGAGCTCCTGAACACGGCCGAGCTGCGGCTCGAAGCGCCGCGCAAGCTGCGCATGCCGACCGGCGACGAGCTGCGGCAGATGGCTGCGGCGCTCCGCCACGGGGACCTCATCTCGGTCGTCACCAGCGAGTCCGAGCGGGAGACGCTCGATCGGGTGCAGGCCGTGATGGCGGTGATCGAGGGCCACGCCGAGCACGTCATGGACGCCGTCGCCCCGGACCTGCTGCCGTCCCTGCCTCAGCTGCGGGCGGCGCTCGACCGCCGGCGACGCTCGCAGTCCGGGCTTTCGAGGCTCCTGGCCCGGCTGCTGGGGCTCGACCTGAAGCTCCGCCAGTACGAACAGGGCAAGTACTTCTGCGACGAGATCGTCCGGGAGCGGGGAGCCGCGGCCCTGCGGCACCTGTTCAGCGGACCCGAGGTGCTGCCGACGCTCGAGGAGCTGCGCGATCCGCCCGCGTGGCTGCGCCGGACGATGCCGCCCAGTGGTCTTGACGCGTCCCGGTCTCAGCGGTCGAGCGCGTAGAGCCGCCAGCGGTCCGGGACTCCCCGCAGCGCGTGCTCCCCGCGATCGGCGAACCGCAGCCCGGAGCCCACGACCAGATCCTTGACCGTGCTCGACGCGAGCACCTCTCCGGGCTCGGCGAGCTCCATCACCCTGGCCGTGATGTGCACCGCGATTCCGGCCACGTCGCCCGCCACCAGCTCGCATTCCCCGGTGTGCACTCCCGTCCGGATGTTCAGACCGAGCGCCCTGACGGAATCGACGATCTCGCCTGCGCACTGGACCGCTCGCGCCGGACCGTCGAACGTCGCCAGGAAGCCGTCCCCGATCGTCTTTACCTCATGCCCGCGCCAGCGCGCGAGCTCGGTGCGGATCGCCCGGTTGTGCTCGTCGAGCACCGCGCGCCAGCGCCCGTCGCCGAGCCTCGAGGCGTGCTCGGTCGAGCCGACGATGTCCGTGAACAGGACCGTGGCGAGCACCCGATCGATCTGGTCTGAGGTGCGCCGTCCGGTGAGGAACTCCTCGACGTCTGCGAGCGCGACCCCCTCGATCCATCCGTAGGTGTCCGCGCCTGGATACTCGATGAAGCGGGCGCCTGGAATCAGCGAGGCGACCTCGCGTCCGAGCTCGACCGGCGCTAGCAGATCGCCGGCCTGGTGAGTCACGAGCGTGGGGACGCGGATCGTCGGGAGGACAGCGCGCAGGTCGGTCTGCGAGATCATCTCGAGCAGCTGCCGGGCCATCCCCGGGCTCGCGGCAGAGCGCTGCATCCGCCCCCACCAGTCCTCGAACGCCCGGTTGCCGACCTGGCTGGGAGCGAACATCGAAACGAGCGTCCCATCGCCCCAGTGGCTCTCGATCGCATCTAGCAGCATGGCCCGCTTCTCCGGGGTGATCATCTGCCTACCGTCGGCACCGACGCCGGATAGCACCAGCGCAGCGACGCGGTCGGGGTAGGTGGCCGCGAACAGGGCCGAGAGGCCCAAGTCGCTCGCGCCCCACAGCGCGACACGCTCGCTCCCCACCGCCTCGAGCACCGCGTTCAGGTCGTCCATCTGCTGCTCGAGCGTGGGCGCACTCGAGACCGCATCCGACAGGCCCGTGCCCCGCCGGTCGAACATCACCAGCCGGGCGAACGAGGCCAGGCGCGAGAAGCAGGCGGCCGTGGACGGCTCCTCCCACAGCAGCTCCAGATGCGACGCCGGGCCGTTGATCACGACGAGGTCGACCGGCCCGTCGCCCACGACCTGATAGGCGATGCTGGCATCGCCGGAGTGGGCATACCGCGTTTTCGGCGTGATCACGGGCGTTGTCAGAATGTAACCGGAGGACACACGTGGTTTACAAACATGTGTTCGATGATCCCGTAATATCCTTGTCCCAACCAGAGCGAGAAGAATCAATGGCTACCACCAGCAACCAGGGCGCGGCCGCTGAGCCCGCCACGACCAAGCGGACCACCCGCCGGTCGGCCACGACGCGCCGGACCGGCCGGACCACGCGCGCCGCGCGTAACTCGACGACAGCGACCTCGACCCAGCCCAAGACGCGGGCCGAGCAGGCCCAGTTGCTCGCCGAGCGGGCGGTCCTGGTGCCCGTCGGCGCCAGCCTGCTCGCGCGGGACAACCTCGTCTCGACCGTCAAGGGCGTGGCGAGCCGGTACAGCACCCGAGCCAGCTTTGAGCGCGAGCTCAAGCGCTACGAGCGGCGGGGAGTGACCGCGCGCAATCGCGTCGAGCGTCGCGTGCGCCGCACGCGCGCCCGCTTCGAGCGCGAGCTTCGACAGAGCCGGCGGGGCGTCGAGCGCACCATGAAGCAGAACCGGCGTCAGCTCGAGCGCCAGGTGCGCTCGGTCCGCAAGGATCTCGAGAAGCAGTCCGGTATCGTCGGGTCACGGGTCGAGAAGCTCGTGTCCGAGGCGCAGGGGCTGATCGGCTCGGCCTCGTAAGCCCAAGCTTCCCCCGCTCGGCGTCGAGGAGAGCGCGTCAGAGCGGGAAGGGTTCGCCGGCCTCATATCTCCGCCGGCGAACGCAGCACCCTCTCCTCCCTCAACCGGTGGGGCGTCACGCAAGTGGCGCCCTATCGGTCATTAAGGGGCTTGAGTACGACCACCTGGCCTCCCTAAAGACACTCGAGGAGGCCAGTTGGTCGCACCTCAGGCCCTTTCGGAGCGCCATCCCATCCGACAGCCAGCCGCAACTCCGGTAGGGCCGGAAATCCGTCTCCCTACAATGGTTCACATGCCTACTAGAGACCAAGTGATCGACGCCCTCAGGTCCGTTATCGACCCCGAGCTGCGGCGGGACATAGTCGAGCTCGAGATGGTTCGGTCGGTCGATGTTCATCCGAATGGGGTCGTCGACGTGATGGTCTCGCTGACCACGCCCGGCTGCCCGATCCGCACCCATTTCGAGACCGGCGTGTCCCAGGCGATCCGTGAGCTCGAGGGGGTCAGCCACGTGAACGTCAGCTTCGACGTGCTCTCCGACAACGAGAAGCAGGCACTGGGCCGAAAGCTTGGCCGCGGCGCGCTGCCCGAAGGCGCGCTGGCTCAGGTCAGCAACGTGATCTGCGTCGGCTCGGGCAAGGGTGGGGTCGGGAAGTCCAGCGTGACCGCCAACCTGGCCGCGGCGCTCGCCGCCCAGGGCAAGCAGGTCGGCGTGCTGGACGCCGACGTGTGGGGTTACTCGCAGCCGCGGATGCTCGGCCTCGGCAACGAGCGCCCCCGGGTGAACGCCGAGCGCAAGCTCGTCCCGCTCACCGCGCACGATGGGATCAGCGTGATGTCGATCGGCTTCTTCATCGAGCAGGACGCCGCGGTGGTGTGGCGCGGTCCCATGCTCCACAAGGCGCTCCAGCAGTTCCTCGAGGACGTGGAGTGGGGCGCCCTGGACTACCTGCTGATCGACCTGCCGCCTGGCACCGGCGACGTCTCGATGACGCTCGCCCAGCTGCTGCCGCAGGCCAAGTTCGTGATCGTTACCACTCCGCAGCCCGTCGCGCAGAAGGTCGCCCGTCGCTCCGCGGAGATGGCCACGAAGCTCAAGCTCGAGATCGCGGGCGTGATCGAGAACATGTCGGCGTTCGTGACGCCCACCGGCGAGCGCTATCCGCTGTTCGGCGAGGGCGGGGGTCAGCTGTTGGCCGAGGAGCTCGAGGTCCCGCTGCTGGCGAAGGTGCCGCTGACCATCGGTCTGCGCGAGCAGTCGGACGCGGGCACCCCGCTCGTCCTCTCGAATCCCGACGATCCGGCCGCCCAGGCCATCTACCAGGGCGCTCGTGGTCTGATCGCGCTGTCCCCGGTGGAGCTGCCCGTCATGCAGGCGCCGGCGCCGGCGGCCGCCCCCAAGCCGGCGGGCATGTCGCTGCCGATGGCGTAAGGACGCCTCGCCGCCGCGCCGCGCGGCGGTCGGCTACAAATCGTGGCGATGGACCTGGGGCTCGTCGCGCTGATTTCCGCCGCCGCGCTGCTCGGGCCGGCGCTGTCGCTGCTGGCGCGCGGAGCGATCCCGGTGGTGGTCGGCGAGCTGCTCGCCGGGGTGATCCTCGGCAAGACGGGTTTCGGCGTCATCGACCCGGCCAAGAGCGACCTCCAGCTGCTGTACGCCCTCGGCTTCGCCACGCTGATGTTCACCGTCGGCATGCACGTACCGGTGCGGGACCAGCGGGTCAAATCCGCGCTGGCGAGCGGTGGGGTCGCGTTCGCGATCGCGGCACCGCTGGCGCTGGCGAGCGGCGTGGCGGCCCACCTCGCCGCCGGCGGCCCGTGGCTGATCTACGCGGTCGTGCTCGTCTCATCCTCGGCCGCGGTCGCGCTCCCGGTGATCGACGAGAGCGGTCTCTCGAGCCCCGCGGTGCTGACCGCGATCGCCTGGATCACGATCGCTGATGTCCTCGCGACGCTCGCGATCCCGCTCGCGATCATCCCTCACAGGGCTCCCCACGCCGGACTCGGCGCCCTGATCGTGATCGCGGCGATCGCGGTCGTGTTCGCGGTGGCGCGGTTTCTGCGCTACAAGCCGCTCGTCAAACGGATCCGCAAGGAGGGGAAGCAGCGCCACTGGGCGATCGACCTTCGACTGGCCGTGATCGCGCTGTTCTCGATCGGTTTCCTGGCTCAGAAGGTGGGTGCAAGCCTGCTCATCGCCGGTTTCGGTATCGGGCTCGTGGTGGCCGCGATCGGCGGTCCGAAGCGACTCTCACAGGAGGTGCTGGGCCTCGGCCAGGGCTTCCTGGTCCCGCTGTTCTTCGTGCTTCTCGGTTCCGAGATCGATCTGCGCCAGCTGACGAGCAGCGGCCACAACGTGCTCCTCGCCTGCCTGCTCGCCGCGCTGGCGATCGCCGTGCACGTGCTGACGAGCATGGCCATCCGCGCGCCCCGGGCAATCGGGCTCTTGGCCTCCGCGCAGGTCGGGGTACCCGCCGCCGTGATCTCGCTGGGGCTTCCCGCCCACGCGCTCACCCAGGGCCAGGCCTCCGCGATCTTCTGCGCGGCGCTCGCCTCGATCGCGGCCACCACCGCCGGCGCGGCGATCCTGCGCCGATCCCCGGCCGAACACGCCGCGGCCGTGAGTCGCTTATAACCCGGGGCGCCGGTCGGCCCACGGCGCCGCTTGCTCGACCTGGTTCGCGAGCGAGAGGAGCAGGTCCTCGCGCGCGGGGCGGCCGATCAGCTGGATCGAGGTCGGGAGCCCGTCCTCGCCGTGGTAGAGCGGGAGCGCGATCGCCGGCTGGCCGGTGACGTTGGCGAGCGCGGTGAACGGGGTGAAGTACCCCGATCGCCGGTAGTTGCCCCATGGGTCCGGGCCGCGCCCGTGGATCTCGCCGATCGCCACCGGGCGGCGGGCCAGGGCCGGCGTGAGGATCGCGTCCCACCGCGCCAGCGACGCGACCAGCGAGCGCGCCGCCGACTCGAGCCTCGATTGGGCGGCCAGGTAGTTGAGGGTGTCCTGCGCGCGGGCGTGCTCCCAGAGCGACCAGGTGAGCGGCTCGACGTCGTGCTCGGTCGGCTCGCGGCCCGCCAGCTTGCCGCCGATCCACGTCACCTGCGAGACGAGCGGCCCAAACGCCCGGGTGAAGTCGGGCAGGAGATCCAATCCGGACCACGGCGGGTCGATCTCCTCGACCTCGTGGTCGAGCGACTCGAGCAGCGCCGCGGCGTCGCGGGCGGCCTGCTCGCAGACGGGATCTACGCGGGCGTCTTCGAACGGCGGCTTGAATGCGAGGCCGATTTTCATGCGACCCGGAGGCCGGCGGGCGAGCTCACCGTAGTCACCGTGTGGAGGTGGTGCCCAACTCGCGTCGCCGGGCTCGTATCCGGCGAGCACGTCGAGGACCTGCGCGGTCTCGGTCACCGTCCGGGTCAGGACCCCGTCGATCGCCAGGAACGATTCGCCGGCCTCGGGCCCAACCGACACCCGCCCCCGCGCGGGCTTGAGCCCGACCAACCCGCAGCACGCCGCCGGGATCCGAATCGACCCGCCGCCGTCGTTGCCGTGCGCGATCGGCACCATCCCGGAGGCGACGGCCGCGGCGGCGCCTCCGCTCGATCCACCCGGGGTGCGGTCGAGCGACCATGGGTTGCGCGCGGCCCCGAAGCGACGAGGCTCGGTCGTGGGCAGGATCCCCATCTCGGGGAGCAGCGTCTTGCCGACGATCACGAACCCGGCGTCGCGTAGGCGGCGCACCAGGAACGAGTCGTGCTGCGGGACAAAGCCGCTGAACAGGTCGCTGCACATCGTCAGCGGCATCCCCGCGACGGGCCGGTTGTCCTTGATCGCGATCGGCACGCCCGCGAACGGGCGCAAGTCGCCCGCGGCAATCGCATCGGCGTCGCGCAGCGCCGACTCGTGCGCGACGTGCGTGAACGCGTTGATCTTCGGCTGCAATTCGTCGATTCGCCGCAGCGAGGATTCGACGAGCTCCCGCGCGGTCAGCTCGCCGGCGCGGACCAGCGCCGCGAGCTCGACCGCGGATCGGGACATTAGGTCGTCCACCGACACGGCGCGACAGCGTACCCAGCTAGCCTTGATGCATACGAGTTCGACCAGCCTTGGGAGCACCGATACATGAGCGCCACTGCCGAAGTACAGTCGGGCCTCGAGGGCGTAGTCGCCTTCGCCACCGAGATTGCGGAGCCGGACCGCGCGGGCAGTGCGCTTCGCTATCGCGGCGTCGATCTCGAGGAGTTGGTGGGCGCCGCCCCCTTCGAACAGGTGTGGGGCCTGCTCGTCGACGGCAACCTCCTCCCCGGGATGCCGCCCGCGGAGCCCCATCCGCTCTACGTGCGCTCCGGCGATCCGCGCGTCGACGTGCAGTCCGCGCTTGCGATGCTTGCGCCGCAGTGGGGCTTCGGGCAGCTCATCGACATCTCCGACGAGGAAGCGCGCGACAACCTCGCGCGGGCTTCCGTGATGGCGCTGTCATTCGTCGCCCAGTCGGCGCGCGGCATCGGCATACCTCCGGTCTCCCAGCGCGAGATCGACACGGCGCGCTCGATTCCAGAACGGTTCCTGATCCGCTGGCGCGGGGAGGCCGATCCCCGGCACGTCGAGGCGATCGACGCGTACTGGATCACGGCCGCGGAGCACGGAATGAACGCGTCGACGTTCGCCGCGCGCGTGGTCGCCTCGACAGGAGCGGACGTGGCCGCGGCGCTGTCCGCCGCGGTGGGTGCTCTGAGCGGCCCGCTCCACGGCGGCGCGCCAAGCCGCGTCTTGAAGATGCTCGACGACGTGGAAGCGATGGGCGACGCCGAGCTGTACGTCAAGCAGCTGCTCGACCGCGGGGAGCGGCTGATGGGCTTCGGGCACCGCATCTACCGCGCCGAGGATCCCCGCGCGCGGGTGCTGCGCCGAGTTGCGAGGCGGCTCGGATCGCCGCGCGTCGAGGTCGCGGACGCCCTCGAGCAGGCGGCCCTCGTCGAGCTCGAAGCGCGCAAGCCCGACCGCGTGCTGGCGACCAACGTCGAGTTCTGGTCGGCCGTCGTCCTCGACTTTGCGCAGGTCCCGCCGGAGCTGTTCACCTCGATGTTCACCTGCGCCCGCACCGCGGGGTGGTCGGCCCACATCCTCGAGCAGAAGCGCGAGGGTCGCCTGATCCGCCCCACCGCGAAGTACGTCGGCCCCGGCCCGCGCCCCCTCTCGGACCTGATGGTCTGACCGCGGTCGTCGAGCCGGCAGGGCCGTATGCTGGCCTGGCCACCGGATGACCCGCGAACGTCAGCTCGATCCCGCGGCGCTCGGCGATCACATCGATCGGCTGTACCGAGCCGCTTGGAGCCTCTCTGGCTCGCGCGAAGAGGCCGAGGACCTCGTCCAGGAGACGTTCGCCCGGGTCCTCCAGAAGCCGCGGATCCTGCACTCGGAGGATGACCTCGGTTACCTGCTGAGAGTCCTGCGCAACACGTTCTTCAGCCAGAGGAGAACGGCGGCGCGCCGTCCTCAGACCACGGCACTGCCCGACGACCTGGACGTAATCGAAGATCGCAGCGCCACGCAGCCGGAGGCCCGGATCGAGTCGGCGGAGCTGTACGCGGCGATCTCGGCGCTTCCGGACGACTTTCGCGACGCGCTGGTCGCGATCGACGTGGTTGGCCTCTCCTACCGAGAGGCGGCGCGGGCGCTCCGAGTCCGCGAGGCGACAATCACCACCCGGCTGCACCGGGCGCGTCAGCGCGTCGCCGCCGCCTTGAGCGGAGCGCCGCCTACGCCGGGACCCGCCACGCCGCCAGCTCCTGCAGCACGCGAGGACTGACGCCGGCGGCGGAGAGGACGCACGTGTGACCGTCGCGTCGCCAGGTCACGGCCACGCGCCCGTTCAGTACCAGCGTCCGGAGCACGGTGCCGTCATGGTTGGTCACGGTGGCCGCCGGCTCACTGAGCGCCGGGGCTCCGACGATCGTGTAGGCCACCCGGTGGCCATCCCAGCGGTAGTAGACCGTCGCCGTGGGCCGGCCCTTGAGTTGATCGATGCGCATCCCGTCGGCGCGCCAGCCAATTCTGTCCCAGTTCGGGAAGTAGACCTCCTGGACGTCTTTGTCGAGCTTGCCGGTGGGGTTGCTGGGGTTGGGGCCGGGCGGAGCGTGGGTGGCGCCTAGCACGGCGAGGTCGGCCGCCTGGGCCACCGTCGGCGCCACGGGGGTCCCGCCCGGCAGCACGAACGCCAGCGCCAGGGCCACGGCGGCGACGGCGCCGGCCAGGGCGCCGATGTAGGTACCGCGTCTCCGGACACGTGTCTTGGCGGTGGGACGCTGAGCCTCGATCCGCGCGCGTAGGCTCGCCGGCGCACGGTCCGTGGCGGCAGCCTGGTGGAGCACATCAACGACGCGCCGTTCGCGCTCGTAGAGCGCGCTCAGCTCGGGCGATTCCGCGATCCGGCGCTCCGCATCGGCTCGGCGATCGGGGTCGATCGTGCCGTCCGCGAGGCGGGAAACATCAGCCAGCTCCCGGTCGCTTGGCTGGGACTTGTCAACACGTGAACCCATCTAATTCACTCCATTCAGCTTAACGACGCCCAGCACCGGCCAAACCTTCCCTTTACGGAGCGTTGCGATATGGGCCCGCGGCGTATTCGGCGAGCATCCGGGTGGCGGAGAAGCGCGGTGCGAGAGATCGCAGCGAGCAACGTATCCGGCTCAGCCATGCGTCGGGCAGCCCGTGCCCGCCCAGCTCGTAGAACGCCGGGAGAACTGCTTCGCGCATCACCTCGTGAAGCGCCGCGGTGTCGCGCTCATCCTGGCTCTCGGGGTCCGCATCGACCTCGCCGGGGAGCGCCCAGCCGTTCTCGCCGTCGTACGCCTCCGCCCACCAGCCATCGAGCACGCTCACCTGTAGCCCTCCGTTCATGACGGACTTCATCCCGCTGGTGCCGCTGGCCTCGAGCGGGGGGCGCGGAAGGTTCAGCCACACGTCGCAGCCGCGAACCAATCGAGCTGCGACCGCCAGGTCATAGTCGTCGAGGAACACCACCCGCTCGGCGATGATCCGGGCGGCCTTGAGGCCGAACAGGCGCTGGAGCGCTCGCTTGGCCTCCTCGTCGCGGGGGTGAGCCTTTCCGGCGAGGACGACCTGCACCGGGCGATCGCCCCCCAGGAGGGACAGGGTCTGCTCGGGATCCCGGGTCAGCAGATCGAGACGCTTGTACGTGGCGACCCTCCGGGCGAAGCCGAGCGTGAGGACGTTCTCGTCGAACGCGCGCGCGGCCGCCTCGACGTACTCCCGCATGTCCCCGCGGGCAAGCCGGTCGGCGACGCTGCGCGCGCGGATCAAGGAGACCAATTCGGCGCGCTGGCGGCCGCGGACTTCCCACAGCTCCTCGTCGGGTATCCGATCCACCCCGCTCCAGGTCTGCGGATCCGCCGCGCGACTCATCCAGTCCTCCTCGAGGTGGCGGTCGAGGAGCTCGCGCATCGGCGTTCCGATCCAGGTCGGGACGTGGACCCCGTTCGTGACATGGCCGATCGGCACCCGCTCGAGCGGCCATCCCGGCCACAGGGCGCTCCACATGCCGCGGGCGACGTCCTCGTGACGCCGGCTCACCGCATTCGCCGAGCGGCTCGACCGGAGGGCAGCCTGGGTGACGCCAAACGGCTCGGAGGATTCCTGGGGGTGCGTCCGCCCGAGGGCGAGCAGGTCATCCTGCTGGTAGTTCAGCTCGGCCGCGAGCCGTCCGATCGCCCGGGTGACGACCGCGGCGGGGTAGGAGTCGTTTCCGGCCGGGACCGGCGTGTGCGTCGTGAACACGGTCCGCGCTCTCGCGCTCGCGAGTGCCTGCGCGAGCGGCTCGCCGTTCCGCAGCGCCCCACTCGCCAGCTCCAAGGGAGCGAGCGCCGCGTGACCCTCGTTGAGGTGGAGCACGCCCGGCTCGATTCCGAGGGCCCGCAGGGCGCGCACGCCGCCCACCCCGAGCAGAACGTACTGAGCGAGCCGGGTGTCGGCGTCGGCTTCGTACAGCCGCCCGGTGATCCAGCGCTCGACCGGGCCGTTCTCGGGGACGTCGGTGTCGAGGAGGAAGAGCGGCACCCGTCCCACCTCCACCCGCCAGATCTGTGCCGTGACCGTCGTGTCTGAGATTGGGACCTCGAGGGTCACCGGGCGCCCGTCGCCATCGGTGACGAGCGCCGCGGGTAGCCGCGGCGGATCGGTATCGATCCAGTACTCGTGCTGCCAGCCGGCGGCGTCGATCCGCTGGCGGAAGTACCCCTTGCGGTACATCAGGCCGACGGCGACCATCGGGATCGCGCGATCGGAGGCTTCCTTGAGCAGGTCGCCCGCGAGGGCTCCGAGCCCGCCCGAGTAGATCGGCAGCGACACGTGTACGCCGTACTCGGCGCACAGGAAGGCCACGGGGTGGTCGGGATCGATGTCGGGGGCCGCAGGTCGGTCGAGGTCGGCGCGGATCTCGGCTTCGATGGCCGCGGCGCGGTCGAGCAGGTCCTTGTCCGAAGCCGCCCGCCGCAGTGCCCGGGCGGAGGTCTCCTGCAGCAACCGCACCGGATTCTGGCCGCAGAGCTCGAACCGCTCGGGGTCGATCGCACGGAACAACTCCGGCCCTCCGGGAAGCCACGACCAGCGATAGTTGAAGGCGATTCGAGCCAGCAACGCCAGCGACTCGGGGAGCCGCTCGGCGAGATCCGCCGCTGCCCGGATCACATCCGTGGTGCCGTCCCCCACGATCACCCGGCCCTCGTACACGAGCGGGATTATGTCCTACGCGATCATGGCTGCCATGGACCAGGACTGCCGCCTCGGCGTACTCGCGTTCGGCGATTCGATCACGAACGGCGGCGGCGAGCTGCAGTGGGGCGTGGCGCTTCAGTCGTGGGCACTGTGGGTGGCACGGGCGCTGGGGCTTGCGTTCACCACGTACGCTGTCGACGGCGCCCGCGTGGGCGACGTTGTCGACTCACAGATCCGCGCGTTCCAGCAGCGGACCGCTCGCCCGGATGCTCGGTATGACCTGGGGTGCCTGTACATCGGCGTCAACGACGTGCGCGGACTCGATTGGGACGAGGCCTCGTTCGAAGCCGAGTTCACAGCTGCTCTGACCTTCCTGCGCGACCGCTGCGATCGCGTCCTCACCGCGACCGCGCCGCTCGACCTGGGCTGCCCCCGCGCCGGCGCGAAGGTCCACGAGCTGAACCGCGCGATCGAGCGAACTGCCGGCAACCTCCGCGCTCTGATCGTCGACCTGCGCGACTTCGGCGCGCGCAACCTGGTGATGGCCGACCACGTCCACCCCACCGCCTTCGGCCAGATCGCGATCGCCGAGCGGGCGCTGGCGGTGCTCGAACGCGATGGCGTGGACGTTCGCGTGCATCCGTCGACGCTCGTGGCGTTCGATACGACGTGGCTCGGGAGGCTACGCGCGGACGCCACATACGCCTATCGACACGCAAAGGTCGGCGCCCGAGCCAGGTTGCGCGTTTTACGACGGCCCTCTTTGCGTTAAACGCGCAACCTCGGTTCGGGGTGCCAGCCTTCCCGAATCCTCGGTCGCCTCGCGTAGCCGCGACGCCAAGGCTGGTGTCAACGCTCCGGGTTCCATCTGCCAACGCCAGTTCCCGGAAGGCCGCCCCGGGTCGTTCATCCGCGCCTCGCTCCCGAGCCCCAGGATGTCCTGGGCCTGCACCATCGCCACCCGCGCCGGCGAGGAGAACGCCAGCCGGATCAGCGACCACCATGGCCGGCGCTCGCCGAGCCCCAAGCCGGCGAGCGCCGCATCCACCATCTCACGGCGCTCCCGATCCAGCCCCGAATACCACCCTCGAGCCGTGTCGTGATCGTGGGTGCCCGTGTACACGATCCGGTTCTCCACGTGGCGCTCGAGCCGGTGCGGGCTTCGCGGCTCGTCGGGTTCGAAGGCAAACTGGAGCACGAGCATTCCGGGGAGCCCGAGCTCGTCGCGCAGCCGGTGTACCGCCGGCGTGATCACGCCCAGGTCCTCGGCTACGAGCGGCAACCGACCGAGCTCGCGCGACGCGGCGTCGAACACCGCGCGACCCGGACCCCGCATCCACCGCCCGGCAACCGCCGATCGCGCCCCCACGGGCACCGCCCAATACGCCACGAATCCCCGGAAGTGGTCGATCCGAGTCAGGTCGAACAGCGACATCGCCCGCCGCAGCCGCGCGACCCACCAGCGGTAGCGGCGCCGGCGGAGCGCCGGCCAGTCATACAGCGGGTTGCCCCACAGCTGGCCGGCGCGGGCGTAGGCGTCGGGCGGCGCGCCGGCGACCGCCCCGGCGCGGAACAGCTCCGGGTGCGCGCGATGGTCGACGCTCCCCGGGGCCACGTAGATCGGCATATCGCCGAACAACTTCACCCCTCGCTCGGCGCCATATGACCGCAGCCCGTCCCACTCGCGCTGGAAGCGCACCTGGTCGTCGACCGCGCCTCGGCCCGCAAACCGCTCCCAGTCCAGAAGCCAGTACCCCTCGCGCTCACAAAACTCCAAGCGCTCACCGGCGGACACTGGCGCGCGGGGAGCGGCGAGCAACCCCGGCCACGCCGCGAACGCCGAGCGCGACTTGTACGGCGAGCGGTAGCGGTCGGGCGGTCCCAGCGGCAGCACCTGCCACCAGGACTGGCCGGCGTCCGCCAGCCAGTCGACGAACCTGTACGCCTCGGCCCCCAGACGGCCGCCCGGAAGCGATGTGATGTGCAGCTGAACGCCGCTGGTGCGCGCGAGCAAGTTCACCGGGCGTGGTTTACCCCACTCGGGAACACGGATATGTTGCAGGCATGGCCAGCACCCCCACTGCCGGCGCCAGGCCCGCGCGCGCGCCGTACGCGATACCGCCACCGGCCGAGCGGGCGCCCGGACGGATCGTCATCCAATACCCGCAGCCCGCCGTCGACGACGGCCGCTATCCCGCCAAGCGATGCGTGGGCGACTCCGTGATGGTCGCCGCCGACGTGTTCCGCGACGGCCACGACATCCTCAGGGCCGTGGTCCGCTACCGCGGACCGGGAGACCTGGACTGGCGCGAGGCCGACCTGCGGCCGATCGACGCGCACCTCGACGGCGTCCGCTGGGCGGGCGAGATCGAGGTCGACCGCGTGGGGCGCTGGGAGTACACCGTCGAGGCCTGGACGGACGTGTTCGGGACGTGGCGCGATGAGCTCGAGCGCAAGGTAGCCGCCGGACAGCACGACCTCGCGGGCGAGATCTCCGAAGGCGTGCTCCTGCTGCAATCCGCCGCCCAGAACGCGCGGTCCCCCGACGACCTTGCGCTGATTGAGCACGCCATACGCGCGCTGAAAGACCCAGCCGTCCCGGAAACGGCCAAGCACGACACCGCCCTCGGTCCCGAGCTGTTCGCGGCCGTCGAGCGCACGCAGGAACGCCACGGACGAGCGAGCCTCCCGCCACTGAAGATCGAGGTCGACCGGGTGCGCGCCAGGTTCGGAGCCTGGTATGAGCTGTTCCCCCGGTCGTGGGGCGGGCTGAAGGGCGTCGAGGCGCAGATCCCGGCGCTGGCCGCCCTCGGCTTCGATGTGGTCTACCTCCCGCCCATCCACCCCATCGGTCACACGAACCGCAAGGGCCGGGACAACGCCCTGCACGCTGTCCCGCGGGATCCTGGCTCCCCCTGGGCAATCGGCGATGACCGCGGGGGGCACGACGCGATCCACCCCGACCTGGGGACGGAGGACGACCTGAGATCGCTGACCGCAACGGCAAGACAACACGGCCTCGACATCTGCCTCGACTACGCGATCCAAACCTCCGCCGACCATCCCTGGCTGCACGAGCACCCGGAGTGGTTTCATCGCCGCCCCGACGGAACGCTCAAATACGCCGAGAACCCGCCCAAGCGCTATCAGGACATTTACAACGTCAACTGGCAGTCGCCCGAGTGGCCGGCGCTCTGGGAGGCGCTGCTCGAGGTGATGCTGCACTGGGTCGACTGCGGCGTGAAGGTGTTCCGCGTCGACAACCCGCACACGAAGCCGTTCGCGTTCTGGACGTGGCTGATCGAGAACGTCCATGCTCGTGACCGGGACGTGATCTTCCTCGCCGAGGCGTTCACCAAGCGCGCCACCATGCGCCATCTGGCCAAGCTCGGCTTCAGCCAGTCCTACACCTACTTCACGTGGAAGAACTCGCGCTACGAGCTGACCGAATACGTGTCCGAGCTGGCGTACTCGGGCGAGCAGGAGTACTTCCGGCCGAACTTCTTCGCCAACACGCCGGACATCCTGCACGCCTACCTCCAGCATGGAGGCCGCCCGGCGTTCGAGGCCAGGGTGATCCTCGCGGCCACGCTCAGCCCGAGCTACGGGATCTATTCGGGATATGAACACTGCGAGGACGTCCCCGTGCGCGAGGGCTCCGAGGAATACCTGCATTCCGAGAAGTACGAAGTCAAACAGCGCGCCCTCGACGGTCCGCTGCTGCCCTTGATCAAACGTCTGAACACCATCCGCCACGAGAATCCCGCGCTTCAGTACCTCGACAACGTCACCTTCCTCGACACGGCCAACGAGGCGCTGATCGCGTACGCCAAGCGAATGGGTCACAACGCGGTTATCACCGTGGTGAACCTCGACCCCGATCGCTCCCAGGAGGGTCTGGCGATCGTGCCGGCCAACCTCGGCCTGCCTCCGAGCTTCACCGCGCACGACCTGCTGACCGGTGAGCGCTACCCGTGGCGAATCGGCCCGAACTACGTCCGGCTCGAGCCCGGCATCCGTCAGGCGCACATCGTGCGTGTCGAGATCTGATGATCTGATGGGCGTCGGTCCCCCGACCCTCACCCATCTAATCGCGGCCGAGCGCCCGGCGACGCGTGCCCAATCGCCCGAGGCCGAGGCGGCCCTCGTCCAGACCCGCCAGTGGTTCGAGGCCGAGCCGCTGTGGTTCAAGCACGCGATCTTCTACGAGATCCACATCCGCGGGTTCTTCGACGCCAACGGCGACGGCTCGGGCGAATTCCGCGGGCTTACCGAGAAGCTCGACTACCTGCAGTGGCTCGGGATCGACTGCATCTGGCTGCTGCCGTTCTACAAATCGCCGCTGCGCGACGGCGGCTACGACATCTCCGACTTCACCCAGGTCCACCCCGATTACGGGACGGTCGACGACGTGCACGAGCTGATCGACGCCGCGCACGCGCGGCGGATCCGGGTCATTGCCGACCTGGTGATGAACCACACCTCGAGCGACCACACGTGGTTTCAGGAGTCGCGGTCGAGTCCCGACAGCCCGAAGCGCGACTGGTACGTGTGGTCGGACACCCCCGACCGCTACCAGGACGCCCGCATCATCTTCCTCGACACCGAGTCCTCGAACTGGAGCTGGGATCCGGTCGCCGGCGCCTACTACTGGCACCGCTTCTTCTCCCACCAGCCGGACCTCAATTACGACAACCCCGAGGTCCGGGACGCGATGCTCGAGGTGCTTCGCTTCTGGCTGGACCTGGGGCTGGACGGATTTCGCCTCGACGCCGTGCCGTACCTGTTCGAGCGGGAGGGAACGATCTGCGAGAACCTCCCCGAGACGCACGCCTACCTGCAGCGGATCCGCAAAGAGGTCGACGAGCGCTATCCCGACCGGGTGCTGCTCGCGGAGGCCAACCAGTGGCCGGCCGACGTGGTGCAGTACTTTGGCCGCGGCGACGAATGCCACATGGCCTTCCACTTCCCGGTGATGCCGCGGATGTTCATGGCCATCCGCCGCGAGGAGGCCGTCCCGATCTACGAGATCCTCGAGCACACACCGCGGATCCCCGAAAACTGTCAGTGGGGCCTGTTCCTCCGAAACCACGACGAGCTGACGCTCGAGATGGTCACCGACGAGGAGCGCGACTACATGTACTCCGAGTACGCGAAAGACCCGCGGATGAAGCTCAACCTCGGCATTCGCCGGCGGCTCGCTCCGCTGCTCGACAACGGCCGCGACGAGATCGAGCTGATGCACGCGATCCTGTTCTCGCTGCCGGGTTCGCCGGTCCTCTACTACGGCGACGAGATCGCGATGGGCGACAACATCTTCCTCGGCGACCGCGACGGGGTGCGTACGCCGATGCAGTGGACGGGCGACCGCAACGGCGGCTTCTCGCGCGCCGACTTCGCGCAGCTGTACGCGCCGCCGCTGATGGACCCCGTGTACGGCTACCAGGCGGTCAACATCGAGGCCCAGCTGCGGACCGCGACCTCGATCCTGCGGTGGATTCACCGGTTCATCGCGCTGCGCAAGGAACACCCCGTGTTCGGCTTCGGTACCTACGAGCCGATCGAGCCGTCGAACCCGCGGATATTCGCCCATATCCGCCGTTTCGAGGATGATCTGGTCCTGTGCGTCCACAATGTGGCCCGCTCAGCGCAGGCCGTCGAGCTCGACCTGAGCGAATTGGAGGGGCGCTACCCGGTCGAATTGTTCGGCCGCTCCCGGTTTCCGCGGATCGGCGAGCTGCCCTACCTGCTGACGCTCGGCCCGCGCGACTTCTTCTGGTTCGAGCTCGCGCCACCGGAGGCGGAGGGGCCCCAGTGAGTGACCGCCTGCAGATCTCCGAGGACGAGGTGCGGCGCTGCCTGGACCAGGAGAGCCTGGCCGAGTGGATCTCCGACCAGCGCTGGTACGCCTCCAAGACGCGGGCAGTGGCCGGTGTGGAGATCGTGGAGACGACGACGCTGGCCGAAGAGCCGCTGCTGTTGCTGGCGCTCGTGCAGACCCGCTTTGCCACCGGTACGCACGATCTCTACCAGCTCCCGCTGACCCTGCGCCCAGCCGCCGCGACCCGCGACGGCGCGGCCATCGCCCACACGAACCAGTGGATCGCCTACGACGCGCTCGCGGCGCCCGAGCGCCTCGGGGAGCTGCTACGCCGCATGGACCAGGAAGCAGAGATCGACGCGTCCGACGGCCACTTCTCGTTTCACCGCTCCGACGGCGTGGTCACGTCAGAGGACGCCACGGCGAGGCTGATCGGGGTCGAGCAGTCGAATTCCTCCGTGGTGTTCGATGAGCGGCTCGTGCTCAAGGTGTTCCGCAAGCTCGAGCCGGGCGTGAACCCCGAGCTCGAGATGCTGCGCTTCCTGACCGATCGCGGCTTTGAGAACATCCCGCCGCTGCACGGCTGGTACGAGTACGAGGGTCAGGCGCTGGCGACCACGCTCGGCATCGTGCAGAGCTACCTTCCCGACGCGATCGGCGGGTGGGAGCTGGCGCTCGATGAGATCGCCTCCCGTCCGGATTCCTTTCTCGAGCGGGTGGGCAGCCTTGGCGGGGTGAGCGCACAGATGCACAACGTGCTCGCGTCCGACGCGACCGACCCCGCGTTCTCGCCCGAGGAGCCCAGCAGCGAGGCCCTGTCGCTGCTCACGGCGACCATCGACGAGGACATCGAGCGAATCTTCACCCGCCTGCCCGACGACGAGCGCCTGGCCCCGATCGCCGGCCGCGGGCAGGACGTCCGCGAGCGGTTGGCCGCGCGGGCCCAGGCCGGCACCCCCGGCCGGGTCGTCCGCACGCACGGCGACTACCACCTCGGCCAGACCCTCCACACGGCGCGAGGATGGGTGATCATCGACTTCGAAGGCGAGCCCGCGCGGCCGCTTCCGGAGCGCCGGCAGAAGCGCTCGCCGCTGCGCGACGTCGCGGGAATGCTCCGCTCGTTCGCCTACGTGACCTCGGCCATAAAGATCCTGCGGGGAACGCCGGCCCCGGAGGGCTTCGAGGAGCAGGCGCGCGAGCGCTTCCTCGAGCACTACCTGGCCCACGTCGACCCGACGCTGCTCCCGGCCGGCAACGCGCAGATCGCAAACCTGCTCTCGATCTTCGAGCTCGAGAAGGCGATCTACGAGCTCCGGTACGAGCTCGACAACCGTCCCGACTGGATCTCGATCCCGGTGGCGGGTATCACGCGACTGTTGCAAGCCGAATGACCACCGTCGCACCGGCACAGCTCGACACCCTGGTTCGCCGTGAGCACCCGGATCCCCATTCCATTCTGGGCGCCCACCCGGTCGACGGCGGCGCGGTGATCCGCGCCTACCGCCCGGCCGCCCGCGCGATGAACGCCCTGCTCCCGGACGGCGCGGCCGCGGAGCTCGAACAGATTCACCCGGGAGGGGTGTTCGAGGGTGTGGCCGACGGGGCCACGCTGCCGCTCCGCTACCGGCTGGAAGTCGACTACGGCCCCGCGGGGACGTTCACGATCGATGATCCCTACTCGTTCCCTCCGACGCTCGGAGAGCTCGACCTGCACCTCATCGGCGAGGGTCGGCACGAACGTTTGTACGAGTACCTGGGCGCGCACGTGCGCGAACTGGATGGGGTGAGCGGAGTCGCGTTCGCGGTATGGGCGCCGGCCGCGCGCGCGGTAAGCGTGGTCGGCGACTTCAACTCGTGGGACGGCCGGCTGCACGCCATGCGCTCCATGGGACCGAGCGGGATCTGGGAGCTGTTCCTGCCGGGCGTGGAGCCGGGGGGGCACTACAAGTTCGAGATCCTCACCGCGGACCACGACCTGTTGCTCAAAGCCGACCCGTACGCGCAGGAGGCGGAGCCTCCGCCGAAGACGGCATCGATGGTCACGCTGCCACGGCATCGCTGGAGCGACGCCGACGCCGCATGGCTCACCGCCCGCGCCGCGCAGGAGCCGATCAGTGCACCGATGTCGATCTACGAGGTCCACCTGGGCTCCTGGCGGCTGAACCCGCTCGAGGGCAACCGCCCGCTCACGTACCTGGAGCTCGCGGACGAGCTGTCGGCGTACGCCCGGGACATGGGCTTCACCCACATCGAGCTGCTGCCGGTGATGGCCCACCCCTTTCTCGGCTCCTGGGGCTACCAGGTCACCAGCTACTTCGCCCCCACCCCCCGCTACGGCTCGCCCGACGACCTGCGTCAGTTCATCGATCGTCTGCACTCAGGCGGGCTCGGCGTGCTGCTCGACTGGGTCCCCGCCCACTTCCCGCGCGACGAGTTCGGGCTGGCGCGGTTCGACGGGACCGCGCTCTACGAGCACGCCGATCCGCGGCGCGGATCGCACCCCGACTGGGGCACGCTGGTGTTCAACTTCGGCCGCCACGAGGTGCGCAACTTCCTGATCGCCAGCGCGCTGTTCTGGCTGCACGAGTACCACGCCGACGGGATCCGGGTCGACGCCGTGGCCTCGATGCTCTACCTCGACTACTCGCGGCGCGAGGGCGAATGGGTTCCCAACCAGTTCGGCGGCCGTGAGGACCTCGAGGCGGTCGCGTTCCTCAAGGAGCTCAACGAGGTGCTCTACGGCCGCGAGCCGGGGATCATCACGTCGGCGGAGGAGTCCACGGCCTGGCCGGGGGTCTCGCGTCCCACGTACGTGGGCGGCCTGGGGTTCGGGTTCAAGTGGAACATGGGCTGGATGCACGACACGCTCGCCTACTTCCAGCAGGACCCGATCTACCGCCGCTATCACCACCACGAGCTGACGTTCAGCCTGATGTACGCGTTCTCGGAGAACTTCATCCTCCCGCTGTCCCACGACGAGGTTGTGCACGGCAAGGGATCGCTGTACTCGAAGATGCCCGGAGACCGCTGGCAGAAGCTCGCCAACCTCCGCGCGCTGTACGCGTACATGTGGGCGCATCCCGGCAAGAACCTGCTGTTCATGGGCGGCGAGATCGCCCAGGAGCAGGAGTGGAGCCACGAGCGCTCGCTCGACTGGCACCTGCTCGAGCGTCCGGAGAACGCCGGGATCCAGGCGCTGGTGCGCGACCTCAACCACGCCTACCACGACGAGCCGGCGCTGTGGGAGGTCGACTCCGACTCCTCGGGGTTCTGGTGGGTCGAGCCCAATGACGCGGACAGCAACGTGATCGCGTTCGCCCGCTCCTCGCGCGACGGCGATCGAGTGCTGGTGTTCGTGGCCAACCTGTCTCCGGTCCCCCGCGAGGGCTATCGCCTCGGCCTGCCGCGGGCGACGCGCTGGCGTGAGGCTTTGAATACCGACTCCACGTTCTACGGCGGAAGCGACGTCGGCAACCTCGGCGGCGTGCAGCCAGAGCCGATCCCATGGCACGGCCAGCCGGTCTCCGCCGAGGTGACGCTGCCGCCGCTCGCGGCGATCTGGCTGGTCCCGGACACCGACTAGTGAGCTTCCCGTGGGAACGCAGGCTGGGCGCCCGGCCGCTCGGCGATGGCACGTGCGAATTCCGGGTGTGGGCCCCGCACGCGGAGTCCATCGCGCTGCGGGTGGGGAGCCGCGCTGCGGAGCTCGAGGATGCCGGATATGGGGTTTATGAGGTAGTCGCCCCGGCCAAGGCCGGGGACGACTACCTTTTTGCCCTCGACGGCCGCCGTTTCCCCGATCCGTGCTCGCGGTCGCAGCCAAGGGGACTTCGCGGCCCATCTCGGGTGGCACGGGCGCCACGGGCGGCCCCGTTCGAGCCGCCGTCGCTCGACGCGCTGGTGGTCTACGAGCTGCACGTGGGCACGTTCACTGCGGAAGGGACGTTCGCGGCGGCGGCGCGGGAGTTGGCTGGGCTGGCGGAGCTCGGGGTGACCGCCATCGAGGTCATGCCGATCGCCGAGTTCCCCGGCCATCACGGATGGGGCTACGACGGCGTCTACCTGTCGGCGGCCCACTCGGCATACGGTGGCCCCGACGGGTTCGCCGAGCTCGTCGAAGCGGCACACCGGTCCGGCTTGGCGGTGATCCTCGACGTGGTCTACAACCATGTGGGGGCATCCGGCGTCAAAGCGCTCGAGGCGTTCGGCCCGTACTTCACCGACACGTACGACACCCCGTGGGGCCGGGCGATCAACTACGACCAAGAGGATTGCGACCCGGTCCGCGAGTGGGTGCTGCAGAGCGCCGAGGGGTGGATCGCCGACTACGGCGTGGACGGTCTCCGGCTGGACGCGATCCACGCCATCTTCGACTCGAGCGCCGAGCACATCGTCGAGGCGATCGCCCGGCGGGTGCATGGGGTGAATTCACAGGCGCTGGTGATCGCCGAGAGCGGCCTCAACGATCCGCGAATCATGCGGGGGCGCGAGCGGGGAGGCTACGGGTGCGACGCGGCCTGGGCAGATGACTTCCACCACGCGTTGTGGACCCTGTTGACCGACGAGCGCGACGGCTACTACGTCGACTTCGGCCGGGTGGGGCAGCTCGCCAAGGCCTTCCGGCGCCCGCACGTCCACGACGGGAGCTACTCGAGTTGGCGCCGGCGGCGCTTCGGCGCGCCCGCCGGCGACGTGCCGCCTCAGCGGTTCGTGGTCTTCTCTCAGAACCACGACCAGGTCGGCAACCGGGCGTACGGTGACCGAATGCCGGCGCCGGCGCGGCCGCTGGCAGCCTTCTGCACGCTACTGTCGCCGTTCGTGCCGCTGCTGTTCATGGGCGAGGAGTACGGCGAGAGCGCTCCCTTTCAGTTCTTCTCCGACCACATCGACAAGCGGATCGCGCGCGCCACCCGCGAGGGGCGCCGCGAGGAATTCGCGGCCTTCGCGCAATTCGACGAGGAGATTCCGGACCCTCAGGACGTGGCCACGTTCGAGCGCTCCAAGCTCCGGCGCGAGCGTGATTCTTCGCTGGCGGCGCTTTATCGGGAGCTGTCGCGCGTCCGCCGGCAGCTCCCGCCCGGGGACCCCGAGGAGATCGAGTTCGACGAGGATGCTCGATGGCTGCGTGTCGCGCGGGGCGACTTCGACATCGTGTGCAACTTCGCCGCGCGCGCGCAGGTGGTGCCCTGTCGAGGCTCGGTCGTGCAGCTCGCGACCGGCCGGGGCTCGCTCGTCCGTGATGGAGGTGTCGAGCTCCCGCCGATGTCCGGCGCGCTCATCCGATGACCGCGATGTGGCCCGGAAAGCCGTTTCCGCTCGGTGCGATCTGGGACGGCGCGGGCACCAACTTCTCCCTGTTCTCCGAGCACGCCGAGCGAGTGGAGCTCTGCCTGTTCGGCGAGGAGGGCGAAGAGACGCGCGTCGAGGTCGGCCGGCGCACGGCGCTCAACTGGCACTGCTACCTGCCGGATATCGGACCCGGCCAGCGCTACGGCTACCGGATACACGGCCCGTATCAGCCGCTCGACGGAGAACGCTTCAACCCGAGAAAGCTGCTGATCGATCCCTACGCGAAGGCGATCGACGGAACCGTCGAGGACGCGCAGGCGCGGCGGACCTTCCCCTACCGGGGCGTCGGGGACGATGCGGATCTGCAGGCCGATCATCACGACGACGCCGCCGCGATCCCGAAATCGGTGGTGATCGACGATGCCTTCATCTGGGAGGGCGATCGGCCGCCCCGCATCCCGTTCGCCGAGACGATCATCTACGAGACCCACGTGAAGGGATTCACGGCCCGCCACCCAGGCGTCAGGGAGGATCTCCGGGGAACCTACGCGGGGCTCGCGTCCGATGAAGCGATCGGCTACCTGCGGGACCTCGGCGTTACCGCGCTGGAGCTGCTGCCCGTGCACCACATCGCGGATGAGGCATTCCTTTTGGACCGAGGGTTAGGCAACTACTGGGGCTACAGCACGATCGGGTACTTCGCGCCGCACTCCGAGTACGCCGCCACGGGGCGCCGGGGCGAACAGGTGCGGGAGTTCAAGGGGATGGTGAAGGCCCTTCACCGGGCGGGCATCGAGGTGATCCTCGACGTCGTCTACAACCACACGGCCGAGGGCAATCACCTCGGCCCGATGCTCTCGTTCAAGGGTGTCGACAACCGCTCGTACTACCGGCTGGTGCCCGACGAGCCCCGCTTCTACATGGACTTCACGGGAACCGGCAACTCGCTCAACCCGATCCACCCGAGCGTGCTTCGGATGATCATGGACTCGCTGCGCTACTGGGCGGTCGAGTGCCACGTGGACGGGTTCCGTTTCGATCTCGCCGCGGCCCTCGCGCGCGAGCTGTACGAAGTAGACCGGCTGTCGGCGTTCTTCGACGTGATCCATCAGGACCCCGTGCTCTCGCAGGTGAAGCTGATCGCCGAGCCGTGGGATGTCGGCCCCGGCGGCTATCAGGTCGGCAACTTCCCCGTGCTGTGGTCGGAGTGGAACGGGATGTACCGGGACACCGTCCGCGACTTCTGGCGGGGCCACTCTAACCGCGGCGAGTTTGCCTCCCGCCTGTCGGGCTCCGCCGATCTGTATGAGGCCGACGGTCGCGACCCGTTCGCGTCGATCAACTTCGTCACCGCCCACGACGGCTTCACGCTGACCGACCTCGTCTCCTACAACGAGAAGCACAACGAAGCCAACCTCGAGAACAACCATGACGGCACCGACGACAATCGCTCGTGGAACTGCGGCGTCGAGGGACACACCTGGGATCCCGAGGTGCTCTCGCTGCGCGAGCGCCAGCGGCGCAACTTCCTGGCGACGCTGTTCTTGTCGCAGGGCACCCCAATGCTGCTAGGCGGCGACGAGAGGGGCCGGACCCAGCGCGGCAACAACAACGCCTGGTGCCAGGACAACGAGCTGTCGTGGTACGACTGGAAGGACGACCCCGACGCCGAGCGCCTGCGTGACTTCACCCGCCGGCTGATCCGCCTGCGGCGCGAGCACCCGGTGTTCCACCGGGGGACCTTCCTGCGCGGGAGGCAGGTGAAAGGGTCGGGGCTGCCGGACGTCTACTGGTTCCGAGCCGATGGCCGCAAGATGACCCGGCGCGACTGGCAGGACGGCGAGCCGGTGTTCGGAACCTTTCTGAACGGCCGGGAGATCGATACCCCCGGGCCGTTCGGACAGGACGTCCGGGACGACTCGTTCCTGCTGCTCTTCAACGCCTCGGCGGAGGGCCAAATGTTCATGCTCCCGCGCCGGCGGTTCGGCGCGCGCTGGGCGCTCGAGCTCTCGAGCGCCGAGCCCGAGGCGGAGCCGGGCAGCGCGTTGTACGGGGCGCGGACCGAGGTCGAGCTGCCCTCGAGATCCGTCCTGGTCTTGAAGCGGGCGGTGTGAGCCGGGTCGCGCGCTCCGAGCCCGGAGCCGCCGAGCTGCGGGCGACCTACCGCCTGCAGCTGACCTCGGGGTTCGGCTTCGCCGCCGCGCGGTCTCTGGTGCCGTATCTCCGCGACCTGGGCATCTCGCACCTGTATCTGTCGCCGTGTTTGCAAGCGCGGCCGGGGTCCACGCACGGCTACGACGTGATCGATCCGCGGCGGCTGTCGGAGGCGCTGGGGGGTTTTGAAGAGTTCCGTCGCCTGTCCGGCGCGGCGCGGGATGCGGGCCTGGGGCTCGTGCTCGATGCCGTTCCCAATCACATGGCCGCCGACGAGGCCAACCCATTCTGGGCCGACCGAGCGCTGCGCGAGCGCTTCTTCGATCTCGATCCGGTCACCGGCCGCTGGCGGCGGTTCTTCGACATCGACGATCTCGCCGGCGTGCGCCAGGAAGACCCGTCGGTATTCGAGGAGACCCACGCGCTGCTGCTCGGTCTCGTGGGGGACGGACTCGTGGACGGGCTTCGGGTCGACCATCCGGACGGGCTCGCGGACCCGGCCGGGTATTTGACGCGGCTGCGGGAGCGCGGGGTGGAGAGGGTGTGGGTCGAGAAGATCCTCTCGCCGGGCGCGGGCGAGCGCGTGCGCGACTGGCCGGTGTGCGGCACGGTCGGGTACGAGTTCCTGGGCGACGTGTGCGCGCTGTTCGTGGACCCGGCCGGCGAGCAGGCTCTGACGTCTCTGTGGTCATCGGTATCCGGTGACCGGCGGGGATTCGATGAGGTGGCGCTGGAGTGCAAGCTCGAGCAGCTCGCCGGGACGTTTCAGCCCGAGGTCGAGCGGCTCGCCCGGGTGCTCGACGCTCCCGGACTCCGGGACGGCCTCGCCTCCCTGCCCGTTTACCGGACTTACGTCGACCCAGTTGCGCGTCGGGTCGCCGACGAAGACCGCGCCGCGCTCGTGGGACTCGATCCGGCTTTGCGGAGATTGCTGCTGCTCGAAGACCCCGCGCCACCCGAGTTCGTCACGCGCTTTCAGCAGACCACTCCGGCGGTGATGGCCAAGGGCGTCGAGGACACGGCGTTCTACCGTTACGGGCGCCTGATCGCGCTGAACGAAGTCGGGGGGGATCCGTCCCGGTTCGGGATCCGGGTGGACACGTTTCACGCGGCGAACCTCGAGCGCGCGGACCGTTTCCCCGAGAGCCTGCTGACGACCCAGACCCACGACGCCAAGCGCTCGGCGGACGTGCGCGCCCGGATCGCGGTTCTGTCCTCGATGACCGAGGAGTGGGCGTCGTTCGTGGAGCGCTTCTTCGCCATGAGTGAGCCTCTGGGCTCCGGCGGGGCGCCCGACTCCGCGGAGCGCTACTTCCTCCTGCAGACGCTGGTGGGGGCGTGGCCGATCGAGCGCGCGCGGGTGGAGCAATACATGGTCAAGGCGCTTCGCGAGGCCAAGCGCAACACGAGCTGGGTGGACGAGCGCCCGGAGTGGGAGGAGGCGGTCACGCGCTTCTGTGGCTCGCTTTACGAGGACCCTCGGTTCGTAGACGAACTCACCCGGTTCGTGTCGCGCGCCCAGCCGGCGGGGACGCGGGCCGCGCTCGGCCAGCTGGTGTTGAAGCTCACCGCGCCCGGCATCCCCGACGTCTATCAGGGCGACGAGCTGCCGTTCCGGGCGCTGGTCGACCCAGACAACCGGAGGCCGGTCGACTGGCGCTGGCGCCGGTCGGCGCTCGACCGGTTGATGGGCGGGGCGCCGGCGGTGGCGGAGACGCGGAAGATGTTCCTCACGCTGCGGTTGCTGGGGCTCCGGGCGCGGCGGCCCGAGCCGTTCGCGGGGTCGTATGAGCCTGTCGGCGCCGGCGAGGGCGCTTGCGCGTTCGTGCGGGGCGGTGACGTGCTGGTGGTGGTCGTGGTGCGGCCCGGCGGGGAGCGCGACGGGACGCTCGCCGGCGCGCCACGCGGGCGGTGGCGCGATGTGCTCCGGGGCGACGAGCGCTCGTTCGGCGCGCACGAGCCGGTCGAGCGCCTCGTCGACGACCACGGCATCGGGGTTTTCGAGCGGATGTAGTTGAGCGTGGGCAATACCTGTCGCTATGCGGTAGGTATTGCCCACGCTCCTCGGTGTGCGTTACGCAACGACCAACTGGCTCACTGAGAACACGGCGCCTGCGGAGTCCGCCAGCACCGCCGAGCGGAAGCCCGGCCGGTCGTGCGGCGCCAGCACGACGCTGCCGCCGAGCTCCGCCGCCTTCGCCGCCGCCCCGTCGGCGTCGGCGATCCAGAAGTCGACGCCCCAGTGAGCCGCCTCCGACGGAATCATCGCCGCCACGACATCGCGCGGAACCGGCTGCTGCGGCGTGCCGCCGACGTAGCCCGGCAGCCGCCACAGGCTCGCCTCGGTGCCGCCAAGGTCGAACGGCTGGTCCGTCCACCCGAACACCTCGCTGTAAAACGCCTTTGCCCCGCCCGGGTCCGGAGTCTGGAGCGCGCTCATCGCCCACGCCGAGGGCTCGTTGACGAGCTGCGCCCCCTCGCGCTCGCGCGACTCCCACACGCACACGATCGCGCCGGCCGGGTCGCGGACGGCGGCCATCCGGCCGGCGGGCGGCGTGTCGAACGGGCCGGCGACGACCTCGCCGCCGGCCGCCACGGCTCGCCGCGCGACGTCATCGACGCTTGCCACCGACACGTATGTGTTCCACGCCGGCGGCGCCGGCGAGCCGTCAGCGGGCAGCGAGCCCACGCCGGCGACGTCGCGGCCGCGCAGGCGGGCCACGAAGTAGCGGCCCGGAGGATCACCCGGCATCGCCCCCGGCCCCACGAACTCCCATCCCATCAGCCCCGAGTAGAAGGCCATCGCCGCCTCGGGGTCGGGCTGGAGGGTGTCGACCCAACACGGGACTCCGGGCTGGTAGTGAGTCACCTCGGTCATCTGCGCTCCTCTCTTGTCGATAGTCGGTACGAGCCATGCACAGCGCGACCGTATCACGTCTAGTTGGAAATCACAACTATCAAGTTGGAAAGCTCGATCTTATGGTACGATTTCGCCGTGGCAGGCAAGCGAACGTACGGAGACCGCTGCGGCGTGGCCCGCGCGCTCGACGTCGTCGGCGAGCGGTGGTCGCTGCTCGTCGTCCGCGAGCTGCTCCTCGGCCCCAAGCGCTTCACCGATCTCCGCGTCGGCCTTCCCAATGTCAGTCCCGACGTCCTCTCACAGCGCCTTCGCGATCTCGAGCAGGCGGGCGTCGTGCGCAGGGGAACGCTCCCCCCGCCGGCGGCGTCGCAGGTATACGAGCTCACCGAACGAGGGCGGGCGCTCGAGCCGGTGGTCATCGAGCTTGGCCGCTGGGGCAGCACGGCGCCTTTGCCTCCCGAGGACGCGGCGTTCGGCGTCGACGCGGTCCTGGTCGCGCTCAAGTCTCTGTTCAAACCGTCGCTCGCGGCCGGACTCGACGCGACGTACGAGCTCCGCCTCGATGGCCAGCGGTTCAGCGCCGGGGTGACCGCCGGCGCCATCGAACTCTCTCGGGGCGGCGCGGACGATCCCGACGCGACCATCGAGACGGACCCGCTGACCTTTTCCGCGCTGCTCTGGCACGGCCGGGACCTGGACGACGCCCGCCGGTCGGGAGACGTCGAATACCGCGGCGACGCGGCCGTCGTCCGGCGGTTCCTGGGGCTGTTTCCGCTACCCGACTCCCGGGAGTGAGATCAGCGCCTGACGAGCCCGTCGAGCAGCGCAGTCAGCCCGATGTCGTAGCTGTCCTTGCCGCGCGCCGGCGCCCAATACGGCGCCAGTGCGGCCAGCGTCGGAAACACGCGCTCCTCGACGCTCGTGAGCACCTCGAGCACGAATGGCGGGCGTCCGAGCGTCGCGACGCGATCGACGCCGCGACGCACGATCAGCTCACCGACCGTGAACTGCCACACCGCTCGATAGCCGTCGGCGGCTTCTTCATACGACAGGCCGCAGGCCACGAAGCCGGCCACGATCTCCTCCATCAGCCACAGGATGGAAGGCGCGATCAGGTCCCCCTCGGCCAGGACGTTGACCACCCAGGGATGGGCAGCGAGACCGTCGCGCATCGCTCGGCACGCTCGCGCTAGCCGTGCCCGCGGCTCGCGCGGCAACCGCGGCCTCGGAAGCTCCGCCGCGAGGTGGTCGAGTAACAGCACCAGCAGCTGATCCTTGTCGCGGACGTGCCGGTAGATGGCCATCGGCGAGTTGCCCAGCTCGAGCGCGACCCGCCTCATGCTCAGCGCCTCGATCCCGTCGCGCTCAACGATCGTGCGGGCCGCCGCCACCACCGCGTCGCGCGAGAGCCGCGCCGGCCGGCCTACCCGGCGCGGTTCTGGCGGCGGTTCGCTCACGCCCTCAGGCGCATACTCACGCGGCGATGTCGGAGGCGGCGCGGTCGACGGCCGGGCGATAAGTACCGAAGTGCCACAGGTTGCCGTCGATATCTCGAGCGGCGTAGTCGCGCGAACCGTAATCGGTGTCGTGGAGCTCGGTGACGACCTCGGCCCCCGCCGCGCGGGCGCGCGCGCAGTGCTCGTCCGGATCGTCGATGGCGACGTAGATCCATCCCTTACCGGCCCGCGAGCCCACCAGCGGGTCGTCGCGGTCGGAGCCCAGCATGAGGATGCTTGGCCCGAGGCTGAGCTCGGCGTGCGCGATCGTGCCGTCTTCGTTGGCGATGACCTCTCGCCGAACGAATCCGAAGGCCCGCTCGAGGAACTCGATCGCTGCCGGAGCGTCGCGGTAGCGCATGGTCGGATACAGGGTGGGGGCCTGGACGGTCATTTCACACCTCCGCGGATCGGTGATTTGCGTACACGTACACAATCTCACAGATGCTCTACGAAGTCAATGCCGAGACGCGCCACGGTGGCACAAGGGTGGTGCGCCCAAACGTCATCGCGTGGGCGATACTCGTCCGGTGCGCCCACTCCCCGCGTTCCCCCGGCTACGCCAGGTGGTGCTGGCGGCGCGCGAGCTCGAGCCGGTCGCGGCGCGGCTGCGCGCGGAGCTCCGGCTCGGTGAGCCCTTCACCGATCCGGGCGTCGAGTACTTCGGGCTTCACAACGTCGTGTTCGCGCTCGGGGACACGTTCCTGGAAGTGGTCTGCCCGCTGCACGAGGACACGGCGGCGGCGCGACTGCTCGACCGTCGGGGTGGAGGTTGCGGCTACATGCTGATGTTCCAGGTCGATGGCCTCGCTGCGGCGCGCGAACGGGCGCGGGCGGCGGCGGTGCGAGAGGTGTTCGAGGTCTCGCTCGACGACATGAGCGAAGTTCACCTGCACCCCAGCGACATGCGGGGCGCGATCGTCTCGCTCAGCGATCCGCGTCCACCCGAGTCGTGGCGGTGGGGCGGGCCTGGCTGGGCGCAGCGGGCGTCACCGGAACGGCTGCTGGGCGTGACCGTCGCGGTCGGCGATCCGCGCGCAGCGGCGGCGCGGTGGGAAGCAGTGATCGGTGGCTTGCCGGGGATCGCGTTTGTCGAGGATCCGTCAGAGCGCGGTCCGATCGAGGTGGCGATCGCATCCGACGGGGGCCGACCGCACCCCGTCGAGATCGGAGGCGTACGGTTCGTGCACTAAGTGCCCGCTATCGCAAATACGACGACAATCGAGCGAGGAGGATCAGTGAGCGACGTTGTGTTCATGGACATCGAGCAGGACGTGGCCCTGCTCACGCTGAACCGCCCGGACCGGCTGAACGCCTGGACCCCGGAGCTGCAGACCAGGTACTTCGACCTGCTCGAGGAATGCGCGGCGCGCGAGGACGTGCGGGCGATCGTCGTCACGGGCGCCGGCCGTGGCTTCTGCGCCGGCGCGGACATGCAGAATCTCGAGGCGCTGTCCACCGGAGACGCCACGAGATCGAGCACTCCCGAGGACCCGCGGCCGGTCGCACACCCCCTCACGATCCCCAAGCCGATCATCGCCGCGATCAACGGCCCGTGCGCGGGAATCGGACTGGTGCTCGCGATCATGTGCGACCTGCGCTTCGCCGCCTCGGGGGCCAAGATCACCACTGCGTTCTCGCGGCGGGGACTGATCGGCGAGCACGGCATCACCTGGATGCTGCCCCGGCTCGTCGGCCACGCCCGCGCGCTCGACCTGCTCTTCTCAGCCCGGGTGGTGCTCGGAGACGAAGCCGCCGAACTCGGGCTGGTCAATCGCGCCGTCCAGGGCGATCGGGTGCTCGAGGAGGCGATCTCCTACGCCCGCGAGCTTGCTCGCGAGTGCTCGCCGGCGAGCATGGCCACGATCAAGCGCCAGGTCTACGCCGACTATGACCGCACGCTGGGCGAAACCATCGCCGGCGCCAACCAGCTGATGCTCGAATCGTTCGCCGCCCCGGACTTCGCCGAGGGAGTGCGGAGCTTCGTGGAGCGCCGCTCACCACAGTTCGCGCCGGTGACGGTCGAGGTGGAGGAGGTGGCCGCGGCCGCGCCCCGGTAGGGTGCCGGAACGCGGTGACCCGCGTTCTGGTGATCTCCTGGGAGTACCCGCCTGTGATCGAGGGCGGGCTGGCGCGGCATGTGCGCAAGCTCTCCGAGCATCTCGTTCGCGAGGGGGCCGAGGTGCACGTGCTCACCCGCGGCGGCGGTCATCTGCCCGCCGACGAGCTGCGCCACGAGGTGATCGTGCACCGGGTGCGCGAGCCCGAGTTCCCCAGGGATCCGACCGCGTTCGTGCGCTGGGTGAAAGCGATGAACGACCACATGCGCGAACTCGCACTGACCCTGTGCGAGACAACACCTTTCGATCTTGTCCACAGCCACGACTGGCTCGTCGCCCGGGCGGCGCGAACCGTCGCCCGCCGCGCGCGAGTTCCCTGGCTGACCACGGTCCACGCCACCGAGTTCGGCCGGCATCAGGGTTGGGTCCAGAACCACCCCCAGTCCCACATCCACGCGGCCGAGCGGGCGATGGCTCGCCGGGCCGACCACGTGATCACCTGCTCGCACTACATGCAGGGCCACGTCACCGTGGTGTTCGGCGTGCCGGCGCAAAGGATCACGGTGATCCCGAACGGCATCGATCCAGAGGACCTGCAGCCCGACGTCGCCAACCTCGAAGATCTCCGGGCGCGTTACGCGAACCCCGACCAGCTCCTCGTCCTGCTCGTGGGACGACTGGTCTACGAGAAGGGTTTCCATCTCGCGCTCGACGCACTCGCCCCCGTCATCCGGCGCCTGGGCAACGTGCGCTTCGTGGTCGCGGGCACGGGCACGGCCGAGGCCGAGCTGAAGCGCCAAGCGCGGCGCTTGCGGCTCACTCGCCATGGCTCGTTCCTGGGTTGGGTCGGCGACGACATGCTCCACGCGCTCTATCGGGTGGCGGACCTGTGCATCGTGCCCTCGATCTACGAGCCGTTCGGACTCGTCGCCCTCGAGGCGATGGCCTCCGGCTGCCTGTGCGTGGTCGCCGACACCGGCGGTCTGCGCGAGGTGGTCCCCGGCGACGGCAGCGTCGGTCTGCGATTCCGCGCGCAGGACGCCAAGGCGCTGCGCAGCGTGCTGGAGCGGATCCTGACCGACGACCGGACGCGAGCGGAAGTCGTCTCCGAGGCTCGGGAGTATGTCCTTCAGTTCGATTGGGCCGAGGTCGCCCGCCGCACTCACGAGCTCTACCGGACAATGATCGTCGCCCAGACGGTGAGAGGCTAAACGGAGGATTGCCATGCCCCCCAGCTGCGTTCACTTCAACGGTTCGGTCAACCTGCCCGACGCCGAAACCGTGATGCGCGAGATCAGCGAGCGCATCCCGAGAGGCGTGCGGCGGATGACCGACGGCGAACCCGGCGAGCGCAACTATTGGATCCACTTTCAGATCCAGAAGTTCACCGCGATGCCGGAGTTCGAGGCCGCCGGCGCCCCGAGGGAGGCCTACGACACGAGCGGGGCACGCGGTCCGGCGCCCGCGATGCCTCCGCTGCGTCTCGCCGAAGGAGTCTCCGCCGACGCGGTGAAGTGGCCCGACCTGGGCTACGCCGACGCCTACCGCCACTCCTATGAGTTGTTCCGTGCGCTCCAGGAAGACGGGACTATCCCGTCCGAGGCGCGCCTTCAGCTGCAGTACCCGACGCCGCTTGCCCCGATCGCGGGGACGTTCCCACCCGAGGAGATACAGGCGCTCACGGCCTCGTACGCCAAGGCGTTGTTCGCCGACCTCGACAGAGCCCTGGCCGGCATCTCCCATGACCGCTGCGCGGTTCAGTGGGACGTCGCGGTCGAGTTCGGACTCCTCGAGGGGGGCTTCGGGCCGTCGGCGCCGCTCGAGCAGGTTGCCCCCGGCCTGGTCCGCTGCGCCGACCAGGTGCCGGACGACGTGCCGGTCGGGATGCACCTGTGCTACGGCGACTACGGCCACCAGCACTTCAAACAGCCCGACTCGCTCGACATGCAGGTGCGCGTCGTGAATGCGGTGACCGCCGCGGCGCGCCGGCCGGTCAACTGGTTTTCGTTCACCGTGCCGCAGGCCGCAAGCGACCAGAGCTACTTCGCGCCGCTCCGGAACCTTCAAGCCGGACCGCAGACCGAGCTCTACTTCGCGCTCGTGCCCTACTACCCGGCCGACCAGCCGCCGGGGACCACCGCCGAGCAGGTCAGGCTGATCGACGAGTTCCTGGCGCAGTCACCGGCGGGAAGCCGCGAGTGGGGAATCTGCACCGAGTGCGGGATGGGGCGCGTCGCGGCCGAGGACGTGCCGACGCTGCTCGACGTGCACCGCGAGATCCTCGAGACCTACGCTTCGACCTGAGACCGGATCAGGCGGACCTGCGATCGATCACCCGCACGGCCTTCCCCTCGCTGCGCGGGATCGTCCCCGGCGCCACCAACGCGACGGCCATCCGCATGCCCGTCCCCTCTCGCAGCACGCGCTCGAGCCGCTCGCGCAGCGCTTCGTCATCGGCCCCGGCCACGGCGGGCTCGCACTCCACGGTCAGCTCGTCCATCGGACCCGGGCGCTCGACGATCAACCGGTAGTGCGGCGCGGTGCCCTCGACCTCGAGCACCAGGCGCTCCACCTCGGAGGGGTGGAGGTTGACGCCCCGGATGATCAGCATGTCGTCGCACCGGCCGCTCAGGCCGGTCAGGCGCACCATCGTCCGGCCGCACACACATGGCTCCTCAATCACGCGGCCGAGGTCCCCGGTCCGGTAGCGGATCAGCGGCAGCGCCTCCTTGCGCAGCGTGGTGAACACGAGCTCCCCCTCCTCGCCGGGCGAAAGGCGGCGGCCGTCGCGAGGGTCGATGACCTCGACCACGAAGTGGTCCTCGGCCACGTGCAGCCCGTCGCGGGCAACCAGGCACTCGCTCGCGACGCCGGGACCGCACATCTCCGACAGCCCGTAGAAGTTGACCGCGGCCAGGCCGAGCGCCCGCTCGATCTCGGCCCGCATCGCCTCGGTCCAAGGCTCACCGCCGAACAGGCCGAGCTCGAGCCGCGGCCGAGCTCGGCCTGCATCACGCTCTTCCAGCGCCTGGGCGATGGTCAGCGCGTACGAGGGTGTGCAGGCCAGCACCTGCGCACCCAGATCGGCCAGCAGCATGGCCTGCCGCGAGGTCAATCCGCCCGACACCGGAACCACGGTGGCGCCGATCCGCTCGCCTCCTTGGTGGAATCCGAGGCCGCCGGTGAACAGGCCGTAGCCATAGGCGTTGTGGATGACCATGCCCGGCCGAACGCCGGCCATCGTCATCGAGCGGGCCATGAGATCGCTCCAGTCCGCGAGGTCGGCGCGCGTGTAGCCGACCACGGTCGGTTTCCCCCCGGTACCGCTGGAAGCGTGAACGCGCAGCAGCGCTTCGCGGGGCACGGCCAGCAGGCCGAACGGATATGCCTCGCGAAGGTCGGCCTTGCTGGTGAGCGGGAGGTTCTCGAGCTGGTCGAGCGAGCGCACGTCTTCGGGGGCTCTGATCCCGGCGGCGGCCAGCCGGCGCGCGCCGAGCGGCTGACCCTGAATCACGCGCCCCGCGGTCTCCCGCAGCCGCTCGAGCTGGAGCGCGTCGAGCTGCTCGCGCGGGAGCGTCTCGACGGCATCCCAGATCCGAGTCTCAGACGCTGCGCTCATGCGCATTCCAATACCTCTCCAGGTTTCGCACGAGCGCGGGGCTGAGATGACACTCGGCCTGCTCGCGCGAATACAGCGCCATGTACTCGCGGAACACGTCGACCGGCTCCGCGCCAACGCGAAGCGCCCGCCGATTGGCCGCGGCGCTCACCAGCCCGGATCCGGTGAGCGCCCGCACCCGGGCCGGGATCGCCTCGTCCATCTCCTCCCACGACACCACCTCGTCGCACAGCAGGTCGGCGTCCGGCTCGCCCGCGGTCCACTCTCGCCCGGAGAGGATCGCCTGTCGCGCGGCCCGGTCGCCCACGAACCGAGGGAGGCGAAGCGGCGAGGCGCCGGGAATGATCCCCTCCTTGCGCGCCGGCAGGTAGAGGCGCGAGCCCCGCGTCGCGATCACGTGGTCCACCACGTGCAGAAGCTGACAGGCGCCGCCGATCGCGAACTTCTCCACCGCCGCGATCCACAGCTTCTCCGTGGGCTCGCCACCCTCACCGCTCAGCCCCCGGTAGATCTTGTTGACGTAGCCCAGGTCCCGGACGACGTAGAACAGGAAGTCGATCCGGCCCTGGTAGAGGTGCGTGAGGTTGATGCCCGAGCCGAACACGCGCTCCCCGGCGTGACGAGGATGGTCGACCCCGCCGCCGCGCAGCACGCCCACCTCGATCTCGGGATCGAGGAGGATCAGGTCAACCCCGACCTCGGTCGGCCCGAGCGTCGCGCCGTCCTCTGCGTTCAGGTGGCGCGGGTTTCGTAACTCCAGGATCCCGGCCCGTCCCTCGCGCACCACGTGCGCAAACCCCAGGTCCGCCACCCCGGTGGCGCGGAACTCGTCGAGGCGAGCGAGCGCCTCCGCCGTCGGGCGCAGCATCGCCTGCACCAGGTGGCGGCCGGGTTCGGGGCGCAACAGGATCTCCGCGATCAGCCGCCCCTGTGCGCGCTCGAGGGCTTGCTTGTCCGCCAGTGGCCGGACCCGTTCCGCTTCCATCTCGGCTCGAGTGGGCACCACCCCCGGCACAACCTCGGCCGCCTGGTAGACGAGCTCCTCGAGCCGCACCGGCCGGCGGCTGCCGTCGGTCAGCCGTTCGTAGAGCTCGCCCGGATCGATGTCGATGCTCGTCGCCACGGGGATAAGGTTCCCACCGATGGCGGGGTCGATGGAAGGAAAGGCGGGTCTGGTCACCGGCGCGGCGAGCGGCATCGGCCGCGCGTGCGCGATCCGCTTCGCGCGCGAGGGTGCCGCCGTCATCGTCGCCGACCTCGAATCCGCACGCGCCGGGGGCGAGCAGACGGTCAAAGAGATCGCCGAACTGGGCCGCCAGGCGGAGTTCTTCCCGTGCGACGTGGCGAATTCGACCGACGACGAAGCGCTGGTCTCACGTGTCGTGGAGCGCTTCGGGCGGCTTGACTTCGCGCACAACAACGCCGGCATCGGCGTTCACTGCCGCTTGCACGAGACCGCCGATGAGGACTTCGACCGCGTGATCGCGGTGAACCTGCGAGGGACGTTCCTGGGCATGAAGCACCAGATCAAGCAGATGCTCGCCGGCGGAGGGGGCGCGATCGTCAACACCTCGTCGAACGCCGGCCTGCGCGCCGTGATGCTGCTGGGCGCCTACACCGCGAGCAAACACGGAATCCTCGGGCTGACCAAGAGCGCGGCGGTCGAGTACGCCGACAACGGGATCCGGGTCAACGCCGTGTGCCCCGGAGCGATCATGACGCCGCTGATGTCCGGCCAGCCGCCGGAGCGCCAGGCCGAGATCCTGGCCCCGCAGGCCATGACCCGGTTCGGTGAGCCCGATGAGGTGGCCGCCGCGGTCGTGTGGCTCTGCTCCGATGAGGCATCGTTCGTCACCGGTGTGGCGCTGCCGGTCGATGCGGGCTCGGTGGCGTGGGTCTCGGCGCACCGCGGTTAGAGTTAGATCTCGGCTTCAACCTGCATTAGGCTGTGCGGCTTGCGCAGCATGGAGAGGAAGGAGTGGCCCTGCTCGGCGACGAGCCGGGGTGAGCGCTGGCGGGTGTCCGGCGCCGACTCCGCGCAGCGGCTGGAGTCCTGGAGGGAGATCCTGGCCGCGACGCATCTGGATTTCGACGTGCGCTTCACGCACCGCACGCCACCGAGGTTCAACGGCGCGGTCACGCGCAGGGCGATCGGGGACCTGCGGCTCGTGGACTGCGCCGCTTCGCCGTTCTTGGGCAACCGCGGCCGGGGCGTGATGGGCGCGGGGCGAGAGGACGCGCAGCCGGAGGAGATCTTCGGCTTTCAGTTCGTGTGCAAGGGGGTCGAGCTCGTCCGCGAGGGGGGTCGTGAGCTCGCGCTGACGGCCGGCGACGTGGTCCTGTGGGACGGGCTTCAGCCGACCGAGGTCGAGATTGTCGAGTCGTTCTACAAGCGCACGCTGCTGTTCCCACGCGAGCGCGCGCTGGCGGTGTGCCCGCGGCTCGCCGAGCCCGACACGCTTCCTTCGCTCGAGGGAAGTGGGCCGGCACGGCTGCTGGTGCGTTACATGAACGCGCTCGCGGCCGAGCTCCCGGGACTCGACGCCGCCGCCGGCGCCGCGGCCGCGAACGCCGCCCTCGAGCTGTTGCGCGCGGCGGTTGAGCCGAGCGTTCCCACCAGCCGCTCCGCGACGCGGGCGGCGATGCGCTCGGAGATCCGGCGCTACATCCAGAACCATCTCCACGACCCGGTGTTGAGCCCGGCCTCGATAGCCCGCGCATACGCCATGTCGGTCAGGGCGCTCCACGCGTTGTTCGAGGAGGGAGACTCGTCGGTGGCCGGGCTCGTTCGCACCGAGCGGCTCGCGCGCTGCCTCGAGGACCTGCAGCGACCGAACACGGGCTCGGTGACGGATATCGCGTTCCGGTGGGGGTTCTGCGACGCCGCCCATTTCTCGCGCGTGTTCAAGCGCACCTTCGGCGCCACGCCGAGCGACATCCGCCACACCGCGCTCGCGCGCTCACAACCGATCGAGTAGGTCCGCGACCGAGTCGACCACGGCGTCGGGACGCTGGCGCGGCGGCACCCGCCCGAGCTCGATCGTCCTGCTGATGCCGCTGCGCACGAGCACCGTGCGGGCGCCGGCCATGCGCCCGAGCGCGATGTCCATCCCGAGGTCGTCGCCGATCACGGCCAGCTCTTGCGTCGGCATACCGAGGCGAGCGCCGATCTCCGCCACCGCCGGGCGCGATGGCTTGCCGAGCACCTTCGGGCGGGCGCCGGTGACCTTGGCGATCGCCGCCGTGACCATCGCCCCGCGGCTGAAGATCATGCCGTTCGCGCCGGCGTAGCCGCGGGCGTAGCTGCCGGTCAGGAGCGACGCGCCGCGGGACACAGCGCGCGCGGCCCGCTCGAGCGAGGCCAGGTCGACCGCGTCCACGTGCGCGATGAACACGACGCCGGCGTCTTCGCGGTCGGTGAGCGGGATCCCGGCCGCCGCCATCCGCTCCTTGATCACCTCGGAGGCGAACAGCATCGCGGGCGCGCCCGGGTGACGACGCAGCAGGTACCGGGTCGCGCTCTCGACGGGCGTGAGCAGCTCGTGGTCGCCCACGGGGAGACCGTCCTCGCGCAGCCCCCGGGCGATCGTCTCGGCACCGACGTGGCTGCCGTTCGTGAACAGGACCAGCGGCCGTCCCGAGGCACGGATCCGCTCGAGCACCTCCACGGCGCCCGGCTGCGGCCGGCCGCGCCCGTCGGAGCCGCGATGGACGAGCGTGCCGTCCACGTCGAACACGAAGCCGCGAGCGTCGCGGAGATCAAGCACGGCGCCACAGGATGCGGTCGTCGCCCTTGACGAGCTGAAGCTCGGTGATCCCCGGGCGGTTGGCCAGCTCTTGAAGGAGCGTCACCAGGGGTGACCGGGCGCGCGCATGCGCGCGCCCGCGCCCGGGCGCATGCGCCCGGGCGGGCGGGGCTGCATGCAGCCCCGCCTCCTTCATCTGATCAACTTGCTCCTCGGGCATCGTCAACCTCAGGAGCAGCTCCTCCTCCGAGATGTCCCGCCCGAAGCGCTCGCGGGCGCCCTCGAGCGTGATCGGCTTGAGCTCGCTCAGCTTGCTCGCCTGGGGGCGCGCGAGCACGCGCTCCGCGATGTCGGGGTCGACCGGCGCGGGGGGCGGGCCGTAGTGTCCGAGGAAGTAGCGAACGGTCTCGTCGGAGACGCCTGCCCACCGCTCACCGTCGATCACGTTGCGCGCGGCCTGGCTGGCCACGAACTGCGACACGGGCGTGACGAGGATCGGATAGCCCATCTCGGCGCGCACCCGGCTCACCTCCTCGAGCACCCCGTCGAACAGCTCCGGCCGGCGCACCTCCTCGAGCATCCTCCGCGTGGTGGTGACCATTCCGCCCGGCAGCTGGTGACGGTAGTACGCGGCGTCGAACTCCTGCGGCTCGCCCGCCGGCAGGCCCTTGGTGCGGGCGAGCATCCGGAAGTGCTCGGAGACCGCGGCCTGCGCCTCGAGATCGAGGCGGTGTTCGTAGCCGGCGGCCTCGAGATTGCGCGCCGTGCTCTGCACCTCCGGCTGCGAGGTCCCGCGCGACAGCGGCCCGGACGCGGTGTGCACGACCTCGAAGCCCGCCTTCACGCCCTCCACGTACACGAGCGGGGCCAGCCCGATCGTGCAGTGACTGTGCAGCTCGACCGTCCGGTGGCCCGCCGCGGTGATGAAGTGGGGCGCCAGCTCCCGTACCGCGTCGGGGGTGAGGAGCCCGCCCGGGTCCTTCAGGTACAGGCGATCCATGTCGCCGCAGTCGGCCAGCGCCGCGGCGCGCTCCGCGTAGTAGTGGTGGGTGTGGACCTCGCTGATCGAGTAGGTGAGTCCGATCACGACCTGCTCGATGCCCTCGGCCTTGGCCATCGCGGCGAGCCGTTTGAGGCGGGGCGGGTCATTGGATGGGTCGGCGATCTGAAAGCGGCGGATCCCGTTGCTGGCCACGAGCCGGAACGACAGCCGGATCACGTCCTCGTCGGCCGGGACCCAGGAGATGAACCGCATCCCGGTACCGATCATCCCCAGGGGGGTGTTTGGCATTGCCTCGCTGACCAGGCGGATGCGCTCCCAAGGATCCTCGCGATGGAAGCGCACGGAGACCGCCATGTGCGTGCTCGAGGTGAAATCAAGCGCTTCGTAGCCGACTCGATCGATCGTTGGCGCGATCGTGAGCACGTCCGGCGTGGTCAGACCGGTGGCGCTCCACAGGCTCTGGTTGCCGTCGCGCGTGGTCGTGTCGACGAAACCGATGACCCGCGTCATGCCATCACCCGCTCGAGCCAGTCGGTGGTCACCGCACCGGCCTTGAAGTCGGGGTGAGCGAGCACGCTCACGAGCAGCGCGCGGTTCGTCTCGACGCCCTCGACGTCCAGGTCCTCGAGCGCGTCGAGGAGCACCTCGATCGCCTGCTCGCGATCGTCGCAGTGGGCGATCAGCTTGGCGAGCAGCGAGTCGTAGTACGGCGGCACCGTCGCGCCCGGGTGGCAGTGCGTGTCGACTCGCAAGTGCTCGAGGTCGGGGACCGAGAACAGGACGAGCGTGCCCGGGCTCGGCCGGAACCCGTGCGCCACGTCCTCGGCGTTCAGCCGGCACTCAATCGCGTGTCCTTTGAGTTCGACCTCGGCCTGGGTGAGCGGCAGCGCCTTGCCCCGCGCGATTTGAAGCTGCATGGCCACGAGGTCCAGGCCCGTGACCTCCTCCGTGACCGGGTGCTCGACCTGGATGCGGCAGTTGATCTCGAGGAAGTAGAAGTCGCCGCTGTCCGAGTCGACGACGAACTCGACCGTGCCGAGGTTGCGGTAGGAGATCGCCCGCGCAAACGCAACGGCAGCGTCCCGGAGCGCCTGCCGAGTGGGGTCCGGCAGCGACGGCGCAGGCGCCTCCTCGATCACCTTCTGGTAGCGGCGCTGCACGGAGCAGTCCCGCTCACCGAGGTGAATGACGTGGCCTTTGTTGTCGGCGGCGATCTGCACCTCGACGTGCCGCGCCGCGGTGATGAACCGCTCGACGTAGATCCGCTCGTCGCCGAACGCCGCGCCGGCCTCGCCGCGCGCCAGGCCGAGCTGCGCCTCGAGCTCGGTCGCGTCACGCGCGAGCTTGATGCCGCGCCCGCCCCCGCCGCCGGCGGCCTTGATCAGCAGCGGGTAGGCGATGTCATCGGCGCCGTCGACGGCGTCGATCTCGTGGCCGGGCAGCACGGGGACGCCCGCCTTCTCCGCCTCTTCCCGAGCGCGCAGCTTGTCGCCGGCCAGCTCCATGACCTCTGGAGGAGGACCTATCCATGTCAGGCCGCTGTCGCGGGTCCGCGCCGCAAGGCGCGGGCTCTCCGAGAGGAAGCCGTAGCCGGGATGGATGGCGTCGCATCCCCTGGCCAGCGCCGCGTGCACGATCACGTCGTCGCGCAGGTAGCTCTGGGCCGCCGGTGCCGGGCCGATCGTGACCACGTCGTCGGCGGCGCGCGCAGCGAGACCATCGCGGTCTATGTCGGAGCACCCGACCACGCTCTCCAGATCGAGCTCGCGACACGCGCGCACGACCCGCAGCGCGATCTCCCCCCGGTTCGGGATGAACACGCGCTTCATGGCTGGACGCGGAACAGCGGCGCCCCGAACTCAACGAGCTGTGAGTTCTCGGAACAGATCTCGACGATCTCCCCACTCACCCCGGCCGGCACCGAGTTCATCATCTTCATGACCTCGATGATGCACACGATCGTGTCAGGCTCGACGCGGCTGCCGACCTCGACGAACGGCTTCGCACCCGGCGCCTCGGCCCGATAGAACGTCCCGAGCATGGGGGCTTCGATGGTCAGGACGCCATCGGCGCTATCCCCACCCCCACTCTTGACGACGTGTAGCTCGAATCCGTCGGTCTGCACGTGCAGCTCGTCCAGCGGCGTCTCGTCGATGATGCGCAGGATCTCGCGCACGTCGTCGTCACTCAGGGCCATGCGGCGGGACTCCGAACTGGCTCATCACGAGCGACAGCGCGCCCGCCGGCGGTTTCGCCGGGCGATCGGGGAGCGTCGTCACGGGGCGCGACTGTAGGACGAACAGCTCGCCGTCGCCTCGCCTGATCGCCCACTCAACGTCTTGGTGGGAGCCGAAGTGGCGTTCGACCTTGCGGGCCACGTCAACCAGGTCGGTGAGGGCGTGCTCGTCGAGGCAGCGGGCGTGTGCGCGATCTGGCGGAACCTCGACGCGCACGGCGTCGGCGCCGTATTCGATCTCCTTGGTGCTAATCCGCTCGCGCACGACCTCGCCGGTGACCTTGCTCACGAGATAGTCATCCGGCGTCACCTCACCGCCCACGACGGCCAGTCCGAGGCCCCAGTTGGCGTTGATCGCGACCATGCTGGGGTCGCCGCTAACCGGGTTGCACGTGAACATCACGCCGGAGACCTCCGCGTCGACCATCAGTTGAACCGTGACGCCCATCTCCGCTTCGTGACCGGTCCGGCCGAGGTGTTCGCGGTAGGCGGTCGCGGTCTCGCTGTCAAGGCTGGCCCAGCAGTCGCGGATCGCGTCGCACACATCGCTAACCCCGCGGACCCACAGGTAGCTCTCGAGCTGGCCGGCGAAGGTGGCCTCTGCGGTGTCTTCGCCGATCGCGCTCGAACGCACGGCCACGGGTGGCGCCGGCTCGCCCACGCTGTCGGCGAGCTCGGCGTAGCGCCGGGCAACCTCGTCGCGCACCGAGTCCGCCGCCCGCGCTGAGCTGTCGAGCGCAAACCCCGGCGGCACCGGGATCCCGGCCGCGAGCAATTCGCCCAACGACGCGCTCTTGCCGCCGAACCGGGCCTCGTCGGCGCGGCGCAGCTCAGCCAGCGGACGGCTGTATTCCACGTCTCTCTCTACCCGTCCCGTCGGTCCAGCAGGGTCACCACGCCGGCCGTCCCGTCGACCCGGATCGTCTGACCGGTGCGGATCTGCGCGGTGGCCCGACCGGTGCCGACCACGGCCGGCAGCCCGTACTCGCGGCAGACGATCGCGGCGTGTGACATCACGCCGCCGACGTCGGTGACCGTCGCCTTGATCTTCGAGAAGATCGGCGCCCAGGCGGGCGAGGTGCTCCCGCACACGAGGATCTCCCCTTCGCGGACGTCGGCGATCTCGTTTACCGATCGGACGACGCGGGCCGCGCCCTCGATCACGCCCGGTGACGCCGCCGCGCCACCCAGCTCCTTGCCGCCCTCCTGGTGGCGCGCCCACTCCCGGACGCGCTCGGTCGTCACCCCCCAGAGCATGATCGTCATCGGGTCGGTGACGGCGTCCGGCGTCACCCCCAGTGCGGGCGGCGGCGTCCATTCGCCCAGCCGCTCGAGGATGTGCTTACGGCGCGCGACGATGTCCGGCCACTGCTTGGGTCCTAGCGGCTTACCGCCGGTTGCCCACGTCAGCACGAGCTCGTCGAGCGCCGAGGCCACCTCGTGCCGAGAGAGCTGGAAGACGTCCTCGCCCTCCTCGAGGAAGCCGTGGTCGGCGAGCAGCGCCCCGAACTCGCGGAGCTTGTTCCACCACCTGGTCAAGAACCAGTAGTCGCAGAAGAACTTGTGCTCCTCCACGTACGGGAACACCGAGCGTGACAACCCGAGCAGTTCGCCGAACGTCATGCGGGAGTCCTCGTCGAGCAGCGCGCCGTACTCGTCGGCGAGGCGGTCGCGCTCGCGCCGGATCTCCTCGGTGGGGCGCTCGATCTGCTCGCCGGCCCGGAGCGCGCCGATGTGCCCGATCAGCGCCGCGTAGGGGATGCTCGGGTCGTCGAGCCAGCTGCGGTAGTAGTGGTAGAGGCCGTCGCCGGTGGCCATGTTGAACCACGGGTCCTTGACTTGTTCAAGCTCCTCCAGCCATTTGCGGCCGGCCTCGCTTTGCGAGAGCTCGGCCTCGATCTCCTCGGGCGAGCGGCCCTCGGAGAAGGCGGAGTCGACCCCGCTCTCGAGCGCGAGCCGCGCCAGCCGGCGGAGCTCCGCGTCGGGCTTGAACAGGAGCACGTCGATGCCCGCGACCATCTGCGCGATGTGCTGGTCGGGAATGTCGGGCAAATTGCCCTTGCAGAACTCGACGAACGTGGCGTAGGCGCCGTAGCCGAGCAGCAGGAACTCGAAGTGGTGCTGCCACATCAGGTCGCCGAGCCGGACCACCCGGCCGTACGCATCGAGTACCTCGTAAAACGCGGTGTTGCGGTCATCGCCGAAGGCCACCTCGTCCGGCTCGTACTCGGGCAGGCCGGGCACGCGGAGCTCCTCGAGCTCGGCGATCAACGCTTCCATCTTGGCCCGCCACTTCCCGTATAGCTCGCTCCAGTTCTCGAAGTAGTAGCCGGCGCGCTTCTGGAAGAAGCCGGCCCGCTCGGCGATCTTCTCCGGATCGGTGACCGGGTTGCCCGAGATGTAGACGTAGCCATTGACAATCCGGTAATCGATGCCCATCGCCGGCGGCACCGCGAACACGCGGTTCTGCCAGGATCCCACGGCCTGGTAGGGAGAGTCGATGCAGAGCACGTCGAACGCCGGCATCGGCACGGGGAAGTGCATCGAGTTCCAGAACCAGAACCGGTTCTCGTCACTCTCGCGGCGGCGCTCGTCGAAGACGGCGTAATAGGGATACATCTCCTCCCAGCCCTCGCACCCCGGAGGGGTCTCGATCGAGTAGGGACTGGGAAAGCCGCCGATCGCGGGCGTCGTGCTGGCCATACAAAACCTCCCTGAAGGTACGGGCCCGCCTCGCGCGGCCACGTGGCCCCGTCTTATACGCCGCGCGGAGCCGAAGTCAAGGTGCTTGTCGCTCCGCGCACCCCCGCTTGAGCCCTCGCGCTCGGTTGCAGCACCATCGCTTCGGGCTGTTTACGATCGCCGCGCCGTGACATCCACGATCCGCGTCTGCGAGGTCACCGACTTCGGCGAGCCCGTGGTACTGCGCGCCGGCGAGCGGCCGCGCCCCGTCCCCGGTCCGGGCGAGGTGGTGGTGGACATCGCCGCCGCCAACGTCAATCCCACCGACCTCGGCGCCCGCTCCGGCGTATTCCGGCGCCGGGCACCGGACCTCCGGCCGCCGTTCGTGCCCGGCTGGGACCTGGCCGGCGTGGTCAGCGCCGTCGGCGAGGGGGTCTCGCGTTACGCGGTTGGCGATCGGGTCGTGGGCATGATTCCGTGGGCCCGCATCGGCGGCCGCGCCGGCGCGTACGCCGAGGCCGCGGCGGTGGATCCCGACTGGCTCGCGCCGCGCCCCGATTCCCTCGACGAGGTCACCGGCGCCACGGTTCCGCTCAACACCCTGACCGCCCGACAGGCACTCGATTTGATCGCGGCGCCGCCCGGGGCGACGCTGCTGGTGACCGGAGCGAGCGGCGCGGTCGGTGGTTTCGCAACCCAGCTGGCGGCCCAGGATGGGCTGCGCGTGCTGGCGGTCGCCTCCGATGGGGACGAGGACTGGGTCGCGAGCCTGGGAGCGGCGGAGGTCGTCTCGCGCGCCGCCGATCTGGCGAGCCTGCACCCCGTCGACGCGGTGCTCGACGCGGTGCCCGTCGGCGCCGCGGCCGCGGCGGCTGCGCGCGACGGCGGCGTCGTGGTGTTCACGAGACGTGTGGGCGATGTCGCCGCCGGCCGGGACCTGCAAGTCCACTCGCCGCTCGTCCACACCGATCCGGTCGCGCTGGCCGAGCTCACGCGGAAGGTGGCGAGCGGTGCTCTCCGGACCCGCGTACACCGGACACTTGACCTCATCAACGCGGCCGAGGCTCACCGGCTGGTCGAGCGCGGCGGCCTGCGTGGCAAGGTCGTGCTGACGACGAATCCATGAGGAGGAGAGATGGCGAGGATCGTGTTGGTGCACGGAGCGTTCGGCGCGGCGTCCCACTGGGACCCGGTGCTCCCCGGCCTGCGCGAGGCCGGCCATTCGGTGGACGCGCTCGACCTGCCAGGCTCGGGGCGCGATGGCACGCCGCTGTCGGAGGTCACCCTCAGCGCATATGCGGAGCGGATCTGCCGCGCGCTCGCGGAGGGGCCGCCCGCGGTGCTCGTCGGGCACAGCATGGGCGGGATCGCGATCACGCAGGCGGCCGCGCGGTGCCCGGAGAACATCGCCGCGCTCGTCTACGTGGCCGCGTTCCTCCCGTGGGATGGTGTGAGCCTGACGGACCTGACCGCGCTGCCCGAAGCCGCCGGCGACCAGGTTCAGGCAAACCTGGTTGTGGCCGGAGACCCACCCGTCGCTACGCTGCCTGCCGCCGCCGCGCGCGGCGCGCTGTTCGCGTGCTGCGACGAGGAGCAGGCGGCCTGGGGGATTGCGCAGATGGGACCGCAGGCGGTGGCGCCGTTCGTCGAGCCCGTGCACCTCACCGGCCCTGGAAGCGATGCGTTGGCCGCGCTGCCGCGTGCCTATGTGGTGTGCTTGCAGGACCGCGCGATCCCGCCCGCGATGCAGCGGCTGATGCTGGAGAGGGCGGGGTGCAACCCGGTTCTCGAGCTCGACACCGACCACTCGCCCTGGATCTCGCGGACGGTGGAGCTGGTGGCGGCGCTGGACAAGTTGGCGACTGCCGCGGTTCCGGCCTAGTCCTCGCCTCGATGGCGCTCATCGGCAAGAACGCCTGCGCGGGATGGCTGGACTGCCCCGAGAGCCGGCGGTAGCTTGCGGCTAGCGTTCGCTCGCCGCGGCGGTGAATTCACGAGTAGTTGCAGTCGAGAGGAGTATCGATGGGCGAGGTCGAGCTGCTGGCCCTCTACTGGACCGTCAGTGGTCCCGCGGAGGTGCACGTCGGCCGGGAGTGGAGCCTGTTCGACTGGCCGGATCGCTGCGCCGAGGCCGCCAAGGTGGGATTCAAGGGCCTCGGGCTGTGGCACGCCGACATCGAGCATCAGCTCGAGACCCGCACGCTCGACGAGATGCGGGCGATCTTCGACGACGCGGGATTGAAGCACCTTCAGGTCGAGTTCCTGGCGGACTTCTTCGTCGAGAAGGGCAAGCCGGAGCGGGCGCAATCGGACCGGCTACGCCGGCTCCTGTTTGACACCGCCGCCGCGTTTGATGCCCACCACATCAAGGTGGGCAACATCCCCGGGACCCCGTGCGAGGTGGACCGGCTCACGGAGGCGTTTGCCGAGCTGTGTCAGGACGCGTCGAGGTACACAGACGCGAAGGTCGTCTACGAGTTCATGCCGTTCGACGTCAACGTCGGGACGCTGGACGCGGCGCTCGCCGTCGTGCAAGGGGCTGCTCAGGCCAACGGCGGGCTGGCGATCGACACCTGGCATATGGCCAAGCTCGGCATCGCCCCCGGGGACCTGCGCCGGATCCCGCGCGAGTACCTGTCCTGGGTCGAGCTGTCCGACGGCCAGATCGAGAACATGCCCGATCCCGTCGATGAGACCGTCAACCATCGGCGGCTGCCCGGGGAGGGCGAGTTCGACATTCCCGGATACGTCGAGGTCTGCCGCGAGCTCGGCTACGGCGGGCCCTGGGGAGTGGAGGTACTGTCGGCGGAGCTGCGCAGCCTACCGATGGAGGAGGAGTTCGCCCGAGCGTACGAGACGACCGTCGTCCAGTTCCGGGCGGGCGTCGCTTGACCCTGACTGTTAGGAGGACGAACGGATGACCGAGCTCGATAACGAACGGCTGGTCTGGATGTACAGCCAGATGGTCCGTATCCGCGAGTTCGAGGAGCGAGTCAAGCGGACGTTCGAGGAGCACCCAGGAGTGATCCGGGGCCATACGCACCTGGCCGACGGCGCCGAGGCATCGATCGTCGGGTCGCTGGCGGCGATGAAACCCGGCGACCAGGTGATGACCACCTATAGGTGCCACGGATACCCGATCGTGCTCGGCACCGACACCAAGTCGATGATGGCCGAGATCTACGGCCGCCGCGACGGCTTGTGCGGCGGCTACGGGGGATCGATGCACCTGGTCGATCCCGATCGCGGTTTCCTCGGTACGTCGGGGATCGTCGGACAGGGGATTCCGCAGGCCACGGGCGCCGCGTACGCCGCCCAGATCCGGAGTCGGTCCGACTCCCCCCAGGTCGTTCTCTGCTTCTTCGGCGATGGAGCCTCGAAGCAGGGCGCGTTCGCGGAGTCGCTGAACGTGGCCTCGCTGTGGAAGCTGCCGATCGTCTACGTGATGGAGAACAACTCCTACAACGTGGTGACCCGCGTGGAGCAGGAGGATGCCAACGCCGCGGCGGGTGATCCCCTCGCGCTCAAGGCAAAGGCGTTCTCCATGCCCGGCGTGACTGTCGATGGCGGCGACCCGGTCGCCGTGTACGAGCAGGTCGCCCCAGCCGTGGAACGCGCGCGATCGGGTGGCGGGCCGACGCTCGTCGAGTCACTCGTCTACCGCCTGAGCGCCCACGGGAACATCATCGCGCCGCCGGGAGTGCCCCTGCACTTCCCCGAGCACGAGGCGATCGAAGTGTTCGGCAACCCCGAGGAGTACGAGGCCGCCAAGCGCGGCGACCCGGTGCCGCGGTTCCGTGGCCGCCTGGTCACCGACGGGGTGCTGAGTGCTGATGAGGCGGACCGCATCGCCGAGCAGGCCCGCGACGAGATACAGGCTGCCGTGGAGTTCGGGCTCGACAGCCCGTTTCCCGAGCCCGAAGCGGCCCTCAACCACGTCTACGCCTAAGCAGGAGGACGATTCGATGGCACGCGAGATCCCCTACATCGCGGCGATCAACGAAGCCATCCACCTGGAGATGGCGCGCGACGACACCGTGCTGTATTTCGGACAGAACCTGGCCACGACCGAGAACGACGAGTTCGTCAAGGCGTTCGGGCACGACCGTGTGCGCGTGACCCCCATTTCGGAGACCGCCGAGATCGGAATGGCCATCGGCGCGGCGATCGCCGGCTATCGCCCGGTCGTCGAGCTCTACATGGCCGAGTTCATGCTGGTCGCGATGAACCAGGTCGTCAACGAGGGGCCGCGCTTCCGGTACATGAGCGGCGGTCGCGTGAAGGTGCCGATCGTGCTCAAGGCCGGCTACGGCTTCACCGCCGGCTGGGCGGGTCAGCACACCGGCTCGATCTACAACATGTTCACCGGCATCCCGGGACTCAAGGTCGCGCTGCCGGCGACGCCGGCGGACGCCAAGGGGCTGATGGCCACGGCGATCCGCGACGACAACCCGGTGTGCTTCTTCCACCACTATCTGCTCACGCTCGAGCCGGGCGAGGTGCCCGACGGCGAGTACCTGGTCCCATTCGGGCAGGCCGAAATCCGCCGATCGGGCGGCGACGTGACGGTCGTCGCCACCGGGTGGATGGTCGGCAAGGCGCTCGCGGCGGCCGAGACGCTGGCGTCGGAAGGAATTGAGGCCGAGGTCATCGACCCGCGCACTCTCAACCCGCTCGATCTCGCGACGATCCTGACCTCGGTCGAGAAGACCGGCCGCGTGGTGCTCGTCGACCAGGCCACGCGCCACGCCTCGGCGTCGCAGATGATCGCGGCCGAGATCGCCGATCTGGGCTTCCGCCGGCTCAAGGCCCCGATCAAGCAGGTGACGGGTCTCGAGACCACCGTGCCCTACAGCGAGCCGATGGAGGGCTACGTGCTTCCCGACGAGGAGAAGATCGTGGGGACGGTCCGCCAGGTGCTCGGGGAGGCGCCGGTCGCCGCGTAGGCGCCGGCGGCTCACCGACGAGCCAGCCCCATCTGCCGGCCATGATCGATGCTCAGACCGCGGGCGATCTCCTCCGCACGATGTGGCGCATCCGCTGCTTCGAGGAGCGGGTCGCGGCGCTCAAGCGGACCCTCCAGGTCCATGGCCTGATCCACCTCAGCGTCGGGGGCGAAGGCGTCGCCGCGGCGGTCTGCGCGCAATTGCGCGACGACGACGTGGTCTACAGCGGGCATCGCGCGCACGGGCACGCGATCGCCAAGGGCGCCCCGACCGAGCGCATCATGGCCGAGCTGATGGGTCGTGTCGACGGACTGTGCCGGGGACTCGGCGGCTCGATGCACCTCGTGGACCGCGATCACGGCTTCTTCGGCGCCACCGGCGTCGTGGGCGGCAACCTGCCGCTGGCGCTCGGCAACGCGCTGGCCGCTCGCGTGCGCGGCCGCGACGAGGTGACGGTCGTGTTCTTCGGCGATGGCGCCGTCCAGGCCGGCCATTTCCACGAGTCGGTCAACCTTGCCGCGCTGTGGAGCCTGCCGGTGATCTTCGTGTGCGAGAACAACGGGGTGGCGGAGTTCACCTCCCGGGCCGAGCACAGCACGGTCGAGCTGGTCAGCGATGTGGTGGCGCCGTATGGGCTGCAGCGCGAGACCGTCGCGGGAAGTGACGTTCCGGCCATCTTCGAGGCCTTCGGAGGCTTCCTGGAGCGCGCTCGCGGAGGGGGTGGCCCGTTCCTGCTCGAGTGCCTCACCCACCGCCGGCGCGGCCACTACGAGGGCGATCCGGAGCAGTACCGAGACCCGGTGGCCGAGGAGGAATGGACGCGCCGAGACCCCCTGGGGCAACTTCAGGCGCACGCGATCGAGAACGGCTGGCTCCACCCGAGCTCCGTAGCCGCGATCGAACGGGAGGCGCAGGCCGAGATCGAGCGCGCGGTCCAGTTCGGGCGACAGAGTCCGTACCCGGAGCCGGGCGCTGCCGAGCGCCTCGTCTACGCGCCCGCCGACGGCCAGCGAGGGGGGTGCGCTGAAAAAGGGTCGCATATGAAGCCTTTTTCAGCACACCCCTCAGCAGCCGCTGGGCCCGACGGCGAGACGACGTTTGTCCGGGCGATCAACGACGCGCTCGCCCGGGCCATGCGCGCCGACGAGCGCGTGATCGTGCTCGGCGAGGACGTCGCCGAGGGCGGCCCGTACATGGCGACCGCAGGCCTCGCGGACGAGTTCGGGCGGGACCGAGTGCTGAACACGCCGATCAGCGAAGGCGCGGTGTGCGGCGTCGCGGTCGGCGCCGCTCAGGCCGGCCTGCGGCCGGTCGTCGAGATCATGTTCATCGACTTCATCACGCTGGCGCTCGACCAGCTGGTCAATCAAGCGGCCAAGGCTCACTTCATGTCCGGCGGCCAGCTCTCGGTGCCGATGGTGCTGCGGACGACGTGCGGCGCCGGCAGCCGCAGTGGCGCTCAGCACTCCCAGAGCCTGGAGGCGTGGCTCGCCCACGTCCCCGGCTTGAAGGTCGCGATGCCGAGCACCGCCACGGACGCCGCGGGACTGTTGGTATCCGCCATCGCGGACCCGAACCCGGTCGTGTTCATCGAGAACAGGGCCCTCTACTTTCGGCGCGGGCACCTCCCCGAGGTGCCCGCGCCGCTGCCACTCGGCCGGGCGCACACGCTTCGCTCGGGCGCGCACATCACGATAGTCGCCACCTCGCGCCTCGTCGGCGACGCGCTCGAGGCAGCCGACCGGCTGGCGGCCGACGGGGTGCAGGCCGAGGTGATCGACCCTCGAACGCTGGTGCCACTCGACCTCGAGACCGTTGCACGTTCAGTGCGGCGGACCGGGCGGGCGGTGGTCGCTCACGAGGCGGTCACGGTCGGCGGCTTCGGCGCTGAGCTCGCGGCGCAGATACAGGACGCCGCGTTCGATCGCCTCGAAGCGCCTATCCAGCGCGTCGGTGCGCCGTTCACCTCCGTTCCGGTGAGCCCCCCGCTGGAGGACGCCTATCGGCCCGGCGCGGGCGACATCTACGCCGCGGCGCGGACCGCGATCGAGTGGGACTGGCCCGACGGGACGGAACCAGCGGTCACCTCGTCCGCGGTTCGAGATTTCCCCTCATAGTCAGCTGAAATCCCGGCACCCTGGCGCCTAACGTCCGTCCGTCCCGCGACCCGTACGAATCAGGGAGGCCCCCGGCATGCGCTCTCGAATGTCCGCGTGGCGCAACACGATCTCCAGATTGGTCAGCGCGATCCGGGCGTGCTCGCGCGCCAGGCTTTCGGCTCGAGCCCCCTGTCGCCGCTCGACCGCCTCGACGAGCCCCAGGTGATGGCGGTGCGCGACCACCAGGATCTGACGCGACTCCGGGAGCTCGGCCTCGGTTAGGACGAACGCGCTGGCGCCGCCAAACGGCAACGAGACGATGCCCTCCAGCGCGCGTTCCAACAGCGGGCTGCCGGCGATCTTGAGCATTCGGGCGTGAAAGCGCTCGTTGAGGTCGACGTAGAGCTCGAACGATTCGTAATCGGCTCGGCGCACCAGCGGCGCGATCGCGTCGTTGATCGCGCGCAGGGCCCGGATGTCCCGGCGCGTCGCTCCGCGTTCCGCGGCAAACCGGGCCGCGGTGCCCTCCAGGACTCCGCGGAGCTCGATCGCGTCGCTTATGTCCGCCGCGGTGAACTCGCGCACGGCATAGCCCCCGCCGTTCAGGCTGCGGAGCAATCCCTCGTGCTCGAGGGTGGCGAGCGCGAGTCGCAGGGGAGACCTCGAGACGCCCAGGCGGTCGACGAGCGGTAACTCGGACATGCGCTCGCCGGGCGCGAACTCGCCGTTGAGGATCAGCTCCCGGAGCCGCAGAAGGGCCCGCGTGGTCTGGGTCCGGTTTGCCCGGGAGGTCTGAATTCGCTTCGCCCGGTTCGCCAATTGCGTGCCCGCTTAGGCGCCACGGCGCGTCGAATGCGCCCCGATGACGCGTCGAGGACGTCCGTCAGCCGCGCAGTCTATTGATGGTTCCCGCGAGCTGCTTCCTTGTATGCAGAAAGCGGGTCGATAGCGGAGAGTTGGCCTCTTTTGCGTGGTGTTAGGGAGTTGTTGCATACAGCAGCCCACGCAATTAGTATGCGCCCCCGCTCGCCAAACGGGGGCGGGTTGACAGCGAGGTCACTCGAGGAGGAGAGATCGTGAGGATGGAGGAGCTACGGACCCTAATGCCGCGGACGCGGCTTTGTCTGACGCTTGCGGCGGTCGCCGTTGCGGCGGTTCTGGCCGGCTGCGGGAGCAGCAGCAGCAGTTCGAAGACCAGCGGCGCCGCCGCGAGCGGCACCACCAGCTCGAGCACCGGTGCGAGCGCGTCCACGTCGACCAACACGTCGTCGTGCGGCCCGAAACCAGGCGTGAAGGCAACCGGCACACCGATCCTGCTGGGCGCGATCGCGACCAAGCAGCCCGGAACCGACTTCACCGACATCCCGAACATGGCCGCGGCGTACTTCGCGTGCGTGAATGCCAACGGGGGGGTCAACGGTCACCCGGTCCAGCTGTTGACCGAGACCGAGCAGACCAATCCGGCGCAGATCGCCGCCGACGCGGCCAAGCTCGTCGCCGCCCACGTGATCGGCATCGTCGGCAACACGAGCATCCTGGAATGCACGATCGACCACACGTTCTGGGAGAAGCACGGCTACTACGTGATCGACTCCGGGATCGCGCCCGAGTGCTACTCGACTCCGAACAGCGCAGCCGTCAACATGGGACCGCGCTACAGCTCCGACGGCGCGGTCCAGTATGCGATCGCGCAGCATGCCAGCAAGATCGTGTTTGATCAGTCCAACGTTCCAGGCACCGGCTACATATTTGCCGGTCCGCAAGCGGTGGCGGCCGCCTCGCACGTCCCGATCACGGGCCTCACCGAGAACGTGCCGATCCAGGATGCCAACTCGGTGGCACTGAAGGAAGTCGATGACGCTGGGCCCAATGGAGCGGTGGTGCTCAACTTCACTCCGCCCGAAGCGCTGGTGATCCTCCAAGCTGCCCAGAAGCTGGGGATCGAGAATCGGGTCAAGCTGTGGGGATGCTCCACGCCGTGCAACACCGACTTCCTGGCCAAGGCGCTCGGGCCGAAGTGGAACGGGAAGCTGTTCGTCAACGCCGAGCTGACCCCGCCGGATACGACCAACACGGCGAACATGCAGCTCTACAAGGCGATCCTCAAGCAATACGGCTCGGCGGTGTCGGGCGGCATCGGGAGCTTCAGCCAGATGGGCTTCACCGAGGCGGAGATCGCCACCCACGCCCTCGAGTCCGTGAAGGGTGCTTACACCGTCCAGAGCGCCAACAAGGCCTTCCAGGACGTGCACGGGTTGACCACAGGGCAGCAGTGCGAGCCTTGGACGTACGGCAGCTACCCACTGCACATCCCCAACAACGTCGACTACACGGTGACTCCGAACAACGGACAGATGAGCATGGCGCAAGGCTGCACGCCGATTTCCTCGGCGGATCCGCAGATCGCGCAGTATCGAAAAGTGTCGGGCGGATAGGGGCCCCGGCGGCCACAAAGCGATCCGGGCGCCCATAAGTCGATGCCAAGCTGGACCGATATTCAGCAATTCCTCGTCACGGGTCTCTCCCTCGGCGGGGTGTACGCCCTGTCGGGCGTTGGAATGGTGGTCCTCTACCGGGCCACCGGCGTGCTGAACCTGGCCTTCGGTGCGGTTGGCGCGATGGGTGCCCTGATCGCGTGGCAGTTGATCAACCATTCGGGCTTGAACGACTGGCTCGCGTTCGCGGTGGCCGTCCTGTTCGGCGGGGTGGTGACGCTCGTCTATGGGATGGTCTTCGGCCGCCTGCTCGCCGGACGCGACCCTCTGGTCAAGGCAACGGCGACGCTCGGGTTGACTCTGATCTTGCTCGGAGTGATGGACCTGCTCTGGACCACGAGCGGCGGCGCCTCCCGTTCACTCGTAATACCGACTGACAACAACACGTTCCAGATCGGCCAGATCTCGGTCACATACACGAACGTGATCGCACTGGTGCTCGGGCTCGTGATCACGATCGTCACCGGCGCGTTCCTGCGCTACACCAAGCTCGGAACGGCGATGCGGGCGATGGCGAACGACCGTGAGATCACGGCCACGCTCGGCGTCCCGGTGCAGCGAGTCACCGCGGCGGCCTGGTTCGGATGCGGGCTGCTGTCCGGCATCGCGGGAGTTCTGCTCGCCGACCTGGTCGCGCTCGACGCGACAACGTTGACGTTCCTGGTGATCTCCTCGCTGGCGGCGGCGCTGATCGCTCGCCTGCGCTCGATCGCGGTCACGTTCGTGGCCGCGATCGTGATCGGCGTCGTCGACGCGGAGCTGACCCCGATCCAGTCGGTGAGCAACTACCGCGACATGACGCCGTTCGTGCTGGCGGCGATCGCGCTGCTGGTGCTCAACCGCCGGCGCGTGATCACGATCGGGCGGCAGGGGATGTGAGCAGGTAAGTGGCGAATCCCGCCGGCGTACGGAGCGAGGAGCCAACCAAGCCGGCCGAGGCGACCGGGACCTCCGACCTAACCGCGCGGCCGGCGCCATCAATACGCGCGCTGGAGCCGAGCGCGCTCGTTCGCCCCGCGGTGATCGTGGCCCTGCTCGCGTTCGTGCTGCTCGCGTTGCCGTCGCTGCTGAGCCTCTACTACGTCGACGCGCTCACCCAGGCCGCGATCTACTCGATCGTGGCGCTCGGCCTCGGGTTGCTGGTCGGACGGGTCGGCATGGTCTCGCTCGGCCAGGCCGCCGTGCTCGCGATGGGTGCCTGGGTCGCGGCCAGGATCCTGTTCGCGACCGGGTTGCCGTACCCGATCGTGCTCCTCGCCGCCGGTCTCATCACGATGGTGCTGGGAACGCTGGTCGGGCTCCCCGCGCTGCGGTTGAGCGGCCTTTACCTGGCGCTGATCACGTTGATGCTCGCCGGTGCGATCACCGTGGTGCTCGCCAGCATCAACTTCCCGAACGGCGGTCACGGGTTCACCGGTTACAACGCCAGCACGGTTCACATCCCGCCGATCCGCCGGCCCAGCATCGCCACCACCGATCCGGCGTACTTCCGCTATGCGGTGATCGTCGCCGCGCTGATGTTCCTGTTGGTGCTCGCGCACGTCACCCTGCGTCCCGGACGCGCGTGGGCGGCGATTCGCCAGAGCGAGTCGGCGGCGCTCGCAGCCGGCATCAACACCACGATGTACAAGCTGTGGGCGTTCGCGTTGGCCTCGTTCGTCACCGGTGTGGCGGGCGGACTGCTCGCCGGCAGCTCCCGGTACCTGTACTCGATCGACTTCCAGACCCAGGACTCGATCACCTTGCTCGCCGTGGTCCTGATGGGGGGCATCTACAGCATCTGGGGCGCGATCGTGGCCGGGCTGCTGCTGGAGCTGCTGCCCGCTCTGCTCAATAGCTGGGGCGTGTCCGCCGACTGGCTGACGATCCTGTTCGGCGTAGGGGTCCTCCAAGTCCTCACCACGGCGCCCGCCGGGCTGGTGGACCAGGTTCCCAAAGACCTCGCACGGCTGGGGCGGCTGGTCCTCGGGCTGTTCCGCCGTACCGCGCCCGCCGCCGGCTCGTCGAAATGATCGAGATCTCCAACCTTACGGTGCGCTTCGGTGGCGTCACCCCGCTCGACGATATGACCGTCGATTTCGAGCAGGGAACCTGCGGGTTGATAGGACCGAACGGAGCCGGCAAGACCACGTTCTTCAACGTGCTGAGCGGATTCGTCAAGCCGGCGGCCGGGACCGTGCGGGCGTTCGGCGAAGACCTGCTGCGAATGGTTCACTTCCGCCGTGCGCGCTGGGGCGTCAGGCGCACGTTCCAGACCGAACAGGCGATCGAGCAGCTGTCGGTGTTCGACAACGTGGCCATGATCCACGAGCACTCGAAGCTGAGCGGCTCCTCCCGCTGGCGGGAAGTGCTCGATGCCATCGCGTTCGTGGGTCTCGACATCGATCCAAACGCGCGCGTGGGGACGCTCGGGGCCGGGCAGCGTCGCATGGTCGAGGTGGCCCGCGCGGTCGTGGGCCGCCCCAAGCTCGTGTTGCTCGACGAGCCGGCCGCCGGGTTGCCGGAGGACGAGACCAAACACATGGGCGAGGTGATCCGGCGCATTCCCGAGCACAGCGGCGCCCTGACCATCCTCGTCGATCACGACATGAGCCTCGTCTCCGCGTGTTGCGGGATGACCGCCATGCTCGACTTCGGAAAGGTGCTCGCGTCCGGTTCGACCGCCGAGGTGCTCCGAGACGAGCTCGTGATCCGCGCCTATCTGGGCACCGAGGAGGTGGTGTGACGCCCGCCGACCCGCCCGGCTCGCAGTCGGTCCTGTCCCTGCGCGAGCTGACCGTCGCCCGCGGCGGCCGCCCGGTGGTGCGCGAGGTCTCACTCGAGGTCCCGGCCGGCGAAGTCACGGCGCTGCTCGGTCCGAACGGCGCCGGCAAATCCAGCCTGGTCCTGGCCGTGGGTGGCGTGCTGGCACTGCAGACGGGCTCGGTGGTCCTCGATGGCCGCGACTTCGCCGGACGCCGGCCCGAGCGTATCCGCGATGCCGGGATCGCCATCGTGCCGGAAGGTCGCCGGCTTCTGTCCGAGCTCACGGTTGAGGACAACCTCCGGGTCGCGACGTACAGCCTCTCCCGCCCGCAGGGGCAAGACGGACGGAAGCGCGCGCTCGAGATGTTCCCCGAGCTCGAGAGGCGCCTGGCAACCCCCGGTCGCTTGCTATCCGGAGGCGAGCAGCAGATGCTCGTGCTGGCCCAGGCGCTGGTCTCCCGTCCTCGGTTCCTGTTGATCGACGAGCTGTCGCTCGGCCTGGCACCGGTGATCATCAACCGCCTGATTCCGACGATCCGGGAGGTCGCCACGTCGGGGATCGGGGTGCTCTTGATCGAGCAGTTCGCGACCGTTGCGCTCGGGCTCTCCAATCGCGCCTACGTCATGGAGGGAGGTCGCATCCAGTTCTCCGGCCTGGCGAGCGAGCTTCGCGAGAAGCCCGACCTGCTGCACTCCGCGTACCTGCTGCGGGGAAGTACCCGCACCGACGGCGCAGCGGTCGCAGGAGCCCAGCCGAGGCCGGCCTGAGAGGCGACGAGCACGCGTGAGCGCCACATGAGCATCACGGGTTTGGAGCACGTGCTGATACTCGCCGACGACCTCGAGCGGAGCCGCGACTTCTACGAGTGGGTGGGACTGCGCGCCGGTGAGCGACCGCCGCTCGAGTTCCCCGGGTACTGGATGTACGCGGGCGCGAACCCGTGCCTGCACCTCGCGGATCGAGCCGCGTACCGTGCACACGCGTCACGACTCGGTCTGAACTTTGCCGACGGACAGCCCGGGCCGGGCCGCGTCGACCACATCGCCTTCACCGCACTCGATTACGAAGCACTCACGGATCGGCTCGAGCGCTCCGGGGTGGCCGCCGTGCACAACGACGTTCCTGAGGCGGGTCTCTTGCAGCTGTTCATCGAGGATCCGAACGGAGTTCGCGTCGAGATCAACGTGAGACGTTCCCAGACCTGAAGAGAGGTAGACATGGCTGAAGCCCAAGCGGTGAACGAGACCACGGCGTCCGGGCGGCGAACCCGGCCACCATTTCGCGCCGATCACGTCGGCAGCTTGCTGCGTCCGCCAAAGCTGCTCCGAGCGCGGGACGAGTTCGCCCAGGGCCGGCTGCCGGGAGAGGAACTCCGCGAAATCGAAGACGGAGCGATCCGCGAGGTGGTCGGGATGCAGCGCGACGTTGGCCTGCAGTCGGCCACCGACGGCGAATTTCGCCGTGCCAGTTGGCACATGGACTTCATCTACCAGCTAGGCGGAATCGAGAAGGCGCCCGGCGACATCAAGATCAAGTTTCACAACGAGCAGGGGGACATCGAATTCACTCCGGCCGCGATCCACGTCGCCGAAAAGGTCCACCTCGACCATCCGATCTTCGCCGAGCACTTCAAGTTCCTGCAGAGTGTCCTCGACGAGGGCGTGACTCCGAAGCTGACCATCCCTTCTCCGAGCATGGTGCACTATCGCGGCGGACGCGCCGCGATCGACCCGAACGTGTACCCCGAAGTGGATGCCTTCTGGGCCGACCTGACCACTGCCTACGCCGGTCAAGTGAAAGCGGTGGCGGACATCGGGTGCACTTACCTGCAGTTCGATGACACCAGCCTCGCTTACCTCAACGACCCCGTGCAGCGCGAGCAGATGGCGAGTAAGGGCGAGGACGCGGAGCATCTGCACGAGACCTACATCCGGCACATCAATGAAGCCCTCGAGCGCAAGCCGGAAGGCCTCACGGTCACCACTCACATGTGCCGGGGGAACTTCCGCTCTTCCTGGGTGGCCGAGGGCGGCTATGACTTCGTCGCCGAGGCGCTGTTCGGTGGCTTGAACGTAGACGGTTTCTTCCTCGAGTACGACGACGCCCGCTCCGGCGGGTTCGAGCCGTTGCGGTTCGTCCCCAAGGGCAAGCTGGTGGTGCTGGGTCTGGTCACCACCAAGCGCGGCGAGCTGGAGGAGAAAGACCAGCTCAAGCGCCGGATCGAGGAAGCGTCCAAGTACGTACCGATCGAGCAGCTGTGTCTGTCGCCGCAGTGTGGCTTCTCCTCCACGGTTGAGGGCAACGTCGTTACCTACGAGCAACAGGTGGCAAAGCTCGGCCGGATCGTCGAGACCGCCGCAGAGGTGTGGGGCTGACAGGGCAGCGAGGAGAGAGCTGATGCGCGCGGTGGTGACCGAGGGCGCCGGGGTCATCCATTTGCGCGATCGACCCGAGCCCGCGGACCCCGGGGCAGGGGAGGTCATGGTCCGACCCGAAGCGGTCGGGATCTGTGGCTCCGACTACCACTTCTTCGCCGGAGAGCTGTCGGACGCCGCCGGGGGATCGCAGTTCCCCCGAGTCCAGGGGCACGAGGTCGCCGGGACCGTCACCGCGCTTGGCCCGGGTTGCCGCCCGGAGCTCCACACGGGTCAGCGCGTCGCGCTCTGGCCGCTGCGGGCGTGCGGAGCGTGCTATCCCTGCCGGGTCGGCCGGCCCAACACCTGTGACAACTTCAGGTTGATCGGAATCCACCTCGATGGCGGCCTCCAGGAGCGACTGTCGCTCCCACAAGAGCAGGTGTTCCCGATCGGCGCGGGTGATCCCTCCGTGGCCGCAATGGCCGAGCCGGTGTCGATCGCCGTCCGTGCGGTGAACCGCGCCGCGGTCCGGCCTGGGGAGCACGTGGTGGTTCTCGGAGCAGGCCCCATCGGCCAATGCGTGGCGCTCTTAGCGGGTGAGCGGGGCGCGCAACCTCTGGCGGTCGATCTGCAATCCAGCCGGCTGGCCCTCAGCCGGGAGATGGGAGCGGAGACTCTGGTGTGGACCGGGCGCGAGGAGGTCGTGGCGGCCGCTCGCCACTGGGCCGGACCGGCCGGGCCCCCGGTCGTCGTGGACGCGACCGGGGCCGCTGAGGCCGTTCGCGCCATGGTCGACATGGTGGCCTCCGCCGGCCGTGCCATCCAGGTCGGGATGTCGAACGAGGAGGTCCCCCTGCGGGTCGGCAGCCTCACCGAGAAGGAACTCGATCTGTTGGGGGTGAGCTGCTGTGGTCCTGATGAATTTTCCGAGGCCGTCAAGGTCGTCGAGCGCAACGCGGGGCTCCTCACTCGAATGATCAGCCATCACTTCCCGCTGAAGGACGCGCCCGAGGCCCTGCGTTTTGCGATGAGCAACCCGACCGAGGTGATGAAGGTGGTGATCGGTGGTGAGTGAGCGGTTCGATTACCTGATCGTGGGCGCCGGCTCGGCGGGCTGCGTGCTCGCGGCTCGGCTCAGCGAGGATCCGGACGTTCGGGTGGCGCTGCTCGAGGCGGGGGCCGAGGACACCCAGCCGGAGATCCACATCCCCGCGGCGTTCCCGGCGCTGTTCAAGTCGAGCCTCGACTGGGACCTGCTGGGCGAGCCGGAGCCCGGGCTCGGCAACCGTCGCCTGTACCTGCCGCGCGGACGCATGCTCGGCGGCTGCAGCTCGATCAACGCGATGATCTATATCCGCGGCAACCGGGCCGACTACGACGGTTGGTCGCAGGCGGGCTGCAGGGGCTGGAGCTACGACGAGGTCCTGCCGTACTTCAAGCGCTCCGAGGACAACGAGCGCGGCGAGGACGCCTACCACGGCGCCGGCGGCCCCATGACCGTGTCCGACAGCCGTTCGATGCACCCCCTGGTCGACACGATGCTCGAGGCCACGCGCCAGGCGGGGCACGAGCACAACCCCGACTTCAATGGATCCCGCCAGGAGGGGGTGGGGCGCTTCCAGCTCACCCAGCGCGGCGGCTTTCGCTGCAGCACCGCCGACGCGTTCCTGCGACCAGCGGTCAACCGCCCCAACCTCGAGGTGCTCACCCACGCCCTCGCGCTTCGCATCCTGTTCGAGGGCGAGCGCGCGGTCGGAGTGGAGATCGCGCACGGCAGCGAGGTCAAACGGCTCCACGCCGAGCGCGAGGTGGTGCTCGCCGCCGGCGCCTACCAGTCGCCGATCCTGCTGATGCTCTCGGGAATCGGACCCGAGGACCAGCTCGCGCCGTTCGGCATCGAGATCCGCGAGGCGCTCCCCGTCGGCGAGGGCCTCCAGGACCATTGCATGGCGCAGGTCAATTACCTGACCGACGAGCCCTCGCTGTTCTTGGCCACCACCCCCGAGAACATCGCGCTGCTCGAGTCGGAGGGCCGCGGGGCTCTGACGTCAAACATCCCCGAAGGGGCCGGGTTCTTCCGCGCACGGCCCGGGGTCGACGCCCCGGACGTCGAGTTCCACTTCGCCCCCTCGCTGTTCTTCGACGAAGGGCTGACGGCGCCGGCGGACCACGGCTACTGCTTCGGCCCGGTCGCGATCGCGCCCACGAGCCGCGGACGGGTCATGCTGCGTGCTCCCCTACCGGACTCCAAACCCCGCGTGCTGTGCAACTTCCTCACCACCGAGGAGGATCGCGAGAGCATGCTCATCGGAATGCGGATGGCGCTCGAGGTCGCGCGGCAAGCGCCGCTGCGCGCGGTTGAGCGGGCGCCGTTCAGCGTCCCCGACTCGGACTCCGACCAGGACCTCATGGACTTCATCCGCCGCGTCGGGCAGAGCGTGTACCACCCGACGTCGACGTGCGCGATGGGCTCGGTGGTCGACTCCGAGCTCCGGGTCTACGGCCGCGAGGGGCTGCGCGTGGTCGACGCCTCGGTCATGCCTCGGGTCACCAGGGGCAACACGAACGCGCCGGTCATCATGATCGCCGAGCGAGCCGCCGACCTGATCCGCCAGGCCAGCGCTACCCGGTCCGCAGCGGCCGAGGTCGCGTAGGCGGGAATCACCACCCTTCACGTGTGCGCGCGGGAAAGTGCGCGCTAGGGTGAAAGTCGATATGGCCGTCCAGCGCGGGTCGGACAAGCTCGACCGCAGAATCATCATCATCGCGTCGGTGGTCGTGGTCGGGGCGATCATGTCGATCCTCGACACCACGATCGTGAACGTCGCGCTGGCGACCCTCGGCCACGAGCTCCACGCCTCGCTGTCGACGATCCAGTGGGTCGCGACCGGCTATCTGGTTGCGCTGGCAACGGTGATTCCGATGACGGGATGGGCGTCGGAGCGGTTCGGCGTCAAGCGGTTGTGGATGGTCGTGGTGGCGCTGTTCGTAGCTGGCTCGGCGCTCTCGGGGCTCGCGTGGTCGGCGGGATCGCTGATCTTCTTTCGCGTGCTCCAGGGGCTCGGCGGCGGGATGATCATGCCGGCCGGGATGACGATCCTCGCTCAGGCCGCCGGGCCACAGCGGATCGGACGGGTGATGAGCGTCGTCGGGGCGCCGATGCTGCTGGGTCCGATCCTCGGGCCGGTGATCGGAGGCCTGATCTTGCAGAACCTGAGCTGGCGTTGGATCTTCTACGTCAACGTCCCGATCGGAGCGCTCGCGCTGGCACTCGCGTGGCGGCTGCTGCCGCACTCGGAGCCGCAGCGGGGCGAGCGACTTGATTTGGCGGGACTGGCGCTGCTCTCACCGGGCCTGGCGGCGATCGTGTTCGGACTGTCGGAGACCTCGAGTCATGCCGGCCTCGCGTACGCGGGCGCTTGGGTTCCGATCGTGCTCGGCCTCGGGTTCGTGGCGGCGTTCGTGTGGCACGCCCTCCATACCAGAGTCCGCCCTCTTCTCGACCTGACGCTGTTCGCAGTCCCCGGGTTCGCGGCCGCGGCGGCGACCGTGCTACTGGTGGGGGCGGCGTTGTTCGGTGCGATGTTGTTGCTGCCGCTGTACCTCCAGGTCGACCGTGGTCAGTCGACGCTCGCCACGGGGGCGCTGATGGCGCCGCAGGGGATCGGCGCCGCGATCGTGATGCCGATCAGCGGCCGGCTGACCGACCGCATCGGCGGCGGCCCGCTCGTGGTGTTCGGACTGCTCGTGATCACGGGCGCGACGATCGCCATGACCGGATGGACGTCGCATACGCCGTTCGCGATCACGTCCGCGAACCTGTTCGTGCGGGGAATCGGATTCGGCTTCGCGATGATGCCCGCGATGGCCGCGGCATACACGACGATCTCCCGTTCGGCGATCCCGCGTGCGACGACCGCGCTGAACGTGCTTCAGCGGATTGGCGGATCGATCGGCATTGCACTGCTCGCTGTCGTGCTCGAGCACCAGATCACGGCCGCACTCCCACACGCTCCGGGGATCGGCACCGGCGCGATCCAACCACTGCCTGCGTCGGTCCGCGAGCACGTCGCGGTTCCGCTCGCGCATGCGTTCACGCACACGTTCTGGTGGGCGACGGCGCTAACGGCGATCGCGCTTGTGCCCGCGATGGTGCTGGCGGTCAAGGTTCGCGGCGGGGCCCGTGCGCGGGCGGCGGCCGGCGCCCCGGCTTGATTTCCGCCTCCCTATCGACGCCTGACGACTACACCCGCTGGTCGAGCCCCTGCGCCAACAGCGCCAGGGCACGCTTGCCGTGGGCTCGCATCCCCCGGGCGATCAGCCGGCGATCGTCGCCGGCCAGTACCCGCCTGCGCACGTAGTCGATCAGCGCGCGGTGCAGACCGAGCAGCGCGTTGGCGACCACCCACGGCTCGGGATCCTCCACCCGCATGCCCCGCTCCCGCGCAATGAGCTCCGCGAGCGTGCGCGTGTAGCGCTCGAAGATGAGCTGCTCGCGCGCCAGCAGTGCCGGGCTCTGAGTCATCATCCGGTTGATCGCCGCGAGCCCCTCGTCCGCGCCTTGCTCGCTCGAGGAGAGGAGGCCACGGGGCTTGAGCGCGAAGCGCCCGAACGCATCGACGATCGACTCGCCCGCCGGCCGCTGCGCGATGGCGCTCAGCAGCTCCTCCTCGAACGCCTCCATCCGGTGGTAGACCAGGTCTTCCTTGGTGGGGAAGTAGTTGTAGACCGTCGCCTCGGACACGTCGGCCTCCCGCGCCACGTCCGCGACCGGCACCTGGTCGAACCCCCGCTCCAAGAACAACCGCCACGCCGCGTCGGCGATCAGCTGACGGGTCTGTTGCTTCTTGCGCTCGCGCCGTCCGAGCTCCACGGCCATGTCGGACATGGTAGCGAAAGAAGTTTGAGCCTGACAAATCTTAGAGTATCTCTATATTTAGAGCAACATGAATGGAGGTACGGCCATGAGTACGCATCCAGGCTCCGCCGCCGAAGCCCAGATCAACTCGGGTAGCGGTCGCGGCTTGATGCTCCCGTTCAGCGGGCTGCTGCTCGTCATGTTCATCGCGGCGCTCGACCAGACGATCATGGCCACCGCGCTGCCGACCATCGCCGGGGATCTCGGAGGTCTCGGCGATCTCTCCTGGGTGGTCACGGTGTACGTGCTCGCGGCAGCCGCGACCACCCCGATCTGGGGCAAGGCGTCCGATCTGTACGGGCGCACGGGGCTGCTTCGCGCGGCCATCGTCGTGTTCATCGCCGGGTCCGCGCTGTCCGGCGCCGCGCAGAGCATCGCCGAGCTGATCGCGTTCCGGGCCGTCCAGGGAATCGGCGCGGGGGGTCTGATGACGCTCGCGATGGCCACAGTCGGGGATCTGGTGCCGCCGCGGGAGCGGGGCCGCTACCAGGGCTACATCCAGATCGTGTTCGTGCTCGCGAGCGTGGCCGGCCCGCTGCTGGGCGGCCTGTTCGTCGATCACGTGTCCTGGCGGTGGGCGCTGTACGTGAACGTCCCGATCGGCGCTCTCGCGCTGGCGGTGCTCACCGCATACCTGCACCTGCCCGCGCGCAGGGGCGGGGCGCGGGTCGACTTCCTCGGCGCCGCGCTGCTCGCGGCCGCGGTCGTCGCGGTGCTGTTGCTCGCGGTGTGGGGCGGAGATCGCTACGCGTGGGGCTCGCCGCAAATCGCCGGCCTGGCCGTGGCGGCGCTCGTCCTCCTGGGCGCCTTCATCGTCCAGGAGCGCCGGGCGAGCGAGCCCGTGCTGCCGCTGCGGCTGTTCCGCGAGCGGGTGTTCGTCGTGGTCAGCGCGGTGCTGTTCATCACGACGTTTTCGCTCTTCGCGGCGCTCGTCTTCCTGCCGCTGTTCCTCCAGCTGGTGACCGGCGCGAGCGCCACCCAGTCCGGCCTTCTGGTGCTGCCGCTGCTGCTCGCCAGCGCGGCCTCGACGGTCGCCAGCGGGTGGATCATGGCGGCGACCGGCCGCTACAAGGTCTTCCCGCTGGTCGGGCTCATGCTGATGAGCGTAGGGCTGTTGCTCTTCTCGACGCTCGGCGCGAACAGCTCTCGCGCCAGCGCGGCGATGTTCATGGTGGTGTTCGGACTGGGCTTCGGGATGGTCACGCAGATCCTCATGGTGGCGATCCAGAACGCCGTCGAGCTTCGAGAAATTGGTACAGCTACGGCCGCAGCGAACCTCTTCCGCGCGCTGGGCGGCTCGGTGGGGACGGCCGCCTATGGCGCGATCTTCGCCAGCGGGCTGCGCCACTGGCTGCCCGAGAAGCTGCCGGGAGCGGGCCGGCTTCCGGCCGGGATCTACCCGAACGGGATTCAGGCCAGCCCGGGCCGGATCCACAGCCTGGCGCCCGCGGTCCAGCACGGCGTCGCTCAGGCAGTCGCGAACTCGCTCCACGACGTCTTCCTGGTCGCCGCTCCGGTTGCGCTCGCGGGCTTCCTGATCGTGGCGCTCCTCCGCGAGCGCCCGCTCCGCAGCGCGGGCGCTGGACCGCGCAAGGAACCTGACGCTCCCGAGGTCGGCCATGGGCCCGAGGCTCAGGCGAGCGCAGCCCGAGGCGAGCGGGTCGCCGCGTGAACCGCAAAGCGCAGCTGGCCGGCCGCCGCACTGTGCAGCGGCGGCCGGCCCAGTGAGGTAACTCTCAGCCTCGCGGCGGGATCTGCTGCAGTGCCCAGGCGTTGCCGTCCGGATCGGCGAAGTAGACGAACCGCCCCCACGGCAGGTCCTCGATGTCGCTGACCGGCACCCCGCCTTCGCTCAGCTGCTCGTGCGCGGCCTCGATGTCCGCGACCACGAGCTGCAAGCCCTTGACCGAGCCGGGAGGCGCATCGACGATGCCCGTTCCGATCGCGATCGAGCACGCCGACCCCGGCGGGGTCAGCTGGACGAAGCGCAGTTCGTCGGTCACCTGGTGGTCGTGATCGGCGTTGAAGCCGACGTTTTCCGTGTAGAACGCCTTGGCCCGGTCCACGTCCGAGACGGGAACGGCCACGAGCTCGAGCTTCATGTCCATGCCTTTAGTCCTTTCGATCTGGTTGACGTTGTTGGCCCTGCAGAAGCCGATCCGGATCACTTACAACTTGCGGAACAGAGCATTCCGTTCTGCAAGATCATACCAGATCGGAATGCTCCGTTCCACGAAATTCGCGTCCGCTTATGTCACCTTGCAGCTCGACGGTTTTTGGCTGGAAACGCAGGCACTTGACCGAGGGAGTACGTTGACTGCGAGTCGCTTGTGACGGCCGTCACCGCGCTCGGCGAGGTTGACAGAAAGGAGGTGGCACGCGATGGCGCGTTCCGATGGGCAGGGCAACGAGTCCGGTAGCGCAACGGAGCCCCAGACGCCGCAGGCCGAGGAGAAAGAAGGTACGGCCAAGCCGGCGGGGGCACGCAAGGAGCAGGATCGGATGGCCCGGCGATTCGGGGCGTCAAGTCGCGCCGAGCGCGACCGGATCATCAGCCAGGCACGTGAGATCAAGTTTCCCGTAGGCCTGCGCGGCTACGACCGCGCACACGTCGACCGCTACGTCGAGCAGGTCAACCGCCTGATCGCGGAGCTCGAGATCTCCTCCTCACCGGAGTCGGCGGTCAGGCATGCCCTCGACGAGGTGAGCGACGAGACCCGTGACCTCCTCCAGCGCGCCCATCAGACGGCGGACGACATCCTCGCGCGGGCCCGTGCGAGGGCGGACGACACCGTGGCGCAAGCCGAGCGGGAGGCGGAGCGAATGCGCGAGCTGGCCGAGCGCGAGTCGCGCCGGACAGCCGACGCAGCCGCACACGAGTCGCAGAAGCTCCTCGAAACAGCGAAGCGCGAGGCGGCGGATGAACGCGAGGCGGCGGCACGCGACGCCACCGAACTGCGCGGGTCGGCCGAGCGCGACGCCACCGAGAAGCGCCAGGCAGCCGAGCGCGACGCCGCCGAGATGCGCGAGTCGGCCAAGCGCGATGCGACCGAATGGCGTGAAACAGCCACTCGCGACACCACCGAGATGCGCGAGTCAGCCGAGCGCGAGACCAGAGAGGCGCGCTCCGCGGCGCAGCGCGAGACCGACGAGCTGCGCGCGAGCGCGCGTCACGAGGCTCACGAGATGCTCGAGGCCGCCGAAACGCGCGCCCGCGAGCTGGGTCTCAACGCCGAGACGATCTGGCGAGAGCGTCGCCGCCTGCTCGAGGACGTACAGGGCATTGGACAGCAGCTCCTCGCCATGGGCGAGGCCGAGTCCAAGCGCTTTCCCCACGCCCCCGACGGTGCGAGGCTGTCAGCCGCGCTCAGCTCGAGCGCCGGCGATCCCGCGCCCGGCGCGGCCACGCCCACACCGGGCCCCGGCGATCCGGCGGCCGGAGCGGCCCCGCCCAGCGCGTAGCAATCACGCCGGCGCGCGCGCGGGCGCCGATCCGGCTAGCCACGCGGCGCCCCGCCGGTAGAGGCGGTCGACCTCCGCGCCGACCAGTTCGGGCATGTCGAGCTTGACCTCGTAGCCGATCGCCGTCTGGAGATAGGCCAGGTGGCAATACCCGGCCGGAAAGCGCGCGAGCTTGTCCCGCTCGAGCTCCAGCCTCGCCGCCGGATCGACCGGGTCGAGCCGGTCCTTTTCGTAGATCGGCTGTCGCAGCACGAGGCCCCACCGGCCGTCGCGCCGCTCGAGGAAGTCATAGAAACGCCCGGTGCAGACCACGTCGCATGTCACGCCGTGCACTTCGGCTCGCTGCGAGATCGTCATCTTCGTCTGGGCGATGGCGCGCGCTCCGGCCACGTCGATTGCGGTTCCGCCGAGGAAGTGCAGGATCCGGACGCCGCGCTCGAACCCCTCGCGGCTCACGCGAATGAAATCGGCCGCGGGTCCCTGGAACCACGTCGCCATCATCCAGCCGTCGTCGTGCCAGAGCGTGGCGAACCGCTCCCAGTCTCCGGCATCCCGCCAAACCGCCCAGTTCTCGACCAGCTCGCGGATCTCTCGCCGGTCGTCGTTCATGCGCGTGTATTCAAGCTCATGGGGGCACGGGCAGCTCGCGGTCGGCGAGCGCAATGAGCTCGTAGAGGTGAACACGCCGCGGACCTCGGTGGGGCAGAGATCAGTAGAAAACCACGACCGAACGCCTCGAACCGCGGTTAACCCTGCGACCGGGATCCCCTAGATTCACCGTCGCGGATGACGCACGAAGTGACATGGCGTTGAGAGCGCCGGTTCTCCATGGGGTCCTCAGACCAGATTGCGTCGCTCATCGAGTCGGCGGTGCCAGCCAACGGTGACTCCGCCGCGGTTGCGTACCCATATGCCGTCCTCACGTATCGTGACCTCAATTCGCGCTCGGGGCGTTTGGGATCACGCCTCCACGTGCAGCCCGGGGAGCGGATTGCCGTGGTCGCTCCGAACGTGCCCGGCCTCGTGGTCGCGCTGTTCGCAACGTGGAAGCTCGGCGCCGTCGCTGTGCCGCTGAGCGCTCGTTTGCGCAGCTTCGAGTTGGAACGCGTGTTCACGAACGTGCGGCCGACTGTCGCCGTTTCGGTTGCGTCGCACGGTCGATTCGATTTGGCGAGCGAGATGCTCCGCCTGCAGAGAAAGATCCCGACGCTCGCGCAGTGCGTCATCATCGATCCGGTCGGCGACGTCATCGACGAGACGCGCTCGCCAGCCGAGCAGGTCGAGCCGCTGAGTGAAGCGGTGGCGGCTGTCCTCTACACCTCGGGAACGACGGGCGAGCCGAAGGGCGTTCTGATGTCACACGGGCAGGCCCAGGGACAGGCCGAGAACCTACCGCCCCGGCTCGGAGACGTGGCCGCTGAGCCTGGGGGGCTCGCCGCGCCGGCTACTCACTCCTTCGGTTTAGGGTGCATGCTTTGCACGCTCGCCGCGCGCGGCACGCTTATTCTCGCGGAAGTGTCAGCGTCTGCCGGACCGCTCGTGGACGCACTGCACCTGTTCAGGGCGCGGGTGCTTCATGCCTCACCGGCCTTGTTCACGAGGCTCCTCGAAGCGGACGAGGACGTGCGCATCGAACGCGGATTCACGGGTGGTTCGACGTGTCCGCCCGCGGTGTTCGAGCGATTCGAGCAACGGGGGCTGCGGCTGCTCAGCCTCTATGGGATGAGCGAGAGCGGCGGGGCGTGCTGTCCCTACAGCAATGACCCCCCCGACGTCCGTTACGGCACCGCCGGCCGCCCACTCGCCGGTTATGAGGTCCGCACCGTCCCGGTGGAGGACCCGCCCGGCGCGACGGGCGAGATCCACCTTCGGAGCCCGCACATCTGGCCGGGGTACCTGAGTCGAGAATGGACGATCAACGACACGCCGGGCGATGGATGGTTCCGCACGGGCGACCTTGGATCGCTCGACGAATCCGGCAACCTGTCGGTGAGGGGCCGGGCGAAGGAAGTGATCCACGTGGGCGGCTTCAACGTCTTTCCTGCCGAGGTCGAGACTTTCCTGTTGACACATCCGGGCATCGTCCAGGCGGCCGTGGTAGGCGTTCCCCATCCGGTGATGGGCGAGGTCCCACAAGCCTTCGTCGTACTGGATGACGAGATCGAGCTCAAGCCCGCCGTGCGCTTTGCGCGCGCGGGCATCGCCAGCTACAAGGTGCCGTACGCCGTCCGGATCCTCGACGAGCTGCCCACACTGCCGTCGGGCAAGTTGGACCGCAAGGAGCTTGCGCGCGATGCCCAGGAGCTTGCGCGCAATGCCGGTTAATTGGAAATCCTCGGCGAGGAGGAAGCTGTGCACACACATGCCAGGTTCGGATTCGACGACCTGAAGCGCATACTGGTGGATGAGGTCGGCATCGACGAAGATCACATCGGCGACGATCGCTCGGCGAGGTTCGAAGAGATGGGCCTGGACTCGCTTGCGTTCATCCAGCTACAGGCCGTCCTCGAGGAGGAGTACGGCATTAGGATCCGCGATGAGGACGCCGAGCGCATCTACACGATGGACGAAGCGGTCGACTACATCAATGAGCGCCTCGCCGAAAAGGAGCCGGCCGAACACGAGTAGCAATGGAGCGCGCCCGACTCAACGACGCAGAGCTCGAGTATGAGATCAGAGGCTCCGGTGAGCCCGTGCTCCTCGTACACGGGAGCCACGTTGCCCGGTCGTTCGTGCCGCTGCTCGAGCAGAAGGTTCTGACCGACGACTACATGCTCATCCGCTATCACCGCCGCGGGTGGCTGGGGTCGAGCTCTCCCGTGGGCAGCCTCAGCATCGAACGTCAGGCGGCCGACGCGGCCGAGTTGCTCGAGTTCCTCGGGGTCGAGGCCGCGCACGTCGTCGGTCACTCCTACGGCGGGGCGATCACATTGCAGCTCGCGCACGACTCTCCGGAGCGCGTGCACTCGCTCGCGCTGATGGAGGCGGCAATGATCAGCGTCCCGCGCGGGAAGGCCGTGAAGGAGCTCATTCGGGTGGCAGGGCGCCTCTACGAGCAGGGTGAGTGGGAAGCCGCGGAGGACTGGTTCCTCGGGACACCTACGGAACGCGCCCACATCGTGCGCAACGTCCCCGGCGGCTTGGAGCAGGCACTGGCTGACATGGACACTTTCTTCGGCTTCGAGGCTCCGGCGCACGAGGAGTGGGAGTTCGGTGCCGAGCAAGGGACGCGTATCACCCAGCCGGTGCTGTTCATGCTCGGCGGCGAGAGCTCGCCGCTGTACGTCCAGATCGGTGAAGCCGTGAGGGGGTGGATGCCTCAGACCGAGACGGTAATCCTCCCCGGAGCCTCACATCTGCTCCACATTCAGGATCCCGAAGGGGCCGCCATGCTCCTGCGCAACTTCTTCGCCCGCCATCCGATGCCCACTGCCCGCGCGGCGCGCGCGGCGGGGGAGCGAGCGGTCTCGCGCGCCCCGAGGACCACCGACTCCTACAACGCCACCGCCGATCTGCTCGACACGAACCTCGAGCGCGGGCGGGCGGAGAAGGTGGCGGTGCTTACGCACGGCGCTCAGTGGACGTACGGCGAGATCGCGGGGCTCGTCAATCGGACGGGCAACGCGCTCCGCGGCCTGGGCGTGGAGGCGGAGAACCGGGTGCTGATCGCGGTTCCCGACTCGGTGGCGTTCGTGGCGACGTTCTTTGCCGCGATCAAGCTCGGCGCAGTGCCGGTTCCGGTAAGCCCGGTCCGCCGAGCCGAAGAGTACGTTTGGCTGCTCGCCGACAGCCGCGCCAAGGCGGCCGTGGTGTCCGAGCCGGTCGCCGCGCTTCTGCGAGAGTCGAACGTCTTGCGCGAGCCGGCCCCACCGCTGGTTGTGACCGGGCGGCCCGGACCGGGCCAGCTGAGCTTCGACGAGCTGATCGCCGCGGCCGACCCGGAGCTATCGCCAGCCGACACGCGCCGGGACGATGTCGGCTTCTGGCTCTACAGCTCGGGTACCACGGGGCGCCCGAAGGGGGTCGTCCACCTACAGGCCGACATGCGCTTCTGCGTCGACGCCTACGGCAAGGACGTTCTGGCGATCGACGAGTCGGACGTCACCTTCTCGGTCTCGCGCCTGCACTTCGCGTTCGGCCTAGGTGGCGGCCTCTACTATCCGGTCGCGGCGGGGGCCACTACGGTGCTGGTCCCCGAGCCTCCACAGCCGCGCGTGGTACTAGAGGTCACACGGGAGTTCCACCCGACGATCCTCTTCGGGGTTCCCACGAGCTACGCGAACCTCCTGTCCACCAGCACGTGGGAGTGGAGAACGGCCGACTGGGGGCACGTCCGCTTGTGCTTGTCAGGCGGCGAGGCGCTGGGAGGCGCGCTGCTCGCGCGCTGGAAGGAGAGGACGGGACTGGACATTCTCGAGGGCTTGGGATGCACGGAGGCGTGTCATACCTTCATCTCCAACCACCCCGGCGACGTGCATCCAGACAGCTGCGGCACCGTGGTCGAGGGATACGAGGTCAGGCTGCTCGACGACCAGGGGCACGAGGTGCCGCCGGGGGAGCCCGGGACGCTGACGGTCAAGGGCGGCTCGATCTGCGCGTACTACTGGCACGACCAGGATCTGACCAAGGCCGCCCTCCAGGGCGAATGGCTCCGCACCGGCGACACGCTCGTGAAGGACGAGCGCGGGCGCTTTTATTTCCACGGCCGCGTCGACGATTTGCTCAAAGTCGGCGGCACGTGGGTCAGCCCACTGGAGGTCGAGAGCGTGCTCAACGAGCACGACCGCGTGGCCGTCTCCGCGGTGATCGGCGTGACCAACGCCGAGGGCCTCGTCCGCCCTGAAGCCTACGTCGTGCTCGAAAGCCCTGGTGGCGAGCAGCAGCTCGAGGGCGTACTGCGTCACTACGTCCGCCAGCGTCTCGGCAGCGACAAGACGCCGCGCGCGTTCTACTTCGTTCCCTCGCTGCCCGAAACCCCCTCGCGCAGGGGCGAGCGGGCGAAGATCGAGGCGGTGACCCTTGTCGGGGCGGGGGCGGAGGCCGACTCGACCCTCGTGTAATGCTCGACCCCGAAGCGCGCGCGGCTCTGGATGAGATCGCCCGCACCGAGGATGCGCTCGTCCCGGGGCGGCCAGGCTTCGACTTGATCAGGACGCGCCGGGAGCAGCGGGCACAGAGCATCGCCCGGGCTCGCGCGCGTCCCCCCTCTCCGCTGGCACGGATGACCGATGTCGTCCTCGACGGTGTGCGGTGCCGACTGTTTGCGCCCGCAGGCCGGGTCCCGGTGATCCTGTATCTCCACGGCGGCGGCTGGACACTCGGGTCACCAGAGGAGTGCGAGCCCTTCTGCCGCGCGCTGACCCTTCATTCGGGATGGGCGACGGTTCTCCCGGACTACCCGCTTGCGCCGGAGCATCCGTACCCAGCAGCGCTCGAGGACATCGAGCGCGTAGTCGCTTGGTTGCGACTCCGGGGCGATAGGCTCGACCTCGACACGTCGCGGCTGGCCCTCGCGGGCGACAGCGCCGGTGCCAACCTCGCCGCGGCCACTGCGTTGCGTGCGCGCGACCGCGGAGAGGCGGTGTTCGCCTTCCAGGCCCTGCTCTGCCCGGCGCTCGACGTCGTGGGCGACTTTCCCTCGCGCCGAGAGTTCGCACGCGGCTTCGGACTGGAGCCCGAGACGATGTCCTGGAGCTTGGCGGCCTACGTGCCCGACGCCGGAGTCCGCGCCCGCCCCGACGTCTCTCCACTGCGCGTGGGGTCGCTCGCGGGGTTGCCGCCGGCGCTGATCGCCACGGCCGAGCACGACCCGCTACGCGATGAGGGAGAGGCTTATGCGGCACGGCTGGCCGATGCCGGGATCGAGGTGACCGCCACTCGTCACCTGGGTGCTGTTCACTTCTTCACCGACCCCACCCGATTCAAGGCGGCGGACGCGCTCGTTGATCAGATCGCAGGTGCCCTGCGCCGCCTGGTTGGATGATGAGCAGATGACGGGGCTATCGACGGTCGGATCGAATCGGAGGACGTGGGCCGCCTGGTGCTCTCCTGCCCTGATCGACCCGCGATCGTTGCGGCGGTGGCGGGGCGCCTCGCAGCCGCGGCGCCCACATCATCGTGCGCACTACGCGACCGAGGAGCTCGACGAAGGACCGATCATCGAGCAGGACGTCCGCCCGGGTGTCTCATCGAGCCGATCCCGAGATGCTGACGATGATCGGCCGCGATATCGAGCGCACCGTCCTCGCCCGGGCCGTGCACTGGCAACTCGAAGATCGCGTGCTGGTCCACGAGAACCGGACCATCGTGTTCTGGCCGGGCTAGCTTTAGGGTTCGTCAGTCGGGCTGGTGAAGCCGTTCTCCGATACGAATGACGGGCTCATCGATCCCGCATCCGCGGTCAGCGGCTGGAGCGCCAACTTCTTTCTGGGCACCATAAGCTTCACGAGCGCGAGGTCGTGCCCCAATACCTCAAGCTCCGCAAGAAGGTTGCCACCGGCGCGCGGTTCGTTATCAACCAGATCGGGTCGACCGCGTGTGGTCATCAATTCGATTCTCACCGTCTTACTCTCCTACGCGCCGCGACGTCCGCGGTCCGGCCAGCTGCTAGCTGGGACTGGACATTGCACCGCGAGGTGATCCGTCCGCGGTCTCCATTTCAGACCGCGAAGAACACGGTCTCGCTCGGCCCCTGAAGCCTGATGTCGAAGCGGTAGGTGCCGTCGGCAGGCTGCGCGAGCAGGGTCGCGCGGCGCTCGGCGGGGACCGCCTGCAGCACCGGGTCGGTGGCGTTCGCCTGCTCCTCGTCGGCGAAGTAGATCCTCGTCACGCAGCGGTGCAGCATGCCGCGCGCGAATACCGACACGTCGATGTGCGGCGCCTGCGTCGTACCGTCCGGACCCCCCAGTGCGCCGGGCTTGACGGTGAGGATCTCGAAGCTGCCGTCGCCGTCCTCGTGGCCGCAGCGGGCGAATCCCCGGAAGCCGTGTAGTTCCGAGCGGCCGCCATAGCCGTGCAGGTCCGCGAAGCGTCCGTCAGGATCGGCCTGCCAGGTCTCGATCAGGTTGTCGGGGACCGGCTCGCCGTGCCCGTCGTAGACCATGCCGGTGATCCGGATCGCCCCCGGGGTGCCCTCGGCAACGGCATACGGTCCGTCCGCCCACGGCATCCCGATCGCGAAGTACGGACCTACCGTCTGCGAGGGAGTGGTCGCGAAGATCACTGCGCCTCCTCGAACGGCGTCGCACCGGGTCCGCGCAGGTAGATGTCGAACTCGTAGGCCGCGGCCCAATTCGGCTCAGTGCTGTGGATCGAGAAGCGGGAGATCATCCGCTCCCGCGCGGGCGCGTCGCGAACCGAGTTGAAGATCGGGTCGTACGGGAAGAATGGATCGCCCGGGAAGTACATCTGTGTCACCAACCGCTGTGCGAACGCCCTGCCTAGCAGCGAGAAGTGGATGTGCGCCGGGCGCCAGGCGTTGTGGTGGTTGCCCCACGGATATGGCCCCGGCTTGATCGTCAGGAAGTGGTAGCGACCCTCGTCGTCGGTGATCGTGCGCCCTGCGCCCGAGAAGTTCGGATCGAGCGGCGCCGGCCAGCGGTCCCAGCGGTGCAGGTAGCGCCCGGCCGCGTTCGCCTGCCAGATCTCGACGAGCGTGTTCCGCAGCGGCTTGCCCTCGGTGTCGAACACGCGGCCCGAGACCGTGATCCGCTCCCCGATCGGATCGCCCTCGTGCTGGATCAGCAGGTTGCTGTCTTCCTCTGAGAGGATGCCGCTCAGCTGCGGTCCGGTGATCTCGGTGATCGTCTGCGGCAGGTAGACGAGAGGCTGCTTCGGATGGCGCAGCTGGGTCGACTTGTATGGCGGGTAGTCGAGCGGCGGGTGCGCATCCGCCGGCTCGCGCACGTAGCTGGTCGGGGTCTCCGTGACCGGGTCGTAGATCTGTCTTGGCTCTTCGATCTTCACGCGATTCCGTCCAGGACCATGGCCAGATGCTGGCCGAAGCCGACACCGAGCCTAACCAGCTCCACGACCCCCACATTCTCCCAGCTGATCTCCGCCCGCGCCACCGTTTTGTTCGCGCCCGAGCAACCCGCGCGTGCGCACCCGCGCGATGATTCAACAGCAGCACTCACACGCGAGAGATCGGGAGAAGGAGAGGATGACCGCACGAGTCGACAGCGAACTGCTGCTGGTCGGAAGCCTGCCGGCGGAGTCGACGGAGGCCGCGTTTCGTGCCGGCGCCGAGCTGTTCGGTGACCTGGTCTTCGCGTTGCCGGACGGGGAGACCGGCCCCCGCGCGGCGTGGGCGGGGTATGAGCGCGAGCGGCTGGCGCGGCCGAATCCCGATGTGGTGGTGCTCCAGGAGACCGAGTCGCCGACGGGCATGCCGCGGCACGCCTACTGTTCGGGATCCGCGAGGGCGTGAGCGCGCTGCACTTTGACTCCTGGCCGCGGATCGACGACGCGATCGCCTCCTATGAGATGTTCCGCGCGCTCCGAGAGGAGGGCGTGATCCCTGCCGGCTTGCGCTTCCAGGTCGGGCTTCCGTTCCCCTCGAGCGCGATGAACGCATTCAAGGCGAACTTCGCCCGCGACTATCCGGTAGCCGCATGCGGCTTCGAGGAGCTCGTGGCGCGGGAGCTGGCGCGCCTGGAGTCGGAGATCCCCGGCGAGGACTTGGCGATCCAGTGGGATTGCGCGTACGAGACCCAGGACATCGAGGGGGTCCTCGCGTGGACGACGGAAGGCGCCTGGGAACGGTTCGCCGGTCCGGTCACCAGGCTGACGCGGTTGATCCCCGAGCCGGTCTTAGTCGGCTACCACCTCTGCTACGGCACCTTCCCCGAATGGCCGATGTACGAGGCGCGCGACTACGCCGTGCTGGTGCGGATGGCGAATTTCGCGGTCGCGAACTCCGGCCGCACCGTCGACTGGCTGCATCTCGCCGGTCCGCGGTATCTGCGCAGCGAGGACCGAGCCTTTTTCCGGCCGCTCGTCGACCTCGAGCATCAAGGACTTCGGTGTCGCGATGTACTGCGGATTTGGCCGCCAACCGGCCGCCGACGGCATGGCGACGATGCGCGAGCACAGCCGCGTGGTGCGGTCGCTTCGATCCTGACCAGTTCGGTTAGGAGTTAGGTCGGTGCTGCCGCGCTCGGCGCAAGCGACCAGGCCACACCTGCGGGCACCTGATCCTCGCTGGCCGGCGGCGTCGCGTACGCGAACCAGCTCTCGGGCATGATCGTGGCCCAGGCCTGGCCGCGAGCGCGCTCCTCGAGCGTCCAGGTGACGGGCGGCCAATCCGGCGCGAGCAGCAGGCGGCCGTCGGTGATGACCTCGATGCGGTTGCCGCCGGGCTCGAACGCGTACAGGAAGCAGGTCTGCTGAACCGCGTGCTTGGCCGGGCCAGCCTCGATCCGTACGCCGGCGTCGAGGAAGATGTCGGCGGCGCGCATCACGTACTCGCGCGCGTCGACCGCGAAGGCGACGTGGTGCAGCCGCCCCCCGAGCCCGTCGGGGTCAATCCGGCCGTAGGCGAGGTCGTAGGACTTCGGCGTCACGTGCAGCCACGACCCGAGCCGTCGTCCCTCGTCGTCAAACACCTGCTCGCTGATCCGGAACCCGAGGTAGTCGACCATGAAGTCGCTGTTCTCGTCGATGTCACGGCACCACACGTTGACGTGGTCGAGGCGGCGGACCGCGACGCCGCGGGTCGACATCCGCTGCGGCTGGTTCTTCAGGGCCGGGACCTGATCGCCGCGCGGGCTGTGGTACTCGGTCTCGTAGTAGACCGCCATCTCGTGACCGTCCGGGTCGGTGAAGCGGTACGAGCGGCCGTGGCCGACCGTCCCATTACGCCACCCGAGGGCGCGAGGAGTCGGCTCGAGCACCGCCACCCGCCGGGCCAGCGCGGCCGCGCTTGTGGCGCGCCAGGAGATCATTCCCACACCCGGTTGCTCCGCGGCGGTCAGTTCGAGCGTCGCATGCTCATAGTCGCCCCATGCACGTAGATACACCGAGCCGCCGTCGCGGGCCACCTCGTCCATCCCCATCACCTCGACGAAGAAGCGCACGCTCCCGTCGAGATCGGGCGTGAGCAGCTCCACGCGGCCGAGATGCGCCAGGTCGTAAACGGGTTCGATCATGCTGATCGCTCCGCGAATTCTCGCAACCCGTCGAGGTCGTAGGAGAGCTCACCGGCCTGGAGCTTCGCGCGCTTGACTCGTTCCTGCTGCTCGCGCTGGCGCGAGGCGTCGACCACCTCGTCGATCCGCTCGGCGGCGACGACCACGACTCCGTCGGCGTCGAGCACGACCGCGTCTCCGTTTCTGATCACCGCCCCGCCCACGACCACCGGCTCATCGAGCGCGCCCGGGACGACCTTGGTCGCGCCGCGCACGCGCACCCATCGCGCCCACACCGGCAACCCCAGTTCCACGAGCTCGAGCCGATCGCGGATCGAGGCATCAACGAGCAGCGCCGATGCGCCGCGAACCTTCGCCTGGGTCCCCAGCAGCTCGCCGACCAGCGCGACCGGGGCCGGCTCGGGCATCGTCAGCACGAGTACCTCGCCAGGCTGGACCGCAGCCATCGCGGCGTGAACCATCAAGTTGTCGTCTTGTCCGCACCGCACGGTCCGCGCGGGCCCCGCCGCGCGCGATCCGGAGACCACCTGGATCAGATCGACGTCGACCAGCCCCTCGCGACCAGACGCCTCGTACACCGTGGCCGAGCCCAGTCGCGCCAGCTCCACAAAGGCGTCCGCACTCACAGCTGCTCGGCCACCTCTGGGATCACCCGCTGAAACGACTCGCCGTAGCGCACCTCCTGGCGCCCGGAAGCGCGGCGGGCGTGGTTGCCGCGCTGCTCCCCGCGCTGCCCGTAGTAGGTCTGCAGGTAGGCCTGCGCCTTCATTTCGGCCATCGCCGCCACCTTACGCTCCCACACCGAGGTGATGTCGACGTGGACGTCGGGGCGGAAGTTGCACAGCTCCGGCTGGTGGGGCTCGAACAGGAACAGCGCCGGCGGCTTGATCGTGGCGAACGCGCTCGGCACGCCCGCGCCGGCCGCGAGACTCCGCGCCCGATCCACCGCATCGTGGGCGACCGGGTGGTCAGGGTTGAACGGGTCGGTGTCGGTGTGGGTGACGAGGGCGTCCGGCGCGAACTCGCGGATCACCTCCGCGATCCGGAGCAGCGCGCCGGTGTCGATCTGCAGGGGATAGTCGCCGAGGTCCAGGCAACGGAAGTTCGCCCCGAGGTGGCCGGCCGCCGCCTCCGCCTCCGCGTGGCGCAGGCGCTTGACGTTCTCGACCGTCTGTCCCCCCTGCTTCCACAGCTCGCCCGACTCGCCTCGCTCGCCGTAGGAAAGCGCGATGACCTCGGCCGTGCCGCCCAACTCCACACACTTGGCGATCGCGCCGCCGGCGCGCCAGACGAAGTCGGCGCTGTGCGCGCCGATCACCTGCAGCCGGGGGCTCACTCCAGACCCGCCACGCGCCGCGTGTTCTGGACCGCCATCGTCCTTACCTCCTCCTCGCTGAAGCCTGCCGCCAGGAACTGGTCGGCCATCAGCGCCAGCCCGTCCTCGACCGGCGGGTTGAAGACCTGACCCAGGTCGGTCCCCCACACCGTCCGCTCGGCGCCGACGGCGCGGGTCGCAGCAAACACCTCATCCCAGGAGCACTTGCCGGTGTAGGGAGTGGTGAAAGTGCGCTCCATCAGCGCGCCGCGCTTGGCCAGCTCGACCTGGTCGGCGGGAGGGATCCTCTGGGATGGAAACTCCGGATGGGTGACCACGATCTGGCGGACGCCGGCCTGCACCGCGGCGTCGAGGAGAACAAAGATCTCGTCGCGTGCCAGGTGGCCGGTCATGAGGACCAGCTCGTGGCGGGCGATCACTTCGAGCACCGACCTCACCTCTGCGACCACCGTCCCATCCCCATCGACCACGGCGATGGGCGAGCGGTCGACGCCGGCATCGCGCAATGACAGCTCAAAGCGCACCCACACCGGAACCTTGCCGGCGGGGTCGGCAGCCAGCACCTCGTGCTGCTCATTCTCGGAGCTGACCGTCGGAAACCAAACGATCCGGGTGCCCTGGCGGGCGGCTACCTCGACCGCGAGCGCGTTGAGTCCACCAACAGCACGGTTGAGCGTGATCGTGCCGAGCACGGTGACCCCTGGGACCGCCTCCCGCACGACCGCCGCCCGCTCGGTGGTGGGCGTGTAGTGCGACTTGAGGCCGAACCCGCCCAAGCCGACGTCGAGACACCGACGAGCGAGCTGCACGTCGGTGATCCGCCGCTGCACGAAGTCAGGCGCGACATGCACGTGGTAGTCGATGGCACCGCGCACGAGCTCCCGCGCGCGGTCGGACGGGACAGGATGCTCAGCCACACTCCGGGTCCAGCCGATTGCGCTTGGCCGCCCGCGATCTTAACAACCCGCTGGCGCTGGGCGATCAGCCAGCCAGCGACGCCGCGGGCGCGCGAGTGGACGAGCGCACCGCCGGACGCCCGGCGGTCGACGTGACCGCCGCGCCGCGCGGTCTCACCTCGTCCGTCCCCAGTTTCAGCGGTCTCACCCTCATCCTCCCGAGTCCGTCCCGAGTTCGCGCGGACCCGCTAAGCTTTATTGAGAACTCAACTAACCTTTCTTTGACACCGGGACTGATAACCGTGACAGAAGTGACCGAGCTGACTCCGCCAGCCGCGGCCTCGACCGTGGCACTTCCGCCGACACTGCGCCTGGGCCCCGTCCACCTGACGGTATCGGACCTCGCCCCCTCAACCACCTGGTACGAGCGCGCGCTCGGGCTGCGCGTTCATCATCTGGATGACGGCAAGGCGGCGCTCGGCGATGGCGTCGAGACGGTCGTCGTGCTCCACGAGGACCCGCAGGCGCGGCCGGCTGGCAGACACGCCGGCCTCTACCACTACGCGCTGCTGTACCCGGGGCGCGAGGAGCTTGCGCGCGCGGCCGTGCGAATCGCGGCGGCGCGGACGCCGATCCAGGGCGCATCCGATCATGGGACGCACGAGGCGATCTATCTCCCCGATCCGGACGGCAACGGCATCGAGCTGGCCGCCGACCGCCCGCGAGAGGCGTGGCCGGATGGGCTTGGCTATCAGGGTGGGCCGGCGCCGCTCGACCTCGACTCGCTGCTGAAAACGATCGGCAACGAAGCCCCGACGGACCACGTGGGGGAGGGGCTGAGGATGGGTCACGTGCACCTGCACGTCGGCGATGTCGACCAGGGTCTGGCGTTTTATCGCGACGTGCTCGGGTTCGAGCTCCGGGCTCACCTGGGGACAGCGGCGTTCGTCTCTGCCGGCGGCTATCACCACCATCTTGGCTTGAACACCTGGAAGGGCCCGGGCGTCGGCCCGGCGCCAGCCCACACCGTGGGGCTGCGCCACTGGACCGTGCAGCTGCCGACGGATGCGGACGTGGCCGAGGTTCGCACGCGCGCCGAGGCCGCCGGGATCGCGGTCGACACGATCGATGGTGGCTTTCGGGCGAGCGACCCCTGGCAGATCGCGGTCGAGTTCGTTTCCACGGCCGCGACCGGCCTGGCCTCACGCGCGATTGTCGCGACCACCAAGCCCTCGCCCTACCTGAAGCAGCTGTCCAAGCACTTCGCGCACAAGCTCGCGGTCCGGTTCGATGAGCGTACCTCCGTGATCCCCTTCGCGGCCGGGCACGCGGAGCTCGTGGCCGGCGCGGACACGCTGACGATCACCGCCCACGCGCAGACCCCGTCCGACCTGAGCCAGGTAGAGCGCGTGATCGGCAGCCACCTGGAGCGGTTCGGACGGCGCGACGGGCTGGCCGTCGCGTTCGTGCCGTTGCGGTGAAGAGCGTATCGCCCCCGGGCCCGCTGTCCGTTACGACATGCCGTCGCCGAGCGTTGGTTCTGCCCGGTCGTCAGGACCGGGAATCTCGGCAGGAGACACGGACGCCCTCCGCGTCCAGTTGCGCGAGCCAGCCCGCCGCCGCCCGCGAGATCCGCGGCGTCACCCCGAGCTCGCTCAGCATCTCCTGTGCGGCCTGCATCTCCTGCTCGCGCCGTCGTGCGTGCCGTCGGCTTCCGGCGATCAGGCGGTTGAGCAGGGCTGAATCGGCGTGATCGAGCACCTGCGCCAGCTCGCCGTGCAGCCAGTCTTCGCATCCCGCGGCCCTCGCCGCCGCGAGGCTCTCGATCGCGGCCGCGGCGATCCCCTTCATGAACACGCTCCGTAGCAGCTTGCGCGCAGCGGCCGCGCCGGGTTCGTCGCCGGTGATCTGGGCCGGCATCCCGAGCGGTCCGAACATCGCGACGAAGCGCTCGGCCCCCCTCCCGGAGACCAGCGCGGGAGTTCGCAGCCCGTTGCCCGACACGGGCGCCATTAGCGCGACGTCCGCGAACAGCGCGCCGGTCCGGCGGAGCACGGCCGCAAGCTCGACCTTCAAGGACGGGGCGCTCGTGTTGAGGTCGGCGTACAGCTGCCCGGGTTCGAGCACCGGCGCCACCTCGCGCGCCACGTCCAGTGCCGCGGACGCCGAGTTCACACTCAAGATCGCATCGGCGCCCCCCGCCGCGCCGCGAGCGTCGCCGGCCGCTCGGATCCCGGGCGGCGGTTCGTCGACGGCCGGGTCCCAGCAGCTCACTTCGACCGATTGCGCCGCGAGGTCGCCGGCGATCGCACCGCCGGCCTCGCCGATGCCGAGGACCGCGATCTGAAGCCGCCGCCTCGGTTCGGCTGGCTGGGCGTCTCGCCGGGCCGGCATCACGCCCTCGCGCGGCCCGCTCCCTCACCGCGGCCCGCTCCCTCACCGCGGCCTGCTCCCTCACCCAAACTGTCGACAATTTTGTCGACCATATGTCCTGATCATATGGCCTAGGGAAGACCGCGAACCCCGGCATCGGGGCATTTGTTACCGTTGCCGCCGCACGTGGCCGAGCAGACGATCGCAGCGCCGAGGATCCGGGAACGGAGGCAGGGTCCTAGCCGTGGCGCCCCGCGCCGGTTCGTCCGGCGCCGCTGGACTGCGGCATTCGCGGCGGTACTACTCGCTTCGATCCTGTTCGTCGTGTTGACCGCCATGCGACCGGCGTTCGATGCCTACGGATGGCTCGTCTGGGGCCGCCAGGCGCTGCATTGGGACCTGAACACGAACGCGGCGCCGTCGTGGAAGCCGCTGACGTTCCTATTCACGTTCGCGTACTCGGTGGCGGGACGGAGCGCACTCTGGCTGTGGATGGTGACCGCAGTGGCGGGAGCTTTCGCGGCGACGATCTTTGCCGCGAAGCTTGCCTACCGGCTTACGGGGCCAGCTCCAGATCGCCCGTATGCCCCGATCGTGGCGGCCGTGTTCGCCGGTCTCGGAGTGCTCGGGATCGACGGCTATTGGCAGTTGATCCTGAGCGCCACCTCCGATCCGATGGACGTCACGCTGTGCCTGGCGGCGATCGATTGTCACCTGTCCGGACGCCGGAGGTTGGCGTGGGCGGCGCTCGTGCTGGTCTCGCTCGGCCGCCCGGAGGCGTGGCCCGTGACGGCCCTCTACGCGCTGTGGGCGTGGCGCGCGATCCCCTCGATGCGCGTGTTGGTGGCCGCCGGCATCGCCGTCATACCGGTGCTGTGGTTCGGCATTCCGGCCCTGACCTCGCGCAGCTGGAAGATCTCCAGCGACGTGGCGCTCGACTCAACGAGCTCCATCGCGGGCAACAAGTTCGTGGGCGTCTGGCACCACTTTCTCAGCGTGTACGAGTTGCCGATGCAGCTGGTCGGACTGTTCGGGGTGATCGTCGCCGTCGCTCGCCGGGAGCGGACGTGGCTGATGCTCATCTGCGCCGCTCTGCTCTGGGTAGCGACCGAGATCGCGTTTGCTCTGCACGGATTCGCCGCCCCGGCTCGGTACCTGTGGGAGCCCGCCGCCGTCATGATCGTTCTGGCCGGCGCCGCGATCGGCTGGGTGCTCGCGAACGCGCCGCGCCTGATGCTTCTGCGGTGGTTGGCCGTCGGAGCCGTCATCGCCCTCGTCGTGACGCTCGCCCCCCATGCCCGAGGCCGCGTACGAGATGCCCAATCGTCGATCATCCTGGTCCGCAACTGGGGCCGGCAGATCGACCGGCTGCGCCCCTTGATCGCCAGGGAGGGCGGGCGCAAGCGGATCCTCGCCTGTGGCCAGGCGGTCACCGTGATCTCCTACCAGAGCATCCTCGCGTGGGAGCTTGGCCTCAACGTGATCGACGTGGGCTGGAATCCCCCCAGGTGGATCGATGCGGGCCAGCCGATGGTCCTGTTCTGGCCCCAGGGCGCCGGTTGGATCGTGCAGACGTTCCATATCCCACCGTCCCGGCGCGCGGATTGCAATCGTCTCCAGACTCACACCGCGTTCAGCTGAGGGGCCCTCGATGATGTCGTCCGTTGGATCCTCCTAGACGGCAGGCGGTCGAGCCCGGACCTCGACGATCTCGCGAAGGGCAGTCCTGGCAGACCAGCGGGCTTGCGGTGCTGACAGGCGGTGACGGGCAAGCAACGGATGCGCGCGGTGAGCTGCTCGTTTGGCCCGACGCGATTGTCTTCTCCACGTTCGCCGGACGTCGCGACTCTTCGGCGCGTGAACTGCGTCCAGCGTATCGGCCAACCAGAGGAACATCGCGTGTTTGCCGCATAGCCGACGGCGCGACTGGGGTGAAGACACTGCTACTGACCGCGTCGCACGAAGTCATAGCCGACCGTCGGTAAGAACCAGGTCGGCGGTTGCCTCATGTGACGAAACGGGGCCAACAACGTGCGGCACCACGGTGAAAGCGAGACTCCATGACGGCGTACCGAAACAAGACAAATGATCGCTGGACGGAACTGAGCCGACAGGAGCTCATTGCTGTTGGTAGGACACTCGTTACAGAACGACTCGAGAGCGTGGGCTGCACTGTGAGGGCGCCGAGCAGCCGGATCGACAGCAAACTCGACGTGCAGACGCCGTCCCGTCGCTCGCTCGACGTGTTCGTGTCCACTCAGCGCGTGGGCGGCTACGTTTTCTGGACCAAACGGCGACTTCAGCTTGCGAGCAACAGATACGTAGCGATCGTGCTGTTGGATGACGCGGAGGATCCCGACGTGTACCTGATTCCCAGCACCGAGTGGCGCGGCGCGTGGCCTCCGTTCACGGACCGCGACAACGTGGGCAAGCGGAGCGAGCCGGAGTACGGCATCTCGCTCGCTCGTTCGTCTCTCCCGGCGCTTCGGCGATACATCTGGGACGAGAGCTGGGGAAAGGATCATCTGCGCTAGGCCGCCGGCTCGCACCCACAGCGCGGACCATGGTCAGTGGCGCGGTAGCGGGGCTCCTCTAAAAAGTGCCCAGCGGTTGGCCCGGCGCGGCGTAAGCTGTCTGGCTGTAGTCCGGAGAGTAGAAGTTGCGCCCAGCGGCTGTTCCCCACGCCAGCTTTTATCGGTTCTCGGTGGCGCGCGGGCGCGGGGTGGCGACCGTGGCGGCTTGCGGCATGCTTGGTTTGCTGGCGGCTGGATGCGGGGGCGGCGCGGCGCGCGCGACCAGCCACCGGGGCGGCCACACAACGGTCAGCGCGCGGCCGGTCGCCGCGGCGCAGTTGTCGATCGCGCCTGCGGGCGGCGTCGATGCGGCACCGGACCGCGGGATCACGGTGAGGGCGCTGGGGGGCAGGCTCATCGACGTGGTCGTCCACACCGGGGGCGATCCGGTCGCTGGGGCGCTGGATCCCGCCGGGACGGTGTGGCGCAGTAGGTGGGCGCTCGATGTCTCGCAGCGATATACGGTGATCGCCACCGCGGTGGGGCCGTCCGGCCAGCCGGTTACGCGCCGCAGCTCGTTTCGCACGTTTACGCCAGCGCAGACGTTCGAGACCAAGATCATCGAGGGGTACCGTCAGACCTACGGGGTGGGGATGCCAATCGTCCTGCTCTTCAGCCGGCCGGTCAGCAATCGGGCGGCGGTCGAGCGGGCGCTCCAGATCAGGAGCTCCAAGCCGATCGTGGGAGCCTGGTACTGGGACAGCCCGTGCACCATCGCTCCGGTGTGCCTGTATTTCCGCCCGCAGCGCTACTGGCCGACGCACACCCAGGTGAGCTTCACCGGACACCTGAACGGGGTGCAGGCCGCGCCCGGGATCTACGGGCACCACACCCTTACCCAGACGTTTACCGTCGGCTCCTCACTGATCGTCGTGGCCAGCACTGCCGGCCACTACATGAACGTCTTCCGGGACGGGAGGCTGTTCGCGCACTGGCCGATCAGCAGTGGACGGCCGGGAGATGACACTCCGAACGGGACCTACGTGACGATCGAGAAGGCAAACCCGGTCGACATGGTCGGGCCTGGCTACAGCATCGAGGTGCCCTGGTCGGTGCGGTTCACCTGGAGCGGCGACTACCTGCACGACGCGTACTGGTCGGTGGGGGAGCAGGGGTTCACTAACGTGAGCCACGGCTGCGTGAACATGTCGCCCGCCGACGCCGAGATCTACTACAAGATGGCCGTTCCCGGCGATCCCGTGAAGATCACCGGCAGCCCACGCGCCGGCACCTGGGACAACGGGTGGACCGTGTGGTTCCTCTCCTGGAAGCAGTGGCTGCACGGCAGCGCCCTGCACAAGGCAGTCCAGGCCGGCCCGCACGGCAGCACGTTCATCAGCCCCTCGTCAACCCCCCATCACGCCGCCCCGGCACCGCTCGGTAACCGGCACAACTGGGCGGCATCCTGAACCGGCCCAGTGATCGGATCCGCCTTGCTCTTCACCAAGTAGCGCCCGGCTCTCCATGGCGATCTGATCCTCGCCTTCCCCGCGCTCGCGCCGCGCCGACCGCCCTTGAGGCGGGTTCCGTGTTTCATAGCTCGCGACGCGCGAAGCTGGCCACTGCGGCGATCAGGACGATGAAAAACCAGCAGGCCACCCAAAGCAAGTACGGCCAGGATGGTGCTCCTTGGGCGTAGAACGGATCTCCCCGTCCGCCTTCGGCGAGGTGCTGCGCTGTCAGCGAGGGTGGTTGGAGGTAGTAGATGGTGGCGTGCCACAGCCCGTCGGTGGGGAGCAGGAACCGTCCAACCCGACCCACGGTCCGTAGCGCAGCAATGTTGAGTGTGGTGCCGAGCGTTCCCACGACTCCGGCCAGCCATCCGGCACCGAAGACTGCGACGCCGACCACGCCCGCGGCGATAACCGGCATCTGCGTGCTCAAGAGCAGAGATAGGGTCAGCAGGAGCGCTCCCTCGGCGAACAGGTACACGCCGGCGAGTACCGGGTTGGGTGGGAGGAAACCGCTCGCCCAGTGGACGACCCCGAACTCGAGGGCGCAGACACCGGCGGCATATCCGGCGAGCAACGCTCCGAGCCCGAGCCACTTGCCGAGTAGCACCTCAGTCCGCCGGATGGGGCGGGTCACGACCGTCATGAGTACGCCGGATTCGATCTCCGAAGAGATCGAAGGAGACGCGATCGCCGAGGCGCTCAGGGCAAGGACGAAGCTGAACATGAACATGAACAGGATGAGCGCCTGCGGAACCGCGAGGTTGCTCTCGCCGGAGGTGAGGTTGTGGGCGTGGCTCAGGCGGTCAAACCCCCACGCGCTTAGTCCGACGATGACCGCCGTGATCGTGACGAAGGCGAGGAGGAGACGTCGCCGCACCGCTTCTTTGATCGTGAGCGCGGCGATTGTCAAGGTCAGGTTCATCACTTGCTCAGCAGTTCGAGAAAGCGGGCTTCCAGGCTCTGGTGCTCGGGGATCACGGCCTCGACCCGCCCGCCGCGACCGACGAGCTCGTCGACTAGGTCGGCGATCCGAGCCGGGTCGATGCCCTCGACGACTATCCAGTCGTCCTGCCGCTGCCACCGACCGAACCGGCTGAGACCAGTCCAGCCGGTCTCGGCGAGTCCTCCCACCTTCAGTCTCACGCTGCTGTGGCGACCGAGCAGCTCGTCAAGGCTGCCGGTGGCCACGACCGTTCCTTTATCGATGACTGCCACGCGATCGCACACGTGCTCGGCCTCTTCGAGCAGGTGCGTGTTGAGGAACACGGAGCACCCGCGCTCGCGAAGCCCACGGATGATCTCGCGCACGTCGTGGCGTCCGACCGGGTCGAGGGCGCTGGTGGGCTCGTCGAGCACCACCAGGGTGGGGCTGCCGAGCAACGCGACGCCGAGCCCGAGCCGCTGCTGCATTCCCTTTGAGAAGGTGCCGACCCGGTCATCGCCACGCTCGAGCAGACCAACCGTCTCTAGGACCCTGCGCCCCTCCTCCTCCCAGGCCCGCTTGGGCAGCGCAAGGAGTCGGCAATGCAGGCGGACCACCTCTTTGGCAGTGAGGAGGGCTTGGAAGCGAAACAGCTCCGGGAGATATCCGATCTGCCGCCTCGTGTCGCGGTCCCCCAACGGCGCGCCCAGCACAAGCGCCTCCCCCCGGTGGGACGCGCCAGCCCCAGCAGGAGCTTCACCACCGTAGTCTTCCCCGCGCCGTTCGGGCCGAGGAAGCCGAAGACCTCCCCTCGTTCCACCGTCATGGACAGCGAGTTCACGGCGATCGTGCTCCCGAAGCGCTTGCTGAGCGCCACCGCGTGGATCGCCGGGGACGCCGTGGGGTGCGTGGAGCGTCTCCCCAACGGAGAGCCCGCAGCCTCTGACAGCGAGACCGCCGCGTGGGCCGCGGACCGGCCGCCGCCGTCGAGAACGGTTCGCTCAGCCGAGCTGTTTCGCCACATTCAGCAAATCTTGCGAATCGAGGATTCCCGCGACGACATGCAGCATGTCCTTGCCGTCCTCCCATACCACCCCGGCGGCCGAGTTCGAGGAGTCAGCGACGAGTACGCCTGGCCAGCCGGCGACCTGTACCGAGCGAACCGAGGCGCCGGGCGGGACCGGCACCGGCAGGGTCGTTCTCAAGTCACCGAGCAGGCGGACCTCCTCAGCCAGTTCCAACGGGAACCCGGGCTGGCGCAGCAAGAAGGCCTCGATCTGGCTCATGCTTGCGCCCGTGGAGCGCCCCGTCGGGCGAGGCATCGTCGCCACGCCGAGTGTCGGCAGGTCGATACCGGTCTTCGCGGCGTACTCCGCGAGGACGGCCGGCCCGGCGTCCAGAGTCACCGAGCTCCCCTGGAGGCTCGAGGCGGTGGAGTTGAAGGTCACTGTGGCGCTCACGTGGGGCTGAACCATGAAATGTTCGACAGCCCCTACTCCCGCGGGAAGATGAGCGGGCAGTGACACAGGAAAGCCAGCTTCCGCGGTGGCCTCGGCAAGCGAGGACACCGGGCGGGCAGGCCCTGAGGAGGACCATGTGATCGTTCCGAACCTAACCGCGCTCGATCCATCCGGGGTGGGGAAGCCCCCGAGCAAGTGGCTGTCGCCCAGCCCCATGAAGGCAGTGATCGCCTGCATGTCGCCTTGGCTCAAGGACACCGGGGCCACGTGGGTCGGCGCGAAGATGGTGGTGAGCGTGGCCGCCGCAGCCGTCCCGGCGACCACGATCCCGACCGCGCCGATGAGCATCCCCGCCCGGAATGACACCCGCGGAAATCGTGAACGCCGCCAGAGAACGGCCGGCGGCCGCCGCCGGTCGGCTCCCTCCTCCGGACTCCGCCGCAGCTCACTCCGGATCCGGGCCCAGGCGAGGTCGGTGTCCGGTACCAGCTGCGGGGCGGACAACAGCCGGGCCACTCGTTCTGTGTCGAGGGCGATCTGAGCTCGCCGATTGCTGCAGCGGCCACAGTCGGCCACGTGCTCGGCGACTCTGTCCGGAACGGCCAGAGGCTCGTCATCGAGCCGCCGAAGCACCCCGTCAGGAACGTGTCTCACGGTCCATCTCCTTTCGAAGCGCGGACTCCGCCCTTCTAAGCAGAGTCCCAACGTGTCCCACCTTGACCCCGAGCGCTTCGGCGATCTCCACGTAGCTCATGCCACCATGGCGCATCACCAGCACCGCAGCCGAGCGGCGCGGCAGACGACGCAAGACCCGGCGAAGCTCTGCTCGCGCTTCGCGCTCGATCACCGTGTCCTCGGCGCTGGGCAGGGAACCCGCGGGGTGCACCAGGAGCTGGCGCTTGTCGCGACGCCGCTCCCCGCGAAGCACATTGAGGGCCGTGTGCACCGCCGCGACCCTGACCCATCCGGCAGCCTGCTCGTAATCACGAGGGAAGCGTCGGTAGGCGGCCAGGAAGACCTCCTGCGCCACGTCCTGCGCCCGCGGCAAATCGCCGACCACGCTCTGAGCGAGGCGCACGACAACCGGGTAATGCGCGCGAAAGAACGCCTCGAAACCAGCCAACTCGGTTCCGCCATCAGGCGACTCCGACCGCTCGTCATGTCGCGCCTGCAACCCCATCACACCCACTTAGCACCGCAGCAGCCCGAAATGTGACACGTTGGCGAATGCCACGGCGTCGACCACCCTGCCGCGCGGCCCGTTTCGCTGTCGGTTGTCCGGACTCGAACCGCGTGATCTTGCCGTCCGAGATCTCGAACCGCCACCGCGTCCGCATCGCTCCCCAGGTCGAGTTGGAGTACTTGGCCACCAGCGCGCGGCCGCCCTCGGACTCCGACTCGACCTCCATCCTGCCACCCGAGAAGAAGATCTCGCGCTCGGTCCCCTCCGCGAGGTCGCGACCGCGCCCGTCGTCGGACATCGTGGCGTCCGGCGCCAGCGTTGAGAACAGGTCTTCCCGGTCGCCCGCGTTCAGCGCGCTCACGAACGCCCGAACGGTCGGGGTCTGAAAGCTGCTCCACAGCGATCATCGACGCCTCGCTCTCCTTCGACCCCCGGCAAAGCGACCCCTATCCGACGGGCAACTGGTTGGCGGCGTCTATGACCGTTGTGACGAACTCGGCGGCATCCCGGCGGCGGCGTGTCGGCTGGTGGCGATAGGTTCGCGGCGCCGGGCAGCCGCGCCAGAAGGCGAGCGCGTCCTCGATGAGCGCGTGCCACCGCGAGTCGAAGACCTCGAGGGCGTACCGCGCGGCGGCTTCCTTGTCCGCGATCAAGCCGGTGGCAACGGTATAGTGGAGCCGAGGCGCCCCGAGCACTCCGATGGCGGCGGCACGCCGAGGTAGCGCGCGGACGTCCGGGAGTCCGCGTCGACCTGTGCGCTCGGTCCACCGCTGCCAGTAGTCGTTGAGGTTGGCGAGCGACCAGCGCCGCAGCTCTTGCGGGTCAGTGCGGATCTCCAGGTCGTCGCGCTGAGGGCCGCGAATCGCGATGCCGTGATCGGCGAGCGTGTGCCAGGTGACCGGGTTGACGTCAAAGCCTGACCTCTGCGCCACCCTGAACCGGCCCGCGACGTGCCCGGCAATCGGAGTCACCTCGAGCGCCGACATCGCAAGGTGGCCCGGTTTCAAGTAGATCCCGTTGCACACGAGCGGCCATCGCCAGCCAAGCACAACGTCGCGAACCAGCGAAGAGACCCAGCGACCCACATGCACCGCTCGCAGGTGCTCGAGCTGGGCACGAGTCAGCTCGCTGTTGAGGATCGCGACGAAGTCGATGTCGCTCCGCCCGGGGCAAAAAGCCCCCATGCACGCCGAGCCGACCACGTAAAACCCCTCGACCCGCCCGGGCAGCGCGCGATCCAGCCGGACGAGCAGATCCTCAACTGCCTCTCGAGCGACCGGCAACACGCTCGCCAGCATGACGCGGAGGTCAAGCGAGCGAATCGCGACCGCGGCGCCGCCGGCGGTCGGCCCTCCGGCCCCTACCGAACTCAGGGCGCCACGACCACTTCCACCAGCAGTGGCTCCGTTCGCTCCGCCAGACCTTGCATCACCTCGTCGAGCATCGCGATCAGCTCATCGTGGGTCTGCACGCGCCTCGACGGGCAGCCCAGGCAGCGCGCAATGCCCGCGATGTCGATGGCGCCGAACGCCGGCCAGGCCGGCGTCGCGCCCTGATCTCGGGCCAGGGCGTCCATCACCGCGTAGCCGCCGTTGGCCATCACGATCAGCAGGACGCCTACGTCGTAGCGGGCCGCGCTCCAGAGCGCCTGGATCGCGTACATGGAGGAGCCGTCGCCGAGGACCGCCACCACGGGCCGGCGCGGCAGCGCCATCCGCAGCCCGATCGCGCCCGAGATGCCGGCTCCAAGGGCGCCGTTCGCGGTGCCCACGAACCCGAGCGGCGCACGGACGGCCACGCGCCGGTAGAGCTCGGGCTGGCTCGAGGGCGTCTCCTCGACCAATACGGTCTCGCGCGGGAGGCGCGCCGAGAGCGCATCGAACACGTGGCCGGCGCGCAGCGGCTCGCCGCCATCGGGCGTTGCCAGTGCCGGGGGGCGCCGCATCGGCTCTGGCCACTTCGAGTCGCGCGCCACAACCAGTTGGGCGAGCGCCCGGCAGGCCGACGGCACATCCGCCACGAGCGCGAACTCGCACGGGCTGCGGTGAGCCTCCGCCGGGTCGTCGGTGATCACCGCCACCCGAGTTCCGGGTGGCACGACCGCGACCGGTTCGTCGAACAGGTACAGCCGAAAGGCGCTCGTGCCGATCGCGAGCACCACGTCGTACTGGGATAACGCGTCGCGCATGAGCCGACGGCGCCAGGGCAGGTGACCGGCGAACAGCCGGTGGTCCTGCGCGAATCCGGCCCGGCGGGCGAAGGGTTCTTGCCAAACCGGGCAGCGCAACCGCTCCGCAAGCCCCCCTACCGCTTCCCAGCCCTCCTCGCTGTCGGTACCCCGCCCGACCACCAGCGCCGGCGACCGCGCGTCCGCGACCAGCTCCGCCAGACGTGCGACATCCCGCTCGGCAACCGCGCGCGGGCGCACCACCTTCGCCGGCGCCATGGCCGCGAGTTCGTCGGCCTCCTCGAGCCAGTCGCCCATGGGCACCACGACCAGAGCCGGTCCGTGCCCCGCCTCGGCCTCGTGATACGCGCGGGCGATCGCGCCCGGGACGTCCTGGGCGCGCGCGGGCAGCGTGCTCCACACCGGGTATTCGCCGGCGAGCCGCTCGAGCGAGCGGCCGGTGAGGAACGGCTCGAGGCCGAGCTGGCGGCGGTCCTGCTGCCCCACCACTACGACCAGCGGTGCGCGGCAGTCGCGGGCGTTGGCGATCGCGTTGATCGCGTTGCCGAGCCCCGCGGCGGTGTGCAGGTTCACGAACGACGGTTGGTCCCGCGCGAGCGCGTAGCCGGTCGCGATCCCCACCACCGAACCCTCGTGCAGTCCGAGCACGAAGCGCACGTCTTCGGGCAGGTCCTTGAGGAACGACACCTCGGTGGAGCCTGGATTGCCGAAGATCGTCGTCATGCCAAGCCGGCGCATGACGTCGAAGGTGGCGTCGCGGACGTTCATGGCCCCTGCCACAGCGCGAGGTCGCGCTCGATGCGGGCCGCGGTCTCGCGCAACGGGGGCAGGAGCTCGCGCCGGATCGACTCGAGCGTCCTGCGGCTCGCGTGGGTCGACAGATTGACCGCCGCCGCCACCGCGCCTCGAGGATCACGGATGGGCGCGGCGACCGAGCGGAGTCCGTCCTCGAGTTCCTGGTCGACCAGCGCCCAGCCCTGCCGGCGCACGCGCGCGAGCTCGCCGCGGAGCTCACCCTCGCTCCTCACCGTCTCCGCGGTGAGCGGCCGGAGCTCGACCCGGTCGAAGAACGAGTCGAGCGCGGGACCGTCGAGGGAGGCCAGGAGCACACGTCCCATCGACGTGGCGTAGGCCGGGAAGCGGGTCCCGACCGCGATCGCCACCGTCATGATCCGCTGAGTCGGCTCGCGGGCGACGTACACGATCTCGGTTCCATCGAGAACGCAGACGGAGGACGACTCGTGCACACGCTGCACGAGCTCGCGCAGGTGCGGCTGGGCGATCTCGGGGAGGGTGAGACTCGACAGGAATGAGTACCCGAGCTCGAGCACCCGCGGCGTCAGCGAGAACCGCCGGTCGGCGGCGCGCACGTAGCCGAGGTCCTCGAGGGTCAGCAGGAAGCGGCGGGCCGCCGCGCGGGTGAGCCCGGTCGCGCGCGCCACGTCGGCGAGCGTGAGGCCGGGGCCTGGCGTGCTCAGCGCCCGGACGACCGACAGGCCGCGCTCGAGCGATTGGACGAAGTAGCGCTCTCGGGGGGCGCCAACGCCGACGCCGACGTCGACGCCGACGGCCCTTTCAGAGCTCGAAGAAGACAGTCTCGTTCGGTCCCTCTAGATGGCTTTCGTGGATCGCCCGTAGTTCGTCTGTTGTCATCCGAGGCCTTCCAGCACCAGAGCCATACCTTGACCGACCCCGATGCAGATGGCTGCGACGCCGAAACCACCGCCGCGCCGCCGCAGCTCGTGGGCGAGCGTGCCGAGGATCCGCACGCCCGAGGCGCCGAGCGGATGCCCCAGGGCGATCGCGCCGCCGTTCGGATTGACGTTCTCCGGGTCGAGCCCATTCCACTCGCCGATGTCCGCCAGGCACTGCGACGCGAACGCCTCGTTGAGCTCGACGACCGAGACGTCATCCCAGGCGATGCCCGCGCGCCGCAGTGCGCGGTTCGCGGCCTCCACGGGCGCGATCCCGAACACGTCCGGATCGACGGCGGCGGCCCCTCGCGAGACGATGCGCGCGATCGGCTCGCGGTCGGCCGCCGCAGCCCCGGCCTCGTCGGCCAAGAGCACCGCGCCGGCGCCGTCGTTGAGCGGCGATGAGTTGCCCGCGGTCACGGTTCCGCCGTCTGGCACGAACGCGGGCTTGAGCTTGGCGAGCTTCTCGAGCGTGGTGTCCGGGCGCATGTTCTCATCGCGCTCGAGCTCGGTGCCCGCAACCGGAATCACCCACTCGCCGTAGAAACCGTCCTCCCATGCGGCCACGGCACGCCGATGGCTGCGCAGCGCGAACTCGTCCTGGGCCTCGCGGGAAACCCCGTACATGCCGGCGAGCTTCTCGGCGCTCTCCCCTAGCGAGATCGTCCACCGCCCGGGCATCCGCGGATTGACCATCCGCCACCCGAGCGTGCTCGAGTGAAGGCCCTCGTGGCCGCGCGGGAACGCACGGTCAGGCTTGAGCAGGATCCACGGCGCCCGGCTCATCGACTCGACGCCGCCCACCACCACCACCGAGGCGTCCCCGCACTCGATCGCCCGGCTGGCCTGCATGGCGGCATCGAGGCTCGACGCACACAGGCGGTTGATCGTCGCCCCCGGCACGCTTGTCGGCAGCTCGTTCAAGAGCCACGCCATGCGCGCCACGTTGCGGTTGTCCTCCCCTGCCTGGTTGGCGTCGCCGAACAGCACGTCGTCGACGCGCGCCGGGTCGAGCGCGGGCGAGCGGTCGAGCAGCGCGCGCACCACGTGTGCCCCGAGGTCGTCCGCGCGGACGTGCGAGAGGCCGCCCCCGTAGCGGCCAAACGGCGTCCGCACCGCGTCCAGGACGTACGCCGCGCTCACCGGGTGACCAGCTCGCGGAGCGCCGCGAGCTCCTCCTCGGTCGGGGGCTCGGTGACATGCACATCGGACGCGACCTCGAGCTCCCAGCCGGTCTCGTCGCGCACCTTTTCGACCTCCACCCCCTCGTGCACGCACGTCAGCACCAGCTGCTTGCTCTCGGGGTCGGGCTCGAGCACGCCGAGGTCCGTGATCACCGCGGTCGGCCCGGCGCCGCGGAAGCCCAGGTGCTCCCGGCACCCCGGGCCGTCGCCGTGCCCTACCGTGCTCACGAAGTCGAGCTTCTCGACGAACGTCCGCTTCGAATGGGGCGCGATCACCACCACCTCGCCGCAGCTGGACGCGATCTCCGGCGCGCCGCCGGCCCCCGGGAGACGCGTCTTCGGACGCGGGTAGTCCCCGATGACGGTCGAGTTCAGGTTCGCGTAACGGTCGATCTGGGCGGCGCCGAGAAACGCGACGTCGATCCGCCCGGCCCCGATCCAGTAGTTGAACATCTCCGGCACCGAGACGATCACGTCGGCGGTCTCGGCGAGCTCGCCGTCGCCGATCGACAGGGGGATGTGAAACGGCTTGGCGCCGATCGTCCCCGACTCATACACGAGCACGAGCTCGGGGTTGTGGACCATGCGCGCGAGGATCGCCGCGGTGCTCGGGCGCCCCACTCCGATGAACACGCGCCGCGCGTGGCGCAGGCGCCGGGCGGCGACCACGGTCTGCACCTCTCCGGAGCTCACCGCGGTGGTCAGCGCCATGGCACTCCCTCCGATAACACGTGATTGTTCATCCACTCCACGAATGCCTCCCGGTCACGGCTTACCTCATCCCACCGTCGATAAAAGTCGTTGTCACGGTCGGTGATGCCGAGGCTGTAGGAGGGCCGCGAGCCGCCCGGCGCCTCGGCCACGGCATCGATCACCCAGCCGGGGATCACGATCCCGCCGGGGCGCGGCTCGAGCTCGTCGACGATCCGCTCGACGGTCACCAGCGAGCGGTGGGCGGCCAGGACCGCCTCCTTCTGCACACCGGGAATGCCCCACAGCTGCACGTTGCCGTGGAGGTCGGCCTCCTGCGCGTGGACGATCGCCACGTCGGGTCGCAGCGCCGGTACCGCCACAAGCTGCTCCCCGGTGAACGGGCAGGTGATTGGCGAGACCGTCGTGTACGCGACAAGGTCGGTTCCGAGGTAGCCGCGCATCACCGCGAACGGGAGGTCGGCGGCGCCCGCAGCGTAGCGGTTGGCCATGCCGGCGTGACTGTGCTCCTCGAGCTCCAGAGGTCGTGGCCACCCGTGCTCGATCGCATCGCGGAAACGATGCAGCGAGCCCACACCCGGGTTGCCCCCATACGAGAACACGAGCTTGCGCGCGGCGCCCATCCCGATCATCTGGTCGTATAGGACGTCCGGGGTCATCCGGATCAGCTCCAGCTCTCGCCTGCCCTGGCGGAGTACCTCGTGGCCCGCGGCGAATGGGATCAGGTGGGTGAACCCCTCGAGCGCGACGCTGTCTCCGTCTGCGACCAGTTCGGCAACGCCCTCCCGAAGGCTGACGAGGTCAGCCATAACGTGCGCCATGCGGACCATTGCACACTATGCGCACAACCTTATCAAGGAGTGGGCATGCCGAGCAAGCGCAGGTAGCGCGACACCGCCTCGGCACGATTGGCGGCGTGCAGCTTGCGCAAGATGCTCCCCGTGTGGAACTTGACCGTCCCCGGGGAGACCACGAGCGCGTCGGCGATCGCCTTGTTGGTGCGCCCCTCGGCCAGGAGCCGCAGCACATCGAGCTCGCGCCGGGTGAGCAGGCCCTCGAACACCATGCGGTCGTCGCGGCCCGCCGGGGGCAGCGGCTCCTCGAGCGGCTCGGGCGGGGTGAGCGCCGGCTGCTCGTCCCCGGCCAGCGTGATCGGGGCGTCGGTCAGCGCACCCGAGCGCGCGTTCAGCCACTCCAGGAACTGACGCATCTGCTCGCGCTCGCGTCGCAGCGTGCGCCACAGCGACGCGGTCTCGTAGGCCTGGGCGAGCCCGCTCGTGAACTCCCAAAGCACATCGCGGTCGAGCACGTCGAGAGGGTTCTCGCGCCCGCGGTCGGCGTGGATCACGCCGATCACCTGCGAGCCGACGACGATCGGCGCAGCGGCGTAGGCGCGCCAGCCCATCAACTCGGTCAGGCGGCGGTCGACCCGGGCATGAACGTGGGCATCGACCACGATCGTGGCCCTGCGGCGGCGCATCAGCTCGGTCTCGATGAGCGGATGCTCGAGGGCCACCGGGTGAGTCCGCAGCTGCTCGAGCACCTCCCGTGAGCCGTCGTGCTCGCTCGTGAAATGCACGGCCTCCGCGATCATCGATCCTCCTCGGACCAGGCTCACGATCGCGCGCTCGAAACGTGAGGCGTCGCACAGGGCGGCGGGAGCGCGCGCCAGCATCGTGCTCGGGACCGTGATGTCGCGGAGCTCGGCAATCGCGGCCTGGCCCCGATCGAGCGCATCGAAGCGCTCCTCGAAACGGTGGCGGAGGCGGTCGAGCGCGGCCTCGTGTTGCTCGCGGAGCGGTCCGGCGTCGGGAGATCCGGCGGCCGCCAGTCGCTCGCCGAGACCGGCGATGAGTGATCGCAGTTCTTCGACGTCGCCGCCGGCGGTCGGGACCCCGAGCAGGCTCCGCGCCTCCGAGGTCGCCACTTGCAGACGCTTGACGAGCTGATCGTGGAGGGCACCGGGCAGCGCGGGCGGGACGGGCGTAGTGAGCGTCATCGGGGCGCGCTCGCGGTCGCGCGCACGTATCGAGACACCGCGTCGGCTCGGCTGGTGGCCCCGAGCTTGCGCAGGATGTTCTTGACGTGGTACTTGACCGTGCCCTCCCGGACGACCAGCGCTCGTGCGATCGCCAGGTTGGTCTGGCCGCGGGCCAGGAGAGTGAGGACCTCGAGCTCGCGGGGAGTGAGCGAGTCGACAAGCGAGGAATCCGCCTGCCCGTGTCCCAGTCCCGGGGCGCCCGGTAACAGCCCCCCGTTGGTCGCCTCGGCCGCCAGCTGGTCGAGCCGGCCGCTCATCCACTTGACCGCGGACTGGAGCTCGGCGCGGTGGCGCGTCAGGGTCTCGCGCAGGACCGCGCGTTCGAATACGCCGGCGAGACCCTCGGCAAAGTGGACCATGACCTCGGCGTCGAGGTCGTCGAGCGTCCGGCCGGAGGCCTCGGCGTCCGCGTGCAGCAGCCCCACCGTCTTGCCCTGAACGGACAGCGCGGCGACCACATAGGAGCTCCACGCGAGGACCCGGGCGAGGGGAGCGGCCGCGCGCGAGCGAAGTACCGTCACGTTGGCAATCTCCACTCGATGCCGCGACGCGACCTCCTCCTCGATCAGGGGGTATTCGAGACTGGTCGGAGTGCGGCGGAGCTGCTCGAGCGCGACGTCGGCTTCCGTTTGGTCGTACGCGGCCCAGATCGCGCGCGGGCGCAGCGAGCGATCGACCACGTCGCTGATCACGACGCGGTCGAACTGGGAGCTCGCGCCGAGCTCCTCGGCGGCCCGATCGAGGATCCCCTGCGACGAACCCACCTCGGAGAGCCGGACCACCGCCTCGTGGGTGCGCTCGAGAGCGTCGGATCGGCGCACGTACTGAAGTTCCACGATCTCCCGTTCGAGCGCGAGCAACTCGATCAGAGTGCGTTCGATCGCTCGGACGCCGGAAGGTTCAGCGGACGCTCCGCGACTGCTCACGGCCCGGCCAAGGATAGGCCCGGCGGCGTACGCGGGTTACGTCGGGCGTACGGCGCGCTGAAGCAGCGAGTAGCGCCGAGCCGCCTCGAGGCCGACGTAGCTGATGCCAGACCGGCGACCGGCCCGCTCGATTGCGCGCCAAACCTCGCCGGCACCGTCGTACGGCACGAGCGCGAGTGCGCGGCGGTCGGATTCGAGCAGCCACAGCGTCTCGATCGCGGCGATGGTGTGAGCGGTGAAGGGCGGTACCTCGCGCGGATCGCCGGACTCGCCGTAGAGACCCAGGGTCCGCAGCACCTCGCCCGCCCTGCGCCCGATCACCGCGATTGACGCCCATACATCAGACCGGTCCTCGACGACGAGCCCGGCGACGTGCCGACGCTCGGCTTGCAGGCGCGCGTGCAGCCTGGCGCCGAGGGCGGCCTCGCACAGAACGATCACGTTGCCCGGTCCCGCCCCGCACCACCAAGCGTGCCCCGCGAACAACGTGCCGCCCGGTGCCAGTGTGCCGCCGGTCAGCCGGGCGACGAGCCGGCTCAGCTGCTCCGCCGGAGCCTCGATCGTCAGCTTGGTGAGATCGGAGCGATCGAGAAGCCCGACCGCGCTCACGCAGACGGCGAGCTCGCCGGCGGCGGAACCGTAGTGGAGCGGGATCGCGCGGCCGTTCCGGCCCGAAAAGACCGCGCCTGCCTGCCTCAGCAACGGAGTAAGCGGGCTCGATGATGCTCCCTCCGACGGGGCATAGACCGACATGCCGGCACCGTACATCCCAACGCCGCAGCCCACCCTGCCCTTTATGCCAATATTCCCTGGCCTCCCGAGAAGGATCGCCACGATGCCATTTACCCTCGGCGGGAGCACCTAGCGCCATGACCCTACTCCAAAGGCCAGGTCATTCCGGCGATGTGGGAGTGTCGGCAGCGCGTCGCAGTGTTCAAGCTGGGGGTCGGCGGACAGCGGCAACTAGAGAGCTGGAGGGTGGACACGAGTCCCAGTGAGGTTGGCGCCGGAGCTTCCTCGGCGACCGGCGACGGGCGGCTGCCCGAGGAGCGCTACGCGCGGGTCATGCGCATGGTGGCGACGGATCGGTGCGTCATCCTGGACGGAGCCAACGGCACGGAGCTCATCCAGGTCGGGGGTGAGCGACCCGAGGTCGAGGAGCATCTCTGGGGACTGACCGCGGTCCTCGATGCACCGGCAGACGTGCAGGCGGTCCACCGTCGATATATCGACGTTGGGTGCGACGTGATCTGCACGAACACGTGGGGCCTGCCGACGGCGCTGCGCGACGGTGGCGTCAAATTGTGGGAGTCCTCCGAGCCCGTGCACTGGATGGACGTGGCTCGGAGAGCGGTGCGTCTGGCGCGCGCGGCGGCGACCGAGTCGGGGCGGGCGGACGACGTCGCGGTGGCGTTCAGCATCAACGGCGACGTCGACACTCCCGATGGGCGCGAGACGATCAGGCTGCTGGCGCGCGCGTTCGAAGAGGACCCGCCCGACCTGATTCTGATGGAGACGCTCTCTTTGGTGCGAAGCTCGACGTACGCGACGGTCGAGGCGCTGCTGGAGACCCGGCTTCCCGTGTGGCTCAGCTTCCGCCGGTGCCGCCATGGCGTGTGCGGGGTCTACGGCGAGCACTGGGGTGGACCCGAGGGGGACGCGTTCGGCCGCGCCGCGCGGCGCTTCGAGGAGATGGGCGTGGGCGCTCTCGGGATCAATTGCATCCCTCCGGATCACGTCACCGGGATGCTGTCCTGGCTTAGGGACTTCAGCGATCTTCCGCTCGCCGTCTACCCCAACCTCGGTTATCTCTCCGCCGCCGGCTGGCGGGATGAGACGAGCATCGGGGGGCCACGGTTCGCGGAGCTAGCTCTGAGGTGGCGCGAGGAGGGCGCTCAGCTCATCGGCGGCTGCTGCGGCGTCGGGCCCGAGCACCTCGCCGCGGCCCGGGCGGCTCTGGACGGGACCAAGCCCGGGCATGCTCGTCCGGAGGCCCTTCCGGACCAGACGCGTCGCGTGGTGGGGGTCGACGGTGCTTCAGCGCCGGCCTGGACCGATCCTCGCGGGCGGAGCGTGTTCCCCCTGGACTTTCCCGATCTCGTTGGTGAGCCGGGGGTGTTCACGCCGACACAGGGGAGCTTTCTGATCTGGAAGTACCTCTACCGGGAGGGCATCGGGGCGCATCAGCGGTGCGTTGACATCGGCAGTGGCACCGGGCTCCTGACGGTGCAGCTCGCGCGCAACGGGGCCACGCACGTGCACGCGATCGACATCGATCCGGCTGCGGTGAAGAACACGTTGACCAATGCGTTCCGCAACGGGGTGGCGGACCGCGTCAGCGCATCGGTGCAGGACCTGTATCCGTGGGTGCCCGAGGAGCGCTACGACACCATCGTCGCTTCCCTCTATCAGGTGCCGGTGGATCCGTTCGAGCAGGTGACCACGCACCGGCCGCGCGACTACTGGGGACGGAACCTGATCGATCACCTGATCCGGCTGCTGCCGGAGGCTCTGGCCGACGACGGGACCGCGTACATCATGCAGCTGTCGCTCATCGGCGAGCGGCGCACGGCCCAGCTTCTGGACCGCCTCGGTTACCAGTCCCGCGTCGTCGATTTCGGCTTCTTCGAGTTCAGCGAGCTCTTCGCCGACAAGACGGATCAGATAGCGAGGGTCGAGGAACTATCGGATGCGTACCACCTGAGGATCGGAGAAACCGATGTGATGGTGGTCTACCTACTCGAAGTGACACGCAAATAATGGGGTTGCGCGTTTAACGCAGAGAGGGCCGTCGTAAAACTCGCAACGTCCGCTCGGATTGGAAGCTCGACTCCGAGCGCTTCGGCACGTGTTGGGTCCTGAACGTCCCGGCCGAACGCCGAGGGCCCGGCTCGCGCCGGGCCCTCGATCGAAGCGTCTGCTTGTCGCAGCGGATTACATCATCCCGCTCATGTCGGGCATGCCACCGCCGCCGGCGCCCGCGGTCTCCTTCTCGGGAACCTCGGCCACGATCGCCTCGGTGGTGAGGATGTTCTTGGCGATCGAAGCGGCGTTCTGCAGCGCCGAACGCGTGACCATCGCCGGATCGATGATGCCCGCGGCGACGAGGTCGCCGATCTCACCGGTCTGAGCGTTCAGGCCTTGGCCCTTCTTGGCCCTGCGGATGTCGTTGACCACGACCGAGCCCTCGAGTCCGGCGTTCTCCGCGATCTGCCGCGTGGGCTCCTCGAGCGCGCGATACACGATCCTCCCGCCGGTGCGCTCGTCGGCGTCCTCGAACGTCTCGAGGTTGAGCGCCTTCTGCGCGGCCAGGAGCGCGATGCCGCCGCCGGGGACGATGCCCTCCTCGAGGGCTGCGCGGGTGGCCTGCAGCGCGTCCTCGACGCGGTGCTTCTTCTCCTTCATCTCGGTCTCGGTGGCCGCACCGACCTTGACGACGGCGACGCCGCCGGACAGCTTCGCGAGGCGCTCCTGGAGCTTCTCGCGGTCGAAGTCCGAGTCGGTGTTCTCGATCTCGGTCTTGATCTGGTTGATCCGGCCCTTGATGTCATCCCCGGAGCCGTTGCCGTCCACGATCGTCGTGGTGTCCTTGGCGACGACCACGCGCCGGGCGCGGCCGAGCTGCGAGAGCTGGGTGTTCTCGAGCTTCAGCCCCATCTCCTCGGTGATCACCTCGCCGCCGGTGAGGATCGCGATGTCCTCGAGCATGCGCTTGCGGCGATCGCCGAACCCGGGGGCCTTCACCGCGACGCCGGTGAACGTGCCGCGGAGCTTGTTGACGACCAGCGTCGCCAGCGACTCGCCCTCGACGTCCTCGGCGATGATCAGCAGGGGCTTGCCCGACTGGATCGTCTGCTCGAGCACGGGCAGCAGGTCGCGGACCGACCCGATCTTCTGGTTGGCGATGAGGATGTAGGGATCCTCGAGGGTCGCCTCCATGCGGTCCTGGTCGGTGACCATGTAGGGCGAGATGTAGCCCTTGTCGAACTGCATGCCCTCGGTGAACTCGAGGTCCATCCCGAACGTCTGGCCCTCCTCGACGTTGACCACGCCGTCCTTGCCGACCTTCTCAATGGCGTCGGCGATCACGTCGCCGATCTCATCGTCGGCTGCCGAGATCGAGGCCACGCGAGCGATCTGCTCCTTGCCCGAGATCTCGGTCGACTGCGACTCGATGTTCTTGACCACGTCGTCGACGGCCCGCTCGATCCCGCGCTTGAGCGCGAGCGGGTTGGCGCCGGCGGCGACGTTCTTCAGGCCCTCGCGGACGATCGACTGCGCCAGGACGGTCGCCGTCGTCGTGCCGTCGCCCGCCACGTCATTGGTCGCGGTCGCGACCTCGCGGACGAGCTGAGCGCCCTGATTCTGAAACACGTCCTCGACCTCGATTTCCCGCGCGATCGTCACACCGTCGTTGGTGATCGTCGGCGCGCCGAACTTCTTGTCGAGGACCACATAGCGGCCCTTCGGGCCGAGCGTGACCTTCACCGCGTTTGCTACCGCGTCAACGCCCGCCTCGAGCGCCTTGCGGGCATCCGCCTCGTACTTCAGTTCCTTATGTGCCATGTAGTTTTCCTTGTTCTCCTAGGACTGGACCTTCGCCAGCACGTCGGACTCGCGGAGGACGAGGAGTTCCTCTCCGTCCACCTTGATCTCGGTGCCGCCGTACTTGCTGTAGAGGACTTCGTCACCTTCGGAAACGTCGAGCGGGGTGCGCTTGCCGGTGTCCTCGTTGACCTTGCCGTCACCTACGGCGAGGACCTTGCCCTTCTGGGGCTTCTCCTTGGCCGTATCAGGGAGGACGATGCCACTCGCCGTGGTCTCCTCCTCCTCGATCGCCCGCACGATCAACCGATCGCCGAGGGGCTTTAGCTTCATGTATGCAACCTCCAAATGGAAAGGAATGCGGGTGAACATACCTTGGCACTCTCTCCCGTAGAGTGCCAGCGGTCGAAGACTATAGCGCCTGCGCGCCGGTTATCAAGGGCCAATTTGGCACTCTCCGCGACGGAGTGCCAAAGGGACCAACCCGGCGCCTGGTGGACTCGAATGCGCGGGAGCGCCGCGTACTGGCCTCCTAGCATTTGAGGAGGCCGGGACGCGGCGTCCCGCGCCACCTCAATTCCGCGCGCTGCCCAGTCCGTGGATCCGGTCCCGAATCTCGGGCGGGTTCTCGATGATCTGCGAGAAGCGCACCACGGTGACGGTGTCGTCCATCGCGACCTTGCGACCGTAGATCTGCTCGAGGAAGTGGACCATCTCGTCCACGCGCCGGAACTCGGGGTTGTCGTGCTCGATGTCCCGTGGGGACAGGTCCCGGACCCGCTTGACCTCGACCTGGTCGATCACCGCGTTGAAGATCCTCTCGCGCGGCGAGTGCTGGTAGCCAATCGTCACCAGCACGCAGTCGTTCTTGCGGTACTTGTGGGACTTGTCGCCGAGGCGGATCGTCGCCGTCTTGCGACCGCGCCGGAGCTGGTCGGCGAACACCGACGAGTAGAAGTTCAGGACGCGCACGGCCGCCAGCCTACCGGTCCGATGCCAGTCTCGACAACGCGCAGCTCACCATTTCGCGCTCGCCCTCGTAGGTGAGCGCCGAGGCGGCCTCCTCGAGGGGCATCCACCGGGCGTCCTCGATCTCGTGATCGTGATCGGCGAGGTCACCCGACCGATACCGGAAGAGATAGAAGGCGACTCGCTTGGCAATTCTCTGGCCGCGGCGTTCATACGTGTACTCGACATCGCCGAGCTTGTCCACGAGCTCCGCGCTCACCCCGGTCTCCTCTTCCACCTCGCGCTGGGCGGCCTGGGCCGGCGTCTCGTCGCCGTCCGGATGGCCCTTCGGCAGGCCGAGCACTCGGTGTCCGTTGGTGTCGCGCTTCACGGGCACGATCGCGATCACCTCACCGTCGCGCACGACCACTCCGCCAGCCGAGAACTCCATGGGCCGGTCGCTAATAGACGTATCCCTCCAGGGCCGCGGGGTCATGGACGACCAGCTTCCCCCGCCCCTGTCCGATTATTCCCGCCCGCTCGAGCACGGCCAGAAAGCGGCTGGCGGACTCGCGCGAGGAACCGGCGAGTTGCGCGAGATCGGCCTGCGTCGCGGTGATCAACACGTCACGCTCGCCGGCGCCCTCCTGCTGTGCGGCGATGACCAACTGTGACAGGACCGCCGCGACGCGGCTTTGGACCGTCTGGAAGGACTGCCGCGCGAGCCGGTCGTTGGTGAGGCGCAGCCGGCGTCCGAGCGACGCGATCAGTCTCACCGCGAGCTCGGAGTGCTCGCGCAGCAACCGACGCATGTCGGCGCCCAGGATCGCGATCGCCTCCGTGTCCTCGAGCGTCTCGACCGTCGCCGACCGGCGCTCGTCGTCGAACATCGCCAACTCGCCGAAGATGTCACCGGGACCGAAGTTCGCGAGCGTGAGCGAGCGGCCGTCGAAATGCTCGCGGACGGCACGTGCCCGGCCCGAGCGGACGACGTAGCACGTGTCGCTCTGGTCGCCCTCGCGGAACACGATCTCTCCGCCGACGAAGCTGCGCGGAACCGCCACCGCGGCCACCTGAGCCAGGTCATCATCCGCGAGGTCGGAGAAGACGGGAACGCGTCGCAACAACGCGATCGTGTCCTCGCTTGTCGCGGCCATGGTGAAGCAGGAATACCACAGACGTGCGGGAAGGGGCCGTCGGGCCGCCGAGCGCTCAGGCGAGATCGAGCGCCTGCTCGCGCCGGCGCCGCCGCAGCGCGGAGCCAACCCACCAGCCAAGCGCGGCCAGCAGCGCAATCGGCACGAGCGCCGCGAGCACGATCAGCGCCACCCCGGCGACGACCATCAGGACCCGGCCGGCGTCGTGGGCGCCCTTGCCGATCGTGAAGCCGCCGCTGTGACTGACCACCGGCGGGATCGCGACGGCGTTGATCGTCACCGATAGCTCACTGAACGAGATCTGGTGGTCCAGCGTCCGCAGCGTGGCCTGATCGCTCGAGATCGAGGCGTCCGCATCGTTGATCTGCGCCTGGAGGCTGTCGACCTGCTGGGTCGTGACCGCGTTTGCGAGCTGCTTGAGCAGGGATGTGCGCAGCGCGCGGGTGTTGGCCAGCCGCTGGGTGGTATCCACGTACTGGCTCGTGACGTCCTGCGTGGTGTCGGTGCGAGAGGTGACGTGGGAGTAGGCGAGCGCTGAGAGCTTCGCCATCGTCTGCTCCAGCGTCGCGCTCGGAACGCTCAGCTGGAAGTAGGCATAGCCGTCGGTGCCGCCCGTCTGAGTGACGTTAGAGCGCTCGACTATTGCGTCCTGCGCTCCGACGACTTGGAAGACCTCCTGGGCGACGTCGTCGACGCGATCGGGCGCGGCCGAGAGGCTGAGCTGGGCCGACTGAATGATCTTGCGACCGCTGGGAGCCGGTTGGAGGTTGGCGACAGCGGGGGGTTGCGCGCTGCCGCCGGTCGGCGGGACGGTCGCCTTGGCGCCGAAGGTGCTCGCGGTCGACGCCCGCCCCACCGCGGCACCGGACGCAGCGGAGTGGACCGATGCGCTCGACGACGGCGACGGCGACGTAGCGCCGGACGAGCTCGCCCCGCTCCTCGACCCCGACGGCGCTCCGGACAACGCGAGCACGACCGCCACAACACCTACCACCGCCGTGACCGCCGCGCCGCCGGCCGCGAGCCAACCCCAGCGGCGCCGCGAACGCACCGCAGCGGCTCCGTCCTCGACCGGTTCGCGCTCGAACCGCCGGCTCACCAGCTCATCGAGCCGCCCCCCGAACGCGGGATCGGCAGGGGGTCGCTCGCCGGTCAGCAGCAGCGCCAGCTCAGCCAGCTCGGCGAAGCGCGGCTCGACCGGGTCGCCGGCCACGGTGGCGTCGATCGCGTCGAGGGCGGCGACGATCTCGGGGTCGACCTGGGTCTCGTCAAGCCGTCTCATTGCACGCCTTCCTCAGCTTCTCCATCGTCCGGTACAGCAGGGTGCCGGCGTTCGATTCGCTGACGCCGAGCACGCGGGCGAGCTCGGCGTTGGACAGACCGGCGTGGAACTTCAGCGCCAGGATCTCGCGCTCGCGGGCGGGAAGCTTGGCCAGCGCCGCTCGAACGGCGGTCCGCCGCAGCGCCACCTCCGCCTCTTCGGCACCCTCCGTCGCCTCCCAATCCTGGTTCTCCGGTTCCACGGTCAGAGCCGACAACCGCCGCCGCCGGCGAAGCTCATCGAGCGCGGCGTTACGGGCAATGCCGAACAGCCACGCTCTCTCCTCGCCGCGGCGGCGGTCGAACGTTCGCCGGCGCCGATACGCGCGCTCGAACGCCAGCTCGGTCACATCCTCGGCGGCCGCTCGGTCTCGCAGCAGCGTCGCCACGTAGGCGAAGACGTCGTCGCGACTCGAGCGGTACAGCGCCTCGAACCGCTCCCAGGAGGTTGGCGCGACCGCGGAGGCCGGCGCTCTCGAGGTCGCGATCACACCCTCATTACGTGTCGGCATCTGATCCATCACAGCTTCCTCGCCTCAACGGGGTGCTCCGGGACGCTGCCCGGGCGCCTGACCGGGTGCCACCCCCGCGAGCAGGCAGTATTTTCCTACGCGTGCTCGTCCGTTCTGCCACCTGTGCCGTGCTCGCCGGGGTGCTGGCCACGGCGCCCTCCGCGCTCGCGCAATCGACACCCCCGAACCCGACGCCGGGGCAGATCGAGCGCGCGCTGAAGGACGCCGCGCGCTCCCCCAATCTGTGGGCGACCGTCAACATCTGCAACACGAGGCGCTACCGCGACAAGCTCGGGATCCGTGGTCAGATGCCGGCGCTCGGATTCCCGTCGCAGCTGTCGATGACGATCGGCGTCGACTACTGGGCCTCCCCGCAGAAGCAGTTCACGCCGATCCCTCGCTTCAAGAAGCTGCTCGTCGTCCTCGGTATGTTCAGCTCGGGTGCCCAACAGGGCGGGACCACGTTTACGTTCATGCCGCACGCCGGTCTCCTCCGCGGCCGGGTCACGTTCGAGTACAAGCGCGCCGGCAAGACACTGGGCTCGATCACCCGCAACACGACCGGCAACCACAGACACGTCGATCAGGCGCACCCGCCCGGGCACAGCGCGGCCACCTGCACCATCACGTAGGTCCTCAGGCGCCCGCGAGTGCGCCAAACAGCCGGGGGTCGTTCGTGATCACGCCCGTCACCCCGAGCGCCTCGAGCGTCCGCAGGCGCGGAAGCTCATCGACGGTCCACACGTACAGCTCTCCCCCGGCGGCGAGCACACGGCGGACGAGCCGCGGCGTCACCAGCCGCCAGTGGACCATGAGCGCGTCGCACCGTCGCGCGGACAGAGCGCGCGCGGCCCGCGCCGGCAACAGCACGCGCGCCACCTGCTGCGCCACCACCGCCGCGGCGACCGTCCTCCGCGACCGAAAAGGATCGCGCTTCAGCTTCGGGACCGACCACCCGAGCCGGACGCTCGGCTCGGCCTCGCGGATCACGCCAAGGCTCGACAGATACTGGCTCGTGATCAGCGACCGTTCGAGCACGCCATAGGCACGGAGCGCGTCCAGCACCCGCAGCTCGTAGCCGGGCAGCTTCAAATCGACGTCGAGCTCGACCGCGGCGAAGCGCTCGGAAGCGAGATGCCCCAGCCCGTCCTCGAGCGTGTGGGGCCGGCGCCGCGCAGCGTCGTTGTAATCGTGGGCGAGCACCAGCCGCTGGCCGCCGGACCCGCGCTCGGGCAGCACGTCGAACTCGATCATGTCGACCCCCGCCGCCAGCGCCGCGTCGAAGCTGGCGTAGGTGTTGCCGGGTGCGATCAGGTCGGCGCCCTTGTGGCCGACCCGCCGCAGGCGAGGGCCGTCTACTTCTGGCATCCCGGACACCAGTATGTCGTGCGGTTCGCGTCCCCCTGCCCCCTCGCCTTTACCCGCTCCCCGCACCGCGGGCAGGGCTGGCCGACGCGTCGGTAGACGCGCGGCCGGATCGACCTCGGTCCCTCGCGCGCCGACAGCGACATCCGAGGGCGCATCGCCTCGATGATCGCCGCCGCCTCCCGATCGCTCACGCTCGACACCCGGCGCCACGGATCGATCGAGGCCTCCCAGCACCCCTCCGCCTTCCAGATGTTGCCGATGCCGGCGACGTTGCGCTGGTCGAGGAGCGCGTCGCCGATCGGCCGCGTCTGGTCGTCCGCGCGCAGCCGAGCCAGGAACTGCGAAGCCCGAAATTCATCCGCCAGCACGTCCGGACCGAGCGCCGCCAGGCGCTGGTCGAACCGCACGCGACCCTCGGTCACGAGCTCCAGAAGCGGCCCGTCGAACTCCACGACCTCCGTTCCGCCCCGCCGCACCACGAGCCAGGCACGCGAGCGCGAGCGCCCCCATCGCCGGCCCGGCCCGTAGACGCCCCACACCCCGCTCATCCCGAGATGGGAGTGCAGCACGAGGTCGCCTTCGAACCGCAGGAACAGGTGCTTGCCGTGCGTGTCGATCGCGGTGACTCCGCGCCCGCTCAGCCGCTCGGGCCAGCGGTCCATGGCGTGGCGCCGCTGCGGTGTCTCGATCGAGTCGGGCACCTGGCCCTCCAGGACCGGCCGGATCCGGTTCGCGGCGTAGGCGATCGTGTCGCCCTCGGGCATCAGGCCGCTCCGACGGTAGGCCTCACGCGCTCAGCGTCAAACGCCGCGGCCCCTCCTGGAAACCGAGCGCCACGAGCGTCGGCCCCAGCGGCGAGTCCATCGCCGGCTCGCCGTCCACCTTCTCGAGCGCCAGCCGCTTGATCCGCCCGCGGCGCACCTCCTCCACGAGCGCCGCGAGCGCGCCCTCGAGGCGCCGGTCGCCGCTCGATACCAGCGTCTGCAGCCCCCGGCCGCCGCGCTCGAGGTAGACCACGGGGTCTCCTCCGGTAAGGACCACGTACGCGCCGGCAACTCGCATCACCCGCCGCGTGGAGTCTCCGTCGCCGCGTGCGGGCCACGGAAGGGCCGCGCCGAACGGCTGCGCGGGGTCCACCGCCGCCAGCACGAGCGGCGGACTGTCATCCGCACGATCGACCGCCCGCAGCCGCTCGACCGCACCCGGCAGGGCAAATTGGGCTCCTCCGAGGCCTTCGACGAAGTAGCCGCGTCGCGCCACGCCCAGCGTCTCGAGCTGCGAGAGCTCGGAATAGATGCTCGAGAACCCGCCCGCGACGCCCTCGGCGAGGACCTGCTCGCGGGTCAGGACGCCGTAGCGCTCGAGCAGCAGCTCCGCGAGCGCGCGCCGGCGCGCCACCGGATCGACATCGGAGCGCAACAGAGACTCGGTCAACGACCATCGGCCCGCGACCTGGGCCGCCGCGCCCGCGCCACGCCGGCGCCCCCCGAACCTCCCCGGCGCGACCCGCGCCCGAGCGCCCCCGCCGCGCTCGCGCTGCGCTCGCGCCAGGGTCAGCCGCGGTGCGCGCAGGGGCGCGAACGCGTCGTTGGTCGCCTCGCCCGCCCAGGCCAGGTCCCACACCGCCTCCTGGAGCACCTCGGGCGCGAGGTCGACGTCGACCAGCAGGTCGGTGAAGAAGCATGCGCCCGCCGCGAGCCGCTCGCGCACCGCCGCGTGCGCCTCAGAGTCAGGCGCAGGCCCCCGAAGAAGCGGTGGCGGCCCCAGCAACCCGATGTCCTCGCGGAAATACAGCGCGACCCGACCGGAGTTTCGACCGAGCGCGCCCGCGCCTATCCACACGATCTCACCGCCCGCGCACAGCTGGTCCATCCACGCCGGGGAGTAGCTACCGACGCGGCGCGGCAAGACATCGCGCTCCCACACCTCCGCCGGGAGGGCGAGCCCCTGAAGCGGCACGAGCGCCTCGCGCAGGCGGTCGATTCCCGCGCCCGAGGTGGGGTGACGGTCGACGTTCTGCCAGGCCGGCAGAAAGCGCGCGAGCGCGCGGTGATCGACGGGCTCGACCTCCTTGCGCAGCACGGCCAGCGACGCTCGCCGCAGACGGCGCAGCACCTCCGGATCGCAGCATTCGCGCTCGGTTCCGCCCGGCCTGAGCTCGCCGCGGACGAGCGTGCCGTCCCGCTCGAGCTCGTTCAGCACCGCGGTGGCGTCGACGCCGTAGCGCTCTCGGACGTCGCGCGCGGTAAACGGCCCGTGGGTGGCGGCGTAGCGCCGGATCAGCCGTGCCAGCGCGTCGGGTACGTCCTCGAGGAACGCCGCGGGCAGCCCGCCCGGAGGAGCGGCGCCCAGCGCGTCCCGGTAGAGCCCCGCATCGGCGGCGTCGATCCAGCGTTCTTGGCTGGCGAGGCGAACCTTGATGGCGCGGCGTTGCCCGCCGAGCTCGTCCAACATTCTCGTTGCGTCCAATCCATCGATGACCCGAGCGCTCGCCTCCGGCGTCGTGAGGTCGCCCACCATCCGCAGCACGTCGTGAAGCCCGTCGCGGTTGGCCGCACGCCGCATCGGCGAGAGGCACTGGAGGTCATCCTCAACCTGCGCCAGCGCCGCCGGATCGATGAGGTCGCGCAGCTCCTCCTGGCCGAGCAGCTCCCGCAGCAGGTCACGGTCGAGCGACAGGGCGGCCGCTCGCCGCTCGGCGTTGGGCGTGTCGCCCTCGTACATGTACGTCGCGACGTAGTCGAACAGAAGCGACGAGGCGTAGGGAGAAGCGGTCGCCGTCTCGACCTCCACGAGAGAGATCTCCCGGCGGTGCAGCCGGGTCAGCAGCTCGACCAGACCGGGGACGTCGAGCACGTCGCGCAGGCACTCCCGGTAGGTCTCGAGCACGATCGGAAATTCCCCAAACTTCTTGGCCACCTGGAGCAGCGACTGCGACTTGAGCCGTTGCTGCCAGAGCGGAGTGCGCCTGCCGGGCCGGGCGCGTGGGATCAGCAGCGCGCGCCCCGCGTTCTCGCGAAAGCGAGCGCCGAACAGCGCGCTCGAGGAGAGCTCGGAGACCACCCGGTCCTCGACCTCGTCGGGGTCGATCAGCACCAGGTCGGCGCCCGGCGGCTCCTCGGCGTCGGGCAGGTGAACGATGATGCCGTCGTCGGACCAGATGGCGTCGGACTCGAGCCCCAGGTCCTCGCGGATCCGGGCGCTGAGGGCCAGACCCCACGCGGCATGCACGCGGCCGCCGAATGGCGACAGGACGCAGACGCGCCAGTCGCCGATCTCATCGCGGAAGCGCTCGATGACGATTGCGCTGTCCGAGGGGACCACACGGGTGGCCGACTGCTGCTCGCGCAAGAAGTCGACCAGGTTGTTCGCGGCCCGCCGGTCCAGGACGTATTCGTTTTGCAGGGCGTCCGGCTCTTGCTCGACCGCCCACCGGGCGAACGCCCCGATCGCCTCCCCGAGCTCCTTCGGGCGCCCCATCCCGTCGCCCTTCCAGAACGGAACCGCGCCCGGGAGGCCGGGCGCCGGCGTCACGATCACCCGGTCACGACCGATCTCCTCGATCCGCCAAGTGGTCGCCCCGAGCAGGAAGGTCTGCCCGGGACGCGCCTCGTAGACCATCTCCTCGTCGAGCTCGCCGACGCGCCGGCCGTCCGGGAGCGTCACCGCGTAGAGGCCGCGATCGGGAATCGTGCCGGCGTTGGTGACCGCCAGTTGCCGGGCTCCGGGACGGGCGCGGATCGTGTTGTGCAAGCGGTCCCAGACGATCCGTGGGCGCAGCTCGGCAAACTCGGTTGACGGGTAGCGCCCATCGAGCATGTCGAGCACGTTCTCGAGCTGGTTGCGGCTGAGCTCCGAGTACGAATGCGTCCGCCCGATGAGGGCATGCAGGTCGTCGACGTTCACCGGCGCGTCCTCGGGCGCGGCGGCAGCGATCGCCACGACCTGCTGGGCGAGGACGTCGAGCGCGTTCCTGGGGACGACCGTGGTCTCAATGTCGCCATCCCGCATCCGCTTGGCGACGACCGCGGACTCGAGGAGGTCGGCGCGGAACTTGGGGAAGATCCGTCCGCGGCTGACGTCGCCGACCGAGTGACCAGCGCGGCCGATCCGCTGAAGCCCGCGGGCCACGGATTTCGGCGACTCGACCTGGATGACGAGGTCGACGGCGCCCATGTCGATTCCCAGCTCGAGCGACGAGGTCGCGACCAGGCAGGGGAGCTCTCCGGCCTTGAGCATCTCCTCGACCACGGTCCGCTCCTCGCGGGCCAGGGACCCGTGATGCGCACGCGCGATGTCGCGCTCCGCCAGGTCGTTCAGGCGCAGCGCGAGCCGCTCGGCCGCGCGCCGGTTGTTGACGAACACGATCGTCGAGCGATGGGCGTTGATCAGCTCGAGGAGCTCCGGGTAGATGGCCGGCCAGATCGAGCGCCGGGTGGCCTCCGAGCCTCCTTGGAGCGGATCAAGCTCCGGTGCGGGCGTCATATCGGGCTCGACCATCGACTCGACCGGAACCTGGATCTGCAGGTCGAGCTCTTTGCGCACGCCGGTGTCGACGATCCGGCACGAGCGCCTCGGTCCGACCAGGAAACGCCCGATCTCATCGAGCGGCTTCTGCGTCGCGGACAGGCCGATTCGCTGGAGGTCGGCGCCCGCGGCTTCGGTCAGCCGCTCGAGGGTCAGCGCGAGGTGCGCGCCCCGCTTGGTCGCGGCCACGGCGTGGATCTCGTCGACGATGACCGACTGCGCGCCCGCGAACAGCGTCTGCGCGCGGCCGGTGAGCATCAGGTAGAGCGACTCGGGAGTGGTGATCAGGATGTCGGGCGGCTCGCGGAGCATCGCCTGGCGCTCGCGCTGCGGGGTGTCTCCGGTGCGGACCGCAACCTTGAGGTGCGCGCCGATGCCTTTGAGCGGCGCGCGGAGGTTGCGGTCGATGTCGTAGGAGAGGGCCTTGAGGGGAGAGACGTAGACGAGGCCGATGCGCTTGTCGGGGTTCGTCCGGTCGGCCTCGGTCGCGAGGCGGTCGATGGCCCACAGGAAGGCGGCAAGCGTCTTCCCCGAACCGGTGGGCGCGGAGATCAGCACATGCTCGCCCGAGGCGATCGCCGGCCACGCCTGCTCCTGCGCGGGCGTGGGCGCGGCAAACGCTCCGAGGAACCAGTCGCGAGTCCGGGGGCTGAAGGCGGAGAGCGGCACGAGCGGGTTCCTTGAGCCTAGCAAGAGGGGAACACGTGTTCGGTCGGCTTTACCCGCCCGCGAGTTCCCGCGCGCGCGTGAAGACCTGGTCCATCATGGCCTCGGTCAGCTTTCCGGTGAACGTGTTCTGCTGGCTGGGGTGGTAGCACCCGATCAGCGTCCAGCGGTCGAGTTCGAGCGCGTTCCCGTGGGCGAAGCGCGGACGGGGTCGGGGAAGGGTGGCGCCGAGCGCGCCGACGACCTTGAGCGCGACGTCCCACGCGAAGCCGCCGAGCGTGACGATGACTCTGACCGACGAGAGCAGCGACAACTCGCGGACGACGTAGGGCATGCAGTTGTCGCGTTCCGAGGGGAGCGGCCGGTTGGCGGGCGGGGCGCATCTCACCGCCGCGGTGACGTAGCAGCCGTGAAGCGCGAGCCCGTCGTCGCGCGCGACGGACGTCGGCTGGTTCGCCAGGCCGGCGCGGTACAGGGCGGCAAACAGCCAGTCACCGGAGCGGTCGCCGGTGAAGATGCGCCCGGTGCGGTTGCCGCCATGTGCCGCCGGAGCGAGGCCGAGCACCAGCACTTTGGCCGAGGGATCGCCGAACCCCGGCAGGGGCCGCCCCCAGTACTCCTCGTGCGTGTAGGCGGCGCGCTTGGCCTCGGCCACCTGCTCGCGCCATGCGACCAGGCGCGGGCAGCGCCGGCAGGCGACCACTTCGCGCGAGAGCGCCGCCAGGTCGTCCGAGGTCACACGCCGCTCGGTATCACACGCCGCTCGGTATCACACGCCGCTCGGTATCACCCGCCGCTCGGGATCACCCGCCGCCCCGGATCAAATCGCGGCGGCGGTCACGCGGCTCTTTCAGCGCTGGCGGCGAGCACCCCGGTGATCATGCGGTCGACGACCGGCGCCAGCTCGAGCACGTCCTCGGGCTCGCCGAGACGAACCTGGCGAGAGAGGAGCTCGATGATCCCCCCGACGATCGCGAACGCGTCGTAGGGCGAGGCGAACCGCGCGATCAGCCCGCGCCTCGCCGCCTCGGCATTCTCGGCGTCGAGCCGGTCGGCGAACTCCTGCACCATTTGATCGCGGCGCTTGGCGGGCTTGGGCCCCGCTCCAATGATCTCCACCAGCAGCGTCTGGGCGAAGTCGGGATGCTCCGACACGGAGGTCAGGAATGCGCGCGTGCCGGCGCGCATGCGCTCGATCGCGTCGTTGCCCGCCTGGCGCGCGCCCTCGATCATCGCCTCCCCCAGGTCGTCGGCCGCGCGGTCGAACAGCGCCAGGATGCAATCCTCCTTGTTGGCGAAGTGTTCGTAGAACGTGGCCTTCGACATTCCGGCCTGGCGGCTGATCGATTCCGAGCTGGCGCCGGCGTAACCGTGCGTCGCGAACTCCGCGGCCGCGGCCTCGAGCAGCCGCTGGCGCTGGCGAGGCCGCCGGACCTCGAGCGGCGGCGCGTGGCGGCCTCGCGCCGGGGGCGCGTCGTCCAGGGCCCGGCGCGCCGGCGCCGCGTCAGCCGAGCGCCCGTCCGTAGTGGCGCTCGTAGTACTCGCGGTACGCCCCCGAGCGGATCGGTTCCCACCACCACGCGTTGTCGCGGTACCAGTCGACCGTCGTGGTGAGCCCTTCATCGAAGCGTACCTTCGCCTTCCAACCCAGCGCCTCGAGCTTTGCCGGGGAGAGGGAATAGCGACGGTCGTGACCGGGACGATCGGTCACGAACTCGATTTGCGTCTCGTCTGCCCCTGTCAGATCGATGATGCGTTTGACTACCTCCAGGTTCTCGCACTCGTCGGGACCCCCGCAGTTGTACGCCTCCCCCGGGACGCCGTGCGCCAGTACGTGACCGATGCCGCGCCCGAAGTCCTCAACGAACAGCCAGTTGCGCACGTTGCGCCCGTCGCCATAGACGGGCAGGTGGTCGCCTGAGAGCGCGTTGAGAATCATCAACGGGATCAGCTTCTCCGGGTATTGATAAGGACCGTAGGTGTTCGAGCCGCGACAGATAACGGTCTCAAGCCCATAAGTATGAAAGTAGCTCGAGACGAGTAGGTCGGCGCCCGTCTTCGTCGCGCTGTACGGGCTCGAGGGTCTAAGCGGCGAGGATTCCGTAAACGAACCCGACTCGATCGAGCCGTACACCTCGTCGGTTGAGACCTGCACGTAGCGCAGCCCCCGCTCGCGCGCGGCCTCCAGCAGTACGTGCGTCCCCTGCATGTTGGTGATGATGAACGCCTCCGGGCCGGAGATGGACCGGTCGACGTGCGTCTCGGCCGCGAAGTTGACGATCGCGTCGCACCCCGCGACGGCGTCCCCGACGCCGACCGGATCCTCGATCGCGCCGTGGACGAAGCGGATGTCGTCGATCACGTCGCGCAGGTTCTCGCGCCGGCCGGCGTAGGTCAGCTTGTCGAGGACTGTGACGTCGTCGCCGTGGTCGCGAACGCGCAGCCGCACGAACGTCGAGCCGATGAATCCGGCCCCACCGCAGACCAGGAGCCTCATCGCGCGCTCACCTTGATAGCGGCCAGGTACTCGGATAGGCCCTTGCGCCACCCCGGCAAGACCGGCGCATCGGATCCGCGCTCGGTGGTCAACACGCTGTATGCCGGCCGCGGCGCCGGCCGTGCGAGGTCGCGCGTCTTACCCGGCTTCACCTCGCACCAGAGTCCCGCTTCGGCGATGATCGCCCGCGAAAACTCATACCAGCTGCAGGCGCCGCCACCGGCCACGTGGACGATGCCGTGGATCGGTCGCTCGGCGAGCGCGAAGAGCGCGCGTGCCAGGTGGCCGGTGAACGTCGGACAGCCGACCTGGTCGTCGACCACCGTCAGCTCCTCGCGCTCGGACGCGAGCCGCAGGATCGTCGCCGGGAAACACGGGCCCCCCGCGCCGAACAGCCAAGACGAGCGGACGATCGTGTAGCGCTCGGGAGCGCCGGCGGCGACCTCGCGCTCGCCGGCGAGCTTCGAACGGCCGTAGGCGGACAACGGCGCCACGGGGTCAGACTCGACGTACGGCTCGTGCTTCGAGCCGTCGAACACATAGTCGCTCGATACGTGGATCGTCCACGCCCCGGTGGCGGCGGCCGCGCGCGCGACGTGGCCGGCGCCGCCTCGGTTGACCTCGAGCGCCTGGTCCTCTTTCGATTCCGCCCCGTCCACGTCCGTCCAGGCCGCGCAATTGACGACGACCCGCGGCTGAAAGTCGGTGATCGCGCGACGCACCGCGTGCGCGTCTGTGATGTCCAGCTCCGCGCGCGAGAGGGCTCGCGGATCGTGCCCCGCCGCTTCCGCCGCGGCCACCAGATCCTGTCCGAGCATCCCGGCCGCGCCGGTGATCAGCATCCGCATGGACGCGAAATGTAGAGGTCCGGTACACCTACGGGCGTCAATGGCGAGCTTCGATCGGACCGAATCGTGGGCGCGTCCGGTGAGGCTCCTCGCCGCCGGGGGCACGATCGCGATGCGCGGCGAACGTGCGGTGCCGGCGCTCGACGCCACCGAGCTCATCGAGCAGCTACCCGGGCTCGCCTCCGCATCGCGGCTCACCGCAGAGAGCGTGCTCGCGCTGCCGGGTCCGCACCTGTCGCTCTCCGACGCGCTCGAGCTGGCGCGCCGCGCGTGCGAGGCCGCCGGCGCCGGTGAGGGCGTGGTGATCACGACCGGGACCGACACCATGGAGGAGGTGGCGGTCCTGTGCGCGCTCTTGTATGGCGGCGCCGCCCCGATCGTGCTCACGGGCGCCAACCGGCCGGGGAGCAGCCCGGGCGCGGATGGACCGGCGAATCTCCTCGACGCGGTCTTCCTCGCCGGCTCCGAGGCGTCATCGGGACTGGGCGTGGTCGTCGTGTTCGGTGGGGAGATCCATGGCGCCACGACCGTCCGCAAGATCGACAGCACGGGTCCGGCGGCTTTCGGATCGCCTGGCGCCGGCCCGTTGGGGCGAGTAGTCGAAGGGCGGGTGTGGCTGCATGCGATGCCGATCCGGCTGTCCCCTCTGCCAGTGGAGACACTGGCGCACAGGGTTGACGTCGTCGCCGTGGGCCTCGGCGACGACGGAGCGCAGCTTCGGAGCTCCGCCGCCGTCGCCGACGGTGTGGTGCTCGTCGCCCTGGGTGCCGGTCATCTGCCGCCGGCGGTTATGCACGAGCTGAGCGACGCCACCGAACGCGTGGCAGTGGTGATCACGTGCCGCCCCGACCGCTCCTCGATGCTGTTCGCGACCTATGGGTTCGAGGGCGCCGAGGGCGACCTGCGGGCCAGCGGGGCGGTCTGCGCGCCGTTCCTGTCGCCGGCGGCCGCCCGGATTGCGCTGCTCTGCTGCCTGGGCGCCGGCCTTGATCGGCCCGGCATTGCCGCGGCCCTGGCGCGGTGGGACGCGCGCTGACCGGTGTTTCGATGTTATGCGAGGTGTTGGTCGAGCCAGTCGAAGATTCGTGTCTCGCGCAGCGCGAGGGCGAGCGGTTCACAGTGTTGGCCGGCACCCTCATGCGTGGTGAAGCGGACCAGTTGCCTGCTGCCGGGTAGGCGGTCGTAGAGCTGCTGCGATTGACCGGGCCAGAACCGGTCCTGCTCTGGGGCGGTGATGAGCAGCGGCGCGTGAACCATTGGCTGCTTCGCACCCTCCCGCGGGGCGACGTGCGGACCGTGTGGTTTGGCGGTCAAGACGCCCAGCACACCGAGCCTCTGTGTGACCGTTACGGCCGCGGCGAGCAACGCCCGCGGCGCCACTGGCAGGTACTGCGCCACGGTCGCCTCCGGGCGCCCCGACGGGCTCGGCTGACACCTCACGCCGAAACACCAGTAGCTGTGCGATGCGCCCCGGCCGACAGCCGGGGCGCAGCGACGTGTAGCCCTCCTCCCCGGTTGTGGGGTACCGTCGCTATCTGCCCCGGCGCACCGCTGCCGGCACGTACACGAGCCAGGTGACGAGCGCCAGCGCTGCGGCCACCGCGAGCGGGAGGACCAGGCTGGTCTTCAGCAGCAACGCGCCGGTTACGGCGCCGGCGAACATTGCCACCGCGGCGGCCAGCCTCCGGGTCGAGCCCTTTCCCGAGCCGCCCGACAGCAGTGATTCCGACGCGAGCGCGCTCAGCGTCCTCGTGAGGACCACCGTCGACAGATCCGGCACGTCCATGTGCCTCACGATCGCACTGCGGACGCCCATCGCGAACGCCAGCAAGACGATGACTGCGTCCGCCGTAGCGTCTCCGGGTCTGATGTTCGTGGCGGCGGCCAGGATCGCCGCGGCCGCCAGCAGCGAGACCTCGATCGCCAGCCCTCGCGCCACCAGCATGGGATGACGCTTCTGCAAGCGCTTCACGAGTGCGCCGCCGGCGACGGACCCGAGCAGGAAGGCGGCCAGTGAGAGGGCCGGCGCGAGCACCGGCAGGCCGCTGCTCCCGGCGACGCCAAAGCCGAGCAGAACCACGTTCCCGGTCATGTTGGCCGTGAACACCCGCCCCAGTCCGAGATAGCTGACGGCGTCGACGAGACCGGTCGTAAACGTCAAGACCAGCAACGCTCGGGTGAGCGGGTGGCCGACGCTCGTCACGCCTCGCTCGAGGGCTTCCTCGCCGAAACCGCCGGCGCGCGCAGAACCAGCCACGGTGTTCATCGCAAACCTCCTATGAGCTGTGGCGGCGTAACCTGTTTGACCGCCGGCTACACGACTGACGCACGAGCAGGGGAGTCCAATGAGAGTTCTGTTCGTACACCCGAGTCCGCTTATGTACTCGGAAATCTTCCTCCGGTTGGAGCCGCTGGGGCTGGAGCGTGTATCGGGCGCGGCGCGTTCGGCGGGACACGAGGTGCGGGTGATCGACCTCCAGGTGTTCTCGCACGCTGATCTCGAGCGCGAGCTGGAGACGTTTAGGCCCGAGGCGGTGGGGTTCGGGCTCAACTACCTGGCCAACGTTCCGGAAGCGCTCGACCTGGCGAAGGCGATCAAGCGCCGGCTGCCCGGATGTTTCACGTTCGCGGGCGGCCACAGCGTCTCGTTCATCGCTAAGCACGTGCTCGAGCAATCCGATGGTGCGCTGGACGCCGTGGTGCGAGGTGACGGCGAGGTGATCACCCCGCTGCTGCTCGAGGCCGCCCGCGACGGAGGCGCGCGCGAGCTCCCGGGCGTGGTCACCCGCGAGGGCCAGGGCAAAGGCGTCCCGCTGATGCTCGACTCGATCGACGAGTGCCCGCCGGCGCGCGATCTGATGCGCAGGCGGCGCAAGTACTTCATCGGCGAGCTAGACCCGTGCGCGTCGATCGAGTTCACGCGGGGGTGCCCGTGGGACTGCTCGTTCTGCTCGGCGTGGACGTTCTACGGCCGCGCTTACCGCAAGGCCTCGCCAGCGGCGGCGGCAAGCGAGCTCGCGTCGATCAGGGAGCCGAACGTGTTCATCGTCGACGACGTCGCGTTCATCAAGGCCGACCACGGCGACGCGATCGCTCGCGAAGTGGAGCGGCTCAGGGTCCGCAAGCGCTACTACCTCGAGACGCGCGCCGACGTGCTCCTGCGAAACACCGAGGTGTTCGAGCGCTGGAAGCGGCTTGGACTCCAGTACATGTTCCTGGGCATCGAGGCGCTCGACGAGCACGGCCTCGACCTGTACCGCAAGCGCGTCAGTCCGGATCTGAACATGAAGGCGCTGGAGGCCGCGCGCAAGCTCGACATCCAGGTGGCGATCAACCTCATCGTCGACCCCCAGTGGGACGAGCAGCAGTTCGAGCTCGTGCGGAAATTTGCGTTGTCGGTGCCGGAGATCGTCCACCTGACCGTGATCACCCCCTACCCCGGCACCGAGATCTGGCACGGAGAGTCGCGGAAGCTGACCAGCCTCGACTACCGGCTGTTCGACATCCAGCACGCGGTGCTCCCGACGAAGCTCCCCTTGCAGCGGTTCTACGAGGAGCTGGTGCGGACCCAGGCGGTGATCAACCGCAAGTTCCTCGGCGTCGCGGCGGTGGTCCAGACGTTCGGCATCCTCGCGCGGCAGCTCGCCCACGGGCAGACCAACTTCGCGCGCATGATCTGGAAGTTCAACTCTGTCTACAACCCGCGCCGCCAGTACTCGGATCACTTCCGCGAGGTCCGCTACGAGCTCCCGCCCCCGCGTCCGCACCACATCGGTCCGCGCGAGCGCACCGAGCTGTACGTCCACCGCCGCGCAGCCGCGAGCGCCGGACACGCCTGATCGTGAACGCGACGCCCCAAGCGATGCGGGCCTCGCTTTAGCTACCTATAGCTCGCGGCGCACGCCGCGCTCTCAGCTTCTTCTCATATGGGGAGAGCTAATAGGGACGTGTGGCGACGATCGATCTCGTTGTCGAGTCCGGTGCGGACAGCGCGCTGGTTCGCGCGCGAGATCACCTGCTCTCGCTCCAGCATCCCGAGGGATGGTGGAAGGGGGAGCTTCAGACGAACGTGACCATGGACGCCGAGGACCTCATGCTGCGAGAGTTCCTCGGCGTCCGGGAGGCCGCCGCGACCGAGCGCTCGGCGGCGTGGATCCGCTCTCAGCAGCATCCCGACGGGGGGTGGAGCAAGTTCCACGGCGGACCGGGCGACTCCTCGACGACGATCGAGGCCTACCTGGCGCTCCGCCTGGCCGGCGACGACCCCGGCGCGGAGCACATGCGCACCGCGGCCGCTTTCGCGCGCTCGAAAGGGGGACTCGAGGCGGCGCGCGTGTTCACGCACATCTGGCTGGCGCTGTTCGGCGCGTGGTCGTGGGAGCGGGTGCCCGCGCTTGTGCCGGAACTCATGCTGCTTCCCTCGTCAGCGCCACTCAACCCGTACGACTTCGCCTGCTGGGCCCGCCAGACGATCGTGGCGCTCAGCGTCGTGCTCGCTTACCGGCCACGCCGGCCGCTGCCGTTCGCGCTCGGAGAGCTGAGCGGCGCCGACGACTGGTCGCGGCCGGCGGGCACGCGGCCCGCCGGCCGCGCGCTGACCATGCTCGACCGCGTCCTGGGGATCTACCAGCGCCGCCCGGTGCGAAGGCTGCGCGAGCTCTCGCTGGCCCGGGCCGAGCGGTGGATCGTCGACCGCCAGGAGGCGGATGGCTCTTGGGGCGGGATCCAGCCCCCGTGGGTCTACTCGCTGATCGCCCTGCACCTGCGCGGCTACAGCCTCGACCACCCGGTGATGCGCCGCGGCTTCGAGGGCCTCGACGCGTTCACGATCGAGGACGGAGGCGTGCGCCGGCTGGAGGCCTGCCAGTCGCCGGTCTGGGACACCGCGTTGGCGCTCGTCGCCCTCCTCGACGCGGGTGTTGCCGGCGATGACCCGGACCTCGTGCGGGGGGCGGACTGGCTCCTCGATCAGCAAATCCTGGCCCGCGGCGACTGGGCGATCAAGCGGCCCCGGCTCGATCCCGGCGGCTGGGCGTTCGAGTTCGAAAACGCCAACTATCCCGACGTCGATGACACCGCGGAAGTGGTGCTCGCGCTCGACCGGGTGGAGCACGCGGACGCGAAGCGCGTGCGGCGCGCGATCGAGCGCGGCGCGCGCTGGGTCGAGGGCATGCAGAGCTCCGACGGCGGCTGGGGCGCGTTCGACGCCGACAACCACCGCGCGCTCGTGCGCGACTTGCCGTTCTGCGACTTCGGCGAGGTGATCGATCCGCCGAGCGCGGACGTGACCGCGCACGCGATCGAGATGCTCGCCGCGCTCGGACGCGGGCGTGGCCGTGCTGCGAGCCGCGGCGTCGAGTGGCTGCTCGCCGCCCAGGTGCAGGACGGCTCCTGGTTTGGCCGCTGGGGCGTCAACCACGTCTACGGGACCGGTGCTGCCGTGCCGGCGCTGATCGCTTGTGGGGTCCCCGCCGACCACGTGTGCATCCGCCGAGCGGTGCGATGGCTCGAGGATCGCCAGAACCCCGACGGCGGTTGGGGCGAGGACTGCCGCTCCTACGACGACCCGGCGTGGATCGGGCGTGGTGTCAGCACCGCCTCGCAGACCGCGTGGGCGCTGCTGGCGCTCGACGCGGGGGGCGAGCGCTCGCTCGCGGTACGCCGCGGGGTCCGGTGGCTCGTCGAGACGCAGCTCCCGAACGGCACCTGGGACGAGCCACAGTTCACCGGCACCGGCTTCCCGTCCGACTTCTACATCAACTACCACCTCTATCGGCTCGTGTTCCCGATCATGGCGCTGGGGAGGTGCGCGCGGTGAGCGGATACGCGCCGGCGCTGGGCACGATGCCGACCCGCGAGGCGGTGATGCTCCAGGCCCGGGACGAGAACTTCCCGGTCGCGCTGTGGCTGCTCGGCCCGCGCCTCCGCCGGCATCTGAAGGCGATCTACGGCTTCGCCCGCCTCGTCGACGACGTCGGCGACGAGGTGGCGGGCGACCGGCTGGCGCTGCTCGACCAGGTCGAGCGCAAGCTCGACGCTCCCGAGCACCCGGTGATGTGCGCCCTCGCCGACACCGTGCGGGAATGCGCGCTTCCCCGGGAGCCGCTCGTTCGCCTGATCGAGGCCAACCGCCGCGACCAGGTGGTCACGCGATACGACTCGATCGAGGAGCTCCTCGACTACTGCCAGGTGTCCGCCGCGCCGGTCGGCGAGCTCGTTCTGCACGTGTTCGAAGCCGCCACTCCGGACCGGATCGCGCTCTCGGACAGGATCTGCGCCGGCCTCCAGGTGATCGAGCATCTCCAGGACGTGGACGAGGATCGCGCGCGCGGGCGCGTGTACATCGGGCAGTTCGACGGCGCGGCGCACGCCCGGGCGCTGCTCGACGAGGGAGCGCCGCTCGTGCGTACGCTCCGCGGCCGCGCCCGCCTGGCGGTCGCCGGGTTCCTCGCCGGGGGCAGAACCGCGCTGGACTCGATCGAGGGCCGGCGGACTCGTTTCCCGGCGGCCTACGCCAAGGCGGTGGCGGGCCGATGACGATGCCGGCGCTCGAGGTCGAGTACTCCTACCGCGCCTGCGAGGACATCACCCGCCGGGAGGCGGCGAACTTCTACTACGGAATCAGGCTCCTCCCGCGCGAGAAGCGACAGGCCATGAGCGCGGTGTACGCCTTTGCGCGTCGCGTCGACGACATCGGCGATGGCGACGACGAGCGACCGGCGAAGCTCGCCGCCCTCGAGGCCGAGCGCGCCCGCCTGGCCGCGATCGGCAGTGGTATTGGCGAGACCAACGGGGACAGCGCGCCGACCGCGTCGTATGGCGACCCGGTCGCGGTGGGCTTGACGGACGCCCTTACGCGGTTCGATCTGCCGCTCGACGCCCTCCACCTGCTCATCGACGGCGTCGAGCTCGACGTGCGGGGAACGACGTATGAGACCTTCGACGAGCTCGTGGTCTACTGCCGCGAGGTGGCCGGCTCGATCGGGCGCCTGTGCGTCGCGATCTTCACCGGCGGGGAGGCAAACGGCCACGCCACGCTCGCCGACGACCTCGGCGTCGCCATGCAGCTCACGAACATCCTTCGCGACGTCCGGGAGGACTACGAACACGGGCGCGTGTACCTGCCCGCGGAGGACCTGCGCCGCTTCGGGTGCCCCGCACCGCCCGAAATCAGCGCCGAGTTGATCCGCTTCGAGGCGGTACGCGCTCGCGAGTGGTTCGACCGGGGCCTGCGCCTCGTCGACGCGCTCGACGCGCGCAGCGGGTCCTGCGTGCTGGCGATGACCGGCATCTACCGGCGCATCCTCGAGCGAATCGCGCGCCAGCCGGAGGAGATCCTCGAGCGACGGATCTCCCTTCCCGCCTGGGAGAAGGCATGGCTTGCCGCGCGAAGCCTGGCTGGGGTGCGGACATGAAGCGGATCGTCGTGGTCGGCGGAGGGCTGGCCGGCATCGCCGCGGCACTGCACTGCGCGGGCGACGGTGCCGAGGTGACGCTGCTCGAGTCGCGCGGCCGGCTCGGCGGGGCGGCGTACTCGTTCGTGCGCGACGGCATCCAGGCCGACAACGGCCAGCACGTGTTTCTGCGCTGCTGCTCCGCCTACCGAGCGCTGCTGGAGCGGATCGGAGCGGCCGATTTGGTGACCCTACAGCCGCGGCTGTCGATCCCCGTGCTCGCGCCGGGCGGCAAGCTGGTGTATCTGCGCCGCTCCGGCCTGCCGGCGCCGCTGCACCTTGCCGGCGCGCTCGCCCAGTACCGCCATCTCGGCCTCCGCCAACGGGTATCTATTGCTCGGGCGATCCAGGCCCTCGACCACGTCGACCCGGACGACCCGTCCGCGGACGTCCGTTCGTTTGGCGACTGGCTGTCCGAACACGGCCAGGGCGAGGATGCGGTGCAGACGATGTGGGAGCTGATCGCGCGGCCGACGCTGAACCTCCTCGCCGCCGACGCCTCGCTCGCCCAGGCGGCGTACGTGTTCCAGGAGGGGCTGTTGCGCGACCCCGCGGCCGGTGATGTCGGCTATGCCCGCGTCCCGCTCAGGGAGATCCACGACGCGGCCGCGCGGCGCGCGCTGGCGGAGGCCGGCGTCGAGGTTCGCCTCCGCCGCGGCGTGACCGCGATCGTGCCCGAAGGGGACGGTTTTCGGGTCGAGATCAACGCTGCCCCCTGCCTCGCGGCCGAGGCCGTGATCCTGGCCGTTCCCCACGATCGAGCCGCTCGGCTGCTGCCGGCGGACAGCGGAGTGGACCCGACGCGCCTGGCCGGCCTCGGCACCTCGCCGATCGTCAACGTCCACGTGGTCTACGACCGTCGCGTGTTCGATCTGCCGTTCGCGGCCGGCGTCCGCACCCCGGTGCAGTGGCTGTTCGACCGGACCCGCGGCGCCCGCCTCGAGCAGGGCCAGTACCTGGTGGTCTCGCTGTCTGCCGCGGAAGCGGAGCTCGACATGTCGGGCGACGATCTGCGCGCCCGCTTTCTTCCCGCCCTGGCCGACCTGCTGCCCGCGGCCCGCGAAGCCCGCGTGGAGACGTTCTTCGTCACGCGGGAGCACGCGGCGACGTTCCGCGCCGCTCCCGGCGCCCGCGCGCGTCGCCCCGGGCCGCGGACAGCGATCCCCGGACTCGCGCTCGCCGGAGCGTGGACGGACACCGGGTGGCCGGCAACGATGGAGGGCGCCGTGCGCAGCGGGCACGCGGCGGCGCGCGAAGTGCTCGTGACGCTGGTCAGCGAGCCCGAGCCGAGAGCGGCGGTGGCGGTATGAGCGGTCTGACCGTGCTCGCTCCGCTCTCGGTGGAGGCCCGTGCGGTGCGCGCCGGCGCCGCCTGGGCGCGGGTGCATCGGGTCGGAATGGGCCCCCGCCGCGCCGCGCGCCCCGTGCCCGTGCCCGAGGGCGATCCCGTCCTGATCGCCGGCTTCTGCGGCGCACTCGACCCGGAGCTCGAGCCCGGGGACGTCGTCCTGGCGAGCGAGCTCCGCGGACCGACCGGTACCACGCCGTGCCCCGATCCCTCGATCCTCGCCGGTCTGCTGCGCCGCGGGGGGCTGCGCGTTCGCTTGGGACCGATTGCCTCGAGCCAGCGACTGGTCGTCCGCGAGCGCCGGCGCGTCCTTCACCGCAGCGGGGCGCTCGCGGTGGACATGGAGTCGGCGTGGCTGGCCTCCTCGACGCGCGCGCAGCCGCTGGTCACGCTGCGAGTCGTGCTCGACACCTATCGCCACGAGCTGCATCGCCCGCTGCGGACGCTGGCCGGTGCCGCGATCGCGTACCGCACGCTGCGCAGCGCGTGCGCGCTGGTCGAAGACTGGGCGCGTGCGCTCGGCCCGCGCGAGGTGGTTCTGGCATCGCCGCGCGCCTCGTGCGCCGGCGTGGTGCGCGCGGTCGAGATCGTCGAGCGCGCGCTCGAGGACCGGGGCGCACCGATCTACGTGCGCAAGCAGATCGTCCACAACGCGCACGTCGTCGCCGACCTGGAGCGACGCGGGGCGATCTTCGTCGAGGAGCTCGACGAGGTTCCCCCCGGCGCGACCGTCATCTTCTCCGCCCATGGGGTAGCTCCCGCGGTTCGCGCCGCGGCTGCGAACCGCGGGCTCGACGTGATCGACGCCACCTGTCCGCTCGTGGCCAAGGTGCACGCCGAGGCGCGGCGCTTCGCAGGGTCAGGGTTCGACATCGTCCTCGTGGGCCACGAGGGCCACGAGGAGGTCGAGGGGACGTGCGGCGAGGCGCCCGGCCGCACGCAGGTGATCGCCAGCGCCGAGGAGGTGGACGACCTCCGCGTCAAGGATCCGGAGCGCGTCGCTTACCTCACGCAGACGACGCTCGCGATCGATGAGACGGCGGGCGTCGTCGAGGCGCTGCGCGAGCGCTTCCCGGCGCTCGTAGGACCGTCCTCGAGCGACATCTGCTACGCGACGCAGAACCGGCAGGATGCCGTCCGTGCCCTGGCGGCCGACTGCGAGGTGGTGTTCGTGGTCGGCTCCGGCAACTCGTCGAACTCGCGCCGTCTGGTCGAGGTTGCGGAGCGCGCCGGCTGTCGGGCGGCGCTGATCGAGCACGGCGGCGATATCCGGCCCGAGTTGCTCATCGGCTGCGAGCGCGTCGGCCTGACCGCGGGCGCCTCGGCGCCCGAGAGCGTGGTCGGGGAGGTCGTGAGCGCGCTCGATGGTCTCGGGGGCGCCACGGTCAGCGAGCGCACCGTAGCCCGCGAGGACGTCCACTTCAAGCTCCCCGTCGAGGTCCGACCGAGGCAGTGATCTCGTGAGCGTCCCGTTCAGGCAGTCCCTGCGCATCGCCGCCTACCTCGCCCAGCAGAAGCTCCGCGGGCGCGAGAAGTTCGCCCTGCTGGTCGAGCTCGAGCCGCTGTTCCAGTGCAACCTGGAGTGCGCCGGCTGCGGCAAGATCCAGCACCCCGAGCATGTGCTGCGTCGCCGCATGCCGGTCGGACAGGCGATTGCCGCGATCGAGGAATGCGGCGCGCCGATGGTCTCGATCGCCGGCGGCGAGCCGCTGATCCACCCCGAGATCGACGAGATCGTCCGCGGGCTGGTGGCTCGCAGGAAGTTCGTCTATCTCTGCACCAACGCGCTTCTCATGGAGCGCAAGCTCGACCGCTTTGAGCCCTCCCCGTACTTCGCCTGGGCGGTCCACATCGACGGACTGCGCGAGCGCCACGATCAGTCCGTGTGCCGGGAGGGAGTCTTCGACAAGGCGGTGGCGGCGGTCCGCGCCGCCCAGGCCCGCGGCTTCCGCGTGACGACAAACACGACGTTCTTCACCCACGACACACCCGAGGCGGTGCGCCGAGTGCTCGACTTCCTGAACGACGAGCTCGAGGTCGACGAGATGATGATCTCGCCGGCATACGCGTATGAGAAGGCGCCCGACCAGGAGCACTTCCTCGGCGTCCGGCAGACCCGCGAGCTGTTCCGGTCCGCGTTCGCGGACGGGCGGCGCAAGCGCTGGCGGCTCAACCATTCGCCACTGTTCCTCGACTTCCTCGAGGGCAAGGTCGACTTTGGCTGCACGGCGTGGGGGATCCCGAGCTACTCGCTGTTCGGCTGGCAGCGCCCCTGCTACCTGATGGCCGACGGCTACGCGCCCACCTACCGCGAGTTGGTGGAGACGACCGACTGGGACGCCTATGGCCGCGGCCGTGATCCGCGCTGCGAGAACTGCATGGCCCACTGCGGCTACGAGCCGACCGCGGTGCTCGCCACGACGCGGTCACTCAAGCAGTCGCTGCGCGCGCTCGTGCAAAGCTAATGATGTGCGTGTCCTTGTTGTAGAAGACGAGGCGAAGCTGGGGATCGTGTTGCGCGACGGCCTGCGTCGGCGTGGCATGGGCGTCGACGTGGCGAGCACCGGCGAGGAGGCGGTGATGCGCGCCACCGCCACCGACTACGACCTGATCCTGCTCGACGTGATGCTTCCCGGTTACGACGGGTTTGAGGTCTGCCGCCGCCTGCGAGCGAGTGACGTGTGGTCGCCGACGCTGATGCTGACCGCGCTCGACGACGTCGGGGACCGGGTGCGCGGCCTCGACAGCGGCGCCGACGACTATCTGCCCAAGCCGTTCTCGTTCGATGAGCTGCTGGCGCGGATGCGCGCGTTGGTCCGCCGGGGCTCTCCACCCCGGCCCGCCGTGCTCACGGTTGGCGACTTGCGCCTCGATCCGGCCGAGCGCCGGGTCTGGCGCGGCGGCACGGAGCTCTCGCTCACGGCGCGCGAGTTCTCGATGCTCGAGATGTTCATGCGCCGTCCCGGCGAGGTCTTGAGCCGATTCGAGCTGCTCGAACACGTATGGGATGACAGCTACGAGAATCGCTCGAACGTGATCGAGGTCTACGTCGGCTACCTGCGCGAGAAGCTGGACCGCGAGACGATCGAGACCGTGCGCGGCGCGGGGTATCGGCTGCGAGCATGAGCGACTCGACCCTGAGCACGGAGGAGCGGGACCAGGCCGAGAGGCGGCGGTCTCGGTCGCGGACCGAGGACGCCGGCCGGCCCTCGCAGCCCGAGGCCGAAGGCGCGCGGTCGGGACCTCAACGGATGGCCCTGTGGCTGCGCCGCCTCCCGTTCCGGGTGCGGCTGACCCTTGGCTTCGCCGCCGTCATGGTCGTGCTGTTCGGCGGCCTGGCGCTGCTGCTTCACGAGCGGTTCGCGGCGAGCCTCGACCAGAGCATCGACCGCTCGCTGCGCACCCACTCGACCGATCTGGCCACCCTGGTCCGCCGGGCGCGGGAGCTCCCGGAGCTGCCCGAGAGCGGCGGCGGGTTTGCGCAGATCCTGGACCCCGGGAGCGGCCGCGTCCTTGACGCGACTCCGGGTCACGCGCGTCCACTCCTGGGCCGGAAGCAGCTGCAGCTCGCCGCGACCGGCTCGCTGGTCGTCAACCAGAGCGACGACGCCCGGCTCATGGCGCGACCGCTCGCCACCCAGCCGCCGAGTGTGCTGGTGGTGGGTTCCTCGCTCTCCGAGCGCAACCGCGCACTGACCACGCTGAGCGAGCTGCTGTTCATCGGCGGACCGGTGGCGCTGGTCCTGACCTGCCTGGCGGGCTACGGCCTCGCCGCGTGGGCGCTCGCGCCGGTTGAGAGCATGAGCGCGCGGGCCGCGCTGATCAGCGGCGCTCCGCAGGGCGAGCGTCTGCCGGTCCCGGAGGCGAACGACGAGCTCCACCGCCTCGGCGAGACGCTCAACGCGATGCTCAGCCGGCTCGAGGACGCGCTCGCCCGCGAGCGCGCGTTCGTCGCCGACGCCGGTCACGAGCTGCGGACGCCGCTTTCGATTCTCAGGCTCGAGCTCGAGCTGGCGCTGGCGTCGGACAGCCCGCGCGAGGAGCTGCAAGCGCGTCTGCGCTCGGTCGCCGAGGAGGTCGATCGGCTGGTCGGGCTCGCGCAGGACCTGCTGGTCATCGCTCGCGCCGAACAGGGGCGACTGCCGCTCGAGAAGCGCCCGGTCGAGGTGCGGCAACTGCTCGGCGCCGTCGCCGCGCGCTTCGCCGCGGCGGCGAGCAGCGAGGGGCGCGTGGTGCGGGTGGAGGACTCCCACGGGATCGAGGTGGAGGCGGATCCGGCGCGGCTCGAGCAGGCGGTTACGAACCTGGTCTCCAACGCGCTCCGGCACGGCGACGGCTCCGTTGTAGTCACGGCCGAGGAGCTGGGCGCCGACGTCGAGCTTCACGTGCTCGACGAAGGGAAGGGCTTTCCATCGGACTTCCTGCCGCGCGCGTTCGAGCGCTTCTCTCGCGCCGATCCCGCACGGTCGGGGCGCGGCGCGGGCCTCGGTCTGTCGATCGTGCAGGTGATCGCCGAGGCGCACGGGGGGCGCGCTTGCGTACGGAATCGGGAGACGGGCGGGGCGGACGTGTGGCTCGAGTTGCCGGGCATATCGAGAATGGACCAGCGGACCCCCCGCGAGACCGAAGCTGGCTCCCTCTCGGGCCCCAGCGTTGGCGGCCCCGCGTCGCCTGGCAGCGCATAGAGGCGGTTAGGCTTAGCGGGCGAGTGAACGAGGTCGCCGCCATCCCCGAGCTGCTGGCCCGCCGCACGGGCGAGGAGATGGCGCTGGGCGATCGCTACCTCAACCCGCAGATGGGGCGCATCCTGCGAACCCTGGGCTTCGACAGATCCTGGGTCCGCGGTGAGCGGGCCCACCTGGTCGACTCGGACGGTACACGCTACCTCGACCTGATCGGCGGCTATGGGCTGTTCGCGCTGGGCCGCAACCATCCCGACGTGGTCTCGGCCGTGCAGGACGTGATGGCAGCCGGGACGGCCAACCTGCCCCAGCTCGGGGTGACGCTGCTCACCGGCGTTTTGGCCGAGCAATTGCTGGCGCGCGCACCGGCCAGCGTCGCCGCGATGGTGCCGGCGAACTCGGGCACGGAAGCGGTCGAGGCGGCGATGAAGATCTCCCGGGCCGCGACCGGACGCTCGCGTCTGCTGTACGCCGATCACGGCTTCCACGGGCTCACGCTGGGCGCTCTGTCGCTCAACGGCAACGATGAGTTCCGGGAGGGCTTCGGGCCGCTGCTGCCTGGCTGCGACCGGGTGCCGTTCGGCGACCGCGACGCGCTCGCCCGCGAGCTGGCGCGCGGAGACGTGGCCGCGCTGATCCTCGAACCAATCCAGGGCAAGGGCGTCACCCTGCCGCCTGACGGTTACCTGGCCGCGGCGCAAAGCCTGTGCCACGAGTCGGGCGCGCTGTTCGTGTGCGACGAGGTCCAGACCGGACTGGGGCGCACGGGGCGGTTCCTGGCGCTCGAGCACTGGGATCTCGCCCCCGACATGATCTGCCTCTCGAAGGCTCTGTCCGGCGGGCTCATCCCGATTGGTGCCGTGCTGGTCTCGAGGAACGCGTTCGACCGCGTGTTCGACGGGATGGAGCGAGCGGTCCGGCACTCGTCGACGTTCGCCGGCAACGACCTCGCGGCGGCCGCAGCCCTCGCCACGCTGCGAGTGCTCGAGCGCGACGGGTTGGTGGCCCGTGCCGAGCGCATGGGGAAGCTCCTCCTGGAGTTGACCGGACGGCTGGTCGAGCGCCATGACGTGGTGCGTGACGTCCGAGGTCTCGGCCTGATGTGGGCCATCGAGTTCGGTCCGCCCACGGGGGCCACCGGGCGCTCGCTGTTTCGCGCGTTCGAGCACGTTCAGCCCGGGCTCTTCGCCCAGCTGATCACGGTCCCGCTGTTCCACGAGCATCACATCCTCTGCCAGGTCGCCGGTCACCGCCTCAACGTCGTCAAGGCTCTGCCGTCGCTGCTGATCGAGGAAGCCGACGTGCGGCGATTCGCCGATGCCCTCGCGGATGTGGTCGCCACCGCTGAGCGCATGCCGCGGGCGATGACGCGCTTCGGGGTGCGGATGGCGCGCGGCACGGCGAAGGCCCACCGGGCGCGCCAACGTGCCACCGCCCGATGAGGGCGCTGGTGACCGGCGGGGCCGGCTTCATCGGTAGCCATCTAGTGGACGTGCTCGCCGGCGGCGGCGCCGAGGTCAGCGCGTTCGCCCACCGGCCGCCACCCGACGGGACGCTGCCCGGCGCGGTGGAGTTCATCCAAGGAAACATCCTCGATCCCGACGACGTGCGACGCGCCGTCGAGGGGAGCGACGCGATCTTTCACCTCGCCGGTATGTACAGCTACGCCCGGAGCGAGGTGCCACTGATGTACGAGGTGAACGTTCGCGGCACCGCCGTGCTGCTCGACGCGGCTGCCCGCGGCAGGCGGCGACGGCTGGTGCACACGAGCTCCTGCGCTACTTGCGGTCCGGTCGACGGCCGCGCGGCCACCGAGGGCGATCTCCCTCCGCACCGGGAGCTGGTCGTGCCCTACAAGCGCAGCAAGCTCGAGGGGGAGCGGCTCGCCCTGCGGGCCGCACGAGACGGCGCCGAGGTGATCGTCGTGAACCCGACCGTCCCCGTCGGACCCGGGGATCGCCGTCCCACACCGACCGGCAAGATGGTGGCCGACGTCGCCCAGGGGCGGGCCCGCGGATATCTGGCCAGGAGCGTCCTCAACGTGGTCGCGGTCGAGGACGTGGCCCGCGGACACGTGGCTGCGTTCGAGCGCGGCCGGCCCGGCGAGCGCTACCTCCTCGGTGGGGAGAACATGCCCGTGCGCGAGGTGTTTGCGGTCATTGCCCGGGCGGTCGGACGGCGCGCACCTCGCCTGCCCGTGCCGTGGGCAGCGGCGTACGCCGCCGCGCGTCTGGTTGACGCCGGGCTCAGGCTCCGCGGACGCGAGCCCGAGCTGCTCGTCCTCGACGAGGTGCGGGCGGGGCGACTGCCGCACGCCTTCGACGATTCCAAGGCCCGTGCCGAGATCGGCTATGTGTCCCGTCGCGCCGCCGCTGCCCTCGCGGAGGCTGCTCGCAGTGCGCTCGCGCAGGACGCCTACGCCCTGCGTTGACCATCGGTCCCGGATCTCGTCGCCGACTCAGGGCCGTGACGCGGGCCCTGGTTTGGGGTGTAGGGGCAGGAGGACCGGCTTACGGGGAGGCTGACTGAAGTCGAAGTCCTTGATCAGATCCCCAAGGAGTGGGACGTTGTCCCGTACGGTCGGGCGGGGATCGGGGCGGCCGTCGGTGGCGGGATCGAGGCGTTGTCCGGCGATGAAGTCGTCCTCGATGAACTTGTTGTAAGCATCGAAGCTGAGGATCTGGTGATCGACATACCCGCGCCGAGCGTAGGGGCTGATCACGAGCGCTGGGACGCGCAGCCCGTAGCCATTCTCGTCGACATGCGGAGGGCGGACGTGGTCGTAGAAGCCGCCCCAGTCATCCCAGGTCAGAAAGATCGCGGTCGTATCCCAATCCGGGCTTCTCATGACCGCGTTGATGATGCTGGTCACATAGGCCATCCCGTCGGAGAGCACGGCGGGGGCGTGCTCTGACTCGTCGCGGTTGGGCACCAGCCAACTGACGGCGGGGAGCCTGCCGGCGCGGGCAGCGGCGTAGAAGTTGCTCGTGCTCTTGACGTTTGCCTCCTGACCGTCTGAGCGAACGGTCTGGAAGTTCGGCAGCGGGTTCCAGATTCCGGGCGTGCCGGGCCCCTGCTGTCGCTGGCCGCTGCACAGCGCCGCGTCGTCTTCGCAGTCGGGCTCCGTGCCCGGCGCAACGTAGTACGCCCAGTTGACGTGATGCCTGTAAAGCAGGTAGGTCATGTCGGTCCAGGCGAAGTCAGTCGAGTGCCGCAGAAGCGCTTTTCTCGGCGGGAGCGGCCGCGCATCGTGCCTGCGTACGGCCTGCTCCACGCGCGCGTTGCGCTGGTTCAGATGCGGATAGATGAGCTGCGCGAGCTCTCCGCCGACCGACCCACCGGCGGTCTCTGAGAAGTTGCCCTGGTTCTCGTCGCTGACGCAGCTGAACGGATCCGACGACGAGCAACTCGCGGACCATTCCGAGACCGCGAACAGGTGCGAGGGCAGGCTCCAGGAAGCGTTCGCCTCGAACATGTGGTCCTGGAGTACGAAATCCTTGGCGTACGTCCAGTAGTTGGGGATCTCGCGGGCGTCGTGGTAGCCCATCACGTCCGTCTGTGCGTGTCCGGTCGTCTTCTGCGCCTCCGCTATGAACCCGTTCATCCTTCCGCCGTTGATGTCGGCTGTCGCCGCGAACGAGTTGTGCTTGGCGCCGACGTTCACGAGCGCCGGATCGTGATACGGGTGGTCGCAGCGGTGCGCGGCCGGGTTCGGCACGCAAACGCTGAAGCGGCCGTGCCTCGTCGGGAATCCGTCCGCGCCGGGATACGTGCCGAAGTAGGAGTCAAACGAGCGGTTCTCCTGCATGATCACAACCACGTGCTTGATCCTGTGGATCCCGGCCGGGATCGGCCCAGGCTTGGCGCCGCTGTAGGCGGCGTGGGGCACGGCGCGGGTGCCGGAAGCGACGTTGGTGTCCACCAGCGATACGGCGCCGGCAATGGCCGCGGCGAGGACAGCGATGGCCGCTGCGCTGACGAGCACGCCCCTCCCGCGCGCGCCCCTCCCGCGCGCGCCCCTCCCGCGCGGATTCGCCCCCCGCCACTCGATCCGGCGGTGATCGCGAGCCGCGTACACGGATCGCGCAGTATCGCCTCCGCGACCTAGAATGTCAACTGTGGTTGCCAATCCTCCCAGCCAGCCGCGCGGGGCGTCAGGGGACACAGGCGCACCGTCGGCCGAGAGCAAGCGGAACGACCCGGGCCCGGCCGCCGCTCCGCCGGTCAGGCTTGGCGCCGCCCTTCGCCGGGCGTGGGTCGGCTACCGGCGCAGGTTGGACGCCGAGCTGGCGGCCGCGGGCTTCGACGACCCCCGCTTTCCAGACGGGCGCGTGCTGCGGATCTGCTCTCGGTTGAGCGACGTGACCGTCTCCGAGATCGGACGACAGCTTTCAATCACCCGTCAGGGCGCGAGCAAGATCATCGCCGGCCTCTCCGAGCGCGGCTACGTGACGCTCACCGCCTCGCGGACCGATCGCAGGGAGAAGCTCGTCACGCTCACGCCCCGCGCGCGGGAGTACCTCCAAGCGCTGCGTGATGCCGCCATACGAGTCGAGCATCAGCTTCGAGCTCAGGTCGGGAGCGAGGCCTTCGACAGCCTCGAGCTTCTGCTCGGCGCCCTGGGCGAGGAGCAACCGCGCATGAGCGAGTACCTGCGCCAGAAGGCAAGGAACCTGGCCGCCGCCGTCTACCTCGACGAGTAAGCGAGCTCGGACCGCGCCACCCGGGCCACCGTTTCACTCACAGGATGGTACGTTCGCAGTCATGAGCGAACGACAGAAATACACCTCCGGCACCTTCTCCTGGTCGGACCTGTCGACCACCGACCAGGAGAGCGCGAAACGGTTTTACGGTCAGCTGTTCGGCTGGGAGGCGGACGACCAGCCCGCCGGCGAGGGCATCGTCTACTCGATGATGAAGCTCGACGGTCAGTACGTCGCCGCGATCTCGCCCCAACCCGAGCAGCAGCGCGAGGCCGGCGCGCCGCCGCTATGGAACTCCTACGTCACCGTCGACAGCGCCGACGATGCGCTCGCGCGGGCGCAGGAGCTAGGCGCCACGGTCCACGCACCCGCGTTCGACGTACTCGACGCCGGCAGGATGGGCGTGGTGCAGGATCCCCAAGGAGCGTTCTTCCTCGTCTGGCAACCCAAGGCGCACATCGGAGCCTCGCTCGTGAACGCCCCGGGCGCCCTGTCGTGGAACGAGCTTGCCACACCCGACATGGACGCCTCCGCGAAGTTCTACTCCGACCTCTTCGGGTGGACGCTCGATCCGATGGAGGGCACGGAGATGCCCTACTTGGTGATCAAGAAGCGGGACGGCGCGAGCAACGGCGGAATGCGTCGGACGCAGCCGGGCGAGCCGCCGTACTGGCTCGTGTACTTCGGAGCCGGCGACGCCGATCAGGCGGTGCGGAAGGCCGGGGAGCTGGGCGCCTCCACGCTCGCGGGGCCGATGTCGATCGGTCCCGGGCGGATCGCGATCCTCCGCGACCCGCACGGAGCGGTGTTCGCGCTGTACTCGGGCCACTTCGATCCGTAGCGCTTCGGTGGCGCCCGGGGCCCCGCCCCGGGCCCCTACGAGAGGGGGTGCGCTGAAAAAGCCCCGCATACGGAGGCAAATCCAGCACACCCCCCGGCCGACGCGCCGAGGTAGTCAGGGGCCACGCGCTGGACCGGCAGTACCGGGCGATGAGCTACGCCGCCGCCACCGCCGCCGGCTCACGCGCGCCGGCGGTCACGAAGTCACGGCCGCGGACGAGGAGCAAACCGAGCACCGCGCCGGTGAAGGCGCCGATCGCGCCTACCAGGAGGATGTCGTTCATGGCGCTGGCGAAGGCGCCGTGGACCGCGGTGGTGGCGTCCGCTCGAATCGCCCCCGGCACCGACCCGAGCACCTTCTGCGCGCCGCCGGCCGCCACGGCGTGCGCGATCTGGGCGGCGTGTCCGGCGACCGGCGTGCCGGTGAGCTTGGGTTTCAAGTCACTCGAGATGGCGTTCTCGAAGATCGCCCCGAGTGCGGCGATCCCAGTCGCGATCCCCACCTGGCGAAACGTCGAGTTGATCCCGGAGGCCATCCCGCTGCGCTGCGGCGGGACCACGCCGATCGCGGTCGACGCGAGCGCCGGGTTGATCAGCCCGACGCCAACGCCGGCGACGATGAAGCCAGCCAGCAGGGCGGTCCAGTCCGACGACGCGGTGAGGCCTCGCATCAGCAGCAAGCCCACCCCGACCAGCGCCATGCCGGAGCCAAGCAGCAGGCGGACCGGCACCCGAGCGGAGAGGTTCCCCGAGGCGGCCGCGACGAAGAACATCACGACCGTCGTCGGCAGGAAGCGAAGGCCGGTCTGAAGCGGCGAGAGCCCGAGGATCGTCTGCAGGTACAGCGTCAGGTACAGGAACATCGCGAACATCGACGCCGACACCGCAAACGCGACGATCGACGCGCCGCAGAACGTCGGCTTGCGGAACAAGCGCAGGTCGAGCATGGGGTTCCTGCCGGTGGCCTCCGTGACAACGAACGCGACCAGCAGTAGCGCCGACCCTGCGAACAGCGCCACGATCTCGGCGCTCCCCCAGCCCACCGCATTGCCGCGGATCACTCCCAGCACGAGCAGGAACAGCGCGGCGGTGAAGGTGACCGTGCCGATCCAGTCGATGCGCGCACCCTCTGGATCGCGCGACTCGGTGACCTTCATGCGCGTCAGGATCACGGCGGCAACGCCGACCGGCACGTTGATGAAGAAGATCGATTCCCAGCCCAGCCCTTCGGTCAACACCCCGCCGAGCAGCGGGCCCACCGCCGCCGCGGCGCCGAGCGTGGCTCCCCAGGCGCCCAGCGCAACGCCGCGTTCGCGGCCCTGGAACTCCTGGGCGAGGAGCGCGAGCGACGTCGCGAACATGATCGCCCCGCCGATTCCCTGCCCCGCGCGGGCGAAGATCAGGAACAACGCGCTCGGCGAGAGGCCGCAGAGCAGCGAGGTGAGCGAAAACAGCCCCAGCCCGATCGAGAACACGAGCTTTCGGCCGAGCAGGTCCGCGAGCGTGCCGCTGGTGAGCAGCAGGGAAGCGAGGGTGAGCGCGTAGGCGTCGATCACCCACTGGATGTCGGTGAAGCTCGCGTGCAGGGAGTTCGCGATCTTCGGCAGCGCCACGTTCACGATCGTGATGTCGAGCAGCAACATGAACGTGGCGACGCAGACGACGATCAGCGTCCACCACTTACGCTCCATAAGTGGAGATCGTACCCAGCTAGTGGCTCTTCAAGAATCGTTGACCTGGATGGCGAGCGAAAACCGAGCCCAGCTAGGACGCAGGCGTGAAGCTGTAGCAGCGCTACAGCGAGCGCCGGGGACGCCGCTGGACGATGGTTTGCAGCCGCCAGACAGGGCAAAGATTCGCCGAAGAGTCACTAAGCGCGGCCGTAGACCGGAATCGCCGCCCCGCTCGTCGGCGCGGAATCATCCGAGAGCAGGTGAGCGATCACGCGCGCGATCTCCGCCGGCTTGACCCAGCGTTCGTGGTCGGCGTTCGGCATCGAGGCCCGGTTGGCCGGCGTGTCGATCACGCTCGGGAGGATCACGTTGCAACGTATGCCGTCGTCCCTGTACTCGACCGCGACCGCCTGGGCGAACGCGATCACCGCGGCCTTCGAGGAAACGTAGCCCGCCGCGCCGCGGAAGGGCTGTAGCGCGGCCCGAGTGCCGACGCAGACGATCGAGCCACCGCCGCTCTCGAGTAGGTGCGGCAACGTTGCCTGCGTCATCAGATAGGTGGCCCGCAGATTGAGCTCGAACTGTTTCTCGAACTCTTCGATCGGCGTCTCGTGCACCCGCCCGCCGAATGCGAATCCTCCGACCAGGTTGACGAGGCCCCGCACCGGTGCCCCGTGACCGCCGGCCGCAGCCGCAGTCACGCTCTGGACCGCGCGCGGATCGAACAGATCCGCCTCGATCAGCTCCAGTCCTTCCCGCTCGGGCATCCGTTCGCGCTCGTGCTCGAGCACCCACGGGACGACCACGCGCCACCCGCCGTCGAGCAGTCGCGTGACGACCGCGGACCCCAGTCCACCGGTTCCTCCGGTGACGATCGCGGTGCGTTCCATGCTGTGCCGTCCGCGAGCCACTCTATCTTCGACGCGCGATGACCGAGGAGCTCGATACCGCCGGCCGGCTCGACGCCCCACCCGACGGCCCGTCGCGGTCGGCCGAGCACATGGAGTCCGATTTGCGCGAGCTGACCGCGACCGTGCAGAATCCGCATCTGCGCCGGTTGCTCGGGGCCGTGTTCGGTGAAGACACCCCGACCTGGGCCAGCTATCGCGAGGCGCCGGCCGCCAAGCGCTACCACCAGGCTTACCGGCACGGCCTGCTCGAGCACTCTCTGGCCGTCGCCCAAGCGGTCGGGGCGATATCCGCGACGTTCCCGGGAATCGATCGCGACGTGGCGGTGACCGGTGCGCTGCTCCACGACATCGGCAAGCTCGACGCCTACGACGTCCAGGGTGGCGCGATCTCGATGTCGGACCAGGGCCGGCTGTACGGCGAGATTGCGCTGGGCTATTACCGGATTCGGCGCACGATCGAGCGCTTGGGCGGATTCCCTGCCGATCTGGCCGAGGCGGTCCTGCACATCATCCTCAGCCACCACGGGTCACTCGAGCACGGGAGCCCGGTCGTTCCCTGCACGCGCGAAGCAACGCTCGTCCACATGATCGACAACTTGGGCGGCCGGCTCGGCAGCTTCGACCGGCTGGAGAAGGAGCTCCCCGCCGGCGAACACTGGTCGGCGTACGACAAGGCCCTCGGCGCCGGCGCGTACTTTCCGGCGCCCCCTCGGGCCGAGCGCGAAGCGGCTTAAGGCCTATAGCCGGGTCCGCGAGCGGTTCCGCGGAGCGCTCAGGGCCCGCCGGCTCCGGGTCGTCCCCGGCCGCGCCGCCGGCCGGCGGGTCCGCACCCCGACGAGCACGTGCCGACCGTGGAGGCCCGATGGCGCCGTCGCCTGCGGGGGCCCCTGCATGCGCACGCTCACGAGCGCCGCGCTGTACCGGGGCACAACGATCTCAAAGCCGCGGCGGGAACGCGCCACGACCTGGGTCGTGCGATGTCCCGCCCAGCGGCCGTTGCTCGCGATGTGCTGGCCGGCGAGCGTCTCGCCCCAGCGCGACCGGACCGACGGGGCGAGCAGGCGCTGGACGGTCGCCGGGGCGGTCGCCGGGAGACGTAGATTGACGCGCACCGCGTTCGGACCCTTGTCGATCAAGAGGACGTGCACGAGGCCTCCCCGCAGTCGCACCGCCCACGCCTTGAGGTGCAGCGAGGGCGACGCCTGCTCGTAGGCGTGGATGAGCTGCGCCCCTGGACCGAGGGTGCGGGCAAACAGAGTCAGACCGTAGAGCAGCGGCTGTGCCCGCAGCCCGCTGGGACCCACGTAGAAGGCGGCGTTGACCGCGTCGTCCCGCACGTGGATGTTCGCGCCCTGGACGCCAACTCGCATCAGCTCGAACAGCGTGTCCGGCGCCCACAGAGCGGTGGCGAACGTATCGCTGACGCCCGGCTTCCCGCCGCACGTTATCGAGTTCAGCTCGGTCAGGCGAAGCGGAAGCCCGGCCGCGTGGGCGAGGCGAGCCGCCGGCGCGACCGCGCTCGCCACCCCCGCCGAGGCCTTCTCGCTGAGCAAGCGGGCGATCGTGGGAAAGCCCGACGAGGACTTGCGAACGCATCCCGAGTAGGGGTAGCGGTGGACGCTGACGATCCCGAGTCCGGCGTGCGGGCCGCTCAGCAGCGTTGCGACCCAGCTCAGACTGCGGCTCGGATTGGCCACGGCGGGACCGAGCAGAGGCACGTTCGGCGCCACCTGCGAGAGCGCACTCGCGTAGGCCTCAAACTCATCGAGATAGCTGATCGACGAGAGCTTGAGCGGAACGAGATCGGTTCTGAGCGTTCCGGACGAGGTCGCCTTGGACCAGTAGCGATTGCTGTAGATGTCGGGCTCGTTGCCGACCTCGAAGCCGATGATGCTCCCTCGGGGCAGCGCGGCCTCGGCCTCGCGCGCCCACTGAGCCGCCATATATGCCGACCCCGTCACGAGATTAAGGTCGACGATCACCCTCGCTCCGGTTCGGCGGACCACCGTCCCCAGCCCGCGCCACCACGACGTGGTCAGGTCGTAGGCCCATCGCGACGCCCGACGCTCGTCCGGCGCCCAGAAGGTGCGGTCCGCGGAGTCGCCGCCCACCCTCAAGATGACCGGGCCCTCGCCAGGCACGTGGATCAGCGAGAGGGCGCGGTCGAACTGCGCGCCGTATTGCGCGAAATGAGGTACGGCCCAGTACTCGACCGACAGCCCGAGGAATGAACGGGGAACGGTGAGCGCGTCTGGACCCGCCGAGACCGTCACCGTCGCGGGGCGAGGGGGCGGGGCCGGCTGGGGACGTGCGACCGCTTTCGTCACCGAGTCGTGATCGGGCACGGGGCCCGGGTACAGGAGCGTCGCGGCCAGCGCGATGGCGGCGATCACAAGCGAGAGGCGTCGAACGATCCGGGCCCGTCCGGGAGGCATGAACAGGCGACCGCGACCCCCGTCGCCCCCCGCGGGCTCATCGCTCGATTGGACTTTGCGGAAGCTCATCGCGTAGGCAGTGCACCCCTCGCTTCCTGGGCCTCGGCGAGCATAAGACCCGCACGGACGGATCGGACCCGGATTTGGGCGCCTTAACCTCGCCCTTGATAGGTCTTAACGACTCGCAACGAGACTTACTTCCGGCGCGCCAAATCTGCGCAAATACCGCCCCGCCGCGGCCGCTGTGTGACGGCGACCCCTGACCCCCAACTACATTAGTGCCGTGGCCAAGGACACCGAGAAGCTAATCCGCCAGTTGTCGCTGATCTCCTACCTGATGGCCGAGCGGCGACCGGTGACGGCGCTCGAGATCCGGCGCGACGTCGAGGGCTACAGCGTGATGAACGAGGACGCGTTCGCGCGCCGCTTCTACGCCGACCGCTCGGAGCTCGAGGCGCTCGGGATCGTGCTCTCGGTCGAGAAGCCGATCGATGGCCTGGTCGAGCAGGAGACCTACTCGCTCCCTCCGGAGAACTTCCACCTTCCGCCGATCGAGTTCACCGATGGGGAGCTCGCGGCGCTTGGAACCGCCCTGCAGCTGCTCGACGGCGAGTTCGCCTACGCCGAGCCCCTTCGCCTTGCGCTCCAGCAGATCTCCTGGGGCCGGCCCAGCCCGCTCAGGACTCCCGAGCAGCACACGGTCGCGCTCGGAATCACCGGCTCGGCGGGTGGTCACGAGATCTCCCAGCGCCTGGCCAAGATCGAGACCGCGATCTTCCGGCGCAAGACGATTGTGTTCGACTACTACACGATGGAGCGCGATGACCTCGGCACCCGCCGGGTCGATCCCTACCAGCTGCTCTACCAGGGAGGACAGTTCTACGTGGTGGGGCGATCGCACGAGCGCCGCGCGATCCGCGTCTTCCGCCTGTCGCGGATCCGGGGGAAGGTGGGCTACGCGACCAAGGCCGAGCACGACTTTCAGCGGCCGGCCGACTTCGACCCGCGCGCGTATGCCAACCGGATCGACTGGCAGTTCGGCGATCCGATCGACACCGCCGAGATCTGGATCGAGGGCCGGATCGCCTGGCAGATCGAGCGTCACTTCGGGCGCTACGGACAGATCCGCACCGCCGGCGAGGACAACACGGGCGAGGTCGGCACCGATGACGGCGACCGAGTGTTCCTGACCCCCTACGCGAACGCTCGCCAGCTAATCGCGTGGGTGCTGGGCCTCGGAGAGCACGCGCGGATCCTGAGCCCGCCGGAGCTCGCGGCCGAGCTTCGAGAGCGCGTGCGGCTGCTGATCGAGCGACACACGGGAGAGCCGCAGATCGCGGAGGCGATCGCGGGTGATCGGGAGGCAACCGGCGCACCGGCCCCCGGCGACGCCCCGCCGCGCGAGGCCCTCTCGCGCGAGCGCGCCGACGGCGATGGGGCGAACGGCCATCACCCGGACACCGCGATCCGTCCCGAGCGCTTTGCCCGCCTGGTCACACTCGCGAGCATCCTGATCGACTCCGGACGCGCTGGACGGCGACTCGACGCCGGCCGGCTCTGCCGGCAGCTCGGAATCTCCGAGCAGGAGTTGCGCGAGGACATCTCGGTGTTGAACGTCGTGAACTTCGGCGCCGGCACGTATGTCCTCTACGCCGAGATCGCCGCCGACGGCATGATCGAGGTCGACCCCGAGCCCTACGGGGACTCGTTTGCCCGCCCCGCTCGCCTCCTCCCCGTCGAGGCCAAGGCGCTGATCGCCGCGATCGACCTGATCGGCGAGCACATACCGCAGGGCTCCCTGTCCTCGGTACGCGCCAAGGTGGTCGCGGCGCTTGGGGAGGATCCGGTGCAGGATGGCCTTCAGGTGGCCGCGCAGGGCGATGACGTGGAGATCGCAACGCTCGTCTCCCGGGCGATCGCCGGCCGGCGCCTGTTGTCGTTCGAGTACTACAAGGAGAACGAGGACGAGTTCTCGACCAGGACCGTCGAACCGTATGCGCTGATCAACGGTCGGGAGGGGTGGTACGTGGCGAGCTTCGACCCCGCCCGTGGAAGCGTGCGGCATTTCCGGCTGGACCGGATCAAATCCGCCACGGTGACCGATGAGCGGTTCGAGCCGCGACCCGACGTGGATCCCGCCGCCGACGTGGATGGCTGGCCTCGTACGGGCGAGGTGCCGGCCTCGCGGCGAGCGCGCGTGTGGATCTCGCCGGAGAGGGCACGCTGGGCGCGGGAGGAGCGCACGGTGGTCGCCGAGCTGTCGGATGGCTCGCTGCTGGTCGAGCTGGGGTTCGCGGGCATCGACTGGCTCGTGCGCGAGGTGCTCAAGGAGGCCGGCGACGCCGCGGTGCTCGAGCCCGAGGACGCGCGGGCAGCGGTCCGTGCCGCCGCCGAAACTATAGGCGCGGCGGCCGAGCTCGTCTCGCGCTGACGGACTGGAGTACCAGCGTCGAGCAAGCGGCTACGCTGCCCGTGCATGCAGGACCTCAAAGGGCTGATTCTGTCCGGGGGCACAGGGACGCGGCTCCGTCCGATCACCCACACCAGCGCCAAGCAGCTGGTGCCGGTGGCGAACAAGCCCGTGCTGTTCTACGGAATCGAAGCGATGGCCAACGCGGGCATCGAGGACGTCGGGATCATCATCGCCCCGGAAACCGGAGAGGAGATCAAAGCGGCCGCGGGGGACGGCTCGCGCTTCGGGATCCAGCTCACGTACATCCTGCAGGACGCTCCGCTCGGGCTCGCGCACGCAGTGCTGACCGCCGAGCCGTTCCTGGGGACCTCGCCATTCGTGATGTACCTGGGCGACAATCTGCTGCAGGGCGGAATCGAGGACCTGGTCACCGCGTTCCGGGCCAGCCAGCCCGAGGCTCTGATCCTGCTAACGCCGGTGCCGGATCCCGAGCAGTACGGAGTCGCCGAGCTGAGCGACGGCGCGGTCATACGGCTGGTCGAGAAACCATCCGATCCCAACACCGATCTCGCGCTCGTGGGGGTGTACATGTTCACACCGGCGGTCCATCGCGCGGCGCGCGCGATCCGCCCCTCGGGACGCGGAGAGCTCGAGATCACCGACGCGATCCAGCACCTCGTCGACCAGGGCCACCGGGTGGAGCCGCACATCGTCCGCGGGTGGTGGAAGGACACCGGACGGCTGGAGGACATGCTCGCCGCCAACCGCCTCGTGCTCGACACGATCGTCGGCAGCGTCGACGGGGAGCTGATCGACTCCCGGGTCGACGGACGCGTGGTGGTCGAGCCCGGCGCCCGCCTGGAGCGCTCCGCGGTGAGGGGCCCCGCGATCATCGGCGCCGGCGCGCGGCTCACCGACTGCTACGTCGGGCCATACACGGCGATCGGGGAGGGCTGCTCGATCCAGAACGCCGAGGTCGAGCACTCGATCCTGCTCGCCGGCTCGGTCGTGTGCGACCTCGACGGCCGCATGGAGTCCTCGCTGCTCGGCCGCAACGTCAGGATAGGCCGCGACCACCGCCAGCCGCGCGCCTACCGGTTCATGGTCGGCGACAACTCGGAAATCGGGATCCTGTAGGCGCCGGGTCACCAGACGGCTTCGTCGTCCGAGTGGCGGGGATCGGGAAGCAACGCCTCGAGCACGCTCAGCAGGCCGAGCCAGCCGGTGAACGATCGGATCGTCCCATCGATCGTGGTGGCATGGCCGATGGGCGACTCGTCGAGGACCTCGATGTCGAGCACGATCCGTATTGGTTCGGCTGTCATGGTCGAGATGATCCGCTTACGCTGACGGCGCGACAACGGGAGAACCCCTGTACAGAACCCCGTAGTTTGCGCCCGAGGGAGAGCGTGCTTGTGGTTACACACGCCTGGCGTCGGGCTCTGACGGGCCTAGACTCGGCGCTGCGTGAGAGCCGGCGCGTCTGACAGCTGCCGTCGAAACCCGTGGTGGCGCGTGGTGGACAGCGGCCGCGCCGTGCCTTGATGCCGACCGCCGCGGACACGCTGCTCGAGCGCGAGCGCGAGGTCTCGATGCTGGATGCGCTGATCGCCGCCGCCGCTACCGGCGAAGCAGCGATAGTGTCGATCGAGGGGCCGTCCGGGATCGGCAAGACGCGGCTGATCGCGCAGGCACGCCTACGGGCAGCGGAGGCGGAGTTCACGGTTCTGTCTTCTCGAGGCTCCGAGCTCGAGCGCGACTTCGGGTTCGGCGTTGTCCGGCAGCTGTTTGAGCGCGTGGTAAGCGATGATCCTGCGCGGCTGCGGCGCGGGGCGGCAGCACCCGCGGAGCGAATCTTCTCGCTTACCGGCGGCGGTGACGGGACCCCGGCGGACGACAATCCATCCTTCGCGTCGTTGCACGGCTTGTATTGGTTGACCGCGCACCTCGCCGACGATGGGCCGCTCCTGCTCGCACTCGACGATCTGCAGTGGTGCGATGCGCCCTCGCTTCGGTTCATGGCCTACCTGCGAACCCGGCTCGAGGGCATGCCCATACTGGTGGTGACGGGCGTGCGAGCGGACGAGCGCGTATCTGACAGAGGGCTGATCGAGGCCGTCGTCGGGGAGCCATCGACGGTGCGAATCCGGCCGCACCCCCTGAGTCACGCGGCAGTCACCGCGATGGTGCGCCGACGCCTCGGGCCGGGCGCCGACGCCGGGTTCTGCACCGCGTGTTACCGGGCCACGGCTGGCAACCCGCTGCTCACCACCGAGCTGCTGAAAGCGCTCGCCGCCGAGGGCGTACGTCCTCAGCGGCAGCAGATCGCGCTGATCGAGGAACTCGGACAAAGATCCATCTCGAGAGCAGTGTTGCTCCGCTTGAGCCGCTTGCCGCCGGACGCCACGGCGGTCGCGCAGGCGGTGGCTGTGCTCGGCGATGACTCCGAGCCGTCGACGATCGCGGCGCTGGCCGGGCTGGATGAGGGTCGCGCCGAGGAGGCGATGACCTCCCTGGTACGCGCGGAGATCCTGCGCGCGCCACCGCGGGTGGGGTTCGTGCATCCGCTCGTCCGCGCCACGATCTATAACGACGTGCTGCTGGCAGAGCGACACGAGCGCCACCGCCGTGCGGCCGAGCTCTTATCCGGCGCCGGCGCGCGGGCGCAGCGAGTCGCTGGGCAGCTTCTCCTCGTCCCCTCCCGGGGAGAGGAGTGGGCGGTTGAGGCTCTGACGACCGCAGCCCAGAGGGCCATCAGAGAAGGCGCGCCGGAGAGCGCCGCGGCCTACCTGTCTCGGGCGCTCGCTGAGGATCCCGCGGGCGACCGGCGCGGGGAACTTCTGCTGGCTCTCGGACGCGCGGAGGCGCTGACCAGTGGGCCGGCTGCCGCCGAGCATCTGCAGCAAGCCTATGCGCTGCTCACTGACCCACGAGAACGCGCGGTGGCCGCACAGGTGCTGGGACGGGCTCTCCTGTTCACCGGCTCCCCCGACCGAGCCGCCGAAGTAGCCCGGAAAGCGGCTGCCGAGCTGCCCGCGGAGCTTCGAGACCTGCGCGATGCGCTGGAGGCATTTGAGTTCTTCTGCGCTCTGTTCGGTGCCGGGGACCGCGGCCGCGTACTCGGGCGCCTGCAGCCCTACCGCACCGCGTCGCGGGGCGCGGGTATCGGCGCGAAGATGCTCGCCGCGATCGCCGCTCAGGCGTGGATGTACGCCGGCGGGCCCAGCGACGCGGTAAGCGAGCTGTCGCTAACGGCGCTGGCCGGCGGCGAGCTGATCGCCGCCGATAACGGTCTTCTGGCCAACTGTGCGATCACCACCCTGACGTTCGCCGATCGCCCGGAGGCGCTCGAGTGGTGGGAGGCAGCGAGCGCCGAAGCTCACCGACGAGGATCGCTGTTCGCCGCCTCGGCAGTCAGCCTGTGGCGAGGCCACGCTCTCTATCGGCGCGGCGAGCTCATCGACGCCGAGCAATCGCTGCGGACCTGCCGCCTGCAGCTTGACCAGTGGGGTTATCACGAGCTCCAGGCACAGATCTACTGCGACGCCCACCTCTCCTCGGTGCTGCGCGCCCGGGGTGATCTGGCGGGCGCGCGGCGCGCCCTTGAGCGCAGCCACGACGAGGGCGGAAGCGACGACGGCGCGCGCTATTGGCTGGGCAGCGCGATCGAGTTGCTGCTCGCCGAGCTGCGCTTTGAGGAGGCGGAGGCCGCGACCAATGACTACGCCGATCGCTTCGATGATCTGGTCCGCAACCCGATGGACGCTCCTTGGCGCTCCCACAAGGCACAGGCGCTGGGTCATCTCGGCCGGCGCGACGAAGCCCTCGAGCTGGTTGCCGACGAGCTCGAGCTGGCGCGCGCCTGGGGCGCGCCGGCAACGATCGCGCGGTCGTTGCGGACGCTCGGGACGCTCGAGCGCGAACGCGGCCTCGACCATCTCGAAGAGGCGGTGGCGTTGGTCGCGGGATCGCCCGCCCGGCTCGAACATGCCCACGCGCTGACGGCGCTGGGCGAGACGCTCAGGCGGATGCGACGTCCGACCGCGGCCCGCGAGCCACTGCGTGCGGCGCTTGAGATCGCCGGCGCGTGCGGGGCTGACGGGCTCGCCGGCCGGATACGAACGGAGCTCTATGCCACCGGGGCAAGACCCCGGGCAGCGACGCTTACGGGGGTCGGATCGCTGACCGCGACCGAGCGGCGGGTAGCGGAGCTCGCGGCTCAAGGCGCCACTAACCGCGAGGCTGCCGAGGCGCTGTTCGTAGCGCCCAAGACAGTTGAGATGCACCTCGGCAACGTGTATCGCAAGCTTGGGATCAGCTCTCGCCGCGATCTGCGCGCGGCGCTGTCGGAATAGCGAGCGTGTCCGCGCCGGCCGGTGCCGTCAAGCCAGGGGCGCCGCAGCACCGACGTCGACGCCGACTGGGGGTCGGGTGAGTCAGGGCTCCGGGCGCTTTCGCGTCAAAGTATGGGGGTCTGTATAGGGATGTCCCGGTTGCGCGGGTGCGGAGGCACAGCGATCATCAGTGGGGAGCCTTTCGGTCGAGGTTGGGCGTTCAGTGAGGGGTCGGGCCCGATGTGAGGAGAAGGTTGATGAGCGATGAGCGCGTCCACTTAGATGGCGAGAGCGAGTGGTGGTTGGCCGAGTTGTGGTCGACGCCGGTGGGGCGGCGGTGGTTGTTGAAGGCGGGTCTGGGGTCGGCGGCCGCGGCGGTGGCGGCGCGCGGGTGGGGGGCGCCGGCGCAGGCGCGCCAGCCGGTGCGCGGGGCGGCTTCGGCGGTGCGGTTGCAGTGCGCGCTGGGTGCGGCCAAGGATCTCTCTGACCTGGTGTTGGTGGCCGATGGGGTGCGGCATCCGTTGGTTGCCCACACGACGGCGTCGCGGGCGGCGTTGAGGGCCGAGGGAGGGTTGTGGGGAAAGGTCAGGCTTTCGGCTCTTACCCATCACGTGGCCGGGGTGCGGTTGCCCACCCACCGGGGGATGGTGGTCTCGGTGTATGGCCGCCGGGGTGGCCGCGAGGTGCTGGTCTCGCAGCTGTGGCACTGCCCGGCGGACGCGACGCTGGCGCTGGCCAAGGTCGCGCACCGGCTCAAGGGGTCGCTGAAGAGCGTGGTCGGCTCGGGTCAGCGGCTGGCGTCGCTGGGGGTGTCCCCCGCTCAGCTCAGCGCGCCGCGGGAGGCGGTACAGCTGGGCTCGATCATGGACACCTACACGACGGCGGAGGCGCTGGTGGCGTTTCATCCCAACGTGGCGACGGTCGACAAGACCGCCCTGGCCGCCACCAAGTCGGTGCTGGGTCAGACCCCCGCGGTACAGACCCTGGGCAAGTACATCCAGAGCATGCAAGGCCGGGGGCGCGACTATGCCACCACGGTGACGGTCAAGGACAAGGATGGTTCCGACAGCCAGATCAAGCTCGGGGACAAGATGTACACCTTTTCCACCATCGAGCTCAACCGCGATGATCCCAAGTTCGCCGAGGCTCACCGCTCGGCGCTGCTGTCGGGGATTCGGGGGATCCGCGACAGCGCGCAGCTGGGAGCGGTGATCGACAAGCCGCTGGAGCAGGACAAGGCCGCCTCGACCAAGACCTGGGTGCAGCCCCAGGGGGTGGTCCCGCAGCCCACCCCCTACTCCCGTCAGCTGGCCGCCACCGCGGGACTCGACATCAAGGTCAAGAACGACGGCTTTCTGTTCGGCACCCGCACCCAGGTCACCGGCTCCTATCAGAGCGGCAAGGTGCCGCTCAAGCTCTACAACAACTTCGTCCGCTGGCTGTGGGTGTACGTCCAATACCTGGGCAAGGACGACGAGAACCTCTCGGCCAACCCCAACGCCACCTTCCCCGACACCAAGCACGCCAAGTCGCTAGGAATGCTGCCCCAGGTGTTCACCGTGCTGGGCGTGCCGGTCTGGGACACCAACTCCATCGACGTCACACTCGACTTCCCCGAGGGAGCACACACCGCCCGCCTGCTCTACTGCGGACTGGGCTCAGACCTGCTCAGCGGCGGCTGGCGCCAGTACTTCCCCGCCGACGCCTACCCGAAGAACATCGCCCCCACCGACGAAGTGCTGTTCCCCTCGCTGATGACCGGGATCCTGACCATCGGGCTGAACCTATTCGCACTGGTCACCGACCTCGACATCGCCGCCACCTGGATAGCGATCAGGGGCTACGTGGCCAAGAATCTACCCAAGGGATTTATCGCGTTCAATGACATCGTGCTAGCCATCGGCAAGGGAGCGCTTCCGCTTACCGCGTCGGAATCGGTGGCCGCACTGACCGCGGCGGGTGGGGCGACCTATGAGGACATCACCTCCAACGGAGGCAGCAAGGCAAACATCTGGAGCATCCTCGTCGCCCTGGGAAGCGTGATCCCCAAGATCCTGTTCAATCCCGGGTTGGTCCGGGAGGTGGCTTACGAGTTTGTAGCCACCCTCGGTACCACCATCATCAGCGAGGTGGCGGCTGTCCGAATCGTCAATGCCCTTCCGTTTATCGGTGAGGCGATCGCGGTGATTTCGTTGGTGGGGGATGCGGTGACGTTGGCGGAGGTGTGTGCGGAGTCGGTGATCTGTCCGTGGGTGATTGAGAATGAGGTTTCGTTGACGTATGGGGCGACGGTGACGATTGCTCGTGATTCGCGGGATGCGACGTTTCCGAAGACGGCGAGGTCGTGGCGGTTGGAGGCCAAGGTGGATGGGGCGTTGGTGTTGGCTCCGATCACGGGGTCGGTCAATGAGGGTGGCACGCTGCGTTCGGATCCGTTGGTGGTGAAGGTGGTGGCGCCGTTTGGGGGTAAGCAGATTCAGTGGAGCGTGGTGTTCGCTGACTCGGCGGGTAATCAGGTGGGCACGGGGGTGTCGGCCCTGTTCGCTAATGATGATCCAAATAACCTGCCCTCGAAGGTGGGGTTCGCGATCACCGAGCTGCCGCCCACCTTGACTTCTAAGACAGTGTTCACGCGGGTCGCCACCACGGCTTATAGCAGTGCCGCTGGTGGCTATACGTGGTCTGATCGGGTGGCGGTGCCGGGGACGCTGGCTACTGCGGGGCATCAGGAGGTGATCAGCGCCGCCATCGCGACCCGGCTGGGGGTGGCGGGCGCGGTGTTCAAGCAGGCCGATCGCTACTACGTGCGGGGGGTCCCCACGGCCCAGAACGGCAAGACGATCAAGCTGGGGACGGCGCCCCAGGAGGGGTACGCGCGGCAGCCGTTCTTGCTGTTTGACTCGTTTGTGGAGAAGGCCGATGAGGGCAACCACGCGCTGCTCGAGCCCGACGAGGAGACCGCGGGCTATCACGTGCGCAAGCTCACCCTGGACCCGGGGTCGGGCCGGCTGGAGTGGGATCCCACGGTTTCCTACGGGCAGTTTTTGCTGCCGGTGTCGGCGGCCGCTTTGCACTCCTCGGGCAGGGTGGTGACGGTGCACACCGACAGCGGCCGGGTGGGGTCCCTGCAGCCGGTGGCGATCTCCGCCGCCGCCGGCGGGCCGCACACCCCGCAGCTGGCGGCCTACACCGCCGGTCCCGGCACCCAGATCGGGCTGCTCAGCTCGCCGGTGGCGTTGGCGGTGACCAACCCCGGGACGGTGCTGATCCTAGAGACCGCCGGCCTGCAGCTATCGGCGTTCGACCTCAACGGCAACCCGGTGCCCTACTTCGGCAAAGACCCCGACCGCAAATACACCCTGGCGCTGACCGCTGGCCGAACCTACCTGGACCTGGCCGTCGACGGCACCAACCAGATCTACCTCCTCGCCCACACCGGCGACGGCTCCCGCCCCGAGGACTACTACCTCGACGTGTACACCGAAACCGGCGACCCGCTGGTGACCAACAGCAGCGGCGTCAACGTGCCCCACATAGCGGTCGACTACTGGCGCAGCATCTACGCCGCCAACTATGACCCCCTCACCGACCTCGGCACCACCAAACCACACATCGACCCCACCCTCGGCGTCACCGAACCATCCCTGAGCCGCTTCGACCCCACGCTACCCAGCACCCGACTACGCATCCCTCGCTTCACCGGATGACCCCCAATCCAACCGGACGACAATCGCGTTTCAAACCTAATCGCACAGATCCATACGATCGAAGGGATCGTTATTCATGCTCTCCGGATTTGAGAATCCAGTTCATCTCCTGATCCTGCTCACAGTGGTCCTGCTTCTGTTCGGCGCCAGGCGCCTGCCAGAGATCGGCAGATCTGTCGGGAGCGGCATGCGCGAGTTCAAGGAGGCAATCGTCGGCAACCGCGCCGCTGAGCTCTCTGGACATTCCGAGCACTTCGCCGAGCGCTCGCAAAACGAGCCCACAGCGACGGGCGACGTCACGGGCATGGAGTGATCCATTTGATTGACCTCCCGTGTGAAGGAGACGCTTTATGAGTGAGAAGCATGTGCGCATCGATGGTGAGAGCGAGGGGTGGTTGGCGGAGTTGTGGTCGACGCCGGTGGGGCGGCGGTGGTTGTTGAAAGCGGGCCTGGGGTCGGCGGCGGCGGCGGTCGCGGCGCGCGGGTGGGGGGCGCCGGCGCAGGCGCGCCAGCCGGTGCGCGGGGCGGCTTCGGCGGTTCGGTTGCAGTTTGCCCTGGGGGCTGCGCGTGGAGTCTCTGATCTGGTGTTGGTGGCGAACGGCAAGCGCCTGGCGCTCCAGACGCACACCGCCGCCTCGCGCAGGACGCTGCGGGCGCGGGGAGGGCTGTGGGCCAAAATGGATCTGGGAGCGCTGACCCATTTCGTGGAGGGGGTGTCGCTGCCGGCGGATCAGGCGATGGCGGTCTCGGCGGTGGGATTCCGAGGGCGGCGCGAGGTCATCGTGGCGCAGCTGTGGCATGTCCCCGAGGAGGCCACGTTGGCTCTGGCGAAGATGGCCCATCGCCTACAGGGATCGCTGCGGAGCGTGCTGGGCACGGATCATCGCCTGGCCGCGTTGGGGATCAGGGCCGGCCAGCTCCGCTCGCCCCAGGAGGCCGCGCAGCTGGCGACCATCGTGGGCAGCCACACAACCGCGACGACGATCGTGATGTATCACCCTACCGTGGCCACGAAAGACAAGGACACCGCCGCCATCACCACCACCTTGTTGATCGGGACGCCGGAGGTGGCCGCACTGGGGAACTACATCCCCAAGATGCAAGGGCGCGGCGAAGACCCGCTGATCTACGTACAGGCCACCGAAAAGGACGGCTCCCCGAGCCAGATCACGGTGGGAGGCCTAACGAAACCCTTGAAGACGATTCGCTTGAACCAAGACGATCAGCAATTCGTCGAGAGCACCAAGTCCGCGCTCATCGCGGGGGTGCGGGCAGTACGCGACGAACCGAAGCTAGGCGCGGTGATCGACAAGCCGGTGGATGAGCAACCTCCTGACATTCAGCGCAGAACCTGGATGCAGCCCATAGGAGTCACACCCCAGGTCAAGCCCGCTTCGAGCGCGCGGGCGAAAGGCGCCGGGCTCCAGATCAACATCAAGAATCCGGCCTTCATGTACCTCGGCACCACTACGACGATCAACGGTGGTCTCCACGACAACACCGTGCCACTGCGGATCTACAACGACTTCGTGCGATGGATCTCCGTGTACGTCCAATATCTGGGCAATGACGGCGAGAACCTGTCGCTCAACTCCTCGGCCAAATTCCCTGACACCCAGTACGCCAAGTTCCTCGGGATCCTGCCCCAGGTGTTCACGATCATCGGCTTCCCGGCGCTCCATACCAACTTCATCGACGTCGACCTGACATTCCCGGCCGAAGCCCACTCCGCGCGGTTGCTCTATTGCGGTCTCGGCGCGGACGCCGTCGGCGTCGGCTGGCGTCAGTACTTCCCCCAGGACGCGTACGCCAACCGAATCGCCCCCACCGGCGAAGTCACGGTGCCCGCACTGATCACCGGCTTTCTCAGCATCGGGCTCACCGCTTTCGCACTGGGGACCGATCTCGACATTGCAAGTGCCTGGGCGGCAATAAAGGCCGAGCTCGAGGCGGGGGGAATGGAGTTTGCGGCAGTGCTGAGCAGCATCTTCAGCCTGGTCGCAGAGGATCTGGCCGCAGGCACGTTCGCGCTCACAGCGAGCGAGGCCCTCGCCGCACTGGTCGCAACCGGCGGCGCCACCTATGAGCAAATCGAAGCCAAAGACCTCCACAACCTGTGGAACCTCCTGCTCAGCTTCGCCACGGTCATCCCGAAGGTCCTCTTCAATCCGAAGGTGGTCTTCGAGCTTGCCGAAGCCATCCTCTCGGTGGAGGCGGCCGATAAGATCATCGAGGCGATCCCGGCCATCGGTCAGGTGATTGCGACCCTCGCCGCGATCGGCGATGCGCTGACGCTGGCCCAGGCCTTGTCGGAGACGTTGGCGTGTCCGTGGGTGATTGAGAATGAGGTCACCTTGACCTATGACGCCTCGGTGACGGTGTCGCATGATCCGTGTGCGACGTCGTTTCCGCCGGCGGCGAAGTCGTGGCGGCTGGAGGCGAAGGTGGATGGGGCGTTGGTGTTGGATCCGGTGACGGGTTCGATCAATCCGGGGGGGACGGGGCAGTCGACGCCGGTGAAGACGACGGCGACGGCGCCGTTTGGAGGGAACCAGATCCAGTGGAGCATCGTGCTGTTGGACGCGGCGGGGACTCAGGTGGCGGCGGGGGTGTCGGCACCCTACGTCAACAACGACCGCAGCAAGCCACCCACGGAGGTCGCCTTCTCGATTAAGCAGAATCCGGCTCAGATTTCGGCGCGGACGGTGTTTCAGCGGGGGGCGACGACGACGTTTAGCAAGGCGGCTGGTGGTTATTCGTGGTCTGATCAGGTGACGGTTACGGGGACGGTGGCGAGCGCGGGGATTCAGGAGGTGGCGGGGGCGGCGGTGGCGACCACGTTGGGGGTGGCGGGGATGGTGTGGAAGCAGGGGGATCGGTTTTATTTGCGGGGGGTGCCGGTGGTTCAGAACGGCAAGACGATCGAGTTGGGCGCCGTGCGTAAGGAGGGGTATGCGCGGCGGCCGTTTTTGTTGTTTGACAGTTTTGTCGATGTCACGAAGTGTGATCAGAAGGCGCCGGGGGGCGGCAATCACGTGTTGTTGGAGCCCGATGAGACCAGCGACGCCTACGAGGCGCGGCAGTTGAGTTTGGATCCGCAGACGGGGAGGCTGGATTGGGATCCGGCGGCGTCGGTGGGGCGGTTCGTGCTGCCGGTCTCCGCGGCGGCGCTTCATTCCTCGGGGCGGGTGGTGGCGTTGCATACCGATAGCGGCCGGGTGGGGTTGCTGGAGCCGTTGAGCGCGCCGTTGGCGGCGGCGGCGAACGGGGTCGGGAGCACCCGGTTGGCGTCCTATACGGCGGGGCCGGGCACGCAGATCGGGTTGTTGAGCTCGCCGATCGCGGTGGCGGTGACCAACCCGGGGACGGTGCTGATCCTCGAGGCCGCGGGTCCGCAGCTGTCGGCGTTTGACCTCAACGGCCACCCGGTGCGCTACTTCGCCGGCGCCGGGTCGGTGCGCGCCGGCGGCCGGCGCCGCGCGCGGGAGGCTCGCCGGCGCCGGGTGGGCGCGCCGGCGCTTCAGTTCACGCTGCCCCTGGATCAGCACAAGACCTATCTCGACGTGGCCGTGGACGGCGCCGGGCAGATCTACCTGCTCTATTACACCGGCGACGGCGCGAGCGTCCAGGACTACCACCTCGACGTCTATAACCCCGACGGTACCCCGCTCGAGACGGGCAGCCCCGGGGTCAACGTCCCCCGCATCGCGGTGGACTACTGGCGCAGCATCTACGCCCCCAACTACACCCCGCTCACCGACCTGGGGACCAGCACCCCCCACATCGACCCCGCCCTGCGCGTGGCCGAACCATCCCTCAGCCGCTTCGACCCCACCACCCCGGCGATCGCAAAACGCAGAGCCCCCGTCCCCAGGAGCGGCCTCGGGTGACATGTCGAGCCTTGTTGCCCACGATTTCCGAGCAGCTGTGAGGAGCTAGCTCCTGATGGAGGGCAGGCACGCGCACACCGAGGCAGCGACCCGGGCACTGCTGGAGGAGCTGTGGTCTACGCCCGTAGGTCGGCGGTGGCTGTTGAAGGCGGGGCTGGGTTCGGCGACGGCCGCCTATTCGGCGGCGGTGTCGGCCCCGGTGGCGAAGGCCGCCAGACGGCTTCGTCGCGGGGGGTCTGCCGTGCGGCTTCAGTTCGCGCTCGGGGCCGCCCACCAGGTCTCGGATTTGACGCTCCTGGCCAACGGGCGCAGGTTTCCCTTGGTGGCCCATACGGCGGCTTCGCGGAGGGCGTTGCGGTCGGATGGGGGCCTGTGGGCGAAGATGGATCTGACGATGTTGACGCATTCCGTCGACGACGTGCCATTGCCGACGGATCAGGCGCTGTCGATATCGGTCGTCGGCTTCAGAGGCGAGCGGGAGGTGGTCGTCTCGCAGCTTTGGCATTGTCCGCAGGAGGTCACGCTGGCGCTGGCGAGGGCGGCCCACCGGCTGAAGAGGGGCTCGCTGGGCAGTGTGTTCGGCTCCGGCGAGCGCCTGGCGGCGTTCGGGATCAGAGCCACCGATGTCCGCTCGCCCGAGGAGGTCGCGCAGCTCTCGACAATCGTGGGCAGCTACACCATGGCCACCGCGATGGTGATGCATCACCCCAATGTGGCCACGAAGGACCCCACGGCCGCGGCAGTGACCACGCCGCTGCTCGAGGGCACCCCGGAGGTGGGCACCCTGGGCGGCTACATCGACAAGATGCAGCGAGGCGGTAGGGATCCCATGACGGTGGTGCCGGTAACCGAGAAGGATGGCCGTCCGAGCGTGATCAAGGTGGGAGATATCACCGGCCCCCTCAAGACGATCGAGCTCAACCGCGACGATCGCACGTTCGTGGAGGCAACCAGGTCGGCGCTCACGGCCGGCGTGCGGGCGGTGCGCGACAACGCCGAGCTGGGAGCCGTGGTCGACGGGCCCCTGGAAGATCAGCCTCCAGACGTCAAGCGCAAGACGTGGGTACAGCCCGTGGGGGTCACGCCACAACCAGTCGGATCTGCGCGCTCGCGCCGCGCCGGCGCCGAGTTGGGGGTCAAGGTCAAGAACCCCGGACAGCTGTTCGGCACCGTCACGAAGGTCACGGGTGGCTATCAGAACGGAAAGGTGCCGCTGAAGGTCTACAACAACTGGGTGCGCTGGGTGTGGGTCTACGTACAGTATCTAGGGAAGGACGGCACGAACCTCTCGTTCGACCCGAACGCCAAGTTTCCCGATACTCAGCATGCTCGTTCGCTCGGCTTGCTCCCCCAGGTGTTCACCGTCGTGGGCGTGCCGATCGTGGGTACCAACTCGATCGACGTAACGCTCGAGTTTCCCGAGGGTGCGCACATCGCGAGGCTGCTCTATTGCGGGCTCGGCTCAGACATTCTCGGCGGCGGCTGGCGTCAGTACTTTCCGGACGCCGCCTACCGCGACCGGATCGCGCCCACCGACCTGGTCACCGTGCCGGCCCTCCTCACGGGTATCCTGAGCATCGGACTGACCGCGTTTGCGCTCGCCAGCGCCGCCAACATCGCCGCGGCGTGGCCGGCAATCGCGAAGCTGACTGTCGGTACTGCGAGCGAGCTCGAGGCGGCGTTCGCCGCACTCACCAACGGCGCCATCGCGTTGACCGCCAGCGAGGCGTTTGCGACGGCCGTCGCCTCGGGGGCGGCGACGTATGAGGACATCGCCAACAACGGTGGGAGTCTGAGCAATCTGTGGAACCTCCTGCTGGGGCTGGCGTCGGTCATCCCGAAGCTCATCTTCAACCCGAAAACATTCGAGTTCTGGGCGCAGATAGCGGGGATCATCCTGAGCGAAGAGGCGGCCGACAAGGTCCTCGAGGCGATCCCGTTCGTGGGCGAGGTGATCGGCATCGTCGCGGCGGTGGGGGATGCCCTCACGCTGGCGGAGGCGTGTACTGAGGCGGTGGTGTCCCCGTGGGTGATCGAGAACGAGGTGTCGTTGACCTACCCGGTGTCGGTGACGATCTCTCACGATCAGCGGCTCGGTCCGAATGGGACGTTTCCTGCGACGGCGAAGTCATGGCGGTTGGAGGCGTTGGTGGACGGGGCGTTGGTGTTGGATCCGATCATCGGTTCGATAAATCCGGATGGGACCGTGCAGTCGAAGCCGGTGCAGGTCAATGCGGCGGCGCCGTTCGGCGGCACGTCGATCCAGTGGAGCGTAGTGTTTCTGGATGGGGATGGCCAGCAGGTTGCGACGGGAGTCTCGCCTCCGCTCAAGAATGATGATCCGGATCATCTGCCGTCCGAGGTGGCATTTTCGATCACCCAGTTGCCGGCGACGATCACCGCGTCGACGGTGTTCAAGCGTGCCGCGACCACCACGTTCAGCACCGCAGACCATGGCTATAGCTGGTCTGATCGGGTGGCGGTCACGCGCACGGTGGCCAACAGCGGAATTCAGGAGGTCACGGGAGCGGCGGTGGCCACCAAGCTGGGAGTAGCGGGGATGGTGTGGAAGGAGGGCGATAAGTACTACCTGCGCGGGGTACCGGTAGCCCAGAACGGGGCCACGATCAAGCTCGGGAAGGTCCGCAAGGAGGGTTATGCGCGCCAGCCGTTCTTGCTGTTCGACTCGTTCCTGGAGAAGGGCGATGAGGGCAACCACGTGCTCCTGGAGCCCGACGAGACCACGCCTGTGTATCACGTCCGAAAGCTGATCGTGGATCCTGAAACAGGAGGGCTCGACTGGGATCCGACGGTCTCGCTGGGGATGTTCCAGTTGCCGGTGTCGGCGGCGGCGCTCCATTCCTCGGGGAAAGTGGTGGCGGTGCACACCGATAGCGGACGGGTGGGGTGGCTGCAACCGGTGGCCACTCCTCGCCCGCAGCTGGCTGCCTACACCGCTGGACCGGGCACCCAGGTGGGGTTGTTGAGCTCGCCGCTCGCGCTGGCGGTGTCCAACCCGGGGACGATGCTCGTGCTCGAGGCAGACGGCCCGCAGCTGGCGGCGTTTGACCTCAACGGAAACCCTGTGCAGTACTTCGGAGCTCCGACCAATAAACAGTTCACCCAGATCCTGGATAAGCAGAAGACCTATCTGGACCTAGCGGTGGACGGCGCCGAGCAGATCTACTTGCTGTGTCACACCGGCGATGGCTCCCGCCCAGAGGAGTATCGGGTCGACGTGCACAACCCCGCCGGCACGCCACTTGACACCAATAGCCCGGGTGTAAATGTCCCCCATCTCGCCGTCGACTACTGGCGAAGCATCTTCGCCCCCAACTACGAGCCGCTCACGGATCTGGGGACCAGCACCCCGCACGTCGATCCCGCCCTCGGCGTCAAGGAACCATCGCTTAGCCGCTTCGACCCCACCAACCCCACACGAACGCGACGACCAGCCCCCACCATCGGACTCGGATGAGGGACAACCGGATTAATGCGAACCACGGCCGGCGCCACCACCGGATTCAGATGACACGAGCCGCGCTGGTGGCATCCGCTCTGGCCGTGATGATGTTCGGTGTTGGGTCGGAGGCCACCTCGGCTCAGTCGAGCGGGCCGAAGTGCCTGCGCCAGGGCTCGCCACCATCTCCGCCGGACGGAGGCGCGGTCTTCGCGCGGCCGCTGGATCCAAACACGTCGAAGCCCAACGTGGTCGTGATTCCCGCCGGATCGACCTGGGACGCGACCTCTTGTGGCGCCGACGCCGACGCCGGCGCACAGGTGATGACCCAGCCGACCTCGATCGACGTTTCGCCCGGAGCCGCGGTCCTGCTCCAGGACGAGCCCGCCAAGCTCTTCTCGGCGTGGGGGGCGCGGGACGTGCAAGGCACGAATCCGGCCGTGCTGTTCCCCGGCAGAAGCGACTGGAAGACGACCAAGGCGTCGATCGTGGATCAGGAGTATCTGCTGGCCATCTACAACTCGTGCCGGGACTGCCAACTTCAGGGCGTCGATTTCACGCCCACGCAGGCCATGCTTCCGAGCATTGCGTACGAGGGAGACGTGAGCGGCGCCGACCTGACCGGTTCCACGTTGCACGGGGTCTTCAACGGCTGGAACCTGAGCGGCGCGACGCTGGACGACGTGACCTTTGTCAAGGCCTCGCTCGCCGGCGCGGTACTCGACCAGAACAAGGTCGATCGCGCCGTCTTCGACGAAGTCGACCTGCGGGGCGCCCACCTGGACGCGCTGCGATACACCGTGCCTCCGAGCTTCGCGCGGGTCAGGATCGGCCCGTTCAACGGCAAGTGCACCGTGTTCACGGATACCGACCTCGTCAACGCTCACCTCACCCCGCTGAAGCCCGACCCCGGATGCGAGAAAACTCCCCTGCTCCCGGGCAGCACGGTCAGGCTCGACCTGCTGCTGTTACAGAAGCAGTACGGCGCCAGCGTCGATTTCGCCAGCGCCGAGTTCGTAGCGGACGCAGGCGACCGAAGCAAGCTCGGGGGCGCAGATCTGCACGGCATCAATCTGTCGGGCGCGAGCTTCATCGGCTTACCGGCCGACTTTACGAGTACCAAGTTCGACGGGGCCTCTCTGCAGCGAACGAGCTTCGGGTTGGCAAACCTCGCAGGCGCCACGTTTCACAACGTCACCGCGCCCGGGGCCTCTTTTCTCGGGGCCTATCTAGGCAAACGCGGTGATGTGAATCCGGCCAGTTTCGCCGGGTCGAACACCAACCTTCAAGGCGCCGATTTCGACAGCGCCGACGTGAGCGGTGCCAGCTTTCAAGGCGCGGACCTCTCTGGTGCAGTGTTCCACCGGGTGCTCGCGGTCGGCACCGACTTCAACAGCGTGGTGGGCAAGAACACCGGCTTCAGTGAAGCCCACATCTACGGCGACGAGGGGCACGCGTTTGAGGACGCACGAGACCTGGAGGGGGCCGACTTCGTCGGGGCGGTTCTGGCCGGGGATGTGAACGCGGGGGGCGGGTTCGACTTCACCGGCGCCGACCTCACCGACGCCAAGTTCGACGGGGCACAGTGCATCAGTTGCAACTTCACGGGCGCACAGCTGAACGGCGTCCACTTCACGAGCTCCTATCTCCCAGGCGCCGTGTTTGCGGGCGCCACGGTGACGGGGGCCTTTCTGACCAACGCGTGGCTCTACTGCGGGGACCTAGAGAACTCGAAGTGCAAGCAAGGCTCACCGCCAGCGCTGTCCTGGCCGTTAACCCTGGGCTCGCAGGAAGACTCGGGCGCCATCCCGTTTCACAGCACGGAGCTCAATGGAGTTTCGCTGATGGATCTGGCGGCCTGTCCAGACGGCAAGTCCGGAGGCACCCCCCCAAGCGGCTGTACCGGCAGCAACCTGCTCCCGCCCGACCCCGGCCCGCCGCTCCCTCCGGCCTGCTCGGCCGCGGCGCTCGACGCCTGCCCCACCCCCACCTCGCCCGTGTTCCCCATCCCCCCCTCGACCATCGCTGCGCAACCGCTGGCGGTTGCGGCGGCCACGCCCCCGACGTGGGCGACCACACTCACGACGGGCGGCTACTATGCCGCCCTGGACGACGGGAGCATCCAGCTGGTCGGCGATGGCCCATCGCAGCCCGTGGCCGGTCGTCCCGGCCAACTCTGCCCGCACCCAACCGATGCTTGTGGCGACGGCGGCCCCGCGGACAAGGCGCTGCTCCGGGATCCGAGCGGCCTGGCGGTCGGACTCGACGGATCGCTGTACGTGGCCGATCCCGGTCTTCACCGAGTTCGTCGGATCTTCCCGTCCGCGCCACAAGCCGGGTGTCGGCTCGCGTCGACGCCGCGACGCGCTCATCTGACCAGCAGGCCGCGTCGCGGTCGACCGACAGCTCAGCGGCGCCCACTGAAATCCTGTCCGCGCGGGGTTTGCTCGGTAACGCCTCGGCGCTCGTGTAAAACCCCGATTCGCCGATCGACGGCGGGTACAACGGGTCAGCCGGGCACCATCGTGACCGTCGCCGGCAATGGCAAGGAATGCGCCACGCCCGGCTCGGGCTGCGGAGACGACGGACCCGCGACGGACGCAGCGCTTGCCGGTCCGTACGGGGTGTGGGTCGATCCAACGGGCCAGCTTTTCATCGCCGACGGGCGCAGGGGCATCCGGGAGGTGCGGCCCGACGGCACCATAACCACCGTGGGCGCGGCCGGCGGCGCCTATGACATTCGAAGCGTGGCCGGGAACACCGAGGGCAACCTATATGCCGCCAGCAACAACCCCGACTTCCTGCTGAAGGTCAACCTCGCCGACGGAAAGACCACCAAGGTGGTCGGAACCGGCATCAGTGGCTTCAACGGCAACACCGACCCCGACACCGGCTCGCTGCTTCCCGGAACCGACGTCCAGATCAACCATCCCGAGGGTCTTTCCATCGGGCTCGACGGGAATGTGGTATTTGCCGACACGGACAACAACCTCATACGCGCGTACGTCCCCCGTTACGATCACGTGATCGAGGTTGGCGGACTGATCTCGAACGGCAAACCCCAAGGGGGCTTCAACGGCGACAACTTCGCCGATCAGACCAAGTTCGACCACCCCGAGGCGGTGACCGTGACGCGGGGTGTCCTGTTCGTGGTCGCCGACACGGGCAACCACAGGATCCGTAAGTTCGGGCCGACCGCTGCGTCTTCGGTCTCGCGGCGGAGGCCTCCCAGTGGGCGAAGGCCGCCCAGAGGGCGGAGGCCTCCCAGAGCCGGTAAGGGGTAAGCGGTCAGCGGAAGACCACCGACAGCCGCCGGGTGACCCAGCGGCGGGCATGCCGGTGGCGTAGCGTCAACGTGTAGCTGGCGGGTGTGAGATGCCGGCGATCTCGCAACACCAGCTCGTAGCCGCCGTCAGCGGTCGGCATGCTTACGCCCGTCGCATACATCGCGCCGTGACGAGCAAGCACGGCGAGCACCGACGATCCGCCCGGCGAGAAGTCAAGGGCGCCCGACACCAGCCTGCCGGCGCACGCCTCCGGCTCGGGGGACGCCGCAGGGCCGGTGCCGGTGACTCTGACCACGGGGTCGGTGATCGGCTTGCAGGTGACCAGCTCGATGCGGCTGCCCCGGCGCTCGGCTCGGGTGGATGTGGTGCCCCCGGTGCCAGTCAGCGCCACCATGGTTTGCGGGCGCGCGACGTTGGTCAACAACTTGACCGTTGCCGATCGCTCTCCCGGCGACTGCGGATCGAAACGCAGCGCGATCTCGCAATGCGACCCGGCGTCCAGCGGCTGCTGGCAGCGATCGTTGACGAGGAAGTCGTCGGGCCCGGAACCCCCGAGGAGCACGCCCGAGATGAGCAGCGGCGCCGAACCGCGATTGGTCACGGTCAGCAGTTTCTCCGGGCCGGCGGTGCCGGGCGCCTGGCTGCCGAAGCTGATCGCCTTGGCGCTCACGTCGGCGGTCGGAGCCGGGTAGGTGATCGACACCCCCGCGGGCGCGTCGGTCAGGGCCGGGGGGAGAATGATCGTCGCGGCCGGGCTGATGAAGCTCGAGCCGCCACCGCCACCGCTACCGCTGCTATCGAACTCGCACCAGCCGGCGCCACCGCCGCCGTAATAGCCTCCGCCACCGCCACCGCCGCCGCTCGAGGCACGGCCGGTGATGCAGGACCCCCCGCCGGCGCCGGCACCGCCCAGGCCGAACGAGCCGGAGGCACCGATGGATTGGCTCGACGCACCATGGATACCGCTGTTGCCGCCCGCGCCGCCGGCGCTCAGAGTCCCCTGCGCGCCACCCTGGTTACCCCCGGCCGCCGAACCGGAGTCACCGCCGAGGGAGAAGTTGACGAAGCAGCAGGAGGCACCGCCGCCGGCGCCGGCGACCGCCAGCAGCCCACCGAAAGCGGGCGACGGCGAGGCCACGCCCAGCAGGGAAGCTCCACCGCCGCCGCCGCCTCCAGAGGCACCGGGATTGCCACCGCCTCCGTTGCCGCCGCCGCCAGTCCCGCCGCCGCCGCCGCCGCTCCCCGTTCCGCTACCGGGGCCGCAGGGGGCGCCGGGCGCGCCGACGCCGGCAACCAGGTGCTCATCCGGGGAAACCGCCAGCGTCACGGTGACCGCAGCGCCTTCACCCCCGCGGACCTGACCCCCGCCGCAGCTGCCGCCCGCGGCACCGACGGCGACGACCGTGACGCGGTCGACCCCGGGAGGCACGGTGAACTGATGCACCCCCGGCGAGTCGAACGTCGTTGTCGCTGACGCCGCCTGCGCGACACCGGCACCAGGCCACGCGAGCACGACAAGCGCCGCCACCCCACCGAGTATCCGCCCGCCAGTGGCGCGGATCCGCTCGCGACGAGCGGTGGTGCCTTGTGTCGAGATTGGCGTCGGGGGGCGATAGATCAATTGAGTCAGAGGGTGTTGTCGTCAGCGGAGGATGATCGGCAGTCGCTGCTCGATCCATCGCCGACCGCGCCGGTGTCGCAGGATCAGGGTGTAGCCGCCGCGCTTGAGCGGCCGGCGGTCGGTGAGGAGCAGCTCGAAGCCCCTGTGGCCCGTGGGCGCCTCCGTGCCGGTGGCGAAGACCACACGGGCTCTGACTAGTTCGGCGCGCGTCGTGCCAGCGGCCCTGAACCTGAGCGCGCCGCGAACGAGCTTCCCGGTGCACGTGTCTGCCACCTCGGCCCGTTCGGCGCCGACCGGGGAGGCGGCATGGGGACGCGCCCTCCCGGCGGGCACCTCAGTTGGTTGCCGGCAGGTGAGGAGTTCGACCTTGCCCGCGGAGCCCACAACGCCCCCTGACAGCGTCACGGCCGAGGGCGCACTAGGCGCATTCGTCAACAGCGTCAGGGTCGCCGACCGTGCCCCGGGCGCCGAGGGGTGGAAGCGAACTCCGATCTGACAGCTAGAGCCCACCGCCACCGGCTGCTGGCAGCGATCGCCCACCAGGAAGTCGTCCCGGTCGGGGCCGCCTAAGAGGACGCCGGAAACGGTGAGCGGCGCCGAACCTTTGTTGGTCACGGTCAGCATCTGTGCCAATCCCGCCGTCCCGGGGGCCTGCACGCCAAAGTGCATGGCGGCGGGGCTCTCATCGGCAGTCGGCGCGGCGTAGGTGAACGCGACCCCGGGCGCGGAGCTTGTCAGCGCAGGAGCGCTCACCACCGTGACGGCCGGGCTGACGAAGGTCGAGCCGCCGCCACCACCGCCGCTGGATATGAACGCACACCAGGCCCCACCACCACCGCCGTAGTAACCACCGCCCCCACCGCCGCCCCCGTTCTTCACCTCCGTGCAATCACCACCGCCGCCCCCTGCACCGCCAAGCCCGAGGGAGCCCGAAGCGCCCGCGTACTTGGGGTCGAGGCCGCCGTCGACGAGATCCTGTGCGCCGCCGGCGCCCCCCGCCGTAAGGGTTCCCGGTTGACCGCCCTCACCGGCACCCGCAGAGCCCGAGGCCCCCCCGTTTCCGCCACCCGCCGCGGCACCCCCGCCGGCACCGCCTTCCGCGAGCAAGGCCGGGAAACCAGGCGAGGGCGAACTCACTCCGATCAGTGAGGCGCCTCCCCCGCCGGCTCCCCCTGAGCCGCCGGCACTGCCGGCGCCGCCATTACCGCCGCCGCCGATCCCGCCCGCGCCGCCCCCAGTTCCGGCTCCGCCGCTGCCGGCGCCGCACGGACCGCCATTCGCACCCACGCCCACGAACAACTGCTCGCCGGGCACCACCCCGACGCTCACCGTGACCGCGGCCCCCTTGCCACCCGGGGTTTGACCGCAGGTGCCCCCGCCGGCGCCGATGACCTCCGCCGTCACGCTCCGCACCCCCGCCGGCACCGAAAATCCATATGTTCCCGGCGTGGTGAACTTGGTCGTCGCGGTTACCTCGGCAAGCCCGGTAGCAGGCCACGCCAGCTGGGCGAGCGTGGCGGTCACGCACGCCACCCCCGCGATCACTGGTCCGGACGGCCGACGGTGGAGCCCGTGGAACCTGAGCCAGCGCTGCATCAGAGCCTCGGCAAGATCAACACGTCGAGTGGACCGCGGCTGCGATCGTTGGCGCCGGCCGCTCACCCGAGGCCGCGCTTGGGGGCGGGGGCTCTGCGTTTTGCGATCGCCGGGGTGGTGGGGTCGAAGCGGCTGAGGGATGGTTCGGCCACGTGCAGGGCGGGGTCGATGTGGGGGGTGCTGGTCCCCAGGTCGGTGAGCGGTTGGTAGTTGGGGGCGTAGATGCTGCGCCAGTAGTCCACCGCGATGCGGGGGACGTTGACCCCGGGGCTGCCCGTCTCGAGCGGGGTGCCGTCGGGGTTATAGACGTCGAGGTGGTAGTCCTGGACGCTCGCGCCGTCGCCGGTGTAATAGAGCAGGTAGATCTGCCCGGCGCCGTCCACGGCCACGTCGAGATAGGTCTTGTGCTGATCCAGGGGCAGCGTGAACTGAAGCGCCGGCGCGCCCACCCGGCGCCGGCGAGCCTCCCGCGCGCGGCGCCGGCCGCCGGCGCGCACCGACCCGGCGCCGGCGAAGTAGCGCACCGGGTGGCCGTTGAGGTCAAACGCCGACAGCTGCGGACCCGCGGCCTCGAGGATCAGCACCGTCCCCGGGTTGGTCACCGCCACCGCGATCGGCGAGCTCAACAACCCGATCTGCGTGCCCGGCCCCGCCGTATAGGACGCCAACCGGGTGCTCCCGACCCCGTTCGCCGCCGCCGCCAACGGCGCGCTCAACGGCTCCAGCAACCCCACCCGGCCGCTATCGGTATGCAACGCCACCACCCGCCCCGAGGAATGAAGCGCCGCCGCGGAGACCGGCAGCACGAACCGCCCCACCGACGCCGCCGGATCCCAATCCAGCCTCCCCGTCTGCGGATCCAAACTCAACTGCCGCGCCTCGTAGGCGTCGCTGGTCTCATCGGGCTCCAACAACACGTGATTGCCGCCCCCCGGCGCCTTCTGATCACACTTCGTGACATCGACAAAGCTGTCAAACAACAAAAACGGCCGCCGCGCATACCCCTCCTTACGCACGGCGCCCAACTCGATCGTCTTGCCGTTCTGAACCACCGGCACCCCCCGCAAATAAAACCGATCCCCCTGCTTCCACACCATCCCCGCCACCCCCAACGTGGTCGCCACCGCCGCCCCCGCCACCTCCTGAATCCCCGCGCTCGCCACCGTCCCCGTAACCGTCACCTGATCAGACCACGAATAACCACCAGCCGCCTTGCTAAACGTCGTCGTCGCCCCCCGCTGAAACACCGTCCGCGCCGAAATCTGAGCCGGATTCTGCTTAATCGAAAACGCCACCTTCGACGCCACATTATTGGGATCGTCATTCACATACCCCGCCGACACCCCCGCCGCCACCTGACCCCCCGCCCCATCCAACAACACCATGCTCCACTGAATCTGCTTACCCCCAAACGGCGCCACCACATCCGCCTGCACCGGCGTCGACTGCCCCGTCCCCCCCGAATTGATCGAACCCGTCACCGGATCCAACACCAACGCCCCATCCACCTTCGCCTCCAACCGCCACGACTTCGCCGACGGCGGAAACGACGCCGCACACGGATCATGCGACACCGACACCGACGCCTTATACGTCAACGTCACCTCATTCTCAATCACCCACGGCGACAACAGCGTCTCCACAGCCTCCTCAGCCAGCGTGGCCGCATCCCCGATTGCCTCCACCACTGCGATCACCTGGCCGATCGCCGGAATGGCCGCGGTAATCTTGTCGGCCGCCTCCCCGGCGACAACGATCTCCGCCACCTCGCTCCAGAAGTCGAGTGTTGCTGGACTGAAAATTACCTTGGGGATCACGCTCGCCAACGGCAGGAGGATGCTCCAAATGTTGCCCGCCTTCCCACCATTGGCCTCGATGTCGACGTAGGTCGCGCCCCCTGACGCGACGGTGACGGCGAACGCCTCCGTCTTGATCAGCGAGAGCACGTGCTCGGTCACCGCCTCTAAGTCAAGGAGAAACCGATTGGCGGGGATATCGTTGATCACCTTTCGGATCCCCGCCCAGGTGCGGGAGATCTCGATGTTGGTCACCAAGGCGAAGGCCGTCATACCGATGGTGAGTAGGGCGGTGAGAAGCGCTGGGACGAGCACCTCGTCGGTGGGGGCGATCCGGCCGGGATAGGCGTCGGACGGGAAGTATTGTCGCCATCCGCCACCGAGGATGTCGGAGCCCAGACCGCAGTACAGCAGTCGCGCCGTGTGCGCGCCCGGCGGAAAATTCAGCTCGACGTCGATCGAGTTGGTCTGAAAGACCGGGACGCCCAGTATGGTGAACACTGGTGGCAGGAGCCCGAGCGATTGGGAGTACTTGCTGTCGGGCGCGGTCGCCTTCGGATTCATCGACAGGTTCTGGTTGTCCTTGCCCAGGTACTGGACGTACACTTCCGCCCAGCGGACGAAGTCGTTGTAGATCCTCAGCGGCACCTTGCCGTTGGCGTAGTCGCCGGTGACCTTGGTGGTGGTCCCGAAGTACATGAGGGCCGGGTTCTTGACCCTGATGTCTACTCCGGCTCCGGTGGCGAGCGAACGAGAGTTGGGCGTGGACTGGGGGGTAACGCCTTGAGGCTGGATCCAGGTCTTTCTCTGCACATCCGGGGGCTGCTCCCCTAGCGGCTTGTCGATCACCGCTCCTAGCTTCGGTTCGTCACGCACCCCGCGCACCCCGGCGATGAGCGCCGATCTGGTCGACCGGACGAGCGTCTGGTCGTCCCGGTTGAGCTGGAAGGTCGTGAACGTCTTGGTTTCGCCAGCCACCTTGATCTGGGTGGGGGAGCCGTCCTTGTCCGTGGCCTGCGCCAGTATGGCGTAGTCGCGGCCGTGGCTCTGCATCTTCTGGATGTAGCTCCCGAGCGACTGCACCTCGGTGGTCTGCGCCAGCAGGGAGCTCGTGATCCCCGCGCTGGTGGGATCCTTCGTCGCCGCCTGCGGGTGGTGCACCACCAGCGTCACGGCCGTGGTGTAGGGGTCGGCGATCGTAGCCAGCTGAGCCATCTCCTCGGGGGCCCTGATCTGCGAGGCTCCGAGCCCCAGCGCCTCGAGGCGCCTGGGGCCCGCCTGCACCGAGCGCAGCGAGCCGCTCAGGCGCTGCGTGGCGCGAGCCAGCGCCAGCACCGTAGCGGGCGGAACGTGCCACAGCTGCGCCACGACCACCTCGCGCCTGCCCCGGCGCCCGTACACCGACACCGCTATTGGCTGGTCCTCCGGCAACGAGACACCGGAGACGTGATGGCTGAGGACCGACACGTCGAGCTTGCCCCACAAGCCGCCCCTGGCCTTCAGCGCCGTGCGCGAGCGCGGCGTGTGCGCGACCAGCGGATGGCGCACACCGTTGGCGACCAGCACCAGACCCGAGAACCCACGGGCGTGGCCCAATGCGAACTGCAGGGTGGCGGACGTGGGAGGATCACCTCTCCGCCTCGTGGCCGCGGCCGCGGGTCTCGACCACACCCCGGCGGCAGCCGCTGCCGCCGAACCGAGTCCCGCCTTCAACAGCCACCGCCGGCCCACCGGCGTCGACCACAACTCGGCCAACAACGACTCGGTCTCGTCGTCCACGTGGGTTCGCTCCTCACTCATCAACATCTCTCCATCGTCGATCGTCACCAGCGCCCTATCCGAGTCCGCGGGTGGGGGTGCGGGGTGGGGTTCTTGTCCTGGTGGGGCGCCTGCCGGTTGCGGGGGTGGTGGGGTCGAAGCGGCTGAGGGATGGTTCGGCCACGTGCAGGGCGGGGTCGATGTGGGGGGTGCTGGTCCCCAGGTCGGTGAGCGGTTGGTAGTTGGGGGCGTAGATGCTGCGCCAGTAGTCCACCGCGATGCGGGGGACGTTGACCCCGGGGCTGCCCGTCTCGAGCGGGGTACCGTCGGGGTTATAGACGTCGAGGTGGTAGTCCTGGACGCTCGCGCCGTCGCCGGTGTAATAGAGCAGGTAGATCTGCCCGGCGCCGTCCACGGCCACGTCGAGATAGGTCTTGTGCTGATCCAGGGGCAGCGTGAACTGAAGCGCCGGCGCGCCCACCCGGCGCCGGCGAGCCTCCCGCGCGCGGCGCCGGCCGCCGGCGCGCACCGACCCGGCGCCGGCGAAGTAGCGCACCGGGTGGCCGTTGAGGTCAAACGCCGACAGCTGCGGACCCGCGGCCTCGAGGATCAGCACCGTCCCCGGGTTGGTCACCGCCACCGCGATCGGCGAGCTCAACAACCCGATCTGCGTGCCCGGCCCCGCCGTATAGGACGCCAACCGGGTGCTCCCGACCCCGTTCGCCGCCGCCGCCAACGGCGCGCTCAACGGCTCCAGCAACCCCACCCGGCCGCTATCGGTATGCAACGCCACCACCCGCCCCGAGGAATGAAGCGCCGCCGCGGAGACCGGCAGCACGAACCGCCCCACCGACGCCGCCGGATCCCAATCCAGCCTCCCCGTCTGCGGATCCAAACTCAACTGCCGCGCCTCGTAGGCGTCGCTCGTCTCATCGGGCTCCAACAACACGTGATTGCCGCCCCCCGGCGCCTTCTGATCACACTTCGTGACATCGACAAAGCTGTCAAACAACAAAAACGGCCGCCGCGCATACCCCTCCTTACGCACGCTCCCCAACTCGATCGTCTTGCCGTTCTGAACCACCGGCACCCCCCGCAAATAAAACCGATCCCCCTGCTTCCACACCATCCCCGCCACCCCCAACGTGGTCGCCACCGCCGCCCCCGCCACCTCCTGAATCCCCGCGCTCGCCACCGTCCCCGTAACCGTCACCTGATCAGACCACGAATAACCACCAGCCGCCTTGCTAAACGTCGTCGTCGCCCCCCGCTGAAACACCGTCCGCGCCGAAATCTGAGCCGGATTCTGCTTAATCGAAAACGCCACCTTCGACGCCACATTATTGGGATCGTCATTCACATACCCCGCCGACACCCCCGCCGCCACCTGACCCCCCGCCCCATCCAACAACACCATGCTCCACTGAATCTGCTTACCCCCAAACGGCGCCACCACATCCGCCTGCACCGGCGTCGACTGCCCCGTCCCCCCCGAATTGATCGAACCCGTCACCGGATCCAACACCAACGCCCCATCCACCTTCGCCTCCAACCGCCACGACTTCGCCGACGGCGGAAACGACGCCGCACACGGATCATGCGACACCGACACCGACGCCTTATACGTCAACGTCACCTCATTCTCAATCACCCACGGACAAATCACCGACTCCGCGCATACCTCCGCCAACGTCGCCAAATCCCCCACAGCCTCGAGTGCCGCAACCACAGCCCCAACCAATGGCAACGAGTTGAGCACCTCCTCCCCTGTTATGTTCGCGAGAAGGGCTTGTCCCACCTTTCCAAGTAGCTTCACCGTTGCTCTGGGGACGAAGAGCAGCTTGACGATCGCTGTCCCCAGGGCGAGCAGGATCGTCCACAGGTTGGCCTGGCCTCCGTTGACGCTGACCTGATCGTAGAGCGCAAGACCGCTGGCAGTCGTGGTGCCCAAGAGCTCCGCGTTGGTCAGGGTTACCGCGCGAGCCGCCACGGTGAACAGCTCGTTCCACGTCGCCTTGTCAGTCAGCCCAGCAGTGATGACCTTTCTTATCGATGCGAACGTCGCGGCCACGTTGATGTCGACGGCCAGGGCGAACGTGGTGAGACCGATGGTAAGAATGCCGGTCACAAGCGCCGGTGCCAGCACCTCGTTGGTGGGGGCGATTCTGTTGGGGTAGGCGTCGGCGGGAAAGTAGTCGCGCCAACCACCGTTGATGTCCGAGCCCAAGCCGCAAAACAGCAGCCGCGCGGTATGCGCGCCCTCCGGGAAGCTCAGCGTGACGTCGATCGTGTTGGTGGCGGGCCCCAGCGGTATCCCAAGAATCGTGGGTACCTGCGGTAGCACCCCGAGGAACTTCGAGTACTGGGTATCCGGACCTTGGGCATCGGTGTCGGGATACTTGCCGCCGGTTGTGGCCGGTACTACCTGGCCGCCCTTGCCCAGGTACTGGACGTACCCGTAAACCCAGCGCACGTAGTCGTTTGCCACCTTCAATGGCACTTTGCCGCTCTCGTACGTCCCATTGACCACGGTAGTGATGCCGAAAACATCCCCAGGGTTCTTCACCTTGAGATCGAGGCCGGCACCGCCGGCCAGCGCTCGCGAGTAGGTGGTGGGCCGCGGGAGCACTCCTTGGGGCTGGATCCAGGTCTGCCGCTTGATGGTGTCATCCTGCTCGGCCAGCGGCTTGTCGATCACCGCGCCAAGGCTGGCATCGTCCCGTACGCTCCGGATCCCCGACTTGAGCGCCGCCCGATGGGCATCCACGAACGTATGATCGTCCCGGTTGAGCTGGGATATGTGGAAGGTGGAGGTTTTGTCCCCCAACTGGATCTGGCTAGGGGAGCCGTCCGGATCGGTGGCCTGCACCAACGTGGCGAAGTCTCGTCCCCCGCGCTGCATCTTGTCGATATAGGACCCGAGCGTCGACACCTCCGGGGTCTTCAGCAGCAGCGCGTTGGTGGCCCCGGACGCGGTGGAGTCCACCGTTCCGACGTTCGGGTGGCACATCGTCAATGCCACCGAGGTGGTGTAGGTGCTGATGATGATGTCCAGCTGCGCCACCTCTTGCGGCGAGCTGATCTCGGCCGCCCTGATCCCCAACGCCGCGAGCCGCTCATTCGAGCCCACCACGCCGCGTAGGGAGCCCTTCAGCCGGTGAGACACCCTGGCCAGCGCACGGGTGGTCTCTTCTGGGCAATGCCATAACAGCGCCACCAGGACCTCTCGCCGGCCCCTGCGCCCCTGCACGCGCACCGCGATGGCCCGGCCAGTTGGCAGCGACACTCCCTCCACGAAATGGGTCAGAGAGCCCAGGTCCATCTTCGCCCACAACCCCGCCTGCGCCCGCAGCGCCCTCCGCGACGCCGCCGTGTGCGCCACGAGCGGGTGCTGCTCACCGTTGGCCACCAACACCAGGTCGGACACTTCGGAAGCCGCCCCCAGCGCGAACTGCAACCGCACCCCGGACACTCCGGCCCGAACCCGCCTGGCCGCGTCCGCGACCGGCGCCGACCAGGCCCCCATACACGCCGCGGCCGCCGAGCCCAACCCCGCCTTCAACAACCACCGCCGCCCCACCGGCGTCGCGCCCAACTCGGCCAACCACCACTCGGTGTCCCGATCTAAATGGATGCGCTCATCGCTCATCAACCCTCTCCTCGCACCGGTCCTGGCCCCTCACGGGATGCCCAACGTCGACCCGAAGGCTCCCCGCTGATGATCGCTGCGCCTCCCCACCCGCGCAACCGGGACACCCCTATACAGACCCCCATACTTTGACGCCAGCGGCGCCGAACGTCGGACGTTTGCGCTCAGCGCAAGACGACCTGTAACCGTTGCGCGATCCACCGCCGACCTCTCCGGTGGCGGATAGTGAGCGTGTACAGCCCGGGTTTGAGCGGACGTCGATCGCTTAGGAGCAAATCGAAGCCGCCATACGCGGCGGGCACGCGCGCGCCGACGGCGTATACGGTTGCTCCGCGTTCGAGCGTGGCACGCCCCGAGGCTCCGGTGGCGGGTGACTTGACGGCGCCGCGGATGTGCTTGCCGGTGCACTTCTCTTCAGTTGGGGCGGGCTTTCCCGCGCTCCCGGTGAAACCGACGGTCATCGGCTTGCACGTGAGCTGGACCTCGGCCGCGGATCCGCCGGATAGAGCCACCTCGGCTGGCGCGGACGGAGCGTTGGTCAGGAGGATCAGCCGTGCCGAACGACCGCCCGCCGCTTGCGGCTGAAAGCGCACTCCGATCTCGCAGCTCGAGCCGACGGGCACCGGCTGCTGGCAACGATCGGCGACCAGGAAGTCGCCCGGATCAACGCCGCCGAGCAGCACGCCCGAGACAACCAGCGGCGCTGAGCCCTTGTTGGTCACGTTCAGCCTCTGCGCCGGACCCGCGCTGCCGGGCGTCTGCGCCGCGAAATGCAGCGACGCAGGGCTCACGTCCGCGGTCGGCGCCGCATACGTGATCGTCACCCCGGGCGCGGCGTTTGACAGAGCCATGGACACGTCGGCGGCGCCTGGGACAGCGAAGCTCGAGCCGCCTCCACCACTGGCCGACCCGGCGCCACACCCCCCGCCACCGCCGCCGTAATAACCCGCACCGCCGCCGCCGCCACCGGTTCCACCCACTATGTTGGCGTTGCTACACGGGCCGCCGCCGCTGCCGCCGAATCCAAACGAGCCCGAGTCACCTGGGTGGTCGGGAAAAGCGCTGTCGTTGTGCCCGCCCGCACCGCCGGAGCTCGGTGTTCCGGGGCCTCCGGGGGAGGCGGAGCCAGGCCCCAGGTCGAGGGTGTGGCCCGCCGAGCCGGAGGCGCCTCCATCGAAGCCTCCAGAGGCACCGCCGCCAGCGCCCGCAACCACGAGCAGACCCGGGAAGCTGGGCGAAGGAGAGGCCAGGCCCACGAGCGAAGCGCCCCCGCCGCCGGCGCCGCCCGGGGCGAGGGAGCCACCGACGCCGGGCCCTCCTCCTCCTCCGCCACCGGCCCCGCCCCGGCCGCCACCGGCCGGAGGTCCGCCGGGAGTGGACTTGCCGCACGGATCGCCGGGCCCGCCGACGCCCACGATCAGCTGCATCCCCGGCCACACCGGCACGGTCGCCTTAACGGCAGCGCCCGCGCCGCCGTTGCCAGCCCTGTTCAACAGGGGGCAGTTTCCGCCCTTGGCCCCGAGGGCGGTGATCGTGATGCCCGTCACCCCCAACGGCACGGTAAACGGATGGTCCCCCGCCGCGCTGAACGTCGCGGTTGCGCTCGTCGCCGCGAGGGTCACCCCGACGCCAGGGCCTGCCAGCACTACGATCGCCGCGCCGGCGCCAACCGACGACGCGCGCCTGGCTGACCAGCGCGCGATACGGCAGCCGCGAGCCGCCGGCCGCCGACGGTACCGGAACACGATCCGCACGGGCGGATGATCTCCGACTCTCGCGGCCGGCACAACCGGGAGCACCCCATACAGGCCCCTACAGTTATCCGCTTGACAGGCCTGGTTCGTCGAGCTCAAAGTTCGGTATCGAGTTGTTCCGGTCGCACCAAATGCCGGCTGGGATGTTGCCTCCAATAGCTAAGCAAACTTAGGCATATTTCCTGATTGGTGCGGGCGAGGCACCGTGCCGGCGCGGTAACTGCTGGAGGGAGCCCGGCTGATCGGCTAGGATCGCCGCGGGACAGAGAGATCGCAGGAGTGGGCACAGCGGCAGCGATGCTCGGAGGGTCGTTCGGAGGTCAGTTGCTCGAGCGTGAGCGCGAGCTGGCGTTGCTGGACGGGGCGATAGAAGAGACAGCGTCCGGCGGGTCGGCCTTCGTGGTCATCGAGGGCGCATCGGGAATCGGCAAGACGCGGTTGCTGGCGGAGGCGCGCGCGCGCGCCGCCGACGCTGATCTGATGGCGTTCACGGCCCGGGGTGGCGAGCTTGAACGTGAGTTCGCCTTTGGGGTCGTACGCCAGCTGTTTGAGGGACATTTGCTGGATGCGCCCGAGCGCGAGCGAGCATTAGCGGGGCCGGCCGCAGCAGTCCGGCGCATCTTCGGGGTCGCGGAGCGGGAAGAGGACCAGTGGAGGCTCGGCGGGGGCGACCATTCTTTTGCCTCCTTGCACGGTGTCTATTGGCTAGTGGTGAACCTGTGCGCCGAGCGGCCGCTGATGATCGCGGTCGATGATCTGCAATGGTCGGACACGCCGTCGTTGCGGTTCATGGCCTACCTGGTGCATCGGCTCGAGGGCTTGCCCGTCATGGTCGCGTCCAGCGTGCGCTCCTCGGAGCGTACGGTCGACGATCCGCTGCTTGCTGAGGTCGTGACCGATCCGGTCAGCGTGGTGCTTCACCCACGTCCTCTGGGCAGGGAGGGCGTCGCCGCGCTCGTGAGCGAACGGCTCGGCGCGGAAGCCGACGAGCAGTTCTCGGCGGCCTGCCAGACCGCAACCGCCGGCAACCCGCTATTGCTGGTGCAGTTGCTCCAGGCGCTCGAAGCCGAACGCGTTTTGCCCGACGCCGAGCACGTACGGATGGTCGCCGACGTCGGGCCAACGGCCGTCTCCCGCGCGGTGCTGGTGCGGATCGCGAGGTTGGGGGATGAGGCGCTCGCGGTTGCCCGCGCGATGTCGGTCCTCGGCGATGGCCCCGAGCTGTCGTTAGTCGCCGCGATGGCGGGTCTCGACGACGAACGCAGCGGCTCCGGTTTGGAAGCGCTGTTGCGGGCCGAGATCCTGCGAGTAGAACCCAAGCTTGGCTTTGCGCATCCGCTCGTCGCCGCTGTCGTCTACCGGGATATGGCGCCCGTGCAGCGTGGTCGCGAGCACCAGCGCGCGGCGAGACTGCTGATCGGGGCCGGCGCGCCGATCGAGCAGGTGGCCGCGCATCTGCTCGCAGTGCCACCGGGCGCCAACGGGTGGGTGGTGAAGGCGCTGGTGCGCGCAGGAGAAGACGCATTCGGCGCCGGCGCAGCCGAGAGCGCCGTGGCATATCTCAGGCGGGCCGCGGCCGAGCCGCCACCTGCCGAGGAGCGCGCGCAAGTGCTGCTCAAGCTGGGTCACGCGGAGTTCCTGACCCGTGGCCCGGACGCCGCCAAGCATCTGCTCGAGGCCTATGAGCTACTGGAGGATCCCGTCGAGCGGGGATCGGTGGCGCTGACACTGGCGCGGGCGTTGCTGCTGACACGACAATCGGCAGCGGCGGCCTCGATCGCCGCGGGCGCGGCAGCTGACCTTCCGCCCCACCTCACCGAGCTGCGAACGGAGCTCAAGTGCGTGGAGGCCATGGCGGTGTTTGTGCGCGGCCGCGGCGGCGAGAAACTGGGCTCACTCTCGGCGCTCCGCACAGAGCGTTTAGGCGATGGTCTCGCCGCGAAGATGCTTACCACGATGCTCGCGCGCGAAGGTACCTTCGCCGGCGCCACGAGCGACGCCTGCGCGCAGCTGGCAAGCGACGCGCTGACCGGCGGCGAGTTGATCGCGGCCGAAAACGGCTCCAGCGCCATCGTCGCGATCACGACGCTCGCACGCGCCGATCGCGATGAGGCGCTGGAGGCGTGGCAGCCCTCGCTGACCGAGGCGCACCGGCGCGGCTCACTCCAGGCCAAGGCCGGGATCAGCTTGGGTATTGGCTTCACGCTCTATCGCCGAGGGGAGCTCGCCGACGCCGAGCACTGGCTTCGGACCGCCGACGATGAGTACGCGCTGTGGAACTTGGGACCCGACCCCCCCATGACCCACTGCGTCTCCTTGCTGGCGCTGGTGCTGTTAGAACAGGGCGAGCTCGTGGAGTCGCGGGCTCAGCTGGAGCGCTGCACCGACCGCGGCGACAGCTCCGAGGGCTCACGCTATTGGTTGAACTCTCTGCTCGAGCTGTTGATCGCAGAGGGTGCCTTCGAGCGCGCGCTGGCAGTCGCGGATGACTTCGCGCGCCGCTTCATGCACTTGCACAACCCCGTCGACACGCCGTGGTGCTCCCACAAAGCGCTCGCGCTGGACGCCCTCGGGCGCCGCGAGGACGCGATCGCGGTGGCACGGAAGGATCTCGAGCTGACGCGCCAGTGGGGCGCTCCGGGCGGGGTCGCGCGAGCGCTGCGGGTCCTCGGGACGTGCGAGCACGAGGAGGGGATCGACCACCTCCGAGAGGCGGTTGCCACCGCCTCGGAGTCACCTGCGCGACTGGAGCACGCCAAGGCGCTGGCCGCGCTCGGCCAGCGCCTGCGATGGGCCCGCCGGGAGCGCGAGGCGCGCGCGCCGCTGCGTGAGGCGATCGACCTCGCCGAGCGGTGCGGAGCGCGCGGCCTCGTCGATCAGGCACGCTCACAGCTGCATGCGGCCGGCGGCCGGCCTCGCTCGACCATGGTCAACGGCATCCAGGCGCTTACCTCGAGCGAACGCCGTGTCGCCGCACTGGCCGCCAACGGCCACACCAACCGCCAAATCGCTCAAGCGCTGTACATCACGCCGAAGACCGTCGAGATGCACCTCGGCAATGCGTATCGAAAGCTCGAGATCGGCTCACGCCGTCAGCTGGCCGCGGCGCTCGGCGACGGCCGGGTGGGACGCTCCGTGGAGACGGTGAGCTGAGCGAGAGCGCCGCCGTTTCCGCGTGCCGTGGCGTCCGCCGTGCATGGCGGCACCTCAGCCCACGGTCAGCTCCTCGAGCTCGGGCGAGGTGGACCCGCTCGTGCCAGGACTCGTGATCTGAACCCGCACGAAGCGCGCGCGCACGGCGCGGAATCGCAGGACGTCGGTCGTCCCGGAGCGGCCGCTGACCGCCGCGACGGTCCGCCACATACTCCCGTTGCTCGAGACCTGCAGCGCGTAACTGCCGGGCCGGAGCACGGTCACCGGACCCGGTGGCGGGGGGATGTTCGGGCCCGGCGCCGGCGGCCAGTGGCGGCCCCAGATCACGGTCGCGGAGCGCAGCACGTGTGCGCCGCCGCGCAGGTGAACGGTGAGCGTCGCGGGTAGCGACCCCGGCTGCCAGTCCGTCGCCGGGCTGCCGTCGACCGCCGCCAGCCCGGGCGCACCCGGCTGCGCGCTCGATGCGCTGGCGTTCGCGCACCGTACCCAGTCGCGCGTCGGGATCAGGTCCGGCCGGCGCGTCGGGACCGTCAGCGTGCCTCCGGCACGCAGGGTGCGCTCGCCGGACGGCGTCGAGATCCTCACGGCCGGGCCGCGGTTGAGCGTCACCGCGGTCGTGCGCGGCCCGATCGAGATCGTCAACGACCGCCCGCGCCAGGAGACATCGTGCAGGACCACGCCCGCGAGCTCGCTCGTCAGACTCGGGTCGAGCCCGATCGCGTTCGGACCCCAGCGCAGCCCCGAGTAGCCGTAGAGGAACTCCTGCAGGAAGCCGCCGATCCCAGTCATGAACGTGAACGCCCCGCCGGTCCGGGTCTCCGAGAACTGGTCGAAGACGTCGCGGATGAACGGCTCGTAGCTGCGCTGGGTGTATACGAAGCTCGAGCAGCCCGGGACGCCCAGCGCCGACGTGTCGATGGAGTTCACCGAATCGCTCATCGAGGGGCCGCCCGGGTCGGTGCGGGGCACGTAGTAGTTGATGTCGCGCAGCGCCATGCCGGCCGGCATCGGGTAACTCCACGGGTACTGGAGCATCGTCACATCCGCCTGCTTTACGAGCTGTCCCTGATAGCCCGCGAACTCGGGGTGGATCCCGAGTTGACGGTTGGTCAGCACACGGATCCCCGACGCGATCTGCGACCACGACGCCGGTGCGGTGATCCCGAGCACCCGAGCGGCCTGCGCGGCATCGCGGAGCGTCGTCATGGCCGCGACGTTCGTGTACACCTCATCGTTCACGTCCGGGTTCTCCTCGTCTGGCCCCGTGATGTGGTTGATGTCGTACCGACCGTCGCTGGCGCGGGTGACTCGCGAGGCCCAGAACGCTGCCGCCTGGGAGAGCACCGGCCAGCCCCGCTGCAACAGCCAAGCCCGGTCGCCGGTGGCGAGGTAGTACTGCCACTGGGCCAACGCGATATCCGCAGTTATGTGCTGCTCGTAGAGACCCTCGCTGTTGACCGAGACCGGCGGCGGGATCTGCTCGGTGCCATCGAGCGCGCTCTCCCATGGATAGCGCGCGCCCTGATACCCGGTCGCGGCCGCGTGCTGCTCGGCGGCGCGCAGCCGGTCGAAGCGGTACGCGTTCATGCCGGCCGCCAGATCGGGATGCTGCGCGAGCAGCGACGGATACATCCACGTCTCCGCGTCCCAGAAGATGTGGCCGTCGTAGCCGTTGGAGGAGAGGCCGGCCGGCGAGATGCTCCAGTCGACGCCGGCCCGGGTGCTCGACCACAGGTAGAACTCGCTGGCGTTCACGTCAGTGGCGACCGTGGGGTTGCCGAGCACGTCGATGCGACCGGCCCACAGCGCCGCCCAAGCGGCGTCGTTGGCGCTCACCAGGCTTCCGAACCCCGCGCCGGCGGCGCTGCTCGCCTGTGCCTGCGCCGCGCTCACCGGGTCGGCGGCGGTCTGCGAGCTCTCGACCCCCACGTACTTGGTGATCGTGTACGTCTGGCCGGCGGTTACCGGAAACGTGAGCTGCTGCCCGACGCTCTGTGGCGTCGCCTGATCGACCTGAGTCGAGGTGGCGCTCATGTTGGCGCTCAACCCGAGCTGGCTCGCAATCGCCGCCTCGATGTTCGTGCCCTCGGTCCGTACCGCGACCCAATCGCGGTGCGCCGCCGGGACCCATCCCTTGTCCGCCTGCGTGGTGAGCGTCGCGGGGGTGCCATCGATCAGGTCGGTCACCGTCGCGGTGCCCGACCAGTGCGGCGTCAGCTGGAGGCGAACCAGCCCAACGTACTGGCGCGCGCGATCGGTGAGCGCCTGAAATACAAGGTTCGTCACATGACCGTCGGGCGCGGTCCAGCGGGCCGTCGTGGTCACGATTCCGGTGTGCAGGTCGATCGACTGGCGCCAGCCGGTCGTCTGCCCGCTCGACAGCGAGAACTGCTGCCCACCGTCGGAGAACGAGAGCGTCGACCACGTCGGGATGTTCGCGCGCTGCTGGACGCCGCCGGGGGGCTGGGCGTAGAAGCCCGCGAGCTCGGATTGCGCGGGAACGGTGCCGGCAGCGTACCCCTGGCCGGTGGGCGGGACCCGAACGCCGAGCTCGCCGTTGCCGGTGAACGTCGGCGCATACGTGCCGCCGGTGCTCGTCGCCGTGAGCAAGTATGAGCCGGCCGCCTCGGCGGTGCCGCACCCCACGGCCACCGAAATGAGCACCGTCATGACCGCGACCACGCCACGCAACAAACCACGCATACCCAAACCTCCGTTCATGAACCTGATCCGGGTCTTCCACGGCTGCACGACGACGAAACACGTCGGCCCTCCGTACGCTCTGACGGCACATGGCCAATTCCCCGGATGAAGTGCGCGAACGCCTCCGCGAGGCGTGGAAAGGCGAGATCGTCGCCGGCGCTGTGTACGACCTGATCGCGCGCCGGATGCCCGAGCGTGAGGCCGACATCCTCCGCCGCATGGCTGAGGCCGAAGGCGGACACCGCCGCCGCCTCGAGCAGCGGATGCACGAGCTCGGGATCGACGTGCCCGATCCAGCCACCGTCCGCCTGCCCTTGTGGCTGCGCCTCCAGGCGCGGATCGCGCCCGTCGACCGCCTGCTCGCGGCGCGGGAGGCGGCCGAGGACGCCGAGGTCGGCGACCTCTACAGGCGCTCGACTGGAGACGCGACCACGGATCAGCTGCTGCGCGACATCCGCAAGGACGAGCGCTCGCACTCGCTCGCGGTGGCAGACATCCGTTCGGGCTCGGGCGGTGCGGGCGACGGATCGGCTCCCCCTGGAGGAGGTCGATCCGAGGCGCCCCTGGCCGTACCGGGCGCCCGAGCGCGGCTCGACCGGATCCTCGGACGCGAGCGGTGGCATCGGACCGGGGGCGGTTGGATCTCCGGTGCGATCTACGGCGCCAACGACGGGCTCGCCGCGGTCTTCGGGATCGTCGCCGGCGTGTCCGGCGCGACCGGCGGATCTTCCTCGGTGCTCACCGCAGGCCTCGCCGGCGCGATCGCCTCCGCCCTTTCGATGGCCACGGGCGCATTTCTCGCCGAGCGCTCCGAGTCCGAGGTGATGGCCGCAAACATCGAGCGAGAGCGCCAGGAGATCGCTGAGCACCCCGAGGAGGAGAAGGAAGAGCTGTCGCTCTTCTACCAGCTCAAGGGGATCGACGAGAAGACGGCCAACCAGCTCGCCGAGCGGATGGGCGAGCACCCGGACGCGATGCTGCAGACCCTTTCCGCGGAGGAGTTCGGCGCCACTGCCGCCGGAGGTGGGGATCCTGTCCAGGCCGCGGCCGCGGCCGGGATCTCGACCGGTCTCGGGGCGATCGTGCCCGTGATCCCGTTCATGATCACGACCGGCACCGCCGCGATCGTCGCGGCGGCGCTGATTTCGCTCGTGGCGCACTTCCTGGTCGGCGCGGCGAAGTCTCTGGTCACCCTGCGCACCTGGTGGGCGGCCGGGCTCGAGATGACGCTCGCCGGGGTGATCGTCGGCGGCGCGACCTACGTGATCGGGTTGGCGCTTCCGACCTGAGCGCGATCGGCGTCGGCTCCTCGTAGGAGCGCCAGCTCCTCGCGCAGCGCGGCGACCTCGGCCTCGAGTGCGCTCACGCGGGATTCGAGGCTCTGGTTGGCTACGGACGCTGGCGCCGGCGCCGGCACGGTGCTCACCGGCTCGGGCGCACCTTCCGCGCCTCCCAACAGGTGCTGGTAGCGGTCCTCCTTCTGCCCCGGACGGCGCTCGAGCCGGGCCACGTACCCGCGCTCGGCGAGCGCGGCCAGCACGCCCTCGACGTCGCTCAGGGACCCCACGGTTGCCATCCGCTCGCTGCGGCTCTTCAGCTCGCCGGGGGTCTGGGGCCCCCGAAGCAGCAGCACACCCAGCACGGCCAGCTCCTCCCGTCCCAGGCCCAGCGCCTCTTCCGCCAGGTGCCGGTACTTCGTCGCGCGGCTGCCGTGACCGCTGGCCAGCCGCGCAAGGCCGTAGCGACTCAGCCGCTCGGCGGCCTGTCGCACCGTGCCCTCGTCATAGTCGGTGACCGGATCGCGGTTCGTCGACTGGTTGCACGCCAAGCGCATCGCGTTCAGCGACAGCGGATATTGCTCGGGAGTCGTCCACCGCTTCTCGATCAGGCAACCGAGGACACGCTGCTCGGGTGCCGTCAGCTCGGAGAAGTGCACGCCGCGAGGATACGATGATCGCGAGTAATGGTCACGACCGAGCAGGCTCGCGCGCTCGCCCTCAGCCTTCCCGACACGGTCGAACAGGATCATCACGGGCGCCCGTCGTTTCGCGTATCGCGCCGAATCTTCGCCACCCTGTGGGACGCCGAGCACATGAACGTCATGGTCGACGAGCCCGGGATCCTGACGGCGGTGCAGGCGAACCCAGGTATCTGCGCCGAGGTCTGGTGGGGCAAGCGGCTGGCCGCTGTGCGCGTGGCACTCCCCTCGGCCAGCGCCGACTTGCTCCGTGAGCTGCTAACCGACGCCTGGGAGCAGAAGAGCCGGCGTCCGGCCGCCTAGACCCACGGGCGCGTCAGCCCGTGAAAGTCGGAACCGGATTGATGATCACCATCGTGGAGCGGGCCCTGCGCGTGGCAACCCCGGGTGCGCCGACCGTCGCGACGTTGGTCACGACCCGGGTGCGAGAGACGATGGCTCGGGCTCGCACCACGAAGGTACGGCGGCGACCGGACGCGAGCGAACTGATCTTCCAGCAGACCTCGGTTCCTCGGAGTGCTCCACCCGAGACGTGGACCAGTCCGGTCCGCAAGCGGTCGCAGACCGAGACGTTGCGCACGGCAGTACTCGATTGGTTGGTCACCCGGATCGCGAACGACACCGCCGCCCCGGAGCGGATGTGGGTCGCGCTTGCCCGCTTCGTGATCGTGAGCGGCGCCGCGAGAATCCGAACCTCATCCCCGACCGATCGTGCGCTTAAAGCACGCGAACCGGAGCGCCGAGCCTCAGATGCTGCGCCAGCCATTCGTCGTCGTCGACGCGCAGGCGGATACACCCGTGGGAGATCCGTCCCGGGATCAGCTGCGGCTCGTAGTACGGACCGTGGATGCCCACCACGCCTCCGTCCGGCCACTCCGTGAGCGTCGAGTAGTCCGACGTGCCGAACGCGTAGGGCCAGTAGCCCGACTGCGGGTCGTCGATCTTGAACCGCTCGCGGATCCAGAACCTTCCCGGCGGCGTCGGCGTGCTCGGCTTGCCGACCGCGACCGGCGCGCTCCACCGCATGTGGCCGTCCACGTAGAAGTACATCCGCAGCCGTTCGCGGTTGACGACGAGCAGCTGATGGGTGAGGTGGAAGGCGCCCAGGTCCGCGCGCCGCACCCATCCCGTGCGCCCGTTCGGGCGCCCCGGGATCCTCAGCTCGATCCACTCCTGGTCGTGGACATCCCAGGACGCGCGCAACACCAGGTAGATCTCCGAGAAGCCGTCTTCTGTGTTCCAGTGCAGACGGGCGACCACCGCCGACGATGGGCTCGGCTGCGCGTGAATGGACGCGATCTCCTCGACGTACGCCCACCGGGTGAAGGTCGACTCATTGGACAGGACCTGGGGCGTGCGCTTCGGCGTCAACGGGCCGCCGCGGAGAGGTCGATGGGTTGGCTCGATCGCCGGCGATTGGCGCGTCATCGATCGGGCCGCCGTTGCCGTACCCGACGCCGCCGCGACGCTCATCACCACGCCCGCCGCCACGGCGGCCGCACCGAGGCGGCAACGGCGGCTGGTCACGGAAGGCGAGGCCGTCGGCGAAACACGTCGCGGGATGATCTCACGCGGGCGCATGTTCTTGACAGATATATCGGTCAGATGTATCGTGCCGATGCATGAGTGACCAGCTCACCGCCACCGGTCGGGTGATCCTCGGAATGCTCGCGCTGGGCAAGGACACCGGCTACGACATCAAGCAGCTGGTGGACAAGTCCACGCGGCACTTCTGGGCGGCCAGCTTCGGCCAGATCTACCCGGAGCTCCGTCGGCTCGAGGAACAGGGCCTCGTCCGCGGGCGCCCGGAACCATCCGGCGGGCGCCCGCGGACCGTCTATGAGCTGACCGGCGCGGGTGAGGCAGCGCTTCGCGGCTGGCTCGAGTCACCCGCCGAGCCGCTGTACGAGGTGCGCGATGAGAGCATGCTCAAGCTGTTCTTCTCGGACAGCGCGCCGGGCTCTCGCGCGCGGCACCTGCGGGCGATGCGTGCGGTGCACGAGCGCAAGGTCGCGGAGCTGCAGGCGATTGAGGAACACGCTCGGCAGGGGCCGCCTGGGCCGTTCAGGGCCTGGCAGCTCGGGCTCGAGATGCATCAGTGGTTTGTCGATTGGTGCGAGCGCCAGCTCGCCATCGAAGAGAAGGAGTAGGCCAATGCTGGGGAGACTCGCCATGTTCCTGCACGCCAACGGCCGCCGCGTGCTGGCGGTGGCGATCGTCGGCGCGGCGATCGCCGGGGCGTTCGGGTTCTCGGTGTCCAAGCACCTGAGCCCGTACGGCGCCAACGATCCGGCCACCCAGAGCGTCCAGGCCACGAACCGCTTCCAGGCCGCCGCCGGCCGGCAGATCGATGCCGGAGTTGTGGCGCTGGTGCAGTCGGGCGACGTTCGCACCGCGGCCGGGCACGTGCGCGTGAACCAAGTCGCCGCGCAACTTCGCGCCCAGCCCGACGTAGCGCGGGTAATCAGCTTCTACGACACCCACGATCCGGCAATGGTCTCGCGCGACGGCCGCTCGACGTACGTGCTCGCGTACTTCAAGCCGCTCTCGGACAACGCGCTCAAGGACGTCGCGCAGCAGATCGAGAGCCGCTTCTCCGGGCAGGGCGACGTCAAGCTGGGGGGCGACGCGATCGCCAACGCCCAGGTCAACTCGCAGGTCGGCCACGACCTGGCGCACGCGGAGCTGCTGGCGTTCCCGTTCATCTTCCTGCTCTCCCTGCTGTTCTTCCGCTCGCTGGTGGCCGCGCTGCTGCCGCCGCTGCTCGGCGGGCTGGCGATCGTCGCGACGTTCTTCGCGCTGCGGGTGGTGGCGAGCTTTGCTGACATCTCCGTGTTCGCGCTCAACCTGGCCACCGGGCTGGGGCTGGGGCTCGCGATCGACTACAGCCTGTTCATGGTCTCCCGCTACCGCGAGGAGGCGGCCACCTCGGGTTTCGGAGCGGTCGCGCTCCGGCGCACGCTCCAGACGTCGGGGCGCACCATCGTGTTCAGCTCGCTGACGATCGCCGCCGCGGTCGCCTCGCTGGCCATCTTCCCCCAGCGGTTCCTGTACTCGATGGGCATCGCCGGCGCGCTGGTGGCGCTGCTCGCGGCGAGCCTCGCGCTGGTCGTGCTGCCGGCGCTCCTCACCGTCCTTGGCCCGCGCGTCAACGCGCTCGCGCCGAGGTGGCTGGCCCGCGCCGCGGAGCGCGAGGCGCGGCCCGACGAGCGCGGCGCGTGGTACCGGCTCTCGCGCTTGGTGATGCGCCGGCCGGCGCCCATCGCGATCGCGAGCGCCACCTTCCTCATCGCGCTGGGCATCCCCTTCTGGGGCATCAAGTTCATCTCGGTCGACGCGAGCGTTCTGCCGGCGAGCGCGAGCTCTCGCCAGGTCAACGACATCCTGAACCGGGACTTCCCGCCCAACCGGACCGCCCCGCTCGAGGTCGTCGTCGGCGCGCCCGCCGGCTCGCCGCAAGTTCGCGCGCTGGCTGCCCGCATCCGAGATTTCCCCGACGTCTCCGCGGTGGCCCCCGCGCAGCCCGCCGGCGCCGAGAACTCGCTGCTGGCGGTGGCGCCGGTGCACGGACCGCTCACGACCACCACCCAGCAGTTGGTCAAGAACGTCCGAGCGATCGACGAGCCGTTCTACGTCGGGGTCGCGGGCCAGACGGCGTCGTTCGTCGATCTCGAGCACAGCCTCGCCGTCCACCTGCCGGCGGTGCTCGGGGTCGTGATCGGGGCGACGCTGATCATCCTGTTCCTGCTGACCGGGTCGGTGGTCCTGCCGGTCAAGGCCGTGCTGATGAACGCGCTCAACCTGAGCGCCGTGTTCGGGATCCTCGTGCTGATCTTCCAGCACGGCAACCTCCAAGGCCTCCTCGGCTACCGCGGCGAGGGGGCGCTCGACGCCACCCAACCCATCCTCCTGTTCGCGGTCGGGTTCGGGCTGTCCACCGACTACGGAGTGTTCCTGCTCTCGCGGATCAAAGAGGCGCGGGACGCCGGCGCCCCGAACTCCGAGGCGGTCGCGATCGGGCTCGAACGCACCGGGCGCATCGTGACCGCCGCCGCGCTGCTGTTCGCGGTCGCGATCGGGGCGTTCGCCACCTCGGAGATCGTGTTCATCAAGGAACTGGGCATCGGTGCCGCGCTGGCCGTGCTGATCGACGCCTCCATCGTCCGTGCACTCCTGGTGCCATCGTTGATGGAGCTGCTGGGTTCGGCGAACTGGTGGGCACCGAGACCCCTGCGTCGGGTGTACGAGCGCTTCGGGTGGCGAGAAACCGTCCCGCTGCCGGCACCGAACTGACCGCACTTGACGTCGAAAAAAGTCGTCAAAAGCGGTCACCTCTCCTAGCGTTCTTGCGGCCGGCGCCTGGCCAGCGCGCCGGCGCCGGCCGACAGGAGCGACCGGTGGCGCGGCGAAACCCGCACCGTGAGCACGGGCCGGCTCGAGTCGTTCTCAGACGGGGTGATCGCGGTGGCGATCACCCTCCTCGTGCTCAACCTCGTGGTCCCGTCGACGAGCTCGCCGCACTCGCTGGCCCACAACCTCGCCCACATGTGGCCCCAGTACGCGGCCTACGCGACCTCGTTCATCACGATCGGGATCATCTGGATCAACCACCACTACATGATCAGCCGGCTCGCTCAGGCCGACCGGACGATCATGATGCTGAACCTCCTGTTGCTTCTGTGCATCGGCGTCCTTCCGTTCGGCACCAACCTGATGGCTACATACCTGCGCGAGTCGCGCGGCGAGTCGCTGGCCGCGGCGGTCTACGCTGGATTGCTCTTGGTGATGTCACTCGCATTCGTGACCTTGAACCGCCACATCCTGCTGCGCAAGGCCCACCTGCTCGGTCAGGACCTGAGCGAGGAGCGGCGCCGGCATATCCTCGCGCGCGGGGCCACGGGCCTTGCGCCGTATGCCGTGGCGACCGCAATCGCGCCGCTGTCCGCGTACGCGACGCTGATCATCTGCGCCGCGGTGGCCGTGTTCTACGCGCTGCCGATCGGGAGCGGGGAGACGTCGTCCCAGGACTAAGACCACCAGGCCGCGAGCACCCGGCGCCAGTTGTCCCAGGCGATCGCCTGAAGCTCGTCCGGGCTGAAGCCGTCGCGGGCGAACGCGTCGAGCAGGCGCGGCGTCCCGGCCACGTCTCCCAGCGGCGCGGGAATGGTCGCGCCGTCGTAGTCGGAGCCGAGCGCGACGTGCTCGACACCGATGCGGTCGGCCACGTAGCGGGCGTGCTGGACGATCAGATCGAGCGGAGAGTCGCTGTCGTCGGCGAAATCGGGGCGAATGAATGCGACCGCGAAGACGATCCCGACGAGCCCCTGGGACGCCCGGATCTCGTCGAGCTGCGCGTCGGTGAGATTGCGGGAGCTGGCGCATAGTGCGTGCGCGCCCGAGTGGGTGGCGACGATCGGACCGAGCTCGAGGCGGGCCAGGTCCCAGAAGCCGGCCTCGTTCAGATGGCTGACGTCGACGAGGATGCCGAGCTCTGCGCACCGGTGCACCAGGGCGCGGCCGGCGTCGGTCAGGCCGGGTCCGACGTCGGGCGAGGAGGGCGAGATGAACGGCACGCCGTGGCCGAACCAGTTGCTGCGGCTCCACACCGGCCCGAGCGAGCGCAGCCCGGCCTCGTACCAGAGGTCGAGCGCCTCGAGCGCCGGATCGATGGCCTCGGCGCCCTCGAGGTGAAGGACGGCCAGCGGCGGGCCGCCGTCCTCTTTGGCGGCGTCCAGGTCCGCCGCGCGGCGCGCCAGGCGCACGTGACCCCCGCGCTCGAGCGCGAGCAGACGGCCGGCGGCCGCGGCGGCATCGGCCGCCGCCGGCTCGTGGTCGAGCGGCGGCGCCGGCGGGAACTCCTTCACGCCGTCATCGCGAGGCACCGGCTTGCGCTCCTCGGACGCGCCCGGGGATTTGGAGAACACCGAGAAGATGCCGCCGCGCACGCCTCCCGCCCGCATCCGCGGCAGGTCGAGGTGGCCGCCCGACCGCCCTTCGGCGATCCGGTCGTGGTCGTCGCGGGTGATCGCGTCGTTGTGGCCGTCGAACACGGGCAGCATCAGGTCGGCACCCTATCGAGTGGGCGCTGAGCCGAGGCGAGACGAGCCCCGTCCTCAGCTTGCGAGCTTCCGATTGAAGCGCCACAACGCCAGCGGTACGCACACCGCGATGATCACGAGGCACCAGAGGGCCATGGCGATCTCGGGGTGCGCGAGCTGCCAGGAGCCGGTCGAGTGGTAGCCCTCGGTGAGCTGACGGACGGCCGCGACGAGCGCCGAGATCGGGTCCCAGTGGGCGATCGCACGCGGCACCGCCGCCATCCCGGCGATCGGGACGAATGTGCCGGCCAGGAACGTAAGCGGGAAGATCACGATGAAGCCGAGGCCCTGCATGGCGTCCGAGGAGCGGACCAGCATGCCGAACAACACGCCCATCCAGGTGAACGCGAGCATCCCCAACACCAGCAGCGCGGCGAGCTCGATGGCGTGCTCGGGGGTCAGGTGCGGGTTCCACCCCAGGGCCAGGCCGAGGCCTATGACGATCACCATCCCCACCACCTGCTCGCAGAACTGGCCCATGACCTGGCCGCTGATGATCGACACCCGGCTGATCGGCATCGAGCGGAAGCGGTCGATCACGCCCTCGGTCATGTCGTTGGATGTCGCCACGCCGGCCCCGATCACGCCGAACGCGAGCGACTGGCCGATGATCCCCGGGAACATGTAGTTGGCATAGCTGATTCCCGGTATATGGATCGCCGAGCCGAACACGTAGAGGAACAGCAGGATGAAGACGATCGGCTGGATCGTGACGTCGAGTAGGCGCTCGGGGACCCGCGGGATTGCCCGCAGGCTGCGGACGGTCAGCAGCGTGGTGTCTCGGACGTAGCGGACCGGGGATACGACTCGACGCGGGCGCGGGGATGTAGCGGCGAGCGCGCTCATGCGGCCACCTCCTGCTCCTGCTCGTCCTCGGCCTGAGGCGCGTGGCCGGTCAGCGCCAACAAGGCGTCGTCGAGCGTGGGGCGCCTGAGCGCGATCTCGTCGACCGCGATCCCGGCTTCCTCGACGGTCTCGGCGACGCGCGCCAGGTCGGCCGCCTCGTCGGGCGCCGCGACCGACACCATCCGCTGCTCGAGCAGTGGGGTGATGTCGAAGCGCCCGTCCAGGGCTCCGGTCAGGCGCTCGAACGCGTCGCCGTCGGCCGCGATCACGTCGACCCGCTGCTCGCCGACCTGGGTCTTCAGCTGCGCCGGCGTTCCGGATGCGACCTCGGTTCCGCGGTCGATCAACACCACTCGGTCTGCGAGCGCGTCGGCTTCCTCGAGGTACTGGGTGGTGAGGAGTAGCGTGACGCCGTCGGCCACGAGCTCCCGGATCGTCGCCCACACCACCTGGCGGCTGCGCGGGTCAAGACCGGTGGTGGGCTCGTCGAGGACGAGGACGTATGGGCGGTCGATGAGGCCGGCGGCGAGGTCGATGCGCCGGCGCTCCCCGCCGGAGAGGTTCTTCACGAGCCGGTCGCCGAATGCTCCGGCGTCGAAGCGCTCGATCAGCTCGCCGGCGAGCGTACGGGCCGCCGACCGGCTTCGTCCGCGCAAACGCGCCATCAGGACCAGGTTCTCGCGGGCGGTGAGGTTCTTGTCGAGGGCGGCGAACTGCCCGGTGAGCGAGATCAGCCGCCGGACTTGCTCGGACTCGCCCACGACGTCGTGGCCCTTGACTCGTGCGTGCCCGGCGTCGGGGCGCAGCAGGGTCGCGAGCATCCGCACGGTGGTGGTCTTGCCGGCGCCGTTCGGGCCCAAGAGCGAGACGACGGTGCCCTGCTCGACGGTCAGGTCCAGGCGGTCGACCGCCGTGAAGGCGCCAAAGCGCTTCGTAAGATGGTTCGTTTCGATGGCAAACGTGGTCATGGCTCGCGAGTCTACAGTAACTGAAAATTTTCTGCAACTGAAGTACGCCTGTTATGCTGGGCACGTGGAAAGAGCGTGGCCAACCGTGCGCGACGAGGAGGCCCTCGGGGACGCGCTCGGAGACGAGCGCGTGCACGAGATCCTGGTCGACCAGATCGGCGAGGAGATGGCTCAGCTGCTGACCCGCGCTCGTCGTGCGGAGGAGGAGTTTCAGAGCGAGCGCCGACCCGCGGAGGGCCTACGCGAGCGCAAGCGGCGGCTGACCCGCCAGCGGATCTCGGACGTCGCGACGGCGCTGTTCGCCGTCCGGGGCTTCGACAACGTCAAGGTCTCGGAGGTCGCCGACATGGTCGGCGTGTCGGAGAAGACCGTGTACAACTACTTCCCGACCAAGGAGTCGATGGTCCTCGACCAGGCCGACGAGTCGATCGAGCGGCTGGCTCGCGCACTGCGGGAGCGCGGGCCGGGCGAGTCGGTATCGGGCGCGGTGATGCGGGCGCTCCAACACGACACCGAGGTCTTCGACCGGTTGCCCGACGAACTGGTGACGTTCATCCCGATGTTCGCGGCGATGGTCGCCGCGACGCCGTCGCTGGCGGCGGCGCTGATGGAGATTCGGAGCCGGCTCGCGGCCGTCGTGGCGGAGGAACTCGCGGCGCGGACGGAGGTTGATCCCCGCGATCCCGAGCCGCAGGCCGCGGGGCTGGCGCTGGCGGGTCTCGGGCAGATCGCGTTCGACGCTCGCGTACGCTACATCGAGCAGGGCTTGCGCGGCGCCGCGCTGCGCGAGGCGGTGAACACGGACATCGAGCGAGCGGCGCGCCTGCTGGAGACCGGGCTGTGGTCGTTCGACCTGCTCGCGCGCGGGCGCCGCTCCCGCGATCAGATCAATGAAGCGGTCAAGGCCGCGGAGGAAGCGCGAGCGCAGGTGGTCAAGGCGCTCAGGGAGGCCCGGGCGGCATGGAGGGAGCTCCCCCGCCAGGACTAGTACTGGTTTCTAACCCAGGTGCAGCCGGTGGGCGACCGCCGCGGCCTGGGTGCGGCTCGAGACCCCCAGCTTGCTGAGGATCCGCGAGACGTGCACGCTGGCGGTCTTCTCGGCCATGAACAGCGCCGCGCCGATCTGGCGGTTCGTCGCTCCCTCGGCGATCAGCGCGAGCACCTGGCGCTCCCGAGGGGTCAGTCCGAAGGGATCCTCGGGCTCGGCGGTCGGTTCGCCGTCGCGCTCGGTGCTCACGGGCTCGCCGAGGTCGAGCCGCGCGCGGAAGGCCAGGGCGGTGATCTCCTGCTGTAGCCACAGCGAGCCGAGGTGGCCGGCGGCCTCGAGCGCGGCCCCGGCGGGCTCCTCGGCTTTGGCGCGCTCGCCCGCCTCGACGTGGGCCTCCGCCTCGCGCCACCGCGACGCCGTCGCGAGGTAGGGGCGGTCGATCGCATCCCATGCCTGTGCGGCCTTTGACCACAGCGCTGGATCGTTGCGCCCGCGGGCTCGCGCGAGCTCCGCGGCGCCGGTGGCGCTCCAGGCGCGCTCCACCGGCCCGCCCTCCTGCGCAGCGGCGCGCAGCCGCTGCACGTCGATCCGCGCCCGGGCGATCGCGTCGCGCTCGTCGCGCTTCTCGCGCAGGTCGCGCGCGCGCTGGGCGATGTCCGCTTCTATCCGCGCCCCGGCGGCCGAGACCCGGGCGATCCGCGCCACGTCCTCGGTGCAAAGCTCGAGGCGGTCCAGAGTGCCGGCGACCGCCGCGCGGGCTCCGAGGAGATCGCGCTGCCTGCGCCGGAGCTCGGCGAGCTCCGCGCCGAACGCCCCAATCCACTGCGGCTCCGACGATTCGGCCACCAGGGGCTCGGCCTCCGCGATGGACCGGGCCGCCACGTCCTCGTCCCCGACGCCGAGCGCGAGGTCGGCCTCGCGTATCAACCGCAAGATCAGCTGACGGCCCACGATCTGGGAGGGCTTTGGTCCGAGGTTCGCGCGTGCCGTCTCCCAGTCGCCGGCTTCGAACGCGATCTCCGAGATGGTCAGCATCATCCAGTCGCGGTTGCGGGTGAAGCGGCGCGGCGTCTGCTCGAGTCCCTCCCTGGCGACGCGCAGCGCCTCGAGCGTCCGACCGGCGATGTTCAGCGTGTCGGCGAGGTTCGCGTAGGCGTAGGCGAGCCCGTCGATGTCGTCGTTCTCGCGCGTGACCTCCATCGCACGCTGGAGGTCCGCCACTCCCCGATCCACGTCTCCGAGAGAAATACGGGCCATGCCGAGCGTGTTGAGGACCTCGCTTTCGGAGTGGCGATCTCCCGCCGCGACGGCCGTCGTCAGCGCCACCTCCCCGTCCTCCACGGCGTGGCGGTAGCGCCCGCGCAGGTATCGCGTCCGAGCGAGCCAGGCCAGCAGCGAAGCGCGCTCGTGGCTGACCTCGTCGGCGGGAAGCATCGACAGCGCCCGTTGCGCCGTCTCCACCGCTTCCAGTCCGCGGTTGACCTCCCACTGGGTCCGGGCCAACCGTACGAGCAGGTCCGAGTACCGGCGGGGGTCTCTGTCGGGGTCGAGCTCGCGCAGGGCGCTGAGCAGCAGGACCTCGCCGCGCGCCCGGTCTCCGGCGATTGCGTGCGCCGCTGCTGCGATCCTCAGCAGCTCGACGTGGTCGAGCGGGAGCATGTCCTCGGCTTCGGGCACCCGCGGCCACAGCTCGAGCGCGCGCTCCGCGAGGTCGGCGGCGTCGCCATAGGCATGCACGTCCCTGGCCGCGAGCGCGGCCCGCACGGTCGCGCGCAGAGCGGCCGGCTGATCGCCGGCCGCGGCGTAGTGGCCGGCGATCGTCGCGGCCAGCTGCGCCTGACGGTCCTCGTCCGCAGCCGTCTGCTCCTCCAGGAGCCGGGCCAGGGCGAGATGCAGCTCCACGCGTTCTCCTGGCAGCAGGTCGTCGACCAAGGCCTCTCGCAAAAGCGCGTGGCGGAAGTGGAATCTCCCATCATCCGCTGCCTCGAGCACCTGCTCGGCGACCGCCTCGCGGAGCGCGGTCTGCAGCGACTCGTGCTCGATTCCGGTTATCTCGGCGAGCACGGTCTCGTCGAGCCGGCGGCCGACGGCGATCGCTCGGACCGCTCGCTGGGCCTCGTTCGACAGGCGCTCGATCCGCAGCATGAACGCGTCGCGCAGGCTCTGAGGAACGGCGCCGCGGCCGTCGAGCCCGGCGGCCAGCAGCTCCTCGGTGTACAGCGGGTTGCCCTCGCTGCGAGCGAACAGCCGCTCGACGAGCGCCTGGCTGGGCACGTCCTCGAGGATGTCCGCCAGGATCTCGGCCAGCTCGCGGCGGTCGAGTGGGACCAGGTCGATCCGGCGCGCGTGCTCTAGGCGCTCGAGCTCGGCGAGGAGGGGGCGCAGAGCGTGGCGTCGATGGAGCTCGTCGCTGCGGTAGGTGAGCAATAGCACGAGCCGTTCCTGACGCAGGCTCCGCGCGAGATAGGTGACGAACGTGCGCGTGGAGCGATCCGCCCAGTGCATGTCCTCGAGGATCAGCGCCAGCGGGCGATCCTCGCTGAGAAGTTCGATCAGTTCCAGCACCGCCTCGAACAGTCGGAGCTGGGCGGAAGGATCGAGCTGGTCGGAGGGCTGGCTCTCCTCGTCGAACCCAGGGAGCAGGGCACCGAGCTGGGCGCGGCTGCTTCGACCCAGCTCGTCCAGCGCCGGATGCCTTTCCCGGACCAGGGGCCGCAGCGCGCTCAAAAGCGGCGCGTACGGAAGCTCCCCCTCCCCCTGCTCCACCGCATCTCCCCGGAGCATCAAGGCATCCGTGGAGTGGCGCTGCTCGAACTCCCGTACCAGGCGTGTCTTACCAACGCCGGACTCACCGCCGAGCAGTATGAGCGCCGGCTGCCTGACCGAGGCTTGCGCGAGCGCCGTCTCGAGCTCCTCGAGCTCGAGGTGTCGTCCCACGAAGCGGCTGCTGCTCAGCCTGGTCGCCGACATGCTTGAAGTATCGCCAGAGCGGCCGATGCGGCGACCGCTCGCGGAGGGCGGCAACGCGCGCTGCACGCTCGCCCGCCCTGCGGAGGTCATCGGTTCGTGCCGAGGCGACTGCGTAGTTGATGTGGTCCATTTCGCGCTCCTCTGAGTTGAATCCATCTGGGATCAGGATGGACTGAGAGGCGCCGGCGCACATCGGGAGAACGCAGCCTGTTCGGGTTGCGGGGGCCTTAGCCGCGGGGGGTGTACCCCTTACTTACTCGTCGACGGTCGGGGGCGCATCGCCCGCGGAAGCCGGCGACGACGGCGATCGGGTGGACTCCGCGATGTCGTGGGCCGTCACGTGCTGGGGGTGATGGCACGCCGCGAGATGACCCCCCGCGTATTCGGTGAGCTGCGGTTCGACGGACCGGCAGATCTCGGTGGCGCGGGGGCATCGCGTGTGGAAGCGGCACCCCGAGGGTGGCCTGATCGGGTTGGGCGGCTCCCCGGTGATGATCGGGCGATCCCGGGCTCGGTTCTCGTTGGGATCGGGGAGCGGAATCGCGCCGAGCAGCGCCGAGGTGTACGGGTGGATGGGCCGGGTGTAGAGCTCCTCGGCCGGCGAGACCTCCATCAACTTGCCGAGGTACATCACGACGATGCGGTCCGAGACGTGGCGCACGACGCTCAGGTCGTGGGCCACGAACAGGTACGAGAGGTGGAACTCGTCCTGGAGTTCGTCGAGCAGGTTGATGACCTGCGCCTGGATCGAGACGTCGAGCGCAGAGACCGGCTCGTCGAGCATGATCAGGCGGGGATCGACGGCGAGGGCGCGGGCGATCCCGATCCGCTGGCGCTGGCCGCCGGAGAACTCGTGCGGGAAGCGGTTGATGTGCTCGGGATGCAGCCCCACCCTCCGGAGCAGACGGTGACTCTCTTCCTGCATCCGACCCTTCGGCACCCCCCGCATCCCCAACGGCGTCGCGAGGATCTGGCTGACCCGCTTGCGCGGGTTGAGCGAGGCCTGCGGATCCTGGAAGACCATCTGCATCTCCCGGCGGATCGGCTCGAGGTCCTTGCGCCCCGCTCGGGTGATGTCGGCGCCGCGGAAGCGAATTGCGCCATCGGTTGCCTCAATCAACCTGACCAGAGCTCGAATCAGCGTGGTCTTGCCGCACCCCGACTCCCCGACGATTCCGAGCGTCTCGCCGGAGCGCAGCTCGAAGGTCACGTCATCCACGGCGTGCACGAAGCCGACCTTGCGGTCGATCAAGACGCCCGCCTTGATCGGGAAGAGCACCTTCAGGTGATCGACCTCGAGCAGCGGCGCGCCGTCCCGCTCGATCGGCGTGCCCGGCTCCAGCTCCGCCTCGAGGCTCACGAGATCACGGTCTCCTCGCTCGCCAGGCCGATCTGATCGCCGACCTGGCGCAGGGTCCGCTTGCGGTCGGGCTCGAGCCAGCAACGGTCGAGATGCCCGGGAACGTCCGGCAGCCTCGGCATGAGCTCCGGAACCTCGGGGCACTTCTCGAACGCGTGCGGGCAGCGGGGGAGGAAGTGGCAGCCCTGCGGGGGATTGACGAGCGACGGTGGGAGCCCCGGAATCGCCGGCAGGCGCTGCGAGCGGTCGCGGTCGAGCCGGGTGATCGAACCGAGAAGACCCCAGGTGTAGGGATGTTGGGGGTCGTAGAAGATCTCATCGAGCGTGCCCTGCTCGACCACGCGCCCGGCGTACATCACCACGATCCGGTCGGCGATGTCGGCCACGACACCCAGGTCATGGGTGACGAGGATGATTCCGGCGCTGGTCTCGGTGCGCAGCTGGCGGACCTCGTCGAGGATCTGGGCCTGGATGGTCACGTCGAGCGCCGTCGTCGGCTCGTCCGCGATCAGCAGCTTCGGCGAGCACGACAGAGCCATCGCGATCATCACGCGCTGGCGCATGCCGCCCGAGAACTCGTGGGGGTAGGAGCGAAGCCGCTCCGCGGCCCGAGGAATACCCACTCGCTCCATCAGCTCGACCGCGCGGTCCATCGCCTGCGCCTTGGACACGCTCTTGTCGTGCACCCGGATTTGCTCGACGATCTGATGGCCCACCCGGTAGACCGGGTCGAGCGAGCTCATGGGGTCCTGGAAGACCATCGCGATCCCCGGTCCCCTGATCTTCTGAAGCTCGGCCTCGGTGGCGGTCACGAGCTCCTTGCCTTCGAACACGGCGCTGCCCTCGAACTTCGCGTTCGGGCCGCGGGTCAGTCCCATCAACGTCATCGCGGTGACCGACTTCCCCGATCCGGACTCGCCGACGACGGCGACGACCTCGCCGCGATTGACGGTGAACGAGACGCCGTCGACCGCGCGCACCACCCCGTCCTCCGTCGCGAACATCACGCGGAGGTCCGCGATCTCTAGAAGCCGCTCCTCGGCCATCACGACGCGAGCCGGATGCGCGGATCGAGGAACGCGTAGAGGATGTCGATCACGGCGGCGAGGAACACCACCGCGAACGCGGTCAGCATCGTGATCACCAGGATCGGGATGATGTCGAGCCTCCCGATTGACTCCGCGGCGAGCTGGCCGACGCCGTGCAGGTTGTAGACGGACTCGGTGAGGATGGCCCCGCCGCCGATCACCTGCGCGATGTCCAGCCCCCATAGCGAGATGATCGGAATCAGGCTGTTGCGGAGGATGTGCCGGAGCAGCACCTGGCGCTCCGAGAGCCCCTTGGCCTTGGCGGTGCGGACGTAGTCCTCGTTGATCGTGTCGAGGATCGTTGATCGCAGCACGCGCGAGTAGAACCCGATGAACAGCACGGAAAGCGTGAACCACGGCAGGACCATGTGCGTGAACCACTGCGCCGGGTTCGAGGTGAGCTTCACGTAGCCACCCAGCGGAAAGATGTTGGCCTGGTAGCCGAGGAAGTAGATCAGGACCGCTCCTAAGAAGAACGGCGGGAACGACACGCCGATCATCGCGAGCACGGTCAGCACCCGGTCGGTGTATCTGCCTGCCTTTATCGCGGCCAAGGTGCCCACGACGATCGAGGTGAGCAGCCAGATGATTCCGGCGCCGAACGCGAGCGACAGCGTGGCCGGCAGTCCGGCGCGGATCTCGTCGAGGACGTTGAACCCCTGGGTGTATGAATAGGCCTGGCCGGTAAAGATGTTCTTCATCGTCCGCGCGTACTGGACGTAGATGGGCTGATCGAAGCCGTATTTCTGGCGGATCTCCTGGATCTCGAGTTGGGTCGCAGTGCGGCCGGCGAGCCGCAGCGCGGGGTCGCCGTTGGGGATCGCCTCGAACAGCAGGAACGTCAGCAGCGAGATCACGAACATCACGAGGATCATCGCCAGAAGGCGGCGGATGATGAAGCGGGTCATGGCTGCTGCACGGGCATCAGTGCGCGATGCGGACCTTCGCCCGCGGGTCTAGCGCGTCGCGCAATCCGTCGCCGAACACGTTGATCGACAGAACCGCAAGAACGAGCATGATCCCCGGAACGAGCACGTTGTGGAAGGCCGCCGGGATCGTCGAGATGCCGTCGGAGATCATCGTCCCCCACGAGGCGTTCGGCGGCTGCACCCCGGCGCCGAGGTACGTCAGCGCCGCCTCGAGGAGGATCGCGTTGGCGAGGATCAGTGGGATGAAGACGATGATCGTGCTCGCCAGGTTGGGCAGGATCTCCGAGAACATGATCCTGGCGTGGCTGAGGCCCTGCTGGCGGGCGGCGTCGACGAACTCGCGCTCGCGTAGGGTCAACACCTGGCCGCGCACCGGCTTGGCGACGTACGGGATGTAGACGATGCCGATCACGATCGCGGGCACGAGCAGGGCGGTCCCATGAAGCGGGCCGATGCCGCCGACCGCTAGCACCGTTCCGAGCGTCACGCCGAGGAGCACCGCCGGGTAGGCCCAGATGATGTCGAGGAAGCGGTTGATGACGCCGTCGGAGATCCCTCGGAAGTACCCCGACCAGACGCCGAGGATCAGGGCCAGGACCATCGTGATGATCGTCGCCACGAAGCCGATCTCCAGCGAGTTGCGCCCGCCATAGAGCAGCCGCACGGCGACGTCCCGGCCGTTGGCGTCGGCACCCAGGAAGAAGCGGCTGTGCCACGTGGGGCCGATCGGGATACCGGTCGGGCTGACCGCGTACTCCTGCTTTGCGACGTTAAACGGCTTGCTCAGGTACGTCTCATCGGCCGGTCCGATGTGAGCGACCTGGTGCGAGTAAACCGGCGCGAGCAGGCACACCACGACGATCAGGATGAACAGCCCGCCGAAGGCGAGAGCCGTCTTGTTCCGCCGCAGCCGCCGCCACGCCAGAGCCCACGGCCCAATGCCCGGTGGCAGCCCTTCGCCCTCGGCGAGTAGCGCTGCGGTCTCGCCTGAGAACTCGGTGCCGGTGGCGGATGTCGTTGCCATTGCGAAACGGGCCGGGACAGCCTACCCTGCCCCGGCCCATTTGAGTAGTCGTTACTTCAGCTGGAACGAGCTCCAGTCCCACCCGTACACGGGGTGGAAGATGGCCGCGCCGTAGTTGATCCGGTTCGACGTGAACTTCGGGAACGTCTGGTACCCGAACACGGCCACGTAGGCCTTCCTGGCCGTGTACTCGTCGAGCGCCTGCCACTGGCCGGCGACCGAGCTGAGCTGACTCGTCGGCACCGCCCCCAGCTTGTTGACCTGAGCATTGATGAACGGGTCGTTGACCTGGCCGAAGTTCTGGTTGTTCGTCGGCAGGATCGCCGCGCCGCTCAGCAGCAGGTAGAAGTCGACCGGGTTCGGGAAGTCCTGATTCCAGTCCGCGAAGCCGGTCTGCGGGTTGAGCTTGAGGTTTCCAATCGTCGTGAAGTAGGTCGCGTCGGCGATCACCTTCTGGGTGGCCTTGAACCCGATCTGGTTCAGGAACGACGTGTAGTACGTCATCCACGCCTGCCGCGGCTGGCGCGTTTCGCTCCAGACCGTGACGGGCGTTCCCGCCATGCCGGACTGCGTTACGAGCTGCTTTGCCTTAGCGATGTTTCCACCGCTGGCCGGGTCCCCGAACGGGCACGCCGTGCCGGAGGGATGACCGATGATTGCCGGCGGGAGGAAATAGCAGCCGTACGCCAGCGTCCCGGAGCCCAGGCGGTTCATCGCCGGCTGGCTCAGCCCGGTCACCACCGCCTCACGCGCCAGCTGGCTCGAGAACGGCTTGGCCTTCTGGTTCAGGAAGATGTAATACGTCGAGCCGCCGAGATCCACCTGCGAGAAGCGGTCCGATGCCTGCGACTTGAGCTGCGGCAGCAGGCTGCCCGGGATGGTGTCGGCCCAGTCGAATATGTCGGCGCTGTTGTTGAGCACCGACAGCGTGTTCGCATCGATGTTCGAAGAGATCTTCGCGTTGATGTCGACGTGGCCGGCGGGGATGCCCGGGATGTTCATCGACGCCCACTTCGGGTTCCTGACCAGCGAGAACGACGCGTTGGGGACGATGTTCGTGATCATGTACGGCCCGACGCCAGGCGGGGGGCTGTTCGGCAGGTTGTGCATCGGCGTCCCGGTCGGGACCAATCCGAGCGACGGGAACGCGAGCACGTTGTCGAACGCGCCGTAGGCCGAGTTCAGGTGGATCGTGATCTGCCCCGTGTTGTCGTTGGTCGTGATCCCGGAGATCGTCTTGGCCTTGCCGGTCGAATAGTCCGTAGCGCCCTTGATCTGGGCGGTGATGAACTGGCCGGAGCCGCCCCACGGGATCTTGATCGCGCGCTCCACCGTATACGTGAAGTCGCTCGCCTTGACGGGCTGCCCGTTTGAGAAGACCAGCCCCTTACGCAAGGTGACCGAGTAGGTCTTGCCGCCGTCCGTGATCGCGGGCAGCGCCGTCGCGAGACCCGGGATCACTTGCCCTCCCGCGCTGCCGTTGGCGTGGGCGTAGGTGGTCAGCCCGGTGTACGAAAGCCAGTCAGGCTCGGCGGCCTGGGTCGTGTAGCCCATGCCCGGGTCGAGCGAGTCCGGCGCGGTCCCCATCAGCAGTGTGACGGTGCCGCCCTTGGCGGCGGACGACGAGCTCGGGCTCGGTGACGACGTCGTCTTGCTGGACGAGCTACCGCACGCAGCTACCACTATCGACGCGGCGAGCGCTATCGCCGCGATCCGCGCAGGTCTGTTGTACCTCCTCATTGAGCCTCCTCCTCGAGGGTCGATGGTCAGGGGAAATCTAGTCGAACCGCGCAAAGCGCGCGGTCGAGACGAGTCTTCCCTAATCAATCCGCAACACGCATCCTCAAACCGCCGGGCTCCTCGGTTGATGCGGAGATTGCATCCCGGCGCCCCAGCCAGGCCAACCAGGCGAGCCCTCTTCCGTTCGGGGAGCCGAGATCGACGTCCGTGATCTCCGAGATCCTCCCGATGCGATCTCGCAGGGTGTTGCGGTGCACGGGCAGCGCCGCGGCGGTGCGCCCACGCTCGAACCCGTTCTCCACGAGGAGATCCAGAGTGCGCGCGAGCTCGGGATGAGCGTCGTCGAGGCGGCCATAGAGACGCGAGCCGATCTGGGCGGCCACGCGGGGAGAGCGTCGCAGCAGCAGCTCGGGCAGGTACTCGGCCACCTCGACAACGCCGGAACGTCCGCGGCTGAGCGCGACCTCCACCACGGTTCGCAGCTCCTCGAGCGAGCGTCCGCGCTCGCCGCCGATCGCCGCGCGCGCGCGTGCCGCGACGGCGGCGCCGTCCAGCTCGAGGCCGCGCCACGGCTCGGCCGACCTCGCGCCGCCGAGCCCGGCGACCCGTCTGCCTTCCGAGACGGCGAGCGCGCCGCGCCGGCGCAGCTGCGCCGCCAGCTGGGCGTGGTACTCCGCCGGCCGGCGCGCCGAGGCGATCACGAACGGCCTCGAGGAACGGTCGACGTCGAAGCCGATCCGCTCGGCCAGCTGGAGGTCTTCGGGGAGCGGGGGCTGGTCGAGCGCGATCCGCTGAAGTAGTGCCCTGGCCCTGGTCTCCTCCGCGGTCGCGCTGGCCGACGTGGCGGCTGCCTCGTAGACCTCGAAGTAGATGCTCGAGACGCGGTCGACGTATTCGAACAGCAGGTCGGCGGCCTCGAGGAGGGCAGGGCGTTCCTCCTCGGTGGCGGCCCCGAGCATCGCTCGCCACGCGAACCGTGCGCCCCGGCGGAAGTTGGCGGGCACGATGTCCGCCGGCGTGCCCGCGGCCGCCCGATCCCGCGCGTTGCGCCGAAACAGCTCAAGCTCGGCCTCATCGGGCGGCCGCGCCTCGGTCAGCCAGCGGATCACCAGGTCCATGTTCCAGCGCACCCATGCGCGGATCTCGTCGCGCGGCAGCTGCAGCCGCTGGTACTCCGGGCGCTCCCAGAAGCTGTCGAGCACGCGTTCGGTGAAGCGGTCGAGGTCGGTGCGGGCGACGATCGCTCGCAGCACGTCGCCGCGGGTGCTGGCTTCCATGTGTGCAGCAGTATGACGCGCCTTGGTGTGCAGCATGCACAGGTGGGCCGCGCGGGGACAGTGCAGGGTGTCGTTGCCGGTTGGGAATCTCCCGCTTACGGTTTGGGAGTGCGTAAGACCGCCGTTCGACTTGCGATCTCGGCTTGCTTCGCAGCGTTCCTCGCCTCGCCGGCGTCGGCGAGCGCGCTAGGCGTGACCTGGATGAAGGGCTTCGAAGCGCCCGGGACTCCGGCCAAGTACGACAAGGTCGGGGTGATCAAGGTCGGCCCGGCGTCGGCCAAGAACGTGCTCGTCCTCGAGCCTGGGACTTCCGCCGGTGCGGCCTACTTCGTCCCGCTCGCCCAGTGGATCACCTCGACCGTAAAGGGCTGGCAGGTGTGGTCGGTCGAACGGCGCGAGAACCTGCTCGAGGATCAGTCGGTGCTCAATCTGGCCAAGGAGGGCAAGGCCACCCCGACCCAGGTGTTCAACTACTACCTCGGATGGCTCGCCAACCGGAAGATCACGCACCATATTCCGATGAGCGACCTGAGCCTGAACCTGCCGTTCGCCAAGCAGTGGGGAATGAACGTAGCGATCCAGGATCTTCACCGCGTGATCGAAGCCGCCAAGCGTCTCGGCGGCAAGGTCGTGCTGGGTGGCCACTCGCTCGGCGGTGCGGTCGTCACCGCTTACGCCACCTGGAACTTCGGCGGGCGAGCCGGCGCCGACGACCTGGCGGGGCTGGTCTACGACGACGGGGCGAGCTTCCCGGCCGAGAGCGCGGCCCAGGCGACCGCGGCGCTGCAGGCGCTCGACGCTCCCGGCCAGACGCCCTGGCTCGCCTTTGGCGGGATCACCGCGCCGTTCGCCGGCATTTACAACGCGACCGGCTCGCTCGGCGCGCTGACCGCGCCCAACATGCCGTCGCTGGGGCAGATGTTCCCGCTGCTGCCCTCGGTCCTCAAGCCGCTGGTACCGGTCACGAACCTCGCCCAGTATGGCTACGCCCTGAACGTCGGGACCTCGCCGAAGTCGTTGATCGCCGCCCAGGCCCACCTCGGCAAGGGCGTCTCCGCGCGTACGATCCACGGCTACCACACCTGGGACGGCAGAGGTGCCCTCACCCCGATCAAGCGCTTCGCGACGATGTTCTCCGGACTCGGGATGCTGAGCGTGGACGGCACCGAGTGGTACTTCCCGCAGCGGTTGACCGACGACACCGCGGCGGTGGGCAACGGCATCGCGAACCCCGCCCAGAGCGTCCTCGACGTGCACTCGACGATGGGCCGCCACCTGCCGAAGACCCTCAAGATCTACGCGTTCGGGGCGGCCCTCGGCGGGCCCCTGGTTCCGGCGGCAACGGTGGCGCTGGCAAAGCAGTCCGGCATCCCGATGCGCAACCTGACGCTGCTCAACCGCCAGTCGACCTACGCGCACAACGATCCCGCCGGCGCGTTCCCGCACAACGTCTTCTTCGCGAACCTCGTGCGGTTCTTGGGGAAGGTCGCGCATCGAAAGTAGTCAGAGGCCGCGAGCGCGCAGGTATCTGGCGACCGACACGCCCGAGAGCCAGGCGGGTGCCACCCTTCGCGCGTGCGCGCCACCTGCACGGTCTGCGGGAGCCCTGCGCCGCCCGGCGCCTGGCGGTGCTCGTGCGGGGGCCCGCTCGACCTGCCCGAGGTGCCGGCGGCCGCCCTGGGCGAGCTACCGCGGACCGGACCGGCGCCCGGGGCCGGAGGCCTGTGGCGCTACCGCGCCTGCATCCCAGTGGCCGATGACGTCGCGGCGAGGCTGACGCTCGGCGAAGGTGCGACCCCGATCGTCTCGGTTGGGAGCGACCTTGAGGGGGTCACGCTCAAGCTCGAGTTCGTGTTCCCGACACTGTCGTTCAAGGACCGAGGGGCGGTGGTCCTGGTCGCCTCCGCGGTGCAGCGGGGAGCTCGGCGAGTGGTCGCCGACAGCAGCGGCAACGCCGGAAGTGCGATCGCCGCGTACGCGGCACGCGCGGGGCTCGAATGCCAGGTGTTCGTCCCGGAGGGGACCTCGGCGCGCAAGCGAGAGCAGATCCTGGCCTACGGGGCGTCGCTCGAGTGCGTGCCCGGCGACCGGACCGCCGCGACCGACGCGGCGATCGCGGCCGTGGAGCGAACCGGCGCGACGTACGCGTCGCACACGTACGACCCGTACTTCCTCCAGGGCACGAAGACGTTCGCGTTCGAGCTCTGGGAGCAGCTCGGACGCGGCGTGCCCGACGCCGTGATCGTGCCCGTGGGCAACGGCACCCTCGCGCTCGGCGCGGCTCGCGGGTTCGGCGAACTGCTTGCCGCCGGCCTCATCGAGCGCGTGCCGGCGCTGGTCGCGCTTCAGAGCGAGGGCTGCGCGCCCCTGGCACGGGCGTGGGCTGTGGGATCGCGCGCGCCGGTGGAGGTCGCGGCCGCGCCCACCCGCGCCGAGGGCATCGCGATACCCCACCCCCCGCGCGGCGCCCAGGTCCTGGCGGCCGTGGACCGCGCCGGCGGGTGCGTGGTCAGCGTTCCCGAGGCCGCGATCGCACCGGCGCAGCGCGATCTGGCGGCGCGGGGGCTGTTCGTCGAGCCGACCGCCGCGTTGGTGTGGGCCGGGCTCCTCATCGCGCGCGGGCACCCGGCGGTACGCGGGATCGCGGTGGACAGCGAGGCGTGGACTGTGGCACGGGCGTTGACCCGAGGAACCGTCGCCGTTCCGCTGTGCGGGTCCGGCTTGAAGTGAGGGCGACACGTTTTGGCTGCGCTATTCGCAGCCAAAACGCAACGCCCCGGCGGGGGTACGGTCGAACGCGGTCCTACCGCCTCACGGCGTGTAGTTGTACGTGTGGCACGGCTTGCCGGTACATACGTCGACGACCGCCCCGTTCGGCTCGAGGAAGTCGGACTTCTGGACCCGCGCCGCCGGCGTGTTGCGAACGAACTCGTGCGGGTCCTGGTTCGTGGGCGTGTCGAGCGGAGGGAGGTTCGCGAGCGGCGGCTCCGCCACCAACCCCGGGCCCGCGTCCCAGATCACGATCGCCGAGCCGCGATACGGGTAGCGACCGATCGCCGGGATGCCGAAGAACAGGTTGCGGTCGCGCGACCGGTCGGGGTCGAGCGCCGGCTCGTGCGCGGCGGCGCCGATCGTCCGAGCCTCCACCGCGGCCGCGTACATGCTGACCTGATGGTCACCGTAGGCGATCTGCATGAGCACGGTGTGCGACGGGGTGTCGGGCAGCGGGTGGGAGGTCATGAACTGCGCGTAGCCGTCGGGGTCACCGCGATCCCAGAGCTGCTGGATCAGGTCGAGGATCACCGGGTGCATCGATGAGTCGGGGTAGGAGCCGTACAGGATCGCGCCGAATGGGGCGAAGTCCGTGCTGCGGGTGACCAGCACGTTGCCGTAGTTCATCCCGGACACGCCGAGCACGGCGCGGCGGAAGTCGGGCGCGACGGCGGTGGTCAGCCCGCCCTCGATCCCGCCCTGGGAGTTGCCGTCGTAGAACAGGTTCGAGGTGTCGATCACGGGGCGCCCGCCGGCCTGGAAGGCCGCGTTGGCCGCGAACCCGTGCCGATTCAGCATCGCCCGCCCCAGGAACAGCGTGTTCAGCACCCCCTGCTGGAGGCGATCGATCGCGACCGGGAACAGGTTGAGGTCCTTCACCGCGGCGGCGTCAAAGGCGGTGTCCCCGGCCGCGAGGCCCCACCAGTCGGTCGCGCAGAAGACGACGTTGTGCTCGGTGGCCATCGCCTCGACGTTCCCGGCTTCGACCTCGGCGTGGGAGCCGAGCAGGCCGTGCCCGTAGAGCGAGATCCGCGCCGGGTGTGACGCGCTCGCCGAGCTCGGGATGATGCACTCGAACGGAGCGGTGGCCACGTTGCCCGGACTCTGGGTCGGGAGCGCGTCGGGCCGAGACGAGCTGTAGTGAAAGCCGGTGGTCGCGCTAGCGCCGCACGTGATCAGGTAGCACGGCACGCTGAACGTGCCCTTCACGTCGCGCAACTGGGGCGTCAAGGACCCCGTGCTGTCGATCGTGAACGCCGGTGCGCGTCCTTGAACCTTCCCGTCGGCGAGGTTGTTGTCGCCGAGCTGGGCGAAGGCGTTGTTGCGGATCGAGAGCAGCCGCGAGGTCAGGCTCCGCTTGGACGCGACGGTGAAGTCCCACGCCTCGTACAGGCTCCGCCGCGCGATTCCGGCCCGCGACAGGGCGGCGAAGATCCGCGCATACCGTCCGCGCTGCGCGCGCAGCGCCGGCGGCAGGCGCCGGCCGTCACGCAGCTTCGCAAACCACGCGGGAGCGCCGATGACGTGCCCGCTCGCGTCGCGCAGGTTCCGGAGCGCCACCACGTACGTGTGACCGTCGAGGAAGTCGACGCCGGGATGAATCAGGAGATCGGTGTTTTGGGGCGAGGACGCGTTCGCGTCGAGCTCGGACCAGATCAGCTGCCGCCGCCCCGTGCTCTCGTCGATGATGACGATCGGAGCGCCCGGCGCGAATGCTCGCCCCATATTCGCCAGTGAGACCGCGCCCGTCCGGGCGAACGCTTCGGCGTTGTCCAGGCCGGGCACGTGCACGATCGCGGCGCTCCCCGGGCTGAAGCCGTCGTTGCGGTCGTACTCGGCGACGCTGATGCGCTGCCCGCTGGTGTTGACCGGCATCGCGCCGGCCGGGAGATGCACCCGGAGCCCGGTCGGCGTAGTGCGATCCGGGCGCGTGAACAGGTTGGTCGGGAAGGGCAGCAGGCACGGGGTGGCGCCGTACGGCTGACAGTCGGCGGCGGGAGTGGCGCCCGCGCTTGCGCCCGCCCCGGTGGCGAACAGCGCAACCAGAACGCTGGTCCCCACCAGGCCGGCCAACAGCGAGAGCATCCGTGCGAAGCGATTACTGGACATCCGTCTCCTATCGGGTGTTGAACGACGCGTCAAGGTAGCGGCGCCGGATGGGTTTCGCCTTTCCGGCCTCGCCTCCCAGGTACGGTGAACACATGAGGGGGCCGAACGGTTCGGTGCACGCGAAACCCGCCGGCAGCCCGTCGCACAGCCGTCGCGCTGACCGCCGGCGCCGAGCACGCAAGCCGGCGCCGGCGAGGCCTACCCCTTGTACGTGCGGCAGGGCTCGCCCCGGATTCCCTTGCAGGGCGGCAGGCCCGTGGGCACGCTGATCCCGGGCACCACCGGCAGCACGACCCGCGAGGGCATTGAGCGCGAGAACGCCACCGCCACGGTCGCCGTGCCGCGGGGCACGGTCTGGGCGAAACTCCATACCGGCTGATCGCCGCTGGGGGCGCTGATCGTCATCCGGACCCGGGAGCCCGCCCGGTAGACGTGACCCTCGAAGTAGAACGGCACCGTCAGCTGCACGAACCGGCCTCGCGGCATCGGCGCGACGTCGCTGCGGCGGAAGCTCGGAACGGGCTCGAGGAGCGTGCTCGTCGGGTCTAGCTTGCGCCCGCTGGCACGCAGCCACCCGTCCTGAACGAACATCTCCTGCCCGTCGGGGCGCACCTCGGAGATGGTGACCTGGAGGTCCACGTCGCGCGTCGAAGAGCGCACCCAGGCCGTCAGTCCGCCGGCCCCGACGACCACGGTGTTGGACTTCAAAGGAGCGGTGATGTACGACACGGAGGTGCCGCGCGGGTTCTGCTCCCACTGGTAGGCCGGCGTCGCGCCCCACAGCCCGCCGGCACCGTCGTTGCCGGTGAAGTCGGTGGGCGGCCGAGCGTTCTTGCGCCAGGTGAACGCGTCGTGGCCGGTGCCGCGCGGCGGGGCATCGCGCAACGTACCGCCTGGTCCGAGGTACCAGAACCGGGCGCGCGTGCCCGGCAGCGGGAACTTGGCAAACGACCGCTCGAACGCCGGATACGGCAGCCCGGGCTGCGAGCCTCCGGCGCCGTTCTCGAACAGGATCCGGACCGACGGCAGCCGGTTGAAGGCGGCCAGCGCGGCTGCGTAGCTCGACATCCCCTGGATCGGGTCGTTGTTCGGGAGCGTTACCCCCGGGATTCCCAACGCGGTGCTGTAGAGCAACGGCGCCACCGCCCTCACCGACGCGGGCAGGTTCGGCGCTTGGCGCGCCACGTACAGCTCCAGAAAGTCGTACCAGCGCACCAGTGTGTCCGGGTCGAGGGAGTCCGCGTGCACGCCGTTGGTGAACGTGAACCACTTGCGGCTGGTGCCGGTGAAGTGCTGGGCGAGGTCCGCGCAGTGGCCGCCGGTCTGCTCGTCCGTCCACTGGCAGGCCATGTACACCGGCGCCTTGATCTTGTGCACGAACGTGATCGGATCCATCGGGTCGGCGACCGACGGGACGTAGTAGCGGTTGGCGTGGATCTCCTTTACGAGGTTGACCGCCTCGGGGTGTAGGGCCTGGTTGGCCTGGCACGTGGTATCGCCCTGCTGGATCCGCCGAAGCGCCCACGGCTGGCCGCCGGTCGCGGAAGCGGGCAGCGCGTCGTGGTCTCGCTCGGCAGCCCACGAGACCGCAAACCCAGTGTTCAGGATCCCGCCCGGGTACAGGGTCGTGATGCTCGAGTCGATGACCGACAGCGGCGTGATGGCGGCCAGGTCAGGGGGATTTGTGGCCCCAACGAACAGCTGGCTGATCCCGCCGTAGGAGATCCCGAGCATCCCCACCTTGTGGTGGAGCACCCACGGTTGGTGGGCCACGGTCTCGATCACGTCGTAGCCGTCGAGGCGCTCCAGCGTGTCGAAGTAGTCGAACGCTCCGCCCGAGCAGCCAGTGCCGCGCATGTTTACGTCGACGACCGCAAACCCGAGCAGGTTGGCGATCTGGGCGATGCCGCTGTCGGGCCCGTTATACGGGTCGGCGTAGCCGTAGCCGGCGTACTCGATCAGCGTGGGGTACGGGCCGGGGCCGGCGGGCAGGCGCACGTCGATCGCGAGCTTGATCCCGTCGCGAACGGTCAGGTAGCCGTAGCCCGACGCCGGGATCGGCTGGTTGTAGATGCTGGTGCTGGGCGGCGCGGAGCGATCCGGCATGACGGTGACGGGTCCCGACGAGAAGGCGCGGTTCACGGTGGCCACCCGGTAGCCGCCCCCGACCGGAACGTCGCGGTAGACGATGCCCCCGAGCGATCCGGCCCGCAGGCTCTCGACCACCCGGCCTCGACGATTGAGGAGCACGAGACGCTGGCCCGGAGATGCGCCGGTCACGTACACCTGCTGCACGCTGCCGTGCGCGACAAACGTCGCGCGGGCCGCCCGGGCCGGGCTCGCGAGAACCGCCGCCGCCACCGCGAAGGACAGCGCTATGGGCCAGGCGAGACGTCTGATGAAAAGAGAGGAGGGCACGCGAAGTCGGCAAGCGGAGTGCGGCTGGCCGCGCCGACCACGCGGCGGTCGGGAACTGTACATCACCGAATCTCGAGAAGCGCCGCTGCGAGTGCTGTGATCACGAGCGCGCCCTGCCTGAGCTCCTCGATCTCGATGTACTCGTCGGGTGCGTGCGCGCGGGAGATGTCGCCCGGGCCCAGCGTGATCGCGGGGATCCCGGCGTCGTTGACGAGCTTGTGCACGTCCGACCCGTACGGTGTGCCGTACGGGTCTTCGCGCCGGCCGGTCACCGCCTCGACCACGTCGAGCGCCGTCCTCACCAGCGGAGAATCGGCAGGGATCTCGCAGGGCTCGAACATGTTGTGGATCTGCTCGACCTCGACCTCGAGCCCCCGGGCCGGATCGATACCCTCCGCCGCCACCGAGCGCAACTCCTCGAGCACCCCGGCGCTCGTCTCGCCAGGCAGCATTCGTCTGTCCACCGCGAGTGTGCACACATCGGGGATCGCGTTCTGCTGCACGCCGCCCCGGACGATCGTGGGCGTACACGTGAGCGGCGGGAACAGCGGGTGCGTGGTCCGAGCAATCTGACGCTCATACCGCGCCAGCGCAGGCAGAAGGTCACCGAGCCCCGCAACCGGGTTTCGCCCCAGCTCCGCGCGTCCGGCATGCGACGACCGTCCGTGGATTGTGACCTGGTAGTACGCCACGCCGCGCATCGCGCGCGCCACGCGCAGATTTGTGGGCTCGGTCACGACCCCGAGGTCTCCTCCAAACGCGTCCTCTAGCAACGACGTCGTGCCTCGTTCGCCGACCTCCTCCCCGACGGCGAAATGCAAGACGAGCGTGCCGCGCATCCGGTCGCGCAGCCGCGCCAGCACGTGGGCGCACGCGATCTGGCACACCAGGCTGCCCTTCATGTCGACCGAGCCACGTCCCCACACCTTGCCGTCGCGGACCTCGCCGCCGAACGGATCGACGCTCCACAAATCGAGGTCGTCCGGCGGCACGGTATCCGTGTGGCCATTGAGGATCACCCGAGGCCGCTCCGCAATCCCGGGCAGCACCGCCGCCAGCGACGGGCGTCCCGGCAGCGACTCCACGAACCCCAGCTCACAGCCGGTCGCCTCGAGCATCCCTGCGATCAGCTCGGCCATCGCTCGCTCGCTGTCGACGCCGGTGACGCTGCGCGTGCGCACCAGCGAGCTCAGCCGCTCGGTGAGCCAGCGCGGCTCTAGCTCCGGCGCCTCGAGGAACGCCTGGATGGACGATCCGGTCAAGCCGGCGCTCGCACGGCGAGCTTGTGCACGGCCTCGACGATCGCGTCCGCGTCGATCCCGGCCGCGTGCATGAGCTCGGCGGCCGTGCCGGAAATCGGCATGTCTCGGACCGCGAGCTTCACGATCGGCACGCCGCCCGCTTCGGGTCCCAAAGCGCTGAGCACCGCCTCTCCCAGCCCGCCCTCGGGCCAGTGGTCCTCCACGGTGACGATCCCGCCCGTGTCACGGGCGGCCGCCAGCAGCGTCTCGCCGTCGATCGGCTTGATCGAGTAGCAGTCGATCACGCGCACACCGGTCCCCTCCTGCGCCAGCGCGTCGGCCGCCTTCTCGGCTTCATCGACGGTGATGCCGCAGGCGACGATCGTGAACTCATCGTCGTCGTTACTCGAGCGGACGATCCGGCTTCCACCGATGCGGATGTCCTCGTCGTGCGCCGTGCGCACGGGCGTGCCCGGCCGCAACGTCCGCATATACGAGATGCCGGGCCGGTCCGCCATTTCGGCGACCAGACGCGCCGTCTGGTTGGCATCGGAGGGGTGGAGGACGCAGCTAGTGTGCACGGCGCGCATCGCGGCAAAGTCCTCGAGCGCCATCTGCGAGGGACCGTCCTCGCCGATCGACACTCCCGCGTGGGATCCGCTCAACCGGATGTTGGCGCGGGATACCGCGGCCATTCGGATGAAGTCGTACGCCCGGGTGAAGAACGCCGCGAACGTCGAGGCGAACGGAACCCAGCCGCGCACCTGGATCCCCACCGCCGCCGCGAGCATCTGCTGCTCGGCGATGAACATCTCGAAGTAGCGGTCGGGGTGTGCGTTGGCGAACAGCTCGGAATGCGTCGAGTTGGACACCTCACCGTCGAGCGCCACTACGTCGCCGCGCATTTCTCCCAGCGCCGCGAGCGTCTCGCCGTAGGCCAGGCGCGTCGCGACCTTCTCGCCGACCTCCCAGCGCGGGAACTCGCCGCCGGGGGTCTCGAAACGGTGCGGGGCGCGTCCGTCCTCGGGCTTCGCGATGTGCACGGTGAGATCCCGAACGCCCCCGAGCTCGTCGATGGCCTCCTCGGGATCGTCCAACGGCTTGCCGTGCTTGCCGGGCTGGTTCTCGACCGCAGCCACGCCGCGTCCCTTCAGTGTCCTCGCCAGGACGACGCTCGGACGTCCGGTCGTCGCGATCGCCTCGCGGTAGGCCGCGTCGATCGCCTCGACGTCGTGGCCGTCTATCACGATCGGGTTCCAGCCGAACGCGCTGACGCGTTCCTTGTACCCCTCCATGTCCCAGCCGAGCATCGTCTCGCGCGTCTGACCTAGGCGGTTGACGTCGACGATCGCGGTCAGGTTGTCGAGGCCGGCCCAGGCCGCGTGCTGGAACGCCTCCCACACCGATCCCTCAGCCATCTCCGAATCGCCGCACAGCACCCACACGCGGTACGGCAGGCGGTCGAGCTCCTTGCCCGCGATCGCGACCCCGACCCCGATCGGGAAGCCCTGACCGAGCGAGCCGGTGGCGACGTCGGTGGGCGGGATCCGCGGCGTCGGGTGGCCCTCGAGCCGGCTGCCGAACTTGCGGAACGTGAGCAGCTCCTCGTCGGTGATCGCGCCGGCCGCCTTCAGCATCGAGTAGTAGAGCGGCGAGGCGTGCCCCTTGGAGAAGATCAGGTGGTCTCTGCCCGGGTCGTCGGGCTTGGAGAAATCGAGCTTCAGGTAGCCGTCCAACAGCACTGCCATCAGGTCGGCGCCGGACATCGAGGAGGTGGGGTGACCCGAGCCGGCCGCGGCAGCGGCGCGCACGGAGTCGACGCGGAGCTGCTGGCCGAGCTCGCGGCGGAAGTCTGCGTCGCCCATGGTCACGCCGCCACGAGCTGATCGCGCTTGGCCGCCACTCCGTCGAACAGCTTGTGGAAGGAGTCGGCGAACTTCTCGACCCCCTCGCGCTCGAGCACCGCGACCACGTCGTCGTAGTCGATGCCGGCCTCCGCGAACCGCTCGAGGGTGCGTCGCGCCCCGTCGAGGTCGCGCTCGAGCGTGGGCTCGACGCGGCCGTGGCCCTGGAAGTCCTCGATCGTTTCTCTCGGCATCGTGTTGACGGTGTTCGGGCCGATCAACTCCTCGACGTAGAGCACGTCGCTGTAAGCCGGATTCTTGGTCGAGGTCGAGGCCCACAGGCAGCGCTGCGGTGAAGCGCCCGCGGCTTCGAGCTCCTTCCAATCCGCGCCGCTGAACAGCTCCTTGTAGGTCACGTACGCGAGCTTCGCGTTGGCGATCGCGAGGGTGCCCTTCAGATCGTCGTGTCCGCCCATTTCCTCGAGGCGGCGGTCGGCCTCGGTGTCCACGCGCGAGACGAAGAACGAGGCGACCGATGCGACCGAGCGCAGATCGCCGCCCTCCTCGCGCAGGCGCCGGAGCCCGCGGATGTAAGCCTCGGCGGCCGCGCGGTGGCGCTCCAGCGAGAACAGCAGCGTCACGTTGACCGGAATCCCGGCCGCGATCGTGTCCTCGATCGCCCGGAGCCCTTCCTGGGTACCGGGGATCTTCACGAACAGGTTGGGCCGGTCGATCATGCCGTGAAGCCGCCGGGCTTCCTTGGCGGTCGCGGCCGCGTCGTGGGCGAGTCCCGGATCGACCTCGAGCGACACCCATCCGTCCCGCGTCGCGTCCCCACGGTCGAACACCGGGCGCAGCACGTCACACGCCTCTCGGATGTCCTCCCGCGCCAGCGCCAGGAACACCTCCTTGGGATCGCTTTCGGTCTTGAGGACCTCTCGTAGCTGGTCGTCGTAGTCGGTGCCGTCGGCGATCGCTCCCTGGAAGATCGTCGGGTTCGAGGTCACGCCCACGATCCCGTCATCGACCAGTCCCGCCAGATCACCGTCGCGCACGAACTCCCGCGAGATGTAGTCGATCCACGGGCTCTGGCCCTGCTCAGCGAGTAATTGCAGTGGTGTCGTCATTGGCGTTCTCCCGATTGGGCTTACAACAGGTCGTTACCCACAGGCTACCCCCGAAATGGGCCGGGATCGCGAGGCGGACCGGATCAGAGAGCCCGAAGGGCTGGAAGCAGTTCGCTTTGCGCCCAGCCGATGAACTCCGCCTGGTTGGTCGCCCCGATCTGCACCAGCGCGACCTCCCCGAAACCGGCGTCGATGAACGGCTTGATCTTCTCGACGTGCTCGTCGACATCGGCGCCGCACGGAATCGCCTCGGCCACCTGCTCGGGCGTGACGAACTGCGTCGCCGCCTCGAACGACTCGGGGTTCGGGAGGTCGGCGTTGACGCTCCAACCGAGGCCGAACCAGCGGAACTGCTGGTGGGCGCGGCGGATGGCCGCGCCTCGGTCGGGGTCGTACGCGACCGCCATCTGCCCCACCCTGGACTTGTTCCTGCCGCCGGCCTCATCGAACATCGCTCCCAGCTCGGGCTTTGGTTCGACCGCGATCATGAGGTCCGCTTTGGAACCCGCCAGCCGGCACGAATCCGGGCCCGATACGGCGACCCCGATCGGGACTCGCTCGTCCGGCTGATCCCAGAGCCTCGCCGTCTCCACGTCGAAGTAGCGGCCGCGGTAGTTCACGGTCGCTTCGTGTGAATCGAACAGAGCGCCGATCACGTCGACCGCTTCACCGAGCATCTCGTGGCGCACGCCGGCCGACGGCCACCGCTTCCCGACCACGTGCTCGTTGAGGTTCTCGCCCGACCCCAGCCCGAGCCGGAAGCGGTTGCGGGACAGGATCTGCACCGTGGCGGCCTTCTGGGCTACGACCGCTGGGTGGTAGCGGAGCGTCGGGCAGGTGACGAAGCTCATCAGCCCGATCCGCTCGGTGGCCTGTGCCGCTGCGCCGAGGATCGACCAGGCGTAGCCCGAGTGCCCCTGAGCCTCGAGCCACGGCTGATAGTGGTCGCTGATCACCGAGAAGTCGAAGCCCGCTTCCTCGGCCAGCTGCACGTCCCGGACCAGTTGATCCGGCCGAGACTGCTCGCACATCATCGTGTAGCCGACCTTGGTCATGTCACGACGCGTCCGGGATGTGCTGCTGCTCCCAGTCGCTCATCCCTGGTCTCATGCCCCACCCGGTCGCGGCTGAGATCCTCGAGCTTTGGGTCGCCATTACTCACGGTCGCCTCCTGGTCGGTGTCTCGTGTCGCGGCTACCCGCGGTCCGGCCGACCTAACGGGCTCTGGCTCGACCTGGTCCGTCGTGGGACCGAGTCAGGCGATCACCTCGAGCCCCGCTCGCCGTGGCTACGCGGGGCTCGACGACGGCGTTTACGCCGCGGCGAGAGGCACCAACCTTCGGCAGGCTGGTGAGGTCCGCAGGATCGAGTTGGTCGAGGTCGACGCCGCGCAGCCGACGTTCGTGAAACGGCGAGTGCTCGGCGGCGTGGGCGGTGGCGGTCATTCGGCTTCGCAGGGTCGTCATCTAGCGGTCGTGCCGGCCCCAGTCAGAGGTTCAGTCGAGGCACCCTCTGAATCGTTTGGCAGCCCAAGCGCGCGCGGCAGCATCGCGATCAGGTCCTCTTCCCGTAGCGCGGCCGGGTTCGCCGCCCGCTCGAGCGCGCTGCCCGAGCCGAGGCGAGCATCAGTTCGGCCATCGACCGCAGCGGAACGGCCGGCTCGAGTCCCGCTCGCTCGTGAAGCCGGCCGAGGACGTCGGCCAGTTGCTGCACTCTGCGGCCGTGGGCCTCGGCGTAACGGCGGTTGACGGCCGGGTCATGGCTCGCGAGCGCCCGGAACTCCACGAGCAACCGCACCCACCCCGAGTTCGCGGCCTCTTTCGTACGAGCGCGGACTCCCTCCGCGCCGACCAGCCCGGCGGCGATCTCCTCGTTCTGCGCCGCGCGCTCCTCGATCCGCCGGTCGAGCAGGGCCATGACAGGTCGACCTTGCTTCCGAACTGGGAATAGACGACCCCCTTCGAGAAGCCGGCCTCTTCGGCGACGGCTTCGAGGGTGGCGCGGGCGTAGCCGAGCAGGTCGAGGGTACGCGGATCCTCGGCCGTGCCGTTGACAGCCGCATCGCCACCCTCGCCGATGGCCCTCGCCTTGCTTCGCGTCTCGGTCGTCAGCTGCGTCCGCGCACGCCCGCAGACGCGGCGACCGCACGGGCGGCCCGCCCCGGCGTCTTGATCGCGTCGTCGGCTTTGGGCGGCGGCTCCGTGATCAGCCGCGCGCCCCGGCCGTGCGTGAAGAAGCTGATCGACCATCGGATGATCACCAGCAACCGGTTCTGAAAGCCGATCAGATACCAGAGGTGGACGCCAAGCCACACCAGCCACGCCAGTAGCCCGCTGAGCCTGAGGCCGCGGATGTCGGCCACCGCGCTAGCACGTCCGATCGTCGCCAAATTGCCCTTGTCGAGGTAGCGAAAGGCCGGCGTCGAGCGGTGCTCCAGCCGGTCGCGGATCAGGCGCGCCGCGTATTGCCCTTGCTGGATCGCGACCGGGGCGACGCCCGGGAACGACACCACCCCGCCGCGAGCGTCGCGCACACGCACCATGTCCCCGAGGACCACTACCTCGGGATGCCCGGGCAGCGTCAGGTCGCGCTCGACGGTCACCCGACCGTCTCGATCGACGTCCGCGCCGGCGGCCCGGCCGAGCTCATCCGCGAGCCTCGATGCTTTGACGCCCGCCGCCCAGATCGTCGTTGCCGTAGGGATCCGTTGGTGCGCCTCACCGCTCGCTGAGACCGTGACCGCGCCCGGCTCAACCCCCACCACCAGGTGGTTCAACATCACCGTGACCCCGAGTCGCTCGAGCGATCGGGCGGCCTTCTTCGACAGCGAGGGCGGAAACGTGGATAGGAGCCGGTCGCCGGCGTCGATCAGGAGCACCCGCGCGTCGCGAGAGTCAATGCTTCGGAAGTTGCGCCGCAGCGTGTCGCCGGCGAGCTCCGCGATCTGGCCCGCCACCTCCACGCCGGTCGGTCCACCCCCGACGATCACGAACGTCATCTCCTCCTCGCGGAGGCTCGGGTCGACGGTCAGCTCGGCTCCTTCAAAGGCGCTCAGAATGCGGGAGCGCACCGTGAGCGCGCTCTCGAGCGACTTGACCTCGGGAGCCACGTCGGCCCAGTCATCGTGCCCGAAGTACGAGTAGCTCGACCCCGCGGCGACGACCAACGTGTCGTACGGCACCGACGTGGGGCCGCCAACGTCCGGCACATCTGCCAGGAGGACCTCGCGGCTCCCGAGGTCAAAGCCCGACACCTCCGCCAGCAACACCCGCACGTTGGGAGCGGACTTGAACAGCGCCCGCAGCGGGTAGGCCACCTCGCCGGCGGACAGGGCGCCGGTCGCGATCTGGTAGGTCAGCGGCTGAAACAGGTGAAAGTTGCGGCGATCGATCAACGTCACCTGAACGTCTGCATGTCGGAGCCTCTGCACGACACGGAGGCCGCCGAACCCGCCGCCGATGACGACGACCCGGTGGGGGGATTGCGACGAAGAGGTGCCGGGCGCCTCGGTCATGCGGCCTGAGAGTTAACCTGGTCTCGGCTTTCGACCTCGACGGGGAGCGGCGCCATCGTGGATCGCTCCACTAGGGTGACAGGGTGTCCGCTGAGAGAGAAGGCCGTCGGGTGGTTGAGGCCGTGGTGTTCGACCTGGACGGGGTGCTGGTCGACTCCGAGTCTGTCTGGGATGCGGCGCGACGTGCGCTGGTCGCGGACACCGGCGGACACTGGCGGGAATCGGCGACGAGGGCGATGATGGGGATGAGCTCGCCCGAATGGTCGCGTTACCTGCACGACGAGCTCGGGGTGCCGCTCGACCCGACCGAGATCAACGAACGCGTGGTGGCCCGGCTGCTCGATCACTACAAGCGCGAGCTCCCGCTCCTGCCGGGCGCGGTCGCGGCCGTGAAGCGATTGTCGGCGCGGTGGCCGCTGGGGCTGGCATCGTCGTCCAATCGTCCGGTGATCGACGCGGTGCTCGAGATGGCCGGGCTTCGCGACGACTTCGCGGTGACCGTATCGGGCGAGGAGGTCGCCCGCGGCAAGCCCGCGGCCGACGTGTACCTCGCGGCGACGCAGAAGCTCGGCGTGGACCCGGTCAGCGCTGCCGCGGTCGAAGACTCGAGCAACGGCCTGCGGGCGGCCTCGGCGGCGCGGATGCTCGTGGTCGCGGTCCCCAACCCCGAGTTTCCGCCCGACGAAGACGCGCTCGACCTCGCGGCTCTGGTGATCGAGTCGCTCGAGGAGCTGACGCCGGAGTCGGTCCTGGCGGCGGCGGGAGTGTGACGGCGGGCGGCCGCTTATGGGAGCGGCCGCCCACGCTCATCCGACCACTCTGAACGACCCGATGTTGCTGGCGGCGATGCAGTCGCTGAAGTGGAAGCAGTCCGCGTTCTGCGCCTGCCAGTAGTACTTGCCGGGTGTCGTCGCCCAGTAGCCCGGGAAGTTGAATCCCGAGGTGTAGATCCACCACCCGGGGTGGTGACGCCAGCGCTTCAGCCCGACGAAGTCGCATCCCTTCGAAACGTCACACGATCTGAGAAGGCCGTGCTTGTTGGTCTTACGCGTCCGCGCGATCGCCACGTACACACCGACGTGCAGCACTCCCGCCTCGGTGTCCTTGACCTTGAGCGTGATCCTGCCGGCGTGGACCCGTTTGCCGTTCGGCGACCCGAGACTGGGACGCAGGCTCCCGGCCGCCACCGCGACCGCGGCTCCCGCGAGCGTCATCGCCAGCACCGCGGCGACCGACACGATTAGCACCGTCTTTCTGCTCATTGGCCTGCCTCCTGCCTGGTTGTAAGGCGTTGCTCGGCGCGGCACCCTACCTCTCCGGCGCGATCGGCGCGACGTCGCGTGTCGTGGGCGTCGCGACGCCGCGCGTCATGGCCGTCGCGACGCCGCGCGTCATGGCCGTCGCGACGCTGCGCGTCATGGCCGTCGCGACGCCGCGCGTCATGGCCGTACCCGATCGGGGTGTCCGCTTTCGCGACGGATTTCGACGCCAAAAGCGCACGCCCGCGGCCGAGCCGCTCCGAATCGCGCGATCAACGCCCGGTAGGCGGCGAATGAAGGTTTCCGCCGGTAGCTGTCACTCATCAATCCGTAGGTCTGGTAGAGCGCGAGGGATTTCGAGAAGTTGTCGCGGAGGTTGAACCAGCGGAAGTCGGTGACGCCAAACGTGCGCGCTGCGCCCCGGACGGTCTCGACGATCTGCACCAGTGCCGCGCGCTGCTGGCCCCACGTGTGCACCCCGGGGGTGGTGTCGTAGCCGCTCTCGGTGACCCAGATCGGGACCCTTACGCCGAGGTCGCCGAGCGGCATGAAGCAACGCCGCACCACGCCCAGCATCTGCAGGGTCGCGACCGGGATTGGGGTAGCTGGGCCCGGAATGACTCCGGGGTAGTAGTCCACGCCGACGAAGCCGAGAGCCCTCCTGAATGCGCTCCCGCCCATCCTCAGGCCGCTGAACAGCGCGGCGTCGTCGGTGGCCTTGAATCGGTACGCGTAGGTGAACCCGAATTTCAGCTGCCTGTCGTGACGTCGCTGGGCCTCGCGGTGGGCCGCGATGATGCCCTGGACGAGCGCTTGCTCAGCGTTCGGGTATGCGCCGTCCGAGGTGTTCGGGGACACCTTGACGTTGACCTCGTTGGTGATCGTCATCGCCACGAGGTGCGGGTTGGAGCCGAACACGTCCACCACGTGGCGGACGTATCGCGTCCAAGCGGAGATGTTCCCGGCCTGGCGGCGGCTCGGGTGGTAGCGGACTTGGAGCTCGGTGTCGAAGCCGGCGCGCGTATAGGCGGCGATGATGCGCTGGAAGCGTTTGATTCCCCCCTCGCCGTCGGACTCGAACAGCCGATTGACGCGGAGCACGAGCTCCTTTCCGGGTGGACGGAGCGCGCGCAGGGCGTCCAGCGTCTTGGCCTGGTTGACCGGTTTGACCTCGTTCTGGGTGGTGCCGACGCTGCCGGCGAGCTCGGGATCGATTCCGAAGCGCAACGTCGGGGCTGGCTTGAACGGCCCGCGGTCGTAATCAGCCTCGCACAGCGGGTCAGGGATTTGCGCTTGGATGCCCGCCGCGGTTGCGTCGCCGCCGCCGGCGAGCGGCGGCGACGCGGCAACGCTCCCGCACGCGGCGACGCATAAGGCGCTCATGGCTGCGAGCATTCTTCGCGGCCGGCGCGGCCGGCGCGGCCGGCGCGGCCGGGCGAGGCCGCGGCACGGAGCGGCGCTGCCCACCGGCTATGCGCGATCCTGGGGTGGACGCTCGACGACCTCGAGCACGTGTACCACGCGTTCGGTACAGATCTCGTGGGCAACCAGACCCGCGCATGCGAGCGCCGCGATGATGAGGCCGTTGGCGAGCGTCAGCCAGCGGCTCACGCTCGGGTTGAAGGCGGCCGCGCCGACAATCTCCCAGATAGCCACGCTGGCCATCGCTCCGGCGAGGATCGACCAGAGCCCGAGGATGTGGCCGAACACGGTCAGCTCGGGATCACCCTCGAGCCGGCGGTGGTGCATGAGGACCCCGATGAACGACAGCGAGATTACGCAGGCGGCGATCCCGATTCCGAGCCCCACTCCCTTGACCGCGCCGGGGCCGAATGCGGCCGCGGCCATCATCAGCAGCACGGCGGCTGCGAGCGCCCCGAGGTTGAAGAAGAAGCGCTGGCGTGAGGTTGACCGGGCCACTTCGAGCACCGCTGTCCTAGTCGGCGACCGAGAGCGTATCCCCGAGCGCTCGTTGGCGCAAGAACCGTTCGCACACCGCGATCGCGTCCTCGATCGTCTCCCAATGGAGCGCCTCCGGGGTGTCCGACGGCCAGTGATAGTTGAGCGGCAGCTTCGTCTGATCGACCGATGCCAGAGTAACCACCGGGTAGCCGGCACGGAGGGCGATCAGGGCATCGGTCGCGGCCACGGTTCGCAAACCGCGGGTGATGCCGACGCCGGCGTCCGCGGCCGCCGTTGCCAGCGCCTCGCGCATCTCGACCGGGTAATCGCGCATCCGCAGCATCCCTTCACCCTCGAGCACGATCAGGACAGGTCCCCCGAGGCACTCCAGGCAAAGAAATTCTGTCCGCGCCGGGTCCAGCTCGCCGAAGTGGCGACGGCCGAAGGCCTGCATCCCTTCGCTGAACGATTCTTCAGAGCCGGTTGACAGGAGGAGCACGCGGAGGCCGTCGAGCGGACGTTCCCGCAGCCCCGCCGCGATCGCGAGCAGCACCCCGACCGCGGCGAGGTTGTCGTTGGCGCCGGGTACAACCGAGCGGGCGCCGATGTCGACCATCGCGGCGATCGCGGCGAGCGCGAGCGCCACGCCGGCGCGGACCAGGCGCCGGGCGCCGAGCGCCGCCCCCACGCTGATCCACAGGGGCCCGAGCCAAACGCCGTAGAGGATCGGCAGCGTGTGGCGGGAGCGCTCGTGCAGGCGCGGCGCAAGCCTCGGCCCAAGTCGCCCAAGCCACGGGTGAAACACCGCGCCCGAATGTGCGGCGTCGTGGTGCGCGACCACGACGAGGGTTCCCTGCGCGTCCAGGTCGCCGGTTTCGGCGACGACGTTCCAGGTGTCCCGATGCGGGAGCGCTCGCCTGAACCACCGGTGCGCGTGGCCGAGGTCGTCCCACAGCGCGGCGGCCGCGACACCGGCGATCACTGCCGCGAGCGCGCGTGAGCCGCGGTCGCGGCGGCGAAGCGTGAGCGCGCCGGCGGCGGCCGCGAGGGCGTTCGGGAGCCCAATCGGCCACCAATAGCCGCCGTGTGCTCTTTCTCGCTCGAGCTCGCTCCGGCAGCCCAGGGCGCGTAGACGTTCCGCGATCCACTCGGCCGCGTGGCGCTCGCCCTCCGAGGCCGAGGGGCGCTCAAGGGTTGCCAGCGCGCGGATGGCAGCGCGCCAATCGCGAGCGTCGAAGTGCGCCCCCCATCTTTCGCCGATCGCCACGCGCTAGTTTTAGCTGTTAGCGCAATCGCGATCAGGGAGCCGCTATGGAGCAGCCACGCGTCGGCGAGAGGGTCAAGCCAGGTTTCACGACTGCCCCCGAGACCGCGGACCGGGCGGTTGCCGTCCCGGTCGAGGTGCGTCCGGTGCGCTCGCGTGGGGAGCAACGGACGTTCATCCGCCTCCCATGGCGCCTGTACGCGGGGTCGGCGAACTGGGTGCCGCCGCTCATCTCCGAGCGAAAGCGCCATCTAGATCGGCAGCGCAACCCGTTCTTCGAGCACGCCCAGGCCGAGTACTTCATCGCGTGGCGCGGACGCGAGCCAGTGGGTCGGATCACCGCTCACGTCGACCATCGGCTCAACGAGTTTCAGCGCAATCGTTGGGGATTGTTCGGGTTCTTCGAGTGCCGGCGCGATCCCGAGGCGGTGGCCGCGCTGTTGGATGCGGCCGCGGAATGGTTGCGCGAGCGCGGGCGCGACCGGGTGCTCGGGCCCCTTGATTTCTCCACCAACCACGAATGCGGGCTGCTCATCGAGGGCCACGAGCTGCTGCCGCAGATCCTCGAGAACTGGCATCACCCCTACTACCGACAGCTGCTCGACGGCCAGGAGCTCGTCAAGGCGATGGACCTCTACAAGTGGGAGATCCGCACCTCGGACCGCGACCAGATGCTGCCGATCATCGACGATCTGGCCGATCGCCTGGAGCCCGACCACGGAATCCGCCTCAGGCGGATGCGCAAGCGTGACCTCGCGCAGGAGGTGCGCCTGTTCATCGACGTCTACAACGACGCCTGGTCCGGCAACTGGGGATTCGTGCCGCTCACCGACCATGAGCTCGAGCACATGGCCAAGGAGCTCAAGCCGGTCCTCGACGAGGACTTCGCCTGTGTCGCGGAAACGGCCGATGGCGAGGTCGCCGGGGTATCGCTGTCGCTGCCCGACTACAACCAGGTGCTCGCCCGGATCAACGGCCGCTTGCTGCCCCTTGGCTGGTTCAAGGCGCTCCGTGCGCAGCGTCGTATCGACGAGGTCCGCGTGTTCGCGCTCGGAGTCAAGCGGCAGTACCAGCACACCGGCGTCGCCGCCGCCCTCTACCGCGATGTCTGGGACGCCTGCCAGCGCCGCGGGATGAGACGCGTGGAGACCGGCTGGATCCTCGAGGTCAACGAGCCCATGAACCGCGCCATGGAGGCCCTGACTGGTCGGATCGTCAAGCGCTACCGGGTGTATGAACGCCTGCTCGAACCGAATGCGGCGCCGGCGTTCCCCGGGGTCTAGCGCTCCCGCGAGGTTGGGTTATCGCTGGTCGTGCCGGAGGCAGAGCGCGTCGAGGTCTGTCCCGTATTTCTCGTAGGTCTGGCGGCCGATCCTGGCGAAGAAGAAGTCGTGGCCGCAGATGCTGCAGCGACCGCTCGACCACCGGCGGGATGCGCTCGGGCCGGCTATTCAGCCCGTCGCGCTCGCCCGCCGCGAAGTCGATTTCGGAGCCGAACGTGGTGGCAATGATGACCTGATGCCGTGCGCGCGGTCCTCGGGCTCGCCGTAGTTGGCGGTCATCCCCATGCAGCCGAGCCCTACCTCCGACACCTCGAGGCCGTCGGTGCCGAGCTCACGATGCTTGCATCGTGTTGTCCTCCTGTTGTCAGCGGCGTCAGCCGGCGGGTTGGAGCGCCGGCTGGGTCCAGCCGTTGTCGAGGTGGTTGATCGTGACGCCGGGCGGGTTGATCTGGTCGATGCGATCCAGAACCTCGTCGGAGAGGACGACGTCGGCCGCGGCGAGTTGGGACTCGAGGTGCTCGATCGTCCGCGGGCCGATGATCGGCGCGGTCACCGCCGGGTGGTTGAGCACGAACGCGAGCGCGAGCTGGATCAGCGTGAGCCCGGCGTGGTCAGAGAGCTGGGCGAGGTGCTCGACGGCGTCGAGCTTGCGCTGGTTGGCGGGATCGGACATGTCGAACCGGCCGGCTGGCCGTGCTGCGGACGCGGGCCCCTGTCCATCGGCGCCCTTGCGGTAGCGGCCGGACAGCCAGCCACCGGCGAGCGGGCTGTAGGGGCTCACCCCGATCCCGTACCGCTGGCACGTGGGCAGCACGTCGTGCTCGATCTCGCGGGTGAGGATCGAGTACGGCGGCTGCTCGCAGCGGAAGCGCTCTCGACCTCGCCGCTCGGCCATCCACTGCGCTTCCACGATTTCGGAGGCGGGGAAGGTCGAGTGGCCGAGGTAGCGGATCTTGCCCTGGTGGACGAGATCGGTGAGCACGCCGAGGGTCTCGTCGATGTCGGTGTAGGGGTCCGGGCGGTGAATTTGGTAGAGGTCGATCCAATCGGTGTTCAGGCGCCGCAGCGAGTCCTCGACGCCGCGGATGATGCGCCGCCGGGAGGCTCCTCGCCTGTTGGGGTCGTCACCCCTCGGGAAGCCGACCTTGGTCGCCAGCACGACGTCGTCCCGCCTGCCGCCGGCGAGTGCCTTGCCGACGATCTCCTCTGACTCCCCGGCGGAGTAGACGTCGGCGGTGTCGATGAAGTTGATGCCGGTGTCGATGGCGGCGTGGATGATGCGGATCGATTCGTCGTGGTCTGACTCGCCCCAGGCGCCGAACATCATCGCGCCGAGGCACAGCTCTGAGACCGAGACCCCGGTGCGTCCCAGCATTCGGTGTTCCATGGGTACTCCTTCGATTGTTGGGGGAGCCGGCGCCTGGCCGGTGCCGTGATCAGCCGCCGGTGCTCGGGGCGGCGGCGTATTCCTCGTCTGTGACGTGGCGGCCCCACGTCACGAGGGTTCCGGATTCGTCGTTCTGCTGCATCGCGATGTGGGCCATGAAGCGGTTCGGCGCGGCGCCGTGCCAGTGGTTCTCGCGCGGTTCGAAGAACACGCGGTCGCCCGGTCGGATCACCTCAACCCGGCCGCCTTCGCGCTGACACAGACCGACGCCCTCGGTGACGTAGATCGTCTGCCCGTGCGGGTGGGTGTGCCAGGCGGTGCGCGCGCCCGGCGTGAAGTGGACGTTGGCGGCGGCGAATGTCGAGCTGCCGGCGGGAGCCGCGACGCTGTCGATGTAGACATCGCCAGTGAACCAGTCCGCGGGGCCTTTGGCGGTATCGAGCGAGCTGCGGGTGATGTGCATGTCAGGTCCTATCTGTCGGCGGGGGTGCTCACCTGCTCGGGGGTGGCGGTCCAGCTCGCCAGCAGGTCAAGGGCTTCCGCTTGAGCCGGGCCGGTGGTAGCGACGTCGTGCTGAGCCCACCATGTGCGGAAGTCGGGGTGCGGGTGGACGGCTCGCCGCGAGGGTTGGCCGCAGGGTAGTGCGGCTGTTGCGCACGACCGCCGGGGGAGTTCATCGATTCCAGGATGCGGAGGCCCCAGCCCGGCGGCCCGGCCTGCTCCCGGGTGACCCGTGCGCGGCGGCTGGTGAGGAACTCCGCGATGTCGCTGGTGGCGTCCACGGACAAGAACATACGCCGGTCGGAACGGGATAAGGGTGCCCTTGTGAGTACCCCTCTTAGAAGGCGAACCGAAGCGAGATCGAAGGAGATGCCCGTGCGTGGTGCCATCTTCCATGAACCCGCAACATGACGGCCGGCGACCGTCCGGACGCCACGATCGAGAGCCCTCCGACGCGCGTCGTCCGCGTCGTGCTCGCCGGCGTCTGCGGATCTGACCTCTGGTACTACCGCGGCGACTCCCCGTTCGACCCGGGCCGATTGGCCGCGAGTTCATCGGCGTAATCGAGGACATCGGTTGAGCACGACCGCGTGGATGAACGGCGGCTTCTTTCCGATGAACCGCGACGGGGGCGAGGGCGAGGCCGTGCGGGTGCCGCCGGCCGACACACGACGCTCGTCACGGTTCCGGGGTCAGGCCACTCCGACGAAATGCAGCGCTCCGTGCTGACGCTCTCGGACGTGTTCGCCACAGGCCACCACGCCGCCGTCTGCGCCCAACTCAAGCCCGGCCAGACCGTCGCGGTGGCCGGTGACGGCGCCCTATCTGCAGGCCTTTGTTCGGTGCGAGACTCGGAATCAACCGAGGACACAACGATTTTCCGTCGTGATGATGTCGGTAATGGAAACCGCTCGTGCGCCGGTAAAAAGTGTGACGTGACCGATGTTTCAGCGGCCCGTTCTTGTGTGGTATTTGCGGATCTTGTGCCTGTATTTGGTCCGGTAAATCGGATTACTGTCCAGCTCGTCAACGCTGAGTCGTAGCCCGGCCGGCGGTCGCAGTGACCCGCTGAGACGGTAGCTGGCACCGCCGCGCTGACCACGCTGCTCCCTCGTCACGCAAGCGGTGCAGGATCTCGCGCTCCCGGCCCGAGTCGACGAGCAGGAGCTCCCGCAAACGCTTGTTCGTGAGAACCTCACCGCGATCGGCATTGACCAGCGCGATGCGATGCGGGCCGCGGAGCGAGCCGCGACGCTCGAGCTCGCGCACCCACGACCCGGTCACTCGGCCGATGCAGCCGTTCCCGTCGGCGCCGTCGTCGTGCACGTAGCCGTTCGGCGGAGCCGCTCGTCGCCGGACTCGCTTTCTGGGAAGGTGCCCGCGCTCGGACCCCGGCGGCCTTTGCTAACGAAGCTGCCCGCTTGATGAGCGGGAACGGCTGCTGAAGATCTCGAGTGTTGTCAGGTGAGCGTTCTTGACCCTTTCGAACGCCGCCAAGTAGATTCGAGCCGTGAATCCTGATCCTCGGTCCACTGCCGCGACCGCGCCAGAGACCGCCCGTGTGCCGCGCAGCGTTCCGCGTGCAGAGCACGTTGGAAGTTTGGTGCGGCCGCCGGAGCTACGCGAGGCTCTGAACCGCTTGGCCGAGGAGTCAGGCGCCGAGCTCACGAGGAGCAACGTGCATATGGCCCGAAGCGCGATGGTCGACGAGCTGGATGATCTGCTAGCGAGCCTGATCGGCGACGCGGTGCAGTCTCAGATCGCGGCCGGGCTGGACGTGCTGACCGACGGTGAGTACCGGCGCATGTTCTTCACGGGCTCTTTTGATGCCGCGATTCGAGGCTTTCAACCGAGCGCCGAGACGCGCCTCATGACCGGACCGGGCGGACAGAAGATCGAGCGCCCGGAACGGCCCGTGGTGGGCCAGCGCTTGGAGAAGGTTTCGAACCCACTGGCCCGCGAGACGCAGTTCATGTCCTCGATCACCGACCGGCGATTCAAGGTCACGATTCCGGCCGCCTCGATGTACTGCTGGTACGGCGTGTTCACTCCCGGGATCACGGATCGCTTCTACGCCGACCACGATGAGCTGGCCGATCACATCGTCAAGCTGATGCGAGGAATTGTTGATGAGGCGATAGCCGCGGGCGCGAGGTACGTGCAGTTTGACTTTCCGTTCTACCCACTGTTCGTCGACCAGTCCCACAAGCAGCGGTGGGACCGGTTCGGGATCGATGATGACGACGCCTACCTTGAGCGCCTCTTACGGGTCGACGCCGCAGTCATCGCAGGGCTACCTAAGACAGTCCGCACGGCGCTGCACATCTGCCGCGGCAACGCCGGCGAGTACTGGATGGCCAGCGGGGCACTTGACCCGGTAGCGGAGCGCGTGTTCTCTCTCCCATACGACTCCTTCTTGGTTGAGTGGGACGATAAGGAACGCGACGGGGACTATTCGGCATTGCGATACGTGCCGAAGGGAAATCGTCCAATCGTGTCGGTCGGGATCATTTCGACCAAGCGCCACGAGCTCGAATCCGAGGACTGGGTGCTGGGTGAGATCGAAGAGGCTTCCAAATACCTCGATATCGACCAGCTAGCGCTCTCCCCCCAATGCGGCTTCGGCACCGTGCCCGGGATGGAGTCCGCCACCGAGGAGCTGCAATGGCACAAGCTCGAGCTGGTCGGAAGAGTCGCCGACCGCGTGTGGCCTAGGTAGGTCTCCTGGCGCACGCCCTCAAGACCCGATCGATGCCCACCACCGCCGTCAGCGAACTGATCCTCGGCCTTGCCTCTCATGCGATCGAGGTCGTGGATCTAACCCAGCCGCTGAGCGAAACCACGCCCGTGATTGAGTTGCCCGAGCCGTATGTCAACTCGCCGGGGCTATCTCGCCGCGAGCTCGCGAGGTACGACGCCCGCAACCCGCTGGCTAGATGGGACGTGTTGGAGCTAGGTGAGCACACCGGAACTCACATCGACGCGCCGATCCACTGGGTCACCGGTCGGGACGGCAAGGACCTCGCCTCGATCGAAGCAGAACGGCTCATCGGCCCTGGCGTGGTGATCGATAAGAGCGCCGAGGCCGCGCAGGATCCCGGCTACCTGCTCACCGTTACCGACCTGGAGGCTTTTGAGGCCGAGCACGGCGAGATCCCACCGGGTGCGTGGGTGCTACTCCGGACCGGCTGGGACGAACGCGTCGCCGACAAGGAGGCCTTCCTCAACGTCGGCCCCGGCGGGCCTGTCACGCCCGGCCCGGACGTGGATGCGTCTCGATGGCTCGCCGAGGCGCGCGAGATCAGCGGGTTTGGCGTGGAGACAGTCGGACCGGATGCCGGCGCGGCCGGCGGATTCGATCCTCCCTGGCCCGCCCACTACTTCCTCCTCGGCGCCGGACGATGCACCCTCAGTCAGCTCGCCAACCTCGCCAGGCTCCCAGCCACCGGCGCGCTGATCGTGGTAGCGCCTCTCAAGCTCGTCAACGGTACCGGCAGCCCCGCTCGCGTGCTCGCGCTTGTCCCTGCACACCCAGCCTAATCGCCGTGAACATCGGAACGGGAGCTCGGGCCGACTCCTGAGAGCGGTCCTTTGATTGACAGCAGTCAGCGCGAAGCTGCTGCCTCTCGACAGCAGCAGGCACCTTCCAAGGTCGACGCCAGCTGGTGCTCCTGGCCAAGCAGCTGTCAACGGATCTACCAGCGGGACCTGCATTTGCATCGCCGAAGAGCATCGCTCGACCCAGGCGGACCTCCCTCGTATGCGGCGGGTTTGCGGAACCTGCTTGGATCGTTGACCACGCTTAGCCCGAACGAGGAGGTGGCATGAACATCGAGTTCCTCGCGACCGTGGCGGTGATCGCGCCCGATCCCGCCGCCAGTCGCAGGCTGTACGTCGACGCGCTTGGGCTGCCGCTCGAGAGCCAGGGCGGCGACTATCACCACAGCGAGCAGCTCGCCGGTTGCAAGTCTTTTGGTATCTGGCCGCTGGCCCAGGCCGCGGAGGCATGCTTCGGGACGCCGCAATGGCCGGCGGAGCGGCCGGTGCCGCAGGTCAGCATCGAGTTCGACGTCGCGGACGCCGCGGCAGTGGGGCCGGCGGCACGGGAGCTCGAGCAAGCTGGCTACGAGCTGCTGCACCCATCGCGCGAGGAGCCGTGGGGTCAAACGGTCGCGAGGCTGCAGTCACCGGAGGGCGCGATCGTCGGGATCTCGTACGCCCCTGTGTTGCACGACCAAGACTGACCGGAGGAAGCGACAACCAGGTCCCAAGTGGCTGCAGGCCACCCGGCTATTTGGCTGGTGAGACGAGGTCTCGCCTTGCGGGTGCCGCAGTAGTCCACGGGGGGCCGTCCAGATGCCCCCAATGAGCGGCAAGCGCGTCACGGCAAGCCGCTCCTTAATGGATTATGGGCCCCTCGACGCGCGGACCGACCCAGCAACCCTATGCATCTCAGCGCGAGACGAGATAAGCCGAGAGTTCCCGCGATAACCGCGAGAGAAAGGATGATCGATGAAACTGACGACTACGACACAGGTCTTCTGCCGACGGCGTGATGCAGGGGTGCGGCGGTCGGGTGAGGACCGGCGCGGCGCGGTGGAGCTGTTTGACAGCGAGTCATGACATTCGTCAACGAGGTTTATCAGCGCGCCGACGTGTTCTTGTTCGGCCGGTGGACCTACGAGCTCTTTGCCGGCTACTGGGGCGTGAGGGAAGATCTTGAGAACCCCATCGTGGGTGCCTTGAACACCCGCCCCAAGTACGTGGCATCGAACACGCTCACCGAAGCGCGCTGGGCGGACACGACCGTTCTCGCCGGTGACGTCGCGGCGGCGATTCGCGAGCTGAAAGCCAAGCCGGGAGGTGAGCTGCAGGTGCGCGGCAACGGCAACCTGGTCCGCTGGCTCTTCGACAACCACCTGGTCGACGAGATCACCCTGCTCGTCTGCCCCGTGGTCGTCGGCCAGGGCGTGCGGCTGTTCCCCGACACCGGCCCGGACACAGCGCTTGAACTGGTTGAGTCGCGAGGCCACCCCAAGGGCATAACGCTCCAGGTCTACCGGCCCGCCGGGCGCCCGCAGTATGCAAACGCCGGGGGGCAGCGATGAATGGCGAGTCGTTGTGGTCGCGGCTCGCGGGGTTGGCGCTCATCGTCGAGGGGTGCGAGTACGACCGCCTGCACGCGGTCCTCGCCCACGAGTTCGAGCGCATCACGACGCACGTGCGGCTCGTCGGCGCCTGCGCTGACGGGCTGGGCGAGGATGTCTCGGTGTTCCGCGAGGACGGCACCGCGCTGCATGAGACTCGGGCCGCGCTGCCGCTCGAGGGCGAGTGGACGCTAGCGGGCTTCTGCGAGCACCTCGCCACGCTCGAGCTGTGGCCGGAGCCTCCGGAGTGGGACGTGGCGCTGCGCTTTCGCAACTGGGCGTTTGAGTCGGCGGCGCTCGATCTCGCGCTGCGCCAGGCCGGCCGCTCGCTGCACGGGGTGCTCGGGGTGGAGCCGCGGCCGGTGCGTTTTGTCAACTCGCTCGGCCTCGGCAAGGAGCCTTCGATCGAGCCGGTGCGCCGGCGGCTCGCTCGCTCCCCGGGTGTTCGCTTCAAGCTCGACGCGGAGGCGACCTGGGCGCCGGCGCTCGTCGAGGAGGTCGCGGCGACCGGCGCGGTCGACACGATCGACTTCAAAGGTCAGTACGGCTTCGAGGTCAAGGATCCGGAGGCGCTGGCGGCGCTGTACGACCACGTGCTCGTCGCGTTCCCCGACGCCTATCTGGAGGACCCGCACGATCTGCCCGAGATCGAGCAGCGGCTCGGCGATTACCTCGAGCGCGTGTCCTACGACGCGCCGATCCGCAGCGCCGAGGACATCGGCGCGACGCCGCTGGCCGCGCGCGTGGTGAACGTCAAGCCGTCGCGCATCGGTAGCCTGCGCCGGCTGTTCGACGTCTACGCACGCTGCACGCGGGAGCAGCGGCCGATGTATGGCGGTGGCATGGGGGAGCTGGGCGTGGGCCGCGGGCAGATCGAGCTGCTCGCCGCTTTGTTCCACGCCGATGCGCCCAACGACGTGGCGCCGAGCGCGTACAACGAGGACGACCCGCCGGGCGGCCTGCCGGCCAGCCCGCTGGCGCCGCCCCCCGAGGCCACCGGCTTTCGCTGGGCGGCGTAGGCGCGCACCCCGCAACGCGCGTGACCGGTTGGCAAGCTGATCGGCCAGCGGGTCAGGGCGGCTCCTGCTTTGCTCCCGCGACGAGCATCTCGTCGGCACCGGGCGTGTGCTCTTTGTTGCGCGAATAGGAGGTCGGTCTCGCTCCGATTTGGATCGTCGGCGTTCGACTCGACTTCGGCGGGGATTCCGCGGGCGATGGCTCTGGCCGCCCGGCATCCTAGGGCGGGCGCTCCTTTGCATCAGCCGACGAGGAGCTTGAAGCCGTGGTCCCAGGCACCCCGTGCGCCCCCGATCTTGACCCACGCGATGCAGATCGCCTCGAGCTCGCGCGAGCCTTCGATGCCACCAATGTCCAAAGTATCGGACCAGCCGAAATCGGCCAGCACGTCGCCCACGGTGCGCTTGGCGCCCTCATCGTTTCCGGCGATCAGCATCGTGGGCTCACCCTCGCTGAACTTTGGGTCGACGAAGTAGGCATTGCCGATGGTGTTGAACGCCTTCACGACCTTGGCGTTGGGAAGCAAGCGCTGGACGAGCTCGCCGAGCGAGTCCTCCCCCGTGATCGAGAGCTTGGGCGGAAAGCCGCCGGAAAAGTCGAGCGGGTTCATCGCGTCGATCACGACCTTGCCGCTGAAGTTGTCCGGGCCGGCGTCGTCGATCACGTTCTGTGCGGCATTGCCAAACGCCGCCAGCACGAGCAATTCGCCGTGCTCGGCGGCCTGTGCGAATTGGCCGGCATCGATGCCGGCCCCATCTCCCGACAGCCATTCGCGCAACTCGGGCTTGCTCGGATCGCGCGAGCCGATCATCACGTCATGGCCCCGGCTGCGAAACCCCGCTGCCAAGCGGCGCCCAACCTCGCCGCTTCCCAGCACCCCAACCCGGCTCCGCGCTAGTCGGCCGCTCGCCATGGTCCACTCCTCTCGCGTTAGGTGCCTCGCAATCTACCAGCGGCTGTTCTCGTCCCGAACGGACTCCTGGAGTGGGTCAGCAAACGCGCGTCTACGCTGCAAGCAGAACTCCGGATCGCGTCGAGCCGGCCCTCTCGCACTGCTGCTCTGGCCCAACGGAGCGGGCGTCCCGATCCTCGGCAGCGGTGCTGGCGCTTCGGAACGAACGCGAGCGCGTCGCCGACGCCAGCGCGGCTGCAGCAGCAGTACGTTGGCGGTGCCGACGACGCTCTCGCTGCGCCAGGCGAAAGGGCGCTCTGCGATCTGGGCCGCGACTGTCGAGTTCGTGGCGTTGCAGGCACCTCGATCATCGCGGTCGGTCGCTCCTGAGGTTGGACGACCCGGAGAAGGGCCCGTTCCTTGATGGCGAGACTCGGAATCGAACCGAGGACACCACGATTTTCAGTCGTGTGCTCTACCAACTGAGCTATCTCGCCGTGGGCGCGATGCTAGCGAGTAGGGCCGCCGCTCCGCGCGCGAAAATCATGGTTCAAGATGGCCGCGACCAAGCAGCTTTTCGTCCTACGCCACGCGAAGTCGAGTTGGGACGATCCGGGCCTCGATGACCACGAGCGGCCGCTGGCGCCGCGGGGTCGGCGAACGGTAAAGGTGCTGGCCGAGCACTTGCGCGAGCATGACATCCATCCGACCCAGATCCTGTGCTCGAGCTCGAGGCGCACGCGGGAGACGCTCGAAGGGGTCGACCCCGACGGTGAGCGCCTGATCGAGCCGGAGCTTTACGGGGCCAGCGCCGGTGGCCTGCTCGACCGGCTACGGCGGGTGCCCAAGAGCGTCGACTCAGTGATGCTGATCGGACACAACCCAGCCGTCCAGCTCCTCGTCCTGCGGCTCGCGGGCGCGTCAGGCCCCGCTCGCGCCGGTGGAGACGACGACGGCTCGAGCGTGTCCGAGGTGCAGAGCAAGTTCCCTACAGGGGCGCTCGCGACGCTCGAGTTCGACTGCGCCTGGGACAAGCTCGGTCCCGGCCGAGCACAGCTGGTCGGGTTCGTCCGCCCGAAGGAGCTCGGAGGGTCGAGGAAGAAGGGCAAGTCCTAAGCGAGCTCGAGCCGGCGCAGGAGCTCCAGCGCGCCCCGCTTCGACAGCGGCTCGTTGAGGTTTCCGCACTTGGGCGACTGAACACACGACGGGCAGCCCGACTCGCACGGGCACTCGCCGATCAGTCTCCGGGCGTCGCGGACGAGCCGCTCGAACTGATCGAACCCGCGTCGCGTGATCCCCACGCCGCCTGGGTGACCGTCATAGATGAATATCGTCGGGCCGAGCGTCTGAGGGTGGGCGTTAGTGGACAGTCCTCCGATGTCCCAGCGGTCGCACATCGCTATCAGGGGGAGGACGGCGATCTGGCCATGCTCGAGGGCGTGCAACGACCCCAGCAGGAGCTCCGCGGGGAATGGTTCGGCCGCGATCAGCTCGTCGAGCTCGTACCACAGCGCCCGCGTCGGGAACTCGACGGTCGGCAGGTCAAGAGTCTGGAAGTCGATGACCGCGTGGTCCTGGAGGCCCTTGCGCTGATAGCCGAGCACCGTCTCCGAGTACACGACCTCGCCGAACGTGAGCGTCACACCCAGCGTCTCGCGCCGCTCGTGCGGCCGCTCGATGTAGGTCATGCTCTCGCGCTTGGACTGCGTGAAGTAGTTTTCGCTGAAAGGTTCCAGCAGCGCCCGCCGGGCACGCAGATCGAGCTCGAGCACTCGGTACGAGCGGCCCATGTGCAGGTACACGGCGCCGTCGTGCACGGTGCCGTATGCGCGCGCGGCCTCCACGGTGCCGAGTACCTCGCCCGACCCGACGTCGATCAGGACGAAGCTGTCCGGCGAGGCTGACCGCAGCGCGACGCGCGCGGCCGGGTAATCGTCGGCCCGCCGCGGGACGAACCCGGTTGGGCGTTCGCGCAGGTAACCGGCCCGCGCTAGCTCGGTGGCGTGGTCGCGCCATTGGGAGCCGAAGAAGTGTTGGTCGTCGTCGGTGAGCGGCGCCTCGTGGGCCGCGCAGATCAGGTGCTCAGCGAAGATCTCGGGGTTGTGGGGATCGAGGATCGCCGCCTCGACCGGCCGGCTCAGGAACTCGTCGGGGTGGCGGCAGAAGAACTGATCCAGCGCGTCCTCGCCGGCGATGTACACCGCCAGCCCGCGGCCGCGCCGGCCAGCCCGGCCCCACATCTGCCGGAGGCTCGCGACCGTGCCCGGGAAGGTGACGCAGATCGCGGCGTCGAGCTCGCCGATGTCGATCCCGAGCTCGAGCGCGTCGGTTGCGACCACGCCCAACAGCTCGCCCGAGGTCAGGCGCCGCTGGATGTCCTGTCGCTGGCCCGGGGTGTAGCCCGCGCGGTACGGAGCGACGCGGCGCGCCAGCTCGGGATCGAGGCGGTCGACGGCGTAGCGAAGGATCAGCTCGACGCCTTTTCGGGACTTCATGAAGCAGATCGTTCGCGCGCCCGCGCTGACCAGCTCCGAGAACAGCTCGGCGGCCTCCGACAGCGCCGAGCCGCGCAGGCCGAGCTTCTCGTCGAGCAGCGGCGGGTTCCACATCGCAATGCGTTTGACCGCGCGCGGGGCCCCGTCGTTGTCGACCAGGTTGAAGTCTGGTAGGCCGGTGAGGCGCTCGGCCAACTCCACCGGGTTCGCGATTGTCGCGCTGGCCAGCAGGAAGCGGGGCTCGGTCCCGTGGATCGCCGCGGCGCGCCGCAGCCGCCGCAGGACGTTGCCCACGTGTGACCCGAAGACTCCGCGGTAGACGTGTGCCTCGTCGACCACCACGAACGCGAGATTCGCGAGCAGTTCGTCCCAGGAGGGGTGGTGGGGGAGGATCCCGATGTGGAGCATGTCGGGGTTGGTGAGGATCAGGTTGCTGCGGTTGCGGATCGCGGCACGCTCGGCACGCGGCGTGTCTCCGTCGTAGATGGCAGGGCGAATCGACTTGTGGAGGCCGAACGCGTGCAGAGCCCGCGCTTGGTCCTGCGCCAGCGCTTTGGTCGGGTACAGGTACAGCGCGCGGGCGGTCCGGTCGGTCGTCAGAGCGTCGAGCGTGGGCAGCTGAAAGCACAGCGACTTGCCCGATGCCGTCCCCGTGGTGATGATCGTTGGCCCGCGCAGCGCGGCATCGAGCGCGTGCGCCTGATGGGAGTACAGGTCCTCTATCCCCGCCTGGTGCAACGCGCGTGAGACGCTGAGGCCCAGCGGGACCTGCGTCGTGAGCCGCGCTTCCCGAGCCTCATAAACATCCTCGTGGACCAAGCGGTCGTCGGCGCGACCTGTCTCCAGCAGGGCCTGCCACGGATCAGTCTCTCGGGCGACGGACATCTCCGGTCAGTATGGTCGCGCGCGCCATGCGGTGCCTGTATGCGGATCTCGACGGGACCCTCCTCGGGCCGGGTGCGTCGCTCTTGCGGGGCGCGGACGGCGGCTTCGCGTTGGAGGGCGTGCGGGCACTTCAGGCCTGCTGGCGCGCCGGCGTGGAGGTCGTGCTCTACTCGGGGCGCAAGCAGTCGAGCGTGTTCGAGGCCGCGCGCCTGATCGGGTCCTCCTCGTACATCTTCGAGCTTGGCTGCGGGCTGGTGCTGGATGGTGAGCTCGAGTGGCTGACCGGCGGAGTTGTGCCTTCGGCCGAGCGGGGGACGATCTTTGACCAGATCACTGAATCGGGCGCGCCGGCCCTGCTTCTCGAGCGCTACACCGGGCGGCTCGAGTACCACACCCCGTGGTCGATCGGGCGTGAGGTGTCGCACCTCTTCCGAGGATGGGTCGATCTGGACGAGGTTTCCGAGGTGCTGTCTGGGGCCGGGCTCGGCTGGCTGCGGCTCGTCGACAACGGCGTGGTGCGCGAGCATGCCGGCCGGATGCCCGAGGTGCCGATCGTGCACGCCTACCACCTGGTTCCAGGGGCGGCGTCCAAGGCGCGGGCGGTGGCGCGGCACATGCAGGCGCGGGGGTATCTGGCCGGGGAGTGTGTGGCCGTCGGCGACTCGCGGGAGGACCTCGAAACCGCCGAGGCGGTCGGGACGTTCTGGCTCGTGGCCAACGCGCTCGAGCAAGACCCGACGCTCGAGCGCGAGCTTCGCCGGCTTCCCGGTGTGCGCGTGGCCTCCGATGGCTACGGAGCCGGCGTGTATGAAGCGGTGGTCAGCACGCTGGCGGAAGAGCGAGGCCAGGCGCGGGCGTGAACCCTTCGTCGCCTGGCGTGGCCCTGACTGGGCCTCCGTCGCCGAGCATTGGCCTTGACATGGTGGCCCGTGCCTAGTTCTGCCGAGCGGGTTCCGGCTGACCCGTGAGCCGACGCTCGGCCTCCACGGCGTCGCTGACCGCCCAGCCGAGCCGCTCCACGAGCTGCGCCGCGAAATGGTCGCTCTCGAAGTCGGCGACGTTCACCCTCTCGCGCAAAAGGACGGGCGCTTCGTCGCGGTCACCCGTCCGGTCCGCTGTCACGATGATCTGGGGCATCGTCTCACTCCTTCCGATCGGGTTCCGCCCGTAGGTTTGCACCCGAGTTTTTCGCTGTCGTAAATATCTGGTTGCTTCCTTGTCGACGCCCGCTGAGTTCTTGGTCGATCCGTTGGCGCATGCGGCTGGATCGGCCGGCGTCGCGGTGGGCGAGGGTTGGGGCGGGAGACCCAGTCCTCGTGCGGAAGCGCTATCTCGCCAGGTGCTCGGTGGCTCCGCGGCCGATTTTTGTCGGGAGCGTCGGGTCCCGTCGAGGCCGGTGGCGAGGCTAGCAGGGCGTAGGCCGGCCCGGAGTCGCGGGCCAAGGCCGCGCCCCCCGTCGCACGCCCGGCGGCGGGCGCCGTTTGACCGTGTGACTACGCAGCCCCTCGGCCGGACCGAGGCTGCGCTTGTATCGCGAGCTGGTCCTCTCGCTCGACGGCCTCGGCGAGGAGTGAGGCGGCCTCCGAGACCTCACCGAACGCGTCCGCGACAGCGGACGCGTTGGGGCCGGTGATGGCACGATTGAGCCCGACAACCGCGGCATCGAACCGGCTCCACAACTCCTCAGGCCCGCGCCGGCCTGTGCCGGGACGAAGCTCATAGGGCGGCTCGGCCTGCTCGGCGCCGGGGATGGGGCGCCACAGCAGTCCGGCGGCGTGGGCGTGCTCCCACGCTACCTGCTCGCGCCCGGCGGCTTCGGCGAGCGCGTGCAGCCTTACCGCGAATCCCGCATCAGGCGGCGCGAGCTTGTGGGAACGCATGGCTTCGGCCCAACCTTCGCCGGCCTGGCGGACGGCCCGCATAATCTGGGCCTGCTGCGGATCGAGGTCGTCGCCGGCGGTCATCGATCGGGGCAGGTCGGCGCGAGATATAGGTTCTCGCCGACGGTCATGAATCGGAGTCGGGAGGAGGGGTCGCCGCTGGCGCTGGGGACTCGTGTGGGCTGACTGCGGGCGACCCCAGGTGCGCCCGCTCAGCCAACCCAACCGGCTCGCCGCCCCAGAAATCCTCGGCGGTCGGCCCGGCGTCTTCATCCTTCGTCGTGCTCGCGGTGCCGGTGTAGGAATCGGTCAGGAGCCGCTCGAAGTCGGAGCGCCGGATTCGCACACGCCGTCCCACCCGAAGCGCCGGCAACGACCCCTGGTCGATCCAGTTGCGGACCGTCTGCTGATTCAGCTTGAGCGTCGCGGCCACCTCGGCCACGGTCAGGAAGGCTTCGTCAGCGTCGTTGCCAGGCATGGATTTGTTTCTCTAATTGAGGCAAATTGGAACCAATTCAGCGCTTATACTATCGCCTGAGGGCGACGGAATCGCTAGGGTTGGCGAAGGTCCCAGAGATGCCGCCTGAGGGAGGATTGCGTTCGCGTGGAGCCGGAAGATCCACAAAAGCACGAAGGCAAGACGGAGGATCAGGGCGACAACAATGTGGTCCCGTTCCCGCGTGACTGGCTTGGACCGCCGGAGGATCTGGTGCCGGTCGGGAGACCGGGCCGAGGCGCCTCATCGAATGCCTCACCCGGTCCGCAGTCGTGGGCGTCGAGCGATCCGCCCCCTCTCGCTCAGGACTTCTGGGGCGGCGAGGGATCAGGCGCGATCCACGAGGCGCTGCCGGCGGCCGAGCCGGGCAATCCCGATCGCGCTCCCGGTGGACGCCGTCGACTGCGGCCGACGCTCGCCGCCCCCGCGATCCGCCGCGTGCGCATGGCGGGTCTCACGGGGCCGGTCGCGTTGGTGCTCTTAGCCGTCGCCGGGGTAGCGCTTGGCGCCGGCATCCTCACGGCTCCGGGTAGACCCGGCGCCCGGCTGGCTCGAGCCTCCGGGTCGGGGGCGGCGGTCGCACGGCGGGAGCGATTGGTTGGAAGGTCACATGTGACCACCAAGGCATCGCCGGAGAAGCATGCAGCGCGGCCCGCGGGCGCGGCTCACGCACGACCGGCTCGCATCCATCGATCGGTCAGCAAGCACACGAGCACGAAGCCGAGAGAGACCGCGCCAGCCGTCGCTGTCGGGTACACGCCGGCATCGAGCGAGAGCAGCTCGGGGGCTACGTCGAATGGTTCCACGTCCGAAAGCTCCGGCAGCGTCTCGCCACCGTCTGTACAGCCATCGGCCGGACAGTCGAGCGGCAGCAGCGGGTCCAGCGGTGGCGGTGCCGGCACGTCGAGCGGCGGCTCAGGTACGTCGAGCGCGAGCACGCTAGGCGCGAGCACGCCGACCCCGAGTCAGAGCGCAAGTAGCACGAATTCGGTCGCGCCCCGTCCAGCGTTTGGCGCTAACGGGATCCTTGGCCCGGGGACGTCGCCGAACTCGTGACGGCTTACCCCAACAGCCTGACTTGGCCAGCCACGCATACGAGTCCGGGCTTCACCTCTTGCGACGGCGAACGGGATTTCAGTGATTTGGCTGGTGCCGGGACACAGCGGGACGCACGTCTAGCGCGGAGGGGCGTGTCAGCAGATGACCGCGATAGAGAAGCCCAGGTTCACAAGCGCGCCCTGGGTATTCATGGCGGCAACCTGCACATTGGTGCCTGTAGAGCCGGGGGTGGGAGGGAATGTCACCAGCAGCCCCGTCAGGGCGGCGTCGGGAAGGTCCGCAAAGGGCGTGGCGATCACAGCGCATCGCTTCGGCGAGAACCTGTCGTGACCCCATGTGATCAGGTAGCTGCCGACAGAGGGTGGTTGCATCAGTTCGCGTGCGTCTCCGCTCGAGGCGATGACTTGCCCGTGCGCGTTGATCTCCGCCCAGTGGCGGATAGTGCCGCCGATCACGCCGTGGTTCAGCTTGACGGGGGCGATCGAGCCGTTGCGGATCTGCTTCGCGCCGACGGCGCCGCTGCGGATTTGTCTTGTGCCGACGCTGTTGGCTGGCAGCGTGAACGCGGCGTACGCGCCCCCCGAAAGCGCAAGGAGCGAGATGCCCAGCGCCAAGTACGCGATCGCGTTGGATCGGAGCGATTCGAGGAGGCGGATCAGCATGAAGGCTCCTTCTCGGTCGGGTCGTGCGCGGGGACATTAGACCACCCGTGGGCCGACCTCGTAAGCGAAGTTGCACAGGAGGGCACACGCACGTGAGATCACTCGCCGGTCGCACCATCGCGCTCGCCGTCGCCGTGTGTGTCGCCGGTGGCATTGCGGCTGGGTCGTCGGCGAGCGCGTCGGCGGGGACCTTCGAGGTCGATGCGTGCAGCCCATACACGACCACGAGCGGGGTGTTTCAGCACGCCGCGATTTTCGGAATCGGCACGTACATGGACTGCTCGCCCACTGGCGTCGGCCTCCAAGTCTCCGCGGGGCCGAACACGGTTCCAGCGGGTACGGCCGCTCGCTGGTACACGGAGCCACCGGCGGGGCTGAAGCTCGTTGCTGTGACCATCCCGACCGTTGAAAGCTACACGTTGAATGTGGCCGGGAGCCCTTGGGGCGGGGGATTTTGGTGGCCGGGCGGCGGGTACAACACCCGTGAAGGAGTGTATGGCTGGGCCAGCTTCCTGAATCCCCCAGCCTCGTTCTTCGAGTTCCAGGTCGTGTGCGGCTCGAGCACGTGCGACGGAGCGGCTTACAGAGCAACGCTGACCGTGAATTCGATTCACCTGTTCGTTCAAGAGACCGGTGTCCCGTCGATCGTCCCGACCACGCCGCTCTACAGCGAGACCGGCTGGATCCGCGGCAACGGCTGGCCGCTCAGCTTTCAGACCGACGATCCAAGCGGCGTTTGCCACGTGCAGGCAACCGTCGATAGCACGGTGTTTCAGGGCGGGACGACCTTGGACCCGAACCACACGGTCTGGCACCAATGCTCGGAGACGGGCTTCAACCAGACGGTCAACACAACCGACTACCCGGACGGACCGCTGACCATCGGGCTGGAGGCCTACAACGCCGCCGGCAACTGGGCGACGCCCTCGTCGACAGTACACGTGGACAACAGTCCGGTCGGCCTGACCCTGTCCGGCCCCACGGACGTGCCATCGACCGCGGGAACGCAGTACATAACCGCGAGCGCCGCTGCAGGTCCCTCGGGTGTGTCAGGTATCGGTTGCACGCTTGATGGCGCTCCGTACCGGTGGTACCCCGAGTCGACAGTGCAGGTCCCGGTTTCCGGCCTGGGAATCCACCAGCTCACGTGTTACGGCGCGAACAACGCCAAGGACGCGTCAGGCAACGTCGCGACATCCCAGCCCCAGAGTTGGACGATGCGCATTGGAGAGCCCACCGTGATGGGAATTGCGTTCACGCGCATCGCCGATGCACTGCGCTGCCGCAAGGTTCCCGAGCGGGTCACCATACCGGCGCGGTGGGTGACTGTCCATCGGCACCACAAACTCGTGAAGGGCCGCGAGCCGGCGCACGTCAAGGTTGTCAAGGTGATTCGCTGCCACCCACGCACCGTCCGCAAGAAGGTGACCATATCGGGTACGGTTACGCGAAACGGCAAAGCGATCCGCGTCAAACACATCGAGTGGGCGCGCGTCGTCGTCCCGCCGCACCTCGTGGCCTCCACCACTCGACGCCTGGCCTACGGCCGGCGGACAACCGTGGACGGCTGGCTTGGAACAGCAAACGGCACCGCGCTCGCCGGTCAGCGCATTACCGTCTGTACGGCGCCGGATAACGGCCAAAACAATTTCACGCCGGTTGCAACCGCGGTAACGGGTGCCAACGGCGGGTGGAGCGCGTCGATCGGAGCCGGTCCATCACGGCTGGTCGAAGCCGCGTACGGAGGATCTCCGACGCTCGAGCCGTCGATCTCCGGATCGGTCCATGTGATCGTCCCGGCGAGAGTGGAGCTGATCAGCGTTTCTCCCCGACAAGTCGCATGGGGAGGCACGGTTCGCATCGTCGGGCGCCTGGACGGCGGGTATCTGCCGCCGGGCGGGGCACTGGTCCGTCTGCGCATCGGAACGGGGTCCGCTTACACCACTTACGGTGTCCAGGAACACGTCGGCGGCACCCGTCGCTTCACGACCACTTACACCTTCGGTGCCGGGCTGCCGAGCGTGTATCAATCCTTCTGGTTCCAACTGGCCTCGCTGCCGATGGGGTCATACCCATACGCGCCTGCGAGCTCGGGGCGCCGTTATGTGCTCGTCGGAGGCCACCCAGCCACAACCCATAGACGACGCTGACCCCCCAAGATTGTCGACCTCCGAGGAGTTGCGGTTGCTGTGCCTGCCGTTTCACAACGGCTTGCGGAACATGGGCATGGGCAGGGGTGCTTCCACACTGGAGTCGGACGAGGCGCTTCGTGGAGGCATCGAGGCTCAGGGATGGAGGCTGACGAGCGAAGAGATCGCGGGAGTCGACGAGTCGGCCCCTGAGATCGCCCGTGTCATGGAGTTAGATCGGCAGCTGGCAACGCGGGTTCGTCAGGCGGCCGACCGCGGCGCCTTTCCGCTCGTCCTCGCCGGCAATTGCAACAGCTGCCTGGGGACAGCGGCCGGCCTTGGGGCGACGGGGCTCGGCGTGGTCTGGTTCGACGCTCACGCAGATTTCGACGATCCCGAGGAGAACACCTCGGGCTTCTTCGACGTGATGGGACTGGCGATGCTGACCGGAAGAGGCTGGCGTGGCCTCCGCGGGACGGTCCCGGGGCTGATACCGGTTCCGGAACGCAACGTGATCCTGGCCGCCGTCCGCGACCTCGAGCCCTACCAGCGCAGGCGGTTGGAGCAGTCCGAGGTGCTGGCGATTCCCGAGGCCGTCGATTTGGAGCGCTTCGATCAAGCGGTGGGAGAGCTCGCGACACGCGCCCCGCGCGTGTACCTACACGTGGACCTCGACTCGATCGACATCACCGATGCGCACGCCAATCAGTACGCGGCCGGCGGCGGCCCCAGCCTCGAGCGGCTCACGGCCTGCATTGGTCTGGTCTGCCGGCGCCTCAATGTCGCCGCCGCCTCGATCACTGCGTACGACCCGGCCTTCGACGAGGACCGACGCACGCTGGCGGCCGCTAGGCGCGTCGCGCGCGACATCGCAAAGGGCGTGCGACCCGACAACACGACCTAACGAGACCGGAGCGAAATGCCGCGGTCGCTGGCCTTGGCGCCTCCGACCGGCTAAGCTTTGTCGATCGTGATTGGCGACATCCTTCAGCCAACGCATTTGCTGTTCGTCCTGGTGATCGCGCTGTTGGTGCTGGGGCCTAAGCGCCTGCCCGAAGTCGGGCGCGCGCTCGGTCGCGGGCTACGCGACTTCCGGGGGGCGCTCAGCGGTGAGGAACCGGCTCCCCGAGAGCAGGTTCTCCAGGATACGAGCGTAGAGACCACCGAGCCAGCCAAGGAACCGGCTGAACCCGTTCGCTGAGCGAGCGATTGCTCGGTTCTCGCGGGTGCGGATCCCGGCGTATCGATAGTGCGGTCGCGGCTACGCGTCACGATCCGCACAGCGCACACCGGCGCCAGTCGAACGGCCGCGAAATGCCTCGCAACCGCCGATCGTTCTCGTGCCACTCACGGTTCAGGTGGCGTCCGATGACGACCGCGCCGACCGGGCCCGCGCCGGCAGTCCTGAGCGCCGCGGCCGCGCTCTGGGCGTTGGCCCCGGTCGTCCAGGTGTCGTCGATGAGCAGGACGCTCTCCCCCTCCAGCCGTCGCACGCCTACGTACTTCTCGGGGTCGAATGCGCGCGGAGCGACCACACGCTCCGATCGGCGCAGCAGCCGCTCGTAGCGATCGCGCGTCGGCCCGACCATCTCCGCGGCGATCCAGCGCAGCGGATGTCGCGCGTCGCGATCCTGCTCGCCGGACGGGACGGTGGTGACCAGGTCGAACTCCGTCCGTCCGGCTGCGCCGGCGACGCAACGCTCGTGCTCTGCGAGATAGCGCCAGAGCACAGCGGCCAGCTCGACGCGAAGGCGCCTGGCCACATCGCCGGTGAGGCGCTTGTAGGCAGCGAGCGCGTGATGTAGCTGCTCCCCCGCGACGCTGTAGGAGATCGGCGCGACCACGTCGATGAGCTGTTCCCCGTTGGCGCAGGCGTAACACCGGGTGAACCCCCTCGTGAAGTTGAAGCAGACGCCGCAGACCTCGGGTCCCCGTCGCGGACCGAGCATGAAGTTCTCATACGGCTCCGTCAGCTCCCGCACGGACGGCATCGCGCGTCAGGCGACGAGCGCTCCGGAGGAGGTCAGGCGCTCGACCGCTGTCGTGACGTCGGAAGGCCTGCGGACGACGTGCGCGCCCGGCCGCGCCGCGCACTCGCGCGCCCAATCCTGGTCGAGCAGCGACTCGAGCAGGAAGACGGGCCGGCCGTGAGCGAGTGCCAGGCGAGCCTGCATTCTCGAGCCGCTCGTGTGCGAAGCCTCGACAACCACCGTCGCCAGCGAGATACCGGACATCACCGCGTTGCGCATCGGGAAGCTCCGGCGGCTCGGAGGCGAGTCTGGCCAGAACTGCGAGATCACCGCGCAGTGCGCCGCGATCCGGCGTTGCAGTTCGGCATTCTCAGGCGGATAAGCGCGGCCGAGTCCGGTGCCGATCACCGCAATCGTGCGGCCGCCCAAGGCGAGCGCCGCTGTATGAGCCGCCGTATCGACTCCCGCCGCGAGCCCGGACGCCACCACGTACCCCTCCTTGATCAGATGCTCCGCAATCGCGTTGGTCTGGGCGCGTCCGCGCGAGGAAGCCATCCGGGCACCGACGACTGCGACCGACCGGGAGTCGGCCTGCTGAAGTCGCCCGGCCACGAAGATGAAGGGCGGGCGGTCGTGCACGCCACGCAGGTTCTCCGGATATGCGGAGTCGAGGACCGTGAGCAGCGTCATGCCTCGCCTCGACCACCCGGCTACGTCCGCCTCGGCTCGGCTCAGGATTTCGTCTGCGTCGTCCGCGAACAGACTCACTTGCGGGTGCCGCACGGCGATCTCATCCTGGAAGACCGCCAGCGCGCTACCACGATCCTCGACGGCGTCCGCGTACGCGCTCCAGGGCTGACTTCCCGTCCTGAGCAGCGCCACGAGAGCAGCCGTCTCGGTCACCTCGCGCATTGGCCCAGGCTACCGGGACGAACAGACGTTCGAGCCGTGTGCCAAGGATCGCCCAAACGTGAACACTGCCGATCAGCCGTTTGCCGATCGCCCGGAGGCGGGTATTAATGAGGTCGCCAAACGGAGAGAGAGGGAGTGCCAGGTGCGGAGACGGCGATTGGCCGGATTCGTCATAGCAGCAGCGATCGTCGCGGTGGTCGCTGGCTGCGGGTCCTCGAGCAAGGGACCAGTCACGCTCAACTGGTACGTCTTCCCCGAGCCCTCGGGCTCGTTCGCGGCGGCCGCGGCCAACTGCAGCAAGGCGTCGGGCGGCCAGTACAACATCAAGCTCAACTTCCTCTCGACGTCGTCCGACGGGCAGCGGGTTAACCTCGTGCGCCGGCTCGCGGCCAATGACCCCTCGATCGACATCCTGGCCATGGACGTCGACTGGACCGCCGAGTTCGCCACCGCGAGGTGGGTCCGGCCGGTGCCGGCGGCCCTCAGCGCGCAGATCCGCAGCCAGGACCTCCCTGGCCCGGTGACGACGGCCACCTACAAAGGTCAGCTGTGGGGAGTGCCGATCAACTCGAACACCCAGTTGCTGTGGTATCGCAAGGATCTGGTGCCGAATCCCCCCACGACCTGGTCGCAGATGATCACCGACGCCATCGAGCTGGCACGGCAGGGCAAGCCCCACTACATCGAGGAGCAGGGGGCGCAGTACGAAGGCCTCACGGTGTGGTTCAACTCGCTCGTCAACTCCGCCGGTGGTCAAATCCTCGGACCCAACAACACCGTGGTGATCGGTCCGACCACGCGGGCGGCCGCTTTCATCATGCGCGCGCTCGCTACCTCGCCCGCAGCCGATCCCTCGCTGAACGTCACGATGGAAGGTCAGGCGGACACGGCGTTCGACATGGGGAACGCCGCGTTCGAGCTCAACTACCCGTTCGTGTGGGATTCCGCCCAGAAGACCAATCCTGCGGTAGCAAAGAAGATGGCCTACGCCCCATTCCCGAGGGTCAGGCCAGACCTCGCGCCGCGCGTCTCCATCGGCGGCTACAACCTCGGGGTGTCCTCGCATTCCAAGCACCCCGACCTCGCTTTTGCGGCCGTCCAGTGCCTCACTCAGCCGGCCAACCAGACGACGTACGCGGTCAAGGGTGGCTTGGCGCCGGTGGCCGCAAGCATCTACTCCGTCCCCTCGTTCCAGAAGGCATATCCCTTCCACGCGCTGATCAAGCAGCAGCTCGAGACGTACGGTCTTCGGCCACAAACGGCCGCTTACGCTGACGTCACGCTGGCGATCCAGAAGGCGCTGTCGCCGACCTCGAACATCAACCCCGGCAGCGTGGTCAGCACGTTGCGCAACGAGATCAAGCTATCGCTCTCGTCGGGGGCGCTGCTGTGACCACCGGAGCCGTTGCCGCCCCGCCCGCCGCCGCGGCCCCACCGCGCCGCCGCCGACTTACCGAGCGAGCACGAGAGGAGCGGCGCCTGGCCGCGCTCCTGGTCGGCCCGGCGCTGATCGTGATGATCGCCGTGACCGCGTACCCGATCATCGATGCCTTCATCCTCTCGCTGCAGCGGTCGGACCTGCGCTTCCCGGCCCAGAACAAGTTCATCGGTTTGGCCAACTATGGCCACGTGTTCAGCGCCCCGGTGTTCTGGCAGGACGTGCTGCACACGGTGATCATCACGGTGATTAGCGTCTCGATCCAGTTCGTGCTCGGCATGTGCCTCGCGCTGATCATGCATCGGGCAATCCTCGCACGGGGGGTGGTGCGCGGCATCGCGCTGATTCCTTACGGCATCGTCGCGGTCGTGGCCGCGTACGCGTGGGAGTTGGCGTGGTCGCTGAACAGCGGCTGGATCCCCAAGCTGCTCGGATTGACCGGCGACCCGTTGAGTCACACCTTCGGAACGTACGTCGCGATCATCGTCACCGAGGTTTGGAAGAACACGCCGTTCATGGCTCTGTTGTTGCTGGCGGGGCTTGCGCTCGTGCCCGACGAACTCCAGGAAGCAGCCAAGGTCGACGGCGCGACCGCCTGGCAGCGGTTCTACCGGATCACCCTCCCGCTGATGAAGCCGGCGATCCTCGTCGCGCTGTTGTTCCGCACGCTCGATGCATTCCGGATCTTCGACACGATCTACATCTTCAACCAGGGGGCGCAGGGCACGGAGTCGATCTCCATGCTGAACTACTCGACCCTGCTCGACCGGCTCAACCTCGGGCTTGGGTCCGCCGTTTCGATCGTGCTGTTCCTGTTCGTCGCCCTGATCGCGTTCGTGTTCATCAAGGGCTTCGGCGCCGGCGCGACTCCGGCGGGTGAACGGTGAGCCAGCACACACGTCAGATCAGCGGCTGGACGCTGGCGATTTTGCTGGTGGTCGTGTTCTCGCTTGTACCGGTGGTGTGGATCGTGATGCTGTCGCTGAAGACGCCGGCGTCGGCCACCGACGGCAGTTTCATCCCCCACCATTGGACGCTGTCGAATTACTCTGACATCTTCAAGCTGGGCACGTTCACCGACGCGCTCCGCAACTCGATTGGCATCGGTCTGATCTCCACCCTCCTCGCGGTGGCGCTTGCGTGTGCGGCCGCCTACGCGATTGCACGGCTCGACTTCCCTGGAAAGGCTGCCATTCTCGCGGTAGCGCTGGCGGTGGCGATGTTCCCACAGATCTCGCTGGTCGGACCGCTGTACAACCTGTGGCGCCAGATCGGGCTGTATGACACGTGGCCGGGGTTGATCATTCCGTACATGACGTTCGCGCTGCCGCTTTCGATCTACGTGCTCTCGGCGTTCTTCAGAGAAATTCCCTGGGAACTCGAGCAGGCCGCCCAGGTCGATGGTGCGACACCATTTCAAGCATTCATGAAGGTGATCGTTCCGCTCGCCACGCCGGGCATCGTCACGACGTTCATCATCGTGTTCATCATCTGCTGGAACGACTTCGTGTTCGCGATCTCACTCACCTCGACTACGGCGGCACAGACGGTGCCCGCGGCGATCTCGACCTTCCCCGGCGTCTCACAGTTCACCGTGCCGTATGGCGACATCGCGGCCGCGGCGGTGGTAGTGACCGTTCCGGTGATGCTGCTCGTGCTGCTGTTCCAGCGCCGGATCGTGTCCGGACTGACCGCCGGCGCAGTCAAGGGATAGACATACAAGGAGTTTTCAGACAATGGCCGAGATCAAGTTCGACGACATAACCAAGCGGTATCCCGACGGCTTCGAGGCGGTGAAGCACTTCAACCTGGACGTGCCGGACGGCGAGCTGATGATCCTCGTCGGGCCTTCGGGCTGCGGCAAGTCCACGGCACTGCGGATGGTCGCCGGGCTCGAGGACATCTCAGACGGCGAGCTCAAGATCGGTGGACAGGTGGTCAACGAGAAGGCGCCTAAGGACCGCGATATCGCGATGGTCTTCCAGAACTACGCGCTCTATCCGCACATGACCGTGCGCGAGAACATGGGCTTTGCGCTCAAGCTCGCAAAAGTGCCGCAAGCCGAGATCAACCAGAAGGTCTCGGAGGCCGCGAAGATCCTCGACCTCGAACAGCATCTGGACAGAAAGCCAGCCAACCTCTCGGGGGGTCAGCGCCAGCGCGTCGCCATGGGCCGCGCGATCGTCCGCAATCCGAGCGCGTTCCTGATGGACGAGCCGCTCTCCAACCTCGACGCGAAGCTCCGCGTGCAAATGCGCACGGAGATCTCCCGGATTCAGCACGATCTGCACACGACGACGATCTACGTGACCCATGACCAGACCGAGGCCATGACGCTCGGCGACCGGATCGCCGTTATGCGCGCAGGGATTCTTCAGCAGGTCGGTCACCCAACGGAGCTGTATAACGACCCCACCAACCTGTTCGTCGCCGGCTTCATCGGCTCGCCGTCAATGAACTTCCTTCCCGGAGAGCTCCAGGGTGACGAGCTGCACCTCCCGATCGGGACGGTTCGGGTCCCCGACTCTCTTCGCCGGCGGCTCGAGTCCGGGGCGGGCGGCGGCCGCGGCGGCATCGTGGCCGGCATACGGCCCGAGGACTTCGAGGACGCCAGTCTGGTTAGTGACCGCTCGCGTGGACACACGTTCAGAGCGAAGATCGACGTGCTCGAAGCGATGGGCTCTGAGTACTTCGCGTACTTCGTCGTGGAGTCCGAGGGAGTCTCGTCGAGCGAGCTCGAAGAGCTCGCCCAGGACGCCGGCGCCGCCGATCTTCCGCACTCCCACGAGGGCAGCCAGGTCGTGGCCCGGCTCGACGCCGCGAGCCGGGTGCGCGAGCACGAAGAGATCGAGCTGTCGTTCAACGTCGATCACCTGCACCTCTTCGACGTGGAGAGCGGGCGCACGTTGCTCGGCGACGGCGCGGGCCCAGACGTCGCGCGGCAGCCCACGGCTGCGAGCCAGCAGCCGGCCTCGGCGCCCACGGGTGGGGGCTCGCCCGCGGGCGAGCCCCCTACGGCTGGGTAACCTTCGCACCCGACCATGACCGCCCCGCGTTCCACCGGGCTGCCCGGTGTGGATGCGCAACACGACTTTCTGCGCGCCCGCCGGCGAGCCACGTTCGCGAGGCTGCTCGCGCGCCTGCGCGGAGAGCCGAACGATGTTGGCGTAATCCTCCCCTACGAGGAGGTCATCGAAGCGCTCGGCTTTGTCAGCGAGCGCTCGGTCGGGCTACAGGTGGTGCCGCTCGCGCTGATCGTGGGCACCGTGGACCGCGGTCGGGACTTCGATCGCCGGTTTCGGCCAACCTCCGGCCGAGTTCGCGGCCGCTGGGAGCACATCGCAACCGCGATGCGGCGGGGCGAGGCGATGCCGCCGGTCGATCTCCTCAGGGTGGGCGAGATCTACTTCGTGCGCGACGGTCACCATCGCGTTTCGGTCGCCCGGGCACTCGGTCGAACCGACGTCGACGCGCTCGTGACCGAGGTGGTGACACGCGTCGACGCATCCCGGGCCATGAAGGCCACCGATCTCCCGATGAAGAGCCACGAACGGGTGTTCTTCGAACGGGTTCCCCTCCCAGAGGAGGCACGATCAGAGATCGCGCTCTCCGACCCTTGGGACTATGCGGTGCTCGCGGAGAGCGTCGAGGCGTGGGGATTCCGCGCGAGCCAAGACCGCGAGGAGCAACTCGATCGCGTTCAGACGGCTTCCCTGTGGCTGGAGACCGAGTACCGGCCGGTCGTGGCGATGCTTCGCGAGTCGGACCTGGTCCGGGACGTCACCGAGACGGAGGCCTACATGCGCATCGCCGCCGAGCGCTACAGGTTGCTGCGCACCCACACCTGGAGCGACGCGGTCCTGCGGAGGGTCGTCGAGGGGCGCAGGCGGCGCCGGCGCTGAGGGGAGACGGCAGGAGGCTGCGATAGCCTGCGGCCCTCAGTGGCAACCCGACCTGTTCCACACTCTCAGAAAGCCGATGCGAAGCCTCGGCGTCGCTACGCGCGGCGGATGCCGCCCGAGCAACGGCGCGAGCAGCTCATCGATGCCGCGCTGAGCGTGATCCTGGAGCAGGGCTACGAAGGGGTGTCGATCGAGGCGATCGCCCGCGAGGCCGGCGTCACCCGACCGGTCATCTACGACCACTTCCCGAACCTCGGCCGCCTCCTTCACGCATTGATCGAGCGCGAGGAGCGTTATTCGCTCGATCAACTCGCGCACGTGGTGCCAAACACGCCCGGAGATGGCGACCCGGTGGACGTGCTGGCGGGAAGCGTTCGTCGGTTCCTCGATGCGGTCACCGCCCGGCCCGCAACCTGGCGCATCATCCTGCTGCCGCTGGAGGGTACGCCCGCGATCGTACGCGAGCATGTGGAGATTCACCGTACGGGCATCCTGGAGCGGATCGAGCAGCTGGTGCGCTGGGGGATCGATCGCGATCAGTTGCCGCGCGACTTAGATGTCGAGTTGGCGGCGCGGGCGATCCGTGACCTCGGGGAGGAGGCGGGTCGAATGGTCCTCACCGATCCGAAGCGCTATTCGCCCGACCGCTACGAGCGGTTCGTGCAGTCTGTGATTAGCCTCATGTGGCCAAAGGAGATGCGTCGGTAAGGTCGGCGCGGATGCGGCGCACGACCGCCATCCTGCTCGACGCCAGCACCGTGCGAATGCTGCTCGTCCCAGCGACCATGAAGCTGCTCGGGGACTGGAACTGGTCCCTGCCGGAAGGCGTACGGCGGGCGTTTCGGCTGCGACCCTCGCCCACGGGCACCCGGCCGGCCGCAGCGGCGTCGACCGTGGGTCAGTGAGCGCTTAAACACGGCGGGGACCCGCTTCCAGGGTCCCCGCCGGCGATCCCTCAGCGCGCCCACGGCCGGGTTGGGCGCTCCTCCGGGAGATCGATTCCGGGTGTTTGAACCGACGAGGGGTCTCAAAGTTGCGCAAAGCGACCCCGAATTTCTCTTGCCATACTTGATGGTCCCCCTCATGGGGGCGTAGCTCAGCTGGTTAGAGCGCCGGCCTGTCACGCCGGAGGTCGCGGGTTCGAGTCCCGTCGCTCCCGTTCTGCAAATGCGCGGTTTTCGCGCCTCCAGCGGTCGCGCTCAGACGCCACTAAAACGCCACTACGCGTCGCGAGGAGCCCGCGGAGATGGTCCTCGGAGTCGTGCGCGAGGTGCCCGTAGTGCTTGTCGATCGTCTTGACCGATGCGCCCATCAAACGCGCAAGCTGGAAGATCGAGACGCCTGCGGCAAGCGCCTCGGTCGCGAACGTGTGCCGTAGCTGGTAGGGACCGCGACGCGCGATTCCGGCGGCTTCCAGTGCCGGATACCACTCCCGCATGCGCCAGTTATCGAGATCGATGTAGCCGCCCCTCGGTGCTGGGAACAGCAGCGGCGTATCGAGCCGGGCGGGCAGCCGGTCCAGCGCATCCAGCGCGCGCGGCGTGAGCGGCACACGCCGGCGCTCGGTCTTCGGATACGGCGTCAGTCGGCCGTCGGTTACGCGGCGCTGCACGATGACGGCCGGGTTGCGTCGATCGATGTCGCGGCGTTCGGTAGCGATCCACTCGTTTGTGCGCAGCCCGGTCTCGGCGGCGAAGACCACGAGCGGCCCCGAGCTCTCCCCCAGCTCAGCGTCCAGCGCGTCGATCTCCTCGCGCGTGAACGGCCACACCTCGGCGCGCCGCGGCTCATGGTTCTTGCCAAAGTCGAGCGCCGGGTTGCTCGCGATGTAGCCCCAGCGCCGCGCGGCGGCAAGCACCTGCCTTAGCGCTCGCATGCGCGTGTAGCGGGCGTAATCCGATGGCTGCTTGGCGTACCAGCGAGCGATGTCGTCGGTGGCGCCCTCAAGCTCCGCGAGGGTCCACCGTCCGAAGTGCTCGCGTGCCGGCGCGAGCCACTCGCGCAGGGTCGAGCGTGTCCGGGTTGTGACGCTCGGCTCCCACCGAGCGAGGTATTCGACACAGAAGGCGTCAAACGTGATCTCGGCCGAGGGGCCTCCGCGACGCAGTCGCGGCGCCACGTTCTTATCGAACCACGCTCTCGCCTCAGTCTTGTTTTTGAAGCCGCCCTGCTGCGGGCGCTTGCCGTCTTCGGGCCAGCGAATCCCGACAGTCCCGCGGCGCTCGGGATAGATGCTGCCACGTGTAACGCGTGCCATCGCTCGTTATTCCTCGCCTTCGGTGCTGGCGGTCAGCAGCGACGACGATAGCGTTCGAGCCGCGCCGTCGGACGTGCTGGTTACCGCGCGTCCGGGTGTCGCGTGCGCCGCAAGCCAGTCGTTGAGCACCGGCTCGGGGAAGCGGAGCGCGCCGCTCGGGAGCCGGATCGCCGGGAGCTCATCGCGGCGAACCCAGCGGAGCACGGTCTCGGTACTCACGCCGAGCACCGCGGCGACTGCACGCGCTGTGAGGAGCGGTGCGGTCAAGCCTCGACCGCCTCTCGGCGCGCTCGCATCCGGTAGCGCTCGGAGCACCAGCGCGCATCCGGTCGACCACCGACCGGCAGCTCAAACCGACTCCCGCGGTCGGCTTGTGACCGCCTCCACGAGCTGCTCAGCGACACTGCCGAAAGTGGTACTCTTGAGAGAGTTTGCATGCAAACATGCAAAGTACCACCGAGCGCCTCCGAACGCAACTGCGTAAGTCGCGACGAGCTCGATGCTGAGGAACAGCGGCGGTACCTCAGCCGCAAACGGAGGGCGGGGTGCTCTGTGGCTGGTTGGCATCGCCGTGGATGGTGGGCTCCCCTCGCTGGCTGTCAACCAGAAGACAGCCCCGCCGGCATCCGGCCGGCGGTAAGGCATGAGTCCGGTTCTTCTGCTTGACAGCCGTCAGCGGGTCACCCCTTCCGCGGCCATGCCAACCAGCCACACCACTCGCCTCGCGCTCCGGCTGACTCGCCTTGCGTGCGACGTCGACCAGATCGCCCGTCGGCTCGCAGCTCTGGAGGAGCTCGACACCGACCCCGTACTTCCCGGGGCGATGCACCTACTCGTGACTGCGCTTGACGAGCTCGAGAACGCGCTCTATCTCGCCGAGACGCTCGACCAGCGCCACCGGGCAGAGGCTCTTGCGGCCGCGCGCATGCTCGCCCACCCGGACCTCGCCGATGGCTTCGCGGCGTAGGAGGAGATCGGCGCTGCAGGCAGCGAGCGGTCGCGCAAACACTCATTCGCATCCCGTGGCGAGTTGTGACTCTGACTCGACGTGCATGAATACCGTTGACAGTCTATACCTTCTAAGGTATAATCCTGACTGTGCCTGGAGGCGCCCGATCCTTCGATAACCAAGCAGCGGCAGGTACATGGTTGGGCGAGACGTTCGGCGCCTGGGCAGACAATCTTCCCCCTGATGAGCGTGCAGTGCTGGCTGCCTACAAGGGAGAGGAGTACCGGCCCATCAATTTGGCACTCCGGCGCGGCGAGGAGCTAACCGATGAGCAGGCAGCCCAGGTTGCGCTGCTTGACCGCGCGCTCCAGCGCTTTCGGCTCCCGGAGCCGGTCGTCGTCTTCCGCGGGTTTCATCTGAGTAGCGCCGTGGCCGTTGGCGCCCAGATCGAGGACCGCGCGTACTTTTCGACCTCGCTGCTTCGCGAGCACGCGGAGGGCTTCCTGGAGCTTCCCGGCGACCAGCCGTTCCGGCCCGCACTTGCCCGGGTGCTGCTGCCGGCGGGAATGCGCTGCGGCGCCCCGGACCTGATCGAGTATGTGGGCGAGGCCGAGATCCTCCTGCCCCGCAGCTCGGAGTTCGCGGTCCGCTCTGTCACGCGGCCTCGGGGGACACAGGCGCGGTGGGTCATAGACTTGGAGGCGAGCGTATGAGCAAGACCTCGCCAAGGATCGATCCTGAACGCGCCGACCGGTTTGTCTCCCAGGTCAGCGATTACCTGCTGCGCCTTCCTCCAGCGGCCAGCGCCGGCGAGTCGCTCGGGGCGATCAGGCACGCCCGGGGAATGACGCAAGCGCAGCTCGCAAAGCGGCTCGGTGTCGAGCAGACGCATGTCTCGCGGATCGAGCAGCGCCAGGACCTCAAGCTCTCGACGGTGCTCTCCTACCTGCAGGCGCTCGACGGCGACGGCGTCGAGCTACACGTCACGTTCGACGACGGCGCACGCATCGCGCTCCATCTCCCGAGCAGCCAGCGCTAGCGTCGCGTAACAAAAGGCTGCGGCGAGTGGCCCGCTGTGGGTGTGGCATGTCCGCGCGAGCGCTGAGCCTCCGCAGGCGCACCTCGGCGCTGGCTGTGGGTGCGCGCTTCGGTGAGAGCGGTCTGCGGGGCTTCCTGAGAGCGGTTGCTCAAGCGCTGAGAGCGGGCTGTCAGCGCTCACGCGCCGCTTTGCTCGATCGGGACCCCGTCGAGCTGCCTGCGTCGGGTGGCCGCGAAGGTGGCTTCGGCGCGCTGAGTCGGCCAGTACACCCCGGCCTTCTCTTCGAGCAGACCCACAGCGATGAGCCGCGCGACGGCCGCCCGCTCCGCCGGGCTGCCGAGAGCCTCGCGTGTACGTTCCTTGCCCGGCCGAGTGAGCGCGCGATGCAGCGCGCTCGCGGCTGCGAGGTCAAGCGGCTTGCGATCGTGTCGCACGCAGCGGACGACCTCCGCGGCGGTGACGATCCCTGGTCGGGCCGCGAGCGCGTAGGTGTGATGTCCGAGGCGCTGCACCCTCTGGCCGGTGGTGGCGAGGTTCGCGTCGAGACGGCGCAGGGCGTCGATGGTTCGCTCAAGCGTCCATCTCAGCCCGCACGCGAGTTGGTGTGCGGTGCACGGTTCGTGGACGCTGGCGAGCAGCGCTTCGACGGCGCGGTCGTCAGTGGTGCGGTACCGGTCGAGATCGTCGGCAGGACGGCACCCTGGAAGGCCGGGCGCGGTACCGGATCGGTGGCTCAGCGCGCGATCAGCGCTCGGATCGCGAGCGGGTGAAAGGTCGCCCACGCGGGGGTCATGTATCGGTTCCATCCCGAGCTGGTGTCGATGCGCAGGCCGGTCTCGCGACTGATCCGCGCCAGCCAGTTTTGGATGTGACGTGCCGCGGCGGGTTGCGTGCCATCGGGCGCGAGGAACAGGGGCTCGTCGCCATCGGCGCCGGCGGCGTGGCGGGCGAGCCGCTGCGCGTCCAGCAGCGGCTGGAACGGCGGCGCGATGCGGTGGCCGCTCGCGAGGCTTGCGTCGACGGGGGTCACCGCGGCGAGCGTCAGCCCTGCGATCTGTGCCGGGTTCGCGCGGGTCGCGTACGCCAGCGCGCCCGCCGCGGCGAGGTGCGGCTGTGGGTAGCTGCGAAGCGTCCTCGCGGTCGCGCTGGTCGCCGGCGCGCCGGTGTGCCGCTCGTGATCGACCGCGAACGCGTCGGCGTCAATCTGGAGCAAGATCCCGTCGAGCAGGAACCCAGCCTGTGCGCCACGCAGAAACGTGATCGCGGCATCGACCGTGACGCACGGAGCGACGAGCGTGTCCAGGAACGCGTGCGCGTGCCGTGGGCTCGGGCCGTGACGCTCCTCGATCCCGCGACGAAGCTCCAGCCATAGCATCGTCGCTCGCCGCGCCTGATCGAACGTTCTCACCGCCCGGCCGGCGTCGTACTGGAGCAGCACGTCCCTGCACGCGCTTGGGAAGAGCGCGAAGTCGACGTCAGGCACCGGCGGATAGCCCGGACGGTCATCGGGGCTCCCGCTCCGGTCGAAGATCCCCCACACGTCCTCCGGCACGACCGGCGTCTCCGCGACCAGCTCAGCGAGCGTCAGCTCGCGCACATCCCCCCCGAGGGCGGCTGCGTGACGATCGCTGACGGGCTGCTCCACGATCATCGTCGCCCGCGTCCGAATCTCGCCGCAGAGTCTGCGCAGCAACCTCCAGTCCTCCGCGGGGCGGCGATCAGCGGCAGCGATCAGCAGCTCCACGACCCGTTCGGCGCGCAGCCAGATCCCAGCGAGCGGCGCCAGCTTTCGCGGATCGCGGGGTGTTCGGTCACGAAACTGCTTCCCGAGCGCCTTCAGGATGTCGCGTGCGATCCCCTCGCCACCCCGGCCCGGCGTTGGATAGACAACGACCACGCCACGGCCGAGATCGTGCAGCCGCTTGACCGCAACGGTGCTGGCCGGCGTCTGGTCGGCGTGCGCGATCTGCACCCGTGGGGTCATGCGGCGTGTTCGATCGCGCCGCCGGCGTGCAACTCGAGCACCGCCCGCGCGATCGGCTCGGTCAGCGTCGCGGTGTTCTGCTCGCCGCAGAACGCGAGCGCGCTATGGGTGAAGCTCGCCCATTCCCGAAAGCACCCGTGCGCGTAGCAATCGTCGATCAGCGCCAGCAACGACACCGGCGCGCCCTCGTAGATCGCGTGGTATGCGGGGATCACCTTGAGCACCATCGCCGGCGGCATCGGCGCGAACTGCACGCGGCGGTAGATGCGCGAGCGGAGCATCGGCTCGCGCGAGAGCACCCGCCAGCACCCATCGCCGCCGATCAGCAACAGCGAGAATCGAGTACGGGCGTGGTCGTGCAGATGGCGCAGGTACTCGATGCACTCGCGGTTGAGCCACTGCGCCTCGTCGACCACCAGCAGCCACTCGCGCTCAGTGAGCAGCTCGATCAGCTGCTCGGAGAGATCGAACCGGTTCGCGCGGCCGGCGTCGGCGCCGGTCAGCTCGCGATACAAGCGGCGGGCGACGTGCAGCATCGTCGGACGGCTGGGGAACTGCACCCACGCCCGCGCGAGTTTCAGCTCATCGAGCACCAAGCGCGCGGCGAACGTCTTGCCCGACCCTGCCGGCCCGTGCAGCACCCCCAGCGCCCGGGCCGAGAGCACATCCAAGATCGCACGGCGACTGAGCAACAGCGCCGGCGTCTGCACCACCCGCGCGCCGACCAGATCAAGATGGTGCTCGGCGCTCACCGCGACCACTCCTCCTCACAGCCCGACCGATTGGGCTCGTCGCCCTCCAGGGGACGGTTGACTTGCTCTTCAAGGCCAAGCAGCCTCAACGTCGCGCGGCCGATGCTCTGATCGGGCTCCGCTCGTGCCGGCGGTGGGGTGAGCTCATGGATCTCGCCCGGCGCGGTGATCGGCGCGAGCCGCAGCTGCGCGCGGCGACGCGCGCGCCTGGCCCACGCCCGCAGCGTCTTCTCGTCCTCGCGCCGGCGCTCAAGCGCCCGGACGCGAGCATCCTCGTCAAGCCCGCTGGACGGATACGCGGTCGCCAGCCATCGGCCGTTGTGGAAGATCTCGATCCACCGGCCGTCGTGTGGCATGTACGCAACCTCGACCTCCTCACCGACCATCCCCCACAACTCGTCTGCGAAATAGATCTCGCTGTTGTGATGAACGCCGTCCTTCTGCACCACGTGCGTCGTGCGCGCCAGCAGCATCCACCGCGCCGCCTGGTGCTCGAGCGCGCGTACCGGGGTCGGGTCAGAGCGCCACACCTCAAGCGGCGTGCGGCCCGCCAACGCCGAATGCGGATAGCGCGTGTTGTAGTTCACCACCCAGTCCGCGAACGCCGCGACAAACCGGCCAAGCGTCCAGCGCTCCTGCTCGACCAGCCGCCCGCGAGCGTCGCGCGGCCCACCGGTGAAGCCAGGCAGCCCCTGCAGCAGCTGCTGCTCGAGCGTCCGGTTCAGCCTTTCGATCCTCCCCTTCTTCCAGGGCGAGTACGCCTCCGTGCGCCGCGAGACGCTCCCGAGCGCGAGCGTCGCCCGCTCGATCGAGTTCGCAGCGAACTCAAGCCCGCGATCCCACCGCAACATGACCGGCACGCCGCCGAACTCGCCGCGCTCGGGGTCGACCGTGACCGCCATCCGCAACGCGGCGAGCACCTCCGCCTGCGTCGGGCGCAGCGAGATCGCCCACCCGACGATCAGCCTCGAGAACTGATCCTCGAACAGCGTCACCCACGGCCGCCGAGGTCGCTGCGCCCGCGGCGCCAGCACCTCGATCGACAGCTGCTTGTGATCAGCCTCGTAGCACTCGCCGCGGAACCGCGCCTCATGGCGCAAGTACACCGCCCGATCGCGCAGCGCCGGGTCCCCGCGACGAGCGAAATCCCGCTCGACCGGGCCGAGCGTGCGCTCAAACGCCCGCCCCAGCGTCTGCCGCGACGGCATCTGTTCTCCCTCAGCGAGCAGCTGGCGGTGGACCGCGGCGACGTTCCCGCGCCAAAGCAACAGCAGCTCCAGGGGTTGTCCCGGCGCTCGTGGAACTTTGAGGTGACGGCGGTCCCTCCTGCCCGTCCGCTCCCGGTGGGAGCGTGATGGGCGATCAAGCCACGATCTAAGGAGGAACCGCCGTGAGTCAGACCGTACCGGTCGTGCAGGCGACCGATCATGAGGCCGTGTTCCCCGAGCGCGTCCAAGAAGCGCTCGGGCAGCTCGTTGGGGCAGCGAGGGAAGGGCTCCTCGCGCTGTCTGTCGAGGTCGGGCTGGGTGTGCTCAGAGAGCTGCTCGAAGAGGAGGTAGATCAGGTCGTTGGCCCGAAGGGGAAGTGGAACCCGGAGCGGACCGCGATCCGTCACGGCCGTGAGAGCGGGGAGGTCACGCTCGGCGGCCGGCGCGTGCCGGTCAAGCGGCCGCGGGCCAGGACCGTTGACGGGGAGTCGGAGATACCCCTTGTGACCTACGACCATTTCGCTAATCGCGACCAGCTCGGCGAGGTCGTGCTCGAGCGGATGCTCGCCGGTGTATCAACCCGCCAGTACCGCCGGGCGCAGGACCCGGTCGGCGAGGAACTCCAGACCAACGAGCGGTCGACGTCGAAGTCGGCGGTATCGCGGGCGTTCGTGGATCGAACCCGGGAGGCGTTGTGGGCACTGATGTCCCGTCCGCTTCAAGACATGCGGCTGGCGGTGATCATGCTCGACGGGATCGAGCTGCACGGGCGCACCAACATCGTCGCCCTGGGGATCACCACCGCGGGCGACAAGCTCGCGCTGGGGTTGTGGGAAGGCTCCACCGAGAACGCCACCGTCGCCTCGGCGCTGTTGTCCGACCTGGTCGACCGGGGGCTCCATGTCGAGCAGGGGCTGCTGTTCATCATTGATGGGTCCAAGGCGCTCAGGAAGGCCATACGCGAGGTGTTCGGCGATGACGTGCCGGTCCAGCGTTGCGTGCAGCACAAACTACGCAACGTAGTGGATCATCTCCCCGAACGCGACCGCGAACCTGTCAAGACCAGGCTACGTCGCGCCTGGGCAGAGACCGACCACGACCGCGCGCTCGAGCAGCTCACCCGGCTCGCCACCGAGCTCGACCGCGCCCATCCCGGAGCCGCCGCCTCGCTCCGGGAAGGGATGGAGGAGACGCTGACGGTCACCCGGCTCGGTGTCACCGGCAAGCTCAAGCTCACGTTGCAGTCGACCAACCCCTGCGAATCGATGATCGCCACCGTCCGGGTCATTCAGCGCAACGTCAAGAACTGGTCCTCGGGCGAGATGTGCCTGCGCTGGACCGCCGCCGGGATGCTCGAAGCCGAGAGCCGCTTCCGCAAAGTGCAGGGCTTCCGCGGCCTCGCCAACCTGGCTGTCCTGATAGAACGCGACCTCTACCGCCGCCGTCACCACCTCGACCAGGAGGTCACCACTACAGTCACTGTGTAACTATCACACACGGGCCGCTGTCACCGAAATTCCACGACGAACGGGACAAGCTCCAGCTCCACCGCCCGCTCGCTCGCGACCACGCCCCGCGGCGCGCGCGAGGGCGGGCCGCCACACGCGATCCAGCGCCACATCGTGCTCTCCCCAACCCCGCACGCGGCCGCGGCGTCACGCACGAGCCGGCGACTGAGCGGCGCCCCGTGCTTGGCCGCCGCCAGCCGCTCCACGATCTCGCGACGCAGCTCCACCTGAGACGCGCACACGGTCTCAGCCATGGTTGCCTCTCCTTCGCTCGTTTGCCTAGACCAAAACAGACCAGTGGCATGGAGCACAAGCCGCAGCGCCGCGCGTTCCGTGCCACTCACCGCAATCTGCGACAACTACCTCTTCTGCAAACGCGTCGCGGCGCGCAGCTACGCTCGCCGGCGACATGCACCGCACCCCTCAAGCGCACGCTTCGCTCGCCGACACGCTGCCCGCGCTGATGCGCGAGCGATCGCTCAGCTACCGCGCGCTCGCTGTCCAGACCCAATCGCTCGATCAAGCGGGAACCGGGCTCAGCTACAGCCACATCGCCAACCTCGCCGCCGGCCGAGAGCTCCCCAGCCGCCGCGCGCTCGAGCTGCTCGCCGGCGCCTTCGAGCTGCCCGTCAGCTACTTCGCCGAACACCGCCTCGCCGAGCTGCGCCGCCAGCTCGACGAGCGCGAGGTCGGGTTCGCGACCGCCTACCGCACCAATCAAACACTCAGCCGTCGCCGGCCGCTGCACGCCTCCTGACAGCCACCCGCGCCTGCGCCGGTCCAGCCGTAGGCTCGCCGACGTGGGCTCGTTGGCGCTCGAGCGCGCGGTACACCGTCGACCGTGCGACGCCGAACAGCGCCGCCAGCTCGCTGCTCGTGTGCTCGCCGGCGTCGTGGTGGCCGACGAGCACGGTCTCCTGCTGGGGGGTGAGCTTTGGCTGCTTGCCCCGCAGCCGGCCCTTGGCGCGGGCGACCTTCATCCCCTCGCGAGTGCGCATCCTGATCAGGTCGGCCTCGAACTCCGCGACCATCGCCAGCACGTTGAACAACAGCCGCCCGACCGGATCGCTCGGATCATGAACCGTACCGCCGAGGCTCAGGCTCACCTCCCGGCTGGTCAGCTCCTCGACGATGTCGCGAGCATCGGGCAGCGAGCGCGCCAGACGATCGAGCTTGGTCACCACCAGCGTGTCGCCGGCCCGACAGGCCACCATCGCCTCACGCAACCCCGGCCGATCACGCCGTCGGCCGGTCAGTCCATGATCGACATAGATCCGAGCAGGCGCGACGCCGAGCGCCGTAAGCGCGTCGCGTTGCGCGGTCAGATCCTGCGCGTCGGTCGAAACGCGCGCGTAACCAACCAGGATCCCGCTCACGCGCCAGAGTGTCCCACATAGGGCACCTTCACCGGGCACCCGTCCGGGCGGGTCTTACGGGACACCGAGATCCGAGCAGCCGCCTCCAGACCCGACCGGTTGGCGCGTGTCCCAGTGCGGGAACCGCTTACGGCACAAGGGCCGCTGACCTCCGAGCCCCCGGACGCGAGTGTTCAGAGATCGCCGAACGGGCCGAGCAGCGTCAGCAATGGGGGGGCGGGCGACGAGGCCAGCAGCCGCCGTGCAGCCCGACGCGCTCGCACATCCCCGTCAGGCCGAGCCCGCCGGTCTCCCTCCACTGCTGGACGGCGCGGCCCTGGCCGTCGTCGACCAGTCGATCTCCAGCGCCGCCGGCTGGTAGTCCAACCACATCATCGCCCTGATCCTCGCCCCTCGCCCCTCGCCCGCGTATTCTCTGAACTGATTCAGGCCGTTTCGGCTCCCGGTGGCGCGCGTTCTCTGAAGCCACGCCAGGAGTTTGCTTCAGAGGACGTCACTTCTCTGAAGCGGTTCGGACATGCAGGAGCGGGAGCGCCCTGTGCATTCGCGCCGACTTCTGGTTCCATTGCATGAGTCGGGGACGGCGCCGTCTGTGCTGCTGCAATGCTTGGCGAAGCAGGAGCCGCACCGGTTCGGGGCCCGTGCTCTTGGACCTGATCGTTGCGGTCTGAACCGTGTAGACACGGTCGGGCGACAGCAAAGAGCCAGCGTCGCGGAGAGCTCGTTTCATCGTCGCCACAGGGACGCCTCCCGCTACTTCTACCCGGTGGGATCGGGGTCGTCGGCATACAGCGACACCGTTTACTTGAAGTCGCTGGGGTTCTCGGGGGTTCGGTCCATATGCGGGCGTTCGGCTGGGGGTGCGCGGATGCGAGCTGGCCGCGGACGCGGCTTTGGGCGACTGGATTCGAGGCTGGGTGGAAGCGGGACTCTCTGGCCGGATGCGTGGGTTGCGACTCGGCTTGGCGGGGGTAGGATTTGGGGTGGCGAGCCGGGAAGTCTGGTCGGTATTTCATGGGTGTGCCGTGAGACCACTGGGCTTCATTCGATCAGCGATCGGTCCCGCTACTGATTCGGGGCGATGAGGCGGCCGTCGCTGAATGCGTTAGGAGCGCGGCGTGTTCCCGCCGTCGGGGAGCGGACCGGTTTGCGCTTGGATCATCCGCTGGTGCGCGCGATTGAGGCCGTCCAGTACACGGTCCGGCAATGGGTTCATGTCGCAGCCGTTTTGACGGGCAGCGTGATCGCGTTGATCGAGGGCGGGGCGTGGGCGGCGCCGCTGGCGGGCAGCGCCGCGATCGTGTTGCTGGTACTTACGGTGATCCTCGCCGCGTGCGACCAGCGCAAACGGGACTGCGCGATCGAGCTGATCCTCGAAGGGCGCGAGAGCGTGCCGATCGCCGCTGTGCAGCGTCAGCGCCGGCGGCTCGTCTCGGAGCGGACTCGTGACGGTCTGGCGGGCAATCTTGAGGAGATGGTCTGCCATGCGTCGAACCGGCGGGGGCTGCAGCTGCGCGTCACACGGCCGCTGTTCGAGCCGATGGTTGTCGCGATGGTCACCGATGAGCTACGCGAGGTGATCGGCCTGCTCCGGGCCGAGGGGGTATCTGCGCGTGGCGTCGCTCGAACCGAGCGTCTGGTCACGCATGCGGTATCGCCGCTGTACGGACACGAGGTAAGTGCTCTGCGCGAGGAGCTTTGCCGTGTGCGCGATCTGCTGAAGGACTGAGCTATGACGCGCGCGGTGACCGGCGCCGCCAGCCCTGTAGTCGCAAGCGACACCCCGAGACGGACACAGAGGACAGGCATCACCGCGGGTTACACTGCCGCGTGGCGAGCCGGGAAGCCTGGTCGGCGTGCCCTTAGCAGGGAGGCCGTTCTGTCCCGGAGTCAGCTCGACACCCAGCCGTGTTCTCGCCATCCGCCTCAGGCCCGATGGTGTGAACGGGGGCCGGTGGATCGCTGTGTCTGACGCGCTGTTGGCAGCCGTGTTCGTCGTCGCCGCGATGGTCAGCCTCGGAACGAGCTGGGTGCTGGTGTCGAGGCTTGAGCGAGTCGGAGCACGGCTCGGTCTCTCGGAGGCGCTGTTGGGGATGCTCGCCGCGTTGGCGGCCGATGCGCCGGAGATCACAGCTGCGGTGACGGCGCTTGCCGGGCATCAATCGCGGCTCGGCGCCGGGGTCGTGATCGGCTCGAACGTGTTCAACCTGGCGGCGCTGTTGGGCTTCGCGGCTGTTATCGCCGGCGAGATCGCGCTGCACCGGAGAGTGATTGTGCTGGAGGGTGTCGTGGCGCTGTCTGTCGCTGCGGTGTGCCTCGCGGTTGTCGTCGGCGTTTTCTCGCCTGCTGTCGGTCTCGTCGTCGTGGTTGCGGTGCTGGTTCCGTATTTGGTGGTCCTTGGCGTGCGCCGCGATCGGCTCGGTCGCATCGGCCTTCCGTCGGCGTGGGTGAGCTGGCTGACAGGCGCGATCGTTGAGGAGGAGCTCGAGCTTGAGCCTGCGATCCATCCTTCGCGTGGTCGCGCGCGCGATGCGGTCGTCGCGGCGATCGCGGTGCTTGTCGTGGTTGGCGCCAGCGTCGCGATGGAGCAGACCGCGTCCAAGCTCGGCGCGCGCCACGCGATCCCCGAGATCGTCGTCGGGGGACTGATTCTCGCCGGCGTGACGAGCCTTCCGAACGCCGTCGCCGCTGTGTATCTCGCCAGGCGTGGGAGAGGCGCAGCGACGCTCAGCACGGCGATGAACAGCAACGCGCTCAACGTCGCGGCCGGTCTGCTGCTGCCCGCGACCGTTGTCGGCTTGGGCGCATCGTCGGGTCAGGCGACGCTGGTGGCGGCGTGGTACCTCGGGCTGACCGCGTTCGCCCTGGGGTGTGCGTATATCGGTCTTGGGCTGCGCCGTGGACACGGTGTGTTGATCATCTGCGGGTATCTGGCGTTTGGCGGCGTGGTACTCGCGACCGCCTACTCATCACCTGTCGGCCTGCTGCTCAGCATCGCTGTACCTGCGGTGGTCGGGATCGCGCTCGCCGCACGGCTGCTGCGCGGCTCCGACGGGCGAACCGGAGCACGACCGGGAGCAGAAGGGAACACGGCCAACGGGGAGCAAGAGTTCGACGAGGCGACGGTCGCGATCACGCTGCCGGCCGGCGCGCAGCCAGATGGCCGCACCCGGGCCACAGACGGGCGCCAGCCGATCCGACCGGGCCCGGTGCCCGCCCACGAGCAATCACTCCTTGCCGGCTGGTCGATCAGGCGGGTCTGGTACCTCGCGCTTGCGATTAGCTCGCTCATCGCCGCAACCGACGCGATCCTCGGACGCCACGCCATCCTGATCGGGCTTCTCATCGCCGGACCCTGCTGCGGACTTCTTACCGGTCGCTGGGCACGGACCGCAACCGTCGGCGCCTGGGCGATCGCCCTCGCGGTCGTCCTCGGCCTCCCCGACGAGATCTGGGGCACGACCACGCACCTCGTGTTCCTCGGCGCGGTGGTGCTCGTGGCGGTCGTGAGCACCTCATCGGCCGCGGTGCTTGAAAGACGCCGTTAGCACGATCATCGGCCACCCGACCAAGCACGACGGATCGCCAGTATACGCAAATGATTAGCGTATACTGATGGTGTGATGCGCGACGCGATCTTCTACCTGCCGAGTGGCGGCAAGGCTCCTGCGCCCGGCGGGGCGATGGCGCCCGGGGATCCCGGTCACTGCGTGATTGATGGTGTCGAAGTGATCGAGGTCGTCGACGACGGCGGTGGTCCAGCGCGAAGCGGACTGACCCGTGCACTCGAGCTGATAGCCGCCCGCGAGGCCGGCGTTCTGGTCGTGGCCCACCTGCGGGACGCCGCGAGCTCGCTCGGGGAGTTGGTCAGGCTGATCGCCTGGCTCGAGCAGGCCGGTGCGGACCTGATCGCGGCGGACGTGGGGTTTGACTCGGGCCAGGCCGGCTCGCGAGCGGCGGTCGCGATGCTGCGCGAGATCGAACGCTGGGACCGCGAGCCTCACCCCACCCGCCGCCCCCGTGGCCGCCCGGGGCTCTCGTCGGTGGACCCGAAGCTCGCGCAGCGGCTGGCGCTCCTGCGCGAGCGCGGGCTCAGCCTCCAGGCGATCGCCGCCGCCCTCAACGCCGAGGGGGTGCCCACGCCTCGCGGCGGCGCCGAGTGGAGGCCCTCGAGCGTTCAGGCAGCTCTGGGCTACCGCCGCCCCCGCCCACCGGCTCCCGGCGCGCTGCCGGTGCCTCCGCCGCGTCCTCCCGGCCGCGGCGCGTCCTCTCGTCCCGGCCGCGGCGGTCCTGCCCTGCGCCACGGCCCCCACCCCCGCCACGACCCGCGGGCGCCGTGACCCCCTTCGCACCCGGGCACGCACCCATGACGGGCGTGTCGGGCAATACCGCCGGTCAGAGCAGGAGCGGTAGGCGTGACTGACGGGTTCGCGCTCGCGCTGACGCTGTTGGTTCTGGCGGCGACGCTAGCCGTTGCGGTGGCACGGCCGCCGTATCTGTCGGAGGCGGTCGCCGCGTCCGCGGGTGCCATGCTGCTCGTGATCGTTGGTGCGATCGGGCTTTCAGGGGCGGGGGACGCGCTTCGGGATCTGGGGCCAACGGTTGGCTTTCTGGCGGCGATGTTGCTGATCGCCGAAGGCTGTCGGCGTGAGGGGCTGTTTGAGGCGATGGGCTCGGTGATGGCCCGCGGCTCGGGGGGAAGCCCGCAGCGGCTGCTGGCTTTCGTGTTCGCGATCGCCGCGGCGATCACGGCGGTGCTCAGCCTCGATGCCACGATCGTGCTGCTCACGCCCGTCGTGTTCGCGACGGCGGCGCTGATGCGCACGAGCGCCAAGCCGCAGGTCTATGCGTGCGCGCACGTGGCCAACTCGGCCTCGCTGCTGCTGCCCGTGTCCAATCTCACCAACTTGCTCGCTTTCCACGCCAGCCACCTGTCGTTCTTGCGCTTCGCTGCGTTGATGGTGCTGCCGACGATCGCGGCGGTGGGCGTCGAGTGGGTGGTGTTCAGGCGCTTCTTCGCGATCGATCTCAAACGCCCGCGCCACGCGGGCGCGCGACCGGCGCGCCCGCAGCTGCCGCGCTTCGCGGTCGTGGTGCTCGCACTGACGCTGGCGGGGTTCGCGCTGAGCTCGGTGGTGGGGATCGAGCCGGTCTGGTTTGCCGCCGCGGGCGCCGCAGCGATCACGATCCCGGCGCTCGCCCGCAACACTGCGACCCCAGTGGCGCTCGCGCGGGCGGCCGAGCCCGGCTTTCTGATCTTCGTCCTCGCGCTCGGGGTGATTGTTCAGGCCGCGAGCGCAAACGGCCTGGATACCGCGGTCCGCGCCGTGCTCCCCGCCGGCGGTTCGCTGCCTGACCTGCTCACGACCGCGGCGCTGAGCGCCATCTTCGCCAACCTCGTCAACAACCTACCGGCGACCCTGATGCTCGTCCCCGTGGCGGCGACCGCGGCCGGCCCCGGATCGGTCCTCGCGACGCTGATCGGCGTCAACGTCGGCCCCAACCTCACCTATGTCGGATCGCTCGCCACGCTGCTATGGCGCCGCGTCCTGCGCGCCGAGGACAGCGACGTCGAGCTCGGCGAATTCCTACGCCTCGGCGCGTTCACCGTGCCCGCGTCGCTCGTCGCGGCGACCGTCCTCCTATGGTTCGCTCTACAGCTCTGAACTGACATGCGCGCACTCGTCTGGATCATCGAGGACACCTGGCAGGCGACCGTCGACGAGGCTGCGACCTTCCTGGCCAGCGACGCGGAGATCACGCTGCTGCACGTGGCGAGCACCGAACCCGAAACCGTCGCCGGCGCCGCGCGTCGCGGGCTTCTCGGCCGACATCCACCTCCACACGCGGCACCGGAGCAGCTCAGCGAGATCTCCGAGCACGCGGCGCACGAGCTGCTCGCCGACGCCGGCACGCGGCTGGGACGCCCAGCCACACTCGAAGCACGCCGCGGACGAGTCGAACACGAGGTCGTCGCCGCCGCTGAGCTCATGGACATCCTCGTCCTGGCCCGCGACGGCGACCGCCAGCGGCTCGGACCGCGCAGCCTCGGGCCCACGGCGCGCTTCGTCGTCGATCACGCTCCGTGCCGCGTGCTGCTCATCTGGCCCGACGCCGCGCCTGCGCTGACGACGATCCCACCGCCACCACACCGGTCACCTCCGCCCGGCACGCCGGCCCGCTAAGCGCCACCTGCACGCCATCCCACACGAGCTCCGCCACCCCACGTCGCTCGATGCGCCCAGCAGGCTGCTGTCTTGCTTCTGGCCCAGCGGAAGTCTTGGCTGAAGCAACCCTCTTGCCTGTCGCACGGTCCGGCACGTATCAGCATTCGAGCACTGTCATTCGACTGTCGTCCTACACTGGCTTTCTTCGCGTATGAACGCCCGCTGTCGCTCCGCTCCGCTCCGCGCCAGCACACAGTATCACCTGAGGTGAGTATGCTAGTTTGCTGGCTAACATACGCGGTGTCCTCTCTTTGCAAGCTCGCCTCAGAACATCGGAGATTCCTATGCGCCGCTCGGCCCTGCTCGAGTGGCCGGAGCTGTCTCGCTCTGAGCGGTTGAACCGGCAAGCGAACGACGCCCTGACTAGCGCCGGTCGGTCTGAGGTGGAGCGGAGCTGATGCTGTCGATCGGGAAGCTCGCGGCGGGTCAGGAGCGGTACTACGAGCAGCAGGTCGCCAACGGGCTTGACGACTACTTCACCGGCCGGGGGGAGGCGCCGGGCCGATGGCTCGGCGCCGGCGCTCGCGAACTCGGGCTGGTGGGCACGGTGGAGGATGGACAGCTGTCATCGCTGATGGCTGGCCTGGACCCTGGGACGGGACGGGTGCTGCGGGGAAAGGACGTGCAAGTAGCGGCGCTCGACCTGACGTTTTCGGCGCCGAAGTCGATCTCGGTGTTGTTCGCGGTTGGGTCAGAGCGGATTCAACAGGAGCTCGTGCGCGCGCACGAGGAGGCGGTCGAGGCCTCGCTCTCCTATCTGGAGGAGACGGCCGTGTTCGTCCGCCGCGGCAAGGGGGGGCACCGGTTCGAGCACGGCGCCGGCCTCGTCGTGGCGGCGTTTCGCCACCGCATGTCGCGGGCGCTCGATCCCCAGCTTCACACCCACTGCATTGCGGCCAACATGGCGCGAGGGCAGGACGGACGGTGGACCGCGCTCCATCACCCCTCCTTGTATCAGGCAGCGCTCACCGCGGGCTACCTGTACCAGGCGCACCTGCGCGCGCTTGTGCACGAGCGGCTCGCGCTGCAGTGGGGCGAGGTTCGCACGGGTATGGCCGAGCTCCAAGCAGTGCCTGAGCAGGTGCTCGGCGAGTTCTCGCGCAGACGGCATGAAATGGAGCGCGAGGCGGCAGCGGGCGGGCTCGCGCTCGACTCAAAGGCGCGAGGCCAAGCGGCGGCGCTTGCGACCCGGGAGCGAAAGCAGTACGGAATCGAGACCCACACCTTCCAGCAGGAGTGCCGCGCCCGGGCGGCCGAGCATGGGCTAGACGGCGCGGCGCGGCGCCGGATCGAGCGGGTAGCGCTGAAGTCACTCGCGCGCGAGGTACCAGTGCGGTCCGAGGCGCCGCCCCGGGAGGTGAGCGCGCTCTATGATTATCTGGCCTCGCCGAACGGACTGACTGAGAAGAGAAACGCGGTCGGCGCCCGCGACGTTCTGCGCGCAATCGCGGAGGCCGCCACCCAAGGTGCGCCAATTGAGACCGTGCGCGACCGCGGGCGCGAGTTCGGCCGGCGCGCGGACGTGCTGAAAACCAAGGGCCTCGAGCTGACCACGGCGGAGCTAGTCGGGGTCGAGGACCGCCTGATCGCCGCCGCGCAGGGCCGGGCCGGAGAAGGCGCAGGCCGCGTTGAGCGCCGTGCGGTTGAGGCCTCCCTGGCATTATGCGAACGCGAGCTGACGGCCGAGCAACGCCAGGCGGTCGAGGCCACCGTTTCCTCCGGACACGGCGTGCAGGTGATCGAAGCGCTCGCCGGGACCGGCAAGACCCACACCGCGGGAGTGCTCCGATACGTCTATGAGCGCGCCGGCTACCAGGTGGTTGGGATTGCCCCGACCGGCCGGGCAGTCAGGGAGCTGGCCGAGCACGCCGGGATCCCGTCGCGCACGCTCGCGGCGGTGGTCGGTCAGCTGCGAGAGGGCGTCGAGCTGCCCAGAGGCTGTGTCGTGATCCTCGATGAGGCGGGCATGGCCGGGACGCGGGAGACTGCGGCGCTGTTCGCAGCCGCGCAGCGCGCGGGCGCGAAGGTGATCGCGATCGGAGACCCTGGCCAGCTTCACTCTGTGCAGGCCGGCGGCTGGATGCGCGCAGTCGGCCGCCGAGTCGGGGTGCTGAAGCTCTCCGAGGTGATGCGCCAGCATGATCTCGATGAGCGGCGGGCGCTTGCTCGGCTGCACGAAGGGGTGCCACGCGGTTGGCTCTCATGGGCACGCGACCACGAGCGCGTAAGCGTTGGCTCACAGCGCGAGCAGCTGGTGGCGGCGATCGGGCAGTGGGCGGCTGCCGCATCGGAGCACGGCCTCTCGCAAGCGGTCCTGATCGTCCGCTCCAACGACCTTCGGCGCGTGCTGAATGAACTCGCGCGCGAGCACGTGCGCGAGCTTGGATGCCTTCGCGCGCAGTGCCGCTACGGTCCGGTCGAGGTGGCCGTTGGGGACCGCGTGATCTGCCGTCGCAACGACCGACTGGTCGACGTCGACAACGGCACTCGCGGCACTGTCCGGGTGGCGCTTGAGGACCGGGTTGTGATCGAGACAGACGCCGGGAGCGTGCGGGAGCTGCCGGCCTGGTACGTCGCGGAGCACGTTGAACATGCGTACGCCCTTACCGGTCACGGGGTTCAGGGTGCAACCGTCAGGTGGGCCGGGGTGGTCGCATCGCCGCACGAGCTGACACGCGGCTGGTCGTACACCGCCCTCTCGCGCGCACAGGAAACCACGCTGCTGTTCGTGCTTTCCGAGGCCGAAGGATGGGTACACCACGAGCTCGCAGGCCGGGAGGAGATCGCCCCAGAGGAGCGGGGCGAAGTGCCCTCCGACGGCGACGTGCTCACGCGTGTGGCGAAGTACATGCTCGAGCGCGACGACGAGGACCTGGCGGTGGAGAGTCTTGCGCCCGAGCTCGGAGCCGGTCGTGCCGCCGGTCGTGAGCTCGCCGCAGGGCAGCAGGCACAGGGCGCCCCGCAGCAGAACCAAGGCGCGGAGCGCGCGGAGCAGCGCTACCAGCCGGCGACCAGCGAGCACGTCCGCCAGCACACCGAGCAAATTGACAGGCTGCGGTCGCAGCTTCTGGCGCTCTCAGGAAATGAGGTCCATCGGCTCGAGTCGCTTGAGCGCCAGGAGATACAACTGCTTGCCGCCGAGCAGGTCGCGGTCGCACGTCTCGCTGAGCTGCCGGCCAAGCCACGGCTGCGCCGCGATCCGGACCAGCACGCGCGCGCAAATCTGCAGATCCAGCTTGAGGGGACGCGAGCGCGGCTCGACGGGGTGCGGCAGCTTCAGGCCCGGCTCGAACAAGAGGTGGGCTCCCTGGCCGAGATCAGGGCAGAGCGCGACGGAGTGCAGGCAGCGCTCAACCAAGCCGAGGGTGAACGGGAGGGAGTGCTGCGCGAACTGACTGCCGAAACCGTCCAGCACCCGCCCCAGTGGGCGGTTCGTGCGCTCGGCCAGCCGCGCGAGCAAAAGGAGAAGCGGAGAATCTACGAGGAAGCGATCGAGCGCGCACTCCGCTACCGCGTCCAGCATCGAGTCGAGGACCGCGTCAGCGCGCTCGGCGTCCCACCGCCCGAGGGTACGGGCGAGAGCGGCGAGCACACTCGTGCCTCGCTCGCGCTAAAGCGCGCGCGAGAGCAGCTCACGCCTGCGCACGCGATCGCCAGCGCCGAAGGACTGCCGCGCCGCTGGACGGAGCTGCTCGGCCCCGAACGCGCCGGGCAGCTCGAGCAGCCGTTACACGCTGCGCGCGAGCAGGCCGCCAACCTCCCTGACGCGCAGCTCGAAGAAGACACCAAGGCAGGCAAGCTAGCGTTCGGCCACCTCGATCAGACTGTCGCCAACCAAACCTCAAGGCTTGAGCGTGAGCACGCGGAGCATGCCGAGCGAGCGCGCCGACAAACAGAGGACGCTGAGCGCCTGCGCCAGCAAGCGCGAGGGCTCGGGTTCCGGCGCCGCCACGAGCGCGACCAGCTCATCTTCCAAGCGCAGGCCGCGCAGGCTCGCGCCGATCGGCAGCATGCCGACATAGCCCGGATCGAACTCGCGCTCGACCGGATGCGCGAGTCAGGCAACCACCCCGACCAATGGATCCAGCAGCACGCCCCCACGGCAATCCGAGGGCTCGCCGCGCGCGACGAACTCGACCACCGTCGTCAGTTGGAAGTCGAGCACGAGGCCGAGCGGGCGATCATCCAGCCACCCGCACATCTGCGCGAGTTGATCGGCGAGCCGCCCGTCTCCGGGGTCAAGCTCAATCGGCAGTGGGAGGAGCTCGCTCAGGCATTAGAGCACCACCGGCTCGAACACCTGATCGACGTGGACCGCGACGGTCCGCTCGGACCCGACCCGTCACGCATCACGTCGGCGCAGCGCTCCGAGTATGAGCGCGGGCGCCAGCAGCTCGCCGCAGAGGTCGAACAGCTACGCCACGACCGCGGGCTCGAGCCACACCCGCAAGTACGCGAGATTGTCGAACGACATCCTGAGCGCGAACGTGAGCTTGAGCTTGGCCCCGAACTAGACCGCTGAGGGCTTTTACAAGCGTGATGAGCACTTCGGGCTCGGCGTCAACCCGCAGCGGGTCTGTAGCTCAGGCCTCACAGGCGGACAACCACGCCGTGTTCCTGCAACGGTCGCTTCCCCCGTCACCGAAGGGAGTGAAGAGCCGGCGTTCCTTTTCGCATCGCCGGCGACGCGGTCGTCTCGGCCAGGCTGCTGGAAAGGTCCGATACGACGAGCCGCGCAGGGCGTTAGGCCTAGCCGACAGGACGAGCGGTCTCGTGGCGCCGCAACACCGTTGTGTACGCCACAGCCAGCACTCGCGCTGGCTGCGCGGCGATCGCGAGCACGTTTCACGTTGTGTGGTCGGCTATTCGTCTGATTCCGGGATGCGCTCGATTTCCTCGACGCCGGTGGGGCGGCCGGCGCGCCGCCAGAGGACGTAGAAGGCGAGCGCGAGCAGGCCGGTCGTGGCGAGCGACAGCAGCGGGTAGCCCCGACCGAGGTTCACCACGAGGGTGAATGCGACCGACAGCGCCCCGAGAGCGTGACCGCGGCCAGGACGGGACGCCGGTCGCGCAGCGAGAACCAGGTCATAGCGGTCAGGCCGGCGAGGAAGCTGACGAACACCGCGACGGCGTAGAGCAGGACCAGCTTCTTCTCCTGACAGGAGGCCGCGAGGAGGACGCCCGCGGACACGAACACATAGACCACCACCGACCAATAGGGGGCGTGGTGGTGGTTCGTCTCGCCGAGGCAGCGCGGGAGGATCCCCAACCCGCCGATGCTTGGATGGCGTGAGAGCGCCTTGAACAGGCCGGGGCCGGCCTGAAACGAAGAGCTCGCGGCCGCCAGCAGCAGCAGGGCACTGGCCGCCTGAAAGATGGCTTAGATCGCGCCCGTCCGGCTCGCGGCGCTGGCGATGTCCGCGATCTGGGTCGAGTTAGGCCGCGGGATCGCCACGTGCAGGTCGACCGACAGCGGCGTGAGACCGATCGTCAGCCCGGCGACGATCACCAGCGTCAGCATGATCGTCACCCGAGCGAACCGGCGCCGATCGTCAGGGCCGAGCTGCCCCAGCTGCGCCATCGCGGTCGCCGGCGCCTCCGTTCCGGTGGCGAGCGCCATCGCCACCGGGAAGGACAGCACCACCGCCAGCCAGGGCGTGCCCTCAGAGCCCGTGATCGGCGCGCGCCCATGCCCGGTCACGGGGTCGGCAAACCCGTGCACGAGAATCGCGACCGCGCCAGCGATGAACAACAGGGTCATCACCGCAAAGATCAGCCGCCCCCCCGTGGCCAAACCAGGTCAGCCCCGCGACCGCGAGCAGCAGAACGAGGCCCAGCACGATCCGCAGCGGCGACAGGCCCGGCAGGTAGGCGATCACCGCGCTGACCGCCGCGGCGATCGAGATCGTGATCGTCAACACGAAGTCGACGATCAGCGCCCCGATCGGAAGGAACACCCAGCCCGTCCCGAATGCCCGCGCCGTCGCCTCCGCCGACCCCCGCCCAGCGGGAAGCACCCCATCAACTGCCAGTAGTTCACGTCCACCAGCGCGATGATCCCCAGCACGATCAGCTGCGTGGCCAGCAACAGGTGCAGATGACCATGCAGCGCGCAGCGACGCCTCGATCGTGTACGCCACCGACGACACCGGATCGGCCATCACCGCAAACGCAAACTCGACCAGCAACAGCCACCGCGCCGAGCGGCTGAGGGGCGCGAACGAAGGCCTGCGCGTCGGTGCCGGAGCGGTCTGTGCCATACGGGAGCGGCCCTAACGGCGAGCGCGTGAGAACCGCCGCGTGAGGCCACGTGTGCGACGTTTGTGGGGTTGGGGTCGCCGACGAGCGGTTCCGGAGCGGCTGAGCATGGTGCGAGCCGCACCCGGATCTTCGACCCTGCCTTGCGCTGCCGCCCGATCATTGGCGCGCTTCTGCGCTCACCGGGCGTGCCTCGCAACATCCAGGCCGGGCCGCGGGGCTCTACCTGCTCTACCTGATGCTCGCGTCCGCGGCGCTGTTGCTGATTGCGTCGCGGCTGGTCTAAGCGTTCCCGGGAGGATCAAGCGCGGTGCGAAGCCGCCGGAGTTCCTCGCGCAAGGGCTCGACCTGTTGCCCATAGAGCGGTGAGCTGGCGGGTGTGATCAGCCGCTCGGCGAGGGCGACCCCTCGCGCGCAGGCGCTATCGCTGCGCAATAGTTGCGCCACCGCCTGGAGGTCCAATCCGCCACGCTGGCGATGACTCGGGTATAGAACAGCGGCGGCAGCGGCCGCAGTTGCGACGACGGCGCACGGCCGCTTGCTCGATGATCTCCTCGAGGGTTCGCGCGAGTCCCCGGCGCGTTCGCGGGGAGAGCAGCCGCCGGCGCTGTTTCTGCACGGCGTCGATCGCGAGTCGCTCGTGGCCCTCCAGGATGACCTCCAGCGCGCGATCGCGCTTGCATTGGTGATGCACAGCGGCGATCAGCGTGAGCGCGAGCAGGACGATCCCGATCGCGAGATTGGTGCCCACGGTCTGCCCTCGCCAACGGCGACGATACTCCCGGCCAGCACCGCGGCGACCGTCCGCCACTGCCTGAGGGCCGTGTGGAGCGCCTCGATCGCACGGGTGAGCGGATGACGCTCGCCGAGCAGCTCGATTGCAGATCGACGCTCCGCGGCAGCGCCTCGGGATGGGATCCACCGCTCGCCAAACCAACGATGCGCCCGCCGAGTGGGGTGGCTTTGTGGTCGGATCGAGCCCGGTCGTCTCATGGCATCACCCATGCAGGCCGACCAGACTTCCCGGCACGCCAGCGCTCATGATACGCCCGGTTCCCGGACACTGTTTCGTCTTCACAGAATCTGTATAAGTCGCGCCGGTTTCTCTACGTTGCGGTAATGCCGCCGGGTCGACGATCTACGCATGGCCGTGGACACGACCCGTTCCTTGCTGCCCGCAGCGCAGGTCTGGCGCGCCCGCCCGGTCGGGGTGCGGGCGCGCCTCGGGGCCCGAGGGTTGGACGACCGGCTCGCCGCTGGCGAGAATCCGGCGAGTGACGCGCTGCTGGCGTGCCGCTCGGCGCAGCTCGTATCCAGGCGCGCTCGCTGCCGGATCGCGGAGGGGCTGGAGCGCCTCTTGTCCGAGCGAGCGGCCCGAGCAGTCTACTCCGCCGCGATCCCGTTCAATGGGCAGGCTGTCAAGATCGGACGGCCGGCGCTGCAGCAGCTCGCAAGGGCGCTTCGCGCTCCCGAGTCGGCCGAGCCGCAGGGAGTGGCGATCGCCTTGCTCGTGCTGACAGAACCGTCAAGCGCGCTCTACCGGCCGGCGTATCCCGAGCAGCTGTACGAGATCGCGCGAGAGGCTCTCATCGCGCTTACGCCCCAGCTGTCCGCAAGGGGCCTGAACGAGTCCGCTCAAGAACTTGGCTAATGGCCATCCCCGCCTTCGACCAGCTCGCAGGAAATGAAGGACGCACGGCCAGCTCCGCTGCCGCCCGGGAGCATCGCCAAAACGCGGCACCCCTCGCGACACCGGGAGCCCCGCACACCAATGCCCGCCCAATTCGCACAGAACCTGTGGCCCGAAACTCGGCGGTCCGCGGCAGCACAGAAGACTGACCCGCCACGCGATCGGCGTGCCAGGCACGGGTAGGCTGGGCGATCGGTACGATCTTGGTTGGCGATGAAGCCCGCCTGAACCGCCTGAGCTGGCTGATGGCTTCTACCGCGTGTGAACCGGTAGAAGCTGATGAACCCTTGTGATCTGTCCATCCTGTTCGAGCGGCCCGGCCGTGGCGCCGATCTCGCAATCGAGGAGCCCGACTTCTTCGTCGACTTGAACCTCGACCAGGTGCTCGCGGCGATGACCGAGGGCCGGGAGCAGTACGAGCTAAAGCCGTTCTTCTACTCGCCGTTGCACGAGGTCGCGGCTGTGCGCTACCGGCACGAGGTGCTGCGCGACCTCGAGAAACCCGACGTGCTCGAGCTAGTGAGGAAGTTCGCCGAGAGCATGACGCGGATGCGCGCGCACCTGCAGCAGGCCGAGGAACTCCGCTACGAGCTTCAGAAGCAGGCCTGGTTCGTGGATGCGGTCCAGATCTACTGCGGGGCCGTGCGCTCGCTTGCGCACGACCTAGCAGAGCGCGACGTGAGTTCGCTCGGCTTGCGCGGGCTTCGCGATTACCTCACGGACTACGTGGCCTCGGAGCCCTTCCAGTCGCTGTCGGCCGAGACCGTAGCGGTGAAGGGGGCGTTCGCCAGGATCCGGTACGCGGTACAGATCTCGGGACTGAAGGTCGCGGTCACCGAGTACGAGGAAGACGCGGACTACAGTGCGCAGGTGCAAGAGACGTTCGCCCGGTTCCACGAGGGAGCGGCAAGGAGCTATCTGGTCATGCTCCCGGACTCCGCCGAGATGAACCGCGTCGAGGAGCAGATCCTCGAAGGTGTCGCGACGCTGCACCCCGAAGTGTTCGCCAACCGCGCGGAGTACTGCGCCCGCCACCGCGACTACCTCGACCCCACGATCGCCAGGTTCGACCGTGAGGTGCAGTTCTACGTCGGCTACCTCGAGCTGATCAGACCGTTGCGGGCTGCCGGTCTGCCGTTCTGTTACCCGCACGTGTCCGCGCGCTCGAAGGAAATCACGGCGCAAGAAACGTTCGACATCGCGCTCGCGAACAAGCTCGTGCCCGAGGACCGCACGGTGGTACGCAACGACTTGTGCCTGCACGGGCAAGAGCGGGTGTTCGTGGTCAGCGGCCCCAACAACGGGGGCAAGACCACGTTCGCGCGGACCTTCGGGCAACTGCACCATCTCGCGAGCCTCGGCCTGCTCGCCCCGGGCAGCGCAGCACGGCTGTTCCTGCCCGACCGTATCTACACGCACTTCGAGAAGCAGGAGGACATCGAGACGCTCCGGGGCAAGTTCGACGAGGAGCTGGTCAGGGTGCACGAGATCCTCGGCCAGGCGACGTCGAGCAGCGTCATCGTCATGAATGAGAGCTTCAACTCGACGACACTGAACGACGCGCTCTACGTCGGCAGCGAGGTGATGCGGCGGATACTCGAGCTGGACGCCCTGGGCGTGTACGTGACGTTCGTCGATGAGATCGCCTCGTTGAGTGAGGCGACCGTGAGCATGGTCACTCAGATCGTGCCGGAGAACCCCGCCGAGCGCACGTTCAAGGTTCTGCGTATGCCGGCTGACGGGCTCGCCTACGCGTGGGCGATCGCCGAGAAGTACGGCCTCACCTATGAGCGCGTGATGGAGCGGGTCGGCGCGTGAAGGTTTTTCTGCTCCACCGCGACCGGGATTTCAGCCCTAAGCCGGAGCTGCACGATCAGACCTTCCGGGCCATGTTGACCAGCAACCTGTACGCGATCGACAACGTCAGGCGCGATCTCGCACGCAGGCACAGGTCCCGCCCGTTGCCGGAGTCGACGACGAGCGATGACGTGCTGGCGGAGGATCTCGAACTGGACACGCTATGGAGCGCGATGGCGGCAGGAGACGAGTTCCTGTTCGAGATGGCCAGACGCTGCGTGCTGTCGAGCCTGAGCGATCCCGATGAGATCGTGTATCGCCAGCACGTCCTCGCGGACTGCCTCGAGCATCCCGACACCGTCCGGCAGATCTACGACCTGGCGATCGAGGCGATCGGGTGCGAGAGACAGGTGAGCTCGCTGTGGACCGGCGCCAAGCCCGGCTGGATCCTCCACCGGTCGGTGCGGCTGCTGGGGCTGTACAAGGACATCCTCAAGCGGCTGCGGCAGATCGCCGACGAGCAGTCGGAGGGCTTTCGCTCCGAGGGGTTCAGGCGCTTGTTCGCGATGCTCCGGGAGGAGCTCACGGACGACTACCTTCAGACGATCGAAGCTTATCTGCGCGAGCTCGAACTCAAGCACGGCGTGCTCGAGAGCGCGGAACTCGGCACGGGCGACAAGGGCCGCCGCTACATCTTCCATCGGCCGCGGGACCGGAAGCAGAGCTGGAAGGACCGGCTGCCGTTTGGCAACAGTGCGCCCCGATACACGTTCGAGCTCCACCCTCGCGACGAGGCAGGCGCTCGAGCGCTCGAGGACATAAAGGCTAGAGCGATCAACCAGGTGGCGAACGCGGTCGCGCAGTCGGCCGACCACGTCCAGAGCTTCTTCGTCATGCTTCGCCTCGAGCTCGCGTTCTACGTGGGCTGCCTGAACCTACACGGGCGGCTCGCCGCGAAGGACGAGCCCACCTGTTTCCCGGAGCCGGTGGCCGAGGGCGGGCTCGGGCTCGCCGCGGAGGGCATCTACGACGTGTGCCTCACCCTCCACCTCCAGGATCGAGTCGTCGGCAACGAGGTCAACGCCGACGACAAGGCGCTCGTGATGATCACGGGCGCGAACCAGGGAGGAAAGTCAACCCTGCTTCGCAGCCTCGGCCTGGCCCAGCTCATGATGCAGAGCGGCATGTTCGTCGGCGCGCAGGCGTTCCGCGCCAGCGCCTGCGCCGGCATATTCGCGCATTACAAGCGGGAAGAGGACACCACCATGGAGAGCGGCAAACTCGACGAGGAGCTCAAGCGGATGAGCGAGATCGTCGACCAGATCGCTCCGCACTCGATCCTTCTCTGCAACGAGTCGTTCGCGTCGACCAACGAGCGCGAAGGCTCCGAGATCGCGCGCCAGGTCGTCCGTGCGATGCTCGACAGGCAGGTGAGGGTGTTCTTCGTCACCCACATGTACGACCTCGCGCACAGCTTCCATTCGCAGAACCTCGACACCGCCCTCTTCCTCCGCGCCGAACGCGAGCCGGACGGCCGGCGCACTTTCAAGCTCCTCGAGCGCCCCCCTCTGCCGACGAGCTACGGCGAGGACTCCTACCAGCGCATCTTCGGCGCCGAGGTGGCCGCGGCGGCCGGCACCGGGGCGAAGCGGGAATGGACGCACGCCCGGTAGCGCCATGGTCGTTTACCCGGAGCTCGCCGATATGCCGAGGGCCGAGGATGCGCTCGGGTTCCTCAGCGATGCCTACCAAACGCGCCTCACGCGTGCGGGCAGAACCGTCGAGCACCCGATCGCGGTCGGCAGGATGCTGGCCGACGACGGCCAACCGCCGTCGCTGGTGATCGCCGGGCTTCTGCACGACGTGCTCGAGGACACGGACTTGACCGCGGCCGAGCTGGACAGCGCGTTCGGCGCGGAGGTCACACGGTTGGTCACCGCCCTGACGCAGGATCCTTCGATCGGCAAGTACCAAAAGCGCAAGGCGGCGCTCCGCCGGCAGATCCTCGACGCCGGCCCAGACGCCGCAGCCGTCTCGCTCGCCGACAAGGCCGCAAAACTGCAAGGCGTGAAGTCCCGGCCCGCGGAGCGCAAGCTGAACCACTACCGCCTCACTCTCCAAGGGATAGAGGAGCGCTATGGACGCAGTCGACTCAGTGAGCTGCTGCGCGAGCAGCTGTATCGCTGGCCCGGGCCCTAATCGTGGCTCGGCTCTCGACCGCGACGCGCGCCTGACCGGCCCCGGTGCGCCCGCAGCTGGCGTATCGCCCTCACGGGGCGCTCGATGCAGGGCCGGGCGAAGGGTGAACGGGCAAGATGATCGCCGCCCGTGGCGAGCGGTTGAAGTTGAAGTCGCGGCGAAGGTCGCCAAGGATCGGGTTGGCTTCCCGTACGTCCGGGCGGGGGTCCGGCCGCCCATCCGTCGTAGGATCGAGCCGCTGGCCACCCAGGAAGTCGTCCTCGATGAACTTGTTGTACGCGTCGTGGCTGAGGATCTGGTGATCGATGTAGCCCTGCTTGGCGTAGGGGCTGATCACGATGGCCGGAACGCGGAGGCCGTAGCCCTGGCGATCCACCGCCGGAGGCACGACATGGTCGTAGAAACCTCCCCAGTCGTCCCAGGAGAGGAAGATCGCCGTGCTCTTGCAGTCCGGGCTTCGCATGATCGCGTTGATCAGCCCGGTCACGTATGCCTGGCCTGCGCTGATGAGCGCCGGCGGGTGCTCTGAGACCGTACCGTTGGGGTCGATCCACGCGACGGCCGGGAGCGTCCCGTTCGCGGCGGCGGCGTAGAAGTGCGCGAGCGGCTGGATGTTGCCGAGTTGCCCGTCTTGCGAGACATCGGTGAAGTCCGGCAGTGGGTTCCAGATACCAGGGGTACTCGGCGCCTGCTCGATCGGAGGACAGCTCATCGCATTGTCGTTCTCGCAGTCGGGCTCGGAGCCTTTGAGGACGTAGTAGCCCCAACTCACGTTCTGCCCGTGGAGCAGGTACGTCAGGTCCGTCCACGCGTAGTGCAGGCGCTCGTCCGAGGGGCCATTGATCGCGGACACCTGCCCCGACACCCAGTCGGGATTTGGCCACTGCGGCGCGCCGTGACACGAGAACGGCTGTAAGGGATTCGTACACCACGCCGACCACTCCGAGAGCTCGTACAGGTGCGCGGGCAGGCTCCAGGAGGCGTCGGGCGCGAACATGTGGTCCTCGAGCACGAAGTCGTGCGCGTAGGTCCAATAGTTGGGTATCTCGCGCGCATCGTGGTAGCCCATCACATCAACGCACTTGCTCTGCTGAACAGCGGCCGAGGCCTGCTGATTGCACGGGCTGCAGTCGGGGTTGGTGGTCGTGCAACCCATTCCCTGCTCGGCCTGCCCAATGAACCCGTCCATCGCTCCGCCGTCGACGTCGGCGGCAGCGTTGGAGAAGCCGTGCGGGCCGCCGTAGTTCAGATCCGACGGATCGTGATAGGGCGCCACGCACCCACCGTTGAGCGGGTCGGGCTCGCATACCCCGCCCGGAATCCCGTCCGCCCCCGGGAACGTTCCGAAGTAGCTGTCGAAGGAGCGGTTCTCCTGCATGATGATCACGACGTGCCGGATCTTGTGGATGCCGGTGGCGGGGGCGATCGTGATCCGCACGCCCGCTGATTGCGATTGGATGTTGCGCGCATCGGCCGGGAGCAGCGCACGCCACATCTGGCTGCCGCTCTTGATGAACCTGAAGCGAACCGAGAAGTTCGAGGCACGGCTAAGACGCGGCTCGGCCAAGGTTCGCCAGGTGGCCCTGGCGAGCCGCTGGAGCATCACCGACTGCCCCGCGTGGGCTGGGATCACCGTCCCACTGAACGTCTCGGTGTCGCCCGACACGGCGAAGGTCGCGGTGCTCGAGAGCGACACGTCTGCGCCGACGCTCTGATCGACGGTTCGGCTGTGTAGACGCCCTGCTGTCACGTACCACTGGGAATTCGTCTCGACGGTGACGGGTGGAAGAACGAGCCGGTAGCGACCGCTGCCGTTGACCAGAGCCCGGCCAATCCGGGCGAACGACCGCTGGCTGGGCGAGCGGCGCCAGAGGACGACGGCCGTGGGGCACGGCTCGGAGCCAGAGGGCTTCTTCGCCACTGGGGAACGTCGGCCGAGGAGACGACCAGAGACCACCACGGTCTTCCCGGCTGACGCCGGATTGGGCGACACGTAGAGAGTCACGCCCAAAGCTGTGCACTTCGCTTCAGGTGGCGATGGGGTCGTGGGCGCGGTTGTCGTACTCGGAGCTGTCTGACCAGCCGCTCCCCGGACGGCCGCCAGGGCGCCCGCGGCTCCGCCGCACACGAGCAGAAGGCCGATCGTTGCCTGGATCAGCGCGCGTCGCAGAAGGATCCTCCAAGTGTCGATGAGCGCTGCTCTGCCCCCTAACTCATGTTGAGTGCCGGAGTTGCGCGCGGCTCGAGACCGCTATCGGTTGAGAACCGGGGGCGGGCACCCGGACACTCGAGGCGCCGACCTCGGTGGCCAGCGCCTCGAGTTGCGGTAATTTGCGCCGATTTCACCGCTCTAGGGGCTTGCCGGGACGCGGCTCTCGGTTGCCTCCTTAGGCAGCCTGCGTCAGTGGGTAGAGCGGCAGTATCGTCCGGCCGAGATAGTTGTTGATCACATGCGCGGCCGAGACGTACCACGCGATAACGGCACAGGCGGTCGTCACATATCCGCCCCAGTGGGTGATCGTCGGGTGACCGCTCCCAAGGTTGCCGATACCCAGCAACAGGTACGCAATCCACAGCGTCAGGAACACGAGGTTCAACGCGACGTTTATCCGAAACGTGGCGATCCACATGTAGAACGTGAAGAAACCCCAGCAGAACAGGTACAGCGCGACTGCGTGACTAGCCACCAGCGCACCGTGAACCTTGGCGGTCTCTGGCAGGAAGAACTGGATCAGCAGCACGAACGAGATCCAGAAGGCGCCGTACGAGCTGAACGCAACGGCAGCGAACGTGTTCCGCTCGGCGAACGCCCACATGCCCGCCAGCAGTTGCGCCAGCCCGCCATAAGCGCCAGCGACGCTGAGGACGACGAAGACGTCGGGTCCGCTGACTGCGTTCGCGTTGACGAGTCCCAAGATGAACGTCGTCAGTGCGAATCCCGCGAGTCCCAGCGGCGCCGGGTCGGCCGGGCCCCACCAGACGCGTTCATTCGCAGGCGGCGCCGGCGCGATGTCGGCTTGGCGGGGTCCTGCTCCAGCAGCTTCCATCTGTACCTCCTAGCGGTTGGGGACTCCGGTTGCCCCACGTCGCGGGTCCCCGCGACACGAGCTGAACCGAAGCCCGTGCGATCGATCAGCGCAAGGAGGTGAGCGGCATGTCGCCGGCCCACGGTGTCCGTCTCGGCAACCCTCTCCGCGAGAAGCATGGACGAGCAACGCCGCGCCGTGCGCTGGCCTCCTTGTTGACTGATCCGACTGTGCGGATAGAGGCCATCAGCGAAACGCCGCAGTTTGGGAAGCCGAGCCGACCCCCCCAGCGAGCCTCATCGCTCGACGTGCATCTTACTTCGCCCCGTGATCCCGAGGGTCGCCAGCACCCGGTTCGACACGCCCACCCGGTCCGGCTGAGGGACCATCGGACACCGCCCCCCCGGCGCACCTCGGCTCATCCGAGTATCGCGGCCAGGAACGGTAGGCAGAGGCTTGCGAAGCTCAGACGCCCCTTCGATCGACGCCGCGCTCGGGCACGTCGGGCTTCGGGTTCCCACGGTCCGTGGGCGTAGCCTGGTCTCGAACATACGCCCAGAACACGTCTTCGAACCGCGGCCACCAGACCGGTGCTGCCGCTACGGCCGACCGGTCGCTTCGGTTGTGTCGTGTCCACCAAAATCTGAGCCCCACGCCCAGCCAGCGCATTCGACTCCACAAGCTCCTGGTCGGCCAGTCCACCGGACCTCCACGTCGACGTTAGCTACGGACGTAGAAGCCATCAGCGGCAAAGGCACCGCGGTCAACGCGAGCCTCATCGCGCCTGAACCACGATACACCTCGCGCTCCAGGGACCGGCGTCTGTTGCCGTATCCGCTCGGCGACGCTTGCCGGATCGAGCAGCGGGTCTGCGACCTCCTCAAACGCTGTCTCGCCGCGGTCTCGTGCGAGGCTGCGCTCGACCCGCGTTTGCCAGGTCGTCAACGCGATCGAGATGACGGAGGAGCGGAGGTTGCGATCGCGGCGGCGCTCGAGCTCACCGGTTGCGCGAAGGTGGGCGCGGTGCTGGTCGAGCAGCGCCGCTGGTTCGTCCACTCCGGTGGCGACCGCCGCGGCGGTGGTAATCACCGGCGCTTTCCAGTCCCGGCGCGGCGCGAGCGACAACGCGCGGTGCACGGCGGCTGCCGTGGCGGCCGCGTGGGGCAGGTCCGATTTGTTGATGACCACGATGTCGGGAATCTCCATCACGCCAGCCTTGAGCACCTGGATCGCGTCGCCGGACCCCGGTGCACGATCGTGTCTGCAAGCCGTGCGACGTCGATATCGGCCTGCCCCGATCCGACCGTCTCGATCAGCGCCTCGTCTGCGCCCCACGCGTCCATCAGCAGCATGGTCTCGAATGCCGCGGGGGCGCGCCCCGCCTGCTGTCCACGGCTTGCCATCGAGCAGATGTACCCCGCGATCGCGGAAGTGCTGCGCCATCCGTACCCGGTCGCCGAGCAACGCGCCGCGGGTGAAGTGAGAGGAAAGATCCACCGACAGGACCGCCATCCGCCGGCCCTGTGCTCGTGTTGCGCGCAGCACCGAGGAGATTAGCGTCGATTTCCCGGCGCCCGGCGAACCGGTCACGCCGATGAGCGCAGCGTTCCCGGTGCGCGGAAAGACCTCAGCCAGGACCGCACGGCCCTCTGGCCGATCGCCCTCGACTGGCGAGATCGCCCGGGCGAGCGCAAGGTGATCTGATGCCAGCAGCCGCTCCGCCAGCCGTGCGGTGGTGGCCGTCTCAGTGGACCGGAGCTCTCGCCCTCATGCACGTGGCGTAGCTTCGGAATCCCCGCCGTACGTGGTTAGGCGGTGGCCATTGGACCGCCCGCGGGTGACTGTGTGCGCGTGAATCTCGCGCGTGAGCGCCTGGTTCGACCGTGCCATCTCGACGGTCTTGGCCGCGAGGGGGACGATGAGCTGTCTGATCGCTTTCGCGCTCGAGGAACAGTCGGACCCGCTCGAGCAGTTTCGCAAGGTGCTCGGTCTGAGCGGTGTCCTGATCAAGTAGCCGAGCGATCTGCTCGGTTTGGGCAGCGTCCTGCTCAAGCAGGTCTTCCTGGCGTCTCTCCAGCTCCTCGTGGTGGCGCTCCTCTCCGTCGGCCCGTGTCCTATCGCGATCTGCCTGCCTGGTCTCCGCGAGGAGGATGAACGGCGCGGCGTCGGCGGCGAGCGCCGAGAACACGAGGTTCATAAAGATGAACGGGTACGGATCGAAATGAGGAAGCCCACCAACGGCGTTGGTCAACGCTAGCTGGGCGCCGCGGTGCCGCAGGACCCGGGCCTCTTCAAGGTCGAGCTCGTGCTCGATCTCGCGGACGAGCTCATCAGGGACCTTGTCCGTACGCAGATGAGCGAGAGCGTCGCGTTCGGCGTCGAGCAGCTCGGCGCGAAGCCGACCGTAGGCGTCCAGATCCGCCGAGCCGTCCTCGTCACCGTGCAGTTCCGCCTCGAGGCGTCGGAGACGGCCCTCGTAGACCGCTCGCGCCTGGGACACGAGCTCGGGCGAGATCGTCCCGGCTACCGAAAGATCCTCGAGGCGCGCCAGAGCAGCCCGTGCCACCTCCGCGCGTGCCTCGGCGCCAATCCTGGCCGAATAATCCGCCTCGCCAAGGCCGAGGCGCTGAACGAGGGCGGGCAAGGTGAGCCCGGGCAGCAGGAGCGTCACGACCAGCACCGAGAATGTGAGGAAGATCAGGAGATCGCGGTGCGACACCGGCGCGCCCGCTACTGACAAGGGAGTCGCGAGCGCCGCTCCCAGCGACAGGCCTCCCCGCATGCCGCTCCATCCCAGCACGAGCCGCTCCCGCCATGACAGGGCAATGCGCGAGCGGGGAAGGGCGTCCACCAGCGGAGCGACCGTGAACGTCCATACGAGGCGCACAACCAACACCACCGCGCTGATCGCGACCGCATACGCCAGCAGCCGATCGGCTGGCGTAGGCGACATCCCGTCGACCACGTTCCGCAACTCCAGACCTATGAGGAGGAACAAGACCGAGTTCAGCGGAAACGTAAGGACCTCCCAAAACGCGTCGTACCGCAGGCGAGTCTCGGCCGAGAAGATCTCCATCTCCTGGCGGCCCACGTACAGCCCTGCGGCCACCACCGCAATACGCCCGAGACGCCGAGCCGCTCAGCCGGGATATAGGCCGCGAAGGGCGTCAGAAGCGAAACGGTGATCTCGATCCGCGCCTCGTCGAAGGACTGCCGCACGCGCGCAGACAGCCAGCCGATCACCAACCCGATCGCGGCGCCACCGAGCGAGAGCGCAATGAACTCGCCCACCGCCTGCGGCAACGAAAAGGCGGACGCGCCCAGGCCTGCTATGGCGATCCTGTAGACGACAAGCCCGGTACCGTCGTTGACCATCGCGTCGGTCTCCACGATGATCGCGATCCTCCGCGGCGCCCCGAGCCGGCGAAGAATCGCGTTCGCCGAGATCGCATCCGTCGGCCCGAGCACCGCGCCTAGCACGAACGCGGGTCCCCACGGCATGCTCACAAGCCAGTGGGCGACCGCGGCGACGGCGACGACCGTGACCAGCACGAGCCCGACCGACAGGACGAAGATTGGCCGCGCGTAGCGCCTCAGCTCATACGCAGGCGCGAGGAACGCCGCCGAGTACAGCAGCGGCGGAAGAAACACGAAGAAAATGAGATCGGGATTCACCGACACCCGAGGCGCACCCGGCACCAGCGCGATCAGTAAGCCTCCGACGACGAGCACGACCGGGTACGGCACCCGCACGAGTCGGGCAAAGGCCAAGACGGCAACGACGAACAGAAGCGCGACGATCAGCTCGGCAGTCGGCACGGCCGCTTCCTCGGCTCGCTCATCGCCCAGCGCCCGCAGGTTTCGAGGATCGAGTCAGTGGCGACGGTCGCAGACAGGCGCGTTATGCCGAGCCGTCGAGCTGGCTGTCCCAGAGCCAGAGTTCGAACCGGCTCGCAAAACTCTCCGAACGAACTGGCGACCTGCACCGAACCGGCATCGACCCGGGCCATAGCTCCCACCGTCTCAATCGTGGGGCAGAAGCCATCAGCCGAGTTGAGCGAGTTAGGCGGGCTTCATCACCTATGGTGATCTTAGCGACTGCGCGACCAGCGCCACCAACGCTTGCGCCCGCGACTTGCGTGAGCTTGTCGCGCGGGGTGCGGGGGGCGGCGAAGTCGACTGCCGGGATGGCTCGTCGGCTTGGAGTAATCTTAACGGCGAGCGATGAGGCTCGCTCTGAGCGCGGGAGCATTCTCGCTGACGGCCTCTGTCCATTGGTTTGGAGGTCGTGGTGCCTGCCGCGGCCTGAGTCCATCGCAATTTAGGAGGCGTTAGCCATGGCGCATCCCGAGCTGACCAAGCGTCAGAAGCGCAGGCGGCGGCACGCGCGCCGCACGAAGCGCAAGATGAAGTTCCGCTGACTCGAGGTCGATCATGGAGGTCAAGGCACGGGCGGTGATCCTCGTAGACGGTCGGCTGGTGATCACCCGCCAGCGGCGCCGGGGCCAGCCCTACAGCGCGCTGCCCGGCGGTCGCGTGAAGCCGGGCGAGAGCGTGCTTGAAGCGCTCGCCCGGGAGCTGCGCGAGGAGGCTGACCTGGGGATCGAGCCCGGTCGCCTCCTGTACATCGCCGAGGTGCTGGCTTCGCCGCGCATTCATGATCTCAACCTCGTGTTCCTTGCCTGGGCAGCCAACGTAAGCGAGTCCGAGCGGCTGGAGCTGATCGAGCTAGACAGCGACCGACCCGTGTTCCCGCCGCTGCTCGAGCAGATCGCGGTTGATGCGCGCGACGGGTTCGCCCAGGCGCCGCTGTGGCTGGGCAACGTGTGGCGTCCGGAGCTGACGAAGCTCCGGGAGCCGTGAGAGTCATGCACACTGCGTCGCTGGAGGAGATCCTGGAGTTCGAGGCGCTGGAACTGGCATCGCCGACGCTAGCCGCTGAGGCCCTAGCGCCCGCGCTCAAGGCGCGAGGACTCGTACAGGTGGACGTGCGCGGATCCGTGCTCCGGCGCGAGCCGCCCCCTCTTGCGCGCTATCTCGTCAGGGCGTGGTGCGTCGACGAACTGGCTGAGCTGGTCGTCATCGGCAAGGGTCGAAAGCGACGCTCTGCCCCGGCCGAGTTCGGGGTAGGCGGTCGCACGCGGTCGCCGAGCGGCTGCTCGGTGTGCTGCGAGCGCTCGATGATGAAGCGCCGGTGTTGACTCACGGCGACTTCCAGGCCGGAAACATCATCGCTGACGGAAGCCGCCTGGCGGGTATCGACTGTGATCAGGCCGCGCTCGCCCCGCCTGCACGCGACCTTGGTTATTTCGCGGGCCAGGCGCTGACGCGCATGTTCGTGCGCACCAACTCGCTGACGGCGGGGTGGCCGTGGGCCGCGGCGCTACGTGAGGAATACCTTTGTCACTCGCCGGGGCGTGACCGGGGCTTCAGCGCATACGCGGTGAGGACGATCCTCGAGGTGCTCTACTACCGGCTCGGAAAGTCGCGGCTCACCGCGCTGCCGCTGGTGCCGTATTGGCTGCAGTGGTGCGAGGGCATGGTCGCGGTCGCGGAGCGAGAACTGCGATGACCACAGGGACGGCGGCGTGTATTGGATGTCCGCGGCCATGATGTGGCCACTGCTGGCCGCCGGGATTGCCGGCGGGATTGGGCTCGTCGCACTCGTGGTCGCAGTGCGCACCGCGCGACGAGGCAGTGAGCAGATGAAGGGGCGGACGACCGCGCTGCGCTGCTCGCGGTGCGGGATCGACTGGCCGCACGACGTGGGCGACTACGGTCAGTGTCCGGTCTGTCTCGAGCCGACGGATGTGATCGCTGGCAAAGGCGTAGACCCACTCGATGGACGCGAGGCACGTTCGATCAAGCTCCACCACGAGTTTGAGCGCTTCTATGCGGCCCGCGAGAGCAAGCGCGCTGCGTGACCGGCAGCTGACCGACCAGACCTCGCTCACGTGTGTACCCCCACCTCGACTACTACTTTGACTAGTAGTGCTTTGTTAGGTGTTGTCATTCGTCCTGGCGGGCTGAACGGAGTGTGACCTGGTCGAGGTTGACTGGTTGCTGACAGGTTTGACAGCGGCCGGTCCAGCACTTGAAGATCGGCTGGAGCAGTCGGACTGCCTGGGGGAGGGTCAGACCGGCCGCGGGGGAAAAGGGTTCAGCCGCTCGAGCGTGAGGAATCCGTGGGCGGCGGTGACCAGCGCGGTGTGGTGGTACCAGCCGAGCCAGGAGCGGCCCTCGTAGTGGTCCAGTCCGAGCTCACCCTTGAGCTGCTTGTAGTCGAGTTCGATCTTCCAGCGCAGCCTGGCGAGGCGCGCGAGTCGCTCGGGCTCGGTGTTGGCGCGCAGGTTGGAGATCCAGTAGTCGGTTGGCTGCTCACGACCTTCTGGCCATTCGGCGATCAGCCATTCCCCCCGCGGCGGGAACTGCTTGGCGTTCTCCCATTCGTTTCCGGCGCGCACGCGCAAGAACCAAAACCGCGAGGTCATCGGCTCGCCGTCGGGCCCGTCGCGGAAGGTCACGGCCTGGAACTGGTCGGGCGAGAGCCTGGCGATCAGCGCGCCGATCGCCTCGGGCTTGCGGTCCGGCCGGGGGCGCGTTTTCTGGCGGCCCGAGCCGGCCTTGCGCGGTTCGGGCACCTCGAACACCGTCTCGGGCGCGAACACCGTGGTGTCGGCCGAGACCCCGAGCACGTACTCGCGTCCGGCGGCGTCAAGGCGGGCGCGCAGCTCGGTCTTATCGCCATAGGCGCAGTCGCCGAGCACCGGCGCGTCGGGAATGTCCCAGCCCCCCGTTCGCTCGATCAGCTCCACCCCGAGCTCCGGCTTGGTCCCGAACGCGACGTGCTCCGGGACCTTTGCCTTCTTGCGACGCTCAGCGTCGTTGCACCACTCCTCGGGCAGATACAACGCCCAGCCCAACGGCACCGTCCCCTTGGCGCCGACCGCGTGCGCCGAGACACCGATCTGACAGTTACCGATCTTCCCCAATGTCCCGGAGTACTGGCGCTTGACCCCCGGCGAGTCCTTCCCATCCTTGGGGAACCCGGTGTCATCCAGCACCCACGCCTCAACGTCGATCTCACCCGCCACCCGCTCCGCCGTCGCCCGCGCCACCAGCGCCGGATCCCACGGACTGTCAGCCAGGAACTGCTGCATCGACTGGTAGTCGGCGTCCCCACCCAGCCGATCGACCAACGGCTCAAGCGACTTCCGATCGCCCTGCTCGATCAACCCCCGCAGATACAAGCCACCGTTGAGAACCTGCACCGGGCGATTCATCGCCGCAGCCAGCACCTCGACCCCGAACGCCTCCAGGCGCTCGCGCACCACCGAAGGCGGATCCACCCTCGACTCATCCTGCGAACTCGCAACAGTCACAACCGCCATCATGACCTCCTCGCGTTCGACAACAACCGCGAGGAGGGTTCGCCGCAAACACCGCGAATCCTACCGCGAAGCTAACAAAGTACTACTAGCTAGCTAGGCGGCGTGGAGCTGCCGCTCTGTGGCCCGAAGCCTGAGTCGCGCCAGGGCGTCGACCTCGATTTCCTGGACCCGCTTGCGGGTCAGGCCGATCATTTGTGCGACCTCGTATACCTTGTGAGGCCGCTCCCCGAGTAGTCCCCAGCGGAGGACCATGATCCGCCGCTGAACGGGATGTAAGGTCCCGAGAAGCTCCACAAGCCGCGCGTCGGCATCCGCCGCGTCGGGGTCGGTGTCGGGCGCCGCGTGCTCGGCGATGAGCTCGCCGAGCGTCGTCGTGCGTATATCGGAAACAGGCTGGTCGAGCGACACGGTTACCTGGGAGGCCCGCCGTAGACGCTCGATCTCGTCGACGGGAAGACCCAGGTACGCGGCCGTCTCCTCGATCGCCGGTGCACGACCGAGCGTACCCCCGAGATACGCCTCGGTACGGTCGATCCGTCGGAGCGCTTCGACGATGTGAACGGGCAGACGGATGATCCGGCTCTTGTCTGCCAGCGCGCGCGCCATCGCCTGACGGATCCACCAGGTCCCGTACGTGGAGAACTTCAGCCCGCGGCGGTAGTCGTACAGCTCGACCGCCCGCACCAGTCCGATCGTCCCCTCCTGGATCAGGTCCAGAAACGGGAGCCCTTGGCCGCGGTAGCGCTTGGCGATGGACACCACCAGCCGAAGGTTGGCTTCGATCATCCGCTGCTTGGCCTCCAGGTCTCCGCGCTCGACCCGCCGGGCCAGCAGGCGCTCCTCCTCGGCACGCAACAAACGCTGGCGGTTGAGCTTGCCGAGAAACGCTTCGAGAGCCTCAGGCAGCTCTTGGTCTGGCTCGCGTTCTCCCACTCGCGAGCGCGCTCTTCGATCCGACATCGAAACGCTCATTGCTGGTCTGCGGGCTGTAAAACCGATCGATAGAGGCCGTCAGCTGTCGCGGGTCACTCGAGATGCTCCAGTACCCACCAGCCGAACGCGGCGAAACTGATCATCACCACGAAGACAACTACATAGGCAAGCATGGTTCAGTCTCCAATTTCTTAACCGTGATTTCGAAATGCCTTTATACGCATGAGGTGTGGACATAGCTCGAGCGAGACCGTCTACGCTGCCTTTGCCAGCCAGCTGCCGGCGCCAGCGGTGGGATCGATCGCGACCTCACCGCGCTCGATGCCCACCCTGTAGATCGCGCGTAGCGGGTCGAGTGTGGTGTGAATCGTGCCCGTGCCTCGCCCCTCGCTCTGGAGCCTGTCTACGAGCTGTCGCACGTGGTGGCGCTGAAGCTCAGCGATCTTGTAGTGGCCCAGCGCCGGCTTCAACGTCTTCTCTACGATGCGCTCGTACTTCTCAATCGCGGCTGGCTTATACCGTCGATTGGGGGCACTGACGATCGAGCCGTCCCTGAGTCCTGTGAGGTACGCGTCCAACGCTTCGGCCACCGTGGTCGCGTTCAGGATTCGAGGGTGGTCGGCATCGATCATGGTTAGCCTGCTCGTACTAGCCGCGGGCAGGCGCACATTCGTGTCATTACCACTAGTCATCAAACAGTCACCGCCTTGCTGGTCGAGATCTCGGTTCGAATCGCTGCTTACAGCCTGCGAACTCGGGTGCCGACGTTGCGCCACTCGAATCGCTGGCAGGGATGTTCGCGGCCAGCGTTCGGCCTCCTCTTGCTGTGGACCCCAACATATTCCGAGCGGGTCTCGGATCTGCTTTCACCTGCGCGTGGAGTTGCCGATCGGCAGACAACGATGCCGCTATGGGCAAGACCCTCAGCGCGGGCACTCTCGTTACTGCAAACTGCGGCAACTCGACGATCTCCCTGGGTAGCTAAATAATCCAGAGGCCGTCAGCGGGGCTGCCGCACTCGGAGCGAGCCTCATCGCTCGCTTTGAATCATAGCGAGCGCTCCGGCGGAATCCGCCGCATGGTGGCGGCGTCGCACGATGCCGCTCACTCACGGCCGAGCCGGCAGGTTGCGCTCCTCGAGCCCCTCTCCGGACTCCAGAATCCCATCGCAGCCAGTCCACGGACGGTCTCGTACCGCCCCCTAAGGGCGGCGGGGGGCCGCCCGCCGGTACAATTGGAAGCAGAGCGATGAGGCTCGCTCGGAACGCGGCCACCCGCTGATGGCCTCTACAAGGAGTCGAACGTGGAGGTTCTGATGCAGTCCCGTTCCCGCGGTGCGGGAAAGCCCATCCGCTTTCCCGTCCTGCGATCGACGATCGCGATCGACAGCTACGAGGATTCCGAGCTGGCGGCAATCGCTCTGCTTTGCCTGGTGTTCGCGTGGCCCGCTGACGATCCGCAGGCGCCGCAGCCGCCACAGCCTCGCATCATCTCGGAGTGAGCGTGATCGCACAGACACACGCACGGCAGATCCTCGACAGCAGGGGATATCCCACCGTAGAGGTCGAAGTGACGGTCGATTCCGGCCACGTGGGGCGCGCGGCGGTTCCCTCGGGCGCTTCCACTGGTCGGCTCGAGGCTGCCGAGCTCCGTGACGGGGGTGAGAAGTGGTCGGCCATGGGGGTCAGCGCAGCGGTAGACGTCGCCGCGCTGAGATCGCGGGGGCGCTCCGCGGCCATGATCCGCACGACCACGCCGCAGTGGACCGGACGCTGCTCGCGCTCGACGGCACGCGTGAGAAGTGGCGCCTTGGCGCAAACGCCATGCTGGCCACATCACTTGCCGTCGCACGAGCAGCGGCCGCTGAGTCCGGGGTCCCCTTGTGGCGCCACCTGGCCGGCGAGCGATCGGTGCAACTGCCCGTGCCGCTGCTCGATGTGCTCAACGGCGGCGTCCATGCGACCAACCGGTTGGACTTCGAGGAGTTCATGATCATTCCCGCCGGCGCTGAGACTTTCTCGGAGGCACTGCGAGTCGGGGTCGAGGTGTTCCACGAGCTGCGCTACACGTTGCTGGCAAGGGGACGCGGCGCTCCGATCGGTAGCGACGGCGGTTTTGCGCCCGACCTGGAGTCGAACGAGAGCGCATTGGAGACGCTGGTCGCCGCGATCAGAGCCGCCGGTTTCGAGCCCGGGTGGGACGTGTGGATCGGAGTCGATGTGGCCGCCAGCGAGCTGCGGCAGGACGGTGGGTATGCCCTCGCGCACGAGGGTCGCCAGCTGTCGTCACGCGATCTCGCCCGCCACTACGACGAGCTCACCGATCGGTATCCGGTCCTGCTGCTCGAGGACGGTATGAGCGATGACGACTGGGACGGCTGGCGGGAGCTCACCGCGCACCTCGGACAGCGCCTCGAGCTCGCCGGAGACGACTTGTTCGTGACCAGCGCCGCGCGGCTTCGGGAGGGGATCAGCGCGGGTGTCGCAAACGCGATCGTGATCAAGCCGAACCAGGTCGGGACGCTCACCGAGACGATGGAGACCATCTCGCTCGCGCAAGCCAGTGGCTACACGACCGTAGTCGCACAGCGGTCTGGTGAGACCGAGGACACGAGCATCTGCGATCTCGCGGTGGCGACGGGGTGCGGGCAGATCAAGGCGGGGGCTCCGTCGCGGGAGCGCGTCGCGAAGTACAACCGGTTGCTTCGCATCGAAGAGATGCTGGGCTCCGACACGAAGTTCGCAGGGATCACTGCCTTCTATCCCGACAAGTGGGAAGCCTCCGCGTGACCCTCTCTCCGTCCCAGGACCTGTGGACCTGGAGCTCCAATCGAGCTCCGTTCGCGCAGCGCCGCGGACATGCCGTGACGATTGCCGAGGAGGTGGAGAAATGAGCAACAATCGCTCGTCAACGGTGAGCCATCAGACCGTCCAGCTGGCCAGAGGTCACCACGACTCGCCTCAGACGGGCGCGTGCGTGATGGAGTTGGCATCGATGCTCGCCGGCGAGCCGTTCAGCGACCGACCGCGCAGCACCTCGCCGGTCATCAGCGCGTTTCTGCGCACGTACAACGACTTGGCGACAACCGCCGCCAGGATCTCTACCCGCTCGCCGCTTTGATCGTCGGGAGCGCGGCTCGCGGTGGCATTGAGAGAGAGCGCGCGGGCAGGTGCCTTGAGTTCGTTTGCAGTCTCGGGGCCAGCGTCCCGGCGGGCCGTGCGGCAATCGGGACCGCCACTCCGGAGGCCAGCGGCACCTGGGCGGCGCTCGCCGCACTGGGTACCGGGCCCTCGGCCGATGTGCACACCCGGTCACTAGCGCTTGTGCGCGAGCCTGCGGCCCCACACACGCGAACTCGGGTCGGCTGCCGACCAACTCGGTTGCTCGGGAGTGATCCCACCCCACCGTTTGAAGCTCTGGCTCTCTGGTTCGACTGGGATAGACCTGACCGGCTCACGGTGAGTCGAGCGATGCTCCTGAAAGCTTGCAGAGCTGGTCCAGCCATTCATGGAGACGGCCCGCCGCCCCAGTGACTGAACCATGGAAGAGTCCATTGCGCTTCGCGGCGCTGCGAAGGGGCAAGCCGTTTCGCCTGTTTGTCTCCTCCGACGCTCCGGACAAGCCGCCCGATCGCTGGTTTCGCTCGCTGAAGGCCGCGCTACGCGCCTTCAACGCGCTCAGGGACGAGTGGAGGGGCTCCGCATGGATCATCGAGTATCGCGATCAACCGACGATCGGCGGGATCCCCCTGGTTCGGAACGTCGTCTATGTCGAGCACGGTCGGCGGGTAAAGGACCGGGCGCAGTGAGACCTGGCCGAGCACCCACCGGCCGGCGCGCGGCCAAACCCGGGCGACGAAGCGCTGCTGATCGCCGTGTCACGCCCTGACGCAACGGAGCGCCTGCGGGCCGTCCTGGCGTCGCAATCGCGATCCGAGCTGGTCCAGTCTCTCGACGATCCGAGTCCGGGCGTTGCCAGAGCGGCGATTCGTCGGCTCGCCGATATCGATGGCGAGTACGCCGCGCCCGAGTTGCGTGCGCGGCTGCTGCGCGCCGACCTCTCACTGGTCGTGGATATAGCCTCGGCGCTCCGTCGAATCGGCGATGATAGAGCGATCGACCTCGCGCTCGCCGGGTTGCGCGACGAGCTGTACACGCGCCGGCTTGCCGCGGCTCTGGCGCTCGGGGCGCTCGGCGACGTGCGTGCCGCCGGCGCGCTACGCGGAGCGCTTCACGACGAGATCGCGGGGGTGCGGAGGGCAGCGCTGGGTGCGCTAGCGGACATCGGCGCCGATGCGGACACGGCGCGAGACTGCGCGCGCCTGCTATCGGATCCCGATGCACACGTCCGAATCGCGGCGGTGCGGGCGGTGACGCGGACAGCATCGCGCCCCGGCGCGATGCTCGCCCCCGCCGCCGACGACGAGGAGCGGCTCGTCCGGCTCGAGGTTGCCCGACACCTGGGGGCGCTTCCCGAACACGCCGCCACCGCACTGCTCGCCGATCCGGATCTCAGGGTCAGGGAGGCCGCGGCCCAAGCGGCGGGCAGCGGGCAGGCAGGCCAGCTGGCGACAGCGCTACTCGAGGATCCGGCTAGCGACGTGCGCCAGGCGGCCGCCCGGACCCTCGGAAGCCTCGACGATGAGCGGCTCGCCGACCTCCTCGTCCCGGGCCTCGAGGACCCTGACGCGATCGTCCGTGCCGCCGTCCTGCGCGCGCTCGAACAGCTGCTGAGGCGGGATGGGGCGGTGAGACGGCTCTGCGATGAGCTCGGCTCCGTGCGACCGGAGCGTCGGCGCGCGAGCCTCTATGCGCTCGCTCATCTTGGGACGCCCGACGCGTCCGAACAGGTGAGGCGACTCGCCGCTGACCCGGATCCCGACGTGCGCCTGGCGTTACTTCAGACGGCGGACGCGCTCATGCCCGATCCGGAGGGGTTGATACACGATCTCACGTCCGACCCGGACGGCGCGATACGTGACGGCGCCGAGCTCAGGCTGCTCCGCGGCTTCGGGGAGCGGGAGAGCGGCCCAGAGTGATTTGCCGCTCGTGTGTCGAGACCGTGCTGGCGCTACGCTGCCCGACGCTCGGTGGGGGACGGCTCGAGCGTCGGTGGAAGGCCTTTCTCGATCGTCTCCCTGGTCACCACGCACCGGCGTACGTCGCGGCGCGAGGGCAGCTCGAACTGGGCGTCGAGCAGCGTCTCCTCCAGGAACGAGCGTAGGCCGCGGGCGCCGGTCTCGCGCTCGAGCGCCTTGTTGGCGATCGACGCGAGCGCCGCCTCGGCGAATGCGAGCTCGATCCCGTCGAGTCGGAAGAACTGCTGGAACTGCTTCACGAGCGCGCTGCGCGGCTCAGTCATGACCCGGATCAGCTCGTCGCGGGAGAGCTGGTGGACCGCGCACATCACCGGGAGCCGGCTGATGAACTCGGGGATCAGTCCGTAGTGGATCAGGTCCTCGGGGAGGCAGTGCTCGAACACCTCGCCGGTGTCGCGTCCCTCCTTGGACTGGATGGCGGCGCCGAAGCCAACTCCCTGGTGCCCGATCCGCCGCTCGATGATCCTATCGAGCCCGCCGAATGCGCCGCCGCAGATGAACAGCACATGGGTGGTGTCAATCGAGAGGACCTCCTCGCGGGGATGCTTGCGTCCACCCTGCGGAGGCACCGAGGCCGCAGTTCCCTCGAGCATCGTCAGCAACGCCTGCTGGACCCCCTCTCCGGAGACGTCCCGCACGATCGAGGGCCCAAGGCCCTTGTAGGCGATCTTGTCGATCTCGTCGATGTAGACGATCCCGCTCTCGGCCCGCTTGACGTCGTCGTCGGCGGCTTTGATCAACGCCGACAGGATGTGCTCGACGTCCTCGCCGACATAGCCGGCCTCGGTCAGCGCGGTCGCGTCGGCGATCGCGAACGGCACGCGGAGGATCTTCGCGAGCGTCTGCGCCAGCAGCGTCTTACCGCACCCGGTCGGACCGAGCAGCAGAACGTTGGACTTCTCAAGCTCGATGTCGTCGTCCTGCGACTGGACGCGCTTGTAGTGGTTGTAGACCGCCACCGACAGCGTCCGCTTGGCGTGCTCTTGCCCAATCACGTACTCGCTGAGTAAGTCGTAGATCTCTCGCGGCCGCGAGAGATGGTCGTCGGGCCCAAGGCTCGGCGGCTCGCTGAGTTCCTCGTCGAGGATCTCGTTGCAGACCCCGATGCATTCGTCGCAGATGTAGACGCCGGGCCCGGCGATCAGCTTCCTCACTTGCCGCTGCCACTTGCCGCAGAAGCTACAGAGGAGTTCCTCACGCGGGCCAGACCGTGCCACGGGACTCAGCCGATCTCGTCGCTTCGACGCCAGGGGAAGACCAGCTGGCGGCGCCCCGCAAGGTACGAGATGACGTGGATGCCCGCGGCGTCCTCCTCGTCGCTCAGCAGGTAACCGCGACGCGACTCGCGCTTGAGCGCGTATGTCTGCATGTCGTCCGCGCCACGCCGGAGCGTGTCCGCCAGCTTCCTGGCCAGCCATTGCGCTCGCCCGCCTCGTCGATCGGCTGCCAGCACATCCGCGAGGTGCTTCAGGCACAGGGATGGTGCCGCGCGTCCGTCCGGCCGGGCCGGGAGATCGGCAATGAGCTCGCGGACGGCGTCGCGTTCTGCCTCGGCGATCGCGATACACGCGGGGCACCGCTTGGGTCCGGGCGTAAGCTCGAGAAGTGAGCGAGTGACCACGTCCCGGTCGGGCTCGTCGTCGACTGAGTCGATGACTGTAGCCGCGGATCGCGCCAGCGGAGAGTAGGCGACGGCGACCCCGACGTCGGAGGCGATCTCGGCGTACTGCCAGGTGTGCATGGGGCAGAAGCCGCCGCACCGTGCGTGCGCGGCGCGGCGCGCGTCTCGCCGCGCCAGTTCCCACTGCGCGTGCGCCATGTACTCGAACGGCACGTGTGAGACGCGCTCGCAGATGACGCATCCGGTCGAGGGCTCCCAAGAGCTCGTCGGCGGCGCAGAGACCGGTTCGAGGGCGGGGCCGTGGAGATCGCTGGCGGCGGTCTCGGCCCGGAACGCGGTCAGCTCCCGCTCGAGGCGATCAAGCGTGGCCAGCTGCTCGGCGTTGCCGGGATTGCGAGCGCTCGCCTGCAGCCGATCGGCGGCATCCCGCGTGTCTCTCTGCACGGCGGCTGCGACGCTCTCGACCCACCTCCGTGCCGCGCGCACAAGCGCGGCCTGGAGCTCGTCGCGATACGCGACCAGCGCGGCGTCGACGGCCTGCAGGAGACGGGCGTGACTGTCGGTGTGAAGCTTGGCCTGCGACATCCGCCACCGGCGGCGGGGTGAGTCGACCGAAACTGAGAAGGCCACGTCCTCGATGGCGAGCTGCGGGAGATCGACCTGTGACCAGCTGACGTCGATCGTCGCCGGGTCGAGCCGGGCGCGGAACGCCTCGGCGGCCAGTTGCTCGACCGATTCCTTGGTCGAGTGCAGTTCGGCGAGCTCCTCGGCTCCGAGCGTCATGAGCAGCGACCGTGTCTCGCCGATCACGCGCGTTAGCCACCGATCGAGGAGCCGTGGCACGGCCCCCTCTAACGCCTCTGCAAGCTCAGCCGTCCAATCACGCGCCTTCCCGGCGGAAGACGTCTCCCACCGGCTCGCGTCGCTCTCGGCGAGCACCAGCCCGGTCAGCTCGTCCGTCCAGGTGCCAGAGCGCTCCGCCAGGGCTCTGGGCAGCGCGGTGTCCACCCGCCGAACGAGACGCTCGCCAATCCGCTGCTGCCGCGCGATCAGATCCCGTACCCGCGCGTCGAAGGCCGCGAACGGATCCTCGTGCCACGCGCCCGGGCGACCGAGTTCGAGCTCGAGCCGCTGTCGGGTCAGCAGCCCGTCGGCGCGGTCGCAGATCCGATGCAGGAGCGATCGCGCCTTCTCGGTCGTCAGTAACTGAAGCAGCGACTGCTCGAGCTCGCGCAGCCCGCCCTCGGCCAGATCAACCGAGCTCGCGGTGGTCTTGGCCTCGAGGGCGCGCCGGGCCGAGAGCGAGAACACGCGCGGCGGGGCCCCGCCGGGCTGCTCGGCCAGTCGCGCGTGGACGAATCCGACGATCTCATCCGCCTCGCGTTCAGTGACCAGGTCGAGCTTGTTCACAACGAGGAACACCTCCGCGATGTGGCGCCGGATCTCTGCGAGGAACTCGAGCTCGGACCCGCTCAACGGCGCATCGAAGCTCGTCACGAAGATCACGGCGTCGGCCTCCGGGAGGAAACGCTTGGTGATCGCGGTGTTTGCCGCGACTGCTGATCCGATCCCCGGGGTATCGATGAACGAGAATCCGAGCCGCAGGATTTCGACCGGCAGCTGCACCTCGGCCGATGCGACCTGCAGCTCCTCGCGCTCGGCACTCGACTGCGCCACGAATCGCACCAGGTCCTCGAGGGAGGTCTCGATCGGCAGGTGCCCGCTCCGACGACGAACCGTGACCCGTGGCCGGCTGCCGTAGCTGACGTGGGTGATCACCGAGGTCATAGGAAGCGCACCCGTGGGCAGGTACGCGCTGCCGAGAATGGCGTTCATCAGCGTGCTCTTTCCCCGGCTGAACTGACCGACCACCGCAAGCTGGAAGCGATCTTCGGCCAGTCGAGCCAGCACCTCGCGCGCGCCCTCTTCGACGTAGTCATCGTGGCGCTCCGAGGCGAGGTTGATCGCGCCGTGGATCAGCTCACCAAGCGCCAGCTTGCGTCTCCGGTACTCGCTCAGTCCACGGTCAGGCGCCGCCGCCGGATCGCTCGGCTGCGCTCGCTCTTGCTGGTCCTGGTGTGCGCTCTCCAAGCTCCGCTGTCCGACGCTCGTGCTGACTACTCCTCGCCGCTCGTACCGAGGGAGTGGTAGAAGCCATCAGCGCTGCCGCGCGGTCAACGGGCGAGCTTCATCGCCTCGTTTGACAATAGCGAAACGCTCCGGGCGCCGAACCCGTCTTGGCGCCGCCGAGGAAGATCCGGCTTGGCGGACGGCTCGACCGCTACGCGCCGGTGCCGTCCCGGAGCTCGCGGTTCTCGAGCCACCGGCGAAGCCCCGAGTGAAGCGAAAGCCTATGCATCATCTCCGTCGTGAACCAGCCGGTGGCATCGGTTTCATGCACGCTATAAGCGTCGAAAGGTTCCTGGACATCCGCAACGAAGAGGTGGAACTGCCATCCGCCGCCGCAGCCTTGGATCTCGACGCCGTTGACGCGGTACGCAGGCAAACGACCGATCTCCTCAAGCGTCTCGCGGCGCGCGGCCGGCTCGGGTGACTCGCCGTCTCTGATCGCTCCGCCGGGGATACCCCAAGTTCCTCCTTCATCCACCAGCCGCGATCGCTTCGTCAGCAGGTAGAACGGCTCGGCCCCGCTCCGTTGCCGACGGAGGAGCAGCCCCGCGCCGCCATTCGCCCCCCAGTGCACGTGATCGAGCCCGCAGATGGTCCAGCGGTCGCCCGGAGCGGCCTGCTGGCCGCTCACCGGAATGAGCTCCAGGCTGCGGCGGGGCACCCACCGTGGCCACTCATCCTCGCTGCTCAATCGCGGCCCGGCCAGCGAACCGAGCCCGGTCGCCGAGCTCTTCTTCGATTCGCAGCAGCTGGTTGTACTTGGCGACCCGCTCAGATCGTGCGGGGGCACCCGTCTTGATCTGGCCGACCCCGGTAGCCACGACGAAGTCCGCGATGAACGTGTCTTCGGTCTCGCCCGAGCGATGCGATATGACCGCGCGATATCCCGCCTCGCGCGCGAGCTTGATCGTCTCCAGCGTCTCGGTCACGGTGCCGATCTGGTTGAGCTTGATCAGGATCGAGTTCGCAATGTGCTCATCGATTCCCCGCCGCAGGATCGCGGGGTTCGTGACGAAGATGTCGTCGCCCACGAGCTGCACGCGCTGACCGAGCCGCTCAGTGATCAGCTTCCACCCCTGCCAGTCGTTCTCGGCCATGCCGTCCTCCAACAGCACAATTGGGTAGCGGTCCAGCAGCTGCTCCAGGTAGTTCACAAGCTCCTCCGATGTGAGCGTGGGCTCGCCGCTCAAGTGGTAGGCGCCGTCGGAGTAGAACTCGCTGCTGGCGGGGTCCAGAGCGATCGCGATGTCCTCGCCGGGCCGATAGCCGGCGGAGTTGATCGCGGCGAGCAGGAGCTCCAGCGGCGCCATATTGGAGTCGAGCGACGGTGCGAAGCCTCCCTCGTCGCCGACGCTGGTGCCAAGGTGGCGCGAGCGCAACTCGCCCTTGAGGTGCTGATACGTCTCGGCGCTCATTTGCAGAGCTCGCGCAAACGTGTCTGCGCCCACCGGCACGATCATGTACTCCTGGAAGTCGACCGTGTTGTCCGCGTGCACGCCGCCGTTGAGGACGTTGAGCATCGGCATCGGCAGAACCGGCGAGGTGTTCTCCTGGCGCCAATACCACCACAGTGGGAGACCAGCGTGGGCGGCGCGCGCACGCGCGACCGCGAGCGATACAGCCAAGATCGCATTCGCGCCCAGTCGGGACTTCGTCTCGGTCCCGTCGAGTTCGATCAGGAATCGGTCAAGCCCGGCTTGGTCAGCAGCGTCCCGCCCGATGATCGCATCGACGATCTCGCCGTTGATGTTCTCAACCGCGCGCAACACACCCTTGCCGCCGAACGCGTCGCCTCCGTCGCGCAACTCCACCGCCTCGTGTTCGCCAGTCGACGCGCCCGACGGTACGGCTGCGCGTCCGCTGGCTCCGGATTCCAGGCGGATGTCTACCTCGACCGTGGGGTTGCCGCGGCTATCTAGGATCTGCCGAGCGCGAACTTGCTTTATGGCGCTCACGCGTCACTCCCGCTGCTCTGCGGCACCCTCCGGGCACCCTGCGACAGGCATGCACGTCGGTTGCTTCGTTCGGCCCGGCGCGCCAACACGAAGTTTGCTCTCCGAAGAAGCAGCTGGACATCGGAGCGACGAGCCGTGCGCACCCTGGATGGAAATGGAACCCACCATCTCGCCTGTGGGGCGGCGAACCGATCCCATACGGCGGCGAACCGCAGCTCGGGCAGGTTCGAATCGGCGTTCTCGGGATCGAAACCAGCCAGGACCATCGGACATTGAGGGCGCCAAGCGCCGACCGTGACCTTGATGTCTGGGTCGCGCTCCAAGCGATCCACGAGACGCTGGAGCCGCTCGGTCGAAAGACGCTCCAGGGCGATCTGCAGGTCGTCAATCGTCATCGAATATGCACTCCTGGTTCTTGCGGTTGTTCGGCTGGGCAGCATCGCGGCCCCTATGACCCGGTGTAGATGGAGCCGCGGGCGTCAACCGTGCCTCGCCTTGCACTTCTGATGATCCGCGGTGGCGTTGGTGCGTTTTGGTCTGGTCCCTTGCTGCCAATTCAACCTCGTCAGATCGGCGTCTGTAGAGGCCATCAGCGGCCAGACCGCTTTCCGAGCGAGCCTCATCGCTCAATCGCTCGACCTCAGTCTACTCCCCACGCCTTGAGGTCACTCCAGCCTCAGCCGGATCGGAGCGAGGTTGTCAACCTTTGATCCGACGATCGCGTATGTCCGGAGTCAACCAGCGAGCGCTGCGCGTTGCCGCTGAGAGGTATGTAGCGGCGCGCCGGGAATATCGGGCCGCAAAGGCTGTGGCCGAAGCCGCGTACGACCGCCTGCAGGCCAGCCCCGAAACGATCGAGTACCAGATCGATTGGAACCTCACACGCAGGGAGGAGGCAGCTGCCGCCTGGAGGCTCGAGCAGGCCGGGGAGGCCTATCGGAACGCCGGCGGCTATCTCCCTGATGAGGAAGAGCCCTAGAGGGCTGCGCGCTCCCACAGCGCATTGCCGTCGCTGACGCTGGGTGGAATACTGTTGGGGTCGAGCGATGAGGCTCGCTCAGATTGCGGTGTCGGCCGCTGATGGCCTCTGCGACCACAGACGATGACGGTTCGTGGAGGAGCGAGTGGCACTGGCGTCGACGCGATTACCGCGGGAGGGTGGACGAGATGCCCGCCGCGACTGAGCTGTCCTGTCGGGTCGACGTTCCCAAGGGTGGGCTGGCACCGGCGTCGAGCATCCACGCGTCGGAGCCGGTTGGCCGGCGAAACCCGAGATGCCCGGCGGACTGGTGTTATTTCCCGGACACGCTCGCGCGCCACGGTGGGCCGCTCGGGGCAGTCGTGTGCGTTTCCGAGCCGGGGAAACGGGGGCACCGGATCGCGGTCAAGCCGATAGCGCTCCTGCGGACCCATGACACGTGCGGCTACGACGAGATCGTGGTGTGTGTGCCGCTCGTGGATCAGGCGTGGACCACGGTCGAGTCGATCTACGAGGTTCCCCGCGAGCTGCGGGAGGAGATCGAGCGTTTTGCCATCGACCGCAAGCCAGCCCGTGTGGCTGCTGCAGTCGCGGGTTGGCAATCCCGTGACGACGCGCTGATGGCGATCGATGATGCCGCCGCGCGCTGGGCTGCCACGGTCAACGGCCGCGGGTGATGGCTCCCGAGGCGCCAATGGCGGCGGACGTGCGACCGTTTCGAATCGCCGTGCGCAATTGCCGTCGCTGCAGTCGCGAGTGGCCCGCTCACCTCGACTGGTGCAGCGAATGTGCGGCGGTGCTGGGTGACGTCCGGATGATTCTCTGCGTGCGGCTGGTTCCGCCCGACTCACCGACGCCGGTCCGGCCCGCGCTCGTGGTGGCGACGGCGATCGAGTTGTCGCGGCGACGCGCCACAGAAGATCGTGACTGGGCCGCACGGAAATGGGCGATGCTCGCGCCGCGGCTCTCGAGCGCAATGAGGGTCAGGCCGGGCCCCGCCGGTTCGATCGTCGCCGCCTGGCCCGTCGACGCCGCGGAATCTCTCGCCGACACGGCGGAGCTCGCGGTCGAGCTCCGTGAGCGCGTTTCACGTGGCGGCGCGGACAACACCGAGTTGCGGGGCGGGATCGCCATGGGAGTGATTGACGGAGAGGCGCGCAGCGATCTCGTGGAGCGAGTCGCCGAGAGGCTGGCGCTTGCGGCCGCCCCGGGGCAGTGGCTGGTCTCGGACGAGGTGGCGCGCAGGCTCGAGGATCGCTTCCAGTTGCGCCCCGCGGGCGTGGTTCCCCGTTGGCCCATGCCCCTAGAAGAGGACCACCGCGCACTCATCGCGCGGCTCGTGGCCCCGCGACTGCCATCGGCAGTCAACGGCGAGGTCCCTGATTTGGTGCTCGGCCGCAGCGAACAGCAGCGTCGTCTCGGGGCCGAGTTGGCAGCCGCCGCGGCGGGCCGGCGACGAATACTGTTCGTAAGCGCACCGGCCGGTGGCGGCAAGTCTCATCTGCTGCGGTGCGTTCTGGCCGACGCCGATATCAGGCTCGTGGCGGGCGTCGCGTTCCCCCCGCTGGGAGCGCGGCCATTGGACCCGCTGCGTTCGTTGCTCGCCGGACTGGGCGCAGCGAGCGACTCATATGGACATGAGTGCCTCGCGGCGGCTCTCGGGCAAGCCGCCAGCCGGCGGGCTCGGACCCAACCCACAGCCGTCGTCGCGGACGACGTCCACTGGGCCAGCCCCGAGGCGATCACGGCGCTCCGGCGTGCGATCGAGCTCAGCGAGTCGGACGTGCGACTGGCGTGGATACTTTCGACTCGCACGGCCGCGCTGCCGAGGTTGAGCGCGTTGACCGAGCTGGCCGACGTGACGGTCGACCTCCCGCCGCTCGAGCCGGCGGATCGAACAAGACTCCTCGCCCAGCGACTCGGTGCGGTGCCAGACCGGGTGCGCACGCACGTGGAAGTCGGTGCGCCGCGTGGCAATCCGCTGTATCTGGAGCACCTGGCAGCGGCGATCGCAGAGGGCTGCGCCGACGAGGTGCTACCAGGGACGCTGCACGAGGGCGTGCTGGCACGCCTCGACGGTCTGGTCAAGCGCGCTCACCTGCTCACCCATTGGTCGCCTCGAGGTTTCCATCGTGGCCAGGATCTCGAGGCTCTGGAGCGGGAGCTAGGCGACTGGCTCGACCGCCTCGAGACCAGCGATGTCGCGGACCTCACGACGATCGGCCGCTATCTGGCTCGCCTTCAGGCTGTCGACGTGGATCTCTTGGTCGCCCGCTCGGTGCTCCGAATGCCGGTCGCGGCCAACCGCCGGCTCCGATGGGCGGTCGAGCGGCTCGCGGCCGCGAGCACGGACGCGGTGCTCGACTATCTCCGGACGGTTGCGGAGGGCGGGAGGGGGACGCAGGCGGCGTACGAAGCGCACGCCTCCGCCGCCCGCGCCCGGCGCACGCTGCGGCTGGCAGACGCCGAGCGTCTGCTGGCCTTCGCTTCTCAATACGACTCTCGGCCCGAGCTCGCGCGCGAGCGTGGCGACGTGGCCCTCGCACTCGGCCGGGCGGAGGATGCGCTCGCAGCCTACCTGGCAGCTGCCGACGGGCGTGACGGCGACGCTGAGCTGCAACGGCGAACGGCTCGCGCCGAAGCGCTACTCGGCCATGTCCAAGAGGCTGCCTCGCGCCTCACCTTCCTGGTACGGCGTCCCGACCTCGAGCCCAGGGCTGCACTCGCCGCATCCCTCGATCTCGCGCGGCTTCGCGGACTGCCGCCGTCCCGGGCGGGCGGCCCGGTTCCACGGAGGCTCGCTCAGAACATCGCGAGGACGATGGCCTGGGCGCGAGGGGCCGAACCGGAAGCCGCGCGCGAAGCGATCCGTCGCCTGGTGCTCCTCGGCGAACCCGCCGCCTGCGCCGCTGAGTTGATCGACACCGCGGCGCTTGCGCGCATTCACGGGATCAACGTCAGCGGGCTCGATGCGGCCGCGGCGCAGGCGGTGCAGGCGCTGAACAACCCACACGCTGAAAGCCTCTTCCGCACCCGTGATGTCACCGAAGCACGGCGCACTTTCCTTCACTGTGATGTGTAACGGACCGCTCGAGGCTGGTCGCCGGGACGTCGGGCGGCGGATCGATCGTCCATTGGGGCACGGATAGGGCCATGCACTGGTGCTTTTACTGTTACGCGGTGAATAAGCGCGCACAGGGCGCGTGCGTTCGTTGCGGCCGGCCCATCGAGGGGCCGTCCGGCCTCTCATACGACGACCGGCTGGTGTGGGCGCTGGGCCATCCCGACGGCGACCGTGCGATCGTGGCCGCCAATACGCTTGGACTGCGCAAGGTCCGATTGGCGATCCCCGCGCTGCGCCGGACGGTGGACGACGGTCGGGATCCGTTTCTTGCTGCGGCGGCGCTTCGTAGCGCGATCGCGATCGCGGGTCGCGATGAGCTCCGGGGGTGGCTCGAGCAGCTCGCCGAATGCGATTCGTTCATGGTCCGTGAGCTGGCACAGGCCGCGCTTGCGTGACGCGCGGGCGGAGCGACTGGATCACGATTGCGGCATGTTGAGCGGTGGTCATGTCACTTCGTGCTGATCACGATGCGTAACAAGCGTTGATCGGCACGAGTCGCGGCGACAAGTGCGATTCGCCACGAACCCTGACAATCGCCATCGGCAATGTCGCCACGCGCTCCGGCCCCGACCCCCTCGCGCTAAAGCAATGAACGACTGCCGCCGATCAGTCTGCTATACAGATGGTGCGCGATGAGGCTCGCGCTGAAGTGCGGTGCGTGCCGCTGATGGCCTCTGTTACTTGTTGACCCCCGTTCTTTGGAGGTTCGTAATGGAGGCGTATTCGTCTTCGGTTGACCTGCTCCCGGTTGTTGTCGGTGGACTCGTCGGGCACATCTTCCCGCCCGGAGATGGGCGATTCGTCGGTGGTTGTGCGGGCTTCGTGCGCCTCGACGCCGGACGCCGCTATGTGGGTGGCTGTGTTGGCCACGTGTCCCAGCCCGGAACCCGGCGATTCGTCGGAGGCTGTGCGGGCTTCGTCGGAACCGACGCATACCACACCCCGTCGAGCACTCGCGTGCGCGATCGCGCACACCGAGAGCTCCCGACCAGTTGGGGCGAGGACGCACTAGAGGCGGCCCCGGCCTGAACCGTCAGCTTCGGCGGGCACGCGCCCGGCATGCCTGCCGAAGCATTCTTACTCCTTCTCTCTCACGCCGGCCCTCGTGATCGGTGAACCGGCGATGGGCGGGGTGTATCGCCAGTCGACGTCACCTTGCCTTGCCCCCGTGCGGTCGGGCCCTGGCACCGCTCGGTGTGACGCTCAGACCGAGCGATTGCATCGTCTCCGGCGTATGCTTAATAGTGAGCGGTGAGGCTCGCTCGGACCGCGGCTCTGGTCGCCGATGGCCTCTATGCGGTCATCCCAAGTCCTAGGAGCAAACATGCCCACCGCACGTTCGTCGTTGCAGGCGTCGGAGCGCGAAACGCTCGCGGCGCTCGATGAGATTCGCCGGCATCACGACCTCCTGATCGGATCGTGGCGACATTTGCTCGAGACGGTACGTGCACGCATCGAGCAGCTCGGAGAGAGCCAGCACGACCACCTCGCCCTCCGGACAGCCCGCGCGACCGCGGCCACGGCGGCCGGTGAGGCCGCTCAGGCGGCCCGCTTGCAGACCCGTCTTTTGAAGTTGTCACCATCGGAGCTTGCTCGCGCTCGCGCCGAGCTAGAGGAGCAGATCAACTCGTTCAGAGATGTTCAATCAGAGGCTGCCGGCCACCTTCACGCTGCTGTCGAGAACGCCGCGGGCGCGCTTACGGCGCGCCTGACCGCGGATCACGCAGCCCAGCAGAGCGCCACCATCGCCCGTTACGAAACTCGGTTCGCCGAGGACCTCGTCAGGATCATGCGGGCATACCGGGACCGCCTCGAGCAGGCCCTCCTTGATTTCGCCGAGGCCGCACATGCGGTGTTCGGCACACCGATGGGCGGAGCGCTGCCGACGGGGTTCTCCCGCCAGCCTCCGCGCCCAGATCTCGACCACATTGCGATAAGCGACGCGGCGCGTCTACCAAGCGAGATCGCAGACACGATCTGGCGGTTGGTCGAGCTGTACCGCGAGGGACTCGACAGCCGTGGCGACGAGACGATTCGCGCGCTCCGTTCCCGCCTCGATAGCGCCGCCGAAGACCAGCGGCGAGGGGAAGACCGGGTGCGCGACCGAATCGCCGAGCTCGCCGACCGGGCACAGGCGCTGGATCAGCTGGCGGAGTCCCTCGATTGGATGTTGCCCCTCGACGGCGACGCGTCAGCCCGTCGATAGTGGCGGCGGATCGGATCCACCGAAATGATCCACGCTTGCGCGATCCTGCTCGCTTTCGCCGCCGCGCTATGGCTTGCCGCGGCGGCGCTCGGGGCGACGGCGACCCGCCGGACTGGGTTGGTGAGCTCGGCCTCGATCTCGTTCGCCGGCGGGCTGGCGGCGCTCGGAGGGGGCGTGTTGCTCGCCGTGCACGGCGGGGCGAGCGGTACCTGGACGATGGGGGCGAACCTAGTCGGCGCCGCGACGCTTCGCCTGGACCCGCTTGCCGCGGCGTTTATCGCCCTCCTTGGCCTGATCGCGGTGGCCATCGGCCTGTTCGCGCCCCGCTACCACCGGCCCAGCGCCGGCACCGCCGGTTACCTCTGTGTCTACAACCTTGCCCTGCTTGCGTCACTCGGAGTGCTGCTGGCGGCAAACGCGACGGCGTTCTTGGTGGCGTGGGAGTCGATGACCGTGCTCAGCTATCTGCTGATCCTGCGCCATCACAAGCAGCACGGCGTCGCCCGAGGCGCGTTCCTGTTCGCCGCCCTGGGCGAGGTGGGCTTCGTGCTGATCATTGGGGCGTTCGCGATCCTCGCGGTCAAGACGGGCAGCGTGGACCTGGTGACGATCGGCGCGCGCAGCAGCGTCGTTCCCGCCGGCTGGCGCGACGCGGCGTTCGTTCTGGCGTTGCTGGGTTTCGGTTTCAAGGCCGGCCTCGTGCCGCTGCATATCTGGCTGCCGGAGGCGCATCCGGTGGCGCCGGCGGACGGGTCGGGGTTCCTGTCGGGACTCGTGATCAAGCTCGGCGTCTACGGCATGATGCTGTTCGCGTTCCGGCTGCTCGGGCCCGCCCCGGTCTGGTGGGGAGTGACCGCGCTGCTGTTCGGGGCGGTCACCGCGGTGGTGGGTGTGCTCTACGCCGTGATCGAGCGTGACGTCAAGCGCCTTCTCGCCTATCACAGCATCGAGAACATCGGCATCATCGTGACCGCGTTCGGGGCTGCGCTGATCTTCATCTCCTACCGCCAGGTGGCGATCGGGACCTTCCTCCTGATCGCCGCCCTGTATCACGTGGTCAACCACGGCACCTACAAGACGCTGCTGTTCCTCGAAGCCGGCGTGATCGAGCACACCACCGGGACGCGCGACCTCGACCGCCTCGGCGGACTCGTCCACCGGCTACGGCGCTCAGCGGTCATCACGCTGGTCGGGATCCTCGGGATCGCGGCTCTGCCGCCGCTCAATGGCTTTGTCAGCGAGTGGATGGTTTTCCAGGGCCTGTTCCAAGCGTTTCGGATCCAGCCGCTCGTCGGGGTGATAGTGGTGCTCGCCGGGGCCGCCCTGGCGCTGTCGGGCGGAATCGCGATCATGGCGTTCGCGCACGCGTTCGGAATCTCGTTCCTCGGTATGCCCCGCACCGGGCCGGCGAGGCATGCCAACGAAGTGGGCCAACCGAAGCTCGGACCCAGCGTCTTGGCGGTGGCATGCGTGGTGCTGAGCGTCGGCGCACCGGTGGTACTCGTGGCGTTCGATCGGATCGGGCGAGCGGTGGTCGGGAGCGACATCCGCGCCCAGTTGCTGCTGCCGCATCTGACCGTGATTCCCGGACATGCGAACTTCTCTGCGTTCTCGCCAACCTACCTGGCCGTGTTTCTGGTCTGCGTGTCGGCGGTGCCGATTCTGATCTGGCTGGCGGGCCGGCCGCGCGCGCGGACCGGCACCGCGCCGGTGGAGGTCTGGGACAGCGGGATCGTCGCCTTCAAGCCCCGGATGCAGTACACCGGTACTACGTTTGCCAACCCGATGCGGGTCACGTTCGACGGCTTGTACCGCCCCGACGTCCAGCTCGAGCGCGCCTCCGACGATCCGGCTGGCCGCTCCGGTCCCGTTCATTACAACTTTCGCATCACGCCGGTGTTCCGGCGCTACCTGTACGGCCCGGTCACGCGCGCGGTGGAGAGTCTGGCTGCTTGGGCCCGTCCGCTCCAGCGTGGGGACGTCAACCTCTACTTACTGTACGTCTTCCTGGTTGTCGTTGCCGCCTACCTTGTTCACCTGATCGAAACCTACTGACCGGACTCTATAGCGAGTACACCGCGTAGGCGATCAGTACAACCACGAACACGTAGAACACGTATAGGTTCACGTCCCCGCTCTGGATGGGGCGCACGAGCCTCGCGATCGTCCTGATGAACCACACCAGCGGCTGGTAGAGGTATCGGTCGAAGATCGGGGTCACGCTGAACCGGTAGTGGACCGGACCGGAGCGACCAGCGGGATCGTCGGAAACGCGCTCCACGTGGATGTGCGGCTGGTAGAGCGGATCGAACGCCACCCGCACCGGATTGGCGTGCGTGGTCGCGGTGTACTGCATGCGCGCCCGGAACGCGACGATCCCGCTGTCCCACACCGGCGGCCGGCGGTCGCGACCGCGCGGGCGCCCCGCGAGGTAGATCGCCGCGGGGACGGCCGAGATCGCGAGCAGAAACACGGCCAGGTAGGTGGGCGAGAAGCCCGAGAAGTCGGTGTGGGCGGGAATCACCGTGAGCTTCGGAATGATCAGCTTCGCGCGGATATCGAGTCCGGTGGCGGACCGGGCCACGCGGTCGAGCGCGGTCAGCACGAGCGGCGCGCCGATGCCGAGGAACACGCACGCCGCCGCGAGCAGCGCCGGACCGGCCGTGGGCTGTCCCTTCTCGGTCGCGTTCGCGGCCGAGTTCGAACGCGCCATCCCCAGGAACGGGATGCCGTAGGCCCTGGCAAAAGCGTTGATCGCGAGGCCACCGGTCAACGCGATCAGCGCGCCGGCGATCACGATAAGGATCCCCACGGCATGACTCGAGATCCGAAAGCCCTGGAACAGCCCCTGGAACAGCATCCACTCAGAGACGAAGCCGTTGAGGGGCGGGAGCGCGGCGATCGCCACCGTCCCAACGAGAAAGATCACGGCGGTCCGCGGCAGGCGCCGCGTCAAACCCCCGAGTCGGTCAAGGTCGCGAGTCCCGGCCGCGTGCTCGATCACGCCGGACTCGAGGAAGAGAAGCGTCTTATAGACGCCGTGGTTGAGCGTGTGATACAGCGCGACGATCAACAGGAACGCGCCGATCGCGCGCTGCCCGTAGGCGGTGAATGTCATTCCGGCGCCGAGCGCGGTGAGGATGATCCCGATGTTCTCGATGCTCGAGAACGCGAGGAAGCGCTTGAGGTCGCGCTCCATCAGCGCATACAGGATCCCGAGCACGGCGGAGATCGCTCCGAGTCCCATCGTCACCAGCCCCCACCACGCCGGCCCCGCCGGCAGCAGCGCGATGCCGAACAGCGCGATCCCGTACACCCCGAGCTTGATCACCAGGCCGGACAGGAACGCCGAACCGTCCGCCGGTGCCACCGGGTGCGCGGCGGGCAACCAGATGTGGAACGGCACCAGCCCCGCTTTGAAGCCGAAACCGCACAGGGCGAGCAGGTACGCGCTGGTGCGCCAACCGGCGGTCATCCGCACCGAGCGGTGCGCGATCGCCACGAGGTCGAGCGTTCCAGTCTGGGTGGCGAGGATCGCGAACGCGAGCACGATCAGCAGGAACCCAACCTCGCTGAGTGCGATGAACAGGAAGCCTCCGCGGGCCACTCCCGTGCGCTTGTGGTGACAAAGGATCACCAGGTAGCAGAGCAGCGCCATCGACTCCCAAGCGACCAGGAAGGCCACCACGTTGCCCGCCACGAGCACCGCGAGCGAGGCGAGCAGCGCGAGGTTGTACACCATGAGGTACACGGCGGTGCCCTGCCCGGCGGCGTGGTAGCGCGGGGAGTACAGCGCGATCGCGATTGCCACCAGCCCGAGCAGCAGGATGAACGGCGCTGCGAGCGGCTGGATGTGGAAAGTGGCGGCCCCGACCGGTCCGCTCCCCATGTGCACGGTGGTGCCGGCGCCGTGCACCGCGAGTAGCACACCGCAGGTGGCGCCGGCCGCGCCGCCGGCCCCGGAGAGCACGGCGCAAACGCACAGCCAGATCTTGCGCACCGCACCGAGCCCGACGAATGCCGCCGCCAGCCACGCCGCTGCGGCGCCGATCGCAAGCGCACCGATCGCGTGCGTCATTCTTCGGTTTCCGCGTCGAGATCGAGCGACAGTGCGCCCACCCGCTCCTCGAGCCTTCCGACGGCGACCAGCAGACCCTGGAGGAGCGCCAGCGGGCTCGGCGGGCAACCGGGCACGACCACGTCGACGGGCACGACCCGATCGATCGCCCCGTGGACCAGTTCGTCCTCCGGGTAGACGCCGCCGAGCGCGCACGCTCCAACCGCGATCACGGCCTTCGGATCAGGCGTCGCGCAATAGGTCTTCAGTAGCAGGTTGTCGGCCGCGCGGATCGCGGGTCCTGTGACCATCAGCAGGTCGGCATGGCGCGGCGCCGGAGTGAAGAAGAACCCCAATCGCTGCAGGTCGTAGTGCGGGGCGGCGAGCAGCCTGATCTCCGACTCGCACACCGCGCACGAGCCCGTGTCGACCGTGCGGATGTGCAGACTGCGGCCGAATATGCTGAGCGCGCGCCGACGGAGCTCCGCGCCCAGCTGTCCGAGTTCCCTATCGGGCGCCCGGTCATTGGCGGTCATCGGTCACCTCCCGCTCTTCGCGTATCGGGACCCGCTTGATCAGAGCGGCTCGGTCGGTGCTGGCCAGCAGGAACTCCCCGCTCGGCTCGGCCGCTCCACCGCTCAGCTCGATGCAACGTCCGCACCCCGTGCAACGGCCGAGGTCGACGACGAGCTGGTGATCCTCGCGCGCCAGCGCACCCGCCCCGCATTCGCGCGCGAGCCGGTCCGCCAATCCGACTGTGAGGCGGGTCGAATGAAACGCCGGCGGACTCGGGAGCCCGCGTGTCCACGGCTCGACCGTCTTCGGGTAGCGGGTGGTCGCGATCCCCTTGCGCAAGCCGCGGTAGAACCAGAAAGCCATCAGCGCGCGAACCCCGCGACGGTCAACCAGAAGCTGGCCTCGATGATCGGGATGTCCGTGAACACATTCTGGGAGCGGGCGGCATCATCGAACGCCCGCCAGTTGCGGACCGAGGCGGGACGCAAGCGCGCGCGGCGGACGCGACCGTTCGCTCCCAGCGATATCCACGCCAGCGCCTCGCCGCGTGGCGACTCGCTCCAGCCCAGACCGTCGCCGGCGAGCGGCTCGACCGCCGCGCGACCGGGACCGGAGTGCTTTAGCTGCGAGCTCATCAGGCGGGCCGCCTCTTGCACCTCGTCGACCATCACCTGCATCCGGGCGAGCGCGTCGCCGTTTACCCGGTTGGGCACGTCCCCGATCAGCTCGTCTGGTGGACCTGCCGGGTGATCGCGGCGCACATCGATGTCCTGCCCGGAGGCCCGCGCCACCGGGCCGACCAGCGATAGGCGATGCGCGTCCTCGGAGGTCACGATGCCGGTGGCCTCGAGCCGGTCGACGTGTGAGTTCGTCCGCAGCAGCGCCTGCACCATGTAGCGCAACTCGTCGAGCACCGCAGGCAGACCCGACCTAATCGCCTCTGGGTCGGGTGCCCGCCGCACGCCGCCGGGACAGACCACGCCGAACAGGTAGCGGTGACCGAACGCCGCCGTGTTCAGCCGCAGTAGCCGCTCCAGCAGGATCTCCGTCCGGGCCTGGCCGACCGACAAGCCGGTCGCCTGGCACATGGCCGCGATCGCTGCCACGTGGTTGTAGATGCGCTCGAGCTCCAGCGCGACCGTGCGCGTGTGCGCGGCGGCCGTCGGCACTGTGCAGCCGACGGCCGCCTCGACCGCCCGGCAGCACGCGATCGCGTCGCCGGCCGCCGACAAGCCCTCGGCTCGCTCGACGAAGAACGTCGCGCGGTCTGGATCGAGCCCCTGCAGACGGCGCTCCACGCCGCGGTGCTTGTGCCACTGCAGAAGGTACAGCTCGAGTACCTCCTCCCCGGTGGTCACCAGTCCCGTGTACATCGATTCCCAGCCCGCCGCCCGGACCGGTCCGAAGGGAAACTCGAACGCCTCGCCGCTGATCTGGTGTGGCTCGTAGTCCCGCGCCAGACGGGTCCGCTCCCGCCGGGTCAGGGTGGGGAACGCATCGGCCCGGTGCGGCGGTACCAACACACGGTTGAGCCGTTTGTCGTTGTCGGGACGGACGCCGTAGTGCTCGTAGATCTCACACTCCTCCACGAACGCCGCCGGATCCAGGTCGGAGAGCGGCGGGAACCGGTCACCGTCCACCGCGCACTCGAGTATCACGTAGCGGCGCTCGCGGTCGAGCGCGTACACGACCCGCAGGACGAGCTGCCCCGCGTCGGACTCGTCGCCGAACAGATCCGCCAGCCGGGCGCCGTGCTCGGTCGCGAGCTCGTGGCTGAGCGAGCCGAGCTGACCGGCGTCGACTCGCGCCACCTCGATCGGGCCGGAACCGTCCAGGAGCGCGCTCGCGCCTTCCCTTACTGCTGTCTGGGCCTCGCTCATGAGATCGCGTGGATCGAGTGCAAGATCAGCTTGTCGAGGCTGGACGGGATCCACATACCAAGGAGAAGCAGCCCGCTCAGTCCGGCCACGAGCGGGGTCGCCGCCAACACGCGGCTCGACCGCTCGCGGTACGCCGCCTCACCCGTGGGCCGGTCGGGCGACGGGCCGAGCGCCATCGCGGCGGCCGCGCCGACGAGCGCCACGAAGACGATCGCGAGCATGATCAGCAACGCCGCGACCAGCACGATGCTCGATCGTTGCAGGCCGGCGCGCACAATGGTGAACTCGCTCAGGAACAGGCCAAACGGCGGCGAGCCGGCGACCGCCAGCGCCGCGAGCAGGAGCACCGCGCCGGTCAGGGGCGTCACACTCAGCACGCCGCGGACCTCGTCGACCAATCGGGTGCGGTAGCGCAGCACGATGTCGCCGCTGGTCAGGAACAGCACCGCCTTGCCGATCGCGTGGGTGAGGATCTGCAGCAGCGCGCCGTAGAAGCCGAGCACGCCGCCGAACCCGAGGGCGATCGCGATGATTCCCATCTGCTCGATCGAGGAGTACGCGAACATGCGCTTGAAGTTGCCGCGAAGCACGATGAACAGGGTGCCGATCAGGACCGAAGCGAACCCGAAGATCAGCAGCACGTGGGCGGCGTAGTGAGTGCCCAAGGCGGGGCCGGTCAGCGCCTGGAAGCGGATGATCGCGTACATGCCGGTGTTGAGCAGCGCCGCGGACAGCATCGCGCTGGCGGGGCTCGGCGCCTCCGAGTGGGCGTCCGGCAGCCAGGTGTGCATCGGCGCCAGCCCGACCTTGGTCCCGTAGCCGATCAGCACCAACAGGAAAGCCAGCCGCAGGCTCTGGGCGCTCAGTCCACCGGCGTGAGCAAACAGGTAGTACCAAGTGAGGTGCTGGGTCGGGGAGCCTGGAAGGCTTCCCGCTGCGTAGTACAAAAACAGCGTGCCTACCAGCGCCATCGTGACGCCGAACGAGCTGATGATGATGTACTTCCACGCCGCCTCGAGCGAGACCGCCTTGGCCTCCAGCCCCACTAGCACACAGCTCGCAAGCGTGCTGGCCTCGATCAGCACCCACAACAGCCCGAGGTTTCCGGTCTCGAATGAGGCGAGCATCATCGACGCGAAGATCGCGAAGAAGATGAAGTACAGCCGCACTTGCAGCCCTGTGAGCTCCCTCCGGTCCTCCTCCGATCGAAGGTAGGCGGCTGAGCCAAAGCTCGCCAGCGCGACCACGGCCGCGATCGTCGCCACGAAGAACCCGCTCAGGGGGTCGAGGTAGATGAAGCCGCTGAGCGCATGCGCGCGGTGCCCTGAGCTGAGGTCGGTCGCGAGCGCAACGGCGACCCCGAGCGTCGCCACGCCAGACGCGGCGGAGATCGTACCGAGGGGGCGTGCGCGTGGCGTCAGCGCCGCGGCCAGCGCGGGCAGGAGTGGCAGCACCACGACGATGACGGCCAACGCGATCATTCGGCCAGCTGCCTGAGCTCGGGTGCCGCTGCCTCAGCGACCTGGCGGGCCAGCCCGGATACGAACGCGATCATGATCAGCACCGCGGCGACGAGATCGAGGAACACGCCGGCCTCGACGATGAAGGGGAACGTGGCGACGATCGCGATCGCGCCGAGGAACACCCCGTTCTCGATGATCAGCCAGCCGATCAGCTGCGCGATCGTGTGCCGGCGCACCACCATGCACAGCCCGCCCAGCAGGATCACGGCCGTCGAGATCGGCACCACGGCCTGGGCGACGAGCGCGTTCGGCACCGTGCCGGAACGGATGGCCAGAAACGCAAACGCGGTCAGGAACGCGCCCAGGATCAGCGAGCTCGAGAGCCCCGTGGAGAGCGAGACGTCGCGTTTGAGCGCGAAGCGCTCGATCAGGAAGTGACGCGTCCCGTACGGGATCCCGATCCCCTTGATGATGAACGTGAGCGCGGCCAGGACCCATAACCCCGGATCGCTCTCGTGCACCGCCACCACGGCGGCCGCGAACGACAGCACGATCGATTGGATCCCGTAGTAGACGACGTAGCGGTCGAATAGCTTCGACCCGAGGCAGGCGAACGCGCACAGCAGGATCAGAACGGCCGCGGTGTCGAGCAGCACTCCTTCCGCCGAGGTGGCGGACAGGCTCTCGACGACGGCGAAGGCTCCCATGTCTCTCCTCAGGTCCCCAACACGTAAGAGGTGGCGATGCCGATCAGCGCGAGCAGGAAGGCCGCGCCGAGGTACTCCGCGATCCGGAAGAAGCGCAGCTTGGCGAACGAGCTGTCGATGATCACGATCACCAGCCCGCAGATCGCGAGCTTGCCGAACAGCGCCAGGATCCCGAGCAGCCCGGTCCCCACGTCGGTCGCGTGGCCGAGGCCCCACGGGATCACGAACACGTTCATGAAGATCGCCGACATCAGGAACAGCTTCATCCACGAGCCCCACTTGACGAGCGCGTACTCGCGCCCGGAGTACTCGAGCACACGGCTCTCTTCGATCATCGAGATCTCGATCGAGCCGCTCGGGTTGTCGATCGGGATCCGACCGTTCTCGGCGAGGACCAGCATGAAGAACGCGATCGCTCCGAGCAAGTGCGTAGGCAGCACGTAGGCGGCGCCGGAGTGCGCAATCGCGTGGTTCTCGAGGTACGGGTTGTCGGAATGAGACAGCGCTCCGACCGTGAAGAACACGAGGATCAAGGCGGGCTCGGCGAAGCTTCCGACCCACGTGGTCCGGCTCGCCCCGAGGCCGCCGAGCGGGCTGGCGGTGTCAAGCGCGGCGAGCGAGATCGCAAAGCTCGCCAGGCTGAGGACGAACGCGCCGCCGATCAGGTCGGCGAGAAACGCCAGCGGGAGCGGCTCGTCGGTGATGATCGGAACGATCGCGGACACCGTCAGGTAGCAGGCAAACGCGACGAACGGCGCTCCGCGGAAGACCCACGAGGCCTGATCGGAGATTGCGCTCCCCTTCCGCAGCAGCTTGCGGAGGTCGCGATAGGGCTGGAGCACGCTCGGTCCGCGTTTGCTCTGCACGATCGCCTCCGCACGTGCCAGAACGCCCGCGTACAGAGGCGCCGCGAGCAGCACCACCGCACTCTGGATGATCTGCAGCCCATCGCCTACGCGCATGTCTGAAGCCACGTCCTCGTATCTCGGGAATTGAGATAGAGGCCATCATCCGCGCCCGCTGTCTGCCGGGTGGAATTACGCGAGCCTCATCGCGTAGACGTCACCCGATGATACCGGCTGCTCGGATGCTGCTCCGACGCGACGATGGAAAGTGCGCTCATCGCGACGGGTGCGGCTCTTTTGAAGTGATCGTGGCGTGACCTGTCATGCGGCGGGGATGGTGTGGTTGTGGTAGCGGGCTTCGTGGACGTGGTGTCGTTCTTGGGCGAGGTGGTAGCGCCAGTACGGCTCGAGGTCACCGTTGGCGATGATGGCGCGTAGCTTGAGGATCGCCTCAGCGCCGGCGAGCCCCCAGCGGGCGCCGGTGATGTCCATTCGATCCTTGACCAAATGGCGGCAGGCGCCCTCGACGATCCCGGTCGCGATCGGCCAGCCCTGGGTGAGCGCGGTGGGGTAGTCGAGGTACGGGGCCTTGTTGGTCAGGTAGGCGGCGGCTTCGTCGGCGAGTTTGCGACCGGCGCCGGCCAGGCGGGCGTTGGTCGCTTGGCGGCGGATGGTGCCCGCGACCTTGCGGGCATGCCCTTCGAGCACGCGCATTGCCTGGCGGTGCACCCACTGCTGGGCGGCTTGGTCGTTGTTGGGGTGAAGGCAGCCCGCGGCGTTCCACAGGTAGGTCAGGACGTGCACGAAGTCGACGATGATCGTGACCTTGACCTTGCGTTTGCGCGCCTCGAACTTGATCCGCTCGATCTGGTGGTTGGCGCCATCCACCAGTGCAACCCAGGTGCGGCGGTGTTTGCGGTCGCGCCGCTCGGCCTCGTCGAAGACGCGCCGGATGACCTCCGCCGGGGCCTTGACGACGCTGGCGGTCAGCCACTTGTTCTTGGCGACCGGCCCCGGGGCGGGCTCATAGCCCTCCGGCTGAGCGGAGGCGAGGATGTCGGCTGGCGTGCGCGGCGCGGGGACGGCGTCGTAGACGGCGCCGATCTCCGCCATCCGCCTGCGGTACTGCTGATCCTCGCCTGAGAGCTTGGGACTGGGACCCGCGCGGGGCCGGGTGGGCGCGCGGGTGCGCAGCGCGTCCGCTCGCATCGGGATCCCCTTGCCGTCGGCCGAGAGCACCAGCAGATCCCGGGGCTTTGAGCGCGCCGGACGCCGGGTCTCATAGAAGTCCTCGAAGTCCATCGCCGCCAGGCCGGCCAGCTCCTCGAGCTGGCGTTTGCCCAGCCGCTGCCCCGTCTGACGCTCGATCGCGTCGACCGCGTCATCGAAGCTCCCGCGCGGGCTCTGCAGCGCCGCCAGCTTGCGCAGCCCGTGGGAGTGGCGCTCCACCGGGAGATTCAGCGCCGCGTCGGCGGGATGCAGATTCCCCATCCCCGGCGCCCGATACGCCAGCCGCTCCACGCTCACCGTCCCGAACACGGTCTCAAGCGCGCGGACATGACCTGTCTCCACCCGGCCGCGCGGCACCCCATCGTCGTCGACAACGTCCTGCAGGCGCTGCTCGCGCATCGCGCGCAGCGCCAAATGGTCATCCAGCAGCCGCCGCAACAGCTCCCGTCCATCACGATCGAGTCGCTCCTCAAGCTCGGCGTGCGAGAGCGCGGCGGCGTCCGTCCCATCCAGAAACCTCACCAGCGATCCGAACTGCTCCCGACTGGAGGCGAATGCATCCAGCACGGCCGAGTCGCCGGGCGAGCTGCCACTGGCGCCCGCGCCTGCAGCTGCATCATCGCTGTCAGCCTGCCCGGCAGGCAGGACTTCATCGCGCGAGGCGTAAAGTTCACCACAACGGGTGTCGAGATCGGCGGTCACGTTGGCCACCTCCGTGGTCGACGTTGGACATAGGCAACGCCGACTTCGACACCCGACATATGAGTCCTCGGGTCCGCCACACCGCCGCGAAAGACGCGGCGAACACCCCAAAACACCGGCCGGAGCGCGCCCGAACGGCCCAGCCCCAGGCAACCAGCACCGATCACCCCGGCCAACACGCCGACTCGCACCGCAGGTAACGGTCACAAACCCCCGTATCTACAGGGGATTCACCCTCAGGTCAGGCCACCCCGAGGCTCCCTTCAGAAGAGCCGCACCCCATCGCGACCACGGGATCGCGCCGAGCTCGCGCGAGACCGCCCGTGCGGCCTCGACCACCGCGCCGGCCAGGCCGTCGCGCAGCGATCCGCGTTTGCACAGGCGCTCGGCTGGCGCTTCGATGCCGATCGCCGCCGGTTTCGTTTCGCTGCCGCGGGCGACTGGAGCGGCGATCGAGGCCACACCGGTCGACAGCTCCCCGATCTCACTGGCCCAGCCTCGTTTCGAGATCGTGCCGAGCTCTCGCCGCAAACGAGCGACGTCGGTGATGGTCGCAGGGGTGTAGCGCTCGAGGCTGTCCGCGGCAAGGCCCTCGAGCAGATCCAGATGCTGGATCAGGAGCGCCTTTCCGAGCGCGGTCGCGTGCGCCGGCGCCAGGCTGCCGACGTCGGACCCGCGGTGGGTGTCGTCGGGCCGACAGAGGTGGTGGACGATCAGCACCTTGCCGTCATGAAGGGTCGCGACGCGGACGCTTTCGCCGGTGCGAATGGCCAGGCCGAACGCGGCGTTCAGCGAGGCCGTGCGCAACACATTGGCTTCCAGATAGCGAAAACCGAGGGGAAGCAACGCCTCCCCGAGCTGGTACTTGCCCGAATCCCGATCCTGCTCGACGAGGCCTTCGAGCGCCAGCGTGCGCACGATGCCGTGCACTGTGGCTTTCGACAGGCCGAGCGCCCGCCCGAGCTCCACGACCCCCAGGCGACGTTCACGACCACCGAGGACACGGAGGATCGCCGCGGCCCTACTGACCGATTGGATCCCCGAGCGCGGCGGCTTGATGGTCGCTGTCACGCTGGTCTCAGGCCGGCTCGGGCGGACTTTCCCGCGAGGTTGCCAAGCCACCTCGGGGTATCGCGCCAGCCTGACGCGGCGTCTCGCGCGATCTGCGGGAGGATCGCTGGCCGCACCGCCGGTCGCTTGGGGTCGCTCAGGTCGATGGCCTGTAACCTCTTTAGGCTCGGTACCCCCGCCGGCTCGGCGAGGAAGACCAGCTCGAGATCGTGCTTGGTGGCCGATTCGACGATCTCTGCGACGTACAGAAGCCGACCGGGGACGACTTCGAGGCCGGTCTCCTCGGCGACCTCGCGCGTGAGCGCGTCGGTCACCGACTCGCGGTCGTTGACGCGGCCGCCTGGGAGCGACAGCTCTTTCCGCCCAGCGCGCGGCTGCTCGGCGACGATCAGCCGCCCCTCGATGAAGATCACCGCGCGTGCTTTGACTCTCACCCGCGCTCCGTGGGCTCCGGGCGCCGGGAGTTCGCGAGCCACGCTTCGAGCTCCGCCCCGAGCTGCTCGCATCGGCGCTCGATGCGCCGAAGCTCATCGAGGCGCGCACGCGCGTGCTGCTCCCCGTGGCGGTGGTCCTCGGTGGCACGGTCGATCGCTCCTCGGATCGCGTCGATCGCGTCGTCGACGGCTACGGCCAGCTCTCGGCGGTACTCGCGCGCGGCCAGCGAGACGCGCTCGGCAAGCTCCGAGCGCAGACGGCCGGCGTGGCGGTCGCTCATCTCGATCAGCCGCTGTTCGGCATCCCGGACCACGAGCCTGCGGCCCAGCGCACCGGGCGTGATCGTTCGCCCGAAACCAACGATGATGTCGAGCGCGTGCTCGACGTCCTGGAGCTTGAACGAGAAGCGCGAGGGAGTGCGGAGGCCCATATCGGGCAGCACCTCTGCGGCGCGGGCGCCGAACACGTCCTCGGCGGTGTCCTGCACCTGCTCGAGGATCTGCTGCACGCGCGCGGCGTAGCGGCTCTCGAGCTCGGTCAGCTGGTCCGCGATGGCGGCTTCAAACCGCGGGACGAGCCGCTCGAAGTCCCCTCGGACGGTGGCATCGATCCACGCGTCGAGCTCCACCGCCAACTCGCGCGGAGAGCGCTTGCCGAGGGTGTCCAGGTGCGTGCGGAGCGCCGCCAGCAGGCGCGCCTCCTCGGAGGCCGCGTGGGCCTGGAGCGGGTCGTTGATCGACTGGACAAGCGCTCGCTCGATGCCTCGATCGAGGAGGTCACCCGCCTCGGCGCTCGCTGCCCTGAGCTCGGCGATGCGCTCCTCGAACAAGCCCGCGCGGGCGGCCAGCTCATCGAGCGGCAGCTCGATCGCGTGTGCCTCGAAGCGAGCCGCTTGGGCGGTTTCTCCGGCCTCGTTCTGCGCCAACCCCGCGACCGACCGCAAGAGGAGCGCCTCGCGCTCGTCCGCCGCGAGCCTCCGCAGCCGCGCGAGCAGAGGGGCCAGCCCCTTGCCCATTCGGGCACTTACCGCGAACAGCTCGGGCTCTGCTTCCCCCAGCAGGTCACGCACGGCCGAGCGCACGAACTGCACCGCGACGTCGCGGTCGGCGTGGTCGAGGTGATCGATCTTGTTGACCACGATCAGCAGCCGCGGGACCCGACGCGCCGCCTCCTGGAACAGCTCACGCTCGCTCTCCGACAGCGGCTGACCGGCGTCGAGCACGCACAGAGCCGCGTCGACCCGCGGCAGGAAGTCGCGCGCGACCTCGCTGTTGTGACTGTGAATCGAGCCGATTCCCGGCGTGTCGACCAGTTCGAGCCCCGCGCGCAGAAGCTCCTGGTCGAGCTCGACGCGGGCGAGCTCGACTCCCAGCCGGTTGCCGGGATTGCGTGCCTCGGTGACGTATTCCGCCAGCTCGGCGAGCGGGCGCTCCTCCTCGCGCCCGTCGCCGTAGCGGACGATCAGCCGGTCGCTCTCGCCCGCGCCGATCGATGTCACGACCGACGTCAGCGGCACCACGCCGGTCGGCAGCACGTCGCGTTCGAGCAGCGCATTGATCAGCGTGCTCTTGCCGCGCTTGAACTCGCCGAGCACCACCAAGTTGAACCGGTCCTCGGCGACTCGCGTCCGAGCGGCAGCCAGATTGCGGTGCGCGGGATCGGGCAGGAGGCCGGCTGACAGGGTCAGGAGCTCGTCCAGCGTCGCGAGCATCTCCCGGCGTGCTCCGCCGGCGACGAACGGGCGCTGCATCGTCTCAGAAGCGGTCAGAACCGTCGGCTCCACGTGACCTCCACAAGCCGTCGACTACGTCTCGTAGAGGCCATCAGCGAACCACGCCGCGTTCCGAGCGAGCCTCATCGCTCGCCACAGAGGATAGCGGGCCGGCCTGCCCGCATCGCGGCTAGGGCCGCCCGGTGTCTCGCAACGCGGGCGTCGCGCCGGCCGCGCTCTTGCCAAAGATCCTGCGGTAGGAGTCTTCGCCGTAGCTGGTCGGAAGCGGCCGCCCCTCGGCGAGCTTGAAGGGCCGTTCCCCGCCCGCACCCCGTTCTGCGCGCAGGAACAGCGCCGTGTCGAGCCCTTCGTCGTAGAAGCCGTGGGCGAGATCGAACATGTGGGTGACGAACAGCACCTTGATGTCCGCGCGGAGCAGCGCGTGGACGACCTGGCGGGCGATCTCCGACCCCTCGCGTTCGTTGGTCGAGGCGAAGGACTCGTTGCACAGCAGCACAGAGGTCGGCCTGATGCGGTCCGCAATCTCGCTCATCCTGGCCAGCTCTTCATCGAGCTTTCCGCTCTCGATCGCCTCGTCCTCTTCGCGCTTGTAGTGGGTGAACACGCCGGTGGACGCGTTCAGGCGCAGCGACTCGGCCGCGACGAACACGCCGGCCTGCGCCATCAGCTGCGCCAGCCCGACGCTGCGTAGGAACGTCGACTTGCCGCCCTGGTTGGCTCCCGTGATCATGACGAGCGACTTGTCATCGGCGCTGACGTCGTTGCCCACGGCCCGCGGCTCGACGGTCAGCGTCAGGCAAACGTCGTAGAGACCGGTGGCCGAGAACGCGACCTGGTCGGACGGCAGCACCGCGGGCATGCAGGTGGGCTCCCCCTTCTCGGCGAGGCGCTCGCTCAGGTTCAGGCAGGCGACGTAGAACCCGATCTCGGTGCGCAGCATCACGAAGAAGCTGCGCACGTGATCGAGAGATTGCGCCAGCGCGTTGGAGACGAGGTTCGCTCCTTTGTCCTCGAGCTCGCCGAGGGCCCTGAACCCGCTGTCATCGCGTTCCGAAATCGTGAAGCCGTGGCCGGAGCGGTCGAACACGCGCCCGAGCAGGCTCTGCTCGCGCGGTCGGCGCAGCGTGTAACCGGCCCCCTTGTTGCCGGCCGTGAGCTGCGCGCTCATCAGCATCCCGCCCTTGAACTTGAGGTCCTTTAGGTGGCCCTCGATCAACTCGAAGTACCCCTCGTCGAGCTCCTCCTTGAGCATCGCGAAGAAGCGGTCAAACCCCGGAGAGCGAAACGCTCCCGCGTGCTCGTCGGCCATCCGCCGCAGGCGGCGGAGGAAACCCACCAGCAACTCCATCTTCTGCACCGAGGTGGCGAGCATCGACTTCGGCGACTGCCAGGAAAGGCCGCCCCACACGCTCTTTTCGGCCTGAAGGGCCTCGCCGGCGAGCGCGTACAACTCTCGGACGATCGACGGGTTCTCGAGGCAATCGGTCAGGACCTGCTGCCGATAGACGACCGCTTCCGGCTCCGTGAGACCCAGGAGCACTGCTCGCTTCGAGACCTCGAGCAGGAACTGGTCGCCCGCCGCCATCGCCGCGAACAGCGTGTCCAACTCGAGGTCTTGGGTCAGCGCGTCCTCGTTCGTGGGCAGCGCGCGGTCCAGTTCGGAATCGCGCTCGCGGTTCATCAGAAACGCCTTCATCGCGCGACCCTTCGGGAGAGCGCTTCGTAGGTGAGCCCGTACTTCTGGGCGATCGCCGCGGCGTACGCCAGGCCGTCGGCGGGCCTGCGCACCACCTTGTAGGTCCGCACCGCGGGATCTTCCGGAACCACGGTGCTCATCATGCTGACCGTGCTCTCGCTCAGCGAAGCCAGCTCATCCACGAACGTGACGAAGACACACAGCACGTCGAGGTCGATGATGTGCCGCATCACCTCGGTGCCGACCACCAGCGCGTCGCGCAGCGTCGTCGAGCCAAAGCTCTCGTTCATGATCAGGACGCTGTCGCGGGTGGCCTGTTCGAGGATCTCGTGAATGCGAAACAGCTCGTCTTCGAACTTGCCGCGCAGCGTCTCGATGTCTTCCTCTCGCTCGAAGTGAGTGAAGATCTGGTCGGGGAGAAACAGCCGCGCGTCAACACCGGGTACTGGTAGGCCGAGGCTGGTGAGGTAGTGCATCTGGCCGAACGTCCGGGCGAACGTGGTCTTGCCGCCGTTGTTGGGACCGCTGACAACGAGGATCCGCTCGGGATCCTCGAGGTAGAAGTCGTTGCACACAACCGAGCCACCCTCCCCCACGAGCTTCGCCGCCAGGGCTAGGTCGAACGACTGCGCGGCGTGCTCGTCCTTGCCCCGGCCGGACACGCGCGGACAGGAGAACGACAGCCCGCGCGCTTTCAACGGCTCGATGTACTCCAGATACGCGAGGTAGAACTGAACCTCACGGTCGAAGCGGCCGACGGTGTCGTCGAGGTAACGCCCGTTGCGAGCGCAGTAGTCCTCGAGCTTGGAGAAGGTCCCGGGATACAGCTTGGCCACCAGGTCGAGGATCTGCTCCTCGACGTGGTTCATCTCGGCGTGCTCGCGAAACTTGATGCGGTGATCCTTGGCGTCTTGGAGCTTGAACTTCGCGAACGCCTGCTCGACCTCCTCGCTCATGTCCGCCTCACCTTCGTACCGGCTCACCCTGACACGGTTGCCCTTGATGTGGACGGCATACGTGATGTCCGCGAGCTCGTTCGCCAGGTCGCGAGTTTCCGCGACGAGAGAGGTGAAAGCGTCGGATCCGGTGTAGCCCGTCAAGTACTCGCCCAGCGCGACAAACCCGCTCGACCGCAACTCGAGGTCGCCGAGTCGCTCGACGAACGAGCCAACCGCGCCGCAGTACCGCGCGACCGCTTCCAGGAACCAGCGCTGCTTCTGGCGCCAGTAGTAGAGCTTCTCCACGAACCCGAGTGCCTCGCGCATGACGCCCATGCCATGTGCGAACTCGCGGACTGCCTCGAGCACGTCCCCCTGCTCCAGATCGCGCAGAACGTGGTGGCGATACCGAACGGCCTCCACGTCGTGCAGGGGCCGGTAGAAGAACGGTGCCAGCTCGTACTGCTCGCGGCCGGCGGTCAGGGAAGAGACGACCTGGTCGAGGTGCAGGTCACCGAAGGAGGACGGCTCTTGGGGCGGCGAGGCGTCAATGCCGTCTTCGCCGCGCTCGAACAGGATGCTTTGAAAGCCCATCGTTCCGTCAGGGGCGAGGAGTAAGTGACGGCGGGTAGTTGAGGCCGCGATTACAGTAAGTCATGAGCTTCCACCGGTTTCCCTCACCGAAGAAGCCATCAGCCGCAGTGGCGGTTCAGGCGGGCCTCATCGCCTATTTCGATGATACCGCGAGCGGTGCGGCGCTAATCTCGCCTTGGCGATGAAGCTCGCCTTCCAGCGCGCCCGCCTCGCAAGCGCAGCGGCCGTGGCGGCCGGACTGACCGCGGCCATCGCGGTGGTCGCAATGGCGGCGCGTTACCCGCTCAGCCACTCGACGCCGGTCAATGCCGCCTCGGCCAGCGCGCCGGTCACCGCGCTGTTCGTGCTGTTTGCCGGTGCCGGAATCGTCGCCCTCGGGGTGCTGGCGTCGTGGGTGTGGCAGGGCCGTCGCCGCAAGGGCGACGACGAGGACGAGCGCGAGGTCGAGCCGTTGCGTGTCCACTGGATCTGGAAGCTGCTCGCGGTGCTGTTGCCGTTTGCACTCGGCGCGGCCCTGGTTGCAGCGGCCGTGCTCGGCTCGAGCCCGAGCCGGAACGCCCCTCGCGCCGCCCCCGGCGGCGGCCTTGTACGACCCCACCCCGCTCCGGCCCCGCCGAAGAGTGGCGGCGGGTTCGTGCTGCCGTCCTGGCTGCCCTGGACGGCAGCCGCGATCGTCTTCATCGCGGTCGCAATCGGGTTGTTCTTGCTCGTCCGCTGGCTGAGGGCACCGGCACACGAACCACCCGAATCCGCGCGCGGCGCCGCGCCCGGGGCCATCCAGGCGGCGATCGAGGCACTTGACGCGACCGCCGACCCCCGCCACGCGGTGATTGCCGCGTACGTGGCCATGCAGGACGCGTTCGACGCGAAGGGCGTCCGTCACTTCCCCTCGGAGGGGCCACGGGAGTACTTGCGCCGGTTGCTCGTGGCCAGCAGCGCGACCGAGCACGAGGCGAGGACGCTGACCGGCTTGTTTGAGGAGGCGCGGTTCAGCGAGCATCCGATCTCGGAGCGTCTGCGGGAGACGGCCCTAGCCGCGCTTCGATCGTTGCGCGCCCGACTGCAGGCCGGGGGCGCGGCTTGACCCTTCTCGCGGAGATCACGCTCGTCGTAATCGCGGCCGTCGGTGTCGCTGTCTGCTTCTGGCTACTGCCCAAGGGGCCCTCGACTAGTTGGCAGCGAGCGAGCGCGCGGGCGCAATCGCGCCCCGACCAGCTGGTCCGGCTCGAGCGGCTTGTGGTCACCTCCGGTGCCACGGCGATCGAGGCTCACGCCTACCTGCGCCCAGTGCTCGCCGAGATCGCGTCCGAGCGGCTCGCCGCCCGCGGTCAGACCCTCAAGGCGATGCCGGACTCGGTTGGCAAGACGCTGCTCGGCGAGCCTCTGTGGGAGATCGTCCGTCCCGACCGGCCGTTCCCCGAGAACCGGCACGGACCGGGCGTCTCGCAGACGGACCTGCGGGCGATGCTCGACGTGCTCGAGCGGTTGTGAGCCGTTCGCTTTCACCTCGCGTGCGCGGTCTGCTGGCCCTCGCCGGCGCCGCCCTGGTGGCTGGTCTCGCGAGCGGCCGTCCAGAGCTCGCGGTGCTCGCGGCGCCGTTTGTGTCGTTGATCGGCGTCGGCCTGACGCTCGCCCGGGATCCGCAGCTGGCGGCCGAGATTGAGCTCGAGCGTGAGCGGCTGCTCGAGGGCGAGCATGCGAGCGCCACGGTCAGCCTGCGCAACGACGCACCCGGGGCTGTCGAGGTGGAGGTGGCCCTTGTCCGCACCAGGGACCTCGCGGTCGACCCTGGCGGCCCCGTGATGCTGCGCCTCCCGGCCGCGTCCGCCACCGTGGTCGAGTTCTCGATCTATCCCCAGCGATGGGGAGCGCACGCGGTAGGACCGCTCGTCGTGCGCGCACGCGACCCGCTCGGGGTCACGGCGTCGGATACGCGGCTGGGTCGACCGGTGCCGCTGCGGGTGTTTCCCCGCGAGCAGCCGCTGCGCGAATTGGTCGCGCCGCGGCGGACGCAGCCGTTCCTCGGAGCGCACGTGTCGCGGATGCGCGCGGAGGGGATCGAGTTCGCCGACATACGTCCGTTCACCCCCGGGGATCGGATTCGGCAGGTCAACTGGCGCGCCACCGCGAGGCGCAGCGCGCTGTACGTGACCGAGCGCCACCCCGAGCACGCAACCGATGTGGTGCTGCTGTTGGACACGTTCGAGGAGGCGCGAGGAGGCGCAACCGGCACGCTCGACGCCGCCGTTCGCGCCGCGGCATCGCTGGCCAGGGCACATCTGGCGCGCCGCGACCGCGTCGCGCTGGTCGATTTCGGCGGCACGCTGCACTGGCTCGAGCCGGCCTTTGGCACGACCCAGCTGTACCGGATTGTGGACGCGCTGCTCGCCAGCGAGGTCGCGTTCAGCTATGCCTGGCGGGCGGCCGAAAGCATTCCCCGCAGGGTTCTCCCGCCGGGAGCGTTGATCCTCGCGATCACGCCACTGCTCGATGAGCGCTCGATCCGCCTGATCACGGATCTTCGCAGGAGAGGCTCGGACCTCACCGTGATCGAGGTGTCCCCGCTGGAGCACACGGCTCCCGGTTCCAGCGTTGCCGATGCCCTCGCCTACCGGCTCTGGAAGCTGCAGCGCGAGGCGTTGCGCGCTCGGTTGCAAGCGCTCGGAATCAGCGTAGCGCAATGGCAGGATGACACTGGGCTCGGACCCGCACTGGAGGGGGTGAACTCATTCCGGCGCTCGGCCCGGTCACTCGCGCGCGCGTAGCGATCGCGTTGGCGGCGGTCGCGCTCGACCTCGCGTTGGGCGCGCTGGTGGCGACGGACGCTCGCGGATCCGCCGGTCTGGCGTGGTACGGGACCGGGGCGTCGGCCGTCATCCTCACTCTCGGCCTGGTAGTGGCTTCGTCCAGCGTGATCCAAGCGGCCCTCGGGCTGCTCGCCGTGCTGCTGCTTCTCCGCCACCAGGACCGGCTACTACTGGCCCCGCTCCACGCCGCCTGCTTGCTCGTGGTCGGCGAACTGGCGCAGCGCTCGATCGAGTTGCGCGGTCAGGCACGGATCGGCCCGGGAGTGATCGGCTCGCGGGTTTCGGCCGCCGTGCTGGTGGCCGCGTTGGGCGCGTGCGGCGGCGCGCTCGCGGCGGCGGCGGTGACGATCGCGCCCGCCCGTTCGGTCGGCTTTACGGTCCTCGGGACGGTCGCCGTCCTGGCCGCCTTCCTGCCACTTGTCGTGCTCGCCCGCCGCCGTGGCGGGGCCGATTGATCGTGGCGCTCGGTCCTCACCGGCCGCGCTTTCAGTCCATCCCCAGCGGCCCGCGGCTCTCGCCGTTAAGGAACTGCCGCACGAAGTCGTTCTCGGACTGAAACACCTCCTCGGCCGGGCCCTCCTCGACGAGCTTGCCCTTCCACAAGACGCAGATGTAGTCCGCGATCCGCCGGGCCGAGAACATGTCGTGGGTCACGACCACGTATGTGCCGCCGTTCTCATCGTGGATGTCCCTGATCAGCTCACAGAGCAGGGCGGTGCGCACCGGGTCCAATCCCGAGTCCGGCTCGTCGAACAGCACGATGGACGGGTCAAGCGCGAGGGCACGGGCGAAGCCAACCCGCTTGCGCATTCCGCCCGAGAGCTCGTTGGGGCGCAGACCGGCCGCGTGCGCGAGACCCACCTCCGCCAGCCGGCGGCGCACGATCTCGTCGATCTCGGCCTCTGACTTGTCGGTGTTCTGGCGGAGGGGGAAAGCCACGTTGTCGAACACGCTCATCGAACTGAACAGGGCACCGTCCTGAAACAGGACGCCGAACTTGTCCTTGCGCAAGCCGAACAGCTGATCGTCGGTGAGCTGAGGGATCGACACGCCCTCGACGAGCACGTCGCCGGAGTCAGGGCGCGTCAGGCCAACCATGTGAGCGATGCACACCGACTTTCCCGTGCCCGATGGACCCATGATCATCGTGATCCGGCCATAGGGAATCGTCATGTGGACGCCGGTGAGCACCCGATTGGCGCCGAACGCCTTGTGCACGTCTCGAAACTCGATCGCGGCTGCACCATCGGCATCTGCGTTCGTTCCTGCTGCGTGCTCCGGCTCTCTGTTGTGGGCGCCGAAGATGCCCATGACACACCTCCGTCGATCGTTGTCGCAGAGGCCATCAGCGTCATGCGCGCGGTTGGGCGAGCCTCATCGCCTGCTGAACTCACTGTACCGGGCTGACGCCGCCGCAGGACGCACCGCTTAGTGGTCCGTTTCGCAAGTATCCGACGTTTGATGTGGGAGGTGGGCAGTGAGAGGTCCGCTGGCTGGAAAGTTCTTTGACGTTTGGTGTTTTGACGTATTCACGGGTCATGCTGCCCGGCGGGCAGGGGGTTGTTCGGTGGTCTGGTTGAGGCGGTCGAGCACGCGGTCCAGATCGCGGCGGGTGAACTTCCACTCGAACGGCTTGGCGATCTGCTCGTAGCGCCGACCGAAGGCCAGTAGCGCCTGCTCGAGCGCGTTGAGGTCGGTGAAGTTGTTGGGCTGCAACACCTTGCGCTGGGCGATCGAGAGGTAGATCTCGGCTTGGTTGAGCCATGAGGCGTGCACCGGCGTATGCACCACGATCACGTTCGACCAGGCGCTCTGCAGGCGGTCGATCGAGCGCTGACCGCGGTGCGCGGAGCCGTTGTCGACGATCACAAACGAGCAATTGTCAAGAGTTGTGGATCGACCGCATGAGAATTCTCAGGCGGCGATCTCCTCGTCCTGCGTCGTGGCCTCGTCGTCCGTGACCTTGACACCGTCCTTGAACGTCGCTCCGTTGAGTACGTCGGTGATCAGCTCGTGGCCGTTGAAACGTCGCCAGCGCTCCTGGGCTGTGACGAGCAGCTTGTAGGCCATCGCCAGCGCCGCGGCCTTCGAGCCGGCGCCCTTCGTGACCCGCGTGCGGAGCTTCACGGTGGCGAAGGAGCTCTCGATCGGGTTCGTGGTGCGCAGGTGCCGCCAGTGCTCGGCGGGGAAGTCGTAGAACGCGGTCAGCGGCTTCCAGTCCTTGTCGAGCTTCTCGAGGGCCTTGGGGTACTTGGCGCCGTACTCCTCCCGAAAGACCTCCAGCGCCTTGCGCGCGTCGGTGCGCGTCGGGGCCTCTGAGATCTCGTGCAGCAGCGTCTTCGCCCGCGGCTGCATGCGCTTGGGCAGGCAGTCGAGCACGTTGGCTGTCTTGTGAACCCAGCAACGCTGTTCTCCGGCCTCCGGGAACACGTCGCGGAGCGCCGCCCACGCGCCGAGCGCGCCGTCGCCGACCACCAGCCTGGGACAGCCAAGGCCGCGGCGCTTCATATCCCGCAACACGCCAGCCCACGACTCGGTCGACTCGCGGTAGCCGTCCTCGACCGCCAGCAGCTCCTTCTCGCCGTCCTCACGCACGCCGATCACCACCAGCAAGCACAGCTTCGGGTCCTCGCCGAGGCGGACCGAGGCGTGCACGCCGTCGATGAACAAGTAGGCATAGCGCGAGAACCCCAGATGCCGCTTGCGGAACCGCTCCTGGTGGGCCTCCCACTCCTTGCACAGCCGGCTGATCGTCGACGGCGACAGCCCCGAGGCGTCCTCGCCGAGCAAGTCCTCCAGCGCCGGGCGGAAGTCCCCGGTCGACAGACCCCGCAGGTAGAGGATCGGCAGCACCTCGGTCACCTTCGGCGACCGGCGCGCGTACGCCGGCAGGATCTTCGATGAGAACCGCTGCCGCTCGCCGGTCTCCCCGTCGATGCGCTTGTCGTTGACCCGTGGCGCACGGACCGGGACGGTGCCCGACCCGACCGTCACCTTGCGCTCCCGGGCGCGGCCGTTGCGGACCACCAGCCGATGACCGTCCTCGTCCAGCTCGTCGCTGAACCGAGCGAGATACTCGTCCGCCTCCGCCCGCAACGCCGCAGCGATCATCCGTCGAGCTCCCTCGCGAGCGAGCTCATCCAGCGTGACCATGATCTCTTCGCTGGACTCCCCGACCGGGAGGGTGCGAACATCCACCATTGGCGTGCCTTCCTTTCTCCGCCCTTCGGGGCGGGTTCGGTCTTGATCAACCGGGAAGGTACGCCGCCTTCGTTCTCGGGGTCATCCACAACATCTGGGTATAGCTCATCCCAAACACACGCTGCGCCTGGCTGTACGGCGCGACGCTCATGAACTGATCGACGAGCTGGTCAAACGGCCCGATCCCGTCCTTGGGCGCGCAGCGGTCAAACAGCCTGGCGTGCTTGACGTCCCAGCCGGCGAGGTAGCAGAGCGCGCCGGCTCGCTCGTACTCGTGCTCGACCAGCAGGCCATCACCGCCAGGCTTGGCGCCTTCTGTGGCGTGCTTGCGCGCTCGCGCTTGAATCGAGGGCTTCTCGTCACAGCACACCACGAAGTCGCCTGGTTCAAGCAGCTGCCCCTCCCAGCGACCCTCGTAGAGGTCGAGGATCCGGCCGGCCTTCTGGCGGAACTGCGGGTCGCGGGGGAAGATCCAGGAGCGGTAGTTCCACGGACGGATCGCGTCCGCAGACAGCCACCGCCACACCGTCACGCCGGAGATCCGCTCCACGATCCCGCGGGCGACCGCCTCGCGCGCCAGCTCAGCGCTTGACCAGCGTGAGAGCGGGACGCCCTTCTCGGCCGGAAGCTCGCACGCCAGCGCCTTGACCTCCGCGATCTGCACCGGGGGAAAAAGATCCCGGGCGACCGGGCCGCGACCGCTCCTCCAAGCCATCCACCCCCTCCTCGAAGAACCGCTTGCGCCACTCCGACACCGACGGCCGCGCGACCCCCAGGCGCTCGGCGATCTCCGCGTTCGAACGCCCCTCGGCCGCCAGCAGCATCGCCTTGGCGCGCACCACATCACGGTACGGGCCGGAGTAGGCGGCGGCGCGACGCGCCAGCTCGCGCTCCTGCTCGTCGCTCAACACGATCCGATACGGGCTCGACCTCGCCACCACCGGCCAGTTCGACAGCCACCCGGTCGATCCTGCCGCAGCCAACGTCGAGTATTTTCAACCGCCAGCGCCGGCGCACCCCCGACGGCGCCAACGAGGCCGCCGCAACGCCCACCGATCCAAACGTAAAAGGATTTACGAGCCAGACCACTTAGCGAGGGGCGCGCGGAACGAAGAGGGGGCAACGTTCTGAGGCCGGCGAGTCCAGGTCCTGCGGCTGGAAGAGCTCCATCGCGATCCGCGGATGGCGGCAGAAGCCGACGATCTCGTAACCGGAGTCATCGGTGTACGGCGGCTCGATCGCGTGCAGGTAGGCGCAGTGGGGGCACTGTGCGGGCATGTAGGGCCAACTGCCGCCGCTCATGGTCCTCAAACCATACGCCGGCGAACGGCGAGTATCGCGGGGATCGCGGCGAGCTCGGCGGCGACCGAGAATGCGACCACGACGCCGAGCGAGACGCTGAACAGCGCGCCGATCGCGACGCTTCCCATGAACCAGGCGACGCCGTAGACGCCCGTAAACAGGCCATAGGCGGAGGCACGTCTGTGGGGTGAGACCATCGGAGCGACGGCGGCCGGAATCATCGACTCGTGCACACCCATCCCGAGACCCCACAGGCACACCCCGACGAGGCTCCCCCAGAAGCCGCCCAGGAACGCCAGTGGCGCGTACACGGCCGCGACCAGCGTCAGTGGGATGAGCATGCCTATCCCGTGGCGGTCGAACAGGCGCCCGAAGACCAGCGAGCCGGTGCCGCTGACCGCCATCGCCGCGGCATAGAAGATCGGGATGAGCGCGGCGTGCACGGTGCCGGACGACTGGAAGTGATAGGCCATGATCGGAAAGTCCGCGAATCCCGCCGCGACCAGCGCCGCTCCGACCAGATATATCCAGAACACCCGGGGTAGACCTTCGGCGCTGACGTGGGCCGGCCCTGCCTCGAGATCCTGCGGCCGCGGGTAGGACAGCCGGGCCACCGCGACCAGCGACAGGGTGATCGCGGCAGGAACCGCGAGCGCCGCGAACGCGGTCTTGTAGTCCTTGTGGCTGGCCGCGATGATCAGCGCGACGACGAGCGGCCCGAACAGCGCTCCGAACTGGTCGAGAGCCTCGTGCACTCCGAACCCCCAGCCGTAGCCCATCTCCTTCGCGGCGTGAGAGAGCATCGCGTCGCGCGGCGGATTGCGGATCGCCTTACCGACCCGCTCGAGGATGATCAGCACCGCGGCCACCTGCCAGCTGCCGGCCAGCGCGAGCAGCGGCACGACCGACATCTGGAGTATGTAGCCGCCGATCGTGATCGGCCAGTACAGCCCGGTCCGGTCGGCGCCCCGTCCCGAAAACAGCCGTAAGCCATAGCCCAGCAGCTCCCCGAAGCCGGTGACCGTGCTGATCGCGAGCGCTCCCGCCCCGAGGAGCCCGAGGTACTGGCCGATGATGCTGCGCGACCCTTCGTAGGTGAAGTCGGCGAAGAAGCTCATCACGCCGACCATCAGCACGAACCTGACCGCCGGGGACAACCGTGACATTCGCGGGCGCGTCATGAGCGGGAGCCTCCGCGTCTCTAGGCGCGAAGCGTGGCGGCGAGCGCCCTCGGCTCGAGCAACAGGTCAAGAGCATCCGCCGCCGACGCGCAGACAACGTCGGCAGCCCGGATGGCCGCGGGACTCGCCCCTTCGGGTCCGATCACCGCGAACCCGAGCGCGGCCGCCCCGAGCACGAGGACATCGTTGGCGCCGTTGCCGATCACCGCGCAGCGGTGGCGACCCAGCTCGTCGAGCAGCCGCAGCTTGTCCGCTCCGGTGTGGGCCGAGATAGCCGGCACCCCGAGCCTCTCCGCGATCTGATCGAGCGTTCCGAACGTGTCGGCGGAAACCAACTGGATCGCGATCTCTTCGCGCAGTGCGGCGAGCTTGTCTTCGACTTCACCGAGCAGCGCTCCCCGGTTCGTGAGCGTCCCGTTGACATCCAGCAAGAGATGCTCGAGCTCGAGCGCGGCCCGGCCGGGAATGGCCACGATCAGCGTCAACCCAATCCTCCGCCCTTAGAACAGCCCGACGGTCCGCCCCTCGGCGTCGATGTCGATGTCGATCGCCGCCGGCCGCGCGCCCAGCCCGGGCATCTGCGTGATCTCTCCGCACAGGGGCACAAGCCACCCCGCGCCGGTATACGCCCTGATATCGCGCACCGGCAGCGTGAACCGCTGCGGGTCTCCTAGCCGCGCCGCGTCGGCCGACAGCGAGAGGTGGGTCTTGGCTATCGACACGGGAAGCTGGGCGAGACCGACGCGCGTGAACTGGGCGATCTTCTCCTCGGCCTCGGGGTAGAAGTAGACATCGGCGGCGCCGTAGACGTCTCTGGCCACGGCCTCGATCTTGTCCTGTATCGGCGCCGCGTCCTCGTAGAGATAGCGGAATCTGCCCGGCTGCTCGCACGCTTCGACGATCGCGTCGGCAAGGCCAGCCGCGCCGATACCTCCGCGCGCGAAGCTGTCGTTGATCTCGGCGGCAAAGGCTCCACATTCGAGCGCCAGGCGACGGACCAGATCGATCTCTTCGTCCGAGTCGCCGGGACGCCGGTTGACCGCGACCACGGCGGGCACGCCAAACGTATCGATGATCCTGAGGTGACGGCGGACGTTGGCCATTCCCGCCTCGATCCCCGGGTGGGTGGCCGCGCGGTCGACGGGCGCGTGCGTGCCGGCGCCGCCATGGTGCTTGATGGCGCGCACCGTGGTGACGAGCACCGCCGCCGAGGGCGCGAGGTTGCCGAACCGGCAAACGATGTTGCAGAACTTCTCCATGCCCATGTCCGAGCCAAAGCCACACTCTGTGAGAACGTAGTCCCCTAGCTTCATCGCCACCAGGTCGGCGATCAGCGAGTTGTTGCCGTGGTCGATGTTCGCGAACGGCCCGCAGTGGATCATCGCCGCCTGTCCCTCGAGCGTCTGCGCCAGATTCGGCTTCAGCGCGTCCTTGAGTAGCACGGTCATCGCTCCGGCCGCGCCGAGATCCTCGGCTGTTACCGGCCGCTCGCCCTCGTGCGAGTAGGCGGCGGTGATCGCACCGATCCGCCGGCGCAGGTCACGAAGATCCCGCGCCACCGAGAGGATCGCCATCACCTCGGAGGCCGCGGTGATGTCGAAGCCCGTCTCGCGCGGGTACCCGTTCGCGCGTCCGTGGAGCCCGACGGTGATCTTGCGCAGCGCCCGGTCATTCATGTCCACCGCGCGACGCCACCCGATCCGCAGGGCGTCCATGTGGTGGGGATTGCCATGCAGGATCGAGGCGTCGATCATCGCCGCGAGCAGGTTGTTCGCCGCGCCGATCGCGTGGATGTCGCCGGTGAAGTGCAGGTTGAGGTCCTCCATCGGCACGACCTGCGCGAATCCTCCGCCGGCCGCGCCGCCCTTGACGCCGAACACCGGACCGACGGATGCCTCGCGCAGACAAGCGATCGGGCTCTTGCCGATCACCCCGAGACCTTCCGTGAGGCCGACGAGGGTCGTCGTGTTGCCTTCGCCTACCGGCGTCGGAGTCATGCCGGTGACGCACACGAGCTTCGCCTCCGGCGCTTCGCTGAGACGGTCGAGCACCGACAGCGAGATTTTGGCCTTGTAGCGGCCGTAGGGTTCGACTTCGTCGGGTTGAAGCCCGACTTGCTCGGCGATTTCATCGATGCGGATCGGCCGATGCTGTTGGGCGATTTCGAGACTGCTCTTCATGTCGGACCTCGCGGGTTGCACTGCATGCAGAGGCCATCAGCGGGCTGGCCGCAGTCGGAGCGAGCCTCATCGCTCGGCGCAAATCGTATCGGCGCCGATCCGCGGAGCTATCGCCGACGGGCCCGCGACTTGGCGCGTCGTCTATGGACCCGGCTCGACGTGGCCGAGAGAGGGTGCGCTCGAGCGCCATCACCGCACGCCGCGGCCATCAGGCACGCAAGCAGGACGAGCACCGCTCCGCGGGTCCGGCCGCGGGTCCGGCTACGACCGGTGCTCGGGGCTGGCTGAATCGACGACCTCCACGGGACCGGCTTCGTCTCGGTAGAGGTCATCAGCAGCGAGGGCTGCGATCCGAGCGAGCCTCATCGCTCGGCTGGAATCGTAGCGGCGCGGCGCCCGGCGCCGCGCCGCCGGCAAATCAGAAGTGCAACGTTCCCTGCAGCACCAAGAACCCAAGAATCCAGCAGGTTCCGATGCCTTCGAGAATCGCGAGGTATCCGGCCAGTTTGCCGATGGGTCGCTCGAGCGACAGGAGCACCCAGAACAGAAACCAGAGCAGCGCCCAGGCGAACCAGTTGATTCCAAGCCACACGTTCGCGGTTCCGGATGTGTTGCTCAGCTGGTAGGCGCCGGCGGCGACAGCGGTGATCGCGACGAACAGGCAATACCAGCCGAACGCGTGACCACCGGAGTCGAGGAACTGGTTGGCGGCCACCCACAGGTAGGTGAACGCGAACAGCAGGATGAAACCCGATCCCCGGGCAAATGCCAGGTTCGCCGTGGTGTTGCCCTGTACCAGCAGGGTGACCGCGATGACCACGCCGATGAACCCGGTGAACACGTTCAGGACCGCGACCTCTCGTCCCTGAATGAACGTCGGGTCCGCCGCGACGGCGGCCTCAGATCGGCCGGCCAGCTGCTCCGTGGCTTGTCCGGTCGCCGCTCTGGCTTGGCCGACGAGCCAGATCCCATTCACCGCCAGGACCGCTCCCACGTACAACAACATGATCCCAAGTAGCATCGAAACCCTCCCGTGGTCGGACGGTTAGCCGTCCCGTAGTCCAGTCAAGTTTGTGCCTCCACTCGGAGTAGCTCGTCGTATTCGGCGGCGTCTAGCAACTCCTCCCAGGCGCCGCCCTGAAGCGAGGCCGCCAGCAGCCAGCCACGCCCGCGTGGTTCCATGCGAACGAGCATCGGCTCGCTCGCCAGTAGGTCGTTGACTGCCATGACCTCCATGGCCGCTGGGGCTGGAATGCTGATGTCCGCCTTCTGAGAATCGATCGTGGCGAGCTCATCTCCGGGTGCGAGCCGGGTGCCCGGGGCGGGCAGGGAGACGGCGTGGACCCAGGTCAGAATGCGGCTGATCTGCTCGGTCACGCCGAGCGTCACGCGGTCCCCGTCCCGGCGGAGCCAAACGTGCTCGGGCGAGTAGCGGACCTCCTCGGTCACTTCCACTCCCAACCCCCTCCCTCTGCGGCGCCCATCGCCTCACGATCGAGAATGAACGGGAGCGCGAACATGGCCTGCGCGGGGTCTACGTCGGCCTGGTCAATCGCGGGCGGGTAGTCGATCGGATAATCGGACCGGCCGACGCCGAAGCGCTCGGCAAGCTCGACCGCGAGCTGCCGGGGCGCAGCTGCGCGTCGCACCGCCTCGGGGTGCTCGATCACGTGATCGGTGACGAGCTGGATCAGCTTGCGCTGGGCGTCGGGGATGTCCTCGACGCGCAGCGCATAGGGGTGAGCCTCGTCTCCGTAGAGCAGATCGAGCTGGCGCAGCATCGGGACGACGTCTTCCATTTCGATCCACACTCGCAAGCTCGTTGGACCGCGAAGCGACGCGACCGGGATGAAGAACTCGTGCCATCCGGTGCGCAGGTAGTCGCTCACCGTTCCTCCAGTGCATCGGGCAGACCGCGGCGGTAGCGCACGGCATCCAGCGGCACTCCGTAGAGGGCGGCGAGATCCTCGTCCGGGTGCTCGCGCTCGTCCGCGAACTCCTCGACGTCCATCACCAGGTAAGCCGCATAGCGCCAGATCTCATCGTCGCTCCACTGCGGGCATTCGCCGATCCCGATCGCCAGAGCGACGGCCCACCTTCGCTCGGCTTCGCTTAGATCGGGATCCAGCTCGACCCGACGCTCGGGTTCCCACTCGACGACGCCGCGGACCTTGCCGCCGAAGGTGATCAGTCGCTGCGGGGTCCGGGGCACGGTCACGTCCCACGGCGGGGGTGAGGTGCCGTGCTCGCCCAGCCGGTCTCGGCTTCGCTCGTGGAAGGCGCTCAGCTCGGACGCCGCTAACACCATGACATGGACGAGCACTCGCAACCGATCGTCGCTCGCATCCAGAGTCGCCGCGGCGGTGCGGGGGCCGAACCACTGGCGGTGGCCGGAGACGAATGCGCGCAGCGCGTCGGCATCGGTCAGATCTGGATCGGCCTCGAGCAGCGCGCGAAGGTCGCGAAGGTAAGCGCTGTAGCGCTCGTCGTCGAGTGGCAGCCGGCGCTCAGGCATCGCCTCCAGCCTCACCACCCGAGGGGCTAAGCACCTGGCGGAAGACCATCAGCTCCGCACCCAGCATCTCCAGCTTGATGATCCGCGTCTGCCGGCCGCCCTGTTCCTGCTCTGTCCCGACCTGCAAGTGCGAGATCTGAACCGGATGCACGGCGCCGACCTCCACGTCGTCGCGGTCGCAGCGCCAGCTGACCTCCTTGTCCTCGATGCCGGGGAGCGAGACGACGCGCTCGGCCGCCATCTGGTCACCGCACAGCGGGCAAATGGGCATGGCACTTCCTTTGTCGTCGGTATCTCATGGATGGTCGGCGTGACGGTGGCGTTCGACCGCTTGCCACAGGGCGCTCCTGGTAAGCCGGAACCCGCCGGCTCGCCCAGCCTCGTCGGCGGCGTCGCCGTGACGGTCCACGAACGCCGCCATCTCGGCCAGCACGGCCCTCTGACAGACCCCGGCGATGTCTGCGCCGCTGAAGCCCTCCATATCGCGGGCCATCTCGGCCAGCCGCACATCGTCCTCGAGCGCGAGGCGGCTCAGATGCACGGCCAGGATCTCTTCGCGCTGGCGATGGTCCGGCAGAGCGAACCGGATCGTGAAGCCAAACCGGCCAGGCCGAAGCACGGCGGGATCGATCCGGTCGGGGCAGCTGGTCGCTCCCACCGTGATCACCTCGCCCAGCTCCCCGAGCTCATCGAGCTCGGCGTAGAACTGGCTGGCCAGCCTCTCGGCCACCCCGCCCAACTCGCCGCGCGCGTAGCCGGCCGGAGCGAACGACTCGAGGCCGTCGAAGAAGAGAATGCATGGTGCCGCTTGGCGCGCCTTCTTGAACACCTGCCGCAGGGCCTTCTCCGACTCGCCCACCCACTTCGAGTAGATTGTGGCGGGGTCGACGGTGATCAGCCGCAGGCCGGTCTCAGTGGCCAGCGCCTTGGCCGTGAGCGTCTTTCCTGTACCCGACGGCCCGCTGAACAGCAAGCCGGTAGGTCGCGTGAGCCCGGTCTGGTCGAACAGAGCCGGGGCCCGGCGGGGCAGCTCGAGCCACGTCAGCAGCGTGCGCCTCACCTCCTCGCTCCCGCCTATCTCCTCCCACCGGACGTTGGGCCGCTCGAGGGCGAACTCGCGCGTGGCGGTGGGCTCGATCGCCCTGAAGGCCTGCATGAAGTGCTGCTCGCGGATCACCGTGCGCTCCGCCAGCGCCTCGGCCCCGGCCGACTGGTCGAGCTCCTCCAGGCAGTCGCGTACGGCCAGCATCCCGGCCTCCTTGCACAAAGCCTCGAGGTCGGCGCCCACGAAGCCGTGGGTGATCTCGGCCAGCCGCTCGAGGTCGACGTCGGGCGCGAGCGGCATCCCACGGGAATGGATATGCAGGATGCGCAGCCGACCCGCCCGGGGCGGCACGCTCAACGCGATCTCGCGGTCGAACCGTCCGGGGCGCCTGAGGGCAGGATCGATTGCCTCCGGCAGATTGGTCGCGGCGATGACAACGACCTCGCCCCGGGAGACCAGGCCGTCCATCGAGGCGAGCAACTGCGCGACGACGCGCTTCTCGACGTCGCCCGAGACGTCGTAGCGCTTCGGCGCGATTGCGTCTACCTCGTCGAGGAATATCACCGTCGGCGCCCTGCGCTGGGCCTCTTCGAATATCTCGCGCAGCTTCGCCTCGCTCTCGCCGTAGAACTTGTGCATTACCTCGGGCCCGTTGACGTGGATGAAGTGGGCCTTGACCTCGCTGGCGACGGCCCGGGCAATCAGCGTCTTGCCCGACCCCGGCGGTCCATACAGGAGCACGCCCTTGGGCGGCTCGATGTTCAGGCGCGCGAACAGCGCCGGGTACTTGAGCGGAAGCTCGACGAGCTCGCGGACGCGCAGCAGCTCCTCCTCCAGGCCACCGATGTCCTCGTACTTGACCTTGAACGAAGGACCTGCCATCAGCGGGGCAGCGCGATCCTCCTTGATCCGGATGTCCGTGAAGGGGCCGATCACCACGCACCCGTCAGGCTCCGTGCCAGCCACCTTGAACAAGTGGCCCCGCTTGGAGAACGCCGTGACCTTGATCCGGTCGCCGTACACGACGGCTCGGCCGCTCAGCGACTCGCGGATCTCCGCGATCTCCTTGGCCCCATAGCTGCCCGGATCGAGCGGCGCGATCAGAACCGTCTTGGCCGGCGAGGCCTCCACCGGCGCGACCGTGACCTGCTCGCCGACGACCGCGCCAGCGTTCTCCCGCACCATCCCGTCGATGTGGACCTCGCGCCGACCGTGCATGCGGTGCGGGACCGCTTGTGCGATCGCCACGGTCTGGCGATCGCCGGTGATGGCGATCGCCATCCCCTCGCGCGTTCCCAGGCGCCTGAGGTGGTAGGGATCCAGTCGCGCGAAGCCTTTGTCCAGGTCGGCGAGCGGCGCCTCCGCAACCCGCAGACGAAGTGTCTGGCCCTCCGGACCCCCGGCGGCGCGCCCCGGGCTCTCCCGGGGCGCGCCCGACGGGTTGTGATCAGGTTCCCGCCCTGCGGGCATCGGCTGACTCGATACCGAATGTCAGCTTGACGCGACCTTCGGTGCCTCGGCCGGAATCGCCGTCGGACGTGTCAGCTCCTGCACCAGCTCCTTAGCCTTCTGGGGCTCGTTCACCCACAGCTTGTAGAAGTCAAACGGGCACTCCTGCTTGCCCTCAGGGGGCAGTGCGGTGTACCCGCGGTGCAGCGTGTTGAACAGGTGATTCTCGGCCGTCCAGCTCTTGCGGGCATCGCGGATCGCGGACACGGACAGGAGCGCGTAGGTGACCTCGTCCGGTGACGTACCGCACTCGGCCAAGACGCTGCCGTCGAAATCGACGATCATAGAGTTGCCGAAGTAGGAGTAGACGAGGTCGCGGCCGGCCATATTGGCCACGGCCACGTAGGTCAGATTCTCCCAGGCCCGGCACTGCTGGACGATCTTCTGCTGGTCCTTCGACGGATACATGTAGCCCTGGCAGCGAACCACCAGCTCCGCGCCCTTCATCACGGTGTCGCGGAAGATCTCCGGGTGGTTGCCCTCGTAGCAGATGACAAGGCCGACCTTCAGGCCCTTGGGCCCTTCGCCCACCGTCGTCGTGTCCCCCGGGTACCACGGCTCCATCGGGACCCATGGCAGCACCTTGTGGTGGTTCAGCACCACCTCCCCCTTGTCGCTGATCAGCAGCAGGCTGTTCCATGGGTTGCCCGCGGCGTTCTCCTCGCCGGTGAGCGAGAAGATGCCCCACACCCCGTTCTCGACGCACGCCTTCTTGAAGATCTCCACCTCCGGGCCGTCGACCGTGGTGGTCAGATCCTGCCACTTGGTCGGGTGAAAGCCCTGGGTGCTGTACTCAGGAAAGATGATCAGGTCGAGTCCTGGAAACCCCCGCTTCGCCCCCCAGGTGATCTGCGCGATCTTCTGGCAGTTCTCCAATACCTCCTGCCGGCTCTCACAGACCGGTACCTGGTAGTTGACTACGGCGACGCCGACTGTGTCCTCCGACGAGGAGATCGTGCCCATCGGCATGCGGATTCACCTCCCGATGTCGTGATTCTGCGGCTGGAACTTACGCTTGGTACGGCTTAGGTCAATGTGTGCGATCACATCCTCCTCGCTCACTTGGGACTGGCAGAGCCGGGCTCAATGATTAGCCGACGTGACGGATCCGACTAGCACCGCAAAGCTCGGTCCGGGCCGGGGAGCACCGCTCTTGAGCATCAATCGGAAAAGTTCCATCTGGAAGTATTGCGGGGCCGGAGCGGGGTCGTCAAGGCCGCTCGCGGTTGGTCGGCAGCGGCGGCGCGCCGGGCCTGCAGGCCACGCCACCCATGGGTTCGCGCGCCGACCGCTGCAGGTCGGCGCGCGAACGAGACCCTCCCTCAGCCGAGCTGCCAGGGTCGCCTGTGGCCTTGACGATGGCCCCTGCGCAGGGGCACGCCGCCGGCGGGGAGGCCGGTCACGACCCGGGGCTCGTAGGCGCTGCGCTCGCTGCCGTCGATGGCCGCGCCGAGCGCGGCCGGGGTCAGCCGGAGGTTCGGAGCGGCAAACCGGCGCGGCGCCATGTTTGCGCAGACGGGGCATGCCACTCGTTCGCCCGATCGCGCGGCCGGTCGCCAGGCCTCGAATTCGCCGCAGGTGGGGCAGGTGTACTCATATGTGGGCATCGGGGTCAACTGGGGAGCGCCAGACTCCCGCGGTCCTGCGACACCGGCCCAGCTCCGGTCGGCGTGATGTCGAACTCGAAGGCGTCGATCGGCAGAGCGAGCGTGCAGCAGGCGCTGGGGATATCCACGATCGCGCTGATCCGGCCCTCACAGGGCGCGCAGCTGAGGATGATGTACGCCTGCTCCTCGCTGTAGCCGAACTTAGTGAGGTAATTGATCGCCTTCATGCAGGCGTCGGCGTAGGAGACGCTGGCGTCGATGTAATGCTGGTTGCCCTGGCGGTCGACCGAGATGCCCTCGAACAGCAGGTAGCGCGTGGGCCCGAAGTGCGGCTCGACCGGGCTAGGAACGACAACGGAGTTGGTCAGCCCGTACTTGTTGACGCCGTCTTTGATCAGGTCGACGCCGAGGTCGATCCAGCCCGGCATCTCGACCGCGCCGCAGAACGTGATCTCACCATCGCCCTGCGAGAAATGGATGTCGCCCATCGAGAGATTGGCCCCGGGCACGAACACCACAAAGTAGGCCCGCGCGCCGCGCGAGAGGTTCTTGATGTCGTGGTTGCCGCAGTTCTCCCGTGGAGGCACGGTGCGGGCCGCCTCTCTGGCGACGCGGTCTGCGTCGGCACCGCTCAGGGCGCCCACCACGGCGTTCTCGGGATTGGGCGGCTGCGCCAGTGGCGGCACGCGATCGGGCTGGGTCTGGATCAGCGCGGCCTCACGGTCGTTCCATCGGCGCAACAGATCCGCGCTCGGGGCGGTCCCGATCTGGCCCGGGTGCACGATGCCCGGGAACCGCACGCCCCGCAGATGCCGCGATTTGGCGTAGATGCCCTCGAAGTCCCAGATCGCCTTGCGCGGGTCTGGGAATGCGTCGACCAGGAAGCTGCCGCCATTCATGCGGGCGAAGATCCCGGTGTAGCCCCACTCGTAGTCTCGGAAGGCCCCGATGTCCAGGAGGTCGACCACCAGCAGGTCGCCCGGCTCGGCGCCATTGACCGCGATCGGTCCGCTGAGGATGTGCACCAGGCTCAGCGGCAAGTCGCGCACGTCGTTGGCGTTGTCGTCGTTCTGGATCCAGCCGTCAGTCCAGTCCTTGCACTCGACCCGCACGACGTCACCCGGATTCACCGAGGCGACCGGCGGGATTTCCGGGTGCCACCGGTTGTGGACCGCGTTGCTCTGCTCCCGCGCGGGTTTGCTGAGGTCCACTGAGACAAGCGTGTCTGGCATGAGATACCTCCGTTTGTAGAGGCCCCCGCAACCACCGTCCTCGGTGGCAGATGTCGTTATGCTTTCAGATGGAAATATTGCGTCAAGAAGCGTCGCGCTGTCAAGCGCACGGCGCCTGGCGCGGCGGGGTCTAGAGCTGCGCGATGACGTCGAACTCGAGGTCGGCGGCCTCGGCGAGGTAGACGCGCTGCTCCAGGTGGCGGTCGCGCATTCGCAGCTCGCCCCGCGGACCGGCATAGGACACCACGTCGGCCACGGCGCACATGGCCCGCGCGTCGAGGCTGTGCGCCCGCCGCGCCAGCGCCGCCAGCAACAGGACACCCTCATAGCAGGACTCGCCGACGCTGTTGAGGGTAGGAGCATCGGGGCCGAACCGCCGCGTGTAACGTCCTCCGAAGTCCAGTCCCTCCGGCGTGGTCAGCGTCTCGTAGTAGGCAGCGGCGGCGAACACACCCCGCGTATTCTCGGCGCCGCTTCCCAACAGCGTGTTCTCGTCCATCAGCGTGCTCAGCCGCCGGCAGCGCTCGTGCAGACCGGCCGCGCCGAAGGCGCGGTTGAAGTGCACCGCGTCCTCTCCCACGAGCAGGCTCAGCACGGCGTCGGCCCCGGAGCGTTCGACCCGACGGACCACCTGCCGGAAGTTGTTGGTGCCCAGCGGGACGAAGATCTCGTCGGAGATCTGCCCGTCGGTGAGCGTCGCGTATGAACGCGCAGCCCGCGCGGTCCCGCGCGGCCAGATGTAGTCGTCCCCCACGATGCACCAGCGCCGCACGCCGTCCTCGCGGCGCAGCCACCTCATGGCGGGGAGGAGCTGGCGGGACGGCGTCTCACCGACCAGAAAAACTCCCGGCGTACGCTCACCACCTTCGTACAGCGCGGTGTAGATGTAAGGCACGCGCAGCGCGATGCGTGGCGCCAGAGCTTGGCGAACGGCGGAGATCTGCCACCCGACCACGGCATCGACGAGGCCTGCGGTCACCAGCGCATCGACCTCGGCGGCCACGCGGTTGGGCGGACCAGCTCCGTCCACGACCGACAGCCTCACCCGGCGCCCCAGGATCCCGCCCTCCGAATTGATCTCCTCGGCTGCGAGCCGTGCGCACAGCTCGCACGACGGGCCAAACATGCCCGCCGAACCGTGCAGGGGAATCAGGAGCGCGACATCGAGCGTGCCATTCCGGACAGCGGGCTCATCCCACGGCTCTCGTACGGCGGTCAAAGACGCTCTCCCACTGCTGGCGTTCATCCAGACTACAGCCTATTGTTCGGAGTATGGGCGCGGAGCGCAGCGATGACGACAACGCCCCGAGACCGGTCCTGGAACTCGCGTTTCTGCTCAGCCAGGCTGAACGACGCCTGACGCGCCAGCTCGCTCGCGCCGTGGACGAACACGGCTCCAACATGGACGAGTGGCGCATCCTTTCGCTCCTCGGCGACGGGGACGGACACTCCATGTCGGAGCTCGCCGAGTTCACCCTGCGCTCCCCCCCGAGCCTAACCCGGCTGATTGATCGCGCTGTGGCGGACAACCTCGTCTACCGCAAGGCCGATCCATCCGACCGCCGTCGGGTCCTCGTGTACATCACGGCTCGGGGGCGGGCGATGCGCCGACGCCTGGAGCAGCGCATAAAGCGCGAACACGAGGCGATCCTCACCGACGCGGGGGCGACAAATCTCGACCAGCTCGAGTCCCTCCTCACGGACCTGATCAAGCTGCTCCCGTAAGCCGCTCGGGGGCGGGCGACACCGCTATATTCCGCGGCGCTTGTGATGCGGCGATGGAGTTCGCCGGGCCGCGTGGCCGAACCGCACTCGTGCTGATAGCTCCTATTGACGAGGCGATGTCGTCCGCGTAGGAGCCTAGTCCGGGAAAAGTCATGCTGCCGCCATGGGGAGTACAGGTCTGCCAAGTGTTGGCGCTGCTCGCGTTCGCCCCGCTGATCAGCGGCGTGATCGCGAAGGCCGAGGCGCGCGTTCAATCGCGTACGGGGCCCTCGATCCTTCAGCCCTACCACGACATCGCGAAGTTCTTTCGCAAGGAGTCGGTGCGGCCCGAGACCGCGTCGCCGTTCTTCGAGATCGCGCCGCTGATCGCGTTTGCGGCCTACTGCTCGATCGCGCTCCTGATCCCGGTGCTGACGAACTTCCCGCTGCCGTTGGGCACGGCGGGCGACATTCTCGGCGGGGCGCTGCTGTTCGGGCTGGCCGGGTTCGTGACCGCGCTGGCGGGAACGGACTCGGGCTCGGTGTATGGCGCGCTCGGTTCGAGCCGCACCCAGTCGGTCGCGACCCTGGTCGAGCCGACCCTGATCTTTGTGTTCTTCACGGTTGCGCTCGTAACCGGAACTGACCTGCCGTATGCGCTCAACGCGACGCTGGCGCATTCGAGCTCGGAGTACTTTCGCCCCAGCCACCTGCTCGCGGCGGCGGCGTTCTTCGCGATGCTGCTGGTCGACACGGGTCGGGTCCCGATCGAGAGCCAGGGCTCGACCCTCGAGTTCGGGATGATCGACGACGCGCGGCTGTTCGAGCACTCGGGGCCGGCGATGGCGCTGTTCCGCTGGGCCTCGGCCATGAAGCAGTTCTTGCTCTACGTCGTGTTCCTCAACGTGCTGGTGGTGCCGTGGGGGCTGGCGAGCAATCGCACCGTGGGCGCGGTGGCGGCCGGGCTCGGGTGGTTGCTGGTCAAGATGATCGGACTGGGGATGGTGATGGTGGTGATCGAGTCGAGCTTCGCGAAGCTGCGGCTGTTCCGGATCCCCGACTTCATGGGGGCGGGGTTCGTGCTGTCGGTGCTGGCCATCCTCGTCTTCTATCTCGCGAACGGCTAGCAGGATGCACGCCGCACCTCACTACGACTTCGCGCACGCCACCGCCGCGCTGCTGGCGATCGCCGCGCTGCTGAGCGGCCTCGCGCTGCTGGCGGTCAAACAGGTGCACGAGCAAGTGCGCGTGTACGCCGTGCTGTCGGCGTTCGCGGCCGCCTACACGCTCCTGGTCGGCGTCGAGCGCGCCGATGCGGCGCTGATCGTCCTCGCCGTGTGGACGGCAGTGATCAAGGTGATCCTGATCCCGGTTTCGATCGACCGGGCGGTCACCCGCCAGGTATCCGAGCACGAGGTCCCGCTCGTGGTGCAGGTGCCGATGTCGCTGCTGATCGGGGTGGCGCTCGCCGGGCTCGCCTATTGGTCCGCATCGTCGCTTCCCATCCAAGGAGCGCTCTTGCCGACGCCGGCGCTGGGGATGCCGCTGGCGCTGGTGCTGGTCGGATTGTTCTTCATGATCACCCGTCAGAACGTGATCAGCCAGATCGTCGGTCTGCTCACGCTCGAGAACGGCGTGTTCCTGGCCACGGTCGCGATCGCCCCAGGTCTGCCGTTCGCCATCGGCTTCCTGCTGCTGCTCGACCTGCTTCCCGCGGTGGTGTTCTACGGCGTATTCGCGCGGCTGATCGCCGCGCGCGCCAAGACCACGAGCATCGAAGACATGTCGGTGCTGCGAGGCTGATGGCGGCCTGGCTTCTGATCGCGCTCGCGCTGTCGGTCGGGGCCGCGGTGACCACCGTGGCGGTCGGCGATCGCCCCGCGAGCGCCTGGATCACCGCCGGCGCGGCAGTGGGCGCGTTCGCCGCCGCGCTGGTGGCGGTGTTCGCCTATCACGCCGTTCGCGGACGCCAGACGCTCGGCGGGGCATTCTTCGTGGACGGACTGAGCGGCGTGTTCCTGGTCGCGGTCGCGTTCGTGTACGCCGTGGTCGCGATCTACTCGGTGGGGTACCTGCGCCCTGGCATCGGCCACATACGGCTGCGGCGGGCCTATTGGCCGCTCCTGAACCTGTTCGGACTAGCTCTGCTGGCGACCCCGATCGTGGCCAACCTCGGCGTGCTGTGGGTCGCGGTCGAGCTGACCACGGTCGTGAGTGCGCTGCTGGTCACAAGCGAAGGCTCCGACGCGTCGCTGGAGGCGGGCTGGAAGTACATCGTGATTGGGTCCGCGGGACTCGCGGTCGGGCTGCTCGGCATCGTGCTCATCTACGCCGCCGGGGTCCCGAGTCTCGGCGATCACTACACGCCGACGTACACGGTCCTCTCGAGCGCGGCGCCGCACCTGACCAAGTCGCTCGTGCGCGCCGGGTTCGCCTTCGTGTTGGTCGGGTTCGGCACCAAGGTCGGGTTGGTGCCGATGCATGCCTGGCTTCCGGACGCTCATTCGGAGGGCCCGAGCCCGATCAGCGCGATGCTCTCCGGGGCGTTGCTGGCCGGAGCTCTATACGCCGTGCTGCGCTTCGGAGCGGTCGCCGAGCTGGCCGTCGGAGCCACCTATGTCCGCGTGCTGCTCCTCGTGTTCGGGGGGTTGTCGCTGCTGCTCGCCGGCTTCTTCGCCTTGCGCCAGACCAACTACAAGCGGCTCCTCGCCTACTCCTCGATCGAGCACATGGGGATCGTGTCGCTTGGAATCGGCATCGGGGGGCCCATCGCGGCGTACGGCGCGTTCTTTCACGTGCTCGTCCACGCGGCCGGCAAGACGCTCGCGTTCTTCGGCGCCGGAGGCCTGCTGAGCAGATACGAGACGCGCGAGGTCGACGACGTTCGCGGCGTGATCCGGGCCGCGCCGTTCACCGGCGCGATGGTCCTGCTGGGCGCGCTCGCGATCACCGGCGTGCCGCCGTTTGGGATCTTCCGCTCGGAGCTTCTGATCGTCACCGGCGGCTTCTCGCGTTCGTCGTTCGCCATCGCCGGCCTGCTGGTGTTGTTCGTGAACGTCACGTTCGTGGGTCTCTACCAGGCCTTTCATCGGATGGTGCTGTCCCCCGGAGATGACGCGGCCGCCGACCGCGACCGCCTTCACCGACGCGAGCAGCCGCTGATGGCGACCGCGATGCTGGTGAGCCTGACCGTGGTGCTGGTGCTCGGCCTGTGGATCCCGAGTCCGCTCGACCGGCTGCTGCACAGCGCAGCCGCGGTGATCGGAGGGCACACGTGACCGCGGTGAGGGACCGCGGGTGTGACGCGGAGTCGATCGCCGGCGAGGTCATGAGCATCGGCGGGCGGCTGATGATGCTGCTCGTCTCACCGAACGCGGACCGTGGACGGGAGCTCTCCGCGCTCGTCCGGGCCGACGAGGCCGTGATCCGGCTGCGCGCTCCGCTGAACGGGAACGCTTACCCTGCGATCACTCCGCGCGTCCCGGCGGCGCATTGGTTCGAGCGCGAGATCCACGACCTGCACGAGATCGTGCCCGCGGGCCACCCGCGCCTGGAGCCGCTCGTCCGACACCCTCCCGACGAGAGAGAGGTGAGGTTCCCCGACGAGGAGGACGTCCGTCCGGAGCATCGACGGGCGGAGCGGCTCGCCGGCCCGGGGGTGTTCGTGATCCCCTACGGACCGGTCCGCTCGGGCGTGTTCGAGGCGGCGCAGTTCCTCGTGCAGACCGGCGGGGAGGACGTCGCCTACTGCGCCCAGCGGCTGTTCTTCAAGCGACGCGGCGCGGAGCGCCGGATTTCCGAGGTCCCCCTCGAGCTGGCAGTGCTTGTCGCCGAGCGGGTGTCGGGCACCTCGAGCGTCGCCCACGCGCTCGCGTTCTCCCACGCCATCGAGTCGCTAGGTGAAACCGACGTCCCCCCGCGGGCACGGGCGATCAGGCGCATCCTGGCCGAGCTCGAGCGCCTGTACAACCACCTCGAGGTGACGATCCGCGAATGCGAGGACGCTTCGCTGTCGGTCGCCCAGGCGGAGTTCGCGGCGCTCAAGGAGCGCCTTCACCGGCTGGCCGGCGCCGTCGTGGGCAACCGCTATCTGCGCGGCGCGGTCGTCCCCGGCGGCACCCGGATCGACCTCGACGCGAGCGCCGTCGAGCTGATCGGGGCCACGCTCGCGGAGTGGGAGCGCGACTGGCGGCGGGAGCTCGCGGTGTTGCTGCGCACGGACTCGTTCCTGGACCGACTCGTCAGCACCGGGCCGCTGTCGGAAGGAGACGCCCGCGACTTCGCGTGCGTCGGCCCGGTCGCGCGCGGCTCGGGAGTCGATCTGGATGCGCGGCGCGATATGCCCTACGACGGCTACCCGGCGTTCGAGGTGGCCGGCCACGCGGACGGCGACGCGATGGCACGGATGGAGGTTCGCTTCCAGGAGGTCGACTCGTCACTGGGCCTGATCGGGGAGGCTGTGGGATCGCTGGCTCCGGGCCCGGTGCGAGGCGAGCTCGGCGCGTTCACTCGCGACGCGGCGCTCGGAGCGGCCGAGTCGGCGCGCGGGGAGACGCTCTACTGGCTCGAGCCGGACGGTCCGAACGCACTCGGCTTTTGCAAGCTGCGCGCCGCCTCGTTTGTGAACTACGGGGTCTTCAACCGCCTGTTCGACTCCCAGGTGCTGACCGATTTCTCGTTCATCGAGCACAGCCTCGGTCTCTCTGCCGCGGGGTGCGACGCATGATCAAGTGGTTCCTACGCGGGGTCACCCGACGCCGCTTGACGACGCGCTATCCACGCGGCGAGGAGCCGCCGCCCCCGGGGTTTCGTGCTCGTGCGTTGCTCGACCAGGCGCGCGTCCCTGATGTCGATGCCGCCCGGTACGCCGCGGTGTGTCTGCCGCGGGCGCTCGCGGTCGACGAGCGAGGACGTCTCAGGCTGGACGCGAGCCGCTGCATCGCCTGCGGTCTGTGCGTCGATAAGTGCGCCGACGGGTCTGTGGCGATGGACCGGGGCTACGAGCTGGCGGCATCCAGCCGGGAGCGCCTGACCGTGGACGGCGATGCGCGAGAGGCGGACGCCGGCGCGCCATCCCTGACCGGCGCGTTTCGTCGCTCGTTGTACATCCGCCACGTCGACACCGGCTCCGACGGGGCGATCGAGCAGGAGATCGCGGCGCTGCTGAATCCCTATTACGACATGCAGCGGCTCGGACTGTTCTTCACCGCGAGCCCGCGTCACGCCGACGTCCTGCTCGTCACCGGACCCGTGACGCTGCCGATGGAAGAGCCGCTGCGCCGCACCTACGAGGCGATGCCCGAGCCGCGAGCGGTCGTGGCGGCCGGCACCGACGCGTGCAGCGGCAGCATCTGGACCGGCCCCGAGGTACGCGGCGGGGTGGATCATGTGCTCCCCGTCGATGTCTACGTCCCCGGGGATCCGCCGAGCCCGATCGCGCTGCTGCACGGCTTGCTGCTCGCCGGCGGCCGGGTGCCAGAGGTGGCTCCGCCCGTGCCCGGAGGTGCCTCGTGAGCGGGCTCGCGGTCCTGATGATCGTCGGCTGCGCCGCTCTCGCGCTCGCGGCCATGCGGGCCGCGAGCGCGAACGACAAACTCCTACCGCGGATCGGGGTGGCCGTGGCCGTCGGGGGCTCGCTGGTGCTCGCCGGCGCCGGAGTGGTGGCGGTGTTCGTCCAGCAGCTCGTGTGGCAGCCGTTCTCCTGGTTTGCCCTGGGTCGGGGCGGCGTCCATGTCGACCAGCTCGCGGGCCTGTTCCTGATCATCACCGGGCTCGTCTCGGCGCCCCTGTTCGTTGCCGCGCGGGCAGACGGGCCGAGGCCCGCGCGCGTGCTCCGCCCGCTGCTGGTGCTGTGCGTGGTTGGGGTGATCGTGGTCGACAACGTGTTCGAGTTCCTGATCGTCTGGGAGCTCACGGTCGTCGCGATCTACGCCCTGATCAGCACGCGTCACGACGATCCGCGCGCGGACCGCGCCGCGGCCCTCACGCTGACGCTCGCCAAGCTGGGCGGCGCGGCAGTCCTGACGGGGATGGTGCTGCTCGGCGTCAAGGGCGGCAGCTTCTCCTTCGAGCACTTGGCGCACACCGGCCCGCAGCTGTCTGTGGCGGTGCGGAGCGTGTGCTTCGCGCTGCTGTTCGCCGGATTCGCGGTCAAGGCCGCGCTGATCCCGCTCCAGACGTGGCTCCCCGGCGCCTATGCCGGCGCTGACGCGGACAGCTCGGGCTTCGTCGCCGCGGTGTCGCTGAACGTCGCGTTCTACGCGATGCTGCGCGTGTGGTTCGGATTCCTCGGCCATCCCGCGGTGTGGTGGGCGGTGGTCGCACTGCTGGTGGGTGCGCTGACCGCCCTGATCGGGATCCTGGGCGGCATCTTGCAGCGCGAGCTGCGTCTGTTCGTCGCGTACTCGTCGATCGAGAACGCGGGCCTGATCGTCGCCGACCTCGGGCTCGCCCTCATGGGTAAGGCTCAGCATCAGTCGGGCTTGCTGGGGCTGGGGCTCATGGCGGCGGCGTTTCAGATCACGGCGCACAGCTTCGCCAAGGCCGGGCTGTTCGCGGCGGTGGCGTCGGTCGAGCACAGCACGGGGACGAGCGACATGGAGCGGCTCGGCGGCCTCTACCGGCGGCTGCCGGCGGCCGCGGTCGCGACGCTCGCGGGCGGTGCGGCGCTCGCCGCGCTCCCGCCGTTCAGCGGCTTCGTCTCGGAATGGCTGGGGCTGGAAGGATTGATGCAGGGCTTCCGCGTCAGCGGAACCGGGTCGCACCTGGCGATCGCGGTGACGGGCGCCATCGTGGCCCTGACCGCGGGGCTCGCTGCGCTCGCGTTCGTCCGCGCGATCGGGATGACGTTCCTCGGGATGCCCCGTGACCCGTCGATCAGGCCCGCGGCGGAGCCGGCTCCGGCGCGCGCGGGAATGAGTCTCCTTGCCGTCGCCTCGCTCGCCCTCGGGGTGGCTGCGCCGTGGGTCGTCAAGGTGCTCGAGCAGGGCCTGGTCCCGGTGGGCGGGAGCGGCGCGATCGGCCACATCAGCCAACCCGGATGGCTGATCGAGCCCGGCTACCCCTCGTTCGCCAGCATCAGCCCCACCGTCCTGGCGCTGACCCTCACGGGCTTTGCTCTCGGGGCCGCGTGCCTGCGGTACCTGGCCAGCCTGCGGCGGGGCCGGCGGGCCCCCGTGTGGGCGTCCGGGGTGGTGGTGTCGGGCCGACGCGCCCAATACACCCCGATTGGCTACGCGAACATGGTCCGGGTCATCTTCAACGTGGTCTACCGGGTCAGGACCCAACTGCGCACCATCGGCGACCAGCGCTTCCCCGAGCGGCTCAGCATGATGCGGGCGGAGCCCCGGATCTTCGATCCCGACTGGCTGTACCGCCCATTCACGACCGCGTTCGTGCGCGTGGCCGATGTAGTGCGCAATATCCAGGCCGGTCCTCTGGGGCTGTACCTGCTCTACCTGATGCTCGCGTTCGTGGCGCTGTTGCTGATCGCGCCCCGGCTCGTGTGAACGCATTGCAGCGGCGCTGGCGCTCCGCGTGAGCGCCAGCGCCGGCCTCAGGTGCGGCGCTCCGGTTCGGCCGCGGACGCGGCCGGTGCAGGCCAGCCGGCCGTCATGAAGATCGCGCGCTGCCACGAGTCACGCTCCGCGCCCTTCGGCTCGTGCCGGAACTTGTCGTCGTGCTTGCGCACGTGCTCCTGGAGGTCTTCGAGCAGCGCCCGGGCAGCCTTGCGCTGGACGTCGAGGATCAGCTCGCGATCCTCTGCGAACTTCGCGGCGTCCCAGACGAGCTCGAAGTGGGCGAAGCACAGCCCGGGCGACGCCTCGAAGGTCTCGCGATGGCCCGGGCTGGTGGCGAGCTCGTCGAGCAGATACTGAGCGTTGGTGCGCACGAGCTCGTCGCGGTTCGCGCAGGCGGGACATGGCGCGCGGCGAAACCGGTTGCCCACCCCCAACGACTTGAGGTCCTGGACTATGCCGGCGAACGTGTCCACGAACATCGTGCTGAGCGAGAGCGTCGACTTCATACCGTCGACCTCGATCCGGCGCAGCATCTCGATGTGCGCGTCGCAGAAACCGCACGCGTGACGAACCTCGTCGATCGCCTCGCCCTGGTCCGAGCCCTCGTCGAAGAAGTGCCAGATGTACTCGCGATCGGCCTTGTGAGCGACGCGGCACAAGGGGCACATTCCGCTGCGGAGGCCCTGCCGCAGCCACGTCGTGACGACGCTCGGGGGCGAGCGGCGAGGGGTCGGGCGGCGGTCGCTGCGGATCCCGTCCGAGGAGTCAGTGGCTCGTGATCGACGGCGGAGTCTCACGGGGTTACACCCTGTGCGGGCGGCACCGGTACCGAGTTCAGGCACTCCCGCACGACGTCCTCCGCTTGGACGCTCTGCACCCATAGCTCGGGCCGCAGCGCGAGCCGATGTGCGAGAGCGGGCGCCGCGACCGCTTTGACGTCGTCCGGCACCACGAAGTCTCGCCCGTCGAGCACCGCCTTCGCGCGGCCGAGCTTCATCAGCGCGAGCGTCCCTCGCGGACTGGCGCCGACCTGGACGCTCGGGCTCTCGCGGGTCGAGCCGACCACCGCGACGATGTACCGGACGATGCTTTCGGAGACGTGCACATCCTCGATCGCGCGCTGCATCGCGACCAGCTCCTCGCGGTCCACCACCGGCGTCAGCTCCGCCTCCTCCTCGCGGCGCGCGAGCCGCCGCTCGAGGATCTCGAATTCCCCGTCCGCGGACGGATAACCGACGCCCATGCGAATCAGGAACCGGTCGAGCTGCGCCTCGGGCAGCTGGTAGGTGCCCTCGTATTCGATCGGGTTTTGCGTCGCCAAGACAAGGAATGGACGCTCCAGCGGCCGCGTGCGATCCTCGATCGTGACCTGGCGCTCTTGCATGGCCTCGAGCAACGCGGCCTGGGTCTTGGGCGGGGCGCGATTAATCTCATCGGCCAGCAGAACGTTGGTGAACACCGGCCCGGGCCGGAACTCGAACTCTGCCGTGCGCTGGTTGAAGATCGATGCGCCGGTGACGTCGGAGGGCATCAGGTCGGGGGTGAACTGGACCCGCGAGAAGCTCGTTCCGGTCACGGTCGCGAACGAGCGCGCGATCAGCGTCTTCGCGAGCCCCGGGTAGTCCTCGATCAGCACGTGGCCGTCAGCGAGCAGCGCGCAAAGCGCCAGCTCGAGCGCCGCGCGCTTGCCGACCACCGCGCGCTCGACCTCGTCGAGGATCTGGCCGGCGCGGTTGGCGACCGCCGGGAGGTCGAGGTGTGTAGACGTCCCGGTCACTCCGGACCGTCCTCACGTGTGTTGTGGCTGATGCACGCGGGGCCGCCTTCGAATGTGCGCCCGTCGATTTGCGCGAGGGCCCGCAACCACGCGTCCGCCTCGGGACCGGCGAGCTCATGCCGGAACGCCCACGCATACTTGCGCGAGAGCTCCTGCACCTCCCAGGCCAGCAGGCCCACGCGCGCGGCCGCGTGTCTTGTCGCGAACTGCGCGCTCGGACCCTCTATCCGCCTGACGTGACGGACGCACAGTCCCGGACCGTGCTCGTAGCCCTCGCGCACCGGTGGCAGCGGGAGTGAGGCTGCGAGCAGCTCGAGCTGCCTGTGCTCGACGCCGCCGACCGCGTGGCAGGCGGGGCAGTAATGCGCCGAGAGGAACTCCCGTGTAGCGCCGTCCAGCTCCTCGAGACGGCCTCCCCGGCGCCGGCGCGGGGGCGGCGGCAGCTCGGCCAGGTTGTCGAGGAGGCGCTGTAGCTCGCCGATCCGTGAGGCACGTTTTCGCTCCATCGCTTGGCCGGCGACACCGGGGTCGGCGCAGGCTACATCGTGCAGGTGCCGCGAGCAGAGCTCCCCCGGATCGGTCTGAATCGAGGGATCGTCGTCGCGACTGTGCTCAACGAACCAGCGAACGTACTGGCGTTCGATCAGACCTCTGGACAGGCACGCCGGGCAGGCCTCGATTGTGAGCCGCTCGCGCACGCCCTCCACCGTCGAATTCGCCGTCCGTTCCGCCGGCAGCGCGTCGCGGAGCCTCGCGCGGTGCGGAGCATCTCGATCGAGCCCCGCGAGCAGTTCAAGCGCGCCGTCGCGCGTCTGGTGCAGAGTCGTGAGGAGACGCTCGCCGGTGAGCTTGAGCGTCGAACGTTCGGCAGTCTTCGCGGCTCGGAGTACGTGGGGGAGGCACATGCCGGCGTGCCCGCCGTACGCGCGGCCATGGGCGGGATCGAGCAGCCCGTCGAGGACGAGGTGGAGGGCACGCTGGGAGGCGGCGGCGATCGCCTCGCAAGCGGGACAGGGACCCGGCTGGTCCTCGGCGCGAAGCGCCTGCTGTGCGCCGGTCAACGCCTCACGCGCGAGGGTGGTCATGATGTGGCCTTCGCCGACCTGCTCGAGCAGCCTGCGGGTGTGTTCAGGGCACATCCCCATTCCCGATCGGAGCCTCGCGTGCATCTGGCCGCTGCTAAAGCTCTCGATCTCAAACCAGGAGAAGAAGCTCCGCTCGGCTTCTTCGACGTGTCTGCAGGCGGGGCACCCTTGCTGGCGAAGGAGACTCTCAAGCTCCGACAGGACACGCAGGCCGGCGGCGGTCGGCGCGGCGGTGGACGGTGACGTGGTCGCCCGCGGCTGTAGGGTCTGCGTTGGTGGCGTGTGCTTCGTCGTGGGGGACTCCTGTAAACACCCGGTAGGGTCGTAGAAGCCATCAGCGCCGGTTGGCGCGGTCCACGGCGAGCTTCATCGCCTGCTCCAAGGATAACGGTGGCGGATCAGCCGGCCGTCAGGCCTGGGTGCGTGTTTAGTCTCGAAATCGATCGCCGATCCGCTCGGCGACGGTCTCCGGCCGGAGGTCGATCGCGCCCTCCCAGTGCAGCCGCTCCAGGAAGGTCGAGTCCGAGCGGTAGAACGGCTTGAGGTTGGACCGGCACGCCAGACGCAGGTTGAGCGGGTAGCCCTCGGTCGAGGGGGGCGCGCCGTAGATGGCCAGGTTGAAGCTCTCAAAGCCCATCTCGGCGTAGGCGTTGAGCGCCAGCGTCAGGCCGTGCCCGAGCTCGGCGATCAGGTCCTCTTCGAGCTCTGTCGGTGAGGACGCGCCTTGTACGAGCGCCCTGAGCTCCGCGGGGCCGATCGGGGCATAGCTCGCGAGCCATTGCACGCGCCCGGTGTCGCCGAGGTATCGCTCGCCGGCGGCGCGCTCGGCCTCGAGGTAGGCCTTGAACCGCGCCGTTGGCAAGGCAGCGAGCTGGCGCTGGATCGTGGTGGGCTGGGAGTCGATGATGCCCTGGAGGTGGGGGTGAAACAGCGAGCTTCCCGACGGCAGCATGTGGTTGGCGTTGATCGACGACCAGCGCGAGTCGGGGTCGGCCGCGGTGACCGCCCTCGCGTACGCGACCTGAGTCCAGAGGTTGTCGGCGACGAGGCGCTCGGTCATATCCCCAAGCGGCAGGTAGTGCAGCCGGGGGGAGTACACCGAGACGGAGCTGTGCGAGGAGTAGGCGTGGAGGTTCGGGAACAGGACCGCCTCGCCGCGGACGATCCGCCCTTCCGGGTGGAGGTTCGGGGGCAGTTTCGGCGTGAGGCGTTTGAGCCGATCGGGGCAAAACGGGCACGTGGGTTGGTTCTCGCGCGCGAATCCCGCGAGATCGAAATCGTTGGCCGGCATCAGCCCCCGCTCGGGCAGGATGCGGGAGGTGTTGCCGGTTAGTGGATCGACGCGCACCTCGATCGATGAGCGAATGGCCTCTCCGCTCTCGGGGTCGAGCATCTCAGCGGTCAAGGTGTGAGAACTGAATTCCATTGCTTCGCGTTCGACGGCGGGAGCCGCTTCGCTGCGAGGAGCACTATCCCGACTGGTTTACCGGAGGTGTGGTGGCAGTCGGAGCGTGTCCAAGCTCGGCGGTTGGGTGGCCCACAGAAGCAGCACCTGGCAGGGCACGTGATCGAGCACGAAGCGGGTCCGTGGCCCGAGACTCGGGGGACCAACGCGCCGCTCGCCGTCGCGCGCGAGGACGAGCAGATCCGCGTTAGCGCATGCTTCGAGCACCTCGCGCTCGATGCGACCCCGCCGCGAGACGGTTTGCGCGGGTCGCGCGAGCCGGTCCTGTGCTGCACGGAGCAGCGCCTGGGCCTCGTCGTCGACGATCGCGCGCAGCGGCGGGCCGGGCGGAGGAGGTGGACGTCGGCGCAGGAGGCCGGCGGGACCACCGGCGATGACCTCCTCAACGTCGCTTGGCGCGACGTGCAGCAGCGTCACCTCCGCGTCGCCCGGTAGCACGGCACGGGCGTCGTCGACGCACGCCTGCCATGTGCTCTCGGCTATCCACACCAGCGCGCGCATCAGATCACAGGACGTGCACAGCAAACCACATCGCGATCGTGGAGGCCAGCAGCACCGATGGGACGGTGCGCACGCCCAGGAGCGTGAACTCCCGGATGTCGGTCTCCTGGTCGTGGGCGTGCACAATGCGCCGCCAGAGCAGCGTCGCCAATGATCCGACGTAGGTGAGATTGGGCCCGACGTTGACGCCCACGAGCATCGCCAGAACTGACCCGGGGCCGCTGGCGGCGGCGACGGGCAGGATGATCAGGGCGGCGGGGAGATTGTTTACGAGGTTCGCGAGCGCGGCGCTGACCCCGGCGACTGCGAGCAGTGCCGGCAGCGTGCTGCCGTGGGGCAGAAGCGCGTCGACGGCGCTGGAGAGGCCGTGGGCGCTTGCGGCGTGGACAACGATCCCGAGGCCCAGCACGAACACCAGGAACGTTGGCTGCGCCGCGCGCACCAGCTCCTTCGGGGCGGGGGCTGGCGCACCGTCAGCGCGAGCGCGCCGGCCGCCGCGATCCACACCGGCGCGACCCCGATCACCGAGCTGAACGCAAACCCGACCAGCGTCACCGCAAGCACCGCCAGCGCGAACATGGGCGCGCGCGGCCGCTCACCGTCCCGCGCGGCGGGGGCCGCCGGTTGCCACAAGCCGGCGGCAAACGGTCGGGAGAGGATGAGCCATTCGAGCAGCAGCGCGACCAACCACGGCAGCACCATTAGCTCCCCGAACCGTATTCACGAAAGACCGCTCGCATGGAACGCGAGCAGGTTCGTGAGGTTCGAGACCGGCAGAAGCAGCGATGCGCTGTTGGCCAGGTGCGAGCACGCGTACACGTGTGGACGCGGATTGATGAACAACCTGGCCGCGGTCGCGAATACGATCGGTGTCACCAGCACGATCGTTGCGTCGAGGCTCAGAACGGCGGTCGTGCCCGCCGCGGCCAAGAACACCAACGCCAACAGCCGCCGCGGGCTCTCCCGGGCGCCGAGAGCCAGCGCCGCGCCGAGCGCCTCGAACATCCCGGCCCGCCGGCAGCCCTCGCCGAGCAGCAACAGCGCGGCCAGAAAGCCATCCGTCGGGCCGAGCTCATTCACCGCCGTCCGCGCGCCCTCGAGGCTCAACACCCCGACGATAACCAGCAGAACCGCGGCGCCGGCGGCGACCGCCCACTCGGGGGCCCAGCGCGGTTGGGTGATCGCGGCGGTCAAGGTCGCCGCCAGCGCCAACAGCGCCAGACCCTCGCTCACCGCAACTCGACCAGCTCGCGCACCAGTCCCCCATCATCGCCGCCCGCGCAACTGACCGGCGGTTAACCGCGACCCGCAGACCCGTCGGCGGATCACCGAGAGCGCCGCAGAGCGGCACGGGACGTTGGACGGTCTCGCACGTCGATCAGCGCGGCGGCCCCGCGCGCCGGCGTGCGCCGCTCCACCGTGTACACCACTTCCCCGGACGGGGCTGTCCTGTTCGCGGCGTGCACCGTGCATTGGACGGCCGCGAACCCGACGCCGGACCTCTGCTGCTGGTCGGGGATCAAGCGTGAGCTCGACGGGCGTCTAGGTTCGGTGTCCCGAGCGTGCGCCGGGGATGCCGGGAGCGATCTGGACATCGTCCGGTGGCTTCTGGGCTTCGTGGAGGTTCTGGAGCTTCTTGACCGCGTGGTTTTCGATTTGGCGGATCCGCTCGCGGGTGACGTTGAACGCGCGCGCCACCTCCTCGAGTGTGCACGGGTGCTCGCTGCCTAGGCCGTAGCGCAGCTCGAGCACGCGTCGCTCGCGATAGGCCGAGTTTCTCGAGCGCCTCTCGAAGAGCTTCCTGTTTGAGCATCTCGACCGCGTGCTCGAACGGAGACTCGGCTCGTTCGTCGGGGATCAACTCGCCGAACTCGGACTGCTCTTCGTCGCGGACGGGCCTCTCGAGCGAGATCGGCGGCTGCGCGGAGCGCCTGATCGACTCGACCTCCTCGGGGTCGATGCCGGCCACCTCGGCGATCTCCTCGACGGTCGGCTCGCGCCCGAGCCCACTCAGAAGCCTGCGCTCCGCCCGCCCGATCCGGTTGAGCTTCTCCACGATGTGGACGGGGATCCGGATCGTGCGCGCCTTGTCCGCGAGCGCCCGCGCGATCGCCTGGCGGATCCACCAGGTCGCGTATGTCGAGAACATAAACCCCCCCGGTAGTCGAACTTCTCCGCCGCGCGACCAGGCCGATCGGGCCCTCCTGGATCAAGTCGAGGAACGGCAGCCCCTGGTTGCGGTAGTTCTTGGCGATCGACACCACTAGGCGGAGGTTCGACTCGATCATCTTCTCCTTGGCGTCGAGGTCGCCGCGCTCGATCCGCCGGGCGAGATCGACTCCTCCTGAGCGGTCAGCAGGCGCGCCCTACCGATGTCCTTCAGCAACAGCTGAAGGGAGTCGGTGGTCATGTCCGCCCTGAGATCCAGCACAGGCGTGCGGTGGGTGCGCTTGTGGGACGCGCGCTCGATCTCCAGGCCCACCGCCGCAGCCGGGTCGATCTCCTCGACCAGCTCGATTCCATAGCGCTCGAACAGGCCGTGCATTTTCTCCACATCGGACTCGTCGAGGTCGAGCTCGGCCGTGGCGGTCGCGGTCTCGAGGTATGTGAGCACGCCGAGCTGCTGCCCGCGGCTGATCAGACCCTTGACCTCCTCTTGCTCCTGAAGATCCGCCAGTGACATCACGTCGCGCTTCGCGTTTCAGCCGTACGGCTCAGGCCGGCTCACGTCGCCGGAGGCACTGCAACCAGCGCCAGGCACGACCTTTCGTCCAGCGCAGCCATGCGCGCCAACGACGCCCCACGTCGAACGCTCCGATGACGCGCGGCAGTCGGGGGCGGCGTGGCCGGGGGGAGCGGCCCGCGACGGCGGCATCTTCCGGCCGGTCGCTTGTGCCGAGAGCACAAGCGCCAACGGCTCTCCTCGGGCGATGATCTCGTAAACCCGTCCTGTCGGCCGGCCCGCGCAGGTGCAACCGTGGTGCGCTGTGCCGCCGCGAGGCTGGATTACGCGGTACCCCACGAATCTCACCCAGCTCGGCGACCGACCCCAACCGCGCACCACAGACCGAGCATAGATCCCCGATCGGCTCCGCGTGGCTTCCGGTGGTGAGTAGCGCATCGTGCATTCCAAGGATTGGAGTAAGGCATCGCCACGGTCCCTACTCCCGAACGCGCCGGAGGTAGGCGAAGCTGGATCGCTCGGGCCGACCGGTCCGCATTGGTGCGGGCGTCGAACGCTGGCCCGCGTTCAGAGGACGCCGCGTTCGCCGCGGTTGCAGGGTCGAGGTGGTCGCCGCCTGGCTTGCGACGCCGCGCTGAGCTCGAATGTCGTGGCGGCAGCTCCCCCAGCATCGTCGCCTGAGGGCTAGCGGTCGGGAACCCTTCGCTCGCTCCCACAAGCCGCGACCGCGTCGACTGCGGACGCCCGACAGCACAACCTGCCGAGCACAGCCGTTCACGCGCCACCACGACCCGCAGGTTCGCTCCTGCATCTTGTCGCGGGTGCAATCGAGCACTACGCTTGTCTGCACCTCGGTTTCGGAAGCGTCGATGACCCAGCAGTACCTCGTCGGGCACCTATCCGCACTGCTCGGGGACCTAGAACCCGCCGCCGGCGAATGGCAACCCGCGATTTGACCTGCGCCGACATGTGGAGCTCGCGCCGCCGCGCACGCTGCCCAAGCTCGCCGACGAGGCGATCGAGTTGACCGACACGATCTGCCTCACCCTCCTCCAGCACGGTGACGCCGGCAGCTTTCACACCTGCGCGAAAGCCGCCGCCGCGCTCGGCGAGTTCATCGACAGTGCCCGCGTCGCTCGCCAATAAACTCCTAGGCGCCCCGCCGGCCGCACCGCACACGATCGCCTCGCCCTGCCGCCGTCGAGATCGAAGCTGGTCGCTGTACCACGCGCGCAACCGGGGACCCGCGCCCACCGCTATGAGGGAACGAGGCGCCGGCCTGCGGCACGAGCTTACGGAACGCGGCCGTATCGAACACCAACCGGGCTGGCACGATCCGGCCCTCGCAGGCGGCGTCCCGCGTCCCCTTACACGAATTATGTGAGGTCGGTCTTTGGGCGTAAACGACGTCAACGAACGCCCTCTGAGAGTGGATCCCGACGACGCAACATGTGTAGCGCGTCAACGGCGTCGACGACGTCGATCAGCGAGTCGTTGCCGGCGGGAAAGACCCGCGCTGATGACGCCAGCACAGAGGGCACAAGACCGACCGTAGCTGGTCGTCCAGCTGGAGGACGCGACTTATTCACTCGGCACGGGAGTTCGCGAGGTCGGTCGTACATCGTCGGCGCGTCGTCCCGAACGCGGCTGGGCAGGTCGATGACATGTCACCACGTCAAATACCCGTAACCACAGGGTCTGACGACAGTAACCCCCCATAAGTCGCCCCCGCAGAACTCTCGCCTGATCCAAACGCGGCACGCGCACTTTCGCTCACGGCTGGATGCTGCCGCGAGCATCTCGCCGCTACACGGTGCGCGCCGTGATGCCATAAGAGGAGCGCGGGCGCCGCAACGGCGCCGGCCAACGCGAGCGGCAGCGCGCTGGCCTCGTCCTTCCGTTGCCCTGGGCCGATCATGGATAGTGGCTTCCTGTGATCGGCGGCATCTGCCGACAGCTGCTCGCCGGCAGGCCGAGTGAGTGCAACAGGTCGTAGAAGTTCTCGCCGGCGGCGGTCGGGTTGCAGCCCGCCTGGTCCGTGTAGCCGCCGCCGGAGACGGCGGCGTAGGTGGCCACGCCGCCTGCCTGCGCTGACCAGCCCGTCTCGATGCAGTCCGAGCCTGCGAAAGTCGCGATTTGCTGACCGGCCGTGACCGTCTGGGGCGCGTGCACGGTCGGCACGATGTCCTCGGCCACGTAGACGAGCTTGCCGCGGTCCGGGCCGTCGTTCAGCCGGTAGACGATCCCGCCGTTCGGATAGGGCCCCTCGCAGACCCAACCGCCGCCGATCCCCGTGGCGGCGTAGGTGATGGTCGCGTCGCCGAGCGCGTCGATTGGACCCTGCGCGGCGACGTCTACGCCCATGTCGAGTCGGGTCACATACGCCCCGCGGGAGCGAGCGAAGGGATTGACGTATTGCCCGGGTGCGGCGGTCCCACACGATCCAGAGGCGGCAAGCTCGGTTTGGCTGGCGAAGCCGGCGTGCGGGAGTCCTGGGGTGGCGGCGATATACCGCCGAGCGGTCGCGGTGACCTCTGCCACATACCAGCCCGCGTGGTTGTAGGCGTAGATCGCGCCCGGCCAGTCTGACGGCGCGCCCGAGAAATGCAGGTAGTTGGCCACAGAGAAGATCGCGTCGGCAGGGTTGTCCCATCCGGCGGGGCTGTCTGGCGCTCTTGAGCCGTCGGGCGTGATCCCGTACGTGCGCCACGTTCCGGGCTCGAACTGCATCCAACCGAGCGCCCCCGTGTTCGAGGTGGAAAGGTCGCTGCCAAACGAGGTCTCGTGGTAGTTGATCGATGCGAGGTACGCCCACCCGTTTGCGCTCAGACCGTACTTTGCGGCCGCCTGCTCGTAGATCGGCAAGAGCCACGACGGGACGCCCGCCACCGCCGACGGTCCGCCGACACCTTCGCATGCCCGGGCAGACGGGCTCGCCGCGACCGCAACGAGGACTACCAGCACCACAACCGCGCCGAGCGCGGCCCACAGCGTGAGGATCGTTCGGACTGGCCGCATCTCCCCCACACATGCTCAGCATCGGGTGTCACGATTAGCCCGCGCGTCGCCCTGCCGCGCGCGCCGCCTGGCGGCCTGTGTATCTTTTTTCGTCCGCCGTGCCCGCCGGCGGATCATCCAGTAGAGCCGCCGGTTATATGCGGGGACTGCCGATGCCGCGAGCGCCAGTTCCCTGCTCGTCAGCCGTTCGTGCTGTAAGCAGGCCGCCCGCCGTGACGGATAGCTTTGCGGCTCATCGGTGCGGCGAGTGGCCGCCCATTCCCGGATTTCCCTAGCGCGCACGAGATCCGCATCGATGACTGTGTGGCCCCGCTCAAGGCGCTCGAGCGCGGCGCTCCAGGTCGGCCCGGCGCTCCTCGCGGGGACGTAACCGCACGCGCGCACGACCGCGACCGCGTGTGCGACGAAGACGCTCGTGTCGATGTATCGCGCGCCGCCGGACGGACGCTTCGTGGGCGTAGCCGCGACCCTGACCACGTCGGCTGCACCGGCGAGCGCTTCGGCGCGAGCGATCGCCGCCTCGGGCGAGTCGGCGCCGGTGTAAGGGCGCAGGCAGCTCGAGCCGAGCTGCACCGTCCGTCCCGTGGCCCGCTCGCGTAAGAGGAACGTTTTGGTGCGCGGCCGCATGGTGCGGCACGCCTCGCAGAGCGCGCGGCTGGAGGCGAGCCGGTCGCGCTGGGCGTCGCTGATCGGCTCGCAGGGCTCGACGCGGGTGCCGCATGGCTCGTGATGAAGAACGCACACGATCCGCCAATCGCCGAGGCTCGGCGTCTGGCCGTCGAGGCGGACAACCACCAGGTCACCCGCGCGCCGACCGGTGTCCAACAGCGTGACCGGCGAGCTGCCGGCGCGTTCATAGCGGCGGCTAATCCGCGCGACCCGCGCCTGCAGTTCGGCCAGGCGCTCGACCGGAACCTTGGCTTCGCAATCCTCGCTCCCGGCCGCAGGCCTGTCAGCCGCACCGGTGGGGGACGCCTCAGCCACGCGACGCCCTCCGGCCCGCCACTGAACGAACATTCCGGCTCCCCCGCCGCCTGAGTGAGTTCCCGAGCCCGTCGCCGACCGGGCGCGGCGGCGCCTGGGCGTCGCGCCAGTAGGGCCGCAAGTCGATCCAGGCGGGTGGGATCCGTCCGTACACGCAGAGAGCTGTGTGCTCCGGGTGCTGGCGGATCGCGTGCGGCGGCGCCAGCGGCTGCATCTGCTCGCTGACGGTCGTGGACGAGCGGCCGTCGCCGCGATGCTTCGACGTGTGCTTGACGGGTTTGTGCCCGAGAAGATCGGAGATGTAACGCAGCGTCGGTGGGTCGGCGATCCCCGAGCAGAACAGCTTGCACGTGTGCGCAGCGAGAATCGACTGGCCGCGCTCGGAGCCCCAGTGCTCGAGCGCCTGCGCGTAGTCCTGAAGGACCGTCAAGAGCAGCACGCCCGGGCCGATCCCGGTCGCGGCGTAACGCGCCAGGTTCGGGATCGGCGCGATGTTCGCGACCTCCTCGAGTACTGCCAGCAGTGGCGGGTCGAGCGTGCCGCTCGGCCGCGTGGCGGCGATCGCCAGCGCGTCGTCGAGCACGGTCATCAAGAGCGCGGCGTAGAGGTTCGGCAGCCGCCGCTGGTCCTTCTCCGGCCCGATCACGTACAGCGTGTTCGCCTTCCCTTCTTGAAGCAGCCACTCCGCCGAGATGTCTTCCCCAGCGGTGGCCTGGAGCACAGACGGTTCCTGCCAGGCGTCGAGCGCCTCCTCGACCGTCGCCAGGAGGTTCGAGAGGTAGCGCGGGTCCTTGTGCCACACGGAGCGCCAGCTCGACAGCGCACGCGCAGCGTGCGGCGCCCTCGAGCGCTCGAGCAGCTCGGCAGCGGTGTCCTTGTCGCGCGTCTCGATCCAGCTCAAGACCTCTTCGAACGCCAGCCCAGCGCCGGCCGCGGCCAGCAGCGCCGGCGCCAGGAAGCGGGCGCCGGCGGGGCGCCAGTGCGGCTCGCGCTCAAAGCGCGTCGACTCCCAACCGACCTGCATCAATGTCGCGGCGACCTCGCGGGCACCCGTCCAGGTGCGCGACGCCGCCAGCGGCGACCAAGCGGCAGGCGTGATCCCGGTACGTCCTCCGGCGTCGAACACCTTCACCTTACCGGCGCGCTCGCGGTGGGCGATCGTTTGCTCGAGCACGTCGAGCTTCGTGCCGGTCACGATCTCCGGACCGGCCCACTCTCGCACGTTGGGGATCACCACCCCGCTCGTCTTCGCCGCTAGGCGGGTGGGGCCCATTAGCAGCGTCGATGACTCGCGTTCGGCGGCGACCAGACGCCCCTGATAGCGGCCGATCGTCACCCGTCCCGGTTGCGGGCGACGCACCTCGAGCTTGCGCAGATCGCCCCGCTCGGCCCAGCGCGCCTCACCGGTGCGCACCGGTCGCAGCCACCGCAGTGCAGCCCAAACCGCGGCTGCGTAGGCGAGGGCACTGAGCAGCGCTCCGAAAACCAGCGGTGCCGTGAGACTCCCCGGCAGGCGGGCTCGCACTCCGCTCGGCCAGGCGCGTGACCCCCGCCCCGCGACCAGCGCTCCGAGCGTCCGTCCCGCGTCCGGCAGCGACAGGATCACGGGATGCCCGGAGGCGAACAGCCCGCCGACGGCGCTGGCCGCCTCCACCGCAACGATTCCCGCTGCCGCCAGCCCGCCCAGCAGGCTGAGCGCCCAAAGCTCCCGATCGCCCGACTGCTCGGTCATCCGCGTGCGACCGAGTCGAGGAACACCGGCGGCGCGACGGCACCAAACCGGCCGAGCGCAGCCAGACCGAGGAACGCGATCGTCGACCCGCACACTCGGTGACACGCGTCCAAGTCCGTCGACGCGGCGGCGGCCGGACTCAACGCTCACTCCCGACGGTGAGCGCCGCGAACTGTGAGGCGGCCAAATGGCCGGCCATCCGCGTCGCGCCGGGCTCAAGCAGCGTGCCGAGGAACAGCTCACCGGTCGGCGGGTGGGAGAACTCGAACACCCAGCCTGAGCCAACCCGCCGAGGGCGGGTGTACGGCACGCCGTCTGTAAGCGAGCGCCAGCAGATGACCGGCCCCGCGCGTCGTTGCCAGGAATCGAACGGAAGCCACCACAAGATCCCATCTGCGCTGAGCGCCAGCACCTCGACGCAGGTTCCTATCGGCTCGCGCACCCGGATCCGGCAGGCGCAGATCACCTGCCGGCCTATCCGGCGCTCCGCCCGCAGCTCGAGCGGCTCGGCCGCCAGCCGGCGCGAGCGCCGGGTGCTGCGCTCGAAGGCCCGGCGCCAGCGGTCTGTGAGCCTTCCGAGGATCATGTGGCCACCGCCACCAACGGATCGCGAACCCCCATGGCCTCGTCGGTCTGGACGAGATCCCACTCACACGGGGCCACCAGATGCCTGACGTGGTGGGCGCGGCGCCCGATCCGCCATAGCGCCTCGCCCTGCCCGAGCGTCTGGATCAGCTGCTCCTCCGTGGAGGACAAGCCGAGCCACTTGGCGGTCAGGGGCGCCTGGTGCTCGTCGTGGCGGAACAGCACCCTGATCGCGCACTCAGACGCCAACCCCTCCGCCAGCTGCTGGGCGCGTGACCCCGCGTTGCCGGTCGCGGACAGGTCCGATAGTCGGTGAAGCGCGCTGATGTACTGCACGCCCGTCGCCCGGCCGAGCTTCAGCGCCGCCGAGTAATACTCGGCCGAACCGGCCACGCTGAACGCGCGCCATGCCTCGTCGTTGGCGCGGATCGTCTTCGCGGGCTCGAACTCGCGGGCGCGTGCGCGGCGGTCGCGCTCGTTGCGCTTGGCGTCGAGGAACGCTGTCGCGCAGGAGAGCGCGATCGCGAGCGCGATGTTCTCATCCGCCCCGTGCGTGTGCTCGGAGACCGCCGAGATATCGATCGAGATCGCCGGCGACTCCCAGGCCTCGGACCCGATAGATGTCGGCTGATCGAACATGCCGTGCAGCGGCCCCGTGCAGAGGTCATAGAGAGCGAGCATCGCTTCGCGCAGCTCTTCGAGCGCCCGGTCCTGCGTGGTGTTGAGCTCGGCGGCGAGCTCTGCCGAGGGGTCGCGCAGCTCGGCGATCACATGCGGGAGGGTCACCTCCCCGTCCGCCGGCCTGGCATCGCATGCCTCCAGCGCGGCCCGTAGACCGACCCGCTCAAACACGGTCAAGTCGCGCGCGAGCGATGCGCGAACGACACCGCGAAGCAGGCTGACTCGCATCCCCGGCGTGCCGACCCGCTCGAGCGGGTTGATCGCTACCCCCGGCTCTAACCGCAACGGCACGCCGCCCATCGCCTCGATCAGCCGCCTGTACTCTCCCTTGCGCTCGATCACCTCGAACCGTCGGCCGACTACGCGGTGGCGAGAGCCCCATGTCTTCAGCAACGAGCTCTTGCCGAAGTCTTTGAGCCCCAGGACCATCATGTTCGCGTCGTGGAGCTCCCCGCGCACGTACATCCCCCACGGGTCGGGGGCGAACGGCCCGCCGTGCACATCCCAGCCGATGAGCGGCCCCGGTCCCACGTTCGCCTGATGGGTGAACGGGTATGCCGCCGGCACATGCGCGGTGGTGGCAACGTGGGCAGGGCGCTCGGTGGCGCGGACCAGCCCCAAGCCGAGAATCGGGCCTGAGCCTGCCGCGAGCCGGCCCGCCATTGGCCGCTGGCTCGCCTGGCTGGACAGCGCCCTCCGGAGCGCCGCGCGATCCTGCGCCTCGCGCTCGTGGCGGCGCGCTGCAACCCGGGCACGAGCGAGCCGGCGGCTCACGCGAGCCCCCGGCACAGCGGCAGCCCATAGGTCCATGCGTCCTGCTGCTCCATCCACATCCGCTCGAGCGAGAGCCCGGCCGCGAGTGTGGCGGCCTCCATCTGGCGAAACGCCGCGTTGAGCTGTCCGACTCCCTCATCCACCGGGACGCTGACCGTCACGAACCCTGCAAAGCGCACCAGCGCGTGACCGAGCGCGAGCTCGTGCTCGGTGCCGTGCACCGCCTCCTCGCGAGAGCGCTCCCGCGCGGTCGTGCGCCTACCGATTCGCTGGCGCAACCAGCCCTCGGCCTGCGCCTCTTGCGCGGCGGACTCTGCGCGGCGCACTCCCTTGCGCGGACCCAGCACCTCCATGACCATCGAGACCGTGCGGGTGACCGGTGCGTCGATCAGCCGCTGTAGGAACATCGCACGCACGTCCTGCCGCGGCCACTCCGCAAGGTGGCCGGTGGCATGGAGCGCTCCGTCACACTGCACATGCCCTGCATGCACGTCGCGGGAGCGGGGACCGAACTGAGCGGGTTCGAGCTCACCGCCCGACCGTTCGCGCGAATCGCGCCCGAACGGGTCCGCACCGTTTCGCAGGATCGCCGACAGCGCCCGTGCGGAGGGGACGGCGGTGTTGCGCGGCCCTAGCGGTTCATGAGCCGCGACCCCGATCCGCGTCAGCTCCGACACCAGACGGCTCGTGTACTCGGCGCACAGCTCGAGCGCGCCCTCGCGGTCTGAGCTGTAGTGCGCCACGTCGCGGTGCGAGGGAGCGAGTTGCAATGCCATCAGCACCTCGTGGTCCTGCGCCGCGTGTTGCTGGGCCTCGAGCAATTCCCACATCGCACGCAGACCCCGATCCTCCCGTGCGCGCTCCGGGTCGCGGAGCTCGTCACGAAGATGAGCGTGGAAATACTCGACCAGCTCCTCGCCCGCCGCGGGCAACGAGCGCTCCCACCAGCCGATCCGGCGGACGGGCGAGCCCTCTTGCCCGAAGCTCACGAGCAGCTGCCCGTAGGCATCGAGGAGCACCTGCTGTTGGGTTTCGCCCAGCAGCACGAACGCGCGCGGCTGGCAGCGCAGCACCGCGGTGTACGTTCCCCGTCGAGAATCATGGACCACGCCCAGCGGCGCGTTTCCGTACCGGGGCAAAGTCGTCTCGAGCAGCTCCAGCTCGGCGAGCTCGGCCGGCAGCGACACCGGGGCGTGAACCTCGTTGGGCTTGAGCGCCGCGCCCTGCGGCAGCTCCACCACGTGCCCTGTCGTCGCTGCGATCCGGAACGTGTGAGCTCCCGCCAGCGCCGCAAGCGCAAACCTGCCGGACACCGGCACCCACTCGAGGCTCGTGTGCGCGCCGAAGCGCAACCAGCCGAGCACTCCTGCGAGGGTCATCGTCGCGGTGAACATGGCCACACCGAGCACGCCGCCCGAGCGCAGCAGCGAGATGGCAAGCATGCCGCCCACGATCAGCGCCACGAGCTGCAAGCCGCGCAACCCGAGAATCCAGCCGCTCGACGGACGCGGAGGGAAGCGATACCAGCGCGAACTCATCTACTCACCTTTCTTGCTCTCCGTGCCACGGTTGTTGTTCGGATCACTCGGCGTCGGCGCCGGGGGGAACGGCCGCGTCGCCGCCCGCCTCGGCGGGGGCTCTGGGGCGGACAGTCCGGGCTTCGGCGGCGGTGATCCGCCGAGCCCCGCGCTCGCGTGCACGCGTGCCGCGGCGTGGTCGCCGACCCACTGGCCTGTCTGGCCGACCCGCCGCGCGGTGTCCGCCGCTGGGCGGACCCAACCTGCCGCTGCCGCCACCGCGCCGGCGACCGCCCGACGAGCGCCGCCAGATCCGACCCAGGCACCGCCCGTCAAAGGCGCAGAGCCGTCCGAAGAGCGGCCGCCGCCGCCGTGGGCTCCGCTGCCGTGGCCCCCGCCGCCGTGGCCGCCGCCGGAGCGCAAGCCTCCGGGCGAGGAGCTGCCCTGTCGGCTCATCGAGCTGGTCTGAGTCCCCGCCCCAGCGCCGGCGAACGCCGGGCGTAGACCTCCGCCGGCCTCACCCGATTCCCCCGACACTTGGCCGGCGAACAAACCGCCGCCTACTCGGCCGCCGTCCGGCGCGGCGCCGCGGCGCTGCGCGCCGGAGCGCGTAGAACCCATCGCCCCAGCCTCGAGCCCCAGCAGATGCAGCAGCGCCCACGGAGCGAACCCGGCCATCAACAAGACGATCAGCCCCGAGAACGCCGTCCCTACGTCACCCCAGCCGTGCAGTCCCGTCCCGGCGAACGTCAGGTTGATCCCGGTCGTCAGGGCGATTACCACCACCGGCTGCAAGGCGATAAACACGACGAGCGCCCGCGTCAGCTTGCGCAGGATGGGGTTGTGCGCCGGACGCACAGCCGCCGCCAGCGCGAACGCGTAGAACAGGATCGCGAGATAGATCGCCCCCTGGCGGAACAGGAGTTCGATCCACACCAGCACGCTCGCGAGGACAGCCACGAGCGCTGCCAGGAATGTCAGCGCGCTCGCGCCCAGACCGCCGGCTGCCCCCACCCACGAATGGTCCAGGGTCGTGAACCACTGGCGCGGTGCGTACTGAGCGACGTCCGATGAGACCGCGCCCGCAACCTGCAGCGCCAGCAGCGTCAAAGCGACCACGACCGCCGACCCGATCGCCGCGCGAACGATCCCGAGGAACACCTCTCCAAGCGCTGCTGGGTCCTGACGGCGCACCGCGTCGTAGATCCCGAGCAGCGCGAAGAAGCCGGCCAGCGCCGCCGCGTACATGAGCAGGTATTGGCGCCAGCTCTCAAAGCTCGAGGAGGTCAACTCCGGCGTGGTCGTGTCCACCATTGCCCGATAGACCCAGCCGGTCGCGCTCTGGGCCGCTCCCACCATCCAATCGTTGACCTGGCCCATCACTCCCTGCGCCACCGCGCCGGCCGCGGACTGAACGGCGCTGCCGATGTCCCCAGGCAGCTGCGTGGCCCCATGCACAGCCTGCGAAGCGAGATTGCAGCCCGAGAACGGATTGGCCGCGTTCAGGAGCAAAGCTCCGACCGAGCAGTTGCCATTACTCGCGGGCTTCTTCTTCGCGGCTGCCGCCTGTGATGTGGACGCGACGCCAGACGGAGGGCCAGGGGTCCCGGCCGCGAAGGCAGTCGAAGCGGCTTCCAAACAGATCGCCAGTCCGGCAACAAATGCGATGGCAGCATTCCGAGCGCTCATTGAGTTGCTCCGTCGTACGACGGGGGGGCGAAGCCGGCGAGCTGCGAGGCAAACAGCGGGGCCGCGGTGTTGCTTGGATCGGACTGCGCCGTCAATGCCGGAGCGGGGGCGGAATCCTGAAGCGTGATGTTCCGGGTCACAAGCCATCTGCCGCTGCTCCACTCCAGGGACGTTTGATCCAGCCCCCACGCCTGCGTAGGCGTTCGCGGCTCGCCGGCGCCCCAAAAGATCTGGGTGCGCCACGTCGTCACCTGGGCTGCACTGCCTCCGTAGTAATCGAGCCGTCGCGCTCCGACGAATGCGAAACTCCGGCCGCCATGCGCCAGGAACGCCATCCCGGCGCGATCCTCCGAGCGGATTTCGGCCGCGGATCGCGCATCGGCGGCGCGATACGAGGGCGCGTCGTCGATCGCGATCAACCTGCCTTCGCGGGGCGGGTTCTGCTCGACGCTCTCCTGCTCGACCAGTACGTAGCTATCTGCCGCGGCAAGCGCGCCGCCCGGTGAGTGCACCACCCCGACGGGGATCCCATGCACGTATGAGATGGGGTCGGCGGGGCTCGGCGGCGGAGCGAGCAGTCGCCCCGTCTCGAAGCCGAACGCGACAAGGAGCGCGGCCGCGGCGAGCAGACCCACGGTGCGCGCCGCGTTCCTGACATCGAGGCGGTCGGAGGCGCGATGAGCCCTCACTGCCGTCGCAGTCATCCGCTGCCTCCGTAGTAGGGGACCGACATCCCAGCGAGCCGCTGATTCCACGCCTGGCTCGTGCGGTCCGCCGCCGTTCCGTTCGTGAAGGCCGGGATCGGCGTCTGCGAGCCCGGTGCCGTCGAGCGGGAGCTGACGAGCCACCGCCCCCCGCTCCACACCAACGCCAGCGTGTCGAGCATCCAATACTGAGACGGCTCGAACGCCGGCCCCCACACGGCTAGCTCATGCCAGACCGACACCTGTGCGGCGGTCGGGGCGAAGGACTCGAGCTTGATCGCGGCGACCGCCGCGGTCAGGAAGCAGGAGCCACCGCACCGACCGGCAGCGCCCTGCGTGGTCGTCCGCGGCGGCAGCGCCATCCAGGTCAGGCCCTGGGAGAGCTCGACCTGACGCTCTTGCGACGTCCAGTCGATGTCCACCACCAGGCGAAGCCGCGCGGGGTCGAGGAGCGCCTGGTCCTCGGCAACGAGATAGTTCTCGGCGGCAGCGACCGCGCCCTGCGGCGTGTCGGCGATCACCACCGGCACACCGTGCTCGAGCCGGAGGGGGCTGGGGTGCGCGGTCGTCGGAGCTGTCACCGTTCCAAGGGCGGCGAGGACAGCGAATACGGCGATGGCCGCGGCGATCACCTTCAGCGCCGGCATTCAGGCACCCCCTCCAGAGCCGCCATGTGGGGCTTCGTCATCAGCTGCGCGAGGGTCCGCATCGCTACACCAGCCCGTAAGCGGCGTTGAGGAACGCGGTCACGGTCGCGATCGCAAACGCTGAGCCGAGCGAGACGACGAATCCCTCCTTGCCGCGCGTGTGCAAACGCTCGAGATGCAGACCCTTCGAGACCGCGATCATCAAGATCGACAGCACCGCGCCGAGGCCCGCGCCCAGCAGGGCGTACATCGCCCCGATATTCGTGGCGTGCTCGATCCCCTTCACGCCGGGCGCGGACGTGTCCGGATGGATGTTGAAGGTGTAGCCGCCAGCGGCAAGCGCCCCAGAAGGCACGGTCAAGACAATCACCGTTACCGGTGCGAACGCGACGGCGAACCGCCGCACGACACTACGAATACTGCTCATCAGGTCCTCCCTTGAGGTCGACTTGACTTCAGCCACGACGTCCCCCATGGCGCTGCGGCTGGGCCCGCTGCGGGTGCGTGCGCGCCGCCCACAGCTCACCGGTCAAGCTCTGCGCCTGCGTGCGGTCGGCAGCGAGCTGACGAGCCTGGCGCTGTGCCTCGATCCGGAGCTGCGCGTTCTCGCGCCGGAGCTGGATCAGCTGCGCTTGAAGGCTCGGCGAGGACAAGCCGGCCGTTCCGGCCGTGGCCCGGGCGATGAGACCGGTGAGCAGCATCAGCGCGACCAGCGCGAATGCCACGAGCGTGGCGAGCCTTGGGTGCTCCGCCACGATCCTCATCGCAGCTCCCCCACTAGAGACACCGCCAACTCCTTGAGCTCAAGCCGGGTGCCCCGCCGGAGAACGGCAACGTCGAGGCTCGCGTGATCGAGCATCGCGTGCAGCTGTTGGTCGTACCGGACGGTAACTCTGCGGGGCAGAAGCGTTGGGAGCGCGCGGCGATCCAGTACGCCCACCTCATCATGCGCCGTCGCCGCCACGACCTTGTTGATTGCCAGGGTCGCGCGGTCCAGGGGCAGCTCCTTGATCGCCTCCGCGACGTTGCGCGCCGCGTGATGCTCGGCGGTCGTGACGACCACCAGGCGGTCTGCTCGCTCGATCGCCCACGGCGCGAGATCTCGGGTCACCCCCGCAGCGCAATCGACGAGCACCAGATCGAAGTTCCCGAGCAGCGCGAGCACCCGGTCAAGGTCGACCGAGGTCAGAGCGCGCATCTCTCCGGCATTCCTGGGCGCCGCGAGCAGGTTCAAGCCGGACGGCAGCCGAGAGAGGTACGGCCGCACCCGGGGCATGGGCGGGGCCACATCCCCGTCGAAGTCGGCCAAAAGGTCGATGATCGTCCGCTCGCAGCGGCGGTCATCAGGAGCGTGTGCGCTCAGCCCGCCGTAGTCAGCATCGGCGTCGAGCGCCACCACTGTCAGCCCGGAGCAGAGCTTCGCGATCAGCCACCCGACGGCCAGCGTCAAGCTCGTCTTTCCGGTGCCCCCTCGAGGCCCCAGGAACGCGAACCGGTTAGTGCGCGACGGCGACGGTGCACTGCGAAGTCGCGCGTCAAGCTCATGCTCGCGTGCTTCGGCTGGGGTCGAGACGAGCCACACCGCCAGGCCTTCGAGTGCGCTGCGCCAACCGCGCCTCTGGCCGGCTGGCGCGTGCGCTGCCGTCTCCGGCTCGGAGCCTGTGTCCGTCACAACGGCCGGAGCCGCCTGGCCAAGCTCGCTGAACCCCTCTGTCCATTCCGTGCTCATCGCGCCGCCTTTGCCAGCCCGGAGCAAGCTGCACCCGGCGCACACTCAAACTTCTGAGTGCCTCTCGACGCCGCACTCGCCGCTCGGCGGGGCACGTACGCGGTGTCCTCCTGGACCAGCCGTACAGAACGATTACTTAGCATGTTCGCTAGCAAACTATCATACTATTCCCTCCTGTCAAGCCATTGCTGGCAAACATGCGATCTCCGCTAGGCTTCACGACGTGTCCCCAGAGGTGACCATCGTCGAGCGCCCGCTTTCGCTGCAGATCGCGGACGCCATTCGCATGCGGATCGAGTCGGGCGAGCTGGCGCCCGGTGACCCGGTGCCGACGCTGCGCGAGCTGGCGGACACCTGGAACTGTTCGGTCGGGTCGGCCAGAGCCGCGATCGCGCTCCTCCGCCAGCAAGGGTTGATCACCTCCGGGCGAGGGCGCCCGCCCGTGGTGCGCAAGCCTCCGCAACGCATCACGCGTGAGAGCGCCCAGCACCAGCGAGAGAAGGATCTCGCCCGCGCGCCCCTAGAGGATCGGAAAGCGACAGGAACGGCCGAGCGGGAACTCAGCCTGCCGATCGAGAGTCTTGATTTCCGACCGCGCTTCGACGTGATCCCGGCCGACGAGCAGCTCGCCGCCGCTCTTCAGGTCAGTCCCAACGCCAAGGTCCTTTGTCGGCACTACGAGTGGCGCGATCGCGACACCGGCGCACTGCTCAAGTCGAGCGTTAGCTACATCCCCCGCAAGCTGATCTCTTCGAACCGCGATCTGCTTGATCCCGGCAAGGAGCCGTGGCCGGGCGGGACCTACCACCAGCTCTCCACGGTCGGGATCGAGATCGATGTGGTAGAGGAGCTCGTCACCGCCGATCCGGCGACCACGGTGGAAAAGCACGACTGGCGGCTTCAGGACGGAGTCCCAATGCTGCGTCTGCGGCGTACCCTCATTGACACCGAGGGCCGGGTTGTGGAGGTGTCCGACACCAGCTTCCCGGCCGATCGCACGTCGATGCGCTGGACGACACAGCTTGAGCGTTGGTGAGCATGCCAACGATCAGCGTCGTCACCGCGGTCCTGGCAGGCCACCACCACCACCTCCCCGAGCTCTACGCCTCGCTGCAGAGACAGGAGTTGCCGCCGGGCTGGGGGTGGCAATGGGTTATCCAGGAGGACGGGCAGACAGGAGAAGCGTTCGGCTCGCTTCCCAACCATGACCCGCGCATCTCGATTGGCATGGGACCCCACGGGTATCCCGCGGGCGCCCGCACGCTCGCGCTCACCCGTGCCAACGGCGTACTTCTGCGCGCTGTCGACGCCGACGACGTCCTTCCGGACCTGGCGCTCGGGCGCGACATCGAAACCCTGCTCGAGCACCCTGAAATCGGATGGTGTACATCCGCAGCGCTCGACCTGCTCCCAGACGGCTCGCTGAGAACAGGACCGCGCGACCCCAACCCCGGTCCGCTTCCGTCGGGTTGCCTGGCCCAAGGAGAACGGGACGGCTGGCTCCAGGTCCTCGCGGTGACGATGACGACATACACAGAGCTCGTGTGGTTCCTTGGCGGCTGGGCGGCCGTTCGCGGCGAGGACGTATCACTTCTCCTGGCCGCCGAGGCCGTCTCCGACGGCTGGTTTATCGCGGAACCAGGCCTCTTCTACCGGCGTTGGAATGGGGCATCCACAGTGCATCTAGACAAGCTCGGGCAGATGCCGCCAAGCGCGCGTCGTGACGTGATCCTTGGGAGGGCGAGCGCTCTGCGGCGGGCCGGCATCCATTGGACTGCGCCACCCGAGATCCGTCAGCAGATGCTCGAAGACGACGGACAGGCTGACATCGACCAATGTTTGGGTGTCCGATGAGCGGCCCGTTCCACGCTCCCCCGCGCACCCTTTCCGTCCCCGGCAGGCAACTTGTCATCGGCCCGGAACCGTGGCTGATGGGAATCGTCAACGCCTCTCCGGACTCGTTCTCCGACGGCGGACTGCATGTCGGTCTGGATGCCCAACTGAATCTCGCAAAGCAGCAAGCGGCGGACGGCGCTCAAATCATCGACGTCGGCGGCGAGAGCGCCAGCCCAGCACGGCCGCAGCTAGACGCTGCGGAGGAGATCGGCAGGGTTGTCCCGCTGATCGAAGCGATACGGGCCGAGCTCGACGTTTTGATCTCGGTCGACACGTACAAGCCCGTTGTCGCAGACGCGGCGGTCGCGGCGGGGGCATCGATCGTGAACGACATCAGTGGCTTGGCGGACCGTACGCTTGCGCGGATCTGCGGCGGGTCGGGTGCCGCTCTGGTCGTGATGCACAACCGGGGCCGCCCCAAGCATCGTGTGCTCGACTCAGACCTGTACGACGACGTCGTCGCCGACGTCAGCAGCTTTTTTGCGGATCGCCTCGCGCTGGCCGAGAGCTGCGGCGTGGAACGAGACCAGGTGATCTTCGATCCTGGTCCCGACTTCTCCAAGACCCCGGCCCAGACGGTCGAGCTTCTGCGAGGCCTCGAGGCCTTTCACGTCTACGAGCGGCCGATCCTCCTTCCGATCTCTCGCAAGGATTTCATCGGGGCAATCACCGGCAGCAAGCCGCGCGCTCGGCTCGCCGGCACCCTTGCCGCCTTGGATGACGGCCTACGCCGCGGCGCTCACATCTTCCGAGTCCACGATGTCGCGGCGGCAGCGGACTTCATCGCGGTTCGTGCTGCCCTGAGCGATCGCTCAGGTCAGTCTTGACCGAGCAGGGCGATCGCTGGGCGATCGATCAATTCGTCGGCAGCTACGACCACCTCGTCGTCCGCAATGCGAACGTATTCCTTCGTGTTGACACCGGTCACGATCCTGTCGCGCTCCGCTCTGACTGCGATCGCCGTTGCCACCTCCTGGGCCATGATCGCTAGGCCGTCCAGCTTCTGATGCACGGTGATTAGCTCACCGAGGTCCACCTGCGCCATCCGCTCCAGACCGACGCGCTTGTAGACATCGATCAAAAGGCCAACGTCGACCGCGTAGCCGGTTGAGAAAGGGATGGACTCAAGCAGCCATCGCCGGGCGGCGATCTGGCCGGAGAGGGGCTGGCGAAACTCGGCGAGCTGGGGGTAGAAGAGAGACAGCATCGGACGAGCGAGCAGCTCCGTGACGCGGCCACCCTGCTCCGCCCCGGCTGGCAGGTTTGGAAGACTCAACGGGCGCGCGAACGTCGACTTGACGAAGTCCACCTCTGAGGCCACCACGAGCGGTCCGATAAGGCCGTACACGTAGTGTTCGGCAAAGCTCCGTAGGTCCCCGTCTAGGAAGCAGATGAGATCCCCTCTCGCGACTCTCAGCGCTCGCCACATCGAGTCGCCCTTACCGCGAAGTGGGCCAAGATCGGGTTGAAGGGCGGCCCATCCGTAGACATCTGCGCCCGCGGATCTGGCTTCATCAGGGGTCCCGTCGACGCTCCCGCCGTCCACCACGATCACTTCGTCGATCAGGCCCTCCTCGCGCATCCGTACTAGACGCGCGACGATCGGACCGACCGTGTCGACCTCGTTGAGCGCTGGCAGGCAGACCGACGCGGATTCGAGTCGAGCGCGCAACCGCTCGTCTGAGAACACGCTCGAGGGCCAAGTCCGACGCAGGAGAGTCACTGGGACCGAGGCTACCAGTGGGATGATTGGCCGATACCCGGGGTGCGGCACTCCAGACCCGCGCACGCCCCGACGTACGACTCATCGATGTACGGATAGCGGGGGATCGCGCGAGAGATGAGCGGACGGGGTATCTGAGCCGACGGGCGGCTGCCAACGTCTGGAGCTTGTCGGCTGTGCGGCCAGGGGATCCCATCCGGGCACGACCGACTACCGCATTCGGCGTGAAGGAGCCGTCTCACGCTGGACCAACGGGGTGCGCCAGGTGCCTGCTGTTTCGTGAATGCAGCACTCTGTTGCGGCCTGGCCGGACGCGGCTCAGTCTCGAGACGCGGGGTTGGTTCGGCTCTCGTTACGGTCGTCGTCTAGCTGGTATGCGTCGTGGGTCGCTTCGGCGCCTCAGAACTGATGTCGGGTGTGGCTGAAGCGGCCCTTGGCAAAGGCAAGGACCTTCGCTGGGCGGACGGCGAACACGAGCGCGGTCCCGACGTCGTGTCGAAAGCCGTCCTGGCTGACCTCGTATTGCCATCGCCCGTCCCACTTCTGCGCCCAGGCTGCGGCGAGCCGGTCGAGTTGGTGTGCGTCGGTGACGCGGGCCGCTTCGCCCTCGAGAACCACGTCGAGGCCCCTCTGCCAGTCGTTGGTGCCAGTGGTCAGCGCGACGCTCGGGTTGTCGGCGAGGTTGCGCGCCTTCTGCTCGTCGGGGCCCGTGGAGAAGTGCAGAGCGTCGTCGAGCCACACAGCGACGAGCGGGGTGATGTGCGGCCGGCCGTCTGTGCGGACGGTCGAGATCCAGAAGATCTCGGCCTGCTTGATCGCCTCGAGCGTGTCCTGCCAGCTCGTCGGCTCTGCTCCCGGCTCGCTGAAGCGGGCGTCGAGCTCGGTCCTGGGCGTCGTCATGGAGCGCTCCTTCATTCGGGTTGGGCGGGTGGCGGGTAGGCCTCGGCGACGATGGCGTCGAGGCGGGTGATTGCGGTGAAGTCCGGGGAGAATCGGTTGCGCATCAGCGCGACCGCGACGCCGGTGTCGATGTCGGCGTAGGCCGCCGATCCATTGGTGCCGACCATCCCGAAGGTCGAGCCCGATCGCGAGCGGGCGCCGCCGGGCCGGTCGGGGCTGTAGCCGAGCGACCAGCTGATGTTCTCCATCTCCATCACGCGGTCTGTCCCGGTGTAGGCAACCGCGGCAACGGCGGCGAGCTGCTCCGCCGCGAGGACGCGCACGCCGGGCAGGTGTCCGAGCAGCGCGGCGTACAGGCGAGCAGCGGCACGGGCGCTCATCGTGCCGAACGAGGGGATCTGCGCCGTGAGCACGTCGCGGCGGTTAGCGAACGCGGCATCGGGAGCGGCGCCGGGAGGCATCGCGCGCGCTAGCGGGCTGCCTGGGGCAGGGCCTGGCGCAGGAGGCCCAGACGGTGCCACCTGGCGGGCGACCCGGTCCAGGAAGGGCGCCGGGACCGCGAAGTGGAGCTCGTCGGTGACGGCCAGCGGCTCGGTCAGTGTTTCCTGAAGAAGGGTGGCGAGGCGTGCGCCGGTCCTCCGCTGGAGCGTTTCACCGAGCAGGAAGCCGAACGTCTGGGCGTGGTAGCCGAACGCGGTCCCCGGCGGCCACCACAGCACCGCCTCAGCGAGCAGTGCACACATTTGATCCCACTCGCACAGCTGCTCGGTCGTCAGATCAGGCGGCAACCCCGGCACGCCCGCCTGGTGCATGAGGACATGTCGCACAGTCACCTCCCCCTTGCCATGCGCCGCGAACTCGGGCCACACCTCGGCCAGACGCAGGTCGTAGTCGAGCCTGCCGGCCGCGACGAGAACATGCACAAGAGAGCTGAGGACGCCCTTGGCGGTCGATCCGGCGAAGAACAAGGTGCCGGCGGAGACCGGTGCGCCACTGACCGGATCCGCGACGCCGCTCTGCACGTCGGCGACCCGCGCGCCGTCCTTGATCACGGCGGCCTGGACGCCGACCTCATCACCACCCGCGACGAGCTCGTCTAGGACTGCCTGCACGGCATGCTGAAGCGCGATGTCAGCCATCATCGGTGATCCCGTTACTCATCGTTGCGCGTCTTAGCCGGTTCTCGGACATAGACAGCCGCACACCGAACAACTCATCGGCCCGGCTACCGGCCAACCTCCAGCTCGCAGCCTGCTGCCAGGTAACGCTGGGTAAACGTCCCAGCCCGCCGGCCAAACACGCCACACGTCCCCGCTTTGCTCACGCCGCGATACCACGCGCGACCTCGCCCAGAGTCGCGAGCGGCGCGGAAAGCAGCCACGTGGCGACTCCGCGCCCAAGCCCGATCCACGGCACCTGCTGTGTCGCCGCACCAGCGGCGCCGCGCGGACTGGTGCTTCAGCTGGCCGGCGGCCGAGAGCGGCAGCCGCGGCGCCGCTCGTCTCGGCGGAGGGCCGGCTGGTGGTTCGTGAAATGCAGGTGTGCCTGCGATGCGTTTGCACCTGCATCGCCACTCCTGCCTCTGGCGCCAGAACCAGGGCTCACGGAGCGGCGAATGTGTTCGTAGAGCGTTGGGTTGTGAGACGTTCCGCCGCGCTCTGGAGTTCCCTTAGGCGAGACCTCGCCGGTGAGGCGCGCCCCGTGTCCGGTGGTGGATCCTTCAAGGGGCGGCGCATGTTTCGAGGTGGCGCGCGGTTCCTGGCGAGGGCGTGCTCCTGGCGAGGGCGTGCTCCTGGCGATCCTCGAGCTCATTTGCTTAAGCACTCGTGGCGCGGGTGTCCGCAGCTTGAGTACGTCGTGCGCCTCACGGACTTCTCGAGCTTGCGTCACCGGATCTGCTTGGGGCGCTAGAAGGCAGCCCACACCCTAAGATTTCTGGACGGGAACGCCCGCTCGACGAAAGGAGATCGGCTTGATGGCCGGCCGGGTCAACCTTCATCCGGGCATTCTGCTCTACACCCGGATCAAGAAGTCCCCGTATTACTACGGGGCGCGCCGCCATGGTGTCCGGCTGTACAGCGTCTATAACCACCACTACCACCCGCGGCTGTATCGCGATCCGATCGAGGAGTACTGGCAGTTACTTGAGGGAGTAACCGTGTGGGACGTCGGCGGCGCTGAGCGCCAGGTTGAGATCAGCGGTCCGGACGCCTTCCGCTTTACGAACCTGCTGACACCGCGCAACCTCGAGCGGTGCGCGGTGGGCCAGTGCAAGTACGCCTTTATTACCGACGAGCGCGGAGGGATCATCAACGACCCGGTGCTGTTGCGACTGGGGGAGAACCACTTCTGGCTCTCGCTCGCCGACAGCGACGTTCTGCTGTGGGCCAAGGGCGTGGCCTACCACGCGGGGATGCAGGTGACGATCGCCGAGCCGGACGTCGGCCCGCTCCAGATCCAGGGACCGAAATCGAGGGAAGTCATGACCGACCTGTTCGGCGCCGACATCCTCGAGCTTCCCTACTACCACCTGGTGGAGCGCGAGCTCGAGGGCATGCGGATCGTGATCTCGCGCACGGGCTACTCAGGGGAGCTCGGCTACGAGCTCTACCTCCGCCACGCCAGCCGCGACGGAGTCAAGCTGTGGGATGCGGTGATCCAGGCCGGCGAGCCATACGACCTCGCACCAATCGGGCCCTGCCACATCCGTCGGATCGAGGGAGGGATCCTCGCCCACGGGTGCGATATGACGATCGAGGAAAACCCCTACGAGGTCGGCTACGCCTACACGTGGATGGTTGAGCTCGAGCAGGAGCAGGACTTCATCGGCCGCGACGCGCTACGCGAGGTCGCAGAGCGCGGCGTCGGCCGCAAGCTCGTCGGCGTCGAGCTCGGGGGGGCGCGGCTGGGCGCCTACAGCGACGGGTCGATGCCCGATTTCTTCCCCGTCAGGAAGGACGGAGAGCTGATCGGCAAGGTCACCTCGGCCTGCTTTTCACCGCGGCTAGAGAAGAACATCGGCTACGCGATGGTCCCCGTCGAACACAGCGAGCTCGGTACGCAGCTGGTAGTCGAACGCCCTGACGAGAGGGTCAACGGCGTCGTGGCCGACCGCGTCTTCTTCAAGCCCGACCACGCCAAGCAGGAACTGGCAGGCGGCTCGAGCTCGGCAGCGTGACCCGCAACGACTCGGCACAGCCGACTGGCACGTACGGTGTGCCAGTCGGCGACGACAGTACGGCTCGAAGGCGCTGCCGATCGCGTAGTCGGGCAAGAGCGGACCACACGCAGCCGCGACGGTCGGATGGTCTCGAAGTCCGCTCATCTTGGCTGGTGCGACACACCGGTGGCGATTCGGTGCAGCTGCGAAGGCCGCTTGTAGAGTCCTGAGTTGTGCCAAGGCGACGAGTCGTGGTCGACCACGTCAGCGTTGGCGTGAGCGATCTTGCGCGAAGCCGTGAGTTTTATCGACGTGCGCTCACGCCGCTTGGGTTTGCCGAGATTGGACCGTGGCGAGAGGGCGCGCAGGAGGTTGCTTTCGGCCTTCAAGAGGCAGATGACTTCGCGATCTCGCTCGCGTACCCGCCCGGCGGAGCTGTGCATGTTGCGTTCGCAGCCGATCGCCGCGAGCAGGTTGACGCGTTCTACGAAGCGGCGATCGCAGCGGGAGGGCGCGGCAATGGAGCTCCAGGCCTGCGTCCCGAGTACTCAGAGGATTACTACAGCGCGTTCGTGCTCGACCCAGACGGCCACAACATCGAGGCCGTCCACCACGGGCGGGCATAGCTCGGGGCACGAACTCAGCTACTGACGGCCGACGCCGGTCCTTGCTCGCTCAGCTTCGGTTACCCAGACGCGCTGGTCGCCGGTGCCGACGTCCTCGTCAGACCTTCTGAGCGTCTGGTTGCCGATCCCCGGCGAGACGATCGGGCTGAGTGGTCGACTTCTCCGTTTCGCGCGGAGCACAGGTCATGGCAGCGCCCGCTCCGATCCTAGGACCCGCACCGCCGCGCAAGCTGGTTTGGGCACCGCGTGCTGCGAGGCCCACAGTGTGAGGGTCGCTCCTACGGTCCCTTGACGAGCCCGACGACGTGGCCCTCAGGATCGGCGAAGTGCGCGATTGTTGGTCCGCCGGGCACATCCATCGGCTCGCTTACGGTGCTGCCACCCAGCGACTTGATCTTCTCGAGCGCTGCGGCAGGGTCATCGACCTGGACGTAGAACATCACGTGCCCGGAGCCGCCGTCGGGCGCGGCACCGATGCCGCCGGGGATATCTCCCTCGCCCGTGTTGGCCATGTAGTACGAGCCCTCCATCACGTCCTCCAGCTGCCAGCCGAAGGCACCGCCATAGAACTTCGTGAGCGTCGCGGCGTCCTTGCCAACTACCTCGAAATGTACAACCGGATTTGCCATTCCCGCTCCTCTCGTTGGTGGACGTCATCAAAAGCTAGCCGAGTTCGGACTGGCAGCATCGGTTGGTCGAGTGATGCCGACTGCCGCAAGCGAATGCGTTGATGGGCCTCAGGACCGATCATCTGCTCTCGGCCGCCGCCGGCGGGGCTGTGCTGCTCGGATGGACGCTGACGCCGGCGCTGGCCGGACTCGCACCGACGCTGCGACGAGACGTGACATGGACACGCGGCCAACCAGAGGCCGCGCTGCAGTCCGCGTATCCAGCGGCTGCCCGCGCACCCCGACGACAACTGGACCGCACAGGAGCCGTACCCCCTCCTCGCCACATCCCCGACTCTCGGGCGCCCTGTCCGCAGGAGGTTCCCGATCGCACGCCGATGAGAGCCGCTTATGCGTTAACCCCGCACCGGGCAGACCTGCTCTTGCGAGGTCTCGGACATTCGGTCTCTACGCGCGCGCGCCGTCCTTAGCGCGGAGGGCATGGACCACAGGCCCGGCAGATTCGATGGCCTGATGCCTAGGCAGACAGCCGAACCAGACCAGACGACGGCGGGCCTGCTCCGGGCGAAATCGAACGCCACGGGCAACTTTCGCCGGTTGCTCTCCACTTCTGCAATGTCGCCGCACGAGCGGCGCTGCCGTGACTGCCGCTCGAGCTCGCCGGTGGCCCTAACCAGAAGCCCCGGTGCCGCTCATTTCGGCGGACGACGTGGCCGCCCATTCGTGATTCCAGAAGCCATGGCCGCTGGCCTTTTTGGCACTGACCCGTATCGCCGGTACATAGGCAGAGGGTGGGCACGTGGAGCACGCTCTCCGCTTCTCAGATTCGGTCGTCCGCAGCAGCACAGATTTCCAGCGCTGTCGACGCTTCCGCTTCGGCGCCGGCGGTCGCTTGCTGGCCACGCGGTCGGCGGCTAACACGGCCCGGCCGCGGACTTGCGCTCCGTCGCCAATACGATCGTGCAGATTGCGCGGGTCGGCAGGCCCAAAGCGCTCGTCAGCTCGCGAACGCGCTGAGCGCAGCGAGTGCGATGTGGTTAGCGGGTGTTCGTGATCAGGCGCTCCGAGAGCTCCCACAGGCGGGCGGCGTTATCCGGGTCGAGTGCGTACGGCGCAACCCCGCTCGCCGTTTCGGGCGAGAAGTCGGCTGGCAGCGGCTGCGCCTCGTTGCAGTCCTCGAAGTAACGGCCGCCGATGCCATCGAGCTGGTGTGAGGTCGCGACGAGCACCGACGTCGCGGCGCCCTGTTCACGGGTCTTGAGGCCGAACCCGCCGGACTGCGCCTGGCGCTCGCGGACCTCGGACCACACCCGCTCGAGCACGTCGGGGCTCATGTGCCTGCTGAGGTTGGTCTCGAAGATCGCGCCCGGATGCACGGCGTTGGCCGTGATGCCTTCGGGGGACCACCGCCGGTTGGCCTCGACCGCCAGCAGAACGTTGGCCGTCTTTGATTGTCCGTAGGCGAGCCACGGATCGTAGGGCCGTTCACCGAAGTGCAGGTCGTCGAACACGACGGGCGAGCGCAGATGACCGCGCGAGCTGAGCGACACGATCCGTGCCTCGGCGTCGCTGTGCGCACCTGCGGCGAGCGCGTCGTGAAGCCCGGCGGTAAGGGCGAAGTGCCCGACGTGGTTGGTCGCGAACTGGAGTTCCCAGCCGCGGTCGGTCAGCTCGCGTGATGGCAGCGCCATCACGCCGGCGTTGTTGATGAGCAGGTGCAGCGGCCCGTCCCAGGCGGCGATGAAGGCGCGCACGGAGTCCAGGTCGGCGAGGTCGAGTCTGCCGACGCGGACGGCCTGGCTGCCCGTCGTGCCGCGGATATCGACAGCAGTCCGCTCGCCGGCCGCCGTGTCGCGCACAGCGAGCATCACCTCTGCACCCGTGGCGGCGAGCGCTCGGGCGGTCTCGATGCCGATGCCCGACGATGCGCCGGTCACGATCGCGCGCCGGCCGGAGAGATCGATGCCGGCGGCGACATCCCTGATCGTGGACTCGGCGCCGAAGCCTGTGTGAATCGCGGTGTTCTCAGTCATGGCGGCAGTGTGGAACCGATCGACAGCGCCCACCAGAGATCTCCTGATCCTGGTAGTGACACCCCCAGGCTGAGCGGGCTCACGCGTCGTATCGTTTGCTATGGCATGCCAGCCACGAACGTGATCGGCGAGTATCTCCGGGCACGCCGCGAACTCGTTCAGCCCGAGGAAGTCGGCCTTCGGGACCTCGCGCGCCGCCGCACGCCCGGCCTGCGGCGCGAGGAGGTAGCGATGCTCGCCGGCGTCAGTGCCGACTACTACATCCGGCTCGAGCAGGGCCGTGATCAGCATCCCTCCGTGCAGGTGCTCGATGCCCTGGCACGAGCCCTACAGCTAGACGCGGACGCCACCGCCCACCTCCACGGTCTCGCACAGCCGCCGACACAGCGGCGATGTCGAAGCAGCCGCCCGGAGCGCGCTCCGGCTGCGATCACGCAGCTGATCATGTCGTGGCCGACCACTCCCGCCTACATCTTCGGTCGCTACCTCGACGTGCTCGCCGCCAACCCACTCGCGACCGCGCTCGCGCCGTGGTTCACCGTTGGCGAGAACCTCGTCAAGGGCGCGTTCCTCGATCCGCGGCGGCGCACGCTAAGGCCCGACTGGGAGCGATCGCTCGGTGGCACGGTCGCCGCCCTGCGCGCCAACGTCGGCCCCGACATCGACGATCCGCGGCTGACCGAGCTCGTCGGCGAGCTCTCGCTTCGCAGCCAGGAGTTCCGCCACCTGTGGGCTCGCCACGACGCCCGCCCTAAAGGCAGCGGCACGTCGGTGATGCACCACCCGCAGGTCGGCCGACTCGAACTGTCCTACGCAAAGCTTCCGATCCCGGACACCGACCGCCAGACGCTCTCCATCTACCACGCCGCACCGAACAGCCCCAGCGAGCGGGCGCTCGCCCTGCTCGCCACGACGACAGTTCGCGAGCGCGAGCCCGAGCGAACGCTCCGGGACTGATGAGCCGCAACGTCGCGATCGCGCTGTGCCGCGAGTGCGTTGTCGTGGCCGCCTGCCGCAAGCGCTTCTCCGCCATAGCGCAATCGATGCGTGCGCACCCAGAGGTCGAGATTGACCGACTCGGTATCGGGTCGCCAATCGCCTAGTTCGCCGGCCTCAACGCCGACGACGAATGCGCCAGTTCCGCGACGAGCGCGGCCAGACGCAGATCCGTCACCGACGCGCTGGTTCGCCGGCGATCAAGCTAGCCCTCGAATGCGCCGGTTCGCGACGGGCGGCGAGACGGTGGTCCGTCGCCACTGCGCTCGCGAGCTTCGAGGCGCTCCGAATGTCATTGCGATCGTCAGCGGCCGCCGCCGAGCCCCGGCCGCTCTGGTCGTGAGATCACTGCCCCCTCGCATCGGTCCGTCTCCCACTTGTTGGACGGACGTTCGGTTCCATTCCAAGACGTCGCGGTCCTTGCGGCCGACGCGTGACTCACACCGGGGCTCATCGCGTGGAACTCAATTCGGTAGACGAGCGTGTCCTCTTCGATCGGACCGGCGTGCGCGGCGCGCTGGCGCAGCGTCTCGCGGTCGGGCTCGACGGCTCGTCGGACGTCCTCCCCCGTGACCGCCGCGAACGGGACAAGCTCGATGGCGTCGACCTCGATCTCACCCGGGGCCGACCCGGTAGCGGCCGCGCTGCTTGACCCGTGGCTGCTTCCATAGCCGGACCGAGAGCGTGATGTCTCCCGCCAGGACGTCGTTGCGCACTCGCGGCTGAACTCCATACCCGGCACGCTAGTAGCTGGTGATCGGCCACGAGACGCCGGCGTCGGTCGCGTTCGCGTCGGCGCTTCGCGATCTCGTTCGTCAAGAGCGATCCGTCCCGACGTGAGGGGCGGCCGATCCCTACAGCGACAGCCCGAGCACCGGCGAAATCCACGAGGGACCCTCCCTCTGCCACACGTTGCCCATGCAGACCGGCGTCGCGGGCGGTAGAGCAGTCGCTGTCGAGATTCGGGGCATGAAAATTCACCCCGCAGGAGTTCCCGGTCCGGCCGCGTAATAGCGCGTCACCGGGCACAGGGGATTCTTGTTGTGGAGAACGCAGGAGGGCACGCCGGTTTGGACGATGGGCTGAGAGCCCGTGAGATTCGGTGGCGGCCTCTGCGACTTGCCCGGGTGCGCTGCGAGCGCGAATCGGTCTGTGTCGTTCGCCCACTCGTTCTCCGCTCATCAACGATTTACTACAGGCTATAGGAGGTGAACGGTGACCAAGCGGCGTTTGCTGTCACGGCCGCTGGGCAGGTGCATCGGGCTGGACGTGCATCTTGACTTCATCGAGATCGCGATCTGCGAGGAGGGCAAGGTGTTCTCCGCCGGCCGGGTGGCCTCCACCCCGGAGGGACTCAAGACGCTGGCCGAGAGCCTTCTGCCCAGTGACCGGGTTGCGCTTGAGGTGACCGGCAGCTCGTGGGAGATCGTCAAGCTGCTCGAGCCACATGTGAGCAAGATCATCGTGGTCTCCCCGGGCGACACCGGTATCAGCCAGGCGCGCGCGAAGACCGACCGGCTCGACGCCCGCACGCTGGCGAAGCTGTTGTGGACCGGCGAGCTCGAGGCGGTGTGGGTGCCGCCTGAGTGGATCGCAAGGATGCGCCGGCGCCTGGCCCGCCGCCAGCAGCTCGTCCGCGCCCGCTCCAGGGCCAAGAACGAGATCCACGCCGTACTGATGCGCCGCCTCAAGGGCCGCCCGCCCGTCTCCGACCTGTTCGGGGTCAAGGGACGCCAATGGCTGCGGGGGCTGGAACTCCCGCTGGCGGAAGCCGAGACCGTGCAAGGCTGCCTGCGCCACATCGAGTTCCTCGATCAAGAGATCGAGCAGGTCGAGCGGCTGATCTGCCACGAGGCGCTCAAGTCCCGGCAGATCAGACGGCTCATGACCGTCCCGGGCGTCAACGTCATCTGCGCCGCGGTGTTCCTGGCGGCGATCGGCGACATCCGCCGGTTCAAGGGCTCCCGCCAAGTGGTCGCCTATCTTGGCCTCGACCCGCGCGTCTACCAGTCAGGCTCAGGTAAGGCGCGCTCAGGGCGGATCTCAAAGCAAGGCTCGCCCCAGGCCCGCTGGGCCCTGGTCGAAGCCGCCCAGTCCGTGGCCCAACAGCCCGGTCCCCTGCACGCCTTCTATGAGCGCATCAGAGCCCGCAAAGGCCACAACGTCGCCGTCGTTGCCGTCGCGCGCAAGCTCGCCGTCCTGTTCCACTGCATGCTGACCCGCGAGGAGGACTACGCCCACCAACAGCCCTCGCTGACCGCCCAGAAGCTCCGGCGAGTCGAACTCGCCGCCGGCGCCCCCGAGCGCAAGGGGCAACCCTCCGGCGTGTGGGCCACCCGCGAACGCATGCGCCAGGCCGAGAAGCAGCTCGCCGCCCAGGCCGAGGCCTCCTACAAGCGCTCGGTCGCCGACTGGAAAGCCGCCTCCCCCAACAAACAGAAGGCGGGCGCGAGCGTGACAGCGGGGCGCGCATAACCAAGGCCCCTCCAACGGGGCAACGTCACGCGGCAGGCCACGGTCAAGCCCCGGACACCTGCTCTTTGACACGTCATCGGCTCACGCCCTAACCAACAACCTAACGCGCCGTGAGGACGTCCACAACCTCGACCAGGACCACCCGCGCGCAAAAACCGCCCACGACCGCGCACACCGACCTCACAGGAGGCGATCTAACGCCCTCGGCGACCCCTCCGCGACCAACACGTCACCCGAAAACGTCGCAAATTCCTCCGAACCACGTCACCGACGGCCCTTGATTTTCATCGGTCGTCCCTTCCAGCAGCGACGCGGCCGTCGACGCCGGTGGCTGCTCCGCCATGCGAGCGACAGCGAGGTGCGCTTGCAGGGTCGGCGCGGATCGGACTGCCAGCAAGCACCTCGGCAACTCCCGCAACCGCGGGCAAAGCAGCGCCCTTGGGCCGACGGCGACGATGGCGGACGGGCCGACGATCGGGATCGTCTCGCATATGGCGAGAAGGAGGGACCCGACCCGCATGCGTGGCACTCCCGCTTTCGTGTGGCTCGGTGACTCTGCCGGCGCTCGCGTTTAGCCGCTGACTGGCTGGCTCACGACCTCGTCTGGTCGGGTGTGGTCCTCCGCGTGGGGTAGGACGACTTCGGCGGCGTCGGCTGGTGTGACGTCCGGATACAGGGTTCTGATCGCGAGGATGGCGGCTGCGCCGCCGACGAGTTGGGCGAGGACGAAGCCGGGGATCGAGGCGGGGGCGATGCCGGCGAAGGTGTTGGAGAAGATCCGGCCGATGCTGATGGCGGGGTTGGCGAAGCTGGTTGAGCTGGTGAAGAAGTAGGCGGCGCCGATGTAGGCGCCGAGGGCGGCGGGCGCGGTTGAGATCCGCCGGGTGCGGGCCAGCGAGAAGATCACGAGCAGAAGTCCGGCGGTGGCGATCGCCTGGGCCAGGAGGTGGGCGGGGGAGGCGCGGTGCTTGGTGGAGATGCTGAGGGCGGCTTTGGCGAACATGGCGTTGGCGGCGATAGCGCCGAGGATGCAGCCGCTGATCTGCGCGGGCGTGTAGGCGAGCGCGTCGCGCCAGCTGATGCCGCCGAGGGTGGCGTCGGCGAGCGAGACGACCGGGTTGAAGTGACCGCCGGAGACGGGGCCGAACATGAGGATGATCGCGAACAGGCCTGCCGCGGTCGCGGCGGCGTTCTCGAACAGCTCAAGGCCGACGTCGTGGGGGGAGAGCTGCTGGGCGGCGATGCCCGAGCCGATAACCAGGGCCACGAGGAACGCGGCGCCGAGAAACTCGGCGAGCAGCCGCCGCGGCAGCGGTGGGGCCGCGGCGGTCACGTCGCCGTGACGAGCGCCTGGCAAGGATCTTTGCGCAGGCACTGACGGGTCTCGCGCAGCGCGAGGGTGATGATGTGCGATCGGACGGTCGCGTTGTCGAAGCGGTGCAGGACGGCGTCGGCGCAAGCGCGGATCTCCTCCGGTGTGTGCTGGCCGTCGAACTCTCGGGCCAGCTCCGGGAGGAGCTGGGCGAGGCGTACCTGGTGGGCGGTGGGGTCGGTGCGGATCTCCCCCAGCCGCTCGTCGATGAGCGTCTGAGCCCGGTCCTCGATCGCGTCGCGAATCGCGCGCACCTCCTCGAGCGGGCGCCCCGCTGGATCGGGGATGGCCCACTCCTCGACGCCCGTGGGTACGTAGGGGCAGGCGTCGCCGCAGCCCATCGTCACCGCCCAGTCGGCGTGGAGCTGCATCTCGCGGGTCAGCTTCTTCGGCTTGCGCCCCGAGAGGTCGATCCCGACCTCGTCCATCACCCGGACCACCTCGGGCCAGATCGCCCGCGCGGGCTGCGTGCCGGCGGACTCGGCGCGCACGTCCGATGGGGCGAGGCGCTCGAAGAACGCCTGGGCCATCTGCGAGCGCCCGGCGTTGTGATTGCACACGAACAGCACGTACTTCACGGTCCCCTCCTCTTAGGCGGCGATCAGCAGCTTGTCGGCGTACTCGCCCGGCAGGCCGGCCTGGCGCACTTCGCGGGCGACGGCTTCGGCGTCGTAGGCCACGCGCTCGATCGACACGTCGACCGTTTCGCCGGCCGGGCGTAACACGGCGAAGGCGCCGCGCGGATCGCGATCCTTGGGTTTGCCGATCGAGCCGCAGTTGACGAACAGCACGCCGCCGTACTCGTGGACCCATGGCTTGTGCGTGTGCCCGAACACGAGCGCCTGTGCTTCCTCGGCGCGCGCCAGCCGCTCGTAGAGGCGGGCCGGCTTGTCCTCGAACAGGTATTCGTTGACCTTCCGCGGCGACCCGTGCACCAGGTGCACCGGCACCCCGGCGATCTCGAAGCGAAGATCGAATGGCAGCTCGCGCATGAAGGCCTTCGAGGGCTGGTCGGTGTGCGCCAGCGTCCAGTCGACGGACTGCTGACCGAGCTCGCGGTCGTGCGGGGTCACGTAGGCACAGCCGCAGTCCTCGAGATCTCGTGCGATCGCGTAGTCGTAGTTGCCGTAGATCGTCGGGATCTGCCGCTCTCGAATCAGCGCGCACACCTCGTTGGGGCGCGGACCGTAGCCGACGAGGTCACCGCCGCAGTAGATGCGCTCTATCCCCAGCTCCTCGATCCGCCCCAGCGCGGCGCGCAGGGCCGGGAGGTTGGCGTGGATGTCGGTGATCACCGCGACCGCGTCCGCCATGGGCGCGAGGATATCTATTGACAGATGTCGTTTCAATCGATAAATGTATATCGATGACTGTCGATCTGGAGCTGACCCCCAAACAGAAACGGCCGGCCGGCGAGCGATGCTGCGAGCCGGTCGCCTACCCCGACGTGGAGCGCGAGCAGGCGGTCCGGATGGCCGAGGTCGCCAAGGCGCTCGGCGACCCGATCCGCGTGCAGCTCGTCGACGTTCTCAGAAAGCACGCCGGCAAGGTGTGCGTTTGCGAGCTGGTGCCGCTGTTCGACATCTCCCAGCCCACCGTCTCCCACCACCTCAAGGTGCTGCGCCAGGCCGGAATCGTCGGCTCCGAGCGCCAGGGACTTTGGGCCTACTACTACGTAATTCCCCACGCACTGAAGGAGCTGTCCGCATGGCTGAGCTGACCGACATCCGCGAGACCGTCCGCGAGCGCTACGCCGCCGCCGCCCACGCCGCGGCCGCCGGCGAGTACGAGCACGCGCGCAGGCTGGAGTCCGAATCCGGCTGCTGTGGCTCGGGCTCGTCCGGCTGCGCTCCTGCCGATGCGACCGGCGTGTTCGGCGGCGGGCTGTATGACCAGACGGCGGCGGACGGAGCGCCGCAGGCGGCGCTGAGCGCCTCGCTGGGCTGCGGGGTGCCGACCGCGGTCGCCGACCTGCACGAGGGCGAGACGGTCCTCGACCTCGGATCAGGCGCGGGCGCGGACGTACTGATCTCCGCCCGTCGCGTCGGGCCAATCGGCAAAGCGATCGGGCTGGACATGACCGACGAGATGCTCGAGCTCGCGCGGGCCAACGCCGCCGAGGCCGGCATCGAGAACGTCGAGTTCTTGAAGGGGTACATCGAGGAGATGCCGCTGCCCGACGAGGCCGTCGACGTGGTCATCTCCAACTGCGTGATCAACCTCTCAGGCGACAAGCAGAAGGTGCTCCGCGAGGCCGCAAGGGTGCTTCGCCCCGGCGGCCGGTTCGCGGTCTCCGACGTGATCGCGGACCCGGACATGGACGAGGCGACGCGGGCGGACATGGCCGCGTGGATCGGGTGCATCGCCGGAGCCCTGATCGAAACCGAGTTCCGAGCGGCACTGCAGGCGGCCGGCTTCGAGGGGATCGAGATCCGCGAGACCCACCGGGTGCACCAGCACGCCGCTTCAGCCATCATCCGGGCTCACAAGCCACCGAGCGACGCGTAGCGGGCGGGCTGAAGGGCGCCGGTGAGGTGCATCCGCTCGCCCGATTCGCCTCGCGCTTCGGCTCGCTATCGCTGAGCGTGCTGCCGTGGCTGGCGGTCGGGATCGCGGCGGCCGTCATCGTGCAGACGGTCGTGCCGCAGCGGTGGGCGGCGCGGCTGCTGGGAGGCCGCGCTGGACTCCCGCTCGCGATCGCGGCAGGCGCACTGATGCCGGGCTGCTCGCGCACGACGATGCCTTTGGCGATCGGCTTGCGCGGCGTCGGCGGCGCCAGGCTTGGGTCGCTGACGGCACTGGTGTTCGTCGCGCCGCTGCTCAGCCCGATCACCGTGGCGTTGACATGGTCGCTACTCGGGTGGCGCATGACCGTCGCCCGCGTGATCGCAGCGCTCCTCGGAAGCGCAGCGCTCGGAGCGTTGATCAATCGCTACGAGGCGTGGTTCGAAGGCAAGCAGCTGCCTCGCATCGCCGGCGCCAGCCCCGAACTGGATCAATGCTGCGACGAGGACGCGTGCGCGAGCTGCGAGTCCTCTGCCTCGGCAGCGGTGTCGGTGCGGCTTGCGAGCAACGCCGCCCGGACCATATGTCGGGTGATTCCCTACTTCATCGCCGGCATCGCGCTCGCCGCGGCCGTGTCAACGCTGCTGCCCGAGGACGCGATTCCCAAGGCACTCGGCGGCGCCAGCGGCCCGTGGGTCTACCTATTCGCCGCGGTCGCGGGCGCGCCGCTCTACGTCTGCCAAGGCGAGGAGGTGCCGCTCACCTACGCCGTTCTCGCCAGCGGGGTCGCGGCCGGCCCGGCCCTCACGTTTCTCCTCGGCGCGGTCGGGATGTGCCTCCCGACGATCGTGATGTCCCGCGGGGTGCTCAGCGCCCGCGTCACCTATGTCTACGTCGCGTTTTGGATTACGTTCGTGATCCTCGCCGGCGCCGCCTTCCAAGCCCTCGGCGGCTGACTCCGAGGGCACAGATCGGGAGCCTCGTCCGCTGGATGACGTGTGATCGTCTATCCGGCTGGGTCGGTTGGTGCGCCACGGTTGAGCAGCAGTGCGAGCACGTCGCCGAGCAGCTCGTCCGGGACGGAGCCGGGGTCTGAGAGCTCCTCGGATGCGAGGCCGCCGGCCAGCGCGCTGATCACGAGCGCGAGCTGGTCGGGGGGGAGGGGTGAAGTGATCGCGCGCTGAGCGAGGTATGGCTCGAGCAGCTCGGCGAGCGCCGTTCTGAGCCGGCGCTTGTGCGCTCGTAGTTTCGGCGCGAGGTCAGGGGTGCGGGCGGCGTGGGCGATGAACTCGAGCAGCAGCAGGCGCCATTCGCGGCTGTCCTTGAGGCTGCGAGTGGCGTCGTGGGCCTCCTGCTTGAGCTCGACGTCGCGTCCGTCGTTCGCCTGAGGGCTGGACAGGGTTCGGCGCATGTGCCGGATGCGCTCTTCCTGGCGCTCTTCGAGCAGCGCGAAGAACAACTCGCCCTTGCTTTCGAAGTTGTAGTAGATCGCGCCGTTGGAGAGGCCGGCCTCGTCGGCGATCTCCTCGATGCTCGCCGCGTGGAAGCCGCGTTTGCCGAACACCGTGCGGGCGGCGCGGAGGATCTGCGCGCGGTTCGCTGCGCGCTTCTCGGCGCGATTGGGCCGCCGCGGTTTGGACGCCCGGCGGCCGGCGGGCTGGTCCTGGGTGCGCGAATTCATGTTTGACCTCCCGGCGCTACGTGGTACATTCAGAGCATCACTCTTTTTAGAGTGCTACTCTTTAGAGTGATACTCTGATTCTACCGTGTGGAGGTGACGTTCGATGATGCATCTGTTCTCCTTGCTTCCGGCAGTGGCGTGCGTGGGGATGATGGTGGGGGCTGGTGCGGGCCTGCGACTGCTCGGCCGCACGCCGCTGGGACGCGTGCGGTGGCTCGCGGCGCGGACGCACATCGCTCAACCGGAGCGATCCGAGGACCCCCGGCGGTGACCCGCATACCCCCGGCAAAAACCCGCAGGCTCCGCCGGCGCGCATGTCCACCGGCGGCCGCCTGTCCCGCCGGCTGGCGCGGCCAGATGGCGATCACACGCCGATGAGTGGCGTCGAGTACGAGGTGATCGTGGTGGGCGGCGGCCAGGCCGGGCTGACCGCCGGTTACTACCTGCGCCAGGCCGGGATCCCGTTCTTAATCCTCGACGCGCGGTCGCGGACCGGGCAGTCCTGGCGGGAGCGGTGGGACTCGCTTGAGTTGTTCACCCCGGCCCGCTACAGCGCCCTCCCCGGGCTGGGGTTCCCGGGAGAGCCCGAGCGCTACCCGGGCAAGGACGAGGTCGCCGACTATCTCGAGAGCTACGCCACCCAGTTTGAGCTTCCGGTCCGCCACAACAGCCCGGTCACCTCGCTCGAGCCGTCGGATAGCGCCTACCGTCTGATCACCGACAGGGATACGCTCGCGGCACGCCAGGTGATCGTCGCGACCGGTGCCTATCAGCGGCCGTTCGTACCGCCGATCGCCACCGAGCTCGCCGACAGCGTGGCGCAGCTGCACAGCGCCGCCTACCGAAACCCCGGGCAGATCCCCGACGGCACTGTGCTCGTCGTGGGGTCGGCGAACTCGGGCTGTCAGATCGCCCGCGAGCTGTCGCTCGATCGCGATGTGCACCTGTCGCGCGGACGACGCCTCCCAGCGCTGCCGCATCGCCTGCTCGGCCGGAGCCTGCACTGGTGGGGCGACAAGCTGGGGCTGATCGCCGCGCCGCTCGACAGCCCGAGAGGCCGCACCCAGCGTGGCGATTTGCTCGTCGGAATCAGCCCCGGCCGGCTCGCCCGCCACCACGGCGTCAAGCTAAGAGGCCGGACCGTCGGCGCCGACGGCCGCACCGTGCGGTTCACCGACGATTCCACGCTCGAGGTCGACGCGGTGCTGTGGGCCACCGGGTATCGCCACGACTACGCATGGATTCACGCGCCGGTCCTAGATGATCAAGGCGCTCCCCGCCACCGCCGCGGTGTCACCGACAGCCCCGGGCTGTACTTCCTCGGCATGCACAACCAGTACTCGCGCGGATCCTCGCTGCTCTACTGGGTCAGGGACGACGCCGCGTTCATCGCCGGGAGGATCCGCGACCGACGGGCCGTCTGAGCTCGGGATCGCTGCGGGGAAGGCTAGGCACGGGCTCGTGCGGGCCAACGTCGCCGGCAGGGTGCGCGAGGCGTTCAGCTTCACATTCGGGATGTTCTCACGCCAGGCGCCTTCAACCGAGAGGCGACGGACCCCCGAGAACGGCCGACCCGCCAGCAGGAATTTGAATCCGCAAGCCCGCGGGCTGGTCAGCCGCGTCTGAGCAGTCGCCCGACCGCGGCCATCATCTCCTCGGTCCGCTCGTCCTGCTGGTCGGGCTCGGCGCCGATCACGCAGGTGTGGGCGTGTCCGTCGAGCAGTCCGAGCGCGACCTTGTCAAGCGCGGCCTGAGCGGCTGAGATCTGGGTGAGGATGTCGATGCAGTAGCGGTCGTCCTGGACCATGCCCTCGATCCCGCGGATCTGACCTTCGATCCGTTTGAGCCGGGCGAGCAGCTGGTCCTTGGTGGCGGTATAGCCCGCGGGTGGGCGGCTGGGTCTTCGCCATATCCGCCATTCTACCATTACCTCTACCCCCTAGGGGTATATGCTAGTGTGGTGTCATGGGCGTTCTCGATGTGCTCTGGCACGGCCTGCGCGACTCGTTTCTGATGGCGTGGGAGGTGTGGTGGGCGCTGGCGCTGGGCTTCGCGATCTCGGCGATCGTGCAGGCATGGGTGCCGCGCCAGCGGATCGAGGGATTGATGAGCGGCTCGGGCGCTCGCTCGGTCGGGTGGGCCACTGGGCTGGGGGCCGCGTCTTCGTCCTGCTCCTACGCCGCGGTCGCGATCGCCAAGTCCCTGTTTCAGAAGGGAGCGAGCGCCGCGTCCGCGCTCGCGTTCCAGTTCGCCTCGACCAACCTGGTGTGGGAGCTCGGGCTCGTGCTGTGGGTGCTGATCGGCTGGCAGTTCACGCTCGCCGAGTACGTCGGCGGGATCGTGATGATCGTGCTGATGACCGGGCTGCTGCGCCTGTTCGTCAGCCCCCGGCTCGAGCAACAGGCGCGCGAGCACGCGCGCGCGGCCGATACCGGCCACCAGCATCACATGGCCGGCGAGCAGCTGACCTGGCGCGAGCGGCTCACATCGGCCCGGGCGTGGTCGGACGTCGCGCACAACTTCCGTGGCGACTGGCAGATGCTGTGGAAGGAGATCACGGTCGGGTTTCTGCTCGCCGGGTTCATCGCCCAGCTCGGCAACGGATTCTTCGAGAGCCTGTTCATCCGCAATGCGCCGGCGCCGCTGCCGACGATCGAGAACGTGCTGATCGGCCCGATCATCGCCGTGCTCAGCTTCGTCTGCTCGGTCGGGAACGTGCCGCTGGCCGCGGTGCTGTGGTCGGGCGGGATCTCCTTCGGCGGCGTGCTCGGGTTCCTGTTCGCCGACCTGATCGTGCTCCCGATCCTCTTGACCTACCGCAAGTACTACGGCGGCCGGTACACCTTGCGGATCACCGCGCTGATGTTCGCCACCATGGTGATCGCCGCGCTGATCGTCGACGGGATCTTCAGCGCGCTCGGCCTGATCCCGACCGGCCCGCGCCCGACCCGTGCTGACATCTTCAGCTCCATCCAGGTCAATTACAAGCTCGCCCTGAACGTTCTCGGGGTCGCGATCTTCGCCGCGTTGTTCTGGCTCACCGCGCGTCGGGGCGCAACCGACCCGGTGTGCGGAATGAAGGTCGACCGCGCCAAGGCGGTCACGAAGGAGCTCGGCGGTGAGACGTACTACTTCTGCTCCGCGCACTGCCTGCACGCGTTCGAAGCAGACCCCGACAGGTACGTGCCTGAACGCGCGCCGGCCGCTCACACGCCTGTCGCCCACGCTCACCAATAAGCCACCCGGAGAAGCTAGATGACCCAGCGCGCCCAGCAGCTACACGCCACAGCTGACGGGCAGATCGCTGAGCTGATCGGCCTACTCTCCACACTCGACGAAGCCACGCTGGCTCTGCCGTGCCCCGGCCGGGAGAAGCTCGGCGACGGGACCGTCGGAGCGAGCGCCAGGCACACCGCGGACAACTACCTGCGGATCGCGACGTTCATCCAGACCAGCGACCGCACATCACGCGGGCACCAGCCACGCCAGCACGGCACGGATCGCATCCCCGGGTTCCTCCGCGCCCTGGCCCGGGGACCCGCGACCGGCGCGCGGCACGACCGAGTCGCCGGCCAGCACGATGACCCTTATACCGCGGGGAGCGTCGACCCGGACTTGGTGGTCGAGCAGCTCTCCGCCGCCCGCGCGCGCCTCGGCGCGATCGCGGAGCTGACCGACAGTCAGTTGGACGCGATCCCGCCCGAGGGCAGCTTCCGGTTCTGCGACGGGCAGCGCACACTCGAGCAGGTTCTCGCGAGCCTGCTCAAGCATCAATGCCACCAGCTCGAGGCGCTCAAGACCGCGATTGGCTGAGCTCTCCGCAGCGACGCCAGCCTCCGGCCAGCACTGTCCTTGTCGAATGCCCCGTGGTGCGGTCCCATCGCTTTCATCGACTCGAGCCGCCGGTGCTGCTCGCACCGTTTGGGACTTGAACGGGACATACAGCGGTGTTGCGCTGACGCCGCGAAGCACGACGACGCCGAGGCCGCCCGGGTCATCCCGACCGTGGGCGAGCGCGCCGGTGGCGACGCCGGGGAGCACCGCGGGGCATGCTCGCAATCGACCGTGATTCCAGTGGCTCGGGGGGATCGCGAGCGGCGATCGGCGCATCAGCTGCGGAGCTAGCCTCGATCGGGCCATGCGCACGCCGGCCGATCTGGATCGCTCTAGCCATGCCCTGCTCGTCGATCGCCTCTCGAAGGTCTACGACGATGGGACTAGGGCGCTTGATCAGCTCGAGCTGAGGATCCCAGCCGGTTGCTTCTATGGGCTGCTCGGCCCGAACGGGTCGGGGAAGACGACGCTCATCGGGATGATTTGCGGCCTCGTGCGTGCGCCATCCGGTCGCGTGTTCGTGTTCGGCCACGACGCGGTGGCCGACGCGCAGCGGGCACGGCTGCTGCTCGGGGTCGCGCCGCAGGAGGTGCATCTGGACCGGTTTGTGAGCTCGCGAGAGATGCTCGTCTACCACGGGCGCTACTTCGGAATGGATCGCCTCGAAGCCCGCAGGCGGGCCGATGAGCTGCTGGAAGTGTTCGACCTCTCAGCCAAGGCGGCGACAAAACCCAACCGTCTGTCTGGTGGAATGCGCCGGCGGCTGTTGATCGCCCGGGCGCTGGTTCATCGCCCGCGTCTGGCGATTCTCGATGAGCCGACCGCCGGCGTCGATCTCGAGCTGCGCCACGAGCTGTGGTCCTACCTGCGCCGGCTGCGTCGTGAGGAGCGGGTCACAGTGCTCCTCACCACACACTATCTGGAGGAGGCGCAGGAGCTCTGCGACCGCGTCGCGTTCATACGGGAGGGCCGGATCCTGGCCGAGGGCACCAGCGGGCAGCTGGTCGAGCGCTACGGCGGTGAGAGCCTCGAGGGCGCGTATCTGGAGGCGATGCACCGGTGAGCGCCATGAGCAACGCCGACCTGCGCACGGCTGGGCGGCGCGCGACCTGGGCGCTGGCCGCGCGCGAGATGCGGCGCGTCCTGTCGCTGTGGACCCAGACCTTGCTGCCACCCGTCGCCACCGGGCTGATCTTCCTGGCCGTGTTCGGCGGTGCGCTCGGCACCCGGCTTCACGCGATCGACGGCGTCCACTACGTCCGCTTCGTTCTCCCCGGCCTGCTGGTCATGACCGTGGCCGCCCAGGCATTCGCCAACAACTCCACCAGCCTGTTTCAGGCCAAGAACGAGGGCTACATCGGGGACCTCCTCAGCAGCCCGCTGCGCCCATGGCAGCTCGTCACCGGCTACGCCGCCGGCGGGCTGCTTCGAGGCTGGCTCAGCGCCGCTCTTCTCGGGCTGGCCGGCTCCCCATTCGCCGGGGCACCATCCAACCCGCTGATCCTGATCGCCGCGCTCGCGCTCACCGGCCTGGTGTTCGCCGCGCTCGGGGTGATCACCGGCGTGTGGGCCGAGACCTTCGACCAACACGCGTTCATCGCCAACCTGATCATCACACCGCTCGCTCTACTGGGCGGCGTCTTCTACGCCGCCCACCGCCTCCACCAGCCGTGGCACACGCTCACGCAGATCGACCCGCTCTACTACCTGACCGACGCCACCCGCTACGGATACGCCGCAGTCCACGAGGCCTCGCTACCCGCGGCGCTGCTCGTTGCGCTGGCCGTCAGCGGCGCGGCGTTACGATCGCCTCCACGGTCGTCGCCCGCGGCTGGCGGCTCAAACCCTGACGCCGATCTGCCGAGACCTGCTGTCGCGTCACCACGGGCATCTCCGTCCTGCCCGTGGCCGCCCCCCTTCGCGCGGGATCCGCAACTCAGCGGTCGGCGCCGGCGTCGCGACAGCCGTCTGGCCCGTGACGTGCGCGAGTTCCGCGCAAAGATGGCATGAGTAGTTAAGGCGCGGCGGCGCGGCGAAGCTGGCCGGCCCGCCGTGTCGAACGACATACGTTGAAGGCGCGCGCGGGTACCAGCCGCGCGGCCGGTTCATTCGAACACGAAGGACCGACCGTGACCCACGGTAGTGGTGGGTTTGGCTGGACGCTGCCTGCGCGTGGTGTTCGACGCGAGGAGCAAGACGTATGACGATCGTGATGGGCCTGGATCAGCATCGAGCGCAGATCACCGCGGAGTGGGTCGACACCGAGACGGGCGAGATCTCGCGCGGGCGGGTGGCGCCGGCGCATCGGGAGCCTGTGCGCCGGTTCCTTGCCCGCTTCCGCGGCCGGCGGCTCGAGGTGGCGCTGGAGGCCACCACCGGCTGGCGGTTCGTGGTCGAGGAGCTGAGCCGGGTCGGCGCCGAGGTGCATCTGGCCGAGCCGGCGGAAACCAGCGCGCTGCGCGGGAAGAAGAAGCACGCCAAGACCGACCGTGCGGACGCCAAGCATCTGCGCGAGCTGCTGCTGGCCCACCGCCTGCCGGAGTGCTGGATTCCGCCCGATCATCTGCTCGACCTGCGCGCCAGGGTCAGGCTGCGGCACACGCTCATCGACGATCGTGGCGAGTGGCAGCAGCGAATTCACGCGCTGCTCTACCACCACGGCATCGCGCGCCGCAAGGGTCTCGACCTGCTGACCGCGGCCGGCCGCGAGTGGCTTGCGCAGCTGCCGCTGCCGCAGACCGCGCGCGAGCAAGTCGACGTCGGATTGAAGATGATCGACGCGCTCGACCGCCAAATCCCCGCGATCGACAAGCAGCTGCGCGCCTACGCGCGCCGCCAGACCGGCTGCAAGGCACTGATCCAAGCTCACTACGGGATCGGGGAGCTGACCGCGGTCGCGATCCTCTCAGAGCTCGGCGACTGCCGGCGGTTCTCGTCCTCGCGGCTGGCGGTCCGCTACGGCGGCATGGACATCACCGTCTACCAGTCCGATCAGCGCCGCGCACCCGGGCATCTCTCCCGCCAAGGGCCGCCGGTGCTGCGATGGGCGCTATATGAGGCGGCCCAGGCCGCCGCCCGCGAGGGCTCCCCCGACCGCGAGTACTACCTACGGGCCGCCGAGCGGCTCGGACACAACCGCGCGTGCCTAGCGCTTGCGCGCAAGCTGCTCAAGCGCGCATACCACACGCTACGCGAGCTCGGCGAGGAGGCGCTCCACCCCGCATGACATCGGTCGTGCGCGCGCGGCCCTCAATCACACCGATGCACCGCGGCCGGCTCCCGGCATGCTCCTGTCGCCACGCCCGCGTGGACGACCTCCAAAGACCGAGCGGCCGCAACGCTCTTCCCCCAGCGGGATCACCCCATCAACCATCATGTCGCCGATCCGGTAGCCAGTCCGGGTCGTGGGCCGAGATAAGGCTGGGCGCCCGCGCGCATCCTCCGAACACAAGTAGCGCCAGCACGGCGCCTGTCAAGCGCTTCGCGCTCGGCCCACACGGGCGCCCTACGGGTGACAGGGCGCCGCCGCTGGCGCTCAATCACAACGAGGTGGGCCGGGCGAGCCGACCACCCAAACAACTTCCACACGGGGGGGCTTGACAAGACGCCAACTGCACAGATAAGGGAGCATCCGGATGGACCGCCGCGGAGTACTGCGGCGTGAGCGAAGCGGGTCTGGTCAATCCCGCCCCGTAGGCGCTACTCCTCTAAGAGAAAGGGGCAGGCCGCTGTTGGTCCTCGGGAGGAGAGCATGTTGCGCAATGGCATACACCTTCGGGACCTACGCGCCGAGGCGCTCGCATTTTCCGCTGTGCCGGCGCGCGCATCGGCTCAGGGCGCGGGACCGGTCGCTGCCTCGCGCCTGCCCTAGGCGCGGCGGGATGTTCGCCGTGGCGCGACCGCCACTGTTCGCTGAGGGGGCCGTCGGCGCCGTGCACCGGATCTGTGTCTGGCAGCGGAACGGCGGCGATGTTGGCGAGAACTTCCTCCCGTTCGGCGGGGTCGCCGCGGCGCAGGTCCCAGCGCATCCCGTTTGGGTAGGCTCCGACCACGAGCAGATCGGCGCTCGAGCCGGCGTTGCAGTGGCCGGTTCCGGCCGGCAGCAGGAGGACGTCCCCGCGCTTGACGTCGAAGCGGCGCCCGTTGGGTCCGCCGAGGATGACCGTCGCGGTGCCGGCCACTATCCCGAGCACTTCGTGGGTCGTGGAGTGGAAGTGGTGGAAGGAGAAGATCCCGTTCTGCCAGGCGCCGAGCCAGCCGTTGTGCGCGAACAGCTTCTCGCACCGGGTCCCGTCGCTGGCCTCCTCGACCTCGTGGTAGACGAGCACCGGCAGGCGCGAGTTGGGTATAGCGCCGGCGTCCTGGAAACTGTGGGTCTCGGGTTTTGCCATCGGTTGCTCGGTGTCAGACGAGATGCGTGGCCGTGAAGCGAGCGAGCTCCTCGAGTAGTTGGTCTTGGAATCGCTGGTCGTGGACGCTGGTGGCCGGCTTGGCGCGGCGCTGGTGATGCCAGTAGCCGCCGGAGGTGCGCGCGTCCGGATCATCGCTGGTGGCGAGCCACTCCTGGGTGACGTGCCCGAGCCGCAGATCGTCGGGCGCACCGGCGGCGCCCATCTTCGTCGGCACAGGGTCGACCGCGTTGCTGAACACGTCCGTCCATATCCGGGCGACGGCGACGGCGAGCGTGGTCACGAAGAGCTTGCTGTCCGAATAGGAGCCGGTCGCGCGGTGGCCGCCCCAGTCCATGCCAGTCAGGGTGGCTCGACCGCGGCGGTGCATGCCGCTGCTGAGGTAGACCAGGCGCTGCGGGCGGTGGATGAGCGCAGTGAGCAGGTACGGGGCGACCACGTTGACCGGTAAGACGTGCGTGCCGGAAAGGACGCCGGCGTTGTGGATCACCGCGTCCATCCGCCCGAGGCGGTTCGTTTGGTCGGCGACGCCACGCGTTTCGTCGAGGTCGGACAGGTCCCCGACGGCCGCCGCAGCGCCCCGGTCCAGGAGGTCGCGCACGGCCGTCAGTCGGTCCTGGTTTCGAGCGTGGACGACGACCTTGTGTCCCTGCTCGAGCAGCGTCTGCGCGGCCGCCCGTCCGAGACCGTCTGCGGAGCCGGTGATGAAGACGCGTGCGATGAGATCCCTCCGCCAGTCGGCTTCGGATCCGCGTCAGCCGGTAGGTGACAGCGGCAGCACCTTGTCAGGGTCCGAGAGCCGTTCTGTCACAGTCTTTCGCTGGTGCCAGATCGGGTAGGGCATGTTCGGACGGGAGGCGCGCTCGATCCTGTCGATCTGCTCGTCGGCGAGCTCGAGCTCCATCGCGGCCAAGGTGTCGGCGAGCTGATCGCCGTGCCGTGCACCGATAATCACGCTGGAGACACCGGGGCGGGTCAAAAGCCACGCGACCGAGACGCGGGCGGCCGAGCAGCCGTGCTCCTCGCCGACCTCGACCAACGCGTCGACGGTGTCCCACAGCCGGTCGGGGTCATCGACGGGCGGCTCGTCCCAGTCGCCGAGATGGCGGCCGCTGTCGGGTTGCTGGTCGCGCCGATACTTGCCGGAGGTCAACCCTCCCGCGAGCGGGCTCCAAACGGTCATCCCCATCCCGGCGTCGATCACGGCGGGGAGTAGCTCCATCTCGACGTCGCGGAACGCGGGGCTATAGAAGCTCTGGGTGACGACGAACTTCGGCAGGTGCTCGCGGTCGGCTACGCCCAGGGCCTTGACGATCTGCCAGGCCGAGTAGTTGGAGCAGCCGATGTAGCGGACCTTGCCCTGGTCGACCAAGTGTCCCAGCGCCCCCAGGGTCTCCTCGAGCGGGGTGAGCCCATCCCAGGAGTGGACCTGGTAGAGGTCGATGTGGTCGCGGCCGAGGTTGCGTAGGCTCCGCTCGCATTGCTCGACGATGTGCTTGCGTGACAAACCGCGGTCGTTAGGACCATCGCCGACCTTCATGCCGACCTTCGTCGCGATCAGGACGTCGTCGATAGCGTTTCCGAGCCCCGAGAATCCGTTCTGACTCGCCGTTCGAGTACACGTCGGCGGTGTCGAAGAAGTTCACCCCGGCGTCGCGGCTCTGCGCGATCAGCTCACGGGCCTCGTCCACCCCCGTATCGCCGGCGGCGGCAAAGACGCCGTCGCCGCCGAAGGTCATGGTGCCCAGCGTCAGGGGCGACACCATCAGCCCCGATTGTCCGAGTCTCCGGTACTCCATGTCAGCTCCTCGTTCGTCGTCTTGTCGTTCGTGGTCCTCTTCGCGCTCCGATCGCTCGAGCTGCGCGGTCACAGGGTGAGCATCACCTTGATGGCGCTGCGTTCGTCCATGGCCTCGTAGCCCTTCGGGGCCTGCTCCAGCGGCAGGGTCATGTCGAACACCTTGCCGGGCTTGATGTTCCCGTCCCAGATTTGCTGCACCAGATCGGGCAGGAAGCGGCGGACCGGGGCCGGTCCACCGTGGAGGTGGATGCCGGCGAAGAACAGATCGATGCCGGGGATCTTCACGTCGTAGTTGACGCCAACGAAGCCCATGTGCCCGCCTGGACGGGTGGCGCTGATGGCCTGCATCGTCGACTCCTGCGTGCCGACCGCCTCGATCACCGAGTGCGCGCCGAGCCCGCGGGTGAGGTCCTTGATCTTGGCCACGCCCTCGTCTCCGCGTTCCTCGACGATGTCCGTGGCACCGTAGTAGCGGGCGAGCTTCTGCCGGTCGGCGTGGCGTGACATGGCGATGATCCGCTCGGCACCCAACTGCTTGGACGCCAGGATCGCCATCAGACCGACCGCACCGTCACCGACAACCGCGACGGTCTTGCCGGGCCCTACTTCGGCCGCCACGGCGCCGAACCAGCCGGTGCCCAGCACGTCGGAGGCAGCCAGCAGGTGCGGCGTCAGCTCGGCGCTGGGCTCACCCGGCAACTTCACGAGGGTGCCGTCGGCGTAGGGGATCCGCGCCATCTCGGCCTGGGTGCCGATCGTCTGCGCCACGAACTCCGCGTGCACGCACTTCGACTGGTATCCCGACCGGCAGATTTCGCACGTGTTGTCCGAGATCACGAACGACCCGATCACGTGATCACCGGCCTGCAGGCCCGACACCCCTGAACCGATCTGCTCGATCACACCCATGTACTCGTGCCCCATCACCTGATGATCAGCCGGCTCTACGCCCCGATACGGCCACAGGTCCGACCCACAGATACACGTCGAGGTCACACGAATCACAGCGTCGGTCGGATCGACGATCTTCGGGTCCTCACGCTCCTCCACCCGAACATCGCCAGCCTCGTGCATCACTACTCCACGCATACGCGCATCTCCTTCGCTCTCGTGCCGACCTGCCCGACGATGCCGAGGTACTCGTGATCCCTCGGGGCGGGCCCCTGGACGGGCTCGACGCCACGGTAGGGCCACAGGTCCGAGCCACAGACACCGGCGCTGGTCACGCGCAGGATGGCGTCCACCGGCGGAAGCGCGCGGGACGGAGCTTCGGCACCAACCACGTGACGGCCGCGAGAGCGTGCCGCGCGCTCGGCACGGCCGATGCTCCGCTCGGACGCCCGCGCCGCTCCAGCGATCCGGGAGCTCATCTCCTTCGTCTCGTTCTTCATGTGCCTCGGTTCGGGTCGGTTCTCATGTCTGGGTTCACCCTGCCACGAAATCGGCGAAGGTGAGAGGACTGCTTGTTCCAGGTACTGACAGGGCACCCCAGGCCTGGACGAGCGGGCCTATCCTCGGCGTCATGGACACCAAGAGCGAGATCCGCGATTTCCTCACCTCCCGGCGCGCGCGGATCACGCCCGAAGACGTGGGGCTGAAGGTCTTCGGCCCGCGCCGGGTGCCAGGGCTGCGCCGCGAGGAGCTCGCCACGCTCGCCGGGCTCAGCGTCGACTACTACAACCGCCTCGAGCGCGGGAACCTCGAGGGTGCGTCCGACAGCGTCCTCGACGCACTCGCCGACGCGCTGGCGCTCGATGAGGCAGAACGCTCGCACCTGTACGACCTCGCCCGAGCCAGCCTGCCCACCTCCCGCGGCCGACGCCGCCCGACCACCCACAGCGTGCGCCCGAGCGTCCAGTGGTGGCTTGACTCGATGACCGGATCGGCCGCGTTTGCTGAGAATGGTCGCCTCGACGCCTTGGGCGCCAACCAGCTCGGCCGCGCCCTTTACCCTGGCCTCTTCGCCCGGGACCGCCGACCTGCGAACTTTGCGCGGTACGTTTTCCTGAACCCCCAGGCGCGCGACTTCTACGCCGACTGGGATCGGGCCGCCAACGACTGCGTGGCGATCCTCCGCTCCGAGGCCGGCCGTACCCCTCACGACCGTGACCTCTCAGACCTCGTCGGCGAACTCGCGACCCAGAGCGACCAGTTCCGCGCCCTCTGGGCCACCCACAACGTCCGGCTGCACACCAAAGGCGTCAAACACTTCAACCATCCGGTCGTCGGCGAACTGGAGCTCAGCTTCAACCGACTGGAGCTGCTCGCCGACCCCGGCCTCATGATCGTCGCCTACGCCCCCGAGCCGGGCTCGCGCTCCGCCGAGACCTTCTCCCTGCTGGCGAGCTGGGCAGCCACAGAACAAGCCAGCCGCACCGCCCCAACGGATTCGTCGATGGCCCACCAGGCGGGTCCAGACGCCCACTAGCCCGCATGAAGTGGGTGGCGTTGTCGTACTCGCCGGCGAGGGTGTACTGGCGCAGCTTCTGTAGGCGAGGCTGCTCGAACCGACGCACGCTGTTCGGGCTGATGGTCGGCACGCTGCAGCTCGCCAGAGCGCTGACAGACCGCGACCTGTCCGACCGACTTCTCGCACGAGGCGTCGAGACTGCGCTGAAGTTGCTAGACGATGTGGCTCGTTAGCGGCGCCGTGCCCCTCGCTCCGTGGCCCACGGACCATGCGCGTCCTGTCGCCCAGTCCGCGGATCGCGAGCGCGGTCTCGGGCATTTAGCGCCGGCTCGCGCTAGCCCACGCGAACACGATCCTCGGCGTCTCCTGGCCCTGGAATCGCTTTGACGTCGCGCGGACCGATCGGCTCACCACACGCAGAGCAGACCAGCTGGGCCTCGGAGATCTCGCCGCATTCCTTGTGGATCAGCCGCAGCGGCGGCCCGTCCGGCGCCGCGTGCTTGTCGCCCCACTGGCGCATGGCGGTGATGACCGGCCACAGGTCGCGGCCCCTGTCGGTCAGCCGGTAGTCGAATCGCGGGGGGTGCTGGCTGTAGGAAACCTTGGCGAGCACGCCGACCTCAACCAAGCGAGCCAGGCGCTGGCCCAGCACGTTGCGCGAAATCCCGAGTCGCTTCTGGAACTCGTCGAAGCGAGTCACACCAAGGAAGGCGTCGCGGACGATCAGCAGCGTCCACCACTCGCCCACGACCTCGAGGCACTGCGCGACCGAGCAATGCATCTCGGAAAAGCTCTTCCGCTCCATGCCTTCAGAATAGTGGGTTGCATCATAGAACGCAATGCGGTAGCGTGCGGGTTCCGTCAAAGAACTCACCGTCTGAGAGAGCCCATGCGAGCCATCACCGATCGTCGGCCGACCAAGCAAGGCAGCCTTCTCGCCGAGCGGTCGCGTGAAGCCTCCCCGCGGCTGATCCTGGTGATCGTGTGCGCGGGTGTCGTGCTGGCGAGCCTCGACCTGTTCATCGTCAACGTCGCGCTGCCGCAGATGGGCAGGGACTTCCATCTGCACGGCGGCTCCCTGGCCGATCTGTCGTGGGTCCTGAACGGCTACGCGATCGTCTACGCGGCGCTGCTGGTGCTGTTCGGGCGCCTGGCGGAGCGCTATCGCCGTGAGCGCGGTTTCCTGCTCGGCGTGGCTGTGTTCGTCGCCGCTTCGGCGGCGTGTGGGGCGGCGAGCAGCCTGCCGATGCTGGTCGCCTTCCGCGTCGTGCAGGCCGCCGGTGCGGCGCTCCTGACGCCGACCTCGCTGGGGCTGATCCTCGCGACCTTCCCACCCGAGCGCCGCCATGGCGCGGTCCGTGCCTGGACCGCGGTCGGGGGGTTCGCCGCCGCGCTCGGTCCGGTGATCGGCGGTCTGCTGGTTGCTGCGAGCTGGCGTTGGGTGTTCTTTGTCAACGTTCCGATTGGGTTGATCGCGCTGGCGGTTGGCTGGCGCCGGCTCCCTCACGTCGCCGGCCACCGGGCACCGGCGCCCGACGCGCTCGGGGCGCTGCTGATCACCGGCGGCATCGGCGCGCTGGCGGCCGGCCTGGTCAACGGCAACGCCTGGGGGTGGGCGAACGGGAGGACGATCGCCTTGCTCGCGCTCGCCGCGGCGGCGCTCGGACTGTTCACATTCCGCCTCGCGCGTCACCGCAACCCGCTGATCGACCGGGCGCTGTTCCGCCTGCGGCCGTTCACCGGCGCCTCCGGCGTTGCCCTGCTGTTCTCGGCCGCGTTCGGCGCGATGCTGCTCTCCCGGGTCCTCTGGGCCCAAGACGTCTGGCACTGGTCCCCGCTGCTCACGGGGCTGTCGATCGCGCCCGGCCCGCTGATGGTGCCGCTGTTCTCGTTCCTGATCGCCGGCCGGCTGACCTCCAGGTTCGGAGCTGGACCCGTGATCGCCGCGGGCTCCACGATCTTCGCCGCCGGCGCCGCCTGGTGGGCGCTCGCGATCGGGCTGCGACCCGACTACCTCGCCGACATGCTCGGCGGGATGCTGCTGACCGGGATCGGCGTCGGCCTCACCCTCCCGACGCTGATGGCAACTGGAGCCTCATCGCTGCCCCCGCACGCATTCGCGACCGGCTCGGCAGTCGTGAACATGCTCCGCCAGGTCGGGCTCGCCATCGGCGTGGCCGCGCTGATCGCCGTGCTCGGAACCCCCCGGGCCCCGCTCGCGACGCTCCTCGCCTATCAGCGGGCAACCTGGATGATCGCGGCGATCGCATTCATCGGCGGACTAGTCGGGCTCGGATTGCTGTCGGTCAGGCGCCAGGCCTCGGCCAGCGCCGGCGGCGGCGAGCCGGTGGCTCCCGCGGTAGCGATGGCCGCTGCGGGCAAGGTCCACCGCGCATGAGCCACGATCGACACCAGGCCGACCTGCGCGGTCCGAGCGAGCTGATGCGCCTGCTCGAGGTCGACTTCGAAGAGATCGGACGCACGCGCGTCACCGGCTCGGTCGCCGCCGACGCGCGCCATCATCAGCCCTGGGGCATCGTCCACGGCGGTCTCTACACGGCCGTCATCGAGACGTTCGCCACCACGGGCGCGTTCGAGGCGGTCAAGGACCGCGGCCAGCAAGCCGTGGGCGTCTCAAACGCCACGGACTTTCTGCGTCCCCACCGCAGCGGCAGGCTGCAGGTCGTCGCGGTCCCGATCCAGCAGGGCCGGACCCAACAGCTCTGGCAGGTCGAGATCCGCCGCCCCGAGGACGGCAGCCTGATCGCCCGCGGTCAAGTGCGCCTGCAGAACATCGACGCCGAACGCTAGCGACGCTTCCAACGCCCGTAGGCGTAACAGCGCAGCACGCACAAGGAGAGAAAGCTGTACCGCGATCAGACCAACGCAGGTGCCCAGCTGGCGCTCGGCGGGCACCTGCTGTTCGCCAGTTGCGAGACGGACGGAATCGTTGGCGACTGGTTGCCATGACGACATCCGCGGCGGGCCTGCTTTGCCGCGGTTGCGGGAGTTGCCGAGGTGCTTGCTGGCAGCCCGATCCGCGCCGACCCTGCAAGCGCACCTCGCTGTCGCTCGCATGGCGGAGCAGCCACCGGAGTCGACGGCCGCGTCGCTGCTGGAAGGGACGACCGATGAAAATCAAGGGCCGTCGGTGACGTGGTTCGGAGGAATTTGCGACGTTTTCGGGTGACGTGTTGGTCGCGGAGGGGTCGCCGAGGGCGTTAGATCGCCTCCTGTGAGGTCGGTGTGCGCGGTCGTGGGCGGTTTTTGCGCGCGGGTGGTCCTGGTCGAGGTTGTGGACGTCCTCACGGCGCGTTAGGTTGTTGGTTAGGGCGTGAGCCGATGACGTGTCAAAGAGCAGGTGTCCGGGGCTTGACCGTGGCCTGCCGCGTGACGTTGCCCCGTTGGAGGGGCCTTGGTTATGCGCGCCCCGCTGTCACGCTCGCGCCCGCCTTCTGTTTGTTGGGGGAGGCGGCTTTCCAGTCGGCGACCGAGCGCTTGTAGGAGGCCTCGGCCTGGGCGGCGAGCTGCTTCTCGGCCTGGCGCATGCGTTCGCGGGTGGCCCACACGCCGGAGGGTTGCCCCTTGCGCTCGGGGGCGCCGGCGGCGAGTTCGACTCGCCGGAGCTTCTGGGCGGTCAGCGAGGGCTGTTGGTGGGCGTAGTCCTCCTCGCGGGTCAGCATGCAGTGGAACAGGACGGCGAGCTTGCGCGCGACGGCAACGACGGCGACGTTGTGGCCTTTGCGGGCTCTGATGCGCTCATAGAAGGCGTGCAGGGGACCGGGCTGTTGGGCCACGGACTGGGCGGCTTCGACCAGGGCCCAGCGGGCCTGGGGCGAGCCTTGCTTTGAGATCCGCCCTGAGCGCGCCTTACCTGAGCCTGACTGGTAGACGCGCGGGTCGAGGCCAAGATAGGCGACCACTTGGCGGGAGCCCTTGAACCGGCGGATGTCGCCGATCGCCGCCAGGAACACCGCGGCGCAGATGACGTTGACGCCCGGGACGGTCATGAGCCGTCTGATCTGCCGGGACTTGAGCGCCTCGTGGCAGATCAGCCGCTCGACCTGCTCGATCTCTTGATCGAGGAACTCGATGTGGCGCAGGCAGCCTTGCACGGTCTCGGCTTCCGCCAGCGGGAGTTCCAGCCCCCGCAGCCATTGGCGTCCCTTGACCCCGAACAGGTCGGAGACGGGCGGGCGGCCCTTGAGGCGGCGCATCAGTACGGCGTGGATCTCGTTCTTGGCCCTGGAGCGGGCGCGGACGAGCTGCTGGCGGCGGGCCAGGCGCCGGCGCATCCTTGCGATCCACTCAGGCGGCACCCACACCGCCTCGAGCTCGCCGGTCCACAACAGCTTCGCCAGCGTGCGGGCGTCGAGCCGGTCGGTCTTCGCGCGCGCCTGGCTGATACCGGTGTCGCCCGGGGAGACCACGATGATCTTGCTCACATGTGGCTCGAGCAGCTTGACGATCTCCCACGAGCTGCCGGTCACCTCAAGCGCAACCCGGTCACTGGGCAGAAGGCTCTCGGCCAGCGTCTTGAGTCCCTCCGGGGTGGAGGCCACCCGGCCGGCGGAGAACACCTTGCCCTCCTCGCAGATCGCGATCTCGATGAAGTCAAGATGCACGTCCAGCCCGATGCACCTGCCCAGCGGCCGTGACAGCAAACGCCGCTTGGTCACCGTTCACCTCCTATAGCCTGTAGTAAATCGTTGATGAGCGGAGAACGAGTGGGCGAACGACACAGACCGATTCGCGCTCGCAGCGCACCCGGGCAAGTCGCAGAGGCCGCCACCGAATCTCACGGGCTCTCAGCCCATCGTCCAAACCGGCGTGCCCTCCTGCGTTCTCCACAACAAGAATCCCCTGTGCCCGGTGACGCGCTATTACGCGGCCGGACCGGGAACTCCTGCGGGGTGAATTTTCATGCCCCGAATCTCGACAGCGCTCGGCCTGTCGCCTTCGGGCCAAACCTGCGTAGGCAACGCGCATGCGCTGGGCCGGCGCAAGCCGCGTCGGGATCGGCAATGGTCTGATGTCATCCATGAAGGGGCGGCTGATGTCAAGGCGCGATGCGGGAATTTCGTGAACGGCGGATGCCTTGATGTCGCGGTGAACGGGTGAATGGCCGTAGTTGCTGGGGTTCCGGGGCTCTGCCCCGGGTTGGTCGTCGAATTGCCGGGCGAGCCCGGCCGGGTCAAGCGCCTTGTTTGAGGGCGGGGACGATCGGCGCCGGTTAGGGGCGCTTGACGCGGGCGGGTGAGTCTGGCAGGGGTTGTTGGTGGTGGTCACGGTGCTCTGAGGGTCGGGCGCCGCTTCGCTGACTGCGTTGCGGTTTGGGAGGAGGCTCCAGTCATCCATCCGGTCGCGCGGGGCGGACCAGGGTGTCGTGCGGTGCTCGGGGGCTCAATCAAGTGCGCGGCCGTCCTTGCTCGTCTGCGAGTGGAGGCCAGACATAGGAGCGAGCTCGCCCGAGCATGCACCTCGCGCCCTGGTCGTGAGCGCAAGTCTGGTGTGAGCTGGCGTTGGTCATGCGGCCTCGGCCAGCTGCTCGTTGTCGTGGTCGTCGATGTCGGGCTGGTCTGTGAGGCAGCGGATCTCGCCGTCCCTGAGCGCGTAGTAGCAGAGGGTGAGGATTTGGCGGGCGATCGCGACCTTGGCGATGTTGCGTCCGCGGCGCTTGGCGATCCGCTCAAACTGCGCGCGCAGCGGCCCGCCGCCGGTGGGGATCTTCTGCGCGGCTTCGGTCAGCGCCCAGCGCAGCGCGGGCGAGCCCTGGCGGGAGATGTGCCCGAGGCGGGCTTTGCCGTCGGAGCTGCGCACGCTCGGCGCGAGCCCCGCCCACGCACACAGGTGACGGGCGGTCGGAAAGCGGGACACCTCACCCACCTCGGCGATCACGAGCATCGCCGTGTAGCGACCGACGCGGCGGATCTGGCAAAGCACGGGCACGCGCTCGTCGACCTTCGCGCGCGCGTCGATCTCGCGGGTGGTTGCGGTGATCTCGCGGTCAAAGTCACAGATCAGGCACATCAGGCTGTCCAGGCGCCGACGGGAGCCCTCTGGCAGCTGGAGGCCAGCGAGGAACTCGCGTCCTGCCTTGCCGAACAGGTCGGAATGCTCCTCCCGAATGCCCTGCCGGGCCAGCAGCGCGTGCACCCGGTTCTTGACCGAGCTACGCATCCTGGTCAGCACCGCGCTGTGGCGCAACAGCTCGCGCAGATCGCGCAGCTCTGGCGGGGCGATGTACGCCTCGGGCAGCATCCCGGTTCTCAGCAGGTGCGCGAGCGTCTTGGCGTCGACCGCGTCGGTCTTGACCCGCGCGGCGGCGATCGCCCTGGTGCGCAGCGGGTGCGCGAGATGCACGTCATAGCCGGCCTCCTGCAGCAGCTCGGCCAGCCACTCCCAGCCGTAGGTCGCCTCGAGCGCCACGTGCGTCGCCTCCGGCTCGCCGAGCAGCTCTTTGAACGTGTCGCGGTCGTTGGCGATCCTCCGCGACAACGTCAGCTCTCCGTGCTCATCGATGCTCGCGATCTGCGAACGCCGGCGGTGCAAATCGACGCCGACCCAACGCGTAGGGTTACTCACGGTCGGTCCTCCTATCTCGAGTTGTCCGGCCGCGCGGCCGAACTCCGCGCGGTCTCAACGCGTGCAGTTCGGGGGCGGAGGGCCGATCTCCTGCGCCCCGGGCGCACCAGGCCCGGGCCGCCGGAGCCCCGGCCCTTCATGACATCAAGTGCCGGTTGCCGCCCACTTCCGCACGATCGCTTTCGCTCTCGCGCCGACCCATGTCGCGCCATCGCATTGGCGACGGAGCGCAAGTCCGCGGCCGGGCCGTGTTAGCCGCCGACCGCGTGGCCAGCAAGCGGCCGCCGGCGCCGAAGCGGAAGCGTCGACAGCGCTGGAAATCTGTGCTCCTGCGGACGAATCTGAGAAGCGGACGGCGCGCCGCAGATGCCCAACCTCTGCCTACACTACCTACGTACCGGCGGTACGGTCAGCGCCAACGACGCCAGCGGTCACGGCTTCTGCTTGGTCGCGCTAGGGGCACTCTCGATCAGACTGCCGGTTCGAACCGGATCCGGAAGTCTCGGGCTTGTCCCAGGCGGAGACTATCGCCGTGGCACCGTTGAGTCCGGGCGCGGGGTGTCACGCGCGACCGAAGGCGAGGGCCGCCTGCCGAGTCTGGGCCTCGATGGCGCCGGACGCATCGTCCTCGAGATCCAGAGAGTGACCTTCGCTGTCGACCGGCTCGGCGCGCCTGCCGATCGGAAACCCGGCCGGAGTGACGTCGACCGGGAACCAGAGCTCCCGCCGTACTCGACTAGCAAACCCTGGGACGGACCGGTCGTCGCGGGGGGTGCCGTTTGCGCCGCGCATTTCGATGTCGGCCTTAGCGTTTCTTCTTCGATCGCGGCACGACCGCGCAATCTCTCTCTCCCGAAAGGAGCGCTCGTGCCGCCGGGGCCGACGCCACCAAAACGCCAATACGTCGGCGATTCGCGCTGAACGCGATCGCCGCGGCTATTGAGCAGGACGGGCCGAATCTCCACTGTTCGTGGGGCTATCCGCGTCTTTCGTCGTGAGTCGTCGTCGCCCGTTGTCGACGGTTACGCAGCCTGTCACGCCGGAGGTCGCGGGTTCGAGTCCCGTCGCTCCCGCTCAAGAGTGCCTGCAAAGCGACTGTTTCTCGGCGCTTTGTCTCACCAGTCCAGCTTGGACGTGATTGGGCATCACGATTGGGCATCACTTGGCCTCCCGATACCGACAGTCGCCACTGGGGGCGCCGTGTTCCCCAGATCGCACCCAAGGAGGTCGCCGGTTCCACTCCGGCTAGCTCCACTTCGTCAAGTCCCTGAGCACTGCCGTCCCCGCGCTGGCCTGCTGAACTTGCCCGTGGCAGCTAGCGCCGGCGTTCGTGGACTAGGCGAGGTGAGCGGGGGCCCGTCGGGCACCGCAGCAGCCACCGAGTTTCGGCAAAATGCGAGAGAAAAGCGGCGTCAGCGCCCGCATCGACGTCGGGACTGAGCCGCGCCAGGTGGAGTCACACAGACAACCGTGAAAGGAGGGGGTTATGGTGAGCTTTTCGCGGCAGGGTTCGCTAAAGCGAACCAGCGTGGCGGTCGGCATAGCGGCCGCGCTGGTGATTGCCGGACCTGCAGTCGCACTGGCCGCACGCCATGGGAGGAGCGCACGCGAGCAGTCGCGCTGGGTCGCGACCTGGGCAACCGCGCCGGACCAGCCCGGAAGCACTGGCATATCGGCGCAGGGATTCCAGGATCAGACGCTGCGTATGGTCGTCCACGTATCGGTTGGCGGCCAACGCCTGCGTTTGCACTTCTCCGATCTCTACAGTCCGAAGGCCCTGGACATCGGCGTCGCGACTGTGGCCGTGCAGGGCTTTGAAGCCGACACTGCGTCGGGCACGGTGCAGCCGGTGACGTTCGCGGGCGCGAGCGGCACGGTCGTGCCGGCCGGCAAAGACGTGGTCAGTGACCCCGTGGCGCTGTCCGTACCTGACGAGGCCAACCTGCTCGTCAGCGTCTATCTGCCCGATGCGACCGGGCCCACGACATGGCATCCCGATGCCCAGGAGGTCAACTACGTAGCCTCCGGCAACCATGCCGCTGACGCCTCCGGGAGCGCGTTCAGCGAGCAGTCCTTGGGGCCCCTTCCCGTCCCGGTGGGCGGCTCTTGGTTCTATCTGGATGCAATCGACGCCTCCGGGTGCGGCTGCGACGGCAGCGTGGTGGAGTTCGGTGACTCGATCACTGATGGGTTTCACTCGACGATCGACGCCAACACCCGTTGGCCTGATTATTTCGGCGAGCGGCTGCTGCGCAGACGCGACCGCTGGGGAATCGCCAATGAGGGCATTGGTGGCAACGCGGTCGTAACCAATGGGTCGACGGCCGGGTCGTTTACAACCGGGCCGGCAGCTACTGCGCGGTTCCTGCATGACGCCGCGCAGGCCGGTGTGCGCGACGTGATCTTCCTGGAGGGGATCAACGACATCGGCGTCTACGGCACTGGCGCACAGCAGATCATCGCCGGCATGAGGCAGGTCATCCGGGACGCACACGCCCTGCACCTGCGGATCTACGGAGGTACCCTGACCCCGTTCGAGGGTGCGACGTACACGTCGGCAAGCGGTGGCCCCTACTACACGCCAGCGAAAGAGCTGACGCGTCAGGCAGTCAACCGGTTCATCCGCACCGGGAGGGCGTTTGACGGTGTCATCGACTTCGACAAGGCGCTTCGCAACCCCGTCAATCCGCTGCAACTCCGGCCGATCTATGACAGCGGAGATCACCTACACCCGAACGACGCGGGCTACCGCGCAATGGCAAACGCGGTACCCCTCTCGCTGCTGCGTTAATTCGGAACATCAACCCTGAGGTTCCCACGGCCCGCATCCTGGTCAGGAGCGCCAGGATGCGGGCCCCAGCCGGCTTGAAGGGAGAGCTTCTGAGGGAGCACCCCTGTTTAGGTAAGAGGGCGGGTCGGCGCGGCCAGCGAAACCAGTGACAGTCGGCACGGCGCGCGACATCATGGGCCTTCCGCCTACCCGACCACTCCCGACCAAAGCTCGCGTCGGTATGAAAGCTGGTGCCCCCTGCGTTCGCGAGTTGATCCTTCTTCTCGACATCTCAGGACCTGGCTGACACGCTCCGCATGAGCCGCGATAACGATCCGTTCGACCTCCGCTCAGCCCGGAGCGGGACGACCGGACGTCGCCGATGCAATCGCCCGCCGCGCGTGCTACGGAGGCGCGATCGTCCGCCCGGCCGCGCGGGCGACCGAGATCACGCAACCGACCGAACTGCGCGACCCATTCAACTCGCCGGAGGTCGTTCAGATCCTCGATGAGCGACCGGACTAGGACCCGCCTACGAGGTCGCCACACATGAGCCGCTGGACGATAGCCGCGACCTCTGGTGCGTAGTTGCCCGATTCTGCACCCACCCCGCGACGACCGCTTCCGTCGCAGAGTCGACGCGAGTGTTGACCTCTTCGAACCGGGCCATGAGGTCTTGCAACTCGTCGTACATCCGCTGACCAAAGATCGGCGGAGGCAAGACGTACTGCTCCCTCAGGTACCGATGGGCAAGACGGTCACGCCACTTGATCATCTCGCTCACATCTTCGATCAGGTCGTCATCGACCTTCCCGCTTAGGCAGTTCCGAAGCTCTGAAGAAGATGCCTTCTGGAAGGCATGCGTGATCCGCCGAACGGTCGGTCGCATGGCCAGTTCCAAGTTCTTCGGAGGCGATTCGCGTGGCGTTACGTCCAGCTCCACCCACGTACACAGGATCGCGAGCTTGTACTCCAAGGACTGGGCACCCTACATCGCCAGCGCGAAGTTCGTCAGCGACATCATCACCTGCTGAAAATCGGGCTGTTCCTCCCGTCTGAGGGCGCCCGCATCGTGACAGGAGTCGTCCTAGATGCACGGCTTCCGGGCGGAGCGGGAGCCGCCATCACCGGTACCTCGCAGCGCGCCAGGTGCTCACCGCCATGAGGCCGGAGGTGAACGTGCCGTTTCAGAGCAGGTCTTTCCTTTGTAATCCTGGATAGCGTCAGGTCAATTCCATCTACGAACGGAGGGCTCAGGTGTTCATCTTTATGACTCTGCACTATCCGTCTCCCGACAACGTCCAGGCGCTCGCCCAGGGCATGGCCCAGATGCGCGGCTGGATGGAGAGCCAACCCGGTTGCCTAGGTGTGGAGCCACCTCTTGTCAGCGAGGATGGCACCTGCTTGGTCGGCTTCTCTCGCTGGGAATCCAAGGAAGCGTTCCTCGCTACCGGCATCGACCTTGACAGCTTGGGTGAGACTCCCACAGCGAACTTCGACCGCGGCAACCATATTTCCTCACCCCCTCGCCCAACGGCTCCTCCTGAGGACTACTGGCTTGGCGTACACACCTGGCCGGGTGCCGTCCAAGAGGCTGTGTGCCTAAAGGTGTTCGGTTACGAAACGACGACACCGATTGAGGACCCGGCACCGGCTGGCGAGACGCCCGAGCTGCCGCTCAGCGCCGAGGGGGCGAGCTCAGCCAGATCTTGACTTCCGACAGGCGCGAGCGAGGGCCAGAGCAGGTCACGGCTGCGATCCTCGTCACGCACCCGCTCCTCGCCCTCAGCGCACATCTCGCCATCGTCGAGCCGGCCGGCACCGGGAACAGGATGATCGGCGTGGCTCGCCAGACGAGCACGACCGAGTCGTCGCTGTTGCGATCGCGCGCCGCGTGGCGCCGTGGCGACGAAAGGGATCGCCCGAGGCAGAGACGTACCGTACCGCGCGTCGGAGATCGAGGCTCGGATCGATCAGGGCACTCAGGACGCGGGCTGGCATGGCGGCTGTCATCGGTGTGTCGACCAGCCCGGGCGCGAGTCCGTTTACGGCCGAACTGCGATGCTGACCTCCACCCGTGCACAGAGCTCGGAGGTGTCGTCCAACGGGATCAGCAGCGGGAGCAAGGTGTCGGGATCCTATAGCCGCGGCGTCATGGCCTGGTACTCCGGCCTCCGCCCCTTGCCGCCGTGCTCACCGCACCCGAGCCGGAACGGATCGACGCTATGCTAGGTCCGCCGACGGGAGGGCCAGAGGGTCGAACCGCTTCGCCGTTCACGGTCAGGCGGCCTTGTCGGCATGACGGTAGGAGCGTCAGCGAAACGACAGCGAAGCAGCGGTGACCATGGAACGAGCCCGAGTCAACGGCGTCGAGTTGGAGTATGAGCTCAAGGGCGCGGGGGAGCCGGTGCTCCTGATCCACGGGAGCCACATCGCCGGCTCGTTCATTCCGTTGCTGGCGCAGCCGTCCATGAGCGATGGCTACATGCTCATCCGCTATCACCGCCGTGGCTTTTATGACAGCGCGCCGGCGACCGGGCCGGTCAGCATGTCCGACCAGGCGGCGGATGCCGCGGCGCTCCTCGAGCACCTGGGAGTGCAGGCGTCACATGTGGTGGGCCATTCCTACGGTGGGGCGATAGCCCTGCAGCTCGCGCTCGACGCGCCCGAGCGCGTGCACTCCCTGGCCGTCCTGGAGCCCGCTGTGCTGTCCGTGCCACGGGGAAAGGTCGTCTTCGAGCTGATCGATGTCGCCAAGCGTCTCTATGACCAGGGGTATTGGGAGGCGGCGGAGGACTTCTTCCTCGGCACCCCTAAGGAACGGGGAGATATCGCTCGCAGCATCCCCGGCGGGCTCGACCAGGCGCTTCGTGACATGGATACCTACTTCGCGGTCGAAGTCCCCGCGCACCAGCAGTGGCAATTTCACGCCGCCGAGGGCACGCAGATCAAGTGCCCGACGCTCTACATGCTCGGCGAGGAGAGCTCTCCCGTGTACGTGGAGGTCCACGACCACATCAGGCAATGGATGCCCCAGACGGAGACGGTCGTGCTCCCCGGCGCCTCACACCTGCTGCACATCCAGGAACCCGCCGGAGCCGCCGTCCTGTTGCGCAACTTCTTCGCTCGCCATCCCATAACCGCCGGCGCCGCGCGAGACCGGGATCGACGGCGCCCGGCACGACACACCGGGCAGTACAACGCCGCGGTCGACCTACTGGACGGAAATCTCGAACGTGGACTTGCCGAGAAGGAGGCGATCAGGACGTACGCACGGTCGCATACCTACGGCGAGGTGGCCCGCGGCGCGAACCGCGCCGGCAATGCCCTTCGAGACCTTGGGGTGGAGATGGAGAACCGCGTGCTGCTGGCGCTTCCCGACGCCGCCGAGTTCGCGATGGCGTTCTTCGGAGCGATCAAGATCGGCGCCATCCCTGTCCCGGTCAACACGAACCTCCAGCCACTCGAGTATGCGGACCTGCTCGAGGACACGCGCGCAAAGGCAGCAGTGGTGGACCCTTCGCTGGCCCCAGCGTTCCGCCGCGCTAGGCGGGGAACCACCCACCTTCGTCACCTTGTCGTGGCCGGAGAGGCCGAGCGCGACGAGCTGAGTTTGGCCGAGCTCATGGAGGACGCCGAGGACGACCTGTCGCCGGCCGGCACCATGAGCGACGACCAGTGCTTCTGGCTGTACACGTCGGGCACGTCCGGACGGCCGAAGGGTGTGACCCACATGCAGCGCGACATGCGCTTCTGCGCCGACACCTACGCCAGGCACGTGCTGCACATCGAGGAGTCCGACGTCACCTTCTCCGTGTCGAAGCTGTGCTGGGCCTACGGCCTCGGCAACGGTCTCTACTTCCCCGTCTCCGTGGGGGCGACATCGGTGCTGCTGGCTGAACCGCCGCAGCCGCGCGCTGTGCTCGACGTCGTCAAGGAGCTGAAGCCGACGATCTTCTTCGGCGTGCCGACGAGCTACGCAAGCCTCTTGGCGGCGAGGTGGAAGGAGAACTACTTCAGCTCGGTGCGGGTGTGCGTCTCGGCTGGCGAGGCACTCTCGGGATCGCTCCTCGGGCGTTGGAAGGAAAGGACAGGCCTTCCGATCCTGGACGGGATCGGTTCGACCGAGACGTGTCATATCTTCATCTCGAACCGCATGGACGACGTATGTCCCGACTGCACCGGGACGGTCGTGGAGGGCTTTGAGGCAAAGGTCGTCGACGACGAAGGCCACGTCGTGCCGGATGGCCAGGCGGGGATGCTTATGGTCAAAGGTGAGTCGAGCTCGCCGTTCTACTGGCATGACGAGCTCCTCACGAGAGAGTCAATGCACGGCGCGTGGTTGCGCACGGGAGACACGTTCATCAAGGACGAGTCCGGGCACTTTTACTTCCGGGGTCGCTCAGACGAGATGCTCAAGGTGGGCGGTATGTGGGTTAGCCCGCTGGAAGTCGAGGCCGTCCTAAGTGACCATGAGGCCGTCGCAGAGTGTTCTGTGATCGGGGTCCAGGATGAGGACGGTCTCACCCGCCCGGAGGCATGGGTCGTGCTCATGGAGAGCGGACGCGAGCAGCAACTCGAGTCTGTCCTGCGCCAGCACATGCGTCAGCGCGTTGGCGGCCACAAGACCCCGCGGGCGTTTCACTTTGTAAGCGCGCTCCCCGAGCGCTCTTCGGTGAACGGCGAGGATGTGAAATCGACCGGGCAGGGGTTCGACGAGCGCGACTCGTCCGCCGAGCAGGCCTCGTCAGCGCCGGTCTCTACTGGTTGACTGGTTTCGACCCGAACCGCCAAACAAGCCGCCGGCCACCGCTCAGGCGGCCATGTGACGAAGGGCGCCTGTGAGCTGGGCCACCACGCTCCGCGCGGCGTCGAAGCGCTCAAGATCAATGAAGCCGTGGATCATGCCGAGGTACCGGGTGGCGACCACGGGAACGCCGGCGTTGGCGAGTCGCGACGCGTAGTCCTCCCCCTCGTCGCGCAGCGGGTCGTATTCGGCCGTGATGACCAGCGCGGGCGGGAGACCTGCGAGGCTCGCCGCGCGCAGTGGCGAGACATGCGGCAGCTCCCGGTCAGAGACGGCGGGAGCGTAGCGCTCGACGTGCCAGCGGATGGTCTCGCGGTCGAGGCCAAAGCCCTGCGCGAGCCCCGACCGGACGGCTCCCTCGTCGAGCAGGTCGAGGGCGGGGCACAAGAGCGCTTGCAGGCTGAAGTCCTGAGCGCCGCGATCGCGAGCGCGCAAGACCACCGCGGCGGCAAGGTTCGCGCCAGCGCTGTCTCCAGCAAGCGCCAGCCTCGAGGAATCCAGTCCGAGAGCGCCACCCTGGCGCCCGAGCCACGCCACCGCCCGCTCCACGTCCTCCACGGCGGCCGGATAGGGATGCTCCGGCGCCAGCCGGTATCCGACGGCCAGGACAGCCCAGCCAGAATCGTTGGCGATGGCGCGGCACAGCGGCTCTGCCTCCTCGACGCTGCCGAGCGCCCAGCCCCCTCCGTGCAAGTAGAGCATGGCGGGAGCAGAAGGCTGCGGTCGGAACAGGCGACAGGGGATGCCTCCGGCGTCGACCTCGGCGACGCGGCTCACGGGCTCACCGCGGCCGGCTCGGACTCGGGCCCACGCGCGAGTGGCCGCGAGGTCGAAACCCTCGCGACCGGGGATGAAGCAATCAGGCAGCGCAGCCATCTCAGCGAGGGCAGCGCGGGCCTGCGGATGAAGCGACACGCGGTCAGGCCGGCTCATGCCAAATCGTCACTCTCACGTTCGAGTCGGTTCGCATTGATACATTTCACCTGAGGTTGAACAGGTTCGTCCGCGTGGCCGCCCGCGAGGAGCTGCGAACCGCCGGGCCATTTTGCGTCGCTAGGTCGATGCGCCGCGCGGGGCGGCGGCGATGGAGTGGAGACAAGGCGCATGAGTTTGGAGGTCACCGAGCGCTACAACGTCAGTAGCTTGCTCGACGAGAACCTAGAGGCGGGTCGCGGCGAGAAGATCGCCGTCCGCAGCGAGACCGAGGAGTTGACATACGCCGGCCTGCACGACCGCGTCTGCCGCGCGGGACGGGCGCTCCAGGGACTGGCCATCCAACGGGAACAGCGGGTTCTGATGGCGATGGACGACACGCCCTCCTGGCCGACCGTGTTTCTGGGAGCCATTCGAATCGGCGCCATCCCCGTTCCGGTCAGTTACCTGGATACACCAGCGAACTTCCAGCACTTCGCCCGTGACAGCGGGGCTCGCGTCATCCTCGTTGAGGCGGCTGCCCTTGGGACGATGCAAGAGGCGGTGGCCGGGCTTGATCACCCACCGCCGCTCGTCGTGGTCAACGGCAGCACGGACGGTATCGAGAGCCTCGAGGCGCTGCTCGAGGCGCACGCCGTGAGCTTCCGGCGGCCGACACTCACCGCGACGACTTCGCGTTCTGGTTGTTCAGCGGCGGCTCCACCGGCCTACCGAATGGTGCCGTGCATCTCCAGCACGACATCCCGTACACGATCGCCACTTTCGGTCGCCAGATCCTGCGGATTACCGAGGATGATGTCTGCTTCTCCACCACGAAGCTCTACCACGCCTACGGGATGGGCAACGGGATGTCGTTCCCGTTCGCCGTAGGCGCCACCGCCGTGCTTATGGCCGGCAAGCCGGACCCGGCGAAGATCCTCGCCCACATCGAGAAGTACCGTCCAACCCTGTTCTTCTCCGTGCCGACGCTTTACGGGAGGCTGAGCGGCGCGCCCGAGGCCGCTACCACCGACTTCAGCTCGATCCGGATGTGCTGCTCGGCCGCGGAGCCGCTGGCTCCGGAGGTGCTTCGGCGCTGGCAGGAGGTGACTGGACTGGAGATCTGCGACGGGATCGGCTCGACCGAGATGCTGCACATCTACTGCTCGAACCGGCCCGGGGACCTGCATCCCGGCACAAGCGGCCGACCCGTGCCCGGCTTCGAACTCAAGCTCCTCGACGACAACGAGCAGCCGGTCGCGCAGGGAGAGGTGGGCAACCTGTTCGTCAAGGGCGACAGCGCGCTGGCCTTCTACTGGCATCAGCACGAGAAATCGAAGGGCTTCGTGCGCGGCGATTGGTACTTCACCGGCGATCGCTATCGCCAGACGGAGGACGGCGTATTCGTCTACGAGGGCAGAGCCGACGACATGATCAAGATAGGCGGGCTGTGGGCATCGCCGATCGCGATCGAGAACGCCATCATGGAGCACCCCGACGTGCTCGAGGTGGCCGCGATCGGCGTTGAGGCCGATTACACGACGCGGGTAAAGGCGTTTGTCGTGCCCCGTGGCGGCGAGGGCTCGGCAGAGCTCGCCGGAGAGCTCAAGACCTGGTGCAAGCAGCGCTTGCGGCGCTACGAATACCCGGAGTTCATCGAGTTCCTCGACGAGCTCCCCAAGACGCCCACGGGGAAGATTCAGCGCTACAAGCTGCGCAGCCTGGAGAGCAGCGCTACTCAAGGCTTTGCGTGAGGCGCCCGCTCGACGGCCCGTCTCGAGCAGAGTCGCGACGCACTCCGTTCAGCGCGTCCGAGATCGAACGTCTCGGCATCCGCCTCATCAGGTGGGATCCGCCTGATCCAGCCGATCTCGAGCAACTGCGGGTGCTCCTCGGTGCATATTCCGGGGCGATCGACGGAAGTAGGAGCCATCCCAGTCCTCCTCCTCGATGAATACGCGCTGGATCGCGGCGCCAGCCCGATCGTGTGCTGGCACTCGGCGAGGAGTGCGCCTCGAGCACGGTCCGGTAGCCGTTCAAGCCCTCGATTGCGCCGGCTCTAACGGCGTCCTGCGCCTCGACCGGCGCGGAGCGGCTTGAGGCGATAAAGCCCGTAGACGCCCGAACGGACGGGGCTCAGCAGGCAGAGCCACAGCCCCCGATCAGCCGACTGAACGGCACGAACCTGCTCGGTTCATACACCTAGCCGCGGCGGGCCGCGATGGTTCAGGCAAGCCAGTCGCCGTGACACATCAGTGTGCGGCCTGGCAGTTCGTCGACCTCACGCCGTTCACACGCTCCTCCTCGCTAGCGGGTGTGAGTCCCGTCCGGGTAGCTGCCAGGAGGTCGGGCGACGTAGACGAGAAAGTTGTCACGATGCGGACTTCATCCTCATACGTCGCATTTCTTGGTCGCCGGGTTAATAAGCGCGTCGCGCTGCGACCAGTTCCACATCGGGCGGAGATAAGTGAAGTCGAGTTCCCTCGCAGCCGGTCGATCCTCCACAATCGTGCCGAGTTCCTGGAGCCGCCCTGGATAGAGGTTCTGCGAACCGATGTAAAACGCTTCGTCGTCGACGGCAACGAGTTTGGCGTGAAGGGAAAACGGCTTGCCGTCAGCCCATGTCGCCCCCGGACCGTTACGGAGCGCAGCGAGGGCCACGTCCTGGCAGAGCTTTGCTCTCGCCTGCGCGGCCGGGACGTGTGCATCGACCTCGACGGCTTGCTTGAGGATCTTGCCAAGGTCTTTCAGTGTCCAACCATTACTGTACCCCGCCGCGCCGCCGCGACCTGCGGAGAGCACGATCGTAATCGGCACGCCGGCCACGATCTTGCTCGCCAGTATCGCGAACAGACGCTCGTCCAACTTTGCCTCCGTCGCAGCCACCGGCTTCGGGAGGCACGAAAGGAGATCCTGCTGCGCGATGAAGATGGATGTCCGAGCTCGTTCGATCAGGGCGCGGACTGCCGGCTCTCCCGGGTTTCGGTACTCATACGCACGGCTATCGTTGGTTTCTGAGGCATCGCGCTGGAAGAATGCGCACTTGTTGCCATGTAGTGGCGGACGCGCCCACGGCGCAGACTCCTTGTGGTACGGCTCGCCTGGAACGCTTATCCCATTACCCAGGTGTCCGACGACCATAATCGGCACGGTCCCGTTCGGGAGCGGTGACTGCGTCTTGACGGTCTTTACGCAATCGGGCAGGTTGAGAAGCGTGACGTCGGTGTGGAAGCCGTGGCGATGCTCGCACGTCCAGGCCCACAGCACGTCGTCGTAGCGCGAGATGTCAGTCGCGGCCTGGCCCTCCACCTCGATCGACAGGTCATCGACGGGATGTGCGGTCTGGAGGTAGTCGCTGTTCCAGTAGTTCATTCCGCCAACGATCGCTGCCCGCCCATCGACGTCGAGCACCTTGGCGTGATTCCATGAAGTAAGTCCCGTGCGCATAGAGGCCGACTGCACCTTCAGCCATGGCCCGACATTTCGCTCCAGAGTGCGGGCAAATGCGTTGGCCGAGTAGAAACCGAAGGGAAACTTGCCGATCAGCACCCGCACGACCGGTTCCTGCTTCGGGTGGCCCTCATGGCCCTGCCGCAGACCCCTGGTGATGGCATCCAGAAACCGTCCTTCTGGACCGCCGTCGGTGGCGGAAAGCTGGTATAGCTCGGCGATGTCGACGCTCGCGCGCGCGGTCGAGATCAAATAGGCCATCCGCTGCAGGATGACGGCTCCCCCAGGGGGCGGCTGGCTGCATTCCGCATGGCTCCAGCAGTTCGGGGTCTGGAGCAGCCAGCCCGGGGGAAGCGCGCTGTCTCTCGAGAGCCACCATACCTTGCCCTCAGTGCCCGGCGAGTTCGCGCGGAGGGCCCTGGCGACGTAGTCGAGGTATGGCGTGGCCGCCGTGGCGCCCGCCGGCGCAGGCCATACGCCACACGCCGCAGAACGCACGACCGCAACCGCGACCGCGACCGCGCTAGGCGTTCGCAGTCGTCGGCCGGCAGCAAACGTGTCACTGAGGCCGACGCATCGACGTAGCACTTGTACCCCTCTGGCCGGCGTTCAAGGCAGTAGCCAGTCGCACATGTGCAGCCGGCACGCGTTTGTAGGTTGCCACCTTCCCCCAGAGCCAAGGACCCTCCCATGTCTCCAGGCTACGCCGCTGACAGTCAGATTGTCAAGTGTGTTGACTACGACGCTGTGGCAGACCAGTTCGCGGCCACAAGCTGTGAGGGATGTGCTGAGTTTGGTCGTGCGGAGGATCCCCTCGGCCGCGCCACCTGACGCACTACTTGCGTTTCGCACTCCTGAGGGTTCTGACTATTTTCGGGGCTGTTCGACAGATCCCTCGCGGGACATACGACCGATCCGATGGGCTTCCATTTGACCGGTTCTGGCGAATGGCTTGGGCGCTTAGGTGGGTTGGGTGCGTTATGCCGCTCAGGTTCGAAGTCACCCATAACTACGTAGACCTGCAAAACACTGCGCCACTGGGCCACTTTGACCATACATATCGTCTTCGCGATGACTTGACAAGCGGGCTTCGTGTCGTATAGCGTCCGGCGAGACATTGGGGTGGTTGGTTCCCGAGGGGAGGGCAGTGCATCATCGATGGGGTTCACGGCCGGCTAGCGCTTGCGCGTTCGCAGCCGGCGAGTTTCGCCTAGGCCACGCGGTGCGCGCGGACCGTGAACGACCAGCCGGCGGCCGCCGCTTGACATGGTGCGCCGGCTCCCGAATAAGGGTCCGCTCGGACCGGAGGTTGGGCTTACCACTAACGCACGAGGGGGTACAGTTGGATGTTGAGATGTAGTCGACGGGCGGTCGCCCTAATCGCCTGCTTGGCTGGCGTCGCACTCGGCACCGCGGCCCTGCCCGCAAGTTCGATGGCGGCTTGCATGCAGACTATTACGGAGCCGCTGGTCACCGCCACCACGACCGGCTGCTTCACGCAGGGCTCGAGTGACCCGACCCTGTACACGTCCACCAGCGCGATCAACCTGAACGGGGTACCCGTGCCTCCGGTCCCGGGGACACAGGTCAGCATTCATACCCCCACCAGCAGCGCACCCGGCGGCAGCATAAGCGTCAATGCTTCGATCACCGTCGCCGGTTTCACCCTCAACAAGACGGTGATCACCAAGAATTTCCCCGATGGCACGAACGGCCAGGAGGGGAGCTTCATCGCCCTTGCCCCGAGCGGCGGGCAGAAGTTCTTGGGGCTTGACCTCACGGGTTCGTCGGTGGCGTGGAACTTCGGCCGCGACTCAAACGGCGCCCCTTACTCGAAGTTTGCCGGGGTCTTGGCCTTGCCATCGGTGCTCAAGAACGGCCCTGAGCAGGGGGCTGGCGGGATCACCGGCACCGTGGCCTTCCGCGTCAATCAGGACGGCTCGTTGAAGACCGACGCGGTCAAGCTGGAGGTGGCCAACGCCTTCATCGGGAGCGTGGGGTTGAAGAACTTGTGCCTGTCGTACACCGCCGCTAACCAAACCACCACGACGCCGTGCTCGCCTCCTTTGTTTGGGGCGAAACCCCTAATCGAGTGCGAGCAGGGAACTCCCGCGAACCGGTGGGATGGCTCGGCGGTGATCGTGCTGCCCACCGCCAGCCGTGCGGAGCTCGGCGTGTTCGCGGGGTTCAGGAATGGGCAGTTCGGCTACGGCGGAGCCCAGGTCAGCAACCTGGGCGACTCGGTGCCGATCGCCACCAACGTATTCCTCGATCGGGCAGGCCTCGGCCTGTGTGTCAATCCGCCTCCGTTCAAGATCAAGGCCGCGGCGGGGATCCGAATCGGGCCGGGCAACTTTGCTCTGATCAACGGCAGCTTGGAGTACATCAACTCCAGGCCGTGGGTGCTCAACGCTGACGGCTCGCTGGATATCACCGGCAGCAGGGTCGGCGAAGCTCACATCAAGTACGTGTCCACCGGCGACATCGATTTCGGCTTGAGCGCGGGCGTCGACGTCGCCTCCGGGGCGCTCAAGGCCACGGGGAGCCTAACCGGCTGGTATCAGTCCAAGTCCAGGCGCTTCGACATCTTCGGGACCGGGCATGTATGCATCGCCAAGATCCCGGGTGCCTGCATTGGCGGCGACGTGGCGGTGTCGAACGTCGGAGTCGCTGGGTGCGTGAAGCTAGGCGGTTTCAATCGAGCCGCTGATCTCCCCGCCGCGGACGTCGGGCCCTCTGCCCAGGCCGCGGGCTTCTTCAGCGACGTCGGCAACTTCTTTAAGTCCGCCGGCCAAAAGTTCGTGACGACGGTGGTTACTCCGGTCAAAAACGCTGCCGTCAGCGTCTACAACAAGGTTAAGGATGTCGTCCAGAACGGCATCAGTGCAGGCGCCGGTTACAGATGGCATGGCGGCTTCCAGCTGATGGCCACCTCCTGCGACGTGGGTCCGTACCGGGCTCAGAAGGCGGCAGTCATCGCCGCCGCGAGTGGGCCGAAGACGATCACCATGCCGAACGCCCCGGGCGTGACGCTCAAGTTCGGGGGCCTCGGCAGGCCGCCGAAGTTCGAGCTGATCAGTCCTGGCGGGAAGGACGTGATCATGGTTAACCGGACAGGCAGGTTCGTGCCCAACGAGTACCTCTACGCCCACCAGGGCAAGTCGACCATCATCACCATTCCCGACCCGGTGCCGGGCCCGTGGAAGATCAAGGTCCTAAAGGGGTCGCCCCCGATCGTGAGCGAGGCGGAGGCCAAGTTGCAGCTCCCGCCCCTGGTCGGCGCCACGGTCACAGGCACAGGCCATCGCCGCACGCTCGACTACGTGTACGAGCGCAAGCCAGGCGAGTCGGTCCAGTTCTGGGAGAGGACCAGTAAGGACCAGGTGCTGATCGGCAACGCAACTGGCCCGGTCTGCCCGGCGTTAAGACTCACGGCGGTGCGAAACGGTGATGCCGCGCATCCCAACTGCGGGAAGCTCAGCTTCCGTCCAGGTCCCGGGCCGGCCGGCGTGCGCCAGATCGTGGCCGTGGTCATGCGCAACGGCGAGCCGATTCGGGAGATCCCTGTCGCCAAGTACGACGCGCCAGGCGAGATCCCGCTGAAGGCTCCGGCTGGCGTGACCATCCAGCGCAACGGCACGACCGTCGGCGTGACTTGGATGAGGGTGGCAGGCGCCAAGACCTACGACATCCTGTACGAGCTGAACGACGGCGAGCAGCAGGTTGTCGTAGCCCCGGCCACCGCCGATCACGTTGACCTCCCGGAGGCCATCGACCCGGCCGACAAGGTGACGGTCATCGTGCGGCCCGTCAAGTCGGAGGAGACAAGTGAGGGTCCGGGTAAGACGGCGACCGGCCAGGGCAACCCATCGGCCGGGACGCCCATGCCGGAGGGCGCGTAGCGCGTCCTCCGGCCGGCAGGCCCAGCTCACGGCTGACGCAGCCCGCGGCCGGTCAGAGCGACGCCTGCAGTTGCCAGCCTCCTCGATCGCACTCGAGGAGGCTGGTCCGGGCTTGCCGGTGGTGTTGCTTCACGGCCCGACCGCCACCCGCTGGGTGAAGCCGCGGATCTGGGTTGGGCGGACGTCGCCGCCGAACGCGCCTCCAGGGCGTCAGCGCCCGGGCTCTCCCGTTCTTCTCTTTCTCATAGACCACACTCCGCCAGAAGTGTCGCAACGGCGACAAGGGGGCGGTGTGCTGGACGCGCGTTCGCTCCCTGGTTGCCGATCGGGCTCGATCACGGGTGCGCCGCGAAGACGTGGGCGACGGCTCCGCGGCTGAAGGCCGTGGTGCTGATCGGCTTGATGGTGAGCGGAGTGTCGAAGAGTCGGTCGCCTGCCCCCAGGACGACCGGATGCACGACAAGCCGGTACTCGTCGATCAGGCCGGTCGCGACGAGCGACCGCGCGAACCGCGTCCCGCCTTGCGCCAGAAGGTATTCGCCGGAGCGCTCCTGCTTGAGCCGCGTGACGGCTTCGGCCAGGTCGCCGGTAGCAATCGTCGTCTCGGGCCAGTCCGCGGACGCGAGTGAGTTCGAGAACACAACCTTGGGGATCTCGTTCATCGGCTTGGCGAACGGCCCGGCGGCGCCGGGCCAGAACGTGGCCCAGCGGGCGTAGGTCGCGGCGCCGATGAGGTGCGTGCCCGCGTTGCTCACGGTCTCGAGCGTCCAGGCGGCACCGTCCTCGGAGCGTCCCGCAGCGGCCCAGTCGGTGCTCCCGTCCGGTGGTGCGACGTACCCGTCGAGCGAGACGGACATCTTCAGAACTAGCGAGGCCATCGGTTGCTTCCTTTCGAGATGGATGACCCGAGCTGCTCGAGTCGGTGCTTGATACGCAGACTCCGGGCAACAGCGAAACTAATCGCCTACCCGATCAATCGCCGTAATGCCGGTTTCACGAAACATCGGGTGCGAGGGCGGCCGGCGCGAGCCGTCATCTGGCTGCTGCTTCTACCCGGCGAGCGCGCGAAGCAGAAGCCGCTCGGTCGTGGCCGGAACGGCGACTAAGCGGAAGCGTCGACCATCGGTTGGCCGAAGGCCTGCTTGCTCGCCGAGGGTGGCTAGCAGCGTGCCGCCGTGCAGTTGCGCGTGGTCACGGAAGCATGGCACGTGCCCGGACAGCACGAACCGCCAAATGCAGTTGTGACGTGCCCGTGTACCCGGGGCAGGTCCAGACGGCCGCCGACGCTTCTCCTGTGGAACGAGACCAGCGGCGGGACCCACACGGCTCAGAGTGCTGCAACGATCGAGCTGCGACAGCCCTGCTGTTGTCGCGATGCCGAAGCAAGCATCGGGTGAGGTTGCAACGCCCAGCAGCGGTGGCGGAGAATGCGCCGGCGGCCGCTGCCCGCGATCACCAACGGCACCAGGAGGCGGAACATCGTGACCAATGAACCGACCCCGGATACAACGACCGGGAACGCAGAGCAGGCGAGTGGGGCAACCTCGATAGAACACAACAAGGCCGTGTCGCGCCGGTGGATCGAAGTGTTCAATGAGCGCGACGACGCCGGGGAGGCGGACGTCCGTGGGCCAGATTACGTGGCCCATGCTCCCGCCAGTCTGGAGCCTGCCCCGCTGGACTCCGAGGCGTGGACTCGGTTCCTTTCCGGATTCGTCGATGGGTTCCCTGATCTTCGGCTCTCGGTGGAGGACGCGGTGGGAGAAGGCGACCTCGTCGCCCAGCGTGTCCACTTCGCAGGCACCCACACCGGGGAGTTCCAAGGGCTTCCGCCGACACAGAAGAGAGTGTCGTTCTCCGGGCTAGAGCTCAACCGTTTCGTCGATGGACGGGTCGCGGAGCACTGGTTCCAGCTCGACGCCCTCTCGCTTCTTCAGCAGTTGGGCCTGATGGTCGTGCCCGGCCCGCGGTTGCTGCCGCGCATCCTGACTCATCAGCTCAAGAAGCTGCGCAAGAAGATGTGACGAGGAAGCGCCACACGGGCGCTGTCAGGCCAGCGTCTACCTATGCCTAGCCGCTCCCACCCAGCTCTTCGTCCGGTGGCGGCGCAGGATCGTCAACCGTCCACCGGTTGTCCTCTAGGTCGGGATGTCGGACGAGTTCAGCGTGGCACTGCGGGCAGGTTGAGCGTTGGTTCCGCGCATGATGCTGGCCGACTGTGTACCTCCCCGTATCGAGAACTCGCTCCCCGCACTGAGGACACCAGAGGTCTGCCATGCGTCGGAATGTACTACCGGGACCTACTCACGACCCGAACGTCCGAGCGAGCTGCCCCAGGGTCAAGCTCGACCGTCCAGAGTGGCGGGGGCCACTTGGCGTGCGCCCACTCGAAGAGCCCGGCCGTCGTTGAGCGCGACCGTCTGGTGCTCCTGGCTGAGCACGATCCAGAGACGAAAGAGGACCCGATACCGCCCATGGGCTCGCGGCGCTCTCTTGGTGGTCTCCTCGGCCAAGCGACCGAGCTCAAGCATCATACGTCGAAGCCGAAGATCTGCTCCGCAGTGGCGTCGTCTGTGAGGTCTATGTCATCGAGCCGCGACACCCCTCCGGCCAGCGTAGCTTGCTCGCGCCGCCCGCACACACGACAGACACCGGCTAGCTCAGCCGTGCGGCCCCCGGCGCCTCCTGCCGACCCTACCGCAACCCGCGCCCGCCGGCCTGCCCCGCATCCCGCGGCACGCAAGTGAGTTGGCAGTCGCATGGGATGCACGCCGTGCGAGCAACGCAGGGCGGGCGCTGGTGGTCCGGGGCCGCGATTCGGATGCCCGACGGGGTTAGGGGCCGGACAAACCGGCCTGGAGATCTCGGATGATCTGCCGAGAAGACCGGATGCGAGCAGTCCCCGTCCCAGCGGACCGGACGGATTCTCACCGACCGGCGGCAACTGTCGCAGGGCGCCCCTGACTGGCGGGGACATACGGCCAATCTGCCAGCGGATCTCCTCGCTGACCGCCTCCGGCCTGTCGGGGGCGGCCAGTCCAGCCGCCTTGGCGGCATATGCGGCGGCACCCAGTGCGTGGGCTCCCATATGGGGAACGGCTGCTGCCTGTCCTGCGGCCTGCGGGAGGCTTCACGTCACGCGCGGCGCCGCCGGCGATGAATCGGCGGCGGAGCTCTTCGGCGACGCCTAGTTCGCCACGAGCAAACGCCCGAGTCCGAGCGATTGCATCGCGGGGACGGCTGTCCTCCGGCGCTTCCGCCTCGAACAGGTCCAGCACCCGCTCGGCGCAGTCCCCCGCCCACGCCGCCAGGATCCGCCGGTCGCGCTCGTTCAGCGTCTGCGGAGAACCCATCCCAGGATCTTCCAGGCGTTCAGTGCTTGGCCCTCTATGCCGCGCAATGCACGAGGTGTACGAGTTTCGTTAGATGCTCCGAGGCACGGCCACCAGGTCGTGGTTGGCAATCAGGCGACGCTCCATCGAGCCCGATCTAAGACCGCTGGGCGATCTGGATGAGGTTGCCGCAGGTGTCGTCGAACACGGCCGTACTCACAGGACCCATCGCGACCGGCTCCTGCGTGAACTTCACACCATGCGCCTGCAGGCGCTCAAATTCAGCGGTGATGTCGTTGACAGCGAAGGACGTGAACGGGATCCCATCGCTCACCAGCGCCGCCTTGAACGGCTTGACCGCCGGATGCGAATCGGGCTCGAGCACAAGCTCGGTTCCGTCCGGCTGCTCAGGCGAGACGACCGTCAGCCAGCGATGGTCGCCAAGGGGGATCTCTGTCTTCTTCTCGAATCCCAGCACTTCGGTGTAGAAGCGCAGTGCCTTGTCCTGGTCGTCAACGAGGACGCTGGTCAGGTGGATTCTCATCTGGCCTCCTTCAGGTCCGCCTGGAGCCATCGGTCGACGATGCGCTCCAGCGGCCCGGGGTCGAAGTGGTGGAACTTGTAGCGGCCTTCACGCCTAGTCTCGATCAGCCCAGCGGCCTCCAACACCGCCAGATGCTGCGAGATCGCCTGGCGCGAGGACCCCAGCTGATGCTTGGTCGCCAGCCGCGAGCAGATCTCAAACAGGGTTTGTCCGTTGCGCTCGGTCAACTCGTCGAGGATGCGCCTACGCGTGGGATCGGCTAGCGCCTTGAAGACGTCGCCCACGCACTCGATATTAGGCAAGTAGATACTTGCATGTCAATTCCGCTGCCGCTGATCGCAGGTCCGCGCCCGCCGATCAGCGAAAGCAGGACCGGCATGCTCGACCGGGTTCCGCTCCTCGCCCACAAGCGCGCATCCCGGCGCTTAGCTCGATTCCGGTTCGGTCGGCGGATCGAGCTGGCCAGAGGCTCCCGGTGTTAGCCTGCTTCGCGCGACCCTGCAAGCAGCCCGGCAGAGGCTCTCCGTCGGCGCCGGCGCTCCCGGACTTGCAGCGAAGCGACCCCGACGCAGCCGTGGCCCCGTCAAGCGTCGAGGAGTAGCGGCCCGCCATCGACGTCATCGTCAACCTGCGCGGAAGCAGGACGCTACCCGAGTGTCCGCGGGCGGTAGCCCTCAGCCTCAGCGCCGGCGAAATCGTGGCCGCTTCACGCCGTCGGCGATCCCGGTCTGAATGGCCTCGCCACAGTCGCTCCGCGCTTGTAGCTGCAGGGGGGTTCCGGCTAGCGCCGAAAGCCTCGACCCTGAGCGGCTCGTGCTAACGGGCTACACGAGGTCTCGAACGGGGTGCGCACTTTCCGCGAGGGAGGTCGAGCGTTCGGCGCCAGCGGGTGTGTGCGACGGAGCGAAAGGGGGTGCGGAGGCGTCGCGGGCAGGGGCTGGCCGGGTAGGGAACGACGAGCGGACGGGTGCTATGCGAGGCGTTTCGTAACGCGCACCTCGAGAGGCTGCTCTGGTTTCTTTGCGTCCTCCGGATCGGCCTGCGATCTGGGAGGGAAGGCGTGGTCGGGGTCCGCCAAGCTGGCCTGGAGGTCACGGATGATCGTGCCGAGAAGACCCGACGCGAGAAGCCCCGGCCCGAGGGGACCGGAGGAATTCTCACCGACGGGCGGCAGCTGTCGCAGGGCGGCTCTGGCCGCCGCGGACATACGACCAAGCTGCCAGCGGATCTCCTCGCTGAGCGCCTCAGGCCGGTCGGCGGCGACCAGTCCAGCCGCCTTGGCGGCATACGCGGCGGCACCCAGAGCGTGCGCGCCCATATGCGGGACGCTTGCGGCCTGCCCGGCCGCTCGGGCGGCGGCCACCGCTGCGGGACTGCTCACCTCACGAGCGGCGGCGTGAGCGACGAAACGGCGGCGCGCCTCTGCGACGCCAAGCTCGCCACGAGCAAAGGCCCGTAGGCGGGCGATGGCATCACGGGGGCGGCTATCCCCCGGAGCTTCCGCCTCGAACAATCCCAGCACCCGCTCCGCGCAGTCCGCCGCCCACACTGCGACGATCCGCCGGTCAGCTTCGCTCAGCGTCTGCCGAGAACCCACACCCAGATGCTCCCACGCGTTCGGCGCTCGCGCCCCGGGGCAGGTGCCTGGCGTGGAATTCGATCACAGCGGCGAAGGCCGGCGTGTGCGAGGCGTCCCAGTCCGAATCGATCGCTGCACACAGGCCCCGCGATGCCGGCGGACCCAGCGACGGCAGCACCATTACGATCGCCGATGGTGGAGCCGATTCCCGTAGACCTGTCTGGGGTGCCGGAGACCCTACTGGGGAATCTCGGCCGCCGTGCCGCCGCGGCACGCATCGGAGCTCTGAAGGACCCCGTGGCCATTGAGGTCGTCGACCGGCTCGATTACGACTTCGCGGACTTCGCCCGCGGGGCGCGGTTGCATGCGCTGCGGGTGGCAACTTTCGATGGGGCGGTCCGCCGGTTCTTGGGCTCGCATCCGACCGGAATGGTGGTTGCGCTCGGCGAGGGGCTGGAGACCCAGTTCTGGCGGCTGGACAACGGCCAGATGCGGTGGCTGACCGTGGACCTGCGCAAGACTATGGAGCTTCGCCACCGGCTATTGCCCGACGGCCCACGACAGTCGAGCCATTGGGGATCGGCACTCGATCTGAGTTGGCTTGATGGGCTGGATCCGGCGGACCCGATCCTCGTCACCGCGCAGGGTCTGCTCCCATACTTCCAGCGCGATCAGGTCCACGGGCTGATCGCGGGAATCGCCGAACGGCTGCCAGGCTCCCTACTGGTCTTCGACGTCGTGCCCGAGGTGATGCTTGCCCTCGTCCGACGAACCTCGGGTCGGGAGCGTGAGCTAGCGGTTGAGTTGTGGACGTGGCTGTTCAACCCTGCCGAACGCGCCGCCATCAGCAAGATCCCCGGCGTCGCGGAGCTTCGCGACCTCGCCCCGCCCCTGCCACGCGACCCTGCGTCGTTGGGGATCGCCGCCATCCGTTGCCTCCCGCGCCGTCTGCGCTATTCGCTGCCTGTGTTCCCGGTGTTGCGGGCCAGGTTCCGCGGGCTCGCCGCGCGCTGAAGTGGTCAGTCCAGCCGACGAGCCAGGCGGGCGGGCGTCCTGCTCGCCGCGCGTTGCGGCTGCCGGAGCGGATCACTGGTGAGTAGCGCGCTTGGAGCAGAGCAGGTCTCGCCCCTTCGAGGCGTTCAGCTTGCGAGCTATCCGGGTGGTGCTTCGAACGTCACGGTGGTTCCCACCGCGCATTGCACGAACACCTCGGGCATGGCGCGGGCGATCGCGTGGACCGCCCTCCAGCCCGAGCAGTGCGCGGGCAGGACGCGGCCAACGCGGGCGGCGCGCAACGCCTCGACGGTTGGCCCGATGCGCGCTTCGAACAGTCCACCGGTGAGATGCAGGCCGCCGAGAAGACCAGCGACGCGGGCCTCCCCGGTCAGACGTTGAGCGTGAAACAAGACGTTGATCGCGCCCGCGTGCGAACAGCCCGAGAGGATCACCAAGCCGCGGTCGCGCACGTTGAGGACGAGTGCTTGGTCGTCCCAGATCATCGGATCAGACCGCCAACTAGCTCCCTCGCGTGCCTCGTGGATCGGAAAGCCACTCTCGAACTCGGTGACCCGCTCGACCTGTCCGGAGACCAGAACCGTGCCGTCGAGCAGGAGACTGTGCGCGCGCTCCTCGACCACCTCCAGCCCCTCGGCCTCAAGATCGCGACGGCTCGGCGGCGGCAGCCGCAACTCGCCGCCCGAGGGAAAGGCGATTCTTCGCTCGCGCCAAGCATCGGGGTGAATCACCAGCGGCAACCGCGAGCGCCCCCGACGGCGGATCAGCCCCTCAAGGCCGCCGTGATGATCGGCGTGGCCGTGCGAGATGATGATCGCACGCAAGTCACTCATCGGCACCTGAAGCACGTCGAGGTTGCGGGCCACGGCGTGCGGTGTAAGGCCGGCGTCGTAGAGCACGGTGCGCCGGTCGCCGCCCCGCTCGACACTGACCAACGCGGAGAAACCATGCTCAGCAACCAATTGCTCAGCCGCGCCGAAGTCCCGCGCCTGGTAGCGAACCACGCCCTCCTCGCCCGCCATCAGCACATCGAGGAAGTTGTCGATCACCACCGTCACCTCGACGCGATCAACCGGGACGAGCACACACCGATCCTACGCAAGCGACCCGCCCGCCAACGCAGGACAGAACCGAAACGCCGCCACAGGTTCAGATGCCTGCTCTGCGTTGCGGATGGGCAGGCGCAGCCGCTCCGCGATTCGTCAACAGCAACGACGAGCCAGCTGGGGCTCAACTCACCGCCGGGACGTGCATTCCGCGCATTGGGGGCATCTCATGGCCGGCGGCGGAGTACCGCAACGGGAGCGAAGCAGAGCTTGGCTATCTATCTAATCGAGCCGGACCTGCCCGGCCGCCATTGCGCAGGAATGCTCTGCATACGCAAGCTAGGCACCCGGAGCGTCGGCGGTGCGCTGATGCTGGTAGCTCGCAGAAGCACTGCTGGACGCGTCCGCGCGGCACTCCGGGCGACCGCCCAAGCGACGTAGCTCACGCTCGCTCGACAGACGGGTTGACGTGCCCGACGTTGCACGGATGCAGTCGTGCGCGGTCCACGTCCCCCGCGCGGGGGGATTCACCGGGCCCGGCCAGCGTGGAGCACCCGCTTGAGGACGGCGTCGAGCGTCCGGTCCCACAACCCGCCGATGAAGTCAGACAGCTTGTCAACCCGTCTGCGCAGCGGGGGTGCCCACGGCACGAGCGCCGCGAGCGCAACGCACAACCGCGCCCGGGGAGACGCCGGGACGGCGGTTGAGGCATCTGCCAGCTTGGGTCCCGGAGCACGGCCCTACTGGGCCTAGGTTGTATCGGCCAGGAAGTCTGCCGCGGCGCCGCTGGCCGCGGTACGGTCGCCGCCTCCGCCGATGCCGCCGGCGCCGTGGCGCAGCGTCGTGCCGGGCGTGGCTGCCGCGGTGAGTCCGACGATCGCCGCGCTGGGTCCGCCGGCGCCGCCGCCGCCGTTGCCGCCGAGGCCACCCGCGCCGCCGATCCCGCCGTGGCCACCGGGGCTGGCGTCGTCGCTGTCGTTCGGCGTGCCTCCCGTGCCGCCGAGGCCGCCCGCGCCGCCGTCGGCCGCGGACACGATCGAGTCGTGGACCACCGCTCCGGCGGAGTCCACGAGGAAGACGCCGAACGACCCGCCGCCGTGCTGGCCGCCGCTGCCGCCTCCGCCGCCCTCGCCACCGCCTCCGCCTCCGCCGCCTCCGCCTCCGTCTCCGTCTCCGTAGGCGCCGGTGCACAGCGTGCAGTCGTCGGCGCCTCCGCCGTGACCGTCAGTGCCCTTCGACCCAGCGTAGCCGTCATGGCTGTGCCAGACGCCGGAGCCGGATATCGCGTTGCCTGGAAGTCCGCCCTGGCCGTCGCCGAGGAAGAGCCCGGGGTCGCCGACGGCCCCGGCGCCCCCCGTGGTATGGCTCGAGCCCCCCGGCGCTGTGGATACCGCGTAGACCGTAGGACGTGGCGCCGGGCGTGCTCGGGGCGTTCGGAGCAAGCGTCACCAGCTGCAGCGTCGTCGGGGCCGTGATGTTGATGGCGAGCGCGGCCTCGGTATCGCCGCCGCTTACCGTCGCGCCGGTGATCCGGGTCGGCGTCGAGAGCGAGCGCTTCCACGATTCGCCGTAGCCGCCGTAGACGCTCACGCGGCTGGCCAGGCGCAGCTCCTCGGGGTAGACGCCGGCAGCCGCGTAGACGTCCTTGTCGCGGGCGTCGGCCGCGGCGATCGCAGCCGCCAGCGTACGCAGCGGCCGCGTCATCGTCCCGGGATTCGCATCGTTGCCGGCGGGGGAAACGAACACCGCGGTCTCCAGATCACCATCGATGCCATCGCAGTTGGCGTCGACGAAGTGGAGATCAGGCATATCGGTCGCGCCCGGGTGCACGGACGCGTCGCGAGGCGCGCAATCCAGGCCGTCGGGGTACCCGTCGTGATCGCTGTCGACCGACCTCAGCGGTGATGGCGGCTTCGATGGCGGGACGGCGCCGTCGGGTCCGGGTACCGCGACGCGCCCGCGCGCGGCGCGGCAGTTGTTGCGCTCGTGGCGCTCCCTCACCCGCCGCGTCGCATCGACGCACGCGACCACGGCATACTGCCCGCCCGGCGTTCCCGCTGGGATCCTGAGGTGCGCGCGACCGCCCGAGCGGCGGTGCGGCGCCAGCGCCGGCACGCGGCGGGTGCCGGCGAGGAGGATGGTCCTGCTGCTTTTGAGGTAGTAGCGCGTGAGCGACCGCCGAGCCGGCGGGGCGCCACGGTTGGCGGCCACGTCGCCGACCATGAACGAGCCGCCGGCCGAGACCTGCGGTGGTGGACTGCCAGTCTGGCGCTCGACCAGATCCGGCTTGCGACGACCTTGCGCGTCCGCGGGAAGGGCCGTCGCGAGGACAACAGCTAGACCGTGATCGTCACGCGCAGGGCTCGGTTATGAGTCAGCGCACGCTTGCGATTGGTGATGACAGTCATCAATGCCCCTTGTGTTCAAGTCTGGTTCAGTACCTCTGCAGCGCCCAGTAATGCGCTGCGGCCACCCGCCCCGGGCGTGGTCAATAGCTGCAGACAGTGGCCTTTTTGTCGATCCACTGCCACAGCGGGGGTGTCGCCGGCGAGCTCCGCACCGTGGATCAGCCTGTCCTCGCTGAGGCGCGCGTCGGAGCAGACTGGGCAGACGATGATGCGCCCGCCGGCGGTTCCCTCCGTTGCTAGGCCGGCGCCCCCGCGGCTAGCGCCTTGACGTCCTCGGTGCGCAGCGGGTTACCGCCGATGCCCCAGTCGCCGCTGCGGACCTCTTCGACGACGACCCAGGTGACGCCCCGCATGTTTTCTCCCTCGATGGAGACCATCGCGTCGGTGAGGCGCTCCACGATTTGGTGCTTTTGATCGGGGGTGAAGACGTCCTCGATGAGCTTGACGTTGATGAGTGGCATGTGTCCTCCCGGTGGTTGGTTTGGCTTCCGTCGCGAGGAGGGTCTCGGATGTCCGTCCCAGCCACCGTCACAGGTTCCGTGAAGGAATCGTCGACTGGGACGCGGGCGACGGTATCGTGGCGAAATGCTCCGCGTATGCGTGCTGGGCGAGCTCGTCGTGGAGAGCTGCGGTAGGGTGGTCGAGCCGGGCGGCTCGTGGCGGGCACGCTCGCTGCTCGCCTGGCTTGCTCTGAATCCTGGTAGCCACCCGCGGGGCGATGTGGCGTCGAGATTCTGGCCGGACGTGCTCGATTCGAGCGCGCGGGCGAGCCTGCGCAACGGGCTGTGGGCGTTGCGGCGGATACTCGGAGCAGAGTCCTCGCGGGCGCTCGTTGCGACGCGCGATCACGTGGGTCTCGATGGCCCGCCGAACGTCTGGGTGGATGCGATTGCCTTCGGCGAGCATCTCGCGGCGGACAGGCTCGAGGAGGCGCTTGCGCTTTGCCGTGGTGAGGTGCTCGCCGGGCTCGACGAGGAGTGGGTGTATGAGTACCGTGACGAGCATCGCGCGCGCGTCGCGGAGCTGCTGGAGCGCATCGCGGGGCGCGCGGAGTCCGCGGGCGACCTTCCGGGGGCGATCGCGTGGACCCGGCGGCGGGTGGCGCTCGATCCGCTGGCCGAGGATGCACAGCGCGCGCTGATTGTCCGTCTGGCCCGTTCAGGTGACCGCGCAGGCGCTCTCGCCGTCTACGGGCGGCTGCGCGAGCGACTGCGGCGCGAGCTCGGGATCTCCCCGTCCCAGGAAACGCGGGCGCTCGTGCTCGAGGTGCGTGAGGGCATCACCCTCGACGGGACGAAGGCAGAACATGAGCCTCACGAGGCGGGACCCGCGCCGGTGCCGGGGGGCGGAGACTGGGTTGCGGGCGCGCGGTTCCCGCTGCCTGCGCGGCTGCGGCGTCCCGTGCCGGCCGCGTTCGTGGGGCGCGCGGCGGAGATCTCAGTGCTCGGGCGACTGTGGTCGGACGTGTGCGCGGGGAATGGCGCACGGCTCGCGCTGGTGGTCGGGGAGGCGGGGATCGGCAAGAGCCGGCTGGCCCGTGAGCTGGCGCTCGTCGCCCGCGGGCAAGGCGCGATCGTGCTGCATGGCTGGGCCGACGAGGACTTGCTGCTCCCCCATCAGCACGTCGTCGCGGCGCTTGGGCACTATCTCGCCGTCGCCGCCCCGAGTGAGCTGCGGCGTCGCGTCGCGCCGCGCGCGATCGACCTCGAACCGGTCGCGCCTGGCATCTCCGGCGGGACCGGAGCAGTGCCGAGCCCCGAAGGTCGCCCCGAGAGCCGGCGCTACCGCCTGTTTGAAGCCGTCGCGTCGCTGCTCGAGGAGCTCTCCACCGACGCTCCCGTGCTGCTGGTCCTCGACGACCTGCAGTGGGCCGACCAGTCAACGGCTGCGCTCCTGTGCCACGCGCTCGAGTCGCGGCCCGAGATACGCCTGCTCGTACTCGCTACCCAGCGACCTCCCGACGTCGCGACTGCGAGAGCGCCCAGCGAGGCGCTGCAGCGCCTGTTCCAAGAGCACTTCGTCGAGCGCCTGACGCTCTCGGGCTTGCTCGACAGCGACGTGGCCCAGCTGTCTCGTGACCTGACCGGCCGGGAGCTGTCGCCCGAGTTGGTCCACGCGATTCGCGAGGAGGCCAGCGGAAACGCGTTCTTCGTGCAGGAGCTCGTGCGCCACCTCAACGAACGCGATCCCCACGGCAGCGCCCTATCGCTGGCCCACCTCGACGTACCGCCACGCGTCCGGGAGGTCGTGAATCTCCGCTTGGCCCGACTCGGAGAACCCTGCGTCCGCCTGCTTACGGTGGCCGCCGTCATCGGCAGCCAATTCGAACTCGCGCCCCTCGAGCAGGTCAGCGACATGCAAGGGGAAGACCTCGCTACCGCGCTCGATGAGGCGCTCGCCGCCGACCTCGTGGCAGAGATGGCCCACGGCGACCGCGAGTACTTTGCTTTCTCGCACGCCCTCGTTCGCCGCACCCTCTTGGGACGCCTGACCCACGCGCACCGACGCCGCATTCACGCCCGAGTCGCCGAGGTCCTCAAGGAATCCCGAGAAGAATCGGCGATCCTCGAGATCGCCCACCATCTCTGCGAGGCACTCCCGGTGGTAGATCGCGAGCACGCGCTCGTCTACGCCACACGGGCGGCCGAACACGCCGTCTCCGGGCTGGCGTACGCGGAAGCCGTGCATCTGTTCACCCGCGCCATCACGCTGCTGCCCGGTCAAGACGAACGCCGGCGGATCCTCGCGCTCAAACGCGCGCTCGCGTACCAGGCCCTCTTTCATGCAGTCATGGACACGCCGGGCACCGACACACGGGCCCAGGCTGTCTCCGGTTCAGCCGACTCGCCCGGCAATCAGAGCACGATCTCTGCCGGATTGACGTCGCCCACGATGTCGTAGATCTTGGTCACCACATGCGAGCCAAGACGGTCCGCGTGCTCGCGCAACCGGTCGGCGCTCGGCGCCGTGTAGACGCAGAAGCTCTTGATCGCACCACCATCATCGCTGCACACGTGGCTGTGCTCCCACACGATGTCCGGGAACTGCTCAATCCCAATGGCCTTCGAACGCGCGGCCACCTCCTGCATCTCCTCCTCACCGACCAACCCAAAGTCACGCTCGATCACATATCGCGGCATGAAGCCCTCCTTCCAACAAGATCAGCAATCCTAAACCCCATCACATGGCACGTCGAATGCAGTTCGTGATCCCAGAGCGCGCGCACCAGAGCCGCCGCATGTCAGTCACCATCCGGATCACGCCGCCGCCGGCTGCGGGTCGGGCCGCGCGACGACCGTCGGCGCTGGCGACGATCTCGTCCACCGGCAGCTCCGTGCCGGCGGATCGCTTCAGCGCTCATCGCTTCATACACGCAGACGGTCCCGAGCGAGCCCGCCGCTCTCGTCAAGCACATAGCTGCGGATCCACCGCACCTCGTCCCGCATCACCTCCGCGCCCACGCGCGGCGAACGCACGGCTGCGCTCTGAAGCTCCCCGGGCGAGCGCCAGCCGCTGCGCCGCAGAATGTCATAGAGCTGCATGCCGTCCTCCTTGTTGACGATGGTGTGTCAATGCGGCCGCGGATGACCCATCGGCAGGGATCCGGAGCATCCATCGCGATCGGGGGCTCAGTCGGTCGTCTGCGATCAGCGTCGCAGCCAACCGTCCCGATAATCGTCACAGCCTCCGTGAAGCGTTCACCGCCGAGCGCAGAAACCACGGACCTCACCCGACCCTCACCCGGGCAAGCTCGAGTCAGATCTCACCGCCTAGATCGCGCCGTGGCGGCTGCGGGACCCGCGGAGCGCATAGCTTCGCTGCAGAGACCGCCCGATCCGGCCCGGAATCCTCTGCCGCTGCTGAAACTTCACCCTGGCACCACGACAACCGCGGCGCGGCACCATGCGGCAACTAACTCACGATTCCTCGCCGACGCGTCACCCTGCCGATACGAAGTGGGCCTCGCCGGCAGAGCGGCATGGGTTTCGTCGAATTGTCCGTGGCGCGCTCCAGCTGGCATTGCAGCGGACTAGGTTCGAAACCGCAGCAATCGCGCGTGCCGTGCGTACCCGCCACCAAACGGCACTGCAACCTTGCAGGTGTGCGTTGAGCAGACGGGGCGGTCCGCGGCCTGTGGTTGGCAGATCATGGGTCCGCCAGAATATGACGGTGGCCGGGACACAACCAGCCACGGCACCACGCTCGCGATACCCGTGGGGAAGTGATGGCGATTTCTCGGCCCGTGCGGCGCCGCGCATCTCCCATTCGTCAGAGCCGAGCTATCGGTGCTTGCTGGTTCGGAGCTAACGGTCAGGTCGATGCAGAAGTCTGCGATGAACCTGTGGCACTTCTGGATCCACGAAGACTGAGCCATCCGACCGGGCCGGTTCTCACCTCTCGGGACTTCCGCTCTGGATCTCCGATCGGCCGGAGCGGCAGCCAGCGGCTGGCTTCTCGGGCGGCGACAAATCAGAAGCCAGCTCTTAGCGCTGCCGGCTTCGGCGTAGGTCTCGTAGCGGCGGCGAGCCGCTGGCACCCGAAACCACGCGTGTGACCCTCCATGGGTCCCTCTGGTCGCGACGTCCTCCCGCGGGCGTGCCCCGCGGGGGTGACCGGAACAGGCAGCCGCGGCGGATAGAACACGCCGCTCTTCGCGCACGCAACGCCCCTTGGTGCGTGCTGCCGGGGAGCAGGTGCCGCCGGCGTCCTATCGACGTGTCCAGGGCGAGCTGGCCCGGCTCAGGTCCTGGCCGCGAAGGTGAACAGCCGCTGGCCGGGCACCAGCGCGGCGGGCTCGCCCGTCAGCCGGTGCGCGCCCACCGACATGAAACCGTCGTCGCTGATGTCGAACGCCTCCTCGCGGAAGCCCGCCTCCCTGAACCAGGACCGGATCGCGGGGGTCAGGTCAGGCGACCCGCGGTGCCTGGTCCACAGGACCAGCGCACCGGGCGCGCACAGGCTGGGCAGGGCGGCCACCGTGGCCTGGATGTCGCTGACGGTGATGTTGCCGAAGATGCCGCACACCACGACGATCTGGGCCGGGACCGCGCCTGCGCAGGCATCGGTGATCCCGGCGTCGGCCTGCAGCATCTCGACGCCGTCCAGCCCAGCCGCCCGCGCTGCCTGTCGCGCGACCGCGACGTTGCGCTCGTCCAGCTCGACCAGCCGGGCGCGCACGTCGTCCCGGCGCGGATGCCCGGCCAGGACGCCGATCACGTCCCGGCCCTGCCCGGCGCACAGGCTGATCAGTCGTATGTCCCCGGCGGGGGCATGATCGAGCTCAGCGCGTAGATGCCCCTGAACAAGTTTCCCGCGCCGCGAGAGCAGGGAACCTGGATCGTCGTAGTCTCGGTGCCATTCCACCCAGTCGCGCTGCGTGTTCATCTGCGCTCCTCTCTCCCCGAACCGACCGCTCGCGTTCGCCGGGCAGCTACTAAGGTCGAGGTCGAGTCCTCGCGAAGCGGCGTTAGCGTCATGCGCCAGAAACCTATTTTCATTGTGGGGGACCGCGACGGGCGCGGCCGGTTGCACGAATCCGGGGTCGTCACGGCGGACTGCTGCCCCCATCGAAGCCGAGCTGGGAACCGGCAGTTGCCGCGATGCTGCCCTGGCGGCGACAGAGCAGCACTGGGCCCAGCAATCCGGGATGCAGAGTCAGCTCACCCAGTCGTCCTAGACCGGCTCCCCATCGCCGGGATGGTGCGGCCGAACGCGATGGGCTCGAGCCCCTGCATACTGGCCTCGAACGCCCGAGGTACGTCGGGCGCAACCCTGATCGCGTCCAGCGGCCAGACGTCGACGATGCGATCGTCGAGCTTCACCTTCCCGCTACCGGCAAGATGACGTAGATCTCCTCTGCATCAGTGTGGCGGTGCGAGAACGGTGAGCGCTTTCCCGGACGAAGGCGAAAGTGAGTGATGCCGGTCTGCTCGGTGCACAGCGCTTGACGTGCAACACGACCCTCCCATCGATCCCCGAAGCCAGCCACAGGGGCGGCATCGTCGACAGCGTCGAGGTTGAGGTGCGTCCATCCGGACGTCATTGGCGGACCTCCCCAGTGGAGCTGGAGTCATGATCCCAGGGAAGCGTGAGCCCTGCGAACGTTGCGGGACCGCCGACAAGTCGCGTCGTGTGAGTGCCCGTTTCGGGAACCGGCGGCACTTCCCAGGAGAGCCTTCCCGAGGTGCCAAGGCGCCCGCTGCAGGCCGTCGAGTCTCTGGATGACGGTCGTGCCTTGCTGCGCTGGCATCGGGAGTTTGCGGCAGTTAGAGTCTCTCCAGACAGCTAGGCTCAAGCAAGAGGAGCGGTGATGGCAGGCGACATGAAGCAGGCGATCGACGGAATCCTGCAGCGCGTGACCTCGGGGCCGTCGCCGATCCCGGGCGTGGCTTTCGTCCTCACCGGCCGCGACGGTGTGGCCTACGCGGGGGCGGCAGGAGTGCGTACATTGGGCCAGGAGGCGCCGATGACGACAGACACGGTCTGTGCGATCTTCTCCACCACGAAGGCATTGGTTGGCACCGTGTGCCTGCAGTTAGTCGAGGAGGGGCGTCTGGACCTTGATGCGCCGGCCAAGAAGTATGCCCCGGCGCTTGGCGAAGTGCAGGTTCTCGAGGGCTTTTCCGACGACGGCTCGCTGCAGCTGCGGCCGCCCAAGCGTGACATCACGACCCGCATGCTGCTCCTGCACACGGCCGGGTTCGCCTACGACTTCTTCAACGAGACCTACAACCGGCTGGCTGAGGAGCACGGTCAGCCGAGCGTGCTCACGGCCACGCGCGCGTCGATCACCACGCCGTTGCTGTTCGATCCGGGCGAGCACTGGGAGTACGGCTCGAACATGGACTGGGCCGGACAGGTCGTTGAAGGCGTCACGGGGCAGAGGTTGCGCGAGGCGCTACAGGAGCGCCTTCTCGGCCCGCTGGAGATGACGAGCAGCGCGTTCGTGCTCACGGACGACATGCGCTCGCGTATGGCGATGCTCCATCAGCGCCAGGACGACGGATCGGTCAAGCCGCTGGATCTGATCCTGCCACAGGATCCCGAGGTGGACATGGGAGGAACTGGCCTGTACTCCACCGCCGAGGACTACGCGAAGTTCATCCGCATGTGGCTTAACGACGGTGCCGGGCCGAACGGCCGCATCCTCGCTGCCGAAACCGTCGAGATGGCAGTCGCCAACGGGCTGGGAGAGATGAAGATCAAGATGCTCCCGGGCGTGATTGCGTGGTTGTCCAACGACGCCGAGTTCTTCCCCGGCATGCCGAAGTCGTGGGCGATCACGTTCATGCTCAACGACGAGGACGCGCCAACCGGACTGCCCGCCGGATCGCTGACGTGGGCCGGGTTGCCGAACGTCTATTTCTGGATCGATCGCAGCAACGGAATCGGCGGTTTTTGGCTGGTCCAGATGTTCCCGTTCGTCGATCCCACCGGCGTCGGCGGCTTCCTGGACGTCCAGAGCGCCGTCTACGCGGCGTTGCCGGCGGGCGCAACCGCCTGATCGAAAACGACACCCTGGCATCCAACTCAACGCGCCCCGGGACGAAGTCCCGGTCACCAACGCCCAACTGGAGACGCGCTAAGGCGCAGCGTCGCCGGCTCCACGACCCAGTCTTCGCTGCCTCATTCGGCCGCACCCCCCGGCTTCGCCGGTCACCTCGTAGGGTCCGGGTGTCAAGGCGATGAATTGTGTGCTGATCTTGAACGGATTGCAGGGTTCGAGCTCTGCCGCGCGGACACCGAGGACCTAAGCTAAGACGCGAGCCCGACGGCGGGCCACAACCCACACCAACCACCGGAACGCAACGCGCTTCTCCATTCACGAACCACCGGGCGTCCTCGTCCGCACTAACGGTCGCCCTCGTGCTTCCGCTCCGTTACTGCCGAGTCGAAAAGCGGCAGCCTCCATCACGCGACCGGCTGGCGACATATGAGGAGCGATGGCTTCTCACCGCGTGGGTGAGATGGCAGTGGCCGGGTGATCGCGGTTGGTCGATGTGAACAGTCGCCGGCGCTGGCGTAGGGCGGGCGTCCGGAGCCGGCGCGCGTTCGACCCCGAGCCGCGTGTACAACATCGGCTCGGGGTCATGGTCGAGCTCGAGTTGGATAGCTTGCGTGTGTCAGCGAGCTCGTCGCTTCAGGTCGGCCAGCGGCTACGGATGGACCGTGAGGCACGCCGGCCCAGCTCCGACGCGCTGCCAGCCCGAGCCCAAGTACTCCTCAAACTGCGCGCACACGGGGCCGGTTGGGATGTTTCGGTTGACCCCCCAGGTCCAGCCGGCGGAGCCGCCGAACAACGTCCTTAACGAAACGGCGTGGGTGTAGTTGATACCACTACCCCGGGGGCCCCAGATATGGAGCCTGCCGGATATAGAACCACGCCCCTCGATGTGGACGCTCGACCTTACGACTTCGACGTAGTTGTTCCAGCCGTCCACCTCAACGCACGAGTAGATGCCGTTGATGCTCCCGGACGTGCAGCCCCCGCCGCTTGCTCCCGCCGAGGAGGGGAGCACGGCGGCCACCGTCAGCGCCGCCACGGCGAGCGGCAGCGCGGCCCATCCGATGACACGGCTCGGCCGCGCCAGACGCATGTACCTCCTGACCCTAGTGAGCATGATGGTCCCAAACCTCCTGTTCGATCGTTGGCTTTCCGGCCACCACCCGTCCTAACGCCTTATCCAGCGAATTTATTCCCTGCCATCCGTCCGGGACGCGGAGACGCCGGCGTCCCCGAGCAGTCGATCCACTCAGGTGTGGCGCCCCGTGAACGCGGTCCGACGGGAAAGGGGCTACGCTGGCGCCACCGCGACGCGCAGCTTGCGCCCGTCAATCGATACCGGCTCGACGGCGCCGTCTGGTGGCTGATAGCTAACCTCCACGGCGAGCGTTCTCCCGCGACGTAGCCCTCATGCTCCCGGGCGGCGGGCGACGAGCGCGCCGTCGCCATCCAGGGTAAGCACGATCCGACGACCCGAGATTCGCGAATTCCGAGCCATCAGCGCTTGCTGGTTCGCGCCGGATCGCAGCTAATGATCGAGGTCGATGCAGAAGTCTGCGATGAACCTGTGGCACTTCTGGATCCACGAAGACGCAGAACTCTTCGACCTCCGAGTCGAACGCAGCAGGCTTCTCCTGTTGGCTGAATCCAGCACCGCCGCGTGGCCTCGGCTCTTGGTGGGCGACGACCCTGTGTGGGCGTGCGGACGGCGAGCGCTCCCTTTGCGCGGACGCTTGCGTTCGCTCCGCGCCACTTCGGCCCGCACTGTGGCCCAATCCTGGCCCAAGCGTCCCCAGGAGAGCACCTTGCGGCAATCGGAGCCGTTCTAAGAGAGCCGCTCAAATGTGCCGCCATCCAAGCCATTCACAATTTGAGTCGTGGGACGTCGCCGATGTCGGCGCGGCCTGTCACGCGGGAGGTCGCGGGTTCGAGTCCCGTCGCTCCCGCTTGCTTGCTTACGGATGCCTGTTGCGGCGGGAGCCGAGCCGGGCAACGGCGTCGGGGCAACGTTCTTGTCCCTCGGCGTGCCTCGACGTATTGAGCCGCAGGCGGTCGTAGCGAGCTTGCCAGCTCGATGCGACGTGGTGGGCCTCGTCGAGGACGAGGGCGGCGACCCCGTGGTCCTTGAGCGCGAGCGCGGACGCGATCCCAGCGTGCCCGGCGCCGATGACGACGACGCCGGGCTCAGCCACTCTGGCCTGCCTTGATGTTCGGCTCCTGGTCGGCCGCCGCGCCTGGAAGCGACTCGAGGAGGCGGCCGAGGTGCTCCGTGGCGTCGTGGTGCAGCAGGCCTCCGTAGCTGATTCGTGCCACTCCGAGCTCGGCGAGCTGGGCGTGCGGGGGCGGGGGGGCGGGCGGGATCTGGAGGACGTTGACCGGGCCCGGAGCGTCCGAGATGAAGCTCTCCAGCGCGTCGGGCTCCCAGAGGAGGATCGGGAATACGCAGTCGGCGCCGGCCTCTAGGTAGGCGCGCGCTCGCCGCAGCGCTTCGCCTACCAGTTCGGCCTGTCCCTTCCCGGAGGTGATCGCGGAGAGGAAAACGTCGATCCGGGCGTTGATCACGAGTCCATACCCCCGCTCGGACGCCGCCCCGCGAACCGCGCGTAGCCGGTCGGCCTGTTCGACCGGGTCGCGCACCTCGCCGGTGGCGTGGTTGGTGTCCTCGAGGTTGCAGCCGGCCGCCCCCATCGCCTCCAGCCCGGCGATGAGATCGCTGGGCCCCATCCCGTAGCCGGCTTCGGCGTCGACGGTCACCGGGACGTTGACCGCGGCGGCGATCCGCGCCGCGGCGGCGAGCATCTCCCCGCCGGGCGCGCGCTCGTGATCCTCATAGCCAAGCGAGGCGGCCACCCCGCGGCTCGTGGTCGCAACCACGGGAAACCCGGCCGCTTGCACGGCCCGCGCCGAGGCGGCGTCCCAGGCGTTCGGAAGCACCACAGGGCTTCCGGGCACCTGCAGCGACCGAAGCGTCTCGCACCGACCCCCGAGGTCGCTCAGCGGCTGCTCCGCCGCCCGATGGCTAGGCATGTTGATGGCTCCTCTCGATCACGACCCTGATATCAAGCCCTTGAGATTATGCCAGGACCCGTGCCTAGTGTCAAGGACCTGATAACATGTCCCGGCATGGCCGTACCCGCGATCGGGCAGAGCTACCGCGGCGTCGAGGGACGCACCGGCTACCTCCTGCGCCAGGCCTGGCGCGCGCTCGAGGGCGCCATGGAGACCGCTCTGCGCCCGCACGGGCTGACCCCGCCCCAATACGGGGTCCTGACCGTGCTCGCGCGCGAGCCCGGCGCATCCGGCGCGGACCTCGCCCGCGCCGTCCACACCACCCCCCAAGCGATGAACGGGGTACTCGCGACGCTCGAACGCGAGGCCCTCATCGAGCGCCATCCCCACCCCACCCACGGTCGAATCCTCCAAACGACGCTCACCAACGAAGGCCAACGACGCCTAAAGGCCGCAAACCCGCCCATCCGAGCGCTCGAACGCGCGACCGAACGCGGCGTGAGCCCAGACGAGCTCGCGACCATCAAGACCTGGCTCGTCACCACCGCCCAACGACTCGAACCGGCCACCGACGCACCAGCCGCGTAACACCCCTGGTCTCGTGCTGATCACGGCCACCGTCTCGGCGCAAAGCGATAGCCGCGCCCGGGTGCCCGCTGGACGAGCAGCCCCAGGACGTCTTGCCCGCAGCCGGTGCGTGGAGGTAGCGCTCGGTGGTGGTGATCCGCGAGTGGCCCATTGCGGCCTATACGCCCGCCGCTCGTAGAAGTGCCGCCTTTGCGGCTCGGGCGCTCGGCACCGCCGGGCTTTCCTACCGCAGGATTCGCGGTAGTCCAAAGTGCGGGAAGACTGCTGCCGCCGAACCAGGTGATCGCCGATATCCGGTCGCCCTCTAGCGTGAGCACGAGCAGCGCGTACGGCCTCGCGACGTCGGTGTGCGGGCTTGGGAAGTAGCAGCCGAATGCTGGCTGGGTGTTGGCGCGGGTCGGCACGAGTCGCGGTGCGCCGCGCCGGTCCGTGCGGTCGCTTAAGAACGCGCCGATGGCGCTGGGGCCCTGGTACTCGTATGGCTCGGGCGGCATGGTCAGCCAGGCGTCGTCGGTGAGCAGGGCGACAACGGCGTCGGTGTCGCCGGTCTCGAGAGCCTCGGCGAAACGCCCGACGATGTCGCGCTCGAGCTTGGAGTTCGGGAGCGGCGCTCGTTCGCGTCCACTGGCGGGAAGGCGCGATTCGAACGCCGCGCGCGCGCGGCGCAGGAGACTGTTGACTGATGGCCCGGTCGTGTCGAGGATCTCGGCCACCTCGCCGGCGCGGAAGCCGAGCACGTCGCGCAGCACGAGCACCGCGCGTTGCTGCGGCGGGAGATGTTGAAGGCCGACGATGAAGGCCAGCGCGATCGCCTCTTTGGCCTCATAGCGCGCCTCGGGCCCGGGGGCGCTGTCGGGGACGCCCTCGAGCAGAACGTCCGGGAAGGCTTCGAGCCAGATCGCCTCGCCGTAGCGGGTTGGCTCGGGCATGTCAGTCATCCGCTGCAGGTCTTCCGGGCGGCGCCGACTCGCGCGCAGCGCATCCAGCGAGCGGTTGGTGGCGATCCGGTAGAGCCAGGCACGCACCGACGCGCGTTCCTGGAACTGCGCAAGCCCGCGCCACGCGGCGAGCAGCGTCTCTTGGAGCAGGTCCTCGGCGTCCTGCGGGGAGCCGACGATCCGGTAGATGTGTAGCTGGAGCTCACGCCGGTAGGGGTCGGTGAGCTCGCGGAACGCGTCCTCGTCGCCGACGCGGGCACGGGCCAGCGTCTGCTCGGTCACGCTCGCATCCTCGCACGGACTCTTCCTTTCGTCGCGATCACACGGTAATGACGTCGGGGCGGAAGGAAATTCGCCGCTCATTTTTTTCTAAGGCGGACGCCTCAACTGAAAACACGAACGAAAGGAGAACGGAGATGGGAAAGATCGTGATCAGTGGCCCTCAGAACGTCTCGCTCGATGGAGTGGTCCAGGACCCCGACGGTGAGGAGGGGTTCAGGCGGGGCGGCTGGTTCGGCGAGTTTGGGGGCAAGGACCTCGAAGAGTGGAACAACGTCGCGCTCGACGAGGCGCTACGCGCCGAGGCGTGGCTGCTGGGTCGGAGAAGCTACGAGTTTTTCGGGGTGCGGTGGCGACCCCGGAGTGGCGAGCTTGCCGACAGGTTAAACAGCATGCCCAAGTACGTCGTGTCCTCGACCCTCGACGATCCCGAGTGGAACAACACCACGGTACTGAAGGGCGACGTGGTGACCGAGGTCTCGAAGCTGAAGCAGGAGCTAGACGGAGAAATCGTCGTCCCCGCCAGCTATCAGCTCGGGCGAACGCTGATCGAGCACGACCTGGTCGACGAGCTACGGCTGGTCGTCTTCCCGGTCGTGATCGGCGCCGGCGAGCGCCTCTTCGGCGAGACCAGGGTGCAGAAACCCATGCGCCTCGTCGGTACCAGGACCATCGGCCAGGGCCTCGCCTTCCTCACCTACCAGCCCGTCCGAGACGCCTGACAGACCTCGGGCCGCGCCAGCATGCCGAAGACTCGGATGCCCGCCCGACGGGCGGCCATCCGAGTGCTTCGCGGCCGGGTTGATCATCGCACTTCAGCGGATTCTGCTTTTAGTTGGGTTCTCTGCGGTACGAGTTTGATCTTGCCGGCGATCGGGTGAGGTGAGGTGGGAGGCGACCCCGATCTGTGCCTGTGTATCGCAGCCGTATGTTCCGAGCGTGGCTACTGCATGCTGGCGGACGCGCGCGCCGATGTGGAGGTGTCGCCCGCGTTGGATTACCTCGAGTTCGGCGACGCCGTCCAGCGTGAACAGTGACGCTACCACTGTTGAGTGCAGGCGGACCGTGGCGTCGGTTCTCCAGGGGAGTTCGAAGACACTATCGGGTGGCGAACACAGAGCGCAGCTCTCGGCCGTTGACGATGGCGGCGACGGCGATCAGGAGAATGCCGCAGGCGCCGTGCTCGACTTTCATCCACAGCGGGAAGCTGCCGGGCAGCGCGATGATCGCCGCGATGGCGACCACCATGACCACACTGATGATCCGTAGCCGCAGGAAGGCCCGGGCTGACCCGCGGGCGGCGCGGACCGTGAAAAAAAATGTCAACACTGCGCTGAGCGCGACGATCGCCCCGTGTGTCCACACCGCAGAGTTGACCGCCGCCTGATCGTGGCGTAAAAGCGCGATCGCGACCAGGCTGGCGACGCTCAGGGCCAGGTACGCGGCCACCAGCCGTTTGACGCGATCGAATGCCGCCCTCGCGCCCGGATGCCGCAGCTCCGCTCGGACGCGAGACGGGCCGTCGGAGATGCCTGCCGCGGATTCGCCGTAAGTGGGGGTATGGGTGCTCATGCTGTCTCTCCTCTAGGCGTTCGCTTTGACTCTTTCCAGATCAGTCGGGGTCGTCAGGCCGTGCCGTTAAGCGATCGCTCGATGTGCTGTCGGATCAATAGAGAGAGACAGACGATACGGTACGGTTCGTCTCGTGTCAAGACGATACGTCTCGTCTCGACCTTGCGACCGGACCAAACAGCTCGCAGTGAACTTCGATCGAGCCTTGCCGTCGCCAAGTATCGGCGCGGCTAATCGGACCAATGCAGTGCCCCGCGGCTCCTGCTCGGCGTGAGATCAGCCGCTTACGCGGTAGCTGAGGTAAACAACCCCGCTCCGGAACCGACGCTCGTCCTGCAGCTCGAGCTGCACGCGGACGCCGCCAGGCAGCGCGCGCTTGCCGCCGCCCACCACAACCGGCCCGAGGAACAGATGGCACTCGTCGACCAGGCCCGAGGCGATCGCCTCGCCGGCGAGCTCGGCACCGCCGATCGTGATGTCCGATCCAGAGGTCTCTTTGAGCCGCCGGACCACATCGACGTCGAAGTTGCGCTCGATACGCGTCCTCGCGCTGGACACCGTCTGAAGCGTCCGGGAGTACACGATCTTGTCGGCCGCCCGCCAGATCTCCGCGAAGTCCCGAGGCACGGCCGGCTGATCGGCGCTGGTGCCGGCGGTCTCCCAGAAGCGCATCGTCTCGTACATCCGACGCCCGTAGAGGTAGGTGCCAATCGGCTGCTCGAGGTCATTCACGAACGCGTGCACCTCGTCATCGGGCGCGGCCCAGTCGAACTTGCCCTCTTCGTCTTCGACGTACCCATCAAGCGAGGTGATCGCCGAATAGATCAGTTTCGCCATATCGCTTTCCTCCAGCTTCGGTTGCGGAACGAGAGACCGCGCTCGCCGAGGGCCTCGCGCGAGGCCGCTATCGCGTCCGGCCCCATTTCCGTGCTCAGACCGCGGTCGAGCGTTAAATTCATCGCCCTGCCCGTGGTCCCGGAGCCGCGACTACACGACGCCCGCCGGGGCCATTGTGCTGCGCCTCCCCCACGTCCTGGCGCGATGATCGCCCGCGAGGGCTCTCTATGCCTTGGATGGGCGGTAGCGGAGACCGTCGAGCGCGATCGTTAGGAGGTGATCGACCTGGTCGGGTTCGGCGCCGGGGATCTTGGCGATCCCGCCGACCATCTGGATGATGTCCCAGAGGCTGGCGTCTGCTCGGACCACCTGGGCCTCCTGAGCGCGGAGCAGCAATGGCTGGCCGGACGTCATGAGCCACTCGCGGCAGGTCTTGAACAGCGGCGCGTCGCGGTCGAGGTACTCGAGTAGCTCGTGTGCCAGAGCCTGCTTGGTCGCGAGATAGCCAACCAGGCGGTGCACCCAGCCGGCAAACGCGTCCCATGGAGGGAGGCCGTTGAGCTCGGCCGCGGAGCGGCACAGGTTCTCGACCTCGTCGACGTAGACCGCTTCGAGCAGCGCTTGGCGGTTGGGAAAGTTGCGGTACAGGGTCCCGATTCCGACTTCGGCCCTCCGCGCGATCTCTTCCAACGAGGTGGAGTCTCCGCGCTCGGCGAACGCCTGCCGGGCGGCCGCGACGATCTTGTCGTAGTTGCGACGTGCGTCGGTGCGTTTCGGCTTACGTGGGAACGCCTGGTCGAGGGGAGTTTCGGTGGTGGTCATGGACAGCTACGAAATTCTGCTTGACAAACCGGAGGGGCCCTCCGCTATAGTTGTTCCGGAGGTTGCCTCCAGTTAGTTCCGGAGGATGCCTCCAGTTTATCACCGATTTCCTCCTACCGGACTCCCATATGCCCCGTACATCTCCCTTTTCAGTCCCCGACGATCGCCGCCGGTGGGTCGCGCTCGCCGTTGTCTGCCTAGCGCAGCTGATGATCGTCCTCGACACGACGATCGTCAACGTGGCCCTCCCCGCGGTGCAGCGCGACCTGCACTTCGCCCAGGGGACCCTCACCTGGGTCGTGAACGCCTTCCTGGTCACATTCGGTAGCTTTCTGCTCCTCGCCGGCCGGCTGGGCGATCTGTTCGGCCGCAAGCGCGTGTTCCTTGCCGGCGTGGTCGTGTTCACGGCCGCCTCGGCACTCTGCGGGTTGGCGCCCGACCGGGGGGCGCTGATCGGCGCCCGCTTCATCCAGGGCATCGGCGCCGCGATGCAGGCGTCGGTGATCCTCGCGATCATTGCCACCGAATTCCCGCGACCGAGCGACCGCGCCCGCGCGATGAGCGCCTACGTGTTCGTCGCGGTGGCCGGCGGATCGCTTGGGCTCCTAGCCGGGGGTGCGCTCACCCAGGCCCTCAGCTGGCACTGGATCTTTTTCGTCAACCTGCCCATCGGCGCGCTGACCCTCGCCCTCGGCCGTGCCCTGATCCCGACCGACGAGCGCGCCGGCGCCGGGAGCCGGGTCGACTGGGTTGGATCGCTCCTGGTCACCGGCTCTCTGATGAGCGCCATCTACGCAATCGTGCACGCGAGCGGGCACGGCTGGGGTTCGAGCTACACGATTGCCTTCGGGGCTCTTGCGGCCGCGCTCATGGCCATCTTCGTCGCCGTGGAGGCCCGGATCGAGAACCCGATCATGCCGCTGCGCATCCTGCGCGTGCCGGGCCTCATCAGCTCGAGCGTCGTGCGCGGCTTCCTGGTTGCCGGCATGTACTCGACCTTCTTCCTCGGCACGCTCTACCTAGAGCACGTGCTCCATTACGGAGCGCTGCAGACGGGCCTCGCGTTCCTACCGTGGACCGTGACGGTCGCGGCGCTGTCGCTCGGTGTCACTACCCGGCTGGTCGAGCGGTTCGGTGCCATGCGAGTGCTGATCCCTGGGATGGTCACCGTGATCGTCGGCCTCGGCGTGCTCACGACCGTGGGTCCCCACACGAGTTTCTTCCCGACCATCTTCCTCGCCTACCTGACCATCGGCCTCGGCATCGGCAGCGCGTTCATGCCGCTGCTGACGATTGCAATGGCCGACGTCCCCGCCGCTGACGCCGGGCTCGGCTCCGGAATCGTCAACGTTGCCCAATATGTGTCCGGGGCGCTCGGCCTCGCCATCCTGGGCACGATCGCCACCAACCGCACCCGCGCCCTGGAGACAGCGCACCACCCGCTCGTCGGTTCGCTGCTCGCGGGTTATCACCTCGCATTCGCAATCAGCGCGGCGAGCGTCGGTGTAGGCATCCTCGGCGCGCTCATTCTGCTCCGGGCGCCGCACACGCGTCAGCCCGACATCGTGGTGCACCGCGGATCCCGCCGCCCCGAGGAGTTCGTGCCCGAACTCGAGCAGCAAGCCGCCTGACGTGCGCGGCCGCAATCAGTTACCGAACATTCGGCGATCCTCGGTCGCCATCACCTAGGAGTCTCATGTCCCCCCTCACCACCAATTCCCCACGTAGCACCACCGGCACGCACCGGGCCCAAATCGTGGGCGAAGCTGTCACCTCGGCCTACATACACGAAATCGCGCAGACCCAGCATCAGCGCGACCCCGCGCGCGCCCATCACCGGACGTTCCCCGCAAAGCCGTCCCTACGTGTCCGTTCCGCCGCGGTCGGAGATCGTCCTTCCGTGCATGTCGACGACGCGGAGCTGGTGGCCGTCCGGATCGGTCACGTCGATGAACGTGCCGAAGCGCTGCGTCTGCGGCTCGGTCACCGGCACGCCCTTTGCGGTCAGCTCCGCGTGCAGCGCACGGGCGTCCTCGCACCGTAGCGTGACATCGGCCGACCTTCCGATCCGGTCCTGTTTTCCCCAGCCGGCCGCGTCCGCGAGCATGAACGCGGTTTGTGCGCCCTGGGGCGCCACCTCGATCCACCGCCCGATCCCGCCCAGGCCCGGTTGGTCGGCATTGAGGTCGAAGCCGAGCATGTCGACGTAGAAGCGCCTGGCGCGTTCCTGGTCTGCGACGTACAGGGCCACGGTGTGAAGCTCAGTGATCATTTGGGATCCCCCTCGGTCGGTTCGAAGCATCGTCTGGGGTTGGCGTGGGTTCGGCGGTGCCGCGTTCGTGATAGCCGCGGCGGGGCTCGAACAGCTCGACGAGGTTGCCCGCCGGGTCCTCGATCAAGATGGTGTTCACGGCCACCCCCGCGACGATCTCGGTGCGGAGCCGCGCGCCCTGGCGGCGCAGCGCGCGGACGGTGGCGGCGAGATCATCGACGCGGAGCGACATCCGGTTGAAGCCCCCCGGCGTCGGCACCGTGCCGTCTGGCAGCACGTGCGGCTCGCCCGGCACGCTGAGCAGCAGCCGCAGGTCGCCCCGATAGAGCATCGCGAACACCGGCGAGGGCCGCAGCTCCTCCTCGAATCCCAGAAGCTCCCGGTAGAACACGACCGCGGCGTCAAGATCGTCGACGTAGTAGCGGATGGTCGGCGTCTCCTGGAGGGCGAGCCCCTCGGTGCCCTGAATCCGGCGCAACAGCGCCGTGGCGAACGCGGGCCGGGGTTGGATCGGCACGATCGGCAGCCGCAGCCGCTCCAGCGGATCAGTCACGACCGGATGCCTCCTTGAGGTAGACACGCCGCAGAGCCCTGCGGGCCCGCACGAGCAGCGTCTCGGTAGCGCGGACGCTCCGTCCCAGATGCTCGGCCACTTCGGGCACCGACAACCCGTCGAGGTAACGCAGGGTGAGCGCTAGCCGTTGGGGGACCGAAAGGCGCAACAACGCGCCGTGAGCGGCCTCCGTGTCGAGAAGCTCATCCCAGGGGTCGTCTGTGCCCTCCTGGTTGTGTTCGACCGCGGCCAGCCCCCGCTGCTCACGCTCGATCCGACGCCAGTGGTCGACCAGCTTGTGGCGTGCCACACCAATCAGCCATGCGACCGTGACCTCCCGCACCTGCCGCCGCTTGACGGCGGCGACCGCGGCCGTGAACGTCTCGGCGGTCAGATCCTCCGCGAGAGCCGTGCTGCCGCACCGCGGCAGCAGGTAGCCATACACCCGCGGCAACGCCTCGGTGTAGATCGCTACGACGGGATCGGGACTCGAGGGCTGCTCCTGGATGCCGATACCCAATCATCGCTCGGCAGCCTCCAACTCCGAACATCCGCCGTGATCCAATCCGGAGGAAGTCCGGGCCACCGCCGACGGACGCGACCTGACGGTGAGCGCCACCAACGCTGCCGCCGCGATTCCGAGCCCGCCCGCTGTCACCAATGCCGCGTTCAATCCGGACGCGAATGCCGCGTGGATCGCCGTGTTCAGTCCGCCGCGCTGTGCCGGCTGCGCGTGCGCCACGAGGGCCTGCGCCTGTCCGCCGATCAGGTCCGCCGCCACCCGCGCACTGTGGGCGAGCTGGTGGCGACTCAGCACATCGCCGATCCGGGCCTGGCCGATCGCCCCGAGCACGGCGATGCCGAGTGCATACCCGAGCTGGCGCATGGTGTTGACCGCGCCGGCCGCCATCCCGCCGCGATCGAGAGGCGCGGCCTCGAGCGCCGCGGAGGCGATGGTGGGCGACGCCAGCCCCACGCCCAAACCGGCGACGACGAGCCCAGGCACGAGGCTTTTCCAGTCGGACCCCGCCCCGAGATGTGCCTGGAGCAGTGCGCCCGCGCCGATTAGGGAGAAGCCGGCAGTGATCAGCCAGCGCGGGGAGGTGCCGTGCAGCCTGCGGCCGACGGCGAGCGCGCTGATCAGCGCGGCCGCGCTCAGCGGCACGAGCGCCAGCCCGGCATCGATTGGTCTCATCCCCCGAATCGTCTGAAGCCAAAGAGACGAGAACGGCAGGTAGGCAAATGCGGCCACCCCGAGTAGGAGCGATGCCGCCATGACCCCGGAGAACGCCGGGCGGCGCAGCAGCGAGAGCTCGATGATCGGGTTTGCCGCCTGCCCCTGGCGGACGATGAACGCAATCAATGCGGCTGCCGCGATCGCCAGCAGGATCACGGTCTCGGTTGCCGTCCACCCCACTTCGGGGGCGCGCGTGAGCGCATACGTGAGCGCACCCGCCGCGAGCGTGAAAGCCGCAATCCCGACTACGTCGATCCGCGGCCCATGCCGGCCCTGCTCGCGTGGAAGCGCCCGGAGACTGAGCGCCACGGTGGCCACGCTGATCGGCAGGTTGACGAAGAAGATCCACCGCCACGACAGTGATTGGGTGAGCAACCCGCCGGCAATCGGGCCGGCGGCGGCGGCCGCTCCGTTGACGGCGCCCCACGCGCCGAACGCGATGCCACGATCTCGCCCCTCGTAGCTGGCGTTTATCAGTGCGATCGTGGTCGCGAACATTCCGGCGGCGCCGATGCCCTGAAAGCCACGGGCCACGATCAGGGTCGCCGTTCCAGGTGCAAGGCCACCGCACAGCGATGAGACGGCGAAGACCACGAGGCCGACCAAGTAAACGCGTTTGCGTCCCACGCGGTCCGCGACCGCACCTGCGCCCAACAGCAACGCGGCGAGCGCGATCGCGTAGATGTCGATCACCCACTGCAATGAGGTGAACGAGGCGTGCAGGTCGGTCGCCATCTTCGGCAGGGCGATGTTCACGATCGTGACGTCGACCAGGAGCATCAACGACCCGAGGCAGACGGCGAGAAGGGCAAGCCATTTACGCATTCCCACAGCCTGCCCCACCGGGCGAGTGATTGCCAGCATCGGTGCGCATGTCGTAGGATTCCGCCATTACTGCCGCAGAAACGATCGAAAATCTCAGGCTTGACCGGCTGGATCGTCAGATCATCCATGCACTCGTTGTGGATGGGCGGACTCCGTTCTCGCGCATCGCCGCTGTGCTGAATAGCTCGGAGCAGACGGTCGCACGGCGATACCGGCGGCTTCGCGAGGAGGGCCTGATCCGCGTCCGCGGGCTCCGCGGACCGGCCGACGGAATGCTGGACTGGTACGTGCGGGTGCAGGTCCGGCCGGGAGCGGCGGACTCGCTGGCCGCGGCATTGGCGCGCCGGCGGGATGTCTCGTGGGTGACGATCACCGCCGGCGGGACCGAGGTCGTGTGCTCCACCCGGCCTCGCACCCCCGACCAGCGCGACGCACTACTGCTCGAGCGTCTCCCCCGCGCCAGCCCGGTAACCAGCCTGACCGCGCACGCCATCCTCCATCGCTACGCGGGCAGCGGCTGGAACGAGTGGACCGCGTTCGAGGATCCGCTTGCTCCCGAGCAGACGGAGGAGCTGGCTGCACATCGCGATCCGCGTCCCGAAGGCGTGATCACCAACCAGGCCCCCGGACCCGATGCCGCCCGCCTCACACCGGCGGACGCCGGGATGGCGTCCGCGCTGCACGAGGACGGGCGCGCGAGCTACGCGCAGCTCGCCGCGGTCACCGGCTGGTCAAAGGGTCAAGTAGCGCGCCGGCTGGCGGCGCTGTTCGCTTCCGGCGCCCTGTACACCGATGTGGAGATCGCCACCGAGCTACTCGGCTTCTCGGCACCAGCGCTGCTCTGGATCACCGTCCCGCCGTCGGAGCTGACCGCCGCCGCGGAACGGATCGCGGCGGCGCGCGAGAGCGCGTTCGTGGCGGCCGTGAGCGGCCCCGCCAACCTGCACGCGACCGTCGCTTGCCGTGACCCTCGCCACCTGCACGAGTTTGTCGTCAGCGAGATCGGCGCGCTGAAGGCCATACACACGGTCGAGACCTCGCTCATGGCGCGCCGAGTCAAGCAGGCGGGCAGCATCATGATGGGTCCGCGCCTGCCCCAGCCGGCGTAAAGCGCCCGGTGGCCCGGCCTGCGGTGCCGGGCCACCGGTTGAACGCGCCCTCCTCAGCCAGGCGCGCGCGTCGCGATGCCCGGATACTCGAGCACGAACCCCGCCTCGTCGAATCGAATCTCGGCGGTGAAGTCACCCGTCGTGAAGCGGACCAAGCCGTTCCCCAATGGCTCGTATCGCTGCTCGGATCTGCTGACCCCGAGCGATGGAACATCAACCAAGCGCATGACGTAGTCGTGCGGCGGCCCGGCCTCCAGAAGTCCGTCCCGGGTCACGGGAAGCGAGTTGAACAGGGGTGACCAGCCGAGGTCGAAGAAGTCGGCGTCGCCCAGTTCGAGCTCCCGGGAGCGTTGTCCGACGAGCTCGAGAGCAAGTCTGCTCGGCTCGAGCCGGTAGCGCAGTTCGTAGGTCACGCCGAGCTGAGTTCCGATCGCGGTGAGCTCCCGACCACGGCGCTCTATGTGAGCGACCTCCATCCGCGGCGCACCATCACCGATCCACGCGACCGTCGCCGGCATCGGCCAAATCTATAGATCCCGCGGCGGGCCTGGCCACCGCTAGGAGGGACGTATCCCGCCGTCGATCAGTATCGACTGGTTGGTGAGGTAAGCGTTGCCGACGATCGCGGCAATCAGGTCGGCGACCTCGTCGGCGTGACCCAGGCGGCCGACCGGGATTCGTCGCGCGAGCTCCCCCACCGACTGCTCGTCCGTGGGCATCATGTCGGTGGCGATCAGCGCTGGCGCCACCACGTTGACGGTGACTCCGTGTCCGGCCGCGAGCTGTGAGAGCGAGTGAGCGAGCCCGTGCAAGCCGGCCTTGGAGGCCGCGTAGTGCGGCCCGACGATCCCGCCGGTATAAGCGGCAACGGACGACAGCAGGACGATCCGCCCGAAGCTGCGTTCGATCATCCCCCCAATCGCGGCGCGGGCGAGAAGAAACGGCGCCCGGAGGTTGATCGCCATCACCCGGTCCCAGGTGGCCGTGTCGATCTTGCGTGGATCCTGCCCGACTGGCTCGTTGATCCCCGCATTGGCAATCAGGATCTCGACCGGCCCCAGCTCGCGCTCAACCTCCGAGACCAGCGCGCTTGGTGCCGCGGCGTCGGCCATCTCGGCCGCGAACGTCCCTGCCGCGCGACCGAGCGCCCGAACCTCGTCTGCGACGCGCTCTGCCGCCTCGGCGCTCGAACCGTATGCGACGGCTATGTCGTGTCCATCGCGCGCCAGGCGCACTGCGGTCGCCGCGCCGATGCCGCGCGAGCCGCCGGTGATGAGGGCGAGCGCCACGTAGCCCTGTCCTAGTCCTCGAGCAACACCGTGTCCTCGTGTGAATAGGCCGGCGCGCAGCAGCAGAGTAGAACCAACGGCTCCTCTTCGTCGGCCCACAGCTTGTGCGGAACGCCGGGGCGTATCACAACGCAGTCGCCCGCCCGCACCCGCCGTTCCTCCTCGCCGAGACGCATCCGCCCGCGACCGTCAGTGAAGAGATAGATCTCCTCCGTGCGGCGGTGAAGGTGAGCGACGGTGGCGGTCCCGGGCGGCACCACCGCCTCGGCCAAGCTCTGGTTGGTCGCGTTGCCCGAGGGGATTCCGGCCAGCTCCCGGATGGAAGAGCCGTCCGCGGTGATGAACGCCTCGCGTTGTTCGCGCCGCACGATCTCCACGTTCGTTGTGGAGCCTAGATGGTGCTGGCGTGTCCCGGGATATCCGTGCCCCGCGGCAGGCCTGGCTACGCTCCCGCCACACATGGGCAACCGGCGCCTCGAAGTCGCCCAAGCCACGCCTGAGCGTCTCTCGGCGTTAGCAGCCATGTTCGGGCGCTGGGTCCGCTCATTTGCCGCCGCCGGCAGGTGCCGCCTTACACTCGGCGAGTGAGCTTCAGCGTTGGGGCTGACGAATACGACCGCTTCATGGGTCGCTATTCGGTCCCGCTGGCGCCGGTGTTTGCAGAGTTCGCAGGCCTCGAGGACGCTCTGCGCGTGCTGGACGTCGGCTGTGGCACCGGGGCGCTGACGGGCGAGCTGATCACGCGGTTCCCGGCGGATGGTGTTTGGGCCGTCGATCCCTCGGAGCGCTTCGTCGCGGCCGTTCGCGCCCGGTATCCCGGTCTCAGGGTGCAACGGGCCGCGGCGGAAGCCCTGCCGTTTGCCAGTGACCTGTTCGACGTGGCGCTGGCACAGCTGGTCGTGCACTTCATGGCTGAGCCCGTCGCCGGCCTCCGCGAGATGGTTCGGGTGACGCGGACGGACGGGATCGTCGCCGCCTGCGTATGGGATCACGCCGGCGGGCAAGGACCTTTGGGTCTGTTCTGGCGGGCGGCGCGCGAGCTCGACCCGGATGTCGAGGACGAGTCGGCGCTGGCCGGCGCGCGCGAGGGGCACCTTGCGGAGCTGCTCGGAGCGGCAGGTGTGCGCGAGGTCGAGGCGGCCGCAATCTCCGTCCACGTCGAGCATCCGAGCTTCGACGAGTGGTGGGAGCCGTTCTTGCTCGGGGTGGGCCCTGCCGGCAGCTACGTGGCCGGACTCGACGCGAGGCGGCAGGCTCAACTCCGCGATCTGTGCCGGAAAAGGCTGCCGGCAGAGCCGTTTGTGGGGTCGGCGCGGGCCTGGGCGGTCCGAGGCCTCGCCTAGCGCATCACGCAGGTGAGGGCGGCGTCTGACCGTTCTCGCCTATGCGCACGCACCGAAAGCCGACGTGGCTCATGCCGGAATCGATCATCTGAGGTTGGCGGGCGGCGGGGCGGTACCGCAGGCAGTAGGTGTCGGCACAGAGGTGTGATCCGCCCTTTACGACCTTGCGCGGGATCCGAAACTGAGGTTGCGCACGATCGTAACTGCCCTCGATCGTGCCTCTCGCATGCCGGGCATGCAGCAGGGCATTCCGGTCTCGTGTGTGCGCGTGTACCAGTCGCTCGTCCACTCCCATACGTTGCCCGCCATGTCGTGGAGGCCGTAACCGTTCGGTGGATATGACCTGACCGGTGTCGTGGCTCCGTAACCCTTGTTCACCCGCCAGGGGAAGCTGCCGTGCCAGTAGTTGGCGAGCCGCTGTCGAGGCTTTTCGGGGCGGTCGCCCCACACGTATGCCGCACCATCGAGCCCACCGCGAGCCGCGTATTCCCACTGCCCTTCGGTCGGCAGCGTCTTGCCCGCCCAGGCCGCATAGGCGGCCGCATCCTCGTAGGCGACCTGGACCACCGGATGATCCTCACGACCAGTGATCGAGCTGGTCGGCCCGTGTGGATGCTTCCAGCACGCCCCGGGCGTCCAGGCCCACCACTGGGTTAGATCCCTTAGATCGACGGGGCCGTCCGTCATCTTGAACACGAGCGAGCCCGGCACGAGGTTCTCCGGTTGGACACCCGGAAAGTCCTTCGGGTCGAGCGGGCGCTCGGCGACGGTGACGTACCCGGTCTCGTCCACAAAGTGCGCGAACTCGCTGTTCGTTGTCTGATGCCGGTCGATCCTGAACCCCTCCACCATCTCCGCGTGGGCCGGCGCCTCCTCGGGATAGTGGGCATCGGATCCCATCAGGAACGACCCGGCCTCGATCCAGACCATCGTGTCACCGTTCGACTCAGGAGCCGCCATCCGCGAACACGGTAGTCCACGTACGGCAGTCGTGACCTTGCCGGGCACGCGTGAGAGAATCCGTTTGTGGGAGCGACTGTTAGGGGGCCCGTCTGACTGGCTCGCCCGGCCGCCGAACGGTGCGGCTCGTCGGGGCCGCGGTTACGCTGGTCGCGGCTCTGTCGTTGTTCGTGCCGTCCCGCGCCAGTGCGTCGACGAGCGCCGCCCAGCAGCTCGCTGACGCTTACTCGCCGATCGTGATGATGCGCTCCCAGCAACAGGGGCTCTGCGACGCCTCAGAGGAGCAGTACTGGCCCCCCACGTCGGTTGACGTGGTGCTCGGTAATCCCCAGGTGAGACTTCTGAAGCGCGACTCCCACGGTACGCACGTCATCAAGCGCGCGCCCACCGCGGCTGATCTCGCCGAGCGCGGCCCGAGCTATTACCTGGACCTGCCGGGGAATCCCCTAGATCCGGCATGCAAATTCGCCCGCGATTTCGATGCCTTGCGGCGGGCCGGCAAAGCGCCGGCGGTGACCTACGCCCACATCGCGCGTGAGCCCGGACATCCTGGGCTTGCGCTGCAGTACTGGTTCTTCTACTACTTCAATCAATTCAACGATCTGCACGAGGGTGACTGGGAGGGGATGCAGCTCGCGTTCCACGCGGACACCCCGGCTCAGGCGCTTGCCGCCGCGCCTTACGAGATCGTCGTCTTCCAGCACGCCGGCGGAGAGCGTGCGGACTGGGACGATTCCAAGGTCAAGCGCGAGGGAAGGCATCCGGTCGTTTACTCCGCCGCCGGATCGCACGCCACGTTCTACGGCTCGGCGCTGTATCTGGGAAACGGTCAGAACGGCTCGGGTGTCGGGTGCGATAACACGACCGAGCCCTTGATGACGGAACGACCCCGCGCAGTGCTCCTTCCGGACGTGCCCGTCGCCAGCGGACAGTTCGCGTGGCTGACGTATACAGGCCGCTGGGGTCAGCGCGAGGCCGGCTTCAACAATGGGCCAGCAGGGCCGAACACCAAGACGGTTTGGCGCGAGCCGTTCACGTGGATGGACGGCACTCGCGACTCGAGCCCCACGGTGCCCGCGGGCGCGCTGATCGGACCGTCGGTCGCGGGCGCTTTCTGCGGTGCGGTGGCGAACGTCACGGGCTTCCTCAACCTGATGGCAAGGACGACTCCGGGAGCGATCGGCCTCGCCGCGGGAATCGCACTACTGGTTGTGGTGCTGGTGAGCCTGACTCGGTGGCGACCGGTCGAACTGCAGCCGCTGCGCCAGCCGCGCGCGCTCGGGCAGCTGCTGCTCACGGCCGGGCGCCTGTACTGGCGCTACGCGGCGACGCTCGTGCTGATCGCGTTGACCTCGCTTGTGATCGTCGGCGCCCTCGAGGAACTGCAGACCGTCGTCCTCCGCGCCCTCGGCGGAAACGGCTCGGGCATTGCGTTCACCGACTCGGGCGCGAACATTCAGATCTCGACGTCGGCGGGCCTGGGACGAACGATCGCCACGCCCATCGCGTCGGGGGTCGTGGTCGCGTTCGTGCGCGACCTCGAACGCCAGGTCCCGACCGGATTCGTTCCCGCCTGGCGCGCCGTGCTCGGCCGTCTGTGGCGGCTGATCGCGGTGGAGTTGCTGGCCACCATCCTGGTGTTCTTGATGCTGATCACGATCATCGGCATCCCGTTCGCGATTCGCAAGTTCGTGGATTGGCAGCTCGCTCAGCAGGAGGTGCTGTTCGAGGACCGCTCGATCCGCGAGGCGCTACGCGGCAGCACGCGCGTCGTCCGCGGGCACTGGTGGCACACTGGCGCGGTCGCGGGCGTCTTCTGGCTGCTCAGCCAGATACCCGGCCCGTTTCTGGGCTTCGCTCTCCTGTTCACGACCGTTCCGATCACCAACGTGAACCTGTTCGGCGCGGTGATCTCCGCCTTGTTGCTCCCGTACGTTGTGGCCGGGCGCACGTTGCTCTATCTCGACCTCGTCGCCCGCAGGGCCGAGGAACCGCTGCCGGCGCCGCTGAGCCTCTCGCCGGCATAAGCCAACCGGGCGCATACCGCCAACCGATCGCAACTCTCGTCGAGGCGGATGGTTCCCAACCACGACGCGTAACCGCGCCTCGAATCGCGACCTACGAACGGAGCGCCCACATGATCGGAATCCTCACCCGGCACGCCCGTCGCCACGTCATCGCCTACCTGGCACTAGCCTGCTCCTTACTGGCGCTTGGTGGCGCGGCCTATGCCCAGTTCCAGATCCCACCCGGAGCAGTCGGCGAGCGACAGCTTCACAACTATGTAATCGATCCAGTCAAGTGGGATTTGAACTACACCACTGGGTTTGTGCGTCGTTGGGCGACGGTCAACGCCTCGGGCTCGATCATGTCCACGAGCCCGGACGGGCAGAGCAAAGCCACCACGACAGGGAACGTCGTAGTCACCTGGGGCGACGCGTTCGCGGGATGGTGCGCCCCGATCGCCACCGTTATTGGCGGATCGGCGAGCCCGCCGCCACCCACCACCACTACGACGAAGACCACGACCACGACCACCACCAGCACGACCCCAACACCGCCGGTGAAGCCATCCGGCGGCGCCTACGCTGACGCCACCATAGTGCCCCGGAACGGAGAGTCCACGTTGGTCGCGGTTGCCACGTACAACTCCCTTGGCCAGCCGACTCCTGAGCCGTTCTCGGTCGCGGTGGCCTGCGGGCCGGGCGCCGGCTCCGGGCAGTCCTTCCCGACTAACCTACCTTAGTGGCTCCGGCATAAATTCAGTCACGGTCCGCGTGACCACTTTGTGAGATGGCCACTCGGTAGCTGGTTACGAAACACTCAACCGAATAGAGTCTGACGGACGCGGTCCAGCGACCCCTCGCCCGGCGGCGCCGACATCGTGCCCAGTCATCTGACCTGGGCAACAGAAACGAACGAGGAGAAGAACCGATGGCAGACGGTGACCGACCGAACATCCTGGTGATCTTCGGCGACGACATCGGGATCACCAACCTGAGCTGTTACAGCGACGGCCTGATGGGCTACCGGACGCCGAACATCGACCGCATCGCGTACGAGGAGATGCGGTTCACCGACTCCTATGGCGAGCAGTCGTGCACGGCGGGCAGGGCGGCTTTTATCACGGGGCAGAGTGTGTTTCGTACTGGCGTGAGCAAGGTCGGCGTCCCCGGCGCCGACGTCGGGCTGCAGGCTGAGGATCCGACGATCGCCGAGCTCATCAAGCCCCTCGGCTATGCGACCGGGCAGTTCGGCAAGAACCACCTGGGCGACCTGAACAAGTACCTGCCGACCGTGCACGGCTTCGACGAGTTCTTCGGCAACCTGTATCACCTCAACGCCGAGGAGGAGCCCGAGCTGCCGGACTATCCGCCGCCGGCCGATTTCCCGGGCTTCAGCGAGCGGTTTCGCCCGTGCGGGGTCATGCATTCGTGGGCCACCGATGAAGATGATCCGACCGAGCACGACCGGTGGGGACGAGTCGGCAAGCAGCGGATCGAGGACACCGGTCCGCTGACCAAGAAGCGGATGGAGACGATCGATGATGAGATCCTCGATCACGCCATCGACTTCATCGACCGCAAGCACGCTGAGGGAACGCCGTTCTTCATGTGGTTCAACACCACCCACATGCACCTACGCACCCATCCCAAGCCCGAGAGCGTCGGACAGGCGGGGCGCTGGCAGTCGCCCTACCACGACATGATGATCGATCACGACAAGGTGGTGGGCGGCCTGCTGAACAAGCTCGATCAGCTTGGCATCGCGGAGCACACGATCGTTCTGTACACAACGGACAACGGGCCGCACATGAACACGTGGCCGGACGGGGCGATGACCCCGTTCCGAAGCGAGAAGGACACCAACTGGGAGGGCGCGTTCCGCGTCCCGGAGGTGATCCGCTGGCCCGCGAAGATCCCGGCGGGGGTGATTTCGAACGAGATCATCCAGCACCACGACTGGCTCCCGACGTTCCTCGCCGCCGCCGGCGAGCCCGACATCGTCGAGAAACTCAAGGGCGGCCACACCGCCGGCGAAAAGAAGTTCAAGGTTCACATCGACGGCTACAACCTGCTGCCCTACCTGACGGGGCAGGCGGACAAGAGCCCGCGGCAAGGCTTCGTTGTACTTCTCAGACGATGGCGACCTGCTCGCGCTCCGCTACGACAATTTCAAGATGGTGTTCATGGAACAGCGCGTGCAGGGGACCCTCCAGATCTGGCAGGAGCCGTTCGTGACCCTGCGCGCCCCGAAGATGTTCAACCTGCGTACCGACCCATTCGAACGGGCGGACGTCACCTCGAACACCTACTACGACTGGCTGGTCGACCACGCCTTCATCGTCTATGCGGCACAGGCGGTCATCCAGCAGTTCCTGGCCACCTTCCCCGAGTTCCCGCCACGCCAGAAGGCCGCCAGCTTCACCATCGACCAGGCGCTCGAGAAGCTCGAGGCCGCGATCACCCGCGGGCGCTAGCTCAAACCTGCACCTCGCGACCGTCGCCTCCCCAGCGGATATGGAACGTGCCCTCGCGGTCGGCGCGGTGGTAGGTGTGGGCCCCGAACAGGTCGCGTAGACCCTGGATCAGGCTCGCGGGCCCCCGGGCTCGGCGGTAACCGTCGTAGTAGGCGAGCGAGGACGAGAACGCGGGCGTCGGAATGCCCCATTCCGCGGCCTTGGCGACGATCCGGCGCCAGGGGTCCTGGGCCTCCTCGAGCGCCGTGGCGAAGAACTCCGCGAGCATCAGGTTCCCGAGCTTCGGCTCGTTGTCGTAGGCCTCGCGGATGCGGTCGAGAAAGCGCGCGCGGATAATGCATCCCCCCCGCCAGATGGTCGCCATCGAGCCCAGGTCGATGTTCCAGCCCTCCGCCTCGGATGCGGCCGCCATCTGCGCGAAGCCCTGGGCGTAGGAGACGATCTTGGACGCATACAGCGCGTGCTCGAGATCCTCCGCCAGCTCCTCTTCGCCGCGACCCGACGCCGGGGGCCCGGCGAGGCGTCCGGCGGCGGCTTCGCGCTGCGCCTTCAGCGCGCTGAGCGTCCGCGCGAACACGGCTTCGGTGATGCCCGTGAGTGGAACCCCGAGCTCGAGCGCGTTCTGAGCCGTCCAGCGGCCGGTTCCCTTCTGTTCCGCGGCGTCGAGGATCACGTCGACGAGCGGCTTCCCGGTGGCCTCGTCGACCTTGGAGAGCACCCGGGCCGAGATCTCGATCAGGAACGACTCGAGCTCGGACTCGTTCCAGGACTCGAAGCGCGCGGCGATCTCGGGTACATCGAGCCCGACCCCGTTGCGGAGTAGGTCGTAGCTCTCGGCGATCAACTGCATGTCGGCGTACTCGATCCCGTTGTGGACCATCTTCACGTAGTGGCCGGCACCGTCCGGGCCCACGTACGTGCAGCAGGGTGTCCCGTCGACCTCGGCCGCGATCGCCTCGAAGATCGGCTTGACCGACTCGTCGTACGGATCGCGATTGCCGCCGGGCATGATGCTCGGGCCGTTGAGCGCCCCCTCCTCGCCGCCCGATACCCCCACCCCCAGGAAGTGAACGCCGTGCTCGGCGGCGGCGGCGTGCCGGCGCTGCGTGTCGCGGAAGTTCGCGTTCCCCCCGTCGATCAGCACATCGCCCGCATCGAGGCGCGGCACGATCTCGTCGATCACCGCGTCGGTCGCCGGGCCGGCCTGGACCATGCTCATCAGCACGCGGGGGCGGGCGAGCGACCCAATCCACTCCTCGACCGATTCGAAGCCCCTCAGCGGGCCCTCCGCGCCGTGCTCATCCATGAACTGCTGGGTGCGACTGGTCGTGCGGTTGTGTACTGCGACCGGGATGCCGTGATGGGCGACGTTGCGCGCCAGGTTCGCGCCCATCGTCGCGAGGCCGGTGAGGCCGAAGTGGGAGTCGGTGTTCATGACCTGAATGATTGCGTCAGGCGAGCGCGTGCCGCGAACCCGTCAGCCTGACGTATGGCTCAGGACAGGCTAACGAGGGCGGACACGAGGCGATCGCACGGCTCCCTGACCCCGTAGCGCGCGGCGAGCGACCGCATCGCCTCTTCGCTCTCGGGATACGCGTCTCGCCGGCCCGCGGGAAGAGCGATCGGCAGATCGGCCACCGGCGGCACCACCCGCATCGCGTTCTCGAGGTACTCGCGGTCGCCGTCGCGCAACGCCCTATCGCGCAGGATCCCCGCGATGTCGCCATGGCGCCGGATCATCCCGGCCGCCGTGACGCTGCCCACTCCCCTGAGACCGGGTAGGCCGTCGGAGGGATCGCCGCGCAGGATCGCGAAGTCGGCGTAGCTGCGCCCCGGAATTCCGTAGCGCCGGGTCACCTCCTCCTCGTCGATCACCGCCAGCCCCGACTTCTCGGGATACAGGACGCGCACTCGAGGATTCTCGACCAATGCGAACAGATCCCGGTCCCCGCTGGCGATTTCGATCGTGCCGGAGGCGAGCTTCGTCCAGGTGGCAATCACGTCCTCCGCCTCATGGTCGGCCACGCCGACCATGTCGACGCCGATCCCATCCATCAGGTCGCGGATGACCGGAAGCTGGGGCTCGAGCCCGGGCGGGACCGGCTCGGCGACTCGGTGGGACTTGTAAGTCGGGATCAGCTCCACCCGCCAGTCCGGACGCCACGCCCAGTCATCGGCCACGGCGAGACGCCGTGGCCGGCGCTGGACGATGAGGCGCGCCAGCCGCTCGAGGAAACCCTGGACCGCGTTGACCTGGCGCCCGTCCGGCGCCCGGATGCTCGCGGGCACCCCGTAATAGGCACGGAAGATCAGGCTGGATCCGTCTACAAGCAGCCAATCGCACGCCACGGCGCCACCATTCTGCCGCGCGGGCGGACGCGGTCGGTCCCGATCAGCGGTTGCTGACCCGCCGCCGGCGCGCGTCGCCGGCGGCGGGTATGGGCGTTCCGTCAGGACGACGCGGGTTCCGGGACGGGCAGCGCGGCCAACAGCTCTTCGGTCGCGGCCTCCTCGAGCGCCCCGCGATCGGTCTCGCCCGCCTCCGAGGCCTTGACGACGTCGATCGCGATCGAGCGCAGCTGCCCGGCGATCTCGCTCAGGGCAATGTCGGGATGTCGCGCCGCGGCCGCCGTCGCGAGGCTCGCGGCCTGGAGCGCCATCCGGAGCACGTCGCCGCTGCGCCAGGGCTCCTCGAACTGAGCGGGCAGCTCCCAGACGGCCAGGCCGAGCTCGCGAACCGCATCGGCGAGCTCGGGTTCCGGGGGCCTCCCGCCACGTACGTAACTCAACACGTTTCGCGCCAGCACGCGCGCGCTGCGACCGGCGAGCTCGGCGTGGACCGACGTCCGCGCGTAGCGCTCGAGCTCCGCCCGCGCCGGTCGCCGCAGCGGAGCCCAGCGAGCGGTGTCGGTCCCGACGACGAGTGCCTGCCTGAGCTCGCCGATATTCCTCTCGACGTTCTCCGCCGCCCGCCCGGCCGCCTCCGCATGGCGGACATCGCCGGCGGCCAGGGCCGCGGCCGCGTCCTTGAGGAGGACTCCGAGCTCGCCGAACACGGCGGCAGTGGCCCGCGTGACGCCGAGGACCGGATCGGGCGGGAAGATAAGCGTGTTCACGACCAGCGCCACGCCGCCCCCGATGAGAACGTCGAGCAGCCGCACCGTCGGCGTGGAGGACAGCGTCGCCACGAGGATCGCCGACACGGCCGCCTCGCCGACCAGGAGCTCTCCGCCACCGAGGATGACCGCGGCCAGCATCGCCAGCACCACCAGCAGCCCGATCTGCGGCAGACCGCTTCCGATCGCCCGTACGAGAAGGTCGGCCACCAAAATGCCTAATATCACTCCCGCGATCAGCTGCACCGCTCTCTGCCGGCGCTCGCCGAACGCCGCGCCGAGCGAGATCACCGCCGCGATCGATGCGAACGCGGGCCGGTGCTCGACCCCCAGGAGCACCGCGACATACCACGCTCCGACCGCGGCCAGGGCGGTCTGCAGAATCGGCCAGACGTGGCCGTGCACCCTCTGGCCGGCCAGCTGGATTGGTCGTGTCCTCACGCTACAAACAACCCCTTGCTGGGAAGGCGTTACAGGGGATCAGCCGCCGTCGATTGCCGTCCGGCGGCCTACCTCTTCCCAATCTCGAAGCTCGGCCGTGAGCTGATCGAGGCGCGAGCGGATGCTGTCGATGGCATCGCCGCCGAGGACGAGCCGGAGGGGTGGGTCCTCGGCGTCGAGAGCGGCGATGATGGCTTGCGCCGCCTTGGCCGGGTCCCCCGGTTGCAGCCCGTCGTTCCCGCCCACGTACTCGCGGGTGGGACCGACCGTATCCGCGTACTCGGGCATGGCGCGGGACTGGTAGGCGGCATCGGGTCGGAACAGGCCGGTTCGAAAGGCGCCGGGCTCGACGATCAGCGTCCGGATCCCAAACGGCGCGACCTCGTCGTGGAGCGCCTGGGTTAGGCCCTCGAGGGCGAACTTCGTCGCGCAATAGGCGCCGAAGCCGGGCGCGGTGATCTGACCGCCGACGCTCGACATCTGGACGATCGCGCCGCCGCCCTGAGCCCGCATATGGGGAAGCACCAGGCGCGTGAGGGCCGCCGGCGCAAAGAAGTGCAGCTCGAACAACGACCGGAGCTCTTCCTCGGCGGTCTCCTCCACCGCTCCGACCTGGGTCCGCCCGGCGTTGTTCACCAGCACGTCGATGCGACCAAAACGCCCGATCGCTTCCTGGACCGCGCGCTCGCGCGCTGCTCGGTCGACTACGTCCAGAGAGAGCGCGTATACGCGGTCACCGGTGGCGAGATCGGCCAGTCGGCCCGCGTCTCGAGCGCTCGCCACGACCCGATCGCCGCGGCCGAGCGCGGCGTCGGCAAGCTCGCGTCCGAAACCGCTGGAAGCGCCGGTGATGAACCAGACTCTGCTCGCGTCCACGGCTCAGATCATTCCAGAGCGTCAGCGCGCCCTCAGCAGGGCCGGCAGGTCCGCGATCGAGTCGATCGTGGCGGTGGGCTCGACGCCCGAGCCGGCCGCGTCACGGCGATCGTATTTTCCGGTCCGGACCAGGATGCCGGCGAGCCCGGCCGCGATCGCTCCACCGATGTCGGTCTCGATGTCGTCGCCGACCATCGCCGCGGCTTCGACCTCGGCATCGAGCTCAGCCAGGGCGAGCTCGAAGAAGCTGCGCGCCGGCTTGCCGACCACCACCGCGTCGCGGTGGGTCGCGAACTCGAGCGCGGCCACGAACGGGCCGACGTCCAGCGACAACCCATCCGCCCTCAGCCAGTAGCGGTTCTTCTGCAGGGCGATCAGCTCCGCTCCGGCCATCACGCCCCGGAAGGCGCGGTTGAGCACGTCGTAGCCGAACGCCTCCCCGAGGTCCCCCACGATCACCGCGTCGGCTTGCTCGCCGTCGTCCTCCATCAGCTCGGCGAAGTCCTGCTTGACCTCCTCGTTCATCACGAGCAGAGCTCTCCGATGGCCACGCCGCTCGCAGTAACGAACCGCAAGCCGGGCGGGTGTCAACAACTCGTCCGCAGCGACGTCGAATCCCAGGCGCGCAAGCTTCGAGACGGTCTGGGTGTGCGAACGCGCCGTGGTGTTGGTCACAAATCGCAACCCCACCCCGCTCTCGCGGAGCGCGCCCACCGTCTCGTGCGCACCGTCGATCACCTGATCCTCGACGTACAGGACGCCATCGAGGTCGATCAGGACGGCTCTCACTGCGCCGAGCGCCGCACTCACGTGGCCAGCATCGCACACCCGTTCCCGTCCCGATCCGGCCCACAGGAGATCGGCTTCGCCGCAACCTTATAGGCTCCACGGCGGCAGAACGGAAAGTCCAACCAGGCGACCCAATGCCGACCGACGTGACAGTGGTGCTACGGGACGAGCCAGGCCAGCTGGCCACGCTGGGAGGTGCCATGGGTTCGGCCGGAGTGAACATCAAGGGCATGTGCGCGTTCACCGGTGAAGGTCGGGGAATCATTCACCTGCTGATCGACGATGAGGCCACCGAGCGGGCCGTGTCCGCGCTCACCGCGGCGGGCATGGGCGTCGCCGATCAGCGTGCGGTGCTCGTGGTGGACATCGAGGACCAGCCAGGTTCGCTGGGTGAGCTCGCCCGTGAGCTGGCGGACGCGGGCGTCAACATCGAGCTGCTTTACACCACGTTCGGCGGCATCAGGGTGGTGATCGCCACCGACGACCTCGACAGTGCTCGCGCCGCTCTGGCCTGACCCTGCCGCGCCACTGCACGAGGCGAGGCCAACGGTCGGGTCGCCTCCGCAACCCGGTTCGAGGTCGTGCCGAGCATCCGGCGCCCGCGCTAGCCTGTGGCGCTCGCGACGGGCCAAACGCGGGCAATCGAGACGGAGGACAACTGTGTCTACGCTGACTTCAGCACTGAAGACCGAGCGCACCAAGCAGATTCTGCGCAAAACCGGCATCAGGCCCGGGCCGAGTCTGCGCCAGCGCAAGACGCCCCATTACCGGATGCCGACACTGGAGGCGGCCGGCGGATTCATCGTGCTGGACAAGTACCGCGGGCCGGAGATTCCCAAGAGTGAGTGGGAGGACCTCACGTTCACGACGTACGCAACCGACCCGACCACGTTCCTCGCTCCGATCACCTCGGCCAACGGAGAGATCGAGCTGAAGGGCTTCTGGGAGTACGGCAAGTACGATCTCGACGGCGTCTGGACCGATAACGCGAAGAAGTGCCCGACGCTCGTCAAGTGGGTCGAGTCGATGGGCGTCCGGTTCGGTCGAGTGCAGTTGCTCCGCATGAACGCAAACACGCTGCGCGAATGCCGCTGGGGACTGCACCTGGACGACAACAACCGGGGCAATCCGGAGACCAACGGATGGGTCGTGCGCATCTGGATGGAGCTGACCGACGACCCCTCGAGCTCCCTCGTGGTACGACCCACCGAGTTCGACCGCAAGAACGAGGTTCAGATCAAGCTGCCGAAGTTCCAGCAGGTGGTGGTCGATTCGGAGGCGCTCTACCACGGCGGCTATCACACCGGCGCTGAAACGCGGTACGCGGTCATCGTGAGCGTCGAAAGCGGTCCCGATCTCGAGCGCTGGATCGAGAGTCAGCGGCCGAAATAGCCCGGAGCCGGTTGGACCCGGCGCCTCGCACGCCCGAGCAGCCACAGCCACGCAACGACGAACAGCCGCCGGCTGGCGATCAGTCCGGGCGGACGCTCCTGCTCAGCGTCGATTTCGAGGACTGGCACCAACTGGTCCGGCGGCGGGTGAACGCATCGGGCTGGCAGCGGCCCGGACCGGCGCTCGCGCGCCAGACCGAGGCCCTGCTCGACCTGTTGGATGAGCTGCACGCCCGCGCGACGTTCTTCGTTCTCGGAATGGCCGCCAGGGCCCACCCGGACCTGCTCGAGGCCGTCGTGGCCCGCGGGCACGAGATCGGCTGCCACGGCGATGCCCACCTGCCCGTGTTCGGGCAGACGCCGCAGGACTTTGCCGCCGACCTGCGCGCGGCGCGATCGACGATCGAGCAGCTGACCGGCCGTCGTCCGACGGGGTACCGAGCGCCGGCGTTCTCGATCCCGCGCCACGCACGCTGGGCGTACGAGGTGCTCGAGGCCGAGGGATTTGCTTACGACTCGAGCCAACACGAGTCGCCCGCCGGCGGCGCGGCCGTGGCGCCGTACGAGCTCGAGCTGCCAAACGGACACCGCCTGTGGGAGCTGCCGGTGGCCGTCTGGAGCGCCGGCCGTGCGCACCTCCGGGTCGGTGGAGCTTCGTATTGGACCATCGCGCCCCGGCGCCTCGTACTGCACGGGCTCGCTCGCGCCGGTTCGCTCGCGGGGCTGTACCTGCACCCGCACGAGCTCGACCCCCGGCCGCTCGACCCGCTCCTCCCCCCGGGCATCGCCCTCTCCCCGAGGGCCCAGGCAAAGCTCCGCGCGGCGCAGCGCAACGCCGCCCGGCGTCGCGCGCCCGCGGTTCTCCGCACGATCGCGCGGCGCTTCCGGCTGATTTCCTATGGTGAGGCTCATGCGACGCTCAGCGCCGGCAGCGGAACGGGTCCGCGCGCGCTTTCGTGAGAAAGCGCACACATTCGACGACCTGTACGAGGATGAACGGCCGCTCACGCGCCAACTCAGGCCGGGGCTGTTCCGTCGCCGCCAGCTTGCCGTCGACACCGTGAGCGCGTGTGCGAGCCCGCGCGTGCTCGACGTCGGTTGCGGCTCGGGCCGGATCGGCGAGTTCGTGCTCGAGGCGGGCGCTTCCGAGTACGTGGGGATCGATTTCGCGGAGCCGATGATCGAGATGGCCCGGTCGCGGCTCGAGCGGTTCGGACCACGGGCCCAGCTGATGCTCGACGACTTCCTGGCTGCCCGCATCCCGGGCCCGTTCGACGTCGTCCTGGCGCTCGGCCTATTCGACTACCTGCCGGAGCCCGAGCGCTTCGCACAGAGGATGTTCGAGCTCTGTGCCGAGCGCGGCTGCCTGGTGGGCTCATTCCCCGCCTGGTCGCCGTTGAAGGGGCCGATCCGGAAGCTCCGCTACGAGTGGATCGGCAATTGCCCGATCTTCAACTACACCCGCGCCGGGCTCGAGCTCATGCTCACGGCGAGCGGGTTCGAGCGGATGGAGATCGAGAGCCCCTCGCACAGCGGCTTTCTCGTGCGCGCGTATCGAGGCTGAACGCGCAGGCGATCGCGCGGCAAGCACCCGCGTGCTGGAGCAGCGCAACTTTCGCCGGCAGGACGCGTTGTAAGCGGTGCCGAGTCCCTGGGGCGCCATCTCAGGGAACGGGGAACCCGAGTTGTTGGGGCGAGTCCGGCGGTGATCCGTCGGTAGTGCTCATAGAGCGCGAGCCCGTCAGCTAACTCCGTAGGCGTCAGGCGGTGAATTGTTGTCGCGCTCAATGGGGGCGTCGCGCGCCCCGGATCGAACATCGTTATCGGTTCTGAAGCCTGATCCGGGCTTCTGGCGCCGCCTGCTCGGCCTCGGCGTCTTGACGCTCTTGGCCGCGAGCGGCGCGTGGATGGCTCCCGCCGCCGCGCTCGCCACGAGCGCGACCAAGATTGTGCGCTACCGCGGCTACGGCCTCGCCGTGCCCGAGAGCTGGCCCGTCTACCGGTTGGACACCGACCCCACCACGTGCGTGCGCTTCAACCGGCACGCCGTGTACCTCGGCCGTCCGGGCGCCGATCAGCGCTGCCCCGCGCACGCCGCCGGTCGCACGGAAGCCATTCTCGTCGAGCCGCTTCAGGCGCGCGCGAGCGGCGCGGCGGCCGGCGCCACCGGCGCGGCGCTGCCGCCGTCGGGCGCGGCGGGCGCGGCCGCGGGAGACAGATCCTCGGCACACCTGGTCAACGTTGCGCGCGGCGTGGTTGTAACCGCCACCTGGAGCCACCGTCCGGCGGTCATCCGGCAAGCGCTACACGTTCGCTCGCTCGTTGGCGTCGTCGCAGGCGCGCCCAGGCCGGCTCCGACGGCCCGGGGCGCGAGCGCGCCCGCGCAGCCGGGTCAGGTGTACCGCGGCTTGGGGTTTGACCCCTGCTCCACGCCCAGTTCCGGGCAGATGTCCGCGTGGAGCTCATCACCCTACCGCGCCGTCGGCGTCTACCTCGGGGGTACCAATCTCGCCTGCTCGCAGCCGAACCTGACCGCGGCGTGGGTGAGCCGGGAATCGGCCGCCGGCTGGCACCTCATCCCGACCTACGTCGGCCTCCAGGCGCCGTCCAACTCCTGCGGCTGCTCCTCGATCTCCCCAGGCAGCGCGGCGAGCGAGGGCGCCGCCGCCGCCCGCGACGCGATCGCTCAGGCGCAGGCGGTCGGCTTGGGCGCGGGCAACCCGATCTACGACGACATGGAGGCATACAACCCGGGCGGGAGCAGCACCCCAGCCGTGCTGTCCTTCCTCGCCGCCTGGACCGGGCGACTGCACGCCAGCGGCTACAAGTCGGGGGTCTACAGCAGCTCCGGCTCCGGCATCGTCGATCTGGCCTCGCGGTACGGCACCGGGTACCTGGAGCCGGACGACCTCTGGATCGCGAACTGGAACGGGGTCCGGAACACGGCGGATCCGAACGTCCCGAGCGGGGACTGGGCATCCCATCAGCGACTTCACCAGTACAACGGGGGCGTCAACGAAACCTATGGCGGCGTCACGATCAACGTCGACGGCGATTACCTCGACGGCGCCACCGCCGCGGCGGGCAGCTTCGCTCCCGCCCTCGCCGCCGCGCCCACCCTTTCGGTCTCCCCCGCCGCCGACGGTTCCATCGACCTCTATCCGAGCTGGCCCGGCAGCAGACAGGTCAGCTCGTGGCAGGTGATCGGGGGACCGGCGCCGACCTCCCTATCCGCGGTAGGGCACCCGGTCGGCGCGAGCAACGGAGCGGAAATCGTGGTCCACAACGCGTACCCCTACTTCGCGGTGCGCGCGCTCGGGGCTGGCGGGCAGACGCTCGGCACCTCGCCGCCCGCCGCCACCCCTCGATACGTGGCGATCTTCGGCGCACGGGCCTTCGTCCCGAGGCAAGGCCTCGCCGAGCTGCCGGTGGGGTGCTTCAGCCCGGTCCCCTGCCAGGTGACGACGACGATCACCACCGGAAGACGTAGGCTCGTCAAAACCGGTCCGGAGGTCATCCCAATGGGCGGTGGGTTCGTGTACTACAACCTGTCACCCACCGGCCGCGCGATGCTCAAGCGAGCCAAGCACCACCGGCTCCACGTACAGATCACCGTGCGCGACGCGTCGGGTGAAAGCGCCACCCGTCAGCTGAACCTGATCCGGTTCGCCACCTCGGGCCCGAACCCGGCCGGAGCCGTCACCCAGACGCGGGCGCTGCGGATCATCGGCGGTACTGACTTCGTGTCGGCCGGATGGACGGGCGGCACACTGGCCGCGTGCTTCGCCGCCAGCCCCTGCAACCCGAGCACCACGATCACGGCCGCGGGAACGGTCATCGCGCACACCACCTCCGGCTTCCTCGGGGTGAACGAGCTGGGCTACGTGCCCTTCACCCTCACAGCCGCGGGTCACACACTGCTGGCACACGCACGAGGAAATCAGCTCGCCGCGATCGTCACGATCACGACCGGCGAAACCACCGCGACGGCCCAGCTCGCGCTCGTGTCGTTCAACTGAACGCGCGCGCTCAAATTAAGAGCAGCGCCAGGCTGTACAGACCGTCGTCGCTGGTGGTTTCACCCGCGAACAGCAGCAACGTCCCGGACGGGCGGCTGACCGTCTTCACGTGCTGGAGGTCGAAGCTGGGCGTCTGGGTGGTCCCGTCGGGCAGCGTCCAGTTCCCGCTGGCGATCCCGGTGTTCAGGTCAACCTGAAGCGAGACCGGGAACTCCGCCGGCGCCCCCCCGGACGAGGAGAGCACGTCTCCGTTAGAGCTCTGGCTCCGGATCGTGCCCCGGTGGCCTGCCGGGGTGAACAGCGATATGTCACCCCCGGCGAGGAACGAGTCCACGAACAGGTCCTCGGTGATGCGGCTCAATGAAAACGAAATGCCCTCGTTAGTCCCCGGGCTGATGTAGTCGAATACCTGAGTGAGTGCGTGCTCGGTGTCACGCTTCTCCGACTGCTCGGTCGTCATGTCCTTCTCCCCTCACGCGAGACGATGAATGCCCTCCAGACGCTAGCCAAAGGCATGGACATCAGCGTGTGACAAATCTCCGTTTCCGAGGTCGACGCGAAGTTGGTTCACGTACCGATGCTCGAAACGACGTGCCGCCAGACCCCGTTCAACGAGCGGACGTGGCGGTGATCGCCGGCGCGGCAGGTCCGGTGCGGATCCAGATGAATGGGAACGATCCCCGCCGCACGCGCGCCGGCCACGTCCGTGGAGAGCATGTCGCCGACATGAACGGCACATCGGGCCTCTACTCCGGCCCGGCGCAGCGCGGTCCGGAAGATCTCCGGATCGGGCTTCTCCGAGCCAACGCATCGAGAGTCGATCACGTCTCTGACGAGCACGCCGGCGCCGGGTCTCGTGTGGCAGATACCGGCGTCGCGCAGGTTGCTCGCCGCGTGACCGTCGGAATTGGTCACGATCACGGTCGCGATCCCCGCCCGTCCGAGCGCGGCGATCGTGGATTTCGCGCGCGGTGCGGGCTCGCTCCACAGGATGGCGCCCGACAGGCTCCGGTCAGCCAGGCGTGAGATCGCCTCCACGGCGTCGGAAAGGCGCTCTGCCGGGACGCCCAATGCGCCACAGAAAACAGGCACGTACCCGTACGAGGGTGCGCCGGCGCGAGCGTCGTGGTCGAGGCGGCGGACGGCTCGATAGTGGGCTCGCGGGACCACCGACGGGTCGACCTCGACCCCGACGCGAGCAAGCGCGCCGGCGACGAGACCGCGATCGGGAAGCACGACCACCCCGCCCGCGTCGAGCAGCACCGCGCGGCAGGCGATCCGCTCGCGTCGCCGGAGGTTCAGTTCTCGCCGGACGGTCATGTGAGCGATTCTTCCGGGTGTGATGGGTGATCGTCCGCGCCGCTTCTTCGTCGTCCCGCACACGCATTGGGACCGCGAGTGGTATTTGCCGTTCGAACACTTCCAGCTCGAGCTCGCGCGCGTCGTGGATGGAGTGCTCGACGTGCTCGAGCGGGATCCGAGCTTCAGCTCGTTCACGCTCGACGGGCAGGCGATCGTGCTCGAGGACTACCTGGAGGTCCGGCCCGAAAACGAACCCCGGCTCCGCGCCCTGCTCGAAGCCGGCCGCATCGAGGTCGGGCCCAGCTACGTGCTTCCGGACGAGTTCCTGGTCGGGGCGGAGCCGCTGGTCCGAAACCTGCTGCTCGGTCGGGCGGTGTGCGAGCGCTTCGGAGGCAAGGCGTCGCCGGTGGGGTATCTGCCCGACAGCTTCGGGCACCCGCTCCAGCTCCCGCAGGTGCTGTGCGGGTTCGGGATCGGGAGCTTCATCTTCTCGCGGGGCTTGGGGGACGAGCTCGACGAGCTGGGAGTCGTCTTCCGGTGGCGGGCTCCTGAAGGCAGCGAGGTCCTGGCGTTTCAGCAGCTCCCCGACTACGGAGGCTTCGCGGCCCTCGCGGGCGTCGAGGACGCGGAGAGCCGGGTGCGTGAGATTGTCCGGCGCTTTGGTGCGGCGCTCGCGACGGCGGGAGTCGAGGACGTCTTGCTGTGCAACGGCTCGGATCACCTGCCCGTGCTGCCCGAGCTACCGGGCTACTGCACGGAGCTCGAGCGGCGCTTTCCCGGATCCCGCTTCGTCGTGTCGCGATACGACGACTACGTACGAGCCATCGGTGAGGTGACCGTGCCCACGAAGACCGGCGAGCTCCTGGGCAGCCGGTTGCAGAACGTCCTGCGTGGCGTGAACTCTGCCCGCCTCTACGTCAAGCAGGCCAACGAGCGCGCCGAGCGGCGGCTGCTCGGCGCGGAGACGCTGGCCGCGCTGCGCAGCCTGCGCGACGCCACCCCGTTCCCGCGCTCGGACTTCGCGCTCGCCTGGCGGGACCTCCTGCGGTGCCATCCGCACGACACGATCTGCGGGTGCTCTTGCGATGAGGTTCATCGCGACGCGCTCGTCCGCTACGAGTCTGTGCATCGCAAGCTCTCGGTGCTCGAGGGCCGGGCCCTCGACGGACTGGCGGCCGACGCTCCGGCCGAGGGGTCCGTGGGAGTAATGAACCTGCTCCCCTACCGCCGCCGCGGCCTCGTCGAGGTGCCGGGCGCCGAGCCGGTCGTGGTCGAAATCGACGGGTTCGCCGCCGAGACGGTCCACCTCTCACGGCCATCGCCGAGCCGGATCGCCGGGGTTACGGACACGCGAGTCGCCCGCGGTCTCGCGGCCATCGAGAACGACCGGTTTCGCGTCGAGGCTGCTCCCGACGGCACGCTGACGCTCACCGACAAGCATCGGGGCCTGCGGCTCCAGCACCTACACGCCCTGGAGGACGAGGCCGACATCGGCGACCTCTACAACTTCTGCCCGGTCCCGGTCCAGAACGCGCCGGTGTGGCGCGGGGAGCACGCTGCCGTTCGCGTCGGGTCCGACGGCCCGTTGATCTCGGAGCTCGAGGTTCGCCTCGAGTCCGAACGGCCGGCGGGGCTCGACCAGAACTTCCGCCCGCTTCGCGAGACGGTGCGGCTGCACGTCTCGACCGTGGTCCGGATCGTTGAAGGGAGTGGTCGCGTCGAATTTCGAACCACGGTCGAAAATGCCGGCCGCGACCACCGCCTGCGGGTCGTCTTCCCGACCGGCCGCGCGCACGGTCCGGTTCGCGCGGAGGGACAGTTTGCCGTCGTCCGGCGACCGCTCCGGCCCGCGCCTCCCCGGACCTCGTGGGTCGAGCCGCCCGATCCGACGGGACATACGCTCGGCGTCGTCGCGCTGGGGTCGATCGCGCTGCTCACGAAGGGTTTGCCCGAGTACGAGGCGCGCGAGGGCGGGGACGGAGCGGAGCTGTGCCTAACGCTCCTACGATGCGTCGGCATCATCTCTCAGCCGGGCGGCGTGCTGGCCACGCGCCCGCAAGCCGCGGGGCCACAGATCAGAACTCCGGAGGGCCAGTGCCTGGGGCGGCACCAGTTCGAGTACGCGCTGATACCCGACGGCGACGCGCTCGACGACGTCGAGCTGTTACGCGAGGCGCAGGACTACCGCTACGGCCTTCTCACCGTCCCGGCGGCGGTCCACTTCGACCCGCCGCTCGCGGTCGAGGGCGACGTGGTGTTCTCGTGCCTGAAGGGAGCGGAGGACGGCGACGGACTGATCCTTCGCTGCTTCAACCCGTCCGACACCCCGGCCACGGCGCGCATACTCGGCGACGTGACCGTCTCGCGCACCCGGCTCGACGAGACCGACGAGCAATCGGTCCCCGATGGCGTCGTGAAGCTACGCGCCGGTGAGATCGCGACGCTGCGCCTGCGCCGGCAATGAGACTCCGCGTTCACGCCGGGCGCTGGAACAGCAAGCCGTCGAACGGAAGGGCCGGCGTCGTGGTGGACAGCGCGCGGGAGACCTCGCTGGGCGTCAGGCGGATGGGCTTTGTGGATCGCAGGCGAACGACCTCGAACTGGCTGACCTGGAACACCGGACCGTCTTGGTGGAAGCCGCGGATGCGGATCGAGGTGTCGAGTGCCGACGGCGAGAGGTTGCAGGCTGACCCCCACCAGCAGAACCACGCCTTCGGCAGACCTTCCGTGGCCGCGACCACGTAGAGCTCTTGCACGCGAACGCCGCGGGGCTTGATGAACCGCAGCCCGGGCATGTAGAGCTGGAGCGGCAGGATTCCGGGGTAATTCTGGAGCAGGATCGCGCGACCGCTGCCGGTCGGGAGTGCCGGCCCGATCGCGTGGGCGAGCCCCCGCCAGTCGGGGCGCTGAAAATGTCGGTCGACCGACACACTGATCGCGGCCGCGGCGCCGACCACGCACAGCGTCCCCGCGCCGAGCCACCCGAACGCTCCCGCACGGCGCGCGCCCAGCCCGGCAGCAATCAGCACTATCAACGGAATCAGCAGGACGATCACGTTGCGGGTGATGACCTCGTCGACGCCCACGAGGATCAACAGAAGGCCGAGCGCGAACCCGGCCAGCACGAACGTCGCAGCGATGAAGGCGCCGCGACGCTCGGAGGCGTCGGCTCGCCGCGCGAGCATGAATGCGGCCAGCAGGACCGCCGCCGCACCCGCGAGCTTCAACACGGTCCGCACTGGCGCTCCCGTGCCCAGCAGCAGCTGCGGCGCGATCTGACTGAGCCGCTTGTTCAACGGCCACCACGCGATCCAGTTAGCGTTTTGCCTCTGCGTCAAGGCGATCGGCAGCAACCCGCAACCCACCGCCGCGACCGCGGCGATCGCCAGCAGGACCCTGCGATCGCGCCGATGAACCCAAACCAGCCAGATCGCCTCTGGGACCACGGCCAGCGCGCCGAAGTAGTGGGTCACGAGCGTGAGGCTCGCGAGCACGAACCACGCGACGATCCAGCGCACCGACGGGCGCGGCAAACGGACGTGGGCGAACGCGACCAGCGACAGCGTGGCGAGCAGGACCAGGACCGAATACGACCGCGCCTCCTGCGAATACCAGATCAGGAGCGGGTTGAACGCAGCGAGTGCGGCCGCGACCAGACCGGCACGTCGGGAGATGAGTTCTTTTGCCGCGGCGTAGACGGCGGGCACCGTGGCCACCCCGGCCAGCGCGGAGAGGGAGCGCAGCGCCGCCTCCCCATACCCGAAGATCCGCACCCACACCCACGCGACGCAGTAGTAGAGCGGAGGCGTCAGCTCGGTCTTGGGGAGCAGGCTGAACATGGCGCTCGGCGAGCGGTGGACCAGCACCACCGTGAACGCCTCGTCGTACCAGAAGCTCTGATGCCCGATCCGCCAGAACCGCAGCGCGGCGGCCACCAGGGTCAGGCCGATGACCGCGGCCGTCGCGCGGTCCGCGACGCGAACGGCTGGCCGAGCGCGAGTCCTCCGCGGACCCAACGTATCGGCAACAGTCCCCGCGTTCACAGCGGCAGGCACCTTAGCGCCCTCATGCTGGACAAACCAATACCGCAGCGGGCCATGAGAGCATTCATGCCTATCGCTGCCCCTGACCTGACCCCGACGGCTTCGGGCGAGCGCACCGCCCGGGTGGGAGAGCTCAAGCTCTGCTACGAAACCTTCGGCGCCCCCGCGGCTCCGCCGCTGCTGCTGGTCATGGGTCTCTCCTCGCAGATGATCCTCTGGGACGAGGACTTCTGCGAGCTGCTGGCCTCCCAGGGCTTCTGGGTGATCCGGTTCGACAACCGCGACGTCGGTCGCTCGACGATCCTGCGGGAGGCGCCCGTGCCGAAGCGATGGCAGCTGCTGACTCGCGATCCTCGCGGTGCCGCGTATTCGCTCGACGACATGTGCGCCGACGCGATCGGGCTACTCGACCACCTCGAGATCGGCGCCGCGCACGTCGTCGGTATCTCGATGGGCGGGATGATCGCCCAGCTGATGGCCATCACGAATCCGGATCGCGTGCTCTCCCTGGTCTCGATCATGTCCACCACGGGCAACCGCCGCGTCGGTCATCCCAGTCCGCGGATGGCGCGCCACCTGCTGCGGAGGGTCCCGCGCGACCGCGCCGGGTACATCGCCGACCACCTCGAGACGTACCGCGCGATCGGCTCGAAGGGGTTCGACTTCCAGGAAGAGCACAAGCGTGAGCGCGCCGGCCGCTGCTTTGATCGCGGGATCCATCCCGCCGGCAGCGCCCGCCAGATGGCCGCGATCATGACGGCGCCCGACCGGACTCCGCGGCTGGGACAGATCGGCGTCCCGACGACCGTCATCCACGGCGACGCCGATCCGCTGGTCCACGTCTCCGGCGGCCGCGCCACCGCGGAGGCGATTCCCGGCGCCAGGCTGCTGACTCTCGCCGGGATGGGACACGACCTCCCGCGCGAGCTGTGGCCGCAGATCATCGACGCGATCGTGCAGAACGCGAGCCTCGCCGCCGCCTGACGCCGTGACGGCGATCACTCAGCTGAAGCGGCCTTTGACCGCGACCGCCGGGGGAGTTCCGTGGCTGCCGGTGTGGTCGGTGCCCGCCGCCATGCGGGCCGTCCGCGCGACGGTCGTGGTTGCGGGCGTGTTCGCGTTCGCCGACCAGGTCGTGGGCAACCTTCAGCTGGCCACGTTCGCCGCCTTCGGCGGGTTCGCGACCCTAGTCCTGGCGACATTCGCCGGGACCTGGCGCGACAAGGTCGTTGCGCACGCGGCGCTCGCGGTGGCCGGAAGCGTGCTGCTGACGATCGGCACGGCGGTCAACTCCTCGACCGCGCTGGCCGCGATCGTCACGGTGCCGGTCGCGTTCGCGGTGTTCTTCGCCGGTGTCGCGGGGCCCAACGCGGCCGCCGGCGTCACCGCAGCACTCCTGGCCTACGTTCTCCCGGCAGCGTCACCCGGCACGATCAGCATGATCCCCGACCGGCTGGCGGGCTGGTGGCTTGCGTCGGTCGCGGGGACGGCCGCGGTGTTGCTGTTCTCGCCCCGCCCGGGCGGCAGCCAGCTGCGTGCCGGCGCCTCGAACCTCGCCTCGGCGCTTGCCGATCAGCTCGACGTGGCGCTGCGCGGCGAAGCCACCGACGAGCACCTGGCCGCGCTGATTGCCGCCAAAGAGCACCTCGTCGGGCAATTCACCTCGACGCCGTACCGCCCTACCGGTCTCACCGCCCGTGATCAGGCGCTCGCCAACGGCGTCGAGTCGCTCGAGTGGTGCACCGCGCTGGTCGCCGACGCCGTGCGGGAGCGCTCCGATCTGAGCGACGCGGCGCCCGCCGACCGCGCCCTGCTTGCGGCTGCCGCCGCGGCCCTGCACGACGTGGCGTCGCTGTTCTCCGGCGGCGACGCGCGTCCCGATATGGAGCGGTTGGAGCGCTGCCGCGTCGACGCCGCCGCCTGGCTCAGGCAGCTGACGCCCGAGCGCGAGGACTTCCGCGAAGCCGCGCAGGCTTCGTTCCACGCCCACATGATCGCGGTCACGGTCATTTTCATCGCGGCCGACGCGCTCGTCGCCTCGGGGCTCGCCGATCCCGAGTGGCTCGCTGCCTTAAGGCTGCGCTGGTTTGCCGGACAGGCCATGCTGCCTGCGCCACGGCGCCGGATGACGAGCCTGGCCGCCATCGTGCTGCGCGATACGAGCCTGCGCTCGGTCTGGTTCTTGAACAGCCTGCGGGGGGCGCTGGCGCTGGCCGCGGCCGTGGCGATCGCCGATCTGACCAGCGTCCAGCACGCCTTCTGGGTGGTGCTGGGAACGCTCTCGGTGCTGCGCACGAACGCCTCGGCGACGGGGGCGACCGCGCTGCGGGCAATGGCCGGCACCGCGGTCGGCTTCGTGGTCGGCGGGGCGCTGTTGCTGGCGATTGGCAGCAGCACGACGGCGTTGTGGGTGGTGCTTCCGATCGCGGTGTTCGTGACCGCGTACGCACCCGGGACCGCGCCGTTCGCGGTCGGGCAAGCGGCGTTCACAGTGACGGTCGTGGTTCTGTTCAACGTCCTCGTTCCGGTCGGTTGGCACGCCGGGGTGGTCCGAATCGAGGACATCGCGCTCGGCTGCGCGGTCAGCACCGTCGTTGGCCTGTTGTTCTGGCCTCGAGGGGCGGCGTCCGTCGTCGGCGACGACCTCGCGGACGCGTTCCGCCTGGGCGCGTCCTACCTGAGCCAGGCGGTGGGGTGGGCAACCGGGACACGGTCCACCGAGCCAGATGCGGCAATCCGCACGATGAGAGCCGGACTGCGGCTCGACGACGCGCTGCGCGCCTTCCTCTCCGAGCAGGGAACGAAGCACATCGAGAAGAAGGACCTCTGGCGCCTGGTCGGCGGTTCGATGCGCCTGCGGTTCACCGCCCACGCGGTGGCCGGCCTGCCCGACGACGCGACCGGCGACAGCCCCGCGCGGGTCGCACTCGGCAATCGAGCACAGACGCTCGCGGCGTGGTACGAGCAACTCGCCGAGCTCGTGGGAAAGCCCCATGGCCGGCCGGTCGCGACCCTCGAGGCCCCCAGGTTCGGCGCCGGCGACGTTGTCGACGAATCGTCGGGCTCGCGGTACGGCATCTGGCTGTGCGAGCACCTCGATCATCTGTGCGAGCACCTCGGCGACCTGGTGCGACCAGCGGACCAGGTCGCGGAGATCCGCCGCCGTCCTTGGTGGCGTTAGCGCCCGCGATCGGGAAACGACGGCGCCGGCAGGCTGTGGGGCCGCGACCCCGGCCGTGCACCGCGCCGCCGATTAGAGGTTGCGAGTTTTACGACGGTTCTCTTCCCGTTTCTCTCGCACCCCCTCCGGTCACCAACGGTCCCCCGTTTTCGCGGCCCGGACAGCGCGCGCCTGCGCCTCGTCCATCCACATCTCCCAGCGGCCGGAGGCAGAACACCTGGCGTCGTGGAAGTGGTAGGGGCGGCGACCGCCGAATTCGGTGTGACGCAGGTGCGAGACGCCCCCGAGCACCGATGCGATCCGGCGGCGCGGCCATCCGATCGTGTCCTCGATCAGCGGGAACGGGCGCGGCCGGTCGGGGAGAGCGGCCAGAGCATCGAGCAACTCGCGCATGAGGTCGCTGCAGCGGTCATGGAAACGCTCGATCTCGCTCGGGTCGCTCATCGCGTTGTGGGGCGCATGCTCGGCCACCGGCGCTGTGTTCGAGGTGCGCAACATGGCCTCACGGTAGCGCCCGCGCAGGAGAGATAATTCACCCGTGGCCTACGACGAGGAGCTCGCCAACCGCATCCGCGAGCTGGTCGCGAACGAGACGGCCGTCACCGAGAAGAAGATGTTCGGTGGCTTGGCGTTCTTGATCGGCGGCAACATGTCGGTGAGCGTCAGCGGACAAGGCGGGCTGTTGCTCCGCTGCGATCCCGAGGAGACCAGCTCGCTGCTGAGCAAGCCCCACGCGGCGCCGTTCGAGATGCGCGGACGCGTGATGGACGGGTGGCTGCGAGTCGACCCGGAGGGCGTTCGTACCAAGCGCCAGCTCGAGCGATGGGTCGCTCGGGGCGTCGCCTATGCGCGGTCGCTGCCGACCAAGCAGTGATCCTCGGTGTGCCGCGTGACCAGGGGGTGTGCCGCCTGACCGGCCATGTTGCTGCAACCGCCCTGCGGTGCTAAACCCCATGGCAGGAACAGCCGAGAGGAGCGAGACGTGAGCTTCAGCGAAGGGCGCGAGTACGACGAGGACCCGACTCAGGGCCGAGAGGGCGGGGAGCGCCCCGGCGAGGATCCGACGCAGGGCGGCGAGTACGGCGAAGATCCTACCCAGGGCGACGAGATCGGCCAGCGGCCGGGGGAGGATCCGACGCAAGGCGGCGGGCGCGACGAAGATCCGACCCAGGGCGACGAGATCGGCGAGAGGCCGGGGGAGGACCCCACCGAACGAATTTAGTCGCTTCTCAAGCTCCCGATCCCGAGCGAGCCGTCACCGGCCGGCACGTCGCCGACGTCGCCCGTCGAGGCTTGCACGGCCGAGGCCTCGACGTCACCGCGAGCCGGCGGGTCGTCGAGGAAGTCGACCGTCGGCGCATAGAACAGGTTGCCGGTCACCGCGGTCGAGAAGTCCAGGATCCGGTCGGTATTCCCGGGCGGATTGCCAATGAACATGTTCGTCAGCATCTGCTCGATGACGTCCGGCGTGCGCGCGTAGCCGATGAAGTAGGTGCCGAACTCGCCTGCGCCGACGCGGCCGAACGGCATGTTGAAGCGCATGATCTGCTGCTGCTCACCCTCCTCATCGACGATCGTGTTCAGCGCCACATGTGAGTCGGCGGGTTTGACGTCGTCGGGCAGCTCGAGGTCGCTGAGCTTGGTGCGGCCGATCACCCGCTCCTGCTCCTCGACCGTCAGCGCGTCCCAGGCCCTGAGGTCGTGCACGTACTTCTGCACGACCACGTAGCTGCCGCCCGCGAACTCCGGATCCTCCTCGCCGATCAGCACCGCCGCGGCCGCCGCGGCGCCCTCGGGATTCTCGGTGCCGTCGACGAAGCCGAGGAGATCGCGCTCGTCGAACGACCGAAAACCATGCACCTCGTCGACCACCCGGGCCAGCCCGTCCAGCCGGTCCGTAAGCCGCTGGGCGAGCTCGAAGCACAGGTCGAGGCGGTGGGCGCGGATGTGCAACAACACATCTCCGGGTGTCGAGACCGCGGTGTGCCTCGGACCCGCGAACTCAGGAAACCGATGCAGACCGGCCGGCCGCGGCCGGCCGAAGACCCGGTCCCACAGATCCGAGCCCAGACCGACCACGCAGCTGAGGTCACCCTCAGGGATCCGAAACCCGACCGAGCGCTTCAGCCCGCTGACGTCGGCCAGCAGGTCGCGAAACTCGTCCTCGGCTCCCCCATCCACCGTCACCACGAGGAAGATCGCGGCCTCGGTCAGCGGGGTCAGGACGCTCTGCGCCTCGCCGCTCACGCCACGGCGCCGCGCTCGATCATCACCGACGTGGCCTTGACCACCGCGGTCGCGGTCACGCCCTCTGCCAGCCCGAGCTCCTCGATCGCGTCGCGGGTGATCGCGGCCGTGATGAGAAACGGCCCGGCCTCGATCTCGACCAGCGCCATCACCCCGTCGGACTCGACGGAGCGCACCACGCCGCTGAAGCGGTTGCGCGCCGAGCGCTGGGTCCCGGTCTGATGGCGTTCGGGCCGCTGGCTGAGCCGCCGGACCTCGGAGCTCGGAACCAAACGCCGGTTTCGTGCGTCTCGCCTGGTCTTGAGCCGGCCGCTCCGATCCCAGCGCCGCAGGGTGTCGACGCTGACGCCGATCGCGGACGCCGCTTCCCCGAGCGAAAGATCTCTCGCCATTCGAGTGGAAACGGTACATGGACTGCGCGCACGCGGATCCTTCGGACCGGCGCCGGGACGGACATCCCGGTGGGCGTCAGAGACTGACGAGCCGGGTCGCGGTGGCCTTCCACGTCGCGATCACCTCTCGACCGACGGCGAGGTGAAGGTCGTCGATCGCCTTACCGGTGACCTCTGCGACCAGCGGCTGGCCTGCCGCGAGGCCCAGACGGACGCGATTACCGACGGTGGTGACCGAGGTGATCTGAGCGGTGAGCCGGTTTTGGGCCGATTCATCCGCGGCGCCCGGGGAATGACCGACCGTGATTTCCCAGGGATAGACGCTCAGCGCTACCCGGCCCGTGCCTCGGTCTGTCGTGCACGCCACGCCGCCGCCGTCGAGATCGACGATCGTGAGCTCGCCATCGCCGGTTCGGGCGCTGCCGGTCAAAACCACCGCGCCGGCGAAGTCGGCCACGAACGCGGTTGCGGGCGCGGCCGCGAGCTCGCTGGCGCTTCCGCGCTGGATGAGCCGGCCGCGGTCGATCACGCCGATCTCGTCTCCGAGCAGCGCGGCCTCACCCCACTCGTGTGTCACGAGCACCACGGGAACCTCGAGCGGTCGCAGGATCGCGCTCAGCTCGCGGCCGGCGCTGGCGCGCGTACGCGCGTCGAGCGCCGACAGAGGCTCATCGAGCAACAACACGTTCGGGCGGGGTGCGAGCGCCCGTGCGAGCGCGACCCGCTGGCGCTCGCCCCCCGACAGCGTCGAGGGTTTGACATCGGCGCGGTCGGCCAGCCCGAACTGGTCGAGCAGTCCGAGCGCGATCGCCCTACGGTCACGGGACGACATCGATCGCAGTCCGTACGCGACGTTGCGCCAAGCGGTCAGGTGCGGAAACAGGGCGTAGTCCTGGAACACGTAGCCGCAGCGCCGGCGCTCCGGCGGCCACCACACGCCGTTGCGGGTATCGACCCAAACGTCGTCACCGTGCGTGATGCGTCCGCGGTCGGGGCGTATCGAGCCGGCGAGGATCCGCAGGATCGTGGTCTTGCCCGCCCCGGAGGGTCCGGCGAGTGCGAGACACCGCCCGGGCGGCACATCGAAGCGGATGTCGAGCTCGATGCCGCCGACCGCGTGCGCGAGCTCAGCGTGCAGCACCGCCGACAGTTGTCTGTCCCGGCACGAGCTTGACCGCGAGGAGCAGCCCGGCGGAGACCGCGACCAGGATCGCCGAGAGCGCCAAAGCCGCGGGAAAGTCGAGCGTGAATTGATCGTAGATCGCGAGCGGCACGGTCTGAGTGATACCGCGAAACGACCCCGCGAACATCAGCGTCGCGCCGAACTCCCCCAATGCCCGACCCCACGCGAGCGCGAGTCCGGCGATGAGGCCAGGGAGCGCCACCGGCACGGCCACCCGGGCGAAGCTCGCCGCCTCGTTCGAGCCGAGCGTCCGCGAGGCTTCCATCAGGGAGCGATCGACGGTTTCGAACGAGGATTGCGCCTGGCGCAGATAGAACGGGGCGGAGACGAACGTCAGCGCCACGACCACCGCGGCCGTGTCAAGAACCAGGGTGTTGCCCAGCACGCCGCCGAGGATCCCCTTGGGCCCCAGGGAGGCGAGCAGCGCAATGCCCGCGACCGCCGGCGGGAGCACGAGCGGCAGCTCGACGAGCGTGATCACCAGGGACCGGCCGGGAAACGATCGCGTGGCGAGTAGGTACGCCGCCGGCGTGCCGACCACGATGATCAGGCCGACCGCGATCGACGTCGTCTCGAGGCTCACCCGCAGCGCGTCGGTGGCCTCGGGATCACCCAGGCTCTGGATCAACTGCCCGGGTGCGGTGTGGGTGAAGATCGCCACCACCGGCAACACCAGGAACGCCAACGCGACCGCGAGCGCGGTCCCCAGTACCACCGGAAACCACGTGCGTCCTATCACTTGGCCGGCGGCGGCAGGAACCCGGCCTGGAGGAGATCACGCCGGCCGGGGCCGTTCAACAATCCGGCGATGAACGCCTGCGCCTGGGTCGGATGGGGATCGCCCTTGACGATCGCCACGCCATACGCGACGACGGGCTGAAGCGACGCCGGAAGCGGGATCGCCTCGAGCGCTCCCTTCGTCGCCCGCACGTCGGTCACGTAGGTAAACCCGGCTGCGACCGCGCCCTCGGTGAGCTTGCCGACGATCCCGCTCACATCGACTTCTTCGGAGCGAACGTTGGCCAGGATCTTCGCGCTCTGCGCCGCTCCGAGCCGACCGAGCACTTCGCGGGTGTAGGAGCCGATCGGGACCGTCGCCGAACCGATGGCCAGGGTCACGCCGGGCTTCTCGAGATCGCCGATGCTCCTGACCTTCGATGACCCCGCGGGGACCGCGATCACGAGCTTGTTCGCCGCGAACGTCACCGGCTTCGACACCAGACCCTTGGCGTAGAGCATGTCCGGGAGCTTCATGTTCGCCGAGGCGAACACGTCGGGCTTGATGCCCTGCTCGATCTGAGCCGCGAGCATGTCCGACCCGGCGAACGAGTAGCGAACGCCGGCCTGCGAGAACTGCTGCGCGTATGCCGTGAACGCGGACTTCAGCGAGGCCGCGGCCGACACGGTCAGATCGGGCTTCCCGGCACCGCCAGTGCTGCTGCCGCCGCTGCTGCCACAGCCGCCGAGCGCGAGCAACGCGGCTCCGAGTGCGGCACCGAGCCACCGTCGCCTCATTCGAGTCCTCTCATGCTTGCTATAGCATTGCATAGGTAGACCGAGCTCGTCGCTGCGCATGTCCCCGCCCCGGCCGGCTTGTGTGCCGGCCGGGGCGTATGGACGGTGGCCGCGGTTCGATTCCGATCCTCAGGCCGCTGCCGGCGCCTGGAGCGCCGACGCCTCGCCCCCCTCGGCGCCGACGAAGTCGCGCCGGCGGATCAGCGCGACGGCGGCGATTGCGGCCAGGGCCGCGACGACCGCCGCGATCAGGATGATCGCGTCGAGGCCCTCGACGAACCCGGCGCGGGCGGTGTGAGCCACCACCCCGCGCAGCGGCGCCGGCGTCGTGCGCACCGCCTGGGCCGCCTGGCCGTTGCCGACAGCGTTCGCGAGCGAGTGCGCGTGCCCGGCCAGAGGGCCGGTGCTGAGGTGGTCGAGCACCGAGCTGTGGACCCTGCTGGCGAGGACGCTGCCGAGGGTGGCGACGCCGGTCGCGATGCCGACCTGGCGCAAGGTCGAGTTGATGCCCGAGGCCATCCCGGCGCGCGCCGGCTCCACGACCCCCACCGCGGTCGAGGCCAGCGGGGTGTTGATCAGCCCGACGCCGACCCCGGCCAGGATCATCCCCGGGAGCAGGTACGTCCAGCCATCGCCGGCCGACAGGCCGTGCATCAGCAGCAGGCCCACGGCCACCAGCGCGAATCCCGGACCGATCAGCCAGCGGACGGGAACCCGGCTCGACAGCCGCCCCGCCAGCCCGGCCGTGAAGAAGATCGCCAGCGTGAGCGGGAGCAGCCGCAGCCCGGTCTGGATCGCGGAGTACCCGAGCACGCTCTGCAGGTAGAGCACCAAGTACGTCAGCAGCGAGAAGATCGAGGCCGAGATCGCGAACGCCGCGATCAGCCCCCCGTTGAACGTCGGCACGCGGAGCAGCCCCAGGTCGAGCATCGGCGCTCGCGAGCGCAGCTCGACCACCAGGAACACTGCCAGCAGCAGGGCTGCGGTCACGAGCGAACCGACGACAGTGTGCGACCCCCAGCCGTCCGGGTGGCTGCGGATCAAGCCGAACACCAGGGCGGTCAGTGCGGTCGTGAACGTCACGAACCCGAGCCAATCCGGCCGCCGGGCAACCGGAGACCGCGACTCCCGCACGCGCATCAGCGTGACAACGAGGGCAAGGATTCCGATCGGCACATTGACGAAGAAGATCCAGCGCCAGCTGAGACCGCTCGTGATCGCACCTCCGATCACCGGGCCGACCGCGACGGCGACGCCGGTCACCGCGCCGAACACGCCGAACGCGGTCCCCCGCTCGCGGGGGTCGAACGCATCCGCCAGCAACGCCAGCGACGTCGCGAACATGATCGCGCCGCCGATGCCCTGGAGCGCGCGGGCCAGCGACAGGAACGTCGCATCGCCCGCCAGTCCGCACAGGGTCGAGCCGACCGTGAACACGACGATCCCCGCCGCGAACACCAGCCGTCGGCCGGCGAGGTCCGCGATCGAGCCGGCGGTCAAGAGCAGCGCGGCGAGCGACAGCGCGTAGGCGTCGATCACCCATTGCAGGTCGGACAGCGACGCCTTGAACGCGTGCTGGATGTCCGGCAGCGCCACGTTGACGATCGTGATGTCGAGCAACAGCATGAAGACGCCGGTGCAAACGGCCAGCAGCGTCCACCACTTACGAGCCATGAGTTTCTCCTTTCCTGAGCACGAGCTCAGGATAACATATATACTGAGCTGATGCTCAGAAAATTCTTCAACCCGCCCGACGGGCGCCAATACGCTTCACCGACATGACCGACGAGCTGACGAAACGCCGCGGCCGGCCGCCGTCGGGCGGACGGGAGGCGATCCTCGCGGCCACGCTCGAGCTGCTGCGCGAGCGCGGCATCGGACGCCTGACCACGCGCGAAGTCGCGGCGCTGGCGGGCGTCTCGGACGCGAGCATCTATTACCACTTCAACGATCGGGCGGGGCTGCTCCAGGCCGTCTTCGAGGAGGGCATTCGCCCGCTCCAGGAGCTCGGGGCGGAGGGCGGCCTGTCGGGGCCGTTCCGGCGAGAGCTGCTGCTCACGCTCGGTGAGGCGATCGAGCGGTTTCTCGACCAGGCCCTGCCGATCCTGACCGCCGCCCAGTCCGACGCGGAGCTGCGCGACCGGCTGGCCGCCTACATGGACGAGCAGGACCTCGGACCCCACCGGGGTGTGCTTGCCCTAGGCGCCTACCTGGCGGACGAGCAGGCCGCGGGCCGCGTCCGCGCCGACGTCGACCCGTACGCCGTCGGGCTGATGCTCGTCGGCACGTGCTTCACGCGCTCCTCCCAACGCCAGATGCCGACCCACAGGGCGGAGCTGCCGCCGCTCACGGACGCCGTCGACGCGTTGGTGGCGATGCTCGCGCCACCTCGCGAATGAAGCCCTGTGGGCCACGCCCTCCAGATCGTCCGCTGGAGGCAAACGGTGGTGCTTGATAGGCCTAAGTATATTAGGTAAAAATCTAATTACAGTAGGTACATTGTTCCCGACCAAGGAGCCGACATGAACACCTCCACCGTCACCCCGAACCTGACCCAGCTCACGCGCTTCCACTTCGTCAACGCGTTCCTCGTGCGCGAGGACGACGGGTTCACGCTCGTCGACACGACGGTCGGCGGGGGTGCCGACGATTTGATCGGCGCGGCGGAGCGCGCGGGCGCGCAGATCCGCCGGATCGCGCTGACGCACGGCCACTCGGACCACGTCGGCTCGCTCGACGCGCTCAGGGAGCGGCTGGGCGAGTCGGTGCCGGTGCTCATGCCCGAGCTCGACGCCCGGATCGTGGCCGGCGAGACGGTGGTCGACGGCAAGCTCGCCGGGTCGTGGCCCAAGAACCTCGAGACCGCCCCGGACGTGCGGCTCGCGGCCGGCGATCGGGTGGGTAGCCTCGAGGTGGTCGCCAGTCCCGGTCACACCCCCGGGCACGTGGCGTTCGTCGACACGCGCGACCGGACGCTGATCGCCGGCGACGTTTACACGTCGTACGGCCGGGTCGCGGTGACCACCGAGTTCTACCTCCGTTTCCCGCTGGCCACCATGGGTACGTGGGACAAGGCCAAGGACCTCGAGTCCGCGCGAGCCTTGCGCGCCCTCGACCCCCCGGTGTTGGTGGTCGGGCACGGTCCCGCGGTGCGGGCGCCCGGCGCGGCCATGGAGCGCGCGATCGCGCAGGCGTCCAAGCGTTGATGGCACGGGCGGGGCTCGACAGCGACGAGGTGGTGCGCGCCGGCGCACGACTCGCCGACGCCGAGGGGCTCGAGGCCATGACCCTGGCCCGCCTCGCGGACCAGCTCGGCGTGCGCGCCCCCTCGCTCTACGCTCACGTGTCCGGGCTCGACGATCTGCGAAGCCGCATCGGCGTCCGGGGGGCGCTCGAGCTCGCGGGCGAACTCCAGGCTGCCGCGGCGGGACGGGCCGGCGTAGACGCCCTGGCCGCGGTGGCGCACGCGTACCGGGGCTACGCGCTGGCCCACCCCGGCAGCTACGAGGCCCTGCAGCGCGCGCCCGATCCGCGTGATAGCCAGGCGAGCGACGCCGCTGCACGCGTCGTCGGCGTGGTGCTCGCGGTCCTGCGCGGGTACGGACTTGAGGGGGATGACGCGATCCACGCCGCACGGGTGATCCGCTCGGCGCTGCACGGGTTCGTGGCGCTCGAGCGCGCCGGCGGCTTCGGCTATCCGCTCGCGCTCGACGAGAGCTACGCGCGGTTGATCGGGTTGCTCGACCGCGGTCTGGCGAGCTGAGCGAGCGCTTCGAGCTCCTCCTCCGAAGACCACGCCCCGACCGAGGCCCTGACCACGTCGAACGCCGGGATGCTGCGCACGACGAAACGATCGGCGGCGAGCCGCTCGACCTCCTCCTTGGCGTCGGGCGCCTTCCAGGAGACGAGGGTCGAGCGGCCGCGCGGAAGCACTTCGAGGCCGAGCTCGGTCAAGCGGTTGGCGAGCCGGGCGGCGAGCGTGGCGGCGCGGTCGTGGACCCAGTCCCAGCCGGCGTCGGCGAACACCTCGAGGGCGGCGAGGCACCAGGCGCTGCGGATTCCGGTCGGGAAGCCGAGGTCGAGGCGGGCGGCGCCTTCGGCGGGCTCGAGGTCGAGGGCCTGCTCGGGGTCGGCCAGCGAGCCGTATCCCGGCCAGGGGATCAGAAGCTCTTCGAGGCGCTCGGCGCGCACGTACAGGCACCCGCTGCCCTCCGGTCCGCACAGCCACTTCTGCCCGGAGGCGGCGTAGAAGTCGCAGCCGAGCGCGCGGACATCCACCGGAATCGCGCCGATGGCCTGCGCGGCGTCGAGCAGCACGGGGACACCGGCTTGCGCGAGCGCGGCCGTGTCGACGATCCTGCCCCTCACCCAGGAGACGTGCGAGCAGGCGATCAGTCGCGTCCTGGGCGAGACCTGGCCGGCGATCTCGTCGAACGGAACCATCCGCACCGAGATGCCGTGTCGGCGACGAGCGCGCCCGAGCGGCGCGAGCAGGCCGGGATGCTCCTCGTCGCTGGTGAGGATCTCGTCGCCGGGCCGGAGATCGAGGCCGGCGATCACGGTGTTGACCCCGTCGGTCGTCGAACCGGTCAGCGCCAGCTCGGAGGAGGAGCAGCCGAGGAGGTCGGCGTAAGCGTCGCGCAGCCGGTCCCTCAGCGCCATCAGCTCGGCGAAGTAGTCCTGTCCGCACCGGCCCCGCGCGGTCTCGAGCTCGAGCCGCCGGTGGGCGGCGTCGGACGCCCGGCGCGGGACCGGGCCCTCGGTTCCGGCGTTCAGATACGACAGGCGCTCGAACACCGGGAACTCGGCGCGGAACGCCGTGGGATCGGCGGCGCCGGAGGTCGTCGGGCCGGCGGCGGCGCCGGGGGAAGGGAAGGCGTGGTCGGGCATGCCCGTATTCTGTCCGAGCGTGTGCTTCGCCTTCGATGCGCGCCCGCCGGCGGTTCCGGCTGATCTGGTCCTCGCCCCGATGGCGGGAGGCGCGGGCGCCGAGCTACTCGAACTGACCTCGGCGGACGGGACGCGGTTCTCGGCCGCGCTCACGTCCTCGGCGGATGGCGGCGGGTCCGGCGTCGTGATCTTGCCGGACGTGCGCGGGCTGTACCCGTTCTACTCGGAGCTCGCGGAGCGGTTTGCCGAGGCCGGGCATCACGCGATCGCGATCGACTACTTCGGCCGTACCGCTGGCCTCGGGCCGCGCGACGCGGACTTCGAGTACACGCCGCATGTTCAGCAGCTCAAGGTTCCGCAGGTCGAGGCCGACGCGATGGCGGCGCTGGGGGCGCTGCGCGAGCGCACCGGCGTCGCGCGGGCGGCAACGGTCGGCTTCTGTCTCGGGGGCTTTCTGTCCTTCATGGCTGGGATCGACATAGGCGATCGGCTCGACGGCGTAGTCGGCTTCTACGGCCTCCTCGGCCCGCGCTTCGGCGCGGCCGGACCGCTCGAGCAGGCTCAGGATTTCAAGTGCCCGGTGCTGGGGCTGTTCGGCGGCGCCGACCGGGCGATCCCCACCGAACAGGTCGAGGAGTTCGATGCCCGGCTGGACGAGGTCGGGGTAGAGCACGAGATCCACATCTACCCCGGCGCTCCGCACTCGTTCTTCGACCGGAGCTTCGAGGAGCACGCCGAGGCGGCGGAGGACGCGTGGCGGCGGATGCTCGGGTTCCTGGGGCGCCCGGGCGGCTGATCAGTTTCCGTCGTCGGCCGTAGCGTGAGCGTCCGCGAGCTCGCGCTTGAGCACCTTGCCCGTCGGGTTGCGGGGCAACGCGTCGACGAACACGACCTCGCTTGGGACCTTGTAGCGCGCGAGGTTGTCGCGTACGTAGTCCTTCACCTGGTCCTCGGTCAGCTCGGCGCCGCCCCGGAGGACGACGAACGCCTTCAGGCGCTGACCGAATTTCTCGTCCTCGACGCCGATCGCCGCGGCTTCCTCGATCGCTTCGTGCTCTCCGAGGAGCTCCTCGACCTCGGCCGGGAAGACGTTCTCGCCGCCGGAGACGATCATCTCGTCGTCGCGGCCGTCGATGAACAGGCGGCCTTGCCGGTCGAAATGCCCGACGTCGCCCGTCGCCATGAGCCCTTGCACGCGCTCCTTGTCGCCCCCGCCGGTGTATCCCTCGAACTGGGAGGCGTTGCCGACGAAGATCCGGCCGCTCTGGCCAGTCGGAAGCTCGCCGCCACTCTCGTCGAGAACCTTCACGACCGAGCCCCGCACCACCTTTCCGACCGTGCCGGGCGACGCGTCGAGGTCCTCGGGCGTGGCGATCGTGGCGTAGGAGACCTCCGTCGAGCCGTAGAGGTTGTAGATGACGGGCCCGAATATGTGGGTCGCGCGGCGGGCGAGCGATGGGCTGAGTGCTGAGCCGCTGACGAAGATGATGCGGAGCTGATCGAGGCCCTGTCGGTCCGCGAGGAGCGGCTCGGGAAGGTCGACGATCCGTTGGAGCATGACGGGGACGACGGTGAGCGCGGTGGCGCGATGGTCTCGCAGGCTCGTGACCGTCCGTTCGGGATCGAACCGCCGGCGGATCACGAGCGTGGACCCGAGGGCGACGCCGACCAGAGCCTGCATGAACCCGAGCGCGTGGAACATGGGGACGCACAGCTCGGTCACCTCTTTGGCGCGGAACGGGACCTTGCTGAACAGCCCGCCGAGCAGGGACAGCGAGCGTGGCTCGCCGCGGGGGGCTCCCTTGGGTGAGCCGGTCGTGCCGCTGGTGAGGATCGTGATCCGCGTCGGCGCCCCCGTCTTCGGCGGGGCCGCTCGCTTAGTGCCTCGGATCAGCGCGTCGAGCGTGTCGTCACCCGCGTTGTCCGTCCATGCGCGCCAGCGGCCGCGGGGTAGGTCGACGCCGGTCAGCGCGTCCGCGTACTCCTCGTCGTAGACGAGCACATCGGTGCCTTCGCGGAGAGCGACGTCGCGAATCTGAGGGCCCGCGAACGAGGTGTTGAGCAGCACCACCCGTGCTCCGCACTTCGCGCCCGCGAACACGGCCTCGAGAAAGCCCCGGTGGTTCCGGGCGAGGATGGCCACTCCCTCTCCGGGCTTCAGGCCCCGCTCGCGCCAGGCGTTCGCGAGCGCGTTGGAACGCTCCTCGAGCTGCTTGTAGGTGAGCTCGCCGCGCTCGTCGACGATCGCCGGGCGGTCGCCGAAGCGGATGGCGCCCGAGACGGCGGCGCCTCCGAGCAGTCCGTAGCGGTCGAATCCGCGCAGCATCTGGGCCAGGCGGTGCGGGAGCTGGGGCTCGACCATCCCGCTGCGCAGGCAAAGAAGGGCGAAGTAGGCCTCGTCGCCGAAGCGCTCGGCGAGCTTGGCCGCCCCTCCGACGAGGGATTTCGTATCCAGACCGAGGTCCACGATCCCAACTCTTCCGGATGCCAGCACCCTACGCGATCACGCTCCGCTCGGGAAGGTTGGACCGGGATCCGGCGTCTTAGGAGCAAAGAGAGGCCAGTCACTTTCTCTAAGACTCAGGCAGCGGACCTGCGGCCAATTCGCTGCGGCTCCTGCACTGAGACGGGCGCCGCCGCCGACCCCACGCGGCGGCGGCGCCACTCATTCCCCCGTGGCGCGGTTGGTTTGCGGGTCCCCGGGTAGTTACGTGTGCGATGGTGACCGGCCTGATCACATTGCCGCTGCGACTCGGCGTACGTGCCTCCGTGTCGGTGCTGCGCGCGGCGGAGGACGCGGCCGAGCGCGGACTGCGTGCCGCCGACCAGATCACGACGCTGGTTCTGCCGGGACGCTCGCGCGACACCGAGCCACAAAGCACGCCCGACGGTCCCGCGACCGTGGCCAGACCAGACTCAACCCCAGCGCCGCCCGTCATCGAGGAGCAACCGGACGCCGCGCCGCTCGTCAGCGAGCCGGCGCCGCCTGCGCACGTCTCCGAGGAACCCGAGCTCGTTAGCGAAGTGGCCGAGCCGGGTGCAGAGGATGGCGCCGGAGCGTCCGTCACGGTCAGCGAGCCCTGGAACGGCTACTCGCGGATGAGCGCGCAGGAGATCATCGACAGGCTTTCCAGCGCGACCCCCGCCGAACTGGCGGCCGTCGAGCTGTACGAGAGCGACAATCGTGACCGCAGAACCGTGCTCGACGCGGCCGAACGCGAGCTGAAGATTAAGTCCGGCCGTGGCCGGTGAACTAGAGAAAGGAACGGCAATGGCCGAATCGTCAACCCTGAACGAGCGTGACCGGATACTGACGGAGTGGCTGGGCGAGGCACACCGCAAGGAGGCCGAGCTCGAAGCGGATCTCGGCGCCCACATCGCGCTGACCAGGAAGCAGTCGTACAAGAAGCGGCTCCAGAAGCACCTCACCGAGACCCGCGACCACAAGCGGCGCGTCGCCTCGCGAATCAAGGCGCTCGGAGCGTCGTCTCCGAGCGGGAGTGTCCCCGGAGTGCCTGGAGCCATGGGAGAGGTCGCCGGCAAGGCGATCGCCGCGGTCAAAGGTCAGGTGGGAACGGCGCGCGCCATCCTCACGAACGAGCCCGAGACGCATCTGCGAAACGCCCAGGAGGAGCTGCGCGAAGAGCACGTCGAGATCGCGCTGTATTCGCGAATCGAGGCGTTTGCCGCGGAGGTCGGTGACCGTGAGACCGCGCAGCTGGCCCGGGGCATCCGCCGCGACGAGGAGCGGATGGCGAAATTCCTCGCCGCGGAGCTCCCCCGGCTCGTCAAGGACGTAGTGCGGGCCGAGGTCCCGCGCGACCAGCGCGCCGCCGGGACGCGCCGGCGCGCCACGGCATCACGCCAGCGGACGACCACGCCGCGGCGGCGGACGCGCGGATCCACCGGGAGTCGGCGGACGTCCACGCGGGCCGCTGCCGGCGCGCGCAGCTAGATAACACTCGTTTGGGGGCTGGCACCGGCCGGCGCGGCCAGCAGCTTCGTGCCCGGCGATGAGTTCTAGGCGCGGCCCCGGTCTCAGTGGTGACCTGTTCGAATCGCTACGGAAGGGGAGCCACGTGACGTCCGAAACGGTGAACCAGAAACGGACCAGCGCAACCGACGAGCGCTCGCGCTGGATCGCGCTCGTGGTGCTGTGCGTCGGCATGCTCATGATCGTGCTCGACGTCACGGTCGTGAACGTCGCGTTGCCCTCGATCCAGAGTGAGCTGCACTTCTCGCAATCGAGCCTGGCCTGGGTAGTGAACGCGTACCTGATCGCGTTCGGCGGGCTGCTGCTGCTGGCCGGACGGCTAGGCGATCTGCTCGGACGCCGGCTGGTGTTCATGGTCGGGCTCGCAATCTTCACGGCGGCGTCGCTGTGCTGCGGAATCGCCCAGAGCGAGGGTGTGCTGGTGGCCGCGAGGTTCGTGCAGGGGATTGGCGGCGCGATGACCTCGGCGGTGATCCTCGGAATGATCGTCACGATGTTCCCGGACCCTCGGGAGCAGGCCAAGGCGCTCGGCGTCTACAGCTTCGTCGCCTCGGCCGGCGGCTCCATCGGGCTGCTGGCGGGGGGCGTGCTCGTCCAGGCGATCAACTGGCACTGGATCTTCTTCATCAACGTGCCGATCGGGGTCGCGACGGGCGTGTTCGCGACGCGGGTGCCGGCCGAGGACGGTGGCCTCGGGTTGCGCGCCGGAGCCGACGTGCTCGGCGCCGTGCTCGTGACGAGCGCACTGATGCTCGGCGTGTACACGATCGTCAAGCCGGCGGCCGATTACGGCTGGGGTTCTGGCCGCACCCTGGCTCTGGCGGCCGGGGCGCTCCTGCTGCTGGCAGCGTTCGTCGCCCGCGAGGCGACCGCGCGGACGCCGTTGGTGCCGCTGCGAATCTTCCGCTCGCGCAACATCTCCGGGGCCAACTTGATCCAGGCGTTGCTCGTCGCCGGCATGTTCAGCCTGTTCTTCCTCGGCACGCTGTACCTGCGGAGGGTGCTCGGCTACGACGCGCTGCGGATCGGGTTGGCGTTCCTGCCCACGACACTGATGATGGGCACCTTGTCGCTGCGCTACTCCGAGCGCCTGGTGATGCGCTTCGGGGCTCGCGGCACGCTGATCCCCGGCCTGGTCCTGATCGCGGCCGGGCTGGCGTTGTTCGCGCGCGCCCCGGTGCACGGGCACTACCTGACCGACGTGCTGCCGACGCTGGTCCTGCTGGGGGCCGGCATCGGGGTGTCGTTCGCGGCGCTGATGACGCTCGCCATGTCCGACGCGGCGCCGAGCGAGGCCGGACTGGCGTCGGGGCTCGCGAACACCACCGCCCAAGTCGGTGGGGCGCTCGGTCTGGCGGTGCTCGCGACGCTCGCGACAACCCGCACCAACCACCTGCTCGCGCACGGAGCTTCGACGGCGTCCGCGCTGACGGGCGGCTACCGGGTCGGATTCCTGATCGGGACCATCCTGATTCTGCTGGCCCTCGTGGTGGCGGTCACCGTGCTGCGGCGCCCGACGGCCGCCGCCGCGGGCGCCCGCGGAGGAGCGGGCGATCACCCCGGCGCTCGCGCGCGCGGTGCGGACCCGGTGGTCAACGAGCCAGTCTGCTCCGAGGCCCTGTAACCGCGCCTCGAACGCTGGTGCGGCGCCGGTAGCCGCGCGGGCGCCCTCGCCGTGGGGTGCGACGGTCTGCGATCTGACCTTCGCCGCCGACGGCCGCGACTCCGAGGGTCGGGCCGTGTTTGCGGTGAAGAGGGCGGGATCCGCTCTTGACCGTAACCACCCGGAGGTAACCCCCGCTCACTCCTACGTGACAGTAAGGATCGCTGCGCAACGAGTCGGAGCCGGGGTCACTCAGGCGTCGCCCTGGTAGGCGAACCGCCGCACCGGTCGCCCTGGGGGCGGGGCGACCGGGAGCGGTCGGGGGGCACGGCCGTCAGCGGGCGCCGGATCCCATCACGGATATCCCTTGGCCAGCAATTGGGCGCCCTTCACGTTCTTCAGGTATGTGCGGGCCAGCACTTCCGCGAGCGCGCGTTTGCGGGCCTCGGTGGCGTGAGGCCAGTTCACCGTGACGGTGATCAGCTGCACCCCGTCAGTCGTCATCACCTTCTTCTCCGCCGGGAACCAGTACGCATCGATCCCGAGCCCGGTGACCGGCTGCGGCGCGGCGATCATCCGTTGAGCGGTGAACTGCTGACTTTCCTCGATCTGCGTTCGCTCGAGCACGAAATAGGGCTGCGGCCCGTTGTCGTCGTTCGCGATCACCTGCAGGTGCGTCCCCTGTGCGAGGTGAGCGCTGAACGTGCACTGCGGATAACCGTTGTTGCCGATGGAAGCTCCGATCGCGACACTGCTCGGCGGCTGGGCGAGGAAGTGACCGAACGTATCCCGGGCCACCGGCAGGCAGACGGAGACCTGTTTGGGTTTCGCCGCACGGCTGGTGGTGTGCGTATCGGCGGACGACTGCCCACAGGCCGAGACCACCAGGACAGTCATCGCGGCCAAGCAGGCGCTCTTCATCGGGTTTCCCATTGCCGCTTCCTCCTCCTCCGGTAGTCACGCGCTTTCGCGCGAGAACCACACACAGACATCGCGCACCAGCTGCCCGCGTGGTTGCGACTGTGGTCGTAGAACGCCCAGCCGCAGTGCTCGCCGCGGCACGCCTTGAGATGCGACCAGCTGCCGTCCAGCTGCGCGACGGCCACGATCGTCGCGATCGAGGCCAGCGCTGCGTCGAGGTCCCGACGCGCGGCCTTGAACTCGGGTCTCCTCCGGGCGTTCAACTGCACGAACAGCCCCCGACCGCGGAGCGCTCGATTGAGGCGCTCGCCCGCCCCACGATCCTCCTCGGCGCCGTTGTTGAAGAACAGCATTGCCCGCAGACCCTCCCGGAGGTCCACGGTCCGGCGCAGGTCGGCGGGCCTGAGATGCGTTCCCGGCTCGAGGAGCTGATGGTCGCAGAGCCATCTCGAAAGTGCTGAGGGGCTTGCCAGCTGCTCTGGCCGACCCCGTTCGAGATCCCAGAACGAGTTGGCGAAAGCCTGCACCAGCGCGAGCATGCCCGGTGCCGGCTCACGCTCCCCAGGTTGTCTCTCGACGGGCGGTGTGAGGAGCCCGAGCGTCAGCTCCTGCGAGCGCGGGCGACCCCGGGCAGCGCGTTCCTCCGTCACCAGCAAAATGATAAACGACGGTAACGGCGGGCGGCGTGGAAAGGCCCGAGCGCGCGAGCTCCGGTCACCACCTCGCCGACACCCGCCGCAAGGCGGGCGGGTATCGTTTCGAAGCGATGGCCGGCCCGGGTCCCCTGGGGCGCGAAGAGCTCGAGCGCCTCGACGCTTACTGGCGTGCCGCCAACTACCTGTCGGTCGGGCAGATCTACCTGCTCGCCAACCCGCTTCTACGCGAGCCGCTGCAACTGGAGCACATCAAGCCGCGGCTTCTCGGTCACTGGGGCACGACCCCGGGGCTGAACTTCGTCTACGTGCACATGAACCGGCTCATCCGGCGCGAGGACCTGAACGCGATCTACGTCACCGGGCCGGGCCACGGCGGCCCCGGAGTCGTCGCCAACACCTACCTGGAGGGCACCTACTCGGAGATCTACCCGCACATCGGGCGCGATGAGGAGGGGTTGCGCCGGCTCTTTCGCCAGTTCTCCTTCCCCGGCGGCATCCCCAGTCACGCGGCGCCCGAGACACCGGGCTCGATCAACGAGGGGGGTGAACTCGGCTACTCCCTCGTGCACGCCTATGGGGCGGCCTTCGACAACCCCGACCTGTTCGTGTGTTGCGTGATCGGTGACGGCGAGGCCGAGACCGGCCCGCTGGCCACGAGCTGGCACTCGAACAAGTTCCTCGACCCCATGACCGACGGCGCGGTGCTCCCGATCTTGCACCTCAACGGCTACAAGATCGCCAACCCGACGGTCCTCGCGCGCATCCCGGAGGACGAACTGCGTGCGCTGCTCGAGGGCTATGGCTACGCGCCCCGGTTCGTGGCCGGATCCGAACCCGAGCCCATGCATCAGCTGATGGCCTCGACCCTCGACGAGGTCCTCACCGAGATCCGCACGATCCAGCGGCGCGCCCGGGAGAACCATGACGAGACCCGGCCGCGGTGGCCGATGATCGTGCTCGAGACGCCGAAGGGGTGGACCGGTCCGAAGTACGTCGACGGCCTCCCCGTCGAGGGGACCTTCCGCGCCCACCAGGTGCCGCTCGCGGACCCCAGTAACCCCGATCACCTCAGAGAGCTCGAGGCCTGGATGCGCTCCTACCGGCCCGAGGAGCTGTTCGACGACGCGGGTGCTCTGCGAGCCGACCTGGCCGAGCTCGCCCCGGTGGGCAACCGCCGGATGGGGGACAGCCCGCAGGCCAACGGCGGCTCGCGCTCGCTCGAGCTGCCCGACTTCCGTGACTACGCCGTCGACGTGCCCCACCCGGGCGCCTCGACGGCGGAGGCCACGCGCGTTCTGGGCGGGTTCCTGCGCGACGTGATCAAGCTCAACCCGAGGACCTTCCGGCTGATGGGTCCCGACGAAACGGTCTCCAACCGGCTCACCGCGGTGTTCGAGGTCACCGACCGGGCGTGGGACGCCGAGCGCGTGCCCGGAGATGATCACCTCGCGCCCGACGGTCGGGTGATGGAGGTCCTGAGCGAGCACCTGTGCCAGGGCTGGCTCGAGGGTTACCTCTTGACGGGCAGACATGGGCTGTTCAACTGCTACGAGGCGTTCATCCACATCGTCGACTCGATGTTCAACCAGCACGCCAAGTGGCTCGAGTCCACGAACAAGATCCCGTGGCGGCGGCCGATCCCGTCGCTCAACTACCTCCTCTCCTCCCACGTCTGGCGCCAGGATCACAACGGGTTCTCTCACCAGGACCCCGGCTTCATCGACCTGGTGGCCAACAAGAAGGCCGGAGTCATCCGCGTGTACCTACCGCCCGATGCCAACTGTCTGCTGTCGGTCGCCGATCACTGCCTCCGCAGCCGCCAGTACGTCAACGTGATCGTCGCCGGCAAGCAACCCGCGCTCCAGTACCTGCCGATGGACGACGCGATCACGCACTGCACCCGCGGCCTCGGCATCTGGGAATGGGCCAGCAACGATGACGGCGAGCCCGAGGTGGTGCTGGCGTGCGCCGGCGACATCCCCACGCTCGAGACGCTGGCCGCGGCAGCGCTCTTGCGCGAGCACCTGTCCGACCTGCGCGTGCGGGTGATCAACGTCGTCGACATCATGCGCCTGCAGCCGGAGTCAGATCACCCGCATGGGCTGCCGGAAGCCGAGTTCGACGCGCTGTTCACACGCGACAAGCCCGTCATCTTCGCCTACCACGGCTACCCGTGGCTGATCCACCGCCTGACGTACAGCCGCACCAACCACGACGGCATGCACGTCCGCGGCTACATCGAAGAGGGCACGACCACGACGCCGTTCGACATGGTGATGCTCAACAACCTCGATCGCTTCCACCTGGTCATGGACGTCATCGACCGCGTTCCCGGGCTCGCGGAGCGCGCCGCCGTGCTCCGTCAGCACATGAACGACGAACGGCTCCGGCACCGGGCGTACACGCGTGAGGTCGGCGATGACTCGCCAGACGTTCGCAACTGGGTGTGGCCGCAGGACCCGCGTCAGGCCGCGCTTCGCCGCGGCCAAGCCTAAGCGAACGCCCCCACCCCGGTGATGTCCCGACCGACGATCAGCGTCTGCATCGTCTCGGTGCCCTCGTAGGTGTGGATCGCCTCGATGTCCGCCATGTGGCGGATGACGTGGTTCTCGAGCAGCAGACCGTTGCCGCCGAGCATGTCGCGCGCCTCCGCGCACACCTGGCGGCCCTTGCGGGTGTTGTTGAGCTTGGCCAGGCCCGCGATCGTGTCGGTCAGGTGGCCGCGCTCGGCGAGGCGCCCGATCTGAAGGCAGTAGAGCTGCATCGCGGTGACCTCGGCCAGCATTCTGACCAGGCGCTCCTGAACGATCTGGAAACCGCATAGGGGGCGCCCGAACTGCCGGCGGCGCTTCGAGTAGGTGAGCGCGGCCTCGTAGGCTGCCACCGCGTGCCCGAGCGCGGACCAGGCGCAGGTGGTGCGCGTGCCGGCGAGAACTCGCGCCGTGTCCTTGAAGCGATGGGCGCCCGGAAGGCGATTCTCAGCCGGCACGCGCACCGAGTCCAGAGCGATCTGCGCCTGCCAGATCGCGCGCAACGACCCCTTGCCTTCGATCACCTCCGTCTCGAATCCCGGCGTGTCCTTCTCGACCAGGAAGCCCTGAACCTGGCCGTCGTCCGCCCGAGCCCACACGACGACGACATCGGCAAGGCTGGCGTTGCCGATCCAGCGCTTCGCGCCGTCGATGACGTAGTCGCCCCCGTCCCGACGTGCCGAGGTCTCGAGCGATACCGAGTCCGAGCCGTGCTCGGGTTCGGTCAGCGCGAACGCCCCGAGCTTCCGCAAGCGCGCCATGTCGGGCAGCCACCGTTGCTTTTGATCCTCCGAGCCGAACAGGTAGATCGACTTCATCGCCAGGCCTGACTGCACGCCGAGCACGGTGCCGAGGCTCCCATCGCCCCGGTTGAGCTCCATGTTCGCCAGGCCGCAGGCGATGGGGTCGAGACCGGGGCACCCGTACCCGTGGATGTCCTCGCCGATGATCCCGAGGTCGCCGAGACCTTCGATCAGTGGCCAAGGCACCTCGGCGCGCTCCCAGTAGCCGCCGATCACCGGCAGGACCTCGTCGTCGACGAACTCGCGCACGCGCCGCAGGACTTCGAGCTGGGGCGCGGTCAGCTGCTCGCGCAGGAAGAAATAGTCCGTACTCAGCGAGTGGCCGAGATCTTCAAACAGCGGGGGGACGGTGAGCGTTTCCATCGCGGCTCCTAACGGTCAGCGGCTGGCTCGGGTGAGCGGCAGTGCCAGCGGACAACGCCGTCTTACGCGTTCCGGCATGCGTGCGGCCGCTCGAGCGCCGACCGCGTTCGTCTTGTCAGCCGCTGCCGTCAATTCGCGAGGGAGCCTCCGGGGGAAGTACATCGTACGGGGCCGGGTCTCGGTGGGTGGTACGCTGGTAAGCATGCTGTTGCTCCGACGGTGACCCCGCACCCGCCTTGGCCGAGCGCCGCCTCGGTCGCTGGTCCCTGGCCACGCCGTCCTTTGAGGAGCAACCGTTGTTCGCTGTTGATGTATTCAATCTGGAGAAGCGCTTTCGTCGCGGACGCCGCGGGCGGAGCCGTGTCGTCACGGCGCTCGCAGAGGTGTCGTTCACGATCGACCGCGGCGAGTGTGTTGCGGTGCTCGGGCAGAACGGGTCCGGCAAATCGACGCTCGTGCGGACGCTGTCGACGTTGCTGCTGCCCGATGGCGGATGGGCCCGGGTGTTCGGTCACGACGTCGTGCGCGAGGCGGGAGCGGTGCGGCGCCTGGTCAACCGGGTGTCGGTCGAGGCAGCTTTCTTCAAGCGCATGTCGGCGGCGGAGAATCTCTCCTACGCCGCGCGCTTCTACGGACTGACGCCGGCCGACACGCGCGCTCGCATCCCGAACATCTTGGACCGCGTGGGCTTTCCGGTGGCTCGTGCTTCCGAGCCGATGGAGGATCTCTCGCGGGGGATGCAGCAGAAGGTGGCACTCGCGCGGGCACTCCTCACCTCACCGGTGCTGCTGTTGCTCGACGAGCCCACGACCGGCCTCGACCCGCGCTCGAAGCGGGAGGTCCAGGCATTCATTCGCGAGCTGCGCGCCCAGCACGACACGACGATCCTGCTCTGCACGCACGACCTCTTGGAGGCCGAGACGCTCGCGGAGCGGGTCGGGATTCTGCACGCCGGCCGCCTGCTCTCCCTCGAGCCGGCGGACGAGCTGGCGCGAAGCTACGGCGCGGCCAATCTCGAGGAAGCCTTCTTCACCGCCACCGGAATCGAGCTCGCAGAGGACGCGGAGGAGGTGGTCACATGAGCCCGGATACGAGAAGCGGACCCGGCCTTTCGGACGCCCTCGCCGGATCCCCGCGATCTGCCATCACCGGCGACGGAGGACTGCGCGGCCAGCTGATCGGCTTGGGTGGCGTGGTCGAGCGCAACGCCTACCTGATCAAGCGCTACGGCTGGTGGGAGCTCGCGTTCTTCGTGTGGACGGTGGCCAACACGCTCACCGTGGTGTTCATCGCCAAGGGCGTGAGGGCGACCGGCGGCCACCTCGACCTGCAGCGCGCCACCACCACGCTCCTCATCGGCGCGGTGATCTGGGCCTACCTGGGGATCATCTTCGAGATCCTGACCGAGACGGTCGCCTGGGAGCGCTGGGAGGGCACGATCGAGTACACGTTCATGGCGCCGCTGAAGCGGGCCGTGCACCTCGGCGGGATGGGCCTGTTCGCGGTGCTCTACGGCGTGCTGCGCACCGCGCTGCTGTTCGTGGTCGTGGCGCTGTTCTTCGGGCTTCACTTCCCGCACGCGGACTTCGCGACCGCGCTGGTGCTGCTGGCGGTGGCCTCGGTCTCGTTCGTCGGCGTGGGGATGGTGACCGCCGTACTGCCGCTGATCTCACCGGAGAAGGGAGCGCAGCTCGGCTTCATCGCCCAGGGCTTCCTGCTCGTCGTCTCCGGGGTCTACTACCCGGTGGCGATCCTGCCCCAGTGGATGCAGTGGCTCTCGACGGTCTCGCCCGCCACCTACGCCCTCCGGGGTATCCGCGCCGCGGTGCTCGACGGCGCCGGCCTCGGCGCCTGCTGGAGCGATGTGTGGCCGCTGCTCGTGCTCGGGGCGGTCACGATCCCGCTGGGATTGGCGGTCTTCCGGACCGGCGAGAGGTACGCCAAGCGGCACGGAAAGCTCAAGCGGTCGGGATAGGATCGGCCGTCGCCGAAGACGCGATGACCGATCCGCTCCCGCCGCCACTGCCCCAGGGCTTCCGAGTTGGACATTGGACCGATGCCCGCGCCCGAACCGGGTGCACGGTCGTGATACCGCCGCCCGGGGTGCGGGGCGGCGTCGACGTGCGCGGCGGCGGCACCGGCACGCGCGAGATCGAGACGCTCTCGCCGCTGGCCAACGCCGAAGGCCCCACGGCGGTCCTGCTCACCGGCGGAAGCGCGTTCGGCGTCGCCGCCGCTGACGGCGTGGTGCGCTGGCTCGAGGAGCGCGGACTGGGGCGATGGACGCCCGCCGGCCCGGTGCCGCTGGTTCCCACCGCCGTGGTGTTCGACCTGGTGGAGGGGACCTCGAGCGTACGCCCGGGACCGGAGGAAGGCTATGCCGCCTGCGAGAGCGCGAGCGGGGGCGTGCCGGCGCGGGGACGCGTCGGGGCGGGCACGGGCGCCGCGGTGGGCAAGGTGCGAGGCCGCGCGGTGGCCACCGGTGGCGGCGTCGGCTACGCTGCCGCGGAGCTCGCCGGCGGAGAGACGGTTGCGGCGATCGCAGTGGCCAACGGATTCGGGGACGTGGTCGGGGAGGACGGCGAGTTACTGGGAGCGCCGCGGGACGAGCACGGCCGGCTGCTGCGCAGCGCGGAGCTGATCGCCCAGATGCCCGAGGTGCCTTTGCACGTCCAGGACGCCGAGAACACCACGCTCGCGTGCGTGTGCACCGACGCCAGGCTGGACAAGCGCGGCTGCGCGATCGTGGCGCGCATCGCGAGCGCCGGGATCGCTCGCGCAGTCAATCCCACGTTCACCCCGGTGGACGGCGATGTGATCTTCTGCCTGGCCTCGGGTCCGGAGCCGCCCCCTCCGCCCGGACTCGAGGCATCCTGGGCGCTCACGGTCCTGGGGACGGTAGCGGCGACGGTTACGGCGGCGGCGATTCGGGACGCGGTGCGCGAGGCCCGGTGAACGGCTCGATCCGGAACACGGGGTGGTCGGGCGCGATTCGCCGGAGCTCCTCGTCGCTCGAATCCGGGCCGACCCCCTCGAAGAAGACGCCCACCTCGATCTTCCATCGTTTGAGGTACGCCCGCAGCACGGGCGGCTTGTCGTCATCCCCGAGTTCGGTCGCGGTGAAGCTCTCGCTGCGTCGGCCGACCAGCAGGCGCCCCCGGCCGCTGGCCCGCAGGTTGCGAACCCACTGCGTGTGGCCGCGCGGCGCAACCAGGTAGCGCGCGTGGTCAAACGTCAGCAGGTTCACCGGCGTGCGCCGCGGCTCCCCGGTCTTGCGCCCGGGGACCTCGAGCACCCGCGAGCCCATGACGCTGATTCCGGAACGCGTGAGCAGCGCGACCAGCGGGTTGAACACGTGGTTCGTGAACCAGCCCGGACGGCGATACCTCGCCGGCACCTCGTCACCACACTCCCGCGTGCCCGCGGTCGTCCCGCACCGCGGAGCGCGGAGCCCGCCAGATCAGGCGCTCGATTTCGAGCATGCCACGAGCGTAGCCAGACGTGCTTGAGCTAATGCGCGTATAAGGGCCATTAGATCAAGCACGCCCCTGCTCGGGCGCGGCTCCGCCGCCCCTGCTCGGGCGCGGAGCCGGCGCCGCTTACTCACGGTTCACCGTACTGCTCGATCGCGTAGCCGAGCAGGCCGCGGGACTCGAGAGCGTGGGCCGGAGCGCGGAACGTCACCTGAACCACGCCGGGGTGGCGTCCGATCTCGATCGCGCCGGCGATCGTGGCCCGGTTCTTCACCTCGGGCACCGACAGCGCGAGCAGCTCGGCCGCTCTCGCCAGCCCGTTGTCGGTGGCGCTGTTGAGGTCGGGACCGGTCCCGATCACCGAGATCGGCAGGGACTGCTCGAGCTCCTCGACGCCGTAGCGGCGCCCGAGCGCGACGGCGCGCATCCGCTCCTCGCCGGACAGCGGCCTGGCCAGGAACGGCAGGTCCTCCTCGAGCGGGAACAGGACCGGACCGTCGATCCCCAGGCCTTTGACGACTTCGACCTGGAGGGTCACGGTGCCCGACACGTCGCACGTGTGCCCCGCGATCTCGCCGTCGCCCTGAAGCGCGTGCATGTCGCCCAGGTACACGCCGGCGCCCTCGAGCTTCACCGGGCAGATGAGGATCGCCCCGGCGCGCACCGCGTCCACGTCCATGTGTCCGTCGGTCTTGTGCTCCTGGAGCTCTTGCGGGCTCAGCGCGTAGCGGTGCGGCGCGGCGATCAGGAACGAGCCGAAGTCGCCCGCGTTGTGGGAGTCGGGGATGGTGGTCGAGGGGGAAGTTCCGAGCTGGCCCAGGAACGGCCGCACCCTGGTCGCGAGCGCCACGATGTCGTGCGGCGCGAAGGTGAGGATGGGATTCTGGACGGAGTTGTCGGGAAGGGCCGCGAACCGAGCCGACTCCCGGGCGAACGACTCGGCCGCGTCCTCCGGCACGGTCAGGCCCACCGCGTGCAGCTCGTCGAAGGCGATCGTGTACCCGTTGGTGAACGTGAACGGGGTGGCATCGGCACCACAGGCAGCGCAGCGGACCGCCTCCGGCCCGATTCCCTCGAGGCGCGTCTCCGGCCACTCCGTGCCGCAGCCAGGACACACCGGGGCGCAATACGGGTCGCCGTTGAAACGACCCTCCATCGGCTGATCGTTACCCGACGCGGTGGCCAGCGAGGTCACCTCGATGTCCTTGATGCGAATGGCTACCGCGTCGCCCACCGCCGCCTCCGCGACCGCGACGGGCTGGCTGACCTCGTGGCCGCCGCGGATCGATGGGGTGATCATCGGACCCCAGCAGCCCGGGGTCGAGTTCCACACGATGTGGCCACCGTTGGCGACGGGACCCAGCATCGTGACCTCGGGGCCGAGCAGACCGTTGGTGAAGGTATCGACGAACACCGTTTGCTGGCCCTGCTTGACTCCGACTGCAGCTCGATCGACGGCCATCACCTGCTCCTTTCGGGTCGTTGAAAAAAACGGACCGGCAATCACCCTCCCGCCACCGGGGCCAGGAGCGCGATTTCGTCACCGTGTGCGAGCTCCCGTCCGCGCTCCACGTGCACGCCTCGGACAACCGGGAGCGCCGAGCGGAGCGCCGGCGCGAGCTCGGGTTGGCGGGCCGCCAGACGCTCGTAGAGGTCATCGACGGTCGCGCCGGCGGGAAGCTCGAGGCGAAGCATCGGCGCCTGCGCGAACCGGGCGATGCCACTGCCGAGCCGAATTCGAACCTCCACGATGAGCGCTCCGAGCCAGGAGGATACGCTCGGTGACCATGGCCTTCGTCCCCCCCGCCCGGCATCTCCTTCGAGCAAAGGATCTCGCGGACGCCCGGTACTTCGAACAGCTCGACGTCGACGAGCTGGCCCGAGCGGCGGGCCTGTCCCGCGCGCACTTCAGCCGCGAGTTCCGCCGCGCGTTCGGAGAATCGCCGCACGCCTACCTGCTGACGCGACGCCTCGAGCGGGCCGCCGCGCTGCTGCGGGCGACCGACCGCTCGGTGGCCGACATCTGTTTCTCGGTCGGCCTGCAGAGTGTCGGTTCCTTCACAACCAGCTTCACTCGCACGTTCGGGAGCTCACCCACCGCCTACCGCGCCGGCTTTCCGCCCCCGGCCGATTACGCGCTGGTCCCGGCGTGTGTCGTCCGCTTCTACGGCCGTCCCCAACGCAGCACGTTTCGAGAAGACAACGGATCGGAGCGGGATTAGGGTGACCTCCGTCAGCAACACCGCGACCAAAGGAGGACACCATGATCAAGCTCTCCACCGCGCAGCTCTGGGTCCACGACCAGGACGAGGCGCTCGCCTTCTACACCAAGAAGCTCGGGATGGAGGTCCGGTCCGACGTGACCCTGCCCGAGATGGGCAACTTCCGGTGGCTCACCGTTGGCCCGTCGAACCAGCCGGACATCTCGATCGTCCTGATGGCGATCCCCGGACCGCCGGTGATGGACCCAGAGACCGCGGAGCAGGTCAGGGCCCTGATGGCCAAGGGCTTCGCGGGGACCGTGTTCCTCACGACCGACGACGTTCACGCCGATTACGAGCAGCTAAAGAGCCGCGGTGTGGAGTTCACCGAGGCCCCCGAGGAGCGGCCGTATGGGATCGACTCCGGGTTTCGCGATCCCTCGGGCAACAGCTTCCGCCTGACGCAGGTCCGCGATCTGTCGACGGTCTGAATCCGCCGGTGCACGCTCGCCGCGTTGCGGTTCACGCGGCGAGCGGCAGCCGGACCGCCCCGGCCGAAGCGGCCACGACCCCGTCGAACAGGGCCCGGTGCGCCCCGAGGTGCACGAGCATCTCGGCGTGCCACTGCACGGCGAGGACGAACGGCCGCGCCGGGTCCTCGATCGCCTCGATCGTCCCGTCCGGCGCACGCGCGGACACGCGCAGGCCGGCGCCAAGGCGGTCAACGGCCTGGTGATGGAACGAGTTGACGCGCAGTCGCGTCGACGCGATCACACGCTCGAGCCGCGTTCCGGCGACGATGTCGACGGGGTGCGTCAGCGCCGAACCCGCTTCGCTCTGCCGGTGGACGATCGCGTCGCCGACCACGTCGGGCAGGTGCTGATGCAGCGTGCCCCCGCACGCGACGTTGAGCGCCTGAGCTCCGCGGCAGACGCCGAGGATCGGCAGCTCCAGGCGCAGCGCCTCGCGGACCACGGCGTACTCGAACGCGTCGAGCCGGGGCTCGGTCGAGCCGAGCTCGGCGTGGGGACGCGCATCGTACGCGGCCGGCGCCAGATCGGGACCGCCTGAGAGCAGCAACCCGTCCAAGCGAGCCACGAGCGCGGAGACGGCCGCCAGGTCGAGCGGAGGCATCACGACCGGCACGCCGCCTGCCGCCTCGACCGCTCGCGCGTAGGTGATCCCAAGGGCCATCTCGGCGTGCGGCGGCTCCCCGTGGCGCCGCAGCGTGGTGAGCTCGCCGGGGCGCAGCTCCGAGGTCGTGACTCCGATCAGGGGCTTCATACCAGACTCAGGATCGCCGCAAACTCGGAAAATCTATATCGACATGTGGACAAACTTCGGCCTCTGGCGGTTGTCCGCATGTCGGCTCCAGGCCGGGGGAACGGCGTAAGGCATCGGCGACGCCGGCGTAAGGGGTCGCGTTCCTGAGGTCTCTCCTTTTGCCCGATGTGGGAACCGCGTCTTAGGCGCATCATGGACGGCGTCCTAGTGAAAGGAACGCAGAAATGTCCGCGATACATGCGATAGCAGCAGCTGAACACCAGGCCGATCTGATGAGGGCCGCCGAAGAATGGCGTCGCGGTTCCGCCAGCAGCTCGTCGCGCCGCCCGGCCGGCGCCCCCCGGACAACCGTCGCGCTGCGGCTCGCTCAGCCCGATGAGGCGCAGGTCGTCCATCGCCTCGCCGCACTCGATGACGCGCCCGCGCTCGAGGGCCAGAGCTTGCTGGCGCTCATCGACGGGGAGGCGGTGGCGGCGCTCTCGCTCGAGGACGGGCGCGTCGTGTCCAATCCCTTCGTCCGCACACAGGGCGCGGTCGCGCTGCTCCGCCTGCGGGCCGAGCATGTGAAGGGTGCCAGCCGGCGCCGCCGGTGGTGGCGGCCGACACTGCGCCCCCGCTTCGCCTGAGCCGTGAGACCGGGCCGTCAGGCCCGGTGGTGGTTGACGACCTCGACGTTGTTGCCGTCGGGATCGAGGATGTAGGCGGCGTAATAGCCCGGGTGGTACTGGGGGCGTTCTCCGGGCGCGCCGAAGCTCCGGTAGCCGGCGTCCGTGGCGGCTCGGTGGAACCGCTGCACGGTGACATCGTCGCCGGCCGGAAACGCCATGTGGAGGTTCTCCGTCGGCATTCCAGATACCAGCGAGAAGGAGCCGCTGGTCCCGGCGAACTGGACCCGCTCCGACGTATCGCGGTCGATTCTCAGACCGGCGTGCGGGGCGATGGTCTCGTAGAAGCGTTTCGCCGCGGTGACGTCGGCCACCCGGATCCACACGTGGTCGATGATTCCCCCGCGCCGCGGCGTTTCGTGATGGACCGCCTCGGCGCTGTTGCCGTCGGGATCCAGCAGGAACGCTCCGTAGTAGTCCTCGCCGTATTCGGGTCTGGGACCCGGCTCCCCGTCGTCGGTGTACCCCGCCTCGGCACCCGCCCGCCAGAACCTGTCGACCTGGTCGCGTGTTGGCGCGACGAAACCGGCGTGCAGCCGTCGGGTCACCGGGCGCTCTTCGTCGGCGCCGGTCAGCGAGAAGTCCTGCCACTCCGAGAACAACCGGGTCCGGTAGGTCTCATCGATCCCGAGCGTGGCCAGGACCTTGTCGTAGAACTCCTCCGAGGCGCTCCTGTCCGAGGCGCGAATCGTCACGTGGTCGAACACGAGCGGGGAACTCTAAGCCTCCCGCCGATCACCTCGTTGGGATGATGTGCGGCGCCGCGCTTCCGGTGATCGTCTGGCGTGTATGGCCGAGGGCCTGTCCGCCAGTGAGGTTGGCAAGGAGATCGCGGAGCATCGCGAGCACACAGAACACGCGGCCGCGGACCATACTCACCGTGACCGCTGGGTCTCGATCGCCGAGGCGGTGATGTTGTCGGTCGTCGCGCTGTTGGCGGCATGGTCGGGGTACTCCGCCGCCAAGTGGGGCACCGACTCCTCGCTCTCGCTCGCGAAGGCCTCCACGACCCGGGACAAGGCGAGCCGCGCCGAGATCGAAGCCATCCAGATCCGCACTCTGGACTCGGTCTCGTTCAATGCCGCGCAGACCGCCTTAGTGGCGAACAACATGAAGCTGTTCGCCATCGACGTCCGCCGGATGCGCCCAGGCTACCGCGTCGCCGTCCGCGCGTGGCTGGCCCTCCATCCCCTCACGAACCCGAACGCGACGCCGGGCCCGTCATACATGCCGCAATACCGAATACCGCAGGACACCCAAGCTCAGGTCCTTGATGCGCAGGCCGATTCCCATTTCAGCGAAGGTCAGTCGGCGGCGGGAACGGCGGACAACTACATACGACTCACCGTCTTTCTGGCCGCGGTGCTGTTCCTCATCGGCATCGGCAGCCGCTTCCCAGTCCGCGTGGCGCGCTACGGCCTGATCGCGGTTGCCGGCGTGCTTCTCGTCGTCTCGGTGGTCCAACTCCTCGGCCTCCCCGGACCGCCTTCGTAGCCCCGATAGCCTGGTCGCGTGCGGTTCGTGATCTTCGGCGCGGGCGCGATCGGCGGGGTCGTGGGCGCGCGTCTCTACGAAGCGGGCCACGAAGTGGTGTTGATCGCGCGTGGCGCGCATCGCGACGCGATCGCGACGCGGGGACTGACCCTCGAGACACCGCGACAACGGGTCACCCTGCCGATCGCGGTCGCCGGCGCACCGGGTGAGGTGAGCTTCGCTTCAGACGACGCCGTGCTGCTGGCGACCAAGAGCCAGGACAGCGAGGCGGCGCTCGACTCGCTCCGGGACGCGGCGGCCCCGCCGCCCGCGGTGGTCTGCCTGCAGAACGGGGTCGCGAACGAGCGGGCCGCGCTGCGGCGCTTCCCGCACGTCTACGGGGCGGTGGTGATGGCACCCACCGCCCACTTGGAGCCGGGCGTCGTTCAGGCCTACGGGGCCGCGCTCACCGGCGCCATCGATGTCGGCCGCTACCCCAGCGGCGTCGACGATCGCTGCCGCGTCCTCTGCGATGCGCTGCGCTCCGCTCGGTTCAGCTCCGAACCCAGGGCCGACATCATGCGCTTCAAGTACGCGAAGCTGATCGCGAACCTCGCCAACGCGGTGCAGGCGATTTGTGGCGCCGAGGCCGACGCCGCGGAGCTCGTGGAGCGCGCGCGCGAGGAGGGGCGGGCGGTACTGCGTGCCGCGGGGATCAACTTTGCCGCCGAGGACGTGAGCGATGTCCGGGGGCGGTGGGAGCGCTGGGAGGTGTCCCCGATCGAGGGCCGCTCCCGCGCCGGCGGATCGACGTGGCAGAGCGTCGCCCGCGGCGCCGACAGCGTCGAGACCGACTACCTCAACGGAGAGGTGGTGCTGCGCGGTCGCCTGCTGAGCATGCCGACGCCGGTGAAGGAGCTGCTCCAGGCGCTGGCCCGCGATACGGTGCGCGACCGCCACGCGCCCGGCTGGCTATCGGCCGACGACGTGCTGGCCCGACTGTGAGGCCGTAGGCTGTCCGGCATGGAGCGCGTGCGCGTGACGATCTACACGGACCCCGGCTGTCCGTTCGGGTTCAACGCCCAGCGTCAGGAGGCGCAGCTGGTGTGGCACTACGGCGATGCCTTGGACGTCACGCGGCGGATGATCGTGCTGGTCGAGAAGAGCTCCACGTTTGAAGCGCTGGGATTGACCCGCGAGATGGTGAGCGCCAATGCAAACCGGCTGCGGTCCCTGTACGGGATGCCGATGCTGACGGAGCCTCGGGAAGGGCTGACCGCGACCATCGACGCGTGTCGCGCCTACGTGGGCGCGCGGGTGAACGAGCCCGAGCGCGCCGACCGCCTGCTCCGCGCGCTGCGCCGCCGAGCGTTCTCGGATGGCCAGCCGCTCGACGACCTCGACACGATCCGAGGGGCCGCAGGCGACGCCGAGATCGCACCGGACGCACTCGAGGCGTGGCTCGCCGACGAGCAGGTCGAGGCCGCGGTGCATGCCGACATGGCCGACACGCGGGCCCCGCTTCCGGAAGCGCTGGCCCTCCCCCACAGACTCTCCAAGAGCGACGGAAAGCTGCGCTATTCCACGGCCTCGGCGGTATTCGAGCGGGACGGCCGGCGGGTGGTGATGGCCGGTTTTCAGCCATTCGCCGTGTACGAGGTGGCGATGGCGAACGTCGCGCCCGACGTCGCTCGGCGCGCGCCCGCGGACACCGTGGAGGAGCTGTTGACCTGGGCCCAGTACCCCCTGGCGACGGCCGAGGTCGCCGAGCTTCGGGGCATCGCGCTCGACGCCGCGCGGACCGAGCTCGAACGTTCCGGAGCCCGCTTCACGCCGTCCGCACAAGACGGCTATTGGTCGCGCACCTGACCGCGATCTGATAGGACTCCCGCCGTGTGGAGGAGGCTGTTACGCGGCCGGTGGGCGGTGGTCTGGCCGGTGGTGATGATCGCCTGCCTGGCAGGGGCGGTCTGCGCGGCGGCGATGTCACGGCCGCCGGCTGGCGGGCCGGCGGCCGTGAAGGCAAGCGTCGCTTTCCCCAACGATCCCGGGTTCGCCGGCTGCGAGGTCCAGGATCCGCTCACCGGCTGCAAGGACAACGAGCAATGGGATCTGTTCGGGCCGCTGCCCGGCAACGACTGCCCGGCGCCGGGGAATCTCGCGCTGGTCAACCCACACCCCGACGGCGGCCTGCCGTGTTGGGCGCTCCATGCAACCGACCCCCAGCACGCCTCCGGGGTGAACATGACCGGCGCCTGGGCACAGGGGAACCTGGGGCGCCCCGACGTGCTGATCGCCTACATCGAAGGCGGGGTCAACTACGACAGCGACTCGATCAAGGACGGACTCGACGCGGTCTTCCTCAACCGCGGCGAACTGCCGTGGCCGGAGGACTCGAGCGGGCATGACCACGGGACGTACGACCTCAACGGCGACGGGCGCTTCGACATCCGCGACTGGGCTAAGGACCCGCGGGTAAACCCGCCGTGCCCCGCGGGAGTCGCGCCCTTCGTCCACCACGAGGAAGGCGTCACCTGGTCGTGCGTCCCCGGGGGACACCACGAGTATCTGCATAGCGTCCACGTGGGCGGCGTGCTCACGCCATACCTCTCTCCCGAGGACCTGATCGCGGTCTTCGGCGACTGTCGCATCGTCCGCCACCGGGTGAGCTTCTGCCGGCCCGGCCATCAATACGACAACGACGGGAACGGCTACCCCAACGACATCTCGGGTTGGAACTTCGACCGCAACAACGACGACCCGCAAACCGAGGACCGCGCGTACAACCACGCTCCGAGCCTGATCTCGCTGCTGGGCGGTGAGGCCAACAACGACTTCGCCGGCGTCGGAGTCTGTCGCGAGTGCATGGTCGTGCCGGTCAAGGACGACGCCGAGCCGCTCGGGCGCTCGGACCGGTGGGGCGAGGCGATCCTGTACGCGACCGACCTCGGCGCGACCGCAATCTCCTCGGTGGTCGTCGAGTACGACTATTCCTCGTTCTCCCAGGAGGCGGTCGACTACGCCTATGACCACGGCGTGCTGCTGTCGCTGGACTCCAACGATTTCGACGCGATGGACCACAGCGACGGGATGCTGTTCTCCCACGTGTTCCCGGGCAACTCGCTCACCGAGGACCAGCCGCCGCCGGGCACGCAGTGGTTCCGGGCACGGTCGAACGTCACCAGCTATGGCACCCACAGCATCTTCTCGGGCGAGGAGAACTCGACCTCGGGCGCGACTCCGTTTCAGGCCGGGATGCTCGCCATGGTGCAGTCGGCGGCGCTCGACGCCCGCGGCCGCGGGATCATCCCCGACCGCCTGACCCCGGACGAGGTCAAGCAGGTGGTGATGGACACCGCCAGCCCGGTGATCCCCCAGACGCAGGCGCCGGGCGTCGCGCACCAGTGGCCCGGCAACCCGGGGAGCGCGATCGACGCCACGCACACCAACTGGTCGACGCAATACGGGTACGGCCGCCCCGACGTGGGGGCGGCGACCCATTTGGTGCTCTCGGGCCGGGTGCCGCCCACGGCCGAAATCGACTCGCCGTCTTGGTATCAGTACGTCGATCTGGCGCGCCAGCGATCTCTGAACATCGCGGGCTCCCTCGCGCCGAGCCGCTGGCGGTCGGGCGGCGGCGCGCGCTGGTGGCTCGAGTGGGCGCTCGGAGCCAACCCCTCGGACAGCGACTTCCACACGATCGCGCGGGGGGTGACCGGCCACCGCCTCGCAGGCACGCTCGGCGCGCTCGACCTCAGCCAGATTCCTCCCAGCTACTACGACCACGCACCGGGTTCCACGCTGCCACCCGACGGCCCTGAGCAGTACACGCTCACGCTGCGCCTGCGGGTGGTCGACGCCAATGGCCTGAAGGCCGAAGACCGTCGCTCGATCGGCATACGCCACGATCCGGCGTTGCTGTCCGGGTTCCCCAGGAGGATCGGGGGCGAGATCGCCGCGGGACCGAGCTACGTGGACCTCGAGGGCCGCCATCAGCTCGACCTGGTGTACGCGACCGCCGATGGCGATGTGAACGCGCTGCGTCCGGACGGCAGCGAGGTCTCCGGCTTCCCGGTCTCCACCGACCTCGATCGCCAGATCGATCCGGCCAGCCCCGAGAACTTCGCCGCTCGCGCGTACAGGACCGTGCCGGCGCTACGCGACGTCCGCGACCCCGTGGTCGGCATTGCCGTTGGCGACATGTTCGGAGACGGCACCCTCGACGTGGTGGCGACGACCTCGAACGCGGACGTGTACGCGTGGGATGCGCACGGCCGCAGACTGCCGGGCTTCCCGGTCTCCTCCGATCCGCGGTACTGGACGTTGCCGGTCCCCACGCCGGCAGCGCCGACGCCGCACGGCCGCCTGCCCGCGCGCGGGGCCTGGGCCCCGCCCGTGCTCGCCCCGCTCGAGGGGGGCCACCGGCTCGACATCCTGATGAGCGCCTTCGACGGGCATGTGTACGCGTGGCGACCGAACGGCAGCGCGGTTCCCGGCTGGCCGGTGGAGGTCAAGCTCCCCGCGGCGGACTTCGCGCGGCTCGGTGTGGACCCGAGCGGGTACATCCGCGACTCCAAGCTGATGTACGCGGTGGCGGTCGGGGACGTGCTCCACACCGGTCGACCGCAGGTGTTCGCCTCGAGCTTCGAATGCGACGGAGCGCACCCCGCCGCCTTCCTCTACGGGATCTGGGCGGACGGCAACGGCCACCCGGGGGGCGCGTACCTACCCGGCTGGCCAGTGCGGCTGCCGAGCCTGCAGGAGTGCTACGACCAGTCGATCGACTTCGTCGGCGAGGGCACCAGCCCACCGGTGATCGGGAACTTCGGCGCGGGAGCGCTCCAGGTGGTCTCCAGTCCGGTCACCGGGCCCGTGTACGTGATCGACGGCGACGGCACGATCGCGCGGACGCTGTCGGCGGGGTGCTCGAGCGCGGCGTGCGCGCCGAACCCGCCCTACCGGCCCACGGGGGACGCGATCACCGTGACCCTGACCGGCCAGGGTGGGCTCGGCGACCTGATGAACACGGGAACCCCCCAGTTCCTTGAGAGCTCGGTGGGGGCGGAATCGTTGTCGCAGGCGCTCGGCTCCTCCGGCCAGGCCGCGCTCCCGCAGGTCTACGAGAAGGCGTGGGACGTGAGCAGCGGCAACGTGCTGTCCGGGTTCCCCGTCCGCCAGGACGGCTTCCCGTTCTTCGACGCGCCGCTGGCCGCCGACCTCGCCGGCGACGGGACGCGCCAGGTGATCGAGGGCAACGACTCCTACTGGATCCACGCCTGGGACATCCACGGCGGCGAGGCGCCCGGGTTTCCCAAGTACACCGGGCAGTGGCCGAGCTTCAGCGGCGTGATCGGCGACGCGAACATGGACGGCCGGCTGCGCTTCGCGGTCGGAACCCGCGAGGGGTGGCTGTTCGTCTGGCGAGTGCGCGGCAACGCCGCGCTCGATAACTCCTGGTCGCACCTGCGCGGCGATGACTACAACGCCGGGCTGTACGGGTTGGACTCGCGCCGGCCGGAGGCGATCCGCGACCTGCGCCGCTTCGGCCGCGTCCTGATCTGGAGCGCACCCGGCGGCGATTACGAGCTCGGGCGGCCCTCGGCATACGAGGTGCTCGCCTGCCGAGACGTGAGCTGCGCGCGTGCCCATCCGTTGCCGGGTGCTCCGCTTCCGGGCGTGGCCGGCGTCCTGGAGAGGTTTCACGTCCCCCGGCTTCCGCGGGGAACCCGCTATCTGACCGTGGGGGCGAGGAACGCGGCGGGCAACCTATCGGCGCTCGGCAACGTCGTCAGCGCCCCTTAGCCGGGGCGCCGCCGCGCGAGCGGCATCCCCCATGACAGCGAGCTTGCATCACGCTGCGCGAGCGCTCGATACGGTTGATGTGCGGCGATCCGCCGTCACACCTCTCTAGGAGGGACCATTGGCCAAGAATGACCGCGACCTATTCGCCCGTCTCCGCGAGGCCGGCGTGCGCAAGAAGGTCGCAAAGACAATCAGCGAGATAAGCGAGGACGCGAGCAACAAGACCGTGCGGGCGGCGCGCGGCACCGTCGCTCAATTGCGCACTCTCGCCGACGAGATCGAACGTCGCCTCCCGCGCGAGACACCTGCCGCCCGCGCACCCGCGAGGTCCGCTCGCCGTGGGACCAGCCGATCCGCGACGCGCACAAGACGCGCCTCGACTTCCACCCGCAGGCGTGCTTCGACCAGTAGCGCCAGGCGGGCGTCCACGTCAGCGACCGCGCGCTCGTCCCGGTCCAGGTCCACCGGCAGAGCGCGGACGAACGACGCTCGCGCGCCCCGCGGCCAGAACAAGGCCAAGATCCTGGCGTCGCTCAAAACCGGCCCGAAGACCGCATCCGAGGTCGCCAAGGAGACCGGGATCGGCACCGGGACCGTCGGCTCGACGCTCACCAAGATGGCCACGGCCGGCGAGGTCGTCAAGGCCGAGCGCGGTTACGGACTCCCGAAGTAGCGGGCCGGATCACGCCGCCTGTCAGACTCGGGTGATGGCTGACAGGCGAGCCTCCCGACCGACCCGTGGACGGGTCGCGCGCACGGCGCGGTTGGGGCGCGTGGCGGCCGGGGGCGCCGTGCGCCTTGCCGCCGACCGGCTGGACGGGCGCGGGAGCGCCGAGGACCAGCTCCGGCGCCGCGGCGACCGGGTCGTCGCCAGCATCGACGCGCTGGTCGATCAGCTGTCGGCGATGCGCGGTGCCGCGATGAAGGCCGGGCAGGCGTTGTCGACGCTCGAGTTCCCGGGACTCGACGACGCGCAGTCGGCTCACCTGCAGCGCCGTCTGGCGGAGCTGCGCGACGACGTTCCGCCCGTGGGCTGGAAGCAGATGCGCAGGCTCTTGACGAAGGAATGGGGAGCGGAGCCGGAGCGGGTGCTCGCTCGGATCGATCCCGAGCCGGTGGCGGCGGCAAGCATCGGCCAGGTCTATCGAGGTCTGACCCACGACGGCGTCGATGTCGCGATCAAGGTCCAGTACCCGGGGATCGCGGAGGTGGTCGAGTCCGACATGCGCAACCTGACCGCCCTGCTTCCGCTGTTGCGCCAGTTCAGACCCGATCTCGACGTCAAGGATCTGCTGAGCGAGCTGCGCGAACGAATCGCGGAAGAGTGCGACTACGAACTCGAGGCGGCCAGTCACCGTCGCCTGGCCCGCTACTGGCGCGATCATCCATTCATCCTCGTTCCCGGCGTCGAGACCGCGCTCGCGCGCCGGCGCGTGCTCGTCACCGAGTGGGTGGACGGGATCGGCTTCGAGGAGGTCATCCGTGAGCCTGACGCCGTACGCGACCGCTACATCGAGATCGTCTACCGCTTCTACTATGGAACCGCCTCGGCGCTGGATCTCGCGTGCGGCGACCCGCACCCCGGCAACTACGTGCTCTGCGCCGACGGCCGCGTGGCCTTCGTTGACTTCGGCATGATGCGCCGGCTGCCGCCCAATTATCTGAGCCGCGAGGCGGCCGTCGCACGGGCCGTGCGCGAGAACGACTCAGGCGCGCTGGTGAGCGCGCTGAGCGAGCTGGGCTATCTGCCGGGGGAGCGCTCGGAGTGGGACGGCGAGGCCCTCCTCGAGCGGCTGCGTCGCGGGTCGCGCTGGCGGCGGTCCGAGGAGCCGGTCCGGCTGGATCCGAACCACCGCCGGCGGGCGCGCGCGAGCCGCGGCGGTGCCGCCAGCGAGCACGACGGGCAGCCGCCCCGGAGCGGTCGGGCCGCGAGCGACCGAAGCCCGCAGCGCCCCCCGCTGAGGTTGCCGCCCGAGGCACTGCTCCTACGTCGCATGCAGGGGCTGCTCTATCTGACGGCGCTCAAGGCGCGGGCCAGCGCGCGCTGGGGACCGCTCCACCGAGAGCTGCTGGAAGGCGCCGAGCCAGTCGGCGAGCTGGGCGCCGCACACGCCTCCTGGCGCGCGGCACACCGCCGCTAGCGCCGGCGTCGTCTCGCGCCTCACCGCGCCGTCAGCAAGTCGGCCAGTTGTGCACGGGTTCGTTTGAGTGCATGTGCTCGCGGTAGCGCCTGGTCATCTCCCGCAGGGCTTCGCGTCGCTCCATCCCCCGCTCCCGGTAGAGGCGGTGAAAGACCTGGCCCTGCCAGGAGGCGCCGTTCACCAGCGTCACGCACCGACGCTCGATGATCGCCAGCAGGCGCTCGGCGTCGGCGTGGTCGACGCCCGTCCGCGCGAGGCCCTCGTGGGCGAGCGGCAGCAGACGCCTGAGCACGAGCTCGGCCGCAGGGACCTCGCCGACCCCCGGCCAGTACACGCGGGCATCGATGCCATCACGCGCGCCGGCGTGGAAGTTCTCCTCCGCGGCCGAGAACGACATCTGCGACCACACCGGGCGTTCCTCGTCCGCGATCACCCGCACCAAGCCGTAGAAGAACGCGGCGTTCGCGAGAATGTCGACGACCGTGGGACCGGCGGGAAGGACCCGGTTCTCGACGCGCACGTGCGGCTGGTCGCGCACGACGTCGTAGATCGGCCGGTTCCACCGGTAGATGGTCCCGTTGTGGAGGCGCAGCTCCCCGAGCCGGGGGACGTCGCCACGCTCCAGGGTCGCCAATGGATCCTCCTCCTCGCAGACCGGGAGCAGCGCCGGGAAGTAGCGCACGTTCTCCTCGAAGAGGTCGAAGATCGAAGTGATCCAGTGCTCTCCGAACCACACGCGCGGGCGGACGCCCTGGGCCTTCAGCTCCTCGGGACGGGTGTCGGTGGCCTGCTCGAAGAGCGCGATCCGAGTCTCCCGCCACAGCTCCTTGCCGTCGAAAAACGGAGAATTCGCCGCGACCGCGACCTGAACCCCGGCGATCGCCTGCGCCGCGTTCCAGTAGCGCGCGAACGCCTCGGGATCGACCTGCTGATGGAGCTGGACGCTGGTGCACGCCGCCTCCGGCGCGATCGTGTCGGCATGGGTCGAGAGGCGCTCCACCCCTGCGATGGCGATCTCGAGGTCCTCCCCGCGCGCGGCGAATATCTGCTCGTTGAGCAGCGCGTAGCGCGGATTCGCGCTGAACGTCTCGGCGTGCAGATGGCGGGCCTCGATCGTCGGCAGGATCCCGATCAGCATCATGTGCGCGCCCACGGTGCGAGCTCGCTCCTCGGCGTCGTTGAGGCTGGCGCGCGCGTCGCGCTCGAGCTCTGAGAACACGTTGCCCTCGAGCAGGCGTGGAGCGACGTTGATCTCCACGTTGAACTGGCCGAGCTCGGTCTGGAAGCGCGGATCGGCGATCGCCTCGAGCGCGGCGGCGTTGACCAGCGCCGGCTCGCCGGCATCGTCGGTCAGGTTGAGCTCGATCTCCAGACCGAAGGACCGCCGCTCGGGATGAAATCGCGCCTCGGACAGCATCCGGGCAAACACATCGAGGCAGGCGTGGACCTTGCGTCTGTAGCGCCGGCGGTCTTCTCGGGTGAAGGTCTTGGAGGCGACCTGCTGGCCCACGGGCACAGTATGGCGTCACGCTTCCAGAGACCGAAGATCGGGGGGGACGTCGACGGCGTGCTGCCGGAGCACGTCGAGAGGGACGACGTCGAGGGCGCGCTCGTGGGTGGAGGCGAGCACGACGTACGCGGCCGCGCCAGCGTGATGGGCGCGCAGCCAGTTGACCGCGGTCACGCACCAGCGGTCGCCGGGTACCAGGCCGGGGAATCGGAATTGCGGGACCGGTGTTGAGAGGTCGTTACCAATGCTTCGCTGGTGCTCGAGAAACTCGGCCGTCACGACGGCGCAGATCGTGTGGCTGCCTATGTCTTCGGGCCCGGTACGGCAGCACCCATCACGATAGAAACCGGTCAACGGGTCGCTGCTGCAGCTCTCGAGCTCCCCGCCGAGCACGTTCCGATTGACCATGGCGGCAGTATCGCGCGATGATCTCCGCCGGCCGAAGCCGTTAGGCTCGCGCGATGCGCTTCCGTGCCGACCGGACGCTTCGCCTCGCGCCGGCAACCGCGCTCGATTACCGCGAGCTGGCGCGGCGGCGGCTCCCCCGCCAGCTCTTTGACTACATCGACGGAGGCGCCTACGAGGAGACCACGATGCGCGCGAACTTGTGCGACCTCGAGCGCGTGTCGCTGCGACAGCGGGTCATGCGCGACGTCTCCACGCGCGATCCGGCGGTCGAGGTGCTCGGCCAGAGGCTGGCCATGCCGGTCATCCTGGCGCCGGTCGGTCTCGGCGGGATGTTCGCGCGCCGGGCCGAGGTGCAGGCCGCGCGCGCCGCGGAAGCGGCCGGTGTGCCGTTCGTGGAGGCGACGCTGTCGATGTGCAGCATCGAGGAGGTGGCGCGGGCCACACCCACTCCGCCTTGGTTTCAGCTCTACGTGATGCGCGATCGCGGCTACGCCGAGGAGCTCATGTCGCGTGCTCGAGCGGTGGGCTCGCCGGTCCTGATCCTGACCGTCGACCTTGCCGTGGTCGGAGCGCGGCATCGCGAGAAACGCAACGCGATGGTGGGCGACGTCACAACCTGGGCCAGGCTCATTCGGGGATTAGATGTGGGCGCGCATCCGCGCTGGATCCGCGATGTGGCCCTGGCCGGCAGGCCGCTGACGTTCGGCAACCTGGAGAAGGCGGTTCCGAGCGCCACGACGACCGCGGCGTTCCGGGAATGGATCAATACCCAGTTCGACCCGAGCGTCAGCTGGGACGACGTCGCGTGGGTGCGCGAGCACTGGAACGGCCGCCTTCTGGTCAAGGGTGTGCTCGACCCGGAGGACGCTCGGCGGGCCATCGACGCCGGCGTCGACGGCGTCATCGTCTCCAACCACGGGGGACGCCAGCTCGACTCGGTGCCGTCGACCGCGCGTGCGCTGCCAGACGTCCTCGAAGCGGTGTCGGGCCGGGTCGAAGTCCTCGCCGACGGGGGCGTCCGGTCGGGTCTCGACGTGTTCAAGATGGTCGCGCTGGGTGCGAGCGCGGTGCTGATCGGACGCGCCTGGGCTTGGGCGGTGGCGGCGCGCGGCGAAGCCGGCGTACGTGACCTCCTCGAGGCGATCGGGGCCGACATCGACGTCGCGCTGGCCCTCACCGGACACACGTCATGTGCGGGGGTCGACCGGTCGGTGCTTTACTTACCGAACAGGTTGTCGAGCGAAGTCGAGACCTGAGCCCGCGTCCGAGGAGGGGCCATGCCGAAAGTCGACGTCGACGGTATCGGGATCAACTACGACGTACAGGGCGACGGCGAGCCGCTCGTGCTGATCCCTTACCTTGCCGCCGACCATGCCTGCTACGCGTTTCAGCTTCCCGCCTACACCGAGCACTTCCGTTGCATCTCGGTCGATCTCCCCGGATCCGGGGAGAGCGACAAACCAGGGAGCCCGTGCTCCATGGAGACCTACGCCGACCAGGTATCCGGGTTCCTCGGCGCGATCGGCGTCGAGCGCGCGCACTTGGCCGGCGTCTCGCTCGGCGCAGCCGTGGCGATGCAACTGGCGGCGCGGCATCCCGAGCGCGTCCGCTCGCTGTCGCTCCACAGCGCGTGGGATCGGACGGACGAGTACGTGCGGACGATCGTCGAGATGTGGCGCTCGCTCGCGGCCGCGTTGCCGACGGTCGCCGACATGGTCATCCAGGGAATCTTCCCGTTGTGCTTTACAGCCAAGATGTACGTCGAGCGGCCCGAGTACGCCGAGGCGCTCGCCGATTTCGTACGCGGCCGGCCCGCCCAACCGCGCGAGGCCTTCCTGTGGCAGAGCGACGGCGTTCTCGCCCACGACGCGAGCGGGGTCCTCGGAGAGATCCAGGCGCCGACGCTGCTGACTTTCGGAGCTCACGACCTAGTGACCGGCACCCGGTTTGCGGATCCGTTCACCGGCGGGATCGCCGGCGCCGAACTGATCGTCTTCGACCACCTCTCCCACGCCGGTCTCCACGAGGATCCCGAGGCGTTCAACAACGCCACGCTCGACTTCCTCGAGCGTCATCGAGCGTAGACGCCGCCCGGAATCGCGACCTCGTTCATCGCCCGAGGATCGAATCCACCTCTGCCCGCGTTGGAAGTGAGGGTTGCGCCCCCGCTCGCGAGGCCGCGAGCGCCCCGGCCGCGCAGGCCCTCGCGAGCGCATCGGCCCGCTCGAAGCCCTCGAGCAGCCCCACCACCAACGCGGCGCAGAACGCGTCCCCGGCCGCGGTGCCGTCCACGGCGACGATGTGCGGCGGCCCGGCACGGGCCACTTCCTTGCCACCTTCGAGCAGCACCGCCCCCTCCGCGCCCAAGGTCAGCGCCACCAACCCGGCGTGGGGGCCGACCCGCTCGTACTCGTACTGGTTGACCACCAGCAGGTCGGGATCGAGCTCCAACCGGGCTCGGGCGGGCGCCGCGTTCAAGCAGAAGAAGCGCGCGCCGGCAGCGGCGGCCGCGACGGCCTCATGCGGGATCTCGAGCTGGCACATGACCGCATCGGCCTCGCCGACGTCGACCTGGTCGGGCGTGAGGCGCCGGTTCGCTCCCGGGGCGACCACGATCACGTTCTCGCCGGTGGCGTCGACCAGGATCAGCGCCACCCCGCTCTCCCCCTGGTCGCGGACCACGCCGGTGGTGTCGATGCCCTCTCGCTCGAGTGAGGTGAGCACCAGATCATCCTCGCCCACCCGCCCCACGAATCGCACTCGTGCGCCGAGCCGCGCGGCCGCCACGGCCTGGTTGGCGCCCTTGCCGCCCGGCACGCGCTCGAACACCGCATCGGTTACGGTCTCTCCGGGACGCGGCAGCCGCTCGCAACGGGCGACCAGATCGACGTTCGCCGAGCCCACGACCGTGATCCGAGGCTCAGTTCGCACCGCGTCGGTTCCTACGTGTAGCACTGAGGCGCGCGCTTCAGCCGCGCCCAGTCGTCGGGGTCGTGCCCGAGCACGATGAGTGCGTCGGTCTCGTGGGCGAGCTTGCGCAGACGCTCGAGCGATCGTCTTGCGTGGTCGCGTGAGAACAGCGCGCGCGGCTGCGCGCGTCCTTCCCACTGGGCGCGATTGTCGGCGGCGTCGGCGGTGAGAAGAACAGCGCCCGTCTCGTCGAGGGCGAGCAGAACAGACATGTGACCGGCCGTGTGTCCCGGCGTCTCGAGCAGGCGGATCGTCCCGTCGCCGAACAGGTCGACCTCTCCTTCGGCAACGTGCCAGCGCAGCTCGGGGCGGTCGTAGTCCTGGCGGACGTACCCGCTCTCGACGGGCGACTGTGCCGCGCGGGCGGCCTCGAGCTCGCGGGCGTGAACCACCACGGTGGCGTCGGGGAAGTGACCCAGGGCGCCGGTGTGGTCGATGTGCAGGTGTGTCTGGACGATGTACCCGACCGACTCCGGCCCGACTCCGAGTTGCCTGAGCTGGGCCGCACAGTGCTGCTTCTCGGTCATCCGAACCTCGAATTGGTCCGCAAGCGCTCCCCAGTGCGCGTGCGGGTCGCGCGCCACCGCAAGCGGATTGCCGCCGTCCACGATGACGTCTCCCTGCGGATGGCGGATCAAGAAGAACGGCACCGGCACCTCGAGTCCGCCAAGGGCAAGCGTGCCGCTGTCGAACAGATAGAGCGAAGGTCCGCCCGCCACAAGCCAATCGTATGCGGCCGCCGGGGGAGACGACGTCCAAGCAATCGGCGGCCGCATTCTTTACGGTCAGCACGTACACGGTCTCGGAACAGGAGCGAGCATGGCAACTAACACGCCGATGCAAGTTGGGATGGTGGGGCTGGGTCGGATGGGGGCGGGCATCGTTCGCCGCGCGATGCGCGACGGTCACGGATCCGTGGGCTATGACCGCAATCCCGAGGCGGTTTCCGCGCTGGCGGCCGAGGGCACGATCGGCACCGGCAGCCTCGGGGAGTTCGCGGCCAAGCTCGAGAAGCCGCGCACGGCCTGGATCATGGTCCCCGCGGGCGAGATCACCACCCAGACGATCAAGGCCGTCGCCGAAGTGCTGGAGCCGGGCGATGTGATCATCGACGGAGGCAATACGCACTATCGCGACGACATCCGCCACGCCGCCGAGTTGCGAGAGAAGGGCATTCATCACGTCGACTGCGGCACCAGCGGCGGCGTGTGGGGCCTCGAACGCGGCTTCTGCCTGATGATCGGGGGCGAGGATGAAGTGGTCGAGCGGCTGTCTCCGTTGTTTGCCTCGATTGCGCCCGGCATGGACGCCGCACCCCGCACGCCGGGGCGCCACGGTACCCCGAGCCCCGCCGAGCAGGGCTATCTCCACTGCGGCCCCAACGGCGCCGGACACTTCGTCAAGATGGTCCACAACGGCATCGAGTACGGGATCATGGCGGCCTACGCGGAGGGCTTGAACATCCTTCGCAACGCCGACGCGGGCAAGCGCCAGATGGAGGCCGATGCCGAGACCGCTCCGCTCGAGCACCCCGAGGACTACATGTACGACATCGACACCACGGATGTGAGCGAGCTGTGGCGCCGAGGCAGCGTGATCGGCTCCTGGCTGCTCGACCTGACGGCCGAGGCGCTCGTCGAGTCACCCAACCTCGATGAATTCTCCGGCCGAGTGTCAGACTCGGGCGAGGGCCGGTGGACCTCGACGGCCGCGATCGAGGTGGGCGTCCCGGCACCGGTGCTGACCACGGCGCTGTACTCGCGCTTCAGCTCGCGGGGACTCGACGTCTTCGCCGACCGGGTGCTGTCCGCGATGCGCAAGCAGTTCGGAGGTCACGAGGAGAAGGTGATCGACTGACTGCGGCGTCAGCCACGCGGGCTGACGCCGCAGCGATCAACGTCCGCGAGCGCCGGCTTCGCGCCGGCTGCCCGTGCCCAGCGCGGAGGCGAGGGCCGTCCATTCGGAGCGCGGGATCCCGCTGACCCCGACCGGCTGGAGGCAGACATGGTTGGCCCCGGCGGCCAGGTGTTGGTGTGCGGCGGCCGCTATCTCATCTGCGGTTCCGTGCGGGATGACGGCGTCGATCAGCCGGTCGGAGCCGCCCTCGGCGATGTCTTGCTCGCTGAAGCCGACGGTGCGGAGGCCGCGCGTGTAGTTGCCCAGCCCGAGGTACAGCTTGGCGTAGGTCCGTGCCTTGGCTCGCGCAGTCTCGACGTCGGCGTCGACCACGCAGGCGAGCTCGGGCGCGAGGATCGGCCCCTCCCCGAGCCGGTCGCGCGCCGCCCGCGTATGCGCGACAGCTACGAAGTAGGTGTGCGACCCGAGCGAGCGCTCCGCGCTGAGCCGGAGCATCTGGGGGGCCAGGGCCGCGAGGCAACGCCGGTCGCGCGGAACCGGATCGGCGGCGGAGTCGAGGCCGTCGAGGAAGCTCCGCATCGCCGACAACGGCTCGGTGTACCGCTCGGTGACCTCGGGGTGGCCGACGCCGATTCCGAGGAGCACCCGCTCGGGGAAGTCACGGCTCAGCCGAGAGAAGTCGCGTGCCACCTGCTCTGGCTCGCTCTGCCAAACGTTGAGGATGCCGGTGGCGACGACGATCGCCTCGGTCGCCTCGAGCAGTGGCCGCAGGGCGGGCACCTGCGGCGACCCGCCGAGCCAGAACGTCCCGAAGCCGAGGTCCTCGACGAGCTTGGCCGCCTCCGCCGCGTTCTGTTCGCCGATCGCGCGGTACGTGGTCCAGACGCCGAATCGCCCGAGCTCCATCGCCAGAGCTTTACATAGCCAGCCGGTAGCCTGGGAGAGCATTGTCTCTTTGCGCTGATGCGTGAGGGCACGCCCTCCGTCACTGCGCGGCGGGTGGCCGCGTACCGTCTCGGCTTCGAGCGCTTGGAAGTACCGTTCGGCGATCCTTCCGCCGACGAGCGCCTGGCGCGCGACGTCGCCGACTCGCAGCAGTTCCAGCCCAACGAGCGCATGGCCAGGTACCTGCGGGGACGCACCGCGTTCTTCGACCGGGTGGTGGTGGGCGCGATGGAACGCAACGTCAGCCAGGTGGCAGCGATCGGCGCCGGCTACGACGGCCGCTCGCTGCGCTACGGCAAGCCCGGGGTGCGATGGTTCGAGGTCGACCATCCGGACACCCAGGCGGACAAGCGCCTGCGCCTCGGTCGCCTGGAGATCGACACCTCGCAGGTCACGTTTGTCGGGATCGACCTCGCCGGCGCCTCAGTGGCCGCGCCTCTGATCGACACCGGCTGGGATCCAGACGGCCCCTCACTCATGCTGTGCGAGGGGGTGGCCGTCTACCTCGAGGCGACGGCCCTCGAGGCGCTGCTCGACGACCTACGTGCGGTCGCGACCGCCGGCACCCGGCTGGCGATGTCCTCCCCTCCCGTGGCGACGACGCCCGCGGACCTCGCTCGACGGGAGCGCTTTCGGACCGCCATCGATGCCGTCGGGGAACCGGCGCGCAATTCACTCACCTCCGAGCAAGTGGGATCGATGCTCGTCCGCGCACGCTGGCGGAAGGTCGACCTCTCCGAGCGGGCCCAGCGCGCCGGGTTTGTCGTGGCCACGCCCGTCTGGGAACCGGCAGTTGGCGATGCGCCGCCCACCGCCAGCCGAGTCGGTCGCTTCTACGAGCGGATGTATCACCGCAGCGGGATGGAGGGCCTGTCCGGCCACCTCGCCGCCACGTACGCCATCGCGGTGACGCGCCTTCAGCAGCTCGACCTGGGGGTGTTCCGGGTCGACCGGCGAGATGGCCCGGACTGGATCGCCCGCGTCTTCCCCGCCGCGCGGCCGATCGAAGCCGGCCGAGGGGACGCCGAGATCCTGCTTTATCTCGAGGAGGCCGGGTTTCCCGCCGAGCGATGCCCGCACCCCGAGCCGGTCACGACCTACCGCGGGCAACCGGTGCTGGTGACCGAGCGCGCGGCCGGGAGGACTCCAGAAGCCACTCCTACGACTTTCCGTCTGCTGGGCGACCTGCTCGGGCGGCTCCACGTCCTGCCGTCGATGCCCGCAGCCGGTGCCCGTCCAGGCGGGGGCTGGCACCACCTGGTCCCCCAGGGGGACCCTCGCGAGGAGCTCGCCGCCGCCCACTCGCTTCTCGATGACGCCGCAGCTCGAGTCCCTGCGTCACGGGGAACGCTGTACGAAGCCTTGCGCAGCGAACTGTCGCGCGGCGACGCTTGCGAGCACCTCCCCAAGGCCTTGATCCATCCGGACTGCGTTCCGGCGAACCTCGTGGGCTCCTCGAGCCGAGATCCGCTGTTAGTCGATTGGACCGGCGCGGGACGCGGGCCACGTCTGTGGTCGCTCGCTTTTCTCCTGTGGGCCGCCGGTGCTCGGAACCTCGAGTGCGCGGACGCGGTCGCGGCCGGGTACCGGCGCCACGTGCGGGTCGAACCCGCGGAGCTCGACCGGCTGGCGAGCGCGATCGCCACCCGACCGGTGGTTTTCGGCTGCTGGGCGTTCTCGACCGGACGCGCGCAGCTCCACGACGTGGCCGGGAGACTGCCCACCATCAGGGCGCGCGCCCGGGTCATCGCCGAGCGGGCTTGCGCCGCTCTCGATACGCCGGATTGACCCAGCGGGTCTGTTAGCGTATGGCGCAGCTCTCGTTCGCAAGATCGCCGCCTGGCCGGACGCGGCACGCACGATCGGCTCGGACGGACTGACTGACATCGAGACGGACGCCCAGGTTGATGGCAAGGGAATGTATGACCGGCTCGCAGGCGCTGCACGGGCGGCGGCGAGCTGACACGCCGACCGGCCGCTCCCGAATCTTCGTGCCACGGGCGCGGCGCCTGAGGATCCCCTTCGCTCTGCTAGCGATCGCCGTCCTCAGCGTCGCCGGATGCGGAGCGAGCAGCGCCACCAGGAGCGCCACGACCAGCGCTGCGACCGGCACGCCGGCCAGCGACGCGTCGACCGGCACCGCTCCCCAAGCCCGGCCGCAGGCGATCGAACCCACGGCCGGCGTCCAGGCGAGCGCGCAGGGACTGGCCGTCGCACCGAGCGATCCGGTCGGCGACCCAAACGCCCACGCGCCCCCCCTCTCTCAGGTGAGAGCTGAGCTCCGGATGGAGCTGATCGCGGCAAAGGTGTCGAGCGCCACCTACATCGACCCGCTGCGCTACGTCACGGTGTGGGAACGCACCGATCAGGGCGTGGACGCGCAGATGCCGGTTGGAGCACCGATTCTGGCCCCGTGCCGGGTCAAGGTTCTGGCGATCGAGCCGAACTGGTATGCCGGCCAGCCCCTCGTGTACTTCGAGCTGCTGGATGGACCAGACGCCGGCAAGGTCCAGTACGTGGCGGAGGAGGTCACCGACATCGTCCCGGGCGGCACCATCCTGCAGCAGGGACAACCGATCGCTCGCTTCGCCGCGTCGGGCACGGGCATCGAATACGGCTGGTCGACACTCGACGGGGTCACGCTCGCCATGGCGACCGGCGGCTACGAAGAGGGTCAGATCACTCCGGCCGGCCGGTCGATGCGCGCCTGGCTCAACAGCCTGGGCGCCAACGCCGGGCCCGATTTTTGATCGCTCGGGGCCTGCACGGCGTAGGATCGCCGCGGTCTTGCAGTCCACCACGAGGAGGGAGTCATGCAGCACTGCACCCCACGCCGGGGCGCGTTCGTCCTGGTCGCGGCCGCGACGCTGACGGCCGGAGCGATCGTCGCCGGAACGAGTTCCGCTAAGCCGACTCGGGCTCGCGCCGCCGGGACGACGGTGCACGTCATCGAGCACGCAATCACCGACACCGAGATTCCCACCGGCGGCGGCAAGGATGTGAAGGGCAACGTCTTGACGTTCAACAACCCGGTGTTCAACGTCGCCGACACCAGGCAGGTGGGGCACGACGAGGGGTTCTGCATCCGGATCGCGCCCGAGCAGGGAATCTGGGAGTGCCTGTGGACCACGTTTCTCAGGGCAGGACAGATCACCGTTCAAGGGCCTTACTACGACACGCGCAACAGCGTGCTGTCGATCACCGGCGGAACCGGCGCGTACCGCAACAGCCGCGGTGAGATGAGGCTGCTGTCACGCAACGGCGGCAAGGAGTACGACTTCATCTTCAAGCTCAGCTGAGAGTGACACGGTGACCTCTGGACCCGTTGCGGTCGTCACAGGAGCCGGCTCCGGGATCGGTCGGGCGGTGACACGCGCCCTCCTGGGAGCCGGCTACCGCGTGGCCCTCGCCGGCCGTCGCGATGATGCTCTGCGCGAAACGCTCGCGGATGTCGCGGCGACGCCCGAGGACACCCTCGTAGTGCCTACCGACGTGACGGATCCGCAGGCAGTGCGGAATCTGTTCGCGCGCGTCGCCGACGCGTATGGGCGAGTCGACCTGTTGTTCAACAATGCCGGCATCTTCGGTGCGCCGGCGTCGCTGGACGAGGTGAGCATCGAGCAGTGGCGGGCAGCCGTGGACACGAACCTCACCGGAAGCTTCCTGTGTGCCCAGGAGGCGTTTCGAGCCATGAAGGAGCAGAACCCGCAGGGCGGGCGCATCATCAACAACGGCTCGATCTCCGCGCACGTGCCGCGACCACACGCGGTCGCCTACACCGCGACCAAGCACGCGATCACCGGGCTGACCAAGAGCATCTCGCTCGACGGACGCGCGTTCAACATCGCCTGCGGGCAGATCGACATCGGCAACGCGGCCACCGAGCTCGTCGCGAGGATCGGTGAAGGCGCACTTCAGGCCGACGGCTCGATGCGCCCCGAGCCGCTGATGGACGTCCGCCACGCCGCGGACGCGGTGCTCTACATGGCCGGCCTGCCGCTCGACGCCAACGTGCAGTTCCTGACCGTGATGGCCACGAACATGCCTTACATCGGCCGCGGGTAGGCTGCGGTCATGCCCGCAGGCACCAGACAGGCCGAGACGAGCTGGGACGTCGTCGTGATCGGGGGCGGCCCCGCGGGCGAGAACGCCGCGGAGTACGCGATCAAGGGCAGCGACCGCACGGCGGCGATCGTCGAGGCCGAGCTGGTCGGCGGCGAGTGCTCGTACTGGGCGTGCATTCCGAGCAAGGCTCTGCTGCGGCCCGTCGGGCTGCTCGACGATGGGCGCGCCCTGCCCGGCGTGGCCCAGATGCTCTCCGGGTCGCTCGATGTCGAGGCGATCCTGGCGCGGCGCGATTCGTTCATGCACCACCACGACGACAGCGGGCAGGTCGAGTGGGCCAACGGGTTCGGGATCGACGTCATCCGCGGCTGGGGGCGGCTAGCCGGCGAGAAGGCGGTCGAGGTCACCGCGCGCGATGGGAGCACCAGCGTTCTGCGCGCTCGACGTGCCGTGATCATCGCCACCGGAAGCAGGGCCGCCATCCCGCCGGTCCAGGGCTTGCGCGAGGCGAGGCCCTGGAGCTCGCGCGACGTCACGAACCTGCAAGAGGTGCCCCGCCGGGTCGCGGTCATCGGCGGCGGGGTCGTGGCTTGCGAGTCGGTCACCTGGCTCAAGGGGCTCGGCGCGCACGAGGCCACGGTCATCGTGCGCGGAGGAGCGCTGCTGGCCAACCAGGAGCCATTCGCCGGCGCGCTGATCGCCGAGCAGTTCGCCAAGGCGGGGATCAAGGTCCTGCTCAACACCGAGGTGCAATCGGTGCGCCGCCCCGGGGTCCAGGACACCGGCGTCGGCAGGATCCACGGCGGCCCGGCCAGCGTGAGCACGGGGGGGTCGACGTTCGAGGTCGATGAGATCGTGGTCGCCGCGGGACGCGAGCCGACGACCGCCGAAATCGGGCTTGATTCGGTCGGAGTGGACACCGACTCGCGGGGCTTCGTGTCGACCGACGACCACATGGCGGTCGACGGTCAGCGCGACTGGCTCTACGCGATCGGCGACGCGTGCGGCCGAGCCCTGCTGACCCACATGGGCAAGTACCAGGGGCGGATCGCCGGGGACGTGATCGCGGCGCGCGCCGAGGGACGAGCGACCGACGGTCCGCGCTTCCGCGACCTCGCCGACCACGACATGGTCCCGGCCGTCATCTTCTCCGAGCCCCAGGTGGCCTCGGTCGGGCTCACCGAGGCGGCGGCCCGCGACAAAGGGATCGATGCGGAAGGGATCGAGTACGAGCTGGGGTCGATCGGGGGCGCGGCCCTGCTGCGGGACGGCTACACCGGTCGCGCCAAGCTGGTCGTGGACCGAGCCGGCGACACGCTCGTCGGCGCGACGTTCGTCGGGCCCGACGTCGGCGAGCTTCTGCACGCGGCCACCACCGCCATAGTGGGCAAGGTGAAACTCCAGATGCTGTGGCACGCGGTGCCGTCGTTTCCGACCGTCAGCGAGGTCTGGTTGCGGCTGCTCGAGTCTCGTAGCTGACGGCCATCGTCGAACGGCGCTGGCGGCATGTGCCCTGCTGACCGTGGGCGGCGTCGGTTCGGCCTGGCGAGCCCCGGGTGTTCATGGCCAGGGTGCTCGCGCTCAACGTCCCAAGTCTTTTGTCGCGCGCGATACTGCGAGCGCGAGCGCCGAGAACGCGTCTCGTGTTGCCGCCGGCGCGTCGCTCCGGATCAGGGCGGTTCGCCCGCGCGTCCCCTCGCCGGTACGGGTTAGGTTCGAGGCGTTTGACCGCGGTGCTGGCCCCGGGCGGCGGACTCGCAAGCCAGAAGGGGTTTGCAGCCCTGGCCTTGCGCGAGTTTAGAGCGCGAGTTTAGAGTCGGATTTCCCTACACCACGATCTCTTGGAGGAATCATGGGTCTACTTGACGACGTTTTGGGCAAGCTCGGGGTCGAGGGGGGTCAAAAGGGCGCCATGGGCGCAATCAGCAACCTGGTCAGCAGCCAGGGTGGCCTGCAAGGCATCGTGCAGCAGCTCAGCCAAGGTGGCTTGGGCGATCAGGTCAAGTCGTGGATCGGCACCGGACACAACGAGTCCGTGAGTGGCCAACAGGTCCAGCAGGCGCTGGGATCCAACGAGGTGCAGAAGCTGGCCGACCAGACCGGAACCTCGCCCGATAAGGCCGCCGACATGCTGGCTCAGACGCTCCCGCATCTCGTGGACAAATCGACCCCGGAAGGCGAAGTCCCACAGCAGGATCCGCTGGCGGGTGGGCACGAGGCGGTGCAGAACGTTCTCGGCTGATTAGACCCCGGATTCGGCCCGCGTCGATCGAGCTGCCGTCGGGAGCGCGCCTCAGATCGTGGCCGGCGTCTGCTCCGTGATCGGCTGACCGGCACTGGCCGCGATCGAGTGGATGGATCCGATCTGGTCGTTCGCCGACAGGACGTCCGCGGGGTTGGCGGTGCCCGACTTCATGTCCGCGGGGAGCGACTTGAGCTTGTCCTGAAGCGCAGTGATCGGCGCCACCAGCTTTGACAGCGTCGGATCGGCCTGGGCATCGGCCAGGGCGAGCTTGAGCTCATGGGTCACGAACACCGCCGCCAGCCCGCCCTTGACGAGCGCCAGCTTGTGTTGCAGCGGATGCGCCAGGTAGCCGGCCTTCACCGGCTTGTAGATCCACCGGTGAAACGCACCGAACGCCAGCCCCGCGTGCAGGACGAACTTCGTCTTGGCCAGGTGAATCGAGGTGCTCGTCGTGCCCGAGCTCGCGGTGGCTGAGCTCGCCGACGTCGCGGGAGCCGCTGACGTCGACGAGGATTTCGACGAGCCGCACCCAGCAGCGGCGAGCGTCAGCGCTACCAGGACAATCGCGATGATCGTCCGTCGGCCGTGTCGCCCGATGCCGCCGACTTGCCCCGTCACGTCGCCGCCCTGCTGGATTGCCGAGGCGCCCCCATGGTCTGTCGTCTGCTTGCGGTCCATGTGACCTCCATTCGGCTCACCGCCTGGTCGGCGGGTGTGGCGATCACCCAGTACCCAGACCGGCGTCGACGACCGCGACGCCCGCTTCCCCGCAATGCACCCGTGTTGGCTTTGTATTGACAGGCCACGCCGACCCGGCCGGGGAACCCGCCAAAAGCTCGTATCTACCAGCACTTAACCACCTCAGGGGCAGGATCATGGTGTTGGTTCTGTTAAGAGCAGCGCTGGTACGCGAGCCGCGGGGTCGGGGCCTCGTCCCTCCGGGGAGCCGCCGTCTTCAGTTGCGAGCCCAGCAAGTTGTCGATGCGCGCACTGTCCAGCGAATGAGTTGTCGCTGCGCGCACTATCGCTTGGCACCGTTCCGCGAGCGCAAGAAAGTGCTCGGCGAGCCAGCCGGAGACAGAGAGGGAGGGTTCTTCGATGCACGTCTTTCGCCTTCGATCAGGGTGGGCTTGTGCGAGCCTGATCGGTGCTGCGGCTGTGGTGGCTGCCGTCATCGTGCTGCTGAGCTCGTCCGGCACGGTCGCCGGCGCACACGCGTCCCACGCCGATCGGCTGCTCCTCGCCGATTCGACGGCGCTCGCGAGCACGAGCCCGACCGTCCCCGCCAAGATGGATTGTGCCTCGCTGGCCACCGATCCGAGCTTCGTGACGATCCCCGGCAACCCCACCGCGATCGCCTCGGCCACGGTTGTTCCGGCATCGAGCGCCAACCCGGAGTACTGCGATGTGAAGGGAATGATCGGGCCGCAGACGCACTTCGAGCTCAAGCTGCCGACCAAGACCTGGCAGGGGCGCTACCTGCAGAACGGCTGCGGCGGGTACTGCGGCATGGTGAGCAACCAGACGTTCCCGTCTTGCGACGCGACGCTGGGCGGCGACTTCGCGATGGCCACCGACGACGAAGGACACACCAGTTCGGGCGGGCTCGGTGGCGGCGGGCTGTTCGCATGGGACAACCAGAAGCTGCGCGCCGAGTACGGCTACGAGTCAGAGCATTCGCTGGACATCGTCTCCAAAGCAATCATCACCGCCTACTACGGCCAAGGGCCGAACTATTCCTACTACGACGGCTGCTCGGACGGCGGACGCGAGGCGATGGAGATGGCCGAGCGCTATCCCACGGACTTCAACGGCATCATCGCCGGCGCTCCGGAGATCATCGCCGGGCCGCTGAATGCCGAGCACCAGACCTGGGACTACAGGGTCAACACGGACTCGAGCGGGAACGCGATCCTCACCGACAACAAGCTGGCGGCGCCGCACGCGGCCGTGATCGCCGCCTGCGGACACGACGACGGCACTAACGATGGGATCATCACCGACCCGCAGAACTGCCACTTCAACCCCGCGAGCATCGAGTGCCCTCAGGGCCACGACAACGACAACTGCCTCACCCCGGCCCAGGTGACGGTCGTGCGTGAGTTCTACCAGGGGCCGGTGGACCGCCGGGGGCGGCTGCTGTACCCGGGTGGACTGCCGTACGGATCGGAACTGGGCTGGGCGGTGTTCGAGCTCCCGCCGAGCCCGAGCGGGGGCAGCGTGCCGACCACCGAGTCGCTCGACTACGCCGGGCTGTCGCTGCCCTACCTGCGCTTCCAATTGCTGCCGCCCGGTCGGCTCGGTCCCGACCCCAGCCAGTGGCAATTCACCGACCGGGAGTTCCGGTCGATGTTCCCGACGGCCGACATCTGGGACGCGATGAGCACAGATCTGCGCGCGTTCCGGGCGCACGGCGGCAAGCTCATCATGTGGCAGGGTTGGGCCGACAACGGGATCCCCCCATCCGGGACCGTCGACTACTACGACACGCTGACCCGGCGGATGGGCGGAGCGTCATCCACGCAGCGGTTCGCGCGGTTGTTCATGTTCCCGACGGTCTACCACTGCGGCGGCGGCTACGCCAACAGCAGCTTCGACCTCGTGTACCCGATGGTGCAGTGGGTTGAGCAGCGAAAGGCCCCGAGCCAGGTCACCGCTACTGACACCATCGACAACACCACGTTGACGCGACCCGTGTTCCCCTATCCCGACATTCCGCAGTACAACGGGACCGGCGACCCCAATGATGCCTCGAGCTTCCATGCCGTCACCTCACCAGGTGCCCACTACACGAACTGGATCGGCAATTACCTCTTCTATCAGCCGGTCGGAGGCGACGATGCGACGTTTACCCTCCCATAGTCCACAATAGCCAATTTGACGGGTCGCCCAGCTCGCCGACCGGCGGGCCACACGTCGTCCTACGGGCGGCTTCGCGGTGTCAGCGCTTCGTCCAGCTCAGTACCGTGGCGGTCCCGGCACGGTGAGGGGCGGTGCCGGCCGCGATGTCCTCTCGGAGCCGGGCGAGTCCTGCTCGCAGTTCGACGGGATGGTCGCGCTGCATCCGCTCGAAGAAGCTCGTCTCGCCTCTCGCTGCCGCCTGCAGCAGGCGTTCTGGGTCAGCCGACAAGGCGGCCAGCGACGCGTCCTCCATATCCTCGAACTCGAACTCGAGGAGCCGTGCACCGGGTAGGTGCTCGAGGATCGCCGCCCGCGGGGGATGAGTGGCCTCCATCCAGGGCCGGCTGCTCGGGAAGTAGTCGAGGATCCAGAGCGTGGCGGCGTCCTCGCCGGTGAAGCCCATCAGCACAAGCCGCCCTCCCGGCCTGAGGACCCGCTGGGCCTCGGCCAGCGCCGCGCCGCGATCCTCGACGTGGTGCAGCATCGAGATCATCGCCGCGGCGTCGAATGTGGCATCGGCGAAGGGCAGCCGCTGGGCGTTTGCCTCGACGGTCGCTAGGCGCTTGGCGGCAGCCCGCGCGAGCATGGCAGCCGAGCGATCGATGACGATCGGCTCCCACCCCTCCCGCGCGAGGGCGAGCGCGTAGTTCCCCGTCCCGCCGCCGATGTCGGCGAGCCGTGGGCCGGGCGCGCCGTTCAGCGCTTCGCGTAGGGGCCGAAGAACAGACGGGCTCGCGGCGCGCCTCTCGTCATAGCGCGCGGCTTGTCGAGAGTAGTCCGGCAGTAAGCTCACGTCTCGTCGAGTCGACGGTAGAGGACGTGCTCGGCGACCGCATACCCGCTGGTCTCGTAGAACTTCTGGGCCCGGGCGTTGCCGCTCATAACTGCGATCTTCACGGTGTCGAATCCGTGATCGCGGGCGATGTCTTCGGCAGCACTCAGCAACGCTTGACCAACGCCGGCCGAGCGCTGATCCCGGGTCACGACGAGCGTCACGACCTCGGCTATCCCGGTTTGGGTGTCGAACGTGTCATCTGGGCCGTCCTGGACCCCAATCATCACATAGCCAATGACCCGGCCTTCGTCGTCCGTGGCGGTGACATACGAGCCCCCCTCCGCCAACAGTTGACGGTACCAGCGCAGCCGACTCGCCCACGAGGAACCAAGATCCTGCACCAGGCCCTGGTACTCGGAGACGCTGAGATGATGGCGATGCAGCTCCTCCCACAGCGGAGCAAGGCCGAGTAGCCCCCCGGGGTCGTTCCGAGGAGTGTTGATGCTGACCGCCACGCCGTCGAGTATCGCAATCGGTGGAAATTCGATCGGTTCGCGTTTAACGTATGCCGCTGAGAGCACCCGGCTGAAGCCAACGAGCGACTCAACCAAGTGACTACCCTTCGAGACGCGCCCGTCAAGAACATGCGCTGGGTCCCCCCGGGCGACTTTGGGATGGGCTCCGAGGACTTCTACCCCGAGGAGGCCCCGGTTCACCGGGTCGAGGTCGATGGTTTCTGGATCGATGAGCATCCGGTGACGGTGGCTGAGTTTCGGAGGTTCGTGAAGGCCACGGGCCACGTGACCGGCGCGGAGCGCAGTCCGAATCCGGTCGATTACCCGGACGCAGATCCGGCGTTGTTGGTGCCGGGCTCGCTGGTGTTTCATGAGACCGCCGGGCCGGTTGACCTGCGTGATCCTCGCCATTGGTGGGCGTGGACCCCCGGCGCGTTCTGGCGCCGGCCGGAGGGACCAGGAAGCAACGTTGGCGGACGAGACCTGCATCCGGTTGTTCACGTCGCGGTCGAGGACGCCGAGGCGTACGCGGCGTGGGCCGGGAAGGAGCTGCCCACCGAGGCTCAGTGGGAGTACGCGGCGCGTGGGGGGCTGGACGGTGCGGTGTTCGTGTGGGGCGATGAGTTCGCACCGCGGGGCCGGCCGATGGCGAACGTCTGGCAGGGTCGGTTTCCGTGGGAGAACCTTGTCTCCGATGGGTGGGAGGGCACGTCACCGGTGAAGCGGTTCCCCGCGAATGGTTACGGGCTGTATGACATGGCCGGCAACGTATGGGAGTGGACAGCCGACTACTTCACTGCACGGCATGCTGCGGATGCCAGCAAGGCCTGCTGCGTGCCCCACAATCCGCGCGTCGCATCGCCCGATGCGCTCGACGCCTCGGGTCAGATCGGGGGGCACATCCCGCGCCGGGTGATCAAGGGCGGCTCTCACCTGTGCGCTCCCAACTATTGTCTCCGGTACCGGCCGGCGGCACGCCAGGGCGAGGCGATTGACACCTCGACCTCTCACATCGGTTTCCGCTGCGTGCTGAACGTTTGACGGCTTGTGCAGGGTTCGAAAGTGACGCTGGCTCTGGCTGACTGTCGCCCGAGCCGGCCACTAGCGGATGAACGTGACCGTCATCGGATTGCTGAGGGCGTCGATGACCGGCTGCACCTGGGGCGGGCCCGGAGAGGTGTACGGGACGCCTCGGGTTGGGTTGTTGCCCGGTCCGCCCGGGTTGTAGAAGGGGTGGTAGCTTCCCAGCGCGGGGATCTCGACGGCGGTGATGCGGCTGACCGCGGCCTCGTCGCCGTCCAGGATGATGTCGATCTGGTTGTCGTGGTCTTCTTGGTAGCAGTCGTCGTAGTGTGATTCCTTGCGTCCGAGGTCGGCCAGCCCGAGGATGCGGACGACGCCGCCGGGGAGACGGTAGTGTGCGGGCGGCGGCCGTCCACCTCAGCTCGAGCTCACCGGTCTCGCCGCACTGACCCCGTCTGAGCGGCGCGTTTGCGACCTGGTGGCTCGTGACATGAGCAATCGGGAGGTGGCCCAAAGCCTTTTCGTAACCGAAAAGACGGTCGAGCTGCATCTCACCAACGCGTACCGCAAGCTCGGAATCCGCTCTCGCTTTCAGTTGTCGACGGTCATTCCGGCCGGGGTCACGGCTGGCTGAGATCCATCGGTCACGCCGAGACAGAGACTGCGGCACCGTCCCGTGACCTCGCTCGGCGTGCCGGACGGGTTCGATGGTAGGCGAGGCGGGGCCGAGGATCGGCAGGCGTAGCCCGCCGACGGTGTTCTCCGTCGCGACCGACGGGCCCTGCGCGCGGTGGCGGGCTCGCCGTTTGCGGCCGGCAGCGGCCCGTCGGCGGTGGCTTCAGCTCGTCCGGTCGGCTGCTCGCGGTCGGCAACCTCAACGGAAACTCAGTGTCGGTGTTCTCGAAGCGCGCGCCGACGGCTCCGCACCTTGGACCGGCTACCTGATCACCGTCCACTGCGGCGGCGACAGCACTACCCAGCGGGCCACGACTCACCGCCGCATCCGGATCGAGAGCGAGCGCGCCGGCCTAAACCCACACCTTTCGCCGCGACCCTGACCGCCGACCGCCGGTTCGGCGATGCGCTCGATGATGAAGGGGTGACGGTTACTCGGATCTGTGCGGCGGCCAAGGCCACCGCGCGGGGGACGGGCCGCGCGAAGACCAACCTGGCACGAGCCGCCGATGCGAAGCAACTTCTGCCAGCACAGCAACTGCAAGTCCGCCGGTGACGTCAACCCGAAGCCGCGGGCCACTTGCGAGGAACCCGGGGGCGACCGCCGATCCCCATGGAACTGCGCGCCGGACGAACTGATGACGTCGTCGCCGAGAAGAGGGCAGACCTCAGCCACGAGCGTTCCGAACCCACCAGCCGCCGGGAACTACCCGGGCTACACCAAGGAACGGTGATCGAACAGCGTCGAGCGCACGCTGAGCTCGAGGCAGGCACGAAGCCGGCGTCTGTTTAGCGGGTCTGATGGCATCGCGGGTCTCGAGGCCCGGTCTTGCAGACCAGGACCCCGGCCTGAATCCGACAGGATCACGAAAGATCACCCTGGCCGGTTCAGCAAGGGCCACGCCCGAATCGCCGGCGCGTCATGCGCGCGCCGGCGACCGGGGGTGCGGCCTTTTGGGCCGATTGCTAGCTCGTTACCAGCCGCGCGGCGCGGCGACGGCGCCAGGCGCGGATCACGTAGCTGATCAGCGGCAATACGAGGATCATGTTCGGGTTCCTTGGTCTGGGTTGCCGGGCATGGCACAACGGTACGCGCCGGTCCGGGAGCTGTCATCGGCCTGGAGGCCGATCCTGATCCTCCACCCCCGGGTGGAGTCCATACCTCACCGACCGCCGCTCACGCGCCGCGCCTCCCGGTGCACATTCCGGGGCCGCAGGTCTAACGGGCGTGGAACCCCGCTTTCGGAAACAACTGCCGACCTGGATTGCGGCAGCGAGCCGAGTGCGTCGCGCTTGGACGTGAGGGCGCGCTAAGCCGCCTTCAACAATGAACACGAACTGGCGGCGCGGCGCCGGATGCCAATCGCTCACGTAATTCGGGTCACAGCGCGACAGCGTGAGAGCGCACACCGGCATGGAATTTGCGATGTCAACGAGTGGAATGCCAGGAACGTAGACTGCGGGACGGAGCTCGACTTGCCGGCCCTCGAAGTAGCTCTTGCCACCTCCGTCTGCTCGGAGCGCCGCGTACATGATGATGGTCATCAATGCCTCCCGGTCGCAACTCGAACCCAAGCGTATCCTCGAGGAACTTCAGCGGGAGGAAAGACCGGATCCCGGCAGGCATACGGCGCGCATCATGCCCACCGAGCGCTTGCGCGAGCGCATCCGGCAGACGGCTCGCCGGGTAGTCGCCGAGCATCGACAGCCGCTCGACATCCTCGCCAACCACGAGCCCGACGAATTCCTGCGTTCGTCGTAGCAGCGTGGAGCACGGGCGCCGGGCCGTCTACCCGACCACCGACGACATCCTCGAGATCTACGCCGCGATCATTGACGCGACGGTTGCGCAGGCGGCAGATCAGCTTCGAAGCCGCGACGCGCTCCCTCGCCTCGCTGTGATCGCGCCCAGCTGGGTGGGGGTTCGGGCGAGCGACGCCTGGGGCTCTCGCGCCAACCGCTACGGAGCTCTGAACGGCGTGCGGATTCCTCGCGCGTCACTCCGGTCGCTTGCCAGTAGCCAGCAGCCGGATGACGCTGATGAGGCCGACCGCTATCAGCACTATCGACACCATGCCGAGCCTTTTCTGGGTCCCAGGCTTGAGCTTCTTCGGCGGCGGATAGGTGACGCGGGCGATGGTGGCCGACGTCCATCCGCTCCACCAGCCTATACATGACAGCCGAAGCGTGTTCCGGGTTCGAGGATCCAGCCGGCGCTGCGCGACGGCGAGGATAACGGCCCACACGGCGGCGCAGGAAATGCTGTACCCCGTATGGGTATTCTTCGCGCGGGCCTCGAGCCCGGCATCGGATGGTCAATGCTCGCACACAATGAGCGCCTCGTGATTGGGTTCTTCATCGGCGCTGACGAGAAGCGGTGAGGATCTCTTGACACGCGTTTGGCACACGTTCTGCGCCACACTGCCGCAATGATGCTGCTGACCGCCGGCATCGACACTGCCACATCGCGCTGTGGCTCGGCCGACACTGCAAGAGCGAACCACCCTTCGCCAGGCAGAGGCCCCCCGGAAGTTGCTCGGCGCGCTCGACGCGTTTCGACCGACCGGCGATGTCCTCGAACTCGCCTCCGGCCCTGGCACTCGAACGTCCCGTCTACTTGACCACGCCTCGACCGTGACGGCCATCGATGCGGCGCCGGAGATGCTTGCCATCGCCGCCGCGAACATCCCCGACGAGCGCGTCGGCTTCGTCCAGGCGAACCTATTCGATTGGCAGCCTGACCGCCGCTACGTGGTCTTCGTCGATGATGCATACCGCACAGCGGAGGAGCTGATCGAAATCCATCCACCAACCCGGTTGATGCCGACATGAGCTTCTCCTCTCCTAGCCATCCGCGCCCGGTCGATCCAGACGCTCCACGGCGATCATCCACCCAAGCGGCTGCGCCCGGCGATCATCGGTGGAATGGCCCACGACGCTTCCCGTCAGAGCTCACGGCGGCGGGCTACTCGAGAGCGCCGGTCCCGCCCATCGATGATCACGAGTCCGGCGACTCGATGAAGCCGGGCTGCGCGTACGCCGGGTCCGGGTAGGTGTAGAAGCCGCGGCCGGTCTTGACCCCGAGATCCCCGCGGTCAACGTACGCCTTCAGGAACCGGGCGTTGGCGCGCAGTTGCTCGTCGCCGAGCCGGCCGGCCCAGTAGTCGGTGATGGTCCACACGGTGTCAAGGCCAACCGCGTCGAGCGCGCCGAGCGGACCGACCGGCGCTTTAGTGATGTGCATCCACGATCGGTCGATGTCCTCGACCGATGCCACGCCCTGCCGAGCGAGCGCGATCGCCGCGCTGTTCAGCGCGCTGTACATCGAGTTGAAGACGTACCCGTTGTGCTCCCGGCGGAGCTCGATCGGAACCTGACCGATACGCCGCGCGAACGCAAGTACGAGCTGCGTCACCTCCGGCGCCGTGCCCCGGTGCGGCATCACGTCGACAAGGTTGTTGACCCACACCGGCAGGTGAAAGTGCAACGCCAGCAGCCGGTCGCCACGTCCTGACTCCTCCGCGAACTGCGACGGCAGCAGCGTCGAGGTGTTCGTCATGAAGATCGTCCGCGACGGGCACGCGGCGTTGAACTCGGCGAGCACACGGCCCTTGAGATGGGGGTCCTCGGGCACCGCCTCGCTCAGCAGGTCGGCCTCCCCAGCGGCCGTTGGGAGATCTGACGTCAGCGTGAGCCGCGCCCGCGCAGCAGCCCGCAGCCCGGACGTAATTACTCCACCACTCTCGAGTCCCTCCGCATAGGCGTCGATACGCTGGCTCGCCGTTTCCAGCGCCGTCGAGTCGATGTCATAGATCACGACGTCGTAGCCGTGGCCCGCGCACTGAAACCCGATCTGCAGGCCCATGGTGCCGGCGCCGACGATCGCGACTCGGCGCACCTCCTCGATCTGCATCGCCTCGGGCGCTGGCTCATGCGCCGTTGCGCCGGCGGGCTGTGAGTGCTCGACCATCCGGGCGTAGTATCCCAGCACAGCTAAAAGGCTCGCGGCGATAGTTCAACAAGCCCCCCGCGTAGGTCGCCGAAACGTACAGGCCCGGCTCACCGTAGCCGCCGCTCGGGACCCGGCCTTTCCGGTTTCGGCGATCTCAATGCGTCTGCGCGGTGTGGCCGCGGATCCGCACAGCGTGAGCCAAGACCAGTCAACTGCCACCGGGAGAGTCGGCCATTTCGGCGAGGTGGCGTCGCCTATGCGTCCCCGGGCGATAGAGGCGTCCACCGCCACTCGCTGTCGCTCGTGCTCGAGCGGCTTCGGTTGGTGAGGACAGACCGCGCCAGTAGCGATGAGTTGTGCTTGGTTGCCCGGTCTTATCCCCAGCGGACACCGATGGTCGGTCATAGGAGAATGTCATGACGCCAACGCTCGAACGCACCGCGGAGTTGCCGGTTCGTGTGCTGCTACTGATGGGCGATGCGCACCAGCTCCACGATCAACCGTTTCATTACGCGGAGCTGGCGGGCATCCTTGCCGGAGAGTGCGGCGTTGATCTGCGGATCACGCGTGATCTCAGCGTGCTCAACCCGGCACAGCTCGAGCAGTACGACGTGGTCGTCAATTGGACCACGTTCATCGAGGCGACCCCCGGTCAGATCGACGCGCTGCTGGACTCGGTCCGGGGAGGGACTGGGTTCGTGGCGCTGCACGGCGGTAACGCCACGTTTTGGAACAGCGCCGAGTATCTTCGAATGCTCGGCTCACGGTTTGTCAATCATGATGAGATCAAGCGGTTTTCGGTGCACATCGAGCAGTTGACGCATCCGATCGTTGCCGGGGTGAGCGACTTCGTGGTCGAGGACGAGCTGTTCGAGATCGGTGGCGACACGAGCAAGTTCGAGGCGTTTACCGAGGCTTTTCGTGAGCGGGGCTGGGCGGAGGACGTCGTCGGGATCGGCGTCGGGCCGTTGCCGTCCGATGTGACCGTGTTGGCGTCGGCCGAGGGTCGCCCTCTGATCTACACGCGGTCGTTCGGTAAGGGCAGAGTGCATTACAACGCGCTCGGACACGACGAGCGAGCCCTGCGGAACAACAGTTACCGCCGCCTCGTGGCGCAAGGCGTGAAGTGGGCGGCAGCAACCAGCGCTGGTGACTAGACTCGACTCCCTAATGGGCGGCGCTCGAGTTGGGCCACCAGGGGCGCCAGCTGGAGCCTCCAACTCAACCCTGCTCGCGTCGACGGAGGCGCCGGCCAGATGCTCGGTGCACCACCCCGGAGATCACCAAGGAGGCGACCATGCCCGGACCGCTCAGCAACGCCCACACCGTCACCAAGCTCCCCGCTCAGGATCTCGAGCGGGCGCGCACCTTCTACCGCGACAAGCTCGGGCTCGAGCCGGTCGAGGAGCGCACCGGCGGCCTGCGCTACGTGTGCGGGGCGACCGAGTTCCATCTCTTCAGCTCGGCGGGAACGCCGTCGGGGAAATCGACCCAGATGGCATTCGAGGTCGAGGACCTCGAGCCGACCCTGGCCGATCTGCGAGCCCGTGGGGTGACCTTCGAGCGCTTCGAGATGTCTGGCTTCGAGGTCCGCGGTGACACGATCGCCGCCCCCGATAACTACCCGAGCAAGGGTACTGGCGAACTGGGCACGTTTTTCTTCGATAGCGAGGGCAACCTCATCGGGATCGCCCAGCCGGTCGGCGAGAGCGTGACCCGCGGGTAGATGGCTTTCGCACGAGCCGACGCAGTAGCGCGGCGGACGAGCAGGAGCAGCCCACGATTGGCCATCGGAATTTGCGAGCGCAGACGTGCCCCGAACTCCGAGCGGCTACGCAGACGCCCGCTTTCGGCGTCGGAGCGGATGCTCGCTTTGCGACGAACAGAGTGTTGACAGCGGCCGAACGTAAGCATAGCCTTACCGTTCGTGTCGACTTACCGAATGGATGCATGGACGGCCCTCGGCGATCCTACGCGGAAGGCGATCTTCGAGCGGATCGTGGACCACCCGCGCGCGGTCGTCGAGCTCGCCAACGAGCTGCCAGTCAGCCGTCCGGCGGTCTCACAGCACCTCAGGGTGCTCAAGGATGCTGGGTTGGTCATCGCCCAGCCTGTCGGAACCCGCCGCATCTATCGGGTCGATCCGGACGGACTCGCAACGCTTCGCACTGATCTTGAGCGGTTCTGGGGAAAGGCTTTGGCCGCCTACAAGGCGGTCGTCGAGCAACCAAGCGAGGAGGACAGATGAGCACGCAAGCAGCCGGGACAGCCGTCAGGAGCTCGATTGTTGTGCAGTCGCCAGTCGACCGAGCGTTTCGCGTCTTCACCGAGCATTTCGGGGCGTTCAAGCCACAGGAGCACAACCTGCTGGCGGTCGAGATCGCCGAGACGGTATCGAGCCACGAGTAGGTGGCTACCTGTATGACCGCGGTGTTGACGGCAGCGAGTGCCGTTGGGCGCGGGTGCTTGCTTACGATCCGCCGCACCGGGTGGTCATTAGCTGGACATCAGCCCCAGCTGGCAAATCGAAACCGATCGCGAGAAGACCAGCGAGGTCGAGGTTCGCTTCATCGCCGAGACCGACGACCAGACTCGCGTGGAGCTTGAGCACCGAAACCTGGACCGCCACGGTGAGGGGTGGGAGGCCGTACGCGACGGTGTCCACGGTGAGCAGGGCTGGCCCCTGTACCTGCAGCGATACGCCGACTTGCTCGCACAGGAGCGGTAATGGCGTCCATCACCACCAGCATCGACGTCGACCGACCCCCGAAGGAGGCGTTCGCCTTCGTCACCGATCCGACCCGGTTCATCGAATGGCAGCAGGAAGTCGTCGATGGCCGCATGGAAGACAGGTGCCTGACTACACGCCGGAATGGATTCGCCGAGCGGCCGGTGACCTCGGAGGTCACGCCCATCGACCCCCCAGAAGCTGGGGAGTCCGAGCGATCGATGGGCCGATTCGCGCGACCGTAACTTAACCGTCAGTCCCCTCGATGAGGGCCGGCGTCACGCGTGAAGATCGATCTCGACTTCACCTAACACGGGATCGGCAAGCTTCTCGTTCCGATCGTCGTACGCCGCAGCGCACGGAGGCCGGCTGGCTCGCGAAGCCATACAAGGGCGCCGCCAGATCGGCGCCCTTCCTTGCGCCGATAGGCAGCATCGCCCGGCCACAGCCGCCGATCTCGTTCTCTTACTGGACGAGGCGCGAGCGCGGTGCGGGCGTTCGGCGGCCAGTCCTCGAGACGCGCGCAAATCGTCCGCTTTGGACCGCTCCGACGCTCACGCCGGTGCTCCGGTGGGCTTTGGCAACGGCTGCGCGTGCAGGCTTTCTCCGTTACATAGCTCGTCAGCGGCGCCGCGGGGACTCGTCGGTACTCCTCGCCGATGGATAAGCCGGTCCAACCGCTTCGGCGGGCAGCCGGTCGCGCATGCGCTGGGGCGGCGATCTCGGTCAGCATGGGCTGCGCGATGATCAAGACAGCGAACAACGAGCCCGACCGCGACGCGGCGATCCTGCGGATTGCCGGCCTACGTCACTGCGCGCGCTCGATCCTCCATCCGGCGGCACGCCCCGGCGCGGCGGGGAGCGCGAATACGAGCATCCCGCCGCGCAGGACCGCGCGCATCAGTCGGCCATCGGCATAAACGCGCCAGCGCCCGCGCGTGGGCGGTTCCACCTGCATGGTGAGTGTCCGGCGCGCGGCAATCACCACGTATCCGTGGGCGACCGCTCGACCATACGCGACGGCGGTGTCGGGGAGGCCGAGCGAGAACGTCCGCATCGGCAGCTCCGGGCGGATCTCAAAGCCGTTCTCGGTCGGCGTGATTCCGGCGAGCCGGATTGTGTCGAACAGGCTCCACGCGGGCTGGTGCATGATCTGGCCCTCGTACCCGGTGGTCAGGCCGGCGCCGCACATCTCGGGGGTCGCCGAGTAGTACGCGTAGCACACGTCGTCGACCGAGATGATCCCGTCCCAGTGCGCCGGGTACGCGGTCGCGTGCGCGGCGAGAGTGTTGCGGAGCAACTCGGAGAACGCATAGTCGCGCTGCCCAAGCGCCGCCAGGGCCCAGGTCAGCCAGCCATCGACCGCGTACCAGCTCCCACCCGGGAACACGGCCGCGTTCGCCCCGATCGCGCCCGTCGACGGGACGCTGTGCTCGGTCACAGCGGGATCATCCGCGGCCGGCGAATCAATTGTGCGGAGCCGATCCGCGTGGGTCCGTGCGGCGCGCCAACACCGGTGAGGAACCGACGGATGTGCGCAACCAGGGCGCCCGCCTGGGCCGGGCTCGCCGCGCTGGCGAGGATCGCCCACGGCTGCGGTTCGCCGAAGATCGCGCCCGTCCCGAGCTGGCGGCTGCCAGCGTATCCGCGCGCGTACCAGCCGCGAGGGGTCCACTGCCGGCGCGTGACGAGCAGATCGCGCTGCGCGGCCCGGCGCACCGCGACCGCGAACGCACGGTCGCCGCGGGCGTCGGCGAGCAGCGCCAGCCGGCGGTAGACATAGGCGGCCTGGGCGTCGACGAGCGTCGACTCGGTCATCTGCAGGAACGTGGGCGCCAGGTCCGCCCAGTCGCCGGTGTTCAGCGCCAGATAGCCGCCGTGCGGGCCGTGCAGCGACTCTTGGTGGCGGAAGGCGAGCTTGAGGTGATCCCACAGCGTCGCGCGGCCGCCGTCAGAGAACGAAACCGGCGTGTTGAACACCCGCAGGTCGCGAGTGGCCAGACCGTATTCGGACGCCGCGAGCAGCAGCCACACGTCGAGGTCGTCGGAGTTTCCGAACTTGATCGGGCGGCAAAACTCGGTCATCGCGTACGGGATCTGGCCGCCGACTCGGGGCTGTTCCTGCGCCGAGTACAGCAGCACATCCCGAGCGAGCGACGGATCGGCGTAGATCATCGGGAGGATGTGCTGGAGCGGGTCGCGGAAGGCGCCCTGGAAGCCGAAGGCGTACTGGTAGTAGCCGCCCTGGGAGATGATGTGCCGCCCGCGGCACTCTTCGTAGGTCGCGCCGGAGCGGACGGTGTAGGCATCCCACTGCAGCTCGCGGGAGAGCCACGCTCGGCCGGGCCCGAAGGTGATCTGCGGCAGCCAGGCGCGCCATTTCTGCTCGCTGACCCTCAATGGCGAGGACATGCGCTGGTACTTGCGCGCCAGCGCCGGCACGGCGCTCGCGTGCGCGGCGCCGTAGGCGTAGCGCAGGGTGACGGTCGCGTGCGGCCCGACCACGATCGGCGCGCTGAAGGCGAACATCGCGTGCCCGACCGCACCGGCGTGGGCGCCCGGCGCCAGCGCTCCGTTCAACCGGCCAGCGACCACGGCCGCGGGCTGGCCGCGCGAGCCCGCGCCGAAGAACGCGCGCGCATCGCCGACGTGGCCGCCCAGTGGGCCGCGCAGCACGGCCGCGAAGATCGTCAACGGCCGGCGGTCGAGCGTCGTCGGCGACTGCGTGGTTTCGAGCGCTCGCAGAGACGGCAGCCACCGCACAGGGCCGGTACCGATCTGCGTTTTGGTGGCCTGGTCGTAGGGGTTCACGTCCCAGTATTCGAACCAGGTCACGCGCCGACGACGAGAGGTGTCGTTGCGGATCGCGACGTCGTGGAGGAGCATCGGGTCATTACCGAACGGCGGATACACGTACTCGTCCACGACCAGGCCGGCGACGCTCAGCGCGTGGTGGAAGTAGCCGACGCCGAAGTCGCGGGCGGTGCGCGCGCTGGAGGGGTGGTCGTCCTAGAGCGCGCTGGTCACGTGACCGTCGACGCGCAGGTAGCCGTAGCCGCCGGCGAAGTGCTCGGCGGCGGCGGCGTAGCGGTTCGTCCACTCGTAGCGGCGGTCCTGGCTCCACAGCTCGACGTAGCCGTGGTTGAATGCGTCCGCGACTATGTGGTCGTTTCCGAGCTGCGTCCAGGCGTCGTTGCTCCCGGCCAGCTCGGGCTGGCGCGCCGCCGGATCTGAGAGCTCGTCGGTCGTGTAGCGGTAGCTGGGCAGGCCGAACGCGTCAGTCACCCACCGGCCGAAGTCCCCGCTCCCGTAGGTGGAAGAGATGTCGACGCTCGGCCAACCGGGCAGCGCGGCAGCGGGGACCGCGGTCGCACCGAGGCCGGCCAGCGTCGAAACGAACGCGATCAGCCACCGTCTCATGCCCGCTCCAGACGGTTGATCGCGCCGGCGATCGCGGCCGTGAACCGGGCCTTGACCTGGCGCGGCGGGACCTCGCGATGCTCTAGCCACCAGCGTCCCACCTGCTCGCCGGCCCCGACGATCAGCTGGGCCATCAGCTCGCGATCGTCGACTGACAGTGTCGCGCGCTGGAGCAGCAGCTCGCTGATCACCCGCGCGTTGCGCCGGCGCATCTCGTCGACCGCCCGCGGGGGAGCATCGCCGTACAGCACGTAGAAGCTGTAGCGGGTGGCGTCGAGCTGATCGAAGTACGAGTCGACGATCGCGGCCAGCATGCGTCGCGGTCCGACCGCGGCGGCCGCCTCTTGCATGCGCTCGAACATCCGCGCCCGCCCCCGTTCCACGCACGCCGCGTAGAGCCCCTCCTTGGAGTCGAAGTACTGGTAGACGAGCGCCTTGGTGATGCCGGCGCCGAGCGCGATCCGCTCCATCGACGAATCGCGGAAGCCGTGGCGGTTGAACTCGCGGTCCGCGACATCGAGTATCAGCTGCTCGCGCTGCGCGCGTGGGAGGCGCGAACGGACGGCGCTCATCGGGGCGGGATCTCGATCCGGATGCGCGCGATCACTGACCGGCGTGGCCCGGCGGTCGTGTACTCCTGCCTCGGATTGCTCGGCCCCAGCGAGAGATCGAGCGTGAGCCGTCCGCCGCCCCGCGCGGTGAGGTGGCGGCGGTGCGTGCCGGTCGCGTCGCGGACGATCACGAGCAGCGGCTCGCCGGCGCTGTACAGCGGCGCGGTGGTGACAGTGGCCCGCCCGCTTCCGGTCAGCGAGAACCCGCGATCGTCGTTCACGTGCAGCGTGCTGAACTCGAGCGCGCGCCGGCGCAGGTCCACCGACCACCCGCACACCGAGTAGTCCGGCTCGACGGCGGCGAACGTGAATGAAGCGGGCGCCGGCCTCGGGTGCGCGAACACCGACATCAGCGTCGGCAGCGTCTCGCGCAGGTCGCGCTGCCAGTAGGGCCAATCGTGGCCGCCGGGGCCATAGTCGTCCCAGATGCTCGGGATTCCGAGTTGCGTGAGCCGCTGGTGAAAACTGACGCTCATCTGGTGCACGGCGAACTCGACGATGTCTTCGCTGGCGGGTCCATACGGGCCGCCGGGCATCCCGTTGCCGGTGCGGATGGTGAGACTGAGGCTCCGCAGGTTCTCGGCCAGGGTGGTCGGGTTGTGCGCCCGCCAGCGCACCTCCTGGGTGCTCCACGGACCGAACACGACGTCGGGCGTGACCGCTCGGTCCAGCGGGTTGCTCGTGTCAACCGCACCGGAGAAGCTGGCCGCCGCCGCGAACAGGTCGGGGTGGCGGGCAGCGTAGCTCATCGCGCCGAATCCGCCCATCGAGAGGCCGGCGATTGCGCGCTCGGCACGCGTGGCGCGGGTCCGGAAGTGCGCGTCGATCCAGGGCAGCAGCTGATCGATGTGGTAGGTCTCCCACTCGGGCGGCCCGCCGGCGCCTCCGTTGTACCAGTTCGTGTATCCGCCGCTCGGTCCGGAGTCCGGCATCACCACGATCAGGGGGTAAGGGGCAGTCAGCTGCTCGGCGTCGCCCTTCGCTGTCCAGGAGGTGTAGTTGTCGATCGCGCCGTGCAGGAGGTAAAGCACGGGGTAGCGCCGGCGCAGGTGCGTCGCGTACCCCGCCGGCAGCAGCACGCGCACGTACGTCGTGCCGGTGAGGGCTGGAGTCTGAAACACGAGCTGCTCGAGGCGCCGGTCCAGCCGGGTTGCGCTCAGTAGGTGGAGCGGGTTGGCGGACGCGGTCGCGGGCGCAGCCACGCGCGCAACCAGCACAACGATGGCCGCGCGTCTCATGTGGGGGCCAGCAGGTCGAGGGTCCGGAGCGTTGCGACGGGCTGGCGCGCGAGCGCGATCAGCATCTCGGTGAACGAGATCGCCTCCGCGCGCATTCGATGGAGGTCGAGCTTGTCGAGCGTCGGGATCCCCCAGTTGAGCAGGTAGGTCGGGCCCGTGATGTAGTTCGCGGTTGGGATCGCGCCCATGGTCCACAGCTGCGTCCCCTCGGCCGGCCACCCGTGTCCGTCAGGGCTTCCTGTGACAGACACGAACGGTCGCAGGACGCTGCTGGGATCGTCGCCAGCCCGCGACAGCGCCGCGTACGAAACGTCCACCATCGCGTTGCTCTCCGGGGTGAAGATCGTCCCGACCTCCAGGTGCCCGGTCAGTCGCGAATGGCCATCCGCCTGAGGGTTCCACTCGAGCGCCCCGAGGTGCTCGAGCGTGAGCGCGGCTACGGTCCGCCTGAGCGTCGTGTGCCGGTGGCGCTTGACGAACGCGATCACGCCGGCGCCGCCCGCGAAGTGCCCCGTCGTAAGCAGCACCATCACGCTGCGCGGGAGGCTGTGCCGCGGCAGGCGGGATAGGTATTGGCTGATCGCGACGATCGTGTTCGGGCCGTTGTCCTCGATCGCGTTCGGCCCGTCGGTGTGCGAGTGGAGCAGCACCAGCTCGTTCGATGCTCCCGGGATCAAGCCCAGCAGGTTGCGTGTCTGCACGTCCTTGATCTGTGACCTGAGGACGAGCCGAGCGTGGGCGCCGGCTTGCGCTTGCCCGCGGAGTCTCTGGCCGGTGGCGCTGTCGACGAACACCCCAGGGGCCGGACGAATGACCCCGTCGTAGGGGTAGTACGCGCCGCGCGCCGCGTCGGCCGGCAGGTCGAGCACGCACACGCACGCGGCCGGCTCGGCCCGCGCGAGGTTGTCGAGCATCGCAATCAGCGTCGTAATCGACAGCCACGCGCGGGCGTAGGTTGCGTTCGGCTTTAGGAGGCCGGCGGGGTCATAGCTCTTGTACGCCAGCGTTCCGAACTCGCCGAACGTGAGCGAGGTCAGCGGGAGGAAGAACAGGGCGATCTTGCCGCGCAGCGATCCGGCCGGGATGAGCGCCGACGGCTCGACTTCGACCAGCGGACCGGTCACGCCGGTGGACCGGGTTCCGCCCGAGTAGGGGATGTACGAGGCGGTTGGGATGCTCCGACCGTCGACGTGGAGCGACCAGCTGTCCGCCAGCCAACGCCGATGCGGCAGCGGCTCGAAATGCACGTCGGCGACGCCGGCACGCTCGAGCCGCTCGTGGAGCACGTCGACATAGCCCTCCTGGACGGGGCTGCCGGTCGCCCGCAGCCCGAGCGCGTCGAGCTCGCGCTGCCACTCGAGCAACTGCCGCGCAGGCATGAATTGGGCTTGGTCAACGCGCCTTGCGTCGCCGGCGCGGAGCGGTGCGCGCGGCCATGAAAGGCCGGCGGCACGGCCCGGTGATGCCGGCACGACGCCACGACCGGCCGCGCTGGCCCAGCGCGAGGGGAGCGCACCACTCGCTACAACAGCGCCGGCGCCAAGCTGTAACAGTCTGCGCCGCGTGAACCGATCACCCCGATCGGGCTTCCTCATCTTCTCTCCTCCAGCGTGCGACCTAACCGACAGTCAGTTATAACACGGATGGCAACGACCGGTTGCGGTGGCGGGCGTGTGCTCGGCCTTGTCCGGCAGCTGTTCGAACCCCTTCTACGCTCGTGCTCATCGCGGACCGGGACCGGCTGCTGCGTTGGGCGGCTTGTCGCGGCTCGGGTCCGCCCACTCGCTCGCCGGTACCATCATCCGCTGGGGCGGTTAGCTCAGCTGGATAGAGCGCCTGCCTTACAAGCAGGAGGTCGGCGGTTCGAGCCCGTCACCGCCCACTTGGGATAAGCGCTGGAAATCTGCATGTTTGATGCTAGCGAGAGTCCGCGGCGAGGCGCTTCTAAGCGGATTGGGCATCACGATTGGGCATCAAACAGAGTTGCTTGGATGTCACGGCCGCGATGAGCGTTGTCGGCCGGGAGCGGAAGCCGATTCTTCGGCGTCTTGATTGCCGGCGGCGAAGATGGTTTATACGCAGAGGTTGGGCATCGCCGCGCCGCCGATCGCTGCTCCTGCTCGTCCCGACGGGCACCAGATCAGCGGTCCGGTCAGCTTCTGCTCGGCGAGGCAAAGCGCGACGCCGGAGCCCTGCCTTTGCGACAAGCGCGACTGTCGGCCTGGCCGATCGAGACCCGGTTCGTGCTCGCGCAGGTACTCATCGGGGGCGGGCACCCCCGTGGCTCCCTATGTCCGAAACCGGCACTCTGAACGATTAGTCTGAACGCCGGATGACGCCTGGTCTGCGGCCCTGAGCGGCAGTCTGATGGTGCACGAGCCGGCGGCTGCTTCCATGCTTGCAGAGCCGTCAATGCCTGCTAACGGCTCGCCGGGGTCTCGGCTCGGCGACAGCGGATGCCCGGTTTGCCAGGGCTGTGCGGCAGTCTTCGTCGACCCCGGCGACGTGCTGGTAGCCGCCCAAGCCACGGGAACGGTTGCTCGAATGCGGCTCGCGCCGACTTGCTCGTTTGCGGGAGAGCAGCCGCAGCAGCGAGGCCAACACGGCGCCTGGGTCACGCCTTAAGCGCCCGTGCCGGCGACGTGGCCGCTTCGGCGATGGTGCAGAAGTGAGGCCACAGCGCCACCGACGTCTAAGTAGGCCGAACATCGATCCTCGTTCAGGTTGATGAACCCCATGCCCGCCGCACGCGCGCGGTCGCGTCACGGGGGATCGCCCGCCCGTGGCCGAACGCTGCCGCTTGGAAGTTGAGCGATGCGAGGTGGCGTTGGCTATGGCGGCCAAGCTCCCGGTCCTCGAAGCCGAGCGGGTCGCTGACGCCGGCGACGTTGGAGCCCACATCGCCGACGATCAGCATACGAGCGCCTTGCCACATCAGCGAGACGTGCCCCGCGGAGTGACCGGGCGTGTGGATGACCTCAAGTCCCCCGGCGACTGGCAGCGTCTCGCCATCATTGATCTCGTGGTCGATGTGCACGGGCGTGACGGGCTCGTTCGGGCGCCAGAACACGCGGTACCCGATCCGCTGGGGCAGCCCCGGGGACGGTCTCATCGGTCGGAACGGTCCTCCGCTCGCCGCGATCGGAATGTCACTGGGGTGCATCCAGGTCTCCGCGCCCGTGCGCTTGATGACGGCCGCGGCACTGCCGATGTGATCGGGGTGGGCGTGCGTGAAGACGAGGTGTCGCAGATCCCCTGGCTGGCGGCCAAGCGTGGTCAGCGCGTCAAAGATTTTGGCTTCCTTATTGGGAAAGCCGGCATCGATCAGGACGAGTCCGCCGTCGTCGCCCTCAAGCAGCACGCCGTTGACAAAACCAAGCGGCACAAGCCACGCCTTCTCGATTATCTCCTTCACCGGCGCTCCCTTACATTCGCTGTTCTGGCGACAAACGGCGATCGAACCTGAAGGCCCCGCCGCACCTGCGTGCGTAGCCTACACAATGAAACCTTATCTGTGCTTACTTAGTCCGCTCGGGCCAGCGAGGGTCGGTGCTTCGAGCGCGGCGAGGGGTCTATCGTGACTGCGCGATGGCGTCCGCAAGAACCCGGCAGCGCAACGCGCGAGGCGAGGGAAACCGACTGCGCTCGGAGATCCTCCAGGCCACCATCCGCCTGATCGACGCTCGCATTGAGCGTCTCACCCTGCGTGCGATCGCTCGCGAGGCGGGTATCACAGGGCCCTCGATCTACGACCACTTTCCCGACATCGAAAGCATCCGCAACGAGGTCATCCGTTCGTGCTACGAGGACCTCATCGCGCGCATCCATCAGGCCCAGCAAAGCGTCGCTGACCCGGTCGAACGTCTCGAGGCCACCTGCGTGACCTACACCAGCTACGGCGCAGACTTTCCCCATCGCTACGCGCTGCTCTTCCGCGCCGAGCGCGACCAAGACGAGAAGCTCGCCGTCGGACAGACCGGGGCCGCGGCCTTGCAGACACTCGTCGATGGCATTACCAGCTGCACAGACGCCGGCCTTTCAACGAGCACCGACCCATATGACGACGCCCTCGCGGTCTGGACGGCAATCCATGGCCTGACCACGCTGCGCTCAAGCCGACCGCACTTCGCCCGCCTGCACGGCGACGAGCTGCTGCGCAGCGTGATCCATCGCCTGGCCGGCATCACCAGCCCTCCACAGCCACACGCCTGAGTCGCCCGCAACGCCCCCATGCCCTTTCGGCTCCGCCCCGGGCGCTGCCACACCGACGAGCCTCACCCCGCGCGGAGCGGAAGCCCGCCCCAGTTCTCGGAGGCGGCAATCGAGGAGAAGTCCAGATGCGGCTGCGTCGCATGACTGCTTCCGACGCATACCCGCCATGACCTCGCGCCGGCGATCGCCCCCGCTGGAGTTGGGTCCGGACACGACCGGTCGTGCTGGTCTGGCCGGCGACGACCTCGATTCGTCGGCGCGGACCACCCGCCGGCGGGTGCTACTCCTCGACGCCTCATGCGGCCATGCCGGCGCCGCTACCGCTCCCAGCGAAGAGGGGCAGTCTGATCGAAGACTTCCCGGTGGGCGCGACGAAGCAGCACTGATCCTCCGGCCGGGTCGAGTCTGTTCCGCGGTCCGCGGCGGGCCGAGGCTGTTCGATCGCCGTCGTTCGGCGCTGGTTGCCGAGGTGCTTACTCGTGCCGACCGGTTCGCTGGTCAACAAGCACCTGGACGATGTGCGTCGTGGATCACCGCGCCGAGGGGGGCTTTCGCGCCCACGTAAGGAAGTATGTGACTGGCACGATGAGCGTGTCCGGATCGCCGAGATGACGGCGGGCATTGCGATCGAGGCGATCGAGTTCGCGCTCGTCGATAAGCCCTTGAGCGGGAATCCTGTGGCGAATATTCTGGACCAGGTCGAGGCAGACCACCCGTTGCGGGTGCTGGGGCGGGCACACGTCGGCCCGAGCTTGAATTCCGAGGTTGATGAGCCCTGCTGTTGCGAACAGGTGGGGCAGGCGGCGTCCAATGTAGGGGTCGGCGCCTCCCCGTCGGGCGATCGTGACCAGCAGCTCGGTCAGCTGCTCCAGGCCCGGGTGAGGGGGGTAGCACGCGCGTAGCGCGACGTCGGGCTCAATCACCGCCACCCAGCCGCCAGGCCTTACGAGCCGCGCCATCTCGGCGACCACCTCGTCGGGGCGGGGGATGTTCACGAGCAGCAGCCTGGCGTGCACCACGTCAAACGAGGAGCTCGGGAGCGGGGTGTGTCTCGCGTCGGCTTGGATGACCTCGACGTTTGTGAATTCGCGCTCGTCGGCGAACGCGCGGGCCTTGGCGACGCTGGCGGCGTCGAAGTCCAGGCCGATGACATTGCCGTCCTGCCGACTCGCTCGGCCAATAGATCGAGGGCTCCGCCTGGACCGCAGCCGAGGTCGATCGCGCTCGAGGCGGGCTTCAGGCCGGTGGAGTCAAGCAGCGTCTTGGTGTGAGCGCGCAGGTTGTGGGCCTGTGTCCGCAGCCGGTGGTGCTCGGTGTCGTTGCTGTTGAGCGTGTACGCCGGGGCGTGCATGGGGATTGGAATCTCCTCTCGTGTGTCGGTAGCGTCTGGCCGCGCGTTCGCGGCGTGCGTGGTTATCGGGGCGCGGGTGAGTGCGCCGCGCGCCGCTGGACGAGCTCGGCCATCGGTAGTGCTCGCTCAGCGACTCCAGGGCCTCCTCGGGGGAACCGCTCGCGGCCGAACTCGCCGACAAGGCTCATCTCGACTCCGGCAGCTCCCTCGCGGCCTGGATCACATCGACCTCGTCGACGACCGCGCCGGCGGCGGCAGCACGCGGAGCCAGCACGGCGACGAGGCTCGGGCCAGGCCGGGGACCTCAACGCCGGCCTGCACGTCATCGCGGGCTGCGGATCACAATCGACCGCAAGCACACCCCGCCCCTGCCCTAGGAGGTTGCGGGAATGTCCGCCGCGCACCGCGCCGGTCGCCTCGACTGCCGCCCGGGGGTGCTACAGGTCGCTGCCATGGGTGTCTACGCGGGTGTGGGGGAGTGGGTGTTCCTAGCGTTCAGGACTCTTTGTGTGGGCATAGCGTCTAGCCGCGAGCCTCCGGCGTTGGTCGCCGATCGGAGCGCGAGTGAGGGCGTGAAGGAGACCGGGGCTCACGTCACAGCCTCGAAGTGGACGCGTTCCCGTCTATCCGGGACGATGACGCCGTCGCCGATCGGGGGTGCTCGAGGGCTTTCAGGCCCGCTCCCGCAATGGCGGCATCAAGGTGCGGCGGGCCGCCGGCGACGCCGATCCCGCCGACGCACTGCCCGTCCACGAGCGCGGGAAGTCCGCCCTCGAGAGGGTAGATCGGCATCTTCAGCATCGAGTAGCGGCCGGCATTCAGCGGCTCTTCGAAGAACGTGGTGGGCTGTCCACCTTCGGCCGCCGTGCGTGCCTTCTCGATCGCGGCCTCGGCGCTCAGGTATGGGGCTCCGTCCATGCGGGTGACGTGCTGGATGTAGGTGGACTCATCGACGATCGCGATCGAGACCCTGAGCTCCCGGGATTCGGCATATTCCTCGGCGGCGGCGGCGATCGCTGATGCTTCGGTCAGGGTGAGGGTCAACTTGGTGCGCATGCTCGTGTCCTTTCTTGGCGTGGCTCGACAGGGTTGTGGTCTGCTACGCCAGAGGGGCTGCAGAGCGCGGACCGGTTGGCGCGCCGGGCAGCGGGAGTTACGTTCATGCGGTGATGCTGCCGGGTGGCAAGATGCTTCGCATCGATGCGCCACCCTGAGATTTACGCCCGGCTATCCGACTCGCGCCGAGAGCTGGTCGTCCAGAGCCGGTTGCGGGAGCTGGTCACGTGAGCGGATGTCGAGCTTGCGGAAGACGCTGCGCAGATGCGTCTCGACTGTCGCCTTCGTGATGAATAGCTCACCGGCGATCTCCCTGTTGGTGCGGCCGCCCGCGGCCAGCTGGGCGATCCTCAGCTCACTGGGGGTGAGCGCCGCGACGCCGGTGCGCACGACTCTGCGTGGCCTGGCTCCCGCCGCTCGTAGCTCGATGAGGGCACGCTCCACCAGCGGCTGCGCGCCGCATCGGTGCGCGACCTCGAGGCCTGCGAACAGCGGCTCGCGTGACCGCGCCCGCGCTCCTCGGCGGCGCAGCGCGGCGCCCAGGTCAATCAGCGCGCGCCCGTGCTCGAGCCGTGCGAGAGAGCCGGCGAGCGTGCGCTCGGCCTCCGCGAGAAGCTCCGGCTCCTCGAGCACCAGACCCTGGATCCGAAGCGCCGATCCGACCGCCCCGGGGGCGCCGAATCCGCGCGCGTATTCGAGGTGCTCGCCGGCCAGCGCTGCCGCACGCCCGGTGTTGCCAACCGCCCGCATCGCGAGTGCTGCAGTCGGGCGCCACGACGCGAACACCGGATTCATCTCACCGCGCTGATCGATGACTTCTCCGGCCGCGCGCGCTTCACGCATCGCGCGCGCGCTCTCGCCGGAAGCGAGCGCAATCGCGGCAAGCTCACACCGGGCCGCCACGGCCCAGATGCCAGAGCGCTCCGGGGCCGGTAGATCGGCGAGGGCATTTCTCGCGGCCGACAGCTCGCCACGTTCGCGCAGGGCCATAGCGAGCAGCACGAGGCTCTGGGCACGCGGCATCGTGAACGCGCCCTCGCGAGTGAGCTCTACCGCGATGCGCGCGTGGTCGAGAGCCGCGTCAAGTGGTCCCGCGCGAAGCGCGAGCGCCGCCCGAGCGCATTGGCCGTTCGCCCACCCGGTCGCGAACGCCCCTCGCTCTCGCACCCCCCGCTCGGCCAGCGCCAGGTGCTCGCCGATCTCTGCTCCCTCGTCGGCGAACGTCAAGACGATCAGGGCGGGGAACAACGGAAATCCCTGCTCGATCGCGACTCGATGCGCCGCCAGGTCGCCCAGCGCCTGCCTCGCGATCGCCACCACCACCGCCACGGGAACCGCGGCCTTGCACGCGACAAGCGCAAGTATCGACAGCGCGGTTCTGACCACCGGATCGGGAGAGCTCAACGCTCGTGCCCGCTCAAGCAACTCGGGGAGCAGAGGCCGTGGGTCAAACTGCGCTCCGAAGTCCGTCATTGCCGCGCTGAAGCTCCGCAACGCGAATGTGAGCGTCGGCGAGCGGTCGCCCAGCTCATCGAGCGCCGCGTGAAACATCGTCTCAACCTCGCTGCCGCGCCCGAGGAACACGTACGGGGATCCCAGCCGCAGGGCGAGCATCGCACGCTGGACCCCGTCCTCGGTCAGCTCCAGCGCGTGCTTGACGTTCTCGATGCCGCCGGCGTCGCCCGCATGGCACAACGCCGATCCCAGCGCCGCATGCACGTCCGGCAGCGACGCCTCGTCCGGCGGCTCCGCGAGCGCACGCCGCAACAGGCGGGCCGCCGCCTCCGGAGCTCCCTCGGCGCGCGCCTCCTCCGCGGCCACCAGCAGTCGATCAACGACCCACTGATCCGCGCACGCCGGCGCGAACAAGAGATGCGCCCCCACCCGCTCCGGCGAGCCACCGTAATCGGCAAGCACCCGCGCAGCACGCGCGTGCAACGTCGATTGCGCGGCAGCGGTGAGCTCACTACGAATCGCGGCGCGCAACAGCGGGTGAGCAAGCTCGAGCTCCTGCCCCTCACAAAACACGCCCGCTCGCACCAGCACGTCCGCCTGCCACACGGCGCTTTCGACGGGCAGCTCGGCGACGGCCGCCGCCTGCCCGAGACCCACACCGGATCCCATCACCGCCACCGCCCGCGCGAGCGCCACCGCCGGCGCTCCCAACCCTCGCAACCGCAGCAGCACCGCTCGCGCAAGCCCCTCCGGCACCAACCCCCGCAGCTGCCCCGCGCCCTCGCCGTCCGCTCGGACATCCAAGCGCGCTGCCTCTCCGAGCAACTCCGCGAGGAGGAAGGGGTTACCCGCAGACAGCTCATGACAAGTGGATGCGAACTCGGGCGCAGCCGTCTCAAACCCCGGCCACGCCCTGACAAACCGCTCGGTGCCGTTCCGAGACAGCGGCAACAGCCGCACTAGCTCAACGTTCCCAAGCCGCGCCAGCGCCTCCACCAGCGACCCCTCGACCTCAAGATCGCCGACGCGTGCCGCCATGATCAGCGCGATCCCCGTACCACGCAGCTGACGGACCGCGAACAGCAGCCAGCGCAGCGACTCACGATCGACCCACTGCAAATCATCGATCAACAGCACAAGCGGCGAGTCGTCGGCGATGGCCACCGCCAACCAGTAGAACCCTGACCGCACGGCGGCCCAGTCCAGGCCCAGCCAGTCGACATTCGCCTCCAGCCCCCCAACCCCCAGCACGCGCCCAGCAATCTCACTCGGTCCGCGCAGCCAGCGGACGCGCTGCGAACCCGTCGCGCGCCACAGCGCCGGCTCAAACAGCTGCCGCAACACCCCCAGCGCTAGATCGCGCTCAAACTCGCCGCCACTGGCGCGCAACACCGTCAACCCCCCCGCCTGCCGCTCCGCCTCATCCAAAAGCGCCGTCTTCCCCATCCCCGCGGCCCCCTCGATCAGCAACGCCCGCTCGCGGCCCCCCCGCAGCCCCGCCAACAGCCCGTCCAGCGCCGCCACAGGCTGCTCCCGTTCCAACAGCTTGCGAACCATCGCCGCCCTACGGTACCGGTGCTCGCCCTCCACACCCGCGGGCGCCTCACCATCGACCTCCTCTACGCAGCCGCCGCGCGAACGGTCCTGAGACAACGCCCCCACCAGCGGCCGCGCTGCCGCACCGGGGGCCAATTTCTCGCCTGGAGCCGCCGCCAATCAACCCTGCCATCGCAGACCAACTCTGCGATGACTTTTCGCAACCAACCTCGGACATTGCGAACGTGTCATCGGGATCAAGCGCTGCCAACCGCGAACGCGTCCATGGGCGAAACCTGCCCGTGCTGCGATGACAGCACGACTGCTTCGCGCCGGCCGCCGCAGTCGCGCTCATGGCCAATTCTGCGCATCCGGTGCTTGCTGGTAGGCGCCGGTTCGCTGCTAACGCTGCGCTCGATCGAACTATCCCGACCCGTGCAGACTGGCTCCCTCGAGTCGGCGCTGGCGACGGCAACCGCGTGGCCGCTCCCACTCAGATCCAACTGCCTCCGGCGGCTTGATCGAGCGGCTCGACGCTGCCGCCCCCGGACACCCGCGGCCACCCGGTCGCGCTGGTCGATACGACTGCTCATTCACGGGAGGAGGTGCAGGTGCTTGCTGGATGTAGGCTTACGCGAGCTACCGCCGACGGGCGCCTGGATGGCGTCGGGCCTGGAGGTCGGACTGCTCCGTTTTCGCGATGCAGCAGCGCAGGCGGGCGGGGTGCCGCCCCGCCCGCAAGGCTTCCCTACCGGCTCAGAGTTCGAGTCCGGCGCTGACGTGCATCATCGGCGCGCGCCTGGCGTGGATCGCGCTGATGATCTCCTCGGTGTTGATCCCCTGGAGGTACACGCTGGTTGTCGACACATACGAATGTTGGATATGCGGGTGATATGGCAGCTCGGCGAGCGATTCTGTCGTGGACCTGGTCGTCCCGGGTTTAGCGCTGGCTCTGGGTACGCGGTGGGCGCGTAGCGGAGGTCGCCGGAGGCGGCCGGAGCGGAGCGCCTACCGCGTGCGTGCCGTCCGGCGGGGCCACGATCGTTCCGCTCCGTCCTGTCGTGTCGAGGAAGGAGCGTTGCGATGACGTTCGTGCCGAGCATGCAGCGGGTGATGGACGGGCGGGAGGTTCGGTCGATCACGCTGGGGCATCCGCTGGTCGATGCGTACTTGGAGTTCGTCGGCGCCCGCGGCGCGGTGAACACGTGGCTGGCGACCGCGTATGACCTGAAGGTGTTCTTCGAGGTGGTCGGCAAGGACCCGGCGGAGGTCACCTCGGCCGATGTGTTCGCGTTCCTTGCTCAGCAGCGCACCCCGCAGCATGAGAACGTGGTGCGCATCGAGGACGGCGAGGCCGGCCTGTCGGCCAGGACGATCGCGCGGCGCCTTTCGAGCATCGCCGGCCTGTTCGAGTATTTGATCGTCCGCGGCGACGCCGGCGTGGAGCGCAACCCGGTCCCGCGCGGCCTGGCCGGACGGCGGGCGGGTCAGCGCCGGCGGGGCGGGGTGCGGCTGGTTCGTCGCCCGCGCACGCTGCCGCGGGTGCTCTCGCCGGTCGAGGTGGACGCGCTGCTGGGCGCGCTGCGCACCCAGCGCGACCGGGCGATCGGGTTGGCGATGCTGTTGGCGGGGCTGCGCCGATGTGAGGTGTTGGGGCTGAGGCTGCAGGACATCAACCCGGGTGAACAGCGGCTGTTCGTAGCCTCGGGCAAGGGCGGCCGGGAGCGGGTCGTGCCGGTCTCGGCTCGGTTCTTTCAGGCGCTGGGCGAGTACTTGGAGGCAGAGCGCCCGTCGGAGGTGTTGACCGACGCGTGCTTCGTGGTGCTGAAGGGTCCACGACGCGGGATGCCGTTGACGGCCGCTGGCCTGGACGAGGTGATCGATGGCGTCAGGGCGCGCGCTGGCCTTGCGCGTTTGACGTGCCACATGCTCCGGCATACGTGCTTGACGCGGCTGCGGGAGCAGGGGATGTCGCTTGAGGCGCTGCAGGCGCAGGCCGGGCACGCATCGATCGAGTCCACCAGGATTTATCTGCATCTCGCGAACGATTGGCTCCGGGGCGAGTATCTGCGGGCCGCGGAGGCGATTGAGGCGCAGATCGATCCGTTGGCGGAGCGGGAGGTGTCGTGACTCGGCTGCTTCCTCGAGACCCTGAGGTCGAGCGGCTGATCGCCGCCTACCGCGCGGATCTCGTGACGACCGGCCAGTTCGCCGAGAGCGAGGTGATCTCCCCGGCGCGCGCGTTCCTGTTGCGGACCGGCGGCGCCGATGGCTTCTTGCGGATGTCGTTTGAAGAGCAGTGCCAGATCTCCACCCGCGACACCCGGCTGGTCTTGTGGATGATCACAGCTGGGCACGCGCGCGCGAGCGCCGTGTACCTGGCGCGATCCAACGTGCATATCGGTCAGATCGCGGCCTGGGTGCACCGCGAGTTCCATCAGTGGTTCATCGCGACCGCGGCCCAGCTGGGGTTCGGTCCGGTGGCGGCGAACCTGCAGTGGTGGGCGGTGGCGAAGGTCGCGGCGGTCGTCGGCATCCCGCCAGAGGAGCTGACCCGCAAGACGTTCGGCGAGGGTGGCAGGCGGCTGCTTGACGCGGTCGAGAAGCTGTATCCGGGCCAGCCGTCGCCGCCGCGGAACCTGAACACGCGGCTCTATGGGGCGGAGGCGACCCTCTATCACGGTGGGGTGATCGAGGGTCCGCTGCGCAAGCGGATGCCTGACAGGTCCACCGAGCGCGCGCGGGAGTGGGTGACCGTCCCGCCCCGGCTGGCGAAGACGCTGCAGGGCTATGTCGAGCAGATGAGCCTGTCATTGCGTCCCTCCTCGATGCGGCACGTCGAGCGGGTGCTCCGAGAGTTCGCGCTGTGGTTGACCGGTCAGGCCCCGGAGGTTGAGGCGGTCGCTGACCTGCGTCGGGCGCACATCGAGCGCTACAAGCGGTATCTCGCCGAGCTGCCGAACAGACGCGGACAGCGGTCGTCAAAGCGCACGCTCGCGGCGCAGCTGAGCACTCTGCGAGTCTGTCTCGAGCGCCTCGGCGAGTGGCAGGGCGAGGACGCCCCGACGCGGATGTTGATGTTCCCCGGCGATGTGCCCAAGCTGGACGATCCGCTGCCAAGATTCATTGACGACGGCGCCGCGGCGAAGCTGCTGCGCGCCGCGCGCGAGTGCGAGGACCTGTTCGTCAGGCTGACAATCGAGTTCCTCGCCCGCACCGGGCTTCGTCGCAGCGAGTTTCTCAACCTCACGATCGACTCGGTGGTGCAGATCGGCTCGGCGTACTGGCTGCACGTGCCGCTCGGCAAGCTGCGGACCGACCGCTACATCCCGTTGCATCCGCAGCTCAAGGAGCTGCTCGACGAGTGGGTCGCCCGTCGCCCGAGCAATTTGCGCGAGCCGTGGTTGTTCATGGAGCACGGCCGGCGGATCGGGAACGAGCGGCTGCGGCTGGCGTTCGCCAGGGTCTGCGAGGAAGCCGGGCTCGGGATGGTGACTCCGCATCAGCTCCGCCACACGCTCGCTACCCAGGCGATTAATCGCGGTATGTCTCTTGAGGCGATCGCGGCGCTGCTGGGGCACAAGTCGATGCGGATGACGATGGTCTACGCGAAGATCGCCAACCGCACCGTCGCCAACGAGTACTTCAAGGTCTCCGAACAGGTCGAAGCGCTCTACGACGCTCCCAAGCAGCTCCCCGCGACGGCGGAGGGGTCGGAGATGCGCAAGCTGCGCTCAGAGATGCACCGGCGGATGCTTGGCAACGGGTACTGCGCCCGCCCCGTCGGGCTTGACTGCCACTTCGAATCGATCTGCGAATCGTGCGTGTACTTTCAGACCACGATCGAGTTCCGGCCGATCCTCGAGCGCCAGCGCGAGGACGCCGCCACCAAAGGACAGGTCGCGCGCGAGAAGATCTTCGACCGTCTGCTGCAACGACTAGACACCCAAGCCCAAGCGTCATGATCTCACCCGAAGCTACCGCCGCGAGCTTCGAGGTCGCCGCCAACCCCGACCCCGACTCGACCCTGCCGTTCCTGATCAGGCTGCCGCTCCCCGACGGCCACCTCGTCTTGAAGGCGCGCGATAGCTGGCCGAGGACCACGAAGGTCTACTGCCACCGGGCCGAGGAGGGCTGGCCCGAGCAGCCGGAGATCATCGAGCGGATCCCGGTGCGCTCCTGTCAGCGCCGCGGCGTCGCGATCGACCTCGTGCTCGACCGGCCGCGGGAGAACCGCTCCCAGCTGGTGTTCACCCGCATCCAGGGCGGCCGCGAAGGAATCTTCTGGCAGTCCGCGCGCACCACCCGCCAAGCGCGACCGGGGATCCGCGTCCCGCGCCGACGCGCCGCGGAGCTCGCGCACCTGACGATCCTGATCGACACGCGCGAGCGCTACCCATACAAGTTCGCCCACCAGCAAGCCACCACCGAACGCCAGCCGCTCCCGGCCGGCGACTACGGCATCGCCCACCACGGCGAGACCGTCGCAGTCGTGGAGCGCAAGGGCCTGCACGACCTCGTCAGGCGGTTGATCGACGGGCAGCTCACCTACGCGCTCGCCGACATGGCCACCGTCCCGAGAGCGGCCGTGGTCGTCGAGGACCGCTACTCCAACCTGTTCAAGCTCGAGCACGCCAAGCCCGGGTTCGTGCTCGAGATGCTCGCCGCGCTCACCGTCCGCTACCCGACCGTTCCGATCCACTTCGCCGAGACCCGACCGCTCGCCGAGGACTGGACCTACCGGTTCCTCGGCGCCGCGCTCGCCTACGCCCAGGCGCGCGATGACCGGTCCCGACCGAGCATCGCATCGCGACGGCGGTGAGACCCCGCCGGCCGCGGTTCGCGGCGCTGCGTCAGACCACCGAGAGAGCCGCGAAGCCCGCCAATGAGACGACCCAACACCCGCCGCGGCTTCTCGGAAGGCCCCAGATCGCCTCTCAGCGCCTCGATTTCGTCTCGACCGGGCCGAAATCGGCCCAGCTGGCCGCCAAAGCGCGAAGCCCTCGCTCCGCCAGCCAGCTCCCAGAGCCTCACGACGCCGCACACGGCCACTCCGCCGCCAAAGACCCACAGCCCTCGATCGCCCTCGACACGACAGTCACAAAGACGATCGCGCTCGTCGCACTTGACACGATCACCCGCATAATGCCCGAGCTGCCGCTGGATTACGGGTAGCGGCACGCCTTCGCGGCGAGCTCGACAGCGTGAGCATGGCGGAGCTGATGTGGCGCAAAGCGGCGCCTGACCCCGGCCGCACGCGCGTAGCGGCGCAGCTCGGCACGGACCGCGGTCCCCGACCACGGCCGCCCGCGGGTCGCTCCGTCGATCACGCAGAACAACGGCCCGAGCGGCAACTGAGCGCGACATACGACCCACGGGGCGAGATGGTCGCTCCAGGCCCAAGGGTCCATCCCGACCTCGCGACGCTTGTTGCCCTTACCTGCCCGCACCAGGATGGATCCGCGCCTGGCGTCGAGATCGGACTCGGTCAAATCCAGCGCCTCCTGGATCCGCAGGCCGCCGCGCCACAGCACCACGAGCATCGCGCGCAACCGCAGCCCGTGCCGGTCGATGGGGATCCTGCGCATGACCGCGACGATCTCCTCGACCGTCGGCGGGTCCGCCGGATACCTCATCCCCTTGTTTCGGGGCGGCCGGCCAGCGTTATGGCCAGGCATCGCCGCCGGCGAGCGACGCCGCCCCGTCGCGTCGAGCAATACCGATGAAGAAGACATCGCTCCCTCCCTTCGAGAGCAGATCGTTGGCCCGACTGCTCTACCGCCCCAGCCCTCGCGCCGCAGCCGGTCGCGCGGCTACCCCTCACGGCAGGCGCGACAGGCGCGCGCCGAACGGACCGAGCTCGCCCGAGCAGCTCAGTGCCGGGGCCAAGGCCATCGCGCTGCTGCTCCCCGAGCGAGCAGCCATCACGCGGCACGCCTGGTGCTCGTCCGATCCGCAAGTGGGACCCATGACGACCGCGTTGCTGGCGAGGCGGCTGTGCTGGTGCTTACAGCCCGGCGAGACTCGGGCAAGCAGGTGATCCGAGCCTGCGTCGCTCAGCGCCCGTCGACCGATTCTTGGGCGCTCAGAAAGGGGGTTCCTGTCCGCCGCGGACGTCTCGCTGCGCGCGGCCGTGGCGCTGGGTCACCTCCGGCTGGGCGACCTCGTACTGTCGCGGCGAGTCGAGCCGGGCACGCCAGTGAGATCGGATTTGTGCGAGAAGTTTGGGGTGGGGACGTCCGAATGGAGCCGACGCTGATTGCCGCGCAGGTACCTACCGGGCTCCCGGCCTGACGCAGAGCGCGGCGAGGTCCATGCCGTAGACCCCGTAGGTTTCGCAGCCGATGCGCGTTGAGAAGAAGTCGCTGCTGATTGCGTTGCCGAAGGCGATCAGTGGCGCGGCGTTGCGGGCGAGGTCGAGGTCGAGCTTGCCGTAGGCTAAGTAGCGGCCTGGACCGGTGAGCTGTGCGGCGGCGGCCAGCCGGCGCCGCCAGATGGGGTCGTCGTACGTTGGGTACGGGGCGCCGCCCTCGAGCATGTCGGACAGCATGCCGGCAGGGTCCGGGTAGCCGGACACCCAGCCGAAGGTGGTGATGTCGAATGGCTCGCCTGGCTTGGCGAGCCGGGCCCACATGGCCACCACTGGGAATTTCTTGACTTGGACACGGAGGCCGATTGCGGCGAGTTCAGTCTTTAGGATCTCGGCTTGCTGGGCGCATGAGGGAATGTCGCAGGTGTAGAGGACCGCGGTTCTGCTTCCGCCGTGGGCAAGCGCGTGCGCTTTGCGGAGATCGGGAGTGAGTGGATAGACGTTCGCATCGCTGTGTCCTGGCATTCCTGGTGGGAGGTAGTGGTCGGTGGGGCTTTCGGGTAGCGGTACATATGGCTCGCCCAGCTGCGCGAGCGTGCGACGGTTGACCGCGTACCCGACAGCCTGGCGCATTCGGACATCAGCGAACAGGGGGCGGTGAGTGTTCAGGGCGAAGTACCCAACCTCGGGCTGCGGATTGCTGAAGTACTGCTGCTCACCGTCTCTCGCGGCTTGACTCCCTGGTCCGTAGCGAGCGGCGAGCTGGTAGGTGAAAGTCCGCACGTTGGACACGCCCGGTCCAATGAGTGCGGTATAGCCGGCCGTGCCGGCCTCGACATCGGCCACGGCTCGCCCATACGGGACTCCTGTCGCAACCTCTATGCGTGCGAACCAGTGTGGACGGCTGCCCCGGTAGTTCGGGTTGCGTTTCAGCACGATGCCCTGGCCCGGCGTGTAGGACGCGAGGTAATAGGGTCCGGCCGACGAGAGCGCCCGCACACCGTTGGGGTCGATCGGGGTGTCGGTCGGGACCGCACAAAATGCCGGTTGGCTGAGGCGCGCCGGGAGGTTGGGCGCCGGCGCGCGAAGCCGGATCGTAAGCGTGTCACCTCGCGCGGTAACACCTGAGATGTGGGGTGCCTTACCAGCCGTGTACGCGGCCTCGCCCACGACGTCCGCGAGCTGAGACGCGTTTGCGGCGCCCATATGGGGGCCGAGGCTGCGCTCGATCGCGTATTTGAACGTCTGCGCGTTGACCGGCTCGTTAGACGGCGGTGAGAAGCGAAAGCCGCCGCGGATCGTGAATGTGTACGTCTTGCCGTCAGCCGAACGGACCGGGAGCGACCGAGCGACTTCCGGGATCAGCCGCGACCCTGCCGGACCAGACTCGTCTGGATAGTTGACGAGTTTCGCGCACATCGCGTACAGAAGTTGCCAAGAGGGCGGGAGTCCGGCCAACGCGGGGTCCATGTACTTAGGGTCGAGCTGTGACTCCATCCGGAGCGTGCCGCCACCGGACGCAAGGTCGGTCGACGGGACCGTTTGTGCGTCGACCGTCACCCACACGCGTCCGTCGGCGACAGTAATAGCCTGCGGGCTTCCGCCGAGGGCGATCGTCGCAACAACTCTGTCAGTGCCGGGATCGATCCGCGTGACGGTGCCGTCGCCGCTGTTGGCGACCCACACCGACCCGGCGCCGATGGCGACTCCGGTGGGTGAGCGCCCCACACGGATCGTCATGGTCACCGATTGCGAGGTCGGGTCGATCCGCACAACCTTGTCATCGAGCGAATCGGCGACCCACACGGCACCCTCACCGACCGCGATTCCGATCGGTCCGTTGCCGACCGCGATCGGCGTCACAAGTCCGGTCGGGTCGACACGGACCACGTTGTCGGCCTCGTTATCCGTCAGCCAGATGGCGCCGTCACCGCCGACGGCGATCGCCGTCGGGCCCGCGTTCGGATCGAGCGGCTGAGCCACCTGCCCCGTCACGGAATTGAAGCGCGTGAGCTCCCCCGACGACGGCGCGACCCACACGGAACTGCCTTGGGTCGCCACCGCTCCCGGGCCGCCCGGCACAACGTTCCCGAACCGCTTCGCGAGCCTGAGGGAGTCGAACTGCGGGTCGATTGCGCTGACCGACACGCTGCTCGCGGTTGGATCGGATTCGGCTACCCAGACCGCGCCGGCGCCAGCGGCCATTCCCGTCGGCGGGGCCAGGAGCGAGAGCACGCGCAGTGTGCGCAGCGAGCCAGGGTCGACTCGGGAAACCGTCTGATCGTCGAGGTTCGCGACCCAGATCGACCCAAAACCAAATGCCACGGGACCCGGCCCGGTCCCCACCGGGGCAGACTGAACAACGCTGTTGCTGCGCGGGTCGATTGCCGCCAGCGAGTTGGCCGGCACGTGTACGGACGCCGTTCCGGAGCCCGACAGCTTGAGCACCGCGGCCGCCAACGCCGCGAGCAGAATCGCGCCAGCGGCGACGATAAGCCACGCACCGCGCCGCCTGTGTGGGGCGACCGTCGCGGCCTCGGAGCGGGATGCGCCGGATGCTCGGGAGGACGCGAGGAGCTCCGGGTCTTGCGAGAGGATTGCCCGCTCGAGCTCCTGCAAACCCGGCCCAGGCTCAAGCCCGAGCTCTTCGATCATCGACTCGCGCGCCATGCGGTAGTGCTCGAGCGCGTCGGCCTGACGGCCGCTGCGGTACAGCGCGAGCATCAGCTGACCCTGCAGACGCTCGCGGACTGGATGCTCGGCCACCAGCGCCTCGAGTTCTCCCACCAACCCGGCCTGCTCGCCAGCCGCCAGGTCGGCATCGATCCGATCTTCCAGCGCCTCCAACCGCGCCTCCTCAAGTCGCGCGATGTCGCTCTGGGCAAACGGCTCGTATGCGAAATCCTCGAGCGGCGGGCCCCGCCACAGCGCCAGCGCGTCGCGTAGCCGATCACGCGCTACCTGTGGGTCGCCGGCGTGCAGCGCCCGACGACCATCGGCGGACAGCGCGTCGAACCGGTCGAGATCGACCTGACCCGATGCGACGCGAAGCAGATAGCCGTGGCCGCGGGTGACGAGCAGCCCGTCGCCAAGCGCCTTGCGCAGATTCGACACGTACACCTGGACCGTCTTGGCGGCGGTCGCCGGCGCGCGTTCCCCCCACAAAGCGTCGATCAGCCGATCGGTCGAGACCACCTCACCGCGGTGCAGCAGCAGCACCGCGAGCAGGGCCCGCACCTTGGGAGCGCCCACGGAGACGGGTCGATCGCGCTCGACGATCTCCAACGGTCCCAGGATCCGGAACTCGACCAAGCTCGTGACCCCCACCGCCAACGCTACTACTTCTTCACCCCGCAACCGGGGCTTTCCGAGCGGCGCCTTTACCGATCCCTAACCGGCCTAAGGCGGTCCTTCACCAGCAAGGAGCACGGTTCTCGCCCGATCCGGTCGCACCCGGCAACCCGCCAACACCAGGAGGCAGCAGCCATGCTCCCCACCCGTCGCATCAAGCAGGCCACCGCCCTCGCGCTCGCCCTCGGCGCCACCGTCCCAGCAGCGGCGTTCGCCAAGCCGGTCGGCGGCGACCCGAACCCCTTCACGACGCAACCCTTCACGACGCAAACGACCCCGATCGTCCGCGTCTCCGTTCCAGCCAGCGGGTTTGACTGGGGCGACGCCGGGATCGGAGCCGCCGCAGGCCTCGCCATCACGATGCTCGGCGTCGGGGGAGCGCTCGTGGTCTCACAACGCGGCCTACGCCACCCCCGTCGTCCGGTCGGGCCGACCAGCTGACCAAGCCGCCCCGCCCTCTACCCGCGAGGAACACGCCATGTCCAAACTCTCAATTCATCGGGCCGCCTTACCCGGACTCCGGGCCAGACTGGCGTCCGACGTCGTCCCATGGGCCGGGAACGCCCTACGTCCAGTCACTGCGGCGATTATCACTGTGGTCCTCGGTGCGGCCGTGCTCGCGTCGCCGGCGGCGGCAGGAACTGTTGCGCCGGCATGTCCGGCCACCGTCATTCCGAACGTCGCGATCAGCCCGACCGCGGTTGGGTGCTGGAACGCGATCGCCGTCCAGACGGTCCGTCTCGCCGCCCCGTACCCGCTGCAGGGCCTCATCTACACGGCCTACGCCCAGGCGGCGGTCTACGACGCGCTCACCAAGATCGAGGGGCGGTATGTCCCCTACCACGATTTCGCCGTCCCTGAAGGTGTGGACGTTGCGGACGCCTCGCCCGACGCGGCGACCGCCGCCGCCGCGGACACGATCCTGACCTCGTCGTTCCTAGCGTTCCCCGAATCCGCGCAGGCCGGGCTCGCCTCCGACTATGCCGGCTACATCGACGCGCTCGGCGGCGTGGGAACCCCCGCTGTGCACGCCGGGATCATCGTGGGCCAGGCCGCCGCCGACGACCTCATCGCGTACCGCGCGGGCGACCGCGACGAGTCGATCACGTTCACGCCCGGGCCGCTGACCCCGGGCGTGTGGACGTTCGCGCCCCCGCCGTCGCTGCAAACCGCGCAAACACCGTGGGCGGCAGTGATGCGGCCGTTCATGCTCCAAACGCCCTCCCAGTTCCGCGTCGAACCGCCGCCCTCCCTCACCAGCCCCCAATGGGCGCGGGAATACAACGAAATCAAGGCCTACGGCGCGGTCAACAGCACCGTCCGCACCCCCGAGCAGACCGCAATCGCGAAATTCTGGAACGCCTTCGCGGTCAACCAGTCAAACCAGGCCTTCCAAGACGTCGCGATCACACACGGGATGGACCTCGTCGACACCGCACGGCTGCTCGCGATGGGCAATCTCCTCGACAGCGACGCCGGCATCGCGTGCTGGGACTCCAAGTACCACTACCTGTTCTGGCGGCCGATCATGGCCATCCGCAACGCCGAGATCGACGGAAACCCCGCCACCCAGCCCGACCCCACCTGGACGCCGCTGCTCGTAACCCCAAACCATCCCGAATACCCCGCCGCGCACACCTGCCTCACCGGAGCCGAAGCCGAGCTGTACGCCACCGTCCTCGGAACCCGCCACATCGACGTCGCCATCCACGGCTCCGCCGACGGCAGCACCAACAACTGGGCCGCCGTCCAGACGTTCACGAGCGCGAGCGAACTCGACCGACAAGTCGTCAACGCTCGCGTCTGGGCCGGCCTCCACTACCGCGGATCAGCTCTCGAAGGACTCGAGCTCGGCCGCGGAGTCGCCCGCTGGACCCTCCAGCGCTACTTCCAACCCGCCCCATAACCGCCCCGCTTCACTCGCCACCCGGCGCAAGAACCACACGCCGGGTGGCGCCCCAGCCCTCCGGTCCGCACCCGCTATGTGACCTCATCAACCACGGCGGGTCCATCGCGCGCACGTCAGCGAACGCACTACACGATTGTGGCGCGAGCCAGCACAATCCCCGAGCACGGGATAGCGCATCTCCGTGCTGCCGCCGACGGGAGCCACAACTCCACGCACGCTGCCCACAGCGAGTTGCGCGCTGACGGGTCGCGCGCACGCCATGCCTCACGAGCTTGTCCCGTTCGTCGTGGAATTTCGGTGACAGCGGCCCGTGTGTGATAGTTACACAGTGACTGTAGTGGTGACCTCCTGGTCGAGGTGGTGACGGCGGCGGTAGAGGTCGCGTTCTATCAGGACAGCCAGGTTGGCGAGGCCGCGGAAGCCCTGCACTTTGCGGAAGCGGCTCTCGGCTTCGAGCATCCCGGCGGCGGTCCAGCGCAGGCACATCTCGCCCGAGGACCAGTTCTTGACGTTGCGCTGAATGACCCGGACGGTGGCGATCATCGATTCGCAGGGGTTGGTCGACTGCAACGTGAGCTTGAGCTTGCCGGTGACACCGAGCCGGGTGACCGTCAGCGTCTCCTCCATCCCTTCCCGGAGCGAGGCGGCGGCTCCGGGATGGGCGCGGTCGAGCTCGGTGGCGAGCCGGGTGAGCTGCTCGAGCGCGCGGTCGTGGTCGGTCTCTGCCCAGGCGCGACGTAGCCTGGTCTTGACAGGTTCGCGGTCGCGTTCGGGGAGATGATCCACTACGTTGCGTAGTTTGTGCTGCACGCAACGCTGGACCGGCACGTCATCGCCGAACACCTCGCGTATGGCCTTCCTGAGCGCCTTGGACCCATCAATGATGAACAGCAGCCCCTGCTCGACATGGAGCCCCCGGTCGACCAGGTCGGACAACAGCGCCGAGGCGACGGTGGCGTTCTCGGTGGAGCCTTCCCACAACCCCAGCGCGAGCTTGTCGCCCGCGGTGGTGATCCCCAGGGCGACGATGTTGGTGCGCCCGTGCAGCTCGATCCCGTCGAGCATGATCACCGCCAGCCGCATGTCTTGAAGCGGACGGGACATCAGTGCCCACAACGCCTCCCGGGTTCGATCCACGAACGCCCGCGATACCGCCGACTTCGACGTCGACCGCTCGTTGGTCTGGAGTTCCTCGCCGACCGGGTCCTGCGCCCGGCGGTACTGGCGGGTTGATACACCGGCGAGCATCCGCTCGAGCACGACCTCGCCGAGCTGGTCGCGATTAGCGAAATGGTCGTAGGTCACAAGGGGTATCTCCGACTCCCCGTCAACGGTCCTGGCCCGCGGCCGCTTGACCGGCACGCGCCGGCCGCCGAGCGTGACCTCCCCGCTCTCACGGCCGTGACGGATCGCGGTCCGCTCCGGGTTCCACTTCCCCTTCGGGCCAACGACCTGATCTACCTCCTCTTCGAGCAGCTCTCTGAGCACACCCAGCCCGACCTCGACAGACAGCGCGAGGAGCCCTTCCCTCGCTGCCCCAACGAGCTGCCCGAGCGCTTCTTGGACGCGCTCGGGGAACACGGCCTCATGATCGGTCGCCTGCACGACCGGTACGGTCTGACTCACGGCGGTTCCTCCTTAGATCGTGGCTTGATCGCCCATCACGCTCCCACCGGGAGCGGACGGGCAGGAGGGACCGCCGTCACCTCAAAGTTCCACGAGCGCCGGGACAACCCCTGCCTCACCCATCGCGCGCTTGCTACGCGCGCTGCGGGCAGCAAACAGGAACCGTGCTCCCCCCGTGCGAACGCGGCAGCCAGTGATCGCCGATTTCTCGCAGTCGAGAGTTGCGGATAGGACGAGCACCAACACGCAGGCCTCATCGGCCGAGACTTCCGCACCGCCGGGGTGAACCGAGCGTCTGAGGCACCCCTCACGTCGGCCCTCAGGTGCTAGCGCTCAAGGACAAACGCAGCAAGCACGGAAGCAGCAGTCTCGTGGCCGAGCGCCAGACGACTGGTCATGAGGTCGAAGGAGACACCGAGCCCACACTTCCGGTCCAGGCGTCGAGGAGTAGCCGCTGTGCTGATGCTCGGTCGAGTTGCGGTGCACGTCGTCGCCGGCGGGTCTGCCGTGGGTCATCGTGTCCGGGAGCAGTCGCGAATTGCCGCTACCGGCGGGCCGGAATCGTGCCTGCTTCAGCCGGAAGCGGAACCCTCGGCGGCTCGCTCGGGCCGGCTGAGACGCCTGCTTCTATGTGCTGCGCCCGGTTATGTGCTCTCGGCGGCTCGGCGGCCGCTTTTTCCCTGCTCAGCTCGAAATCAACGGTCGAGCTACAGCACATAATCGGCAGCCGCGCCAGGTGATGCCCGTTGGGACGGATAGCTGATATGCGAGGCCGGCGGCCGCCGTCGAATCATCGTGGCGATCCGATCGCATGTTGCGAAACCCCGCGTATTACAGGGTCACGCTCGCGAGAGACACCTCGAACGACCCGCTGGGCTCCAGCGAGGCTCCGTCGCTATCTCAGACGACCGCGCCTATGAGCGCCCCGTGGAGCCGGTCGTTTATGTGCTGCGTCTCGTACGCCGGACCGGGAAAACGCTTGGTTACGGTCCACCACAGCACATAACCGGAAGCAGCACATAGCGTGGGTTATGTGCTGCAGCACAAACTGCGTGTTCGTGAAACGGGCAGTGAGCTCCTGGATCCGGACAACCACTCTAGCGCGACGCGCGGGCCGAACTTCGTCCCGTCGCTGCCCTCGCGGTGCGCGGCTCTTACCTGTGCAGATCGACGGCCGGACCATTCCGTAGCGGAGTCGCTGCGTGCTGGCGATCATCCCGAACAGGTTGGCGGCTAGGCGCCGTCGCGTGTCGCTGATCACGAGTTGCGAAGGGCTTGGAGAGCGCAGGAGCGGAGACGCGCGACGCTGCGGAGCGGTGCTCAGCGGCTTTCACCATGTTGGTCCTGCTGGCGGTCACTCGCGGCCGCGGTCACCTTCGTCAGAAACTGCAGGAGCGCTGGTGCGGTCGCGCGGGCTCGGACTATGTGTCGTTCACCGGCCAGGATCTCGAGACTCCCGTGCGGCAGTTGCTCGACGATCGCAGCTTGCGCGTGGCGCGTGTACTGCGGACTCTTCCCGCCCGCGATCACGAGCGTCTCGGGTTTGACGGATTCGTAGTACCCGTCGGGCAGGGGCTTGCCCTGCCGCAAACCAATGACGATCGAAACGTCGTAGGGAAGGGTGTGAGCGACCGCCGTCCGTTGTTTCCAGGACGGGGTTAGCCGCATTACCGCGATGATCGGTGCGGGCACGCCTGCGACGTTCAAGAACAGCTTTACGGCGTCGCTGCGCCGCCGATCGTCGACGATCGACTGCAGCTTCTCGGCAAGATCGGGATCGGTGGGCTCATGGCTGCGGTCGACTATGAACGGAGCTTCGTAGACGATCAACTTGGCCATCTCAACGCCCTGGCGTGCCGCTTCGAGAGCCAGCGCGCCACCGGACGAATGGCCCAGCACCGCCGCCGTGCCCCCCGCCGCGGCGATGACCGCGCCGAGGTCCTCCACCTCCCGTTGGCACTCGTACACCGAGCGCCCTGGTTCACTGTCGCCACGGCCACGGCGGTCGTAGGCGTACCAAGTCAGGCGGTTCGTGAGCGCCTTCGAGAGAGCTTTGGCTGCGCCCAATCTGCGATGTCCCAGTGCGCCCTCGACGACTACCAAGGGCGGCCCTGTGCCGGCGGCGGCGTACGCGATCCGCGTCCCGTCAGCTGACGTGGCGAACTGAGTGTCCACTGGAAGCGGCGACATCGAGCCTACCTTTACGCGATCAGGCCGCGACACCCTCGAGCACGCTGTACGGGGACGCGACCGGGTGGACCTTGGACAGCTTCAGCCCCGCCCGGGTAAGCAGCTCGCCGTACTCGGGTGGTGCTCTGCGTGCGTGCTAGCTGGCTTGTCAGCCGGTCCAGGTATCGCTCCGGGATGTCGGGCCGGTTGAGCGGCGCGCGACAGGCGAGGTAGCCGTCCGGACGTACGAGGAGGAGTTGACCGCGCAGCGCGCCGTAGCGGCGGTGCGCCCGCAGTTGGGGGTCGCTGACCGAATGTGGTTTATGGATGCCGGGGCGCTGGTCGACGGACACGATTTGCACAGTCCCGTTGAACGGCGCTAGATGTGCGATAGCGGCTGCAGCTGCCTCCTGGTCGGCTCGCTGGCCACTGAGCACAAGCAGCGTGTGTGCGGTCGAGCCGAGTAGGTCGAGCGTCGAGAGCGGCTTGCCGTCGCGCTCGAGGCCGGAGACGCTGGGCAGGCGATCTCCGGCGGCGATCGACCCGCGCTTGGGGCTCGGGCTGGAGGGTGCGAGCGGTCCGCCCCGGTAGCTGTGGGAGATCTGTGACAGCGAGCGGATGTAGTTCCGTTCCGCAGCTGGGACGGACATCGCGATCGGCAGCACCCGGTCGCGCAGCCAGCGCTTGCGCGGCGAGGAGATCGTGAATAGCCGGACCAGGGTGTGGGTGAATTCGAGCACACCGGCGGCGATCGGGAGGCGCTCATCCTGGTAGGTATTGAGCAGCTCAGGTGACGCTTGGCGCTGAGCGACCTGCGCGAGCTTCCAGCCGAGGTTGCACGCGTCGTGCAGCCCGGTGTTCATGCCCTGGCCACCGGCGGGACTGTGGATGTGGGCGGCGTCGCCGGCGACGAGCAGTCGGCCGTGGCGCATGATCCTGGTCGAGCGGCGGTAGCAGCGGAACGCTTGAAGCAGCGTCGGGTTCGTGAGCTTCATGCCGGCTGGTCCGCGTTGGGTGACGAGCCGCTCGATCTCCTGCATGTCGGGCGGCTGGCGCTCGCCGGCGCGGTTAGGAACCTGCGGCAGGAACACTCGCCAACGATTGGCGGGCAGCGGGAACGCGACCACCGGCGTCGCGGTGTAGGAGAAGACGTGGAAGCGCCGGCGCTCGATCGGCCAGTCGATGTTGACTTCGGCCATCAGCCAGTCTTGGCCGTAGTCGTCGCCGTCGAACGGCACCCCAAGGTGACGGCGGACGATGCTGTGGGCGCCGTCACACCCGACGACCCAATCGGCGCAAAACGCTTCTTCCTGCTCGCGCGAGCGGCTGATCGTGATCTCAATCCCGTCGGCCTGGTGGCCGAGCTTGGTGACCTCTGCTCCGCGCTCGATCGACACGCCGAGTTGTTCGAGCTTGCGGTCGAGGATCTCCTGGGTCTGGTCCTGGCCGAGCATCAGCACGAACGGGTACGGCGAATCGAGGGCGCCGAAGTCCACCTGGGTGCTGCGGCGGGCACGGGTGTGCACCGCCATGCCCGTGGTTTTATGACCCCGCTCGAGGAATTGATCCACGATCCCGAGCTGGTGGAAGGTCTCAAGCGTACGCGCGTGGATACCGATCGCGCGGGTTTCGGTCGAGCGCTTCGGCTGCTTGTCGAAGATCCTCACCTGGACGCCGCGCCGAGCGAGCTCGATCGCGAGCATCACGCCGGTCGGACCCGCGCCTACGATGACAACCGGAACGCCGTTGTGCGTGGTCATAGACATCGCCTTCTGGAGTGATCGAGTGGCGCCCAGGAGGGTGCTCGCAGGCGCTGATGGGTCGCTGAAGGGCGGCTGAAGACCGTTTTCAGCGCTACGCTTCGACGCTGGGAGCGGAAGCGTGACCGGAATCGAGTATCGGCTGCTGGGCCCGCTCGAGGTCTGGCAGCACGGGCGTCAACTTGGCGTGCGCGGGGGAAAGCCACGGGCGCTGCTCGCGATGCTGCTGCTGCACGCGGGGGAGGTTGTTTCCACCGACAGACTGATCGACGCGTTGTGGGGGGAGCGCCCGCCGGCGACGGCGTCGAACGCGCTCCAGGCGCACGTCGCGGCGCTACGCCGCCAGCTCAATCCCGAACGGGGAAATGACACGGCCGTCGGCGGTCTGTTGACTCGCCCATCCGGCTACGTGTTGCAGATAGACGACGACGAGCTCGATGTCGTACAGTTCGAGCGCCTGGTCGCCGAAGGTCGGGATGCGCTGGAAGCGGATCCTGCAGTGGCGGTCGGCTTGCTGCGGCAGGCGCTGTCACTGTGGCGCGGGACGGCGCTGGCTGATTTCGTGTTCGAGCCGTTCGCCCGGCTCGACGCCGAGCGGCTTGAGGAGCTGCGGCTCGCAGCGCTCGAATACTTGATCGAGGCGGAGTTGGCTCTGGGACGCCAGGCGGAGGCGGTGCCGGAGCTCGAAGCGTTGGTGGCCGCGCACCCGCTCCGCGAGCGGCTGGCTGCTCACCTGATGTTGGCCCTGTACCGGTGTGGGCGCCAGGCGGAAGCCACGCGGGTGTTCCACGACACGCGGTCCCGGCTCGTCGAGGAGCTCGGGATCGAGCCTGGGGCCCCGCTGCGCGTCCTGCTCCAGCAGATTCTCGAGCAGGACCCGGCGCTCGACCTCGCGTCGCCCGTGCCAGCGACGGACGGCGAGAATCCTCTTCATAACCTGCCCGCAGAGCGCACCTCATTCGTTGGGCGCGAGCGCGAGCTCGAGGAAGTCTCCTCGCTCTTGCGCGACGCTCGCGTCCTCACCTTGACCGGCGCTGGGGGGTCCGGCAAGACCCGGCTCGCGCTGCGCGTCGCGCGGCTGACGCTGGGCGAGTGTGGGGATGGAGTGTGGTTAGCGGAGCTGGCACCGCTGGCCGACCCGGCGCGGGTGGCCACCGCAGTGGCGGCTGCGGTGGGGGTGCGTGAGCGCTCGGGTGGGGTAGTTGAGGCGCTCAAGCGGCGACTGCGCGACACGGAGCTGCTGCTCGTGCTCGACAACTGCGAGCACCTGATCGAGGCGTGCGCGGAGCTCGCAGGGCAGCTGGCGAGTGGCTGTGAGCGGTTGCGAATCCTCGCGACCAGCCGTGAGCCACTGAGGATCGTAGGCGAGGTCACGTACCCGGTGCCAACCCTGGAGCTGCCCGACAGGGCGACGTCCACCGCGCCGCAGGCGCTGCTCGAGTACGCCGCTATTCGCTTGTTCGCCGAGCGAGCCGCCGCCGCTCGGCCGGGTTTCACGCTCAGCGCCGATAACGCCGAGGCCGTCGCGCTCATCTGCGGGCGGCTGGATGGCATCCCCCTCGCGATCGAGCTGGCGGCGGCCAAGACACGGGCGCTCGCGCCCGGGGAGATCCTTCAACGTCTTGACGACGGCTTCCGGCTGCTCACTGGCGGCGCGCGCGACTCGCTCGCCCGGCAGCAGACGCTGCGTGCGACGATCGACTGGAGCCACGATCTCTTAGACGCGAACGAACGCGCTCTGTTCAGACGCCTGTCGGTGTTCGCCGGCAGCTGGCTCGCTGCCGACGCCGAGCAGGTGTGCGCCGACGACGCGGTGCCGGCGGATGTGATCGTCGAGGCGCTGTGCGAGCTCGTGGTCAAATCACTCGTCGTAGCCCAGCCCAGAGAGGGCGGCGCGACCCGCTACCGGATGCTCGAGACGCTGCGCGAATACGCCGCCGAGCGACTCGCCGAGTCCGACGAGACCGAGACGTACCACCGCCAGCACCTGGGCCACTTCCTCGAACTGGCCGAGGCCGCGCGCACGCAGCGACAGACGGCGGGGCTCAACGCAGAGCTTCAGACGATCGCTGCCCACCAGGACAACATCCGCGCCGCGCTCGAGTTCGCGCAGACCACCGACCCCCCGGCGCTGCTCCGCCTGTCGGCGGCCGCCGAGCGCCTGTGGCTTGCTGGCAACATCGTCGAAGGGCAACGGTGGCTTCAGGCAGCGCTCGGCGAAGCCGGCGAGCGAACACGGGCACGGGTGCGGGCCCTGAACGTAGCCGCCGCGCTTACCACCTTCCGCCAGGAACACGAGCGGGCCCGTGAGCTCGTCAACGAGAGCTTGGAACTCGCTTCCACGCTCGGAGACCAGGAGGGCGAGGCGTGGGCGCGCCTGTGGCTGGGATTCATCGGGCTCACCTCAGACCCGCCGCGAAGGACCGAAGCGAGACGTAGCCTGGCAATGCACGAGCAGCTCGGCGATCGGCTTGGGATTTGCCACTCCCTGCTGTTCCTCGGCAACGCGCTCAGCCAGTACCCTGACACCGCCGCCCAAGGCGAGGAGATGCTAAAGCGAGCGCAGCGGATGGCACGTGAGCTCGAGGATGATTGGTCCGAGGCATTTGCCCGCACCTTCCTCGGGTGGGCAGCGCTTGAGCGCGAAGACCACGAGCTCGCTAAGGAGCACCTGTGTTTTGGTGTGCGGACCGAGGCGCTCGGCCCGGTCAGAGGCCGGGCACTCGATTATCTCGCCAGGCTCGCTCTCAAGCGGGGAGATCCCGTCCGCGCCATACGCCTGCTCGCAGCCTCCGACGCGCTGCGCGAGAGCAGCGGTGGCCGACCACCGAAGTGGCTTCTTCGTCGCTCGGCGCGGATTCGCCAGGAGGCGCAGCAACGAGTCACCCCGCTCGACGCCGAACAAGCGTACGACGAGGGGTGGGCGATGACGACCGAGCAGGCGGTCGCATACGCGCTCGAAGATCCTGCGCCGAACAATGAGCGCGAACGCCGGCAACGCGAGCCTGCGAGAGCGACATGACACGCCTCGGACCGCAACGAGGGCTCGCTCCAGAGTCGCGTACTGTGCTGCACGCGTCGAGCCAGAACTCGCGTGTCCTGTTTAGCTTGCGGCACCTGCGTCCCGACGAGGTCGGCCCCTTCCCTGCGATGCGCGCGGAAAGCTCGACCCTGAACCCGAGCCTCCGCTGCACGTGGGTGCCTGAGCTAAGCGCGAACCGCATCGCGCCAATCGCCTAGTTCGGTCCTGTCGATCCGAGCACCGAGAGCTTGATCCGGTCAGGTTGCGTCGGCTCCTGCATCGTCGCCGACCCGGTCCTGATTGGTCGGCTAAACAGAAGTCCCGCGACGATGCGGACGCACCGTCACAAACCTCGCGCTCGTGCCAGCAGCACCGTCGGCGGTTGTTGGGCTGCTCTGTGGCCAGGTCAGATGTGTGGACGGGGCTCTAGCTCTTCGAGGCAGCGGAGACCGCAGCGCGCGATCTCTCGCGAACTCAGCGTCTGCGGCGCCGATGAGTAAGGCTCTACGTGTGGGTCTAAATGTGCATGAGCCCGCTTTGGTCCATCGTCGGCGTCTCACGAGCGTCCGCCGAGCAGCGTTCGACTCCCATCGCACCGCTGACCTCATGACGACGGTGGAGGCCAACGGTGTCGCGCTCGGGATCGAGCACTTCGGCGACGTAGCAGCGCCGCTCGTTCTGCTTGGGGGCGGTACGACCATGCTCTCCTGCCCCGACGCGCTCTGCGAGGCGCTCGCGTGCGGCGCACGTCACGTCGTGCGGTACGACCTGCGCGACAGCGGAGCATCGACCACCGTCGATCCCGACGCTCCGGCGTACACGCTGCGCGATCTTGCCGCCGACGCCGCGGCGCTGGCCCGCGCGCTCGACGATCGGCCGGCGCACTTAGCGGGCGTCGGGGTTGGCGGGATGGTCGCCCAGGTCGCCGCGCTCGACCACCCGGACGCGTTCTCGGCACTCACCCTCGCCGGGACGCGGCCCGTCGCACCGGGACCCGTCGACGACGACCTGCCCGACCATGACGCGGCGACGATGGACCGGCTGCTCTCGCGGCCCATGCCCGACTGGTCCGACCGAACTGCCGTGGGGCATTTCGTCGCCGCCGGCGCGGAGATCCTCGGGAACGACCCGGTCGCCGCACGCGCGATCGCCGAGCGCATCTGGGACCGCACGCCGGGCACGAAGCCCGCGGTCCAGATGGCCAATCAGATGGGCATGGTGTTCGCCAAGCTCGATTGCAAGCCGCGCTGGCGCGAACGCCTGCCCGGGCTCGCGGTCCCAACGCTCGTGGTCCACGGTCGCCGCGACCCGTTCTTCCCGATCGGCAACGGCGAGGCGCTCGCGCGCGAGATCCCCGGAGCGCGGCTGCTCGTGCTCGAACGAGCCTCGAACGCCATCCCCGACGCGGCCGTCGGTGAGGTCGCCGCAGCGATGCTCGAGCGCTAGAGGGCGGCTGGATCGAGACGAGGCACGTGGAGCCAGCGCTCCCGCTTCGTCGCCCACGCGGCAGTCTCAACCAGACTGCCGTCACTTCGCGTGGACCAGTAGCCGCGCTGACGTGGCCGCTTCAGGCGTTTACGAGTAGCGCACCGCAGCCGACCTGATCGCGACGGTCGGCCTCGTCGCGGATGAGCTCTTGCGACCCGTGCTGTCCGATTCCGGCAGCGCGCTTGCGCAGTCTCGCGCTCGATCTCGTGGCTGCTTCGGGTGTAGAGCGAGAGGGCCTTGGTGGGATGTTACCCACGGCTCTGGTGCTAGCAGCGTGTGTGACTCCAAGCTAACACTCCGCCCGATCGGAGCCAGCGGATCCGAGCACGATGTGGCGGCCGCCGCGCGCTGCGACGTCCCGGAGTTCCGCGCGGAGCAGGTCCGGCTCGTTCGTTGCGCGAAGGCGCGGCGAAATGCCACGGCAGGGTTCCGCAGCCAGAGGGCGTGCCGTAAAGGGGGATCGCAACCGCGGCGCGCTAGAGAGGGGGTGTCGCTACCGTCGAGCGTATGACGATTCAGCGGATCGACAGCGTTCTCATCGTTGTCGACGACCTCGAGGCTGCCAAAGCGTTCTTCGCTGAACTCGGGATGGAGCTGGAAGGCGAGACGACGGTCGAGGGGCCTTGGGTGGACAGTACCGTCGGGCTCAACGACGTCCGTGCCGACATCACCATGATGCGGACCCCGGACGGCAACGGCCGCGTTGAGCTGACGAAGTTCCGCACGCCGCCGGCGGTCAGAGCCGAGCCGGAAAACGCGCCGGCGAACACGCTGGGCATACGCCGCATCATGTTCGCTGTCGACGACATCGACGACGTCGTTGCCCGCCTGCGCAGCCACGGTGCCGAACTCATCGGCGAGATCGCGCAGTACGAGGACATCTACCGGCTCTGCTTCGTGCGTGGCCCGGAGGGCATCGTCATCGGACTGGCCGAGCAGCTCAGCTGAGGGCTCCGGCGGGCCGCCCAACCGCCGCCCGAGCACAACGGAGAAACGAACGCGCTTGCCGCGCTTAGCGGGTGCGTCTTCCCCCGCGGCGAGAGGGATGGCGAGGGATGAAAGCGGACTGTCGAGACAGCGCGGAGGGCGGACGGCGTTACGGGTCGGTAAATGGCTGCTCATCGTCTGGCGCGGTCGTCCGGTTTCGGATCCGGGGGCTTCTCGAGCGAGCGCGCGACCTGTAGCACGGATTGGATCGCCGTTGTCTTTGGGGGTGGGCGGTAGGCGAGGTGGAAGGGCATCTGGACCGGCGGAGTCAGTGGTATGAACGCGGAGCCGGGTAGCTCGGCTGGGAATGCGCTCCGGGGGTAGATGACAATGCCTAGGTTCTCGCGAACCGCTTGGAGGCCGAGGTCGGGGTAGGGGTCGGCGATCGTGTGTGGGGCGATCCCCGCCGCGGCGAACGCCGACAGGACGCGATTGCTGAAGCCGTGCGAGTCGTCGGTCGCGGCGGGCAGGATCGTCTGGTCCTCGAGGTCTTCGAGGGTTAGCTGGGCGCGCGCCGCGAGGGGATGCTGGCTTGGAAGGTGAACTATCGCGGCCTCGTCGTGCAAGAGGAGGAGTTCTGCGCCGGGCGGCGGGTCGGGAGCGCACAAGGTGATCGCCAGATCGAGCCGGCCGCGGGCGATGTCGCGCAGCAGGGCTCCCGTCGTGTTTTCGACCGTGTAGAGCATCACCGCCGGCACCTGCGTCGTGCAGGCGACGAGAAGGCGCTGGGCGATCCCGTAACGGGCCGTGGGCGATACCCAAGGCTAAGCCGGCTCGCGCCGGCTTCGTGGCGATCGCGAACTTCATCGACCACGGCATCAGCCTGGTCAAGGAGCTCCCGGCCGCGCTCGCGTAGAAGCTCACCGGCGGGGGTGATCTCGATCCGACGCCCCACGCGCACCAGCAGCTCGACGCCGAGCTGGGCCTCGAGCTGCTGAACAGCGGCGCTCAGCGACGGCTGGGAGATGTGAAGCCGTTCGGCCGCGCGGGTCACGTTGCCCTCCTCAGCAACGATCACGAAGTAGCGGATCAACCAGGTCAGGCGTCATAGCCCAAGCCTATGTGACCCCAGCTAACCGGTCTTGGACGCGAGCGGCGGACACCGGACACTGATCGTGTCCACTGAGAGGAGAGGCCCAATGGCCACCACACACGACTACTGCACACAGGCGCAAGCCCACGCGGCGCCGCGTCGGAGTCGCGGCAGATCGCCGAAACGTTCCTTAACGCCTACCGCGACGCTCACCCGAACAACGTGATCGAGACGTGGGATCTGTGGGATGGGTCAGTCCCGGAGTTCGGTCCGGCGGCCGCCGCGGCGAAGATGGCGGTGTTCGCCGGTGATACACCCCAGGGCGAGGGAGTGGCCGCGTGGCAAGCCGCTAAGGACGCGTTCACGCGGTTCGACGCGGCCGAGCACCTGCTGTTCAGCGTTCCGATGTGGAACGGCGGGATCCCGTACATCCTCAAGCAGCTGATCGACGTCATCTCCCAGTCGGGGATGGTGTTCGGCGTAGATCCCCACAATGGCTACAGCCATTTGCTGGAGGGCAAGGGTAAGAAGGCCGCCGTCATCTACACCAGCGCCGTGTGGGGACCGGGGCTCGGCTGCGCGTTTGGCACCAACTTCCAGTCGACGTACTTCGAGGACTGGCTGCGCTGGACCGGCATCACAGACGTCACTCAGATCCGATACCACCCCACGCTCAACGGCGGCGGCGAGGAGGAGCGCCGCAAAGCCCACGCCACTGCGCGCGAGCGCGCCCGCACGTTCTGATGACTGCGCTCACCGCACTCGCACCTGGGTACTCGGTAAACGACGGTCGCGTTGGCGGCAGCGACCGCGAGGTCTCGCCAGCGCTGTTTGACCCTGATCGGCTTCCGGAGCGCATCGACGCGCTATATCGCGCGGCGTGCGCGCTGTGCGGATCGCAGCACGACGCCGAGGATCTCGTCCAAGAGACCTTTGCCCGCGTGCTGAAGCGGCCCAGGTTCGTCAGGCGCGACCGCGGGCTGGCCTATCTCCTGCGGGCGCTGCGCAACACCTACTACAGCTGCTACCGCCCGCCGCCCGCCGCCCCGCGACCACGGCCCTCGTTCAAGACGCCGCCAGCGGCGCTCCCGAGGCCGGCTTCCGCGCGAGCGAAATCATGGAGGCGGTCGCGAGCGCGCCGCCCGTCTTTCGCGACGCGGTGATCGCGGTTGACATCCTCGGCATGTCCTACAAGGAGGCTGCCGGCGCGCTTCGGGCGCGCCAAGCGACGATCACCACCCGACTTCACCGCGGGCGACAGCACGTCGCCAGAGTTCTGGGCGACGACGGCGAAACACATTGAGGAGGAGCCGATGGCCTTCGACTACCCATCCATCCCGTCCCCCGCCGCGGAACGCTCGGAGCAGCTTGTGCGCCTCGTATACGAGCTGGCGGACGCTCACTCAGATACCCAGCGGCTCATGCACGAGCGTCCAACCGACCTCCAATGGCACGCCCACCTGCGCTACCTGCGCGACCTGCAGCGCCTGGGCGCCAGGTCCTCGCCCAACCGTAGAGCCGGATCACGAGCGCGTGCCCCACTGATCATTTCACCCGGTATCCGCCCCGCCCAGAAAGCGGAACCGCTGTTGTCCGCGTTCGAGCTTTGTCGCGAACTCGAGTACGCGCCTCAGGTCAGCCAGCAAGCGCGAGTCCCGGAGCAGGGTTGTAAAGCGGAAGGCCTCGCCGAAATCGGTTCCTTGTGAATTGAGCAGAACAAGCGGCTGGTGCGCCCCTGATCGACGAGGCAGTGGCACAACGCAACGTCGACGTTCTCGATGAGCTTGTGGCAGGCGGATTCGCTCAGATCGCGAAGCACTGGGCGCGGCCTCTTTCAGGACGCGCTTTCCGGATCTCAAAGTGAAGGTTGTCGACCTGATCGCGAACGGCGACGCAGCCTGAGCCGGCTGCACGAACTCGACGCCGGGCCGCCGCCCGGCTGAGCCGCCGAGGCGGAGTTCCGTTCTCCGCGCCGAGTTGGAGTGTGACCTGGCGCCGCTGAGTGCCGCGAGGTGGCGGGACGGGGACCGACGATGTGGGCTGGCCGGGCCGCGTCAGATCGCTCGAGCTTTCTCGCATACCACCGGCACACCGAACGCGGGCTCCTGACTTTCGAGCCGGCGGTGCTCGTGCATTGCGGCGACGAGATCAGCGATAGAGCTGGCCACCGGCGTGCTGAGCAAGCCAGCGCCGTGGCGCACACTCGCGAGGAGGAGCTGCAACGGCCGGGTCCGGTTCGAAGACGATCGCCTTCGCGGGAGGGACGTGGTTCCGGCCCCGCCGGCAGCACCTCCGAAAAGATTGCTCAACGGGAAGGATCGCCCCCGAAATGTGTCTGTACGTACAAAACCAACTACTACTCGATGTAGGAGCCACAAATGGAAACGAGTACACAGGGCAACGGCTCGCGAGTGCTAATGCTCGCGGCGCCGGCCGCGCGGGGCCCCGAACGGGTTGCGCCGATCACCGAGAGCACCGCGCGGCTGCTAGGGGCCGCGGGCATCCTCGGAATCGGCGTGATTCACATCCTTGACGCCGGGAGCACCTACCACAGCACCCGGTGGATCTTCTGGGCCTACATGGCACTGATCGTCGGCGCGGTTCCGGTCACCCTTTATCTGCTGCATTCGGCCTCGCCGCTTGGCTGGGCCGCGGCCGCCAGCCTGGCCGCCGGACCACTGGTCGCCTACCTGTGGAGTCGAAGCATCGGGCTTCCCGGCGACGCACCGGACGTGGGCAACTGGCTGTGCACCCTCGGCATGGCGGCGCTGTTCGTGGAGACCTCTTTGCTGACGCTGAGCTTGACCCGGTTCGTAATAGCGAGGCGGTCACGATGAGCCGCTTGCGCCATCTCAACCGAGCCGTATGCGCCGCGGCGGCCGGTGCCGCCGTCGCGCTGGTGCTGGCCGCCGCCGCAACCGCCTCTGCTAGCGCATCATTCCTGGCCGGCTTTCACGCCGTGAGCAGAATCGCGTCGGCGGTGCCGGCGAGCGGCCCCGCGGCGGGTGACCAGAACCCCTACGGCACCGCAGTTGTCCCGCGCAGCGTCGGCGAACTCGTCCGGGGCGATGTGCTCGTCAGCAATTTCAACGACGCCGCGAACGCTCAGGGCACCGGCTCGAGCATCGTCGAGATCTCGCCCGGCGGGCACGTTAAGCCGTTCGCGGTCGTGCCGCAGCCGACATCCACGCCGGCGGTGGGTCTGACCACCGCGCTCGTGGCGCTGCGCAGCGGCTATGTGATCGTCGGGAGCCTGCCCGCCCCGGGCGGTCAGGCCAGCGCCGCGCGGGCGGGCGCGCTCACGGTGCTGGACGCGCGCGGTCGCGTCGTGGAGAGCTTCACCGGCGGCGCGATCAACGGGCCGTGGGACATGACCGCCGTCGACGGCGGGCGGCGCGTCGTCCTGTTCGTCACGAACGTGCTGAACGGCACGGTCGCCGCCAACGGCGCAGTCGTCGATCGCGGTACGGTTGTCCGGATCACGCTACAGATCTCCCCCCGGCACGCCCCACGGCTGACTTCCGAGCGAGTGATCGCGACCGGATTCGCCGAGCACACCGACCCCAACGCGCTGATCGTAGCGCCGACCGGCCTAGCGCTCGGGACACACGGAGTTCTCTACGTAGCAGACACCGCAGGCAACCGGATCGCGGCCATCCCCGATGCGCTTAACCGCACGCGCGCGGCAACCGGCGGGGGCACGACCTTGACCCGTGGTGGCCAGCTCGCGTCGCCGCTGGGTCTAGCGATCGCTCCCGATCGCGACGTGCTCACGGTCAACGCGGGCGACGGAAAACTCCTCGAGACCACCCCCAGCGGCAAGCAGATCGCAAGCAGGACACTCGTCCCGCACGGCGCCGGAGACCTCTTCGGACTCGCCGTGGCACCAAACGATCGCGGCGTCTATTTCGTCGACGACGCAGGCAGCGGCGCAGACGCAAACTCACTCGACCTCCTGCACTAAATAGCGCGGCAGCGACCGGCCTCCGCGTCAACGGGCCTCGCACCTCCGCTCGAGGTGCGAGGCCCGAAACCCATCCTCGCACGGATGTACGCTCCGCCCTGGGCCTCCGGTTTAGTGCTAAGGCCCTCGAATCCTCGGTCCCTCGCGAGGCCCAGAGGGAGCACCAGATTCGGAGTTGGCGATTCGATCCCCGGCCATGAGTTCACCCGTGCGGGAAGGACTCTACCTCACTGGCGTCTTAGCCACTATGCGGCGTAGTAGGACGTTGCCGCACCCGTCGTTGACTTCGCCGCCGGCCACACCTCAGCGAACAAGGACAGCACATGCCGACCCAGCCCACCGTTCCCATCCCCCAGCCCTCGACCGAGACAGCCGTCCGCGCAATCAGCACCGGAACGCTGAGCGTTCACAGGGCATTCGAACGCGCCCGCGGCAGAGGACCGGGACGTTTCGCCTGGGCACTCCTGGACCGACAGTTCAGCGACGAGCTCCCAATCCACGCCTGGCTGATCAACCATCCAGACGGACCAATTCTCGTCGACGCCGGCGAGCTGGCTACCACCTCGCCCCCGCCCGTCGCCCGATTCTCTGTCCGGCGCGAGCACGAGATCGACCTGCAGCTCGCGGCGATCGGCCTGCGTGCGAGCGACCTGCGACACGTCGTGCTCACCCACTTGCACGGTGACCACATCAACGGCCTCGCGCGTCTGCCGCGAACACGAGTGCTCGCCTCCGCGGAGGCGCTAGAGCGCGGCGGATCCCGCGCGCTCGCGCGCCGGGGAGTCGTAGCCGAGCCGCTGTCCCTCACGGCCGAGCCATTTGGCGCATTCACGGGTTCGCTTCGCCTGACAGACGATGGGCGCGTGGTGGCGGTCCCGGTTCCCGGTCATGCCCGCGGACAAATCGCGGTCATCATCGTCGACGGCGATCGCCACATCATGCTCGGCGCAGACAGCGCCTTCACCCAGCAGCAACTTCTCGACCTGCACCCCGACGGGGTGTCATTCTCAGCTCGCACAGCGATCCAGTCGATGCACACAATCCTCGAGCACGCCCACCTCCACACCACCGTGTTCCTTCCCTCCCACGACCCACAATCGGCCGCCCGGCTGACCGCGCGCGAGGCGTTAGCCGACACCCGACTCCCAGTTCTGAAGTCTGGTAGAGAGCCCGCCGCGCGCTAGCACGAGGACTTTCGCCCACCTGGGCAACGCCCCGGCCCGACGTCTCGAAGCAGCAGCCGGCAAGCCCACGAGTGCACTCCCGGATCGGAGCGCATCGGCATCATCGTGAGCGAGTTGCCGAAGTACCGCGTTCGCAACCGAGCAGGTGTCTGAGCACAACCGACTGGCGCACCTGCTCGTCGGCCACAAGCGTGCATCCCGGCGGCGCCCGCGGGAGTCCCATTCGTGGCGGCCGAAGCTCGTGCGAGGCGCTCGGTCGTTAGCCAGCTTGTCGCAATCTGCAAGCGCCTGGGCGACGCGTCGGATCGTCGCGCGCAGCCGATGATGCCCCGAAGCGGCCACCAGGGCGTCGTGACTGCTCCAGGCGTCGAGGAGTAACGCTCCCACGGCGGGTCGGTCGACTTGACGGGCGACGTCGTCGCAGGCGGGTCCGACATGACCGGCCGTGTCCGCAAGCAGCGGCGCCGTCCGGGCTCCAACGATGTCCCGTCGTGGCTCCTTGCGAGGCGCTGGCTATCCATTTCCGTCCCCCTGGGGTCCTAACTTTTGGGGCGTGACTGAGGAGCACCCGCGGGCGGGGGTGGAGTATCCGCGCAACTGGCACGAGCTGCTGGACTGGTTCCCCGACGACCGGGCGTGCTTGCGCTACCTGGAGCGGCTGCGCTGGGGCCGAGGGTTCACGTGTCGCTCCTGCGGAGCCGTCGACGGTGGCTGGTGGCAGATGGGCGACGGGCTGCGTCGCTGCGCGGCGTGCCGCTCGGAGACTTCAGTCACCGCCGGCACGATCCTCGCGGGCACGCGAGGGCCGATGGTGAGCTGGTTCGCGGCGATCTGGTACGTCGTCAACCAGAAGCAGGGCGTCTCCGCGTTGGGGCTCCAGCGAGTGCTCGGGCTCGGCAGCTACCAGACTGCGTGGGCGTGGCTGCACAAGCTCCGTCGCGCGATGGTGCTCCCTGGACGCGACTTGCTTTCGGGGGTCGTGCAGGTCGACGAGAGCTATGTCGGCGCAAGGCATACGAGCGTCGGCGGCCGCAGTCTCGGGCACAAGACGCCCGTCGCGGTCGCCGTCGAAGGCGACGAGACTCCCGAGCGGGTGCGCATGCGGCGGATCCCGAACGTCAAGCGCGACACCCTGACCGAGTTCGTGCTCGACCACATCGCCCGCGGCAGCGAAGTTCGCACCGACGCCTGGGCCGGCTACAACGACATCGGCCGCTACCGCTTCCAGCACGTCGTGACCAACGTCTCGTCCAGCGGCGACCCCGCGCACGTGGCCCTCCCGCACGTACACCTCGTCGCGTCGCTGCTCAAGCGCTGGATTCTCGGCACCCACCAAGGCGCAGTGAGCCATAGCCAGCTCGACTACTACCTCGACGAGTTCACCTTCCGCTTCAACCGCCGCCGAGCGCGCCATCGGGGGTTGCTGTTCTACCTCCTCCTCGAGGGCGCGATGGCCGCGAAACCACACCCCTACAACGAGCTCACCAATCGATCCGCCAAATAGCCTGGATCCGCAGGAATCGGGGGAGCGAAGTCGATACCCAGCTGCGAGGCAAGCAGGCGCGCGGGAGTTCGGCATCGCGTTTGCGCTTGTGGGCGAAGGCAGCAGTCACAACTGCTCAGGCCACGCCGCTGGATCGGGCTACGAGCACGCGTCTCGGCCGACTGTGTCGCTCGCTCGGAATGGAGCAGCGCCGGTCCCGGGACCGGCATCACTACGGCGTTCGCAAGCGAACGAGCGGCGTCGACCGGTACTCGCCGCGCCGTCGCTATCGCGTGATAACCGCGACCAGCGGCGAGCAGGAATCGTCTCGTGTTGATCAAACCCCACGATGTGCTCCTGGTTCCGGCGGCGGCCACGAGCAGTACAGCCGTGTGGGTATCGGCAGTGGTCTCGCTTGTCGTCGCCGGACCCATACAAGGGGCTGTTCGCTTCTTCCATTCCGACTGGCTCGCGAGTCGAAAAGCGGCGCGTGATTACCAGTATGAGGTGCGGGAGGAGCTTCACACACTCATCGGAGCATTCGACGGGCGGCTTCACCGGAACCCTGGCGGCGCTGTTCTTTGCGGTCTTCGTCTTCGGCGGAATCGTCCCCTTCCTCCTCATCGGACTGGTGGTCGTCGTTGCCGGCGCGTCCGTCCTGCGTCGCGGTGTTCGACTGGCGTCGAGACGGCACGCCCGCGACCCGCCTCGTCTTGAACTACTACCTACCCGGTTTGGTTTGGAAGCCGGCCGGTGAGCCGGAGTACGCTCAGGTGAGTGAGCCACGCCCATTGCGAAGCCGCTAGGAGGTTTCGATGCCCGGACTGAAGGGACGGCTTTCGACTGTGGTCAAGTCGAAGATCTCAAAGCAGCTTGACCGCGCCGAGAACCCGAGCGAGACGCTCGACTATGCGTATGAGCGCCAGGTCGAGAACCTCCAGAACGTCAAGAAGGGGATCGCCGACATCGTCACCGCCAAGAAGCGGCTGGCGCTGCAGCAGCAGCAGCTCGGTGAACAGGGCGCCAAGCTCGACGCTCAGGCCCGCGAGGCGATGTCCGCGGGACGTGAGGATCTTGCTCGCGCAGCGCTGGAGCGCAAGCAGCTGACGGTTCAGGAGGCTGGCTCGCTCGACCAACAGATCGCACAGCTCGAGTCAGAGCAGGGGAAGCTTATCGAGTCCGAGAAGCAGCTCGAGGCGAAGACCGAGCAGTTCCGCTCAAAGAAGGAAGTCATCAAGGCCCAGTATTCGGCTGCCGAGGCGCAGGTGCAGGTTTCCGAGGCGGCCACGGGAGTCGGTGACTCGATGGCGGACGTCGGCATGGCGACGCAGCGCGCCCTCGACAAGACCGAGACGATGAAGGCTCGCGCGGAGGCCGTCGATGAGCTTCAGGCGGCGGGAACCTTCGAGGATCTGACAGCGCTCGGCCCCGGCCAGGACGACGTCGATCGCCAGCTCGACCAGCTCGGCGCCAAGACCGCCGTCGACGACGAGTTCGCCCGCCTCAAGGCGGAGGTCCAGCCGGGCGCTCCGCAGTCCGCGCTCCCTGCCGACGCCGGCACGGCTGACCACGCAGAGGCACAGCAGCCGGCCGCTGACGACGGCGAGGCCCCCCCTCCCGGTTAGTTCTCCGGACCCCCTGATCGCCGGCTTTGCACGTTGTGATCAGCGCCGGCAGGGTCGCTTAACCGGTTTCAATCGAAGGGGCACCCGTGTCGGAAGAGATCAGCAGCACGGCGAGGGTGAGGCGCTGCTCGACGACTTGGCGCGGTCCCTGGCGAGTGGGAAGCTCTCACGTCGGTCGCGGATCCGCCACGCGGGAGGACGGCCAGCGCATCGCTTTCCTCGCTACGGCTCGTTACGACTAGCTGCTCCTTTCGCCCAGAGCTGGCGTCCACGATCGCCCCGACTGACGACTGCTTTCGTCCCTGTCCGCCGCGCCGAGTTGGTGACTGCCTTGGCGACGACGGGGGCGTATCCGTCGCCTATCGGGTCCTGCGTTGGGGGCGGCGCCTACCAAGCTGTGGGGCCGCGCGCCGAGTAGCCTGTGTGTGGTGCGAACCTGCCGGGAGCCAAGCTGATTCGCCGCAGCCTTAGCTCGGCAGTAGCGGTGGTGGGTCTCGTCGGGTGGTTGGTGCCGGGAATTTCTGAGGCTCGTGGGCTACGGCCGGACCGCGGGTTTGGCGGCGGGCGGGGCTGGGTGACCCTGCGAATGGCGGGCCGGGAGTTTTTTGCCAATGCTGTGGCCGTCCTTCCGGGTGGGGCGCTGGTGGTCGCGGGGCAGGTGATGCCCAGCCGTCCGACACCGACAGGGGGCGGGCAGGTTTTTGTTGCGGAGTATCGAGCTGACGGACGGCTCAACTACGGATTTGGGCGCAGGGGTATTTTCGTCTCGCGTCTGCCCAACCGGGATGGGCCGTTCAGGGCGACTGCGGTGGCGCGTGACAAGTCGGGCCGGCTGCTGGTTGCGGGGGGCTATGGAGAAGGCGCGATGCTCTTGATGCGCCTGAGCACTCGGGGACGACTCGACCGCAGCTTCGGAGCAAAACGGGCGGGCTTCGTCACGCTGTCGAGGGGGAGCATCGCGAACTCAATGATCGTGCGGCCAGATGGGACGATTCTGCTGGGCGGATCCAACGAGAATGTGCTGGGCCGTCCGATGGTTGTCGCGGGGTTTACCGGCCGAGGCTTTGTCGACCGGCGCTTTGGACGGGCGGGCGTCGTTCAGGTGTTGTTCTGGAACGCCATCCGCGCCTCGAGCTCCAATGTGGGCAGCTTCGTACCGACCGCGGATGGGGGCGTGATCGCATCCGGGCACGTGGACTACATCGGGGGAACGCCCGGTCAGGGTGGCTATGGCAAAGCAGGCATATTCCGCCTGTCGGCTACGGGCAGGTTGGTGCGAAGCTTCGGCGGTCAGGGGCACGTGCTGGTCGGTTTCCGCAACGCCCAGGGCAGCTTCAAGCCGTGGTTCCCGTGTGCGATTACGGTGGGTCCACGCGGCGGAATCACGGTGACCGGCGACGGGTCGTACCGGCCAGAGGGACAGATCCTGACCGCTAGGGTGAGTCCAGCTGGCCGGCTCGATTCATCGTTCGGCCGCGGAGGCCGGGTCGTGTTGCCCGGACCGGGTAGCGACGGTTTCACGACCTGCGGCGCCGTGTTGGCGCCGGCGCGGCGGTTCACGGTCGGGACGGGAGCCACGTTACTCCAGCTGAGCGCGAATGGCCGCCCGAATCCACAGTTCGCGCCACACGGACGGTTCCGGATCACATCGCCTCGCGGCGTGATTCTGCAGGCCGTGGCGCGGACCGGCGCCGGGCGCCTGGTCGTCGCCGGCTCGGCAGGACAGGCGGCCTACATCGCGCGGTACGCCGTCGGCGCTGGCCGATAGCTGCTTTTCGCCATCGCGGCCGAGGTGCGCACCCTCAGTCCGGTGACACCGCTCCGTGCGTCACGTGCTTCGCCAGCTCCAGCGTCGACGATCAACTAGCCCATCCGCGTGAAGGCAATCGCGTCGGCGGACGGCTCCTTTCGTGCTGTCGCGCCACGGAGCTGGCGACTGCTTCGGTGACGGTTGCGCTCGTCACGATCTGGCGCGCGGGTGGCGGCGGCGCGCTTGCGGATTCGCCCACAAGCGCCAACGCGATGGCGAGCTCCCGCGCGCCGGCTTGCCCGCAAAGGAGCCACGACGGGACATCGTTGGAGCCCGGACGGCGCCGCTGCTGGTGAAGCATCAAAGCAGCCACGGCACGGGCGTGACCGCCTAAGGCGTCGATGAGTAGCGCCTGGCTCTCGGCGTTGCGGTCGACACCGCCGGCCGGCCCGGACGTGACCCATCGTTTCCGTGAGCAGCGGTCTCAGAGCAGGATTCGTGCCGCGGGCTCCCTGCTGCTGTTAGCCCAACTGAGTACCGAGCGAAGGGCACGGTCGACTGCCCAGTTCACGCAATTACGCAAGCGCTGTCGATGACGTGTCTGGGCGACGGGGATCGAGCCACGCCCAGGCAGCGCCGCCCTGGTAGCACACCTGGAGTGCGGGCGTCTAGTACGTGGCCGTGCCAGTCAGGTGGATCGTTGTGACCGATCCGGGTTTGTTGGAACTGCCGCCGGTGAACGTTAGATGGCCGGTGACGCCCTTGTAGGCGCCGGTGCCACTAGTGAGGGTAGTGGTACCACTGAAGGTCAGGCTGCCGTCCGCGTGGAGCGTGACCCGTCCCACGCTCTTCGCCGATAAGGTGCCGGTGAGAAAGAAGAACGTCACCCTGCCTTTGAACGTGGCGCTGCGCGTCGACAACGACAAGCTCGTGACGGTGACATGGTCCACGTCGGCGCCGCTGCCACCGGGCGCTAGCGAGGCGACCCCCGCTCGCACCGTGGTCGCCCCGACCGGCGGAGGGCCCGCCGGGTTCGGGTTTGTGGTCGAGATCTGGTTTTCAACGATCGTGAGCTTGATCGCGTGCTTCCGTCGGGCTTGTGCGGCTGCGTCGGCGACGGCGGCCAGCCAGCCGATGACTGAGAGCGTCGATAACAGCGCGCCGATTCGTTTGGAGGCCGCGACGGCGCGGACGCTGAGCGCACGCCGACGGCGAATCTCTGGCGCCCGATTCGGGGGAACATTTCTGATCTCTGATCGGCATGAATACGAGCGATAGTCCTCGGTCACGGGAGTCCTCCATTATCTGCGCGCAGCACAGCTCCTGCGAGCGGTGGGCGGGGTTGTTGGTCGTCGGCTCGACGTGGGCGACCTTGTCTACTTCCACTGATCCGTATCAAGGTGAGCAGGACATGGCTACCGAATTAGGCCCTCCCAACGCTGGTGCGGCCGATGATCCACGATGCCGAGCAGAAGGGACCTGGCGCGGTCCACGCCACGCGCAGCGCGGAGCCGACGGCGGTTTCCAGCCACGATTGGAGACGACAAGCTCCCGGCCGACCAGGCATCGCGCGCGTGATGTGCCGACGGAGCACTCGGCCGCTCCAGCGCAAGCGCGCGGTTTTGGCGCCGTCGCTGGCGTGACCCTCCCGCGCGAGACCCTCGTCGTGAAACCGTTCTTCCGTGCTTGACCGCTCCACTCGCACGTCGAGGCGTTCATCCTACCGCCAAGCGAACGGCGCAGCCGTCCACTGTCTGGCACAAACCCGCGGCAATGCGGCGCCCGGACCGGGATGCTCGCCGGCCTCGTCCACCGAGGCAGGATGGCCAAGCGTCCTCCTCGCAGGACGCAGCCACCTCGCCGCCCGCGCGGTTTTCGGCGGTGCTCGTTTCAGGAACGATGTCATCTGAAGAGCGCAGCCACTCCGCTGCGCCTCCTTCCCGTGGGTAGCAGCGAAACCGGGGCCCTCCACCGGGTCAGGCGCGTCGCAGCTTCTCGCCACGAGCAGGGCGAGTGCTGAGGCCTGCACAGGCCAGCAGGCGGAGAGCCAAACGGGCTGCCGGTCGCAGACGTCTGCGTAGCCAGACATGCGCCAGGCCGGCAGCTGAGGTGGACGGAGTGGAGTTGCGCTACGCGCGTTACCGAGCAGCGGATCAGGCAACGCGCAGACTGCTCAGGTGATCGACAAGGACCTGCAACGGCGTCGTGACCGCGTTGGGCGGTTGACGGGTTGCGCTTTTCGTGGGCGCTCTTGGCGGGGAGGTGGGAGGCTCGCGCTGTCATGCAAGCGTCCGGTTTGTGGGCGCCGCCGTGGGCCGGCCGATCGATTGGAGGACGTCATGTCCGAGCAAACGTTGGTGGATGTCACGGGTCGTCTGCGGTCGCCGGCCGCGACGCCTGGTCACTGGGCGGGGTGCGCGCCGCCGAACAAGGGTCTGCGCTTTCCAGCCGATCCGCCGACGGTCGAGGAGATCATCCTGGTGATGCGTGCGGCGGGGCCAGGCCGGTATGCGGACCGGACGCGTGGACTGATCGCGATCCTGTGGCGGGCGGGGTTGCGGATCAGCTAGGCGCTCGCGCTCTCCGAGTCCGATCTGGACCCGAAGAAGGGGTCGGTACTGGTCCGTGCCGGTAAGGGCGGGAAGCGAAGGATGGTCGGGATGGACGACTGGGGCTGGGAGCACGTCGCTCGCTGGACCGAGCACCGCGTGCGGTTGCCGATCGGTCCGCTGTTCTGCATCCTCGCCGGCCCGACCCGCGGCCGCGGCTGGTCAGCGACAGCTGCCCGCGGTGAGCTGCGCCGGCTCGCCGCGCAGTCCGGTGTCCGGCGGCGGTTCGCGCCGCACCATTAAGCCGACCTGATCGTTAAGCCGAGCTCGGTGAGACGCCGCCTGCTCAAGCGGGTTGTGGCCCGGAGACCGTCGGCATATTCATAGGTCCTCGAGGAAGCGCAGGAGTGGGTCTGGGGGCCGATAGCGGCCGGGCTTCGCGTCAAGCGGTTTGGTGCGGTCGATCGCCTGTTGCTTGTGGCTCATGTCGGCGTGGAGATAGATGTTGGTGGTGGAGATCTGGTCGTGTCCGAGCCACAGGGCGATCACGGTGACGTCGTTGCCGGCGAGCAGCAGGCGCATCGCGGCGGTGTGCCGGAGGGTGTGCATCGTGACGTGCTTGCTTGTGAGCGAGGGGCAGCTCTCGGCGGCGATCGCGAGATGGCGAGCGAGACGCCGTTCGATCGCGTCGCGGCTGAGGTGCTTGCCGGTGATGGTCGGAAACAGCGGGTCGGTGGGGGCGCCGGCGCGCTCTTTCAGCCACGCCTTGAGCACGTTGCGGGTCGCCGGGACCAGTGGCGTTCGCCTCTCCTTTCTCCCCTTTCCGACCGTGTGCACGTTGGCGCCGGTAGTGAGTGTGATGTCGGCGCAGGTGAGCGCGGCGAGCTCGGAGATCCGCAGCCCGGTCTGGATCGTGAGCACGAACATGGCGTGGTCGCGCCGGCGGGTCCACGTGGTCTGATCACAGGCAGCGAGTAGGGCGTCGACCTCGGGCTCGGTGAGGTACGTGACGAGGTTGCGCTCGGTCCGCTTGTGCGGGATCGCGAGCACCCGCTGGATCGATGCGGCGTGCTCGGGGTGGTGAAGCGCCATGTACGCGAACAGCGAGTGGATCGCCGCGAGGCGGTGGTTGCGGCTGCGGACGCTGTTGCCGCGAGCTTTCTCCAGATGGTTCAGGAACGCGGCGATCAGCGGCGCGTCGAGCTGCGCGATGTCGAGCTCGCTGGGTTTCGTTCCGATCCGCTTGGCGGCGAACGCCAGCAACAGCCGGAACGTCTGGCAGTAGGCGGCGATCGTGTTCGGGCTCGCGCCGCGCTGGGAGACCAGCCGGTCTGTGAAATAGGACTGCATCACCGGCGCGAGCGCGCTCATCGCACACCTCCGAACCGGTCGGCAAGCCGGTCCGCCGCGAGCCCCATCAGCTCCGGCGAGGCGGACAAGTACCAGTATGTATCCGCAGGACTGACATGCCCGAGGTAGGTGGACAGCACGGGGATGCGCTCGTCGATCTTGATCGCGGCTCGGTGCCAATCGATCAGGGTCTGCACTGCAAAACCATGACGGAGATCGTGGACCCGCGGGCGCACCGCCTCACACCGCACGCCGAGCCGGGTCATGATCTCTCTGAACGTCTGGCGCAGAGCGTTCGGGTGCACCGGGGTGCCGGCGCTGGAGAGAAAGAACGCGCGCGAGCGCGGCGCTGGGCACAGGCGGTCCCGCTCGGACGCGTAGCGGCGCAACGCCTCGATCGCGGTCGGGTGCAGCGGCACCAGCCGACCACGGTCGCCTTTGGCTTTGCGGATCGTGACCAGGCCGGCCTCGAGGTCGACGTCCGCACGGTCAAGCGCCACCGCCTCGCCGATTCGCATGCCGGACACGGCCAGCAGCCCGAACAGCGCCTCATAGCTCGCCGCGCGCATCGGGTGGCGCAGCCGCCGCGCCTCCGCCAACAGCCGGCAGATGTCCTGCTGGGAGAACAGATACGGGGTGGAGCGCTGACGACGAGTCGGGAACACGTCCGGCGGCGGGATCTCGGTCCTCGGGTCGATCGTTTGCAGGTAGGCGGCGAACCCGCGCGCGACGCGCAGCCGCTTCGCCCACTGGTTCGGATGCACCCCGACAGGCAGCCGGGCCCAACCGATCGCCAGCTCGCTGCTGACCGTCTCGGCGCCGGCGGCCTCGAGGTAGACGACGAGCTGCCCGAGCAGGCGCTCCTCCTCCTTGAGCTTGAATCCGAGCGCGCGCCGCAGCCGCAGGTAGTCATCAACGTGCGCTTGAAGGCCGCTCATCGCTGGGTCCTTGCCGGCCAGGGCGCCGCAAGCAGCCGCAGCCGCTCGACGTCGACGCGCGCGTAGATCGCCGTGCTCTGCAAGCTCCGATGCCGCAGCACTCGACCGATCCGGACGAGCGGAACGTTGGCCTTGACCATCTCACACGCCGCGGTGTGCCGCAGCCGGTGTGACCCAAACTCCTCGATTCCTGCGCGCCTGCACGCCCGGCGCACAGTCGAGGCGACCGTCCCGGACGCGATCGGATCGTAAGGCGCCTTGGACCGCAGGAACACCTCCCGCCGGCCGCTCCGTGGCCGCCCGCGGCGCAGGTACGAAGCGATCGCCTCGCCCACATCGGCCGGCAAGGGCAGTCGCTCCTGGCGAGCGCCCTTGCCACGAACCACCAGCTCGCCCGAGCGCCAGTCAATGTCATCAAGCGTCAGGCCGGCCACCTCGCCGCGACGCAACCCCAGCCGCAACAACAAAATGATGATCGCGTAGTCACGACGTCCGAGCGCGTGGCGGCGATCACAGGAGCGCAGCAGCGCACGAGCGTCCGCCCTGCTGATCCCCCTCGGCAACGGCGAGCTCGAACGCCCTCTCACCAACAGCGCCGCCCGCGAGAAGTCCGTCTCCACCGGCCCCTCAACGAAACCGAACCGCAGAAACCACCGCAGCCCCGAGACGAAGTTCTGCGCCGCGCTGACCGACACAACCTCGGCCTCACGCAGCACCGCGGCCGTCACGTCACCCGCGGCCAGACCGGCAAGCCCGCGGTCCGACGACAGCCCCTCCACGAACCGGCGCACGCATGCCAAATACAACGCCACCGTGCCCGCCGCCAACCCCCGCTCGGCAACCAGATAGCGCTCAAAGTCCGCCAGCAGCACATCGGTCGGCGAGCTCGGCGCCGCCGGCGCCTCCGCCGCCAGCGCCCCGTGCCCACGCAGCACATCGAGCAGGCACATCAGCCCCGGACGCGACCAATGCGACCGGTAGCGCCCCTCGGCGCGCTGCCAGACAAGGAACTCATCGACACGCGCGGCGCTCAACTCCGCGGCCGTCAACCCCTGCGCCTCGAGCCAACAACTGAGCCGCGCGACCTGCCGTAGCTCGCACACCGTCGACCGAGCCGTATAGCCGCGCTCGCGCAGCTCCGCCCGGTACGCATCCGCGAACGGAGCCAAAGGCCCCGTCATCAACACCCTGCTGACCCTGCTCGTCGGTGTGGCCATCCACTCCTCCTCCTTCTCCGGGAAACGGGCCGGGAAGGATGACCACAACCACTCGCGTTATGCCGACATTAACTCCACCGACATCCCAACGTGCGCGGACTTTCTCACCGAGGTCGGCTTAACGATCAGGTCGGCTTAATGGCGTTTAAGTTCACCCGCGGTTCGGGTGTCTGCGACGTCCACGACGGGCCCGTTTTGACGTCCGGGGCGGTCGATATGTTCAGTGTGTCATGGATGACGGCGACGTTTGTGGGCGCGTGGGGCGGTACGCGGTGCGACGGGTGTGGTTGCCGGCGCGCGCGACCGAGTCGTTCACGGTCATCGGCCCGGATCTGCGACCAGTCGCGCTGATCGACGAGTACCTGGCGTGGCTGACGGACTGCGAGCGCTCGCCGAACACGGTTGAGGCGTACGCGCACGACCTGCGCGCGTTCTGGACGTTCCTGGGCGAGCGCGGGCTGCGCTGGGATCAGGTCGGGGTGATGGAGTTGGGCGAGTTCGCCGCGTGGGCCCGGCGGCCGGCGGCGAACGCCGTCGTGCTCGCCGAGGAGTCGGCGCGCCTGTCGGCGCGGACGGTCAACCGGATGCTGAGCGGCGTGGTTGGCTTCTACGAGTTCCAGGCCCGCCGCGGGTCGACGGTTGCGCAGGCGCTGGTTGTGAGGACGCGCTTGGGCCGTGGCGGCTACAAGCCGTTTCTGCATGGGATCGCGCGTGCTCGTCCGCGTGGGCGGGCGGTGCGGCTGCCGGAGCGGAAGTTGCTGCCGCAGACGTTGTCGCTTGAGCGGGTGGCGGCGGTGATCGACTCACAAGAGCGGCTGCGCGATCGGTTCCTGTTCGTGCTGCTGGCGTGCACGGGGATGCGGATCGGCCAGGCGCTCGGGCTGCGCCATGAGGACGTGGTCGCGTGGGAGCGGCGGATCGTGATCCGCGCGCGTGAGGACACGGCGCGGCGGGCGCGGAGCAAGGGCGGCGCGGAGGGCGGGGTGCCGGTCCCGGCGGAGTTGATGCGGCTGTGGAACGACTACATGCACGAGGAGTACCGGGATCTGGACAGCGATTTCGTGTTTGTGAACCTGTGGGGCGGCCGGATCGGGACGCCGTTGACGTATTCGAACGTCGATCGGATCGTGGCGCGCACGCAGCAGAGGGTCGGCTTTCACTTCACGGCACACCGGCTGCGGCACACGTACGCGACGCTGGCCTACCGCGACGGGGTGCAGCTGGAGGTGATCGGCGCGCTGTTGACGCATCGCTCGCCGCAGTCGACGCTGATCTATACGCATCCGACTGCTGAGGATCTGCGCGGGGTGCTGGCCGAGCGCGGCGTGCTCGAGAAGGTCGCGGATCTCCTCCGATGAGCGCCGAGCCGCTTCGCGTTGTTGAGGGCGGGCGCCCGCCCCGCGGGTGGGAGGCGCTGTGGGCGCGCGATGTGTGGTTTGGGTCTGAGCTGCCGCACGGCGATCTCGCGTCCCGCTACCGGGGGGAGGAGACGTTGCGGTTTGAGCGGATCTGTCAGCCGTGGCTGAAGGAGGCCGCCAAGCGCTGGGCGCGCGCGCGGCTGCTGGCGGACACCGCGCCACGGACGATGAGCGCCTACCTGGTCAGCGTCCGGCATTTCAGCCAGTGGCTGGCCGCGCACGCGCCGGAGGTGAGCGCCCCCGCGTTGCTGTCGCGTGCGGTGCTGGAGGACTACATGCTGTGGGTGCGGCACGAGACTGACTGGAAGCCGGCGACCCGCAACCAGCGCCTGCTCGCCGTGCGGCTGTTGTTGTCCGAGCAGGCCGAGGACGGGCTGGCGGGGCTGCCGCGCGGCGCGGTGATCCACGGCTCTGAGCTTCCACGCGTCGAGGCCGGGCTGCCGAAGACGATCACCGACGAGGTGTTCGCGCAGTGGATCGACCCCGCGAACCTGGCGCGGTTGGAAGAGCGCGACCGGACGCTCGTGCTGGTACTCGCGTTCACCGGCTTCCGCGTCTCGAGCGTGGTGACGCTGATGCGCGACGCGCTCGAGTCAGGGCCCGACGGCCACCCGTACCTGCGGTACTTCAACCTCAAGGCAAGCCGCGAGGCGATGCTGCCGATCCCGCCGCTTTTGGCCGAGCAACTGGGGCGCCACGAGGCGCATCTGGCCGACTGGTTCCCGCAGACGAAGTGGCTATTTCCCTCGCCGGTGCACCGCAGCGCCGTGCGCGGCGCGTTTCACATAAATCCCAGCACAGTCGCCAACGCGATCGAGCGGTACGTCCGCCGGGCCGGGATCCGCACCGCGGCCGGCGAGCTCGCGCTCGATGTGCATCCGCACGTGTTCCGCCACCACGTCGGCACCAGCATGGTCAACGAGAACATCCCGCTCACCGTGATCCAGGAGGTGCTCGATCACGGCTCGATGGAGATGACCGCCCGCTACGCGCGGCTGCACGATCAGACGATCAAGCGCGAGGTCACGCGTTGGCACGAGCGGGTCAACATCCGCGGCGAGCGGATCGCGCTCCCCGTCGACGGGCCGCTGGAGCAGGCCGCGTGGATGAAAGAGCGGATCGCGCGCGCCAAACAGGCGCTGCCCAACGGCTACTGCGGGCTGCCGCTGGTGCAGACCTGCCCGCACCCGAACGCGTGCCTGACCTGCGAGAGCTTCCTCACCGACGGCTCGTTCCGGGCGGTGCATGAGCAGCAGCAGGCCGAGACCCGCAGGCTGCTCACCAAGGCGCGCACGCAGGGCAACGTGCGGCTGATCGAGATGCTCGAGCGCGACGAGCACAGCCTCACACGAATCCTCGACGGACTCGACCAGATCGAGACAGACCACGCCGACCGCAGCGGCGAACTCGATCTGCGCGACCTCGCCGAGCGTGAGCAGGAGGACGCGTGAGGAGCCCAGAGTCCACCCCTCGCTCGCTCGCCGAGGCGGCCGCCAAGCGCACGCTCGATGCCGAGCAGCGCGTCCGCGCGGCGTTGCGGCAGCTGGACTCGGACGGCGCGACCGTCTCGCTCGCCGCGGTCGCCAAGCACGCGCGCGTGAGCCGCGCGTTCCTCTACGCGCACGCCGAGCTGCGCTCAGAGATCGAAGCGCTGCGATCGGTGCAGGCCGCTGCGCCGCCGCGCCTGCCTGTCCGCCAGCGCGCGAGCGACACCTCGCTGCGCGCCCGGCTGCGCGCCGCGTTGGACGAGAACCAGCGCCAGCGCGAGGAGCTCGCCGCCCTGCGCGAGGAGCTCGCGATCGCGCACGGCCGCGTCCGCGAACTGGAGCTCGACCGTCGCGTGGGCCGGCGATGAGCGCGTGGCCCGCACCACCACACGACGCCGCGCTGCACGGCATCGCCGGCGAGTTCGTCACACGCACCGCCCCGCACACCGAGTCAGACCCGATGGCGCTGCTGATCCAGTTCCTGGTCAGCTTCGGCGCCGCCGCAGGACGCAACATCCACTATCCGGTCGAGGCAACCCGCCACCACCTCAACGAGTACGCGATCCTGATCGGCCCCAGCGGGAAGGGACGCAAAGGCTCGGCGTGGGATCACGTCGAGGCGCTCGTGCGCGAGGTCGATCAAGGGTTCGCCGAGCAGTGCATCTCCTCGGGCCTTTCGAGCGGGGAGGGCCTGATCTTCGAGGTCCGCGACCCAACCGCCGGCGACAGCGGCGCCACCGACAAGCGCCGGCTGATCATCGAGCCCGAGTTCGCCCAGATCCTGAAGGTGCTCGCGCGCGAGGGGAACACTCTCTCGCCCGTCGTGCGCAACGCGTGGGATGGCAAGCCACTACAGACGATCGCCAAAAACGCGCCGGTGCGAGCGACCGACGCGCACATCGCGATCATCGGCCACATCACCAAGGACGAGCTGCTGAGGTTCGTCTCGGGCACCGAGCTCGCCAATGGGTTCGTCAATCGCTTTCTCCTCGTCGCCGTCAGACGAAGCCAGGAGCTCCCATTCGGTGGCCGGCTCGACGGCAAGCAACTCGAGCGCGTCCACAACGCGACCCTGGCCGCGCTGCGATTCGCCAGCCTGCCCCGCCAGCTCACCTTCGACCCCGAGGCGGGGGAGCGGTGGATCGCGGTCTACAGCCCACTGTCCCGCGGCGAAGAAGGCCTGCTCGGCGCCGCCACCCGCCGCGCCGAAGCGCACGTCGTACGGCTCGCCGCGATCTACGCCACCCTCGACCACGACGCGCAGATCGGCCTGCCGCACCTCGAAGCGGCCCTCGCCGTCTGGCGCTACAGCCTCGACTCCGCCCGCTGGATCTTCGGCGACACCCTCGGCGATCCCACCGCCGACGAGATCTGGGCGCTGGCCAAGGACCGGCCGGCAGGTGTCACCCGCAGCGAGATGCGCGACCTCTTCAGCCGCAACAAGAAAGCCCGCGAGATCGACCGCGCGCTCACCGTGCTCGAAGAAGTCGGACGCCTCACCCGCACCAGCGCCAATGACGGCCGCGGGCGGCCCGCCGAGATCTGGCGACCCCAGGCCGCCTGAGCCCCCTCTCCCGTGCTTGTGGTGGAGTGGGGTGCCTGCGCGAGGTCGTCGCCCGCCGGCCATGGATGGCCGGCGGAATGGGCACGGACGACGTCACACACCAATAGATCGTTTCGGTCGTACCGGCTTACAACGTCCCCTCCGCCACCCGTTTGCCGACGCGTCACGAACATGTCAACGACGGCAATCCCCAGTCCTGGCGGAACGCTTACACCGAGGGGTGAACTTAACCGTGCTTGTGCCGACGTCGGCACAAGCACCAACTGAGGCACGCTCACGCGATCGAGATGGCGCACGAAGGGATCCCGCTGCCGATCATCCAGCGCCAGCTCGGGCATTATGCGGGTGATCGTGTCAAGTGCGACGAGCGCGATCGTCTTTGTGACTGTCGTGTCGAGGGCGATCGAGGGCTGTGGGTCTTTGGCGGCGGAGTGGCCGTGTGCGGCGTCGTGAGGCTCTGGGAGCTGGCTGGCGGAGCGAGGGCTTCGCGCTTTGGCGGCCAGCTGGGCCGATTTCGGCCCGGTCGAGACGAAATCGAGGCGCTGAGAGGCGATCTGGGGCCTTCCGAGAAGCCGCGGCGGGTGTTGGGTCGTCTCATTGGCGGGCTTCGCGGCTCTCTCGGTGGTCTGACGCAGCGCCGCGAACCGCGGCCGGCGGGGTCTCACCGCCGTCGCGATGCGATGCTCGGTCGGGACCGGTCATCGCGCGCCTGGGCGTAGGCGAGCGCGGCGCCGAGGAACCGGTAGGTCCAGTCCTCGGCGAGCGGTCGGGTCTCGGCGAAGTGGATCGGAACGGTCGGGTAGCGGACGGTGAGCGCGGCGAGCATCTCGAGCACGAACCCGGGCTTGGCGTGCTCGAGCTTGAACAGGTTGGAGTAGCGGTCCTCGACGACCACGGCCGCTCTCGGGACGGTGGCCATGTCGGCGAGCGCGTAGGTGAGCTGCCCGTCGATCAACCGCCTGACGAGGTCGTGCAGGCCCTTGCGGGCGATCTGACCGGGCGCGACTGGACACGGTATCGCGGCTCGGTCAGCAGCCCAGAGGAAGCTTGGATTCGTACTCGACTGGGAGCTGGTTGGCGCGAGGCCAACCGGCGCGACCAGCTCCCGTAGCGAGGACGATTGTCCGTCGCGCTTCCCGAGGCCGAGCACCGGAGCTGGCCCAGGCGCGGCTCGGCGGTCGCTTACGAAAGGGATAGTCAGCGCGTCCGATGCCGCTCTACCGAGCTCGCCCACAGGCACCAGCCCGAGACGGGGCGCCGGGCGCGACTGTTGGTCCACGAAAGCAGCCACGCCGCAAGCATGATCGCTTCAGGCGTCGAGGAGTAACGCTCCCACGGCGGTTCGGTCGACTTGACGGGCGACGTCGTCGCAGGCGGGTCCGACATGACCGGCCGTGTCCGCAAGCAGCGGCGCCGTCCGGGCTCCAACGATGTCCCGTCGTGGCTCCTTTGCGAGGCAAGCAGGCGCGCGGGAGCTCGCCATCGCGTTGGCGCTTGTGGGCGGTTGCGAAAGTCGCGCTCGCCGGCGTCGCCATGGTCGACTGGGGCGCCCATGCCCATGCACAGGTTGCGCATCGTTCGGCCGCCGAGCGCTGCTCCTCGTCGTCCACAGCGACAACGCGGTCGCGATCGCGGTCGGCTTCTGCTCCCCGATTCGCCGACCTGCATTGCCTAGGTACGCCGTGATCGCGACGTGGCCGCCCGCGAACCTCAACTGTGTCGCTCGCCCCGGAAAGCGATCACCTCGTCCGTGCGAACGTCGTCGCACACGCAAGTCGTCTCTATGAAGGCGGGCCGGTTGTCAAAGCCCTAGCCGACAACGCGAGAGTCACGGTCCAGGACGCGAGTCTGCTCTTTCGACTGGCTGAGCGGCCGTAACCCGCGCGGCGACGCACGGATGCCCCGATTTGCTCGCTAGCGGCAGTCTGGCCGTTGCTCCTCGCGTGTGGCGATGCGCAGGGTCATGCCGACGCGAGAGTCCCGCTTCGGCGATCGCAAGGGGCGCACGATCGCCCTGTGATCGGTCGGAGCGGCCCGAGAAAACGGGCGGCCGTTTTCGTACCGTTCGACTTGATTACGCGCCCGGGTTTCTCGCTCGGCAAGGCCGGTGCTCGTGGCGCGCCCATCTTCACTGGATGGGTGAGATCGAGGATGCCTACGCGCAGTTTGCTGCTCGCGCCGAGGTGGCGATCGTACGCAACCGCGCTTGCGTCTTCCAGGGCTTCGTTCGCTTGGCCGCAACCCGTCCGTCGCGTATCTGGCCGCTGGCCGCTCGCACGCGCTTTCTTTGACGACTTCGCCCGTCAGACGCTCGAAGTCGGAGTCCGTCACCTAGTGATTCTGGCGGCCGGCTATGACAGTCGGGCGTGGCGCCGTGGTCGTTGCGACACCGTTTTCTACGAGGTCGATCTTCTGGCGATGCGGCGGATTAGCGCGAACGGGCTCCTGCGGATGGACCTGTCTACGTGCCTGCCGACGTGACCACTCGCGGCTAGGGCCCGACCACTGGCGACGAGACGCCGGGCCGTCTGAACCGGCCGATCAGCGGATGACTACGCGGAAGTCCGGGCCGACGTAGCGGCTGGCGTAGGCGGCCTCGTAGCGGCTCGTCGCTTGCCACGGACCATGGCCACACGACGCTCGGCCGCACCCCCACTTTCGTTCGTAGAGCCGCTGGTGGACCGCCCTCGTGGAGAAAAGCGCGCGCCATTCCGCGATCCCGATCTTGTGGCGAGGGACCGTGAAGCTGGCGCCGCCGGTGAGCGTCGTCGAGGTCGTCACGCTGTAGCCGAGCGTGTCCGAGAGCAGGCCGTCGGACACGCCGAGCGAGCCGGTGACCGTGTTCGCCACCGTGAAAGCGCGCGAACAGGTCACGGTGCCCCCGTGGCTCTCAGCGCAGAAGTTCCAGGAGCCGGAGGTTCTGTACGGGGCACTGATCCGGACGATCCGCCACCGGTACTGCGTGCCGCCGATGGCCGATGCCGCGGGAGCAGCGACCAGCAGCAGAGCAACTGCAAGCGCGATGCTGAGCTTGAGACGGCCGACGACCGGCACAGTGCGGGCGAGTCTAGCTCGGCGGCGCGGAGCCGCGTCGCGGTCGGGCCCGACCTCTGACGGATAGGCAGACCCTCGTCACGCGGCTTGCCCGTAGACTCCGCAGCCCTCACGCTGCGCGCGCTTCCTCAACCTCCGTCACAGGGGACGGCCGCGCAGGGCGTGATGTGAGCCGGCGTACGCTCCGGCGACTGTCGGCATCGCCCCTGATCAACTCAAGCCGTCAGCTGACGGCTCAATCGACCGTACCAATTTGCCTTCGTGACGGAGCGCGCCGTCGAGTGCGCTCGCAGTTGCGACGCTCGCGGCAGGTCGCCGCCGTCCAGCTCGTTGATGCAGACATTGCAGAAGCCGGGCGGTCAGCCTTCCCGAATCGCGCTGCTTGCGCATCCCCAACGAACGCGATCACCTCGCGCGTCCCGGACGACGTGATCGCGTTGGACGATTTCCACAACTCTTGACCGGCGTCGTCGCCGGCCACGGCGACACGCTCGCACATCGTCCGCACCGACAGTGCTGAGTCGGACGCCCGGTGCTCGCGGATGCGGAAGTCTCAAACCTGGCCGCGGACCACCGGATTGCCGAGCGAGCGGAAGCGTTCGGCAGACCACGGCCCAGCGGTCAGCATCGAGCCTGGTTTGCGCGCGTCCGCAAGTGCCGAAGGCAGACAAGCGCGATCTCGGTGTGGGACGTCGTGGAAGAAGAGTCAGATGACCTCTCGATGAGCTGGCGGCCCTGAACGATCTAGCGGGAGCTTCCCGGTTTTCCACCAAGTCACTTGCCGATCGCCCGTAAAACACGGAGATTCCGCCCGTCAGCCCGTGTTACCTAAATGCAAGCCACAAGCGATGTCAGCAGGGAATCTCACGACCGGCGCGAACGCGACGGGCGCGAAAGTAGTTATGACGACTTCCTCGGCGAATTACGCCGAGGCGCTGGTGCATGTCTGCGAGCAGATGATGGCGCCTCCGAAGACTTAGGTCATACGGGTCGGACGAGCCGAAAATTCCCCAACGACGTTGGGTTGGGGATCCGGGCAGAATCGGCCGCCGAATCTGGAAAGTCCCGCTAGCTCACGACGGACGCCGGCCGTGCGCCGGAAGTGACGTCGTGCAAACAGCTCAGACCGGCGGAGCGCTCACGCGAAGCGCCCACGGCCTGGCCACGTCGTCCGATGACTAGCCCACGGCTAGCCCGGCTGGCCTGGGCTCTCGGGCGGCTCCGCGCCTCACATCGTCCGCACCCTGTGAGCGACATTCCCGACCAGCTCGAGCTTGTGCCATTGCTGCTGGATCGTGAGCGGGTTGCCGCGCCCCGACGACGCGAACCCGCACTGAGGGCTGAGGGCGAGACGGTCGTGCGGCACGTATCTGGAAGCTTCGTCGGCGTCCGTTCAACCAGTTGATCGGACGCCTCGAGCTCGCCGCGGGCCCGCTGCCCGACCGCCTCGAGCAGCGCCGGTGGCCGTAGCAGGCTGCCGACCGGGTCGGCGGGGTAGGCCGTCATCGTCAGACAGTTACTTCGGCCTGGATCCGAAGCAGCTTGGGCACGAGCTCGGCGGGCTTGCGACCCATGCCGCATTCGGTCGCCACGCCGAAGCCGTCGCAGTGGCGCTTGGCCGTGTTGATCCGCCGCTGCGTTCCTTCGACGCCATCCTGATGATGAACCAGCCCCAGGTAGAGACGCGTGCCGCTGTTCAGGTGCAGGTCGCCTAGCGGCTCGAAGTAAGGATCGTCATCGCGGTCGATCGGGACCGGCATCGAGAACCAGGCCAGCTGTCGTTCGGCCTTCTCGGTGACCCCGTTCGCGACCGCGACTAGCTTGGACATGTCCTCTGGTTCCTTCCAGTGGCGGCCCTCGCCCTCGCCGGTCACCTCCTGGGCATCGCCGTAGCAAAGGTGATAGCCGAGCGGCACGTCTGCCGGTACCCACGTGGACAGCGAGGCGAGCCGGTTTATGACGCCACCAAACCGATCCTCGAAGTGGGACGGGAACATCTGCTCGACGATCCCCATCTCGACCGCCACGTCCCACTGCATCGCCAGGTCGTCGCTCGGCACGGCGGCCAGGATCTCCTGCGCCTCGGTTCGCAGCCGGCGTGCGTACGCCGGCTCGAAGGCCTCCTGGTCTGCGGGCGCGATGAACGGCTCGCACCCTGCCGTGACGGTCGGCAGCGAGACCTGAAAGCGGGTACCGGGTGCGATCGCACCCTCCGCGTCCCGCAGCTTCCGGAAGATCGGATAAGCATGGCGGGCGGCGGCGGCATAGCCCAGCTCCGGCACTTCGATCTCGTCGCTGCTCGCGCCGTCGCGGATGCTGAAGATCGGCTGTGACTTGTAGCCGTGGGTGCGCTCGCCCTCGTTGAGCGCAGGCGCCGCGCGCAGCTTCGGGACCAGCGCCTCGATCCAACCCTGGCGCTCGCCGGTCTCGCCGTCGGGGATCTTTGTAATCGAATCACCAGCGATCGCGCCAACGGTCCGGAATACCTCCTCGGCGCTCGACAGATTCAGCGAACCGTTTAGATGCGCATCGGCCATCTTCTCTTCTCCTTCGTTGATTCATCACGGACCGCTCCGCTGCGCCTGACGCGCGAGGTAGCGCCATGCGCCCAGCAGGTGCGTATCTGATTGAGTGTGGGCATAAGCGGTCAGCGCTCGCGCTCCCGCGAGTGCCCGCGACGCGCCGCCAAATCCCTCGGCGAGCAGTTGCAGCTGGCATGCGCGCTCGAGCATCACGGCGGCGGTCACCGCTGCCCCCACGCTTGCGCCCACCGTGACGACGCCGTGGCCGGTGAGGAAGATCGCGCGCTGGCTGCCCAGTGCGGCGGCGAGCGCGGTCCCCGACTCGCGGCTGTCGACGAGCCCCGCCGCGCCGTCGTACCGCGGTACGCCGGTTGCGAAGATCCCTGCGGTGTGCGAGAACGCTTCCAGCTCACGGCCGGAGGCCGCGAGCGCAATCGCGTGTGGGGGATGTGCGTGCACCACGCTGGCGACGTCGGCACGTGCCCGTAGGATCTCGAGATGGATCGGGCACTCGTTGTGCGCCCGGCCTCGACCTTCACGCAGCTCGAGGCCCCAGCCGACAAGCAGTACATCCTCGATTGTGACCTCGTCGAAGCCGAGCCCGGCGGCCTTGATCCACGCGCCGCGCCCCGCCGGATCGCGGGCGGACACATGTCCCCAGACCATGTCTGAGAGTCCTGCCACGTGCAGGACCTGGCCGCCGAGCACAACCTCGGCACGGGTGTCAGCGTCGGTCACTTGCCCCAGAGTTTCTTGAACATCTCTTGATACGCGGAGCTTCCATACCACTCGCCCGAGGCCTGAGCCGCCGGCGTCAGTGACAGCGAGTCGATGTTGTCCGCAGTGAACAGGCGCATCGGGATGGTCTCCTGCACGAGTGGCATCCCCAGCATCTGTCGCATGCTCGCGTCGGCATCCGCCCAGCCCTGATAGGGGAAGTTCGTTCCCGCGTCAGCGGCCAGGAACTGCTTGGACTTGATTTGCTGAAGCGCGCCTAGGATGCCGGTCGTGCTCGCGCCCTTCACCTTGCTCGCGAACCCGGCTTTCTGCACCCCCCCGTACAGCGCTTGGAGTTCGGCGTCGAACTCGGCGATCACATAGTTCGTGTTGGGGTTGCTCAGCAGTGACGCGCTCGTCTGCGAGGGAATCAGGGGGAAGTTCGAGTTCTGGACCCTGCTGATCTGCACGGTGCAGCCCGGGCAGTACCGCTTGAACTGAGTCACCGCGCCCGCTCCGATGTATTCCTGCGTCGAAGGCGAGTCCGTGAACTCGCTGATCAGCACGTTGGCCTTGCCATTGGAATCGGCTATCACCCAGTTGGCGATCAGCGCCAGCGGGCCGATGCCGTTCTCGGGCTCGTACCCGAGCTTGTCGTTGCCGTTACCCGCCACGGCCCCAGGCAGCGCTGCAGGCGGGGGAAGCTGGTCGGTAACCAGCACGGGGATGTGCACGCCCCGCACGGCGGCAAACGCGTTCGCGGCGAGCACGACCGGGACTGAGTCGACGATCACGGCGCTCGCGTTCGCCGCCTTTGCACGTCCGAGGCATGCCGCGACGCCGGACGGGTTGGCGTCGCCGCTGCACGCGACGACGTTCACGCCAACCTGGGAGAACGCGGTCTTGAGCGCGCCTGCGACGATCGAGAACTCGGGATCCTGGAGCGTGATCGGCACGTAATACACGGTCTTGCCCTTCAGGCTGCCGACGTTCTTGAGCGATGGTCCTGGGGGCGGGAAGCTGGTCACGAGGCCCGAGAACTTCGCCACTTGTGCTTTGGCGTAGGCGACGCCCGAGCTGGACTGGGTGGTGGTCGTGGCCACCGCATTCGAGGCAGAGCCGGTGCTGGTGGCGCTGCTGCTCGAGCTGCTGCTGCCGCATCCGGCAGCAGCCAGCGCGACCACCAGGGCCGCAAACGCGGCGAGTGTTCGGTGACCTCGGCGCCGCCGCCGAGGGATATCTTCAGTCATGGTCCTCTCACTCCTTTGCTTGGTTCGTGGTGACGTGCGCGCTGCGCTCAGGCTCGGGTCATGAACGTCGCCTCCTGATGAGCGTCGACAGCGACACCGCGGCGATCAACGCCGCGCCGTAGAAGACGTCCGAGATCCACGCCGCAGCCCCGAGCTCCTCGAGGCCGAGAATCCCGGTCGCAAGGAAGTACACCGCGATGACGGTGCCGATCGGGTTGAAGCGCCCGGGCTGGATCACAGCCGTGCCCAAGAACACCGCCGAGACCGTGGGCAGCAGGTAGTCCACGGACGAGGAGGGGTCAAACCCTCCCAGCCCGGAGGTCACGACCACGCCGCCGACGCCGCAGAGAAAACCCGCGGAGACGAACGCGCCGAACCGGATCCGGCTCACCCGGATCCCGGCCAGCCGGCTGACCTCGCGGTTAGCCCCGACGAACTGCATATGGCGTCCGAGCGGCGTGAACGCGAGCACGTAGGCGAACACGAGCGCCAGCGCCAGCCCGTAGTAGAACGAGACCGGCAGGCCGGCGATGCTGGCGATCGAGATCTTCGCGTAGCCGGGGCTCAGCCCGCTGACGATGCTCAGATGCGCGATCAGCAGCGAGATCCCCAGCAGCAGCGTGGACATGCCCAGCGTTACCACGATCACGTTGACGCCGACGAACACGACGAAGAAGCCGTTGATCGCCCCTGCCGCCGCTCCGGCCGCGATCGCGATCGCCGAGGAGAGCACCACGTTCATGCCGTGCAGTACCGTCAGCACCGGGACCAGCGTCGCGCTGAGACCTAGGATCGACGCGACCGACAAGTCGACGAACTCGCCGGCGATGACCGTGCACAGCAGCGCCAGGGTAAGGAACACCAGCGCCGGCTGCGAGCCGAAGATCGTTTGCCACGTGCCCGAGGCGTCGAACTTGCTCGACTCGAGCGCCGAGAAGATCGCGATCACCACGCCCCAGATGACGACCAGCAGGTAGCGCTCGGCAAGGTGCAGCGCCTTCAGCGTGCCCTCCGGGCTGCTCCCGCGGGCCGGACCCGATGGGGCGGGCGCCGGCGCGCTCCCGGACGAGCTGGCGAGCGCCGCCTGAGTCCCGCCGGGCTCAGGCATTTGCGGCCGCCTCCTGCACGCCGTACACCGCGGTCACGATCGCCTCGAAGTCGAGCTCCGGTCTGCGCAGCTCGGCCTCGACTCGGCCGCCGCGCATGATCAGCACCCGGTCGCACATCGCGGCCAGCTCGCTCGCGTCGAGACCTGCGACGAGCACCGCGCATCCGGCCTGCGCGGCTCTGAAGGTCAGGCCGAGGATGTCCCGGTGGGCTCCGACATCGACGCCCTGGGTCGGTTCGTGGAGCAGCAGCAGCCTGGGCTCCCCCACAAGCCACTTGCCGAGCAGCACCTTCTGTTGGTTGCCGCCGCTCAGGGCTCCGACCGGGAGCGAGGGCTCCGCCGGCCGCACGCCCAGCTCGCGGATCACCCAGTCTGCCTCGTCGTGCTGCCACCGCCGACCCAGATGCGCCCGTGCGCCGCGTGTGCGGACGCGCGGAATCGTCACGTTCTCGAGCACGCTCAGCTCCAGCGCGAGGCCCTCCTCGCCGCGCCGCTCGGGCACGAGCGCGACGCCGGCGTCCGTGAACCGTCGCGGCGACGGGTTCGTGAGCGAGAGTTCCACATCCCCCGCGGTCAGCCGCCCCGCCACCGCGCGGCGTGCGCCCCCTAACAGGTACGGGATCTCCTCGAACCCGGAGCCGAGCAGCCCGGTGACGCCGACGATTTCCCCGGGCCCGAGCACCAAATCGAACTGCTCGACGAGCGCTCCGCGCAGGCCCGACACGGCCACAGCAGCGCCTTCCCGCCAGCCCCGTGGCCACTGCTCCGCCGGGGGACGTTCGAGCTCGTAGCCCAGCATCAGGCGGATCAGGCTCCGCTCCTTCAGCTCCGACGACGGGACACCAGCGGCGACCATCTCGCCGTCGCGGATCACGCTCACGCAGTGCGCGAGCGCGAGCACCTCCTCGAGCCGATGGCTCACATACAGGACCGAGCCGCCGCGGTCGGCGACGCCGCGAACCAGCGCATGGAAGTGCGCAAGCGCGTCGCGGGGAAGGGCCCGGCTCGACTCGTCGAACATGATCAGTCCCTTCCCCGGCTCGTGATGCTGCAGAGCGCGCGCGATCGCGATCGTGGCGCGCTCGGCGGCCGCCAGCCCGCGGACCGGCCTGTCGACGTCCAGGTCCTGTCCCAGTGCCGCCAGCGCCTCTCGGGCACGCTCGCGCTCAGAACGCCAGCGGATTGCCCGCGTCAGGCGATGGGTCCCGAACGTGCCCATACGCATGTTCTCAACGACCGAGAAGCTGTCGAGCAGTCCGAGGTCTTGGTGCACGACCGACATCCCGCGCCGCCGGAGGTTCGCCGGTCGCACCGGCAGCGACAGCGGCTCGCCGTCGAGCAGCACCTGCCCACCGTGGTCGGGGGCGTGGTAGCCCGAAAGCAGCTTGACGAGCGTCGACTTGCCGGACCCGTTTTCGCCCACCAGCCCGTGGATCTCGCCGGGCGCCACCTCGAGCGATACCCCACGCAGCGCGCGGTTGGCGCCAAACGTCTTCGCCAGTTCCCGCACCTCCAGCCGAGCGGTGTCCGTCACACGCGCTCCCCCGCCGCCGATCTCGTGCCCCCACCGGCTCCGGCGAGCTCCGCGGCGACGTCGATGATCATGTCGCCGACTATCCGGCGGCGGCCCAGCTCGACCAGCACCTCGCGGGCATCGACGCCGTATTTGCGCGCCGCGCGCTCGGCGTGCAGGCGAAAGCTCGAGTAGACGCCTGCATACCCGAGCACGAGCGACTCCCGATCGATCACCGGCTCGCGTGGGAGCATCGGCGCCACCACCTCTTCGGCGACGTCCATCAACGCGAACAGGTCGACGCCCGTCTCGTGTCCCGCGCGCTCGAGCGCGGTGCATAGCACCTCGGTGGCCGCATTGCCCGCGCCCGCGCCGAGGCCCCGCACCGACCCGTCGAGCCAGCTCGCCCCGCCATCAACCGCGGCCAGCGCGTTGCCGACCGCGCAGCCGAGGTTGTTGTGGGCGTGAAATCCCACATCGACCTCGGCCGACAGTCGCTCGCGAAGCGCGGCGACGCGCTCCACCGCCGCCGCGGGCACCAGCGTTCCCGCGGAGTCGACCACGTACACGACGTGTGCGCCGTAGGACTCCATCAGCGCTGCCTGCTCGGCCAGCACGCCCGGCGCGAGATGTGGCTCATCATCAAAAAGCCGACCGCTCGCAGGCCGTTCTCCCGCGCCCACGAAATGTGTTGCCGGGCGATGTCCGCCTCCGTGCCGTGGGTCGCGACCCGCGCCACCGAGGCCCCCAGCGTCCGCATCGTCCGCAGCCGCCGGAGCGTCCCCACGCCAGGCAGCACCAGCACAGCCACCGCGGCCCGATGCACCGCGTGCGCCGCCGCCGCGACCAGCTCCTCGTCGCTGACGGCCGCGATCCCGTACTGGATCGAGGAGCCACCAAGCCCATGGCCGTGCGTGACCTCGATCACTTCGATCCCGGCCGCATGGAGCGCGCCGGCCACGTCTGTGGCGTCGGCAGCCGTGAACCGGTGCGCGACCGAACGCGTCCCGTCGCGCAGCGAGCTGTCCACGACCGTCAGCCGGCTCACGCGACCACCCCCATCACCTGGGAGGCGATAAGTGACCCCACCCGCGCCGCGGCCGCGGTCATGATGTCGAGATTGCCCGCGTCGCGCGGCAGGAAGTCACCCGCGCCCTCGATCTCGAGCATCACCGTCACGAGGTCGCGATCGGTCTCGCACAGGACGACGCGCACCCCGGGACGTACTCCCGGATCTCGTGCACCATTGCCTGCACCGACGCCTCGATCGCCGCCGCGTCGGGTCGGTGTGCCCGCGCAAAGATCGTGTCGCGCATCAGGATCGGCGGCTGGGCGGGGTTGAGGATGATGATCGCCTTGCCCTCGGTGGCCCCACCGAGCAGCTCGATCCCGCGTGCGGTTGTCTCGGTGAACTCGTCGATGTTCTGGCGCGTTCCGGGCCCGGCGGCGGCACTGGCGATCGTCGCCACGATCTCGGCGTAGGCGACGTCGGCGACCCGGTCGATCGCGTGAGACGAACGGGATCGTCGCCTGCCCGCCGCAAGTGACCATGTTCACGTTCGGCGCGCTCAGATGTTGATCGAGATTCACCGCCGGGACCACGTACGGGCCAACCGCTGCCGGCCTCAGATCGACCACGCGCTTCCCCGCCTGCTCGAGCAGCGGCGCCGCGCGTGGTGCGCCCGAGCCGAGGTCGCGTCGAACACGAGAGCGATCTCCTCGCGCTCGAGCACCGCCGCCAGCCCGCGCGCGCTGGTCTCGATCCCGAGCTCTCGGGCGCGCGCGAGGCCAGGCGAGTCCTCGTAGATCCCGGCCATCAGCCGCACGTCGATGGCTGGGCTGCGGCCAAGCTTCACCATCAGGTCGGTGCCGACGTTGCCGGGGCCGATGATCGCCGCCGGAACTCCGGGGACCGTGGGCATCGAGCCGCTCCTCACCGGACCGTCACCTCGATCGAGCCGAGCGTCGAGAACTCGGCCCGGATCACGTCGCCGCCGCTGAACGGCAGCGCCCGCGCCATCGCCCCCGGAATCACGACATCGCCCTGCTCGAGTCCCTCGCCGTGCCGTGCCAGAGCGCGCGCGAGCCACGCGACAGCCTCTGCCGGATGCCCCAGCACGGCCTCACCGCGGCCACTCACCGTCTCCCGGCCAACCTGCACGGTGGCCTCCTCGGCGACCAGGTCAACATTCGCTACCGCGCGCTCGTGCCCGAGAATCACCAGCGCTGAGGACGCGTTGTCGGCGACCGTGTCCTCGATCCGGATGTTCCAATCCGCCACCCGGCTGTCGATCACTTCGAGCGCCGGCGCGATTGCGCGGGTCGCAGCGAGCACATCCTCGACGCCGACATCCGGGCCGGCCAGGGCACCGCGCAGCGCGAACGCGATCTCGGCCTCGACGCGCGGCGCGATCAGCTGCGACGCGTCGAGCCCATCCGTGGCCCGGACCAGCATCTCGTCGAGGAGCACTCCGTAGTCGGGTTGATCGACCCCCAGCATCTCCTGCATAGCAAGGCTCGTCAGGCCGATCTTCCGCCCCACCCTCCGCGCCCCTCCCCTGCACCGCAGCCCGATCAGCTCGCGCTGCACGGCATACGCGTCGTCGATCGTCAGCCCCGCGATCCGCTCGCGCGGCGGCGCCACGGCAGTGCAGGTGCGCAGCGAATCCAGCAGCAGCTCCGCCTCGGCAACAGCTCCGTCCTTCGCCAGTGCGCTCACAACCCCGCCTCCCGATAGCGGGCCACGTAATCGATCGCAAACGTGCCGGCGAAGTTGCGCACCAGGTTGGGGTGGACCCCGGCGCGGTACATGCCGGCGACGTCGCCGCGCTCGATCAGCCCCACCTCGGTGGGTTCCAGCTCGAGCCGCAGGTCGAGCCCGGGCAGCTGCGCGAGCGGCGGGGAAGCACTTGCGGCGCGGAGCTGTGCCAACGCGACGGCCGGTTCGGCCGGGCGGGCCACCGTCCCCGAGGCCACGGTCAGGTGGTACACCGCGCGCTCGAGGTGGGTGAGGCTCACGAGAGCGCCACCTCGACCAGCGAGATCCCCGTGATCCACGCTTGCACCGGCTCGTATACGAGCGTCCGCGCGCCGAGCGATCCGGCCGCGCCGAGCGTCACCATCCAGCACCGCAGCTCGCCAGCACCGGGTCCCCCGTCCCGCACCAGCGTTTGGTCGTCGAGCGCGTCCAGCGCACTCAGATCGGGTGCCTCGAAATCCGACAAAAAGCGCCGGTCGAACTGCGGGTTGATGCGTCCGGTCTGGGGAACCCCGATCCAGTGGCTGATCCCGCCGGTGCCAACGATCGCCACCCGCCGAGCGATCTGCTGGCGCTCGATCGCCGCGCGCAGCGCGACCCCGAGCGCCCGGCAGCGCGCGAGCGGCGGCAGGGGCGGCACGAACGAGTTGACGAACAGCGGCACCGTCGGGATCGAGTCCTCGGGCGCGAGGAAGGCCAGCGGGCACGAGTACGCATGGTCGATGCGCATCTCCGCGCTGCTTGCGAGATCGAACCCGTCGTGCACGAGGTCGGCGTGGATCGCGTCCGCGAGCCTCGGCAGTCCGGGCACCTGCGTGACGCCGGTCCCGAATTCGCCCCAGGTCCAGGAGGCCTCGCCGCGACCGATCGCGAAGACCGGCATCAGGTCATACGAGAACGTCTGGAAATGGTCAGTTCCAACCACGATCAGCACGTCCGGGCCAGCCGCCTCGAGGCTCTGACGCAGCTGCGCCCAGCCGGCATAGACGCGATCGATCCGCTCCTGATCCTGGCCGGCGGCCGTCTGCACGCGCAGCTGACCGCCGGCGTGCGAGGCGCATGCCGCCCACACGAGCTCGCCCATCACACCCCTGCCAGGAAGTCGAGCACGATTCGGTGGAACTCGTCGGGCTGCTCGAACTGCGGCCAGTGCCCGGCGCCCTCGATCAGCTCGAATCGCGCACCCGGCACGATCCGCGCCGCTCGCTCCGCGACCGATGCCGGCACCGTCGGATTCTTGTCGGTCCACAGCAGCAGCACTGGCACCTCGGTGCGCGCAAGGTCGTCCTCGGTGATCAGGTTGGCGCGATTGGCATCGCTCGTCTGCTCAGCCGAGACCTTTCCCATCACCGCACGGCTGTCGGGCAGGTTGAAGATCCGGTAGCGCGTCTCCACGAGCTCGTCGGTGACCCGGTCCGGCGAGGCCATCAGCCACTGCAGCCGGGCGCGGACACGCTCGCGGGTCGGCTCCTCGAGCGCGCGGGCGGTGACCGATCCGACGCGCTTGTGGATCTCCTCGCTCTGCTCCTTGGCCGCCTCGTCGCCCAGCAGGATCCCGGCGCCAGTTGCTGAGGTCAGCGAGCGCACGCGGCCGGGGTGAGCGAGGGCGACCCGCCACGCGGTCCAGGCACCCAGGGACTGGCCGATCAGATGGGCACTCTCGGCACCGATGGCCTCGAGCACGTCGAGCAGATGGCGCTCGAAAGCCGGCGAGTGGTAGGTAACGTCGGCCGGCTTGCTGGAGAAGCCGTGGCCGATCGCGTCGACGGCATAGACGTGATAGCCGGCGGCGGAGAGCGGAACGACGTTGCGGATGAACGACTCGGCGTGGCCGGAGAGACCGTGCATCAACACCACCGGCGGCCCGCCCTCGCCTGCCTCGATCACGCGGGTGCGGACGCCGCCGGCGTCGTAGTAGCGCACGCTCGCGCTCAGTGCCTCGATCCAGAACGTCATCTCACCGCCACCGCGCGTGGTGCCGCTGCCTGCTCGATCAGGAGCCGGTTGACGAGCTCCGGGCGCTCGAGCTGCGGCCATTGCTTGGCCCCCGCGACGATCACGAGCTGGGTGCCGGTCGCCGCCGCCGCGCCCTGCGCCACTTCGAGCGGGGTGTTGGCGAGCCCGCCACGGATGATCAGCGTCGGCGCCGCTATCTGCGCGAGCACATCCTCGGTCAAGAGCGCGCCGCTGTTGTCGGCCTCCCGGACCGCTCGGTGCACCGCGCGTGCCTGCGGCGGCATGTACAGCAGCCGGCGGGTCTGCACCAGCTCCTCGTCGATCACCCGCGGATCTCCAACTAGCCCGTGCAGCCGGTCGCGGACCGCGTCGGTGCTCGGCTCCTCGAACGCGCGCCCGCCCCGTACATAGGCGGCGGCGACCTTGGGATCGGCCAGCCGCTGCTCCTCGCTCTGGAGGCCGGCGGGCTCGATCAGGACCAGACGGCCGACCAGATCAGGACGGCGGATCGAGAGCCAGGCCGCCACCCAGCCGCCGATCGACTGCCCGCACAGCATCGCGCCGCAGACACCCAGCTCGTCCAGCGTCGCCTGCGCGTGTGCGACCAGATCGTCGATCGCATAGCCGCCGTCGTGGCGGGCGGTCAACCCGTGCCCGAGCAGATCGAACGCGATCACCCGATTGCGCTCCGCCAGCGGCCCCACGTTCGCACGCCAGGATTCGAGGTGGCCACCACGGCCGTGCAGCAGCACGACGGCCTGGCCGCCACTGCCGGCGCTGAGCACGCGGGTGCGGATCCCGCCAACGTCGATGAAGCGGATCTCGCACCCGAGGAGCTCGGTCCACAGCGTCACAGGTGCTCTCCAAAGAATTCGAGCGCCCGCTCCCAGCTACGCGCGGCCGCCTCGGGGTGGTAATTCGGATGCGTGTCGTCGTGGTAGGCGTGGTTGGCGCCGGGATAGATATGCAGCTCGACCGGCAGCCCGCTCTGCTGCGCGGCCGCGTGCAAGGCATGCACCTGATCGAGCGGGATCACCTGATCGCGCTCGCCGAAGTGCGCCTGCAACGGACAGCGAAGCCCGGGGGCGACCGCGATCCGGGAGAGCGGCCTCCCCGCTTGGGTGTACTCGGGCGGCAGGATCGGCAGCGCGTACAGGATCACGCATGCCTTAAGCGCGTCGCCGAGACAACAAGCCACGAGCGATGTGCCACCTCCCATGCAGAATCCGATCGTCCCGATCCGCTCGGGATCGACATGTTCGATCGTGCGCAGATACCGCAGGCCGGCGATCACGTCCGGCACGGCCTGGTCGTCGGTCGCCTGCAGAAACGCCTTGATCCGTCGCTCCTCTGGTGTCTGGAAATCTGTCGGGGGCCCACCCGCGCGTGTGAACAGGTCGACGGTCAGCGTGGCGAAGCCGGCGTCCGCGAGCCGCTGTGTGACCTCCTGGCGGTGCTCGGTCACGCCCAGGTTCTCGTGCGCCATCACGACCGCAGGGCCGGAGCCGCGCGGCCGGTCGGGGAGCGCGAGGTACCCGCGCACCTGATCCCCGACGCTCGGAAACGTGACCCACTCTCCGCCGGCGCTCACCGCGCCACCTCGTCGAGCTGCACGTCGAACAGGGGCTCGTCGCCGCGCTGGGCGACCTCGACGAAGTGTTGGTGACCGCACTCCGCGCACGCGTAGCAGCGGACCTCGATCTCAGGGTGTAAGCGGATCCGCGTGCCGAGATCTTCGGGCGCGACTACAGCGCGGCCGAGGTAGTGCTTCGGATTCTCGTGCGCGGGCGCAAACGGGTGGCCGCAGCGGCAGGTCCAGAGCAGCGAGCCCTGGTAGTCGCAGACCGACAGCTGATCGCCGACCGGGTGAACGAGCCGTCCCTCGCCCCTCGCTTGTAAGGCAAGCCGCTGCTCCGCCGGCCACTCACGCCGATGCGCGATCAGCTTGGCACGTCGCGCCTGTGTCGCGTCCGCGTCCAGCTCACCGGCGCTGGTCAGGATCACCCCGTATGCGTGCTCGGCCGTGTGCTCGGTGACGGCGCGCAGGCGGACGTCGATCGCGACCTGATCGGGATCGCGCAGCAGCGGATCACCCCATCCGCCCCCGCCCTGTGGCCCCCACTCATACACGTCATCAGTCCCGAATGTGAACGCCGGCGGCTTAGCGCTCAGCTCCTGCTCGGTGTAGGTGAGCTGCTGTGGATCGCTAACCATGCGGCTCGCGGCGAGCCGCTCGCGCAGGTCCGTGCCGCGGAAGAGGCGGTGGACGTTGCAGCCCGCCGGAAGGCCGCCGAAGATCCCGGAGGCGGTCGGTACGCCGTAACCGTGGCACGCGCACAGCACGTCCACGTGCGGCACGTCGTGGAGCATGTAGGCGGCGCCGGAGCTCTGGCCGCCGCGGGTGCGCCCGGCACCGGGCGAGTCGGGCACCAGCCGCCGGTACAGGTACAGGACCGGCATGATCAGCTCGAGCGACTCGACGTTCGGCGCGCGCCCGGCGATGATGTTGTGGTGGCCCTGCGGCGAGAGGCCGTCGCGATGAGCGTAGGCGCCGCCGCCGGTCATGGTCTGGTCGAGCATCACACCGGTGGCAGGTTCGCCGTGCTGGTTGCGGCCGTGGATGTTGAAGATGTCCGGGCCGCCGGCGGGCGAGGACTGGGCCTCGCGCGTCAACTCGGTCCGGGTCGCCATCAGCTTCGAGACGACCTCGATCGACGTGATCTCCGCGAGCCACATAGTTCCGAGCGGGCCTTGGCTGACCGGCGCGGGCCACTGCGCCGAGCAGATCAAGCCGGGGGGCGCGATCACCTCGATCGGCCGGAAGATCCCCTCGGTCCACGGCAGGTCGTAAGCGATCGTCGGCAGCAAGCCGGCATAGACGCCCGCGAGCAGACCCGTGTAGGTGCAGTTCACGAATCCCTTCGCCTGCGGCGAGGAGCGCGAATAGTCGAAGATCAGCCGGTCATCCTCCTTGGTCAGCGTCACCTCGATCCGATGCAGATTGTCCTCGTGCCCGTCGTGGTCGAGATATGTGCGGGCGGCGAAGCGCCCATCCGGGAGCTCGCGCAATCGCGCTCGCAGGCGGCGCTCCGAGCTGTCGATCAGCTCGTCCATCACCGAGAGCACGGCGTCAACGCCGTAGCGTTCGATCACCTCGGCCAGCCGCCGCTTGGCGACGTTGTTGGCGGCCAGCAGGCCCTTGAGATCGAGGCTGAGGTTCAGCGGCAGCCGCGACATCCCCGTGACCATGTTCCAGACGTCGGTCCGCAGCACGCCGCGATCGACCAGCTTCAGCGGCGGGATCAGCATCGCCTCCTGGCGCACGTCGACGGCCTTGGAGGCGAAGCTGCCGTGAACCATGCCGCCGACATCGAGCTGGTGGCAGGCAGCGCCGGTCCAGCCGATCCGCTCGTCTTCGTAGAACAGTGGCGCCAGGACCCCCATGTCGGGCGCATGCAGGGCCCCTTTGTAGGGGCTATTGACGATAAACACGTCGTCCTCGTGGATCCCGGGGTCTCGCTCGCAGTCCTCGATCACGAAGCGGACCATCTGCGATACCGACGCGGCGTGGAAGATGACCGTCTGTCCCATCGCCGCGACTTCGCCGTTGGCGCGGTAAAGCCCGGTGTTGAAGTCGGTGGCCTCGTTGACGAGCGGCGAGCCGGAGATGGCCGACAGAGCCGCGGCCTGCTCGTCCATGATCGCGAGCAGCCGGTGACGGATCACCTCGAACGTCACCGGGTCGACCCTCTGGCGCTCGTACTCGTAGACACGGGGAGCAAGCTCGGTCAGCATCTCGGTCATCGCCCATCCCCGAGCTCGATCGTGATGTGGCCGTGGCCCTCCACGCCCGCGGTCTGCGCAGGCCCGACGACGACGGTCGTGCCGACGAGATCGATCAGGGCAGGGCCGCGGATCACGCCTCCGAGCGCCAGGTCCTCCGTCCGGAACACCGGCGTCAGGAACGGCTCGGCGAGCTCGTCGAAGAACACCTCGCGCGTGCCGCTGGGCGCGAGCAGCTCGTCGTGGTGTGCATGCACCGCCGGCGCCGGCTTTGCTACCGGCACGTGCCCGTCCACCCGCAGCACGGTGAACTCGACGCCGGCGACCCTCAGCGCCGTGCCCTTGCCGTAGACGAGCTCGTAGCGCTCGGTGAAATCGTCCACGAGCCGGTCGATCGTCGCCGGCTCGAGCTCGCCGTCCGGAACCTCGACCTCCAGCTCGTGCGTCTGCTGACGAAAGCGCATCCCGACGAAGCGGCGCATCGTCAGGCCGTCGGCACCCATCGCCTCAACGCAGCGCTGCTCGAGGGCGGAGAACGCTTGCGCCATCCGCTCGGCAGACACATGCTCCGAGGCGAGCTCGAACCCCCGCGGAGTGTGCACATGGTGGGCGAGTGTGAACGTGCGTCGGCGATCGGACGTGAGCGCGCCGTAGGCCGAGTGCACCGACGCCGTCGCGGGAACGAACACAGTGCCGACGCCCGCCTCGGCGGCGTAGCGGTGGGCGTGCGTTGGGCCGGCGCCACCGTACGCGAACAGCACGAAGTCGCGTGGGTCATACCCGGCGCGGACGGTGACGCGCCGCAGCAGATCCGCCATCTGGTTGTCGGCGACCCGGCGCACACCGGCGGCTGCCTCCAGGATGCTGAGCCCTAGCGGACGCGCGACGTGCTCTTCAATCGCCCGTTCGGAAAGCTCGCGCTCGAGCTCCATCTCTCCGCCGAGGAAATACGCCGGATCGATGAAGCCGAGCACGACGTCGACGTCGGTGATCGTGGGACGCTGGCCGCCGTATCCGTAACACGCCGGACCTGGGTGCGCGCCGGCACTCTCCGGACCGACCGACAGGTGCCCGTCGTGTACCTGTGCGATGCTGCCGCCGCCCGACCCGATCGCGGTAACGCCGATCATCGGGAGCCCAACGTGGAAGCGACCGACCTCCGCGGTCCGCGTCAGCAACGGCTGGCCGTCGACGATCAATCCGACGTCGAACGACGTGCCCCCCATGTCGGAAGTGATCACGTTCGTCCATCCCTTCTCGGCGGCAATCGCAGCCGAGGCCAGCACGCCGCCCGCGGGTCCTGACGCGAGCATCGCGGCGGCTTGGGTTGCGGCGTCGGCTGCCGGCAGGACGCCGCCGCCGGACTCCATGATCGACAGCTCGCCGTCGAAGCCTTGGGCGCCGAGTTCGTCGCCGAGTTTCGTCACGTAGCGGGCGATGATCGGCCCGAGGTAGGCGTTGATCGCCGTCGTCGAGGTGCGCTCGTACTCGCCGAGCAGCGGCAGCAGGTCCGAGGCGGCAGTGACGAACACGCCCGGCGCCTCCTCGGCGATGATCGCAACCGCGCGCCGCTCGTGGGCGTTGTTACGAAACGCCCACAGGAACGCGATCGCGATCGCCCGCACGTCGTCCGCCACCAGCTCGCGCACGACACCACGCAGCTGGTCCTCGTCGAGCGGCACGATAACCGCGCCCTTGTAGTCGACGCGCTCGTCGATCTCGCGGACAAGCTCGACCGGTATCAGCGCCTCGGGATGGGTACGCGCTGAGTAGTGCAGCATCTGCTGCCGCGGCAGCCCCGCCCAACTCGCCATCGAGCGCTGGGATCGCAGGATGTCGCGGAACCCGCGCGTGCAGAGCAGGCCGGTCCGCACGCCCTTGCGCTCGATAAACGCGTTCGTGGCCTGCGTGGTGCCGTGGGCGTAGTACGCGAGCCGACCGCTGACCGCGTCGAGCGACTGCTCGATGTTCGCCCCCACTAGCTCGAGGCCGTGGAGCGCGCCGCGGGTGAGGTCATCCTTCGTCGTCGGACCTTTGGCGACATGAACCTGGCCGTCGTGCGTTAGCAGGACGGTGTCTGTGAACGTGCCGCCGATGTCCGAGCCAACGTATAGCGCTTTCGTTTTGGAGGATGAAACAAGTTTCATTTATTTCGGCCGCGACCATAACCGGGGCACGCCCACGTGTCAAGCGCAGCCTTGCGCCGGTCGCCGACCGCACCACGTCGGCGGTTGCGCCCGAGCTGGATTACTAGGATTAGGCCTGGATTAGGCCGAGTCGTCGGCCGCCAGGACAGGCGCCCGGAGATCGCCGGCCACCGTGGCGACCATTGCTCCGATCTCGTCGAGCTTGCCTGCAAGCCGGGTCGAGGGTCCGACGACCCCGACGGCGGCGAGTGGCCAGCCGCCGTCGTACACAACCGGCGCGCCAACGCCCGACACGTCGTCCAGGTACTCGTTCTGTTCGGTCACGTAGCCGAGCCTGCTCTGACGCTCGAGCTCAGCGGCCAGCGCGCGCTTGTCTGTGTGGCTTCGGGAGGTCGAAGCCGGGAGCTCGATCTCGGCGAGCATACGCCTGCGGTCAGCCTGCGACAACCCCATTAGCAGGGCCTTTCCGAGGCATCCCGGCGGCAGGTGGGAGCGGCGGCCGATCGGCGACAGGACCGACAGCGTATGCGTGCTGTCGAGCCGGTGCACGATCGTCACCTCGCGTGCCGCCCAGTCCACCTGTCCCAGGATCACCGTCTCCCCTGTCGCGTCCGCCAGCCGTTGCATCCCTGCCGAGCAGGTGCGCACGATGTCGAGGTTGCCCCGCACAACCGCGCCGAGCTCCAGCAGCCGAAAGCCCAGCCCGTAGCGGCCGTCCTCGCCCTGCGTCATGAATCCGGCGGCCCGTAGCGAGGCCGCCAACCGGTAAACGGTGGGCTTCGGCAACGCGGTCCGCTGCGCCAGTTCGGCGAGCGTCAGGTACGGCTCCTCAAGGGTAAACGACGCGAGCAACGAACACGCTCGGGAGACGGAGCGGTTGAGCGATTCCTGGGTTCGACATGTCGTTTCAGTTGTTGAAATGATCTTCGGAAACGTAACCCCGATTCGCACAGCTGTCAACTGGCTGGCCGATCGAGAGTCAACACGAACCCCCGCTCGAGATCGCGACTGTCTGCGAGGTACCGGGGTGAGAAGCTGCTCGCTAAGCCCGTGACGGTCCGGCCGACGCCGGAGCGCTCGATCGTGACAGGCAGGCCAGCGTAGCCTGATCGCAATCGCGAAGACCAGCTCGGCGTGCGGCGATGGGGATCGCAGCCCTCCCTTCAGATCCGCCCACGAGCCGCAGTGCCATGACCGGAAGTCTCGAAGGGAGACTTTGAGACACACGAATTGCGTCATCCCTGAGCTCGGCGACGTCGGCCGCCTGCTTCGCCTACCCGAACGGCACCCGCCTGAGGTGGGCCGTAGGCGGAAGTGAGGGAACGAGAAACGCCGGACCGTTCAGACCGGCATTCGCCGACGCCGGGTCACGTGATCGGCTCGGACGAGCACCGGGCGTCTCGTGTCCACGAGGGTATTCGGCGGCGAGAGGGCGTCGCTCTGCCGGCTTTGCGGAACAGATCGACGCAGTGGTGCTTCGTGCGCGGATGCGAAAGCCTGCCACCGCCCGGTCGAGGCGTCTGACACTGTCGGTGCGGACGACTTGCCTGTGCGACGGCGTTCGCACGGACGAGGTGATCGCTTCTCCGGGGCGAGCGACACAGTTGAGGCTCGCGGGCGGCCACGTCGTGATCACGGCGTACCTAGGCAATGCAGGTCGGCGAATCGGGAGAGCAGAAGCCGACCGCGATCGCGGCTGCGTTGTCGCTGTGGACGACGAGGAGCAGCGCTCGGCGGCCGAACGATGCGCAACCTGTGCATGGGCATGGCCGCTCCATCGACATGGCGACGCCAGCGAGCGCGACCTTCTGCAACCGCCCACAAGCGCCAACGCGATGGCGAGCTCCCGCGCGCCTGCTTGCCTCGCAAAGGAGCCACGACGGGACATCGTTGGAGCCCGGACGGCGCCGCTGCTGGTGAAGCATCAAAGCAGCCACGGCACGGGCGCGACCGCCTAAGGCGTTGATGAGTAGCGCGCAATGGCAAGCGCGGCGCTCTTGGCGCTCGCTTGGTCCAGCGTCCGTCCCGACGTGACCTGTCGTGTCCGTCTGCAGCAGTCAGGCGACGCCGGGCGAGGTGGCTGCTCCGTTACGGATCGATCAATCCGCTAAGCGTGGCCAAGAGGACCCGTGAGTCGGACCGATTGCGTTCAACCTCGTACCGAGCCTCGACGAGCATCCCACGCTCCCACGTGCGCCTAGCCCACCTTTTGGAGGGCCGGGAAGACGTAGGTGGCGCCCGTCGACCTGTTGGGTGGAGGGAGGATCGAGGCCTGGGTGTTGCTTCCCGGTGTGGGGTAGTAGGTGCGGATGATTGGCCGGACTGCGTCGGCACGGCGATTCCTGGGTAGAGGCTCGCGTAGTACACCGTCGAGGGCGTTGGGATCCAGTTGCTCGCCGGAGCCCCTTCGGGCAGAGTGGGTGCGATCCAGATCGTCACCGAACCATCGGGATTCTTTGCGAGCTTGCCGGAGGTGAGCTGCTGTGACCCTAGCTGCGAGACTGGCTGGATCGGCCCCCATTGCAGATTGACCGGTCTGCCCGGGTTCATCAGGGAAGGGTCGGACCTGGTTTGCCCCCGGGCACGACCCGGTTGGATTGCTTCCCGTGGTATGCGCGCTGCTGGTCAACATCGCGTGCGTGACCGGTGATCGCGACGCGATCGCGCCTGCCCTAAAGAAGTGCCTCGGCCGACTTGGCGAGAGCGGGCCACTGGCCCACCAGATGCCCTACATCGTGAGGGCACAAGCATGGGCGCTACATGCTGAAGGCGATCCCCGGCGCGCGCAGGAACTCCTCCTCGAGACCGCTAAGGAGTTCTCACCCAGCCCGATCCATTGCGCGGCGCTGACCTAGGAGGCGCTGCGCGCGGGCGCACCGGCCCGCCGCCACGCGCAGCCGCTGCAAGAGCTAAGCGAACGCTGCGACGCTCGCCTGGTCGCCGCCTACGCGAATCACGCCGCGGCGCTGAACGCCGACGACGGAAACGCCTCGGCCAAAGTCACCGACCTAATGGAGCTGATCGGCGCCAGCCGCTACGCCAGCGAGGCCGCCGCCCACGCCCCGGACGCCTTTGCCCGCGCAGGCCGCCAGGACTCTGCCCCGACGGGCGGCCGCGCGCAGCGCCGACCTTAACGCGCGCGGGGAAGGCGCTCCAGCGCCGCCGATCACCGAACTCGACCCCGACGCCGTGAGCCTCTCGCCACGAGAAGCCCAAACCGTCCAGCCAGCCGCCGAGGGACTCTCCAACGCCCAAATCGCCGAGCGCCTCGCACTCTCGACCCGGACCGTGGAATCCCACCTGTACCGAGCGATGCAAAAGCTCGGCATTCCCGACCGGCGGCAGTTACCGCGCGCACGATAAGCCCCGCCCGCCCCCACCAAACCGAGACGCCACACAGCACGCACGAGTCGCCTAACGATAACCAGCACGTCGCCCGAGCGCCGGTGCCGCAAGCCGTTCGGGGAACTCCTCGGAACCGGCCAGCCGCAGCAGATGCGAGCCGTCGATGTCGACCACGTAGAGAGCGACGGCGACACCGACGGCCCGCCTGGCTTCCGCCATAAGCTGATCCGCTACCAAGTGCGGCGGGACCTCGTCGAGGATCCGGGTCACCTCGAGCGGGAGCGTCGCGCGCCGGCCGAGCTGCCCGGGGGCCGGAATGGAATCGGCACCACCTCGCCGCTCGGAGGCCACCGCGGAGCGCGCTCAGACTCCGGGGTTCGAGCTCCTCGACCGCACGATCGAGCGCCTCACGCGTAGGGAAGTAGCGGTACAAGGTCGAGCGGCCGTTCGCCGCCGCGGCGAGCTCGGCCATGGTCACGCGGCGATCCCCCACGGCATCCTCGCCGCGACGAGGATCCGCTGCCGGCGGGCGAGGACGTCGCCTCGGAGCGACGACTCGCCGCTTGGCTCGTCCGGCTCAACAGCCCCGGCACTGTCTCATTTTGTACCAGCTCCGCGGAGTGGTACGGCAGCACCTTTCCGAAAGTGACGACGTTGTTTCCCAACTAGTCCCAGTTCGTTCCCAAATGACCCGGTTTGGCCGACCCGCTTGCGGGTAGCCGGGACAAAACGGGACAAAGTGTTGAAGGAGGATTTCGTGGAACTGACTCACGCTTACGACTTTGAGGGCCGCACGCTGATCGATCGCGACGGCGAGAAGGTCGGGACTATCGACGAGCTGTATACGGATCTGGAAGGGGGGCAGCCCGAGTGGGCGCTCGTCCATACTGGCCTGTTCGGGATGAAGCGGAGCTTTGTGCCGATCAAGGAGGCGAGCGCTTCCGGCGAGGACGTGCGGGTACCCGTGCTCAAGGAGCAGGTCAAGGACGCACCCAAGGTGGATCCGCAAGGGGTGCTGAGCGAGACGGAGGAGCGCGAGCTGTTCGAGCACTACGGCATCGCGTACACGACCGAGGGGAGCACGACCGCCACCCGGGGGCCGGCCGCGGCCGCGACCGATGCGCCGGAAAGGACCGCGGCCGAGGCGAGCGCAGGCAGCGATGAAGCCATGACGCGATCGGAGGAGGAGCTACATGTCGGTACCGCCCCGCGGGAGCAGGGCCGGGTGCGGCTCCGGAAGTACGTGGTGACCGAAGAGGTGCAGAAGACCGTGCCGGTCCAGCGAGAGGAGGTCCGCGTCGAGCGCGAGCCGATCACCGAGGCCAACGTAGAGGCCGCGACATCCGGGCCTGACATCACCGAGTCAGAGCACGAGGTCACTCTGCACGAGGAGGAGCCGGTGGTCGAGAAGCGCACGGTGCCTAAGGAGCGGGTGCGGCTGGAGAAGGACACCGTTACCGACGAGCGCGAGGTCTCCGAAGAGGTGCGCAAGGAGCGCATCGAGACCGAGCGCGAGTAGAAAGGAGCGTTCGGCAGCACACCAGGATCACGACCGCGGTTACTGAACCCGCTGCAGAGAGCGGCGGCCCCTCATCGCCGTCGACGAGCGAGCAGTTCAGGCGAAGGCGTCCGAGCTCACAGACCAGGCGCAGGAGAAGGCGCAGCAGGCCGCCGGGCAGGCCAAAGGCAGCTGCGCGAGCAGATCGATCAGCGCTCACACCAGGCGACCGAGCAGATACACCAGCAGGCCACGACCTGCACGCGGTGTCGGACTCGCCGGGCGAGCAGGGCAAAGACGGCCCGGCGAACGCCGCCAGCAAGCTCGCGCAGTACACCGAGAAGGTCGGCGGCTACCTGAGCGAGAAGGCTCCCGACGCCCTGTTGTCCGACGCGGAGGACTTCGGCCGCTCGCCAGCCCCGCCTCGTGGCGGCCGGCGGGCTGGCGCGGGGATTCGCCGCCTCCAGGTTGTTGAAAGCATCGTGCCGCCGGCGCTACTCGGAGCGCATCTCCCCGCTCCGAGTGCAGCAGCAAGCGCCGCCGGCGACGTATCCACCTCCGCCCGTCATGGGCAGGACCACCGGCGCCGCCGACGGTCCCGGCTTCGCCGCCGCCGACGCCGGTCGACCCGGATGTGGGGGTGCAGCCGTGGAGCCCGACCCGCAGCCGCGCAATCAGTCGATGGGAGAGCTGTTCAAGCAGCTTTTCAAACGACCTCTCAACGCTGGTGCGCAAGAGCTGCGCCTCGCGCAAGCCGAGATGACCGAGAAGGGCAAGCGGGCGGGGTTCGGCGCCGGTCCGATGGGCGGCGGCTCGAGCTCGTCGAATTCATGCGTCCTCGGCTGTCACGTTTACTGCTCGCCGCTTGTCATGGGAGTAGTGACAACGACCACTGGAGGAACAACAGTGCTGGAGAAGGTCTTCTACACGAGCGTGCTCGTCAGCGACCAGGACAAGGCGCTCGACTTCTACACGAAGGTGCTTGGCCTGGAGAAGCGGGTTGAGAACCCGACGCCCGACGGGCCGCGGTTTCTGACCGTCGGCGTCAAGGGCGACGAGTTCCAGCTGGTTCTCTGGCCCGGGACACCGGGGCAGGCGGAGCCGGCGATGGGGCGCCCCCCGGCGTCGATCACGATCGAGAGCGACGATTGCCGGAAGACGGTCGAGGAGCTAAAGGCGCGCGGCGTCGAGTTCGTGTCGGACGTGCTCGAGTTCCCATGGGGGTATGTCGCGCAGTTCCAGGACCCCGACGGCAACCGGCTACAGATACGAGAGGGCCGCTAACCCCCAGACCGGAGACGGCTTAGCGCCTCGGTCGCACCTGGCGCTGCTGAGCTTGAGCACCTCGGTAGCGCCCGGCCCGCCGGCGCACGGCACCTGCTCCTGTTGCGCAGCGCGTAGCCCGCGGTCTGCCGTGCGCACCTGTGTTGCGCGGACGGAAGAAAGCCAAGGGGCGGATCGAGCTTTTCGGCTGGGCAACGTATCGCTCGCGGGCGACCGTTCGAGGCCGCAAGCCGCCTCCCAGGAGGTTGGTTCGGCTGGCGGAGGTCGCGATCGGCGCCGTTCTGGCAGTGTCCCGACCATGTCCCGAAATCGGCAAAACGAACCCGCGCCAACCAGAAACAACTGAAGAAACTGCTGCAAATCCGTCCTGGTATCGCCTCGATTTCAGGCGGACGGTTGCCGTCTGGCTTGGCGTGCGCTGCGGGTCAACGCGTCCAATTTAGGCTTCGTCATTCCCCCGGCCGTTCCCGGAGCGTTCCCTCGGAGCCCTTCCCCCCGGACGTTCGTCGGGAGGTGGCGCAATGAGGGCCGCATCGTCGATTCGCGCGGTGCCGCCCTCGGACGCAGGTGGCCACGCGGTGCCGCCCTCGGACGCAGGTGGCCAACGGAGATGGCCGGATTCGCGGACCCCTGGATCAGCGCTCCCTAAACGCGGGAAGACCTCGGCGTCCGGCCGCGTCGCGACCCTGCGTCGGCGCCTTCTGCATCGATCGCCCCGACGATTCAGGCCGCAGCTGGGTGCGCATCGCCCCGCTCGAGCCGCGTCCGCGCCGCAAGCTCGAGCGCCTCGGCCTCATCGGCGGCCCGCGACGTGCAGGCTCCCGTAGGCTGGGGGCGCCCCCGCTGAGCGCGCTGAAGACTGCGTATCCGACGGCGGTGGTCATGAGCACGTGGATGCCGAACGCGAGCCCGAGTACCCACCAGGCGTTGATGAACGCGAGTATCGCGACCGCGCCGGTGACGATCAGGCATGCGGCGGTGAAGATCACGAACATCGCCAGCCCCATGCCGCTGTCGTCGGCGAGACCGAGCGTTCCGATATTGGTGCTGTTCTCATTCATGGCTGCATCTCCCTGCAATACGCTGCGTTCTTCTCGATGTAGTGCTCCCATTCGGGCGGCACTTGGTCTTCGGGCGTGATCGCGTCTACCGGGCAGACTTCAGTGCAGCTGGCGTCCTTGACGCCGATGCAGGGCTCGTTGATCACGTAGGTCATGGGCGGACCCTCCTGGGAGTTTTCACACTTGATCTGGAATAAATCGTAGCTGTTCGCTCTTCTTTTGCCCACTAAGACTGTGTAAACTGCCCCGGGCGTGGATTTCCCGCTCGCAACCGACCCGGCTCCGACCCGGCGCTGGCGGTGCTGGCGGCGGAACCGTGCCCAGTCATCACGGCCTGGGAAACCGTCTGCCGCCTCGGGCCCACAAGCAACGCGCGGTCAGCGCTTACGGTCAGGCGCGACGCGAGGCCGTCGTTGTTTCGTGCAGGCCCGTGGGATCGGGCAGGTGCTCGTGCCGGCTGCGGGCGGACGGCATCACCGCCCGCGCTTCCCTCGCCGTAGGCGCGTAAAGCGGGCTCAGCGACGTGCCGTCGCCCAGCGGTGGGTCTGCTCGGCGATCCAGGTCTCGCAGCAGCGCGGGAGTCTCGCGCTCTCGACCCGATCGCGGTCCGACCGGTTCTCGTGAGCCTCCGGCGCGCGCGTCCGCGGTCGGAGGCTCAGCTCGCGAACGCGTGGGATCAGGATGTTGTTCTCCTCGTGGACGTGCTGGTGCAGGTCGCGCTCAAGGGCCGCGAGCGCTTCGAGCAACGCGCGGTGCGTGTTGCATAGCGCAGCCTGCGGTTGATAGTCGGCGCCCAGCGCGCGTAGCTCGGCGAGCGCGTCGCCCGTGATGGCGTGCTCGCGCTCGTGCTCTGAGAGCAGCGCCTCGTCGACCGGATGGCCGTGCTGCTCGAGCAGCAGGCACGCCGGGAACAGGACGTCTTCCTCGCTGTGCAGGTGCGGCTCGAGCTCCGCTCGGAGTTGGCCAAACGTGCGTTGCAGCTCGTGCAACTTCGGGTCGCGCGCCCCGTGGACGCGCACGACAGCTGCAAGCAGCGTCTCGATCCGCGGGAGCGCCTCCCGCAAGCCGTTGTGGTGCATCGCGACGATGTGGGCGCACAACTCGGCGAAGCTCGTGTGCCGCCAGTCCCTCTGCTCCGTTCCCTCCGGCGCGCTGCTCGCCGCATCGAATGCCGCAAGCGCCGCCTCGACCGTCCCCACGTCGAGCCCGCTCGCGGCACACGCTTCAGCGAGCGTCTGTGTTCCGCCGCAGCAGAAGTCGAGCCGCAGGCGCTCGAAGAATGACGCGCGGGCGGGCCGTTCGGCGACCAGCTCGCCGAGTGTGGTGGTGGAATCGAACTCGCTCATATCGCGCCGACCAGGGGCGACTGACTGCCTGCGGCCGCGTGGGTGGACAGCGGATGGCTTTCGATCGGACCGCCGGCAGTGAGCTGGTGGAGCTGGTGTCGGAGCTTCACGCGTGCGTCGTGCAGCGTCTTGTAGAGGGCTCCGGGCGTGCAGTGAAGTCGTGCCGCAAGGTCGGCCGCGGGCTCCCCATCGATGGCCATCGCAATCAGGACCTCGCGCTGGCGGGCGGTCAGATCCTGGGCGATGAGGCGTCCGACCGTCCGTGCGAGCTCTCCTATCTGGGTCACACGCTCCGGGTCGTCGTGGCGTGCGCGCTCGGGCGGCCAGTTGTCCCCGCCGATGGGTGTCTCGCGCGTGTGGCCAAGTCGGCGGCGGACCTTGGCTGGCACCTCGAGCACGACGAACCTCCGTGCCCAGGTGGTGAAGAGCGCATCGCCGCGGAACTGATCGAGCTTTGCCAGGATCGCCACGAGCGCGTCGTCGGCGGCCTGCACGGCAAGGTCCTCCAGGTCGCGCCCGGACGGGTGCGCCAACCTGGCGGTGTGGTAGGCGACCTCGTAGCGGGCTTCGTGCAAGAGCAGCGTGTGCAGGCGCCTAATAGCCCCGTCGCGAACCGCCTCCCGGGCGTGCAGCTTCGCAAGCCAAGCGCGCGACTCGGGGTCCAGGCGGCCGGTGCTCGCGGGAGCGCCGTTCATGGGAGCCCCACGAGCCGGTGCCCCAATGCCCCCACCCGCTTATTCTGAACGTGACCGAGGAGCCGGTCGGGCGTCTCAGCGGGGGGCTGCTGTGCGCGCTCGGGCAGGTGGACGCCGGGGTTGAGCTGGCGGGCCGCCTGCGCGGCCAGCATGTGCCACTCGTGCACGCTCTCAGGCGCGGGGCTGCCCCACGTGCGCGCCTCAAGCACCCATTTCCCGTCCTCCGCTCCGCGTTCGAGGAACAGGCCGGAGAAGTGGTCAAGACGCGCGACGCCGGGGCTCGTGGGATCCGGGCGCATCTTCGGGTGCATGTGGGTCCAAAGGTCCAGTGTGCGGGCCAGGCGCGCGACGTCCGAGTCGCTCATCGCGCTCTGAAATGCGATCTCGAATAGGACTCGTCCGCCGCGGCCGTGGCGAGCCGGGACGGATGCGGACGGGCGGCGCTTGGACATGGTGGCAACCGGTCGGCGCGGCAGCGGGTCCTTCGACCGCGGTCGCGTGCGGGCGGGCGTGGATACGACTTTGCTGGTCATCTTCTTGACCCTATTCTTTTTTACAATCCTACTGTGAATAAGATACCACCGCCCGCGGGCCGACGCAAGGTCATCCGCGGGTGCGCGCGCTAACGCCATCCCCTCGGTCCCGAGACCCCGAGATGGCGCGCACCTCTCCGGGTGACCAGGAGCCGCCGTCTTGGCTAGGAGCCGGCGGGAGCGCGGCCTAACGGCGCCGGCTGAGCGCATCCGGTGTTCGACGGACGCGCCGGCGGTGGTAGCAGCGTAGATGACGAGCTCGCCGCCGTCGCCCAGGCTGCTCAGGGGCGCCGCGCTCGGGTGGTTGGCTGTCGCGTCCTCCGAGACAGCGGGCGGCAAATCCACGCCTTGCCGCGGCCGGTGAGCATCATTCCCCGCAGCACCGGGCGGAACGGGCGCCGGCTCGACCCGGAACCCTGTCGTGGCGTACGGCGGCGGTGGCGCGGGTGCCGAACAGCCCGAGCGGCGCGTGCTCGGACGTGTAGACGGTCACTTGGACGTCGTCGTGGCCCATCCCCACGCGTGCCAGGCGGTCATCAGTGCCAGCTCGTAAGCAAGCAGCGACCACGCCACGCCCGACGGGACCACGAACGCGACCCGCTTGACGTACCCGTCCGCGGGCTCGCGTTCGAACGGCTCAGCGACCGCCATCGGCCTGTACATGAACTCCTCGTCCGGCGAGAGCAGCGTGAGCTCAACGCGGTCACGCGCGACGTCGCGCAGGACGAGAAGCGCCCGCAATCCCGCCACGCCACCGTCGGCAACGAGGACGCTCGAGCATCACGCGGTTCGAGTCTGCTGCTCGAGTTCGCTGTGCACGCTGACCTCGACGTTGCCGCGCAGCGCGTTTGAGACCGGGCACAGCGCAGCCGCGCGCTCGACGACCTTCTCGAAGCGTTCCTGCTCGAGCCCGGGCACCCGCGCGCAGACGTTCAGCGCGACGGTCGTGATCCGTGGCGCCCCGTCGACCTCGTCGAGCGTGCAGACCGCGCCCACGGCGAGGCGCTCGGGCGGCGCGTGATCCTCGCCGAGCGTCAACGCGAGAGCCATCGCAAAGCAGCCGGCGTGGGCGGCGGCGATCAGCTCCTCCGGGCTTGTCTTGCCGTCCGGTTGCTCGGTCCGCGAGGCCCAGGTGACGGGCAGCTGACCGAGCGCACCGCTACCGCTCGACAGCGTTCCGGCCCCGCTTGCTAGCGACCCCTCCCAGACAATTTCCGCTTCCCGTATTGCTATCGGCATCGAATACCTCCTTTGGGACTGGTGGCGTGCACACCCTCCTGCGTCGATCGAGCCGCGGCTCTTACGTCGGCATCCTGCGCTGCGCGTGAGTCGTGTTCGAGCGAATCAGCTCCAGGCCGCGGCCCAGCATCGGCACGAATGCGACTACCCACACCGCGACTCCCACCCATACCCAGATCCGCGCAAAGTGCGTGATACTCGCCGCCCGCGCCCCCGGCGCCGACAACCAAGCTGCAAGCGGCATACATGCCGACGGGGAACACCGTAGACCAGCCCCGCACGTCAGAGCGCAGCGGCGGACGGACCGCCTCCGACACCAGGGGACGGGCAGCCACGCCAGCGTCATCGCCCACAGCGCAAGTGAGGCAGCCTTTAGCGTCCCCGTGGCGCCGGTAAGGGTATGGAGGCTCTTGGCGGCGAGGGTGATCTTGCCGGCGGCCAGCGTCGAGATTGCCAGCGGACCGCCGGTGATCCGGTGGCCGCCAGGGCCCGCCAGAAGCTGGCGAAGGTCGGCCGTGTCCCGAGCACCGCCGTGCCGGCGACCCACGTCAGCGCCGCGGGCGTGCGCACGTCGGTCTGAAAACGGGCGCGATTACGCCGGGCGCGGGCCGGCAAGAGCACCGCCAGAGCCAGCCAGATGACGGCGTCTACGACGAGCAGGGAACGGGAGATGGCCTCCGGCCGTCGAGCGACAGCCCGAGCGCGACGATCCCGGTGCCCATCACCACGGCCCCGGACGCGGGTGGAATGGCGTCGAGGGTGCGGTCGTCCGCGCCCGCCGCCTACGTGCCCGCCATCAGCGGGCGGCGGTCTGGTAGCGGCGGCGGTAGAGGATGTACGGGCGGCCGATGTACTGAAGCGGAATGCTCCAGGCGTGCACCAGGCGGCTGAACGGCCACAGGGCGAGCAGCACCCACGCCGACAGGGTGTGGATCTGGTAGATGAGCGGCGCGGAGGCCATCAGCCCGGCGTGGTCCTGGAGCGCGAACACCCCGCGGAACCAGATCGCGACCGTTCGCCGGTAGTCGTAGCCGTTCCCCGCCCCGAGCGCGTTGTGAAACACGGTGTCGGCCATTCCGAGGGCGATCACGAACAGCAGCAGCGAGTAGACGAACAGGTCGAGGTAGGAGGTGGTGACCGCGATCCGGCGGACGCGAGCGCGCCGGTAGATGAGGATCAGCAGGCCGATGAGCGCGGCCGCGCCGGCGATCGTGCCGGCGATCGCCGAGATCAGGTGGTAGGCGTGCTCGTGGATCCCGATCGCGTTGGTCGCGGTCTTGGGGATCAGGATCCCCAGGATGTGGCCGCCGATCGCCGCCAGCGCCCCGTAGTGAAATAGCGGGCTTCCCCATTTGAGCAGCCGACGCTCGAGGAGCTGGTTTGAGCGGCTGGTCCAGCCGAACTGGTCGCGGCGGTAGCGCCAGATGTGCCCGACGATGAAGACCGCGATCGCGACGTAGGGGATCACGATCCACAAGAAGATGTCGGTCGTGCTCACCGGCGTGCTCCGGTGGTGGGCATGACCTCCGCGGGCGCGAACGGTTCGAGCCCGACGAGCTCCTGCGGCGGGCCCTCGGCGATCAGCCGGTCGAGGCTGAGCCGCTCCTTTGCCGGCAGACCACCGAGCTGTCCGCAGACGGCGTCGAGCACGTGCGCGTAGGGGCTGTGCTGCTCTGAGAGCGAGAGACGGACCAACTCGATGGCGGCGCGGTGCTCTGAGAGGACGAGCTCGCCCTGCGCGGGCGGCGCGGCGGCGGCGAACTCGAGCATCACCGGCAGGTAGTCGGGCAGCTCCGAGCCTTCCAGCGGCAGCCCCGCGGCGCGGTAGAGCTTCTTCAGCCGCAGCAGCACGAGTCCGCGGTCGCGCCGGTCGCCCGCTGAATAGAACGTCACATACAGCGCCGAGTGTTTGTCGAGGTCGAACGTCTGCACGTAGCCTTTGGCGAGCTCGAGTGGCGAGGTCGATGTAAACCAGGAAAAGAACTGCCTGAGTGAAGCTGCCGGCGGTTCATGTGCGAGCTCCGCGGCGACTGCCGCCAGCTCGTCGCGGGCGGCGATGAGCTCCTCGTCGGGGTACTGCAGCGCGAGCGAACAGAGCTTGTACACGGTCGCGCGCTCGGCGTGCTTCCGCCGTCTCATCCCTTGTCCCCGCCGTTCTGTTCGGCGATCTGGATGATGTCGAGCTCGGGCGGCTCCTCGGTGAGCATGAATTTTCCGTAGTCCGGAGTGGGGTCGGCGATCATCCCGCAGTTCCCCGGGCCGCCCTCGAAGTCAAGCCCACACTCCCCCTGCCGCTCCAACAACCGCCCGGCGAGCTCCGTGTGCGCCTTGGGGATCACGTAGCGGTCCTCGTACTTGCCGATCGCCAAGAGCCGGTACATGTCCTCGACCTCCGCGACCGTCATCCCGGCGGCCGTGGCGATCTGCTCGTCGTGCTCGCCGAGCACCTCGCGCTTTCGCATGTGCCCTCTCATCGCCGCGAGCCGCCTGAGCACTCCGCGAATCACCTCTGAGTCGCCAGCGGCGAGCAGGTTGGCGAGGTAGTCGACCGGGATCCGCATCTGATCGATCGCCGGGAACACCTCGTCGGGGTCGGCCTCGTACCCGTCGATCTCCAGGCTGTTGATGATCGGCGACAGCGGGGGCACGTACCACACCATCGGCAGCGTCCGGTACTCCGGGTGAAGCGGAAGCGCCACGCGGTAACGGTGCGCGAGCGCGTACACCGGCGAGCGCTGCGCGTACTCGATCCAGTCGTCGGGGATCCCGTCGCGGTGCGCCCGCTGTTGCACCGCTGGGTCGAACGGGTCGAGGAACACCTCGCGGTGCGCCTCCAGCAGCTGCTTCGGGTCGGGCACGGAGGCCGCCGCTTCGACCCGGTCAGCGTCGTAGAGGACGATTCCCAGGTAGCGGATCCGCCCCACGCACGTCTCCGAGCAGATCGTCGGCAGTCCCGCCTCTATCCGCGGGTAGCAGAGCGTGCACTTCTCGGCCTTGCCGGTGCGGTGGTTGAAGTACACCTTCTTGTACGGGCAGCCCGAGACGCAGAAGCGCCAGCCCCGGCACTTCGCCTGGTCGACCAGGACGATCCCGTCCTCCTCGCGCTTGTACATCGCCCCGGACGGGCAGGAGGCGACGCACGAGGGGTTCAGGCAGTGCTCGCAGATCCGCGGCAAATAGAACATGAACGCCTGCTCGTACTCGGCGCGCAGCTTCTCCTGCAGGCCCATCGTCAGCGGGTCCTGGTCGATCCGCTCGGCGGTGCCGGCGAGGTTGTCGTCCCAGTTCGGTCCCCACGTGATCTTGTCCATCTCGCGGCCGGTGATCTGCGAGCGGGCGCGGGCTACCGGGTCGTGCTTGGACAGCGGTGAGGTGATCAGCTTCTCGTAGTCGTAGGTCCAGGGCTCGTAGTAGTCGTCGATCTCCGGCAGCTCGGGGTTGTAGAAGATCGAGAGCAGCTTCTTGACCCGTCCGCCGGCTCTGAGTCGCAGCCGGCCCTTCTTGTCGAGCTCCCAGCCGCCGTGCCATTTGTCGTTGTCCTCCCAGCGCTTGGGGTAGCCCAGGCCGGGCTTGGTCTCGACGTCGTTGAACCACATGTACTCCGCCCCCGGGCGGTTGGTCCACACCTGCTTGCAGGTGACCGAGCAGGTGTGGCAGCCGATGCACTTATCGAGGGCCATGACCATACCCACCTGCGCGCGGATCTTCATTGGAAGCGCACCTCGCTCTCGCGTTTGCGCAGCACGGTTATCTCGTCGCGCTGGGAGCCCGTCGGCCCGTAGTAATTGAACTGGAAGCTGAAGTGCGCGTAGCCGCCGATGAAGTGGGTGGGCTTCATCACGATTCGGGTCAACGAGTTGTCGGTGCCGCCTCGGTTGCCCTGGAGCTCGGTCAGCGGCACGTTCAGGTGCCGGTCCTTGGCGTGGTACATCATGCACGTCCCCTCGGGGATCCGGTGCGAGACGGTCGCGCGGCAGGCGATCACGCCGTTGCGGTTGTACGCCTCGACCCAATCGTTGTCCTTGATGTCAAGCGCTTCCGCGTCCTCGCGGCTGACCCACAGCATCCCGCCCCCGCGAAACAAGGTCAGCATGTGGATATTGTCCTGGTACTCGGAGTGGATCGACCACTTCGAGTGCGGCGTCAGGTACTTGAGCGTCAGCTCCAGCCGGCCAGACCCGTCGTGGGCCCCCTGGTCGCCGAAAATCGCGCGATGGTGAAGCGGCGGGCGGAACACCGGCAGCCCCTCGCCCAGCTCGAGCATCCAGGAGTGGTCGAGGTAGAAGTGCTGGCGGCCGGACAACGTGTGCCACGGCTTCTCGCGCTCTGTGTTGATCGTGAACGGCGCGTAGCGGCGGCCGTGGGCCTCGATGCCGGACCACTCGGGTGAAGTGATGACCGTGCGCGGCTGCACCTGCGCGTCCTGGAAGCTGATCCGGTCACCGGCCCGCGGGCCGGCGAGATCTGCGAGCGGGACGCCGGCGCGGGCCTCCATCGCGCGGAACCCCTCCACCGCCAGCCGCCCGTTGCAGGTGCCAGACAGCTGGAGGATCGCCTCGCACGCCTGCTCGACCCGCGCCAGCGACGGGCGCCCGTCGGCCACGCCGCCGCGGGCCGCGCCGTTCTTCGCGCGCAATTCCTCGACCTCCGGTGTTGGCTTCCACGCGGCACCCTTGGTCTGGCTGCCGAGCTGCTCGAGCAGCGGCCCGAGCGCCGCCCAACGCTCGCCGACATGGGGATAGTCGCGCTCGAGCACCAGCAGCCTCGGCATCGTCTTGCCGGGGACTGGCTCGCACTCGCCGGCGCGCCAGTCGCGCACTTCCCCGAGCGGCTGGGCGATCTCATCCGGGGTGTCGTGCAACAGCGGCGCGGCGACCAGGTCCCTGCGGGCGCCGAGGTGCTTTTCGGCCAGCCGCGAGAACTCGCGAGCGATCCGTCCGAACGCCTCCCAGTCGGTCTTCGCCTCCCACGGCGGCGGAATCGCCTCGTTGAACGTGTGCACGAACGGGTGCAGGTCCGTCGAGGAGAGGTCGTACTTCTCATACCACGTCGCGGCCGGGAGCACCACGTCGGAGAACAGTGCGTTCGAGGTCATCCGGAAGTCGATCGTGGTGAGCAGGTCGAGCTTGCCCTCCGGCGAGCTATCGCGCCACACCACATCGCGTGGGCGGAGCTCCGGCGGCGACTCCTCCGCGCGTACGGCGTTGTCCCGCACCCCCAGGAGGTGCTTGAGGAAGTATTCGTGTCCCTTGCCGGAGGAGCCCAGCAGGTTCGAGCGCCACACGGTCAGCACCCTGGGCTGGTTGTGCGGCGCGTCGGGGTCCTCGCACGCGAACCGCAGCCGCCCCGAGCGGAGCTCCTCCACCACGTAATCCGCCGGCTCCCGGCCGGCCTTTTGCGCCTCGTCGACGACGTCCAGCGAGCTGCGGTCGAAGCTCGGGTACGACGGCAGCCACCCCAGCCTGGCGCCGAGCGCGTTGACGTCAGCGATGTGGCGCCCCTTGAGCAGCCCCCGCCCGAGGGGGGAGGCGAGGTGCTCGGGCTGGATTCGCTCGTAGCGCCACTGCCCGGTGTGCAGGTAGAAGAACGGCGTGCCCGACTGGTGGCGCGGCGGGCGGACCCAGTCGAGCGCGAACGCGACCGTCTGCCAGCCGGTCAGTGGCCGGACCTTCTCCTGGCCGACGTAGTGCGCCCAGCCGCCGCCGTTGCGACCCTCGCACCCGCACAGCATCACCAGCGCCAGGAACGTCCGGTAGGTCTGATCGGAGTGAAACCAGTGGTTGGTGCCCGAGCCCATGCAGATCATCGAGCGCCCCTGCGTCATCTCGGCGTTGCGGGCGAACTCGCGTGCCACCCGCGCCGCGAGGTGCCGCTCAACGCCGGTGATCTGCTCCTGCCACGCCGGCGTGCACGGTTGCTCGGGATCGTCGTAGCCCTCCGGCCAGTCGCCCGGCAGGTCATCGCGCCCGACGCCGTAGTGCGCCAGGGTCAGGTCGAGCACGGTCGTCACCAGCCGTCCCCCGACCCTGATGGCCGGCACGCCGCGACGCACCACCGATCCGCCCTCGCTTTCGCCGACGTCGAACCGAGGCAGGTCGACCGCAACGCGCTCCTGCGCCCGCTCATGAAGCGACAGCGTCGGCTCGATCCCCTCCAGCCGCAGGTTCCAGCGCCCCTCATCGGAGGCGGCATAGCGGTGGCCGACCGAGCCGTGAGGCACCGCCGGCTCGCCGGTGCGCTCATCGAGCACCACCACCTTCCACTCGGCGTGCTCCTGGCCCGAGGCCGCGCCTCCCAGATCAGAGGCCCTCAGCAGCCGGTCGGGCACGTATGCGCCCTCGCGCTCGCGCAAAGTGACCAGCAGAGGCAGGTCGGTGAACCGCCGCGCGTAGTCACGAAAGTACGGCACCTCCCGCTCGACGTAGAACTCGCGCAGGATCACGTGCCCCATCGCCATCGCCAGCGCCCCATCCGACCCCGGCGCCGCCGCAAGCCAATGGTCCGCGAACTTCACGTGCTCGGCATAGTCCGGGGAGACCACCACCACCTTCTGGCCCCGGTAGCGCGCCTCGACCATGAAGTGCGCATCGGGCGTGCGGGTCGTCGGCAGGTTCGTCCCCCAGATGATCAGATAGTCGGCGTTCCACCAGTCCCCCGACTCCGGCACATCGGTCTGATCGCCGAACACCTGCGGCGAGGCCGGCGGCAGATCCGCGTACCAGTCGTAGAACGACAGGATCACCCCACCAATCAGCGACAAAAACCGGGTGCCCGACGCGTAGGACGCCATCGACATCGCCGGGATCGGCGTGAACCCGGCGACGCGGTCGGGCCCGTAGCACTTGATCGTGTACACGTGCGCGGCCGCAATAAGCTCGGTGACCTCCTCCCAGGAGGCGCGCACGAATCCCCCCTTGCCGCGCTCGCGCTTGTAGCGGCCGGCGCGACCCGGGTCCTCGACGATCTCCGCCCACGCCTCGACCGGATCGCCGAGCCGCGCGCGCGCCTCGCGAAACATCTCTAGCAGGCTGCCCCGCACATACGGGTAGCGCAGCCGCAGCGGCGAGTACGTGTACCACGAGAACGACGCCCCCCGCGGGCACCCCCGCGGCTCGTACTCGGGCATCTCCGCCCCCACCGACGGGTAGTCGACCGCCTGCGACTCCCACGTGATCATCCCGTCCTTGACGAACACGTTCCACGAGCAGGAGCCGGTGCAGTTGACCCCGTGCGTCGAGCGCACCACCTTGTCGTGCGCCCACCGTCCCCGGTAGGACCGCTCCCACGAGCGATCCTTGGCGACCAGCTGGCTCCACCCCTCCGCCGACACCGGACCACGGCGCAGGAACCGGTGCGCCTCAAGCAGCGGGTTTGAGCCCTCAGGCATGTGCAGCCTGTCGACTGACCGGTTTCAAGGTAAGCGGCCTCCTCGAAACAGCTCTCGGAGACGGGACGGACGGCCTCGTACCGAAGACAAGGTACTGCACGGGTGCTCGCCGTGGACCGATCGCGATCGTGGTGAGCGGTCGGGTCATCTGCTGACGAGATAGACGAAGACGTCGTCGATGATCGAGATCGGCAAGAGCGCGATCGTCGCTCGCAGCAGCCGCTTTCCTGGCCTGGGAACGGATCGACGCGGGCTCGGAGAGCCCCAGCATGTGCTGGCGGGCGCGCAGGCGGTTGATCCGCCTCGCCACGACCACGGCAAGCACGATGATCAGCACGAGTGCCGCGGTGAGCGCGGCGAGGACTCTGAGGGCAGCCGTCCAGGGTTGGCCGTGGAGCAGGATGCCGTCGGTGGCGATCGCGATCAGCAGCGCCGCCGACCATCCCGTAGCGCCGACCGAGCGCGCGGAAGAACCTGCGCGCGTCGGAGGGTCGAGCATCTCGCGGGCCGCGCGGTTCAGGACGACCAGAGCTACGAGCCCGCCCACCCAGACTGAAGCGGAGAACAGATGCACGGCGAGCAGCGGCGCGCTGACCGCAAGAACGGAAGACGTCACGCCGCCTCCCAGGGGTTGATGCATCGGGAGATCCGAGCGCGTGGCCGCGGAACATTGGTTCGCGAGCGTCGCCGCCAACCGCTCCGGCCTCTCAGCCGCGTTGTCGCCGCGCGATCGCTGTCCCCGCGCCGGATGCCTGGGAGGGGCGGAGCGATGGGCGAGCGGACACGACATCGGCCCGAGGAGTTTACACACGGACGCTGTTCAAATCGTATCTGTGCGTGGTACTTTTTCCCATGCAGGCTGTAAAAAAAATTCCGGGAGTACCGATAAGGAGCCCTCCGTGACCTATGTGATCGCAGAGCCATGCATCGGCGTCAAGGACGCCAGCTGCACCGACGTCTGCCCGGTGGACTGCATCCACCCGACCCAGGACGAGGTCGACTGGGACGAGCATCAGCAGCTGTACATCGACCCGGAGGAGTGCATCGACTGCGACGCATGCGTCGAGGCGTGCCCGGTCGACGCGATCTTCGCCGAGGACCAGCTGCCCGCAGAATGGCAGCACTACGCGGAGATCAACGCCGCCTATTACCGCGGTAAGAACGGGTGATCGATGCTCAGCGAGGCCGCGGTCCTCGACGCGCTAGGGACCATGATCGACCCGACGTTGGGGCTTGACATCGTCACCTTCGGACTTCTCTGCGGGATCGAGATCACCGCGGTCGAGGTGCGGGGTGACCAACACGCTGATCTCCCCGGGCTGCCCGCTCGGCGATCAGATCGAACGGCGGATCGTCGAGGAGGTCTCCGCGACCATGCTCGCCGGCGAACGCTGCTGATCATGCTGCTCACCACGGCCGGGGGTGCGCTGGCGGGCGCGCCGGCGAGAACCGACGCTGGATGACATCGTTCACCTGCTGGAACCCGCGACTCCTGCGTGCCCGGGCTCCGATAGTTTTCCCATGATAAATATAAAAAACATGTGGTTGGCTCCGACTCGTCGATCCCGTGCGGACGTGGCGGCCCTCGGCCCGGCGTCCTCGGCGTGGGCGCGGCACGCGTTTGGAGGTGGCGCGTTGGCGTTTCTGGCCGCCGGGGTCATCGCCGCAGTGGTCCGCGGGCTAGTGGTCTTTGCGCATGGATGGTGGCTGGTCGCGTATCTGGTGCTCGTGGGCGCGCTCGCGCAGGTGCTACTCGGCCTCGGTGAGCTGTGGCTCGCCGCGCTCACGGGCACCGAGTGCCCGCGAGAGGCAACGCTCCGGTGGCAGCTCGTGCTGTGGAACGCCGGGACGGTCGCCGTCGCGGTCGCCGACCTCGCTCGAGCGCCGGCGGCGGTGCTGGCGGGGAGTGTCGCGTCGCTCGCGGCGGTTGCCCTGTTCGGTCGGGCTCCCGCGAGCCGCGCGGCGAGCGCACGAGGCCGAGCCGCGGCCCAGGATGCCGCGTACCTCCTGCTTGTGGCGGCGCTGGCCGCCAGCGCCATGATCGGCTGCTACCTCGCTCATGCGCTGCCGGGCCAATGAACGCCGCCGCAGGCGCGGAGCGAGCCCGGCACGCCGGCGGAGGTCCGCCACCGCCGCGGTGGTTTGCGGCCGGATGACTACGTGCTGGCGGTTGCCGGCTTGCCCAGTCCGTGCACCTCGATCACGCAGCCGGCCTGGTCGGGGTCGTGGGGCACGAACGCGGCGAGCTTGGCCTGTGGCTCGAGCACGTCCAGCAGCCCGCGGGTCATTCCTCTGTGCAGGGTGCAAATCGCCGGCTGGTTCTCGCGCACCGCGTCGCGGTAGGGACAGTTGCCTAGGCACACGGTCATCCGGTCGTCCTCGCGGTGCTCGATCATGGGTTGGAATCCCAACGAGGTCAACGTGGTCTCGAGTGCGTCCGGCTCGCGACGCGAACCCTTGGGCGCGAGCTCACGCCCGATCTCCCGACCCGTGGCCTCGATCCCGCGCCGCCCGCTGCCGACTCGGAGCGCGCGGGCCAGCCAGCGGCCCAGATCCTGGTAGGCGTGGGGTGCACGCCCTCCGGGCCGCGCCTCGGGAGCGATCCTCCACGCGTCCGGCGGTCGGCCGCGTGGCTGGCGCACCCGGGCGCGCTCGACCAGGCCCTGCTGCTCGAGGCGCTCCAGATGCACCCGCACCCCGTTTGGATGAAGCTCCAGGCGCTCCGCCAGCTCCGCCGTCCCCGCCGGTCGCTTGAGCTCCGAGAGGAGCGCGAACAGCCGCGCCCGCGTCGGCTGCGAGAGGGCGTCGTCGGGATCGGCGATCACCGGCAGATCGATCACTTCCGTAGTTTTGCACAGGCAGACTATGAAAAGCAACGGCCCCCAGGCCGGCGACTCTCACCCGTGCGCGGGTGAGAGCTGCGCCGCGAGGCGCTCGAAGTGGAGTGGCAGCGAGCGGCGATTGCGTGCGGGCGCCGCGAGCTCGACCACGGACGGCACAAGGCCGACTACGACCGCTGCCGACCCGTCCGCGCTATTGGTGTAGCTCGACTGCGATCAGCGACCAGAAGGAGGACGCCGTGCCAGACAGTGTTTACCCAATCGCGACCAGGGAGCTCGCCGGCCGGCGCAAGCAGGCAGCGCCCGAGATCCACGATGCCTTCCAGGCGTTCAGCCGACAGGCGTTCGCCGCCGGGGCGCTCCCGGAGAAGACCAAGCAGCTGATCGCAGTCGCCGTCGCGCACGTCACCCAGTGCCCGTACTGCATCCGGGGTCACGCGCGGCTAGCGCACTGCAAGGGCGCGAGCGAGCAGGAGATCATGGAGGCGATCTGGGTCGCGGCCGAGATGCGAGCGGGCGCCGCGTACGCGCACTCGGTGATCGCGCTCGACGCGCTGGCCGCGGAGGACAGCCAGAAATGAGCACAACATGACGCACAGCACGCTCGACACCAACACGCCACCGGCTGTCGACCTGTCCACGCGGGCCTCCAACCTCGACGCGTTGATGACCGGGGTCAGCCTCAAGGACCGCAACAGCAGGGACGCGCGCGCCTCGGGCGTCGACCAATGGAGTCAGCGGGCGCCGGCAATCGCTGGCCGCGCGCGCCCGGGGTAAGAACGCGATCGGGATGCGACGCTGCATGGGTAGGCAAGTGGGCGGCCCTGACGCGCCGCGACTCGATATGGCATCCTGCGGGCCCGCGTCGAGCCGGCCGCCGAGTCGTTCGTGACCGCGGCGCTGGGAAGGATGCTCGGTGTAAGCGGTCGACCTGTCAGGCTTCCACGCACGGCCGCCCGTGACGGGCCGCTGGAAGAGCGCTACCGAGATGCTTCGTACTCCTGCGGGTCTTCGCGGCAAACGATCACCGCGTTGCGCCGCTGGCGCAGGTGCCACAGCGCCGCGATCGAGCGGATGTTGGCGGGCATCGGCCTACGACCGAGTGTTTTCGGGGCCGGGAGCGCCGTTCAGCGCCGCCATCAGCAGCCGGCGCTCGGTGTCGAGGTCACTGAACGCGCGTGCCAAGCGCCGCTCGCCCTCGGAAGTCAGTCGCAGGTAGCTCACGCGCCCGTCGCTTGTGGAGCGCTCCCGGCGGATCAGCCCGGCATCCTCGGCGCGGGCGACCAGCTCGGTGACGGTGTGCTGCGCGAGTTGCAGACGCTCAGCCAGCTCGCTGACCGTGGAGTGCTCGCTGCCGTCAGGTGCCCCCTTGATCATCAGCAGCAGCAGGTACCGCCTTGGCGTCAGGCCCCGTTCGAGCGCGATCTGCTCGCTCGTGCGCTCGAAGCGACGCAGCGAGGCCCGAAACGAAGCCGTGGCTCGCACCACCTCGGGCGAGAGCTCCCGGACCTGGGTACGGGCCCGCCCAGATGCCCTGGAGGAGCTGCGGTTTGGACGGACGACTCGAGAGGCCATAGCGCTACATACATCGTATCACGATCTATTTTTACGGCGGCAACGTGCGACTAGGTTGGCGATAGGTGCTCTCGAACTCACTGACGGCGATGCTGGGCCTCGAGCGCGTCGCGAACGAGAGCCTGGCGACCCGCGGCTGCTTGAGCTGGTCAAGATCAGGGCTTCGCAGATCGACGGCTGCGCGTACTGCGTGCGGCTTCACAGTGATGAGGCGCGAAGGGGTGCCGAGACTAACGAGCGGCTGGACTCGCTCGCCGCCGACGCACCCACGACGCGCGGTCGGGAGGCCGATGTGCGGATAGAGTCACTGGCGCTAATGGGGACCAGCGAGATGGGCGCATCGGGGCGCTATCTGCTCGGCGACAGTCCGGCAGAGATCCGCCATTTGATCGAGCAGGCCGAGGTCTATGCCCCGGAAGCGATCGAGCTGTTCGATTTGATCGGAGTCGCTGCCGGCGCGACGGCGATCGACATGGGCTGTGGCGTGCTGGGCGTCCTGCACCTGCTCGCCGAGCGCGTCGGCGCGCAGGGGCGGGTCGTCGGTCTCGACCGAGAGGCCCGGATGGTGGAGTTCGGCCAGAAGCTCGCCGAACAGCGCGGTTTGGCAGTCGAGTTCATCCAAGCGGACGCCACTGCGAGCGGCCTGCCCGATTGCTGGTTTGACCTGGTGCACGCGCGGACGCTGCTGCTGAACGTGCAGAACCCACAAGACATCGTCGCGGAGATGGTGCGGGTCGCAAAACCAGGCGGGGTCGTGGCGCTGCAGGAGCCCGACGCCGCCGCGTGGAACTGCGATCCGCCGCATCCGGCCTTCGACATCCTCCGCACAGCGATTCTCAACGCCTACCGCCGCACCGGCAAGGACTTCAGTATTGGCCGGCGGATCGCGCGCATGCTTCGAGACGCAGGCCAGGAGGATGTGCGTGTCCGCGCAACTGCGCGCGTGACCCGCTCCGGCGAGTACTACCAGACGTTCCTGTTGACGATCGCGAGCCTAGTACGTGACGCCATCGTGCAAGCAGGCGAGCTGACCACCGGTGAGTTCGACGCCTATACGGCCGCCCTTCGCGCGCACCTCGACGCACCCCACACGATCACCTGCCAGCCAGTTATGTGGCAGGCGTGGGCCGAGCTACCGGCGGGGGCATCGACTGACCAGAAGACATCTTCATAGCTGCCACAGACGAATTCGTCACGTAGGCGGAGACCCTCGATCCTCGGACAGATCCTGCGCTGGCTCCGCGTGTCGAAGCTGGAGCGTGTGGCATCATCCGGGCGTGGTGGAGCTCATTCCGGGAGGGTTCGTTGCCCGGGAGGCCGAGCTTGATGTGCTCGAGCGTGCTGCGGCTGGATGCCGCAACGGCGGTGGGTCCGCAGTCATCGTCGCGGGAGAGGCCGGGGTAGGGAAAACGCGCTTGTTGGCGGAGGCGTCGCTGCGGGCGCGCCGCGCCGGGATGCTGGTGCTGCGTGGGCGGGCGGCGTCGGGGGCGGGGCAGGCGCCGTTTCGCGCCGTGGCGGAGGCGCTGGCAGGGGGCCTGCGCGAGCGAGCCGTTTCGGAAACGAGCTTGCGGAGCTTTGCGCCGGCGTTGGCGCACATGTTGCCCGGATGGTTCGAGCGGACGAGCGATGGGGCGCCGGAGCTCGTCTTCCTCGCCGAGGGGGTGTTGCTACTGCTCCGGCTGCTCGCCGGTGCGCGCGGCGTCGTGCTTGGGTTGGACGACCTGCAGTGGGCGGATCCCGAGTCGCTTGCGCTGGTGGAGTATCTAGCGGAGAACGCTGGCACAGAGCGCCTGCTGCTGGTGGGGACACTGCGCGATGATGAGCCGTCCGCGCCCTTGCTGTCGTTGCGAGCGCATGCGGGGCGGGGGGCGGTGCGGTGGCTCGAGCTTGGCCGGCTTGCTCAGGATGAGGTGCTCACGCTGGCTGCAGCTCGGCTGGGCGGCGCGGTGCCGAGTTCGGTTTCCCAGCTCTTGCAGGCGACGGCGGAGGGGCTGCCGCTGTTCGTCGAGGAGTTGCTCGGGGGGCTGATCGCGGCAGGTGCCCTGCGCCGACGGGGCGAGGAGTGGCATGCGGACGAGCGGGTGGGTCTCCACTTGCCCTCGACCTTTGTGGCAAGCGTCGAAGAGAGGATCGCGGCGATGACCGACCCGGCGCCGGTCGTGCTTGCTGCGGCGGCAGTGCTGGGACGCAGCTTCGACACGGCGCTGCTTTCGGCGTGCACGGGCCTATCAGGCAGTGAGGTGTCAGCCGCTCTGCGCGCCTGCGCAGACGCGCGCCTGGTCGAGGCGGACCACGAGCTGGGTATCGACCGGATGCAGTTTCGCCACGCGCTGGTGCGCGACGCGGTGCTTCAGCGCACCCCGCCGCTCGAGCGACGCGCAATCGCCGGCGCGGCGCTGGCCGCGGTGGAGGCAACCCATCCGCGACTGCCTGGCGGCTGGTGTGGTCTGGCCGTGGAGCTGGCCCAGCTTGCAGGGCGAGATGATCGCGCGGTCGCGCTGCTTCGCGTCGCGAGCGAACGTGCGCGTCGCGATGGGGCTCTCGGCGCGTCCGTCGAGGCTCTCGAGCGCGCGATCGTGCTCGCGGACGAGAGCACTGCGCCGGTGGTGCAGCTCGAGCTGCTCGAGTCGCTGGTCGCGGCGGGGCGCTTCGAGCGGGCGCGCGAGCTCGGCGAGCGGCTGTCTTTTGAGCCCGGCGGCGAGGCTGAGCAAGCGCGGGTTCACCTTGCCCTTGCGCAGGCCGCCTTGATCCGCCTGGACTGGGATGAGGCCGAGAGGCGGCTGGACGCGGCGCGGGCCTGCGCAGGCTCGACGGTGGGCGGGCGGCTGGACCTGCTAGCGGCGAGCATCGCGGTGGGCCGCTACCGGAATACGGAGGCGGAGCGGACCGCGCGCACGGTGGCAGTGCAGGCCGCTGCGCGCGGCGACGATGCGACCGCCTGCGAGGCCTGGCTGCTCGCCGGGGAGAGCGCGGCCGCGGCCGACGTGAAGCGGGCCGAGGCAATGTTCTCTCGGGCGTTGACACTCGCCGAACGGAGACGGCTGGCGAGTCTGCGGGCGCGCGCCCTCGCTGCGCTTGGCGGCCTGGACGTGCTCCGCGTCGGCTCGCGGGAGCGTGTCGCGCTCGCGCGCGAGGCGGCACTCGACGCTGGCATGGCGGCGCTCGCGGCGGCCTCAACCCATGACCTCGCGATGCTCAGCTTGCTTCGGTTCGAGCTGGAGGACGCGCGCGCCTGGGCGAGGCACACGGTGGTGCTCGGACGCCGCTACCGGCTCGGATGGGTGCTCGCCGCCGGTCTGATCAAGGAGGCATGGGCCGCCGCCCTCACCGGAAGCGCTGAAGACGCGGAGCGGCTGCTGGCAGAGGCAGAGCCAATCGTCGGCGGCGACCCGCGCGGCTGCGCGCTAATCAATGGTCACGTTCGGGCCGCGGTGGCGCTGGGTCGCGAGGACCTGGATGCCGCGTGGACCGCGGTGGAGGGGGCGGCAGAGCTCTGGTGGTGCCAACGCCTCGAGCCGCGCCCGTACCTCGGCCTGTGGGTGCTGTTGGCTGTCTTGACGGATCCGCGCGGGTTCGAGCCGGTGCGCGAACGACTCGAGCAGCGGCGCGTGCTCTGGCAGCCGACGATCGCCGGCCTTTGTCGCGCCGCCCAAGCCGCGCTCATCGTCGCCACTGACAAAGATCTCGCTGGTGCCGATGCGCTGCTCGCGCAGGCCGAACCGCTGCTCGAGCGGACCCCCTGGTTTCGGGCCATCGCCTACCGGCACCTTGGCGAGCGGCTGCTGGCGGCAGGGTCGCCGACGGGCGAGCGGCTGCTGGGCGCGGCGATCGCGTTCTTCGCCAGCGCTGGCACCAGGCCTCCCGCCGAGGCCGCGCGGGCGCTGCTGCGCGCTGCCGGGCGGCCGGTACCCCGCCGCGGCCGCGGCCACGCAGCAGTCCCCGCACAGCTCGCGAAGGCCGGGATCAGCTCGCGTGAAATGGACGTGCTCCTACTGCTCGCCGAAGGTCTGACCAATCGCCAGATCGCCGCGCGGCTCTACCTCTCTCCGCGGACGGTCGAGAAGCACGTCGAGCGCCTGCTGGCAAAAACCGACAGCCCAAATCGCGTCGCGCTTGCCGCCCATGCGGCCTTGCCCGCGCTCCCCTTAAGTACGTAGCCGGGGCCGGCTAGATGCCGTGATCCTGCCGATGCGCGCGCCCCAGGCGAGGGCCGATACTCGCGCCGTTTACCAGCGCACCACCGAGCGAATGGCGTGCGCACGAACGCAGACCAGGAGACAAAAGATGAAAACGTACGCGACGGAAGAGAGCGCGACGACCGGCATGCCCGCGCAGCATCGTGAGCTGCTGGGGAGCGCGACCGAGGGACCCCTCCACGGCCCAGTCAGCCTCCAGCCGAAAGGCGTCCCGCGCTATCGCTCTCGGGCCATCCTGGAGATCGGCGGCAGACGAGTGCCGTTCATGCGATGGTCGTTCATCCGGTTGATGCTCTCGCTGAGGCGGCTAATGCGCGTGTGGCAGGTGGGCGACGGGCGTGAGGAGCGACTCGCCGACTACGTCGTCCAGACGGCTCGCGAGGGGGACCTCGACGACGTGATCCGAGCGATCGACGAGTACTGCTATGAGCGCAGCTTCATGATCAACGTCGGCGACGAGAAGGGCGCGATCCTCGATGAGGCAGTCCGGCGTGCACGCCCCTCGCAGCTTCTCGAGCTCGGGACCTACTGCGGGTACAGCGCGCTGCGCATGTGCCGCGCAATGCCAGACAGCGCGCGGCTCGTGTCGATCGAGTTCAATCCCGCAACGCGGTCATCGCCCGCCGCATCTTGGAGCACGCCGGCGTCACCGACCGCGTTGCGGTGCTCGTAGGAACCCTCGGCGACGGCGGCCGGACTATCGCGACGCTCGAAGCAGAGCACGGGTTCGCCGCCGGATCGCTCGACTTCGTGTTCATCGACCACGACAAATCCGTGTACGTCTCAGATCTTGAGCTGATCCTAGGTCGGACGTGGCTCCGTCCCGGCTCGGTGGTCGTCGCGGATAACGTCAAGTTCCCCGGCGCGCCGGAGTACCGCGCGTACCTCAAGGAACGTCAGGACGAAAGCTGGCGGACTGAGGAACACGAAACCCACCTCGAGTACCAATCGCTGCTGAAGGATGTGATGCTCGAGTCCGACTACCTTGGCGGCCCAGCATAGGCGCGCGTATACGGTTCCTCGGTCAGGCGTTTTGGGTCGTCGCCCAGCGCCGCAGCCCGGGAATCACGCGCTCGCCGTCGCCCGCCGCACCCTCGCCGAACATGTTGGCGCAAGGACCGTAGCGAGCGCCGCGCGATAGGGTCACTGACCGTGAATGACAACGACGTGAGTCGGTGGTTCGGCGAATACCTCGACGCGTTCGCCGCCTGCGGACGAGGGGAGGGCAACGCCACCTCCCTGCTCGCTTACTACGGCGTCCCGCTCTTGCTTGCGACTGACGATGGCTTCGTCGCTCTGACCAGCGAGGATCAGGTCGTTGCGATCGCAAACCAGCAGACCGACGGGATGCGAGCGGCCAATTACGACCACAGTGACGTCCTCCACTCCGAGGTCACGGTTCTGAACGCTACGTCCGCTATCTACCGCGGGGAGCTCTCCCGCGCGCGTGGCGACGGCACTGAGATCAGCCGGCTCACGGTGAGCTATCTGGTGACCGACGGCCCGGTTGGCCGTCGCATCTCGGCGCTGGCGGTTCATAGTCCCTGAACCCTTCTAGAGGCGTCGGGTCGTGGCGCCATCGTCGATGGCGGTCGATCAGATCGGAGTCAAACCCGGTAAGGAGGAAGCAAAACCCATTTGTTGCGCTCCCGAGCAGTTTCGACGGCGCCGATTACCGAGGTCGGTACTTCGCCATCCAACGAAGCAAGGGCGGCCTGGCCGCCGCCGGGCGATGAGACGCCGAGATCGTTCCGGAGCGCTCGTAACGCGGCGGCCGGATCGAGGTCGTGTCGCTTCCGCTCCGGACCGACCGCGGAGGCGTGCAGTAGCCTGAGGTGTCGTTTCAGTGGGGATTGCTTCTGCCTAAAGGTTGAGATCCGTGTGTCGGCGGGTGCCACCCTTCCCTAGAGCCGTGTTGCGGCCGCCGCCGTGACCCGTGCTGCCGACACGGCGGTTGGTCCAGCAGCGCCGATCATCGGCCGGCGACCGGAGCTGGCGGCGCTGGCCGAGGCCCTGAAGCGGCTGGAGGATCGTGGGTCGCCGATCGTCGCTTTGAGCGGCGAGCCCGGGATCGGCAAGACGCGTCTGTTGGACGAGCTGTGTGCGAGGGCCGATGGTCGCGGCCATCTTGTGTTATACGGACGTGCCGCCGACATGGAGCAGGATCTGCCGTTCGCGGTGGTCGTTGACGCTCTCGGTGACTATGCGGCCTCGCTGGGCAGCGATCGCCTCGAGCGCCTGATCGGCGCTCAGGCCGGGGAGCTCGCGCCGGTTGTGCCGGCCGTGGAGGGGCTTGGGGGCGTTGGCGCGGGCCGTTTGCAGGACGAGCGTTTCCGGACCCATCGCGCGGTGCGCGCGCTGCTCGAGGCGCTCGGTGCGGGCGGCCGGGTCGTGCTCGCCCTGGACGACGTGCATTGGGCCGACGACGCGTCGCTGGAGCTGATCAGCCACCTGCTGCGCCGGCCGCCGCGCCGCGCGGTGATGGTCGTCCTGGCCTTCCGGCCGGCACCTGCGCGCGCTGCGCTGGTTGACGCTCTCGCCACCGCTGCCCGGGACGGGGCTGTGGTCTGGTTGTCGCTGGGGGCCCTGACGCGCGCGGAGGCCGACCGTCTGCTCGATGACGACTTGCCGGATCCCGCGCGGAATGCGTTGTTCGCCCAGTCCGGCGGGAACCCGTTCTACCTGCAGGAGCTGGCGCGGGGATCGGCGTCGCAGGCGGGCGGCGCGGCAGCCGACGTGCCCAACCGAGTTGCGATGGCGATCGACCAGGAGTTACGCGCGCTGCCCGACGACGCGCAACGCCTCGCTCGTGCCGCGGCCGTCGTGGGCGACCCGATGGCTCTGGATGTCGCAATTGCGGCTGCTGAGCTCGAGGAGGGCCCTGCGCTGACCGCCCTCGATGCGCTGCTGGGCGCGGCGCTGCTCGTGCCGACCGATGTGCCGCGCCGCTACCGCTTCCGGCATCCGCTCGTCCGGCGAGCGGTCTATGACACGACGCCAGGGGGATGGAGGCTCGGCGCGCACGCCCGCGCGGCGCGCACCTTGGAGGATCAGGGCGGATCGCTGACGGCCCGCGCGCACCATCTGGAGCGCTGCGCGCAGCTCGGTGACTTGGCCGCGATCGACGTGCTCGTCGCGGCAGGCGCAACGGCCGCCCCGCGCGCGCCGGCCACGGCGGCGGCATGGTATGCCGCCGCGCTGCGCTTGCTGCCCGAGAGCGTCGAGACCGCCGGCCAGCGCCTCGGGCTGCTCTTGGCTCTGGCTCAGAGTCAAGCCGCCACCGGCGAGCTGATGCCGGCGCTGGAGGCGTTGGCGGCGGCGCTGGATCTGGCCGCAGCCGACGACGGGCTCGCCCCGCTGCGCGCGCGCCTGGTCGCCGGCTGCGCGATGTGCGAGAACCTGCTCGGTCGGCATGATGCCGCTCATCGTCGGCTGGTCGCCGCGCTCGACGACGTCACCGACCCACGGTCGGCCGCCGCCGCGGACCTCGAGGTGCAGCTGGCCGCCGACGCGCTCTATGACGGGGACTTCACGACGATGCTCAAGTGGGCACAGCGCGGGCTGGACGCCGCGATTACGCTCGCCGAGCCTGCGCTGGCGATCCTCGCCGAGAGCCTGGTGTGCTACGCCGAGCTGGGGATCGGCCGGATCGCCGACGCCCTGGCCGCGGCCTCCACAGCGAGCGCGGGGCTCGACGAACTGAGCGACGAGGCGATCGCGCTCCGGCTCGAGGCGCCGTACTACCTCGGGTTCGCGGAGTATTTCGCCGAGCGCTACCAGGATGCGATACGCCATTGGCGTCGCGGTATCGCTGTGTCGCGAGCCTCGGGGCAGGGGCAGTTCGCGACGCCGATGGCGATTGGTCTCGCGCACGCCTATGAGGTGATCGGCCGCCCCCGCGCGGGTCTGGACCAGGCCGAGGCCGCCGTCGAGGCGGCGCGGCTGTCTGGCAACCGCCAGGTTCTGTGCTGGGCCCTGACCGCCGAGGCCTGGATCGCGGCGATCGCCGGGGAGCTGGCACGCGCCCGCGCCGCGGGCGCCGCGGCTGTCGACCTGCTCGGCGACCTGGACGAGAGCGTGCTTTCGCGCGCGACCCGTGTCCACGTGGCCGCGGCGCAGCTGGAGGCCGGTGAGCCGGAGCGTTGCCTGGAGGCCATGGCCGACGCGGGCGGGCCCGAGTTCGTGCACGTCGAGCCTGGCCGGCGCGCGTGGCTGTACGCGATCCTGGCGCGCGCCGAGCTGGAGCTCGGCCACGAGCTCGTCGCCGAGGACTGGGTGGCGCGCGGCGAGCCGCTCGCGCAGACGCTCGGCCTCGGCTACGTCGAGGGCGCCGTTGCCTACGCCGGGGCCATGCTGGAGCTCGCCCGCGGCAACGCGAGGGGCGCCCTTGAGCAGGCCGAGCGGGCCGTCACGCGCGCCGACGACGCGGGCGCCGCCGTGCAGGCCTCGCGGGCACGGATCGTGGCGGGGCGTGCTGCGGCGGCGGCCGGCGACGTCGAGGGCGCGGCGGCCTGGCTGGAACGAGCCGAGGCCGAGCTGGCGGCGATGGGCGCGGTCCGCTTCCGCGACGAGGCGGCGCGCGAGCTGCGCCGCCTCGGCCGGCGCGTAGGCGCGCGCCGTCGCCGCGCCGCGGGCGGTTCGGGCCTCGCGAGCCTGAGTGGCCGCGAGCGCGAGATCGCCGAGCTCGTGGCGCGCGGGCGCACCAACCGTGAAATCGCCGCGGAGCTGTTCCTGTCGGAGAAGACGATCGAGAGTCATCTGAGGAAGGTGTTCGCCAAGCTCGGCGTGTCCGGGCGTGTGGGCGTTGCCGAGGCGGTGGGACGCGAAGGCGGCCCTGAGGACTGAGGGGGCAGAAGTAGGGGGTTCCCCGATGTTCGCCGCGGCCCGCACGCGTCAATCTGCACGGCGTGCCGATATTCCTGCTGACCCACCACCACACGGCCCCGCAGTGCGCCCCGGTGTTCGCGGCATGGCGAGGCTTCGTCAGCCCGCTACGTCACCGCGACGCGCTCTCGAGCTGCCCACACGGCGGTCATGGCTTGTGGTGGGTGGTGGAGGCTTCCGACGAAGCGGCCGCGCTCGGCCAATTGCCCGAGTACGTGAGCCGCCAGACCGAGGTGACCCGTGTCCGTCCCTTCCCCATCCCTTGACCACGGGATCGTGCCGTCCGCGAGCGCCGTGACGATGATGCCCTCCGCGCGGCCGGGAGGACTGCACCGTTCCACCCGCGCCGCGGTCGGTGTGCTGCTCGCCCTCGCGATCCTCAACGCGGCGTTTCTGTATTTCCTGCCTGCCCGTGCCGCCACCGGCTACGCGTGGGCGATCCGCCCGCCGATCTCGGCCGCGTTCTTGGGCGCCGGCTACCTCGCCGGCGTCGTGGCAACAGCACTCGCGGTGTTCGCCGCGCACCGCTGGCGCTCGATCCAGCCGCTGGCCGTCGCGCTCGTGACGCTGTCGGTCGGGCTGCTGGCGGCCACCCTGCTCCACACCGACCGCTTCCGCTGGGGCTACCCGCCCACGTGGGCGTGGACGGGCGTGTACACCCTGGCTCCCGTCGGCGTCGCGATCCTGGCCCGCCGCCAGCGCGCGATCACGATACGGCCCGCGATCGCCGACCCGCGCTTGCGGCCGTTGCGCCTGCTTTCCCTGGCCTTCGGCGTCGCGATGCTGGCGGGCGCGATCGCGCTCTTCGCGTTCCCGGCCGATCTCGGGCGCCACTGGCCCTGGCCGCTGACGACCCTCCTGGCCCAGGCGATCGCCGCGTGGATCGCGATGATCGCCGCCGCACTGCTGTGGTGCGCGTACGACCTGCGGCGCGCCCATGAAGCGTTGATCCCATACGCCACGCTGGGGGCCTGGTCCCTCGCGCTACTGGCGCTCCCCGCACTGCACTCCGGCGAGCTCACCCGCACCGGCCCGCCGCTGCTGACCTACCTCGGCGTATTAATCGCCCTGGTCGCCCTGGCCGGCCTGGGCGTGACGCGCGCCGGGCGCCCGGCGTCTCTCTAGGGGTTCCGCGGCAGGTGGTGAGCAATGCCCCGAGAAGTATCAGCCCGACCGCGCCAGGTTCACGGCCCGTCGCGGCGCCGGCCGCGGCGCGGGCGGCGCACGGGTCGCTCATGACCGCGCGGCCCGTCTCGCCTCGCTTTTCGGGACCCCGTCGCGTCACGGGTCCACGGGCGGCGGCGAGCACGCGCTCCACGATCGATGCTCGGGTTAGGGCCCGGTTTGGCGTGGGCGACCCGGATGCCGTACGGGCTATGTACAGGGCGTACGGGCGACTCGTGTACGCGGTCGCATACAAGCTGCTCGGGGACCGAGGCTTGAGCGAGGAGGCGACGCAGCAGACGTTTCTGAAGGCGTGGCGAGCCTCGAGGAGCATTGATCCAAACCGGGAGCCCGGTCCGTGGCTGGCGACGATCGCGCGGCGCGTCGCGATCGACCTCTACCGTCGCGAGGCGAAGCGCTCGACGTCCCCGCTCGATGCGGTCGCGCCCGAGGACCCCGCGCTCGTGTCGATGCCGGCGACCGTCGAGGCGGCCTGCGATATCTGGGAGGTGCGTCGTGCGATCCGTGCCCTGCCGGTCCCGGATCAGCAGGTCGTGCGCCTGCAGCACTTCGAAGGACTCACACACGCCCAGATCGCACAGCGGCTCCGGGTGCCGCTCGGAACCGTGAAGTCGCGCTCATTCCGCGCCCACAAGCGCCTGGCGACAGATCTCGGGCATCTGCGTTAGGCACCGCGCGAAGAGGGCTGCTCGCTCGCGCGGCCGGCAATGCAGTGCCCGCAGATCGAGCCGATGTCGATACGCGGCTCAGCGCGAGCGAGGATTTGGACACCGACGCCGCCGATCGCGCGGCGTGAGCGTCACTTCGTGCCACGAGGAAAGTCCAGCAGTCCGGCGGAGCAGCGCTGAGGTTGCGGATGATCGCGGCTCAACGTCGAGCGATGCCGCGGTGTCGCGATGATCTGCCCGGGGAGGGCAGGGTTTGGTGATCTAGACCAACAGCTGCTCGAGGGCGAGGTGCAGGACATCCGCGCGGCCGCGCGAGCCGTGATTCGCGGCGATCAAGGGGCTGCCGATGAAGAGGGTCATGACGAGCAGACAGCGCGCCTCGACGTCCTCCTCTCCAGCGACATAACCCATGTCGTCTTCGAAGGCCTCGACGGCTACCGATCGATCGTCCTACTTGAGGATGCGCTGGCGGACGACGTCCTTATCGCAGAACGCCTCGACGGACAGCCGCTAGACAACGACCACGGCGCGCCAGTCCGGCTAGTCAGCCCCAACCAATACGGGTTCATCAGCACCAAGCATCTCTGCCGCATCGAACTCCACACCAGCGAACCCAGGACCAATCACCACGATTCCCAGGTGATTCAGCTCGGCTTGAGTTTGGTCAAACCACATCCCAGGGCGAGGGTCTGGCAAGAGGAGCGTCACCGATACCTCCCTGCCCGGACGGCGCGACCCATCTACAGGCTTCTGATTTGCCCGTTCAAATTCCTGAGCGCTCGAGGCAGCGGGCTCGAGGCTTGAACCGCAAACATACGGACCCGGTGGGAGGGCGCTTCGCAGCCGGTCGCTTGATTCAACGCTCGACAAACCTCGACCAGCTTCTCCGCGCTGAGCGCCGTCATCAGCTCGCCGACCTTGGCACGGATGGTCGTGTGGTCGGCATTCAGGACGCCATCCACGTGGCACGCCGTCACCCGGTCCCAGTATCGCTCGCTCCGCATCTGCCCGAACCTGAGCCTGGCTCAAGACACCGGACGGACGTTGAGGTTGGTCTCGGACAGCGTGAGTGCCCTCATGGATGCGAAGGCCGGCCCGCCACAGCACGACGATTAGTCCGCGCATCCGCCGGCCGTGCCGGCCGTCTCCGGCTTGGCGCATGACCGCGATGATCTCGTCGACCGTAGGCGGATCCGCCGGATACCGGCGGCCCTTGTTCCGTGGACTGCGGCCGGTGTGATGCCCGGGCACGGTCGCCGGCGACGAGGTCGGGCGGCCCCGTCCAACAACTGATGAGCAGACATGGGCCCTCCTCTGGAGAACGGATTGGTTAGCTGCCTGCTCTAATCGAGGCGGGCCAGGACCCCGGGCTGGAGATCACCGGCGGCGGGCGGCCCGAGCTGCTGCCCCATACCCGGCCGGTTCCGGAAACGACGCGATCAGCGCTCCTTTCGTTGTTCTCAACAACGCAGCGCTGGTCGGCGGCAGCTTCCGCTTCCACGAGCCCGGCGTCTATCGCTTATCCGCAGGCCGGTCGCGCCCGGCGGCGTTCTTTGGAGCGATTGGCCGAGTCGTAGGCCGCGCCGTCTTGGTGCATTTAGGACGGTGCTGGTGTCGGCGCCGGGCCGCCGTTGGGCAGCTGGGCTCTGAAGCTGCGTCTGTAGCTCAAGGGGCTGAGCCCGACTTGACGCGTGAAGTGGCGCCAAAGCGAGGACTGATCGGTGAACCCCGATTGCCCGGCGACTTCTGTGACAGACAGGTCGGTTGTTTCTAGTGTCCGGCAGGCAAGCACGATCTTTTGAGCGTTCAGCCAACGGCGGGGCGTTGTGCCCATCACCATTTCGAACTCGCGGTAGAAGGTCCGTCGGCTCATCGCGGCTATCGCCGCGAGCTGGTCGATGGAAGGATTGTCGGGGAGATGTCCGAGCGCCCACGCGATGGCGGGGCCTAGGCGCTCCGCCGGTCTCGCGGTGACCGGTTGTTCGATGTACTGCGCTTGACCTCCCTCGCGGTGCGGTCCGAACACCATTCGGCGTGCCAGGCTGTTGGCGATGTCAGCCCCGAAGTCGCTGCGGACAACGTGTAGGCAAAGGTCGATGCCCGCCGCTACGCCGCCTGAGGTCAGTATGTCCACTTCATCGATGTACAGCGCATTGGGAACGACGTCGACCAGCGGATAGCTGGCTGACAGCGCCCGGCAGAAGCGCCAGTGGGTGGTTGCGCGGCGGTTATCGAGCAGTCCTGCCGCGGCTAGGAGGAATGTCCCTAAGCACACTGACATGATTCGGCAGCCTCGCGCGCGAGCCGCGACGAGTGGCGCGAGCAAGCGACGTGGTGGGCGCTCATGCACGAAGCGGGCGACGGGCAGCACGACGATGGTGTCCGCGTCAGTCAGCATCTCCAAGCCACCGTCGACGATCATGCGTAACCCGCCTCGCGTGGCATGCCGGCCTCGCCGTTCGCTGCAGACTGAAAATTCGTACCAATTAGGGGCCAGTTCGTGGTCGATGCCGAACACTTCGCAAACCGCGCCCAAATCGAGCGGAGATGTCGGCCCCGGTGCGAACGCGACGACACGGTGTTTTGGCACGGATTGCATGATAGTTGACATCTGTGCCCCTTGAATGTGGCTATCCGCGCCGTCTAGCCTCGCGATCCCGACAGCTGATCAGGGATCTCGCGCGAAAGCCCGAGCTCGCAGCCCCCGTATCCGAACGACCGTCTGTGGTCGAGCGAGGAGGAAATTCAGATGCCGCAGTTCATTCTCAGCTACCGCTCCGCGAAGGACTACGACCCCTTGGCCGACTCGGCCGGCCTTGCCGCCTGGGGCGAGTTCCTCAACGACGTCATCGCTCCAAATGTCGTGGACCCAGGTTGGCCTGTGTTTGAGCCGACGACCGTCGTCGGCGAAGGCGGACCGTCCACCCAGCTCGGGGGCTACTCGGTAGTAAATGCCGACAATCTTGAGGCTGCTCTAGCGATGGCGAAACGCTGCCCCACCTTGGAGCGCGGAGGTGGCGTGGAGGTTGCCGTCCTGTCAGAGCTGCCCGCGCAGCACCCAGCCGAGCAGATTCGCTCACGGCTGATCAAAGCCTAGACCTGGTCCGCCGTCTCACTGTCACGCACCGCACTCTCGCCTTCGCACGGGCGATCCAGCGGCGATCGATCGTAAGCGGGAGTGCACGTGCATCACGACCTAATGCCCCCGCTGGCGTGCGCGAATGCACGCCGGCTGGGGTAGAGGTCGGTGCGAAAGCGGAGTATCAAGGCCGCTGGCTGGTCGTGCGGCGTAGCGATAGACGCCTATTGGTGCGCTGCCGCTGACCAAAGCTGCGTTGGGAAGTCGACGTCGTACTTGGCGTCGCTGAAATCCGCCAGCTCTCCGAAGGCTGAGCCGCAACATACGGTCGATGAGCGAATAGGTGAACTCGAGGTCCTCGCGCTCCGCCATCGGGCCACCACGCTACGCCGCCGTCACCCGACTCACACAGCGCGCCATCTCGGCCATCACGTGCCGCCGAACGAACAAACGAGGGCTTCAAGTCATCGGCCGTGCTCCACCTGCGACGCGACGCATGCATAGCTCCTCGCGACACTCACGTCGCCTACCAGGCACCTCGACAACGCCGGTCGTCGCTGCTGAGCGCGGATCCGGCGCAACCTTTGATCCCGGTCGTGCTGTGTTGGCGCGTGCTCGCCTCGGTCCCGCGACACGCAGCTACGGCTCTTCTCACGGGTGTCATCGCGCGCTTCATGAGCGGACGAGCTTGACTGCGGGGGTCGCTTCGAGCGCGGTTGGCTGCACGGAGGATTGAGCGGCATCACGTCGGCTACCAGCACACGCCCTGCGCTGGGGTTGAGCGCTCGTGGACACGACGCGCGACTACTCGAGGACGTGGCTCGCCTCCTGAACGGTGATGGTTTCGGCGGCGTCAGCGAGGATGGGGCCGAACTTGTTCTGGAGGGGCGTGGTTGGAGTCAGCGCTCATGCCTCGCGTTCCTCTCGAGATGTTCTCCGACTATAGGCGCGCGCCGCCACACCGACCGCCAGCCATCGAAGACAACGGCGCCGCGCGCCGTTTCGGCGGGAATCCGGCCGTGCCACGCCTGCGACTGCTCAGCGCGCGCGCCGTCTAGCCCTCGTTCGGATCGGAGTGCTAGGAGCGACCAATGCCGCCGGCACCCAGCTGCTGTCCTGGGAGATCTCGATCTCGCCGTCGGCGAGGAGTGGATACGCCCGCTCACTGTCGCAACTTCTCCCCGCGGGGCAGGAGGACGTTGATCAACGGGGTGGCCTCCGGGAGTGCGAAACCTGCGGGTGATGGGGCTCACTGGCCGGTGAGCGGATAACCGAATTCTCGGTGGGCTGCCGGTGTCGCGATCTCGCTCAATCACGGGCGGCCAGCTCTATGCCAGCCGACCCGGGCCGCTGGCGAACGGGCCGGTGCCCGCGCCCGGGGACGAGCGCGAGCAAACTTTTGAGATCCGCGCACACAAGCGCCGGCAATAGGAGTACAGTCGAATGCGAGCTGGCCCTGCGGCCAGGATTCTCATCCCAAGCCCGACTGCCACCGACGGCGCAACCGTGCCACGAGGCGAGAGGCGGGGGTTACTGGTTTTGACTGCGGGGCCGGTGACCTGCGCCAACGGCCGCTACCCCACCGGCCCGGTGGGGCGCGGATCAACCTGACTGAACGCTCGGGGGTTCTAGCCCTCTCCCTTCGGCGCGAACCAACAGAGGGACGAGAAGGGTTGAAGACCATGACGCACACGCGACAGGACCGGGCAGCGCGCAGGCGAGGCGAACTCAGTCGCGACCGCGGGTCGCGGCAGCTCTCGTCAGCGATCCATGCGCAACGCCGTCTGAACGCCGGGCGAGCTCTCGGCGCCCGCGCCAAAGCAGACCCGGTCGGTTCGAGCGACGCCCGCTTCGCGTACCTCACGCGAGGTCACGACTAGGAGGCGATGCCGATCCCGCATTCCAAGCGGCTGGGAAGCAAAACGCGCGCGTACACCACCGAAAACGAAGCCGAGCCGATCGGGGACCGATGCCCCATCTGCGGCTTGCTGTTCGAGTCGGTCCGCGACCTCGGTGAAATCGCCGGGTACCGTGGAGTCGGGTTATGCGGCGGCGCGTCGCACAGCGGCTGCTCGAGCGCGGGCCAGCGAATAAGGCAGATTGAGGTCATCGCTGGCCGCGAGCTCAAGGCACCCACGAGTGCAGCTCGCAGTCGAATGCTGCGACGCGCAGTCTATGAGCTCACGCGTACAAGCTTTCTCTCGCGCTCCCGGCGCGGGCGACACGTGCGCTGCTGCCGCCGCGCTCCGCTGTCAACCGCGCTGATACTCAGCGGCGCCGCCACGACCGCCGCCCCCTCCCAGCCTGTCGATGACGGGCGTCACCGATGCGAACGCCTCCGCCGGGCGAAAGTTCGCGATTCGCCGTCGGCACGCCATGCCGCGGTGAGCCCGGTTTGAGCGGCGCGGCCTAGCGAAACGCGACCGGATGTCAGTAGCGGATCTTCAGGAGCTTGAAGAGGTCAAGGGTCTGATCGCACGCGGGCTGCAGGTCGGGGTACTCACATACGCCGAGATCGCGACCGTCACGGCCGAGGTCGGGCTCGAGGAAGCCGACGTCGAGGAGTTGCACGGCCTGTTCGAGCGCTTTGAGATCGAGCTGGTCGAGGAAATCGACCCAGCAGTTGCGGCGAGCCTGAACATCGACCGTGCGCCGGAGAGGCGCACCCGTCGCAGGGCTCCACTGGATCTCAAGCCAGAAGGGACGACCGACGGTCTGCAGTTGTTTTTGAGGGATATCGGCAAGATGCGGCTGCTGACGGCTCAGGAGGAGGTTTATCTCGCCAAGCGGATCGGGCGGGGGGATCTGGACGCCAAGCAGAAGATGGTCGAGTCCAACCTGCGGCTGGTGGTCTCGATCGCGAAGAACTACCGCAACCAGGGGCTGCCGTTCTTGGACCTGATCCAGGAGGGCACGTTCGGTCTCGTCCGTGCGACGGAGAAGTTCGATTACCGCAGGGGGTTTAAGTTCTCGACGTACGCTACGTGGTGGATTCGCCAGGCGATCGCGCGTGCGCTCGCGGACAAGGCGCGCACGATCCGGATCCCGGTCCACATCGTCGAGAAGCTCAACCGGATCGGACGGGCGGAGCGCAAGCTGGTGACCGGGCTCGGTCGCGAGCCGACCGTCGAGGAGATCGCCGAGGTGAGCGGCATTGAGCCCGAGGAGGTCGAGTCGATCAAGAGCTTCGCGCAAGCGCCGATCTCGCTCGAGAAGCCAGTAGGCGACGAGGAGCAGTCCGAGTTCGGTCAGTTCATCGCCGACGAACACGCCGAATCTCCCTACGAGCGCGCCGTGGAGATCCTCACCAAGGAAGCTCTGCAAGACGCGCTGGAGAACCTGTCCTACCGCGAGCGGCGCGTGCTCGAGCTGCGCTACGGCCTCGGGGGCGAGCACCCGCGCACACTCGATGAGGTCGGGCGCGCGTTCAACGTCACTCGCGAGCGCATCCGCCAGATCGAACACCATTCGCTCAAGAAGCTTCAGAACCTCGCCGAAGCCCAAACGCTGCGCGACGACGTCCAGATCGCTTCTGGATCTGCGCTCACTAGGGTTAGGCACCGGACGTAGAAGTACGTCGAGGTGACCCTCGGATCTTCGGGCTGGGCGCGACGACGACGCAGCCGGGACCGTCGCTCAACCCACCAACCAGATCACGCCGTCGCGCACCTCGACCAGGTTGATGGCTCGCATCGCTGACCGCGCGGCCGAGCAGCACTGTGCGGGCTCTTCCCATCTGGATTTGCGATCCGAACCCACAGCCGCACGTGACTGCCGCGATTTCTGCGGTCCTGCGTCACGCAGTCACGCTCCAAGCGCTGGCTGTCGCGCCCATCGGGGCTTGACAGCGCCCCCGTGCACACGTCCGCCGCGATCGTAGTCGCGCCGACCTCGCCCCGGCGGCCGCTCGTCGATCCTATGCGCAACCCCCACGAGCCTTCGTCGAGGGCCTGTGTGAGTCGATCGCCATTCGTTGATCCGGCGGTCTATTGTTCGTCGTTGTGGGAGCGTGGGGTGCTGCTAGCTTCGAGAATGACGCCGCCGGTGACTGGTTCTTACTAGTCGAGGAAGCGGTGGATCCAGGCGCTGTGATCGCGTCTGCTCTCGATTACGCCTTGGGCGACGCTGACTATCTTGAGTTCGATGCGTCGTGCGAGGCGATCGCGGCGGCGGAGTTGTTTGCTTCTTGTGCCGGTCAGGCACCCGCCCGTCTGCCGGACCGCGTGCGACGCTGGGTCGACGCTAACCCCCATCGGCCGCATGACTCGGAGATAGAGCAGGCGGTCGATGCGGTGTCGCGCGTGCGCGCGGAGAGTGAGCTGCGCGACGTCTGGGTCGAGGCCGTCGGGGGCCAAGAAAATGAGTGGCTGCGCGAGATCGGTGATCTCATCGCCCGTTTGCGGCGGTCTGGCGCGGGCGCCCCAGCGACGCTGTCGCCGTGAGCCAATGTTCCCGCCGGACGCCCTTCGGCCCCCTTCGCCATGGAGCCGCTGTTCGTCGATCACGTGGGCCGCGCTGCCTCAGGGGTTCGTGGGTGCAGTGGGTTGCGGCTGCGCTTACCGGCCGGTTCGAGATTTTGATTTCGCGCTAGGCAGTCCGCGGCGCTACGAGCCTGTTCCAGACAGCCGAGCAGCGAAGCCAGGGCGCGAGTGCTGAACGGCTCGGGCGGGTGGGTCGGCAGCGCCCGCTAGAACCCGCCCGTCGGCGCGGAACCCGGAGCGCTCCTCGATCAAATGACGGAGCTCTTAGGACCCTCGGCGGAGAGCCTGCCCGTTGATCGTCAATCGCTGATCCTGGCCAGCCTTCACTCGGCCAAGCCAGCACCCGTCTCCGATCCGGCGCGCGTTTCGAAGCAAACATCGGGCCGTGGGAACCCGGGGGCGGCCGCGCGCAGAGCGCGTTCGGCCCGCTCCTCCGTCCAATCCGGGGCGCGCTGCAAGAGCTTCTCCTCTGCGGTCACGTCCCCACGCGTACATCCGTACCAGCCGGCCCGAGCGCAACAGGAGCCCGTTTGCGCCCCGCGGAGCCCCCATCGCAAGCGGGTCAACCGGAGCGCGCCTGGGCGCTGTACTCCGAGTTCGGCAGCATGTTCGTGGCCATGGCCAGACGGTTGGTGAAGTTGTACATGGCGCTCAGCTCGGCCACGTCCCAGGCTTCCTCGAGACTCAGGCCGGCATCCAGCAGGGTCTGGAGGTCGTCCCGCGTGACCGCGCGCGGCGTCAGCGTGAGCTTCTCCGCGTACGCGCAGATCGCTCCGCGGCGCGAATCGAGCCCGGCTCGGCGCCAGTCGTAGGAGATCCGTTCACCCAGCACCGGATTGCCGAGTTCCTGGCGCAGCGCCGCGCCGTGCGCGACGAGGCAGTAGAGGCAGCCGTTGGCAGAGCTGACCACGACGGCGATCATCTCGCGCTCAGCGGCGCTCAGATGCTCCGTTGGTTCATGCAGCTGACGGAAGTGGTTGAACCAGGCGCTCAGACGAGCCGGCCGGAACGCGTAGACACGAAAGACGTTCGGCACGAAGCCAAGTACCTCCCGTGCCTTCCGGAAAAGTCCCTTCAGATCCGATGGTAAGTCGGCCTCGTCGGGCACCGGAAACCATGAGCCGGTGGCGGCAGCGCTGTCTGAATTCTCGGCGGCTTCGATCATGGGCTCCAGATTCTTGCGCTTCGTCACCTCACGCGCGCGACGATGGGATCGTCTGGCTCCGACACGGCCGCACATATCCATCGACGGAGTCGCTCCCCGAGTTCGCCCCCCAGACTATTCCGTTGACGATGGTGATCCCGTTTGGTTGGTTGCCAACCGGGATCGCCTTCGCGCGTGCGGTCCCGTTCTCATCGATGTGGGTCACGGTGTTGGATTGGCTGTTGGTGACCCACGCACCAGAGGCATAGGCGGCCACGCCGTGGTGGCTGATGCTCGACGCGCACCTGGGGGCGTCAGCGACTGAGGGCGAGAGCTATGCGCTCGTGGTGGACTGCTGGGAGGCGGTACCGCGCTTCGATGTCTGCGGCGCCCACGTCTTCAATTACCTCGAACCCGCCGTCAGCTAGGACGCGCTGGAGCTCCTGTGGTGAGAGGAGCGAGATCCACGCCTCCCCCAGCGCCTGTACCTGGCCCGAAAGTGCTTCCCGAGTGGCCGAGCAGGACCGTCCCAATATTGATCTGGCGGCACGTAGGCCACTGCGAGCCGACAGGCGGGCAGCTGGCGCAAGGTTTCCCTGATCGCTTCGGCGGTGAGGTAGGGGATCACGCCCAACCAGCTCACGAACACGCCTCCACTGGCATCGACGCCCGCGAGCCGAAGGGTCTCGTCCAGCTCCCGCTGCTCGAGGTCCAGAGATAGCCAGGTCAGCTGATCGGGAACCCCAAGTCTGAGCGCGGACACCCGCTCTCGCTTCCAAGCTTGCGAGGCAGGCTGGTCCACCTCGAACACGTGGACGTTGCCGGGGATGACGCCACGCAAACGAGTCAAGCCCCGCGCCCAGAAATGACGTATTGCCGCGACTTGGATTCCGCCAGCCAGTCCTCAGTCAGCCGCGCGCGTGCGGCAAACCACGTCATGAACGGCTGCGTGAGCTCCCCCAGCACGGGGGGAGTTGCCGACGCCATCGCCTCGGCTCTCGCCCCAACCAATGGCCACGCTAGCCAGTCGATGAGCAGTGCCCGCGGACCGTAATGCAACAAGTGAATCGCGCGCGCCACCGCAGCCATCATTGCGGTGCGGCTCGGCGCGGGCCCAGTCACGAGCACAAACTACATGCGCTCCCCGGCGAGGTCGAGCACCAGGACGTCGCGCCACCGAGGGTTGGGCAGAGCTGCGGTTGGCGACCTCGGATGCTCACGTGGAGTGGTCTCGTTGTTCGCGCACGCTTTCGTGCTAGCGCTAATCGGCGGGGATGTGGACGTCGAGCTGCGCGAGACGTTCCGGGTCGAGGAGAGCGTCGATGGCGGTGATCTTCCCCTTGGTGACGGTGAAGGCCATGACCGAGAACAGGCGACGCCCGCGCGGAGCCACCACCGCTCCCGCGGCGCCGTTCACGAGCGCGGGTCTGACGAGCGGGTAGAGCCTGGAGTAGGTGGCCGTGTGCGCTGCCACCGCGTCCGCGCCACGAAGCACGAGCGAGGCGTCTTCGCGCAGGACGCCGCCGTCGATCCGGAGTTCGACGTCGGGGTCCAGCACCTCGAGAAGGGCGTCGAAGTCGCCATCGCGCGAGGCGGCGAAGAACGCGTCGACGACGCATCGCTGGCGCGCCAGGTCACGGTCCGGCTCGGGCGAGTTCCGCACGCGCCGGCGCGCGCGGCTCGCGAGCTGCTGCGCGGCAGTCTCCGAGCGGTCCAGAGCATTGGCGATGTCCGCGAAGGGCAGGCCGAAGACGTCGTGCAGGACGAACGCGAGCCGCTCGGCGGGAGACAGCGCGTCGAGCACCACGAGCAGCGCCAGGCCGACGGAGTCGGCGAGCAGCGCCTCCTGCTCGGGGTCGACGCTGTCTGAAAGGGTCACGACCGGGTCAGGCACGTGAAAGTCTGAGAGCTCCTCGCGTCGTGCCTTCCGTGAACGCAGCACGTTCAGGCATACCCGGCCGACGACGGTCGTCAGCCAGGCCTGCATGTTCTCGACAGTCCCGGGATCTTGGTGGCTGATCCGAAGCCATGCTTCCTGGAGCGCGTCGTCGGCGTCGCTCATCGATCCCAGCATCCGGTAGGCAACCGCGCGCAGATGCCCTCTGTGCTGCTGAAAGCGTTCGCTCAGCCACTCGCGCTCATCCACCGCCGGTCACCCTTCCTGCCGTCGGAGCGGCCTGCGAGCAGCCGCCCACGGTCGGGGCAGCGTGCCGGGCGTCCACGGCGTGCCATCCCGTGAATGCTCGCAACAAGCGCCGAACGGCCAGCGGGGCGGTAGCGCGAGCGCGGGCAGCGCGAATGGGCCAGCGTAACGGCGAGCGGTTGCCTCGCCGGCTGCGAGGTCGGGCCCCTCGCTGACGAACCCGCGGCGCGACGAGCGCGTCGCGCGTGTCGTCGAGGGGTGCGCCTCCACCGTGTCATCCCCAGTGGTTGCGATAGGCGAGCTCAGAGGTCAGGGCGGCCGCGACCAGCACCAGGAAACTGACGGCCCCAGCGATCTGAGGGTCGCGCGCCCGTATGTGCGCGCTAAGGGCGCAGATGAAGTACAGGACAAGGCCGATCCCAGCGGCAGTGCCGAGCACCGGCAGGGTGAGGCCGATCAGCAGTCCGATCCCGCCCGAGGCCAACAGGATGCCGAACGGAATCATCCATTTCTGCGACACCTGCACTCGGTCGGCGACAACCTTGACCGACTCGGCACCGACGAAATTCAAGGAGGCGGCGTAGCCGGTCGCGAGCGCCGCCACGATCGTGGTCACGATGTAGGCGATATGCATGTCCGGAGGTTCCCCGTCTAGTGGGTAGTCGGGTGCTTAGCCTTAAGACACGCGAGGCCCGAAGAAGCTGACCGCGAGTTCACGACGAGCACGGTTCCCGAAGCTCCGCGAGAACTGACTCCCTCTTTCAGGGCCCCGCGGACGAGGCGGGGCCGTCCCGCCGCGTCGGCGAACCCGGGCCTTCCGGCGCGGCGAGCAGGATTGCACCGGCGGTGACCGCGGCGAAAGCGAGGATCCGCAGGGCACCGAGAAACCCCGAGGGAACCGGTTCTTTCAGCACGATCGTTCCTGCGGCGATCGGCATTGCGTTCGTGATCAGGGTGGCGAGGCCGGCGACGGTCAACGCACCGCCGCGCTGATATCCGAGCTGGAGCAGCGAGGTTCCGAGCGTGTAGCCGATGATGAGCGTCACCACGAAGCCGAAGCGCGCGCCGCCCTGCGTCGCCAGCTTCGTCGAGAAGTCGCCGATCGAGAAGAGGAGGCCACCGGCGATGCCCATTCCCACGGCGAGCCTGCCAGCTCGACGGCCTATCGCGAGCGTCACGAGAGCCAGCAGCGCCGTTCCACCGATCCAGGACAGGATCGCGGCGGTCGATCCATTGCTGCCCTCGCCGCTGCTGGTGGTCAGCGACACCGCGAGCGCGAGGAGGCCGGCGATCGAGAGGATCACGCCGATCAACTGACGAGAGCTGAGCCTGCGGCCACTGAGCCGGGCGGACACAAACGCGAGTACCCCGATTCCACCGGCCGTGATGCTCTGGACCAGCGCGAGCGAGGCCAGCGCCAGGGCCGCTGCGTAGAGCGCAAAGCCGCCGGTCTCCATCGCGAACCCGGTCATCCAGCTACGGTCGGTCAGCAGGAGATGCAGCGAGTGCAGCGGGCGGCGCAACGACAGGCAGGGAAGAGCGGCGGCGGCGTCGTGCTCGCGGAGGTATGCCACGTTGGTGAGCGTGGTCGACGCGGCCGCGAGGGCGAGAGCGATGGCGGTGCGAACGTCCACGCCGGCGTAGAAGCGTAACCGCGGGCGGGCGGTGAGGGCCATCGGAGGTCGGCGAGTATCGTCGCCCCGGTGCCGGGAAGATCCGCGATACGGCCCTTCGTGCTGTCAGCGGTGGCAGCGGGCCTCGCCGCCGTAGCCGTGCTGGCCCTGGCCCGAGCCACCGGCGTCGACAAGGTGGGACGGGCATTCAGCGACGTCCATCCGCAGTGGATTGCGCTGATCGCGGCGGCCGAGGTGGTCGCCTACGCGGCGTACATGATCGCCTACCGCTCCGTAGCGCAGGTCCACGGACATGCTCCGCTGGCCCTGCCCCTGGTCGCCCGCGTGGTGATAGCCGGGTTCGGGCCGTTCTCGATCGGCGGCGGGTTCGGCATCGATAAGCGCACGCTTCACGCCCTCCACGAGGACGAGCGCAGCGCGCGCGTGCGGGTGCTGGCGCTGGGCACACTCGAATGGGCGGTGCTCGCGCCGATCACCTGCATCGTCTCGATCGTCCTGCTGGCGCAGGGCGCCGACGTCCTGCCCTCGCTGCTCTGGCCGTGGGCGATCGCCGTGCCAATCGGCTTCGGATTCGGTCTCTGGGCGAGCGCCCCGCACCGGATCAAGCGTCTGTCGCGAACGCGGATCGGGCGCTTGCGCTGGCTCACCCATGCGCTGGAGGGCATCGGCGTGCTCCGCACCCTGATCCGCAATCCGCGCGTCTACTGGGGTGCCTGGCTCGGCACCGCGCTCTACTGGGCCGCTGACATCGGCGCCTTCTACGCCGGCGTGCGCACGTTCGGCCTCAATCCCGGCGCGGGCAAGGTGATCATCGCCTACGCCACCGGGTACGCGGCGACGCGCCGGTCGCTTCCGCTCGGCGGCGCTGGGATCACCGAGGTCCTGATGACCTATGCGCTGTACTGGGTGCGCGAGCCGCTCGCGCCGGCGCTGGCCGCAGTCGTCGCCTACCGCGTGTTCAACTTCCTGCTCGCGGCGACACCGGGACTTCTGGCTCACCGCCAGCTCCAGCCGATGATCGACGCCGACCAAAAGCCTGAGGAGGCAGCGGACTCGTCCGAATCCTCAGTCCGCCAGCAATCATCAGGTCGTCGGTGAGCGCCGCCTCGGCGCGTCTGGGGTCAGCGGGGCGATGGCGGTTGTGTGTGAGCCGATCCGATCGAGGATCGTGGGGTCGCCCTGGTAGTCGATTCCGATGGCGTTCGCGTCGGCGAGTTCGAGTAGGCCGAGCAGGAGCCCCATGATCGGCTTGGGTGGTCCGGCGAGGGTGGCGTCGGGGCTCTCGGTTGAGCCGAGCCGTGTGTGGATCACGCCGTCGTGCGTTTCGATCACGATCCGTTGATCGCCGGTCTGAAGCTCGAGGGTGACGGGGGGCGCGTTGGGCCGGCGGTCAATGAGCATCAGCTCGAGTGCCCACGCCAGCCACAGGCTGCGGACGGCATCGTCGGGATTCTGCTCGCTCATTAGTGGCACGCCCCAGCGGGTCAGGTCCTCGAGCACCGGCCGGAGCTGCTCGCCGCGTGAGGTGAGGCGAAAGAGCGTGGTGGCGATCGGAGGCGGCGCGTCCTCGCGGGCGATCACGCCCGCGTGCTCGAGCTCGCGGAGCCGCTCGGCGAGGAGGTTTGTGGCGATCCCGGGCAGGCCGTTGCGCAGGTCCGTGTAGCGGCACGCGCCGCGAAGCGCGAGTTCGCGGACGATCAACAGCGTCCAGCGATCGCCGATCACGTCGAGTGATTTCGCGATCGCGCAGTACTCCTCGTAGGACCTCATCGCTGCACTAACTCTAGCAGTAGGTAGAAAGGCTTGTGCTAGAGCTTGACTTTCTTGTCTAGATGCTTTAGAACTCTGTCCCGACCGCCTGATCCGACCGCGCTTGCGAGGAGGAACCATGAAACGCAACCCGCCGCTGATTCTGATCTCGCTGCTTTTGGCGGCATTTGTCGTCAACCTCGACACCACGATCGTCAACGTCGCGCTGCCGACGCTCGTGCGTGAGCTGCACGCGTCCAACTCGCAGCTGCAGTGGGTCGTGGACGCGTTCAGCCTGCTGTTCGCGGGATCGGTGCTGGCGGCGGGCAGCCTCTCGGATCGCTTCGGGCGGAAGGGGATGCTGCTCGCGGGCCTGTCGGTGTTCGGCGCCGCGAGCCTCGCGGGCGGGCTGACGGACAGTCCTGGCCAGCTGATCGCGGCGCGCTCGATGATGGGGGTGGGCGCGGCGATGGTGTTCCCCTCGACGCTATCGCTGATCTCGAACGTGTTCACCGAGCGGCGCGAGCGCGCCCGAGCGATTGGCTTGTGGGGGGCGATCACGGGTGTGGCGATCGCGCTCATCGTCGGCGGCTGGCTGCTCGAGATATCCGACTGGCGCAGCATCTTCTTCGCGATGACCCCGGTCGCTGCGGTGGCCGGGGTCCTGGCTGGTAGGTATGTACCGACCTCCCGCGACCCGCACGCGCCGCGAACCGACCCCGCCGGGTTTGCACTGTCGACGGCGATGGTCGCCCTGCTCGTCTACACGATCATCGAGGCCCCGAACCACGGCTGGGGAAGCGCGCGAACCCTCGCCAGCTTCGCGCTGACCGCGGTACTGGTGGCGGCCTTCGTGACCTGGGAGCGCCGCACCGAGCAGCCGATGCTCGATCTGAGCCTGTTCCGCAACCTACGATTCACCGCCGCCAGCGCCTCGGTCGCGATCTCGTTCTTCGCGCTTTCCGGGTTCATCCTGCTGGTCACCCAGTACTTCCAGTTCCTCAAGGGCTACGGGCCGCTGTCAACCGGCGTGCGCCTCCTCCCGGTTGCGACGTGCGTGGCCGTTTCCTCGGTCCTCGGCGCCAGGCTCGCGGTGCGGTTTGGCACCAAGCTGGTGGTCGCATCCGGCCTGATGTCGATGGCCGCGTTCTACCTGTGGGTTTCGACTTCATCGGCCACGACCAACTACGCGACGATCGCCGCGCAGATGGTCGTTGGGGGGACGGGAATCGGTCTGACGAGCGCGCCCGCGACGGAGGCGATCATGGGCGTGGTACCGAAGGCCAAGGCCGGTGTCGGGTCGGCGGTCAACGACGCCACTCGCCTCTTGGGTGGCACCCTCGGCGTCGCCGTGATCGGCAGCGTGTACGCCTCGTTGTACGCCAGCCGGCTCACGAGCGCGCTCCCCAGCGGGTTGCCGACCACCGTCGCGCGCACCGCGCACGCGTCCGTCGGTGCTGCGCTCACCGTCGCGGGCAAGTTGGCTCACGGCGGCCATCCGGCCCTTGGGACTGCGATCCACGGCGCCGCTAACTCCGCGTTCTTCCACGGCTTCAGCGCGGCCAACTACGTGGCCGCGAGCGTCGCGGCCGCGGGCGCCGTGATGGCGCTATCGCTGCTCCCCGCCCAACCGACGACCGCCGCCGACGACGTGCCGACCACACAAGCAGCTGCCTCGCCGCCCACGGCCACGGCCGCGGCCGCGGCTCCCGCACGCGGCTGACGACACCCCAGACGACAGGAGATGTGTCATCGTGAGCAACGAACAAGCCCGGAGCGCCGTAGGCTCCGCGGCCGGCCGCGCGACCGGGTTTGAGCTCACCGGCCGCGAGGTGCCCGGCACCGAGAACATCGATACCGCGCTCGCGCGCAACCGCGCCTTCGCTGCCGCCGGCGGTCACCGGGGCGCGGTCGTGTTCCCCAACCTGCGCCTCTTCGTGATCACGTGCCTCGATCCGCGCGTCGACCCGGCCCACTTCCTCGGCCTCGGCCTCAGCGACGCGATGGTGGTCCGCAACGTGGGCGGGCGCGTCACGCCGGAAGTGATCAACGATGTGGCCTTCATCGGCCAACTTGCTGAAACCATGCTGCCCGACGGCCCGCTGTTCGAGGTCGCCATCATCCACCACACCCAGTGCGGAACCGGCGCGCTCGCCGATGACACCTTCCGCCGCAACTACGCCGAACGAATCGGCGCCGATGAGTCGACCCTGCGCGAGCACGCCGTCCTCGATCCCGCGGCGACCGTCACCGGCGACGTCGAGCGCCTGCGCTCCGCCAGCGCGATCTCCCCACGCGTCACCGTGTCCGGGCACGTCTACGACGTCGTCAGCGGCCTGGTGGAGACGATCGTCCCCGCGGAGCGGCGAGGAGATCCCCATTGATCCACGCCTCTTGAATGGGCGCCGCGGTTCAGCCGCGTCTCAGCAGTCGTCCGACGGCGGCCATCATCTCTTCGGTCCGCTCGTCCTGCTGATTGGGCTCGGCGCCAATGACGCACGTGTGCGCGTGCCCGTCGAGCAGGCCGAGCGCGACCTTGTCGAGCGCAGCTTGGGCGGCGCTGATCTGGGTCAGGATGTCTATGCAGTAGCGGTCATCCTCGACCATCCCCTCGATCCCGCGGATCTGTCCCTCTATCCGCCGCAGGCGCGCGAGCAGCTGGTCTTTGGTGGCGGTGTAGCCCCTGGTCGGGGTCTGGTTCTTCGGCATACTTCGGAATCATAGCGTACCTCTACCCCCTAGGGGTATATGCTATGGTGGTGGTCATCATGGATGTTCTAAATGTCCTCTGGCACGGCCTGAAGGACTCGTTCCTGATGGCGTGGGAGGTGTGGTGGGCGCTCGTGCTGGGGTTCGCGATCTCCGCAATCGTGCAGGCTTGGGTGCCGCGCCAGCGAATCGAGCGGCTCATGAGCGGCTCCGGCGCCCGCTCGGTCGGCTGGGCCACCGGGCTAGGCGCCGCGTCCTCCTCGTGCTCCTACGCGGCGATCGCGATCGCCAAGTCCCTGTTTCAGAAGGGGGCCAGCGCCGCGGCGTCGCTCGCGTTTCAGTTCGCCTCCACAAATCTCGTGTGGGAGCTCGGCCTGGTCTTGTGGGTGCTGATCGGGTGGCAGTTCACGCTCGCGGAGTACGTCGGCGGGATCGTGATGATCGTCCTGATGACGACGCTGCTGCGGGTGTTCGTCAGCCGTCGACTCGAGCGCGAGGCCCGGGAGCACGCGCGAAAGGCAGACACAGGCCATCGGCACCACGCCGTGGGCGAACAAAGGCCGTGGCGCGAGCGCTTCATGTCGATTCAGGCGTGGTCCGACGTCGCGCACAACTTCCGGGGCGACTGGCAGATGCTGTGGAAGGAGATCACGATTGGGTTTCTGCTCGCCGGGTTCATCGCCCAGTTCGGCAGCGGCTTCTTCGAACAGCTGTTCATCCGCAACGCGCCGGCACCACTGCCGACGATCGAGAACGTGCTCATCGGTCCCGTCATTGCCGTGATCAGCTTCGTCTGCTCGATCGGCAACGTGCCGCTCGCCGCGGTGCTGTGGTCGAGCGGGATCTCATTCGGCGGGGTCCTGGCATTCCTGTTCGCCGACCTGATCGTCATTCCGATCCTCCTGATCTACCGCAAGTACTACGGCATCAGGTTCACCGTCCGCATCGGAGCGCTGATGTTCGTGACGATGGTGATCGCGGCGCTGATCGTCGACGCCATCTTCAGCGCGCTCGGGCTGATCCCCACCGGACCGCGACCGACACGCGCGGACATCTTCGGCTCGCTGCAGGTGAACTACAAGCTGGCGCTGAACGTCCTCGGGATCGTCATCTTCGGAGCCATGTTCTGGCTCACGTCCCGCCGCGGAGTGACCGACCCGGTATGCGGGATGAAGGTGGATCGCGCTAGGGCGGTCACCAAGGAGTTCGGCGGCGAGACCTACTGCTTCTGCTCTGACCGGTGCCTGCACGCCTTCGAGGCCGAATCCCAGCGCGCCCATCACCATCGCATCGAGGACCCGGCGCATGCCCACTGACACTTCAACGGTGAACGTAAAGCTCACGTGTCCGAGATCGGGAGCTCGTGCTCGGCCTCGCGTTTGGAGCGGAATGACGGGGGACGCCTTGTTGTGTTGCCGTCGATCTGCCACTGCTGGCTCATGCAAGTGGGCTACCTCCCCGACCTCCTGTCGCCCGTCCGTGCCGCGATGAGCGACGTGTGGCTCGAGCCGGCCATCACGCCATGAGCGTGTTCACAGACGCAGAGCTTCGGTACCTGACCGGGGGGAGACAACTGGGACGGATCGCGACGGTCGGCCGCGATGGCACCCCGCACGTGGTCCCGGTGGGATGGATCTACAACGCGGCACGGGACACCATCGACGTTGCCGGTTACGAGCTCGAGCTCTCGAAGAAGTTCCGCGACGTCGCCAGTACGGGACGAGCCGCGATCGTCATCGACGATGTCGAGAGCGTGGATCCGTGGCGTCCCCGCGCGGTCGAGGTACGCGGACGGGCCGAGGCGATCACGCTGCCGACAGCCTTGATCCGGATTTATCCGGAGCGGATCATCAGCTGGGGACTCGGAGAGAGCCGCAGCGCGCGTACGGTGACCTAGCACTTCGCCGCGCGCGAATATGTGTGCGTGGTGTCGCGTGCCTGAAACCGCCCGGCCGCCGGGCTGGCTTCCGAAGGCCGACTTCGACGCGATCTTCAGTCGCGTACCTCGGCTTTGTGTGGAGGTAGTGATCGTGACGCCGGAACGCGGGGTCCTGCTGGTGCGCCGGGACATTCCGCCGAACGTCGGGGCCTGGCATATCCCCGGCGGGACGGTCCTGTTCGCCGAGCCGCTGGTGCAAGCGGTGAGGCGAGTGGCGAAGGATGAGCTGAGGCGCGAGGTCGAGGTCGGAGGACTGCTCGGGTACATCGAGTATCCGAGCCACTACGACAACCGTCTGGATTCCCCGGTCGGTCTGGCTTTCATGACGAAGCTGGTCGGCGGGCGCGCGGCGGCAGAGGGGCTGCCGGACGGGTGCGCTTGGTTCAGGCAGCTGCCGCCCGGGCTCTACGACGAGCAGCGGCAGTTCCTCGTCGAGCGGCTCGGCTTCGAGTCGTGACCCGCCCTGCGCCCACTGCTCCATACGATCCTGGCGCCCCGTGGCGTGGTTAATGTCACAGCTGCTGGCCGTGTCGGTGCGGGAAAGTGGTCCAATGGCGACCTGGACCGCACAAGCCCGAATGGCCGGCCTTCCCGAGGAAGTGCTGGCCCTGCTCACCGAGCCCGGCGCGATCGCTCGCTGGGCTCCTATCCCCTTCGAGGTCCTGGACTTCGACGGTGACCGCCTGGTAGCCGGTGACCGGGTGCGCGTGCAAGGGCGGCTGGCGGGCCGGTCCGTGGAGTTCGAGGTCGAGGTCGCGGAGGCCGACGACGGTCGCCTGGTCTTAACTGCGAGCGGACCGATAAAGCTTGACGTCGAATACCTCGCGAGGCGTCTGACGAGCGGCAGCGAGGTGCATGCGTCCGTCACGGTCTCGGGACGCGGACTAATGGGTCGCGTCCTGGCGCAAGCGACGGATGCCCTGCTCGCGTCCGGCGCACTGCGCACGGCGGTGCAGCGGATCGCGTGCGAGCTCGAGCCGGCACTCGCCGCCGCCTAAAGCGCCGGACGGCACACAAACTGGGATGATCGCTCGGTGTATCGGAGCGACAGGTGACCGGCCGGGGCGCGGACGAAGCGCACGCCGTACCCAGATTTGCGCAGCCGCTGCGGGAATCCGACGTCAATCCCGATCCCGTTCGCCAATTCGCGGCCTGGTTTCAAGAGGTGGTCGATGCGGGGGTGCGGGAACCCGAGGCGGCGGCGCTGGCCACCGCCGACGCCGACGGCGCGCCGTCCGCGCGCATGGTCCTGGTCAAGCGTTCAGACGAGGACGGCTTCGTCTTCTACTCCAATTACGAGGGCCGAAAGGCCCGCGAACTGGCTGTCAACCCCCGTGGCGCGCTGCTGTTTCACTGGGATGTCCTCGGTCGTCAGGTGAGGGTCGAGGGTCCGGTGGAGCGACTCGAGCGTGAGGAGTCGTGGGCGTACGTGCGGACCCGGCCCCGCGGTAGCCAGCTGAGCGCGCTGGCCTCGCCGCAGAGCCGTCCGATCAGCACTCGCGCGGAGCTCGAGCGACTCGTGGCCGCGCTCGCCGCCGAACACCACGGCCGCGAGCTGCCCATGCCTGACAATTGGGGTGGCTTCCGGCTGATCCCGCAATCGCTCGAGTTCTGGCAGCACCGTGAGGATCGCCTCCACGACCGGCTGCTCTACACGCGCCTCAGCGACGGCCGCTGGCAGCTCGAGCGGCTCGCGCCCTGAACGATCACCCGAGCGCTGAGGGATGCAGCAGCGGCACGAGCGGTCGCCAGCCCGAGCGCAGGATGTCCACGAGCGAGGGTGGGGTGATGAGCTCCGCCTCCGACCGCGCGGGTCGGGGTCTCGGCGCCATGTACCCACCGGCCGTCCATCTCAGCAGCTGTCCGCCGAGCACCAGGCGAGGTTCCCCTTCCCACAGCACGAAGGCGCCGTCGGGCAGGGCGTCGAGCGCTGCTCGGTGGCGCAGCTGCCCGCGGGTGGCCGGATCGACGCGCTCGCCGTGGAGTTGCGCATCGAGCGTGTCGGCACCCCGCTGGCCGGGGTGATGCTCGCGCCAGGTCTCGGTGAACCGCTCGTAGTCCTCGCGCCGACACAGCGCACAGGGGCGATGTCCGGCGGCAAACGCGGTCGCCTCGTCGAGGAAGAACAGCTCGGTGAAGCGCCCGGGCTGCATGAGGGGGTGACGTCGCCAACCCCGGAAGCGAAGACGGCAGGCGATCCAGCGCTTGCCGTTGTAGCGCCGGCGGATGCGCCCGGCCTGGTCGTGTAGGCAGCCCCGGTTCCCGTACACCAGGCCGCGCGCGGGGTCGCTGACCAGCTCGCCGAGCGGGGTCACCCGGTTCTGAAGCGTCATGCCCTCAGAGTGCGCCCATCGAGAGCCCGCCATCGACCACGAACATCTGGCCGGTGACGTAACTGGCCTCATCGGAGAGCAGGAAGATCGTCATGTGAGCGACCTCCCAGGCCGTTCCCTGGCGGCCCAGTGGGATCGCCGTGTGGTCCCTGCCGGGACGGAGCTTCGAGGCAACGCGTCCGAGCGGCGTGTCGATCAGCCCGGGCGCAAGCACGTTCGCCCGCACCCCGCGTCTGGCCCCTTCGACGGCCACGTGCCGACAGAGCCCGAGCAGCGCCGCCTTGGACGTGTCGTACGACGGCATCAGGCTCCCCGGGCGTAAGCCCGCGACCGAGCCGATGAACACGATGCTCCCGCCCGGCGGAAGGATCGGCAACGCGCGGCGCGCCACCAGGAAGTGCGAACGCACGTTGACCGCGAACACGCGGTCCCACATCTCGGCCGTCGTGCTCTCGAGCTTCAGCCCGGATCCGATGCCGACGTTCAGCACCACCGCGTCGAGTCCTCCCAGGGCGCCGGCCGCCTCGTCGACCAGCCGGTCGCACGCGGCCGGCTCAGCGACGTCGGCGATGACCTTTGCCGCCGGGCCACCGTTCTGCTCGACCAGGCGGATCGTCTCATCCGCGGCTTCGGAGACGACGTCGACCACGGCCACCGCCGCTCCCTCCCGCGCCGCCAGCGCCGCGATCGCCTGGCCGTTGCCGGGCGGCGCGTCCGGATCGTCGGCGCCCTGCCTGCCGCCGCCGACCACCACGATGCGTCGGCCCGCCAGTCGGCTCGCTCCGGGTGCAGTCCCGGCCGCGGTCGCCGGAAGCCTCTGCTCGTCGCTCATGTGTAACTCCCCTGTTCGCCGACCCCACACCGACCCCACACTGTAGGGTCGCGGGCATGGCTCTGATTCCCTACGCCGACGAGAATCCGGCCGACGACCGCATCCGCGCCATCCTCGCCCGCCTCCCCGAGCCGCGCATCAACCTGTTCAGGATGCTCGCCAACGCGCCGGTCCTGGTCGGACCCACGCTGCGGCTCGGCGAGGCGATCCTGACCAAGAGCGATCTCGATCCCGTCCTGCGGGAGCTGGCGATCCTGCACACCGCGCGCCTCACCGGCACCGAGTACGAGTGGGTGCAGCACCAGGAGATCGCCCGCGTCGTGGGGATCGACGAGCGCAAGATCGGCGGCGTGCAGCGCGGCGAGCTCTCCGAGGATGTATACGAGCGGCGCGAGCTGCTCTCCTTGCGCCTCGTCGGCGACCTCCTCCAGGACGGCACGCCCTCGCAGGAGCTCGTGTACGAGGTCGAGGCGGAGCTCGGGCGCTCGCAAGTGATCGAGCTGCTGCTCGTCGCCGGCTACTACGCGATGCTCGGAGGTGTGATGCGGACGGTACGGCTCGACGTCGACAACGTCCTCGAGAAGGGGATGCTCGACGGCGGACGGCTCGGCGGCCGCGGTGACGCCCCGGGCACCTCGGCCAGCCCGCCGGGCACCTGACCCGCTACCGGACGCAGAAGCCGGTTGCGCTGCTGTTGAGGCAGAGCAGCCCCCGCAGCCTGAGCCCGTCGTCGTCGAGTACGACCAACCTGGGCTCGCCCCGGCCCTCGAGCAATTGGATCGCCTCGGGCACCGGCGTCCCGGGCGTCGCGGTGAGCGGTTGCGGGTCGGCGTACGCCCGTGCCGGCTCGCCTTCGGGGGCATCCTCCGGAAGCCTGTCGCGCTCGATCGCGCCCACGAAGCGCTCTCCGTCGGCCAGCAGCACCGTCCGAACACTCGGCTTCTCGAACGCTCGCCGGACCTCGCTCACCGGAGCATCCCCCGGCCAGGTCTTCGGCTGGGCGATCATGACGTCGCCCACGGTCTTGTCGACGGCGTCGTCCATCGACACCGTGCCGCTATCAGAATCGGAGTTAGTCACCGAATGCATGGTAAAGGCGCTCAGCCGCCGACGGCGTCAATCTCCTCGGCGTGGTGGCAAAGCGCTGCAGAGCGAGCGGCCGCGTGACTGTTGTAGGTGGCAATCTGCGCCGGCTCGAGACCGTTCACCGCTTGACGAGCGTGACCGAGATAACCATCCTCTCAACGAGCATTGGCCAGGAATGGTCGCCTCCGCCACGGAGGGAGAGAGAGAACCGCGGATTGCAGGTCCCAGCGCCGTTTGAGTACGAGCGAACGATGAGCGTCGATGCACGGGCTGTGCGACGATCGTATGCTCGATCCGCTGGGCGGCCGAGCATTCGGACAACATCGGACATACGAGGGAGGTGTGAGATGCGCGTCTTGATCGGTGCCGCGACCGGTTGGGATGTAGGCCTCGTCGTCGGAATCGTCATCGTCTTGGTGGCCGCGGCGATCGTCATCACGATCGTCGTTCTGGCGTCGAGGATCGCCAAGCAGGCGCGCAGCGCCGTCGACGGCTTGGAGAGGATCCGGCAACAGACCACTGGGCTGAGCGGGATCACCCGCATCAACGACTCTGGCGTGCGGATCCTGCACTCCGCGCGTGCACTGAGAAAGGTGGCGGTCGGAAAATGACGCTCGTGTTCGCGCTCACCAATCACGGCGCCTGGGGCATCGCGCTCGGGATCGGCCTCGTCGCCGCCCTGATCGTCGCTGGTCTGTTGATCGTGCTGATCCGGTCCGTGATCGACATCGACTCCTCCGCCGGCGCCCTGCTCGAAGTCGCGGGCAAGGTGGCGGCAAACACGGGGAACATCCCCCAGCTCGAGGCGACCGCGCCCGTCCTGGGCTCGATCGTCGAGGAGGCGGTGGTTCAAGACGGCTACATGAACGCTCTGACCGATGGGTACGGTGGGGCATGAGCCAGACGCTTTTGATCATCCTCAGCGTGCTGCTGGCGATCGTCGTCCTGGCGGTGCTCGCGGCCGCGCTCGTCGTCGTCCGTACCCGGCTCGAAGCGACCTCGGCGAAGCTCGCCACGCTGGCCGAGGCGCTCCAGGGCGTCGAGTCCGAGCACCTGCGTCCGCTCGAGCCGGCGGTCAAGGCGATCAACGCGCAGTTCGACATCATCGTGGGGGCGATGCCCGGGATCGCCGCCAAGGCGGCGGTCGTCGCGGAGAGGAGGCCGAAATGATCCTCGAGTGGATCGGCGACGCGGTGCTGCTGCTGGTGGTGCTACCGGTCGTGGTGTACCTGCTGCTGGGCGTCCTGCGGGCGGCGAACCGCATCGTCCCGAGCGTCCAGCAGATCGCGGGCACCGCGCAGGCCGCCTCCAAAGACCTCGACGCGACCGCGCTGCTGCTCACGACGCAGGACCATGTACAAAAGACGGTCGAGGTGGTCGCAGGCTACGGCGGCTCGCTCGACACGATCATCGACGACGCGTGAAAGGGGTGAAGCGATGCCGGCAGCCGGTGTAGTCATGATCATCGCGGTCGCACTGATCGTGGCGGCGCTCGTGTTCTTCCTCGTCGCGACGATCGTGGCGCTGGCCAAGATCACCAGGGGCCTCGATCAGGCGATCGGCGGGGTGAGGGGAATCATCGAGAAGACCGCCCCCGTGAATGACGTCGTGAACACGATCAACCGCAACCTCGACGCGGGCGTGGATCTGCTCGAGGGCCTGCTCGTCAAGAAGGCCGGGCTGAGGGACGCGATGGGTCTGCTCGAGGGCCTCTATCCGGGCGCGGCCAGACAGGGGCTGCGGAATTTCCCCGACAGCACCAAGGTGACCGCGCCGCGTATATCCGAGGTGTACACGAAGGGGACCCTGACGCTCGCCCGCCTCGGGCGAGAGGCGCCAGTCGCGGCCGCGAGCCCCAACGGCCCCGCACTACGAGACGTGGAGCGCGGGAGCCTGATGGCGCGGCTTCTGTACCCCGAGGTCCGCCAGGCGCGGCCGGAGCACATGCCTCGCTCGCCGATCATCGGCACCGACTCGCCCGTCCGCTACGAGCCCACGCAGACGCCAGGGGTTCGACCGCGGATGCCCGGGCGAACCGCGGTCGCCGAGCCGCAAACGGGAGAGAGCTGATGCAGACGCCCGCACCCGTCGAGTACGAACGCGCCGCCAGCCTCGAGGACGCGATCTCATCGCTCCAGGGACGCGGTCCCGGCGCGCGCATCATCGCCGGCGGCCACAGCCTCATCCCGATGATGAAGCTGCGCCTCGCCACCCCGGAGCTCCTCATCGACATCAACGACCTCGCCGAGCTCTCGTACATCCGGGAACAGGGCGACGAGGTCAGGATCGGGGCGCTGACCCGCCACGTCGAGTTGCTCCAGTCCGAGCTGCTGGCCGAGCGGCTCCCGGCGTTCAGAGACGCCGAGGAGCTGATCGCCGACCCGCCGGTGCGCAACCGCGGCACGATCGGAGGCTCCCTGTGCCAGGCCGACGCGGCCGAGGACCTCAGCGCGGTGTGCTCGGCGCTCAAGGCCAAGGTCGTGATCCGCGGTCCCGAGGGACAGCGCGTCGTTGGCCTGGAGGAGTTCTACGTCGGCCCGTTCATGACCGCGGTCGGCGAGGCGGAGATCCTCACCGAGGTTCGCATCCCGTTGCGCCCCGGAGCAGGCAGCGCCCACGAGAAGGTGGAGCGCCGCGCCGGCGACTTCGCGATCGCCGCCGTGTCTGCGGCCGTGTGGATCGACGGCGGCACGATCGTCGATGCCGGGATCGGACTGAGCGCCCTGGGCCCGACCACCCTGAGAGCCACCCACGCGGACGCGCTGCTGCGAGGCAACTCCCCGAGCGAAGAGCTGTTCGCGGAGGCAGGCAGGATGGCCTCCGAGGACTCCTCACCGCTCGCCGACGGCCGCGGCCCGGTCGACTACAAGCGCCACCTGGCGGGCGTCCTCACCAAGCGCGCCCTGCGCCGCGCCACCGCGCGGGCTCTCAAACAGGAGACCTGAAACGCACATGCAACTGACGATCAACATCAACGGCGAGGCGGTCACGCGCGACGTCGAACCGCGCCAGCTGCTCGTCCACTTCATCCGCGATACCCCCGGCCTGACCGGGACCCACTGGGGCTGCGACACCTCCAACTGCGGCGCCTGCGTCGTGCTGATGGACGGCAAGCCGCTCAAGTCGTGCACCGCGCTGGCGGCGATGTGCGAGGGCCACGAGATCCAGACGGTGGAGTCGCTCGAGTCAGGAGGGCGGCTCGATCCGGTCCAGCAGGGCTTTCACGAGACGCATGCGCTCCACTGCGGCTTCTGCACCCCCGGGATGCTGATGACCGCCCGGGCCTTGCTCAACGAGAATCCCAACCCCACCGAGCAGGAGATACGGACCGCTATCTCCGGTCAGATCTGCCGGTGCACGGGCTACAAGAACATCGTCGCGGCGATCCGCTGGGCGGCCGAGAACGAGGCCGCCACGAAGCAGGAGGTCTAACCAACATGGCCGTCACCGAGAACCTCCCGGGTGGGCGGGAACCGGATTCAAAGCGCCCGATCGGCTTCGGCCGCCTCAAGCGCAAGGAGGACGCGCGCTTCATCCGCGGGAAGGGCACCTACCTCGACGACATCCGCCTGCCGGGGATGCTTCATGGCGCGGTCCTGCGCAGCCCCTACGCCCACGCCAAGATCCTCTCGATCGACACCTCCCGCGCGCTCAAACACCCGGGCGTGCACGCGGTCATCACGGCCAAGGACCTCGAGACGCTGGGCCTCGCATGGATGCCGACCATCTCCTACGACACCCAGGCGGTGCTCGCCGGGGACAAGGTCCGCTTCCAGGGGCAGGAGGTCGCGTTCGTGATCGCCGACGACGAGTACACCGCCCGCGACGCGCTGAACCTGATCGACGTCGAGTACGACCCGCTGCCGGCGGTCGTCAACGCCCGCAAGGCGCTCGATCCCGACGCCCCGCTGATTCGCGACGACAAGGCTGGCCTCCTCGACAACCTGGCCAGCCCGCTCTGGGAGGCCGGCGATGAGGAGGCCGCCGACCGCGTGTTCGCCGAGGCCGACGTGGTCGTGGAGCGGGACATCATCTACCCGCGCTGCCACCCGGCGCCGCTCGAGACGTGCGGCCTGATCGCGGACTTCAACCCGAACACGGGCCAGCTCGACATCTACAACGGCAATCAGGCGCCGCACGCCCACCGCACCGTGTACGCGCACGTGGCCGGGCTCGCCGAGCACATGATCCGCATCCGCTGCAACGACATCGGAGGCGGGTTCGGCAACAAGGTGCCGGTGTACCCGGGATACGTGTGCGCGATCGCGGGGTCGATCGTCGCCGGCAAGCCCGTCAAGTGGATCGAGGACCGCTCCGAGAACCTGATGTCGACTGGCTTCGCGCGCGACTACCTGATGCGCGCGGAGATGTGCGCCAAGGACGGCCGCATCGCGGGGCTGCGCGTCGACGTGATCGCTGACCACGGCGCGTTCGACTCGACGGCGCAGCCGACCAAGTTCCCGGCCGGCTTCTTCCACATCGTGTGCGGCTCCTACGCCCTGGAGGCCGCGCACGTCAAGGTGAAGGCGGTGTACACGAACAAGGCGCCCGGCGGTGTCGCCTACCGCTGCTCGTTTCGGATCACCGAGGCCGTCTACCTGGTCGAGCGGATGGTCAACGCGCTGGCCATGGAGATGGGCGTCGACCAGATCGAGCTGCGGATGCGCAGCTTCATCGCGCCCGAGCAGTTCCCCTACGAGACGACCACGGGCTGGACGTATGACTCTGGCAACTACGCCAACACCATGCGGGTCGCGATGGACCTCGCGGGATACGAGGAGCTCAAGCGAGAGCAGGAGGAGAAGCGCGCCCGCGGCGAGCTCATGGGGATCGGCGTGTCGTTCTTCACCGAGGGCGTGGGCGCCGGCCCGCGCAAGCACATGGACATCCTCGGTCTATCGATGAACGACGGCGCCGACCTGCGGGTGCACCCGTCGGGCAAGGCCGTGGTCTCGATCAGCGCGCAGCCCCAGGGCCAGGGCCACGAGACGACGTTTGCCCAGATCGTGGCCGAGGAACTGGGGATTCCACCCGAGGACGTCGAGGTCCGCCACGGCGATACCGACAAGTCCCCGTACGGGCTGGGTACGTACGGCTCGAGATCGACTCCCGTCAGCGGCGCCGCGGTGGCGGTGGTGTCCCGCAAGGTCCGCGACAAGGCGCGCCAGATCGCGGCCACGATGCTCGAGGCGAGGCCCGAGGATCTGGCCTGGGAGAAGGGTCGGTGGTACGTGAAGGGCGACCCGGAGAAGGGCGCGCTGATCGAGGAGATCGCGCAGCGCGCTTACAGCGGCGAGCCGATGCCCGCAGGCATGGAGGGCGGACTCGATGCGCAGGTCATCTACGACCCGCCGAATCTCACGTACCCGTATGGGGCCTACATCGCGGTGGTCGACATCGACCCCGAGACGGCTCAGGTCAAGGTGCGGCGGTTCATCGCGGTCGACGACTGCGGCGTGCGGATCAACCCGATGATCGTCGACGGGCAGATCCACGGCGGACTCGCCGAGGGGATCGGGATCGCGCTCATGGAGGTGCTCGTGTTCGACGAGGAGGGCAACTGCCTGAACGGGTCGTTCATGGACTACCTGATCCCGACTGCGCTCGAGTGCCCGGACTTCGAGCTGGGTGCGACCGTCACGCCCTGCCCGCACCACCCGCTGGGGGCCAAGGGGGTCGGCGAGTCGCCGAACGTGGGCTCGCCGCCGGCGATCGTCAACGCGGTGATCGACGCGTTGCACCAGGCCCACGGCGTCACCCACATCGACATGCCGTGCTCGCCGGCGCGCGTGTGGGCGGCGATGCAGGGACGCCCCGAGCCGCCGCAATGATTTCCGGAGCCCTCTCGCGCCGAGCCAAGGAGCTCACCGATCGGGGCTCCGCGTTCGTGCTCGCGACGGTCGTTCGCGTGCAGCATCCGACCAGCGTCGAGCCCGGCAACGTCGCGCTCATCACCGGCGACGGGACGATCGAGGGTTTCGTCGGAGGCGTCTGTGCCCAGCACAGCGTCCGGGTGTACTCGATGAGCGCGATCGAGTCCGGACAGGCGGTGCTGCTGCGGATCCTGCCTGGCGGGGCAGGATCCGCAGAAGAAGGCGGCGCGGCCGCCGAAGACCCGGCGCGGACCGAAGAGGTGTCGAACGAGCAGGGGACGGTCACCGTCGAGAACCCCTGCCTGTCGGGCGGCGCGATCGAAATCTTCCTCGAGCCCGTGCTGCCGGCGCCGCGGGTCCTCGTCGCGGGCGACTCGCCAATCGTCGGCGCCCTGCGGCGGATCGGCCCCGAGCTGGGGCTCGCCGTGCTGCCCACGGACGACGGCGAGGCCGTTCCCGCCGACGGCGACCTCGGGCTCGTGGTCGCCGCGCACGGCCGCGACGAGCTCAACGTCCTGCGTGCGGCGCTCGAGCTCGGCGTGCCGTACGTTGCGCTGGTCGCGTCTCGGCGGCGCGGTGCGACCGTGCTCGATCAGCTACGTGAAGTCGGTGTTTCGGATGACCTACTCGCTCGCGTAGAGACGCCGGCCGGGATCGACATCGGCGCGCGGACCGCCGCGGAGATCGCGATCTCGATCCTGGCGCGGATCGTGGAAGTGCGCCGGCGTGCTGCAACCGCCGCGCCGGTGGGCGCTGCGGCCCGCCCGATCACCGCCGTCGACCCGATCTGCGGGATGACGATCGTCGTCGCCGACGACACCCCGTCACTCGGGCACGGCGGCGGAACGATCTACTTCTGCTGCCTGGGCTGCAAGCTCAAGTTCGAGGAGAGGCATGGAGACGCCGCACTCGCGCGGTGAGATAAGCCACCTGGTGCCGGACGTCGAGACGCTGGCGCGGCGCCTGGCGAGCGTCGACTACCTCGTCGACGAGGGCTTGGCCACGTCCATGTTCCTGGCGCTCAACCTGCCCCAGCCGCTCCTGCTCGAGGGGGAGGCCGGGGTCGGCAAGACCGAGGCCGGCAAGTCGCTCGCGGCGGTGCTCGACACGCCCCTGATCCGCCTGCAGTGCTACGAGGGGATCGACGCGGCCGAGGCCCTTTACGAGTGGAACTACCCGCGGCAGCTGCTCAGCATCCGCCTGGCCGAAGCGAGCGGGAGCCAATTGCGCGAGGAGGATCTGTTCGGACGCGAATACCTGATCCGCCGACCGCTCCTGCGCGCGCTCGAGCATCCCGGCCCCCGCCCGGCGGTGCTGCTGATCGACGAGATCGACCGCGCCGACGACGACTTCGAGGCGTTCCTGCTCGAGCTGCTCGGCGAGGCGGCGGTGACGATCCCGGAGCTCGGCCCGATTCGCGCCACGCATCCTCCGGCCATCGTGCTCACCTCGAACCGGACGCGCGATCTCCACGACGCGGTCAAGCGCCGCTGCCTGTATCAGTGGATCGACTACCCGAGCCCGCAGCGGGAGGTGGAGATCGTCCGCCTCCGCGTCAAGGGAGCAGCCGAGACGCTCGCGGTGCAGGTGGCCGACGCCGTAGCGCGGATGCGCGATTCGGACGTCCAGAAACCGCCCGGGATCGCCGAGGCGATCGACTGGCTCGCGGCGCTGACCCTGCTCGGCGTCGAACGCCTGGATGAGGCCGCCATCGACCGGACGCTCGGCTCGGTCCTGAAGTACGCGGACGACCAGGAGGTCATCCGCGCGGCCGGTCTCGAGCAGCTGGTGGGCAGCGATGGCTGACTTCCGCGTCGAGACGATCCACCTCGACCTCCCCGCACTGGCCGCGGCGTTCAGCCGGCGGCTCCACGACGCCGGTGTGCCCACCACCGCGGAGCGCTCGGCGCGGTTTGCGCGGGCGCTCGCGCTCCTCCGACCCGTCGGTCGGCGGCGCTTGTACTGGACGGCGCGCGCGGTGTTCGTCACCGACACCTCGCAGGTGAAGGCGTTCGATGCGGTGTTCTCCTCGGTGTTCGGCGCTTCCGGACCCGAGGAGCCCGCGCCGGGCGACGTCCGAACGGTCCCTGCGCCGCCGGACGAGCGCCCGGTGAGCCGGCGCGAGGCCGGGGGCGGTGATCGACACGGCGACGCGCTCGGAGATGCGTCGGCGCCGCCACGCGGGCGCGACCACGAGCCGTCGCGCGAGGTTCCGGTCGCCCTCGCCGCGAGCGACGAGGAGCTGCTCCGCGGCAAGCGCTTCGACGCCCTCGAGCCCCGCGAGCTCGCCGAGCTCTACCGGCTGATGTCGAGACTCGAGGTCGCGCCTCCGCTGCGCCAGACCCGCCGCGCCCGGCGCGATCGCCACGGAGAGCGCATCGACCTGCGGCGCACCCTGCGCGGCAGCCTCCGCAGCGGCGGCGATCCGATCCGGCTCTCCCGGCGGCGCCGGCGGATCGTGCGCCGGCGGATGGTGCTCCTGTGTGACATCTCCGGGTCGATGGAGCCCTACGCGCGCGCCTACCTCCAGTTCTTGACCTGCGCCGCCGGTGGCGGGGTGCGCGCGGGCAGATCGGAGGCGTTCGTGTTCGCGACGCGGCTGACCCGCCTGACCCGCGCGCTAGCCTCGCGCAACCCCGAGCGAGCGATCCAGCGGGCCGCGGCCGCCGCGCCCGACTGGTCGAGCGGGACCCGGATCGGCGAGGCGCTGAAGACCTTCAACGACCGGCACGGCCGGCGCGGAATGGCCCGCGGCGCCGTGATCGTGATCCTGTCCGACGGCTGGGAGAGGGGGGACCCGGCGCTGGTCGCCCGGGAGATGGAGCGCCTCGGTCGCCTCGCGCATCGGATCGTGTGGGTCAACCCACGGGTCAGCGCAGCCGGATTCGCGCCGCGCGCGGGCGGGATGCTGGCGGCGCTGCCGTATTGCGACGCGCTCCTCAGCGGACACAGCCTGGAGGCCCTCGACGAGGTGGTCGAGGCGATTGCCGGCGGGGGAGCAGGTCAGCATCCCGCCGATGCTAGTCGTTGGGCGATATCGTTCAGCGATCAACGGCGGCCACGGCCTGAGGAAGAGCCGTGGCCGAGCGCGACGCCCGTTCCCGGCAGCTCGGTGGCCATGCCCAGCGGGTACGGCCCGCGCCGCGGGCGGACCACGCCCGGATGGGGATCATGAACGGGCCGGCGCCCAAGAAGTGCATCTATCCCGGCTGCGCGCGCCCCGCGGTGCCTCCGCATCCACTCGGGGGTCCCCAGCCGAGCTTCTGCGACCGCGAGGACCACAACGCGTTGACCGCCCACCAGGAGCGCCAGCGGCTCGCGCGCGAGCGCGCCCAACCACCCGCGCCCGAGCGCGCCGAATCAGACGAGCGCCCCCAACCCGTCGCGCCCGCGCGCGCCGAATCCGAGGAGGTTGAGTGATGGCAGGCGAGGCTTATCGAGCGGTGTTCTTGCGCGTGCACCCCACGGGCAAGATGGTCTTGAGCCTCACGACCGAATCAGACGGCCAGGAGAGCGAGTACGCACAGCAAATCGCCGACGAGCTCGGCGTCCCGGCGCTCGACGTCAAGGTCGTGCCGGCCGACGAGAACCGCTTCGGCACCGGCCATGGGTACAACACGACTCCTTCTGCCGGGACGCCGGCGGCGATCTCCAGCGCGACCGACAAGATCCGCGCCAAGGCGCAGATGCTCGCGGGCATGGAGCTCGAGACCCCGGCCGAGGAGCTCAGGTGGGACAGCGGAGCGTTCGTGAGCGCGACCGACCCGGCGCGGTCCCGGACGATCGCCGACATCGCCCTGTACGCGCACGGCAGCGGCGCGCTTCCGCCCGGGATCGAGGGCGGCCTCGACGCGCAGACGGTGTACCGGGATTAGGAGAGCTCAGCCGCGACCTCGACCGTGACCTCGTCGATCACCTTGAGCGTGCCGAACAGCCCCGAGTACGGCTTGATCCCCCAATCGGTCTGCTTCAGCGCAGCCCTGCCGGTCACGCGCCCGTCCTCGGCCAGTGTCACGTCGAATGCGATCGGATGGTTCTGACCACCCAGTTCCAGGTCCCCGCTGACCCGGGCGCGGCCGCCGACAGGGTCGAGCTCCACCGCGGTCGAGCGGAACCTGATAGCCGTGTCCCTGAGCACCTCCTCCTCGATCGTCTGCTCGATGCTCGCCTTGTCGTCATCGCCGAGCGAGGCGATCCCGCCGGTGCCCTCGCGGACCTTGAGCGAGCGCGGGTCTGCGTTGAGCACGATGCTCGTCGGCGCGCCATCGTCGCCGACGTCCAGCGTCGCCTCCCAATCGGTCACCTCGATCAACAGGTCGTGTCCCGCCGCGGCGGCCACGCCGGCCTTTCGGGTCCTGACCCACAACGTACCCCGGTGGTGCCCCAGCTTGTAACTATCGGCCCTGAGTGCCATTACGCAACAAATATTTATAGAAAAGAGGAGTAGTCGACGCCCATGGTTCAACTAGACCACCCCTTCTCCACCACGAAGCCAGTCGAGGACACGTGGCAGGCGATCCTTGACCTCGAGCGACTGATTCCGTGCGTGGAGGGCGGGCGCGTGCTCGAGAAGACCGGACCGGAATCGGTCAAGGCCGAGATCAAGATCAAGATGGGCGCGATGTCGCTCAACTACGCCGGCACGGTCGAGGTCGCCGAGCAGGATCCCGCCGCACACCGGGCGCTGCTGAAGGTCTCCTCGCGCGAGACGGGCGGCCAGGGGTTCGCCAACGCCGACGTCGAGTTCTCGCTCGCCGACGGCGGCGGCACAATCCATACCGCCGCCCAGATCAGCGGCAAGGCCGCGTCGATGGGCGAAGGGGTGATGGTGACCGTGCTCGACGCTCTGATCAAGGACTTCACGCAGAAGCTGGCCGCGTTGTGACGGTGGCCAGGACGATGAGGCGGCCGCGCGAAGGAGAGGTCCCGTTCGACGGCGGCACCGCGATCCAGGAGGATCCGGACAAGCCCGTGTTCCGCGGCAACGGGCCGTACGACTATGTCTGCGTCGCGTGCGGAAACGTGCTGGCCGCATCGATGCCTCCGGAGTACATGAACCGCAAGGTTCGCGTGCGCTGCGCCCGGTGCCGGACCGTGAACGTCGCGGTCGAGGAGCCGGGCATCGACTACAGCAAGGGATTTACGCGGCGCCCAAGCTGATGACGGCCGGGTTCGTCACCGGGCTGGTGCTCGCGGCCGGAGGGTCGGCGCGGCTGGGCCGGCCGAAGCAGCTCCTGCGCTTTGGTCAGGGCACGCTGCTCGGGCGCGTGCTCGACACCGCACGGGCGTGCGACTTCGACCAGCTAGTGTGCGTGCTCGGTGGTGGGGCCGACGCGGTTCGCGCCGGCGTCGATTTCCGCGACATTTCGGTCGTCGAGAACCGGGCGTTCGGGGAAGGTTGCTCGTCCTCGATCGCGGCGGCGCTCCGCGCCGTCGATCCGCGCTGCGAGGTGCTCGTCCTGATGCTCGGCGATCAGCCGGGCGTACAGGCTTCGACCGTCCGCGCGCTGGTCGCCGGCCGCGGCGACGCGCCGCTGGCGGCGTGCGCGTTTGCCGATGGCCGCGGGCACCCGCTGGCGTTCGCGCGGAGCACCTTCGACGCGCTGGCCGTGCTCCACGGCGACAAGGGGGTGTGGAAGCTGCTCGATCGCGGCGGCGAGGAGGTGGTCGACGTGCCCGTCGCGGGCCGGATCCCGCGCGATGTCGACACGTGGGAGGACTACCAGACGGTGCTGGCGGAGGAAGCTGGCTAGGTGGGCGCTGCGGATTCGGATGCCGACGCGCGGGCGCGCGAGGTCGAGGGACAGATGACGGATGAGGAGCGCTTCTCGCTCCTGGTAAGCGTGATGGGGACGAACGCCGTGAGCCCGGTGCGAGACGAGCGCATCCCGGAGGACGTGCCGATGAGCGCCGGCTATGTCCCCGGCGTGCCGCGCCTCGGGGTGCCGGCGCTTTTGATGAGCGACGCGAGCCTCGGTGTCACGAATCCCGGCTATCGGGAGGGGGACACCGCGACCGCGCTGCCCGCCGGGCTTGCCCTCGGTGCGAGCTTCAATCCGTCGCTGGCTCGCGCGTCGGGGGCGATGGTTGGTCGAGAGGCGCGCAGTCGCGGTTTCAACGTGCAGCTGGCGGGCGGGATCAACCTGGCCCGCGATCCGCGTAACGGTCGGAACTTCGAGTACCTGTCCGAGGACCCGCTGCTGAGCGCGTCGCTGGCGGCCGAGTCGATCAACGGGATTCAGAGCCAGGACGTGATCTCGACGATCAAGCATTTCTCGCTCAACTGCAATGAGACCAACCGACATTGGCTCGACGCGATCATCGACCCGGTTGCGCATCGCGAGTCCGATCTGCTCGCGTTCGAGATCGCCATCGAGCGCTCACAGCCGGGGTCGGTGATGACCGGCTACAACCAGGTCAACGGGGATTACGCCGGGGGCAACAGCGTGCTGATCCAGGATGTGTTGAAGGGCGCCTGGGGCTACCGGGGGTGGGTGATGTCGGACTGGGGCGCGACTCCGAGCTGGGAGTTCGCGCTGAAAGGACTGGACCAGGAGTCCGGCGCGCAGATCGACGTGGCGATGTGGGGCGGGGAGGCATTCACGGGGCCGCTCGGGGTGGCGTACGCGGAGGGCAACCTGCCCAACGAGCGTCTGTCGGACATGGTGCGGCGCATTCTGCGATCGATGTTCGCGATCGGGATCGACCGTTGGGACGCTGCGCCGAAGGTCGACATGGCCAGGCACAACGAGATCGCGCTCGAGACCGCTCGGCAGGGGATCGTGCTGCTCAAGAACGGTGGCGCGCTGCCGCTGGCGCCGGACACGAAGGCCATGATTGCCGTGATCGGCGGGCACGCCCAGGTCGGCGTCCCGACGGGGTGCGGATCCAGCGCTGTCACCCCGCCCGGCGGCTACGCGGAGGTCATCACGGTCGGCGGTCCCGGGTTGATGGGCGTCACCCGCAACCTCTACCTGCTTCCATCGTCTCCTGTCGCGGAGCTGAAGACGCGGCTTCAAAACGCGGAGATCGAGTTTGACCCGGGGATCACTCCAGCCGAGGCCGCGATGGCGGCTGCGCGGTGCGACGTGGCGATCGTGTTTGGCATCCGCGTCGAGGGCGAGGGCTTCGATAACCCCGACCTGTCGTTGCCCTGGGGCCAGGACGCGGTGATCGAAGCGGTGGCCGGCGCGAATCCGAACACGATCGTGGTGCTGGAGACGGGCAACCCGGTGGCGATGCCCTGGGTAGAGCACGTCAACTCGATTGTCGAGGCCTGGTACCCAGGTCAGGCCGGTGGGCGGGCCATCGCTGAGATCCTGACCGGCAGTGTGAACCCGTCGGGCCGTCTGCCGATCACCTTCCCCGTGGATCTCTCGCAAACTCCGCGCCCCAAGCTCGAGGGCCTCGGCAAGCGGTGGGGCACCCCGACCACGATTCGCTACGACGAAGGTGCCGAGGTCGGCTACCGCTGGTTCGCGAGCCAGCAGCAAAAACCGCTGTACGCCTTCGGGCACGGCCTCAGCTACACGAGCTTCGCCTACAGCGACCTCGAGGTCGAAGGCGGCGAAACCATCACCGCAACCTTCACCGTAACCAACACGGGGGAGCGCTCCGGGGCCGACGTACCGCAGCTCTACCTGACCGAGGCGGCCGGCGATCGGCGGATCCGTCTGCTCGGGTTCGAGCGTGTCGAGCTGAAACCAGGGGAAACGCGCCGGGTCACGCTAACCGCAGACCGGCGGCTGCTCGCTCGCTATGAAGGTGACGCCGCCCACTGGCACGTCGCCGCCGGCCCATACCGAGTAGCCCTTGGCGGAGCCTCCGACGCCCTACAGATGACGGCGGAGGCTTCGCTCGAGGAGCAGCGTTTCGGGGGCTGAGAGCGACAGGCGCTAAGGCGAGAGCCAGCCTTCGCCGTAGCCTACCGGCACGTCGTCACGAATGTTCGCGTATGCCTGGCTCGGCTCGCGCGTCTCGCGCTCCACGCCGGCGCGGTGTCGCTGGGCGAGCTCGGACACCGGGTAGACCACGTCGCGACTCAGCCGGGTGCCGACGGCCAGGATGGCGCAGGGGCCGTCGCCGGCGCCGACGAACACGTGCTCCGTCCAGGCGGGACAGTGGACGAAGTCCCAGGCCTTCAGCCGCCGCTCCTCCCCTTCGATCAGCAGCAGGCACTCCCCGGACAGGACCAGGAAATCCTCCTGGTCGTCCTCGCCGTGGTACATGCACGCGGGCTGACCCGGTTCGAGCACGCCGATGTTGAAGCCGAGGCTCGGGAACCTCGCCTCCCCCTCGAAGCGTGTGTAGGCGCCGAACTCGCCCTCCAGCCAGCGAGCTTCGCGGGCGTTGAGCACGAACCAGCCCTCGCCGTCTGGAACGAGGCCGCCATCGGTGCGCTTCAGCGGCGCCTCCGGAACCATCGGCGCATTATCGCCGCCCTGCTCAGCGAGCGCGGGGACGACGCGTCGTTGCGCCCATCGCAAGCCTCCGGCCTAATCCGCGGCCGGCTTGATGTTCTGGTTGACGCGGAAGAGGTTGTCCGGGTCGTACGCCCGCTTGACGGCCGCGAGGCGGTCGTAGTTGTCGCGGTAGCTTGCCCGGACCCGGTCCTCGCCCTCGTCCATCATCATGTTCACGTACGCCCCGCCGGCCGAGTAGGGATGCAGAGCCTCGTGGTAGCTGATGCTCCAATCCCGGATCGCGTCCACGTTCGCCGCGTCGGCATCGACGCCCGCGAACACCGAGCCCCAGCGCGCGTCTCGGTAGCTCCACGCCGTGTCCGACTTGCCCACGTCGTGCGCGGCGCCGTCGATCGGGTACATGTGCATCGTCGACTTCAACGTCGGCAGCTCCGCGGCGAAGCGGGCGTGGAGCTCGATCGCCTCGTCGGGAATCTCGCGCACGAAATCCGCGCGCCAGTACCACTGATCGCCGGGCGGATAGAGCCCGTCGAACATGCCCTGCATGGTGGCGTGCGGCATTGGCTGTACCGCGTGCATCAGCGGATCGGGCACCTTCTCGAGGAGCGCGGCGATCGCGTCACCGGCGTCCTCCGGCGGACCCACGTAGCACCACACGATTCCGCTGACCTTGCGCAGGTGGATCTCCTCGGGAAACGGCGGCGCCGGCGGCACGGTGTGAAACGCGAAGAATCCGTTGAGTTCGCGTGGAGCAGACGGCAGGAAGTCGCGGTATACCGACAGAACCTCCGCCCCATCCTCGACCGGCCAGAACGTCGGGCCGGCAACCACGGTCCCGACCTCGTGCAGGCGGAACAGGAACGAGGTGACCACGCCGAAGTTGCCGCCGCCGCCCCTGATCGCCCAGTACAGGTCGGGGTGCTCGGTTTCACTGGCGCGGACCGCCTCCCCGCTCGCCAGCACCACTTCGGCCTCGAGCAGGTTGTCGATCGTCAGGCCGCACTTCCGCGTGAGGTGGCCGAGCCCGCCGCCGAGCGTGAGCCCTCCGACGCCGGTCGTCGAGATGATTCCGCTCGGGGTGGCCAGACCATACTCGCCGGTGGCGTGGTCGACTTCGCCCCACGTGCACCCGCCGCCGACGCGGACCGTCCTGGCGCCCGGGTCGACTTGAATGTCCTTGAGCAACGACAGGTCGATCACGACACCGTCGTTGACGGTTCCGAGCCCGGCGCCGTTGTGGCCACCGCCGCGCACCGCTAGTGGCAGATCGCGCACCCGCGCGAAATCGACTGCCTTCGCGACGTCCGACGTGGTGGCGCAGCGCGCGATCAGCGCCGGGCGCTTGTCGATCATCGCGTTGTAGACGGCACGGGCCTCCTCGTAGCCAGCGTCAGCCGGTCCGATCAGCTGCCCCTGGAAATCGGACAGCTCCTGACGTGCGGCGTCCTGCGGTGTGACGGTGGTGCTCATGGCGTCTCCTTTGGCGTGACGGCGATGCCGGCGACTCTCGCGCCCCGAGGTCGTCGAGTGGGTGCGAAGAGACTAGGCCCAGGCGGCCGTGCCGTCATGACTCGGCCTGACCCACTTTTGGTCAGGTGCATTCAACGGCGCGGTTGCGCCGCTGATCAGATCTGACTATCGTGCTTGCGGGGGCTGCTCCCGTGAACGATCTTCCCGCCGCTCTGCGCATCTCTTCGCCGTTCCCGTTCGTGGGTCGCACGGCGGAGCTCGAGAAGCTGAGGACGCTGCTGCCCAGGGCCGAGGGCGAGGGCCGGCGCGTGGTCCTGCTCGGTGGGGAGCCTGGTTCGGGCAAGAGCCGCCTCGCGAGGGAGTTCTCCGCCGAGGCGGCGAGAGAGGGCGCGCTCGTCCTCTATGGGGCGTGCGATGCGGTCGTTCGCACGCCTTACGGCCCGTTCGCCGAGGCGCTCGAGCGCCTGGCGCGGGTCGTCGATCCGGCCGAGCTGAGACCGGCGATGGGCACCGGCGGGGGCGAGCTCACCCGGCTGCTTCCCGACCTCTCGGCGCGGGTCGGCGAGCTCCCGCCGCCCGTCAAGGCCGACCCGGACACCGAGCGTCACCGCCTGCACGCCGCGGTGACGGACGTGCTCGAGGCCGTCGGGCGGAGGCGCCCGGTGATCCTGGTGATCGAGGACGGGCACTGGGCCGACGCTCCGACGCTTCTGCTGCTGCGACATCTGGCGCGTGCTGCCTGGACGGGGCGAGTGCTGCTGTTCGCCACGTTCCGCGACAGCGAGGCCGACCTGCCCGAGGCGCTCGCGCAGACCCTGGCCGACCTGCGGCGGTCCGACGACGTCGTGCGCCTGCGGCTCCCGGGCCTCTCAGACCACGACGTGAGCGAGTTCGTCGAGCGCACTACTCACGGCCGCCTCGACGCCAAGCAGCTGCCCGAGGTTGCCCGGGCGATGACGGACCTCACTGCGGGCAACCCCTTCCTGGTGTGTGAGCTTTGGCGCGCGCTGGTGGAAACAGGTGTCATAGAGGTCGTCGACGGCTGCATGTGGCTCACCCGTTCGGTGTCGGCGCTCGGGACGCCGGAGAGCGTCCGCGAGGTGGTGAGCGAGCGGCTCGCGCGTCTCGCGCCGGCCACCACCGGACTGCTCGAAGTGGCGGCCATTGCGGGCGCCGAGTTCGAGCTGGACGTCGTCCGGTCCGGGTCTGGCATCAGCGAGCGCGAGTTCGTTCCGGCCCTGGACGAGGCGATCCGCAGCGGGATCATCGAGGAGCTTCCCGGGCGTCGTCTGGTCTTCAAGTTCGCCCACGAGCTGGTCCGCCGCGCGGTCTACGACCGGCTGACCAGCGTGCGCCGGGCCGAGTTGCACCTGCGCGTGGGGGAAGCTCGCGAGGCGAGCGGCGCCCGCTCGTCGCGAGCCTTGGCCGACCTGGCCTACCATTTCGCCGCCGCCGCCCCGCTCGGCGAAGCCGAGCGGGCGATCGAATACAGCGTGCTCGCCGCTCGCGCCGCGACGGAAGCGCTGGCGTTCGAGGAGGCGGCCGCGCTTCTGCGGGTTGCGCTCGAGCTCGGGATAGACCTGCCCCCCAAGCGCGCCGAGGTGCTGCTCGAGCTCGGCACGGCGAGGCACCTGGCCGGCAAGGCGATCGATGCGCTGGACGCGTTTCGCTCGGCCGCGGAGATTGCTCGGGAGCTCGACGACGCCGAGCTGCTGGCGCGCGCCGCGATCGGTTACGAGGAGGCAAGCTGGCGGCCGGGCATCGACCAGGGGGCGGTTGGCTTGCTCGAGGAAGCGACAGCGGCGCTCGGCGATCAGGAGTCCGAGCTGCGCGTGGGGCTGCTCAGCGGGCTCGCCCGGGCGCTCGATATGCGGGGCCATCATGAGCGGGGAGCGATCGTCCGCGACAACGCAATCGCGCTCGCCCGGCGATTGGACGACGATGCCGGCCTCGCGACCGTCCTGGTGCGCTCCTACTGGTCGCACGGAACGAGCCCCATCGCGGAGATCATCGAGATGCTTACCGAGGCGAGGGCGATCGGCGAGCAACTCGGCGACCCCGAGGTCCAGGCCGAGGCGATGTCGTGGCGCGTGCCCGCCTTCGTGACCATTGCCGACATTGCGTCGGCGCGCCGCGAGGTCTCGAAGTTGCGCGAAATGGCCGAGGTAACACGACAGCCGTTCATGGTCCACGTAGCCGAGCACTATGGAGCGGCGATCGCGCTCGCGGACGGTCGCCTCGACGCGGCCGAGGCGATGGCGCGGCGCTCCGAGGAGGCCGGTCGCCTGCTCACCGGGCGCGACGCTTCCGGGACCTACGGAATCCAGATGTTCAGCCTCCGCCGTGAGCAGGGCCGGCTGGCCGAGCTCGCGCCGGTGATCCGCATCCTGGCCGCAGACCAGCGCGAGCACGGGCCCTGGCGGCCCGGGCTCGCGTCGCTGCTCGTCGAGCTCGGGATGGAGGCGGAGGCACAGCGCGAGCTTGCACGGATAGCGAGTGCGGGTCTCGAGCCGCTGCGGGAGTCGCTGTGGCTCGCATCGCTCACCTACGTAACCGACGCGTGCGCGGCGGTGGGAGACGAGGCGACGGCAGCCCTGGTTTACGGCGAGCTGGCGCCGCTGACCGGGATGAACGTGATGATCGGGCACCTCGTCGCCTACTACGGCGCGGCCGACCGCTACCTGGGGATGCTCGCCACGACGCTCGGCGAGTGGGAGCTCGCCGAGGATCATTTCGAGCGCGCGATGGCGCTGAACCGAGGAATGCAGGCCATGACCTGGTTAGCGCACACCGAGTATGAGTACGCGCGGATGATGTTGGCCCGCCGCGCGGGCGGCGACGGCGATCGGCGCAAGGCCGCGTCGCTGCTGGCCGAGGCGGACGAGCTCGCGGCTGGGATCGGGATGGCCACGCTTCGCAGTCGCATCCGGAGACTGGGACTCGGAGGCTCGGACGCCGCGCCCGCGGTGCTCCCGGACGGACTGTCGGCCCGCGAGGCGCAGATCCTGCGTCTCGTCGCGCGGGGCCTCAGCAACCGCGAGATCGGCGCGACGCTGTTCATCTCCGAACACACGGCCGCCAACCACATCCGCAGCATCCTGCGCAAGACGGGCTGCGCCAATCGTACGGAGGCCGCCTCCTATGCCCACCGCCATGACCTTGTGGAGGCCTGAACCCCCAGGTAGGATGAGACCACGATGCCACTGTTCGTCATCGAGAGGGCATTCGCCGAGCAGCTCGCTCTGACCGAGGACGACGTCAGATTGATCGAGGAGGTCAACGCGGACGAAGGCGTCCGCTGGCTGTTCTCGTTTCTCAGCGCCGACCGCCGGCGCACCTACTGCCTCTATGAGGCGCCCTCGGCGGCGGAGATAATGGCCGCCGCCCGGCGAAACAACATCCCCGCCGACGCCATCGTCGAGATCGAACAGGATGCGCTGGGAGTCGCGGGTCGGGCGCGGGAGTGGGCCGCCTCCCAGGGCGCCCCGTAAGGCGAGTCGCCCGCCGGTTCCCGCCGGCCCAGTTCTCGAGCTTACGCGCTGTGTGCGAGCTCCCGAAACGGTTCGCTCGCCAGCTCGCGGGCCAGGTGAGTGAGGAGCCCGGCCAGATCCTCTTCCTTCTCGGGCGACCATCCCTCGCACAGCCGCGCCAGGCTGGCGCGACGCTCGGCGATCAGCCGCTCGGCGATCTCTTCGCCTGCCGGGGTCGGTCGGTGCGCCTCCGGGTCGACGTCGGCTTCGGAGGTGGCAGCGACCAGCCCGCGTTCCTCTAGCTCGACGAGCGCCTGCCGGCTCACGCCTATCGGAATGTCGAAGCTCTCCGACAGCGCGGCGATGCTCGCGCCCGGGTTCTCGTGCAAGCGCACGATCAACCATGCCGCCGCGGCGGAGAGATCCACGCCGGCCCGCTCGGCCAGCCGTTGCGCGAACTGCCGCCGGCGCTCGCGGCCGACCAGCGCCGTCAGCGCCCGCGAGGCCTCCGCCAGCGAGTCGGTGTGCTTGGGCGCGGCGAAGCTTTCGCCGACGCCGCTGCCAGCGGCAATCGTCTCCCGGAGGGGCAGCTGCTGCAGGAACCAGCTGAGCACAAAGGCGACCGCCACGACTGCGGCGGCGACCTCGAACACCGTGGTCAAGGCGTTCGTGAATGCCTGGATGTACGCGGCGTGGACCGGCGCCGGCAGCGTCTTCAGCGCGGCCGGGTTGGCGTGGGCGAAACCTCCCGCCACGCCGCTCGTCTCATTCGCCGGCACTTTGGACGCGAGCTCCGAGGTCAGGCGGTTGTTGAAGATCGATCCGAGCACGGCGGTGCCCACCGATCCGCCGATCGAGCGGAACAGCGTCGCGCCCGATGTGGCGACCCCCAGGTCGGCGTAGTCGACCGCGTTCTGGACCGCCATCACCAGCACCTGCATCACCGACCCAAGCCCAAGCCCCAGTACGAACATGTATGCCGATGCGGTGAGCCGGGTGGTGTTCGAGTCCATCCGCGACAGCAGCGCGAGCCCGACGACCATGATCGCGGTCCCGATGATCGGGAAGGGCTTGTACCTACCGGTGCGGGTGATGATCTGCCCGGAGGCGATCGAGGTGACGAGCAGACCGCCCATCAGCGGCAGGATCTGGAGACCCGAGCCGGTCGGACTGGCCCCGTTGACGACCTGCAGGAACAGCGGCAGGTAGGTGACCGATCCGAATAGGGCAAAGCCCACGATGAGGCCGATGCCGCTCGTCACCGAGAACACCCGGTTTCGAAACAGCCTCGGGGGCAGTACCGGCTCGGCGGCCCGCCGCTCGATCAGCACGAACGCCGCCACCAGAACCACGGCAGCCACCCCGAGCCCGATGATGAACGGCGAGGTCCACTTGTACGTCGTGCCTCCCAGCGTGCACATCAGCACGATCGCGCTGAGACAGGCCGCGAGCACAGCTGCTCCGAGGTAGTCGACGTGGTAGTGAACGTCGCCCTTGCGCGCCGGTAGCGTGACGGCGAGCACCGCGAACGCCAGCACGCCGATGGGCAGGTTCACGTAGAAGATCCAGCGCCACGAGAGGTTCGAGGTGAAGAATCCCCCCAGCAGCGGGCCGATCACACTTGCGAGGCCGAACACCGCACCGAAGTAACCCTGGTAGCGCCCGCGCTCGCGTGGTGTCACCACGTCGCCGATGGCGGCCATCGTCCCCACCATCAGGCCGCCGCCGCCGAGTCCCTGGAGGGCACGGAAGACGATCAGCTCGGTCATGCTCTGCGCTGCGCCGCAGAGCGCCGATCCCGCCAGGAACACCACCAGCGCGAACTGAAGGACGATCTTGCGGCCGTAGAGATCGCCGAGCTTCCCGTAGATCGGCGTCACCGCAGTCTGCGCCAACAGGTACGCGGTCACGACCCACGAGATGTGGTTGAGCCCACCCAGGTCGCCGACGATCGTCGGCAGCGCGGTCGACACGATCGTCTGGTCGAGCGCCGCCATCAGCAGGACGAGCATCAGCCCGATGAACACCACCCACACGCTGCGCTGGCCCTCGCCCGCGGGTGCGGTGGCCGACGCGATGCTCACCGATCGACCACCCGGGTGAGGGCTCGCGGCGCGCGCACGCGGCCGATCATACGCCGGCGGGTCCGCGGCTCCGAGGGCACTCAGCGCGTCCGTTTATCATCGCCGTCTGCCCGATCGCCTGTATTTCACCGACTCGGACGAGGCCAACGCGCTGATCGCATCCGATCCGATGGCGCTGCTGGTCGGGTTTGCCCTCGACCAGCAGGTGCCCGTGCAGAAGGCGTTCTCCGGGCCGCTCGCGCTGCGCGAGCGCGCCGGCGCGCTCGATGCCGCCACACTCGCCTCGCTCGACCTCGAACCGATCTTTCGCCAGCCGCCGGCGATCCACCGCTTCCCGGCCTCCATGGCCCAGCGCGTGCACGAGCTTGCCGTGCACGTCCGCGATAACTACGACGGCGATGCCGCTCGGATCTGGGACAACGCCGGGAGCCCGGCCGAGCTGCGCGCGAACCTGGCGGCGCTGCCCGGCTTCGGAGAGATGAAGATCAAGTCGTTGGGCTCGGTACTGGCCAAGCGCTTCGGCGTGCAGGCCGCTCAGGAGCTCGTGCCGCGGCATCCCACGCTCGGCGATGTCGACTCCGCGCACGCGCTGGCCGATTACCAGGCGACCAAGAAGGTGCACAAGGCCGAGTGGGCCAAGGCCCGTTCGCCCTTATAGCCGAGGTCACTCGCCGCGCGGGAAGTGGCGCTCGACGTACTCGCGCGCGAGTCGCTTGGGCGCGCGGGCGATCCACGCCTCCACGATCAGCTCGGCGAGCTCGTCGACCCCGATCTTGTCCAGGCAGACGAGCACGGCGGGGTAGCCCTCGAAGTGCGGGGTGGTGAAGAAGACGTCGGGATCGTCGGCGATGAGCGCCTCCTTGGCGCCGAGATGCTCCACGCGGACCCCCACGATTGGACCCGTGGGCGCGGCGTCGCCCAGCGCCCGAAGGTCGGCGGCGCGAAGCGGCCGCTCCCAGACGAACCCCTTGTCCCGCACCCGCCAGCCGGCGTGCCCGTGCGAGAGCTGCTCGTCGGTCTCCGGCAGCGCGAGCGCGATCCGGCGCACGTCATCCCAGGTCGCCACGGAGTCAGGCTACCCGGCGTTGCCAGGCGGCTGACTCAGCACTTAGCCTTGAAGACGTGTTCATCCGCTACCGCTCAGTCCTGTCCGTGCCGGGTGCGCCCCGTCTGTTTGCGAGCGCCCTCGTCGCCCGGCTGCCTCAGGGGATGGCGTCTCTGGCCATCCTCCTGCTCGTGCGCGGCGCGACGGGTTCGTATCCGGCGGCCGGCGCGGCGGTCGGAGCCTATGCGCTGGCGAGCGCCGGCACCGCGCCGTTGCAGGGTGCTCTGGTCGACCGGTTCGGCCGCGTGCGCGTGCTGGCGCCGACGGCGTTTGTCCAGGGCCTCGTGCTCATCGCGCTGGTCGTGGCCAGTCGCGGCGGCGCACATGCGGTGGCGCTGGTGTCACTCTCCGGCCTCGCCGGCGGGCTCTATCCGCCCATCGCCCCCACGGTGCGCGCTCTCCTGCGAGAGCGTCTAGAAGACCCCACGGTCAGAGAGACGGCGTACGCGCTCGAGTCGATGGCTCAGGAGCTGGTGTGGATCACGGGTCCGCTGCTGGTAGGGCTCGTGATCGCGGTTATCTCACCCGCGGCCGCGGTGCTGCTTCTGGGCGCGGTCTGCATGGGCGGGACGGTTCTGTTCGTGCGCTCGCCCCTGGCTGCAGGGCGGGGCAGTCGGGCCCGGACCCACCGGCGAGCGGCCGCGCTCGGCAGCGAGCAGCTGCGGGCTCTCCTTGCCCCCATCGCGCTGACGGGCGTGGGGCTGGGAGCGGTCGAAGTGGGGCTGCCGTCGCTCGCGCTCCACGCCGGGTCGCGCTCGGCCTCGGGGCTCATGCTGGCGCTCTGGAGCGCGGGGAGCCTGGCCGGCGGACTTTGGTACGGCTCGCGCAGCTGGAGCTCGCCGCTGGGGGCGCGCTACCGCCTGCTGCTCTTGATCCTCGTCGCCTGCACCGCGCCTCTCATCGCCGCCCGCTCGGTGCCCGCGGGACTGGCGCTCAGCCTCGTGGCCGGCCTGGCAATCGCCCCGATGTTCTCCTGCCAGTACGCGTTGGTCGGCCGTGCCGCCACTCCGGGGAGCGAGACCGAGGCCTTCACCTGGGTGACGGCGGCGCTCGTGGCGGGACTCGCGGCCGGTTCGGCGGCCGGCGGAGCGCTGGCCGCACGGGGCGTCAGCGCGCCGTTCGTGCTCTCGTGCGCGGCGACGACACTGGCCGCGATGCTGGCCACGGTCGTCGCTGGGCGGCGGCCGGCGCGCGTGGCGTGATTTGCTGTCCGGATGCACGAATCGCCGGACGACATCGCGGCGCTCCACGAGCTCCTGGATCGTAGCTACGCAAACGCGGGCCCGCACCTCCTGCGCATCCATACGCCCGAGCGACGCCTGCGCGCCGAGCAGCTCGTCGAGCTGTTGACCGGCATGCGCCTGCTGGTGCTGGCGACGGTAACCGCCGATGGCCGCCCCATATCCGGGCCGGTGGACGGGATCTTCTATCGCGGTGCGTTTCACTTCGGCTCGAGCCCTGACTCGGTCCGCTTCGCGCACATCCGCGCGCGGCCGTTCGTCAGCGCGACACACCTACCCGGGGAAGAGCTCGCGGTGACCGTCCACGGCCATGCCACCCCCTTCGACATCAAGAGCGAGACCGACTCCGGCTTCAGGCGGACACTGCTCGACATCTATGTGCCGCGCTACGGGCAGGACTGGGCAACCGGGTTCCTCGACTCGGGCCCGCTCTACGCGCGGATCGACGCCGATCGGATGTTCGGCTTCTATATGCCGGCGGACTGAGCGTAAGGATCTGGCACAGCACCGCGACGCGCGACTGAGTGCCGCCATTCCGCACCACGAAATCAGGAGGAGTTCCTCCAGCGACTCACTCGTCAGCGCGATCTGAGTGCGGCGCATGTCGCCGAGCCTCGACCCGCATCAGCTGGAGCAGCGTCTCCAGGCCGGTGAAGTCAGCCGGGTTTGCGGTGAACAGGGGAAGCTCGGCGGCTAGTGCGGTAGCTGCGATCAGGAGGTCGATGGCGCGTCTTCCGCGGGCCTTACGTCCTGCGGCGACAGTCTGCGCGTAGACGCGACCGTATGCGCGCGCGCAGCCGGAGTCGAACGGAATAGCGTCGAACGTAGCCTCGGCCAGCTGGAGCCGTTCCTGACGACGAGCGCGTTCCGCGAGGTCATCCGTCGCGTGCGGACCAGCCGCTAATTCCGCCAACGTGATCGCGGCAACCGACATCCGCGGCGGGAGAGTGTCCGGGTCGAATCGCTCGAGCTCGATCACCACCGAGGTGTCGAGGAGCCCGCGGTCAGTCCCGGCGTCGGGCACGGGGTGTCGGACCCTGGTCGATCACCCGGTCCACATCGGCCCGGAACCGCCGCGCGTCAATTGGGGCAGCGCGTCCGAACGCCGCGAGCGCGGCCTCCCTGGCCACAAATCGACGGTGCCGCAGTGGCTTGAGCTCCCCCACAGGGACACCGTTGCGCGTCACTAAGAAGCTTTCTCCGCCATCGAGGGCGCGCATGATCTCGCCGCTCTCATTTCGGAGCTGTCGCTGCGTGATCTCCTTCGCCATCTGGTCATCGTAGCACCGGTGCGACATGCTGGCACTGCGCAAGCGTTACCTTCTTCCCGCGCTATACAGCGGAAGAACGCGACGCCTGAACCTAGGCGATCTGAACCGGGGTGCCTTCGGCGGCGTCGGCGGCGAGCACGTCGATGGCGCCGTTGTCGATCCGGATGCAGCCGTGCGAGCGCGCGCTGCCCAGCGGGTCGAGCAGGCTGGCGCCGCCGCGCCCGTGGATCGCGACCTCTCCGGGGCCGCCGTCGAAGTTGTGCAGCACGGGCGAGAAGGCGGTCAGGAGAAGCGCCCAGGTGCCGAGGAAGTCGTCGGGGCTGGGCTGGGGCACGCGCTCGTAGATCGCGTACAGCCCGGGTGGTGTGGGGGTGCTGGGCTTGCCGATCACCGCGCGCCAGGTGTCGAGCACCCGCCCTTGGCGGAGCAGCGCTACCGTGCGCGCCCGCAGTGACACGTCGATCCGCCATGGCGTGCGCGAGAGCTCCACGAAGTTCGAGTTGATCCAACCCGATACTCCATTGGGGCGCTGCGGCAGGAGGACCTTGAGCCACGTTGTGCCGTTCCGTCCTGTCCGGGCGCCGAGCACCAGCAGCACGACCGGCCCTCCGTTCCCGACCGCGCTCGTCTGGATCACCGTCCGGACGCGGCCTCCTCCAGGTGCCGTCCGCGCCGGCGTGAGGGTCACGATCCGGGCCACCCACGCCACGCGGCGGGTGGGAGCTCCGGGAAGTGTTCTCGCCGCGCGGGCGGGAGCGACGACCACTAGGAGGATCGCGAAGAGGGCGCAGCAGGCCGCGCCGACGCGAACCGGGCGCACGTTGCCTAGCCCGTGACGCCCACGGGGACAGGCGGCGGAGGCGTGATCCTCACGCTCGCGCGTGCCGTTCGGGTGCGCACGCCATTGGCCCTGGCGGTCGCGACATTCACCACCCGCCTTCCACCGCTCACCACCGCGAGCGCGCGCACTTTCACGACGAACCGCCGCACCTTTCCCTTGGCCAGTGATGAGACGTGCCAGCACGCGCTTCCGTGCCTGAAGGTAGCGCCATCGACCGAGACGAACGCCATCCCGGAGCCCAGGCGATCGCAAACCTGTACCCCAAGCGCCGGCTCGGGTCCCAGCGAGCGGACGGCGATCGTGAACGAGAACGTCTGACCGGCAGCGACCGTGTGCTTGCTGGCGGTCTTGGTGAGCCGGAGTGCGGCCGGGCCAGGCCGGACGTTCGTCGTGACATGCGACATGTTGTTGGCGGAGTTCAAATCGGGCGTGGACGAGCTGACGGTGGCCGTGTTACGCAGCCGCCCGATCGACGTTGGTTTCGCAACCACCGTGATCGTGTCGCTCGAGCCGCTCGGGATCGAGCCGAGCTTGCAGACGATCGGACGAGCCTTCGTGCACGCGCCGCTGGCAGTGTGGGCCGACGCGAGCGTCACCTGCTTGGAGAACGCATCGGTCACGGTTGGGTTCGCCGCCGGGTCCGGCCCGCGGTTGGTGACAGTGATCGTATAGGTGAGCGGCTCGCCCACTCGCCCGGTGGTGTGGTTGACCCTCTTCACGATCGCAAGGTCCGCGGCGAGCGGAGGACCGGGCGGCGCCGCGCTCGGCTTCACGAGCGCGCTCGAGCTCAGTAGCTCGGGCCGGGCGACCGGGTCGTCCGCCGTCGCGGTCGCCGTGTTCGTCAAGCTGGTGCCGGCGGCCGAGGACGCGACCTGGGCGGTCACGGTGACCAACGCGGTCCCGCCGGCCGCGACGGTGCCGAGGTGGCAGGTGACCGTCTGCCCCGAGGCACCGCAGCTCCCTTGCGCCGTGTTCGCCGCCAGGAACGATAGGCCGCTGGGGAGCGGATCGGTGATCGTGACCCCGGTTGCTGGGCTCGGACCGTTGTTGACCAGCGTGAGCGTGTAGCTGACGGGGCCGCCTGCGATCGGGGTGGCGTTCGAGGCGACCTTGGTCAGCTCGAGGTCGACGAGCGGCTGGACGTCGATCGATGCGCCCGCCTGGTTGTTGCCGGGGTCGGGGTCGAGCTCGTTGCCAGACACGGTCGCGAGGTTCCCAAGCGCCGTCCCCGCGACCGCGGCGGTCGTACGCGCCCTGATCGTCACCGAGGCGCTATCGCCGCTCGCGAGCGTATCGATGACGCACGCGACGGTCCCGTTCTGGTTGTCGCATCCCGGGGAGGCGTCGATGAAGTCGAGCCCGGCCGGCAGCAAATCGCGGATCGTCACCCCGGAGGCGTCATTGGGCCCGGCGTTGCTGGCCGTCAACGTATAGGCGATCTCGTCGTCGACCGCCGGATTGGGGTTCGAGACGATCTTGGACAGTGATAGGTCTGCTTGAGGGTTGACGGCGACGGCGGCAGCGTTGGTGTTGTCGGTGGGATCTAGATCCTGGAGTGGGGGGAACTCTCCTGCGGCCGCCGTCGCCACGCTGGCCGTGTTGGTTATCACCGTTCCCGCGGTGCCCGGCGCGATCCGGCCGATGAATGAAGCCGTGACCACCTGGTTCTCCGCAACTGGTCCGAGGTTGCACGTGACGGTTCCGCCCGCGACGGTGCACGAGCTCGAAGACACGAACTGGATCCCCGGCGGCAGCGCGTCGGTGACCACAGCCCCGGTGGTCCCCAGTCCCGCTGGGCCCCCGTTCGTCTCACCGACCGGAGTGCTGTTGGTCACCGTATAGGTGAACGTGACGGTGGCCCCGACGTCCGCGGTCTGCGGGGACGCGGTCTTCGCCAGCGACAGGTTGGCGACGTTGCCAACTCCCACCGTAGCGCTGGCCGAGTTGTTCGTGGGGTCAGGATCGATGGTCGTACTCGACACCGCGGCGGTGTTCATGGGAGCGGTGTTCGCGGCGGCCGCGCCCGCGCGCACGTTCAGATTTATGGTGGTCGGTGTCCCGCCAGGGGCAACGGTGCCGAGCGAGCACGTGACCGTCGTGGTGCCCGAGCAGCCCGCGGGGGCAGGAGGCACGAGCGTGATGCCGGCCGGAAGGGTATCCGTGACCGTGACACCCGCCGCCGGGCTCGGTCCGTTGTTGGTGACCGTAAGCCTGTAGATGAACGTGGCGCCGACGGTGAGCGGGTTCGTCACGGGGGTCGTGCCGTCGCTCTGGAACGCCGCCTTCGCGATCGAGACGTCCGCCACGGGACCCACGAGCTGGTCGAAAGTGGCCGTGTTGTTGGTGAAGTCGGGGTCTGCTGTGTTCGAGGTGACCGTCGCGGCATCGGCGATCGACTGTCCTGCGCTACTCGCGGCGACCACGCCGGTGATCGTGATCTGCAACGGGGTGTTCCCGGTGGGGGCGAGCGTGGCCAGCGTGCAGACGACGGTCCCGCCGGGGCCGCTCGGAACCGTGCACGTGAATCCGCTCCCAGCCGCCCCCGTCGCGGCGAACTGGCTGGGGAGCGTGTCGTTGACCACCACGCCGTGCGCCGTGTCGGGTCCGTTGTTCGCCACGGACAGCGTGTAGGTGTCGGTACCACCCGCCGTCGGGTTGACCGTACCCGTCTTGTCGATCGACAGGTCGGCGGTCCCGAGGACGGTGACGTTCGTTGAATCGCTGTTGTTGCTCGGGTTCGGATCCGGGGTCGAGCTCGCCACCGTGGCGGTGTTGGGAAGCGTCGTATCACGCGCGATCACCTTGGCGGTGATCGTGATCGTCGCCGTGTTGTTGGCGGCGAGCATCCCGAGGGAGCAGGAGACCGCGGTGTCGCAGCTCCCCTGGGTGCTTTGGGCGTCGACGACGCTGAAGCCCGAGTTGATCGGATCGCTGACGGTCACGTTCTGAGCGGAGGAGGGCCCCGCGTTCTGAACCGTGAGCGTGAACGTGGCGGTGTCGCCGCTGAACAGCGTGTTGGCGTCGACGGTCTTGGCGAGCGAAAGGTCGGCAAGGCCGCTGGCTCCTCCGCCATCGCTGCCGCTTGCCGGAGCCGAGCCGCCACCCGTCACGGTCGCGGTGTTCGAGATCGTGGCCGGTGCTGGGTCCTGAACCGTCGCATCGGCGACAATCGGCGGGTAGGCGTTGTTCGCGGCCAGCGCGTCGCCGCGTGAGCAGGTCAACGTCAGCCCGTTTATCGCACAACTCCACCCGTCGCCTCCGGCATTGGCGATGGAACTGAACGAACCCGCCGGGAACGGGTCGGTGACGGTCACGGGCGAGCCGTCGGTGGAAGAGTTGCCGGCGTTGGCCACGGTGAACGTGAACGTGGTGGGCTGACCGGCGATCAGGCTCCCGCTGTGGCTCTTGGCGATCGTCAAGGAAGGCGCTGAGACGGTGTTGATCACCTGGGGCGAGGTGTCCGCATAGGCCGTGCCGAGGGTGAAGCCGGTAAACGTCGCGTTGGCTTGGTTGATGATCTGCTGGCCGGGCGCCGTGTCCGGGTTGATCGTGACGTCGAACGTCACCGTGTCCGTCTCGTTCGGCGCAATTTGGCCGCCGGTCGTCGCCTTGGCACCGGCACCAAGCCGGAAGATCACCTCCCCGGTCGCCGAGTTGAACTCGGCCGCGTCGTCGCCGATGGCGTCGGTCGGGTTCAACGGCGCCTGCGGGCCGGCGGTGATGCGAAGGCTGCCCGGGACGTACGTCGTGCCGGTCGGAATCGAATCACGCATCACGAAGTTGGCCGCGGCGTCCGAGCCCGTGTTCTTGTACGACACCGTGTAGCGCAGGACGTCTCCGCGCTGGTCCGGCCCGCCTGGGTGGGTGATGTTGGCGAGCGACTTCGAGCTGGTGATGCTCGGAGCGAAGAGGTCGGTCGCGAACGTGACCACGGCGGGAAAGTACGTGTCTCCGCTCGTGGTCACGGTGATGTTGGCGGAGGTCGCGTTGTTCGGCAGGATGCCGTTTGCTCCGACCAGCATCGAGTCGTAGGCAAAGTTGTTGCTGTCGTTCGGGTTCCGGGTCGTGACGTTTACACCCAGGTTCGTGATCGAGCTGTCGAAGAAGTTGCTCGCGGGGCTGCCGGGATCCGAGAGCTTCGTGCTGTTCAGCGTGGCGCTGTCTCCGGTCAGCCCCTCGTCGCCCTCGTAGGCGACGAAGCCAAGAGTGGTGCGGACCGGTCCCGTCGGCGGCGTCTTGAATCCCGACACTGGGATCGTGATTGGAGGAGCGCCCGATGAGACCGTGATGAAGCCGTCGTCCACGGTCAGGTTGCGGGGTGGCTGGGTCGGATCTTGATAGGCCACAACGAGCGTCCAGCCCGCGTAGCGGTCGCCTCCAGTACCCGCCTGAACGTTGGCGACCGCGTAGGTGCCCGCGCCCGCCGCCTTGACCAGCGATGTGACGTCGGCGAACGCTCCGTAGCGGGTAAGCGCGGGCGCCGGCGAGTTGTCGACCTGCGATGCCGTAACCGTCGTGTAGCCGGCCGCGCCCGGGACCCGGAACCCGACCTGGTTGCGTAGGGCTGCGTTCGGCGCGGCCGCCGGCGCCGGGCCGGCGCTCACGTTCCCGCCGGCGCTTGTGTCGGCGCCCCAGTACAGCCCCGCAAAAAGCACTGTCGCGGTCGGCGGGAGCGACAACGTCGCCGAGGACGAGTCGAACGTGGCTGTTCCGGCCACCGTCCCGGGCGACGTGTTGACGTACTGCATGTTGTAGGCGTTGTTGTTGAGGGCGTTGTTGGTCCCGCTCGAAATCGCCGGGGTGCTGCGGGCTGCGGTACACCCGGCCGCCGCCGCGGGGCACACCATCAGCGTGTTGGCCGCAAACGCGATGTTCCCGGTGTCGTTGGTGCTGAACCGGGTCGACATCGGGCGGTCGGCTTGCGCCGGCGCTGCGATCGCCAGCAGCGACACCACCACCAGGAGCAGCCCGAGCAGCGTTGCCCGTGTCCACCCGCGGCAACCGTCGACGCCCCCTGAGCGCCGCTCCCCACTCGGCATCCAGTGCAACTGGATCACGCTGAGAGCATATGGCCAACGTCGAGAACTTTCCAGCGCGGCGCATGCGCCCCAAGCGGCGCCGCTCGCGGCCGAACACGCTCGTCGAGCGACTCGAGCGTCTCGGCGATCGGGCCCTTGCCGTCGTGCACATCCATCCCGAACGTGGTCGCCAGAACCACCTGGTCGCGCCGACCCTCCAACAGCGAAACCTCTCTGCCCCAGTCACCGAGAGAGCGACCGGGGAGCTGGCTCATGAGCTCCGGGCTCTCGGCAGCACGAGCACCGACGGGTGATCCGGACCATGCAAAACCTCGACCTCCACCGGCTCGAGCTTCGTGGCTGCCGTCTCCCCCTCGCCCGTGCCCGGGTTGCGCGCGTATCGTGGGTGCGCTCCGGAGGAGACCTGAAGGCGGATGCGATGCCCCGCGGCAAAGCGGTGGCCGATCGGCCACAGATCGAGTGCGACGTGCCACGCCTCACTCGAGTCCTGCTCGAAGCGCCCGGGACCCACACGCACCAGCGCGTCGCACACGTTCCATGACGCGCCGCTCGGATCGACGTCGCACACCCGGCTGAACACGTCGAAGTAGGGGGAACTGGCGTGGACCCACACCTCGACCCGGACGGGCCCGATCGCCTCGACCGTCGAAGCCAGCGCCGCCGTCGTGTAGGTCAGCACGTCCCCGCGTGCCTCGAGCGGGCGGTTGTCGACGACCGGCGCACGCGACAAAAGGACCGGCCCGCCCAGGGACGGCGTGGGATCGGCCGGGTCGTAGCGGTATCTCCGGCTTCCAGACGTCGCGCCGACCCCGAGCGCCCCCTCCGCCAACAACCCATCGTCGGCCAGCCAGAGCCGTCGCTCACCCCCCTCGGGCGGCCACCCGGACAACGCTCGCCACCCGCCGCCGGAGCGCTCACCGGTCACGAACAGACGGACGCGCTCGGGCCGCTCCAGCCGGTCGTCGTCCAGCAGCTTGGAGCGGAGCCAACCGAGCCCGTCGCGCAGCCCGGTCGCCAGGACGCCCGGCGCGGTGTGCGTCCACGGCCCGATCACGAGCTTCGGGTCTCGCCCCGCCGCGTGCAGGGCGGCGAAGTCCTCGAGCATCCAGGGCAGGAAGATGTCGTACCAGCCACCCACGAACTGCACCGGCGCGGTGACCTTGCTGACCCCCGCCGTGTAGTCGCGCGCGACCCAGTAAGCGTCCTCGCGTCCGGGATGAGCCATTGCCTCGCGAAACCAGGGCACCTGCGTTCCCGTGGCCAGCTCGTCGAGATCGGAGAGGGGAAGCTCCAACAGCAGCTCGGGAAGCCGGCGCAACGCGCGCGCGATCGCCGGCAGCGCGAACCGACGTTCCTGCTCGGCGACCAGTACGAGCCAGGACGCCGTGGTCTCGAGCGACAGGCTGCCGCCGGCGTACGTCTGGCCGTGGAACTGCGACGCGCTGACCTGGATCACGAGCCCGGCAAGATCATCCCCCGCCTCCGGCGCCACCGCCCACTGCACGAGCCCGAGGTAGCTCGGCCCGAGCATCCCGATCCGGCCCGCGTGCCAGGGCTGCTCGCGTAGCCAGCGCAACGTGGTCAATCCGTCGGCGCGCTCGTCGAAGGGGCTGAACTGGCCGCCGGAGCCGAACGTTCCGCGCACGCTTTGGATCACCACCTGAAGCCCGCGCTCGGCCAGCAACCGGCCGAACAGCAAGCCCACGAACGCCCGCCGTCCGTAGGGCGAGCGTATGAGGACGGTCGGCTGGGGCTGATCGCGGGCTGCGCTCGCCACCCACCGGTCGGCCAGGAGCACGACGCCGTCGTCCATCGTTGCCGACAGGTCGTGATCGCAGACGACGTCTTCGGTCTGGGGGCGCGTCAACCGCATCCGCCGCGCCAGGATCTCGCTGGCAACATTCATTCCTCGATCGTATTGGTCATGACCTTGCCTACGGGGCGATGCCGGTGCTCTGACATCACCGGTACGTAATCACTCCGTAACGGGTAGCCCAATTCCGTCGAATACTCTGAAAGCCAATGGCCTACACGACAGCCGAAGCGCGACAGCAACTGCTCGACGACCTGGCCGACGCGACCGATCGCCTCGCGTTCGGGCTCGCCTGCGTCGCCGAGGCGTACGAGGAACTCGACGAGCGGGCCGCCGACGCACTCGAGGAACAGATGTTCAGACCGCTCCAGGGTGCCTACGGCAGAGCTCGGCGCACCTATGCCGATTTTGCCGCCCGGTACGAGCTTCCCGACCGCAGCTTCGAGACGCCGTCTCCCGGTACGCACACCGGCGATCCCAGGGTCTACATTGAGCGCGCGATCGAGGCCGCCGAGGAGGCCGACCACAGCATCGCCGAGCTCCAGGACTCAATGCTCCCGGTCGAGGTCGGCGACACGGAGCTCAGGGCCGGGCTTTCAGAGACGCGCGCATTGATCGCGGAGCTGCCGGCGCATGGCCGGCGACTGCTCCAGACGTTCGGTCGCTAGTCCTGGTCGGGTTTCGGCTCGGGCACGACCGGGGTTGCGGGCTCTTCGGGCACGGGGACGGTGGCGGGCTCCTCGGGGTCGGCCGGCGTCCCCGGATCCGGGTCGGCGGGAGTGACCGGCGCGTCGGGCACGGCGGGCGTAGCCGGCTCCGTGGGCTGCGGGACCTCGCCGAAGGGCTCCAAGGGCGATGAGAATCTCACGAGGAAGGTCTACCCCCGTTCTAGTGCGTCTAGACGGTGGTGCCACCGCCCTCCGCCATACTTGGGAGCGTGACCGCAGCGCTCCTCGCCGAGGCGCTCGCGCCGATCCGCGCGAATCCGGGACAGGCCGCCATCCTGCTAGACGTTGACGGCACGCTCTCGCCGATCGTCGAGCACGCCGCGGACGCCAAGGTCCCCGAACCCACCCGGCAGCTCCTTGCCGCGATCGCCCGGCGCTACAAGATCGTGGCCTGCGTGACCGGGCGCCGGGCCGCCGACGCGCGCGCCATGGTATCGATCGGCACGATCTCCTATCTCGGCGCACACGGGACGGAGCTGTTGCGGGCGGGGTGGACGGAGTCGGTCATCGATCCGAAGCTTGAGGACTGGGCGCGGCGGATCCACCAATTCGGCCGCGAGGCGGACACCGCCGAGCTGCGTCGCCTGCGCGTGCGACTCGAGGACAAGGGCACGATCGTCGCGTTTCACTGGCGCGGCGCGACGGACGAGGATGCCGCCCGCTCGGCGCTCGACACGCTCGCCTCGCGCGCCGACCAAGCGGGCCTCCGTACCCACTGGGGCCGCAAGGTGCTCGAGATCCGACCGCCGGTGCGGATGGACAAAGGTGCCGGGATCACGTCGTTCCTCGAGAGCGAGGACGTCGGCGCGGCGATGTATGCGGGCGACGACGCCACCGATCTCGACGCGTTTCGCGCGCTCGCAGAGCTCCAACACCAGGGCAAGATCAAGCACGGGATCCGCGTCGGCGTGCGCTCGGACGAGGGACCGTCGGCGATCGCCGAGCAGGCCGACGTGGTCGTAGACGGAACCGAGGGCATGCGGGAGCTGCTCGCATTGCTGGCCTCCGACTGAACAGTCGTGCGCTTCACGGACTTCCTGCGAACGACGGTCCTGCTCAGTGCGGCGGCGGCCAGCGCGCTTGCCGCCGTGACCCTCGCCGCCGCGGTAGACAGCGGCGACGACCTGGTGGTGCCGGTTGCCGCCGGGTGGTGGGTCGTGGCCGCGCTGATCGGCATCTGGGTCGGACGGCGCCCGAGCACCTCGGCGCAGATCGGCTCGCTGCTCGCGAGCGCCCGCATGCAGACGTCGCTGCCCGAGACGAACCCGGGCCGCACCCTGCTCAACCGGCTGTGGCCGCTGCTGGTATCGACCGTCGGGGCGGGCGCGGTCGCATTCCTGTTTCCGCAGGTGCCCGCGGTCGCGACGGGGTTCGCGATCATCTGGGCGCTCGCCTGGCGCCGCCAGTCGAGTGCCGTGGCGGCGATCGAGGAGCGCGACGGGGCCCGCTTCTACGTGGCGCACACCTCGCCGCTTCAGGCGATCCGGCTCGTGCGAACCCCCGGGTTCCGTTCGAACCTGTTCGAGCTGAACGGCGCCTCGGGCCGCACCCCCCGCGCGCGGCCCCGCGCGTAACCCGCAACCAGTGCCACCAACCGACATCCTCGTAGTCTCGGTGGACAGCACGGGCGGCTGGCGATCGGCCGCCACCGAGCTCGCCGACGCGCTGTCGCGTGCCGGCGCCACCGTCGTCCGCGTCGCCCCCGGACCGCTGAAACGCGTGCGCACGTTCGCGCTGACCGACTTCGTCGAGGCACGCGCGGCCCGACAAGCGTGCCGACACGCCATCGCGAGGCACGACCCAGACGCCGTGATCTACTGCTCGATCACCACCTCCCTGCTGTGGCCACGCCCCGGCGCGATCTGGATCGACTCGTTAGCGGCCGAGAACCGTCCCGGTCGCCACGGCGTCTGGCAGCGCCCCGTGGAGCGCCGGCGAATCGCCCAGGCCCCCCTGGTCCTCGGGATGAGCGGCCGCGCCCTCGCTCCGTTCCACACCGAGCCCGACGTCGTAGTGCCGGTCCCGGTCGAACCCTCCGGACCGCCCGCCTCCAACAGGGACATCGACGCGATCGCGTACGCGGGCAATCCCGAGAAGCGGCGCCTCGACTACATCCTGCGCGCTTGGTCCCGCGCCCGCCGCGCCGAGGAGACGCTCGTGGTCGCCGGTACCCACCGCCTCGACCGCACCGACGGCGTACACCTCGCCGGCCGCCTGGCGCCGGCCGAGTACCGCGCGCTGCTTCGCCGGGCGCGCGTGTTCGTCGCGGCCCCACGACGCGAGGACTACGGGATCGCCGCCCTCGAGGCCCTCGCCGACGGGTGCCTGCTCGTGACGACGCCGGCGCCCGGCCCTTACCCGGCGCTCCACCTCGCCGGGCAGCTCGACCCCCGCCTCGTCGCCGACGACCTCGCCCCCGCAATCAGAACCGCGCTCGACGACGCCGCCCCAGGCTACGCCCAACGCGCGCGCGAACTGCTGAGTCCCTTCTCGCGCGCCGCCGTCGACCAAACACTTTCCCAACAAGTGTTGCCGCGCCTGCTCTCTAGATTTAAGACCCCGTCGGCATGACCCCCGCCTACATACCCAGCCCCTCCTCGAACGGCTTCCACATCGGGCCGTTCTTCTTTCACGTCTACGGGCTCATGTACGTGCTCGCGGTCGCGGCGTCGATCGTGATCTCCCGCCATCGCTGGGCCAAGGCCGGCGGCGACCCCGATCTCTGCTACGAGGTCGTGGTGTGGGCCTTCCCCGCCGGCCTGATCGGCGGGCGGATCTACTTTTTGATCACCACCCCCAGCCAGATCCCCCCGCACTGGTGGGGGCCGTTCGCGATCTGGCAGGGCGGGCTCGGGATCTGGGGCGGGATCGCCGCCGGCGTCCTCGTCGGGCTGTGGGCCGCCCACCGCCGCCTGTCCAACCACGACCTCCTGCGGTTCATGGACGCGGTGACGCCGTGCCTGCCCGTGGCCCAGGCCATCGGCCGGGTCGGCAACTACTTCAACCAGGAGCTGTTCGGCAAGCCGAGCACGCTGCCCTGGGCGCTCAAGATCTCGCCCGCGCACCGCCCGCCGCACTTCACGCAGTACGCGACGTTCCAGCCCACGTTCCTCTACGAGATCATCTGGGACCTCGGCCTGGCCGCGTTCCTGGTGTGGCTCGGAAACCACCGCCGGATCCGCCCACCCGGCCTGTTCGCGCTGTACGTCGCCGGCTACTCGGGCTTTCGCGTCTTCGAGGAGACGCTGCGCATCGACTACTCGAACCACATCCTCGGCCTGCGGCTGAACTTCTTCGTCGCCCTGATCCTCTGCATCCTCGGCCTCCTATGGTTCGTCGCCATCCAGCGTGGTATTGGGCTGCGCGACTTCGTCGCGCAGCGTCCGTGGGGCCGAAAATCCGAGTCTGCGGTCGACCAGAAGGGGGTCAGCTCCGCGCGTGGCTCCCGGTCAGGCTCCCCGAGGCCAGCGTCGAGCCGCCGGACATCGCGGTGACCGTGATCACGTAGTGGTGCGCCTCCTCACCGGACGGCGGGCAAGGCCCCCGGTAACCAAGCGTCCTGAGCTCGCGCGACTGCGCCGGGACGCCCGACCAATGCAGCGGCGGCGAGATGTCCGCGCCGTCGCAAGTGTATGGGCGCGGGATCGTCGCGCCGGCCGCGAACGCCGAGCTGCTCACGTGGATCGACGAATGCCCGCCACCGCACGCCGCGGCGATCATCCCCGCTCCCACGGCGGCGAGCCCCCACCCGCGATTCACGATCGGTTGCGGGGCCTGAGCGCCGCCACCTCCGGCCACGGCCGCGTATTGGCCACATCGGCCGCGGTCAGCCACGCCCGCCGGGCGGTCGCGACGCCGTAGCGCGCGACCTCGAAGCCTCCCACCCGATGGGCGTCGCAGTTGATGACGATCGCGATCCCCGCCGCGGCAGCGCCGCGAGCGTTCACCTCGTTGAGGTCCCGGCGGTCCGGGCTGGCGTTGATCTCGAGCAGCGTGCCGCTCCGCGCGGCGGCCTCGAGCACGCGGTCGATATCGAACGAATACGGCGCTCGCCGCTCGATCTTCCGGCCCGAGAGGTGCCCGATGCAGTCCACCAGGGGATGGTCGATCGCGCGCACGATCCGATCGGTCATCGTGCCGGAGTCCATCCGGAACGAGGAGTGCACGGACGCGACCACCCAGTCGAGCTCGCGCAGCACCTCGTCGTCGTAATCGAGGGAGCCGTCGGGGAGGATGTTGACCTCCGAGCCGGCGAGCAGCTCGATCCCGTCGATCGAGGTGGCCCGGATCCGGGCCACGTGCTCGCGCAGGCGGTCGGGGGAAAGGTCCTCGCCGAAGCCGAAGCTCGCGGAGTGATCGGTGATCGCCAGGTAGGTGTAACCGGCTTCGCGCGCCGCCAGCGCCATCTGCTCGATCGACGCCGTTCCGTCGGACGCGTCCGTGTGACAGTGAAGGTCGCCGCGCAGATCCCGTAGTTGCACCAGGTCCGGCAGCGTCCCGGTGGCGGCCGCCTCGAGCTCCCCGCGGTCCTCGCGGAGCTCGGGCTCGATGTATTCGAGGCCGAGGAGCCCGTAGACCTCGGCCTCGGTCTGGCACCGGTGGGTCTCGCCGGTCTTGTCGTCGAGGACTCCGTACTCGGAGACGTGGAGACCCTTCCGCACCGCCGCGTCCCGCAGCGCCATGTTGTGGTGCTTGGAACCCGTCAGGTGCTGGAGGAGGTTGCCGAATTGATCCGGCGCCACGATCCGCGCGTCGACCTGGATCCCGGTGTGCATACGCAGCCTCACGCCGGCCTCGGTGGCAGTGCCGGCCCGCTCGACCAGCTCCAGCGCCGCCGCGGCCCGGGCGAGCGCGAGCGGGTCTGAAGCGGTCGCGATCACGTCGAGGTCCTTGACGCTCTCGGTCCACCGCCGGGCGGAGCCGGCGAGCTCCACTCGCTCCGACGCCGGGTGATTGCGGAGCGCCTGCACGAGCGGGTCCGCGACCGCGAGAGCACGGTTCAGCACGAACCGCTCGCGCTTCTCGCCGGCGCCGGCCGCGTCGACGGCGGCCAGCATGCTCTCCTCGGCCTTGGGCCCGAACCCCCTGAGCTTGCGGATCTGCTGCTCCCGCGCCGCGGTCCGCAATGACTCCAGCGAGTCGACGCCGAGCTCGTCGTACAGGCGCCGGGCGCGCTTGGGCCCGAGCCCCGGCAGCCGCATGATCTCGATCAGGCCCGGCGGGAACTTCGCCCGCAGCTTGACCGCGGCGGGGATCGCGCCCTCGTCGGCGAGCGCCAGCACCTTGTCCTGAATCGTGGCGCCGATTCCGGGAAGCTCGGTCGCCCGTCCCTTGCGCGCGAGCAAGGACACCGACACCGGGGCGTCGCGCACCGTCTTGGCCGCGTTACGGTAGGCGATGACCCGGTAGTTGATTGCGCCGTCGAGCTCCGACAGATCCCCGAGCTCGTCCAGCGCGCCGGCGATCTCGCTGTTGGTCGGGTCACCGGGCGGCGCGTCGTCGACCCGCGCCGCAGCCGCGTCGGGCACCTCGATCTGATCTTTCGTCGCCATGACCCCCAAGCCTATCCTGGTTGCCACGCTATACTTTTTGAAGCAACCGATCGCCAAGGAGCCCAGATGGCCGAAAACATCGCCGAAGTCACCGACAACAACTTCCAGGCCGAGGTCCTCGAGAGCGAGGTTCCGGTGCTGGTCGACTTCTGGGCGCCGTGGTGCGGGCCCTGCCGGATGGTCGCACCCGTGGTCGAGGAGATCGCGCAGGAGCGAGAGGGGCAGCTCAAGGTGGTCAAGCTCAACACCGACGAGAACCAGAACACCGCGATCACCTACAACGTGATGTCGATCCCCACGCTGATCCTGTTCCGCAACGGGCAGCCCGCCAAGACCGTGATCGGTGCCTATCCGAAGCGCAAGCTCGAGGCCGAGCTCGAGCCGGCGCTCGCCTAGGGAGTCAGCTCAGCGTTTGCGTCCGGGACCTGGGAGGCGCTCGGCCACGCGCCCCACCCGCTCGGTCGCGGTCTGCAACGGTTCCATGACCTCACGAACCTCGTCGAGGTCGCGAACGACGGGTTTCAAGGTTGCGATCAGTCCGGCAATTCCTCGGTCGAGGAGCTGTCCCACCTCTTGGAGGGTCGACTCGAGCTTGTCTATCAACTCCCGCTGACGACGCACCTCATCGTGGAGACCGCCCGCCACCACGTGCAGGCCGGCGAGCTCGGCCCCGAATTCTGTTCGCAGCTTCTGGAGCTCATCGGTGGTAGCGGCGAACGCGGCTCGTAGGGCGTCGAGGTCGCTACTCATGGGCTCAAATCCGGCACGCAACGCCGCGAGCTCGTCTGCGATCGACACGGCCGCGTCCGCAATCCGTCGAAAATCATCTATCGCCCGTGCCACGAGGCGCTGTGGAACGAGCAATTGATCAAGTACGGAGGGCAAGGGGAAGGATCAGTCGTCGAAATTTTCCAGATCTACTCTTCCCGTTCTGCGCCTATTCGATAGCCATGACGACGACCGTCGCGTCGTCCTCGAGGGGCTCACGCCAACAGTCGGTGACCGAGTGCTGGATGGCCAAGGCCGTCGAGGCAGCGGTGGGGTTCTCTGCGCGTTCGAGTGACACCTTCAGGCCGTCGACGCCAAAGGTCGCGCCGCTTTCCATCCGCCGATCGATGACGCCATCGGTCACGAGGATCAGCCGCTCGCCCGGGTGTAGCTGACGGCGGGTCAGCTTGAAGGTCTCCTGTGGGTCGCCGGTACCGAGCGGCGAGTGCTCGGGCGCCTCGAGTTCGCTGAGAACCCCTTCGCTGTCGACCAGGTACGCGTTGGGGTGCCCGCAGTTCACCCAGGTGAGGGTTGCAGTCGCCGCGCGCCAGCGGGCGAGCAGCGCCGTGATGTAGAAGTCTGGGTGATCTAGACGCCGCACCGTTTCGTCCATCGCGATGAGCGCGTTCTGGAGGTCCCGGCCGCTACGCCGGGCGGCACGCAGCGCGCCCAACGCGGCGGCGCCGAGACCGGCGGCGGTCGGACCAGTGCCGAGGGCGTCGGCGATTGCCAGCCAGGCGCCGTCGCGGTTCTCGACGAAGTCAAACCAGTCGCCGCCCACCTCATAGCTGGGAAGGAGCACGCCCGCTAGTTGGGCGCCCGCGATGCGTGCGATTCGGGGCGGGAACAGGTGCTGTTGGACCTCAGCGGCGGGAGTCGTGGGCCTGGCGCGTTTGGCGGCTTCGATCGAGTCGGTGTAGTCGCCCGCGAGCTCGAGCGCGGCAGCGCCCTGCTTGGCGATGTCCGCCAGTGACGCGAGAGGCGTTCCGAGGCACAGCAGCAGGCCCGTGACTCGACCTCTGAGCCAGAGCGGTTCGGCGAAGCAGCCCGGGAGCTCCTGTTGCAGGCGGTCGTAGAACTCCGGCAAGCCCTCCGGCACGATCTCTGGACCGAGGGCGGGCGGCGCGGCCAGGCGGTCGGGGAACTCCTCCGAACCCGCCAACCGGAGCAGATGCGATCCGTCGATCTCGACCACGTACAACGCCACGGCCACCCCCGCGACGCGCCGGGCCTCGGCCACGAGTTGATCGGGAACCAGGTGGGACGGGACTTCGTCGAGGATCCGAGTCACCTCGAGCGCGAGTGGCGCCTCCCGCCCCAACCTGCCCGGCGCGCGGAACGGCAACGGGGTCACCTCGCCGCCAACCGCTTGCGGCGGACTCGCGTCCGCATCCGGCGCCTCGAAGTCCTCGAGCGCCCGCTCGAGCGCCCGGCGTGTCGGGAAGTGGCGGTAGAGCGTGGAGCGCCCAACCTTCGCGGCCGATGCCAGCTCGGTCATCGTGACGTGGCGATCGCCCAGTAGGGCGCGAGCGGCCGCCAGGATCCGCTCACGGCTCGCGAGTGCATCGGCACGCGTAAACCCCGCGTCGTCGTCGCCGCCGCCTGGGACGTCTCGCGCGTGAGCAGAGTCGGCCACTATCCCCTTTTACCACGTGGCCACTCGCGACAGGCCGACTCGAGTATCAAATGGGTCGGTTTGCCCCGGCTGATGGGAAAGGTGTCCCAAATTTGGGGGAACTGAAGATTGGGGTTCCTTGAATGGGGTAGTACGTCCGCGAGTGTCCCGCTAGATGGGACAACAGGATTACGCACTCTTATCGCGGAGGTTGCTATGGCAGAGCCTGTTCCAGCGGGGACCCTGAGCGGCGGAGACAGCGTCGATGACCCGTATCCCGACCGCTGACCCCGGACGGGCTGTGCGCGGCGGCCACTCGGATGCGCCGGTCCAGCGGGAGGCACCATGGCGATAAGTGATCGAGCAAAGACGGTTGCGCCATACGCCCAGCAACTGCTCTACGACGAGCAGGTACGAGAATCGGCCTGGCGCGCGCTTGAGGCGGGTCGGGACTCCTACCAGCGAGTCCGTAAAGAAAGCGCCGGCGAGGCGTTGAGCGACAAGAAGCTGCAGCGGCGACTGAAGGAAGCGATCAGCGCGGCCGCGGAGTTTTGGGCTGCACTCACCGCTCCCCCGCGACGGCGCAAGCCGCGGCGCCGGCGCGTGTTGGTAATCGTGGCCCTCGGCGGCGCCGGACTGTTCGTGGCCGTCAATCCGGACGCGCGCGAAGCGGTGCTGAATTGGCTGGGGAGCGCCACGCATACCGGCTCGGCTGACTAGCTATCGAAGGGAGGCCGCAATGGCGGAGATTCAGGACGAGCGCATACAGCCCAGCGTCAGAGACCGCGAGACACCAAACAGCGAGCAACCGGTAGCGGAGCTCGTAAAGCAGCTCTCGGAGCAGACCAGCCGGCTCGCGCGTCAGGAGGTTGAGCTCGCGAAGGCCGAGCTCGCGATGAAGGGCAAGCGTGCCGGGATCGGCGCCGGGATGTTCGGGGGCGCTGGCGTCTTCGGCCTGTACGCAGCGGGCGCTTTGATCGCGGCCGCGGTGCTGGGGCTGGCCACCGCGGTGGCGGCGTGGCTGGCGGCGCTGATCGTTGGCGTCGTCCTGGCGGCGGTAGCGGGCGTGCTCGCGCTGCAGGGCAAGACCAAGGTTCAGCAAGCGACCCCGCCGGTCCCCGAGCAGGCGACCGAGAGCGTGAAGGAGGACGTGCAATGGGCAAAACAACGCGCGCAGGAGGGCCGCCAATGACCGAGAGCTCAACCGATCAAGCCGCTCAAGCGGACCCCACCGAACCCAAGTCCCCGGAGGAGCTCCGGGCGGACGTCGAGCAGACGCGCGAGGAGCTCGGCGACACCGTCGAAGCCCTGGCTGCCAAGACCGACGTCAAGGCGCAGGCCCGGGCCCGGATTGCCACCGCGAAGCAGGGGATTGCCGACAACGTGGCGCAGGTCAAGGAGACGGTCGCCGGCAAAAAGGACGAGTTCACCGCGAAGGCAAAGCAGGCGTCCCCGGAATCGGCGAGCGCGGGTGCAGAGCAGCTGAGCTCGACCGTGCAAGAGCACCCGATGCCGTTCGCGGCGGCGGGCGCATTCTTCCTCGGTCTAATGATCGGCCGGCTGCTGAGGCGCTGATAATCCATGGCCAAGACCGCAAGCCAACAGCGTGAAGTCGACGAGGCCGCCGCGCCGGATCAGCCCACGGATCTGCCCAAGCCGGCGTGGGGAGGGGTGCTCAAACGGACGGTCAAGGAGTTCAATGCGGATAACCTGAGGGATGTCGCGGCGGCGCTGACGTACTACGGGGTGCTGGCGATCTTTCCGATGCTGATCGTGATCGTCTCGGTGCTGGGGCTGATCGGCCATTCGGTCACGCAACCGCTGATCTCGAACCTGGGATCGGTGGCGCCCGGGCCGGCGCGGCAGATCTTCACCAGCGGGATCCACAACATCCAAAGCCACAGGGGGACAGCCGGGGTGCTGTTCATCGTCGGGTTGCTCGGCGCGCTGTGGTCGGCATCGGGCTATATCGCCGCGTTCATGCGGGCCTCCAACGTCGTCTGGGACGTGGAGGAGGGCCGTCCGTTCTACAAGACGATCCCGATTCGGCTGGTCGTGACCCTGGTAACGGTCATCCTGTTGACGCTCAGCGCGCTGGCCGTAGTGTTCACCGGATCGCTCGCGGGTAAGGTCGGCAACCTGATCGGGATCGGCTCCTCGGCGGTGCAGATCTGGGATATCGCCAAATGGCCCGTGATGCTCGTGACCGTCGCCGTGATCCTGGCGATCCTCTACTACGCCGGCCCGAACGTCCGCCAACCCGGGTTTCGCTGGGTAACTCCCGGCGGCGTGTTCGCGGTGGTGATGTGGCTCGTCGTGTCCGGCCTGTTCGCCCTCTACGTGGCCAAGTTCTCGTCCTATAACAAGACCTACGGGGCGCTGGCGTCGGTGATCGTGTTCCTGGTCTGGCTGTGGCTGACCAACATCGCGATCCTGTTCGGAGCCGAGTTGAACGCCGAGGTCGAACGCGGCCGTCAGATCATCGGCGGCCACCCGCCCGATCGCGAGCCCTACCTCCCGTTGCGCGACCAACCCCACGACTGAGCGTGCCAGAGTCGTCGCTCTGCGTCGTCAAAACCAGCAAGGCGAGGTGAAAGATGGAAAAGATCTTCTTCCTCCCGATCAGCATCGTCAGCGGCCTGCTAGCGGGGCAGATCGGCAAGAGGCTGTTCGCGCTGATCTGGGGCGTCGTCGACGATCAGGAGGCTCCGAAAGCCCAGCACCGACAGGTTGACTACCGCAAACTGGTGGCGGCTCTGCTGATCGAAGGCGCCCTGTTCGCGCTCATCAGGGGGCTGGTCGACCACGGAGCGCGTCACGGCTACGCGCGCCTGACCGGTGCCTGGCCCGGCGAAGAGGAACCCGAAGAAAAGTGACGCGTCGCGACCACACTGCGCCAATGGCTAGGCCAGCGCCACCGCGACGCGCAGCTCGCGACCGTCGATCGACACCGGCTCGCCGGCGCCGTCGAGCGACTCGTAGCTGACCTGCACCGCGAGCGTCTCGCCGGCGATGTAGTCCTCGTGCTCTCGCGCGGCGGCGACGAGGACGGCGTCGCCGTCGAGCGTCAGCACGATGCGGTCGGTGACCTCGAGTCCCGCGGCTTGGCGGGCGGTCTGGACCGCGCGCACGATGTCCCGCGCCCAGCCCTCGATGCGCAGCTCGTCGTCGATCTCGAGCTCGAGCGCGACGGCATGCGATCCCTGGCGTTCGACCTGGTAGCCGGCGAGCGGCTTCATCGAGATGATCAGGTCTTCCTCGGAGAGCTCGTGGTCCTGGCCGCCGACCGCGATCGCCACGATGCCGCCGTCGCGCAGCGTGGCCGCCGCCCGAGCCGGATCGAGACCGGCGACGGCCGCGGCCACGAGCGGCATGTGCTTGCCGAAGCGCGGCCCCAGGGTGCGGTAGTTCGGCTTGACCTCGACCTGGCCGAGCTCGTCGGCCTCGGAGACGAAGCGCAGCTCGCGCACGTTCAGCTCCTCGCGGACGATGTCGGCGGTCCGCTCGATGGCCTCGCGCTCGAATCCGGTCGCGACCACGACCGCCGCGCGCAGTGGCTGACGCACCTTAAGCTTGGCCTGGCCACGCGCGGCCAGGCCAAGCGCCACTGTCTGTCGGGCCACCGCCATCACCGCCTCGAGCTCGCGATCGCGAGCGGCGGCCTGCGGGAAGTCGCACAGGTGCACGCTCGGCTCGGCGCCCTCGAGGTTGTCGTAGATCTCGTCGGCCAGGAACGGACAGAACGGTGCAAGCAGCTTCGCGACGGTCACCAGACACTCCCGCAGGGTTGCGAACGCCGGCGGGTCGCCGTCCCAGAAGCGCCGGCGCGAGCGGCGCACGTACCAGTTCGAGATCTCCTCGACGAACGTGGCGATCGTGCGTCCCGCGTCGGTGGCGTCGAAGGCGTCCATCCGGTCCTGGACACGTTCGATCGTCGCCTGCAGCCGGGACAGCGCCCACCGGTCGAGCTCGGTCGGCTGCACGACATCGAGCGACACCGGCTCGACGTGGTTGGCGTTCGCGTACAGAACGTAGAAGCCGTACGTGTTCCACAGCTGCAGGAGGAACTGCCGGACCGCCTCGCCGATCGTCTCCAGTGAGAACCGGTAGCCGTCCCAGGGCTGCTTGGCGGTGAAGAAGTACCAGCGCAGGGCGTCGGCGCCGTAGCGGTCGATGACGTCCCAGGGGTCGACGATATTGCCCAGTGACTTGGACATCTTGCGGCCCTGCTCATCGAGGATCAGCCCCAGGCAGACCACGTTGCGGTACGGGGAGCGATCGAACAGCAGCGTCGAGACCGCGAGCAGCGAGTAGAACCAGCCGCGCGTCTGATCGAGGGCCTCGCAGATGAAGTCGGCGGGAAAGCGCGCCTCGAAGTGCTCGATGTTCTCATGGGGAGCGTGGTACTGGGCGAACGGCATCGAGCCTGAGTCGAACCAGACGTCGATCACCTCGGGCACGCGGCGCATCTGCTCGCCGCAGTCCGCGCACGGGAACGTCACCGCGTCGACGAACGGGCGGTGCGGGTCTTCGAGCGCGACGCCGGACAGCTCGGCCAGTTCGGCAAACGACCCGATCGCGCGGACGTGGCCGGCGCCGCACCGCCACACCGGCAGCGGCGTGCCCCAGTAGCGCTCCCGCGACAGGGCCCAGTCGACGTTGCCCTCGAGCCAGTTGCCAAAGCGACCGTGCTTGACGCCGGGGGGGTGCCAGCTGACCGTCTCGTTGGCGGCCAGCAGGCGGTCCTTGCGCTGGCTGGTGCCGATGTACCACGACGGCTTGGCGTAGTAGAGCAACGGAGTGCCGCAACGCCAGCAGTGGGGATAGGAGTGCTCGTAGGTCTCGGCGCGGAACACGCGGCCGCCCGCGCGGAGGTCCTCGATGAGGTCGGGGTCGGCGTCCTTCACCCATCTACCGGCGTACGGGCCGATCCGCTCGTCGAAGGTGCCATCGAGACGGACCGGGTTGACCACGCCCAGGCCGTACTGCTCGCCGAGGCGGAAGTCGTCCTCGCCGAACGCGATCGCGGTGTGGACCAGGCCGGTGCCGTCCTTGGCGGTGACGAAGTCGCCGAGCAGCACGGTGTGCCCGCGCTCGCCGTACGCGCTCTTGGGGATGAACGGGAACGGAGGGTCATAGCCGACGCCCTCGAGCTCGCGGCCGGGGAACCGCTCGAGCGTGTTCGCGTTCCCTCCGAGGACGTGCTCGAGCCGCGCCTCGGCGAGGATCAGCACCTCGTCTCTGAGCTTGGCGCGCACGTAGATGAGGTCGGGGTCGACCGCGACGGCCGCGTTCGACACCAGCGTCCACGGCGTGGTCGTCCACACCACCAGGTTGTCGCCGGCTTGCGCGGGGCCCCGTGGTTCGGTCACCGGGAGGCGCACGTACACGGAGGGGTCGACCACGTCCCGGTACACGTCGGGCTGCCCGAGCTCGTGGCTCGAGAGCGTGGTCTGATCGCGCGTGCAGTACGGGACGACCTTCAGCTTTTCGTACAGGAGCCCCTGGTCGTGAATCGTCTTCAGGGCCCACCACACCGACTCGATGTATTCGGGGTCGAGCGTCCGGTACGCATCGTCGAGGTCGATCCAGAACCCGATCCGCTCGGTCAGCCGGTTCCAGTCCTCGACGTGGCTCAGCACGCTCTCGCGGCAGATCGCGTTGAACTCCGCGATCCCAAACCGCTCGATGTCCTCCTTGCGGGTGAAGCCGAGCTCCGCCTCCACGGCCAGCTCCACCGGGAGCCCGTGGCAATCCCACCCGCCCTTGCGCTCGACGTAGAAGCCCTGCATGGTCTTGTAGCGCGGGAAGATGTCCTTGAACACGCGCGAGAGGACGTGGTGCGTGGCGGGGGGTCCGTTCGCCGTTGGGGGCCCCTCGTAGAACCCCCACTGAGGGGCGCCTTGGCGCCGGCGGATCGACTCCGCGAACACGTCGCGCTCGCGCCAGCGCTCGAGAACGCGCTCCTCGAGCTCGGGGAACGACGCGCGGGAATCGACCGGGCGGTGCTGCTGGACTGGCATGGCGCGGGATATTAGGAGGCCGCCGCCGGCCCCCTCATCCCGGCTAACCCCCCACTAACTTCGGCTCAGGGCGATCGGCGCCGCTGCGATCGGCTGCCCGCTGGCAGGCGCCTGCGAGCCCAGCCGGCGCAGCAGCGCATCGCGGGCGGCGATCGGCTGCCGGCCGAGGCGCAAGACGGTGCTGGCGCCCGTGTCCGGCACGGCGCCGCGATAGTCGAACACCACTGCCCCGTGGACGATGCTGCGGACCGCGTACACGAGTCGGCCGATCGAGTCGAGCGATACCCGCTGGCCGGTTAGCACGACCGCGCTGGGGTGCAGCGCGGACATCGCGCGGCCCAGGCGGTCGCCTTCGATCGCCGGCGTCAGCAACAGCGTCCGCAACCCCGCCCGGCGCAAGATCAACTCGAGCGCCTGGGCGTAGAGCGCGTCCAGGTCGCAGGCCGCGGTCGCGTCGAAGATCAGGATGCCGTCGGGGGAGGTGGCCGGCGGAGCCAGCCGCTTGATCGCCGACAGCCAGCCGGTCGCGTAGCGCCAGGCGAATTCGTATTCGGCGGTGCAGCCGTCCGGGTCGTCGTGCGCCCCCACGGCATCAAGCAGCACTTCCTCGACGGTTCGCTCGACGGACCGCACGCTGAGGCTCTCCTCGAGCAGGCGGTTTCCCTTGTCCTCGTCGAATGCGGCGAACGCATTCGCGAGCCGCGCGGAAGACGAAGGCCCGGTGCCGCGTTCGCGCGCCAGCGCCACCGCGGAGGAGACGTTGCGCGTCTCCGCCAGGGAGAGCCGCAGCGCCTCGATCTCGGCAAGCGCGTATTGGCGGTGACCGCCGGGCGTGCGAATCGGGCGGGGGAAGGCATAACGGCGCTCCCAGCTGCGCAGCGTATTCGGGCTCACCCGGAGCATCGCGGCTGCAGCGTTGGTACGGATTCCGTTCACCTCCGAGTATTTACAACTCGGCGGGTCCGCGGCGCAAGGCCCGCAACGACGCCTGCACCTTGGTCGGTTTAGTGCAGCGAGAGGAACTTGCGAGGTGTTGTCGTAGACGTCGCGCCCGTTACTCGAACACGACCAGCGCGGCGCGCTTTGGACCGCAGCCGGCGATCCGCACGCTGAGACGCACCCCGAACGTGTTGGCCGGCCGCACCACGGCCCGGCGGAAGCCCTCGTCTCCCCGCGCGGCCCAGGTGATGGCGACGGCGAGGTTCTCGCGACCCTGCGCCTCGGCGTCCGCGGGAACGAGCAGCTCGGTGACGTGGCGGTTGACCGCGTCGGTCTCCTGTGTGGCGAGCAGCTCCTCCGCGGCGGCGGATACCGCGCATATCGACAGCGAGCTGTCGAGGACCATAAAGGCGCTGCCGGGGGCGGGGGCCACGTCGGCGGCCGATTCGAGAAGCAGGCCGAGCTCGCAGCTCTGGCACACGCGCGAGGCGGCGCTGACCGTCTCGGGGCGGCCGCCGCAGTGGCTACAGAAGGAAACGCTCGGAGCGACCGGCTCCGGCGGCAGCGGCGGCACCAGCGCCAGTGCTGGTCGCCCCGCTCTTGCATGTCTCATCATCGAAGTCCCTTTCAACGATGCTGGTCGCGATTACAGAATTGCGGCCTGAACCTTGCCATGAACGTCGTCGATCCGAGGCGCCGGCGCGACGGGGATCGGCCGCTCGACGCGTTCGGCCTCCACCAGGTCGAGCAGGCGGCGTTGCGCGTCGCCGGCTCCCGGAGGCAACACGTTGGTGTTGGTGGATCGCATGCGCAGCCGCTGATCGCCCCTGCGGTAGACCGCCACGGGCAACACTCCGACCGCGAGCCGGATCGCGTATGCCCATCGTGCGACCGTGTCGTCGTCGAGGTACCCGCCCGCGACGACCACCACGTTGGGGCGATGCACGGCGACGGCATCGCCGATGCCGGCCACGCCTCGCGCGGACAGGCTGAGCACCTTGACGCCAGCGCGCACCAGGAACAGCTCCAGCGAGCGGATGTACGGCGCGTCGGGGTCGAGCTCATCGCGCGACGCATCGCCGATCACGGTCGATACCGGTCGGACGGGCGGCGGCGCGAGGCGGTTGGCCCTGCGCAGCCAGTCGGCTCCCCAGTGCGCGGCGAACGCCCAGGCGGCCGAATCGATCGTGTAGCGCCGCGCGATCTCGTCGAGCGTCGGGAGAAGCACCTCGTCCACCGAGCGCTCGACCGATCGCAGGGCGAGAGCGGCCTCGATGGCGGCGTCCGCGCGGTCGCTCTCGTAGGAGACGAGCGCGCCGAGCAGAGAATTGGTGTCCGCCACCAGTCCCTCGCGGGCGCGGGAGACAGCCGAGGAGATCGAGAGCCCCTCCTGAAGTGCGTCCCGCAGGGCGGCAACTTCACCGTGCGTGAACAGCCGGTGTTTCCCCGGTGATCTTTGCGGCTTGGGAAAGCCGAATCGTCGTTCCCACGCCCGGAGCGTATTGGGGCTGACGTTCAGCAACTGCGCCGCTTCGCTCGTCTTGAGATAACGCATGCGCAGGAAAGGTGGCCTAGTCGGTGCTATTTCGACCTAATCGTTGTCGAACCTGTGGGTCGTGGCTACTATTGCGCAACTTTACAGGCGGAAGTTGTGCAGAGTGCTGCCTGCTTTTGCAGCTTTCGCGTGCCCATGCCCCCAACAACGGAATAGGAGTCAGCATGTACTGGCGCGGCGGCTGAATCGACCATAACTAAGTCAGGGCTGCCGGATTCCGCGCTAACGTGCGCGTATGGCGGATATGGCAGCCGCCGAGGGACTGCCTCGCGCTCGGCGCTTGGCCACCGGGGTCCTCGTAGCGGGCCTCGTCGCGTGTCTATGCGTCGCTGTCGCCCAGATCGGTCTGGACCGCTTCGGGTCAAGCGCCCTAGGCGTGGTGCTGTACGTCGCCGCGATTACCGCCGGCGTCGCGGTCGCGCCGACGCTCGGGCGCGCCTCGATCTCGGCCGCATTCATCGTCGGTATCTTGAGCGCGGCGCTGCTCGGCCCGTCATCCGCGGCGGCGTGTGCGCTGCTCTCGGAGCTGAGCGCTGCCCGCAGGCTCCGGACGCCGCCGTACCCCGTCGCGTACAACCTGCTCGGTGCGGTCGGGCCCGCGCTCGTGGCGGCGAATTTCATCCACTGGCTCTCACCCCATCCCGCAGACACGCCACGGTTCTACGTCGTCGTCGCGGCTTCGGGCCTGATCCTCGTGGCGCTGAACTTCTCGATCGTCTCGACGTACCAGTGGATCTACCGCGGAGAACGCTCGCTCAACGTGCGCGTGTTCTGGGAGTACGCCCCGAGCGAGTTGCTCAACATCGCCCTCGCGGTCGCCGGCGCCAGTATCTACCTCAAGGTCGGGCTCGGCGGAATCATCTTCGCGCTGTTGGCCGTGTTCGCCTTCTCATACATGGCCCATCTGCTCGAGCAGTCGCGCCGGCGTGCTCAGCAATACGTCTCGCTCTCCTGGGGCGTGCTCGCGGGACTGATGCGATCGCTCGACATTCGCGACGAGCGCGCCGCGCGGCACGCCGCTGCGGTGGCCCGCTTCGCCCGCGACATGGCGGAGTCGGTCGGCATGGACGAGCAGGAGCAGGAGCTAGCGCACACCGCCGGGCTGCTGCACGACATCGGGCACTTCGCGCTCTCCGACCGGGTCGCGGAGCGGGGACGGACGCTGACCGAGGAGGATTGGATGGCCATCCAGCGTCACCCCGAGCTCGGCGCCGACATGCTCAAGGATCTCGGGATGTATGGCCCGGTCGGGGAGATCGTGCTCACCCACCACGAGCGGATCGACGGCCGCGGTTACCCGCGCGGCCTGATGGGCGAGGACATCCCCGAGATCGCCAAGATCATCTCGGTCGCCGAGGTGTACGACACGCTGACCGCCAGCGACACCTACCGCACGAGGATGAGCTCGTTCGAGGCGCTCCGCGAGCTTCGGCGTGTCGGCGGGTCGCAGCTGGATACGCGCTACGTAGAGGTGCTCGCGAGCCTGCTGAGTGGCGAGGGCGTCGAGTATCGCCACGCGGATGCCGCCGACTTCGACACGGAGCTCGACATGGAGCGGCGGATCAGGGAAGCCCGAACCGGCTAGCCGACGCCGGGGCCGCGCCCCGCGCCCGAGCATGCGCGCCGGGCCGCGTTCAGCCGCGCCCGAGCATGCGGATTTCGCCGGGCCGCGTTCGGCCGCCCGGACCGCGTAGCCGCCGCTGTTCGCGGTTCAGCTCGCGAGTTTGTTGCGCGCCCCAGGCACTTCCGCACCGCGCTGGAGCGTGACGAGAAACTGCTCGATCTGCTCGGCGCTGAACCGCCGCTGTCCGCCGGGGGTTCGGTAGGACTCGAGATAGCCCATATCCGACCAGCGTCGTATCGTGCCGAGCGATACGCCGAGAGCGTGGGCTGCCTGGGAGGTTGAGAGGCCGAGTGGGCTTCTGCTTAATGCGTCCATGCGATCGATTTCAGCCTTTTGGGGAGGGTTGGAAAGAGTCCTGCAGGTATTGCACAACCTCGCGGCGCAAAGATGGCTTTCGATGCGCGGTGCGACGATGTAGCCGGCGCCGGTATGCGGCTAAGGCTCTATCACCACCACGACGGCGCCCGGGTCGCCTACCGCGAGGCGGGGAGCGGGCCCGGGATCGTACTGCTGCATTCGCTGGGACTCTCGCACCGGGAGTGGGAGCCGATCGTGACGCCGCTGTCGGAGCGGTTTCGCGTCGTACTCCCCGACCTTCCTCTGCACGGCGACTCCGAGGATCGGCCCCGGCACCCCTACACCGCCGACTGGTTCGCGGAGGTCATGACTGGCTTCAGTCGCGAAGTCGTCGGCCCGCGGCCGCTGCTCGCCGGCCACGACGTGGGTGCCGAGATCGCGCTGCGCGCGGTGAGCACCGGAAGGCTCGAGCCGTCGCGACTGGTGCTGATGCCCAACCGCCTGCACCGCCGCGACGAGTTCGCCGGCAAACGCGCCGCGTGGCGGACCGCGTGCAAGGCCGCCGCGATTCCCGGGCTCGACCGGCTGCTGTCCCACGGCGCCAAGCTGGTGTTCCGGCCGGCCGTCGGGGAGCGGCTGTCGGCGCAGGACAATCGCGCCGCCCGCGACCTCGTGCGCCATGCGTTCGCGGACGTCGGCGGAAATGGAAATCGTGCCCGAGCGTGGGCGAAGTTCGCGCGCCGCTGGCCCTCGGAGGCGCAGCGTCAGCTGCTCGACTCCTATCCGCAGATCGACACGCCGGTCCTGCTCTTGTGGGCCGACGAGGACCGTGCGCACCCGCTGGTGGGGGCACAGGAGGCGCTCGACCTCCTGCCCGATGCTCAGCTTCGCACCCTGGCGCGGACCGGTTTCCTCATGGCCTACGACGATCCGGTCGGCGTGGCCCGGGAGCTGATCGCGTTCTGCGGATGACGCGCGAGACGCGGCCGCCGTTCATAACCCGCGGGCATTCGACACCCGGGCCCGGCGCGCGCTGGGGCCGGTCGTCGCCCGCGGCCTGCGCGCGGTCGAGTCGCGTAGGCGGACGGCCGGTTCGATGACGATCCGTGAGCGCCGGATCCGGCGGCCGTCGATCGCCGCCAGGACCATCCCCACCGCCGCTTCCACGAGTTTGTCCTGATCCCAGTCGAAGCTCGTCAGGGGCGGCGCCAGCAACGCCGAGATCGGGTGGTTGTCGTAGCCGATGACCGACAGGTCGGTCGGGATCGCCAGCTCCAGCTCGCGTGCCGCCGCGTACACGCCGTACGCGATCGAGTCGCAGAAGCAGAACGCCGCCGTCGGCCGCTCGTCGACCCCGAGCACCTGGTGCGCGACCCCCGTTGCCTCCTCGAGCTCGTACGGCGCGCTGATGACCGTCACCTCGAGTCCCAAGCGCTCGGCCTCGGCGCCTACGAACACTTCCGCCGGCCGGTCGCTCGTCGGAGCGCCGGGCGGACGGAGCACCGCCAGCCGGCGATGACCGAGGGCATGAAGCTGCTCGAGCGCATCGCGCACACCGGTGCGGTTATCGAACAGGACCTCGCCGGCGACGTTCGCATCGGCGAGGGCATCCCCGATCGAGACCACCGCCAGCGATTCGGCGAGCTCGTTCCAGAAGGCATCGGCCGGATCGACGGGGGAGACGATCAGGCCGTCGACCTGCTGGTCGCGGAGCTGGGCGGCGAGCATGCGCTGGCGGTCGGGGTCGCCGGCCGCGTCGACGATCAGCGCGTAATGGTCGCGGTCCAGGAGCGCGCGGCCGGCCTCGGCGACAAACCGCTGCTGCCAGAGATCCTCCAGCGAGGGTCCGAGGATCCCCACCATTCCGGTCCGTCCGCTGGCCAGCGCCCGGGCGATCGGATTGGCCTCGTAGCCGAGCTCGCTGGCCACCTTCCGGACCCTCTCCTGCGTCTCTTCGGAGACCTGGATTCCTCGCAGCGCGTAGGAGACGGCAGCCGCTGAGACCCCGGCGGCATCGGCCACCTCACGGATCGTGACGCGCTTTGGCTGGCCCACACCGAAAGCGTAGAGTGCCCGCTCCACCATGGGGTCAATCCTGGGATCGGCGCCAGGATCGGCGCCATCGTCCAATACAGCCGGCCGGGGCGTCCGACAGTTGCCGCGAATATCGGGGTCAAATCCCGGACACCCCTTGGACTGCCTCCGGCCGACGCCGGATTAGCAACCAAAAGCGCCCTCGACCCTTGACAACCGCCTCGTTAACCGGTTCACTGAAACGGTTCATGAACCGCTTCAGTAAATCGCGTGGGGAGCGCGCCGGCGCGCTTTCGGGTGTGCCGACGCCGCACCCCGCCGTCGACGTCCACCAGCACCTGTGGCCGGAAACGGTCGTGGCGGCCCTGCGGGGCCGCCAAAAACCGCCCCGCCTGCGCGGTTGGACCCTCGAGCTCGACGGTGTCGCCGGCTACCAGGTCGACCCGCAAGACCACGACGTCACCGTGCGCGTCGCGGAGGCTGCTGCGGACGGGCTCGACCTCGTGCTGGTCTCGCTCTCGGCCCCGCTCGGCATCGAGTTTCTGCCGCCCCCCGAGGCGCACGAGCTGCTGGACGCCTACCACGAGGGGACGCTCGCGCTGCCGGCGCCGTTCGCGGCGTGGGCCGCCGCGTGCCTGACCGAGGTCGACGCGCCGGCGCTCGCGCGCCGGCTCGACCAGGGGTTCGTGGGGTTGCAGCTCCCGGCCACCACGCTGCTCGATGTCGCCGGCTACGAACGCGTGAAACCGCTGCTCGACACCCTCGAGGCGCGCGGGCGACCGCTGTTCATCCACCCGGGCCCGGCGATGACTGCCCGCGACGCTCCGCCCTGGTGGCCGGCGATCGTCTCCTACCCCCAGCAGATGCACGCCGCCTGGTTTGCCTTTCGGGCCTACGGACGAGCGCGTCACCCCCGGCTGCGGACGTGCTTCGCGATGCTCGCGGGCCTCGCGCCCCTGCACGGCGAGCGAGCCGCCTCGCGCGCCGGGCTGCGCACGGTGATCGACGAGGACGCGTTCCTCGAGATCTCCTCCTACGGCACTCGCGCGATCGACGCGACCGTCCGCGTACTTGGCATCGACGTGCTCGTCAACGGCTCGGACCGCCCATATGCGGGGCCGCTGCCGCCCGACCTCGGCGATGCCGCGAGCCGCGCCCTGCGCAGCACCAATCCACTTCGTCTCCTGGACCCGGTAAAGGAGGTGTCCGATGAGCTGGCAATCGCTTCTTCCGGCGCGCAATCTCGAGCGTGACGAGCTCGAGGCCCTCGTGGCTGCGCTCGCCGAGCAGCCCGAGCGGTGGCGCGGGCGCATCGCGTTCTCCGACCAGGAGCGCCATTTCGTATCGCTGTATCGCGACGACTATGTCGACGTGTGGCTGCTCTGCTGGACGCCGGCCAACGACACGGGCTTTCACGACCACGACATCTCCTCCGGCGCGGTGCGGGTGATCGAGGGAGCGCTGCGGGAATCGAGCCCGCGTATCGGGGGCGAGCCGGCGACGCGATTGGTGCCGGCTGGGCACACGTTCTCGTTCGGCCCGGATCACATCCACCGGCTCGCCGGGGAGGGCGAGCGATCGGTGTCGCTGCACGCCTACTCCCCGCCGCTGTGGCGCCTCGGCCAATACACGATCGACGGCCGGGGCGTGATGCACCGAAGCTCGGTCAGCTACGCGGACGAGCTGCGCCCGCTCGAGGCTCCGCTGGCTGCGTGAGCCGCGCCACGATCTCCTCGAACACGCGCTCGGCGTGGGCGTGCAACTCCTCGAGCGTGAGTAGCTGCACCGGATGGGGGATGAACACCATCCGGTAGTCGGGCATGCCGAGCGCGCGCGCCTGCTCGAGCGCCTCGTCGACGAACGGCTCGGTGGCGACGGCCGCGGTGGGGATCCCCAGGCGCTCGAGGCGCACCATGTCGCGCACACTGCACGACGTGCAGGAGCCTCAATCGGCGAGACCCTCGACCGCCAGGTCACCCCGGTCCGCGATGCGGCGGATGATCTCGGGGCTCGCCGGCTTGGAGAAGATCTCCTTGACCAGGCGGAACGGGTGCGCGCCGTGATCCGCGAGCCTCGCCTCGATCCGATCCAGGAACTGATCTCCGCGCCGCTTGTTGATGTCGAGGAGCGCCACGCGCGCGCCGCGCAGTCCATCGGGCCGGGGAGCGAGCGGCTCGGGCGGTCGCCGGCGCTCGTCGAATGGGCTCACGTAGTCCATCGGACCTCCTTGGAGATGATCTCATCACTCATGCTTAGGCAGGGGCCGAACACGGCGGAGAAGCGCCCGGCCTCTCCGCCGGCCACGATCAGGACGATGTCGTCGGGGCTCCTCCACTTCGCGATCCGCTCGTCGTCGCGCGCGCGCTCGACGGCCGGCGTGGTCTCCCCCCAGCGGAGCTCTCCCGCGGGCCGGCGCACGGCCGAGAACATCGCCTCGCGAACCTGGCGCTTGTCCCAGCCGCATTCGCGGAACAGCTCGGCGTGCTCGGGGCAGATCACGAACACCGACCGAGTCCCGAGCGGCCACCAGTTCGGGCTCCAGGAGCCGGCGGCCGCCCAGCCGAGCACGGCCGCGAGCTCCTCGGGCGTGCGGCTGCGGTGGTCGGAGATCGACAGCGGCGCGTCGCAAGCGATGAGCGTCACCACCGAGCTGCCGGGTTCGAACCCGCGCTCGACGTGCAGCGGTGCCCAAGGGCTCCGCTCCTCGTCCTCCGCGAGGCACACCCCGACCTTGCCCGGTTGCCCCAGCGTGGAGCGATCCAGGCGACCAGGGAAGCCGCCGCCGGTGAGGCTCACGAGCAGCCGCAGCGCGCGCCCGATCGTCATGTTCGCCCGCCAGCCCGGTCCGAGGGCGCCCATCGCGCCGTTCAGCCCGATCGTGTCGCGGACCGGTCCGTTGACGATCACGAGCTGTCCCGCCGGCTGCGTGGTCACCGCCTGGCCGCCCACGTTGAACGCCGGCTCGAGGGCCGCCTCCGCGGCCGCCAGCACGACCGGGAAGTAGTCCGGCCTGCACCCCGCGAGCACGGCGCACGCCGCGACGCGCTCGAGTGTGGCCTCGCCCATGCCCGGTGGAACCTCCCCCAGCGACGCCGCGGGATCCCGGCCGCCGAGCATCGCCTCCACGCGCTCGCGCGTGGGCGGGATCACCGGGAGCCCGTCGGTCCAGCCCCGCTCGAACATGTCCTCGAGCTCATCCCGGCCGGAGCCCGCGTCGAGGAGCCTCAGCGTCTGCGCGTCGTACGTGCTCTTGGCCGCGCACCCCGGCTTGCGGGGCGGGCGCTCCCGGGTCACAGGGATGCTTAGCCCAGCCGCCTCCTCGATCAGCTCCTCGAGCGCCTCGGCATCCCAGCCGACCACCCGGCCGATCAGATTTCCGTCGCGTCCGACGAGCACCGTCGTGGGGACGCTCGAGAGCTCGTAGGCCCGCGAGACGTCGTAGGGCGGCGGCTCGGACAGCAGGGTGGCCGCGAAGCCGGCCCTCCGCGCCGTCCGCGCCGCGACCTCGAGCGGGTCCTCGAACACCGCGGCCATCGCAACCCCGGCCGCCGCCAGCGATGGCACGAGCGGCCCCAGCCGGCGCAGCGTCATGGCGCTCGTCGGACACTCCTCGGCGACGAACAGCACGAGCACGGGACCCTCCGCCCGGAGGTGCGAGAGCCGCACCGCGCCGCCCGCGACGCTCTCGAGCTCGAACTCGGGTGCGGCGGTGACGACCTCGTCGCTCACGTGACCATTGTCGCGTGTGCAGCTCTAGACGGGCGCCGGCATGAAGCCGCCACGGAGCGCTGACCGAGGTCGCTGACGCGCCGTCGGCCGCGCCTGGTCACCGCTGACCAGATCTCTGATATATAACAGGCGATAGACGCGCCCGCTGATCAAGTCGTCTCTGAGCAGGCTTTGGAGGACCTGTCGCGGTCGGCGCCCGCCGAAATCGCCTTTCGGAACGTCGTCAAGCGCTACCCGGGTCGCGAGCAGCCAGCCGTACAGGATCTCACCCTCGAGGTCGCGCCCGGAGAGATCTGCGTCCTGATCGGTCCGTCCGGCTGTGGCAAGACGACCGCGCTGAAGATGGTTAATCGCCTGATCTCGATCACCGAGGGCGATATCACGATCGATGGGCGTAGCGTCCGCCAGCTGGAACTGACTCAGCTGCGTCGCGGCATCGGATACGTCTTTCAGCAGATCGGTCTGTTTCCGCACATGACGATCGAGAGCAACATCGGCTCGGTGCCGCGCCTGCTGGGCTGGTCCAAGTCGCGTATTCGTGAGCGGGCAGGCGAGCTTCTGGAGCTTGTGGGTCTGGATCCCGACGGCGATCTACGCCGCTATCCGGGTGAATTTTCAGGCGGCCAGCAGCAGCGGATCGGGGTTGCTCGGGCGATGGCCGCAGATCCGGCGATCATGTTGATGGACGAACCATTCGGCGCGATCGACCCCATCGCGCGCGAACGCCTTCAGAATGACTTCCTGCGCCTCCACCGGCAGGTCCGCAAGACGGTGATCTTCGTCACCCACGACATCGACGAGGCGATCAAGATGGGCGACAAGATCGCGATCATGCGCGACGGCCGTCTGGTTCAGCTAGCGACCCCAGACGCTCTCCTGGCCTCGCCCGCGAACGAGTTCGTGGCCAGCTTCGTAGGCGAGGACCGCGCACTCAAGCGCCTGCGCGTCCGGACCCTGCGCGACATCGACCTCGATCCGCCCTCGGCCGACAAGCAAGCCACGCCGCAGGTCCTCGACACGACGAGCCTTCAATACGCCCTGTCGCGCATGCTCACCGAGGGGGTCAGCCGCGTCGAGGTCATCGACGAGGAGCAGCGGAGGGTTGGTAGCGCGCGCCTCCAGACGATCATGGACTCGATCGCACCGGCCCCTGCCGCCGAGCGGGCCGAGCGAGACCCGGCCACCGCGTGAGCCTCGCGGTTCACCCAGTTCTGGCCGCCGGTGGAGGACCGGTAATCCCGAACTTCGGGGGGGCCTCGAAGTGCGTCGTAGAGAACCATCAGTTCTGCATGAGCTGGTTCCTGGACAACTTCAACAGCGTGTTCGGCCCGCGGTTGGTCCAGCACATCGTGCTCACCGGGATCGCGGTCGGCGTCGGCATGGTCATTGCGTTCGTCGCGGCCATCATCGCCTACAAGCAGAACTGGTTTGAAACGCCGTTCTCGCTTCTCGCCGCGTTCCTGTACGGAATTCCGGCCATCGCGTTGTTCGAATTGCTGGTGCAGGTGACCGGCATCAACGTGTTCACTGCCGAGATCGGTCTGGTCTCCTACACGCTGCTGATCCTGTTCCGCAACACGCTCACCGGTTTGCGCGGGGTACCGGACGCGACGATCGAGGCCGCGGGCGCGATGGGTCTGACGTCGCGCCAGCGCCTGCTCCGCGTCGAGATTCCGCTCGCTTTGCCGGCGATCATGGCCGGCATCCGAATCGCGACTGTGACCACGATTAGCCTGGCGACCGTCGCCGCCTACATCGGCGCCGGGGGGCTCGGCGAGCCGATCTTCGAAGCGATCCAGACCGGCTTCAAGACCGAATTCATCGCCGCGGGCGCACTCGCGATCATGCTTGCGATCGTCGCCGATGGGCTGCTCGTGGTGCTCGAGCGGCTCGTCACGCCCTGGCGCAGGCGGAGACTGCAAGGCGCTTGAGCATGCGGACCAGCGACCCGTTCAGCTTCTTCATCCACAACCTCAGCCTGTTTGCGTCCAAGACGGCCGCCCACCTGGAGCTCTCGTTCGTCGCGATCGGAGTCGCGATCCTGCTGGCAATCCCGCTCGGAGTGTGGCTCGGCCACATGCACCGGGGCTCGTTCCTCGCGATCTCGGTCTCGAACATAGGCCGTGCGCTTCCGAGCCTTGCGGTGATCTCGATCGGTATCGGCATTCTGGGGATCGGGTTCCTCAATGTGATGGTGGCGCTGGTGATCCTCGCTGGGCCGTTGATCCTGACGAACGCCTACGTCGCGGTGGCGGAAGCCGATCCAGACGCGGTCCAGGCGGCGCGGGCGATGGGGATGACGCCGTTCCAGGTGCTCCGGAGAGTCGAGCTTCCGCTTGGGCTGCCGCTGATCTTCGCTGGGGTCCGCACCGCAACCGTGTACGTCGTCGCCACTGCCACACTGGCCACGTTCGCCGGCGGCGGCGGCCTTGGTGACATCATCGTGAACGAGCCCACATACGGGACCGGAGGCGTCATCGCCGGGTCGCTGTGGATCGTCGTCCTCATCTTCGCCGTCGACGGTCTATTCGGCCTCGTGCAGCGTGCTGTCACCCCATATCCGCTACGGAGGCTCGGCCGCAAGGCGCGAACCGACGCCCTCGTACAAGCCAGTTGGGAGACCGGCTAGCCATAGCTAACACATCGAGGAGGTCACACAACATGTCCTTAGTACCGATGCGCTCCCGGGGACCTGGGTCCCGGCGGCCGCCGCGCAGGCTTGGCTGGGCCGTTCTCGCGCTCTTGACCCTATTGCTGATCGCGGCCTGCGGCAGCAGCAAATCGAGCTCGAGCCCGGCCTCGTCCGCCGCGACGGCGTCGAGCACCTCGAGCACGTCGAGCGCGGCGTCGTCGTCCTCCGGCGGAACGCTGACGCTTGGCACGAAGAACTTCACCGAGGAGTTCATCGTCGGCCAGCTGTACCGGCAAGCCCTCGAGGCCAAGGGCTGCAAGATCAACTACAAGGAGAACATCGGCGCCACCGAGGTCGTCGACAAAGCGTTGACGAGCGGGCAGATCGACGCCTACCCCGAATACACGGGCGAGTCGGTGGCGACCGTCTTCGGGATCAACAAGAACGTCACGAGCCCGCAGGAGGAGTACAACCTCGCCTCTCAGGCCTACGCCAAACGCGGCCAGGTGATGAGCCAGATGACCCCGTTCTTCGATACTGACGCGATCGCGGTGACGAACGCATACGCGAAGAAGTACGGGCTGGTCACCACGGCCGATCTGAAGAAGGTTCCGCACTTCACCCTCGGGGCGCGACCCGAGTTCCTCAACCGAGAGGAAGGCGCGCTCGGCATGAAGAAGGTCTACGGGGTCGACAACTTCACGTTCAAGTCGCTCGCGCTGGGTCTCCAGTATCAGGCTCTGGACAGCGGCGCGGTTCAGGCGATCGACGTGTTCACCACCGACCCACAGCTCGCCAGCGGCAAGTACACGGTGCTCAAGGATCCAAAGAACATCTTCGGCTTCCAGAACATCGCGCTCGTCGTCAACAAGAGCAAGGCCAGCGCGTGCCCGAACCTCATGAGCACCGTCAATAGCATCAACGCGCTGCTGACCACCCCGGCGATCATCGCGATGAACAAGGCGGTCGCGATCGATCACCAGCAGCCTGCGACGGTGGCCGCCGCGTTCCTGAAAGCCAACCACCTCACGTAGCAGCGCAAACCCTTCAGACCACAGAGCGACGGACGACAGGAGCGGCTAACGGGCGCCGTCGGCCCGGCCTCGATGAAGTCGAGGCGCCGCTCCTGCGGCTGCGCGGAGGTCAGCGAGCCAGCCGGGCGATCATGCTCGACGAGGAGCTCGCCGGGGTGGGGCTTTGACCCCGCAAGACCTCGACGGCCGCGTCGGCGAGGGATACGGCGGGCCGGCGGGACCCAACGGCAGCCACGTCAACGTGGTGCTCGCGCGCCGCGGGACGCCGACCGCGGCGGCGCTGCTGGGCACGTTCACCACCCCGATCCCGGGACACACCCCGATCCTGGTCGTGGTCGGCGAGGACCAGCCGAGCTACGAGCCCGTGTGGCCGCCGACGATCATGATCAACAAGGCGACCGCGTTGGAGGAGCGCCACCAGACCATCACCTGGGGCGCGGGGCAGCTCGGCATCGCCCAGGGAGTGCTGGATGCGGTCGCGGACGGGCTGCTCGAGGCGACCGCGGAGGTGATCGTTCTCGTGTGCGTGTGGATCGATCCGGCCGCCTCGGATGAGACCGTGGTGCGAAAGTCGACTCGCGCGGCGGTGCGCAAGGCGATCGGAGTCGCCGTGCAGGGGCGCGATCCGCTCGCCGCCCAGGCGCTGGTGGAGCGGCGAGACGAGGTGACGAGCCCGTTCTACGGGGGCGCCTAGCGGCACCGGAGCATTCAGCGAGCGTTCACCACGCCGGCCGACGCGCACGTCGCCAGCGCGTACGGCAGGTCCCCGGGGGCGATTCCTTCCAGGTCAGGATGGTGGAGGTCGAGTTCGATCTCGGCTGGCTGAGCTGTGATGCCGAGGCTCGCGCGTCCGCCATCGACGAGCGCGCGCCAGAGGTCGGTTTGCGGGGCGCGCGCGAGCAACGCATCGCGGGTCTCGCGCTCGCGGCGGGCGCCGGTCTCGAGCTCTCTGGTCTCCTCGAAGGGGTCGATACGAACCTGCGAGTCTGAGCCGATCGCGTAGCGCACGCCTGCGTCGCGGTAGCGCATCGCCGGCTGGTGGCCGTCACCGAGGTTCCCCTCGGTCGTGGGGCAGGCGACGACCGTGGTGCCCGAGTCCGCGAGCAGCTCGACGTCGTGCTCGGTGACGTGGATCGCGTGGATCACGCTGGCGCGCGGGCCGAGGAACCCGCAGCGCTCCAGCAGCTCGATGGGGCTGCGGTCGTGCTCCAGGCGGCATTCCTCGAGTTCGCGCCGCTGCTCGCAGGCGTGGATGTGGCGCACCATGTCGTGCCGCTCGGCGTAGGCGGCGATGGCCTCGATCCACGCGGCGGGTACCGCGCGCACGCTGTGGGCCGCGACGCCGACCTGGACCTGGCTGCGCTCGGACGCCCACGCGCGCAGCGCATCGACGCGGGCCAGAAACGTGTTCACATCGGGGTCGCAGAAGCGCCGCTGACCGTCGGTGGGGGGGCGGCCGGGGCCGGCGCGGTTGTAGGCGGCTGGGAGCAGAACGATGCGTAGACCTTGCGCGGTGGCCGCCTCGGCGAGCGCGATCGCCATCGCGTTCGGTTCCTCGTACGGGGTCCCGTCGGGCCGATGGTGGACGTAGTGAAATTCGCCGACCGCGCCGTAGCCCGCGCGAGCCATCGCGGCGTAGCAGCGCTCGCCGATCGCGCGCATCGAGACGGGGTCGTGCTCGCCGGCCAGCCGGTACATCTCCGTGCGCCACGCCCAGAAGTCGTCCTCGGTGCGGACGCGCTCGCCGACGCCGCGCAGCTCTATCTGGAACGCGTGGCTGTGGGCGTTGACCATCGCCGGGACCTGCGCGGTGTCGGTCGGGGGAGCCGCCGCGGTCGGGTCCTGCATCAGTCCTCGAGCATCGGTACGCGGAGCCCGTGCTCGCGCGCGGCGTCGATCGCCTGCTGGTAGCCGGCGTCGGCGTGGCGGACGATGCCCAGGCCGGGATCGGCCCTGAGCGTGCGCTCGATCCGCTCCGCCGTTCGGGGGGTGCCGTCGGCGACGCACACCTGGCCGGCGTGGATCGACTTGCCCATCCCGACGCCGCCGCCGTGGTGGATCGAGACCCAGCTCGCGCCGCACGCGGTGTTGAGCATCGCGTTGAGCAGGGGCCAGTCGGCGATCGCGTCCGAGCCGTCGGCCATGGCCTCGGTCTCGCGCTGGGGCGAGGCGACCGAGCCGGTGTCCAGGTGGTCGCGTCCGATCACGATCGGGCCCTTCAGCTCACCCGAGGCGACCATCTCGTTGAAGCGAAGTCCGGCGCGGTCGCGCTCGCCGTAGCCGAGCCAGCAGATCCGCGCCGGCAGGCCCTGGAACTGGACGCGCTCGGCGGCGAGCTCGATCCACCGCGCGATGTGCGGCTGGTCGCCGAACAGCTCGAGGATCGCCCGGTCGGTGGCATAGATGTCCTCGGGGTCGCCCGACAGCGCGACCCACCGAAACGGCCCCTTGCCCTCGCAGAACAGCGGGCGCACGTAGGCGGGAACGAATCCCGGGTAGCTGAACGCCTCGGTGTCACCGTGCTCGGCGGCCAGACCGCGCAGCGCGTTGCCGTAGTCGAACGCCTCGGCGCCGGCTCGTTGCAGGGCCCGGATCGCGCCGACGTGGGCCAGCGCGCTCTGACCGGCACGGCGCAGGTACTCCTCGGGGTCGCTTTGGCGCAGCACCTCCGCCTGTTCGAGCGTCAGCCCGGCCGGGATGTAGCCGTTGAGCGGGTCGTGGGCGGAGGTCTGGTCGGTGATGACGTCGACGTGCACGTCGCGGCGGACGAGCTCGGGCACGACCTCGGCGGCATTGCCCGCCAGTCCGATCGACAGAGGTCGGCCCTCTCGGCGGGCGGCATCGAGACGCGTGAGCGCGTCGTCGAGGTCGCCGGCGCGCTCATTCAGGTACTTGGTTTGCAGGCGTCGCTCGATCCGCTGGATGTCGACCTCGACGCACAGGGCCACGCCGCCGTTCATGGTGATGGCCAGCGGCTGAGCTCCCCCCATTCCGCCCAGGCCTGCGGTGACCACGAGCCGACCTCGAAGCGTTCCGCCGAAGCGCTTGCGCGCGGCCGCGGCGAACGTCTCGTAAGTGCCCTGGAGGATCCCCTGCGTGCCGATGTAGATCCAGGACCCGGCCGTCATCTGGCCGAACATGATCAGCCCGGCCGCGTCGAGCTCGCGGAACGTCTCCCAATTGGCCCAGTCGGGTACGAGGTTGGAGTTGGCCAGCAGCACCCGGGGCGCGTACTCGTGGGTCTCGAACACCCCCACCGGCTTGCCCGATTGGACCAGCAGCGTCTGATCGTCGTCCAGGCGCTTCAGCTCGCGCACGATCGCGTGGTAGCTCGGCCAATTGCGGGCCGCCTTGCCGATCCCGCCGTACACCACCAGCTCCGAGGGCTTCTCGGCGACCTCGGGATTGAGGTTGTTCTCGAGCATCCGCAGCGCCGCTTCCTGCTGCCAGCCCTTGCAGCGCATCTCGCTCATGTGGCGGCAGACGTCACAGCGGGCTCCACGCGCCGGTCATAGATCAGATCCTCCCGCAACAATGAACCTCCTTGTCACGACATGGCTACAGGCGCCTCGCGCGAGCGTCGCGATGCTCCGATCGAGGCGATCACCACCAGCGCCATCCCGAACAGCGCCCGGGCACCCAGCCCCTGGCCCAGCACGATGAAGCCCGCGAGCGCCGCCATCGCCGGCTCGACGCTCATCAGCACGCCGAACACCGACGGCGCGATTCGCCGCAGCGCCTCGACCTCGAGCGAGTAGGGGATCGCCGAGGACAGCATGCCGACGGCCGCCCCGATCAGCAGGGAGTGAACCTCGAGGAGCTTCGCGCCTCCTTGCGCCACGCCCAGCGGCAACACCAGCACGGTCGCGACGCACATCGCGAGCGCGAGCCCGGTCCCGCCCTCGAATGCCCGCCCGACCCGCGCGTTGACGATGATGTAGCAGCCCCAGCAGGCACCCGCCAGCAGCGCGAAGCTGACGCCGAGCGCGCTGATCCCGTTGGTCCCGCCGCGGGTGAGCGCCACGATGCCGACGGCGGCCAGCGCCACCCACAGCATGTCCAACGGGCGCCGCGAACCGAAGACCGCCACCGCGAGCGGACCCACGAACTCGATCGTCACCGCGATGCCCAGCGGGATTCGGTGAATCGCCGCGTAGAAGCTGGTGTTCATCACGGCCAGGATCAGCCCGAACAGCGCGGCCAGCAGGAGCTCGCGGTGTGGCCGGTCGCGCATCGACGGCCGCCACAGGACCAGCAGCACGATCGTCGCCGCCGCGAGCCGCAGCAGCACCGCGCCGACCGGGCCGACCGCGGAGAACAGCGTCGCCGCGATCGCCGAGCCGAACTGCACCGAGCCGATCGCGCCGACCACGAGTACGCCGGACGGCGCGCGCGCCAGCGGGCCCGTGCTCGCGCCCGCGGCCCGCGGGCGTTCGGCACCGGCACCGCGCGCCGCTATGTCGCTCTGAGCCACGGGCTCCGATCGTAGCCGTGCGCCGATGATCGTTCTCGACGGCGCGACGCTCGGTGTGGCCGACGTCGTCGCGGTGGCGCGCTCGCGGGAACCGGTGGCGCTTTCCGCGGACGCGCGCGCCCGGAACGAAGCCACCTGGGCGGCGATCGCATCGCGGCTGGCCCGGGGAGGAGCCCTGTACGGCGCCACCACCGGCGTCGGAGCACTACGCGATCAGGTGATCGCCGAGGCGGACCGCGAGCAGTTCCAGTGGAACCTGCTGCGGAGTCACGCCGTGAGCGCGGGCCGGCCGCTTAGCGTGGCGCTCGTGCGAGCCGGAATGGTGGTGCGCGCCAACCAGCTCGGCGCCGGCGGGGCGGGGGTCCTGCCGGAGCTGCTCGACGCGCTCGTGATCGCGTTGAACGAGGGCATCACGCCGTACGTCCGTGAGCTCGGGTCGCTGGGCACCGGAGACCTGCCGGCGCTGGCGGAGGTGGCGCTGGCGCTGTTGGGGGAGGGGTTGGTGTGGTCCGACGGTTCGGAAGCCGCGACGGTTGCCGCCAGGCCTGTCGTGGGGCCGGTGCATCTCGGCCGCCGCGACGCCCTCGGCTTCATGGGCTCCAACGCGTTCACCGGGGGGCATGCCGCGCTCCTGTGCGTCGATGCGCGGACGCTGGAGGCCGCCTGGCTGTCGGTCGCAGCGCTCTCGTTCGAGGCGCTCGAGGCCGATCCGGTGGTGCTCGACGCACGAGTCTCGGCTGCGCGGGGCGCGCCGGGGCAGGCGGCGGTGGCGACCCGGCTGCGGGAGCTGCTTTCAGGGGCTGCGCTCGCGCCGACCGCGCCCGATCGACTGGTCCAGGACCCCTACCCCTTCCGGGTCCTGCCGCAGGTCGACGGGGTCACCCACGACGCGCTCGGTGCGCTCGAGGCGGCGGTCGTGCGCGAGCTCAACGCCCGACCGGAGAATGCGCTGATCGTCGGGGACGGGCTGGCGTTGCCGAACGGGAACTTCTACGCCGCCGAGCTGGGAGCGGCGCTCGACGCGCTGCGCTCCGCGCTCGCCCACTCGGCATCGCTGATCGCGGCCCGCGTGAGCGCGATGATCGACCCTCGGATGACGGGTCTCCCGCCGTTTCTGGCGCGGCGGCCTGGTCCTGAGTCCGGCGTGATGATGCTCGAGTACACGGCGCACTCGGCCGCGGCCGAGATCCGGTCGCTGGCCACCCCCATGGGTGCACAGAGTGTGTGGGCGTCCCTCGGAGTCGAGGCCCACGCGAGCCTCGCCGCGACCTCCGCTCGCCGGACGGCCGAGTCTCTGGCGATGCTGCGCGTCCTGATCGCCACCGAGCTGGCGGTGGCCGTCCGCGCGTTCGCCGTCAGCGGCCGGGCGCCGGCCGGCGCCGGAACGCGCCGGTTGTTTGCGCGGGCCCGCGAGACGCTCCCCGAGGGTCTGGAGGACCGAGCGTTCGGGTCGGACGTCGAGGCCGCGTGCCGGGTCATCGATGGGTTCGTGGAGTAGCGTTCGTGCCCGGTAGTGCGTTTTACACGGCGAAAGGACAGGCATGGGCGTGCAGGAAACGGAGCAGCCGCTGTGGGGTGGTGAGACGACGAAGGCGGTGGCCAACTTCCCGGTGTCCGGCGATCGCGTCCCGGTGCCGGTGGTCCGCTGGCTCGGCCGCATCAAGGCAGCCGCCGCGCGTGTGAACAGCGACATCGGGCTGCTTGACGCCGAGCGCGCCGAGCGGATCGCCGCGGCCGCCGACCGCGTAGCCGAGGGCGAGTTCGACGACCAGTTCCCGATCGACGTGTTCCAGACCGGGTCGGGCACCTCCACGAACATGAACGCCAACGAGGTCATCGCGACGCTCGCCGGCGAGGGCATCCATCCGAACGACCACGTCAACATGGGGCAGTCCTCGAACGACGTGTTCCCGTCCGCCGTTCATCTGGCGGCGCTCGACACCGTCTCGGGGGACCTGCTGCCCGCGCTTGCGCAGCTCGAAGCGTCGCTACAAGGCAAGGCCGAGGAGTTCAGGGACGTCGTCAAGTCCGGGCGCACCCACCTGATGGACGCCGTCCCCGTCACGCTCGGGCAGGAGTTCTCGGGCTATGCCGCCCAGGTGCGCCTCGGCGCCCGACGGGTGCGGGGCGCGCTCCCCCAGGTGGCGCAGATCCCGCTCGGGGGGACCGCGACGGGTACCGGGTTGAACACCCACAAGGAGTTCGCCGCCCGCGTCCGGGCGCACCTCACGGATTCGAGCGGGATCGAGATCCGCGCGCCGGAGGATCCGTTCGAGGCCCAGGGCAACCGCGACGCGCTGGTGGAACTGTCCAGCGCGCTGAAGGTGGTCGCGGTGTCGCTGACCAAGATCGCGGGTGACTTGGCGCTGATGGGGTCGGGTCCGCGGGCCGGGATCGGCGAGATCCTGCTGCCCGAGCTGCAGAAGGGCTCCTCGATCATGCCCGGCAAGGTCAACCCGGTGATCCCCGAGGTCGTCCTCCAGGTGTCCGCGCAGGTGATCGGCAACGACCTGGCGGTCACGATCGGCGGCATGCAGGGCCAGTTCGAGCTCAACGTGCGGGTGCCGCTGATCGCGCGCAACCTGCTCGAGTCGATAAGGCTGCTCGCGTCCGTGAGCCGCATCTTCGCTTCGAAGTGCATCGACGGCATCCGGGTGAATGAGGAGGGCTGCCGTCTGTCCGGGGAGTCGACGCTCGCGGCCGCCACCGCGTTGAACCCGTATGTCGGCTACGACAAGGCGACCGAGATCGTCAAGGAGGCCGCTCAGTCGGGTCGGCTCTTGCGCGAGGTGGCCTACGAGATGGGGGTCGACGAGGACACCTACAACGAGGCCATGGACCTGCGGAAGATGGCGCAGGGAAACCTGTAGGGGTGGCGCGCCCTCAACCTCCTTCCCCGAGGTGCGCCACCACGTCGGCCAGGACGGAGGCCCCCTCGTCGAGGACCTGGTCCTCGTCGTACCGGACGGGCGTGAATCCGACGCTGCGGAGAAACAGCTCCTTGCGACGGTCGCGCCTGATCTGGGCGCGGGTGCGGTGATTGCGGTCGCCGTCGAGCTCGACGGCTAGGCGCTCGCGGCGCCACAGGGCGTCAATGGTCCAGCGGCCGATCTTGACGTTGACGTCCGGGAGCGGCAGCCCTGCCGACTCGCAGAGCGCCAGAAATGCTCGTTCGGTCCGGCTGCGTGTCCGCGCCAGGCGCGGCTGGTGACTCTTGAGCGCTTCGCGGAGCCTCGCGCTCCCGGGACGCCCTGCGCCGAGGGTGGCCTCGATCGCCTCGAGGTCGAGTAGCTCGCGGTAGTCGGCCTCGGCAAGGGCGCGGCGGACCTGGATCAGCGAAGCGCCCGAGGCGAAGTCGAGCAGTGTCCGAGGGATGGGGGTGATCGGAAACCGGTCGTAGCGGGTTCGTTCGAGGTGCCGAGGATGGTGAACGACCACCCCCGCCGCGGGCCCTGCCCGCAAAAGGCTGCTGACCTCGATCCGTTTCGGCGGACGCTCGATGAGGTGCCACGACCACGCGGCGGTGGCGTGGCTGAGCACTGCGTCCGGACCAGCGTGCAGGAGTGCCGCGACCAAGCGGCCCTCGATCGGCACCGAGGCATGACCGAACGCATAGATTCCACGATGGATTACGTGGAGCTTGCCGGCCGCGACCCATCGGGCCACGGCGTGACGACTGACGCCGCAGTCCTGCAATTGCTGGTGGCTGATGACGCCCCATTGCTTGCCGGCGACCTCCGCCGCGCTGAGTGACGCGTTTCTGCGGCGCTCAGCGCTGCGAAAACGTGACGCCCCGGGCATGGCCCCAGGTTTCCGAGAATCCCGTAACGGAACAAGACACCTACCGGCAACAAAAGTGCTACGTGGCCACCGTCTCGGCCCCGAGCTCCTCGGACATCGCGACGTCGACTGAATAATCGATCGGCACCACGATCACCGACGGCAGGTCGAGCGCCAGCGCGTCCATCAGACGCACCCTGAACTCATCCGCGCCGGCGCACCGCCACGCCGGCATGCCGAACGACTCCGCGAAGCGAACGAAATCCGGGTTGCCGAACGCCACGCCGAAGTGGCGGCCGAACTTCTTGTCCTGCTTCCAGGTGATCGAGCCGAATTCCCCGTTCTCCCAGATCACGTTGACCACCGGCGTCCGCAATCGAACGGCGGTCTCCAACTCCTGGCTGTTCATCAGAAAACCGCCGTCGCCGCTGACCGCGACGACCTTTCGGTCGGGTTCGACGAGCTTTGCGGCGATCGCCGTCGGAAGCGCGAAGCCCATGCCGGCGAGGCCGTTGGCGATCAGCACGGTTCCCGGTTCGCGGGCGGGGAACATCCGCCCGATCCACAGCTTGTGGAGGCCGACGTCTGACACGAGTAAGTCCTCGGGCCCGAGAGCCGAGCGGATGTCCCACAGCACCCGCGGCGGTCGCAGGGGGAAGTGGTCGTCGTCGCGGGCGTCGCTGAACGCCTGCATCACCACCTCGTGCAGCCGCCCCGGAACCGCCTCGCCGGCCGGCCTCACGCAGGCGGCGGCGAGCCGCGCCAGCACGTGGGCGATGTCCCCGATCAGCTCGACCTCGGGCATGAAGAACTCGTCGATCTCGGCGGCGACGCTGTCGATCACCACGATCGACTTGTCGGCGCGCGGGTTCCAGTGCTCGGGCGCGTGCTCGACCAGGTCGTAGCCGATAGCGATGACCACGTCCGCGTTATCGAACCCGGCCAGCGCGTAATCGCGGGACTGCAATCCCACGGTCCCGAGCGCCAGCGGGTCCTCGTAGTCGATCAGCCCCTTGGCCATGAACGTCTCCGCCACCGGGATCCCGGTGGTGTGCGCGAACGCCCGCAGGGCACGGGCCGCCCGGGCCCGGATCGCGCCGTTTCCCACCAGAGCGATCGGCCGTTCCGCGCCGGCGATGATGTCCGCCGCTCGCTGAAGCTCCTTGATGCCCGGCTCGGGCTGAACCGGCGACCGGCTGGGTAGCGGTGAGGCCTCGAGTGGGCGGGCCATGACGTCCTCGGGGAGCTCCAGGTGGGTGCCCCCGGGTTTCTCGGTCTCGGCCACCTTGAACGCCTTGCGGACGACCTCGGGGATGATCTCGGGGCTCGAGACCCGCGCGTTCCACTTAACCACCGGGCGCAAGATGCCGATGAGATCCAGATACTGGTGTGATTCCTTGTGCATGCGCTCGAGGTCCGACTGACCGGTCAGAACCACCAGCGGAGCGCGGTCGAGGAACGCGTCGGCCACAGCGGTGACGAGGTTTGTCGCCCCGGGACCCAGCGTCCCCAGGCACACCCCCGCCCGACCGGTCAACCGGCCGTAGGCATCGGCCATGTACGCCCCGCCCTGCTCGTGGCGAACCGGTACAAACTGAATTGATGAGTCGGCCAGGGATTCGTTGAGATCCAGCGTTTCCTCGCCGGGTATTCCGAACACGTACTGAACGCCCTCCGCCTCGAGGCACTCCACGAACACATCAGAAGCCTTGCGCTCGGCCATCTCAGCTCGGTATCTAACCGCAACCTCGCGGCCCAGGCCGTGTCTCTCCAACGTGCCCCGAAGCCTCGCCGCCATCTGCGCACCGGTCGTCCTGACGCTCGCTCTGGCCCCCGCCCCCGCGAGCGCCAAGAGCACGTTCTACATCCGCGGCGCCGGCAACGGCCACGGGGTCGGGATGAGCCAGTACGGGGCGTACGGCTATGCGCTCCACGGCAAGGACTACCGGTGGATCCTCGCCCACTATTACCAGGGGACCACGCTCGCCACCGCCAACCCCAACCAGACGGTACGGGTGCTGGTGTCCACCGGCGCGCGCTCCAAAGCCTTCAGCGGCGCCACGCGCGCGGGCTCCAAACGTCTCAATCCGGCCCTGACGTACACGGTCCAGCCGCTGAGAGACGGCTCGCTCAAGCTGGTCGACCACTCGGGAAAGAAGGTCGGGATCTTCGAGCCACCGCTGACGGTCACCGGTCCCGGCCCCCTGACGCTCGCCGCCACCGGGACCTATCGCGGCGCCCTCGTGTTCAGACCAGACGGCTCCGGCGGCATCCAGACCGTGAACGCCCTCGGTCTCGACGACTACGTCCGGGGCGTGGTCTCGTGGGAGATGCCCGCGGGGTGGGCCCCGGAGACGCTGAAGGTCCAGGCCGTTGCCGCCCGCACGTTCGCGATCACCGCCGGGGCCGCCGGCGCCGACTTCGACCTGTACGCCGATACCCGGTCGCAGATGTACGGCGGCGTTGCCGCCGAGACGTCGGCGACCGACGCCGCCGTGGCCGCGACCACCGGCCAGATCGTCACCTATCACGGGGTCCCCGCGATCACGTACTTCTCCGCTAGCTCGGGCGGGCACACCGAAAACGTCGAGAACGTGTGGCCGCGTGCCGCGCCTGAGCCATGGCTGCGCGGGGTTCCCGACCCCTATGACGGCGTCGCCGGCAACCCCTACCACCGCTGGGGCTACGACCTGTCGATGGGCGCGGCGGCGTCAAAGCTGGGACCGCTCGTCAAGGGGAAGCTGATTGGCATCCAGGTGGTCGCCCAGGGGGTATCCAAGAGGATCGTCGCGGCGGACGTCGTCGGCACCAAGGGACGTACGCGGGTCTCCGGCGCGGACCTCGAGCGCGCGTTTGGCCTGCGCTCGACGTGGGCCGCCTTCACCACGATCTCGACCTTCCCCACGATCTCGACCCCCTCGAGCGGCCGGGGCGGCTCGGAGGGACACGCGACGCGCGGCCAGCTGTTCACCGACATCGGCCTCCAGGTGAGGTTCGCGCTGATGCCGCTCGTGACCGACCTGGTCGGGGGCGCTACCGCGGGCTTGCGCGGAACCGTCTTCCCGGCGCCGGCCGGGAAGGCCGCCAACGGCGCCACCGTCACGATCCAGATCAGGGCCGGCGGCCGGTGGCGCACGCTCACCCACGCGCGGCTGAACGCCCGTGGGAGCTACGCCGTGGAGCTGCCCGCACCCGGCGTCTACCGAGTCATGTACCGGGGCCTCGACGGCCCCACAGTCAGCGTGTCGTAGTCATCGCGTCGGCCGGGCGGGCGAGCCTCTACCTACCCGTGGTGCTCGACGAAGCTGATGCACTGGCCCTGGTTCTTGAACTGCGGGAAGTTCCGCCAACCACCGTGCATGCACTGCTCCTTGCTGGTCGGCACGGGCCCGGCGCTCACCGCGACGTCGACCGGCAGGATGCCGGCGCTCACGATCGCGGGAGTCTTCGGCGACAGGTCGCCGGTCGAGGGGTCGACGCTGTACTCGGAGACCCCCGACGTCGGGTCGCTCACATCGGCGACGTAGGCGTTCGCGCCGTCGGCTGTCAGCGCGATCGCCACCGGTGCCGTCCCCGCGGGCACGGTCGCGGGAGTCTTCGGCGAGAGTAACCCGGTCACGGGGTCCACGTTGTACTGAGACACGGTGTCGCTCGGGGCGCCGTCGAACGTGGCGTTGGTGACGTACGCGCTGCGTCCATCCGGGGACACCGCGATGCCGTACGGCTGTGAGCCCGCGGCGGCACTCGAAGGCGCCTTGGGCGACAGCGAACCGGTCACCGGGTCGATGCTGTACTGGAGAACGCGCCCGCCCGAAGAGTCGGTGACGTAAGCGCTCTTGCCGTCGGGGGTCACCGCGACGCCGCGTGGTGCCCCGCCGGTGTCGATCGTCGCCGGGGTCTTCGGCGTGAGCGCGCCGGTGGCGGGGTCGACGTCGTACTGCGACACGCTTCCCGCCAACGTGGCGACGTACACGCTCTTGCCGTCCGGGGTCACGGCGACCGAGCTGCCGAACCCGGCGTCCGGGACGGTCGCGGGAGTCATCGGGGACAGCGCGCCCGTAGCGGTGTCGATGGTGTACTGCGACACCGTCGAGTCGCCGTTGGCGACGTAAGCGTTCCGGCCGTCCGGGCTCACGGCGATCGCCTCCGCGAATCCGCCGGCGGGAACGGACGAGGTGGTCTTGGGCGACAAGGCGCCGGTTGCCGGATCGATGTCGTACTCGGACACGCTCCCGGTACCGTTGCCGAACGGAGGCGGAAGGGGGCCCAGGTTCACGACGTAGGCGCTCCTGCCGTCCGGAGACACCGCGACGGCTTGCGGGCTTCCGCTGCCGCCCGTGGGCACGGTCGGCGGGGAGAGGGGCGAAAGCAGACCACCGGCTCCGATGCCGAACTGAGACACCTCGAACGAGCCGCCGAACGGGAATCCCTCGTCGGCGACATACGCCGCACTCGCCGCGTGGGCCGCGACCGGCATGGCAATCCCTACGCCCACGAGCAGCGAGGCACCAAGCGCCAGCACTGCCACCCGGATCCGGCACATCGTCATCGCGTCACCTCCCACCACAACCCGACCACGTTGCTCACAAGACCACCGGAGCGCCTGTCGCGCTTCGAGAATCAAGACGCTATGCCGCCCCACTTCCGAGGTCAAATAAGAACCGGTCCGCGCCCGCGGCGTTGAGGGGCCCGCGCAGCGATAAGTGATCGTCCGGATGCGGCCGGGATGACTTCGCGGATGAGCCACGATCGGCCGGCTCGCGCAGCGCTGCTGCGCCACGCCGTCCGCTCGCGGCTCCCCGCTCGTCCCCCGACCGCCCCGATCCGATCACTTATCGCTGCGCGAACCCCTAGTCTCCCGCGGCAATGGCCGGACCGCTGCTCGCCGTGGACGCCCCGTTCCTGCTGTATCGGTCGTTCTTCGCGCTGCCCGACTCGATCCTCGGCGCCGATCGCCGGCCGGTCAACGCGCTGCTCGGCGCGACCAACGTGCTCCTGCGGATCGCGGCGGATCGGGGCCCGCGGGCGATCGTCGCGTGCTTTGGCTCCGACGCGGCCGACTACCGCGTTTCGCTCTTCCCGACCTACCACGCCGACCGGCCGCCCGTGCCCGACGCCCTCGCCTGGCAGTTCGAGCACGCGCCGGCGATGTTCGCGGCGTTCGGGTGGGGGTCGGAAACCTCCAACGAGCTGGAGGCGGATGACCTCCTGGGGTCCTTGGCCACGGTCGAGACGCGGGCCCGCGGGGACGCGCTGATCGTCACGGGTGACCGCGACATGTACCAGTGCGTGAGCCAGCGGGTCAGCGTGCTGCTCCTGAAGTCCGGGATCAGCGGCTTCGAGGAGATCGACCCAGCCGGGGTGGAGCGTCTGTACGGTGTCGCGCCCGAGGTGGTGCCCGACTTCATTGCCCTTCGCGGCGACCCGTCGGACGGGCTGCCCGGGGCCGCCGGGATCGGCCCGAAGACGGCGGCGGAGCTGCTCGGCCGGCACGGGTCGCTCGACGCGGTGATCGCCGGCGCCGACGGGGAGCGTCCCCGCATCGCGGCCACCCTCAAGGACTCCGCAAGCGAGCTGCGAGCGTTCAAACAGATCGCCACGCTGCAGCTGGTCGAGCTGGAGCGCCCGCCCGATCGCGAAACGGATCTGAAGGGCGGGGCACGCGCCGCGCGGGAGTTAGGACTGAACCGGCTCGCCGAGCGCCTCGAGGCGGCGAACACCGTGAGCGACCTCTAGCCGGTGGCACCTGTGCGCGCCAGAAGCGTTCGCAGCATGGTTGTGGTCATCGCGGCGCTCGCCGCCGCGTCGACAACGGCCGGTTGCGGAAATGACCGCAAGGACGATCCGATTTCCCCGCTACCGGCCGGCACGCAGGTACGCCTCGAGCCTCCGGCACCCATCCCGCTGGACACCGGCTGGCGCTACATCGCCGACCCGCAAGACATCGGTCTGCACCGCGATTGGGCGAGCGGCGTCCGCGCCGGCGCTCAGGCAATCCCGGTGACGATCCCCAACGACTTCAATCCAAGCGTGTACGACGGGGGAGACGGCGGCACGGTCGGCTGGTACGAGCTCCGCTTCACCGCGCCGCCGCCGTCCGTCGGGCGCTCGTGGAGCATCCGCTTCGACGAAGTCCGCCGCAACGCCGAGGTGTGGCTGAACGGTCATGAGCTGGGGCGCAACTCGGACCCGTTCGCCCCGTTCACGCTGCCCGCGACCTCGCTTCGGCCGGGCGGGTCCAACCTGCTCGTTGTGCGGGTCGACAACTTCCCGGGCGCCGGCGCCTTCCCGCAGGACTGGTGGAACTGGGGTGGGATTGTGCAGGGGGTGTCACTTCAGCCCGTGGGGCGGCTCACACTCAACGACCTCGGGGTGATGCCAGAGCTCGGGTGCCGCTACCGGTGCGGCGACCTGCTCGTGCAGGGGACGATCCGCAACGTCTCACGGCTCCCGCTGCACCCCGCCCTTGCCGTCAAGGTCACGCCCCCCGCCGGCCCGGTATTCACGTTCGTGCACCGGCTGCCTCGCGCATTGCCCCCGGGGCGGTCAGTTGCGGTCAGCTTCCGGGTCGGGGTCGCAGGGCCGCCGCGACTGTGGTCGCCGAGCAGTCCCTCCCTGTACGGCGTCGTGGTCGCGACCATGGCCCAGGGACGCGTCGAGCAGGCAGACACGCTTCGCGTGGGGATGCGCAGCGTGCAGGTACGCGCCGGGATCCTGTACCTGAACGGCAAGCGGCTGTGGCTGCACGGAGCGGCGATCCACGAGGACGTGTCGGGCCGCGGGGCGGCGCTCACCGAGGGCGACATCGACACGATCGTCTCAGAGCTGCGATCGGTCGGCGCCAACATCACCCGTGCCCACTACCTCCTGAGCACCCCGCTCCTGGACGCCCTCGACGCCGCCGGGATCATGGTCTGGTCGCAGCCGCCGGTGGACCACGCCGACGCGGTGCTGGCAACGAACACCGGCCGCGCCCGGGCGCTCGCGCTCCTGCGCGCGACGATCATCGGCGAGCGGAGTCATCCGTCGGTGATCATCGACTCGCTCGCGAACGAACTCACGCCGACCCCTGACGCGGTCCCAGGCACAAAGGCCTACCTGAACCAGGCGATCGCGCTTGCCCGCGCGCTCGACCCGGCCGCCCTCACCGGGCTCGACACCTACGGCCTTCCCGGATACCCGCGTCAATCGATCTACGCCAAGCTCGACGTGCTCGGCCTCGACAGCTACTTCGGCTGGTACCCCGGCCCGCAGGGGCACCGGATCGTGAGCTTCGCGGAGCTCGAGCCGTTTCTGCGCCGCGCCCGCGCGCAATATCCGCGCCAGGCGCTGGTGCTCTCCGAGTTCGGAGCCGAGGGCCTGTACGACGGCCCCGCGAGCGCGAAGGGGACGTTCGAGTTCCAGAGCGACTACATCAAACGCACGTTTGCGGTCCTCGAGCGGCTCCCGTTCATGAACGGGTCGATCTACTGGATCCTGCGCGACTTCGCCGTGGCCCCCGGCTGGATCGGCGGCGCGTCGGTGCCGGCTGGCTTTGCGCCCGACGGCCTCAACCACAAGGGCCTGATCGCCTACGACGGCACGCAGAAGCCGGCGTTCGCGGTCGCGGAGCAGCTGTTCGGGCAGACGCCGGGCTGGGCGCGCTAACCCGACCTACCCGGGACGCCGGCAGGCACCGCACACCCGCTCGGCACGGGCGAAGCCGAGCGACTCGTACAGCCCCAGCGCGTGATACTCGGGATCGGCGGCGATCACGAACCGCTCCGCGCCGTAGCGCTCCGCGGAGCGCTGCACGGCTTCGACCACCAGGCGCGAGCAGATCCCGCGCCGGCGGTACGGAGCTGGCGTGTCGACGGCCTGAAAGCGACCGCGAGCCCCGGTGACCACGACGCCGCAGCTCCCCACGACCTGCCCGCGGTCAGGGTCGAGCGCGACATACCAGGCGCCGCGTCCCAGCGCAAACAGCCTCCGCAGACTGCCGAGCCAGGCTCGGGAGAACTCGCGGTGCGTCTGCTCGTCCTCGCGCGCGTCGCGCGATGCCACCTGTACCTCGACCACCGCGTCCCACAATCGCTGGTCGGCATCCCCGACGGGATCGAGCGCGCGGACGACCACATCGCGGTTCTCGCGCCGGTGTGGACGGATCTGCTCTCGGGAGGCGATCAGGCCGACGAACTTCTCGAGGTCGTAGCCGCGCGCGGCAAACTCCTCACGCGCGGCGCCGAGTGCCCCGTCGGTGCGATCCCACGCGAACGTGCGATGCCGCGCTCGCGGCTCATCGGCGAACTCCTGCTCGAACAGCCGCTCCCACCGGCTCGCGTCCCCCGGCCTGGGCGGCTCGTCGAACAGCAGCAGGTTGCCCCAGTAGTGCACCGGATTGCTCGGCGAGCGGACCACGAGGTAGCCCTCGCGCCGCAGCACCACGTGATCGGGCGGCAGCACGTCGATGTCGGTCGCCCATACGAGCGAGCGGGGAACCGGCGCACCGAACATCAGGGCGTGAACCTCACGTTGATCACGTCGCCGTCGACGACGACGTAGTCGCGGCCTTCGATGCGCAGGGTCCCGCGGTCGCGCGCGCCGGCATACCCACCGGCGTCGACCAGCTCGTTCCAGGGGACCACCTCCGCACGAACGAATCCGCGCTGCATGTCGGTGTGGACCATCCCGGCGGCGTGCCACGCGGTGAGGCGGTTGCGCAGGTGCCACGACTGCGCGGGCCTGCCCTCGAGGGCGGTGAAGAACGCGATCAGGTGCAGCAGCGAGAACGCGCCTCGGATCACCGCGTCCAATCCCGACTCGCCGAGGCCCAGGTCGGCCCTCATCGCCGCCGCCTCCTCGGGAGGGAGCTCGGCGAGCTCGGCCTCGAGCCGAGCGGACACGGCCACCGCCACCGCATCGTGCGCCCGGGCGTGCTCGAGTATCTCGGGCGGAACCTCATCGGAGCCCTCGTCGACGTTGGCCACGAACAGAACCGGCTTGGCGGTGAGCGGCTGGAGCTGCGAGGAAGCGTCCGGCGCGTCGGCCGGCGGTGGCACCGTCCGGGCGGGCTTTCCCGCGCCTAGCGCGTCGATCAGCCGCCGCAGCCACTGCTCCTCGGCGATCGCTCGTCGGTCTCCGCCCTTTGCGGTCCTCGACACGCGCTCGAGCCGGCGCTCGGCCTGCTCGAGGTCGGCGTAGATCAGCTCCGTCTCGATCGTGTCGATGTCGGCCGCCGGATCGACGCGACCCTCGGGATGGACCACGTTCGGGTCGTGGTGAGCGCGGACCACGTGGACGATCGCGTCGGTCTCGCGGATGTTGGCCAGGAACTGGTTGCCGAGCCCCTCCCCGCGATGGGCGCCGGCGACCAGCCCCGCGATGTCATGAAACTCGACGGTGTCGGGGATGACCTTCGACGCCTTCACCGTGCTTGCGACCGCGTCCAGCCGCTCGTCTGCGACGGGCACCACCGCGACGTTGGGGTCGATCGTCGTGAAGGGGTAGTTGGCCGCCTCCGCGGCCACACCGGTCAGCGCACTGAACAGCGAAGACTTGCCGGCGTTGGGCATTCCGACGATTCCGACCTTCACGGCGGCCACACCTCGGCGATCGCGGTGCCGAGGGCCGCGCCGGCGAGAACGTCGGTCGGGTAGTGGACTCCCAGGTAAGGCCGGCTGAGCGCGAACGCGACCGCCGCCGCGTACAGCGCTCCGGCGGGGGCAAGGTGGCCGAAGGCGCGCGCGGCCGCAAAGGACGTGGTCGCGTGGGCGCTCGGGAACGAGAGCCGCGACACGGTGGGTGTCAGCGGTTCGAGGCCCTCGAGTTCGGGCCTCCGCCGTCGCACCGCGACCTTGACGGCGTAGTTGAGCCCGTAGGCGCCCGCCACGACTCGGACCCCGCGCAGCCACGCCCGCCGCCGACCGGCATCCGACGTGAGGACCGCGCCGGCGAGGCCGAGGGCAAACCAGCAGGCGCCGTGCTCGCCGGTGCGCGAATAGGCGGCGATCAGGCGTTCGCGAAGCGGCGAGTGGCCCCGGGTGCGCGCCAGGAGCAGCGTGGCGGAATCGATGTCTGAGGGCAGCACGCGTCCATCGTGGCAGCCCCCGCGCGCGCATGCGCGGGGGCTGCCAATCAGCCTCGCGCGCGCATCCCGCAGGCCACCGCGATCACCGCCCCCGCCAGGCACAGGGCCGCGGATACGAGTGCCGCCGCATCCCATCCCCGCACGAGCCCCTCGCCTCCCGCTCCATGGGAAGACGCGATCGCGACCACGAGCGCTACTCCGGCCGCGCCGCCCAGATACCTCGCGGTGTTGTTGGCGCCGCTTCCCATGCCGGCGCTGTCAGCTGGGACCGACTCGACCGCGAGCCGCCCGAGCGCGGCGTTCGCGACGCCGCTCCCGATACCCGCGACGGCCAGGCCAGGCACGACTGCGGCCCACGATGAGCCGCCGCCAACGCGGGTCAGCGCGAGCTCCCCGGCGGCCGAAAGCGTCAACCCGATCGCGAGCCGGACGGGCGAGGCGAGCCGCTCCGGAAGCCTGCGCGCCCCCAGCGAGACGACCATGCTCGTACCGGACCACACCGCCAGGACGGCCGCGCTGGCGACGACGCCGAGGTGGAGGCCGCGCTCCATCACGGTCGGCGAGAAGCTCATCAAGCCGATCAGCGCGAGTCCGGTGAACAGCGCGCCGGTGATCGAGGCGACGAAGGACGGTTCGGCGAACAGCCGCAGCTGCACCATGGGCCGGCGCCGGACAAGCTCGATCGCCGCGAACGAGGCGAGCAGCGCGGCGCCCCCGACCAACAGCCCGATCGTTCTCGGCGCCCCCCAATCGGTGCGGCCCTCGACGAGCCCGGCCGTCAGGCTCGCCATCCCGGCCCCGAGCGTCACGAGGCCGGGAAGATCGAGCGGGCGCATGACCGCTGATCGAGACTCGGCAAGGCTCCCGCTCCCGAACGCGAGCGCCACCGCCGCGGCCGCCTGCAGCCAGTAGCTGCTTCTCCAGCCCAAGCCCGCCGCGAGCGCTCCTCCGGCGAGCGGGCCGAGCGCAATGCCGGCGCCCAGCGCCGCGGCCCACACCGCGGTCGCTTGCGTCCGGGCCCGTCCGTCCGGGAACGCGTGGCCGATCGATGCCAGGCTCGCAGCCACGACGCCGGCTCCGGCGACGCCCTGGAGCACTCGCGCGAGGGCAAGGGCGGTCATGCTCGGCGCCACCGCCCCGAGCACGCTGGTGAGCGCCAGCCCGGCTGCGCTCAGGCCAAGCACACGCCGCCGACCGAAGTTGTCCGCCAGCGCCCCGACCCCCAGCAACGCCGTCGCCAGCCCCAGGCTCATCGCGCTGAGCGTCCACGTCTCGCTCGACACGCCGCCGTGGAGCGAGCGAGCGCTGTCGCCGACGGTAGTGACCACCGCGCTGAACGCGGCCAGCACGAGCAACGTCCCGGACGCGGCGACGGCGAGACTGCCCTCGCGACCCCGCGCCGCCGGCCTTGCGACGTCGAGTGCCCTCGAAGGGCTCCGGTACCAACCAACTTCCTCGGCTCTCATCGCGGCAGCTCCTTGAGTTCAGTGATTGAACCTGAGTTCCAAAGAGTAACACACTCGGGTTCAATCACCGAACCGTGGCCGCGCTATCATCGAGAGTGATGCTCGGCAAGGAATACGAACGGCAGGAGTGCGCGCTGGCCCGCGCGCTCGAGGTGATCGGGGAGCGCTGGACGCTCTTGATCGTCCGGGACGCGTTCTACGGCGTGCAGCGGTTCAACGACTTCCACGCGCATCTCGACATCCCCAAGGCGGTCCTGTCAGACCGGCTCAGCGGGCTGGTCAAGGATGGGATCCTGGAGCGCCGTGGCGACCCCGAGCACGCCGGCCGGCACCTGTACGCGCTCACGCCGGCCGGGCGAGATCTGTGGCCGGTGCTCCACGCAATGCTGGTGTGGGGAGGCCGCCACCGCGAGCCGAACAGCCGCGTGTTCAGGCACTCGCGCTGCGGCACCCTGCTCGACGATGCCGGCGCCTGCTCGGCCTGCGGGATGACACCGCCGCCGGAGGAGATCGTGTCGGAGCTACGCCGCGGGCGTGGCAAGCTGCGAACCGATGCGGTGGCGGTGGCGCTGCGTGAGCCGCACCGCCTGCTGGAACCACTTCTCGTCTAGCCGAGGTATACGGTCCGCCGGGAGCTCGGACCGCGCCCTTGCTTCCCTGTACGCGGCGCGGTCGAGCCGCTCATGACCTGCGGAGAGCTCCCGGCAGACCGTGCGACATACCTTCTGCTCCTCCACGCTGAAGTCGGGGGTGTGTGACGCGTGCAATGATCCGTCGCGCAGACGGGCGGCTCAATGCCGATCCGTTGCGTCTATAGGCGCTATCACCGCACCATGGACGACGTCGATACAAAGATCGTTGCGCTGCTGCGGGAGGACGCGCGCCGGTCGTTTCAAGACATCGGCCGCCACGTCCACCTCTCCGCGCCCGCGGTCAAGCGGCGGGTGGACCGGCTGGAGCAGGCAGGAGTGATCGTCGGCTACACCGCGATCGTCGACCCGCCGTCGCTCGGCTGGCGCGCGGAGGCGTTTGTCGACCTCTACTGCGAGGGCACGCCGCCCGGGGAGGCGATCAAGCGCGCCGTCGAACCCGAGCCCGGCGTCGTCTCGGCGCACACGGTGGCCGGCGAGGCGAGCGCGATCCTGCACGTCATGGCGCAGGACACCAAGGACCTCGAGCTGGTGCTCGAGCGGATTCGGGCCACCGGCGGCGTCACCCGGACGGTCACCGAGGTCGTCCTTTCGACGTTATTCCAACGCTAGGTCCCGAACCCGACCCGGTGCTCCTCGTGGTCGACGAGCACGTACACGATGCTGTCCAGGTCAAGTGCGACGGTCCCGTCCTCGGCGGTGAGCTCGTGCCAGCCCTCCTTGCCCAGCGCCTGCCGGAGCTTCACGAGCTCCGCCGGACCCACGCGCGCGCTCAGGATCTGGCCGCCGTCGAACCCGATACTGATCTTCTGGGGCTTGTCGTTGTCTGCCATGTCAGTGCCCTTCCGCCGCCGGCTGGACGATCTCGGTCAGGACTCCACCCGTCGAAGCCGGGTGAATGAAGGCTACCTGCGAGCCACGGATGCCGGTGCGGGCGCGCTCGTCGATCAGCCGCACGCCGGCGCCGGCGAACGATCTCAGGGCGTCATTCACCGACGGCACCCGGTAGGCGATGTGGTGCAGCCCCGGGCCGCGCCGGGCGAGGAACTTCCCGACCGGGGTGTCCGGATCGAGGGGCGCGAGCAACTCGATGTGTCCGTCGCCGACGTCGAGGAGCGCCGCCTCGACGCCCTGGTCCGCGACCGTCTCGCGGTGGACGAGCGGCATCCCGAGCGTGTCGCGGTAGACGGCGAGGGCGGCGTCGATGTCCTCGACGGCCACGCCGACGTGGTCGATGGTGGTCAGCATCGCGAGGAGGATATTCGCAGGTAACCGAGGGTCCACCAGGGTGGAAATCCCTCGATCCGTTGCGAGCAAGTTCCCTCCCAGCGCCGTGTGTACGCGGGAAACCTAGAGGACGCAGAAGCACCCCGGGGGGCCAGCAATGACCGCGCGGCCCAGGAAAACCAACCCACTCAAAAAGGAGAGATCCATGCGCGAACTGACGACATACGAGTTGGACGGGCAGCTGGCCGAGCAGCTTCCGGCTCGCGAGCTCATGGGCTGCTGCTGGAGCGGTGGCCACAGCGGGAACACGGCGGTCGCTGGAAACTCGAGCGAGGGCTTCATCAACGTCCTCAACGGCAACCAGGTCCAGATCCTCACCCTCGGCAGCAGCAACGGTAACGCTGCCTACGCCGGCTGAGAGGCGGTTCCGTGACCGACGCGATCGGGGTGGCGTCCGCGCCACCCCTTCCGCGTTCCTGGTTGACGTCACGGGCACGTCAACGCTCGCACACGCTCGCCGCCGGACCGCGGCTGCTGGAGGGCACCGAGCTGATCGGCCAGGCGCAGGGATCCGGCCTGCGAGAGCCGCCGTACCTGGTGCGCCGCTGCGATGGGCAGATCGTCCAGCTGTCCCGGCTGCTGTACGAGATCGCCAGCCAGATGGACGGGCGGGGCCCGGCTGCGATTGCCGAGTGCGCCGGCGCGCGACTGGATCTACGGATCAGGCCCGATCAAATCGTGCACGTCGCCGAGCACAAGCTCGCCCCGTTGGGCCTCGTGGCCTACCGCGACGGGAGGGCGGCGAAATTAGAGCGCCGCAACGCGCTGCTGGCGCTGCGCTTCCGCGCCGGGATCCTCCCGGAGCGAACCGTCAACCGGCTCGCGCGGCTGCTGAGTCCAATCTTGTGGCCGCCGATCGTCATCGCCGCGCTCATCGGTCTCGTGGCGTGCGATGTCTGGCTGGGGACCTCCCATGGCGTCGGCACCGGCATACGTGCGGTGCTGCAGAACCCGGCGATGGGACTGCTCCTGTTCGCGCTGCTGGTCGTCTCTCTGGCCTTTCACGAGTGCGGACACGCCGCCGCATGCCGCTACGGCGGGGCGCGCCCCGGACGGATCGGGATCGGCATCTACCTGGTATGGCCCGTCTTCTACACCGATGTCACCGACTCCTGGCGACTGTCAAAGCGCGGACGCCTTCGCACAGACCTAGGCGGCGTCTACTTCAACGTCGTGTTCGCGCTCGCCGCCGCGGCTGCCTTTCTCGTCACCCGGTACAAGCTGCTGTTGATCGTGATCGTCACCCAGCAGATGCTGGTACTGGACCAGTTCATACCGTGGGTCAGACTCGATGGCTACCACATAGTCAGCGACCTGATTGGCGTCTCGGATCTGTTCGCGCGCATCAAACCGGTGGTCGTGAGCATCCTCCCCGGGCGTCGGCCTGACCCGCGCGTTCGCGAGCTCAAGCCCTGGGCGCGCATCGCCGTCGCCACCTGGGTACTCAGCACGTTGGCCGCGCTCGTCGCGCTGGCGATCGCGATCGTCCTCGAGGCCCCGACCTACCTCGAGCGGGGCTGGCAGTCTCTGCTGATCCAAGTCCACCAGCTCGCAGCGGGGCTACGGACCGGCAACCTCATGGAGACCCTCGGGAGCGCGATCGGGACACTCATGCTGCTCCTTCCCCTGGTCGGAATCACGCTCAGCTGCCTGCTGCTGGGTCGGCGCCTGTCAGCGCGTCGCCGTGCATCCCGATCGCGCACACGACCGGACTCGAGCGGACGTCCGCTCGTGCTGGCCAGGGACCGCGCGCGCCAATCCGAAACGAACTACTCGACCCTCTCGAGACGCGGGTTCGGCGAGTACCGCCGCCCCGCCTTCGCCACCAGCCGGCCGTCGACGCGCACCACGTCCGCGGTGAAGTCGTTGTCACCGCGGATCAGCGAGGAGCCGACCCCGTAGGCGTCGACCGGGATCCCCTCGCCCTCGAACTCGCGAATCCGCTGGGCGGTGAACCCTCCGCTCGCGACGATCCGCACCCCGCCGAAGCCCGCCGCGTCGAGCGCTCCCCGGACCTTCTCGACCAGCCGCGGATTGACGCCGGTCGGCTTGAAGCCCCCCATCTCGTCCCACAGCGCACGGTCGACGAGGTCCTCGGAGGTGTCGAGGCGCACGCCCCAGAGCTTCGGCCCGAGCGCCCCGGCGACCTCGAGCGCCGTTCGCACAGAGTCGTTCTCGAAGTCGACCAGAACCGTGATGTTCATCTCGCCCTGGTAGCGGTTGGCAAATGCCAGCGCGGCCTTGACCGTGTCGCCGCCGTAGGCCGCGATCAGGCCGTGGGGGACGGTTCCGATCCCCCGCCCGCCCCACCACGACGCCTGCGCGTCGGTCGAGACGCCGATCGCGCCGGCGACGTGCGCGCTCCAACCGTCGCCGGTCTGCACCAGCCAGTGGTCGTGGCGGGCGGGGAAGTAGAAGATCTGCTTGCCGCCCGCCGCCTCCACCACCTCGGCCACGTTGCGCATGACCAACGAGCGCCGGGCCAAACACCCCAGGTACACGGTCTCGAGGTGCGCGAACAGCGTGTAATCGCCCTCGATCAGCAGCACGGTCTCCTGGGGCGCGATCCGGTCCCCCTCGTGCAAAGCCTGAACCTCGAGCTGCTCCCAACCCGCAAGCCAGTTCCCGTCCGCGTCCTCGTGGCCGGTGCACAGCTTCAGGATCGCGATCGCCTCGTCGATCCCCCCGAGCACCGAGTCATGCTTCTGGAAGACCTGCATGGTGACGCGCGGATGGAACTGCTCCGATTCGAGCAGCTGCTTCGTGTAGACGAAGTACGCATCCGAGTAGTAGCCCTGCCGGATTCTCTCCACCGGCAGGCGGAAGATCGCGGGGTCCAGGCGCGCGGAGACCTGCGTCGCCATGCGCCGGAAGTCTATTCGTGCGACGCGCGCCTCCGCTCAGCCGAGCAGCTCGCGCGCGATATCCACGTAGGACCCGGCGGCGAACCCGAGGTCGCGCACGTCGATCCGCTCGTCCGCGTTGTGCACGAGCGGCGCCGCCTCGAGCATGTTCATGTGGCGCTGCGGGAAGAAGCCGTACGCCACGCACTCCGGGAACGCGTCTCGGAACCACTTCGAGTCCGAGAAGCCCGGCAGGATCACGGGCACGGTGCCGGCGCCGGGATCGTTCGCTTTCACCCATCGGTCGATGGCGTCCATCACCGGGGTCGCCGCCGGTGAGGAGTTGCCCATCACCTTCTCGGTGAACTCGATGTCGAAGCTCCGGCCTTCGGGGCCGAGCAGCTGATCGATCCGCTCGCGGGCGGCGTCCTCGCCGAAGCCCGGGGGCACGCGGCAGTCGATCTTCAGCGACGCGCGCGAGGGGATCACGTTGATCTTGTCCGAGGCGTGGGCCATGGTGGGCGTGAGCGTTACCCCGAACATCGGCTCGAGCAGCGTGAGCAGCGCCGGATCGGTGCTCTCGATGTGCTCGAACGCGACCTCGGGGTGCTCGGGGTCCTCGCCGACGCCGCGCAGGAAGGCCGCGGGGGCTTCGGTCAGCTGCACGGACAGCGTCGCCCCGGCGAGCCTGTCCAGCACCGGCCCGAGCTTCAGCAGCGCGTTGTCACCGGTTCGCGGGATGGAGGCGTGGCCGGACGCGCCGTGGGCGGTGAGCGTGAACCGGAAGATCCCCTTCTCGCCGCAGCACACGCCGTAGAGGCGCGCTCCGCCGTATTCGAATACCTCGCCCCCGCCCTCGTTGATGAGCATGTGGCAGCGGACCTTGTCCGGGTGGACGCTGGTCAGCCAGTGGGCGCCGACATCCCCGCCCGTCTCCTCGTCGGCGACGAACACGAGCTTCAGGTGACCGTTTGCGGGGCGCCAGCCCTGGCGGCCGAGTGCCGCCGCCGCCACGGCCTCGGCGGCGACTTGCGATTTCATATCGAGCGCCCCGCGGCCCCACAGAAACCCGTCGGCCACGTCGCCCGACCAGGGATCGTGCGCCCACTCCGAGGGATCGGCGAGCACCGTGTCGACGTGGCCCAGGTAGCAGAGCGTCGGACCGTCGCCCGTCCCCTCGAGGTCCGCGACCAGGTTCGGGCGGTTCTCCTCGCAGGCCAGCAGCTCGGTCCGAAGCCCGGCATCCCTGAGATACCCGGCCAGGTACTCGATCGCCGGCCGCTCGTTGCCGGGCGGGTTCACGGTGTTGATCCGGACGAGGCGGGCCAGTACTTCGGTGGTCTCAGCCTCCAGGGCGTTCGGGGACATTGTCGGCAGCCTAGATGGTCCGCGGCACGTAGGATCGTTCGCGTGCCCGCCGCCCCCGAGGATCTCGCGCTCGCGCTCGAGCTGGCCGACCTCGCCGACCGGATCACCCTGGCCCGCTTTCGCGCCGACGATCTGGTGGTCGACACCAAGCCCGACCTGACGCCGGTGACCGAGGCGGACACCGCGGTCGAGCAAGCGGTGCGCGAGCGGCTGGCCGCCGCGCATCCGGACGATGCGATCGTGGGCGAGGAGTACGGCGCCTCGACCGGGATCGGCGGCGCCCGTCGGTGGATCGTCGACCCGATCGACGGGACCAAGAACTATGTCCGCGGCGTTCCGGTGTGGGCAACGCTGATCGCGCTCCAGGAGGCCGACGACGTCACCGTCGGGGTGGTCTCCGCGCCCGCATTGCATCGCCGCTGGTGGGCTTCCCGCGATCATGGCGCCCACATGGACGACGGCCTCTCGAACACGAGACGCCCGCTTCGGGTGTCCGCGGTCGGCGAGCTCGCGGACGCGCAGCTGTCGTTTGCCGGACTCGAGGACTGGCAGGAGATCAGCCGGCTCGACGCGGTCATTGCGCTGATCGAGCGCTGCTGGCGCACGCGCAGCTTCGGGGACTTCTGGGCCTACATGCTCGTGGCGGAGGGTGCGATGGAGATCGCGCTCGACCCCGTCGTCTCCCTGTGGGACCTGGCCGCGCCCAAGGTGATCGTCGAGGAGGCCGGCGGCCGGTTCACGGATCTCATCGGCTCACCCACGGCCGACGGAGGCGACGCGATCGCTACCAACGGCCTGGTCCACCAGCAGGCCCTGAAGCTCGTGGGTCGGTGACGGCGATGGCCGATCGGAACTGGCGCGCCGAGACGATCGCGGTGACCGCCGGCCGCGACGAATCGCCCGGCGCTCCGATGAGCGTGCCCCCGACGTTCTCCTCCACCTACCGCGACGGGGGCGCGATCGGCTACGGCAGGTATGGCAACCCGACCTGGACCGCGTTCGAGGAAGCACTCGGTGCGCTCGAGGGTGGCGGGACGGTCGCGTTCTCCTCCGGACAGGGGGCGACGACCGCGGTGCTGAGCGGCCTGCCGGCGAAGGCCACCGTGGTGGCGCCGCTCGACTCGTATCTCGGCACGCGCGGCCTGCTCTCGCGGCTCGAGGCCCGCGGCCGACTGCGGCTGAGGCTCGTCGACGTGACCGACACCAAGGTCGTGCTCGGGAGCTTGGCCGGCGCCGACCTGCTGTGGCTCGAGTCGCCCACCAATCCGATGCTCGGCATCGCGGAGTTGCCCGTGATCCTCGCCGCCGCTCGTGACGCCGGGCTGAGCTCGGTCGTCGACAACACGTTTGCGACCCCGCTGCTGCAGCGGCCGCTCAGGTGGGGCGCGTCGGCGGTCGTCCACTCCGCCACCAAGTACCTCGGGGGCCACTCGGACCTGCTGCTCGGCGCCGTGGTCACCACCGATACGGGGCGCCGCCAGCAGCTCGTCGAGCATCGATCGAACGAGGGCTCGATTCCGGGGGTGATGGAGACGTATCTCGCGCTGCGCGGCCTCCGCACCCTGGCCGTGCGCACGGCGCAGCAGGCGCGAACCGCCGCCGAGCTGGCTCGCCGCCTGCACAGCGATCCCCGGATCTCGATGACCAGATACCCGGGGCTGCGGTCCGATCCCCACCATCGCCGCGCCCGGGCGCAGATGGATGGCTTCGGCGCGGTTGTGGCCTTCGAGGTCGCCGACGCCGGAGCGGCCGATCGCCTGGTGTCCGCGTTCGGCCTGATCGTGCCCACCACGAGCCTCGGCGGGGTGGAGACCACGATCGAGCGCCGCGCCCGCTGGTCGGGCGAAGAGCGGGTCCCCGCCGGCCTGCTGCGGCTCAGCGTTGGACTCGAGCACGTCGAGGATCTGTGGGAGGACCTCGACCAGGCGATCGCGCGGTCCTAGCCAGCGGTCCGCGCCAGCAGGTCGAAATACAGCATCGCGGTGGTGAGCGCCGTGAACGACCGGATCAGCGTCTCGACCGCGATCCCGAACGCCACGTCGATCGCTTTGGTGCTCTGGCCGGCGATCGCCAGTGCGCCCTCGCCGAGCACCACGTTGACGATGGCCATCACGATGATCAGCCCGAAGATGTGGAGGTAGTGGCCGCGCGTCAGTTGGGCGCCGCGGCGAAGCGCCCCCATCCAGTCCGGGTGTTCGATGGCCGCCACCTGAGCGACGACCGCCCAGCGGATCAACAGCCAGATGCCGGGGATGACGAACGCGATGAAGCCGATGCCGATTCCCAGCCCGGCGACGATCTGCGCGGCGGCGACGACCGGGAGCACGCGCGCCACCCGTGAGGCCACCGCGGCGAGACTCGGCTGCTCGCCGCCTCCGATCATGATCACCGCGTGGGCGTAAAGCGCGGCGATCAGCGGCTGGATCAACGCGAAGTCCAGCAGGATCAGGATCAGTGCCGTGGAAGCGTGGCCGTTCCGGCCGCCGAGCGGCGAGGACCCGACGGCGGCGAGAACCAGCAGCTCGTACGGCGCAACGACCGCGAGCGCCAGCAGCACGAACAGCAACGGATAGCGCGCGTACAGCGTCACGGTGGCGCTGAGGATCTCGGCGATCGTGCGAGGTCGCTGGAGGTCCACGTGGCGCGATCTCACGGCGCAACCATACTTGTGGTATGCAGCGTCTGTTCGAGACCGACGATTCGCCGCGGCCGGTGGCCGCGGATCAGGCGCGCGCGCCGCTCGCCACCCGCATGCGTCCCCGCACGCTCGACGAGTTCGTGGGCCAGGATCGGCTGCTGGCGGCGGGGTCCGCGCTCCGGCGCGCGATCGAAGAGGGCCATCCTCACTCGATGATCCTCCACGGACCGCCGGGAAGCGGGAAGACCACGCTCGCCCGGCTGATCGCGGAGGCCTCGAACGCCGCCTTCGAGGAGGAGAGCGCGGTGCAGGCCGGTCGCGCCGAGGTCCGCGCGGTGATCGAACGCGCCCGTCAGCGCCTCGGGACCACGGGCGCCAGCACGATCCTGTTCCTGGACGAGATCCACCGCTTCAACAAGGCCCAACAGGACGCGCTCCTGCCGGCGGTCGAGAACGGGCTGATCACCCTGATCGGAGCGACCACCGAGAACCCGTACTTCGAGGTGAACTCCGCGCTGCTCTCGCGCACGCACGTATACGAGCTCGACGCGCTCGGCCCGACCGAGATCCGGGTGCTGCTCGATCGCGCGATCGCGCGGGGCGAATGCGGTCCGGCGGAGAGGGTCGAGCCCGGGGCGCTCGAGTTCCTCGCCGAGCGCTCCGGCGGCGACGCGCGCACCGCGCTCAACGGGCTCGAGCTCGCGTGCGAGGCCGCGGGCCCGGGCAGGGCCGTGACGTTGGGGCATGCCGAGGATGCGCTTCAACGCCGCGCGCTCCTGTACGACCGGCAGGCCGATCGCCACTACGACACGATCTCCGCCTGGATCAAGGCGACCCGGGGCTCGGATCCCGACGCCTCGCTCTACTACCTCGCGGTGATGCTCGAGGGAGGCGAGGACCCCAGGTTCATCGTGCGCCGGATGGTCGTGCTCGCCTCCGAAGACATTGGCAACGCCGATCCGCAGGCGCTGGTCGTGGCCACCGCCGCCGCTCACGCGGTCGAGCACGTCGGCATGCCGGAGTGCCAGTTCGCGCTCGCCCAGGCAGCCATCTACCTGTCGCTGGCGCCGAAATCCGACGCCGCCAAGCGGGCGGTGTTCGCGGCGCGCGAGCACATCCGCGAGCAGGGCGCCCAGCCGCCGCCGCCGCACCTGCGCTCCTCAACCCGCAGCGACGGCGGCTACGACAACCCCCATAGGCGCCCTGACCATCTTTCGCCGCAGGAGTTGTTGCCCGACTCGGCGATCGGCCGGCGGTTCTACGAGCCCGACGCCGCCGAGGCGGCGTTGCGCGAGCGGCTCGAGGAGATCCGGAAGGCCCGGGGCAGGGGCTGACGCGGGCCGGAGTACGCTCTTAGCACCATGCCCGCCCAGGCCTATCGAGGCAAGGAATGCGTCTGTCAGCTCCGCAGGGGCATCTGTGACCAGTCCTGCGTCCAGGGCATGCTCGAGACGCCGTTCTACATCGCCTGTCTGCGGCTGAGCGGCCGGCGGTGCGTGGTCATCGGCGGCGGCGACGTCGGGCTCGAGAAGGTCGAGGGCCTGCTCGCGTGCAACGGCGACGTGACGCTCGTGGCGCCCGAGGCGCATCCGGAGTTGGTCCAGCTCGCGCTCGAGGGCTCGATCCGCTGGAAGCGGCGACGGTATGAGCCCGGCGACCTGGACGGCGCGCTGATCGCGATCGCCGCCACCGACGACACCGACCTGAACATCGGGGTGTTCGAGGATGCCGAGACCCGATCGATGCTCGTCAACGTCGTCGACGTACCGCCGCTGTGCAACTTCATCCTCCCGGCGATCGTGCGCACGGGGCCGCTCGCGGTCGCGATCTCCACCGCCGGCGCCTCCCCCGCGCTCGCGAAGCGGATGAAGCGCGAGATCGCCGAGCTGTTCGGCGAGCCCTACGCCGTGCTGGCGGTGCTGCTGAACGAGGCCCGCGGGTGGGCCAAGGCCACGCTGCCGACCTACCAGGACCGCAAGGAGTTCTTCGAGTCGATCGTGGAGGGCGACCCGGACCCGATCGAGCTGCTCCGGGAAGGAGACGTGCGGGCGGTGCGCGACCTGATCGACTCCGCGCAGCGGGCGTATGCGCCGGCCTGAGAGCGGTTCCAGGTGGTCGAGGGCCCCGGCGAGCTGACGCACCTCGACGCCGCCGGGCGCGCGCGGATGGTCGACGTCGGGGAAAAGGCTCCCACCGAGCGCCGCGCGCTCGCCCGGGCGGTGGTTCGGGTGTCGCCGCAGACGGCGCGCGCCGTCCTCGCCGGCGACGCTCCCAAGGGCGACGTGCTCGGGGTGGCGCGGATCGCCGGCATCCAGGCGGCGAAGCGAACGGCGGAGTTGATCCCGCTCTGTCATCCGCTGCCGTTGTCGTTCGTGGGCGTGGAGGGCGCGGTCGATGAAGCCGCCGGCGCCATCACCCTCGAGGCCGAGGCGCGCACCACGGGTCCGACCGGCGTCGAGATGGAGGCGCTGACCGCGGCGGCGGTCGCGGCGCTCACCGTCTACGACATGATCAAAGGCCTCGAGCGCGGGGCCGAGATCGCCGAGGTCATCCTGCTCGAGAAGGCGGGTGGCAAGTCCGGCCTGTGGCGCCGCGACTCCGGGCGGTCTCCGCCTGTCGGTGGGCTGACGGCCAGCGAGGCGCTCGAGGACGATCGCGCGGACCGCTGAGCGTCGCCTCGCACCACAGTGCTCGGTACAGAGCGAGGTGTAGCAAACTTGCTACGATGGCGACATGACGGTGATCGCGCAACGGGAGCTGCGAAACCGGGTGAGCGACGTACTCAGGCGCGCAGAGCGAGGGGAGCACTTCGTCGTGACGGTGGACGGACGGGCGGTCGCAACGCTTGGGCCACTCCCTGTCGCTCACGAACCCGCCTCGCCCGAGCGCCTCGCCGCGCTTCTGCGCGATGCGCCCGTCGACGCTGTCTGGGCAGCCGAGCTGGCGGAGCTGCGAGAAGCAGACGCCGCGGCCGCGCGCGACCCCTGGTCCGACTGATTGACGGCGCTGATCGACACGAGCGTCCTCGTCGGCGCCCGTGCTCCCCAGCTCGACGAGCAGTGGGTCGTGAGCGTGGTCAGCGTCGGGGAGCTTCAGGCCGGCGTGCTGCTCGCGGCCGATGCCGCCGTGCGGGCGCAGCGGCTGCGACGGCTGACGGCTGTCCTGGCCGAGGCGCCGATCGTCGGCGTCGAGCACGAGGTTGCGGCGCGCTACGGCGAACTTCGGGCCACCACCGGCCGACGACCGGCCAACGACCTGTGGATCGCGGCGACGGCGCTCGCCCACGACTTCACGTTGGTGACCGCCGACGAGAGCCTTGCCTCGCTGCCGCTCGTGCGAGCAACGTTGGTCAGCTGACGCGTGGGTACGGGACCTATGCTGTCGCCGGCATGAAGACCGCGATCATCACGATTTCGACGTCGGTGGCCGGTGGCACCTCCGAGGACACCTCGGGCGCGGTCCTCGCCGAGCTCGCCGAGGCGGCCGGGGCCGAGGTCGTCGCCCGCGACGTGGTCACCGACGACCGGGAGGTGATCGAGGCGGTGCTCCGCCGGCACGCGGGCGCCGGCACGCCGCTGATCTTCACCACCGGCGGCACCGGGCTCACGAAGGACGACGTCACCCCCGAGGCGACCAGGGCGGTGATCGACCGCGACGCGCCCGGGTTCGCCGAGGCGATGCGGGCGGAGTCGCTGAGGCACACGCCGATGGGCATCCTCACCCGCGGCGTCTCGGGGATCGCGGGGCGGACCCTGATCGTCAACTTCCCGGGCAACCCGAAGGCGATCCGGGAGCTGTTCGGAGTGATCGCGCCAACGCTCGAGCACGTCGTCGCGACGCTCCAACACGAGGGTGGACCAACGCCCGGCCATTGAGCTGCGCGGACTCACCCGCCATTTCGGCGAGCGGACCGCGCTCAGAGGGGTTTCGCTGCGGGTTGCCGCCGGGACCACGCTCGCGGTGCTCGGCCACAACGGCGCCGGCAAGTCGACGCTGCTGCGGATCCTCGCCACGCTGCTGCGTCCCCACTCAGGCGAGGTCTCGATCCTCGGCGAGCCCCTCCCGCGCCGCGGCTTCGCGGTCCGGGCCAAGCTGGGGCTGCTCGCTCACGAGCCGCTGCTCTATCGCGACCTGAGCGGCCGGGAAAATCTTGTCTATCACGCGCGCCTGCACGGCGTGGGCGCCCGGCGCGTCGAGGAGTTGCTGGAAAGCGTCGACATGCGGCGCCGCGCCGATGACCCCGTCCGCCTGCTCTCACGCGGGATGGTCCAGCGGCTGGCGGTCTGTCGCGCGGTCCTGCACGAGCCGTCGCTGCTACTGCTCGACGAGCCCCGCGCGAGCCTCGACCCGGCGGCCAGCGAGCTCGTCGAACCCCTGATCGGACGTGCCACGGGCGCCACGCGCGTGATCACCAGCCACGATCCGAGCGCCGCGGTGGCCGAGGCCGACCTGGTCCTCGGACTCAAGGACGGCCGCCCCGCGTTCGTGGGACCGCCCGACCGGCTTGATGCCCGCGAGCTCCAGGAGCTGTACGCGTGAGGACGGCGATGACCGTCCTGCGCAAGGACCTGCTGCTCGAGCTGCGCACGTTCGAGACGGTCCCGGCGATGGTCCTGTTCTCGATCGTCACGTTCGTGATCTTCCATTTCGGCCTGAACCAGGCGACGATCGACGGACAGCTCGCGGGCGGGGTGCTGACCGTCACGCTGCTGTTCGCCGCCATGCTCGGCGTCAACCGGTTGTTCGTCGCCGAGCGCGAGCAGGGCGGGTTCGACGCCTTCCTGCTCGCCCCCGTCGACCGCTCGGCGATGCTGATCGCCAAGGCCACGGCGCTGTTCGCGTTCCTGGTCGTGCTCGAGGTGGTGGCGGTGCCGGCGTTTGGCCTGCTGCTGCTCGGGCCGTCGTTGGGGCCGCCGCTTCCGGGACTGATCGCGGTGCTCGCGCTCGCCGACGTGGCGCTGGCGGTGATCGGGACGCTCGTTTCGGCGATCGCGGTCAACACCCGGGCGCGCGACCTGATCGGACCGGTGATCGGCCTGCCGCTCCTGATCCCGGCGCTGATCGCAACCGCGCGCGCGACCGCCCCGCTGCTCGCGGTCCACGGCTCCGGCTCACCGCCGGGCAAGTGGGTGGCGGTCCTGGCGCTCTATGATCTGGTGTTCGCACTGCTCGCCTACGCGGTGTTCGACTTCCTGCTGGAGGACTGAGCAACCGATGACCTATGGGCGCGGCCTTCGCGGCCTGTCGCTTGCCACCGCCGCCACCATCAGCCTCGCGCTTGCGCTGGTGTTCTTCTACGCGCCGCTCGACGCCGACCAGGGCTTCGTTCAGAAGATCTTCTACATCCACGTGCCGCTGGCGATCGTGTCGCTGTGCGGCTTCATCTTCGGCGGGCTGCTGGCCATCGGCTACCTGCGCACGGGAGACCGCCGCTGGGATATCCGCTCCTATGTGGCCATCCACATGTCGTTGATCTTCGGGATCGGCGGCCTGATCACCGGCTCGATCTGGGCCAAGGCCTCGTGGGGGCACTGGTGGGTGTGGAACGAGCCGACGCTGGTGTCGTTCCTCATCGTGCTGCTCTTGTACGCCACCTACCAGCCGCTGCGGTTCGCGATCGAGGATCCCGAGCGCCAGTCGCGCTACGCGAGCGTGTTCGCCGTGACCGCGGGGGCGTTCGTGCCACTGAACTTCATCGCGGTGCGACTCGCGCAGCAGTACGTCCATCCGCGCATCCTGACCCTCTCGGGTGGCAACCTGCCCGGATCGATGCGACTGACGTTCCTCGTCTCGCTCCTCGGCATCGCCCTGCTATTCGTGACCCTGTGGAAGTACGAGATGGCGGCGAAGAACACTCGGGCACAGATCCGCGCGCTGCGCCGCTCGCTGCTCGGCGAGGAGTCCGTGAGGCCGTTAGGGAGGAGCGCGGCGCCGTCGTGAGCGTTCTGGCCGCCGCTCCGGCGCTTCCGCTGCACACCGCCGGCAAGTACGTCGCCGGCGCGTACATCGTGTTCGTGGCCATCGTGCTCATCTACGTGGCGATCATGGCCACGAGGCTGAGCCGCACCGAGCGCGAGCTGGCCCGGCTGCGACGCGAGCTCGAGGAGCGCCGGCGGGCGGAGGACGGTGATCGCGACCTGGAGAGCGTGGCGTGAGCGAGCTGCTCGCGATCGGCGTCTCGCACAAGACCGCCCCGGTCGAGGTGAGGGAGCGGCTGGCGCTCCCCGAGACCCGCGCGTACGAGTTCGTGCGCGACCTGCGGGGCAACGCCGATGTGCAGGAGGCGGTAGCGATCTCGACCTGCAACCGCACGGAGCTCTATCTGGTCGTCGGTGATGCGGTCGAGGCGGAGGGCACGGTGCTCTCGATGCTCTCAAGCCAGGCCGCCATCAGGGCCACGGCCCTGGCCACAGCGATGTACTCGCATCGCAACTGCGACGCCGCCCGCCACCTCTACCGGGTGACCGCCGGGCTCGAGTCGATGATCATCGGCGAGGCCGAGGTCCAGGGACAGGTCAAGCGCGCCTATGACGCCGCGCTCGCCAAGGAGACCGTCGGTCCGCTCACCAACCGCCTGTTCAAGGCCGCGCTCGCCACCGGGAAGCGGGTGCGCAGCGAGACCGCGATCGGCGAACGGCAGCTGAGCCTGCCCGGGGTGGCGGTCGCCCTCGCCAAGGAGCTGTTGGGCCAGGCCGCGCCGCGCACGTCCTCCGGACTCGTCAACACAGGGGCCGGTGCGACTCGTTCGGCTCTCGACGGTGTCGAGGTGGTGATCGTCGGGACCGGCGAGACGAGCGAGCTGACGGCCCGAGCGCTCGCCGACAGCGGGGCTCGTGCGGTGTTCGTGGCCAGCCGCCGGCGCGACCGCGCGATCAGCCTGGCCCGGCGCTACGGCGGCGACAGCGTCAGCTTCGACGAGCTGCCCCAGGCCCTCGAGCGGGCGGACATCGTGGTGGCCGCGACCGCCTCCCCTCACCTGCTGCTCGAGGCCGGCGAGCTTGCCGAGGTGATGGACGCGCGCCACGGGCGGCCGATGCTGTTGATCGACCTGGCGGTTCCGCGAGACATCGACGCCGACTGTGCGGAGATCGAGGGGGTCTCGCTCTACGACATCGACGACCTCGAGGCGGTGGTGGCGCGCAACCGCAAGGTGCGCCAGGCGGAGGCGCGCAAGGCGGAGGGGATCATCGAGGAGGAGATCCAGCACTTCGCCGCCTGGCTCGGGTCGCTCGAGGTGCTGCCCACGATCGCGGCGCTTCGTGCCCACGGCCTGGAGATCGCCGACCAGGTGCTCCACGAGAACGCCGCTAAGTGGGAGTCGGCGTCACGGCGCGACCTCGAGCGGGTGGACGCGCTGGCCCGGGCGATCGTCAACCGCCTGCTTCATGACCCCACGGTGCGGATGAAGGAGCTGCGCGACGACCGGGTGCATGCGCGGATGGCGCTCGTCCGCGACCTGTTCGGGCTCGCCGAGCAGGAGAGGTCCCTGGGGGCGGAGGAGCCAGGCGAGGCGCCGGCCCAGTCGGAGCTTCCCGCCTCGTCTGATGATCAGCTCGCCGAGCTCCGCCGGCTTCGGCAGCGGCGGCGTTGATCCGAGTCGGGACGCGCGGGAGCGCGCTGGCTCTCGCGCAGGCGTCATGGGTGGCAGAGCTTCTTGGCGGGGAAGCAGAGTTGACCACGGTTACGACCGCCGGGGACCGCGGCGCGAGTGTCGCCGACAAATCGCGGTGGGTCTCGGAGCTCGAGCGGGCGCTTCTCGCCGAGGAGATCGATCTGGCGGTGCATTCGGCCAAGGATGTGCCCGCCGAGCTCGCTGAGGGGCTTGAGCTGGTCGCGTTCCCGCCGCGCGCCGACGCGCGCGACGTGATCTGCGGCGCCTCGTCGCTGGCCGAGCTTGATGCCGGGGCCCGTGTCGGGACGAGCAGCCTGCGCCGCGCGGCGCAGATCCGCGCGGTGCGCGAGGACGTCGAGATCGTGGCCGTGCGGGGCAACGTCGACACCCGACTGCGCAAGCTTTCGGAGGGTCAATGCGACGCGCTGGTACTCGCGCGCGCCGGCCTCGAGCGGCTGGGGCGCCTCGATGCCGCGGGCGGCGTGCTCGAGGAGCTCGTTCCGCCCGCCGGACAGGGGGCGCTGGCCGTGGAGGCGCGTAGTTCGGCAAGCGCGCTCCGCGTGAGCGCGCTTGCTGGGGTGAGCGACTCCCACACCGCGGCGTGCGTGCAGGCGGAACGCGACCTGGTCCGCGCGCTCGGCGCGACCTGCAACACGCCGGTCGGCGCCCACGCTCAAGTGGCGGCCGAAGGCGGGGTCGAGCTCGTGGGCTGGGTCGGCCTGCCCGACGGCTCGGCGTGGGTGCGCGATCAGGTGCGCGGCGCGGCGGACGCCGTGGGGCTCATGGTCGCCGAGCGGATGGTCGCCGCGGGGGCCGGGGAGCTGCTCCGCCGGGCCGAGCGGGAGCGCGCCGCGTGACCGTGTTCCTGGTCGGCGCGGGGCCTGGAGATCCGGGGCTGCTGACAGCCCGGGCGCTCGAGCTGATCGCCGCCGCCGACGTGATCGTCTACGACCGGCTGATCCCAGCCGGGGCGTTGGCGGGCGCGCGCGACGAGGCGCAGCTCATCTATGCCGGTAAGGAGGGCGGCGGTCCTTCGATGCCGCAGGGCGAGATCGAGTCGCTGCTCGTGGAGCACGGCGCGAGCGGACGGATCGTGGTGCGCCTGAAGGGGGGAGACCCGTTCGTGTTCGGGCGGGGCGGAGAGGAGGCCGAGGCGCTGCGCGCGGCGGGGATCGAGTATGAGGTCGTTCCGGGCGTGACCGCGGGGGTGGCCGCGCCGGCCTTCGCCGGGATACCGGTCACCCACCGCGAAGCGGCGAGCGCCGTGGCGCTCGTCACCGGCCACGAGGATCCGACCAAGGCCGAGTCGGCGCTCGACTGGGACGCGCTGGCGTCGTTCCCGGGCACGCTCGTCGTCTACATGGGGGTGCGCCGGCTTGACGTGATTGCGCGGCGGTTGCACGCGGGCGGGCGGCCGGGCGACGAGCCGGCCGCGTTGATCGAGCGAGGGACGTTGCCCGACCAGCGGGTTTGCACGGGGACGCTCGCGACGATCGCGTCGGTGGCCGCCGCTGAGGGCGTGCGGGCGCCGGCAATCGCGGTGTTCGGGGAGGTGGCGGCGCTCGGCGAGCGGTTGCGGTGGTTCGAGGCGCGGCCGCTCACCGGGGTGAGCGTGGCGGTGACCCGGGCGCGGGCGCAAGCCAGCGGCCTAGCGTCGACGCTGCGCGCGCTCGGCGCCGTGGTCGTCGAGGCGCCGGCGATCCGGATCGTCCCGCGGTTGGGTCGGCTTCCCGACCTGAGTCGGTACGACCTGGTCTGTCTGACGAGCCCGAACGGCGTGGAGGTGCTCTTCTCTGGGCTCGCTTCTCGCGGTCTCGACGCGCGCGCGCTCGCGGGGGCGCGGGTGGCGGCGATCGGGCCGGGGACCGCGGCCGCTTTGGCCGAGCACGGGGTCGTGGCGGACGTCGTGCCGGAGCGGTTCGTGGCCGAGGGTCTGCTCGAGGCGCTCGCAGACGTGCCGGTCCGCCGGGCCCTGGTGGCGCGCGCGGCCGCGGCCCGGGACGTCCTCCTCGAGGGGCTGCGCGCGCGCGGGGCCGAGGTCGACGTGGTGGCGCTGTACGAGACGGTGGCCGAGCCGCTGGCGGATTCCGAGCTCGCGGCGCTCCGCGGGGCCGACTACGTGACGTTCACGTCGTCCTCGACCGTGCGCTTCCTGTTCGACTCGCTGGGGGACGGGGCGCGCCTCGGGGCGCGCCTGGTCAGCATCGGCCCGGTGACGAGCGCCGCGTTGCGCGAGCGGGGCCTGGAGCCCGACGTCGAGGCCGAGCGCCACGACATCGAGGGACTCGTGCAGGCGCTTGTAGCTGACGTGGGGGCACGGTCGCCGCGGGGATAGCGGGTTGGCGGTGTGGGGCGTCATCGCTTCACGAGACATCACCCACCGGCTGTCTCATGTAAGAATGCCCTCCGCGGCCGGGGTCCGTGCAAACAGGGAAGGAGAATGCATGATCGGAAGGCTCACGCTCGGGCTCGAGCTCGGGCTCGCGCGAGGACGGATACGCAGATTGGCGATCGCGGGGCTGGCGGCGTTCGCGTTGGCGCTCGTGTTCGCGGTGACGGCGGCCGCGGTCCCGGCCGGCGCCAAGGGGACGGTGTGGCTCTGCTTCCCCGGCCGATCCCCCGACCCGTGCACGCCCGGTCTGTCGACCACCGTGTACACCCCGACCCTGAAGCGGATCCGGGTCGAGCATCCCAAGGCGGTCAAGCACCCCGCGATCGACTGCTTCTACGTGTACCCAACGGTCAGCGGCCAGCCGACCGGCAACTCGAACCTGCAGATCGACCCCGAGGAGCGCTCGATCGCGCTCTACCAGGCCGCCCGCTACTCCCAGGAGTGCCGCGTGTTCGCGCCGATGTACCGGCAGGTGACCCTCGCCGCCATCCCCGGGATCGGCAAGCCGACAACGACGCCCAACCAGAAGATCGGGCTGGCCGACGTGCGCAGCGCGTTCCACACCTATCTGGCCAAGTACAACGACGGCCGCGGGTTCGTGCTGATCGGGCACTCGCAGGGCTCGTTCGTGCTGCGCTCGCTGATCGCCAAGGACGTCGATCCGAAGGCCTCGGTCCGCCGGCGCCTCGTCTCGGCGATCCTGCTCGGCGGCAACGTGCTCGTCAAGCGGGGGTCCGACGTCGGCGGCGACTTCAAGCACATCCCGGCGTGCCATCGGGCCAGCCAGATCGGGTGCGTGATCGCGTTCTCGACGTTCGACCAGCCGGTGCCGACCGGCAGCCTGTTCGGCCGTCCGGTCCCGATCCTCGGTACCAAGACGCCACCGAACGACGTGGTGCTCTGCACGAACCCGGCTTCGCTGGGCGAGGGCTCCGGGCTCGTCGATCCGATCTTCCCGAGCGCACCGTTCGACCCCAAGAGCGCGCTCGCGGCCGGGATCGCGATCCTCGGCATCAAGGCTCCTACTCCGCCGACCGTGTGGTGGAGCGCGCCGGGGTCCTACGCCGCTCGGTGCTCGTCGGCCAACGACGCCAACGTGCTGGAGATCACGCCGCGCGACGGTGCCCTGACGCCGAATCCAAGCCCGAACGCCACGTGGGGACTACACCTGATGGACGCGAACATTGCACTCGGGAACCTGATCTCGATCGTCGGAAAGGAGGCCGCGGCGTTCGTCGCGAGCGGGCGGTGAGCCCCTGAGGAATCGCTACGCTCACCGCCGGTGAACGCGGCCCCGGTCATCACGTTCCTGTCCGACTACGGGCTCGAGGACGAGTTCGTCGGCGTCTGCCATGGCGTGATCGCCACGATCTGTCCCGAAGCGCGAGTCATCGACATCTCCCACGGGATCGCGCGCCACGACGTACGGAGCGGCGCGGTGATCTTGCGAGCCGCGCTGCCCTACATGCCGCTCGGAGTCCACCTCGGGATCGTGGATCCCGACGTGGGCGCGGAGCGGCGGGCGGTGGCGCTCCGGCTGGGCGACGATCGGGCGCTCGTCGGGCCCGACAACGGGCTGCTGTCGCTGGCCGCGGACCAGTTCGGCGGCGTGATCGAAGCGGTCGACATCGCCCACTCGAAGTACCGGCTCGAGCCGGTCTCGTCCACGTTCCACGGACGGGACATCTTTGCTCCCGTGGCCGCGCGGCTCGCGGCCGGAACGCCGCTGGCCGAGGCCGGCGAGCCGTGCGATCCGGAGCTGCTCGTGCGGCTGGAGCTGCCGCGCCCGCGCCTCGCCGACGGCGCGCTCGTGGCGCACGCCATGTACATCGACCGGTTCGGCAACGTCCAGCTCAACGTGGAGCACGGAGACCTGGCGGACTCCGGGCTGAAGCTGGGCCATCACCTCGCGGTGGAAGCCGGCGCCGGCACCGCCTACGACGCGCCGTTCGCGAGGACGTTCGCGGACGTGGCCGTCGATGAGCTGCTCGTCTATGAGGACGCCCATCGGCGGCTCGCGATCGCGGTCAACCACGGCAGCGCCGCGGATCGGCTGGGGGTATCGGTGGACGACGAGCTGCGAATCATTCCCCAGTGAGCCTCGGCACTCCGCGGGTTCATTTCCGAGTCGTCGACTCCACCAACGAACGCGCGCGGGAGCTGGCGGAGCGCGGCGCACCGCACGGGACGCTCGTCACGGCCGCGGAGCAGGCGGCGGGCCGCGGGCGCCAGGGGCGGACGTGGTCCGCTCCGCGGGGCCGGGCCATCCTGTGCTCGCTCGTTCTCCACAAGGTGCCGCGGTTGCTGCCGCTGGCGGCCGGGGTCGCCGTGGCCGAGGTGGTCGACGCCGACGCGCGCGTGAAGTGGCCCAACGACGTGCTGGTCGGCGGGCGCAAGATCGCCGGCATCCTCGTCGAGGGCCGGCCACAGGAGGGTTGGGCGGTGCTCGGGATCGGGATCAACGTCGCGGTGCGCCCCGAGGACCTGCCGCCGGAGCTTCGAGACCGCGCCGGCACGCTCGAGCTCGAGGCCGATGCGATCGAGCCGATGCTGGCGCGATTGTTGGGGAGCCTCGAGCATTGGATCGCGGCCGACGCGGGGTCGGTGCTGGCGGCCGTGCGCGGCCGGGACGAGCTGCTGGGGAAGCACCTGCGATGGACCGGCGGTGAGGGGCGGGGCGCCGGAATCGACGGCGACGGGCGCCTGATCGTCGTCACGGACGGCGGTCGTGTCGAGCTGGACGCCGGCGAGGTCCATCTGGTGGGCTGATGGGCGTGGTCTGCGTTCATGGTCCCTTGAAGCGGCTCGCCGATGGCCGCTCGGAGCACCCGCTCAGCGGGGACACCGTCCGCGCGCTGCTACGCGCCCTCGAGCGCGAGTATCCGCCGCTCGCCGGCTGGGTCCTCGACGAGCGGGGGCTGATCCGAGAGCACATAAACGTCTACGTCGATGGCGAGCGCGGCAGCGAAGATACTCCCGTGGATGCTCGGGGCCGAGTCGAGGTGCTGCCGGCGATATCGGGAGGGTGAGACAACGTGACTGAGATCGTCCTGGGAACCAAGAAGGGCCTGTTCGTGCTCGAGGGGGCCGCGGAGTCCGGGTTTGCGGTGCGTGGCCGCGCCTTTGCCGGCGAGCCAGTCGATTACGCGACGCGCGATCCGAGGACGGGCCGGGTGTTCGCGGCCGTCAGCTCGCCGTTCTACGGTCCGAAGATCTGGTACGCCGGCGATCCGGCGGGGGAGTGGTCTCAGGCCGACGGAGTTGCCCTGCCCGAGGGCGGCGACGCGGCCCTGGTCCGCATCTGGGTCATCCGGCCGGGGGAGGAAGAGGGCGTCCTCTACGCCGGTGGCGATCCCGGGGTGCTGTTCGAGAGCCGCGACGACGGGGCGAGTTGGCAACTGAACGCCGCCCTGTGGAACGACCCGACGCGCGAATCTTGGCAGCCCGGAGGCGGTGGGCTATGCCTTCACTCGATCGTTCCGTGGCCGGGCGATCCCAGCCGTCTGCTCGTGGCGATTTCCGCGGCCGGCGTGTGGCTGACCGAAGACGGCGGCGGCTCCTGGCGACGAGGCAACCGGGGGCTCGTCGCCCGCTACCTCCCCGAAGAGGCGCGAGAGGATGCGACCGCGTTGTGCGTGCACCACGTCGAGCGCTCGCCCGTCCGGCCCGAGCGGCTCTTCATGCAGTTCCACGGCGGCGTCTACCGCTCGGATGACGGGGGCGAGAGCTGGGTGGACATTGGCGGCGGTCTGGTGTCGGACTTCGGCTTCCCCCTGGTGGTCGACCCGGTGGATCCCGACAGCGCGTTCGTCATTCCGCTGCGGGCCGACGTCGATCGCGTGACCCCGGATGGCCAGGTCCGGGTGTTCGAGACTCGCGACGGGGGCGCGAGTTGGAGCCCCCACAGCGCCGGCCTCCCGCAGGAGCACGCTTACCTGACGATCCTGCGCCTCGCCTTTGATCGAGCCGGCTCCGACTCCGACCTGGCGCTCTACTTCGGCGCCACTTCCGGCGAGGTGATGGGCTCAGTCGATGCCGGCGAGAGCTGGTTCAGCGTGATCTCGCAGCTCCCGCCGATCTATTCGCTGAGCGCGTCCTGACCGGCGGGAAGTCGAGGTTTGCCGCTCAGGCGGCCGCTTCGGCGTCGCGCTTGGTACGCCGGCGGCGGGGGCGAGGCAGCTCCTGGACCTCGGGCTCGGTCCCTTCGGCGGTCACTTCTGCCTCGGCTTCCTCGGGTTCCTCGCGCCCGGCTGGCTCCTCGGGCTCCTCGGCCTCCTCTGGCTCCTCTGGTTCTTCGGCCTCCTCTGGCTCCCCTGGCTCCCCGGGCTCCCCGAGCTCGCCCTCCTCCTCGGCCTCCAGCGTGTCCGCAGGCTCGACTTCCTGGTCGCCGTCCGCGCCGTTCTGCGTGGCGGTCTCGGCGCCGACCACGGCCGGCGTCTCGGCCTCGGCGCCGCCGTTGGCCGCCGCCTTGCGGCGCCGGCGGCTCTTGCCCCGCCGGCCCTTGGGGAAGTTGCGAAGCAGTTCGCGGGCGAGCGCCGCCGGCTTGCGGGCCATCCGCGTACGCGCGCCACGGAGCGCCTCTTCGGCCTCCGGGGTATGGGCAAGCGCGGCGGCCAGCAGAGCCGCGGACAGCCGCCGATCCTCCTTGCGGACGGCGTGCACGAGCCGGCGGGCATTGCGGGCGTGCGCCGCGCCGCTCGAGTTGACCAGCAGACCGAGGAGCCGCTTGGTCTCCGGCCAGCGCTGCACCGCGTACTCCTCGTGGACCTCGCGCGTGTATTCGGCCATCCGCCAGATCCAGGCGTTGGCCTGGTCGCGGCGCCCGATCCGGCGCTCGGCGAGAGCGAGCAGCATGATCTTGACGCCCTCGCGCCGCTCGTCGCGCGGCCAGCCGGCCATGATGTCGATCGCGGTGTCGAACGCCTCGGCGTCGCGCGAGGCGGCGATCTCCTGGAGCGCGCGCAGGCGCAGCTGCGAGTTCCGGTTGCGCTGCACCGCGGTGAGCAGGAACCGCCGCTTGAGCTCGCCGCCCCGGTCGAAGTGGAGCATCGCCTTGGCCCGGCGCCAGCCGTTGGGGGCCACCCGGGCGCCGGCGAGCGCCGCCCACACGTGCTGCTCGCCGTAGTCGAGATGCTCGACCGCGATCCGCCACAGTTCCCGCTCGAAAACCTCGGCGCGGCGCTCGGGCTCGGGCGTGACCGGGAGCACCCTGCGCTCGACGCGTACCCGGCGACCGCGTCCCCGCCGGACGGGGCCGACGACGATCGCCCCACCGCGGTAGACGTCGCGGTCGAGCAGAGAATGCAGCGTCACCACCGGGTCGTCGTGCTTCGTCGCGGGGTGGACGAAGTCGACGACGATCCCGGCCTCCTTGCCCGGATGCCGGCGCGTGATACGTCCGACGCGCTGCTGATAGATGCGCTTGGACGCGGTCGGCGCGAGGTGCATGCAGATCGTCGCCCGAGGGCTGTTCCAGCCCTCGGCCAGCAGCATCGCGTTGACGAGCACGTCGATCTTGCCCGACTCGTAGTCGGCCAGGATCTTCGCCAGCTGGCGCTTGGACGTCTCTCCCGATACGGCCTGGGCCTTGATTCCGAGCTCGCGGAAAGCCTGGGCCACGTTGTAGGCGTGGCGCACGCCGGCGGCGTAGACGACACCCGGGACGCCGTTGAAGCGGGTCTTGTAGAGGTCGGCGATCGCCATGTTGAACGGCGTCTGGTCGAGCAGTTCGGCCAGCATCTCCTGGTCGAATTCGGTGTCTACCTCGCCTCGTCTGAGCGGCACCTTGGCGATGGTCCGCACCCCCGGGCCGGGCGGGATCCGGATGCAGCGAAGCGGCGCGATCACGCCGCGCCGGGCCGCCTGCGCGAGATCGAAGCGCGAGGTCTGGGTCGGGAACAGGTCGGTGACGTGGCGGGCGATCAGCGCGCCGGTCGCCGTCATTCCGATGAAGATCGGGCCGGACCAGTTTCGGATCGACGCCGAGGTCTTCTCGCCGAGTGCCGTGTGGGCCTCGTCGCAGATCACGATCGTGTAGGCGTCCGAGATCCGCCCCACGTTGCGCACGAACCACTGGTAGGTCTCCACGGTCACCGGGCCGTTGGCGGCGTCGTGGCCGTCCAGCAGCGGCGCGTGGATCCGGTCGCGATAGCCCCGGTCGCGGAGCTCCCCGTTGAACTGATCGACGAGGTTGCGGCGGTGGGTCAGGATCAGGATTCCGCCGGTGCGGGACGCCTCGACGAACCCGAGGGCGGCCACGGTCTTGCCGGCGCCGGTTGCGTGCTCGAACCAGAAGCGTCTGTCGGCGTTGGGGTCCTCGGGCTGCTCGTCGAGCTGCAAGTCTTCGTCGAGATCGCCCTCGTCCTGCCAGTCCTGTGGCTCCTCATCGTCGCCGTCGCCGTCTTCGAGGTCGGAGTCCTCCTCGCCGGGGATGGCCGAGGAGGCCAATTGCGCCGGGTCCGGCAGCGCCGTGCCGATCGAGCCGTTGCCCGAACCGTTTCCGTTGAGCTGAGCCTCCGCCAGCAGCGCGGTCAACGTGCCCGACAGCGCGTCGACCTGATGGGAGGAGAGGACGGTGTCGTCGGCGAGGTGGGGCTCCTCCTCGGAGAGCAGCCGCTCCAGTCCGAGGAGAAGCGAGAACCGACGCCGCCATTCGATCGAGGGCCGGTCCGCGCCCGCATCGATCTCCGCGAGGGCAGCATCGAGCGCCCGGCGTCGAGCGGACCCCGGGGCGAGTGCGTCCTCGAGGGACTCGCCCTCGTGGACGAACCGTTCGCGCGTGAAGAGCTCCGCGCGCGCGATTGCGGCAGGAGTCGGAAAGGGGGCGGAATCACCCATCGGAATCGGAAGGTTGCGTCTAAACATGCGAGCCGCGGCAACACATCTAGCGGCTCAAGGCGGCCTCAGTTGAAGCCCTACACGGCGAGGAACTACCCCGCAAGCGGTGCCCCCTCGCCGCACCTGGCTCGGAGGATAGGTCTTATTTAAGCAGATCGGGCAGCTTGCGTCAGGTGGGGATCGATCGGGCCGTGTGGCAAGCTGTCGGCAGGTGCCTTCGCGTGAGCTTGTGAGATGACCTCGACGGCGCTGTACGAGGTGCGCCAGGTGCGCGGCGAAAGGGAGATGACGGCGGCGCTCGAGCTGCGCCACGAGGTGTTCTGCGTGGAGCAGGGGGTCCCCGAGTACGAGGAGCTCGACGGGCGCGACGCCGAGGGCATTCACCTGGTCGCGGTCGCGGACGGGGAGCTGCTGGGCACGTGCCGCGTGCTGATGGTCGGTTCGACCGCCCAGCTCAGCCGGCTGGCCGTGCGGGCTTCGGCGCGGCGGCGCGGCATCGCCACCTCGCTCCTCGAGCTGGCCGATGCCGAAGCCCGGCAGGCTGGCGGGCGGCGGGTCGTCCTGCACGCCCAGACGTACGCGCGCGAGCTGTACGAGAATGCGGGCTACCGTCCCCGGGGCCGGGTGTTCAGGGAAGCCGGCATCGAGCACATCGCGATGGAGAAGTTGCTTTAGGGTGCCCGAGGTCCGCATCGATCCGCTGACGGGGCAGCGGGCGATCGTGGCCGGTGCCCGCGCCGGCCGGCCGGGCGGCGAGCTCAGCGCCTCGCCACCCCCTCCGCTGGATCCCGAGTCAGACCCGTTCGCGGAAGGTCACGAGGATCGGACCCCGCCCGAGGTCTACGCGGTGCGGCCCGGCGGCGGCGCGCCGAACACGCCGGGGTGGACGGTGCGAGTGGTGCCGAATCTCTACCCGGCGCTGGGTGGGGATGATGGCCAGGGCCCCCCCAGGCATGCCAATCAGCAGCTGTTCTGGTCCGGGCCCGCCCTCGGCGCGCACGAGGTGATCGTCAACGCTCCCGACTCGGTCACCTCGCTCTCGGCGCTCCCGGTCGAGCAGGTGGCGCTCGCCGCCGAGGTCTGGCGGGAGCGAATGCGTTTCCATGCCGAGGCGGCCTGTCTTCACCTGATCGTCAACGAGCAGCGCGAGGCCGGCGCCTCGCTGCCGCACAGCCACGCGCAGCTCTACGCGCTCGACTTCGTCCCCGCCGCGATCGCCCGCGAGCGGGAGCGCTTCGGCGCGTACGCGACCCAGACCATGGGCGGGAACCTGCTCGGCGACCTGGTCCAGGAAGAGGTTCGCCAGCGCGAGCGGGTCGTGGCCATCGACGAGGACACGGTGTTGATGGCGCCCTATGGGGCCCGGGTGCCGTTTCAGCTGATGATCGCCCCGCGCACCCCGAGGATGCGCTTCGAGGACGACGGGCCGACCGGAGCGGCGATGCTGCACGAGGCGCTCCGCCGCCTGGGAGGCCGGCTCGGGGCGAGTCCGCCGCTGAACCTGTGGATCCGGACGGCGCCGCAGGGGGCGGAGCACTTCTGCTGGCGGATCGACATCCTGCCGCGACTGACCCACTTCGCTGGATTGGAGCTCGGGGCCGGCGTGCACCTGAACGTGGTCGCGCCCGAACAGGTCGCGGCCGAGCTCCGGGAGGTGAAACCTGCCCTCAGCTCTTGACTCTGGGCCTATAGACAAGCATTCCGCCGCCGACTACGAGGAGTATTCCCCCGACAATGACGGCGGCGACGCCGCGCTTAGAGCGATGCCCGCTGTAGTTGTGCAGCTGTCCCAGGATCGACGGCAGCGACCTCGCGTCGACCGTCAGGTAGATCACGCCGACGGCCAGCGCGATCAGCCCGACGAGGAGCACTAACGCGGCTAGGAGGGTGCGCTGATCCCTCATGTGAGCGCCAAGCCTACAAGGGCGCGACCCTCCTAAGCGCCGGTACGCCGATTGGTTGGCCAAGTACCTTGGTCAAGCCTACTAGGATGTCATGTATGCGAGTGAACGTCGGCGAAGCGAAAACCAACCTTTCGAAGCTGTTGGCACAGGTCGAGGCGGGCGAGGAGGTCGAGATCGCCCGCAACGGCGTGCCAGTGGCGCGGCTCGTTCCGGCGCCGCCGCCGGAGGGTGTCGGGGCGGGTTTCCTCGCCAACTGGGGGTCGCTTGGTCAACAGGTAAGGCTCGGCGAGGACTTCGAGTTCACCGAAGAGGAGATCGATGAGATGCTCGCCGACGATCCGCTCGACCCCGACGTGGGCGACCGGTGAGGCTCCTGCTCGATACCCACGTGGTCCTCTGGCAGGCCTCAGGAGAGCGCACCCTTGGTCGGTCGGCGCGGGCAGCGATTGAGCGCGCCACCGATCTGACGTTCAGCGTCGTCTCGTTCGCTGAGATCGGGATCAAGGTATCGCTCGGAAAGCTCACGATCCCGAAGGACCTGTACAGGCACATCCTCGACGGGGGAGTGCGCATCCTCGGACTCGCGCCCGCTCACGGCTTGGCTGTCGGCTCGCTGCCGCTGCACCACCGCGATCCTTTCGACCGGCTACTGATCGCGCAGGCGTTGCAGGAGAGTCTGGCAATCGTGACCGCGGACGAACGCTTCGCGAGATACGACCTCCAGGTGATCGACGCGCTTGCCTGAGATCCTGTCGCGACTCTTTCCTCACCCGGCCGGCTAGCGCGACGTTGAGAGCGCTCGTACAACGCGTGACGCGTGCCTCAGTGTCGGTAGATGGCCGGGCCGTGTCGGAGATCGGCCACGGACTGCTCGTGTTGTTGGGCGTCAGCCGCGACGACCGCGAGCAGGACGCCGACTGGCTGGCGGACAAGGTCCGGGCGCTTCGTGTGTTCCCCGATTCTGAGGGCCGCATGAACGAGCCCTTGGGGGATCGCGAGGTCCTGTGCGTGAGCCAGTTCACGCTCTACGGCGACGCTCGCCGCGGCAACCGCCCAAGCTACATCGACGCCGCGCCTCCCGAGATTGCCGAGCCGCTTTACGAGCGGTTCTGCGAGCGCCTGGACGCGTGTCGCGGGACGTTCGGAGCAATGATGGCGGTCGAGTTGGTCAACGATGGGCCCGTGACGCTCCTGGTGGAAAGTCCCCGCCCTTGAGCGGTCGACCGATTGAGGTTCGGGCCCTCTCGGTCGGGCCGGTTCTGGCGTGAACGGGAACCCTCGGGCCCGACGGCTTGCGCCGCCCGCCCGGGTCGCTCGCCGCCTGCGCGTAGACCTCCCAGGTGGCGTCGGCGGCGTTCGCCCACGTCCAGGCCGGGGGAGGCGGCGCCGGCCGGCGGACTGCCTCCGCCGCGGCGATCAAGCGATCGAGATCGTCGGTGGGGCTGAGCGCGGCGTGCCCGTCGAGTACCTCCCGCAACGCGGGAACATCGCAGGCGACCACGGGAGTGCCGCACGCGAGCGCCTCGACCGGTGGAAGCCCGAACCCCTCGTCGTCGCTCGGAAACACGAGCGCGTGGGCGCCGGTGTAGATCGCGGCGAGCTCGTCGTCGTCGACGGTTCCGGTGAGCGTCACGTCGGGCAGCTCGTGCGCCCAGGGGCCGGTGAGGCCGACCAGGACGAGCGGCAGATTGCGGCGTGCCCGTACGAGGGCGGCCACGCGCTTGCGTGGATCCGGCGTCTGCAGGTTTCCGACCCACAGCAGGTAGCGCTGCGGAAGGCCGTAACGTTCTCGGACCGCCTGGACCTCCGCCTCCGGACGAGCGCGCATTGCCCGCGCGGCCGCCTCTCCCACGACCGCGATCCGCTTCTCGGGGATCTCGAGCACGTCGACGACGTCGGCCGCCACCGCATGCGTGGGCACGATCACGCGATCGGCCCGCTGGACGGCGAGGTAGCGCAATCGATAGCGAAGGCCGGCGCGTAGATACTCGCCTAAGCGCTTGAGCGGAGCCAGGTCGTGAACGGTCACAACCATGGGCACGGGGCACCGGAGCAATGCCCCATCGATCCAGGGAGCGTGAAAGACCTCGCACCGGAGCGGCTGGTGGGTCTCAACGATCTCGCCGCGACCGCTTTCCCGTAACGCTCCGAGCAGACAGCGGGCGTACCGGCCAACGCCGCGCGGATCCTTCATGGGGCGACTGTCGTATGCGACCTTCATATCGATTTCCCGAACCGCTGCCACCGCCTGGATCGAATGCGCCTGGCGGATCGGTGGGCTTCATGCCCGGCTGCTCACTCTATAGGTGAACGCTCACAAATGTCGGCACGTATGCCCGCGTGGACCACGAACCAAACAACCGGTGCCCTCGTGTTTGACCTCCCATCAGGCCGCTCGCGCTCGCCGGCGCGGGCGGCCCGCCGACACGGCGCCGGGCCGCGTGGCCGGTAACGCCGACGCCGGCGCCGGCCCGCGTGGCCGGCGCCGTTCCCTTTGCGCTGTACGGTCGCGGCGGTGAAGGATTACTACGAGGAGCTCTGGCGCCGCCTCCCCGAAGATGTCGCGCCGCCCGACTTCGAGCGCCGGCTGCGATTCCTGATGTCCGAAGTTCGGGCGGAAGACCGCGCCCTGGATCTCGGGTGCGGTACGGGCGAGTTCGCCGTTCGCCTCGCGGAGGTCTGTCGTGCGGCGGTTGGGGTCGACGTGGCCGAGGGGGCGCTTTCACGGGCGAGGGCTCGCCACCCCGGGGTGGACTTTCGCCTCGTTCCGATCGACGGACCGCTGCCCTTGGCCGACAACTCGTTCGACCTCGTCTGGACGAGCGAGGTGATCGAGCATGTCGCCGACACGGCGAGGTGGCTGTCGGAGGCGAGACGGGTGATGGCGCCGGGCGGCAGGTTGCTCCTCACCACGCCGTCGCACGGCCGGCTACGGTTGGCGCTCGGGGGGATCGAGCGGTACTCGGATCCGCTCGGCGACCACCTGCACCTCTACACCCGGGCGTCCCTTGGCTCGTTGCTCCGGGAGTTCGGGTTCGGCGAAGTCTCGGTGCGTGCCGTCGGGGGCCCGCCGCTGGTGAGGCGGATGCTGCTGGCGCGGGGGTGCGATGACTGAGCCCTGGGCGCGTGCCTTATCGTGCCGCGGACTCATGAAACGCGGCGTGGTCATTACCGCGCTCGCTGCCGCAGCGATCTTCTCAGGCGGAGGCATGGCCGCGAGTCGCCGGGCCACGGCGCACCGCTTGGCGCGATGGGCCACATACCGGCACGTGACGGCGCCAATCGACCTCGCCGGTCCGCGCCAAGACGGCGCGCTTGTGCTAGCCGCCAACGGGCGCCTGTGGCTAATTCGCCCATCGGAACCGTGCGTCCGTTCGCCCCGGCCTACCGGTACTCGACCGCCTACGAGGACTACATCGCGCTCACGGGCGAGTCTCACAGGGGGTGCAGCTTCGGGCACGACAGCGTCTATGCGCTCCGCGTTGGCTCGTCCTCGGGGGTGATGAAGGTCACCGCTGGGGGCCGCGTGCGGGCCTTCGCCACGATCACCGCTCCCGGGCTCCTCAACGGGATCGCCTTCGATGAGACCGGCAGCTTCGGCTATCGCCTGCTTGTCACGATCACCGCCGGGACGACAACCACCGTCGACGCGATCAACTGCCACGGAATGGTCCAGACGATCACGACCCGCGCTCCCCGGGTCGAGGGCGGGATAGCCGTCGCTCCAAAGACATTTGGCCGCTACAGCGGCGACCTGATAGCACCGGACGAGATCAGCGGCCGGGTAATCGCCATCTCGCCGCGGGGCACAAGGGCGCTTGTAGTCAACTCCGGCCTTCCGTCCGGCCCGGACACGGGAGTCGAGAGCGAGGTGTTCCTGCCCACGAGGGGACGATTTGATGCTTTGCTTGCGGACCGCCTGACGCCCGGGAACCCGCATCCAGGCGACGACGTGCTGCTACGCGTACGCTCCGCCGCGCTTTTCGCAGCTGGCGCCCGGCCCGGAGACCTGCTCGTGGCGACCGAGGGCGGCGCCCGTACCATCGCCGTCAGGTGCGGCCGCAGGAGCTGCCAGGTCCGTCATGTCGCCGACGGCCCGTCGCTCGCCCATCCGGAGGGCCACATCGAAGTGATCCCGCACTAGCTTCGTCGGCGATGGTTGGTTCGCCGATGGGTCCAGACGTGAAGGCTTAGTCGTAGTCGAGCCTCAGCTCAGCTGCGAGCGAGTCTGCGCGATCATCTGGGCTATTAGCGGATTGCTCGGATCGAGCGCCCGGGCACGTCGGAGCTCACCTTGCGCCTGGTGGAGCTGCTGGTGGCTCATGTCGAACGCAGCCAACCGGATCCAGGTCTGCGAGTTTGCGGGAGCTATCGACACCGCCTTGAGGAGCTCGGCGCGGGCTGCGCTCAGGTCCCCGCCCCCCTCGTAGATCGCCGACATCTCCCAATGCGGGTCCGGCGATACCGGATCGGCGCTAGCTGCCGTGCGTGCATCGGCGAGCGCGGGGCCCGTGTCACCTTTGACCGCGGCCGCGGCTGCGGCTGCGTCCGCGTTAGTCGCCCGCAGCGGCTGCCAGATCACCCACGCGGCGAAGAGAGCCGCCGCAGCGGCCGCGGCCGTGAGGGCGGTAGCGGCCGGCGCCCGGGTGAGGCGTCGGCGCTCCGCAGAACGACCGACCGGTTCGGTGAGCGGCCCGCGACCGGCGAGCCAGCCCGCGCACAGCAGGGCCGGCACCGCGACGCCAGGGAAGAACCACGTCCAATCGATCGTCGAGTGAATCCCGAAGACGAGCACGACCGCGAACAGGGTCAGCAACCCGGCATGCTCCGGGGCGTGCTCGGCCGGCACTCGCGTCCATGGTTGGAGCGTTCGAGCCGCCGCATGAGCCCAGCCGACGAGCAGCGCGAGGCACACGGCGATCCCGATCAGGCCGAAGTCGGCGAACGTCTCGATCACGAAGCTGTGAGCGTGCCCTGCGCTTACGTTCTGGGTGGCGAAGCGTTCGCGCGCGACCGCGTAGCCAAGCGCCCCGACCCCCTTCACCAGTGCGTGCTCGCCCACTTTCAGGCCCTCGCTCCAGTAGAGCGGGCGGCTGTTCGAGAGCTCGACGAGCCGGCCGGGGTTGTCGTTTACGACACCGTGGGTGCTGGTGAGCTTTGTCCAGATATGCGACACCTCGCCTGTGAAGCCGCGTGTGGACCCGGCGAGCGCGACCAGGCCGCCGACCGGGACGAGCGCGACCAGAATCACCAGGGCCGTTCCGAAGCGTCGTTTGGTAGTGGCCGCGATCGACACCCGATCCATTCCGATCACCATCAGGAATCCGGCGACCGTCAGCGCCGCGAGCGTGCCGACCACGACACCGCCGAACGTGTGGCCAGCCGTGGTACGCACATGCAGGGACTGATAGTCGTGCGTGAGTGAATGATGGGAGAACGCCCACAGGCTCATCACGGCGGCGCCGGCCGCTCCCAAGCCCAGGACGAGCGCGGCGCGCAGCCGAATCGGCACGAGCGCAAACCAGCATCCAAGTCCGCCGATAGCGGCAAACAGAGCGCCCCGCGAGACGGAGAGCACCAGGACGGCCACCAGGATCCCCGTTGCCGGCACCGCGAGGGCCCGCAGCACGACACTGCGATCGCGGCGGGCCCCGGCCCACAGGCACGCTGGAAGCCCCAGCGCAGCCATCAGGCCAGTCGCGTTGTAGTAGCCGAACGGTGCCAGCAGCCGCCCCACGGGAGTGGAGGGATCGAAAGTCGCGGGGAAAACCTTCGCCAGCAGCGCGTACGCGCTGACCACGGTCGCGCACACCGCGATCGCCCCCACTACTGCCCTCCACCGGGTGGGAGCGAGCCTGACGAACGCAATCGCGGAGCCGAACGCCGCGAGATACGAGAGCGTTCGGTTGGCTTCGACCCACGAGGTCGAGGGGTCGACCGACCAGGCGATCGAGGCGAATGTCAATGCGGCGAGCGCTCCGAACAACAGAAGAGTCCCGCCTCCCCACGCACGGCCTGGGCCGCTCAGCACAATCAGCGCCATTCCCGCGCACGCCGCGATGAGCACGAGCGCGATCTCCACCCACGTGTTGGGCGTGGGGTCGTCCCCACCGGCGGTCAGGAAGACGAGCGCCGTCAGGCAGGCTGCGAGCCCGAGTCCAACAATTGCATCGGCGCTCCAGCTGCTGTCACGGCTGGATGCTGCCGGTTCCGGCGCAGCTTGCGTCTGCGCCGTGGCGAGTGACGACACGGCGGCGAGGCTAGCAACGGGTCTGGGCGCTCGGGCCCGTCAACGCTCAACAGCTATCTTCGCCGCCATGCCGACAACCGGCACCGTCGCGGTCCAGGTCGTCAACTACCGCACGCGCTCGTACCTCGAGCGTTGCCTGGCGACGGTCATCCCCGACCTCGAGCAGAGCGGCATCGACTACGAGATAAACCTGCTCGACAATGCCTCCGGCGAGACTCTGGAAGACCTCGGCCACGCCCTTCGCGCCTGCCGCGTATTCGACACCACGCGCAATCTCGGCTTCGGGGGCGGCCACAATCTGCTGGCGAGCAAGGTCGATGCTCGGTACCTGCTGATTCTCAACCCTGATGTCGAGTTCATCGCGCCGGACACGGCAAAGCGGCTCCTCGCGCCCATGATCAGTAGCGACGGCATCGAGGTCGCCGGACCGAAGCTCCTCACGGCCGCCGGAGCCTCGCAGCCCTACGACCATGGGCGACTCCGTGGACTTAGGGCCCAGATCGCGCTACGGGGAGGGCACAGCTATTGGCACGAGACGGACATCCGACAGGACGTGGCATGGGTCTCCGGCGCGGTGATGCTGGTCGAGCGGGCGGCGTTCGTCCGGATCGGAGGCTTCGACGAGGGGCTGTTCCTCTATAAGGAAGATGAAGACCTGTGCCTTCGCCTGCGACGGGCCGGCGGGCGAGTCATCTACGAACCCTCGGTCGTCGTCCGGCACCATGGCTCGGTCGTTGCCGACCGCCAGCTCGACCTCAAGCGAGCCTCAGCGTATTTCTCCGCCAAGCACTTTCCCAATCGCCGCTCCCGACGGGCGTTCGAGGCCGCCCACCACTGCCTCGCCTACCTGAGACTCTGACGACGGACGGAGCCCTCGCCCCTCCCGTTGCTACGTCCCCACCGGCGCAGCTTGTACGACGTCCGATACCCCAGCTTGAGGGCGCGGAACACCGGCGTGCCGATCCGGGGATGTGTCGCCAGCGCGAGCAGTGGCCGTTCGACGTCTGCCGGTAATGCCCCACCGGGTCCCATCAAGCGCATCGCGTCTTCGCTGAGTCCCCCGCTCAGCAGTCCGTAACGGCGTTCGAGGGCGGCTGTTGGCGGTGAGGGGGTGTCGCACGTCGCCTCGTAGACCTCCAGCAGACGCGCACCGGTGGCATCCCACGTGAGCCGCTTGCCGGCGGTTCGAATCAGGTCCACGTTGCGTCCTCGGCTGCGTTCATCGCGCAGCAGCTCGAGCGCTCGGTCCGCGCTTTGCGCCGCGTCCCAGGGCACGATCGCCGCGCCGTTGTCCGGCAGGACCTCGCTCAGCGACGTGCCGGCAGCCCACATGCACGGAATGCCACGATTCGCCGCCTCGAACGGCACCAGACCGAAGCCTTCATGGACGGTCGGGTAGACCACGAGGCTCGCATGGTCAAATAGCCAGGCCTTTTCCGCCTCGTTCATCGCGCCCAAATCGAGCACGGCCTCGGAGAGTGCCGGCGTGTGCGCGAGCAAGCGCTCCTCCTCGGGTGCCGACGAGCCGTGGGCTACGTGCGGTCCGGCCAGCACTAGCCGGCCTCGCCAGCCATGGCGCCGCTGGAGCTCTTCGAGCATGCGTAGTGCGAAGAGCCGGTTCTTGTGGTGGTAGTCCGTCCCAAGGCACAGGATGACGTCGGCGTGGTCTGGCAGTCGTGCGGCGCCTAGAGGTCGCACCGGGAGCTCATCCGCTCCACTGGTCCGGTGGTCCACGCCGTTGGGCACTACGCTTGCGCGAGCGGAGTCGACGACGTCATCGGCGAGGGCATCGGCACGCGCGTGGGCAGAAACGAACACCACTCGGTCGGCCATTGCCAGCGCGGTCCGGGTCAGCCGGCGATGAGCCTCCCACGCCTCGAGCGACGGGAAGTACGAAGAGTTGTAATAGCTGATCAGGTCTTCCTGGGTGATGACCAGTCGGTCCGCGAGCTTGAGCAGCAAACTCAGGTCGCCGGGGTTGTTGACCTGAAAAGGACGATGTACGAGATCCGCCTTGTGCCGGCTCACGGCTGCTGCCTCAGCGGCCGTCACGAGCGACACGGAAGTCAACGACTCGAGGCTGCGCGCAGCATCTTCGGTGAGGTCGTCCGGCACCACCACGGTCAGGTGCACTCGTTCAGTGCGCGCCAGCGCTCCGATGGCCTCGAGGACCTGGATTCGGGTTCCGGTCGTCGGTCCCGAGAGAATGCGAGCGTCGATCACGACCGACATTCCGCGCAGCACGCGCCGGACGCGGCTAAGCGAGCGGGTCAGGGGGCTGGCGCCGTCGGTTGACAAGCTGATCCATGGCTCGTCGATCTTTCCGTTCGACCCGTCGAGAACGAGGACGTCATCGGCGAGCACATGCGAGAGCCCCTTGCTCACACACCGCCGCGAGAACTCGGTGTCGTGACGGTCGCCGGCGACAAGTCCTGCGTCGACGTCCCCTACCAGCTCTAGCGCGGTGCGACGCACGTACACGCACGGACCCGCGGCGGTCGAGACTCGGGGATGCAAGCGCAACGAACGTGTCCGAACGGCCGCGGCGTCATCGTCCCACGCTGCGGGGCCGCAAGTGAGAGCGCTGGCGGTCGCCACCGCGCTGTCCGAGTAGGCCGCCTCGCTCATTCGGTCCAGCCACTCTGCGGCGACCCCGCACTCGGGCCTGAGTATCACCGCATCGGCGGGCGCGACCGTCGCGAGCATGCCGTTGACCGCCGCGACGAGTCCGCTCTGATCTGCGCGCAGATAGAGCAGCTCGCGCGCGTCGCTGTTGGCGGCCTCCAGCTCATGGATCGCATCAATGCACCGGGAGCTTCCATCGGCGCCGTCACACACGACGATCGGCACCTCAACGGATGTGTGCTCCAACACGGCACGCAGGCAGGCCACGATGTGCTCCGAAGCGTCCTCGACCGGGATGAAGACGACAACGCCGCCGCGCTCGACATCGAGGCTCGCGTTGAGGTCGACGTGCCGGACTTGCACGCGGGCGATTATCGCGCGGGCGCGTTCGCCCGCTCAGGACGCGCGCCTGGTTCGCCTCCGCTCCGCGAGCTGCCGGGCAAACGCACCGACGAAGCGGGGGTTGTAGCGCGTGTACCGCCGCCACAGCCGCCGGGGCTCATGGGCGAGGCGGTAGGACCACTCGAGCCCTCCGCGCTGCATCCAGCTCGGTGCCTGCGGCATCAGACCGGCGTGGAAGTCGAATGCGGCACCGACGCCGATCAGCACGGGCGGCTCTAGCAACGGACGGATTTCCGCCATCCACTTCTCCTGCTTGGGCACTCCAATCCCGACCCAGACCACGTCTGCGCGCGATTGGTTGATCTCCCCAACGACCGCGTCTCTCTCTTCCCCCGTGAGCGGGCGGTGGGGCGGCGAGTAGCCACCGACGATCTTGACGCCCGGAAAGCGTTGCCGGAGGTTGAGTGCCAGCTGCACCAGGGCGCCCTGATTACGGCCGCCGTACAGGTAGAAGCGCTGTCCGGTCCCCGCCGCCCGCGCGCATGCCCGCCGCATCAGCTCGGGGCCGTAGACGCGGTCGCGCAGCGGGTACCCGAGCGCGTTGATCGCCCATACCAGTGGCTGGCCGTCGGGCACGTTCATCGACGAGGCATGGATCGCCGAGCGAAGCTCCGGATCCTCCGCTGAGGCCATGACAGTGTGGACGTTGCACACGCAGACGTAGCCCCGCCGCTGCTCCGCGACCATGCCGTCGATGCAGTCGAGCGTCCCCTCGTAGTCGGTCAGGGCCAGCGAGACGCCGACCACATCGACCGTCGGCGGCAACTGGGTAGGGGCTGGAAAAGGCTGGACGGAACCCTCTTGAAGCATGGATGACCTCTCGCCGAAGCTGCCCAACCGCCCGGCTGAACGCGGTACGTTAAGGGTCGGAACGAGCAGGGAGGCGTTTGGTTGCGCTCTTGCACGCAAACTGCGGGGCGGTTTGTTGCATTTGGTTCCAAATACCTCGCGCGACATGTCGCGACAGCGGTATGCTCTTAGGTCGACAGGGAAGTCGATCGGGCCCGCGAGCATCGCCCCCTTTCTCGCGGGTCTCGGACGGCCCCCAGCCCTACCAGGGTCGTCCCTTTGCCGGGTCCGTGCCGCGCTCGCGGTTCGGGCCCGGCTCGCTTTTGGCAAGCTCCGGCTCCCATGGACTGCGTGGTCACCGGTGGTGCGGGCTTCATCGGGTCGAATCTGGTCGACGCGCTGATCGCCCGCGGCGATCGCGTCACCGTGATCGACAACCTCTCGACGGGCAAGCGCTCCAACCTGGACTTGGCGATTGCCCACGGGGTCGATTTGCGTGTGGCCGACGTTCGCGACGCCGGAGCGATCTCTGAGATCGTCGTCGCTCAGCGTCCGGAGGCCGTCTTCCACCTCGCGGCGCAGATCGACGTGCGCACCTCGGTGGAGGATCCGGCGGAGGACGCGACCGTGAACGTGCTCGGAACGATTGCGATCCTCGAAGCGGCGCACGCGGCAGGTGCCCGGCGAGTCGTGAACAGCTCCACCGGAGGGGCGCTGTACGGCGACGCGGATGCGATTCCGACTCCGGAGGATTATCCGATCACGCCGCTTGCGCCCTATGGCCAGAGCAAGTATGCGGCCGAGGGCTACTGCGATTTATACACGCGGCTGCACGGACTTTCCACCGTCTCACTCCGGTATGGGAACGTTTACGGCCCGCGTCAGGACGTTCATGGCGAGGCCGGTGTGGTCGCGATCTTCTGCGGGAACCTCCTCGACGGCCGGCGGCCTACCGTGTTCGGCGACGGCCGCCAGACGCGTGACTGGGTAGAAGTCAGCGATGTCGTGCGTGCCAACCTGCTCGCAGCCGACGCCGACGTGGCGGGACCGGTCAACATCGGCCGGGGCCGGGAAACGTCCGTGCTCGAGCTCCTCCATGCCCTCGTCAACGTCAGCGACCGCGGACCGCCCGGAGAACCGCGTTTTGCGCCAGAGCGTCCCGGGGAGGTGCGCCGCAGCTGCCTGGACGTCGAGCGGGCCCGCCGCGAGCTCGGCTGGGAGGCGCAGGTCGAGCTGCGGGCGGGGTTGGACCGGATCTTGGCTGCGGTCTAGAGGGTTTAGAGGTGCTCGGCCACCCGGGGCGCCTCGCGGATGAAGACCCACCACCCCAGGGCGAACAGGCCGAGGAGGATTACGGCTGACGCGAGGATGTGATCCCACCCGCCGGCGGCCTGGGCGGCGCTCGGAAAAGCGATCGGACCGTAACGCGCGGCGGTGGCTCCGGAGAGTGGGACGTATCCGATCACCGCGTGGCCCATTTGTGTGTTGAGCACGGCAATCGGGTTCAACATGATGAGGTGTTGGATGCGGACCGTGGGCAAGTACCCCACGGTGTAGATGATCGGGGAGCCGTAGAAGAGCAGCTGCGACAGGACGTCCCAGATCGGCTGGATGTCGCGATACGGCACGTACAGCGCGCACAGCAGCATCCCCACTCCGCTCGCCAGGACGATGTACGCGCCGACGATGGGGATCAGCTCTAGCCAGATGAGCTTCGGCGTGACGCCGTTGGCGAGCGCGAAGATGAACACGGCGATGAAGTTCATCCCCAGGTTGAAGACGGCCGTCAATGACACTGACAAGGGGACCACAATCCGCGGGAAGCGCACCTTCCGGAGTAGTCCCTCTCGGGCCACGAGGCAGGGAACGCAACCCGACGTCGCCTCGATGAAGAAATTCCACATCACAATTCCGGTCAGGAGGTAGACCGGATAGTGCGGGATCCCCTTGCCGAGCTTGAAGATCTTGGTGAAGACCAGGTAGAGCACCCCGAAGAACAAAAGCGGTCGCATCAGTGACCAGACGTAGCCAAGCACCGAGCCGAAGTAACGCAGCTTGAATTCGGTCCGGGCCAGCGTCAGGGTCAGTTCGACGAACCTTCGAAGGCCGCCGCCGAAGGCGGAAGGTCCGTACACGCGGGCACTCTCGGCGCTCATCGGCTGACGCTAACCTGGCTCGATCTCGAGCTCGTACGGCAGGTCCGCCTGACCGCCGGTGACCTTCGGACCATGGACTATGAACGTGGTGTAGTCGTCGCGCATGTCCAGCGGATCATGGCCCATCCCGCCCCGAACGACCCCCGGACTGAATGTGTACCGCCCCGGAACGAGAAGGTTCATCAAGCGCATCCGCACCAGGGTGCGCTGGCCGGCCGCAAACCGGCCGCTGGGCCCATGCTCCCAATCCGTCCGAGAGGCGGCGACCGTCTGACCCAAATCGTTGGTCAGGCGAAAGCCGAAGATCGGGTCTTTCAGATCCTCGTGGAATTCGATCTGCATGCACAACGAGAGCGGCTCGCGCTGGGCCACCGCGCTGACAGTCTCCCCTGTCTCATCCTCGATCCAGGCGTCGAGGATCTCTGCACGTCGGTCTCCGTACCGTCGCTCGCCACCTTCGCCGGTGGTGGTCGGGAGGCGTCCGAAGTTCAGCTCGTGGTACTCGCGGGCCACGCGATCTGAATCGCCCATGCAGACCACCTCGCCGCGTTCCATCAGCATGGCCCGGTCGCAGTAGCGCGTTACGGAGCCCATGTCGTGGGTCACGAACACGATCGTCTTACCTGCTTCCCTCAGCTGGTGAAACTGATCGAAGCACTTCTGTTGAAACGCTGAGTCTCCCACGGCCAGCACCTCGTCGATCAGCAGCACGTCCGCGTCCACCTGGACGGCGACCGAGAACGCGAGGCGAACGTACATGCCAGAGGAGTAGTTCTTGAGCTTGAGGTCGAGGAATTCTTGAAGCTCCGCGAAGGCGATGACCTCGTCGAACCGCTTGCGCGCCTCCTTCAGTGTCAGCCCGAGCATGATGCCGTTGACGATGACGTTGTCGTACGCGGTCAGGTCGGGGTTGAAGCCGACCCCGAGCTCGATGAACGGCGACAGTCGGCCGCGCACCACCAACTCTCCCGCGCCGACCGTCCGGTCCACGCCATAGATGCCGGCGAGGCACTTGAGCAGGGTGCTCTTCCCGCTCCCGTTGCGCCCGACAACCCCGAACATTTCGCCCTGGGCCACCTCGAAGGAGACGTCGCGGACGGCGTGGAGCTCGTCGAAGGCTCTGAACCGTAAGGGATGCAGGACCCGCTCCTTGAGCGTGTGGGCTTGCAGGCGCGGGATGCGGAAGGTCTTGCTGACGCCTCGAACCACGATCGCCGGCGGCCCGGTGGTGGCCGTCGCCCTCGCCGACGGGCGCTGTTCGCTTGAGACGGTGGCCACTGCCGGGCGAACAGTAGCAACGGTCCTAGCACGATCGAGCCTGTGGCACGATCCGGCGTCAGATGGTGTTTTTCTGTCTGATCGCGGCACCTTCCAGGCGCCCGGATGCCGGATCATGACCAGCGTGGGCCCTGCCGAGGACCCGCGGCTGGCGGTGAACGTTATGGGCTTCCTCGACGACACGCTTGGACTGGCCGAGGCGGCGCGGCTATACATCGCCGCGCTCCGCGCCGCGGGCGTACCAGTAGCAACGACCGCGATCGCTCCGCCCGGCCCGGCCGGTTCACGTCGAAAGATGATGAAGCGATACGGCAACCGGGCCCACGACGAGCTGCGAACAGAGTTCGAGCCTGCGTTCAACCTGGCTTGCATAAACGGCGACCACCTGGTCACGCTGGCGCGCGTGAGGGGCACCGAAGTGCTTGCGGCACGCCCTACGATCGGGCAGTGGGCGTGGGAGACCGACGTCCTTCCGTCGAGCTGGCTTCCGGCGTTCCAGCTTCTGGAGGAGATCTGGGCATTCTCGACCTTCGTCGGCGAGAACCTGGGGCGTCTCTCTCCCGTGCCCGTCGTGGTGGTTCCGATGGCGGTAGCCGTCCCCGATCCATCCGGAGTCCAGGTTCCCATCGCCCGCGACGACCGCTTCACGTTCCTCTTCATGTTCGACTTCTTCAGCACCCTGCGACGAAAGAACGCGCTCGGCCTGATCGACGCCTTCGCTCGCGGGTTCGCTCCGGGAGAGGGTCCGCGGCTACTTCTGAAGACGATCAATGGCCGCCTGCGGCCGGAGGTCGAGGCCGAGCTCCGCCGGGAGATCGCCAAGCACCCTGACATCGAGCTGGTCGACGCGTATCTCGAGCCCCGGCAAAACGCGGCGCTGATGGCGCGGGCCGATTGCTATGTGTCGCTGCACCGCAGCGAGGGCTTCGGCCTCACGCTCGCCGAAGCGATGTCGCTCGGTACCCCCGTGATCGCGACGGGCTACTCGGGAAACACCGACTTCATGAAGCCGCACAACAGCTACCTCGTGGACTGGACACCGACTCGCGTAGGACCCAGTTGCGAGATCTATCCCGCCGAGGGCACCTGGGCCGAGCCGGATCTCGATCACGCCGCCGAGCAGATGCGGCGGGTCTGGCAACGACCGGCCGAGGCTCGAGCGAAGGCGGAGCGGGCGCGGCTCGACATCCACCGCCTCTATGCGCCGGAGGTCGTGGGACGTCTCGCTCGTGCTCGCCTGGAGCGGCTCGCCGATCGGCCAACCGAGGCATCGCGGCGTTTAGCGGCGTCGGACGTGTCCACCGTGTCGGAGCTTCGCCTAACCGCCGCCGAGAGCGAGCTGTCGCTCGATCTAGAGCACGGGGCTCCGCCGGTGCCGCGGGGCCTACGCGGCCTACTGCGACGCCTCGTGCTCCGGCTGATTCTCCCGTTCACCAGTCACGAACGCAACCTGGACCGGGCGCTGGTCGGGTCGATGCGCGGGCTTCAGGCCCAGCTCGAGCGCGAGCGGGCGCTGCGCCTGGAGGACCGTGAACGGGTTGACCGCCTGGAGCAGCGACTGCGAGAACTCGAGAATTCAAGGGGTGGGCGCGGTCGCGAGCCCTAGGCCCCGTCCGTGTGATCAGTCACACCCGGTAGAACCAAACGCCGCCGAGCGACTCGGGCCTTAGACCGAGTGCCGCGAGCGCTTCGGGCCATTGCTGCGGCTTTCCTGGATCGACGATCACCGCGCCGACGTGCCGGTCGACCAGGAACGATCGCAGTTGCTGGGGAGTCGGCTTGACCTGGCCGTAGAGCGCGGGCAGTAGCGGATCGCGGGCGTAGTCCGCCGGCGGCACCGGGTTTAGATATCCCTCCGCCATGCGGAACCACATGCCGGTCTCGGCCTGCCAGAGCATGCTGACGTCCAGGTAGCCGTAGGGCAACACGAGCACGGTCTCCCCGCGCCGAAGGACGGTTCGATACTGGTGGGTGGTGAAGAACGATGGGTTGGGTGGGCTCCAGCGCCAAAGGCCGCTGCCGATGTTCGGCAGCAGCAACACGATGCTCGCCGCGATCAGGGCCCATTTCGCCAGCCCCCACCGGCCGGCGCGGGGCTGGGCCAGCCACATGGCGGCGATCACCGCGACGATCAGGAACATGTAGAGCCCGAGTCGGGCCGGCGCGGCCTCCCGCAGCAGTGAACGGCCGATCAGCTTCCAGGGAAGCGGAATCGTAGAGTGGCCGGCGATGTGTAGGTGCGACCCGAGCAGCAGCACCACCACGACGGCCAGCACCACGGACAAGATTCGCGTCGAGACCAGATGCCAGCGCGTGATTGTGTAACGCGCGACTATAAGCGCCAGCAGTAGACCAATGTAGATTCCGCTCTCGGAGGCGTCGCCGCTGGTGAAGCCGGCCGAGACCGCAGCGAAGTACTTCCTGCCGAGGCGGATCACCACCGTAGGCACAAGGAAGCCGAGGGCGTCGCCACCGAAGGCGTTGCCGATACCTTGAGTGCCCTCGGTCACATTGCCCTTGAGCCCGTAGTAGATCACCGGGCTCGTCACGAGCGCCGCCGCGGCTCCGGCGACGACGATCGGCTTGACCGCGGCGGTCAGGCGGCCTCGATAGCTGGGCGCGAGCGCGAACGCTACGACCAGGGTGAGCACGCCGAGAAGCACGAACGTCAGCGCGACCTCGGTCGAGAACAGCAGCAGCGCGACCAGCGACAGGGCCATCAAGGCGATGAACCGCCGTTCGGCGATCCGCCCGTCGATCAGCCCCAGCGTGAGGTGGACCGCCGCCGGGATTGGAAATACCAGCACGAGGTGGAGATGGCCGAGCAGTTGGCCGAGCATGTAGGCCGAGAAGCCGAACAGATACCCGCCGACGACGCCCGCGGCGAAGTTGCCGCTGATGTACCGGCACAGCAGGAAAGCGAAGAACGCCGCGAGCACCGGGCTCGCGAGCATGAGCACGTTGTAGGAGACGATCGGGCCCAACGCGAGCGTGACCGGCGCCATGATGAGCGCGGCCCCCGGGACCGCGGTGACGCCGCCGAGATCGACCCGGTCCGGTACGAACACCGCGTTCGTGAAAAACGGGCTCCATCCGTGCAACACGGCATGCGGCCACCACGCCAAGCTCCACATGAAGATCGACGGATCCGATCCACCCGGCTCGCAGACGCAAACCCGTCCGAGGTGGGGAAGCACGTGCAGGCCGAAGTACCCGATCGCGATCGCCGCATACAGGACGAGCGCCGCGATCGCCTGATGGCGCGCCGACGCCAGCCAGGCGGACACAGGACCGAGTGCCGGCGTGGCCCAGGACGCGGTAGGCGCCGGCGTCGTCACGGGCGCGAATCGTAGTCGTGTCGCGGCTGGTGGGCGCCTCGACTCAAGCCAATCGCGAGCGATCTCGAGCGTCCGTCTGGGGAGGGACGCGGTGGGCGTCTGAGTTGCCATTGCGCGAGCTGAATCGCAATCGTGGCATCGGTACTGTCTGACGCCCGCGTGATGGAGCTAGAAGATCTGCAACAGAACTGGACCGCGTTCGGCGAGCAGGATCCGTTGTGGGCGATCCTCGCGTTTCCGGACAAGCGCGGCGGCGGGTGGGACCTGGAGGAGTTCTTCGCCACCGGTCGAGCGGACGTCGAGGGCGTTCTTGGCGAGCTCGCCGACCGCGGGATCGCGATCGAGCGACGCCGTGCGCTCGACTTCGGCTGTGGGGTAGGTCGGCTGACGCAGGCGTTGGCTGAGCACTTCGACTCGTGCGACGGGGTCGATCTGGCGGCGTCGATGATCGAGCGGGCTCGAGAGCTCAACGAGGACCGTGAGCGTGTTCGCTTTCATCACAACGATGCCCCCGATCTGCGGCTGTTCGGCGACGGGAGCTTCGACTTCGTCCTCTCGCTGATCGTGCTCCAGCACATGAAGCCGGAGCTGATGCGAGGTTACCTGCGCGAGTTTGTGCGCATCCTGCGTCCCGGAGGTGTGGCGTACTTCCAGATACCCGAGCGCTTCGTTCCCGCCGAGCCGCTGCCGCCGGAGGCGTGGCGGGCGTCGTTGACCCTGGTCGGAACGATCCCGCCGCTCGCGGTCGGCCGGATGGCTCCGCTGAGGGTCAGGGTGCGCAACGAGAGCTCGGTTCCGTGGCCCACTTCGGCGCAGTTGCGGGTGGGCGACCACTGGCGCGCTCCGGACGGGAGGATGGTGGTGCTCGACGACGCCCGAGCGGCGATCGAGCCGACGGTTCATCCCGGAGGGGAGTGCGAAGTTCGGCTCAACGTGCGTGCCCCCGGCCAGGCGGGCGACTACGAGCTCGAGGTCGACGTGGTCCAGGAAATGGTCGGCTGGTTCGCCGATCGAGGCTCTTGCACACTGCGGCTGCCCGTGACGGTTGCCGCCCGGCCCGAGAGGGCCGTGAACCAAGAAGCCGCAAGCGCGCAACGACAGAACGATGAGAGTCCGCCGGCCGGGTTCGTGCCGCGGATGGAGATGCACGCACTGGCGCGCCAAGACGTGGCCGCAGCGGTCGAGGACGCGGGGGGCGTCGTGCTGGACATGATCGCCAAGGATCGGTCCGGTCTGTCCATGCCGAGCTTCGACTACGTCGTCGCGCGAGTGCCGTCTCGATCGCGAGGCGAACGCCACGATCCGCAGGCCCTGATCGAAGGGCGTATCCGGCGAGTGCTCGAGGACCGCGACCACGCATCGCGGGCCCGCGCCAAGCAGCTTCTGGCATCGGACCCGCAGTGGCGCGCGAATGCGTTGCGTTTGATGGACGAGCGGGCGGATCTCGTTGGCTTTGGTCTGAGCTCCACGTTGAAGGGTGTGGGCCGGGTGAGTACGGCGGCGCGGGGGGCGCTGCGTCGGGCGATGTTCCAGGTCCTGCATCGCCAGACCGAGCACAATCGGGCCAGCGATGAGCTGATTCGTAGCCATGAAGCTCAGCTTGAGGCGCTCGCCGCGACGGTCAGGGCCCAGCTCGACATCCAGGGCGCGGCCGATGAGCGCTTCGGGGGGCTCGAGCGTCGGCTGGCGCGGATCGAGGTGAGCTCGGTCACGCTGGCGCGCCGAGCGTCGCGTGCGGGTGCGGTGGACATCGACTACCTGGCGTTCACCGAACGGTTCGGCGGTACGAGCGAGGAGGTTCGGGAGCGTCAGCGCAGGTATGTGTCGCGGTTCGAGGGACTATCGGATGTCGTCGATGTGGGCTGTGGGCGGGGCGAGTTTCTCGGGCTGCTGCGCGAGGCCGGGATCGGTGCCGCAGGCGTCGACAGCGACGAGGCGATGGTCGTCCGGTGTCGCGAGCTGGGGTTGGATGTCACCCAGGGTGAGGCTGTGCGCTTCCTTCGAGGTCACCCCGAGGAGTCTCTTGGCGGGATCTTCGCGGGCCATCTGGTCGAGCACCTCGAGCGCCAAGAGGTCTTAGAGCTGGTGCGGGTGGCGTCCGGCCGGCTGCGTCCGGGTGGTGTGCTGGTGATCGAGACCGTCAACCCAATGTGTCTTTTGACCTACGCGACGTTCTACGGCGACTTCACGCGCGTGGGACCGCTGCCGCCGTTGGCGCTGAAGTGGTTGGCGGAGGCGTGCGGCTTCGCGCGGGTGGAGATCGAGTACACCTCCCCGGCCCCGGCCGAGCGCCAGCTCAGGCCGCTGCCGAGCCCCGCGGGTGACGAGGCCGAGGTGGAGGCGTTCAACCGCGGCCTGGCCAAGGCCAACGAGCTGTTGTTCGGCTTCCAGGAGTACGCAGTGGTCGCCCGCAAGCCAGGCTGAGATGGAACTGGAGGATCTGCAGCAGAACTGGACCGCGTTCGGCGACCAGGATCCGTTGTGGGCGATCCTCGCGTTTCCGGACAAGCGCGGCGGCGGGTGGGACCTGGAGGAGTTCTTCGCCACCGGTCGCGCGAACGTCAGCGAGGTGCTCCGGATGCTCGCCGACCGCGGGATCGCGATCGAGCGAGGCCGTGCGCTCGACTTCGGCTGTGGGGTCGGTCGGCTGACGCAGGCGTTGGCTGAGCACTTCGACTCGTGCGACGGGGTCGATCTGGCGTCCTCGATGATCGAACGCGCCCGGGCGCTCAACAGAAACGGTGAGCGTGTTCGCTTTCATCAGAACGACGCCTCCGATCTGCGGCTGTTCGGCGACGGGAGCTTCGACTTCGTCCTCTCGCTGATCGTGCTCCAACACATGAAGCCGGAGCTGATGCAGGGGTACATGCGCGAGTTTGTGCGCATCCTGCGCCCCGGGGGGGTGGCGTTTTTCAATGTCCCGGAAAGCTTCTTTGTTTCCGAGGTCGAGGCGCTCCCGCCGGAGGCGTGGCGGGCGTCGTTGACACTGGTCGGACCGATCCCGCCGCTCGCGGTCGGCCGGGTGGCTCCGCTGAGGGTCAGGGTGCGCAACGAGAGCCCGGTTCCGTGGCCCGCTTCGGCGCAGTTGCGGGTGGGCGACCACTGGCGCGCTCCGGACGGGAGGATGGTGGTGCTCGACGACGCGCGCACAATGATCGAGTCGGCCGTGGATCCCGGCGGAGAGTGCGAAGTCCAGCTCGCGGTGTTTGCACCACCCCAGTCCGGCGGCTACGTGCTCGAGGTCGACCTGGTCCAGGAGGGAATCGATTGGTTCGGAGATCGAGGCTCCAGCACATTGAGGCTGCCGGTTACGGTCGCCGCAGAGCTGGAGGAGCCGATGGACAAAGTCACCGCAGCCGAGAAACGACAGACAGGTGAGGGCGGGCCGCCAGCGTTCACGCCGCGGATGGAGATGTACGCGATGGCGCGCGAAGACGTGGTTGCGACGCTCGAGGACGCGGGCGGCGTGATGCTGGACGTGATCGAGACATGGCGGCGCGGTCCGGCTGTCCCGGCGATCGCCTATATCGTGGGACGAGCCACGGCGCCAGGGGCAATGCGATCGGGCGGCCGCGTGACGCAGCTCGGAGCCGTCGACCTGCAGGACTCCGTGCGTCGTTCGCGTGCGTTGCGTTTGATGGACGAGCGGGCGGATCTCGTTGGCTTTGGTCTGAGCTCCACGTTGAAGGGTGTGGGCCGGGTGAGTACGGCGGCGCGGGGGGCGCTGCGTCGGGCGATGTTCCAGGTTCTGCATCGCCAGACCGAGCACAATCGGGCCAGCGATGAGCTGATTCGTAGCCATGAAGCTCAGCTTGAGGCGCTCGCCGCGACGGTCAGGGCCCAGCTCGACATCCAGGGCGCGGCCGATGAGCGCTTCGGGGGGCTCGAGCGTCGGCTGGCGCGGATCGAGGTGAGCTCGGTCACGCTGGCGCGCCGAGCGTCGCGTGCGGGTGCGGTGGACATCGACTACCTGGCGTTCACCGAACGGTTCGGCGGTACGAGCGAGGAGGTTCGGGAGCGTCAGCGCAGGTATGTGTCGCGGTTCGAGGGACTATCGGATGTCGTCGATGTGGGCTGTGGGCGGGGCGAGTTTCTCGGGCTGCTGCGCGAGGCCGGGATCGGTGCCGCAGGCGTCGACAGCGACGAGGCGATGGTCGTCCGGTGTCGCGAGCTGGGGTTGGATGTCACCCAGGGTGAGGCTGTGCGCTTCCTTCGAGGTCACCCCGAGGAGTCTCTTGGCGGGATCTTCGCGGGCCATCTGGTCGAGCACCTCGAGCGCCAAGAGGTCTTAGAGCTGGTGCGGGTGGCGTCCGGCCGGCTGCGTCCGGGTGGTGTGCTGGTGATCGAGACCGTCAACCCAATGTGTCTTTTGACCTACGCGACGTTCTACGGCGACTTCACGCGCGTGGGACCGCTGCCGCCGTTGGCGCTGAAGTGGTTGGCGGAGGCGTGCGGCTTCGCGCGGGTGGAGATCGAGTACACCTCCCCGGCCCCGGCCGAGCGCCAGCTCAGGCCGCTGCCGAGCACCGCGGGTGACGAGGCCGAGGTGGAGGCGTTCAACCGCGGCCTGGCCAAGGCCAACGAGCTGTTGTTCGGCTTCCAGGAGTACGCAGTGGTCGCCCGCAAGCCACACTGAGCAGGCAAATGCGGGTGCTCATCGCCAGCCCGTTTCGGCCCGAGCCAGGCCAGGCCGAGCTCGGTAGCGCGCTCGAGCGCGCGACGGAGAGCCAAGGGCACGAAGTGGACGCGATCCGGATCCCGTTCGACCACGATCCGGACGCGTTGTGGGCGCAGCTGCTCGCCTTCCGGTTGACTGATGTCAGCGAGCGGGTCGACCTGCTGGTCGCGACCGGTACCCCGTGTCATCTCCTGCGCCATCCGCGCAAGGTGCTGTGGTTGACCGAACACTATCCATGGATCGACGATGGATGTAGTGCGCTTCGGTCTCTTCGGGCTTCCGACCGGGAGGCGTGCGGGGAGGCCACCCGGGTGTTCGCCGCGTCGCAGCATCTGTGTGATCGGATTGCTCGCTCGAGCGGCCGCGCGGTTGAGCTACTGTCACCGCCCGGGCATGGCTCGTGGCACTCCGTCGTGGCAGCGCTGACGGAAGATGATCGACGCGACTCGGGTCGATGAGGATCGCGGTCGTCAATACCCAGACCCCGTTCATCCGCGGGGGGGCCGAGCAGCTGGCAGGATGGCTCGCCGACCGGCTCCAGGAGCACGGCCATCGCGTCGAGTTGGTGAACTTGCCGTGCCGCTGGCACCCTCCGCGGTCGCTCCTCCACCACTCTCTCGCCGCGCGCTTGATGCGGATCCCCGACGTGGACCGAGTGATAGCACTCAAGTTCCCCTCGTATTACATCCCTCATGATGACAAGGTGCTCTGGGTCTTGCACCAACATCGGCCCGTATACGACATGTGGGCCACCGACTTCGGGCTCTCAGATACGACTGAGGAGCGGTACATACGCAGCGCGATCGTCGAGGCCGATAATCGCCTACTGGCGGAGGCGCGCCGCGTATACGTCATCTCGGGGGTGGTCGGCGGGCGCATGCGCACCTTCAACGGTTTCGAGCCAATCGTCCTTTACCCGCCGCTGGGCGACGAACAGACCTATTACTGCGGAGAGACCGGCAACTACCTGTTCTTCCCGAGCCGGATCCATTCCGTCAAACGCCAGGATCTCGCCGCCGAGGCGATGCGCCACGTGTCATCCGATGTCCGCCTGGTGATCGCCGGTGACGCGGACTTCGTAGGCACCGACCTCGATCGCTTGGCGACGCTGGTCGCCGACCCTGAGTTGAGTGGACGCATCGACCTCCTGCCGGGGTGGCTGCCCGAGCATCGCAAGCTGGAGCTGCTCGCGCACTGCCTGGGCGTGCTGTTTCCGCCTTTCGACGAGGACTACGGCTTCGTGACGCTCGAGGGCTTCCTCGCCTCCAAACCGGTGATCACGTGCCGGGACTCCGGGGGACCGGTCGAGCTGGTCGAGGATGGAGTCTCCGGCTGGGTGGCGGAGCCCGACCCACGCTCGATCGCCGAAGCGATCGACCGGCTGGCGGCCGATCGCCAGCGCGCCGTGAGGATGGGAGTGAGCGGGCGGGAGCGCGTCCGAGCGCTCGGGATCGACTGGGATCGCGTGGTCGAGGAGCTAACTGCTTGAGGGTCGCATGGTTCACCCCGGTCGGGGCCGGCCCCATTGCCGATTACAGCCGTGGGGTGCTGGTGGAGATGCTCCGCCTGTGCGAGGCTCACATGTTCTGCGTCGGTCCACCCGACCGCTTCCCTGCCGGCGTTCCGGCGGCAGATCTCGCAGCCCAACCGCAGGCGCTCTCAAGCCTCGATTCCTTCGATGCAATCTTCTATAACCTCGGCAACGATGTGCAGCACGCGTGGATATTCGACATCGCCCGGCTCCATCCGGGCATCGTCGTCTTGCACGAGGTGACGCTGCACCGGTTGTTCCTCGATTACTACCTTCAGCACCTGCGTCGGCCCGACCTGTACATCGCCCGCATGGCTGAGCATTACGGCGTCACCGGCCTGATTAGTGCGCATCGGATTCTTGGGCCGCGGCTCGACCCGGAGAATGCCAGAGTCGAGGACGACGACCGGCTCCGTTACACGTTCACCGAAGAGGCGCTGCGCTCGGCGACGGGCGCCGTGGTCCATTCGCGATGGCACGGAGCGATCGTGCGAAAGCTGTGGAGCGGGTCGGTCTGCGAGGCATGGCTCCCAGCGCAGCGGCCGAGCGCGTCATCGATCGCCGCTCGGACGCGGAGAGATGAGCGCAACGGCAGCCGCATAAGGTTGATGGCGGTCGGCCCCGTGGGGCCCCACACCCACGCCCGCGACTTGGTCGATGTCCTTGCTGAGGATTCGAACCTGGCGGCGCGTACGGAATACGTGATCGTCGGCTCGTACGATCCTGACGACCCGTACGTGCGCGAGCTGAGCGCGAAGATCGTCGAGTCCGGGCTCGCCGGCAGCGTGCGGATACTCAGAGATCTGCCTCCGCACGAGGTCGACCGGTGCGCTCGCGCCGCGGATGTGTTCATCAACCTTCGCCACCCCGAGGACGAAGGATTCTCAACGGCGCTGATGTACCAGCTTCCGTTCGGCAAGCCAGTCCTCACCTACGACGCGGGCGTGTGCGCCGAAGTCCCGAACGAGGCGGTGGCGAAGATCGCGTTCGGGAACGGAGCCGAGCTGCGAAGAACCCTGAGCGAGCTTGTCGACAGCGCTCCACGGCGCCAAGCGATCGGCGCCGCCGGGAGGCGCTTCGCAGCTCGTCATCGCGCCCGCGACTACGCTCGACAGTTGCTGCGATTTTCCGAGCAAGTGGCTTGCGCGGCCGGGGCGAAGGCGCTTGCGCCGGTCGAATCGTGTGCCGTAGCCGAGCGGATCGCAACCCACATCGGTGAGACGCTATCGACTCTAGGTGCGACGCCAGACTCACCCGGGGTAGATGCCGTGATCCGCGAGGCGGGCGCCCTTCTGTGGCCGCTTCAACCGGAGCCACTGTGATAAATGGGGCGAATGGAGTTCGTGCTTAGCCGGGTTATCAAGCTCGAGGACTTTCAAGAACCGCTCGTGAGGGACACGATCCGCCAGGTCTTCGCGCACGAGATCGCGAGGGCACCGGATTACCCGGATGGCGAGGAGCATCGCAAGCAGTGGGAGGTTGCGATGGCAGTGCTCACGTTGCGCGACGGCGGGGTGCTGCGAGGAGATGCAGACGTGCTCGGCATCGGCGCCGGCAGCGAGGCGACCCTGTTCTGGCTGACCAACCACGTGCGTCGCGTGTTCGCCACGGACCTATACGCAGATCCCGGTGCGTGGATCAACGCCGCGCCACCGACGATGCTCACCAATCCGGGGAGCGCCTGGAACGGGCGATGGAACCCTAGGCGGCTGGTGACCCAGCACATGGACGCCTCTGAGCTGGCTTATGAAGACGAGACGTTCGACGGCATCTTCTCGTCAGGATCGGTCGAGCACTTCGGCGGGCTCGATCGTATCGGCATCGCGATGGACGAAGCGTTTCGCGTGCTCAAGCCAGGTGGGACGGCCTCGTTTTCGACCGAGTTCCTGGTCGACGGCGATCCGCTCGAGTACGAGGACCACATGGTGATGTTCACCCCTGAGCTGATCGAACGCATTCTGATAGGCGAACGAGACTGGGCCCTCACGACGCCGATCGATTACGCGCTCACCGACGGGACGCTTGAAACCGAGATTACGAATGTCGAGTACGCAGCCCGCGAAGAGCGAGGAGAGTCGGTATGTCCACACTGTGTGCTGCGGGTCGGTTCGAACCGCATCACGAGCGTGCACATCGCGCTGCGGAAGTCGCTATCGCCGCGTCCGCTCCCAGCTCGCCCACGTCCCGCTGCCGCCGTTGCGGCGCCGGCCCCGGCGGTTGTCTCGAACTCTCAGCCGGATCGGGAGCACTCGCCGGATGGGATCGGTACGCTGCCGCGCGTGGCCAACCAACGCCAGGAGTCAGCCCTGAAGCGAGTCGCCAGACGGATCGCGCGGCCTGTCCTCTCGCCGATCGACGGACGGGTGGCCGACATCAACAGCCGCATCGAGGGCACAAAGGCAACTGTCGAACGCTCGTTTGATGCTTATTCGCGCAGCTCCGCCGAGGCTTCTTCATACGTGGGCGTCGAGCTGCGCCGGCTCCACGACCAGCTGGCAGGAATCCACGACGAGTTAGCCGGGCAGCGCGATCAATTAACGGGCATCCAGGGCATGGTGGCAGGATCATTGGAGGAGTACTACCAACGGCGCCTCGCCCACTCCGCCGAGCTACCACTCGAGAGACTGGACGCGCCACTCGCGCAGCTGATCAACTTCGCCACGGGTTATCGGGGCTTCTACGCCCAAGGCGGGGTGTGGTTCAACCCGCCGGTTGAGGTCACGCTGTCTGCGGGAGCTGCGGCCGCTGTACAGGTGAGCGAACGGATCGTGGAGGGTCCGTTTGCGATGGCGGCGCTGAGTCGCGTTGAGCGTGGCGCTCGCATCCTCGACATCGGCAGTGCGGAGAGCACGTTTCCGCTCTCGGCGGCATCACTTGGGTACAAGGTCACCGCGATCGATCCTCGCCCCTTGCCCTACTCACACCCCAACCTGGAGAGCCATGCCTCGCTGCTGGAGGAGTGGGATGCGCCGTCAGAGCCGTTCGCGGCTGCCTTCTTGATATCGACGATCGAGCACGTCGGTCTTGGCGCGTACGCCCAACAGCCATACGGCAGCCCCGAGCACGGCGAAGGCGCCGATCTGGCGTTCCTCGACCGGGTGCGCGGGCTGCTGTTGCCGGAGGGATTGATGATCCTCACGGCGCCCTACGGCACGCGTGACGTCACCGACCTCGAACGGATCTACGACGAGCAGTCACTGAACAAGCTGCTGGCGGATTGGGAAGTTCACGAACGTCAGATCGTGGCTCGGCGCGATCCGCTCATCTGGGAGGTGGACGACAAGGTAGTCACGGGCGCGCGTGGCGTGGTGATGGTGATCGCGTCGCCGAAGCAGCCACAATGAGCTGAACGACTTCGCAACTGCAGCGATGACGCTCGCGAGTCGGTCCGTTTGCCTGTATGTGGACGGGGCACAGAATCCTCTCCTGTTCGATCGCGGAATCCCGCGACAGGTGTCCGAGCACGCGCGCGCGATCCGCTCCCTCGCTCCCTCGCTCCTTCATTCCCTCCGGCTCAATCCCGGGCTGCCGCTGACGGGCAATCTCAGCTCGTTCCTGGGCTCGGGACTCCTTCGTTGGGGATCCCGAGCGGGTGACGATTCACCCAACGCCCTGCCGCGCATCTACCACATCATGTCTCCCCTCGAGATAACTCCCCTCGACGTGATGTGGCCGCGCTGGGCGCGGGACCCACGAGTCGCGACGGTGGTCACGCTGCACGACCTGATCCCGCTGATCTACTCGGAGCAGTATCTGGGGGACCCGGTGAATCGAGCGCTTTACACCGCTCGTCTAGAGCTGGTGCGTAACGCGGATGGTGTGCTTGCGGTGTCGGGGACCACGGCTGAGGATGCGGTGGAGCGGTTGGGCGTTTCGCCGGAGCGGGTGCATGTGATTCATGCGGGTACGAGCGAGCACTTCGCGGGGATGTACCCGTCGGCGGAGGCGGCGCGGGCGCACCTGTCACGCCATCTGAAACCGGTGCGTCCCGGATTCTTGCTGTATGTGGGGTACTTTGAGTTTCGGAAGAACATGGAGGGGCTGATCGCCGGCTTCGGGCGGCTGCCGGCGGCGCTGCGGGCGCAGCACCAGCTGGTGATCGTGTGCGCGCACCTCAGGCCCGGCCAACCGGAGTTGCTACGCAGCGTGGCGGTCGCCGCGGGGCTTCGCCCGGACGAATTCGTGTTGACCGACCGGGTCACTGAGGCCGATCTTGGTGCTTTGTATCGGGCGTGTGCGTTGTTTGTGTTTCCGTCTTTTTATGAGGGGTTTGGCTTGCCGATGTTGGAGGCGATGTCGTGTGGGGCGCCGGTGGCGGCGAGCGCGACGACGACGGGGCCGGAGGTGCTGGGTGATTTGGAGGGGACGTTCGATCCGCATGATCCGGAGTCGATCGCCGCGTGTCTGGCGGGCATTCTGGGCTCCGCGGAGGTGTTGGAGCGGTTGCGGGCGCGGTCGCGGCGGCGGGTGGGGGAGTTCACGTGGAGGCGGGTGGCGGAGCGGTCGATCGAGGGTTATGAGCGGGCGGTGGCGGGGACGGCGCGGCGTCGGTCTCGTCGTGCGCGGATCGCGTTGGTTACGCCGTGGCCGCCGGAGCGCTCGTGGGTGGCGGATTACAGCCTGCGGCTGGCGGGTGAGTTGGGGCGGCGGGTGGACGTGGATGTGGTGGTGGGGGGTGCGGTCGATTCCTATGCGGCGCCGTCGGGGGGCGGTGTGCGGCTGGTGGATGTTCGCGAGTTCGAGGAGTTTGGTCATGTGCGTCAGCACGATCGGGTGTTGTATTGCATGGGTAACTCGCAGCTTCATTCTCATGTGTATGAGCTGTTGCGCCGTCGGCCGGGCGCGGTGGTGTTGCATGATGTTCGGCTGACCGGCTTTTATCGTTGGTATGCGGGTGTGGAGCGTCCCGAGGACCCCGAGCGGGCGCTGGAGGACCGCATCGGTGCGATGTACCGCGAACGGCTGCCGGCGGAGGCGTTGCAGGGTCTGGGGTCGGCGTCCGATCGTCAGGCGGCGCTTGGTATCTATATGACGCGGGAGTTGCAGGGCTATGCGGAGCGGTGTTTCGTGCATTCGCGGTTTGCGCGCGAGGTGCTGGAGCTCGACCGGGGGCCGCTAGATCGGGAGGTGCGGGTGTCGGTGCTGCCGTTCGGTCTGCCCGATGCTGTCGCGGTGCCACGTGGCGCCGCTGGGTCCAGTCCGCTGCTGGTCAGCGTCGCCTCGGGGCCCGAGGCGGACGGGATCCCCACGTTGATCGACGCGTTCGCGCTGCTGGCGGAGCAGATGCCGACCGCGCGTCTGGTGATCGCGGGTGACTCCGTCGACTCTCACCGGTGGAACGACTATGCCGGCGAGCACGCCGCCAGCGCGACGATCGAGCTTTCAAGCCAGGTGAGCGTGGAACGGTACGCCGAGCTCTTGCGGTCGGCCGATCTGGCGGTGCAGCTGCAATCCGGATCGACGGAGGAGGCGCCGGCGGCGGTCGCCGACTGTCTCGCCATCGGCCTTCCCACGATCGTCACCAATCTCGGCTGGGCGGGCGAGCTACCGGACGATGCGACCGAGAAGGTACCGCCGGGCGTGACGCCCGCCCGGCTCAAGGATCGGATCGCGAGCCTCCTCGCCGACAAGGGCAAGCGAGCCGCGATCAGCCGGGCCGCGCTCGAGCACGCTCGCGCCTGTAGCTTCTCGGAAGCCGCCGACGCCTACCTACACGCCCTCGGACTGAATTGAACGATGCGCGACGGTACGGCGCAACCGATGACGATGCCGGATCGGTCGGTTTGTCTTTATGCCGACGGCGCCCAGAATCCGTACCAGATCGAGCGCGGAATTGGGCGACAAGTGTCTGAGCATGCGCGCGCTGTCGACGGGCTTGCGCCGTCGCTGCTTCACTCGGTCTTGCTCAATCCCGGGCTGCCGGTGACGGGCAATCTCAGTTCGCTCCTGGGGAAGGGACTGCTCACCTGGAGTTCGAGATCGGGCGTGGCTGATGGTCCCCACCCTGAGGTGCCCCTCGTTTACCACATCATGTCGCCGTTTGAGGCGAGGACGCCAATCGATGTGATGTGGCCGCGCTGGGCGCGGGACCCACGAGTCGCGACGGTGGTCACGCTGCATGACCTGATCCCGCTGATCTTTCCCGACCAATACCTACGTGACCCGGCCCTGCGGGCTTTTTACCGCGGTCGTCTGGGTCTGGTGCGTAACGCGGATGGTGTGCTTGCGGTGTCGGGGACCACGGCTGAGGATGCGGTGGAGCGGTTGGGCGTTTCGCCGGAGCGGGTGCACGTGATTCATGCGGGTACGAGCGAGCACTTCGCGGGGATGTACCCGTCGGCGGAGGCGGCGCGAGCGCACCTGTCACGCCATCTGAAACCGGTGCGTCCCGGATTCTTGCTTTACGTCGGTGGGGCCGACTTCCGCAAGAACATGGAGGGGCTGATCGCCGGCTTCGGGCGGCTGCCGGCGGCGCTGCGGGCGCAGCACCAGCTGGTGATCGCAAACATCCTGATAGGCGACCAGGCTGAGTCGCTCCGTAACCAGGCCGAGCTCGCAGGCATCAAGCCCGACGAGCTCGTGCTGACCGGGCACGTGAGTGACTTTGATCTTGGTGCTTTGTATCGGGCGTGTGCGTTGTTTGTGTTTCCGTCTTTTTATGAGGGGTTTGGCTTGCCGATGTTGGAGGCGATGTCGTGTGGGGCGCCGGTGGCGGCGAGCGCGACGACGACGGGGCCGGAGGTGCTGGGTGATTTGGAGGGGACGTTCGATCCGCATGATCCGGAGTCGATCGCCGCGTGTCTGGCGGGCATTCTGGGCTCCGCGGAGGTGTTGGAGCGGTTGCGGGCGCGGTCGCGGCGGCGGGTGGGGGAGTTCACCTGGAGGCGGGTGGCGGAGCGGTCGATCGAGGGTTATGAGCGGGCGGTGGCGGGGACGGCGCGGCGTCGGTCTCGTCGTGCGCGGATCGCGTTGGTTACGCCGTGGCCGCCGGAGCGCTCGTGGGTGGCGGATTACAGCCTGCGGCTGGCGGGTGAGTTGGGGCGGCGGGTGGACGTGGATGTGGTGGTGGGGGGTGCGGTCGATTCCTATGCGGCGCCGTCGGGGGGCGGTGTGCGGCTGGTGGATGTTCGCGAGTTCGAGGAGTTTGGTCATGTGCGTCAGCACGATCGGGTGTTGTATTGCATGGGTAACTCGCAGCTTCATTCTCATGTGTATGAGCTGTTGCGCCGTCGGCCGGGCGCGGTGGTGTTGCATGATGTTCGGCTGACCGGCTTTTATCGTTGGTATGCGGGTGTGGAGCGTCCCGAGGACCCCGAGCGGGCGCTGGAGGACCGCATCGGTGCGATGTACCGCGAACGGCTGCCGGCGGAGGCGTTGCAGGGTCTGGGGTCGGCGTCCGATCGTCAGGCGGCGCTTGGTATCTATATGACGCGGGAGTTGCAGGGCTATGCGGAGCGGTGTTTCGTGCATTCGCGGTTTGCGCGCGAGGTGCTGGAGCTCGACCGGGGGCCGCTAGATCGGGAGGTGCGGGTGTCGGTGCTGCCGTTCGGTCTGCCCGATGCTGTCGCGGTGCCACGTGGCGCCGCTGGGTCCAGTCCGCTGCTGGTCAGCGTCGCCTCGGGGCCCGAGGCGGACGGGATCCCCACGTTGATCGACGCGTTCGCGCTGCTGGCGGAGCAGATGCCGACCGCGCGTCTGGTGATCGCGGGTGACTCCGTCGACTCTCACCGGTGGAACGACTATGCCGGCGAGCACGCCGCCAGCGCGACGATCGAGCTTTCAAGCCAGGTGAGCGTGGAACGGTACGCCGAGCTCTTGCGGTCGGCCGATCTGGCGGTGCAGCTGCAATCCGGATCGACGGAGGAGGCGCCGGCGGCGGTCGCCGACTGTCTCGCCATCGGCCTTCCCACGATCGTCACCAATCTCGGCTGGGCGGGCGAGCTACCGGACGATGCGACCGAGAAGGTACCGCCGGGCGTGACGCCCGCCCGGCTCAAGGATCGGATCGCGAGCCTCCTCGCCGACAAGGGCAAGCGAGCCGCGATCAGCCGGGCCGCGCTCGAGCACGCTCGCGCCTGTAGCTTCTCGGAAGCCGCCGACGCCTACCTACACGCCCTCGGACTGAACTCAGCGTTTAGGCGGCACGCGAAATGAGTGCGCTCGACGACATCCCCACCCACGACCTCAACTTCTTCTTGCACGAGCTGCGGATGCGCCGGCTCGCGCTGATGCCCGCTGACGCGCCCGTCGTGCTCAGCGCCGGCGCGGCAAACCAGATCTACTTCGACTGGTTCGGGCAACACTATCCGGGGCGGGTAGAGCGGCACATCGCGGTCGAGCTGTTCTCGCCCGCGCCTGACCCTCTGCCCGCAGGGGTGGAATGGCTCGCCCAATCGGTCGGCGATCTGTCGCCGATACGCGACGGCGAGGTGGATCTCGTATTCGCAGGGCAGGTGATCGAGCACCTGTGGCCGGATGACATGGCCGGGTTTCTCTGCGAGGCGCATCGGGTGCTCCGTCCCGGCGGCGCTGTGGTGATCGACAGTCCGACGCGGTTCATCACGAACGCCCTTGCGTGGGCGCAGCCGGAGCACACGATCGAGCTCGAAGTCGACGAGATCGTCGAGCTCCTCGAGCTCGCCGGGTTTGTTGACGTCGACGTGAAGGGGATCTGGCTCTGCTACGACCGCGACCGCGCTCAGGTGCTGCCCCTGGACATATTCGGCGGAGGACCTGACTGGCCTTGGCGGCGCCGCGTCATCGAAGCCGAGGGCCGTCCCCATGACTCATTCATTTGGTGGGCGGAGGCGCGCAACGGACAAGGCCCTGGCGATGCCGCGGCCGTTAGGCGCCGGGTCCGTGAGATCTATGAACGGTTCCGGCCGACGTACTTTGAGCGCATGCGCACTGAGATCGGCGAACCCACAGACGATTCCTCCGGCCGCTGCTTTAGGGCGCCGCGCGGCGCTCGCGGCCTTCTGCTACGAGGCCCGTCGATCGCGCTGCCTCCAGGTCGTCACGAGGCGGTGTTCCGGCTTCGCGCCGACGCGATGAACTCGCTGCCGGCGCCCCGCCAGACGATCGCTGAGGTCGAAGTGACACGCGACGACGAGCGAGTTGTCGCCTGCTGGCCGCTTACCGTGCGCGACGTGCCGCCGGGCGGCGCCCAGCGAGAGGTGGTGCTTCCGTTCGAGCTCCCAGATACCGCGTTCAACGGTGAGTTGCGGGTGCGGTCACTGGGAGGCGTGCCTCTGATTGCCAGCGTGCCGGTGGCGGTTCGCGAGGGAGTCGCGGATGGGCGGAGACCGAGCGGGCGACCGCTCGGACCAGATCCTGCGCGCATTCGCGAACAATTGGTCCTTAGGAGAATTCAGCGCGTCGTGGGATGGCCGGCGCGCCGGCTCCTCGATCCGCGGATGGATGGGCTGCGCCACCACCTAGAACGCATCGCCGCGATCCTCGGGGACAGGATCGACGCTCGCGCAAACGAACTCGGCGCCCGCATGGACGGGCTGGCGGAACGGGTTGGGCCGACGGCGATCGAGTCGACTCAGAGCGAACGTTCAGAGGTACTTCCGTACGTGCTCGAGGCGCTGGGGGCACTGACGCCAGGCGCGACGATCCTCATTGCCGAAGCGACACAGGGACCAGTTTCGATTGTGCTGCGCTCTCTTGGCTATCAGGTTGTCACGGCGCCCTTACCGGAGGCGGCTCCACCCGTTGCAGCGGCAGTCGTGCGCACTAAATCGGTTGATGACCCCGCCATCGAGCAGGTTGGTCGGATGGTGGGGCCCGGCGGCATCGTGGTATTGATTGCCGAGGGCCCCAAACGAGCCAAGATTGAGCAACTGCTGGACGGGTGGCAGATTGAAGACAAGACCGTCACGCAGCCGCGACGCGTGAGCACCCCGCGTTTGACTCTCATGCGCGCATCTCGTTCAGCATCGACGGAGAGGGGACCATCTCGGTAGGCCCAGATGAGGTCAGGTCCTGGCTCGATGGCCACGGTGGCCCAGAGCCGAATCGCGTAACCCGCCCGCCCATGCTTGATTTGCCAACTCCGCCGTTGCACCTGCTCCAGCGAACGGGGTTCTTGGGCAACGACGCGACTCCCAGTTCGTATCTCGAGATCGGCGCCAGCGGGCGCGAACTGATCAACGCGATGCTCCCGGCGGACTGGCGCTGGGCGGGTAAGCGCGTGTTGGACTTCGGCTGTGGCGTCGGGAAGGTGCTACGTCACTTCGCTCAAGAAGCGACGATCGCAGAGTTCACCGGATGCGACATTCATGCTCCTAGCATCGACTGGCTGCAGCGCAACCTGTGCCCGCCATTCAACGCTTTCCGATGCTCGGAGGAGCCACCACTTCCGCAACCCGACGGCTACTTCGACCTGATCTATGCGACAAGTGTGTACACCCACCTCACGGATCGGTGGGCCGAGTGGCTGCTGGAACACCACCGCGTACTGGCCCCAGATGGATTTCTGTTTGCCAGCTTCCTCGGTGAAGGAATGATCCGGCCCCTTATTGGCGAGGATTGGGATGAGAATCAGATAGGTATGAATTCGCTATGGGCAGGTAGATCTTGGGACGCTGGTGGTCCCATCACTCTTCATTCCCCTTGGTGGTTGCGAGCGCACTGGGGACGTGCATTTGACGTCGTTCGCATCTTGCCGCACACGGGCAACGAGAGCCCCGAGGGTCACGGTCTAATTCTCCTACGCAGTAAGCCGGTACAGCTATCAGTCGAAGATCTCAAGCGGCTCGAGCCCGGAGAAGAGCGCGAGATACAGGCGCTTACACACCACGCGGAGCAGTTGCGGCGAGAGACACTGTTGCTTCGCGCTGAGAACGAGAAGCTGCGCGCGTCGGCGTCATGGAGAGTGACAAAGCCTATGCGGATTGGGAAAGAAATCCTTCGCCGGAGCGGCGTTGGAAACGGCAAGCCGGTCTGGCGACGCATCAGCCGTAACAGGCGCCTTTGACAGGGCTCGCGGACGGCTGGCTCGCCCGCGCTCGGGTGAATCCCATCGCCCAGCAGGAGGCGTCAACAGCGCTGCTTCCGGATGACTCCGTGGGCGGCAATGAGGTCGTGTGGCGCGCGTGCTCGGAGCGCCGACCGAAGCGTCCAGGAAGACGAGGCGTCGAAGGCTGGTTGGTCCCCCGTTTCGTGGCCAGAGCGCCGACAGAGACGGACCGGCGCGTGATCGAGCCGTTGCTTCGTACCCTTCCGCTGATGCACGCAATCCCTACCCGGTTGAGCGGCCCCGTTCTGATCGGGCTGACGATCCACGGAGACCAGCGGGGGTTCTTCGTCGAGACCTACCGGCGCAGCGCGCTCGCCGAGTTCGGCATCGACGAGGAGTTCGTCCAGGACAACCACTCCCGCTCCCGCCGAGGCGTGGTCCGCGGCATGCACTTCCAGACCGGCATGGCCAAGCTGATCCGCTGCGCGCGCGGCCGGATCCTCGACGTGGTCGTCGACATCCGCCGCGGCTCTCCGACCTTTGGGGAATGGGAGGCGTTCGAGCTGAGCGACGAGAACCACCACGAGCTCTACTGCCCCGAGGGGTTCGCCCACGGCTTCTGCGTGCTGAGCGAGGTCGCGGACGTCATCTACGGCTGCACGACCTATTACGACCCGGACGCCGAGGGTGGCTTCCGCTACGACGACCCGGAGGTCGGGATCGCGTGGCCGGCAGACCTGGAGCTGACGCCGTCTCCGCGCGACGCCTCGGCGCCGCTCCTCTCGGAGCTAGCCGAGTCACTGCCCTTCGAATTCGCCGCCAGCGCTAGCGGAGCGTGATCGCCACAGGGCGGCTGTACGCCGTGTAGCCCGCCGGCAGCTTCGGATCGGAGCTCGGGTAGGTGTAGGCAACCCGGACCGTGCCGCTCGAGGGGAAGGCGAGGCGCACGTCGAAGTAGCAGTTGCTGGTCGAGCTCACGGTCACCTGCTGGACGGTCGTGAACGACGAGCTGCCGGCGGGCGCGAACTGGATGTCGGCGGTCTGGGAGAGGCCGGTGTCGCGCACGGCGTAGGCCGCCGGCCGGATGCACCCCCACACCTCGAGGCTCTGGCCATGTGTGCCCGAGGTGACGGGCAGATACAGCGGCAGCCGCCAGGCTGAATAGGTCGCCTTGGGTACTGCCTGCTGCCAGCCGAGGAGCCCGCTCGACCAGGCCTCGTAGGCCTTTGAGAAGGGTGGCGGGTCGCGCAGGAGGTAGTTGTCGAAGCTGACAAGGCGCGAGTTCTTCCAGGTCATGTACTCGGCCCAGTTGAGCCAGTACGCCGCGGTCGTGGGGGAGGGATAGCGCGCGGGCGGGGCGCCGCTCTGGCGGAGCGGCGAGTTGTTCGGGGGATCGGTGACGTAGCCGAACTCCGTGTCGTAGACGGGGAGGCGGGTTCGCGACCCGTACGCCCGCTGGAGGCGGTCCAACGCGCTGACCAGCTGGCCGACATCGGACAGGACCGAAGAGCCCGGGCCGGCCCACATCTGGTTCGGCGGGTACCAGCGCATCCACAGGTGGTCGGCGACGCCTGAGGCCCGGAACAGCACGGGGTTCTGGGACCAGAAGCGCCGCGATCCGGAGGCGGTGGTCGGGCAGCCGCGAATCGCCGCCGCGTAGCCCCGGAGCTGGTGATAGCGGGAGTCGACGCAGTAGAGCGCCCGCAGGAACACGAGTGGCGCCATCGACTGAAACTCGCCCCAGACCGCGCCGGACGTTCCGCCGATCGGGCCCAGCTCGCCGAAGAGGAACGTGTCCCGCCCATGTCCTGTCTGCTGCAAGCCGGCCCACGCGGCGTCGATCAAGCTGCGGTACAGGCGGGGGCTGTTTTCGACCGAGACGTTGCTGGGAACCCCCTGCGGGGCGAGCGAATAACCGAAGTTGGGCTCGTTCCAGACCGACCAGAAGCTGACCCGAGGAAGCCGGGTTGAGGCACCGGGCGGACGGTAGGTGCCGCTGTAGCGCGCTCCGAACGCGTGCACGAACGCCTCGAACTCGCCCGGAGATGGCTCCCAGCCCGGATGCGAGTTCTGACGCCCAGGCTGGTGGGGCCCTTCGGCCCAGGCCGGCGCCCCGCCGCTGAGGTTGAAATACACCTGGATCCCGTCGGCGTGCGCGTCCCGAACGATCTGGTCGTAGATCGCCCAGTTGCGACGCGGGTACGCGGCCGGATTCACCGCACGAAAGCCGCGAGGTCGCGTGGCCGAGTTCGGGTTCGGGGCGATCGACTGCCAATGAACCGTCACCTTGACGACCTGATCACCCAGGATCCGGAGCGTCGCCAGGGTGCCGGCAGGGTCGGTAATCAGCGTGTGGTCGTCCTGCACGATCGAGATCTGTTTTGAGGACGCGGCTGCAGCCGGCGGGGGCGCCGCGGCCGGCACCAGGGCACCGAACGCGACGACGAGGTTGACCGAGAACAGGATTCGGAGTAGTTGCATGGCTGGCTAATGGAGGGTGATCGTGGTGTGACGGCTGTAGATCGTGTAGCCCGTGGGCAGTAGCGGATCGGAGCGGGGGTAGGTGTACCTGAGCCGTATCGACCCGCTGCTCGGGAACTTGATAGGGACGTCGAAGTAGCAGTTGCCGGTCGAGTTGACCGACACCTGCTGGATGGTCGTGAACGACGAGCGGCCAGCGGGCGCAAACTGGACGTCAGCGACCTGAGGCAGCCCCGTGTCGAGAAAAGCATAGGTTGCGGGCCGGATGCACCCCCACACCTCGAGGCTGTGGCCGAGCCTGGCGGAGGTGACCGGGAGATACAAAGGCAGCCGCCACGCCGAATAGGTCGCCTTCGGGATTCCCCGCTGCCAGCCGAGCAGGCCGCTCGACCAGGACACGTAAGGCCTTGAGAACGGTTGAGGATCCCGCAGCAGGTACTCGTCGAAGCTCATGATCCGCGGGTTTTTCCAGGAGATGTACTCGGCCCAGTTGAGGTAGTAGGCGGCGGTCGTCGGGGAGGGGTACTTCCCCGGCGGCAAGCCGGCTTCGCGGATCGTCGAGGTGTTCGGAGGATCGGTGACGTAGCCGAACTCGGTGTCGTAGACGGGGAGGCGAGCCCTGGATCCATATGCTGCCTGAAGGCGGTCCAGCGCACGCACCAGGTTGCCGGTCTCTGCCAGGGAGGCGTTGTCCGGATCGGGCTGGGCCTCCTTGTTCGGGGGATACCACCGCATCCACATGTGCTCGGCGAGGCCGGACGCCTCGAACAGCGCCGGGTGCTGTGCGCGGAAGCGTCGCGATCCGGCGGCGGTCGTGGGACAGCCCCGAACCGCCGCCCCCGAGCCCCGCAGCTGGCGATATCTCGAGTCGACGCAGTAGAGGGCGCGCAGGAACACCAGCGGCTTCATGGACTGAAATTCGCGCCAGGTACCGCCGCGCGGTCCGAGGTCTCCGAACAGGATCGTGTCGTTTCCGTGCCGGGTCTGCTGCAGGCCGGCCCACGCCGCATCAAGCAGATTGCGATACAGGCGCGGGCTGTTCTCGACCGCGAGGTGGCCGGGCACCCCCTGCGGGGAGAGCTCAAAGCCATAGTTGGGCTCGTTCCACACCGACCAGAAGCTCACCCGAGGGAGCGGGGCCGCTGCGCCGGCGGGTCTGTAGTTCCCGCTGTAGCGGACCCCGACCGCGTGCACGAAAGCTTCGAACTCGCCGGGGGATGGCTCCCAGCCGGGATGCGAACTGGGGTGCGGGGGCTGGCCGGGGCCCTGGGCCCACCTCGGCGCGCCATTGTCGAGCTGGAAGTACAACCGCAACCCGTACGAATGGGCCAGCGTATCGATCTTGTCGTAGATCGCCCAGGCGCGACGTGGATACGCGGCCGGATCCACCGCACGAAACCCGCGAGGTCGCCTGACGGAATTTCGGCTCGGAGCGATCCCGTCCCAGTGGACCGAGACGCGGACAACTTGAGCTCCGAGGAGCCTGAGGTTGGCCAGCGTGCGGGCGGGGTTGGCGAACAGCTGGCCGTCGTCCTGGAAGATCGAGATCTGCTGCGAGGACGCCGCCGCCGAGGGCGCTCCGGCGCCCAGCACGAGAGCAGCGCAGGCGGGCACGACGTTGATCGTGATCAGGATCCATCTCAGCCCCATAGGAATCAGCGAGGGGACCGCCGTCCTTGGGCGGCGGGGGAATCGCTGGTCCCGCGTAGCCGGACACAGCGGGGTTGACGGTTATGTCCGGGCCGGGCGCTTAGCTGCCTGGCATGGCCGAAGGTCGCTATGCGAAGAACGCTGGCGCGGTGTTTTCGCTCAACTACCACGTGGTGTTCTGTCCGAAGTACCGCCGGCCCGTGCTGACCGGGCGTGTCGCCGACCGGCTGCGGGAGCTCATGTATGAGACCGCCCGTGAGTTGGAGGCGACGGTGCATGCGCTTGAGGTAATGCCCGACCACGTGCACCTGTTTGTGGAGTCCGATCCGCGCTGGGCAGTCGCCGGGCTGGTGTCGAGGATCAAGGGCCGCTCCAGCCGTGAGCTCCGTCGCGAGTTCCCGCACCTGCGCTCCAGGTTGCCGACGCTGTGGTCGCGCAGCTACTACGCGGGCACGGCCGGCCACGTGTCCGAGCAAACCGTGCGCCGCTAGATCGCAGAGCAGAAGGGACGCTGAGCCATCGCTCGAGGCGCAGCTCCGCAGCGCGTGCGACCTGTATAACGCTGCGCTCGAGCACCGCCAGCGGATGTGGCGCGATCACGGCGTGTCGGTCGGCTACGGGGATCAGTCCGCGGAGCTGCGGGAGTTGCGCGCCTGCGGGCTGCTGCTCGCGGAGGCGAACTTCTGGTCCCAGCAGGCGGTTCTGCGCCGACTCGACCACGCGTTTCACGCGTTTTTCGCGCGGTCGGCGCGCGGCGAGAAACCCGGCTTTCCGCGCTTCAAGAGCCGCCGGCGGTTCGACACGCTCACCTGGACGCTGAAGGGCAACGCCGGGGGCGTTGCGATCACCCCCGAAGGCAGGCTTCGCTTGCAAGCGGTCGGCTGCGTGAAGGTCAAGTGGCACCGCCGGCTGCCGGCGAGCGCGGTAGTCGGCGAAGTTACGATCGCGCGTAGCGCCGACGGACGCCGCTGGCATGCCTGCCTCTACGCGGAGCTTCCAGACCCCGCCTGCGGGCATCGCCCTGCGGGCGCCGGCGCGGTCGGCATCGATCTTGGAGTACGCCAGCTGGTGTCGCTCTCGACCGGCGAACAGCACGCGGGTCCACGCGCGGCGAGACGGAACAAGGTGGCGGTCAGGCGCGCCGCGCGGAAGCTCGCCCGGCGCCGTCGCGGCTCCAAACGCCGCGCGAAGGCCGCGGCCCTTCTCGCCCGGCATCGCGAGCGGGAAGCGAACCGCCGCCGCGACCGCGCGCACAAGCTCTCCCGCCAGCTCGTCGAGCGGTTCGGGCTGCTCGCAATGGAGGACCTGCGGATCCGCAATATGGTTCGCTCCGCGGCCGGGACCGTCGAGACACCTGGCGTGCACGTCGCGCAGAAGCGCGGTCTCAACCGGGAGATCGCCGACCAGGGATGGGGGCAGCTTGTCTCGATGCTCGCCTACAAAGCGGAGGAGGCTGGTAGGCGGCTGATCAAGGTTGATCCGGCGAAGACGTCGCGCACCTGCGCCCGCTGCGGCACGGTCGACGCCCGCTCGCGGCGCGGCGAGCGGTTCCGCTGCACCGCCTGCGCGCACGTCGACGACGCGGACGTGAACGCCGCCAAAGTGATCCTCGACCGCGCACTCGCCCAGGAGAGGATCGGCCGGCCCGGACGGGGCCGTCAGGCGCCAACGACGGCACTGACCGCCGTAGCCTGAGAAGCCGCTTCGTTTACGGAGCGGAGTCGTCACCTCCAATCCAACACACAACCGGCCGCTCAAAGTTGCGCCGGGCCAGGAGCATGCGGGCTGCGCTTCGAGCTCAAGGGCGGGCGGGCAACTGCAGACCGTCGGCGCGGAGTTCGTCCTCGACGAGGTCCAGGACACGCTCGAGGACATCCTTGGCTCGATCGCCCGTGAACTGACCGAGCGCGTGGTTGATCGCCGTTCGATGGGGGCGCAGCGGATCGGCTGGCTGCTTGTCGAGCACTCCAGAAGCAGCGATCCAGACGCTATCGAAGGCCAGTGCAGAATGCTCAGCGAGGCGATCGAAGTCGGCGTCGTAGTGCAGAACTCCCAGCCCGTGAGCGGCGGCGATCGCCGCGACCAGGTAGTCCTGGTGCGCCAGTCGGTGAAAGCCGGCGGCGTGCCGCGCGAGCCCGGCCTGGGCAGCGAGCGCCGCGTCAACCGTCGCAGCGGACAATTCAAGCGGTCGCAGGGCCTCGAGTTCCTCGCGCAGCTCGGCGTGCTCGCGCGCGTTACGCGCGCTGTAGAGGACTTCGAGCTCGAGGATCGGCGTGCGATACAGGTGCCCCTCCCGCAGCGCCTGCAGCCACCCGTCCCGGACCATCTCGTGTCCGCCGCGCTGAAACGCGGAGTTATCGACGATCAGGGCCTTGCCGCCGAACGGCGCGCTCACTCGCGCAGCCAACGGCCGGAGGCCTCGGCGAGCGCCCGGAAGTCCAACCCATCCGGGCGCCGGAACCGCTCAGCGAGGCGCTCGGCAGCGTCACGCCGGCGCTGCTCGTAGTCGCTCTCCCCTTGGCGCTCGCGCTCGAGCGCCTCCTCGCCTTTGCTGACCAGCGCAGCGAGGATCTTCGAATCAGGCGTTGCCGGCGGAAAGGAACGTCGGGATCGGCGCAGCGCGGCCTCGACCCGCTCGTCGCCGGTGATTGTGTAGCGATGTTTCTTCGTCGGCACGCCAGAAGTGTAGCACCAGGTGCAGCACCCACTGCCAAACGTAGACGAGCAGTCGGCGCTGCCGCCGGTCACGGGCGGACTCCTTGACCTGGCGCGTTGAGACCTGATGACGGTATCCGCCGGCGGCGTCCCCCGGGCGGCCAGGCGGGTCCGGGCCCGTCGATGAATAACTGCTTGTTGAGTCGTTCGAATGAGCTTCGCCTGGCTGCGTCCTCGGGGCTTGACGTAGCGCTGCTACGCCTGCGCCCCTGCGTCCTTGCCATGCTCGCTCCTCGAACGCCTTCAACGGCGCACCTATTCATCGACGAACCCTTAGCATTGACCCGGCATTGCGCGATCGACTGACCGTCACGCCAACTCAGTACCGCCGCGTCGCCTACGCCACCCTGGCTGCGCTCAGCGTGATCGTTCTGACCGGCGCCGCGGTCCGGCTTACCGACTCGGGCCTCGGTTGCGAGAACTGGCCGAAGTGCGGAGGCACGCCGCTACCACCGCTCAGCTCCCACGCACTGATCGAGTTCGGAAACCGGGCGATTTCCGGGGTCGTCGGGGTGATAACCGTGGTGGCGGCGGTGCTCGCGTTCACCCGGCGTCCGTTCCGGCGGGACCTGGCGGTGCTGGCGCTGCTGCTCCCCCTGGGGGTGCTCGCCCAGGCGGTGCTGGGTGGCTTCACGGTGCGCGAGCACCTGGCCCCGGGATTCGTGATGGGCCATTTCGGCCTCTCGATGGTCATCCTCATCGACGCCGTGGCGCTGGCCTGGCGCAGCGCGCACGAGCCGGGAACGCGCCCCCGCTCCACCGAACGGGTCGCGGTGTGGTCGGTGCGGGGCCTCGCGCCGCTCGCCGCGCTGACGATCTTCGCCGGCACCGCGGCCACGGCGGCCGGTCCGCACTCCGGCGGCGTCTCGGGGCAGCACGTCCATCGCCTGCACTTCAAGGGCGCGGACACGCTCACCTGGGTCGTACACCGTCACGCGACGATCGCCGCTCTGTTCGGCGTCGCCGTCATCGCCGTGTGGCTGTTTCACCGTCGCCGAGGTGCCTCCGAGGAGGTGCTCGAGCCGCTGACCGCGCTCGGCGTCCTGCTCGCCGCCCAGGGGCTCGTGGGAAGCGTGCAGTACGAGCTCAAGCTCCCGACCGACATCGTCTGGGTGCACGTCGCGCTCGCCACGGCCACCTGGGTTGCGGTGCTCTGGGCCGTCGCGGCGGCAGGGCAGCTGGTGCCGCGGACCCGCCGGGCGGCGGTCGTCGAGCGAGCGGCCTCGGCGAGTCCCGCGCGCGAGCCCACATTCGTCGCGCATTAGCTGCTATCCAACGTAATGCCGGCTCGATACGATCGACACGCGAATGTCGACGGAACGCCAGACGCTGCCTAGCCCGTCCCCGATGCGGCCGGCCGAGAGTTCTCTCAGCATCCTCGTGGTCGACGACGAGTCCGACCTGCGGGAGATGCTCACCCGGTCGTTCTCGCGCGAGGGGCACCGGGTGATGGGGGTGCCGGACGGGCGCTCGGCGATCGACAGAGCGAGCACCGAGCACTTCGACATCCTGCTGCTCGACGTTGCGCTGGGCCCGGGTCTGGACGGCTATGAGGTGTGCCGGACCCTGCGCGCCCGCCGCAACGTGGTCCCGATCATCATGCTCACCGCACTCGATTCCGAGGCCGACGCGGTGCTCGGCCTCGAGGCCGGCGCCGACGACTATGTGACCAAGCCGTTCGGGCTAGCGGAGCTTCGAAGCCGGATTCGCGCGGTGCTCCGGCGCTCGGGAACGCGTGCGCTGGGCGACGAGGTGCTCGTCGTCGGGCCGATCGTGCTCGACCGGGCGCAGCGCGAGGTCACGATGAACGGCGAGCCGGTGCGCCTCACCTTCTCCGAGTTCGAGCTCCTCGACGCGCTGATGACCGACCCCGGCCGGTTGCTCAACCGCCAGGAGCTGCTGCGGGCGATCTGGGGCGACAGCGCTTACCGCGACCCGCGCGCGATCGACGTGCACATACGTCACCTGCGCGAGAAGCTCGAGCCAGAGCCCGAGAAGCCGCGGTACATCCTCACCGTCCGCGGCGCCGGGTACCGCCTGCGAGGACCCTAGGGATGCCGGCGCGACCGTGGAGTGGCGCCTTCGGTCTACGCGCTCGGATCGTGGGCGTGGTGCTGGTCACGACGGTGGCGACGCTTGCCGTCGCCGCGGTGGCGCTGCTCGGTCCGCTGGAGCACAGGCTTCGCAACGCCGAGCTGGATACCGTGCGCTCCGCCGCCGGTAGCGCGACGGCCGAGTTTAAGTCGCTCGACCTGACATACGTGGATGACGTGTCGGCGAATGAGGGCAAGTCCTACGTCTACGGCCGAGACGAGCGGGCCACCCTTCGCAAGCTCCAGCAGACGGTTGGCTCGCGGATCGGCGCCACGGTCACGCTGCTGGGTTTCCCCGATCCTTCTTCCGGTTCCGGACAACTGGTCCTTCCGCGCACGTCGATCTACTACTCCGACACCACCTTGGACGATCCATTCGACGACGTCGCCGCCGCCTTCCGCAGGCATCGGCTCATTGCGAGCTTCGGATCGATCGCGGGCACGGACTATGCCCGTGTGGCGAAGCCGCTCCGCATCGGTGGACGCCGATACGTGCTCGCGATGCGCCGACCGCTGAACGAGGTCACCGACGCGGTGGCGGCCGTCCGTACCGCATTCCTCACTGCCGCCCTCGCCGGCCTGGCGCTCACATTGCTCCTGGGCATCCCGCTTTCGGCGAGGCTGGTCCGTCGCCTTCGGCGTCTCCGCCAGGCCGCCCTCCGCCTCTCGGTCGAGGGACCGGACGTCGAGGTTCCCGTCGACCGCGCCCACGACGAGGTCGGGGACCTGGCGCGCACGTTCGCGACCATGCAGCGCCGCCTCCAGCAGCAGGAGCGGGCGCGGCGCGCGTTCGTGGCGACCGCCTCGCACGAGCTGCGGACACCGCTCACGTCGCTGGATGGGATGCTCGAGTTGGTGGAGGAGGACCTGCGGAGCGGCGAGCCCGATCTCGACGATGCCCTTTCTCTGCTCGGCCGCGCCCGGGACCAGTCGCGCCGGCTTGGCCGCCTCGCGGCCGACCTGCTCGACCTGAGCAGGCTCGACGCGGAGGTGCAGCTGCGCTCGGAGCCGGTCGAGTTCGGGGAGCTGAGCCGTGCGGTCCTGGCCGAGTTCGAGCTGGGGACGGCGGAGCGCGGAATCGCCACCGCATTGGACGATTCCTCGGGTCCCGTCTGGGCGCTTGGCGACCCTGGCAGCGTCGCCAGGATCCTTCGTATCCTGATGGACAACGCTGTCCGGATGACTCCGGAGGGGGGCGTGATCGCCGTCGAGCTCCAGAACGGGCCGCGACCCTCAATCAGCGTTCGGGATACCGGCCCGGGTGTGGCTCCGGAGGAGCGAGAGCTCATCTTCGAGCGCTTCAAGCGCGGGCGCGACACTGCCGGACGGGCGGGCTTTGGATTGGGCCTCGCGATCGGGCGCGAGCTCGCGCAGCGGATGGGCGGCGCTCTGGTGCTCGAGGATCGACCGGGTCCCGGCGCGACCTTCACCCTGCGGCTGCCCGCCGCCGGAGCTCCGGCCGAGCAGCCAGTGGCGATCCTGTAGCCACGCCGGGACGTGCAGCCGAAACGGGCCGTCGGCCTCGCCTAAGCCGCGATGGCCTCGAGCTCCTGATCGGGCATCGCGGCCAGCTCCGCGTGGTCGCGCTCGATCTCGTCCTCGCGGACCAGCCAGGCTGCCACGGCCGCGCCGGCGAACGCGACCAGCGCGCCGATCAGGATGATCGTGTTCAGACCGCTCAGGAACCCATCGTGGGCGGCGCTCACCAGCATGTCGCGCGTGCCGTGGGGGAGGCCCGCCAGCGCGGATCCGAGCCGGCCGCTCGAGGCCGCCTCGATCAGCTGCCGCGGATGGTCGCCGGTTGTGGCAGGGGTGCCCGCCGCGACTGTGGCGATCTTGTTTGCGCCGCGGGCGAGGAAGACCGCTCCCCACGCCGCAGTGCCGACCGCGATCGCCACCTGACGGAAGGTGTCGTTGACACCGGCGGCCATGCCGCTGCGGTCCTTAGAGACAACGCTCACTGCGACGTCGGCGATCACGGGGTTGAGCAGGCCGACGCCGATCCCGGCCACGATGAAGCCCGGCAGCAGCGCGGTCCAGCCGTCGCTCGGGTTGAGGCCGCTCATCAAGAGCAGCCCGGCCCCAACGCCGGTGAGTCCGATCGCCATCAACACGCGGGCCTGCAGGCGTCCCATCAGCGCCACCGCCAGCGGCGCGACCACGAACGGCGCCAGCGTGATCGGCAGGTACCGGAGCCCGGCCTGGAGCGGCGAGTAGCCCAGGTAGTTCTGCAGGTAGAGCGTCAGGTATAGGAACAGCGCGAACAGCGAGGCGGACACACCAACCGCCGCGAGCTGGACGCCCGTAAACGCGCCCCGGCGGAACAGCCCGAGCGGGAGCATCGGCTCCGCCACCCGCTGCTCGATGAGTGCGAACGCCGCCAGCATGGCCGCCGCCCCTCCGAGCAGGCCGAGGATCAGCGGGCTGCCCCAGCCCTCGTCGTTGCCCCGCAGCAGAGCGAGGACCAGCATCAGCAACGCGCTCGAGAAGCTCACCAGCCCGAGCCAGTCGATCCGCGTGGCGTTGGGGTTGCGCGACTCCCGCAGCTTCATGAACGTGACCGCGATCGCGGCGATGCCGATCGGCACATTCAGGAAGAACACCCAGCGCCAGCCAACACCGCTCGTGATCGCGCCGCCGACCAGCGGCCCGACGGCCACCGACACGCCGATCGTGGCGCCGTACACGCCCATCGCCGTTGCCCGCTCGCGGCCGGCGGGGAACTCCTGCGCGACCAGCGCCAGCGACACCGCGAACATCGCCGCGCCGCCGATGCCCTGGATCGCGCGTGCGACGTTCAGGACGGTCGCGTCCGAGGCGAGCCCGGCGCCGAGCGAGGCGAGGGCGAACAGCGCGAGGCCGGCGCCGAACACGGCGCGGCGCCCGAGCCGGTCGGCAAGCGAGCCTGCCGTAAGGACGATCGCCGCGAGCGACAGCGTGTAGGCGTCGATCACCCACTGGACGTCCGTGAAGCTGGCCCCGAGGTCCTTCTGGATCGACGGGAGCGCCGTGTTCACGACCGTGATGTCGAGCAGCAGCATGAACGTCCCCACGCTCACCGCCAATAAGGTCCACCACTTCCTAGCCATTTGAACGCCTCCGGGTCTGGGTGCTAAACTGGTCAGGCAACCTAATAAGACTTCCTGACTGTCTGGCAACCTTATCAGGAGGCCTGACTAAATGTCAAGCGACTACGAGACGGCACCGGGCGGGCGGCCGATGATTCGGTTATTGGATGCGGCGTTCGATCAGTTCGTGGAAGAGCTGGCCCGCCGCGTCGCCGAGACGCCGTACGGCGACATCCGCCCGGGCCACGGCTGCGTGTTCGGCAACATCGATCCGGAGGGCTCGCGCCTGACCGATCTGGCCGAGCGAGCCAACATGACCAAGCAGTCGGTGGGGGAGGTCACCACCGACCTCGAGCAGCGCGGCTACCTGGAGCGGGTGCCGGACCCCAACGATGGCCGGGCCAAGATCATCCGCCTGACGGAGCGTGGCCGCGCGGCCCAGGCGCTCGGTCGAGAGCTCATCGACGAGATCGAGCATGAGTGGGCCGAGCGTTTCGGGGCTGAGCGCGTGGCGGCGCTGCGCGACGCGCTCGAGGTGATAACGGCCGAGGCGCTCGACGCCGTTCCCGCCACCTAGACGGGGACCAGCCCGGCCGACGACGAACACCCGGGCCGCAGGAACGGCAGAAACGACGAATCGATGAGTCGCGCTCCGTCGAGGCGCGTCGTGCCGGGCGCCTCGACCTGGACGCCGATCCTCGTGTTGCCGTCGACCGTCAGGCGCCGGCACACCGTAACCGGCCGCCCGCCAACCACGATTCGGAGCACGGCGCCCTCCGGGAACCGGATCATCGTCGGCAGCGCGGGGGCGGAGCTCGATAGCCGCGCCGTGAACAGGACCGTGCGCGCCTGCCGTGAAGGATCGACCACGTCGAGCACGCCCGTCCCCCGGATCCACACCGGCCCGTGGATCCCGACACCCGAGATCGGAAAATCCGGCGGGGGAGGGGACCGCGTCCCGTCGCCGGCCTCGAGCCAGACCGGGTGCAACACGGCCTCCCGCAGCGCCAGCCAGCGGCCCGGGCCGATCGTCGACCTGAGCCGGGCGGCGTACCCACGGGCGTCGAAGAACGAGAACCGGCCGTCACGGCTGACCAGGGGGCGGACACCGAGGAGCCGCGTGAGCGAGGCCTCGAGGCGCTTCGCCGAGGTGCCCTTGTACCCGAGGCGGTCTATGTAGATGCCGTCGAAGCCGGCGGCGACGGCGGCCGGGGCCAGCACGGTCGCCGGGTAGGCCACGAGCTGCGCCTGCCAATCGGCGGCCCGCCCCCGCATCGCGCCGTAGCTCCAGCGCAGGGCGCTCGAGTGCAGGTAGCCCCGCGCGGGCGTAAAGCTCGTCATGCGGTTGACGAACCCCGGCTCCGGCCAGGGCATGTACGGAAGCTGGAACACGGCGCTCCCCGCCGGCAGCCGCCGTTCGACCGCGCCCACGAAGGCTTGGTCGCTGTCGTAGTGGTAGGCCAGCTCGCGGTAGGGCGGGATGAATTCCGACGAGGTCTGGTCGAGGAAGCCCACGACACCGATGGCGGCCACGAGGACAGCGGCCAGCACCCCGCCGCCCTGCCGGCGGCGCCGCAGGCGCACAGCGGCCCGATCGAGCACAAGCGCGACCCCAGCCAGCGAGAAGAAGCCGATGAACACCGACGCGCGCGTCCACTGCCGGATGTCCGGGCTCAGCACATGCGCAATCGCCCTCCCGCCTACGGTCGCCAGCACGAACGACGACGCCGCCCCGGCCGCCACCGCCGTGAGCCTCCCGCCCGGATCCCAGCGTGCACCCCGGCCCCGGCCGAGCACCACGGCCACCAGTACGAGGATCGAAAGGGCGAAGCCCGCCGTAGCGATCAGCCCGAGCGTCGCGGACTCGCCCTCGGAGCTGGCGAACTCCGGCGTGGCCAGGGGTCCAGAGTAGTTCTGCCTCAGCCGGCCCAGGGCGGCGACCCGGTGGTGGGTGAGGGGAAGCACGAGATCGCCGACTCTGAGGCTCCCGGCGTCGCTCTGCGCGGGAGTGCGGAGGAAGGCCTGGGAGTCCCGGCCGTGCCGCGCCCAATACACCAGCGTCGGCGAGACGTTGATGGCGAGGACCGCCGCGATCGCCGCCGCGGCGACGGCCGCGTTTAGGGTCGCGGCCCACGAACGGCGGTGCACCACGGCGATGACCGCCGCGAAGGCCAGCAGCACCAGCGTGAAGGCCGCGTAGTAGAGACCCGCCGAGGCGATCACGCAGCAGATGAGGACCGTCGCCACCGAGCGGCGCGATGTCCAGCCCAGCAATCCGCGCCGTCGGCCGCGCCTGCGCTCGAACAGAGCCTCTCCCCGATAGGTCGCAAGCACCAGGTGGCAACCGAGCGGGACCGCGTAGTACGCGGCCAGGAACAGGTGGAACTCGCCCTGCCAGAAGTGGTAGGGCAGGAGCGCAAACAGCGCCGAGCACGCGGTGGCGGCGGGTCGCGAGGCGCCGTGGTGGCGCATTACGGCATACGCGGTCAGCGCCACCAGCGGGAAGCTGAGCAGGAAGAACAGGTTCATCACCAGCGCCCAGTCCGACGAGAACCCTCCCAGGCCCTTGACGATCACGAAATTGAGCTGATCGCCGCCTTGGGGAAAATCGAGCAGCTCGGAGCCGAACGGCGCCCCCAGCCGCGGATTGGTGAAGTACCAGCCGTGGATCACCTGCTTGACCAGCACCGCGTAGAACTGGCCGTCGTTCTCGTACCTGAACGGGACACGAAGGTCGCCCCGCCACAGCCGCAGGGTCCACACCGCTCCCAGCGATGTCACCGCCATCGAAAGGGCGGCCCAGCCGACCTCCCGGTGGAGCCCGCGGCGCGGCAATCGGACGGCCGGCCTCATCGCCACGGGATTGCACCATAGGTGCTGCCGCCACCCCCGAACTGGCAGCATCCTCGCAACATGGACAAACGGGAACTCAACGCGCTGCTCGCGATGGACGATCACCACTGGTGGTATCGAGGGCGCCGGCGGATCATTCGCGCCGAGCTCGACCGGCTGCCTCTGCCACCGCGGGCCCGGGTGCTCGACGCCGGCTGCGGCTCGGGTCGGATGCTCGTAGAGCTAGAGCGCTACGGCGAGGTCCATGGCATCGAAATCGACGAGGACGCGGCGCAGCTGGCGCGCGGGCGGGGACTGGGGGAGGTGCGCATCGGGCGGCTCGAGGAGCTGCCCTGGGAGGGCGGCGCGTTTGACCTGATCACGGCCTTCGATGTGATCGAGCACACCCCCGACGACCGGCGTACCCTGGCCGAGCTGCGGCGGGTGTGCGCGTCCGGCGGGTGGCTGCTCCTCACCGTCCCCGCCTACCAGGCTCTCTGGTCGCAGCACGACGAGGTCAATCACCACTACCGCCGCTACGGACGTCCGGCCCTGCGAGCCACGGCGGCCGACGCGGGCTGGCGAGTGCGCCGCATCACGTCGTTCAACAGCCTCTTGCTCGCGCCCGCCGCGGCGGTGCGACTAGCTCGCCGCCGGCGCCGGCGCTCGGACTACGAGTCCGAGCTCACGATCGGGCCGCCGTGGCTGAATTCGGTGCTCGAACAGCCCCTGCGCGCCGAGGCCCAATGGCTCGCGACCGGCCACACCCTCCCGTTCGGGCTGTCGCTCCTGGCGCTGCTCGAGAACCCTGGACCCGGCCAGTGACGCTGACCCTCGCGGCGATAATCAGCGTCTCGAGCAGCCTCGGCTATCTGCTGCCCGCGATCATCGGGCTGGAGTCGATGGGGGTTCCCTCGCCGGGGGAGACCGCGCTCGTATTGGCGGCAGTGCTCGCCAGCCAGGGCAAGCTGCAGATCCAGCTCGTGATCCTGATCGGGATCGCCTCGGCGATCATCGGGGACAACATCGGATACCTCCTCGGACGCCGGCTCGGCCGCGAGGTGCTCGAGGCTCCCGGGCCGTTATATCGGCGCCGCCTGATGGTGATCCGGTCGGGCGATCGGTTCTTCGAGCGCCACGGACCGAAGGCGGTGTTCCTGGCGCGCTGGATCGCGCTCGTGCGATTCGCCGCGGCGTGGCTGGCGGGAATCAACCGGATGCCGTTCAAGACGTTCTTCTTCTGGAACGCGCTCGGCGGCATCACCTGGGGGATCACGTACGGACTGGTGGGCTACTTCGGCGGCCACGCCGCCGCGCACGTTCTGGCGCAGGCGGGCGTGGTCGGAGCGGTCATCCTCGGGCTGCTGGTGATCGGCGGCTACGTCTACGTGAAGATCCGCGAGCGTCGCGCCGCCCGCGACCTCGAGTGATCGCGCCTACGACTGCTCGCGCGGCTCGAACTCGAGCGCGCACGAGTTCATGCAGTAGCGCTGTCCGGTCGGCGCAGGCCCATCATCGAAAACGTGGCCGAGATGGCCGCCGCAGCGGCGACAGAGAACCTCGGTGCGGACCATGAACAGGCTGCGATCCTGGCGGAGCTCGATGTTCTCGGCGACCGCCGGCTCATAGAAGCTCGGCCACCCGGTTCCGGACTCGAACTTCGTATCCGAGCTGAACAGCTCGGCGCCGCAGCCGGCGCAGTGGTACATCCCGTCGTCCTTGACGTGCACATACGCGCCGGTGAACGGCCGCTCGGTGTCTTGCCGGCGCAGGACCTCGTACTGCTCGGGTGTCAGACGCTCACGCCACTGCTCGTCGGTGAGCTCGACCTCTCGGGTGGTATCCATCGCATCACTCTTCTTTCGCTCCGTGGCCATGCCATCTACGTTAGCCAACTAGTCATGCTCGTCTCGTTCTGCGCCCAGCAGCAGTCCGTTTTGGAAGGAGGTGGGCCATGTGGCTCGTAATCGCCGGTTGGCTCGCGGCCGCGCTCGTCTTCTCGACCTTTTTCATGAAGACGATGCTGCGACTCCGCATCGTCGCCATCGTGAGCAACCTCGCGTTCATGAGCTACGCGCTCCTCGGCCTCGCGTACGGGGAGTTCGGCACCCTTTACCCGATCTTCGTCCTGCACGCAGCGCTGCTGCCTCTCAACATCGCTCGGCTTCGCCAGCTGCGCAAGGTCATCGCGGCCGTCGCCGAGGCCAGCGGCGAACAGGCAATCCGCGCGCTCACTCCCTACCTGACGCTCGAAACGCATCGCTCCGGCGAGACCCTCTTCCGGCGAGGCGATGCAGCCGACCGCCTATACATCGTCCAACAGGGCACGGTGACTGTCCCCGAAAGCGGAGCCCGGCTGGCTGCCGGCGCGATCTTCGGCGAGATAGGCCTCTTCGCCTCCCACGGCCGCCGCACGGCCACCGCCGTCTGCACGACCGACTGCCGACTGCTCACGCTCACCGCCGCCAAGACCATCGAACTCTGCCACCAGGACGCCAGCCTGGCCATCCTCCTCGCCCGCGTCGTCGCCGACTATGTGCCGCCCGCGATGCCGCCAGCGCCCGCCTCCGCCGCGACCGGATGACGTACACGCGCCCCTCGTCAGTTCGCCGCGAAGTCGGGACATGAAGTCAGCCGTCACTTGCCGGCGAGCGCGGTTTCGGTACGGTGCCGGACGTGGACTTCGGAGTGACGATCTTCCCCACCCAGGACGCTCAGGATCCCGCAGAGCTGGCACGGATGGCCGAGGACCGTGGCTTTGAATCGCTGTTCTTTCCCGAGCACACGCACATCCCGGCCGAGCGCCGGTCGCCCTGGCCCGGCGGCGACGAGCTTCCGCCCGAGTACAGCCGCACCTATGACCCGTTCGTCGCGCTGACGGCGGCCGCCGCGGCGACCGAGCGGCTGCGGCTCGGAACGGGCATCTGCCTGGTGATCGAACGAGATCCGATCGTCACCGCCAAGGAGGTGGCCTCCCTCGACCAGCTCTCTCAGGGACGCTTCCTGTTCGGCGTCGGGGCAGGGTGGAACGTCGAGGAGATGGAGAACCACGGCACCGACGCGTCGCGCCGGTTCGGCGTGATGCGCGAGCGGATCGAGGCCATGAAGGCGATATGGACGCAGGAGGAGGCCAGCTATTCGGGCAAGTACGTCAATTTCGAGCGGATCTGGTGCTGGCCCAAGCCAAGGCAGCAGCCGCATCCCCCGGTGCTGGTCGGCGGCGACGGTCCGCGCGTGCTCGACCGGGTGCTCGCGTTTGGCGACGAATGGATGCCACTTCGAGTTCGCGATGAGGAGCTGATCGCGCGCCTAAAAGAGTTGAGAACGCGCGCTCAGGAGATCGGACGACCTCCGGTGCCCGTGACCGTGGTGGGCCTGAGGAGTGATCCCACGCAAATCGATCGGTTCGAGACCGCCGGTGTCCAGCGCGGCGTGTTCTGGCTGCCGGCCCGCGGGCCGGCAGCCATCGAGGAGGCGTTTGACGGCGTTACGGGCGTGGCGCAGGCGTTTACTCGGGCTGGCGGCTGACCACGTCCTCGAGGTACGCGGACGGGGCTCGGGGATCCGGCTCGAGCAGCTCGAGCACGAGCGTTGACCATCCGAACTGGACGGCGCCCATGCCGCGACCGGTGTAGGGGTTGTAGTACTCGCGCAGGCCCTCGGAAGCGACCGCACCGGCAAGGCGGCGGGCCAGCTCATCGGCATGTTCCGCATATCCGAGGCGAACGAGACCCAGCCACACCAGCCACGCGGCATTGACCCACGTAGGGCCGCGCCAGTAGCGCCTGAGGCCGAGCAGGAACTTGTCCCCGGCAGCGAACACGGGATCACTCGCGGCCACCGACGGCGGGGGCACGGGCAGCCAGAACTGCGCGGGGTCCAGCAAGTGCTCCTCGACCAGACGGCGCCCGATCGCCTCCGGGAGGTCCGGAAGCGCGAGAGGCGCGAGCGCAGTCCACGTCAGCGCCGGATGCCTGCGCGGGGCGGGGTGGGCGAGCGGCCAGAACAGGCCGCTGTCCTCGTCGTACATCCGCTCGACGATCGTCGGGGTCAGCGATGGACGGCCGAGCGCCATCAGCGACAGCGAGTACAGAACGTTCATGGCCACCTCGCAGCACACGGGCCCGCCGGCCGAGGCGATGCGGCGCAGGTCGTAGCCGAGGCGGCGGTTGCGGCGAACCAGCCCGACAAAGCCCGGTCGCCCGTGTGCGTGCCACCCCCAGACCGAGTCGAACTGGGGGGAGGCGTCGAGCCCCGACTCGTCGGGCTGAACGATCCAGATCAACCCGTCGCCGTCGAGATCGCGGTGCTCGGCGAGCCAGTCGTAGTGCCGCCCGATCGCGGGCACCGTCGATGGGTCGCCAACCGCGATCTGCCATGCCCAGGCCAACAGCGGGGGCTGGATGCTCGCGGTCATGGGCGCGTCGGAGGAGAGGACGTTGTAGGTGAACCGGCGCCTGCCGAGGGGGATGTCCCAGAAGATCGTGTGGCCGATGAACCCGTCGTCCCGGGAAGCCGAGATCAGCGACTCGAGCTCGCGGCGGGCCCGGCTCTCATCGAAATGTCGCCACACGATCGCGGTGAAGCAGGAGTCCCAGTACCACTGCCACGGGTAGTGGCCGGGGCTCGGGCGCGTGTAGGCGAACGGAACGCCGTCCGCCTGCCGGACGCCCTCGCGCCAGTTCTGGCGAAGCGTGGCTTCGCATAGCGGGCGGACCGAGCTCACGCTGCTTGATGCTATGAAGCCGCGCCCTCAGGCGTCGATGTGGAATGGGAGCGAGGCGATGACTATGTCATTCGTCCGTGACTTGAGCACGGCCTCGAGCAGCCGCCCGCGCTGGTTGTGCAAGATCTCCTGGCGCCGCTTGGTCGGGATCAGCTCGGGAATCAGGACCGTGATCGTCGTGTCGTCCTTGGGTATCGAGTCGACGTACTTGACCACGGTCCGCACCAGCGAGCGGTGGGGGTCAAGCAGTACCTCGAGCGGCACCGAGCACTTCCACTCCCCCCAGGCGCGCTTCATCTGATCGCGTTCCTCCTCGTCCCCGGCGACGCCGACGGCGACCACGGTGTCCCCGAGCGACAGCGCTGCGCTCAGCGCCTTCTCCGTGAGCAGGTTGACCGTGGAGGTCGGGACGATGACCACGCTTGCCGCGCGGCGGGGGATTCCCGGCGTCTTGCCGAGCCGCAGCTTGGACGCCACCCTGGCGTAATAGCCCTCGGTGTGCGAGAACAGGAGCATCAGCAACGGGACCGTGAGCACGACCACCCACGCGCCCTCGAGGAACTTCGTGGACAGGAACACGGCCACCGCGATCGCCGTCATCACCGCCCCCACGCCGTTGAGCGCGACCCGCGCCCGCCACCGTGGCGGTCTGGTCTGGGCCCAGTGGCGGACGAGGCCGACCTGGCTGAGCGTGAAGCCCACGAACACGCCAATCGTGAACATCGGGATGAGCTCGGCGGTCCGGGCGCTCACCGCGACCAGCAACGCCGCCCCCGCGATGGCGAGCGCCCCGATGCCGTAGCGGTAGACGGGGCGCTCGGCCCGCAGATAGAACATATGCGGGAGGCGGTGGTCCTTCGCGAGGATGCTCATCAACACCGGCAGCCCGCCGAAGCTGGTGTTCGCCGCCAGCCCCAGGACGAGGATGACCGAGAGGTTCGAGACGTAGAACATCCACCCGGTCCCGAACGCGCCCGCCGTGAGCTGGGCGAGGATCGTCACGCCGCCCCGGGGCGCGACGTGATGGGCGCGGATCAGGATCGAAAGCCCGACGAGCATCACTCCGAGCAGCACTCCGAGCGACACCTCGGTTTGCTGGGCCGTTCGGATCCGGGGCTGGCGGAAGGCAGGGACGCCATTTGCGATCGCCTCCACGCCGGTGACGGCCGAGCAGCCGGCCGCGAACGCCTTGAGGATCAGCACGATCCCCAGTGCTTCGGTCGCGTGGATCGGCAGAGGAGTTCCAATCGTGGCCACCGGGTGAGAATGGAACGGGCCGACGATGATGACCGCGAAGATGCTCACGATGAACACGGCCGCCGGCAGCATGAGCAACCTGGCCGACTCGGTTATCCCGAACATGTTGACCGCCGTCAGCAGCACGAGGCCAATCAACGACACCGCGAGCAGGTGGTGGGAAAGGCCGTGGAACACGCTGCCGAGGCTCGCTGCGCCCGCGGACAGGCTCACGGCCACGGTCAGGACGTAGTCGACGACCAGCGAGGCCGCGGCCAGCAGCGCCCAAAACCGCCCGAGGTTCACCTTCGCGACCGCGTACGAGCCCCCGCCCTCGGGATGCGCGTCGATCACCTGCGTGTAGGAGAACACCAGGAGCACCAGCATCCCGGTGATCACGAGTGTCAAAGGGACCGTGTAGCGGAGCGCCGAGGCCCCCGCCGCGACCAGGATCAACACCATCGCCTCGGGCCCGTACGCCACGCTCGACAGTGCGTCGAGGCTGAGCGCGGCCAGCCCGCCGATCACCGACAGGTCGTGTCCCTGATCGGAGTGCTTGCCCGTGCGCCGGAGGTTGACCGGCGGGCGTCCGCGCCTGGCGGCCGGGCGCTCCGGGCCGGCGCCGTCTCCCCCGGCTAGATCCGCCGTTTCGGTCCCAGGCAGCTCTCGAGTTGAATCGCTCAAAGCAAGGGCCCCTCAGCTACCGGCAGCGTAGACCCTCCGAGCGGGGCGATCGAGCCGACACCGCGCCTTGTGCATGGTGACCGTTGCCTGCCGGACCGCGAATGACCGGGCCGGCGAGTCTGCCTGGTGCTAATGCGGTCGAACCACGCATCCGCGATAGTCCGAGGGTCTCGCTTGTCGTCTCGGCTACCCCTCGAGCTCGAGCTCGGCGAGGTCGAGCTCGAGATCGAACGCCCTGACCATCTTGCCGACCGCCGAAAGGGCACGTGAAGTCCCAACGATCGGAGCAACAGCGGCCACCACGCCCTGCACCTGATCTGCGGTCACGCCGCTGTCGCCAGCGGCGCCGAGGTTCATGAGATACGACGCGGGTGGCGCGTCGACCGCGATGAGCGCACCGAGGCGCACCAGCATCAGCGTCTGATCATCGAGCCCCGACGCCTCGATGGAGTCCGCGGTCATCTTCGTTAGCAGGTCCAGAACAGGGCTCCTCTCAGGCTGTTCAGCCATGGTCTCTCTCCTTGTATGCGGGTGGCCGAACCATCGGGCGCCAGCCGAGCGGTTCGCTGGAGGACTTGTACCACCGGCCCAGGCTCGTGTCACGCTTGCTCTGAGTCCCGCGGACCACGCAGCCTGTGCTTCTGGGCGCGCCTAGCCGCAGCCGGTGTTGAACCCGCAGCTCGAGCACGTGTAGCAGCTGCCCGTCCGCTGCATCATTCCCCCGCACTGCTGGCACGCTGGTCCGAGGTCCAGACCCTTGCGGATCGCGGGGATCACCGGCGGCTCGTCGGTCAGGGCAGCGGTCGGCGGCTCGGGCGCCTTCGCGGGGGTCGCCGGTGCGGCCGCTGACCCCTTGCCGTGGGCGGATCCGTTGCCCTGGGTATTCGACTCCTCCTCGCCATCATCGGGGTCGTCCGAGTCAGTCGGCCCCGCCGTGTCGCCGAGGTGTGAGCTGGCGGCGTCCTGCGCCGCTTTGCGTGCCCGGACCTCCTTGGTGAGAATTCCGAGCTCCTCCTGGAGGTCGGTGTCCAGGAACCGCGACGCGAGCCACCGCATGATGTAGTCGGGCATCGACTTGGCGAACGGGATCTCCGGGTTCGAGGTCATGCCCTCGGGCTCGAAGCGCATGTAGCTGAACTTGCGCACCAGCGTCTCGAGCGGCACGCCGTACTGGAGCGCGATCGAGATCGCGGTCGCGAACGAGTTCATCATCCCGCGCAGCGTCGACCCTTCCTTGCCGATGTCGGTCAGGAAGATCTCACCCACGGTCCCGTCCTCGTACATGCCGGCGGTGATGTATCCCTCGTGGCCACCGATTGAGAACTTGTGGGTGAGCGACTGGCGCTCCCGCGGCATCCGGCGGCGCTTCGGCGGTGCCTGCGCGAGAGCCTCGGCCACCGCGTTGTCGATGTCCGCCTGCGATGGCGCCGGCGCGCTCTTCTGAGCGTCGGTCCGTAGCGCCTGGGCGGTCTTGGAGCCGTCGCGGTAGATTGCGAGCGCCTTGATCCCCAGACGCCAGGCCTGCATGTACGCGTCGGCGATGTCCCCGACGGTGGCCGACTCCGGCAGGTTCACCGTCTTGCTCAGGGCGCCCGAGACGAACGGTTGAATCGCACCCATCATCTTGAGATGTCCCATATGCGAGATCGCCCTCTCGCCGACAGCGACGTCGAACACGGGCAAATGCTCCTCGGATAATTCCGGCGCTCCGATGATTGTGCCGTTCTCGTTGACGTAATCGACAATTTGTTCGATCTGCTCGTCGGTGTAGCCAAGCGTCTGGAGCGCGAGCGGGACCGTGCGGTTGACGATCGTCATCTGGCCGCCGCCGACCAGCTCCTTGAACTTGACGAGTGAGAAGTCGGGCTCAAGCCCTGTGGTGTCACAATCGAGCAGGAAGCTTATGGTGCCTGTAGGCGCGATGACACTTGCTTGTGCGTTGCGGTACCCATGCTGTTCACCAGCCGCGACTGTGTCATCCCACGTTGTGCGTGCGGCTTCGAGCAGCGCCGTGTCGCCGCACGCTGCATCCGGGATCGCATATGCGGCGTCGCGGTGCATCCGCATGACGGCTTTGTGCGCGTCACGGTTCTCTGCATAGCGCTCGTATGGGCCGATCGCGCCCGCAATCCGCGCCGATCCAAGGTAAGCGCGCCCAGTCATCAAGGCAGTGATCGCCCCGGCCGTTCCCCGGCCGGCATCTGAGTCATACGGCACACCATCTGCCATCAGGTAGGCACCAAGGTTGGTGTAACCAAGACCGAGCTGCCGGAACGCGCGCGCGTTGCGGCCAATCTCCTCGGTCGGGTAGCTCGACGGGGTGACGATGATCTCCTGAGCGAGAAACACGATGTCCACAGCATGCTCGAATGATTCGGTATCGACCGTGCCGTCAGCCCTGCGGAACTTCATCAGGTTCAGCGACGCGAGATTGCACGCGGAATCGTCGACGTGCATGTACTCCGAACAGTTAGCCACCACAAACCCATCGACGATGTAGGAGTGGTGAAGGGGCTCGGTGAGGTTGTAGACGTGTTCCTGACCGTCGTCCTCGCGGGTGACCAGTTTGGTGCCCGTCTTTGTGCTGTAACGCCCGAATTGCGCGATAAGTTGGTCGAGTAGCTGCTGCTTGCGAGGCGCCGAAAAACCGATCTGCTCGGCGAACCGATGGAGGTCTGATCCGGTAACCCGCAGGTCGAAGCCCTCACGCGTCTCGTAAGCGACCGAAGTTCCGTCAACGCGCGTGTACTTGAAACGGCTGCTCTTTGGCTTAGCGATGCAGTAGATCTGAGCCCGAATGCCGAACGCACTCAGCAGCCGCTGGACGTCCTTAAGCAGACGCCTACTCCGGCTGCCGAGTCCGGCGTATCGATTCGTGTCTGTCCACGAGACGCAGCCGTCAGCACCAAACAATCCCCGTAGAAAAGCCGCCTGCACCTCGGTGGGAGCGGTGAAGATGGACTCCGGCACGCGCTTTTCATGCGCTCGCGCGCTCGTGACGCCGATTCCGTGGAAGAGTTCGCGGACCGCTTCGCTGCCCACGCGCAGCTGCATCGCGCCGTTGCTCATCATCTGGCGCGAGACGTTGCCGACCAGCTCCCGGATGAGACCCTCGTGTGCGCCGGCCGTGCCGTCGTCGACGTCATCGCCGCCGTAGACCCAGCCCGTCTGCACGCCGGTGAGCCAGCCATCACCAACAAGGTGACCCGTCAATTCAGCAAGCCCCTCGCTCCAACGATCCGGTAGCTCCTGATACGTGACGCTGCCGCCACGACTGAACGACTTCGCCGCCGCCACTTTGAGGGGAAGGTCCCAAGAAGCATCTGTCGCCGGCGTTGGGCTGTCATTCAGTAGCACCTGGTCTCGCTCGGTGAGGTCGTCCGCACGAACGTAGCCGCGGTTGATCGTCCAGATCCGATGATTTGGTGTGCAGCGCAGCTCCGCGCCGTTGGCAAACCGCAGTCGAACGATCGGGCTGACGCCGTTTCGCATGAATGCAATCGGCTGTGTAGCAGCAACGCCTTCACCGGGCTGCTCGGAGGTGGACCGGTGCGTATAGACGCGGATGTCCTCGCCAAGTTCGCCGCGCTCGACGAGCTCGGCAATCGACATGAGTCCCTTGGTCGTGTGGACTCGCGCATCGGCAGGGAAGCACGGATTAGACGCGTTGATCCGATCGGAGTTCGGGCATGTGTGCCACTGATTGATGGTCGTGTCGTATTGCACCCCAGGATCGGCACAGCGCCATGCGGCCTCGGCGATCTCCTTCATCAGCTGACGCGCCGGAATTGGATCTCCGATGGGCTCACCGGTCGTGCGTGCAATCAGGCGCCAGTCCTCGTCGTTCTCGACGGCGTGCATGAACTCGTCCGTGACGCGGACCGAGTTGTTGGCGTTCTGGTACTGGATGGAGAAGAAGCCATCGCCGTCGATCGACATGTCAAAGCCGGCATCGCGCAGCGCGGCGGCCTTGTCCTCCTCCTTGGCCTTGCACCAGATGAAATCGCGGATGTCGGGATGGTCAACGTCGAGCACGACCATCTTCGCGGCCCGGCGGGTGCCGCCGCCCGACTTGATCGATCCCGCCCAGGCATCGGCGCCGCGCATGAACGAGACCGGTCCCGACGCGGTTCCGCCACGACTCAGGGGCTCCATCGAGCCTCGGATCTTGGACAAGTTGATCCCCGAGCCGGATCCGCCGCGGAAGATGATCCCCTCCTGGGTATTCCACTCGAGGATCGACTCCATGTTGTCCTCGACTGAGAGGATGAAACACGCGCTCAGCTGGTTCTTCGGGCTGCCGACTGGCTGCCAGCCACAGTTGAACCACACCGGCGAGTTGAACGCCGCCATCTGGTGCAGCAGGATGTGGGTCAGCTCGGCTTCGAACGCGTCGCCGTCCTCGTCGGTGGCGAAGTAGCCGCGCTCACGGCCCCAGGTCGCGATCGTTCCCGCGACCCGGCCGATCATCTGCTTGACCGAGTGCTCGCGCGCGGGGGAGCCGAGCTGCCCGCGGAAGTACTTCTGGGCCACGATGTTCGTCGCGTTCTGGGACCAGCTCTTGGGGAACTGGACGTCGCGCTGCTCGAACGACAGCTTGTCTCCGTGTCCGATCCGCGCGTCTCGCAGCTCCCACTCGACAGCGTCGAACGGATGCGCTCCGGGCACCGTGAAGTAGCGGCGGATCGAGAGTCCCTCGCCCGCCCGCGCGCCGGGGCTGAGTTGGGTCTGCGAGCTGTACTCCATGCCGACTTGCTCCTCTCGTTTTCCGCTTGTTCGGCTGCTTCTGCTCGGCCCCGTACCGGCCGAGGGGGTAACAGCAAATCCTCGCGGATGACCCGGACGGAAAAGCGGCTCTGGGAGCTCTCAACACCCGAGTCTCGGAGGGCGGTTCAGACCTTGTATTTTACTGCGCCGGGGGCGGATTCCGCCTGCTTTCGCGGCGCGGCGCGCGGCCCGCGGGGGTCGTTTCGGCCCGCGCCGGCGCGCACGACTGTGATATTCCAGCGCCCGTGAAGCTCCTGGTCACAGGTGGTGCGGGCTACATCGGCTCGATCGTCGCAAAGCAGCTGCTGGCGGCCGGGAACGAGGTCGTGGTAATGGACAGCCTGGAGCGGGGGCACCGCTCGGCGGTGCCTGCCGGGGCGCGGCTGGTGGTCGGGGACTTGCTCGACCCTGAGACGATCGGCGAGGTGCTCGCCGAGGGCTTCGACGGGGTGCTCCACTTCGCGGCGCTTGCACTGGTGGGCGAGTCGGTCAGCCACCCCGAGCGCTACTGGCGCACGAACGTCGGCGGGACGCTGAACCTGCTCGAGGCGATGCACGCACGCGGCGTGCATCGCCTCGTGTTCTCCTCGACGGCGGCGGTCTACGGCCAACCCGACGAGCTGCCGATCACCGAAACCGCGCCCACGAGGCCGACCAACCCGTACGGGAGTTCCAAGCTCGCGGTCGACCGGCTGATCGGCGACATCTGCGCCGCGCACGGGCTCGGCGGGGTCAGCCTGCGGTATTTCAACGTCGCGGGCGCCAGCGAGGGCCTCGGCGAAGACCACGACCCGGAGACGCATCTGATCCCCAACGTGCTGCGCGCGGTCGCGGGGAGGACGCAGTTCGTGGAGATCTATGGAACCGACTACCCGACGCCGGACGGGACCGCGATCCGCGACTACATCCATATCGAGGATCTCGCCGCCGCGCACCTGCTCGCACTGGAGGCCGCCCGTCCCGGCGAGCACCGGGTGTTCAACCTGGGCAATGGGAGCGGCTTCTCCGTGCGCGAGGTGATCGCCGCGGTGCAGGAGGTCACGGGCTCGGAGGTGCCCACGCGCGAGGCGGCCCGTCGCGCGGGTGACCCACCGGTTCTCATTGCCGCCAGCGACCGGATCCGCTCCGAGCTGGGGTGGGAGCCGCACAAGCCTCAGCTCGAGGAGATCGTCGCGGACGCGTGGGCGTTCGCCCAAGCGCGGCCGCACGGATATTCAGAGTAGGTCCCGAATCGCCTCCAGCGCGGCGACCAAAACCCGATCCGGCGGCGCCGAGCCGTCGATGCGCCTGATCCGCGCCGGATCCTCGGCCAGCAGCTCGAGGTAGGCGCCCGCGGTCCGCCTGAAGAAGTCATCCTGCTCGCGCTCGAGACGCTCCAGCGGGCGGGCCCGAGCGCCGAGCCGGCCTCGCCCGAGTGCCGTATCCACCACGAGGAGGAGGGTGCGGTCGGGTCGGAGCCCCCGGATCGCAAATTCGTTGATCTCGCGGATCGTCTCGATCCCCAGCCGCCTTCCACCGCCCTGATACGCGAGGGATGAATCGATGAAGCGATCGAGCAGGACCCACGTCCCCTCGCGCAGCAGCGGCCTGACCGCCTCCTCGACCAGCTGCGCCCGGGCGGCGGCGTAAAGCAGCGCTTCCGCTCGCGGGCCGATGTGGAGCTGTGGATCCTTTACGAGCTCCCGGATCCGCTCGGCCGCGCGCACGCCGCCGGGCTCGCGTAAGAGCTCCACCGGGACTTCGCGGTTGCGGAGCTCCGCCTCGAGCGCCACCGCCAGGGTGGTCTTGCCGGCACCATCGATGCCCTCGATCGTGATCAGCCGTCCGGCGCTCATGATCTCTCGGCTTCGACCCTACTGTGGCTAGCATCGAAGCGTGCTCTCCGAACTGGAACGCCATCCCCACGCACGCGCGGTGCTGGCGCCGGCGCTGGCGCCGGATGGCCGCGCGTCGCATGCCTACCTGTTCCACGGCCCGGGGGGGTCGGGCAAGCGCTCGGTTGCACGCGCCGTGGCGGCAGAGCTGCTCTCGGCGGGCGCACCCGACCCCGCCGGCGCGCGCCAGCGAGCGATGTCGGGCGCCCATCCCGACCTCACCTGGGTCGCGCCCAGCGGCGCGCACGAGATCCTGGTCAGCGACATCGACGAGCCCGTCGTCTCGGCGGCGAGCAAGACGCCGTTTGAAGCGGGCCGGCGGGTGTTCGTGATCGAGCGTGTCGACGAGCTCGGGGACGAGGCGGCGAACCGGATGCTGAAGACGCTCGAAGAGCCGGCTCCGTTCGTCCACCTGATCCTCCTTACAGATCGGCTCGTCGAGGTGGTGCCGACGATCCGGTCGCGCTGCCAGCTCGTCCGCTTCGATGCTCCGTCGGTCGAGACGGTGGCCGCACGAGTGGAGGAGCTGGGCATCGACCGGGAGGGCGCGCTCGCGTGCGCGCGTCTATCGCTAGGTGACGGGGAGCGGGCCGTGGAGCTGGCGACCCCCCAGGGGCAGGCCCTCAGAGTGGGCGCCGAACGGTTCGCGCGGGCGGCGCTATCGGGCGAGGCATCCCGGACCAGGCCGTGGTTGGAGCTGCTCAGCGCGGTGCAGGCGGAGGGCGAAGCGGTCCGCAGCGAGCTCGAGGGCCGGGCCACGGACGAGCTCGAGCTCTATGCCCGCAAGGAGCGAAAGCGGATCGAGACCGAGTGGTCGGAGCGGATCAGACGGGTACGGCGGCGCGTCGAGACGGCAGCACTCGACCTCGCGCTTCAGTTGGTGTCACTGTGGTATGCCGATCTCGCTTGCCTCGCGTGGGGCGTCGATGAGCTCGTGCGCCACAGCGACCGCATCGACGAGTTGCAGTCCGATGGCGGAGTCGAGCCGGCGCGGCTACGGGCGGCCATCGAGCTCGTGGAGGACACCAGGGTGCGCTTCCAGCTCAACGTCTCCGAGGAGCTCGCTTGCGAGGCGCTCGCGTATCGGCTGGAGGCCCTGCTGGCCACATGAGTCGCAGCGACGATGGTGTGGGGCCTCGTGGCGGGAGCCGTGTGTTCCTGCGAGCGCCGGTTCGCGCGGACCGGGATGAGTTCGTGGCGTTGATGCGTGCGAGCCGCTCCTTCCATCGCCCCTGGGCGACGGCGCCGACGGACAACGGGCGCTTCGACGCCTATCTGGCGGACGCTCGGCGCCCGGACTTCGAGGCGATGCTTGTTTGCCGGTGGGAGGACCTCGCGATCGTTGGGTTCTTCAACCTCTCGCAGATCGAGCGCGGCGCGATGCAGAGCGCCTACCTCGGTTATGCGGTGGGCAAGCCGTTCGCGGGGCACGGCTACATGCGCGAGGGACTCGAGGGGGTGCTCCGCTTCGCGTTCCAAACGCTGAAGCTCCATCGCATCGAGGCGAACATCCAGCCCGGCAACCACGCCTCGATCGCCCTCGCCCGCGGCGGCGGGTTCAAACACGAGGGCTTCTCGCCTCGGTACCTGAAGATCGGGGGCCGGTGGCGCGACCACGAACGGTGGGCAATCCTGGCCGAGGAGTGGCGCGCGCGGGCCGACGATTCCGGTGGCCGGGGCGACGAGTCGACAGCCCGGCCCGAGGCGCCGCGCCGGCTTCGAAGCGCCTACCGCGCGGCCTCGGGGCGGCTCCCGGGGCGCCGATAGACTGGGCCCGGAGGTCCGCCGACGTAGCTCAGCTGGTAGAGCACTTCACTCGTAATGAAGGGGTCCGGGGTTCGAGTCCCCGCGTCGGCTTCACAAAAGCCCCGCTTAGATGAGGTTTCTTTTTAGGGCTTAGGGCGCGGCGTGTCCCCAGTATGTCTCCGGATCGGCGTATGATCGCGGGATGCCTGGTGAGCGGCGATCACCGACGGGACACGTGTTCCGGGTTGAGCGTGCGCGCGGGCCGGTTTGGTACATGAAGTACCGCCTGCCGGACGGGCGGCAGGTGCAGAAGAAGCTCGGGCCGGCGTGGACGGGTCGCGGCCGCCCGCCGGCCGGGTACTTCACGAAGCGTCTTGCGGAGGACTGGCTTCGGGGCGTGCTCGAGGACGCTCGGCGCGGAACGCTGCCGGGCATGGTGCGGACGGGCGTCACGTTCGCGGACGCCGCCGCTGAGTGGATTCGCTACGTGGAGCATGCCCGCCGGCGGAAGCCCTCGACGGTCGCCGGCTACCGGGCGATCCTGCGCTCGCAGCTGCTGCCGGCGTTCGGCGGGTTGCCGCTGGAGGAAATCACGCCGCGGTTGATCGAGCGGTGGATCGGCTCGGTCGAGCGGGCCGAGAGCACACGGATCAAAGCGCTCGTGCTGATGCACGGCATCTTCGGGCGGGCGCGCAAGGTGTGGGGCCTCCAGGCGAATCCGGCGGCCGAGGTGGAGCGACCCCCGTTGAGTCGCAGCGGCGACATCGACGTGTTCTCACCCGAGGAGGTGTGGGCGCTCGAGCGCGTGGCCGCGTCCGAGCAGGACGGCGCGATGTACCTGACCGCGGCGTTCACGGGGTTGCGGATGGGCGAGCTTTTGGCGCTGCGCTGGCGGGACGTCGACTTCACCGGCCGGACCATTCGGGTGCGGGCGAGCTACTACGCGGGGCATCTGACGACGCCCAAGTCGGGGAAGGTGCGGGCGGTGCCGATGGCGCCGGACGTCGCCTCGGCGCTCGCGCGGCTCGCTCGCCGCGATGACTGGATCGGCGATGATGATCTCGTGTTCGTCAGCGAGACGGGCGGCTACCTCGACGGGTCGGCGCTCAGGCGCCGGTACAAAGCGGCGCTCGCGGTTGCCGGGTTGCGCCCGTTGCGGTTTCACGACCTGCGGCACACGTTCGGAACGCGGATGATCGCCAAGGCCGACATCCGTCGGGTGCACGAGTGGATGGGGCACGCCGACATCCAGACGACGATGCGCTACCTCCACTACGCGCCACGCCAGGAGGACGCTGAGCTGGTCGCGGAGGCGTTCCGGGTTGAGGTCACTACCAGCCTGGAGTTTGAGGCCGAGGCGTCCTGATGGGTCGTCCGAGATTGTGGCGATTTGCAGGCATTCGTCCCGAAATGTCCCGAAACGTCCGATGGCGTCTCGCAAGATGTCTGCAGGTGCCGCAAACATCCCGGGCCGTCCTTGCGAGTATTTGGCATCCAGCAACGCTGAAGGGCGAAAGCCAGCAAACCAGGCGAATCGAGGCGGCGCAACGACAGCGTGGCGGCCCTGCGGGACGTTTCCAGCACAGCCTGTGCGTATAGTGTGTTGCTGTTGGCAGGACATTTGGGACGCGGTGGGGGTGCAGGTGGGTTGATGCGGCCATCGGGCCGCCCGTGGCCATCGGGCACGCCGGCGCGAAGCTGACCGCAGCGAGCAGGCCCGGGGACAGGCGGGTCCAGCACCCGAGGTGATGCTGAACGTGGGAGAGGTCGGTCGTGACGGGCCAGCCAACCACCTGAGCCGGTCGGGAACCCGGTAGGTTCTCCGCGCGCGCGGAATGAGCATCGCGCATGGACGCGATCAGAGCGGCTGTCTCCGCGCGCGTGACTCTGTCTTGTCGACCGCCGGGCCGTACGAGCTTGTCCCCGATCGGCGTGCGCGATGCCCAAGCCGCGGACGGACGCGCCTCATCTCCGCGCGCGAGGAACTTCGCTTGCAGCCCGATAACTATCTCCTCCTCGGTGTCGCGTTCGGATCACCGAACCGGTCGAAGCTCGATGACGAGTTCTGCGTCGTCCCGGCGAAAGAGCGGCTACGCGAACCGGCAGCTGAGCTGGTGCTCGTCCTTCTCGACAACGATGCGGCCGCCCGGGTGGACGCCTCATATGGAGGACGGCTTGTCAAGCGGGTAGCGTTCATGGTGTCTTTCTTGCGGGGTGGGCTGGAAGGTGGTGGGAGGGTGTGGTGGCGGCTGGCGGGGCGGTCCGGGCGTCCACGGGTTTCGCGACGGTGGTCAGCCTCATGTGCGGGGGCTGGGTTACCCCAAGACCTTGGTTTCGTCGCATCGTCCGCTGTCTGAAATCGAGCGCGGCCGCCGGGGCGGGTGCTCACAGGCGTCCCGCGGACGGGTGTGCGCGATGCCGGGAGGCTCGGGCCGCCTCGCCAGCGGCCACGGGTTGTCGGTCGTTGGGCTGTCAGAGGGAGGTGCTGATCCTCCTGGCGCTCTTGTGCTTCTGCGGGACGGGGGTTGCGTGCGTGAGGGGGTCGCCCGCCGGCGTGGATGCCGGTGGAACACGGTCCGGATGGGTGTCGCAGGTCGCGATCTCCCAGCAGTAGCCGGCGAGCTCGCGGGCGATCGCGACGGCGACGATCCCGTTGGGCTTGTGGCGGGTGTCTTTGAGCTGGCGCCAGCGGGCGTTCAGCCGTCGTTGTGCGCGCCAGGCGATGTTGATGATCTCTGGCGGCTGGTCACGTTGGCGGCGTTCGAGGTTGAGGCTGACAGCGGGCTGGCGGCGGTAGTGGTGCGCGGCTTCGATCAGCAGCCGGCGGGCGTGGGTGGAGCCGGCTTTGGTGATCGCACCCTGGCGGCGCTGGGAGCCGCTGGTGTGCTCGCAGGGGACGATCCCGATGTAGGAGGCCAGCTGGTCGGGATGATCGAAGCGCTCCCACTCGCCGATCTCGGCGCACAGCCCAAGCGCTGAGAGCGTGTCGATCCCGCGCAGACATCTGAGCCTGGCGATCGTGTCCTTGCACGGCGACTCGTCAGCGAGCGTCCCGAGCTCAGCCTCGATCCGGTCGCGGCGGGCGATCAGCACGTCGTGGGCGTGCAGATAATCAGCGATCGTCAGCTGCGAGCCGCGATCCCCAAAGCGCAGCGATGCTAGCCATGCGCGGTGCCGGCGCGACCACGCCTCGCCCGGTCCCTCGTAGTAGATCTCGCGACGCAAAAGGAACTTCCCGAGGCGATGGCGGGCGCGCATCAGATCAGCGCGGATGTCCTCCCGGCAGCGCACCAGATCACGCAGCTGCTCGCGCTCGACCGACGGGACCGTGACCACGGTCAGCTCGCCCGCTGCCAGCAACCGTGCCAGCCGGATCGCGTCGCGCTTATCGGTCTTGACCCTGTCGCCCGGGGCGCGATCGGTCCTCCCCGGAGCGCAGACCACAAGCTCGATCCCCTCCGCGCGGGCACGACGCGCGAGCCCGTACCCCGTCGGACCGGCCTCATACACCATCCGCGCCGGCCGCGGCACCGCCCGCAGCAGCGCCAACAGCTCGTGCGGACGGCCAACAACCCGCTTCGTGGTCGAAGATCGCGATCATCGACTCGTGCGCGTGCACGTCAAGACCGACCCAACGGATACCGTCAGGCATCAGGTACTCCTCTCGTAGATCGTGGGCCGCCGCGCCGAGGGCGCAATCCTCAGCGCGAGCAACTACCCCGCGACCTGCGCGGGGAGTGCCGACCACTTCGACATGCGCGCGTCCGGTCCTCCATACGGTCTGAATCTGCGGGCGAGCGACACTCAGCGCGTTTGCTGAGGATCGGTCTGAAGCCGATCGAGCCAGCGGACGTGGCGTTGGTCCGCCGCACCACGATTAGCAACGTGCAGCCATTCGACGGGCCGAAGCTCCTGACTGCTCCTGTCCGACAGCGGTCGCGTTCAGCGGCGGCCAGGCGATTTACATCGTGGCTCGATTGGTCACCGAGCAGCAGCGGCGGTCAGCGAGCTGCCCGTAACGCGCGATCAAGATCTCGAGCCCGAGATAGGCTCCTGCTCCGTCGGGCCGCACCGGCTCCTCCCCCTTCGTGGGAGGCGGTGCTCAGATCGTTGAGGGTTAGTTCTGCTCGTAGACCGGGGCGAAGAGCGACCCTGGCTGGCGATGGACGTGCGGGAGGGAAGAGAGCCGAATCGGTCTCTCTCCCTCCCGCGCTTTATGCCAGTTCTCTCGGGACTGCTGTCAGCCGTCCGGTCCGAGCGCGTCGGTCATCCGGATCGCTGCGCTTGGCGAAGCGGACGAGTTCGTCCTGCGCCTCGGTGGTAACGACGAGATTCCTCGCGTGTACGAAGCGCCGGTTGTGTCATGTGATGGTGAGGTTGCTTGCGAGGTATGTGAGCTGGGTGGACTGCACCTGGGTGAGCCAGCCGCCGTTGGCCAGACCGCCGACCGCTGCCTTGTAGACGGCGATCGCCAACCCGAGCTGGTGGGCGGTCAGCTTGGGGGTGATCGTCGCCAGCTTGTTGCACGCGACGGTCAGGGTCTGGTTGATCGCGGCCTGTGCCTTGGCGGGCAGCGCCTGATATCTGGCACTTTGCTCGACGTAGGCCATCGTCAGCTGACAGAGCCCGGCGGGAGTCTCCTGGACGACCAGATTCGTCTGTCCGCCGCTGGTGGCGTGACCGGGGTCACCGCCGTAGCCGGCGTTGATCGTCGCCGAACCTACCGTCGCCTGCGTATAGCTCACCTGGCAGGACGCCGAGTTGCCGGCGCCCGACAGCGAGCACGACCCTCCGCCGCCTAGGCTCCCCGGCCCGGACGACCCGAAGCTAACCGACCCGGTCGGCACCGACGGGCTGGAGGACGTGTCGGTGACCGTCGCCGTGCACGTGCTCGCGGTCTCGGCCAGCACCGGGCTCGGCGCGCAGCTCACCACCGTCGAGGTCGAGTCTGGCGATGCGGGCACGGTGTAACTGATCGTCACCGACGCCGGCGCGGTGGAGGTCGTCTCGTTCGTAAGCCCGGGGCCAACCCCGTAGCTCGACCCGCCGCCGCCACCGCCGCCGCCGAAGGAACCGGTCACGGCCCCTTCACCGCCGCCGCCGCCACCACCGAAGTAGCCGCCGCCGCCCCCTCCTCCGCCGAAGCCCGACTTGGTGGGGTCGGTGGTGTCGATGGCGCTCCCGCCCGGGCCGCCAGCGAGGCTCGTCCCGGCCGTCCCAGCAACACCGGGAGTTACGTCGGTGGTGCCGCCTGCACCACCGGCCGTGCTGGTACCGCCGCCGCCGCCCGTGGTGGCGAGGTCGTCGGAGTTCCCGGCGCCGGCGCCGCCGCCGTTGCCCGTGTCGCCGGCGCCGCCCGCGCCCTCGCCGCCGGCGCCGCTGCCCGCGCCGCCGCCGCCGCCCGCGATCACCAGCGGTGTCGCCGGACTGCTCGACGGATCAAGCAGCCCGGAATAGCCGCCGCCGCCCGCTCCGCCGGACGAGCCAGCGCCCCCGCCGCCGCCAGCGCCGGGGCTACCTCCCGCACCACCAGCGCAGGAAGGACCACTTGGGGGGTAGCAGGTGTCACCGCCGACGCCGCCGACGATCACGGTCAGATCGCCCGGGCTGACCGGGACGGCCCGATCTTCGACCGAGGCGCCCAGACCTCCAGGCTGGAACACGCTTCCGTCGGCGTTCAAGTCGCTTCCGCCGGCCGCGCTGACCGCGGTCACGTCCAGCGAGCTTACGCCGGCGGGAACCGTGAACGTCTGCGCACTGCCCGTGTACGAGTACGAGCAGGTCACCATGCTTCCCGACTGCACACACCCCGACGGCAACGCCGCCGCAGCCGAACCCGCCAGCGCGACCGCCCACAACCCCAACGATCCGACGGTCAGCGCCATTACCGACAAGGCGCCACGGCGGGAGGTCCCCACCGCAGACCGAATCCGACGCACTCCGAAACAGCGCATGCAACATCACCCCGGTTCCATTTCCGTGGCCCTTCCGGGCCGCCGTTCTTAGTTAGCGCCAGCACGCTACACCGCACGCGGCCGCCTGTCTGTCACGTGCCTTACATCCCGAATGCTAAGTTCGTTACATTCAGCGCAGCGTGGCCGGCACGCTGTCCTGCGGCCACCCCGCCGACCCCGACAGCCCCTCGGCGTCCAACAGCGCGATGGTCCGGCGGCGCTTGAGGATGGTCCCGCGCCGCTGCTCCTGCCCCAGCACCCGACCGACCGTCAAGCGGCTGGTCGCGGCGAGTTGCGCGATCTGATCCTGGGTCAGCGGGATCACCGTCAAACCCGTGACGGGATCGAGGTACTGATCGCCCAGCTCGAGCAGCCGCCGGCGCACCCGCCGATCGGCGTCCACAAACATGACCTCGACCAGCCGCTCAGCCAGGCGGCGCATCTCTAGCCCGGCCATCCCCAGCAGCGCGTCGTTTACCTGCGGATACGCCGTCCGCAGCTCATCCAGCTGGGCGCGGAACAACTCGAACGTCTCGCTCTCATCCAGCGACACGATCGACATCGAGCGGACCGCCTCCAACGGCGCCACGGACAGGCGCCCAAACACGTCCCCCGGGGCGTACACGCGGAACATGCACGACTCCCCCTCCCGCGTCGTCAGCTCGCAGGCCAAATGCCCGCGCGCCACGACCTGCATCGAGTCCCCCGGGTCCCCCTCGTGAAACACCATTTCGCCCGGCCGAAACGTACGCCTGCGGGCGCGCTCAACCACCCCCTGCACAACCGCTGGATCGAGACCCCGAAACAGCAGCGACCGCTCCACCCCAAGCGGAACGCACGAAGTCTCTCGCGCCCCGACTCGCGAACCGACCACACCCATTGATCCCTCCTAATCCCGGTTCGGGCATCCGCCGAATCCAGACCGCCGGACGCCGCGCAACACCCCGGCTCGCCAGAACGACATCCCGTCGCCACGATCGCGATGGCCTTGCGCCCCGGTCCCCGGGCAGCGAGCAAAGCTAGACGATCCACCAAAGCTAGTCAACTCCTAACAGGCAGGAGCGACCAGGCGAAGCGTGCGCTGCGCGGATCGCTCGATTCAATCGAGGAGCGAGAGCCCCTCGGTCCGCGCCGCGATGTCGCAGAGGGCGCCTCCGCGCATGCACTTTGTCGCCCGACAGGGCAGTGCTGATCACGCTGCCGCGCTGAGCGGGAAGCAGCAGCCATTCGTCTGTGGCCCCTTCAGGCGTCCAGCAATAACGGACGACGGTGGCCGACGCTGTCAAGCCGCGCAACGGCCCGGCCGTGACCCACAGTGTCCGTAAGGGGTCGCGAGATCGCTGGCGTGAGATGGCGCCGGCGTGGCTGGATGTGTGTGCAAGCGGTCACGCGTGGAATGCGATCGGTCGGCCCTTCGGGGGATGCTTCGAGGCGTCCGCGACGCGCTCGAGCGGCCGACCGTTAGCTGCAGGCGCAGCGGCATCAGCTAGCGCCGGATGCACGGATCTGGCGAAAAGCGGGACGCGACCTTCTCGCTGCCTCTGTCCCGCTTCGGCAGCAGCACGTGCATCGCAAGCGGGCGAGGATCGTGGCGTTCGATCGCGGGTCCCAGAGTGCCGCAGCGTCCATGACCAGCGGCGCGCGGTGCCGACGATCGAGCTGATGCACGTCGTCCGTTGCGGCTGTGAGCGCCCATTCTCGCCGGGCTTTCCCAACGCCCACCCGACCAGCATTCTCGACCTGTTTTCGCGATTTGACCGAGAAACGTCGTTTCGGTTGGCGGATCGCGGCAGCCGGCTGTCTCGTGTTGTCGCCAGCTACTCGTGCCGGGCGGCCACGCCGCCTGTCGAGGCCGCTCGAAGGTGGGGTCTTGCGAGGTTCGGGTTGGGATAGCAGACATCCGCTGAGAGGCGGTCGCTTGCAGGAGGTGCGGCGGGCCGGATTTCGATCGCGTGGAATAGATCTCCAGCCTGCTGCGTCTGATGCATATCAACCGGCGAGATCCCGAACAAGGAGCACCGACTATGCCCGATACCGTCACCCAGCTGCCGATGGCCGATCTCCAGGGCGTCTGGCGCGGCGAGGTCCGCTTCACCGCAGGTCCGCTCGCGGGCGACGTCCACCACGAGTGGTACCTGTTCGCCGACGAGGGGGTCTTGGTGCATCTGCGCACCCGCCGCGGCGTCGGCGAATGGCAATGCGAGGGCTACCGCCTCAGCTATGCCTTCTATGAGGTCGTCCTCGACGATGCCGGGAAGCCGACCGCAGTCGTTCACGTCACCGCGAGCGGTAATCTCGCGCAGGAACGACGCACATTCGAGGCCACCGGCCGCGGGGACGTCTACGGCCTTGGAGGCGAGCTCATCGCCACTAACCATACGGTCGCGCGCGGCTGGCGCGCCGATCGTCCGGTGACGTGAACACGATGGTCATTTGGACCTAGCCACGAAGGCAGAGCAGCTCAAGCAGGTTGCCTGATCGCTCGACCTTTGTGCTCTGCCGTACGTCAGGCGTGGATCGTCGCATTTGGCGTTCTCGCGCCGTTGCCACTGAAAAGCTCTTGCGACTGCGGAGGTGCCGAACCATGACCAAACCCGACAAGTTGGCCGAACGCGTTTCCGTCCTCGAGGCCAAGGACGAGATCCGTCGGCTGATGGCCGCTTACGTCCATGCGCGCGACGTCACGGGCCATTCCGTCGCTGAGTATTTCGCCGCTGACGCGGTCTGGGAAGGAGTCGGAGCGCTAGCTGATGTGCTTGGCCGCCACGAAGGGCGAAGCGCGATCGTGGAGCGCTTCGCCGGTCCGATTCCGCCGGTGTTGCATCTGCTCGCCAATGAGTCGATCAGCGTCGACGGTGCGGACGCGGTCGGATACTGGACCTACCTGCAGCCCTCCGTGCTCAATGGACAGGCGTTCTGGATCGCGGGCCGCTACCACAACGACTTTCGTTGCCAGGAAGGCAAATGGCGGATCCGACACCTGCGAACCGAATTGATCTTTCAGGCTCGGTATGACCAGGGCTGGGCACAGGCACCGTTCTTCGCGCGGTAGACGAGTCGACGACCTTCGACAGCGCGGCTCCGCTCCGTTCCCGGGTCCCGCAAGCAGCGCAACCCTGGCGTGCGCTACTGAGCAGAGGGAAGTTCGCGATTCGGGGCCGTGGCCAGAGGTCGGTCGGCGAGAACGCGGGACCGGCCGGCGTCCCGGTGCCTGCTAACGACCACGCTTCCGCACCCAAATCGACAAGCATCACTGGCGACGGCCGGGACGCTGGCTGTCGCCCCGGACGAGGTCCGATAGCAGAGCCGGCATGACGCCAGGCTGCTGGATCCCGCTGACGAAGCGGCAGCCATCAGCCGATGCGGCTGTCATGGGACGCCCCCTAACGCACCCCCTTTCATGCCGCGACGTGCATCTCGCCGTTCGTGCCGACGCCCCTCGTTTGCGCGGGCAGCAAGTCTCCCGCTTCGCCGATCAGGCTTGAAGGGGTGCCAAAGCAGGTGGCGGCCCTGCCGGGCCGGCGGGGTCGATCAGCACGAGTTCGCCGGGGGTGGGAGCGCTCAACGGCCCACGCGGTAGGTGATATGCGTCGCCTTCGGGGAGGGGATCACGTCGACCGGCTCCAGCCCGGGATCCTGGACGCCCTGGAATAGCGCTTCGCCCTCGCCGAGTAGCACCGGCGCGATGTCGAGCACGAGCTCGTCGATCACGCCCGCCGCGAACGCCTGGCGCACGGTCGAAGCGCCGCCCGCGATCAGGACCTCGCGGTCGCCCGCGGCGGCCACCGCTTGCGCGTAGGCGGCGTCGAAGCCGTCGGTGACGAAGTGGAACGTCGTGCCGCCCTCCATTTCGATCGGCTCGTGGCCGTGGTGCGTGAGCACGAACACGGGCGCATGGTAGGGCGGCTCGTCGCCCCACCACCCGCGCCATTCCACGTCCCACTCGCCGCGGATCGGGCCAAACATGTTCCGGCCCATCACGTAGGCGCCACGTTTCATGGCCAGGTGCTCTCGGGAGCGGGCGTCTCCCTCGTGGAGCGGCTCGGCCAGGTGCCACTGGTGCAGCTGCAGGCCGCCAATACCGATCGGGTTGTCGCGATCCTGTCTTGGCCCAGCGATGTAGCCGTCGAGGGAGATTGAGAGGTGAGCGGATGTCTTTGTCATTGGGAGAGAGACTGTCGCAGGGCAACAAAATCATCGCACCCGCCCGCTCCAGCGCTCCACCTCCGTTTCCTCGGTCCGCCTGTGGCGGGGCAAATCCTCATCGTGACGATAGAGACTGTGCCGAGGCTGCCGAAAGCCCACCTGGCGGGTTGCGAGCCGGTTCTCGACGCTCCGACCAGCGTCGTTGCGCCACGGCACACCCACCTCGACCGCGCCTTGCTCCCCGAGTACGAACGGGGAGAGCCGTCGCGTTTGGCGAGTCGAGGACAACCCGTATGACTCCCGTCACTGTCAGAGTCATTCGTCGTCTGGGCGTTGACGTCCGACCCGTCCGGTTGGTTCTCGGGCTGGCGGCGGGCTGACTATCGACTGCCGCGTCGACTGCTTGGCCTGACCGGCAAAGCTTGTGTCGCCCGTCGCCGCCCGAGGACCGCCGGCGTGACTTGATAGGAGCGTGGCTTTCGCCTTGCGTGACGGTTGTCCGCCGGAGATCCGCTTCATCGGTACTCAACCAAACGAAGGGACGGCGTGCATGGTCGTGATCGGGGCGGACACCCACAAGGGCAGCCACGCGCTTGCGGCGGTGGATGAGGGAACCGGCCGGGTGCGCGACAGCCGGGAGATCAAGGCTGACGGTGCAGGGCATCTGGCCGCGGTCCGGTGGGCTCGCGGCCTTGATGACGATCGCGTGTGGGCGATCGAGGACTGCCGGCATGTCTCACGCCGGCTCGAGCAGGCGCTGCTGGCCGCGGGCGAGCGGGTAGTCAGAGTCCCGCCGCACCGGATGGGCGCGTCCCGCAAAGGCGAGCGCGAGCCGGGCAAGTCGGACGAGATCGACGCGCTCGCGGTCGCCAGAGCGGTCGTCAAGGACGGCGTCGAGCAGTTCCCGGTCGCACATCTCAACGAGCAGGCGATGGAGATCCGGCTGCTGCTAGATCACCGCGACGATCTCGTCGCCGACCGCACCCGCACCGTGAACCGGCTGCGGTGGCATCTGCTTGAGGTGTGCCCGGAGCTCGAGCGCTCGCTCAAGCGCGGCGCACTGAACCAGGCGCGCGTGCTCGACCGGGTCGACCGGCGGTTGCGGAAGCTGCCCGCCGGCGCACGGGTCAGGATCGCGCGCGAGCAGCTCGCGCAGCTGCGCAGGCTCAACCAACAGGTCGATCAGCTCGCGGCAGAGCTGCTCGACCTGGTCAAGGCCCACCGGCCGCAGCTGCTCGCCGAGCAGGGCTGCGGTGCGGTCACCGCGGCGGTCCTGATCGGTCATACCGCCGGCAACGAGCGCTTCCGCTCCGAGGCGAGCTTCGCGCTCCAGACCGGCACCGCGCCGATCCCATGTTCCTCGGGAAAGCGCACCCAGCATCGGCTCAACCCCGGCGGGGACCGCCAGCTCAACCACGCACTGCACGTCATCGCGATCTCCCGCGCGCAACGCGACCCCGCCACCAAGGAGTACCTCGCCCGCAAAGAGGCCGAAGGCAAGACGAAGAAGGGAGCGCTAAGGTCCCTCAAGCGCCACCTCGCACGCCGTTTCTACCACCTCCTCGCCGAGCCGGCGCTCCCACCCGCCGACGATCACAGCACGACCGAGCTTATCCCCCGCCCCTCTCAGCTCGACCGCGACGACGTCGACAAGACGATCATCGCCGCCGCTCCGATGCCGATGGTATGCGTGTCATAGCTCGGGCTTTTCCACCGGCCCCTTGACGGTCCCAGTGGACAGTTCGCAAATAGCGCACTTCACTCACACACCCTAAGTAACAGTGAAAACCCCGCAAATAGCGAACCTCACTTGATGTCATGAAGGGCCGGGCGGGCTCCGGCGGCCCGGGTGGCGTGCGCCGGCCGGGCGGCAGGAAGTCGGCCCTCCGCCCCGAACTGCAGAGTTCGAGACCGCGCGGATTACGGCCGCTCGGCCGGACAATTCGAGAGGAGGACCGACCGTGAGTAACCCTACGCGGTGGGTCGGCATCGACCTGCACCGCCGCCGCTCGCAGGTCGCGATCATCGACGAGCACGGAGAGCTTGCGCTCTCCCGGAGGATCGTCAACGACCGCGACACGTTCAAGGAGCTGCTCGGCGACCCCGACGGGACGCACGTGGCGCTCGAGGCGACCTACGGCTGGGAATGGCTGGCGGAGCTGCTTGAGGAGGCCGGCTACGGCGTGCACCTCGCCCACCCGTTGCGCACCAGGGCGATCGCGGCCGCGCGGGTGAAGACCGACGCGGTTGACGCCAAGACGCTCGCGCACCTGTTGCGCACCGGGCTGTTGCCCGAGGCGTACGTAGCGCCGCCGGAGCTGCGCGACCTGCGCGAGCTGTTGCGCCACCGCGCGGTGCTGGTCAGGATGCGCACCGCGGTCAAGAACCGCGTGCACGCGCTGCTGGCCCGCCAGGGGATCCTGCTCGAGCACACAGATCTGTTCGGCAAGGCAGGCCGCGAGTTCCTCGCCGACCTCGAGCTGCCCGACGGCTCGCGCCGGCGGCTTGACAGCCTCATGTCGCTGATCTGTGATTTCGACCGCGAGATCGCCGCCACCACCCGCGAGATCGATCAGCGCGCCAAGGCCGACGAGCGCGTACCGGTGCTCTGCCAGATCCGCGGCGTCGGGCGCTACACGGCGATGCTGATCATCGCCGAGGTCGGCGAGGTCAAGCGCTTTCCTACCGCGCGCCATCTGTGTGCGTGGGCTGGCCTGGCGCCGACCGTGCGCAGCTCCGACGGCAAGGCGCGCCTGGGGCACATCTCCCGCCAGGGCTCGCCCGCGCTGCGCTGGGCGCTGTGCGAGGCGGCGCAGAAGATCCCCAGCGGCGGCGGACCATTGCGCGCCACCTTCGAGCGGATCGCCAAACGGCGCGGGCGCAACGTCGCCAAGGTCGCGGTCGCCCGCCAAATCCTCAGCCTCTGCTACTACGGGCTCAGGGACGGCGAGATCCGCTGCCTCAAACACCAGCCCGACATCGAAGACCACGACGAGCTGGCCGAGGCGGCATGACCAACGTCAGCTCACACCAGACTCGCGCGATCACCAGGGCGCGAGGTGCATGCTCGGGCGAGCTCGCTCCTATGTCTGGCCTCCTCCTCTGACCCGAGCAGGACGGCCGCCCGCTTGATTGAGCCCCCGAGCACCGCACGACACCCTGGTCCGCCCCGCGCGACCGGATGGATGACTGGAGCCTCCTCCCAAGCCGGAACGCCGAAAGCGAACCGGCGCCCGACCCCCCGAGCACCATGACCACCACCACGCTCCCTGCCAGCCTCACCCGCCCGCGTCAAGCGCCCCCAACCGGCGCCGAGCACCCCTGGCCGCAAAGCACGGCGCTTGACCCGGCCGGGCTCGTCCGGCAACCAGGCAACCAATCCGGGGCAAAGCCCCAAAACCCCAACAAACCCGGCGCTCAACGCCCCTCAACCTCCCGCACCAGCCTCCGAACATCAAACACCCTGAAGCGAAGCCTTGACAACACCCGGCCCTTCATGGATGACATAGGAGCGAGCTTTCGCATTGCGACGGTACTTCGCGCCATTCAGCCCGGAGGCGCCCTTTGCGCGGGTTGCGTGCATGTCGAGGCTCCGCTGCCGGCCTCGACGTCAGAGCTGACCCGCCTGAGTAGCGGATCCCGCGCAAACCGAGCGTTGCCGCCCGACGATCAGGAGTCGCGCGGTGCAGCGGAATCAGGTGTTCGGTTTGACGATCAGTTTGCGGCATACGCTGGCGGATCGGGTGCGCGTGCCGTCAGAGGTGTCAGTCCATCTCACCGTGGACGCGCCTGTAGCGCTCGTAGATCACGCGCGAGCCGAACGTCCTGGTCTCGATCAGCTCCAGCGGGACGTCCTCGGTGACCGGCGGCAGAAACGGCGTGCCGCCACCAACCACGATCGGATGGCGGAACATGCGCAGCTCATCGACGAGGCCGAGCTCGATCGCCGCCGCGGCCAGGCCGGCGCCGCCGATCTCGACGTCCTTGTCAGTCGCGGCGAGCGCGGTTCCGACCTCCTCCGCCACCGACCCCTCGGCGAGCCGAGCATTGCCCTGAACGCTCTCGAGCGTGCGGCTGAAGACGACCTTCGGAAGCGCGGACCAGACGTCGGCGAACGCGGCGTGAAGCTCGGTGTCGCGCAGGGAGGGATCCGTCTCCCACACCAACATCGTCTCGTAGAGCTTCCGGCCGCACAGATGGCAGCCAAGCTCGCGCACTCGCGCGAGATGGAAGCCAAACAGCTCCTCGTCAGGGTCACCCCACCCGAACCGGCCCTCGCGGTCGGCGATGAAGCCGTCCACCGAAACGCTCATAGAGTAGATCAGCAAGGCTTCGAACTCGTCGCACCAAAGCGACGGACCATGGTCGTGATGAAGTTCACCATTGAGCTTGAGATCAGGCTCTTCTTTCCGCTGGTGTCTGCTCTGCCAAAGCTAAAGACCGATCGCAACACGAAAACTCATCGGGTGGACGGTCCAAGCAACAGTACGGCCATTGTCGGCGCCGCACCGAGATCCCGCAGCGGAACCCGAAGCGGACTCCGACAGCTACTGCCGCGCGCTGAACCCGCCAAGCAAGGCGATGCACGTAAGACCCGGCCGGTGATCCGTCCCGGGAACGGAACGCTACGCGGATGGTCGTGACGCGATGCCGGCATGCCGGAGCTGACACGAGAGCAGGAGGCATCCTACGAGCTGCTCGCTCGTCCTGCTCCTCGCCAATCTCGCAACCCTCGAGCTCGTCGGCCGATAGGACGTCGGCGCCGGTCAGCTCGCTGCCCTGCTCTCCCGCCAAGCAGGGCAGATGCGCCCCTCCCCTGGTTTCCGCCGACAGCAGGGCAGACGCGCCTCTTCCCTGGGTTGCGCGGTCACCAGGGTCCCGCAGCGGCTTGGCAGGGTTGAAATTCGATCAACTCGGCAGCCCGGCGCCATATGACCGGGTGCCGGTCCAGCAGTGACCGCGCCGACGCCAGCTACGGGTCGAGTCGCTGCCCGAAAGCGATGTCGTGCCCATCGGGATCTTGGACGCCGAACTCGCGAAAGCCATGCGGCGCGTCATAGATCGTGTAGTCGATGCCGGCTCCTCGCTCTTGAACCTCGGCATAGATTGCGTCCGCATCGTCGACGCGGATGTACGCATCCCACATCTTGTCGACGATCTGCCAGTGAGGCACTAGGCGCTCGGGCTGATCTGAGAGGACGATCAGGATGACCGCTGCATCACGTGCTGCGGTAGCGAAGTTGGGCGGATCGCCGAACACGTGGCGCTCAAACCCCAACCGGTCGCTGAAATAGTCGACCGATCGCTGAAGATCCGCCACCAGAAGAACGGGCGAGATACCGGTCAGCACCGCCATCGGCTTGATCCTAGTCTTCAGCTGCCCGACTTCCAACAATCCTGGACCGGGGCGGAGACCGACGCTCCGCAGACCCTCGCGACCACCACCGCGCCGGCGGTTAGGAGCGGGGCTTGCGCCTCGGGCCTACTTGCGACAGGCGAGTCTGCGCCTCGGAGACCCGCTTTCCTCGCGCGGGGCGTATTTGCCCGGGCCTAACCGAGCGCCTTGCTCCGCGCGGGCAGGAGGGCCGCTGCTATCCGTTGAACTCGGAGGCCGGCACACACCGGTCCGAGGAGGTCAGTGGTAGCGGTCGAAGTCGGCTGGCCAGGGCAGGGGGAACAAGTGGCGGTAAGGCCGGGCGTCCGCGATCACCTTGGCGAAGGACGGCCGCTGCGCGAGTGCGCGGTAGTACCGCGTGAGCCGCGGGTGGATGTCCTCGTCCCATGGGTGGATCGCCAGGGCGTAGAACAGGCTGGGCGCTGCGGCGCAGTCGGCGATCGTGAAGTTGTCGCCTGCGAGGAATTCATTCGTGGCCAGCTGCGCCTCGAGCATTCCGTACGCCATGTTGAGTCGGCCCTCCGCTTGGGCGACCGCGCGCTTGTCAAAGCGCTCCTCGATCGTGTCGGAGACGATTGCCTGGACGGCGTCGGCAACGTATTGGTCGCAGAGCCGGTCCCATTTGCGGGCCTCCAGCGACGGCACCAACCGCGAACCGGCGACATACTCGATGATGATCGATGTCTCGCCAATCACCTGGTCGCCGTCGCGCAGCACGGGAATCGACGCCGGTGGCCAGAGCGCAGCCAGCTCAGCACGGTCGAAGTCGCGCTGCTCCTCAAGGACGTTGTAAGCGACCCCCTGCTCATTGAGCGCGACCAAGACCTTCTGGCAGTAGAGCGCGAAGGGGTGCTCGTAGAGGGTGAGCATCAGTCAACCCTCCCCTCCGCTGCAGTGCACAGCGCGCGAATCTCCGTGTCACAGTTCATGTCCCTGAGACCGGCTCGTCGCGGCGAACTCATCGGTCCCGGAAGCGTATGCCGTTCAGGCACGCCCTCCGGTGCGGCCGCAGAGACCGACACCTGCTCTCGCGCTTCTACAAGCATTTGCTCGACGAGCCTGACTGCCCCGCTCCGCGCGGCATAGAGGGACCCGCACTGAATGCGTGGAAAGATCGCGGGATGGTTTCTCCGCAGACGCTGAGCGAGGGCGATCGGCGGGTCGTGGCGTTGTGGGCGGCGGACTGCGCCGAGCGGGTGCTGGAGCTGTTCGAGGCAGAAGCGCCGGAGGACAGCCGGCCGCGCGATGCAATTGCTCGGACGCGGGCCTTTGCTCATGGAGAGCTGGGCGTCGCCGAAGAGATCCGCCGCCGATTCATCGCCGGTGGCGCCGCTCGTGAGGTGAAGTCTCCCGCAGCAGCGGCCGCCGCCCGAGCCGCAGGACAGGCAGCAGCCATTCCCCATATGGGAGCGCACGCGCTGGGTGCCGCCGCATATGCCGCCACGGCGGCTGGACTGGCCGCCCCAGAGCGGCCTGAGGCCGTCAGCGAGGAGGTCCGCTGGCAGCTTGACCATATGCCCTCGCCAGTCAGAGCCGCCCTGCGACAGTTGCCGCCGGTCGGTGAGAATCCGTCGGGTCCCCTGGGACAGGGGCTGCTCGCATCCGGTCTTCTCGGGACGATCATCCGAGATCTCCAGGCCGGTTTGTCCGACCCCTAACTGGCCCTCGGGCATTCCGATTCGCCCCCCGGGACCAACAGCGGCCGCCCTGCGTTGGTCGCGCGGCGCGCATGTCAGGCGACTGCCAACTCACCTACCTTGCCGGAACGCATGTCGCGTAGCGCCCCGAGGCGGCGGGCTAGCGTTGCCAGAGTCCATGTTCCACGTCGCCCTGGATCACGATTGCAAAGGTGCCCTGGCTGCCTTGGCGGGTTGGGGGATACGCAATCGTCGCGCCGGACTCCTCGGCCGCTTTCACTGCTTGCTGGATGTCGTCGACCGCGATGTACGTTCGCATAATCGGCTGCTCATGCGCCGCCAGCGGCTTCCGGATGCCGACCAGCCCTCCGTCCGCTTGGGTCGCCACACGAGCCTGCCCGAGATCGGGGTCCGGTGGACCGAACGAGAGGCCATGCACGCGCTCGTAGAGCCCAGTCAGGATTTCTACGTCGCTGCTGACGATCTCTAAGTAGTGAACGGCCATCTCTGAATTCCTCGCTCTATGCATCTGTATCTGTCGCGAATGGGATCCCCATCCCACAGCGAAATCGACATCGGTCCCTTAAGCAGTCTGCGGACTGAGATCAGGCTACCGCGGTCCCCGAGCCCCGCTCTGCTCGCGCGACGAGCGTTCCGGTGATGCCACGCTCTACCTCCTAAGCGCGGACATCGGGGAAGCGATCGGCGGCTGGCCACCGACTGGATCGGCCGTCATCGGCGACCGACCCGACCGGCGCACCCCCGACTGGCGAGGAGCGGGTGCATCGACCCGCGCGGGTCGCGTACCGCTTTCGTGTTCACGTGGGCGTCGGCGGCGATCGATCGTCGGAGTGATTCGTGTGGCGCGTCGTCTTGGTCTTCGTTCGTCAGCTGGCTGAGAAGCGGCCGCCCTTATGCGTCCCGCCGTCGGAGCAGGGCGCCTGCGACTAGCAGGGACCCGGCTGACCACGCGGTCAGCACGCCGAGTCCGGCCCAGGGGGCGATGGGCAGGTTGCGCAGATTCGTGGTGGCTTGGATAGCGAGACCGGCGGTCATCGGGGCGATCTGTTGGATGTGCCGTCGGAGGGGGTCCGAGACCGCTTCGGCAAGGAGGGGCGGAACGTAGAGGAGCGCGAGGACGACACCAATCGACACTGCCGTGTCGCGCACCGCAGTGGCGACGCCGAGCGCGAGCAGGGCGATCAGGACGAGGTACAGAACGCTCCCGGCCGCCGCGCGCAGCGTCGGGCCGTGGCCGAGCGAAACGAGCGCGTACCCGTGCGCAGGATCGGGTCCGGCGGCGGCGAGCAGCGGCCGCGCGGCGAGCAGGCAGCCGGCGACGCCAAGAGCACCGGCGGCGAGCGTGAGGCCGGCCACGTTGGCGGCCTTCGCCGCGAGCAGCACGAGGCGGCGCGGCACGGCGGTGAGCGTGCTGCGGATCATGCCGGTGGCGTACTCCTCGGAGATGGAGAGAACGGCGAACACGGCGATTACGGCTTGACCGAGGTCGACGCCAGTGAGCACGGGTCTGGTCGGGTCCTTCCCGGCACCGCCACCCGGGGATTGGTGGGTCGCGGCCACCACCACGACACTGATGCCGATGGTGAGAGCGACGGCGCCGATGAGCAGCCACGCGGTTCCGGCGAGGGTGCGCAGCTTGGTCCACTCGGCATACAGGGCTTCGGTCATGCGTCCCTGCGCCGGAGCAGGTATGCGGCCAGGGCGACGGCCGCGGCCGCGTACAGGCACAGGACGGCGAGGCCAGCCCAGGCGGCAAGCGGGTTGTAGCCGTTAGCCAACGTGTAAGGGAAGTCAACGAGCGAGGATCGCGGAAGCACCCCGAAGACCGAGCAGGCCGCGGCGGGGGTGAATCGGTAAAGCCAGGCCATGCCGCCGGAAGCGGCGGGACCGAGGACGCCCGGCCCGATCAGGCTGGGCAGCGCGAACACGACGATGCCGGCGGTCACGGCCTCGGCGCTGGTACGCACGGCGGCGCCGAGACCGAGCACTCCCACCGCAGTGACGGCGGCGAGCGCCCCGGTACCAGCGACAACGCGCGCCAGGGTGAGGGCGTTGGCGGGGAAGACGTAGTTGCCGCCGCTGCCCAGGACATGTATCCCGAGCGGCACTGCTACGGCCGCGGCCAGGGCGCCGACCGCGAATGCGACGGTGCCGATCACGAGCGCCTTGGCCGCGAGCACGGCACCCCGCTGGGGAGTTGCGGCGAAGGTGGTGCGGATCAGGCCTCGGCGGTACTCGGCGGTGATGAACATCGTCGCCACGACGATCAGGACCATCAGGGCGACGACGATCCCGAACGGCAGCGTGTCGGACGCGGTGTTGCCGCCGGTGGCCATGACCGCCGCGTACGGCGCTCCCTGCTTTGTGGTCGGGGTGAGGAGGACGCCTGCCTTCGCCCAGCCCGCCAGCCCTGGTCGGCTGGCCGCGATCGAAGGGGCCACGCCGGGAGGATTGGTCGAGAGCAGCCCCGTGAGCGAGGTGATCCGGACGGTGAGCGTGCCGTCACCGGTGAGCGGCTGCTCGAAGTACTGGTAGCTGTCGGCGACCGCTTCGCCGTCGGGTCCGGTGGGCACCAAGGGATGGCCGCTCTGGCAGCTGATTCCGGTGCCCGTGCAGCTGCCGGTGTGGTTGCCGTTGGCCACCACGTACGTGAACACGACGCACAGCAGGGCCGCCAGGACCAGGCCGATCAGCCAGCCCCGAACGGTGCGGAACTTGGTCCACTCCGCCCGTACCACCGCCCCGAAACTCCCGCGCTCAGCGTAAAGGCTCGTCGGGCGCGGTGATGCACCGGTCGCGGTCATCGATCCGCCTCCCAGGCCGCAGCAGCGCGATATTCGGTCTCGCCCCCGGTGAGCTGGAGGTAGACGTCCTCGAGGGTGGCCCTTTGCGTGGTGACCTCCGATAAGGCCACCCGCGCCTGACTCACCACCTCCACGACCCGCTGGGCGCCGAGCCCGGCGACGGTCAGCGTCTTCACGGCCGGTGACCGTCGCCCTCGCCCCGGCCCGTTCGAGCGCCGCGGCGGCCTCGGCAGACGCCGGAGTTACCAGCAGAACGTCCTCGCCTGACGTCCGAGCCACCAACTCATCGACGGGGGGCGTCCGCGACGACCCTGCCGCGGCCGACGACCACCACCCGGTCGGCGATGCCCTGAAGCTCGCCCATCAGATGGCTGGAGACCAGCACCGCCCGCCCCTCGGCGGCCAGGGAGCGAAGGAACCGGCGGACCCAGATGATCCCCTCCGGATCCATGCCGTTGAACGGCTCGTCCAAGATCACCACCTGCGGATCACCCAACATCGCCGCCGCGATCCCCAGCCGTTGGCGCATCCCCAGCGAGAATCCCCCGGCATTGCGCCGCGCGGCGCTGGCCACCCCGACCAGCTCCAGCACCTCATCCACCCGACTGGCCGTCATCTTTTGCGAACGAGCCAGCACAACAAGATCGGCTCCGCCAGACCGTGCGGCTCAAGCAGCTGCACCGTCCGGTGCTCGATCAGGCCTGCGCCGGCAACTCGACGGAAAGCATCTCGGGACAGCCGCTCCAACACGATGCACGAGATCCGCGACTGCTGAAGCAGGAGCGCCAACACCAGCCCAGCCGGCCCAGCACCGACAACACACACCTCGGTCCGAAACGCCCGGTCACCTACCATGCCCCGTCGGCACACACGGTAGCGGCTCCAAGGCATCAGCGCACCGCTTCGCACGACGCGCGTGACGCCACGCGCGCGACGCCCATCGCCACCCCGCATGCAGCTCCAGGACCGTACGGGCTTTGGCAGCCCTCTCCCCAGCGACGCCTGGGAAATGCACCCGCGAGCCCGAAGCCAACTCTTGGAAGCGGATGTCTCTGAGACAGCAGCGAGACCGACACCGTTGAGCTCATCACCGACTGCGTCGTCGACGGCGATGACCGCTGCTTCGAGAGGGATTCCGAGAGCCCGGACGGGGTCGATTACGCGCTCCTGTTGGACGACCGATGAATCAAGGGACAGCGCCGACCCGGATTGTCGGATCCTCGCAGCGCGGAAGTACGGCCGCTCGCGGGGCTGCCGCCGACCTTGAGCACAGCCGCGCTGCCGCTCGCTGAGCAAAGCGGCCACGCGGGCGCCGCGACCGCAATAGGCGTGGACGAGCCACGCCACATCGCTGCACCTCGCTGATACCAGTTCTGTGGCGCGGCCGCGGGCGCTGCGCTTGCTCGATTCAGCTTCAGGCCGATCCTCCGCTAACGCGCTGAGTGTCGCTCGCCCGCAGATGCAGGCGTCCACCCCGGCGGCCGCGTCGCTGGCGACAAGGATAAGGAGCAGGCGCGTGACCTGCCGCAATGCCGGAGTGCTGCTCACTGGTGGAACGACAGCCTCGTTGCTCCGTCCGGCGTCCTAGTTGATCGCAGTTGCGAGCGTGTGGCGGTCGACCACCGGGGCGATAGATTTGGGCTTGGATGACGACACGCGAGAAAGTCGATGCGCTGTTGGACCAGCTCTCCGAGCCCGAGCTGGAGGCTGAGTACGCGCGTCTGCTCCGCGAACGCGATCTCGACGAAGGTATCGCGTCGGCCTATCGGCGAACGCCGCAGCACAAACCCGACGGGTGGGCGGATCTGCGGTCGGTCAACGAGGCGTCAAGGGACGCGGTGCTGGATCGGCTTGACACCGAGGAGCGCGCTGCCGGACACAAGCCTTGGTGAGCCGAGGCGAGGTGTGGTGGGGCGAGACGCCCAAGCACGGGCGGCGACCGTACGTAGTTCTGCACCGCAACGCTGCGATCGGCGTCCTGGCGGAGATCCTCGTCTGCCCGTTGACGAGGACGATCCGCGGCATCCCGACCGAGGTTCCCCTCGATCAGGACGACGGAATCTCCGAGCCCTGCGTTGCAAACGTCGACAACCTCGTCATGCTCCCGACGGGCCATCTGACCGAGCGGATCACCAGCCTCGGTCCGGAGAAGATGCCGCTGTCTGCGTCGCCCTCGATGCCGCGACCGAGTGTTGAACCGGCGCCCACACGGACCGTGTCCCCAGCGTGTCCCGAACGCAGCAATTCTGACCTGTTCTAACTGCACTGAGGCGAACTCAAACTCGTGTAGTTGCGGGAGATGTCCCGCAAATGAGGCACTCGTAATGAAGGGGTCCGGGGTTCGAGTCCCCGCGTCGGCTCTCGCAAAGTGCCTGCAATCTGCCGGCTTTCCGGTTCAGCTCGAGATGAGCTCGGGTCTCAAGGCAGGCTATGGAAGCGATTTGGAAGCGGGAAGCGGCTGCGCAGGCACGAAAAAGCGCTCTCACCCTGGCCAGGAGTGGGAGCGCTTGGGTCCGACCGCTCGCGGTCTTAATGGCTTGCTACGAGGAGCCGTCGCCGTCGAGCGCGATGCGGAGTGCGCCGGCGTACTCGGCGGTCATGCGGGAGCGCCGCATGTGGCGGCGGCGGGCGTCGGCGATCTCGCGGATGTAAACGACGCGAGTGACTGTGGCGTCCCTGTGTCCGAGCAAGAACGCGACCTCGTCGACGGTCTCGCCGGCGAGCAGCGCCCTTGACGCCACGGTGTGGCGAAACGAGTGAAGCGACGGCACCGAGCCAGCCGGAGCCGGCCGTGGGTTACCGTCTTGGTCCGTCTGGTGAAGCACGGGGAACGTCGGCCGTCCGTGGTCATCGGTTGCGCGTTGCTGTGTTAATCTCGGCGTCGTCGAGGTCCTCGAGATGGACGTTTGCCCAGGTGAGCCTGCACAGCGCCGAGATCCGGGCGCCGTGAGCGCGGCCACGGTAAACAGAGTGCGGTACAGCTCGGTCGATGCGGCGAGGGTCTGCTCGATTTGCTGGGGTGCGAAGATCGGCAGGCGCTTCGCCAGCGAGACCTTCGGCCGCTCGGATGACAGCATCAGGGTGGTGGGGCTCACGCCGCTGAAGCCAAGTCGGCGCGCCGCGAACTTGTAGATACGCCCCGCTGCGCCCAGCACAGCGGCAATCGTCGCCTCGCTCTTGCCTTGGTTCCGCATATCACGGACCAGCGTCGCCAGCTCGTCGGCGGTGATGGTCTCCAGCCGACGGTTGCCGTAGCGGGGCCGCAGGTGCTGCTCGACCGCGCTCCTATAGCCGGCCTGCGTCGCAGGGCGCAAGTCGAGCACCGGCCCTGCCAGCCACACGTCGGCTGCCTCTCCGAGCCGCAGCCGCGAGTCGGGCGCCACCGTCTCGCCCCGGCCTCTGCGCGCGAGCAGCTCGTCGCGGAGCCTGCGGGCGGCCATGAGGCCGCCTTCGACAGTCCGCCACCGCTGGATGCCCGAGGCGTCCTTGAAACCGACTCGAGCACCCCGGTCGGCCGGGCGCAACCGGTCGGTCGAGCCGGCGGTCGCGATCATCGTGACCACGGCCCGGATTGGCCGGTTCTTCCGCGAGCTGGACAAACCCGTCGGCACGACGGCCTGGCCACCCACGCCGGAGGCGATCCAGCAGTTCCTCGACACCGCCGAGCGCTATGGCTACTGGAACGCGACCCCGGAGGAGAACGCCGCGGTCGGACTGCACCTCGCATAACCCACGCAGGCTTGCGCAACCCGATCGGTCGTATGCGAACACCAACGCCGCCGCCCTGGTGATGGTTGGGCGAGCGACGAGCTCCTCACGGGCGGGTCCGCGATGCCAGTTTCCGCTCGACTTCGTTGAGCCAATCGGTGTGGGCCTGGAGGATGCGGCGGGCGAGCCGGTGGTTGAGGAGCAGGTAGTCCTTGCGGTTTGGGATCGTCCGGGCGACGGCCTCAGCGGCGTCGAGTTGGGCTGAGATCGCGGTGATCTGGTCGCGGAGCCCGCGCAGGCTGTCGAGCACCGGCTGTTCGCCGACGATGTCGGCGGCGAGCAGGCGGACGATCGCCTCGTGCTGGATGCGGGGGAACCGGGCCGGTTTTGTCATCCACTCGGCGAGCGCGGCGCGGCCCCTGTGCGTGAGCGTGTAGTGGGTGCGCGGCCGCGTTTGGCCGGGCTCTGTCCGCGCGTCGAGATAACCGAGGGTCTGGAGTCGCTTGGGCTCGGCATACCACTGGCTCTCCGCGGCGTCCCAGTAGATACGGCCCGATCGCGCCATGCGGACGAGGTCGTGCGGGCCAGCGCCACCTTGGCCGACGAGCGTCAGCACGGCGTAGGAGAAGGGGGTCAGCTTGCCTCTTGACATAACTCCGATTCGGAGGTATAACCTCCAAATCAGAGTCTACCGCCGGAGGGGGACCTCGCAATGTCAGTTCAAGCACCCGCTTCCGAGGCACTCTGGTTCCTGGGGACGCTGACCACCGTGCGCATCGGTCACGACGCCGGGCGGGACGGGATTGGCGTGCTCGAGCGGCGCGCGCCGCACGGAGACTCGCCGCCGTTGCACGTCCACCACAACGAGGATGAGGCCTTCTACGTGCTCGACGGCGAGCTTCGCATCCGGGCTGGCGACACCGAGTTCCGGGTCGGCACCGGCTAGGCGGCCCTCGCGCCGATCGGCGTGCCGCACACCTACCGGGTCGAGTCGCCGGAAGGAGCGCGCTGGCTGAACGTCACCACGCATGGCGACTTCGAGCGCTTCATGCGCGCGGTCAGCCGTCCGGCCGAGCGCAGCGACCTGCCCGTGCCCCAGGGGCCGCCCACCCCCGATCAGGCCGAGGCGCTCGCCGTGGCCGCCCGCGAGTGCGCGATTGAGTTCGTCGGGCCACCGCTCCACGCGTAGACATCCCGGGGACGACGGCGCGCCGGCAGACGCCCAAATGTCCGTGCCACTCGCAAATCAATGTAGGTCGCTGCGGGCGCTCAATCGCCCTGGCGCGCCGCTTGTGCTGCCAAACGTCTGGGACGCCGGGACGGCCAGGGCCGTGGCAGCGGCGGGCTTTTCTGTCGTTGCCACGACCGAGCGCCGGGATCGCCGCGGCGCTCGGTTATGAGGACCACGAGCGCGCGCCGGCTGACGAGACGCTGGCCGCGGCGGCGCGGATTGGCCGGGCGGTGGACGCGCCGCTGACGGTCGACGCCGAGGCCGGCTACGGGATGGGGGCGACCGAGCTCGTCGCTGCGCTCAAGGCCGCGGGAGCCGCGGGCTGCAACCTTGAGGACACCGACCATGGGCGCGCCGAGCTGCGCGACGGGGACGAGCAGGCGGGCTTCCTGCGCGACCTTCGCGCGGCAGCCGCCGTCGACGGCTACGGGCTGGTGATCAACGCCCGAATCGATGTCTTCCTTTCGGCTGTGCTCGCCGGCGCCAACGAAGCTGACCTGCCCAAACTCCTGCCCGAGGCCCTGCGCCGGGCGGGCGCCTACCTGGAGGCCGGTGCCGAATGCGTGTACCCGATCGCGCTGTGAGAGCGCGACGCGCTGCGGCGGTTCGTCGTCGATGCCGGTGGGCCGGTCAACGTGCTCGCGAGCCGGCGGGCGCCGCCGCTCTCCGAGCTGGCGAAGCTAGGCGTGGCGAGGGTGAGCTGGGACCCGCTTCTGCACCGCGAGGCGATGGAGCGCTTCGGCGAGTCCGTCGCCGCTCTTGCCACCGCGGCGCGCGAAGGAGGCGAGGCGTACGGCGGCTGAGGAGCCGTTCGTGTTGCCGATCGGGGTGGGCGAATCGACCACCAAAGAAATGAGGCCTGGAGAACTATGGAAACGATCCCGCTCGCGCCCGTTAACGCGCTGACCATCACCACCCTGGTCGACAACGTGACCGACCTGCTGCTCGTCGACGACGGCCCCGCAAAGCGGGCGCCGCTTGAGCTTGACGCCTACCCCAGGGTCCCCGCGAGCGCGCTCGACGGAGGCCAGACGGCCGACCTGCTCCGCGCCGAGCACGGCTTCTCCTGCCTGGTGGAGATCGAGAAGGCAGACCGCGCGACCCGCGTCCTCTTCGACGCCGGCCTCACGCCGGACGGACTCGTCGAGAACATGCGCCGCCTCGGCCTGTCCCCGCACGAGATCGACATCGTCGTGCTCAGCCACGGCCACTGGGACCACACCACCGGCATGCACGGCCTGATCCGGGAACTCGGGCGCGCCAACCTGCCGGTGCTGATCCACCCCGAGTTCTGGAGCCGTCGCCGGGTGGCGCTACCGAGGCGCGAGCCGATCGAGTTGCCTTCGACCAGCAGGAGCGCGCTCGCGGGGGCGGGGTTCGAGATCGTCGAGCAGCGCCAGCCGTCGTTCCTGCTCGACGGCTCGTTGCTGGTCACCGGCGAGGTTGACCGCAGCACCGACTTCGAGCAGGGCTACCCGGTCCACCAGGCCTGGCGGCACGGGTGCTGGCAGCCGGACCCGCTGATCCTCGACGACCAGGCCCTGGTGGCGAGCGTCCGCGGCCGCGGGCTGGTGGTGCTGGCCGGCTGCGGGCACTCGGGCATCGTCAACGTGATCCGCTACGCGCGCAAGCTCACCGGCGAGGGCCGCCTCCACGCGGTCATCGGCGGCTTCCACCTCGCCGGGCCGCTGTTCGAGCAGCTCATCGCGCCCACTTGCGACGCGCTCGCGACGTTCTCACCGGACCACATCGTGCCTGCGCATTGCACCGGCTGGCGCGCGACCCAGGCGATCGCGGCCGCCTTTCCCGAGGCGTTCATCAAGAACGCCGTCGGCACTCGCTACGAGCTGCGCGCTGGGCCGCTGCCCTCGCCCTGAACGCCGACCGAGCGCTGTTTGAGGAGCTGCCCTCTCGTCGGCGCATCCATGAGAACTTCAGTGTGCACGGAGCGCTGCTCGATCTCGGGGTCTGCTCTACTGACCCGCGGCCCCTCCGTCACCCCGGCACGGGGCGCAAATGCGCGACCCGGAGGGCGCTGCCCCGCTTGGTTCGCGCCGCGCCAAAGCCTCCTCGCTCAGGAAATCGCGAGCCGGCGCTGACACGGCGCCCGGCGTTCCGCGGCAAGCGGGTCTTTGACCGGCGTGGCGAGATGCATGCCGCATGACCGAAGCACGTACCACTCGCAGGTGCGAAGTCCCGGCTGGCCCGGGGCCGCCGTTGGGGCTAGGCGGGAGTTAGCGTTGGGAGCTCGCCGCGGCGCTTGAGCGCTCCGGGTGATGTCCCGATGACGCGTTTGAAGGCGCGTGCGAACGCCGCCTCGGATTTGTACCCGAGGCGGTCGGCGAGCTCGGCGACCGTGACCCCCTCGGTCTCGAGTGCGCTCTGTGCGACCTGCATCCGCCAGCGCGTGACGTACCGGATCGCCGGCTCTCCGACAAGCTCGGTGAAGCGCGCCGCGAACGCCGAGCGCGACAGTGCCAGCTCGGTTGCGAGCGATGCGACCGTCCAGTCTCGCGCGGGGTCTCGATGGATTAGCGCAAGCGCCCGGCCGATTTCCTTGTCTTGTAGTGCGCCGAGCCAGCCGGTGCGTGCGGCGGGCGCGGTTTCGATCCAGGATCGGATGGCCTGGATGACGAGTACGTCCGCGAGCCGGGTGATTACGGCCTCGCCGCCGGCTTGGAACCCTCTGGCCTCGACCGCCATCAACTCGAAGACATCGTGCATCCAGCGAACCCGCGGCCCGTCGGAGGCGTCGATGTGAATCGCCTGCGGCAGGATCCCGATCAGGTTGCGCGCGACCGGGTGCTCGAACCGGACCGCGCCGCAGATCAGGGTCGTCGGTGCGCCGCCGCCGCCGGCGCGGAGGATCTCGTAGCGGTCGCTGGGGTGCTCCAGGTCCAGCTCCAGAACACCCGGAGCGGGAGCCCCCGGCTCGCTTCTGAGGGTGTGCCCGTTGCCGTGCGGGACGAGCGTGACGTCTCCCGGTCGGATCCAGCTGGAGTGCGCGTCGTCGACCTCGAGCAGGACGCAGCCGGTCGTGACGACGTGGAACCAGAGGTAGCCCGGCATCGGGTCAAGCGTCATCCCCCAGGGCGCGCTCAGCTCCGAGCGGCAATAGAAGGCGCCGTCCATGCGCAGGTAGTGGAGTGCCTCGCCGAGCGGGTCCGGCGGGGGCCAGGCTTCTGCGGCAGCCATGACGCCCAGTATGACCCATGTAGTTCGCCCGTCGGTCGCCTTTGGACGTTCGAGCATTTCTTCGCGACGCCCGGTCATAGACGGTCGCCAACAGGGGCCCGAAACTGGACCCACGATGCAGTCGACCGAAGGGATGAGATGACCATGGCTTTAACCGAGAATTCACTAACTCTGGTGCTCGGGGGCACCGGCAAGACCGGCCGGCGGGTGGCAGCGCGCCTCGGTGCGCTCGGTCGCGGGGTGAGGGTCGGGTCGCGATCGGGGCGGCCGCGATTCGACTGGCAAGACGGCTCGACCTGGGCTCCCGGGCTCGAGGGCGTCGGCTCCATCTATCTGACCTACTACCCGGACTTCGCCGTCCCCGGCGCGACGGAGACCGTCCGGTCGTTTGCCGAGCTCGCGGTCGCGCGAGGAGCCCCGCGGGTGGTCCTGCTCTCCGGTCGCGGTGAACCCGAGGCGCAGCGCGCCGAGCAGGTCGTGCGCGAGACGGGGGCCGAGCTCACGATCGTGCGCTCGAGCTGGTTCATGCAGAACTTCAGCGAGGACTACATGCTTGAGCATGTGCTCAGTGGGGTTGTCGCGCTTCCGGCCGGGGACATGCGGGAGCCGTTCGTCGACGCCGACGACATTGCGGATGTCGTGGTCGCGGCGCTGACCGACGACCGTCACATCGGCCAGCTGTACGAGCTGACCGGCCCCCGCCTGCTCACCTTCGCAGAGGCGGTTGGCGAGATCGCCCGGGCCAGCGGCCGCGAGATCCGCTACGTGCCGGTCTCGATCGAGGAGCACGCGGCCGCGGCCGCGCGGCACGGCGTGCCGGGCGAGGTGATCGACCTGCTCACATACCTGTTCAGCGAGGTGCTCGATGGGCGCAACGCGCGCCTCGCCGACGGGGTCCAGCGCGCCCTGGGCCGCGAGCCTCGCGACTTCTCGCAGTATGCCCGTGACGCCGCCGCAACCGGCGTCGTTGGCCAACAGCGGCGCGCCGCCGCGTAATCGAGCCGGACCGAAATGGCACACGCGGGACAGACACTGACGAACCCGGCGAGCGGCGAGCGGATCACGTTCCGCCAGACCGCCGCGGGCACCGATGGTGCGCTGGTGGCGATCGATCTCGAGCTCCCAGCGGGCGCTCGCGTGCCGGGCGGCCTTCACATCCATCCGCGTCAGGAGGAGCGCTTCGCGGTCGTCGCGGGGAGCATGCGATTCAGGCTTGGACGCAAGCGGGTGACCGCGGTCCCCGGCGAGGTGGTCGTCGTGCCCGCTGGTGTGAAGCACGACTTCGCCAACGCAGGTGACACGGATGCGCTCGTCCGGGTCGAGATCCGACCGGCGCTGCAGATCGAGCGACTGTTCGAGACCGCGGTCAACCTCGCCGAACGAGGACGCACAATGCTGGGCGGGATCCCCAAACCGCTCGACCTCGCGCTGTTCCTGGGCGAGTTCGAGAAGGAGGTGCAGGCCGCGTTCCCTCCGCGCTGGGTGCAGCGCATCGCGCTCGCGCCGCTGGCGTGGCTCGCCTGGCGCCGTGCTCGCGCCGCACACGAGTCCGCAACCGCTGCACCGAGCGCCGCGGGGTGCTAGGACGATGCCCGGGCTCCTCTATCCACTGTCGCTGATCGCCGCGGTTGGCTGCGGGCTGGCCGCGGGGGTGTTCTTCGCCTTCTCCAGCTTCGTCATGAAGGCCCTGGGGCGGCTGCAGCCCGCGCAAGGCGTGGCCGCGATGCAGGCGATCAACCTCGCCGCGATCAGCCATGCGTTCATGCTCGCGCTGTTCGGCACGGCGCTGGCGTGCATCGCGAGCGCCGGCGTAGCGCTGGCGCACCTACACGCCTCCTACGCCCCCTACGTGCTGACCGGCAGCGGGCTGTATCTCACCGGCGTGATCGCGGTGACGATCACGTTCCACGTGCCACGCAACGAGGCGCTCGCGCGTGTCGAGCCGACGAGCGCCGACGCCCCAGCGTCATGGGCACGCTACCTGGCGCAGTGGACCGCCGGCAACCACGTGCGGGCACTCGCCGCGCTCGCGGCCACCGTCACTCTGACCATCGCCCTCCATGTCTCCTGAACGCACAACGACAGCGAGCATCGTCCTCGTGGCCGCCACCATCACGACCGGGCTGCCGGCAGGATCTACTACGCCTGCTCGGTGATGCCCGGCCTGGCCGGGGTTGATGACCGAGGCTTCATCGAGGCGATGCAGCAGATCAACGAAGCGATCCAGAACCCCGTGTTCTTTCTGAGCTTCCTCGGTGCTCTCGCCCAGACCGCGGCGGCCGCGGAGATCACACGCACCGACGTCGCGGACCGCCGCACCTTTTGCGCTGGGTGGTGGCGGCGCTCGCGCTGTCCCTCCTCGGCCTGCTGGTGACCCGCGCCCTCAGCGTCCCGCTCAACGACCAGCTGGCGCGCGCCGGCGATCCCCGTCACCTTGCTGACCTGGCGACGGTGCGCAACCGATTCGAGGCGCCGTGGATCGGCTGGAACGTCGCGCGCACCGTTCTCACAACGGCGGCCGTCGCCTGCCTTGGTCGCGCGATCCTCCTCCAAGACCAGAAGCAGACCCTGGGCGCCGCAGCGTACGGGACTGAAGACCGCCGCGGCCGATGGTCGGTGTGTGAACCCTCAGTACATCGGCAGGAGACATGGCCGATGTCCGTGACTGAGGTCGAACATCTGCGCCGGCGCTACGTCGACACGGTTGCCGCCACCGATGCGTCGCTCGCCGTCGAGGAGGGCGAGGTCTTCGGGATCCTTGGGATCGCATTCTCCTTTCTCGCGAGCGCTGCGCGTCTCGATCCTGAGTTCGGACGGATTCCCGGACCGATGCGAAGCTGCTCAAGCGCTCCTACCACACGCTGCGCGATCGGCGAGGAGGCGCCTCAGCCGGCATGAGCCTCTCGGTGCGCGCCAAGCCCCTTGTCACACAGATGCGCCGCGGGCGGCTCCCGGCGGTCGCCTGCCGCGACCGCCACGTGTACGGCCTCCAAAGACAGAGCGGCGGCAACGCTTACCCCAGCGGGATCACACGATCAAACATCACGTCGCCGCCCGGAGTCAACCCGAGTCGTGGACCGAAGTAAGGCTGGCGCCCCGCGCGCACAACCCCCCACACCATCGACCGCGCGCACGCGCCACCATTCCACTCCCCGCAAGTTCAACCCGACAACCCCCGGGACCCTGCGCTTGACGATGGGTCCCTGCACAAGTAAGGAGAACCGATGAGAACCCTCGCTCTCAACACGTTCGTCTCGCTCGACGGGGTGATGCAAGCCCCTGGCGGACCACATGAGGATCCGACCCGGCGGCTTCACCCACGGTGGCTGGGCCGTCAACTATTTCGACCAGCGGATGATCGAGAAGATAGCCGGACCGATCCCTACGAACTCCTGCTCGGCCGCGGAACGTACGAGATCTTCGCCGCGCACTGGCCCTATGACGAGGGCCCGATCGCCGAACACCTCAACAGCGCCCGCAAACACGTCGCCTCGATGACACTCGACTGGGTCGAGTGGAACAACTCGACCCTGATCGCCGGCGACCTCGACGACTTCGTAAAGGCCCGGAAGCGTGAGCAGGGCCCGGAGATTCAGGTCCACGGGAGCCCCGGCCTGATCTAGACCCTGCTCGAGCACGATCTGATCGACGAGTTCCGGATCTGGACCTTCCCCCTCGTGCTCGGCACCGGCAAGCGTCGGCGACCTGTGCCGCAACGGAATCGGTCTGCGTGCCATTGACTGATGAGTTCGGCGCGGCGGTCCGGTCTAACCGGACAATGATCAGCCCAACGAGAAGGGAAACGCGACCATGAAGCTGATGACCATGACTCAGGTCACCGTCGATGGAACTCAGACGACCGACCCGGAGGCAGGTAGATGACACGCACACGGATCCACAACCTCTCCATCTCGCTAGACGGCTTCGCCACCGGCGAGGGGCAGCGCGCCGATGCTCCCATGGGGCACGCCGGCCTGCGGCTCGCCGAGTGGATGTTCGCCACCCGCTTCGGTGCCCCGATCCTGGGACGCCAGGGCGGCACCGTCGGCGTCGACAACGCGTTCGCCCAGCAGCACGAGCCGGGCATCGGTGCGGAGATCATGGGCGCGGGCAAGTTCGGCCCGCCGGGCTGGCAGGACGACGCCGACTGGAAGGGATGGTGGGGTCCCAACCCGCCGTTCCACACACCGACCTTCGTGCTCACCCACCGGCCGCGGGCGCCGATCGAGATGGAGGGCGGCACCACCTTCCACTTCCTCCACGCCTCGCCCGCCGAGGCCCTCGACGTCGCGCGGGAGGCAGCGGGCGACCAGGACGTGCGCATCGGTGGCGGCCCCACCGTGGCCCGCGACTTCATCGCGGCTAGGCTCGTCGACCACGTCCACCTCGTCCAGGTGCCGATCGTGCTCGGCCGCGGGGTGCGGCTGTGGGACGGCCTCGAGGCGCTCGAGGCGGATTACGACGTCGAGGCGGTCTCGACACCCAGCGGCGTCACCCACCTCACCTTCACCCGGTCCGGTTAAGTCAAGAGGTTCCGCCAATACGCCGACACCTGCAGGATCAACAGGGAGGCCATCGCGGTGTCTGGGCGCGGCCTTGCATCCGCGGTCGCACGGGCATCCTGGAGTGGAGCCGAAAGTCTCCGAATGCGCGGCGAGCGGGGCCGTCCCGATCGGGTCTGCCACCGACTCGGTCGTCGGTCCTTGTGGCGGGCAGGAGGGTTGGGCGATGATCATGACTGAGACCTGCTTGGCATTCAGGGAAGTTGGCCACCGCGGTCGTGTTCTCGGTCGGTTCTCGTCACGAGGCGTCGGCGCCGTTCGAGTTCGGCCGTAATCGGCTGTTCGAAGTCCATCTCCCCCCGATCTCGATCTCACCTGAGCGGACATATGTGTTGATCGTCACTCCGGTCTCGGAGAGTCAGCTGTCGACGAGCCGTACCGCCACCGGGATTGCGCCGTCCCCGAAGAGACGAGGCCCCTCCCGGGAATAGTGCCGCGATGGCGGCAAAGCGAGGCTACGGCCTCTCCACGCTTCGGCCCTGCTCGTCGCCAGAAGCAAGGTCCAGACCCGCACAGCTCGAGCCGGATGCGAGACGGCCGCATCCACGAAGACCGAGCCGTGTCGCGTGTTGCCAACGACTGGTCGAACCAGTCCTGCTTTAGGCCGCCGAGCTTCCGGAGCAGCAGTCGAGCCATCGCAGCCGCGCGGGCGAACACCTTGCGCGTTCCGCGTTACCAGCGTATGGTGCTTTGGTGGTGAGCATCAAATGTGACCGGTCTGTGATGGCGTGGAGCTGACGGACGCGACGGCGAGGGTGGACGGTGGGCCCCAACCCGGCAATCGCCGGCCGGCCCCCGGCGACCTTGAGCTGGTGCAGACGTTTCTCAACAGCCGCTGGGATCTGACCAGCAGGAACGAAGAGGAGCTTGCAAGCCCCAGCGCAGTCAGCAGATGGCTCGTGGAGCACGGGCTGTTCGATCGCCGCCACGCGCTGACCGAGTCAGATCGCCGCCGAGTGCTTGAGGTGCGGGAGGGGCTTCGAACGATGCTGTTCGTCAATAACGGCGCCTTGGAGGATCCCGAAGTCGTGGCGCGACTGAACCGGGCGCTGCGCGTGCCGAGAATCTACATCCAGCTCGCGGCTGCCGACACTCCGGAATTCAACCCAGAGCCTCGGGATCTTGACGGCGCGCTGGCGCTGATCGCGACGATCGTCGCGCTGTCGCAGCTTGATGGGAGCTGGTCACGGATGAAGGCGTGCCGCGGCCGCGAATGCGGATGGGCGTTCTACGACTACAGCCGCAACCAGGCCAGCAACTGGTGCGCAATGTCGGTGTGTGGCTCACGCGCCAAAGTGCGCGCGTATCGCAAGCGACGGCGTGGCCCGGCGACCTGAACCGGTATGCGAGAAACTCCGATCAACGGACGGGATGCGGGAGAGACTGCTCGAGGGTCGCGCAGCAGGCCGATCACGTCCTTCCGCGCGGCCCCCGTGATCGTCGGGCTGCTGACCGGTCTGGCCGTCGTTGGCTGTGGCACGTCCTCTCGCTCGTCGGCGACGTCCACGAGGGCGGCGGCGCAGCACAAGCCGCGGCCCGTGTGCGCGCCGGCCGCAGCCGTGGTGATCGCTCGCGAGGCCGGGGTTGGTGTCGGCGTACTCAAGGCCCGAGCGACGACGGGGAACAACGCGGAGCCGGAGTGCCATTTTCGTGGTCCGGGGGTGTCCGTGGTGGTCAACGTCGATTCGTCGCCGCAGCCTTATCAGCGGTTGGAGCGGACGATCGACGAGGATGCGCAGCAGTTCGGTACCGTGCGTAACTTCTCGCCGCCTGTGACTGTGCCGAAGCTCGGGTTGGACGCGGCGTGGGTGCCTGACCAGTCGCAGCTACTGACGACCGATGGGAGGACTCTGCTCACCATCACGGTGGCCTGGCGGGGCAAGAAGCCGTCGCGGCAGATCGCGCTCGCCACGCTGGTCGCGCGCCGGTACCTCGGCAAGCCCATCCCGAAAGGCGCCGTTCCGACCGGTGAGGTGTGAGCGCACCTTCCAGAATCTGAGGAGAGCCGCGCCACGCCCGCGTCGCGACGTCGCCCCGGTCGGCTCGTCCGGCTTCAAGCGATCCAGAACGCGATCACGCGCTGACGTCGGCCACCCACAGCTCCGCGACCAGGCCGTTCTTCGCACGTCCAGGCGCTGACAGTCGTTTGTCTACGATGACACTTACGCCCCGCTCACAGTCAACGACATCGGGATTTCTTACCGCCTGTCCGGAGCATCCCTCGGCGGATCGCGCGAACCGTCGGTGGGCGCTGCGGGGTCACTCCCAACTTTTCTCGCCGGGCGCCGGTAAGAGCCGTACGCGCGCTGCCACTGATCCGGCGACACGCCTGAGCGGACAAACCGTGCAGGCTGGACAGCTCAGCCCCATAACCGAAAGGAAGAACCATGGGACTCGCGTGGCAGCAGGGACCACTGGCGCCTGGAGCGGTCGGGCGCTTCCTCCTCCCCGACCCGCTACCCGAGAGATTGCTCTTCGCTGAACCGTTTGCGTCGGCGGATGCGCGTTCGATTCGGCGAGGACTGGATCGCTGACAGCGAAAACGTCGTCCTGCTGCATGAGCCGGGGCGGTATCCCGTCGCCTACTTTCCCAAAGCGGACATCGCCGTGGACTCGCTTGAAACGAGCGAACACACCAGCGAGCATCGCGACCTCGGGCCGACGAAGTGGTACACCGTTCGGGCAGGCGCCCGAACCGCTGCCCGCGGGGCGTGGGAGCACACCGAGCTGCCCGGCCACGCGGCCGAGTTTCAGGATCACATCGCGTTTGCCTGGCGCGCGATGGATGCCTTCTACGAAGAGGCCGAGCGGATCCTCGGCCACGCCGCTGACGCCTATCACCGCATCGACATCCGGCGCAGCTCCCGCCACCTTGTCGTGCGACACGACGATCAGGTCGTCGCCGACACGCACGCGCCGGTGGTGCTCTACGAGTCTGGCTTCGCGCCGCGCTGGTACGTTTCCCGCACCGACCTCGCCGGCGAGGCTCTGCAGGCGGTCGAGGGCCGGACGTTCTGCCCGTATAAGGGTCTTGCGTCCTACTACGACGTCGGCGAGGCGCGAAATGCCGCGTGGTCATACCGTGCTCCCTTCGAAGAGGTGGCTCGCATCGCCGATTTCGTGTCGTTCTATCCGACGAAGGTGACGATCACGTTGGACGGGGAGAAGCTCGAGGAGGCCCCTGGGCAGAATGTCATCGCTCACGGTCCTGACCGCAACCTCAGCGTCGACGAAGTCGGCGGGATCCAGCTCGCAGAAGATGTGGCCACTGCAGCGGCGTGAGCATGCGCGAAGGAACGTGGCACTTCGAATCACCCGAGCTCGCCGCTCATCCGGTGGGCACGCTCGTGTCGGTGAACGTCGGCATGCCGAAGGATGTGCCGTGGCTGGGGAGGACCGTCTTCACCGGCGTCTTCAAGGATCCCGTGAGCGGCCCTCGCCGCGTAGGCAAGCTGAACGTCGACGGTGATGGCCAGGGTGATCGAGCCGGCCACGGCGGCGAGCAGCGCGCGGTGTTCGTCTATCAGCTGGAGTCCTACGGGTATTGGGAACGCGAGCTCGGTCGGAACGACTTCGTCCACGGACAGTTTGGCGAGAACTTCACGGTTGAGGGACTGCGCGACGACGAGGTCTGCATCGGCGATCGCTACGGGATCGGCACTGCCGTCTTCGAGGTCACACAACCCCGTGTGACCTGTTATCGCGTCGGGATCCGCATGAACGACCCGCGGATCCCAGCCTTGCTCGTCTCACACCACCGCCCCGGCTTCTACTTCCGCGTACTCGAGGAGGGCGAGGTGCAGGCCGGAGACCAGATCATCAAGGTTGCCTCCGGTCCGGAACAGATGACCGTCGCCGAGGTCGATGCGCTCCTCTACCTCCCCGGGCACCCGCGCCAACAACTCCTCCGAGCGCTGCGCATTCCGGCGCTGAGCCCCGGCTGGCAAGCGTCGTTCCAGGGGCTGCTCGAGGGAGAGCCCGGCGGTGGCAACGCGGGTCTCGTCGTAACGAGCCCTCCGCCGGCCTGGACTGGGTTTCGCCGACTGAAGATCAGCGGAATCGAGCGAGAAAGCGACACCGTGATCTCCATCAGCCTCGAGGACCCGGACGGGCGGCCGCTTCCTCCCGCGCGCCCGGGGCAGTACCTCACAGTGCGAGTCCAGCCCGACACGCACGAGAGGTCGCTACTGCGCAACTACTCCCTCTCGGGCCCGCCGGGTGCCCATGACTACCGGATGACCATCAAACGCGAGCACAACGGTGCCGCCAGCGCCTATCTCCACAGCCGGGTTGCGGTTGGCGATCTGCTCGAGATCGCAGCGCCGCGAGGGACCTTCATCCTCGACGAGACCGGCGCGCCCGTGCTGCTGATCAGCGCCGGCATCGGGGCAACTCCGGTGCTCGCGATGCTCCACGCGCTGGCGACGGAGCATTCCCAGCGAGAGATCTGGTGGCTGTACGGGGCCCGCGGCGGCCGCGACCATTCCTTCGCCGCCGAGGCCCGCAACCTGCTCGCTTCGCTCCCAAACGTGCGGACGCGCGTGTGCTACAGCCGCCCAGGCCCAGACGACCTCGAAGGTCGGGACTTCGACAGCGCCGGTCACCTAACGGCATCGCTTCTTGCCGAGCTCGAGCCTCCGCGAAACGCCGAGGCATACATCTGTGGCCCGGCACGGTTCATGGAGGAGATTGGCGCCGGCCTGGCCGCGATCGGCCTTAGCGCCGCACACATCCACACCGAACCGTTCGGGCCCGCGCCGGCCCTGACTCCCGGTATCGCCACCACGCCTCCGCGCGCGCCTCATCCACCGTTCGGCGAACCCGGAAGCGGCCCAACGGTCGAGTTCGCGCGCAGCAACCTCGCGATCCCGTGGAGCAAGGACTACACGAGCCTGCTCGAACTCGCCGAGGCATGCGATGTACCCGTTCGCTGGTCGTGCCGCACGGGCGTCTGCCACAACTGCGAAACGACACTCATCGCAGGCCGCCTCGACTACAACCCCGACCCGGTCGAACCCCCCGCTGACGGTAGCGCGCTCATCTGCTGCTCCCGTCCGCACGACCACGTGGTACTCGACCTATGACCGGCAGCGCCCGGTTCGGACCCCAAGCCGCGGTGGAATCACGGCGGATTGGTCGATCCGGTGCCCGACATGTCTCGTGCGCCCTGGTGCGACAGAGGTCCCCCCGATGACCTGCCGGATGCGGTTGCCCGCGATGGCGCGGATGCCGCGAGGCAAGGCGCGGGTCGACTCACCCTCAGGGCGCCGCGACACTATGCGATTGATGGCGTTCAGCGATGGCGTCTTCGCCATCAGCATCACCCTGCTCGTTCTTGAGATCAAGCCACCGACTGACTACAGGCAGTTGCTTCATGGGCTCGCGGTGCTCTGGCCCTCGGACGTCGCCTGCGCCCTCACATTCCTGTTCATCGGACAGGTGTGGGTTAACCACCACGTCATGGTCGACCACATCCGTGCAGCCGACCGGGCCATACTCTTCCTGAACACCTTGCTGCTGATGGTCGTGGCGTTCCTTCCGTTCGCCACCTCCGTCCTTGCTGGGGCGCTGCGCAGCGGACACGGCCAGCGAACCGCCGTCGTCTTCTACGGCATCGCGTTCGCCGTGACCGCACCCACGTTCAATGCCGTCTGGCGGTACGCATGCCGCCACCGGCTGCTCAGCAAAGCCCTTGACTCTGCAGGTGCGACCGCCATAAACGGCGCTTTGAGCTAGCCCTCGCCTGGCTCGCGAGTGGCGCCGTGCTTGGCGCCCTGCTACCCGTCCTGGGCGTGGTCGTGATTGCCGCGTTCAACGCCGTCTATTGGCTCCCGATCCGAGGCGAACTTCCAGCGCCCGAGAAGTCGCACGGGCCGCCTTGAGGGTGCTAACGCCGTGCAGATCCCAGCCAGCCGCCTAGGAGCCGCCAAGTTTGGACCGGCATCGCTGTGGCAGCGCCGGCGCTGTCCCTGACTACCGGACGCACAAGCCCTGCAGGTATCGCCAGCGTCGCCGAAACGCCGCGCAACGGAGGCAAGTGGCGGCGCGTGGTGAACATGCCCGTGGCAGTGGCGGAGCAGGTGTCGACCTGGTCTGGGTGAGTCGGGTCGCGTGAAGCGGACGGCTAGGTCAGCGGGGCGCGGCGGAGCACAAGCTTGGTGGTGTGAGCGGCGTAGGCCGTCGGCGCGTCGTCGAAATCTGCGACCGTGGTGGTTACCCGTTCGGCCGGGAAGTCGTGGTCGTGGATCCACTGCAGGAGTGCGGGCAGGTGGGCGCGTGGGTGTGAGACGCTCACGTGGAGCGTGATGTCGGTGGTGTACATGTGGACGAGCGGGAGGCCCGTCCGGGCGCCGACGTAGTAGCCGACGGCGCAGCAGGTGCCGCCGGGCGCGGTCGAGTGGATCGCGTGCCTGAGCCTAGCGCTGTTTGAGGCGGCTTCGATTACGAGGTCGTAGGCATCGGATTCGCAGGGCGCGCCGGGGTATGCGTTGATCAGCGTGCCGAGTGCCGGTATCGCTTTGATCCGGTTGCTGCGTCCGCGCCGCACCGGGTTCGCGCCGAACGATTCGGCGATCTCGAGCCGGGTGTTGCTGCGGTCGAGGTAGTCCACGGTGCTGGCGCCGTGCGCGACGGCGAGCCCAGCGGCGTACAAGCCGATGCTTTGGGCGCCCCCGCCTATGACCAGGACGCGCGGTTCCGGATATTGCTTGAGGAACGGGACTACCACCTGCCAGGCGTTGGCGAGGTTGTCAGCGGCCGCTGCCACCCGGAGCGGGTCGAGTCCGTCTGGGATCTTGACCAGCATGTGGCTTGCGTGCGGAACGCGGATCAGATCCGCGATCGTGCCGCCGAACGGCCCGCAGTTCGGGCCGAGCCCGTATGCGGCGAGCATCAACTCACCTCGGTTCGGTCCGGTGTCAGCGCGGGCCTCGCGGCGGGTGGTCGTGCACTTGGACGTCAGCCCGCGTCGGCAGTTCGAGCACTCGCCGCAGGAGATCGACCATGGCACCACGACCTTGTCCCCGACGGCGAGCTCGTTGACCTCGGAGCCGAGGGCGGTGACCTCGGCGATCGTTTCGTGCCCGACCGCGAACGATCCCTGGAACGGAATCGGCCCAAATACGCGCCGGATCGCGGGATCGAGCATTCGCGTCCGCAGACCGATCTGCATCGCGCGTGAGACGGGCTGATGCAGAGGGAGGGTGTCGCCGTCGCAGCGGCTGGACACGAACGGACGCACGATCGCGTCGGTCGGGACCAACAGTTCGGGCTCGGGGCGATCGATCCATGCCAGCTTGCCGGCGCCGAGGAAGTTCAGTTCTCGCAAAGGGCTCAGTTGGTGCCGGTCAGGTGGTTGTCGAAGTACAAACGGAGTTCCGGTGGGATCGCGTTGGGGTCGGGTCGGAAGATCTCGATCAGCATCCTGTCAGGCTCCTCAACTATCACGTAGGCGGCGCCGGGCTCGTGTCGGATCTCGGTGACGGACGTGCCCATCTGCATCAGGCGTTGAACGACGACGTCGATCTCGTCGGTCTGGACGCCGAGGTGGTGAACCGTGGACGGACCAATGGCGCGCGGTGGCTGTTCGTACAGATGGATCCAACCCGTTCCGATCCGGATGAAGACGTTGCGGGCCCCAGCGAACTTGAGGTCGGCGACGAGTTCGGCGTCGAACGCCTCGCGCCAGAACGCGATCGTCGCGTCGATGTCACTGGCGATCGAGTGCGTATGGTGCACAGAGATCACCGACTGACCCGGGGCGGCTTACCCGGAGCCCGCGCGTTGGGGGTCTATTGATGGAGCGGCAGAGATACGCGCCGGAAGACGAAAGGAGGGGGTGCCTCGGGCGAGCCCCCTGCGTGTTCGCCCGTTGGCGCTCAGGCGACCGTGAGCATGAAGGTGTCCGGCTCGCAGATGCTTTGACGTTTCCGTTCAGGACGCTGGCGGTCTAGCGTACGGACCATGCGCGAGCACGACGACGGCGAGCAGCGCGCCGCTGCGCAAGCGGGTCGGTGGGACGCAAGGTACCGCGAGCGCGACGGGGGGGTGTGGAGCGGGCGACCGAACGGGCGGCTCGTTGCCGAGGTCGCCGCCCTCGCGGCTGGCCGGGTGCTCGATGTGGGTTGTGGCGAAGGCGCCGACGCGATCTGGCTCGCTCAGCGCGGCTGGACGGTCACTGCGATCGATATCTCCGAGGTCGCCATATGCCGGGCGCGGGAGGGTTCTGATCGGGCCGGCGTCTCGGTCGAGTGGATCTGTGGGGACGTTCTCCAGACACCGTTCCCGGCTCGTTCGTTCGAGCTCGTGTCGGTGCAGTACCCGGCGCTGCCCAAGGCCGCCGGCGAGGCCGCGATGCGGAGGTTGCTCGACACGGTGTGCCCGGGTGGGTTACTGCTCGCCGTCTACCACGACCTCGACGACGCGCACCGCGAGCACATGAAGTCCCGGGGTGTCGACCCGGCGGACTACATAGATGCCGACGCGCTCGGCCAGCTGCTCGGCGACGACTTCACGGTCGAGTTGCACGCGGTCGAGGCGCGGATCGACCCGCCGCCCGGCACCCGGCACGTCGCCGACATCATCCTGCGCGCCCGGCGTCACTGACCGCTGGCCGTCGACGGCGTCGAGCCGCACCAACTCATGGCGGCCGTCGGGTTGGGGAGAGCGGGCGGGCTGCCAGGTTAGGAGCAGGACCGGATGCGCGGCGCTCGTCCCTCGGGATACGGCGGCGCTCGGGTTCTGCCTACCGCGCTGAGCAGGGAACTCGGCGTCACGCCCGAGATGCTCGTGGCCCGCGTCGGCGTATGTCGCCCTCCTCGACGCTGGCCTCGGAGCTTGTCACGAGCTCAGCGGTGTCCACAGAAACGCGGAACTCCCTCGCCTCATCGCGGTCGGAGGTCTATAGTCGGCGGCACGCCTTGGCGCGAGTGGACGTCGTCGGGTGTTTACTGCAGCAGGAGGGGAGTGGCGGCTTGTGGGGCGCAGCGAGGAGCTGGCGTCAGTCGCCGAGGAGCGGGCGTCGTGCTGCTGTGCCAGAGGCGCCCGGTCAGCCCGACCCGCAAGTCACAACCTTGGGGACGCGCATGGTTTCTGGTCAGACGGATGCTGGCTTACGACCTCGGGCGAGGAAGTACAGGCCGGGCATCACGAGAACGTCGGGGTTCTCGAAATGCTTGCGCGCCGCTGCGTCAAGCTCCTCGAGTTCCTGCTGATCGGCCAGGCCCATCTCGACGATCTGTGGGTGCATGCTGCGTACCAGGTCGGCCCGGATCGTCCGGCGCGAGTGCCCAACCGGATACACCCCGGCCCGGACTGCCACGGTTACGTCCTCCAGTCCCGCCTCGCGGTAAAGCTCAGCCATCCGGCGGCCGAAGCGCGGGTCGGCGCCGTTGCGGGAAAACACCACGGTGAAGATGTCGCACAACCGATCGAACGCGGGATGGGAGGGGTAGCAGATCGCGGCCTCGGTGTCAGGCTCGAGGCCAGCCACCCATCCTCCCGGCCGCGCCAACCGGACCATCTCCTCAAGCACCTCTGCGGGTTGCGGCACGGTGATCAACAGCGTCCGGGCATGAACCAGATCGAACAAGCCCGACTCAAAGCCGGTGTGTCGCGCGTCGCCGCACACGACCTCCACGTCATTCAAACCCTGGCTCGAGACAAATTCAGATGCCATCGCCACGTGCGTGGGGTCTGCGTCAAGCCCGACAACCCGCCCACCCGGCGCCACCCGCTCGGCCAGCAGATCGATGACACCGCGCGGTCCGCAGCCAAGATCGATCGCGGCGTCGCCCGGCCGCACGCCTACCCAGTCCAGCAGCACAGCGCTATCGGGCGCGAGCTCCTCAGCCTGACGCTGCAAGCGGGCACTCTCGCCGCTGCTACTGCCCAACGCATAGACAGCATTCGCGTCGTCAGCGGCCGCGACGGGCGAACGGCTTCCCTGAGGCCCACCGGCCACTGCCCCCAATTCAGATTCCGCCACGGTCCCTCCCTCAGTCGCAGCGCAGCCTATCACCGACCCTCTCGTGCTCGCGACGGCGTTCGAGCGTGTCCCTCCACGTGGGCCGTGCTTCTGCTCCTGAGCAAACTCAGCCCTACCGGCCGCCGGCAGCGAGGGTCTCGCTCAGGCTGGCGAAGGATCAGTCAGCGATTTCGGCCGAGACTGATGCGTTCCTGGCGTTGCGGTCACCTGGTCCGCCACGGTCAAAAGTGATGAGATGGACGCGCAACTCGCCTGGACACAGCGCGAGCCACCAACGTCGACCAGCTCGGAAGCGACCTGCGGCTGCGGCTCGCCGAAAGCCGCAAAACCACCAACACCAGGCCGGCCGAGGCGGCCGCCGTTTATGAGCGAGTGACCGACCAGGTCCTGGAGAAGACGACAGCCCGTGCCTACGCCGCCGCCGTACGGATCCTCAAGCGCGCTCGAGGCGCCGCTACGGCAGCGGAGGACCTTCAATCGTTCAACCAGCAGATGGAGGGTTGGTAAAGCGCTCATCGTTCTGTCCACGACCGATGGGTAGCGGCAGGCCGGCCACAGGTGCCCGTTGTGATTGACCCTGAATGCCGACACCGACGCGCATGTGAGCTGGCATAAGCTGCGGGGTGATGGGACGGTTTGGTAAGCGCGACGATCTCGTGGTTCATCAGGCGGAGCCTTTCAACGCTGAGACCGGCGTGAAGTCGCTGATCGATCCGATGACCGACACGGATGCGTTCTATGTGCGCGGCCACGGGCCGGTGCCGACGCTCGTTCCGGAGGAGTGGCGGCTGCGGGTGGACGGGCTGGTCGAGCGGGAGCTGTGCCTGTCGTTTGGGACGTTGCGTGAGGCGTTTCGGGAGCGGACGGTGACCGCGACGCTTCAGTGCGCCGGGAACCGCCGGGCGGGGCTGACGGCTATCCGCGGGATCCCGGGGGAGGCGCCGTGGGGTCCAGGCGCTACCGGGACCGCGACCTGGACCGGCGTGGCGTTGGCTGACGTGCTTGGGCTCGCCGGACCCCTGGGCGATGCCTCGGATGTGGGGTTCGAGGGTGCGGACCTGTGTCCGGAGGCCAAGCCCGTCCAGCGGTTCGGCGGCTCGATCCCGCTCGAAAAGGCGCGGCGCTCGGAGGTGCTGCTCGCTTGGGCGATGAGCGGCGAGCCGCTCGCACCGGTGCACGGCGCCCCGCTGCGAGTCGTCGTACCCGGCTACATTGGCGCGCGCAGCGTGAAATGGCTCGAGCGCATCGAGCTGCGTCCGGATCCGTGGCCGGGCTACTTCCAGCACGTCGCCTACCGGCTTGTACCCGCGGACGGCACTCCTGGTCCGGGTGTCGGGATGCCACTCGGCCTGGTCGCGCTGAACTCCGACGTCCTCTCCCCCCGCGATGGGGACACCGTCATCGCCGGCCCGGTCGAGGTGCGTGGCTACGCGTTTGCCGGCGGGGATAGGCATGTCGGCCGCGTCGATGTCTCGCTCGACGGGGGCGTGAACTGGAGGCAAGCGGACCTGTTGGAGGATCTCGGCCGCTGGGCTTGGCGACACTGGCGCATCACGCTGGACCTGGCGCCCGGTGAGCACGAGCTTCTCGTGCGCGCCTGGGACTCCTCCGCCGCTACCCAACCCGAGGATGAGGCCGCCCTGTGGAACCCGAAGGGCTACGTCAACAACGCCCGCCCGAGGACCCGCCTACGCGCCATCGCCGCCTGACGATCCGAGCCTCCCTCCGACAGGTCGGTAGCCCACCGGGGCTAGTCGGCCGCAAGCGCAAGGAACGCGCTCGCCGCGGGGGACAGGGTTCCTCGTCGGTGGATGAGACCGACGGTGCGGGTGATGGACGGTCGCCCGCTCCGGACAGTGGCGCCTCGTCTTTGCGCCTCCCGGGCGAGTGACGCCGGGAGCAGAGCCGCACCAGCGCCTGCGAGCACGAGCGGGACAATTGCCTCGCGCGCGGCCGTCTGCACGGCGATCTGGGGTGTAACGCCAACGGCAGCGAGGGCCTGCTCGAGCAGCATCCGGGTGGAGGTGCCGGGTGGGCTGACGACGAGCGGGATCCGGGCGAGCTCTCGGGCGCCGAGCGGCCGTTCGTCAGCTCGCGTCTTCGGGGGTAGGACGAATTGCAGCTCCTGCTCGCCTAAAGGGCGGGCGACCAGCTGGGTTCGCGACAGAGGTAAGTGCGCGGCGCCGAGCTCGCATGCGCCTTCGCGGACAAGCGCGCCGACATGATCGGCGTCCTCGGGTTCGAGAACCCGGACCTCCACACCTGGGTATCGGGCCCTGAAGCGGCCGATCAGGTTGGCCATCGGGTCGACCGCGAGGGTCGCGAGCGCGGCGATCTCGAGCGTGCCGGTGCGGAGTTCGAGCACGCCGGTGATCGCGTTTCGTGCCTCGTCGGTCGAGCGCAGGATCTGGCGGGCGGGTCCGATTAGGGCCTCGCCCCCGGTGGACAGTCGCAGGCCGCGGCCGACTCGGTGAAACAGGAGCACGCCGAGTTCTGATTCGAACGCGCGCAGCGCCTGGGAGAGGGAGGGCTGCGCGACGTGAAGCCGCCGGGCGGCGCGGGTGACGCTCCCCTCGTCGGCCACCGCGAGGAAGTACCTGAGGCGGCGCTCATCCATAGGTAATTACAGTTGATTCTATCGAAAGTTCGTCTTTGTTCTATGCAAGGGGTCGCGCTGAAATGGGGTTATGAGACGTTGGCTAGAACCTTCGCTGACGCATGGGTCGCTCAGGCGTCGCCTCCTGAACGAGCCACGTCGGCCGCCTGTGGTCCGTGCTAGCCCGCGCGCGCACTGGTACGTGGTCGGCACAGTGTGCATCGGTGCGTTCATGGGGCAGCTCGACGCGAGCATCGTGACGCTGGCGCTGCCGCGACTGAGCCGGGACCTGCATGCGAGTGTGGGCGCCGTCGAGTGGGTTGCGCTCACCTACCTGTTGGTGCTCGTGGCCTCGGTCGCGACGGTTGGCCGGGTCGCGGATTCGGTGGGACGCAAGCTCCTTTACGTGTATGGCTTCGTGGTCTTTACGGGCGCTTCGGTGCTGTGCGGACTCGCGCCGACGCTCGCGTTGCTGATCGTCGCGCGACTGCTGCAGGCAGTGGGCGCGGCGATGCTGCAGGCGAACAGCGTCGCGCTGATCACCGAGGCGATGCCGCCGCGGCTGCTCGGGCGCGGAATCGGCGTGCAGGGCACCGCCCAGGCGCTCGGCCTGGCGCTCGGCCCGGCGATCGGCGGGGTGCTGCTCGCGCTCGACGGCTGGCGGCTGATCTTCCTCGTCAACCTCCCCGCGGGCGTGATCGGGCTCGTGCTCGGCTGGTTCTTGCTGCCACGCAGCCGCTCCCGCCGACCGGTCCGTCAAGCCGACCGCCTCGGAGCCGTCCAGCTCGCTTTCGCGGTCGCCGGGCCGCTGCTCTACCTGTCGCTGGCGGGCCGCGGCGGCTATGCCAACCCGCTGCTGGTCGGAGCGCTCGCCACAGGCCTGATTACCGCGATCGTGTTTGTCCGTCGCGAGCGCCGCGTGGGCGACCCGCTGATCGATCTGTCGATCTTCCGTCGTCAGGCCGTATCGCTCGGCCTGAGCAGCGGAGCGGTGTCATACCTGGTCCTCTTCGGGACCCTAGTCGTGGTTCCTTACTACCTCTCAGCCAAGCACGTCGACGCTGCGCTGGTCGGGCTGCAGCTCGCCGCACTGCCCATCGCGATCGCAATCGCGGCGCCAATCGCCGGCCGCCTACTGAACCGGGTCGGCGCGCGCCCACTCACCGCCGGGGGTCTGATGCTGACTGGCGCCGGCCTACTCGAGATCGGGCTTCGCCACGGCACGGGCGCGCTGCTGGGCGGGCTCGCTCTCGCAGGACTCGGTCTCGGTGCGTTCACTCCAGCCAACAACGCGACGATCATGGCCGCCTCGCCGAAGGGCCACACCGGAGTGGTCAGCGGCGTATTGAACATGACGCGAGGGGTCGGCACCGCCCTCGGCGTTGCTCTGGCCAGCGCCCTCTACATCACCGCGTCAGGCGCGAGCAGCGCGAGCGCGTCGCCCGCGGCCGCCGCGAACGGACTCACTTTCGCGCTCACAGTCCTCGGCTCGACCGCGCTCGTGGTCGGCCTCGCGCTGCTGCTGCTCCCCACCCCATCGACGCAGTGTCGCACGAGCACGAAGAACCCGGCGGCCGGCGCGCACCTTCACGTCGCCGAACACCAGGACTCAGCAACGCCCGCTTCGCCTCACTGAGCCATAGGGGGCTCCGTCGCGTGCCCGGCTTCCGAGAAAGACGACCACCGTAGCGAGCCGCAGACGGCGGCGCGCTCCTGCTCGGCCAGCTGAAGCAGTCGGCCGCGCGCCGAACGGGTAGTGGGGCGGGTATTTCGGTACAGCAGGTCTGTCGATCCGGCGGCTCGGCCGAGGAGATCGCGAGCGATGCCAACTGGTTTCGCCGCCTGCTCGGTGTGGCCGGAGCCTCATACGCGCTCATTGCGCCGACGCGAGGCGCCGGAACCCGAGGGCCCCTCGCGTGAGCGGATCAGGTGCGTGGACAGATGCGAGAGCATCCGCGCGGTGACCGCGCCGGCCAGTCGAAGCTGCGACTCCGGCGCAAGAGCGGGCGGCGCCTGTAGACGGGAGCGGGCGGCATCGACTAGGGCGGGGCGTCTCGCCGCCGCGATCGCGGCACAGATCCGGGATGCCTCGCGCACCACGTCAGGTTCGACGCTCCAGATAGTTTCGAACCGACGCCACTGATCGCGGGCTCCGGCGCTCTCGGGCGACTCCCATCCGGTCAGGCACAGCGCGAAGTCCTCCCCCTCGCACACGAGCGCCCACTCCCGGTTCAGGGGATGCTCGCGGGGGACGGGAACCTCGGCCGGCCGGCCGCGCGGCGTGCGCAGCCGGTCGAAGTCGGCAAACACGATCGCCATGTCCGCGGTGCGCGACAGCTCGCGCCAGCGCCGCTCAGCCTGGCGATAGAAGCGCCGGCGCTGGAAGGAGCCGAACAGCACCAGACGCTCTGCGCGGGCAAGCGCCTCGTCCTCAATCGCGTGGGTGAGCGCGAGCATCATCGGCTTGAGCAGCGTCCGCGGCTCGAGGTCAGGCCGCCGGCGCCGGAGCGCCGCGTACACCGACAGCACGGGTTGCGCGATCTCGGTCCGCGCCTGCTCGATCGCCGCCTGCAGCGACAGCCCGGCCGCCCGCCGGGCCGCCACGGTCCGGATCAGCTCGATGTCGCGATCGCTGTAACGCCGGTGGCCGCTCGCCAGCCGCTCCGGAGCGGGGAAGCCGTAGCGACGTTCCCACATCCGCAGGGTCGCCTCGGCGACGCCGGTCCGCTCCACCACCTCGCCGATCCCATGCCCGTCCTGCATGAACACAATGTAGAAGTTTTCCGCTATAGCTGTTCGGGTATCGTTTTCACAGGTATGAGCTTCGCAACGGCGATCGACACCCTGCTCGATCGCACCATTGTCCTTGGATACGGCGACGTCGGCTTGCGGTTCCGATCACAGCTTCCCGATTGGCCCGCCGACCCACCGCGAATGGATGACCAGGTCGTGCTGGTGACGGGCGCAGCGTCCGGGATCGGTCTCGCCGCGTGCCGGGGCTTCGCGCGCCTAGGCGCGAGTGTGCGGCCCGTGGCGCGTGATCGCGAGCGCGCGCAGGACGCGGCGCGCCAGATCGTCGACGACGTCCCCGGCGCAGACGTCCGGGCGCTCGCGTGCGACGTCAGCAGCACCCATGCGCTACGCGCACTGGCCGAGCGCCTGTGCGCTGAGGAGCCACGACTCGACGTGCTGGTCAACAACGCGGGAACGATGCCGGACGAGCGCAAGCGTTCCCCCGAGGGACACGAGCTGATGTTCGCCACCCACGTGATGGCCCCGTTCGCGCTCACCTCGTGGCTCGGCGAGCTCCTCGCCCGCAGCGCCCCGGCGCGGGTGATCAACGTCAGCTCCGGCGGGATGTACGGACAGAGCCTGCCCGCCGGAGACCTGCTTTCGGAGCAAACCCCCTACTCCCCGACGAAGCTGTACGCGCGCACCAAGCGCGAGGAGGTCGTGATCACCGAGCTGTGGGCCAGGGAACTCGATGATCGAGGTGTCGTCGTCCACGCGATGCATCCCGGCTGGGTCGACACCAAGGGCGTCCGGGAATGGCTGCCGGTGTTCCGCGCGCTGACCGGCTACATCATCCGCACCCCGGAGCAGGGCGCCGACACGATCGTGTGGCTGGGTGGTGCGCCGCAAGCGCTCGAGCGTTCGGGGCTGTTCTGGCACGACCGCCGGCCCCGACCCACCCACTACCTGCTGGGGGCCTCCGAGGACGACTCGCAAGAGCGCCGGCGGCTGTGGGAGCTGTGCCGATCTCTGATCGAGTCGTGACGATCCAGCGGCTGGAGCGCATCCAGGTTGTGAGACGGCCGCTGGGGGAGGTGTTCGCATTCTTCTCCAGGGCCGAGAACCTGGAGCGCATCACACCCCCGTGGCTGAGCTTCGGCCTTCTCACGCCCGGGCCGATCGAGATGCGCCCCGGCACGACAATCGAATATCGGCTGCGCCTGCACGGGATCCCGCTGAGCTGGGTGTCGGTGATCGAGCTGTGGGAGGAGGGGCAAACGTTCGTCGACCGACAGCTGCGCAGCCCCTACCGGCTCTGGCGACACCATCACGAGTTCACCGAGGTCGGCGGCGGCACGCGCGTGCACGATCAAGTCGACTACGCGCTCCCGCTTGGGCGTGCGGGGTGGCTGGTGGGGATGCCGATCGTCCGCCGTGACCTCGCTCGGATCTTCGACTATCGCCAGGCGGCGGTGGCGGGCCTGCTCGGATGATCGCGCTGCTCTGGCTGCGGCGCGACCTTCGCGTCCACGATCACCCCGCGCTGCACCAAGCGCTGGCGGTCGCCGATTACGTCGTTCCGGTGTTCTGCCTCGACCAGCGGCTGCTGCGCGGGCGACACGCCTCCGGTTCACGCACGCAGTTCCTCCTTGAATGCCTGGCCGACCTCGCCGACTCGCTGCGCAGCCGCGGCGGGACGCTCATGCTGCGCCGTGGGCGTCCCGAGTCGGTGCTTCCCGAGCTCGCGCGCGAGCTGGAGGCAGGCATCGTATTCTGGACGGAGGACGTGGGCCCGTTCGCGAGCAAGCGCGACCGGATCGTGCGCCAGGCGCTAGAGCGGATCGATGTCGATGTCGAGACCGCGTCAGGCCTCTTCGCCGTTGACGATCCGACGACCCTTAGCACCTCATCGGGCGGCCCGCACAAGGTGTTCAGCCCGTTTCACCGCGCCTGGCTCCGCGCCCCCCGGCGGTGCGCGCAGCCGGCGCCGCGCTCGGTTCCCGCACCTCCCGGGCTGGTCGAGACCAAGCTGCCGACGCTCCAGCAGCTGGGCCTCGAGCAGACGTGCGCCAGCCCGGCACGAGGCGGCGAGCGCCAGGGCCGGCAAATGAGTCGGCGGTTTCTGTTCGGGCAGGTCGCGCGGTACGGAAGCGGGCGAGACGAGCTGGGCGGTGACGGCTCGTCGCGCCTCTCTCCCTACCTGCACCTCGGATGCATCTCACCCCGGGAGCTCGAGCAGCGGCTGGGCGAAGGGCCGGGGCCTGAGGCCTTCAGCCGGCAGCTCTGCTGGCGCGACTTCTACGCGCACGTGCTCGCCCACTTCCCGGACAACGCCCGGCGCGAGTTCCAGCCCCGCTACCGCGGGACGATCCGCTGGAGCCGGGCGAAGAAACGGTTCGAGGCATGGTGCGAAGGCGCCACCGGGTACCCGCTCGTCGACGCGGCGATGCGCCAGCTGCGCCGGGAAGGTTGGATGCACAACCGAGCCCGGCTTCTCGTCGGCTCGTTCCTGACCAAGGATCTCGGCATCGACTGGCGCTGGGGCGAGCGATGGTTCATGCGCCTGCTGATCGACGGCGACCAAGCGAGCAACAACGGCAACTGGCAATGGATCGCCTCGGTCGGAGTCGATCCCCAGCCGGCGTTCCGGCGGATCTACAACCCGGCGCGCCAGCAGCAGCGCTTTGATCCGCGCGGCGAATACGTCCGCCGCTACCTGCCCGAGCTGCGTGATGTGCCCGACGAATACCTGGCCGAGCCGTGGACGATGCCCGAGGCCGTCCAGAAGCAGGCAGGTTGCGTCATTGGAAGCGACTATCCCGGACCGATCATCGACCACGCGGCCGCGCGCCGCGAGGCGCTCGACCGGTACGCGCGGGCCGCAGCCACATCGCCGCTGTAGCCTGCTCGGCGCTCCATCTACGCCGCGCCGTCATGGTCGAACGCGCCGCGCGCCACCGACTTCGGCCCCGCACGGCCCTCCGCCGGGCTGGCCAGGCGCCGGACCGGGTCCAGTGCAGCATGCAGCCAGGCGAGCTGGCAGCTGGGCTTTGCCAGCATGAGCTGCACGTCGCAGATCCGCCGCTCGGCAAATCCGGCCTCGCAGTAGGCGAGGTACAGCGTCCACAGCCGCCGGAAGCGCTCGTCGTAGCCGAGCGAGGCCAGCTCGCCGGCGTGCGCCGAAAACCGCTCGCGCCATCGGCGCAGCGTGGTCACGTAATGCGAGGTGAGGTCCTGCAGGTGCACGAGCTGGAGATCGGTGTGCCGAGACAGGGCGCGGGCGATGGCCTCGATCGACGGCAGTGAGCCGCCGGGGAAGATGCGCTCCTTCATGAACGATCGGGACGCCTTCTCGAGGTGGTAGGCGCGATCGTCGATGGTGATCGCCTGCACGAGCATCGCCCCGTTTGGCTCAAGCAGCCGCGCACAGGTGCCGAGGAACGTACCGGTGTGCCGCCAACCGACAGCCTCGATCATCTCGATGCTCACCAGCTTGTCGTAGCGGCCACGCAGGTCGCGGTAGTCGGTCGACAGTACATCGATCCGGTCCTCGAGCCCGGCTGCGCGCACCTGCTCGCAAGCGTGCGCGTGCTGCTCGCGAGAGATCGTGGTGGTCGTCACGTGGCAGCCATACCTGGCCGCGGCGTGAAGCGCAAACGAACCCCACCCGGTGCCGACCTCGAGCACGCGATCGGTCGGCCCGAGCTCGAGCTTGCGGCAGACGAGCTCGAGCTTGGCCGCCTGCGCCTGCTCGAGCGAGAACTGCGGATCCTCGAACACCGCGCAGGAGTAGGTCATCGTCGGATCGAGCATCCGCGTGAATAGCTCGTGGCCGAGATCGTAGTGGGCGGCGATGTCGCGCCGACGGCGCTGGCGGCTGCTCGGCTGGCTCAGCGCTCGCACGAGCTGAACCGTGCCAAGCAGCGGAGCCAGGCGTCGGCGGGCACCATCAATGCCGCGTCCGTTACGGGCGGCCAGCCGGATCAGCGCCACCAGGTCGGGTGAGTCCCACAGCCCCTGCTCGTAGGCGTCCGCCAGTCCGACGCTGCCGCGCAGCAGCATCCGCCAGAACCGCGGAGAGTGGACGGCCAGCGCGGCCGCGGGCGGACCGGATCCGAACGTGCGGCGCCGTCCGTCCGGCTCGACGATCACCAGCGTGCCCGCCGAGATTCGTTGCAGCGCGAGGCAGATCGCGCGACGTGCGGCTCGAGCGCTCAGCTCCCTACCTGCCCGGGGTGACGGAAGACCCTTGCGCCGGCCAGTCGCAGTCCGAGCGCGTGCATGTAGATGAGCGCTAGCACGCGCATCGTGGCGAAGGGGTATCGCACCGTCAGGCCGCGCAGCGACGCGGGAGTGAGCTCGCGCCGGCGAAGCGCTAGCCCAGCCGCGAAGACGCGGGCGTCATGGCTCCAGTTCTCGATCCGCACCGCGAGAGCTCCGGCCGGTACGCTCGAGCGACAGGCGTAACCCTGGTCCATTCCCAAAAAGGGCGAAACGTGGAGCGCCTTGCCGAAGCGGCCGGCGCCCCCGGGGATGACGTACGCGTGGCGCTCGCCCCACGGCGTGTTGGTTACCTCGGCGACGAGCACCTCGATTCGAGTTCCGGCCTCGTCCAGGCAGTAGTAGAGGCTGACCGGGTTGAAGCAATGGCCGAAGGAGCGCAGCTGGGTAAGCAGCCGCACCGGGCCGGCGGGTCTGCCGCCGGTGTGGCATTCGGCCAGGTCGCGCACGGCCTCGTCAAGTGCCGCCCCCGGATCGCCGAGGTAGTCGCGACGCCTGAAGCGGATCAGCCCTGGAGCGCGACCGACGAGCCGCCCACCGAGCAGCTCCGGCAGCTCCGCGAGGTCGAGGTAGGCCATCGCCAGGCGGTGGCGGAACTCCCGTGGCGGATCGAACCGTCGATGGTAGACGGCACCCTCGTACAAGCAGCTGGCGGTGCTCACAGCCGAGCTCCGAAGGCCGCGCCGACGCGGAGCGCGCTGCGCACGCCGTCCTCGTGAAACCCCCAGCCCCAGTAAGCCCCACAGAAGTGAGTCCGCCGCCGGCCGGAGATCTCGGCCACCCGCTTCTGCGCTCGCACCCCCTCGGGCGTGTATACGGGGTGGGCGTACTCGATCCGCTTGACGATCGTGTCGGGGTCGATCCTGGCCGTCTGGTTGAGCGTCACGCAGAACTCGCGCTCGGCCGACAGCGACTGGAGGCGGTTCATGTGGTACGTGACCGTGGTGTGCCCGGGCGGCTCGTCGAGCAAGTGGTAGTTCCAGCTCGCCCATGCGCGCCGGCGGCGGGGGAGTAGCCGCACGTCGGTGTGCAGCACCGCCTGGTTGGGTTGGTAGGGAATTGCGCTCAGGATCTCCCGCTCACGCTGTGAGGCGTCGGCGAGCAGGGCCAGCGCCTGGTCTGAGTGGGTGGCCAGCACGACCTGGTCGAAGCGCATCGGCTCGGCGCCGGGGACGGTGACGAGCACGTGATCGTTGGCACGGCTGATCGCACGCACCGGCGCTCGCAGCCGGATCCGGTGGGCGAACGGTGCGGTCAGAGTCTCGACGTAGCGCGCTGATCCGCCCGCTACCGTCCGCCACCCTGGCCGTCGGCGGAAACCCAGCATGCCATGGTTGGCGAAGAACTCGGCGAGGAACCGGGCCGGGAAGCTCCACAGCTGCCGCGGGGCCGCCGACCACACCGCCGACACCTGCGGGACGATCAGCCGGTCGATGAACTCGCTCGAGAAGCGCTGCTCCTCGAGCCAGTCGCGAAGCGACAGGCGATCATCCGCTTCCTCCAGGAGCATCCGGGCAGCGCGCTGAAAGCGCCGGAGATCCCTGACCATGTGGTGGAACGCGGGCGTGACCAGGTGGCGGCGGTTGGCGAATAGGGCGTTGGGGGAGCTGCTGGAGTACTCGAACGCGTCCGCGTCGCTGACGCTGAAGCTCATCTCGGACGGCTGCCACTCCACGGCGAGGCTGCGCAGCAGCCGCTCGAAGTTCGGGTAGTTACGGTCGTTGAAGACGATGAACCCGGTGTCGACGTGGTGGGTCTCATTGGGCGTGTCGACCCGAACCGTGTGAGCGTGGCCGCCGAGGTAGCCGGCCGCCTCGAACAGGGTGATCTCACATCTGCGGTGCAGCAGATGCGCGACGGTCAGACCCGAGATCCCTGCGCCCACGATGGCGATCCTCATCGTCTCCGATACGTCCCTTGTTGCGCTTTAGACCACCGGCAGGCCGTCGCGGCAGCCTCCGTCTCTGCAGTCCTGAACAAATTGTAGAGGTTTATCTCTACAAGTGTACGCGACGAGCCATCCGGCTGTCCGAAGCCGTGCTCTGCAGCCCTTGCTCGAGCCCGGTCAAGCCAGCAGGACGCCTTCACGCCGTCGTCCTTGGGGCGCCTGGTGGCGAGCGCGATCCCCTGCATCCGCTCCCTTGACAGATCACCGGCTGCCACACCGGCCGCGCACTGCTGTTCATACAAGGCGTGGGCGTCAAGCGCCGCGTAGCGACCCTCTGCCCGCGTCAAATTGACGACGACGACATGGGTGTGCAGCTGCGGATCCCCCGCCCGCGACATCGATGCCGATCGCAGGCAGCGACAAACCCCTCGCCGCGCACCTGCTCGCTGCCGGCATGGCCGCGGCGCGTGAACACGCGGCGCGCTCCAGGAACCCCAGCGCCTGATCGACCATTGGGCTGCCTCTCCGAACCGCGGCCTCGAGATCGGGTGCCACGGTCTCGCCTTCTCCCCTGCGTGCGAGGAGTTCGTCCCGCAGCCTACTGAGGCGAGCATCGCCACGATCAGCGGGGGTTCGGGACGTGGAAGATCGGGAAGCGGCGCGGCGTCGTGCTAGATCAGCTTCGGCGGATGCTCTGGGCCAACGCCTCATGGGCGGCGTCCGCATCGCGTACCGGTCTTGCGGTCACGGCGGCGGCCGCATGGCGGATTGTGCGGCCGGGATCCTCGCCGGCTAGGGCCAGCTCGGTGAAGGTGCGCATGCGCCGCTTAGTGCTCTCGAGAAAGGCTTGGCGCTCCCGCCCGCGCAGCAGGTGGAAGCCGAACCGGATCAGCGGATTGGGAATAGCCGCGGTCCGCGAGACCGCATGAACGCGGAAATCCACGCGCCCGTCGTCTAGCCACTTCCACACCTCCCATGCCATCTGCCCCATCTCCACGTGACCTTCGAGTGTGCGGTAGTTCCAGCCCCAGACTCGCGCCCTCCTGCCCTCGAGGTCCCGCGTGTGCTCGTAAACCGCGCCTACCCGCACGCCCACGAACAGGTGCACGACGCCCAACCCCTGAAGTCTCAGCAGCATGTTCCGCCGCTCCAGCGGAATCGCAGGGTCGTAGTAGGCGCGGACGATCGAGGGATCGGCGAACTCGTAACCGCTCATCAGCCGCCTGGCGATTTGCCAGCTCCCTTTGCCGAGCGGCGGTCCCGGTGGTTCGTCCGGAAGCGGCTGGCAAAGGTCTGTGATCGTCCATCCACTACGAGGCGAGGCGTCCGCGAGCGAGGCGAGGTCGAAGTTCAGCGGCTTTCGCGCCAGCTCGGCCAGCCTGCGCTGGATCCTAGGAGACCCAAGCAGTGACGGGTCGCTCACTGCGGTGCCGCCGGTATCTGGATACGCTCGGTGTAAAGCTCGATCCCGCCTGTCATGCGGCCGCCGGCAAGCTGCACCACGCGCTCGAGGAACGAGATCCACATGTGCGCTTGCACCTCCTTGGCCATGCGCAGGCGGTGATAGAGAAGGTTCACCAACGAGCTGCTGCTCCGCGCCCAGGACTCGATCTCGAACACCACGCCCGTTTGGTCATCCGAGCTTGCGCGGAATTCGATCTGCCCGGCCTCCAGGTGCCCGGCCAGCGTTGCGAGACGGAACGAGCGTGGCCCCACGTCGACCACCCGAACGGGCCCGTCCCATGGCCCGGGCATGCGCACCACATACTCATCGCCTACGGCCAGCCGCCCCTGCTCGCCATGGACGAGCTGGAAGCGCGCGAACTTGGTCGGTGAGGCCCGGTTGAGGTCCGCCTGAAGGTTCTCCATCAGCCCCGCCGCGTCGAGCCTGCTCTCGCGAATCCGCGTCTTGTACCGCCGGTGAAAGAGCGGGCCCCGGCCGTCCTGGTGACCCTGCACTGCCCTTGAGGTCACGTCCGGCGGATAGCTCAACAGCTCCGGCAGCGGAGGCTGAAGCGACGCCCGCGCCTCGCGGCGGCGCATCGGTGTCGTCCGCCACATGTAGTCCCACGAGGTGAGCACGATCCCGAGTGGCCAGCTCGCGGTGGTCAACCAGCGCCGGGTCGATGTTGAGCGCCTGGGCACGATCACCTACCTACCCGCTGAAGAGGTCGAACAGTAGGTTCAGCTCCACGTAAGCGAGGGTAGGGTCAGTCGAACCACTCCTCCAGGTCGGAAACCAGCCACCGCAAACGAGCTGACGCGATGTTGACCAAGCGACTCCACGACGCCGGGCTACGGGCGTGGCACATGCAGTGCCTCTCGCTCGGCTCCGTCGGACTGTGCATCGTGCTGTGGATCCGCGCCAAGACCGTCGACCAGGACGAGCGTGGCAACGCAGAGCGCCGCGCGCTGTTCGTCGGCTTATGGCCACCCATGATCTGGTTGATCGGCAACTCGCTCGAGCGTAAGGAATAGCGACCGCAAGCCGGTCGTGTCCGCGGTCATGCGCACGAACGCAGGCGCGTCGTCGGCAGGCGCTGACTGATTTTGCGTGGTCTCGTTCATGATCTGTGTCCGGCGCCGCCTTGAGCACCTGGTGCCAAGCTCGGGGGAAGAAGGCTCTTGTCGGGGTGAACGGATCGAAGCTCGAGAACGGGAACTGGGGCAGTCCTGCGGCCTTCGCTTCTGCCGCGTGGCGAGCGGCGTCGGCGTGCCGGATGAAGGTGGCGTTTGCAGCCGGGCACGCGACAACACCGACGTGTAGTCGACGGTTGCTGGTGCACCTGTCGCGCTCGGTGCCGACGAAACGGTCGGTCGCGTCGTGCAGCCTTCCGGTCGAACGCTCAGTGTCTCCGGCGCTGGGACCCGCAGGCGGCACGTCCACGAAGCTGCCTCTTGCCAGTACGTCGAACACCAACGTTTGCGTCACCGGCCGAGCGGCAGCCCCACCAGGCGAGGCCGGAGGCACCTCGCGGGGAGCTGCCGCGCCCGGTCGTCGGCAAAGCGCTGGTCATACTGTCGGTGATCGGGTGTGTGATACCGGGTGATCGCGTGAAAGTCGACGTCGGCGTCGTGGGCGCCGGTCCGGCGGGTCTACTGGCCGCCAACGCGCTGGTCCAAGCCGGCGTCGAGTGCCTGGTATTCGAGCGGCTCTCGGAAGAGGCTGTCCGTGCCAGGGCGCGAGCCGGACTGATCGAAGCCCGCACGGTCGCGCTGCTCGATCACCACGGTCTGACCAGCGGGCTGCGGGCGCGTGGCTTCACGAGCGAGGCTTGCGAGTTTCGCCGAGGCGGCGTACGGCACATCTTCGACTACAAGGCGTTGACTGGCTTCCACCATCACGTCTACCCGCAGCAACTGTTGGTCGCCGACATGATCGATGCGCTTCGCGGCCGCGGCGGCGAGGTTGCCTTTGGGTGCGCGGTAGCCGAGATCCGCGCCGACGAGCGGCCAGTGATCGTGCTGGGCGACGGCGACGAGGTCTCCTGCGACTTCGTGCTCGGCTGTGACGGCTTTCACGGGATATCCCGCCACGCGCTGAAGGAGGCGACATGCAGCGGCGTCGACTTCGGCGCGGAATGGCTCGCCTTCCTTGCCGAAATGCCGCCCTCGAGCAAACACGGGGTGTACGGGCTCCACCCAAACGGGTTCGCCGCACACATGCTCAGGAGCCCGACCGTGTCCCGGCTCTACCTCCAAATCGAACCCGGGACCGACGCGAACCGCTTGTCAGATGAATGGATCTGGAACGAAATCACACCGCGTCTCGCCGCGGACGGGGTCGGGCTCGCCCCGGGACCGATCCTCGAACGGGGCACCATGCAACTCCACAGCTACGTGACCGAGCCGATGCACGACGGTCGGCTGTTCCTGGCTGGCGACGCCGCCCACATCGTCACGCCAGCCGGCGGCAAGGGCATGAACCTTGCCCTTCACGACGCCGAGGAGCTGGTCGCCGGGCTTCTCGACCATTACCGATCCGGAGACCACCGGCGCCTCGAGGCCTACAGCGCGACGCGCCTTCCCGCTGTCTGGCGCACCGTCGAGTTCTCACATTGGATGCTCAACCTGTTGCTGGCCCACCCCAGCGAGGGACGGTTCCGCGAGGGACTGCGCGACGTCCGGCTGGCACGGCTGATGTCGGGCGGGCAATTCGCCAAAGAGTTCGCAGTCAACTACGTCGGACCGCCCGACAAGCCCTGGTGAGTCAAGACTGGTCGGATCGCGCACCCGGGCGCTAAAAACGGCGGAACACTTGCGCCACTGCGTTTCGCTCAACCGCGAGACTGCGAGCGCTGGAGTAGACGAGCTCGCGAGACTTCTGATTCACAAACCAGCGGATGCGCCCCCTCGTCCTGGCGCAAGGGCAGGCCTTCGGCCGGGGTCGCGGGCCGGCCGATCGATGTGTCCGGCCGGCCAGCCAATTCCGATCGTCCATTGGTCACATTCCGTCGCCGTGGTGTGTCATACGAATGACCGAGAACATCCCCCTGATGTGACAAGGAGACTCCCATGAAAGCCGTCCGCATCCGGAAACCGGAGGGGTTCGAGGGCATCGAGGGCCTCGTCTACGAGGAGGCTCCAGATCCCCAGCCTGCGATCGGCGACGCCCTCGTGCAGGTGCGCGCCGCCAGCTTCACCCCGACCGAGCTGACCTGGCCCCTCCGGACGGATCGAGCCGGGCACGACCGGGGGCCACTGATTCCGGCCCACGAGGGGTCGGGCGTCGTAATCGCGCTCGGCTACGGCAGCGCCGGCATCTCGGTGGGCGACGAGGTCTACGGCCTCATCGACGGGTACCGCGACGGCTGGGCCGCCGAGTACGTGACCATCGAGGTTCGCAGCTTGGCACCGAAGCCGACGACGGTCGATTTCATCGAAGCCGCTGCGATCCCACAAGCTGGGCTCACGTCGTGGCAGGCGCTATTCGACCACGGCCGCCTCGAGTCAGGGCAGACCGTGGTGATCCACGGCGCCGGCGGAGGGGTCGGATCGACGGCCGTGCAGCTGGCCCGCTGGGCCGGCGCCCACGTCATCGGAACCGGTCGGGCCGGCGCTCGCCAGCACGTGCTCGAGCTCGGCGCCGACGATTTCGTCGACATCGAGCGGGACGGCTGGGAGACGGCCGTCGGTCAGGTCGACCTGGTCTACGACACCATCGGCGGCGACGTGCTCGCCCGTTCACCAGGCATCGTCAAGCCCGGTGGTGCACTGGTGTCGGTCATGGCTCCACCGCAAACCGACCGAGACGACATCCGCACAGTTCACTTCGTACGCGACCCGAGCGGGGCCCAACTCCAGGACATCACTCGCCTCGTCGACCAGGGCAAGCTGCGGCCCCAAGTCGGCGCGGTCTACCCGCTCGCGGACGCACGCGAGGCCTTCATGGCCAAGTCGAAGCAGCACATTCCGGGCAAGGTCGTGTTGACGCCCTGACCGATCGTCAACCATCGACCATCCGGAGGATCCCGAAACGAGCGCCGGCAGCTCCGCGTCGGTCGGGGAGAGAGTTGCGTGCGCCCGAGAATCCGAGTCGATAGCCGGCTGCCGGCGCGGCACACGACTACGCGGTCGGCGTGGTCGATTGCCGCCGCGGTCGCAATGCAGGTGTCTGGCGCCTGGTGGGTGGCCGCCGCGTTAGGGCGACTGCTCTCGCCTGGCCGCGTGCACGGCGTCGGCGAGCTCGCGCACCCCGGCGTGGATGGTGGGCTCGGGCATTTGCGCGTAGGACTCGGGCTCCTTGGGGTCGTCCGACGCGGGCTGCTGGCAGGCGCGGTGGTCGAGACGGCGCTTGACGAGGAGCTTGGCCGTGGCTGGCGCTCGATCGCGGGCCAAAGCGCCCGTTCACGCCGGCGTCGCCTCGCGCGCACTCTTGTCGCGCCTCTGCCAGTGCTCCCTCTGAACGTGCAGCGGGTCAGGAACGTCAGCTACGGCCCCGGAGGCCGACGGAACCGGCTCGACGTGTACCGCCGACGCGGACCGGCAGTGGCCGGTGCTCCGGTGCTGATCCACTTCCACGGCGGCCACTTCCAGATCGGCGGCAAGAGCCGCGAGTGCCGACCATTGCTGCACCGGCTCGCCCGCCAGGGTTGGGTCTGCGTCAGCGCCACCTACCGACTCGGTGCGGCCGGGCGCTTCCCGAACTCGCTGATCGACGCCAAGCGGGTTATCTGCTGGGCTCGTTCACACGCCGCCGAATATGGCGCCGATCCCTCGGTGGTGATCGTGGCCGGGAGTTCGGCCGGAGCCCACCTCGCGGCGATAGCCGCGCTCACCCCCAACGATCCGGTGTCCAGCCAGGCTTTGAGGACGGGGACACCGCAGTGAGCGCCGCGATCTGCCTGTATGGCTACTACGGCGAGCGCGTGAGCGTCGGACCGCTCCCATCCTCGCCAGAGGTCTACGCCAGCTGCGACATGCCGCCGTTTCTGGTCGCGCACGGCGACAACGACGTGCTAATCCTGAGAGCCCAGGCCGACCAATTCGTGCACCGTCTGCGCACCCGCGGCAAACGCCCGATCGTTTACATCCCCCTACCCGGTGCGGGTCACTCCTTCGACCTGTTTCACTCACCGCGCTTTGAACAGGTCATCTGCGGCATCGAGGCTTTCACTGCCTGGGTCAGGCTCACGCGAGACGAGACACGAGACAGCGAGCATCCTGTCCTGGATGCGCTCCGCTCCTAACAGAGGCGCATCGCCCACGATCACCCGAGCGCGCCTACCTACGCAGAGGCACGTCCCGAGTGAGGCAGCGCCAACTCGCTTAACGCACGGGCCGATCAGGCTTCGAAGAAGCGGCGTGTCCAAGTCCGTGACCGCTAGTCGAGCGGTCGAGTTGCTTGTGGACGAAGCACTCCGTCACGGCCGCTCGGGAATGCCGTTTCTGACCAACAAATGCGTCACACCCCACGTGCTCCGCCATACCGACGCGATGCTCTTACGAGCTCAGGACGTCGACATCCACACGATCGCCCCGTGCCTAGGCCATTAGAGCACCAAGTCCACCGAGATCTGCGTGGACGCCGACGACGGGCTTAAGCAGCGAGCGGTCGAGAGGACAGCGCCAAGGCAACCCCCAGGCGCTACCGAGCGCCCGACACGCTCCTCGCATTCCTCGAGGGGCTGTGAACACCGCGGTCACCGTCACCCGCTGGATCGGGGAGCGCCTGGATCTCGCCGGCGTGTGTGATGTCGTATCCGCCGAGCTCGTTGATTGCGCGGCGCACCGTTGGGTCGAGCAGCGCGTCGATCAGGGGCCCGGCGGCGGCGAGGGCGTTCCCTGGGAGCGCGATGTCGAATTGCTCCCAGACAAGCGGAACGAAGTCGAGATCAAGGGCGGTAGCAGCGGCCCGCAAGCCGACTCCGGCCGATGCGATACCGGATGCGACGGCTAGTGCGACCTCGAGGTGGGAGGAGGTCACGGGGCCGGGCACGGTGTGGGGTGGTATCTCGGCGTCCTCGAGCATGCGGTCTAGCAGCACGCGAGTTCCCGCGCCCATCTCGCGTTTGGCCAGCTGAACGTTGCGGAGACCCTCCGCCCCGATAATGTTCTCGGGGTTACCCGGGGCTACGAGTAGCCCCTGTTCGCGCCGCCACAGATGGATCAGGGTTGGCTGGCGGCCGCGCAGGAGAGCAGCTGCGTACGGAGCGTTGTATGTGCCCGAGCGATGAAGAAGATGGATCGCGGCTCCATCGGCAGTCCCGCGCCACAGCGCGGTAAGGCCTTGAAAGCTGCCGCGCGTTCCGACCGCGACGACCGCGCCTCCCGCCTCGCGCAGCACGAGGTCGAGCGCCGGGTCGTCGCTGCCCGCCAGTCGGAACTCTCGCTTTGAGCCGAGCAGTCGCAGGGCAGCGAGCGCGGCGTGCGGTGCGATCCGGGCGCGACGTCGGTCGCCAAGGGCGATAACGCCCGCATGTGCCAGGTGATGGTATGCGCGGTTGACGGTGGACGGAGTGGTGTGCTCGTGTCCTGCCAGGTCGCGGACGCTCGGGAGCTCGACGCCCGGTTCGAGCTCGCCCGCATCTACGCGAGCCGCGATCCCGTGGGCGATGTCGAGGTAGCGCGTCACGGGCCGACTGTACGCGCACTCAGCTCCGCGAGCGCGCTGCCCGGGCGCTCCGCTAGTCTGGCATGCCGATCTGCGGCACTACAGAAGGGATCAGCATGCCTCTACGAGTGCGATGTTCGACCGGCTTGATGGTCTCGCTGTTAGGGATGACGGTCATGGTTGCGGGCTGCGGCTCATCGTCTAACTCGAGTACAAGCAGTAGCGGCGCCAAAGGGTCCGCCAACGCTGGCAAGACGCTTATCGTGTTCGGCGCGGGGACGCTCGCTAATCCGTGGGCGCAAGAGATCGCCGCGTTCAAGGCCCAGCATCCGGGGATCACGGTGCACTCGGAGTTCGGCGCCAGCGGTGACCGAGTGAAGGCGATCACCCAGTTGGGGGAGCCCGCCGACGTGCTCGGGGTGGCTGATTACTCGCTCATCCCAAAGGAGATGTTCCGAACCGGCGGCAAGCACTTCGCCACCTGGTACGTGGGCTTTGTGAGCAACCAGATCACGTTCGCGTACACCGCGCAGAGCAAGGGGGCTAATGAGCTCACATCGGCCAACTGGTACCGGGTACTGGCGCACCCCGGAGTGCACATCGGACGCTCGAACCCGGCCGCCGACCCTTCCGGGTACCAGATTCTCCAGATGCTCAAGCTCGCCGAGGGCTACTACCGCGACCCTTCGATCTCCGTCTCGGTGCTGAAGAACTCACCCGTCAGCGCGGTCGCGGAGACCGAAACGTCGCTCCTCGGAGCCCTGCAGACTGGCCAGCTCGACTACCTGGCGATCTATCGCTCCGATGCGCTTCAGCACCACTTGAAGTACATCTCCCTGCCGGCCCAGATCAGCTTGTCTGACCCGTCGCGCGCGAAAACCTACGCCACAGTCACAACGGAGGGCGCCACCGGCAGCCAGGTGCACGCTAAGCCAATCATCTACGGGATCACGGTTCCGAGCAACGCACCCGACCCATCGCTAGGCGAGCAGTTCGTCGCGTTCGTGCTCAGCCCTCAGGGACAGGCAATCATGCGCGCAAACGGGTTCGTGGTCCTCTCGCCTGCGCAGGCCAGCAGCCAGAGTGCGCTGCCGGTCTCCATACGCCCGCTGACTCGGAGCTGGACTGGCTAGCCGCACGTTGATCCCAAGCGAACTCTCGACCGCTCGCCAACGCCAGCCTCGAGGTCGCTTCGAGGTGCTGCTGTGGGTGCTCAGCGGGTTGTTGATCGCGTTCATCCTGCTGCCGCTGGTGCGCTTGACCGCCAGCTCCTCCCCAGCCAGCCTGCGCGCCGCCGCGGCGAACAGCGAGATCCGTGACGCGATCCTGCTCAGCCTCAGGGACGCCGCAATCACAGCCGCGATCGCGACTGTGTTCGGCGTGCCACTGGCCTACCTCCTCGCTCGCCGCCGCGTTCCGCTGCCGGGCCTGGTCCAGGCGATCGTCGACCTGCCTCTCGCGATTCCGCACACGGTCGTGGGGATCGCGTTGCTGTTCGTCTTCGGTCGCACCGGGTGGATCGGCTCACCGGCTAGCCATCTTGGAATCTCGTTCTACGGCACCCAGTGGGGGATCATCGCGGCGATGCTGTTCGTGAGCGCTCCGTTCGCTGTGAACAGCGCGCGTGTCGCATTCGAGAGCATCGACCCGAGCCTCGAAAACGCGGCCAGAAGCCTTGGCGCGACACACGGCTACGCGTTCAGACGCGTTACGCTGCCGCTAGCGCTGCGCGGCGTGTTCACCGGAGCGGTCCTCGTTTACGCCCGATCGATCAGCGAGTTCGGCGCTGTCGTGATCATCGCCTTCTACCCGGTGACCGCCCCCGTGGAGATCTACAACCTGTTCCTCCGCTCGGGCCTGACTCAATCGGCAGCCGCTGCCGTGCTGCTGATGCTCGTCTCGCTGGCCACCTTCCTGGTGCTGCGCACGCTCGCATCGGGCTGGGGCGTCTGGAACGTCGACCGTGACAGCAGCTGAACGAGACCTCGTTCTCCATGGCCTGTCGACTAGTGCTGGCTCGTTTCGCCTTAGCCCCGTCGACCTGCAGGTCGCCGACGGTCAGGTGCTCGTCGTTCTCGGCCCCTCCGGCGCCGGCAAGACGATGCTTCTCGACACGATCGCTGGCTTTCGCGCCCCTACCGACGGTCGGGTGCGCCTTGCCGGGCGCGAGATCACGCACCTCGCGCCCGAGCAACGCCGGATCGGCGTGGTTTTTCAACACGCCGCGCTGTTCCCCCACTTATCCGTGCGCGAGAACGTCCGCTTCGGGCCCAAAGCTCGAGGCGACACGCGGCAAGACCGCGCCGAGGAGCTTCTCGCCCGATTTGGTCTGGTCGGTCACGCCGATCGACGCCCGCGCTCGCTCAGTGCCGGCGAGCGTCAACGCGTCGCCCTCGCCCGCTCGCTCGCCGCCGAGCCCGAGCTGCTGCTTCTCGACGAGCCGCTATCAGCGCTAGACCAGCCGACACGCGAAGAGCTCCGCGGCGTCCTTCAAGACCTCCTCGCCGACCTCAGCATCCCCACCATCCACGTTACCCACGACCGCGACGAAGCGCTCACCCTCGCCGATCACATCGCGGTGATCGTCGATGGCGAACTCCGCCAGACCCGAGCAGCCGACCAAATCGCCTCGCATCCCAACGACGAAGACGTAGCCCGCCTACTAGGCTGGGTCGAGCTATGGCACGGCCCCGTCGAACGAGGAAACATCGCGGTCGGCGACCTCACGCTTTCCATCCACGACCCGACTAACCACCCGCCCTCAGCAGCAACCGTCCTATACCGCCCCGAGAGCGTCATCTTGGAGACAACGCCAGCGACCGACCCGGCCGCCGCGTCCCTGAACCGCATCGTCGATCACGTACTCCCGACCGTGCCGCTCGCACGTGTGCAAATTGCCGGCGAGCCTCCTCTCACCGCACTCGTGCTGCACCGCGAACTCACGCGCCTCCGCCTACGCCCGGGACAGCCGATCGAAGTCCAGCTTCCCTCCGACAGCATCAAAGCATTCGCACGACCGCGAACATCGACAACCGGGGGCGCGATCACGATCGACTTTGCGCGAACCAAGAGTGTTATCTGAAGCAGATCAGCATCGCATCCGCCAACATCGCGACGCACTAGCGCCTTCGCCACGGACCCCTAACGACACGACTGTTCTTCACTCTCCCTCTCGTCACCCTTCTATTATTGCCGCGCCGTGGTGTCCCGTTCAACGCGAACGCTCCGAGTGATCCGATGGGCGGCGCTCCCACGCTAGCCGGATCTGCGCTTCCGCTAGCGCGGATCCGGATAGCCCGGATCATTCAGTAACCGTGTGATCGGGGCGTTCGGGTGCGCTGAGTGTCAGGTCGGCCGTCAGGCCGTGGCTTGTCGGTCGGGTCGGCGGTGGAGGGGTTGTGGAGGCTGTTGTATTTCGCGGGCGGCCGAGTGGTAGCCGACGCGCTCGAAGCCGGGTGCAGTCCTTGACCAGGCGGCCGCTCTCGCCGCCGGCAGTCGCTCCGCGAAGCGACGGTGCGCCGGCCAGACGCTGGAAATCCGCGAAGTCCAGATCGCGGCATCGCCACTGCGCGCAAGGCAATTCTCGCCACCCGAGCTCGGGCATCCTTCTGTGTCGGTTCGCCCGAGTGACGCGTTAGGCCAAGGACGCTGTGAGGCAAGGCGTCACAGGGGTCGACTGGACCACCCGAGTAGTCTGGTCAAATGAGCCGGTTCGACGACGACGAAGATTGGGTGGGGACTCCGCCCGAGGGTCATTACACCCGCGACCGTGCAAATCCTCAGTTCTGGTGGCGGCAGCGGCCGCTGAGTATCGTCGCTGGAGTCGTTGTGCTCATCATCGTCGTGATCATCGTCGTCGCGCTTGTGCGCTGATCGAAGAGCGCCGGCGCGCGATTTGTGGCGCGTGACTGTCGGCCGCCTCGAGGTGCAGCGTGCCGTAGATGACTCGCTCGCTCTCAAGCTCGCCCACTCCTACCAGTCAGCGCAGCGCAACGATGCGCAGCAGCAATGAGGCGATCCTTCCGTGCGTGTCCCGGTCGACCGCTCCCCATTTCTCGAGCAGTCGCGAGCTGTCAAGCGAGCGAATCTGGTCGACGAGCGCGAAGCTGCGCGTGCGAACCCCGCCTTCTGGCGGCGCGATTCGGACATCGAGCGGGGAACCGCGATCGCGCGTGCTTAGCGGGACGCACAGGCACAGTCGCCAGCCCGCGGCATTTGAACGCGTCTCGAGAGATAACAACCACCGGTCGCGTCCCGGCTCGCTCGGGTTCCTCTATCGGATCAAGCCTTGCGACCCACACATCGCGCTGAGCGGGAACCGTCACCCGTGGCCCGTGGGCGACGCCAAGTCAGAGTCGTCCCAAGCGCGATTCTCACGTTCGATCTCGCGAAAAAGATCGGGATCCTCGGTCGCGAGCCTGTCGTAAGCCGCGGCGTGCCGAGCGAACAGCTCGTCGTCTTCGGCTCGGTCGACGAGTTCGCCGATCAGCTCGGGCGCCGACACTCCCCACGCCTTGGCGAGACGATTGAGCCGGTCCCGCGCTTATCAAGCGTGGCGGTCCGCATCCCTTTGCGGGACAGATCCAGTGCACAGCCATCGCAGTCGGGCTTCTTCATCGCCCGGGATCTCCGATGATTGGTTCGGGTCGTGCCTGGGAAGCTTATGGTCGGTCCGGGATGCGCAGCCACCACAGCATGCGGCGTACGGTAGTGGCAGTTTTGGTCCTGACGCCGCTGCTGGCGCTCATCAGCACGGCTGGCTCGGCCAGCGGATACCCGGTTCAGTACTGCGCCCAGATCCCGATTGTCGGCGGGATTCCGCCATGGGGCTTCCACACGGGTGCGCCGATCACGGGGGCGAGCGGCAGCTACGCCCGCGGCCACGGTGACATCAACCTGGCCGCCAGCACCGTCTCGGGGATCCTCTGCCAGGTCGATCGTGTCCGCCACGGGCCCGACCGCCTGATCCTCATGTCGGTCAACCATCACCTGGTCTACCACTCACACCACGCGGTGAGGTGGGGTGTGCCCGGGAACCTCATGAAAATCATCGTCCGTGTGCAGAGCAGCACGGACCCCCGATGCAAAGTCGGCACCCACGGGCGCGTCACCCTGTTCGCGAGCTACAACGGGGTGCGCAGCGACAGCGTCCAGTTCACCTTCCCGGCCGCCTGCAAGGACCACGACCACCTGTACCACGGACCGCAGGTCAATAACCAGGTGCCGCCGCTTTAATCCGACCGTCCGAAGGGATTTGCGTCAACGTCCTCTGGCCGCTAATCATCGCCACACCGAGGCGAGGAAGCTTCGTGGACCGCGCGCGCAGCAGCTTCCACGCCTCCTTCCTCGACCCGCCGCCAACTCGCATCACCTCGCGCAACGTAACGCGCTCATCTGATCGGGAGGCTCGCCGGACACGGCTCGGCCTCGCAGGAGCTGGGAAACCAGGCGCCAGCGAACTGTTTTCCCACCTGTCCTATATAAAGTCGCGATAGCGCGATGATTGCTTTTCACATGCATCGTCCGTGTCGGTGATCCGCTTGGTCCTGCGCATGCTGGCCGCCATGGGCGGGCACATGCGTAAGCGCGAGGTCGTTGGCATGGTGGTCCCAGAGTCCGAGGCCGACTCCCAAGGTTTCATGCTCACCGAGGAGCCGGCCCAGCTCGACATCATCCAGATGCTCGGCGAACGGCGCCCCGAGGGCGTCAGGCGGTCGAACGCGAGCGGATGCTCCCCCGATCTACAAGTTCTTCTCGCTGCTGCTCTCCTATCCCGACCGGGAGCTGCTTGATGTCCGGGAGGAGCGGTCGCCGCCCCAGCGCCGCGATGTGCCGACGCTCGACCTCGAGACGCGCTGTGGCCTGCACCCGGGCGATCAAGCTCGCGGCCACCGCACCCCGCGCGAGCCCGTAGGCCTGGAGCCGTTCGCGCCCCCCGAAGTCATGCCGAGCGGCGGAGCGGGACGACGAGCGCCGCAAGATCCTGTCGTTGATCATCATCCGCGGCCACCGCCGTATTCGTGGTCGGTCACTGGTCGCGCTACCGCACCGACACGGCGGATTCTTCGGCTGGGCGAGCCCGATGTTCCACTCCGGCGCGCTACCGGCGATCGCCGGCGGGATCGCGGGCGCCGTCACGCTTAGTAGGTTCATCGGCCTGGTCTACCCGCGGGCTACCTCAGACCGGGTCGGGCGCAACACAACCCGTGTGGACTTTCTAACCTACCTACTTCTGGCCGTCCTCATCGTGATGGGGTGCTGGATGACCTTCGCCCACAACCTGGCCACGCGCGCGCCGTACAACTACCGCGACTCGACTGGCGCCTGGTGGCGCTCGATCTTCCGCCTGCATCCGGACATGGCGGCGCGAGCGCACGCTCCGCTTGTCTACCAGCTCCACGCGATCATCGCCTGGTTGTTCTGGGCCTCGTTCCCCTTCAGCCGGCTGGTGTACGCCTGGAGCATCCCGGTGCAGTACATCGGGCATCCGTACGTCCTCTGCCGCCGGCGCTACTCGACCGCACGCTGATGCCAGGCGGGCGCGCGGCCGCGGGCGCGTTCCACCGCGTCCTGGACTCGGTACCACCGGCGGCGGGCGCGGAGGTGATGGGTACCGGGATCGTCTCGATCGCGCTCTCCCTCGACCGGCAGGAGACACTCTCCAGGATCCTGCTTCTGATCGCCGCGGTGATGTGGACGACGCTCGCCGTCCTCGTTCCACTGAGGGCCCGGCGCGACCACGCGCGCTTCCTCGGCGACATACGGACCCCGCCGGCACTCACCTCCGTCGCCGGCACGGCCGTGCTCGGAACGCGGCTCACCCTGCTCGGGTGGACGTGGGCGGGGATCGCGGCACTCGTGATCGCGGTGATCCTGTGGGCCGCGCTGCTGTGGCCGGTGCTGGCGCACTGGAAGACGCCAACCGTTGGCGCGTCGCTGGTTCTAACAGTATCCACCGAGTCGCTGGCCGTGCTCGCCGCAACCCTTGCCGCGGTCAAGCACGCCGATTGGCTGCTCGTGACCGCGCTGGCGCCGTTCGCGCTGGGGCTCTGCTTCTACGTGTTCGTCATCTCGCGCTTCGACATGCGACAGCTTGGCGTCGGCCGTGGCGACCATTGGATAACCGGCGGCGCACTGGCGATCTCGACACTTGCCGCCGGCAAGATCACGGCCGTCGCGAAGGCGCTTGCCACTCTCGGACACGGCAGCGGAGCTCTGAAGGACCTCTCGGTCGGCTTGTGGGTCGTGACCATGCTGTGGCTGCCACTACTGCTGCTCGCGGAGGCGTTGCGCCCACGCCTTCGTTATGACGTGCGACGGTGGTCGACGGTGTTCCCGGTTGGCATGTACGCTGCCTGCAGCTTCGTCGTCGGATCTGAGGCACACATCGGCGCGATCAACCGCTTCGCCCAGGTGTGGGTGTGGATCGCGCTCGCCGTCTGGGCGGTTGTGTTCGTGGCCATGCTCGTGCGCGCGATCAACGTCATCCTGGGTAGGGCTGCTCCAGGCGCCCCGATGCCGGCCACGTGACCGCGACCGTTCCCTGCGGTGAAGCGTGGATCCGCCCGTGATGTCGCGGCCAGTCGCCACGTGGGCTGGACCAACGCGTCGTCGGGCCGCGCGGGAAGGTCCATGCGATCGTCGAAGTTTTGCACAGTGAGAGTGGAAAATCCTCGTCTTGCCGAGCTAAAACCGCGGGCGATCGTAAGCAGCCTGACAGGGCTGTGCGGCTCGGTCCCGCTCGGGGTAGGCCAAATGGTGATTAGAACAGACCTTCGAGACGATCAACCCGCTACCGAGGAGGTGCTCTCGCAGGTTCCGAAGAGCGGTGAGGAGGACGTCGAGCGCGCGGTTCGCGCGGCACGCCGGGCGTTTGAGGACGGCTCGCCGTGGCGCGCATGCGTCCGTCAGAGCGAGGCCGGTTGATCTGGCGAGTCGGCGAGCTCATCGAGGAGCACGCAGACGAGTTCGCCACCCTCGAGGCGCTCGACAACGGCAAGCCGTTCGAGGTCGCGCGCCAAGCGGACGTGCCGCTGTCGGCCGACCTCTTCCGCTATATGGCGGGGTGGGCGACCAAGATCGAGGGCGACGTAGTCCCGATCCCCGCGCTTCCGGCGCCCGGCGAATACTACGCCTATACCCGGCGAGAGCCCGTGGGAGTGGGCCGCGCAGATCATTCCGTGGACCTTCCCGCTGCTCATGTGCGCGTGGAAGCTGGGCCGGCGCTCGCGGCAGGCTGCACGGTGATCCTCAAGTTGGCGGAGCAGACTCCGCTCGAGGCGCTGCGCGTCGCGGAGTTGATCCAGGAAGCCGGAATTCCCGATGGTGTGGTTAACGTGCTGACCGGCGATGGCGACACGGGAGCCGCGCTCGCCTCGCATCCGGCGATCGACAAGGTGGCGTTCACCGGCTCTACCGAGGTTGGAAAGCAGATCGTCCAGGCCGCGAGCGGGAATCTGAAGAAGGTCACGCTCGAGCTCGGCGGCAAGTCTCCAGACATTGTGTTCGCCGACGCTGACCTGCGGGAAGCCGCGTCCGGGCGGCTCACGGCATCTTCTTCAACCACGGACAGTGCTGCAACGCCGCTCGCGGTTGTACGTACAGAAGGCCTACGACGACATCGTCGCCGGAGTGGTCGAGGAGGCCAAGTCGATCACCCTCGGCCCGGGTATCGAACCCGGTACCCAGATGGGGCCCCTGATTCCGATGAGCAGTTCGGCAAGGTGCTGGGCTACCTTCAATCAGGGCGTGAGGAGGGCGCCGAGGCGCTCGTCGGAGGCGGTCGCTGGGGCGATCGCGGCTACTTCGTTGAGCCGACTGTGCTGACCCACACTCGCCCGGACATGTCCGTCGAGCGCGAGGAGATCTTCGGACCCGTGGTCTGCGCGGTGCCGTTCGAGTCAGAGGATGACCTCGTCGAAAAGGCCAATCAGCCCGAATACGGCCTGGCAGCCGGAGTCTTCACCCGCGATGTCTCCAAAGCACACCGCACCGCCGCGCGGATCCGGGCGGGCACGGTGTGGATCAACTGCTACCACGTGTTCGACGCAGCACTTCCCTTCGGTGGCTAGAAACAGTCCGGCTGGGGCCGGGAGATGGGCCACCACGTGCTGGAGAACTACACCGAGACCAAAGCCGTGTGCGCGGCGCTCTAGCGCATCCGCACGACTAGCGCGTATGACGTCCCGACCGAACGGGCGGGACGTCAGGCTTCACTTGCGGGCGATGAGTATGAGCCCGTAGACGATGACCGCGACGACGACGAGAACACCCACGGTTGCGACCGCGGCGTACGCGACCGCGGCGGCGCTGCGGCTGGCGCGGCGCATCTCGGTCGCGCGAATCGCTCCCAGGATTGCGGTGGCGAAGACCACGGCTGTCCCGATACTCGCCAACAGCGAGCTGTAGAGCATCTTGACCAGCGCTCCGGTGTTGATCAGGCCGCTGGTCATGGCGTGCTCGGCGCTGGTGCGGCTCGTTGTATCCGACGCGCAAAAGCTGCCGCTAGCGCCGTGAGCATCGCCACGGTGATGACGATCGGGCCGACGGCGCCGGAGCCGAACAGCGACGTGACGGCGTAGGTGAGCGCGCCGATCGTCCCAGCGGCCGGGAGGGTGAGGACCCACGCCGTGACGATGTTGCCGGCCACGCCCCAGCGGACCGCGGAGAGTCGCTTTGCCGCGCCGGAGCCCATGATCCCGCCCGAGATCACGTGGGTCGTCGAGAGCGGGTAGCCGACGCTCGAGGCCGCCAGGATCACGGCCGCGCCGGCGCTTTGAGCGGCGAATCCTTGCGCCGGATCCATGTCGATGATCCGGGTGCCGAGCGTCTTGATGATTCGCCAGCCGCCAATGAACGTGCCGAGCGCGATCGCGCTCGCCGCGGAGATCACAACCCAGTCGGGCACGTGGAAACGGTTGGCGGCGATGTCACCGTGGGCAACCAGCGCGAGCGTGATGACGCCCATCGTCTTCTGTGCGTCATTGGTGCCGTGCGACAGCGACAGCATCCCGCCGGAGATGAGCTGCCCATGGCGGAAACCACGACTGACCGGGCCCGGTCGCAGCCTCCCGACAATCCGGTAGACAAAAAGGATCGAGATCCCGGCCGCGGCGAACGCAATCACCGGCGCGATGATCGCCGGAATGATCAGGTTGTCCAGTAGGCCGCCACCATTGACTGCCGCGAATCCCTGCGCGGCAACCACCGATCCCACCAGCCCGCCGATCAGGGCGTGCGACGAGCTCGACGGTAAACCGAACCACCAAGTGATCAGATTCCAGGCGATCGCGCCCACCAACCCCGCGAACACGACCGTCGTAGTCACCGCGTCGGTGTCGACAAAGCCTTGGCCGATGGTGTCGGCGACCTTCAGGGAAATGAACGCGCCGGCGAAGTTCAAAAGCGAGGCCAATACCACCGCTTGCTTTGGCCCGATGGCGCGTGTGGAGATCGAGGTCGCGACAACGTTCGCGGTGTCGTGAAACCCGTTGGTGAAGTCGAACGCCAAGGCGGTGCCGACAACGATGACGAGAATGATGTCGGCGCTCATGCTCAGGCGTTCTTGATCACGATCCCCTCGAGGATGAACGCCGCGCGCTCGGTCGCGTCGATCGCGTCCTCGAGCCGCTCGAACAGGTCCTTCCAGCGGATCACGACCATCGGGTCGATCCCTTCTTCGAACAGCGCCGCGATCGCCCCCCGCACGATCCGATCCCCTTCGTTCTCGAGCCGATGAACCTCGATCGTGTACTGGGCGATACTCTTGAACTCGCGCATCGGCGGGATCGCCAGCTCGATCTGACGCGTCGCCTCAACGAGGACATGAGCGAGGGCCTGGGCCTGAACCATCGGCGCCTCGACGCTGTACAGGCTCAGGTAGTCAGCGACCTCCTCGATGAAATCAACGACGTCATCGAGGGCCGAGCTCAGACGGAGGATGTCCGCGCGATCGATCGGCGTCACAAAGCTCTGGTTGACCCGCTTCACCAGCTCGTGGGTGAGCTGATCGCCGTCCTGCTCACAGACCAGGATGTCGCGCGCCAGGAGCTGCGTCTCCGGGAAGCCGGCGAGCATCTCGTCCAGGAGCTCCGCGGCGCGAACCGCGTTCGCGCTCGCCCGCTCGAACAGGTCAAAGAACTCCCGGTTGCTGCCGCGTAGCAGCTGTCCGAGCGAAGCCATCGGGTTAGCCCGATGTGAACGAGTTGTTAAACCCCACAGCGGGAATCTACCCGGCGAGCGGACAGGATGACCTCGGACGACTCAGAGGGGGCTGGTAGCCGAAGTTCTCAGCGAAAGCGGTAGGCGGAGGCACGCGCGAGCATCGCGGCGGGTCGGGAGCGCAGCGCAGGTGGCCCCTCCTCGACGCTCGGCCGAACCCTCGCCGAGCGTCCCCCAACGAACGATGTCGGACGCGCGTGGTCTGCGGCCACTCCGAGATGCGTGCTTCCCCCCGGAACGGCCAGGAACCACGAGCGGGTGTCCCAACCAACCCGCCCGCATCCGCACGCGGGTCTCGGGCCGGGCTGACAGGAGGGCCAGAAGGGCATCGCCTGTCCCGGGAGGGGTCGCCCCGTTGTACGAGCTCGTGCTCGCGCCTCGTCCGAACGTAAGCCGGTGACGTCCGACTCAGCGGCCGATTGCCTGCGGGAAGGTGAAGACGTGCTTGGGATCGACGCTGCGGCGGAGCGCCAGGAGCCGCTTGTAATTGCCACCGTAATACGCGTTCTGCCAGTTCGCCAGTCCGTACTGGATGTAGTTCTGATAGCACTGCCCGGACACATATGGGCGCATCGCGGCGCGAGCAGAGTTCAGCCATCCAGTACCACCGTTGTACGTGAGGTATTGGATGCAGGCGAGCGTATTGCGGTGTACGAACGCGGTCGCGCCCGGGCTGACGCGGTTGATCGCGCCGCCGTATGAGTCGAACAGGATCGCGCCCGACCCGGACTGGCGCGCTCGCTGCTCGATCAGCCTGATCAGGGTTTGACGAGCGCCGCTCGACAATTGCTTGGTGACGTAGTCCGAACCGGCGTCAAAGTAATCGCGGGGAAGCGTCCCCCCTCGACGCGTTCCGGCCGTGTGACAGGCGGTGAGCCCGATCGTCAGGCAGCCGGCCCAGCGCAGCTGCAGCGGGAGGTAGGCCTGATTGGCCGAGAAGACGCTGGCACCAGGGACCCGCCTCAGCGGGGCGAGTAGGCGGCCAAGGTCGCTTGCCGGCCCGAAGTACTGGCCAGCGACGATCACGGAGTTGCTACGGCCGCCCGCGGTTAGGTGCAGGACCGAGGTCAGCTGGTCGCGAGCGTAGGGCGCCCAGCCGAGCCATGCGGCGATGGCATTCGATGCCTGCGACCAGGGGAAGTTGACGAAGAAGTAGGCCGCCGTGGAGGGGATCCTGTGAAGCTTGAAGGTCAGATTTGTGACGATCCCGAAGTTGCCTCCGCCACCGCCTCGGAGGCCCCACAGCAGATCCGGATTGGTTCGCTGATTGACCTGGTGGACCTTGCCGTCCGCGGTCACGATCTCCGCCGCCACGATGTTGTCGCTCAGGAGCCCGAAATTGCGGCCGGCCAGGCCCATTCCGCCGCCGAGGGCGTGGCCGGCGACGCCCACGGAGGGGCAGGAGCCGGCGGGAATCGTCGCACCTTCCGCGGCGAGCGCCGCGTACACGTCGATCAGTTGCGCGCCGGCCCCGATCGTGGCTGTCCCGGCCCGGCGGTTGACCGAGATCCCATTGATGTTGCGGAGGTCGACCACCAACCCCTTTGACACCACCGAATAGCCTGCGTAGCTGTGTCCCCCCGAGCGGGCGCGGATCAGCACGCCGTTGGCAACTGCCCACTTGACCGCGCTCTGCACGTCTCCGACGTTGTTGGGCCGCGCGACCGCGCGCGGCACCACGTTGTCGAAGCGCTCGTTGTACACGTGTGCGGCGGCCGCGAAGCCGGGATTCCCGGGGTAGATGACCGGCCCCCTGATCGCCTCGTGAAGCTTGCGCGCCACCGGGGGACCGGGCGCGCGCGTCCGCCGCGCAATCGCGGGCCCCAGGAGCACGGTCGAGGCGCCAACGGCGAGAAACGCACGCCGATCAAGCTCCCCACTCACACCCACATCCGGGAGCTTGCCACATTCCCATCGCGAACAGCGAAAAATTTCGGATCGACCGAGGATCACGTCCGTGGCCGGGCAACGTGGTGACTGAAAGTGGGCTTCACTTGCACCACCTCGTCTGGGGAATCCTCCTGCTGTTGCTCTCGGGCTTCCTCGGCTTCGCGCTCGATCCTGGCAGCCCTCGGACCGAGATCCTTGCGGCCGTCTTTGGTGTGGGCGCGGGGCTGACACTCGATGAGTTCGCCGTCTGGGTGCACCTAAAGGACGTCTTTGGGGGAGGAAGGCCGTGCGTCGTTTGATGCCGTAGTAGTGGCGGCGGTGCTCGGCGGTCTGCTGGTGCTTGGCTTCGCCCCGTTTGACCTGCCACAGAATTCGTCGTCGGTCACGACGTTGGTCGTGGTGGTCGTAACGGACGTACTACTCGCTGCGGTGACGATTCTCAAGGGCAAGCCGCTGTTCGGCATGTTCGGCATATTCGTCCCGCTGGTTTCCGTCGTGGGCGTGGTGCGATTGGCTTCACCGAGTTCACCGTGGGCGCGGCGTTTCTATGACCCAGAGGGACACAAGATGGTGCGGGCCCGGGCAAGGTGGGCGAGGATCCGGGCGCGCAGGAGGCGAGTTCAGGAGCTGGCTGCGGGTGGCCCCCGGCCCCGAGGAGCGACCCGGGCATGGCGACGCCGGTTAGGCCGAGCGCTTGTTTACGCCGACGGTGCTCATCGCGCGGAGCGATGCAATGATGCGGTTCGCCACCGCCGCGTGGCGGCGGTCGCGTTCCACCGCAGCGCTCCCACCAGGTCGCGGACATGCTCGAGCGGGGTGTAGTCGGTGCGGCTGGCCTCGCTCGCCAGCGCTCGGTCGAGGTTCATGTCGCACCGCTCGAGCACGATCGAGAAGTCGCGTCGCATCGGCTCAATCACGTCGTACCCCAATGATCGATAGATGGACGCGAACCGCGGCCGGTACAGACGGATGCGCTCGTGTAGGCCCGAAGAGTGCGATAGGGGGCTCTTCGGGCGGGCCCGGATGTAGTCGGGCAGCAGGTCCGCGAAGGCGTGACGCAGGATCCATTTTTCTTGTCCATCGCGGAGCTTGAACTCGATCGGCAGCCTCATCGCCAGCCGGACGACCGATAGATCCAAGAACGGTACCCGCGCTTCGACGCCTTGCCCCATGCTCGCTCGGTCAACTCTCTGCAGCTCGGTGCGGCAGAGATTGCGGATCATGTGCTGAAAGGTGCGTTTACGGAGGTCGGGGTCGGGCTGGTGGTACATCTCGTAGCCGGCGAACAGCTCGTCCGAGCCATCACCGCACAGCACGACCTTGACGCCGCTGCGGCGGACGCGGTCGAACAGCGGAACGGACACCGCGGCGTTGATGACGTCGCCGTACTCAGTGAGCTCGGAGATGCGGATCGCCTCTTTCACGTCACGCAGCCGAATCTCGCTGGGGCGAACCTCGATTATCTCGTGCGGGACCCCGAGCGACCGGGTTAGTCGCCGCGCGTATTCGATGTCCTCACTGTCCGGCGTGCCGATCGTGAACGCCACGCAGTCCGGGTGCAGCTCCCGAACGTGCAGCAGCGTGAGCGTGCTGTCGACACCGCCCGAAAGCACCACCCCGACGGTGAGATCGGTATCGAGCCGAACGCGGATGCTGTCCTGGAGCGCCTCTCGGAGCAGGCGTGCACCGTCCTGCGCGTCGTCGATGATCTCCTCGTCGTCTCCGATGCGGAGTAGGTCCACGTAGGTCTGGAGGTGGGGCGGGATATCGGGCGCTCCGCGGCCATGATGGCCGGGTGGAAGTTCGAAAACCGCTGCCTGCACCGGCACCAGCGCCTTGACTTCGGAGGCGACGTACATGTGCCCGGCCTGCTGCGCCCAGTACAACGGCTTGACCCCGACCGGATCGCGCGCCATGTAGATCTCGTTCGTGCGCCGATCGACCACCGCGAAGGCAAACTCCCCGCGCAGCCGACCGGCGGCTCGATCACCCCACTCGCGGTAGGCCTCGAGCACGACCTCCGTGTCGCTGTCGCTTCGGAAGCGATGGCCCAGCGTTTCGAGCTCGGTCCGGAGCTCGCGGAAGTTGTAGACCTCGCCGTTGTAGCAGAGGGCCATCCGACCGTCCGGGGACGTCCAGGGTTGCACCGCTCGCTGGCGATCGATGATCTTCAGCCTCTGGACGCCGAGCAGGCGACCCGGTTCGCACAACGTCTCTTCCACCTCGCCGCGCGGCTCGATCGCGCTCAGCATGCGGCGGAACAGATGCGGATCAGCGCACGGCCCGACTATGCATGCGATACCGCACACGTGGAGCTACCGGAGTGCCGCTGGGGACTGGTCTTCGTCTATCAGCGTCCTGGGATACACACGCTCCAGGAGTTCACAAGCGTCCGGGCTGATGCACACGTGCCAGGCCTGCCCTTCGTCGATCACGTTCAGCTCACCAGCGTGGTGGCGTTCGATCAGGAGGCTGGCGAGCCTCCCGTCCTGATCGAAGCGCCGAAACCAGCGCATCTCGATATCGACGCCGTAGCCGACGCAGTGAGAGCTCGGGAGGACGGCCGCATACCCCAGCGCTCGCAAGCGGTTCTGGTGCTCGACGCTCCGCACCAAGCTGGTTACCCAAATTGATGGCGTCCCGTGCGGCAGAGCCGCGCGGAGTTCAGCGGCCACGTCGTTCAGCAGCGCGATCAGCTCCCACCGTGCTCTCGTGAAGCGCAATCCCGCCGTGTGAGGTCGACGATCAGGAGACGTCCGCCGAACGAGCCAATCTGCTGCGCGGCGCCTGATCCCGTCCGACTGGGCGCGGTACTGGAACTGGAGCAGCCCTCGACGCCGAAGCGGATCGAGATCGACCAGCTCGGTCGAGTGCAGGACGTCGAGATCGGTCTCGAACGTCGAGGCGCCTCGCCACCAGACGCTGTCGACCTGGGACAGAAGATAGATGCGCACCAGCGCGGGGAGATCTCGCGCGGAGCTGCGCGAGTTGGGACGAAACCGGTCAACGTCCTCGAGTAGAGAAGCGACCGCGGCGTCGCCGCCCCCAGGGACATGAGACAACACGCCCAGTAGCTCTGGCTCCCCCAATCGCGCGACCAGTAGCTCCTCCACCCCGCGGGGACCGCGAATGCGGACCTCATCGGCGACGTCCGCCACCGCCCCCCGATAGGCGACGAGGTCCGAACGGCACGGCACAGAGGTCAATCGTTCCCTCGCGGGTACATCGGGTTCCCGTGGTGTCGCCATCGCACGATCAGCCTGCCGTTAGACATGAGCCGTGCCCGCCGCGATGGCCTGACCGGACATCGGTGCGCACCGCGGCGGGCACGGCGCATCAGGCGCGCACCCTACAGGTCGGGGCCGTCGGATCGGCCCGACGCGGTTCAGGGAAATCCGGACGGCGCTACGGGCGCGGGGCCGGAACTCGCGCCGCTCACTGGTAGCTGATGTAGTCGGGCTGCGGGTGCAACGCCATGATTTGGTCCGGCGTCAGTCGCACCGGGTCGTCCACGACGCGCAGGAAGACTTTGAATCCGGGATGGAATCGCTGCGCGCCGTTCATGACGTCGCGGTAGGACTCGAGCTTGTCCGGGACCGTGCCCAACCCGTCCATCTGCAGCACCGTGGCCAGCCCAGGCCGGATGCGGATGTTGTCGCGGTCGGGCAGCTCGCTCGTCCGAAACTCGTGGATGACGAAGAGCTTCTGCGGAAGCCGATGCCTGGCCACAAGGCTCGACAGGTATGCGGACACGGCATTTACGCTGGCCGCGGAGGCGGAGCCGATGACCTGGTCAGGCACCTCATCGGGGGTCAGCTTCCATTCCGGATCGAGCGCGACCCCGACGGCTGGATCGACGAGGAAGCGCGCATAGTGCCGAACCTCCGGCAGGAATTCACCGCGCCCGGGCTGAAAGTCGAGGATCAGCAGGAGCTTGTGCCGCCGCGCGGCGTCGAAGTAGCGCTCCAGAGTCGCCAAGTCGATCGGCGCACTGTAGGTCCCGTCCGGTCCCGGATATGGCGACGCCACCGTGACCACCAATTCAAAGGCCGGCTGGACCGGCCGCCCGAACGCCGCGTACTCACGGGCCGTGCGCTCCACGCGGGCCGCGTCAGCATCGGGATCGCCCGTGTGCCCCAAGATGTTGGAGGTGCCGACAATGCCGTAATACGCGACCACGAGATGGCCCGGGAGGAGGACTCGGCCGCCGCGCGGCAGCAGGATCTCCGGAGGGGGAGTGGGCGGCCGCTTCGGCTCGGCGGCCAGCCGGCGATCGTGCGGCGCCCCGCTGGTAGCGTGGCGCCGTTGCGCCCCACTGTCGAGCAGGAGTCCGACGACCACGGCGATGCCGATCAACGAGGCGAGCAACGGCAGCAGGCGACGCCTCCGGCGGCGTCGGCGCGCGAGCTGGCGGCGACGAGTCACAGCATCGGCAGGCCGAGATCGGGTCCTCGATTCAGGGCTGCGATATCGAGGCTTCGGGGCCACGACCGCGCAAGCTTATTTGCGCCGAGGATGGAAAAGCGCCGCTCTGACACTATGTGCGCGCATTTTCCGGTGCACAGATGGACGCCTGGGGTGATGACATCCACTACCGCTGGGCGGCGCGGCATGCGCCTGCCCACCGACCGCGGCGCTCGAGCGGCGGGCCGGTTTCGCCGTACAGCCCCGAACTTCCGTACGCCCCCGGCCTCGACGGAGTGCGGGCCATCGCGGTTGCGGCCGTGCTGCTCTACCACGCCCGCGTGTCGTGGCTACCCGGCGGCTTTCTGGGCGTCGACGTCTTCTTCGTTCTCAGCGGCTATCTGATCACGTCACTGCTGCTCGCCCAGTACCGGCGGGTCGGTCACATTGACCTGGGACGGTTCTGGCTGGGGCGCGCGCGGAGGCTGCTCCCGGCAGCGATCCTCGTCATCGCGGTGTCGGTCGTGATTGGGGTGTTGTTCCTGCGAAGCGATCTCGGAAAGGTCCGGTCCGACGCCCTGGCCTCGCTCCTGTATGTCAACAACTGGCATCAGATCCTGGCGTCGCATTCGTACTTTGCGGCGTTCTCGCGCCCGTCGCTGTTGCAGCACTATTGGTCGCTGTCGGTCGAGGAGCAGTTCTACCTCGTGTGGCCGCTGGTGTTAGCGGGCGGGTTGGCCATCTCCCGCCGCCGGTGGGTGGTGTGCGGGACGATCGTCGCGGCCGCGCTCTCGGTCGCGCTAATGGCGCTGCTCTACCACAGCGGCAGCGACCCCTCGCGGGTCTACTACGGCACCGACACACGCGCCGCCCCGCTGATGATCGGGGCGATCATGGCATTCGGCTGGCCTCTGGGGCGAATGAGCGCGCGAGTCGGCCGGGCCGCGCCGGCGATGCTCGACGGCGTGGGGGTTGGGGCGCTCTTCGCGCTCGTGCTCGTCATGCACAGTTGGCGGGACTTCGATCCGTTCCTGTACCACGGTGGGTTTCTGATCGTCGCGCTAGTGGCCGCGACGCTGATCGCCGTTGCGGTGCATCCGGCGTCTACCGTCGGCATCGTGCTCGGCGCCAGGCCGCTGCGGTGGATCGGACAGCGCAGCTACGGCATCTACCTGTGGCACTGGCCGGTGATTGCGCTTACTCGCCCGGGGATCGATCTGACCTGGAGCGGCTGGATTCTGGTCCCGATGCAAATCGCGATGACTCTGGTCTTGGCCGCGCTCTCCTTCCGTTACGTCGAGATGCCGGTGCGCCGAGGTCAAGCGTGGCGCGCTCTGCGAGCTTGGCTCGATGGCTTCCGGCCTCGGCAGCGGCTGGCCGCTGGTGGCGCGATCGCGGCGGTTGCATCCGGGCTGATCGCCACCGTGGCTCTCCTGCCGGCCACCTCGGCGCGTTCTCCGCTCGCCTCGCTGTCCTCCGCTTCGGCCGCTGCGACCCCGGTCGTGCACGAGCCGCCGAACGGAGCGGGCGTGCCCGTGGCGCTGACTCACGGAGGCCGGCGACGATCGAGCGCCGCCGTCCGCCATCCCCGGATCGTCGGGCCCGTGCTCGCCGTAGGCTCGTCGGTGATGCTCGCGTCCAAGCCCGCACTCCAGCACCGATTGCATGCGCGCGTCGACGCGGTCGTGGGGCGCGTCAACGCCGCGATCATCGATCGCCTCCGCCTGTATCGCGACGCCGGCACGCTGCCGGGCAACGTGATCGTCCAGCTCGGCGACAACGATCCCGTGTTCAGCTCGACGATCGTCCGTCTGCGAGCAGCGCTACGAGGCGTTCCCCACGTCGTGTTGGTGAACATCCGCGAACCCCAGGAGAGCTGGGAAGCCGAGGTCAACGCGGCGTTGGTCCGGGCGGCTCGCTCTTGGCCCCAGGCGATCGTGGCCGACTGGCGATCCGCAAGCGCCGACCCGGCACTCCTGTGGGACGGCGTCCATCCCAACCCCGCAGGACAATCGGTGTACGCGAGCGTCGTCGCCCAGGCGCTGCATGTGCTCGCCGCGAGGAGTGCGCCGAACGGTCTGGAAGCCACCATCATCGGGGACTCGGTAGCCGAGACAATCGAAGAATTTCCCCAGGCCGAGCAGGCGCTGACCACCGGCCTCGACCTGAACCTGGAGCTCCAGATCTGCCGTCGGTTGATCGTCACCAGCTGCACCTACCAGGGCAACACCCCCCCGCCCGCGCTTCAGGCGATCAAGTCACTGGGACGATCGCTCGGACCGCTGCTGGTGATGGACGTCGGCTACGACGACGACAGTGTCGGATACGGATCGGGCATCGACCGGATCATGCGCACGGCGTTGGCGCAGGGGGCCCGCGAGGTGATCTGGCTCACTCTGCGCGAGTACGGCAATTATTCATCGGCCTACCAAGAGACCAACGCCGCCATCCGCCAGGCAGCTCGCCGCTGGGCCCAGCTGCGTATCGCCGACTGGAACCGGTACAGCGCGGGCCAGCCGTGGTTCGCCGACGACGTGCACCCCAACGGCCCCGGCGCGATCGCTTTGGCCGACTTCCTTCGCAGGTACATAACGAGTTCCTTTCAGGGTCCCTAGCCGGAGGCGATCCCAAGCCGGAGGAGTCGAATGCGCAAAGAGCGGTGCCACCAAACGCTGACACGCTCCCTTGACCGGGCAACGCGCGCAGGCGTAGGCTCGCCCTAACGACAAACGGAGGTGGACGTACATGTCCAGCGATGCCACAACGGGCACTGAGGGCGCGGCCACGGGGGCCACGGGACCTGGAGACCTCTCCGACGCCTCACGCCGGCTCCTCGAGGAGAGCTTCAACGAGGGCAAATTCGAGCTGATCGACCAGCTTGTCGCGCCGGACGCGGTGAACCACGACCCCGCCACTCCGGCGGCGATGCGTGATTTGCGGGGGCCCGAGATGATCAAGCGGACGGCGACGATGTATCGGGCGGCGTTCCCCGACCTGCGCATCACGGTCGATGACGTGATCGCGGCCGACGACAAGGTGGTGCTGCGCTGGCACAGCGACGGCACACACAGCGGCGAACTCGCCGGCCTCGCGCCGACCGGTGCCCGGGGATCGGTGACCGGTATCAGCATCGATCGGTGGAAGGACGGCAAGCTGGTCGAGGCCTGGGTCGAGTGGGACAACTTCGGTCTCGCCCGCCAGCTCGGCGCGGCTCCACCGGAGGGCAGTGTCGGTGAGAAGATTGGAATAGGTGTGCATCGAGTGGTGACGTCTCGCTGGATGCGCAAGAAGAACCAGGGCTAGTCCGTCGAACCAGGCCGGCTCGGGTGCGGGCGCTTTGGGCGCCCGAGCCATCGATCGCAGGCAGCACCAGGACCTCGGCGTCGGTCACCGGGTGTTTACCGCGCCGAGGACCACAGCTTGCTACGTTGAGGCAGGACGATGATTGGCCTGGCTCGCTGGTGCATCGCCCACCGCCGCCGCGTGGTCGTGGGCTGGTTCCTCATCGCGGTGCTGACGACCGTGATCGCGACCGCGGTCGGGCGCCACTACGCGACCAATTTCAGCCTGCCGGGAACCGAGTCGCAGCACGTCGTCGACCTCCTGAACAGCGAGTTTCCCGCCCAGAGCGGGGATCTCGACCAGATCGTCTGGCACTACTCCAAGGGCTCGGTCGAGGATCCGGCCGTCCGCGTTCCGATGGAGCAATTGCTCGCCAAGGTGCGCACGATGCCACACGTGGTGAACGTCACCAGCCCGTACGGCGCCGGCCGTTCGGTCCAGATCTCGAAGGATGGACGAACCGCGTTTGCGACCGTCAACTACGACAAGCGCGCGAATCTGCTGCCCAACGACACCGGTAAGCCGGTGCTGGATGCGATCAACGCCGTGAACGTGCCCGGACTGGAGGTCGCCGCGGGTGGACAGGTGATCGAGCAGGCCGAGGGGTTCAGCATCGGCCCGGCTACGTCGGTGGGCGTCGCGGCTGCGCTGGTGATCCTGCTGCTCACCTTTGGGTCGCTGATCGCGGCCGGAATGCCGCTCGTCACGGCTGGGCTTGGCCTCGTCACCGGGATCGCCCTGGTCGGTCTGGCCACCCACGTCACGGATATGTCCAATATCGCGCCCGAGCTCGCGGTCATGATCGGGCTGGGGGTGGGGATCGACTACGCGTTGTTCATCGTCACCCGCTTTCGGGAGAACTACACTCGGGATGGCGACATCTCGAGCGCGATCGTCGGGGCCATGGACACGTCCGGACGCGCGATCCTGCTGGCCGGCACCACGGTGATCATCGCCCTGCTCGGTATGTTCGCCACCGGGGTCAGCTTCATGTACGGCCTGGCGATCGCGTCGGTGCTGGCTGTGCTCCTGGTGATGGCCGCGTCGCTCACGGTCCTGCCGGCGCTCCTTTCGACGTTCGGCCGTCGGGTGGTGCGGCCGAGCCGCTCGGCGCGACGGCGCGCAGAGAGGGGTGAGGCCCCGCGAACGTCGATGTGGCGGCGCTGGAGCATGACGGTGCAGTCGCGCCCCTGGCCGCTCGCGGCGGCCTCGCTGCTGGTGATGCTGCTGTTCCTGGTGCCGTTCTTCGGCATTCGGCTCGAGACCAGCGACGCCGGCAACGATCCGTCCAACACCAGCACCAATCGCGCGTTCAATCTGCTCTCAGAGGGCTTCGGCCCGGGCTTCAACGGGCCGCTGCTGATCGCCACCCAGCTCTCAAACCCGAGCCAGCGGACCGAGGTCGCGAGTGTCCGCTCCGCCGTCCAGGGCACGCCTGACGTGGTCGCGGTGACTGCTCCCCGGGTGTCGCCTTCGGGCAAGGTCGCGGTGATGGAGGCATACCCGAACTCGGCGCCCCAGGCCCAGGCGACCACCGACCTGGTCAACCACCTGCGCGACAGCGTCCTGCCGCCATTCAAGGACACGTTCGGTTCGCGGCCGCTGGTGGGTGGGTTCACCGCCGGCTCGATCGACTTCTCTCGGGTGCTGTCGGGCAAACTGCCGCTGTTCATTGGGATCGTGGTGGTGCTGTCCGCGCTGCTCCTGTTCGTGATCTTCCGGTCCGTCGTCATCCCCGTCCAGGCTGCGCTGATGAACCTGCTCAGCATCGGCGGTGCGCTTGGGGCGACCGTGCTCGTGTTCCAGGACGGCTTCCTCGCGGGAGCCCTTGGGATCTCCAAGGGGCCGGTAGAGCCCTGGATCCCGGTGCTGATGTTCGCCGTCGTCTTCGGCCTATCGATGGACTACGAGGTGTTTCTGATCTCGCGCGTGCGCGAGGAGTGGATCCGCCAGCGGGACGCCACCGCAGCGGTGACCGATGGAATCGCTTACACGGGCCGGGTGATCAGCGCGGCTGCGGCGATCATGATCTGCGTGTTTCTCTCGTTCATGCTCGGGGACGAGCGCTCGGTCAAGGAGTTTGGCTTCGGCCTGGCCGCGGCCGTGTTCCTGGACGCGATCGTCATTCGGTGCGTGCTGCTCCCCGCGGTTCTCGAGCTTCTCGGAGAGCGCACCTGGTGGTTGCCGCACTTCCTCGACTCGCGCCTACCCCGGATCCGCATCGAGGGTCACGCCGCCGAGGCCGAGGGGCTAGCCGGCCAGCTGGCCGGCGAGGAGCCGCCGGCTCCCACGCCCACGTCGACTCGCGCCTGAGAACCGCGCATCACGCGCTGAGCCCTATGGCTGCGCGGGCTTCGCTCACGGCTCCAGCAGCGTCGTCTGCGGCGGCGGATAGCTGACCGATCCTCCAGGCCCGACGACCGCGAACTCCGGCAGTTCGTGCACAGCACGCGCTTCGCCGACACCGAGGTGCTCGACCCGCCAGCCGCGCGCGACGAGCGCGTCGGCGATCAGCCGGCGGTGGCAGCGCCACCAAACGGCCTCGGCGCACATGATCGCGCTGGGACGTCTCCGCGCTGCAAGCTCGAGATTTGCGAGCGCGTCCTGGAACTCCCGCGATTCCATGTAATCCGCGTAGCCGCGAAACGCGCTCTCTCGCCATCCCCCGTTGCGCGAGTCGGGCGACGGTGCGCGCCTGCCTCCCAGAGCGGCCATGTGTATGTACTCGATTCCGCTCCGGCCCAGCCACGCGGCCATGGCGCCCTGGTTGAACTGCGGATATCTCCGCGAGCTGGGAAACCGCCTGACGTCGGCAACCAGCTTCACCTCGGGCTCGCGCAGGAGCGCCAGCAACTCGTCCACCGACCGCGTCGAGTGGCCGATCGTGTAGATGGTCATGCCGTGCACGACGAGCCAGGTTAGGGGCCGCACAAGGCGTTAGAGTTGAGGGAGGGGAAACACGAGAGTTGGGAGAGGCAAATGTCGTACATGCTGGAGATTCCCGACAGTCGGGATCGTGTGAAAGTCCGTAGTCCGGTGGCCGTTGCCGTGCTGTCGTTGGTCACGTTGGGGATCTACCACGTAGTGTGGTGGTACAAGATCAACCGTGAGCTTCGCGATTACGGGCGGACGCGTGGGCGTGACCTCGGGCAGAACCCCGCGCTGTCGACACTCGCGGTGTTTCCGGGCGGCATCATCATCATCCCCGCTCTTATAACGGCTTGGCGCGGCACCAAGCGCGTCGAGGGCGCGGCTCGCATATCGAGCCTCGAGCCACTGAACGGGTGGATCGCGCTGATCCTCTACATCTTCATTGGAATCTTCTGGGCGGCGTATCTCCAGAGCGAGCTGAACAAGGTCTGGCGCGCCGAAGGGGTGCCCCTCCCGGGCGAGGCCGCCCCCAGGCTCGACGACGGAATGCCTCCACCATTGCCATCCGAGCCCACGCGCACGCCGTCGTCGTCCCAGCTACAAGACCCCGACGCCCCACGCTCACCGGAGTCCTAGGGACGTCGCCAGACGCAACAAGACGCGGCAACACGCGTCGGTCTCGCTACTGCGAGTCGCGTCCGGTCCAGGACCAGGCGGATGACAAGGACCGGCCGGCGCCCTGCCGCGGTGGGCCTGGGCGTGCTGCTCGTTGGTCTGCTTGCTTCCTGCGGCGGCGGCAGCGCGCCCACCCGGCCGCTCGTGTGGCACGGCTGCCAGGGTGGTCAATGCGCCTCGCTTTCGGTTCCGCTGGACTACAACAACCCCAACGGGAAGACGATCAGGCTCGCACTGTTCCGGATTCCGGCCAGGAACTCGAAGCAGCGGATCGGGGTGTTGTTGTTCAATCCCGGCGGTCCGGGGGAGTCGGGAATAGCGTTCCTACGCAGCGCCGAAAGCGTGATCTCAGACCAGCTGGCGGCGCGGTTTGATCTCGTGAGCTGGGACCCGCGCGGGACCGGGGCCAGCGACCCGGTGGTGTGCGGGCCTGGATTCGCCCGGGCGCTCGATCTTCCCCTCCCGGTGCCCGCCACAGCATCCCAGAGGGCCGCCGCGGACGCCGCCGCCGTAAGCCTCGACCGCGCCTGCCAAGAGCGGGCCGGCGCGATCCTCGGCCACGTCGCGACAGTTGATACGGCCCGAGACCTCGATCAGATCCGGCAGGCGCTTGGCGAGCAGCGCATCAACTACATCGGCTTGTCGTACGGGACCTTCCTCGGTCAGGTGTACGCGAACATGTTCCCGCGCCACGTCCGCGCCATGGTGCTCGACGGGCTCAGCAACGCGGACCTCAGCCCCCGGGATCTGCTACTCGCCCAGGCCAGATCGGTCGAGCGCTCGGTGGACAGCTTCCTTGCCGATTGCGCTGCTCACTCGAGTTGTGCGTTTCACAGCCACGGTCATCCGGCCTCGGCATTTGACGCGCTCATCGCGCGCATCCACGCAAAACCGCTGCCGGTCGGCGCTCGCATGCTCGGAGAAAGCCAGTTCTGGGGTGGCGTCCTGAATCCGCTTTACACCGACGAGACGGATCAACTGGCCAAGTCACTCGCGGCGGCCGCAACCGGAAACGGCGCCCCGCTGCTCAAGGCCTACGACGACCTAAACGGCCGGCGATCCGACGGCGCCTACGCCGAACCGGACCAGGCGAGCGTCGCGATCAACTGCGACGATGGACTGACCGTCGGCTCCCCGGGAGCAGTCCCAGGCCTGGAGTCCGAGTTTCGCGCGGCCGCTCCGCGAGCGGGACCCTATGAACTCTACGGCGACCTGCAGTGCGTCTATTGGCCAGAGGCCCCTAGCCCGCCCCAGCGTCCGGTGCGCGCTCAGGGGGCGCCGCCGATCCTGGTGATTGGAACCACCGGAGATCCGGTGACACCGTACGAAAACGCCGTCGAGGTCGCCCACCAGCTCGCGTCTGGGGTCCTCCTCACGAACAAAGCCGCAGGACACACCGCCGACGCCGGCCTGAGCGGGCCATGCGACCCCGTGGTCGTCCCGTACCTCGTCCGGCTCGCGGTCCCACGCAGCGGGACCGTCTGCCCGCAGACCGGCTGAGCTCGGCGGACGCGCAGCGCTGGGTCAGTCGTTTGCGCGGTGCTCGTCGGCTGCGACGGCGGTTGTGGTCGCAACCACCGTGGGGGCGCCGCCGATCAGGTCCATGATCCGCGCGCGCCGAGTTCGGACGCGCGCGAACCGAGCGTCGCAACGGGACAGCTTGCGGCTGCCGGGCCGGTAGAACCACCGAGCCCAGGGCGACGATGGGGCCGCCAAACGGAGCGCGGCCACAAGCGACACAAGCGGCACGAACAAGCCGATCAGACCCAACAGGAGCCTTCCCTTGAGGATCGCGATAACGCACAGGAGCACGTTGATCGAGAGGGCCAACACGATCGACCAGCCCCCCGACTCTGTCGACGCGTCGACGGGCGACAGCCCCAGCACGACCAAGCCACCCAGCAGAGCAGCCACGACCACCGCATCGAGCGACGCTCTGCCCTCCTGGGTCCAGTAGACGTCCTGGAGATGCAGCCACAGCGCGAACTCATCGAGGGTAAGCCCGGCTCCGATGCCGAATCCCGCCGCCAGTGCTGCGCTCCACACGCCATGTGGTCTGACGGCGATCGACAGGAACCCGGATATCAGGACGAGACAGATCCCCCACACCAGGTGGTGAATATGCAGGCCGCCTCCGGTCTCGACGTTCCCCGGCCACCACGACACCTGCGCGCGGATCATCCGGGCGCTCGTGCGGATGAACAGAAACGTGACCAGGAAGGCCACGATCAGCACGAATCCATCCCGCTGCCCCGTGGAGCCCAGGAAGGTCGCCGCGCTCGTGTGCCGCTCGAGTGCCCTTCCGTTCAAGAGGCTGATTCCCAGCCCAGACTGCCGCCCGGGCCGGGTGGTACCTAAGAGCTCAGCCGGGATGACGTAGATGTTCGGTGGTGCCAGCACCCCCCCGGAACTATGCCTAGGAGCGCGAATTTTTCAAGGTCCCAGGGCGGGTGACCGCCCGGGTCCGCTGGCTGGCCTCAGGGGCGCCGGTCGGCGAGCACGAGTATCTGTCCGCTGTAGACCGCGACCCACACGTTGCCGGTCGTCGCGTCGTAGGTGATCCCGATGGGATGGACGCCGGTGCTGAGCGTCTGCAGCGTCTGCAGGTCGGAGGCGCGGAGCTTCGTGATGGTGTTCGATTGATAGTTGACCACGTAGAGCGAGCGGCCGTCGGCCGCGATCGCCAGCGAGCGGTCCTCGTCTCCGGTGTGAGCGGTCGCGACCACGCGATCGGTGGCGAGATCGACCTTGACCACGTCACCCGGCGAGTTGAGCGATACGTAGAGATACCGGCCGTTGGGCGCGATGACGATATGTCGGGGGTTCTCGCCCACGGTAAAGCTTCCCTCGGTCTTGAGCGTGGCCAGGTCGACCTTTACGACATCGTCGCTGCCCATGATCGCCACGTAGGCCGTCCGCGAGTCTGGAGAGACTGCGAGGCCACGGGGATACGCGCCCATCGGCAGCCGCGCGACCTCCTTGCCCTGGGCGATGTCGACCACGCTGAGGTCGTACGAGCACCAGTTGGAGACCAGCAGATAGCGACCGTTGGGGGTGACGGTCAGGAACTTCGGCACCAGTCCGACCTTGATCACCTGATCGACCGCCAGCGTCGAAGCGTTGATCCGGTATACGTAGCTGTCGGTATCCCCGGCAGCCTCGGCGGTGGCCGGCGTACAGTCATCGTTGCCCTCCGGACCAAATCCGCTCCCGTACATCGAGTAGTTGGAGACGTAGACGTACTTCGCATCCGGGGTGAACGCCGCCTCCACGGGCGCGCCGTGGGTGATCCCGGGATGTCCTGGGATCCCGAACCGGGACATCTGCACGGTGTCGGGGATCGTCTTCACGAGCGTGCCCGAGCTGCTGTAGACCGTGACCGTGTGCGTGTACATCATGTTCTGGGCGAACACCATGCCCGTGTCAGAGGCGGCCACGGACTTCGGCGAGATATGGCCCCCGATCGTCTCCACCAAGTACAGTCGGCGCTGATCGCTGGGCGCTCCGGGGGGAACGCGCTTCAGGGGCGACACGACGGCCTGAGAATATGGCGGCTTGGTCGGCGTGGAACTCGATGCCGCACCGGCGTTGGACCGACCCGCATTGCGCGCCGGCGACCCGGGCTCCGGCCCGGATGCGGAGGTCGTGGACGCACCGCAGGAATTGATCAGCACCACGACGAGTACGACAAAGACGACCACTCCGGCCATCAGCGTCAACCGCCGGCGGCGTATGGTGGTTGCGCTCGGCGTTCGCGATGATGGCCGGCGAGATCCGGCGCGGCGGGAAGGCGGTGTCCGGCTTCTCGTTGCCATTGTTGAAAGTACGCTCCCTGAGCCAATTACCCTGCCGGCCGGGTTCGGCGTCGTGGTGACGAGGGGCCGCTCGTCGCCTCCCGGTCCCGGGTGCTGGCGGGCGAGCGCATCCTACCCCGGTATCACGTGCAACGGGCAGTGCGTCCCGCTGGGCGGCGGTACATTTGGTCGTGCATCGGAGGGTTTGGAGGACGAGTGCCGTTCTTTTACAGGGTCGGAACGGGAATAGGTGACGTCACCGATACGGCGGTCGGTCTGCCGCTGCAGGGCATGGCCGACCAGCGTCAGAAGTCGACGGGAGTGGAGTCCCATCTGTACGCGCGAGCGTTCGTGGTGTCCGATCCGGCGACCGGCGCGGGCGTGGTGATCATCGTGGCTGACATCTGGTCGGGTACTCGCCGCGTGAAGGAAGGCGTGATCCGCCGTCTCGGCCGGCGGTCCGTGACTCCATTCGGTGACGAGAACGTCTTACTTGCGGGGACGCATACTCACAGCGGACCGGGCGGATTCTCGGGCCATAAGCTGTACGACTACACCGACGGTGGCTGTGATGAGGCCGTGGTGGAGTGCATCGTGGACGGCTGCGTTCGCGCCGTCGAGATGGCCCATGCGAACCTCGCGCCGGGGCGAATCTACGTGAACCGGGGCGAGGTCGCTGACTGCGGGCGCAACCGCTCAGAGGCGGCTTACCTGCGCAATCCCCGGGCTGAGCGCGACGCTTATGGCGCGAACACCGATTGCGAAATGTTGCTGCTGAAGTTCGTACAGGTCGGTGATGGCGGTCAGGAGCGGCCGGTCGGAATGATCAGCTGGTATCCGATCCACCCAACCGATCGCGGCCAGAGCAACACGCTCATGTGCGGAGACAACAAGGGCTACGCCAGCTGGCTCTTCGAGCGCAAGATGAACTCTGGTTACGACGGGCCGCGGCCATTTGTCGCGGCGTTCGCCAACGCCAACTGCGGCGATGTCTCAGGGAATGTCGAGCTCGGCCGCATCCCCGATGGGATCGGCGATCGTGCTCGGATGCAGAAGCACGGTCGCCGGCAGTTCGAAGTGGCCGAACGCCTGTTTGAGACGGCAACCGGGGAAGTTACGGGGCCGATCGATTATCGGCACACCCGAGTGGATTTCTCGCACGTGGAGGTAGGAGCGGACGGGGATCGGACGTGGCCGGCGGCGCTCGGGGTCTCGTTTGCGGCCGGCAGCTCGGAGGACAGCGTGCCGGTGCCCAACATGGGGGTACACGAGGGGATCACCGCTATGACCATCACGCATGCGGAGGCCCTGGTCACCGATGCGATGCGCCCGGCGCTGAGCGCGGTCGTCGGCGTCAACGCCGTCCAATACGCGAGGGCTTTACGCGAACGGCGCGGACACCTGCCCAAGCCGGTAGTCGTGCTGCCGGGCCTGGAGCGGCCGCCTGCGGTACCACAGGTGCTGCCCGTTCAGCTGCTGCGCGTAGGGACGGTGGCGGTCCTGGGAATCCCTGCCGAGCTGACCACGATGGCCGGGCGGCGCCTGCGCAAGACCGTGCTCGAGGCGCTCGCGGGCACCGGCGTGACCGACCTCGCGCTCGGAACCTACGCCAACGAGTACTCCCAATACATCACCACGTTCGAGGAGTACGGCGCGCAGCACTACGAAGGCGCCTCGACGCTGTTCGGTCCCCACACGCTGGAGGCTTACCAGCAGGTCGCCGCTCGGCTGGCAAGGGCAGTCGCGGACGGGACCCATCTGCCTCCCGGTCCCGCGCCGACCCCGTGGACCGCGCGCCGTCACCGCCGCTACCGCGTCCGGAACCTTTCCGACGCGGCCGTTCACCTTCGCTTCTACAACTGCCGCGACCAGAAGCAGTGGATCACGCTCCCCAACGGCAGGAAGAGGGTGGATGCTCATACCGAGGTCGCCTATCCCGAGCGCGAGTTCACGGGAAATCTTCTACCGACCATCAGAAGGGTCACGGTCTCGATTGCCGGGCACCGTCAGCTCATCATGGCGGCCGGCGAGTTGTTGACCGTCTCGACGGATGGCTCGATTTCCGTCGGCAGCTACACACCACCACACCGGTGCTGAACAGAGTCGGATATCCGGCAGCGGGGTCGCCGTCCGATGCCGGATGATGCTGAGCTCCACGGAGCGCGGACGGAGGATCAGACGTCGCGGCTCGGGCCGCGACGCTCGTGGCTCAGGCTCTCGCGAGCCTCACTGCGCTTCGCGATCGCGCCGGCGATCGTGGTCTCGTGTGCCGCCGTCGGCGTCGGCCTCTACATCAATCAACGCGACACGCTGCGCCACGAATACTCGACGGGAGACAGCAAGGCCGCGAACCGCGTGGACCTGGCCGTCACAGTTCGGCAGGTCGATGTGACGAACGGACGGCTGGTTCTGAGCCTAGAGCCCCATCCGACAGGAAGGCTCGCAAACGACGACGGCGATCCGACGAAGCGTCTGTTGATCGGAACGAGCTCTACCGCCACCCCCGAACTGACCTTCGCTCGTGGTCAGCCCCTCACCCAGAGAACGGTCCAGGCATCGCTGGGTGATGGCTCGACAACGGATTACCCGTTCGACCATTACACGACCGTGGTCGGGTTTAGCGCGTCCGCGGACGGCCGCGATGTGCCGCTCCACGTCGATCTCCGGGAGGCCGATCCTTTCTTCCTGACCAAGGTCAAGACCACGGGCACGCTCTCGCTCGCCGTGTTTGACGAGATTCGCGTGAGCCGCTCCCGCGGCACGCTGATCCTGGCCTGGTTCATGATGATCGCGATGTGGGCCCTCGCGCTCTCTGTGCTCGGAGGGGCGTACGTCCTCACGATGCGACGCCAAGGAATGGTCTGGCCGGCGCTCGGCTGGATGGCAGCGACGCTCTTCGCACTGGTGGGGATGCGAAACGCGGCTCCCGGCTCACCGCCGATCGGCTCGCTCATGGATTACGCGTCGTTCTTCTGGGCAGAGGCGATCGTCGCCGGCGCGCTCACGTTCGTCGCCGTGCGCGGTATCCGCCAAGAACGCTCAGCTCTGCGAGCAAGCGATCGAGAGCGTCCATAGTCGGGTGCCTCGTCGCCCGCGCGAACCGCTATCGGCGGCGCCGTTCTGAAAGCTAACGTTCCTTCAGTCAACTTAACTAGACCGCGGCTCGCTCCGGGCTTCGCATGGCAACGTTTATGCTGCGTTACGACGTGTTGCGCACGTCATGGGGCTTCTGTATGCTGCCGCCGCCGAGTAGTGGGGAGTCGAGGGGCCGGCCGAGTGGACCCGCGAACACGGCGCATGTGGAGTCGATCACTCATGTGAATCGCGGTCAACTACTGAGGGGAGCGGGTTATGCCCAGTCCACGCAGTTCCAGGGGTGAGCGCTTTGGCGTTCACCGCACAGTACGGTCCAAGGCGCTGGTCCTTGGGCTCGCCATCTTCGCCCTCGCGGCCCTGAGTGCGGTCGCGGTGGCGGCGAGCACGACCCTGTCAACCGGCAAGGCGAGCGTCAAGGGGAAGACCAAGACCGTCGTCGTCAACTCCGGCGGCGCCACGCTCTACACGCTGAGCGGCGAGAGCGTTGGCAAGGTGACGCGTCTGAAGTGCGTCAACAGCACCTGCTTCAAGTTCTGGCCACCGTACAAGACCACCCGCACGGCCAAGCTGACGAAGCCGGCCGGAGTCAAGGGCACCATCGGGAGGCTGCACCGGATCAAGGGCAAGTTCTACCAGGTGACGCTCAACGGCCGTCCGCTCTACACGTTCGCCCCTGACAAGGGCAAGCGGGGCTCGGCCAAGGGCGAGGGCGTCGTCGCCTTCGGCGGCACCTGGCACGTCGTCTCCCCGTAGCAGCAGCGCCAGCCTTCATCACACTCACGCGGCGGCCGCGCCACCGATCTGGGGCGCGGCCGTCGTGACGGCCGGGCGATCAAATAGCGCCCGACAACGGCTGGGGTGGCGGCTGGTTCTTCGGCGGAGGATCGTCCCGAACCAGCTGCCCAAGCGTGACCAGCCGGTAGCCGCGCCGGCGCAGGAGCGTGATTATCCGCGGCAACGCGGCCACCGTCTCGGAGCGGTCACCGCCGCCGTCGTGCATCAGGATGATCGCGCCGGGCGTAGCACCGCTGACCGCCGTGTGAACGATCCTCGTGACGCCGGGACGGATGTAGTCGCTCGTGTCGACGCTCCATAGAACCATCAGCATCCGCTGGTCCTTGAGGATCGCGAGCGTTTCCGCGTCGAATGAGCCATACGGGGGCCTCATCAGGCGTGGGTAAGGAGCGCCGGCGCGGTGAATGGCCGCAGCCGCTTCGCTGATCTGCTCAGCCTGTGCCCCCGGCGAGAGCGCGGAGAGGGGTGGATGGGTCTCGGTGTGATCGCCGACGTCAAAGCCATCGCGGGCCTCTTCGGCGACGAAGTGGGGATAGATCCCAACCGAGCGCCCGATGGTGAAGAACGTCCCGCCCGCGTGCATTCGCCGGAGGATGCGAATGATCTCCGGGGTGTAAGGGCTCGGTCCATCGTCGAACGTGAGGGCCAGTTCGCGCCGTCGATGGGTCAGCAGCCGGGCGTACGATGCGAATCCGAGCACACGATCGACAGCGTGCGCTTCCGTGGTCGCGGCCAGCTTGGCCAGGTTGGGACCGTGGTGAGCCGCGGCGAGCGCGACCGCGCGCTGACCGGCTGAACCCGCCTTGGCGGAATGGACGCGAGCCGTGGTTTGAGTGGAGGTGGACGTCGTGCCACTCCCCTTCGAGATCTGGCCTTGGACGACAAAGCCGCCCACGAGCACGAGACCGGCGACCAGCACCACGATCAGGCCGGCGCGCCTGCGCGCGCGCCGGCGTCGCCACGCGGCGCGGCGTGCGCTCAGCTCGGCCGGGGAAAGCGGGAACCCGGCCGGAGGGGAAGGGTTGCGACGCCCCCCAAGGTTCATCAGTTCTCGATTTTGCCAGCCCGAGCAGATCCTCGCGGCGCAGCGAGCGGGTTAGCTCACCCTCGACCCGACCGAGGTGCGCCTCGCCCGACCGTCTGGGTGCCCCGCCCGATCGCTTGAGGGAAGTTGAAGTAATGGTCGGGATCGACCTGCTCGCGAATGTCCTCCAGGCGCCCGAGGTTCTGTGCGTAGTAGGCCTGGGGCCAGTTTTTGAGCGACGGGTCGATGTAGTTTTGGTACGCCTGCCCCGACACGTACGGGCGCATCTTGCTCCAGGCCTGACTGATCCAGGCCGCGGTGCTCCCCGCTCCGTAGTACTGGATGCAGAACAACTGGTCGCGGTGGACGAACGCCGTCGCGGTGGGAGCCACCCGGTTCACCGCGCCGCCATAGCAATCGCAGAGCAGCGCTCCCGCGCCGGAGGCTTCGGTCGCTGCGATCATCGCGGCCCGGCCGGCGCGCGACAGGGGCTTGGCGACGTAGTCGGATTTGGCGTTGAAGACGGTGCGCGGCAGGGTGCCACCGGGAGCCGCACCCACCGTGTGGCAGGCGGCGACCGACTTGCCATAGCAGCCGGCGAGCAGGAGCTGCAGCGGAACGTAAGACAGGTTGAACGCGCTGCTGAGAGTCGCGCCTCGCACCGAGAGCAGCGGCCCGAGCAGCGAGCGCAGGGCGGAGGCCGAGCCCAGGTACTGCCCGTTGGCGTTGATCGACGGGCCCGTGTTCAAGTGGAGGATCGAGGTGATCTTGTCGGTGGTGTGCGGTGCCCAAGCCTGCCACGCGGCGATCGCTTCACTGGCCGAGGACCAGGGCCATCTGACGTTGAAGTAGGCGGCGCTGGCCGGGAGCGGATGGATCCGGAAGGTGAACTCGGTGACGACACCGAAATTGCCACCGCCGCCGCCTCTCAGCGCCCAGAGCAGGTCGGGATCGGTCCGAGCGTTCACGGTGCGGAGCCGACCGTCAGCGGTCACGATCTGCACCCCGATCAGGTTGTCGGCGGTCAGCCCGAAGTACCGTCCCGCCAGCCCGAAGCCCCCACCGAGCGTGACGCCGGAGACACCGACCGAGGGGCACGAGCCCGCCGGCAGCGTCGCTCCCGCGTTCGCCAGGCCGGCGTATATGTCGATCAGCTGCGCACCCGCGCCGACGGTTGCCGTGCCGGCGCGCTTGTCGACGCTGATCGAGTTCAGCTTGCGGAGGTCGAGCACCACCCCGTTGGAAAGCGTCGAGTAACCGGCGTAGCTGTGGCCACCGGAGCGGGCCCGGACGGGGATGTCGTGTGCAACCGTGAAGCGGATCGCGTCCCGTACGTCGACCGAGTCGACCGGACGCGCCAGCGCGGTTGGCAAGACGCCGTCGAAGCGTGGGTTAAACACATGCGAAGCCGAGACGAAGCCTGGCTGACCGCGCTCGAAAACGTGCCCGCGGATCGCCTGTTGGAGCGTGTGCGGGGTCCTCGCGGCCGCGAGCACCGAGTTGACGCGTCGCGCGGTGGTCTCCGTAGCCGAACTGCCACAGCCAGCCGCCAACGCCAGTCCCGCACCCCCGAGCCCGATCAGGAACGCACGCCGGTCGAGAGTCCCATTCTCGCCGCCGCCAACGCCCGAATTCGAACGCATACGGCGAGCGAGTCTAGCTCCGGGCCGGTCGAATTCCAAGAGCGGCCCGAGCCGCATCGCCCCCATTCGTCTTACCCGAGGCTCGATATTTCAGTGCACCAGACAGTCTGCGCTCGGAGGGCGATTCCGCGGGAACGCCTTGACGAGCCCTTTGGCGATGTCGTGGGATCGCGCCATGTAGCCGGGTGAGTAGTAATGGATCCCGTCGGGGATGAACCACTTCCGCTGCGCGTGGGCGGCCCAGTCATACACCCGCATGTTCGGATATCGCCGGCAGGCCGACAGCAGCTGGTGGTTCCACTGCTGCATGCCCGCCTCGGAATATGGCCCCGAGCTGAGCAGGGTGATCGCGTCGATCCACAGCACGGGTTGGCCGTGGATGACCCCCATCATGCGATCGATGCGAGGCCTCAACCCGATCGGCGACGTCGTCGCGTTGTCGACGTCGTTGGTCCCGAGGGCGAGGATCCAGCACCCGTGGTAGCCGGCAGAGATGTGATTCTGAGCGATCGTAGCGGCGTTGGGGTTGCCTTCGAAGGTCTCGATGATCGATCGCGCGCCCGAGATCTCGGGATAGAAGGTGGTGACTCCGACTGTGGCCAGCTGGGCGCCGAGGCGCTTGCGCGGGTTGGGGATGTAGTCGGTCGAGACCTCGCCCTCGGATGTGGAGTCGCCGATGTAGACCACCGAGCGACACGAGGTGCGAGTAGGCGGCGGGGTTGCCCGCTTGGTCCGGCGAGCGATCACCGGCGCGGCGACCATGCGCGGGCCCGTGAGCTTGGGGGGCAGGTGCGCGATCTCCTCGGGGGCGGTGTGACCGGCCGAGAGGGCGGGGAGCGCGCCGGCCAGGCCAGCTACCACGAGCGCCACCGCGGCGACGACGCTGCTGGAGAGGGCAAATGCTCTCCGGCGCGCGCGCGCGACAGCGGCCGCCGAGCCGGGGCGCCGCCACAGACGGCGGAGCGCACCCTGGCGTATCGGCTCCTCGACGTAGCGCCACGACAGGCCGGCCACGACCATCGTGGCTGCCACCTGAAGCGCGGCACGCGGCCAGTCGACACCGGTGTGCTGCCGGCCCCACAGGACGATTAGCGGCCACTGCCAGAGGTAGATGCCGTACGAGCGCACCCCGATCCAGCGCAGCGGACGGGAGCCAAGAACCTCTCCCAGCATGCTCGAGGGGTTGACGACCGCGGCCATCATTGCGGCGGTGGCGAGCGAGAGCAGGATCAGTCCTCGGGGGTAGATGAACGGGCTGAGCGAGCTCGTTCGCCACACGAGCACCAGGATCACGATCAGGCCGGCCACGCCGGCCAGGTCCAGGAGCGCCGGGCTGTGGACCGACCGCCGCAGCGACGACCGCGAGATGCGGGTCGGCCACACCATGGCCAGCGCGGCGCCGACGAGCAGCCCGAAAGCGCGGGTATCGGTTCCCTCGTAGGCTCGCGTGGGGTCATAGCCGCGGTGATAGAGATGCCCCATCAGCACCGCGGAGCCCGCCGCGCCGGCCAGGCTCAGGAGCGCCAGCAGCCGGCGACTGCGGACGAGCCACAGCAGGAGCAGCAGCAGCCACGGCCACACCAGGTAGAACTGCTCTTCGATCGAGAGCGACCACAGGTGATCCAGCGGAAGCGGAGCCGCGAAGCGCGCGAAATATGAGCCGTGGGCGGCGATCGTCGACCAGTTCGCGAAGTACAGCGCGGCCGAGACCACCTGCCGGCGAACCTGACCAATCTGCGACGCGTCGAACAGCGCCACCCAGACGCTCACCACGATCAGCATCAGAAACAGCGCCGGGAGCAGCCGGCGGGCTCGCCTCAACCAGAAGCTGCCCAGCCCGAGATTCCCGTACCGATCCCAGTGGGAGAGCAGCAGGTCGGTGATCAGATACCCGGACAACGTGAAGAAGACCCCGACGCCGAGCAGCCCTCCCTGGGCCCACCGTACGTTCAGGTGAAACGCGATCACGCACAGGACAGCGATGGCGCGCATGCCATCGAGCCCGGGGACGTACCGATGACCGGACTCAACCGGCCGTGGCACCGCCTGCCCTCCCCAGATCAGTCCTTGCCATCACCACGCCCTCGCATTCATTCACAACCAGTCCATCGACTCGCCGCTTGCCAGAGCGCCATCGGCCGGCCCTGAGCACCCGGCCGATCCAATCGAGACTTTCGAATCGGCTCAAATCGATCATCCACCGCACGCAGCCCACCAGCCTGCCCCGCGAGCGACCAAGGCACGCTGAGGATAACGAGAGACGCCCCGGCCAGGTGCCCCACCCAGCCGAGGGGAGCCGGAGATCGCGCGCCGGCGGGTCGCGGGCCCGGTGCGCGCTTGCGCGATCCCGCGGCGAGCGGGGGCGCCCGGACCGGCTGCCGGTTAGCGAGAGTTGGATAAAGTCGAGCGATCCGAGCCCTCGCCGCGACAGCGATTGCGGTCATCGCGCTGGCAGGGTGCGCGTCGAGCACACCCGAGCGCCGTACGGGGTCCACGGCTCATGACCCGACGACCGTGGCGGTGCCAAGCGAGCGACCCCAGCCCCAGGCGGTGGAGCCGGTCGCCGGGCAAGTCCCCAGCACACCGTCTAGCTCCACGGTGAGCCAGCCGGTGGCCTCCGGGCCGCTCGGGGCCCCCAGCCTGAGCCAGCCGGCGACGATCACCCGCGCGCCGGCCAAGGGAGCTCCGACCGACGCGGAGGTGCGCGCCGCGGTCGCGCAGTTCCAGGCCGCCGTCGCGCGGTATCACCTGGACCGACTGAACCTATCGGGCGCACTCCTCAATCCAAGTCAGCTGCCCGCCGGCGAGTACAACGTGAGCATCGCGTCCGTGTACACCGACTACGGGCTCGGGATCGCGTGCGGCGGGATCCTGCACGTCGCCACCCTCGGTGTGGCCAACAAGACGTTGCCGTGTGGGACCAAGGTCATCTTCGTCTACGGCCAACGAGCGATCGAGGTGCCGGTGATCGATCGCGGACCGTACATCGCGGGCCGAGAATGGGATCTCACCGGGGCCACCGCAGAGGCCCTGCGGTTCCCCGGCCTCGGGCCGATCGAGTGGCGGCTGGCGCCCTAGGCCCTGGGCGCTCGGCCGTCACGGCTAGGGGATTCCGAAGTATTTCTTGAAGGATTCGCCCCAGATGGTGGTGGACCCGGAGGGGGGGTTGGCGGCGCCGGGGTCGGTGACGTCGGCCAGGGTGCGGGCGTTGGAGGTGGGGGATCCCCACCCGATCTCGATCCCGGTTCCGCTGGCCGCGAAGGACGCCACCCGTTGCCCGGCCTGGAAGGTCGCGCCGATGCTTTCGGTGACCGGGTTGATCTGCTCGGCCACGTACCAGTAGTCAGACAGCGCCCCGGCCGGCTGGCTGAGGAACTGGAACAACAACAGCGGCTGGCCGTCAAACCAGTCGGAGATCACCCCCACCAGCCGGGAGGCGAACGGGGCGTAGATCGGAGCGCCCGTCCAAGCGCTGGCGTCCACCCCCATATCGTCGCGCTCGATCGTGAACCCCGGGATCGGATCCCGGCCGCTGTGATTGGTACTCACCGACAGGCTGGGGCGCTTCCCCCTGACCCTGGTCACCGCCGCCAACAGCGCCGCCGAAGTGCGATTACCCACCGAACCACTGGCCGGATACAACCGATAAGCGAGCTGAAACCGCCGCACCGCCGCCTTGGTCAACGACCCGAAATACCCCGTCGCCGGAACGCCATAGCCCACATCCGAGAGCCACGTCTGCAAGGTCACGATATCCGACCCCGACTGACCCCTACGCAACGTCCGCGTAAACACCGGCGCCGAAGAACGACTCGCCACCACCTTATCCCGCACCGGCGCCCCACCCGAACTCGCCACCGCGCCAGCCGCCCACCACAACACCCCCACCACCACCAGCACACCACACACACCACGCCCACGCCACATCCCCCAAGCAGCTACCACGAGCACCCCACCCACTCGCCACAACCACCCCTGCTTGCACACAGTGAGCACCACAAACCTGCACCAACCGAACGCATGCACCAACCTCCGCGGGCGCGGTGTTGCAAAAAACGCCTGGGCCTACGGAGTTAGCTGACGGGCTAGCGCCACCTACACAAAGCGCCTCTCACGGACCACCGCGAGACTCGCCCCAAAAACTTGGGTTCCCCGCTCCCCGGATTGGCCGCCCGGAGATTCGGCGCGGGCAAGCTATCAAAGAAACGAAGTCGGTGTCCAGAACGAGCCGTCGAGGAGCCGCCCGATCTGAGCCTAAGGCCAACCGACCGTCCCGGAGCTCCTACGAGGTCGAGTTGCCGTTGCCCGCCATCCGCACGACCTCACTCGACGCGGGACTCGATCTTCTGTTCGGGCTGCAATGTGCGCTCCTCGGCGTACGCCTGCAGGACCCGGTGGTCGGCCTCGGTCTGCGGCGCATTCACCAGCGATCTCGGATAGAACCGCTCCTTGAGCACGACGTTGAGCTGAGCGCCGAGCAACGTGATCATCGACTGGAGGTAGAACCACCACAGGATGGTGATGACGGTCGCGAAGTGACCGTACGTCGACTGGGCGTTCTTCAGGTACCGGGAGATGATCAGCGCCGACAGCTGCTGTAGCACGAAGAACGCGATCCCGGCCAGAAGCGCGCCGGGGAGCACATCGCGAGAGGTGATATCGCGATCGGTGAGGATCCGGAACGCGGCCACGAACAGCCCAACGTCGAACGCGGCGGCCACGACGTAGCCGCCCACCCGGCCGGCCACGCCAAGATTCACTCCGCTCGCCGAGCTGGCGACCAGTCCGGACAAAAGCGTCGTCAGAACGAGCCCCGTGCCGATCGTCGCCAGCACCCAGACGCTGCGCAGAACCTGCTTGGCGATACCGGGACGCTCGTGCATGGGGATCTCCCACACTGAATTGAAGGCAAACTGCGCCGTGCGGATGGCGCCGATCCCGCTCCAGAGCGCGGTGGCCAATCCCAGGACCAGGGTCCACCAGGTGCCGCTGAGCCCTTTGATGCTCTTTGGATCGAGCAGCGGAAACAACTGAGCCACGTGACCCAAGACGGAGTTCTTGTCGGAGGCAGGAAGGAACAGCGCGAGGAGCGTCACGAGGACCAGGAACAGCGGAAAGATCGAGAAGAACCCCCAGAACGCGATCATCGCGGCGAGGTTTCCCGACTGGTCCTCCGAGAACTTCTTAGCAGTCCCCACCGCGACGCTCGCGGGCTTCGAGCGCTTCTGCAGCCGGTCTACCCTCTCCAAAACGCTCACGACGATCTACTACCCGGACCGATGCTCAGCGATGCATCGTCTGGAGGAACTTCCTGCAATTATCGCATTTTCGTGGGGCGATGACGCGGACTTGGCCGGCGCGAGGCCATGAGGTCGCCGCAGCCTCCGTCCGGCAACCTGGAACCCATGGCTACGCTCATCGGCGTTGCGTGCGCCTTACGATCCCGGTGTGCGCGCCCGCCCATCCTTCCCTGCGCCGAGACCGCGGCTCGCGCCCGCCCTCCGCTGGGTGCGGCTGATCCTCTTGGCGCTGGTGGCGGTGGCGCTGCTCGCCGCGTGTGGGGGCAGCGGCTCGAGCAGCAAGGCCAGCAGCCGGTCGGGCACCACGGTCGCCGGCAGGCCGGAGGCGACGAGCACGGCGAGTGAGGCCGCCAAACCGCCGCCGCCTCCCCCCACTCATACCTCCTGCCGCTCGGTGGTCTACATAGGCGACTCCACCTCTGACGGGGAGGTCATGCCGGACTATGTGCCCAACCCGCGACTTCGCCTGCCGGCGCAGCTGGCCAAGGTTGGGGTGGGCATCACGTATCCGGAAGTATCCGGCGCAAGGTCGATCGTTGAGACCTTCGAGGGCATCCCGAACGGAGCCACCGTCGCCCAGGAGCACGTCTCCTCCGGCTACCGAGGGTGCTGGATCCTGGCCCTGGGGACCAACGAGGCCGCCGACGTGGCGGCAGGTTCTGAGGTCGGGCTGACCGCCCGCATCGCCCGCATGATGTCGATCATCGGCAACCAGCCGGTGATGTGGGTCAACGCAATCACGCTCCCGGGGGCGCCGCAGTACTACGGCGAAGATGGGATGCGGCGGTGGAACAAAGATCTTCTGGCCGCGTGTCCAAAGCATCCGCTGATGCGCGTGTTCGACTGGGCTGCCCACGCCAAGCGGCAGTGGTTCATCCCGGACGGCGTCCACTACACGACCCCGGGATACGTGGCCCGGACGCGCCTCATCGCCCACGCCTTGGTCCACGCCTTCCCCAAAGGCGAGCCCCCGAGCGCGAGCTGTCTGGTCCGCTGATCCGCGGCGTCCCGGCTGCCCACAAGTGCCGCCGATCTGCCTGCTAAGCTGCCGAAACTTCAGGACCCGCCGGGGCTCCGGCGTACTGTGCTGTTCCGAGAGCCCATCGATGAAAGTGAAGGTGTAATGACCAGCAGTGGCCAGGACATTGCGCAGCGGGTTGCGCAAATGTATAACCGTTACCCGTTCCCGAGTGCGCAGCGCAGGCACTCGTATCGACGGCACGCGGCGCACGTGCGTGAGTACCTCCGGCAGCTCGGCATCGATCCGGCGGGCAAGCACTTTGGAGACATCGCGTGCGGCACCGGGTTGATTCTCCTCGACTATGCGCAGGAGTTCCCGGAGGTTAAATTCACCGGCTTCGACATCACCGAGGAGTCGGTGAACCGCGCTAACGAGGTGCTCGCTCAGGAGAATGTCACCAATGCGCGGGCCTACCCGCAGAACATCATGGAGCTCGAGCTCGAGTCCGAATTCGATTACATCCTGTCCTGGGGCACGATCCACCACCTACCGGATTCCGAGGAGGGAATCCGCATTCTCTGCCGGGCGCTGAAGCCTGGTGGTGTCATCCGGACAGGAATCTACGGGCTGTACGGAAACTGGGAGCGGCGGATTCAGCAGGAGGTCGTCCGCACGATCGGCGGTGAGCGCAACGGCAGCGAGCTCGCACAACGCATTGCCGTCGTCCGTGACTTTGCCCGCGGCGACCGCAACTTCCGCAACTACTACACCGCACCGCCCGTCGACCTCTCCGATGACGTCTGGGTCGTGGATGAATTCCTTCACGTCTGGGAGAACCACCTGTCGCTGCGTGACGTCGTGAGGTGGCTCCAGGCCCAGGGCATGGAGATCCTGAAGATGACTGACTACTACGATCAGGAAATCTCGTTGGACATCGCCCGGCACTCGACGAGTGAGGCGTTCATCGAGCGTGTCCGGCAGCTTCCGTTTGCCGAGCAGTGTCACGTCATCGACATGATCGTGCGGCCGTACTGGCTGTCGCTGTTCGCCCGCAAGGGAACGCAATGAGCCCCACCCAGCAGATCAAGCTTCGGCCCCGGCGAGCGCTGGCGGTCGACGCCGGCAAGGCGACCAGGTGGCTCTCGCGGCGGCTGGGAAAAGGGGGCGGGACGAACTATCCGGGTCTGGTGGCACAGCGCATCGATCCCTCCGCGCTGCGGGATTTGGCCACCTCGGTGCCGAACGGGTGCGTGTTGATCACCGGGACCAATGGCAAGACCACGACCACCCGGATTCTCGCCGACGCCATGCGTAGGTCCGGCCTCGAGCCGCTCACCAACCGGGAGGGCTCGAATATGACTCCGGGCGTGGCCACCACCCTGCTCGCCCAATCCGACGCACTCGGGTCGCTGCGGGTAGGGGAACGCGCAATCGGGATCTTCGAGATCGACGAGGGCCACCTGCTCCCGGCCATCCAGGCTGTGCAGCCCCGGCTGGTGCTCTTCACGAACCTCCTGCGGGACCAGCTCGACCGTTACTTCGAGCTCGATTGGACCGCGCATCTGTGGAAGGAGGCGCTCGCGGAGCTCCCCGAGGCCAGCACGGTGGTGCTGAACGCGGACGATCCGCAGGTGGCATATCTCGGAGATGACCTGCCCAATCCGGTTCTCTATTACGGGATCGAGGACGCGCGCCATGCGCTGCCCGAGCTCGAGCACGTCTCGGATTCGCGGCGCTGTCTACGCTGCGGTGCCGACCTCCAGTACTCGCACGTGTTTTACGCCCATTTCGGGCACTACAGCTGTCCGGTCTGCGGCTGGAGCCGGCCCGACCCTCGGCTGTCGGCCTGGAAAATCGATCTGGAAGGGATCGATGGAAGTCGTATCGAGGCCGTCACGCCGACCGGCGCCGTGGAGCTCGAGCTGCCGCTCGGCGGCCTGTTCAACGCCTACAACGCGCTGGCCGCCGCGGCGGCGGCGAGCGCCTTGGGCGTGGGCACCTCCTCGGTGGCAGAGGCGGTCGGTTCGTCGCAGTCGGCGTTCGGAAGGCTTGAGCGCTTCACGGTCGACGGCAAGAACGCGTGCCTCGCGCTGGTCAAGAACCCGAGCGGCTACAACGAGGTCCTCCGACTCCTCCTGGGCGATGAGCACACGCATGGCCTGCTGCTGGCTCTCAACGACGACGGCCCGGACGGACGCGATGTGTCATGGATCTGGGACGTCGACCTGGAGCGCTGTCGCGAGCAGGTCCGGTTCGTGATCTGTTCGGGGCGACGCGCTCAGGATCTTGCCCTGCGACTCAAGTACGCGGAGCTATCCAAGGCCGACCCGCCGCCGGAGGTGCTCGTGGAGCCTGACGTCAACCAGGCGTTCGCGCTCGGTTTGGCCAAGGTTCCCGATGGCAGCACGCTGTGCGTGTTACCCACGTACACCGCCATGTGGGAGCTGCGAGAGACATTGGCCAAATCGGGTCACCTCCCGACATTCTGGAAGAGCTGAAATGCCGAAGCTGACAGTTGGATACCTCTACCCGAGCGTCATGTGCCACTACGGCGACCGGGGCAACCTGATCTGCCTGACCAAACGGTGCGAGTGGCGCGGTATCGATATTGAAGTCCAACACCTTGAGCGAGGCGATGCCGTCGATCCCGATCGCGTCGACCTGTTTCTCATGGGCGGTGGCGCCGATTCACACCAGCGGCTGATCGCCGATGACATGGTCAAGGTGAAGGGCGAGGCGGTGAAGACCGCGATCGAGGAGGGGGCCGCGGCACTCATGGTGTGCGGCGGCTATCAATTGTGGGGTGAGTTCTATCGCGCTTACGATGGCACCGAGCTTCCCGGCCTCGCGCTGTTCCCCTCCTACACGATCCACCGAGCGGCTCAGCTCGGCAGCCGGCTACGGAGTATCGCCGATGCGCGCGCGGTTCGCTCGCTGGGTAACCTCGCCGTCCAGTGGGGCGATCGCACCCTCATCGGATTCGAGAACCACGGAGGTCGCACGTATCTCCGTCCCGAGGCGCGAGCCCTCGGACGAGTCCTCGCCGGCGAGGGCAACAACTCGGAGGATGGCTGGGAGGGCTGCGTCTATAAAAACGCGATCGGCACCTACCTCCACGGCTCGCTGCTCCCGAAGAACCCGGCCCTGGCCGACCACCTGATCGAATCGGCGTTGCGCCGACGCGACCCCGGGCTCCGGCTCGAGCCGCTCGATGACGGCCTGGAACGCAGAGCACACGAGAGCGTGCTGCAGTGGGTTCTCGAGCAGTCGCAGCTGGGCGCGCGCCGGTGGCGAGTGACGACCAGCGCCAACGGTCACGCCGCCGGCTACGCAGCCGGCTGACCCCCGGTCGGGCGCGCCGTGCGCACATCGGGCACGGCCACCTCGGTGCGGCTACCTCCCTCAGAAGCCCGGTGGGTGCCGGACGACGTAATTGCCGCCGTCGGCGAGATTCCCGGTGGGGTTGTAGCGCCACCGCGGGCCGGAGCCGCCCGGGATGTTCGGCCCACCGTAGTCGGCCGTGTCGAACGCAACTCCAGCGATCGCGGCAAATACGTGCTGTGAATCCGCGTATACGGTGATCCAGCGACCGGGCCCCGGAAGCCCGTAGCCCTCGAACTCCACCGCGAGGGGCGCGGAGAGCAGACCACCGCCGTGCAGCGCGTAGCTGACCGCACCCGAGCAGTCGTACCCAGGGGCATTCCAGCTGGCGTGTCCGCCGCCATAGAGGTAGGGCTTGTTGATGATCCGGTTGGCGGCCGCGATCACTGCCTTGACCGCCGGCGGAGCGCTCGCCGGCGCGGTCGCCGTTCCGTTGGGGTTGATATGCGCCTTCTGAACCGGGCCCCCCGACTGGAGAGCCTTCACGGCGGCGAGCAGCGCCCTCACCACCGCCGCGTTCACCACGCCGTTGGCGGTCAGGCCGTGCCCACGCTGGAAGGCGACCACGCTCGCCTTCGTCTGGGCGCCGAACCGACCGTCGACCGAGGTCGCGAAGCCCGCGAGCGCTAGGTCCCCCTGCAGCACCGCCACATCGTTCCCCCGCATGCCCCGGCGCAGGATGCGCGAGCCCAGCTGCCCGGGAGCGGCGGTCGTGACCTTCTGGCCGGAGCTCGTGGTGGGCGATGCGCCCCCGCTGCCCCCGGCCATCGCCGGAGCGGCGAACAGAAAGGTGGCCGCAAACGGGACGACGCCGGCAAGGCGGGCCAAGCGTCGAAAGCTCGAGTTCGACAAGGACAACCCCTTCTCTTTCTGGCGCCTACGGGGTTAGCTGTCGGGCTCGCGCTGAAAGAGCTGCGCTACGCCGTCAATGCGGCGACTCGCCCCGGGAGTCTGGATCGGCTCCTATCGGGTCCCCCGCTCCCCGGACGACGCATCGTCCAGGAACTCGGCTGGGTGTTTTAATCGCGCGGCAGCATATCGAAACCACCACGCGGATGCCACGTTATGCGGTATCTGTTCGAATCCACCCGGTGCGATCCACGCGTGCCGAGGAGAGGGTGTGGCGAGGCGGGGTTTTTTCTGGCACGCGCTTGACTTCTTTGATATGTTGCCGCGCGCCGAGTCCCCGGATTGCCGTCCCGGGGAGCGGGGAACCCAAGTTTTTGGGGCGAGTCTCGCGGTGGTCCGTGAGAGGCGCTTTGTGTAGGTGGCGCTAGCCCGTCAGCTAACTCCGTAGGCCCAGGCGTTTTTTGCAACACCGCGCCCGCGGAGGTTGGTGCATGCGTTCGGTTGGTGCAGGTTTGTGGTGCTCACTGTGTGCAAGCAGGGGTGGTTGTGGCGAGTGGGTGGGGTGCTCGTGGTAGCTGCTTGGGGGATGTGGCGTGGGCGTGGTGTGTGTGGTGTGCTGGTGGTGGTGGGGGTGTTGTGGTGGGCGGCTGGCGCGGTGGCGAGTTCGGGTGGGGCGCCGGTGCGGGATAAGGTGGTGGCGAGTCGTTCTTCGGCGCCGGTGTTTACGCGGACGTTGCGTAGGGGTCAGTCGGGGTCGGATGTCGTGACCTTGCAGACGTGGCTCTCGGATGTGGGCTATGGCGTTCCGGCGACGGGGTATTTCGGGTCGTTGACCAAGGCGGCGGTGCGGCGGTTTCAGCTTGCTTATCGGTTGTATCCGGCCAGTGGTTCGGTGGGTAATCGCACTTCGGCGGCGCTGTTGGCGGCGGTGACCAGGGTCAGGGGGAAGCGCCCCAGCCTGTCGGTGAGTACCAATCACAGCGGCCGGGATCCGATCCCGGGGTTCACGATCGAGCGCGACGATATGGGGGTGGACGCCAGCGCTTGGACGGGCGCTCCGATCTACGCCCCGTTCGCCTCCCGGCTGGTGGGGGTGATCTCCGACTGGTTTGACGGCCAGCCGCTGTTGTTGTTCCAGTTCCTCAGCCAGCCGGCCGGGGCGCTGTCTGACTACTGGTACGTGGCCGAGCAGATCAACCCGGTCACCGAAAGCATCGGCGCGACCTTCCAGGCCGGGCAACGGGTGGCGTCCTTCGCGGCCAGCGGAACCGGGATCGAGATCGGGTGGGGATCCCCCACCTCCAACGCCCGCACCCTGGCCGACGTCACCGACCCCGGCGCCGCCAACCCCCCCTCCGGGTCCACCACCGTCTGGGGCGAATCCTTCAAGAAATACTTCGGAATCCCCTAGCCAACGCTCGCACGGAGAGGCACAGGTTGACTCAGGTAGTGCAAGCGCGGCACGGCAAGCCGAACATCGCTTGCTCACCTTTCCGCCGCCTTCCCCGTTATCCTGCACGAGATTTTCATACGCCGAGTTTCCGCCCAGCGGTGGGCGGAGACCGGGGGACCCGTTGCGGCTCAGGCCGCTGGGGCGAATCGCCGCCGGAGTGCGGCGTAGCGTGATCGGTAACGCGAGCCCGTCAGCTAACCCCGGAGGCAAGACCGAAAGGAGTGCCAGTTGTCCCCTGCGCGGTTTGACGCACGCGAGAACGACATAGTCGGCCGAGATCTGGCATCGCTCGAGCTCTGGGAGCGTTCACTGGCCCGTTCGCGGCAGCGCCGCCGCCTGACCGAGTTGGGCCGCCGTGCCCGTCGCCGCCGCAAGAGCATCTCGCTGGCCATGAGCGCCGCGCTCGCCGCGGGGCCCGTGCTCCCGCGCGCCGTCGCCGCCGACTCGAGCCCCGGTTCCGGGACGGATCCGGCCGCCGCCGGCCCGGCGACCCTGAGCAGCTTGCGAGTCGTGCTCCGGATGGGCAGCCAGGGGGCACTGGTCGCGGCCGCGCAGCGACGGCTCAACGAGGTCCTTCCATTCACGCACCTGGCGGTGGACGGGATCTTTGGCCCGCTGACGCGGGGCGCGGTGGTCGACTTTCAGCTCCGCAACGGCCTCCCGGCGACGGGGGCGATCGATGTCCGCACCTGGGCGATCATGTTCGAGGCTCCCGTCGTGGTCATGGGCGGCGCGAGCGGCACCGCCTCCGCCGCGTCGGTCTCTGGCAGCGGATCGCCTTCCACCGCGCCGTCCGGTCAAGCAGGTTCCGGGACGAGCGTCGGGAGCCCCCCGACCGGGACGCCCGCAATCGCTACTGCGGCTGGTGCCGGCTTGGTTGCCGGCGCCAGCCGAACGAACGTCTCGCCTCCTTCCGTGAGCGCCGGCCCGACCGTGGCTCCTGCCCCCGTCCAGCCCGCGCAAAGCAGCGCCGCCAATGGGGAAGCGTCCCCGGTAACCGGTAGCGCTCAGGGCACGAGCCCGAGTAGTGGAAACGCGCCGGCCACCTCCAGCGAGAACAGTGGCCCTGGGAACAGTGGCCCTGGGAGCAGTGGCAGCGGGAGCAGCGGCAACGAGAGCGGCGCCCCGAGCACGGTCCCCCAGACGCCCGCGAGCAGCCCGCCGGTCACCGTGGTAGCGCCCAGGACCCCCACGACGCAGCCATCTACCTACGTTCTCACCAACGGAGTGGCGCTTCCGCTGCCGCGGGGATACCTCACGAACGGCTCGGTCGATCAGGGTGTCGATTACGCGGCACCGGGCGGCACTCCGGAGTACGCCATGGGCGACGGCATCATCATCGGCGAGGGGATCTCCGGATTCGGCCCCAATGCGCCGATCCTCGAGATCACCTCCGGGCCCTTGAAGGGCCTCGAGATCTATTACGGACACGCCGGTCCCGATCTCGTCCACGTCGGTCAGCACGTCTCGGCCGGGCAGCAGATCACCGAGGTGGGCTACGGCATCGTCGGCATATCGACCGGTCCGCACCTCGAGGTCGGGTTCTATCCGCCCGGTCCGATGGGAGCGGGCTCCCGCATGCTCACGCTGATCAACAGCCTCCTCAGCCAGCACCCGACCGGCCAATCCTGGCCAAGCGGCGGCCCCACGGCCCACGCGAGCACGGACATGGTCCGGGGACCCACGACCGGCTCGACGAGCCGGGCCGCGACCGCCGGCCGGGGTGGCACCGGCACCGCCACGGCCGGCATCGGCTCGAGCTCGAGCGCCCCTGCCCCAGCGCCTCCAACGGCCGCCAGCGCGAGCACCAGCAGCGCGAACCCGCAACCCGCCGCCGCCGGGCCGCCCGCGCCCGCGGCGAGCACCTCGGTCTCAGGGCCGGCGGACGCCGCGGCGGCCACGTCCTCGGCATCGTCGGCCACGCCGGCCGGATCTCCGGGCGCGAGCGCCTCGACGCAGGGCAGCGAGTCGAGCTCGACGCCGGTGAGTCAGGCGACCGCCACTCCGGTGACTGCAGCGAGCTCTGACGCGAGTTCGCAGTCCGCTGCGGCGGGCGCCGGCGACCCGCAGGCGGCCGGCGCCGACACGACCGATCCCGCGCCTGCGGCGAGCACCGCGGCGCCGGCCAGCGCCCCCGCCCCGGAGCCGGCGAGTGCCGAGGGGCAAGACTCGGCTAGCGCGGCCACGCCCGCGCCGGCGAGCACCCCAGCGCCCACGACTGCCCCCACGCCGGCAAGCGCCCCCGGGCCGGCGAGCGAACCGGCGCCGGCGAGCGCCCCAGTGTCGGCGAGCGCCTCCGCGCCGGCACCGGCGAGCGCCCCGGCGCCGGCGAGCGCCCCCGCCCCCGTGCCGGCGAGCGCTCCGGCCCCGACGCCGACTGGCGCTCCCGAGTCCGCGAGCGCTCCCGCGGCCTCGGGCGCCTCCGCGCCGGCCCAGACCCCGCCGAGCCCTAGCCCGCAGACGGATGGAGCGAGCCAGCAAGCCGGCGCGTCCGCCGCGCAGCCGGCCTCTCCGGCGTCGCAACCGGCGCCGACGGATGCGACGCCGGCTGCGACGGCGCCGTCGAATCCCGCCACGGGGCCGGCGGCCGCGGGTGGCGCGGGGACGCCGGCGGCCGGAGGTGGTGCCTAACCTCGAGACTCCCGCTCAGGGGCGCGCGGGCTCCGCCAACCCGTCGGTGGCGAACTGCGGCGTCTCGCCGCGGGTGTTCGTGGCGTGCAGCGCCATGACCGCGGCAGCGAGGATGAAGATGCTCCCGGCCAGCAGCGCCCGCTGGAAGCCGCCGGTCAGCGCCGCGGCGGGCGAGGTATGGGCAGCTAGCAGGTGTCGGGTGTGGCCGGTGGCCAGCGCGGAGAGGATCGCCAGACCCAAGGCGCCGCCCAGTTGCTGGGATGCGTTCAACAGCGCCGCGGCGAGTCCGGCCTTGTCGGCCGGGACTCCGGCGTTCACCGCGGTCGTGACGCCCACGAACACCGCCCCGACCCCGAGCGACAGGACCAGCATGCCCGGGAGCAGGTCGCTGAGGTAGGAGCCGTGCACGGGAATGCGCGAGAGCCAGTAGAGCCCGCCGGCGGCGATGAGCGCGCCGGCGACGATCACCGGCCGGGTCCCGATCCGCGATAGGAGCTGGGAGGAGACGCCGGCGGCGATGCCGACGGCGAAGCACAGCGGAGGTAGGCGAGGCCGGTCTGGATGGCCGAGTAGCCGAGGACGTTCTGCATGTACAGGGTCAAGAAGAAGAACAGCGCGAGGAATCCCGCGAACGCGATCGCCCGATACTCGGACAGCGAGCTCGAAGTGATCGCCGACTTCCTGCGCCGTACGGTCGAGGCCGGGCGCAAGGCAACCGACGAGCTCGCCGAGCGCGGCGAGAGACAGGTCTAGGTCCGGGAGCTAGAGCGAGGGAGGCGGGTCACAGGCCCGTCTCGGCTTTGATCTTCCCGGACTTGACCGCCGCCACGAGCTCCTGGTAATCGCGGTCGTTCTGCTCGGCGTACGCCTTGGAGAACTCCACGATTGCCCGGTCGAAGCTGTTGCCGTTGCCGAGGTAGGCGGCGATCGCGATGCGGTCACCGCTGCGGGCGTGGCCACGCGCCAGGGTCCAGCCGCAGAGCCGGCCATAGGCGGCCATCCCCCTCGGAACCATCTGCTCGATCTCCGCCGAGCCCTTCCAGTCCTTGAGCTGGCGGACGTAGAAGTCCCGCGAGCGCTCGTCGAGCCCGGACCCGACGTGCAGCCATCCGAGGAAGATGTCGCTGGCAGCCTGCATCAGCCGCTGCCCGGTCACGACGCGCTCGCCGTGATTCTTGAACTGGCTCCCCGGCAGAAAGTCCTCGAGGACCGACGCCTCAGCCTCCTTCATCTGCAGGAAGAGCGGATCTTGACTGTCACGCCCGAGAAACAGCGCGATCCACGCGCGCGTACCGACGCTGCCCACGCCGACGACCTTGCGCGCGAAATCCACCAGCTCGAGCTCGTCGACCAGCACACGCCGGTCGAACTCGAGCGTTTCCCGGTACTGGCGCACTCCCTCGCGGAGCCACTCGAACATCTCGTCGCGCGCGTAGCCCTCGGCGAGCCGCTCAATGGGCACGATCAGCGGAGACTCATCGACGATGCGCACCTGGCCATTGACCGACTCCGTCAGCTTGGAAAAGGCCGACATGCTGTCCTTGGTGCGAGCCTTGGCGAGCGTTTTCTCGGTTCGTTGGACCTGCTTCGCTTTGAACTGCGAACCGAATTCCTGGATGACGCTCTCGATTTCCATATGGGAGTACCACGCGTCGAGGTTCTTCATCGAAGCGAAGTTCAACATCGTGGTCCGGTACTGCCCGACCGTGTCGAGCACGATCCGATCCTGGTCCTTGGCGCGAAAGCCGTTGTACCGGGCGGCGATCAGCATGCTCACCGCCAACCGCTTGACGTCCCACTCCCAGGGCCCCGGAAGCGTCTCGTCGAAATCGTTGATGTCGAACACCAGGCGCCGCTCGGGGGAGGCGAACACGCCGAAGTTAGATAGGTGCGCGTCGCCGCAGCACTGCACCATCAGCCCGGATCGCGGCGTAGGCGCGAGGTCCTGGGCCATGATCATCGCCGCCCCCCGATAGAACGTGAACGGCGAAACCAGCATTCGGCCGTAGCGGATCGGGACCAACTCCGGTACCCGTGTCTTGGACTGATCCTCGAGCAGCTTGACTGGGTCGACGCGCTCGGGGGAGGCCTCGAAGACAGCGTGACTAGAGCGCGGGACCTCCGCCCGCGCCGCCTTCCCGCGTGCGATTCGCTCCTCGACCGACAGATGCGGCGCCGCATGGGCCGCAGGTTTCCTTGATCTCCTGGTGGCCGGCCGCCTTGCGGCGGGCCGCCGGGTGCTTGCTGTTTGCGTTGTCATCCAAGCAATACTGGCAAGACCCCGGCGGCGGAACATCACCCGGCCAGGGTGATGTTCCCAGCGATCTATCGCGCGTGGCCGTGCGTCGCGGCGAGCGTCGGCGCGGTCAAGATCACATCCAGCTCCGCGTGCATCTGCTGCTCTTCCTCGTGCGAGGCGCGGCTGAAACTCGTGTACTCCCCACACTCGGGACAGGCACCTATGTCCCCGTGGAACGAGTAGCAGCAACCACAAAAACAAGCAACTTCAGTCATCGTCATTACCCCGGTACATCGCCTGCCCATACGGTAAGGACGCCGAGCGGCGACCCGATGTGACCTTTGTCATAGCGGTCGGCTGGTGGTCTCGGCGAAGAAATCGACCAGTAGTTCGTTCACCCGGTCGGGCTCGTCGTGGTGAACCCAGTGGGAAGCGTTCGGGAGCCGGACAACGCGCTCGAGGTTCGGGACATCGACAGCGTCGGGCTGGGCCAGCTCGGCGCCGAGGTGGCGGTCACGCTCGCCCCAGATCACGAGCGTGGGCGCGCTGACGACGCGGATCCTCTGCGCCGCGGCGCGCGGGGTCCAGCGGAACGCGGCCCGGTAGTAGTTCAACATCGCGGTCGCCGCGCCGGGCCGCGACCACGCCTCGAGGTAGCGAGCGATGTCATCCAGCGTGAACGCCCCGGGGCGAGCGTCGTGCTCGAAGCCGTACCGCAAAGCTCTCCAGCGGCCGCTTTGCAGCGCGCGCTCGGGAATCCACGGGATCTGGAAGAAGAACACGTACCACGACCTCGCGAGCTGACGCCGGCCTCCCAGGGCGTGAAGAAGCCGCCGCGGATGGGGCATGTTGAGGATGGCGAGCCGGTCGACCTCCGAGGGATGGCTCATCGCCGTTCTCCACGCCACAAACCCGCCCCAGTCGTGCCCGGCCAGGAACGCGGATGGCGCGCCCCGTTCGTGGATGAGGTCGCGGACGTCGGCCGCCAGGCGGTCGAGGCCATAGGCCGCGACGCCCGGAGGCCTGGAGGACAGGTTGTAGCCGCGCATGTCGGGCGCGACCACGCGGAAACCGGAAGCGGCGAGCGCCGGTATCTGAAACCGCCAGCTGAGCCAGAACTCGGGAAAGCCATGCAGCAGCACGACCAGCGGTCCCTCGCCGGCCTCCACGTAGTGCAGGCGCACTTCACCCAGATCCGCGTAGCCGACGCGCAGGCGGCTCAGGTCGATCGTCTCCATGCAGGCAAGCGGGAAGGGAAGTCAATGAGTCAGCATGCGGTCCGCGGAGCGCCCCACGGCGATTCGTAGCGATGGCTTCGGGGTAGCGCAAACCCATGGCTACTGAAGCGAACCAGGGAACATCAGGCACCACCGAGGGAGCACCGGCTGCCACGGAGCCCCGCCCGGCCGCAGCCAGGCCGGCCAGGCCGATGCGCTTGCCGCGTACGACCGGCGCGATGAGCGGACTGCTGATCATCATTCTCGGCCTGTGGGGAGCCCTGATCCCGTTCATCGGCCCGTACTTCCACTACGCCTTCGGCAGCTACACCAGCTGGCACTACACGCACGAGCGGCTGTGGCTCGACATCCTCCCGGGGGCGCTGGCGATCGTCGGCGGTCTGCTGCTCATGAGGAGCGCCGGCCGTGCGAGCGGCTTGTTCGCCGGCTGGTTGGCCTTGATCGCCGGCGTGTGGTTTGCGATCGGCCCGGCGGTCAGCCTGTGGTGGCACGCCTCCGGTGATCCGATTGGCGCGCCCATGGGTGGCCACATCCGCCAAGCGCTCGAGCAAATCGGCTTCTTCTATGGCCTTGGCGCCGCCATAGTTGGTCTGGCGGCGTTTGCGATGGGCCGCTTCGTGTCCCGGCCGCGCCTGGCCGAAGAGCCGTTCGTGGCCGCGGGCGCCGCTGCGGGCGAGGTGGAGCGGCGTCGAGTCAGCTGAGCCGCTTCGTCGAGTCAGCTGAGCCGCTCCGGGAGCCCGAAGCGCTCGAACGCGCTGCTCAGCCGTCTCGGATCCGTCGGCTCATCGGGGAAGAGCTCGTAGGCCCGGGGATCGGCCGCTTCGGTTGAGCGCACGATGAACGCCGTCACATCGCGGATCTCCGAGCCGCGCAAGGTGATGACGTTCAGCGCGAACGGCAGGTAGGCGCGCGCCTCTGAGTCCCAGGCATAGAAGGCGAGCGCCGGCTGGCCGTTGGCGCGCGTGAACACCGTTCGCCAGCGCCACGCTCCAGACATCGGCGACTTGCCGGCCCACGCCGCGATGCCGTCGCGCCCCTTATACCAGGTGGCGAGCGGAGGCATCGCGAAGGTCGCGTCCTCGGTGAGCATCGACGCGAACGCCTCGACGTCGCAGCGTTCCCACGCATCGACATAGCGCTCCACTACGTCGCGCAAGCCCTCGTCGGACAGCGAGCGCAAGGTTTCCTGCTGGCTCTGTTCGGGGACTCGCTGCTCGACCGCGGCTCGCGCCCGCTGAAGCGCGCTGTTGACCGACGCGACGGTGGTCTCGAGCATGTCCGCGGTCTCCTTCGCCGTGAAGCCGAGGACCTCGCGCAGGATCAACACGGCTCGCTGGTTGGCCGCCAGGTGCTGGAGCGCCGCGACGAACGCCAGCTCGATGCTCTCGCGCTGCTCGTAGCGGGCCGCCGGCGCCGTGTAACCGTCCTCGACCCCGAGGATCTCGTCTGGATGGGGCTCGATCCACACCGATTCGACGATGGGCTGGCCTGGCGCGACGTGGGGATCGGTGGCCGGCCCGTAGTCGATAGGGAGCACCCGTTTGGGGCGCCGGGCGATCTGGTTCAGGCAGGCGTTGGTCGCGATCGTGTACAGCCACGTCCGCAACGCGCTGCGGCCCTCGAACCGCGAGAGCCCGCGCCACGCGCGCAGCAGCGTCTCCTGCAGCGCGTCTTCGGCATCGTAGACCGAGCCGAGCATCCGGTAGCAGTGCGCGTGCAGCTCGCTCCGGTACGGATCGACGAGGCGCGAGAACGCCCGTTCGTCACCGTCGCGGGCAGCCGCCAGGACGCCTGACTCGGGGTTCGCCGCAGCGCGAGTGCTCGCCATCAGCATCGCTAGGTTAGACCGTCGGGGTTGGCGTAAGTCATCGCCGATTAGTTTGGAGATCGTCCGGGTCCAACCTGGTGATGAAGCCCGCCGACGCGAGGCCGGTCGTCCACCTGGAGCTGCACACCCGAGACCTTCCCGGCGCGAGCTCGTTTTGCGAGCAGCTGTGCGGCTGGCGGCCGGAGCGAGTTCAAACCCCGTTCGGCTCGTACCTGGCCCTGGGCATGGGCGACGGCGTCGGCGGCGGCATCGTGCAGTGTCCGACCCGGCGGCCGTTGTGGCTGCCCTACGTCGAGGTCCCGGAGATCCGCGCGGCGACCGACGCCGCGCGCGGTCTCGGCGCCACGGTCCTGCTCGAGCCGCGCGAGGGACCCGCCGGGTGGCGCAGCGTCGTCGCCACTGCGGCCGCGGGCGAGATCGCGTTCTGGCAAGGGAAACGATGAGCCGGCCGAGATCACATGCCATCATTGAGGCATGTACGAAGACGACGACGACACCGACGAGAGCTTCGAGGAGACGCTGCGATCGATCGCCGAGGAGGTCGGGCGCTCGGTTGAGCACATGGCGGGCCAGGTCGACCTGGACAATCTCGCCAACACCATCGGGGTGGATCCAGACCGCGCCAGGGAGTGGGTGGACAGCGCCGGCGGCTGGCTGTACGCGCAGGTACAGCGCCTGGGCGGTGACATGGCCTCTCAGGTCAGGCGGGCGAGCGGCGCGGTCGCGAGGCCGGACCCGCTGCGCGGCGCCGCGGGCCATCCGCTCGATCTACCCACGGAAGAGCAGGGCCTGGCGCTGGCCGCCCTCGATTCCGGCCGGTGGACGGTGGAGGCTGCAAGCCGCACGCTCGTGGGCCATGGTGAGGGCGCTGAGCCCAGCAACGCCCTGGGGCTCGTGCGCGAGCTGCACGCCCGCGATTGGATCACCGCCGACGGCGAGGTCACGCTCGCCGGCCGCCACGCGCTCAGCCGGTGGCTCGAAGCCGGTGGCACTCCCTAACCGGCGGGCGAGAAAGCACTCGGCGCGGCCCCGGGGGCAGACGCCCTCTAGCGACGCAGCATGTCGATCACGAGCTCCAGGTGCCGGTGCCAGTCAAAGCCGGGGCCGGTCTGGGTCATCGTGGCCGACACGCCGCACATCAGCATCGGGATGTCGTCGACGGTGACGTCGGATCGCATCGTGCCGGCGCGCTGAGCGCGAGCGATCAGCTCGGCGGTGGGCTCCTTCAGCTCCTCCAACTCCGCTTGGGCGTGCATGGGAATGTGCTGTCCAAAAGCCATCAGAGCGTGCTGGATGGCGGCGTCGCGCACGCACACTTCGGCGTTGCGGCGCAGCAGGTCGGCGAACACCTCGAAAGGCTCGCCTTCCCGCCCGAGCGCCTCGCGCGCGTTCTCGCCGAAGATCCGTAACTTACGGCGCACGAGCTCGCCCAGGAGCGCCTCCTTGGTCGGGAAGTGCCGGTAGACGGTGCCGACCCCGACGCCGGCTCGACGCGCCACGTCGTCGATCTGAGCCTCGAGTCCGTACTCGGCGAACACCTCGCGCGCACCCTCGAGGATGCGCTCATGATTCCGGCGCGCGTCGGCGCGAAGTGGCCGCTCCTGGCCGGTGACGGTGGTGGTCATAATTCGCTTCCCTCGTCCTTCTTGACAACCGGAATCGTAGTTCACTATAGTGGCGGGTGCAAGCGGAACCGGAGGTCACGTTCACAATGAGGTTTCTCACCCCCCGTAGCGAGCCGTCGCTCGACACGCCCAGGGCGAAGAACCTCGCGCTGATCCTGCTCGCGATGACGCAGTTCGTGATCGTGATCGATGCCGCGATCGTGAACGTGGCGCTGCCCTCGATCGGTTCGCACTTGCACTTCGCGCGGGCTGACCTGTCGTGGGTCGTGAACGCGTACACGCTCACGTTCGGCGGATTCCTGCTGTTGGGTGGGCGCTGTGCGGACCTCCTGGGGCGCCGGCGCATGTTCATCCTGGGGCTGGTGCTGTTCTCGCTGGCCTCGCTCGCCGGCGGGCTCGCCCAGTCGGAGGCGTGGCTGATCGTCGCCCGCGCGGTACAGGGCCTCGGCGCGGCGATCGTCTCGCCCGCAGCCCTGTCGATCATCACCACCACCTTCGCGGAGGGTGCCGAGCGCAACCGTGCCCTCGGGGTATGGGGCGCCGTGGCCGGCGCCGGCGGCGCCGCCGGCGTGCTGTTGGGAGGCATCCTGACGAGCGGCCTCAGCTGGCGCTGGGTGCTGTTCGTCAACGTCCCGATCGGCATCATCGCAGCAGCGCTCGCTCCGCGGACGCTCGCCGAGAGCCGCGGCGAGGATGGTGCCAGCACGTTTGACCTTCCCGGCGCGATCACGGTCACCGCTGGGCTGGCGCTGCTCGTCTACGCGGTCGTCGATGCCGTCAACGTCGGCTGGGGCTCGACCGCGACGATCCTGCGCCTCGCTGGAGCGGCGGCCCTGCTGATCGCGTTCCTCGTGATCGAGACGCGCCAGCGCCACCCGCTGATGCCGTTCTCGATCTTCCGGCTGCGGACCCTCAGGGGGGCCGACCTCGTCGGGTTGCTGATCGGGATGTCGCTGTTCTCGATGTTCTTCTTCATCTCCCTCTACCTCCAGAACGTGCTGCACTTCTCGCCGATCAAGACGGGCATCTCCTACCTTCCGCTCGCGGTCGGCCTCATCCTGACCGCGGGCGCCGCCTCGCAGCTCGTGACCCGCGTCGGGTTCAAGCCGCCGCTGATCGCCGGGCTGCTGTTCGTCGCCGGCGCCCTGGTGTGGTTCTCCCAGGTTCCGGGAACCGGCGGCTCGTACGCCGCGGACATCCTCGGGCCGTCGCTGCTCGCCGCGGTGGGCCTCGGGCTCTCGTTCGTGCCGGTGACGATCGCGGCCGTGACCGGAACCCGGCCGCACGAGGCGGGCCTCGCCTCAGGCTTGATCAACACCTCCCAGCAGGTGGGCGGCGCGCTTGGCCTCGCGATCCTGGCCACGGTCGCCAACAGCCGCACTCAGAGCCTGGTTCACGCGGGCGTGCACAACGCGAACGTCGCGCTGACCAAGGGATTCGACCGCGCGTTCCTCGTCGGAGCGGGCTTCGCGATCGTGGGAGCGCTGCTGGCGGCGGTCCTGATCTCCTCGCGCGACAGCCGCGCGCACGCCGAGGCGGCGCGTGAAGGCGATCCGGCGGTCGCGGCAGCCACCGCCAGCTGATCGGCCGGCGCGCCCCGCCCGTCACACCAGATGCCTGACACGTGTCACGAGAAATGACACGTAATCAACCAAGCCGCCGATGGGTGTGCTGAAAAAGGGCCGCATACGGAACCTTTTTCAGCACACCCCCGGCGCGCAGGAGGAATGAGATCATGCCAGCACCCACGAAGAAGATTGCGGTAGCGGGAGCGACCGGAAGGGTCGGCCGCCACATCGTCGACGTCCTGAGCGCGCGAGGACACGACGTCGTTCAGATCTCGCGTTCACAGGGAGTGGACGTGATCACCGGAAGCGGGCTGGCAGACGCCCTGACCAGCGTTGACGCCGTCGTCGACGCCGCCACCGGCCCGTCACCTGATCAGCAACCGGCCACCGAGTTCTTCACCACCGCGGCGCGGAACCTGCAGGAGGCCGGCGAACGGGCGGGCGTGCGGCGGATCGTCGTGGTGTCGATCATCGGGGCAGACCGTTTCACCGGCGGCTACGGCGCGGCGAAGGTGGCCCACGAGCAGGCCACGCTGGCGGGGCCCATCCCCGCAACGGTCCTGCGCGCGTCGCAGTTCCACGAGTTCGTCCCGGAGCTGGTGGACTGGGGCCGGCAGGGCGACGTGAGCTACGTCCCGGCGATGCGAACGCAGCTGGTGGCGGCCAGGACCGTCGCCGAGGCGCTCGCGGACCTCGCGACGAGGCCCGACTCGGCGCCCTCCGCGGGACCGAACGGCGCGCCCTTCCCGGAGATCGCCGGCCCGCGCGAGGAGAACCTGGTCGAGATGGCGAAATTGCTCGTCGCCCGGCGCGGCGACCCGGTCAGGATCGAGGTGGCGAGCGGCGGCGCGGATCCCGACGGCGAGGCTTACACCTCGGGCGCGCTGCTGCCCGGGCCGCACGCCACGCTGGCCGGGCCCACGTTCGAGGAGTGGCTCGACGCCGCCTCCTGACGCGACAAGGCCCCCTGCCCACAAGGCAGGGGCCCCTGTCGCTCGAGATCACGGAGACGTGAAGCCGAGAATCAACTGTGCGGTCTCGAGGGGCACGTCCAGCTGAGGACAGTGGCCAACCCCCTCGAGCTCGACCCAGTCGGCGTGGGGCAGCCAATCGCCTCGAAAGCGGGCGGCGGCCGACGGCCACCGCAGCAGCCGGTCGTCGGTGCCCCACACGATCCGCACCGGACAGGTGACGCGCTCGGCGTCGAGATTCCAGCCGGAGCGCAGGGCGTGCTCGATCAGCGCCTCGGTGGCGGTGCACCTGGCAGCGCCTCGTAGCTGGTGCGCGAGCAACTCGCCCGGGATGTGCTCGTAGTTCGTCGTGAGGTATTGCGTGGCGCGACGCCGACCTTCCGGCGTGGCCACGATCGCCTCCGCGTGCGGCGCGGCTGACCTGACCAGCTCGATCATCGTCCGCTGAAACCGGAGCAGGTCTCGCCACGAACCGTCGCCCCGTGACCAGCCGCCGGCCGGCGCGAGGGCCACGACCGTTCGCGCTCGACCGCGCGAGGCGAGCTGTAAGGCGAGATAGCCGCCGAGCGAATTCCCGACGAGGTGGGGGCTCTCGAACCCGACCTCGTCGATCGCGAGCTCGACCGCGTCCGCAAGCGCGGCATCGGTGGCCTCCCCGGCGATGTCCGGCCCACCCGCGTGCCCGGCCAGCGTCAACGCCAGGACGTCGTGCCGGCGCTCCAACCACGGCAGAACGAGCTCCCACGTGCGCCAGGTGTCGGCGAACCCGTGCAGGCACACCAGCGGAGAGCCATGGCCTCCTCGGTGAAATCGCGTGAAACCGCAGTCCAAGCCCCGGAAGCTACCCGTCGCTGGCGACTGTGGCGCGCTGCACGAGCGACCCGGGAGGCGGATATCTTGGCCGCGTGAACGTACGGCGGATCTGGGCCGCGAGCGGCGCGGTGGCGGTCGTCCTCTTCGCATGCGGGTTGCTCTTCGGAGACCTGCTCGGTTCCTCCAACTACCCGCCGTTGAACGCGTCGTACACCCGGCTGAGGGCCTACTTCCTGAACAACGGATCCGAGGTCAGGGCGCTCGGGTTCTTTCATCTCCTTTCGGCGCTCGCGCTGCTGTGTTTCGTCGCCTACCTGCACGACCGCTTTCGCGACGTCGAGCAGCCGCACGCTCGGCTGCCGGCGATCACGCTGGCGGGCGGGGTAGTCGCGGCGGCGTTTCTGCTGCTATCGGCGCTCATCTACCGCACGCTGGCGGAACCGGTGGTCGTCCGCGACCCGTCCCTGGTCCATGCGCTGGTCATCGTGTCGTACCTGGCGGGCGGCCCGGCGATCGCGATCGGGCTCGCGCTGCCGGTCGCCGCCGGCGCGGTCCTCGCGATGGGGCGCGTGCTGCTTCCGCCCTGGACCGGCTGGCTCGGGATCGCCGCCGCCGCGGCCTCGCTGCTCTCGGCCACCACCCTGCTCGGGCCGATGAACAACACCTCGGTTACCTACGCGATCCTCCTGCTCGCCGCCGTGCTCGCCCTTCTGTGGACGTTCATCGCGAGCATCCTGCTCGCGGCGGCGCGCTGACCGGTGCGCTCAGTACCCGGGCGTGGTCGACGTCGATGTGGTGGGTGCCGGAGCGCTGCTCGCCGCTGCGCCCGTGGTGACCGCCGTCCAGGTGCCGACGTCCTTGAAGCCCTCGCCCTTGGCGTCTCCGGGCTTCGTGTCCTGGGCGAACGTGTACAGCGGCTCGCCCTTGTAGGTCACCTGTAGCGTCCCGTCCGGGCGCTTGACCGTGCTGAGGGATCCGACGCTTCCGCTCGGAGTGCCGCTCGACACCGTCAGTGGGTGCCACGCCGCCGTGCAGGCCGAGGTGGTGCAGATCCACTTGCCATTCGCCTCGGCGCTGAGGTGGTAGAGGGTCATGCCCTGGGAATCGACGAGCACCGTGCCGTGGACGGTCGAGTTCGAGGCCGTCTTGACCACGGTTGCCGACGTGCCGGCGCTGCTCGCCTGCGACGAGGATGAGCTGCTGCTCGAGCTCCCGCAGGCCGCCACCAGCACCGAGGCCGCGAGCGTCGGGAGGAGAAATTTGATGATGTGCCGCATGCCGCGCTCCTGTCAGCTATCCGTCCGTATTGTCGGCTTTCCGCCGCTGTTTGCAAGGACGACGGACGGCGCACGATCCTTCCCGTGGCGGGGCGCGAGCCGCAACTAGCGATGTCCCGCCGGGTTAGGTTCCAGAGAACCGCTCACGGGCCCGGAGAAGGAGCGCTTTGCGTCGTCTGCTCATCGTGCCAATAACCGGTGCCTTGATCGTCTCGGGGGCAGGCGGTGGGGCACCTGTGCCCCCATCGCCGCCGGGCGCCAAGACGCCCGCGACCGCGCTCAAACCGTGCGCCGCCGGCGCCGCCGCCAAGAACAAGCCCACGGCGGTGTCGATCTACACGACGCCGAATCCGGCCACCGCCGGGGACCAGGTCACGATCTCGGGCCGGCTCGTCGGTCTCAAGAAGGCGTCGAAGCCGTGCGCGGCGACCGTGGTTCTGTGGCGGCGCAACCCCGGCGCCCGCAGGTTTGCCCCCGTGGCGCGCGCCTTCACCGACCGCGCCGGCCGCTACCAGATTGCCCTTGCCCCTAGCACCGTGACCACGAACCGCGAGTGGTTCGCAACGTCGCGCGGCGTGCAGAGCACCACGGTCGCCGAGAGCGTACGCGCGCTGATCAGCCTCTCGAGCACCGCGACGTTCGCGGTCAGCGGCGACCGCGAGACGCTCAGCGGTCAGGTCATGCCCGGCCATCCCGGACAGCGGATCCTGCTTCAGCGCCTATCCGGCCACCGCTGGAGCACTATCGGGCACCCCGGTCTGAGCCGGAGGTCGACCTTCGCGCTGACCCGCCGCTTCACCGAGACGGGCGGCTTCCAATGGCGGGCTCTGCTGCCGGCAAGCCCGCGCAACATCCAGTCTCAGTCGCCCCCGCTCGGGATCCGGATCGCACCGCTCACCGGCATCCACAAGATCCGCCACGTGGTGGTGATCATGCAGGAGAACCGGTCGTTCGACAGCTACTTCGGAACCTTCCCCGGGGCGGACGGCATCCCGCCGGGATCTGCGTCTCGGACCCACTTGCCGCGACGTGCGTCGCGCCGTTTCACGACTCCTCCGACCTCAACTACGGCGGCCCGCACGGCATGCCCAATGCCGCGGCCGACATCGACGGCGGCGCCATGGACGGGTTCATCGCCCAGGCCGAGCAGGGGTCGGGCTGCACGACCACGAACCCCAACTGCAGCCCGTGCCAGGAGACCCCCACCGCCCAGGCCTTGAAGTGCATCGACGTCATGGGCTACCACGATGCCCGCGAGATCCCGAACTACTGGACGTACGCGAGCGACTTCGTGCTCCAGGACCACATGTTCGAGCCGAACTCATCCTGGAGCCTGCCCCAGCACCTGTACATGGTCTCGGAGTGGTCGGCGTTCTGCACCAATCCGCTGAACCCGTTCTCGTGCCACGGCGCGAACCAGTCGCCGAACGCGGACTGGACCTCGGACATCAACGGGCCGAACGACGGGATGCTCCACTACGCCTGGACCGACATGACCTACCTGCTTCACGGCCAGAACGTCAGCTGGGGCTACTACGTGTTCAAGGGCACCGAGCCCGACTGCGAGAACGACAGCGCGATGACTTGCGCGCCGGTCCAGCAGGGACCGCAGACGCCCGGGATCTGGAACCCGCTGCCCTCGTTCACCGACGTCACGCAGGACAACCAGCTCGGCAACGTCCAGTCGCTCAGCAACTTCTTCTCCCAGGCGAGGAAGGGCACGCTCCCGGCGGTCTCGTGGATCACCCCGAACGGCACGGTCTCCGAGCACCCGCCCGCGCTGGTGAGCGCCGGCCAGACGTACGTGACCGGGCTGGTGAACGCCATCATGCAGAGCCCCGACTGGAACAGCACCGCGATCTTCCTCACCTGGGACGACTGGGGCGGGTTCTACGACCACGTGGTGCCGCCGGTGGTCGACCGTAACGGCTACGGGCTGCGGGTCCCCGCGATCGTGATCAGCCCGTACGCGCGCAAGGGCTTCATCGACCACCAGATACTGAGCCACGACGCCTACAGCAAGTTCATCGAGGACGATTTCCTGGGCGGCGAGCGCCTCGACCCCGCGACCGACGGCCGGCCCGACCCTCGTCCGGACGTGCGCGAGACCAACCCTCTCCTAGGCGACATGCGCGCCGACTTCAACTTCAGCCAGACCCCGAGCCCGCCTTTGATCCTCCCGGTGCATCCCGCTCCGGGGCCGGCCTCCTCGCCGCCATAGACATGGAAGGCAGGGCCGCATGCGGCCCTGCCCGGCCGGGCGCATGCGCCCGGCCGCGGGGGCGCGCATGCGCGCCCCCGAACATCATCATCACCCCCAGCGAACGAGCGGAATCGTGGCGGTGGCCGTCTTAGCACTCGCCGGTGATGGTGACGGTCGCCGCGAGCTGGTTGCCGCGCGTGTGCGCGAGCATCCGGCTCCCGGCTGGCGTCAGGCTGAAGATCAGGATCCCGCAATCCTCGGCGCCGAGGAACTCGGTTCCGGTCCGCGCGATCACGGTCCTCCCGGCCGTCACGACCGTACTGGCGTGGCACGGCTGGGGCGAGAAGCAGCCGGCGAACACTCCGCCGACGCCGGTGGGTGAAACGAACGCTATTTTGGTCAGGATCTGCAGGTTCGCGCCTTGCTTGACGATGAAGCGAGGCCCCGAACCGCTGGTCTGATACGGGACGAGGTTCAGGTTGGTGCTGCTGGAGGCTCCGTCCGAATCCCGCGCGGTCGCGCTCACGCTCAGTTGATGGCCGCGCGCTCGGCTGAGCATCGAGCGCCCGCTGCCGCTCAACATGAACAGCACGGTGCCCCCGCCGCCCGGCGGGATGTACTGGCTCCCGGCGCGGGCGATGACGGTCCGGCCGGCGCTGACGGTCGCCGACGTGCGGCACGGCCGGGGCGAGAAGCAACCGACCGGCAGGCCGCCCATCCCGCCGGGGGAGATGAACGCGCTGTGGCCGAAGATCGAGATGCGGTTCGTGCCGGTGCTCACCACCCCGGAGGACGAGAGCACCTGGCCCGAGGAGCCGAGCGCCTGGACCTCGAACTCGGGCTGCTCGCTGTGGACCGGGATCGCGGTCTCAAAGCCGCGCTTCGACCGCGCCTCCGACCGGCTGGAGCCCGCCCGGGCTGGCGCCGGCGAGGACGCGCCACGAGGCCACATCCGTGGCTCCGTTCCAGCTGGCGTATACGGTCGTCACGCCGTCGGCGCCGCTGGCTCGCCGCGAGCGCGGGCACCGTGGTCGGCTGCCCGAACCAGGGGAAGCGGTAGGCGCGGTAGCTCGTCGTCGGCGCCGTGAAATGCGCGTCGAAGTCGAGCTTGCCGGCGGCGGTGAACTCGGAGATGTACGGCTGCGACCCCCATCCGACGAATCCGTCACCGTCGGGCAGCGCCTGGAAGCCGCCCTCGAAGATCGACGACAACGGGGGCGAGTGCTCGTACTGCTTGATCAGCGTGGCGGTCATCTTCTTGGTGTTGATCGCGATGCGGATCGCGCGCGATTGGGAGTGGACCGTCGGTGGGCCGGCGCCGTCGTCGAAGATCGTGAACGTCCCGTCGGGATGGACGACGAGGTTGTGCTGGAAGGCGGTCTGCACTCCGGGTCCCAGGTGGAAGCTGCTCCGGTTGCTGCCGAGCGTCCACATCACGGCTCCGGTCTGATGGTTGATCTTGTAGTCGGCCCAGGTGTTGCGCAGGGAGACGATCAGGTTCCCGTCGCGATCGAGCGCGATCGAGTTCAGGTGATACGGGTCGTAGACGAACCCGGGTGAACTCAGTTTGAAGAACGACTCGCTGAGCGGCACGTGGTCGAGCGCGTGCCACTCGAACAGCACGAGTCCCGTCTTGATGTCGATCTCCTGGACGACCGAGTCCATCAGCGGCTTGCGGAGGCCGGGCCAGCGGAGCGGCGAGGCGGCGATGATGTACGCCTGCCCCTGCGGCGTCAGCAGGAACTCGTGCAGGTCTGCCCCCTGCAGCCCGTTGGCGGCGTTGACCACGGCGATCTGGCGGTAGGTGCTGTCGTAGATCACTCCCTCGCCGCGGCCGCTGCCGTTGTTCGTGTACCCCTGCCACCAGGTCAGCACCGGCTGGCCCTGGAGCTCTTGCACGCGAAAGTCGGTCGCGAGCTGGTTCTTGGGTAGGGGCTTGAACCAGATGAGATTGCCCGACGGGTCGAGCAGCATGGGGCCGTTCTGCACGGGGCCCTGCTGCGGCGCGACGAAGATGTCTCCGAAGGATGCCGGCGCGCCGCGTTTGGTGACGGTGACCGACGCCGGCTCGAGATCCGGGCGGGAGCGGAAGTGCTGGAGGCCGTTGGCCCCGGCCGCGACCAGCGGGATCTGCTCGGGCGGGATCGCTCCGTCCGGTCTGGCGATCGCGAACTGAAAGCTGCCGCCCCGGCCCCCCAGGATGTTCAGCCCGGTGGTGACGGTCACGGTCTCACCGGCCGCGAACGGCTTGGCCGGCAAGAAGCTTCCCCCCTGCCCGTCGGAGTCCGCCGCCACGCTTCCGGTGTGGATCCCGGTACGCGAGCCGACCACCTGGACGGAGCCGATGCTGCCCGAAGCCACGCCGCGGAAGACGATCTGCGTTCCGGGCAGCGCGGCCCTCGACCCCGGCGTGGGGAACACGCTCACGGCGGGACCGGCCGCGGATGCGGTGGCGGGGTGGCGAGGGACGCGATGGCGAGGATGAGGAGGGTGAGCGAAGAGCGCCGCATCGCCGACTGCAACACCCCCAGCGTATCGAAGGTTTCGGGGTTCTCAGTCCTGGTGTTGGGCGAGTCGTTCCGCGAGCCGGCTGTGCCGCCTTCCGGTGTCCGGAGTTCGCGCGGCGCGTGCGACTACCTCGCCGGTGCCGACGATCACGGTCGCGAGCGTCGCCCGGGTGACGGCCGTGTAGAGCATCTCGCGGCGCAGGAAGAAGGCGCCGCCCGCCGGATGCGCGACGATCACGCTGACCGGGAGCTCGATGCCCTGGCCGCGATGGACCGAACATGCATAGGCGAGGCGTAGGCGATCCGATTCCTCAGGCGGCAGGCGGAAGATCGCTTCCTCGGCGGTGAGGAGGAGCGCCGCTTCGTCCTCGCCATCCTCGCCCCCGCCGGACACCTCGTCGATCAAGCGCAGGAGCGTCCCGTTCATGAGCCCGAGGTCGTGGAGGTTGCGCCCCGTCATCATCAGCTTGTCGCCGATGCGCAGGCGGCCGCCGCGGACCGGCTGGCCATTCGGGATTGAGTGCGTCGCGCAGGGCGCCGTTCAGCGCGTCGATCCCGAGCTCGCCGCGGTAGACCGGGGCGAACACCTGGATGTCCCGCACCGGATCCACCCCGTAGTGAGCCGGGAGGCGCTCGCTCACGAGCGAGACGATCTCCTCGCGCGCGGCCCGCGGATCCGTTCGCTGGATCAGGAACAGGTCGCGGCGCATATCCCTCGCGGGGTGGAAATTGGGGGTCGTGCCACGGCGGATGGCGTGGGCGCCCTGAACGATCATGCTGCCGGCGGCCTGGCGGAAGATGTGGGTGAGGCGGGTGGTGGGCACCGCGCCGCTCGAGACCAGCTCCGCGAACGGCTTGCCCGCGCCGATCGGCGCGAGCTGATCCGCGTCGCCCACCAGCACCACATGGGTCCGTGGTCCTATGGCGCGCAGCAGCGTGACCAGCAGCTCGAGGTTGGCCATCGAGGTCTCATCGACGATCAGCAGATCGCACGGGAGCGGATCGTCTTCGTCATGGGTGGGACCCTCGCCCGGGATCCAACCGAGCGCCGAGTGGACGGTTCTGGCGCGCATTCCGCTCGCCCCGGTCATCCGGATCGCGGCCCGCCCCGTGGGCGCGACCAGGGTGACGCGGGCTCCCCGGCCGGCGGCCACCGCGGCGATCGTCTTGATCGAGGCGGTCTTGCCGGTGCCGGGGCCGCCCGTGATCAGCGACAGGCGGTGGCCGAGCGCGCCCAGCACGCCGTGGCGCTGCTCCTCGGTCAGGTTTGTCAGCTCGGGATCGGCGGTGGTGTCCGTTTGCGCGCCTCGTGGGTCGCGCAGTCGGTCAGAGGCGGGGCCGGTGGCCAGCTCGCGCACCCTGGCGGCCAGCTCGGCCTCGAGCTCGGCGGTCTCCCGGCGGTAGATCCAGGGGCCGGTTCTAGCGAGGTTCCCCGCCGCGACCAGCTCGTCGACGAATGGCTCGTCGGCCTGGTCCGAGCCGAGCAGGCTGTGCAGCGAGGCCAGGAGGTCCGGGAGCGGCATGCAGGTGCTTCCCCCGCGCTCGGCCTCGGTGAGCACGTGGAGGGTGGCTGCCCTCGTGCGGTCGGGGGTGTTCTGGGCTCCGCCGAGGCCTTGGGCGATCTTGTCCGCGGTGAGGAAGCCGACCCCGAAGACGCTCGTCAGCTCGTACGGGTGCTCGGCGATGACCTTGTGGGCCGCGTCTCCGTACGTGTCGTGGAGCCTCGAGACCAGGTACGCCAGCCCATGGGGTGCGAGCATCAGGTGAAGCCGGCGGGTCACGCGCATTCGCTCCCAGGACGCGATTGCCGGTTCGATCTGGCGCGGCCTGAGACCGACGGCGGCGAACGCCGTGTGGGGGTCGTGGTCGATCGCGTCGAGCACTTGGTCGACGCCGTAGCGATCGATCAGTTTCGAGGCGCGCTTGGGGCCGATGTGCTTGACGCGGATGAGGTACGCGGCCAGTGTGTTTGTGTCGGAGGGTGGAAGGGGATGCGCCTCGGAGACCTTGACCTGCGGGCCATAGCGGCTGTCGTCGACCCACGTCCCCACGATGTGTGCGCGCTCTCGCTCCTCGAGGTGGCTGAGCGGTCCGACCAGCACGACGGGCTCCCCGTCCTCGCCGGCCACCTCGAGCACCGACCAGCCGGTCTGGTCGCTGGTGTAGCGGGTGCGGCGAACGGTGACGGTGGCGTCGTAGTCGAGCACGTTGGTGACGTTAGTCGGGTGGTGCGCGGCAGCCGGGGATTAGTTGCAGAGATGTAACGCCTAGCTGTCGTCTTTCGCGGTCGCTGTCAACGCTCGGCGCGCGCCACGGCGGCGGCGATCCCCTCGCTCCCGATCAGTCCCTGAAAGGCGCCCGTCAGCGGTCTGATCGCCGCGACCCCGAGCCGGCCTTGCGCGCCGATCGCCTGGACCCGGACCTCTGACGCCAGCGCCGCGCTGGCCCCACGGTCGGCCGGCTCGACCCAGCTTGCGAACAGCACCCGAGCGGTGCCCGACTCCGACCATCGACGAAACTCCTCGGGCCCGTCGAGCTCCGGGTAATCGCGCCGGAGCGTCCAGATCCGTCCCACCAGGCCCGAGACGGATGCCTGGTCGGTGTCGTCCAGCAGCGCAACGAACGGGGGATGGCGAAACATGTCCTCGAATGAGATCCCGGCCGGCATGCCCGGGATGCGCCAGCGAACCAGTCGCCCGAGCATCCCCGCATCGGCCAGGCGGACCTGGCGCGCTGCATCCCAGAGCCGCTCGGGAGAGGCGCTGCTCTCGCGGCGGTGCGCGACGCGGACGCCGAACTCGGGCAGCCAGTAGTCGAGATCCGGTCTCACGTCGCAGCCAAACGTTACGCTCGCTACCGGGTCGGAATTGTGGGGGCCGAGAGAGACCGCGTCGGGTGAGGCATCATGCCGGCGTGGTCCGCTACCTCCTGGCCCCCGTCGTTCCGGCGGCCGCGGCGGCGCTCGAGGTTCCGCGCACGCTGCCGCATGGCGGCGGGGTAGCGCTCACCTTCGACGACGGCCCCCACCCCGAGGGGACGCTCTCCGTGCTCGAGCTGCTCTCCCGCGCGAGCGCGCGCGCGACGTTCTTCTTGATCGGCGAGCAGGTGGAACGCCGTCCGGCCCTGGCCGCCGAGATCGCGGCGGCGGACCACGTCGTCGCGTTGCACGGCTACCGCCACCGTCTCCAGATGCGGATGAGCGCCGCGGCGGTGCGCGAGGACCTCGCGCGGGGGGCCGCGGCGATTCAGGATGCGATCGGAGCCGCACCGGCCTGGCACCGGCCGCCGTACGGCGTCTACAGTCCCGCCGGCCTGCGCGCCGCGCGGGCCGCGGGGCTGCGGCCGCTGCTGTGGTCGCGGTGGGGCAAGGACTGGCGGCGGTTCACCACGCCCGGCAGGATCGTCGCCCGCGCGACCCACGGGGTGTCTAAAGGGGACATAATCCTCCTGCATGACGCGGACTTCTACAGCTCGCGCGGCTCGCACAGAAAAACGGTTCAGGCGCTTCCGTTGGTGATTGCCGAGCTTCGGAGGCGCGAACTCGATACCGTCCTACCGGGCTGAGACTCTTGCCCGGGCGCCGGACGACCTGAAACGATTAGGCACCGTCGAGCGTGGGCTCGTGCCGCCGGCCGGCGCGCGAAGGCGCCTGTCCCAGCTCCTCGGATGCCGCCGAGACGACCATGACCACCGCTTCCGCCTCCTCACAACAGAGCGTCCCCGACTACGCTCGGTTCGCCATCGGGTTCGACGAGCGCGACCGCGTTCGCCTGCATGAGCTGATCGATGAGGTGATCGACTCGGGCAGGTGGTCCGAGGGCCAGATGGTGGAGCGGCTGGAGGCGGCCTGGGAGGGGTGGAACGGGGTGCCCGCAGTCGCCGTCTCGAGCTGGGCGGGTGGCGCGCTGGCGGCGCTTCACTTTGTCGGCGTCCGGGGAGCGACGGTTCTCTGTCCGTCGAATACGTTCATGGCCACGCCGCTCGCGGGTGTGCACGCCGGGGCGGAGGTGCAGTTCGTCGATTGCAATCGCGAGGACCTGTGCATGTCGTTCGCGGACTTCGAGGCCAAGGCGGAGCGCTTCAAGCCGCGCGCCGCGTTCCTCGTGCACATCGGGGGTCACATGGCGTTCGAGGTCGAGCAGATCGCCGCGTACTGCCGTGAGCACGGCATCTTCCTGATCGAGGACTGCGCGCACGCGCACGGCGCGAGCTGGCACGGACACCGTCCCGGTACCTACGGCGACGCCGGGGTGTACTCGCTGTATGCGACCAAGACGATCTCGACGGGGGAGGGTGGGGTGCTCGTCTCGCGCCGGCCGGAGGTGCTCGAGCACGCCCGCGCGTTTCGCGACTATGGCAAGCCCGCCTACGAGATCGCTGGGCTCAACTTCCGGATGACCGAGTTCATCGCGGCCTTGGGGGTGATCCAGATCGAGCGGTTGCCGGATATCGTTGCGTGGAAGAACGAGGTTGCGCGCTCCGAGCTCGACCCGGTGTACCCGAGTCGTCTCGAGCTGCCCGACGGGATGGTCTCCGGCCTCTACAAGTACATCGTCTTCGACTGGCTCGAGCGCTCCACCGGGCGGGTGTACGACGAGCCCTGCCACAGGATCATGGGCCACGTCGTCGAACTGCCCAATACCGACTGGGTGGCACGCCACCACTCCTGCGTGCCGCTCTACTACCGTCCTGGACGGCAATCCGGCGCATGAGAGTCCTTGTCACAGGTGGATCGGGCTTCATCGGCTCGCACGTGGTCGACAAGCTGCGCGAGCGCGGCTACGAGCCGGTCATCTACGACCTGCGGCCGTCGCCGTGGCACGGGGCGGGCGAGGCCCCGGTCGTCGACACAGTGCTCGGATCGATCACCGACCGCGAGGCGCTCGAGCGGGCCCTGCATTCGTGTGACGCGGTCGCGCATCTCGCCGCCGTCGCCGACGTCAACGACGTCCACGCTTCGCCCGAGGATGCCGAGCGGGTCAATGCGCGAGGCACGGTCACCGTGCTCGAGGCGGCGCGCCGGGCCGGCGTCAAACGGATTGTGTACGCGAGCACGATCTGGGTGTATTCCGACTGCCAGGAGGAGGCCGTCGACGAGGAGACGTTGCTGCCCGCGCCGTCGCATCTCTATACGAGCACGAAGCTGGCCGGCGAGCTCTATTGCAAGGCCTACCAGGAGCTCTACGGGATCGACTACACGATCCTGCGGTTCGGGATCCCATACGGCCCTCGCGCGCGGGAGGCGGCGGTCATCCCCGCGTTCGTCGGCAAGGCGTTGCGCGGCGAGTCGCTGACGCTGGCCGGTGACGGCAGCCAGTCCCGCCGGTTCGTCTACGTCGAGGACCTAGCCGATGGAGTGGCGCTGGGGATGGGCGACGTGGCGATCAACCGCGTCTACAACCTGGCCAGCGATGAGAACGTCACGATCAGGCAGATCGCCGAGACCGTGCGCGACCTCGTGGGCGATGTCGAGATCCAGTACACGCCGGCGCGGCCGGGCGACTTCGGCGGGAAGATCGTGTGCTCGCGGCGCGCGGAGCGGGAGCTCGGCTGGACGGCGGCCACCCCGTTCTCCGAGGGCGTCAGGCGCTATGTCGAGTGGCGGCGCGCGCAGGACGCGGTCGCCGCGGCGCGCGAGGCGGAGGCCGTGATCCCCGCGGGCGAGCCCGACGCCGAGGCCAAGCCGCGCAAGGTGCTGATCATCTCCGCCGACATCGGCGAGGGGCACGACCTGCCCGCGCGCGCGGTGGCGCGGGAGTTTCACGACGAAGATCCGGACGCGCTCGTATCGATCGTCAACGGGCTTCCGGCCATGGGGAAGATCCTGAGCCACGTCCTGCGCGAGAGCTCGGCGTTCATGTTCCGCTGGATCCCGTGGTGGTTCGACCTCCAGTACCGCCTGTTCATGGAGCTGGCGCCGACCCGGTGGATGGCTCGCCAGCTCCTGTGGATCCTCGGCCATCGCGGGCTGATGCGCCTGATCCGTGCGCACGACCCGGACCAGATCGTCTCCACGTATCCGGGCGTCACCGCCGTTCTCGGCGACCTGCGACGAAGACGTCGACTCGACGTCCCCTGCTATTCGTCGATCACCGACTTAGCCGGGCTGTACTTCTGGGCCCACCCGGGAATCGACCTGCACTTCATCACCCACCCCGAATCGGTCGAGGAGGTGGAGAAGATCGCCGGGCCGGGGAGCGTCCGCTGGGCCAAGCCGCCGACGTCGCCCGCCTTCCTCGCCGCCCGCTCGCGCGGGGACGCCCGTCGCGCGCTCAGCCTGCCTGCCGAGGGCAAGGTCATCGCGATCTCCGGCGGCGGATGGGGAGTGGGGGATCTACTCGGTGCCACCGAGGTGGCGCTCGCCGCGCAGCCCGACGCCACCGTTCTGTGCTTGTGCGGGCGCAACGACGACCTCCGCAAACGAGTGGCCAGGCGCTTCGTGGACGAGCCGCGGCTGCGGCTCATGGGCTTCACCGACCGGATGGGCGACGTGCTTGCCGCCAGCGATGCGCTGATCCACTCGAGCGCGGGGCTGACGGTGCTCGAGGCCATAATCCGCGGCTGCCCTGTGATCTCCTACGGTTTCGGCTACGGCCACGTCCGCGCGTCGAATGCGGCGCTCGAACGGTTCGGACTGGCGCAGGTCGCCCGCACCCAAAAGGACATCGGGCCGGCGCTCGAGCACGCGCTGTTGCGAAAGCCCGATCCCGATCCATCGTTCGCGCGACGGCCCTCAACAGCGTCGCTGATCCTGAACGACGAGCGCCGCGCTCGGCAGGTGCCCGTGTGGCGACGTCGGACCGCGCGCGCCGCTACGGCGACGGCGGCGACGGTCCTGATCGCCGGCTGGACGTTGACCACGGGCGCCTCGTACTCGCTCGTCTCGCACTTCGTGCACATGCGCCCGACCACGGTGGTGCCGACCGACCGGCCGGAGGTCGGCGTGATCGTTGACGCGCCGAGCGGCGAGGTCCCCTCGCTCGCGAGCGCCCTGTACGCCAGCGGCATCCGCGCCACGTTCGCGCTTTCCGATCCCCCCTCGCGGGTCGATATGGGTGTGTTCGAGTACGGCGATCAGGCCGTCCCACGGCTGCGCGGCGGCGGCTTGGTGCGCTGGCTGGGGACGCGCGATCAGCTGCACGACATGCTGACCTCCATGGGTATCGGACACCACTTCCTGTACGCCTCGAGCGGGCCGAGCGTGGGCCAGTGGTGGATGGCGCACGGCGCCGGCGGGCGCCTGATCGCGGGTGCCATCAAGCTCAGGGACGGCGATGACAGCCTCGGGCGGCTGCGCGCCGGCGAGGTCGTCGAGCTGGTGCTGACGCCCACCACCAATGTGATCGCGCTGGTCGACAAGCTGCGCGGGAAGCTGGATTCCGAGCACCTGGCGGCGGTGCCGGTCGGGCGGCTGATCAGAGACGCCGGGTCTCCCGTTTGACTCGCTCGGAGAGCTCGCGGATTGGAGCGCCCAGGTCCCCGCTCTTCGGGATTCCGCTCGGCGGCTCGTTGTGATCGACGGACGAGCGCAACCACCACCCACGTGCGCTTTAGCGCGCAGCCTCGTTGCTCGCGGCCTACGAGAGCTCGCGCACGCGGGGGACGACGTCTTCCGCGAAGCGGCGCAGCTGCTCGTCGGGGTCGCCTTCACCCCAGAAGATGAACGTGTCGAAGCCGTAGTCCTCGATCAGCCGGCGCAGGTCATCGACGCATTGGCGCGCGGGCCCGCGCAGGAAGCCCTCGGAGGAGGCTTCGGTGATCTGGCCGTTGACGTTTGCGATCCGCCGGACGTCGCGGGGGTTGCGCCCGGCGGCACGCGCGGCATCGTCGATCGCCTGCTGGCGTGGAAGCACATCTTCCAGCGGCAACCGCGGGACACTCGGCAGCCAGCCGTCTGCGGCGCGCCCGGTCAGCCGGACCATCCGCGGCCCATACGCGCCCAGCCAGATGCCGACCGGATGGGCAGGCTGGGGTCCGGGCTTGAAGCCCTTGACCCGATAGTGACGTCCCTCGAACGACACCGTCGGCTGCCCGCTCCAGGACAGGCGGATGATCTGGATGGCCTCCTCGAGCGCATCGACCGAGTCCTTCGCCGCGCGCCGTGGCCCGCCCATGGCCGCGATCGCATCCCAGAAGGCGCCGGCGCCGAGGCCCAGCTCGAAGCGCCCGCCGGACAGTAGGTCGATCGTCGCCGCGGCCTTGGCGAGGAGCGCGGGCGGCCGCAGCGGCAGGTTCGCGACGTCAGAGGCCAGGGCGATCCGGGCGGTCCGCCCGGCTATATAGGCGAGCAGCGAGAACGTGTCGTAGAAGCGTCGCTGGTACGGATGGTCCTGAACTCCGATCAGGTCCAGTCCGAGGCGCTCGGCGGTGAGCGCAAGGTCGGTGGTCCGTTGCGGGTCCCCGGCCTCGGGGATCAGGAAGACGCCGAAACGCGGTTCGGGCGACATCGCGTGCTCACTCGCGCGCCTTCGCCGGGGCGCGCTCCCGGAGCGCGTCCGCCGGCGTGCCTTCGCGGAGCGCCTCCCCCGGCGCGCGCTCCCGCAGCGCCTCCGCCGGCGTGCCTTCGCGGAGCGCCTCCCCCGGCGCCACCCTCACCGCCGCGCCCAGCTCTCGCCTGGGTTACGCAGCGGGGTCAACGTCGGCTCGATCTGATCACGCAGATGCTCGAACTGGGGAGTCAGCGACAGCTTGTCTCCCAAGCTGTCGAGCGGCTCGTCGACGGTGAAGCCCGGACCGATGGTCGCAATCTCGAACAGCACACCCGACGGCTCGCGGAAGTAGACCGAGTGGAAGTAGTAGCGATCGATCACCGGAGTCGGACGAGCGCCGGCGCGCGCGACCTTATCCCGCCACGCCGCGTGCTCATCCGGAAGCGATGCCCAGGCGACGTGATGGACGGTGCCCGCTCCCTGAAGCCCGCGGTCCGCGGGAGGTGCGTCGTACATGTAGTACCCGCCGCGGTGAGCGCCGCGCGCCTCCCAGGCTGCCGACCTTGCCCGACCGCCGTGGCTCCGCTGAGCCTCCTGCTCCAGGGACTCGAACCCGAGCGTGTCCTCGAGCAAAGGGCGGCTACGGTCGGGATCGTGCGTGTACGCGCGCACCGCATGGAACCCCTGGAGCGCGAGCTCGGCCGGGATATCTGGATGGTGAGCCACGAGCGGCTCGTCGCTCGTCCGGACCACGAGCAGCTCGTGCTCGAGTCCCTCGAAGTCGTCGAAGACGAGAGAGCCATCGGTGCGGGACGAGTCGTAACCGTGCTCGGAAAGGCGCGCCTGCCAGAAGTCGAGCGCGTCGTCACCGGTCGCGCGCCACACGACTCGGTGCACCATGCCGGCCCCGGCGCGTCCCTTCGCCACCCCGGGATACTCGAAGAACGTTATGTCAGATCCCGGATCGCCGGTCTCATCCGCGTAGAAGAGGTGATAGACGGACGTCTGGTCCTGGTTAACCGACTTCTTGACGAGTCGGAGCCCGAGAACGCCGGCGTAGAAGTCGACGTTTCGCTGTGCGTCGGCGGTGATCGCAGTGATGTGGTGTATGCCTTCGAGCTTCATGGGGTCTCCTCGGTGCTGGCGAAGCGTCGCAGTGGCGGTGCGGTCTGCTCTCACGAGCCTAGCACCGAATTGGTTGTGCGATCAAATACCTTGGTGAAGGCGCTGACGGGGAGCCTCGGGTGATGCTGGTGCTACCAGTGCACGCCGCGCGTCGCCTGCACGAACGCGCGCTGCTCGGCACTCTCCCGCTGGGAGTCCTCGCCGCCCTCGGGGAACAGCTTGTAGGCGCGGTTGACGACCAGATCCTGGGCGCCGGGCGCGACCGCGTAGCTCAACTGTCCGAGCGTTCCGATCGTGCTCCCGATCCTCTTGGGCCGCTTGCGGATCGCCTCGGTGATGAGCTTCGCCGCCTCCTCGGGGCTGAGGGTGGGGAAGCGATCGTAGGTCTTGGTGGGCGCGATCATCGGGGTGCGCACGAGCGGCATGTAGACCGTTGTGACGTGCACGCCATCGTCGATGATCTCCGGTGCGATCGAGCGTGAGAAGGCGTCGAGCGCGGCTTTGGAAGCGAGGTAAGCCGAGAACCGCGGCGTGTTCGTCTGCAGGCCGATCGTCGAGACGTTCACGATGTGGCCTGAGTTGTGCTCGCGCATCGCCGGGAGCAGGTCGAGGATCAGCTTGACCGGTCCGAAGTAGTTGACCTGCATCGTTCGCTGGTAGTCGTGGAAACGGTCATAGGCTCTGCTGACCGAGCGCCTGATCGACCTACCCGCGTTGTTGACCAGGATGTCGACGTATTCGTGCTGCTCGAGCACCTCTGCCGCCATCCGATCGATGTCGTCGATGTCGGAGAGGTCGCAGAGGTGGACGTATCCGACGCCGCCCACGATCTCGATCTGGCGCTTGACCTCGGTCAGCTTGTCCTCGCTGCGAGCGACCAGCAGGACCGTCCCGCCCGCTTTCCCGAGCTCGATTGCCGCCGCCTTGCCGATCCCCGACGAGGCGCCCGTGATCATCACGAAGCGGTCCTTTACGGCATCCTCGAGCGATTGCGCGAGCAGACCGCCGGCGCGAGGGATTCGCTGGCCGAACGCGCGCAGCGTACGGACGCTCTGGGAGGCAATGTCCGTGATGTCCGAGGGTCCCATCGGGGGGGACCGTACCACTGGGATCCATCCGCTGCTTATGCGAACATGTGTTCGATTGAGATGATCGTCTGCGTCCTTCTCCCGCGCTTTCAGCTCACGATCGCAGCCGACGATCGGGCTGAGCTGCTGCACGCGCCCACGGCGCTCGCCCCTGAGCCCGGCGGCGTCCAGCAGGTGGGAGAAGTTTCGATCGCGGCGGAGGCGTTCGGAGTACACGCCGGAATGCGTTTGGGTGAGGCGCTCGCACGCTGTCCCAAGCTGACGCTCGTGCCACCCGATCCCGCCGGCGTCGCCGACATGTGGGAGCGGTTGCTCGTGCGGTTGGAGTCGGTCGGGGCGGCGGTCGAGCCTGAGCGTCCCGGTCTCGTCTGCTTCGACGCGCGAGGCCTGCTGCGGCTGCATGGAGGTGGAACGCTGGTCACGAACGAGGGCGAGCGGGTCAAGGGAGTATTGGCCGCGGCTCGGCGAGCCCTCCGTATGCCGGCTCGCTACGGCGTGGCGCCGTCGCGGTTTGCGGCCGTGGCGGCGGCGACTCGGGCTCGGGTGCGCCGCCCGGTAATTGTCTCCGGGGATCGCGAGCAGGCGCGCGCCTTTCTCGCCTCGCTCCCGGTTGGATTGCTCAGAGCGCGCCCGGCGCTCGCCGAATTGCCCGAAGCGCTCGAGCGCCTGGGCATCGGCACGCTCGGAGAGCTGGCCGCGGTTGCCCCCGCGGCGCTCGCTGATCGCTTCGGCAAAGTCGGACTGATGGCCCATGAGCTGGCAAACGGCGGCGATTGCGCGCTGAGTCCGCGCCCTGCAGGCGAATATCTGCGCGAGTCACTCGAGTTGCCAGAGGCTGCATCCGGCACTCAGCTGGAGCGCGGACTGGGGCTGCTGATCGATCGCTTGCTCGCACGTCGGGAGCGGAGAGGACGGACGCTGCGGGCGGTCGTGCTCTCAGCGGTGCTTGTCGAGCAGGGCGGGACGTGGCGCGAGCAGGTGGTCTTTCGAGAAGCGCTTGCCGACCCTGTGCGGATGCGTCTCGCGCTGGCCCCCCGCCTGGCGCTGATGCCAGCGCCGGCGGAAGAGCTGAGGCTCGCGGTCGAGCGGTTCGGACTCCCGACGAGCGACCAGCGTGCATTGCTCGAGGACCCGGCTGCGGCACGGATGGCGCGCCTTCGCGAGGCGATTCATCAAGCGCGCACGGCTGCCGGACCCGACGCCGCGCTTCGCGTGCTGGAAGTAGACCCGGGCTCCCGCTTTCCTGAGCGGCGAGCGGTACTGACCCCGTTCGAGGGTTGAGCCAATGAATGGCCCGCGGAGACTCTCGATTCCGCGCCGTGTCGCGGTCGCCGCCGGCGACGACGGCCGGCCTCTAGTGGTCGATAGCCGTGCCGTCGACGCCGTCCGCGAGTCCTGGCTGGTCGAGGATCGCTGGTGGACCGACCGCCCGCTACGTCGTCGCTACTGGGAGGTCGTCACCACGTGTGGACGCGACGAGGTCGTCTTCCACGATCTGGAGAGCGGGAGGTGGTGGAGACAGCGCTGAGGCCGAGCGTCTCTTTCCATTGAGCGCGAACGGGCGCCTAGCAGTCTATGCAGTTTCCGCCGCCATTGATGAATATTTCCGTCGTGACCGACCACCACGACTCCGATAGTAAGACCATGTACGTCTAGGCGGAGACGCGTCACACGCCGCTATTCGCCGCCGCTCGTGAAGGTGGATCACCGGCATGACCGGTGCGACTGGTGCGTTCACCGCGACCGGCATCTGATCATCAAGTCACACGCAGGGACTTGTTCACGTTATCGATGCCCGACAGCGCTGGGCCTTACATGGCCACGCTGCCGCCTTCTGCACTCGTCGGGGCGTCGTTCACCATCTGGTCGGGCGCGCGTGGATTTCGGGCCGAGTGGCTCGAGAAAGGAGTTCGATCAGGAACCTATCTGCCTTAAACGTCATCGATCATGACCAAACCTCACTGATTAGCATGGACTTACCGGGGCCGCGTTTGTGAAAGCGTGACCCCCAAGCGGCTCGTCGCACAACAACGGCTGTCTAGAACCGAAGTCTCACGGCGGAAACGGCGGCCAACAACCCGGCGACCAGATCGGCGGTGATTACCTCATGCGTAGATTCTTCCTGCAGGTCTTCCTTGCGTTCGTGCCGGCGCTCCCGGGCGCGTGCGAGAGCGGTAAAACCACGGGCGCCGCCAACGTCACCGCGACATTGGCGACGCTGAACGCAACGGGTCACGGCACTTGACCCGCCGAGCCGCCCGAAGTAAGTGCACAAGAAGTTCTCGACCGGTGCCTGGCGATGGCTTCGCCTGCCGTCCGTCGTCGCTGGTCTGATGTCCACTCTCTGGTAGCTACGCCTGCGTCGGTACTGCTGCCGGACACCAGGCCAGTCGCAGACCTAATGGAAAAGTCACACGCCAGCCGCGACCGTAGTACACGGCGCGGCAGCGGCTGGCGGATAGATCTGGCCGCCTCTGCGGCTGATCTAGCGCGGCGGCGGCTGCGGGTGTTCAAGTTGGCGAGCCATCCAGATTCCTCGTGCGGGTCCCTCGCCGGATGCCGAGAAGGCCCACAGCGCGATCGTCACCGAGACCGGCTTGGTCGGGCTCGTCAATGCGTAAGCTAACAATAATCCTGCTCCTTCTAGTAGGGCTATTCCTCGCAGCGTGCGGTGGGCAAACTACGGGTGCTACCAATGTCACTGCAGCGAGCGCAACGCTGAATGGGACGGGGACCTGTGACGCAAATCAATCTTGCCAAGCGTGGGTTGAGTACAGTGCTGCGAATAGCAACACCTGGACAAGCACTCCTGCTAAACCATATGGCTCTGCATCCCAAACTGACTCGGTGAGTGTCAATGGCCTTACGCCCCACATGACATATTCGTATCGTCTGTGCGCTACGCAATCGAACGTTAGTGGCACTCACTGCTATGATTCAACGGGCACGGACGGCGGCACGGCTTACTCAACCTTCACGACACAGCGTAGTTTGCCTGCGGATACCTGGACCGGTCTACACCTTGGCCAGGACTTCAACTTCAACATTCCGC
>CAVSUS010000005.1:0-139900 GCA_963731355.1 uncultured Solirubrobacterales bacterium | reverse complement strand
TCTGGACGGCAGACGCCGCGGCGTGTTGCGGGCCTCGTTTCCAATAAGGCGCCGCGGGTCTTGCACGAGACCTGTTATGAAGAGGCGAGGGAGACGGCGGTAGCGACGTCAGGCACTCCTGTCGGCGACCGGCAGCAGGGAGGCGCTCAGTCGCGACGACGGGGCGGAGTCGTCACTCGTAACGCCCTTGACAACGGAGCGCCGGTTAGCCCCATCCGGAGGCGCCGGTCTGGCCGCTGCTGATGAGCCGCGGAGCTCGCTGGGGCTGAGGCCGTAGCGGGAGCGGAAGATGCGGCTGAAGTGCGCCGTGTTCGGCACCCCGACGCGGAGCGAGATCTCGGCGATCGATTGGGTCTGCGCCGGGTCGAGGAGCATCGCGCGGGCTCGCTCCAGCCGCTGCCGGCGGATCTCCGCCGCGACCCCTTCGTCGTGCGGAGACAGTGCTGTATAGAGGGTGCTTCGCGAGAGGTGCAGCGCGTCGGCGATCCTCGCCGGTGACAGCCGTGGGTCGGCGAGGTTGTCACGGATGTGGTGCTGGAGCTGGAGCCGGCGCGCTTTCGCGGTGTCGGTCCCGTTCGTGTCATCGCCGAGAAGCGAGCGGACGAGCATGTTCATCAGCGAGATCCAGAGTCCCCCGAGTTCGGAGATATCCGCGTGAGCGAGGCTGTCGAGGTGACTTGCCAGGCCGAGCAGCGAAGGCCGGATCAACCGCACGAATGTGGGATCGCGCAGCAGCCGCGACTGGTCGTTGATTCTGTCGATGTCGCGGTCGGTGACCGGGACCGCGGCGCGAGGCACGCTGACCTGGATTCCGCGCAGCCCGTTTGGGGCGCGCCACCACCCGTCGGTTCGCCCGAGGAGCGCGACGGCACCGCGGTCGAGCGAGATCTCACGCGCATACCAGCAACCGGTGGCGCCTGGGGTGGGTGCGACGAGCGCGAGATGGAGCCGGTCCGCTGGTTCGGTCGCCTCGCGTGCCCACCTCCCGGCCGTCGGGCCGCAGCGACGCTCGACGATATCGACGTCGCCGACGCCGAGCACCTCCGCCGACGCACTGAACCCGCGCGGGACCCGCTCGATCGGCTCGAGCTGCACCGGCACCTCGATCGCGCGCGAGTACCAGTCACGCCAGTACTCGAACCGGTCACGTGCAGCGACCCGGGATGGGTCGAACCGTTGGTAGAGCGCGGTGGTCATCGAATTGATGATCCGTCCGACTCGCCGCGGATTCGTTGACGATCCGTCCAGAATCGAGCCCGCGGCGGCGAGCTCAGGCTACTCTCGCACGGTTCGTGGCACGAGTTCCGGTGTGAACAGGGGTGAGACCTACGCACGATCGCCGTCGTTTCGTGCCAGCCGGTCGTGTTGGTCTGGCTGGCACGATCCACAATAGCTCCCTCCGGGAGGCAGGGGAAGAGGGGGAGTCGCTCTGATCATGACCAGCCGGCGCTCGCAGCGATGGCCTTGCCATTCGTTATCGGATTCCGCAATGCGTGGCGTCCGTCGGTGCGAGCGGCGGATCGCTCGAGGACGGTAATCGAGGGTTGTGGCTCATGAGCCTGCTGGCTGTGGTCGCACTGTGGGGCTGGCTCGGCACGGGCACGTACATACTGAGTGCCGGACGGGTGGTGTGATCCGGCGCGCCCGCGTCCTCGGCGGCCAGGGGTGCCAGCGGGGCGTCGGCGGTCGGCCGTGCCAGCAAGTCGCCTTCATCAACCTCTTGGTCACGGCGTGGGTTGTCTCGGTCTTCCTGATGGCAGGAACACGGAAGAGTGCAGGGTGGCGGTGCTTGCTGGGTCGCCCTGTCTCCGGTTGGCTGGGTTGTGTTCTAGTCGGCTGCTGCATGCTGCTTGTTCCGGCCGCGGCGGCCGCGGCGGGCACGAGCGCATATGCCGCCAACACCGGCGCCAATGGGGCGGACGCAATCTCGCAGTACGACATCGGCTCGGACGGCGTGCTCACGCAGAAGGTTCCGCCGACGGTGGCGGGAGGCAACGCCCCGGCCGGGATCGTGCTCAGCCCGGACGGAAAGAGCGTCTACGTCACCAATAACGGCGCGATTGGCGCGGGCGGGGTCTCCCAGTACGAGGTCGGTTCGGGTGGAGCGCTCAGCCCGATGGCCACGCCGACGGTCGCTGCCGGCCGCAACCCGGTCGGGATCGCGGTCAGCCCGGACGGCACGAGCGCGTACGTTGCCAACGACGGCGCGAACGGGGCGGGCGCTGTGTCCCAGTATGACGTCGGGGCCGGCGCGGTGCTGTCACCGAAGACGACGCCGACTGTCAGCGGCGGCAACCAACCCTATGGGATCGCGGTCAGCCCGGACGGAAAGAGCGCCTACGTCACCAACCTCAATTCAAACGGGGCGGGTGGGATCTCCCAGTACGACGTCGGGCCCGGCGGGGCACTGACGCCGAAGGCGATCGCAACGGTGGCGGCCGGCAACGGCCCGTCCGGGGTCGCGGTCAGCCCGGACGGAAAGAGCGTCTACGTCACCAACCTCAATTCAAACGGGGCGGGTGGGATCTCCCAATACGACGTCGGGCCAGGCGGGGTGCTGACGCCGAAAGCGACCCCGACTGTCGCGAGCGGCGACTCTCCGCTCGCGATCGCGGTCAGCCCCGACGGCCGCAGCGTGTACGTCGTCAACTCGGGCGCGAACGGCGCGGACGGGGTCTCCCAGTACGACGTCGGGCCCGGCGGCGAGCTCACACCGCAGGCGACACCCACCGTTGCGGCCGGCAACGGCCCGTCCGGGGTCGCGGTCAGCCCGGAGGGAAAGAGCGTGTACGTCACTAACTCCAACGCGAACGGGACGGACGGGATCTCGGAGTACGACGTCGGAGCCGGCGGCGGGCTGACGCCCAAGACGCCCCCGACGGTCGCGGCTGGAAACGAGCCGTTCGCCGTGGCGGTCACCCCAGATCAGGCACCGGTGGCGGCGTTCACGCCCACGCCGGCCCTCCCGGGCTTGGCCACCGCGTTCGACGGTTCTGCCTCGAGCGCTTCGCCGGGCCAGACGGTCGCTCGCTATGACTGGAGCTTCGGCGACGGCACTGGCGCGACAAACGCCGGCCCCTCTCCGGTCCACGTGTACGCCTCGCCTGGCGAGTACGCGGTCACGCTGACGGTGACCGACAACGCCGGCTGCTCAACGACGATTGTCTTCACCGGCCAGACGGTCAGCTGCAACGGCGGCCCCACGGCGATCAAGACGCTCGAGATCACGGTCGCGCTACCGCCGCCCGTGCCGATCACGCGCCCCCAACCGCCGCGCGTACGGATCACGGCTCCAGCCAACGGAGCCAGATACAAGCTCGGCCAGGCGGTGCACTCGAGCTTTGCCTGCACCGAGGGCGCCGCCGGGACGGGGCTCGCGTCGTGCCGTGATCAGCGCGGCCAGTCGTCGGGAACGGAAATTGATACCTCCACCGCCGGCCCGCATACCTTCACCGCGAGCGCCAGATCACGAGACGGGCTGATCGCATCGGAAACCGTGACCTATACGGTGCTAGCGCCGGCGCGGGTGCTGATCAGCGACATGGACCCCTCGCCCTTGCGGCACGGTTGCGTTGTGGAGACCGACGAGCGCGCGCGCGAGCTGATCGCGATCAGCGCCGACGCCACCTGTCGGCATCTGCGGCTGAGACTGCACGGGACGATCCGAACGCGCGTAGGACACGCCTCGTCGGCCGGCGGCACGATCACGGTGACCTACAAGGTCAAGCTGCCGTACGGACCGGCGACCGGCAGCGTACGTGCGAGGGTCAACCACAGCCGCTGGCGCATCTCGATCGTGCTGCCCGGCGTCAACCTCGATCCGCTCCCGCCCATCTACTTGATCGCCATCCACTACAGCGGCGATCGCGACCTGCAGCCCGCCACGATCACGCGCCGGATCCGGCTAGAGAGCGAACGTGCGCCTAAAGTCGAGTAGCCGGATGGCACGGCCGTGGTCGCATCGGCGTTGTGTGGATGAGGGCGGCCGCGTATGCTGCGCAGACGCCTAAGCGGCGCGTCCGGCGGTCTCGGCGGCGTTCGGTGGGTTGGGACACGTGACTGCTTGCGCCTGGACCTGGCTGTGGGTGCGACCGCGTTGTGGTTGATGGTGGTGTTCGTTCAGCCGGCGACCGCGACGACGACGGCAGGTGCGATCAGCGCCGGCGGGGTCCATACGTGCGCGCTGACGAGCGCCGGCGGCGTCGAGTGCTGGGGCGGCAACTTCGTTGGTCAACTCGGCGACGGCACGACCACCGACAGCTCAACGCCGGTCGATGTCAGCGGGCTGGGCAGCGGGGTGAGCGCGATCTCCGCCGGCGACGACCACACGTGCGCGCTGACTAGCGCCGGCAGCGTCGAGTGCTGGGGCGGCAACCGCTCTGGTCAGCTCGGCGACGGCACGACCACCGACAGCTCAACGCCGGTCGATGTCAGCGGGCTCAGCGGCGGGGTGAGCGCGATCACCGCCGGCGGCATCCACACGTGCGCGCTGACGAGCGCCGGCGGCGTCGAGTGCTGGGGCGCCAACCAGTTTGGTCAGCTCGGCGACGGGACGACGACCAGCAGCTCAACGCCGGTCGATGTCAGCGGGCTGGGCGCCGGGGTGAGCGCGATCACCGCGGGCTTTGACCACACGTGCGCGCTGACGAGCGCCGGCGCGGTCAGGTGCTGGGGCTTCGATGCCAACGGTCAGCTTGGCGACGGCACGACCACCAGCAGCTCGACGCCGGTCGACGTGAGCGGGCTGGGCGGCGGGGTGAGCGCGATCTCCGCCGGGGCCAACCACACGTGCGCGCTGACGAGCGCCGGCGCGGTCAAATGCTGGGGCTACAACGCCCACGGTGAGCTGGGCGACGGTATCACGGGCGGTCCCGGTCTCGGCTGCAACGGTTTCTGCAGTGACACGCCGGTCGACGTCATCGGGCTGAGCAGCGGGGTGAGCGCGATCACCGCGGGTGAGGACGATCCCACGTGCGCGCTGACGAGCGGCGGCGTGGTCAAATGCTGGGGCTACAACGGCGATGGTGAGCTCGGCGACGGCACGACCACCGACAGCTCGACGCCGGTCGATGTAAGCGGGCTGGGCGGCGGGGTGAGCGCGATCTCCGCCGGCGGCGACCACGCGTGCGCGCTGATGATCGGTGGCGCGGTCAAGTGCTGGGGCTACAACGGCGATGGTGAGCTCGGAAACGGCACGACCACCGACAGCGACACGCCGGTGTATGTCAGCGGGACTGTCGCGCCGCCTGGCGCTTTGATCTCCGCGCCCGCGGCGGGCGGCGTCTACGCCGTAGGGCAGGCGGTGGTCTCGAGCTTCTCCTGCGCCGAGGGCGCCGGCGGGTCGGGCCTAGCCTCCTGCGATGACAGCGCCGGCACCGACACCAAGAGCGGCGGCACGGGGCATTTGGACACCGCGACCGCCGGCCTACACAGCTACACAGTCACGGCCACCTCGGGCGACGGCTTCAGCGCGACCGCCACGATCAGCTATACGGTGGCGGGAGCGCCGGCGGCGTCGATCACGGCGCCCACGTCGGGGGGAATCTACGCGGTCGGGCAGCTGGTGTTGACCAGCTTTGGCTGTAGCGAGGGCGCCAGCGGACGCGGGATCGCGTCGTGCGAGGATTCAAACAGCGCCTCGAGCCAGCCCGGGAGGTTGAACACCGCGACCACCGGCCCGCACACCTACACGGTCACCGCGATCTCGCGGGACGGACAGAGCGCGAGCGAGTCGATCACCTACACTGTGGCCGGAGCGCCGCGCGCGGTGATCCTGTCGCTCGCCGGCGGCGCGACGTTCGTGCGCGGCCAGATCGTGACGGCGACGTTCAGCTGCAGTGAGGGCACCAGCGGCCCGGGGATCGTGTCGTGTACGGACTCAAACGGCGCCTCCAGCCCGTACGGCAAGCTGAACACTTCCCGCACCGGCGTGCACGCCTATGTGGTTACCGCTAGAAGCGCCGATGGGCAGAGCAGTACAGCGACGACCCACTACACGGTCAAGGCGCCTGCGCCGCGGCTGGGTCGGCTCAGGCTGATGCCGAATGCGTTCCTGGCGGCCGCAATGGGTCGCGCGGTGGCGGCCAGCTCGAAGGTCGGCACGACGATCAGCTACACAGACACGCTCGGAGCTCGGACCACCTTCCGGGTGCTGCGCTGCGTCGGGCCCCGCGGGCGCTGCAGCAGGCTGGTCGTCGTCGGCTCGTTTTCGCATCGCGATCACGCCGGCAAGAACCGCTTTCGCTTCACGGGTCGCCTACACGCGCACCCGCTTGCCTCCGGGCGTTATGTGCTGCGAGCGACCGCGATCCTGACCGGGCAGAAGAGCCGTGCCATCACCGCGAGCTTCGTGATCCTCGCCCCACCTCCAGCGTGCCAAGACACCGACAATGATGGCGACTGTGACCTGTCTGGCCAGGTGTAACAGCAAAGCTATAGGCGCTAACCCCAATTGGCTCACGCAGCCGCTCGGCCGCAAACACCGGCAGACGACTCGCGGACTTGGTGCGCCGAAGGCCCAACCCATCGACGCCAGTGCCGCCGACCACAGCTGGCGTCGGTGATGTTCGCCGCGGCTGTAATTCTCGCGATTGTTTGGCAACAGATAGTTCGAGATTTGATACGTGTCCAACCGAGTCCGCGCAGGCATCGGCTTGAGATGGGACTACTGATGTGGAGAGTTGCATGATTCGGGTTCCTCATCGTTTGTGGCGGGGCTTGATCGCGACGACTGTGACAGTGGGCTTGGCGTTGCCCGCCTCTGCGGCCGCTAGCACCGTCACGTTCGCCTATACCGGAAGCGAGCAGAGTTTCGTGGTGCCGGTCGGAGTGGCGGCGGTGACGATCACCGCTGTCGGCGCTCCTGGCGGCCCGAACGAGACCAGCGACCTTCCGGGCGATGGCGCGGCGGTGACCGCCGCGGTGGCGTTGCCGGCGGGCACGACGACCCTGTTCGTAGAGGTTGGCGGACCGGGCGTCCTCGGCGCCACACAGCCCGGGTTTACGCCTTTCAACGGGGGCGGCGCCGCCACCGACGGCGGCAGCGGCGGCGGAGCGACAGACGTGCGCACCTGCTCGATCAACACCTGCACCCAGCTGAACGCCGACGACACCCGGCTGGTGGTCGCCGGGGGTGGCGGCGGTGCCGGTGGTGACGGCTGCGGCAACGGCGGGACGGCGGGCGACGCGACGGTCAGCGGCGCGGGTGCCGGCGGACCCCCCGATAATGGGAGCTTCATCTGCGCGGGCGGGAACGGCGGCTTTGGCGGCACCGCGGGCGGCGCCGGCTCGGGTTCGGGCTGTAGCGGTCTGGCGGGTTCCCGCGGCCAGGGTGGGTCGGTGACGTTCGGCTGCTTTACCGACGCCGGCGCCGGCGGCGGGGGATTCTACGGCGGCGGTGCGGGCGCCCTTGGCAGCAACGGCGGCGCTGGTGGCGGCGCCGGCTCAAGCTACTGGATTCCCGGCGCAACCGACACGTCGATGAGCACGGGCACGACCTCGATACCCTCGGTCACGATCGCCTACACGACCGCCGCCCCGCCAACGGCGACGATCTCCGCGCCGGCCGCGGGGGCCACCTACGCGCTGGGGCAGGCCGTGCGTTCAAGCTTCACGTGCAGCGAGGGAGCCGCGGGGTCGGGGATCTCATCATGCACCGACCAGGGCGGCCAGACCTCGGGATCGGCGATCGACACCTCCACGCTCGGGGTGCACACATACACCGTCACCGCAACGTCGCGTGATCGCCTGACCGGGAACTCGAGCGTGAGCTACACCGTCGCAGCGGCGCCCATCGCGAGCGTCGCTTCCCCGGCTGCCGGTGGAATCTACGCGCTGCGGCAACGTGTGCTGACGAGGTTCGCATGTAATGAAGGAACGGACGGTCCGGGGCTCGCGTCGTGCCAGGACTCAAACGGCGCGTCTAGCCCGAGCGGCGGCCTCGACACCACCAGCACCGGTGTTTACCTCTACACGGTGACCGCCGAGAGCAAGGATGGCCAGACTGCGCGAGCCATGATCCGCTACACGGTCGCGGCCTCGCCAAGCGCGAGGATCGAGTCGCCGGCTAACGGCGCGACGTTCGTGCGCGGCCGGAAGGTGACCACGACGTTCAGTTGCAGCGAGGGCGCCAGCGGCCCCGGGATCGTCTCCTGCAGCGACAAGAACGGCTCCTTCAGCCCGCACGGCACACTGAACACCTCGAGCACCGGTCTGCACACCTACACGGTGACCGCTAGAAGCGCCGACGGGCAGAGCAGCACCGCAACGATCAGCTACACGATCAAGGCACCGACGCCGCGCCTGGCTGAGCTGAGGCTCATGCCAAACGCATTTCTGGCAGCGGTCATGGGTCCCGCGGTCGCGGCGCGCTTGAAGATCGGCACGACGATCAGCTACACAGACACACTGAGCGCTCGCACCACATTCCGAGTACTGCGCTGCGGCGGGCCCCGCGGGCGCTGCAATAGGCTGGTCGTCGTCGGCTCGTTTTCGCATCGCGATCACACCGGCAAGAACCGCTTTCGCTTCACTGGTCGCCTACACGCGCACGCGCTTGCTGCCGGGCGTTATGTCGTGCGCGCGACCGCGATCTCTGCCGGGCAGAAGAGCCATAGCATCACCGCGAGCTTCGTGATCCTCGCCTCGCCTCCCGCCTGCCAAGACCGCGACAGCGACGGTGACTGCGACCTAGCCGGCCAGATCTAGTGCAGCGCTCGAACTCGCTTGATCCTTGAGGGCCTCGGCCAGCACTCGCTCGGCGGTCTCGGTCCAGACGAACGGTTGCTCGCTCAGTGGCAGCCGTCGATGAAGCGCTCGATCGCGGGCGCGACCGGATCCCCGAGCGTGGGGGATAGGCGGCGACAGGTTGGTCGCGAACGTACGGAGAATTGACATGTGGAGAAGATTGGATGGTTATCCGAGCCAGCGTCATCTGTGTGGTGCGGAACTTGTAGCGGCTGGACAAAGGATGACGCTGGTTTGGCCTGTTGCGCCGCGGCTTCAGCGCCGGAGCGTTCTGCCTATGCAGCTGGCCAGCGATGCCCGAACCGTCAGCCTGCCCCTGTTTCGTGGAAGCGGCACTGATGATCGGTGCGATATCGAGGCTGGTGATCTCGAACGAGCACCCTGGCCGAACACCGCCTCCCAGGATCGCGGGGCCCTCGGGCCGTCGGGGGCTCAGCAGCCGCCACGGAGCTGCGATATGAGCACGCTTTTGTCCAACGACGTGATCATTTCGCCAGTATTGGACGGACACGATCAGAAGATCTATTGGGTTTGGCCCGCTGGGAGGCGTCCCGGGCGACTACAGGCCGGCGCGCTCGCTCTCGATGCGAAGTCGGCGGGTTGCGGTGGCCGCTCCGGCGGTGGTGTCACCGCCGTAGCGGACAGTGATCAGATAGACGGGCGGTACCGGGTCGAGGTTGACGCCGGGAAGGACCAGAAAGATGCGCCATGGCCGCGGGTGACGCGCCGCGGGCAGCGCCGTGGGCTGGGCCGCCGGGCAGTCTCACGCGGACGCTCAGCGTGATCGTGCCGCGCGCGGTGGGCGCGAGCTCGCCGGCGAGGGTGATCGTCCCGGCGAGCGTCAAGCGGAACTGCCGGCAGGTGGCGTCGGCGGTGATCGCGGTGATCTCGCGCTCGTCGGTTCCGGTCTCGGTCGCGCAACCGTGTCGGAGCGGGATCGCGCGCACGCTGGCGATCCGCACCGACGCTAGCGCCAGCACCGTGTAGTGGACCACCGTGGTGGTGCTCTGCCCGTCCTTTGAGACCGCGGTCACCGCGAACGAGCGCTTGCCGGGGTGTGAGGTGTCGACCCGCGAACCGTTGGCGACCGTGCCCCGGCAGGAGGCGATCCCGGGCCCGAACGACCCCTCGGTGCAGGCGTAGCGGGCGACCACTACCTGCCCGTGGGCGTAGCGCGCCTTGTTCGCGGGCGTTTGAATCGACGCCGACGGCGCCCCCGCCACCGTGTAGGTGATGCTCGCCGTGCCCGACTGACCGTCCTTGCTGACCGCCGTCACCGTGTAGGTGAACGTGCCCGGCGTGGAGGTGTCAAGCACGCCCGCCGGGGCGCTCTGACCACCCGAATCCGTGCACGAGGACAACCCCGGACCGCTGGCCCCCTCGCTGCACGAAAAGCTCGTCCTCACGTGCTGGCCGACGGCGAATGTCTGATTATCGGTTGGCGCGCTGATCTGCGACGACGGCGTCGCCGCGACCGTGTAGGCGATGCTCGCCGTGCCCGTCTGCCCGTCCTTGCTGACCGCGGTCACCGTGTAGGTGTGCGACCCGACGGTCGAGGTGCTCAAACGGCCGCTCCCCGTTGTTGAGCCGCTGCTGTCGGTGCACGAAGCGATCCCCGGCGCGTAGGCGGCGTCGGTGCACGAGAAGCTCGTCGAAACCGCCTGGCCGATGCCGTAGGTCCCACCGGCGGCCGGCGAGCCGATCACCGCGCTCGGCGGTCCGACCGAGAACACCGACACCGTGCTGGCGCCGAGATTGGCGGTCGCCAGCAGCCCCCCCGACGGGCTAAACGCCACCGAAAACGGCTGGCGGCCGGTCGCGAACGGCGACCCCACCACCGAGGTCAGCGCGCCGATCGAGCTGACCGCGAACACCGACACTGTGTTGTCTCCGCCATTGGCGGTCGCCAGCAGCCCCCCCGACGGGCTAAACGCCACCGACGCCGGCTCCGAGCCGGTCGCGAACGGCGACCCCGCTACCGGGGTCAGCGCGCCCGCCGAGCTGACCGCGAACACCGACACCGTGCTGGCGAGCTCGTTGGCGGTCGCCAGCAGCCCCCCCGACGGGCTAAACGCCACCGACACCGGCCTCGAGCCGGTCACGAACGGCGACCCCACCACCGGGGTCAGCGCGCCCGCCGAGCTGACCGCGAACACCGACACCGTGCTGTCTCCGCCATTGGCGGTCGCCAGCAGCCCCCCCGACGGGCTAAACGCCACCGACACCGGCTCCGAGCCGGTCGCGAACGGCGACCCCGCTACCGGGGTCAGCGCGCCCGCCGAGCTGACCGCGAACACCGACACCGTGCTGTCGCCCTGGTTGGCGGTCGCCAGCAGCCCCCCCGACGGGCTAAACGCCACCGACGCGGGCTCTGAGCCGGTCGCGAACGGCGACCCCGCCACCGGGGTCAGCGCGCCCGCCGAGCTGACCGCGAACACCGACACCGTCCTGTCTCCGCCATTGGCGATCGCCAGCAGCCCCCCCGACGGGCTAAACGCCACCGACACCGGATCGGCACCGGTCGAAAACGGCGACCCCACTACCGGGGTCAGCGCGCCCGCCGAGCTGACCGCGAACACCGACACCGTCGTGTCGCCCTGGTTGGCGGTCGCCAGCAGCCCCCCCGACGGGCTAAACGCCACCGACCGCGGGAACGAGCCGGTCGCGAACGGCGAGCCCGCCACCGGGGTGAAGGCCGGCTGCGCCGCCGCGCTCGCCCCGCTCGCCAGCAAAAACGCCCACACCACAGCACCGCCAAGCAGCGCCCGACGCACCACCGCGGCGATCGTCATGGGCTCCTCAGCGCGCTCGACCTAAGCCGCGACAAATGTTCATGGCCCTGGCGGGCCTCCCCGACGGATCGAATACAGCGCGATCGACCGGCTTGCGGGGCGACTGCAGCTGCTGGAATCGCGCGTGTATTTCCGATCAAATCCCGTCGCGAGCGCAAATAACCGGTGTAAATCACGCACGCTCATCATCCACCAAAAGCAGGACCGGCACAACGGGAAGACGTGGGCGCCTGCTCGTCGGCCAGAAGCAGAGCTAGGTACACTGCTCGGTCGCCCGCGGGGCAGCCTCGATCGCGCTGCTGCTCTGGCTGCTCGTCGGCTCGGAGCGGCAGCCCGCTGACGTGCCGAAGGCCGAGGCGGCGGAGGTGGTGTCGCGTGGTTGCGGCAGTGAGCGATCGCGTCGGCCAACATCGGAGGGCACGTCCTAGAGTCGCGGCGTCCGGCGACACGTCTCGCGGCCGGTTCTGTCCCGTAAGGAGCAGCGCCATCGCAGTCAGAACGTTGTCGCGGCGTGGTGTCTTTGCGAGTCCGAGTGGGTGAGCAGGGCCTCGCCGTCGTGTTGCTGGTGGTGAGCGACGCGCCGAAATCGGTCGGCGCCGCGGATGCAGCTGGCGGGCCTGGCCGGGGGTGGTCGGGTTCTCGGGGGTCGTGTTCGGCGGGGTGGACCGGTTCCGGCGTGCTGCTGGGGGTGGATCGGGCGGGTTGGGCGGCGCTGGTGGCGGTTGGGGATCGTGGGTTGGTCGAGGCGGCGGTGCTTGGGGGGTGCGGTCGAGGGTGCGGGGTTCGGTGTGGGGGTGTTGGTTGCGCCGCCGGGGTGGGGATGAGATGATCGTGGCGATGGTGTGGGCGTGGTGTGGATGGCGTGCGCGCGGGTGGCGGCGGGGTGGTTGCCGAGCGGGGGTGCCGGCGGCGGCGGGTTGGGGGAGGGTTGTGGTGATTGGTAGGCCGCGGGGGCGAGTGGTGGCGCTCGCGGTGGCGCTCGCGATGGTGGTGGTGGGGGGGTGCTTGGCGGCGCAGGCTGACGCGTTCGTCTACTGGACCAACGCCTCCGGCGGCACGGTCGGGCGGGCGAACCTGGACGGCTCGGGCGCCGACCAGATGTTGATCACCGGCGCGAGCGCCCCGGAGGAGATGGCGGTCGACGGCCAACATGTGTACTGGGCCAACGGCGGCAGCGGCACGCTCGGGCGGGCGAACCTGGACGGCTCGGGCGTCGATCAGAGCTTCATCACCGGCGTGAGCAGCCCGTTCGGGGTGGCGGTCGACGGCCAGCACGTTTACTGGACCAACGGCACCAGCGGCACGATCGGGCGGGCGAACCTGGACGGCTCGGGCGTCGATCAGAGCTTCATCACCGGCGCGAGCAGCCCGGACGGGGTGGCGGTCGACGGCCAGCACGTCTACTGGACCAACCTCTTCACCGGCGCGATCGGGCGGGCGAACCTGGACGGCTCGGGCGTCGATCAGAGCTTCATCACCGGCGCGAGCAGCCCGGAGGGGGTGGCGGTCGACGGCCAGCACGTGTACTGGACCAACCTCTTCACCGGCGCGATCGGGCGGGCGAACCTGGACGGCTCGGGCGTCGATCAGAGCTTCATCACCGGCGCGAACGTCCCGACGGGGGTGGCGGTCGACGGCCAGCACGTCTACTGGACCAACCAGCTCGGCGACACGGTCGGGCGGGCGAACCTGGACGGCTCGGGCGTCGATCAGAGCTTCATCACCGGCGCCAACCTCCCGGTCGGGGTGGCGGTCGATGCGTTGCCGCTGGCGCCGTCGGCGCAGATCGGCGCGCCGGCGTCGGGTGGGATCTACGCGGTCGGGGAGCGTGTGGCGACGAGCTTTAGCTGCGCGGAGGGGATGGGCGGTCCGGGGCTGGCGTCGTGTACCGATAGCAATGGCTCGAGCGCCCCAGCGGGGGCGCTTGACACGGCGACGGCCGGCTCGCATAGCTACACGGTGACGGCGATCAGCACCGACGGTCAGCGCGCGACCGCGGGCATCAGCTACACGGTCGCGGCGCCACCGTCGGTGCAGATCAGGGTGCCGGTCAACGGGGCGAGCTACGCGCTGGGCCGGGCTGTGTTCTCGAGCTTCACTTGTAGCGAGGGGGCGAGCGGTCCGGGGCTGGCCTCGTGTGTTGATCAGCACGGTCACCCCTCCGGGAGCGCCGTGAACACCGCGACCCCGGGCCGGCATACCTTCACCGTGACGGTGATCAGCACGGACGGTCAGAGCGCGACGGCGAGCATCTCCTACACGGTCGCGGCGCCCCCGAGCGTGCAGATCACCAGCCCCGCGGCGGGGGCGTCGTATCGCCGCGGGCAGGTGGTGGATGCGAGCTTCGGCTGCCGGGAGGGGGCGGGCGGCCCGGGCCTGGCCTCGTGTCTTGATCAGAGCGGCCGCGCCGCGGGCACCCGGATCGACACCGCGACGATCGGGGCGCACACGTTCACCGTGACGGCCAGATCGAGGGACGGGCTGAGCGCCTCACGGACGGTCAGCTACACGGTGCGCTCCCCGGCGCGGGTGCGGATCGGCACCCTGCGCGCCGCGCCGCTCAGACGGGGCTGCGCGGTCGAGCTCGGACGCGACGAGCGTGAAATCACCGCAGTCAGCGCCGATGCCGCCTGCCGGCAGCTGCGGATCACGTTCGCGGGGACGATCCAGACGGGCGACAAGCGCGCCGCCTCCGCCGACGGGACGATCACCGTCTCCTACCAGGTCACGCTGCCGCGCGGGCGCGCCACGGGCCGCGCCCGCGCAAGGGTCGACCGCGGCCGCTGGCGGATCTCGCTCATCCTGCCCGGGGTCAACCTCGACCCGATCCCGCCGAGCTACCTGATCACCGTCCGCTTCAGCGGCGACGATAACTTCGACCAGGCCGGCAGCAGCCGCCGCGTCCGGCTGGAGAGCGAACGCGCCGGGCGTTAGCCCTAGCCGGCCGCCACCCAGATCACGGCCAGTCCCAAACCACGGAGCGGCACCGGCCCGCTCCTGCTTCGTCGCCGAAGGAGGCCACCGGTCGGCCGGTTCTGCTTTAGCCGCTGATTAACGCGAAGGGGAAGCAACGGGCACGTCTGGTGTGATGGCTCATCGTCCGTGATAGGGGGTCCGTCGTGATGTTCTGCCTGCCGTTTCTGGCCGGATCCCGCGCACCCGCTCGTGGCGAGAAGAAGAGCGCTGGAGCGGTGCCGCATAGGCCTCCGACGGCGGGGTGCGTCCGCTCGCTTCGGTCTACTCATCCGTGCCCGCACGACTCTCCGTATTTCTTTCGATCGTTCTTACGCCGCCGATACGCCGGCTCTGCCGGGATTGCAGACGACGGATGGTGACGGTGGCTCGACAAAGATGGCGTACTTCGGGGGATGAGTCTGCTCTGCCGCTCTACTCGCGGGAGGTGCATCGCGGCCTGCCGGCGAATTGAGAGGTGGGCCGCATGTGACCGCGATCCTCTGCTTCCTCGCCTTCGTGGCGGTGGCGAACGCGGTTAGCGGCGGGGTGCTAGCCGTGATCGCTGGACATGCGCGGGTTCATGTCGATCGCCTGCTGATCAACGTTGGACTCGGGGTGCTGCTCTCCCGGTGGGCACATCGCGCGTGCGCAAGTCGAGTGCCCGGCAGGGTGAGCGGCGGCCCGGATCTTTATCCCTACCAGCACCTGCTCGCCCACGGCCGCTTCCTGCGGCGATCGCGCCGTATCAGCTGGGCGATGCACAGCACGCGCGGTTCAGGGCATCTTCGCTGCGGCGGGGCTGGTGGTGGTTGTGCTGGTGGTGGTGGGCGGGTATGGTGGCGCTGGCAGCGAGGGCGAGGTCGGTGAGGAGGGGTTGCGCTGTGCACGCTGAGGCGACGGTCGGGGGTAGGGCTTGGGATTGGGGTGTGCGCTGGTGTGTGGCGCTGCTGGCGTGGGCGGCGGTGGTATTGGCGGCGGGCTGGTTGGCGGCCGGAAGGCCGCCGGCGGCGTCTGGGGTGAGGGCGCCGGCGGCGGGGGGGTTTGGGGCGCTATCGCGGTTCTCGGTGCAGGCGCAGTCGGTGATCTCGACCACGATCGGGGCGGGGCAGGCGCGGTTCTCGCCCCGGCGGCGGGCGGGCGGGTTTGGCCTTGACGGCGGGGGTGTTGGGCTGCGGCTCGGCGCACACGGGGTGAGCGCTCGTGCGTCCGGCGGGAGCTTGTCGTTGGGGCTGGTGGCGGTTGGTCGTGGGGCGCGGTTGCGGGCAGTGGCGGAGGTGGCGCCGCGGGCGCGTGCTGGGCGGGTGGTGTATGTGCGCGGGGGCGGGGTGTCTGAGTGGTATGCGGCGGGCCCATTGGGGGTCGAGCAAGGGTTTGGGCTGGCGCGCCGCCCGGCCGGCCGCTCCGGCGCGGTGAGCCTCGTGCTGGCGGTGGGTGGGTCGTTGCGCGCGCGGCTGGCCGCTGCGGGGGTGGAGTTCTCCGCGCGCCGCGGGCGCATGGTGGTGCGCTACGGGGGGTTGGCGGCGTTTGACGCGCGGGGGCGGCGCCTGGCGGCATGGCTGTCTTTGTCGGGCTCGCGGCTGCTGTTGCGGGTGGCCGACCGCGGTGCCCGGTATCCGCTGCAGGTCGACCCGTTCATCCAGCAGGGACCGAAGCTGACCGCCTCCGACGAGGCCGGCACTGGCGCGTTCGGCCTTAGCGTGACGCTGTCCGCCGATGGCAACACCGCGCTGATCGGCGGTCGGTTCGACAACGGCGGTGTGGGGGCGGCGTGGGTGTTCACCCGCTCGGGATCGACCTGGACCCAACAGGGATCAAAGCTCACCGGCTCCGATGAGACCGGCGGCGCCGCGTTCGGCTCGAGCGTGGCGCTGTCCGCGGATGGGAACACCGCCCTGATCGGCGGCGCGTTCGACAACGGCGGTGTGGGGGCGGCGTGGGTGTTCACCCGCTCGGGATCGACCTGGACCCAGCACGGCTCAAAGCTGACCGCCTCCGATGAGACCGGCGCCGGTGAGTTCGGCGCTACCGTGGCGCTGTCCGAGGATGGGAACACCGCGCTGATTGGCGGCCCGGACGACAACGGCGATGTCGGGGCGGCGTGGGTGTTCACCCGCTCGGCCGGCGCCTGGACCCAGCAGGGATCAAAGCTCACCGGCTCCGGCGAGACCACGGGCGGTCAGTTCGGTTGGCGTGTGGCGCTGTCCGGAGATGGGAACACCGCCCTGATCGGCGGCCCGGCCGACAACCTCGGTGTGGGGGCGGCGTGGGTGTTCACCCGCTCGGGATCGACCTGGACCCAGCAGGGATCAAAGCTCACCGGCTCCGGCGAGATCGGCAGCGGCGAGTTCGGCGATACCGTGGCGCTGTCCGGAGATGGGAACACCGCCCTGATCGGCGCCCCGTTCGACAACAGGTTTGTGGGGGCGGCGTGGGTGTTCACCCGCACGGCGGGCGCCTGGACCCAGCAGGGCCCACAGCTGACCGGCTCCGACGAGACCGGCACCGGTAATTTCGGCGATAGCGTGACGCTGTCCGCGGATGGCAACACCGCCCTGATCGGCGGCCCGGGCGACAACAACAATCTGGGGGCCGCCTGGGTGTTCACCCGCTCGGCCGGCGCCTGGACCCAGCAGGGATCAAAGCTGACTGGCTCCGACGAGACCGGCGCTGGCCAGTTCGGCATTAGCGCGGCGCTGTCCGCCGATGGGATCACCGCGCTGATCGGCGGCTACGATGACAACGCCGGGGTGGGGGCGGCGTGGGTGTTCTTCGATGAGGTGGCGCCGGCGATCACCAGCCGGTCGAGCGCGACGTTCACGGTCGGCCATCCCGGGAGCTTCACGGTTACCGCCAGCGGCCGTCCCACTCCGTCGCTGTCGGAGTCCGGTGCGCTGCCGGCCGGGGTGAGCTTCAAGGACAACGGCAATGGCACGGCCAGCTTGTCGGGCACGCCGGCGCCGGGCTCGGGTGGTGTCTATCACCTCACGATCACCGCGGGCAACGGGGTCTCGCCCAACGATTCCCAGAGCTTCACGCTGACCGTGCAAGCCCCGCCGACGGTGGCGATCAAGACCCCGGCGGCGAGCGCCGCGTACGCCCGCGGACAGGTCGTGCCCTCGAGCTTTAGCTGCAGCGAGGGCGCGGCGGGCCCGGGGATCGCCTCCTGTGTCGATCAGCAGGGCCGCGCCTCGGGCGCGCCGCTGGATACCGCCACCGCGGGCGCGCACACGTTCACCGCGACCGCGACCTCCAAGGACGGGCTAAGCGCATCGAAGACGGTCAGCTACGCCGTGCAGGCCCCGGCGCCACCGCCACCGCCGGCGCCGCGGGCGCGGGCGGGGGTGGCGATCGGCGCGCTGCACCCCGCGCCGCTCGGACGCGGCTGCGCGGTCGAGACCGGAGGCGATGAGCACGAGCTCACCGCGGTGAGCGCCGACGCCACCTGCCGACATCTGCGCCTCACGCTGCGCGGCAGCATCCGCACGGGCGGGAAGCTCGCCGCCAGCGCCGGCGGCACGGTCACGCTCACCTACAAGGTAAGCCTCCCCGGCCGGCGCGCCACCGGCCGCGCCCACGCCAGGGTCAGCCACGGCCGCTGGCGGATCTCGCTGATCCTCCCCGGGGTCAACCTCGACCCCCTCCCGCCCTACTACCTGCTCACCATCCACTACAGCGGCGATCCCACCCTCCGACCGGCCAGCACCAGCCGCCGGGTCCGACTAGAGTCAGAACCCGCCGGCCTTTAGCCCCAACCGCCCAACCCCCAAAGGCGGCGCACGCGGTCAAGGTGCAGCCGACGGGCCCGGCGGGGCTCGTGGTGTTCGTCCCAGGTAGGCGCAGCTCCTGCCCATCTCTGCGACGAACAGCCCCAGCGGGCTGACCTTCACAGCCCAGATGGACGACTTGCAGTCGTTTGCGTCTGACTTCGCGACAGAGGTGCCGCCGTTTTTCAACCTAATCCTGGGAGGCTTGTGGGGGCCCTGAACCAGGAGGACGTGATCGTGCTTGGCCGGAGTTGGCGCTCCAGCAAACGCGGGGCAACTGTCGCGTTCGCCCAGGAGGAGTCGTCACGAGCGCCACCCGACGAGCGCTTCGCGAGGCGATGCGAGCGCGTCATCCGGACGGGACGAGATACGCGACATGGACGAATCTGAGAAGCGGAGAGCGTGCTCCACGTGCCCACCCTCTGCCTATGTACCGGCGATACGGTCAGTGCCAAAAAGGCCAGCGGCCATGGCTTCTGGAATCACGAACGAGCAGCACTCTCGCGACGCCGCTACCGAGCTCGCAACGCGACGCCGATCTCGAGCTGCTGGTTCTCGCGGTCGCGTAAGTCGTTCCCGACGACGACCTCGGACTCCGCGACGGTCGGCAGAGGTGTGCGAGTCGTACGACCCGGAGGGGGTCGACGGACGCGCGAGAAGTCGCTGCGGGCGGCTTTCTCATGGATGCTGGGTGAGGAACCTGATGTTGATCCGGCGAGGGTTCCAGAGGCGACTGGGGCGTCCATCCGCCGTCATCGCCGGCGCGACCGTAACTGACTCGACGGTGTCGGTGATCAGCCGTCGCCAAGCCGCTAACCGCTTGGCGGGTTCGGGCAGCTTGTCGATGTCGTCAGGACCGATGATGTTGCTCTCGCCCCGATCGCCGAGTCGGGCCCGAGCGGCATGCGCGTCGTCGAGGGTCTTGGCGAGTTTCTCCAAGGTCTCCTGGCTCGCGGGCCGGCCCAACAAAGCCACGCTCGCCGAGCTGCCGGATCGTGTCATCGAGATCCGCGTTGGCGCGTTCGATGGCCTCGTCCGCCTCGCGGGTCTGCTGTCTGCGTGAGGCGCGTCGGGGCGCGTCGGCCGTGGCCGAGTACGCCCGGACCGCGTCCAGCACCATCTCCTCGACCCGGTCGGCCTTGACCGCCGCTCGTCGCTGGCAGCGGTTCGCGCTCGTGTCGCCGCACCGGTAGCTGCCGCTGTCGGAGTTGATCACCATCCGCGAGGCGCACGTCCCGCAGCGCAGCACCCCCAGGCGCGCCAACAGCCGGTCTGACTTGGCCTGACGCCCGCGCGAGACCGCCCGCCGCTGCACCCGCTCAAACAGCCCGCGATCGTTCACGATCGGCTCGTGAGCGTGCGTGTTGTGCAGCTCGCCGAAATGGACCTCGCCCAGATACATCCGCGAGCGCAGCATCCAGGCCACACCGGAGAGCGCGCGCTCGATCCCATTGGCGGCCAGCCACGCTTGGATCTGCACCAGCGACGCGCCCAGGTCGCGGCGCCTGAACGCCTGCACCACGACCTTCGCGGCCGCGGGCTCGACCACCAGCACGCCGTCCTCGCCGCGCACATACCCCACCGGGATCTTCGGATGCGGGTAGACACCCCGCGCCACCGCCCGCGCCTGAGCCGCCGTGACCTTCTCGCCCGTGATTTCGGCAAAGTATTGGAACACCGAGCCGAGCATGTTCGTGGACAGGCGCTGCGCCGCCGTGCCGTTCGTGAGCTTGCCGTGGTCGAGCGCGAAGATCTCCCCGCCCGCCCTCTCCACGCGCTCGATCACCTCCAGCTGGACCTTGAGCGAGCGCACCAGCCGATCGAAATACGCCACCACGAGCTGGTCGGCCCGGCCCGCCTCGATCATCTCGATCGCCGCCAACAGACCCGGGCGCTTGGACAACGGCAGCCTGCCACTGACGTCGATCTCGGGAATCGGCAAGGCAACAAGCCGCTCACCGCGGTCCTTCGCCCACCGCATCGCGGCCTCGATCTGCACCTCGGGCGAGTGAAAGTGCTCATCCTCCCGATCGCCCGTCTCGCTCACCCGGACGACCACGACATCTCTGAGCTTCGACATGCGACCTCTCTCGACGGGACACTAACGCCTTTTAGACGCTTACGACCCCACAGGAGAGAAAGCGCGGGCGGCCACGGCCCGCTACGTCGGCGTGTGCCGCAGCTGCGGCGCGTACACGCAGCCACGGACCGGCAAGGGCGACGCCTACGCGTACTGTAAGGGCTGCCACCCCGGCCCGATCGAGCGGCGCTGACCAGTGCTAGCGTCGTGGTCTCGATGCGGGAGTGGCGCGACCGCTACGGCCTGCTGCCGACGTCGTATGACTGGTCGCGCACGCACGCGCGCCGGCGTGGGGGAGAGGCACTCGAGCGGCTGGCCAGCGGACGATAGGGCTGCTGCGAGCGTCGTCGTCAGCCGGTTCGGCACGTGGGCCGCCGCTCGGGCGGCGGCGCAGCACGGCCTGGCGGCGATCACCAGCGAGCCTTCGGCCTCGGCGTTTCGATTGGGCACAGAAGCGAGTTCTGTGCCTAATCCAACGGAATCCGCCGCAAACTCGGATGGTCCGAGAGGAGGTGCGCCCCACACCTCATGCGGCGATTTGCAGGGCTTTTCTGAAATCGACTCGATGTTTGCGCGTTATTCGGGTCGGTGAGGTCCCCGGTTCAAATCCGGGCGCCCCGATGTGGGAAAGCCCTGATACGTGTCACAGCTGGGGCCGCTGTCTTGTCTTAGGGGTGCAGGCCATCAGTTGTTCAACCGCGCCAGGTCCCGATGCGACGGCCGCTCGCGGCGATACCTCGTTCGGATCTCAAACTCGAAAAGTGAGGGTCACTCAAATGAGCGTGCAGATGGCACAGGTCAAAATCATTGCCGAAAGCGTCACCGACGTTCAGGCGGCGACGAAGAAGATGTTCGCCGCGATCGATGCAGCGGAGCCGGAAGGGATTCGCTACGCGTCGTTGCTGCTCGCCGACGGCGAGACGTTCGTCGCGGTTGTGCAGGTCGACGACGGTGTCGAGAACCCGATCCCGGGGTTCCCCGAATTCCGGGCGCTCCAGGAAGTCGTCGAGGCCTCGCGTGCCGAGCAACCCGACGTTCAGCCGCTGACGGTGGTCGGCTCGTACCGGATGTTCTGAGAGCTACAGCTGAGTTGCCATGCGCCGACCGCCACTGGGCGGAGCGCGCGGCGACGCACGTTCACGGGACGATGATCCCTTACAAAGGAGCCAGTGATGAGAGTGTTTGTGGCAGGAGCGACCGGAGCGATCGGACGGCAGCTGGTGCCGCGTCTGGTCGCCGCGGGACATGAGGTTCATGGCATGACCAGGAGCGAGGCAAAGCGGGCGATGCTTTACGAGTTGGGTGCGGTGCCGGTGGTCGCGGACGCGCTCTCACCCGATCAGGTCGCGGAGGCGGTAGGGAATGCAAAGCCCGATGTGATCATCCACGAGCTGACGGCGATCCCTGACCCGCTTGACATGCGCCATTTCGATCGCGACTTCGCGCTGACCAACCGTCTGCGGACGGAGGGCACGGATCATCTGCTCTCGGCCGGACGGGCGGTGGGAATCAAGCGGTTCATCGCGCAGAGCTATGCCGCGTGGCCGTACGAGCGGGTGGGCGGCCCGGTGAAGAGCGAGGAGGATCCGCTCGACCCGTCGCCGGCTCGCGAGATGCGGCAGTCGATGCAGGCGATCCGTCACGTGGAGGAGGCGGTGCTCGATGCCAACTGGACGGAGGGGATCGTCTTGCGCTACGGCGCGTTCTACGGTCCCGGCACGAACATGACTGCCGGCAGCGCGCAGATGGAGCTGGTCCGCAAGCACAAGTTCCCACTGGTCGGCGACGGCGGCGCCGTGTGGTCGTTCATCCACGTCGCCGACGCGGCGGAGGCGACGGTGGCGGCGCTCGCGCACGGCAGTCGCGGCGTATACAACGTGGTCGACGACGACCCCGCCGCGGTCGCCGAGTGGCTGCCGGCGCTGGCACAGACGCTGGGCGCGAAGAAGCCGATGCGGGTGCCGCGGTTGATTGGGCGGCTGGCCGCCGGGGAGGCTGGCGTGGTGATGTTGACCGAGATCCGGGGCGCATCGAATGCGAAGGCCAAGCGCGAGCTGGCGTGGCGCCCCGGGCATCCGAGCTGGCGGAAGGGGTTCGCAGCGGCATGACCGATCGTGAGCGACTGCTTGACGAGCTGCGGCCGGTCGCGTTTCAGATCGCCTACCGGATGCTCGGCAGCGTCTCTGAAGCCGAGGACATTGTCCAGGAAGCGCTGCTGCGCCTGCACCGCGCGCTCGAGGACGGCGAGCAGATCCAGTCGCCCCGCGCGTTTGTGGCGACCGTCACGACTCGGATGGCGATCAACGAGCTCCGTTCGGCGCGCGTCCGCCGCGAGCGCTACGTCGGCGAGTGGCTGCCAGAGCCGATCATCACCGACGGCCAGGATGATCCGGCCCGGCACGCTGAGACAGCGGACTCGCTGTCGCTGGCCATGCTGGTGCTGCTCGAAAGCCTCTCGCCCGAGCAGCGAGCCGTGCTGCTGCTGCATGACGTCTTCGACTACGGCTATCCCGAGATCGCGCGGATCGTCGGCAAGAGCCAGGAAAATGTTCGCCAGCTCGCGGCCCGCGCCAGAAAGCATGTCGAGCAGCGCCGACCGCGCTTTCAAACGACACGCGAGCAGCGCGACGAGCTAGCAGCGCGATTCTTCACAGCTGCCGAGGACGGGGATCTCGCCGGGCTCGAGGCGCTGCTCGCTCACGACGTCGAGCTGACCGGCGATGGCGGCGGCAAGGTGCCGGCACTCGCGCGATCGCTGCGCGGGCGCAACCGGGTCGCACGCACGCTAATCAACTGGCTCCGCCTGGTCGCGCGCCTTCCGGGCGTCTCGTTGCGCCCGGTCGAGGTCAACGGCGGTCCAGGAGCACTCGTTCTCGACGGACAGCAGCGACTGGTCGCGGTGTTGGCGCTCGATATCGCCGGCGGTCAGATCACAAGCATCGGCGGGATCGTCAACCCCGACAAGCTGACGCACCTCGGCCCAGTCACCGACCACAAATCACTACTGAGATCGGCAACATGAAACCCGGCTCGGCCGCGTCGTCACCTGCGGGCTGTCCGGCGCCGCGCTCTCGTCTTCTCATCCCCACGGATCACACGCACCTGGTTGACAACTGAGGCAGCTACACCCCAAGACAAGACAGCAGCCCCGGCGTTGACACCTTCGGCACCCCGGCGCGGAAAGACGGGCGCACGGGCGCGGGGGCGCGGCCGACTACCGGGCTCATGAAAAGGAGCTCAGGCATGAGTACACCAGCAGCCCTCATCATGGGCGGAAGCTCAGGAATCGGAGAAGCGACCGCCCGCGTGTTCTTGGACGAAGGCGGTGCGGTGGTGATCACCGGTCGGAACCAAGACCGCCTTCGGTCAGCCGTCGAGCCCCTACGAGATGCGCACGCACACGCCGAGGTTCAAGGTCACAGCGTCGATGCGCGCGACGACCCCCAGCTACAGGGGCTATTCGAGCGGCTCGGCGAGATCGCCCACCTCGTGCTGTCCGCGGTCATCGTCAGCCGAGTCCCTGCGCGAAGCCCTGGCGCCAGCTCGAATACCCGGGCTGCCAGCCGAGCTCGCGCTTGGCCTTGGCGTTCGAGGCGCCCCGCGCCTCGGTCATCATGATGGTCGCCGCCTCACCGGCTGCCAGCCGCCCGAGCCAGCGTGGAACACGCCTCGGCGGCTTGGCATCCAGCGCGCTCGCCAGCACCGGCAGCCACTCCCGCACCGGCGCGGGCTCGTCGTCGACGATGTAATAGACACCCGGCGAGCCCTGTTCGACCGCCGCGACCGTCGCCGCCGCGGCGTCATCGATGTGGACGTGCGACCAGACGCCGCCACCGTTGCCGACGATCGGAAACTGGCGCTTGCGGATCGGCGCTGCCATCGCAGCATCCGGAGCGAGGCTGACCGAGGTCCCCGGACCGTAGAACCCGCCGTAGCGCAACGCCAGACCCTCGCCCCACTCAATCGTGGTCACGGCCCGCTCCAGATAGAGGAGCCCCTCCACCACCACCCGCAGCGACGCCGGCGGGTCGGGATCGAGAGGATCGGCCTCAGTCTGTACCGGCCCGCCACTGCGGGCCCACCGGAAAGCCCCAAAGCTCTGCGCCACGAACCGCCGCGACCCGGCGGCGCGACCCGCCGCCAACAGATGATCCGTCGCCTCGGTACGCAGCCGGTTGGTCATGATCGCTCCGTTGAAGCGCTCGGGGTGCCGAGCGTCCCTGATGGACATCTTCCCGGACAACGCCGTGAGCTCATGCACAATCACCTCAGGCTCGGCGGACGCCACCGCCTGGGCCACCCCGTCCGGATCAAGAGCATCGGCCACGACCGGGCGCGCTCCCAGGCTACGCACCAGATCCTGCTTCGGCGCGCTCCTGGTCATCCCGACCACCTCGTGGCCCCGCGCCACAAGTCGGGGGACAAGCGCTCTGCCGAGAACGCCCGTGGCTCCGGCTACGAAGACCTTCATGACTTGCTCCTCTCGTTTCGTTTTGCTCTGGTGAGACAAGATTGATGCGCCGCCTGTGACAGTTCCCCGTGCGCGCACGTCCGATAGCGTGCGCGCCAGTGTCAGCCATCGACGAGCCTCGCGCGAACCGTGTCCCCGTCCACCGCCACCCCGAGCCAAGCAGAAACCAGGCCTCCTGATTCGCTCGCGCCACGTGCATCTCAACCGCGTCGGTGCCTTCCGGACACCGCGTGGACTGCAGGGCCGGCGCGGGTGTAGCAACGATCTTCGACGTCGCGCCGGCCGCCTCGGTATCGCCGCTGGCCAGGAAAAGATGCGCGTGCCAATCAGCGGGTGAGTCCTGCATCCGTGGCCTCGGCGATCTGCGTCATCGTCAGTCGGTCGCCCGCGAGCTCAAGCTCAACGCCGTCGAAGCGCGCCGGGTCGTCGAAGGCCGCCGAGGCGGCGACGCCGATGTCGGCGACGGCGACGAGGGCGAGTTCGGTATTTGGTTTGACGTTTGTCACCAGCCCGCCGGGCACGCCCCGGGGGAGCATGAACGAGCCGGGCACGAAGTTTTCCATGAAGGCCGCGGGTTTGAGCAAGGTCCAGTGCGGAAATCCGGCTTCGCGCAGGTGGTCCTGGATCGCGGTCTTCGCTCCGAAGTAGTTCTCCATGGACTTCCAGCGGCCCTCAGCCCAGCCCGGCGCGTCGCGGTGCTGCCCTGCCCCGGTGACAGACGTGTGTACGAACTGCGCCACGCCCGCAGCGCGGGCGGCGTCGATGAGGTTGCGGCCCTGCACCCACTCGGAGTCGCCTTCGAGATCGGTGATGTCGGGCGTCTGCACGGAGAAAACGTCTCGCACGCCCTTGAGCACGGGGCCGAGCGAATCGGGGTGGCGCAGATCGCCGGTGACCAGCTCGGCGTGAGGAGGCAAACCCGCAGGTTCGTCTCCACTACAGTAACGCATTGCGTTATACTGTATGACATGTCTGCCGCGCGCCAATTTTCCGCACGTTTGGATGCGGGCGTCGTCGATCGGCTGGAGCGGCGCGGCGCGCGCTCCGGACTGAACAAGTCCCGGCTGGCGGAGCGGTACATTGATGAGGGGGTGCGGATGGACGATCATCCAGGGATCGTGTTCCGTGACGGGCCGACCGGCCGGCGCGCCGGGCTGGCCGCCGGCCCGGACGTGTGGGAGGTGATTGGCGCGTTGCGTTCGACCGGTCTTGAGGGTGAGGAGGCGATCCAGGCGACCGCCGAGTGGTCGGCGCTGACGGTTCGACAGGTACGCGACGCGATCGGCTACTACAGCGAGTACCCCGACGAAATCGAGGAACGGATTCGCCGCAACCACGACGAGGCCGATGAGGCCGAGCGGCGTTGGCGTGAGCAGAGCCTCACGCGGTGAAGCTCTTGCTCGACGAGATGATCTCGGGCGTTGTCGCCGAGCAGCTCCGCGGCTGCCACTGCAACGTGGAAGCGGTCAGCGAGCGACGTGAGCTTCGGGGGCTGACCGATCGGGACCTGTTCGAGTATGCGCAGCGCGCCGAGCGTTCGCTTGTGACCTACAACCGGGACGACTTCCTCGAGCTCGATCGTCTCTACCGCGGCGAAAACCGGCCGCACTGTGGAATCGTGATTCTCAATCTGCGGCGGTTCCCTCAGGGCCCCGGGTCGATCGGCCCGCTGGTCACATCGCTCGAGCGGCTGATCGACGCCGGCGCCCCATACGAGAGTTTCATCCATTGGCTTCAGTGACTCGGACTGTTTTGGCAGGGGTTCCATCTCCCTACCGAAACGCCGGGAGATCGACCGCTATATCCCTGGGCCTGAACTGGCACCGATCGCGAACCGTTTCCTGGCAGGAGCGTGACCCCGTGATCTCAATCGATACACCTACCATCCACGACCCTATCCACAGCGTCTCGATGTCATTCGAACGCGAAGCGAGGAGCGCCTCTCGGTCGAGATCTGGCTCGATGACCACGGTATCCTGCCCGCACGTTGCAGGAGGCGCCAACGCGAACCGGATGCGCGATAGATAGATAGATCCTCGAGGGTCTGAAGAACCGCACATCTCGGTCAGTTGTGTTCCAATGCCCTGGCCTTGGACGCTCGGATCGACAGCGACGAGATGCGGATCGCGGAGCTGACCGAGCAGAACCTCGATCTGCCACTCGGGATCGTGGACGCGTCGGTCATCGCGTTAGCCGAGCGGCACGGGCTCGAGGTGATGCGCAGACGCGTCGACCAGCGCCGAATTCCGTGCTGTGGGCCGCGCCGACGTGGAGGCGTTCACGCTCGTGCCCTGCCTGTGAGCAAGCTGGACGACGTACGAGGCACTGACCGTCAGGTCGCCCGTTGCCGGCGTCGGGAAGATCAGTAGCGACGATGCTGTGACGCCCGTCCCGATTCTTGCGTCAAACGCGATCGTGGCGACGAGAAAAGATGAAGCGGCGAAGGCCGAAATGGACACCTCAGCCGCGATGCTGCCCGGGCAGATCGCAGCTGTCGTCCTTGTCACGGCCCTGGTTGCTCGGGCTGTCATCGCCACCTCCTTGAGCTTTGCCTCGCCGACGCCGGTGCGGCGAAGGCGGTCGAGCGCCCGGTTGCGGGCGGTCGTCTTAGCCAAGCGGCGGGGACTGGTGGGGATCCCGTCGCGGGGCCAGCGCTCGAGCGCCCGCTCGAATGCGTCCTGCGCGCACTCCTCCGCCAGATCCCAATTGCCGGTGACGCGGATCAGGTAGGCGACCACGGAACCCCAATCGGAGCGGAACGCCTCAGCGGCCGCCGCCTGCGTTTGGGCTAGATCTCCCACACCGGCCTGACCTCGATCGTGCCGGACCGGGCGCCGGGGTTGCGCGACGCGATCTCGATCGCCTCATCCAGATCCTCGCACTCGATGATGTAGAAACCCGCGATCTGCTCCTTGGTCTCGGCGAACGGTCCGTTCGCGACCACCAATCCCTCGTCGCGAACCCGCACCGTGCTCGACAGCGACGTCGGCCGCAGCCGCACACGGGTCACCAACACGCCGCGTGCCTCCATCTCATCCTGAAAGCCCATGAACTCCGCCCACCGCCGCTCGACGTCCTTCTCGCTCAGCTCGACGTTCTCCTCAACGGCCACAAGCAGCGCGTATCTCATGGCCTGTCTCCTTCGGATCGTTTCGTTGGTTGAAGTCTTCCATCGCTGTGCGGGATGCCGGACCTGGATCGCCAAGGCCCGGCCTCATCGCGGGCTCACTGGTGCTTCGCCAACCAGTCGTCGAACTGGTCGTCGTGGTTGGTGAGCTCGCCCACCTCGATGCCACCGCCGTCAGGGAGCATCGGGCAGTCCTGCGCCAGCGCGACGGCCTCCTCCAGGCTCTCAGCCCGGATCAGCGAATAGCCGCCGAGATTGGTGGTCGGCGCGCAATTACCAACCGCGCTCGCCCTGAAGGCGACGTTGCCACGGTCCTTCAAACGAGCCCCGAGCTGGAGCTGCCAGGTTGCCCAGCGGTCAAACGTGCCAGGCGGCGGCGCGTAATCACCGGGCGCGCGGAACGTGAACAGATAAGTGGACATTGGAACCTCCAGGGTTGTTGATTCACGGATCGGGTCACTGCGGTGTGACGAAGAAGCCCACCTGTTCCTCGGCGATCCTCTGGTTCTCATCCAGCCGGTAGAGACGCGCGCCGTGAAGCGCCATCTCCGGCGCGTCCGGCCCGAACCTCACTCGCGAGGTGACCTGGAGCAGCGCGCGGGTGTCGTCGCCGACAGCCGAGTTCATGCGAGACGTGCCGGGTAGCAGCGCCTGGCCGAACTGGACCAGACCCTGCATGTACTCCTCGATCCCGGTCGTGTCGGCCCTCGGCGCATCCGGGTCGACGCTCGTCACGGTCACGTGCACGTCCGGCGCAAGGCTCGCCCGCGCCGCGTCGTAATCGTGATTGCCCCACGCCTCGACGTGCGAACGGGCAACCGCAACAGCGATTGGATCCTGCTGGGAAGACATTTGCGACCATCCTTCGGGTAGCGGTTGATTGCTCTTCGGCCCTAAGACGAACGGGAACGCCGGAAAAAGGACATCCCGCCAGGTCATCGGCGCCTAGGTTTAGCCCCGCGACGCGGTCGCGGATCCACGCCGCAGCGGTCAACATCGGGATCCGCGCCTCGACTTCTCGAGCGCCCGCGCCCCGTCGTAGGCGATATCTGCGGCGATGCCACGGTCGCGCAGCCCCTCGACGATGTCATTGGCGAGTTCGGCGTGATCCTCGACGACCAGCCGCGTAGCTTCACAGCGCGCCGGGCTACGGGGGCGCTGGGAATTCCACCTTGTACCGGAAGTCCGCTGCGCGCGGGGACTCTGCGGCGTTGAGGGTGACCCGGCGGTGCCAGCGACGCTGACGCGCGAGGGGCGCCGGCGAAACCGCCCGCGCCTCCAGCGCAACCAGTGCAGGTTCCATTGCTAGCTTCAACTCTCCTCACCACGAGGCCGGCCCGCGGGCAGGGTAGTGTCTCCCCGCGAGCCGGCCGGAGTGATGCGGTCTCGTCGGGTTAATCGCGCCCCGTTGAGGAGCAGCCTCAGCGGGATCGCGTTGGCCATCGCCTGGTAGCCCGCGTTGTTGGGGTGCAGGTGGTCCCACTGTCGTACTGCGGCGCCATCATCGTCGGATCGCTCGGATCGGCCACGACGCTGGCAAAGTCGATCACGCCGTCGAACGCGCCGCTGGTCAGGATCCAGTGGTTCACGGCCTCGCGCTTCGCCTCCCCGCGTCCGAGTAGTAGCCGGCACCCTTGAACGGAGTCAACCTGCCGCCGAAGATCTTCAACCCCGCCCCATGGGCCTGCGCGATGATCTGCCGGTATCCGGCGATGATCTGTGCAGCCGACACATCGGGGAGCGGGTGGCGCTTGAGCTTCGGCCCGCGATGCGGCAGGTCGACGATCAGATCGAGGTCGACGCGAGCACCACCGTCGATCAGCGCCAGCTCGGTATGACCTGGAGCCCGCTCGGGATGGACAGGACGCCCACCGTGCTCACGGTGCACGCGCACCTGCGCCCCAGGCGATGAGCGCGCGACGCGAATCGATCGCCCCATACTGGTCGCGATCCTGACGGGCGACCAACGAGAAGCCTTGTCGCGGGCCTGTAGGGCTCAGCGCGAGCTGCGGCCGGTCTTTGCGAGGCGCACCGCGATGAGTTTCTTGACCAGCGCCTTGGGGAGGGGACGATCGGGGGTGAAATGCAAGGAGCTCTTGGTCACCGTGTAGCCGTCAAGCTCATCGCCAAGCTGTGACAGGACCGAGCCGCTGAACGGCAGGTAGCTCAAGTGGTTCTTGAACGCGGCAAAGCCGGCGATGGTTTGACCGCGCACCCGGAAAGCGGGCACGCGGTAGGAGATGACCTGTTCTGCTTCGGGGACGATCTCAAGGATCGTGCGGCGCAGCGTTTCGAGCGAGCCGCGCTGGGGCTCCTCGACAGCGCTCAGGTACTCGTCAACCTCCCGGGTGGACATCGCCGCTCAGTGTAGGCAACTGGACCAGATCGGGCGGCACTCGCTGGCCTATGCTCCGGGTATGCCAGCGACGGTCCGAGAGCCCACGGGAGTTGGGCAAGCCTCGAGCGAGGCGGATCGGCGAGCGCCCGCGAAGGACATGGTGTGGATTCCCTCCGGCGCGTTCCTGATGGGCTGCAACGATTTCTACCCCGAGGAGCGTCCGGTCCACCGCGTAGCCGTCGATGGCTTCTGGATGGACGAGCATCCCGTCACGGTCGCCGAGTTTCGCCGGTTCGTGAAGGCCACCGGGTACGTCACATGGGCTGAGCGGCCGCCGGATCCGGCCGACTACCCCGGCGCCGACCCCGAGCTACTCGTCCCGGGGTCACTCGTGTTCAAGCGAACCTCGGGGCCCGTTGACCTCGCTGACCTTCACAACTGGTGGTCCTGGACTCCCGGGGCGCAATGGCGTCATCCCGAAGGGCCAGGCAGCACGCTTCACGGACGCGAGCGCCATCCGGTCACGCATGTCGCCTTCCAGGATGCCATGGCCTACGCGACCTGGGCGCGGAAGGAACTGCCGACCGAGGCGCAGTGGGAGTATGCCGCGCGGGGTGGGCTGGAGGGCAAGATCTTCTGCTGGGGCGACGAGTTCGCTCCGCGGGAGAAGATGATGGCCAACACCTGGCAGGGCGAGTTTCCGTGGCAGAACCTGATGCTTGATCGCTACGAGCGGACCTCGCCGGTGAAGCACTTTCCACCCAATGGCTACGGGCTCTTCGACATGGCCGGCAACGTGTGGGAATGGACCACCGATTTCTTCACCCCGCGTCACCCCGATGCGGCGGCTCACCCGTGCTGCACGCCCCAGAATCCACGGGTGAGCTCGCCCGATCAAAGCTACGAGCGGGGGGTGCCAGGCGAGCACATCCCGCGCCGGGTGACCAAGGGCGGCTCGCACCTATGCGCGCCGAACTACTGCCTGCGCTACCGCCCCGCCGCGCGCCAGGGCGAGGCCGTGGACACGACCACCAGCCACATCGGATTCCGCTGCGTCATCAACTGACCGCCCGCGCACCATCGTGCGTGGCGATCCGACGCTCGCTCGCGTGTCGATGTACCACGCAGCATCGCGTCGGGCTAGCCAACGCCCGACACTGCACGATGACGATGACGGTCTGCAGCGACGATCGCCCCGCCCCTCATGGGCTATTCGCACCTCGTACGTCGGCAGGACCGGCGTCAGCGACCGACCCACGGCGATCGCCGCGGCCGACATTGCTGGCGATGATCAGCTCCGCCGTCTCCAGCAGTGTGTCCCCGCTGTACCTCGGCACGCTGAAGACCTCAGGCCACCCGCGCCTCCCGTGCCGGACCCACGCAGTGTGGAGACCGGCATGCGCCGCGCCGGCCAGATCCCAGGGATGCGTCGCCACCAGAACCGCGTCGTCCGCTTGCATCCGGCACTCCCTCAGCGCGTAGGCATACACCTCGGGGTGGGGCTTGAACGCCTGCACAGCATCGACCCCCAGCACGCGGTCGAAGTACTCGATCAGTCCACAGCCCTGCAAGGTGGCGGTACCCGCCCGCGCTCCCGAGTTGGTCAATGCGACCAGGGCGATCCCGGACTCGCTCAGTTGCGCCAACGCGGCCGCTGCATCAGCCCAGGCCGGAAGCGCCGCTGCGGCGTCCATGGCCGACTCGATCCGATCGCCCGCCAGTCCTTCGTCGGCGACCGCCACTTCGAGCGCGGCGCGGAGGTGCTCGGCGAACGGCCTCCCGACACGGCCCTGGAGCGACTCGACCATCGCGTTGCGAGCGGCCTGGTCGAGGACCAGCGGCCCCAGTTGCGGCCGCATCCACGGTGCGCCGATCTCCCGGACGTCGGTAAGGGTTCCGTTCACGTCGAACAGGGCGAGCCTGGGCCTGCGCATCTCGTGGGAGTGTTTGCCCGCGAGATCGCGCGGATCAAACCTGATCGGCCGGTTCGCGTCCGTCAGCGGTTTCGGCCGAGGCGCTCGTGGCTTGTCACCCACTGGCCGGCGAGGATTGCCGACGTCAGGGAGGTGTCGCCGGCGAGTACCGTCGCCGCACAGATCTCGGCGAATTTACGGGCCTTTCCCTTGCCGTAGCAGCCGAGCAGCTCCAAGCACTCGCGCTGAGTCGGCAGGCCCGTGCCACCGCCGTAGGTGGCCACGATGAGGCTGGTGAGCGTGACTGACCAGTAGTAGTCGCCGTTGTCGAGCAGCCGCGCGTATGTGATCCCCGCGTGCGACTCTGAGACGTTGGCGGCGTCCTGCCCGGTGGCGATGAACATCGCGGTGAGGCCGTTGGCGGCATGGGCACCGTTGTAGGAGGACCCGGCGAGAAAGCCTCCCACCAGGCCGATCTGCCGGTAGCCGAACATCGTCTTCGTGTCGACGCCCATCAGTCGCTCGAGCACGTCGTTCTTGATCACTGCCTCGGCAACGACGCGCTTGCCGCGGGTCAGGAGCATGTTGATCTGCGAGTGCTTCTTGTCGGTGTCGATCGCGCCTGACAGCACATAATCGGTCCCGCCGGGATAGTTCGCCTTTATCCATTCGCAGGCGGCCAGCGTCGCCCGGCCGGTCAGGTTCTGGCCGGCGGCGTCACCTGTCGTGAAGTTGACCCGCAGGTAGCGCAGCGGACCGACCTGGTACTGCCCTATGTATGTCAGCTTGCCGGAGCGCGTGGTCCTCTCCGCTGCGGCGCGGATCTCGGTCTCGTGCTGGTCGACCCACTCGCCGAAGCTGCGCGCCTCCACTGCATCGCTGAATATGAACACGGGCGCGCGCTGCATCTGGTCGTCGACCACGGCCGTCCTGACGCCGCCGCATTCGGTGAGTAGGCGCATCCCGCGGTTGTAGCTGGCCACGAGGGTCCCCTCGGTCGTTGCCAGCGGCACATAGAAGTCGCCTTGGGCGTCCTCCCCGTTGATGTGCAACGGACCGGCGACGCCGATCGGCACCTGGGCCACGCCGGAGAAGTTCTCGACGTTTCCCGGCAGACCGCCCGGATCGAGCGAAAATCGCCCTACGTGCGCAAGGCTGGCGCCCGTCTGCTCGCGCAGGAACTCGCGGCGGCGCCCAGCCATATCCTTCGTGTAGTCGTCTTCCTGGTCACGGGGGATGCGCGGGGCTGTGGCGCTCATGGAGGACCTCCGAGTCGGTTGGTGGGGGGACTGGGCGCCGTGGCCACCTCGCCTCTCCTCGGCACTTCGTCGCCGGTAACCTGCGTATTGGAGCCGCCAGTGGGTGTCAACGCATCGAGGTCAGCCAGGATGGCGTCAAGCATCGTGTCGACGTCCGGTACGAGATCTGGGTCGCAGAGGACGCCGAAATCCAGCCGGTCGAGATAGCTCTGGACCGTGATGTTGAGGCCCTGCCCCTCGGTTATCACCGAGACCGGAAAGTAGTGCTCGAGGCGGGCACCCTTGGCCGCGTACAGCGGTCGGCGGGGGCCCGGGACGTTGGAGATCACGAGGTTACCCGGCACCAGCCGGGAGCCCAGCTGCAACCGGGCACTCAGACGCATCGCCCGCGTGAATACCGCGGGCGCGGGAAATTCGGCGAAGTCGGTCAGCCGCTCGGCCGGCAGCGCACGGAAGATCTCCTTGCTCGACGCCATGGCATCGTGGACGCGGCGCAGGCGCTCCAGCGGATTGGGCTCGTCGGTGGGGAGAACGGTCGACAGCATCGAGACCCGGTTCGTCCAGCGGTCAGTCTCCTTACCGGTCCGGATCGATACGGGCACGAGCGCGACGAGCGGATCGTCGGGCAGCGCGTCATGGCTCGCCAGCCACGTCCGCAGCCCGCCGGCACAGACGGCTAGCACGACATCGTTCACCGTCGCTACATGGGCCTTCTTGATCGCCTTGGCAGCGTCGAGCGAGGCCGACCCGATCGCCAGCCTGCGATGCGGCCCGATCGGGCGGTTGAACGGTGTCCGCGGTGGCCGCGCGCTCGGCAGCCGCGGCGGCCGGTCGCGGTCCTCGCCGCGGTTGCGGCCCAAGTTCACGACAGTCCCGAGCGGCCCTCGGAGGCTCCTTCGCACCTGGTTGGCCGTGGCGATCAGCACCGGGTTGCGCGTCGCCTGTCCGACCTCACGAGCTGTTCGCGCGCCCAGCAGCACGGCTCGAGCAGGCTTGCGCACGAGCCCCAGGGTGGCCCGCGCGAGCAGCTGCAGATCGCTCGGTACACCCTCCGCTTCCCACGGCTCGTCCGGCGGCCGGATCTCGCCGCCCTCTGGGCGCTGGTCGAGCATCAGCGTCAGCAGCTCCATTCCCGATGCGCCGTCGACAGCCGCGTGGTGGAATACCGTGAGGACCGCGAAGCGGTCATCGGCCAGACCCTCGACCACATACGACAGCCACAACGGCCGGCGCCGGTCAAGCGGCCGAGCGACGATGCGTCCGACGACGTTGGCGAGCTGCTCATCGCTGCCAGGCGGCGGCACCGCCGTGTGGCGCACGTGGAACTGCAGGTCAAAGTCCGGATCGTTGATCCAGAAGGGGTGATCGAGCCCGAGCGGAACCTCGGCCAGACGCCGCCGGAGAGGTTCGAGCAGGTGCAGGCGCTGCTCGAGCTGCTCCTTCCACGCCGTGTAGGGCTCATAGCCAGGAGTGTCGGGACGGGCGAAGATCGACAGGCCCGAGACGTGCCCGAACTGGGTGGCGTTCTCGAGGTTGAGGAACGCGGAATCGAGGCCGCTCAGCTGCCTCATCGCTCGCCCGCTCAGCTCCGACCCGCGACCGCCTCCGGGACCCGGATCTCGCGTTTGAGAACCTTGCCGGTCGCACCCTTCGGCAGCTCATCTGTGAACCAGATGTGGCGCGGATACTTGTATGCCGCGACGCGCTCCTTGACGAACGCTCGAATCTCATCCGGGCTCGCGTCTGCTTCCGGCCTCAGGACCACGGCCGCACCGACCTCCTCGCCCATCGACGCGTCGGGCACTCCGATCACCGCCCCCTCGAGCACGGCAGGGTGCTCGTACAGCACCTCCTCGATCTCGCGCGGATACACGTTGTAGCCGCCGCGAATGATCATGTCCTTCTTGCGATCAACGATGAAGAAGTACCCGTCCTCATCCATCCGCGCCATGTCGCCCGTATGCAGCCAGCCGTCCCGCATCACCTCGGCCGTCGCGTCGGGCCGGTTCCAATAGCCCTTCATCACGTTGTGACCTCGGATCACGATTTCGCCGACCTCGCCAACGGGTAGTTCGTTGTCGTTCTCGTCGAATACCTTCAGCTCGACGCCCTCGATTGGGGTGCCGATCGACCCCGGCTTGTGTTCGCGATCCAGATGATTGAACGAGGCTACGGGGGAGGTCTCCGAGAGCCCGTAGCCCTCGAGCACCACGCAGCCGAACGCCTTCTCGAAGCCACGCATGACCTCTACGGGCATCGCCGAGCCTCCTGACACGCATGTGCGGAGGCTGGATACGTCGTAGCGGTCTCGATCCGGATGATTGAGCATGGCGTGGTACATCGTCGGCACGCCCTCGAACAGCGTCACCTTGTCGCGCTGGATGATCTCCAGCGCCTTGGCGGGATCGAAGCGCGGGATCATCGTCAGGCAAGCGCCCGCGCGTACGGCGTTGTTCATACAGCACGTCTGGCCGAAGGAGTGAAACAGCGGCAGCGCCCCGAGGATCACGTCCTGCTCATTGACGCGCACCAACTCGGTGCCGCCGTGGCGGCAGTTCTCGCGCATGTTTGAGTGAGTCAGCTCGGCGCCCTTCGGGGTCCCGGTCGTGCCGGAGGTGTAGAGGATCACCGCGGTGTCCGACGGGTCGCGCTCGGCGTCCTGGGGAACGCTCGGCGCGTCTGCCAGCAGTTGGTCGAACTCGCCCGGCGCGACGATGATCGCCTCGGCGCCGGCCTCGCCGGCGCCCTCCCGCGCGGAGTCCGCGAACTCGTGCCACGCGAACAGGTGCTCCGCGCCTGGATCCGATAGATAGAAGCGCACCTCACGCGGCTTCAGCAGCACGTTCATCGGGACGACGACGCCGCCGGCGCGCATGACGCCGTAGTAGACGATCCCAAAGTACGGAACGTTTGGGAGCATGATTCCCACACGGGCCCCTGGCTGCAGGCCGCGGTCCTTCAGCAGGCCGGCCACGCGAGACGCGCCGTCGTCGAGCATCTCGATAGGTGACGACGGTGTCGTCGAGCTTCAACGCGGAGCGCTCGGGGAACCGCGCCGCAGAGTTGGTCAGCAAACCGGCCAGATTGTTCGACATGGCCTCTCCTTTTTCTCGATGCACGGCTACCCGAGCTGCCGACGAGGAAACCGCCGTCGTTTCGAGCATTTCGTCACTATCCCGGTGACGCGGTGCGCTCGACTCCGGCGCCGTCGTGCCTATGCGATCGCCGGCGTGGGCGCGGCAGCCAGCGCGAAGTCGTAGCTGATTGCATGGCTGCCGTCGCCGGTCGGCTTGGGGTGCACGATCAGTTCAGGCTTGACCGCGCTGGCAACGTCATCGTCCAGGTAGTCGCTGGAGTCGATGAACAGCTGGGTAACCAGCGGCTCATAGCCCTCGGCGCTGACGATCACGTGGATGTGCGCCGGGCGCCACGGGCTCCAGCCGGCGGCGGCGGTCATCTTGCCGGTCGGCCCATCCAGCGGAATCGTGTACGGCCCGGGGATCACGGTGGTGAACTCGTAGCGGCCGTCGGCGTCAGCGCGGACCTGGCCACGAAGGTTGCCCTCCGGCGGTCCGGGCATGAAGCCTGAATAGCGCCCCTCGGCGTCCGCTTGCCAGATGTCGAGGTTGGCGCCCGCGAGCGGCTTGCCATCGGCGTCGGTCACGCGGCCCGAGACGCGGGTTCGATCGCCCGACTCGTCGGGACCGTGGGGGAGCTCGAACGGGGCCTCCAGGGGCGGAGCGTCAGGCAGGTGGAACGGCCCGAGGATCGTGCCTTGCGACCCGGCGCGGTTGCTGAACACGTGCTCTTCGACGACGTGCTCGATGTAGACGTCGCCGAACAGCGGCCATTCGCCCGCCTCCCCGACGTCGATGAGCCACTGTTTGGCGGCCTGGTACTCCTCGTAAGTGACGTCGTTCTCCACGATCGCCTCGTGAATCCGCCGCAGGATGTCGGTGATTAGCTGGTTGGCGCGATCAGACATCGCTCTCTCCTCGGTTGATGGCATTGGGGTGGCGCGCCAACGGTGTGACGCGAATTTCCAGATAGGGGAACAGCGGGAGGCCGGACAGCAGCTCGTGCAGCTCATCGACCGAGCTGACGTCGAGCACGCTCACGTTCGCGTGGCGCCCCGCCACCCGCCACAGATGCGGCCAGCGCCCGTCGCGCTGGAGGGCCTGCGAGTACTCCCGCTCGCGTGCCTTGAGCTCATTTGCTTGCTCCGCCGGCATCTCGGGCGGTAGGCGGACGTCCATCTCGGCCAAAAACAGCATCAGCGATCCAGCCGGTAGCGCGCAAGACGATCCTCGTCGACCTCGAAGCCGAGCCCCGGCGCCGTGGGGACCGCCGCGCGGCCGCCGCGGATCTCTGGCGCCGTAACGACGAGATCGTCAGCCAGGTCGAGAAAGTTCGTGACCTCCGCCGGCTGGCCGGCGGCGGCCGCAAACGCGGCGCCAAAGGCGATCGTCGCCATGGCACCGATCGCCCCCTCGTACTGGCTTCCCATCACTATCGGGACGTTGCGAGCGAGGCAGAGGTCAAGGATCCGGCGTGACTCCGTGAATCCCGTCCGCGCCGTCTTGATGCTCACGGCTCGGACCGCGCCTTCCTTAAGCGCGCGCTCGACGTGGGCGAGACTGATGCAACTCTCATCGCCGATCAGCGGCACGACCCAGCGGTCGGCGAGGCGCCGTCGCCCGGCGCGATCCTCAACCGAGATCGGCTCTTCGATCGCCCGCACGCCGAGATCGATGAGCTCATCGCCGATCCGCACCGCGTCGTCATAGCTCCAGCCTCGGTTGGCGTCGACGTACAGGTCGGCGTCGGGTAGGGCCTCGCGGACTGCGCGAACCGCGGCGACATCCAGCGCCAGAGCACGCCCAACCTTGACCTTGAACGTCTTGACCCCGAGCCGGTCGTTCACCGCGACTGCCTCCTCCGCCATCGCCGCTGGCTGCGCAAAGGAGATCATGTGGGCGGCAGCGACATCATCGGCGAACCCGCCCAGCAGCCGGTGGCACGGACATCCCAATATCTGCCCCACCAGGTCCCAGACGGCGAGGTCAACAGCACCGCGCGCGACATGATTTCCCGCCACGGCGGCGTAACGGACCGCTACGAGCTCGACTCGCAGAGGGTCGACGCCGGTCAGGGCCTGGTTGAGCTGTCCGCTGACGGCGTCGACGATTGAGGTCTGGGTCTCGCCATAGGTGTATGGGCGCGGCTGCGCCTCAGCCTGCCCAACAAGACCTGCGTCGCTGTGCACGCGGACGAGCACGTTGTCCGCGCTGCTCACGCTGCCCGAAGCAAACTTCGGCGCACGGCGGTAGGGCACCTCGAACGGAATCGCCTCGACCGCGGTGATCCGCACCGTGCCCTCCCACGTCTCGAGCGCCGCAAGCGTCGCCGGATCGGCGCCCAATCGCATCCTGTCAGGTCTCCTTTCTCGGGCCAGCACGCCGGCGGAACCGCCATCACAAGTTAGTCAGGAAGATACGCGTGGCAACACCAATCCAGTATCGATTGACACAGATCCGCCGTCATGACAATCAGCGGACGACGGGATCCAGACCCTGACGCAGCCGCGAGAGGGCGTTCGGCGACGCGGTTACGCGGCCTCGCCGTCGGGGCTGGCGAGCACCACGGTGTAGCCGTTGGGATCGCGTAACCACACCTCGCGATGCGCAGGCCCTCCTGGCCCCTCGGGCGGATTGCGGTGCGGTGCGAGAACGATCTCAGCTTCAAGTTCGCCGATGCGCTTCACAGCCTCGTCGAAATCGTCGACCTCGAACCACAGTAAGACGCCATTGCCATACGGCCGAGTCTCCGGATCGCCGATCGCGCCGTGGTGGTGCTCAATCTTCCACGCATGCAACTGGAGCACCAATTCGCCGTCGACGGTTAAACGCTCGTACTCCGGTCCGCCGTGCGCGCTCTGGCAACCGAGCAGGTGCTGAAACCATCGGCTGCTCGCTTCCACATCCGATACGGCGATTAACGGCTGGGACCGCACCGCCCCAATCCTAGGACGTGGAGCTGGTGGCCGGCGAGCAGCGGCCTGATGTGTGTCGCTCGCGCTGTGCCGGGGCCATGGTCGTGGCGTCCGGAGTCGATGTCCCCGCCTGTCATCCTCAGCCCATGACACGGATCGAGGTACCCGGTCGCAGCGACCTCGTGGGGATCAGAGCCGCGAATCCCGGGCCGTTCACGCTGAGCGGGACGAACTCGTGGATCGTCGGGCTCGGGCCGGCCTGGGTGGTTGACCCCGGGCCGGCATTGCCCGAGCACACCGCGGCACTGATGGCGGAGCTCGACCGCCGGGGCGGCCTTGGCGGGATCGCCCTGACCCACGATCACGTCGACCACAGCGAGGCGGTCCCACATCTGCGGGCGCGCTATCCGGACGCGCCGCTCGCCGCGGCGCGGGGTGAGGTCGAGATCAGGTTGAGGGAGGGGACGGTCGTGGGCCCGCTGGCGGCTGTTGGCACCCCGGGCCACGCGCCCGATCACGTGGCGTTCGTGACCGGCACGGCGGCTTTGACGGGAGACGCCGTACTGGGTGAGGGGAGCGTGTTCATCTTTCCCGACCCGGGTTCGCTGGCGGGCTACCTGAGCGGCCTGGCGAAACTCCGCGAGATCGAACTCGAGGTGCTGTGTCCAGGTCACGGCCCGCTGGTCGAGGATCCCGACGCGAAGCTCGCCGAGTACGTCGAGCATCGACTGGAGCGAGAGCGGCGGCTGATCGCCGCCCTGGACGGGGGAAAGCGCAGCGTGAACGAGCTGCTCGACGAAGTCTGGGACGACGCCCCTGAGCTCCTGCGTCCCGCTGCCGCGGTGACGCTCGCCGCGCACCTCGACAAGCTCGACGAGGAAGGACGCCTCCCCGCCGGCGTGGAGCGTCCGGCAGGCTGGCCGGCCGGGACCGAGCCGAGCGCGGGCTGACCCCCGGGCTGGCGCAGGTCCTCAGCCCGCGCTCGCCATGACCAGCCGCCGTCTGGCCAGCTCCATCGCCGCGGTCAGCGGCGTGGCGCGGCTCGCCTCGGCGTCGGCGAAGATCCGGCGCAGCGTGTCGGCGATGCCGCGGACCCGGCGCCGGGCGGCGGTCGCGTCGTATGTGCCGAGCTCTTCGGCGATGTTGATCAGCCCGCCGGCATTGACCACGAAGTCGGGCGCCCACAGGATGCCGCGAGCCGACAGCAGGTCCGCGACGCGGTCGTCGGCCAGCTGATTGTTGGCGGCGCCGGCGATGATCCGGCAGCCCAGGCGGGAAACCGACTCGTCGTCCAGGAAGCCGCCCAGTGCACACGGCGCCAGCACGTCGACGTCAGCCTGGAGCGCGCGACCCGGCGTCAGCCACGCGGCGCCGAGCTGCTCGCCGAGAAGGCGCTTGTCTTCGTCGACGTCGGCGAGCAGAAGCGCGGCCCCAGCGCGGGCGCACCGCTTCGCGACCCGCGAACCCACATGCCCGAGCCCCACCACGCAGATCGAGCGGCCCTTGAGCGAGTCCGACCCGAAGATCCGCTCGCAGCAGGCGCGGATCGCGTATTCGACGCCGAGCGCGGTGAACGGACTGGGATCGCCAGACCCTCCGCGACTGCGCGGTAGCCCAGCAACGTGCTTCGTCCCGCCGGCGATGATGCTCATGTCGCGGCTCGAAGTGCCGACATCCTCGGCCGTGATGTAGCGGCCGCCCAGCGTCTCGACGGTGTCGGCGAAGTCGAGCAGTACGGCGGTGCGCCGCTCTCCAGGGAGGGCCTCGGGAGCCATGATCACGCCTTTGCCGCCGCCCAGCGGAAGGTCGGCGATGGCGGCCTTGTAGGTCATCGCCCGGGAGAGCCGCAGCGCGTCGCGCAGCGCCGAGCGAGAGTCCTCGTAGGTCCACATCCGGCAGCCGCCCAGCGAGGGTCCGCGGACCGTCGAATGGATCGCGACGATCGTGTACAGGCCCGAGCGGCGCCCACGCCTGACGAGCACCTCTTCGTGATCGAGCCTCTCCAGGTAGCGGTCTATCGCGCCGTCAGCTCGTGATTGGTCCGATGGAACCTGTGGATCCGCCCGAGTCCGATCCCTGTCCTGATCCTGCTCCCAATCCTGATTGTGATCCGCCGGGAGAGTTGCTGGGATCGTCGCTGCTGGTAGGGGACCCCACGCTGTTACCCGAACCGCTCGCGCCGGTGGCGCTCGAGCCTGTGCCCCCGGAACCGCCGGTGGTGGAACCGGTCGAGGTGGAGCTGCTCCCGGTTCCGGTCCCCGGGGGTGTCGTTCCCGTCTCTCCGGGAGACGTTGTCGCAGTCGACGGGTCGGTCGTCGTCCCGTTCTCAGAGCTCTTCTTGTGCGCTGGGCCCCCCGTGCTGGCCGGGTTCATGTCGGCGAAGCCGCCAAGCGAGGAGGTGGTGGGGGCCTTGGCGCCGGCGCGGGCGGTCGCGGTTGGATGACTCGGAGCCGCCGCGGGCGCCGATGGCTGCGCGATCTCGCGGGCCGCCACGACCTTCACCGGCTCCGTCGGGGCCGGGGGCGAGTAGGAGTAGGTCCGGTACGTCGGGCTCGCCGCCGCCGGCGCCGTTTTCGCGACGGGGAGCGAGCGATGGTGGCTGTGGCGGGGGACCGGAGCGATTGTGTGCTGGATCGTGTGCTGGATCTCGACGGCGCCACCGGCCGTGACGACCGCGGCGGCGAGGATCGTGGCGACGTGACCGGCTCCGGTCGCAAAGACACCGACCGACGCGACTGTGCCCCCGGTGCCGGCGGTGGCGGCAACGGCCCCGCCGCCGGCGGCTGCGCCGCCGCCCCCCCCGCCAAAGCCGAGCAGCTTGGCGAGCAAACCGGCGGGCCCGAGTCCGGGCAGCAGCGAGGCGAACTGTCGGCTGGTGCCGCGCAGGTGCGCGCGGAACTCCCGGCACCCCGCACAATCCCTGATGTGGCGGCGGGCCATGCCGTTCGGCCGTACGCCCCGATCGTGGGCCACGATCAGGTCCTCCCGGATATCCGAGCAGGACGTTTCGCGTGCCTCCGCAGCCTGCGCCAGCCCGACACGTGCGCGCACCAGCAGCGACTTGATCGCGGGGACCGAGACCGCGAGCGCAACGGAGATCTCCACGTAGCTCATCCCGGCGAGCTCCCGCATCAACAGCGCCGAGCGCTGCTGCTCGGGCAGCCGTCGGACGTCGGCGATCAGTCTGCGCAGCGATTCCCGCTGCTCGGCCTCCGCAATCGGGTCGGTCAGCGGAGGACGGACGAGCTCCATCAGCTCGGGGGCCGGCAGGGCGGGGCGGCGCAGCTCGTCAATGCATCGGTTGTGGGCGACCCGGTAGAGCCAGGCGCGAAGCGCCAGGTCGCGGTCGTTAGCGCGCAGCCCGCCGAAGGCCCGCACGAACACATCCTGAAGCGCATCCTCCGCATCCTGGCGGGAACCGGGGAGCATCTGTCGGGTGTAGGCGAACAGGCGCTGGCGGTAGCGGTCGTAGATCACGCGGAACGCCTCGTTGTTGCCGTCGCGGAAGGACGCCACCAGTTGCTCGTCCGAGCGCAAGCGCAAAAGCGGCGCCCCGATCGAGAGTCGAGTCCGCGCTAGACCTGACGGTGCTGGGAATGCGGAGGCTTCCACGTTGACCCTGGTCGATCACTCTAACGCTTGATCGACCCGAAAGTTACGTGCGCGGCGTCGAAGCCTGAGTGCCAACACGCGCTCAGGCGAGCGAGACCATCACGTGCTTGACCTCGGTGTAGTCCTCGAGCGCGTACATGCTGAGGTCCTTGCCGTAGCCCGATTGCTTGAAGCCGCCGTGCGGCATCTCCGAAGCCAGGGGTATGTGGTCGTTGATCCACACGCAGCCGAACCGCAAAGCGTTCGCGACCCTCATCGCCCGGGCCACGTCTCGCGTCCACACCGACGCGGCGAGCCCGTAGGGCGTGCCGTTGGCCCATGCGATCGCCTCGGCCTCGTCGGAGAATGGCTGCACGGTGATCACGGGACCGAAGATCTCCTTCTGGATCATCTCGTCATCCTGGCGGAGGCCCGAGACGACCGTCGGCTCGAGATAGAACCCCGGGAGGTCCGGTTCGCGGCCGCCGGTGGCGACCTCCGCGTGGTCCGGGCGGCGCTCGAGGAACCCCTCTACGCGCTCGCGCTGGCGGGAGGAGTTCAACGGCCCAAGCGTCGTCTCGGAGGAGCGGGTGTCACCGACGACCATGCCGTGCGCCTGCTCGACCAGGCCGCCGACCACGTCGTCGGCAACCTTCGCGCTCGCCAGCACCCTCGTGGCGGCCGTGCAGTCCTGGCCTGCGTTGTAGTAGCCGGTGCCGGCGATCGTCTCCATCGCAGTCTCCATGTCGACGTCATCGAACACCACGACCGGCGCCTTGCCGCCGAGCTCGAGATGCACCCGCTTCAGCGTCGCGGCGGCGTGCTCGGCGATCCACTTGCCGGTCTGGACCGAGCCGGTCAGCGAGACCATGTCCACGTCCTCGTGCGTGACGAGTGCGCTGCCGGCGGGGTTGCCGTGGCCGGTGATCACGTTCAACACGCCCTTGGGAAAGATCTCCGAGGCGTACTCCGCGAGCTTGAGCGCGGTCAACGGCGTCGTCTCCGCCGGCTTGAGCACGACCGTGTTTCCCGCCGCCAGCGCCGGACCGATCTTCCACACCGCCATCATCAGCGGGTAGTTCCATGGGGCGATCTGCCCGATCACCCCGACCGGCTCGCGCCGGATGATCGACGTATAGCCGCTGACGTACTCGCCGGAAGCGCGGCCTTCGAGGCAGCGAGCGGCGCCCGCGAAGAAGCGCAGGTTGTCGACCATGAACGGGATCTCGTCGTCGCGGAATGCGTTGATCGGCTTGCCGGCGTTGTCGGACTCGAGCTCGGCGAGCTCGTCGGCGTGCTCCTCGATCGCATCGGCCAGCTTGAGCAGCGTGGCGGCCCGCTCGCCTGGCGTGGTCGTGGACCAGCCCGCGTAAGCGTCGCGCGCCGCCTTGACGGCGCGATCGACGTCCGCTTCGGTTGACAGCGGTGCGTTCGCGATCACCTCGCCGGTGGCGGGATTGAGAATCGGCTCGGTCTGCCCGTCGGCCGGATCGACCGGCTCGGAGCCGATGAAGTTCTGGAGTTTGGGGGCGGTAGTGGCCATGGCCGCAAACTACCACCGCGGCGCAGGGACGTCGGGGCGCACGTCCCGGGATCGGGTTCTACGGTTCGGAGGATGTATCGCGCAGGCGCGCCCCCGGTCCATAATGTGGGTGATGGACCCTGCCTCGGGGATTGGTATTCCGCTGGCGTTTGGTGCGGGGCTGATCTCGTTCCTCTCGCCGTGCGTGCTGCCGCTCGTACCCGGATATATCTCGGCCGTCGCCGGGGTGGCGCCGACGGACATCAGCGCTCGCCGCGTGATCGGGCCGAGCCTGGCCTTCGTGGCGAGCTTCTCGGCGATCTTCATCGTCCTCGGGCTGCTCGGCCAGCAGGCGCTCCACACGGCGCTGACCGGTCCGGCCGCGCTCAAGGTGTCCGGTGCGATCGTAATCGCGATGGGCCTGGTCTTCGTGCTGGCGCCGTTCGTTCCCCGCTTGAGCCGGGAGTGGCACGTGGGCAGGCTGATGGAACGGGCCGGCCGCGGGGGACCGGTGCTCACCGGGGCGGCGTTCGCGCTGGCGTGGACGCCGTGCACAGGACCGACGCTCGGTGCGATCATCACCGCGGCCGGCGCCTCGGGCTCGGCGATGCGCGGCGCCTTCCTGCTGGCGGTGTACTGCGCCGGCCTGGGGGTGCCGTTCCTGATCACCGGGCTCGCGTTCGGCAGCGCGACGTCGGCGTTAGCCGTCGTTAAACGCCATTACCCGGTCGTGATCGGAGTCGGCGGGCTGGTGCTGATCGGGATGGGCGTGCTGATCTGGACGGGCGAGTTCACGCAGCTGAACATCACCGTCGACCATTGGCTGCAGTCGCTCGGACTGCCCAACCTCAACTCCGATACGTAGCGCCGGCGAGCCTCCGGGGCGCGGAACCACAGGCTGATCAGCGCGCGGAGGTTCAGGCTGGGCGGGGCGGCCGGTAATTCGAAGCACAACCCCGACCCCCACTGGGACCTGGACGGCTCGGGGGTGTTAGGCTCGCCAGGTTCGATTAGGGTCCCCTAACTAGTTCGGTCTGCAATGTCCTTTCCACAAACCGTCGCGCTCGGCGCCCTGGCAGGTTTCACGATCTACCTCGGTCTTCCGATTGGGCGCCTGCAGCTCCTTGGTCCGCGCGCCCGGGTGGCACTGGCGATGTTCTCCGTCGGGGTGCTGGCGTTCATCTTCGTCGACGTGCTCTCGAGCGCAATCGCGATCGTCGATGGGGCGCTGCGGGGCGTCAAGCACCACCAGCAGTCGCTCGCGTACCTGATCTGGCTGGTGGTCCTGCTCGGCGGCGGGTTCGCCACCGGCAGCGCCGGGCTGGCCGTGATCGAGCGGCGGATGCGTCCCGTCGGCCGGCGCACTCCCCCGATCATCGGCGGGGCCGAGGCGGTTGCGCTGAGGCCCTCGGAGGCTGACGCGCTGGCGCTCGAGATGGATGCGGCCCGGCGCCGGGCCCTGCGGACCGGGCTCACGATCGCAGCCGCGATTGGCTTTCACAACTTTGCCGAGGGGCTGGCGATCGGCGTCTCCGCGCGAGCCGGCGCGATCAGCCTGGCAACCGTCCTGATCATCGGCTTCGCACTTCACAACGCGACGGAGGGGTTCGGGATCGTCGGCCCGCTCGGCGATGTGAGGCCGTCCTGGAAATGGCTCGGGCTCGCGGGGCTGATCGGCGGTGGTCCGACGTTCCTCGGCTCGATCGTCGGCTACGCAGTCACCAGCGACCCGCTCGAACTCGCGTTCTACGCGGCTGCGGGCGGCGCGATCCTGTACGTGATCGGCGAGGTCTGGAACGGGATGCGTCGCTACGGATTCCGCGAGCTCGGCCTGGTGATGGTCAGCGCCGGGTTCATCGTCGGCGTCCTCACCGATCTGATCGTCACCTACGGCGGCGGCTGAACCGCCGGACGGCGACGAGCACGGCCGTCACGGCGCAGGCGCCTATCACCGCCTTGCCGAACGCCGAGCTGACTGAGCGCCACGCGGTTCCCGACACCATCCCGATCAACACGAAGCCCGCGGCCCAGATCGCACAGCCGACGGCCGTCAGGGCGATGAACGGGGCAATTGGGAGCCGGCGAGCTCCGGCCGGCAACGAGACGAAGGTGCGCGCGAGCGGCAGCAGCCTGGCGATGAACACCGCTTGCAGCCCGCGATCGTCGAGCAGGCGGTCCGAGCGCGCGAGCAGCGGCCGCGCGCCCGGGACGTGTTCGAGCACATGAATCGCGCCGATCGCGTAGGCGATCAGCGATCCCACCACGTTCCCAGCGGTCGCCGCGGCGATCGCGAGCGGCAGGCTCATCCAATGCTGGCTGACCGCGAAGCCGGAGAACAGCAGCGTGACCTCGCTCGGCACCGGTACGCAGGCGCTCTCGGGGACCATCAACACGAAGACCCCGAAGACACCAAACTGCTCGATGATCGTGGTCATGGTCGAGGCGGCTCGCGGCGTGGCTTGCCGGGCGGCTCGCGACGTGGCTCGCCGGGCGGCTTACGGGGCGGCTCGCGGCGCGGCTCGCGGGGGGGAGCTCCGGCTGGCGGCGCGGGGCGCCTGCCCGGACCAGGATCGCCCGCGCGACCGGGGCGGGGCGGAGCGCCCGGGATCGGCGGAGGCGGACGGCGGTAGCCGAGCGCCGACTGCACGCTGGAGGGCCGCCACATGGCGCCCCCGCGTGGCGTCGGAACCCCCTCTTGGTTGAGCATGACCGCGATTGCCTGAAGGGTGAGCCCGCGCTCGCGCAGCTCCGCGATCCGGTCGGCGAGGGCGGGGGAGCCGGCACCGAGCCCGGGTCGGCCTCGGGGGCGGCGACGCGCGCCGCCCTCGCGTCTCCATCGGTCGATCTCGCGCAGCAGGTCGACCATGCGCGTGCCCGAGGCGGTCGCGGTATCGAGCTGCACGTCGGCGGCGATCAGGTCGGCTGGCGCTGCCTCCAGCCAGTCGAGCAGCCGCACCACGTCGGCGAGCGAGCCGGCGGCGTCGCCGAGGCGCGTGAGGAGCAGGGCCGTTGCCTCGCCCGCTGCAATTCGCTCGAGCGCAGCGCCAACTCCCTGGCCTTCTTGAATCGTCGCGCTGATCTCGAGATCCCGCGGGAGGCTGGCCGGGTCCACCGGTTCGCGGACGTAAGCGACGGCAGTTCGGGTCACTTCTGCATTATACGCAAATTATTTTGCGTACAACCGACTCAGTCGGCATAGCCCGGCTCGCCGGGCAGGACGATGCGGGCCGTCTCGCCCGAGAGCACCACCCGGGGCTGCACCGGCAGCACCTCGCGGCCGCGGGCGTGCTCGATCAACTCGTCGGCCGAGCGGAAGCCCGAGAGCTGCTCGAGGTGTTTGAGCGTCGGAAACACCAGCAGCAGCTCGCCCCGGCGGCCGGCCTCGAGCGCGGCCGCCGGCTCGTACCAGCCCATGTCGACAATCTCGGCGCCGTCGATCTGGGGTCGCCCGTCGGCTGGAAAGGTGGCCAGGAAGAACCACGTGTCGAAGCGGATCTTGACCTGCGCGGGGGTGATCCAGCGCGAGAACGGGACAAGCTGCTCGGTCCCGTGGAGCTGGATTCCGGCCTCCTCGGCGAGCTCGCGCAGCGCTGCCGTCCGGAGCGCCCGCTGGCCCGCCCCCTCGGCTCGATCCACGGCGCCTCCGGGGAATACCCAGGCGCCGCCCATGAAGCGCGATCGGGGGTTTCGCTGCACCAGCAGCACCTCCAGCCGATCGCCCCCGCCGCGCAGCACGATCACGGTCGCGGCGGGCCGCGGAACCGTCTCCCGTCCAGCGTGCAGCTCCTCGCCCGGTCCCGGCCGGTCGAACTCCATGACGGCGACCTTATCGCGGCGTACGGTGCGGGCGCCGGCGGTACGCTTGGCGCCGTGAAGTGGATCTGCGAGTCGTGCGGCTTTATCTATGACCCTCGGGACGGCGACCCGGACGGCGGCATCCCGCCCGATACCCCGTTCGAGGACATCCCGGAGACGTGGTTCTGTCCCGTTTGCGGCGCGCGTAAGCGGGACTTCTCGCCCTACGGCGAATAATCGGGCCGGGTGCTCTAGGCGGCCCGCACCTCGGGCCGCTCGAAATCGAACACCCCGGCCGGAGGGGCGGGACGCGAATCCGTCCGAGCGACGTCCCACTCGCCGATCATCGGCACCACGCGCGTCCGCGGCTCGAACCCTTCGGCACGTGCTGCCTGGGCGAGCGTCCGCGCGGCGCCCCGCAGTTCTTCTTCGCGATGGGAGGCCATCACCGTGACGCGCAGCCGCGAGCTCTCCGGCGGGACGGTCGGTGGCCTGATCGCCTGCGCGAACACGCTGCGCGTCAGCGAGGCGTCGCAGATCCGCATCGCGAGCCCCGGATCTGCCAGCACCAATGGGATGATCTGGGTATGCGAGCCACGGACGTCGAAGCCCTCTCGTGCGAGCTCATCGCGGAGCGCCTGCGCGTTGGTTTGGAGCTTGTGGACCAGCCGCGGTCGGTTCTCGAGCAGGTCGAGCGCGGCGAGCGCTCCCGCAACCGCGGGCGGAGCCGGCGCGGTCGCGAATATGAACGTACGGGCGGCGTTCACCAGGTAGCTCGCGAGCTGACGATCGCAGGCCACGAATCCGCCGTAGGCGCCGAGCGCCTTGCCGAGCGTGCCGACGATCACATCGACCCCGTCCTCAAGCCCCGCCTGCGCCAGTGCTCCGCGCCCGCCGGGACCAAGCGCGCCGGTCGCGTGCGACTCGTCGACCAACACGCGGATTCGGTGGCGCCGGGCGAGCTCGACGATCTCTGACAGCGGGGCGACGTCACCATCGATCGAGAACACGCTGTCGGTCACGATCAGCGCCCCCCGACCCTCGGCCTGCCGAAGGCCCCAGGCCAGGTGTTCGGTGTCGCAGTGGTCATAGACGAACACCTCCGCCCCCGACAGGCGGCAGCCGTCGATGATCGAAGCCTGATTGAGTTCGTCCGAGAAGACCACTTCGCCGGGCCGCGCCAGTGCCGCGACCGCGCCGCAGTTCGCGAGGTAGCACGATCCGAACAACAGCGCCGCCTCGCGGCCGTTGAACACGGCGAGCCGCTCCTCGAGCCGGCGGTGGATCCTCATCGTCCCCGACACGAGCCGCGCCGCGCCGGCACCGACTCCCCACCGCATCGCCGCCTCGGCGGCGGCCTCCCGGACGCGGGGGTGATCGGCGAGACCGAGGTAGTTGTCCGAGCACAGCAGTAGCACCGGCTTGCCGTCCAGAACCACATGCGGGCCCTGGGGGCCGCTGATCAGGCGGGTGCGGCGATCGAGTCCCAGCGCCCTCAGCTCATCCAGCCGCGCCTCGATCTCGATCATCGACATCGAAACATACGTGGGGGCGCGGACGGAGTCGCCGGCCCCCGCTCACCGGTCCTTCCACTGCGGCGGCCGTTTCTCGGCGAACGCGCGCACACCTTCGCGAAAGTCCTCGGATGAGAAGCAAGCGCGGCGGAGTTCGAGCAGCTCCTGCTCGACCTCGGGCACGACATCGCCGCGGGCATCGAGGACCGCGCGGATCACGCGTTTATTCCCGCGCTGGGCCACCGGAGCGTTGCCGGCGATCTCCTTGGCGAGCTCCAGTGCCTGCTCGGCCAGACGGCCCTCTTCGGCGACCGCGTTGACGAGACCCCAGGCGCGCGCGGTCCGAGCATCGATCCGGCCTCCGACCAGGAACAGCTCGCGCGTCCGCGCCGCGCCGACGATATCGATGAACTTGCGGATCCCGGTGTGGGAGTAGACGAGCCCGAGCTTCGCCGGCGGCATCCCGAGTCCGATCCTCGCCGCGGCGATCCGCAGATCGCACGAGATCGCGAGCTCCAGGCCGCCGCCGATGGCGTGACCGTTGAGCGCGGCGACGGTCGGAAACGGGTAGGCCTCGATCGCGTCGATCGCGGCGGCGAAGGGATGGGCGATGAGCCTCTCGGCCTCATCGGCGAACACCTCGTCGGGGAGGTCGCTGATGTCGTAGCCGGCCGAGAACGTCGCACCCTCCCCGGTGACGATCACGCAGCGCGCGTCGAGCTGGGGAATGGTCGAGGCGAAGCTGTCAAGGATCGCGTGATCGAGCGCGCCTCGCTTGACGGGATTGGAAATCGTCAGCCGGACGATGCCTGGCTCCGGCTCATCCACCAGCAGGCGGCCGCGGGCAGCGCCCGGACCGTCCCCGCCATCTCCACCGGCTCCCCCGCTACTCGAGGACAACGAGCGTGTCGCCCTCGGATACGGACTGGCCCTCCTCGCACATGATCTGCTTGACGATGCCGGGATCCTCGGCCTCGACGGGCATCTCCATCTTCATCGACTCGAGGATCACCACCGTGTCGCCCTCCTCGACGGTGTCGCCGATCTCGACCTCGATCTTCCAGACGGTGCCCGTGATGTGGGCCTCGACCTCGGACAACTGACGTCCTCCTGTGCTCGAGCGTTCGGGCGCCAGCATAGTGCCGGGCGGCGACCGGGACCCGTTTCAGGGGAACTCGGTTGGGTTCGGCCCGGTCCGGCCGTCGGAGGAGTCGAGCTCGGCGATCGTCTGCATCTGCTCGGGGGTGAGCTCGAAGTCGAAGATCGCGAAGTTCTCCTCGATCCGTGCCGGCGTCACCGACTTCGGGATCACGATGTTGCCGAGCTGGATGTGCCAGCGGAGGATCACCTGTGCCGGCGTCCGGTCGATCGCCTCGGCGAGCTCCCTGATCTTCGGATCATCGAGCAGTTCGGCTTGGGCGAGCGGGCTCCACGCTTCGGTGCGGATGCGGTGCCGTTCGTGGAAGCTCCGCAGCTCGGACTGCTGGAACCGCGGGTGGAGCTCGATCTGGTTGACCGCCGGCGTCACCCCAGTCTCCTCGATGATGCGCTCCAGGTGCTCGACCAGGAAGTTCGAGACACCGATGGAGCGAGCTCGACCCTCGTTCTTAGCTTCTCCAAGCGCGCGCCACGTCTCGACGTATCTGTCCTGCGAGGGGATCGGCCAGTGGATCAGGTACAGGTCGACGTAGTCGGATCCCAGTCGCTCGAGACTCTGCTGCAGCGCACGACGCGCCGCGTCCGCCCCGTGGTCGTCGTTGCCGAGCTTGGTCGTGACGAACACCTCGCCGCGTTCGAGGCCGCTGCGGGCGATCGCGTCCGCCACGCCCGCCTCGTTGCCATACATCGCCGCCGTATCAATCGCGCGATACCCGGTGCGCAGCGCGTGGAGCACCGCGTCCGCGGTCTCCTCGGGCGGAATTTGAAATACGCCGAATCCGAGTTGCGGGATCCGGTTGCCGTCGTTGAGGTCCAGCTTCGGGACCGAGCTTGTGTCAGGTTGAGTGGTCATACGAGGAGCCTTCCCCGGGGCGCCGGCCGCGAACCACCGTAGCTAGATTCCCGGGTGTGATCCTCGCCATCGACCAGGGCACCACCGGCACGACCTGCCTCGTGTTCGACCACGAGGCAGAGCTGATCGGGCGGGGGTATCGCGAGTTTCGCCAGCACTTTCCCCAGCCCGGCTGGGTCGAGCACGACGCGGCAGAGATCTGGGAGGTCACGCAGGCGGTGGCCGGCGATGCCCTCGACGACGCGGGCGTCGAGCTGGGCGAGCTTCAGGCGGTCGGGATCACCAACCAGCGAGAGACGGTGTGCGTGTGGGATCCCGATACGGGAGAGCCGCTTCACCGGGCGATCGTCTGGCAGGACCGCCGGACGGCCGCCCGTTGCGGCGAGCTGCGCGACGCCGGACGTGAGCCGCTCGTGCGCGAGCGCACCGGCCTCGTGCTGGACCCGTACTTCTCCGGGACCAAGTTCGAGTGGCTGCTGCGAAACGTCGACGGCCTGGCGGAGCGCGCGCAGCATGGCCGTGCAGTGCTGGGCACGGTCGACTCGTGGATGATCTTCAAGCTCACCGGCGAGCTCGCGACAGAGCCCTCGAACGCGTCGCGGACGATGCTGTTCGACATCGTACGGGGCGATTGGGACGCGGAGCTGCTCGAGCTGTTCGCGGTCCCGCGGCGGGCGCTGCCCAGGGTCATGGCCAGCTGCGGAGAGATAGCCACGACGAAGGCCGAGGCGCTGCACGGTCACCAGGTACCCGTCGCGGGCGTCGCCGGCGATCAGCAGGCTGCCCTGTTCGGTCACGCCTGCGTCGATCCCGGATTGGGCAAGAACACATACGGGACCGGCTCGTTCGTGCTCCAGAACGCGGGCCACAATCCGCCCGATCCCGTCGAGGGCCTCCTCAGCACGGTCGCCTGGCGGATCGGCGAGCGGCTGTCCTACGCGCTCGAGGCGGCGATCTTCGTGACCGGCGCGGCCGTGCAGTGGCTGCGCGATGGGTTGGGAATCATTGCCGAGGCGGCCGAGACCGAGCACCTGGCAGGTTCGGTGCAGAGCAACGACGGGGTGTATTTCGTGCCCGCTCTCACCGGGCTTGGCTCCCCACATTGGGATCCCTATGCCCGCGGCACGATCGTCGGGCTGACCCGAGGATCGACGAAGGCACATCTGGCGCGTGCCACGCTCGAGTCGATCGCCTATCAGACCGTCGACGCCGTGCACGCGATGCAGGACGCCAGCGGCGTCGAGCTGAGCGAGCTACGAGCCGACGGCGCCGCCACGGCAAACGGGTGGCTGATGCAGTTTCAGGCCGACATCCTGGGGGTCCCCGTGTGCGTGCCGGAGATCGCGGAGACCACAGCGCTGGGCGCCGCGTATCTGGCCGGAGTGGGCGCTCGCCTGTGGACAATCGACCAGGTGCGCAACAGCCGCCGGGACGTTCGCACGTTCGAGCCCTCGATGAGCGACGACCAGCGCCAGGTGCTGTTGCACGATTGGCGCCGGGCGCTGGAGCGAGCGCACGGTTGGGCCCGGGAGTAGGCTGAAGCTCGGTGTCGGACTCGGAGGGCGCAGCGATTGACATGGACCTGCTCGCGGCGTCGCTGCGCGCGGACGCCAGCGACCTGAGCGCGTTCGTCGAGAGCCTCGCCGCGAAGCTCGAGTCGGTGATGCCGGGCAACGTCAGCGTCCAGCGCTCCCGGCGCGGGATGTTCGGCCCAAAGTTCGTGCGCAAGATCACCGTCCAGGCCGGGGGCAGCCGTTTGGAGTTGCTACGCGGTGAGGGCGACTCGATCGAGACGAGCTGCTGTCGGCTGTCCGCCGGAATCGTCCTCAAGCGCGAGCCGATCGACACGAATGCGTGGTTGGCTGCGCTCAGCGCGGCACTCGCTACCGAGGCACAGCGCAGCAGGCAAACACGGCAGGCGCTCGAGCGCCTGCTTATCAACTAGGAGGACACGATGGGGTTCTTCAACAGAGACGACGAAGCTCGACCGCAAAACACCGAGGAAGTGGTAGCGGTCGAGGACCAGCAACCGGAGCAGGCGCCGCACGCCGCCACGTACGAGTCCGGCTCGGTCGCCGGGATCCCGGAATCCGGTCGCCACCGGATCGAGCGGATGAAGCAGGAGGTCGGGCGGGGATTCTTCACCAGCGACCTGTCGATCAACGAGTTCCTGCTCGTCAATCAGTCGGGATTCGAGCCGCTCGGGCTGGTGCTCGGCAGCTCGATCTACCACATCGGTTTCCAGCAGGCCAACTGGAGCCAGAACCAGGAGATGGGCGTGCTCACCCAGGCCATGTATCACGCTCGTGAGCTGGCCATGACCCGGATGGAGGAGGAGGCCGACCAGCTAGGCGCGGACGGGGTGGTCGGCGTGCGGCTCGATATCGGTCGCTATGAATGGGGCGCGGAGCTGGCCGAGTTCATCGCGGTCGGCACCGCCGTCAAGCATCGTGGCGGCGAGCTTCACCGCGCCCCGAATGGCAGACCCTTCACCTCGGATCTCAGCGGCCAGGACTTCTCGACGCTGCTGCGCTCCGGCTACCGTCCCGTCGGCATGGTGATGGGGAACTGTGTCTACCACGTCGCGCACCAGGGCCTCCGCGCGGCCTGGAGGCAGATCGGGCGCAACCAGGAGATGACGAACTACACCCAGGCCCTGTACGAGGCACGCGAGCTGGCGATGGAGCGGATGCAGACCGAAGCCGACGAGCTACAGGCGGGCGGGATCGTCGGGGCTCGGATCAACCAGAAGAGCCACGGCTGGGGTTCGCATGTGATCGAGTTCTTCGCGATCGGCACCGCGGTCGTGCCGACCAGCTCCGAGCACGTGATCGAGAAGCCGGCACTGGTGCTCCCGCTGACGGGGTAGGTGGTCGCAGGAATGCCCGATGTGGAGCTGAAGCCGCAGGTCTACAGGGACCCGCGACCAAAGGAGTACTTCGACCATTTCCACGAGCTGGTTCGTACGCGCGAGCCCGAGGCGAAGGTGTATGAACCTGTTCGGGTCGCGACCGTGCTGTGGGCGCTGACTGCGTTCCGCGCGCGCGGCTTCGCGACTGAGAACGTGCCCAACGGTCCGGTGATCCTGGCGCCGAACCACGCCTCCTTCATGGATCACTTCTTCACGGGGGCATTCATCCGCCGCCGCGTCCAGTTCATGGGCAAGTCGCAGCTGTTCAAGGGCATCGGGGCGTGGATCTTCAGTCACGGCGGGGTGTTCCCGGTTCGCCGCGGCCACCAGGACGAGGAGGCGTTCAAGACCGCCTTCCAGATCCTCGAGCGGGGTGGCGCGGTCGTCATGTACTGCGAGGGCGGCCGTTCGCGGACCGGCCAGCTGGCCGAGCACGCCCGTCCCGGAATCGGGCGCCTCGCGCTGGAGTCAGGGGCGCCGGTGGTCCCCCTGGCGATCCTCGGCTCATACCAGGTGCGCAACTGGAAACGGTTCCAGTTCCCGAAGGTGACAATCCAGTTCGGCAAGCCGCTCCGGTTCGAGGTCGTCGCCGAGACCACCCGCGAGCAGCAGCAACAGGCGGCCGATGAGATCTACGAGCGGATCAAGGTGTTGCACGGCGAGCTCGAGCGCCGCGGCCACCGAGGCGCGCTGCAGGCGGCGCGAGCCGAAAAACGAGAACGGCGGCCAGGCACGGCCTCCAGCTAGGCGGTGGCCACGGCTGCGGCCTGACCCAATCCCAGCTCCTCGATCGCCACCTCTCGCATCTTGAACTTCTGCACCTTGCCGGTGACGGTCATCGGGTAGGAGTCGACGAACTTCACGTAGCGTGGGATCTTGTAGTGGGCGATCTTCTCACGGCAGAACTCGCGCACATCCTCGGCCGTGAGGCTCGTTCCAGCGCGGGCCACGACCCAGGCCATCAGCGCCTCGCCATAGCGCTCGTCAGGGACGCCGATCACCTGAACATCGGCGATCTGGGGATGGGTGTAGAGGAACTCCTCGATCTCCCGCGGGTAGACGTTCTCGCCGCCTCGGATGATCATGTCCTTGATCCGCCCGACGACGCGCACGTAGCCCTCGTCGTCGATCGTCGCGAGGTCGCCGGTATGCATCCAGCGCTGCTCGTCGATCGCCTCGGCGGTCCGCTCGGGGTCGTTCCAGTAGCCGCGCATGACCATGTAGCCGCGGGCGCAGAACTCGCCCGGCTCGCCGCGCGGGACGGTCCGCCCAGTGGCGGGATCGACGATCTTGACCTCGGCGTGCGGCATCACCTGCCCAACCGTCGCACAGCGATTCTCGAGCGTGTCGTCGCGACGGACCTGCGTGGTCACCGGCGAGGTCTCGGTCATTCCGAACGCGATTCCCATCTCCTTGATCCCCATGTCCGAGGAGACCCGCCTCATCACCTCGATCGGGCACGGCGATCCCGCCATGAGCCCCGTCCGCAGCGACTCAAGGTCAAACTCCCCGAACCGCTCGTGGCCGAGCTCGGCGATGAACATCGTCGGGACGCCATACAGGCTCGTGCAACGCTCCTCGGCGCACGCCCGCAGGGTGGCCTCGGGCTCGAAGCTCTCGGCCGGGTAGACCATGCAGGCCCCGTGGGAGGTGGCGGCGAGATTGCCAATCACCATCCCGAAGCAGTGATAGAGGGGGACCGGGATACAGATTCTGTCCTGCTCGCTGTAGCCGAGCAGCTCGCCCGTGAAGTAGGCGTTGTTGAGGAGGTTGTGGTGGGTGAGGGTCGCGCCCTTTGGAAAGCCGGTGGTGCCGCTCGTGTACTGGATGTTGATCGCGTCGTCGAAGTCGAGGTCCGCCATCCGTCGCCTGAGCTCGTCGGGGCGGGCGGGGCCGGCGGCGAGCTCGCTCCACTCCTCCGTGTCGAAGAAGATCGCTCGCTCGAGCGTGGCAAGCCCGGTCCGAACTTCGCGGATCATCTCCACGAAGTCCGAGCCTTTGAGCCCGCGGGCCGCGATGATCCAGCGGCAGCCGGACTGCCCGAGGGCGTACTCGAGCTCGTGGGCTCTGTAGGCAGGGTTGATGTTGACGAGGATCAGGCCCAGCTTCGCGGTCGCGTATTGCGTCAGGGCCCATTCGGCGCGGTTGGGGCTCCAGACGCCGATGCGATCGCCTTTGCCCAGTCCCGCGGCGATCATGCCGCCGGCGATCCGGTCGACCGCCTGGTTGAACTGCGCGTAGGTGTGGCGCGTGCCCTGCGGGCAAGAGATCAGCGCGTCGGCATCAGGGACGCGCTCCACCGTGCGCTCGAGGTTCTCAGCGATCGTCTCCCCCAGCAACGGCTCGGCACAAGCTCCGTGGGCATAGGACAGCATTGCTTTCTCTCCTTCCTTGTCCTGGCCGATTCGGATCCTAAAAGAGATGGTCGGAAAAAACACGCGCGCGGTGTCTCCGGACAGGCTCTCGGTGTCTCCGGACAGGCTCTAATACGGTGTCACTCGATGACGGTTCTGCGGCCGGATCTCTTGCAGGGCTCGGTGATTGCCATCGCCGGCGGGGTCCCTGACGCCGTCCGCGATCGTCTGATCTGCGCCGGAGCGGCAGTAGAGCAGTTCGACGAGCGGCTCGGAGAGGTAGACGCAGAGGATTGGGCCCGGGCTCGCGCACCGCTGCACGCGCTCGTCTTTGACGCCCGTGGTGCGTTCGGAACGGGAGGCGCGGAGTCTCTGCGTATTTTGCTCGAGCGGGCGTGGGGCTCGGTTCGGGCGCTCGGAAATGGCGTCCTGATCCACTCGCCAGAGAGCACCAGGATCGTGCTGCTCGCGCCGCCGGCTGGCGCGGGGCGTCACGGCGAGGCTGCCCGATCTGCGCTCGAAAACCTGGCCCGAACCCTGTCGGTGGAATGGGCTCGGTACGGGGTCAGGACCACGGCGGTGATGCCGGGTGAGCAGACCACCGACGAGCAGCTCGCGGAACTTGTGTGCTTCCTGACCTCGCGCGCCGGCGATTACTTCAGCGGCTGCCGTCTGGAGCTGGGGACCCTGCCGCTACCCGAACCTCGGTAGCGAGCGTATACGGGGTCTCCCACGCGGTGGCGCCCGCCTGCAGAGCCGTGCCCGCCCGCCGCAGCAACCCGGTTCTGACTGCATGCGCCCACGCCGGAGCGAGCTCCTCCTCTCCTAGCGACAACTCCCAAGCGACCAGCCCGAGACTCGCCGCTCCGAACTCTCGGACGGTCTCGAGGATCTCGTCGAGCCAAGCTACCTGCATCGAGGTCAGACCATCTTGCGTCATCGCCATCCCCACCGCCGTATTTGGTTGTGCCGCCCTAGATCTCGTGGTGCCCCCCAAGGACCCCGAGAAACGCGCATTTTCTCCCCGTGCGCCGAATCTGACAAACGTTTGCAGCGTTTCGCGTCAGCTTTCTGACCCGCGGTCGGCCCGTCGATGCTCATACGCGCTTCTTATCGATCCCTCACGTGCGTGCGATGGATCGCCACGAGCCTATGAGCACCGGCCATGCGAAACCAGAGGACCCCATAGATGACGCACGACTCACACCCGATGCCTGCACCACACCGCGCAAGCGCAGGATCGATTCGCACCGGGCGGCAGATCCGAGCCCGAATGATTCGGCGCCGGGTTGCCGTGGGCGCCGTCACGATCTTCCTTGCCACCTGGCTGCTGATCGCGATCGAGCTCACCACCGGTCACGACCCCGCACTGGCGTCCCGGAAAACAGCGACGGTCGCGAGCTCGGGGCAGACGGTTTCGGCTGGGTCGAGTGGGTCTAGCGGGTCGAGTGGGTCTAGCGGGTCGAGTGGGTCTGGCGGGTCGAGTGGGTCTACCGGGTCTACCGGGTCGAGCGGGTCTACCGGGTCGAGCGGGTCTACCGGGTCGAGCGGGTCTACCGGGTCCAGCGGGTCGGACGCGTCGAGCGGGTCGACGGGGGGTTCCCAGAGCGCAAACACGAGCTCGGGCGGCTCGACCAGCAGCGTCACCACGAGGCAGTCGTGACGCCGCCCGGCGTCACGACCGAGCCCGTGATCGAGGACCGCGAGACATTCTCGTGCTTCGGTTCTGAGTGCACGGTGATCGTCTGTGGCGGCATTCGCCGTGACGATGCGGCCGCCGCGCTGCTATCGGCCAAGCGAGCGCTGCTCGCGTGGCACTGCCAGTTCTCACGGTTCCGCGCCGATAGCGAGCTCTCTGCCCTCAATGCGAATCGCGCTTGCACGGTACCGGTGAGCCCGATGATGCGCCGGATCGCCGGGGCTGCAATCGACGCTGCGGCGCGCACCGGCGGACTTGTCGATCCCACGCTCGTTGCGGAGATCGAGCATGCCGGATACGGGCACCATCATGAAGGACGGGGGATCCTGCTCCCGCGGCTGCTGGAGCTGGCTCCGGCCCGGACGCCGGGCCGGCCGCGCCCCGAGGCCCGGTGGCGCGCGATCGAGATCGATCGGCGTCGGGGTCTCCTGAGACGCCCGCCGGGAGTCAAGCTCGACCCCGGAGGGATCGCGAAAGGGGTGTTCGCGGACGAACTCGCTTCGATGCTGGCCGGCTACGACGCGTTCGTCGTCGACTGCGCGGGGGACATTCGCCTGGGCGGAGCGGCGATGGCGCGCCGGCAGGTTCACGTTGCCAGCCCGTTCGACGACTGCCCGCTGCACACGTTCGAGCTCGCCTTGGGTGCAGTCGCCACCAGTGGGATCGGCAAGCGATGCTGGCTCCGACCGGACGGCCGGCCGGCACATCACCTGCTCGATCCGATGAGCGGACAGCCGGCGTTTACGGGCGTCGTGCAGGCGACTGCGCTCGCGCCGAGTGCGGCCGAAGCCGAGACCCTCAGCAAGGCGGCGCTTTTGAGCGGCCCGGATGGCGCCCCGAGCTGGTTCCCCCACGGCGGCGTGATCGTCCTCGACGATGGCAGCTTCGACGTGCTGCCCGCGCGCAGCGGCGAGGCGAGCGTGGCCGCTCGGCGCGGCGATGCGAGCGTGGCGCACCGAGCCCCAGCGAGGCGAGCGTCGGCGCACGGAGCCCCAGCGAGGCGAGCCTAGATCGACTCGTCGGCCCAGGGGACCACGACCGCGTCCTCGTGCGGTGAATCACGCGCCACCACGTACTCGGCCGGTTGGCTGTCCGAGTCGTTCTCCAGCACGTGGGTCTCGCGTGGCGGCACGTACACGAGGTCACGGGGCTCGAGCGTCAGCTCCTGCTCGAGGTGATCGCCCCATTTGACCCTGAGCCTCCCCGACAGCATGTACACCGCGCTTTCGCACCCCTCGTGATAGTGCGGCCGCGAGCGGGCTCCGGGGGGCACCCGAAACACCCCCATGTAGATGTTCTGGGCCCCGGCGGTGGTCTGGGAGATCTCGGCTCCGCCAACCACGCCCCGCGGCACGTCTCGGTCGGTGCCCGGCTTGACAACTCTCATCCGTCCCGCACCACCGTCATCGCCGCCAGTCTACCGTTGCTCGCGCTGCGTGATCTCGATCTGCAACGGCCCCTGGGGAGCGGCCTCGTGGTCTACCTGGAGCGTGGTGTGCTGAACCCCGAACTGATCCTGGAGCGAGCGCTGCAGCTCCCGCCGGCGCTCATGGCAGTCATCCCCGGACCGCACGACGACGTGGGCGGAGAGCGCGGGAAAGCCGGAGGTGACCTCCCACACGTGCAGGTCGTGGACCTCCACCACCCCGGGCTGCGAGGCGAGCACGTGGCCGATCCGGTCGGGGTCCAGCCCTGCCGGCGCGGCCTCCATGAACACGCGCCCGGATGCCTTCAGCAGCACGTAGGCAGCGCGCAGCATCAGCGCGGCGATCAGCAGCGAAGCGATCGGATCGGCGCGCGAGAACCCCGTCGTGAGGATCACGACCGCGGCCACGGCCGTCGCGATGAAGCCGTACAGGTCGGTGAGGATGTGGCGGTAGGAGCCCTCCACGTTGAGGCTCCGCTCCGGGCCCGAGCCACGCGCCAGGAGCCACGCGACGAGCAGGTTGACGGCCACGCCGGCAAGCGCGACGACCAGCACGACCGCACCCTTCACCGCGGGCGGGGCCACCAGGCGGCTGATCGCGCCGTAGACGATCAGCGCCGCGAGGATCAGGAGCGTGACGCCGTTGGCTTGAGCGCTCAGGATCTCGACCCGGCCCAGGCCGTAGGTCATCGCTCCGTGGGCGGGCCGGGTAGCGAGCCTCGCCGCCGCGAGCGACAGCGCCAGCGCCACCGCGTCAGTGAGCATGTGTGCCGCGTCCGAGAGCAGCGCCAGCGAGGACGCCAGGATGCCCGCGACGATCTCGGCCGCCATGAACAGCGCGATCAACGCCAGGGCCTGTTTCAGAGCCTCGCGGTCGGCCTCCCTGGATTGTGCATGGCCGCCGGCGTGGCCGGCGCCCAGCTCGTGAGTGTGCTCGTGGGCCATCAGTTCACCGACGGATCGGGCGGCATTCGCGCGACCAGCGCGTAACTCCCACCTTTGCGCGTCAGTACGTCCGACCACAGCTCATGGGGACTCGAGGTGAATGCGTCCTGGACCCGCGCGGACTCGACGATCCAGTCGCCACGCTCGAGCTCTGCGTCAAGCTGTCCCGGGCCCCATCCGGCATGGCCCACGAACGGGCGTCCGCTCCGCACGCCGGCGGCCAGCTCGTCCTCGGAGGAGCCGGTTCCGAGCACGCCGACGTCCTCGAACGCGAGCAGTGCCGCGTCGCCTGGATCCTCGAACTCGGCGAGCACGATGACTGACGACGGCTGCACCGGGCCGCCGATGTAGAGCCGATCGTCCAGATCGACGAGCTCGCCGAGCTGTGGCACGGCCTCACCGACCGCAGTCTCGGACGGCCGGTTGAGCACGAGGCCCAGCGCGCCCTCTTCGGTGTGCTCGACCACGAGTACCACCGTACGCCAGAAGTTCGGGTCAAGCAGCGTCGGTCCGGCGATCAACAGCTGCCCGCGCGCGGAGTCCATCGCCGATCCCTCGTACCAGCGGCTAGCCGGGCACGTGGGCCCTCATGCCGAGGAGCAGCCGAACTTGATCTTGCCGAGCGCCGCGGTCAGCAAGGGGGTGACGTCGTAGGCGTCCGCCGCGCTCGGCACCTGCACCGGGGTCTGCGGCCCGTAGTCGTAGAAGTCCATCGTCATGCCGAGGTTCAGCTTCTGGTTTTCGACGCACTCCTGGAAGCTGAAGCTCATCCGGCGCACCAAGTTGTGGTCGTCGACCCATGCATCGATCGGCATCGTGTGGCTGCCCAGCGCGGCCTCGAGCGTCGCGACGCCCCGTGCGGCAACCGCCCGCTGCGATGGCGCAACCAGGTTGGCGTAGCGCGAGAGGTCAACGACAGCGTGGTAGTGGGTGGTGTTGACACCGCGCACGGTGGCGCTGCCAACTCGGGCCGTGGATGCGCCCACCGCTCGCAGGTAGTCGAGGAACTGGCTCGGGTCGGCGCCGGTGGGAAGCGACCCGAGACCCATCGCGCCGAGCATCCGGCTCATATCGAACCTCAGCCACGGCTTGCCGGCGGTGAGCTTGGTCAGCTGCGGAAAGCCGGTGGCTCGCAGGTAAAAGGTGAGACCCGAAAACACTTCTGTGAACGCCAGGTGATGGCCGGCGACGGTCTCCGAGGATGTCAGCTCGCCGGTCCGGTTCGTGCGATCGAAGCGCCCGGTCACCGCGACCGTCGCGCGGCCGGCCCCGGTGGTGACGGTGGTCGTCGCGGCGACGCGGTAGCCCGGCACCTGCGAAGTCACGTCTGCCGCGCGGGCGACGGGACCGATCGTCGAGGTCGAGGACGAGCCGCAGCCGCTGAGCGCGAGACCGAGGGTGACGGTGATCACCGTCAACGCGGCTGGCACGATTCTCCCCACGGAACTGATCCTACCCACCGCGGCGCAATTGCTCACCAGCGGATGGATTACAGGCCGAGCGAGCGGCCGAGAATCTCCTTCATGATCTCGTCGGTACCGCCGCCGATCGGGCCGAGGCGGGCGTCGCGAGCCGCCCGCTCGATGTCGTATTCGGCGCTGTAGCCGGCGCCACCATGGATCTGCAGGCAGCTGTCCATCACCTCGAACGCGGCCCGCTGGGTGGCGAGCTTCGCGATCGTGACCTCCCGAACCGCATCCTCGCCGGCGAGGTATCGCCGCAGGGCGGAGTACGTGACGTCGCGTCCGGCCTCGATTGTCAGGGCGATCTCGGCGAGCTTGTGGCGGATCGCCTGGTGATGGCCGATCGGCTTACCGAAGGTGGTGCGCTCCAGCGCGTAGCGAAGCGTCTTCTCGAACGCCGCCTGCATGCCACCGACGGCGCCGAGGGCCATCAGCAGGCGCTCCCACTGGAAGTTGGCCATGATCAGATAAAAGCCGCCGTTCTCCTCGCCGAGCAGGTTCTCCTGCGGCACGAACACATCATCGAAGGTGATCAACGCGGTGTCCGATGCATGCCATCCGAGCTTCTGGAGCGCGCTCGATTCGACGCCGGGCCCGCGCTCGACGATCAGGAACGAAATCCCATGGTGACCCCCTGACTCCGTCGTCTTGACGGCGGTGACGAGGATGTCCGCCCGGACCCCGCCGGTGATGAACATCTTGGCGCCGCCGACGACGTAGCCACCATCGGCCTTGCGGGCGTGCGTACGGATCGAGGCCACGTCGGAGCCGGCGTCGGGCTCGGTGATCGCCAGTGCCGCGATCTTCTCGCCGCGGATTCCGGGCACCAGGTAGCGCTGCTTTTGCTCCTCGGTGCCGAACCGCGCGATCGGGGGCAGTGCGATCCCCGCGTGTGCGCCGATCCCCGCCGCGAGGCCGCCCGAACCGCACCACGAGAGCTCCTCGACGAACACGGCGTCGGCGACCGGGTCACCGTCGCCGCCGTACTGGGGCGGGAACTTCAGCCCGATGTAGCCAAGCTCCGCGAGCCGGGTGAAGACCTCGTTCGGAAACCACTGGGCTTGCTCCCATTCACGCGCGCGCGGCTGAAGCTCGGTCTTGACGAAGCGGCGGACGGCAGCCCGGAACTCCTCGTGCTCGACCGTGAAGGGCGGGATCGGAGCTCTCGGCCCCGCGCTCACAGGCCGTAGGAGCGGCCGATGACATCGAGCATGATCTCGTCGGTGCCGGCGCCGATCCGGTTCAGGCGCAGATCCCGCCACGAGCGCTCGATCCCGTACTCCTTCATGTAGCCGTTGCCGCCGTGGATCTGGATGCACTCGTCGGCGACCTCGACGGCGATCCGCGCCGCGTACAGCTTCGCCATCGTGATCTCGCGCACCGGATACTCGCCGTTCTGAAAGCGCCAGGCGGTCGTGTAGACCATCTGCCGCGCGGTCTCGATTTTCGTCGCCATCTCCGCGAACTTGTGGCGGATCACCTGGAAGTGGCCGATCGAGCGGCCGAAAGCCTTGCGCTCCTGGGCGTACTGGAGCGTGCGGTCGAACACGTGCTGCGCGCCGGCCACCGCGCCGGCGGCGCCGATCAGCCGCTCCCCCTGGAGCTCCCACATGATGTGGTAGAAGCCCTTGCCCGGTTCTCCTAGCACCGCCGATTCCGGTACTCGGACATCCTGAAAGGCCAGAAGTGCCGTGTCAGAGGCGTGCATCCCGAGCTTCTGCAGCCGCTTCTCGCGGATCACCCCCGGCGCGTCCATCGGCACGATGAACAGTGTGAATCCGTCGTATCCGGCGTCGGGATCGGTCTTGGTCACCAGCACGATCCCGTGCGCGCGGTGGCCGTTGGTGATGAACGTCTTGGAGCCGTTGATCACGTACTCGTTGCCGTCCCTGACCGCCCGGGTCTTGATCCCGGCCACGTCCGAGCCGGCGTCGGGCTCGGTGATCCCGATGCACAGGATCTTCGTGCCGGCGATCGCCGGGGCCGCCCACTGCTGCTTCTGCTCCTCGGTGCCGAACGCCAGGATGGGGGGCATCGCCATGTCGGTCTGCACCGCCACGCCCATCGCCAGCCCCCCGCAGTGCGCGTGCGCGATCTCCTCCGCGAGCACCAGGCTCGTGTAGTAGTCACCGCCCTGGCCGCCGTAGCGCTCCGGCTTGTCGAGCCCGAGAAAGCCGAGCTCGCCCATCCGCTCGAACACCCAGTCCGGAAACGTCGTCTCCTCCCACTCCTCGGCGTGCGGCTGGAGCTCTTTGATCGCGAAGCGGCGGATCGACTCACGCAGCTGTTCGTGCTCATCGGTGAAGATGAAGTGCTTGCGATGCGTGGCGAAGTCGGGCTTGAGGACATCGCTGGTGCTCGCCATCGGTGATCGTCTCCTGGTCGCGGCTCGGGTTGGCTGAAGCTAGCGGAGCAGCACCGAAAAGTAAACAGTAGGACTTCTTACTTTCTACTCTGGTGGCTGGGTGGGTGCGGTCGCCTGCGCATCCGAGCCGCGCGCTAGTCGCCGGGAAGTCGTCATCATCCCGACCATGGCCTACGCCACTCTGCGCTACGAGGTATCCCAAGCCGGCGTGGCGACGATCGCGCTCGATCAGCCCGAGACGCGCAACGCGCTGTCCGATCAGCTCCTGGGCGAACTGATTGGGGCGCTGGAGACGGCCCGAGACGATCCCGAGGTCCGGTGCGTCGTCCTCTCCTCCACGCACGAGCGGGTTTTCTCGGCCGGTGCCAACCTGGGCGGGTTTGCGGCCGATGACCCGCTCGTGCACAAGCACTTCGCGACCGAGCAGTTTCCGCGCCTGTTCCGCCTGCTCGGCGAGCTCGGCAAGCCATCGATCTGTGCCGCCAACGGGCACGTGCTGGCCGGCGCGCTGGGGATTGCGCTGGCCTGCGACCTGATCCTCGCGCGCGAGGGGGCGCGCTTCGGCACGCCCGAGATCAACGTCGGCCTGTTCCCGTTCATGATCATGGCCCTGATCTACCGCAACGTGCCGCGCCGGCGGGCGAATGAGCTGCTTCTGCTCGGTGAGCAGATCTCCGCCGAAGAGGCAGAGCGAATCGGGATCGTCAACCGCGTGGTTCCCGCCGAGCAGTTCGAGGAGACGGTGCGCGACTGGGCGCAGAAGCTGGCCGCGAAGTCGCCGGTGATGATGAAGCTCGGCAAGGACGCGATGTTCCGCCAGCTCGACATGGCGTTCGCCGATGCGCTCGACTTCCTGCGCTCGCAGCTGACGATCGCGTTCTCGACCGAGGACATCCAGGAGGGCGTGGCGGCGTTCTTCGACAAGCGCGAGCCCGAGTGGAAGGGTCGCTAGGCGCTCATGGAGATCTTCTGCCTATATGGCAAAGAATCTCCATGAGCGCTCAGCTTGACCTCGGAGGGCGCCACCTGACAAAGTGATAAGTAGTACGTCTCACTTCTCGCGATGGCCACCGACGCCCCGACCTCCAGCCTGCTCCGCCCCCTGGCGGAGGACCTCGCCGCCCGCCGCGAGAGGATCAAGCAGGGGGGTGGCCCCGAGAAGATCGCCGCCCAGCACGCCCGCGAGAAGCTCACCGCCCGTGAGAGGATCGAGCTGCTGGTCGACGCCGGCACGTTCGTGGAGCTCGGGATCCATGGCCGCCCGCACTTCTCGCAAAGGGCGATGGAGGGCCGCGACGCGCCTGCCGACGGGGTGATCACCGGGTACGGCAAGGTGGACGGACGGCTGGCCGCGGTCGCCGCCTACGACTTCACGGTGATGGCCGGTTCGATGGGCATGACCGGCGAGCTCAAGGTGACGCGGCTGCGCGAGGTGGCGCTGACCAAGCGGATCCCGATGATCTGGTTGCTCGACTCGGCCGGGGCGCGGATCCAGGAGGCCGTGGGGTCGCTGTTCGCGGGAAGCGGTCACCTGTTCCGAGAGGAGGTGATCAACTCCGGGGTGATCCCTCAGGTAGCCGCGTTGATGGGGCCGTGCGCGGCGGGAACGGCATATATCCCGGGGCTCGCCGACTTCGTGCCGATGGTGCGAGGGCGCGGATCAATGGCCCTGGCGGGCCCCCATCTGGTGCGCGCGGCCGTCGGCGAGGACGTGACCCAAGAGGAGCTGGGGGGCTCGCGCGTGCACTGCCGCAAGTCCGGCGTGGGCGACCTGGAGGTCGAATCAGACGAAGCCTGCATCGGGTCGATCAAGGAGTATCTGAGTTACTTCCCGTCCAGCTGCGAGCAGCCGCCGCCGGTGCGCGCCACGAGCGATCCAATCGACCGCGCTGATGAGCAGCTGCTCGACGTCCTGCCCGACTCAAACCGTAAGCCGTACGACATGTACGAGGTGATCCGGCGGATCGTCGACGACGGCGGGTACTTCGATCTCAAGCCGCAGTGGGCGAAGACGATCATCACCTGCCTGGCCCGGTTTGGCGGCAGGCCGGCCGGGATCGTGGCGAACCAGCCGCGGCAGCTGGGCGGGATTCTCGACAACGACTCCGCCGACAAGGCCGCTCGGTTCGTCAACCTGTGCAACGCCTACGGGATCCCGCTGGTGTTCCTGATGGACGTTCCCGGCTTCATGGTCGGCACCAAGGTCGAGCAGGCGGGCATCATCCGACACGGCGCGAAGATGCTGTACGCCACCGCGAACGCGACCGTGCCGAAGATCACGGTGGTACTGCGAAAGGCCTACGGAGCCGGCTATTACGTGATGTGCGGTCGCGCCTACGAGCCTGATCTGATCGTCGCGTGGCCATCGGCCGAGATCAGCGTGATGGGCGCGGAGGGAGCCGTCGAGATCATCTTCCGCAAGCAGATGCAGGAGGCGGTGGACCCCGAGGCCAAGCGCCGCGAGCTGATCGGCAACTTCAGGAAGATCATCGATGTCTACGTCGCCGCCGGCAACGACATGATCGACGACGTGATCGACCCGCGCGAGACCCGCGCGACGATCTGCCGCGGCTTGGAGATGGCCGCCGGCAAGCGAGTCGAGCGCCCGTGGAAGCGCAGCGGCGTGGTGCCGGTGTGAACCCCGCCGTCATCACCTGCGCGATCTCCGGCGCGATCGCGAACCGCGACCAGTGCCCCGCGATCCCCTACACGCCTGAGGAGTACGCGGGCGAGGCGCGACGGATCGTGGACGAGGGCGGGGTCCACATCCACATACACGCGCGCAGTCCGGACGGCAGACCGAGCTACGAGGTCGAGGACTTCGTGGCGATCAAGGAGGCGATCCTCGCGGAGATCGGAGATGCGGCGATCATCAACTTCTCCACCGGGACGGTCGGGGTTCCGGTCGAGAAACGCATCGCCTACCTGGACGCCGGGCGTCCCGAGGTCGCGGCCCTGAACATGGGCTCGATGAACTACGGGAAGTACTCCCGCAGGCGCAAGAGCTTCGTGTTCAAGTTCCTGTTCGCCAATCCGTTCGATGAGATCGTCGAGCTGCTCGAGGCGATGCGCCGGCTGCACGTCAAGCCCGAGCACGAGTGCTTCGACCTCGGCCACGTCGGGACGCTGGAGCCACTGGTGGACATGGGCTTGCTCGAGGCGCCGCTGCACGCGGACTTCGTGATGGGGGTGCTCGGCGGGGTGCCCGCGACGGCGCGCAACCTCGCGGCGATGGCGGACAACATGCCGGCTGGAGATCACCACTGGGGCGTGATCGGGATCGGCCGCGAGCAGTGGACGATGGTGGCGGCGGCGCTGGCCCTCGGTGGCTCGATTCGGGTGGGCCTGGAGGACAACTTCTACCTCCCCGACGGGGCGATGGCGCGGTCCAACGGCGAGCTGATCGCCAAGGCCTGCCAGATGGCGCTGGACGCGGGGCGCAGGCCGGCGACCGTTGGGGAGGCACGCGCGATGCTCGGGATCAGGACCCCGGATGACTCGCGTGGCCTCCACATAGGCGAGCCTGGACCGCGAGCGGAGGCCAGGCGCGAGCCCGCCGCTTGACGTTCAGGGCTCGTTTTTGCGCACATGAACTCGGGCGGCCTGCTCAAGATGTCGGAGCTCGCGGAGCGCTCTGGCGTGAGCGCGGGCACGATCAAGCATTACCTTCGCGAGGGGCTGCTCGGCGCGGAGGATCGAGTCGTGCGCACCAGCCGGAACATGGCGTACTACCCGCCGGAGTTCGTCGAGCGAATCCAGCTGATCAAGCGCCTCCAGGAGGAGCGGTTCATGCCGCTGCGGGTGATCCGGGAGATAATCGCCGAGCACCCCGATCGCGCTGCCCGGCTGATCGAGCTGGAGGACCGGATCCTCGAGCTCGCAATCGCGGCGCGCGAGAGCGGCCGGGTCTCGCGGGCAAAGGTGCGTGAGACCTATGACGTCCCTCAGAATGTGCTCGACCGGCTGGAGGAGCTCGAGGTCCTGACGCCGGGTACGCGCGGCTACGACGCCGACGACGTCGCGATCATCGAGGCGATCTCCAGGTTCCGGGCCGGTGGTTACGAGCAGGCGATCGGGTTCACCGTCTACGACACGCTGCGCTACCGGGAGGCGCTGGCACCGTTAGTCGAGGACGAGGTCGGCGTGCTGCTCGGCCGGCTCGCGGGCAAAGTCGAGGTGGAGCGCGCCGTCGAGATCATCGCCTCCGGGACCGAACCGCTGCGCGAGCTGATCGGTGCGATGCACTCGAAGCTACTGCTGGCGGCGCTGCGGCGCGCTCACCACCACGGCGCATCGTGAGTCCTTCATCACGCCGACGCATCGGGAGTTGCCATCGGTTCCGGGCTATCCTTCACGGGACGCGATTGACTGACCGGTCAATCGAATGGGAACCGCGATGACGAAGCGAGGCCTTGTGCGCGCCGGAGCCGTCCAGCTCAATTCGACCGAGGACACCGACCGCAATCTCGACACCGCCGATCGACTCGTTCGCGAGGCAGCCGGACGCGGGGCCGAGCTGGTCGTGTTGCCGGAGAAGTGGAGCGTACTGGGCACGGCCGAGCAGATGAACGCCGGCGCGCAACCGCTCGATGGTCCCTGCATCAGCTGGGCACGGGCGACCGCCCGCGAGCTCGGCATCGATCTGATTGCTGGCTCGATTCTCGAGCGGCTCGCCGAAGAGCAGAAGGGGGCGAACACCAGCGTCCACGTCGGTCCCGACGGGGAACTGCGCAGCGTGTACCGGAAGATCCACATGTTCGATGTCGAGGTCGATGGGGTCGTGTACGCCGAATCCGACAACGAGCAGCCTGGCTCCGAGGCGGTGGTCTCACGGCTCGCCGATGGCACCGTCCTCGGCATGAGTGTCTGTTACGACATTCGGTTCCCCGAGCTCTACCGGATCCTCGCCGTTCGTGGCGCGGAAGTCGTCGCGGTTCCGAGCGCGTTCACGCTTGCCACCACGCGCGATCACTGGGAGGTGCTGCTCCGGTGCCGTGCGATCGAGAACCAGTGCTTCCTCGTGGCACCCAATCAGTTCGGTGCCCATCCTCCCGGCCATCGCTCTGGCGGGCGGTCGATGATCGTTGATCCGTGGGGCCTGGTGCTCGCGAGCGCGCCCGACTCCGAGACCGCGATCGTGGCCGATCTGGACTTTGGGCAGTTGCGGGACGTCCGCCGGCGACTGCCGTCGCTGGCCAACCGCAGACCCGACGCTTACCGGTGGGAGATCTGATGGCTTCGGCATCGAGCACGGCCGTCGACAAGCGCCGCGTGATCCTCGACGCCGCGGTCCGCGTCTTCGCACGGCAGGGCTTTCACACCTGTCGCGTCTCTGACATCGCCGATGAGGCACAGGTCGCCTACGGCCTTGTCTATCACTACTTCTCCTCCAAGGACGAGATCCTCGACACGCTGTTCCTGGATCGTTGGGATGTGATGCTCGCAGCGATCGCCGAGGCCGACGCCGCGGAGCGCCTGCCGAGGGACAAGCTGCGCGCGATCGCGGCGTTCATCGTCGATTCCTACCGACACGATCCAGAGCTGATGAAGGTGATCATCGTCGAGGTCACTCGGGCCGCGAATACGTTCGGCCGCACCCACCTCAGCAAGATCCGGGACGCGTATGCGCTGATCGGGGGGATCGTCGCCCGCGCGCAGGCGGACGGTTCGTTCCGGACCGAGATCACGCCGGAGTTCGCCGCGCTCGCCTTCTACGGATGCGTCGAGCAGGTGCTCACGGGCTGGATCTTCGAGACCGAACGGGTCAGCGACGACGAGCTGGAGCGAGCCAAGACGTTGATCGTGGAGACGATTTGCCGGGGGCTGGAGGGGTAGTCCTGGGGCGACCGCGCAGCGCGGAGCCCGCCTACCCGTGTCGGAGTCTGATTGAATCCCGCATCGATGACGGACAGCCCCTTGGTCAAGCGGTTGGTCTGGTCGGGTCTGCTCGCCGGGTTCGGAGCGCTCGCCAGCATTGCCTCGACCCGAGCTGCGGGCCTACTGTGGCGACGCTTGTTCGGCGAAGAGCCGCCCGAGTGACCGACCAGCCGCAAAGTCCAGGCTCGGGAATGCCCGCACCGGCTGGCGGGGCGGGGTCCTCGCCGGGCCCGCCGGCTGGCGGGGCGGGGTCCTCGCCGGGCCCGCCGGCTGGCGGGGCGGGGTCATCCCCGGGCCCAGTCTCCGAGCGCGCCTTGGCTCCGCCGACGGACGACGCGCGCGGCCCGACCGACGCGCTGATTTCGACCGCGGCTGAGCGCCCCGAGATCGCGGTAGGCGCAGCGTTCGCCGGCGGTTTTGTGCTCGCAATGATCCTCAGGCGCCTTGCCCACTGAAAACGAACAGCCGGAGAAGCTCGCCGCGACGGTGACGGAGGTCTCAGAGCGGGTCTCGGTCCTGGTCCGCGAGGAGCTCGAGCTCGCGAAGGCGGAGATGACCGAGAAGGCCACGAGCATCGCGCGCGGCGCGGCTGCCGTCGCTGCGGGTGCTGTGTTCGCCGTGTTCGCGGTCATCTATCTGCTCAGCGCGATCGCCTGGGGGTTGAATGCGATCTTCGTCAGTGGGGCCGGAGACCTGTGGATCGGATTCGCGATCGTGTTCGGGGTTCTGCTCCTCGTCGCGCTCGTGGTCTTCCTGTTCGCCCGCAGCAAGCTCCGGGTCGGCTCGCCTACTCCCACCATGGCGATCGACGAGGCCAAGAAGATCCGCGCCACCGTGCAGGCAGCATCCGAGGATAAGCACTGATGGCGACGCGCAGCCCGGAGGAGATCCGAGCGTCGATCGAGCAGAACCGGCGTGAGCTTGGAACCTCGCTGGAGAAACTGCGCGGCGAAGTGGTGCGGGTCACCGACTGGCGCGCGCAGCTGCGCCGACACCAGCGGCAGGTCGTGATCGGCGCCGGCGTCGCTGGATTCGTCCTCGGCGGCGGCATCGCGGCAATCGGGGCGCTGACGTTCGGACGCCGGCGCCGGGAGTCGTAGTACATCCGGCTCAGGCGTTCGAGCTACAACAACGAGCTCGAAATGCCTCCTGCGCCGAGTAGGCCGGGTCCCACATGTGTGCCGATCACCGGCCCAATCTCCGAGATCACGCGCGGTTCGCATCCGAATATGTCGGTGCCGCGGGCCGCAAGCTCGTGCGCCTCTCGGGGAGCTTGGATGTGCTGGACCATCCAGCCGTCGGCGCCGTCCTGCTGGCAGGTGCGGAGCAGGTCGACCATCCGCTCGAACGCCCGGCGGGAGGTCCGTACGCGCTCGATCGGAGTTATCTCCGACTCGACGGTCAGGATCGGCTTGATCTTCAATGCCGATCCGAGCCACGCCTGTGCACCGGCGATCCGCCCCCCGCGCCGCAGGTACTCCAAGGTGTCGATCGCGAACCACATCTTCAGCGAAGCGCGGGCGCGCGCCACGCGCTCCGCGACCGCGTGCAGGTCGGCGCCGTCGCGCGCGGCGGCCGCTGCCGCCAGCACCACCAGCCCTTCCCCGCCGCACGCGGTGGCTGAGTCAAAGACGTGGACCCGGTCGGCGCGGGCGCCAAGTTGCTCGCGGGCCTGCTCGGCGGCGCGCACGGTGCCGGACATCCCTCCCGCGAGGTGCACGGAGATGATGTCCTTGCCGGCCTCGAGTAGCGGCTCGTATACCTCCAGGAAATCGCCGATCGACGGCTGCGAGGTGGTCGGGAGATCGGCGGCGGTGCGGAGCCGCTCGTAATACTCGTCGTAGTTGGTGATCTCGCTCTCCCGCTGCGCCTCCTCGCCCCAGTGGATGTACAGACTCACTTCCCGGATGTCGTGCGCCGTGAGCAGCTCACGGGGGAGGTAGTGACAGGTATCGGTGACGATCGCGACGGCCACGGTCGCGTCACCCTAAACGATCCGCTGCTGGCGGCCGCGGCGCCCAGGCGGCCACTGCTGATGCGCGTGGCGGGTAGCCTGCCGCGGCAGGTGCGCTAAAGATGGCGACGCTCTACCGCTGCACGACCCCGACGAACTGGCTCTGTCCGTGCGGCAAGGTCGCTCGAGCATTGAAGCGCGACGGGATTCCCTACACCGAGGTGGTGGTGCCCCAGCGTCGCTCGCGACGCCCCGAGGTCGAGGCGCTCACGGACCAGCGACGCGTGCCGGTGCTCGTGATCGAGGGCGACGCGATCTGTGACTCACGCCGGATCGTCGAGCACCTCGAGTACCTGCGAGAGGCAAGTTAGAGCGCAGGGTTCACGACATACTTGCGCGCCGGCCCCTCGCCGGAGCGAGACAGCGCGTCGGGCAGCCGCTCGAGCGAGATCGTCTCGCCGAGCAGGCACTCCCAGTCGAACACGCCGCCGGCAAGCGCCTGCAGCGCGCGCTCGACCTCTGCCGGCGCGTGGTGGAAGGTGCCGCGCAGCTCGAGCTCGTCGTAGTGGATCGGCAGCGCGGGCAGCGTCACGGCCGAGTCGGGCGGGCAGCCGCCGACGAACACCACGGTGCCCCCGGGGGCCGCGGCGCAGACGGCCGCGCGCCAGGTCTCGGGGCGCCCGACGGCCTCGAACACGAGCTCGTGGCGGTCGAGCTCGGCGGCGCCGCGGGCTCCCAGCGCCGACGCCTGCGCGCGGCGCTGGGGATGCCGGTCGGCGACGGTCACGGTCCGACCGTCGGCGAGCAGCAGCGCGGCGAGCATCAGGCCCATCGGGCCGCCGCCGAGGACGCCGACATCGCGGGCCCGGCTGCCCCTGTCGATCGCGTGCACGGCGGCCGCCAGCGGCTCGGCCATCGCGGCGGCTGGTGCGGGCAGCCCTGCCGGGATCGAGTGAAGGGCCGCCGCCGGCGCCGCAATCCGCTCGGCAAAACCGCCGAACACCCACGTCGGTGCGCGGCAGATCTGTGCACGCGCGGCTCGGCACGACGCACAGCGTCCGCACGCGACCGAATCGGACACCAGCACTCGCTCGCCTGTATCCACGCGGACGCCGGCGGTCTCATGACCGAAGCCACACGGGTAAGGGCCGAGCACCGGATGGCCGTATCGCCACATCTTCACGTCCGTCCCGCAGCTCGTGGCCGCCTCGATCTCCACGATCACCTCGCCGCGAGGCTCCGGGACCTCCTCGACGCGGAGGTCTTGCGGGCCATGGAGAATCGCCGCTTTCATGGCACCACCACCGCTTTGAGCGCCTCACCGCGCCGCTGCAGGTCCAGCGCGCGGGCCGTCTCTGACAGTGGCAGCTGGTGGGAGATCAGCGGGCGCGGGTCGATCCGGCCGGAGGCGATCAGCTCGAGCGAGGTGCGCATGTCGCCCGGGCCGGCCGAGTAGCTCGCGGTAATCGTCAGCTCGCGCAGGAACACGGTAGTGCCGTCCAGGCGCGGCGGCGCATCGGGTGCAGGCGGTGCGTAGAGGCACAGCGTTCCACCCGGCGCCACCGCCTCGGCGGCGGCGGCGATCGCGTCCGGCTTCGGCGTGCACACGATCGCGACGTCGACAAGCTCGTTGCCGTGGTGCTCGCCGCCCCATTGGAGCGCCAGTGCCAGCCTGTCGGCTCTCGGCTCGCGGACCCACACCGCCTCGACGCCCCGGGCGTGGGCGGCGGCGATCGAGAGCAGCCCGTTCACTCCCGCGCCGACCACGAGCAGGGTGTCGCCGGCGCGAAGTCCGGCCCGCTCCTGTGCTCGCAGCACACAGGCCAGCGGCTCGATGATCGTCGCGCTCACCGGATCGAGCTCGTCCGGGAGCACCAGCAGCTCGCCGACAAGCTCCGGTCCCACCCGCACCCGCTCGGCGAAGCCGCCGGGCTCGAGCCGGGTGGCTCGGAACCGCTCGCACATCGTCTCGTGGCCGCGCCGACAGCGACGGCACTCGCCGCAGGGCGTGTGGTGGTGGATCGCGACCCGATCGCCGATCGAGACCGTCTCCACACCCTCGCCGAGGGCGCGGACCACGCCGGTGGGCTCATGGCCGAGCACCGCCGGGAGCTTGGCCGCGACGTACCAGTCGGTCACGTCGGAGGCGCAGACGCCACATGCCAGCACATCGCAGATCACCTCTCCCGGTCCCGGCGCCGGGTCGTCGAGCTCCTCGATCCGGACGTCGTCGGCGCCGAACGACCGGGCCACCCTCATTTTGCGCTGACGGCGCCGAGCGTGCCGGCGTCAACCGGCCGGGCCACGCCGCGATCGGTCACGATCGCCGTGATCAGCGCCGCGGGGGTGATATCGAACGCGGGGTTGCGGCAGGAAGTCTCGGGCAGCGTCACGCTTGCCGACCCAGCGCTCCGTACCTCCTCCGGATCGCGCTCCTCGATCGCGATCTGGGCGCCGGTCGGCGTTTGCAGGTCGATCGTCGAGGTCGGGCCCGCCACCACGAACGGAATCCCCGCCGCGGACGCGGCCAGCGCGAGCCCATAGGTCCCGACCTTGTTCGCGACGTCGCCGTTGGCGGCTACGCGGTCGCAACCGACGATCACGGCGTCGAGCTCGCCGGCGGCGATCAGTCCGGCCGCCGCGGAGTCGACCGTGAGCTGGTGGGGGATCCCCAGCTTGCTCAGTTCATAGACCGTCAGTCGCGCGCCCTGAAGCAGCGGTCTGGACTCGGTCGCGATCACCAGCTCCAGCCCACCTTGCTGCCACAGCTCGGCGACCACCGCCAGCGCGGTGCCTCGGCCAGGCGCGGCAAGCGCGCCGGTGTTGCAATGGGTCATCACGCGACGTGTGCCGGCCAGCAGCTCGGCTCCGATCGCGGCGATCGTCGCGCTGGCCGCCTCCTCTTCGGCATGGATCGTCTGCGCCTCGCTGAGCGCGAGCGGGGCGGCTTGATCTGGCAGGCCGGCGATCACCGCCCCGCGGACGCGATCGACCGCGTACGCCAGGTTGGCGGCGGTCGGGCGGGCGGTGCGGAGCAGCTCGCACGCCGCATCCAGCCTCTGGCGGCTCGGTTCACGGCTCAGCTCGAGGGCGACGCCATATGCGGCCGCGACGCCGATCAGCGGGGCGCCGCGAATCGCCAGGCGGCGAATTGCGTCGGCCACCTGTGATGCCGTGCGTAGCCGCAGCTCGTGCTCGCGGAAGGGCAGGCCGGTCTGGTCGAGCGCCCACAGCGACTCGCCATCGAACCGCAGCGCGACCACCGACTCGGTGCGCCCACCACGGGTAACGGTCATCGGCTGATGCTACCCCGGAGCGGCTGCAGCAGGTGTCGGCCCTCGGAGGGGGCCCCCCGCTCCCCAGCCCCCCGGTCAACGCGATCGCGGCGCTGCGGAAGCGGTTTGTGGGGATCTCGAGCTACGACGTCCTGAAAGTGACCCCCGGCCGGTACAAGCCGAGGTGGGTCCACCGCGACCAGGCGCTGGTGATCACCGGCCGCGCGCAGCTGCTGTTCTTCGTTCGCAGGTGCTAGAAGCCCTTGGTGGCGCCGCGAACGCCGGCGGCGCCCCGCGCTCGAGGGTAGTCCCTACAGGCGGTTCTCGATCGACAGCGGCGGCGCCTGGGCGGGCTCCGCTTCGACCGCGGGCTCCGGGCTTACCTCTTCGAGGCCGAGCGCTCCCTGAAGCTCACCCGATTCATACATCTCGGTGACGATGTCGCAGCCCCCGATGAGTTCTCCGTCGATGAACAGCTGGGGGATCGTCGGCCAGTTCGATAGCGCCGAGAGCTCCTGCCGGATGCGCGGGTCGGGCAGCACGTCGACCGCGGCGAACGGCTTGCCGAGCGACTGGAGGATCGCGACGGTGCGCGCCGAGAAGCCGCACATCGGTTGCTCGGGCGTGCCCTTCATGAACAACAGCACCGGGTTCTCTGAGATGGCGGACTGAATCGCGTCGCGCATGGGGTTCGTGGCTGGGTCGCTCATGAGGTGGTCTCCTGTTCGGGAGCTTTGGTTTGGAGGGAGAGTGCGTGGATGCGGTCGCCCAGCTCTGCGCCGAACACGCCGTAGACGAGACGGTGCTGAGCGATCCGGTTGAGACCCGCGAAGGCGGGTGCCGAGACGACCGCGTTGAAATGATGGCCATCACCGCTGACATCCGCGCGGGCGCCCGGAATGCCGGACTCGATCCGCTGCTTCAGCTCCTCCGGGGTTACGGACACGCTTCTAGCGTAGCGAGGTTCCACCGCTATACTGAATGAAGCATGATCACTCTTACCGACAACGGTGCTGAGAAGGTGCGCGAGTTCTTGGCCGCCCAGGCCGCGGTCGCCGAGACCGCAGGTCTCCGGGTCGGAGTCCGAGGCGGCGGCTGCTCGGGCTTCCAGTATGCGCTCGCATTCGACGAGCAGCGGGATGGGGACACCGTCTTTGAGGACAAAGGCATCCGCCTGCTGGTTGATCGGCCCAGTCTGCCTTACGTACAGGGTTCGACCGTCGACTTCGTCGACGGCCTTCAAGGCGCCGGTTTCAAGGTCGACAACCCGAATGTGATCGCCGCCTGCGGCTGCGGCTCCTCGTTCCGTGTGGCGGACGAGGAAGAAGTCTCGGCCGTCTAGCCGCTTTCGCAACAGGACTCGCGCCACTGAAGGTGGCGTGTGGCCTGATGTTGCGACCTGCTGAGGCCCCCGGACCTGCTCGCCTGGCGACCCCGGTTGGGCCTCTGAACATGCGAGCGCTCAGCACACGCGCCGTCGGCGCTGGTCACGCGCCGGCGCTCGGGTTCACCACAAACTCCTCCTGGCCGCTCAGACCGGCGTGGCCCGCAGCGAGCGCCACAGATAGCGGCACGCCAAGGTCCGGTACGGGCGCCACGGCTCGGCGATCCGCTCGAGCTCCGCGGCCTCCGGGAGCTTCGGCAACTGGTAGCGGAGCATCACCGCGCGACGGATGCCGAGATCGCCGACCGCCAGCACGTCCGGCCTGCCGAGGTGGAACATCAGGAACATGTGCGCGCTCCAGTCGCCGATCCCCCGTACCGCTACCAGTTCGGCGATCGCCTCGTCGTCGGGGAGCGTGTCGAGCCGGTCGAGCTCGAGCGAGCCATCCAGCACGTGCTCTGCCAGGGAACGCAGGTAGGAGACCTTGGCGTGAGATAGGCCGGCCGCCGTGCGCAGTTCTTCCGGGTCGTCGGCGAGGACCTCGGCCGGGGTCGGTGTCCGGCCGCCGAAGTGGTCGGTCAGCCGGCCGTAGATCGCCCGCGCCGCCCTGGTCGAGAGCTGCTGGCCGACGATCGACCGTACCAGCGCGCCGTAGTGGTCATCCGGCCGGCCCGCGCGAGGGTCACCGAGCCCGTCGGTTCCGATGTCGTCGATCAAGACGCGCATGACCGGATCCGCCGCCCGCAGGTGCTCGACGGGATCGGCCGGGCGCTCAGGAGACGCCATCGCAGATCACCGCCGGCCGGCGACCGCGCTCACGGAACGGTGACCGTCAGGGAAGCGCCATCGAGCGCGCCCAGCGCGCGCTCGACCGAGCACGAGATGCAGGTGAAGGTCGGCGTATCGCGGAGCGTGTAGGTGCTCGATTCAGTGGTCCGCAGCCGCTGCACGAGGTCGAGGAAGTCGGCCGGGTTGTCAGTCTCGAAGGCGACCACGAACTCCTGGTCGTCGAGGCCGAACGAATAGCTCGTGTTGAGGTCGACGGACGGATACTCGCGCCCGAGCCTGATGTGCTCCTGCATGATCCGCCAGCGCTCGTCCGCCGGCAGCGCGTACCAGGCCCGCGTCTTCACGAACGGATACACGAACAGGTACTTGCCATGCGCAGGTCGAACTTCAAGGCGCGACTCATCCGAGTACTCCGACGGCTTGGTCATCGCCAGGAACGAGTAAGGCATCGTGCACCACTTCATCAGACCGCTCTGCGCGAGGACCACGTGGAACTCGTGGATCCGCTCCAGGTTCTGCGCCTGGCTGAGGATCATCATCTCAGCGTCGCCTCGCGTTCCCACCAGCGAGAAGACACGCAGCAGGTGTCCCTCGGCGAAGTCCTCGCACGCCGCGATGAACTCCCGCTTATGCGCCGCGCGGAGGTCGTCCTCGAGCCGTCGCCACGCCGGGTCGATGTTCAGGAACGTGTACTTGACGAAATGGCGCACGGGCATGGCCATATTGATGATACGGGGCCGAAACGGACCCGCTTGGGTGGGTTAGATAACCCTGGAATGGCGAACCGAGCTACTAACATTCAAACGATGCGCATTGCGCTCGTGTCGCCATACTCGTGGACATACCCCGGCGGCGTCACGAGGCACATCGAAGCGCTGGCGGAGCGTTTCCAGGAGGAGGGCCACCACGTCCGCGTGCTGGCCCCATTTGACCCTCCCGACCGGTTCTCGGCGATCCTCCATCGAGGCGCGCGGCCTCAGCCACTCGACGCTCCCGACTACCTGGTCTCGCTGGGTCGCACCCTCGGCTTCAAGGCGAATGGAGCCGTCTCCAACCTCTCGATCACGCCGTACGGGATCGCCACGATGCACAAGGAATTGCGGACCGGTCGCTACGACGTGGTCCACATCCACGAGCCGGTCGCGCCGATGATCGGCTGGGTGGCAGCGGACTCAACGCGACTACCGCTGATCGGAACCTTCCACTCGTACTCCGACAAGCGGCTTCCGAACGCAGCGGCGAATTTCTTCGGGGCCAGGCGCGTGCTCAACCGCCTGCACGTGCGGATTGCCGTCTCCGAGGCAGCGGCGTGGACCGGCCGCCGGTGGTTCGGCGGCCACTACCGGATCATCCCCAACGGCGTTCACGTCGAGTCCGACCGTGCCGCGGTCGCCGCCGCAAGACCAATCGGTGACCATCTGCGGCTGGTGTTCGTGGGCCAGGCTGTTGAGCGCAAGGGTCTGCCGCTGCTGCTGCGCGCCTTTGAGGCGCTCCGCGAGCACATCCCGACAGAGCTGACCGTGATCGGCCCCTCCCCGGAGGAGCTGGCGCCGCTGCTGCTCGATCCTCGCGGAGTCCGGATGCTCGGCAAGGTCGACGAGGAGGAGAAGCGGCGTGTCCTGGAGGAGTCCGACGTCCTCTGCGCCCCCTCGATCGGAGGCGAGAGCTTCGGAATGGTGCTCACGGAAGCGTTCGCGGCCGGCACCCCGGTCGTCGCGTCTGACATCGCGGGCTACCGCGACGTGGTCCGCGACGGCATCGATGGCGTGCTCGTCGCGCCGGGCGACGCGCAGGCGCTGGCCGAGGCGTTACGCGATCTCTGGGATGAGCCCCAGCGTCGGGAGGCGATGGCGCGAGCGGCGTCGGAGGACGTCGAGCGGTTTGCGTGGCCCCGAGTCGCCGCCGAGGTACTCGGAGCCTACGAGGACGCGATCGCTACCCCCGTCCCCGCGGGGGCGTTGAAGCGCGCCGCGGTCCGGGTCGGAGCCAGGGCCGCGGACGGCAAGCCGCACGCTCGTCCCAAGCGGCTGGCGAGCCTTGAACCCGCGACTGGCCGGCGCCGCGGCACCGCGTTGGCGATCGTCCGGCGCAGCGCCTTCGCCGCCGTGACGCTCGGCGGCGCGATGCTGGCGTGGCTGGCGCTCCAGAAGATCGGTCTGACGCACATCGCCGCGGCGCTGATCAATTCCAGTCCGACGCTCGTCCTGCTCGGGCTGGCGGTCATGTGCAGCGCGATGGTGCTGCGGGGCTTTTCGTGGTACGCGATCCTCAAGGCCGCGCTGCCGCGCGCACGGGTGCGGTGCTCGGATGCGATGCAGGGCACTTTCATCGGCGTGCTGATGTCCTCGACGTTGCCTGCGCGGTTGGGCGAGCCATCGCGTGCGCTGGTGGTGGCGCGCAGGACGGGCGACCCGCGCGAGAACCTGCCGGTCGTACTCGGTACGCTGGTCTCCCAAACGCTGCTCAACATCGTCGCGCTGGCCGTGCTCGGAAGCGTGATGTTCTCCTCCGTCGACCTGTTCAACGGTCACGAGGACGCACTGCTGATCGCGGCCGCGGCGCCGGTCACGCTGCTGGCGCTTGTGCTGCTGGCGCCGGCGCTGCTGCGCGGCAATGGCGCCCCCTCCCGGTTCTCGCGACTGCATGCGTTGATGGCCCAGGTCCGGCGGGGACTGACACGGGTCCGGACCGGACTCAGCGTGTTTCGTCGGCCGCGGCTCGGGGCCGCCGCCGCTGGCGCGCAGCTCTCTGCCTGGGGACTGCAGTGGCTTTCCTGCTACGTCCTGCTGGTCGCTCTCGGGCTGAGTCACCGGGCCGGAATCGCGGCCGCGGCGGCGGTGCTGTTTGCGGTCAACATCACCGCGGTACTGCCCGCCACGCCCGCCAACCTCGGCGTGTTCCAGGCTGCCTGCGCCGCGGTGTTGCACACGGGCTGGCACGTCGGCTACGGCGACGGCGTCGCCTATGGAGTGATTCTGCAGGCCGTCGAGGTGTCAACGGCCGTATTGATGGGAATGCCGGCGTTGCTCAAGGAGGGGATGTCCTGGCGCGAGGTGAGGCTACGCGCGATGCACGCGGCGCCGGTCAAACTGCCGGCGCGGCCGCAGGCGCGGCCGTCCGGTGCGGCGATCAAGGCACAGAGCTAGAACGCGAGTCGTCTCCGCCTGGCGTGGGTAGCGTCTACCCATGGCGAGCGAAATTAGTACCTCTGGGTCGCCGAACGATTCTCTGCAGGAGCTGGCCGACGATCTTGTCGCCCGCGGGCGGCTGCGGCCGGACTGCTGCGTTGATCTCTCCGAGCTGAGCGAGTTCGCCCAAGAGCACGAGCTCGGCGACGAGGAGATTCAGGCCCTCGAGGACCTGATCGAGGAGCGGGGACTCGACGTGCGCGACGACTGCGGCCGCGTGAACGTGGAGCAGACGAGCTACGTCAACGACGACCTCGCCGACCGCACGACTGACGCGATGTCGCTGTTCCTGCAAGAGGTCCGGCGCCATCCGTTGCTCAACCGCGAGGAGGAGATCGAACTCGCCGAGCGGATCGAGCGCGGCGACTTGGCGGCCAAGGAGCGGTTGATCAACTCAAATCTGCGGCTGGTGATCTCGAACGCACGCAAGTACCAGGGACAGGAGCTGCCGCTGCTCGATCTGATCCAGGAGGGGATCCTCGGGCTCATCCGGGCGGCCGAGAAGTTCGACTATCGGAAGGGATTCAAGTTTTCCACCTACGCCACGTTCTGGATCAGGGAGTCGATCCAGCGGGCAATCGCCAACCGGGCGCGGACGATCCGGATCCCGGTCCACATCGGGCAGCGCGAACGCAAGATCGGGCGTGTGCAGCGGGACTTGATGGCCGAGCTTGGGCGGGAGCCGACCGACGAGGAGGTCGCACGGGCCGCCGAGATGAGCGTCCGCGATGTGCGCGAGACACGCGACGCGGCCCGCGTGGTGACGAGTCTCGACCGGCCGGTCGGCGAAGAGGAGGACGCCACGCTCGGATCGCTTTTGCCCAGCGGCGAGCGCGGTCCCGACGAGCAGGTGGACATCTCGCTGCGCGAGGACGCGCTGCGCCGGGCGCTCGATCAGCTGCCCGAGCGCGAGCGAGAGGTGGTGAGGCTCCGCTACGGAATCAACGGCGACGATCCTACGCCGCTGAGCGAGACCGGAAGGCGGCTCGGGATCTCCTCCGACGCGGTGCGCACGATCGAGCGGCGAGCGCTGAAGGAGCTCGCGGAGAGTCGCGAGCTCGAAGCCCTGCCGCCGGCTGCCTGACGGCGCCGGTCGGCCGGCATGCCGGCCCGCGATTTTGGGTAACCGGAGGTCGGAGTGACATCCGAGGAGGAGCGATGAGCAGCACGGTTCAGACCGGGACGATCCGGACTCAAATTCCAGCTCGGCTAGACCGCCTTCCGTGGTCGCGGTGGCACTGGAAGATCATCATCGGGCTGGGGGCGGTGTGGATTCTCGACGGGCTCGAGGTGACGATCGTCAGCAGCATCTCCGGTCAGATCGGAATGAAAGGGTCCGGCGTGGCGATCTCCGCGGGGAACGTCTCCGGCCTGGCGGCGTCGTTGTACGTCGCCGGAGCGTGCGCGGGCGCGCTGATCTTCGGCCAGCTGACCGACCGCTTCGGCCGCAAGAAGCTGTTCATGATCACGCTCGGGGTGTACCTCGTCGCGACGGTGCTGACGGCGTTTTCGTTCACCGCGTTGTGGTTCTACGCCTGCCGCTTCTTCACCGGCTTTGGCATCGGCGGCGAGTACAGCGCGATCAACTCCGCGATCGACGAGATGATTCCGGCCCATTCCCGCGGACGCGCCGACATCGGAATCAACGGCAGCTATTGGGGTGGAGCGGCCGCCGGCGCGTTGCTCGCGGTGTTTGCACTGAACAACTTCGCCGTCAACGTCGGCTGGCGGCTCTGCTTCGCCCTCGGCGCAGTGCTCGGTCTGGGCATCCTGCTCGTCCGCCGCAATGTTCCCGAGAGCCCGCGGTGGCTGTTCATTCACGGACGCGAGGAGGAGGCCGAGGAGATCGTCGCAGACATCGAGCACCAGGTTGAGCAGGAAACGGGAGGCGAGCTGCCCGAGCCGGAAGGCGAGATGACCGTCCGCCAGCGGCGCACGATCCCGCTGTCGCTGATCGTGCGCTCGGTCGTGACGCTCTACCCACGGCGCACGATCCTCGGGCTGGCGCTGTTCATCGGGCAGGCGTTCCTCTACAACTCGATTCTGTTCGGTCTCGGCGTCCTGCTCAGCAAGTACTTCGGAACCTCGACGTCGGATGTGCCCTACTTCATCGCGATCTTCGCGGTCGGCAACCTGTTCGGGCCCCTGCTTCTGGGTCGCCTGTTCGACAGCGTCGGTCGCAAGCCGATGATCTCGGGCACATATCTGCTATCGGGCTCGCTGCTGGTCATCACCGCGCTCCTGTTCAAGGGCCACAACCTGACCGCGGCGACGATGACGCTGGCGTTGACGATCGTTTTCTTCTTTGCCTCGGCGGGAGTGAGTGCCGCCTATCTGACGGTCTCTGAGATCTTTCCGATGGAGACGCGCGCGCTCTGCATCTCGGTTTTCTACGCGGTTGGTACGGGGATCGGGGGGATCACCGGGCCCCTGGTGTTCCAAGCGCTGATCCAGACCGGCGACTACACGAAGGCTGCGCTTGCGTTGATCCTGGGTGCGTCGATGATGATCGTCGGCGGAATCGTGGAGTTGATCTTCGGGGTCAAGGCCGAACGCCAGACGCTGGAGAACATCGCCAAGCCGCTGACGGCAGAGGACACGCCGGGCGGGGGGGCCGAGCCAGAGCCCGCGGTAGCTTAGGCACCTGCTTCGGGCTCACGGGCCGGTACGCCGAGACAGCCGCTCAGGGTCGAGGCGTCGGTCCTCCCGGATCAGCGGTGTGACCGGGCGGCCATCTTCACCAGCCGGGTAGAGGGGAGCGGCTGGCGCCCGCTCAGCGTCTGGCGCCCGTCGGACGCCTGCGCGGCCTGGATCTCGGCGCGGATCCCTTTCCTGAAGCTGGCGACGTCGAACCGGCGCGCGTTGCGGACGCACTCCTCCGGATCGACCGCGGCATCGTCGAACTGCAACACGACCTGCGCCAGCTCGTCCGGACCGCCCGACCATAAGCAGCCGGTGACGCCGTCGACGACCGTCTCCAGGGCCCCCCCCTGACCGCGGGCGATCACCGGCCGACCGGTGGCCTGGCACTCGACCGCGGCGATGCCGAACTCCTCGCTCGCGGTGACGATCAGCGCGCGGGCGCTCTGGAGAATGTGTGCGACCTCGGGATCCGACACCCGGCCGGCGAACTGGATCGTCGGACCGGCGATCCGCCGCAGCGGGCGGGCGGCCGGGCCGTCGCCGACCACGACCAGCGGCAACCGCAGCTTGTTGAACGCCTCGATCGCGACATCGATCTGCTTGTGCGGCATCAGCTCGGAGACGATCGCGTAGTGCTCGCCGACCCGGCCAGGCGCGAAACGCTTCGTGTCGACCGGTGGATGGACGACCGTCGACTCGCGCCCGAAGTATCTCCGGATCCGCGCCTGGGTCGTCCGCGAAATGGCGATATAGCGATCTGTGCGCTGCGCTGCGATCCAATCCCAGGCGCGCCAGCGCTGGAACGCCTCACGGAGGAACGCTCGCGTCACCGGGTTCCGGCGCCTGGCCAGCGTGGGGGCGTAGTCATTCCAGGCGTAGCGGAACGGGTTGTAGCAGTAGCTGACGTGGACCGTGCCCTCGTCGCAGAAGACGCCGTGCGCCCACGCCGATGAGCTCGAGACCACCAGGTCGTATCCGGACAGGTCGAACGATTCGATCGCCGCCGGATACAACGGAAACAGTGCCCGGAAGGTCCGCGCCGAGGGCCGCAGCCGCTGCAGCGGCGAGGTGTGGACCGTCCTGCCCGCGAATCGACCCTCGGTTCCGTGCTCGTCGTAGACGGCCGTGAAGATCGGTGCCTCGGGCCACATATCGCAAAGCTGCAGGAAGACTCGTTCGGCTCCCCGCACGTCGACCAGGAAGTCATGCACCAGTCCCACGCGCGGAGCTGCTGGCAAGCTGTCCGCCACCGGCCGCAGTCTAGGCGACGGAGCCCGAGCGTGTCGTGGTCCCGGCGCGCTCGCCGGCCGTCCGCGGCCGGCCCTTCGGGATCGCCGTCGTAGCCGGCGTGGGGGGCTCGCACCGCCCGCGGGGAACGCAGGAACGGGTAGGCCCAGAAAGCCACGAAGGAGACCACGAATCGTCGCTGATCAAAGCGGCGTGGTCACGATCCTGGGGAAGGTCAGGACGGCGATGGACCGCTTCGGAGATCGCACGAAGACGATCATCGCCAGCGAGATCAGCTGGCCATCGGCCGAGGGCCAGGCAACGGCGCAGTTCGAGCGCCACCACGCCGGCCGGCCAGGCCCAGAACACCGGCCACGCCGGTGCGGCTCTTGGCCCAGGCCCCACTCCGAAAGCTTCAGCCTCGACCCGGTAGACATATACTCTGCCTGTGCAGCTAGCGGTGGCGCTCGTCGCAGAGGAGGCCGCTGGCGCCGCGGCTCTGCGGCTCCTGGCCAAGCGACAACACCGTATCGTGGCCGTCTTCACCCGCGCCACTGCCACCCGGCTCGCGACGGTGGCTGATCAGGCGCAGTCTCCCCCCCGGCTCGCGTCGCTAGCTGATGAGGCGCAGCTGATGGAGGTTCCACTACGAGACGCGCGCGAGGTCCGGGTCTCGGCAACCGCAGATTGGCTGCGAGAGCAACACGTCTGCGTCGTTCTAAATGTACACTCATTGCACATCGTCCATCCCCGTGTCCTCGACGCGGCAACTTTGGGCTCCTATAACCTCCACCCGGGTCCCTTGCCCGAGTGGGCCGGCTTGTATACGCCAAGCTGGGCGCTTTACGAAGGAGCCGAGCGTTACGGGGTTACTCTCCATCGCATGACTCCACAAGTCGATGCCGGTCCGATAGCGTTCGCCGACAGTTTCGACATCGATGTAACCGACACTGCGCTTGCGGTCATGATGCAGTGCGTTCGCCGTGGAATGAGGCTCATCGAGCGTTTGCTCGAGGTCGCCGAGCGAGGAGAGGAAATTCCGGCCCGCCCACAAGACCTCTCTCGGCAGCGGCGGTTTGGCGCTGGACCGCCGCAGGACGGACGCCTGGACTGGAACCTGTCTGCGGGAAGAATCACTAACTTCGTCCGGGCGTGCGACTATAGGCCATTTGCGTCACCATGGGGCTTTCCTCGCTGCACGGCCGACGGTCGGGATGTGTCAGTCCTTACCGCTCAGGTCGGTGAGGGTCCGGTTAATGTGCCTCCCGGCACCGTGGCGCACGGGGACGGGGGAGCGGTCCGGGTTGCGTCTAGTGACGCATGGGTCCACGTTAACAAGGTCCGTGTCGATGGTCGCACGTTCGCGGCGGCCGAAATCCTTCAGGACGGCACACGCTTGCGCTAAGGGATCGCTACGCGTAGTAGGTGCTTGGCACTCAGTTGCCAAGCGAGGGACGTGTGTGTAAGGTCAATGCCGGTGTTGTTGGAGTGAGGAACTTCACAATCCGATCGACACTTCGGAAGTGATCCAGGTCGAACTCGTCGAGCTCAATCCTGATCCCAAACTGTTCCTCGACCTCCGCAATCAACGACACGAGCGCGAGCGAATCGACGAGACGCGATTCGAACAGATCCGTGTCATCGCTCGGCACGTCGATGCTCAGGACCTCCCGCATCAAGACCCGCACACGCTCGACAGTCGTCAAGCCCACGGCATCCCTATGCGCGGCTCGGTGTCTCAGGTCGCGTAATGCGCGTGCCGGATTGCGCCAAGAACGACTCTCGGACGGCGCGGCGGTCGATCTTGCCGTTCACGTTAGTCGGTAGTGCGTCGAACTGCCGCCAGCGGACGGGCAACATGTAGGCGGGCAGGAACTTAGACAGCTCGCGCCGGAGATACGTCGGCTCCACCCTGTGTCCGTCAGCCGAGGAATAGGCGCAGCAGATCGCGGTAGCCTCGAAACCGCCGGTGTCGACCCCCACCACCGCCGTTTCACGCAGGCTCGCGATCTCGTTGAGTGCAGCCTCGATCTCCCCGAGCTCGATGCGGTAACCGCGGCTCTTGATTTGAGAATCAAGGCGTCCGAGGAAGTCATACAGTCCGTCCTCGCGCACGCGCCCAAGGTCTCCGGTGCGGTAGATGCGGCGTGCATGTTGGCCGGGGCGTGGGTCTGGCAGGAACGCACGATCTGTTTTCTCGGGATCGCGCCAGTACCCAGGACTCAGCCCCGCGCCAGCGATGAAGATTTCGCCAACCTGGCCGGTCGGCACGGGGTGTTGGGCCTCGTCCAGCAGCAACAACGCCTCGCCGGCGCAGGGCACGCCGATCGAAATCGGCCTCCGCTGATCGACCGGGTATTCCGTGATCGTGTGGTAGCTGCTGGCAATGGTCGCCTCTGTCGGTCCGTAGAGGTTGGTGAATCGGACGTGGCGCAGCCGCTTCATCCAGTACGCGAGAATCGGTGTCGGAAGCACTTCTCCGCACCACATGAGTCGCTTCAGGGCGGGGAAGTCGTCTTGCGCCACGGCGTCGAACTTTGCCATGTACGTGAGCACGGACGGTACCGAGAACCACTGGGTCAAGTCAGCGTCCCGGATGAAAGCCGCGAGCCTTTTTGGATCGACGCCCAGAAGGGGGGGCACGAGCTGCAACTCTGCACCGGCCGCCAACGTACCGTAGATGTCGAACGTGGAGAGGTCGAAGTGCAACGGCGGATGGCCCGAAACGCAATCCGCTGGACCGATTCCGAAATACCCGACGGCCCATTCGATGAACGCGACCACATTTGCGTGCGTGATCACGACACCTTTTGGCACCCCGGTCGATCCTGATGTGAACAATATGTGAGCGATTGAGCCGGGACCACCGACGCGTGCGACGGGCTCTCGTGAGAGGCTTCTCCAGTCTGACGAGTCGAAGATGGCGGTAAAGAGCGGGCCGTCCGCGGGCGCGGGCTCGAGCAGCCCGATCGCGGAGTGGAGCTCGTCGTGGCTGCTCAGCTCGCCCAGGAGCGGAGCGGCCGCCGAAGTCGCGAGCACGACCTTTGGCTCGGTCGCCTCGAGGATCTTGGCGATCCGAGCGGCCGGGCTCGCCAGGTCTATCGGGACATAGGCTCCGCCAACCTTGAGCACCGCGTGCATGGCCACGATCGCCGCCGGTGACTTGTCAACGAATAGGCAAATCCGGTCGCCAGGGCCGCAGTCATGATCCCTCAACAGGTGGGCCAGCTGGTTGCTTTCGCACTCGAGCTCACCATAGGTGACGAAGTCACTACCCATCACGAGGGCATACTTGGCCGGGTTGCGCTCGGCGGCTCGCGCAGCGTAGTCCTGGAGCAATGCGGTCATGCGGCCGCTCGCGTGGCATTCCGGAACACGACGTTGGTGTGGCGGAGCTCGTCCTCGGAGGAGGGCACATCGAGGATGAAAGTCCTAGCTCCGAGTCTGATATAGCCGGCGACCAGCTCGGTGATGTCCCGGTACGAGCCTACGAGATAGGGGCAGAAGGTCTTGTAGTTCTCGAACGGCACAAGCCAGTACGGGCTCCGACGCTCCGCACTGTCACGGGCTCCGGTTGTGGCGGATTCGCGGCGCGATAGCTGGTGGTGCCAACCCGAGTCGGAGACTTTCATCGCTAGACGATGCCGGATTTGTCCTCGCCGATCCTCAGGGAAGCGCTGGTGAGCGATCGCCCATGCCTCGTCCTCGGTATCGCGAGCGATGATCCCGATCCGCACGCCGAACCCGATCGCGTCGTAACGGGCCTCCTCCTCGCCTGGTGGCTTTGGGTATTTCACCGGTACGGCACCAATGGCACGGGCCGTGGCAAATCCAGCCGCCGAGGACCCGGACATCAGCAGGCCGGGTTGTAGCTCTGGTGGAAGCTTGGGGGTCATCCGGGCGCCCTGTACGCGGTAATACCTGCCGGCCACAGTAATCGCGTCCCCGGTGAGCAACCCGAGGATCACGCGCGCGTACTCCGTGACGCGCTCGTAGCGCTCGTCGTGCGGCGTCTCGTCGCCGAGCGCGGCGAGGTCATTCGTGAAACCGCCTGCGACGAGGTTCAGCCATACGCGTCGCCCGTGCATGAACCCAAGCGAGGCCACCATCTTTGCGGCCGTGTAGGGATGCATGTATATGGGCTGAACGGCAACGAGAGGGCAGAGGCGCTCGGTGCTCTCGATGATCGCCTGCGCCACGAGCCACGGGTCGACGAGGCCGTTGTCCGTGTAGACGAGCGTGCCCTCGCATCCGGCCACCTCGCTCCAGCGCGCCACCTCCGCCACTCGCCGCAGGTACGAGGTGGGTTCCGCGCCGCTTGACGGCGGGGAGGTCGCGAAGACGCGAATTTTCGTTCTAAGGCGAGCCGGGCCGATTTGCCCCATCTGCTTCTGCCCGCTGGTCCACACGCCAGATCGTAGCCAAGCGGCTGCGGCCGTGTCGCGCTGACGTCTCCGGAGACCGAAGCAAATGCGATCGAGTTTCAAGGTCCGATTTCAGACACCCAGGCCCGCTGCCGAAAGCCGTGCTCGACTTCCGCCCTACCCAGCGTCATACTGTGGTTTCAGGAAGCGGGGCGATGCAGACGTTCAAACGGACCAGTCGTACGACCGTTCTCGGTCGTGGTCAACCAACCACCCGCACGTGCTTGCGCGTCGCGGCTGTGGTCGACGCGCGGGTCCTGCGGCGCTGGCAGTCGGTGGTTCTGGCGGAGCTGGTGAGGGCCGAGTTCTGTGAACTCACGATCCTGACCGCAGATCGACGTCGAGCCGCTGGGGGGGAACAATTGCCCGCACCTCTGTTCCGGCGCCCTCGAGGGAGAAGTTGTCATCTGCTCTACCGGCTCTATGAGCGGGTCGACCGGCGCAAGTTCGGCTTCCCCGGTGATCCCCTCTCCCCGGCCAGCCTCGATGAAATCGCCTCAGCGTCGGTCCGGCCGCTCGGCGCCGTGGGCTCGCCGGACGTTGATCTCCCCCGTGGGGCGCTGGAGGCGATCCGACAACAGAGCTTTGACGTTCTCCTCTGCCTCGATGCCAGCACTGACTTCCGTCGGCTCGCTCCGTACGCGCGCTTCGGTGCGTGGTCGTTCGAGGTCGGCGAGAACCGCCTAGGACCGGCTCTGTTCTGGGAGACATCGGCCGCAAAGCGCGACAGCGTCAGCGGGATCCATGTGGCAAGCGAGCGATACGGAGAACGTGTCGTGTGCCGTGCGTCTACAAGCGCCGACCCGGTCTCTGTCCACCGCAACCAGAACGCGACATATGTCAAGGCGGCTCACCTGCTGCGACGCTGCTTGCTCGCCGTGCATCAGCACGGCTGGGACGCGATCAGCTCGGCGCCGCTTGCGGACGAACCCCCGAGCGACGCTCGACGCCCTGCTCCCACGAACGCCCAGATGCTTCCGTTCCTCTGGCGCGTCTATTGGCGGAGGCTGCGCGGGCGGTTGCGTTGCCATCTGTTCGCGGGGCAGTGGTACGTGGCCTACCGGCGCGGCGTCGGTCTCGGCGGGGCCGAACCTTCTGCACGGAGGGACATTGTGGGAGCGCCCCCGTGCACCGTCGTCCGCCCCCCGCGCGGCCGTGAGTACGCGGATCCATTCGTGCTCCGATGCGGTGATCGCCATTTCGTGTTCTTCGAGGACTACGACAGGAGCATTCAGCGCGGTGCGATCAGCTACATCGAGATCGATCGTCACGGCCGGCACTCCGCTCCCCGGCGCGCGCTCGAGCAGGACTACCACCTTTCCTACCCCTTTGTCTTTCGCGAGCGAGAGAACGTGTACCTGCTGCCCGAAACGTGGAGCCAGCGCAGGATCGAGCTCTACCGCGCGACGCGTTTCCCGTGCGAATGGAAGCGTGAGCGCGTCCTGATCGAAGATATCCCCGCCGCCGACCCGACCCTGCTTTATCATCACGGCACCTTCTGGCTGTTCACGGCGGTGGCGCCGGGCGGTGGTCCTCCGCTCGACGAGCTTCATCTCTTCTACGCGAAGTCGCTCCTCGGGGAATGGGTGCCGCATCCTATGAACCCTGTGGTTGCCGACGCAGGCCAAGCACGGCCTGCGGGAAAGATCTTCGTGCGTGGCGGCGCGCTGATCCGGCCCGCTCAGGACTGCACCCGTTCTTATGGGCGGCGCGTGATCCTCAATCGGATCGAGGTGCTGGACGGCGCGCACTATCGGGAGATCCCTGTGGGATCGATCGACGCTGTTCGAACAGGATTTGGCGGCTTGAAGACCCACTGCTACAACGCCGATGGCGACTTCGAGGTGTTCGACGGCTGTCGGCTCCAGCCGAAAATCTGGACTCCCCGCATCAGCCAGAGGCAGGCGAGTTGGGCATTGGGTCGCTTCCGCATCGTGCTGAGCGACCAGGAGGATATTGATCCGTAAAACTATGGACCCAGCCCAACCCACTCGCCTTCGAGCTGGGTGAGAAGTGCCTGTCCGGCCTGGATTGCGCGCAGTATCTCCGGTTTCTGTGAGTAGATCAACACCCCACTTCCAGTACGCAGCCGGCACGGCCGCGCGCTCAGCACCGGCAGCAGTGCGGGCTCGGACCGGCCAACCAGAGCTACCGCGCCGCGCTTATAGGCGTCGTAAAAGAGGTGGTCGACCACGATGGCGGCGTCGCCGCTGTCTCTGGCAGCGATGCTCACCACAAAGCCGACGGTGTCCGATTGCAGCTGATACAGAAACCACCCGCGGGCGTGCTCGCCTTCTGTTACGACGGCGCCGAGTGGCTCACCTGCGCCCTTGCGGGCGAGTTCCTCGAATAGCCAGTCGAGATACACCCGATCATAATCCGGAGCCAAACGCATGCCTGCAGTCACTGACGGGAGGTGCTCAAGCAGCGTGGCAGATGTCAGGCGCTCGGCGGTCGAGCTTGGGATACCTGGACGTAGCCGTCCGGGCACCGCCCGACGGCTGGTCGCGTCGAGCATGGCTGCAGCCGTTCCGAGAGCGCGGCGGACGCTGGTTGGGAGGCCCGGGCGTGACAGCAACTTACGCTGAGCGACGTAGCCCCACGGGCGAAACAGCCGAAGCCAGCGGCCGACGTACGCTCGCTCGGCGCCGAGTCGCTGCCACATTTCGCTCACCTGCTCGCTCGCTGTGTCGGTGACCATGAGATCCTGAGGGCCCCCCAACATTTTGCGCAGCAACAGCGCTCCGATAGGCCTGTGCATCGCCGGATCTGCGACCAGATGTGACACAGAGGCCATCCTGATCGCTTGTTCGTCGAAGCGCATCCGGCGCACCTGGGCGGCGACGAAGCCGCCGATGCGACCAGCCTCGTCGTAGACGAGCGAAGGGATCTCGGGATCCGCCCAAGGGCAATCGAGGAGCGTTCGCTCGAGGAACTGCTCGAGCCCAGGAGAAGGGATCCGCGATCCCGAGCGAAGTCGAAGCTCGATGAGGCTCGCGACCTGAGAGATGTCTCGGCGCTCGAGCGGGCGGATCGCGTTCATAGCGAGGGTTGGTGTCGCTTCAAGCTGAGGATGGTCCGCGTGGTTCCGGGGCACGCCGCTCGATGAAGCGATGCCAAAAGATATTCCCCGTGCTCAGATCAATCGGTTGCGCTTCGCCGTCAGCCGCATCAATCTTACGCATCCACCCGCCGATGTCCTCTCTGCCTCCCTCCTCGGATGGCAGATGTGCGAATGCGAACGCTCCCGGCATCCAGCACGGCGGCGCGGGGGCGCGTACGGCGGCCGCCGCCGCCTGGCACGGTCGGCGCGTGCGCTGTAAGGATGCCGAGAGGGCGAAGACACCGAGGGCGATCGTGGCTCAGTCGATGATGCGTCTTGCCACGAGGTAGAGAGCGGGTCGAAAAAGATGCGGCGAGCGCGACGTGCCTGGGCCGGCGAGCCGCTTTGCGGCGATCGTCGTACAGGCCGCTCATCAGGGCCTCAATGGACGCACCGAGGCTCTCCGCCTCGGGTCGCGCTAGCAGGCTGTCCGCGAGACAAATGACACCGTGATTGCGCGATCAGCAGAGCTGGTGAACGCCAATCGGGGTGAGCGCTCCGGCGGACGTCCTGGTCGGCTTCTCAGTTACACTCCGCGCTGCTCGGCACAGGAGGCGGGCTCGCTTCGGGCTCCTAGATACGTGCCACGCGACGACCGCGAACAAGCAGCGTGAGGAGACAAAGGCTGTCATCGACTATTGATCCGCCGGACGGGCCGTCGGTTGAGGTTGCACGCCGCGTCGCCGAGGTCGCAGAGCGGGTCGAACAGTGGGGACACGCTCGCAGGTGGATAGGCAGCGACCCGTACGACGGCACGAACGCGAGGCGGCTTCCTCGGCCGATCGTCGAGACGGCGTTGGGACGACAAGTGACCGCACAGGTGGTGAAGCGCTGTCCGATCGACCTGCGCCCGGCGCTCGGCGTTCCGCCAGGACTCAACTCAGTGACGCTGGCGAACGTCGTCGCCGCCCACGCCCTTGGCGGGTTCCTAGACGCGGACGTACACGAAGTTCGTCTTCGAGATGCCGTCGAACGGCTGAAGGCACTGCGCACCGACTCATACGACGAGCCTGCCTGGGGCTATCACTGGCACGCGCACACTCGCGTCCTCGAATTCTCGCGCACCGAGCCGAACACAGTCGCTACCGCGTTCGCGGCGCATGCGCTGCTCGATGCGGCCGACCGGCTAGGCGATGATGAGTCGCGCGAGCTTGGCATCGGGGCGGCGGAATGGTTCCTCCGCCACGTACCGCGCACGACCACCGGCGAGGGCACATTCTTCGCGTACATAGTCGGAGACCGCACTCCGATTCACAATGCGAACCTCCTCGCTTGTTCTGTTGTTGCCCGAGCGGCCAAGCTCGCTGGACGACCCGATTGGACCACCGCTGCCGACGAAGGCGTCGCGTACACGCTCGCTCATCAGCGACATGATGGGGCGTGGCGATACGGGGAGACCCGTAGGACCCGCTGGGTAGACGGATTCCACACCGGTTACGTATTGGATGCACTGACAATCTGCCGACGCCACGGAGTGCGGTGCGCAATCGATCCTGCCCGTCGCAAAGGATTAGAGTTCTACCGGCGCAAGCTCTTCCTGGATGACGGCACTCCGAAGTACTACGAGCACGCCACATATCCCATCGATGCGCAGAGCGTGGCGCAAGGGATACAGTCATTCTCGATCGCTGCTACATATGACTGCTCCGTCTTAGACGACGCTGTACGCGTCTTTCACTACGCACTGCGCCGGATGTGGAAGATAGAGGGGCGGTTTCTGTTCCAGCGGCGGCGATTGTGGACTAACCCGGCGCCACACATGCGTTGGGTGCAGTCACCGATGCTGCGCGCTCTGGCGCATCTTCGTGGTGCGCTGGTGCGGCAGATCCCCGCGGAATGCCATGCTGGTAGTCATCGATGACATCCAGTGCTTACACAAAGGTCGCCGGCGGCGATCCGGGTGCCGCGGGGGACGAGGCTCAGCGAAAAGGGGACTTTGAGCGCGCCGTGTCGCTGTACCTCGAGGCCGCCGCTCCGACCGAGACGCCGCCGGGGGAGCTGTGCCTGAAGATCGCGCGGTGCCATCATCGCCTCGGATCATCAGCCGAGGCGATTTCGTGGCTTCGCCGGTTAGTGGACGCTCCCGACAGCTTCCTGCCGTGGGCCGGGGGCGCGGCGCTGCTCGCCCGATTGACGGCGGAAGCGGCCCCGCGGGCCCGCCTCACATGCCGCGTTGCCCTCACAGGCAGCTATACGATCGACCAGTTCGCTGCGATGCTTCCGCTGGCGGCCCTGCGCCTCGATCTCAACCTCGAGGTGCGGGTGGGGCTGTACGGACAGTACGAACGGGACCTCATCGACGCTGAAAGCGATCTATACGCCGGACAGCCCGACGTGATCGTTGTCGCCGTGGACGACGGTGCTGCCCGGCTGCCGGCGTACAGCGAGTCTCCCAAAGCGGCTGTCGCCGCTGAGGCGAGGCGCTGGACACGGCTCTGGGAGCGCGCTGCGGCCTATTCGCCAGGGACCCTCGTGCAGCACAACTTCGCACTGCGTCCGGAGAGCCCATATGGCCACCTGAGTCGCGGGCTTCCCGGCTCCCGCTTCGCGATGTTACAGGCACTCAACAATGCACTGGCCGAATCGACGACCGACTCTGTCAGCATCGTCGATTGTGATCGACTCGCGGCCGACTTCGGTCGCGCGCGGTGGTTTGACGACCGCTACTGGATACGGTCAAAGCAGGCCGTCGCCCTAGAGGCGGTGCCGCTGCTCGCGCGCCACACCGCGGCTGTGATCGCGGCCCGCCTCGGACTCACCCGAAAGTGCTTGGTGCTCGATCTCGACGGCACGTTGTGGGGAGGAGTCATCGGCGAAGATGGACTAGCGGAAATCCAGTTGGGAGGAGAGGGGGTTGGCGAGGCGTTCGTCACGTTCCAGGAGTCCGTTCTCGCGCTCAAGGACCGTGGCGTCTTGCTCGCCGTTGCCTCGAAGAACAACGAGACCGACGCACGAGAAGTATTCGAGCGGCACCCGGAGATGCGGATTCGGCTGGACGACATATCGGCGTTCGAGGTCAACTGGGACGACAAGCCGGCGAACCTCCGCCGTATCGCAGGAACTCTCGGTATCGGACTCGATGCTCTGGTCCTCGTCGATGACAACACAGTGGAGCGGCAGATCGTACGGCGGTTGGTGCCGGAGGTCGATGTGATCGCGCTTCCCGCTGAGCCCTCGCAGTACCGGCGTGCGCTATCGGAATACCTAGGCTTCGAATCTGTTGTCATTACTAGTGACGACCGGAAGCGCACGGATCAGTATCGCGCTCGACGAATGGTTGTTGAGCTTGCAAGCTCGGCAACCGATATCGGGGCTTTCTACCGCGACCTACGCATGAAGGCGACGACTGGGCCGTTCGACGGCCGACACATGCAGCGGATCGCGCAGCTTATCGGCAAGACGAACCAGTTCAACCTGACCACACGCCGTTACACCGTCAGCGAGCTAGAGTCGTTTGCTGAGAGCGAGAACCATGTCACACATTACCTGAGGCTGTCCGATCGCTTCGCCGATCATGGGCTTGTTGGACTGGTGATCGCCAAGATTCTCAGCGACACACTCGACATTGACACCTTCCTTATGAGCTGCCGTGTCATCGGTCGGACGGTAGAGGATCATCTGTTGGCGCTTTTGAGCAAAGACGCTACGCGGGCCGGCTGCTCCAAGCTGCGCGGAACGTACGTTCCGACCAAGAAGAACTCAGTCGTAAGTGGTCTGTACGAGCGGTTCGGATTCAGGCTCGTGCATAGAGAAGACAATGGAACTACGCACTGGGAGTATGACCTGGAGGCGCAGCGGCCGATCGCAAGCACGTTCATCGAGGAGGTGAGCGAACCTGACGACGATCGATGAGAGGGTGCAGGAAATCGCCCGTGACGTGTTCGACGACGATGATCTGATGCTCTCAGATGCGACAGTCGCCAGTGATGTTCCGGCCTGGGACTCGCTCGCTCACATCAACTTCATGTACAGCATCGAGGAAGCGTTTGATGTGCAGTTCTCGGAGGCCGAGTTTGCGGGTTTCGGGAACGTCGGGGAGCTCAAACGCATGCTGAAGCAGAAGGTCGAGCGCCCATAGGCAGATGTCACGTCTTCCTGGCCCTCGGAGCCACTGACCCGTTGCCGCCGATGGGCAGCGCCTCGTAGATGGTCTCGCCGTGTAGTGCCGCGTCGAGCAGGGCCTCCGTCACGCGCGCCGCCGACGTCACAAACAGCGGCACGCCGTGAAAGCGCCAACGCACCAGCTCATCGGGGCCCAGCAGCCGCTCGAGCAGCTCCATACGTCGCGTCATGTGGGGTTCGTTCAGGGGGAGGTCGTAGGAGTGGATGCACCCGTCGAAATCCTTGAGCTGCACAGCCATGTGGCGATGCCTCACCTGGAGCGGGTAACGGTGCCCGAGCAGGTCCTCGGCCGCGTGGACCTGAGTGAGGCAGCGGAAGTAGTCGGTGCCGATGCCGACGATCGCTGTTCGGTGTGCGGCCATGACCGCGAACGGAGTCCCCTCGCCATAGCTTGTCCCGGCGACGTGATGATCGCGCACGAGCTCGTCGGCCATGGGCCCGAGGGCACATACGCTGAGCGTGGGGTGGAGACTGCGCTGCACCCCGACCCGGCGACGAAATAGCTCCGACAGCAAGCCCATCTGCGAGGGCTGCCGGCGGACATCGAACATGGGCCGACGCCGATAATGGGCCACGGGATCCCCATCGGGACCTCCGAAGAAAAACGTCGGCATCGCCACGGTGCAAGCCGGTCCGGCCAGCTCTAGCACGATCTCAAGCAGATCATTCGCAGTTCCGATGTACATCGGCTTCAGGTCGTTGAGCGAGCAGTGCACCATCAGGATCTCGACGTCTGCCGGCAAGCGGGCGGCGAGTTCACGGCGGAGGTCCTCGGCGTCAAAAGCTCCGTGGCGCGCTCGGTACAGCGGCGCCAGCCGGGTACGACCGTACGCGAAGCGCCGCTTCAATCGATTTCGGGTCTCCTGGGAGAGCGTCTTGCGCAACAAACTGTAGAGCTGCGCGCGCCCAGTCGGAGATACCGGCCAGTCCGTGATCTAGCTCCCGCGACGCAGGCAGACGGTTGCGACGCTTCCCTTTTGCTTGCAGTGCTCGAGGCTCAAGGCAGTTGCCGTGAAGGCGCCGAGGGCGGGCTTGATGAAGAGCTGACCTCCCCGATGGGCCCCGACCAAGCCCGCGAAGTTGAACGTATTCGCGCCAGGGTACTCAACGCTTAGCCACGTGAAGTAGTACGTCGCAAGGATCCTTAATCGCTGGCGGTTCGCGGCAAACTGCTTCATTGCGGCGGCCACGTTCTTCGCCTGACCAGCTTCTGTTGTCTGTGTATCGAACACGCCTACCGCCGACTGGCCAGCGGATGATGGCCACGTGTATTCTCCGACGATAATTGGCTTGCGTCCGTCACCGGCCTTAGCCATCACGGCGCGGACTCGTCTCAGGATCGTGAACACGCCCGAGACCCGTTTGGTATACGGATGGATGTCAACGACATCGAAGTATCGGCGCGCACCACGGATCTTGTAGATTTGCGCGAGGGTGGTCCAGGCAGTATTCGCGACTCCCGCGAGAACGACCTTGGCGCCTGGATCCGCGCGTTTGACCGCAGTGTGTGCGACCTTCAGTAACGCTACATAGTGGCGCTCGAATGGCTGCGGGCCCCAGTTGTAGAGGAAGTTGGGTTCATTCCAGACGCACCACAGCCGAATCGGGTGGCGCGGAATACCGGGGTTCTGCCGCCAGAAGCTTCCAGCTGGTCCGTAGCGCCCCACGAGGGCTTTCAGGAAGTTGCCGTACGGAGCGGCCCTCGTTGGGACGGGTGTTTCGGTGCACTGGGTTGCGGCAGATGCCCGGATCGCGGCGTCGGGAGGCAGCATGACGTCGTGCAAGTCCGATGCTGGCGCTGGCGCACAGGGCCGGGGCGTTGAGTCCCAGCCGGGCGCCCCGATCACAACGGCAAATACTGAGAATCCATGCTCTGCAGCCACGGCGACGGACCGGTCTTCCGCCGCGAACGTCGTCGGCACGCCACCGGCGTTGACGAAGCTGCTTTGCTGGGCGGCAGGGACCTGGGCAAAGCTCGCGTACGGCTGCATGGCCGACCAGGTGAACACCAGACGCACGCTCTCGACGCCGCTGGCCACCATCGTGTTGAACTGGCTCGGGACGTCGACACCTGCCGGCAAACTAGCGTCCACTCCGATGAAGCCTTGCGGCACGCGCGGCGGGGTGTGGCGTGGCTTTCGCGCGTCGGCGAGGGCGGGTGCCAGCGCAAGCACAAGCGCGGCTAAAACGCCGGAACACAGGCGGAGAGGCCAATGGCGATGGCGATGGCGAGCGTCTCGTTTAGTCATGTCTCTGAGCATTATTGACGAACCTGCTGGCCAGGCGCGCCGGATTGCGTCCGTTGCGCTCCGTTGGTGGCCGCGGTGACCGAATTTGCGTGGAGCGCAGCGGCAGCGAAGTCCTTGTCATAGCTGTCTGCGGAGCCGGGGCGCCGACGGTAGTCGTTCGCCACAATACCAATCAGCGGGGCACTCGCGCTCGCTAGCGTCTGGTGCAAACGGGCGGCGACGTCCCGGCGGGCGCGGCCAAGGCGACTGACCACGACTACGCCATCCATCTGGGAAAGCAGCGGGAACGCGTCAGACACCGCTGCTAGTGGGGGCGCATCGATGAGCACGAGGTCGTAGGCCTCCTTGGCGCGAAGAAGCAGCGAGGCCATGGCGTAACTCTCGATCACCTGCGCCGGATTCGGTGGCAGCACACCACCGGCGGCGAGCACATCGAGCGGGATTTGACCGTTATCCGGGTGCGGGAGGTCGACACGCTGGACGGCTTCCTCCAGTGGAAGGCCATCGATTAGCACGTTCGAGATCCCCCGCGAGGGCTCCACGCCGAACTGGCGTGCAACCGCTGGCCGCCTCAGGTCGCATTCGACGAGTAGGACGCGAGAGCCAAACTTCGCGGCCGCGATCGCCAAGTTCCGCGCCACGGTGGTCGTTCCCTCGCCGGCTTCCGCCGAGGTGATCAGCACGGTGCGAACCTCGCGGTCGACGTTGAAGTAACGAATCCGAGCTCTCAGCAGGCTGAAGATCTCGGCTTCGGCCGGCGGCGGCGGCTTGGCGGCGCCCTGTTTGGACCTAAGCTTGAGCGCCGAACTGTGCGGAACCACTGCAATGAGAGGAACGCCGTAGAGCTCGACTACGTCTGCGGGGTCCCGAAGCCGGCGATCGGCGCGGGCGAGCAGCATGGCGCCCGCCAGCCCGACGAGCAACCCGAGCAACGCACCCAAGACTGTGTTGCGGGCCACCTTAGGTGACGATGGCGAGGTCGGGACGCTCGCCGGCTGGGCAAGTTCGACCTCGGTGGCCTCGAACTGGCTGAGGGCCTGCAGCGCCGCGGCACGTTGCTTCAGAGCCGCGCCGGTGAGGTTCAGCTTCTCGAGCGGCGTCAGTGTCTGAAACTGGCGACGGGCAGATCTGAGGATACCGCCGAAATAGCTGCGGCTGTTCTGCGCCCGGTCGGCAATGATCTGCTGCGCATAAGTGTTGGCGATGGTGGCGGCGAGTGAAGGCGACGTTGACGTCGCCGCCACCGTCGCGAGATCTGAGTCGCCCTGTTGCGTCACGCTGACATTGGCTTGAACGCTCGCGGGCGAAACCCCTTGCCCAACTGCAGATGCGGTGGCCGTGGCGATCCGGGGCAGCGCCGCAAGCTTCAGGTTCGTGTCCATCTGCGATTGCTGGTCGAACGGGCTGGCGGAAATCCCGGCATCTACCTGATCCTCCTGGAGGGTGCGGAAGTAGATGGTGGCGGTTGCCTGATACTGCTTGTGCTGCCGGTCCGAGAGGGCAAATGCGACAGCGGCACACAGGAGTGTGCACGCGAGGATGAAGAGCATCCACTGGCGCACCGCGCGCAAAACATCGAGACTTCTGGCGTCGTCGTGCATACCCAAGCTTAAGCTTCGCTAGCGATCCCTTCGCTTCAGCCCCAGGTTTGTAGCAGGTTGTGCGCTGTGCTGCGTCAACCGGATTCGCGGCTCCGGATGGCGATGCCACGGCGCGATCTGGACCGCTAGGGTTCGTGCGGATGCGGACCCTCTACGTCGTGGGCGCTCGCCCCAACTTCGTGAAGATGGCGCCGGTGATTGCCGAGCTGCGCCGCCGCCTCCCGGCTTCGCGACACTCGGTCGTTCACACCGGACAGCACTACGACGCCGAGATGTCGGCGGTGTTCCTTGAGCAGCTTGGGATTCCGGCGCCAGATCACGTCCTAGGTGTCGGGTCCGGCAGCCACGCGATACAGACGGCGCGCGCAATGGAGCGGCTCGAGCGCGTAATCGAGACCGAACGGCCAGATCTCCTCATCGTATCCGGCGATGTGAACTCGACGCTCGCGGCGACGCTAGTCGCCGTCAAGCTCGGCGTTGCGATTGCTCATGTCGAATCCGGTCTTCGCAGCTTCGATCGCACCATGCCCGAGGAAATCAACCGCATCGTGGCGGATGAGTTCGCTGATTACCTGTTTGCGCATTGCGACGAGGCGATCGACAACCTGCGTGCAGAAGGGATTCCCCAGGCACGCATCCACCTGGTCGGCAACACGATGATCGACAGCCTGGTAGCGGTGGAGGAACGCTTTCGCAACCTTCAGGCCGCCCGCCGCTTCGGGATGGTCGCCGGTCGGTATCTGCTCGTGACGCTCCACCGTCCGGCGCTTGTCGACGGCGCTCTGCTGCCTGATGTATTGAGCCAACTGAGCCGGATCACGCCGCACCTGCCAGTCCTGTTCCCCGCGCACCCGCGGACAAGAAAGATGATGGCCGGCATCGATGTCGATCCCCGGGTGCGAGTGCTCGAGCCGCTCAGCTATCTCGAGTTTCTCTCGCTCGAAGCAGACGCGGCCGCGGTTCTCACCGACTCAGGGGGGGTCCAGGAGGAGACGACGTATCTCGGTGTGCCCTGCTTCACCCTCCGAAGGAACACTGAGCGTCCCGTGACGGTGCGGGCAGGAACGAACATTGTCCTGGGCCTGGAGCCGGCGCGAATCGGCACCATCCTCGAGGCGCTGCAGCATCCGAAGCTTACGCCCGAAGCACCTCCCTTGTGGGATGGCAAGGCGGCCGAGCGCGTGGGCGACGTCCTCTGCGCTGGCGCGGCGGGTCCTAGCCAAAGGCACGAACGGTCCCCGACCGACCGGCGGTCCCGGGCCCTTGCTGAGGCGAGGCAGGCTTGAAGCAGGTCAGCCAGCGGCTCCGAGACGGACGCATCGAAGTCATCGATGTGCCTCAGCCGGCGCTTCTGCCTCACGGCGTTCTCGTCGACGTACGCGCGAGCTTGTTGAGCGCCGGCACCGAGGCGAGCAAGGTGAGAACCGCGCGACAGAGCCTTGCAGCGAAAGCGCGATCCCGACCCGATCAGGCGCGTCAGGTCGTGGACAAGGCTAAGCGCGATGGACTGCGAGAGACGATCGCCGTTGTTCGGGCGCGACTTGACCAACCGGAACCACTCGGATACTCGGCATCAGGGGTGGTGGTTGCCGTGGGCGCGCACGTTGCGCAGCTGACGCCTGGAGACCGCGTGGCTTGTGGCGGTGGTGGTTATGCCTCCCACGCTGAGGTCGACTACGTGCCCGAAAATCTCTGCGTGCGGCTCCCGGACGGCGTTGACTTCGAGCAGGGCGCATTCACGACCGTAGGGTCGATTGCCTTGCAGGGAATTCGGCAGACCGAGGCCCGGCTAGGCGAGCTGGTGGCGGTCGTGGGGCTAGGCCTCGTCGGCCAGTTGGCAGCCCAGTTGCTCAAGGCAGCCGGCTGCCGCGTCGTCGGCGTCGATCTCAGCGAGGACCTCGTCCGCTTAGGGGTCCGGACCGGAGCAATCGACCACGGGCTGACCCGATCCGAACTGGACCAGTCCTTGTCGCCGAGCATGTCGGGTTGCGACGCTGTCCTCATCACTGCCGCCACGCCGTCGGACGATCCTTTGAAGCTCGCCGGCGAGCTGTGCCGGGATCGAGGCCGCGTGGTCGTCGTCGGAGATGTCGGGATGCGCTTACCCAGGGCCTCTTACTACGGCAAGGAGCTTGAGGTCCGTCTCTCCCGATCGTACGGCCCGGGACGCTACGACCATGAGTACGAGCAGCGGGGCCTTGACTATCCAGTCGGCTATGTTCGCTGGACCGAGCGGCGAAACATGGGCGCATTCGTCGACTTGCTGGCGAGCGGCCGCATCGACGTTCGCCCGCTGGTGAGCGCGCGCGTAGCCGTGGACAAGGCCCCGGATGCGTACGATCGCCTGCTCGCAAGCAAGGCCTCAGCTCTGGGAATCGTCCTTCAATACGGCGCTTCGGGCATCGAGGATCCTCCGCAAGCTGCCGGCGGGGCGGCACATCTCGATGTGAGGAGTCGCCGTTCGCTCCAGCCGGGCCGCGTCGGCGCGGGAGTAATCGGGGCCGGAAGCTTCGCGTCGCGAATCCTGATTCCCGCCCTACGCGGTGCGGGCTTCTCGCTGGACGCAATCGCGAGCGCCAGCGGTTTGACTGCCCGCGGCGTAGCCGAACGATTCTCCTTCGCCAGAACGGACAGTCCTGCAGGCGTGATAGGTGATCCGGAAATCGGTTTGGTCGTCATCCTGACCCGGCATTCCACGCACGCGATGCTCGCCGAGCAGGCGCTCCAAGCCTCCAAAGCGGTATTCGTCGAGAAGCCACCGGCCCTTAACATCGCCGAGCTCGCGCGTCTTCGCGACGCCCGTGCTGAGTCGGGTTTGCCGCTGTTCGTCGGCTTCAACCGTCGCCACGCACCCCTGGCGCGGCGCATGCGAAGCCACGTGCAGAGGCCAGAGGCGCCCGTTGAGGTTCTCATCCGCGTAAGCGCCGGGCCTCTACCTGCGGACCACTGGCTGCTCGACCCGCTCGAGGGTGGCGGACGTCTGATTGGCGAAGGGTGCCACTTCGTGGACCTCGCGTGTTGGTTGGCCGGAAGCTGGCCGATCTGGGTCTCGTGCTCGGTGCCCTCCGGAAACTCGATCACAACGGCGAACACGTTCACGGTTACCCTGATCTTCGGAGACGGCTCCCTTGCGACGATCCTCTACGGCGCCGCAGGCGCGTCGGGGGTGGCAAAGGAATATGTTGAGGCCCACAGCGCGGGAAGAAGCGCGCTCCTCGATGACTTCCGTCGCCTCCTGCTCGTCGATGGACGACACAGGACGCGAGTGCGATCGAGGCGCCAAGACAAGGGACACCGCGCGGAGATCGACTACGTCCGCGACTCGCTGCTCAAGGGAGCAACTCTCGCCGAAAGCGACGATCCCCTCCAGTCCATGGCCGTCACGCTAGCCGCCGTTCGCGCTGCCGAGGAAGGGCGACCGGTCAGGCCGCTGAGGATGTCTTCCCTTCCCCTCGAGCGGCAACCCGAAAAGGATCTGTAGCCAGCCGAGCGCGGCGTTGATTGAACGACAGTGAGTAACCCGTTCATTCCTTCGCCGCGTTACCAACCAAAACTGATTCATCTCGCCGACTACGGCGGCGCCTATCTGGGCTCGTTTATCCCGATGCTGATCACACTCGCGGAGGCCGCGCGCGACGAGGGGTGGTCTGTCGAATTGGTGTTTTCCGAGCTCGCGCGAGACCGGCCGTGGCTGGATGCTGTCATGACTGCGGGCATTCCTTGTCAATTCGTTGACGTCACACGGGTAGGTTTAGGCCGATGGGCAACCTGGATGACCGAGGACGTCCTTCAGGCCCACTGGCAAGGCCGGCTGACCAACGCGATCAGCGGATTGCTCGCCGATGCGGACCAACCGACGATCCTGCACACGCACTTCTCTGGCTTTGACGTCGCCGCGGCCCATGCAGCCGGGGGAAGACCGAACGCATTTGTCGTGTGGCACCAGCACTCACCCCGGCGGCCAGGGTGGAAGCCTGCACTTGGAGGGCTGGTCACGTATCGCCTGTTCGGTCGCACGGTTGACCGATTGGTCTGCGTAGCGCCTAACGTTCTCGACTCCATCAGACCCGTGACCGTAAGCGACAAGGTGCGGTTTCTACCGAACGCCGTCGACGTGGAACGCTTCGTCCTCGTCACCGACAATGAGAGGACCACGGCCAGGACCCAACTCGGCTTAGACCCCGAGGCCACGGTCTTGCTGCACTTTGGGTCACACTGGCTCCGAAAAGGAGGCGATCACTATCTCGCGGCGGTGAAACTGCTTAGCGGGCGGTTCCCATCACGGAAACTGCAGCCGGTCACGATCGGGCGGCAAGATGCTAAGACAGCGGTGACGGCGTCGGGGCTTCAATCCACCGTTGCCGTGCTTGAACCAATCCAGAACGTTCGGATGCTTTACGCTGCCGCCGACGTGCTCGTCAGTCCGAGTCGCTCGGAGGGGATGCCGTTTGCGACGCTGGAGGCGCTTGCGATGGGAGTCCCAGTGGTCGCATCAGACATTCCGGGGCACGCATTCATCAGTGATCGCGTTGCTGCATGCCGGATCACTTCTCTCGATGCGTACAGCATCGCGAGCAGCATTGCAGACGTACTCAATCGAAATACGACACAACGCGAGCGTGAAACGGCCGAGGCGCGCCGCTGGATCGTCGAGCACATGGGCCTGACATCATGGGCGGGAACGGTCATGACGCTGTACCGTGAGCTGCTGGGTGACGCGCAGGTGGAACGCGGCGCTCGCCACGACTTTGTGAAGCATGCGACCCGGGGAATGTGACGACTGTGGGACCGGACGGCACTGGTCGTGAGAAACCACGGACGATGCGCGCCTTCGTGACGCTCCAGGTCGACTCGACGCAGCGCTCGGTGCGTGGCTGAGAGAGCAAGGTCAGCGGCTCAGACTGTGACTTTCGAGCACGACTCGGCGAACGCGCCCGTCCTGGTGGTCGCGCCGCTATCTGAGACCGTTGATCATCCACACGGCGGGATCTTCACGCGCCGGGAAATCGAGGCCGTGCGGAGAATGGGAATACATTCTGACTTGATGGTGATCGCGAACCACCAGAGCTCGCTCGGCTATGTCAGAGCGGCGCAGATGCTGACGCGGCTTAGCCTCCGGCGCGTGCATCGCTACTCGCTCGTCCATGCGTACGGCGGCGAAACCGCACTCGTGGCTACCGCCTACCGAGGAGCGCCACTACTCGTGTCTTACCTCGGGAGCGATGTCCTCGGACATCCCCGCGAGGACGGGCGCGTTGCGCTCAGTCGCCGGTTTCGTTCGGCGATCATCAGGCAGCACTCGCGGCTGGCGGCGGCGACGATCACGATGTCAGCGCCGATGCGTGCCTCGCTCCCTTCAGGCGTCCGCGCGCGTACGCACGTGATTCCACACGGCGTCGACCTCGATGTGTTCAAGCCTCGGCCGCGCGACATGGCACGTGCCGAGCTCGGTTGGGACCCTAGTGAGCGGGTGATCCTTTACGCGTCTAATCCGTGGGACGCTGGCAAGCGATTTTCGCTTGCCGAGAACGTCGCTGCCCGCGTTGCTGCTCAACTCGGCCAGGTGCGGATGCACATCGCGCACGGGCTGCAGCCCGATGTCATGCCAACCCTGATGAACGCGAGCGATTGCCTGCTTCATCCTTCGGCGAGCGAGGGCTCGCCCAACGTGATAAAGGAAGCCCTGGCGTGCAACCTGCCGATCGTCGCGACGCCGGTGGGGGACATCCCGGAGCGTCTGGCGGATCTCGAGGACTGCTTCATCTGCCCGCCGGATGTCGATCAGCTGGCTGCGGCCGTCGTTCACTGTCTCGATCCGCCTCGCCGCAGCAATGGACGGGAACGATCGGCTGCGCTGGATCACCGGCAGATCGCGCAACAGGTCGCCGCTGTCTACCTCGAGATCGCCGGCGCGCGGATCTTCCATAACGGGTCGGAATGACCGCCGGAGCAGTGAAGACGGAGAGTCAGATTCGCGACTTAGTGCAGTTCGCGCTGCGGGAACTGCCTCGAATGCGACGGACCGACGGCGCGTATTGCGTGGAGATCCGCGCGGATGAGTTGCGACCCCGGGGCCGTTCGATCCGTTACAGCGTGATCGTCGGTCTCGGAATGCTCCGTGCGCGAGCCGCTGGCTACGAGGTCGGGACGGACGTCGAAGCCCTAGTCGAGTCGCTGCTGGATTTCTCAAGCGATCCCTTTCTGACTCCAGGAGATCTCGGCCTACTGTTATGGCTCGAGCGGCGAGCAGCTCGCGATCGTGCCAACGATGTGGCCGTTGCTCTCGAACAGCGACTCACGGATCTTGGAGGTCTCGGATCCAGGGAAATAATGGAGGTCGCGTGGATCGCGCTCGCGGCCTCGGAGTGTGTCGCGACCGACGTCGATGGTCCGGCTGATCGCCTGCTTCGCTCAGCTCGAACCCAACTGTGCTCTCGCAATCGCAGCTCGAGCGGACTCCTGCTGCACAGAGAGGCAGGCTGGCGTCGTCGTTTCCCTAACTTTGCCACTCAGATCTACGGCCTGCTGGCGGTAAGCAGAATTGCGCGGATGGGCGATCAGGGTGCTCTCGCTGTCGCCCAAGACGTCGGCGACGCGCTTCTCCGGCTACAGCGCGCCGATGGCGGGTGGCCGTGGATGTTCGATGCGGTCACCGGACGAGTCGTCGAACCGTATCCCGTCTATAGCGTGCACCAAGACGCGATGGCGCCGATCGGACTATTCGAGCTCTACGAGGTCTCCGGAGATGATCGATACCGCGCCGCGGCGGTTCGTGGGCTCGAATGGATCTACGGTCGCAACGACCTCGGCATCCCGATGCTCGATCCAGAACGCCACATGCTGTACCGATCGATCAAGCGGCGCGCTCCGTGGGATCGAGTCGCGCTCTACGCCAATACGATATCCGCCTGCAGTCGTGCCAGCCCGAAGGCGACATGGATCACACCGCTGGAAATCAATCGAAGCGATCGTCCGTATCACCTGGGCTGGGTTCTAGAAGCGTGGTGCGGCCGAGAGCGGCTTGGATCCGGAACTGATCGTGGATAACGATCTCGACCCCACAGGCACAGCCGGATTTCACCCCCCAGCCGGGACTGAACAGGCCCGGGCCCAGCCATCCCTCCCTCGCTCTGGATCCCATGGGTCCGACAGCGATGGCAACGACGCGAGCGCCGAAGGCGCCCATCAGCCTGTCCCCAGTTCCCCGCTCGGTCAAGCCGTTCGAGGGTTTGGAACGCTTGCGGCAAGCGGACTGCTTTCACAGTTGATCGCGTTTGCGGCACTCGCGTACGTTGCTCGGCGAATCGGTGCCACCAATCTCGGCGCCTATACGTTTGCACTAACCCTCACAGCATACTTCGGCCTGATTGCCAATCTCGGTGTCAGCTACCTGGGTATGCGCGACATCGCTCAGCGCCCAAGCCATCTCGTTTCGATCCTCCGTGAGGCGTTGACGATCCAGGTTCCCTTGTCCATGCTCCTCTACGTAGCGCTGATCGCACTTGCGCCGTGGCTGATCCACAACGCTGCGGCACGTCGCATGGTGCCGATCGTGGGGCTGACGCTGCTGACGGGGGCGGCCACGCTTGATTGGGTGCTGCTGGCGTTGGGACGGTCGCGGACCGTGGCGACTTGGCGTCTCGTCGGACAGGTAATCTACGGCGCCCTAGTTCCAGTGCTCGTGATCGGCGGCACCACGGGTGCGATTCGGTACGCGTGGCTGAATATCCTCGGCTTGGCTGTGACCGCGTTGGGGGTCGCATGGGCAGTGGTCCGCGTCGTCAGGCTGAGGCAGCCTCTTTCGGCTGGCCAGTCGCCGGAACGCATGGATCTCGTGCTCCGCCAGCGCCTCTGGCGGAGCGTGCCGTTTGGCTATTCGATGGCGATGCTGCAGGTCTACGCTGCCGTGGATTTGTTATTGCTGGGTTACCTGGACTCGACTCGGGCCGTGGGTATATACGCCGCGGCGAACAAGCTCCCGTTGGCAGTAAATGCGCTTGCGAACCTGTGGCTGAGCGTTTTCTTTCCGCACGCAGCACGACGGCTGGCCGATGAGCCCGCAGCTTTCAAGCGAGACCTCGGGCGGATCATCACCGCCACGATCATCATCGCCGCGGCGATCTCCACCGGCGCGTTGCTGTGTGCCGGCTCACTCATGCCGCTGATGTTTGGACCAGCGTTTCGGTCCGCCAGTGCCCCCTTCGCGCTCCTTGCGGTTGCGCAGGCACTCGTGCTGCTGCAAGCGAACTTCAGCAATGTCCTTCTCGCCGGGGGGAGCGAGCGTGCCTTCGCGACTATCCTCACCTGCGCGGCGGCCTCCATCGTGGCGCTCGATTTTCTGCTCATCCCGCTTTACGGCGTGGTCGGAGCAGCGATTGCCACGGTGGCCGCGGAAGCCGGTCTGACCATCGCTACGCTGGTGGGTGCAACCCGCCGTCTAGGGCCTTTACCACTTGATCTTGCCCGGCTTGCTCGCGGAGGGGCAGCGGTAGGCATCATGGCGCTGGCAATGCTGGGGGCACGGTCAATCGGCGGAGCCGTGATACAGGTCGGCGCGGCGGTGACGGCGTTTGGCGCGGCGTCAGTCGCTCTTCGTCCATTCGATGCGCAGCTCATTCGCGGCTAGGGTGGAGTTGAGAATCCGTGGAGGAGAGCGATGACGCTTGCCTGGCTCGAGGTGGCCGCCGCCAGGGCCACAGCGTGATTCGACGTGATGACGGTCCTGGCGGTGGTCTGTCAATCGTCGTCGTGACATATCAGTCGGCTCGTCACATCATTAGATTTCTGGATACCGTCCGACGGGTTACTCCGTCCGCAGAAGTCGTTGTCGTCGACAACGCCTCGTCCGATGGCACCGCCAGGATCTCGCGAGACGGCAATCGACATGCGGCTGTCCTCGAGCTCGATGAGAACGTCGGCTTTGGGCGGGCCGCGAACGTCGGGGCGGCCAATGCCAACGGGGAATGGCTACTGTTCGCCAATCCTGATGTTCGATTGGAGTCAGTGATGCTCCCGCGCGCAAATCAGGGTCGCTCGTTTGGACTTGGGGCGGCGATGCTGCGGGTCGGGAAGCATCGCGCCAAGCCTCTGGTGAGGGCGGAGACGACGTATGTCGAGGATTGGGTGCGCGAGGTCTTGTCACGATTCCTGCCCCCGCCGCTCGCGCGGAGAGTAGGCCGAAAACGGCCTATCGCCTGGGCATCTGGTGCCCTGTTCCTGACTCGGAGATGGGAGTTTCTCGACGTCGGGGGCTTTGATCCGCGCTACTTCATGTACTTCGAGGACAGAGATCTCGCGGCTCGGTATCGCCTGCGAGGGTCTCGCATCAGGGGGGTGACAGGCATCGTTGGAACGCACGAGCTCGGATCGTCGTCGAGTGATGTGCCTGGCAGGAACCGAGCAGCGTGGGAGCTCGTCTCCTGGTTGGAGTACATCGGGATCTGGCGAGGCCAGGCGGCAGCCGACCACGCCGCAGCCAGCGCGTCGGTCGCACTTCGCGAGATCTCGCGCGTCATCGGAAGAGGACGCGCGCCGGCCCGTTTCCGCAGCAAGGTGCGGGAAGTCAAAGAGATAATGGCACTGGTCGGCAGCTTCGATGAGCTGCTTCCACGTTCAGAGCAAACGTACTATCCGCACGCCCGTGCGGCGGTCGCCTCCGCACGAGCCCAGGGAGCACTGAGATGATGATCTCGCTCGTGGTTTGGGAAGGGTTCATCGGCGGCGCAGAGCGGTTTGCGGCGTCCCTTGCCGGAGAGCTCGGTCGTCGCGGCGTCGACGTCAGCGTCGTGGTGATAGGGCCGGGGGACCAGTTGGGTGCGCAGTTACAGCGTGAGGGCGTCCCAGTCACGCATCTCGGCCTGTCCAGGGGGGCAATGGTCCTCCGCCATCCCCGACGGCTGAGAAAGGCGGTCGAGCGGTACCGCGCTCAGACGGCGATCCTTTCCGGGTTCGGATATCTGGGTGCCGCGCTTCGTTTCGGCGGATTCCGAGGGTCCATTATCGGTGTGGAGCATGGGGTCCTCCTTCACACCGCTGGCTTCGATTCGCCGCGACGCCTGATCCGGCGATTGGACCGCGCCAGCGGGGTGCTTGCCCATGATGCGGAGGTCGCCGTGTCCGCATTTATGGAGCAATTGGCGCTGCGCGTTCCTCATTGTCGGCGGCTTGTCCGAATTCCGCACGGCGTTCGCATCGATCGACCGGGTCCGGCGGCACCGAGTATCACCGGAAATGAACTGCGGATCGGTTATGCCGGAAGGCTGTATCCCGGCAAGGGCGTCGATGTCCTCCTCCGCGCACTCGCGCTCCTAGACGGCAACGGCGACGGGCCGCGTGTGACGCTCGCCATCGCCGGGGAGGGCCCGACGAGGCCGCAGCTCGAGCAACTCGCGGACTCACTGGGAGTCAGTCACCGTGTCAGCTTTCTCGGTTGGACGGAGGATATCGGGGCGTTCTGGGCGGACTGCCACCTCGCGGTTGCGCCAAACGATCACTTGCCGGAATCGTTTTGCATGGCGACGGTTGAGGCGATGGCGTGCGCTCGACCCACCATCGTGACCGCTCAGGGAGCGCTTCCCGAACTGGTCCGCGACGGCGTCACAGGTACTGTCGTCCGGCCCGGTGACCCCGCTTCCCTCGCGTCGGCCATCTCAGTCTACGCGCGAACCCCGGAGCTTCTGATCTCGGGTGGCGAGGCGGCTTATGCGTTCGCCTGGCAGAACTTCCGTCTGGATCAGTGCGCAGATCGTTACCTCGACCTGACGCGAGAACTCGCATGTGGCTCGGACTATTCCCAGGGTTTGTGAATGGACATGCGCAACGCGACGTTACTTGCGAGCTCATCGACGTAGTTCGAGGCTCACACGATGCGCGCTTACGAGGCCTGGCCGTGCTCCACATTTGCGGTCATATGGGCGACCCGGCGACGCGCGCTGCCTACGGCATAGGCCTGCAGCAGCGCCTCGGCAGCGGCGTCCCATGTCAACTTACCGATTCCATCCAGACTGTGCGCACGCAGGCGCTCGCGGAGCTCGCGGTGTTCAACGAAGGACCGGAACTGTTGCGCGAGCGTTTGGTGGTCGCCGGCGCTGTGGACGAGGGCGTCGTGCTCGTGGGTCGCGTAGGCTCCAGCACGATCGGAGACGAGCAGCACAGCTCCGCAGGCCCGGGCTTCATAGGTAACAAGCGCACTTCCTTCCACCAGGCTCGGCAGCACGAGGGCATCGCTTCCGCGGAGGACCGCCGCTGGATCGGTGACGTATCCGCACACTTCGACTCCGGGTTGGTCGATCATTGGTGCGAGAACACGCTCGTAGCCGGGCTCGATGACGCCGCACAGAAGCAGCCGCGCCCCCGCACCACCGATACCGGAGCGGCGCCACGCTTCGAGCGCCAGATGGACTCCTTTTCCCGGTTCCAACCTGCCCAGAAGCACGATCACAACGCGGCGGTTTCGTCGGAACGGCTCCGCTGGTGGCCCGAAGCGCTCCGGGTCGTAGCCGTACCTATGCCGCAGAAGTCGATCTCCTGGCTCCCCTCTTGCGGCATGCGTGGCCGCGACGAAATCGGACGGGCAGAGTAGAGCGTCGGCCGCAGCAAACTCACGCTCCTCGCGAGCAAGCTTCGTCGCGTTGAACGCCAGGGGACTGGTCGGCGGCGGTCGGATCCCCAAGCGCTCGCATTCGCGCTGCATCACCTCGAAGGCAAAGGCCGTGTGCGCCGTTGGGCGCTCCAAGAATGCCGGAATGCCGACTGCCCTGGCTGCCCGGAGCGTGCGTTCTCCACCATACGGCCAGGCGTGGACGACATCGAACGTGCGACTGCCCCGAAGCAACAGTCTCGCCACGTAGCGGTCGTGGAACGCCATGGCGCGCTCGAAGCCCACCACCCGATACGGAATCCTGCGGCCTCTGATGCGGAGCGTCGTCTCCCGGAGGAGGTGGACGCCGGGCAAGTCGCGTTCTACGCTCCCGGCGACCACGTGCACCTCTACACCTTGACGCGCCAGTCCGGTGGCCTGATACCAGCCTGAGGTGCCGGTACCGATGGTCCCGATCCGCCCAGGAAACGAAAGGAGTACGCGCAGCGTAGGCACGACGACTCAGCTGCAGCTAAGCGTCGCCGGCGCCATTGCCCGCTGTCCTTTCCGCATCAGTCAACCGGGGAGTTGCCGCAGATGTCGCGCCATGGTGATTCTCACGCACATGTCCACTCCACCTCGACATCGCCTCGTCCTCAGCCTGGTGCCTTTACGATCGAGCCCCACTGCGCCGGCCACGGCGCGCGCAGTGCTGAACGGTCGTCCTGGGGAACGCGATCCACGAGCCAGTCCAATCTCAGGCTCGCACCGATTGCGATCGCCGTCATCGTGAGGCCGGTGGACGAGAACAACGGTCCGAGCGTTAGCGATGTAGCGAGTTCAATGCCCAGCCAATACGTAATGCCGAGCCAGTACCACGACCACTCGGACATTTGTTCGTGAGATTTGGCCACCGCAAGCACGAGCAGGCCAACGACTGGGAGGTAGATCAAGACGGTACCGACCAAGCCCATCGTCATGAGCCCGTTCATCAGACCGAGATCCGTATCTCTGATGGAGCCCTGAGGAAGGTCGGCGAAATAGCGCCAGTGAGGATGCAAGAACCCGAGCCCGAGCAGCCAGTGACCACGAAGGTCAGCGAGCATCCGGGAGGTGACGCGTATTCGGTAGGTGAAGTTATTTGATCCGGACGATGAAATGTCGGTGAAACCTGATTCGAGTCGCTGTGTCACCGCGTGGACCGGAGACCCACTTGATTCCAGCACCTGCGGCGCGACGATCGCCGAGACTCCACCGATCAGCAGGATCGCGATGAGGGTTGCGAGAAGGCGTCGTCTCACCATCGCAGCGCCTCCCCCTGGGCGCAAGGCCCAGACGGCGATCGCCAGGATGAACCCCGCAGCCAGACCGACGTACAGCGCTCGAGTAAGCCCTAGCACGACGGCGCATCCAGTGATCGTCGCGATAGCGGTAGCTTTGCGAGCGGAACGCCCGTCCGCGAGGAGTGCGTACGACAAAGACATGGCAAACACCAGGACCATGAGGTCGACCATGGGGGCATAGAGCCGCGTTAGCGGCCCATACTTGGTTGACAAGCCCGCGTTCACGACGGAGGGTGGCAGTGCGCCCACGGCCGCAAGGATGTAGGCGAATGCGTAGATACAGGTGAGGACCGCAATAATGGTGGCGGAGCGACGGAGCGTGCTGAGGCTGGGGAAAAGCGCCGGCGCAACCGGTAGAAGCAGCCCGAAGAACAAGAAATCGCGTCCGAACAGAGCCGCGTGCAGGAGCGGCACTCCCTCGGCCTCGGCGCGAAGGACCGACGCGGTCCAAACCACAACCAGCGCCGCAGACCACGTCCAGAGCCACTTGTCGACAAAGGTCCGGCGGAGTTCGCGATCGATCAACAGACGCACCGACCCGAGAGCAACAAGGCCCAGCACGCACACGTCGACCGGTTTGAAGGACCCTGGTGATGCGTACGCGGCGAGATGGAGGCCGACAGCACCATCCATGACGAGAAGCAGGAGCACGGGGGGTAATACGAATAACCTTCGTCGGCCGAGCGCGAGCCACGCGACCCCGACCGCCGCACCGATCAAGCACAGCGGCCCGTACTTCGACGTAGCGGCAACCCCTGCGACGCCAGCCGCCATGCACACGAGTGCTCCGATAGCGAGCACCGGCGAAACCCGACGGCCCGATCGGGACGTCACCGTGGTGCCAATCGAAATGCCGCCGAGCGTCACGTAAGCTCAGAGCCTCTCGAACCCCTGGGCGAAAGGCCATCCTGATCGCCTTGGGCCAGGCAGAGATGCGACTTTGTCGCTACCGGGGCAGCCATTCCTCCCACTCCGTCCCCCTGCGGTCGGATACGAACCGGGTAATAGGTGTCGCCGCTCGTTCGACGACGAGAAGAAACGGATACAGATGCACCGACGCCACCATGCGCTGGAAGGGGGTGGTGTCAAAAGAGGTGGGTCGCCAGGCGTTCAGGTTTCGCGCGAGGCCGGAAATGTAGTCGTAGAATGGGTTGGTCTCGCTTGATACGTCCTCGCATAAGTACACGCCGCCGGGTCGGATGTGGCCGAGGAGCGCGCGCAGCGTGGCAATCTGCTGATAAGCCTGGTGGCCACCATCGTCGATCACTACATCGACGGCCGGTACTTTCCTTAAAAACTGCTCCCAGAATGCCGGATCCCCCTGGTCGCCGATAAAGATCCGGGTTGATTCATCCTCGTGTTCCCTACACGACTCCTCGATGTCGACTCCATACACCATGCATTTGTCGCCGAAGTACTCCTTCCACATCTTCAAGCTGCCGCCACTGTACACGCCGATCTCAAGTACGTTCACCTCTTTGCCGATGAATTTCGACAGGTGGCGGTGATAGATCGGAAAGTAATGACGCCACTTCCACACTCCCGGCCCAACTCCATGGGTGTCGAAGTACTGCTCGAGAGGGGTAACCGTGCGCCCCGCCGTACTACCAGGCTCGGGCGACCCGTCGACAGCGGCTGGTGCCTCCACGGCGGCGCCGAACCGGTAGCCTTGGGTATGAAGGAACGCTCTTCGTACGCCGCGGATCGCCGCAAGCGTTCTAGTAGCTTGGAGGACGCGCAGCGTCCACGGCTGATGCATCGCGCTACGTGCTCGAGCCGCCATACTAGATCGGACAGGACGAACGTGCGAGGCACCGTCGGGATCGAGCATATCGGTGGTCACGCTACGGCCGTCGTTCGACGTACCTGAGGCGTGGAGCAGGAAGTCGTCATCGCGATCCGTGAGGGTGGACTGGTCGGCGCCAGTGGACATGCGCGAACGCGGGCCCCCGTCATGGCGTGGTGGAGTCAACGTGCACACTACCCCAAAGGCCACGGAGGCGGTCTGCGTGACGTTCGCGATCGGGCCCCTCAAAGCGGGGCCGCAAAACACGCGCGGGGGAACCCGAAGCAATTGCTTGGGAGGGAACGTCCCGGGTAACGACGGAGCCGGCGCCGATGATCGCGCCATCACCGATGCGGACGCCCTTGAGAACCGTCACGCGCGCACCAATCCAGACGTTACATCCGATCGCGATCGGTTCATTCACCCCGGTTGTGGCGGTGTCGCGGTACAGTGTGCCTGGCAAGTCAAATCGGTGGTCGCCGCCCATCACGCAGAACTCAGGACCGATGACCGTGTCATCGCCGATCGACAGGTTAGCATTGACGACAGAGATGAACGCCCGGGGTCCGATGAATACAGCATCACCGAGCGATATGTTACCGATGCCGCTAAACGTGGACGTCACAGGATCGAAGGAGGTTTCCGGTCCGCAGCGCGCTAGCTGTCGCTTCAACCGCTGCCGTGCGAGCGGGCGCAGCGGCCAAAGCCAGAAACCACTTCCTTTGGGAAGCTGCGTGAGCCTGACAGACATCCTATTCAAGAGTCCCCGCTCACACCCCGCCGGTCGTGGTATTCAGTGATGTACTCGATCGCAGGCTACTTCGATGGCTCGTGGAGAAGGTGTCGAGCACCCGCACTTCGTGCGCCTTCATGAGCAGTGCGTCCACCAAGGTCGAGCCGATGAATCCGGCCCCTCCTGTCACGAGTGAATTCACAGTTGTGACCTTCTGGTCCGTGTAGCCGCGGTCTCTTCCGCGACCGAGATGATGAAGCGTCGCAGAGCCGAGGCCCGATTGCGAACGCGCTCCCAGTCCAGCAGGAAGGCCTCCGGATTGCGTTTGACCCACCCGCCGAAGTGGCTGCCCTGAGCGCGCAGGTCGCGCAGCCGTCCTTCCTTCATCAGCTGAGCATCAACTGCAGCGAGCCTGCCGGCGAAGACGGTGTACGCGGGTACCGCGAGCAGCGCCGCCTCGCGGCACATCGTTCCGCCCCCGCCGATGAACAGGTCTGCGCCGAGCAGGGCCCGCAGACCATCTACAGTTTGCTCGGCGATGGTTACACCCGGCCATGAGCCATAAGTCGCGCGCTGCTCCGGAAACCGAGGCAGGACGAGCACACGGGTATCCGACCGGCCCGCCGCCTCCGCTAGAAGTTCATTGAAGCGCGGATTGCCATCGCGGTGATAGCTCGCTCCGTCGGGGGGTGGGCGGAACAAGCATCGGACTGCATCCCCCGCGCCCGGCACAGAGGACCACCCGTCGCCGCCAGGAGCCAGTTTGCTCGGACAATCGATGTATAGCTCCTCCTTGTATCCGCCGAGCTGACGGACGCGTCCTGAAGAGCGCGCGCCGTACCGGCGGAGCCTTGTCGCTGGGAACACGGACGGGACGACCACGCGTTGCGCAAGTCGAAAGCTGACGTGGTTGGCAGGCTGAAACTCGTAATCCATCAGCGTCACGCTCGGAATGCCGGCTGCCCGGGCGGCGATGACCTGGGCGTAGGAATTGACCGACAACGCGACATCGGGCTTGTTCTCGGCCGCCTTTTCACGCAGCCTCTGAACCCGACCCATGATGTTCCGGGCTTTTTCCGCCCTGGAGTTGGGACTGGGTCCACCTACCACCGTCGCTTCGGGCCAGCGGGACAGTGTGAGGTCCGCCGTCTGCGCGTGTTCGCGGGTTGTAACCCAGACCTCATGGCCGGCCCGCTCGAGTTCGTCTGCGATCGGCGCGAGCAAGAGGGGATGAGGAGAGTTCGCCATATCCAGCCAGAGGCGCATCGCCCGCGGTTCGCCGGCGACACGATCCGGACGTCCAGGCCGTGAAGGCTGGTCGACCGCCCCCGTCGCGAACCGGCCGCTGAAGTCGTCGGAGTGCTCAGCGGCCGGGCGCTTGGCCTGCGCCAGCGACTCACGCTCTTCGATGTTCCGGCTCATCGACGGTCCTCCCAGGTTGACTACGGGTCAGTTCGCCCCACGTCCGCCGGCGATGGCGGGTAGGGTCTTCAACATCAGTCGGATGTCCTCCCACAGCGACCAGTTCATGACGTAGAGGTAGTCGAGCTTGACCATCTCCTCGAACGGGATGCGGGTCCGGCCAAGCACCTGCCAATAGCCCGTGAGGCCGGGGGTGAGGTCGAGGCGCCCCCGCGCCCAGGGGGCGACGCGTTCATCTTCGGCTTCGATCAGCGGTCGAGGCCCCACGATGCTCATCTCGCCGCGGAGCACGTTCCAGAGCTGGGGCAGCTCGTCCAGGCTGAAGCGCCGGAGGAGGCGGCCCAGGCGGGTGATCCGCGGATCATGTTCGAGGTTCAGCCAGTCAGGATCGGCGCTCTGTGCGAGCAACTCGTCACGTCGTTGCTCGGCGTCGCTGACCATCGTGCGGAACTTGACCAACGTGAACCGCTTCCCGCCCTTGCCGACCCGCCGCTGAGTGAACAGCACCGAGCCGTGCGATTCGACCTTGATCGCCACGGCGATCAGCAGCAGCAGCGGCGAGAGCACTACCAGCAGCGGCATTGCGATCGCGATGTCCATTCCCCGCTTCAGTGCGCGGGAAGAGCGCGGCAGCCAGGGCGGATTCACGCCGAGGACGGTGATGCCCTCGATGTCGTCGACCTCCACTGCCGGCCCGAGCACGTCCGACAGGCCGGGCAGCGCCGACACCTTAACCGCCAGCGCGCGGCACCGTCGCAACAGCGCTTCGAGTTCGTGCTCGTCGACATCGCGGAACGAGAAGATGACGCGGCTCACCTTCTGACGTGCGACCACCTCGTCAAATTGCTCGAGATCTCCGAGCCTCCGGAGCCCTTCGCGCTCTTCCGGGTCGTCGAAGCTGGGCGGAGCCAGCCAGCCGACGACGTTGAGTCGGTGCTCCGGGTGGGCGGCCAGCTTTGCCGCAAGCGTATGCCCCATCTCGCTGCGTCCAACGAGCAACGCACGCTCGGCGCCTAACATCCCGATTCCAAGATGGCGGGTGATGAACCGTCCCCCCAGCACCAGCACCAGCACTCCAGCGCCGAACAGCAGCGTCTCGAGGAAGTCCAGACGCCCCATCGGCGAATACCGCGAGTAGAGCCATAGCAGCAGAGTGCCCATCACCGTGGCGTGGAACAGCGCGGGCAAGTCATCCGTGGTCGAATGGCTGATGCGCTTCGCGTCGCGGTCGTACAGCCCATACAGCTTGAAGAGCAGAACCATCAGCGGCACGGCTGCCAAGCTCCAGAGCAGCCGATGCCTCGGGCCCATCGCCTGCCCGCCGACCACCAGCGCGATTAGCACCGCCATCAGCACCGACAGGGCATCGCTCAACGCCAGTAGCCGCCTGACCGCCGAGTCTCGCCGGCCACGACGCGCGCGGACGATCGGGGCCAGCTCCGGTGGAGCATTGTCAGTCTGCAGGGGCGGACCCGTGGGTCCCATCAGCCCAGACGCTGAAGCAGCTCGACCTCGACCGGAGCCCCTCCTGTCCGCAGCGACTCATCAGCCGCCTCCGTCAGGCGGACCACGTCACGCGCAAGCCGAAGATGTCGGTGTTGCGGCTCACCGGTCCGGATCGCCCTGACAAACTCGTCGGCCTGAAGCGCGAGCGGCTCGTCGTTGGACAGGTGTGGCGAGAGGACGTCACCCGCTCGATACGAGAGGTGGTACTCGCCGAACGTCTCGGGGTCCTTGTACTCGACCCCGCGGTCGTAGATCTTCACCTGCTCCGGCCCCCCGTCCTCGTACACGACCATCTTCTTGGACCCCACGACCAGGGTCCGCCGGAGCTTGCTCGGCGCCAGCCAGCTCAGCTCCACGTTCGCGATCAGCCCGGAGTCGAACTCCATCGTGACGAACGCGACGTCGGTGATTCCCGGCACCACTGAGTCGCGTCCGATCGCCCGGATCGCCCTCGGCAGGCCGCCGAGCCAATACAGGAGGATCGAAAAGTCGTGGGGCGCGAGGTCCCAGATGACGCTCGCGTCTCGCTGGTGCAGGCCCAGATTGACCCGGCTCGCGGACACGAAGTAGAGTTCGCCGAGCTCGTTTTCGGCGATCAGCTCGCGCACCTTCAGAACCGGCGGGCTGTGCAGGAACGTGTGCCCGCAGGTCAGAACAAGTCCCTGCCCATTCGCGAGTTCGACGAGCTCGGTGGCCCGCTCCGAGCAGTCCGCAAGCGGCTTCTCGACAAATGTGTGCTTGCCCGCTTCCAGGCAGCGGCGCGCGAGGTCGTAGTGGGTGAAGACCGGCGTCGCCAACATCACCGCGTCGACGCCCGGGTCGGCGAGGAGCTCGTCGATGTCCTGGGTCAACTCGATGCTCGTCGGGGACCGTCTGCCGAATCGCTCGAGCCTCGAAGAATCGAGGTCGCAGATCCAACGGACCTGGACGTCGCTGCGCTCGACCAGCACGCGAAGCAGATTCGGGCCCCAATAGCCGAGGCCGACGATCGCCACGGTCGGACCGACCGGTGGCCCACTGAGCCCGTCCTTCACACCGGAGTACGAGGGTTGTTGGGCGCTGACGCCGTCGAACCGTTGAACCTCGGACCTCCTGAAACCTCTGCGCATCAAATCTCCGTGGCGGCGCTTCAGACCGTGATCGCGGGTCGAGTGGCCACTATATGGAAAGCTGAGAAGTTATGTGTAGCTCGGGTGCGGTTCGGGACGCGACCGTGCCTCGACCAAGTTTGGGGCGTTGGAACTGTGCACGCCCGTGTCCGGGTTGATCCGGCGCGCCACTGCGGTAGCGACCAGCTCGAGTTCAGGGACGGTCAACTCGGGGAAGATCGGCAACGATAGCTCGGATGCGGCCCAGCCGCTAGCGAGCGGTACCGCTGCGCCGGCGAGCTGCGGCAGCGCTGCCTGGTCTGCCAGCGAGCGCGGGTAGTGGACGGCGGTGGCGATGCCATCGGCCGCCAGGTCCGCCGCGACGCGGTCGCGTCCCGAGATCCGGATTGGAAACACGTGGTAGATACAGGGCGACTCTGGTCGTTCGTGCAACAACTCGACGACATCGCCCAGGCGCTCCCGGTAGGCGGCCGCGATCGAGCGCCGGGCTACGTTCCAGTCCTCGAGGTGCCTCAGCTTCACCCGCAGCAGAGCAGCCTGCAGCCCGTCCAGGCGCTCGTTGTATCCCGCGGCGCCGTGTTCCGGGGAGCCGTGGCGGCCGAGATCGCGCAAGCGCCGAGCGGCGGCGGCGAGTTCGTCGTCGTCGGTGCAGATCGCTCCTCCGTCTCCAAGCGCCCCGAGGTTCTTGCTGGGGTAGAAGCTAAAAGCAGCTGCGCGCCCGACGCTGCCGGCTCGCGCCGAGCGGTAGGTGGCTCCGTGCGCCTGGGCCGCGTCCTCGAGCAAGGCGAGCCCGGCGCGATCCGAAAGCGCCCGGAGCGGCGCCATGTCGCAAGTTTGACCGTACAGGTGGACGGGGAGGATCGCGGCAGTCGACGGTCCGATTGCGGCTCGCACCGCGCTCGGATCGATGAGGCCGGTGTCGCGTTCAACGTCTACACAGACGGGCGTTGCCCCCGCATGCACGACCGCAAGCGCCGTCGCAATGAACGTGTGCGCCGGAATGATCACCTCGTCGCCGCGGCCGATCCCGACGGCCCGCAGCATGATCATGAGCGCGGCGGTTCCCGATGCGACGCCGACGCAGTGGCGGACGCCGCAGTAATCAGCAAATTCCGCCTCGAAGCGCTCGACCTCCTCACCGAGGATGAAACCACTCGAATCGAGTACGCGATCGAAGGCACCGCGGAACTCGGGCGCCAGCCGGCGATGCTGACGTGCCAGATCTACAAAAGGAACCCGCTTGATCTCGGAGCCGTCGATCAAGACTCTCCTTCCGAGCTCGGAACCCAATGCGAGGAGTAGCGCATATGTTTCAGACGCGTACTGCTACGCCTCGGCCATTGCCGGCTCGTCTTGCGTGGCGTCGTTTGCACCGGCCGCGGGATCCTCGTCGGTGAGCTTGGCGAGCCGCGTTGGGTCCTTGTCGGTGCCCGCGATCAGCTCGTCGGCCGCTTGCCGTTCGTTCTTGGGCAGGAGGCCCGAGTTCATCCCGAAGTACAGGGCCTGGGGGTGGTGGGCGAGGATCGCTAGTGTCGACTGCTCGGGCTCGATGGCGTAGCCGCCGGAGAGGCGTAGGCCGATGGTGGGGGCGTTCAGGAGCCGGAAGACCTTCTCGTGCTCTGATTGTTCGGGGCAGGCGGGATAGCCCCAGGAGTAGCGGCGGCCCTGTGCCGGGGCGATCGCCAGGTCGGCGCGGACTTTGGCGTGAAGCCATTCCGCCATGCCTTCGGCGGTCTGGACGCCGAGGCCGTGGACGAACAGTTGCTCGGCGAACTCGCCCCCGGCTTCGAGGTGGGCCATCAGCTCGGTGACCTGGTCGCCGGCGGTGACCGCCTGGATCGCGACGAGGTCCGCGGTGTCGCTTTCGAGGGGACGGTAGAAGTCCGCGAGGCAGATCCGGTCGTGCTTGGGCTGGCGGGGGAAGACGAGCCGCTCGAGCTCGGTCTCGCCCGGCGCGAGGGGGTCCCAGATGATCAGCTCGTTGCCCTCGGAGTTGCAGGGGAAGTAGCCGAGCAGTGCTCGCGGATGGAGGTAGGTCTGTTCATGCCACATCCTCTCGAGGCGAGGTTGGAAGTCCTCGCGCAGCAGCTGCTTCCACTCCTCGCCCTTGACCCCGCGACCGCCCCAGTGGAGCTTGAACAGGACGTGGGTGTCGAGGTGCCGATACACCTCATCCAGGTTCACCGCGATCTCCCGCACCCCCCAGAACGGGGGCCGGGGGATCGGATTCTCGGTAGTGACCTTCGAGCGCGTGGAGGTGTCGGTCGTGGGGGGCGCGTCGTCGCGAGCGGTGTCGGGCTGCTCGCGCAGTCGCTTGGCCGCCTCGCGGGTCTTGACGATCAGCGCCTCGCGCGCGGGCGGGTCAATCAGCTCGTCCATCTTCGCGAGCCCCTCGAACGCGTCCTTGCAGTAGAAGACGCCCGGCGCATAGATCTCGTCGGACTTGGTGCCGTTTGGATAGAGGATCCGCAGGCCGAAGTTTCGATTGATCGCGGCACCGCCGATCAGCAGCGGGAACTCCAGCTGGCGCTCGTGGAGCTCCTGCACGCAGGCGGGCATCTGCTTGGAGGTCGAGACGAGCAGCGCGGAGAGGCCGATCGCGGTCGCTTCGTGCTCGACGGCGGCGTCGAGAATCGTCGAGATCGGGACCTGCTTGCCGAGGTCGACGACCGTGTAGCCGTTGTTGGTGAGGATCGTGTTCACGAGTGACTTGCCGATGTCATGGACGTCGCCGAACACGGTCGCGATCACAACGGTGCCCTTCGTGTAGCCCTCGAGCTTGTCGAGGTAGCGCTCCAACTGCGCGACCGCACGCTTCATCACCTCCGCGGACTGGAGCACGAACGGTAGGATCAGCTCGCCGGCGCCGAACTTGTCGCCGACTTCCTTCATCGCCGGCAGCAGCACGTCGTTGAGGGTCGGCACAGCGCCGATCTTCTCGACGCTGCGGTCGATCCAGTCCTCGACGCCCTGCTTCCTGCGCCTGAGGATGTGAAAGTGCAGCGCCTGCTCGGGCTCCATATCGGCGGTCGGGTCGGCCTTCTCCTCCGCCTCGGCGGGGCCCTTGGACTCGAAATGGGCGATGAACCGCTCCAGCGCGTCATCGCGCCGGTTAAACACCAGATCGTCGGCGAGCTCGCGCTCGCCGTCGGGAATCTCAGCGTACGGGGTGATGTGGTTGGGGTTGACCATCGCCAGATCGAGCCCCGCCTCGACGCAATGGTGCAGGAACACGCTGTTGAGGACGCTTCGCGCGGGAAGGCCGACTCCGAAGCTGACGTTCGATACGCCGAGTGAGGTCTTCACGCCAGGGATCTCGGTCTTCACCCGCCGGATTCCCTCGATCGTCTCGATCGCGGACGGCTTCCATTCCTCATCGCCCGTGGTCAACGTGAACGTCAGGCAGTCGAAGATCAGGGCGTCGCGGTCAAGGCCGTGCTCCTCGCAGCACAGCTCGGTCAGCCGCCTGGCGATCTCGAGCTTGCGCTCGGCGGTCTTGGCCATCCCGATCTCGTCGATCGTCAGCGCGATCAGCGCGGCGCCATGGGCCTTGGCGAATGGCACCACCCTGTCGAGCTTGTCGCGACCCGCCTCGAGGTTGATCGAGTTGACAATCGCGCGGCCCGGGATCTGCTGCAGCGCGGTTTCGATCACGTCAGGCTCGGTCGAATCGACCTGGATCGGGGCCGGCTGGGTGAGGCTGATGCGCTTGACGACCTGGCGCATCTGCTCGGCCTCATCCTGACGCTCGGTCAGCGCCACGCACACGTCGAGCACGTGAGCGCCTCCGGTGACCTGGTCCTCGGCCACCGACACCAGGCCGTCGTAGTCCTCGGCCAGCAGCAGTTCCTTCGCCTTGCGCGATCCCTGCGAGTTGACGCGCTCCCCGACGAGCGTGGGGCGGGGATCCTGGACCAGCGGCGTGGCCGCGATCATGCTGGCGATGTGCGGGGAGCGGCGCTGGGGACGCTGCTGCGGTATACGGGATTTCACCCGCTCGACGATCGCCTCGATATGCGCGGGAGTCGTGCCGCAGCACCCGCCGACGATCGAGATCCCGTAACGATCCACGAACTCGCCCAACGTATTCGCCAGCGGCTCGGGCTGCTCGGGGAAGATCGTCTCGCCGTTCGGGCCCTGCAGCGGCAGGCCGGCATTCGGGATGCAGTGGACCGGAACCGGGGAGTACTCGGCGAGGAAGCGGATTGCGTCGCGCATGTCCTCGGGGCCGGTCGAGCAGTTCAGCCCGATCACGTCGACCGCGAGCGCATCGAGCGTCGCCAGCACAGCGCTGATATCGGTGCCCAACAGCATCTTGCCCCCCTGCGGCAGGAGCGACACGCTGCACTGGATCGGGAGCCGTTTGTTCTCCTGCTTAAACGCCTCGCGCGCGCCGAAGACCGCCGCCTTGACCTCGAGGATGTCCTGTCCCGTCTCGATCGTGATCAAATCGACCCCTCCCTGCACAAGACCGCGCGCCTGCTCAGTGAACACCTCCAGCAGCTGAGCGAACGTGATCCGCCCGAGCGTCGGGTCGTCGCTGGCGGGAAGAAACCCGGTCGGGCCAATCGACCCCGCCACGAACCGCCTCTCCCCCGCCGCCGCACGCGCGATCTGCGCGGCCCTAACGTTGATCTCGAGCGTGTGCTGCTCCAGGCCCCACTCCGAAAGCTTCAGCCTCGACGCCTGGAAGGTGTCGGTCTCGAGCACCTCCGCGCCAGCATCCAACATCGAGACGTGAACGCCCTCGATCACATCCGGACGGTTGAGCACGAGCGCTTCGTGGCAGCGACCCGGGAGCCGGTAGTCGTGCTCGAGGCTCAGGTCAAACTGCTCCAGCGTCGCGCCCATCCCACCGTCATAGACAACGACCCGCTCGCGCGTGGCGGCGATGAAATCACGCATCGATTTCATGCTACCAGCGTTTGGGTCCAACCTTGACATAAGTGTGGCAAGGTTGGGATGGCGTTCGGGTGGGTGAGGGGCGTGAGGATCGCAGGAGAGGAGGAGGCTGGGGGATCGCAGGGGGAGGAGGAGATGCTCGGGGATCGCAGGGGGAGGAGGAGATGCTCGGGGATCGCAGGGGGAGGGGGAGGGGGGTTGTGGCGTCGAGGGGCGGGCTGTCTCGGGAGTTGGGGCCACCGAGGGGAGGCGGCTGCCCCGGAGGTTGAGGCGTCGGGGGGCGGCTGCCTCGGGAGTTGAGGCACCGAGGGGCGGCTGCCCCCGGGATTGATGCACCGGGGGCAGCCTGCCTCGGGTAGGCGCCTCGGCCAGGCTTCCCGATAAGGCCGAATAATTCAGCCTTATCGGGAAGGCTCAACAACGGGCGCTGAATGGGCCCTCGCCATGGCGGGAACGGACGCCTCGCGATTGTGGAGTCCACGCCTCGCCGGAACGCGGGTGCCTCGCAGTTTGGAATCCCACGCCTCGCCATGGCGGAACGCACCTTGCGATTGTGGAATCCCACGCCTCGCCATGGCGGAACGCACCTTTGCGATTGTGGAATCCACGCCTCGTCATGGGCGGAACGCGGGGCCTCATCGATTGTGGAACGGAGCATTCCGATCTGGTATGATTCGTGGCCAAGGACAGAACGGAACAATCTGTTCCGTAGCGAAAGGTCTCGGCAGTCGTGAACGATTCAACTCTCCTCGAAAGGAGCATCGCAATGGACTGGAAGCTGGAACTGATCGCCGTTCCCGTGTCCGATGTGGACCGAGCCAAGGCGTTCTACACCGGACAGGCGGGCTTCAATGCCGATCACGATCATCAGGTCAACGAGCAGATCCGATTTGTACAACTGACACCGCGGGGCTCAGCGTGCTCGATCGCCATCGGCACCGGGCTCGTCGATTCCCCTCCTGGCTCGGCGAAGGGCTTGCAGCTCGTCGTCGCCGATATCGAGGCGGCGCGCGAGCAGCTGCGGGAGGGGGGCGTCGAGGTCAGTGATGTCCAGGACTTCCCGTGGGGGCGGTTTGTGTTCTTCAGCGACCCCGATGGCAACCGCTGGTCGGTACAGCAGCTGCCGCCTCGCCCGTGAGGCATTCGTGGGCCCGTGCCCGCGCGGGCGCTCACGTCCGCGCGGGCGCGGGTGCCCTTGCCCCTGTGCGGGTGCCCTTGCCCCTGCGGGTGCCCTTGCCCCTGCGGGTGCCCTTGCCCCTGCGGTTGCCTTTGCCCCTGCGGTTGCCCTTGCCCCTGCGGTTGCCCTTGCCGTGCGGGGCGCCCGGATTTCTGGCTGCGACGCCCGATCCCCGAAGGAGAATTCCGGCTGTCGCTAAGCTCGCCGCGTGCGTGACGCTCCCGCGCGCGGGTTCGCCTCCGATAACGCGGCCACCGTCCACCCAGAGGTGCTGGCGGCGATCGCGCGGGTCAACGTCGGCCACGTCTTCGGTTACGGACACGATGATTTCAGCCGGCGCGTCGCAGCGCTGATCGCCGAGCAGTTCGGCGGTGGCGCGCGAGCCTTCCTGGTGTTCAACGGCACCGCGGCCAATGTCCTCTCGTTGCGCGCGGTCTGCAAGCCCTGGGAGGCGGTGATCTGCACTGAGACCGCGCACTTGAACGTCGACGAGGCTGGGGCTCCGGAGGCAATCGCCGGCGCGAAGCTGCTGACCGTGCCCGGTGAGCACGGCAAGCTGACCACCGCCGACGTCGAGCAGCGGATCGAGCGGGTGGGGGACGAGCACGCGGTGCAGCCGCGAGTCGTGTCGATCTCGCAGTGCACCGAGCTGGGGACCGTGTATACGGTGGCGGAGACGCGGGCGCTGGCGGACCTCGCGCACGCGCGCGGACTTCTGTTGCATATGGACGGCGCCCGGCTGTGCAACGCCGCAGCCGCGCTCGGCCAGCCGCTAGGAGCGCTGACCGCCGGCGCGGGCGTCGACATCGTGTCATTCGGTGGGACCAAAAACGGGCTGCTCGGAGCCGAGGCGGTGGTGTTCGTGAATGCGGGGCTCGGCGACGGATTTCAATATCTGCGCAAGCAGTCGCTCCAGCTGGCGTCGAAGATGCGGTTCCTGGCGGCCCAGTTCGAGGCGCTGTTGACCGACGAGTTGTGGCTGCGATGCGCAGCGCATGCAAACGCGATGGCCGCGCGGCTGGCGAACGGCGTGAGCTCGGTGCCGGCGCTGACGATCACGCGGCCGGTCCAGACCAACGCCGTGTTCGCCTGTCTACCGTCCGATGCTCGTGCGGCCCTGCAGGAGCGTTTTGCGTTCTACACCTGGGACGAGCGCGTCGGCGAGGTGCGCTGGATGTGCTCCTGGGACACGACGGCGCAAGACGTGGAGTCGTTCGCGCAGGCGGTGACAGAAGCGCTCCGGGCGGACCACTGAGAACGGCGCTGCTGGCGAGACGAGATCCGCTAGCCGAGGCGAGATCCCCCTAGGCGAGGCAAGATCCCGCTGGCGAGGCGAGATCCCGCTAGGCGAGGCGAGATCCCGCTAGCGAGGCGAGATCCCGCTGGCGAGGCGAGATCCCGCTGGCGAGGCGAGATCCCGCTGGCGAGGCGAGATCCCGCTGGCGAGGCGAGATCCCGCTGGCGAGGCGAGATCCCGCTGGCGAGGCGAGATCCCGCAAGCGTGACGCTAGTCCCCGTCGTCGTCTGAATCCTGATCGGCAAAGGCGCGGAAGCGCTCGGTCATCTGTGCATCGGGGCCGTCGCGCGAGGGCTCTCGCTCCTCGCGGGCCCGGGTCGGACCGTCCTCGTCGTCGCGATGGGCTGCGTTTGCCTGCGCGACCACTCCTTCGAGGTAGTGGCGCAGCTTGTCCTCGTTGCCGGGCGCCACGTTGCCGACTCGAACGGTCCGCTTCTTGAGCTCCACGTCGCCCCATTCACCGCCGCCGAGCAGACGGACGGTCTTCTCGAAGCTCTTCTTCCAGCCCGACGGCAGCTCGCCCTCCAGCGAGACGGTCAGCTCCGCGCCCTCCACGCTGGCCTGCGCCCAGTTCAACCGCACGTCCTCCATGGCTGCGTGCTACCCGCGCCCGGGGCCGGGCATGCCGCGGATCGCGATGATCAGCGACTCAGCCGCTCATAGTTGAGCCGCAGCAGCTCGATCACGTCCCTGACATCGGCGTCGCTCTCAATCGGTCGCGCCCCGGGGCCCTCGCGGTCCGGAAACACGGGATGGTGGACGATCCGACCGCCTTCGAAGAGCTGCCTCCACACGTCCTTGGGAAACGAGAAATGCGCCGCGTGGTCGCCATGCAGGTGCCCGATCTCGCGGCGGCCAATCCGGAACGCGAACTCTCCGCGGCGTCCGGGTCCCGCCTCGACGCCCGGCCAGGAGGTGACCTCGGCAGTGATCTGTTGGCTTGGGGTGGCTGTGATTGTGTCGCTCATGACCATCATCGTGCATCCGGGAGCGGCGGGTTTGTAGGGGCAATTGGTCCTAGGCCCTGGCCGGTAGGCGCGGCCGTATCTGCGGTGCGGGCCACTAAGCTCGCAGACGCAGGCGGCTTGGCGGGGCGGGCGAGAACAGCCGCTCGAGCACCGCGGCGACGCCCGCCTCGTCGTTGCTCGCGGTGACCTCCTGCGCCGCTTCCAGAACATCGGGATGGGCGTTGGCGACCGCCACCGAGTGACCTGCCCACCTCAGCATCGGCAGGTCGTTGGGCATATCGCCGAACGCGATCACTTCCTCGCTCGCCACGCCCCACTGCTCGCATAGTCGCGCTAGCGTCGAGGCCTTGCTCACGCCCGCGGCGCTGATCTCGAGCAGCCGGTCGTTCGAATTCGAATGCGTCAGCTCCGCCAGGTGCCCGACCACCTCGCGAGCGCGCTCGAGCAGCGCATCGGCGAGGAGATCGTGGTGGCGGAGCATCAGCTTCACGGCCGGCTCGGAGATCAACGCCTGAACCGACTCGATCACCGTGTCCGTCGGCGCCGGCCAGTGAGACATGTACGCCGCCTCGCGGCCGAAGCCGCTCGTCCGCTCGACCGCCCACGCCCCGCCGGGCAGCGCCGCCTCCAGCAGCGCGACGACGTCTCGGGTGATTTCGGGCTCGAGCGGGAACACCTCGAGAATCGATTCGCGGTGAAGATCCCAGACGACGCCACCGTTGGCGCAGATCGCCACCCCCTGGTGACCGAGCGCCTCCCCGAGCGGGCCCATCCAGCGGGTTGGGCGGGCGGTGCACAGCACGACCAGCGTGCCGGCCGATTCGACGTCCGCGATCGCGCGCCGCGAACGATCATCGACGGTTCCGTCCGAGCGCAGCAGCGTGCCGTCGAGGTCGCACGCCACTACCCTGGGCCGCACTACCGGGCGCTCCAGCCCTGGTCCATCGTCACCGGCACGCCCGTGAATGATCGACCGGCAGGCCCGGCGAGGAACGCCACGACCTCGGCTACCTCGGACGGTTCGATCAGCTCCTTGACCGCGTGAGGGGCGAGGATCACCTGCTCGAGGACCTCGCTCTCCGGTACACCATGCGCTTTCGCCTGGTCTCCGATCTGCCGTTCCACCAGTGGCGTTCGGACGTACCCAGGACACACGGCGGTCGCGGTGATCCCGTCATCGGCTCCCTCGAGCGCGAGTGTCTTGACGAGCCCGAGCACGCCGTGCTTGGCCGAAACGTAGGCGGACTTGTACGGCGAGGCGACCAGCCCGTGGACCGAGGCAATCGCGATGAATCGGCCCATCGGCGATTCGCGCAGGGCGCTCCAAGAGTGTTTGGCAAGCAGGAACGGGCTCGTCAGGAGCAGCTTCACGATCATCTCCCAGCGATCGAACGGGAACTCCTCGACCGGCGAGACATGCTGGATGCCAGCGTTGGGCACGACGACATCGAGACGACCGAAACGCTCCAGCGCGGCCGCGACCGCCTCGGCGTTCGCATCGGCAAGCGTCAGATCGGCCTCGTGCGCGATCCCGGGGCCACCGGGATCTGGCTTTAGGTCGACCGCGAGCACGTCCATTCCGGCCGCTTGCAGACGGGCAGCGACGGCCCGCCCGATGCCGCTGGCCGCGCCCGTGACGAGCGCCGCCCGTCCGGTCAGAGGATCGTGATCCATGTCCTCACGGATGTGATCCTAGGCGCTTGACCGGTTCCTGGGAGGCGCTCGACCGGTTCCTGGGGTGGATCCGATCCGCGAGAGCAACCGAGCTGGTTTAGATCCCTCGCCCGGCGAGCAATCAGGCTGTTAGTAATCCGTAGTCGATGCCGCGTCGGCGCGGCCGAAGGAAGGTCTCATGTCACCCGTCACCCACCAGACGATCAAGCTCGGCAAGGGCAAGCACAGCTCTCCCGACGACGGTGCTTGCGTGATGGAGCTCGCCTCGATGCTCGCGGGCGAGCGCTTCACCGACCATCCGGAGTCGGTGTGTCCTGCGATCGGGTCATTCCTGCGCGCCTACAACGACTCGATCGACGACGCACGACGCCAGGATCTGTACGCCTACGCGTCGCGTGTGGTCGGCAGTCGCTCTCCGGGCGTCGTAGAGGCCGCCCGCGTGGAGCGACTCCTGGCCTGGGCGGAGGACCTTCAGCCGCGGCGCTTGAAGTGGCTGCTCCCGGCGCGCGTGTGCTCGCTCGCCACCCAGCGACGTCCGGCGGCTGAGGCGGCCGGAACCCATGCGATCCATGCGATTCGCAGGCACACCGACGACAGCCATGCCGCCGTGCTCGCGCTCCTCGACGAGCTGCTTGCCGCCGGCTCCAGCGAGCGCACACCTCCGCTCTGCGCGAGGCAGGCCGAGCAGCGGCCGACCGCGAGCGTTCTCTGAAGCGTCGAAGCGGCCACGGCCGCCGAGGCCTACTCAGCTCGGAGCGTGACCGAGCGGCCGCTGGCGGCGGCGTCGTAGAGTGCTTCGATCGTGCGGGCCTGTCCGAGCGCGTCGTCAGGCCCGAGCAGCGGCGGCTGCTGGCCACGGATCGCTGCCGACAGGTTCTCCACCTCGAGCCGGTAGGAGTCAACCGGGTCCATCGCGATCAGTGCGGCCTCGCCGCCGCGGCGCAGCTCGATCACCGGGTTGCGGCAGTGCCAGGGATCGTCCAGGAACAGGGAGCCACGATCACCGACAACCTCCAGCCAGTCGCGGGAATCGAGCACCAGGCCGGCGTCGAAGTGCGCGATCACGTCGTCGGAGAAGCGCATCACGGCCGCGAAGCTGACATCGACGCCGTCACCGCCGATCACCTGCTCCGCGTGGACTCGCTCCGGCTCGCCGGCGATCAGGCGCACGCCGTTCACGCAGTAGCAGCCGACGTCCATCAGGGCTCCTCCATCGAGCGCGCTGCTGAGCCTGACATCGGCGGCATCATTGGCCGCGAAGCTGAAGCTGCTGCTGATCACTCGCACGCGGCCGATCGCGCCCTCGTCGATCAGCTCGGTGAGGCGGCGAGTCTGGGGGTTGTGGCGGTACATGAACCCCTCCATCAGCAGCCGGTCGGCTCGCTTGGCAACCTCGAAGGCTCTGCGGACCTCGTCAGCCCGGCGGCTGAGCGGCTTCTCGCACAGGACGTGCTTGCCCGCTTCGAGCGCCCGGATCGTCCACTCGATATGGAGCGAATTGGGGAGGGGGACGTAGACGACCTCGACCTCGGGGTCGGCGAGCAGCGCCGCGTAGGTGTCGTGTACGCGCTCGATCTGCTGCTGCCCCGCAAACCGCTCGCCACGCTCCCGGTCCCGGCTGGCTACGGCCACGATTTGCACCCCGGCGGCCTCCCGCGCTCCCGCGAGGAACTTCAGGTTGATCCGCGCAGTCGACATGATTCCCCACTTGACCGGCACGCCGGCGGACAGTAGACGTTCGCAGATCCCACCAGCATCGTGAACCCCCAAGCCACAGCATTCGCCCCCGGTCGGGTCAACCTGATCGGCGAGCACACCGACTACAACGGCGGACTCGCGCTCCCGTTCGCGATCAGCGAGGGCGTGACTGTGGAGGGTGCCGCGCTCGAACAGGACCGGATCGAGGTGTTCGCGGCGGACCTGGACGAGCGCGACAGCTTTGACCTTCACCGACCCACGGAGGCATCGGGCTGGCGCGCGTTCGTGCGGGGCGTCGCCGCCGAGCTCCAGAGCGCCGGTCTGCCGCTGCGCGGGGCGAGGCTGCGGATCAGTGGCGATGTCCCTCCCGGCGCGGGGCTGTCATCCTCAGCCGCGGTAGAGGTTGCACTCGCCCTGGCGCTGCTCACGCTGTCGGGCGATCCCGAACCCGACAGGATCCGGCTGGCCAAGATCTGCTCCAAGGTCGAGAACGACTGGGTCGGGGCGCAGACCGGCCTCCTCGACCAGCTCGCCTCGCTGTTCGGGGAGCGCGACAAAGCGCTGCGGATCGACTTTCGCTCGCTGGAGGTGCAGCCGGTCGCGCTCGAGCTCGGTGGCTACACGCTCGTCACCCTTGACTCCGGAGAACAACACACGCTCTCGGACAGCGGTGGCTACAACCAGCGACGAGCGGAATGCGCGCGCGCGTGCCGCGAGCTGGGGATCGAGACGCTGCGAGACGCCACGCTGGAGATGGCGGAGGGTCTGCCAGAGCCGCTCGGCAAGCGCGTCAGGCACGTGGTCACCGAGAACGAGCGCGTCGAAGCGGCGGTGGACGCGCTGCAGCGCGGCGATCTGGCGAGGCTTGGGCAGCTGCTCGACGAGTCCCATGCCAGCCTGCGCGACTGCTACGAGGTGTCGGTTCCCGCAGTCGAGCAGGCCGTGAAGCGGCTGCACGACGCAGGGGCGATCGGCGCCCGGATCGTCGGGGGCGGCTTCGGCGGCAACGTGCTCGGACTGCTGCCGCCCGAGGCGGAGAAGCCCGATCAGGCGATCGAGGTGCGGCCCGGTCCCGGCGCTCAGCTGCTGGAACGATGAGCTCGTGGTCGAGCTGAGCGCGAGCGGGGTGAACCCCGAGGATGTGCTCGCGGTCGCTCGTGGCGATGCCCCGGTCAGGCTCACCTCAGAAGCCCTCGCGGCGATGGCGCGCAGTGCCGGGGTGGTCAGTGCCCTGACCGACGCGGCCGAGCCGGCGTACGGCGTGTCGACCGGATTCGGCTCGCTGGCGACGGTCCGGATCCCTGCCGAGCGGCGCGAGGAGCTGCAGCGGGCGCTGATCCGCTCCCATGCCACCGGCATGGGATCCCCGGTCGAGCGCGAGGTGGTGCGGGCGATGATGCTGCTGCGGGCGCGGTCGCTGGCGATGGGATTCTCGGGCGCGCGGCCGGTCGTCGCGGAGACGATCGTGGCGCTGCTCAACGCGGGCCTGACGCCGGTGGTCCCAGAACACGGCTCGCTGGGGGCAAGCGGAGACCTCGCGCCACTGGCGCACTGCGCGATGGCGCTGATCGGCGAGGGGTCGCTGACGACGCCCGGGGGGGAGGTGCGGCCGGCCATCGAAGCGCTTGCTCTGCTGGACATCGAACCGGTCACGCTCGGGCCGAAGGAAGGTCTGGCGCTGATCAACGGCACCGATGGGATGCTCGGCATGCTGGTCATGGCGTGCGAGGACCTCGGCCGGGTGCTGCGCGTAGCGGATGTGGCCGCGGCGATGTCGGTCGAGGCGCTGCTGGGAACCGATCGACCGTTTGCCGCTGAGCTGCTCGCGCTGCGTCCTCAGCCGGGGCAGGCGGCAAGCGCGGCGAACCTGCGCGCGCTCCTCGCCGGTTCGGAGATGGTCGCGAGCCATCGGTTTGGCGACCCTCGCGTCCAGGACGCCTATTCGCTCAGATGCGCGCCGCAGGTCGCCGGCGCCGCGCGGGACACGCTCGCGCACGCCCGCCAGGTCGCTGGCTTTGAGCTCCGTTCGGCGATCGACAATCCGATGGTGCTGCCCGACGGGCGCGTGGAATCATGCGGCAACTTCCACGGCGCCCCGATCGCGATGGCGTGCGACTTCCTCGCGATCGCAGCAGCCGAGGTCGGCGCGATCGCGGAGCGGCGCACCGACCGGCTGCTCGATGCGGCACGTTCCCACGGGCTGCCTCCGTTCCTGGCCGAGGATCCAGGCGTGAACTCCGGGCTGATGCTGGCCCAATACGCGCAGGCGGCGATGGTCGCCGAGAACCGCCGCCTGGCTGCCCCGGCGAGCGTCGACTCGCTGCCGACCAGCGCGATGCAGGAGGATCACGTTTCGATGGGCTGGGGCGCGGCTCGCAAGCTTCGTGCGGTGCTGGCGAACCTCGAGCGGATCGTGGCGATCGAGGTGGCGTGCGCGGCGCGCGCGCTCGACCTGAGGGCGCCGCTGCGTCCGGCGGCGGGCACGGCGGCCGCGTTGATCGCGGTCCGGGAACGGATCCCTGGCCCCGGGCCGGACCGCTGGCTGGCGCCCGAGCTGGCGGCGGCCACAGAGCTGGTGAGCTCGGGCGCGCTGCTGGCGGCCGTTGAGGGGGAGGTGGGGGCGCTGGCGTGAACACGACGTGACTTGTGTTAGCGCTCACATTCTGGGTATCCTTACGCTGCTCCAAGAACTGGATCGCCCGTGAGATCGGCTGGCCACGAGCGATCACGAGGAAGGAGGATCCATGCCACACACCGCATCGCGGAACCGGGGCGTCTGTCTACTCACGATCGCGGCTGCGTTGGCGCTGACCGCTGCGCTGGTGCTGGCGCAGGGCGGCTCGGCGGGTGCGCGGGCCCGGCGCAGTGAGAGCAGACACGTCCACGCCACCGGCGTTGGCCCGAACGGGCCCAGCATCTCGAGCTCGCCGTGGGGCTCCGTCGACGGGCAGACCGTCAATCTGTACACGCTCAAGAGTGGCCGCGGGATGACGGTCAAGATCACAAACTTTGGCGCCACCGTGCAGTCGATCCGGGTACCCGCCAGTCACGGCGGTAGCACCGACGTCGCGCTGGGGTTCCCGACCCTCTCCGACTACGTGAACGACTTCCTCCAGCAGCACACGGGAGTTCCGTGGCCCCTGTCGGGCGGATCGGGCGATACGTTCTTCGGAGCGACCATCGGCCGCTACGCGAACCGGATCGCCAATCACTCGTTCACGATGACGTGCACCGGCTGCTCGAACAACGGCGTGACCTACACGCTGCCGGCGAACAACGGCACGAACACGCTCCATGGCGGCGACCTGGGGTGGAACACGAAGGTGTGGACCGCCTCCGAGGTGAGAGGCCGCGGCTTCGTGGCCCTGAAGCTCACGCTGACCAGCCCCGATGGAGACGAGGGGTTCCCGGGGTCGGTGACGACGACGGTGACGTACGCGCTCACCAAGCACAACGCGCTTCGGATCGAGTACCACGCTCATAACAACGAGCCGGCGGGCGGCAAGGCGACGGTGATCAACCTCACCAACCACACGTACTTCAACCTGGCGGGCGAGGGATCGGGCCCGGTGTTCGATCAGCTCCTGGCGATCAACTCGAACCGATACTCGCCGATCGACACGAACTTCATCCCGACCTCGCCGTTCTTCGTGCCGGTGGCGGGAACTCCGTTCGACTTCGGCGGGCTGAAGCCAATTGGTCGTGACATCACAAATCTGACGCTCCCGGACGGCACCCCCGGAACGCCCTACGGCACCAACGGCGTGTTCAAGCAGCTGGTGATCGCGCATGGCTATGACCACAACTGGGTGCTGAACGGCTCCGGAAACAGGCTCGTCGCCGTCGCCACCGACCCGGCGAACGGCGTCACGCTTTGGACCTACACCGACCAGCCCGGGGTGCAGTTCTACTCCGGGAACTTCCTGGTCGGCGACCTGAGCGGGCCGAGCGGACACACCTATCGGCAGACGAGCGGGTTCACGCTGGAGACCCAGCACTACCCGGACACGCCTCACCACATCGGACAAGCGGGATGGCCGTCGGTCGTGCTCCTCGCCGGACACACGTTCACGTCAACGACGACGTACTCGTTCACCACACAGGGACGAGGGTTCGCAAACCACTTCTCGTTCTAGGACCGCATGGGAGACTGAGATGGGTGGCCGGGCGGCGACCGCGGCGCGGCCACCCACCAATCGCGGGGCCTCACCGCACCGAGCGCAGAGCGGGGTACAGCGCGCGGAAGCGCCCGCGCTGCTCTCGGTAGGGCTCGAGCCACTCGGCCACCGGCTCGATCCGCTCGCGCGGCTTGACGGTCGCCGCGACCGCCGCGTGCACATCGGGCCACATTCCGGCCGCCACGCCGCCGAGGATCGCGGCACCGAAGGCGGCGCCCTCGTCCACGGCGACCCGCTCGAGGGGGAGCTCGAGCGCCGAAGCGACGATCTGGAGCCACAGCTCGCTGCGCGCACCGCCGCCCGAGGCCCGCCCGTACGCCGGTCGGGCGCCGAGCTCGTAGAGCAAATCGAGTGAATCGCGCAGCCCGAACGCAACCCCTTCGAGCACCGCGCGCACGAGCGCGCCCCGGTCGTGGCGGGTGCTCAACCCCGCGAACGCGCCGCGCGCGTCGGGGTCCGCGTGCGGGGTCCGCTCCCCGACGAGGTAGGGGAGGAACACGAGTCCTTCAACGCCCGGCGGCCACGCGGCGGCCTCGGCCATCAGCTGCTCGTGGGGCACGCCGGGGGCGGCCGTGTCACGGAGCCATCGCAGCGACCCGGCCGCCGACAGCATGACGCCCATCGCGTGCCAGGCGCCGGGGACGGCATGGCAGAACGCGTGCACGCGCGCCTCGGGGTCCGCGGCGAACCTGTCCAAAGCGGCAAACACGACCCCTGAGGTCCCAAGGGCGACCGACACCGGCCCAGCGCGGTCGACGCCGACGCCGATCGCGCCCGCAGCCTGGTCGCCCGCCCCCGCCGCCACGGGCACGCCAGCAGGCGTCTCGCCGCTCACGACCGGGCTCTCGAGCACCGCCGGTAGCCACGCGCGGTCCAGCCGCAGGCCCTCGAGCACCTCCTCGCTCCAGCGCCGCCCGGCGACGTCGAGCAGCAGCATGCCCGACGCGTCTGAGACGTCGGTCGCATGCGCTGCGCACAATCGCAGCCGCACGTAGTCCTTGGGCAGCACGATCGATGCGATCCGCGCGTACACGTCGGGTTCGTGCCGGCGCAGCCACAGCAGCTTCGGCGCCGTGAAGCCGGTCAGCGCCCGATTGCCGGTGAGCTCGATCAGCCGCTCCAGCCCGAGCGTGTCCTCGATCTCTGCGCACTCGGCCGTCGTGCGCTGGTCGTTCCACAGGATTGCCGGCCGCAGCACCTCGCCACCGCCGTCGAGCGCGATCAGCCCGTGCATCTGGCCGCTCAAGCCGATGCCACTCGGATCCCCGGCGGCGGCGCGCAGCTGCGACAGCGCCGCCTCGGTCGCTCGCCACCAATCGGCCGGGTCCTGCTCTGACCACCCCGGGTGCAGCGTCGACAGCGGGTATTCGACCTCGGCGCCGGCCAGCAGCTCGCCGGCGTCGTCGATCGCCAGCGCCTTGACCCCCGAGGTCCCGACGTCGACGCCGAACGCCGGGCTCACGCACCCAGCGCGGCGTAGACCAGCTCGTAGGCCCGGACCGCGTCCTTGGCCTGCTGTGCCTCACGCAGCGCCGCGTCGTCAATCCTGGCCGCGATTCCGTCGATGAAGCGCCACTGCATGACCGAGCGCTTGACCGCGCCGACCTGGTCCTCGGTGTAGGGATACAGGTCGAACCCGAGCCGCTCGCCGTTCGAGCCATAGCCGCAGCGGCGGAACTCGAGCGCGAGCTCGAGCGTCTCCATGAACGCGGTGGCGCCGACCATGTTGTCGTCGTCGAACGTGCCCCAGCCGGAGTTTGCGTGCTGGTGGCCGAGCAGCCCCTCGGCGGCGAGCAGCGCGGCGTACTCGGGGAGGTGCTCGCCGTTCATCAGCAGGTGCTGCCAGTCCATGTTGACCTGGACGTTGTCGATTCCCTGGCCTCGGAGCTTGTGGATCACGTGCAGGCACATGCCGACGTTGCGCATCAGGATCTTCATCGCCGGTTCGGAGTTCTTGTGCTCGAGCAGCAGCTTGACGCCATGGCCGGCGCAGATCTCGGCGGCCTCGGCCATCCCCTCGATCAGCCACCGCCAGGAGTCCACGTAGGGGGTCTGGAATGGGTAGTTGTAGCCCTCCCCACCGGGCCATATGATCAGGTGGGCGCCGAGGGAGCCCGCGAACTCGGCGGCCTCGCGCACGATCCGGCGAGCCTCTTCGCGCAGCCGAGCGTCGGGGTTGACGAGGCCACCGTGGGCGAAGCGCGGATCTAGGTGCAGCCCCCCGGCGATGCAATAGATGTCGTGTTCCCCGAGGGCGGAACGGACGTCGTCGAGGTTCTCGGGGGAGAGTTCGCCGGGGTAGTGGAACTCGTACCCGTCGATCAGCTCCCCGAGCCCCTCCACCGCTCGAGCCACCTTCGAGGCCACCGGCTCGCGATCGTAGGCGTGCTCGGGCTGATAGCCGACGGGCACGAACCGGGTGATCATCGGCCCGAAGGCCCAGATGCCAAGGCTCGTCTTCATCTCTGCACCTTCCACTGTTGGCGTGGCTCCCAGCCATCTTACGAAATTCCGGTTAGCGCTAACATCGAGCGCCCGCCCTGGAGGAGAGCGCTCATGGAAGCGCACGATGACAGGCCGCGCGCATCGCGACCCCGCGCGGCCGTGATGTCCGATGTGGGTCGCCTGGCCGGCGTCTCGCACCAGACGGTATCCCGCGTGGTCAACGGAAGCCCCCACGTCCGCCCCGAGACCCGGGAGCGCGTCCTGAAGGCGATGCGCGACCTCGGCTACCGCCCGAACTCGGTGGCCAGGGCGCTCGTGACCGGGCGCTCGAACACGCTCGGGGTGGTCAGCTTCGACACGACCCTGTACGGGCCGGCCTCGACGCTGTTCGGGATCGAGCGCGCGGCGCATGAGGCCGGCTACTTCATGATCGTGGCCAGCCTGACCGCGCTGACCCGGGCTTCGGTGACGGACGCGGTCGAGCGCCTGGGCCGCCAGGGGGTCGACGGCATTCTCGTCATTGCCCCGTTTCACGATGCGGCCGACGCGGTCCGGCACGCGCCGAGAGGCATCCCGCTGGTCGCGGCCGAGGCGGGGCCCGAAGGACACGTTCCCGTCGTCACCGTCGATCAGGTCGCGGGCGCCGCCAGCGCGACCCGCCATCTGCTCGACCTGGGACACGAGACCGTGTGGCACATCTCCGGTCCGCCCGAGTTTCTCGAGTCCGGGCTGCGCGTCAAGGGGTGGCGCGAGACGGCGCAGGCCGCAGGTGTTGACACACCCGAGCCGCTGGTCGGCGATTGGAGCGCCCGCACCGGCTATGACCTCGGCCGCCGCCTGGCCCGCGACCGCTCGATCACCGCGATGTTCGTTGCCAATGACCAGATGGCGCTGGGAGTGCTGCGGGCGCTCCGGGAATCGGGTCGGGACGTTCCTGAGGATGTCAGCGTCGTGGGCTTCGACGATATTCCGGAAGCTCCGTACTTCCTCCCCCCGCTCACCACCGTGCGCCAGGATTTCGACGAGATGGGGAGCCGCAGCCTACGGCTGCTGGTGCGGATGATCGAGAGCGGAGAGCGGCTACCGCCGGTGGCCCCGGTTGAGCCGCAGCTCATCGTCCGCGCCAGCACCAGCGTCCCACCGCAGCGATCCGTTGACAGGGGCTGATGTGAGCGTTAACATCATCCGGCCTGCGTGTCGGAGAGGAGAGGAGCGA
>CAVSUS010000004.1:0-377127 GCA_963731355.1 uncultured Solirubrobacterales bacterium | reverse complement strand
ACGGCTTCGGGCGCTCGGACCGTGGCCGACCTCGAGCCGGCGGCGGCCGCCGACTTCGCGCGACGGACATGGGCGGTGCCCCCGAGTCTGCTTTGAGCGCTGCAGCCGCCGCGATGATGCCCTGCAGATCTGCTGCTCCTCTCCGGCGCCGACTAGGAACGCCGGCTGGCCGGGATGCGCCGGCTTCAAGATCGACCGAAGCTCTCGACGCGAGGCGCTAGCCCGGCCAGAAGACGATCGTCCGGTTCTCGTGGACGAGCACGCGGTCCTCGAGGTGCCAGTGCACCGCGCGTGCGAACACGGTCCGCTCGATGTCACGCCCGATCATGGCCAGCATCTCCGGATCGGCCTGATGCGACACGCGACGTACGTCCTGCTCGATGATCGGCCCCTCGTCCAGGTCTTCGGTGGCGTAATGCGCGGTGGCGCCGATGAGCTTCACTCCGCGGTCGCGCGCGCGCGCGTATGGCTCCGCTCCGGCGAATGCGGGAAGGAACGAATGGTGGATATTGATCACCGGCGCGCGGATGCGAGCTAGGAAGTCGCCGGAGAGAATCTGCATGTAGCGTGCGAGGGCCACGAGGTCGACCTTCCCAGCGAGCAGATCAAGCTGACGCTGTTCGGCCTCCGCCTTGGTGTCGGGCGTCACGGGGATGTGGTGATAGGGCACGCCGAAGGCGGTCACCTCGGCTTCGAGGTCGGGGTGATTGGACACCACGGCGACGATGTCCATCCGAAGCTCGGCGCGCCGCCAGCGCCACAGCAGATCGAGCAGGCAGTGCTCGTATCGCGACACGAACATAGCGACTCGCTTTCGCCTCGTCGCGGGCTCGAGCCGCCACTGCATGCCGAAGTCTTCCGCGATCTCCTCCATGCGCAACCGGACATCGTCAAGGCGATCGGCAAGGTCCCTGAGCAGGAACTCGGTCCGTAGGTACAGCCTGCCCCCGTCCGGGGCCGTTGAGAACTGATCGAAGGTGATGATGTTCGCGCCGGCCGCCGCGAGGCGACTCGTGACGGCCGCGAGGATCGCCGGCCTATCGGGGCCGGCGAGGACCAGGCGCCCGACGTCCTCCCGGGTAGTTCCCACCATCGACAGGCCCGACGCGGAATCGGGGCTTCGTACGGGATCTGCCTGCATGCCCTCCTCCTCAGTGGTAAATGCATGAACAGTTCGACACGTCGAGCGGCTCGTCGGGGATCAGATCGGCTGATCACCTCTGGTGTTGTGGTCGCGGCCGAGGAAGGTGTTGGCCCAGGCGCTCGTCCTGTTCAGCGCGTTGTCCTTGACGACGACCGGACCATCGAGCATTTCGTCGGACTCCCCGTAGGCCTTCAGCCGCTCGTAGGCCTGCGACCAGATGCACTCGGTGTCGTAGACCTCGCACAGCCCGTCGCGCGTCCCGCCGCACGGGCCGTTGCGCTGGTTCTTTGCGCACATCGACTCAGGACAAACGTAGGCGATGTCGGGCAGGGAGCAATCCCCGCAGTCATGACAGTGGAACATCGGGACCTTGGCCGCCTGCTCGGCCATGTGGGCGGCTCGCCGGAGCGCCGGGGGGCCGGCCTCGATGCGCTCGTACAGCGCACGACCGGCGCCGAACAGTGGGGCTTTGGGGTCGAACACCCAGCGGTGCATCTGACGGCTGAGCCGATAGCGCTCGGGGACGGGAAGGTCGGTCTGGCGCTGGCGCTTTGACTCGATATAGGAGCGGCTGAGCTCGCTCGAGGACAAACCTGTCTCCGGGTCGCGTTCGAACATGTAGAACTCGCCGGGACGGCCAAACCGTATGTCCTTGGCCACCGCCTGCCATTCGCGGGCATAGCCCTCGGCGCGTTGCAGGATCTCGAAGAAGGTCTCAGCAGTGGTGTGGCCGCCGAGATAGACGCCCTGGAACCCCAGGCCGCGCGCCACGGCGGCCTGCTTGGCGGCGAGATCCACGAAGTAGGAGCGGCCGTTGTCTCTGTCCGCGCCGAAGCGCTCGGCGATCTCGAGGAGCTCGTCGTTCACCACGACCCCCGGGATCCTCCCGGCGTGGAAGGCGCGGGCGGCTGGCCGCGATAGCAGGTAGACGTTGGCGAGGGCGAACAACGGGAGCTTCGCGTAGCGGATGTATCGCAGTAGCTCGTCGTCCTTGCCGGCGTTGTAGCCGATCTGGTTGATGACGAACCGCGCGCCCGCCGCCGCCTTCTTGGCCAGCTTGAGGTACTGGGGCACGACCTCGCGCTCGAAGAGCTTGTGGTTGGTGACCACGCAGCCCAGGAAGAAGTCGGTGGGGTCCAACCGCTTCTCTGGACCTCGCTGGTCGGGAAGCCCTTGGTTCATCTCCGAGAACAGCTTCAGAAGCCCGACGGAGTCGATGTCGAACACAGGCGCGGGCGCGCCGCGATGGCCTTGGCGCGAGTAATCGCCCGACAGCGCCAAGACGTTGTGGAACCCCTCGGAGGCCAGCTTCCATCCCCGGCTCTCCAAAGCGTTGCGATTCCAGTCTTTGCAGGCCAAGTGGATGATCACTTCCTGCCCGCGCGAGACCAGGTCGGTGCCGAGCGTGTCCGGGGCGAGCATCGCGTGGCCGCCCGGGTTGTCGGTGATCGAGATCACGTCGATCCGTGGATCGGCCGCCAGTTGCTGGGCCATCTCGACCGTGTCCCGGCTGGACTGCGCCGTGACCACTCCGCGACTCGTAACGAGCTCGACGGCGACCGCGAATGTCCCGCGCCGCTCCAGGCGCTCGCGAAACAGCGGCTTCCGTGGAGGTCCGGTGAGGCTCATCGTCGCGGGCTGTCCGCATGGGCTGCGCAGGCGTCAGCTGGCACGATACGCCGTGCGGGCGAAGTCGACGTACGGCGCGGGCGCCACCGTGGCCCGGATCTGCACCGGCTCATGTGGCTCGACCTGCGGCTTGGTGGAGTTGGGCTCCTCGCCCTGAGCGCCAGTTGCTGAACGCGGCGGTGACCGGAAAGGTGTGCGGCCGGGCGGTCGAGTTGCGCAGCAGCGGGACGGCCCCGCCGGCCCGTCGCATCGCGTCCTCGAGGCTCTCGGCGTTGAGGGTCATCCTCCTCTACTCGTCGAGAATCGCCACAACCCGGGAGAGGCCCGCGCTGGCGCGTTTGATCTTCAGGGGGAAGCAGGCGACGCTGAACCCGGTGGGCGGCAGTGCGCCGAGGTTGGTCAGGCGCTCGATCTGGGAGTACGGCAGGTCCACCTGGTGGGCGCCCCAGAAGATGCCGGGCTCGCCGCGCTCGAGCGCCTGGGCGGCCTGCTTGTCGAGCGGCGCATCCCAGCCCCAGGCGTCGATGCCCATTACCCGCACCCCTGCTCGTACAGCCAGCTCGTCGCCTCCGGGCTTACCCCGCAGCCGCGGAGCATGTAATCGGGTTCGTCGTAGAACGCGTCGCGGCCGGTACGGACTAGCACGATGTCACCCGGCCTCAGTTCGTGGTCGGCGGCGGCCATGCCAGCCTGCATCTCCCTGGCGGTGACGGCGTCGCCATCGGCCTTGTGACGGGCGTCGATGACGACGCCGGGACCGAAGAACCATTCGAGCGGGAGCTCGTCGATCGTTGGAGAGGGCTTGCCCTGGATCGTGGAGTTGTAGTGCCAGGGCGCATCGAGGTGGGTGCCGGCGTGGGTACCGATCGACAGCCATTCGCCCGCCGGTCCCTCCTCGTTGCGCAGCAGCCGCACCGGCACACCGAAGCTCTGCTCCAGCTCGGCGGCGCCGAATCCGTGGTCGGTGTAGCGGACCTCGACGCGCATGAAGGCGGGCAAGTTCTCGGGCAGGGTCTCGACGGTGTGGGATAGGTCCACCATCCTCATGTGCCTGCTCCTCCTCGACTCAGACACCCGCTTGGGTTCGCCAGCCCTCGGCGTAGTCGCGCCGCACCGTCGCCGCGTATGGCGCCGGGCTCACCACGGCGCGGGCGGTGATCTGCCGGTGCGGCTCGACCGTCAGCTTTCGCGTGCCGCCATCCGGCTCTCCCCAGACGACGTGGGCCTCGCTGCCGATCGGAACATCGTGGTCGACGGTCGCCAGCGAGAGCGCGCGCCGCTCGTTGGCGCTGTAGCCGGTGAACATCGAGAAGCCGATCGCGTTGCCGTCGGAGTCGAGCACCGAGTCGTAGCCGGCGGCGCCGTAGTTCGCGTTCGGCAGGTCGAAGAACTGGTAGCCCTCGCCGTCCACGTCTAGCAGCGAGGCGAAGATTTTCGCCACGTCCTCGGCCTCCCATGCCAGCGTCACCTTCCTGCGCTGCGTCTCGGGGTCGATCTGCTCGAGCGCCTCGCGTCCGTGGAAGTCGTGGTCGAACTTGACAAACGGCCCGTAGCCGAGCTCCCACGGGTTCAGGTAGTAGTCCTCGATCCGCTCGGAGACGAAGCTCCCGTACAGGGAGGCGTTGGCTTCATAGCCGCTCGCCGGCAGCCACTCGCGGTAGCCGCGCAGCTCCTCGCCGGTGTAGACCGCCGGCAGCGGCGAGGGGATCCAACCGGACTCCAAGGTATTCGTCGAGTACGCCCGCGCGCCGCACGGCTCGATCCCGAACTCCCGGCCGGCGTCGAGGATTGCTTCGCGGACGCGGTCGTAGGTCTCATAGGGCCCCCACAGCTCGAGTCCGGGCGCGCCCGCCATACCGTGGCGCAGCGTGCGCACCGTCTCACCGGCCACGTTCATCTCGGCCATGCGGAAGAACTTCAGCTGCTCGACCGGACCGCCGTTGACCTTCTCGATCACCTGCCACGCATTCGGGCCCTGGATCTGAAAGCGCCAGTATTTGCGCGTCACGGCCTTGCCGTACGGCCGACCCGGCGAACGGTCGTCGTATTCGTACTCGACGTCGTATCCCCCGGTCTCGGCGTGGTAGTGCAACCAGTTCGCCGCCGGGTTGCGGCCGACAAACACGAACTCGTCGGGCGCGAGGTGGAAGAGGATGCCGTCCCCGATGACGTGCCCCGCCGGGGTGGTGGGGACGTACTGCTTGGCCATGTTGACCTCGAAGTTGGACACCGTGTTGATGGCGGTGTCGGAGACGAGCTTGAGCGCGTCCGGGCCTTTGAAAAAGAGGTTGACCATGTGGTGGGACTGGTCGAACAGGACGGCTGTCTCCCGCCACGCGCGTTGCTCGCGCCGCCAGTTCGTGAACTCGTACGGCACGACCGGGTAGATGTAGGCGCCGATCTGCGAGTTGCGTAGCAGTTCGACCGTGCTCCCGGCCCCGTCGAGTACCTGCTGCAGGTTGCTTGCCGTCATGGGTGCTCCTCCGCGTGTTGCCAAGTTGTGTGAAGACGTCTGCCACCGACCATCGCCGGTTCCGCGTCGAGCAGGATCCAGGCGAAGCGGCAGGGTCCCTGTGAACGGTTGTGCCAGACGTGGTTGGTGCCCCGCTGGATGACCACGTCGCCGGCGCGGACCCTCACCGTGTCGCCGCTATCGAGCTCCATGTCGCACTCCCCCTCGAGGCAGATCCCGTAGTCGAGGCTCTCGGTGCGGTGCATCGGCGAGCGGGTCCCGGGCGCCTGCACCCCGATGCGCAGTACCGAGCCGAACCCGGTGCCGAGGAACGTGGTCATACTTCCCGCGCGCTGGCGCACCATCGCCTCGTCGTTGAGCGAAACCGGCATCTCGTGCGTGGCCCACAACTGAAAGAAGGTAGCGTCGGCGCGACCGGTGTCCTCGGCCAGGCCGACCCCGGCCAGCTCCTCGTCCGCGGCGATCACGGCCCTGTTGGCGCCACCGTGAGCCCAGGTGCCGCCATCGATCGAGACCTCGGCGCCGTTGACGTACGACGCAGCGTCGGTGAGAAGCCAGGCACACAGCTCGGCGACCTCATCGGGGCGGCCGGGGCGTCCCAGGGGCGCCGCCGAGACGCTGGCCCGGAGGAACGGCTCTGGGGCCGACGCGGTCATCGCGGTCTCGATGTACCCGGGGAACACCGCGTTCACGCGGATTCCGCGGGCGCCGAGCTCCATGCTGGCCATGCGCGAGAGTCCGCGCAGCGCCCATTTGCTGGCGGTGTAGGCGGCCGTGTAGTGGCCCGTGAGCGCGGCCAGCGAGCAGACGTTGACGATCGAGCCGCCGCTCGGCATCAACGGCAGAACCGTCTGCATCCCGTACAGGGGCCCGAGCGCGTTGATCGACATCACCCGCGCGAAGTCGTCCCCTCGGAGCTCGGAAAGCCGGGCCCTGTGGGTCACACCGGCTGCCCGGGGTCCTTCGGCTCACCTCGCAAGAAAAGTCCCGCGTTCGGGACTTTCAGACAGGGTGAGCGATGGGACTCGAACCCACGACCGCCCGGACCACAACCGAACTCCAGGGGTTTTTCCTACTTGTCCTCGTTCGGATTTGCAGGGATTTCTTGTTTTGACTTGCTGTCGGTTTCGCTCAAATTGATGGACAAATTGATGGACCCTGGCGATGAGAAGGCGGCGTTGACCAGCTCGGCCTCGTTGGCCGCCGGGGCGTAGTCGGCGTAAATCAAGGTCGTCTTGAAATCGCGGTGCCCCATCCACTCCTGCAGAGTGCGCATCGGCACGCCGGCGGCCGCCATCCTGGTCCCGAAGGTATGTCTCAGATCGTGGAACCTGACCTCGCGCACGCCAGCGCGCTTGAGCGCCGCCTTGAAGCGCTTCAAGAGCTGAGCACGATCGAGCGGCTTCCCGGTATGAGGATGCGCGAAGACGAGATCCTCGTCCGACTGAAATGCCGAGGTCTGGAACAGCAGCTCGAGCTCGCGCGCGACCTGGTCGGCGAGCGGGATGCTGCGCGACGAGCGCTTGGACTTCGGCGTCCCGAACGTCCCTCGGACGAAGTTCCGGCGGACCCGCACGCGATGCGCCAGCCAGTCGACGTCGATCCATCGCAGCGCCAGCAGCTCGCCCTGGCGCATCCCGGTCATCGCCGCTGTCAGGTAAAGAACTCGCTCGACCCTGCTCAGCGCATCGGCGAGCGCCGTCTCATCGAGATCGAGGCGGTACAGGTAGATCGCTGTCGATTCTGCGATTCCAAGCATCGCTGCGATGGTCTTCCACGACATCCGGTCGCGGTCGCGGAGCCGCCTGACTCTCCTCACGCGCTCGGGCGTGCTCGGCTTGCGGCGGCTACGTGGACTCGCCGTTGCCGCTAGGAGCGCATCGAGTTCGGCCTGGTCGAGGAACCGGATGTCCTGGTCCTGATCGGGGACATCGGGCTTGTCGACCGCCTTGCATGGGTTCTCCGACACCCAGCCCTTACGAAGCCCGAAGTCGAACATGCCGTGCAGGAAACCGAGATAGTTCCGCGTGCTCTTGATCGACTGGTCGTTGTCCAGGGACCAAGCGATAAATGCCTCGACGTCGTCCTTAGTTATGTCCGCAATCGGCTTGTGACCGAAGTACGGAGCTAGGTGAACCCGGAGGTAGCTCTCGTATCCGGCCGTTGTGGAGGCCTTGCGGCCCCTCGCGATCAGTTGCTTGACAAGCCTCTCCCCTGCCTCCTCAACCGTGATCCGCTCAACAAGCGGAGTCGCAGTCACCTCAGCCATGAGCTTGCGGAGCCGGGCTTCCGCCATCTTCCGAGTAAGCCCGTCCCGGCTGCCTGGATTGCGAATCGGCCCTAGCTTGCGCGTAACCGATCGGTTCCGGACGCGCCACTGGCCGTACCACGCGTTGCGCTTCTCGAAGATGCTCCCGGTGCCGTACTGGCGCTTACGGTCACGGGTTGGCTTGTTGTCGGGCACACCCTCGGCTGCCATCGTCCCTTTATACGCCGACACCCGAGTCTGGTGAAGCACGGCGCTGCCTCACGATGTTGAGCTCCAAGCGCGTTGCGCGAACTTGTAGATCGCCAGCCTGCTCTCCCCGTCGCTCGTCGACCTCGCTGCTCGGCCCATTTGCGAAAGCGCGGCCCCTTTCTCCCCCTCGTGCTCGCGCCGGACCAGATCATCTTCCGATTGGGCCGCGGCGCGCGCAGCCGCCCAGCCTCCTAAGCGGTCGCTGACGAGGCTCGCCGACGGCCATTGTCCCTCGCTGAGCCGCTCGAGCGCTTCGCCGCCGCGCAGGCGGGCGTGCGTACGCGACCAGTCATAGGACGAGGGCAGCCGCCCGTACCGCTCCTGCCAGTTGCGCATCGCCGCCAGTACACGGTTGGGGGTCCAGTGCGGCTGAATCGCACCCGGATGACAACGCTTGCAGTACCGGTATGCGTCGCCCTTGCCGTTGCGAGGCTGGGTGTAGGCGCCGCAGCCGCGGCACACCCCGACATAGCGCGCCTTCACCGCCCTAGCCTTCACCCCGCTCGGGTCGTAGAAGTAGGCCTTGATGGTCGCCGGTGAGCGGCCGAGCCTGCCGGCGACTGTGCGATCGACAGGCCCTCGGCGTGACGGAAGTGGCGCGCCAGCGCGACTGCCCGGCGCCGCTCGACCACGCGGTCATACTCCGGTGAAGGTCGACCGGTGGCCATGCTTCCCAAATATTGCGAACCTCGGCGGCCTCCCCGCGAGCCGTGCAGTCCCAGGAGTCCGCGCCAAACGGAGGGAGTCGGCGTCAGGCGCATGATCCTCGTCGCGGACGCAGAGCAGGACTCTCGTGACGGGTCGCCTGGGGCGAGCCCGACGACAGCGCGCTGCCGCATTACGCCGTGGTTGTCGGATAAATATGAGCGAAGACCTGTGAGTGGGAGACAGCGAGTGAATCCGCATCCTATGAGGGTGCCGTCCCATTCTCGCCGCGAAATCGACCGCATCTGAGCTAACGGGCCCCACTACCTCGAGTTTTTCCGACAACCACCGCCTATTGCAGTAGGCGCGGCGCCGGGAAGGCTTCTATGTCAAGGCCCTCCTTGCGGGAATGGTGGCGCGCGGCCACCGATCGCCGTCAAGGGATGCCGCTGCGCGGCTCGCTGGCGCTCGGCCCGGTTGGGCCATCCATGACTGCCCGGCGTCCGCGCGGGGTTAGGCAGCGAGGAGGGGTTGGGACGGGTGTGGGGCCGCGGTGAGGTCACGGAGCATGCGGCGGTAGACGACGTCGGAGAGGTGGCGCTTGAGGATGCGGCGGGCTTCCTTCTTGGTATGACCGGCGGCGCGTGCGTTGGCATAGACCTTCTGGGCGCGCGGCTCGCAGCGCAGCTGGGTGACTGCCATGCGGTGAAGGACCGCGTTGATCCGGCGGTTGCCGCCTGGGTTGTAGCGGTGGCGGATCGGCTCGGTCGGACCCTCGGCCGTCGAGGCGGGTAGCGGAGCCGAGCCGTTAAAGCGGGCAAACCCGCCGCCGGTGAAGCGCCGCACGTCGCCCACCTCCACCAGCAGCTCGGCGACCGACCGGGTGCTCAGGCCGCAGAGCTCGGACAGCGTCGAGCCGCTCGCGCGCACGAGCGCGTCGAGCTGGGAGACGACGCGCTTCTCCTCGCCATCGAGCTGCGCGATCTGCGCGCGGTAGTCGTCGAGCAGCTGCAGGCGTAGCCGGGTCGGCGGGTCATAGCGCCGGCGGCGATTGCGGGCTCCAAGCGCCCGCAGCCGGGGGCGGACCGCCTTGGTGTCGGGCAGCTGTGCGCGCAAGGAGAGCGGCAGTTCGCACAGCAGATGCTCGGCCTCGTTGACCAGATGCTGGCGGCTGGTCAGGATCGACCGGCGCCGGTTATGCCACAACACCAACAGCTGGTGCTGCTCATCCGGGCCCTGGTCCTGGCCCGCGCGCTTAAACGCCTTGGGCAACAGCGCGTGCGCCAGCACCTCGCGGGCGATCCGCTCGGAGTCCAAGGTGTCAGACTTGCCGCGCTGACGCGCACGATCCAACCGCCGTGTCCGGTTGGCACACACATCGCGCACGTCATAGCCGCGGTCGGTCAGGAACACCGCCGTGTGCCGCCCCCAGCTCGCCGAGCCCTCGATCCCCCAGCGGGCGATCGGGCCGAACTGCCGCGCCCACGCCTCAAGCTCGCGATGGCCCGCGCCCGACACGCGGAAATGCTCAGAGCCGAGGAGCCCAGCCCGCGCATCTACGACCGTCGCGGTCAGCGTCCGCTTGTGCGGATCGATTCCCACCACGTTGCCCGCATGATCGGGCGTCATCAGCAGATGCGATGGGCCCGGACCGCGCCTCTTCACTCTCCCCATCATTACCTCCAGACCGGTTATGTTGTGAGCGGACCGGCCGACAACATCCCGGTGGGCGCCCCTCGCGGGCGAACGCTTCTATCAAGTCAGGCCGATCCTCGATTGGCACGAACCGAGGTCGACACTTCACGCCAAAGACACCCCCCGGGGAGGTCAGACTGCTTTGGAGTCAGACCTCGGTTCAGCCATCGACCCTACGCGAACCGTCGCCCGCGCGGGCACCGAGAAGTCAACACCGGGACTGCTCTCGTGGCGATCCGGCCACCGAGCGGCGCCTCGAGCGGGCCCGGGCGTTCGGCATCCCAAGCGCCAGGCGCGCGGAGCCCGGCTGGCTGGATCACGACAGGCAATCGAGCCGCTGATCGAATACGTTGCCGCTGCGTGGCAACATCGCTTAGACTTCGCTGCGGGCAGCGAGTTTGGGCTGACCTACCAGGGAACTTCGGGCGAGGAGGTCGAGGTGCAAGACGAACACGGCGTCGCGACCGGGGTCGCTCGTCCCGAGCCGTCCGTGGCCGCGGACGCGGGTGTGGCGGTCGGCGTCGGGCGGCCACAACCGTCCGGGCGCGAGGTCCGGCGTGTTGCGACCAGCGGGGTCGGCCGGGCAAAGCCTGTCTTACAGCGGGCCGAGGAGGTCGCCGGCGGCGTCGCTCGTCCGCAGCCGCGCGACTCGCAGGACCAGGGCGTCGCCGGCGGTGTCGCTCGACCGCTCCCGCTGCAGTTGTAGGAGGTTGAGTCCATCGAGTCCGTAGGGGACGGACCGTCTTGATCATCACGCCGACGTTTACGACCAACTTCGACGCGAACTTCGGCGCCAACGCGGCGGCGGCGAAGGCCGCCTGGATCGCCGCGTCCGAGGTCTTCACAAGTCACTTCCTCGACGACATAAACATCAACATCACGGTGGACGCGCTCCCAGGCACCCGAGCCTTCGGTGAGAGCTTCCCCGGTCTCGTCGCCATCTCCTATGCCGATCTGCTCGCGAGGGTGGCCGCGCGCGCAACGACTCAGAGCGATCACCTCGCCCTCGGCCCGCAAGGTTCCATGACCCCGTTCGACCCCACGAACGGCACGGGCGACTGGTCTGTGACCCGAGCCCAGGCGAAGGCGCTCGGCGTTATCGCCAACGACACGAAGGACGATGGCGGCACAACGTTCGGCGCGGGAAACCCCTTCACGTTCTCCGGTCCCATCGCGGCGGGCACGTACGACTTCCAGGGCATCGCCGCCCACGAGATCAGCGAGGTCATGGGTCGCCTCGGCCTGTGCGGCGGAGGGATGAACCCGACCTCGAAGTCGGTCAGCCTGATCGACAACTTCTCCTACACCGGTCCCGGAACGAAGAGCCTCCGCGGTGGCGCAGGCAACTTCTTCTCCATCGACAACGGCGTCACGCTGCTCAAGCTCTGGAACGACCAAACCGCGAACGGGCTCGATTCCCGGGATTGGGCTGGGGGCACCAACGACGCGTTCAATCAGTTCAGCGGTTCGGGCGTCGTCAATGCCGTGTCGGCCGTCGACCTGCTGCTGATGGACGTGATCGGCTACGACCTCGGGACGATCCCCGGCCAGTTGCTGTCCTATGGAGACGCGGCGACACCCGGCAATGTGTCCGACCCGACCGTCGTCGGGTTCGGCGGCTGGGCCGATTTCAGGTTCCTGTTCGGTGGGCGGGATCAGACCGGGCAGGACCGCATCTACGCCGTCAACCCCAGCGGCCAACTGCTGTCCTACGGGGACTCAGGAGCATTGGGCAACGTCTCAAACCCGATGGTCGTCGGGTTCGGTGGCTGGACGGATTTCAAGTTCCTCTTCGGCGGCCGGGACCAGACCGGGCAGGACCGCATCTACGCCGTCGACAACGCGGGCCAGCTGTTGTCCTATGGGGATGCGGCGACCCCCGGGAACGTGTCCGATCCGGTGATCGTCGGACTCGGTGGCTGGACGGATTTCAAGTTCCTCTTCGGCGGCCGGGACCAGACCGGGCAGGACCGCATCTACGCCGTCGACAACGCGGGCCAGCTGTTGTCCTATGGGGATGCGGCGACCCCCGGGAACGTGTCCGATCCGGTGATCGTCGGATTCGGTGGCTGGACGGATTTCAAGTTCCTCTTCGGCGGCCGGGACCAGACCGGGCAGGACCGCATCTACGCCGTCGACAACGCGGGCCAGCTGTTGTCCTATGGGGATGCGGCGACCCCCGGGAACGTGTCCGATCCGGTGATCGTCGGGTTCGGTGGCTGGACGGATTTCAAGTTCCTCTTCGGCGGCCGGGACCAGACCGGGCAGGACCGCATCTACGCCGTGGTCCCGGGGGTCTGAGGGGGAGGCCGCGGACCCTCGGCCCCGGCTACCCGCGCCGGCGAGCTCTGATCCGCCCGCCCCGCCCAGACCGCTGAGTTCGCGGCAATCCAACAGCGAGCGATGGCCTACGCTGGCGGTTGAACCAGCCGCTGCGCCAGGTAGCTCCTCTTGTCCAAAGACAGCAGTCCAGCGATCCACGCAAAGCCCTTGAGCGTCACTGCTCTCGGACACGATGGGTCACGTCGGGACGGACGCCGGACCAAGCGAACGCCAGGAGCGCCGAGCTTGCCATTGCGCGCTACTCACCAACGCCTGAAGAGGTCACCGGGGCCGCGTGGCTCCTGCGCATGGAAGCAGCAGCGCCGTGTCGATCGGAGATAGTGGAGTCTCTTTCCCGGAACAAACCCAGCCGGCGTCCGCGCGTTAGGTCTCGTACGGAAGCGAGCGGGGTGAGTTACCTCGGTCGGGCTTTGCACACGGGTGGCCCGGCTCGCCTTGGCTCGATGTTCGACCAGCCGGCCTCAGAGCGGACCACAGCCAACGCAGACGAAGTGGAACGACTCGCGGAGCACGATCTAGTCCACCGGGAGTCTCCTACGCGGAGGCTACGCGCGGACCGTTCGGCATGGATCCAACTAGAGCAGGCCACAAAGCGGCGCGGACGGCTGGCCCGACCCCAGCAACCGCAGCGTCGCCATGGCGATCGCCCTGCCGGTACTCGCCCACAATCCAAGCGCGTCGTGAGCACTTAAAGCAGCATGGGTGGCGCGGCCTGTTGACGGCCGCGCCACCATGGCGATGCTCCCAGCGGGCGGTTGCCGGCCTATTGCAGCAGGGCTAGGTCGATGGCGTTCCCCATCGCCTCATAGCCGGCGTCGTTGGGATGTAGGTTGTCGCCGCTGTTGTAGGCGGGGTTAAAGTACTGCGGATTAAACGAGCTCTGAACGGCTTTTGCGAAGTCGATCACCCCGTCGAACGCACCGCTCGTCCTGATCCAGTTGTTGACCGCCTCCCGCTTGGCCTCGGCTGCCGGCGACCAATACGCGGCACCCCTAAACGGGGTCAGGGTGCCGCCGAAGATCTTCAGCCCATGGGCGTGCGCCGCGCTGATGATCTGCAGGTAGCCGCGCTCGATTTGCCCCGCGGACACGTTGGTGTTCGGCACGCTGCACCCCGTGTTGGGTGTTTGGCTAAACCCAATGTCGTTGATTCCCTCAAGCAGGATCACATCTCGCACCCCGGTCTGCGACAGCACGTCGCGGCTGAACCGGGCGAGCGCGCTGACTCCGAAGCAGGCGGAGTCGTTGAGGACTCGGTTACCGCTGATTCCCTCGTCGATCACGCTGGGCGCGTTGGCGCCGTATGCAGCGTCCAGCCGCCGCGCCAGGAAGTTCGGCCAGCGGTCGTTGGCGCCCACCTGCGCCGTGGCGCCGTCGGTGATGGAGTCCCCGAAGGCCACCACCGTTCCCGGCGTACTCGCGCTCATCACGTCGACGCCGTCAAGGAAATACCAAGAGGTGGCGGTCGTCGTGTACGCAGCGGCACTCACACTACCGGCATGATTGCCGGAGGCGACGTAATTGGTCTGCTGCCCACTGAGGTGGTACGTTGCCGGACCGGTGGCCATCGGGAGGTACACGCTTACCGCCAGGTTCTCCTGGGGCGACACTTGTAGCGACACCGGATCGCTGACCGCTTCGGCACCGGCCGGCAAGGTCACGGAGGCGTGACCGCCAAACGTCACGGGGTGCGTGGTACCGGGCACCAGCTGCGCGCCGGTCAGCTCGACACCCACGCTGACCCGGCCGACCCGCAGAGCGGCCGTTCCGAACGTGTTGCTCAGCCGGACCCGCAGCCCGCTTCCCCCTACGCTCGTGTACACGATATTCCGAACCGTCTGATTATTGAACCCGGCGTTTGCGAGGTTCGGCAGCACCGGTGTCGGCGCCTGCGGACTGGCAGCCCACGTGGCATCCGACGATGCTGCAGGCGCGGCAGAGGCGCCGCCGGGCGCCGATAACGCTACCGCCGTTCCGACAACTGCGGCGACGCCAGTAAGACTAACAAAAAGACCCCTAGTGAAGTTACTGAAACGCTTCACGGCTTTCACCTTCTCTCTCTCTCTCTCCTTATATAATTCCAAACGGGCAACGGCCCGTCCTTACACGCACCCGTGCACGCTGAGCCAGCGGCAGGTGATGACGCACCGCTGTCAACCGAGTGTGCCTTACTGTTAGCGCGGAACTTGTCGGGCGGTGGCCCTGCGAGCGTTGAGCGCACGGGCAGCCCCCTCAAGGAAGGTGGGAGCCAGGCAAGGGATGCTCCTTTCTGGTCGCCGACTCGCCGAGTTAGGGTAATTCTGAGCGGTGCCAACCTGAGCCGCGCCAACGTGAAACGGCTTGAACTGCCAGGGAATCTAGAGACCTCCCGACTTGCGGCTAAGTACGACCGGAATCTAGAGACCTCCCGCACTTGCGGCTAAGTACGACGCGACACAGACACCCGCCTGCGAGATTCACGTCCCTCGATGAACCACCCGGCAGGCTACCTAATCCGAGGAAACAGTGTCGCGAAGCGTGGTCTGGGCGTCAAGACCAAGCCTTTGTGAACAACGAGAAGATTTGTGCCCTCTTTAGGCGAAAAGGCAGGTGAATGTGTGTCCCGCGAGATAAGGCGGGATCGTGACCGCTCACCGGAATGAGACTGCTGGATTGCTCAACGCTGGTCTCGTCGGTTCGCGCATGAGGCGCTCACCCATCCTGAGCCGAGGAAGCGCGACAGCCTCTTGGGCGATGATCTCGGCTTTGTCTGTGGGCTCTGGTCATCGGTTCGAGGCATGGTTGCGATCGGACTCCGCCCGCCGGACTCCTGCGCCAACGTTTCCCTCAGAACTGTGCCTGGGTCAGTTCTCGGCTGGCGTTGACGCGCATCCGGCGTGGCGACAGGATTTCGCTATGTGGGTCGACCATCAGACCGACCTCGTCTCCGAAGTCGCTCGGTTACAGGCGTCGACCGAGCGCGTTGTGGCCGAGACCGACATGACGCTGGCGGACCATCGGTGTGCAGCTGAGGATGAAGATCCACATTGGGTGCTCTCGGAGCATGAAGAGCTGCGCCGGCAGCTTGCCGCTCTACGCGAACACGTGGCTCGCGCGCACTCTCAGAACCAGGGTGACCCGCCGGCCCTGCGCGCAGAATTGGCAACACTGTTGTTCTTCGCCAAGACCCTGCAGGCCGATGCAGATGCCTGGCGTGCTGCGCTCGCAGACCGGCTCAAAGAGTTCGAACGACAAAAAGCCGAGGCGCGCCAAGAGCAACAGAGATTGGCGTCCGAGCGCGAGGAGCTAGTGCGGCGTCGAGACGCTCTCCAACTCAAGATTGAACGAACAGCCGACAGGATGGCGCAGAAAAACGGCGCCGAGTGCCGCAACACGGTGCCCGTCTTTAGGCTCGGCGACGATCTCACTGTCTGCTCAATAGCCGTCTCGAGTCCTGGGAGAGGGTTTCGATGGGGGAAGCTCTGGCTCGTGACGCTCAACGACTCTTGCGACGAGGTGCAAGTCAGAAGCGAGTAGCCCGAGGGGGAGTCCAATCAGCTGGGCTTCCCCCTGGGGACAGAGGCAACCGAGGTCAGCGCTAGCGCGAAACGAGGTCTCCGCCGCACGATGCGCGACCGCGCCCTCCTCATCGCCCCAAGCTCGAGGCGCTGCGCGTTCCCACGGACGTGCTGGATCGACTACGAGGGCAGAAAAAGGGGGCCGCGGCGCCCTGCAGCAGAGGTCGCCGCCCTCCGACCAGCCGAAGGCTCGACGGAGGGCGCTGCGAGCGTTGATTCAGAACGGCAGATCGTCGGCGCCGGCGGATCCAGCCCCCGGTATGGCCGCGGCCACCGCTTCGGCCTTGGCAGGTGACGAGTGCTCATCCACGCTGCTCGTGTCGTCACTGCCTTTGGCTGGGCGCGCTCCCTCGAACAGCACCTGGCGCGCCCTGAAGGTGACCGCCTCCCTTCGGTTGTTCTGTTGGTCGGTCCACTCGCGCCAGTCGAGCTCGGCGTCGATGACGACGCGCGAGCCCTTGGCGAGGTACTCGGCGCACGCCCGCCCCTGGGGGCCGTACACCTCGACGGTGAAGTAGTTGGCCTTGTCGACCCATCCGTCGCCGTTCCGCCGGCGGATGGTGCTCGCGACTCGGAGCCGCGCGACCTCGGTTCCCGAGGGCAGCTCGCGCAGCTCGACTTCGTGGGTCAGGTTGCCCGACAGGGTTGCCGTGGCGATGTCTCGCATTCTGTTCTCCTTCTGGTGTATTGGTCGGCGGTTGGTGCCGGCGTGCGACGAGCGCTCGCCGACGCGAGGTTCGGGATCTCGTTGGTCGTGATGGCCGCGGCGTGCGCAGCGCAGTTGGCTGACGACCTGCTCGAGCTGCTCGGGCCGGGTGGTTCGAGTAGTCCGTCGCTCCTCGGTCCTTCGGTTGCTCATGCGGCGCGCTTGCTGGAGCTGGAGGTGGTGCGCTGGCGCGGCAGTGCAAGAACGGCGCCGCCCTCCTGCGGCCAGCAGCCGCAAGAGGACGTGCGGTCGAACGGCAAGCGACCGTGCGGACACTCGTGGTCGGCGAGCTGGCCGAGCAGGCCGGCCTCGATCGGACAGCTCCCGCCGCACTGCGCCTCTGCGGCGCGATAGCGGGCGCTGAAGGTGGGCTGGCCCATCGCGGTCCTGTCTGTGAGATACAGGGCCCAGGTTCCTTGACCCCTACGCATGGGGGCTGTGCCGGGCTACAGCTCGTCGGCGCTTGTCAGGACTTCGGTCAGCTTGCGCGCCAGCGGCGCGTGATGGTCACCGCGCGGGATCGCGGCCAGCGCCGCGGTCAGGTGCCCGCGCACCGTCACCTGCCACGGGGCCTGCTGCTCGGCGAACAGACCGTCGGGCAGCTCGCCGGCGCTCGCGCTCGTCTGGTCGCGTATGACGTCGCGAACCAAGGCGAGCGTCAGATGCCCTTCGTCCTCTTGCGTGCGCTCGAGCTTTTCCTGTCGCGCCGCGGGGAGCCGCGCGGCGGCCTCGGCCACGCTCGCCGGAAGCCTGCCCTCGTCGAACGCGCGACGTAGGCCCGGGGTGAGCGACCTGAGCCGCAGTCGCCGGCGAATCGTCTGGACGCTCATGCTGGTCTGGGCGGCGATCTGCTTGATCGTCGCGGTCTCATCGCCGGGCCGGCCGGCTTCGAGGATCGCCTCGATCGCGGCAAGCTCGATGGCCGGCGAGGCACCCCGACTGGCGTGCACCGCCAGCGTCAGCCCGGCGCGGACCGCCTGCCGTCCGGCGTCGGCGCCCTCGAGGATCACCACATCCACGACGGGGCGCTCGGGCCACTCGCCCTCCTCGGCGAGCTCCGCGATCGCCTTGGCCCGCCGGCGGCCGTCGACGATCCGAAAGCGACCGCCACGAGCCGGCACCGCGATGATCGGCTGAAGCAGCCCGAGCGCGCGGAGCTGCTCGCGCAGCTCCCGGCTGGGCTTGGCGTCCGCGAACCCGTCGAGCCGATCGAGCGCCACCCGCTCGAGCCGCTGGCTCGGGGGCGAGGACGGCAGCAGCTGCAGCTGCCCGGTCACCGCTCCACCTCCACCACCGGCACCCCGGCGCGGAAGGCCATCTCGCTGGTCGTCACGTGGCTTCCCGCAGCGGCGTCCTTGACCACCTCGATCTGCGGGATCGAGAACGAGGCGAACAGCGCCGGGCGGTGCCGGGCCGCCTCGAGCGGCTCGTGCCACCACAGCCGTGCGCACATGTCCGCGAACCCGGCCGCGAGGTGCCCGGGCACGCGGCATGGACACCGAACGCCGCAGGGGAACTCGGCGGCGTTGGCGACGTCCGCGTGAGCGTGCGCCAGGAGCAGCCGGCTGGACGCGGTGATCCGCTCGAGCTCGATCGTCCGCGGCGCCCGGCGCGAGACGCCGAGGCGCCGTGCCTCCTCGACGAACGACGCGACGGTCGGGTACTGCTCGCGGCCGACGATGTCGAGCACGTGGGTCACGCCGTCCCGCTCGACCAACAGCACCCCGACCGAAGCGAGCCCGAGCTTGGCCGGATCGATCACGATCGGCGGGTCGATCAGGAACTCCTCGATCGGGCGTCCGCCCGGTCCTAGTGGTACGGCGAAGTAGGCGCCGCCGGGCTGGCGATACCCGCAGCCCCGGCGCGCGCCGCTCGTGACGAGCGGCGTCGATGTGTCTGTCATCGGTCTCCTATCTGGACGAGGTTGGGTTGCGTGCGTCGCCGCCGGGCGGCGGCTGGCAGCCGCGGTCGATCAGGAAGCGGCAGAACGCGGCCCGGTCGCGGTCGGGGTGAAAGGGCTCGGTGCCGCGGATCAGCCCGCGGACGCGCTCGAGGTCGTAGAGCAGCGCGAGCTTCCCGGGGGGGTCATCCCACTCGCCGGAGTCGTAGAGCGCGACCCACGCGACCAACGCGGCGAGCGCCTCGACCTGCGCCCCGTTCTCCCACCAGTCCTTGGCCGGTGAGATCCGGTAGCGCTTGGCGAGCATGATCACGTCTGCCCAGAGCTGCTCCCACCACATCCACCGCTCGCGCGGCAGCAGGTGCGTAGGTGCCATGGGCCAGCGCTGGTCGGCGAGACATGGCTCGCCCTCGTCTTCTAACCAATCGGTCATGTTGTTCTCCTCCAGTGAATGGCTAGAGCCCGCGCCCGCCCGGGCAGCTCCGCCACGGGTGGCAGAAGCGGGGGCTGCACTTCCAGCTCGTGGGGTCGGCGAACCCCCACGGCTGGTCGGGGCCGTAACGCTCGTATGAGGCGGCGATTTGCGACGCCGCGAGCGCCACGCGGGCGAGCACGCCGCGCATCTGACCCGGTTTGCGGGCCGTCGGAACGAGGTCCGCGGCCATCTGCTTGCGCCGCTTGCCGGGCTATGTTGCTCGGGAACTTATGTTGCGCTGGTCGCCGGACTGCGGTCGATTTCCGGCGTCGAGCTCATCGGCGGCTACATAGTTCGGTCGGTTCCAGGCTCGCGCTCCCTCAGCGGAAGCGGTTGGCACGCGGCCATCGTCCGGCACGATCGCGTCTCCTCCAAACACAGTCATCTCATTCGGCGCGCTCGAGCGTCCGCACCCGCATCGTGCTGTGCGCGAAATGACGCTAGCGACTGGTCGGCATCTCGGGATACTGCTGGATCTAGCCGTGACCGCTGAAAAAGTCGGCTTGGTTTCTGGGTGTTCCGTCCGGGCTGATCTGTAGTTTTTCCCTGGAAATTGTGGCTTTCGGCCGTTCAGGGAGGTGGCGATGCTGACGGTGAGGGATCGGCAGCAGGGTTTCTTCGATGCGGCTTGGTGCGCGGACCTGCTGCCGGAGGATTCGATCTACGCGCTGCTTGCCGCGCACGGCGGTCGGATTGTGCGCGATCAGGACTTCGCGGACTGCTATTCGGAGGGTCATGGCCGTCCTTCGATCCCGCCGAGCTTGCTAGCCAAGGTGCTGTTGCTGGCTTACCGTGACGGCCTGTCCGATGAGCGGGCGATGGACGCGGTGCGGTTCGATCTGCGCTGGAAGATCGCGCTCGATCTGCCGGTTGACCATCCTGGGTTTCACCCCACGAGCCTGGTTCGGTTTCGCGCCCGGCTGTTGCTGGATGGCAAGGAGCGGCTGGTGTTCGAGCGCTCGCTTGAGCTCGCGACTGAGTTGGGGTTGCTGTCCGGCGCGGCGGGAGCAGATCCTTGATTCGCCGCCGATGTTGGGCGCGGCCGCGGTGCAGGACACGGCCGTGATGGTCCGCGCCGCGGTTCGCAAGCTGCTGGATGCGGTCGCGGCGCATGACAAACAGGCCGCCGGCGAGGTTCGCTCGGGGCTTCGGTTTGACTATTCGCGGCCGCGGGTGAAGCCTGAGGGTGATTGGCAGGATCGCGAGGCTCGGATGGGGCTGCTGGAGGAGGTGGCGATGGATGCCGCGCGGGCGCTGCAGGCGGTCGAAGCGGACCGGGAGCTGCTCGCGGTAGCCGAGGTCGCCGAGGTGGCGAGGTTATTGCGGGAGATCATCGGCCAGGGGTTTGACGTCGGTGACGATGACGTCCCGCGGGCGCGTCGTGGCGGCGGGGTTCGGCAGATCGTCTCCGCGCATGACCCCGAGATGCGCCACGGCCGAAAGACCCCGTCGCGGCAGTTCACCGGTTACAAGCTGCACGCCGCCGCCGCCAGCGACGCGCCGATCTTGACCGCGATCGCGCTGTCTGCCGGCAACGAGCATGACGGCCACCACGCGGGAGCGCTGATCGATCAGCAGCCGGAGTGCATGCGTCCGGAGCGGGTGATCGGGGACGCGGCGTATGGCAATGTCGAGGCGCGCGAGCTGCTCGAGCAACGCCAAGTGTCGGTGCTCGCTCCGGTTCACAGCAGCTCACCGAAGGACGGCACGATCCCCAAGGACCAGTTCAAGATCGACCTGGAGAGTGACACTGTCACCTGCCCACAGGGTCACACGACACCGATCTACAAGCCTAGAGCGAACCGGCGGACGACGAGCGGCGAGCGGGTCGCCCGGTTCGTGCGAGAACACTGCGAGCCATGCCCATTCAGGCCGAGGTGCGCGTCAGGCGGGCAACGAGACATCAGGATCAGGCGCCGCGAGGACCTGCGCCAAGCTGCCCTCCAGGCGTTATCCGACCCAGCCGAGTCCGAGCACCTGAACCGCATCCGCCCTCGCATCGAGCGGCTGCTCGGACTCATCGTGCACCGCTACCACGGACGCAAGAGCCGCTACCTCGCCGCTCGAAAATCGACCTTGCAGGCCGTCTGGACCGCAGTCCTCGTCAACCTCCACCCAATCGGAGCCGCACTACGGACTCTGGCGGCATAACGCAGCCGACCGGAGCTCCGAACCGCGACCCCGATCCCACTTCAACCGGCCGGACGCCCCGCACGCGAACTTCGCTTTTTCAGCGGTCACAGCCCGAAGCAGCACTCGCCGGGGCTCCTGGTGACAGCGCCCGTTTGCCTAATTCCAGACGTGGGGGTTCGGGCACGTCCCCGGCGAGCAGCTAGGTGGTGGTCGCCGCGAACAGATGCCAGGTGTCCGGCACGCCTTTCAGTTCGACGAGACCGCGATCTTTGAACTCTAGGCCCGAGCCGTAAACAAGGTCGGTCACGGTTCTGGACACGAGCACTTCGTCGGGAGCGGCGAGAGCCGAGATACGCGCGGCGATGTTGACGGCGACACCGGTGATGTCGTCGCCGATCACCTCGCACTCTCCCGTGTGTATACCGGCGCGCGTGGTAATGCCGAGTCCGTGCGCGCGGTCCCGAATCGCACCTGCACAGGTGACCGCGCGGGCGGGGCCGTCAAACGTGGCCAGGAACCCGTCGCCAATCGTCTTGAGCTCACGACCACGGAACCGCTCGAGCTCGCGGCGGACGAGTGCGTCGTGCTCAGTAAGCAGCTCCCGCCAGCGGCGGTCACCGAGCTCCGCGACCTTGCTGGTCGAGTCGACCATGTCCGTGAACAAAACGGTCGCGAGCATGCGGTCGGTTACGGCGTGGCGTCGAACACCGGTGAGAAACTCCTCGACTTCGTCGAAGATCGCGTCCATGTCGCCGACGAACCAGAGGTGATCCTCGCCCTCCAGCTCGACGTACTTAGCGTCCGGGATGCGTTCGGACATGAAACGCGAACCCTCGGCAGGGATGGCGCGATCGCCAGCCCGATGGATCACCAGAGTCGGCACCCGGACGCTGGACAGGATGTCTCTGACATCGATCTCCAGCATCGCCTCTAGTGTTGCCACGCCCATCGAGGGACTCGCGCCGAGGCGCTGAAACGTGCCCCAGACCTCCCGCATCCGTTCGTCGTCTGCGCAGGACGGTGCGAACAGCTCGAGCAGCACGCCATCGCCCCACCCGTCACGCACGGCTTCCTTGGCCGCTTCGTTATAGAGCTCAGGCCGGATACCCCAGGGGTAGTCCTGAGCCCAAGCCATCCGCGGCGCAGCCCCGTAAGTTACGAGCGCCGAAACCCGCTGCGGATGCGTCGCCGTGAAGAGGAGGCTGAGCGGTCCGCCCTCGGACACGCCAAACAGAGCCGCCTGGTCGGAGCCGGCGGCGTCGAGGACCGCCAGCATGTCGTCCATCCGCTCTTCAAGCGGGGGCAAGCGGAGGAGCGGGTCGGACAATCCGGTGCCGCGCTTGTCCCACGTGATCAAGCGGGCATAGGAGGCGAAACGCTCGATAATCGAGGCCACACCCGGGATCTCCCAGAGATACTCGACGTTAGACACGAATCCCGGGACAGCGATTAGGTCGAACGGTCCGTCACCGATCACTTGGTAGGCGATTCGGGCATCGCCGTTTCGCGCGTAGCGCGTCCGATGCGTCGACGATCTCATTCTCTTTCTACGGTATCGCTCCTCATCTAACCTGAGGCGCGGGCTGGCAGCGCCCTTCCCAAAACGCAGGCCGATCCAAGAAGTACCGGGCTCGCTGCCTCATAGATGGCGCCGAAGTCAGCACTCCCGGTTCCCGGTGCCGGTCGCTTCCCCCATGATCGAGAAGCAGAGGTCGCATCCCCGAGCGGGCTTTGCGGCGATGCGCGAGCCGTCCAGGCTCACGCCGGTGATCCCAAGAAGGCCCAGACGCGATCACGTCAGATGGTGGTCGCGCGGCTCCCGCTTCCGCTCCGTGACCGGACACGGGAGGCCGCGTCATAGGGTCAGAGGTTCTCGAGGAAGGTAAGCGCAACGGGTCGGGCGCTCGGTAGCGGCCGGGTTTGACATTCGGTGGTGTGGTGCGGTCGAGCGCGCGTTGCTTGAGCGCCATGTCGGCGTGGATGTACTTGTTGGTCGAGTCGAGCGTCTCGTGGCCAAGCCACAGCGCGATGGTCGCGGTGTCGATCGGTGTGGGGGTGTGCAGCATCCGCATCGCTGCGGTGTGTCGTAGCCCGTGGTTGTGCCGACGTCGGCACAAGGTTCGTTAAGTTCACCCCTCGGTGTAAGCGTTCCGCCAGGACTGGGGATTGCCGTCGTTGACATGTTCGTGACGCGTCGGCAAACGGGTGGCGGAGGGGACGTTGTAAGCCGGTACGACCGAAACGATCTATTGGTGTGTGACGTCGTCCGTGCCCATTCCGCCGGCCATCCATGGCCGGCGGGCGACGACCTCGCGCAGGCACCCCACTCCACCACAAGCACGGGAGAGGGGGCTCAGGCGGCCTGGGGTCGCCAGATCTCGGCGGGCCGCCCGCGGCCGTCATTGGCGCTGGTGCGGGTGAGGCGTCCGACTTCTTCGAGCACGGTGAGCGCGCGGTCGATCTCGCGGGCTTTCTTGTTGCGGCTGAAGAGGTCGCGCATCTCGCTGCGGGTGACACCTGCCGGCCGGTCCTTGGCCAGCGCCCAGATCTCGTCGGCGGTGGGATCGCCGAGGGTGTCGCCGAAGATCCAGCGGGCGGAGTCGAGGCTGTAGCGCCAGACGGCGAGGGCCGCTTCGAGGTGCGGCAGGCCGATCTGCGCGTCGTGGTCGAGGGTGGCGTAGATCGCGGCGAGCCGTACGACGTGCGCTTCGGCGCGGCGGGTGGCGGCGCCGAGCAGGCCTTCTTCGCCGCGGGACAGTGGGCTGTAGACCGCGATCCACCGCTCCCCCGCCTCGGGGTCGAAGGTGAGCTGGCGGGGCAGGCTGGCGAATCGCAGCGCGGCCAGGGTCGCGTTGTGGACGCGCTCGAGTTGCTTGCCGTCGAGCCGGCCACCGAATGGGAGCTCCTGGCTTCGTCTGACGGCGACGAGGAGAAAGCGATTGACGAACCCATTGGCGAGCTCGGTGCCCGAGACGAACCTCAGCAGCTCGTCCTTGGTGATGTGGCCGATGATCGCGATGTGCGCGTCGGTCGCTCGCACCGGCGCGTTTTTGGCGATCGTCTGTAGTGGCTTGCCATCCCACGCGTTGCGCACGACGGGCGAGAGAGTGTTCCCCTCGCGCGCGAGCACCTTCAGGATCTGGGCGAACTCGGGCTCGATGATCAGCCGGCGCTTGTCGGTGGCGCCGCTGTCGCCGGCGGTTGGGTCGCGGACCTCGAAGATCAGGCCCTCCCCGCTCGAAAGGCCCGAGGAGATGCACTGCTCGGCGAACCCTTGATCGACCTCGCGCACGAGCGCCTCGACGTGATCCCACGCCGAGCCTTTGCGTCCCTTCCCGCTGGGGCCGATCAGGATCGCGTACTCGTTGAGGTGGTGGCGGGTTGCCTCGACCGGATAGTGGATGTTGCGTCCTGCGGCGGCGCCGAAGCTGACCAGGAACTGGATCAGCAGCGCCATCGGGTCTGACTCGGTGTGCGGGGCGGTGCGTGTGACGAACTCGCCGGCGATGCCGTGCAGCGCGGCGTCGTGTGGTGGTGCGGGCCACGCGCTCATCGCCGGCCCACGCGACGGTCGAGCTCCAGTTCGCGGACGCGGCCGTGCGCGATCGCGAGCTCCTCGCGCAGGGCGGCGAGCTCCTCGCGCTGGCGCTGGTTCTCGTCCAACGCGGCGCGCAGCCGGGCGCGCAGCGAGGTGTCGCTCGCGCGCTGGCGGACAGGCAGGCGCGGCGGCGCAGCGGCCTGCACCGATCGCAGCGCTTCGATCTCTGAGCGCAGCTCGGCGTGCGCGTAGAGGAACGCGCGGCTCACGCGCGCGTGCTTGGCGACCGCGGCGAGCGAGACGGTCGCGCCGTCCGAGTCCAGCTGCCGCAACGCCGCGCGGACGCGCTGCTCGGCATCGAGCGTGCGCTTGGCGGCCGCCTCGGCGAGCGAGCGAGGGGTGGACTCTGGGCTCCTCACGCGTCCTCCTGCTCACGCTCGGCGAGGTCGCGCAGATCGAGTTCGCCGCTGCGGTCGGCGTGGTCTGTCTCGATCTGGTCGAGTCCGTCGAGGATTCGTGTGAGGCTGTGCTCGTCGCGCTCGAGCATCTCGATCAGCCGCACGTTGCCCTGCGTGCGCGCCTTGGTGAGCAGCCTGCGGGTCTCGGCCTGCTGCTGCTCATGCACCGCCCGGAACGAGCCGTCGGTGAGGAAGCTCTCGCAGGTCAGGCACGCGTTCGGGTGCGGGCAGGTCTGCACCAGCGGCAGCCCGCAGTAGCCGTTGGGCAGCGCCTGTTTGGCGCGCGCGATCCGCTCTTTCATCCACGCGGCCTGCTCCAGCGGCCCGTCGACGGGGAGCGCGATCCGCTCGCCGCGGATGTTGACCCGCTCGTGCCAACGCGTGACCTCGCGCTTGATCGTCTGATCGTGCAGCCGCGCGTAGCGGGCGGTCATCTCCATCGAGCCGTGATCGAGCACCTCCTGGATCACGGTGAGCGGGATGTTCTCGTTGACCATGCTGGTGCCGACGTGGTGGCGGAACACGTGCGGATGCACATCGAGCGCGAGCTCGCCGGCCGCGGTGCGGATCCCGGCCCGGCGGACGTACCGCTCGATCGCGTTGGCGACTGTGCTGGGATTTATGTGAAACGCGCCGCGCACGGCGCTGCGGTGCACCGGCGAGGGAAATAGCCACTTCGTCTGCGGGAACCAGTCGGCCAGATGCGCCTCGTGGCGCCCCAGTTGCTCGGCCAAAAGCGGCGGGATCGGCAGCATCGCCTCGCGGCTTGCCTTGAGGTTGAAGTACCGCAGGTACGGGTGGCCGTCGGGCCCTGACTCGAGCGCGTCGCGCATCAGCGTCACCACGCTCGAGACGCGGAAGCCGGTGAACGCGAGTACCAGCACGAGCGTCCGGTCGCGCTCTTCCAACCGCGCCAGGTTCGCGGGGTCGATCCACTGCGCGAACACCTCGTCGGTGATCGTCTTCGGCAGCCCGGCCTCGACGCGTGGAAGCTCAGAGCCGTGGATCACCGCGCCGCGCGGCAGCCCCGCCAGCCCGTCCTCGGCCTGCTCGGACAACAACAGCCGCACGGCGAGCAGGCGCTGGTTGCGGGTCGCCGGCTTCCAGTCAGTCTCGTGCCGCACCCACAGCATGTAGTCCTCCAGCACCGCACGCGACAGCAACGCGGGGGCGCTCACCTCCGGCGCGTGCGCGGCCAGCCACTGGCTGAAATGCCGGACGCTGACCAGGTAGGCGCTCATCGTCCGTGGCGCGGTGTCCGCCAGCAGCCGCGCGCGCGCCCAGCGCTTGGCGGCCTCCTTCAGCCACGGCTGACAGATCCGCTCAAACCGCAACGTCTCCTCCCCCCGGTAGCGGGACGCGAGATCGCCGTGCGGCAGCTCAGACCCAAACCACACATCGCGCGCCCACAGCGCCTCCCACCCGCGGGGCGGGCGCCCGCCCTCAACAACGCGAAGCGGCTCGGCGCTCATCGGAGGAGATCCGCGACCTTCTCGAGCACGCCGCGCTCGGCCAGCACCCCGCGCAGATCCTCAGCAGTCGGATGCGTATAGATCAGCGTCGACTGCGGCGAGCGATGCGTCAACAGCGCGCCGATCACCTCCAGCTGCACCCCGTCGCGGTAGGCCAGCGTCGCGTACGTGTGCCGCAGCCGGTGTGCCGTGAAGTGAAAGCCGACCCTCTGCTGCGTGCGCGCCACGATCCGATCGACGTTCGAATACGTCAACGGCGTCCCGATCCGGCCGCCCCACAGGTTCACAAACACGAAATCGCTGTCCAGATCCCGGTACTCCTCGTGCATGTAGTCGTTCCACAGCCGCATCAACTCCGCCGGGACCGGCACCCCGCCCTCCGCGCCGCCCTTGCTCCGCGCCCGCCGCGCCGTGTCCTCACGCGCGCGGATCACGATCCGCCGCTCCCACGCGACCACGTCCTCATGGCGCAGCCCGAGCGCCTGGCCGATCCGCATCCCCGTGCACGCCAGCAGCACGAACAGGAACCGATCGCGCAGCCGCTCTTGTGAGTCGATCACCGCCGCCACCCGCTCAAGCGACAACGTCTGCGGCAGCAACTTCCGCTCCGGCAGCCGCACCGCCCGCCCACGCGGACGAGCACGCGCGATCCCATGCAGAAACGGCTTGTAGCCGCCACGGCCCAAGCGCGTCCTCACAACCAGCGCCTGCGCAACCGTCGACCCGCGGCGGGCCTGGAACTCGTAGAAGCCAACCACGCCGCTCAGCATCCGGTTGACCGTCCGCGCCGACAGGCGCGCCGACTCCTCGGCGAGCACGACGGCGTTCGCCGCCGGCCGCCGGGCCCACGCGGCGAACTCGCCCAACTCCATCACCCCGACCTGATCCCAGCGCAGCCCGCGCTCGCCCAGGAACGTCCAGAACGCGCGCAGGTCGTGCGCGTACGCCTCAACCGTGTTCGGCGAGCGCTCGCAGTCCGTCAGCCACGCCAGGTACTCGTCGATCAGCGCGACTGGTCGCAGATCCGGGCCGATGACCGTGAACGACTCGGTCGCGCGCGCCGGCAACCACACCCGTCGCACCGCGTACCGCCCCACGCGCCCACAAACGTCGCCGTCATCCATGACACACTGAACATATCGACCGCCCCGGACGTCAAAACGGGCCCGTCGTGGACGTCGCAGACACCCGAACCGCGGGTGAACTTAAACACGTTTATGCCGACTCGATCTTTAAGCCGACATTGACGAGAAAGTCTTTCCACGTTGGGATGTTAGTGGTGGACAGGTCGGCATAACGCGAGCAGGTGTGGTCATCCTTCTCGGCCGGTATCGGGAGAAGGAGGAGTGGATGGCCAGACCGACGAGCAGGGTCCGCAGGGTGTTGATGACGGGGCCGGTGGCTCCGTTTGTGGATGCGTATCGGGCGGAGCTGCTTGAGCGCGGGTATACGCCGCTGTCGACGGTGAACGAGCTTCGGCAGGTGGCGCGATTCAGTCGGTGGCTCGAAGCGGGTGGGTTGACCGTCGCCGAGTTGACCGACGTCCGTATCGAGGAGTTCCTCGCGTCGCAGCGTGCCAGCGGGTGTGACCGTCATTCGTTGTCGCGGCCGGGCCTTCGGTGCCTGCTTGACGTGCTGCGCGGTCTCGGGGTGCTGGCGGTCGAGGAGCCCGCCTCGGCGAGCTCGCCGACTGATGCGCTGCTGTCCTGCTTTGAGCGTTATCTGCTGGCCGAGCGGGGTTTGGCGGCGGGGACGGTGGTGTTGTACCTGGCGTCCGCGCGCCGGTTCTTGGATGGTCTGTCGTCGGATCGTAGGCTTGCCGGGCTGGGTGCGAGCGACGTCACGGCCGCGGTGTTGCGCGCGTCTGAGGGCGTGTCGGTGAGCGCGGCGCAGAACTTCGTCTCGGGGTTGCGGTCGTTTCTGCGCTTTTGCTTTATCGAGGGTCTGGTGGGGTCCGATCTCTCGCGGGCGGCGCTGTTTGCGAGAGGGCGCTCGAGCTCGGTGCTGCCGAGGGGGATCAGCAGGGCGGACGCTCGCGCGTTGCTCGGTTCCTGCGATCGGCGCCAGGCGCTCGGGCGGCGTGACTACGCGATCATCATCTTGCTATTGCGGTTGGGGTTGCGTCGCGGCGAGGTGGCCGCCCTGCGGCTTGATGACATCCATTGGCGGGCCGGTGTGTTGGTGGTTCGCGGCAAGGGCTCCAGGCAGGACGTGCTGCCGTTGCCGGCCGACGTGGGCGAGGCGATCGCCTTCTATCTGCGCCGCGGGCGACCGTCGAGCAGCTGGCGGGAGGTGTTCCTGCGGGCCAGAGCCCCGTATGAGCCGATCGCTTCGGGGACCGTGGCATCGACTGTGCGTCGGGCGTGCAGGCGCGCTGGGATTGCGGAGTTCGGGTCGCACCAGCTGCGCCACACGGCGGCGTGCGACATGGTCCAAGCGCACGTTCCGCTTGATCGGATCGGGCAGGTGCTGCGCCATCAGAGCTTGCAGAGCACCGCGGTCTATGCGCGCGTCGACGTTGAGCGGCTGCGGCTATTGGCTGTGCCATGGCCAGGGGGTGCAGGACGATGAGCAGCGTGCTTCAAGCCCATGTCGATGAGTACCTGCGGTTGCGTCGCGCGCTGGGGTTCAAGCTCAAGGAGGACGGCACCTGCTCCACCAGCTCATCGCCCACGTCGAGGCCGTCGGCGCCACGACGCTCAGCAGCGAGCTCGCGATCGGTTGGGCGCGGCTGCCTGTCAATGTGCATCCGAACCAGTGGGCGAAGCGGTTGCGCGTCGCTCGTGGGTTCGCCGGCTACCTGCAGACGATCGATCCGGCGACCGAGATCCCGCCGCCTGACGTGTTCCCGGTTCGTCGTCAACGCGCCACGCCCTACCTGTTCTCCGAGCAGGACATCTGCCGCCTGTTGCAGGAAGCGCGGCGGCTGTCCCGTCCATTGCGCGCGGCGAGCTATGATGCGCTGTTCGGGCTGCTCGCCGTCTCCGGGATGCGGGTCGGGGAGGCGATCGCGCTGCAGCGCGAGGACGTCGATCTCGACGTCGGCCTGATCACGATCCGCCAAGCCAAACACGACCGCGTGCGGCTGGTGCCGCTACACCCGAGCGCCGCGGAGGCGTTGCGGCGCTACGCGTCCGAGCGAGATCGTCTGTGCCCGCGCCGCGCTCGCGCGCGTTCTTTCTCTCCAGCGCCGGTACCGCCGTGCACAAGAGTTGCCTGGGCACGACGTTCAGGGAGATCACGCTACGGATCGGCTTGCGCACCGAGGCGGTGCACCCGCGGATCCACGATCTCCGCCATCGTTTTGCTGTGCAGATCCTGATCGGCTGGCAGCGGTCCGGGGTGAAGATCGACGAGCAGATCGCCACGCTTTCTACCTACCTCGGGCATGTCAGCCCGGCGGACACATATTGGTACTTGTCAGCCTCGCCGGAGCTGATGGGGCTCGCAGCAGAACGCCTCGACGACCGGTTCGGGGGCGTCCGATGAGTGCACTCGCTCCAGCGATGCAAGCCTATTTCACAGACCGGCTGGTCGCGCAGCGCGGCGCCAGCCCGAACACCATCGCCGCGTACTGCCAGACGTTTCGGCTGTTGCTCGGCTTCGCGTCCAAGCGGACTGGCAAGGCGCCCAGCGCGCTGGACATCGCACAGCTCGACGCGCCGCTGATCGCCGCGTTCCTGGAGCACCTCGAGAAAGCTCGCGGCAACAGCGTGCGCAGTCGCAACAATCGGCTCGCTGCGATCCACTCGCTGTTCGCATACATGGCGCTGCACCACCCTGAGCACAGCGCGTCGATCCAGCGGGTGCTCGCGATCCCGCACAAGCGGACCGAACGCAATCTCGTCACCTACCTCACCGAGCTCGAGGTCGACGCTCTGCTCGGAGCCTGCGATCAGAGCACCTGGACCGGTCGGCGCGACCACGCTATCTTCGCGCTCACGATCCAGGCCGGCCTGCGGATCTCCGAGCTCGCCGGCCTCACATGCGCCGACATCACCCTCTCAACCGGCGCCAACGTCCACACAATCGGTAAGGGGAGAAAGGAGAGGCGAACGCCGCTGGTTCCGGTGACCAGAAGGGTGCTCAAAGCCTGGCTGAAGGAACGCGGCGGCGCTCCAAGCGATCCGGTGTTTCCAACAACCACCGGCAAGCACCTCAGCCGCGATGCGATCGAACGACGCCTCGCGCGCCACCTGACCACCGCCCGCGAGACCTGTCCGTCGCTCAACGCCAAGCACCTCACCATGCACACGCTCAGACACACCGCGGCGATGCGTCTGCTGCTGGCCGGGAACGACGTCACCGTGATCGCCCTGTGGCTCGGCCACGAGCAGATCTCGACGACCAACGTGTACCTCCATGCCGACATGACCCACAAGCAACAGGCGATCGACCGCACCAAGCCGCTCTCCGCCAAACCCGGCCGCTACCGGCCCCCCGACACGCTCCTGCGCTTCCTCGAGGACCTCTGAATATGCCGACAGTTTCGTGGCCCGGATCGCCCTGAGCGGCGAGATCTCGCCAAGCTCGGCTTAACGATCGGGTCGGCATAACCGTGCTTAAGTTCACCCGCGGTTCGGGTGTCTGCGACGTCCACGACGGGCCCGTTTTGACGTCCGGGGCGGTCGATATGTTCAGTGTGTCATGGATGACGGCGACGTTTGTGGGCGCGTGGGGCGGTACGCGGTGCGACGGGTGTGGTTGCCGGCGCGCGCGACCGAGTCGTTCACGGTCATCGGCCCGGATCTGCGACCAGTCGCGCTGATCGACGAGTACCTGGCGTGGCTGACGGACTGCGAGCGCTCGCCGAACACGGTTGAGGCGTACGCGCACGACCTGCGCGCGTTCTGGACGTTCCTGGGCGAGCGCGGGCTGCGCTGGGATCAGGTCGGGGTGATGGAGTTGGGCGAGTTCGCCGCGTGGGCCCGGCGGCCGGCGGCGAACGCCGTCGTGCTCGCCGAGGAGTCGGCGCGCCTGTCGGCGCGGACGGTCAACCGGATGCTGAGCGGCGTGGTTGGCTTCTACGAGTTCCAGGCCCGCCGCGGGTCGACGGTTGCGCAGGCGCTGGTTGTGAGGACGCGCTTGGGCCGTGGCGGCTACAAGCCGTTTCTGCATGGGATCGCGCGTGCTCGTCCGCGTGGGCGGGCGGTGCGGCTGCCGGAGCGGAAGTTGCTGCCGCAGACGTTGTCGCTTGAGCGGGTGGCGGCGGTGATCGACTCACAAGAGCGGCTGCGCGATCGGTTCCTGTTCGTGCTGCTGGCGTGCACGGGGATGCGGATCGGCCAGGCGCTCGGGCTGCGCCATGAGGACGTGGTCGCGTGGGAGCGGCGGATCGTGATCCGCGCGCGTGAGGACACGGCGCGGCGGGCGCGGAGCAAGGGCGGCGCGGAGGGCGGGGTGCCGGTCCCGGCGGAGTTGATGCGGCTGTGGAACGACTACATGCACGAGGAGTACCGGGATCTGGACAGCGATTTCGTGTTTGTGAACCTGTGGGGCGGCCGGATCGGGACGCCGTTGACGTATTCGAACGTCGATCGGATCGTGGCGCGCACGCAGCAGAGGGTCGGCTTTCACTTCACGGCACACCGGCTGCGGCACACGTACGCGACGCTGGCCTACCGCGACGGGGTGCAGCTGGAGGTGATCGGCGCGCTGTTGACGCATCGCTCGCCGCAGTCGACGCTGATCTATACGCATCCGACTGCTGAGGATCTGCGCGGGGTGCTGGCCGAGCGCGGCGTGCTCGAGAAGGTCGCGGATCTCCTCCGATGAGCGCCGAGCCGCTTCGCGTTGTTGAGGGCGGGCGCCCGCCCCGCGGGTGGGAGGCGCTGTGGGCGCGCGATGTGTGGTTTGGGTCTGAGCTGCCGCACGGCGATCTCGCGTCCCGCTACCGGGGGGAGGAGACGTTGCGGTTTGAGCGGATCTGTCAGCCGTGGCTGAAGGAGGCCGCCAAGCGCTGGGCGCGCGCGCGGCTGCTGGCGGACACCGCGCCACGGACGATGAGCGCCTACCTGGTCAGCGTCCGGCATTTCAGCCAGTGGCTGGCCGCGCACGCGCCGGAGGTGAGCGCCCCCGCGTTGCTGTCGCGTGCGGTGCTGGAGGACTACATGCTGTGGGTGCGGCACGAGACTGACTGGAAGCCGGCGACCCGCAACCAGCGCCTGCTCGCCGTGCGGCTGTTGTTGTCCGAGCAGGCCGAGGACGGGCTGGCGGGGCTGCCGCGCGGCGCGGTGATCCACGGCTCTGAGCTTCCACGCGTCGAGGCCGGGCTGCCGAAGACGATCACCGACGAGGTGTTCGCGCAGTGGATCGACCCCGCGAACCTGGCGCGGTTGGAAGAGCGCGACCGGACGCTCGTGCTGGTACTCGCGTTCACCGGCTTCCGCGTCTCGAGCGTGGTGACGCTGATGCGCGACGCGCTCGAGTCAGGGCCCGACGGCCACCCGTACCTGCGGTACTTCAACCTCAAGGCAAGCCGCGAGGCGATGCTGCCGATCCCGCCGCTTTTGGCCGAGCAACTGGGGCGCCACGAGGCGCATCTGGCCGACTGGTTCCCGCAGACGAAGTGGCTATTTCCCTCGCCGGTGCACCGCAGCGCCGTGCGCGGCGCGTTTCACATAAATCCCAGCACAGTCGCCAACGCGATCGAGCGGTACGTCCGCCGGGCCGGGATCCGCACCGCGGCCGGCGAGCTCGCGCTCGATGTGCATCCGCACGTGTTCCGCCACCACGTCGGCACCAGCATGGTCAACGAGAACATCCCGCTCACCGTGATCCAGGAGGTGCTCGATCACGGCTCGATGGAGATGACCGCCCGCTACGCGCGGCTGCACGATCAGACGATCAAGCGCGAGGTCACGCGTTGGCACGAGCGGGTCAACATCCGCGGCGAGCGGATCGCGCTCCCCGTCGACGGGCCGCTGGAGCAGGCCGCGTGGATGAAAGAGCGGATCGCGCGCGCCAAACAGGCGCTGCCCAACGGCTACTGCGGGCTGCCGCTGGTGCAGACCTGCCCGCACCCGAACGCGTGCCTGACCTGCGAGAGCTTCCTCACCGACGGCTCGTTCCGGGCGGTGCATGAGCAGCAGCAGGCCGAGACCCGCAGGCTGCTCACCAAGGCGCGCACGCAGGGCAACGTGCGGCTGATCGAGATGCTCGAGCGCGACGAGCACAGCCTCACACGAATCCTCGACGGACTCGACCAGATCGAGACAGACCACGCCGACCGCAGCGGCGAACTCGATCTGCGCGACCTCGCCGAGCGTGAGCAGGAGGACGCGTGAGGAGCCCAGAGTCCACCCCTCGCTCGCTCGCCGAGGCGGCCGCCAAGCGCACGCTCGATGCCGAGCAGCGCGTCCGCGCGGCGTTGCGGCAGCTGGACTCGGACGGCGCGACCGTCTCGCTCGCCGCGGTCGCCAAGCACGCGCGCGTGAGCCGCGCGTTCCTCTACGCGCACGCCGAGCTGCGCTCAGAGATCGAAGCGCTGCGATCGGTGCAGGCCGCTGCGCCGCCGCGCCTGCCTGTCCGCCAGCGCGCGAGCGACACCTCGCTGCGCGCCCGGCTGCGCGCCGCGTTGGACGAGAACCAGCGCCAGCGCGAGGAGCTCGCCGCCCTGCGCGAGGAGCTCGCGATCGCGCACGGCCGCGTCCGCGAACTGGAGCTCGACCGTCGCGTGGGCCGGCGATGAGCGCGTGGCCCGCACCACCACACGACGCCGCGCTGCACGGCATCGCCGGCGAGTTCGTCACACGCACCGCCCCGCACACCGAGTCAGACCCGATGGCGCTGCTGATCCAGTTCCTGGTCAGCTTCGGCGCCGCCGCAGGACGCAACATCCACTATCCGGTCGAGGCAACCCGCCACCACCTCAACGAGTACGCGATCCTGATCGGCCCCAGCGGGAAGGGACGCAAAGGCTCGGCGTGGGATCACGTCGAGGCGCTCGTGCGCGAGGTCGATCAAGGGTTCGCCGAGCAGTGCATCTCCTCGGGCCTTTCGAGCGGGGAGGGCCTGATCTTCGAGGTCCGCGACCCAACCGCCGGCGACAGCGGCGCCACCGACAAGCGCCGGCTGATCATCGAGCCCGAGTTCGCCCAGATCCTGAAGGTGCTCGCGCGCGAGGGGAACACTCTCTCGCCCGTCGTGCGCAACGCGTGGGATGGCAAGCCACTACAGACGATCGCCAAAAACGCGCCGGTGCGAGCGACCGACGCGCACATCGCGATCATCGGCCACATCACCAAGGACGAGCTGCTGAGGTTCGTCTCGGGCACCGAGCTCGCCAATGGGTTCGTCAATCGCTTTCTCCTCGTCGCCGTCAGACGAAGCCAGGAGCTCCCATTCGGTGGCCGGCTCGACGGCAAGCAACTCGAGCGCGTCCACAACGCGACCCTGGCCGCGCTGCGATTCGCCAGCCTGCCCCGCCAGCTCACCTTCGACCCCGAGGCGGGGGAGCGGTGGATCGCGGTCTACAGCCCACTGTCCCGCGGCGAAGAAGGCCTGCTCGGCGCCGCCACCCGCCGCGCCGAAGCGCACGTCGTACGGCTCGCCGCGATCTACGCCACCCTCGACCACGACGCGCAGATCGGCCTGCCGCACCTCGAAGCGGCCCTCGCCGTCTGGCGCTACAGCCTCGACTCCGCCCGCTGGATCTTCGGCGACACCCTCGGCGATCCCACCGCCGACGAGATCTGGGCGCTGGCCAAGGACCGGCCGGCAGGTGTCACCCGCAGCGAGATGCGCGACCTCTTCAGCCGCAACAAGAAAGCCCGCGAGATCGACCGCGCGCTCACCGTGCTCGAAGAAGTCGGACGCCTCACCCGCACCAGCGCCAATGACGGCCGCGGGCGGCCCGCCGAGATCTGGCGACCCCAGGCCGCCTGAGCCCCCTCTCCCGTGCTTGTGGTGGAGTGGGGTGCCTGCGCGAGGTCGTCGCCCGCCGGCCATGGATGGCCGGCGGAATGGGCACGGACGACGTCACACACCAATAGATCGTTTCGGTCGTACCGGCTTACAACGTCCCCTCCGCCACCCGTTTGCCGACGCGTCACGAACATGTCAACGACGGCAATCCCCAGTCCTGGCGGAACGCTTACACCGAGGGGTGAACTTAACGAACCTTGTGCCGACGTCGGCATAAGGTGCACAAAGAGCGAAACGTGCTCGACCACCTCCCCGAACGCGACCGCGACGCGGTCAAGCGGCGGTTGCGTCAGGCGTGGCAGGACAACGACCACGACTTCGCGCTCGAGCAGCTCAACGCGCTGGCGCTCGAGCTCAACAAAGCGCACCCCGGCGCCGCCGCCTCACTCAGAGAGGGGATGGAGGAGACGCTGACCGTCACCCGGCTGCGAATCGAAGGCAAGCTCAAACGCACGCTGCAGTCCACCAACCCCTGCGAGTCGATGATCTCCACCGTCCGCGCCATCAACCGCAACGTCAAGAACTGGAGCTCCGGCGAGATGGCGCTGCGCTGGACCGCCGCCGGAATGCTCGAAGCGGAGACCCGCTTCCGCAAAGTCGAGGGCTACCGCGGACTGGCCCACCTGGCCGTCGCGATCGAGAACGACCTCATCCGCGGCCGCAACGCCCAGCGAAGGGAGCTCACCACCACCCTCACTATGTAACTATCCAACCGGGACCGCCGTCACAGTGAAATTCCACGACGAGCGGGACAATCCCGCTCTGGCCGCCTCGTGCTTGCTGGTTAGTGGCATTGCAAGCATCTGGAGCGCTTGCAGCGTCGTGCCGATGCTGCAAATCGCGCGGCTCAGTCCGCCCCTGGCTTGAGCGCGAAGCGGGGAAGCTGCCAGGGCTGTGGGCGCGGCCTCGGGCAGCGAAGCAGGTGTCTCAAGGTGTTCGGTGCCGCGCTCTCTTCTGCTCAAGAGGGGTGGCGCTGACGAGGTCTGCCCGTACGTTCGCAACGCTTGGCGATGCGACGTTCGGCGCTTGGCCGTTGCGGCTCATCGCCGTTTCTCGAATACGAGCCTGTAGTGGTCAAGGAGTTCGCGCTCGAAGCAGACCTTGTTGGCGCTCACGCCGGAGGTGAACGCGAGCCGGAAATCCGAGCTGGTCAGCCAACGCGGGAGAAGCCGAAGCTTCAATAGGGTCTTTTTGACGCTCGGTGTGCCGATCCGCGCGTTCCACTGGCGGATCGTCTCGATGTAGTCCAGCCGGCCGCTCGTGCTCGCCAACAAGCGAAAGTGAGGATCGGCGCAGCGGACGATCTGTTCCTGGCCAAAGGGAAGCCACGAGCCGGGAAACTGGCGCCCCAACAGAGCTAGGACCCAGGCGTCGGAGTTCCTTGGCGGGAGGCCTTTGAGTGCGTCGATGTCGATCTGATCCGCCGGGATCATGTTGCGCCCCCACACCATCGTTTGAAGATAGAAGCGGCCGTTGTCTGGTAGCAAGCTCTCGACCCGCGCGAAGAACTTGCGGTAGATCTCCTCTTGGCGTCCGGCGCGGTACTCCTCCGGAGAGCAGAAGTGCTCGAAGCCGCCGACGCTCGTGACCGCGTCGAACGGCCCGAAGGTCTCGCGGGTCACCTTCCGAGCGTCGTAGAGGTGAACGTCGAGGCCATGCCGCTGGCACGCCGCTACCTGCGCCGAGGACAAGGTGACACCGACCCCCGTCCCGCCCTGGTCGCGGATGAAGTTCAGCAGCGGACCCCACCCGCAGCCCAGGTCCAGCACGCGCCGCCCGGCCTCGATGCCGATCTGTTCGGCGATGTACTCGTGTTTGCGCCGCTGAGCCTGCTCGAGACTCAGCGAAAAGTCACCGTCGTACCTCGCTCCGCTGAAATCCGTGAGCTCCCCCAGGCTCAGCCGAACGATGCGATCGATCAGCGTGTAGGTGAACTCGAGATCCTTGCGATCAGCCATCGAACCGCGCGGCACCGCTCTGCCGGGATGCGTTTCGCGGGTTTGTAACCGTGAGCGGCTGAGCAGCACAATGCGCGCCCCGCGGCGATGCGAAGCAGCGGCGCCTCGGTCCCAGCCGGGAGCTCGCCGCGACTGAATGCTTCCCAGCCGCGTTGATCAGATCAGCGTTCTTGGCCATCGGGCTCTCCTCGCTCGGCTGGATCATGGCGCACAGCCTGCCGAATCCCTCGCGCCGCCGCCTGCTTCTCAGCAGAGACGAGGCCAAAGGCCCGCCGGTCGCGACGCGGTCGAGGTCGTGACCGCGGTCCGCAGACATTGGTCGTCCGTGGCTCTCGATTCGCCGCGCGCCGGTAACCCCGCCTTGGCTGGTGCATTCCGCGAGGTACTCGCGATAGACGTCGCGAGTGTCCCCGTGGGGGAGCGGAGCGTTGCGATCTTCACGTTGTCGTAGGTCGCGCCGTTTGACGCCTGCTGGCCTCAGCGCTCGGCTCTACGACTCCCCGGCCGGAGCACCACAGCCGTGTAGGTGCTCGCGAAGCCGATTACACCCCTCTACTGACCACCGGCCACTGGTCTCCAAGGCCTCGATCAGAACCTCGGCTGACCGGACCATCGGCTCGCTGTCAGGCTCGCCGAACAACAAGGCATCCGCCGCCTCCAGCAGTCGCTCCCGCTCTGTGAGGTGCAGTTTGGCGGCGCCTTCCTGATCGAGCCTATCGAGCAGCGCCTTGTAGTGGGCGCCCCGAGCGATCATCGGCTGTGCGGTCATCATGTGGTACCCACGGTAGCGACCCCTCGCGCCGGCGGGTGGCCCTCATCGATCAGCAGCGCTCGTCAACGGTGGTGCGCCACGGCTGAGATCCAGCCGCGCAACCCTATCCGCCGGATGGGATCCAGTTTGTCAAATAGCCTCGTCGGACGAGAAGTCTCGGCGCGTCGGATAGAGCCTCGTCAGACGCAGGACTTGGGGACGGCCGGAGGCTGCTGGTCCGACCCGCGTTACAGAGCGCCGTCCGAGTGCTCGCCGGTACCGTGCTGCCGTCGACGCCAGGGTCTAGGGCGACATTTGATTCATCGACCGCCCACGTCGGCCGGCGGTTCGAGCACGAATACTTCGACGGCCAGGTCGGGGTCGATGTGGTTGCTCATGAACCCGACCACTCTGCGGCCGGTCAGCTCCTCGATCTCGTGGCTGACGTCCACGTCCATGGCGCTTGCCAGCGTCTGCCCAGATCGAGCAGCGCCGCTCCTTCGCCGGCGCATCCGCGAGCGTCCGCTCGCCGCGCCTGAGGCTGTCCTGGAGCACCACAAAGAGGCCGTTGCCCCGAGCGCGGTCTTCGCCTTCGTTAGGCCACGGTCGGTTGTGCGTGCGAGCGACTGGTCCACGGTATTTGAGATCGCGGCCGCGAGTTCGCCGTCGGGTCGCCAGCCGTCGGGGACTAGTCATGTCCGGCTGCGATGCGTGCACCGGGGGTCATCAGATCCCCCTTTTTGGATCGTCTCCCGGCCGTCTGACCGAGACACTCCCGTAGCGAGTGCGTTCGAGTTCCTGCTTCCGGGGCTCACCGCCTCACGGCGCTCAGCTCGCACGGCCGCGTGCGGGCAGGCCGTCCAACTGCACCACTCTGGCAGGGCTACTCGCACCGGGCAGGCCCTCTACTGCCCCGGCAGCAGCTGCGCCCCGCAGAGGCAGGCGGTTGGTCGTTTCGACCTGCGGGGTCCCGGATGTGGGCGTCGGCTGCTTAGGTGGCGCCGGACCGGTCCTTTGCGCGGTGAATCGTCACGTCTTACGTTTCCGTGGTGGCGTTTTTGGACGTCGCTTGGGGCGTTGTTCAGCTCGAAGCGCGCCGCTCGCGGGCGTGTAGATGGTCTCGTGGCCGTCGTCCCAGCGGATGCGATAGCGAGGCGACGGGTCGCCCCGCAGGACTTCCTCGATCACGCCCGGGCGCGGCCGCCGGTCGGTTGACTCGGTCTCGGTCACGACGCGGTTGCCGACTTCAAAGGCCATAGTCCTCCCTATCGTAAGTCAGCGCCGCCTACATCGTGCTGTAGCCGTGTGATGCCCTTTTGATGTCGCCGGCCTTCGCGAGCTGGTTCAGGAGGGCTGAGACATTGCCGGGATTGAGGTTCAGGCCGTTCGCGAGATCACCCGCGGCGCTCCCCGGATGCTGGGCGAGGAAGTCGATAATGCTCGCCTCGGTGTCGCCCTGACGGTTGCGCGCGGTCGCACGCCTATTGCTCGCGCGCCGCGCAGTCGCACGACGCACCGAGCGGGCCGGCGGGGCCTCGGGATTACGTTCCGAGCCTGTGGCTAGGACCTCAACTTGGGGCATGTGCGCGCTCCTCGGCTCGTCGGGATGCGGCGTCGGTAGGTCTATCTAGTCGTGCGATTGCGTCCGCTACGCGTAGCGGAGGTCGCTCGGACCGTGCGGGTCTGCGTTGGTCCGGGTGCCATCCTCTCGCCGAGCGTTCAGGCGTCGCCGGGGCGTCAATTGCCGGCGCTCGCCGCCGCGGCCCGCGGTCGCGAGTCAACTCGCCTCGCCTGCGCGCTGCCCGATTGGGTTGCATCCGCGTCGTCATGTTGAGCCTTCCCGTCTCTCCACTTAAGGTCGCGCAAGAGGGGGTACCCCGCGCGTTCAATTAGATTGGGGCGAAGCCACCGGGCCGGTGGGATAACGCCGATAGGAGTACCGCACCGGCCCCGCAGTCAAAACCAGTAACCCCCACCTCACGCCTCGTGGCGCATGAAGCGCCGTTGGTGGCATTCGGGCTTGAGCTGAGAATTCTGGCCGCAGGGCCAGTCCACTTAGCCACAGTACTCCTATTGCCAGCGTGTGTGTGGGGCAAGTTCATAAAGGAGCGTCGTAGGGCCGTTAGCAAAGCAGCTGTGAGGTCGCCACGAATAACGGCCGACTTCTTCTTCCCGCCGCGTGCGGCGTCTCTGACGTCGCGGACGCGCCACGCTCTATCGTGTCCATCGGTGGAGAGCGTCGAGCCCCAGCACCTGCGTTTCCGCTTTCGAGTCGATAACTCCGATCGCTTCCGAGGCGGGCGTTGCGGTGCAGCCGATTACAACTCGATCGGCTCCATGGCGGACCGCACGCGCTCCTGACCCGCAAGCTCGAAACCGAGCGCGACCGTAACGATGCTCCCACCGGTGATGCTCAGAGCGACGCGAGAGCGTGCAAGGAGCCCGCGCCGTTCGCACTGGCCGCGATCGGGCGTTCGCAAAGATCGGGGACGATTGCTACGCGCCCTCGCCGACGGGCTTGCGCGGCGCCGCCGGAGCATGGCTGTTCGCTGCGGCGTCCACCTCGCGCTTGGCGCGACGCTGCGCAGCTTCTTGCTTGAGCTCGCTCTGCTTGTTCGCGACCTCAGCGCCACGGGCCGCGTGCCTCTCCTTGGAGCCCATCCGCTGGGTCGGTCCCTCGGCGGGCGCACAGCAGCGATCACGACTCTCGCCGCCGCGCTCCCACCCACGATCGTCGCCGAGCTGCTCGGGATCTCCGCGACGAGCGCGAGCAAGTGGTACCGCCTCGCCGGCGGCGAGTGGAGCCGCTACGCCGCCGCGGTGTCAGCCTGAGAGGCTCCAGCTGACAGCCGGGGCCGCTGCCTGCCTTGATCTGCTCGCGGCCGGTGAGGCCGAGCAGCCAGGTGTGTTTGATGGCGTCCCTGTCGACGTCGAACGCCGCCCGGGACTTCGAGATTGCGCAAAGCTTGCGCGGCGAGCTCGACCAACGCGGCGATCACCAAGCGCGTGCCATTGGCGAGAGCTCCGCGACTCTGAGTGTCCGATCGGCGAGTCCTGCGTTCCGGCCTACACCGGCACCCTGACTGCCGCGTTGCCGGGTGCGTGCGACAGTCCTCGCCAGCACGGGCGGCGTGCGTGCAACCGGTCCTTAGCGGCCGTCTCGTCGGTGTCCGGGGGACGACCGGAGGCTGCTGGTTCCACCGCGCTGGTAGGGGCTCGTGGTCCGGCGCCATAGACGCTCGCGGCACGAGAGTGGGGTCCGCCACCGGCTGTCCTCGCAGGAAGGCGATATCGCTCCTCAGCGGCTTCCAGGGGTCGTCCCCCAACCGGCGAATCTACTCCTCGGTGCGCAGGCTCCGCTCGGCGCCGCGCTGCCGAGGCGGTCTGGCGGGCAAGCCAGTCGCTACGAGCTGTGTGCAGTCACCGTTTGGCTGAAAGCCGGTCGACGTCGGGCGCGAGATCTGCTCCGGGTTCAGGGTGCTCTGGCTGGCCGAGGTCGAGCGGTTGGTCTCGGCGTGCGAGTGCTCGCCGCTACGCGCTGCCGTTGTCGGCAGAGGCCGGGCGACATTGTTTCAGTGAACGTCCGGGTCGGCGAGCGGTTCGAGCACGAACACTTCGACAGCCAGGTCGGGGTCGATGTGGTTGTCGCTCATGAAGCCGATCACTCTGCGCCCCGTCAGCTCCTCGATCTCGCGGCTGACGTCAGCCTGCATGACGCGTTGCCAGCGTCTGCGCAGATCGAGCACGGCCGCGCCCTCGCCGGCGTCCGCGAGCGTCTGCTCGCCGCGCGTGAGGGTGTCCTGCAGCACTACGAAGACGCCGTTGTCCCCGAGCGTGGTCTTCGCCTTCGTGGGCCCGCGCCCGGTCGTGCGGGCAAGCGCCTTGACCACGGTGTTTGAGATCGCGGCCGCGAGCTCCCCGTCGGGTCGCCAGCCCGCGGTGCTCATTGGGTCCGCCCCCATCGCGCCGGGGCGCGGGCTCGCCAGTGGACCGGCATACGTGTCGAGCGAGTCATAGAGCCCTTTCCTGATCGTCCGCGGCCGTGCCGACCGGGACACTCCCACCCGCGAGACCATCGAGTCTGCGCCTTCCTGGCTCGATGTCGAGGCGTGCCGCGACCATCGCGCCGGAGAGCGGCTCCGCCCGGGCCAAGCGGCCAGCGTCACTCCGGCAGAGGGTCGCGTCGCGGGCGGCCATCACACGCTGTGCACGCGGCTCAGCCGGTCGCGAGCCGGCCGCAGCTGCTCGGCCATAGTCAACGGAGGTTGGTCGACCAGGAAGCCGAGTTGGGCGAAGGCCGGCGGGTGAGCACGGAGATGCCGCCCGACCTCGCGGACCAAGCGCGACTCACGCGAGCCCAGCCACCATAGCTCGCTCTCTCGACCACTTGTGCGCGCGCGAGACCCCAAAGGCGCCTTTTCCACTCGCCGAGACTCCATCACCGACCGCCCCAGCTGCCCGCACTAACCAGCTTCAGCGTCAGCCGAGCATCCCGGTGCTGGAGCGCTGGGTCGCGTAGCGACCAGGCGAGCAGCCACAGCGCCGCTTTGTGATCCCGAGACAGCCGAGCGCCATCGATCAGATCCTCGACGCACGCGAATGGCATCCCCTGTTCCATCATTGCCTCGACCTGCTCGCTGCCGCGGTCGAAGGAGAGTGGCGCGGTCTTGTTCATTCCGCGCGTCCTTTCTGGGTCCCACCAACTGCACGCAAGCCGCGCAGGTTGCAGTCCCGCTAGTGGACTAATCGGCTTAGCACAGATCGACCCGCGGCGCGAGCTGAGACCCCGCTCTTTGCGGAGGAAGCGAGAGGCCCCGCCAGACGCTCGTCCCGCGTTCACCATCTGGCCACGATGAGCAGTGCCGACCGGGACTCGATCCGATGGAGTGCGAATCGGCGTTAATTCCGAGTTGGGAGGTCGGAATCTGGTAACGTGGTTGATGCGCTCAGCGAGCTCCGAGCCCTTCTCGCTTTCCGGGCGGCATCTTCGATCAGAAGGGCAAAGAGGCGGTTGGCGATGGCCACCGCAACAAGGAAGTCCGGCGCCGCTGGTCAGCTCGCGCGCCGTGCACGTAACGTGCGCATGCCGGAGTCGATCCGCTTCGAGATCTTCGGGGACAACGGCGGCGCCTACCGCTGGATGCTCGTCGCCGGCGACGGCGCAACCCTCGCGCAGTCGGGGAGCTTCGCGACCTACGACAGCGCGGAGCACGCCGCACGGCGCGTCCGCGACGGGGCGGCCTCGGCGCGGTTCGATCGCCGCGCCGGCGACACCGGTCCGGTCGATCTCGCCGCGCGCCGCGATCGACCGAGCGACGACTTGGACGCCGAGCGATGGTTGGATGAGGGCGGCAGCTTCAGCAGCGAGGCGGTGGCGAGATGGCCAGCGCAACGCTGATCGGGCCGCCTAAGCGGCACGCGCCGACAGGCCGGCCTGATGCACTCCGGACCTATAGCTGCGCCGGGTGCGGGTACGTTGTGCGCGTGTCCGGTCTCGGGCGACACCGGGTGTACTTCGAGCTGGATGACGACCAATCAGACGGCCCGGTGATGAACCGGCTCTGCCCCGGGTGCGGCCACGGCCTGCCGGGCAAGAACGGGGTGTGATCGCGCTCATGACCCACCTCTGCTGCGCACACTGCCGGCTGCGGTTCACCCCCGCCGCGGGGGCGTCCCTCGCTGCTTGCCCCGAGTGCGGTGAGCCACCGCAACCGACCAGCCTTGAAGGCGCCGTCGGGTTTCGCATCTTCAGGCTCGAGGACGTTCCTCACCCGCTGCCCGCGGCCGTTGCTGTCTCGCTTCCAGTTTCCGAGCCCGGCGGAGCGTGATCGTGAGCGACGACCCGCACATCAGGAGTCTCCGCCGGGTGGCGCACCACAGGCAGCACCAGCTCGACGAACACGATGCTGCCCACCCCGTCGGGGATAGGGCATCCAACGGCCGACGGCAAAACCTCGTGCGCAGCACGAGGCGGGCCCGAGCTCGCGTCGCGGATGCCCAACGACGGCGCCACTACCACCCAGCTGGACCGTCCTGACGGCTGCGCGCCCGGTGCAGTAGCGCCTGAGGAGGGACAGCCACCGCAGATGCATTCGAGCGTGCTGATTGGGCTGCTGCTCGCGCTGGCGTGCGCTTGTGGCGCGAGCCTCGGCGGCCTGTGGAAGCAGCAAGGGGCGGTTCAGACCCAGGATGTCGACATCCGACATCCGCTGCGGAGCGCAGCCGCACTGTTTCGCTCGAAGTGGTTTGCCATCGGCTGGATCGCCGCAGCTATCGCCTGGCTTCTGCACGTCGGCGCGCTGGCCCTCGCACCGCTGTCACTCGGCCAGGCGGTGATCTCCGGCGGGATCGTCGTGCTGGGGTTGCTTGCGGAGCGATTCTTCGACCTGCAAGTGACCCGGCGCCAGTGGGTAGGGCTGGTGCTCCTCGGGCTCGGCATGGCGGCGCTCGGCGCCACCGCCCACGGCGAAAGCAACCACTCGAGCTACGGGATGCTCGCGATTGCCGCCTTTGAAGTAGGTGCCGTAGGCCTCGGCCTGGGTTGCGCCGCGGGTTGTCGGCGGGAGCGGCTGCGCGAACTGCACGGTCTACTGCTCGGCCTCGCTGGTGGGATCTTCTTCGGAGTCTCAGACGTCTCGATCAAGGCCGCGACAGGTGGCTCACACGGAGTGCTCGGTCTCGTTGGACCGTCGACGTTCCTTGGCATTCTGGCTGCGATCGGAGCGTTTTCGCTACCGCGAGGAGTCTGCAGATCGGCAACGCAGTGGGGGTCATAGCAGCGACCACTTCAGCCGCCACCGTGCTAGGCATCATCGGCGGGATCGTGCTCTTCGGTGACCCGTTGGGGAATGATCCAGCGATGGTCGTCGGCCGGCTCCTGGCGTTCATCCTGGTGGTGTCAGCGGTTGCGCTCGTGCCCGCCCCGCTACGCGCGCACGCGGCTATGCGAACCAACTCGTCCAGCGCCGACCCCGACACCAGCTCCCCGGCACCCGCCTGAGCAGCTGTAGCGAAATCTCTGTCAGGCTGCGACCTCGTCTGGCTGTTGTGGTTGGAGGGTGACGTGGTGTCCGAGCGCTTCGAGTTGTCGGACGAGGCGTCTGGTTAGGTTAGGCGGTCGGGGTTTTGACGGGTGAAGTAGTCGCTGCCGAGGTCGCGGTACAGCTCGCCGTTTTGGAGCATGTGCCAGGCGGCGGTGAGGATCGAGTGGCCGACAGCGGTGACCGCTTTGGAGTGGCCACGGCGGCCGCGAAGGCGTTGGTATTGGGCGGCGAGGTAGGAGTTCTTGGTTCGGGCGGCGGCAAGCGCGGACTCGGTGAGCGTCGAGCGCAGCCACTTGGAGCCGTTGCGCGTTTTGCCGGAGCGGCGTTTGCCGCCGGACTGGTCGTTGCCCGGGCACATGCCGGCCCAAGAGGCGAGGTGCTTGGGGGTGGGGAAGGCGTTCATGTCGACGCCGATCTCGGCGATCAGCACCTCGGCGGTGCGCTGGCTGACGCCGGGGATCGTCTTGAGCAGCTCACGCTGCGGGGCGAAAGGGGCGATCCGCTCCTCGATCTCCTCTGAGAGGCGGTCGATCGCTTCCTCGAGAAAGTCGATGTGCGCGAGGATCTGCGAGACGATCAGCGCGTGCTCTGTGTCGAACCGGCCTTCGAGCGCTTCGCGTAGTGCGGGGATCTTCTTGCGCAGCTTCCCTTTCGCGAGGTCGGCCAGCACGTCGGGGTCGCTCATGCCGGACACCAACGCGTCGAGCATCGCTCTGCCGGACGCGCCGAGGATGTCCGAGGCGACGCAGTCGAGCTTGATCCCGGCGTCCTCGAGGATCTTGTGCAGCCTGGCGGCCTCGCGCTGGCGGTCCGAGATCTGCGCCTTGCGATAGCGGGCCAGGTTTCTGAGCGTGCGGATCGGCTTGGGCGGCACGAAGCTCGCTTTGAGCAGCCCGGCTTCGAGCAGCTGACAGAGCCACTGGGCGTCCTTGATATCCGTTTTCCGTCCGGGGACCTGTTTGACCTGTCTCGCGTTGACGAGCATCAGCTCGAAGCGGTCCTCGAGGATCGCCCACACCGGTCGCCAATACACGCCTGTCGCTTCCATCGCGACCTGCTTGACCTCGAGCGCCTCCAGCCAGTCGCGCAGCGCCAACAGCCCCTGCACCGTGGTCTGGAACTCCGCCAGGTGCTCCTCGAGCTTGGATCCTTCCCACACGCGCACGCACGCGGTCACGCTCGCCTTGTGCACATCAAGCGCGCCGGGGCGATCAACGATCCTGTCCATCAGAAGCTCCCTTCGCTCAGCTCAACAGGGTCGCCGCCCGCGGGAGCTCCGCATAACAGACGACGCTGTAGCGCGTGCTCGTGGCAACAGTCCGGGGTTCCGGCCAAAGCTGCCGAACTTCTATACGGGCTCACGAGCACCAGCAAGCATTCGGCGTCGGCGGTCGGCGCGCGCATCCTCACCGCCCGGACCGCCCACCGCCACCCCCGCAAGACAGATTTCATATCGCCGCGGGTGACGAAGCCCCGCCATCTCAACTTCTATGTAAGAGCCGTGTCTAGGCGTCCTTTCTAGATTCGAATCGGTGTGTCGCGCAAGACGGGACAGGTGAGGGCGACGAGAAGTCGGTCAACCGCGCGGGGGACCTCACTGGCCAGCTTCGACGTGGCGACCCACCCTTCGGGAAGCCGCTCGTAGAAGCGCATCAGTACCTCGCCGCCAACCTAGACCCGAGTTCAGTCCAATCCGGACCGTCCTGGCGAGATGCCGCGCACCCCGGTCGCCGCCAAAGTTGCGTCCAACGCCGGCGATCGAGGGCGGAACGAGCGACGGCCCCTCGTATCCGCGTTTAGCGTGTGCGCGCTCGGCGCGATCGGATACCTCTGCGGCGGCCAGAGCAGGTCTCTCGCGGGGGTCCCGCTCGAGGCCCCGGTCACGAGCGCGGCTGTGCCGCTCCGCACCGACGAGGTCGAGCCTGCCGGCGTCGGCCGCTCGCCGTCGGAGGGGCGAGGTCGGGTTGATCCATGGCTCTCGGCGGGAACGGCTGCGCTGCAACCGACATGAGCTCCTGCGACGGCGACTCGCGGTGCGGTCGTCGATCCGGCGGGCCTATCGCGCGTCTGGCTGAAGGCTCGTCCGTTGGAGCTGTCGTTCGGGTGTGATTCGTATGACGTTCCACGCGAGGCCGACCCGCTCGAGCGCAGAAATGAGCAGCCCTGAGGGGTCGATCTCCCACGGCCGCAGGCCGTGGTGGGCCGAGCGCGGGAAGGCGTGATGATTGTGATGCCAGCTTTCGCCGAGTGAGACCACCGAGAGCCACGCGACGTTGGTTGAACGGTCCTCGATGTCGAAGCGCCGGCGCCCAAAAAAATGGCAGATCGAGTTAACCGACCATGTGACGTGGTGGACGATGAAGATCCGCACCAGCGCGCCCCAGATGTAGCCGCGAAGCGCCCCACCAAGGGTGAAGCCATGCAGCACGAAGCCAGCCAGGGTCGGAAGCGCGAGTGACGTAAGCACCAGCAGCGGGAAGCGCCGTCCGATCCGCCGCATGTGCCGATCCTCGTAAAGCTCTCTCGCGTACTGCTTCCAATCGGCTTGACCCTGGGTCTCGAGCAGCCAGCCGGTGTGCGCATGCCACAGTCCCCGCAGCCCGGTTCCATGACCGACATGCGGACTGTGGGGATCACCCTCCTTGTCCGCATGGGCGTGGTGCTTGCGATGATCAGCCACCCAATCCATCACCGACCCCTGTACGGACAGAGATCCCAGGATCGCAAACGTCCGCTCCAGCCACGGGTAGGTCTGAAATGACCGGTGAGTCAGCAGCCGGTGAAAGCCGACGGTAACGCCGGCGCCGGTGAGCAGGTACATCGTTCCCAGGATCGCAAGGTCGATCCCGTCGACCGCGCGATTCCAAAGCAGACCGATGGCCACCAGCACGCCCAGAAACGGGAGCACGACCCCGACCAGGTTGGCAGTCCGCTCCGCACGGGTCACGACGAAATGACCTCCCAGGCAGCATTAGGCCCCACGCGCATCGTCTTCTAGCTACCCCGACCGAGCGGCCGGGTCACACGGTTCTCGGCCGATCTGAGCATGGCACGGCCCTCAGCGAGCTAAACGCCCACCGGGATTCCCCGATCATCGCAAACAGTCGTCAAGCTGCCGGCGACGCCGGAGGCAAAAGCCGTCGCGCCGCTGCCTCAACCCGACTTTTTCAGCGGTCTCCGATCCAAGCCACACCACGCCGGCCGTTCCGCCGCTTTGAAGGGCGCGCATCGGTACGGGAAAGCCCACCGCGCTCGTACCGCTCCACACCAACCGCGCGAACCACGCACAGGACAGGAAACGCCCCTCGGCTCCACCACCTCCGACGGCGACGACCGAGCCACGCGGCCTGCTCGAGCACACGGCCGAGCTGGCGCTCATCGTACATTCGGGTCTTCGTATCGATCGCGAACCCGACTCCGGTCGGCGCGATCGCCACCGAGTCGATGTCGCCGCAGCCCTGCCAGCGCAGGCTATGACGCAGCCGCCATCCGTCTTTCTGAAGCGGCGCCAGGCCGCGCCGCACCTCGTCCTCCGAGCGAGCGCCGGTGCCCTGCGCTCCGCGAGCGACAGCCAGTGGCGGGCGCGGAGGCAGAGCATGACGGCCACGACCAGGAGCAGCGCACCGGGCAAGCCCGCACCGGTCGTCACGACGAACAACCCCGAGCACGGCCCGCCGCCGTGCTCGTGAGCCCGAGGCGACGAGCGGGGGACAGGCAATGGTACCGCTGGCGACGGGCGTAGTTCACGTCGCGTCTTCACTGTCTGAGTGGCTGGAGCCCTATCACCCGCCGCTATTCCCACCGCCGAAGGACGCGAACCGAACGAGGATCGCCGCCTCGACCGTGGTTTCCACGTTCGCACGTACGCAGACCTGCGAACGTTCTGCGAACGTGGCGGAGTCGCCGAGGCCGCTTTTTGCGGCCAAATCTTCGGTGATCTTCGGAGCCGTCCCGTACACATTTGCCCCGCATACGCGAGGTTTCGGAGCAAATGGTATGAGTGGAGACGGCGGGAATTGAACCCGCGTCCGGAATGTGTAGGTGTCGCTACCAGCGGGCAGCTCGGCTTGTCCTGCCTACGACTCCGACGGGGCGATCGCAGACCCATCCCATATCTAGATCCACATGAGCATGTCCGCGAACTGCGCACTATGGACCGGCTGCTGACCGCCGAGGAAGTCGCCGAACGCTTGGGCATGAGGACCGACTGGGTCTGGGGGCAGGCCCGGGCGGGCCGGATCCCGCACGTGCGACTCGGCCGCTACCGCCGCTTCCGCGAGTCAGCGGTCGAGGCCTGGCTCCGAGAGCTCGAAACCGGCGGCGTCGCAGCGCCGCCGACCGCGCGGCCCAACCCCATCCCGCTGCGCCGGCACGCGTAGCTCTACAAACGTCAGAGGCCGATTGCGAGGCTGGCTCGTCCGAGGCGACTACGGGGCGTTCAAGGCGCCATTGACCTCGAGCGCACGGCCACCTTTCTCAAAAGTTTGTTCCCCGTTTGTTCCCCGTGGGCCACTTCTAGTGCCCTCATCACCGCGGCGGTAAAAGGCCATTTGCAGGAAAATCTTCGAATCGGGGAGGCAGGATTTGAACCTGCGACCGCCCGGCCCCCAGCCGGGTGCTTCCGCGATCGACCCAGCCGCTCCCGGAAGAGCGATCAGGATCAGATCCAGCTGCCTCAGGGCCTCGGTCAGAGTGCTCGTGCTACCCGCTACCCCACCGCCGAGGGAGCCCATATCCGCGAGCAGGCGACTGTGCCCCGGCGGGAGGCCCACTCAAAAGGGAGGCCGGGAGAATTACCCGATCGGTGCCCCAGCCTTCACCGGCAGAGGAGCACGCGCGCCGAAAAATTGATGGACAATTGATGGACACCGTCCGAAGAGGGCGATGCTCTCGAATTCAGTCAACTAACAGTTAGCAGGGAATTCGGGAGGGTGAGCGATGGGACTCGAACCCACGACCGCCTGGACCACAACCAGGAGCTCTACCAGCTGAGCTACGCCCACCGTGGAGGGGCTTGAATCTAGCAGCGGACTCCGGTCTGTCTACGGCCGCCGGCCCCGGGTCTCGATCGCGCGGATCTCTTTCAGCACCGCCTGCAGCCCCTCGCGGTAGCCGCGCAGATAATCGTTCTCGTGCTCGGCCTCGAGCACACTGTGGCGGCTGAGCGACTCCAGGCAGTATCGGCGCACGTCCTCGAGGCTGTTGCTGAGCCGCGCCGCCTGCTGCTGGGCGCGCCAGAAGGCGGCGCGGCGACCGCTGGCCAGCGCGCTCTTCCGGTCGCCATCGAGTCGCGCCAGGCGTGCTCGGATCGCAGGTATCAACTCCATTGCCAGCATCGGTTGCCTTCCGAGGCCTGATTGTCGCGCGTGCCGAGACCGAACCGTCAACGTCGGCGAGCATGCGCCGGTCGGCTTGTCCCTGGGAGAGCTATCACTGCGTAATGCAGGGTGATCATCCGCTGACCGACCGGCGGAGAGAACGCGAGCGCCGCCCGGACCGCCCATTTGGCGTAGGCCTTCGCCTTGCCGGCAAACGTATCTCTCCCGAAGACGTGAACCGCAGGCGGCAGCGGGTCGAAGATCTCGTCCTCTGCGCGCCACCCCGCTCCGGCGATCATCGCTCGAATCTCCGCGGAGGTGAAGCGGTGCACGTGCCCCGCCGCCTCGGACGCCGCCCGAGCCGCCGGGCGCCGCGCGGACAAGTTGCGCTCGAGCGGCACCTCGATGATCGCCGCCCTCGCGACTCTGAGCACCTCGCGCAGGAGCACCTCGGGGTGGGGAACATGCTCGAGAACGTGCGTCGTGATCGCGAGGTCGTATTCGCGGTCGGCGGCGGCGATGTGACGTCCGTCGAACACATGAGCCTCTGCAATCTCCGGCCGCTCCGATGCGATGCGGACGCCGGACGAGGAGATGTCTAGGCCGATCCGGGTGCTGCCGATCCTTCTGCGTCCGAGCTCGCTGAGCACGGCCCCGTCTCCGCACCCAACCTCGACGATCACCTCCGGAGCCTGAATCCCGCCTCGGTTGATCAGCTCCGCGACGTGGCCGGCCTTGGTCTTGGCTCCGAGCTCGCGCCACCGGCCCGACTCCGCGCGGTGCGGCCCGCCGGAGTAGCAATGCTCGTAGAAGTCGTGGATGTCGTCGGCGCGCAGCCGCATTCGCGGGGCAGTGTGAACCATCGGGAGGTTGCCGGCGCGGCTCGCACGGGTACGCGGAACGCAGCACCCCGCCCCAGGCGAATCATCGGCGCGGATGCAAGGGCAGTTCGTCCCTCGAGCCTTCGCTCACCGCGGTCCCGCTGTCGAGCCTACGGCGTCGAGCTCGGCGAGGTGACGCGATTTGGCGGCCTCGTCGAGGAAGGAGGCGCGGAAGCTATTGCGCGCGAGCTCGAGGAGCGCGCCGTCGTCGAGGCTGAGCGCCGAGGCGACCGCCGCGAAGTTCTCGCCGACGTACCCGCCGAAGTAAGCGGGGTCGTCGGAGTTGACCGTGGCGCAGAGCCCGTGATCGAGCATGGCGGCGAGCGGATGATCCTCGAGCGTCTCGACCACGCGCAGCTTGACGTTGGACAGCGGACAGACGGTCAGCGGAATGCGATCGGCCGCCAGGCGCTGGACCAGGCGAGGGTCCTCCAGGCACCGAACGCCATGATCGATCCTCTGTACCCCGAGCACGTCGAGCGCCTCCCAGATGTATTCGGGCGGCCCCTCCTCCCCCGCGTGAGCGACCATCCGAAACCCCTCCTCCCGCGCCCTGGCGAACACCTCCTTGAACTTCGCCGGCGGATGCCCCACCTCCGAGGAGTCGAGACCAACCCCGGCGATCGCTTCCCTGTGCGCCAGCGCCTGATCGAGCGTCGCCATCGCCTCCTCGGCCGAGAGGTGTCGCAAAAAGCACATGATCAGCCGCGAGCTCATTCCCAGCCCCCGCGCCTCGCTCAACGCCCGCTCGATTCCGCGGATGACCGTCTCGAAGCCCACCCCGCGCTCGGTGTGCGTCTGCGGGTCGAAGAAGATCTCAGCGTGCCTCACCCCCTGGGCCCGCGCCCGCTCTAGATAGGCGCGCGAGAGCTCATAGAAGTCTCGCTCTTCGACCAGCACCGCGCACGCCTGGTAGTAGATGTCCAGAAACGATTGGAGGTCGGCGAAGCGGTACGCCCGCCGCACCGAATCGGCGTCGCGGTGCGCGAGCCGCACCCCGTTTCGTTGCGCCAGCTCGAACATCAGCTCCGGCTCGAGCGTTCCCTCGATGTGCAGATGCAGCTCCGCCTTCGGCAGGGTGAACGGATCGATCACGCCCCAAGTAGCTCCTGGATGAGGTCTCTCGGACACATTAGTGCGTCGCCGAGGTGCTCGGGAGGACGAAGCGTCGGCGCGAGGCGTACTGCGGCGACCAACGCCCCCGGCAGGACTCGAACCTGCGACCCGTGGCTTAGAAGGCCACCGCTCTATCCAGCTGAGCTACGGGGGCTCGGCGGGGAGTCAATCAATCGGGGCGCCCGGATTTGAACCGGGGTCCTCACCGCCCCAAACGGTGCGCGCTACCAGGCTGCGCCACGCCCCGAAGGCAGCCCCGAGTCTAGCCCAGCCCTCCTCGGTGCGACTGATCCGGGCCTGTTACCGGGCGGGGAGCCGTCGAGTAGCCTGCGGCTGCCGTGGCTCAGATCGAACCGTTATGCGCGCTGCACTACAACCTGGAGAAGACGGGAGGGCTTCACGACGTCATCGCTCCTCCCTATGACGTGATCGATCAAGAGCAGCGAGAGCTGCTCGCCGCTCGCTCGCCCTTCAACGTGGTCCGCATCGACCTGCCGGTCGGCGATCACCCCTACGAGGAGGCGGCCCGCCAGTTTGCCGCCTGGCGAGCGGAAGGGGTGATCCTCGCCGATGAGGAGCCCGCGATCTGGATCCTCGAGCAGGATTACACGGGCCCCGACGGCAAGCCGCGAACCCGCCGCGGCTTCCTCGCGCGCGTGCGCGTGGAGAATTATGGCCCCGGCCGGATCCGGCCGCACGAGCGCACGCATCCCGGACCGAAGGAAGATCGACTCCGGCTGACGCGAGCGACCAGGGCGAACCTCTCCCCCATCTTCTCCCTGTTCTCGGACCCGGACGGTGCAGTGTGTAGCGCGCTCGCGTCCGGCACCCGCGATGCTCCCTGGGGAACGGCCACCGACGACGACGGCACCGCCAATCGCCTGTGGCGGGTCGCCGCACCCGAGGTGATCGACACCGTCAGGCGCGCGCTGGGCCCGGCCGAGCTGCTCATCGCCGATGGCCACCACCGCTACGAGACCGCGCGCGTGTATGCCGAGGAAGCGGGTGACCACGGTCCCAACCGCTACGTGTTGATGTGCCTGGTCTCCCTCGAGGACCCTGGACTGACCGTGTTTCCGACGCACAGACTCCTGCGCGGCCTTCGCCCTGACCAGCACGAGACGCTCGCCGCCGCGATCCGGCGGGACTTCGAGGTCGAGCGGCTCGGCAGCACGACCGAGCTGGCACCGGAAGCGTCCGATCGCGTTCGCTTCGGGTACCTAGATTCTCATTTCCGCCAGCCCTTCATGCTGACGCTGAAGGACCCTTCGATCGCGGACGCCGGCTTGGCGGATCACTCCGAGGCCTACCGCCGGCTCGACACGGCCGTGCTCGAGGCGCTGATCCTCAAGGGCGCGCTCGGGATGACCGACGAGGCGATCGACCACCTGTCGGGGCTCGGTTACACACGGGACACCGAGCAAGCGCGGGAGCTCGTCGAGCGTGGCGAGTTCGACGCCGCGTTTTTCATGGCCCCGATCCCGGTGGAGCAGGTCAGGGCGGTGGCCGACGCCGGCGAGAGCATGCCTCCGAAGTCGACCTATTTCTTCCCCAAGGTCCCGACCGGGCTGGTGTTCAACTCACTGGCGGATTAGCGCCTACGCCGGCGCTAGGATGCGAGTTGCGAGTACCTCAACCAGTAAGGGACCAAGGGACCAAAGCATGAAGGCCATCGCGCACCGAACAGCAAGGACCGCATTCACCCACAGAATCGACGTTCGCCAGCACCAGATCATCGCCGACGAGCCACCCGAGCACGGCGGCGATGACGACGGCCCGAGCCCTCAGGAGCTGCTCGCGGCGAGCCTTGCCTCCTGTACCGCGGTCACGATCGAGATGTACGCCAGGCGCAAGGGCTGGGACATCGGACCGGTCGAGGTTCAGTGCGAGTACACGCCGGCCGAGCGCGGCTGCCCCACGGCCTTCAAGCTGGTCCTGCGACTCGCCAGCGACTGCACGGAGGAGCAGATCGAGCACCTGCAGGTGATCGCTGCGAAGTGCCCGGTGCACCGGACACTCGACGGCGAGGTGATCTTCAGCGAGCGCGTCGAGCTGGTCGAGCCCGCGGCGATGTGATCGGCGCCGCGGCGCCAGTCCCGGGGCGATGTCATCGGCGACGGGACGGCGAGCCCGCGGTCAATCCGGATAGGACCTCGCCAATATAGTCAGTTGATGGCATCGCGCACGGGATCGCTGGGCGAGGAACTTCGGCGGGTGCTCATCGCGCCCGAAGCGGCCCTGAAGCTCGAGGTACGCGGCCGAACCGATGCCGCGGTGCTGGTGCCGCTGTACGAGGCTGGCGGCGAACTGCACGCGGTGTTCACCAAGCGCCGCGAAGACCTCCGCCGCCACCCGGGCGAGATCTCATTCCCGGGCGGCCGCTACGAGGAGGGAGAGCCGGACCTGATCGCGACCGCGTTGCGCGAGGCAGAAGAGGAGATCGGGCTGCCGGCCGATGCGGTCGAGGTGATCGGCGCCCTACAGCCGACGCCGACGATCGCCACGGGATACGCGGTCTATCCGTTCGTCGGGCTGATCGACGCCGGACGTACGTGGACGCTGAGCCCCCGTGAGGTCGCGGACGTGATCGAGCTGTCGCTGCCGGCGCTGGCGGCGGGATACGCGCGGCGGCGTCTGGTGCGGCGCGGCCTGCCGATCCGCACCGACACCTACCTGGTCGGGGACAACCTGATCTGGGGCGCGACGGCCCGGATGCTGTCGGATCTGTTCGATCGAATCGCGGCGATTCAGAACGAGAACGGGGCCCGTCAGCGGGCCGCGGGCCGGGCGCCCCTCACCCCTTCTCGATCGGAACGTTGACCAGGTTGCCCCACTCGGTCCACGACCCGTCGTAGTTCTTGACATCCCGCTGACCGAGCAACTCGTGCAGCACAAACCAGGTGTGCGCCGAGCGCTCGCCGATCCGGCAATAGGCAATGATCGGCTCGCCGGACAGCACACCCTTGCCGCCATACAGCTCGCGGAGATCGTCGGCCGACTTGAACGTGCCGTCCTCCCTGACCGCCTGCGCCCACGGAATCGACTTGGCGCCGGGGATGTGGCCCGCGCGCTGGGCCCCTTCGTTCTCGTAACCGGGCATCGCAATCAGCTCGCCCGAGTACTCCTGAGGCGCGCGGACGTCTACGAGCTGGTGCGAATCCCCGAGCGCAGCGAGGACCTCGTCGCGCGTGGCACGGATCGACGCGTCGCCGGGTCGCGCGGTGAACGTGTTGGGGACAAAGCTCGGAACCTCAGTCGTCGTGGGACGTCCTTCTGAGATCCACCGCTCACGCGGCCCGTTGAGCAGTTTGACGTTCTTGTGGCCGTAGTACTTCAGATACCAATACGTGTAGGCGGCGAACCAGTTGTTGCGGTCCCCGTAGAGGACGATCTGGTGGTCGTTCGAGATCCCATGACCGCCGAACAGGCGGGCGAAGTCCTCGGGTCCGAGGAAGTCGCGCTTGACCTGGTCCTGGAGATCGCTTCGCCAATCGAACCCGATCGCGCCCGGGATGTGAGCCTCGCTGTAGAGGGCGGGATTTTCGTCGACCTCGACGATCCTGATCGAGTCGTCGTCCAAGTGCTGCTCGAGCCACTCCGGCTCTACCAGTACATCCTTTTCGTAGTCGGCCACGGCGGTCGCTCCTGTTATTCCGATCAACTTTTAGCCATTTCGGCTCTTCCGTGAGTCTAGCGCGTGCGCGCGCGGCGCTTCGTATTCCCCACTGGATCGGTTGCAAATGCTCCGGTTCGCGAGTCACCGCCGCTCGAGGACGCGATCGACCGCCGCCGTCGCCGTCTCCACCCAGGCGATCCGGTCCGCGGGGTCGGCCTCGAGCAGGACATAGGGAATCAGCGACTCCTCGCAGAAATCGCGCAGGCGCTGGGAGCCGTGCTCGAGCAACGCTGTCCCGACCGTGCCCCTGGCTTCGTATACGACCCCCCGCACGGTCGTGTCGATCATCCTGCGCAGGAGCATCTCTAGACGGCTGCCGTGCAGCGCGCTGAGCTCCCCGGGGCCACCAACGGCCGACCCGAGCAGCAAGCAGGCGACGCCGACGTGCTCGAGCGCGGGAGTCAGTGTCGCGATTCGATCGGGATCGCCTAGCACCGGCTCAGCCCCGGTCAGGCCGATCTCCTCGAGGCGGTCGGGATCCCGTGTCGTCCCGCGGACGGCGTGGCCGCGGGCGATCAGCTCGCCGGCGAGCAGCCGGCCGCGACACCCGCAGCCGATGATCAAGCAGCGTGCCAACGCTCAGCACTGCGCGGCGGCCGGCTCAGCGCTCCGGGGAAGCCGTGCCGCCGAACTCCCGTCGCGCCTGCTCCCGCGTCCGCTCGGGCAAGCCCCGTCTTCGGCGGCGCTCATTCGTGGCCGCGAGCAGCTCATCCAGTTCGCGGTCGGCGAGATACTGCTCATCACGCCGGCGTTGGTCATGCAGCTCATGCAACACGCCGAACTCGTAATCGGCGGCGGAGACCTCGGGTTCTCCGCGGGCTCGCAGCCTCGCGTTGTGAGCGGCGAGCATTTGCTCGAGGTCCTCAGCCTCGAGGGCCTCACGTGTCTCCATGATGTCCCGCGCCGATTTCAACCCGAGCTCCTCGAGGCCGGAGCCCGGGTAATACTTGCCGATCAGCCACACGAACAGTACGACTGCGAGCAGGCCGCCCAGCAGCACGAGCGCAAATGGGTCCACAGCGCTCCCAGTCTATTGCCGCCGGTGGGGAGTGTCGAGGCCCCGGTGACGGCTGAAGCTGCACGATCCCAGCCCGCTCACGGCCACGCGCAACTTTCGCCAAGGCCCAGTGTTTTGGAGGCCGATCACGCCACCGCCCGGTAGGGAGCCGGGAATCCGGCGGCGGCGCACACCTACCTACCTAAGCTGTGAAAGGAGGCCTCATGCGCCGACGCTTTGCCGTGCTCGCGTCACTGCTGACAGCGATTGTTGTTGCAGTGGCGGTTCCGGGGGCAGCCAGTGCCGCGCCAAGGCACAATCATGGCCTGACGATCAATGCCACGCCGAACCCAATCATCACGGGCGATGCGGTGCTGATCTACGGTCAGCTGAACGGGGCGAACTCCGCGGGCAGGACGATCGTGCTGTACCACAGGATTAACCCTCGTCCGTACTTTACGGTCGTCGGAGTCACGAAGACGAACTCGTTCGGGTTCTACGAGTTCACCCGCGCGGAGGATGTCGTTCTGACGAATCGCAGCTGGTTCGCGCGGGCCCCGGGACTGCCCGGAAACGTCCACTCGCGCACGGTTCACGAGCGGGTCGCGGCGGCCCTCAGCCTGACCGCGAGCTCGACGACTGGCGACACCAGTCACCCTGTCGTGTTCTCCGGTCACGTGGACCCAGCCGGGTTCCACGTCGGTGAGGCCGTGTACCTCCAGGAACAGGACTCCTCCGGCGACTGGCACACGCTGAGGGCAGGCCTCATCGGCGGAGGCTCGAACTACTCGATCTCCTACCGGTTCCGGGTCCCGGACACGTACACGCTCCGCGTCCTCTTCCGGGGCGATGACCGCAACATCGCCGCGGCTTCGGATAGCGTGAACGTGGACATCGACCAAACGCAGAACCCCGCGTTCACGATCAACACCTCGGATCCCATCATCACCGACGGTCAGTCGGCGACCATCTCGGGCGTGTTGTACCTGCCGCAGTCCACGGCGACGAGCCCACTCATTCCCGATCCGAACGTCGATGTGACGCTGTTCGGTCGTGCGGTGGGTCAGTCAACCGTGGTCGCGCTCGGGACCGTACCCACCGGGGCGAACGGAGGCTACTCGTTCACGGTCTCGCCGCAGAACAACACGGAGTACTTCGTGCGGACCACGTTCGCTCCACCTGCGTACCGCCGCACCGCGTCTCTGTTCGAAGGAGTCCAGGACGTGGTAACGCTGATCCCGAGCTCGTCGACCTCGGCGGTTGGCCAGAAGGTGACGTTCACCGGCACCGTCGCGCCGGACAAGGCCCGTCACCTGATCGAGCTGCAGAGGCTCGGCAAGGATGGTGACTTCCACACCGTGGCGTACGGAGTGATCAACTTCGCCTCCGCCTACCGGTTCGTGTGGAAGTTCGGTAACAGCGGTGCCTTCACGTTCCGCACGCGCGTTCCCAGCGATGGCCGGAATGTCAGCGGCGTGTCATCGCCGGTCACCATCACCGTGACATTGCCGCCCGTGGCGTCGCTTCCGCAAACCAGCTAGCGCCGCACACGGCAACCGTCGTTCGCCGGCCCCCGGCCCACAAGGCGGGGGCCGGCGGAGTGCTCGTGCGTAGAGTCCGTCCGGGCCGGCCTCAGGACATAACCGCCCACAGCCGCCAGCGCCCGGGCACTCCTCGCAGCTCGTGCTCCCCTCGGTCCTCGAAGGCGATCTCCGATCCGACCACGAGATCCTTGACGGTCCCCGACACGAGCACTTCACCCGCACGGGCCCGGGCCCTGACGCGCGCGCCGATGTGCACGGCGATTCCGCCCACGTCGTCGCCGATCACTTCGATTTCTCCGGTGTGCAGACCGCTGCGGATCTCGAGGCCGAACTGCGAGTTGAAGGTCTCCCTGATCGCCGTGGCGCAGCGGATCGCGCGCGCCGGACCGTCGAAGGTGGCCAGGAAGCCGTCGCCCAGCGTCTTGACCGCGCGCCCACGGAAGCTCGCGAGTTCTCGCCTGACCGATCGCTCGACCGACCCGAGCAGCTCTCGCCAGCGCCTGTCCCCAAGCTGAGCGGCATGGGTCGTCGAGTCGACGATGTCGGAGAACATCACGGTGGCGAGAACCCGCTCGGGGTCGGGCGCCTGGCGCGCCCCCGTGAGGAACTCCTCGATCTCGTCGAGCAGCGCGTCCGAGTCTCTCCCGAAGGAGAGGGTTTCGTCCCCGGGGAGCTCCACGTAACGGGCACCCGGAATGTGCTCGGCCAGATACCGCGAGTGACGGATGTCGATCGCCTTGTCGTGGGCGCGGTGAAGCACCAGCGTGGGCGCCTGGATCGAAGGCAGCACGGCCCGCACGTCGACCTCGGCGTTCATCCGCAGCAGCTTCGCGGCCGTGCCCGGGCTCGCCGCGAGGCGCTCCAGGCGGGCGAACCACCGCACCGCTCGAGGGTCGGCGGCGAGGCTGGGCGCGAGCGTCAGGATCCGCGAGCCGTCCCCCCACGGGCGCTTGGCCCCTGCCTCGCGCTCCTCGGGGCGGAGCGCCCACTCGTAGTCGGGGGCCCACGACATCCGCGGCATGGCCGCGTAAAGCACCAGCGCGGTAGTGCGCTCCGGATGAGTGGCCGCGAACAGGGCGGCCATCGCACCCCCCTCGAGCTGGGCAAACAGCGCCGCCTGGGGGGCGCCGGCGGCGTCCAGCACCGCGACCACGTCATCGATCTGCTCCTCGAGCGTCGGCGCGTTCGGGACGGGATCCGACAGTCCCGATCCCCGTCTATCGAACATGATCAGCCGCGAGAAGGAAGCCAGCCGGTTGAAGCGACGCGCGACATCGGGGTCCTCCCAGTAGTGCTCCACCTGCGAGATCCAGCTCGGCACGTACACCATGTCGAACGCTCCATCGCCGAGGACCTGATACGCAATATGGACCTCGCCGCTGCGCGTGTACCTCGTCTCGGGCGCCATTCGGCAACGCAGGCTACGCCGCTCAGCTACCGTCCCGCCATGGACTTCGAACTCACAGACGAGCAGCGCCTGGTCCAGGAGACCGCGCGTTCCTTCACGGACAACGAGGTCGTCGAGCGGGCGCGCGAGAACGATCGCAACGAGCACTTCGACCTCGAGCTGGTCGGCAAGATCGCCGACCAGGGCTACCTAGGCGCGATCGTTCCGCGCGAGTACGGCGGCGCCGGCCTCGACTACCTGACCTACGGCATCGTGGTCGAGGAGATCGGCCGCGGCTGCTCGGCGATGCGCACCGTGATCTCGGTGCAGACCTCGCTCGTCTGCTCCTCGATCCTCAGGTGGGGAACCGAGGAGCAGAAACGGCACTACCTCCCAAAGCTCTGCTCGGGCGAGTGGCTCGGCTGCTTCGGCCTGACCGAGCCCGACACCGGCTCGGATGCGGCCAACCAGCGCACCCGAGCGCGGCGCACGGACTCGGGGTGGGTGATCAACGGCGCGAAGATGTTCATCTCGCTCGCCACCAATGCGCGAGTCGCTCTGATCTTCGCCCAGACCGATCCGGACAAGGGCCATCGCGGCCTCGCGTGCTTCCTGGTCGACACCGACCAGCCCGGTTTTCAACCGCAGCCGATCCACCACAAGATGGGCTTGCGGGGATCGGACACGGCGGCGATCTCGCTCGACGACTGCCATGCCGTCGACGGCGCGATGCTGGGAGAGATAGGCGACGGCTTCAAGATCGCGATGACCGCACTGGACTCCGGGCGCTACAGCGTCGGCGCCGGCTGCGTGGGGATCTGCCAGGGCTGCCTGGAGGCGTCGGTGAATTATTCAAAAGAGCGCGTGCAGTTCGGTCGCCCGATCGCGAGCTTTCAGCTCGTGCAGGAGATGATCACGGACATCAAGCTGCACACCGACGCCGCGCGGATGCTCGTGTGGCGGGCGGCGACGCTCAAGGACACGGGCAAGCCGAACACCACCGAGACCTCGATCGCCAAGCTGTACGCGACCGAGGCCGCCGTGCATTGCGCGGACACCGCGATTCAGGTCCACGGGGGCTCCGGCTACGTCGACGACTATCCGGTTGAGCGTTACTACCGCGACGTCCGCGTCACCACGCTGTACGAAGGAACCTCCCAGATCCAGAAGCTGATCATCGGCCGCGCCCTGACGGGCGTCAACGCGCTCGTTCCAGGTTGAGCCCCCCGCCACAGACTCCGGATCCCCCGGCGACGATCGGGGTGGCGGGCGCCGGCACGATGGGAGCCGGCATTGCCCAGCTCGCCTGCCTCGCGGGCGCGCGAACGCTGCTCCACGATCCCGTTCCCGACGCCCTTCAGCACGGCCTCGAGCGGATCAACACCCAGCTCGAACGCGGCGCCGTGCGCGGGCGCTGGACTCAGGCCGATGCCGACGAGGCGGCACGGCGCCTCGAGGCCGCACCCGCACTCGAGGACCTGAAGCCGTGCGAGCTCGTGATCGAGGCTGCACCGGAGCGCCTGGAGCTAAAGCGCGAGCTGTTCGCGCGCCTTTCGGAGGACCTCGTGGCCGAGGATTGCGTGCTTGCCACCAACACCTCGTCATTGCTGGTCACCGCGATCGCCAGCGCGGCGAAGCGACCCGAGCGGGTCGCGGGCATGCACTTCTTCAACCCTCCGCCGGTGATGCGCCTGCTCGAGGTCGTCGCGGGCGCCCAGACCTCGGACCGGGCGCTGGCCGTGGCGCGCGCCGCGGGCGAGGCCATGGGCAAGCACGTGATCGAGGCCGTCGATGGCCCGGGCTTTCTCGTCAACCGCTGCAACCGGCCGTTTGGCCTGGAAGCGCTGAAGCTGCTCCAAGAGCGGATCGCGCCGCTCGAGGAAATCGATCGCATCTGCCGGATGGGCGGCGGCTTTCGGATGGGTCCTTTCGAACTGATGGACCTCGTGGGGGTGGACACCGGTCTCGAGGTCTCCCGCTCGTTCTACGAGCAGAGCTTCGGCGAGCCCCGCTGGCGCCCCTCCCCGATCACGCTGCGCACCGTCGCCGCCGGACGGCTCGGGCGCAAATCCGGACGCGGTTACTACGACTATTCGGATGGTCCCGGCCGGCACCGGCCGGAGGATCCGCCGCCTCCGGGCCCCGCTGGCGGCGGCGACGGGCTGATCGTGATCGTCGGCGATTCCGCGCTGGCCGTCGAGCTCACCACGGCCGCCCGGGATGCCGGCTGGGAGGTCGCCTCGCCGCGGGAGGCGGTCGACCGCGAGCCGCCGTTCTTGATCCTCGATCTGGCCGGTGCCGAGGTAGCCGACGTGCCGCTGCAGGGCGGCGCGCAGGCGATCTGCTGCGCGGCGGGGTCACTGGCCGCGCTCGATCCAGCGGGCGGCGCCGTCGGATTCAACGCGCTGCCGCCACTCGGGGAGGTCTCGCTCGTCGAGCTGACGCGCGGGCCGGACAGCACACAGGCCGCCGCGAGGATGACGGAGCGCTTCTTCGCCACGCTCGGCAAGCACACGGTGTGGGTGGGGGACGCTCCCGGGCTGGTCCTCGGACGGATCGTCTGCCAGGTGATCAACGAGGCGGCGTTCGCGCTCGGCGAGGGGGTGGGCAGCGCGCAGGACATCGACGCGGGGATGGTCCACGGGCTGAACTACCCGCGGGGGATTCTCGCTTGGGCGGACGAGATCGGTCTCGACCAGGTGCTATCGGTGCTCGACGCGCTCTTCGAGGAGCTGCGCGAGGAGCGCTACCGCGCGGCGCCGGTGCTGCGCCGGCTCGTGTGGGCGGGCAAGCTCGGACGCCAGACCGGCGAGGGGTTCTTCGGCCAGGAGGTGGCGGAGTGAGAGCGGTGACCTTTCAGGCGCCGGGCCAGGTCGCGGTCGAGGATCGTCCCGAACCGGAGCTGAGCGAGCGCACCGACGCGGTCGTCCGGATCGACGCGACCGGTGTGTGCGGCTCGGATCTGCACATCTACCACGGGCGGGTGCGGATCGAGCCCGGGTTCACGATCGGACACGAGTTCGTAGGGAAGGTGGTGGCGTCCGGAGACGCGGTGACTCGGGTAAGGCCGGGGGACCGCGTGCTCGGCTGCTTTCACACCGCGTGCGGGACGTGCTTCTTCTGCCTGCGCGGCGCTTACCAGAAATGCGAGCGCGCGCGAACGTTCGGCCACGGCGCCGCGCTCGGCTCGCTCCAGGGCACCCAGGCCGAGCAGGCGCTGGTGCCGATGGCGAACCTGACGCTGCGAAAGGTCCCCGATCACGTCTCGGACGAGGTCGCTCTATTCGCGGGCGACGTGATGGGGACCGGGTACCACGCGATCTCGGCCGGGGACGTGCTGCCCGGAGACAGCGTCGCGGTGCTCGGACTGGGGCCGGTCGGGCTGAGCGCGGTGCAGGTGGCCCTCGCCGCGGGCGCGGGGCCAGTGATAGCGATCGACACCGTCGAGGCCCGGCTGGGCGTGGCGCGCACCTTGGGCGCGACGGCGGTGCACCTCACCGAAGAGAGCCCCCGCGACGCCGTCGCCGACGCCACCGACGGCCGCGGCGTCGACGCGGCCATCGACGCCGTCGGGCATCCTGATGCGCTCGAGCTGGCCATCCGCCTCGCCCGGAACGCCGGCACGGTCGTGGCCATCGGCGTTTACGCCGAGCGCTGCGAGCTTCACATGGGACTGGTGTGGATCAAAGGGCTCACGCTCAAGAGCGGGCAGGCGAACGTCATCGGGCACGTGGACCGGGTTCTCGGCATGCTCGCCGCCGGAGCTCTGGACCCCTCTGCGCTCATAACCCATCACATGCCGCTCGACGAGGCCCCCCATGCCTATGAGGTCTACGATCGCCGCGAGGCCTTGAAGATCGTGCTCACGCCGTAACCCACCCCGGGAGGTCGCACATGTCCACCACCACACTGCCGGAACAGCTGTCCGAGACCGCTCGCGAGTTCGCCGCGCGCGAGCACGAGCTTCTGATCGACGGCGAGCGCGTCCCCGCCGCCGATGGCGCGACGTTCGACACGGTCGATCCCGCCACCGCGCGTCCGATCACGTCGGTGGCGCTGGCCGGCCCGCGAGACGTGGATCGCGCCGTGCAGGCGGCCCGGCGCGCGCTCGATGACTCGGAATGGGCGACGCTTCCGGCGGCGGGACGCGCGCGGCTCATCAACCGCCTGGCCGAGCTCATCGAGGAGGACGCCGCGACGTTTGCGCAGCTCGAGGCGCTCGACAACGGCAAGCCCGTCAAGATCGCCAAAGTCGTGGACGTCGACGGAACCGTCCGCTTCTTCCGTCACTTCGCAGGCTGGTGCGAGCGGGTCTTCGGCCGGGTCATCCCCGTGCGACAGCCGGACATGCTCTGCTACACGCGCAAGGAGCCGGTCGGCGTCTGTGGGCAGATCATTCCCTGGAACTTCCCGATGTTGATGGCTTCGTGGAAGCTCGCGCCGGCGCTCGCGGCGGGCTGCACGGTGGTGCTCAAGCCGGCCGAGCAGACACCGCTGAGCGCGCTGCGGATCGGTGAGCTGGCGCTCGAGGCCGGGATCCCGGCCGGGGTGATCAACGTCCTCACCGGGGCCGGGGAGACCGGTGCGGCGCTGGTCGATCATCCGGGCGTCGACAAAATCGCGTTCACCGGATCAACGGAGGTGGGCAGGGAGATCGGGGCCAAGACCGGGCGTGCGCTCAAGCGGGTGACACTCGAGCTGGGCGGCAAGTCACCCAACATCATCCTCCCCGACGCCGACCTCGACGCCGCCATCGCCGGATCGTTTCAGGGGATCTACTTCAACACCGGCCAGGCGTGCAACGCCGGGAGCCGTCTGTTCGTCCACCGCGACCAGTTCGACGACGTCGTGGCCGCCCTCGCCGCGCGCGCGAGCAAGTCCCGCGTCGGCCCCGGGCTCGAGCCCAGCACCCATTTCGGACCGCTCGTCTCCCGGGAGCAGCACGAGCGCGTGCTCGCCTACATCGAGGCGGGGCGGGCCGAGGGCGCCGAGCTCGTGACCGGCGGCGGCGCCGGCCGGTCCGGCGACGGCTACTTCGTCGAGCCGACCCTGTTCACGACCGGCCGGGACGACCTCAAGATCGCCCGTGAGGAGATCTTCGGTCCCGTGTTGGTGGCGCTCCCCTACGAGTCTCTGGAGGAGGTTGCCGCGCGCGCCAACGACACTGAATACGGCCTCGCCGCGGGGGTGTGGACCAGGGATATCGGCAACGCCCACCGCTTGGCCTCGATGCTCAAGGCCGGATCGGTCTACGTCAACTGCTGGGGAGAGGTCGATGCGGGCGCGCCGTTCGGCGGGTACAAGGCCTCGGGGCTCGGCCGCGAGCACGGTGGCGAGGGGCTCGAGGCATACCTCGAGACCAAGACGGTGTGGACGAAGCTTGCTTAGCGGGGACTTAGGCCGCCACACCTTCAGCGCCGGCCGTCGCCACCAAAGGGAACGGCGTGTCCCGCAGGTACCACTCCGCGTCGAGGGCGGCCTGGCAGCCCGTGCCGGCGGCCGTCACCGCCTGCCGGTAGGTGTGATCGACCAGGTCGCCGGCGGCGAAGACGCCGGGGACGTTGGTGAGCGTCGAGGCGCCCTGGGTGACCACATAACCGCCGGCGTCGGTGTCGAGCTGTCCCTGGACCAGCTGCGATTGCGGGTCGTGGCCGACGGCGATGAATGCGCCGGTGATCGGAATCTCGCGGATGGCGCCATCGACGGTGTTGCGCAGCCGCGCGCGCCCCAGCGAGCCCTCTGCCGCGGGCAGGAACTCATCGACCACGTACGGGGTGAGCCACTCGATGTTGGGGATCGCGCGCGCTCGCTCGAGCATGATCTTCGAGGCACGAAACTCGTCGCGGCGGTGCACGATCGCGACGCTCGAGGCGAACTTCGACAGGAACATCGCCTCCTCCATCGCGGAGTCGCCACCGCCGACGATGATCGTCGGAGCGTCTCTGAAGAACGCCGCGTCACACGTGGCGCAGTAGCTGACGCCGCGCCCCGCGAGCTCCATCTCACCCGGCACTCCCAGCTTGCGGTGCTGGGCTCCCATGGCCAGGATCACGGTGCGGGCGACGTGCATATCGTCACCGGACCACACCTTGTGCAGGCCGCCGTCGCGGGACAACTCGATCTTCGTCGCGTCGTCCGTCGCGAGCCGAGCGCCGAAGCGCTCCGCCTGATCGCGGAAGCGCTGCATGAGCTCCGGGCCCATGATCGCCTCGGGGAACCCCGGGTAGTTCTCCACGTCGGTGGTCTGCTGAAGCAGGCCTCCCCACGCGAAGCCTTCGATCACCAGCGGTTCGAGGTTCGCGCGCGCCGTGTAGAGGGCCGCCGTGTAGCCGGCGGGGCCGCTACCGACGATGATCACGTTCTCTACGCGCTGCTCGGACACTTCATAAAGTATAGCGAGACGGTACGGTCAGTGTTCCAGTCCATCAGGACGCGCGGCCCGGGGCCTCCTGCAGCGGCAGCGCCGGATTGAGGGCGAGCTCCCGGCGCCACCGGTTGACGGTCTTGCGCAGTTGCAGATAGGCCACGCCACCCGGGAGCGTGGGGAGCCAGAACGCAATCGCCCGATAGGCGAGAACGGCCACGATCGCGACCTCGACGTTGACGCCGAAGGCCGAAAACGCACCGATCATCCCACCGTCGACGCCACCGATTCCACCGGGAAGGGGAAGCGTGTTGGCGAGCATTCCGACGAAGTAGGCCATCACGATCACGGCCTTGGGCGGCGAGGCGTCGAAGGCGTGGAAGCACGCCCACAGCACCGCGATGTCGAATCCCCACCAGGCCACGGCCCCGAGCACGTGCGGTTCGCCGGCCCGGACCAGATCGATCGCGGTCCGTATGCCGGTCCCCGCGGTCGCCGGCGCCGCCGCCAGCCGCCGGGCGAGCCTCGCCGGCCACCGTCCGCCGCTCGCGCCGCGAGCCACCAGCCGCTCGAAATCCCGTGGTAGCAGCGAGATCGAGAGGAAGAGGGCGATCACGACGCCGCCGAACATCGCCGGCACGACCGTGATCGCGAACGGCGCGGGACCCGGGAACGCACCGAGGTAAAGGCCGAGGCCACAGGCCACGAGCGCGGCCATGTACACCCCGTAGAGGAGCGCCAGGAACGCGATCATCCGGCACGCGACGACCCTCGGCTCCATGCCCGACCGTCGCACCGCCCACGCCGTGAGCGCGATTCCGCCCGCGCCGGCGGCGGCGAACAGCCGGGTGGCGGCCAGCCCCGCCATCGTGATCTGGTAGCTCTCGCGCCAGTGGATCCGCGGTGCGCCGCGGGCGAACACGACCCGGAACAGAGCCACGTAGCCTGCGAACGAGCAGACCTCGAGCACGACGCCGAGCCCGAGCCACCATCCATTGCCTTTCTGTATGCGGTTCCAAGTCTCGTGCAGGCCGAGGAGCTTGGGCAGGACGAAGTACAGGAACGCGACGCTCGAGACGACGAAGAGGAGGGATATGAGCAGTCGCCGGCGGGTGAACTGGGTGCGCGGCATCTCCTCGGTACTCGCGCGAGCACCGGCGTCTGGCGACATTCGCGCCCGCTGCTCGCTGGGGGCGTCCTCGCGCACTTCGTCCTCCTAACCGGCGGCCGCCCGCGCGCCGAGCATCCGCACCCCATCGAGCGCCCCCAACACCGCGGCGACGCGCCTCAGCACCGGTGCGACCCGCCGGCCACCGGAGCGGATGCCTTCCGCCAGTGCGGCCCCCGCGATCAGGTCGATCGCATAGTGCTCGCCCAGGTAGACGAGCGCCACCCCGAGGAGCGCGGCATATGTCCACGCGATGGCACCGGCCACCGGACCCACCTCGGTCAGCAGGTGGGCGGCCATCAGCGACGTGGCGAAATGCAGCGAAGGCATGGCAGCTAGGGGATTCCCGCCTAGGACATCGTAAAGCGCGCCCCACCGGTCACCCCAGAACTCCTCTCCGTACTCGAGCATCATCCGCCTCACCCTTATGTGTTCGCCGTCCTCGAGGCGGCCGTGCTCCGCCGCCCACCAGGGAGGCGCGGTGGGGATCGTCCAGTAGAAGACCGCGCCGATGTCGAACACCGCGTACATTCGTGCGGCCGCGCTCGGGAAACGGTCGGGATCGCGCAGCAACACGTACGCGACGCTCGAGTGAGGCACCGCGAACCACATCCAGTGACACCACACCAGCAGGCGCTCGAAGCGATTGACCGCACCGGGTGCGGCGAAGTTCCGCTGCAGCCTCAGCGTCGGTATGACGCCCAGACCGAGCATTCGGTCGATGGCGATCGGATAGTCGACGCGCACTCGCGCCGCCAGCCGCCGCGGATCGTCGTTGGGCATCTTGTAGGCCGCGATATAAGCCCACATGTTCAGGGCGCACACGGCGACGTTTCGCGCCTTACCGCGACGCATCGCCGCGCATACGGTGAACGGCGCGGTGGCCGCGGCGCCGATCACTACGCCGGGCGGCAGTCGCAGCTGGCGTCTGGAGACGGGCGCAGCCACGGCTCCCGCGACGAGGGCCCAGGCCGCAGCTCGGATCCCCTTCGACGTGCGCAAGAAGCGCCAGTATAGGAACTCCGGCCCACCGCCCCTGGCTCCCGGCGGGTCAATAGAATCCGCCGCCGTGCGGGCCTTCGCCAACGAGGAGCAGATCGGCCGCCGGCGCGGCCGCCGTGCACGCGGGCTGAGCATCGCGTTCGGGTTCTCGCTCCTCGGCTCCCTGGCGTTCGCGCCGATCGCCTCGGCGAACTTCATCACGCTGAAGCACGGGGGATCGCCGAACGCAAACCAGATCTCCTCCCTCTACAACATCATCCTGTACATCGCGGCGGTGGTGTTCTTCGTGGTCGCCGGAGCGCTGCTCTACTCGGTGTTCAAGTTCCGGGCCAAGAAGGGTGCGGTTGCGGTCCAGATCCACGGGAACACGAGACTGGAGATCGGCTGGACCGTGGCCGCGGCACTAATCCTCGTGGCGCTGACGGTGATCACGTTCGTGAAGTTGCCGAGCATCATCAACCCGCCCAACTCGAACGCCAACGTGGTTCTCTCGGCGTCGGTCACCGAGCCGACGCCGCCGAACGGCAAGGAGGTCAGGGTCTGCGTGCAGGGCCGCCAGTACATCTGGCGCTACACGTACGGCAACGACTGCCTGAACAACGCCTTTGCGTCCAAGCTTCCCTACTCCTATCAGCTGATGGTGGTGCCGGCCGGCGTCGTGGTCGTGCTCGACATCCAGTCGACGGACGTCATTCATTCGTGGTGGGTTCCGTCCCTGGGCGGAAAGGTCGATGCCGTGCCCGGCTACACGACCTACACGTGGTTCAAGGCGCCCAAGGCCAGCACGCCCGGACATCCGGTCATCTATCACGGTCAGTGCGCGCAGCTTTGCGGGCGCAATCACGCCGCGATGACCGCCCGGGTGCAGGTGGTCACTCCGGCGCAGTACACGGCCTGGCTGTCGAGGCAATCGGATCTGATCTCAAAGGCCAATGCCCAAGTGACCCAGCTGCGAGCCATCCTGACCGCTCAAGGCGTCCTCTCCTCGAACGGGAATCTCTAGGAGCGACAGCGAATGTCAGCCGTCACCGAACGCGCCGTCCGACCGGTCCCCGAACCGGCGCTGCGACCGACTCCACAGGTCACCGCTCACGAGATCGTCACCCCGCGGCGGACCAAGCGCTGGGTCGACTGGGTGACCACGACCGATCACAAGAAGATCGGGATCATGTACCTGGTCACGACGTTCGTGTTCTTCGGGCTGGGCGGCATGGAGGCGCTGATGATGCGGCTTCAGCTCTCAGAGCCGAACAACACGCTGCTGAGCGGCGAGCTCTACAACGAGTTGCTCACCCTGCACGGGACCACGATGGTCTTCCTGTTCGTGGTGCCGGTCATGGCGGGCTTCGGCAACTACTTCGTCCCGCTGATGATCGGCGCCCGCGACATGGCTTTCCCGCGGCTGAACGCGCTGTCGTACTGGCTCCTGCTCGCCGGCGGGATCGTCTTCTACGCCACGCTGTTCTTCCATCCTCCCGAGGCCGGATGGTGGAGCTATCCGCCGCTGTCGAGCATCCAGTTCTCTCCCAGCGGCGGACAGGACGCGTGGATCTTCCTGATCCACCTCACCGGTATCTCATCGCTCCTGGGCGCGATCAACTTCTACGCGACGATCGTCAACATGCGCGCGCCGGGGATGAGTTGGGGTCGACTACCGCTGTTCGTGTGGGCGATCCTCGTCTACGCGATCCTGCTCATCATCGCGCTCCCGGTGGTCGCCGCGGCGGTGACGATGCTGCTGACCGACCGGCATTTCGGTACGCACTTCTTCGATCCCACCGCCCACGGGTCCCCCGTCCTGTGGCAGCACCTGTTCTGGTTCTTCGGCCACCCCGAGGTCTACATCATGATCCTGCCGGGCTTCGGGATGATCTCCGAGGTCATCCCGGTGTTCTCGCGCAAGCCGATCTTCGGCTACAAGGCGATCGCCGCCTCGACCGCCGTGATCGCGTTCCTGGCGACGCTGGTGTGGGCGCACCACATGTTCGCCTCGCCGGTTCCGATCGTGGTGCTCGGGTTCTTCATGCTGAGCTCCTTCCTGATCGGGGTCCCCACGGGGGTGAAGATCTTCAACTGGATCGCGACGCTGTGGCGCGGGTCGATCGTGATGACCACCTCCCTGCTGTTCGCGGTCGGCTTCATCGCGATCTTCGTGATCGGCGGCATCACCGGCATCTTCCTCGCGGTGTTCCCGGTCGACTGGCAGCTCAACGACACCTATTTCGTCGTCGCCCACTTCCATTACGTGCTGATGGGAGGCGCGGTGTTCTCGATCTTCGCGGGGATCTACTACTGGTTCCCCAAGATCACGGGACGGCTGCTCGACGAGCGGCTCGGGAAGCTGTCGTTCTGGGTCATGTTCATCGGCTTCAACACGACGTTCTTCGTCCAGCATGCGCTCGGGCTGTCGGGCATGCCGCGGCGGATCTACACCTACCAGCCCGGTCTCGGCTGGTCCACCTATAACTTGATCTCGACGATCGGAGCGTTCATCCTCGGCGTCGGAATCGTGTTGACGATCATCAACATCGCCATCAATTACAAGCGCGGGGTGCTCGCCGGGCCGGATCCGTGGAAGGCGAACACGCTCGAGTGGTTCACGACCTCCCCACCGCCGGTCAACAACTTCGACGTGATCCCGCGGGTGCGCTCGGTCGAGCCGATGCGCGACATCCGCCGGCAGATCGAGCGCCAGACCGGGGTGACCCAAAAAACCGGCGGTAGCGAGCGGTTCGCGCGGGTATAGGCGATCCAGCGGTGGCGAGCTCATCTGTCAGCACGGTCGGGGCGGCGGGCGCGGCGGGCGCCCGGCAGCTGCTCGCCGACTATCTCGAGCTGACCAAGCCGAAGGTCCAGACGCTGCTGCTGCTGACCACGGTCGCGACGATGGAGGTCGCCGGCAGCCCACCGGTGTCGAAGATCGCGCTGACCTGCCTGGGCGGCTATCTGTCGGCGGGCGGCGCCGGAGCCGTCAACCACTACTTCGACCGCGACATCGACGCTCTGATGGCGCGTACGGCGTCGCGGCCTGTCGCGGCCGGACGGATCGCGCCGCGGTCGGCGCTGGCGTTCGGCCTCGCGCTCGCGGCGCTGTCGTTCGTTTTGATGTCGCTGACGATCAATGTCCTCGCGGCATCGCTGGCGCTCGGGGGCTTCGTCGGGTACGTGGGCGTCTACACGCTGTGGTTGAAGCGCCGGACGCCGCAGAACATCGTGATCGGGGGCGCCGCCGGCGCGATGCCGCCCCTGGTCGGCTGGGCCGCGGCCCGGGGTTCGCTGTCATGGACGGCGCTGTACCTGTTCGCGATCGTCTTCTACTGGACTCCGCCGCATTTCTGGGCGCTGAGCCTGCTGATGAAGGACGAGTACGCGAAGGCCTCGATCCCGATGATGCCGGTCGTGCGCGGCGAGCACGAGACGCGTCGCCAGATCCTGCTCTACACGCTGCTGCTCTACGCGATCTCACAGCTCCCGTTCTGCGCCGAGGCCTTCGGGGGCATCTACCTGGCGGCGTCGATGGTCCTCGGGCTCGGGTTCATCGCCGGCGCCATCCGGCTCTACCGGCGCGCCGACCGGCGCTCCGCGCTCAGGCTCTATCTCTACTCGCTGGTCTATCTGGCCCTGCTGTTCGGCGCCATGGTGGCCGACGTCAAGCTGTAGGATCCGGCTGTCGCAATGGATCGCAGGCTCGCACGCAAGAACATCCGCTCGGGGCTCATCGCCGGCGCCCTGTGTCTGTTCATGTTCGGGATGACGTTCCTCGCCGCGGCGATCTACGTCCACCCATGAACGAGCAGCTCGAGCGCCAGGCGCCGCCGGCCGGCGAGGAGATTCACCTCCCGGGCCCCACGGTGATTCCGCTGGCGACGGCCGTGGGGATCGGCCTGATCGTGATTGGCACCACGATCAACTGGATCCTCTCCATCATCGGCGGCGTGATCACGCTGTACTGCGTGATCCGGTGGGTGCGGGACACGCGCCGCGACGTCGACGCGCTGCCCGAAGAGCACCGGCACTAGTTCCGCCAGCGGTGCGCGGCCGGGACGTGGTGGATCTAGTGTGCTTATTTGCGCTACTCGATCCACCAGGTGCCGTATCGCGACGAGCCGTGGATGCCGGGATGTGAGCGCCTCACAAACACTGACCCGCTTCGTTTGGCTCATGCGACACCCTCTATTCGAGGTCAAGAGCGGACAGTTCCGGGATGCGCCGGCAGACCCGCGGCCGGGGCCTACCGCCTCAGGCGCCGGTGCCGGCGGGCACCTCGCAGGAGGCGCCCTCTCCGGTCCAGCAGCGAACGATGTCCCGCATCGACAAGATGCCCACCAACCCGCCTCCCTCCACGACGATGAGGTGACGGAAGCGGCCGCGGACCATCGCCGAGGCGGCGCGCTCCAGGGACCAGTCGGGGGAGGCAAACGTCAGGTTTGAGGTCAGGTGGTCGGCGACGCGCTCCGTGTCGGGATCCTCGCCGGCGCCGATCGAGTGCAGGATGTCGCGCTCGGTGATCACGCCGGGCCCTTGTCCGTCCGGATCGAGCACCACGGCAGCGCCCACATCGCGGCGGACCATGGCCGAAGCGGCATCGCGCAGCGAGTGGCCCGGCCCGACGGTCAGTACGACTTCTGACATCCCCTCTCGTACCTGCATTGCGCCTCCTAGCGTGCTTGCAACAATTGCCTCAATCATAATGGAGGCTGAACGAGATCGCGGAATTCCCGCAGTCGAGCTTTGCCTGCGGCCCCCGCTACCGCGCGGTGGCGGCGGAGTTCGCTAGGTGCCGGCGCGCCATGAGGCCCCCGGGATCACGGAGTTGGCGCGCCATGAGCCCCTCGCGATCACGGAGTTGGCGAGGTGCCGACCGGCCCATGAGGCGCCGAGTCGTCCAGCGGCGAGAATGCATAGGATGGCGGGCGGAGTGATGCTCGAGGGCCACGGAGACGGAAGCGGCCATGCGTAACCGGCCGGTCCTGCAGATGGTCGCGATCGGCGTGATCGGCGTCGCGATCCTGATCCCGCTGGCGCTGATCGTTCCATGGTTTCCAACTCAGGGGTCCCGGCAGGCCGGCAATGTCCGGACCCTCTATGACGTTCTGCTGATCGCCTCGGTCCCGATCTTCGTGATCGTCTTGACCGTGGTCGCTTTCTCCGTGTGGAAGTTCCACATGAAGCCGGGCGAGGAGGACAAGGACGGGCCACCGATCCACGGCAACACGCGGCTGGAAGTTGTCTGGACGGTGATGCCGGCGATCCTGATCATCTCGCTCTGCACCTACGCGTACACCGTGCTGCGCTCCAACGAGGCCACGAAGAAGGACGAGATGACGGTCAATGTCACCGCCCGCCAGTTCGCGTTCGAGTTCTCATATCCGAACGGAGTGGTCTCCCCGATCCTGTATCTGCCGAACGACAGGCCGGTGGTGTTCAAGCTGCACTCGCTGGACGTGGTCCACAGCTTCTTCGTGCCGAACTTCTCCGTGAAACTGGACGCCGTACCCGGAATCACCACAACGTTGAGGATCACTCCGGACAAGATCGGCACCTATCCGGTCGAATGCACCGAGCTGTGCGGAGCCGGGCACTCGCTGATGCGCTCCACGGTCATAGTCCAGACACCCGCCGCCTTCGCCGCGTGGCTGGGGTCACAGAAGCCGAACGGGCCTCCCCCCGTCGGAGCGCCCCCGCCGAACGGCGCCGCGCCCGGGATCCCCGGCTCCGGCGCGGCCGCCCCGAGCAGCACCACGCCGTCCGCCACCAGCAGCACCTCGTCGAGCGCAGCGGCCGGAAAGGCGCTGTTCACGGGGTCTGCGGGCTGCAGCTCCTGCCATACCCTCGCGGCAGCGGGCGCGACCGGGACCGTCGGCCCGGACCTCGACACCCGGCTGCGCGCAGACTGCGCGACCGCTGCCTCAAAGGCAATTCGCGGCGCCACGCTGAAGCAGTGCATCCACACCGCGATCACGAAGCCCTACGCCTACCTGCCGCACGGCTACGCGGCCGGGATTATGCCCGCCACGTTCTCGAAGACCCTGACCCCGACCCAGATCCAGTCGCTTGTCAACTTCCTCTCGAGCATGGCAAAGTGAAGAGGCGCGTGGACATCTCTGGAGCTAGTGTCGTGAGTCGAAAATTGGATGGCATTCGAGCGGCCCCTGGCGGCGGCTGCGCTGCGTCCTCGTCGCCTCGCGTAGCGCTGCTACGCGTCGGCTCCTGCGTCCTTGCGCAGCATCCGCCAGTGACCACTCTCGGTGCCACCGAATTTTCGACCCGCGACACGAGAACAAAGGAGCAAGAACTGGAGGAGACTCGCTGATGGCAACCACCGTCTCGGAACCCGCCGTCCAGCTGCAGCAACGCCCGACGCGCGTTCCCCTCCCGCCGAAGCTCCGCGCCGCCGGCTGGTATCGGGCGGCTCTGTTCAGCGTGCTCGGCTTCGGCTTCGCCGTCGGCCTGACGGCGCTGGTCAGGTGGCTGATGCACCAGCACCCGGTGATCGACGCTCACGCGATCACGATCGTCGCCCTGCTCGCTGTTCCGTCCTTCTTCCTGGTCGGCATCGGCACCTGCGACTACTGGCTGTACTGGGCGTCCGGCAGGCCGACCCGCCCGGAGGATCACTCCGCCCATGGCGCTTACAGCTGGCGCGACTACTTACGCGTCAACACCGATCACAAGGTGATCGGGATCCAATACACGGTCACCTCGTTCTTCTTCCTGTTCGTCGGTGGCCTGCTGGCGATGCTGATCCGAGCCCAGCTGTCAAAGCCCGGGATGCAGTTCCTGACCCCCGAGCAGTACAACGGCGTGTTCTCGGTCCACGCCTCGGTGCTGATCTTCCTGTTCGTGATCCCGGTCTTCGCGGGCCTGGCGAACTTCGTCCTGCCGCTGATGATCGGCGCCCCGGACATGGCGTTCCCCCGCCTGAACGCACTGTCGTACTGGCTGCTGCCGATGGGCGGGGTCCTCATGCTGATGAGCTTCCTGGCCCCCGGGGGCGCCTTCGCGACCGGCTGGACCGCGTACGCGCCGCTGTCGACGACCATGCCGGTTGGGCAGCTGTTCTTCAGCGTCGGGGTGCAGTTCGCCGGGTTCTCGTCGATCTTCACCGCGCTCAACTTCCTCGTGACGATCATCACCATGCGCGCGCCCGGGATGAGCTTCTTCCGGCTGCCGCTGCTGGTGTGGGCGAACTTCTCGACCTCGCTGCTGGTCGTGATCGCGACGCCGTTCATCGCGTCGTCGCAGTTCTTCATCCTGCTCGACACCTCGCTGCACTTCCACTTTTTCGACGCGTTCGTCGGCGCGGGCAAGAACGGGAACGTGCTGATGTACCAACACGTCTTCTGGTTCTACTCGCACCCGGCGGTCTACATCATGATGCTGCCCGGGTTCGGGATCATCTCCGAGATACTCGCGGTGAAGTCCCGAAAACCGATCTTCGGCTACCGGATGATGGCGTTCTCGCTGCTGGCGATCGTGGTGCTCGGGTTCACGGTGTGGGCGCACCACATGTTCGTCTCGGGGATGCAGCCCTGGATCCGGATCCCGATGATGATCACCACCGCGATCATCTCGATCCCCACCGGGATCAAGGTCTTCTCGTGGCTGGCGACGCTGTGGCGTGGCGTGCTGCACATGGACACGCCGATGCTGTTCGCGCTCGGGTTCTTGACGATGTTCACGCTCGGCGGGATCAGCGGCGTGATGCTCGCAATGGTCCCGTTCGACATTCACGTCAGCCAGACGTACTTCATCGTCGCCCACATCCACTACGTGTTGTTCGGCGGCTCGCTGATGACGATCTTCGCCGGCGTCTACTACTGGTTCCCGAAGATGACCGGGCGGATGTTCGACGACCGCCTGGGCAAGTGGCATTTCTGGCTGACGTTCATCTTCGCCAACCTGACCTTCGGCCCCATGCATATCATCGGGCTCCAGGGGATGCCGCGGCGAGTGGCCGAATACGCGGCTAAGTTCGCCACATGGAACCTGTTCATCTCGGTCTGCTCGTTCATCCTCGGCCTCACCATGCTGATCTTCCTGTGGAACATCATCGCCAGCTGGCGCGCCGGGCCGCGCGCGGCGGCCAATCCGTGGCGCGGGCTGACGCTCGAATGGCAGGTCTCCTCGCCGCCGCCGGTGTTCAACTTCGACGCGGTGCCGACGGTCGTCGGCGGCCCCTATGAGTACGGGGTGCCGGGCGCGGTCCACGGGATCTTCAAGCCACCCACCGAAGCCAAGCCGGTCGCGGCCGGCGCGAGCGGGCGATCACCGAGCCGAGAGAGCCATTAGTGCACCGTCCGGCAATTAGGGCACATGTATCGCGGCCCCGGATGGTCGCCATGCTGCGTCCTCGAAACCTCGCGCAGCGCTGCTGCGCGTCGGTTTCTGCGTCCTTGCCTGGCGGCCCCCGGGTCTCGCCCTCCATGTCCCCCAATCACCGGACGGCACACCGGTGACCACCGTCCTGGTCGTGGCCAACGAGACGCTCGGGGGACGGGCGCTGATCGAGGCGGTTCGGCGGCGCGTGGCCGAGGGCGACGTGCGCTTCGTTCTGGTCGTGCCGCAGACCCGGCCGCGGGCGGGGCTCGTCGTCTACGACGACGCGGTGTTCGACGCCGCCCAAGCGCGGGTCGACCTGGCGCTCGAGTTCATGCACGCCGAGGGCATCCAGGCCGTCGGCGAGGTCGGCGATCCCGACCCCTACACGGCGACGATCGACGCCCTGCGCGAATACAACCCCGACGAGATCATCATCTCGACCTACCCGGAGACTCGGTCCGGATGGCTCCGCCGCGACTTGATCGACCGGGTCAGCTACGCCTCCGGGATCCCGGTCGAGCACGTGGTGGCCGACCCCGACAGCGAGGGTCTGCCGTTCGAGGTGACGCTAGCGGTCGCCAACCGCACCGCCAGCGGCGATGAGCTATTGGAGGCGCTGAAGGCCAAGGCGCAGGTAGATGAAGTCAAGGGAGACCGCCACCTCTTCCTCGTAGTGGTCCCCCAGGAAGGGGGTGACGGCCATGCCACCCGGCGCGCGCGCACGCGGCTGCGGCTGGTGCTCGACCGCCTGCACTCCGTCGGCCTGTTCGCCGCGGGCATGACCGGCGACCCCGACCCCTTCACCGCGATCATGAACGCACTTCAGTATTTCCGCGTTGACGACATCGTGATCTCGACGTTTCCGGAAACCAAGTCAGGATGGCTGCGCACGGATCTGATCGATCGGGTTCGGCGCAGCACGGGAAAGCCGGTCGAGCACGTGGTCCACCAGGACGCTATGTCCGCCCGCACCTGAGAGAGAGCCGATGGAAGCCGCCGCCATCGCCCACGCCGAGCATCACGGCCCTCCCCCCGCCCACCGGTCCTCGCGCGTCGAGGCGCCCACGCTCGGGATGCTGCTTTTCATCATCTCCGAGGTGATGATCTTCGGCGCCTTCTTCACGGCGTACTTCTTCATCCGCGTCGTGAGCCACAACCCATGGCCGGCAGTGGGCGAGACGATCCCCGCGTCCACGACCGCGGTCAACACGGCGATCCTGCTGTCTTCTTCGCTGACCATCCACTGGGCGCTCACCTCGATCAAGCACGGGAACCGCTTCGGTTTGAAGGCCGGGATGGTGTGCACTTTCATCCTCGGCGCCGCGTTCTTGACCCTCCAGCTCAACGAGTACGTGCACCTGGGCTGGGCCCCGCACGACTCGGCCCAGGCGACGGTGTTCTATTCCCTGACCGGCCTGCACGGCTGTCACGTGTTCGTCGGTCTGTGCGCACTGCTGATGGTGACGATCCGCTCCTTCCGCGGCCACTACTCGCCCGAGCACCACCAGGGCATGGAGGTGCCGGGAATCTACTGGCACTTCGTCGACGGCATGTGGATCATCGTCTACACGGCGGTGTACATCCTGTAGACGTGTTGAATCCGCTCCGGTCAGAGGCCGACGCGTTCCGGGTCCTCATCTACTTCGTGGTGGCCATGGCGGTGATCATCGCGATCGTTCTGATCGTGAGAGCGGTCACTTAGTCCGCGTGACACCATTGGAAGAGCAGTGCTGTCTGTAGCGAGTGTCGGGCTGGTCAACGGCCTTCTGCTGCCGCTTCTGGCCCTGATCTGGTGGCTCCCCTACCGCGCCCGCGTACGCACGCTCGCCTCCCAGAATCGGGCCGTACCCGCCTGGCGGCAGGCGTGCTACGCCTCGGGCCTGCTCGTCCTCGCGGTGGCGCTCAGCCCTCCCGTGGACAACCTGGCCGATCAGCTCCTCGCCGTTCACATGGCCGAGCACCTCCTCATCGGGGACGTGGCCGCGCTCCTGATCGTGCTCGGGTTGACCGGACCGCTGCTCGCGCCGCTGCTTCGCAACCGCTTCATCGCGCGCCTGCGCGTCCTCACGCACCCGGTGGTCGCAGTCACCGTCTGGGCGGTCAACTTCTACGTGTGGCACCTGCCGGCGCTCTACCAGGCGGCGCTCCGCCACGACGCGATCCACGCGCTCCAGCACGCGACGTTCCTGGCCTTCGGGATAGCGATGTGGATGGCGCTGCTCGGACCGCTGCCCAAGCCGCAATGGTTCAACAACGCCGCCCGTCTGGTCTACATCATCGTCGTTCGCCTGCTCGGGACGGTGCTGGCGAACGCAATGATCTTCTCCGGCACGGTGTGGTACCCGATCTACCGGGCGGGCGACGCGCACTGGCACATAAGCGCGTTGGGGGATCAGATCGCCGCCGCCGGGGTGATGATGGTCGAGGAGAGCGTGCTCACGATCTGCCTGTTCGGCTGGCTGTTCATGAAGGTCGCGCGCGAGGCCGACGAGCGCCAGCGGCTCCTCGATTACGCCGCCGCCCATGGACTGGAGCTCGACGAGCGGCGGGCTGCGCGGGCCGTGGCCGCGGGTCGTGGCGAGGAGCTCTTCGAGCGGCTGCGCGCGGCAGAGGAGAGCCGCTCGCCGGCGCCGGCGTTACTTCACGACGCTGGATAAGAACGCCACGAGCGCCTCGATCTGGCTCGGGCTTAGCCGCTGCTTGAAGTTCGCCGGCATCACGCCGGCCGCGTACCCGGCGGGTATGTACGCATACGGGTCGACGATCGCTGTGCGTATGCACTGCTCCAGGGTCGCACCGCGGATTTTGATCGATTGCGGGGTCTTGCAACTCGGCGCAAGTTGCGTGCCGAGGTTCGGTCCGACGGTTCCGGTCGTGCCCGCCGCCGCAAGCGTATGGCAGGAGCCGCAACCGCCGACCCCGGTGAAGACGGCCTTTCCAGACGCGGGCGTCACCGGAACCTTCTCCTGGCCGGCGAGAGCCAGTGCACCCGTGTCCACGCCCGGTCTCGCAGCGACATGGGCGACGTAGGCGGCCACGTCCTGCGCCTCCTGGCCGTTGAAGAGCATGGGCGGCATCACGCCCTCGCTGTTGGGGTACCGGATCCAGTAGTCGACCAGACCCTGGATCGACGTGCTCTTGACGCCGTCAGCGCGGTCCTGTCGGAAGGCATCATCCAGGTTGGGTCCGATGGTCCCGGTCGTGCCGGCGTGGTCCAGCGTGTGGCAGGACCCGCACTTGCTGACGAACAACGTCTTGCCGTTCACCAGGTCGGCGGTGGGGTGCTTGACCGCGCATCCCCCCACCACGAGCAGAGCCAGCGCACTGGACACGAGGGCTGCGGCGCGCTTCACAACGGATCCTCTGATCGTCGTCACCATACGCTGCGGGCCGCCACTCTATCTAAGTGGCCCCCCGCCGGCGCGGGGCTCTGCCGCCGGACCCGCTGGTAGGATGCCCGCCGAATGAGGACCCGCCAGAAGTACCGGATGCGGACCCCATCGACCGGTCGGGAGATCATCATCGAGGCCGAGCCCGACCAGGTCTACGTCGATCGGGAGACCGGCGAGGAGCTCGAGGTGGTGGCCCAGATGCTGCCCCTGGCCCCAACCGCCTCGGAGCTCCCGTGGTCCGTCGAGAACCTCCGCTTTTGCAACTGGTGCGACCAGCACACTCAGAAGGATCTGAACGACTGCCCCCACTGCGGCAGGCGCATGGATCCGCTCGGATATTGAGGATCGTGGCTGCCGGACGCCGCCACCGTCGTGCGCGAACGCTGGCTGCGGTCTGCGCGGCAGTCGTTCTGAGCGCGGTTCTCGCGTCATGCGGCGGCGGGAGCTCGAACGCGCTTGACACCTCCGACGTGCCGCCGTTCACGGTTCCCACCTCGACCAGTCCCGCCGCCAGCGCGCCGGCTACGACCTCTTCCACACCCACCACCTCCACGTCGACAACGTCAACGACGTCGAGCACCGACTCGCCGGCGTCGGCCTCCAGCGGTTCCTCGGGGACCGCGGGCGCGTCAGCCGCCGGGACCTCGGGCGGCACCGGCCCCACCACCGGTGGCGCTGCCGGGTCGGGCGGCACATCGACCACCGGCGGGGCCAGTCCGACCGGCGGCGCGGGCACGGGCGCCGGCGGCGGCACCGGCTCCGGCGGGACGAGCACCGGGACCTCGAGCGGTTCCAACAGCGGCGGCGCCGGGCTCAGTTCGGCCTTCTGCCAGCAGAACCCCGGCGCCTGCTAGGCCTTCTGAACTGCATCGATCTATCGAGATCGCCGGGCGGAGCCCGGAGCGTGGGCAATAACTACCGGATAGCGACAGTTATCTCCCACGCTCCCCTGCCGCCCTGATAACCAACCCAACGCGGGCGCCCCGACCGCGCCGGGCGTCCGCGCTCCAAACCCTTCAGCGCCCGACGTCCTTAGCGGCCCGCTTCGCGTGGATCGGGCTGACCGTCGCCGGGTTGGTGACCTCGGTCGCCGAGTACTCGACCCGCGTGCCGGGGTAGTTGCAGAGGTACTGCGCGTTCTGGCCGGGCGTCACCTGCGCCTGCGAGCTCGCCGGCGGGTTGCCGCAGTTCGCGTTGCGGCTCTGGCGGTAGGCGAAGCGCGTGCTGGAGACCTGAATCGACAGCACCGGCGCCCAGGTCGGAACCGTCAGCGCGACGACCTCGCCCGGCGTTACCGGGAGGGTGGTCACGAGCGGGAACTGGACCACCTGCCCGAGATACGGCTGCAGATGGAAGGCGGGGCTCTCCGCCACGACCGCGAAGCGCCGGTTCGCCTTCGGGCCCACCGGCTTGAGCACGGTGACCGCCGCCCGCGTCGTCCCGCCGTACGTCTGGTCGAGGAAATGGATGTCCTGCCGGGCGGTTGCGCGATTGGGATCCAAGCGCGAGAGACCGAGGGTGAAGGAGACGATCCTTCCGGCCTTCTTCACCGTGGTCGGGTAGACAATGTTGTCCCTGATCGTCTCGAGCGCCGTGACCTGGGTGAGGATGATCGTGCAGTTGGAGGCCGACACGCCCTTCGGGCAGAGCGGCGCGACGACCGGCGTCGTGGTGGCCCCGAGCTCGATCACCGCCGCGGAAGCGGAGGCGGGTGCAAGCACCGAAACGGCCGCGATCGCGGCCGCCGTGAGCAGGCAAAATCTCTTCATTCTGAGCATTGAACACAAGTGGGCGGCGTCAGTTGCGCAGGCTCACAGCGCCGCGCGGCGGCCGCGAACCGTCTGAAGGGCCGCCGTCCGGCCCGAGAACCCCGCCGCAATCAGAGCTTGGTGACGTTTACCGCCTTCGGACCCTTGGGCCCGGCCTCTTCTTCGTAGGAGACCTTCGCGCCTTCGGCAAGCGAGCGATAGCCCTCTCCATCGATGCCCGTGAAATGGACGAACAGGTCGCGCCCGCCGTCGTCGGGCGTGATGAAGCCGAAGCCCTTGTCGTCGCTGAACCACTTGACGGTTCCCGTTGCCATGTACTCCCCTTTTAGCTGCTGCGGCCTCGTCGGGCGGTCCCGAGCGGGCCCCGACCAAACGCGGAAAACCTAGCAGGGAAGCCGATTTGGCGGATCACTCGCGCTGCCGTCGCCGGGCACCGCGACCACGGTCCCCGTCGAGCAGCGCACGCGCGCGCTCGATCGCGTCCGCACGGGTGGGGATCTCCCCCGCAAAGCTCGCCTCCTCCAGCTCCTCGAGCAGGCGGCCGATCTCCGGACCCGCCCGCAAACCCACCGCCCGGGCGAGCTCGTCGCCGCGCAGTGGAGGGCGAGGAGGGTGTGCGCGCCAGGCCAGTGCCTCTCCGACCAATTGCCGGGCCAGCGCCAGGTGGCGATCGATGGCCTCCTCTGACCCGCGTCCTCGAGTCGCCAGCCGATCGGCGACGCTCAACACGGTGACCTCGACCTGCACCGGCTCGCACGCCCGCATGTAGCGGTAGACGGTCCGGCGGCTGAGCGGCGCCTCGTGGACGAGGAAGCCCAGCCGAAGGTGATTACGGACCAGCGCCGCGACGTAGTCGGCCAGCTTTTCGCTCGCGCGCAGTCGCGCGAGGATCCCCGCCGCCATATTCGCGCCGGTCGCGTCGTGACCCATGAAGGTCACCCTTCCCTCGGCGGTGACCTGCCGGGTCTGCGGCTTGGCGATGTCGTGCAGGAGGGCACCGAAGCGCAGCGCCTGGCCGCGGGTCAGCTCGTTGGCAAGCGGCTCTGCCAGCAGCCCCCCGACAGCCTCACCTTCCCCCCCGAACCACCGGCCCGGATTTCTCTCGAGCTCGATCGTCCGGGCGAGAACGGCGCGCGTGTGTTCATAGACATCCAAGTGGTGGTAGCGGCTCTGCTCGACCCCGCGCAGCGAGCTGAGCTCCGGCAGCACCGCGTCGGTCGCACGGACGGCGTCCATCAGCGCCAGCCCCTTGAGCGCGAGCTCGGCGGTCATGATCCGCTTGAGCTCGGCGAATACCCGCTCCGGCGCGACCCCGGACAGAGCGGGCGCCGAATCGCTCGCCGCCGTCATCGTCTCGGGGTCGACGTCGAGATCGAGCTCGCACGCGAGGCGGGCCAGGCGGAGCGTGCGCAACGGGTCGACCACGAACGCGGCGGCGGACACCATCCTCAGCCGCCCCTCACGCAGGTCGCCGAGCCCGCCGAACGGATCGACGTACTCGCCACCCCCGATCGGCTCGGCGATCGCGTTGATGGTGAAGTCGCGCTTGGCCAGGTCGGCCTCGATCGTCTCGTCGGCGAGCGGGAGGAGGTCGACCTGCCAGCTGCGATCTCGGGCCACCACGCGCCAGCCACCGAATCCCTCTGACAGCGCGAACGCATGTCCGCCCGCGGCGCGGGCCAGTGTGCGAGCCAACGGCCGCGGATCGCCCGGGACGGCGACGTCGTAGTCGGAGGTGGGCCGACCCAGCACACGGTCTCGAACCGCGCCCCCGACGAGCCACGCGAGCGGGCGGGCCTCGACCAGCACGTCGATGGGGGACCCGCTCACGACGGCTCGCCATCCCGGTGATAGGCGCGTGGAACCCGTTGCGAAATCCCGCAGACGATCTCGTAGTTGATCGTCCCGATCCGGTTGGCGAGATCCTCGGCCGTCTGGAGCTGGTCCCCGTCACGTCCGATGATCGTCGCCACCTCGCCGATCCGGGCCGCCGGCTCATCCCCGAGGTCGATCGTGATGTTGTCCATGCTCACGGTTCCCACCAGTGGGTAGCGACGTCCGCCCACGAGGACGTCGCAGTTGTTGGTCAGGGCGCGCCGGACACCATCGCCGTACCCGATCGGAAGCGTGGCGATCCACGTTTCGCGCTCGGCCACGAACCGCCTCCCGTAGCCGACGCTGTCCCCGGGCCGCGCCCGCTTGACCGCCGCAACGTACGAGCGCAGCTCGAGCGCCGGCTCCAGACCCCGCAACGCCGGATCATCGTTCATCGGGTCGCAACCGTAGAGCGCGATCCCGCACCGCACGAAGTCGAAATGGCTATGGGGCGCGCGAAGGGTCGCGGCGCTGTTGGCCGCGTGAACCACGACCCCCGGCCAATGGCGCCTAAAGTCGTTAACGACGGGCTCGAAGCTTTGCAACTGTTCCTCGAGGAACTCGGGATCGGTGTCGGCGGTCGCAAAATGCGTCATGAGGCCGGCCAGCCCGAGCGCCGGGGCGCCGGCAGCCACACGCTCGGCCACGCCCAGCGCCTCCCGGGCGTCGCGCGTGCCGAGGCGCCCCATGCCGGTGTCCAGCTTGACGTGGATCCGGACCGGCTGACCAGCGGTCGCGGCCACCGCGGACGCCACGACGGCGTCGACGAACGCCTCGCTCCACGCCGTCAGCTCGGCCCCGGTGGCGAGCGCCGCCGGAAGCTCCTCCGCGCTCAACGCGCCCATGATCAGGAGCCGAGCGTCGAGGCCCGACGCTCGCAGCTCCACGGCCTCTTCGGCGGTGGCGACGGCGAGCAGGACGGCGCCGCCCCTCAGCGCGGCGCGCGCGACCGGAACCGCCCCATGCCCATAGGCATCGGCCTTGACCACGGCGCACATCCCTGCGCCCCCGGCGAGCCCGCCGCGCAGGTGCGCAACGTTTCGCTCGATCGCCGCCAGGTTGACTCGGGCGATCGCGCGCAGCGGCATGGCTCTCAGCGTATTAGGAGCCTCTTCAGGACCTCGGCGCCGGCGCCGTGAGCGCCTGCGGAAGCCTCGCAATCACGTCGCTCGCGATGACCCCTTCGGCACCGATCTCGAGGCCCGCGAGCTGACCGGCCCGCGCGTGGACGAGCACGCCGGCGCACGCGGCCTCGAACGGGTCCATGCGCTTGGCCAGATAGGCGCCGACCACGCCCGAGAGCACGTCTCCGGTGCCCGCGGTGGCGAGTGCCGGCGCGCCGCCCCGGCTGATGCCGACCCGGCCCGAGGGCTCGGCGACGAGCGTGTCATCGCCTTTCAGCACGATCACCGCGCGGGCCGCGGACGCCGCCGCGCGGGCGCTGTGCAGCCGCCGCGCGCCCACCGCCGCGCTGTCGGTCTCAAGCAGGCGGGCGAGCTCACCCGCGTGCGGCGTCATCACCGTGGCGTGGCTGCGTGCGACCAACGACGCCAACGCCCCCGCGTGGGCGTTCAGGCCGTCGGCGTCGAGCAGCAACGGCAGCTCGGCCGCGGCCGCGACCGTCCGCGCGAACTCGAACGCACCGGGTTCCCGCCCCAGCCCCGGACCGAGCACGAGCGAATCCGCGTGGCCCGCGCGCTGAATGACCGTATCGGCGGCACCGAGCTCCAAGGACCCGTCGGTGTCCGGCAGCGTCACGGTCATCACCTCGAGCAGCCGCACCTCGAAGATCTGGTTAAGCGACGCCGGCACGAGCGCGGTGACATAGCCCGCGCCGGCGCGCGCCGCCGCCTCGGACGCCATGGAGGGTGCGCCGGTCAACCCCGTCGAACCGCCGCAGACGAGCACGCTCCCGGCGGCGAACTTCGTGGATTCTCGACCGCGGCGGGGAATCGCCTCGCGGACCGAGTCCTCGATCAGCCCGATGCCCGGCTCGGCCGGCCCCCCGGCCGGGATACCGATCGCGACCACCCGCACCTCCCCGGAATGATCCTTGCCGGGTGAGATCCACAGTCCCGGCTTGGCGGCGTGGAAGGTTGCGGTCGCGTCCGCGCGGACCGCCGCCCCGGCGATCTCGCCGGTGGACGCATCCACGCCGCTCGGGACATCGCAGGCGATCACCACGGCCCCCCGCGCGCCCTGGGCGGCGTCGTTGATCGCGCGGATGGCGCCGGCCGCGGGCTCCCGCGGTTCCCCCGAGAACCCCGTGCCCAGGATCGCATCGACCACCGCCGCCGCCCCCGCGAGGGCGGCGGCGGTGAACTGCGCCGGCAGCGTACCGGGCAGGCGCTCGAAGTTGGTCCGAGCGTCACCGCGAAGCTCGCCCGGATCGGCGAGCATCAGCACGTCCACCTCGCGTCCGAGCTCGCGCAGACGGCGGGCCGCGACCAGGCCGTCGCCGCCGTTGTTGCCCCTCCCGCACACCACCGCGACCCGGCCGGTGGGCGCGAGCTCCAACACGAGGTCGGACAGGCCCCTCCCGGCTCGTTCCATCAGGTCGAGCCCGGGCGTCCCGAGCTCGTGGATGGCCCACTCGTCGAGCGCCCGCTGCTCGGCGGCGTCGGGCAGCGCCTGCAGCCAGCCGGGCAGGCTCACGTTGTTGGCTCCACTAGACCGCGTCCACGATCGCCACCGCCGCCGCGTCGCGGCGCGTGTGCGTGAGCGAGACCTTCACCCGCACCCCGAGAGCTTGGGCGCGCGCTGCGACCGCGCCGTGGAGCCGGATCTCAGCCGGGCCGTCGCTGCCCAGCACCTCGACGTCGCGAAAGCTCCAGGCCTCGAGCGCGAGCGCCTTGGCCACCGCCTCCTTGGCGCAGAACCGCGCGGCCAGGTGCTGGCCGGGCCGGCCTCGGCCGGCGGCGTAGGCCCTCTCGGCGTCGGTGAACAGGCGCTCGGCCAGCCGCGGCCGCCGGGCGAGCGCCCGCTCGAGCCGCTCGATCTCGAGCAGGTCGATCCCGATTCCGGCGGGGCGCGGGCTCGCGCCCACTACTCCACCGTGACGGTTTTCGCCAGGTTCCGCGGCTGATCGACGTTCAGACCGCGCTTGCGCGCGACGTAGTACGCGAGCAGCTGAAGTGGGATCACGGCGAGCAGCGGGGCGAGCATCCACTGGGTGGGCGGAACCGGGATTATCTCGTCGCAGTGCTTGGCGATCTCGGCGTTGCCCTCGGTGGCCACCGCGATCACCCGCGCGCCTCTCGCCCGGACCTCCTGGATGTTCGAGATCACCTTCTCGAGCACCGGCGAATCGGTCGCCACCACGACCACCGGCGTGCTTTCGTCCAGCAACGCGATCGGCCCGTGCTTCATCTCCCCGGCCGCGTATGCATCGGTCGCGATGTAGGAGATCTCCTTGAGCTTGAGCGCCCCCTCGAGCGCGACGGGCAGTCCCACGTGCCGCCCCAGGTAGAGGTAGAAGTCCCGGTCGTAGTTCTCGCCGGCGATCCGCTCAAGGTCGCCGGTCCCGTGCTCGAGCATCAGGTCGATCTGATGGGGAAGGTGCTTGAGCTCCGCGATCGCGGTGCGCATCGCCGGCGCGGCGAGGGTGCCGCGCACCTCAGCGAGCCGCAGCGCGAGCAGGTACATCACCGCCACCTGACTGACGAACGTCTTGGTGGCCGCCACCCCGATCTCGAGGCCGGCCCGCGTGTACAGGACCCCGTCGGCCTCGCGGGTGGCCTGCGACCCCATGATGTTGCTGACCGCGAGCACCTTGGCCCCGCGTTCGCGGGCGGTCCGCATCGCCGCGAGCGTGTCCGCGGTCTCTCCCGATTGCGAGATCCCGATCACCAGATCGCCAGGCCCCACGACGGGGTTGCGGTATCTGTACTCGGAGGCGACCTCGACCTCGACCGGTACGCGCGACCACTCCTCGATCGCGTAGCGGCCGATCAGGCCGGCGTGGTAGGAGGTGCCGCATGCGACGATCACGATCCGCCTCACGGTTCGGAGCAGCTCGTCGTCGATCGCGCCCAGGTCGACGAGATCGATGCCGTCGTCGCGCGCGGCGCGCTCCCCGATCGTCTCGGCGACCGCGTCGGCCTGCTCGTAGATCTCCTTGAGCATGAACGTCTCGTAGCCCTGCTTTTCGGCCGTCTCTGCGTCCCACTCGATATCCACGACGTCGCGCTCGAGCGGCTCACCGTCGGCGGTCAGGAACTGCACCCCGTCGGCGGTCACCACCACAATCTCGTCGTTGTCGATGTACTGGACGCGGCGGGTCTCGCGCAGGAACGCCGGAATCGCCGAAGCGATGAACTGCTCGTGCTCTCCGCGACCGATGATCAGCGGACAATCCTTGCGGGCGCCCACCAGCAGTCCGGGCGAATCGGCGCTCATGGCGACGAACGCGTAGTGCCCGCGGAGCTCCGCGTAGGCGCGGCGGACCGCGGCCACGAGGTCGCCCTGGTTGTGCCGGGCCACCAGATGGGCGATGACCTCGGCGTCGGTCTCGGAAGTGAAGACGGCCCCCTCGGCGAGCAGCTGCTCCTTGAGCGCGAGGTAGTTCTCGACGATCCCGTTGACGACGATGTGGACGCGGTCGGTGGTGTCGAAGTGCGGATGGGCGTTGCACTCGGTTACCCGTCCATGAGTGGCCCACCGGGTGTGTCCGATGCCGGTCTCGGGCCCGTCGGCCTCCGCCCCGGAATCGCCGGCGCGATGCCCGTTCCGGCCGAGGGCGTCGCGCAGCGCGCTCAGGTTGCCGACCGCGCGGACCGCGTCGATCCGATCGCCGTCCAGTACCGAGATGCCGGCGCTGTCGTAGCCGCGATACTCGAGCTTCTCGAGTCCCGCGAGCAGCAACGCCCGCGCCTCCTGCCGCCCCACGTAGCCAACGATTCCGCACATGCGCGCTGAGTCTCCTGTCTGAACCGCCTTTCGAGCCGCACCGGCGGCCCGCGTTCTCCGACTACCTATTCAACGGAGAGCGAGCCGATCATCTTAGGCCCTTGTGGCGATCGCGCTCTGCACTATCTCGGTCAGCCGGGCGCACACGCCATCGGTCTCCTCGTGGCTCGGCGCCTCGACCATCACCCTGATCAGCGGCTCGGTGCCGGACGGTCGCACGAGCACGCGGCCGCGCCCATCGAGCCCCGCCTGCTCGCGCTCGATCGCGTCGCGCACGGTCGGGTCGTCCATCGCGACCGCGAGCGAGGAGCGGTCCGCGGCGCGAATGTTCACCAAGCGCTGGGGAAGCTTCTCCATCGCGTCGCGCTCGCGCAGATCGCGGGCGCCCAGCGCCTCGAGCGTGAGCAGAGCGCTCGCGATCCCGTCGCCCGAGGGAGCGAAGCCGAGGTCGATGATGTGGCCGGATTGCTCTCCCCCGAGCGCCCATCCGCGCCGGCGAAGCTCGTCGAGCACGTACCGGTCCCCCACCGGGGTCGTCGCGACGTCGATCCCGGCGGCAGCCATCGCGGTGTGGAACCCGTAGTTGGTCATGACCGTGACCGCCACTCCGTCCCCGGGCAGGCGCTCGCGCGAGCGCAGGTGCAGGGCCGCGAGCGCGACCAGCTCGTCTCCGTCCACGATCGTGGCGCCGCGATCGATCGCCAGCACCCGGTCGCCGTCCCCGTCGAAGGCGAACCCCACGTCGTACGCTCCTGTCGCCATCCGCTCGCGGAGCAGCTCGATGTGGGTCGAGCCGCAACCGGCGTTGATGTTGCGGCCGTCGGGACGATCGGCAAGGACGTCCACCTCGGCTCCCAGGCGCCTGAAGATCTCGGGGGCCGCCCGGAAAGTGGCGCCGTTGGCGCAGTCGAGAAGGACGCGCCGGCCGCGCAGATCGAGCTCCTCGAATCTCGCATGGAGCTCGCGCAGGTAGTCCTCGAGTGCTCCCGGGAAAGGACGCACGCTTCCAATCCGCTCGGGCGCCGGGATCGGCCTGTCGAGCTCGTCCTCGATCGCGTGCTCGGTGTCATCGTGGAGCTTGAACCCGTCGGCTCCGAACAGCTTGATGCCGTTGTCCTCGTAGGGATTGTGCGAGGCGGAGATGACCGCCGCGAGGTCCAGGTGGTGCCGGCGGACGAGCATCGGCGCCGCGGGCGTCGGCAACACTCCGGCCAGCAGGGCATCGCCGCCGGCGGCGGTCACCCCCGCCGCGATCGCCGACTCGAGCATCTCGCCGGACTCACGCGTGTCCCTGACGATCAGCACCCGGGGATGCTCCACCTTTGATCGCGCCACCGCCGCGCGCGCCAGCGCCAGCGCCAGGTCGGCGGTGAGGAAATGTCCCGCGCGGCCACGGACGCCGTCCGTGCCGAAGAGCTTGCGCGCCATGAAGGGTTAGCGCTTGGAGAACTGGGGACGCTTGCGCGCCTTCTTCAGCCCGGCCTTCTTGCGCTCCTTCACCCGCGGGTCGCGCGTGAGGAACCCGCGCCGCTTGAGCTCGCCCCGCAGGTTGGGATCGGCGACGATCAGGGCCCGCGAGATGCCATGCCGCAGCGCACCCGCCTGGGCGGAGACGCCCCCGCCGTGCATCCGCGCCACCACGTCCATCCGCGCCTCGTAGCCCACCGCGTCCAGCGGCTGGCGAATCATCCGCTGGAGCGTCTCGCGGGGAAAGTAGGTCTCGAGCGTCTTGCCGTTGATCGCGTAGGTGCCGTCACCGGGCTTGAGGATCACCCTCGCGACCGCGGTCTTGCGCTTTCCGGTCGACGTATAGCGCGCGCCGGCGGCGAGATCGATCGCCGCATCGGCGATTGGCCTCGCCTCCTCGTGGTCGAAATCCTCTGCCGCCCTCGCGGCCGCCGCCTCCGCCTCTGCCTCCGCCGCCGCTTGGGCCTCGGCGTCGAGGAACTGCTCGCCTTCGGGAAGGATGTCGGGCTCGAGGTCGGCTCCCGGGATCTCGGGCTTCTCCCGCGGCGCGATCTCGATTTCCTCGAGCTCCTCGTCCGATGGCGCCTCGGCGGCCGGTACGGGGGTCGGGGGCGCCTCGGGGGTCTCTGCTGCCTCGGGCGGCTCTGGCGTCTCGTCCGCGGGCGTCTCAGCGGGCTCAGGCACTTCGGAAGGGGCCGGACCCTGCGGTTCAGGCGCCTCGGGCGCGGCGCCGCCCTCGGGCTCGCCGGCGGCCGGGAGCTCCTGTTCCTCGTTGGGCGACTGGTCCTCTGGCTGCTCGGTCACGGCTTGATCTCCATAGGTTGCGGCTGCTGGGCGGCGTGCGGGTGGTCCGGTCCGGCGTAGATCTTGAGCTTCGTCAGCTGCTTGCGCGCCAGACGATTGCGCGGAAGCATGCCCTTGACCGCGAGGCGGATCACTTCCTCGGGCCGGCGCTCGAGCATCTGCTCGAGCGTGCGCGACCGCAGCCCCCCCGGATAGCCGGAGTGGCGGTAGTAGCGCTTGGCCGAGAGCTTGTCCCCGGTGACCGAGATCTTCCCGGCGTTGACGACGATCACGAAGTCGCCGGTGTCGATGTGAGGCGTGTAGGTGGGCTTGCGCTTGCCGCGCAGCGCGTCGGCTATCTGCGTGGCGAGCCGGCCGAGCGTCTGCCCGGTGGCGTCGACCAGCAGCCAGTTGCGCTCTCGATCGGTGGGTGTGGCGACGTATGTCTTCATGGCACGCACAAGCCGCGCGTTCGGCGCGCGGCTCGCGGCAATGATAGGGGATGCCACCTAGGTTGACAGGGGCGGCGATTACCCTGAAGTGCGTGGAATCCTCGGTGGCATTCAGGCGACTGGCCTACCGTTCCGCCTACGCCCTGCTTCGGGTGTACTGGTTTGCGCTGCGCCCTCGTTTGACCGGCGTGAAATGCCTGCTGACCGACGGCGACCGGGTGCTGCTCGTGCGCCACACCTACGGTCCGCGGGACTGGGATGTCCCCGGCGGCGGGTTCAAGCACGACGAGGACCCGGCGGCCGCCGCCCGCCGGGAGACGCACGAAGAGCTCGGAGTGTGGATCGAGGACTGGGTGGACCTCGGGGAGCTGCCGGCGACGCTGAACCGTCGGGCCGGCGCGCTGCACTGCTTCCAGGCGTCGGTACGGGAGCCCGCCATCAGGATCGATCGAGGAGAGCTGTCGATTGCGCGATGGTTTCATCGCTACGAGCTGCCGCCGGACGTGGGGCGCTACGTCGAGCCGATCCTCGACCGTGCCGCTATTCCCACTCGATAGTCCCGGGCGGCTTGCTCGTGATGTCGAGCACCACGCGGCCGACCGGGCGGATCTCGCCCGTCATCCGGGAGGCGATCTTCTCGAGCAGGTCGTAGGGCAACCGAGCCCAGTCGGCGGTCATCGCGTCGTCGCTCGTGACCGCGCGGATCACGATCACGTTGCCGTACGTCCGCACGTCGCCCTGCACCCCGACCGTCCGGATGTCGGGAAGCACGCAGAACGACTGCCACAGCTCGCGATAGAGGCCGGCGCCGCGAATCTCATCCTGGAGAATCGCATCGGCCTCGCGCAGGATGTCGAGTCGCTCGCGCGTGGCCTCGCCGCCGACGATCCTGATCGCCAGCCCCGGGCCGGGGAAGGGCTGGCGCCACACCAGCCGGTCTGGCAGCCCGAGCTCGGCGCCCACGGCACGTACCTCGTCCTTGAACAGCGCCCGGAGCGGCTCGACCAGCTCGAACTCGAGGTCCTCCGGCAGCCCACCGACGTTGTGGTGGGACTTGATCGTCGCCGCGCCGGTGCCGCCCCCGGACTCGATCACGTCCGAATACAGCGTCCCCTGGACGAGGAACTGGGTGTCCTCGAGCTTGGCGGCCTCCTCCTCGAAGACGTGGATGAACTCCGCGCCGATCCGCTTGCGCTTCTCCTCCGGATCGGTGACGCCCTTCAGCCGGGCCAGGAATCGATCCTCGGCATCGACCGCGACCAGCGGCACGTGGAAGTGGTCGCGAAACGCCGCGATCACCTGAACGCCCTCGTTCTTTCGCATCAGCCCGTGATCGACGAACACGCACGTCAGCCGGTCCCCGATCGCGCGATGCACGAGCAGCGCGGCGACGCTGGAATCCACCCCGCCCGAGAGTCCGCAGATTGCCCGGCCGTCGCCGACCTGCGCGCGGATCCGTTCGATCTGCTCCTCGATCACCGAGCTCGCGCTCCACGATCGCTCGCACCCGCACACGTCCTCGAGGAAATTGATCAGCACCTGCTGGCCGTAAGGCGTGTGCACCACCTCGGGGTGGAACTGAATTCCGTACACGCCGCGCTCGGTCGACTCGAACGCGGCCACTGGGGAAGCGGTCGAGGAGGCCAGGGCCCGGAACCCCGGAGGCGGGGCGAACACCGTGTCGCGGTGGGACATCCAGCACGTCTGCTCGCGCGGGGTGCCGGCGAGCAACCGCCCCGGCTCCGACACCGTCAGCTGCGAGCGGCCGAACTCGCCGACCTCGGCCGGCTCCACGCGCCCGGAGAGCTCGCGCGAGATCAGCTGCATGCCGTAGCAGATGCCAAGCACCGGGATCCCGAGCTCGAGCACCTCGCGGTGCAGCGGCGGAGCGTCCTCTTCGTACACCGACGCCGGGCCCCCGGACAGGATCAGGCCCTTGGGGCAGCGCCGGATCACTTCCTCGACGTCGGTGTGGTGCGGCAGGAGCTCTGAGAACACGCCGCACTCCCTCACCCGGCGGGCGATGAGCTGCGAGTACTGACCGCCGTAATCGAGCACAACAACTTCTTCATGCACGGGGGCGCGCATGCGCGCCCCCGCCGGCGGCGCATGCGCCGCCGGGACCGGGCTGCATGCAGCCCGGTCTACAACTTCAATCTGTGACACCAACGGTCTCGGCCACTCCGCTGGCGCCCATACCCACGCCCTGCTCGCGCTGGAGCTGCTTGCCCTCGGTCTGGAGCGCCGGGGCGATCAGCAGCTCGGCGCGATTGAACTCGGCGATGTCGCGATACCCGGTCGTCGCCATCGAGGTGCGCAGCGCGCCCATCAGGTTGAAGGTGCCGTCGTTCTCGCGCGCGGGGCCGCGGATGATCTCCTCGAGCGTGCCGTTCTGGGTGGTGGCGACGCGCGTGCCGCGAGGGAGCGTCGGATGGAACGTGGCCATCCCCCAGTTGTATCCGCGGCCGGGAGCCTCGTAGGCCCGCGCCAGCGCCGACCCGAGCATCACCGCGTCTGCGCCGCAGGCGATGGCCTTGGCGACGTCCCCTCCGTAGCGCATCCCGCCGTCGGCGATGACCTTGACGTAATCGCCGGTCTCGAGCATGTGCTGCGAGCGCGCGGCGGCGACGTCGGCGATCGCGGTGGCCTGTGGAACCCCGATTCCGAGGACGCCCCGAGTGGTGCAGATCGCCCCCGGTCCCACACCGACGAGCACGCCGGCGGCGCCGGTACGCATGAGGTGAAGGCCGGTGTGATACGAGGCGCAGCCGCCGACCATCACCGGGGTCGGCGCCAGCTCACGGATGAACTCCTTGAGGTTCAGCGGCGGGCGGGTCTCGTCCCGCGAGACGTGCTCGGCCGAGACCACGGTCCCCTGGATCACGAGGACGTCGAGACCCGCTTCCAGCGCGACCTCGTAGTAGCGGCGGACCTTCTGGGGCGTCAACGAGGCGGCGGCCACCACCCCGCGATCCTTGATCTCGCGGATCCGCTGGGCGATCAGCTCGGGCTTGACCGGCTCGCGGTAGATGTCCTGCATCTCGCGCGTGGCGATGTCCTTGGAGAAGGTCGAGATCCGCTCGAGCTGGGCGTCGGCGTCCTCGTAGCGGCAGTAAATGCCCTCGAGGTTCAGGACCGCGAGGCCGCCCAGCTTGCCGATGATGCCGGCCGTCTCGGGCGAGACCACGCCGTCGAGCGCGGCCGCCAGCAGCGGCAGCTCAAACCGGTACGGCCCGAGGGTCCAGGAGATGTCGATGTCGTCCGGATCCCGCGTCCGACGCGACGGCACGATCGCGATGTCGTCGAATCCGTATGCCCTGCGAGCCTTCTTGCCGCGCCCGATCTCGACTTCCATCACGGCATCGTAGAACGCGAAGCGGACGGCATCCGCGGGGCGGTGGCGGGCGGACGGACAACGGCGGCAACCATCGTCTTCGCGATCGTAGCAGCGGCCATCGAGGCCATTCCGGAGTCCGCCCTCCGGCCGCCGACGCGTGCGAATGGGAGCGTGGGCAATAGCTATCGCATAGCGGTAGTTATTGCCCACGCTCCCCCGCAGCCCGGCCAGAGCGACGAGTTCTCAGCCGATCTCGGCGCCGATCTCGAGCCGCTCGGCCTCGACCTCGGCAAGCAGGCGGTCGACCTTGACCGGATCGAGGAGGCCCGCGCCGATGTGCTGGATCGACTCGGCGCCGCACGCCACGCCGTATCGGAGGCATTCCATGGGCGGCCGGCCGGCGTACCGCGCCGCGACGTAGCCAGCCAGGAACGCGTCGCCCGAGCCGATGCTCGAACGCGCCTCCTGCTCCTCCACCCACACGCGGTACAGCGTCGGCGAGCCGTCCTCGAGCACCTGGGCGTAGCAGCCGTCGGGGACGGTCATGATCGCCTCCCGCGCGCCCAGCCGGACCATCTCGGCGACGGCGTGCGCGCGATCCTCGTCGTCGTTGAACTCGTGGCCTACGAGCTCCTCCGCCTCGAGCTCGTTTGGTGAGACCACGTCGGGCTCCGCGCGCACGGCCAGGCGCAGGGGGTCTCCCTCGGTGTCGACCATCGTGGTGACACCCAGCCGCTTGACGTCGCGGATCAGCCCCGCGTAGACGTCCGGTTCGAGGCCGCGCGGCAGGCTGCCGGCGAACACGCACATGCTCGCTCCTTTGGCCAGGTAGAGCAGCTTCTCGCGGAAGAGCTCGAGCTCTTGGGGCGATACCGCCGGTCCCCGCTCGTTGATCTCGGTGTGCTGGCCGGTCGTGGGGTCGAGCACCGCGGTGTTCGTCCGGGACTCCTCGCGGATCCTCGCGAACCCGTTGAGGATCGCCTCGTCGCCGAGCGCCTCGACGATGCGGGTCCCGGTCGCTCCGCCGGCGAGCCCGGTCGCGATCACGGGCTGACCGAGCCGCTTTATCGCCCTCGCGATGTTGACGCCCTTGCCTCCAGGCATCGTGGTCTGGTCGACGGTGCGGTGTCGCCGCCCGGGGGTGAAGTTGGGCACCTCGAGGGCCTTGTCGAGCGCCGCGTTGAGCGTAACCGTGATGATCATCATTCGGGGTCTGCGCGTCTTCCCCTCAGCCGCAGGCGCCAAAAAACGGTCGCGCCCACGACCAAGCCAAACAGTGCAACAAGCCAGAAAAGCGTAGCCGGTGGCAAGAGGGCGCTAGCCACGGCCGGCGGAGCGGGGAGCGCGTAGGCGAGCACCAGTGGGACGCTCGCGACCCTCCGCGCGCCGGCGAATACCACGAGCGTTCCGAGGGCCGCGTGACGCGGCAGCGGTCCGGTCAGCGTCCGCGGAGCGTTGACCAGCGTGTGCACGCGCACCGAGCGCGGGAACACCGATGCGTACGACTTCGCGCTCACCAGGGCCCCGTATTTCCCGGTCTGGCCGCTCACCGGCACGCGCGCGACGACGGCTCCGGCGGCGACCGGTGTTCGCAGCGCGTAGTTGTCGAACCCGTAGTCGAGCAGCGCCAGCGTGCCGGCCTCGGACGATGTCCTGCTGTCGGAGCCCAGGACGGCGCTGATCAGGGTCATCCCGCCCCGGGTGCCGGAACCGACGAGCACGTACCCGGCATCCAGCGTATGGCCCGTCTTGACCCCGTTGATCCACGGAACTCGGCCGACCAGGTCGTTCTTGTTCGTGACCACGCGGATGTGGCTCCCGGTGAGGAGAACGGCGCGCGGGAGGGCGACCACGCGCCGGAAGAAGGCGCTGTTTTGCCGGACGTAGCTCGCGAGCTTGACCAGGTCGGAGGCGCTCGAGTAGTTGCCCGGCGGCGCGTCGAGCCCGATCGGGTTCGAGTAGTGCGTGTGGTTCAAGCCGAGCTGCCGCGCGCGCGCGTTCATCATCCCGACGAAGTAGCCCACCGATTGGTGGCCTACGTTGTAGGCCAGCTCCTCGGCGGCGTCGTCGGCGCTCGGGAGCAGCAGCGCCAGCAGCAGGTCGTGAACGCTCATCCGCTCACCCGGTACGAGGCCGATCTGGGAGTCGGCCGCCGCCGGGTAGTAGTCGTTCTGCGTGAACACCGTGCTCAGCCGGTGCACGTGCTCGAGCGTCAGCAGAGCCGTCATCAGCTTGGTGGTGCTGGCGATCGGCAGCTCGCGGTTCGCCTCCAGCCCGTACAGCTGCTTGCCCGTGCTCTCCTCGATGAGCGCCGCGCCGGTGGCCGTGAGGTGAGGAGGCGGATGTGCAGCCGCGGGCGCCGGGGCCACGGCCAGCCCGACCGCGAGCAGCAGAGCCGTCGGGATGGCGGCGCGCACTACGTCTGACTCACCGGCGCAGCCTCAGGCGCTGCGAGGTTTGCAGGCTGTTGGGGTTGATCGATGGATTCAGCTTCTCGAGCGTGGCCAGGGACACTCCCGTCTTGCGCGCGATGCTCGAGAGCGTGTCCCCCGGTTGCACGGAATAGAACTTCGCCGTGGCGAGCGGGCCACGACGGACGGGACCGTGCAGCACCTGCGTTTGCGCCGTCGACGTGGTCGACTTGGCCGTGAGCCCCGAGTGAACGACCAAGTACGTACTTGTGGCCGTCGCGGCTAGCGCGATCGGCGCCAGCCAGCGCGCCCTGTTCCTCCTCATCGCCCGCCGATCATACAAGCGCGTTGCGCTGGAACCGCCCGGGTGTACTCACCCGGCGACTGCCCATGCCATTTCCCGCAGCCGCCCAGCCTCCTCGGCCGCGGCTCGAGCCGGGTCGCCGCCGGTGCGCTCGTAGGCGCCGATGATGCCGCGCGATGCCGCGATGAAGCCCCCTGCCGGGCCGGGAGCGAATGCGGCCGCGAGATCCCGTACATTGCCTCCCTGTGCGCCGACGCCGGGGAGCAGAAAGATCGCGTGCGGCATCCGGTCGCGCAGCGCCTCCAGACGGTTGGGAGCGGTCGCGCCGACTACCGCGCCGACGTCGCTGAGACCGCTCGGGCCGACGCCCGGGGCACCGAGCTCCGAGACGATCTCGGCGAGGCGCTCGCTCACCGATCCATGGCCCTGTGCGAGCCGAAGCTCCTGCACATCGGCGGCACCGGGGTTCGACGTGCGGACCAGCACGAACACCCCGCCGGCGCGTCGACGAGCGGCGCTTATCAGCGGCGCCAGCGAGTCTGCGCCCAGGAGAGGATTGACGGTCATGGCATCGGCGCCCATTCCTGCAACTGGGCCGAAGGGCGTCTCGGTTTGGCCGAAGAAGGCCTGGCCGTAAGCGGCGGCGGAGATGTCGATGTCGCCGCGTTTGGCGTCCGCGATCGCGAGGAGCCCGTGCTCCCTAGCGAACTCGACCGCGTCGCGGAGCGCTGCCCACCCGGGCGCGCCCAATCGCTCGAAGCACGCGACTTGCAGCTTGACCGCCGCGCACAGCTCGGCCGTGGCCTCGATCGCGAGCCTGCAGTGTGCGACCACGGCGCGCGCGGCTCGGGCGGCGGGGTCAACGGAGGCCGGCGCGCTGCCCTGCGCGAGCTCGAGCGCGCGCGGCCAGAGACGAGCGGGGTCCGGATCCAGCCCGAGGACCACCTGCGACGAGCGCACGGCGACCACGCCGGCGGCCATCTCTCCGAAGCTCTGAAACGCCGTCCCGGACGGCGTCGAGAGCGGCGGCGACAGTGGGGGATGCCTCCGGCTAGTTGACGGCCTTCTTGAGGGCGGCGCCGGCGGTGAACTTCGGTACACGGGAGGCCGCAATCTGGATCTTCTCGCCGGTCGCCGGGTTGCGTCCCTCGCGGGCGCTGCGACTCGAGACGCTGAACTTGCCGAAACCCGAGAACGTGACCTCACTTCCGCGCTTGAGCGCGTCCTCGATCGTGTCCAAGACGGCGTCCACGGCATCTCCGGCGTCCTTTTTGCTCAATCCGGCGCGATCGGCGACCTGGTCGACGAACTCTGATTTGGTCACTTGCTCCTCCTTCGATTGGTAGGCATCATCGACGCTAACAGGGGCTGCGGACAGCTACAGCGCGCTGGATCCCGGCCCAACGCGGATTCTGTCCACTGACGGAAGGCGCGGGCCAACCCCGGCGTCAGCATTCCCGCAATTTGCGAAAATCCGCGCGCCGGTAACCGTCGCTTGCCGGCACCGGCCCGCGCATCCGCTGCCCGGGCCGCGAGAATGCTCCGGTGGACCTTGCTCGGCTGGGATGGCTCGTGACGGTGTTCGTCTGCCTGATCACCGTCGCGATCCTCGTGTTCCAGGGCTACTTCGGCTACGCGGCCGTCACGCTGGCGGTCGCCGCGGCCGCGGCGATCAACCTGGCCTAAGGCGAGGTTGAGCGGCTCTCAACCGCGGCCGTCGGCCCCGCCCGCTCCACGCCGAGCTCCTGCCCCGGGCGCACCCGGTCCTCGGGCTCCAGATGAATGAGGACGTCCGACCCCTCCAGGCGCGAGGCGATCCTGTCCTGCAATTCGTGCGCGGTCCGGTGGGCATCTTCGAGCGACGTTCCTGCCTGGAATTGAACGTGAAGATCGACGTAGCGCCTCGAGCCGGCGCGCCGAGTCCGCAGTTCGTGATAGCCGACCACACCGCGGGGCCCGAACTCCTCGATCGCGGCGCGAATAGCCGCGACCTCGTCGGCCGGCAGCGCTTCGTCGACCAGCACCCGCGAGGAGCCGAACAGCAACCGGATGCCGGTGATGACGATCGCCACCGCGACCGCGAGGGCGACGGCCGGGTCGAGCCACTGCGCTCCGGTGATCTTGACCAGCAGCAAGCCTACGAGCACCGCCGCCGAGGTGAGCGCATCGGTGCGCAGGTGGGCCGCGTCGCCCGCAAGCGCGGGCGAATCCGTCGCGCGCGCGCGGTGGGAGATCCTCGCCGAGACGAGCAGGTTGACCACCATCGAGAGGCCGGCCACCGCGATGGCCAACCAGATCGTGCGGACCTGGCCGTGGTTTACGAGGTGACGGATCGCCTCGAACGCGATCGCCGCGGACCCCACCAGGATCAAGATCCCCTCGATCGCCGCGGACAGGTTCTCGATCTTCTCGTGCCCGTAGCGGTGGCTCTCGTCGGCGGGCTCGTCGGCCTTGCGCACCGAGAAGAAGGCGACTATCGAGGCGACCAGGTCGATGCTCGAGTGCACGGCCTCGGTGAGCACCGCAACCGACCCGGTGATCGTCCCCGCGATCACCTTCAGCAGGATCAGCCCCGAATTGGAGAGAACCGAAAGCGCGGCCGTGCGCGTCTTGGCTGGCGGCGGATGGGGACCGTTCGCGCTGCTCAGCGGCGCATCCATCGCAACAGCGCGCGCACCGCGTTGCCGCGGTGGCTGATCGCGTCCTTCTCCGCGTCCGTGAGCTCGGCCATGGTTCGATTCCGACCATCGCCATCGGGCACGAACACCGGGTCATAACCGAACCCACCCGACCCGCGCCGCGCATCGGCGCGACGCCCCCGGCAGTCGCCGAACACGACGTGCTCCACCCCGGCCTGGGGATCGACGTAGGCCAACGCGCACACGTAGCGCAGTCCCGTTCCAGGCGGCGCCTCGCGGATCAGCTTCTGGAGGTTCTGCTCGTCGCTCGCTCCGTCGCCGGCGTAGCGTGCCGAGCGCACCCCTGGCGCGCCGCCGAGCGCGGTGGCTTCGATCCCCGAGTCATCGGCGATCGCAGTCCGGCCGGTCGCCGCCGCCGCCGCCTGAGCCTTGACCAGAGCGTTGTCCGCGAACGTGGCGCCGTCCTCGGGCGGCAGCTGCACTCCGTCGGGCAGGGCGTCCACCGAGATCCCGCCCGGTGCGAGCAACCGGCTCATCTCGCGCACCTTGTGGGAGTTCCGGGTGGCGAGCACAAGGGGGTCCATCGGCGGCACCACCGGTTCACCTCATACCGACGCTGCCACCGCCCCATCCTGCAGCAGCCGCAGCGCCTCGATGCCCTGGGCGGCGAGCACGAGCAGATCGTCGAGGTGGGCGCGCGACAGCGGGGTGCGCTCGGCGGTCGCCTGTACCTCGACCAGGCCGCCCTCGCCGGTCATGACGACGTTCGCGTCGACCTCGGCGACCGAGTCCTCGGTGTAGTCGAGGTCGAGCAGCGGGACGCCGTCGACGATTCCGCAGGAGACGGCGGCCACGGTGCCCGTCAGTGGTGAGCGCTCGAGCAGCCGGTCCCCGATCATGCGCGCGAACGCGAGCCGCAGGGCCACGAGACCGCCTGTGATCGATGCGCACCTGGTACCACCGTCGGCCTGGAGGACGTCGCAGTCCACATACACCGTGCGCTCGCCGAGCGCCTCGAAGTCGATCACGCCGCGCAGCGAGCGGCCGATCAACCGCTGGATCTCGATCGTTCGCCCGTCCGCTCTTCCCCGGCTGATGTCGCGCTGCTTGCGCTCCCCGGTCGAGGCAGGGAGCATCCCGTACTCGGCGGTGACCCAGCCTCGACCCGAGCCGACCAGCCAGCGGGGGACGCCCTCCTGGACGGACGCCGTGCAGATGACCCGCGTCTCGCCCATCGAGATGAGCGCCGAGCCCGTCGCGGTGCGAACGAATCCCGGCTCGATCTCCGTCGGCCGCAGGGCGTCGGGGGCTCGATCGTAACTTCGGGGCGCGGCGCTCACGCGGCCACCTCTCTACCCAGCTCGGCGCGAACGACTTCGCCGAGCGGCATCTGCAGGAACCGCGTGCCCACGGTCCTGAACGACTCGACGTCGCCGGTGCACCGAAAGCGGTAGCTGCCTTCGCCGGCACACGGGTTGAGCAGACCACGCGAGGCGAGCGCGCGCTCGACGCTTCGCGCGATGCCGGCGCCCGATGTCACGAGCGTCACCCCCCGGCCCAGCATCCGCTGGATCATCGGCGCGACCAGGGGGTAATGGGTGCAGCCCAGGATCACCGTGTCGACCCCCGCGGCGCGAAGTGGGGCGCAGTAGTCGCGCACGGCATCGACGACGTGATGGTCGAACGGGAAGCCACCCTCGATGCTGAGCGCCAAATCGCCGCAGGCGACGCTCTCCAGATGGACGTGCGGGTCGGCCGCGAGCACGGCCCGTTCGTATGCGCCGCTCGCGACCGTCGCCGGTGTCGCCAGCAGCCCGATGCGTCCGTTGCGGCTCCCCGCAACGGCCATCTGCGTGGCCGCCATCACCGCCCCGATCACGTCCAGGTCGCGCCCGAGCCTCCTCAGGTGACGCTCGATCGCTCCGATCGCCACCGAGCTCGCCGTGTTGCACGCGACGACGATGAGCTTGGCTCCGGCGTCGAGCAGCTCGTCGGTGTCCTCGATCGCGAACCGCTGCACCTCCTCGGGGGTCCGGGTGCCGTACGGCAGCCGCGCGTTGTCGCCCAGGTACAGGTAGTCCTCGGTCGGCAGCGAGACGAGCAGCTCGTGCAGGACGGTCAGGCCGCCCACGCCAGAGTCGAACACTCCGACGGGGTGGCCGGGCGAAGTGGCCATCGCAAGATGGTGGCAGAGTCCGGCCCGGCTGTAGGCTCGCAGCGCCGTGCGCGCCCTGATCGTGAGCAACATGCATCCCGCGCGGGACCGGCCCGCGCTGGGCAGCTTCGTCCGCGACCAGGTCAGCGCTTTGCGGCGCCGCGGCGACCTCGAGGTGGAGTTGTTCGAGTTCGCGCCTGGGAGCGGAGCCCGCGCCTACGCGACCGCCGCGCGCGAGCTCCGCCGCCGCTACGGCCGCCGCGGCCGCTTCGACGTGGTTCACGCGCACTTCGGTCTGACCGCATGGCCGGCGTTCGCCGTGCCGGCGCACGCGCGCGCGGTCACGCTCCATGGCACCGACCTCGCGCATCCTCGGTCGCGCGCGATCACGCTCGCGGCGCTCCCGTTTCTCGATCTCGTGGCCACCGTGTCCGAGCCGCTCGCCGGCGCACTGCCCCGCTGGGCGGTGCGCCGGGGCAGGAGTTCCGTGCTTCCGATCGGGGTCGACACCGAGCGCTTCGAACCGATCCCGCGGTCCGACGCGCGGGCGGCCCTGGGTCTCGACCCCGAGGGCCCCTATCTCCTGTTCCCGGCCGATCCGCGGCGGCCCGAGAAGCGCCACGACCGGGCGCTCGCGCTCGCCTCCGGGGTGCCGCTGCTGGCGCTGGGCCAGGTCGAGCCCGCGCAGGTGCCGCTGTGGGTCAACGCCGCCAACGCCGTGCTCGTGCCGTCCGAGCGCGAAGGGTTCGGGCTCGCGGTGCTCGAGGCCCTCGCCTGCGATGTCCCGGTACTGGCCACCCCGGTCGGGATCGCCCCGGCCGCGCTTCAGGGCGTCGCCGGCGCCTACTGCGGTTCGTTCGACCTCGAAGCGTGGGGTCGGGCGCTGGCGCCGCACCTGGCGGCGGCGGATCCGCGGATCGCGGGTCGCTCTCGCGCCGCCGCGTACTCCACCGAGCGCATGGCCGCGCGAGTCGCCGCGGCCTGGCGGTTGCTGGCCTCACGGTAGCCGGCGCATCAATGAACGCCAGCTCGCGTCGTGTCGCGGTACTCGTTGCGTGCGCCCGACGCGTGCGGGGTCACGTCGGGGTCTCCGTCGGGCGCGTTCGAAGCCGGGTGGATCGCCGGCATCGAGCTTGCCAGCGGCGGGAGGAGGCGGCCGTTGTACGTCACGCTCTCAGGTCGTCCGCGCCGGACGCGGCCCAGCACGCGCAAGCAGTGCAATCCATCGCGCCACGTGATCTTCTTGCCGTCCGCCACCGATCGGCTGTGGTAGGAGACCGGCACCTCGAAGGGGCGGATCCCGCGTTGGAGAATCCTGGCCGCCAGCTCGGCATCCAGCCCAAAGCCCCGCTCGCGTAGATCCAGGCTCAGAAACAGCTCCAGCGGCATCATCTTCAGATACGTGTGAACGTCGCTCAGGTAGGAGTTGAACAGCACGTTCGTGGCGAGCGTTATCGCTCGATTTCCGACTGCGTGCGGATACGACTGATACGACGAGTACGTCCCGAACAGGCGGGTGCCGAAGACGACGTCGCACCGGCCCGCGATAATCGGCTCGAGCATGCGCGGCAGGTCCGAGGGCGAATACTGCAGGTAGGCATCGAACGGCACGATGTGGGTACCGCGCGCTCGCATCGCGGCAGACACGAGCGCCGCGCCCTTGCCGAGCTTCCGGGGATGCTCGTGGACGAACATCCTCGGATCGTGGATCCCGTCGAGGATCTCGCGCGTCGAGTCGGTGCTCCCATCCTCGACCACCCGCAGCTCAACATCCACCGGGTATCGCTGGGCGAGTAACGCCTCGATCACCCGCCTCGCCGTTCGCTCCTGGTTGTAGACCGGCATCAGAATCGACAGCGTCACGGTCCGCGTAGTGACCCGAGGATGCTCCCCGGCCGGAGGCCCGGGGCCGCCCGCGCCGTCACCGTGGGTCAGCGACCAGCTACCGTCGTTCAGGGGTGCCGTCGAATCCGCAGGCATCTGTGGGTCTCACCCATCCGCGCGCCGCGGACACCCAGCTTGAAGCTGTAGCGACGCCATCGTGTCGTGCTCGTCACGGCTCCTAAGAACTTGGTACGCCCGACCGGCCCTGGCTCCAGCCGGAACGGCAACGCTGGTGCACTTTAGTGAGTTTTCGTCGCCCGGGCGCTAGTTCCAGAGGGCACCGCCGCCCCGGCGAGGGCGGCTCCCGACCACCCCGTCCCCCGTTTCCCTACCCCAGCACCCCCCAGTACTCCCCGAGCCGCTCGCGGGCCTCCCGCGCCGCCGGCGCCATGCCGACCGTCCCGTCCCCGTCGACACGCGGCAGCGGTCCCGTGAGGGCATCCATGGTCGCCGCGACCGAGCGCGCCAGCGCCTCCAGGGCATAGCCACCCTCGAGCACGGCTCCCACCGGTACCGCGAGCGACGAGCACAGGCGGCGCACGGAGAGCGCCATCGCGGCAAAGCCCTCGTCGGTCACCTCGCATCCCGCCAGAACATCGTCCCGGTGCGCGTCGTACCCGGCCGAGATCAGGACCAGCTGCGGCTCGAACGACCGCCCCAGCGGAACGACCACATGCTCGACCAGCGACTCGTACACCGGGTCGCCCGAGCCGGGCGCCACGGGCAGGTTCACGGTGAAGCCGCGCCCGTCGCCCGAGCCCACATCCGAGGCACGCCCGGTCCCGGGATACAGAGGCGACTGGTGGATTGAGACGAACAGCACCTGGTCCGAGGCGTGGAATATGTCGTTGGTCCCGTTGCCGTGGTGCACGTCCCAGTCGAGGATCATCACGCGCTCCAGGCCGCGCCGCGCCAGCGCATACCGCGCGGCGACAGCGATGTTGTTGAACAGACAGAACCCCATCGCCCGCGCGGGCAGGGCGTGGTGGCCGGGGGGCCGATGCGCGCTGAACGCGCAGCCCGCCTCCCCGTCCAGGAGCAGATCGACCATCCGGACCGCGCCCCCGGCCGCGTGCAGGGCGGCTCCGAACGACCCCTCGCTGACCACCGTGTCCGGATCGAGGTGGCCGCCGCCGGCGAGAGACACCCGTCTGATCGCGTCCACATACGCGTCAGGATGAACCGCCTCCAACACCGACCGGTCGACGGCCGGCGAGCGCATCCGTTCGAACCCCAGCCACCCCCGCGATGCCAGCTCGCGCTCGATCGCGCCGATCCGCGCGGGCCGCTCGGGATGCGGTCCCGTCTCGTGCTCGAGCGAGCTCGGATGCTCCAGGAACACCGGCGGCATCGCGAGTACCGTACTGCTCCATGGGCCCGATCGAGACGCAGGTCGCCGTCGTCGGAGCCGGCGCGGCCGGGCTCTACACGGCGCTGTGCGCGGCGCACGAAGGCGCACGCGTGGCGCTCGTGTCCGCGACCCCGCTGGCCGGGTCCTCGAGCTGGTGGGCGCAGGGCGGGCTCGCGGCCGCGGTGGCCGACGACGACAGCCCCGCTCGCCACCTCGCCGATACCGTCGCCGCGGGCCGGGGCGCGGTGAGGGCCTCCGCCGCGCGGGTCCTGTGCGACGAGGCCCCGGCAGCGGTGCGGCACCTGACGGCCCTTGGCGTCCGGTTCGACGCCGACCGCCACGGATGCGTCGCGCTCGGCCTCGAGGGCGGCCACTCCAGGCGCCGAGTGGTCCACGCCGGGGGAGCGGCAACCGGCCGCCGGCTTGTCCGGCAGCTGTCCGCGCTGGTAGCGGAGCATCCGCGGATCGACGTGCTCGAGGGCCGTCGCGCGGTCGCGCTCCTGGTCGCGGACGACCGCTGCCGGGGACTTTGTCTTCTGGACGGGGGGATGGTCGCCGCCGGGTCGGTAGTGCTCGCGACCGGCGGCGCGGCCGCGTTGTGGGCGCGCACGACCAATCCGGCGGGGGCCATCGGCGGCGGCCTGCTCCTCGCTTTTGCCGCCGGGGCCGCACTCGCCGACCTCGAGTTCGTGCAGTTCCATCCCACCGCGGTCGCCGCGCCGAACGGCGCCGACGGGTTCCTGGTCACCGAGGCGGTCCGCGGCGAGGGTGCGCTCCTGCTCGGGGCGAGCGGGGAGCGCTTCGTCGACGAGCTGGCACCGCGTGACGAGGTCGCCCGCGCGGTCCAGCACCAGATGGCGCTGACCGGCGCCGCCTCGGTCGACCTCGATATGCGAGACGTCGACCCGGCGCTGTTTCCGAATGTCGTGACGGAGCTGCGCCGGGCGGGAATCGACCCGGAGCGCGAGCTCGTCCCGGTCGCCCCCGCCGCGCACTACATGATGGGCGGGATCGCCACCGACGTTCATGGCCGCGCGACGCTGCCGGGCCTCTACGCGGTGGGGGAGTGCTCCTGCACCGGGCTGCACGGCGCGAACCGCCTGGCCTCCAACTCGTTGAGCGAGTGCTTCGTGTTCGGTGCCCGCGCGGCCCGCTCGGCGCTCGCCGAGCCCGGTGCCGACTCCGGCGTGGCGCGCGAGGAGAACGCGGCCCGGCTGCCGGCGCCGCCGGCGCCCTCGCCCCGGAGCCGCGAGGCACTGTGGCGCCACGCCGGGCTCGAGCGGGACGGCGACGGTCTCAGGTCGCTGACCGAAGACCCCGATCCGCTCGTACGCCTGATCGCCGAGTCGGCGCTCGTTCGCCCCGAGAGCCGCGGCGCCCACCAGCGCCGCGACTTCCCTCGACTGGACCACGATCTCGACCGCGTGCATGTCACACTGGCCGACGGAAGGGCGCCGACGCTCGAGCGCTGGAGTTGAGACCTCAACTGAACGCTCGCGTTCATTGAGGCCTCAAGTTCTCTACTGAACGTTAGCGTTCAGCTTAACACCAACTTAATAGAAGTACCCTGGCGCTCTTCACACATCCGCGAGAGACTGCGCGCTTCCACGGGACGCCCTGGCAGGGGAGCACGAAAGGAGTTGCGTGCATGTACAGGTTCAGCAGAGCGATCTACCGGGAGCTCGCGAACGACATCATCGAGGATCCGTACGCGGAGAGGCCGTACGGGAACCATGAGCGCGTGTTGCGCTCGTGCGAGGCGGCGGTCGAGCGATTGGCGACCGACCGGCATTACTTCGCCAACCCGGCGCGGACGCTGTTCAACGACATCCGCGTCTATTTCCCGATGATGGTCCAGGTCCGCGTACTGCGGGTGATCGAGCGCTACCTAGGATTCGCCGACGAATTCCTGCGCCGGATGCCGCAGAACGGATTCGACGCCTACGGGAACCCGCTGCAGTGCCGTGCGAGCACCCGCAAGGGCACGCCGTGCCAGCGGATGCCGCTCCCGCACAACGGGTATTGCCCGTCTCACCAGCATCTCGCCGAGACCGAGGACCTCGAAGCGCCTCTGGCCGCGTAGCTCGGCCCAGCTACCGCGGCCGAAAGGGGCCCCGCAGGCCGCGGGGCCCTTTTCTACGCGCCCGAGGGGCTTTCAGTAGTTTCGCCCTCATGCTCCTGGGCGTCGATGTCGGCGGGACGTTCACCGACGCGGTGATCGCGTTCGACGGGCGGGTCATCACCGCCAAGTCGCCGACCACTCCCCGCGATCAATCCGAGGGCGTGATCGCCGCCGTTCGGGCGGTGCTCGCCGAGGCGGGCCGGCCGGCGTCGGAGATCCGAGCGTTCTCGCACGGCATGACGGTCGCGACCAACGCGCTGCTCGAGGGCCGCGGCGCGCGCACGGCGCTGATCGCGACCGATGGATTCGCCGACCTGATCGAACTGGGCCGCCAGGACCGCGCGGAGCTCTACCAGCTGTGCGCCGCCCATCCCGCGCCGCTCGTGCCGCCGGAACTCCGGTTCGGTGCGCCCGAGCGGATGACCCCCCGCGGACCGCTGCGCTCGCTCAGCCCGTCGGCGGCCCACGAGGTGGCCCGGCGCGTCGCCGGCGCGGGGCGGTCGGGGCCGGAGTCAATCGCGGTCGTGCTCCTGCACTCTTACCGGCATCCCGAGCACGAGCGCGCTCTCGGCGAGGCGATCGCGGGGGTGCTGCCGGATGCCCACGTCTCGCTCTCCCACGAGGTGGTCGGGACGTTCCGCGAGTACGAGCGGGCGGCCACCACTGAGATCGACGCCGCTCTCTCGCCCCTGCTGGCGAGCTACCTGCGGCGCCTGCTCGAGCGCTGCGATGAGACCGGACTCCCCGAGCCTACGATCATGCAGTCCAACGGCGGCCTGATCGACGTTGATTCAGCCGCCGGGCATGCCGCGTGGACCGTCCTGTCCGGGCCGGCGGGCGGCGCGGCGGGCGCTGCGTTCGTGGCTCGCGCCTGCGGCCAGCGCGATGCGCTGTGTTTCGACATGGGCGGGACGTCATGCGACGTGTGCGTGGTCGACGACGGCAGCGTGCAGGAGCGCAGCGCCGGTGAGGTGGCCGGCCGGCCGCTGGGGCTGCCCATGCTCGCCGTGCACACCGTCGGAGCGGGCGGGGGCTCGATTGCCTGGCGGGATCCTGGCGGGGCACTACGGGTCGGGCCTCGGTCGGCGGGCGCGGATCCCGGACCGGCCTGCTACGGCCGTGGCGGCACCGAGCCCACCGTGACCGACGCCAACCTCCTGCTCGGCTACCTCGCGTCGGATGCGCCGCTGGCCGGCGACGTCGAACTCGACCGGGGGGCGGCCGAGCAGGCGGTCGAGCGCCTCGCGTCCGAGCTCGGGCTCGAGCCCCTGGTCTGCGCGGAGGGCATCATCCGCGTCGCGAACGCCGAGATGATCCGCGCTTTGCGGGTCGTGACCGTGCAGCGCGGCATCGATCCCCGCCGCTATGCGCTACTGGCCTTCGGCGGAGCGGGCGGATTGCACGCGGCCCAGATCGCCGACGAGCTCGGGATCGGGACGATCCTCTGCCCGCGCGCCTCGGGCGTACTGGCCGCGCTCGGCCTGGTCGTCTCCCCGGCGCGGCGGGACGTACAGCGCAGCGTGTTCCTGAGCGGCGACTCGCTGACCGCCGAGGCCATCGCCAAAGGCGTGGCCGAGCTAGGCAAGCGGGCGCGCGACGCGCTCCACGACCCCGAGGCCGAGCTGCAACCGACCTACGAGTTGCGCTACCAGGGCCAGTCGTTCGAACTGCCGATCCAGGGCGGCGCCGAGGTGCACCCGGACGAGCTGAGGGGTGCCTTCGAAGCCGAGCACGAGGACCGCTACGGCTACAGCGACCCCGAGCAAGTGCTCGAGCTGGTGACGATCCGGGTGACCGCGACGTCGGGCGGCGCCGACGTCGCCCTCGCCGGCGACGAGAGCGAGGCGCGGGGGAGCGAGGTGCGGCGCGACCGTCGCGAGGCCACGCTTCGCGGCGAGCCCGTCGAGCTCGAGGTGCTGCGCGGCGCGCCCGCTCCGGGCACCCCGATCGAGGGACCGGCGGTGATCGAGCTGCCCGAGTCGACACTGCTGGTGTCACCGGAGTGGTCCGGCGAGGTCGATTCGACGGGCACCATCCGACTGGAGCGACGGCGATGATCGACCCGGTTGAGCTCCAGGTCCTGACCGGGGCGCTGCGCGCGATCTGTGAGGAGATGGGCGCAGTGCTGATCCGCTCGGCGCACTCGGCCAACATCAAGGAGCGCCGCGACGCGTCGACAGCCCTGTTCGACCCCCGGGGGGAGATGGTCATGCAGGCCGAGCACATACCGGTGCACCTCGGCGCCATGCCGGCCGCCGTGGCCGCGATCCTCGACCAGGAACAGGCGCCGGACCGCTCCTGGATCCTCAACGACCCCTACCGGGGCGGCACCCACCTCCCCGACATCACCGTGATCACGCCGGTCTTCGCGGACGGCGAGCCGATTGCGTTCGCCGCGAACCGCGCGCACCATGCGGACGTGGGCGGCCCCACCCCCGGCTCGATGCCGGCCGACAGCCGGACCCTCGCCGACGAGGGGGTGGTGATCGAGCCCCGCGTGCTCGACGAGCGGGCGATCGCGCAGCTGAGCGAGCAGATGCGCCGCCCGGAGCAGCGCCGCGCCGACCTCCTCGCCCAGCTCGCGGCGGGCCGCGTCGGTGTGCGGCGCCTCAACGAGTTGCAGGAGCGCGTGGGCGGCGAGACGCTGCGAGAAGCCTTTCGCGAGGTGCTCGACTACTCCGAGCGGCGCACTCGCGCCTGTCTGGAGGACCTCGACGACGGCGTCCGCCAGGCCCGGGATCTGCTCGAGGCGCGCGAAGGCGATCTCCCGATCGTCCTCGAGGCGACCGTGGAGGGCGATCGGTTGACCCTCGACTTCAGCGGCAGCGCGGAGCAGTACGAGGGCAATCTCAACTGCCCGCTCGCCGTCACCCGATCGGCGTGCTACTTCGCGGTGCGCGTGCTCACCGATCCCGACATCCCGCCCACGGCCGGGGCCTACCGGCCGATCGAGGTGATCGCGCCCGAGGGCTCGCTGTTGAACGCCCGCTCGCCCGCGGCCGTGGTCGGCGGCAACGTCGAGACCTCGTCGCGGATCGCCGACGTGGTGCTGAAGGCGTTCGGGCGCGCGCTCGGGCAGGGCACCATGAACAACGTCACGCTCGGCACCGAAGAGGTCGTCTACTACGAGACGATCGGCGGAGGCCAGGGCGCCTGCTCCGACGCCGACGGCCCGAGCGGCGTCCACGTGGCGATGAGCAACACGCTCAACACTCCGATCGAGGCACTCGAGCTCGAGTTTCCGATGCGTGTCACGGAGTACGCGGTGAGGCGGGAGTCGGGGGGCGCCGGCGCGTACCGTGGCGGCGACGGGGTGATCCGGGAGCTCGAGGCGCTGGCGCCGCTGCACTACTCGCTGATCACCGAGCGCCGCCGGCACGCTCCGTCCGGCGCGGCGGGGGGACGCGACGGCGCCCCCGGCCGAAATCTTCTCGACGGCGAGGAGCTCCCCCCGAAAGCAATCGGGCGGATGGAGTCCGGGCAGCGGCTGCGGATCGAGACCCCGGGCGGCGGGGGGTATGGGGAGCCCGGCACGGGCCCGTGACGCGCCGGCCCGGGGCTGCAGCCACGCGGGCTGCAGCCCCGGAGCAAGCCACTCGAGGCCAAGACGCGCCGTGTCGCGAAACGGCTCAGAGCCCAGAATGGCGCGATTAGCAGCAACATTTTGGGTTTTTCAAACTCTCGCGTACAATGCCGTCTTCCTGTTGCGGCCCGTCGCACTGCGGTGTGAGCGCGCAGGACTCGACTGGTAAATCTCTCTTCCCCCATTGATAAATGCCGATTGCTTTCAAAGAATGGGCCGTCACCGTGCGGGCCCTTGCCGAGGGCGAGCAGCTCCTGACCCTGCGGAAGGGCGGGATCCGCGAGCCCGACAAGCATTTCAAGCTGGAGTACGACCGCTTCTTCCTGTACCCGACGTTCGACCACCAATGCGCGGACCTCGTCCGCGAATCGCACCAGCCCGAGTTGGCGCGGGCGCTGGAGGAAGGCGTCTGGACTGACGGCGAGCCCCAGCCGCACGCTCTCTACAACGGTGTCGACGTCACCCAGCCCGATCGCGTGCGTATCCGCGCCTGGGCCGAAGTCGCCGCCCACTACACGATCACCGATCGCCGCGCCGTGGACGCGCTCTCGCCGTTCTACGTGTGGACGACCGACTATGCCGAGAAGCGGCTCGCGTGGAAGCGCCGGCACCCGTTGCACGTGATTCTGCTGCGGACCTACCGGATCCCGCGGCCCGTTACGGTCAGAGTACGTGATGAGTACCACGGCTGTCGCTCGTGGCTCGAGCTCACGCGCGAGCTCCCGTTCGAGGGGACGCCCGTGCTCTCCGACGAGGAGTTCGAGCGCGCGTCCGAGGAGATCGACGCGATCGCCTCGGACCGCCAGCCCGTGATGGTCTAACGGGCTCGTAGAAAAGCTCGAGAGCGGCGCTCGCTGCCGCGGGCGCCGCTTCACCTAGTGGGTGGCAAGCGCCACGAGCCAGACGATGAGCGCCCCGACCGCCAGCGCGATCAGCAGCCCGGCGAGCAGCCGTCCGGCCGAGACCGGCGCGGCGCCCTGCTGGTTCGGGATCAGCTCGGCCTCCAGCAGCACCTGGCGCGCCGTCGCGACGCCCGACTGCGCGACGAGCACATCGCGCGGGCCGGCGGCCAGAAAGTCAGGCACGTCAAAGCCGGCAGTGCGACGTAGCACGCTCGGGACTCCCTCCTCGAGCAACAGCCCCTGGATGAACTCGCCCTCGGCCTGGTTGCGCGCGCCGGCTACGCGCACCAGCTCCCCCTCGGCTAGCTGCGGCTTGATCTTCCGCGCCCGCTCCCGACGCTCGCTGACCTCCGCGATGGCCTCCGTGTCGCCACTTAGCGTCAGCGGCAGCCTGCACGTGGGGCAGAACCGCTCCTCGGCGGGAAAGGTCGCGGCACAGCGCGGACAGGAGAGCGGCTCGGGCAGGGCAGCCCCTCCGGCCATCACTGCACTACCAGCTCTGCCTCGGCCACCTGCCCGTCGCGGATGGTGAACGCGCGCACGTCGGGCTCGCCGCCGGCCAGCCCGACGATCACGTAGAGCGCGTCGGGATAGAAGGCGAGGTTGATATCGGTCTGCGACGGAACCGGCTCGCTCCGGGTGTGTGAGTGATAGATGGCCCCCAGATCCTCGCCGGCGTCATAGATCTCCATCTGGATCCGGTACTGCTCGGCGCCGTCGATCTCGTACCGCAGTGGACTACCCGCCGCGTTCCGGGCGCGGAAGACCTTGACCGCCTCCCCATCCCGAGAAGCGACCATCCCACAGCACTCGTTCGGCGCCTCCTCGTGCGCGTGGGCGACGATGTCCTGGTACAGCTCCCGGGCGATCCTCATCGGCCGTCGAGGCTACCAGCAGGTACCGCAGGCATCCGGTGATCCGGCGGTCAGCTTATGCCTTCCACGAACGCCGACGGAACCGACCGCTTGACGTCGCCCGGGTGCAGCAACCCCTCGATGACGGTCTCGTGTTGCGCCTCCGACGCCAGGGCCTGCGCGGCGGTCCGAAGCAGCCCAGCATGGTTCAGGGTTCCGAGGGCCTGGTAGTACGCGCCCTGCGCGACCGCCTCGGCGCCGGTGAGCAAACCCAGGCAATCCTTCTCGGAATGCAGGTCGGTGAAGCTGCCCCAGCCGTTTCGCGCCGTGAGCTGGCTCTGGGCGTACTCGAGGCTCTTCGGCGGGGGCGGCGCGGGAGTGCCGAGGCGGCGCAGAGCGGCCCGTACGACGTGCACGTGCTCGTGCTCTTGGGCGAGCAGCCCGGCGACCACGTGCTCGGTACGCGGCGTCAGGAGCCCGGAATCGAGGACCCGCCGGTATGCGAGCACGACGACCAGCTCGAGCGACAGCACGAGGCTCAGTACCTCGCCATCGGCCTGCCCCACCGTGCCGACGGCCGCCTGCGCGCGGGCGTCATCGAACAGCAGGCCGGAACCCACGCCTACCCCGGAAATCGCTGCCGTGGCCGCGGCCGCGCGCGCCCGAGCGACCAGCTCTCGGCGGGTCAGGAGACCGGTCAACGACCTCTTCATCCGATCCCAGGCCTATTCCCGACCGGACACGAACGCGGCCGGGGCCGGAGACTGCCGTTGGTAGGACCGGATGATCGCGAGGTGCTGGGCCTCGTTGCCGAGGATCGCGCCGAGTGCGGGCCGGACGGTGTTGCCGGACACGCGCGGAATCGCGTATAGATACGCGGCGATCTGCTCGCGCTCGATTCGATGCAGCAGGGTCAGCAGCTCGCTTCTGGTGCGCGGGTGACCGAGGTCGTAGCTCTCCTTGGGCTTCGCGGGCTTGGCACCTCCCTTGTGGATGAGGCCCGCGATCTCCCCGGAGTGCGCGAGCTCCTGGTCGAGGAATTGCTCGCCGGCCTTTTGTTCCCAGTAGGAGTCGAACAGCGGCGTGCCCGCGGTATAGGCCGCGATCGCGAGGTGCTCGAGGTCGAGGAGGCGGCCCAGCAGCGGTACGTCGCCGGGCGGCACGCCGGGGACGGTCCTGACGCGAATCTGAGGTGAGCTCGAGCTTGAACCGCCGCACCCCGCCAGGAGGATCGCGCCTCCGGCCAGGGCGCCGGCCCCCGTGCGCAGCAGCAGCTTTCGCCGCGAGGGGTCACCCTGTGCGCCACCGGTCGCGCGGCCGCCGGCCCCGGCCGGTGACGGCCCCGGGCAAGACGGTTCCTCTGAGCTCACCACCAAACGGTGGCGTCCAGGTTCTCGATCTCCTCGACCGGCCGGGTGTAAATGCCCGAAGACAGGTACTTCCACCCGTCATCGGCGACGATGAACACCACGTTGCCTTCGTCGAGCTCATTCGCGATCCGCACCGCGACGCGGGCGATCGCGCCCGATGACACGCCCGCGAACAGCCGTTCCTCGTCCAGCAGCTTGCGCGTGAACACGATCGCATCGGTGTTCGTGACGAAGATCTTCCGATCGAGAACCGACAGATCGAGGATCGGCGGAATGAAGCCATCCTCGAGCGACCGCAGCCCCTGAACGGGCTCTCCCTGCATCGGCTCGGCCGCGACGATCTTGACCTGCTCGCCGAGCTCCTCCTTGAGGCGGCGCCCGTTGCCCATCAGCGTGCCGCCCGTCCCCAGCCCGGCGACGAACGCCGCCACCTCGTCGAGCTCCTCGAGGATCTCGAGCGCCGTCCCGTGATAGTGGGCAGCGGGATTGGCCTGGTTGCCGTACTGGTAGGGCATGTAGTAGGAGGCATCCTTCTCGGCCATGTCGAGCGCCATCTCCACCGCGCCGTTGGATCCCTTGGCGCCCTCGCTGTAGACGATCTCGGCGCCGTACATCTGCAGCAGCTGAGTGCGCTCGGGAGTGACGTTCTCCGGCATCACGGCCTTCAGCGGATAGCCCTTACGACCGCAGATCATCGCCAGCGAAATGCCCGTGTTGCCGGACGTGGGCTCCAGAATGGTCTGGCCGGGGCTGATCAGAGCCTGCTCCTCGGCATCCTCGATCATCGCCCGAGCGACCCGGTCCTTGACCGAACCGGTGGGATTGCGCGACTCGAGCTTGGCCCAGATCCTCACGCCGGGCTTCGGGCTCAAACGCTTCAGCTCGACCAGGGGGGTATGGCCGATCGCCTGAACGATGTCGCCGTACCGGCCACCGCACGGCTTGTTCTGGAGGCTCTCGGCGGCCATTGCTTTACGAAGTGTAGCTAGCGGCCGTCAACGGAAATACGATCGGATTCGACCGTCGGAGAAAAAGAGGACCGCGAGCCTGGCGCGTCGAAGGGGGCTCGCGGTCCTCGGATTTCGGAGGGCCACCAGCCGGGGGGTGAAAGCTGGCGGCCCTCCGCTACTGGGCTTTTATCGCCGTGGTCGGGGTCGGCGCCTAGTAGCCCATGCTGTAAGGGTTCGTTGCGGTCGGTTGAGTGCCGGTGTTCGCGGGTTGGTTCTGCGCTGCGCCGGACTTCGAGGCGGTGACGATGTGCCAGATCGAGCCGAACGTCCTCAGCTCGTCGCCGGTCGCCAGCCGCTTGTTGCGGGACTTGATGTCGGGGGTGAAGTAGTAGAGCGGCTTGCCGCCGAGGGTCAGCTGAAGCGTTCCATGGTTGTGGAACGTCCCGAGCTTGCCCTTGATGCCCGCCTGCGCGCTGAGCCCCTTGGCCGACTTGACCGACACCGGGGGCCAGAAAGCCCAGCAGTTCGTGCTCGGGTTGCTGGTCTTCATGCAGATCAGGTGGTGCGTCGTCTCGCCCTGGAACGTGTAGACGGCGAATCCGGCGGGACCGACCCCCACCGCCTCGTGCACGTCGACCGCGCGCACCCTGAACGCCTTCGTCGGCGTGTTCGTCACGTGCACGTTCTTGGCGACCTTCAGCGTGAACGATTTCGCCACCGCGATCGCGGTGACCGCCACCAGCGAAAAGCCGACCAGGCCGGCGAGGACAATCGCCGCGGGCCGCCGCCAGCCGGGCGCGTGGTCGTGGTTCAGTGGACGAGGCATCTCACTCCCTTCAGGCGTTGATACTCGTCCCTATAGACGCCTCCTGGCGCCAACCCTTCCCGGGATGATTTATCGCGCCGGCCGGCTACTGAACCGCGCCACCGGCCATCGCGGGCAGGATCACGAGCGTGTCCCGTGCGCCGACCGCGGTCTCGAGGCCGTCCAGAACCCGCACGTCCTCGTCGTTGAGGTAGACGTTGACGTACCGGTTGAGCTGCCCGTCACCGGAAAACAGCTGCGACGCCGTGTCCGGGTAGCGATCAGCGACCGAACGGAGGATCTCTCCGACCGAGGACCCATTCGCGTCGAGCTCTTTCTCGCCGCCCACGGACGGTCGCAGCACCGGCGGAATGCGAACTGTCGCCACGGGCATAACCCTAGTCCCTTAGTGCGCGCCAGCGCAGAACGCCTCGTAGTCGGGGAACACGCCCATCTCGTCATCGGAGATCGAGTCGGGGTCACGCGAGCAGATCGGACAGTCCGGATCCCTGCGCACCTTGACCTCGGTGAACCGCGCCGACAGCGCGTCGTACATGAGCAACCGGCCGATCAGCGGCTCGCCCTCGTCCAGGATCAGCTTGATCACCTCGGTGGCCTGAAGCAGACCCATGGTGCCCGGCAGCACGCCGAGCACGCCGTTCGCGCCGCACGACGGCGCGAGCTCGGCCGGCGGGGGCACGGGGAACAGGCAGCGGTAGCAGGGACCGTCGTAGGGCTTGAACACCGACAGCTGGCCCTCGAATCCGAGGATGGCCGCCGACACGACCGGGATTCCGAGCCGGACGGAAGCATCGTTGAGCAGGTAGCGGGTCGGAAAGTTGTCCAGTCCGTCGAGTACCACGTCGTATCCGGAGATGATCTCCACGATGTTGTCCGCCCCCAGCCTGACCGGATACTTCTCCACCTTCACGTCGGGGTTGAGCGCCGCGATGGTCTGCTCGGCGGAATCGACCTTCGGCACGCCGATCCGCTCGCTCGAATGTACGACCTGGCGCTGCAGGTTCGAGAGGTCGACGTCGTCATCGTCCACGATCCCGAGCGTCCCGACGCCCGCCGCCGCCAGGTACAGGGCCGCCGGGGAGCCCAGTCCGCCGGCGCCGAGCAGGAGCACCTTGGCGTCCAGCAGCTTCTGCTGCCCGTCGATTCCGACCTCCGGGAGCAGTAGATGGCGCGAGTAACGCTCGCGCTGCTCGGCGGTGAGCGTGCGCGGCGTCTCCACCTCGTACCCGCGGTCCTTCCAGAGCGTGAAGCCGCCGATCATCGACTCGACGTGCTCGTAGCCGAGGTCGTCCAGCAACGTACGCGCCGCCCACGCCGACCGGTTGCCCGATGCGCAATAGAGGACGACGTGCTTGCTGCGATCCGGGACGGCACCCTCGAACCGCGACTCCAGATAGCTCTTCGGCACATGGATGGCCCCGGGGATGTGACCGGCCGACCACTCCTCCGGCTCACGCACGTCGACCACGACCGCGCCGTTCGATACCTGCTCACGCACATCGGCCGGATCGACCTCCTCGATCCTGCTCTTGATCTGGCGGAGAACCTCGGCTCCGGACGGGCTCATTTGAAAACTCCTAAAAGGCGGTATGCATTCAATACTTCAGGGAGTATAGCGGCGGATGGTGTGTCATTTGTTACGCCGCGCCGAACTTTTTCCAGCGCCGGGGTGGTCGTTGCACTCGTACTATCGATACCCGTGCGGGCCCCCGTCGATCACATCGCCGCCCCTCCCTTCCCTCCTGGTCTGCCCTGGATCAACTCCGCGAGGCTGCGCATAGACGAGGAGCCTCGACGTCCCGTTCTGATCGAGTTCTGGGACTTCTGCCGTGCGAACTCGATCCGAACCCTGCCGTACGTGAAGGCCTGGCACGAGCGCTACGAGGACGCCGGGTTACGTGTGATCGGCGTTCACGCGTCCGGGTTCGAGCCCTCCCGAGACCCCGACGCCGTGAGGGCCGCCGTCGAGCGCCTCGGGGTCCCCTATCCGGTGGTCGTGGATGTCCAGCACGAGATCTGGGGCTTGTACGGGAACCTCGGTTGGCCGGCACGATATCTCTGGAGCGAGGACGGGCGCCTGTTCGAATATCACTACGGAGAGGGCGCCTACGACGAGACCGAGCTGGCCATCCAGGAGCTATTGGGCGTCGAGCGCCCGTTGCTACGCCCCCTCCGCCCCGAGGACGAGCCCGGGGCGGTCCTGGCCATCCAGACCGACGACGTCGAGGGCCCGTACCGCGGCCGGTATGAGGCCGGCGCCGTTTGGGCGGTTCTGGACGGGCACGGATCGGTGACCGTGAACGGGCGGGCGCTCCCGGTCGAGCATCCCGGGTGCTACGAGCTGATCGCCCATCCCCGGAGCACGGCCGGCGAGCTTCGGCTCCTCGTCGGCGACGGGGTGCGCTGTTATGCGACCTGCTTCACGCCGGGGCTGGCGTGAGCGACTCCGCGTCGATTAATTTAAGGTCCCGCGCAGGAATAACTGATCGTCCGGATGCGGCACTCATCCCTGCGCGAATGCTGGCGCCTGCTCCAGCAGGTTGACCAGCCGGGGCGGCCCCTCCTCCTCAACGATGGCCGCAAACCCCGGCCGATAGGGGCTCTGACGCGGCGAGCGGCCGAGGAACGCGGGCTCGTAGACCCAGCTGCCGCTGTTGAGCATCTCCGACCCGCTCAGCGCTTGCCACGCGGCCGGGTCGTCGCGCTCGAGCGGGCCGGCGCGATGGGTGTGGCCGAAGATCACGTGCGGCGCCTTCACGCCGAGACGGCTGAGCGTCTCATCGAACGCGCGCAGCGCCGCCCGCCGCAGCTCGGCCCCGGAGATGTCGGCGTGTAGAGGACCGAGCCCGGCGAGGTTGAGGCCCGCCACGACCGCCGGGAAGGCGGCGGCGAGCAGGCGCTGCTTGAGGCTCGGCTTCGCGTCGGTGCCGGCAAGCACGCGCCAGGCCCGCGCCGACGCCCCGTGCGAGCTCTCCCCCAGCCTGGGGCCGCCGGTCTGCGCGACCTCGTGGATCCAGGCGTAGATCGGAGCCAGGGTCGCCTCGTATTCCTCGGCGCTTCTGGGGCCGGACTGCGGTTCGCGGGTGATTCGAGCCATCGCGCCCGCGCCCAGCCGCTCGAACATGGGCACGGTGGTGTGACGGTCCGCGTAGTGGCCGTGAATCGCGTAGACGTCCTCGCGGAGCCACACGCCCGGGTACGCGCCGCGGACGCTCGCCGGGTCGAGCCCGGCCGCCACCGCCGCGATCGAGTCCTCGGGCCGCCACGCGATGGCCGACTCCAGGCCGAGGGCCGGAGACCGGTCGCGGCCGGCGCGGCGCTCCAGCCAGGGAGCGGCGAGCCGGTGGTCGTGGTTCCCCGGAACGATCACCACCTCGCTCCCCGCCCCGAGCGCGCGACCGATCCGTTGGAGCACCGGCGCCGCGGCGGTCATGGCATCGTGGAGCGGACCCTGACGGAGCTCGATCGCGTCCCCGAGCAGCACCAGGCGGTCGAACCGCGGGAGTGCGTCGAGCAGGGGCGGGAGCGCCATCCCGGTGCGCAACACGTCGTGTCCGGCCCTCGCCCCGAGGTGGAGGTCGGAGACGACCAGGGTGCGCAGTGGCCGGGCCGTTCTATGCGGAGGCGGCCGCCGTCGGCTGGCGGATCGCCTTGGGCAGCATGAACCGCACGTCCTCCTGGACCACCTCCAGCTCCCGCACGTCGGCCGTTCCGCGCTCGCGGAAGAACTCGACCAGCCGCTGCACGAGCTCCTCGGGGGCGCTCGCACCCGAGGTGATCCCCACGACGCGCTTGCCCGACAGCCAGTCCTCGTCCACCTGCAACTCGTTGTCGATCAAGTGGGCGTCGGCGCCGTGCTCGCGAGCGACCTCGACCAAGCGATTCGAATTGGAGGAGTTACGCGAGCCGATCACGAGGACGAGGTCGCAGTGCCGCGCGAGCTGCTTGACCGCGGCCTGGCGGTTCGTCGTGGCGTAGCAGATGTCGTCGGTGCGGGGTCCGATGATCGCCGGGAACCGCTCCCGCAGCCGGTTGATGATCGACCGCGTCTCATCGACCGAGAGCGTGGTCTGGGAGATATACGCGACCTTGGCCGGATCCTTGACCTCGAGCCCGTCCACGTCGGCCTCGTTTTCGATCAGCACGATGTTGTCGGGGGCCTCCCCCATGGTGCCCTCGACCTCCTCGTGGCCGGCGTGGCCGATCAGCACGATCGTGTAGTCGTCGGCCGCGAACTTCTTCGCCTCCACGTGGACCTTGGTCACGAGCGGACACGTGGCGTCGATCGTATGCAGGTGGCGCGCCGCCGCTTTGGCGTGAACGCCGGGGGAAACGCCGTGCGCCGAGAACACCACGGTCTCGCCTTCGGGCACCTCGGTCTCGGAGTCGACGAACACCGCTCCGCGATCCCGCAGCTGCTCGACCACGTGCTTGTTGTGGACGATCTCCTTGCGCACATAAACCGGCGCGCCGTAGCGCTCGAGCGCGCGTTCAACGGTCTGAACGGCACGATCGACGCCAGCGCAGTACCCGCGCGGGGCAGCAAGCAGTACGGTCTCGGGAACCGGGGCCATCGCGGACAGTCTAGGAGTCCTGGCCGCCCAGGGGCGCGCCCGGAAGCGTACTCTTCGCTTTCCACTCGGACCCTCCCAATCGGAGAGCGCATTGGCGCAGCAGCAACACCTCGATCGCCTCACCTCCACCGACGCTTCGTTCCTTCACCAGGAAGGGCCGAATGCGCACATGCACGTCGGGGGGGTGCTCATCTTCGAGGGACCGCCACCCGAATTCGCGGACTACCTCGACCACATCCGCGGTCGGCTCCACCTCGTTCCCCGCTACCGCCAGAAGCTCGCCACCCCGCCGCTCGAAACCGGCCGCCCGCTGTGGGTCGACGATCCGAGCTTCAACCTCGAGTACCACATCCGCCATTCGGCGCTGCCCGCCCCCGGCACCGAGCGCCAGCTGTTCCTGCTCACCGGGCGGATCGCCTCCCAGCCGCTGGACCGCTCCAAGCCGTTGTGGGAGAACTGGCTCGTCGAGGGACTCGAGGGCAATCGCTTCGCGGTCATCTCCAAGACCCACCACGCGCTCGTCGACGGCGTCTCGGGGGTGGATCTTGCGACAGTGATATTCGACGTGCAGCCGAGGGTCGCGCCCCCGCCCGCGGACCTCGAGCCATGGCACCCCAAACCCGAGCCCTCCCGCGCCGACCTGGTGCTGGCCGGGGTGCGCGGGCTGGTCAACACCTCCGCGAGTCTGGTCACGCGCGGCGTGTACGCGGCTTCACATCCCCTGGGGACGCTCAGGCTGGCCCGCGACGCCGTCGAGGGGGTCGGCGAGATCGCCTGGGCCGGCCTGAACCCGGCGCCGGACACGCCGCTGAACGTCGAAATAGGGCCGCATCGGCGCTACGCGGTCGTCCGCCAGCAGCTCGAGGACTACAAGCGCGTTAAGAACGTGTTCGGCGGGACGGTCAACGACGTCTTGCTGACCGTCGTTTCCGGTGCCCTGGCCGGGTGGCTGCGCTCGCGCGGCGTGCGCACCGAGGGACTCGAGATGCGTGCGCTCGTCCCGGTGTCCGTGCGCACCCAGGAGCAGCGAGGATCGCTGGGCAACCAGCTCACCGTGATGCGCGGACCGCTTCCCGTCTACATCGACGATCCGGTGGCCCGTCTGCGCTTCGTGCGACAGGCTATGGACGGCCTGAAGGAGTCAAAGCAGGCCGTCGGGGCCGCGACCCTCGTCGCCGTGAACAACCTCGCGCCGCCGACGATCCTGGCCCAGGCCTCACGGCTGAACTTCTCCACCCGCCTGTTCAACCTCCTCGTCACGAACATCCCCGGGCCGCAAATGCCGCTGTACGTTCTGGGGCGCCAGCTGCAGGACCTCTTCCCGGTCGCGTTCCTGCCCAACAATCACGCGCTCGCGATCGCGATCATGTCCTACACCGGGGGCGTCGACTACGGCCTGCTCGGGGACTACGACGCGCTCCCCGACATCGACGTGGTGGCGGACGGGATCGATTCCTCCCTCCATGAGCTTCTCGGTGCCGCTCGTCAACGTGACGCTCGCCGGCGGGGTGAGGCCGCGGCGACCCACCCCGCGCGGGCTGACGACCAGCGGGCCGAGCAGCCGGATGCAGACCAGCCGGGGGAAGCGGAGCGGGGCGAGGAAGAGTCGGAGGCTGCGCCCGCCCGCGAATCGGCCGCTGGCCCAAACGGCGGGCCAACCCCAATCATCCCCCTGTCGGGCGGCCGGTCTAATCGGGGTCCGGCCGCCGACATGCGCGCCAAGCGCGGCGAGCGCGCGCGGCCCGGTCCCAAGGGCAGCGACGGCTGACCCATTGGGCCGCGCGGCCTGAGGGGCCGCGCGGCTTAGGCGTCTGACCCCGCGGTTGCCGTCCGCCAAGGCGCCCTATACCGTTCCGTCTCCGATGGCCAACGACCTCATCCCTCCCGGCGAGATCGCATTCCGGCTCGACCTCACGGCCGCCCAATTGAAGATCGTGCACACCGCGCTCAAGTCGCTGTTCGACGATCTCGGTCACGAGGAGCGGGACGTCAAAGAGGTCGTGGCCGCGGTGCTCGACAAGCTGCCGAACGAGCACGAGATTCGGGCGATCGACTTGAGCCAGGAGCTTCGTCGAACCGCGCGGGGCTAGGTGGCCCCAGTGAGCGGCGGGGCCGCGCTCAGAACCCGAGCGCGAACTTTGCGTCCTCGCTCATCCGATCAGGAGTCCACGGCGGCGAGAACGTCATCGTGGGCTGCACGTCCGTCACGCCCTCGAGCTCGGCCACGAACTCCGTGATCTGTTCGGACACCTGAGGTCCGATCGGGCATCCCGGGCTCGTCAGCGTGTAAAGGACCCGCACGATGCCGTCCTCGATCTCGACGTCGTAGATCAGGCCCAGTTCCACGAAGTCCAGCCCGAGCTCGGGATCGATCACATCGCGCAGCGCATCTGTGACGTCGTCAACGGTGACCATGCCCTGAGTGTAAAGCCGTCGGAGTACGAGCTTGCGAGCGGCGGCGAAGGTGAGGTAGGTTTGGCACCATCGTCGATTTCGATGAACAGCCAGCGACGCTGCGTTGTCGTGGAGACGAGGACCAGTCGACCCAGGGGTGTCGGCGGCGGGCGATGGTGCGCGCGCTGCGGTCCAAGACCGATGTGATCGTCGACCTCACCGAGCTGGTATTCGCCGATCCCTCGCTGATGCTGGATCTCGCGGCCCTGGCCCGCCGGCTGCGCGTCCACGGGCGCAAGATCCTCCTCGTGGGGGCCCAGCCGCAGATCATGGCGCTGATCAAGCAGGTGGGCCTTCACCGTCTGGCCGGCGTCAGGCTCCAGGGTTCTTCGCCGGCGCTCGCGTAGCGGCGCCGGCATAGCCCGACAACTCGCCATCCCCCCCACTAGCCTTGATGGTGATGCTGATCGGTTTGTTGCTCTTGATCTGCTGGGCGTTCGCCGAGGTGTTCGTGGCCATCAAGGTCGGCGATGCGATCGGCGCACTGCCCACGATCCTGCTGCTGATCGCGAGCTTGCCGATCGGAACCTGGGCCGTGCGCTCGCAGGGAGGCGCGGCGTGGCGGCGTTTCCGCGAGGCCGTCGCCGCCGGCAGGCCGCCGGCGCGAGAGGTGCTCGACGGCGCGCTGATCCTGATCGGGGGCGCCCTGATGATCATCCCGGGCTTCATCACCGACCTTCTCGGCGCCCTTTTGCTGGTGGCGCCGACGCGCGCGCTCGCGCGCAGCGTGGCGATTCGCAACCTCGAGGCCCGGGTCGTCGCCTGGGCCACCGGCTTCCCCCGCAGGCGCACGCCATACGACGTCGACTCGACCGCGACCGACGTCGACCCGCCTCCGCTGCCTCGATGACCACCGATGCGCCACCAGCCGTGCGAACGGTTGCGTTCGGCGACGTCGACGAGGGCGTCTGGGGCATCGCCTGGGTGCCCGACCCGCGAGAGCCCGGTTTCGTGTGCCTCGGCGCCGCCGGCCGGTCCGTGCCGTCGTCTGCGTCGTTGGTCGGGGAGTGGGGCGAGGAGGAGTGGCGACTGGAGCCAGACGGGACTCAGCTGAGCGTCCGCCCCGTGGGTGACGCGGTGCCGGCGACGGGGGCCGATGGCCTCAGCGCCGGTTTTGATCAGCTCTGCCGCGTGAGCGGGACGTTCGCGCTCGCGGGCACCGAGCAGAAGGTCGACTGTCTCGGCCGGCGGGGCACTCGCATGCAGGCGCTCGATCTCGATAGGTTCACTTCGGTGCGCGACGTATCCGCCTGGTTCGAACCCGGCGACGGTCTGGCGCTCGTCGCGCTCCGACCCGGCAAGGCGCGGGGGCAGGAGTCGGATGTGATCAGCGCGGCGGTGCTGGATCCCAAGGGTCCCCGGGCGGTTGCCGAGTCCCGCCTGTCGACGACGTATGGGGCCGACGGAAGGCCAGAGCGGGCGGCACTCGAGCTGTGGCTCGCCGGAGAGGACGGAGATGAGACGCAACAGCCGCAGTACCCGCGACGCGCCGCCGGGGAGGCGGTGGGCCCGTACGCGGCCAAAACCGTCGGTCCGCTCGACGTGCAGGCAGGGTTGTTTCGCTGGCACAGCCGGGGACGCGATGGCGCCGGCGTTTACCTGCTGGGCCGTCGCGGATGAGTCCCGTCGAGGCGGTCATCAGCGACTTCGGCGGGGTTCTCACCTCCCCGCTGCTCGATTCCTTCGCGGCACTTCAGGATTCCTCCGGCATCTCGCTCGAGGCGCTCGGCAACGCGATGGCGGCGGCCTGGAAGCGCAATGGCGCCCACCCCCTGTTCGAGCTCGAGACGGGACGGATGACCGAGGCGGCGTTCTTGACCGCGCTCAGCGACGAGCTGACCGCGCAGCTGGGACGACCGACCGAGTTGCACGGCTTCGGCGAGCGGTACTTCGCGCACCTCGATCCGAACGAGCGCATGATCGAGTACATGCGGGAGCTGCGCGGCCGCGGGCTCAAGATGGCGATCTGTACGAACAACGTCCGCGAATGGGAGCAGCTCTGGCGGGCCAAGCTTCCGGTCGACGAGATCTTCGACGTGGTCGTCGACTCGGCGTTCGTCGGCGCCCGCAAGCCCGAGCCTCGGATCTACGAGATCACGCTCGAGCGCCTCGGCGTGGCGCCGCATTCCTCGCTGTTCGTCGACGACGTCGAGGTCAACTGCAACGCTGCGGGGGACCTGGGGATCGAGGTGGTCTGGTTCCGGTCGAACGAGCAGGCGATCGAAGACATCGAGCGGGCGCTGGCCGCAGGGTGAGCGCCGAGGCGGCGGTGAGCTCGGGCACGGCCACGGTGTGCGAGATCCGGGTCCAATACGAACCCTTATCCAGCACACCCGCAGCGTCCGTGCCTTCCGCCAACTAGGTGCGCTGGATTTACCCCCAATAGCGGGGGTTTTTCAGCGCGCCCCCACCCGCGCCCCCACCGAATCCTGATCGGCACAGACCCACCGAACCTCGATCCAGCGCACCGCTGGTCAGAGCCTAGTTCTCGGCCCCCAACCGATCCCAGCAGTACAGCTCCACGCACTCCCGCGCGAGCTGTGCGCAGCGCTCCTCGGACAGCCACGGCAGAACGGTTTCGAGCGCCTGATCTTCGCGCACGCCGGCCTCGAACGCCTCTTCACCCCGAAAGCCGGCCGCGATCTTGAGCGCCTCGCGGCGGTTCTCGCCCAGCGAAGAGAACACGTTGACCAGGAACTCCTTGTTGGGCAGCGGATGCCCGACCTCGAGCGACGCGTGCCAGGCGGCCAGCAGCGACAGGTCGTGCTCGTCAAGGTCGGCGACGGCCTTCGCGTAGTGGGACTCGAGCTCGGACTCGGGGATCTCATCGACCCAGGCCCGCACGACCTCGCCCAGGATCTGGCGGCGCGCCTCGCGCCCCACGGAGTCCGCGATGACCCGAATAGCGTTCTGCGGTTCGATGAAGCAGAGTGTCATTGCAGCTCCGGCTCGGTGACGCGGACGCGCGAGAGGCTGAGGACGCGGAGAAGGTAGGAGATGGGTCGGACGGACCGGCTCGGGCCGCCGTTCAGCGCTTCCGGCGCTAGCTAGGCGATCGTCAGATCGAGGAGGGCTGAAGCGGAGCGCACGTTGCGACCGTCGGCAGGAAGCACGGTTCGGAGCTTCAGGTGGCCGGCCCGAGTGAAGATGGCTCGGAATGCATACGTGGAGTTGTGGCCGATCTTCGCGGACCGAACGGTACGCCAGCCGTGGCCGCTCAGCTGCTGGAGCGTGAGCCGCTCTCCGGCGTGGGTGGGGGTTACGCGCCCGGTGAGCAGCATGGGCTTGCCCAGCTTCGCGGTCCTCGCCGGCGTCGAGAGAGTCACGATCGCGCTCACCTGCTGGTCGAGAGTGGAGCTTCGCGCGCCGCCGGCAACGACGTACCACCGGCGGTTCGTGTCGATCGGGCCGCGCACGAACTTGTACGCCCCCGAGCCGTCGGTGCCGGTGCTCGCCGCCTGGTGAAAGCTCTGCTGGTTCGGGAGCTCCTGCCACAGCGACACCGTCGTGTCCGTGGGGAACAGGCGACCCGTGCCGCTGATCGTCACGCGCTGACCGGCGCGGGAGGGATTGGGCTGGGTGCTGATGGTGACCTCCGGTACGGGACAGGGAATGATCGCCGCGCCGGTGGGGACCGGGCAACAGATCGGCAGGACCGCGGTGGCGCGGACGATCGGCGCCGTGCAGCACGGGATGCTCCCGGCGGGCTCGAGCGGGCAGACGATATCGGAGGTCCGGGGGGCCGCGGACGAGCTCACGATCTCGCCCTGAACGACGACCGCGACCACAGCGACCGAAAGCAATCCCACGAGCGCTCGGCGCATCGGCTGCAAGGCTAACGCGGCGGCACCTGGACGTCGAGTGTGTCTCTCACGGCCGCGAGCGCGTCCGGGTCGAGCTCTGCGGAGCTCCCCAGCCCGAGCGTCGCCCGCTCCCCTGCTTCCCAGTTGTAGAGCGCTACGTCGAGGGCGGCCAACGGGAGCCCACACGCGTCCGCGAGCGCCAGCGCGCGGCGCTCGAGCAGCAACGGATCTCCGATGCCAAACGCCCGCTTGGCGGCCACGGTGACTCGGTTGTCGCCTCCGAGCGCGAGCGTGGCCGCCCGCAGGTCGTAGACCCCGAGCTGCCCGAGCGTGACGAGCAGGTCGAAGCGGGCATCTCGATGGAGCCCGGGGAGCGCGAGCCGTTCGAACACCCGCGCGAACCGCCGCTCCGCCGGCCAAGCCTCCTCCCCGGTGAACGCCGCCGCCTGCGAGCCTGCCCGCTGCGCCCAGGCGCGGTACGCGTCGACGGTCCGCGTACCCCGGCCCGGGTCATGGGCGGCGCGGGGGCCGAGCGCGAGCTCGTCGAGGTCCGGGGCCTCACCGGAGGCCCACGACTTGCGCGCCTGCCTGATCGAGGCGAACGGATCGTCGCCTTCGAGCGGGCACATGTACGCGATCAGGAACGCCAGCCAGGTGCGTTCCTCGATGTCTGAGGACCCATCGGCGACCTCCGCGTAGAGGCCCGGTGGATCGTCGGCGAGCGCAGTCAGGCGGGTCCCCGCGAAGGCCAGCTCCTCGGAGAGGCGCTCGGCGTCCGTGCTTGACTTCAGCCCCGGCAGCAAGGGCGACCGGAAGCCGTCGTCGCGTCCCCGCACGAGCCGGCGCACCTTCATCCCCGTCCCGCCGCCGGTCCTCGCCTGCGTGGCGCGCGGCCGCGCCGCGCGCGCGCTCCGCTCGCGCGGCTGGCTCGTCTTGGGGGCGCTCGAGGAGAGGATCGGGCGAAGCTCGATCGACTGCTCGCGCGAGCAGATCGGGCAGTTCTGGATCAGGCGGTTGTGGCGACAGAAAGTAGGCATCACGGCGCGCTCCGCCCCAATCGTCGCACGTCCCGCTCCGGCGCCGCGACCCCCTCGCCGGCGTGCCGGGCGCATCGTCCCATCCGCTTGACTCATCGCATAACCGTCTATATCCTTTAGACGGTTACACGACTTCAACCCACCTGAATTGACTGGCGATCTCAACCTCCGCGTGGCGCACGAGCACGTCCGCGATCTCCGGGCAGAGGCCGACCGCCGGCGCCTCGCCGACACCGGGTACACGCCGGTGACCCGGGTGACGCTGCGCTACGCGTCGGCCGCCGACGCCGACCGGCTCCGCGCCCTGGCCGAGCTTGACCACGGGAGGGCGCCGTCGGGGCCGTCACTCGTCGCCGAGGTCGATGGCCGCCTACGGGCCGCGCTCCCGCTCGACGGGGGCGCTCCGATCGCCGACCCGTCACACCGGGGCGCGGAGCTGGTGGAGCTCCTCAGGCTCCGCGCGTCCCAGCTCGCCTAGCGGCGGGACCCGACCCCAGCCGCTGAATGCCGCCCAGGAACAGCTCGGTGGCGAACCGCGCCGCGCCAGCCACGTCCGCGGGCTTGCGGTCGGCCATGCGGACACCGAGCTCCAGCGCCACACCGGCCATGGCCCCCGCCATGTAGTCGGCGTCCATCGGCGGCAGGTCTCCGCGGTCGATCGCGGCGCGCAGATCGTCGAGGAGGTCCTCGACGCCGGCGCCGAGGATCGGATCGCCGAACAGCGCCCGGATCGGGCCCGCGTTTCGCTGCATCAGCTCGAACAGCAACTCGTCCTCGACCAGGAACTCGAACCACGCGCGGTATGCGTCTCCCACGAACTCCGCGAGCGTGCGCGCGCCGGCCCGAGCCTCGCGCAGCCGCCGCCGGACCTCCTGCGCGCTCTCCTCCACCACCGCGCGGAACGCGCTCTCTTTGTCGGGGAAGTAGTTGTAGAAGGTCCCCGAGGCCAGGTCGGTCCGCCGGACGATGTCGCGCACGCCGGCGGCGTCGTAGCCGAGCTCGGCGAACACTTCGCGCGCGGCGGCGAGGATCGACGCCCGGTTGTGCGCCTTGGTCTGCTCGCGCCTGCCACCTAGTAGAGCCGTCGCGTGTGTCACGCCGCCGCGGCCTCGAGCTCCTGCGCGAGAGGCTGCACCGGCAACGTGAAGCCGGCCGCGCGGGCACGCGCCGCACCGGCCCTGAGCTCTTTGCCCAGGGCATACAGGTAGTTGTCGAAGTCGACCTGCATCGTGTGGCGTTTGGAGGCCACGTAGCGCTTGAACATCCTCGCGCGCTCGCGGCGCATGTCCTCCTCCATGTCTCGAAGCGACGGCAGGTGGTACTCGCCGCGAAGGTAGGAGGCCGCCCATCGGCCCTGCGCTTCCGCCAGCGGCATGGTCGCGCCGAGCGGCTGCAGCAGCCCGATGAACGCGAGGTTGTCGGTGCCGGGCCTGAACACGCGCCTGAACAGCGGCAGGTCGTTGTCGGGAGCGGAGAGGAACTTATCGTCGAAGAACGGGAAGGTGACCTTGTACCCGGTGCAGTAGACGATCACGTCGACCTGCTCGACGGTGCCGTCCTCGAAGCGAACGCGGTCGCCCTCCAGCGCGGCGATGTTCGGCTTCCACGTCATCTCGCCGTGTGCGATCCGATTGAGGAAATCGGCCGAGATCGTGGGGTGGGCCTCGCCCAGCTTGTGGTCGGGAACCGGCAGCCCGTAGTCCTCGATCCTGCCGACACCGATCCGGTACATCGCCATCAGGATCGCCCGGCGAAACGTGAACGGAAGCACCGGCGTCAGCGCGTTTACGCCGATCTGGTCGAGGGGGCGACCGAACAGGTACTTCGGGAGCACGTAGGCGCCCCGGCGCGAGGACAGAAACGTCTTGCGGGCGACGAAGCTGGCCTCGACCGCGATGTCCATGGCGCTGTTGCCGATCCCCACGACCAGCACGTTCCTGTCGCGAAAGTCGGTGTTCTCGCGGTAGTGGTGAGCGTGCATCTGGATGCCGTCGAAGCTGCCCTCGAACGGCGGCTCGGGCCAGCGCGGGTCCCAGTGATGGCCGTTGGCGACGAGCAGCGCGTCGTAGCGCCTGGTCTCTCCCGTGTCCAGCAGGATCGTCCACACGCCGTCCCGGCCGCGAGCGGCGTGCGCGACGCCCGTCTCGAACGTGAGACGGTCGCGGAACCCGAAGTGATCGACGTAGTCGTTGAAGTACTGCGCGATGTGGGTGTGGTGGGGGAAGTCGGGATACGACTTCGGCATGGGGAAGTCGGAGTACTCCATCCGTTCCCGCGAGGTGTTGATGTGCAGCGAGCGGTACGCCGAGGACATGCCGTTGCGGTTCCCGAACACCCAGTTGCCGCCGATCCGATCGGACTTCTCGAAGCAGTCGAACTCGATCCCGCGCTCGTGCAGCGCCTTCGCGGCCGCTATTCCAGAGGAGCCCGCGCCGATCACGCAGGCGGTCGGTAGGCGTGTCATCGGGACGACACTACTCAATAAGTGACGGGGGCGTCAAGTTTTCCGGACCCGGCGACGGCTCGCTCGCGACGGGCTCGGAGGAGGCTTGGGCGTCCCCGGCCTGCTCCTCCCGGCGCCGGTGCTCCTTGCCTCTCGCGATCACCTCGCGGAAGCTCTTGAAGCGGAAGATCAGGACCAGCGCGGCGAAGCCGAGCGAAGCGGTGAGGACGGCGATCGCGATCTGCTGACCCACCGAGAACGACGCCACGTCGGGATTGCCGGCGAAGATCGTCAGCAGCAGCGCCTGCTGGACGCCTGCCCCGCTGGGCGTGAACGGGAACACCGAGGCGACCACCTGCACGCCCAGGACGAGGAGCGCGTTGCGGACCGAGCCGCCGATGTGAAAGGCGTCCAGGAGTGCCCAGTAGGCGGCGAACCGGAAGACCCAGCTCGCGAGCTGCCAGCTGGCCATCTCCCGGCGGTAGCGCCGGCCGTCGCGGAGGATCGTGAGCCCCTGGCGAATGCGCTGCCAGAAGGCGCGCACCCGTGCGGAGAGCAGCGCAAACCCGACCAGGAAGGCGATCCCCAGGATCGTCAGGAAGAACAGCGTGAATCGCATGTGAGAGGCGAAGAAGCTGATGTCGAAGGCCGGAACCTTCGAGAAGTCGGGAGGCTTGGGGAACACGCCTTGCGTGAACGCGAAGCACATCACCAGCACGCCCATGAACCAGTCGAACAGGACCCCGGTGGCGAGCGCGCTGGCGACCGCCGGGTAGCTGCTGGACGGGATCGCGGAGCGGGTCAGGAACAGCTGCGCGATGTTTCCGCCTCCGAGCGGAAAGACGTTGTTGATGGCGTAGCCGACCATGTACGCGCCCCAAACGTCCCGCCACCGCACGGTCTCCCTGGGGTAGGCGGCGCGCAGCGCGTTCGTGAGCGCGCGCGAGCGCAGCAGCAGGTAGATCGCAAAGAACGCGAGCCCGATGAGGAGCGAGACCCAAGCCAGGTTCGCCAGCTGCGAGAAGAAGTGGCCGGTCGACTCGATCAGGCGCTCGATCGTCGAGGTCACCGACGCGTGGTGGTGCGCCTGGGCCGCCGCGGTCACGGGGATCGGAGCCATCAACAAATGGTGACGGCTCGCGTAGCGCTGCTACGCGTCGCCGCCCGCTCGCGCCGCCCCGCTCGTCCCACGACCGCCCCGATCCCGCCAGACATCCCGCCGCGGGCCGTTAACGAGCCCGGGGGGTCCAGTTCCTTCTGGACCCCCCGGAGAGTCAGGGAAGTGGGGGCGCAGTTCCCTGACCGACAGGGGCGAGTTTCCCCGTCCCAAGCTCTTAGTAAACCTCAATTTCTCCTGAGCCGCGTAAGACCCCGGCGCTGGAGAAGAGCGCCCTAATATCTTGTTAACGTAGCATTCCCTTCCGAGGAAGTTCACAAACCTTCAAATCCGCTCCACGGCAGGTTTGTTTCCAACTGCGAGGGGGCTCAAAACGCTCAGCGGCCCTGCGCTCCCGGCCCGCTGAAGAACTCCTCCCCCGGGCGCACCGTGCCCGCCGCCTCCGCCTCGTGCCTGAGCGTCCGGTCCGCCTCCCCGCTCCACGCCCCGACCGCGAGCATCTCGCGATCGGCGTCCATCGGGCTTCCGCCCAGATCCTTGTTGACGATCCGGGCGCATTTGCGGCCCTCCGCGATCGCGGTGACGATCAGCGACTGCCCGATCCTGGCGTCGCCGCACGCGTACACGCCCTCGACCGAGGTCCGGTAGGTCTGCTGGGTGCGGATGTTGCGGCGGCGGTCGAGCTCGAGCTCGAGCTGCTCGATCGCGCCAGTCCGTTCGGGACCCTCAAACCCGATCGCGATCAGCACCAGGTCCGCCTCGAGCACGAACTCGCTTCCCGGCACCGGCGTGAGGTCGCGGGAGGAGGTACCGGTCACCTGCCGGGCGTAGACGTGGCTGACGTGCCCGTCCTTGCCCCCGAACCCAGTCACCTCCGTCCCCCAGCGCCGCTTTCCGCCCTCGTCCAGCGCGTAGGTGGTGTGGGTGCGCTTGGCAGGAAGCGGCCACGGGTGCCTTGGGTCGTGTCCGTCGGGGGGCAGCTCGGCGTAGACGTCGAGGATCACCACGGTCCGCGCCCCCTCGCGGTGGGAGTTCGAGATGCAGTCCATGCCGGTGTCCCCCCCGCCGACCACGATCACGCGCTTGCCGCGGGCGGTGATCTCCGTGCCGGGCCTGACCTTGCGATGCGGGCGCCCCTCGTTGGCGGCGACCCAGCGGTTTCGCTGGTAGAGGTAGTCCATCGCGAAATGGATCCCGCGCAGGTCGCGGCCGGGAGCGTCGAGGTCGCGCGAGGACCGCGAGCCGATCGCGATCACCACCGCGTCGTGTTCGGCGTGCAGGTCGCGTGCATCGATATCCCGGCCGACGTCCTTGTCGTAGATGAAGTTGATCCCCTCTGCGGCGAGGATGTCCACCCGGCGGTCGATGATCCGCTTCTCGAGCTTGGCGTCGGGCACGCCGAAGCGCATCAACCCTCCTGATCCCTCGTCGCGCTCGTACACGGTCACCGAGTGGCCGCACTGATTCAGCTCGGAGGCCACCGCCAGCCCGGCGGGCCCCGCTCCCACCACCGCAACGGTCTTGCCGGTGCGCCGGTCGGGAGGCTGGGGCACCACCCACCCCTCCTCGAACGCGCGCTCGGCGATCGCCATCTCGATCTGCTCGATCGTGACCGGGTCGTCGTTGATCGCCAGCACGCACGCCGACTCGCAGGGGGCCGGGCAGATCCGCCCGGTGAACTCCGGGAAGTTGTTGGTGGCGTGGAGCTGGTCGATCGCCTCGCGCCACTTGTCCCGGTACACCAGATCGTTCCAATCGGGGATCAGGTTCCCGAGCGGACAACCCTCGTGGCAGAACGGGATCCCGCAGTCCATGCACCGGGCGCCTTGGCGCCGCAGCTCCTCGTCCGGCTGGAGCGAGAAGTACTGCCTGTAGTCGCCGACGCGCTCGCGCGGGTCGCGCTTGTCGAAGCCGACCCGGTGGATCTTCAGAAATGCCCCGAGCTCGCCCAACGCCCTTAGTGGCTCACTTAGCCCTCGGTCGCCTACGCCGGCGCCGCGACCTGCTCCACTTGCTGCTCGAGCGCCCGCTTGTAGTCGCGCGGCATCACCTTGACGAACCGTTCCCGAGCCCCCCGGTCCCACGAGGCCAGAACGTTGCGTCCGACGAGCGAGCCGGTCCGCGCCACGTGTTCTGAGATCAGCGCCCTGACCCGGGACTCGTCCTCGTCGCCGAGCTGCTCCAGGTCCACGAGCTCGAGGTTGCACCGCCCCTGGAACCGCCGGTCCACGTCGTACACGTAGGCGATTCCCCCGCTCATCCCCGCGGCGAAGTTCCGCCCGGTGCGACCGAGGATCACCACCCGCCCGCCCGTCATGTACTCGCAGCCGTGATCGCCGACGCCCTCGACGACCGCATCCGCCCCGGAGTTGCGGACCGCGAACCGCTCGCCCGCCAGGCCGCGAAAGAACGCCCGGCCCGCGATCGCGCCATACAAGACCGTGTTGCCGACGATCATGTTCTCTTCGGCGCGGAACCTCGCTCGCTCCGGCGGCCGCACCGAGACTACCCCGCCGGACAGACCCTTGCCGGTGTAATCGTTGGTCTCGCCGCGCAGGCAGAACGTGACCCCGGGCGCGAGCCAGGCCGCGAAGCTCTGCCCGGCCGAGCCGGAGAAGGAGATCTCGATCGTGTCCTCGGGCAGGCCATCGACTCCGCGCCGGCGTGCGACCTCCCCGGACAGGATCCCGCCGACGGTCCGGTTGACGTTGCGGACCGGGATGGGGCCGAGTTTCGTCACCTCGCCGTGCTCGATCGCCGGCAGGCACTTGCGCAGCAGCTCCCAATCGAGCGCGTCGTCGAGGACGGGAACCTGCGGCCGGGTCCGACAGCGCGGGGTGTCGGGCGGCAGATCGGGGGAGCTGAGGACCATCGAGAGGTCCACCCGGGCCGCCTTCCAGTGGTCGATGGCTTCGTTCATGTCGAGGAGCTCGGTGCGTCCGATCATCTCCTCGAAGCGCCGGATGCCGAGCGAGGCCATGATCTCGCGGACCTCCTCGGCGACCAGCATCAGGTAGTTGACGACCTGTTCGGGAGTGCCGCGAAAGCGCTTGCGGAGCTCGGGGTCCTGGGTGGCGATCCCCACCGGGCAGGTGTTGAGGTGGCAGACGCGCATCATGATGCAGCCCATGGCGATCAGGGGCGCGGTCGAGAACCCGAACTCGTCGGCACCCAGCAGCGCGGCGATGACCACGTCCCAGCCCGTCCGCATGCCGCCGTCGACCTCCACCGTGATCCGCGACCTGAGGTCGTTCAGGAGCAGCGTCTGCTGGGTCTCGGCGAGCCCGATCTCCCACGGCACGCCGGCGGACTGGACCGACGACTGGGGCGACGCGCCGGTCCCGCCGTCGTGGCCGGCAATCGTGACGTGGTCGGCGTTGGCCTTGGCGACTCCAGCCGCGACCGTCCCCACGCCCACCTCGGAGACGAGCTTGACCGACACGGAGCCCGTGGGGTTGGCGCAGCGCAGGTCGTAGATCAGCTGCTTGAGGTCCTCGATCGAGTAGATGTCGTGATGGGGCGGCGGGGAGATCAGTCCGACGCCGGGGGTGGAGTTCCGAAGCGACGCGATGTAGCCGTCGACCTTGTGGCCGGGGAGCTGTCCGCCTTCTCCGGGCTTGGCGCCCTGGGCCATCTTGATCTGCAGCTGATCGGCGTTGACCAGGTAGTGGACGTTCACGCCGAACCGCCCGGAGGCCACCTGCTTGATCGCCGACCGGCGCGAATCGCCGTTGGCATCGAGCACGTAGCGGGAGGCGTCCTCTCCCCCTTCGCCGGTGTTGGACCGCGCGCCCAGGCGGTTCATCGCGATCGCGAGCGTCTCGTGCGCCTCGCGGCCGAGCGCGCCCAGGCTCATCGCGCCGGTCGTGAAGCGCTTGACGATCTCGATCGCCGGCTCGACCTCGTCCAGAGGCGCGGGCTCGCCGGCCGGCCGCAGCTTCATCAGCCCCCGGAGCAGCGCCTTCTCGACCGCGTCTTCGTTCGCCAGCCGCGAGTACTCGGAGTACGTCTCGCGCGGGTCGCCGTTCTGATAACGCACGGCGTGCTGGAGCTTTGCGATCGTGTCCGGGTTCCAGACGTGGATCTCGCCGTCGCGGCGCCATTGCAGGACACCCCCAACCGGAAGCACCTCGCGGTCGGTGCGCGGGTAGGCGCGGAAATGGCGCTCGAGGGCCTCGGTCGAGAGCTGCTCGAGGCCGACTCCGCCGATGCGCGAGGCGGTGCCCGTGAAGTGCTTGTCGATGAGATCGGGTTCGAGCCCCACCGCCTCGAAGATCTGCGCGCCGCAGTAGGACTGGATGGTCGAGATCCCCATCTTCGAGATCGTCTTCAGCAGGCCCTTGCCGATCGCCTTGACGATCCGCTTCTCGGCCTCCTCGCGATCGAGATCCTCGGGCAGCAGGGAGCGGTCGGCGAGCTCGTCGAGCGATTCGAACATCAGGTAGGGGTTGATCGCCGCCGCGCCGTAACCGATCAGCGTGGCCATGTGGTGGATGTCGCGCGGCTCACCCGACTCGATCACCAGTCCGGTCCGCAGCCGCGTCCCTCGGCGTACCAGGTGGTGGTGGACAGCGCCGACCGCCAGCAGCGACGGCATCGCGACGCGCTCGGGGCCGACGTTGCGGTCGGACAGGATCAGGATGTTCGCCCCGTTGTCCACGTACCGGGCGGCCTCTTCGCACAGCGCCGTCAGCCTCAGATCCATCCCCAGCGGGCCCAGCTCGATCGGCCACGTGATGTCGAGCGTGGCGGCGACGAAGACGTCGTGCGAGACCTGACGGAGCTTCTCGAGCTCGTGGTTGCGCAGGATCGGCTGGTCCATCACGAGCTGGTGGGCCTGCTCGGGGACCTCGACCAGCAGGTTGACCTCGGCGCCGACGCCGGCTTGCAGGCTCATCACGACCGACTCGCGGATCGGGTCGATCGGCGGGTTCGTCACCTGCGCGAACAGCTGCTTGAAGTAGGAGAACAGCGGTGGCTGCCGGTCGGACATGACGGCCAGCGCGGCGTCGTTGCCCATGCTCGCGACCGGCTCCTCCCCCTTCGCGGCCATCGGCGCGATGATCAGCCGCAGGTCCTCCTGCGAGTACCCGTGCGCGAGCTGCTTTGAGCGCAGCGGCTCGATTCGCGGCGCGCGCGGGTCGCGCTCCGGGAGGTCGTCGATGTGCACGACGGAGCGCTCGTACCACTCGCCGAAGGGCTGGCGCCGAGCGACTCGGCGCTTGATCGCCTCGTCCTCGACGATCTTGCCCTCCTCGAGGTCCACCAGGAACAGCCGCCCGGGCGCGAGGCGTCCCTTGCGCTGGATGTGCTCCGGGGCGACCGTGGTCACCCCGGCTTCCGAGGCCAGCACCACGTAGCCCTCGGTGTCCTGGATCCAGCGCCCCGGCCGCAGGCCGTTGCGGTCGAGCACGGCGCCGGCGAGGCGCCCGTCAGTGAACACCACCGCCGCCGGGCCGTCCCAGGGCTCCATCAGGCAGGAGTGGAAGTCGTAGAACCCCTTGACGTCCTCGTCGAGATCCTTGCGGGTCCGGTAGGCCTCGGGCACCATCATCATGACCGCGTGGGGGATCGAGCGACCGCTCAGCACGAGCAGCTCGAGCACGTTGTCGAACACGGCGGAGTCCGATCCGCCCTCGCGAACGACCGGGATCACCTTCTCGAGGTCCTCTCCGAACAGCTCCGAGGCGAGCTGCGACTCGCGCGCGCGCATCCAGTTGATGTTCCCCCGCAGCGTGTTGACCTCGCCGTTGTGAGCGATCATCCGGTAGGGGTGCGCGAGCTCCCAGCTCGGGAACGTGTTGGTGGAGAAACGGGAGTGGACCAGCGCCAGCCGCGAGGCCAGGCGAGGGTCGCGGAGGTCGGTGAAGTAGCGCGGCAGCTGCGGGGCGGTCAGCATCCCCTTGTAGACCATCGTTCGGCTCGAGAAGCTGGGTATCGACAGCTCCGGTCCCGCCCGCCGCTCGATGATCCGGCGGATCACGTACAGCTTGCGCTCGAATGCATCCTGGCTGGCGAGCTCGTCCGAGGCCGCGATCAGGACCTGACGGATGGCCGGAGCGGTCAGCTTCGCCACCTCGCCGACGTGGTCATCGTCGACCGGGACGTCGCGCCACCAGATCGCCCGCTGTCCCTCGGCCTCGATCGTCTCCTCGATCAGCTGCTCGAGCGCGAGCCGGCGCTCCGCGTCCGTCGGCAGATAACACACTCCCACCCCATAGCGGCCCGCGCGGGGGACCTCGACCCCGGCCGCGGCACCCCGCAGGAAGCCGTCCGGGATCTGGAGCAGGATGCCCGCCCCGTCGCCGGTGTTGGGGTCCGCCCCCTCGGCGCCGCGGTGCTCGAGGTTCTCGAGCGCATCGAGTGCCTTCTCCACGACCGCGTGGCTGGCCTCACCCCATAGCTTGGCCACGAGCGCGATGCCGCACCCGTCGTGTTCGTTCTCGGGGTCGTAGAGGCCGGTGGCCCCAGGCGGAGCGATACGGATATTCATGGAGCGAAGGTCCTGACCGGAGGACGCGCGGCGGGAAGCGGACCGCAAGGGTACCAGTACCCGCGCCTGTTACCCCAACGTTTGCGGGGATAACCAGCTTTCGTGGTTAGTTCTTAGCCTTGGCGGGGCGCTTGCCCCCCGAACGGCGCCCGTCGCCGCTGGACGCGGCCGCTCGCCGCTTGGGCTTGGGCGCGGGGGTCTCCTCGTCGTCGCTGCGCACCGCCGCGAGACTCGCCTCCAGGGCGGCCATCAGATCTGGCGCGGCCTCCGGCTCCTCGGCCTCGGGCTGCACCGCGATCTCCTCGCCCGCGGCTTTGCGCTCGATCAGGTCGAGCACCCGCTCGCGATAGTCGTCGTGGAACTTGGTGGGCTCGAAGTCGGTCGAGAGCGAGTCGATCAGCTGCTGGGCCATGGTGAGCTCACGCGAGCTGGCTTCGACTTCGCCGGCCGCGTCGAGCTCGTCGAGGCGGTCGGGTGGAAGCACCTCGTCCCCGTAGAGCATCGTCGAGAGCGTCAGCACTCCGCCCGTCGGGCGCAGCGCGCACAGCTGCTGCTTCGAGCGAAGCACCACGCGGCCGATGCCGACCTTGCCCGCCTCGGTCATCGCGTCGACGAGCAGCCGGTACGCCTTGGCGCCACCCGCGGCCGGCGCCAGGTAGTAGGAGTGGTCGTAGTAGATCGGATCGATCTCGGCCAGATCGACGAACTCCTCGATGTCGATCGTCCTCGTGGCCTTGGGGTCGAGCGCGTCGAGCTCCTCGTTGGTGATCAACACGTACCGGTCGGGGGTGATCTCGTAGCCCTTGACGATCTCCTCGTAGGGCACCTCCTCGTCGGTGGTGGGATCCACCCGCTTCTGGCGGATGCGGGCCCCGGTCTTGCCCGAGATCTGGTGGAAGCGCACCGTCTTGGGGGAGGTGGCGCTGTACAGCTTGACTGGAACGTTGACGAGTCCGAAGCTGATCGCCCCGGACCAGATTGCGCGGGCCATATGAGCTTTGTATAGCGAATGCGGGAAGCGTTCAACCGCTGATCGCCGTCTTGCCGGGGCACAATCGGCTCTCAGGACATCACGAAATGCCCTTGGCTCGCGTTCCATCCCCGATGAAACTGCCCCCGTTCCAGGCGCTGCTCGACGCGCACGGCCGCGACGTGCACCGCTTCCTGGTGGCGACGGTCGGCGCCGGCGCGGCCGATGACTGCTACCAGGAGACGTGGCTCGCGGCGCTTCGCGCGTATCCCCGCCTGCGAGATGCCTCGAACCTGCGGGCGTGGATCCTCACGATCGCTCACCGCAAGACGATCGACCACTTCCGCGCGCGGCGCCGCCAGCCGGTGCCCGTGGAGGGCTTTGCCGAGCGCGCCGTCTTGCGTGACGGCGCGCTCGCTGAGGCGGGGACCGTCAACGGCCGCACCGACCTCTGGGAGCAGGTGCGCGCCCTGCCACCCAAGCAGCGAACGGCGGTGGCCCTCCGCTACGTGTTCGACGCGGCCTACGCCGACATCGCCGCGGCCATGGACACGACCGAGGAGGCGGCCAGGCGAAACGTCCACGAGGGACTCAAACGACTGCGAACGGAGTACACGTCATGACCGATATCGAGACGCTCGAGCGCGCGTTGCGGGGAGCCGCCCAGGCTCACGACGATGCCCCCCTACCCGACGTGATCGGGGCGGCGGATGATCACCGGCTGCTCGACGTCGCCTACGCCACGCTCGATTCCCCCGTGGGGACGCTGCTGCTCGCGGTCACTGCCCGCGGGCTCGTCCGGATCGCCTACCTCGGCCCGGAGGACGAGCAATCGGTGCTCGAGGAGCTGGCCATGGCTGTCTCTCCCCGCGTGCTGGCCGCCTCCCGCAAGCTCGACTCGCAGCGCCGCGAGCTCGACGAATACTTCGCGGGGAACCGGCGTCGGTTCGAGTTCCCGCTCGACTGGCGCCTCACCCGGGGGTTCGGCCGGCTCGTGCTCCAGGCCACCGCTCGGATTCCGTACGGAATCGTGTCCACCTATAAGCAGGTGGCGACCCAGGCGGGCAGCCCCCGAGGGTCACGGGCGGCGGGCAACGCATTGGGCGCCAACCCGCTGCCGATCGTGGTCCCGTGCCACCGGGTCGTGCACGCAGACGGTGGACTCGGTGGCTACACCGGTGGAGTCGAGCGCAAGAAGGTCCTGCTGGCGGTCGAGCGCGGCGAGCCGGCCGCTCAGTGAGGGATCTCACACTCCCGTCCGCGATGCGGGAGTATGTCTCCCGCCAAGGTGACCAAGCGTGAGCTCAGAGAGGTTCTGCCGCCGGGGCCGAGCGCGCCCGCGGTCCTGCAGCTGATCGCGACCTGGACGCGGCCGATCGCATCGCTCGAAGGGCTTCGCCGAACCTACGGCAAGCGGATCACGGTCCAGCTGCCGTTCCAGCCGCCGTTCGTGCTGCTCTGCGATCCCGAGGCGATCAAGGAGCTCTTCACCGCTCCGCCAGATGTCCTTCACCCGGGCGAGGGCGCCCGGGTGTTGGAGCCGCTCGTCGGCCGCAACTCGGTGATCCTGCTGGACGAGGGCGCACACCTGGAGCAGCGCAAGCTGATGCTCCCGGCATTCCATGGCGAGCGGATGCAGCGGGCGGCCGCGGTGATGACCGAGCTCGCCGAACGCGAGATCGAGTCGTGGCCGGTGGAGCAGCCGGTCACGCTCCATCCTCGCCTCCAGCGTCTGACCCTCGAGATCATCTTGCGCGCCGTGTTCGGGCTCGAGCAGGGCCGGCGGCTCGACGACCTCCGCGATCTGCTGACCGAAGTGCTCGCGTTCAGCGAGAACCCCCTGTCGCTGCTGCCCGCGCTCAATCGCCTGTTCGGCTGGTTCGGGCCGCTGCGCCGGTGGGGTCGCCTCGTGGCGCGGGCCGACGAGTTGGTGTTCGGGCTGATCGAGGAGCGGCGGGCGGCCGAACGCGCCGGCGAGCCGCCTGGCGACGACGTCCTCGCGATGCTGCTCGGAGCGCGCCATGAGGACGCAACGCCGATGTCGCCCCAGGAGCTGCGCGACGAGCTGATGACCGCGGTGGTGGCCGGACACGAGACCACCGCCTCCCAGCTCGCGTGGGCGTTCGAGCGTCTCGCCCGAGAGCCCGAGGTCTCATCGCGCCTCGCCGGGGAGCTCTCAGGCGCAAACGGCGACGAGTATCTGACCGCCACGATCTACGAGATCCTGCGCCACCGGCCGGTCCTGCCGAACGCCGAGCCGCGGCTCACCAAGAAGCCCGTCCGGATCGGGGGGGTCGAGTATCCGGCCGGAGTGGCGCTGCTCGCGAGCGTGTACCTCGTCCATCACGACCCGGACGTGTACCCGGAGCCCCACGCGTTCCGTCCGGAGCGCTTTCTCGGCGTCGCCCCCGGCACCTACACGTGGATCCCGTTCGGCGGGGGCCGCCGGCGCTGCCTGGGGGCGAGCTTCGCTCTCCAGGAGATGAAGATCGTGTTGCAGGGCGTGATCAGCCGCTACGACGTGCGGCCGGCGGATGGCAGGCGGGAGCAAACCGGGCGGCGCAGCATCACGTTCAGCCCCAGCCGGGGCGCGACGGTCGTGTTGCGAGCTCGAGACGCGGCCGACAGCGGCCGGCGCCCGGCCCCGCGGCTCGTCGCAACCGCCTGAGACTGCTCGTCTATGGGTAAAAAAGCAACGTGGATCTTCTACGTCCCATTCGGGCGTTTGACCGTCGCCAACAGAAGCATCGCTGGCTCGCGTTTCCGGTCGCGGTGATCAAGAAGTTCGCCGACGACCAGGCGAATGGGCTGGCGGCGCTCGTCGCCTACTACGCGTTCTTCTCGCTGTTCCCGCTGCTGCTGGTGTTCGTCACGATCCTCGGGTTCGTGTTCCACAACAACCCGAGCGTCCAGCACTCGATCACCAACTCCGTCCTGGCCCGCTTTCCGATCATCGGCTCGGACATCAAGGCCCACGAGCTGCACGGCACGGCGGTCGCGATCGTGCTCGGGATCCTGGCCTCGCTGTGGGCGGGGCTGGGCGTCACGCAAGCGGCCCACAACGCGTTCGACAAGGTGTGGGCGGTCCCGTTCAAGGAGCGACCCGACTTCCTGCGCAGGCGGTTGCGCGGCCTGACCTTGATGGTCGCGCTCGGGGTCCTGTTCGTCGTCTCCTCGATCGTGTCGGGAGCCGTGTCCAGCAGCGGGCTCGGCGGTCCGGCGCTGAAGGTCGCGGGCATCGCGCTGTCGCTCGCGATCAACTTCGGGCTGTTCGCGGCCGCGTTTCGCTTCCTCACTTCGCCGAGCGTGCCGACCAGCTGCCTGTGGATCGGGGTGGCGATCGCGAGCGTGCTGTGGGAGGTCCTGCAGTACTTCGGCGGCTACTACGTCCAGCACGTGCTGCGCCACGCGAACAGCACCTACGGAACGTTCGCGCTGGTGCTGGGGCTGCTGGTGTGGCTCCATCTCGGAGCCCAGACCACCGTGTACGCGGCGGAGATCAACGTGGTGCTCGCCCGCCATTTGTGGCCGCGCCGGCTGTTCGACCCGCCGCGCCCCGAAGACGAGGAAACGCTGCGGCGCCTCGCGAAGATGGAGGAGCGCTCGCAGCACGAGACGGTCGACGTGCGTTTCCAGCGGTAGGGGCGGGGGTCAGAACAGCTTGTCGGGTGCCGCGCGCCGAGTCAACTCGAGCGGCCATGAGCAAAGACCGCCCGCCGCCGGGCAGCCGCCGCAGACGCCGCGGTGGGGCTCGTCGGTGACCCTGAACTCGCGGCGCAGCACGCCGCCCGTCAGCGCCCTTAGCTCAGCCTCGAGCCGGTCCGCGTCCGCGGCAACGAAAGTCGCGCTCACCGGGCTCGCCGGCGACTCGAGGAACACGTGGGCGACCTCGACCTCCGGGGCGCCGGTGCGCAGCACCGCGATCGCGTAGACGAGGCGCTGGGTCTCGTACGCGCCGGCGAGCAGCTCGCGGGGATCGGCGCCCTCGAGCCGATCGGTCTTGTAGTCGACGACCAGCGATCGGCCGGCCGGCTCGCGCGCGAGCACGTCGAAGACGCCGTTGATCAGCACTCCGTCGAGGAGGAAGCCGAAGCGCTGTTCGCGTGTGACCGAGGTGGCGCGGGCCAGCCGCGCGCACACCTCGCTGGCGCCGAATGCCTCGACCAGGTCCGCGACCTCGGCGATCTCCTCCTCGGTGGGGGCCCGGGCGATGCGCGCGCTCTCGCGGACGCGGTCGACGACCGCCGCGGTCGGGGGGGTCGGCCGGCGGAAGTCCAGCCGCTCGAGCAGCTCGTGCACCAGCACACCGCGTTCGGCCGCCGCCAGCCCCGCCGCGCCCGATCGCCCCGCGGCCTCGAGGCTCTGCTCGACCGGCGGCAAACCCAGCACGCGCTCGACGTAGAACCGGTAGCCGCAGCGCTGATATTCCCCGAGCGAGGAGTAGCTGAGCGAGGACACGGGCGGACCCATCGGCGCGCCAGGCGACTGCGCCGGCGGCGGCGGTGACGTGGGTGGCGCCGGTCGCGACCGGATGGGTGGGGGTGGAGCTTCGAGGTTGCGGACGAAGTCAAATCGCGCACCCTGCTCGGTGACGCCGCCTCCTTCGGCGACCCGCGACGCCACCTCGCCCAGCAGCGCGGGCCCGAGCCACGCAATCGGGCCGGCGCCGCCGCCCTCGGGCCACGGATCGAGCTTCGCGGCGCCGCTCAGGATCAGCCGCTCCCGGGCCCGGGTCATCGCGACGTAGAACAGACGGCGCTCCTCGCGCGCCTCCGCCGAGGCCTGCTCCTCCCCCAGGGCCTTGTACTCGAGCGCCGGCTCGCGCTTGCCCGTGCCGGGCTCGGCGAGCCGCAGACCGAAGCGTGCGCCCCGGCCCACTCGCATCAGCTCCGATCGCCAGTGAGGCCCACGACCCAGATCCGCCACGCACACGATCTCGAACTCGAGTCCCTTCGCCCGGTGGATCGTCATCAGCCGCACGGCGTCGAGTGCCTCCCCCTCGACGGGCGCCTCGCTCTCGCGCGCGTCGGTGGAGGAGGGTGGCGCGCTGACGCGGGTGCGAACCAGCTCCAGGAACCGCCGCAGGTCACGCCCCGCCGCCTCCTCGTGTTCGCGTCCGAGCCGCATCAGCTTGCGCACGTTGGCCAGCCGGCGCTGGCCGCCGGGCATCGCCAGCACCACGAGGTCGTACCCCGTCCGCTCGAGCGCGCGCCCGATCAGCTCGTCGATCCCCGACCTTGCGGCGACCACGCGCTCGCCCGCGAACCACTCGGCAAACGTCGCGAGCCGACCGCGATCCTCCTCGCCCAGCTCGTCGAGCAACCCGTCGGGCGAGCGCAGCACCCACAGCGGATCCCGTCCCGAAGACCGCCCCGCGTCCGCCAGCACCACGAGCGCGTCGACCGACACGCCCACCAGCGGCGAGGCCAGCACCGTGTACAGCGCCTCCTCGTCGCGCGGATTCGCGAGCGCGCGCAGGTACGCCACGAGATCCACGACCTGTGGGTGCGCCCAGTAGCCTCGCCCGCCGATCACGTACGTGGGGACGCCGCGCTCCTCGAGCGCGCGCTCGTACGCCCGTAGGTCGGTCGTGGCACGCGTGAGCACGACGATCTCCCGGGGCGCCGCCCCGGAGGCGATCAGCTCGCCGACGCGGCCCGCGAGCGCCCGCGCCTCGGCCACCCGCCAAGGCGACGCCAGGCCGTCCGGCGTCCAGTCGGCGCCCTTGTCGGCCACCAGCAGCTCGACGCGCGGATCGGAAGCACGAGCATCGCGCCGGCCCGCGCGCAGCGGCCGGAACCCCTCGAGCGCGCCGGCGAACACGTGATTCAAAACCTCGATGATCTCGGGCCGGGAGCGGAAATTCGTCGACAGCGCGATCCGCCCCCCCACCTCCTCCAGCCGCGCGCCTCGCCGCTCGAACAACTCGACGTCGGCGTGACGGAAACCGTAAATCGACTGCTGCGCGTCGCCGACCGTGAACAGGTTGCCCTCGGCGACCATCTCGATCAGCTCGAGCTGGACGGCATTGGTGTCCTGAAGCTCGTCGACCATCACGTGCGAGAAGCGCGAGCGGTAGCGCCCGCGCAGCTCGGCGTCGGAGCGCAGCAGCTCGCGGGCCATGAGCTCGAGGTCCTCGAAGTCGAGCCCGGACGCCTCGCGCTTGCGCGCGGCATAGAGAGCGCCATAACGCGAGAGCAGCCGTTCGAGCTGCTCGTGCGCCCGCCCCGCCCGCCGGCGCTCGCACGCCTCCCGGAAGCGCAAAAGCGCTTCGGCGTATGCCACGCACGCCTCGGTGCAGAGCGCGGTGCCGTTGCCGTTAGGAAGGCGCAGCGCATCGAGGTCTCCCGGCCACGGGTCCGTGTCGCCGACGACCTCCGCGCACCGGTCGAGGCGCTCCAGAGCCTGGACCACGCGCACCGACGGATCCGCAATCGAGCCCAGCTCGAGCGCAGCTGTGGCCGCCGAGGCGAGAAGCGCTTGGCGGAGCGGGCCCAGGTCGGGTGGCGCGCCCAGCGCCGGCAGCGCCGGCTCGAGCTCCCCGCGCGAGCGCAGCTCCGCGTACACCGATTGGACGGACCCCCGCAGCAGCGCCGGCCCGTACGCGGCGATCAGATCCACGCCGTCCGGACCGCCGGCGGCCAGCTCCTCGAGCGCGCCGTCGAACGCCGCGTCGGCCAGCCGCTGCGCCCGCTGCTCGTCGAGCACCTCGAACGCGGGATCGATCCCCGCCGCGAGCGCGTGTGCGCGCAGCAGCCGGGCGCAGAAGCCGTGGATGGTCGAGATCGACGCGCCCTCGGTGGCGCGAGCCTCCCGAACCGCGCCGAGCGCTCGCAGCCGCGCCCGAATCCGGTCACGCATCTCCGCCGCCGCCTTCTCGGTGAACGTGATCGTGAGGATCGCCTCCACGTCGGCACCGTCCTCGAGGACCGCGCGCACGAACCGCTCGACGAGCACCGACGTCTTGCCGCTGCCGGCGGCCGCATCGAGCAGCAGATCGCCCGAGCGGCGCTCGATGGCTTCGAGCTGCTCCTCGGTCCACGCCGGAGCGCCCACCACTGCGACCGTTACTGGCTCCGGCATATCCCCGGGTGCCGGCACCCATCCCGCGAGCACGTCTCCGGGCAGGGGACGAGCTCTCCGCTGCGTAGCCGCGCGGTCGCCGCGCGCGCGCGCGCCCGGGCGTCCTCCAAAACCACGTCGAGCTCGTCCCGACTCCGCGCATCGTTGCCCACCACCGCGCTCCCTACCGGCGCGTCCTCGAGGAACACCCCTCGGGGACGAAGATCGCTCCCGCCGAGCGGCTGATAAAAGCCCGCGACCGGCTCGACCGCCAAGAGCTGACGGACCGCGAGCATGTACAACGCCACCTGGAGCCGGCGGTCCGGTTCCCAGCGGGCGCCCTGGTGCTCGGGCCGCGCCGGCCCGCTCTTGTAGTCGCGGACGATCGCGCGGGTGCCCTCCGGGTCGACGTCCACGCGATCGATCGCACCGCGCACGCTGACCTCGCCCGGGCGCTCGCCGAGCTCGAGCGGCGGGAGCGACCCCTCCTCGCCGGCGAACCCGAACCGAACCTCCACCCCGGCCGGCTGCCAGTCCAACCCGTCGCCGGCCTCGAAGCGCAGGTAGCGCCGCAGGTCGGCCTCGATCATCCGAAGTGCCGCCGCGCGCACGCCCTCGGGGCGCCCCGGGGCGACATCGAACGAACGGCCCATTTCCCCGAGGACCTCCTCCAGGATCGAGAACGCCTCGGGCAGCGACTCCGCGGTCACCGACCGCCCGAGGCGCTGCAGCACGTCCTCGAGCGCCAGGTGCATGTAGCTCCCCCGCACGAGCGCGTCGGAATCGGGCTCGAGCGCCGCCGGCTGGAGCTCGCGCTCGACCAACCACTTGACGGGACAGTCCGCATAGGTCTCGAGCGCGCCGCCCGAGACGATCTCCCGATGGCGGACGTGGCGGAGCGCGACCTCGGACAACGATCTGATCGGCGAGGGCACCTCACCGCCCGCCGGCGCCGCGGCCGCGGCGAGGCTGCGATCCAGCTCACGAGCGGTCGGCGCCTCCTCGGCCGGCCACACTACGTCCGCGAGCAGGCGCCGGCGGCGGCGGTCCGGCCAGCCCTCCACGAACAGCTCGCCCACGTCGGCGAGAAACGGCGACGGAAGCGCGAGGTTCCCCTCTTCGTCCGAGCTGCGATACGAGAGCACCAGGTGCTCGGTGGCGCGCGAGACGCAGGCGTAGAACAGGTACCGCTCGCGCGCGAGTGGATCCTCGGTGGGGGCGAGCCGCAGGCCGCTGCACGCCGCGAGCTCCCGCCGGCGCTCCTCGGACAAGAACGGCTCGGGCGTGGGCGCGAGCGGGAACGCGCCCTCGACCAGCCCGCACACGAGCACCGCGCGAAAGCGCCTGGCCCGGATCGCGAGCGGATCCGACACGAGCACGGCACCGGGTCGGGGCCGCGCGCCCGCGGGCACCCGGAGCTCCTCGAGGAGCTCGATCAGCTCCGGGCCCTCCAGGCGCTCGCCGAGGTCGTGGACCTCGTCCAGAGCGCGCAGCAGCGCCGCCAGCGCGCGCGCGTCGAGCTCCTCGTCACGCCCCACCACCGGCGCCTGGAGACGGTGGGGCGCGGCGAACAGCGCACGGGCGCGGCGGGCGAGCTCCGCCGCGGGGTCGGCCGCCGCCCGCAGCTCGTCGATCTCCGCGAGCCTCCACCCCAGCCGCTCGCGCGCCTGCTTCGCGGTTCGCAGCCCCTCGCGCAGCACCTCGGCTTCGAGCGCATCCGCGACCTCGGGTCGTTCGAGCAGACCCGGATAGCGAAGATAGGCGAGCAGGTCCTCGGGATGCGAACGCTCCGCTTCGAGCAGTGCGAGGCGGCACAGGGAGACGAGGGCGTGGCCGATCGGGACGTGTCCGAACGGCAGCTCGCGCTCGATCGTGATCGGGATCCCGTACTGGTCGAACACCGCCTCGAGCACGGGGGCCGCCCACGCCGGCACCCGATGCACGACCGCGATCTCCTCGCCGGGCACGCCGGCGCGCAGCAGCGCCAGCACCTCGGCGGCGATGAGCTCCGCCTCCGCGCGCTCGCCGCCCGCCTCCAGCAGCCGGACCGACCCTCCCGGGTCGATCCGCTCGGGCGGGGTCTCGAACAGCCAGCGCTCGAGGTGGCTGAGCGCGGCGCGTGCGCCCGGCTCGTAGTGCTCGTCGAGCGCGGGGAGGTCGATCACCCGCTCGGCCAGCGGCCGCAGCTCCTCGACGACCTCGGCCCTGGCCCGGAGCGCGCTGCGACCGGCTTCGTAGGTCAGCGACACCGTCACCGGCACTCCGACGATCCGCGCCAGCGTCTCGACGGCGTCGCGCTGGAGCGCCTGCAGGTCGTCGAACCCGTAGAAGAACACCGCGTCCGAACCCCATCGCGCCGGCGCCTCGCGCAGCGCGTCGAGCGCGCGCCAGGCGAAGAGCTCCCCGTCCACGCGGCCCAGTGCTTCGAGCTCCCGGGCGTAGGCCGAGTAGATCGAGGCGACGTCGCGCGCGTAGGGCTCGCGCCGAGGGTCCTCCGCCGCCCACGCCCGCATCGCGGCCGCGAGGCGCTGCGGGGTCACCAGCGCCCGTTCGAGCTCGGAGATCAGCTCGCCGGCGGCGGCCACGAACCCCGCTGACCGCGCCGCGCGCCCCAGCACGTCGAGCAGGGTGGCCCGTACCGCGCGCCGCACCACGCGCCGGCGCTGAAGGCTCGAGAGCCTCGACCCGCCGTACCCCGCGCGGCGCGCGATCTCCGCCGCCAGGCCGGCGAACGTCACGATCGACCCCAGCACCGCCCCGTCCGCGGCCAGCTCGCGCGTGTAGTGCTGGGCGTCCGCCGCGGTGGGCACGACGAGGATCGCTCCGCGCCGCGCGGCGGCCGCGTACGCGCCGAGCACCTCCCCCGCCTTGGCGGAGTTGGCCGGACCGAGTACGAGTGACAGCGGCATCTCCCCTATGGTGCCGCCCGCATCAGACAAAGCCCTTGCGGGCAACCGGCCGGCCCCGGGTCGGGCCGCCCAATAAACCTACGCGGCGGAGCGCTGCTCCGCCTCGTCGGCCTCGGGCGGCTTGGCGCCCTCCTTCGCCCACGGCTCGTCGAACTCGACCCGCCACTTGCCGTCCTCGGCCTGCTGGAGCGCCAGGCGGGCGCGGAAGCTCTTGCCCGAGCGCCCCTTGAAGCCGGTCACGGCCTTCTCGGTGCGACCGGTCCTTATCAGCTCGCGCGCGACCGACACGGGCAGCTGCTTGCCCGCCTTCGCCTTCCAGATCACGAACCCGCACCCGGGGTCCTCGCGCGACCAGCACGAGTAGCCCTTGCGGTTCTCGACGATGTCACGGCCGCAGATCGGGCACGCCCCGAGGTTGGCGCGGGGGATGCGGACGTCCTTCAAGTTCCGGTCGAGCTCTCCGACCGTGTCCTCGGTGAACTTCACGATGTCGCCCATGAACGCCTCGCGGGAGTCCGCGCCGGTCTCGATCTTCGCCAGCCGGTGTTCCCACTCGCCGGTGAGGCCGGGAGACGTGAGCGCGTGCTCGCCTAGCAGCCTGACCACGTTCAGCCCCTTCTCGGTGACCACCAGCGCGCGCCCGTCGCGCTCCACGTAGCCGACCTGGATCAGGCGCTCAATGATCGCCGAGCGGGTGGCCGGGGTCCCGATCCCCGAGTCCTTCATGGCCTCGCGCAGCTCGTCGTCGTCGACGAGCTTGCCGGCCGTCTCCATCACGGTCACCAGCGAACCGTCCGTGTAGCGACGCGGCGGCTTGGTCTCCTTCTCCTCCGAGGCGATCTCCGTGACCGCGGCGGCCTCGCCCTGCTCGAGCTGTGGGAGCCGCTGCTCGCGTCCCTCGTCGTCGTCCGCGCGCTCGTCGACGTCGGCGGTCTCGCCGTACACGCCGCGCCAGCCCGGCACGAGAATCCGCTTCCCGCGGGTGCGGAACACCTGATCCGCCACGGTCGTCTCCACTCGCGTGTTTTCGATCACGGCGTCCGGGTGGAAGATCGCCAGGAACCGGCGGACGACCAGGTCGTATATCCGGCGGTCGTCCTCGTTCATCTTCTCGACCGGGTGGCGGTCGGCGCGCGTCGGAATGATCGCGTGGTGGTCCGTGACCCGATCGTTGTTGACGACGCGACCAAGCGGCAGCACGTCGAGCCCGAGCACGTATTTCGAGGCCTCGGCGTACGCTCGCTCGCGGCCCACGAGCCGGGCGATCGGCTTGATTTCGCCGACCATGTCGCTGGTCAGATAGCGCGAGTTCGTCCGCGGATACGTGATCGCCTTGTGCTCCTCGTAGAGGCGCTGTGCGGCGGCGAGCGTCCGGCGCAAGGTGAACCCGTAGCGGGAGCTTGCATCGCTCTGCAGGCGGGTGAGGTCATACAGAAGTGGTGGACGCTCCTTGCGCTCCGACTTCTCGAGCTTGGTGATCTCGCCGATCTGGCCCTCGCACGCGGCGACGATCGTGCTCGCCTCCTGCGCGGTCTTGATCCGGGGGTTGGCGCCGGCGTGGAAGCGGCCATCGTACGTGCGACCCGAGGGCTCGTTGACCGGATCGAAGGTCGCGTCCACGACCCAGTACGGCTCGGGCTTGAACGCCCGGATCTCCTCCTCGCGGCGGGCGAGGATCGCGAGCGTGGGGGTCTGGACCCGCCCCAGCGAGACGGCGCCGTCGAACGAGGACCGCAGGCGAATGGTGGCCGCGCGCGTGGCGTTCATCCCCACGATCCAGTCGGCCTCCGAGCGGGAGCGGGCCGCCGCCTCGAGCGGGGCGAGCTCGGCTCCCGGTCGCAGCGAGCCGAACGCCTGCCGGATCGCCTCGGTCGTCATGGAGTTCAACCACAGGCGCTGCACCGGCTTCTTCGACCCGGATTTCTCGTAGATGTAGGCGAAGATCAGCTCGCCTTCGCGCCCGGCGTCGCAGGCGTTGACCACCTTCTCGACATCGTCGCGGCCGAGCAGCCGCTTGACCACGTTCATCTGCTTCTTGGAGCGCTCGTCTCTCACCACCAGCCGGAAGCGGTCCGGCACGATCGGCAGATCGGCCATCCGCCACTTCTTGAAGCGGTCGTCGTACTCGTCGGGATCGGCGAGCGCCACCAGGTGGCCGACCGCCCACGTGACGATGTGGTCGGGGCCTTCGAGGTAGCCCTCCCCCTTGTTGAAGGTGCCGGGGAGAACGCGCACCAGGTCGCGCCCGACCGACGGCTTTTCCGCTATGACCAGAGTCTTGCCCATAAGTCCGGGGAGGGTAGCGCCCGCCGCAACCCCTTTCGGGAAGCTGGTCCTCCCGGCCCGCAGGGTAGGGCTTAGAGCCTGTTTCAGAAAGAGGGGTTATGTAGCTGAGCGTCGAAACCTCCGGCACGTGTGGTCGACTGTCGGAGGTGGAGATGTCGCTGGTGGAGGTTCCCGATGAGCTGTGGGAGGTGGTGCGTCCGCTGATCCCACAGCCGGCGCGGCGGTTTCGCTATCCCGGCCGTAAGCGGCTGGATGATCGCGAAGCGCTCAACGGCATCCTGTACGTGCTGCATACCGGGATCGCCTGGCACGACCTGCCGCAGGAGTTCGGCTACGGCTCTGGGGTGACTTGCTGGCGACGGTTGCGGGAGTGGCAGGAAGCGGGGGTGTGGGAGCGTCTTCATCATGTGCTGCTCGAGCGACTGAACCGGGCCGGCGAGATCGACTGGTCCCGGGCGGTCGCTGATTCAAGCCAGATCCGCGCGCTTTTGGGGGGCTCCAGACGGGGCCATCCCCGGTCGATCGTGGGCGCACGGGCTCAAAGCACCACCTCCTGACCGACGCGAACGGGATTCCCCTGTCGGTCAAGCTAACCGGCGCCAACCGCAACGACGTCACCCAGCTGTTGCCGCTGATCGACTCGGTCAAGCCGGTTCGCGGCTGGCGCGGGCGCCCACGCAACCGCCCCAAACAGGTGATCGCCGATCGCGGCTATGACCACGACAAGTACCGGCGCCTCGTCTGGAAGCGCGGCATCAAGCCGGTCATCGCCCGGCGCGCCACCGAGCATGGGTCAGGACTCGGCGTCTACCGCTGGGTGGTCGAGCGGACCTTCGGCTGGCTTCACCAATTCCGCCGACTACGTACCCGATATGAACGCGACCCCAAGATGCACCAAGCCTTCATGCACCTGGGCTGCGCGATCATCTGCTGGCGCTACCTGGTGGCCGCGTCATTGTGAAACAGGCTCTTAGTGTCCGCTCAGGATTTGCTCAGCTCTCGCGCCAGGTGCGCCACATGCGGCAGGCCGAGGTCGTCCGCCGTGCGTGCCGCCGAGTTTATGAGCTCGGCCGCGCGCGCGCCGGGCCCGAGCGCGCGGGCATAGTCCAGCTGGGCGTGCGCGAGCGCGACCGGCGCCCGGAGCGACGCGTTGGCCTCGAGCGCCCGCTCGAAGTGCGCGGCCGCCGCGCGGTCGCGCCCGGCCGTCCAGGACAGCTTTCCGAGCAGTCCCTCGACCGACCCCAGGCAGACCGCGGCCAGGCCGATGATCACGTTCGCCTCGCGGTAGGGGAGCAGCAGGTCGTACAGGATTGCCGCCCGCGACCCGTCTCCGAGCGCCGCGCAGACCTCGCTCAGCAGCGCGACGACGGTCATCCAGTCGCCGTCTCTGCGGATGTTCGCGAAATCCTGCGCGGCGAGGACCTCGAACTCCGCTCGCGCTTCGGCCGTCTTGCCGGTCTCACACAGGAGGGTTGCCAGCGCGGGCGGCCAGGTCGGGTGGCCCGGGATCGAGCCGAAGAACTGCCGCGCGGGCTGTTCGAGCTCGGCCATGCGTTCCTGCTCGCGTCGTATCGCCAGCATCTGGGCCGCGTAGTACTGCTGCGCGGTCCCGGCCTCGGATGGCGCTCCGGCCGCCAGAGCATCGGAGGCCAGCTCCTCGGCCTGCTCGAGGTGGCCAGACATCAGGGCCAGCATCGCCCGCCACACCATGGCATGCCACAGGTACGCCGGCTGGCGCAGTCTCTCCGCTCCCGCGGTGAACGCCTCGATCTGGGCATCGACCGCCGCCCGGTTTCCGTCCTCGAGGAGGTCCACAACCAGCCACGCGTGCGCCTGCAGCTCCAACTCCAGGTTCTGCGCCCGCCGCGCATGGGTGAGCATCTCGGTGGACACGTCGACCCGCGCCTCGAGGTGAGCCGGATCCCAGAGCGCCCGACGCCGCGCCGCGCACACGTACGCCTTGGCCTCGGGATCCCCGAGCTTGTCGGCGATCTCCGACGCCTCGGCGGCGAGCTCCAGCATCATCCCTGCGCGTTCGCCGGAGTAGTAGATCGCCCCGCACAGGCGGGCAAGCAGTCGAACGCGCACGAGCGTCCGCTCGCCGGCGGTGGCCTCGAGCGCGCGCTTCAGCATCGCGATCAGATCGGTCTCCACCACGCCGGGCTGTTGCACGTAGCGCCGCGATGCACCGATCGCGGCACGAGCCAGGCCGGCGCTGTCGCCGAGCTCCTCGGCCAGCGCCGCCGCGTCGCGAAACGCGCTCCCGGCGAGCGCGCTCTCGCCGGCCCGGAGCCGGGCCTCGCCGAGCAGCAGGAGGAGGTCGCGACGGCGCTCGGACGCCCCGGGCTCGAATCGATCGAGGACCGCGAGCGCGCGGGAATAATGCTCGGCCGCCTCCTCGTGGGCGAGCATCGCGGTGGCCTGCTGCCCGGCGCGCAGCGCGTAGGTGATCGCCTTCTCGGTGTCCTGCGGTCCGGCCGCTCGGGTGAAGTGCAGCGCCAGCGACGGGAGGCTCTCGCGGCGGGCGGCCTCGAGCGCCTCGCCGACCCGCTTGTGGGTCCGCGCGCGGCGGGGGGCGGACATCCCCTCGTACAGCGTCTCTCGAATCAGGGTGTGCGAGAAGCTGTAGCGGCCGGGCTCGCCGGCCTTCTCGACGACCACCCCCGCCGCCAGGGCCGCGTCGAGGGCGTCGAGGAACTCGTCCTCGTCGAGCGAGACCACGCGCTCGAGCAGCGAGGCGTCGAAGTCGCGCCCGATCACCGCGGCCACTCGTAGCCACTCGGTGGTCTGCTTGCTGAGGCGCGCTATGCGCCGCGCGATGACCTGTTTGACCCCCTCGGGCAGCCCGAAGCGCTGGACCTCGGCGGCGCCCGCGTCGCTGGCGCGGACTCCGGCCTCCGCGAACTGGCGGACGATCTCCTCGATGAAGAACGGGTTTCCTTCCGTCTCGGCGTGCAGGGCGCGGGCGAAAGCCCGCGACGGGCTCTGCCCGGTCCGGATCGTCACCAGCTCGGCCGTCTCGCGCTCGGACAGGCCGCTCACGTGGACCTCGGTTACCAGGCGCTCGTGGTGCAGGTCGGCGAGCGCGTCGGCGAAGGCGCCCGCGCCCGGCTCCGCGCTGCGATACGTGCCCATGATCAGCAGATGAACGGGATCGCGGGCGCGGGCCAGGTGGCGAAGGAGCAGCAGCGTGGGGCGGTCGGCCCACTGGAGGTCGTCGAGCACGATCAGGACCGGGGTGTGTTCGGAGATCGCGCTCAGCAGCCCGACGACCGCCTCGAACAGCCGGTAGCGCTCCGTCTCCGGCTCGCCTTCGGGCGGAGCGGGCAGATCGGGCGCGCGGCGTCTCAGTTCGGGGACCAGGCGCGCGAGCTCTCCGCCGTACTCGCGGGCGGTGGCGTGGAGCTGCGTGAGCGGGACGTTCAGCAGGTAGTGGCGCAACGCCTCGAGGAACGGCTGGTAGGGGACCAGCGTGTCCTCGGACGAGCGTCCCGGAAGGACGTAGGCGTGTTGGGCGTGCGCTCGGCGGGCGAGCTCGGCCGCCAAGCGCGTCTTGCCGATCCCGGCGTCGCCGACGATGAGCGCGACGCGACCGCCCGTGATGGGTTTTACCTCGCCGGTCCCCGCCGCCCAGAGTGCTTCGAGCTCCCCGAGCTCGCGGGCCCGCCCGACGAGCGGGGCGTCGGCGCGGTCGCGCAACTCGGACGGGAGCTGCAGGTCAGCGGTTGGGACGCCGTCCCCGGCGCCGGCCTCGGCGCCGGCTTCGCCCGCGGCCGAGGTGGCCCCGGCGCGGCCCGCGGGCGCCCGGAGCAGCCGCTCGTGGACCGCCGTGGTCTCGGGTGACGGGGTGGTGCCGAGCTCGTCGCGGAGGAGAGTCCGCAGCTGGTCGAACACCCGCACGCCCTCGGCCACGTTCCCCTGCGCGTCGAGGGCCTGCATCAGCAGCACGTACCCCGACTCCCGGTACGGCTCGGCCTCGATCAGGTTGCGCGCCGCGCGCTCGACCGACGCGAGCTGGCTGCCGCCCAGGCTCAGCCCGGCGCGCCCGATGACCTCGAGCGCGCGCCGGCGGATGTCCTCGAGGTCGCGGCGCCGCGACTCGAGCCAGATGGCCTGGGCGCGGGGCAGCAGGCCGCGGCTGGCGATGTTCAGCGGCACCTGCGCGAGCGCCCACGCGCCGCGGGCGTCGCCCCCGTCGAGCGTGTCCTCGGCGCGCTGCACCTCAACGGCGGCCGCTTCCATGTCGATCCAGACCGGCTCGGGGAGGGTGAGGTGCAATTCGTCCCGGCCCGTCAGGGCGCTTGCGCCGAGCGCCGACCTCAGGCGCGAGAGGAGAGTTCTCAGCGCCGCGTCCTGGGAGCGGGGGGCGTCGTCCGGCCACAGGGCGCCGATCAGCTCCTCGCGGCCGACGTAGCGCGTGCGGTTCAGCAGCAGATACGCGAGCAGCAGCGGCACCTGCTTGCCGCGCAGGGAGTCCGCTCGCTGTTCGCCTTTGATCTCGACCGACAGCCGGCCGCAGAGCTGGATCCGGGTGCTCTCGGCGGGGGTCGGGGCTCCAGTGTCTTGGGGCTGCTCGGTCCGGGTGCTCTCGGATGCGGGAGCCCGGTCTGCGCGGGCTCGAGCGGCCTTCGCGGGGGCGCGTCCGGGGGTGGGTCTGGGGGCGGCTCGCGGGGTTGGCAACGTTTAGGAAACGTATCTCCAACGTAAAGGTTGCATTTTCCCGGCCAGTGGACACCGGGGTAACACCTACCGACGCCCTCGGCGGGGCGCACGGGGTGGAGTCGATCCGCAACGACGCAGGCCAAATGACCACGATCAACGAAGGGAACCAACGGATTGCCTACTGCGAGTGTGGGGCGCGACTCGCAGGCAACTCCGAGCAGGAGCTCTTCGATGCGGTTCAGCAGCACCTCGCACATCACCATCCCCGGCTCCTTGGGGCGCTTGGAGTCGAAACGGTGAATCAAATGGCCGAGGCACTCGGGGGGTACTGACGCCTAAGGGCGCCCGGGGGCATGAACACCTGGGGGCGGGCGGTGTGCAGACCACCGCCCGCCCAGGGTTTCGGTTGATTTGGCGTTCTCGGAAGCCCGGTCACGCCGGCGCTCCCGAGAAGTGTGACCTTTTAGTCGGAACTTTTTGAGGTTGGGTGAGTGAGTTGCCTGGCCTGGCGGGCGGTTGAGGGGTTCGGGGTTGGTGTGGCTTTGGCTACGCGGCGAGCTTGACGTCGAGGAGTTCGAGCGCCTTGGCCTGGATTTTGTTGGTGTTGGTGAGGCGGGGGAAGGTGTGTTTGCTTTGGCCGATGCGTAGTTGGTTGCGGCAGACGGTGCCGAGCTCGCCGATCAGGTCGGAGAGGGTGTAGGCGGGCAGGCCGTCGGCGGTGCGGTGGTTTGCGTCTTTGGCTTTGGCGGCGGGGGATCGTTTGGCGGGCGCGACGGGGTCGGTCGGCATCAGCGGCTCGTCGTCTGTGTAGAGCATCGGCGCTAGCCGAGCTTGTAGCTCGAACAGCAGGTAGTAGGCGAGCAGGAACAGGAAGAAGTGCGCTTCGACTCGGTCGTTGAGGTAGTGGCGGATCGGCCGGACATCGAGCGCGTCTTTGATCGTGCGGTACGCGCGCTCTGCGAGCTTCAGCTGCTTGTAGACGCGCACCACCGCCTGGCTGGTCAGCTCGTCCTTGGGGCAGGTGGTGCGCAGCACGTAGATGCCGTCGAGCGCGGCCTCGGCGGCGATCTGCTCGGACTTGCGCCGATAGCTGAAGGAGCGATCGGCGATCTTTAGCTCGAAGTGCTTGGCGACCTTGTACCTGTTAGAGACGCGACCGGCGCGCTCGCCGATCTTGCCACCGGGAGCGTTGCGCAACGAGCCGCGCGGTCCTGAGACCATCTGGCAGACCTTGTCCAGCTCGCGCTCCGTCGCTTGGAGGAGGTCCTCGCGCTTGCGCGCTCGCTCCGCGGCCAGGTGCGGGTTGCGGCACACCACCAGCCGCTCTCCGGGGAACTCCTCGCTCGCGATCTCCGCGAGGTTGGTCTCGTCAAACAGCGACAGCTGCAGATCGCCCGAGCTCATCAGCTTGCGGATCTGCGCGGTCTTTAACGCGGAGACGAATCCCGCACCCAGGTCCTTGAGCGTCTTGGCGTGCGCTTCGGTGATCATCGCCCGGTCTGAGACCAGGAGCACTCGCTCGATCCCGAACCGCTCGCGGATCCTCTCCATCGCGCCCGGCAGCGTGGTCGAGTCCTCGGTGTTGCCGGGATGCACCTGGACCGACACCGGCCGTCCCTCCGGCGAGCATATGAGGCCCCAGTTGACCTGCAGCTTGCCCTTCTTGCCGTCACGGTTGTGCCCCAACGCAGCCAGCTCACAGCAGCGCCCCTCCACATAGCTGGAGGACAGGTCATAGAGCACAAACCCGCCGTCTTGCAGGTGCCGGCGCGCCAGCGTCCTCTCAATCCGGTCCTGGCGTGAGAGCAGCCAGTCCACCGCAGAAAGAAGCTCCGCCTCGGTGACCTCTCCCAGCTCAAGCTCCTCGGCGAGCGTGGTCTGCGCGAACCGGCGGGTCATCGACAGCTTCGAGGACGGCGCGATCACCAGCTGGCAGATCATCGCCACCGCCAGGTCCCGCTCCCGCAAGCGCTCCCGCGAGATCAGCCGCTCCAGATCGAGCCGGCGCAGCAGGCAAAGCACGGCGGCGACATGCCCATGACCGAGCGAGGTCTCGATCCCGAACTGCTCCTCGAGATCGACCAGGACCCGGCCGGCGAGCATCTTGCGGATCGCCTCGATGACCTCGATCGGCAGGTGCGAGAGGTTGCCCAGATTCTCGTGACGGACCTTGCCGCCCTCCCGATAGGAGCGGCGCAGCAAATACGAGGTGTACTCCGCCCCGTCCTTGCCCTTCGTCCTGATTGTGGCTACATGAGCCCGACCACCACGCCTAGGCACACTCGGCACTATAGCCGTACCACCGGACACACTCAACCGCAACTTTGGCTACATCACGCCGCCAAAAAGAAGCCCAACCGCCGCAATCACGAGCGATCGGGCCCCAACCACTCAAAAAGTTCCGTTTAGTCCCGCCGAGTGGGATCAAAAGGCATCAGTTCGCGGGCGCGTCACCCCGCGCAGGGGCCGGTGCTAACCGGGCCCGGATCCGCCTTGGCCACCGCCAGCTCGTGGCGGACGATCGCATTGGGCACCGCGAACCCGCCCGGGCCTGAAGCCGAGCCACTCGTGATCGCGGCGAACACGGTCGCGACGACGGCGCCGGCTTTGTCGACCATCGGGCCGCCGGAGTTGCCGGGCCGCACCAGGCCGCGCAGGGTGGTGATGCTCCGCACGACGGGGCCGTTGCCGTACGCGTCCTCGGTGCTGACGTCCTGGGTCTGCCCGATCCGGCCCGGCTCGGAGTCGAACGGACCGTCGAGCGGATAGCCGAGGATCGCAGCGGCGGTCCCCGGCCGGGGATCGGCGGCGAGCGGCAGCGGGCGCCCGGGCAGGCCGCCTACCCGGAGCACGGCGATGTCGTTGTGGGGATCGAAGGCGACGGCCTGCGCCTGGATCCCGGGGGCGGCTCCCCCGGGTTGCACCACCTCGTCGGTCTCGCCCGCGACGACGTGGGCGTTGGTGACCACTATGCCGGGCCCGGCGATCCAGCCGCTCCCCTCGATCCCCAGCCCGCACGCCGTCCCCACGATCCGCACGACGCTCCCGTGGGCCGCCACCACGGCCGGCGCCGCGACGATGCTGCCGGGAGGAGGCTTGACCTGCGCCGCCGGCCCGCGCACTGACGGCAGCGGGTCAAAGCGCGCCAGCGCGTGCAGGATCGGGCCCGACGGAGGCAGTAGGTCGTTCAGCTCGCCGAGGATCGCCGACTGCTGAATGTCTCTGCGAAGCTGCTGGTTGTTAGCCGACTGGAGCGCGATCGCGCCGACGATCCACGCGATCCCAAGTCCCACGCACGCCGTGAGCACGGCCCCGAGGAGCCCGTCGATCGCCCGCAGGCCGGGGAGCCTGAGCGTGCGCCGCGCCGCCACCCCGAGCCCCTCGAAGCCGCTCGCGAGCACCCCGCCCGCGAGCAGCGCACCGACCAGACCGAAAAGCGGCGCGTACTGCGAGTGCGAACCGCCGGGCAGCAGCAGCGGTCCCAGCCGGGTGCCGAGGAACGCCCCGATCGCGAAACCGACCAGCGACATCATCCCCACGATGAATCCCTGCATGTACCCGTAGAAGGCGAGGAGCACCGTGAAGGCAACGATCAGCCAGTCGATTGCGGTCACGGGGGTTGAGAGTAGCCGCGGCGATCCGCCGAGGATCTTCTACCCTCACCGCCGAGGTGGCCTCACGAGGTCGAGTGGAGGTGGGCCGAAGAGCCTACGCGGGGCGGCGTAAACGGCGTCGGACGCGCCTGCTCACCCGTGCCCTTCCGCTGGGGGTGATCGCGGTGCTTGCGTTCGCGGGTGGACTAGCCGTGGGAGGCGCCCCCAGCCGAGCCGAGCACAAGCTCGTCACCAACTACGTGCAGGCGTGGGCGCGCGGTGACTATCACCGCATGTACGCGCTGCTCGATCCGGCCTCGCGCTCGCGCGTGGGCGAGGGCCAGTTCGTCGCCGCCTATCGCGGTGCCGCCGACACGGCGACCCTGCTCTCGCTGGCGCCGGGCCGGGTGGGCGGCCGACAGGGCGACTTCATCCCGGTGGCGATGCGCGTCAGCACGCGCTCGTTCGGCGTCCTGCACGAGACGCTCGAGGTGCCGCTCGCGGGCAGCGGCTCGGGCGCGCACGTCCGCTTCGAGCGCTCGCTGCTGTTTCCTGGGCTGCGCGCCGGCGAGACGCTGGTACGCCGGGCGGTGCTCGGGCCGCGCGGAACGATAAGGGCCAGCGATGGGACGCCGCTGGCTACCGGACCGACCCGGAGCTCGCCGATTCCTGACGTGGCCGCGCAGATCGCGGGCATGCTCGGACCGATCCCCCCGTCGCAGGCGCCGAGGTACGCGGCCGAGGGCTACCCGCCCAACGCGAAGGTCGGGCTCGATGGTCTCGAGCGCGTGTTCCAGACACAGCTCGCGGGCACGCCCGGCGGCACCCTGCTCGCGGGCCGCCGCGTCCTCGCGCATGTGGCGCCACGGGCGGGGCAGGACGTGACCACGACGATCGTTCCGACGATCGAGCGAGCGGCGGTCACCGCGATGGGGGGCCGGTACGCCGGCATCGCGGTGATGGATCCGCGGACCGGCGCGCTGCTGGCCCTGAGCGGAGTCGCGTTCTCCGCCCTGCAGCCGCCCGGGTCCACGATGAAGATCGTCACGGTCACCGGCGCGCTCCAGGCCGGCATCGTGAAGCTCAGCGACAGCTTCCCGATCGCGACCGAAGCCACGCTCGACGGCTACCGGCTGTCGAACGCCGGCGGCGAGGCGTGCGGCGGAACGCTGCTCAACGCGTTCGCGGTGTCGTGCAACTCGGTCTTCGCGCCGCTCGGCGCGCGGCTCGGCGCCAGCCGTCTGGTGGCGACCGCGGAGCGGTTCGGTTTCAACCAGCCCACGATGATCCCCGGCGCGGCCGAGAGCCAGATCCCGCCGGCGAGCTCGATCGGCGACGACCTCGCGGTCGGGTCCTCGGCGATCGGCCAGGGCAAGGTGCTCGCCAGCGCGCTCGAGATGACCGACATCGCGGCGACGATCGCGATGGGCGGCCGGCGCCCGATCCCCACTCTGCTCGCCGGTCAGCCTCCCCGCTTCGTTTATGTGACGAGCCCGCGCGTCGCCGGGCTGGTGCAGCGGATGATGATCGCGGTCGTGCAGTTCGGGACCGGAACGGCAGCGGAGATTCCGGGCGTGCAGGTCGCCGGCAAGACCGGCACCGCGGAGCTCGGGAACACGACCGGCTCCGGCGCCGGCTCGCCGCAGAACACCGACGCGTGGTTCGTCGGCTACGCGCCGGTGGGCGCGCCTCGGGTGGTGGCCGGCGCGCTGTTCCCGGACGCCGGTGCCGGCGGAGCGACGGCGGCGCCGGCGGTGCACGATGTGCTCGTGGCGGCGCTCGGGGCGCGGTGAAATCCCGTCATGACGCGCGGAGCGTCGCGCTCATCACGGTGGACGCCACCGTTCCCTGCGTCCACGCCGCCAGGGCGGAGCTCCCCGGCCCGAACGCGACGGTGAGGTCGGCGGCGTAGCTCGTGGCCGAGACCGTCTGCGGCCGGTCGAAGCCGCGCGCCCGGCGCCGGCGCGTCGCCGCGACCACGTGCCCCCCCTCGATCCAGCCGACCACCGCCTGGCCACGGCTCGAGACGGTCGCCGCTGGGGTCTGCGAGGGATCGATGGGGCCGAGGTCGAGGGGCGCGCCGAAGCGCTTCCCGGCGTCCTTCACCGCCGCGACCACCGTGCACGAGCCCAGCGTGGAGCACGCCTGCCAGGCGAGCACCTGATCGCCGGCGCCGTCAGCCGCGAACGACAGACCGGACGCCGTCTCGGCGGCGAGCGGAAACGACCGCGGCCGGATCCGCCCATCGAGGTTCGCGACCACGGCCTCGGAGTGGTAGGCGCCCTCGGCGTCGTACCAGCTCTCGATCCACGCCGCCGTGGCGCCGCCGAGCGCGAGCTCGTCGATCTGATGGCCGGTTCCCGCGGTGTAGGCCCGCCGGGTGGCGCTTGGAGCGCGGCTCTTCGAGCCGGTGGCCTCGAAGATCGTGTTCGGGGGCGCCTGTGCCGGCTGACCGATCGCGGCCGTCCACGCGACCACCGTGCGCCCGCCGGAGACGCTCGCGGCCGCCAGGGTCTGCGGAGCAGACCGGCGCGGGCTGAGCAGACGCGCGGGACCGAACGTTCGCGTGGGGGCCGGCTGCGAGACCCACAAGCCCTCGGCGGTTGCGACCGCCGCGAGCAGCCTCGAGCCGGGGAGCGCGAGGAGCCTGCCGATCGCCGAGCCGGTCAGCGTGTCGACCAGCGTCCTCGTCCGGCCGAAGGACCGGCCCGAGAATCCCACCAGGCCGGCCGAGCTGCAGCACGTCGTCCCCGGCGAGGTCCTCCCGGTCAGCAACTCGAGCGTCTGACCCTCGAACGCCAGGTCGAGAACCTGCTGGGCGGGAACCTGGCGCGCCTTACCGAACCGGCCCGACGCGGAACGCGGCACGATGAACGACTCCGAGGTCGCCGGATGATCCTCGTCCTGCAGACCGAATGCGACCGCGGCCCGCCCATCCGGCGCGAAGCTGATCTGGGCAGGCAGGAGGTCGAGCGAGAACGGGCCCGCGAGCCGGACAGGCCGGGACCACCTCGCCTCGGCCGAACCCGCCGCGCTCAGAGCAACGACGCCGGCGAGCAGCGCTACAGCCGCGGTCCGCGCCAGATCTGACCACCGCGCGAGGCCACCCACGCACCGGCCAGGAATCCGGCTAGCGCGCCCACCACTATCCCGATCACGATGATCGTGACGTTGACCCCGCCAGGGCGGGTATAGCCGACCACCACAACCGGGATCGCAATCGCCACGAACACGCCGAGGGCGCTCGCCAGCGGGTTGAAGCGCTCGTTCGGCGGCGCCGACGGCCCGCCCTCTGGGGGCTCGATCTCTCGCCACCGCTCGTCTTCGGTCAAAGATCCAGCGAGATCGTCGCTGGCTGGCCCGAGCCGTGGGGGTAGATGAAGAGCTCCAAGGGCCGGTTCGAGTACACGACATTGGACAGCTTGAACAGCAACAGCCCGCCTTGCGTAGGGCCAAAGCTGGCCCCGGTGTTCGGAGCCGGTTCGGTGCCCGACGGCTGCAGGACCTGCGGCTGCCACGCATACCTGTTCTCCGCCGGATTGAGCGTGAGCGGGTAGTACCGGTTGCCCTCGGTGTCCACGATGACGAACCGGTCAGAGGTCGTCGCGGCCTGCCCCGTCTGGTTGCGAGCGGCCAGGAACACCCCGTACCAGAGCTCGTCCGGCTTCGCCGCCCCCGTGCCGGGGGGCAGTCCGGCCACGTACTGGGAGTCCTCGGTGCTGTAGGGATTGAGCTCGCGGGAGATCTGCAGCTGGTAGGTAATCGGCCCCGCGTCGACGTAGACGCCGTCGTTGTTGGCGTCGGCGTTGGTGGGGTGGCTCTTGACCCCGCACCCGATGAGCCCCAGCGCGAGCGCCACCACGCCAGCGAGCATCGAGAGTCGGCGGACGATCACATCGCGGGAGGTTACCGCGCGGCCACGGACGCCCGTCGACCCCGGCCGCGTCCCTCCTCGAGGATCGTGCGCAGCCGACGCATCGACTTCGAGGCCTGGTGGCGGCTCCACGCCCGTCCGCCGAGCGCCTCCATCAGCTTGTCCGAGAGCATCACGGGCAGCGTCTCGAGCGTGTACTCGACCCTGGTCGTCCCACCCGGGCCCGGTGAGAGCGTGTATGTGCCCAGCATCCGGATGCGGTTGTATTTCCCGCCCCGCCCCCGCTCCACGATCCGATACGGCGGTTGCACCTCGGCGAACGTGAAATCGGCCCAGGAGAAGCGGCTGAGCGGCGCCTTGATCCGAAACCGAGCGCCGGCGCCGGCGCCGTAAGGGTCCTCGCGGAGCAGGTGCCAATCGACCAGGTAGTGGTCGGTGAACTCGGCGTGGTTTGCGATGTCCGCGAGGTACTCGAACACCTCCTCGCGCGGCCGGTCGATCGTCGTCGAGACCGTGATGGGGTCCACGGCCCGGATTCTATGTGGAGGGTCTGCGGAGGCCCGGTGGCACCGGCACTCAGTGGAGGCGTCGCGTTTTTGCTGCGCTCACCGCAGCCAGAACGCGTCACCCCGGGGCCGGTTCCCCGTTAGGCCGCGCGCCGGTCGCTGATTCGGATGGTGTGGCCGAACGCCGGACCGTGCACGATCCGCGAACCCACCGGGGCCCGGGGCTCGAGTACCCGGCAGAGCTCGCACAGGATCGTGCCGCCCTCGCCGCCCTCGTAGACGTAGACGCGCTCGCCGATCAGGGGTGTCCGGCGGCACCGCTCGCAGCGCTCGGAACCGGCCACCCGCTGGTCCACACCGCGACGCAACAGCTCGATCTCGAGCTCCGAGGTGTCGCGCATTGGCTCGTCCATCCGTGGGATGTTCGGTGCCATCCGGGCCGTTCCTCCCCGGCCAGTCCTCCCTGCCGGAGCTGCCCGGGACACCGCTCCATAAAACGGTGCGTCGCGAATGCCCCGATTTATGTGGTCTTTGACGCGGGGGATATGATGATCAAGCCGAGTTGGCCAGCTCGGCCTGTCTGCAGCCCTGTAACAAGGAGATGTGCCCCTAATGAAAGCTTGGACGTCGGGCAACGTTGCGGGGACCGGAACATTTCGATGCACCGACTGTGACTACGCCGTCTCGCTCGACGCGGTCGACGAGCTGCCCACGTGCCCCAACTGTGGCGGCACCGAGTTCGTGCGGGCGTCGTTGTTCACCACGGCGCAGACCAGCGTCGTCGAGTTCACTCCCGCGTTCGACGACAACGGATGGCTCGACGAGTTGCGCGAGGGGCTCAACGAGCCGGGACAGTATCTCTGCTATCGGAGCGACAACGAGAACGTCGTGGCGTTCGCCCTGCAGCGGGAATGGACGCGGATCGGGCGCAGCCTGGCCGCCGACATCCGCTTCGACGACCCGACCGTGTCCAGGCGTCACGCGCTGATCGTCCGCCAGCCGGATGGCCTCCGGGTCCTGGACGATCGCAGTCTCAACGGCGTGTTCGTGAACGGCGAGCGCGTCGAGTGGAGCACGCTGACAGACGGCGATGAGGTCGTGATCGGCCGCCACCACCTGCACTTCGTGGACGTGCCGGCGATCTCGGGTATGCGCTACAGCCACCTGAGCGAGCGCGGAACGAGCACCTCGAGCGGCTGATCCGGGCAGGCACCGTCAGCGAGGTCAGCGGCCCAGCCGCTGACCCGAGGGCCCGTCCGGGGATAACTGATCGTCCGGATGCGGCCGGGATGACTTCGCGAATGCGCCACGATCGGCCGGCTCGCGCAGCGCTGCTGCGCCACGCCGTCCGCTCGCGTCGCCCCGCTCGTCCCCCGACCGCCCCGATCCGATCACTTACCCCCGGACGAACCCTATAGTGCTGCCTCGCCGATGTCTGCGACGATTGCGGTTCTCTCTCAGAAGGGCGGCACTGGCAAGACGACCGCGGTCAGGACGCTGACCGACATCTTCCGCCGCTCCGATCTGAACGTCCTGGCGGTGGACCTCGATCCCCAGGGCAACCTATCCGACTACCTCGACGTGGATCCCGAGGTCACGCCGACGGTCGGGGACGTGCTGGCCGGGCGGGCGCAGCCCGCCGAAGCGATCCACGACGGCATCATTCCCGCCAACCTCCGGCTGGCCGAGGCCGAGCTGATGCTCGGCGGAAAGATGGGCCGCGAGCTCACGCTGCGCAAGGCGCTGCGAGACCTCAAGGGCGGCTACGACCTGATCCTGATCGACTGCCCGCCGTCGCTCGGCCTGCTGACCGTCAACGCGCTCGTCGCCTCCGACTATGCGCTGCTCTCGGCGGAGGCTCAGTACTTTGCCCTGCAGGGCGTCGAGCAGGCGCTCGAGGTCATCGAGCTGGCGCGGGACAGCCTCAACCCCGATCTCGAGTGGCTCGGGGTGGTGCTCAACATCGCCGACATGCGCACCCGCCACTCGCGCGAGGCGTTTGCCTCGCTGCGCCAGCACTACGGCGAGAAGCTGCTCGACCGAACAATCCGCGCCTCGATCGCCTACGCCGAGTCGGCGGAGCGGGCGGTGTCGATCCTCGACTACCGACCCGACCTGGCGGCGGATTACATCGACGTCGCCGAGGAGTTGCTGCGCCGGCTGGGCCTCGATGAGCCCCGCCGCCGCCTGGCATCGCGGGCGACAGCGTCCTCGCCGGCGCAGGCCAGCGCCTGAGCAGGTCCCTCACACCGACCGCTGATAGGAGCGAAACGCTCGCGTGGCAAATGCCAGGCACGCCAGCAGCAGGACCACCAGGAAGCCCGCCCGGGACGCGATCACGCCCCAGTCTGGGCTGCTCGAGGTCGCGCCGCGACCGGCCAGGACCGCCCAGTTGACCGGGTTCAGATCCGATGCGTGCCGGATCCAGCTGGGCATCAGGTTGGCCTCGATGAATGTCGTCGAGAGGAACGTGAGCGGCAGCACGATGAACTGAACGGCTCCGATCAGTGCCTCCTCCTGGCGCATGATCAACGCAAAGCCGTTCGACAGGCCGCCGAACGTCGCGCCGAGCAGCGCGGATACGGCGAACAGCACGAGGACGCCAGCCAGTCCACCGGGAAAGGTCGCGCCCACTACCAGCGCCAGCGCCACGATGATCGCCGACTGGATCACGACCACGACCGCCTCCTTGACCAGGCGGCCGGCGATCAGCGCCTGGCGGCGCACCGGCGTCACGAGGAACCGCGCCGTCACGCCACGGTTGAGGTCCTCGATCAGAGCCATGCCGCTCCACGCCGAGTTGAACATCGCGGTCATCACCACAACTCCGGGAGCCAGGAACGCGATGTACGAGCGGGCGTGGAATCCCGGGATCTCGACGATCTTCTTGAACAGGGCGCCAAACAGCAGCAGCCAGATGACCGGCTGCACGAGCGTCACGGCCACGAACCACGGCTGGCGCCACAGCTCCCGCAAGTGACGGACCGTCATGTACATGGTCTGCCTGACGAGTGTCATCGGCTCACCTCCGCTGCCTCGGCTTCGGCCGCGTCGAAGCTGCGCCCGGTGTGGCGCAGGTAGACGTCGTCGAGCGACGGCCGTGCGACTCGCACCGACGCGACCGTGATGCCGCGCGCCTCGAGCGCCTGCAGGACCGACGGCACCGCGCTGGCCCCGTCCTCGGCCCGTGCGTGCAGCGTGCGACCCTCAACGGCGAGGTCGCGGATGGCCGTTACTCCCGACAGCGCACCCGCAACCGACCCGTTGAAGTCGCCGGCGAGCTCGACGTGGATGGCATCGCCGCGCAGCTCGCGCTTGAGCTCCTCCGGAGTTCCCTCGGCGACGATCCTGCCGCGGTCCACGATCGCGATCCGCGCGGCCAGCTGGTCTGCCTCCTCGAGGTAATGCGTGGTCAGCAGCACGGTCTTGCCGCGGTCGCTGGCCAGGCGCGAGATCTCCTGCCACATGTCGGCGCGGACCTCCGGGTCAAGTCCGGTGGTCGGCTCGTCCAGGAACATCACCTCCGGGTTGTGCACCAGGGACATCGCGATATCGAGCCGCCGCAGCATGCCGCCCGAGTACCCGCGCGCGATCCGATCCGCGGCCTCGCCGAGGCCGAAGCGCTCGAGCAACTCGCCCGATCGGCGCTCGAGGGGGCCGCCCCGCATGCCGTAGAGCTGACCCTGCAGGCGCAGGTTCTCTCGGCCCGTGGCCTGGATGTCGACGCCCGATCCCTGCGCCACCACTCCGATCGTGCGCCTGACGCGGTCCGGATTCGCCAGCACATCGATTCCCGCGACGCGCGCGCCGCCCCCGTCCGGCTTGACGAGCGTGGTCAAGATCTTGACCGCTGTCGACTTGCCGGCGCCGTTCGGCCCGAGCAGACCGAACACCGTTCCGGGTTGGACCCGGAACGAAAGGCCATCAACCGCCTTCACTCCCTTCGGGTAGGACTTTTCGAGGGCGTCCGCCTCGATCGCGTCCTGCATCTCGCTTCCACCTCCGGCTAAGATTGTCTTGATGATCGATCATTTTAGTAATTGAGAAACTAAGCTGTCAAGAGATCCCAAGATTTTCGCGCAGCTGACGGCGGAGGTTCGCGCGAGTCAGCGCGCCACCGACGTGGTCGACGATCTGGTGTGCCAGCTGCTCGGCATCAATCGCACCGACGCCCGCTGCCTGGACATCCTCGACCAGCACGGGACGATGACGGCCGGGGCGCTGGCCGAGGCGAGCGCGCTCACCACCGGCGCGATCACCGCGCTGCTCGATCGCCTCGGGCGGGCCGGATACATCCGGCGAGTGCCCGACCGAGGGGATCGCCGGCGGGTACTCGTCGAGCTCACCCCCAAGGCGGTGCAGGCCACGAACGAGTTGATGGGACCGCTCGGAGCGGCGGCCGAGAGGCTCGCGGCGGAGTTCAGCGACGATGATCTCAGGCTGTGCCTGGAGTTCGTGCGCGTGGGGCGCGAGATGCAGGAGCGCCACGCCGAGTGGCTGCGCGCGCGGCTGACCGTCCGCGAGGGCACCGCCTCGCCGGCCGGCCGTCAGAGCGCGCGCACGTAAGCGCCCTGCGACTCGAAGGGCGCCCGGACCACCGTCGCCCACCCCTCCGTCGCGCGCGTGAGCGCGTCCACCACGGCCCCCGTCTCCTCATAACGTGACCACACGAGCACCGCCGGGCCGGCGCCCGAAATCGTCGCGCCAAGCGCACCGAACGACTCGGCGCGCTCGACGAGCTCGGCGGAGCGGGGATAGAGATAGGCCCGGTGAGGCTGGTGCAACCGGTCACGGAGCCCCGTCGCGATCAGCTCCCAGTCGCCGGTCGACAAGCCCCGGACCAGCATCGACGCGTGGGCGATGTTGAACACCGCATCGCCGAGCGGCACACGCTCGGGTAGCCGCACGCGGGCGGCATCGGTGCTGACCGCTTCCCCCGGAACTACGAGCACCGCTTCCAGGCCCATTGGCGGCTCGAATCGGTGAACGCTCGGACCGTTGCAGATAACCAGACCCCCCTCGACCGCCGCCGCGACGTTGTCCGGATGCCCTTCGAGCTCGACCGCCAGCGCGAACACGTCGGCGTCGAGCTCGAACAGGTGGTCGGCCGCCACCAGCCCCGCGACGATCGCCGCGGCGCTCGAGCCCAGGCCGCCCGACAGCGGTATCGACGAGGAGATCGCAAACTCGAACTGGTCCGCCGGATGGAGCCGTTCGAACGCACGGACCACCAGGTTCGACCGATCCCGGGGGACAGCGAGCGAGGTCTGCACCGAGAAGGAGCCGGTCTCGCGCACGTCTACCTCGAGGTGCAGCGCCAACGCCGCGGCCAATACGTCGAACCCGGGGCCGAGGTTGGCCGAGGAGGCGGGCACCCGCACCAGCCGGCGCCGGCCGAGGGTCATCCGAGCACCGCGCGCTCGATCGCGTCGAGCTCGGGCGCGCAGGGGACGACCGCGCCGGCGTGCTCCAACGCCATCTGCGGGTCCTTCAGGCCATGGCCGGTGAGGACGCACGCCACACGCCGCGCGTCGCCGGCGCCATGGGCGAGCAGCCCCGCGATGCTGGCCGCGGACGCCGGCTCGCAGAAGATCCCTTCGCCGGCGGCGAGCAACCGATACGCCTCGATGATCTGCGCGTCGGTGACCGACGCCACGGCCCCGCCCGAGGCGGTCATCGCATCCATCGCCTCCTCCCAGCGGGCGGGATTCCCGATCCGGATAGCGCTCGCGACCGTCTCGGGGTGCTCTACCGGGGCTCCGTGGACGAGCGGGGCGGCGCCCGCCGCCTGAAAACCGAACAGCCGCGGACGTACCCCGGCCTCCTTGAAACCCTTCCAGTAGGCCGTGATGTTGCCGGCGTTGCCGACCGGAATGCAGAGCGCGTCGAGCTCACCGTCGAGGGCCTCGAGCAGCTCGAACGCAGCGGTCTTCTGACCTTCGATCCGGAAGTCGTTGACGGAGTTCACGAGCGCGATGGGGTGCCGCGCGGTCAGCTTGCGCACGAGCCCCAGCGCCTCGTCGAAGTTCCCTCGCAGCGCGATCACCCGCGCGCCGTGCATCAGCGCCTGGGCGAGCTTGCCGGTGGCGATCTTTCCCTCGGGGACGATCACCGCGCCGCGCAGCCCCGCGCGCGCCGCGTAGGCGGCGGCCGACGCCGCGGTGTTGCCGGTCGAGGCGCACACGATCGCCTCCGCGCCTTCGCGCACCGCCGCCGAGACGGCGCAGGTCATGCCCCGGTCCTTGAACGAGCCGGTCGGGTTCGCGCCCTCGAGCTTCAGCCACACCTCTACTCCCGCGCGCTCGGACAGCCGCGAGGCGAGCACCAGCGGCGTCGATCCCTCGCCCAGCGACACCACCGGGTCACCGTCCGCGAACGGCAGGCGCTGGCGGTAACGCTCGATGACGCCCGGCATGGTGCGGGCAGCATGCCAGAGCGACAAGGTCATGGACGGGCGCGCGCATGCGCGCGCCCGCGGCCGGGCGCATGCGCCCGGCCGGCCAGGGCCACATGTGGCCCTGGCTAACTACACCTCCAGCACGACCTTGCCGGTCGCTCCGCGGGAGTCGATCAGCTCGAGCGCCTCGGCCGCCCGCTCCAAAGGGAAGCGCGCGCCCACTACGGGGCGGACGAACCCGGCGCGGATCAGCTTTTCGATCGCCGCCGCGATCTCTACGGGCAGCTCGGGTCTCTTCAGGACAAACGCGCCCCAGCCCGCGCCGACGACCTCGGTGTTGTTCAGGAGCAGGCGGTTGACCCGGACCTCGGGGATCGAGCCGCCGGTGAACCCGACGACCACCACCCGCCCCCCCTCGCGCAGCGAGCGCAGGCTGTCGGTGAACCGATCCCCGCCCACCGGATCGATCACGATGTCGACGCCGGCGCCGGCGGTCAGCTCGCGCGTCTCGTCCTTCCACGGACCGTCGGAGCGGACGATCTCATCGGCTCCGGCCTGGCGGGCGACCTGCGCCTTCTCCTCGGAGGACACGACTGCGATCGTCCGCGCGCCCAGTCCGCGCGCGACCTGGAGAACCGCGGTGCCCACGCCGCCGGCGCCGCCGTGTACGAGCACGGTCTCGCCTTCTCCCAGCCGCCCGCGGAGCTTCAGAGCGAAGTAAGCGGTGTGGTAGTTGAGCACCAGCGCCGCGCCCTGCGCGAAGTCGAGCTCCTCGGGCAGCGGAAAGGAGAAGAACCCCGGCGCGACCGCCACCTCGGCGAAGCCGCCCAGTCCGCAGAAGGCCGCCACCCGGTCGCCGGGTGCGAGCCCGGTGTCGTCGGGAGCGGAGCGCACCACGCCGGCGACCTCGCTGCCAGGCACGAACGGCAGCGGCGGCTTGAGCTGGTACTGCCCCCGGCTCTGGAGGACCTCGGGGAACGACACTCCCGCAGCGCGCACATCGACGAGCACTCCCCGTCCCGGCGTCATCTCGTGCGACGCCTCGGGCTCGGACAGCTCGACGACCTCGAGCGAGTCCCGAGGCCCGCCCAGCGAAGTGATCTGTACAGCCCGCACGGCGTCGGGACCCTATCCGAACTCCTCCTCGAGCACCCTGATCGCGCGCGGGGGAGCCCGCAGGAAGTCGAGCCCGGCGATGAGATCCATGGCGGCTTCGAAACGGGACTCGAGCACGGGGTGCACGACCATCACGAGGCGCGCCTGCTCGCCGAGGCCCTTCTGGACCACGGACTTGACCGAGACGCCCTGCAGCGCGAGCACCTGCGCGACCTGCGCCAACACGCCCGGTTCATCGGCAACCTCGAGGTGCAGGTAGAACGCCGAGACGACGTCCTGCACGATCTCGAGCACGGTGCTCGTGGGCGGAGTCGACGCGGGCGGGATCATCGCGCTGATCACGTCGCCGAGCACCGCGCTCGCGGTCTGGGGCCCGCCGGCGCCCGGTCCCGACATGGTGACCTCGGTGATCGCCTCGGACTCGACGGTGACCGCGTTGAACGGGCCGCTGACGCTCGCGAGCGGATGCGCGGGGTACAGGAAGATCGGGTGCACGCGGACGGAAAGCCCGGCTCCGATCCGCTCGGCGGTGCCGACCAGCTTGAGCTCGAGGCCGAGATCGCGGGCGTACTCCAGGTCGTCTGGTTTGATCTGTTCGATTCCCTCGTAGCGAACCTGCTCGAGGTGCACGGGCGTGTCGAACGCGAGCCGGGCGAGGATGGCCATCTTCGCCGCCGCGTCGCGGCCGTCCACGTCCTCGGACGGATCCGCCTCCGCGTAGCCGAGCCGTTGGGCCTCGGCCAGCGCCTCCTCGAAGGTCATCCCGGTCCGCGCCATCTCGGTCAGGATGAAGTTCGTGGTGCCGTTCACGATCCCGTGGATGCGGTCGATCGTGGCCCCGGCGAGCGACTCCTGGAGCACGCGGATGACCGGGACCACGCCCGCCACCGCGCCCTCGAACCGCAGTTGAACGTCGTGGGCGCGCGCGGTCTCCCACAGCTCCTCTCCGTATTGGGACAGCAGCTGCTTGTTGGCCGTGACCACGTGGCGGCCGGCCTTCATGGCTCGCAGCAGGTAGTCGCGCGCGGGTTCGATCCCGCCCATGAGCTCGACGATCAGATCGGAGCGCTCGAGGATGTCCTCGAACGCGCCGCTCGAACGAGTCATGACGCCCGACAGCTCGGGCCGCAGGCCCGTGATCCGCTCGATCCGCTCGGCATGCCTGGGCAGCAGCGCGGCGAACGCGCCGCCGACCGTCCCACGGCCGAGCAGCCCGATCCTGAAGCCGCCGTCAGTCGAGGTCACGGGCGGCCAGCTCCTCGTAGGTCTCCCGGCGGACGACGACGCGAGCGTTCCCGTCGCTGCAGAAGATCACCGGCGGTCGCGGGACGCCGTTGTAGTTGTTGGCCAGCGAGTAGCCGTAGGCCCCGGTGACCGGAGTGGCGATCACGTCGCCGGCGGCGGGATCGGGCAGCGACACGTCGCGCACGATCACGTCACCGGCCTCGCAATGCTTGCCCGCCAGGTGGCAGCGTTCCGTGCCCGGGATGAGCGGGCGGTCGGCGATCACCGCCTCGTACGCCGCGCCGTAGAGCATCGGACGGAGGTTGTCCGACATGCCGCCGTCGACGGCCACCCACGTCGAGACGTTGCGCTTGACCGTCTCGACGGTGTAGAGCGTGACGGTCGAGTTGGCCACCAGCGCCCGTCCCGGCTCGAACAAGAGGCGCTTGCCGGGGCCGAGCGATTGGTGCGCCGCGCCCACCACCGCCTCCACGTACTCGCGCACGGCCGGCGGGTGCTGCGAGGACGTATAAGCCACGCCGAGCCCGCCGCCGAGGTTGTAGACCGGGAACTCGCCGAGCTCGGCGACGGCCGCGATCGCGGCTCGAAACGGTTCGAGCTCGAACAGCTGGGAGCCGATGTGCACGTGCAGCCCGACCAGGGCGAGACGGTCGCTGCTTTGCAGCCGCGCGATCGCCCGCCGTGCGTCGGCCGGCGAGAAGCCGAACTTGGAGTTGGCCTGGCCCGTGGAGATCGCGTGGTGCGTCTCGCCGGTGACGCCCGGCGTCACGCGCACCATCACGTTCTGGCGATGGGCGCCGGTGCGGGCCAGGAGCTCGAGGCGCTCGAGCTCGTCGAGCGAGTCGACGACGATGTGCCCGACACCCGCGTCCAGCGCTTGCGCGAGCTCTGCGTTTGATTTGGCGTTGCCGTGCAGCACGATTCGCGTCGGCTCGAGACCGGCGCGCAGGGCGAGGAACAGCTCGCCGCCCGAGGCCACGTCGCACCCGAGGCCCTCTTCGGCGAGGGTGCGATAGACGGCCGTGCAGGCAAACGCCTTGGAGGCGAATAGGACCTCGTAGTCGTCGTGCCGCGAGGAGACCGCTTCGATGAATTCTCTTGCTCGGGCCCGCAGGTCGTCCTCGGCTACGACGTACGCGGGCGTCCCGAACTCCCGCGCCAGCTCGATCGCATCGCAGCCGCCGAGCTCCAGGTGGCCGTGCTCGTTCACCCGCGAGCCGATCGGGTACACGCGCGAGAGGGTCGGCGTTGTGGCGGTCATCGGCGCCGATCATGCCACGCGGGCGCGGGGTCATCATCCGGCTTGGCATCATCGGGCGGTGCGCCGTCCGCGCCCAGTCACCGTCGCCCTCCCCACCGAGGGCGCGATCCAGGACGGGCTCGCGTACTCGCTGTGGTTGCCGCCGGCGGAGCGGGCGAACGGTGCGGGCGTGCTGATCCTCCATGGCGCGGGTTCGTGCAAGGAGAGTCACCACGACTACGCCCGCGTCGTCCTCGGGGCCGGGTTCGCCGCCCTTGCGTTCGACCAGCGAGGGCACGGAGCAAGTGACTCGCCGATGGACGGGCGGGTGCTGGAGGACGTCGGTCGCATGGCGGCGCTTCTGCGCACGCGAATCGGTGGGGCGGCGGCTCCCCTGGCGCTGCGGGGCTCGAGCATGGGCGGGTACCTGGCCATCATCGCTTCTCCGGTGATCGACGCCGCGGCCGTCGTCGCGATCTGCCCGGCCAGCCCGGAGGGCCTGCGGCGCGGGCTGCGTGCGGAGACGCCGCGTTTCGCGGCTGACGTTCCCGCGCTGGAGGCGTTTCTGTCGGCCCACGACCTCGCCCGGGCGGTGGCGTCCCTGCAAGCGCCGTTGCTTCTGCTTCACGCCGAGGGCGATGAGCAGGTCCCCGTCCAGCACTCGCGCGAGCTCGCGCGGAGCTTCAGCTCGCCCCGGAGCCGGCTGATCACCGTCCCCGGCGGCCACCACCGGTCGATCCAGCACGACCAAGAGCTGCAGGCCGTGAGCCTGCGATTCATCGAACGGGCGATCGGCGTGTGAGACCGATCACCTCATCCCGGGGCGTTCTTGCGAAATTCTTCAGGCCCCCCTTACCGGGTCTGCCAACATAGTGGTCAAATGGCTCGTAAATCTTCATTTGGTCGGGACCGTGGCCTGGAGGGCAGGATGCTGTTCACCCTGTTCCTGCTCGGTCTCGTCTACGCGTTGCTGATCGCCGTGCTGATCGCGGCCGGCGCCGGCGCCGTGACGATCGCCATCGTCGCGGCCGGCTTGTTCCTGGTTCAGTACTTCACCTCCGACAAGATCGCGCTGCTGTCCATGGGCGCCCGCGAGGTCAGCCCCCAGCAGGCACCCGAGCTCCACGCGATGATCGAGCGGCTGTGCGTCCAGGCGAACCTGCCCAAGCCCAAGGTGGCCGTCGCCCAGACCCCGATGCCGAACGCCTTCGCGGTCGGGCGCTCGCCCAAGACCGCGACCGTATGCGCGACCACCGGGATCCTCAACCTTCTCTCGCCCCCCGAGCTCGAGGCCGTCCTCGCCCACGAACTGACCCACGTCCAGAACCGCGACGTGATGGTGATGACGATCGCGAGCTTCTTCGCGTCGATCGCGGCGTTCATCGTGCAGTTTGGGTTCCTCTTCGGCGGCGGCTTCGGCGGCGGCCGCAACAACCAGAACAACCAGGGCAACGCGTTCATCTTCGTGCTCCTGGTGTCGGCGGCCGTGTACGTGATCTCGTGGCTGTTGCTCCAGGCGCTCTCGCGCTATCGCGAGTTCGCGGCCGACCGCGGCTCGGCGATCATCACCGGCCGCCCGAGCGCCCTGATCTCCGCGCTGCTCAAGATCAGCGGCAACATGAAGCAGATCCCCCAGCAGGACCTTCGGGCGGCTTCCGGCGAGCTGGCCGCCTTCTACATCTTCCCGCCGAAGGCCAAGCAGTCGATCGCGAACGCGTTCTCCACGCACCCGACGCTCGAGGCGCGGATCGCGGCGCTGGAGAAGCTCGAGGCGCAGCTCCAGGCCCCCGCGCGGTAGCAGCCCCGAGCCGTGGGGTTCCTCGACGTCCTGCTGGGCAAGCGCAAGCTGGCGGCGCCCGCGCAGGACCGGCTGTTCGCCATGAGCACGGCGTACGTCACCCTCCAGACGGGACTCGGGATCACCTCGCGCGGAAGTGCGGCGATCGTCTTCCAGCCGCTTTCCACGGCCGACTTCCAGTCGATCGTCCGCGAGATGGAGGAGGTGGTGCGAGCCACGGCCTCCGACAGCGGCACGACGGTGGTCACCTCCGATGACACCTATGGCTTCCGGTGGCTGGTGCTCCGCGGGAGCTCGTTCGACGATCTCGTCGTCGGCATCAACGCCGTGTCGAGCGCGCTGGAGAGCGGCGGGTACGGTGAGCGTGTCCTGTGCGCGGTGTTCGCGTTCGAGGACGAGCGCAAGCGACCCCTGTACTGGATCTACAACTACAAGCGCGGGTTCTTCTACCCCTTTGTCCCCGCCGCGGGCGATCAGCAGCGCGACAACGAGCGCGAGCTCGTGCTGAAGGCGCAGATCGGCAACGAGCTGCCGGTGGAGCCTGAGCTCGAGCGGTGGTTCCCGCTGTGGGGAATCCCGATCTGAAAAACCATCGCCCAGGAGGCCTCACTTGAAGCTCAGCGCCCGCAATCAACTCACCGGCACCGTGACGGGCATCAATCGAGGAGAGGCGATCGCCAACGTGGCGCTCGACGTCTCGGGTCAGCGCCTCGTCGCATCGATCACCGTGGAGGCAGTCGACGACCTGGGACTCGCGGAGGGAAGTTCTGTAACGGCGATCATCAAGGCCTCGGACGTGATTATCGCCACCGGCGAGCGCTGAGGCCGGCGCCGCCGACCCTATCCAGGGATCAGGCCCTCGCCCTTGAACTCCGCCCGCGCCTCCTCGATCGAGACGTCGGGCGGCGGCAGGATTAGATCGGACGGGGCGAGGCTGTCCTCGGGCACTTCCCGGCCGTGGCTGCGCACGAACTCGAGCAGCTTCGAGTACGCGGCCCGGAAGCGCGCCTCGTCGTCGGCCTCGCAGTCGGCCACCGCCTGGTTGTCGAGCTCATTGAGAGCCTCGGCGTCATCCTCCGAGAGCTCGTACTGACCTTCGGTGGCGATCCGTACGATCACTGCCCTTGCCCCTCGGCAGGCGCGGCCCGGCTGGGCTGCGTCTCACCGTCGCCCGCGGACCCGGCCCCGAGCTCCCCGGCGGCCGGGGACGATCCGGCACCGAGCTCGGCCTTCATCTTCGCGAGCTCGGAGTCGACCTCACTGGAACTTGAAAGCTCTCTGAGCTGGCGGTCGATGTCGTCCTCGCCGGACCCCAGCGCGGTCAGGTCCTCGAACGTGCCGGCGGCCTCCAGCTCCTGGACTGCATCGGCGCGAGCCTTCATGTTCTCGGTCTTGTCCAGCGCACGTTGCATCGCCAGCCCGACGTCCGCCATCTCCTCGCCCACGCCGGTGGCGGCCTCGGAGATCCGGACCTGCGCCTCGGCGGCCGAGTATTGCGCCTTGATGACCTCCTTCTTGGAGCGGAATTGCTCGATCTTGGCCCGAAGCTTCTGCTCGGACTCGGTCATCTGCGTCTGCTGCTGCTCGAGCTGTCCGATCTGAGAATCGAGCGACTGAAGCTCGGTCTGCGCGACGTTCTTGCGCTCGAGCGCGGTGCGCGCGAGATCCTCGTTGCCGGCGGCCAGCGCCTGGCGGGCCTGGGTGTCGAGCTTGACGACCTGCTTCTGGAGGGTCTCGGTCTGCAGCTGCAGGCGTTTCTTCGACGTGACGACGTCGGCGATCCCCTTCTTGACGTTCTGGAGCAGCTCGATCTGCTTCTGATAGCTGTACTCGAGCGTCTCGGCTGGATCCTCGGCGCGGTCGAGGAGCTTTGAGATCTTCGCTTTGATGACTGTCGACATGCGCCCGGAAAGGCCCGGCATCGCATCCTCCTTGCAGGTGTCTGAACTGGCTATTCAAGCGTAGCGGGCTTGCTCGTGCGATCGTCAGGCTGTTCCGGGCCATCACAGGTGCCTGCGGGCGCGCGCCCAGCGCTCCGCGGGGCTTGGGGTCGCTAACGTCCGGGCCATGCAGCGGATCGTGCCCCTCGTGATACTCGGATCGTGCGCCGCGCTGGCGGGATGCGGCGGCAGCACGACCAAGTTGGTGCGCGCGCCCGCACCCAGCGTCCAGTCGGGGACGCCGCAGGCCGCGCAGAAGCTCGGCTTTCCGGATTTCGCGACCAAGAACACCACCCGGGTCCCCGGTGCTGACCCCATCGCGGATGCGGCGGGGGTGGCCCGGGCGGTCTATCCCTCGGCCGCAGCGGGCTCGCACCCAGCCGCGGTCACGCTCGCGCCGACCGACGACTGGCAGGCCGCCCTCGCCTCGTCGGTGCTGATGGCGCCCCCGATCGGAGCGCCAGTCCTGCTGTCCGGTGGCTCCTCCCTGCCGTCGGCCACGGCCACGACGCTCGCCGCGCTCGCCCCCACGGGCTCGAGCGCGATCGGTGGCAACCAGCTGATCCGGGTGGGGGATGTTCCCCGGGTTGCCGGCATGCGTGCTTCGTCGATCTCGGCCGGCGGTCCGTTCGCGCTCGCCGCGGCAATCGATCAGTACGTGACCGCAGCCGCCGGGAAGCCGACCAGCGAGGTGGTGGTCGCCTCCGCCGACAATCCGGCTTACGCCATGCCGGCGGCCGGGTGGGCGGCCGAGAGCGGCGACCCCGTGCTGTTCGTCACCGCCTCGGGGATCCCGGCCGCGACCAAGCTGGCGCTCCTTTCGCACCAGCATCCCCACATCTACGTCCTCGGGCCTCCCAGCGTGATCCCCGACAAAATACTCACGGCGCTCGGCAAGTACGGCACGGTAAAACGCGTCGGCGCAGCCGGCCCGGCCTCGAACTCGGTGGCCTTCGCGGTGTACCGCGATCCGCCGTGCGCCTTCAAGCAGCCCTGCGCCCATGTCCCGGGTAGCTTCGGATGGGCCATGCGAAGCCCCGGCCACGGGTACACCCTGCTCAACGCCAGCCGCCCGCTCGACGCCGCGGCGTCGGCGGCGCTGTCGGGGAGCGGTGACTTCGGCCCCCAGCTGCTCGTCGAGGACCCGGCAAAGCTGCCCCAGCCGGTTTTGAACTTCTTCCTCGACTACGCCACTCCCGGCTACACGCAGGAGGGGCCGACCGCGGCCGTCTACAACCACGGCTGGGTGATCGGTGACCGGAGCGCGATCTCGGTGGGAGTGCAGGCCGAGATGGATACGCTTCTGCAGGCCATACCGCAGAAATGAGCCAGGCAGAGAACCCAGAGCGCCTACGACCGAACCGCGAGGTCACCGTGGACGACGTGCGCCAGCTGATGGGCGCCTCGACTCCCCACTTTGCGCTTCAACTCCGGGAGCGAATCCGCAACCTGATCCGCGGTCTTCCCCCCGACCATCCGGCGAGGATCGAGGGAGAGCGGGAGATCGCGCGGCTCGACAAGATCGCGTTCGCGGGGGAGATCCGAGGGCACGCCGCCGAGGCCGGCCTGGCGCCGCTGCCGAGCCTGTCGGGCGACTCGTCGCACTGATTGCATGGCGAGGACCGCCGCTCCGCGCGGACCCCGGGTACGTTTAAGCACGTGTGAACTCAACTAGACGCTCAATCTCGGTCATCGGCCTGGGACGCGTGGGGCTGCCTCTGGCGTTGTGCTTCGCCGACCGTGGGCTGCACGTTCTCGGCGTCGACCACGACCCGGCGGTGCTCGACTCGATCCGGGCTGGTCGGATGCCGTTCAGCGAAGCCGGAACGCAGGAGGTGCTCGACCGCGTCTGCGCGAGCGGCCGGCTCGAGCTCGCCGAGCGCGCCGGGGACGCCGCCGAGGCCGACGACATCGTGATCACGATCGGCACCCCGTCGTTCTTTCACTTCGAAAGCGACCTCCGACAGGTTCGCGCCGCCGTGGACGACCTGCTGCCCCTGCTGCGGCCCGGGCACGCCCTGATCCTCCGCTCGACGATCGCCCCCGGAACCACGGACTTCGTCGCCGCGTATCTGGAGAAGCGACGGGGCCTCAAGGTCGGCGAGGACGTGTTCGTCGCCCACGCGCCGGAGCGGATCGCGGCGGGGAGGTTCATGGAGGAGATCTCAACCTTGCCCTGCATCGTCGGCGGCGTGGGCGAACCCTCCACGGATCGCGCAGCGGCGGTGTTCGGCGTGTTCGGTGCCCCGATCGTCAGGACCACACCCGTGCAGGCAGAGCTCGCCAAGATCTGGACGAACATCCTTCGCTACACGACTTTCGCGCTCCCGAACCTGTTGATGATGGACTGCGAGCGCTACGACGCGAACGTGTTCGACGTGATCGACCTGATCAACCACGACTACCCTCGGGGCGGCATGGCGATGCCCGGGCTGACCGCCGGCACGTGCCTGCGCAAGGACTTCGTGTTCTCGGAGGAGCGCTCGAACGCACCCGGCATGCTGCTCGCGGTCTCCCGCGTCAACGAAGCCGTGCCGCTGTTCCTCGTCGAGGGCATCAAGCGGAGGCTCGGCAACCTCTCCTCGCGCAAGATCGCGGTCCTCGGCCTCACGTTCAAGCGCGACACCGATGACGAGCGCGACTCCCTTTCGCCGAAGCTGATCCGGTTGCTGGAGCGCGAGCTCGCCGACGTGGCGGTGTGTGACCCGCACGCCGGCACCCCCACCCAGCCCCTCGCGGACGCCGTGCGGGACGCGGACGTGGTGATCGTCGCGACGAACCATTCGTCTTTCGAGGGCCCCGAGGCGCTGCGCGAAATCCGCGCCCGCGCCGCCGAGGATTGCCTGCTCGTGGATCCGTGGAACGCGCTCGGGATCGGCCACGTCTTCTCCGACGAGGCGGGCCCCGCTTCGGTGCTCGCCGCCGCGGAAGCGGTCGACACCACGCGCGACGCCGCTCCCTGACCGATGAGCCGCGTGCTCGTCACCGGCGGCGCCGGGATGATCGGCTCGGCCGTCGTCCGGCGGCTGCTGCGCGACCCCGAGTGGGAGATCAGGGTCGCCGATCACCGGAGCGCTCCGCCGTGGATGCGCGAGGGTTGCGAGGTTCGCACCGCCGACCTGCGGGATTCCGACGGAGCACTGTCCGCCGTGGAGGGCTGCTCGCACGTGATCCATCTGGCGGCGATCGTCGGGGGGATCGCGAATTTCCACAAGCTCCCGTTCACGCTCACCGAGGTCAACAACGCGCTCACCGGGGCGGTCGTGCGGGCATCGATCGAGCGGCGGGTCGAGCGCTTCGTCTACGTTTCCTCGTCCATGGTGTTCGAGAACGCGAGCGAGTTTCCGACCACCGAGGCGCACCTGTTCGCATGCCCGCCGCCGCGCTCCGCGTACGGGTTCTCAAAGCTCGCCGGCGAGGTCTACACGCGCGCCGCTCACGACGAGCACGGCCTGCGCTACACGATCTGCCGACCGTTCAACGCCTACGGCCCGGGGGAGCTGCCCGAACTGGACGAGCCGGGCATCGCGCACGCGGTCCCGGACCTCATCGCCAAGGTCCTCTCGGGTCAGCGCCCGCTCGAGATTTTCGGCTCCGGCCGTCAAACCCGGACCCTCACCCACGTCGACGACATCGCCGACGGGATCGTGACCGCCATGGCCCTGCCGCAAGCCGAGAACGAGGACTTCAACATCTCCGCTTCGGAGGAGCTGACGGTGGCGGAGATCGCCGCTTTGATCTGGGAGACGTGCGGCGAGGACCCGGCGACGCTCGAGCTTCGTTCCGTGGATAGCTTCGCGGTGGACGTGTCGCGACGCTGGCCGTCCGTGGACAAGGCGCGGGAGATGCTCGGCTGGGAGGCGCAGGTCGCGTTGCGAGATGGGCTCGGGCAGACCGCGAGCTGGCTGCGCGAGCAGAAGTTCGAGGGCGTCTCTCGGGGGCTCGAGGGATGAGCATGCGTCGTGCGCTGATCACGGGCATCACCGGCCAGGACGGTTCCTACCTCGCCGACTTCCTGCTCGATCAGGGCTACGAAGTACACGGCATGGTGCGCCGATCATCGACGGAGAAGTTCGACCGCATCGAGCATGCTCGCGACCGCCTGATCCTCCACCAGGGCGACCTCCTCGATCAGCGCTCGCTGGTCGACACGCTGCGGGCCGCCCGGCCGCAGGAGATCTACAACCTGGCGGCGATGTCGTACGTCGCGGCCTCGTGGGTGCAGCCGACGCTGACCGCCGAGTTCACCGGCACCGGGGTGACTCGGATGCTCGAGGCGATGCGCGAGACCTGCCCCGATGCTCGCTTCTACCAGGCCTCCTCGAGCGAGATGTTCGGCAAGGTGCGGGAGATTCCGCAGACCGAGCGAACGCCCTTCTATCCCCGATCCCCGTACGGAGTGGCGAAGGCCTACGGGCATCACATCACGGTCAACTACAGAGAGTCGTACGGATTACATGCCACGAGTGGAATCTTGTTCAACCACGAATCGCCGCGTCGGGGTCTGGAGTTCGTGACCCGCAAGATCACGTGGCACGCGGCCGCGCTGAAGCTCGGGCTGGAGGTGAAGCTGCGGCTGGGGAACCTCGAGGCGGAGCGCGACTGGGGCTTTGCCGGCGACTACGTGCGGGCCATGTGGCAGATGCTCCAGCAGGACGAGCCGGAGGACTTCGTGATCGCCACCGGCACCGCCCACTCCGTGCGCGAGTGCCTCGAGATCGCGTTCGATCACGTGGGCTTGGACGCCGACGAGCACGTGGAGACCGATCCGGCCCTGCTGCGCCCCGCCGAGGTCGAGCATCTGGTCGGCGACGCGAGCAAGGCCAAGCGGATCCTGGGGTGGGAGCCCGAGGTGGGCTTCGAGGAGCTGATCCGGATGATGGTCGAGGCCGACCACGCGCTGCTCAAGCACGAGTACAGCCCGCACGGCGTCAGGCGGATGTGAGCGGTCTCGTCGTCCTCAGCGCTCGACGCTGAACGTGCAGCCCCGGGCCTCGAGCTCGGCGAACATCTCCTCTGGGGCGATGCAGCGCTCGGGCGGGTGGGCGCCGGCGGCGCTCAGCGACCCCCGCGCCAGCAGCCGGACCGAGGCGGCGGCGGGTGCCGCGGTGGAGACGATCGAGCCCCCCAGGCCGAAGTGGGGTCGGGTCACCGCTCGGACGGTGACCGTCGCCTCGTCGGTTGCGGTGACTCGCACGAGGTGAACGGAGACGGTCTCGTTCGACGGCGTGGCCGCCTCGCGAGCGGCGCTTTTGACGTCCTGCTCGGGGGCGCCGGCGAGCTCCTTCAGGCGCTCGAGCAGCGCGGGCGCGAGCGAGAGGCGGAAGCTGGCCGACGTGCAACCGAAGCTCTCGCCGAACGTCGCCAGCTCCGAATGAAGGATCATCACCGTCCTCACCTCGGCCTCGGCGTCGACCCAGACCACGATCCTGCCGACCGCCCGCACGACGCTGTCGATGGCCCGGTGGAAAGCGATCCCGTCGGCGTTCGGCCGCGTCCATCCCCGCTTCTTCACGCCGACCTTCTCCACGCTTCTCATGGGCGGCCTCTCGATCATCTGGACCATCGCACTGCTCGCGTTCAACCCGAGCCAGAACGTGCTCGGCGACACGATCTCGGCGCTCGGCGTCGCGATCTGCTTCTACGACGGCTTCACGGGGCTGGCCTGCCCGGTCTACTTCCGCCGCGACCTGTTCAAGAGCGCCCGCAACTTTTTCCTCGCGGGAGTGGTCCCTCTGGTCGGCGGCCTGATGATGGGCTACGTCGGGGTCAAGGCGTTCAGCTACTACAACACGGCCGGCAACAACTACTCGAAGGCGTTGCTCGGTATTCAGACGCCGATCCTCGTGGGCATCGGCGGCCTGATCCTCGGCATCGTCCTGATGTTCGCCTCCTGGCCGTTCTTCTCCGGGTACTTCTCGCGGCGGTGGCTCGAGGCCGCCGATCCCGCCGTGCTGGAGGCGGACGCCGCCCACCGGAAGGTGACGACGCCGGGTGAGCCCGACCCGGACCTCAGGGTCCCGCGATAAGCCGTAACACGCCTTCCGGTCGGGGCGCGCGCGCTCGCGCGCCCCGACCGCATGAACCGGCTTCAAACTCCGGCGAGCTCCGCCACCCGCTCCCGGTGCCAGCGAGAGTCCCCGAACGCGTGCGCGTTGGCCGTCGCGCGCTTGAGGAAGAAGTGCAGATCGTGCTCCCACGTGAAGCCGATCCCGCCGTGGACCTGCAGTGCCGAGGCGGCGACGCGGAAGCCGGCGTCGCCCGCGAACGCCTTCGCCATCGAAGCCGCTCGGGCCGCGGTGTGCGGCTCGTGGTCGATCGCCCACGCCGCCCCGTAGGCGAGCGAGCGCGCGCTCTCCACCTCCAGCAACATCTGCGCGCACCGGTGCGAGACGGCCTGGTAGGACCCGATCGGCCGGTCGAACTGCTTGCGGTCCTTGGCGAACGCCACCGCCATCTCCATGGCCCGCTGGGCGACGCCCACGTTCTCCGCCGCCAGGGCGGTGACGATCGTGGCGTAGGCGCGCGAGACGGCGTCCGGAGCGCGGGCGAGCGGTTCGGCCGGCGCCCCGTCGAGCTCGAGCGTGAACAGCTTGCGCGTGGGGTCGAGCGCGTTCTCCGCGCGCACGCTGACCCCCCGGCCACGCGGGTCGAGGAGGAAGTGTCTGCCGTCGGCCCCGGAGACGATCACGAAGTCCGCGCTCGCGGCGTCGGGCACGGCGATCTTCTTCGCCGACACCGTACCCCCGCCCGCCTCCACCTCGGAGCGATCCGGCGCCCATCCGGCGTGCTCGTCCCAAACCGCCACGGTGCCGCGGGCCTCGCCGCTCGCGACGGGTACCAACCAGCGCTCCCGCTGGGCATCGGTTCCGGCGGCGACGATGAGCAACGCGGCACAGACGCTCGAAAAGAAGGGGCTCGGCGCGAGCGCGTAGCCCATCTCCTCCGCGATCACCACGAGCTCCACCGCCCCCAGGGCGAGGCCCCCATGCTCCTCGGGGACGATCACGCCGGGCCAGCCTAGTTCGGTCAGCTCGCGCCACTGCTCGTCGGTGAAGCCGCGGTCGTCCTCGGCCAGCTCACGGATGGTCTCGGGTCGGTAACGCGCCTCGAGGAACTCGTGCGCCGTGCGCTTGATCGCGCGCTGGTCGTCGGTGAACTCGAAGTTCATGCTCGTTCGGCTGAGTGCCTACCTAGCGCATCCGAGGCAGGCCGAGCACCCGCTCGGCGACGATGTTCTTGAGGATCTCGGTGGTGCCCCCCTCGATCGAGTTCGCGCGGGCGCGGAGGAACCGGTACGTCCACTCGTCTTCGGCGAGCATCGCGTGCGGCCCCGCGATCCCCATCGCCAGCTCGGTCAGCGCCTGGTTGACCTCCGACCAGTGCCACTTGCCGAGCGATCCCTCCGGCCCCGGAACCCCGGTGCGGATCGTCGCGCTCAGGCCGCGGTAGGCGTTCAGCCGCATCGCCTCTGACTCGATCAGCAGCTGGGCGAGGCGCTGGCGAACCACCGGATCCTCGGTGGCCACCCTGCCGTTCTCGGCGCGGGTGTTGCGAGCCCGCTCGATCAGCTCCCCCAGCGCGATCTGGACCGCGACCTGGAGCCCGAAGGCGAGCGTCGCGCGCTCGTGCATCAGCGTGGTGATCGCCACCGCCCACCCGTTGCCCTCTCCCCCCACGATGTTCCCGGCCGGGATCCGCGCCTCTTCGATGAACAGCTCGTTGAATTCGGACTCGCCCGTGATCTGGCGGAGCGGCCGGACCTGGACGGCGTCCTGCTCCATGTCCATCAGGAAGTAAGTCAGCCCCTTGTGCTTGGGCACCTCGGGATCGGTGCGGGCGACGAGCATGCACCACTTCGCGTGGTGTGCGAACGTGGTCCACACCTTCTGCCCGGTGACCACCCACTCGCCGCCGTTGCGGATCGCGCGCGTCTTCACCGAGGCCAGGTCCGAGCCCGAGTCGGGCTCGGAAAAGCCCTGGCACCAGATCTCCTCGGCGGACAGGATCGGCGGCAGGTAGCGCCGCTTCTGCTCTTCCGTCCCGTGCACGATCACCGTCGGTCCGCCCATGGCCAGACCGAGGACGTTCACGGCCTGCGGCGCCCGCGCGCGCACGGTCTCCTCGTTGAAGATCGCCTGCTCGACGAGCGTCGCGCCGCGGCCTCCGTACTCCTTGGGCCAGGCCACGCCGGCCCACCCGGCCTCGTGGAGCTCGCGTTGCCATCTGCGCCTGAACTGAAACGACGCCTCGTCGCCGGCGGGCTCCCGACCAGGGTGGTGCTCCTGCAGCCAGCTTCGCAGCTCGTCCCGGAAGGCTTCTTCGGCTGGAGACAGGGTCAGGTCCACGGGCGGGAGATGCTAAAGGGATTCCGGTGCGCGCGGCGCCGGCGACGGGTTCCGGGTAATGCGACCGCTAGCCTCGGGTGTAGAGCATGGCCCTGCCTGAATCAGTCACGAGCGACAGCATTCGCGATGACGAGCTCCCCGGCCCGTATCCGGTCGGCGCCTACGCGGCGCAGCTCAAGCGCCGTCTTCTGGAGTTCGCGCGCGTCCAGCTGGTCGGCGAGGTGTGGGGCTTCCGCTCAAGCGCCGTCCGGGTGTACTTCGAGCTGCGCGACGGGCGCGGCGCGCTGCCGTGCTCCATGTGGCGCACGGACTTCGACGCGCTCGGAATAGCACTCGTCGACGGCCTGCGAGTCGTCGTCGCCGGAGGATGTGACTACTACCCGGGAAGCTCCACGTCCTCTCCGTCGTTCACGTTTGCGGTGAATGAGCTGCGGGTCGAGGGTGAAGGCGACCTGCTCGTCCAGCTCGAGCGTCTCCGTCGCCGGCTGGCCGCCGACGGGCTGTTCGAACCGCAGAAGCGCCTGGAGCGCCCGCTGCTGCCCCACACGATCGCCGTGGTGACGGGGGAGCGCGGAAAGGCCCGTGACGACGTGCTCGCGGGGTTGCGGCGCCGGGCCTGGGCGGGGCGGCTGGTGTGGGCGTTCGCCCCGGTCCAGGACCGGCACGCGGCGCCGGCGATCGCGACCGCGCTGCGCGAGCTGGCGGCTATCGATGAGGTCCAGGTCGTGATCGTCGCGCGCGGCGGCGGCTCCCTGGCGGATCTGTTCGCGTTCTGCGACGAGGGGCTGTGCCGGACGATCGCGCTGCTCCGAGTCCCGGTGATCTCCTCGGTCGGACATCACACCGACCGCACGCTGATCGACGACGTCGCCGCGGTCACGTGCTCAACGCCGACCCATGCCGCCGAAGCGGCGGTCCGGATCGACTGCCGCGCCGCCCGCTCGGATCTGCTCGCGGCCGCGCGGCGTCTGGATGCACACGGTCCGCGCGCCATCCTGGACCGGGCGCGGGCGCTCGGCCACCTCTCGCGGGCGCCCCGGCAGCACGTCGCGCGCAACCGCCGCCACCTGCATCAGCTGGTTCGCGAGCTGCGCGCCAGCGCTCGCCGGGCGGGCGAGGAGGGGCGGTCGTTGGCGGGCGTGCACCTGCTCGTGCTCGGACGCGTGGCCGCGCGGACGCGCGGCCCCGAGGCCGCCAAGCGGGCGCGCGAGCTGGAGAGGCTGTCGCTGGCGCTCGCCGGCCACGATCCCGAGCGGACGCTGGCTCGCGGCTACGCGCTCGTAGAAGATCGCGCCGGCGTGCCGCTCCCGTCGGCCGCCGCGGCCAGAGCCGCCGGCGATCTTCGGGTTCGTTTCCACGACGGCGCGCTCGACGCCGAGGTGCGGAGCAGCAATGCCTGACGAGCGCTCCTACGAGGCCGCGGTCGCGAGGGTCGAGGAGATCATTCGCCGCCTGGACTCGGGTGAGGCGGGGCTGCGCGAGACGCTCGAGCTCGTGAGGGAGGGGCGGGACCTCGTGGAGTACTGCGCCGGAGAGCTCGAGGCGGTGAGCCAGGGGCTCGAGGAACTGAAGCTCGAGGAGCTCGTGGCGCGGCTCGAGGCCGGGCGCACCGCGAGCGAAGTCGGGGTGCGCGCACAGACCGAGCCGGGCAGCCGCGAGGGAAACCGTTAGTGGCCACGTTCGATCTCCTCGCCGACCTTCCGCTCGAGGTCGACGGCTACGTCCTGGAAGGGCTGAGCGCCCAGGTGTCGAGCGGGTTCTCCCGGCTCACCACGGTGGTGCACCTTCAGGGAGGCGGACTCGAAGGAATCGGCGAAGACGTGGTCTACGACGCCGAAGACCACGTCGCCCTCCAGGAGGCGGGCCCGGTGCAGCCGCTCGCGGGCCGGTACGCGCTAGGCGAGTTCTGCGCGTTAATCGACTCGCTCGACCTGTTCTCAGTGGCTCCACAGCGCGAGGTCTCGCGGCTCTACCGCCGCTGGACATTCCACAGCGCGGCGCTCGACCTCGCGCTCGCGCAGGCCGGCCGGCCGCTGCACGCGGCGCTTGGCCGCGAACCGAGGCCGGTGACGTTCGTCGTCTCGCTGCGGTTGGGGGAGCCGCCGACCCTCGAGCCGGTGACGAGCCGCCTGGCCCGCTACCCCACGCTTCGCTTCAAGCTCGACCCGACCAGCTCCTGGACGCCGGAGCTGATCGCCGCGCTAGTGGACACAGGTGCGGTCGACTCAGTCGACTTCAAGAGCCTGTACCGCGGCACGGTCGTCGATCAGCCACCCGATCCGGCCCTGTACCGCCGGGTCGTCGAGGCCTTCCCGAGAGCCTGGATCGAGGACCCCGACGTCGTCACCACGGAGACGGCCGCGGTGATCGAGCCGTATCACGATCGGATCACGTGGGACGCCGCGATCCACTCGATCGACGACATCGAATCGCTACCTTTCCCACCGCGCATGGTCAACATCAAACCCTCCCGGATCGGCGGCCTGGCGAAACTGTGCGCGGCGTACGACTACTGCGCCGAGCGCGGCATCGGGGCGTACGGGGGCGGGCAGTTCGAGCTCGGTCCCGGACGCGGCCAGGCGCAGTACCTGGCGTCGCTCTTCCATCCCGATACCCCCAACGACCTCTCCCCGGTGGGCTTTCACTCGAGCGACCCGCCACCTGGGCTGCCGGCGAGCCCGCTCCCGCCGGCGCCGAGCGAGGTCGGCTTTCGCTGGGGAGCGGAGTGATGGACGGGATGCTCGAAGGAACGGTCGCGCTCGTGACCGGCGCCTCCAGCGGGATCGGGGAGGCCACGGCGCTCGCGCTGGCGGAGCAGGGGGCGTCGGTGGCGCTCGCGGCTCGCCGCGTGGACCGCCTGGACGCCCTTGCGCAGCGGATCCGGGAGCCAGGCGGGACCGCGCTCGTGCTCGAGGCCGACGTGGCCGACGAGGCGCAGGCGCGCGAGGCCGTCGAGCGCACGGTGTCAGAGCTCGGGCGGCTCGACATCCTCATCAACAACGCCGGCGTGATGCTGCTCGGCCCGGCCGTCGGCGCGCCGCTCGAGGAATGGCAGCGCATGGTGCGCGTGAACGTCGAAGGGGTGCTCTATTGCGCGTACGCGGCGCTGCCTCACCTTCTGTCGGCCGCGCAGGACGGCGCGCGGGGAGTCGCGGACATGGTCACAATCAGCTCGGTCGCGGGCCGGGTCACGCGAGCCGGGAGCGCCGTGTACAACCTCACCAAGCACGGGGTGGGCGCGTTCAGCGAGGCGCTCCGCCAGGAGGTGGCGGGGCGGCACTTGCGCGTGTCGGTGATCGAGCCGGGCGCGACCGACACCGAGCTTCGCTCCCACAACCGGCCGGAGATCCAGGAGCAGATACAGGCCCGCTTCGCCGACGTGGAGCGGCTTCAGTCCGAGGACATCGCCGACGCGATCCTGTATGTCATCACCCGACCGCGCCACGTTGCGATCAACGAGCTGCTGTTGAGACCGAGCGAGCAGGGCGACTGACAGGATTCGGGGATCAGGCCGCGACGCGAGCTGGATCCACGTCGGCGGGAGGCGACTCGGCCGGCCTCGCGCGGCAGAACCGCATGGTCCCGTCCTCCAGCGGCCGGAACCTCAAGCTCAGAATGTCCAGCGCAAAGTTCTGATAAAGCCGCCACGGTGCCTCGGAGCCCTGTCGCGGGAATCTGCCGATGGCGCGCACGATGTAGCCCGAAGAGAAGTCGACGAACGGCTGTGCGGAGATGGCGGGATTTGGGTGCGACGGCCTGCACTCCACGTAGCCGTGCTGGTCCATGTGATTCAGCAGCCGGCACACGTACGCGCAGGTCAGGTCGCACTTCAGCGTCCAGGAGGCGTTCGTGTAGCCGAACGAGACTGCGAAATTCGGCACGCCGCCCAGCATCATTCCCTTGTAGCTCATCGTCTCGGCAGGGTCGATCTGGTCTCCGTCCACCGTGAGCTGCAGCCCACCGAGGGCGAGCAGGTTCAATCCGGTGGCGGTGACGATCAGGTCGGCCCCGAGCTCCTGCCCCGACTCGAGCTTCAGCCCTTTCTCGGTGAACGTGTCGATGCGATCGGTCACGATCGAGACGCGACCTTCGCGGATCGCGGTGAACAGATCGCCGTCCGGCGCGACGCACATCCGCTGGTCCCACGGGTTGTAGCGCGGGTTGAAATGCGTGTCGATGTCGTAGCCGGGCGGCAGCTGTTTCTCGAGCGCGTTGCGAATCAGCGTCTTGACCAGGGCCGGCCGCCGGCGGCTGAGCTCGAAGCTCAGGAGCGTTAGGAGCACGTTCTTCCAGCGCACGATCGAGTAGGCCAGTTTGGCCGGCGCCTTTCGGCGCAGGAACGTATTCACCGGGTCCTCGGCCGGTAGCGCGACCACGTAGCTGGGCGAGCGCTGCAGCATGGTGACGTGCGCGGCGCGCTGCGCGATCGCCGGGACCAGGGTCACCGCGGTCGCGCCGCTGCCGATCACCACCACGCGCTTGCCGGAGTAGTCGATGTCCTCGCGCCACTTCTGCGGGTGAACGATCGCGCCCGAGAAGCGCTCGGTGCCCTGGAACTCCGGCATATACGGCTCGTCGTAGCGGTAATAGCCGGTGCACAGGAACAGAAACCCGCACGTCAGCCGCACCGTCTCCCCGGTGTCGGTCCTGGTCGCCTCGACCGTCCAGCGGGCGTCATCGCTGGACCAGTGCGCGCGCACGACGCGGTGGTGAAAGCGGATCGTGCGGTCGATGCCGTGTTCACTCGCGGTCTCGCGGACGTAGCTGAGGATCGACTGCCCGTCGGCGATCGACCGGCGGCCGCGCCAGGGCCGGAACGAATAGCCGAGCGTGTACATGTCGGAGTCCGAGCGGATCCCGGGAAAACGGAAGAGGTCCCAGGTTCCGCCGATTTGTCCTCTGGCTTCGAGGATCGCGTAGCTCTTGCCGGGACACTCGGTCTGGAGGTGGTAGCCGGCGCCGATCCCCGAGAGACCGGCTCCGACAATCAGTACATCCACGTGTTCCAGCGTCGCCATCTGTCCTTATCCTGGTAGCGGGATCGGGCGCCGACGACGACTGCGCCCCTCAAATGAACGCTCCCGTACTGTACTCGAAGGACATGGTCGCCAAGCCAACTGATCGCTCACCTCACCAGACCTTGGGAGTTGCCGTGCAAGAACGACTCGGAATCGCCGGTTCGGGTGCGATCGCTTGCGGCCTCGCAGTGACCGCGGCGCGCCGCGGTGACGTGCTGCTCTGGGCACGCTCGGACATCTCCGCCGATCGCGCGCGCACGACCGTGTGCAAGGCCTGCGCAAAGCTCACCGACGAAGCGCTCGATCCCGACCGCGTCCGGATCGTCACCGACCTACAGGCCCTCGGGGAGGCGACGTTCCTGGTCGAGGCCGTGGTCGAGCACCACGGAAGCAAGGCCGCGGTCCTGGACGAGCTCGCCTCGCACGCCGCTCCCGACGCCGTGTTCGCGACCACCACCTCGTCGCTGTCCATTGCGGAGCTGGCCAAGACGACCGGGCATCCCGATCGGTTTGTCGGGTTCCACGTCTTCAATCCGGTTCCGAGGATGAAGCTCGTCGAGCTCGCGTTCCCGGCGGAGGCGAGCCCGCACACCCGCCAAAGAGCGCGAACTCTGTGCGAGACGTTGGGCAAGACCGCGGTCGAGGTCCCGGACCTGCCGGGCTTCGTGGTCAACCGCCTCCTGTTCCCGTACCTGTTCAGCGCGGTCGAGCTACGCACCCGGACCGGAATGTCGGTCCCGGACATCGACAACTGCATGACGCTCGGCGCGGGGATGCCGATGGGACCGCTGGCCCTCCTCGACTTCGTCGGGCTCGACGTGTCGCTGGCCATCGGAGAGGCGATCGGCACGCCCGTGCCGCAGGAGCTCGTGGACCTGGTCGATGAAGGGGCCTTGGGTCGGAAGACGCGGCGCGGCTTCTACACCTACGACTGACGCAGCTCCGACGAACTATTTAAGGCCCGTTCAGGTCAGGGCCGCAGACTTCTCATCGCGACGTACCTCATAGCAGCACCTCCTCCCCAGAAGCACGAAGCCGGCCCGTCCCCAGCGGGCCGGCTTCTTTCGTAGGCGAAGCCGGCCCGGTCGAGGGCCGGCTTCATCTCTCCTCTCAACCACCGGCAGGGTCTGCGCCTTGTGATCAGCGAACTCTCCGGCCGTTGCCTTGGCGCGAAATGTAACGAACGATGCGAACTCGTGTTGGCCGGTGGTGGGGGGCTGGCGGCGTGAAGCGCCCGCGTGGGCCCCGTCGTGCGCTAGCCGGACGAAGTCGCCGCGCGCCGGTGCCTGATCCGCACGGCCTCGATGCGGTTCTGGCGCACGGATTCGACGCGGATCGAGTAGCCGTTGGCTGAGATCGTGTCCCCGCGCTTGGGCAGCCGCCCCAGCTCGGCGAACACGAACCCGCCCACCGAGTTGTAGGCGTCCGTATCCACCGGGAGCTCGAGTCCATAGTCCTGCAGGTCGCTGACCGCGACGTGCCCGCGGACGAACCAGTCGCCGTTCGCCAGCCGGCGCACCGCCCCGCCCGCGGGATCGGTCTCGTCGGAGATCTCACCGACCACCTCCTCGATGATGTCCTCGATCGTCACCAGCCCGGCCGTGCGCCCGTACTCGTCGACCACGAGCGCAAGCTCGGTCCGCTCGCGCTGCAGGTCGGCCAGCAGATCGTCGAGCGGCTTGGTCTCCGGAACGATCGGCGCCTCCCGGACCACCCGCTCGAAGTGGGCCTCGTAACCCTCGTTCATGGCCAGCTTGACGAGCTGGTTGACGTGGACGATTCCCCTCACCCGGTCCGGGTTCTCGTCCTCGATCACGACCAGCCGCGAATGCGCGGTCGAGATGCACAGCCGAAGCGCCGCCTCGACCGTCTCCGACATGTCCACCGTCACCACTGCCGGGATCGGCGTCATCACCTGCCGCGCCTCCTGCTCGTGGAGGTGGAACACGCCGGTCAGCATGTTCGCCTCGCCGACGTCGAGCTGCCCGCCGGTGCTGGACTGAGCGATCAGCCGCTTGATCTCGTCGGGTGTCCCACCCTCTGGCTCGGCCGTCGGATCGACGCCGAGGGCACGCAGGATCGAGTTCGAGGACGCGGTGAGCAGGACGATGAAGGGGTGAAACACCACCCGGAAGAACTGCAGCGGGCGAGCGATCCGGCGCAGCACCCCCTCGGCGTGCTGGATCACATACAGCTTGGGAACCAGTTCGCCGACGATCACCTGGGCAGCCGTGATCAGTAGGTAGGCGATGACCACCGAGATCGCAACGGCGAGGGCGTGTCCGAGCGCAGGTCCGAAGGGTTTCTCCAGCAGATGCGCGATCGCCGGCTCGCCGAGCGCACCGATGCCGATCGAGGCCATCGTGATCCCCACCTGGCAGGCCGATATGTAGTCGCCGATCCGATCGAGCTGGGACAGCGCGAGCCGGGCGCCACGCGCGCCTTCTTCGGCGAGGGCCTCGAGCCGGGTCCGCCGTGAGCGCACCAGTGCGTACTCGGCCATCACGAAGAACGCGTTGACCAGGACCAACAGCCCCGTGAGGATGATGAACAGGGCCTTCACTGGGCGATCAGCGCACAGCCGAGCGCGCTTTGGGCCCTGCTCTTGGGTAGCGGGGAGCGGAGTTGCATGGGCCAGCGGCCCTCCGTCCTCGCGCTGCTACTTCGAGATGGGTCGTCGTCGTTCATGCAGCGACGCGAAGAACGGTAGCAGCAGGGGACCCGGATTCTCGGGGCACTGGAGAGCCGATCGAACGGCCATCTGCCATATCGTTCTCCTTTTCGTGTTCTGAGACTTTCGGGATCTTCCAATCGGTTTCCCGTCAGCCTGATCCGTAAGCACACCCGCCATGCGAATCGTCAGCCTGGTTCCCTCCGCCACAGAAATGCTGTTTGCGCTCGGGCTCGGGACCGACGTCATCGCGGTGACGCACGAGTGCGACTATCCCCCCGCGGCTCGGGAGCTTCCCAAGGTCACTCGGGACCTGCTCCCGGCCGGGCTCACGTCCGCGCAGATCGACGCGGCGGTCAAGGAGCGCACGCTCGCGGGCGAGTCGATCTACGAGCTCGACACCGAGATCCTGCACGAGCTGCGCCCCGACCTGATCGTCACCCAGGCACTGTGCTCGGTGTGCGCCGTCTCCTACCAGGACGTGCGGAGCCTCGCCGAGGAGCTCGATCCCCATCCCGAGGTGATCTCGCTCGATCCTCACACCGTGGGCGAGGTCTTCGGCGACGCGCGCACGCTGGCGGAGGCGACCGACCGCAGGGACGCCGCCGTCGACCTCGTACGCGACGCATCGGCTCGAATCGATCGCGTCCGGCTCGCGGTTCGCAAGGCCAGGCGGCCGCGCGTGGCGGCGTTAGAGTGGCTCGATCCGCCGTTTGCGGCCGGGCACTGGACTCCACAGCTGATCGACTATGCCGGCGGGGAGGACGTGCTCGGATTCCCCGGCGAGCACTCACAGGAGCTGAGCTGGCGTGACGTGGAAGCCGCCCAGCCCGACGTGGTGATCGTCATGCCGTGCGGCTACGACGCCGAGATCGGTCACCGCGAGGCGGAGATGCACCGTGACGAGCTGGGCGCCGTGGGCGCCGGCGAGGTGGTCGCGGTGGACGCCGCTTCGTACTTTTCGCGGCCGGGTCCCCGGATCGTCGACGGCCTCGAGCTGCTGGCGCACGTCCTGCACCCGGAGGCCGTGCCGGAGGCGAACGGCACCGCGCTCACGGTCGAGCTCTGACGGGCTACTGGAAGCCGATGCCGTTGGGCGCGAGGCCGTGTGAGCCGGCCACCGCGATCGCGGCTGCGACGGACGCAGCCCCCACCAGCGCGCAGCTCACGAGCGCCAGTCCCGTGAGCCGCCGGCGCTCGTCGAGCTGGACGATCAGCCATCCGGTGATCATCCCGCCGACAAGTCCACCCAGGTGGCCGCCGATCGATATCCCCGAGACGCTCAGCGAGAAGATGATGTTGATCAGCAGCGTTATGCCCAGGCCGCTCCGCCAGATCGGGATGTGGCGGAAGTAGGCGACGACGATCAGGGCGCCCAGCACACCGAAGCACGCGCCCGAAGCGCCCACCGTGGGTGACCCGGGCTGAAACAGAAGCGCCCCGAACGAGGCCGACAGCAGCGAGACGAAGTACACGAGCGCAAAGTTCACGCGGCCGATCGCGGGCTCGAGTATCGAGCCCATGATGTAGAGGAAGAGCATGTTGAACGCGATGTGCAGCAGCCCGTCATGAAGGAAGCCGCTGCTAGCGATCCGCCAGTACTGGTGCTGGACGGAAATCGCCGACCCGAGGAGGTAACCCTTGTTGAAGATGACCCCGCCGCCACCACCACCGAGGGGCGCCCCGGCCGCGGTCTCGGCGACGAACACCGCGACGTTGATCGCGATCAGCGTATAGGTCACCACCGGCGCCGAGGGCCGCGTGCGGATCGTCTTGACCTTCGTCCTGTCGCGACTGCACTCCGGACAGCGCATTCCGACCGGGGTGGGCGTCATGCAGTCCGGACAGATCGGCCGCCCGCAGGACGAGCACGAGACGCCGGTCTCGCGGCTGGGGTGGCGATAGCAGACGGCCATTCGGACGGACGCTATCAATGCGTCATCGCGGCTTCTTGTCCGGCCGCGGCGGTCCTGGCAGCGCCGGCGGGGACCGTCCTGGGAGTGCCGCGTCCGTTCGGCCGGTGCGGCTAGCGGTGCGGGATGATCCGCCGCGCCTCGTCGGCGGCATCCTGGAGTGTCCGTTGCGCGAGATCGAGGACGTTTCTCGACTGCTGCTTGCGCGTCCGGTGGCGCTGGCGTACGCGCAGCACCACCAGTGCGGTCCCAGCGCTGACTCCGACCGTCGCCGCCGCCACCGGCCTGACCCAGTTGCGCGGATCGCGCATCGCTGAGAGCTCCCACGACTCGAGCTCGTCCTGCGCGAGCTCGGTCAGATTGATCAGCGTCAGCTCGAGCCGCTGGACGAGGCTGGCCGGCGGGTCGACCGGGGTAAGCGCCTCGCGCAGCAGCGCCTCGAAATCGGGTGCGCCCGTGCTCACCGATCCTCCTCAGCGCCCTCGGCGACGGTTTGCGAGACGATTCCCTCGAGCTGGCGAACCGCACGGTGCAACAGGACCTTGGTCGCGCCGTCGGTGCGACCGAGCGCTCTTGCGATCTCGCGGTTGTCCATCCCCAGCGCAAAGCGCATGATCAGCGCTTCCCGGCGGTCGTCCGGGAGCTGCTGGACGCCGTCGAGAATCGACTTCAGCTCTTCTCGTCCCTCCACCAGTGACTCCGTGGTGTGGAGCGTTGAGATCATGCCGGCGTCCTCGATCGCCGACTGGGGCTTACGCGAACGATCCCGGTAGAAGTTGGCCGCGAGGTTGTGGGCGATGCGGATGAGCCAGGGCCGTAGCGGCCGGCCGTCCGACTCGCGCAGGGCGCGTTCGAAGTGGCGGTAGGCCTGGAGGAACGTTTGCTCGGTGAGGTCCTCGGCGTCGTGGTGGTTCCCGACCCGGTAGTAGCTGTAGGAGTACACATCGCGCAGGTGGGCACGGTACAGCTCCGTGAATCGTGCATCGAGCTCCGCCTTGGTCTTGGGCAGCTGATCGGCCACCGCATGAGAGCGTACATTCGCCAGATGGTTGATTCACAATTTGCGTGCCCGTGGGGGCGTCCACGACCAAGTCGGGCGGTGCACGCGGACGCAGCCGGTAGTGGCGCTACCGGCGAGGACGCGGGCGCCGATCCGGTGCCGCGTCGTGGGCGCCATCCAGGGGTGCGGAAATTTGAATCGATCATCAGGCGGCACGGATAGGGGTGGAGAGACTGGGACGGGCGGACTCGGTGACCCTCGCCGTCCACCCGTCGGCGTCGATCCGGCCATCGAGGAGCGCAGCGAGGCTGTCGAGCGCGGGCGTCTCGAGGCGAGCGTTGCGCGCGACGCTCGCCAGCAGCGGGACGGAGTCGACTGCCTCGGCAGCCGGTCCCAACGCTCGAGAGACCTCGTCGGCGGCCACGCCTTGGGCGAGGAGCTGGCCCGCTCGCCGGTTGCGCGATGAGTCGGAGATGACGGTCGCGACCAGATCGCCCGCGCCGGCCAGCCCGGCAAACGTCTCCGGCCGCCCGCCGCGGATCCGCGCGAGCGCGTCCACTTCGGCGAACACCTTGCCGGCGGCGGCGCCCGCCACGTTCGGACCGGCGATCGAGGCAGCGGCGGCGGCGAGCACCGCCGCGTTCTTCGCGCAGCCGGCGAGCTCGACCCCGGTCACATCGGTGGTCGTCGAGATCTCCAACCCGGCGGCTCCGAGCGCGTCGGCGAGCTGACGGGCAAAGCCGCGATCGAGCGATGCGACGAGGACCGAGGCTCCTTGCTCGAGCACGTCGGACGGGCGCGCTGGGCCCCCGAGCACCGCGACGGCGCGTGCTCTCGAGCGCTCCGAGGCGAACGCAGACGGAAGCGTGCCGAGTGGCGGCACGAGCCCCTTGGAGAGGACGAGGAGCCCGGCGGTGCGCGGAATTCGCTCGCCGTGGGCGGCGAGCACCGCCGGCAGCGACCGTGCCGGCACCGCGAGGCACACCAGTTCGTGCTCGGCGAGTTCGAGGTCCGCTGACCGTGAGATCCGGACGGATTCGGGGAGCGACACGCCCGGCAGGTAGGCGTGGTTTTCGCGTTCGCGGGCCAGCGCGGCGGCCTGTTCGTCGGTGCGAGTTCCCACATCGACCTCGTATCCGGCGCGGGCGAGCGACACGGCCAGGGCCGTGCCCGAGGCGCCTGCGCCGATGATCGCCGCGCGCCGGATCGGAGGCAGGCCGCCGAGCCACTCCCACTGGAGCATCACGCACGGCCAGATCCGGTCCGTTACCGCGCCAGCCAGGGCCGGTGACGCGTCCGCGACCATGGGAAAGCGGAGTGCGCGGCCGGCGCGAATCCGCACCTTACGTGGCCTGATGCGCCAGCCGTTGCGAATGTCCTCGGTGCCGATTATGGCCACCGGGACCACGGGTGCGCCGGTCTCCAGGGCCAGCCGGCCCACACCCCGCTTGGGCTTTCCCAGGGAGCCAGGGCGCGTCCGCGTGCCCTCAGGAAACATCAGCACGATCTCGCCTCGCGCGAGGATGCCCTTGGTCGTCTCGATCATGTCGGCGTCGCCGGCGCCGCGATCGACTGGGAAGGCACCCAGCGCGCCGAGGAGCCATGCCAGCCACGGGTGGTACTCGAACAGTTCCTTCTTGGCGACGTAGTACATCGGCCTGCGCACCATCGTCCCGATCATGAAGGGATCGAAGAAGCTGCGGTGGTTGGCCGCGATGATCACCGGGCCGTCCTTGGGGATGTACTCGCGTCCGATGCGACTCATCCGCAGGTAGATGTGGAAGAACGGCTGCAGGATCGCCCGCACCAGCAAATAAACGGCTGGATTGACGCCCTTTTGGCGCGCGCGCCAGTGCAGCGATTCCTGATCCATCGCACACTGGCCTACCCACGCCCGGCCCGCCCGTTACAGTTGCGTGGGTTGAGTCCTCGGATGGATCGCACCCGCACCCTCAGAGGAGCCGTCTGCGGCGCGGTCGCGGCGGCGGTCTGGGCGCTTCAGCAACCGCTCGACAAGCTCGTGTTCGCGAGTCCCTACGACGACGTCGAGCTCTTGGGCAGACTGGTGGTGCGCGGGGACGGCTGGTACCCGGTGGGACTCGCGTTCCACATCCAGAACGGTGCCCTATTTGGCGCCACCTACGCCAATGTCGCGCCGGCTCTTCCGCTCCCGGCGATGATGCGAGGTCCAGCCGCCGCGCTCGCCGAGCATCTCGCGCTGTGGCCGCTCGTCGGGGTCACCGATCGTGCCCATCCCGCCCGCCAGCAGCTCCCGGTTCTCTCCGGCAACCGGCGCGCGTTCGCCCAGGCCACCTGGCGCCACCTGCTGTTCGGGATCGTGCTGGGCGAGCTCGAGCGGCGTTTGAACGCGGCCCGGGAACCGATCCCGCTGCAACCGGAGGCTCAGTACTCGAGCAACGGCCACGGGTCGCTCGAGCACGCGGTGTCGGCCGGGCCGACCTCGTAGCCGAGCGGTCGACGGTGCGTCGGGCGTGCGTGTCCTGATCACGGGGGCGTCGGGGTTTGCCGGTGGGTACCTCGCCCGCGAGTGCTCCCGGGCCGGGGACGAAGTGGTCGGAATCTCGCGGAGCGGTGCGGTGCCGGAGGGTGTCGGCGAGCGGATCCAGAGTCGCGCGGTCAACCTGCTCGATGCGGACGCCGTCGCGGGGATCGTGGGCTCCATGCGCCCGGAGGTGGTCTACCACCTAGCGGCGCTCAGCTCCGTGGGGCGCTCCTGGGAGCAGCCGGCCCGGGCCGTCGAGGACAACGTGGCGATGGCGGTCAACGTACTGGAGGCGGTGCGGCACGAGGCCCCTGAAGCGCGCGTGGTCTGGGCCAGTTCCTGCGAGGTGTACGGCCCGCCCGACCGCCTGCCGATCGATGAGTGGGCGCCGCTGCGGCCGGCAAATCCCTACGCGGTTTCGAAGACCACCGGCGACCTGCTGGCGGCCGTTTACGCCGATGCCCATGGACTCGAGATCATCCGGGCCCGGCCTTTCAACCACGCCGGGCCCGGTCAGCGGCCGATCTTCATCCTCTCTTCGCTCGCGCGCCAGGCGGCGGAGGGTCTGGTGGCCGGCGCCGACCCGGTGCGGATCCTCACCGGGAACCCGGACACGCGCCGCGACTTCACGGACGTCCGCGACGTGGCGCGCGCGTACCACCTGCTCGCCGCACGAGCCGGGCCGGGCGTCTACAACATCTGCTCCGGCCGCTCGATCTCAGCCGGGGCGCAAATCGAGCTCATCGGCCGGCTGATCGCCCCGGTGGCGGTCGAGCACGTGGTCGACCCCGAACGGGTCCGCGGCCACGAGGTGATGGAGCTCCGCGGCGCCCACGAGCGCATCACGGCCACAACCGGCTGGAACCCCCGGATTCCCCTCACCCAGACGATGGCCGACACGCTCGAGTGGTGGAAGCGGGAGCTCAGGGCCACGAGCTCACCAGGCGCCGTGCGACACTGAGCGCCCAGCGCCCGCGGCCCACAAGCCGCGTGACGCCCGAGTGGCCCGCCTAGCTCAACTGGCAGAGCACTTCACTTGTAATGAAGGGGTTGGGGGTTCGAGTCCCCCGGCGGGCTTGACGAAGTGCCTGCTAGTTGGGCGATTTGATCGTCGCCGCCGACGCTTCCCGCGTCCGGACGTGAAAGCGGGTCCGGCCGGGACGACCGCTCGCGTGGCATTGCGATCGTTAACGGCGCTGCGCCGCTCGCTGCGCGGCCTACGGTCCAGGCCGCCATCGAAATCGAGCTTGCGGAGGGTCATGACGCGGCGTTCGAGTTCTGCTGGTTGGTGCCCGACACTGCCAGGCGATAATTCCGAGTCCCCGAGTCGGAATGTGGTAGGGTCGTTGTGCGCCCAGCGAGCCCTCGAGCCCTTCTCGCTTTCCGGGCGACGTACTCGGTCAGAAGGGCAGAGAGGCAGCCGCAGACGGGCTTAGGACGCCTCGTTTCTCGGCGCTCGGCGTCGATCTCGCCGCCAACAGCCCGATCGATGCCGTGAACGCCTCGGCTGCGCTGAGCGCTCCCGCTCAGGCCGCCCCAGCCGTGGTCAAGCTCCCGACGCCGGCGACCGGCCTCTGCGACCTACGGCTCAGAGAGACTCGCTGGCAAACAACAACATCAACGGCCAAACAACCAAGGAACCCGCCTGACCAAGTCTCCGTGGAACCCGGTCCGGCTCAGACTCCGCCGGCGGTCCGCCTCAGACTCCGGCGTGTTCGTGGCGGTGTGGTGGTTCGCACCGCCGAACGTTGACCGCCGCGGCGACTCTCGCACCGCCGTGCGCGAGCGGGTGTCTCGTCGAAGTGAGACGTCGGGCCCTTGCCAAACCCCAGCAGCACTAAGAGGCTCGCCGGCGGGGAAGTCAAGCTCGAGTGGCGGTTCGCCGGCGCCGAGGCGGGCGGTGCGGGGTGCGACCGTTGTGAGGACTGGCGTCGGCCGCGGACGCAGGTTTGAGGCTTCGAGGCCTGGGCCTGTAGAGGCCGTGGTCGAGTCCGAGTTGGCGGGCGAGTTGGGTGACGTCGCGGTGCTGGTCGGGTGTGAGGAGTGTGATCCCGATGCCTTTGCGGCCTGCGCGGCCGGTGCGACCGATGCGGTGGACGTAGGTCTGGCTGTCTTGCGGCGGGTCGAAGTTGATCACGTGCGAGATCCCGTGGACGTCGAGCCCGCGCGCCGCGACGTCGGTCGCGACCAGCGTGTCGACCGCGCCGGACTCAAAGCGGGAGAGTGCCTGCTCGCGCTGGCGCTGTGACTTGTCGCCGTGCATCGCCACGGCGTTGACTCCGTGCGCTGCGAGCCGCTTGACGAGCCGGTCGGCTCCGTGCTTGGTGCGGACGAACACGAGCGTCAGGCCACGGTCGCGACCGAGCTCCCGGACGAGCGCCTGGACGCGGTGCTCGTGCGCGACCTGCACGAACCTGTGCTCGATCTCCGCGTTGGCGCGCCGCGCCGCCGGTCCCTGCTGGTGGGTCGCCGGGTCGCGCGCATATTGGTTGGCGAGCCGTCCGGCCTCGCCGTCGAGGGTGGCGGAGAAGAACAGCGTCTGACGCGCTCTCGGGCAGACGGCGACGATCCGGCAGATCGCCGGGCGAAACCCCAAGTCGAGCATCCGGTCAGCCTCGTCGAGGACCAACGTCCGGACCCCGTCCAACGTGAACGCTCTGCGCGCGAGCAGGTCCTCTAGACGCCCCGGGGTCGCGACCAACACGTGCGAGGCGGCGGCGTCCTTGGCCTGCTTGACCAGGCTGGTCCCGCCGTACACCGCCGTGACGCGCAGCGCACGGGCGTGCGCGATACCGCGGATCTGATCGACGATCTGTGTCGCGAGCTCGCGGGTCGGCGCGAGCACGAGCGCCGACGGACGCGGGTCTTCGGCGCCGATGCGCTCGACCAGCGGGATCGCGAACGCGAGCGTCTTGCCCGATCCCGTCGGCGACTTCGCGATCACGTCGCGGCCGGCGATCGCATCAGCGATCACGGCACGCTGGATCGCGAACGGGTCGGTGATCCCGGCTCGGGACAGAGAGCTGATGACGGTGCGCGAGACACCGAGATCGGCGAACGATCCTGTAGACATGCACAACTCCTTGGCGGCGCAGATGGGCCGCGGACGATTCGGGAGGCGATGGCTGACCCGAACCGCTGACTGCGGGACCCAAGCAAGCTGCCTCGCGGCCGGCGGCGCCGACCGCTCAGATGAACCTAGCAGCTCGCCTCACGACCTCGCGCGCCGCCGCGCGTCGCGCAGGCGATGTTGTGCGCGCTCAAGTGCCCGTTCGAGTTCTCGCAGTCGCGTGTTGGAACCCAGCCCCCAGCGGTACAGCTTCGCTCGCAGGAGCGCGACCCGGTCGTGGTAGTAGTCGGCCTCGGCCTGCAGCTGCTCGATCTCGTTGCGCGAGCTCACGGGTCAAACTCAAGCACGCACTACGCGTTGCACCCGAGAACCTCCGTACGCGCCTTCGATCGCGCGCGCGTCGCCTGCGATCCCAGGGAGGAAGAACGCAGTCACCGGTCGCTACAACCCGCGCTCGCGAGCGTCGTCGCTCAGGGCCCTGCCGAGCGCCGCCGGTTGGATCCGCGCCTCGAGGTCGCCGATCCGTCTGCTCAGCCGCGTCGACTCGCGGTGCACGGAATCCTGGAGGCCCTCAACGAGCTGCTCTAGGTGCGTGATCCGGACCTCGAGCGAACGCACCTCGTCATGCCCGGGACCGCTCGTAGAGGACCTCGCGCGTTCACCCGCCTGCGCAGCGACGCGACGAATCTGCCGGATCCGCGCGATCAGTCCCTCACGTTCGGGCACGTTCACCGCCGACCTGGTTGTTTCGGCTCGGCGGCGCGCGGCGGATATCGTCGGCGCTCCTCAGCGGTGATCTGGCGGATCAAGACCGAGCCGTTCTCGACCTGCTCGCGGACCCGCTCGAGCTTCTCAGCCCGCTTTCTTCTCGGCCCGCTCGCGCGCCGTCTTCACCCGTCGCCTTCCCAGCGCCGCACGATCGAAACGATCCCGTCGGGAGGGCCGGACTCGTCTTCGCCTTCTCGGCGGTTGCACCCAGCCGGAAAACGCCGAGGCCTTCAGAGCGGCGGCTGGACATCGAGCTCCTTCCTTCGCCGGCGCGGTGACGGGATCGGAGGGAGATTCGCTGCGTCGGCAAAGGAGAACCTCACGGGCGAGAACACCGCCCGCATCCTCACCGTAGCACCCCGATATCCGCCCACGGTCGCGTTCTCGAAAATGGCCTTGGGAGGCGACAGCCTCCCAAGGCCATCCCATCCCGTCCGCAGGAGTTCGGCCGGATGCGCCAAACCAGAAGCACATGAGCTCAAGCGAGGGGCCGCCGCGGCCCATGACCTCCACCACGGAGATAACCCTCGTCACCACAGAGCGCTACCGCGTCCAGGGAGACGTCAAGCACATCGAGCGGATCATCCTCGACGCGGCCCGGGGTTCGATCATGCAGCTCGCGTGGCTCGTCGAGGCCGAAACAGCAGACGACCTCGCCGTCAACCCCGACCACGTCGTCACGCTCAGATCTGCCGGCTCCTAGACTTCGCCAGCCCCACAGGTGAAGTCATCGACGCACGGACGCGTGACTGCCAGACCGGCTTCCGAAGGCGAATGGTGTCCGCCGGTCACGGAGCTCAGTACTTCTCGTTCACTAAACCTCGGCGAAGTAGACATGCAGAAGTCAAGAGGCTGGAGATCGCCACTCGATCTGGGCGTGCTCGATCCGAAACGCGTGATAGTCATGATCATCGACGTTCTCGACTGAGTGCGGACCTTCGGGACCGAGCAGCTCGGTCTTGGGCAGCGCGTTAGCGCCGCTCGCGGGCGAGACATCGACTCCAGGTTGGTCTCCGGCGTAGTAGCGAAGCCGAGCCGGACGATCCACGATCATCACGCTTGGATACCGGTGGGTGTGCTCGGGTTCGCGTGTGCCGGCGTGCACGACGACCTCGAGGACTCGGACGCCCGCGTGATCCAGAAGGACACGGTGGGATGCCGGCGCGGCCTTGGGACCGTCGAGATCATCAGGCCAGGGCCACCGAGCAGATTCCGGGCTCACCTCGCGAAGACTACGGCGGGCGCGGCACCACCTCGTGGCTCCCATCTGGGTTCGTTCGCAGCGAACGCTCCTCAATCCGTCGCTTGCGTCGTCGCCCTCCTGCCGTAGCGCATGATCGTCAGCGGATCCCCGGGGATCGGCTCCATCGACGGGGGCGCCCAGCGTGACATCAGCACGACGCCGACACACATGACCAGGAGTGCAAAGACAGCCCCGATCAGAGCGGGAACGGTGTTGTCAAGGCGTTCGCCGAAGATCACCATCCCGAGGATGATGCTCGCCAACGGGTCGACGATGAGTAGCGCGGGCTGAGAGGCCGAAAGTGGACCGGCGTTGAAGGCGGCCTGGGTAAGCACCGCGCCGAGAATCCCGCTGACCACCAGCGCGTAGAGCGGCCAGTGGTCAAATACCCCAAAGAAGCCGTGGTGCTGCAGCACTTCGGTGAGCTTCTTGACAAAACTGGCGTCCACGGACCACACCACTGCGGCGGCGGCGCCTATCAAGCCCGCTCGCCGAGCCGGAGACCCACGCTGCCCAAGCACCACCAACACGGCCGCGACGAAGCTCCACACCGACAGAGCGACCGCCCACTCCACCGCCTTGGGGACGCGCGTGCCACCGTGGAAGTTGGCCACGCCCAGAAACGCACCCAGCCCCAAGCAGACCAGGCCGGCCGCGTACCAGGACTTCACCGGGATGACGTCGTGCAGGCGAAACTCGCGCAGCGCCAGGGCAAAGATCAGCTCCGCGACCAGCAGCGGCTGCACGACGGCCAGCTCACCGAAGTACAGCGCCACCCCGCTAAGCACGAACACGCCGACCGCGAAGGCCTGTCCCACCAGCCAGACCGGCTGGTGGACCAGGTACCACCCCCTTCGCCATGCGGACTGGCCCTTGGGCGCCGCGACGCCGGCCAATCGCGCCATCACCGCCCACGACGCGTTGCAGAAGGCGGCGCCCAAGGCGCAGATGACAGTGAGCACGACGACCCTCCTCAGTACTGGCGGGGCCTGCCCCGAGATCGCAGCTCAGAACGTAGAAGACCCTAGCATTCGCTTAGGTCTCGACCCAACTCGAGACGTCCTCCACTGGCGACCATCGAAGCTCCCCACCTGCGGGTCCCTTGACCGCTACGCGACGCGCTGGGCGCTGAGCTCGTAGGAAGCTGAGGTAATCCGGGCGGTCCTGCGGCGATACGTGCTCCACAGCCACGGCCACTGGTTCGGATCGTTGCCGTTCTCGTCCACGTACCAGCTTGTGCAGCCGGTGTGCCAGACGGTTTTGCTGAGCGCCGCGCGCAGCTCGCGGTCGAACGCTTCGGCCGTCGGGCGCTTGACCTCGATTCTGCACATCCGACTGTGGCGAAGTTGCTCGAGCGCGGCGGTCACGTGTCTCATGCCAGCCTCGAGCGTGTAGATCACCGAGCCGGTCCCGCCGTTGGTGTTCGGTCCGTACAGCAGGAACATATTCGGGAAGCCGGGCACGCTCAGCCCCAGGTACGCACGCGCTACCTCCGACCATTCCTCGGCTAGCGGGCGACCGTTGGCGCCGATGATCTCCATCGGCGCGACGAAGCCGTGGGTCTCGAAGCCTGTGGCCAGCACCAGCACGTCGGCTGGGCGCTCCCTGTGGTCGGCGGTGAGGATCCCGTCGGGTCGCACCTCGGCGATCGGTTCGGTGATCAGCTCGACGTTTTGTTTGGTCAGTGTTGGATACCAATCATCGGTCAGCATCACCCGCTTGCAGCCCATCTCATCGCTCGGTGTCACCTTCCGTCGCAGGGCGGGATCCTTGATCGCCCGGTTGATCTGATAGCGCCCGATCGCGCGGAACGGCGGTCGCAGCCATGGTTGGCTGGTCTGCGCGGCCGCGCCCAGCTCGTGGAAGGCCAGGATCGAAATTCGGTCGAGCCGCTGCAGAGCAGGCAGGCGCTCAAACAGCCGCTTGGTCCGCTCCCGGTAGGCGAAGTCCATCCTCGGGAACGTCCAGCCCGGCGAGCGTTGGTAGACGTCGAGCCGCGCGACGAGTGGCTGGATCGCGGGCACGACCTGAATCGCGCTGCAGCCGGTCCCCAACACCGCCACCCGCTTGCCGGCCAGGTCCACCTCGTGCTGCCAGCGCGCGGTGTGGAACGCGGGTCCGGCGAAACTCCCGAGCCCGGGAAGCGGCGGCGTTTTCGGCACCGACAGCTGCCCGCAAGCAGCGACGAGGATGTCTGCCTCGTGACCGCCACGGCTCGTTCCCAGAACCCACCGGTCCCGCTGGTCGTCCCAGCGCGCCCGGTGAACCTCGGTGCCGGTCCGGATTCGGTCGAGCACGCCGTACCGCCGCGCGACCTGCTCGAGGTACCGCTGGATCTCCGCCTGCGGCGCGTAGCGCCGCGACCACTGGGGGTTGGGCGCGAACGAGAACTCATACAGATGCGATGGGACATCGCACGCCGCTCCTGGATAGGTGTTGTAGTGCCAGACACCACCGATGCGCTCGCCCCGCTCGAACACGGTGACGTCGTCGTAGCCCGCTCGATGCAGCATCACCGCTGCCCCGACACCGCCGAAGCCGGCTCCAACCACCGCAACCGAGGTCATGTGCGGATGCTCCCACACCGCGAGACAGACGTCACGGCTCCGGCACGAGTGGTGCGAACGACCCGATGCTGATCTCTTCCCAACAGGCGCTCGCGCCAGAAGGGGAGGGCCGCGTCGTGCAGTCCTAATCCGGTAAGCGACGGATTAGTCGTCCAGCGAGCCATAGCCCTGCGCGCTGCAAGTGGCTCTCGAGCGGGGCACGGCTGATTCTCGATCCGTCGCCCGCGAGGCGACGCAGGGCAGCTTTCAGACGGACTTCTGCGGCATCCCCGGTTGGCTGCGCCAGGCGACGTGTCCGTCCGGCCTGACGAGGACGGCCCCGCCAGGGGTGAGGCCGTAGGCCGCCGGGAAGCTCGCGGTTGGGTCGAGTAGGTCGCCTCCGTCGCCAACGGTGTGGCAACGGAGTGGCACGTGCGCGGACTCGGCGGCGGCGCTCGCCGCGGCGATCCAGCCTCCGGACGGGCCTGCGGTCAGAAGCACGGGTTGCCGATCGAAGAGGTCGAGCGTTGAGATGCGCGCCCTGTCGGCGTGCAGCCAGAGGTGCGGGGCGCGAGCGCCGGGACGGGCATCGGGCTGGTAGTCGCGCACCGGATCTTTGGAGCGCGCCGACGTAGTGCCGTCGGGGGTGATCGTGCCCGAGGTGTAGGTGATGCCGAGCTCCTGTCCCTCGGTGTCGCCGGGGGCGCGGACGGTTTTGATCGCGCGGCGCGCCGACTCAAGGTCGCGCTGGCTGGCAGCGCGCGCGATCGGCACTTGTGCTTCGGCATTCTTGCGGCTCTGCACAACGTTGCGAAGCGCGACTTGTTGGCGCTCGGTCTCATAGGTGTCGAGCAGCGCGTCGTGTCCCCACCCGTGGAGGACCGCGGCGAGCTTCCACGCCAGGTTGTGGGCGGACTGGATGCCGGTGTTCATGCCGAGCGCACCCGCCGGCGTGGTTCGGTGGGCCGCGTCACCCATCAGCAAGACGCGCCCGGCGCGGAGGTGCCTCGCAACCTGTGATCCAATCCGCCAGCCGCTGCGTCCGAGGATCTCGACGTCGAGCTCGGGGGCGCCGACCCCACGGCGGACCAGCTCCCGGCAATCAGCCTCGTCGTAGTCCTCGGGGCGCTCTTCGCCGGCCAGGTGGTGCTGCAGGGATCAGTGGATCGACCCGTCGAGCGCGACAAATACGCCGACCTGATCGCCGCTCATCACCCAGTAAAGGATCGCCGGTCGGTGCTGTGTCCAGGGCCGAAGATCGGCACGGAAGCGGACGTTGAGAAAGTGCCCCAGGTCGGCGGGGCCGTCCATCGCGACGCCGAGCTGGTGACGAACACCGCTTGCCGATCCGTCGGCCGCGACCAGAAACTGGGCGCGCACCGGCTGGTGATCTCCATCCGGCTCGCGGATCGTTGCGAGCACTCCGCTGTCATCCTGCGTGAAGCCGACAAGCTCGTGGCCGAACCGGATCTCCGCCCCCTCGAGCGAGGACGCCAGCTCGCGCAGGACCGGCTCGAGCAGCGGTTGCGGGCAGCCGAAGGCGTGCGCCGGGATGTGCGCGGCCCGTCTGGCGATCAGCGCCCCGTCGTCTTCGCGCCGCCCGAGCTCCTCGCCCGCCAGCGTTGTTGTCCACACCACGCAATGGCCCCACTCCGCAGGCGCGCCTCTAGCGCCCAGCTCATCGAGCACCCCCCACTGGCGCAGCAGCTCCGCGGTTCGCACCCCGATCCCGTGCGCACGCGGCGCGGTCGAGGTGCCGGGGTTGCGCTCGATCAGCGTGCACGGCACGCCCTGGCGGGAGAGCAAGATCGACGTGCTCAGACCGACCGGACCGCCGCCGACAATCAGAATGGGCGTGTCGCTTCCTACCGACATCGGCTGCCTCAACCCTGGGAGTTGCGCAGGAACGCGGTGGCGACCCGCGCGAACACGCGGTGGTACTGGAACATGAACGCGTGGCCGGCGTCCCGGAACAGCCGCAGCCGCGCCCGCGGAATCCGGGCTGCGATGATCCTCGAGTTGACGGTCGGCTCGCAGATGTCCTTGTTGCCGTCGGCGACCAGTGTGAGCGTGCGCACTCTGGGCAGCCGCGCGTACACCCCGCAGCCGCGGCAGTACCAGAGACGTGATTCCGCGGTGTTCTGAGCGGCGAGGATCTGCTTGGAAACGGTGAAGCTGTCGGGCTGCAACCCCGGCTGACGAACCACCCGGTGGAGGTAGTCAAAGCCCGCCTGCTGCTGGTTGCGCGGGAAGAGCACCCTGATCAACTGTCGCGGGGTGGTCTTCGGGTTGGCGAGAATCGCGTTGACGCGCGCCGACGCCTGCACCGCGTGCGGGCTGCCCGGATCGGCGCCCGACAGGATCAGGCGACGGATCACCGCGGGGTGGTGTAGCACGAGCTCTTGTGCGATGAACGAGCCCATCGACCACCCGAGCAGGTCGACCCGCCGATACCCGAGCCGGCCGATCAACCGCCAGGTGTCGCTCGCCATCTGGTCGATCGTTAGCCGGTTGTGTGGCGTGTTGGTGGACGTGGCGACTCCGCGATTGTCGAACACGATCACGGTGTGGCGTGCGCCGAGCGCCGTGAGCAGCGCCGGATCCCAATCCGCCATAGTGCCGCCGAAGCCCATGATCATCATCAAGGGTGGCCCTGATCCGATGGTGCGATACCCGATCGAGATCCGACCGACCTGGATGTGCTTCACGGGCGACCACGCGACGCTCGCCGCAGCGCTCGCTGCATGACTAAAACGGCGAGCGCCCGCGGCAACGGTGGGCATCGATGTCAACACTGCGATCGCCACGATGGAACACAGGCTCTTCCTCATGTCCTACCTCCTCTTGACCGTTAAGTACGCGACCCTGACCATCTCAACAGTTCCTCGGGTCGAATATGGTGCAACCGAGCCGAGCCCGATCGAACGTCAGGGTCAGATGCGCGCCCCGCGGATTGGCGCTGACCGCGTTCAGAATCGCCACCCACCGCCGGCCGCCGGCGCGGTAGCGACCCCGCGTCAGGCTGTACGCGCCGCGGGAGACGCCAGGCGACACGGAAATCGACCTCAGGCGTAGCCCAGCGCTCGGCAGGTTCACGGTCAGTTCTCGATTGCTCGCGCCGCCGGCGATCGGCACCACCGCACGGCAGGACCGCCCGTTGGCTCGGCAGCGAACAGAGAGCGGCGTCCGCGGCGCCCTCGCCCCCGCCTTATCGAGGCCCGTGGGGATCGAGAAGTGACCGTTGCTGAGGCTCACAGTCGTGCCCCCCAAGCTCGCGTAGACGATCACGCCCTGAGGTATCGTGGCGTTTCCGGTGACGGCAGTTCCGTCGACCCACAGCGCCCAGTTCATGATCGCGTCCAGCGGCTCCGTCCCCGAGCCGACCAGAAACGCGGTGCTCGACTGCATCGCGACGAAGTTGATCACGCCACTCTGAGCAATCGTGCTGCCGCCGGAGGAGTGGTCCACGCCCTCGTCGTAGACGGCCCGGAACACATCTCCCGGCGGGAGGTTCAACACGCTCAGCTGCAGTAAGCGAAACGTGGGCGGGATCGCCGCCGCCCGGGCCGGCGGCCGCGCCGCCCCGGTCGCGCAGCAGGCAAGCATGATCAGCCCGGACGCCGCCGCGGTCACTCCAATCGTGCGCACGCGGATAATGTGTGCCATTCGACCGTTCCCCTCGATTCGATTTCACGAGGATGGTCGCCTGCGCCTGGCGTGCGCGCATCGGGAGCCACCCCGAACTTTTCCCTGAACGTTTTCGCTCAGCGCGACTCGGCTCGCACGAGGAACGCCGCGAGCACCATCGCCAACAGCTCCGTACAACCGCGCTCACTAGCGACGACCGGGACGGTGTCGCTTGTCTCAGCAGGCATCCGTGTCATCGAGGCGCAGGTCGCCCGAGCACCATCCGGGGTGGCGACGTGCTTTCCGGCGAGATGCCGGGGCGCGTCGAGGTGGCCGAGCGACTGCCGCCAGCCGCCAATCAGGTCTTCGGGTGCGAAATGCCCGGCTGATCGAGACCTCGCCGAGCTCGCGCCGCGACGGCGGACGCTTGGTCGAGAACCCTGACGGCTATCGCAGACGGGTGTGGCGAGTTCCAGTCACTGGCGCGGACGAAGTCGTTGCCGGGTCACGTCTCGCCAGATGGCGAGGTCGCCGGAATTGTCGAGGCGCGGCACAACAAATCACGGGCCGGTGAATGTTGTGCAAGCTCGGACCCTTTCTCCGGCTCATGTGGTTCATGCGCTGGGACGAACCGCATCTAGCCCGGCGGGTAGTGGAGGCTGCGGCTCCGTCATCGACAGCGGCGCGATCAGCCCGCGACGGACCAGTCGGTGGCGTATCGCCATCACCACCGCGGCGGCGAGAATGATCGCGATGCCCAGCACGCCCATCGTGTCGTGGATCGCGTCGGTGCCGCTGGTCCCGGAGTGCTCGAGGGCCTCGATCACGGTCGCTGCCACGGCGATACCGATCCCTCCGGCCGTGACGAGGATCGTCAGCAACACTCCGGAGGCCTCGCCGGCGCGCTCCGGACTGACGACGTCCTGGGTGCCGACGCTCGCGAACGTCCACCCGAGCCCGAACCCCAGACCCGCGAACGCGACGCACACCACGAACGCGGGCCAGGCGTGAGCGAGCGCCATGGCGAGAACACCGACGCCGCTAAAGACTCCGGCGGCGGCCATCACGGCGGTCGGACGGGCGAACTTGCCGATCCGCCCCGAGATCGGTCCCGACAGTGAGGCAAGCAAAGATGGGGGGAGGAACACCACGCCGGCCACGAAGGGCGTGAGTCCCCGCACCTGCTGCAGGTATAGGGTCACCGCGAACGCGGTGGTCACATAGACCACGTTGGCGACGGCGCCCATCACCGTCACGAGGTCGTACGGGAGGTTGCGGAACAGGTTCAGATCCAGCAACGGGAACCGAACCCGAGTCTCGACGAGGAGGAATAGCACGAGCAGCGATCCGGAGACGATGAGCGCCGCGATCGTCTTCGTCGAGCCCCATCCCCACGACTGACCGCGGTCGATCGTGATGCTAAGCAACGCCACGCCGAGAACAATGGTGGCGGCGCCAAGTACGTCGAGACGTCGCGGAGCATCGCGCTCGCACGAGTTCGGCACCACCAGGAAAGTCGCCACGAACGCCGCGGCCGAGGTCAGCGCCAGTGCCCAGAACACCCATCGCCAGCCCAGGCTGTTCGTGAGCACACCGCCGACGAACGGGCCGACGGCTGTCCCCAGGTTTGCGAAGCCGAAGGTCACGCCTAGGGCGCGTGCCCGCCTCTCCTCGCTGACGGCGTTGCTCACGACGGCGACTCCGACCGGGTAGATGATCGCGGCGCCCGCGCCCTGGAGCACGCGTGCCGCGATCAGCAGCCCCAGGCTCGGCGCGACGGCGCAGACGACCGAGGCACTGGTGAAGATCCCGACGCCGGCCAGCAGCGACGGGCGGCGACCGAAGATGTCTCCGATGCGGCCGGCAAGGATGAACAGGGAACCGACCGACAGCATGTACGCGCTGATCGTCCACTGGACACTCCGCGCACCGACGCTGAACGCCCTCCCGACAGTGGGGAGCGCAAGGTTCAGCGCGAAGAAGTCCGTGTTGACGCAGAACAGCGCCAGCGACACGGCCACGACGACGCCGGTTGCCCGCCCCGCAGCCGATTCACTAAGCGCCACCGCTGACTCTCCGGCTGCCGTCACGATTGCGCGCTCCTGTGCTCGGACAGAAGCATCCGACTCGACGACTCGGCGTTGTTCCAGATTGTGCGGCGCGCGACGATCAGGTTCTGCGCGACAAACGAGGCGGCGATGAACGCGAGATCTCGCCCGGATGGGGGCCGCTCGGCAGCGCGCCCGTGATCGCGCCCACCGTGTTGATCGCGATCTTGCCGAGGATCAGCCCTGCCCACAGACCCAGCGTGAGACGGGTTCCTTGCACGAAGTAAGTGCCGGCGCCGTCGCGCCAAACGTGGACTTGGACGCCTCGCCAGATCCCGAATCCGATACTCAGCACAGCGCTGAGCGCGATGTACGGTGCTGCGCTGGCGGCGACGTCGAGCTGCTTGGTGCCGAAGCCGAGCAGTCCGATCGCGGCATAGACGAGCGGAAGCCGAATCAACGCCGCGGAGCTCACTTCGTTTGCCCGCATCTGGCGGTAGATCGACAGCGGCAGCAGGACCAGCAGGATTAGCAACGCGCTCATGGCAATCTCCCTTCTTCGAAGTCGTGAGGCATTGACGGGCGCGCGACGGCGGGTGATGATCCGTCGGCTGCGCCGCTCCATTCAGCACCAGAGGATTCGATGAGCGCGATCAGCTCGAGCCATCCGGAAAAGCGTCGCGAGCGACCGGAGTCGTCTCGCCGCCCGATGCCCTGCGGGCCGGTCTCGGCGGTCTCGAGTTCGATCCACAAGCGCCTGGAGTTCGTCATAACGAGATGCTCGCTCGCGCCCCCGCGCCGCACATCGGGCACTACCCCGAGGTTTTCCCTGAAAGTTTCCGCTCGGGCCGCCGTCTGCAGATGACGACGGTGGTGCTGCCAGACCTACTCGGCCGCGACTCCGAGCTCGCGACGATCGCGGACACGATTCGCGCCGCCGCAGGCGGCGAGGGGCGCCTGCTCGTGATCGAGGGGCCGGCCGGAATCGGTAAGACCGCGCTGGTGGCCGAGGCGCGGCAGGCCGCACGAAGCCGCGGTCTACGCGTACTCGGCGCCCGCGGAAGTGAGCTCGAGCAGGACTTCGCGTTCGGCGTCGTGCGGCAACTGTTCGAGCCCGCGCTGGCGACCGCCGAGTCGACGGAGCGCGAGGCGTGGCTGTCCGGCGCGGCCGCCCTGGCAGCCCCCCTGTTCGACCCGTCGGGGACTGCGTTCACGATCGGCGATCAGGGCTTTCAGCGTAGGCACGGCCTCTACTGGCTGGCGGCGAATATGTCCGGCGACGGCGGTCTCGCGATCCTGGTCGACGACATCCACTGGGCCGACGCCGCGTCGGTCGAGTTCCTGGGGTTCCTGGCGCGCCGACTCGAGGAGCTTCCGCTCGCGTTGGTCGTCGCTGGCCGCCCGCGCCAGGACGCGTTCCTCGGGCTCGCGGTCGATCCGGGTGCGCAGGTGCTGCGTCCCGACCCACTCAGCGGGGCCGAGGTGGTGAGACTCGTGGGCAGTGTCCTGCCCGAGACACCCGATCAATCATTCTGCAAGGCATGCCGCACCGCCACCGGCGGGGTTCCGTTCCTGTTGCGCGAACTGCTTCGGGAGATCGCGGCCGAGCGGATTGCGCCGGTCGCTGCGCACGCGGAGCGCGTGGCCGCCCTGTCACCGCGCAACGTCACGAGCGCCGTAGCGCTGAGACTCGCGCGCAAGCCGCAGTCGGCGTTGGCGCTCGCCCAGGCGTCGGCGGTCCTCGGAGACGGGGCCCCCCTCGCGACTGCCGCCGAGCTCGCCGGCGTCAGCGCCGACGAGGCGCCGCAATCGGCCCAGCTGCTCGTCGAGGCCGATGTTCTCGCGGCCGAGGAGTCGCTGCGATTCGTTCACCCGATCGTGCGGGCCGCGATCTACGAGGGGATGCCCGCGGCGGAACGGCCTCGAGCGCACGCCCGGGCGGCCTCGCTGCTCCACGCGCGTGGCGCCCCTGACGAGGCGATCGCGGCACAGCTTCGCCTGGCAGAGACGACAGGCCAGCCGTGGGCCGCGGGCGTGCTTCGAGCCGCAGCGGCGCGCGCGATGTCGTTCGGGGCTCCGGCCGTGGCCGCCGGCCACCTGCGCGCAGCGCTCGCCGAGGTCGGCGAGAGCGATGACCGACTGGCGGTCCTGATCGAGCTCGCCGAAGCTGAATCGAACGCAGGCGACGAGCGCGCGGTCGAGCGTTTGGCCCAGGCCGCGGCGCTCGCGGAGTCGCCGGTGCAGCGGGCGGAGATCGCGGTCGAGCGCGCCCGGCTACTCCGCTTCCTCGGACGCGGACCGGAGACGCTGGAGGTGATCGAGGCGGCCGAGGCCGAGCTGGGAGAACGGGATTCAGACCTGCGCGAAAGACTCGAGCTCGAGCGGCTCGGAGCCGCGACCATGAGCACATCGGTGCTGCGGCGACTGGCGCCCCTAAGTGACCGCCTACCCGATTCCGGCGGGACGCCAGAGAACGACTACGCCCGCTTCCGCCTGGGGTTGCTGGCGCTCGACCAGGCGCAATGCGGCACCAGCGCCGAGCGGGTCGTCGAAGTGGCGCATCGCGCGGTCGCCGGCCGCCCGTCCAGTCTTCCGCCGACGCAGGTCTCGAGCCAGGCGACTGCGATGGCTGCGATCGCGCTGTCGTTGGCCGATCATTACGAGGAGGCGCTATCGCTCACCGACGGCCTCGTCGAGCTGACCGAGCGATTGGGCGTGATCGCGGCCGCTGTATCGCTGATCGCACAGCGCGCGCAGATCCACCACCGGCGCGGAGCGCTGCGCGAAGCCGAGGCCGACGCGGTGCACGCACTCCAGCTCGGCAGCGAGGTGCGTGCTGCCGCCGCCCTGCACACGCGTGCGGGAGGCATCCTCACGTTTGTCGCGGTCGAGCAGGGCGTGGAGCCCGACCCCGAGCTGATGGCCGCGGCGACGGCCACCGAATCGACTGCGACGCGCTCGCTGTCATACGGCCGTGCCGAGCACCTGCTCGCGCGCGGGCACCTCTCCGCCGCGCTCGTCGAGCTGCTGGCAATCGGAGAGTTCGAGCGCCAGCTCGGGTGGGAGGGCCCCGCGCAGTATCCCTGGCGCTCGCAGGCGGCGCTCGCGCTCGATCAACTCGGCGATGGCGACCGCGCTCGCGCACTGGCCGCCGAGGAGCTGGAACTCGCCCGGATCTACGGTGCGCCGAGACCGATCGGGATCGCGCTGCGCGCGACCGCCCGGTTCGCCCCACGCGCGCGGCGAATCGGGCTGCTCGAGGAGGCCGTTGAGGTGCTCGCCTGCAGCGGGGCCGAGCTCGAACACGCCCGCGGCCTCGTCGAGCTCGGGACCGGGCTGCGCATCTCCGGCCGCCGCGCTGCGGCCCGCGAGCACCTGATGCGCGGCTACGAACTCGCCAACCAATGCGGCTCAACTCGCCTCGCCGACCACGCCTGGCAGGAGCTGCTCGCCGCAGGAGCCCGTCCCCGGCGAAAGGAGCTGCAGGGAGTCGCTTCCCTGACCCCCTCCGAACACCGGATCGCCGAGCTCGCGGCGGGCGGTGCGACCAACCGCGAGATCGCCCAGACGCTGTTCGTCACCGCCAAGACCGTTGAGACCCACCTCGGCCACGCCTACACGAAGCTCGGCATCTCGTCGCGGGTCGAGCTCGAGGCCGCCCTCCGGTAGCGCACGCACACGCACCCAGGCGGCCGCATCGCGTTTGGAATCGGCAGCTACCAGCCCAGTGATTCTCGGTTCGCTCCAACGGCTGGGGGCCGTCAGGTGGTGCAGGGCGGGCAACATCTTGCTGTGGCTCGTGAACGTGTGCGAACCTTGGCTCGTGGGGACGATGGTTCGGGACATTCTGATGGGCAGCCTCGGACAGCTTCGGTACGAGCCCGTCGACAAGCGGATTCGCGCCATGATCGGAGATCAGGTGGTCATCGACACCGATCGGGCGCTGCTTGTCTGGGAGCCCAAGCGGGTCGTTCCGAGCTATGCCATCCCGTTCGAGGCGATCGAGGGCGTCACGACCACTCCCCACGAGGCGGCCGAGGATTCGGCGTCCTCCGGCGTCGCCATCCCGCATTTAGGGGATCGCCCCGTCTATGACCCAAGCGTTCCGTTCGTCGTGCACACCACCGACGGAGCAGTCCTCGACCTGCGCGTCGGTGGCGCCGAACGGCGAGCAGCGGCCTTTCGGCCCGCCGATGATGCACTCGGCGAGTACGTAATCGTCGACTTCGGCGCCTTTGACGAATGGTATGAGGAGGACGAGCGCAACATCGCGCATCCCCGCGACCCGTTTCACCGCATCGAGTCGTTCACAGCTCGCGCGCTGTGCGCGTCGAGCTCGACGGGGAGCTGCTCGCCGCGTCCACGCGCCCGTACCTGCTCTTTGAGGCTCCGCTGCCAGTCCGCTACTACCTGCCGCCCGAGGACGTCACCGATGGGGTCCTCCAACCGAGCCCAACCCGGACGCTCTGCGCTTACAAGGGCCAAGCCTCCTACTGGTCGCTGGAGAAAGAAGACGACATCGCATGGACCTACCGGGAGCCTCTTCGCGAAGCTGTCGAGGTGACCGGCCGTATCGCCTTCTTCAATGAGCGGGTGGACCTCGTCGTGAACGGGACGCGTCTGGATCGTCCCGTCACTCCCTGGTCACGCCGCTAGACAACTCTTCGGTCGTCACTTTTGCTCCTGCTCGAGGTTGTCAAATGTGATGGTCGTGGTCCAAGAGTGGTCGGATGACACGTTTGAGCCCTACTAGGTGAGTGGTCGATCCACGTGAGTAGACGCTGGCGATCGTTGCTCGCAGGCATCGGACGACGCGACCCGCGCGAATGTGGCATCGCCATCGGTCCCGCGTGAACTCCGCCGCGCTCGTGCCGCGGCCGCTCGCCGCAGCGCGCTCAGGCCCGCTACAACGAACGCCACAATCACAAGGGCGATCGTAAGCAGGAGGCCGTAGTGCGTGATCCCGTGCGCAACGTGGACCGCCGAGCGCCCGATCGCGTAGCCGAGCCCGACGACGAACGCCGCCCACAGTGTGGTTCCCGCGAGGTCGAGCAGCAGGAAGCGGCGCAGGCGCATTCCCGTCCAGCCGGTAGCCGCATAGATCAGCGCGCCCGGGACGGGCAGGAAGTACGCGAAAACCACGGCCCAAGAGCCGTAGCGCTCCAACAAGCCCAGGGTCCGGTCCATCCGCCGTCCGCTGCGCGGGCCGCGCCCGCCGAGGTACTTGCCGACGTCCGGACCCCACAGGCGGCCCGCCCACCATGTGAAGGGGTCCGCCATCATCAGCGTCGGCAGAGGAGCCAGCAGCGCGAGCGCGAGCGACGCTTGGCCGACCCGGGCGAAGGCGCCGGCGGCGACCATCGCCGGGGTCGAGGCGCGCAGCGCCTCCAGCAGCACAGGGTCTCGGCCGATCAGCGAGGGGACCATGGGCATGAGGAGAAACGAGTACAGCGCATCGAGCCCGAGCACCGCGGCGCAGATCATGGGGCCGCGACGTCGAGCTTTCCGGTCCCGTGCTAGTTGCGTTTGCGATCTCCGTCGCCGGGTGGGGATATGGATGCTCATGCTGGTGCTCGGCCGGTTGGGGGAGGATCCGCGCCGGTCACTCCGGAGAGCCGACCACCGCGCCCCCGCTCCGTGCAGGCGCGTCACGCAGGTGCTTGCTCGTAGCCGGCGCCACGGCGATGCTCGAGCTGATCAGCGAGCTCAGCTCGAGCACGATCCAGGTGTTGCGCGGGTTTGCAGCGTGTCCAGCTCGGCTCGGATCAGGATGCTCATCGGCGGTAAACGGCTCGCGAAGGTCAGCTCCAGGAAACGCTCATTGAGCCGTCCTGGCCGTTTGCGGTCTCGGCAGCCGTCCCCTTCGCCACTTAGCCGATCTCCGAATAGGCGGGTTCGGCCCGGGTCTCCTCCGTTGCAGCGCGGGCTGGTTGCAGCACGGTCAGGGCGACCACGATGGCGGCGACCACGAGCCCCGCTCCGATCAGGAAGGAGAGGTGGTAGCCGTCCGTCAACGCGGAGGAAAGCCGGTGCCCACCGTGCAGCAGATGGTTGCTGCGGCTCGTTGACAATGTGGCCAGGACGGCGAGTCCCAGCGCCCCTCCCACCTGCAGCGTGGTGTTGACCAGGCCGGAGGCCAGACCCGCGTCGCCCTGCGGGACGTCCGCCATTGCCAGCGCCATCAGGGCCGGAAAGGCGAGCCCGGCGCCCGCACCGAGCAGCAGCATCGTCGGCAGCAGATCACTCACATAGCTGGCGTGCACCGGAACCTGGGTGAATAGCCCGAGCGCAGCCGCAATCAGCACGAGACTGGGGAGGAGCGTTGCCCGGGCGCCGAACCGCAGGATGAGCCGACCGGAATAGCCGAGCGACAGCGTCCCGATCACGACCGTTGCGGGTAGGAATGCCATCCCGATTTGGAGGGCGTCGTAGCCGAGCACCCGCTCCATGTAGAGGGAGCCAAGAAAGAACATCCCGAACATTCCGGCCACGAAGAGCGCCTGGATCGCGTTCGCGCCCGCGACGTTGCGTGAGCGGAAGAGTCTCAGCGGGATGAGCGGGCTATCCGCCGTCGCTTCGCGCCAGATGAAGCTACCAAGCAGCGCAAGAGACGCCAGTCCGAGCGCGAGCGTGCGGGCATCGCCCCAGCCGTAGTCGGCCGCCGGCTTGACGATCGTATAGACCAGGAGCATCACCGAACTGGTAATCAACGCAGCGCCCAGGACATCGGCTCCGTTGTCGAAGCCGGCGCCCCTGTCACGGTCCAGCAGCCGCGTTGCCAGGACCGCCGTCGCGATGCCGATCGGAATGTTGACGAAGAAAATCCAATGCCAGTTGATTCCCTGCGTCAGCACGCCGCCCGCGAGAAGTCCGACCGATCCGCCAGCGGCCGCGACGAAGCTGTACACGCCGATTGCCTTCGCCTGATCGCGCGGCTCGGGGAACATCGTCACGATCACGCCCAGGATCACGGCGGAGGTCATCGCCCCGCCAACACCCTGAATGAAACGGGCCCCGACCAGCAACTCCTGGCTGTGCGCAAACCCGCACAGAAGCGACGCGCTCGTGAACACCCCGAGGCCGGCCAGGAACATGCCTTTCCGGGAGGTGAGATCGCCCAGCCGTCCAGCGAGCAGGAGCAGTCCGCCAAAAGTGATCAGGTAGGCGTTCACGACCCAGGCGAGGCTCGACTGCGAAAAACCCAGATCCTTCTGGATCGAGGGCAGAGCGACGTTCACGATGGTGGCGTCGAGGACGATCATGAGCATCCCGACGCAGAGCACCACGAGGGCGATCCAGCGGGACCGATCGTTCGCTGCGGTCTTCGTCATCTCTGTGGCTCCTGTGCGGAAGGTGGATCTCGGTAGTGCCAGTCAGGCTGACAGCCGATTGGCGCTGACCCAATACGGACTTCCGGCGTCCTGCGGTGCGGTTAGCCGTACTGCGGCACGGATCGGAGCGACGTGGCGACGCCGCGACCCAGGCGGCGCACTGGCGTCTAGTGGTGTGGATAAACGCCGAACAGGGTGCGGATAGCCGCACCATCCGAACCACACGCGTGAGCAACAATCAAGCTATGGCCAGGACCGTGTTGATCGTCGACGACCACCCCAGCTTTCGGACGAGCGCCCGACGGGTACTCGAGGACGCCGGCTACGACGTGATCGGCGAGGCGCACGACGGCCGATCCGCCCTCGCCGCCGCCCGGGACCTGCACCCGGCGATTGTCTTGCTCGACATACGGCTTCCCGACCTCGACGGGTTTGAGATCGCCCGGCGCCTCACGAGCGACGATCACCCTCCCGCGGTGGTCCTCACATCCAGCCACGATCGCGGCGACTTCGCCGGCATGATCGCGAACAGCGGTGCACGCGGCTTCCTCCCGAAGGCCGAACTCTCCGGTCCTGCACTCGGCGCGCTGGTCGAATGAGCTGGCTGGAGGGAGCGACGATGTTCGGTCTGCCAGCTAAGAGACCTAACGAATTTGTCCTAGCGGACGCCGTGGTTTACGAGGTCGAGGACGTGCGCTGCGTCGTGTTTGGTGATGAAGACAGGACCCGTGGAAATGAGCCTTCCTCGATCGGGCAGGATTCCGTAGAGGCGGTACTGGGTGAGCAGCACGATCGGGAGATATCCCTGCAGGAAGGGTTGTGTGTCAGCAGCGAAGGCGATCTCGCCGGTGCGGATTGCGTTGAGGACTGGCGGGCTGATTCCGAACGTGGCGTAGGTGAGCCGGCCGAGTAGGTGGTCAGTTCGTAGCGCTTTGAGTGCGGGGCTGGCGATTACGTACCCGCCGAAGGTGAGTAGCCCGTCGAACCTTCCTTTGCGCAGCGCTCCTGCGATCAGCCGCTCAGCGGCGCTGGTCTCTTGGAGGTTTACGTCGAGCACGCTGGTGTGCGCTCCGGCCGCGGTGAGCGCGGCGGTGAAGCCGCGGCAGCGCTGCTCGAGATCGAGGTTGCCTGCCTCGTGGATGACGCAGAGCGCCCGGTGGACGTGGTTGGCGCGCATTCGCTGCCCCGCGTCGTAGCCAGCCTGGTACTCGTCCTCACCCACGTGCAGCAGGGTCCCCAGCTTCGCGAACGCGTCGCTCCCGGAGTTGATCGATACGACGGGGATCCCTGCCCGCTGGGCGTCATGGATTGCTGAGGCGAGCGCGGCAGGGTTCGGTAGCGAGACGACCAATCCGGCGGGTCTCGTCGCGATCGCCGCCTGTATCAGCTGGCGCATGCGCGCGATGTCGTAGGTGTCGGGTGCGTCGTATGTGACCGAAACCCCGAGCTGGGCAGCGGCTGCCTGCGCGCCGTTCTGTACGACCGCCCAGAAGGGGTCGGACGCCTGTCCGTGAGTGATCACGAAGAAGCGCATCCGCTCGCGGGACAGTCCGAAGATATTGGCCCCAGCGGCGGCGCCGACGGGCGCGTTTGCCGGGTCAGCCCCGATCGCTGGGAGCCCCGGCTGTTGCGGAAGTGCGTTCACTCGTGTGCCGCCACAGCCGGAGACGACGAGCGCCACCACCGCGGCGCACGCGATCAGGGTGAGCGCGCGCAGCCGGGCGATCATGCGGGGCGGTCGAAGGGGATCGTTGCGATCAAGTGGGTTCCGCCGCCCGCTGGACTGTCGACCGTCAGCTCACCGTCCAGGGCGGCGACGCGGTCGCAGAGTCCCCGCAAACCACTGCCGCCGGCCGTGTCGGCGCCACCGACGCCGTCGTCGCTGACCTCAAGCGCGAGCTCGCCGCCGGTGTCGCTGGCGCTGACGCGGGCATGAGTTGCACGCGCATACCTGGCGACGTTCGTCAGAGCCTCGGCCGCGACGAAGTAGCCCGCGGACTCGACCTCTGCGGGTAGCCTGCCATCGAGTCTTAGCTCGAGCTCCACCGGTACGGCAGATCGCTGGGCGAGCGCCTCGAGCGCGGGGCCGAGGCCGCGTTCGCTGAGCATCACCGGGTGGATCCCGCGGGCGAGCTCTCGTAGTTCACTTTGCGCCTTGCCCAGCTTCGCGATCGTGTCGTCGAGCAGCTCGATCGTGGGGCCGTCCGCGATCCTACCGCGCAACAGCTGAAGGTCGACGGACATCGACACCAGTTGTTGCTGGGCGCCGTCGTGCAAGTCGCGCTCGAGCCGGCGGCGAGCCTCGACGGTCGCCTCAACGATCCGCCGCCGGGACGACCGCAGGTCCTCAAGCCGTGCACGCAGGTCGGCCTTCAGCCGCTCGTTGTCGAGCGCGAGTACCGCCCCGGCCGCAGCCGCCTCCACGAGCTCGGGGCGAGCCTGCAACTCGGCGTCATGGATGATTGCCGCGACCCGGCTTCCCTCGTGCTCGACCGCGGTCCAAGTCTTACCCGTCCCCGGTTCGGGAAGGGTTACCGGACCCCCGCGCTCATCCACGAACAATCGTTTCTCGGGCAGCCAATAGGCGATTGCGAGCGTCCGGTCGCCGAGCCGCTCGGCGAGCGCCTCGCGGACCGGGACGCCGACGCCGGTCGGGCTCTGAAGCCCGCGTCGGCTCACGCGTGACAGCAGCGAGCCAGTCCCAGACAGGGCGCCAACAGCCAGGATGAACGCCGGGATCGCGAGGAGCAACAGCACGAGACCGGTGGCCGTCCCCAGCGGCCACGGACCAAGGTATAGGCTGCTGCCGGCAAGCCCTTGAACCGAACGTAGCAGCAGCTCCGCGAACAGCACGGCCGGCAGCGCACAGAAGGCAGCGGCGCACGCGCTGATCGGAAGCTTTGCGACGAGTAACGCGATCTGATGTCGTGCCGGCGACGTGGTTGGCGTGACCGGCGGCGGAGCCGGGACGCGCGCGCCCAGCAGACCGTTGACGAGCGCCCGCTCGAGCTCGAGCGCCCGCCGCAGCCCAGTAGGACCAGCAAACGCGGCGGTCGGCAGCGCCACCAGATAGGCGACACCCAGTGGCAAGCTCGCAACTAGGAACAGCAGTGAGCGTGCCGCCCAGGCGAGTCGCTGCGGGAACGCCAACTGGCCGAATTCGAGCCCGAGCGCCCTCATCGGCCTGCGCTCACCCTGACGTTGCCGGTGTTCGAGAGTGCCTGGATCACCCACGGCGCACCATCGTCGTCCACCAGCCCGCGAACCATCGTACCGCCACCGTTTGACGCCGCTTGGATGCGGTAATTGCCGGACGGAACGGTCGCGGCGATGTTGCCGCTATCACTGCGCAGCGACAGTCGCTCCGGCGAACAGGAGGCTAGGACGCTGACGTCACCGCTAGCCGAGGCCGCGCCAAGGACGAAGCCGCAATAGCCCTCGACGTTGATCGCGCCGCTGTCAGTGGCGATGTCGGCAGACCCGTGATAGCCGTCCAGCCGGATGCTGCCGTGCTCCGCGCGGATGCTGATCGGTATGTCATTCGGGACGGCGATGCGGTAGCTCGCGGCGCAGGAGCCGATCACCAACTGCGGGCAGCTGGAGGAGATCCGCAGGACGCCGCTGCTGATCGACCGCCGCTCACGCGGGCCATGCCCGAACACCGAGCGGTCCTCCCTGCTGATCGACACTCCGGTCTGACTGCCACCGACGATCGCCACGTCGCCGGACTGCACACGCAGTTCGATTCCGAGCAACGACGACGGCAACTGTGAGGAGACCGTAGCGGTCCCTCTGCTGGAAACCCACAGCGCGCCAACCAGTACGCCCGCGACGCCAAGCACCATGGCCGAGCCAATCAGCAGGAGAGCCCACCTGGAAAAGCGTCGCCGAACAAACGGCGGCCGCCAATGATCACGCCGAATTGGTCCTGACGTCGCGCTCACCGCCTGAGCCCTTTCTGAAGAGCGTAGCGCGCAATCCGGGGGCTCCAGCCCTGCCACGCTGCGGAGCGAGGCTCTGTCAGGATTGCGACAATGGAAAGCGGGTTATCGACGATAACGTGATCCGTATGCGCTCGCGCCCGCTGTCGCTCGAACCGAGCCTTGACCGTGACAGAAGCGCGCCTGCGCCGTCGCCGCCTAGCCGTCGTCAGGGCTGTGTTCCACGGTGCAAGGCCCCCCGCACAATCTCGATATGAACGACCATGCCGATCCTTCCGCAGGCGTCCAAGAGCCGCCCGTCGACACGCGGACCCGCGTCGTTGTCGCTGACGACTCGGTCCTGGTGCGCGAGGGAGTCGCGCGCCTGCTGGAGGACGCAGGCTTTGATGTTGTCGGACGCAGCGCGACAGCGGCTGACCTGCTGCTCAAAGTCCGCTCCTACGACCCCGACATCGCGCTCGTTGACATCCGCATGCCGCCAACCCACACCGACGAGGGCCTACGAGCCGCTCGAGAGATCCGCGCCAAGCATCCCCGCACCGCCGTGCTCGTTCTCTCGCAGTACGCCGAACCAGGTTACGCCCTCGAGCTTCTTCAACAGAATGCCGAAGGCATCGGGTACCTGCTCAAAGACCGCATCAACGATCTGCCGGAGTTCACAGCAGCAGTACGCCGCGTCGCCACCGGCGGCTCCGCGCTGGACTCCTCCGTTGTCTCCCTTCTGGTCGGCCGTCGCCGGCGCGACGATCCGCTCGCAGATCTCACCCCACGCGAACGCGAGGTGCTCCAGCTAATGGCCGAAGGGCTCTCAAATGTTGCAATCGCAGAGCGCATCGTCGTCACGGCGCGAGCCGTCGAGAAACACGTAACAAGTATCTTCCAGAAGCTCCGCCTTCCCGCCGCCGGTGACACGCACCGACGCGTTCTCGCCGTACTTACCTACCTTCGCAGCTAGACGGGCGGTGGTGCGGTTATCCGCACCGAAGACGCCAGCAGGCCGCATTCTCGCAATGGCCCGACGGTGCGAGGCTCCGCGCACACTTAGACGCGCCGTCTGAGAGAACAACTCGCCAAACACTCGCAGAACTCTCTCGTTCGAGCAAACCAGGGGTCTGCGTAAGCGTGCACTGCGACCACTCTCTGAGAAGTCAAGAGGACACAACATGTTCACCACATCCGATACCGCGCTCCGCGAACTCGATCACCGAACCAGCGACGGCATCGACGTGACCTTGTTCTGGAACCCACGGACAAATCACGTGTTCGTCGCACTCGAGGACCAGCGCAGTGGCGAATCGTTCGAACTCGAAATCCGGGCTGCCGACGCGCTTGATGCCTTCCACCATCCATTCAGATACCGCCGACGCGACAACGACGAGCACATTCTCGCCGCATAAGTTGATTCTCGGCGGCATTCCAGAGGCCGGCGCGAAGCCGATCGACCCAACACGATCGAGGAGGCCAGAATGGCCCTCAACACCTACATCCACCAGCAGCTGGCCGCCGTCCGCAGGCGCGACCTGCTCGAGGCCGCCGATCGCAGCCGGCTGGCCGCGCAGGCCCGCCACACCGCAGCCCCCCGGCGACCGCACGAGCTAGAGCACCCGACCGGGCATCTGCGGGACGCGCGTGACTTGTCGAACTTCGTCGGCTTGCCGCGTGTCGTGCGCTGGTTTGAGAACCTGGTGCGAGAGGGGCCGCGATGAGCCGAGCGATCAGGCTCGACGGAACCGTGCCGATGCTGCGGCTCGAAGCGGTCGGGAAGTCGTGGCCGTCCCCGACCGGCCGGGTGCAAGCGGTCCGCGGTGTCGAACTGTCGATCGCGCCCGGCGAGGTCGTGGCGCTGCTCGGGCCCAACGGTGCGGGCAAGTCGACGACAATCGACATGCTCCTCGGGCTCACTTCCCCGGACCGCGGATTGGTGTCGATCCTCGGACGCCCGCCCCGCGTCGCCGTCAGGCGCGGGCTAGTCGGAGCGATGCTTCAGCGCGGGGAGCTGATCCGCGACCTATCGGTGCGCGAGCTGATCGCGACGATCGCCTCGATCTATCCCGACCCCATGGACGTCGAGCAGGTGATCGAGCTTGCGGGCCTGCAAGCCGCGGCCGGGCGGCGGACTCAGAAGCTCTCGGGCGGCGAGGTGCAGCGGACCCGGTTCGCGCTAGCGCTCGCCAGCGATCCGGAACTGCTGATTCTCGACGAGCCGACGGTCGCGATGGACGTCGAGGCTCGCCGCAGCTTCTGGAGCGCGATGCGGAGGTTCGCCGAGCCCGGCAAGACGGTGATGTTCGCCACGCACTACCTCGAGGAAGCCGACGCCAACGCCGACCGCGTCGTCCTGATGGCGCACGGCGCGATCGTCGCGGACGGCGCTACGACCGCGATCAAGGCCCGCGTCGGGTCGCGCACGATCCGGGCCACCCTACCCGGCGCCCAGCTGCCGGATCTGGCATCGCTGCCCGGCGTCGTCTCGGCCGATCGTCACGGGGATGCGGTGATCCTGATCTGCTCGGACTCCGATGCCGCGCTGCGAGCTCTGCTCGACCATCACCCGATCGCGCGCGACATCGAGATCTCGGGTGCCGGCCTCGAGGACGCCTTCCTTGAGCTCACCACCAACGGGGGCGGGACACCCGGTACGACCCTCGCCGCACCTCACGAACGCTTGGAGGTGGACCAATGAGCCATGCCGTCTACACCCGCTACGAGCTGATTCGTGCATTCCGCAACCGGCGGTTCTTCCTATTCTCGCTCGTCTTCCCGCTAATCCTGTACTTCGTGATCGCCGCGCCGAACCGCGCCCACACGACTTCTCCGGATCGGGGATCTCGGCGCCGCTCTACTACATGGTCGGTCTGGCGACGTTCGGCACGATGACCTCGATGGTCTCGACCGGGACGCGGATCGCAGGCGAGCGCCAGGCCGGCTGGACCCGGCAGCTGCGCATCACCCCACTCGCACCGCTGGCCTATCTCCGCGCGAAGGTCCTGACCGCGTACGTGATGGCCGCCCTCAGCCTCGCCAGCCTCTACCTCTCCGGTGCCATCCTCGGTGTCAGCCTCACCGCCGGCACGTGGCTGGCGATGACCGGGCTGATCATCGTCGGTCTGCTGCCGTTCGCCGCGCTCGGGATAACGCTCGGGCATCTGCTCAACGTCGATGCGATCGGACCCGCGATGGGCGGCACCGTGTCACTGCTCGCGCTCGTCAGCGGCACCTGGTTCCCAGTCACTCACGGCTTGCTGCACGACATCGGTCAGGCCCTCCCGTCCTATTGGCTCGTCCAAGCCGGACGCATCTCGCTCCACAACCACAGCTGGGGGCTGACCGCATGGACCGTCGTGATCGGCTGGACCGTCGTGCTGACCGCGATCGCGGCCTTGGCCTACCGACGCGACACCGCGCGCGTCTAACAGTACGCAGCGAGGAGATCAGTCATCAGAGGCCTCGGTCCTCCTGCGCGAAGGCATCGCGCGTCTATCGGGAGGAGTCCGGGTGTGATCAGTCGATCGGTAGCCGCGCTCGCAGGATCGTGCCGCCACCGGGCGCGCTGTCGATCGTGAGCGTTCCGTTGACCCCTGCGATGCGGTCCCTCAGCCCTTGCAGACCCGAGCCGGAGTAGAGGTCGGCGCCACCCGCGCCGTCATCGCCCACCTCGACCCCTAGATAGCGTTCGAGCTGCACTACGTCCACCCAGGCACGGGTCGCGTGCGCGTACTTGGCCACGTTGGTGAGTGCCTCGGAGACGGTGAAGTACGCGGCAGCCTCGACACGCGTGGCAAGCCGCGGTCCGGGAAGCGCGACACGAAGCTCGACCGGCACCGCGGCGTGTTGGGCGATGCTCCTCAACGCCCGTTCGAGCCCGCGATCGGTCAGGACTGCCGGGTGCAAACCATGAGCGAGGTCCCGCAGCTCAGCCAGCCCCATACGCAGTTCGGCGAGTGCGGCGTCGAGATCCCTGCGTACGTCGTCGCGCAGGTCACCGCAGGCGGCCAGCCGCTGAAGCTCCAGCGTCACTGACACGAACCGCTGCTGGGCACCGTCATGGAGGTTGCGCTCGATCTCGCGGCGAGCACGGTCGGCGGCTTCGAGGATGCGAGCGCGTGAGGCGCGAACCTCAGAGAGCTGCGCCTCCGCGACCTCCCTCTCGCGGAGCGCCTGCTGAGCGGCACGGCGGACGGTGATGTCGAAGATCGCTCCATCGAGCCACCGCCGGCCGTCACCCGACTCCTGGGCCTGCCCGCGTTCGAGCACCCAGCGCACGTCACCGTCATTCCGCTGGATCCGGTACTCCAGGATGAACGGCCGGCCCGCGTTCACGGCCTCCATGACCGACGATTGAACGTGTTCGCGATCCTCGGGATGGATCACGCTGGCAAACGTCCGGACCGCGCTGTGGATGAAGTCGGTCGCCGGATACCCCGAGATCTCCTCGATCTCGTCGCTCAGCCACTCCATCGTCCAGTCCGAGTCCCAAGCGCAGCGATAGACGGCGCCGGGGATGTTGGCGACCAGCGAGCGCAGCAGCGACTCGTTGGCCCGCAGACGGGCGGCGCGCAACCCAGCCGTCACGCGAGCCACGAGCACCTCCGGCTCAAACGGCACGCGCATCACGTCGTCCGCTCCGGCGTCGAGGGCCTCGCGCAGCTCGCCCGGCGAGCCGAGCGCCGCACCAACGACAACGTGGGTCGAGGCCAACTCACGCCGGCTACGCACGGCAGTGATCAGCGCCCGGGCCCACCGCGCGCCCGCGATCACGACCGGAACACCACCGTGAGTGAGGGCGCGCAAAGCACCGGCGATGTCCCTGACACGCACGAGTTGAACGCCCGCCGGCGCCAGCACCGCCCAACAGTCGTCGTGAACCTCTTCTAAGCCGAGCAGCAGTACCGTCGGGCCGTCGGACGCCACGCCCACAAGACCCCTCGCGGGGTTCCTGCCCGGGTCGGTAACACGCCGACGCGGGCCGCCAGATGGCTGTCCCGTGCCGCGGGTGTCAGACATGACCAGCTCACCCTACACGCTCGCGAACCTCCCTTCAGCGCCCGAGGTGGAATCGAGAACCTCAACCGATACGCGTTCGGACGTTAGCTCACAAGACGGCATCGACCGCGATGCCCCTCTGCTGGAGGTTCGCCTGTGCACCGACTCCCCGGCGGCCCTGCCGCTCGCGCCGCGCGCCGTGAAGCTGAAGACGATCTCGACCGTGTCGGCGTCGGGGTGTGCCGCGAGCAGGTCTGCCACCACGAGGTTACTCACTCCCGGCGTCCTGCCGGCATTCAGCAGGACGGTGCCGCGAGCGTGCCCGGTCTCGGCGCGTAGCCGCCGAGCGGCGGCCGCCGGGCGCATCGGGACGTCGATCAGCGCGCCGCCCTGCCGCAACACCAGCCGCTCGGCGGTCAGCGCGGTATGGGGTACGGAATTGACGACGAGGTCAACCGCCGCGATCGCCGCGGCTACGGTTTCGGGACGGTCGAGGTCGACGATGCTGCAGTCGAGGGTGCTGTTTGATCGCCGTACGCCTAGGCCGTGACTGGCCGCGGGATTGGCGGGCGTGTGTGGCTGACGCTCAAGACCGTGAAGACCCGCGTCCACCACATCCTTGGTCAGCAAAGCTCGTCGAGAGTGACACTCAGTACAACCGCTGGGTGCTCGCCGTCCTCGTCTAACTCACGGAGCGCGGGGTGGCCGACGTTAGTGGCTGGCCAGCGTCAAGGGATGGCCGGGAGTGGGCGGACCGGGCCGGCCCGGCGTCAATGTGCGCGAGCCAGTCGGTCGGCAGGGTGAACCAATGGCCGAGGGGGCAGCGCAGTTTGACGTGCTCGACGTCCTCGGGCACTCCCCAAAGCGTGAAGCGGTCGATGATTTCTATCGGCGCGCCGCAGCCCGGGCAGTCGTGCTCGAGTGTCGTCACCGCGCCGGGAATCAGTTCGCGAGGCATGTTGGTTCCTTTCTGGTGGCTTGGTCGCTTGCGGGGAGCCTGGATGCCGCGTTCGGATCACCCGCCATGTCGCCGAGCGCGAACACGAACCGACCTCGAGGCGGTGTCCGCGGCTCACCTCTGGCAGGCGTCGCGATCGCGGGCGGATACCGAATGGCGGGCGTGTTGGTGACGATGCTTCGACGCATGATCTCTTCACTGGTGAGCTCGATGTGTTCTTCCCGCCGAAGTTAGGCGCCGTGATCGTGTCGTGCATCTGGCGGGTGGCATATCTCGGCGTGCGTGATGGCCAGATCAGTTGGACGCCACGCTAGGGCCGGGGCGTGCGTGAGTCGTCAGGGACATCCCTGGACACAGCCGAGGTTTAGAGAGTTCCTTGATATCCCGCTCGCATGTATGCCACCTGGCAGATGTACTGCCGCCACCGAGCGATTACCGTGCGGATCGTGGCTTACGATTGGGCAGGCGCGATCCGCATCCCGGTCGGTCGCTGGCCCAGCTCACGTCGATCGCGTCAACTTGGCCAACGCCGACGCGCGGAGTAGGTGTGGTCGTCGCCGTGCGCTGCAGCCACGCGTTGCCGCCAAGCGTCGTCGCCGTGGGGCTGTCGGTGTGGCGCTGGTTCCTGAGGCGTCGCGGGTCCTCGTGGCCGGGCTCGCTGCGGAATGCATTCGATCGACAGGGATGCGGCGACCGTGAGAAGATCAGCACCCGGCCTGGCTCTTGGCCGGCCGGCGATATGGGGTTGGGACGTGGACCGGACGGTCGAAGCAGCTGACACGACATTTGCCTTGCCGGCGGGCACGGTGACATTCCTGCTCACCGACATCGAGGGATCGACCCGGCTGTGGGAGGCATCTGGGGCGGCAATGGCCGAGGCCGTGCCGCTGCACTACGCGCTCCTGGCCGACGCGATCGAGCGCCACGGCGGGGTGCGACCGGTCGAGCAGGGAGAAGGCGACAGTGTGATGGCGGCGTTCGCCCGCGCCTCGGACGCCGTCGCGGCAGCTCTGCAGGCGCAGCTCGCGCTGTCACGCCAGCCGTGGCCGGCGGGCCTCGACTTGCGCGTCCGGATTGCCTTGCATGCGGCCGAGGCACAGATCCGCGACGAGGGGAACTACTTCGGCGTCGCGCTCAGTCGCTGCGCCAGGCTGCGAGGGATCGCGCACGGCGGCCAGTCGCTGTTGTCGCGGGCAGTTCACGATCTGACGGTCGATCGTCTGCCGGACGGAGCGACGCTGGTGGACCTGGGGATCCACCGGCTGCGCGATCTCGGCCGCCCCGAGCACATCTACGCGCTGAGTCACCCCGACCTGCCGGACGTCGTCGAGCCGCTGCGCTCGCTCGACGCGCTGCCCAACAACCTCCCGGACCAGCTGACCACGTTCATCGGCCGCAAACATGAGCTCGAAGAGGTGACCAGCTTGCTCGACAGCACCCGCCTGGTGACCCTGACCGGCGCGGGCGGGTGCGGCAAGACGCGTCTGGCGACGCAAGCGGCCGCGGAGGCGCTGGAGCGTTTTCCAGGTGGCGTGTGGTGGGTCGAGTTGGCTCCGGTCCCGGATGCCGCTGGTGTGGACCAAGCGCTCGCCGAATCTCTATCTGTCAGGCCGCTTCCCGGTCAGTCTTCGCGCGATGCCGTGATCGCGAAGCTGGCGGGGGCCAGTGTGCTGCTTGTGCTGGACAACTGCGAGCACCTCCTCGAGGCCTCTGCGGAGACGACCGAGGCCCTGTTGCGAGCGTGTCCGGAGGTGACGGTGCTGTCCACGAGTCGCGCCCCGCTTGGGGTGCCGGGCGAGACAGCCTGGCGCGTCCCATCGCTGTCGCTGCCTGACAACGCGCAGATTGAGCCGTTGGGCGCGCTCACCCAGTGCGATGCGGTGCGGTTGTTCATCGAACGCGCGCTCCAGGTGCGCCCGAACTTCACTGTCAACGCGGATAACGCTCCCGCCATCGCGCAGACATGTCACGACCTGGACGGGATTCCGTTGGCCATCGAGCTTGCCGCGGCCCGTGTCCGGGTCCTGAGCCCTCAGCAGATCGCCGCCGGCCTGGGTGATCGGTTCCGTCTGCTCACGGGCGGGGCTCGTTCGGCGATGCCAAGACAGCAGACGCTCCGCGCATCGGTTGACTGGAGCCACGACCTCTTGAGCGACGACGAGCGGGTCCTGTTCCGGCGGCTCGCCGTGTTCTCCGGCGGATGGACGCTCGACGCCGTCGAAGAGGTTTGTGCGGGGAATCGGCTTGGTCGGATGGCGATCCTCGATCTGCTCACCTCGCTCGTCGACAAGTCGATGGTTGCGGCGGAGGAGCGCGGTGGGGGTATGCGCTACCGGCTGCTCGAGACCGTGCGGCAGTACGCGCTTGACCGGCTGACCGTCGCCGGCGAGCGCGAATTCGTGCGTGACCGACACCGCGACTTCTTCGTGAGCCTGGCCGAACGGGTCGCTCCGCGCCTGTACGCAGCGGCGCCCGGCGTCTGGCTCGACGCGCTCGATCTCGAAGCGGCAAACCTCGCCCTGGCCGCCGCGCGCGCTGCCGAGACCGATGGGGAGCGAGCGCTGCGGCTGTGCATCGCGCTGACCGTGTGGTGGAAGTTCCGAGGGCGGTTCGAGCTCGCCGACGCGATGTACCTCAAGGCGCTCGATGCGCCCGGCGCCGAATCCTCCGCCCTGCGGGCCAGAGCGGTCTGGGCGCGTGCCTACCTGCTCGTCTATGCCGGACGTCTGGATGAAGCGTTCGCGACCGCCGGCGACGCCCTGGAGCTCGCCGAACTCAGCAACGACACGGCAATTGCCGCCCGGGCGCTGACGGCAATCGGGAGCGTCTTGATGCTCAGAGATCCGCTAGCCGCCCAGCCGGAGCTCGAGCGGGCGCGCGAACTGGCACGCGAAAGCGGCGATGACTGGTGTCTCGCCGAGTCCACCGAAATCCTGGCCAGTACGTTCATGATGCAGGCCGATCTCGGCGCGTTGAGGCTATTCGAGGAGGCGTATGAGGTGTATGAGCGCGGCGGCTATGCCGAGTTCGTCGCGTGGTATTGGTGGGGGCTGGGGCTCGCACGCCAGTCCGAAGGCCGCGATGAGGAAGCGCTGGCCTCGTATCAGCGCGCGATCGACGCCGCGGATGCGGTCGGAGAGCCCGTCAGCGGGGGCAACGCACAGGGCTTTCGAGCCCTTCTGCGTGCCGAGCGCGGCCAGGGAGCAACCGCCCTGGCCGAGCTCCAGCCCGCCATGGAGTACGCGATCGCCACCGGGGCTGGTCTTGCCATGCCGGCGCTGCTGGCCGGAACGTTCTACGCGCAGGCATCGATCGGACAGCTGGAGCAGGCACGCGACTCGCTGACCTGGTACGTGGAGGCGAACATCGGCGGTGGCCCCTACGGAACCGCGTCAGCGCTCACCTTCCTGGCTCGCATTGAGCTGTGCCTCGGGGAGTCGAACAAGGCCGCCGCGCATACCCGGGCTGCTCGAAAAATGAACGACACGCAGCTTCGCAATCCACTGATCGACGCCACCGCCCGCCAACACCTCGCCGCGACGGCGTTAGCCAAGCATGAGCCGAGCGACGCCGAGCGTATCGCTCACGAAGCCCTCACGGCAGCCGTCGAACACGGATTCAGGCCACTGCTGTACCCGGTGCTGGACATCCTCGCCGGCGTTGCGGTGACGCTGAAAAGCTTCGAGGAAGGTGCACGGATCCTTGGCGCCGCGGAACGCGCCCGGGAAGAGATCGGCCACGTCCGCTGGGCGCGCGAGCAGGAGCGAATCGACACGCTCCACCAACTCGTGCAGGCGGAACTGGGTCAAGACGCCTACGCACAAGCTCTCCAAGACGGCCGCGCGATGACCACCAACGAAGCGATCGGCTGGTTGCGACGCGCCCGCGGCACGCGGAAGCGTCCTGCCGGCGGCTGGGAATCCCTTACCCCGACCGAGGTACGAGTGGTTCACCTGGCCGGGAAGGGCCTGAGCAATCCTGAGATCGCCAAACGCATGTTGGTCTCCCGCGGCACCGTCAAGGTCCACCTGTCGCACATTTACGCCAAGCTCGACATCCGAAATCGCTCCGAGCTGGCCGCGCTGGCCGCCAAACGCGAAGCCAACTGACAAACCTTATGCCGCGGCCCCGGTTCGCAACGACCGAGCGCCGTGCCAAACCCTCCTACCCTGGTCTGGCGTGAGGTCCGCCCCGCGGGTGGATGTCGTGACGATCGCGCGACAGTAACTTGGTCGTGTGAATACCAAGCCGTCCTCCTCGCGCTCCGGGGCCGATGAGGTTCGCCGGCTGGTTCCGTTGTTCGCGCTCGCCGTGGCGGTTGTGGCCGCCCTTACCTCTCCATCTTCTGTGTCGGATGTGCTCCTGCTGGCGATCCCGGTGGCGGCTTTCGCGCTGTGGTCGTTTCTGCCGCGCGTACCTGTTGTGGTGGTCGCCTTGGCCGTCCTGGTGCCGGTCGTGGTGGTGCAGCGCTCCGGGAGCCATGAACCGGCGATGTTCGAGGTCTCGGTCCTTGCGTTTGTCATTGCGCGCTGGTCGGCGTCGGTCGCGCTGGCGGCGGCGTTGGGAGTGCTCGCGGTGGCATCTCCGGCGGTCGTGGATGTAATCGAGACACACGGCAACATTTCGGTTGGGATCTGGATCCTCGGAATCGCGTTCCCGTGGGCGATCGGGCGCGCGATCCTGCGCCAGGGGAGGCTTCAAGCTGAACTCGAGGCCACCCGGCGCGAACTGGCGGAGCGGGCGCTGCTCGAGGAGCGCCGACGAATCGCGCGGGACGTGCATGATTTCGTGGGGCACGGGTTGGCCGCGGTGATGCTTCAGGTGACGAGCGCGCGGCACGTTCTGCGCCGCGATCCGGCGGCGGCCGAGGAGGCGCTGCTCTCGGCGGAGGATATGGGCCGCCGCTCGATGCGGGAGCTGCGCCGGACGGTCGCGCTGTTACGCAGCGACGATGACGCCGCGGTGCTACCGCCGGTTCCATCGGCGTTCGAGCTTCCTGCGCTAGTCGATCAGGCGCGCGCCGGGGGGCTTCCCGTGGAGCTCCGCATCCGGGGCGATCTATCCGAGATTGGTCCGGGCGTGGGCCTGGCCCTGTATCGGATCGCGCAGGAGGCCCTCGCGAACGCGGCTCGCCACGCCCCGCGGGCGCGGACGGTGCTCGGGCTGGATGTGTCCGATGCGCAGGTCTCTCTGCTCGCGAAGACCATGGGGCCGGTCCCCGCCGAACCTGAGGAGGAGCCGGAGCGTAGCCGCTACGGGCTGATCGGGATGCGGGAGCGGGCGGCGGCGCTCGGGGGCGAGCTCACGGCGGGGCCGACCCCGCAGGGTTGGACGGTCAGCTGCCGGCTGCCGCTGGACATCTCAGCAGGCCAACCGGGATTGGGAGCGGGCGGGCCAGGTGGAGCCACGTGATCCGGATCGCGCTGGTTGACGATCAGGCGATCGTTCGTACCGGATTGGCGCGGATCCTCTCGCCGGCGGACGGGTTTGAGGTGGTCGCCGAGTGTGCGGACGGTCGCCAGGCGCTGGACGACCTCCCAAAGCTGCAGCCTGATGTCGTTCTAATGGATATCCGGATGCCGGTGCTCGACGGGATCGCGGCGACCGCCGGTCTCCGCGAGGTGGCCGACGCCATCGCGGTGCTGGTGCTGACCACGTTCGGGGAGGACGAGGTGCTGTGGGGCGCACTCGAGGCGGGCGCCGCCGGGTTTGTGCTGAAGGACAGCTCGGCGGAGGATCTGATCGCGGCGGTACGTGCCGTCGCGGGCGGCGCGGCCTGGTTCGATCCCGCGGTGGCGCCGCGGATCCTCGAGCACTATCGGCGGCGCGTCGCGCCCGCCGGCCGCCAAGCGGCGCGCCTCGAACTGCTATCCGACCGCGAACGTGAGGTGCTGGCACTGATCGCTCGCGGCGCGACCAACAGCGAGATCGCCGCCACACTGTATCTGGCTGAGGCGACCGTGAAGACCCACATCGGGAGCATCTTCGGCAAGCTCGGCGTGCGCGACCGGGCGGCGGCGATCGTGTTCGCCTACGACCACGGTTTCGTCGTCCCCGGCGCGGCCGACAAATAGCGCCTCCCGCGATCGAACCGGCAGCTTCGCGGGCGCGATCCGCCCACCGTTGGTGTCGTTTCCCACTGTGGTCGGAGGCTAGATCGGGCCCGCAGCCCGATGTGCGATCGCCGGCCGGCGCCTAGCGTTGCCGGCATGATGAACACAGCCATCGAGGTCCATGACCTCCACAAGAACTACGACGGGCAGCTCGTGCTCCGTGGCGTGTCGTTCGCGGTCGGAGTCGGCGAGATCTTCGGCATCGCCGGACGCAACGGCGCCGGCAAGACAACCACGGTCGAGATCCTCCAGGGCCTGCGCAGCCGCGACCGCGGACAGGTTCGGGTGCTCGGTTTCGATCCCGGCCGCGACCGCAAGCGGTTGCGTGCGCTGGTCGGCTCACAACTGCAGACCTCCGCGCTGCCCGAGCGTCTGCGGGTCGGGGAGGCGCTGAGGCTGTTCGCCCGGTTGGCCGACGGCCGCGTCGACTGGCGGCAGCTGGCGCGATCCTGGCGCCTTGAGCCGTTGATCGGCAAGCAATTCGGCGACCTCTCCGGCGGGGAGCGCCAGCGGCTGTTCCTGGCGCTGGCGATGATCAACCGGCCACGCCTGGTGTTCCTCGACGAGCTCACGCAAGGACTCGACCCGCTCGCGCGGAGAGAGACCTGGCGGCTCGTCGAGCAGGCCCGCGACCACGGCACCACCATCGTGCTCGTCACCCACGATATGGAAGAGGCCGAGCGGCTGTGCGACCGCGTCGCGGTGCTGCACGAAGGCAAGCTGGTGACCTGCGGCCGACCCGTTGAGCTGGCGACCGCGATGGGCACCGTGCGCGTGCGCTTCTCCTCGCCCAGCGCCGCCGGTCTCGAGGGGCTCGCTCGGCTCCCCGGCGTAGCCGAGATCGGCTACGACGGCGCCAGCGCGGACATCGCGGTCGACCCCGAGTCGGTCGTGCACCTCGCGACCGAACTGGCGCGCCGCGATCTCGCTCCCCGCGACTTCACCGTAATCCGGCCGTCCCTCGAGGAGGCCGTCATGTCACTACTGAACGGAGATCAGCGATGACCTCACTGCTCGTGCTCACGCCAACCGAGCTGCGTCTGCTCACCCGCGACTGGACCGTGCTCGTGTTCGCATTCGTCTTCCCGCCGCTGGTGATGCTGATCCTCGCGGGAGTGTTCGGCACGCACCCCACCGTCGGCTTCTCCTGGCAGAACCCGCAGCACTACTACGTTGCCGCGTCGGCCGGGGTGCCGGTCATCGCGCTGGCACTCGTGGGCCTCCCGGTCACGCTCGCCGCATACCGCGAGCGGGGCGTGCTGCGCCGCCTCGAGGCGTTCGGCGTCACGCCCGCCCAGACGATCGCCGCCCAAGCGATCGTCACTGCGGGCTTGGTTCTCGTCGGGCTCGTGGCGGTACTCGCGGCCGCCATACCCACCTACGGCATCCCCCACGTCGTCCATCCCGCGCAGGTGCTGCTCGGCCTCGGCGCCGGCACGCTGACCCTCATCCTCGTCGGTGTCGCACTCGGCCTCGCCGCACCCAGCGCGCGCGCCGCCCAAGCGATCGGGCTGATCGCATTCTTCCCGCTGTACCTGCTCGGCGGCGGCGGACCCCCCAAAGGCGCCATGACCGGCGCAATGCACACGATCTCGAGCGCGCTGCCATCCGCGATCCCCGGGATCGCCGATCCATGGCTCGGACTCCCGGGCCTTCCTGTCCAGCTCGCCGTGTTTGCCGCCTGGTCAGCCGCGGCGATCGGAGCCATCTGCTGGCTCCTGCGCCGCACCCCAATGTGATCCGCCGCAGCTCTTCAGCCGGAGCGTCCGCCCTCCAGGTTACGCGCCGGGAGCGGCGGAGAGGGTTCGGTGGGACGATACGCACGTGCGCCTGGCGCCCGTCGCCTGGACAACCCAATCCCGCCTCACAGCGGGCGGTGCCACGGACCCAGCATCCGGACCTACCGCCGCGCGACTCTCAATGTTGAATGGAGCCAGCATGCCTGAATCGGTCATTCGCGCTCACGCCGACGTCGTCACGTTGATCAATGTGTTCACCGTCGACCCCGAGAACCAGCAGCGCCTGGTCGAGCTCTGGCAGCGCGCCACAGACGAGGTGATGCGCCATCTCCCGGGCTTCGTCTCAGCAAATGTTCATCGCAGCTTCGATGGAACGAAGGTCGTCAACTATGCGCAATGGGAGAACCAGGAGGCGTTCGCCGCGATGCTTCAGAACCCCGAGGCAAGGCCCTATCTCACCCAGCTCTCCGAGCTGGGCACACCAGCCCCGGTGCTGTGCGAAGTGGTATCGGTTCACCACGTTTGAGGCTGGATTCGCTTGGCGAAGGCTCAGCGAACAGCGCGTCGTCCGCGGCACACGATCAGATCCTGGCGCGGAGCAGGAGGAACCGGGGTAGCGGGTGTAGTCCTGCTTGGGGACAACGCGGAGTGTGGTGAAGATTCAGCGCTAGACGCGCTGGGTGTCGCGACGGTACGCGACGCGGGCCAGGACGATGAGCACGACCGTCCAGGCGATTACCACCACCCAGCCCTTTGCGCCCCACCCGTGGCCGTGGATGGCGATGTGGCTGGCCTGGACGATCCAGTAGCCGGGGGTGTACTGGCCCACGTCGTACAGGAAGCCGTGGGTGAGCGGGAACCACGTGCCGCTGAGGAAGGCCAGGATGGCGACCAGCCCGCCTGTGAGGGGGCCGATCGAGTCGACGTTCATGAGATGCCCGAGCGTGATCCCCAGGGCGGCGAACGGCAGCAGAGCGACGAGGATCAGCCCGGTCATTGACAGCCACTGGTGCGCGGCCAGGCTCACCCCCAGGACGGCGCCGGATAGGTAGAGCAGCAGCAGGCTGGTGATGGCCATGGCGTAGGACGCCACGACCTTCGCACGGAAATACTCGCGCGAGGTCAGCGGCGTGATCCGCAACTGGCGCGTCCAACCTGCCTGGCGCTCGGCCGCAATCCGGGCGCCACTGGAAATCATCGACGCCATCGTCCCAAATGACGCCAGCCCCACCATGTAGTACAGGGGGGCGGAGATCCCGGTGCCAGCCAGGTCATGGGTGTTCTTCTGAGGCGCCGCGATGAGAAAGTAGAGGACGAGCGGGAACCCGAAGGAGAAGATGAAGTAGCGGCGGTTGCGAAACGCGCGCATCAGCTCAAAGCGGGTGTACAGCAAGTGACTCACCGTACAATCTCCTCCACCCGCTGGGAGGAGCCCAGCGGCTCCTCGCCGCGTTCGGCGGTGAGCTCGAGAAAGGCCTCCTCCAGCCCGGCGCCCGTGATCTCGATGTCGCGGGCCGCCGGATAGCGCTCGAGCAGCGCCCGGATCGCCGCGTCAGAGTCCGCGCAACGCAAGATCACCGCCTCGCCGCGCCGCTCGACGCTGCCCACCCCCGGCAGCTCCTGCAACTGCTCGAGGCCGACACCAGGGAGGGTGGCACGAATCGTGCGCGTTCCCACCCGGGCCTTGATCTCGGTGGTGGGACCGTCGGCGACGATCTGCCCGCCGGCCATCAGCACCGCCCGATCCGCGTTGGCGTCCGCCTCCTCCAGATAGTGGGTGGCGAACAGCACCGTCCGCCCGCGCGCGGCGTACTCACGCATAGCCGCCCAGAAATCCCGTCGGCCCTGCGCATCCATGGCAACCGTCGGTTCGTCCAGCACCAACAACTCCGGGTCCGGCACCAGAGCGATGGCAAACCGCGTGCGCTGGGTCTGCCCGCCGGAGAGCTTCTGCGTACGCTGGTCGGCCACCTCGCTCAGCCCCGCCACGGCGAGCACGTCCTGCACCGCCATCGGTTGTGGATACAGCGACGCCACCAGCCCAATCAGCTCCCGCACCGACAGATCCCTGATCAGCTCGCCGGTCTGGAGCATCGCCCCCACCGCGCCCGCATCGACCGCCTCGCGCGGCGACTTGCCGAACACGCTCGCCTCGCCCGCATCCGGCCGAGTCAGCCCAAGCATCATGTCGATCGTGGTCGACTTGCCCGCCCCGTTGGGCCCGAGCAACGCAACCGTCTGCCCCCGCGGGATGGAAACGTCGATCCCACGCACCGCGTGCACCGGGCCATGGGCGCCACCCCGATACGTCTTCACCAGCCCCAGGAGCTCGATGGTCGAATCCATCCCTGCGAGGCTAGCGAGCGAATCCGCCGCTCGGGTCCCGGCCCGTCGCCCATGACCGAACAAGACGCTGGCCGGTCGCGACACGGCAAGGATCAGCAATCACCGTCTTGCGCGCCATCGTCCGGAAGACGACATGGCTTGCGCGCTACGCATAATTTGCGTGCTACGCAACATTCTGATACCGTCTCGGCATGGCCGTTCAATCCAACCCCACCTTCTCCCGGCGGGACCGCCAGCGCGAAGAGACCCGCCGGGATCTCGCGCACGCGGCGCTCGAGCTGGCCAGCGCACGCGGGCTCGGGAACGTGCGCGTGCCCGACATCGCGGCGGCCGCGGGCGTCTCCCCCCGCACGTTCAACAACTACTTTCCTAGCAAGGAGGCGGCGATCGCGTGGCCCGCGACCAGACGCGCAGCGCGGCTCGCGGACAACCTGCTCGCGCGGCCCGCAGATGAGAGCCTCGGCGCAGCGATGGTGACCGCGGTGAGCGAGGTATACCGCAGGCCGCGCCAGGAGGGCTTCGCGGGCCGCTGGCTTCGGCAATTTGCCTCCCTCGTGGCGCGCGAGCCGGCGCTGTACGGCGAGTACCTCAAGGCCGCCGACGCTGCCGAGCAGGCTCTCGCGCAAGCAATCCGGATCCGCACCGGCGCCCCGGCGGCCGCGCTGCGGCCAAAGGTACTCGCTGCCGTCGCCGTCGGCGCGGAGCGCGCCGCGGTCAGGCACTGGATGGCGCAGCCTCACAAACCCGGGCCGCTCGCGGACACCGTTCAGGCGGCGCTCCACCAAGCACTACAGGAGGTCGAGCCGTGACCAGCTCAACCGACATACCCGCTCCCACCGCCTCCCTGCCCACCATGAAGATCTCCAAGCAAATGCTCAGGCGCGCCGTCCTGCTCATGGTCTCCCCGCTCGTCGTCTACGCGCTGATGCGGCCGATCGTCTCCACGGACGCGCTGGGTCTCGCGATCGCCGCGGCGATCCCCGTTGTCTACAGCATCGTCCTCGCATTCGTAAGGCGCCGGATTGATCCTGTCGCCGGGCTCTCGGCGGTCGGCTTCTCAGTCGCCTGCCTGATCTCGGTACTCACCGGCGGCAGCTCGCTCCCGCTCAAGCTTCACGAAGCGTTCATCACCTTCGGCATCGGCGTCGTGCTCACTATCGCCGTGCTGATCCAACGACCGGTCCCGATCGCACGCCTGCTGCGCGTCCCGTCCCCCGACCGCCACATCGACAGCTCCATCGGAGCAATCGTCGGTGGCTTCCTCATCCTGCACGCACTCCTGCACTTCGCGCTGGCGGCCTCGCTCTCGACCAGCTCATTTCTGGTCGCCGGACGCATCATCGACTGGGGCACCATCGCTGTCGGCGGACTCTGCCTCTCCGTCTACCTACGGCGCGCGCGAACCCAGACCTGACCAAGTGCTCACGCTTGACGTTCTGTAGCCGCAGGGACAGCGTCATTGCATCTCGCTCCAATGATGGCGCCTCCTCACACAGCCTGAATTCCCGCATCACACCCTCCAATCCGCAGTCTCGCCGGCGTTGAGCGTTTGGATTCGCCGCAAGCCGGGCATATCGATTATCGATATGCCGTGATGAGACTGATCGGTGGTGACGCGGATGAGATCCAAATCGGGATGGTTCGCGACGGTTACCGCCGTCGTGTGGTGGGGATCGATCGCAGCGATCGCGCTGGCGACACTCCTGCTGGTAGTGCTAGCTGCACATTTGGCCGGAGGCGGCGCGCTGAAGCTCGACTTCTACTTTCGGCTTCCTGCGTCGAGCTATCACATCTCCTCACGTGAGCTGAGCGCAGCGGCGGCCACGGTCGGGATCGGTAGCGGTCAGCTCGGCTTCGCTCGCCCACGGATCGCGTTCGTCGTCGTGGCGGGTGCCACGTTTGGGGCGGCGGCCGCTTGGTGGCTGTTCATCCTGCACCAGCTCCGGCGGCTGCTGGCAAGCCTCGATCAAGGCCGAACGTTCGCTCGCGAGAACTCCGCCCGGCTGACGCGAATCGGCTGGGGCGTAATCGGCTTCGAGCTGACGCACTCGGTGTGCGTGTGGCTCGGCACGCTGTACCTGAAGCACACATTGGTTGCCCGCGGCCTCAGCGTCCGTTCGCACTTCGGCGTCGACGTCATCGTGCTCTTGCTAGGAGTGTTGCTGCTGACGCTTGCGGCGGCGTTCCGCGTTGGCTCGGAGCTTGCCGAGGAGCAAGCCCTCACCGTGTAAGGCGTCGCGATGCCGATCCTCGTACATTTGGAGCGCCTGCTCTATCGACGCGACCTCACCCTCACGGAGCTATCCAAGCGCGTGGGCTTGACGGTCGCCAACCTGTCGATCCTCAAGACCGGTAAGGCGCGAGCCGTCCGCTTCTCCACGCTCGAGGCGATCTGTCGCGAGCTCCATTGCCAGCCCGGGGATCTACTCGAGTACGTCGCAATGAGCGATGCCCTCGAGCCGCCCACTGCGCTGACGGGAACAAACGCTGCCCATCGACCGGGAGCAGCTCGAGCTCACGCGGGACCAATGACATGAGCTCCGCACTGCTCGAGCTCGTACTCCTCAGCCTGCCATCGGTGATCTACGCGCGCAGACTCCAACGCGCCGGAAGCTCTCCAGCTCGAGCCCGAAAAATGATCGGCCTCCAGCCAGGTCCAGCGCGAATGTATCTGGCCGCATCGGCAATGATCGTGCCGGTCACCGCGGTCGCGGCGCTCCTGCTGAACATCATTCCGAGCGGCGTTCTGCACGGTCACACTAAGAACATCGCCGGCTCGCCGAGCACCGCCAGCGACTACGTCGCGATCGTGCTGCTCGCCCTGGGGGAAGAGATGCTATTCCGGGGACTCATCGCGGGTGTGCTCTTCAGACGCTTCGGTTTCAAGAAAGGCAACCTCCTCCAGGCACTCATCTTCCTCGCCCCGCACGTCCTGCTGCTCCTGGTCCGCGTAGCGCTATGGCCGCTCCTCCCCCTCCAGCTGGCAGCCGGACTGATGCTCGGCTGGCTCCGCCAGCGATCGGACAGCATCGGACCCTGCTGGCTCCTTCACGCCGCCACCAACACCATCCCCGCCCTCCTATTCGGCCTCTGAGCCATAGACCGGACACCGAGCCGGCTCCCTGCTTGAGGTCGAGGGCTGGCGGATCGTCGGGATCGACACAATTTCTGGATCCACGCTGCTGCCGCTGTGCGGGCTCCGATACACGACGAGTACGGCTCGGGTGTCACAAGCGCGACCGATATCTCGTCTTGAGGTTGCACTGCTGTTTTGTTGAAAGGAGACGACCATGAAGGTGTTTGTTGCTGGCGCAACGGGGGCGATTGGCAAGCAGCTCGTTCCGCGGCTGGTGGCCGCGGGCCACGAGGTGGTGGGGATGACCCGCAAGGAGTCCAACCGTGCTCTGCTGGATGAGCTTGGGGCGACACCGGTGCTGGCCGATGCGCTCGATCCCGATCAGGTCGCCGAGGCGGTGGGCCGGGCGAACCCGGAGGTGATCGTGCATCAGCTGACCGCGATCGGCGGCCTTGATACGCGCCACTTCGATCGTGACTTCGCGCTCACCAACCGGCTGCGGACCGAGGGCACCGATCATCTGCTCTCGGCGGGGCGCGCGGTCGGAGTGCGGCGGTTCGTCGCGCAGAGCTACGGCGCCTGGCCGTACGAGCGCACGGGTGGCCCGATCAAGACTGAGGAGGACCCGCTCGATCCGTCGCCCGCGCGCGAGATGCGGGAGTCGATGCGCGCAATCCGTCATCTCGAGGAGGCGGTGCTCGGCGCCGACTGGACGGAGGGGATCGTGCTGCGCTACGGCGCGTTCTACGGTCCGGACACGTCGATGGGTCCGGGCGGGGAGCAGTTCGAGCTGGTTCGCAAGCGCAAGTTCCCGCTGGTCGGCAACGGAGCCGGCGTGTGGTCGTTCGTCCACATCGCCGACGCCGCCGAGGCGACAGTTGCCGCTGTCGAGCGCGGCAGGCGCGGCATCTACAACGTGGTCGACGACGATCCGGCGCCGGTCGCCGAGTGGCTGCCGGCACTGGCGCAGACGCTCGGCGCGAAGAAGCCGATGCGCGTGCCCCGGTTCGCCGGACGGATGTTGGCCGGCGACGCCGGAGTGGTGATGATGACCGAGGCTCGCGGCGCGTCGAACGCCAAGGCCAAGCGCGAGCTCGGGTGGGCGCCGAAGCATCCGAGCTGGCGGCAAGGCTTCGCGACGTGAGCTCGCAGGAGCGGCTCCTGAACAAGCTCGGTCCTCGGGACCGCACCCAAGCCGTCGGCGTCGCATATGAATCCGCGACGCGTCGTCGCAGGCGCGTGCGGCAGAAGCCGAGACACACCGCTGCTCTTCTGCGTGCTCTAGCGGAACTTGATCGGGAGGTTCTCTGGGCCGCGATTGGCCGCGTTGCGATACCAGCGGATCTCTCGACTGTCATCCTCGAGCAAGGGGCCGGCGGCCCGTCGGAACAGGACGTCGAGCGCGATCGTCGCCTGCTCGCGGGCGAGGCGCGCGCCCAGGCACCCGTGGGGACCGTGGCCGAAGCTCAGCACGCCGTGCGGGTTTCGGGCAACGTCGAACCGGTCCGGGTCGGGGAAGTGGCTGGGGTCTCGGTTGGCGCCGGCAACCGAGAGCTGGATGATCTCGCCCGCGGCGATCTTCTGATCGCACACGATGACGTCCTCCGTCGGGATCCGGGGGATCGCCGTGATCGGGGGCTCGCAGCGCAAAGCCTCCTCAATCACGCCGTCAAGCAGCGACGGGTCCGCCAGGAATCGCTCGTACTCGCGCGGATTCTGTTGCAGCAGCCAGACCACGTTGCCGATCAGATTGCGTACCGGAAGGTGACCGGCGATCAGCAGGAGCATCGTGTTGCCGATCACCTCGTCCTCGGTGACCTCGCCGGCCCCGGCAGCCGCGGCCATCAGGCCGAGGAAGTCATCGCGCTCGTCGTTCCCGCGCTCAGCCAGCAGTCCCCGCATGTGCTCGGTCATCTCCGTCGAGCTCCTGACCATGCGGTGGGCGGTGTCCTCGGTGATCGGGATGATGTTGAAGAAGTCGACGAAATCCGCGGACCACTGGACCACCCGGTCGTGGTCCTCGGGGTGGACGCCCATGAAGTCGGCCAGCACGTAGACCGGCAGCAGGTAGCCGTAGTCCGCCGCGATGTCGAGGCGGCCGGAGTCGATCGCCTGGTCGAGCAGGTCGTTGGCGGTGCGTTCGATCGGTCCGCGCAGCGCTTCGATCGCTCTCACGTTGAATCCGCGGTGAAGCACGCTCCGCACGTGCGAGTGCGCGTTCCCGTCACGAAAGATCAGCCATGTCTCCAGGTACGGCACCACCCGCGCCACCTCCTCGCGCACGGATGGCGGGACGGCGTCTGCGAAGCCAGCGATGCGATCCGCGCTCATTCGTCTGTCCGCGAACAGCGACCGGACCCGGTCGTAAGGGAACACGAACCACTGCCCGCTGGCCTCGTGCCTGTGCACCGGGTGGTGCTCCCGCAGCCACGCAATATCCGCGAAGGGATCGTCGAGCTTCTGCGGGTTATCGAGGAAGAAGTCCGAGATCGGATCGCCCAGCGGTGCGCTCGGATCGGAGGTCATGCCCAATTAGCTCGGTGTCGGGGTCACCGCGACCGACGGGTCCCCCACAATGCGAAACCGCCCGCAGGCGTGCGGCCAAGATACCAGCGGGTATTGATCCCCGTGTGGGGCCGCCGCCGCAAACCCGCCCCGCTCGGGGCCATCGGGCCGCCCGGCGGGCTTGACGAACAGCCTGCTAATACGCGTTTAGGTTCCTGTGGCCGACATTTCCGCGGAAACCTGTCTAAAAATGTCATCCCAAGAGCACGATTTGAAAGTACCAATTGGGCCTTCCGCGAGCTAAGCCGTTCAGGTCGTCGAATCGCCATTGGTGGCGTGCACGGAGAGGTCGCGAAGATGGGCCAGGAGCACCGGGTCGTACCCGATGGCTGCGTGGATCTCATCTGGTCCGGGGAGCGGCTGGGCATCGCCGGGTCCGGACACCGGGGCGCGGGTCGTGCGGCTGGCCGCAGGCGCGCGACTGGTGGCCGCGCGGCTGCGACTGAAGAAGGCAATCCCGCCGGCGTCGCTGGCCGAACTGGCGCTCGAGGCGGGGTATGCCGACCACGCCCACATGACCGCCGAGGTCACCCGCCTGGCGGGGATACCACGCGTCGGCACGCTCTCGAGCCGGACCTGCGTTGCCCCAGCAGCCAGCCCCGGCGGAAGACGGGGGCTGGATGTTCGACTGGTTGGCGTGGTCGCCGGGACCGACAACGGACTGGCGCGTCAACGTCACGATTCACGCGCTCACGTGGCTGCGCGACAACGGACGCCTGTGATAAGGCCAGTCGCGCGTCCGAGCTCAGAGCTCGCCGTCACATCTCCAGGTCGTGGGGGGTCATTTCAGTAGACCCGCCAAACCAATCGATCTGAGAGGAAGGTGCCGATGGCACGGATTCATGGGGTACCGCAGGAGCAGGCCGGTCCGATCGTCAAGCTCGTCTATCGGTTCGGGCGCAGGGGCATGAAGAAGATGACCGGACGCGAGGCCGCGCGTGGCAGCGGGATCGAGCCGATCGAGCTCTGGGCCCACCAGCCGAAGATGATGAGCGGCATGGGCAAGTTTCAGCAGGCGGTGAGGAAGGGGAACACCGTCGATGAGCGGCTCAAGTACCTGGTCGAGTTGAAGGGCGCGCAGATGATCGGCTGTGAGTACTGCGTCGACCTTGGCTCCCAGATCTGTCGGAACTCCGGCTTCTCCGACGAGAAACTGCTGGCGCTGCCGCGTTACCGCCAGAGCGACCTGTTCACCGAGCGTGAGAAGGTGGCGCTCGACTACGCGGCGGGGGTGATGCGCACGCCCGTGGAGGTCACCGACGAGTTGTTCAGTCGGATGAAGGAGCACTTCACCGACGAGCAACTCGTTGAGATCACCGCGCTGCTGACCCTTGTCAACCTCGACCGCTTCAACGCCGCGTTTGGGGTAGGTGCGGCGGGCTTCTCCGAGGGCATGGTGTGCGTCATGCCAGATCGTCCCGACGCCACCCCTCCATTCGCGAAGACGGCCTGAGAACGGCGCCTCGGTCGTCATGTGCGCGGGCCTCGCATGAGGCCCGCGACGTCGCCGCGGTCCAAGAGACCGATTAGTTTCGGCGACGGCTGCCGTTTGACGTGTTGAAGAGCGATGAGCGACCGAACGCACAGGATGGATCAGGGTCTCCTGCTGGCCGCCGCCCAGGCGGGCGACGAGCGAGCATTCCGGAAACTCGTCGAGCCGTACCGCCACGCGCTCGAGGTGCACTGCTACCGGATGCTCGGGTCCGCGCCGGATGCCGAGGACGTGGCGCAGGAGACGTTGCTGCGGGCGTGGCGGGCGCTGGATCGATTCGAGCCCCGCGCACAGCTGCAGACCTGGCTTTACCGGATCGCGACTAACGCGTGCCTGGATGAGCTCGAGCGCCGGCCGCGCCGCCCGGAGCCGGTGGACCCGTTTCCCGACACGCCCTCGGGCGAAGCGGCTGCGCCCACCTATGACCCCGCTGCGCGCTACGCGATCCGGGAGGGGATGGAACTGGCGCTGCTGCGCGCGATCCAGGAGCTTCCTGGTCGCCAGCGCGCGGTGCTGATCTTCCGTGACGTGCTGGGCTGGACCGCGCCCGAGGTGGCGGAGCTGCTGGAGTCGACGGTCGCGTCCGTCAACAGCGCCTTGCAGCGCGCTCGAGCGACGATCGAGCGGGATTTGCCGGCGCCCGCGTCCGCTGATGTCGATTCGTGTGAGCGCGAGCTGCTCGACCGTTACGTCGAGGCGTTCGAGCACGACGACGTTGAAGGGTTGGTGTCGCTGCTGCGCGACGACGCGATGCTGAGGATGCCGCCGCAGCCTTCGGTGGTTGGTGCCGTCCAGATCGCGCGGTTCTTCCGCGAGACCGCTGCCGGCGGTGATCTGGCGCGGATGCGGCTCACCCCGATCCGGGCCAACGGCCGACCCGCGGTGGCGATCTACCGCCGAGAGCAGGATGTCGGCCTGATCCCGCACGGGATCAGCGTGCTGGAGATCGAGGGCGAGCAGATCGTCGCGATCGACGCGTTCATCGACCCGGCGCTGCTGCCGCGGTTTGGATTCCGCATTGGTGATCGGAGTGCGGCGTCGCCGTAGCGGCCGCACGCACGCCCCACCTCTTTCTTCCCCTAGCTACCCCTCCCCACCAGACCACTGGAGGTTCGATGACGTCCACATCGCCGCATATCAATCGCTGGCGCGCGTTCGTGCTGTTGGCGGTGTCCTACTTCATGACAATCATCGATCTGACGATCGTCAACGTCTCGCTGCCGACGATCGCCCGCGATCTGCATTTCACCGAGACCAGCCTGCAATGGGTGGCGACCGCCTACGCGCTCACGTTCGGCGGCTTTATGCTGCTGGGCGGTCGCGCTGCGGATCTCCTTGGCCGCCGCCGGATCTTGATGGTCGGCCTGGCCCTGTTCACCGCGGCATCGCTGGGTTGCGCCCTCGCTACCGGGGCCGCCTTCCTGATTGCCATGAGGGCGCTGCAGGGGTTGGGCGCGGCGACCATGCTGCCTGCTGCTCTCTCGATCGTGATGAACATGTTCGACGAGGGCGCCGAGCGCAACAAGGCACTAGGCATCTGGGGCGGGCTCGGAGCCGGCGGAGCGACCATCGGGCTGATCGCAGGTGGTGTACTCACCCGGTACGCCGGGTGGCAGTACATCTTCTATCTGAACGTCCCGATCGGGGCGGCCGCGCTGGCGCTTGCACCCCGGATCGTTCCGACAGCAGGCTCGCTGCGACGCGCCGGCGCTTTGATCTCCTCGGGGCGATCGCCGGCACGGGCGGGCTGGTGCTCCTGGTGGATGCGATCTCCCAAGCGCCTCAGCACGGCTGGGGCGCCACGCGAACGGTCGCGGTGCTCGCGACGTCCGCCGCTCTCCTCGGCGCCTTCCTGGCGATCGAGAACCGGGCCACCTCGCCCCTGTTGCCGCTTTCCATCTTCCGGCTGCGCACGCTCGCCGGCGCAGACACAGCGGGACTGCTGCTGGGCGGCAGCTTCTTCGCGTTCATCTTCGTCGGCACCCTGTACATGCAGCAAGTGCTGCACTACAGCGCGCTCCAGACGGGAGTCGCGTGGCTGGCAGCATCGTTGACGTCGATCGCACTCGCCGGCCTGTCGCAGTTGCTGGTCACCCGCGGCGGGGCAAAAGTCGTGATGGCCGTCGGGATGACGCTCATCGGAGCCGGCGTGATCTGGGCAACCCAGGTCCCCGTCCACGGGCACTTCGTGGCGAACCTCGCCGGCCCGTTCATCGTCGCAGGCGCGGGCACCGCTTTCGCGTTCATCCCGATCTCGATCGCGGCGCTCGCCGGGGTGGCGGAGCACCGGGCCGGGCTCGCGTCCGGACTGCTGAACACCTCCCAGCAGCTCGGCGGGGCGATCGGGATCGCGATCGCCTCGAGTGTCGCCGCGAGCCACACCACGGCACTCCTGCACGCCGGCAACACAGTTCCCGCGGCGCTCACCGGCGGCTTCCGGCAGGCGCTCTGGGTGCTCGGTGCGATCGCGCTGCTCGCCGTCCCGATGATCTTCGCGCTCGTCCGCCGCGACGAGCTCTCGGACGCCGTGAGCAAGACCACCATCCGCGAGGCGCAGCCCGCCGTCTCCCCCGCGAACTGCCCCACATAACCCCCTACTGAGAACTGAGCTCACATCAACCCAACCCGAGCAAAGGAGGCAACCACCGTGGCCACCGAAAGCGAAACATTCAATGAGACAACGATCGTGGTCGGCGCAAGCCGCGGCCTGGGCCGCGGGATCGCCACAGCGTTTGCGCAGGCCGGCGCGCCGGTGATCGCAGTGGCCCGCACCGCCGCGGCGCTTGCCGAGTTGACAGGCAACCACAGCACCATCCGGCCGGAGGTCGCCGACGCCGCCGACGCCACGGCGGCAGGTAGCGTCCTGGACCGCTACGAGCCGCGCGTCGTCATCCTCGTCGCCGGCGCGAGCCCGCTTCTGCGGCCGCTGCAACACCAGACCTGGGAGACCTTCTCGGTCAACTGGCAAACGGACGTCCGCATCGCGTTCCACTGGCTACGCGAGGCCGTGCTCAAACCGCTGCAACCCGGCAGCAGGGTGATCGTGATCTCAAGCGGCGCCGCGCTGAACGGATCACCACTCAGCGGCGGGTACGCCGGCGCCAAAGCCACACAGCGGTTCATCACCGCGTACGCTCAGCAAGAGGCAAACCGCGCGGATCTCGGCATCACCTTCACCGCCGTGTTGCCCCGAATCACGCCGCTCACCGACCTCGGCCGCCCCGCTGTCCGGGCTTACGCGGCTCGCAGCGGCCAGTCCGAGGAGGAGTACGTCAAGCAGTTCGGTGAGCCGCTCACCCCAGAGGCCGCCGGCGCCGCCCTGGTCGAACTGGTGCAGGCCGATGCCGACACCATCGCGCCCGGTTACCTACTTACCAGCGCCGGACTTCAAGACCTTTCCTGACCCCGCCACCACCGTTCCAAATTGCATCGATTAGTGCGTGTGACCGTCGGGTAGGACCGGGGCAGGAGAGATCCGACGATGACGGCGGCAACGGCGACAGGGGAACAGCTCAGGACGATCGAGACCAGCATTCCGGCGCGTCTGGATCGGTTGCCGTGGTCGCGCTGGCACTGGAGGATCCTGGTGGGCCTGGGGACCGTTTGGATTCTCGATGGCCTCGAGGTGACGATCGTCGGCTCCATTGCCGGAGCGATTTCGGCCAAGGGCAGCGGCATCAACATCTCCTCCGCGGACGTCGCGGGGATGGCGGCCTCGATGTACGTCGCCGGCGCCTGTTTTGGGGCTCTCTTGTTCGGGCAGCTGACCGATCGCTTCGGGCGCAAGCGTCTTTTCATGATCACCCTTGGCGTCTATCTGGCAGCGACGATCGCCACCGCCTTTGCCTTCGCGCCGTGGTTCTTCTTCGCCTGCCGATTCGTCACCGGGATGGGAATCGGGGGCGAGTACAGCGCGATCAACTCGGCCATCGACGAGTTGATTCCGGCCCGTCACCGGGGCCGGATCGACATCATCATCAACGGCACGTACTGGGCCGGGGCCGCGGCGGGTGCGCTTTTGTCGGTGGCCGCGCTGCACGTTCTCTCGCCGTTTTTGAACTGGCGGGTCTGCTTCGGTCTTGGGTTCATCCTCGGGCTGGCGATCCTGATCGTCCGCCGTCACGTGCCTGAGAGTCCCCGCTGGCTGTTCATTCACGGTCGCGACCGCGAAGCCGAGGAGGTGACCGCTCAGATCGAGCGCGAGGTATCGGAGAGCACCGGCGCGGCGCTCGAGGAACCCGATGAGAGCATCACGATCCGCCAGCGTAAGACGATCAGCCTCCTTGAGATCGCGCGCACGGTGGTGAAGACCTATCCGAAACGCACGGTGCTAGGACTCGCGTTGTTCATCGGGCAGGCCTTTCTCTACAACTCCATTCTGTTCGGCTACGCGACGCTGCTGAGCACGTTCTTCCACGTGGCGACGGCCAACGCGCCGTACTATCTGGTCGCTTTCGCGGTGGGCAACCTAGCCGGCCCGCTCGTCCTCGGTGGCCTGTTCGACTCGGTTGGTCGCAAGCCGATGATCGCCGGTACCTACATCCTGTCGGGTCTGTTGCTCCTCGGTACCGGCTATCTGTTCGAGCAGCATCACTTGACCGCTGCAACGCTGACGGTGTGCTGGTCCGTGGTGTTCTTCTTCGCCTCCGCGGGCGTAAGCGCCGCGTACCTCACCGTCAGCGAGGTCTTTCCGATGGAGACCCGGGCCCTGTGCATCGCGCTGTTTTACGCCGTAGGCACCGGTATTGGCGGGATCATCGGGCCCCAGCTGTTCGCTCCGATGATCGCCACCGGCAAGGCCTCCGAGGTATTCAAAGCGCTCGCCATTGGCGCCGGCCTGATGATCGTGGGCGGAGTCGCCGAGATCGTCTTCGGCGTGAAGGCCGAACGCAGGGGACTGGAAGGCATCGCCAAGCCGCTCACTGCAGTCGAAGACACGGTGCGGAAACCCGCGACGCATCCGGTATCGACCACCTCACGTCCAGCGATGGGCTGAAACAAACAACCTCCTAGAATTGCGCGCTGGTGTCCGCCGAGGACGTTGAGGAATATCTGCGGGATCTCGAGGAGCCGAAGCGCCGCACGCTCCAGAGGCTCCGCGCCACGATTCTCGAGATCGTCCCGGACGCCGAGCAGGTCATCTCGTACGGCCTTCCCGCTTTCCGCGTCCGCAATAGGACCGTGGCCGGCTTTGCCGCGTTCAAGAATCACCTGAGCTACCTCCCATTCAGCGGCTCGGTCCTCGGACAGCTAGCCGACGAACTCCAGGGCTACCAGACGACCAAGAGCTCCCTTCACTTCCCCGTCGATCGCCCTCTGCCGAAGGCGCTCGTCAAGAAGCTCATAACGGCGCGCCTTGCGGAGACCGGCGGCCGCTCGCGCTGAGCCGCGTGCTGGAGCGGCGGACCGCGGCGGCATTGACGTCTCGTACTTTCCTGACTAAGGTCAGAGAATGTCCGATGCGATGGTCGACCAGATCCGTCGCTTCAACCGCCTCGTCACGGCGCGCGTCGGCGCCCTGAACGGCCGCTTCCTCGGCCGCGAGAGGCCGCTCGGTGAGGCCAGGCTGCTCTGGGAGATAGGGCTGGATGGCTGCGAGGTGCGGGTGCTGCGCTCCCGGCTCGGCCTCGACTCAGGCTACGCGAGTCGGCTGCTGCGGTCGCTTGAAGCGGCTGGGTTGATCAAGGTAGCCCCCAGCGGCGCCGACCGGCGGGTTCGGGTGGCACGCCTTACCGCCGCCGGCCGCCGCGAGCGAGCGGCGCTCGACGAGCGCTCCGACGAGCTGGCGCGCTCGCTGCTCGCACCGCTGAGTTCAAGGCAGCGGGAGCGGCTCGTCGCGGCGATGTGCGATGTCGAGCGCTTGCTGCTCTGCGGGACCGTGGAGATCAGGGTGATCGACCCCGAGCACGCTGACGCGCAGTACTGCCTCGGGGAGTACGTAGCCGAGCTCAACCGGCGCTCGACGCGTGGCTTTGACCCCTCCGTCGGAGCCACCGCCCTGCCACACGAGGTCCGACCGCCCGCCGGCCAGTTCTTCGTCGCCTACTTACACGGCGAACCAATCGGCTGCGGGGCGGTCAAGCACCATGCCGATACGCCGAGCGAGATCAAGCGCATGTGGATCGATCCCCAAGCCCGAGGGCTTGGGCTCGGCCGCCGCCTGCTGGAGAAACTCGAGGAATGCGCGCTGGCCGGCGGCGCGCGGGTGGCCCGCATCGAGACGAGCGCGGTTCTCAGCGAGGCGCTTTCCCTTTACCGCTCGACCGGTTGGGTCGAAGTGCCGCCATTCAACGACGAGCCGTTTGCAGACCACTGGTTCGAAAAGGTGTTGAGCGACCGAACCCCGAAGTGACCGAGGTCGGGCCGGGGCACGCCGCCGTGGCTTGAGCACTGGCCGGCGTGCCTCGAGCTGGACTAGCTCTCCTCGCCGTCGAGCAGGCCAAGCTGAGCGGCCACAGGCTCGATGCTCAGCTCCATCAAAAACTGGAGATCGGGCGAAGGCAGGTATCTGGTCATCCGGCGGATGACCGTCTGCCTGGCTGCTTCTCGGTCGGACCAGTCGGCGGCCCCTAGCGCGTCGATGAACGTGTTGATGTAGCGCTCCTGCCAGTCGAATGGGGCGGGCCCGCGGGGATCGCCGTGTCCGAGGTGCACGTCGGCCCCAGGCGCCAGCTCCGCGCGTAGCCGCGCGATGTTCCCCAGCCAGGACTCCCAGAAGCCATCCGCGAGATAGCAGTGCATGTGCTCGTAGGCGGCATCTCCCGCGAACGCGACGAGTCGGTCATCGCCAACTAACCACACGCTGTCGTGCGGCGATTCACCGGGACCGAGATCCATGACCGTGAACGAGACACCGTCGAAGTCCACCGACTCACGGTCGCTGAGCGTCTGGCTCGGAAACCTGCGCTCGCGCGGCCACTCCTCGCCGAACATCGGCCGGATGATCTGCTCTTTGACTTCGTCGTCGCGGCGGATGACCGCATCGACGCCGCCGGCGGCAAGGAACGGTATGTCTTCGTCTTCGATCAGCTCGACGGCGCCGCCGTAATGATCGGGATGCGCGTGGGTGACCAGCACCGCAAGAAGCGGCTTTCCCAACTCCCGCGCTTGAGATCGAAGCGCCCGCGCGTCGGTGACGGTTAGCGTCGAGTCGATGACCACCGCGCCGCGGTTCGTCTCGACGATGTATGCGTTGACGGGCATCGCCGACCCGACGTACCTGTGAACGCGTACCTCCGACCGGACATTGCTCAACGCACTCCCTCCTGACGATCGTTTACGGTGACAGTAGATGCCTGCTCGGCGAGGAGCTGATCCAGCGAGCGGGGAGCACGCTTGGTCAGCTGTGCGACCGTGTCCGTCACCTGTGCTGCGAAGCCGTCCGTGCCCGAGCGGCGGTAGTCGGCAAAGAGCTCGACCAGGGCGCCGACCAGCCAGTCGCCAAGCCCAAGGCCCTCGAGCGCGCCGGCAATGGACTGGTCGGGCGCATCGATGTAGCTGATCTTTCGCTCCATCGCATCCGAGAGCTTCCTCGCCACGTCGTGATAGGAGAGCGCCTCCGGCCCGGTGACGTCGTAGGCGCGACGGTCATAGTCAGGTTCGGTGAGGAGGGTCGCGCCGACCGCGGCGACGTCCCGTGTGTCGACCATGCTGATCCCAGCATCGCCGGCGTTGGCGTAGAAGTTCCCGTCCTCGTCGATCGAGGGGATGGTGTTCTCGGCGATGTTTTGCATGAACATGTTTGGCCTCAGCACCGCGTGCGGTACGCCTGAGTCGCGCAGGTATGCGTCGCACACGCCGTGGTGACGCACGAAGGTTGCACGTGCCCGCGGGTCAGAACCGAGGATCGAGCTTCTGATGAGCAGCCGTGTCCCGGCTTCCTTGGCGACATCGATCGCGTTGCGGTTGAGCCCGACCTCGTCGTCGGTCGGGCCGCAGAGCAAGAACAAGCGGTCGGCGCCGCTGAGCGCGGAACGCAGGGATTCGGCGTCCGCGAGGTCGCCCGTCACCGCCCGCACGCCCTCGGGGAAGGAATCGCCGCGCTCGGCCGCACGGACGAGGGCGCGCACGGACTCTCCTCTCCTCGCGAGCTCCTCGATCAGCGCCGAGCCGATCTTGCTGTGCCCCCCGATGACGAGGATGTCGCCGCTCATATGCCCAACGCCTCGATCAGGGCCTGCGCCACCTTCCGGCCCGAGTATTGCTGCTGTCCCGTGATCAGCCTCCCGTCGCGCACCACGAAGGCCTTGAACAGACCGCCCTGGACATAGTTCGCCCCGCGTTCCTTGAGCGTGTCCTCGAGCCTGAACGGCATCACCCGCTGCCCGACGAAGCCGTCGCTGTAGTCCTCCTCGATGTTCGAAAAGCCCGTGAGCGTCTTCCCCTCGACCAGGTAGGAGCCGTCGGAGAGCTTGAGATCCACGAGCGCCGCCGTGCCGTGGCAGTAGATACAGGTCGGCTTCTCGGTTTCGTAGAAGTAGCGGAGCGCGTTGTGCACGTGCTCGTTGTCCCGGAAGGTGAACATCGGCGCTAGCCCGCCGGCGACCATGATCGCGTCGAACTCGTCCAGGTCGAGGTCCGCCAGCCTCGGCGTGTTCTCGAGCAGGCCCATCAGCTCAGGCGTGTTGACGAAGCCCATCGTGATCAGGTCCTCCGAGGACCACTTGGAGGGATCGCGTGGGTCGCTGAGCGCGTCCATTTGCACCCGTCCGCCGTCGGGGCTGGCAATCGTCACCTCGACCCCCCGCTCGGTCAGCTCGTAGTAAGGGTGTGTCAGCTCGGCGCCCCAGAACCCGACCGCCCACCCCACCGTGCTCGCGACCGCCGGATTAGAGACGACGACCAAAACCTTCTTCGGTTTGGACGACACGGTGTCGACCCGCATGTGGTGGTCGGCGACGATCTGTTCGTTCGTGGCTGGCATCGCGTTCTCCTTGTCAAGCGGGGGTTTGGATGGGTGGAGGCTCGGGAGTGAGGCCGGTGCGCTCGAGCAGACGGAGGCCGACGTCGCGAGGGACGCCGGCGTAGGCGATGCTGACGGCGAGCATCATCGCCGGCTCGACGAGACGAGCGGCGATCAGCGGACCGGCATCGACGGGATGAGCGCCGATGTCACGCACGAGCTGCTCGACGAGCTGCTTCGCACCCGCGTCATTGCCACATACGAAGACGGTGGGCTCCAGGTCGCGCTCGTACCAGAGCTGTCCGGCGGCGATCGCGCTCGCGAACGGAGGCAGAGCGGCGACCACCCGCGCAGCAACGGCCCGGCGGGCGACTTCTTCGGCGGCCGAGTTGTCAAAGCCGATCGCCAGCCCGGTGTAGTCGGGCTTCACGGCGTTGACGCACGACCACAGCACGCGGCCCCGGAGCGAGCCGGCGTCGGCGAGAGCCGCGTCAATGGCCGCGAACGGCACCGCGAGAATCACGGCATCGCCGAAGGCGGCAGCTTCGGCGTTGGATCCGACGCGTGTGCGCAGGCGGACCGCTGCGTCCTGCGCGGACGCTCCACCGCCGAACATGATCTCGTGGCCGTGCTCGGCTAGTCGCTCCCCGAGCGCGGTGCCGAGGCTACCGGCACCGATGATCCCGAGCTTCACCGCGGGACCCCGCGATCGTTCTTGCTGACGGCACCGGGACAGCGTGAACCTGGGGCGAGCCGCGAGCAACACGAATCGAGTCTCGCTCTACACCGGCTCGATATGGCGGCGCCCTCGGGTTGTGTGCCGAGGGCGCCGCAAGTAGCTTGAACGCCTGCCGATGCTCGAGGTTCGTCACCTGCGCTACTTCGTGGCGGTCGCCGAGGAGCTCAATTTCAGCCGCGCCGCCGAGCGGCTGCACATGGCTCAGCCCCCGCTCAGCGCGGCGATCCGTCAGCTCGAGCAAGAGCTCGGAACCGAGCTGTTGCTGCGGACCACGCGCGAGGTGCGCCTCACCGACGCGGGACTCGCGTTTCTCGAGGGTGCCCGGCGAACGCTCGCCGAGCTCGAACGAGCGCGCCGTGACGCCCAGCGTGCAGCCGCCGGCGAGCTCGGCCAGCTCCGGGTCGCCTTCAGCTGGAGCGCCAGATTCGAGACGCTTCCGACGATCGGCCGGGCTTTCCGGCTCAGCCATCCAGACGTGTCGTTGCTGACCGAGGAGATGTGGAACGCGCGGATGCTCCCCGCGCTACGCGCCGGCGCGATCGACGCTGCGGTGTCCCTGTGTCCGGAGATCGCCGGCGAATTCGCTTACGTGTCGATCCGCAGCGAACCGGTGATCGCGCTCCTGGCGCGATCGCACCCCCTCGCCGGCGAGAGAGCAATCGACCTGCGAGACCTTGCCAGGGATGAGTTCGTGCTGTTTCCGCGAGAGCTCGCTCCCCGCCTCTATGACTTCATGGTCGGTCTTTGCCGCCACGCGGGATTCGAGCCCGCGGCTCGCGGCGAGTCGTTCCACAGCGGGTGGGAGCTGCAGATCCTCGCCGACGTGGACGTCGTCGCGCTCGCTCCGGCCTCCGTGCGGCTCGAGCTGCCGGAAGGCATCGTCGCCGCGCTCATCGCCGATCCCCCCGCGCAGCTCGAGACCGTGATCGTCTACCGCAAGGACGACCCCTCGCCCGCTAACCGGGCGTTTCGGGACGCCGCGGTCGCTGCCTTCTCGTCGTCTGGCGACGCCCTGAAGACGGCGCCGTTCGGGCTTCCCCGGACGCTCCGCGACTAACCGCTGGCGTTCCGCCAGGGATGCCCCATGGGTATCTTTGCCGGCAATGCCGTTCTTCGGACATAAGACGCGCCGTGAGCGGGAGTGGGAGGAGGTTCACGCCTCGGCCCAAGACGACGTCGTTGCGCTCGGCGACGACATCCGCTCGCTCGACGTCGACATCGGCATGCCGGGCGTCTCGGACGAGGCGAAGCAGCGCTACGAGCAAGCGCTCGAGGCCTATCAGCGCGCCAGCGAGATCTTCGATCGGGCGAAGCGTCCGGAGGATCTCGCTCCAGTGAGCGAGACGCTCGAGGAGGGGCGCTACGCGATGGCGTGCGCCAAGGCCCTCCTCGACGGCCGGCCCCCGCCCGAGCGGAGGCCGCCGTGCTTCTTTGACCCCCGTCACGGACCCTCGACCGAGGACGTCCAGTGGGCGCCGCCGGGCGGTTCGTTGCGACCGGTGCCGGCCTGTGCCGCGGATGCCCTGAGGATCAAGGAGGGCTTCGAGCCGCACGGACGGCAGGTGACGGTCAACGGTCGACCGACCGACTACTGGAATGCTCCGCGTCATTACGGGCCGTGGGCGGGCGGCTACTTCAACGGGTTCGGCGGCGGCGGCCTGCTGTCGGGGCTGCTGATGGGCTCCGCGCTGGGCGCGGGCCTCGGCTTCGGTGCCGAGGCCGTCGGCGACCTGTTCGGCGGCGACGGAGATGGAGACGGGGGCGATGGCGGCGACGGGGGAGACGGAGGCGACGGCGGCGACTGGGGAGACGGAGGAGGAGACGGCGGCGACTGGGGTGGCGGTGGCGACGGGGGTGATTTCTAGTCGCGGGCCGGCTAACCGGGCTCGCTCCCAGACCGGCCGGCCGCGGCCGCGGCGTTCGAGGACCAGTACTTGTTGAGCTGCCGCGCGTACGCGTAGGCATATTTGTGCAGCCCCTCGAGCAAGCGAACCTCCGTGGGCGACAGTCCCGGATGCCACATGTCGACGATCAGCACGATCCGGTCCTCCTCGGTGTGGTTCCAAGCTTCGTGCTCGAAATGATCATCGAATACGAGGCACCGGCCTTCGCGCCACTGCCGGGTCTCGTCGGCGACGCGGATCGCGCAATCCCCGTCGGGCACCTTGATCCCCAGGTGGCAACGTACCCTGAGGTTCGTGGGGCCGCGGTGCGCACGAATGTGTGTTCCGCCGCGCATTCGAGACGCATAGATCAGACCGGCGACCGTGCGCATGGCGGGATAGGACTCGATACCGCGCGTGGTTACCGGACACGCGTCGCACATCGGATCGCGCCGGCGACCGCGTTCGTATAGAAACGCCACGTCCCAGTCGCCCGATCGCTTGATCCGCTCGCTTTCGCGGTGAAACTGTGAAGACTCGAGCCCCAAGATCTCATCCCGAATCGCGTCACAGTGCGACTTCAGGTAGCGCGCCAGAGGAAACTCCGAGGGGTCGTACCAGGGCTGGCTGTCCAACTGCGGGTAGAGCCCTCTCAGGGGGAGCTCGTCCGCCCGCGCGAACGTCTCGATGTAGCGGTGGAACCGGTTCCTGCCTGCAGCCGCATCCGGCGGCGTGGTTGGCTGTCCGGTGAACTTCGACGAGTCGCGCTCGGAAACCGCATCGAGGTGACCACGCGCCAATCTCTCGTAGAGCGCGCGCGGGTTGGCCCACCCGCCGGGTGAGTCTGGTGGCTGCAGGTCGCGTGGCTGTGCGAGTAGCCCCGCGAGATCAAGCCATTCGTCGAACGTCAGCCGCTTGTCCCAGGCGGTACCGAGGTTGATGAGTCGCTCCCGAGCGCATCGGGCCCACAGCCGCGCCGTCGACGTGTCTCCCCGCGAGCGCGACACGTACGCCTGCCAAATACATGGTTCGGGCACCACCGGGCAGGCCGCTGCCGCCAGTGCCACCAGGGTCGCCATCGTCCCAAGGTCGTCCGCTCGAGCCATCGCGTCGAGGTACGCGCGCCGCGTGAGCGCTTCATCCTCCTCGGAGAAGGCCGCGAGTTCCGCCAAGAACAGCGGGAGGGTCACGGCATCGCTGCCGATCAAGAGCTCCGCCAGGTCGCGCACACTCGCCAGCCACGGCGTCGGCGATCCGTCCTCCGCCCGCGCCTGCTCGGCCATATTTGCCATGTGCAGGAGTACGAGCCGGTCCAGCTCGGCTCGTGTGGCGGGCGGTTGATCGTCCGCTTCTCGGTCACCAACCCGACGGAGGTTCCGAGCCCAGAGGTGCGTACCGGCGAAGAGAAGATCGCGGGGCGTCACGCAGAACAGATACGCCAGGCGCTCGGCTTGATCTCCCGCGATCTGAACCACCTCGTCTCGCCTGGACAGGGGCAGCAGACGCTGGGCGTAAATCTCGGTTCCGTACACGCTGTGCACCAGCGCAGCGTGCTGGAGCACGGGGGGTTGCTTCCAGCGGCGCACGATCTCGTACGTCCCCACGAGATGGTCGAGTAACGTGCGACCGCCCGCGTGACCGAGTCGCTCGGCCCCGTGCGCCCGCAGAAAGCTGATGATTTCGCCGGCCCGCGCGTCGCGTCCACTTTCTCCGGGGTTAGAACCTGACATCTCTCCGTTCTCTCAGCGTCGCATCTCTGGCACGGTGATGGATAATGCCCGCTGCGCTGGTCGACCGGGGTGCGGGCAGCACTGGTGCCCGCGACCGCGTCCTCGATCTCGCGTGGGGGAAACCGATGAGTCCGCCCCCGACCCACGGTCTTAGCTGCCGGAACGACTTCGAGGGAGGACGAGATGCAGACAGTCACCTCAGCCGACGGCACGCAGATCGCCTACGACCGCTACGGCGACGGTCCCGCGATCATCCTGGTCAGCGGCGCGCTGGGTTACCGCAAGTTCAAGAAGTTTGAGCAGATCGCGACCGCGCTGTCGGAATACTGCACGGTAATCAACTACGACCGGCGCGGGCGCGGCGACAGCGGCGATGCCGGCCCGGTCTCGGTCCAGCACGAGGTCGATGACATCGCCGCGCTGATCGAGGCGGCCGGCGGGCGCGCCTCGCTGTGGGGTTGGTCCTCCGGAGGCGCGGTGGCCCTGCGGGCGGCTGCCGCCAACGTCGGCGTCGAGAAGCTCGCGGTCTATGAGACCCCGTTCAAGACCGACCTTACGGCCAAGTTGCCGGCTGATGACTACGGCGCGCGGCTCGATCAGATCGTCGCCGCCGGCGACCGCACCGGCGCCGCCAAGCACTTCATGCGAAACGCGGTCGGGATACCCGGTCCCTTCGTCAGCGTGATGTCGCTGCTGCCGATGTTCAAGTCATTCGCCGCCAACGGCCTCACGCTGACGTTCGACTACGCGGCGCTCGGCGACGACAACATGCACGGCTCGCCGCTCCGAGCCGAGGACTGGGCGACGGTCACGTGTCCGACGCTCGTCGCGTATGGCGCCAAGACCGCCAGCGGCCTCAAGCACGCCTCCCGGGCGCTCGCTGACGTGCTCCCGAACGCGACGCTCCGCGAGCTCCCGCGCCAGAACCACAACGTCTCCCCGAGCGCGATCGTGCCGGTGCTCGTGGAGTTCGTAACCGGCTCCGCGCCCGTCTCTGCCTGAGCCGGTTATCGAAGCCAGGATCGGCCGTCATTTGGCGGCGTTCGCGAGCCGCGAGCAAGCTCCCGGCCTGTGGCATATTCGTCGCGTTGCGGTCCGCCAGGCTCATCGACGTTGTCCGAGCGACCACGCGCCGCCGCCGGCTGGCGTACGCGCTGATTGCGGTGGCGGCGGCGGCGGTGGCGGCGCTCCCCGCGCGCGAGCTGCTCGCTGACAACGACGCCCAAGCGCACCCCACGATCCCGAAGTACGCGCTACGGGTCAATATCACGTCGATCCCGATCAGCCGTCCGATCCCGTCCGGCTTCATCGGCTTCTCGATCGAATATCGCTCTCTGCTGCCGTATGCCGGCCTCAACCCAGCGAGGCCGAACCCCACCTTCGTCCAGCTCGTCCGGGCGCTCGCCCCGGGCGGGTCCCCGGTGATCCGCTTCGGCGGCGACACGACCGATTGGACGTGGTGGCCGACTCCGGGTGTCCCCAAACCTGGGGGCATCACGTACACGCTCACCAAACGGTGGATCTCGGTGGCGCGCGCGACCGCGCAGGCCATGGGTGCTCGTCTGATCCTGGGGATCAATTTCGAGTCCGACGATGAGGCGATCGCGGCGACCGAGGCGCGGGCCCTGCTGAAGGGCCTCGGCCGGAGGTTGATCGTGGGCTTCGAGCTGGGCAACGAGCCGGAGGCGTATGGGACGCTGGGCTGGTACGAAACACCGGATGGAGTGAGCGTGCCGGGGCGCCCGGCGACCTACGGCTTTCGTTCTTACCTGCGCGATTACGCGGCGATCAGCTCCGCGCTGCCGCGCGGCGTGCCGCTGGTCGGACCGGCTTCGGGTGCACCGGCATGGATCACCGGACTGAATCGGTACCTCGTGGCCAACCCGCGCGTTCGCCTCGTGACTTTCCACCGGTATCCGCTTCACCGTTGCTTCACGGCTCCCGGGTCGCCGACCTCGCCGACGATCCCCCACCTCCTCTCCCGCGACGCTTCGGTCGGTCCGGCGGAGAGTCTTCAGAGCGCGGTGGGGGTCGCGCACCGCCATGGACTCCCGTTCCGCGTCGACGAGCTCAACGACGTCTCCTGCGGCGGAGCGCGGGGACTCAGCAACACGTTCGCCTCGGCCCTGTGGGGTCTCGACGCGCTCTTCAACATGGCCAAGGTCAGAGCCGACGGGGTCAACATCCACACGTTCGCGGACGCGGTCTACGCGCCTTTCACATTCGCTCGCGCCGCAGGCCGCTGGGAGGCGCAAGTCAAGCCCATGTATTACGGCCTGCTGATGTTCGCGCGCGCGGCCCCGCCCCGCTCCCGACTGTTGCTCACCGAGGCCCCCGCGCGACCCACGCTCCGGGTCTGGGCCACGCGGGCCCGCGATGGAACCGTCCGGATCGTTCTCATCAACGATGCCCGAAACCGGTCCATCACGGTGGCCGTCCGTCCGCCCGGCGCAAGCGTATCCGGCATCCTCGAGCGATTGCGCGCACCCAGGCTCAGGGCCACCGCGCACGTCGCGATCGCCGGCCAGACCTTCGGCGCCCGGACCGCCACCGGCGAGCTGTCCGGCTCCCCCACCACGACGACTCTACATCCCGTTCAGGACCACTACGTCGTCGCGCTGCCGCCGGCCAGCGCCGCGCTGATCACGCTCGCCAGCACGCGCTGACCGTTGCCGGGATATCCGCGGCCTGCCCCGCCGTGGCTCACCTCAGCGGAGTGGACTGTGGCGGCGGCCCGAGCGGGCGGCCACCGGGGCCGGAGGCGAACGTCGTCCAGGGATGAGACGGCTCCTGGCCCACTCCGGGCTGGTTCCAGTCGCACACGCCTCGGCGAAAGATCCGCTTCAGCTCGCTCCACTCGAGATCCGTGAACCGGACCTTGTAACTCGAGCGCTTCAACGGCTGCAGCCGGCACTCCCCGATGTCGTCGGACGAGGGGCCACCGGCGGCGATCCGGGCGTCGCCGTAGCGGGGGAACATCCGTCGGCAGGTACCGGCGTTCGTGATCTCGCTGTCGGCCAGCGTGAAGCAGGCGTCCACGGCGGCTGCCGGCTTGTCGCGCGCGACCTTGACCGACAGCGGCGCTGCGCTGTGGTCTCTCGCCATCGCCGAGAGCCAACGGTCCATGAGCAGGAACGACTTGAGGGTCAGGAACTGGTCCGGGAACACCCCGGTCAACGGGGAGCTCGCGGGGTAGGTCCAGATGATCTGGTTGTTGTGACTCCCATTGTCTTTATCCAGCCGGGCGCGCATCTCCCACGAGTGGAAGCTGGTGTGAATCTCGTGGATCTCGCTCCAATCCTGAAGGGAGATGATCGGCACGCCCTTGAGGCCGCGGCCGTCGTTCACCTGACCGGAGCTGTAGAGCGTCAGCACCGACCCGGGATCGGCCACGCTGCGAGAGGGGACGAAGCTGTCGTCGATGTCGACTCCGCCGATCTTCCGGTTGAGATCGATGAACTGGGCCGGCGTGATCGCCCTCGAATTCAGGGCGTTCAGGCCGTATTGGACCCCGAGGTTGTCGAACGGCGATTTCGCAAAGCCGTGCGCGACCTGCTCGGCGTGGCTCGTCCATTCATACGCCGGCCGCTTGCCGAGGATCGGCAGCATGAAGTCCTGGAGCGTCGCTCGACAGCCGGTGGGATTGGTAACCGGGTTGTAGTTCTCCGACGGCGGCCCTCCGCAGCCGTGCGTCGGGTTCTCGACCGGCGCAAACGTCGCATCCCAGGTTTCGCAGTCGCTCGGATCGTGGTGACCGTCGACCGCGGCCCGCTCCGCCGGGTCCCAGAGCTGGGGGGAGGTCTCGGTGAAATAGTGGTCGAGCAGGTGGCAGTCCTGAACCTCCACGCCCGTGCTCCAGTTGTCGGGGAACACGCACGACGGCAGCAGGCCGTCCAACAGGCCGGGGTAGGCGTTGGCGACGACCTGCTGTCCGATCGACCCGCCCGAGCAGCCGGTGGCGATCGTGTAGCGGATGGGGCCGTAGCGGTCGGTGATCCGCTGCTTGAGCATGACCACGGCCTCGGCGGATGTCACCGTATTGCAGTTGTTGCCCAGAACGTTCATCGACGAGCCGGCCACCATGAAGCCGCGCGAGAGCGCCATATCGTCAAGCACGTTCTCGGGGGTGGCCTGCGAGTGAACGGTCCCGCAGCTGGGACCGAACTCATACAGGAGCTTGTGGTTCCAGCCCGCCTGCGGAGCCCACGCCGTCCACGGCTTGTTCGGGTTGAACAATCCGGCGATCTCGTAGATGCCGCGATCCTGGGTCCCCTCCTCGACGCGCACGACGTACGGCACGGTCCTGCCCTGGTCGGTGGTCGTGGTGGCCACGTCGCCGGGCGGACTCGCAGGGTTGTAGGTCTGAAAGCCCAGTGCCCGATTGGTCGGCATGTAAACGTAGGTGAACCTCGTCGGCGCGTCGCACTGGCCATCGGTCGGCGGGTCGAGACCGTTGCTCGCCGTGGTGCACTGCCACGGCTGGATCTGGAGACCGGAGAAGATCGGTCCGCCGATGGGATGATTGTGGATGCGGATCTGGGCGCCGGATCCACTCGGCAGGCGCGCCACCAGCACGTTGGTGCCGTTCCGCAGCCCGACGAGCAGTCCCTCGAAGTGCCGGTCCGAGCGCACGGCGAACTCTCGTCCTACGTCTCGGCCATTCAGCGTCACCTTGAGGCTTCCCGGTCTCACCCCCGCCGGCGGGACGATCCGCACGAGTACCTCCCCGCCCGAGACGAGATCGGCGCGGCCCGAAAGGACCTCGATTACCGTCCGATTCGAGGCGCCGGCCGAAGCTGGCGCCGCCAGCGCCAGGACCACCGCCCCGCAAGCGACGGCGAGTGCCTCAAGGCGGCTCCTTGCTCTCATCCGATGACTCCTCCCCTGCGAGCGACACCCTTGCGAGCGCGGCACTCTATGGAGTCGCGAAGGCGGCGTCAACCGGCCGGCAGCCTTCCGTCGAACGCGACCGTCGACCACCGGCCCACGACCGCCCGGGACGAACAGGTCGCAATACTGGGGTCAGTGCCACGGTTGCGGTCAGATCGATCTGTCGAGCGTCGCTCGAGCTCTCCTGATCGGCGGGGGAGCCAAGTGGCTCCTTTCGCGGATACGACGACATTCGAGCGGTCTCGCCGTACTCACGAAAGGAACCACTAGGTGGCAGCCCGCGAGACGGCCGAAAGCGCGGGACGAGACGCGGTGCGCGCGACGAGGTGGTTCGGCCGCCTCGTGCGCGGCCAGGTCGTAAAACACGTCGGAGGTCCCGCCCGGGCCCGGGTCATCACGGTGTTTGGGGCCGTTCTGGCGCTCCAGGGTGCCGACACGGCAACGGTCGGGGCGGTGGCGCCGCAGCTCGAGAGCGCACTCCACATCGGGAACACGAAGATCGGGCTGCTGAGCTCGGTCACGCTGCTCGTCGGCGCGGCGTTCACGCTTCCGATCGGCCTGCTCGTCGACCGGATCAAGCGCATCCCGATGCTGTCGATCAGCATCGTTCTCTGGAGCATCGCCTCGCTCTTCAGCGCGTTCGCGGGGAGCTATTCGAGCCTGCTGCTCACGCGTCTGCTCCTGGGAGCCGTCACCGCCACCGCCGGCCCGGCCATCGCCTCGCTGACCGGCGACTACTTTCCCGCCAAGGAGCGGGGTCGGGTTTACGCATACATCCTGGGTGGCGAGATCGCGGGCACGGCCGTCGGGTTCATCATCAGCAGTAGCGTGGCGAGCCTGATCACCTGGCGCGCCGCGTTCTTCCTGCTGGCGATCCCGGGGTTCTTCCTCGCGCGCGAGCTGTACCGGACTGTGCCCGAGCCGCTGCGCGGTGGACAGAGCAGGCTGACTCCAGGAGTGGTCGATCTCAAGCAGGCCGTTGAGGACTCGGCCTCGCAGCCCGCCGCGGAGTCGTGGCTCGAGGAGGACGAGGAGCCGGAAACCGACAATCTCGCCGAGGAGGCGGCCCGGCGCCTCGGAGCGACTCCGGATCCCGAGCTCGTGCTGGACACCGATTCGAGCGCCATGGGGTTGATGCCCGCGATCCGCTACATCCTCTCGATCCCGACCAACATCCACCTGATCGTCAGCTCCTCGCTGGGCTATTTCTACTTCTCGGGGCTGTCCACGTTCGCGTTGCTGTTCGTCCGCGGGCACTACCGCGCGAGCCAGGCGACCGCCGAGCTGGTGCTCGCGTTGCTCGTAGGCGGCGCGATGGTGGGAACCCTGGTGAGCGGACGGATCACCGACGAGCTTGTCCGGCGCGGCTACCTCGAGGTCCGCGTTTGGGTCCCGGCGCTCTGCTACCTGGCCGCCGCCGCGCTACTGATCCCGGGCATCCTCGGCAGCCACCTGATGCCCTCGATGTGGTTCGACATCGCGGGCGCCTCGCTTCTGTCGGCCGCCAACCCACCGCTCGATGCCGCCAGGCTCGACATCATGCCCGCCGGCTTGTGGGGCCGCGCCGAGAGCGTCCGCACCGTGCTGCGGTCGCTCGCTCAGGCGCTCGCGCCGCTGGTGTTCGGAGCTCTCGCCGATGGGATCGCCGGCATCGCTCCCGCCCAAGCTCCGATCGGCACCCATCCGGGACCGATCTCGCCGAGCACCGCGAGAGGCCTCGAGATCTGCTTCCTGTTGCTGTTGAGCACGCTCGCCGCCGCCGGGCTCGTGCTGCTGCGGGCGCGAAAGACCTACCCGCGCGACGTCGCCACCGCCGCGGCCTCTCATCAGGGGTCAAAAGCCCGTTGACCGGCGGCGGATCCGAGGCGGGCGCCGCGCTCACGCGCGCTAAGGCTCGTCTCGATTCCCTCGGCCTCTACGAGCGCCCGGTGAGAATCGCCCGGATTCGGGTCGTCTCGCCGGGCTGGCTCTTCCGGCTTCCGTGGTTTCGCCGCTTCGACGGCTACGCGACGTGGAATCTCATCCTGCTGCGCTCAGCCGACCTGATTACGGATGACGAGCTGATCTGCCACGAGCTCTGCCACGTCTGGCAGATGCAGCATCGGCCGCTGCGAATGCCGCTCTCCTACCTGCGATTCGGTTACGCGCGCAACCCGTACGAGGAGGAGGCGCGCAGAGCGTCCGCCTCGCCACCACCGCCACGTCCGTAGCCGGGCTCCGACCCGGTCGCTCAGCACGGCATTCGCATCCGGAATTCGAGGTCGGTCGCCGTACCACTAATGTCAGCGTGCGGACACGGGGGTTAGGACCGGTTACAAGGGGCGTGAACAATCCGCGTCAATGGATCTACGCGGCGAGGAGCCGGATGCGGGTTCAGCGTCTGCCGCAGGTCGCAGGGACCGCGCACATCCGCGTCGCCGGCGAGCTGGACCTCGCGACGTCTGGGATGCTGCACGAGGCCATCGCCGGCGCCCTGGTTGAGCGACCGGAACGTCTCCTCGTGGACCTGGAGGGCGTCACGTTCGCCGGCTCGCAGCTGGTGCATGCCCTAGAGAACGCGCAGAACCTGATGGGTCAGGGGCGATCCGGGGTGCGCGTGGTCCGGCCTAGTCGCCCGGTGAGGCGTGTTCTCGCCATCTGTGATCTCGATCATCTGTACGCCGACCAGCCATAGCGGGGCATACAGGTCTACGATCGGCCTATAAGCGAGGGCCAAGGATGACGTCGGTTTCTGCCGGTTCAGTGCTCGATCGTGACCCGGATCTGGGAGAGGATCTCTCTCCCGATGAGTTCCAGGTGGCACGAAGGCACTCCGTCGCGCGAACGGTGCACTACCAAAAGGGTCCCTGGCGGCCATCGGACGACGACTTCGACCCCATCGGGAGCCTCGGGCTTCTGGTGATCGACGGGTTGCTCGTGCGAAAGGTCACGGTCGGAGAACGCGCCTGCGCTGAGTTGCTGGGGCCGGGCGACGTCACTCAGCCATGGCTCAAGGTAGGGGCCGAGGCATCGGTGAACACCGAAGTCAGTTGGCAGGTCGCACAGGCTCTGCGGCTCGCGGTGCTCGATCGAACATTCGCCGCACGGGTGGCGCGCTGGCCCGAGATCCCCGCCGCCGTCGCCCGCCGCGCCATGCTGCGCGTCTACTGGCTTTCGTTTCACCTGGCCGTTTGCCACATGCGGCGGGTCGATGATCGCCTGATGCTCGTGCTCTGGCACTTCGCCGACCGCTGGGGGCGGGTGACGCCTCGCGGGATCAAAATCCCGCTCCCGCTCACTCACAACCTGCTCGGGCTCGTGGTCGGCGCGCACCGTCCCTCGGTGACCTCGGCCATCCGCTCGCTCACGGAGGCGGGACACCTCAAGCCGTGCCCGCACTCGCAGTGGCTGCTGTGCGGCGAGCCGCCCGAGGAGCTCCGAGGCATGCACGAGCACGCCGCCCGCTATGACATCACGGCGCCCCTCGAGATCAGATGGCCGAGCTGAGCCCGGCCATCCTGACCTCTTTGGCCCCCTGAAGCCCGAGTTTGCGGAGGTTGCGCGAGAAACGACGGCCCTCTTTGCGTTTCTCTCGCAACCCCTCGCCGTCAGGCCGCCGGCTTGATGTTCTGATTGATCCGGAAGACGTTCTGCGGGTCGTACGTGGTCTTGGCCCGCGCCAGACGATCGTAGTTGTCCTTGTACGTGGCTCGGACCCGGGCGTCGCCTTCTTCCATCATGAAGTTGACGTAGGCGCCCCCGGCCGAGTACGGGTGCAGGGCCTCCCAATAGCCGATCGTCCAGTCGCGCAGCGCGGGCGCGCTGGCCTTGTCCGGGTCGACGCCCATCATCACCTGAGCCCAGCGCGTGTCGCGGTAGGCCCACGGGGTCTCGCCGGGTGCTACGTCGTGCGCGGCGCCGTCGATCGGGTAGATGTGCGACCCCGACTTCCACGTCGGCACGTTGGTGTTCCACTCGGCGTTGCGAGCGATCGCCTCGTCGGGGATCTCGTTCACGAAGTCCGCGCGCCAGTACCACTGATCCCCGCGCCCGTACACCGGATCGAACGCACTGTTGAGGCCCGGCAGCGGCGCTCGGCCGGCGCCGTGGATCAGCGGCTCTCCCACCGCCAGCATCGGCGCCATCGCCTTCTCTGCCTCCTCGTCGGAGCCGACGATGCACCACACGATCCCGCACACCTGGCGCAGATGGATCTCTTCCGGGAACGGCGGGCCCGGTGGCACGCGGTGCCAGCAGAAGAACCCGCTCGCGTTGCGCGGCAGCGTCGGGAGGAACTCGCGGTAGGCGCTGAGAACCTCCTCGGTCTGCTCGATGGGCCAGAACGTCGGGCCTCCGACCACGTCCGACACCTCGTGGGCCCGGAACGTGAATTCGGTGACGACCCCGAAGTTGCCCCCGCCGCCGCGGAGCGCCCAGAACAGCTCCGGCTCCTGGTCGGCGCTCGCCGTGACCAGCTGACCGTCGGCGAGGACGACCTCGGCGGCCAGCAGGTTGTCGACGGTCAGCCCGCAGGAGCGCGTCAGGTGCCCGATCCCTCCGCCGAGCGTGAGGCCCGCGACTCCTGTCGTGGAGATGACTCCGCACGGCACCGCCAGGCCATACTCGTGCGTGGCCGCGTCCACCTCGGCCCAGGTGCAGCCTCCTCCGACCCGCACCGTGTGGGCATCGGGATCGACGCTCACCGAGCGCAGCAGCGAAAGGTCGGCGACGACGCCGTCATCGACGCTTCCCAGCCCCCCGCCGTTGTGGCCGCCGCCCCGGATCGCCAGCGGTAGGTCGCGCCCGCGAGCAAAGGCGATCACCCGCGCCACGTCGTGCGCGCCGGCGCACCGCGCGATCAGCGCCGGCCGCCGGTCGATCATCGCGTTGAAGAGCGCCCGCGCCTCGTCGTAGCTGGCGTCTCGCGGTCCTATCAGTTCACCTTCAAAGCCCGAGCCGAGCTCGCGGCGGGCCGCCTCCGCGGGAGTGGTGGTCACGCTCATCTGAAAGCCTCCTGGGGTCCCCCGAGCCGAAGGAGTCGACCCGGCGCCGACGACAGTAGAGCGAACTCCGACGCGTTTCATCAGCAGGACTGACCGATTTAGGCGGGCTGGACGTGACCGCCGCACATCCTCAGAATTGACTAGATGGTCTCTCCCCTGCCAGGAACCCTTCGCCACGTTCCGGCATTCGCGTTCGCCGGCCGTGCCCGCGAGCTCGATCTCCTAGGGACGCTGCTGCCGCGGGAATCGGGCGGGGGCGGGCGCGTCGCGCTCGTCTCCGGCGAGGCTGGTGCCGGCAAGACGCGATTGGCGCGGGAACTGGCCGCGGAGCTCGCCGGCGAGGGAGCCGTGGTCCTCTACGGGGCCTGCGACGCGGCCGTGCGAGCCCCTTATCGCCCGTTCTTGGACGCCCTCGATCAGCTCGTGCGCCAGGTCCCCCGGGATGAGCTCGATGGGTTGTCTGCCGGCCGGCTGACCCGCCTGCTGCCGAATGTCACCGAGCTCACCGGACATGTCGATCTGCCCGAATCGGGCGACCCGGACACCGAACGCCACCGCCTTCACGTGGCCGTCGCCGACCTCCTGTCGGCCGCCTCGCGTCGGGCTCCGCTTCTGCTCGTACTCGAGGACCTGCACTGGGCCGACGTCCCGACCCTACTGTTGTTGCGGCACCTGGTGGGCAGCGGCGGTGACGCTCGCATGCTGCTGCTGGTCACCTACCGCGATGTTGGCGAAGACGCCGCCGCCGCGGATCTGACCGAGACGCTGATCGAGGTCCGACGGAGCGAGGGCGTTGCCCGCGTCCGCCTGATGAAGCTGAGCGTCGAGGAGATCGCCGCATTCGCGCGCGCGAACACCGGGATCGAGCCGTCCGTGGACCTGGTCCGGGACATGACCGAGCTCACCGACGGAAACGCGTTCCTGGTCACGGAACTGTGGCGAGAGCTCATCGAGACCGGATCGCTCGAACAAGCCGACGGAACGCTTCGGCTCGAGCGACCCCTGCGCTCGCTGACCACTCCGGAGTCGGTGCGGGCGGTCGTCAGCCAGCGCCTCGAGCGGCTCTCGGCGAACACCCGCACGCTGCTCGAGACCGCGGCCGTCGCCGGGTCGCAATTCGAGCTCTACATACTCCGGGCGGCGGCGGGCCTGCCGGAAGGTGACCTGCTCGACGCCGTCGACGAAGCCGAGCGCCACGGCCTGATCAGCGAGGTTCCGTCGACCGGTCTCGCCTACCGATTCAGCCACGAGCTCACGCGCCTCGCGGTCGGCGCGAGGCTGTCCGCCCCGCGGCGAGCCGAGATCCATCTCCGCGTCGCGGAGGCACTCGCCGACCGCGAGGCCGACGGCGACCAGGCGAGCCGGCTCGCCGCGCTCGCTCACCACTTCGCCGCCGCCGCGCCGGTGGGCGGAAGCGAGCGGGCGGTGAGATACAACCTGCTCGCCGCCCGAGCCGCCGCCGATGCCCTCGCCTTCGACGAGTCGGCGGCGCAGCTCCGGACGGCGTTGGCGCTCGGCATACCGGACCCCGCACGCACCGCCGAGGCCTACCTCGAGCTCGGGTACGCCACCCACCGCGCGGGCAAGGCAGGGGATGCGCTGGACGCCTTTCGCCAGGCCGCGGCGCTCGCCCGCGAGCTCGACCACGCCGAACTGCTCGCCCGCGCGGCGATCGGCTTCGAGGCCACGTCCTGGCGGCCGGCCATGGTCGATGCCGGCTCCGTCCCGTTGCTGCAGGAGGCGGCATCGGCGCTCGGATCCGAAGACTCCGAGCTTCGGATTCGGGTGCTCGGCGGCCTTGCCCGGGCGCTCGAGTTGAACGGCCAGTCGCTGGCGGCGGCCCGCGCCGCCGATGAGTCGATCGCCACGGCTCGGCGCCGCGGCGACCGGCGCGGGCTTGCGCTGACGCTGGCCGCCGCCTGGACCCGCAGCACGAGCACCCACGAGGAAATCAACGCGATGCTGAGCGAGGCGCTTCAGATCGGCGAGGAGCTCGGAGATGCCGATATCTGCATCGAGGCCATGGGATGGCTGGCCCCCTCGTACGTCGCGCTGCTCGACCACCGCCACGCACGGCGGATGCTGGCCCGCCTGCTCGAGGAGGCGCACAGGCAGAACCAGCCCTTCTACCTGCACGTGGCCGAGCATTACGCCTCGGCATTGGCACTGTGCGACGGCCAGCTGCTCGAGGCGGAAGCGGCGGCTATGCGCTCACACGAGTGGAGCCGGCTTCTCACCGGCCGCGACGCGTCCGGCGTGTACGGCATCCAGATGTTCAGCATCCGCCGCGAGCAAGGGCGGCTGGCTGAACTGGCGCCGGTTGTAAGGGTCTTGGCCGACAAGAGCACCGGCGCGTGGCGTCCCGGGCTCGCGGCTCTGCTGGCGGAGCTCGGAATGACCGAGGAGGCGCAGCGCGAACTGAGGCGCGCGGTGTTCTCGGAGCTCGATTCCTACCGGCGCACGCTATGGATGGCCGCGCTCACCTATCTGACCGACGCGGCCGCGTTGACCGAGGACCCCACGGCGGCGGAGCGGCTCTACCCTGAGCTCGCCGCCTTCCAAGGCGCGAACGTCGTCGTCGGTCACCTCGTCTCGTGCTTTGGGGCGGCGGACAGGTACCTCGGGATGCTCGCCGGCGTGATGGGCGAGTGGGAGCTGGCCGAGCAGCACTTTGAGGCTGGCACGGCGCTGAACCAACGGCTCGAAGCGCATACCTGGCTGGCCCACACCATCTGCGAGCACGGCCGGATGCTGCTGCGCCGAGGACGACCGCAGGACAAAGACGCGGCCCGTGCGCTCATCGGTGAAGCGCTCCGGCTCGCAGGTCAATTCGGGCTCGCCGGCGTCGCGGAGCGCGCTCGCGCGTCTCGCGCCGACTGTGCGCCGGCGCCCCCGCCTCCCGCCTCGGCCCCGTCCATTCCCGCGGCCTCGCCGAAGGACCTGCTCCTCGACGGCCTGACCGCCCGCGAGGCGGACGTCCTTCGCCTGGTGGCGCAGGGTCTCTCCAATCGCGAGATCGGGCGCACGCTGTTCATCAGCGAGCACACGACCGCGAGTCACGTGCGCAGCATCCTGCGCAAGACCGGCTGCGCGAACCGCACCGAGGCGGCGGCCTACGCCCACCGGCGAGGGTTCGTCGACCGGTAACCTCATCAGCGTGAGCTCCGCTCCCCGGACCGGCTATCGCAATCTCCTCGTCTCCTCGGACGAGCACGCGGCGTGGATCACGCTCAACCGCCCGGAGAGGCGAAACGCGCTGTCGCTGGAGCTCATGGACGAGGTGATCGCGGCGCTACGCGAGGCGTCGTCGGGAGCGAGCACCCGCGCCATCGTGATCGAGGCGGCCGGAGCGGCCTTCTCGGCCGGACACGACCTGTCCGAGATGATCGGGCGCGAGGAGCCGTTTTACCGCGAGCTGTTCGGTGTCTGCACGATGATGATGGAAACCATCCACGAGCTGCCGCAGCCCGTGATCGCCAAGGTGCAGGGGATCGCGACCGCGGCCGGTTGTCAGCTTGTCGCCGCGTGCGATTTGGCGATCGCCGCGGAGGGGGCGCGCTTCGCGACTCCGGGCGTCAGCATCGGCCTGTTCTGCACCACGCCGATGGTGCCGGTGTCCCGCGCGGTGGGCCGCAAGCGGGCGATGCAAATGCTGCTGACCGGGGAACCGATCGACGCGGCCACCGCACTCGATTGGGGACTGATAAACCGCGTGGTGCCGGCCGAGGAGCTCGACGCCGCGGTGCACGAGCTGATCGACTCGATCGCGCGCTCGAGCTCCTACACCATCGCGACCGGAAAGCGCGCGTTCTACGCCCAGGTCGACCAGACAGAGCACGGCGCCTACGAGCACTGCAAGGTGGTGATGACCGAGAACGCGCTCGCCGCCGACGCGCAGGAGGGAATGACCGCATTCCTAGAGAAGCGCCCGCCGGTCTGGCGCGGTGACTAGCGTCATCGTCCGGCCGGATCGGTCAGGGACCCTAGCGCTCCGACTCCTCGATGGTGGTTTCCGCCGTCGGTAGTGCCTCGAGTCGCGCGTCCGGGATGGGCTTGCCACTGACCACCGAGAGCCCGTAGGTACCGGCCGCGAGCCGCTCCTCGGCGCGCTGAACGGCGGCGAGCTGGCGGCGGAGATCCTCGATGCGGCCGGCGTCGAACTCGTCCTGGTAGAGGTCTTCTGAATCGGCGTCGCCTGGCTCGACGCGCCGATCGCCCTCCAGGGGGCCTTCGCGCTGCAGAGCGGCCAGCGCTTCTTCCACGCGTGCTCGCTCGCGTTCGAGCAGTTGGTGTGCGCGCTCGGGATCCATGATCTCAGGCTACTCGAAAGCGCCGCATCGCCGGCGACCGTCGCAACCTTGACGCCGCGCTCGTGTTCCCGTCACGGGTGTCTCGGGTCAGTAAGGTGTCCTTTCGTGGCAGCGGTTCGTGCTAGCGGCCTCGCTAAGCACTTCGAGTCGACGTGCGCGCTAGACGCCGTCGACCTGACCGTGGCGGAGGGCGAGGTGCGAGGGTTGCTGGGTCCAAACGGCGCCGGCAAGACGACCCTGCTCCGGATCCTGCTTGGGCTCGTGCGCGCCGACGCCGGCTCGGTGCAGCTGTTCGATCGGACGCTGGACACCTCTGATCCGGCGGCGCTCGCGGGGGTGGCGGGATTCGTCGAGGATCCGAGCTTCTATCCCTATCTTTCGGGACGGGTGAACCTCGAACTGCTCGCCGAGCTGGACGGCGGCGAGGCAAGGGCGAGAATCGGTTCCGTTCTGGAACGGGTCGGCCTCGCCGCTCGAGCTGGCGATCGCGTGAGCGGCTACTCGACCGGAATGAAGCAGCGCCTCGGTATCGCCGCGTCCTTGCTGCGTGCGCCCCGGCTGCTGCTGCTCGACGAGCCCACCGCCGGCCTTGACCCGGCCGGAGTGCGGGAGGTGGGGGAGCTCGTTCGCGAGCTGGCCGCAGATGGGGCGGCAATCGTGCTCTCGAGCCACCAGATCGGCGAGGTCGAGAACGTCTGTGACAGCTTCACGGTGCTGCGCCGCGGGCGGGTGGTGTGGGACGGAACGGTTGGGGAGTTGCAGTCCCGCGCCGCGCCTTCCACGTACGCGCTGAGGACCAGCGACGACCCCCGCGCACTGGAAGTGGCCGAGCGGCGGGAAGGGATCCGCGCGATCCCCGCGCGCGACGGTGGCCTCGTCCTCGGCGCGGAGGAGGGATGTCTGGATCCGTTCGTGCTCGCCCTCGGGGAAGCCGGCGTCGCCGTCCGCCGCCTGGAGCTGCTGATCAGTCCGCTCGAGTCGATGTTCTACGCGCTGACGGGCGAGCCCAGGGTTGATCCGCACGAGCCCGCAGGGCGCGAAGAGCGAGCGCTCGCGGGAACGTGACCAGCACGGGCGCAACCGGCGCGGCGGCGCTGTCCCTCCCCGGATTCGGGCGCACCGACGGAGCGGTGCTGAGCGTGTATCGCACCGAGCGGCGCAAACTGGCCTCCCAGCTGGCGATCCGGCTGGTGGCACTGATCTGCCTGGTGGGTCCGTTCGTGTTCACCGGCATCCTCAAGGTGCAGAGCGGCAGCCCCACCGACACGCTCTACGGCGTCTGGGTCCACTCCTCGGGGTTCGCGGTCTCGCTCGTGCTGCTGGCGTTCGCCGGCTCCTGGGGCTTTCCAATCGTCGCCGGGATCGTGGCCGGCGATATGTTCTCGGCCGAGGACCGATACGGGACCTGGAAGCTCGTGCTCACCCGGTCCGTCACGCGCAGGGACGTGTTCGTCGGAAAGCTGCTCGCCGCAGCCACCTTCCTGATCGGTCTCGTCGTCCTGACCGCCGTCTCGAGCTTGGTCGCCGGCGTGGCCCTGGTCGGAGATCAGCCGCTCGTGAGCCTGAGCGGAACGCCGTTCTCGTCCGGCAAGTCACTCGCGCTGGTGCTCATCTGCTGGCTTGAGTGCATACTCCCGGCGCTCGCCTTCGGGAGTCTCGCCGTGCTGTTCTCGATCGCGACTCGCAACGGCATCATGGGGGTGATCGGTCCGGGTCTCGTCGCGCTCGCGATGCAGCTGCTGCTCCTGGTGGGTTCCGGGATCTGGATGCACATGCTGCTCGTGGGCTCGGCGTTCAACGGATGGCACGCGCTGTTCAATGCTCATCCCTTCTACGGACCGCTGCTCGTCGGGGTGGTGGTCAGCATCCTGTGGACGGCGGCGTGCTTGAGCGCCGCCTGGGCGATCCTGCGCCGGCGCGACTTCGCCGGGACGCCTGAATCCCGCAGACAGGGATGGGCGATGCCGATCCGCGTCGCGGTCGCGCTCGTCGCGCTGATCGCACTGCTCGCGATCGCGGGCAATTGGGGTCCTGTCGGCGTCACGGCAACGCGGCTTCAGGCCCATCTGATCCCGACCTTCAACCGCCTCACGATCCTCCAGCAACGCGAGCTGGGACGAGCCGTCGCGCCTGGGGCCAAGCTCAACATCGTGCTGCCGAGCTGCAGCCGCCGGGGTAGCACGTCCCGGGGCCCGGGGGATTGGATCTGCACGCTCAACGTGCTGATCCCGACCGCGGGTTCGCTGCCCCCGCAACCAACGCCGGTGACCTATGACGTCAGCGTCCAGTCGGACGGCTGCTACAAGGCCCAGTCCCCGCCGGCATTCATCGGCCAGCAGTTGATGCGCGACTCACACGGACACAACGTGGTCAACCCGCTGTACACGATCTACGGCTGCTTCAACACGATGTAGCGGCAGCTACGCTTGCCTCATGGGCCTCGTCGGACCTGCGCCGATGTCCTTCAATCCCGTCCGGCGGTTGTCGGGCGACCTGCTCGCCGAGCGGCGCGTCGAGGTCCCGTTCCCGCCGGGCGAGACGCGGTTCAGCATTCGGCGAACGCGCGGGTTCGCCCGCGATCCGCTGTCGCTGCTGCTCGATGCGTACGGGCGCTTCGGTCCGGTCTTCACGATGCGAGTGTTTCACGGCAACAGCGTGTTCATGATCGGTCCCGAGGCCAACCACTACATCACGGTCTCCCACGCGGACAACTTCACCTGGCGCGAAGGCCACATGGGCGACCTGACCGCGCTGCTCGGCGACGGTCTGCTGACGATCGACGGCGAGTTTCATCACCGCTCGCGCCGCATCATGCTGCCCGCGTTCCACCACGAAACGATTGCGGCCGCGCTCGCGACCATGGAGGAGGAGATCGACCGCGCACTCGAGGGATGGCGCGACGGCTCCCGGATCGACATCTACCACTGGACGCGGCGGCTGGCGCTCAGAATCGCGATGCGAGCGCTGTTCGGCTTCAATCCCGACGCCGCCGGCGCCCAGGTCGACATCGCGCGGAACTTCGAGCAGGGCCTCGGGTTCTGGGCGCGCGCCTACTGGCTCCAGGTGCTGCGCGGGCCGCGCACTCCCTACGCGCAGATGCAGAAGGCGCGGCGCACGCTCGACGTGATCATCTTCGAGGAGATCGCGCGGCGGCGGCGAACCGGCGAGCGAGGCGAGGACATATTGAGCCTGCTGATCGACGCGAGCGATGAGGACGGCAACCGCCTGAACGATCAGCAGATCCGCGACGAGGTGATGACGCTGTTGTTCGCGGGACACGACACGACGACCTCGACGATCGGATTCATGTTCTACGAGCTGGCCCGCCACCCGGATGTCGCCGCCGCGCTGCGCGAGGAACAGGCGCGCGTCCTGGGCGGTGAACCTGCCGATGCGGCGCTGTTGATGGCAGGGAAGCTGGAGCTGCTGGAGATGGTGCAGGACGAGACGCTGCGCATGTACCCCCCGGCCTGGATCGGCGCGCGCAAGTCGATCAAGACCTATGAGTTCGCCGGCCAGACCGTTCCCGGCGGTGCCTACGTCAACTACAGCTCCTGGGTCTCGCACCGTCTCGCGCACGTGTTCCCGGAGCCGGACGAGTTCCGTCCCGAGCGCTTCGCTCCAGCCGCCAAGGCGGCGCTCCCGAAGGGAGCGTACGTGCCGTTCGGCGCGGGCTCGCGGATCTGCATCGGCATGCGCTTTGGCAAGCTCGAGATCAAGGCGATCGCGAGCGCGGTGTTGCAGCGTTTCGAGTTCGAACTCGAGCCCGGCTACCAGTTGCGGATCCGCCAGATGCCGACCATCGGACCCCGACACGGGGTGCCACTGATCGTCCACCACCGCGACCGGGCGCGGGCGCAGCGCGCGCCGCTCGCCGCCTGACGCTCCCGGCGGGCCCGATCAGTAGTTGGTGTGGGCGTCGGTGATCGCGTTCAGATCCGCGAGCAGCGGACGCATCGGCCGGGGCACAGCGCCCTGCTCCAGGCGTGCGCTCTGGCCGCCCGCCGTGACCCAATACGTATACAGCTCGGTGTTGCAACACCGCGTGTCGCGCAAGCGGGTGTGCGCGACCAGATAACGCAGGTGTCGCAGCCCCGCCATGGACAGGCTGAAGGTGTGCTTCTTCGCGCCATCGACGCCGCCGTTCGTGATCACGGCCACGGCCGTTCCGGCCGCATATACGGTGAGCTGGCTTGCCAGCGGATCGACCCCCTGGGCACGCTTGAAGAAGACATAGATCGGAGGGGTCTCGCTCGCGCCCGCGGCTGCCCCGGTGGGAGCAGACGAGTGCGCGGTGCCGCAGCCCGCGATCAGGGTGATCGCGGCACTCGCGAGGGCGATGTGGCGCGACGTATTCACTAACCTGTAAGGTCGACACTAATGGTTAGGTAAACCGGCGTCAAGCGGCCCCCATGAGCCCAGTGTCAACGTACTTCGCGGTCGTCGAAGGTCTACGGTTGCCCGCCCGCCTGGGCGGGCATCCGGCCCTGGATTTCTGCAATACGTGGGCCGGCTGGGACGGGCGCGCCACCCGGGAATATCTGGCTACGTACGACCATCTCGCGGTGTGGGCCGGCTTCGTCGAGCTCCTGCCCCCCGAGCGAGTCCGGCTGCTGCGACGTCAGGCCAAGCGCCGGTCCAAAGCCGCTGACGAGGTCCTTTCTCGAGCCCGCCGGCTTCGAGACGCCCTGTATGCCACGCTCCGCGGCGATGCGCCCACCCGAGCCTTCGATCTCGTCGCCCACGAGGTCCACTGGGCGACCGCCGGGCGCCGCCTCCGTCGCTTCGATCAGACCATCGAGTGGGAGTTTGCCCCCGACACCGGTCTCGGCATGCCGGTCGCGGCGGCGGCGTGGTCGGCCGGCGAGCTGCTCACGTCATCGAGCCTGACACACGTCCGTGCGTGCCCTGGGCCCGGATGCGGCTGGCTGTTCCTCGACCCCAGGGGACGCCGCCGTTGGTGCACCATGGCGACGTGCGGGAACCGGGAGAAGGTCAGGCGCTTTGCCACCCGGCAACGCGCGGCGTGATGGTCATCGCGGGGTGGGTATCGCGATCACCGTGAACGGGAGTTGCGGGCTTCCGCCCATCTTGTCGAGCTGGCCATTGACGACCAGCAGACGATCGCCCTGGACGGCGACGGAGGTCGGAAACGCGAACTGCCCGCTGCGCAAGGTGGTCGTGATGCGACCCCTCGAGCCGTCTGCCGCCAGATCGACGAGGACGATCATGTTCCGGGCGTTGACGGCGACGTACAGGTTCGAGCCGGAGATGGCCATTCCGTCGCTGTGCTCGAGCGGACCGCCATCGAGCGCCACCTCCTGAACGCGCCCGGTGTCCAGGGCGATTCGCCAGAACCTGCCCAGGTTCGTCTGGCAGGCCACCAGGTGACGCCCGTCGGGCGTGCGGACGATCCCGTTGAGGTTCAGTCCTTCGGCCCACGGCACGCCCTGCTCGGCGAGGTCGACCCAGGGCTCGAGTGCCGGAGGCTCGCCGTCGGAGCGGAACAGAATGGATATGAGCGAGTCGGTGACGTACGCCTCGCCGCCGGGACCGAACGCGATGTCGTTGACGCACGACGGGCGTCCGGCGACGTCCAACCGGGCGAGCAGCGTGTGGCTGGTCAGGTCGTAGACCCAGAGCGTGCCGTCGTTGCCGCCGGCAGCCCACAACCGCCGCCGTCCGTCCACCTTCACCCCGGCCACCGATTTGCGCCCGTCCTCTCCCCCGGACGACCAGAGCTCCACCCGACCGCCGCCCGACAAGCGATAGAGCGCGCCGTCGGCGAGGCTGCCGACGTACGCCTCGCCGGCGTTGTGATCTGCGCCGACGCTCTCCGGGAACACGGCTTCGCCCGGCAGCACGAACGTCTCGGTCGCCGGCGTGACGGTCTCGCTGTGCATGAGGCTCCTTTCCGGGTGGGCAGCGCCATGGTTGCGCCATCGCCCCGGTGAGTCCAAGACAAGTTGGCGGCACATCGGTAGGTTGCGCCTATCGATCGTCCGGACCTGCGGCTCGTTCACTACTTCGTCGTCGTGGCCGAAGAACTCCACTTCGGGCGCGCCGCCGCGCGCCTGCACATCGCCCAGCCGTCGCTCAGCCAGCAGGTTCGCCGCCTCGAGCAGCAGCTCGGAGTGACCCTGCTCGACCGAACGAGCCGCCGCGTGGCCCTCACCCCCGCCGGCCGGGTACTGCTCGCCGAGGGCCGCCGGCTCCTGGCTGACGCGCAGCGCATGGTGCGGGTCACGCGGGCCGCCGGATCGGAGCAGGTGACGGTGGGCTTCTATGGATCCGCGGCCGGCACCCTCCTTCCCCGTGTGCTTCGCGCGTTCTCGGGCCACCACCCCGAGGTCCGGATCTCGGTCCGCGAGCTCCTGCTCGGCCGCCTCGACGACGTCATCGCCGGCAACGTCGATGCGGCGTTCACGCGGCTGCAGGCGGGCCAGGCCGAGGTGGAGGTCGAGGTGATTGCTCGCGAGCCCCGGCTGGTTGCCCTCCGGAGCGAGCATCCGCTCGCCGCTCGTGAATCGCTGACGTTCTCGGACCTGCGCCGGGAGAGCTTCATCACCAACCCGGTCGTCCCCAAACCGGGCTCGCCGGAGAGGTGGCTGGCAGAGCAGAGACGCCATGGACTCCCGGGACGTGTCGCGGCCGAGGCCGCCAGCGTGCAGGAGGTCCTCACTCTGGTGGCCACCGGGCGCGGGATCTCGCTGGTGCCCGCATCGGTTGCACGACACTATCCGAGAGCCGATGTCACTTACGTCGAAGTCACGGACGCCGAGCCGGCCCTGGTGTCGCTGGCCTGGAATCCTCGGCACGTGCGCCCCGTGGTCGAGGCGTTCATCCGCACCGCGCGCGAGGTCGCCGGCGCTGATGCCATGGTCGCGGATCCCTAGTGGCCTCCCGGGGGTGCGGGTAGCACCACCTCAGCACACGGGGCGTCCGTATTCCGGCCGGAGCTCGCGCGATCGATCATGATGGTCATGAACCAGGCTGAAACGCAGTCCATGAAAACCGCCGGACAAATCGCAAGGCCGCCCCGGCGCACTTTCGCGCTGGCGAAATCCGCGGGGCGCGATCTGGTCTATCTGCTCGCAGCGTTCTGTATGAGCATCGTCGACTTCGTGGTCTGGGTCACGGGCGTGTCAGTCACGGTGAGCCTGTTGGTCCTGATCATCGGCGTCGTCGTGTGGCTGGGTACCGCGTACATCTTCCGCGGCACCGCAACCGTCGACCGGTATCTCGCCGGGTGGCTCCGGCGCGAGCCGATCCAGGGTGTCTACCGAAGGCCCGCGAGGCGCGGTTTTGGGATCCGTCTTCGCACGGTGACCGGCGACCCACAGACGTGGAAGGACCTCGCCTGGCTCGTGCTCAACTCGATCCTCGGGTTCGCGATGGCGACGATCGCGCTGACCGTCACGGCCGTGGTCATCGGCTATATCACGATGCCGCTGTGGTGGTCGGCAATAGCGAACCCGAGTCAGCAGTACGGGACGCTAAACCTCGGCATCTACACCGTGACCTCGACCGGCTGGGCGTTCCTCACGACCGCGATCGGGCTGTTGCTCGCCCCGCTGGCGGTACTGCTCAACCGTGGCCTCGCCTCCGGTCACGCCGCGGTGGCCGCGAGAATCCTCCGCCCATCCGAGCGACAGGAGCTTCAGGGCCGGGTCCAGGAATTGGTGAGCACTCGCGCCGGCGCGGTCGATGCCGCCACCGAGCAGCTCGAGCGGATCGAGCGCGACCTCCACGACGGCGCGCAGGCGCGTCTCGTCGCGCTCGCGATGGAGCTCGGCATGGCGGAGGAGGAGCTATCGCGCAACCCCGACGCCGCTCGGGCGACCGTTCGCAAGGCACGCGATGAGGCACTTGGCGCGCTCGGGGAGCTCCGCGACCTCTCGCGCGGCCTTCGGCCCGCGTTACTGGAGGAGCGAGGACTCGAGACCGCGATCGAGGCGCTGGCCGAGCGGTCTGCCGTGCCGGTAACGGTGAGCGTGTCGGGCGACATCGAGCAGACATCGGCGACGGTCCGGACCGCCGTCTACTTCGTCGTAGCCGAGGCGCTGACAAACGCTGCCAAGCACAGCGGCGCGAGCAGCGCGCGCGTCTCGATCGAGCGCTCGGACGCGGCCCTCGCGGCGACCGTCATCGACGACGGAAAGGGCGGCGCGGACCCGCGAGGATCCGGGTTGGCCGGATTGGACAAGCGCGTTCGCGCGCTCGACGGCCAGCTCGACGTGATCAGTCCCCCGGGAGGCCCGACCGTCGTGAGGACCCAGATACCGTGCGAGTGATCATCTGCGAGGATCACGCGCTCCTACGCGACGGGCTCGAGCGGTTGCTGAGTACGCACGGCTTCGACGTTGCTGCGTCCGTCGACGACACGGGCGCGTTCCTCGCTGCGGTGACGCGCGAGCGGCCCGACGTCTGCGTGGTCGATGTTCGGCTTCCGCCGAGCTTCACGGACGAGGGCGTCCGGGCGGCCATCGAGGCTCGCCGGCAGTCCCCGGGGCTGCCGATCCTGATCCTCTCCCAGTATGTCGAGCAGACGTACGCACGCGAGCTGCTCACGGCGGGTGAGGGCGGCGTCGGATATCTGCTCAAGGACCGCGTGGCCGATCCCGCGCAGTTCGTCGAAGCCGTTCGCCGAGTTGCAGACGGCGGTACGGCTCTGGACCCCGAGGCCGTCGCGCAGCTTCTCGGCCGACAGGACCGCCAGGGTCGCCTGGAGCTGCTCACGGCCCGCGAGCGCGAGGTGCTGTCACTGATGGCCGAAGGCCGTTCCAACAACGCGATCGCGGAGCAGTTGGTCATCACCGAACGCGCGGTCGAGAAGCACGTCTCGAACATCTTCTGGAAGCTCGACCTCCCGGCAACCAGCAAAGACCACCGCCGCGTGCTCGCGGTACTGGCCTGGTTGCAGAGCCACTGAACGATTGGGGGCCGCCGCCCCTACGCGAACGCGCCGCTGGGCACGAAGGGGCGCAGTGGCCCGGGCCGGCCACGGACGCAGAGCGCTCCGTAGGCGGACACGCGCAGGCCGGCTCGTAGGACCACATCGATGGCCCAGTCCTGGCCGCCGGTTATCCACCGCACGCTGGGGCGCTCGGCATCACCGGCGACCTCGAGGGCGGCCCACAGGAGCACGCTCGCGGCTTCCTCGTCGCGTGCCACGAGCAGCCATACGCCGTGCCCGGGGTTCGCGACGGCGAACCCTCGGTCATTGAGGCGCAAGAGCCGCCCTCCCCGGTTCAGCGCGAACTCCAGCTCGCTCGTGTGCGCAGCGCCGCGAACCCGGCGCGAGATGGCGGCGAGCGCTTCGAGATCGGCGCGGGCACCGTCGCGCACTTCGGCTGCTCGCGCGGGAAGCGCGCGGCGATCGAGCGCTCCGGTCGCCTGGAAGGTTGGTTGAAGGGAGAAGCCCGAGAGCGCGTACAGCCTGAGCGCGCGGGGATCGTTGGAGGAAACGATCAGCCCGGCGTCGCAGTCGACGCCGTAGTCGTAGGCGCGCCGCATGAGGGCGCGGCCGGCCCCGTAGCTTTGCACGCCGGGCTGGACGGCGAGGAGCGACAGGCACCACAGGCGCTCGCGCTTCATGGCCTGAGCGACGCCGATGATACGTTCGTCGTTCTCGGCGACAAAACCCCCGCCGGGATCGGTGGCCAAGAGGTACCCCACGCGCTGGTGCCAACGCCGGCGGACGAGCTCGTCACTGATGTCCAGATCGAACGCCGCCGCCGAGATGGCCGCGGCCTGGGGGAGATCCTCCGCGTGGAGCGCCCGTACGCGGAGCTCGCCAAGGTCGATATCGGCCGGGCGTGGTTCGTACATCTGAGTGGATTGGAAGATACGGGTGCGTGTAGCTGGCCGAACCAAGGCGCCGGCGCGTGCGCGCGCACAGATGCGAAAATCGCGCCGTGGGGTCGATTCGGTTCACCGCCACGCTCGTGCCGCGCGGTCCGGCCGTGGCCGTGGTGCTCGACGACGACCAGGTGGCCGCCGTCGGTGAGGGCGCCAAGCGCTTTCCGGTGGCGGCGACCGTCAACGGCTACACGTGGCGCACGACCGTCGCCCGCATGCGAGGAGAGTCCATGATCGGCTTGAGCCGCGCGGTCCGAGAGGCGGCTGGGGTGCAGGCCGGCGACACGGTCGAGGTCGAGCTCGAGTTCGACGACGCCCGCCGCGAAGTCGAGGTCCCCGAACCGCTGGCCGCGGTGCTCGCGGTGCAACCAGCACTGCGCCGGCTCTTTGACTCGCTCTCCTACACGTATCGCAAGGAGTACGCCCGCTCGGTGCGGGAGGCAAAGCGCGAGGAGACTCGCGAGCGGCGCGTGGCCCAGGTGATCGAGAAGCTTCGCGAGCGCGAGGCGCGGGGCTGAAGACCGATACACAGCGAAGGAGGTCGAGCTTGAGCTATGAGACCGTGATCTGGGAGCAGTCCGACGGGGTGGGTCGGCTGACGTTGAACCGTCCCGACACCCTCAATGCGTGGACCGATCAGCTCGGCCGCGAGCTGAAGGACGTCATCGAAGGCGAAGCCGCGCACGAGTCGGTGCGCGCCGTGCTCGTGACCGGTGCGGGCAGAGGATTTTCCTCGGGCGCGGACCTGAAGGCGGGATTTCATCCCGCCGAGGACGGGATGCCCGACATCCGGCGCGAGCTGCAAGAGGTCTACCACCCGGTGATCGCCGAGGTCCGCCGCCTTCCCAAGCCCGTGGTCGCCGCGGTCAACGGGCCTGCCGTCGGCATCGGCTGCTCGTTGGCGCTCGCGTGCGACCTCGTACTCGCCGCCGACTCGGCCTTCTTCAGCCTCGCGTTCGTCAATATCGGCCTGATGCCGGACGGAGGCTCGACCGCGTTCGTGCCTCCTGCCATCGGGAAGGCGCGCGCGTTCCAGATGGCGTTGCTCGGCGAGCGCGTCTCCGCGGCCCAGGCGCTCGAGTGGGGCCTGATCAACTGGGTCTATCCCGACGCGGAGCTGTTGTCCGAGGCCGAGGCGCTCGTCGGGCGGCTCGCGGCCGGGCCCACGCGCTCCTATGCCAGCTCCAAGCAGGCGCTCAACCGGTTCATCTACGGCGATCTCGAGGCTCAGCTCGAGCTCGAGGCCGAGCTGCAGCACGCCCTCGGACGCTCGAAGGACTTCATCGAGGGGGCAGCGGCGTTCGTCGAGAAGCGCCAGCCGGTGTTCGTCGGTGCGTAACCGTGAGCCGTTCGCCAGCGATCGTGCTCGTCCCAGGGGCTTGCCTCGGGGGCTGGGCCTGGCAGGACGTCGCCCGCGAGCTGCGGGCCCGCGGGCACGACGTCTACCCGGTGACGCTCACGGGGCTGGGCGAGCGGGTGCATCTCGCCAGCCCCAGCGTCGACCTGAACACCCACATCAGCGATGTGGCGAACCTGCTCGAGTACGAAAATCTCGATCGGGTCGTCCTGGTCGGACACAGCTACGCCGGGATCGTGATCACGGGGGCCGAGGATCGGAGCGCACCCCGCCTGCGCGCCTGCGTGTACCTGGATACCTCGCCGATCCCCGACGGTATGGCGCTCTCCGACGTGCAGCCGCCGGAGATGCGCGAACGGCAACGACGCGACGTCGATGAGCGCGGCGACGGCTGGCGCTGGCCCGTTCCCGACCGTGAGACGCTCGCCCCCGGCACATACGGAAGCATCAGCGGCCTGAGCGAGGAGCACCTCCGAGCGCTTCAGCAACGGGGCACGCCGCAGCCGTACGCGACGTTCACCACGCCCCTGCGCTTGAAAAATGGCGGCGCGGCGCGGGCCGAGCGACACGCGGCGATCTTCTGCACCGCCGGCGGGAGCACAGTGCAGCTCGTGCGTCGGCTGATCGCGGATGGCGACCCGCGCGCCGCCGCGTTTGCGGGCGGCGACTGGGAGCTGCACGAGCTTCCCACGGGGCACTGGTCGATGTTCTCGGCCCCGCAGGCGCTGGCCGAGCTACTGCACGAGATCGCAGCTTCCGCCTGACGGGCCTGGCGGGGCCCGTCAGGCGGACCGGACCTGCCCGGCCCGACCGATCCACCCTCCGCGCGGGGAGGGCTACTGGAAGATCTCGGTCGTGCAGTCCCCGCCCGGCAGATGGATCTCGTGGGGCCGCGCCCCGTCGGCCTGCTCGTGGAAGTCGACGAAGAAGTCCGGGTCGAGCGTGTACTTGCCATCGGGCTGGCGCTCGAGCTTCACCAGCCACCCCTCGATTCCGGGATAGAACTGGTTGTCCCAAGTCGAGAACAGCGAGTTGGTGACGTAGACGCGATTGCCGTCGAGCGAGTTCTGGATCATCTGCGGGCCGCCATTCAGCGGACCATGCGCCTTCGGGTGACCCCCGTCGCGGCCGAGCAACCCGCCCACCGACACCTGCGAGCGCAGCTGCGGGTTGGAGGGATCCGACACGTCGTAGTGACGAACGTCACCGTGGAGCCAGTCCGAGAAGAACAGGTCCTTGTCGTCGAGCGACAACACCAGGTCGGTGATCAGCCCGGGGACGCCGCCCTCGAGCGGCCAGCCCTGCAGCTCCTCATTGGGGACGTCGATCACCTTCTCCGCGGCCCAGCTGCCGTTGTCGCGGTGGAAGCGAATGATGTTGCTGGACAGCGTCGCACCCACGAACCCCTGCGCGGAGTCGGGGTCGTGCTGCCAGCGGATCTCGAGCGGGATCCATCCCTCGTCGCCAAGATCGAGCGTCTGGACCTTCGCGTGGCGCTCCAGGTCCCAGAAGTGCAGCCTCCGCCCGTACTTGCCGGCCGCCACGTCGGCGGGGTTGAACCCCTCGAGGAAGGTGTTCGGCGAGGCCCATTCGCTCGAGATCAGCGTGTTCAGGCGCGGCTGATACCAGAAGTCGTACATGAACTCCTGGCCGTTCTTCTCGCGCTCCCAGCGCTCGGCGAGCGAGAAGTCGCGCGCGTCCAGCACGGCGAACCCGCCCGGCAGGTTGCCGTCGGCGTCGCCGAGCATCGAGATCGTGATGATGTCGCCCGGCATGCAGTGCACGGTGTGCGGCGCGCTCAGGCCGAGCTTCTCCTTGACCTCCTCGCCCTCGATCACATTCTTGATCCGAGGCGCCCGCGGCTCTGAGATGTCGATGATGTGGAGGCGCGAAGAGCGCACGCCCGGGACGATCAACGTGTCGCGCTTCAGCTGCGAGTGGCACGCCGAGGAGCACGCGTTCCATCCGAAGTGGTGCAGCTCATCGCCGACGTTGGGCATCTCGGTGCGGTGGACGATCTGGCCGTAGCTCGGGGAGCTCGGATTCACGTCGACGACCGCGATGAAGTCGGGACGGTTGATTCCCGTTCCCTCGTACGGGGCCGCGACGTAGACGAACTCCTCCGGCGGCTGCTCGCGGGCGTCCTGCACCGACGCGTACCCCGGCCCGGTGTGCTGTTGTTCAGCGTGGGAATGTGCGCTCATCGTCTTCGCAGCTCCTTCGCTCTGGCATTTGCCCAAACTCCACAGGACTTATAGCAATCCCCCCACGTTCGACCTCCAGAGCCACTCGCACCACTCCGATGGCACCCTCGCTCCGCGGGAAGTGGTTTCCGCCGCCGTGGCCGCCGGGGTGGAGCTGCTGGCGCTGAGCGACCACGACACGGTCGACGGGGTCCCGGAGGCTCGGGCCGCCGCCGGCGAGCTCGGCGCTCACCTGGTCTCAGCGGTTGAGATCTCGGCGATCGACGAAAACGGCACGGACCACCACATCCTCGGCTATCTCATCGAGGACCGCGATCCGCGGCTCTCCGAGCGGCTCGAGGAATATCGCTCCGACCGCAGGCGCCGGGCTGCCGCGATGGCGCAGGCGCTGACCGAGCTCGGCTTCGAGCTCGACGAGGATCTCCTGCGACGCCGAGCGGCCGAGGGCAAGTCGATCGGGCGCCCCGACCTCGCGCGCGCGGTGCTCGCCGCACCCGCCAACGCCGCCCGATTGGCCGGCGAGGGACTGGCGGATCCGTCGGCGTTTCTGGAGGCCTACCTCATCGAGGGTCGCCCGGGCTTCCGACCCCGCACCTCGCCGACCGTGCGGGAGTCGATCGACGCCATCCACGAGGCCGGCGGCCTCGCGGTGTGGGCCCATCCCTTCTGGACGGACGCCCGGTGGGAGGACGTGCTCGACGCGATCGATCGCATGCACACGCAGGGGATCGATGGCGTCGAGTGCTTCTACCCGATGCACGGTCCCGACGAGGTGCGGCGGCTGACCGAGCGCTGCGACCCGCTCGGCCTGCTGACCACGGGATCGTCCGACTTCCACGGTCCCGATCACCCGGAGTTCTCGAGGTTCCGGGCATTCGACACGTACGGGCACGAGCCCCGGCTCGGCCCGATCGCAGGGTGAGACTATGCGGCCACGCTGCGCTCGGCCAGGTGCTGGCCGACCTTGCGCTTGACCCTCTGAAGGGCGTTGTCGACCGTCTTGCAGTCACAGCCGATGCGCCGACCGACCTCTTCGTAGGAGTGGCCGTCGAGATACAACGCGAGGACGCGGGACTCGAGCTCGGAGAGTGCGGTCGAGATGCAGGCGACGAGCGCCCGGAGTTCCTCCGAGGAGATCACCTGGTTGACCGGATCGTGAACCGAGGACCCCGGAAGGATCTCGTCCAACGTGGGCTCGGTGTCGCCGGCGGCGCCGGCGGGGCTGCTGGAGAACGAGACGTACTGGTTGAGCGGGGTGTGCTTGTTCCGGGTGGCGGTCTTCACCGCGGTGATGATCTGGCGGGTGATGCACAGCTCGGCAAAGTTGCGGAAGCTCGATTCACGGTCGGTGCGATAGTCGCGGATCGCCTTGTATAGACCCACGAGCCCCTCTTGGATGAGATCGTCGGAATCCCCGCCAGCGAGGAAGTAAGACGAGGCCTTGAGCCGCACGAAGCCGTAATACCGGCGGACGATGTGGTCGTATGCGTCCGGGTGCCCCTGCTTTGCCAGCGCGATCAGATATCCATCCTCTACCTGAGGATGAGGGTGAGAGCTGGTCGAGAGTCGAGCCACGAGACGTCCCTTCTCGAGCCACCAGGAGGTCGCTCGAACGGATTTTTCGTGGCGCCTTACCTCCCCATGCGCCGCACCTGGCCAACCGATCGCTCTAAAGCTTGAGTTGACCCTTATCTCCCGACGCGGCAGCTTGACATAGCGATGCTCGTCTGTCAAGGGCGTGCACCGGTTTCAGGTGCGCTGAGCGGTGGCCACATACAGGAGCACGGCCGCTGCCGCGCTCACGCTCAGCGACTCGGTCCGCCCCCGCACCGGGATGGACACGAGCGCGTCGCAAGTGGCCGCGACGCGCGGACGCAGACCGCGACCTTCCGATCCGAGGACGATCACGACGCTGCCGTTGTAGTCGACGGCGTCGTGAGCGACCGAAGCACCCGGCTCGGCCCCGTAGCACCAGCTACCGGCGTTCTTGGCATCGGTCAGGAAATCGGCCAGATTGCGAACGCGCGCGATCGGCAGGTGCTCGACCGCGCCCGCGGACGCCTTGCACACGGCCGCCGTGACCTCCGCCGAGCGCCGTTCCGGGATCACCACGGCGGTGGCGCCGGCGCACTCCGCCGTGCGGCAGATCGCACCGAGGTTCTGGGGATCCTGGACCTGATCGAGGGCCACGATCAGCGTCCGGCCGGCGGCCAGGACGTCGCGCCCGTCGGCGTAGCGGAAGGCCGACACCTCCGCGCACATGCCCTGGTGCTCGCTCGATCCGCATCTTTGCTCGACCTCCTCGGCGGTGGAGAGAACCACGGCGACATCATCCCGGGGCAGCCAGGGCTCGCGGGCCGCGTTCTTGGTCGCCCAGAGCCGCCGTACCTCGCGCGGGCCGCGGAGCGCCTCCCGCACCGGGTTGCGGCCGTAGACGATCACCGGACGGCCAGCAGCTCGGGACCCTCCGGGCTGTCGCGGACCTCCCAGCCGAGGCTCCTGATCTCCTCTCGCAGCCGATCGGCCCGCCGGTAGTCCCGCTCCGCGCGGGCCCGCTCGCGCAGATCGCGCAGTTCGATCACCTCCGGCGGTATCTCCGCCGGCGCGACGTCGAGCAGGTTCTCGAGCCCGAGCACCCCGAGCATCTCGCGCAGGTCCCGGTCGCCGAGGCGTTCCTCGGACCGGTTGGCCTCGCGCACCCACTCGGCTACCACCGCCAGCGCTCGAGGAGTGTTGAAATCGTTGGCCAGCGCGTCGAAGAACCGCTCGCGCAGCGACGCCAACCAGACGGGGGAATCGCCCGGCTCGAGACGTCGGCGGGCCGCCTCCTCTATCCCTTTGGCGCGCTCCCTCGCCTCGCTCAACCGCTCATCGTCGAACTCGATCGGCTGGCGGTAGTGGCCGCCGCAGAAGTACATGATCAGCGCATCGCGGCCGTACCGCTCGAGCGCCTCGTGCAGCACGAACACGTTGCCCACGGACTTGGCCATCTTCGCCTGGTCGAGCCGGACCATTCCGTTGTGCACCCACAATCGCGCCAGCGGCACTCCGTGGCCCGCGAACGTCTGCGCGGCCTCGTTCTCGTGGTGGGGGAAGATGAGGTCCTCGCCGCCTCCATGGATCTCGAAATCGAGCCCGAGGATCGCCTCGGCCATCGCGGAGCATTCGATGTGCCAACCCGGCCTTCCCTTTCCCCACGGAGAGTCCCAGGCCGTGTCCTCGCCTGGCTTCTGTACTTTCCAGAGCGCGAAATCGAGCGGGTCGCGCTTGCGCTCGGCGCCCTCCACACCCTCCCCCTGGTCCATGTCGTCGACGCTGCGGTGGGAGAGCTCGCCGTATTTGGGATAGCTGCGCACGTGAAAGTAGACGTCACCATCCGCCGCGTACGCATGCCCGCGCTCGATCAGCCACTCGATCAGCTCGATGATCCCCTCGATCGTCTGGCTGGCGAGCGGCTCGTAGTCGGGTCGGCCGAGCCCGAGGCCATCGGTGTCCGCGATGTAGGCCTCGGTCATGGATAGCGCAAGCCGCTCGCTCTCGACCCCCTCCTTCTGCGCCGCGGCATAGATCTTGTCGTTGATATCCGTGATGTTCGCCACGAACGTGACCTCGTATCCCTCGTGGACGAGGAACCGCTTGAGCAGCGAGAAGACCACGAAGGGGCGAGCGTTGCCCACGTGGATCCGCCCGTAGACCGTGGGGCCACAGGCGTAGATGCCGACCTTGCCGGGCTCTCTGGGCTGCAGCACCTGCAACCTGCCGGTTCGGGTGTCATGCAACGAGATGGCTCGCACGATCGGGCAACCCTAGTGGTTCCCCCGGGACTACCCCCTCCAGTCGAGCTGGGCGACCGACCCGCCCGCGACCGACACCTCCCGGGTCCGGGCCTCGCCGCCGACCCACAGCGTGTAGGCGCCCGCGGGGAGCCCATCGAACACCGCGGTGAACGCGGGGCGGTCGTCGATGCTGCGCTCGAGCACCTCTCGGTGACTGCGAGCGAGATCATCGCCGGCGGGGCTGATCTCGACCTCGACTCCGTGCATGTCCGCATCGGCGCGCACGATCAACGCCCCCACATCGCCCCCGATGTCGAGCACCACGAACTCCGGATGCTTGCGCGCGGAGTAGATCTCGTGCATCGTCGCTGCGCCGGTTAGTGGTCCTCGTCGTGAGTTCGCTCCGCACCGAGAGACGTCACGGGCGGATGACCGGCGAGGACGCAGGCCGCGTGGCGTACTTGGAAAGTACGCGAGCGGCCGAGGACAGCCGGACGACTCGGGCGCGGCCCGAACCGGCGAGGCTGGATGCAGAGCGGGCCGCAAGCCCGAGCGGACGCCGCCCGGGGCGGCTCGAATGGGAGCGAATTTGCGACGGGGGCCACTTAGCTGGGGGGGTTGTCGAACCCGTCGAGGGCGGGCGCCAGGTACGGGAACGTGGCCTGGTAGCGCCCGGGCGCCGGGGTGAGCCCCTCGGTCAGCTCCCCGGCCGCCGCATCCGGTTTGAACGAGCTGTCGACGAGCGCGAACGTCACGCCGGCGATCGCGCGTAGCTCGATGCTGACCACGTCGTCGAACACGCGCCTTCCGTTCGGGAACCCCGCGAGGTCGCCGCCGAGGATGCCGAACCGGTTGGGGTTCGAGGTGGTGGGCGGGATCGCCGTGTTCAGCCGTAGCTGATCGGCCAGCACGGACCCGGTGAAGTTCTGAAACCCGGGCACGACGCCCTGCGGGAGCCCGGTCAGGAGGATCGCGACGAGGTCCGCCCGCGGCGCGCTGAGGGCGGCCAGATGCGGGAACACTCCCGGATAGAGCACCGGCAGCAGACGGGCGAGCTCGGGGTGCTGGACGAACTGGGCGAACCTCTTGTCCTCGGCGGGGTACAGCGTGTTCCACCTGTCCTTCTGACCGAGCGGCACGATCACCTCGTTGAACAGCGGATTGCCCAGGCGGGAGACCTGGACCCACGGCCCGGCCTCGGCGTCGTCATCTCCGTCGCGGTCGATGACTCGAACCTTGCGGCGACTCGCCGCGCTCCATACCCCGATCACCGCGGAGCCGTCGCTTACGCTCTTCGGCCTCGAGCCGTTCGCGGTCAGCTGCGAGATCGGGATCTGCAGCGCGATCGTGTGGATGTTCAGGTTCTTGGTCGCGTCGACGCCCGGCGCGGCCGGGGTGGGGATCAGGTGCAGGTTCTGGAACGGCCGCAGGTCCCCGAGGTCGAAGATCGCCCCGAGGTCGACGTAGAAGCCCTCGTTGCGCTGGCCGGCGAACACCTGCACGCCACCCGGAAGGCCGTGCACCGCCGCCTGGCTGAGCGCGGCGTAGTTCGGGGTCGAGCGGGGGCCGATGTTGCACGGAGGGCACGCCAGGCCCTCCCCGAGCGAGCGCGCCCGGAGGCTGTGGCCGTTGCGGGAAGTCCCGAACGCGGTGGTGTCGTCCCCGTCGACGCGCGTCACCGAGTAGAACTGGCGCTTGTTCCAGTTCGGGCTGTCGAGCGAGGTGATCGGGCCCGTGTTGTAGAGGAAGGTGTTCGGGTCGCGGAGCGTGGTCTCGAACCTGAACACGAAGGAGATCTCCGGCACCCCGTCTCCGTCGTTGTCCACGTAGATCGAGTACAGGACGTCGTCTCCGAACTCGTAGAAGTTAGGGCCGCCAGGCGGGTCCTGGAGCGGCACGAAGTTTGAGATCAGCGTGACCGTGTCAGGCTGGTCGGGACTGATGAACGCATAGACGTCGGTGTTGTCGGCAACCGGGTCCTTGCTGATCTCCGGCGCTTCACGGTGCGAGGACACTGGCACCCCCTCCGTTCGCGAACGCGTCCCGCGGAGCGGCATCGAGGAGCCGCTGCGCGAGCGCGCGGTCGCGGTACGTGGTCTCGGTCGTCCCCGACAAGATCGTCACCTCGCCGCGCGCGGCGTCGCGCACGTAGGCGATCACCGGCTCGCGGGGGGTTCGCGAAGCCGGGTTCTTGACGACGCGCCCGTCTTTCGTGGACATCGCGGCCGCCGCGGGCACGCCCACGGCCGCCATTCCGGCCGCCACGCCGGCGGAGCCCTTGAGGAAGGACAGGCGGGTCACGCCGTCACCCCCCGGCTGCTGATCGGTCACTCCTGGCACCTCCTCTTTATCACCGGCCGAGCCGGTGTAGGGATACGTGGTCGATGCCTCCAGTACGGACCGGGAGCCGAATCGGATCAATCGCCGACGGCTGTTCCGGCGCGGCGCAGCTGCGGCGCGCCGCGCCGGCGGGTCACGCTCGCTTGCGCGCGCGGAACCGAAGCGATCGCCCCCCCACGTCCACCTGCGGATCGGACAGTCCGCCGCTCTGCAGACGAGTCGGGAGCCCCTGAGGGTCGACCAGGTTGAGGGTGTCGCCGACGTGGATCAGCTTGAACAGCCATCCGACGCCGAGGCTGTCGGTGCCGGCAAACGTTCCCTCGGGAGCCAGCACCCGGGCCACCTCCGCGAACGCCCGATCCTGGAGCTCGCGGGTGGGGATGTGGTGGAGCATCGTAAAGCAGACCACCGCGGAGAATCGACCGTCCGGATAGGGCAGGTCGGTGGCGTCGCCTTGGGTGACAGAAACGGAGTCCGGAAGCTCGGACCGCAGACGGCGCACGTAGCCCTCGTCGAGCTCGACGACGCTGAGCTTCTCGGTCCGTCCGGCGAGCACCTTGGTGGTGGCGCCGAAACCGGGCCCGATCTCGAGCACGTCGCCCCCCAGTTCCACCCCTTCCAGGCCCCACGGCAGCAGCTCGGAGCGCACCGTGCGCGACCACCAGCGCGACGAGCACAACACGTTGTGGATCCGGTTCACGGGTACGGGAGCGTAACGGGCTAGGGTGATGGGGGTGAGCGAGCGCACCCCGGGTCGTACCGTGCTCGGCGACCGAGCGGTCCGCTTTCAGGCCCTCGCCGGTGTGACCGCACAGGTCACCCAGGGCGCCGGCGGCGTCGGCATCATCCTGGTGGTCCGGGAGCACGTCGGCTCGCTCGCCGTCGCCGGCGCGGTGCTCGGGGCTCTGTCGATCGCCGCGGCGGCGGCGCGGCCGCTTCAGGGACGGGTGATCGACGTCGGCGGCGGCGCGGGCCTGATGGCGCTCTGCGGCCTCGTGCATCCCGGCGCCCTGGCCGGCATCGTGGGGCTGTCGCTGGCGCACGCTCCGGGATGGGCGTTGATCGCGCTCGGGGCGGTCGCCGGTCTCGCGCTCCCGCCGGTGTCGACCGCCATGCGCGTGGCCTGGGGCGAGCGCTTCCCTTCCGGCGATCGGACCGCCGCCTACAGCCTGGTTTACCTGACCCAGGAGCTCTCGATCCTGGCCGGTCCGCTGCTGTTGTCCGGCCTGATCGCACTGGCCTCGGCTGCGGTGGCGCTGCTCGGCGTCGCGGCTGTGTCGGCGGTCGGAACGCTCGCCTTCGCGGCATCGATCGCCGGCCATGGGACGTCTCGGCGCGCGCGCCGCGAGGACCGCGTCCGCGGTCGGGGCGTGTGGCGCTCGCCCGGCATGCCGGCGGTGCTGAGCATCGCCGCGCTCGTCGGCGGCGTGGTCGGGGGACTCGAGGTGGCTACTCCGGTGTTCGCTTCCGAGCACGGAGCGCCGGCCCTGACCGGTGTGCTCATCGCCCTGCTGTCGGTCGGCGGCATCGCCGGCGCGGTCACGTATGCCAGCCGGACCTGGTCCGCCCCGCCCTCCCGGCGCCTGCCGGCGCTGCTCGCGATGCTGGCGGGCGCGGCGATCCTCATGATCCCGGCCGGTAGCGCGTGGCTGGTGGGCGCTCTCATGCTGCTCTGCGGCGTGTCGCTCAACCCCGCGCTCACCACGTTGTCGCTGCTCGTTGAGCGTCGGGCGCCCCCGCACGCCGCCGCGGAGGGTTTCGGGTGGCTGTCGACCGGATTCGCGGGCGGGACGGGCGCCGCGAGCGCGATCGCCGGCGTGGTCGCGCATCACGGTTACGGTGCCCGGTCGGCGTTCGTGGTCGCCGCCGCCGCTGGAGTCGCGGCTGCCCTGCTGGCCGTCACGATCGGCGCGATGTGGGGGAAACGAGAGTCGCGAGGCGGCCCGCAGTTTCCGACGTGAGCGTCAGCCCCCCACGCGCTCCACCGTGGCCACGGCCAGCGCCGCCGCGCCCTCCTCGCGACCGACGAAGCCCATGCCCTCCCCGCGCGTCGCCTTTATGCTGACGTGCTCTCGGGAGATGCCGATTACGGCCGCCACCGCGTCTCGGATCCGTTCGCGTACCGGCGCGATACGGGGGCGCTCGAGAAGCACCGTCGCGTCGACGTGCAGCACCCCGAACCCGCGCTGCGCCAGCAACTCGACCACCAACCTCAGAAGCTCGAGCGAGTTCGCGTCCCGGTAGCGCTCGTCGGTGTCCGGGAAGTGCTGCCCGATGTCCCCGAGCGCGCATGCTCCGAGCAGCGCGTCCGTGATGGCATGCGAGAGCACGTCGGCATCCGAGTGCCCGGCGAGGCCGCGCTCGTGTGCGACCTCGACGCCGCCGAGCACCAGTCGCCGCCCGGCGGCGAACGGATGGCAGTCGTAACCGATGCCGGTCTGCACGGTCACGCGCCGAGCTCCGACAGCAGCGTCTCGGCGAGCCGCAGGTCGGTGAGGCTGGTCACCTTGATGTTCTGGGGCTCCGCGCGCGCCACGCGGACCCGGCCGCCCGCGGTCTCTATCAGCCAGGCGTCGTCGGTGGCCGCCGCGAGCACCTCGTCGGAGGCGTTGAAAAGCGCGTCCTCGAGCGCCGCGCGCCGGAACGCCTGCGGCGTCTGCACCGCCCACAGGCGCTCGCGGTCGAGCGTGGCGGTGACCGTGCGCCCGTCCGCGCCCACCTCCTTGATCGTGTCGGACACCGGTGCGGCGGCGATCACCGCGTCGGCGCCCGTCTGCGCGAGCTCCGCGAGCACGCGGCCGAACAGCTCCGGAGGGGCGAGCGGCCGCGCGGCGTCGTGCACGATCACGGGATCGCCGGGGCCCGCGGCGCGGAGCGCCTCGCGGACGGAGTGCGAACGGGTCTCCCCGCCGGTCACCGCGAGGAGCCCCTCTAGCGCGGCCCCGTACTGCGTCTCCGGCGGGAGCGCGACCACGATCTGCTCGACCTCCGGAACGGCGCGCAGCGCCGCCACGCTCCAATCGAGCATGGGCTTGCCCGCAAGCGTGACGAGCGCCTTGGGCCGGCCCGACCCAAGGCGCTCGCCACGTCCAGCGGCCACGATCAACGCGACCGCCATCTCTGGGCGGACCTACTTCGCGGCGACTGCCACCTTGCCGTTCTTCTTGCCATTGGAGGACTCCGAGAGCAGGCCGTAGATGTGCTCCTCAACCTGGTCTTCGTCCATCTCGAGCGCGTACATCAGCTCGGAGGCAAGGATCTTCTTGGCTCGCGTGAACATCTGTTTCTCACCAGTCGACAGGCCCTTTTCGGCCTCGCGGATGGCGAGGTTGCGCACTACCTCGGCGAGCTCGTAGATGTCGCCGGTCTTGATCTTGTCCCGATTGTGCTTGAAGCGGCGGTTCCAGTTCTTGGGCATTTCCGAGCACGCATCTGAAAGCACAGCGAGGACCTTCTTGACGGTTTCCTCGTCGATCACGCGGCGCAGACCGGCGAGCGCGGCGTTCTCGGTCGGGACCATCACGGTCATGTCGTTGTGGAGGATCTTGATCGTGAGGTATTCGCGACTCTCCCCAAGCACTTCCTTGACTTCCTTGCGAAGCACCTTGCCCGCACCATGGTGCGGGTAGACGACGTTGTCGCCGATTTCGAACTCGATGTGGGGGAGTGTCTCTTCGGTCTCGAAGTCCTCCACGTGCTCTTCCATTAGCTCGGTGATGGTGTCCTCCCTTGGTCCGGGTGTAACGGGCGCGAGACCCCGCACACGTTTGCAGTGCATGCATCGGTACTGGCTACGTCTGTAGGTACCGATCCACCAGGTTGATCTCTTGCTGTCGGCGAAGGCCCTCGCGTATGTCCTTCGCCCGGATCTCGCCGACTCCGTCGACGGTCTCCAGCTCGCTGTCGGTGGCAGCGAGCAACTCCTCGAGTCCTCCGAACTCGTCGACGATCCGTTGTACGACGAGCTTGGGTAGTCGAGGAATGCGTCCCAGAATCCTGAATCCCCGTGGAGACACGGGATAGTCGAGGGTGTTCAGCTTGCGGTCGTAGCCGAGCAGCTCGGCGAGTCGACCGAAGTCCAGAAGATCTTGGTGGGGGAGCCGCACCAGCTGGTCGAACGCGATGGCGAATGTGTCATCGGTGTCTTCGATCAGGTAGTCGTGGACCAGCGCGGCCTTGTCGGCGGACACTCCGACCATCGTCTCGTCGAGCTGCATCTCGATGAGACGCCCCTCGGTCCCGAGCTCGACGATGTAGCGCTCGATCTCCACCGCCATGCGCGTCACCAGCTCGGCGCGCTGCAGGACGGTCAGCACGTCGTGCAACGTGGCCCCGCCCTCGAACTCGAGCGCGGTCAAGCGCGTCGAGACCTGGTCCAGGCGGCTGCGGTATTTGTCCAGGGTCGCGAGCGCCTGATTGGCCTTGGCGAGGACCACCGGGATGTCCTCCAGGATGTACTTGATCCCGTCCACGTACAGCGACACGATCTCGCGGCGCTCGGAGATCGCGATGACGAGCGCGTCCGTCTGCTTAGAGACGCGCTCCGCGGTGCGGTGGCGGGTGCCCGTCTCGAGAGTCAGAATCGTCGGATCGGGGGTCAGCTGGACGTTGGAGTAAGCGATCTTGGTCGCGTTCGAGCTCAGCGCGATCGCCCCGTCCATCTTCGAGAGCTCGTACAGGAACGTCGGCGAGTAGTCGAGGTCGAACTTGATTCCGCCCGAGAACAGGAACGCCAGCTCGTCGACGTCGCCGATCACGATCAGCCCGCCCGTGTGCGCGCTCTGGATGTTGTCGAGCCCCTCTCTGAGCGCCGTGCCGGGCGCCACCATCTCCAGCGCCCTCACCATCCGGGAGTCCTGCCTTGACTCGAGCTCTCCTTTGAGCTCTTCCCCGGAACGCGGCGGCATGAAGGGCGATTTTAGCTTTTATGCAGGGGCAGCGCGCTCTCCAGCGCCTCCCGCAGCGTGCGCTGAGCGCCCGGCTCCACCACCGGCGCGAGGCCGAATTTCGCGGCCTCGGCGAGGCGGCGGTCGGCGTGGGCGACGGTGCGGAGCTCGCCCGTCAGACCGAGCTCGCCGAAGCACGCCAAAGGGCCGCCGCTGCTTGGACTCGCCAGCGCGGTCCGCTTGACCGCGCCGGCGACGGCGAGCGCCACTGAGAGGTCGGCGCCGGGATCCTCGACCCGGACGCCGCCGACCACGTTGACGAACACGTCCGCGGCTCCCAGGCCGATGCCGGCGTGGCGGCCGAGCACGGCGAGCACGAGCGCGACGCGGTTGCGGTCAAGGCCCGAGACCACCCGGCGGGGCGGAACCAGTTCGGAGGTGCACACCAGCGCCTGCACCTCGACGAGCAGGGGGCGCGAGCCCTCCATCGCGCACAGGACGACGCTTCCGGGCGCGCGCGTCGCCTCGCCGACGAACCGCGCCGATGCATCGAGCACCTCCACCAGCCCGTGGTCGTGCATCTCGAACACGCCCGCGTCGTTCGTGGAGCCGAAGCGGTTCTTGATCGCCCGAACCGTGCGGTACATACGCTCGCGCTCGCCCTCGAACTGCAGCACGCAGTCCACCAGGTGCTCGAGCACGCGGGGCCCGGCGAGCGCGCCATCCTTGGTCACGTGCCCGACCAGCAGGACCGCGATTTGCAGCGCCTTCGCGACCCGGGCGATCTCACCCGCGACCTCGCGAACCTGGCCCACGGATCCGGCCGCGCCCGAGAGCTCGGCGTTGTGCAGAGTCTGCACCGAGTCGATGACGCACACCTGTGGTCGCTCGCGCTCGAGGGTGGCGAGCACGACGTGCAGATCGGTCTCGGAGATCACCGGGATTCGCAGCGCCGCGCCGTTGCTCAGCCGCTCCGCGCGCAGGCGGATCTGCGCCGCGGACTCCTCGGCCGAGACGTAGAGGGTCCGCAGGCCGCCGCTCACCAGATTCGCGAGCGCCATCGTGGTCAGCGTCGACTTGCCGATGCCCGGAGCGCCGCCGATCAGCACGAGCGAGCCGGGCACGATCCCTCCGCCGAGCACGTTGTCGAGCTCGCCGATGCCGGTGCTCAGGCGCGTCTGTTCGGTGGCGGTGATGTCGCCGAGGGCGACGGGCGCCACCGCGAGGCCGTTGCCGGCGCCCCGGTGCCTGCCGTTCTGAACGCCGCCGGCGCCGGTGGGGCCGCGGACCGGCACCTCCTCGACGATGGTGTTCCACTCCCCGCAGCCCGGGCACTGCCCCACCCAGCGGGGCGTCACGTGCCCGCAGGCCGAGCAGACGTGGATCGTGGCGGCGCGCGGCATGGGCGAGCAGGCTACGCGCCGGCGCCGACGTCACCGCGGCGCGGCCGGTGCGCTACTCGGATTCGGCCGGGGCGTCCGCGGGCGGCGGCTCGCTCTGCGCGGGCTCCTCGGGGTCCTCGGTGCCGCCTTCGGCTCCCACGCCCACGGGTGTCGGCTTGGGCGCCGGCTCGATCACCGTCAGCTTGACCTCGGGCTCCTCGGTTGGCGGTTCCTCCTCCTCCTGCTTGTCGACCATCACGGTCGAGCCCGACGGCACCTGCTGGCGCAGCACGAAGTCCGCGAGCGGGTCCTCGATGTAGCGCTGGATGGCGCGGCGCAGCGGCCGTGCACCCATCGCGGGATCCCAGCCCTTGTCGACCAGCATGTCCTTGGCGTCCTCGGACAGCTCGAGCTGGAGCTCGCGCTCGGCCATCGACTCGCGGATTCGCCGCAGCAGCAGCTCGACGATCTCCTTGATCTCGTCCTTGCTCAGCTTGTGGAAGACGATCACCTCGTCGATTCGGTTGAGGAACTCGGGCCGGAAGACCTTCTTGAGCTCGCCCATGATCCGGTTCTTCATGTCGTCGTAGGTGATGCCGGTCTCGTCATCGGAGACGGCAAAGCCGAGCGGCGTGTTGCGGGCGATCTCCGAGGCGCCGATGTTCGAGGTCATGATCACGATGCAGTGGCGGAAGTCGACCGTCCGCCCCTGGGCGTCGGTCAGGCGGCCGTCCTCGAGGATCTGAAGCAGGATGTTGAAGACGTCCGGGTGGGCCTTCTCGATCTCGTCGAGCAGGAGCACGCTGTAGGGCTTGCGCCGCACCGCCTCGGTGAGCTGGCCGCCCTCGTCGTAGCCGATGTATCCCGGGGGCGAGCCGACGAGCCGTGAGACCGCGTGCTTCTCCATGTACTCGGACATGTCGATCCGGACCATGGTGTCCTCGTCGCCGAACAGGAACTCGGCGAGCGTGCGCGCGAGCTCGGTCTTGCCGACGCCGGAGGGTCCCAGGAAGATGAACGATCCGGTGGGGCGCTTGGGGTCCTTGAGGCCCGCCCGCGAGCGCCGGATCGCCTTGGAGACGACCTCGATCGCGGGGTGCTGGCCGATCACGCGCTTGTGGAGCTCGTCCTCCATCCGCATCAGCTTCGCGGTCTCGGCCTCGGTGAGCTTGAACACGGGGATCCCGGTCCACATCGAGACGATGTCGGCGATCTCCTCCTCGCCGATGGCGGGACGCTCGGTCGATTCGCCGGCCTCCCACTGGTCGGACAGCTCGCGCTTGCGCTGGGTCAGCCGGCGCTCCTTGTCGCGGAGGTTCGCGGCCTTCTCGAACTCCTGAGACTCGATCGCCTCCTCCTTGGCGCGCCGCGTCTCCTCGATCTCGTCCTCGAGCTCGCGGTACACCGGCGGTGAGGTCATCGACTTGATCCGCATCCGGGAGGCGGCCTCGTCGATCAGGTCGATCGCCTTGTCCGGCAGGAAGCGGTCCGAGATGTAGCGGTCGGCGAGGTCGGCAGCGGCGTCGAGCGCCTCGTCGGTGATGTTGACCTTGTGGTGCTGCTCGTAGCGGTCGCGCAGGCCCTTGAGGATCTGGACCGTCTCCTCGGTGGTGGGCTGGTCGACGGTGATCTTCTGGAAGCGGCGCTCCAGGGCACTGTCGCGCTCCAGGTACTTCCGATACTCCTCCAAGGTCGTGGCGCCGATCGTCTGCAGCTCGCCGCGGGCCAGCGCCGGCTTGAGGATCGAGGCGGCGTCGATCGCGCCCTCGGCGGCCCCCGCGCCGACGAGGTTGTGCAGCTCGTCGATGAACAGGATGATGTCGCCGCGCTGGGTGATCTCCTTCATCACCTTCTTCAGGCGCTCCTCGAATTCGCCCCGATACTTGGAGCCGGCCACGAGGGCGGCCAGATCGAGCGTGTAGATCTGCTTGCCCTTCAGCAGCTCGGGCACGTCTCCGTGTGTGATCCGCTGGGCCAGCCCTTCGACCACGGCGGTCTTTCCCACCCCGGGCTCGCCCACGAGCACCGGATTGTTCTTGGTGCGGCGAGACAGGATCTGCATGATCCGTTCGATCTCGGTCTCGCGCCCCACCACGGGGTCGAGCTTGGAGTCGGACGCCAGCTTCGTCAGGTTGCGCCCGAACTGATCGAGCAGCTTGGAAGATTTCTTGCCCTCGCCCTGGGCGGCCGCGCCGGCGGCGGCGCCCGCGCTGCCCGAGCGCTGGCGGCTGCCCGGTCCGGACAGCATCCGGATCACCTCGTTGCGGATCTTCTCGGAATCCGCGTCGAAGTCGAGGAGGATCCGAGCGGCGACACCCTCGTTCTCGCGCACGAGGCCGAGGAGGATGTGCTCGGTGCCGATGTAGTTGTGGCCGAGGCTCAGGGCCTCGCGCAGGGCCAGCTCGAGCACCTTCTTCGCCCGTGGCGTGAACGGAATCTGGCCGGAGGTGACCTCTTCGCCGGAGCCGACGATCCGCACCACCTGGGCGCGGACCCGCTCAACCGTGATGTCCAGGGACTCGAGAACACGCGCCGCCAAGCCCTCCTCCTCGCGGAGCAGGCCGAGCAGGATGTGCTCGGTGCCGATGTAGTTGTGCTTGAGCGTTCGCGCCTCTTCCTGGGCCAGGACCACGACCTGGCGGGCTCGCTCTGTGAATCGCTCGAACATGGTCTTCTCTCGGGGTGGGGCTGTACTCGGGCGGTCGGTCGACGTGGTTTTCCGGACTTGTTCTCCTACGCTGCCAGAGTCGTCAAGTGCTCGCGGCCGCTGCGGGGTCGCCAACGATCCGGTTGTACTCATCTATTCGGCGCGTCGACCGAATTTGATAAGCGCAAACGGATTCGTTCTGGGCCATATGGCAGTCTACCAACAGCCCGTGGGCACCCTTGGTGGCCTTTTCCTCGTTCACAGCGCGTTCATCTGGGGCCATCGAGTCCCACGTTAGCGCCCGTGGGGACGGTTGTCCGGGGTTCGTCGGCGCTTTGCCGGCGGGGTGTTGCGGATTAACCCCGCATACCGCAGGCAAAACGTGACGCCCGTCCCGACCCCGCGGTCAGTCCCTCATTGCAGGAAACAGGACAACTTCCCGGATAGAGCGGGTTCCGGTCAGGACCATCACCAGCCGGTCGATCCCGATCCCGATCCCGCCCGTCGGCGGCATGCCATGCTCGAGCGCCGACAGGAACGCCTCGTCGTACGGCTGTGCTTCGAGATCCCCGGCGCCGGCGAGCTCTCGCTGCTGCTCGAAGCGACGCCGCTGCTCGTCGGGATCGTTCAGCTCCGTGAACGCATTGGCGATCTCGAGCCCCCCGATGTAGGCCTCAAACCGCTCAGCCAGGCCATCCACCGCGCGATGGCGCTTGGCGAACGGGGAGAGCTCGACCGGATAATCCAGCAGGAAGGTGGGTTCGATCAGCGCCGGCTCGACGTGCTTTGAGAGCAGCTGATCGACCAGCTGGGGCCACGTGTCCTCCTCGGCCACGGCCAGGCCCCGCGCCCGCATCTCCCCGGCCAGCCCCTCGCGATCCCGAAAACGCAGAATGTCGACACCGGTCCGGGCGAGGATCGCCTCGGCCAGGGTCTCCCGCCGCCACGGCGGGGACAGATCGACGGGCCCCCGGTAGTCGACCTCCGACGCGACGTACGCGATCAGCCGCTCGCACCGATCCGCGACATCGAGATAGTCGGCGTACGCCTCATACCACTCGAGCATCGTGAACTCGGGGATGTGCGTGGAGTCGATCCCCTCGTTGCGGAAGTCTTTGCCGAGCTCGTACACCCTCTCCAGGCCCCCCACGATCAGCCGCTTCAGGTACAGCTCGGTGGCGATCCGCAGGTACAGATCCCGATCGAGCGCATTGTGGTGCGTCGTGAACGGCCGGGCCGCGGCCCCCCCGTAGAGCGGCTGGAGGACCGGGGTCTCCACCTCTATGAACCCCTCGGAATCGAGAAACCGGCGGATCGCCGAGATCACGCGAGCGCGGGTCATGAATAGCTCCCGTGCATCCTCGTTGGCGATCAGGTCGAGCTCACGGTGGCGGTGGCGCGTCTCGACGTCGGTGAGCCCGTGGTGCTTCTCCGGCGGTGGCCGCAGTGACTTGGCGAGGACTCGGTAGTCGGTAATCCGGAGCGTCAGTTCCCCGCGCCGGGACACGAACGCGATCCCATCGATCCCCAGCAGGTCTCCGAGATCGAGCGAGAGCAGCTGCTCCATGCGCTCGGGGCCGAGCTCGTCGACCCGCGCCTGGAGCTGGATCCGCCCGGACCGGTCGACGAGGTCCAGAAACGCCATCTTGCCTTGACCCCTGCGTGCGGCCAACCGTCCCGCAACGCGGTGCGCCACGTTCGTCTCCTCGCCGGGGGTAAGCGAAGCGTGCTGCGCTCGCACCGCGGCGATCGGCTCCACGTGATCGAACTCGTGCGGGAACGGCTCGATCCCGGCCGCACGGAGGGATTCGAGCTTTCGGCGGCGGGTGGCGAAGACGTCTGAGGGCTCTTCGCCCACGCCCGCGCCTCGCCTACCTGGCGGCGACGTCGATCTTGGTGATCTTGAGGCGGCGCTCGCCGCGGGGAGTGCCGAACACGACCTCTTCGCCCCGCTTGCGGCCCATCAGTGCCTTGCCGACGGGCGACTCATTGGACAGCTTGGCCTCCGCCGGGTTCGCCTCAGCCGACCCGACGATCGTGTACTTGTTCGACTTTCCGCCTTCGTCCTTGACGTGCACGACGGAGCCCACTCGGACCACGTCGGTCCCCAGGTCGGAGGCATCGATCAGCGTCGCCGAGCGAAGCTTCTCCTCCAGCTGGGCGATCCTGGCCTCGACCATCGCCTGCTCGTTCTTGGCGTCGTCGTACTCCGCGTTCTCGGAGATGTCGCCGAACTCGCGGGCTTCCTTGATCCGAGCCGCGATCTCGCGGCGGCGGGTGGTCTGAAGTTGCTCGAGCTCGGCCTTGAGGTTGGCGAGCCCTTCGGGGGTGAGAATTACGTCCTTGGGCATTGCGTAAAAGACCTGCACTTGGAAGCGATTTGGACGAGAAAAAACCCGCTCTCAAAGCGGGACGGGCTCACACCGGTCTGGCGTGGGCGGAGGAGTATAGACGCACCGTCCAGCGGGTCCTAGTGGAACGGTCCGGCACGGTTCAGCAGGCGCCTACCAGCTCGGGCGCGCCCTCCCAAATCAGCGCCCGCGCCGCCTCGAGCGTCGGCGCAGTCTGGAGCGCGGCCTGCAGCGCCCGCGCCGCGGCGGGCGTCGGTGCAAGGCGCCGGACGTACCACGGATAGAACTTGCGCAGATAGCGCGTGGCGCGCTCCTCGCCGAGGTGCTCCCGCGCCCGCTGGATCAGCCAATCGAGCTCCGCGAGAATCTCATCGCGGTCGGGGTCGCCGGCGTGCAGACCGAGGAGCTGCGCGAACAGCCACGGGTTGCCAAGCGAGCCGCGGGCCAGCAGGACGCCCGCCGCCCCGGTCCGCTCGAACGCCTCCCGAACCTTGTCCACGCTGTCCAGGCCGCCCGAGATGAGGACCGGCACCGGGAGCTCCCCGGCCAGCTCCCGCACCAGCTCGTAGTCGGGCGTTCCCTTGTGGCGCTGCGAAGCCGCCCGCGGATGGATCGAGACCGCCGCGACCCCCGCCTCGTCGACCAGCCGGCGGGCGAGGTCGATCCCGGCGAGCTCACCGGCGCGCCGGCCGGTGCGCAGCTTGACCGTGACCGGCAGCCCGCTGCCCCGGGCCGCGGCGCGCGCCAGCGCGACGGCTCGCGCCGGGTCGTCGAGCAGGGCGGCGCCGGCGCCGGTCTTGCACACCTTCGGGACCGGGCACCCCATGTTGATGTCGATCAGGTCCGCGCCCGCCGCCGCGACCTGCTCGGCGGCCGAGGCCATCACCTCCGGGTCGTGCCCGAACAGCTGCATCGAAGTGGGGTGCTCCTCGGGATGGATCTTCAGCAGCTCCCGGCACGTTCGCTCGTTGCGGTAGTGCACGGCAAAGCTCGAAACCATCTCCGATACCACCAGCCCGGCGCCATAGCGCTTGGCCTGCAGACGCACGAACCAGTTGCCGATCCCGGCGAGCGGGGCGAGCACGACGCGGTTTGAGATTTGCAGCCCACCGAGGGTCCAGCTGTCCGTGAGAGCCCGGGCCATGGATGGTTCATGGTACGAATCACGGGCATGGACCTCGTTTCCCTCCTTCGCCCGTGGACGGAGATCATGCTCGAACAGGTTCCGGGCATCGAGCTGTTCGACGCGCACACCCACATCGGCCAGAACGATCCGGACGGCATGCGTCAGACACCCGAGCAGCTGATTGCCGGGCTCGAGGCCGTCAACGCCCGCGGTGCGTTCGTGTTCCCGATGCACGAGCCCGACGGCTATCCGCCGGCCAACGACGCGGTGCTCGCGGCCGCCGGCGAGGCGAACGGGCGGCTGGTCCCTTTCTGCCGGGTGAACCCGCACGATGACCCGGTGGCGGAGGCCGAGCGCTGCCTGGATGCCGGAGCGCGAGGGATCAAGCTTCATCCCCGCGCCGAGCAGTTCACGCTCGATCATCCGGACGTGCGCGCGCTGATCGCGCTGGCGAACGAGCGGACCCTTCCCGTGCTGATCCACGCCGGTCGCGGCATTCCCGCGCTCGGCCTACACGCCGTGGACCTGGCGGAGGAGTTCCCGAACGCGCGGCTGATCCTCGCGCACGCGGCGATCTGCGACCTCTCGTGGATCTGGCGGGTGGCGGGCGATCATCCGAACCTGCTGTTCGACACCGCCTGGTGGATGCCGGCCGACATGTTGTCGCTGTTCTCGCTGATACCTCCCGGGCAGATCCTGTTCGCGAGCGACGCCCCGTACGGCTCAACGGCACTGTCGCCCTCGTTCCAGATCCGCTCCGCGCTGCAGGCCGGGCTGTCGGTGGACCAGATCCGTTCGGTTGCCGGCGGTCAGGCATTGCGGATCGCGGCCGGAGAGCCGCTCGAGCCCGCCGGACCGGCCGTGGGCGAGCGCGAGCGCGCCGGCCACGTGCTGCTCGATCGTGTGTCCGAGTTCCTGCTCCTGACCGCGGTCTCGACGATGCGTGGCCTCGACCCAGCGGAGATGCTTGCGCTCGCGCGCCTCTCCTGCGACGTGCCGGATGACGTCGACGACGCCCCGGTGTTCGCGGCGATCCGACAGCTGCTCGACGATTTTGAGGCGTACGCGAGCGAGCACCCCACGGAACGCCGGCGGCTGACGTTCCTGATCCTGGCCGCGACCGTGGCCCGTACGCCGGACGTTCCGGTGCCGCGCGCTGAACGCCGCGCCGCTGACGCCGACACTAGCTTTGGTTCCGCTGCCAGATCAGCCGCAGCCCAGTGAGCGTGAGCAGGTCGTCCACCTCGTCGATCGTCTCCCGGATGAACGGGACTAGCACGCCCGCGAGCCCGCCCGTCGCGATCACCGTGGTGGCCGGGCCGAGCTCGGCACGCAGCCGGCGGACGATCCCCTCGACCTGCCCGGCGAACCCGTAGGCGATCCCGCTGCGTATCGCCTCCACGGTTGATTTGCCGATCAGCGACCGAGGCTCGGCCAGCTCGACCTTGGGCAGCTTCGCCGCCCGCTCATAGAGCGCGTCGATCGAGATCTCCGCGCCGGGGGTGATGATCCCGCCCAGGTACTCGCCTGCCGCCGAGACCACGTCGTATGTGATCGCCGTCCCGAAGTCGACGATCACGCAGGTGTCGTGGACGCGCTCGTAGGCCGCGACGGCGTTGGCCAGGCGGTCCGCGCCCACCTCGTAGGGATTGTCGTAGCGGATCGGCATACCGGTGCGGATCGCGGGGCCGACGACCAGCATCCGCTGTTCCAGATAGCGGTCGGCCATCAGCGTCCACTGCTCCGACAGCTGTGGCACGGTCGAGGAGACGATCGACTGATCGACGTCGCGGAACGACAAACCCCGCAGCGCGAGCAGGTTGGACAGCGCCGCTCCGAGCTCGTCGCCGGTCGACTCGCGGATCGTCGCGAATCGCCAGTGCTCCGCGACCGGCCCGTTGATGTCGCGAAAGACGCCGAAATGGGTCTGGGTGTTGCCGACGTCGACGACCAGGAGCATCGTTTCTGCGCGAACCCTAAACGAGGGGATCCCCGACGAGGCGGACCTCCTGCCCGGAGCCGAGCGTGGCGAGCGAGTCGACCAGGGGCCCGTCGCCGGGAAGTGTCATGTCCGGATCGAGTTCCAGCAACGGCACGAGCACGAAGCGCCGCGAGCGGACCTCGGGGTGCGGCAGCGTCAGCCGCTGTGAGTGGAACTCCAGCCCGTCCAACAGCAGGACGTCGACGTCGATCGGCCTCGGGCCATGGCGCACGCCGCCCGGTCGCCGGCCGAGCGCTCGCTCCACCCGCTTGCAAGCTTCGAGCAGCGCCTCCGGGTCGTGCTCGGTCTCCACGCGCAGGCAGGCGTTGAAGAAGTCGCGCTGGTCGAGAACGAGCCCCACCGGCTCGGTCTCATACACCGACGAGGAGGCCACCACGCGCACGCCGTGGCGGGGCAGCTCGGCGACCGCGTTCTCCAGATGCGCCCGGCGGTCACCCACGTTGGACCCGAGCCCCAAATAGCCCCTGCGGATCATTCGGCTTCGCGCCAGACCTCGACTGACACCTCCGACACGGGTAGCGGGATCGGCGGCTCGGGCTTTGCCGCCTTGACCCACACGGCGTTCACGTCGTACTGCTCCAGCAACCGGTCCGCGATCGCGGCGCACAACCGCTCGAGGGTGCGGTAGGTGCGCTGGTGGGCCACGAGATTGGCCACGTCGCACACCTGGGCGTAGTCGATGGTGTCCTCGAGGCGGTCGGTGACGGTGGCGTCGGAGTCACCGACGTCGATGCGCAGATCCAGCAACAGGCGCTGTCCCACCTCCCGCTCGGCGGCGGTCACCCCGACGTGCGTGAACAGCGAGAGCCCGCTGACTTCGATCGTGACCTCGGGCTCCGGGTGCTCCTCGCCCTCCTCTTCGTCTTCTCCTAGCTCGTCGAACTCGTCGGGCTCCTCCATGGCGCCGTGACCGTAGCAGCCGCGACCTCCAGGGCGTCATGGACCGGCGCCACGTCGTGGACGCGGAACACGCGCACGCCGCGCTCGTACGCGAGCACGTTGGTCGCGATCGTGCCGGCGATCCGATCTTGGACCTCGCGTCCGGTGAGCTTGCCGAGAAAGGACTTGCGCGATGTCCCGATGACCACGGTCTGGCCGACCGCGACGAGTTCGTCGATCCGGCGCAGCAGCTCGAGGTTGTGCTCGATGGTCTTGCCGAAGCCGATGCCCGGATCGAGCAGGATGCGCTCCTCCGCCACGCCCTGGTCGATCGCGAATGCCATCCGCTCGAGGAGGAACTCCTTCACATCGTTGACCACGTCCTCGTAGCGGGGGTCGCGCTGCATGGTGCGCGGTTCGCCCAGCATGTGCATGAGGCAGCAGTCGGCGCCCGCGGCGGCGACGATCCCCGCCATCTCGGGATCGCCCCGTAGCGCCGTCACGTCATTGATCAGCGTGGCGCCGGCCTGGAGTGCGGCCGTGGCCACCGCGCTCTTGTAGGTGTCGATCGACAGCTGCGCCTTCGTTCCCGCGGACACGAGTCCCTCGATCACGGGCAGCACGCGGCGCAACTCGACCTCCTTTGAGACCGGGGCCGCCCCGGGGCGGGTCGACTCGCCGCCGATGTCGAGGATCGCGGCCCCTTCGGCCTCGAGCTCGAGTCCGTGGGCGATGGCCGTTGATGGGTCCAGGTAGAGGCCTCCGTCGGAGAACGAGTCCGGCGTGACGTTGACCACGCCCATCAGACGGAAACCGCCGTCGTCCGGCGCATTCCGAGCGACCTCGTCGCCGCCCGGGTCGTTCATCTCTCCTCCTCGTCGGGCCAGCGTCCGTGGCGGTCGAAGTACTCGCGCGCCGCCTCCTCGCGTTCGCGATCGAGGTTGCTCTGCACGCTCATGCGGTACATCCAGTTGAGCATCCATACGATCAGCGCAGCGATGATCAGGCCCACGCCGGCGGCCGCGGTGCCCGTCTCGCCGTGCCCGATCACGATCGCGATCACGCCCGCGACCGCGATCGCGACCGGTAGCCACACCCTGGTGGCGGCCAGTAGCACGCCACCGGGGTTCGTTTTGTTACCCGGACTGTTCCTATCGGCCATGAATGGATAGTGTCCCGAACGTGCAGGGCTTGCCGTTCGAAGGGAGGGTCACTCGCCGTACGCTCCTCGGCGCCGCGGCCGGCGCAGGCGCGGCGATCGCCACCCGCGGGCTCCCGGCGTGGGCGCGGCCGGTGCGGGACTCAGGTCGCCTGCGTCAGCCCGACAGCCTCCCCTTCCCGCATCTGCCGCCGGGTACGCCCAGCATGCGGCAGATCAAGCACATCGTGGTGCTGATGATGGAGAACCACTCGTTCGACAACCTGCTCGGCCTGGTCCCCTACCAGGTACGGGGCCGCGAGCTGGTCGACGGCCTCACCCGCCGGCGCGGGCGCTTCGTGAACTTCAATCCCGACCCCAACGGGAACCGCGTCTATGCGCAGCACATGAGCTCGCCGTGCCAGCTCGTAGGACATCCCTCGCAGTCGTGGGACGCGAGCCACGAGTCCTACGACGGAGGGCGGAACGACGGCTTCGTGAAGGCCAGCGGGCCGGTCGCGATGAGCTTCTGGGACAAGACCGACCTGCCGTTCACCTACTCGTTGGCGAAGCCCTTTCCGATCGGCGAGCGCTACTTCTGCTCGGTGCTCGCGCAGACCTACCCCAACCGGCGCTTCTTCTTCGCCGGCACCGCGTCGGGGACGATCTCGACCACGACCCCCGGGCTCCTCCCCGCGGCCGCCAACGGGACGATCTTCGACCGCTTCGACGCCTACGGCATCGACTGGCGCGTTTACTTCCAGCAGATCCCGAGCCCCCTCATCCTGCCGAACTTCCGCAACAACCCCTCGCAGGTGGCGCGGACGAGCCCGTTCGCCCGGTTCCTGACCGACGCGGCCGCGGGCGAGCTGCCCCAGTTCACGTTCCTGGACCCCGACTACTCGACGACCTCGGAGGAGAATCCGCAGGACATCCAGGTCGGGGAGCAGTTCGTCGCCCAGGTTGTGCAGACGCTGATGAGCGCGCCGACCTGGAACCACACCGCGCTGTTCATCACCTACGACGAGCACGGTGGCTACTACGACCACGTCCCACCGCCGCGCGCGATCAAGCCGGACACGATCCCGCCGATGCTGGCGCCCGGCGACATCCCGGGCTCCTACGACCGCTACGGCTTTCGCGTCCCGCTGATCGTCGTCTCTCCCTGGGCCAAGCCACGCCACGTCTCGCGCGTCGTCCAGGACCACACCTCGCTCGACGCGTTCATCGAGCGCAAGTGGAACCTGCCGGCGATGACCTACCGCGACGCGAACGCCGACCCGATGACCGACTACTTCGACTTCCGCCACGCCGCGTTCGCCGAACCGCCGCCTCTCGCCGCCGCGCCCCCCCTCGCCCCCGGCCTCGCCAAGTGCCACGCCGCCGGCCTGAACCCTCCGCTGCCACCCGGCACCACGGGGGCAGCGAGTGATGTCACCCGGTACCTGATGGCCCACAGATAGCTGCGGACCGTCGTGCGTACTACTCGGCCGTGCCGCCGGCCCAGCCCGGCCTCGGCAGCGGTCGCGGCGCCTCGCGCCCGGCACGCTCGCCGGCCGCCGGCGGGATCGGAACCTCGGGCGGCGGGGGCGCCTCGGCCCCGAATACCTCTTCCTCGGTGCCGCCGGCGAGGAGCGCCTCGAACTGCTCGCGCTCGATCGTCTCGCGCTTGACCAGGATCTCCGACAGCTTCTCGAGCGAGGTCTTGTAGCGGGTCAGGATGTCCTTGGCCTGCACGTGGGCGGCCTCGACAATCCGGCGGATCTCGTCGTCGATCTCCCGCGCGATCTCGTCGGAATAGTCGGGCTCCGCCGAGAATTCCCGTCCGAGGAACGGGAGACCATGGTCGTGGCCGAACACTCGCGGTCCGAGCTTCTCCGACATCCCGAAGCGCATCACCATCTGCTTCGCGGTCGCGGTCACCTTCTCGAGATCGTTCGAAGCCCCCGTGGTCACCTCGCCGAAGATGATCTCCTCGGCCGCGCGGCCGCCGAGCGTCATGGCCATGGTGTCCGACAGCTCCGCGCGCGTGGTCAGGAACTTGTCCTCGGTCGGAAGCGCGATCGTGTACCCCAGGGCCTGGCCGCGGGAGATCACGGAGATCTTGTGGACGGGGTCGGAGTTCGGCAGGTAGTGGCCGACGATCGCGTGGCCCATTTCGTGGAAGGCGGTGATCAGCCGCTCCTTCTCGCTCATCACCCGGGTCTTCTTCTCCGGGCCCGCGATCACCCGCATAATCCCTTCCTCGAGCTCGTCCTGGGCAATCTCGCGCTTGCCGTTGCGCGCCGCCAGCAGGGCAGCCTCATTCACCAGGTTGCTGAGGTCGGCGCCTGTGAAGCCGGGCGTCTGACCCGCCAGCACGTCGACGTCGATCTCCCGCGCCAGCGGCTTGCCGCGCGTGTGGACCTCGAGGATCTTCTTGCGCCCGAGCCGGTCGGGCCGGTCCACCACGATCTGGCGGTCGAAGCGGCCGGGACGGAGCAGCGCCGGATCGAGGATGTCCGGCCGGTTGGTGGCGGCGATCAGGATGATGTTGTCCTTCATCTCGAAGCCGTCCATCTCGACCAGGAGCTGGTTCAGCGTCTGCTCGCGCTCGTCGTGGCCGCCGCCGAGGCCGGCGCCGCGGTGGCGCCCGACGGCGTCGATCTCGTCCATGAAGATGATGCAGGGTGAGTTCTGCTTGGCCTGCTCGAACAGGTCGCGCACGCGCGAGGCGCCGACGCCGACGAACATCTCGACGAAGTCAGAGCCGGAGATCGAGAAGAACGGCACCCCGGCCTCGCCCGCGACCGCGCGGGCCAGCAAAGTCTTTCCGGTCCCCGGCGGGCCGTACAGCAGTACCCCCTTGGGGATGCGGGCACCCAAGGCCTGGAACTTCTTGGGGTTCTCGAGGAACTCCTTGATCTCGTGCAGCTCCTCGACCGCCTCGTCGACGCCGGCCACGTCGCGGAACGTGATCTTCGGCGAGTCGACCGACATGCGTTTGGCTCTCGATTTACCAAACGACATCACCTTGGAGCCGCCGCCCTGGACCTGGTTCATGAGGAAGATCCAGAACCCGATGAAGATCACGAACGGGAGGATGTAGGTGAGCAGCGACAGCCAGCCGTTCGAGGTCTTGCCTTGGACGTCGAACTCCCCGCCGACCGCCTGCGTGTCGTTCTGAGCCTTCTGTATCAGCGTCGTGGCGTAGTCGTCGGGATAGCCGACCGTGTACTTGACCCCGCTGGTAGTCGTAACGGCGACCGTGTTGTCCTTCGTGTGGATCGACAGGCTCTTGACCTGGTTGTTGTCCAGCTGCGTGATCAGGTTGCTGAACGTGTAGTGCTGCTGATGGCTCGAGCTGCCGATCAGCTTCTGCGCGAAGAACGCGAGCACGACCACGATCAGAATCGGGAAGGCTGCGCTCTTGAAGAACCTACTCATGGGGAGAATCCGCGCATTCGGAGAGCCCGGTTGAAAGCGGGACAAGTCAAGCCTAGCACCTGGATTTGGGCCTTTCGCCTGGATGCACTGGGGGTTTCAGTCCTTTAATGCCGCCACGAAAGGCAAGTTTCGATAGCGCTCGGCGTGGTCGAGCCCGTACCCGATGGCAAAGCGGTTGGGGATCTCAAAGCCGACATACCTGGTTCTCAGGTCGACCTTTCGCCGCTCGGGCTTGATGAGCAGCGCGCACACCTCGAGCGAGCGGGGGTTGCGCCCGGCCAGATTGCGCAGCAGGTACTGCAGCGTGAGCCCCGAATCGACGATGTCCTCCACGATCAGTACGTCGCGTCCCTCGATCACCGCGTCCAGGTCCTTGAGGATCCGGACCACCCCGGACGACTTGGTCGCCGAACCATACGAGGCGACGGCCATGAAATCGACTTCGCACGGGATCTCCAGGTGACGCATCAGATCGGACAGGAAGAAGACTGCTCCCTTAAGTACGCCCACAAGCACCAGATCCTTGCCCGCGTAGTCGCGCGAAACTTCCTCGGCGAGCTCTCGGACCCGCCGGTCGAGGTCCGCGGCCGGAACGAGGATCTCCCCGATCGCGTCGTCGTCGTGCACCTGGATTGAGTCTATTTAAGGGGGACGCTTGCGCGTCCCCCGGGGTTTGGCTTCCCGTACGCTCAGCCGCACCGTCTGGACCGTCGCCGCGGTGACCTTGAACCGCTCTGAGGTCGCGACCCCGGCCACCCACGCAATTTCGCCATCAACCGACTCGACGACCGCCACCCCTGCCCGGTTGCGCCGGGGCACCCGCCTGGCCGTGAACAGGTCCTGAAGGCTCTTGGTGCCGCCGAGGCCGATTGGAGCCATCCGGTCGCCGGGCCGCCAAGAGCGCACCAGCAGCTCGCGGCCGAGCCCGTCCCGGTCGAGCGTCCCGGGTCCCGGCTCGTCATCGGCTGCGTGGCCCAGCTCGCAACGCACCTCGTAGCCGCCGAACGTCACCGCGCCCGGGATGGCCAGCCGCACCGGCGCCGGCGCGGCCACCGGTCCGGCGCTGCTTCGTTCGAACCGTAGGAGGCCGTACTCGGCGACCGCTCGGACTTCGCCCGCGATGTCGAGCATCGTGGTCCCGCGCTCGCCGAGCGCCGCGATCTCGTCGGCCCTGCGAGCCGCCCCCGGTGCGTGGCCTCCCGAGGCCTCGTCGGCCAGACGCTGTACGACGAGACGTCGTAGCGCGACGGGTAGCTCGCGCAGGCGGCGCAGCTCGACGTGGTGGTGACCGTCGAGCACCTCCTCCACGAGCGCGTCGAGCACGGACGCTTCGTCGCGCAACGTCTCGGCGAGTGCCAGCACGTTGTCCTGAGCTCCGGGGTGGATCCTCTCGAGCGCCGGCACAAGGGAGAACCGGACGCGGTTGCGCGCGTACACATCCGAGTCGTTGCTCTCGTCCTCGCGCCAGGCGAGGCCCCGCTCGGCGCAGTAGGCCGCGGTCTGCTCGCGCGTAAATGACAACAACGGCCTGACCAGCGGACCGTCGCGAGCGCGCATCCCGAGCAGCGCGCGCCGGCTCGGAGAGGATGCGAGCCGGTAGAGGATCGTTTCCACCTGATCGGTGGCGGTGTGGCCCGCCGCCACGTCGGCGCCGCGCGCGTTGGCGATCTGCGCGGCCATCCCGTAGCGCTCCTCGCGGGCCCACGCCTGGAGGTTGCCCGCTTGTGGGCGACGTGGCCGGCGGACCGCAAGCGATACGCCGACCCGAGCGCAGAGCTCCCCGCAGTGCCGTTCGTCCGCGTCCGCCGCGTCCCGCAGTCCGTAGTTGACGTGCAGGGCGCGCACCGCCTCGCGCCCCGATACGCGCACAGCCAGGTCGAGAAGGCACGTCGAGTCTCGGCCGCCGGAGAGCAGGACCAGGACCGGGCGGTTGGCCACGAGCAGCGCTTCCTCGCGCACGCGCGCGAACATCGAGTCCGCGACGCCCCTCCCGCCGCGCGTTTCGCTCATTCTTGCTTCTCCCCCTTCCGCCGCGCGATGAAGATCTCCGTCGGAACAGTGAACCCCTTCAGCCGGACCTCGGCGATCTGCTCGAACTCGAGGTCGGCGCCGGCGTGCTCGACGAGTGCGCGGGTCACCAAGACCTCCCCTCCCGCGGCCCGGCTGGCCACGCGCGAGGCGATGTTCACGTCCCGTCCGTAGTAGTCACCGTCGCGGTACAGCGCATGTCCGTAGTGAATGCCGATCCTCGGCAGCGGAGGCTCGCCACGGAGGGGATCGAAGCCGACGGCCCAATCGATCAGGGCGGCCGGCTCCGGGCCCACGATCATCACCTCATCGCCGATCGTCTTGACCACCCGCGCCTCGTCGGGAAGCGTGCCCTGGACCGCCTCGACGAACCGTTCCACCGCATCCACGGCCTCGAGCTCCCCCTCCTCCTCGGTCAAGCGTGTGTACCCGGCGAGGTCCGCGAACGCGATCACCACCCGCATTCGCCCCAGGTCTACGGATTCGCCCTCGAGATCGGACTCCATGTGCCCGACCACGTCCTGCTCGACGAAGTGGCGCAGGTATCGCTGGTGCACGTGGTCCATCACCGGGGAGGCGAGCGGAAGCAGCTCGCGGGACAAGGCCAGCATCTCGTCGCCCATCTCGAGGCCCGTCGCACCCGAGCGCATCAGCGGCTCGTGCACGTACAGATGGAAGAGGCGCACCTCGGCGTCGGCGACCTGCGCGATGGCCTGCCCGTAGACGCGCACGAGCTGGAGCATCGCGACGAGCGGCAGGCCCGCGTCGAGCACGGCGGCCACGTAGCGCAGCAGCGTCACGTCGTCGGCCGAAAGTGACTGTGCCTGCTCGGGGCTCATCCCGAGCGCAGCGATGATGCGCTCGATCAGCGCCGGCTCGAGCCCGGTCTCATCCGCCGCCTGCGCGAGCGTAAAACCGGCGCCGTCCGACGGAAGCAGCTCGTCCATGTACCCGAACGCCAACCGCCCCTCCTCGGTAGCGCGGCGAATCTCCTGCAGCGAATGGCCCCGTTTGCGCATCCTGGCAACCAGCCTGGCGTGTCCAACCGCCCCCACGGACCAACCGCCGTCGTAGTTCGGAATCAACCCCTCGCGCACCCATCGCCGCAACGTCCCGGCCGTCACCCCCACCCGCTCTGCGGCCTCCTTCAGGGACAACCGTCCCGCCTGCGCGCGGTTCCTAGTGGTCACGGCCATCGCCAATAGTTTCCCCCGCCCACGCCGATACCCGAGCCGGGCTTCGGCAAGCCGGTGGGATGCGTGTGACTGGTCTCCTCGGGGTGTTGGGAGACCAGGCGCACGCACCCACCGGCATACTCGGCGGCGGGGCCCCGGTGAGAGCGAGTCCCCGCCGCCCGCGGGCGTAACGGCCCGCTGCGTCGGCCGTAGGCACTCGTCACGTTTCCGGCGGCGCCTCGCGAGTGACTGAGCTGCGAGCACCAGTGCACCCACGTTCCGGCCTGTTACCTGTGTGGGACCTTTAGGTCTACTCGCCCGAAGCCGTTATGTCAATGCCGGCGCGGCAAACCAACGACCCGGGCTCGAATCACTACGCTCGGCCTTGCACATGCCGATCCACCTGAGGCCGAACGCCCCGCTCGCGCCGCGTGTGCTGCTGCCGGGCGACCCGGGCCGGGCAATGTTGCTTGCGCGGGACCTCCTTGATGAACCGAAGATGTTCAACCATCATCGAGGCCTGTGGGGCTATACGGGACGCGCCCGCGATGACGAGCTGCTGACCATCCAGAGCACCGGGATGGGAGGACCCAGTACCGCAATCGTCGTCGCCGAGCTCACCGATCTCGGCGCCAAGCGGCTCGTGCGGGTGGGTACCTGCGGCGCGCTCCATCCGTCGTTGCGCCTGGGCGACCTGCTGGTAGCGCGCGAGGCGATCTCCTCGGACGGGACGAGCCGTGCGCTGGGGACAGCGGATCGCATCGCCCCCACAACCAGTCTCCTCGATGCCCTGCTGGCGGCCACCGAAGGCTCGTCCGGCGCTCACGCCGGAGCCGTCGCCTCGACCGATCTGTTCTACGACGCTCCGCCCGGCGAGGAAGAGCGATGGATCGCCGCCGGCGCCGTGGCGGTGGAAATGGAAGCCGCCACGCTGTTCGCCCTGGCCGCCAAGCGCGGATTCGAGGCCGCCGCCTTGCTGATCGTCTCGGATCTCCTCGTACCGAGCCGGGTGCGGATCGACGACGACGCATTGCACGAGGCGGAGCACCGCCTCGGCCGGACCGCTCTACGCGCGCTCGCGCCCGCGCACGAAACGGCAACCGCCTGAGGTTTCAGGGGGACTCCGACGCCTGCGGCGCGTTGGCCGACGCTTCCTCGATCCGGCTCAGGCGCTGCTCGATCGCGCTGAGTCGCGCATCGATTCCGCTCGCGGCGGCCGAGGCATCCGCGCGCTGCTCGATCCGATCGAGTGCATCCTCGATTCCTTCTAGTCGCTGCGAGACCGAACGCAGGCGTCGGGTCAGGCGCTCGATGTCACCGCCCGATGGCAGGTTCAGTGCGCTCATGGCCGCTTCTTGCGCCCTCAGCGCGCGTTCGCGAGCCTCGAACGCCGCGGACAGGGCCCCGCTGACCACCGAGCTCTCGAGCAGTTCCTGCGCGAGCTTCCCGATCGCGTCCTCGCCCTGGCGCGTGACGCGCCCCCGCAGACTCTTGTCCTCGGTCATGTCGTTTTCCGACCCCAACGTGTTCTGCTCCCGATATCCTCGTTTGCCGGAGGCTGAAGCCACTCTACCGGCGGCGCGCAGCGCTCGCCTCCGACCTCATCTGCTTCAATCTCAGCTCGAGGGTTACGCCGTCCCGAACGTCCGGCCAATGGCTAAGGAGTCCGCCGCGGGGGCCGATGCGAATCCGGGGCATGAGACCCGTTAGGCCGGGGTATTGAAGCCCAGCAGACCAGACGACCCATGGGACACTTGCGCATTGCAAAGCCAGGCCGCACTCAGTAGCGTCCTGGTCGCGCCGCGACGCGGCCGCGGCGCGGAAGAGCTGCGCATGGCACGCGGCGGGAGGACAGACCAAACTTGCTGAGGAGCCGGAAGCCTAGGTGTGTGACGGTCGCGCCCTGGAGCGGGAGGCTTCGCGCTGTCGCGGTCACGACCACCGTCGTTTCTGTGCTCATGCTGATCGCGCAGATCCCAGCCGCGTCCGCCGACGTGTGCACGGTGATCGTGAAGGTGCTGGCCACCGGTCAGCTGAAGACGTTGACGGTCAATGCCCCGTCGGCGGCTGACGTCCAGCCTCCGCGGGGTACCCAGATCAAGTGGGTGTCGTGCACCCCGTCGTCGGGCACGACGTCGACTTCGACCTCCACCCCGACCACCTCGACGCCGACGACATCGACGTCGACAACCGATACGAGCTCTACTCCGACTACGTCAACGACCACCTCGACCCCAACCACGTCGACTTCGACCTCGCAGCAGCCGCCGCCCAGGACGACCAGCACCGGGACGGTGCAGCCGCCCTCGCACCACAACACCTCCCCCGCCCACCCCGGCAAGCCGAAGTCGACCTCCAAGCCCAAGCCGGCGCCGAAGCCCAAGCCGAAGCCCCAGTCAAAGCCCAAGCCCACCCCCAAGCCGTCCAACAACCATCCCGCCACCAGCAACAACGGTGTGCCGACGCCGTCGAACCCGACGTTCTCGTTTGCGCTGCCCGGACCCGCGCCGATCGGCGTTCCGAACTTCTTCATCGACTCGTTCCGGATCCCGCCGTTCCTGTTGCCGATCTACCAGGCGGCCGGGATCCAGTACGACGTGCCGTGGCAGGTGCTCGCGGCGATCAACGAGATCGAGACCGACTACGGCCGCAACCTGTCGGTCTCCAGCGCCGGGGCCGTCGGCTGGATGCAGTTCTTGCCCTCCACCTGGAAGGTGTGGGGGATGGATGCCAACGGTGACGGGGTGGCCGATCCCTACAACCCGGTGGACGCGATCTTCGCCGCCGCTCGGTACCTGCACGCGGCCGGCGCCTCGCAGAACCTCTCGCAAGCGATCTTCGCCTACAACCACGCGGACTGGTACGTCCAGTCCGTGCTGCTGCGGGCGAAGCTCATCGGCGGGATGCCCAACGCGCTGATGGGAGCGTTGACCGGGCTGGTCGAGGGTCACTTCCCGGTCGCGGCGCCGTCAAAGTACGCGGATGATTCGGTGCAGCAGCTCGCGAGCCGCCGGATCAACGGGTCCAATGCCGCGATCCCGATCGACTCGGATCCGAACGCGAAGGGCGTGGCGATCTTTGCCCACAAGGGCGCCCCCGTCATCGCGGTCAACGACGGCAAGGTCCTCAAGATCGGATACAGCCAGTCGCTCGGACGCTATCTCGAGCTCCAGGACTCGACGGGCAACGTCTACACGTACGCGCAGCTTGGTTCCATCCCGAAGCTCTACCCGGTGCCCAAGCCGGTCAAGGTGACGGCGGCGCAGATCGCCAAGCAGCTCGCGGTGCCCCCGAGGACACCTGCTCCGAAGGCGCCGGCGACCGCCGGCTCGCAGCAGTCCACGGCGCCGCCCACGACCTCCAAAGCAACCAAGGAGATCAAGAGCTCACCGGCCACCTCCCAGGCCACCACCGAGGCCACCTCGATCGCGACACCGATGGTCAAGGAGCGACTGTTCGCCTACCCCTCGCGTCCGGCCTCATTTGCCGCCGGCGGCGCTCAGCAGATTCACGGCACCCCGGTTCAGATCTCGAACTTCAACAACTACTTCTCCGACGTCCTTCATCTGGCCAAGAACCAGTACACGCTCAAGCCGCTGAGGGCGGGCGCGATCGTGGTGGCGGGAACGATCCTGGGACGGATCGCCGCGGGCACCGCCCAGGACGCGTCGCATCTGTGGTTCATGATCCGGCCCGCCGGCAAGAACGCCCCGCAGATCGACCCCAAGCCGATCCTCGACGGCTGGAAGCTGCTCGAGGCCACGGCCGTGTACCGCGCGCGGGGGGTTGACCCGTTCTTCGGCCCGGGCGCCAGGAACCCCACGATCGGCCAGGTGCTGTTGATGTCCAAGGCTCAGCTGCAAAACCGGGTGCTGGCAGACCCGCACGTGCAGATCTACGCCTGCGGTCGACGCGACATCCAGGCCGGAGTGATCGATCGGCGAATCCTCGCGGTCATCGAGTTCCTGTCTGCTTCGGGCCTCTACCCGTCGGTCTCGGGGCTCGAATGCGGACATAGCCTGACCGCATCAACCGGCGTCGACTCCGCCGGGGCCACCGGCTCGAGCGTCGATATCTCGGCGATCAACGACATCCCCGTCAAAGGCCACCAGGGCCCAGGCTCGATCACGGACATCACGATCCGGCGGCTGCTCACGCTCCAGGGCGCCATGGCCCCGGACGAGATCGTCTCGCAGATGACCTACAAGGGTCAGAACAACACGCTCAGCCTCCCGGACCACTCCAACCGGATCCAGGTCACCTACACGCCGCTGTTCGGCAACAACAACAAGCTCTCGGCCGAGGTGGCCAGTGTGCTTCAGCCCGGGCAGTGGATCCAGCTGATCAACCGGATCAGCCAGATCCCGGAGCCGGTCGTCCCCATCGCCCCCAGCCGCTACGCGATCAAGACCTCAGGCGGCGCCTACTAATCTGAAGCGTCGCGATCGCGCCGCTATTCCGCTTCAGTCAGCTCGAGTTTCCCTGGGCGCTCGGTCCCCCGGACGGCCGCTACCTCCTGCGCGAACCCGGCGACCCCCCCGAGGCCCCGCCCACACATGTGCTCGTGCTCGCGACCCTCGGTGCGCCCGAGCGCCGCATGCTGGCTCCGCTGCGCAAGAAGAAGATCAAGGTTCAGCCTGAACCTGAGCCCGTGCTTGTCCCAACCGGGCGAGCGACGGTCGTGAGCGTCGGCGAGCGGTTCGCGGACGAGCGGCAGGCCACGGCGTGGCTATCCGCGGCGGGAGAGGCCGAGCTGGCCGTGGACGTGGCCGTGCTCAACCGCGCGCTCCACGCCTTCAGGCTTGCGATCGCGGATCCCTACCTGGGCCCGGTGGCTCGTCATCAGGCGCTGGTCGCCCGCATCGGCTTCGGCGCCGGCGAGCAGGTGGCGGACGGCCAGTGGACCGAGGCCCGCGAGTTGATCGCGGGCTCGGCCCGCCGGCGTCGGGCCAAGCTGCTCCAGCCGCAGGCGCGGCTGGCGGCTGTGCTGAGCGGTCGAGAGCGCGCGCTCGTGTGCCAGGAACTGGCGCTGCGAGCCAGGCTCGACCTGGAACACGGCCGCGACCGCGAGGCGGCGCTCCAGGTGCTCGTCGCCCTCGACGCGGCGATCGCCGAGCTGGCGAGAGACCCGACCGGGTCCGAGCTCGGGGACCGGCTCGACGAGCTCCGCGCCCAGCGGGACCCCGTCGCCGACGCCGCGCAGACGGCGCTGACCGGCAGCCCGTCCCCCGAGGATCGGGAGGTAGTGGCGTCCACGCTCGGGCGGATCGAGGCGGCGCTCAGGGCACGGGCGGCGGCGAATGCGTGACGGTCAGCTCCAGCGCGGCGAGCACCGCGTCGAGATCGTCGACCACGTCGCCGCTCATCCTCACCGTGGCTCGGTCATCGAACGGGGTGTTCCCTTGGGTGAGGATCGCGAGCGCGCCGCCGGCCGCCAGCGTCAGCTCTGGCAGCTGCGCGACCGGGAACACCTCGAGCGAGGAGCCGATGCACAGCAGCAGATCACATCGGCTCGCGAGCTCCTCCGCGCGGGCCAGCGCGACGGGCGGCAGATACTCGCCGAACAGCACCACGTCCGGCTTGAGCGCCATCCCGCAGTCGCACCTGGGCACTCCCTCGCCTGACGCCGCCAGCCGCGCCCGGACTTCGGCCAGCGGATAGCGACCGCCGCAGGCCAGGCACGAGGAATGGGCGATGGTCCCGTGCACCTCGATCAGCTCGCGCGATCCCGCCCGCGAGTGCAGGCGGTCGATGTTCTGGGTGATCACCGCGTCGAGCAGCCCGGTGCGCTCGAGTTCCGCGAGCGCCAGGTGGGCTCGGTTTGGACGCTTGTTCTCGAGCGTCTGGAAGCGCTGTCCGTAGAAGGCCCAGAAGGACGCCGGATCCCGCCGAAAGGCATCGATGTGCGCCACCTCCATCGGGTCCACGTTCTCCCACAGCCCGGTCCCCGGGGAGCGGAAGTCCGGAATACCAGAAGGGACGGAGATTCCCGCACCGGTGAGCGCGACCACCGACCCAGAAGCGCGAATCAGCTCGGCCAGGCGTCCGGCGGTCGTGGTCGGCGCGGTCATCCGCCCTCAACGTAGCGGGTCTAGAGCGAGGTCTGCGCGCCGCGCGTGGAGAGCCCGGCCGCGAACCGGCTCAGGGTGGTGCTCAGCGATGTCGTCATCGGTCGCCTCACGAACAGCACGTCGATCAGCGGGGTGAGGAGCGAGCGCTTGATGATCTCGTACTCGAGCGTGAGCGTCACCTCGACACCGTCCTCCACGGCCGCGAACGTCACCGTCTGCCGCCCTCGGATCGAGTCGTCGCGCACCTCCACCGTCTGGCCGCGGAGCGGGTCGTGGGCGAGCACCCGCTCGACCACGGTGCCGCGCCCCGCGGGCACCGATTCCCATCTCACGGTCGAGCCGGCCTCCGGCCAGCCCTCCGAGACGTCGACCACACGATCCAGCCCATCCACCCAGGTCGGCCAGCGAGCGGTGTCATACCAGCAGCGCTCCGCGTCGCGCACGCTCCCGGGAAGAGTCGCCGCGACCGTCACCGTTCTCATCAGGCCGTCGATTATCAACGCTCAGGCAAAGCCCACCGCGGCGGCCCGGTACGCTCCGAGGAGCGCATGACCGAAACCCTCCCGGAAAGCGTCGAGCCTTACGAGAACATCTCCTCCAAGGCCTACGAGCACCCCGCCGACAAAGCGGCCACCGCGGCGCTCCACGCCGTGCCGATGCTCGACACGGTTGTCCGCAAGCTCGTCGAATGGCGATACGAGCGCGCGCTTCGGCAGTTCTACCTCGGCAACTCGGTGAAGGTCGGGGAGAACCAGCTCCCCGAGCTGTGGAGCGCCCACACCGGCGTCAGCCGCATCCTCGACATGCCCGAGCTCTACGACCTCTACGTCACCTGGGGGGTCCGCGGTGGCGCCCAGGCGGTCGGCGCCGGCAAGCCGATGATCGTGGTGGGCGCGGAGCTGCTCCAGCAGCTCGGGCCAGGTGAGCAGCGCGTGGTCGTCGCCCACGAGCTCGGACACGTCCTCTCCGACCACGTCCTCTACCTGACCGCGCTCGACATCCTGCTGAGCGTCGGCAACGGGATGCCGTTCTTTCTCGGAATCCCCTTCCGGGCGGTGAGAGCAGTGTTGCTCGAGTGGTATCGAGCCGCCGAGCTGAGCTGCGACCGCGCCGCCACGCTCGCGGTGCGCGACCCGCGCATCGTCTGCCGCACCTTGATGGTGACCGCCGGCGGGATGCCCGCCGACAAGCTCGACCTCGACGCGTTCATGACCCAGGCGATGGAGTACGAGACCTGGGACGACCCGAGCGATCGGGTCCGGCGCTTCTTCCAGGAGATCGGGCAGAGCCACACGTACGCGGTGCGCCGCGTCTCCGAGGTGATGAAGTGGGTTCAGGCCGGCGAGTACGACCGGATCGTGCGCGGCGAGTACCGCCGGCGCGACCAGGACGCAGACGTCCGCGAAGAGGCCAGCGACGCGATGGAGTTCTACGCCGAGCGCTTCCGCACGATGTTCGCCGAGATCGGAGAGAACTTGTCCAAGGCGGGCTCGCAGCTCGGCGGGACGGCGGACCAGCTCGCCGACTGGATCCGGGCTCGGGGTGGTTCGTTCGGCAAGGGCGGCGGCCCGTTCGGCCGTGGTGGCGGACCGTCGGACGACGACGACGAGGCGTAGGCCGGCGAGGCGTTGGCCGGCGCCGGCGCCGGCGCGCCCCCGCGAACAACGAGTCGCCCGCCACTCCCGGCGCCTCGACGGGAGCGTGGGCAATATCTGTCGAATAGCGACAGGTATTGCCCACGCTCCCCCACATCGCTTGACAGCGAGGTATCAGCGATATATCGTTATACATCGCTGACGTATCCCAACCACGAAAGGACGGCGATGATGATGGCGGGCGGCGGAAGGCGCAGACACGCGCGGATGGACAAGCTCGAACGGATGGCGGCGCTTCACCATCTGACCGGTGACGTGCCGTACGGGCCGGGAGGACCCGTGTTCGGTGGCCCCCCATTCGGCGGGGGACGCGGCCGCAGGCGCCGTGGCGACGTGCGGACGGCGCTGCTACTGCTGATCGCCGAGGAGCCGCGCAACGGATACCAGCTGATGCAGACGATCGAGGATCGGAGCGGCGGTCGGTGGCGCCCGAGCCCGGGATCCATCTATCCCACGCTTGCGCAGCTCGAGGACGAGGGCCTCATTCGGGCCACCGAGCGCGAGGGGACCAAGGTGTTCGAGATCACCGACACCGGTCGCGAGCATCTCGATGAGCACCCCGAGCGGACGCCACCGTGGGCCTACGACGATGAGCCGGAGGCGTTCGCGGACCTGAAAGGGCAGATCAAGCAACTCCACGTCGCGGCGATGCAGGTCGCCCACGCGGGGAACAACGGCCAGATCGCAGCGGCCGCGAAAACCCTGGCCGAGGCCCGGCGCAACATCTACCGGATCCTCGCCGAGGAGGATGAAGCAACGGACACGGGTGCCTGACCGCGTAACGTACGAAGACGGCATGGGAGCGAACCTCGACGGAAACGGACACGACCCCCGCCGGGCGATCGTCGTGCGCGGCCTGGTCAAGAACTTCGACGAGGTGCAGGCGGTGCGCGGCGTCGATTTCGAGGTCGGCACCGGCGAGGTGTTCGGCTTCCTTGGGCCGAACGGCGCCGGCAAGACGACCACGATCAACATGCTCTGCACGCTGGCCAAGCCCACTGCCGGGTCGGCGTCGGTCGCGGGACACGACGTCGTCCGCGAGCGCGACGAGGTCCGCCGCAACATTGGTCTGGTCTTCCAGGATCCGACGCTCGACGGCTACCTGACCGCCGAGCAGAACCTGAGGCTGCACGCGGAGCTGTATGGGGTGCAGGGAGACCTGGTCGAGCCGCGCATGGAGCAGGTGCTGACGATGGTGGGCCTGTGGGATCGTAAGGACTCCCCGGTGGCGACCTTCTCCGGCGGGATGCGCCGGCGCCTCGAGATCGCGCGCGGGCTCATGCACTCGCCGCGGGTCCTGTTCCTGGACGAGCCGACGATCGGCCTCGACCCGCAGACGCGGCGGCTGATCTGGAACTACATCCGCGAGCTCAAGGTCCGCGAGGAGATCACGATCTTCATGACCACGCATTACATGGACGAGGCCGAGTGGTGCGATCGGATCGCAATCATGGACCACGGGCAGATCGTCGCCCTCGACAGCCCCGAGGCGCTCAAGGAGCAGGTCGGAACCGATCGAGTGTCGATCCACACCGACGACAACGACGCGGCGATCGCCGCGCTCGCCGAGCGCTTCGGCGTTGAGGCGCGCGTGGCCGAGGGCGCGGTCGCGTTCGGCGTGCCCGCCGGCGAGGAGTTCGTGCCCCGCCTGTTCGCCGAACTGGGCGTCCCGATCAGGGCTGTGAACGTCTCCCGTCCCACGCTCGACGACGTGTTCATGTCCTACACCGGGACCACGATCCGCGACGCCGAGGAGGATCAGGCCAAGCACCGCAACCGCGTGATGATGCAGATGATGACCGGAGGTAGGCGTTGAGCACCACGGCAGACCGAGCACAGGCGCCGCCGAGTGCCCCGACGACGCCCGTCGTCCGGGTCAGCGTTCCCAAGCGGAGCATCACTTCCGAGCTGCGGGCGATCAGGATCGTGTGGAAGCGCGAGCTGATCCGCTATCGCAGCGACAGGCTGCGAATGGTGACCACGCTGGTCCAGCCGCTCCTGTTCCTGTTCGTCCTCGGCTCGGGGCTCCAGCACCTCGCCGCCGCCGGCACCCACGGCGTGAACCTCAAGACGTTCCTGTACCCGGGCATCCTCTGCATCGCGGTCATGTTCACGGCGATGTTCTCCGCCGCGTCGATCGTGTGGGATCGAGAGTTCGGGTTCCTGCGAGAGATGATGGTCGCGCCGGTGCGCCGCAGCTCGATCGTGATCGGCAAGTGCTTCGGCGGTGCGACGGTGGCGTGCATCCAGGGCGTGATCGTGATCTGCCTGGCGGGCCTCGTCGACGTCCCGTACGACCCGCTGCTGATCCTGGGGATCTTCGCGTTGCAAATGCTGCTCGCGTTCTCGATCACGGCCTTCGGCGTGATGATCGCGATCCGGATCAAGCAGATGCAGTCGTTCATGGGCGTCATGCAGATGATCATCACGCCGATGTTCTTCATCTCCGGGGCCCTGTTTTCCGCCGCCGGCCTCCCGGTCTGGCTCACCATCCTCAACCGCATCGATCCCCTCACCTACGCGGTCGACCCGATGCGCAAGCTCGTGTTCAGCCACCTGTCGATCTCGCCGGCGGCGAAGCACGCGCTCGATCCGGGGGTGACCTGGTGGGGCTGGCACCTTCCCGGACTGCTCGAGGCCGCGATCGTCTTGGGCCTCGGGCTGCTGATGCTGGGAATCGCGATCTGGGAGTTCAGCGGGAGCGAATAACGAAGTTCGCCTCCGCGCTACTAGACTCGGCGGCTCGGTGGCAACGACTCGACGTGATCCCGTGCAGCGGCGCAGCCGCGCCCGTGTCGAGCAGATCATCGCGGCCGCCACCGACATCCTCTACGAAGAAGGGGTCGATGCGCTTTCCACGCGCGCGATCGCGGAGCGGTCGGGCGTCCCGGTGGCGACGATCTACCGCTACTTCGAGAGCTCGGACGCGATCCTCGTGGCGTTCCTCGACCAGGAGATGGAGAAGCTGGGCGAGGAGGTGACGGCCGCCGTGCTCGCGCTCGAGCGGGTCACGCTGCGGAGCCTGATCGAGACGGCGACGTTGGCGCACTTCCGCCATCACCAGCGTCATCCGCAGACTGTGTCGGCCTGGTTCGGAGCCCGTCAGAGCCCGGCCGTGCGCGATCGCGTCAAGCAGCAGGATGCCGAACTGGCGAGCTGGCTCGCCCACGCCGTCGACGTGGTGGGCTTCGTCCGCGAGGATGCGCCGCGCCTCGGAACCGGCCTGATCGTGCGGCTCACCGACCGGATGTTCGAGTACGTGCTGGCCGAAGTTCCGCCCGCGGACCAGGAGACGTTGGTGCGGAGGTTCATCGACATGGTCGCGAGCTACGTGGAGCGCGGGGCCACGAAGGTCGGGCTCGAGGGGCTGCCCACCCGCGAGTTCATCGCCGCGCTCGGCGCGGCGCCGGCGCACTTCGCGGCCGAAGACGGAGCTGCGCCGGCGCGGCGCGATGGCGCCGGCGCGCGAGCCTCGAGAAGCTCCCGAACCGCGAGGAGCGCCCCAGCGGCGCGGGCTAGATAACCGAACCCGACTCCGGTTCGGATTTTTCGTTATATTCCCGCGCCGGCGGCGAATGATCCGACCGCCGCTCGCCCACCGGGCGAACGAAGGCGTCTAGGCATTGGGAGGGAGAGCGATGAGACCCCGTATTCGCAGGATCAGCCGCGTCCTCGGTATCGCGCTGCCGGGCGCTATCGCGGCACTGATGACTTTCATGACCGCGAGCGCGGCCGCGCTCCCCACGATCACGGAAATCCCCGCCGGCAGCGGGCAGCACGGCCATCCCTATGACGCCGTGCCGACCACGTCGATCATCCCGGTCGCCCCCTCGATCAATCTCGCGCAGTACGGATACGTGGAACGCGAGTTCAAGATGTCCGGCGGCGCTGCCGTCTACGGCCAGAGCGGCTTCTGGCTCCCGGACGGAAGATGGGGCGTCTATCCCTCGCGGGCGAACGTGCCCTACACCACGCGCCTGTTGGTGCGCTATCCGACGAATCCCGCGAAGTTCAACGGGAGCGTCGTCGTGGAGTGGCTGAACGACACCACCGGCGGCGACCAGGATCCGGTCTGGTCCGAGCTCTACAACGAGATCCTCAGCCAGGGATATGCGTACGTCGGCGTGACCGCGCAGAACGCGGGAATGTCGGACCTGGCCGCGTGGGACCCAGCGCGATATGGATCGCTCGGGGACTCAGGCGACGGGCAGGCCTACGACATATTCACCCAGGCCGCCCAGGCGATCAGGGCGGACAGCTCGACCCTGCTCGGCGGGCTGACGCCGAAGCGGGTGTTCGGTCTTGGCGACTCGCAGTCGGCTTTCCGCATGGTCACCTACGTGAACGCGATCCAGCCGGTCACGCATGCGTTCGACGGCTTCATCGCGGTCGGACGCGCCGCGGTCGGAGCGCCGCTAGGCAACGGGCTCGTCTCGGCGTTACCGCTCCCCGCTCTGATCCGCACCGACAGCACGACCCCCTTCATCCAGCTGAACACGGAGGGCGACATCGTCGAGCTCGGCGCCGGACTCTCCCGACAGCCGGACAACAACTACCTGCGCACCTGGGAGCTCGCCGGCGCGTCGCACATCGACGCTCACGAGGCTTCATACGAGCTCGAGACGCTCGCCCGCGACCAACCCACGGTGCCGATCCCGAGATGCGTGTTCGGCACCCCGATCGAAGGAACCGGAACTCCTCTCGACGGCATCAACCAGGTCAACAACATGCCGCTCTTCGAGGTGGAGGACGCCGCCCTCTCAGCGCTCCAGAACTGGGTCGCGAACGGCGTCCAGCCGCCGCACAGCCCGCAGATATCGACGACGAATCTGTTCGGGGTCCTGGTCGTCAACCGCGACCGGTACGGCAACGCGCTCGGCGGAATCCGGCTTCCGGAGATCCAGGTGCCCACCGAGCAGTACTCGCCGATCAACTTCTCGCAGGTGAGCCAGAGCGACTTGTCACCGACTGCGCTGTTCAACTTCGTGACCAGCTCGCTGCAGGCTCTGGCCACCGGCAGCATCAACAACAACAGCGTGCGGGCGACGGGCCTCTGTCTGCTCTCGGGCTACTTCCTGGACTTCAGCAGCTCCACCCTGTCGCAGCTGTATCCGTCGCACGCCGCATACGTGTCGGAATACACCGCCGCCGCTGACGCGGCGCAGAGCGCCGGCTTCCTCACGCCGGCGGACGCCGCCGCGGCCATCGCCGCCGCGCAGGCAGCGCCGATCCCGTGACGACGCAAGGGACTTTCTCACCGGCCGGGGTCACTGGCAGGGGATAGGGTCCGCCGCCCGGCCCGCAAGCCGGGCGGCGGACCTGCCAAACCGGGTCCTAGACGCTCGTCGTGGCCGGCTCCCCAGCCCGCCGCGGCAGCAGCGTCTCGCGCGCGATCACCAGCCGTTGGATCTGGGCGGTGCCCTCGTACAACTGGAGGATCTTCGCGTCGCGCATCAGCTTCTCGACCGGGTATTCCTTGATGAAGCCGTAGCCGCCGTACACCTGCACGGCGTCGGTAGTGACCTCCATGGCGATGTCGGCCGCGAAGCGCTTGGCGTGGGAGGACTCGAGCGTGTTGCGCTTGCCCTGGTCGAGCAGCACTGCCGAGTTCCAAGTCGCCAGGCGAGCCAGATGCACCTTGGTCGCCATGTCGGCGATGATGAACTGGATCGCCTGGTGCATGGCGATGGGGACGCCGAACTGGACGCGCTCCTTCGAGTAGTCGATCGCGAACTCCATCGCCGCCCGGGCCACGCCGGTGGCCATCGAGGCGACCCCGGGGCGGGTGCGATCGAGCGTCATCATCGCGATCTTGAACCCCTTGTTCTCCTCGCCGACGAGATGGTTCAGTGGGATCTCGACGTCGGGGAACGTGATGGTCGCCGTGTTCGACGCGCGCTGGCCCATCTTGTCCTCGTGCTTGTCGACGATCACGCCGGCGTCGCGCGGGACGATGAAGCACGAGATTCCCCGGTGCCCTGCCTCCCTGTCGGTCTTGGCATAGACCGTGTACCAGTTGGCGTACTCGCCGTTGGTGATGAAGCACTTGGAACCGTTGATGACCCACCTGTCGCCCTTGCGGACGGCGGTTGTCTTCATGGCCGACACGTCGGAGCCGGCGTCGGGCTCCGTGAGGCAGAAGGACGCGAGCAGCGGCGCCTCGCTCAGCCGTCCGAGGTAGTCCTTCTTGAGCTCCTCGGACGCGGCCAGCGAGATCGGCGCGGTGGCCAGACCGTTACAGGAGAGCGTGGTGCCGATTCCCGAGCAGCCCCAGGCGATCTCCTCCTCGATGATCGCGCCGTCCAGATAGCCGAGGCCCGGTCCCCCGTACTCCTCCGGAAGATGGCCGTTCATCAGGCCCAGCTCCCAGGCCTTCTCGATGATCTCCCCGGGCCACGTGCCGTCCTTGTCGTACTCCCAGGCAACAGGCCGGATCTCCTTCTCCGCGAACTCATGCGCCATCTCGCGCATGCCTTGCTGTTCCTCTGTGAGCGTGAAATCAACCACTTGGGTCTCTCCTTGAAAGTGGGCGATTGACTGGTCAGTCAATCTGTATGAGCTTAAGGGTAGCCCATGGTGCGCGACAATTCGCTTGTGCAGCACGCTTTCGGCATGGTCCTGTGGGTCGTATGCGGTGCGAGCGCGCTCGCGGCCGTCATCGCGCTATTCGTCGGTCGCAAGGTGTGGGACGAATACGGCAAGGGTCGCCTGGTGCTCGACTCCGATGCCGGGCACAAGGAAACCGCCGGATCTCCGGCGGCGCTCCGTGAGCGGGACGCCGAGATCCGGGAGCTGATCGAGGCGCGGAACGCGCTGCGCCGGCGTCGGGGCGAGCCGGCGCTCGACGCCGAGCAGGAGCTCGCCCGGCTGACCGCGCCGCAGATCGACGCGGGCCTGCGGGAGGAGATTCGCGACTTGGTGATCGCCCGCAACCACCGCCGCGTGCGAGCGGGCAAGGAGCCCCTCGACGTCGAGGCCGAGATCCAGCGCGAGATCGAGAGCCTTAATGAGCTTTGACCAGGCGATCCGGTCTCTTCAGGTACGCTGAACGCGATATGGCTGATCCCCGCCGATTTGAGCTCGAGGAGCTGGCCAACCGCCCCGGCACCTACTTCAACCCCCAAACGGAGATCCTGGTGATCGTCGACGACTCGCCTGAGATGGACGCGGAGATCTTCAACATGGAGGAGTTCGAGGGCGCCGAGTGGGTGCTGATCTCCGACGAGCTGGCCGTTGATGAGAATCGGCGCGACGAGCTGCTCGAGACCTTCCAGGTTCGCTACGCGCCCGTCGGAGGCGGCGACGACGAAACCGACGCGGAGTTCGAGGAAGACGAGGAGGACATAGGCCGCGAGTAGCCGGCCTAGCCGCTCGTGGTGCCGCCGAGAGCGCCCGTGAGCGCCTGCGCGAGCGAGCCGAGCTTGGTCGTGAACTCGGAGAACGGCCGGACGTTCGTCGGGGCGGTGATCGTTTGCGGCTGGTTCAGGTTCGCGAACTGGACGGTGAGCCCGATGGCGGCCGAGCGCAGGCCTCCGAGCAGGGTTGAAATCTGCCCCGTGACCGGGAGCGACAGGTTGATCGACATCTTGCGCAGGGTCTTGTCGCTGTTGCCGGTCCACACGTCGAAGGTCGGATTCTGGACCTCGCGCGCGAGGCGGGCCCTCGTGCTGGCCGAGATGCCGCCCGACAGCTGGCTCGCCCCGGAGACACCGATCGTCGAGGCCTTGCGCAGGAAAGTGTCCAGGTCGCCCAGGAACACGGAGACGTTGATGCCTGAGCGGATGTGGGTGGTTTCGGCGCCGCCGACGTTCTCGGTGCCCACGACCGTCGGGTTCGTGAGCCAGCGAAGCGGCTCGATCCCCAGTTTGGCGAGCGTTCCGGAGCCCGTGCCCGAGCCGGACGATGATGTGATCCCTGAGAAGCTCGACTCGAGTTTCTGGAACGTCGCCTGCGGCAGCCGGTAGCTCGAGCCCTGGAGCGTCACGTACCCGGCGGTCCCCGTCGAGATGATGGCGAGCGATCCGGATTGCCCGAGCGCGCTGATCGTCAGGCTGAAGTTCGACCGCGGCAGCTTGCCGGGACCGGTGGACTGAAACGGACCTCCGAAGCTCAGCGAGATCGGGCCGCCCACGGTCCGCGAGCCCGACGGGCCGATCGTCACGCTGAGATCGACATTCCCGCTCGAGACCTTGTGGGTGGCGCCGAAGGTCTGCTGGAGCAGGCCGGCGGCATCCGGGGAGCTGCTGCTGCCGCACGCGGCCACGATCGTCGCGGCCAGCGTCACCAGCAGCACCGCGAGCGAGACCCGCTTCCCCCGAGTCCGATCATCGCTTTGCATCTCACTCCTCCGCCCGACGACGCCTGATCGGCAGCGAATGTACCATCGGCTCGGTGCGTGGGCGCCTGTTGGGGTTGCTTGTGCTGGCCATGTTTCCGTCCAGCGCACGAGCGGACCCGGTCGTCGTGCTCGGACCGGGCCGGCACGTCAGCCACCGCTACGATCCGTTCCTCACCGGTCCCGCTGTGACACCGGCGCCCGAGGCGCCCGCGGGCACGACGTCCTCCGCCACTAAGCCACGCAATCCCGGACCCACGGTGAGCAGCGAGCTCGCGCGCCTGCGCGACACGGGCGGGATCACCGCCCGGGCCTACCGCACCTACCGCGGAACCCTGGGCGCCGCGCTCAAAGCGGCGGGGCGCCTGCACGGCACACGCAGGACCGAGCTCGGCGCGGTGATCGAGAATCTCCACTGGGTGGCCGCCTCAGGCCAGATGACTCCGACGAGGCTGCCGGCGCTGTTCGAGACGCTGGACCGCAATCGCCAGTGGTGGACGACCGGCCCACTGCTGAGCTCCGGAACCCTCGTCGAGTTCACGGGCTCTCAGCTCGTCTGGGAGTACTACCCGGGCCAGGGAATCGAGCTCCAGGTGCTGGGCAGCTTCGGCAAGGCCGATGGGCTGTACACGGCGGGTTCGGCGAGCTATCCCAGCTTGCGCTCGTTGCTCGACGAGCTCATTCCGCTCGCCGCGCGGCGGGCAGGGGGCCTGGCGTGGGAGTACTACTTCACCTTCGACGGCGGCAAGCCGCCGTGGACGAGCGCGATGTCGCAGGGGACGGCGATCGAGGCACTCACGCGCGCCTGCGAGGCGTTCGGGGACAGCTCCTACCTCGGTCTCGCCCATCGGGCACTACCCGTCTTCACCGCCGCGCCGATCGCGGGCGTGCGGGAGGCTACGCAGGCCGGCGCGCGCTACCTCCAGTACTCCTTCGCCCCCAGGCTCTACATCATCAACGCATTCCTGCAGTCGCTGATCGGCCTCTACGACTACGCCCAGGTCGGCAACGACCCGCTCGCCGCCAGGCTGTTTGCGGCCGGGGACGCGGAGGCTCGCGCCGAGGTTCCGCACTTCGACACCGGCGCCTGGTCGCTGTATCAGCCAGGAGTCGAGGACACCCTCGGCTACCACGAGCTCGTCACCGGCTTCCTCGACCAGCTCTGTTCGCGGACGGGCGCGCCGGTCTACTGCGTCACCGCTCAGCGTTTCCAGGCCTACTTGAAGACGCCGCCTGGCCTGCAGCTCCTGACCGCAGGCATTCGAGCCGGCAGACCCGCCACGATCCGATTCCGCCTGTCGAAGTACTCGCACGTCGGGATCGTGGTGGTGCGGGGCGCCCAGACCGTGTTCCTGACCAGCGCGAGCTTCTCCTACGGGACGCGTGCCTTCTCCATACCGGCGTTGAAGCGACGCGGGCAGTACACCGCGCGTCTGGCGGCCACCGATCTCGCCGGAAACTTCAACCGGATCATCGGAACGATTCGGGTTTCCTAATGTTCGACATCAGCAGCGCACAGACGCTTAGACTCGCCGGCGCATGAGGCCGCGCACGATTCTCTATACGGGGAAGGGCGGAGTCGGCAAGACTTCGGTCGCGGCCTGCACCGCGCGCAGCTGCGCGGCCGCCGGCCTCAGCACCCTGGTGATCTCCACCGATCCCGCGCACAGCCTGTCCGACTCGCTCGAGGTGGAGCTCGCATCGGAGCCGCGCCCGGCGGGCGAGAACCTCTGGGGCCAGGAGGTCAACGCGCAGGAGGAGCTCGAGGTTCACTGGTCCGGCGTCCAGGACTGGCTCGGTGAGCTGTTCCTGGAGCGAGGACTCGATCGCGTCTCGGCGGAGGAGCTGACCGTGCCGCCGGGAATGGACGAGCTGTTCTCGCTGCTCCGCCTGCAAGCGGTCCACGATTCCGGCGAATGGGACGTGATCGTGGTCGACTGCGCCCCGACCGGCGAGACGCTGCGGCTGCTGTCGTTTCCCGACGTGGCCCGGTGGTGGATCGAGAAGGTGTTCCCGCTCGAGCGGCAGATCCTCGCGGCGGCCAGGCCGATCGCGCGCTCGTTGCTCGACATCCCGCTCCCCGACGCGGCCGTGTTCGCGGATGTTCAGCGCCTGTCCGAGAATCTCATCGCGATGAACCAGATCCTGCGCGACCGCGAGCGCTCCACGATCCGGCTGGTCATGAACCCCGACAAGATGGTGATCGGTGAGGCCATGCGCACGTTCACCTACCTGAACCTGTACGGCTACCTGACCGATGCGGTGATCGTCAACCGGATCTTCCCCAGCGCCGTCGGGGAGTACTTCGCCGACTGGCGGCGTGTGCAGGAAGAGCACCTGGAGCTGGTTCAGTCGGCGTTCGCGCCCGTGCCCGTGCTCTGCGCGCCTTACTTCGAGCAGGAGGTCGTCGGCGCCGAGATGCTCGACCGGTTGGCCGGCGCCGTGTTCGGCGCCGATGGGCACGATCCCTCCGCGGTGCTGCACGACGCCTTGACCCAGGAGCTCAGCGTCTCCGAGGAGGGTGCCCGGCTGCGGCTGGCGCTGCCGTTCGCGCGCAAGGGCGACATCTCGCTCAAGAAGATCGGGCTCGAGCTGATCGTCGGCGTCGACGGCCAGAAGCGAACTATCATGCTCCCCCCGGCGCTCGCCGCATTCAATCCGACGGCGGCGACGTTCGAGGATGGCGCACTCGAGGTGGCCTTCGATGGAGTCAGGCGCAATCCGTCCTCCTGAGCCGGAGCCGGCAGAGCCGGCCGGGACGCCTCCCGAGACCGAGTCGGAGGCCGCACGGTCGGTCGGCGCCACCGAACAGGCGCTGCGCGCGCTCCAGGAGCGCCTGGATGCAGCCTCGGCCGCCGCTGAGCGACTGATCGCCGACGCGGCTCGAGTCGCTCCCGCACCGGACCCGACGCCTCCGCCCGCGGGCTGGCAACTGCCCGATGGGAAGGGCGGGTCTCGCCCCGGACCCGACGTCGAGGCGCTCGTCCACTTCGTCCAGTCCCTGCGCGACCTGATTCCACCGGACGTGCAGCGGCGGCTGGCCGACGCCGTGCGGGAGGTGCTGCTGGCCATCCGGGCGCTGATCGACTGGTACCTCGAGCGCTTCGACTCCGCCCGGAGCGACACACCCGAGGTTCAGGACATCCCGATCCTCTGACATCGCCGCTCGGAGGCCGGGTTCGGCGCGCCTAGAATCGACCCGGTGAGCGAGGGCCGCACCGCCACGAATGCAGGGAGCCGCGTCGGCTCTGGAGCGGCGCGCGTCGTGGCGGCGTGGCGAAACCTGCCGCGCGAGCGGCGGCTCGCGGCACTCGCGGCCATCGGGCTGTTCCTCACCCTGTTCCTGCCGTGGTATCAGGAGACGATCATCGCGAGCGGGAAGGCCACGAAGCTGCAGTCGGCCACCGCCTCGCTCACGGGCTGGGGAGCCTTCTCGTTCGTCGAAGGAGCGATCCTGATCGTCGCGATCGGAGTGCTGGCGCTGCTGTTCCAGCGCGCCGAGGGTCGCGCCTTCCACCTGCCCGGCGGAGACGGCGGCGTGATCCTGGCGGCCGGCGCGTGGACGTGCCTGCTGGTCATCTGGCGCATGTTCGACAAACAGGGCACGACCGGTCACGGCCAGTACGCCACCACCTATGGCATCGAGTGGGGGATCTTCGTCGCGCTCGCGGTCGCGGCCTTCCTGGCCTACACCGGCTCGAGGATCAGAGCGGCACACCGGCCCGAGCCGCCGCTTCCCGGCGACCAAGACGGACCGCGCGGCTCGCGGCCGGCGGGCTCCGCTCCGCGCGACGATCCTCCGCCGCGGCGCAGACCGCGCGCGGCATCACGCCCTGCCCCACAGCGCGCGCCCCGGGCGCGTCGCAGCGAGTGGTTCGAGCCGGTCGTCCCCGAGGACCCGCCGACGCTGAAGCTCGGCGAGCCCTCCACGCCGGCTCCAACGCGCCGCTCGCCGCCCGACGCCGACGAGTCCCCGACGATCCCGCTCGAGCCCGGCAAGGACGACGAGTCCGCGCCCTGAGGCGCCTGGCTCGCGCGGCTGGCCCGCGTGGCCAGCCGCGCGAAGATCGAGCTACTGGGCCGGCTGGAGCGCGAACACGTAGTACGCGCTCACCAGGCCGATCACCAGGATCCCCGCGATGATCAGCGTGCGCGACCGGACGATGTGACCGACGACCCCCACCAAGAAGCCGAAGCCGAGCACCGCCGCGAACAGTCCGAGGTGCGAGGACCGGACGGCGACGGCGAGGAGGGCCACAGGCGAAACCCTATATTTGAGCGATGCCGGTCACGCCGCCCGCTTCTGTCGAGGATGTCGCCAACGGCCTGCGGCAGGTCGGCTATCTGCCCGGGGAGTCGACCGCGCTGGTCTCGTTCCTGGCCACCAAGCTCGGCAAGCCCGTGCTCGTCGAGGGGCCCGCCGGCGTCGGCAAGACCGAGCTGGCCAAGGCGCTGGCCAGGTTCCTGGAGCGGACGCTGGTCCGCCTGCAGTGCTACGAGGGCCTCGACGAGGCCAAGGCGCTGTATGAATGGAACTATCGCAAGCAGCTGCTGCGCATCCAGACCGAGTCCGAGGACGCCTCGTGGCGGGACGTGCAGGACGACATCTTCGGCGAGGATTTCCTCCTTCCCCGGCCGCTGATGGTCGCGATCGCCTCGTCGGAGCCCGTCGTGCTGCTGATCGACGAGATAGACAAGACCGACCAGGAGTTCGAGGCGATGCTGCTCGAGCTCCTGTCGGACTTTCAGATCTCGATCCCCGAGCTGGGCCGGATCGAGGCCCGAACGCAGCCGGTCGTGCTGCTCACGTCCAACAACACCCGGGAGCTGACCGAGGCACTCAAGCGCCGCTGCCTGTACCTGTGGCTCGACTACCCCGACCTCGAGCACGAGCTCAACATCGTCCGCCTGCACTCCCCCGAGCTCGACGCGCAGGTGGCCCGCAAGCTGGTCGAGATCGTCCACCAGATCCGCGAGCTCGACCTGAAGAAGCCGCCCAGCATCGCCGAATCGATCGACTGGGCCCGGGCGCTCCTGCTCCTCGGCGCGGACGAGATCGACCACGCGACGTTCACGGAGACCATGAGCGTGATCGTCAAGCATCGGACCGATCTGGACACCGTGGCGGCGCGCGTCGGCGTCAAGCTCGACTCCGCGGCCGATGCCGCCGCCTAACCGCGCCAACATCTACGGCGGCATCCCCGAGAGGGGTCCCGGCGGCTTCGACGGCCAGCTGCTCGCGTTTGCCGAGGAGCTCCGCGAGGAGGGGATCGCGGTCGGCACCTCGGAGATCCTCGACGCCTTCGAAGCGCTCGACCACGTCCCCTGGACGATCCAGGCCGACTTCAAGGAGGCACTCGCGGCCACGCTCGCGAAGTCGCCCGAGGACCGCCGCGTGTTCGAGCTCGTGTTCGACCGGTTCTTCTTCCGGGCCGCCGAGGCCGAGGCGGCGCGCCAGCGCATCACCGAAGGCGACGGCGCGCCGGATTCCGATGCCGAGATCGACCTCGATGCCCTGCGCCAACAGATCGCGGCCGCGCTGAGGGACGGATCCGACTCCGCCCTGCGGGACCTCGCACGGCTCGCCATAGCGGCCCTGGGTCGAGGCGAGGGTTCCGGCGTGCTGGGCGTCGACGTCCAGCGCATCCGTCGGGCGCTCGGTCTGCGACCCGAACCCCAGCCCGAGCTCCCCGAGGGGGATCCCCGCCGTCACGGCGTCCCCCGCGAGCAGCTTCGCCGGTTCGAGCAGCACCTCCGGCGCGAGCTCGAGCGGGATCTCATCGAGCGCACGGCGTCGCTTCCCCCTAAGCGCCCACTCAACGACCTCGATCGTGCGCTTCCGAGCGGGCCGATCCAGGACCTCGCCGCCGTCCACCGGGTGGTCGCCCAGCTCAAGCGCCGCCTGGCCACCCAGGGCCACGAACTCAAGGGCCGCAAACGACACGCCCATGTCGACGTCCGGCGCACGATGCGGGCCTCGCTGCAAACGGGCGGCGTCCCGATCGTCCTCAAGTACCGCCCACTGCGCCCCCGGCGGCCCGAGATCTTCGTGCTGTGCGACGTCTCCACCAGCGTCACGAGCGCGAGCACGTTCTTCCTCAGCGTTCTGCACGCCCTCCACGACGCGTTTCGCAAGCTCCGCTCGTTCGTGTTCATCGAGCGGATCTCCGAGGTGACCGACGTGTTCGAGCGGGAGCGGGACTTCCGCGCCGCCAGCGACGCGATCTCGCGCGACGCCGGCGTGGCGGACATCTCCGGGTACACCGACTACGGGCGCGTCTGGACCGAGTTCCTCGCGCTGATCGAGGACGAGCTGCATCCCCGGGCGACCGTGATCGTGCTCGGCGACGCCCGGACCAACGGGCGCCCGCCGCGCGACGACGTGTTCGCCGCGATCACGTCCAAGGCCGGCCGCACGTTCTGGCTGAACCCGGAGCCGCGGCTGTACTGGAACTACGGCGACTCGGTGATCGCGGCCTACGAGCAGCACTGCGTCGCGTTCGAGTGCTGGCGCACGGACCAGCTCGAGGAGTTCGTCAAGGCACTGACCCGCTCCGAGGTCGCCTGAACGCTAGAAAGGCTGGTTCTCGCCGCCGAACACGGCGCTGACCGAGCCGTCGGTGAAGATCTGCTTGATCGTGTCGGCCAGCAGCACGGCGCACGAGACCACGACCACGTTGTCGGGCGCCCCGGGACGGAGCGGGATGGTGTCGGTGACGACGATCTGCTCGAAGGCCACGCTCGAGAGCGTCTCGTAGGCGGGGCCCGAGAACGCCGCGTGGGTCCCGGCCGCATAAACGTGAGCCGCGCCCTCGTCGAGCACGGTCTGCGCCGCCGCCCTGAGCGTGCCCGCGGTGTCGATGATGTCGTCGAAGATCACCGCGGTCTTTCCCTTCACATCACCGATCACGTATCCGATCTCTTCGGGCTGCTGGGCCGGGTGCTCCCTGGTCATCAGCGCCAGGTCGGCGCCGATGGTCTCGGCGAACTTGTGGTTCAGCTTCACGCGACCGACGTCCGGGGCTACGACCACGAGGTCCTGGAGATGGAGGTCGGCGAAGTACCCGGCGAGCATGAACAGGGCCGTCATGTGGTCCACCGGCTTGGTGAAGAAGCCCTGCACCTGTCCCGTGTGCAGGTCCACGGTGAGCACGCGGTCGGCGCCCGCGGCTTCGAGGATGTGGGCCACCAGCCGCGCGCTGATCGGCTCACGCAAGGCCGACTTCTTGTCCTGGCGCGAGTAGCCGAACCACGGTATGACCGCGATCACCCGATGCGCCGAGGCGCCCACGGCGGCGTCGATCATCACGAGCAGCTCCATCAGCGCGTCGTTGGCGGTGATTCCGATCTCCGGGTTGGAGCAGGTGGGCTGAACGATGAAGACGTCGGCGCCGCGAATCGATTCCTCGTAGCGGCAGTACACCTCCCCCGCCGAGAAGGTCTTCAGGGTTATCGCCCCGAGCTCGATCCCGAGCGTGTCCGCGATCTCCACCGCGAGGTCGCGATTCGCGCGCCCGGAGAACAGCATCAACCGCTTCCCCGTGACGATCGGAAGGCTTCCTGATGCTGCCCTCGGCTCGCGTGGGCCCATCCCGCTTGAGCAGTCTAGAGGAGGGATTGCCTCCAATCTCCGCCATTTTGGCCCTACGGCCCTTTCCCCGGGGGGCCGGCATCAATACCCTGATCTATGTGAAACGTCTCCGCAAGAGTCTGTCGGTGGGCCGATGAGCGCGGCCATCCCAGCGGTCAATTTCGGGGCGGCGGCTGACTTCTCGCTGGGAGTCGAAGAGGAGCTGCTACTCGTCGATCCGGTCACCTACGGGCTCGACCATTCCGCCCCTCAGGTGCTCGATCGAATTTCGGTCCCGCCGGGTGGCGGCGGGGCCCATCCCGAAGCGTACGCCGGGCTCATCGAGCTCTCCTCGCCCGTGTGCACGGACGCGACGGAGGCCGCCGAGTCCTTGGCCATTCTCCGCGGATGCCTGCGGGACGCGGGGGCCACGGCGATCGGCGCCGGGCTGCACCCGGACGGCGCGTTCGGCGACGTCGTGCACTATCCCAGCGAGCGCTACCGCCTGATCGCATATGAGATGCGGGCGCTGCAGGCGCGCACGCCGACCTGTGCGCTGCACGTGCACGTCGGCATGCCGGATGCCGAGGCGGCGATTCGTGCCTACAACGGGCTGCGCGAGACCCTGCCGCTCCTGCAGGCGCTGGCGGCGAATTCGCCGTTCTGGCATGGCCGGGACTCGGGTCTGGCGAGTGCTCGGGCCCAGGTTTTCCGCTCGCTTCCGCGCTCGGAGATTCCCCAGGCATTCGGATCATTCGATCACTACGCAGAGCGCGTCGATGCGCTGGTGGCGGCGGGCGACCTCCCCGACTACACGTTCCTGTGGTGGGACATCCGACCGCACCCGGTGCTCGGTACGGTCGAGGTCAGGGCCATGGACAGCCAGTCGTCGCTGGGCAACGTCGCGGGTCTGGCGGCGCTGGTGCAGGCGCTCGCCTGGCGGGCGGCAGAGGAGCCCCGGCCGTGGCTGGAACGTGACGTGCTCATGGAATCGAGCTTCCGCGCCGCTCGCGACGGCCTCGATGCCACGCTGTGGGACAACGGGGCGCTCCGTCCGGTCCGGGAGGTGGCGCGAGCGGCGATCCGGCGCGCCGCGCCGTTCGCGCGGGAGCTCGGCTCCGAGGGGGCCCTCGAGGAGCTCGAGCGCCTCCTGGTCGAGGGCAACGGCGCCATCCGTCAGCGTGCTGCCTTCAGGCGCGGCGGCATGCCGGCGATGCTGGCCGCGCTGGCGCACGAGACCGCGCAGGTCGAACCCGCTGTGGTCTCGGCGGGCTACGGGCACAGCTAGGCTAACCGGACGACGTGGCCGCCGCGTCGGCGAGCAGCCTGACGTACTCCCCCGCGCTGGCCGGCCGATCGTTCACATCCTTCTCCAGCGCCAGCAGCAGCGCCCGGCCGAGCTCCGGGGGCAGGTCGGCGCGCAGGCTCAGAGGGTCGGGCGGCTGGTCCTGGAGATGCGCCGACAGGATGCGCACGCCGTCGATGTCCGCGAACGGGGGCTGGCCGCAGAGGGCCTCATAGAGGACGCAGCCCAGGGCGTAGGTGTCGGTCGCGGCGCTGACCGGTTCCCCTCGAATCTGCTCCGGCGCCATGTAGTCCATCGAGCCGAGCGTCTGGCCGGGCGCCGTCAGCATGCTCCCCTGGGTGTCCTTGGCCAGGCCGAAGTCGGTGATGTAGGCGCGTCCGAGCTCGTCGATCAGGATGTTCGCGGGCTTGACGTCGCGATGCACCATGCCCGCCGCCCACAGCGCCTCGAGCCCCCCAGCCACGTCGCTGCCGACACGCACGACGGTGGGCACGTCGAGCCTCCCGACCCGCTTGAGTGCTTGGGCCAACGTGCGGCCCTCGATGAACCTCTGCGCCATGTACGGGAGATCGTCGTGCTCACCAGTGGACAGAACCGGCACGACGTTCGGGTGCTTGACGGTCTGGGCGATCCGGGCTTCGCGAGAGAACCGCCTTCTGAACGTCGGGTTGCGCGCGAACTCCCTCCTGACCAGTTTCAGCGCCACCCTCGTGCCGTCGGGACCCGTCGCTCGGTAGACCCTGCCCATGCCTCCCTCGCCGAGCAGGCCGCCGATCTGGTACTCGCCGATGCGGGTGCCGATCCACCGGTCGCCGGAGCCGGATCCGATTCCGATCCGCGCAGGATAGGCAAGCACCCCGACCGTGGCAAGCAATCCAGGCGGCAATAGAATCGTGAGGCTTTGCTAAAGACGGGCACGATCGTGCTTGGACGCACGTTGAACGGGCGCTACCGCGTGCTCGAGCCGATCTCCTCCGGCGCGATGGGCGCTGTATATCGCGCGCTCGACGTTCAAACGAATCGCGAGGTCGCGCTCAAGCAGGCGACCCACCCGAACGGGGACCAGCGCTTCGAGGTCGAGGCGAGGCTACTCGCCAGCCTTCGGCACCCCCGCGTGGTACGGACTCTCGACTACTTCTCGGATCCGAGCGGTCATTACCTCGTGATGGAGCTCATCCTCGGCAGCGATCTGGACAAGGTCCTCAAGGCGCACGGCGAGCCCGGTCTTCCCGTCGCCCAATCGGTCGAGTACGTGCGCCAGGCCTGCGAGGCGCTCCAGTACGTCCACGACCAGCAAATCGTTCACCGCGACGTCAAGCCCCAGAACATGATCCTCGCCGGGGAGGGCGTCGTGCTGGTGGATTTCGGCATCGCCCGAGTGCTCGAGGAGCAGGAGCCACTGGGCACAGCGGGAATCGGCACACCCCGCTTCATGGCGCCCGAAGTGTTCGCGGGTGGACGGGTCTCACCGCGCGCCGATGTCTACGGCATCGCGGCAACGCTGTGGACGCTCATCGCGGGCGAGCCACCCGTCTACGCCGACGGCAAGAAGCTGTCGAGCATCAATCCGGATGTCCCTCCCGGACTCGAGCGCACGATCGCCGCCGGGCTGGAGATGATCCCCGAGCGGCGAGTGGCCTCGGTCGCGGCGTTCGCCAAGGCCCTTGGGGCCCCGCTGGACGCCGAAAAGGGCATCTCGCTCGCGATCTCGATCGACGACCCGGACGCGTCCCGCAGCTTGATGGAGGCGGTCGTGCACACCGCGTCCGGCGTGTTTGGCGCCGCGGCGGCCTCGATCGCGCTGATCGACCAGACAACGGGCGAGCTGGTCTACCAGTCCGCCTGGGGTGCGGGGGGCCGCGAGATCGTCGGCGTGAGGCTCCCCCCCGGAGCGGGCATCGCGGGAACGGTGGTCCAGACCGGCTCGGGCGAGGCCGTGCCCGATTGCCGGGCCGATCCGCGCTTTGCGTCGAGGATCGCCGCCGGCACCGGATATGTGCCCTACACGATGCTCGTAGTGCCACTCCGGCGCGGAGGTCGCTCGATCGGAGCCCTGTCGATCCTCGACCGCCGCGACGGACGTAGCTACCGAGACGAGGACATCGAGGCCGCCGCGTTGTTCGCCGATCTCGCCGTCAAGGCGCTCGAGGCGTCGCCGGGAACGTTCACCAGCCTCGGCACTACCGGTGTCGCGTGACGCGCGCCGGCGTCGGGATCGTCGTCGCCCTGTTGCCGATCGGCGCGCCGGCGGTGTTCCTCGCCCCGCCGAAGGTCCTCGGCAGCACTCGGGCCGGCCTCTCGGGCACCGTCAATCCAGACGGCTTGCTGGCGACCGCGTTCTTCCAGTATGGGACCGACCTGCGGTACAGGGGGCCTGGAGCGTCCCAGGCGCTCTACGACCACTCGACGCCGGCGCTGGCAGTGGGCTCCGACTCCACCAGCCACGCGGTGTCCGCCTCCCTCTCGGGGCTGGTGCCTGACGCCGTCTATCACGTGCGGCTGTTCGCGGGCAACGGTGACGGCAGCGTGGATGGACCGGATGTCACCTTCACGACGCGGAAGGACCCCCCGCCGCCCCGCCCGAAGCTCGGCCGGACCGAGACCGCTCGGCCCACGAGCGGCCAACCGTTCGTGTCCACGGGCAATGCGTTCCTCCCGCTGACCGAACCACGCCAGATTTCCTCCGGAACGGAGATCGACGCGCTGAACGGGACTCTGCGCCTGACCGCGGCGGCCGCGGGCGGCAAGACCCAGAGCGGCACCTTCGGCGGCGCGGTGTTCAGGGTCAGGCAGACTCGCTCCGGCCAGGTCAGGGGCCCGACCACCCTTTCGCTGGTAGAGGGAGGGTTCAAGGGCGCTCCCTCCTACGCCGCGTGCAAGTCCGCCGCGCGGGGCGCGCGCGCCAGCCACCACGTGCTGCAGCGCCTCCAGGCCACCGCGCATGGAAGCTTCCGCACCCGAGGGCGCTACGGCGCCGCCACCGCCACCCGCGGCGCGTGGTCGATCGCCGATCGGTGTGACGGCACTATCGCTCGCGTAACCCGCGGCGCGGTCACGTTCACGAACTTCGTCCGGCACACCACGGTCACGGTGCACTCCGGCCACGCCTACTTCGCCGCCGCGAGCAAACGATCGGCCAAGTAGACGGCTGTTCGAGTGCCGCATCGCACTGCGCTGCGCTAGACTTGGTCGGGGGCGTGGGCAGCGGGACGGTATGGAAACCGCGAACGAGAGTTGAGGGGCAGATGTCCGAAGTTACTGGCCGCCGCAAGTGGATTGCAGCCATCGTGGTGCTTCTCAGCCTGGTTGTGGTCCCGACCGCGAGCGCAGGCAACAAGCCGTATTCGGTAGTCATTTCGCCAGGAACCGTGAGCTCGGGGACCGCCACAATGACGGCGAAGTTCACAAACGAGACCTCGCACCAACGGCTCGGCGCGGCCAACCTGGTGGCGCCGGCGCAGTTCACGATCACGAGGATCGTGAGTCTCTCGGTGCCACCACCGGCCACGGCCACTCTCGTCACGAGCTGCACCGCCAGCGGGGTCACGGGGTCTTGCGTTCAGTTGCGCAACCTGTCGCTCCCGCCCGGTGCATCCGTCACGGTGACGATGACCGTAAACACATCGGCCGCTACCTGTGGCTCTCCAACGGCATACACCTGGGGCGTGCAGGCCAAGCAGGCGAACAACTTCAACGGGGTGGGTAACGACCTCGATCTGGATATAAGCCGCAGCAGCCTGACGACCACGGTGTCGTGCACCGCGGTCGCGCTCAAGTTCCTGACGCAGCCGAGCCACGCCGTCGTCGGCCAGCCCATTTCCCCGCCGGTCTCGGTTGAAACGGTCGACGCGAGCGGGAACAAGGTGAACTCGTCCGCCCCGATCACCGTCGCGCTGGGCAACAACCCCGGCGGCGCAACCCTCGGCGGTACCACCACCAAGAACGCAGTGAACGGCGTGGCGACGTTCAGCGACCTCACCTTGAACGAGCCCGGCGTCGGCTACACGCTCGTGGCGTCGAGCCCTGGGCTCACGAGCGCGACCTCGAACGCGTTCAACGAGAGCAACACCACGACCACCACCTGCCAGCAAGGTGAAAGCTGCTCGACGAGCCTCAGCACGTCCGCCAGCACTTTCCAGGTGACCGCGAATCCGGGGCCGGCCAGCACGCTGAACGAGTCGGTGGACGTCGGCACCGCGCTGACGTGCTCGAACTACCAGGCTCGGGATCCGAACTGGTACGGGTTCGTGGAGAGCACGAGCGACCGCAGCAAGCTGATCACATACACCATCAACAACACGAGCCCCGCGGGAGTGCAGTTCTGCTTCGGCGCACCCTACGAGTTCGAAATGCCAGGCGACGAGAACGCACCGCGCGGGACGTTGCCCGACGGCTCTTCCGGTTTCGTCGGACTCCTCGAGCACTGCGAGTCGTTCCCGGAGCCCCCGGAGGCGTGCGTGCAGTCGATCGTGGCCGACGGTCCGAACACGGTCATCTCGGTCCGGATCGACGCCGGCTTGGAGGGCGATCCCTGGGGACGGGCGTAGCCGTCGAAGAGCCGCCCTTACGCCAAGGCGCGCGGTCAGTAGACAGCCGTTTCGAGCCTCGGGGGCAGGTCAGGCAACTGCGGCCTCGGGAGCTGGTCGATCTGCAGCCGGGCAAGGATCGCTTGCCGCTCGCGTGAGTCGCTGGGCTGCGCGATGCCAAGCGCATCGAGCACGTCGACCGTCGCCGCGATGTCGTACTCCTCACCCCGCTCGCGCGCGAGAGCCAGCGAGCTCAGCAGCGCGTGCTCGGCGGCGTCGGCGTGTCCCAGACGGGCCAGGGCGATCCCGCGGATGCGACCCACGAGGGGCGCGTACCTCCCCGCGGCGGCGAGCTCGTCCTGGGCGATCGAGAGCGCTCGAGATGGGTCTCCGGCGAACGCCTCCGCTTCGGCAACCAGTGCGCGCGCGAATTCGGCATACGCGTCGATCCCAAACCTGCGAAGGTCGGCCACCGCTATGTCGAGCAAAGGCAGCGCTTCCTCGTGACGGCCGCCGCGAACGGCGACCCGCCCTAGCAACAGGTTGACGAATGCCACGCCCTGGCGTTCCTGCGTCGCGTTCCAGACGCGGCGTGCCCGCATCAGGTAAACACTGGCCTGCTCGAGATGGCCCTGGTCGGAGAGGATTTCGCCGATGTTGCAGTCGGTATAGGCGACATCGCCCGGCTTGCCCGCGCGCTCGCTGCACGCGCCTGCTCTTCGGTATAGCTCGACCGCCTCGTCCCAGCGGCTTCGGAAGTAAGCGAACATCCCGAGGTTGTTGAGGACCGTTGCCTCGTGCTCTGGCTGCCCGAGTCGCTCATATATCTCGAGCGCGCGCCACGAGTGAGCCGCCTGATCCGGGTGCCCCGATTCGACCAGTGCCCAGTCGAGGGCGTAGGAGGCGTGGGCGAGCGCGACCTGCTCCCCGACGGCTTCTGCCTCCGACATCGCCTCGCGGCAAAGACGCACCGCCTCAGACCAGCGACCCTGTCGGTTTCTGACGCCAGCCAGGAACGAGTGAACGCGCGCCCGCCAGCGGGTCGCGTCACTGCTCTCGATCCCTTCGAGGGATCGCAATCCCCGATTGAGCCAGCGCACGGCGGGCGTAAGCGACTCTCTCACCTGAGCAACTTTCGCGTGTAGGTAGCAGAGCCGTGCCTGCGCGATCGGGTCATCGATCAGCAGCCTGCGTGCCTGCTGCAGCGCCCGCGTCGCGGCGTCGGGTTCACCCGCGCAGCGCAGCGCCTCGCCGAGCTGCTCCCATGCGTCCGCCATCGTCTCACGATCGACGGCGACGCCATCGGACCAGCCGGCCTCGATCGCCATTCGATACAGCCTCGCCGCGTCCGCGTGCGAGAATCGCTCGGTCGCTCGCTTGGCGGCGACCATCGCATACCGGTGCGCCCGTGCGTGATCGCCGGCCAGCGAGAAGTGATGCGAGAGCACGGCCGGATCGGCGTCGAGCTCCCGACCGAGGTCGTGCTCCAGCCTCAGCCCAACCGCCATGTGCAGCTGACGGCGTAGCTTGAACGGCAAGCTCTCGTATGCGACCTCCTGCACCGCGGGCCGTGTAAATCGCACGTGGCCGTCGGCCTCACGCGCAAACAGACCCGATAGCCGGTCCCAGAATCCCTCCTCGGGCAGCAGCATGTCGTGCTCGACGACGTCCGCGAGCCGTCGGGGATGGAACGTAAGGCCGAGCACGGCCGCTCGCCGAACGACCGCCCCGTCACGCGGGTCAAGCGCGTCGATGCGCGCCATCGTGGCCGCGCCGACGCTGTCGGGAAGCTCGTCGCGGCTGCCCGCCGCGGCGGCGGCGAGCAGGTCGAGGAGGAACTCGGGACTGCCTCCCGAGCGCTCGACCGCCAGTTCCAGCACGTGCGGAGGCACTTGGGCCGCCTCGGGAGTCGATTCCGCGAGCAACCGCACGTCCTCTCGGGAGAGGGGGCCGAGCTCGATCCGGGGATGCTCGTAGTCGGGTAGCGCCAAGCCGCCGGTCACGTCGCGGCGCGTGACGAGCACCACCCACGCCGAGGACTCGAGCTCGCGCGTCAGGGCCTCGAACAGCGCAGCCGACGCGGCGTCCATCAGGTGCGCGTGCTCGACCGCGAGGATGGTCGGGACGACCAACGCCCGGGCAAGGAAGCGAAGGACGACCTCGTGCAGCTTCGCCGACCTCGACTCCGGAGCGAGCTGCTCGACCTCGCTTGTGGACGGAGCCTCGAGGTCGAGCACGATCGCGATCAGCGGAAGCCACGGCAACAGATCCGGCTGCGTGCGCCGGAGCTCTGCCTCGAGCCTCGCCAGAACGACGCTTTCGGGATCGTCCCATCCCAGCCCCAGCCGCTGGCGCAGCAGGTCGCGCCAGACGGCGTACGGCGTGTCGCGCGTGTACACCTCGCAAGCCGAGTGCAGCAGGTTCATGCCCTCACCGATGTCGCGCGCCTCGCCCAGCAGCCGCGACTTACCGCTGCCCACCTCACCGACCAGCTCGATCAGTGCGCCCCCGCCACGGCGCGCGCCGGCGATCGCCGCACGCAGCAAATCGACCTCGCGCTGGCGGCCAACCAGCGGCACGCGCGGACGTTTCATTCCGCGGGCGGCGACCCGAGTCAGCGGCCCAACGGCCCAGGCCTCCACCGGGCGCGCCTTTCCCTTGACCCGGAACGGATCGAGCGGTGTCTGCTCGAAGGCCGTCTTCGCCCGCCGCAGGACCTCGCGAGTGGCGTAGATCTGACCGACGGGTGCCCTTGCCATCAGACGCGCCGCAAGATTCACGGTGTCGCCCATGACGACATACCACCGTCTGTACGGAGGGCCGACTTCGCCCGTGAACACCGGGCCACGGTTCACACCCACCTGCACCGGTAAGGGCGGATCAGCCTCGATGATCGTGCGCAGGGCGAGCAGCATTCGCTCCTCGTCCTCGCCCACCGCCCGGGGGGCACCGGCGCTCAAGCGAATCTTGCCGCCGTTCGGGGAGATGTCGGAGTCGAGGAAGCACACCTTGTAGCGTTCGACGGCATCCTGGACAACCCGCACGAGCTGGTCGAGCCGAGCCGCGGCGGCCTCCGCCCCATCCCGCGCGAGCATCCGATCGAGCTCTCCGAACTGAAGGAACGCAACCGTGGCGGTCCGATGCTCGGGTGCCGCATGTCCCCCGAGCACGTGCGTGCGCACCGTCGTGGGCAGGCAGTCGGCGATTGTCTGGTCCGGCGGTCTCTCCAGTTCGTGCGCCGGTGTCCAAACGGGCGCCGAAGGTGATCGTGCGAGCACGACTCCGGCTTCTGCTCGAGCCCCCAGAGAGCTGCGAGGCAGCAGCTTGGCGGTATCCGCACTGACAAGGATCTGTCCCGTCGAGGCCGAGCTCTCCATCGCCGCAACCGTGGTAGCGGCCGAACCGCCGACCAAGAGTTCTCGATGCGATCCACCGACCAAGAACATGGCGTAAGACCCGGCGTGCACCCCCACCGACATGCGAAGCACGACGTTGCTCCGACCCGCGCGGATTCTCCCGACATCCCGGAGGGTACGCCGCATGGCAACCGCCGAGGCGCAGGCTCTCAGGGCATGTTCGTCCCCGTCGAACCACAGCAACATCGCGTCGCCGCCGAACTTCAGCAGCGACCCACCGCGTGTATAGGCCTCCGCCAGCAGAGCCGTAAAGCACTCGTTTATCGTGTCGACGAGGTGCTCGGCTCCCTCCTTGCCGGTGCGCGCCAGCCGCTCCGAGAGACGCGTAAACCCCGAGACATCGGCAAACACCATCGTGCCACGGAGCGTCTCCACCAGGCTGTCGGGCGTCCGTGCCAGGCGCTCGACCAACATCCTCGGGACGTGGCAATACGCCGTCCCGATGTCGGTTTTCGCCTCCAAGCACAACCCCGATCAGCGCGTCAGGACCCGCGGCGTGTACGCCGCCCAAACAGGCAAGTGTAAAGGCGGGGAGAGCTCGCGCTAGCATTCGAACGGAACCTGGAAAACAGGGGGGCTGGCGGGAAGGCCGGCTGAGATAGCGCCCAGCACCACGCGACCCGGCGCTGACCCTTCGAACCTGTGGGGTAATGCCCGCGAAGGGAGCGACAACAGAGACGTCAGAGGCTCCCGCAGAGGAGCCTCTTGATCTTCACGGCCCCGGCGGCGTCCGGGTAGCAGCCGTGACCCGCACGTTCCGCACGAAGCGGGGCGAGGTCATGGCGCTCGCCGATATGTCGCTGCATGCCCAGCCGCACGAAGTCGTCGCGGTGGTGGGCCCGAGCGGGTGCGGCAAGACGACGCTGCTCGAGTTGATCTGCGGCTTGCAGACCCCCGAGTCGGGAACGATCAGCTCCGCGCCGGCCGCCCTGATGCCGCAGCGCGACCTGCTGCTGCCCTGGCTGAGCGCGATCGACAACGCCGGCCTCGCGCTGCGCGCTCGCGGCGTCTCGCGCGAGCAAGCTCGCGGCGCCGCCGCCCCCTGGCTCGAGCGCTTCGGCCTCCACGGATTCGAGCGGACGCTGCCGGCCGAGCTGTCGGGCGGCATGCGCCAGCGCGTGTCGTTCCTCCGGACGCTCCTCGCCGGCAAGCCGGTGCTCGCCCTCGACGAGCCGTTCGCCTCACTCGACGCGATCACCCGGGCGGAGATGCAGGGGTGGCTCGCGCACGTGCTCGCGAGCGAGCCCCGCACCGTGCTGCTCGTCACCCACGACGTGGAGGAAGCGGTGGTGCTGGCGAATCGCGTGGTGGTCATGTCGCCGCGTCCTGGGCGCGCCGTAGCGGAGATCGAGATCGACATGCCGCGTCCGCGCCGGCGGACCGACCGGGGGGTCGTCGCGCTGCGCGAGCGGGCGCTGGAGGCATTGGGGGTGGGCGCGTGAACGCCGGCAAGCTGCGCCTCGCCTGGCGAGCGGCGGTCGTGTTGGTTGCGCTGATCGGAGTCTGGGAGCTCTACGTCGATCTCGGAGGGGTCAACAACCTGATCCTCCCGGCGCCGCACGAGGTCGCGTCATCGCTCTACACCGACCGCTCGCTGCTGTGGAGCAACTTCCTCGTCACCGCCCAGGAGGTGCTGCTCGGCATTCTCGTCGCCGCCCTCGCCGGCTTCGGCTTCGCCGTGCTCATGCACTTCTCCAGCACGGTGCGACAGGCGTTCTATCCGCTGCTGGTTGCCTCGCAGGCGGTTCCGATCCCGGTGCTCGCACCCGTGCTCGTCTTCTGGCTCGGGTTCGGGATCCTGCCCAAGCTGGTGGTGATCGCGGTGGTGTCGTTCTTCGCCATCGTGGTCACGACGCTCGCCGGCTTCGCCGCCGTGGACCCCGACCTGATCAAGTTGATGCGGACGTTCGACGCCTCTCGGATCAGCACGTTCCGCCACGTCGAGCTCCCCTCGGCGCTGCCGGGTCTGTTCACCGGGGCGAAGATCGCGGTGGCGGTGGCGGTGATCGGCGCGGTGCTGGCCGAGCAGGCGGGCTCCAACTCCGGGCTCGGCTACGTGCTGCTCCAGTCGATACCCCAGCTGTTGAGCGCGCGGGCCATCGCCGCCGTCGTGATCCTGTCGGTGTTCGCGATCGCGCTGTTCGCCGCCTTGTCCCTGGCCGAGAGGCTGCTGCTGCCGTGGGCCTACCAACCGAGAGGAGACCTCGCGTGATGAGACGCGCCCTCAGTCCTTCCCGCCGTAAGTACCGTCGCACCGAGAGGGGTCACGGGCGGATGGCTGGCGAGGACGCAGGAGGCGACGCGCAGCAGCGCTGCGCGAGCCGACGAGGACGAAGCCAGACCCCGCCCAGCTGGATGACTCTGGCGCGGCCCATAAAGCGAGGCAGGATGCCGAGCGGGCCGCATAGCCAGAGCGCTCGAATGCGACGGTATTTGCGGTGGGGAGGACTAAGGCCCCTGACCGTCGTCGTGGGCGTCATCCTGCTGTCGCTCGCCCTCGCCGCCTGCGGGGAGAAGAAGACCGTTCTGACCGCCTCCCCGTCACACAACCAGCCGCTCACGCTGATGCTCGACTGGTTCCCCAATGCGGACCACGTCGGCATCTATCAGGCCCTGGCCGAGGGCGACTTCACCCGCGCGGGGCTCAACGTCCACGTGCAGGTGCCCTCCGACCCGTCCGCGCCACTGAAGCTCGTGGCTGCCGGCAAGGCCGATATCGCGATCTCCTACGAGCCCGAGGTCCTGCTGGCGCGCAACCAGGATCTGCCGCTGGTATCGGTCGCGGCGATCGTCCAGGAGCCGCTCACCTCGATCGTCTCGATCGGCTCCAAGCACATCACCTCGGCCGCCGCCCTCCGGGGCAAGCGCGTCGGGGATGCCGGGATCCCCTACCAGCACGCCTACCTGACCACGATCCTCTCCCACGCCGGCGTTCCCGCCGGCTCGGTCAAGGAGACCAACGTCGGCGACAACCTCGTGCCGGCGATGCTCTCGGGTCGCGTCGACGCCACGCTCGGCGCCTACTGGAACTACGAAGCGATTCAGCTCGCCCAGATGCACAAGCACCCGAACGTGATCCGAATGGACCAGGTCGGAGTCCCAACCTATGACGAGCTGGTGCTCGTCGTCAGCAAGAACATGATCGTCAACCACGCATCCGAGATCCGCCTGTTCGTGCAGGCTCTCGCCCGGGGGTACGCGTCGGTGCGCAAGGACCCGGCCGCCGCCGTGCAGAACCTGGTGCGGGCCAACCCCGGGCTGGATCCGAAGCTCCAGCTGGCGAGCGTCCGCGCCACCCTGCCGGCATTCTTCCCGAGCAACCCGAACAATCCCTGGGGCTGGCAGGATCCGACCCGATGGAACGCTTACGGCCAGTGGATGATGAGCGAGCACCTCATCTCCAATCCAAACGCCGTGATCGATGCCTCGACCAACGAGCTGCTGGCGGGCAAAGGGATTTAGCTAAAGCTCGTCGACCGGAGGTTGCGCGAGAAACGACGGCATACGGGACGTTTCTCTCGCAACCCCCTAGCAACAGAGGCCGAGATGCTGCTCCGATGTGACGATCGCGGCGTGATGGCGATCGGGCAGCCGTCCCACGCCTGGATCTCGGGGCAGCTGGCGCGAGCTTGGGGCAACGATGAGTTCGGCCCGGTGGAGCCCTACGAGGAGGTGTGCCTCGGGGCCGAGCAGCACGACATCGGCATGGCGGTCTGGGATCTGGAGCCGACCCTGAATCCCGACACCGGGCTCCCCCACTCGTTCCTCGAAATGCCGCTCCACACTCATCTGGAGCTGTGGACAGCGGGGCCGCGCCGACTGCTGCGCCAGAGCCGATACGCCGCGCTGCTCGCCTCGATCCACGGCCGGCGCCTGTACGAGAAGCGCGACCTCAACGAGCTGGCGGCACCCGACGCCGATGCCGTGCGCGAGTTCCTCGGCATGCGTCGCCGTTTCGAGGAGCAGCTGCTCTCCTCGCTGCGCGCCGATCCGGCCACGGCACCCGCCGCGGCCGAAGAGGTCGTCGCGCGCAACAGCCGGCTCGTCTCGACCTGGGACTTCATGTCGCTCGCGCTGTGCCTCGACTACCCGCCGCTCACGATCCCCGACGTTCCCACCGCCACCCGCCCGGTGGGGCTTGCGCTCAGCCCGGGCGAGCGACGCGACCAGGTGCACATCGAGCCCTGGCCATTTGCCACCTCGAGCCTCGCCGTCCGCTGCGAGGGCCAGCGGTTGAGCGGCCCCTACGAGACCGCTGCCGCATTGCGAGACTCGCTCGCGGCCGCGCCCTGGGAGACCATCGAGCTGGAGCTGGTCCCGTAGATCAAAGGGATCGGAGGAATTCCAGCAGCGGCGCGTTGACCTGCTCGGGGTGGGTAAGGTTCGAGGCGTGCGGGGCGCCCTCGATCCGCACCACCCCCACACACCCGGACAGCCCCCGGCAGAGCTCCTCGGCGAGCTCCATCTCGATCGACTGATCGGCGGTGCCGTGAAAGACGATCGCCGGGCAGGTGATCTCCCCCAACCGGTCGGTGATGTCTTCGCGGTCCAACAGACAGTCTCCGGGCGCTCGCATGTTCTCGATCGGCAGCTTCTTCCACTTCGCTATCCAGACCCGGCTGAGCTCGGGGTCGCCGACGATCAGGTTGGCGATGACACCGGCCAGATCATCGACCGGTCCGACCTGAAGCCACGTCTGCTGCATCTGACGGTAGGCGGGCAGTCGCTCCGCGTCCTCGGGCCCGGACTGGGTGTCGATCAGAACGAGGGCCCTGACCCGCTCGAGGGCCAGGAGCGCGGCCCGCAGCGACAGAAAGCCGCCCTGCGACATGCCGCCCACGACGGCCCGGTCGATACCCAGATGGTCGAGCAGGCCCAGGCAATCGCGGGCAGAGTCCCAATAGGTGAACGGCTGGCCGTCGAACTCGGTCTCTCCGAAGCCGCGCTCGTCCCAGGTGACGACCCGAAACTCGGGTGAGAGCGCCTCGACCTGCGGCGCGAACATCTCACGGTCCATCAGGAAGCCGTGGGCCAGGATCACCGGCGCCCCGTCACCTCCGCTGTCTTCGTAGCGGATGTTCTGACCGTTCACTTGGGCAAAGGGCATGAGTCTGGCGGCAATCTATTCCATCGCGGCGACACAACGTGCCAACGGCTAGCCTGCGCGGTTCGTTGCCGCCGATCAACCTCTACAGCGACACCCAGACCCGTCCCACCGAAGGGATGCGGGCGGCGATCGCCGCCGCCGAGGTGGGCGATGAACAGCGCGGGCGCGATCCAACCACTTGTGCGCTGCAGGACCGGGTGGCCGAGCTGCTCGGCCACCCGGCGGCCGTGTTCCTACCCAGCGGGACGATGTGCAACGAGATCGCGTTTCGCATTCACGTGCGCCCCGGCGGGGACGAGATCATCCTCGACCGCACCGCGCACCCGGTCAACTCCGAGGCCGGTGGGCCGGCGCACCTGTCCGGGGCGATGGTTCGCACGCTCGACGGTGACGGCGGCATGTTCACCCCCGAACAGCTCGCGGCCGCGATTCGCCCGCCCGGGAACCGCCACGCGCCGCGCTCGCGAGTGGTGTCGGTCGAGCAGACCACGAACTTCGGCGGCGGACGCGTCTGGCCGCTCGAGCAGGTTCGGACCGTACTCGAGGTGGCGCGCGCGAATGGTCTCCGCACTCATCTCGACGGCGCCCGGCTGATGAACGCGGTCGTCGCTTCCGGCAGGCGGCCGAATGACTATGCCGGCGGCTTCGACACCGCGTGGCTCGATTTCAGCAAAGGCCTCGGGGCGCCGATCGGCGCGGTGCTCGCCGGATCCACAGAACTAATCGACGAAGCCTGGCGCTTCAAGCAGATGCTCGGCGGAGCGCTCCGCCAGTCGGGGATGATGGCCACCGGCTGTCTGTACGCGCTCGACCATCATGTCGATCGGCTGGCCGAGGACCACGAGCACGCACGTCTGCTGGCCTCCGGACTTGCCGAGCTACCCGCCGTCCAGATCGATCCCGCCGCAGTGCAGACGAACATCGTCCTGTTCGAGGTGCCCGACGCCCGCGCCCTCGTCGACGGTCTGGCCGACCGCGTCGAGCTCCAGGCGTTGGATGCGCGCCGGGTCAGAGCAGTGACGCACCTGGACATCTCCGCGGCCGACATCGACCGCGCTCTGACCGCGCTGTCAGCCGCGCTCGGCTGACAACGCGGGTGACAACGCCGACGTCGCCGGCGTCACTCGCTGGGCTTGGCGAGCAGGTGAACGTCGATCAGGAACGTCCGGCTGGCGACGACCGGGAGCACCTCGACGGCGCGTCGCGGACCGGCGCGGTCCGGGCGGGCGACCTTGCGCGCCGAGCGGCGCCTCATCAGGACGACGGTCGCGGCGCCGGCCACGAACCCCGTCACGGCCACCGCGGCTGCCTGAACCGCGGGCAGCGAGACCGGGGATGGGCGCTCGAGCGGGCGGGCCTCGTCGGCCAGCACGGGCAGCCCGTCGACCGCCTCCTGATCGTCCTCGACGACCACGTCGTCAGTGTGCACGTCGTCGATCGGGCGGTCCTCGTCCATCGCCGCGACATGGTGACAGCGTGGGCGGTCATGGTCAAAGCCCTGGTCCGGGCGCGTTGTTTCCGGGCGCCCCGTTACGATACGAGCGGCTCGATCCACATGCCGACCTCGATCGACGTTTTCGCCAAGGCTCGTGAGCACGAGCGGCTGGAGCAGCTCAGGGCCGCCCGGGAACTCGACGCCCTGCCCTACTTCCGCATCCTGGAAGGGCCCACGTTGCCCGTCGTCGAGATGGAGGGCAAGCGGCGGATCATGCTCGGCTCGAACAACTACCTCGGGTTGACCGGCGACGAGCGGGTCAAGCAGGGGGCCCTCGACGCGCTGCGTCGCTACGGCACCGGGCTCACCGGCTCGCGGTTCTTGAACGGAACGATCGATCTTCACTTGGAGCTCGAGCGAGAACTGTCCGACTGGCTCGACGCCGAGGCCGCGCTCGTGTTCACCACCGGTCATCAGGCCAACCTCGGGGCGTTGGGAACGATCCTCGGCCCGAGCGACACGGTGGTGGCCGACTCGGGCGACCACGCCTCGATCCTCGACGGCTGCCTCCTCTCGCGGGCGAAGCTCCGGCCGTTCAGGCATGGCCGAATGGACCGCCTCGAGCACACGCTGCAGAAGGCGGCCGGCGACGGCGGCGGCATCCTGGTGGTCGTCGACGGGGTGTTCTCCATGGAAGGCGATGTGGCGCCGCTCCCGGAGATCGTCGAACTCTGCCGCCGATACGGCGCGCGGCTGATGGTCGACGAAGCGCACGCGCTCGGGGTGCTCGGCGCCCGCGGCGCGGGCACATCGGAGCTGTTCGGCCTCGAGGAGGAGGTGGACCTGAGGATGGCCACGTTCTCCAAATCGCTGGCCTCCTGCGGAGGCGTCATCGCCGGCCCGGCCGATGTGATCGAGTTCCTGCGGATCCAGTCGCGCCCGTTCATGTTCACCGCCTCGGGAGTTCCCGCGGCGATCGGGGCCGCGCTGGCCGCCGTGAAGATCTGCCGCTCGGAGGAGGGCCGAGAGCTGTTCGCCCGGGCGCTCGGCAACGCCCGCTACCTGCACGGCGGTCTCAGCGACCTGGGCTTCCGGGTCGTCAAGCCGAAGATGCTCGCGGACGGCACCGAAGTCGTGACGCCGGTGGTCCCCGTGGTCGTCGGCGACGACTGGAAGGCGGCGCTCCTGTGGAGGGCGCTGTTTCACGCCGGCGTGTACGTGAACGTGGCGCTTCACCCCGCCGTGCCGCCGGGCGGCGCGCTGCTGCGGACGAGCGTCATGGCCACACACGAACGGGAGATACTCGACCGTGCGCTCGAGGCGTTCGCCGACGCTAAACGAACGTTCGAGGCCGAGCACGGGCCGCTCCCAGGGCAGTCTTAGCAGCGGTCTGAGGAGTCACGTATTTGTCCAGTTCATCACAAGCCGCCCGCGCGTTAAAAAACACGCTCTGAGCGCATGGCGGTTCAGATGTAACGTTGCTGTTACTCAGCCATTCGCGTAGCGTGCTGTCTCGTCGTACGGTGGTCGGCCGAGCGGCGCGAAGGCAATAGGGGGTTGGGAGATTGTCGGCGCGGCAGGGGCCACATCGGAGCGTTGTGCCCAGGAGAAGTGCAGTGACAGGCGGGCCCGCGTCGGCCGGACCACAGCGTGCCCGTGGCCAAAACGGAATAACGTCCGCTTCGGCGGACAGGAAGCAGGGAGTGGGAGTTCGAATGACGGAGACCGCCATCATGACCCCGGAGCCTCAGCGGATGCGGGCCCTGGAGCGGGCGAACGAGATCCGGCTCGCGCGTGCGGAGCTCAAGCGGCGGATCGCCGACGGCGGCATATCAGCTGCCGATGTCATCCTGGCCCAGCCGTTGGAGGCGCGAAGCTGGGCTGTTGGTGACCTGCTGATGAGTCAGCGGAGGTGGGGCTACACGCGATCCAGGAAGTTCCTCTCGCAGAACCTGATCAGCGAGACCAAGCAAGTGGGAGCGCTGACCGAGCGTCAGCGGGTGATGCTGGCGAGTCAGCTGGCGTCGTGCCGTTCCCGAGAACTGGAGCTGGTCGAAGCATAGGGTGCCCCCGAGACTGGCCCCGCGCCGCCCACGGATGTGAAACGCAGGTGGCGCGGGGCCGACCCATCCATGGTGTGCCGGTCCGGCGCCGGCTAACGATCAGAGTTGAATCCCGACGGGTACCGGACTCGCGCCCGCGAAGAACAGAAACCACACGGCGAACACGAACAGGGTGAGCCCGGCGCTCACCACGAGCACGCTCTCGAGCACGTTGTGGCCGGGATCGGCGTGACCTCGAGAGCGGCAGTTAGCCCGGTACACGTTGCTGAGCTTGGCCAGGACCGCGGCGAGCAGGGTGATCGTCGCCACCACGCCGATGAGCATCGCCCCGAGTGCGGCGCCGAGGGATGAGGTCGAGCCCTGGATCTGGGATCCGACCCACAACCAGAGCAGCGGCGTTCCGATCCACAGCACGAGGCTGCCGATGAACATGATCAGCACAACCAGGGCAGCGCCTGCACCCGTCCTCAGCAGCTCGCGCATCCCCGTCTCAGGATAGCCGTGCGGTTTTGGTCAGGGTCGCGGCCGCACGAGCCCGCGACCCCCGGCTAACGGACAGCCCGACGACAGCTTGACCTGCCACCAGCCCATGAGCATCCCGATCAGGCCGAGGCGCGGCCTGACCTCCCACACGCCACATCCGGGCTCACCCAGCTCGCTGCACGCGACCCGGACAAACCGATGCTTCTCGGGCTCAAGCAACATGCGCTCGAGCAGCGCGCGGTTGGCTGCTTGAGCGTCCGCCCGTTCAGTGATCGTCAGCCGCGCGGCGCGCACCCTCTCGGCCAGGTCGTCGCGTACCTGCTCGAGCTCCCCGAGATCGAGCAGTCGGGCCTGTCGCGTCCTGGCGGTAGGCACCTCTCCCAGCCCCCCCATGGGAAACGCGGTGACGAACGCATCCGCGAGTTCGCGTTCGAGCCTGCAGATCTGAGCCCGCAGCGATCGCCGGGCGGCACGCTCACCATCCTCGACGGCCGGTGAGGTGACCGGGCGCGGGACCGTCTCGCCACTGGTGAGATGCTCGCGGACGTCCATCAGTGCCTCCTTCGATGGGCGAAGGCAGCTTACTACGCCATCCGCAGGCTTTCCACGCAGACCCACAGGGCCTCCTCGACGTGGATCGCCGGCACGCCGTCGACGGCCACCGCGAAGAGCATGATCCGTGCGCTTCTACTCGTGGGCAGATGCCGTTGAGCGACGTCCCCGAACAGGAGGGCATGGACGCGGCGCCGGTCCGCGACGACCAGCCGCCCGGGCGTGAGTGGGGGAGCGGCCGAGTCGGCCCCAAGACGATCTCCAACGACGGTGGCGCGGATCCCGAGGCCGGCAGAGTCCACGAGGTCCGCGTCGAGCGCCCAGACCGGCACCCCCGTCTCGACCAGCGCGATCAGCAGGGCGTCCTGCACCAGGTCGCGCGAGGAGAAGCGGCCCTCGAGCAGGCGGGTGAGGGCTGCCTGCTCGCTCGGGATCCTGGTGACGTCCGGATCGAGTCCGATCTGGTGGAAGAACGCTCGATACGCGTGCGGGATCGGGTGCGTTCGCATCGCGACGACGCTCGCGCCTCGGTAGCGGTCGGACAGCTCCTTGAGCCGCCGCTTGACCTCGGGCGGGCTCGCGCGGACGCGGCCCTCGACGATCACCCAGTCGAGCCGAAGCCCGGGAAGCTCGGCGGCGACGAGCGGATCGACGAAGCCGCCCGCGGCACGTAGCTCGAGGTCCTCGCTCACCCGTTGACCAGCGCTCGAATCTGGGCGGCGAGCGCCGTGCCCGAGAGCCAGTGGGAGCCGACCAGCCGATTTGCCACCACGCCGCCCCGGTGGGCGAGCTCGACCAGTGGGCAGACCTCAACCGCGTACGTCTGTCCGACCAGACCGTCGAGGTCGTACGCCACCGGGATCGTCCAGTGGTGGGCGCGGACATCGGCCGCGGTCGTCGCGTGAGTGCCGCGGACAGCCACCGCCGCGAACTGCACCTCGCCCGGCGCAAACTCATGGGACACGGTTTGGAGCGTGTCGACCTCGCGTTTGCAGGTGCTCGATCCCGTGACGAAGAACGCCAGCACGAGCGGGCCTCGGCCGGCCAGCAGGCAGACGTTCAGGGCGCGCGGGTCGTGCCTGGCCGGCGTGCACGGCGGATCGAGGTTGGCGTCGCCGTTGAGAGTGGAGGAGGCCAGTGGCGCGGCGAAGAAATGGAGCTTCTGGCCGGCGGGGATCCCCGCAGTCCCGACGCCGTGGGAGGCGAACTCGTAGATCGAGAACGCGACTACGAGAGCCAGCCCTAAGATCCCCATTGCCCAGCGGTAGCGGCGGGCGTCCACCACCGGCGGTGGCCTGTTGCGCCTGGGTGTGGCGTCGGCATTGCCCCGATCGGGGTCCAGCCGGCGAGCCGGAGTCTGCCGGGCGTCAGTCACGCCACGCGTGCCCGGCGTCCTGGGCGCGGCAGCCACGACGCGGCGCGTCGTCCCCGCCGCCGCGTCGTCTCAGCGAAAGGTCTGATCTGCTCGGAGAGCACGAGCACCGACGGCAGCACCAACAACACGCCGGCAAGGGATACGGAGAGATCGATGAGCGTCACAAACCCGAAATCCCTGAGCATCGTGATGCTCGAGATCACCAATACACCGAACCCGGCGATCGCGGTGATCCCGGATGCAACCACGGCCCGGCCGGTCGAGCCATACGTCCGGGCGAGCGCGTCGGCCAGGCCGTATCCAGCGCGGCGCTCCTGCCTGAAGCGTTCGGACAGGAGCACGCTGAACTCGGTCGAGATCGCGATCACGAGCGTCCCCAGCGTCGCGGACATGGGATTGAGCGGGATCCCGATCAGGAACACGATCAGCGCCGACCAGCCGGTGGCCAGCGCGATCGGTACCAGCGGGACCAACGCTCGTCTTGGCCGCCTCAGGACAACGAGCAGGGCCACGGCAACCGCGGCCAACCCCGCGAGCAGCGTCAACAGCCGCCGCCCGGACGATGACAGCGCGCTGTTGGCCTCCGCCGCGAGCACCGGCAGGCCCGCGAGTTGTGCGGTGATCCCGGCGGGAGGATGCAGCTGGGAGCGCATGTAGTCGATCACGCGCTGCTGGCGGGAGAGCGGCATCAGACGGATCCCGAACGCAAGCGTGGCCTCCCGTCGGTCGGGTGTGATCACCGCTTGCGAGAAGTAACTCGGGACCGCGTTCAGGAACGCTTGAATCGTGTCAGCGCCCGGCGGGGTCTGCGGGGCGCCTTGTCCACGCGAGAACAGGTCGGGAAGCGAGAGCGCCGGGCACAGCGTCGCCTGGGCGCAGCCCTTCGTCTCGACGTAGCCATAGTGGGTCAGCAGCGCGTCCTCGTAGCGCAGCATCCACCCGATGGCCCTCGGCGTCGCCACGTCGGCCCCGTGGACAGTCACATCGATTTCTCCTGACACGCCGGTTATCCGCTCGAGCGTGCGGAGGTCGCGCAGCGCGGGCATGTTCGGCGGAACCAACTTCGTCACGTCCGATTGGACCGAGGTCTGGGTGTCGGCAAACCAGCCGAGGATCGCCAGCAGGACGCCCACCAGGAGCACCCGCCCGGGACGCCGGATCGCGCCCGCCAGCAACCGGGTGGGCGCATCCCGCAGCCGAGTCGATACGCGCCCGGGGTGTCGGGCGCGGATCGAGGAAAATGGCGCGAGAGCGCGCGCCAGCGCGCCCCGCAGGATCTCCGATGCCCCCCGCAGCGAGGCGCCGACGAACCCGCCGTCGCGATCGGTCAGGGCGAGGGCAGCGGGCCCCGCAGTCAGCGCACACGCCAGCGCGATCGCGATCCCGGCGACCAACAGGACGCCAAATCCCCGCACCATCGGGACCGGTGAGAGCAACAGTACGAGGAAGCCGGTCGCGGTGGCGATCGCCGCGGTGGCGATCGTGGGGGCGCTACGTGCGGCCGCGTGGGCCACCGCATCGGCGGCGGAGGCCTGCGTCACCGATCGGATCTCGCGCGCCTCCTGCGCCCGGGACTGGAACTGGATCGCGTAGTCGACCGCGAGGCCGATCAGGATCGGCAGCACCGCGATCGACGCCAGCGTGAGCGACGCGCCGAGCAACGAGGTTGCGCCGAACGTGATGCCGACCGCGACCAGTGCGATGCCCAGGGGCAGCAGCCGTGGCCGGCTGCGGAACACGATCAGGAGCGCCACCGCCATCACGAGCAGGGCCACGAGCAGCAGGCCGGAGATCGACCGCGTGATCTCGGAGGCGAGGTCGTTGGTGACCACGGGCACGCCCGTGACCGTGTAGGTCCCACCGTGACCGAGCGCGAACATTGGCATGTTCACGGCCTGGCGGATCCATTCGATCGCGCGCCGCTGCTGGGCGTCGGTGAGCGAGGCCTTCAGACGGACCTGGATCAGCGCCGAGTTCGCGGTCGGAAACAGGTACGCGAAGCGCGCCTTGGGTTGGTTGGCCCCGCGAGTCTGGTCGAACACCACCTGCGAGATGAACTGCTGATCGTCGATCGACACCGGACCGGAGATCCCGGAGTTCAGCGCGAGCTGCCCGAGTTGCTGGACCTCCTGCTGGTACTTGAGCGTCGCGGCCGCGTTGGCGAGCGTGGTGGCCTGCTTGGCGCTCATGCCGCGGGCGAGCGCGAGCTTCTGCGCGGACTGCCGGGCGCTGGCTATCCCTTGCGTGGCGCTCTTGGTCAAAGCCTGGATCTCCTGATTGACGGCAACTACGGCCCGGTTGAGAAACGTCCCGGGCCCGTAGACGACCTGCACCGGCCTGGCCCTCATGAGCTTGCCGCAGGGGCTGGCGTAGCCGCCGTACGGACGCTGGGACCCGCGGGGGGCGGGTGTGAACGATTGAAGCTGCTGGTTGGCGACGAGCACCTGACCGCCTAGGCACGCTTCGAGCTGGCTGATCGTGGCCAGGTCGCTCGTCTGCACCAGGTCGGGCAGCGGCTCGCGAACCAGAACGATCACGGCGTCGGCGCCGAAATGGCGGTGATCGTCGTCGGTGGCCTTGAAGCTGGCCGCGGAGCGGCTCACGAAGGTGTCGCTGCCCGCGTTGGGCTGCAGGGAGAGCGCCAGTGCGCCGCCGGCCGCGGCCAGCGCGACGACGATCCCGAGCGTCACCAGCGGCCGCTTGGCCGCCAGCTTCGCGAGCCACGCAAACCTCTCCTTCATGTGGAGCTGAGGCTATCGGCGCCGAGGTGGACCCGCGACGCTCAGTCCATCGTCAACGGACCCTGCGACTCGCCCGAGAGGAACTGACGGATGAAGGGGTTGTCGGAGTTCAGCATGTCCTCCGACGGGCCTGCCTCCACGATCCGCCCCCTCCACAGGACATTGATGTAGTCGGCCACGCGCCGTGCAGTCAGGATGTCGTGGGTGATGACGCAGAACGTCGGCAGGTGCGGCTTCTGCTTGGCCTTGGCCTCTTCCATCATGTCGCGGTGAATCTCGAGGATCAGCTCCCCCAGCAGCGCGGTGCGAACGGGATCGAGGCCCGAATCGGGCTCGTCGAAGAGCACGATGTCCGGCTCGAGCACGAGCGCTCGTGCGAAGCCCGCTCGCTTGCGCATGCCGCCCGAGAGCTCGTTGGGCATCTTGTCGCGCGCGTCGCCGAGACCGACCTCCTTGAGGCGCCGCATCACGATGTCCTCGACCTCGTCCTCACCCTTCTCGGTGTGCTGGCGAAGTGGGAAGGCGACGTTGTCGAAGAGGTTCATGGAGCCGAACAGAGCGCCATCCTGAAACAGCAGCCCGAACTTCTTGCGCATCTCGAACAAGTCGTCGTCGGGCATGTTCGGAACCGACCGGCCGTGAACAACGATGTCGCCCTGGTCGGGGTACAGGAGCCCGACCATGTGCTTGATACACACCGACTTCCCGGTTCCGGACGGGCCGATGATCATCGACACCATGCCCTCGGGCAGGCCCATGTTCAGCCCGCGCAGGATCCGGGCGCGGCCGAAGGACTTGTACACGTCCAGGAACTCGATCGCGTCCGGGCGGCCCGACGGATAGACGCGGTAGCTGTGCCACCGGTACTCATCCTCGGAGGCACCGGCCGGCGGCGCGGGACGCGGCGCTGGCTCGTCGACGACAGACACGCGCGAGGACGGCTCCTGCGAGGCCGTCTCGGCCTCGTGGTCGAGATTCTCCGGTCCGGGCGCGGGGTCGCGCCCGCTGCCGAGAGAGGCCGGCTCTGCCGCTGAGTGCTCCGGGTGTTCGCCGGACGAATCTCCCAACCCAAAAGTCATTGTCAGCCTCCGATTGGCGCTCTTGGGTTGGCTCCCCAGAAGAGCTGCGTTCCAAGCATTCCGATGAGATGTACGGCCACGATGTTCAACACCATCGACTTCGCGGTCGCCGTGCCAACGCCCACCGGTCCGCCGCTCGCGTTGTAGCCGTAGTAACAGCCTACGAGCACGATCACGGTGGCCATCGCCATGGCCTTGATCAAGCTATATAAGAGATCCGGCGGGTTCTGGAACTGCCAGAAGATCAGAAAGAACCCTCCTGAGGATACATCGCCGATCTGTTGCACCACCGCGATATAGCTGGCGAAGAACCCGGCCCCGATCGAACACAGGTAAACGAACGGCAGCACCATCCACGCGGCCAGCAGGCGCGTCGCGCACAGGAACGTGATGCCGCTGATACCCATCACCTCGAGCGCGTCGATCTCGTCCGAGATCCGCATCGAGCCGAGTTCCGCGACGAGCCCGGTCCCCACCTTGGCGGCCATCATGTACCCGAACGCGTAGGGCACGAGCTCGCGCAGGTCACACCAGGCCGCGAACACGCCCGCATACGCCGGGACGCCGTTGGCCCGGTCGAAGTACGCGCCCTCGATCCCGCACTGCAGGCCGATGATGAACACCAGGCCCCAGATCACCAGCGTCGAGGAGACGATCAGGATCCCGGACTGACGCAGCGCCTCGCCGAAGAACTTGAACACGCGCAGCCGGAAGACCTCGGCCACGATCCTAGAGGTGAACTTGACGATCTCCCCGAAGGACTCGATCCAGCCTCGGGGGATGGTGAGCAGGCCCTCCATGGCTACTTGACGATCGTGGTGATCTCTGGGTGCGTGGCGAGCAGCGTCTGGGTGAAGGCGTAGTTGAACGCGAAGATCCCCAGAAACGCGATCACCACCGCCTGGTTGACCGCGCGGCCGACACCCTCCGCCCCTCCCGAGGCGGTCATGCCCTTGTAACAGCAGACGATCGCGATGATCGCCCCGAATAACGTCGTCTTGACCACGGACCCCCATAGGTCCGTCGTCGATGCGTTGTTGAAGAACGTCGCCCAGAAGGGACCCAGCGGCGCGTGGTTGACGATCGTCGCGAGTATCCCGCCGAAGATGCCGAACAGCAGCGCGTAGATGTCGAACAGGCCGGTGACGAGCATCAGGGCCAGGAAGCGGGGGACCACCAGGTTCTTGATCGGGTCGACGCCGAGCACCTGCAGCGCGTCGAGCTCCTCGCGGATCTTGCGCGCACCGAGGTCGGCGGTGATCGCCGTCCCCGCCACGCCGGCCAGCACGATCGCATCGACGAACGGTGCGAACTCCCTGATCGAGGCGAGCACGAAGAACCCACCGAGGCGGTCGAGCGCCCCGAACAGCACGAGGAAGTTGGCGGCCTGGAGCCCCGGCGCGCCGTAGCCGAACGCCACCGTCGAGACCAGCAGTGGAAACCAGCACAGCTTGAGCGCGAACAGGAACTGACCCACGAACTCGCTGCCGTATGGGTATGGGGGGCGTACCGCGGAGACGAGAGTCTTGCCCGTGAGGATCATCATGTTCCCCACCTCCTCGAGCACGTTCCGCATCGGCGGGAACGATCGTTCGGCGACTGCTCGGATCAACGGTTCACAGCCCTCCCTGGGGTCCGCGTGCCGCGTCTCGCGGCGGGGCGCTAAGCCTACGCCACGGCGTAGGCAATGACCAACTCGCAACCGCCCGGTGAAGCGGCTCCGGCGCCTCCGACGCGGTGGTATGTTCAGCCCGCGTTGAGCCCAACCAGCACGAGGTGTTATACGGTCGCGGCCGCGATCGTGGTCGCGCTGGCGGTGGGCGCGTGCGGTGGCAGCGCGCGCCAGGACGCAAACGAGCCGAGCGGGAACTTCACGGTGAGCGTTCCGGTCGCGACGTTCCCGGCACTGCAGCGCCTGGCGCAGCACACGCACCTCGTGCTGTCGGTCCACAACGCCGGCAGCAAGACCATCCCCAATGTGGCGGTGACGATCTGCAACATCACGTGCGCGTATCCCGCGCCGCCGGGTGCGGGCACGGAGGCGCAAGCCTTTGCGCAGGTTTCGAGCCAGCCTTATCTAGCCAACCCGTCGCGGCCGATCTGGATCGTCGACCGGCCGCCCGGGCCGTGCCGGTTCAGCTGCCTCGCCGGGGGGCCGGGCGGCGCCGTCACCGCGTACTCCAACACTTGGGCGCTGGGCGCGCTGCAGCCTGGCGCGACCGCCACGTTCGACTGGGGGGTGACCGCGGTCGCGCCCGGCAAGCACGTGGTCGCGTGGGAGGTCGCCGCCGGCCTGAACGGCAAGGCCAAGGCGGTGCTCGCGGACGGCTCGGTGCCCTCCGGCACGTTCACGGTGTTCGTTCGCGCTGCTCCGCAGCAAACCCACGTCAACGACGCGGGCCAGGTGGTGCCGGGTCCGTAGGGGCAGGGGCCCGCGGGACCGCACACCCACGCTTCGTTTCAAGCATCCGTGCGCGGCCTCCGGGGCTGGCGATCCCGACGCTACGCCGAGCTCGACGTTGCCCAGATGTTGACCCCGCCCTCGACCGCGTAGCGGTCGATCTCCTCGAGCTCCTGCGAGTCGAGATCCATGTTCTGGAGAGCCGCGACGTTCTGCTCGAGCTGGGCCACGCTGCTGGCTCCGAGCAGCGCCGAGGTGATGCGAGGGTCCCGCAGGACCCACACGATGGCCAGCTGAGCGAGCGTCTGACCCCGCCGCTTCGCGATCTCTGACAGCGCCCGGATCCGCGCGAGGTTCTCCTCGGTGATCATGTCGCTGGAGAAGTAGTTGCCGCGGCGCGCGCGGGAATCCTCGGGGATGCCGCCCAGATATTTCTCGGTCAGCAGGCCCTGGGCGAGCGGGGAGAAGACGATCGCGCCGATTCCCTCGCGCTCGAGGATGTCGAGCAGCTCCTCCTCCACCCATCGGTTGAGCATCGAATAGGAAGGCTGGTGGATGAGCAACGGCGTACCCAGCTCGTTGAGAATCCGCGCCGCTTCCTCGGTCCGCCGCGGCCCGTAGGAGGAGATCCCGACGTAGCGCGCCTTGCCCTGCCTGACCGCCGCGTCGAGCGCACCCATCGTTTCCTCGAGCGGAGTCTCCGGATCGACCCGGTGCGAATAGAAGATGTCAACGTGATCGAGCCGCATCCGCTGCAGGCTCTGCTCGAGGCTTCCCAGGAGGTACTTGCGGGAGCCCCACTCGCCGTACGGCCCCGGCCACATGTCATACCCCGCCTTGGTCGAGATCACGATCTCGTCGCGCCAGTGCTTGAAGTCCTCGGCGAAGATGCGTCCGAAGTTGGTCTCCGCACTTCCATAGGGCGGCCCGTAGTTGTTGGCCAGATCGAAGTGGGTGATCCCCAGGTCGAAGGCGCGTCGCAAGATGTTGCGGCTCGTCTGAAGCGGCCGGTCGTCGCCGAAGTTCTGCCACAGGCCGAGCGAGATCGCCGGGAGCTTCAACCCGCTGCGCCCGCAACGGCGGTACTGGGCGGTGTCGTAGCGGTCGGGCGCGGGCGTGTAGAACGTGGGGCCGAGATTCTCGTCGTAGGGCATGGAGGCGAGTATCCCACCGCCCGGACGGTCGGGCGGACCCCAGACCGCGGAGCGGCGTCCACGGTCGCCGCGGGCCGGTCCCTCGCGCCTGTTTGGACATTTGGATAAACATCGCGTCCACGCGATCGCCTACATTTCGCGAACGGCTTCCGGAGGTGTCAACTCGGGGCCGTTCCCGTGTGCCTGCCCGCAGGCCCGAAGCCGCCAAGTCAAAAGAACAGGAATCGCATGCCCCGAATCCGCCAGCAGAACGTCCTCGCCGCCCAGTGGGCCCCGAACGGCGCCGCACTCGGCGCCCCCGATCTGACGCTCGCCGACAACCAGGTGTTCGGATCGAACGTCTTCAGCCCGGCGGTCCAGCGCCAGCGGCTGCCCCGCGAAGTGTTCACCCGCTTGCAGCAGACCCTGGCCCGCGGCGAGGCGCTCGACACCTCGCTGGCTGACGCGGTCGCGCTCGCGATGAAGGAATGGGCACTGGAGAGGGGCGCCACGCACTACACGCACTGGTTCCAGCCGCTGACCGGCTCGACGGCGGAGAAGCACGACAGCTTCTACGAGCCGACCGGCGAAGGCACCGCGCTGGGGGAGTTCTCCGGCAAGGAGCTGATTCAGGGCGAGCCCGATGCGTCGTCGTTCCCCACCGGCGGGATCCGGGCCACGTTCGAGGCGCGCGGCTACACCGCGTGGGATCCCACGAGCCCGGCGTTCATCCTCGAGAACCCCAACGGCGCCGTGCTCTGCATTCCGACCGCTTTCGCCTCGTGGACGGGTGAGGCGCTGGACCACAAGATCCCGCTATTGCGCTCGATGGACGCGCTGTCGAAGTCGGCGATCCGCGCGCTTCGCCTGTTCGGCGACTCGACCGCTCAGCGCGTGTTCACCACCGTCGGTCCCGAGCAGGAGTACTTCCTGATCGACGAGCAGTACTACTTCGAACGTCCCGACCTCATCACGACCGGCCGCACGCTGTTCGGGGCCAAGCCGCCCAAGGGCCACGAGCTCGACGATCACTACTTCGGCTCGATCCCCGAGCGGATCCTCGCCTGCATGCTCGACACCGAACGCGAGCTGGCGAAGCTCGGCGTGCCGGTCAAGACGCGGCACAACGAGGTCGCGCCCAACCAGTACGAGATCGCGCCCGTGTTCGAGAACTCGAACGTCGGCTCGGACCACCAGCAGCTGACGATGCAGGTCATGCAGAACGTGGCCCGGCGCTACGGGCTCGTGTGCCTGTTGCACGAGAAGCCGTTCGCGGGCGTGAACGGTTCGGGCAAGCACAACAACTGGTCGATGGGCACCGACACTTCTCACAACCTGCTCGACCCCGGTGACACCCCGCACGACAACCTCCAGTTCCTGTTCTTCTGCGCCGCGGTACTCGAGGCGGTCAACAAGCATCAGGGGCTGCTGCGGGCGTCGATCGCCTCGGCGGGCCAGGACCATCGCCTGGGCGCCAACGAGGCGCCGCCGGCGATCATCTCGGTGTTCCTGGGCGCCGAGCTCGAGAAGGTGTTCGGAGCGATCGAGCACGGCGAGGCGCACGAATCGACGCCCGGCTCATTCCTCGGCCTTGGCACGCCCGTGCTGCCGCCGCTGCCGCTGCACGGCGGCGACCGCAACCGCACGAGCCCGTTTGCGTTCACCGGGAACAAGTTCGAGTTCCGGGCCTTGGGATCGAGTCAGTCGCTGTCGCTTCCGAACACCGTGTTGAACACGATCGTGGCCGAGGCAATCGACGAGCTGGCCGATGAGCTCGAGGACGAGCTGGGGAAGGGAAAGGATCTCGAGGCTGCGCTCCGGCCGATCCTCCAGCGCAGCTGGACGGCCAACAAGCGGATCGTCTTCGGTGGCGACAACTACGCCGAGGAGTGGTACGCGGAGGCGGAGCGTCGCGGACTGCTCAACCTCCGAGCCACGCCGGATGCTCTTCCCTACCTCGTCTCCGATGAGACCACCGCACTGTTCTCCAACTACCGCGTGCTGTCGGAGCGCGAGCTCGACGCGCGCCACGACGTGTTTCTCGAGCAGTACGTCACGAAGCTCAACATCGAGTCCGAGACCGCAGCGTCGATCGCGCGAACGGCTCTGCTACCGGCCGCCGCGCGTCACCTGAGCATGCTGCTCGAGGCGCAGCTGTCAGAGCTCGCGCGCGAGACCTCGGAGCTCGTCGACGACTTCACGGAGGCCATTCGCGCTCTCGAGTCGGTGAACCTGGCGGAGAACCAGCCGCACGAGCCGGTCGCGCACGCCGAGTACATGCGCGACGAGGTCATCCCGGCGATGGCGGCGGTGCGGACGGTGGCCGACAAGCTCGAGCGAATTGTGGCCGACGATTTGTGGCCGCTGCCGAAATACTCAGAGATACTCTTCATTAAGTAGCTATTTGGGGGGCTGCACGCCGTCGGGAGAGGCCCGCTGGGTTTCAGTCGTGCGGACGTCGCGGGCACTAGTCCGCAAGGCCTCTCCCGACGGCGTCGCAGCCCCCCTTGAACAGCCCCCTTACTTCACGGGGCCACGGGGCGCATCGCTCACTGAACGGCGCGGGTGGCCGGTCATGCGCCAGTCGCATTAATTCGGCAGATACCGCGCAACTTACGGGCGCCCAGCGGGTTGTAAGCGCTCGTGGGTTTCCGCAGGCCGGAGGACCGTGTAGCGAGCGGTCGCCGAGCAGTCGTGGGGGACGCTCGGTCGCGCCGTTTGCTTATGACGTTGGCGTTGATCGGGGCCGTGCTGGTGACCGCGCTGTCGGGCTCGGCGAGCGGGGCCTCGGGCGGCAGCGGGACGCGTCCGAAGAAGCCAAAGCAGCGGCACGCCACCGCCGCCTCCGGCCCGTTCGCGAGCCGCGGCATGTGGATTTGGGAGCTTCCGAGCAGCGATGGAGGGAATCTCGGCGCGATCGTGGCCGACTCACGTCGCTACGGGCTCGGCACGCTCACGATCAAGGCGGGTGACGGCACCAGCGCCTGGTCGCAGTTCAATCCCGAAGTCGTCTCCACGCTTCACGCCGACGGTATCCACGTGTGCGCGTGGCAGTACGTGTACGGCAACCACCCGATCCTCGAGGCCGAGGTGGGAGCGGCGGCGGTCAGAGACGGCGCGGATTGCCTGGCGATCGATGCGGAGAGTGAGTACGAGGGCAAATACGCGCAGGCTCAGACGTACATCACGCAGCTGCGCAAGCTGATCGGCCAGAACTTCCCCGTGGCGCTCGCAGGCTTTCCATACGTCGCATACCACCCGGCGTTCCCGTACTCGGTGTTCCTCGGCCCCGGCGGTGCGCAATACAACACGCCACAGATGTACTGGAAGGACATCGGCGTCACCACGGACGCCGTGTACTCGACCACCTACGAGTACAACCGCCTATACGGGCGACCGATCGATCCGCTGGGGCAGGTGTTCAACTCGCCGCCGCCCGGCCAGATCCTGCGCTTCCGCCAGCTCTCGAGGCTCTATGGCGCGTCCAGCGTGGGCTGGTGGGACTGGCAGGAAGCGAGCGGCTCGGCCTGGCGCGCGCTGTCGCAACCGATCGGCTCGCTCGCCAACACGAGCATCAACACCTCGCTCGTGACGGTCGGACTCCACGGCGTGGGCGACTTCGTGGTGTGGGCGCAGGAGCACCTGTTCAGCGCCGGCCAGCGGGTCGCCATCGACGGCGCCTTTGGACCGAAGACGCTGGCGGCGGTGGAGAACTTCCAGGCCGCCCACGGACTGCCCGTCACCGGCCTGCTCGATTTCCCGACGTGGCACGCCCTGCTCCGCTACCGGCCGGTTGCCATCCGCTGGACCAGCAAGGGGGCGGTCGCGGCCTCGGCCGCGCGAGGCCGCGTGCTCACGTTGCCGTTGCCCAAGTCGGCGTTCCTGCCGGCGAAGCGCGACGAGCTCGCCGGCGCCGGCGGCGCCGGACGGCCTTCACATTTCAGCCGCTGATCTCTCAGCTTTACTACGACAGCCGTGAGAGACAAGAGATGGCTCTGGATAGCGCTGCCCGCAGTGGTGCTCGTGGTCGCGGTCGTATCCACCGCCTCCAGCGGATCGGGTAGTCACGACAAGACGACAACGGCAACCGTCGCGGGCCATCGCGAACGCTCCGCCCGGGCTTCGGCCTCCGCTCGGGCAAGTGCGCCCCAGCTGCGTGCGGTTTCAGCACAGGCGATCGGAACCCTGCCCGCCGAGGTGCAGGACGCGGCGGTCGCGCCACTCGGCGGGCACCGCCTCGTTCTCCTCGGCGGCCTCGACGCGGCCGACACATCGACGGCCGGCATCACGGTCCTCGATGGCGCGACGGCGGTGACCCGGGGGACGCTCCCCAACGCCCAGCACGACGCACAAGCCGCGACGCTCGGACGCTACGTGTACGTCTTCGGCGGCGGTGAGTTCAGTACCTACGACCACATTCTCCGCTACGACCCCGCCACCGCCTCCGTGGCCGAGGTTGGCGCGCTTCCAAGGCCCGCGTCCGACGTTGCCGTCGCCGCGCTCGGCGGTACCGCGTACATCGTCGGCGGTTTCGACGGCACAGACTTCCTGGACACGATCGTTGCCTGGCGTCCCGGAGGTGATGCCCGCGTTGTTGGTCACCTGCCGACCGGCCTCAGATACTCGGCGGTCACTTCCTACGGCGACAGCCTGATCATCGCGGGCGGGACCGTGCCAGGCGGTGTAAGCGAGGACGTGTTTCGCTTCGACCCGGCCAATGGCACGGTCGCCCGCATCGGCCGGTTACCGGCACCGTTGACACACGCTTCGGCCGCCGTGCTCGACGGGCGCGTGGTGATCGTCGGCGGGCGCCACGTGGTGAGCGGCGAGCAGACGGCGGCCATCCTCGCGATCGACCCGCGGACAGGATCCGTTCGCCGCGCTGGTCATCTGCCGCAGCCGCTGTCGGACGCAGCGGTTGCCACCATCGGCTCGCGGGTGATCGCGGCCGGCGGCGAGGACGCGGGCGCCGCGCGCGCGACGATCCTCGCGCTCACCGCCGCAACGTGAAACGCGGTCGCACCGTGCACGATCGGATGCATTTCCCATCACTGCGCGGTTAGTGTCCATACTGCGTGCGCACACCTTTTGCAAGGCGCGTGTCAACCGTTCGACGTACCTGCCCTCGTTGCGCAAAGCTTTACCGGGTTCATCACGTCCAGTTCACAAGGAGATGGTCATGCCGCCAGCCAGGAAGACGGCCGCTCGCAGATCAGCGAGCCGCTCGACCAGTCGCTCATCGTCTAGGTCGACCACGAAGTCCGCCCCCACTCGCCGGGAGTTCGAACGAGCGCAGCAGCGCATCGAGAAACTTCTCGGCGACACGAGTGACGCGATCCAGGCGCTCGGGAAGAACTCGAGTCGCCAGGCGCAGGGCGCTTACAGGGACCTTTCCAAAGCGGTCACCGCCGTCCGACGCGACGCGCAGAAAGCGAATAGGGCCGCACTGAAGGAGTTCGACAAGCTCCGTGCATCGGTCACTGCATCAACGACGTCGAGTCGCTCCACGAGCAGGAGCGGGACGAGGTCAGGCGGTGGGCGGACCACTTCGCGCACGACCCGATCGCGCTCCACGTCTCGCTCGAGCGGGTCGCGGACCGCGTCGCGTTCGAGTTCCGCCCGCCGGGCGGCGGTAAAGCCGGGCGGCTCGCGCGGAAAGTAGACAGCTCGCGCGCGCCGACGAGGAGCGACCGCCCGCCTAGGGCTCGAGAATCGTGCCGGGCTCGATCCGCATCGGCTCCTCAGCGCTCAGCTCGACTGCACCGCGCACGACAACGCGACCACCGAACGTGACGTCGCCGTGCACCACGAGCCGCTCTGCCTCGCGCAATGAAGGTGAGCCATCGGGGAACCGAGCTTCGAACTGATCCAGGAACTTGTAGTAGCGCTTGTCGAGCTCGACGTACGGCAGCTTCCCGTCCAGCTCGGGCAGCGGCTCGACGCGCATATCGTCAGTGACCGTGTACGTGTCGGAACGCAGCACCAGAAGGTCATCGGTTGCCTTGACCGGGACAAAGCGACTGCGTGGGACGCACAGCAGCCGGGCGCCCGGAAACGTGCCGATTGCCGCGCCCATCGCGCTCTCCAGTTGGAGCACCGGAGTCGAGTCCTCATCGCGCGGGTCGACAGTCTTGCGGTTGACGATCAGGGGCAGCTCGAGCACGCCGTCCGAGCTCTCGAGCGTGTCCGAAAGCGCGGCGAGGTCGACCCACAGGTTGTTCGTGTTGTAATAGCGCCACCGCCGGAAGTCCCGGAAGGATTCCTCGTCCTCGGAGGGAGTCTGCGCGGTCTCCCGCAGGACGAGCCGGCCGTCCGAGCGGCGACGCGCGATGTGCCCCCCCTTGCGATCGGCCTCGGTACCCTCCACCACCTCCATCAGGAAGGGAATGCCTTCGGCGGCGAGGTGACCGGCGATTCGCGCGTCTAGGGTCGCGCCGAGATTGTCGGAGTTGGAGATCATCGCGTAACGGAACCCGCGCTCGAGCAGAGTCGCGAGCATCCCCGACCGACGCAGCGCGCCGTATACGTCCCCGTGACCGGGCGGGTTCCACTCGAGCGCGGGATTGGGCGGCCAGCTCACTGGCCACAGCGACTCGGCGTCGAGCTTGGGCACCATGCTCTGCATGAAGTCCGGAGGCGAATCGCTGTCCAGCTCGGCGTGGGCGGCCAACGCGCGAAGCGTCTCCGACCGCGTGGATTCACTGTCCATCAGCAGCAGCGGCAGGCGGACTGCGTAACGGCGTCGCAGCGCCAGCGTCTGCCCGATGATGATGTCCAGAAACGAGAGACCGTCACGCGCCTCCACCAGCGACTTGGGGCTGCGCAATCCCATCGTCGTCGCCAACCCACCATTCAGCTTGATCACCACCACCTGCTCGAGCGCTTGGGCGCCCGACACGTCGGGCAGGTGCTCGAGCGCCGGCACATCGCCCGCCGGCTCGAGCTCTGCCGTTGGCAGCATTCCCGTCTCGCCACCCGTCAGCCGCTCGTAGGACCGCCCAAAGGCCCGGATCGCCTCTTCGTGCTGGCCGGCGTCGCGCATCTTCTGCTCGGCTGCCTCGAGACCGTCGGCGTTCATCCGCGCTCCGATAGTGACTGACCGTAGTACGCCTCGGGGCCGTGCTTGCGTTGATGGTGCTTCTCGCGCACAGCGTCGTCGAGTGACGCCGCACCGGGCTCGAGCAGCGTCGTGAGCAGCGCCATCCGCGCCACCTCCTCGAGCGTCACCGCGTTCTCGACCGCCGCGAGCGGCGTCCTTGCCCAGCAGAACGGCGCGTGTCCGCGAACCAGGACGCAGGGAACCTCCAAAGCGCTGCGCGAGCCCACCGCCTCGATCAGCACGGTGCCGGTCGCCCCCTCGTAGTCGGACTCGACCTCATCCGCGGACAGGGACCGTGTAACCGGGATCGGGTGCGGAGAGAGATCGGCGTGAGTCGTACCGAGCAATGGGATCTCGCGGTCCGCCTGGGCCCACGCCGTGGCCCACGTGGAGTGCGTGTGCACGACCCCCCCGATCTCATCGAACGCCCGATAGAGCGCGAGGTGCGTCGGCGTGTCGGTGGACGGATTTCGCTTCCCTTCAACGACGTTGCCGTCCAGATCGAGCACCACCATGTCGGCGGCGGTGATCGAGTCATAGGCGACGCCGCTCGGCTTGATCACCACCAACCCCCGATCGCGATCGATCCCGCTCACGTTCCCCCAGGTGAGCGTAACCAGCCCATGCTCGGGCAGTGCCCGGTTGGCGGCGAGGACCTGGTCCACGAGCGCGTCGAACGTCACCGGTAATCCGCCTCAGATCTCCTCGTAGTCGAGCTCCAGGATCTCCGCCAGCCGCCGCCACCGCGCGACGTGATCGCCAAGGTTGGTGACGAAGTGGTGGGGGGCGCCGAGTGACAACCAATCGTCCATGAACCCCTCCATGCCCTGATCGGGGCGGAAGTGAAAGTAGTGCATCTCGACCTTCGGCAGCTCGGGGGTGTCGAGCACCTCGCCCTGACCCACCACCAGCCTCCAGTACTCGCCCTCGATCGGCACCAGCGCCGCCGTGGTGGCGACGCCGGGCTCGGCCGAGAACACCGGGGTGGGCGGGTTGTCGAGCCCGCCGATCCCCAGCTCCCGGTCGATCAGCCGGACGGGCCGGTCCCGACGCGCGATCTTCCAGTTGCCCTCCCCCATGTGGCTGATCAGCACCGAGTCGAGCTCCCAATCCATCGCATACATCTCGCTGAAGTGCGCGTCGCCGATCATTGCCTGCGCGGCGCACATCAGCGAAGCGGTGTTCGTGTCGCCCTCGGCGGCGTAGGCGTAGCCGTCGGCCATCAAATCCGACGCTGCCAGCAGGGGGAGCTGCTCGAAGCGGCCGTCACCCCCGATCGAGTCGAAGTGAAACGAGAAGCCGGCGTAGCCACCCGCCTCCAGCAGCTCCCGGATCGCCAGCTCGAGCCGGGCCGCGTACGCGTGGCGCGAGTGCGGCAGGTCGCCCGCGACCTCGAACCGCTCGGCATGACGGGCGAGCAGAGCATCGACGTCCGCGCCGCCCACCGCCTCGAGGCGCGACACCAGAGCGCCCAAGT
>CAVSUS010000003.1:0-517004 GCA_963731355.1 uncultured Solirubrobacterales bacterium | reverse complement strand
CTATGTCGGCCAGCATGTATGGCGGGATCGTGACGACCATGTCGGTGTCGGTCAGGCCCGGCGTGACGCAGTTGACGGTCAACCCGATCCCTTTCTCGAGCTTTCCGGCCACACGGAGCGCGAGGGCCGCCTCGCGGGCGAGCGTCTTCGTCAGCCCGAACATCCCGGCCTTCGCGGCCGTGTAGTTCACCTGGCCGATGTTGCCGATCTCGCCGCTGACGGACGAGATGTTGATGATCCGACCCGAGCCTCGCCCGATCATGTGCTCGATCGCAGGCTTCGACATGTAGAAGGCGCCGGACAGGTCCACCGCCAGCACCTTGTCCCAATCTTCCGGCGCCAGCTTCCAAACCGGCTTGTCGACCGTGATGCCCGCGTTGTTGACCAGGATGTCAAGCTGGCCGTGCTCGTCGATCACCTCTTTGACGACGCGCTTGCAGTCCTCCGCGTCGCCGATGTTGCCCTGGTGTAGGGACAGCGTGCCTCCGTCGGCCTCGACCTGCTGGCGCAGCTCTTCGGCCCGCGGGCGATTTGAGCTGAAGCCGGCCGCGACGACCGCGCCCTCCGCGGCGAGCTCTTGGCAGATCGATGCGCCGATCCCACGGGTACCTCCGGTGACCAGCGCCACCCGTCCCGTGAGGAACCTGCCGCGCTCGCCGATCGTAGTCTTCGGACCTGTAGTCGCCATATGCCGTCCTCTCCGTTCTAGTTGAGCCGCTCGACGATCATCGCCTGTCCCAATCCGCCGGCGACGCACATCGACTCAAGGCCGTACCTGCCCCCGACCGAGTCGAGGTTGTTGAGCAGGGTGGACATGATCCGCGCGCCGGTCATGCCGAACGGATGACCCAGGGCGATCGCGCCGCCGTTGATGTTGAGCTTCTCCGGGTCGATGCCCAGCTCGTCGCGGCACGGCAGCACCTGCGCCGCGAATGCCTCGTTTATCTCCACGACGTCGATGTCATCGATCTTCATGCCCGCCTGTTTCAGCACCGCCCTGACCGCGGGAATCGGCCCGAGGCCCATGATCTCCGGGCGGATCGCGGCCACCGAGGACGCGACGATCCTCGCGCGCGGCTTGACGCCGCGCTGCTTGGCCTTCTTCTCGGACATCACCAGCACGGCCGCGGCGCCGTCGTTGAGCGGACACGAGTTACCCGCCGTCACCGTGCCATTGGGCTTGAAGGCGGGCTTGAGCTTGGAGAGCGCCTCCACCGTCGTGCCTGCGCGCGGCCCGTCGTCCTTCGTGACCGTGTGGGCTGCGATGACGTCCCCGCCGGCGTCGTGGGTCTCGGGTATGTCCACCCCCACTATCTCGGGGTCGAACTGGCCGCTCTCGCGGGCCGCGACCGCGCGCTCCTGGGAAAGCGCGGCCCACTCGTCCTGGACCTCGCGGCTGACCTTGCAGCGCTCGGCGACGTTCTCGGCCGTGAGCCCCATCGGGATGTACACGTTGTAGACGGCGCCATCCGTGCCGTCGAGCCGCGGGTTCATCACAGGAAGCGTCATGCCTGCGCCTCGCGAGGTGCATTCCACTCCCGCCGCGACGTACTGATCGCCTTCGCCCGCCTTGATCGCGTGGAACGCCATCCGGATCGTCTGAAGCGAAGACGCGCAGAAGCGGCTCACGGTGACCGCCGGAACGTGATGGTCGATCCCGGACAGCAACACTGCGTTGCGCGCCACGTTGTAGCCCTGCTCGTGGTCGGGAAACCCGCAGCCCATCATGACGTCGTTGGTCTCTTTGAAATCGATCTCTGGGTTGCGCTCAACGAGAGCGCGCAGCGGAATCGCGGCGAGGTCGTCGGCCCGCATGTCCCGCAGCGTTCCCTTGACCGCCCGCCCGATGGGCGTCCGGATTGCGTCGACAATGACCGCTTCAGACATGGATCCTCCTAGCTGGCTGGTGGCCGCGACCGCAGCCGAAATCTCACCCGCTGAGTCTCGGTCAGCATGGTCTCTGCCTCATCCGCCAGCGTCCGCACATGACTTGCGGAGAACTACGCATTACCCGCCGCCGCCAACGATCGCCGTGCGTCTGCGGCGTTTCCCGGATGGCAGGTCGAGCGCTACCCGTTCATCGTCTCTTCGCCGATGGGAACGTCTGTGGCCAACCCGTATCCGCGCGAACTAGAGACCGATGTGGTACTGCGCGACGGGTCGACCGTCCACGTCCGACCCGTGCGAGCCGACGACGCCCCCGCCATCAGGGCATTTCTGGAGGAGCTCTCGCCTGAGTCGATCGCGTTCCGGTTTTTCGGGGCGCCGAATCTGGGCTGGGTGACGTCCTGGTCGGTCGATGTCGATTATTCGGATCGCCTGGCGCTCGTCGCGGAGACCGGTAGCCCGCGAACGATCATCGCCCATGCGGCGTACGTCCGTCAGGACGCGGAGCGGGCGGAGGTGGCGTTCATGGTCGCCGACGCGTGGCAGGGGCAGGGGATCTCGACGATCCTGCTTGCCCATCTGGCGGGGGTCGCCGACCGGCACGGCATGACCGCCTTCACGGCCGAAGTGCTCCCGGCCAACCACCGGATGATCGAGGTGTTCCGCGAGAGCGGCTTCCCGATTGAGATGCGCTCGACGCCCGACGCGATCATGGTCGAGCTGCCGACGTCGTTGTCCGTCGAGGCGATCCGGCGCTTCGAGGAGCGCGAGCGGATCGCGGCGGTCGCGGCCGTGCGTAACTTCCTGTGCCCTGCTTCCGTGGCCGTGGTCGGTGCGTCGCGACACCGCGGTACGGTGGGGGCGGCGATCCTCGACAACCTGATCACGGCCGAGTTCGCGGGTCCCGTATACGCGGTCAACGATCACGAGGACGTGGTCCACTCGCTGCCCGCGTACCGCTCGGTCACGGAGATTCCGGGACCGATCGACCTAGCGGTCGTGGCGGTGCCGGCCGACCGGGTCGTGGGCGTCGCCCGGGAGTGCGCGACGGTCGGCGTGCGGGCGCTGCTGGTGATCTCGGCGGGCTTTGCCGAGGCCGGCGAGGGGGGCGCCTTTCGTCAGCATGAGCTCCTGCAGGTGTGTCGCGAGGCCGGGATGCGGATCGTGGGCCCGAACTGCCTGGGGGTTGTCAACACGGCGCCCGAAGTTCGACTTAACGCCACGTTCGCGCCGAGACAGGTCATCCCCGGGAGGGTTGGGTTCCTGTCCCAGAGCGGCGGCATCGGGATCGCGATCATCGAGGCGGCAGAGCGTCTGCGCGTCGGCCTCTCGTCGTTCGTCTCGGTCGGAAATAGGGTGGACCTGTCGAACAACGACCTGCTCGAGTACTGGGAGCAGGACCCAGGCACCGACGTCGCTCTTCTCTACCTGGAATCGTTCGGGAATCCGCGCAGGTTCGCGCGCGTGGCGCCCCGGTTCGCTCGGCTCAAGCCACTGGTGGCGGTAAAGAGCGGGCGCTCGGCGGCGGGCGCCCGAGCGAGTGCCTCGCACACGGCGGCGTTGGTGTCCGCCTCGGACGTGACGGTCGACGCGCTGTTTGAGCAGGCGGGCGTGATTCGCACCGACACGTTGAAGGAGCTCTTCGATGTGGCCGCGCTGCTGAGCGCGCAGCCCGTTCCCGGTGGCGACCGGGTGGCGATCGTCACCAACGCGGGTGGACCCGGGATCATGTGCGCCGATGCTTGCCAGGCGAATGGCATCCAGGTCCCCGCGCTGCCGCGAGAGTTGCGTGCGAAGCTCGCCGAGTTCCTTCCGCCTTCCGCGTCGCTCATCAATCCGATCGACATGATCGCCACCGCGTCGGCGGAGGACTACCGACGGACGCTCGGCACGCTCGCCGACGCGGACGTATGCGACGCAATCCTGGCGATCTTTGTCCCGCCGCTCGTGACCCAGGCGAGCGACGTCGCCGCGGCGATTCGCGAGGCCGCGGAGGCGCTAGACGGCGTGACCATCGCGGCGGTGTTCATGACCAGTGAAGCCGCTCCCGCCGAACTCTTCTCCGAGCACGTGCGTGTGCCGGCCTACGAGTATCCGGAGGACGCGGCCAGGGCGGTCGCGCTCGCCGCCCGGCACGGCCGGTGGCGGTCGCGGCCCGAGGGCGAGGTCCTAGGTCTCAGCGGCGCACGGCCGGAAGAAGCAGCCGCGATCATCAGCCGCCAGCTCGCGGCGGGGCCGGGTTGGCTTCCGCCGGCGCAGGCGGTGGCGCTGCTCGAGTGCTACGGCTTGCCCTTGATCACGACGCGCATCGTCGCGAATGCGGACGAAGCGGTGGCGGCGGCCGCCGACGTCGGCGGCCCGGTCGCGCTGAAGGCGAGCGCCCCTGGGCTCGTGCACAAGACCGACGCCGGCGGCGTGCGACTCGATCTCGAGGACGCCGCGCAGGTACGGACTGCCGCCGCTGAGATTGAGGAAGCCGTGGCGCGCGCCGGGCTCCGGCTCGACGGTCTGATCGTGCAACCGATGGCGTCGGCCGGTGTGGAGCTGATCGTCGGAGTGGTCAACGACCGCAGCTTTGGCCAGGTTCTGGCGTGTGGCGCAGGGGGGACAACCGCCGAGCTGATGAAGGACGTCGCGGTGCGCCTAACGCCGGTCACGGACCTCGACGCGCACGACATGCTGCGCTCGTTGCGGACCTTCCCGCTGCTGGACGGCTACCGCGGCGCACCGCGCTGCAACATCCGCGCCATCGAGGACGTACTCGTGCGCGTCAGCGCCTTGGTCGATAGGCACGCGGAGATCGTCGAACTCGACTGCAACCCGCTGATCGCGGGACCTGACGGAGCGTTGATAGTGGATGCCCGAGTTCGCGTCGAAGCGGCGCCGCCGCCCGCACCCATGCCCTCGCTCCCCCCCTAGGCTCGGGTCCTGGGATTGACGCGGCAGCGGTCGTCGGACTCGCGCGACGATCGATCCGTAGTTCTCCCCCAGAGAGCGGGGCCGCGCCCGGATCCCCGGCGCTCGGCGAGGTGGCCGGCATCTTGGCCAAGCACAGGGTGCACGCCGTGGTGGTCACCGCCAATGGCGGCATGCGACCGGTCGGCGTTGTGTCCGATCTGGACTTGGTCGCGGCGGCCGCCGACGGAGATGAGACCACTGCCTTTCAGGTCGCCGCGACAGAGCCGCTCGTCGTCTCCACCGCTGAGCCACTTCACCACGCCGCGCAGCTCATGGCCGAGCACCGCATCTCGCATCTCGTGGTCGTCGATGCCTCGAACGGTTATCCGACCGGGATACTGTCCACGCTTGACGTGGCCGCCGCGGTCGCACGACGAGTGGACGAGTGATGGCCCGTGGGAGCCGGGCTCCCTAAGCTCGCCCCCTTCGGTGGGTTACGGCCTACTCGATGTCGATCGTCATCTGCTACGACGGCGAGGTGGTGCATGTGGTGCTCGAGCGCGAAATCGGGGTCGTCTTCCCACTTGGGCGCGCGCAGCGGCAGGCGGCTCTCGGCCACGCGCTGGCGAAACCGCGGGTAGCGGTCGATCAACCGGCGCTGGGTGAGCTCCTTGACCCGCTCCCAGTCGACGGGCTCGTCGAACAGCAGGACGGTGTTGATGACCATCAGGTTCGTGGGCCGATCCATGTGTAGCCACGCCGTATCGGCGCTCGACAGGCGAGCGCTCACGATCCACCTCCTTCTGCGTACAGGCCGGCGAACACGTCGGCGTACTTGTCGTAGACGAACGCCCGCTTGACCTTGAGCGTCGGCGTCAGCTCGCCCTGCGCCTGGGTGAGGTCGTGGTCGAGAATGGCAAAGTGCTTGATCTGCTCGATCCTGGCCAGCTTCGCGTTGACCTCGTCGACCTCTTTGCGGATCTCGGCGTGGACTCGCGGGTCGCCGGCGACCGTCGCCAGGTCGGTCGCGATGCCGATCCGAGCGGCGAGCTTTCGGGCCTCGTCGCGATCGAGCGTCAACACCGCCACCAGGTACGGGCGGTTGTCGCCGAACACGACCGCCTCGGTGATGTAGCGGCTCTCGCGCAGCCCGTTCTCGATGCTGACGGGCGTGATGTTCTTGCCGCTGGAGGTGATGATCACGTCCTTCTTGCGGCCGGTGATCACCAGGAACCCGTCGTCGGTGAGCTCGCCCAAATCGCCGGTCAAAAGCCACCCCTCTGACGTCATCGCGCCGGCGGTCGCGTCCCGATCCTTGAAGTAGCCCTTGAACACGTGCGGCCCGCGCACCAGCACCTCGCCGTCCGCGGCGGTCTGAACCTCGGTCCCGGGCAGCGCCTTGCCGACGGTTCCGAACCGAAGCGCATCGACCGTGTTCATCGTCGCGGCGGCGCAGCTCTCGGTCAGGCCGTATCCCTCGAGTACCAGCACCCCGCAGGCGTCGAAGAACTCGATCAACTCGCGGCCGATGGGGGCGGCGCCGACCATCGCAAGCTCAAGGCGCGGACCGAACACCGCGCGCACCTTGCTGAGCACGAGCCGGTCCGCGAGCCGGTACTGGAGATCGGTGAGCAGGCTCGGCAGCATGCCCTGACGCAGGGCAGGGCGGGCCCGCTTGCCGCACCCAAGCGCCCACAGGAACAGCGCCCGCTTCACCGGAGGCCCGTCGGACGTGCGCCCCATCACGGCGCCGTGGAGCTTCTCGTAGATTCGGGGCACGGCCGGGAAGTGGGTGGGCCCGGTCGCCGCCAGCTGGTCGACTATTTTGGCGGCGTCGCCGCTCCAGTAGATGACCCGCGCGCCGACGCTGAGCGCCACCGCCTGCGCGACGCGAGCGAGCACGTGCGCGAGCGGAAGGAACTGATACAGCGAATGGGTCTCGTTGAACCCAAGCTGCTCGGCATACATACGAGTGGTGGACAGGAAGTTCTGGTGGCTGAGCATGCACCCCTTCGGCGGGCCGGTCGTGCCCGACGTATAGACGAGCGTCGCGACGTCGTCCGGTGAGACCTCCGACACGCGCTCTGAAACGGCGTCGGCCGGCACCACCGCTCCCCGGGCCCTGAGCTCGTCGAGCGTGATCGCACCCTCGGCGACCTCCTCGAACAACACGACGTGCTCGAGGCTGGGGCAACGCTCACGGATCCGCTCGATCTTCGCGGCCTGGGCGGCGTTCTCGCAGAAGATCAACCGAGCCTCGGAGTGGCCGAGCACGTACGCGCACTCCTCCGCAGAGTTCGTGTGATACACGGGCGTCACCACCGCGCCGGCGCACAGCGCGCCGCAGTCCGCCAGCGTCCAGTCCGCCGAAGTCAAGCCCAAAATCGCGACGCGATCGCCGCGCTCGATACCCAACGCGATCAACCCCCGCGCGATCTCACTCGAGATCATCCTTAACTCCGTGTAAGAGACATACGCGGTCCGGCCTTCGCGCGGGTACTGCAGGGCGACCCCGGAGTGCTGCGCCGCAGCGCTCAGGATCATCTCGCCCAACGTTGTCGGCGGCTCTACGCGCGCATTCCGCAGCGTTGCCGTCGCCGCGGGCGCGTTCGGAGTGCGCATGCTGCGTCGTGACAGACTCCATCGTCACGCCCTACCGATAGGCCGCGGGATCGATAGCTTGGCGAGGGCGATCACGTTCGGACGGTAACCGGGATGTTCGCGCCCGTAATCCGGTTTACCCGGCAGATCGTCCGGGTGAACAAGAAGTAAATAACTGCGGGCTTGCCCCGATGCGGCGTGCTTTATTGCACCAGATGAGCACGCTTCTCGGGACGATCTGAGTGCTGGGAGGCCCAGCGAGCGCCGCCTGACATAGCGGCCCTCAAACCTGGAGACTCGTGGGCTCAGTCCGCCGCTCGCCGGCCGGGGCGCCGCCACCGATCATGAACGTCGCGCTCTCACCGCCGCGGAGCTCCCGGACCTCGCCTCCGACGCCCACCTTGATCCTCGCGCGATAACCGTCAGCCAGCGCGGTCACCGTCAGCTGCGCGCCGCTCAGCGAAACCGTGATGTGGGCGCGGCGAAACTGCATCGCCAGGTGCAGTCCGTCGAGCCGATCGATCATCACCGGGTCAAAGCTGAGGACATCGTCATGGATCTCGGTGCCGAGGTAGGCGCGCTGCAAGAGGTCCAGGGTCCCGGACATCACGCCGAGGTGGATTCCTTCCTGGGTGGTGCCGCCCTGGACGTCGCCGATGTCGCTCTCGAGCGCCACGAGGAACCGCTGCCATGAGCTCTCTGGGTCGATCCGGGCCAGCACTCCTGCGTGCGTGACGAAGCTCAGCGTGGACCCGTGCGAGGTGCGCCGTTCGTAGTAGTCGATCGTCCGCCGGGCGGCCTCTTGGCTCAGCTCGTAGCCGAGCTGCCTGAGGAGTCGGCGGAGCTCCTCGTGCGAGAAGAGGAAGAACAGCATCACGGTGTCCGCTTGCTTGCTGAGGCGGTAGCGGTCAGGATTGTCGCCCTCGGCGCGAAGGATCCGGTCGAGTCGCTGGATGTTCGAGTACTTCGAGCGGTAGCCCTCCCAGTCGAGTTCCTGCAGGTCCTCGTAACCCTCGAAGTGGCTGATGATGCCGTCGCCGTGGAAGGGGACGAACATCTTTCGGCTGATCTCGCGCCATCTGGCGATCTCGTCCTCGTGCAGGCCGATCCGGACGCGCAGAACGTCACGCCGGCTCTTGGGAAGCAGGTCGAGCACCTGCTGCGCGGTCTCGCAGATCCAGGCCGCCATCACGTTGGTGTACGCGTTGTTGCGGAGTCCACCCTCGTCCGCGTCCGGATACTTCTCGTGGAACTCGTCCGGTCCCATCACGCCATGGATCTCCCAGCGATCGCGGTCCGGGTTGAAGTGCGCGATCGAGGACCAGAAGCGCGCGATCTCGAGCATCATCTCGGCGCCGTGGTCGCGCAGGAAATCCACGTCGTGAGTGGTCTGGTAGTAGTGCCAGATGTTGTAGAAGATCGCCGCGTTGACGTGGCGCTGGTTGTGAGAGAGATCGGCTTCCCACCTCCCCGAGAGCGGGTTGATGTGGATGAGCTGAGTCTCTTCCTGGCCGTCGCTCCCGCTCTGCCACGGGTACATCGCCCCGCGGTAACCGGCCCGCTCCGCGCTGGCGCGCGCCTCGCCGATACGCCGATAGCGATACATCAAAAGGCCACGGGTGATCTCCGGCAAGCGGAAATTCAAAAACGGATAAACGTAGAGCTCGTCCCAGAACACGTGGCCGCGGTACGCCTCGCCGTTGAGGCCCCGGGCGGGGACGCCGGCATCGTGATGGGGCGTCAGTCGCGAGCAAGTCTGGAGCAGATGCGAGATGTGCAGCCGAAGCAGGAACTGGACTCGCTTCTCTTTGGGCAGTTGCACGTCGCAGACTTCCCAGAGTTCGTCCCAGGTGTGGACGTGACCCTCGAACGCCTCGGCGAACGGCGGATACCGCTGCACGCTCTTGCCCGCGTTGTCCATCGGCTCGTTGATCGCGCGATCGCGTGACGTGTACAGGCTCACGAGCTTCTCGACGCGGACCGGCGCGTTCTGCTTTATCTCGAACTCGAGGCTCTGCTGGATGTAGTCCTGCATCTGATCGACGCTGCGCGTGACGTCCTGCTCCCGATCGCCGCGATATACACGCGTGCGCGCCGCTTCCGCGATCTCGATCCTGGATTGGCGTGTCCTGACCCGCAGCGCGATCACATCGGTGCCGTAGGTACGCGGGCCTTCGGAATCGAGGTGACGGCCCCACAGCTGCTGGTAGCGAGCAACACCACGATTGAGGACCCGTCCATCCACCACCGACAAAACCTTCGCTCGGCCCGACCAGTTCTCGGCCACGATCTCCCATTCGAGCGCCCCCAGGTGCATCCGCCCCATGCTCACAAACCGGCGGCTCGTCAGGCTGGTCTCCCGCCCCGTGCGATCCCGGAAGCGCAGCTCACGCGTCAGGAGCGCGTAACGAACGTCGTAGGAATGCCGGTAGGACAGCAGCTCCACATTCGAGAGCCGGATCGGGTCCTCCTCCTCGATGACCAGCTTCAGCGCCAGGCAGCGGGGGAGGTTGACCAGATCCTCGTTGGGAACCGAACGCCCTCCCACGATCGTCGACTCCCGGTTGTAGACGCCGTGTGCATACATGCCCGGGTAATGCACATCGTCCGCATCCTCCCACTCCGCGAAGCCGCGAGCGCAGAAGTAGCCGTTCCCCGTCGAGGTCAACGCCTCGCGCAGCCCCTCACCGCTCGGATCAAAGCCGTCATAGACCAGCATGAACTCACTCGCCGCCTGTCTCTCTCCACCGTTCATGATGCTCAGCGCGCCAGCGCGTCCAGAAGATTCTCCACCTCTTCGGTGTCGCGCGGGAAATATTCAGCGAAAGATCCTCGCCCGGCAACCTCGGGCGGCACACCTCCCCGGCCAATCTAGGGCCCGGAGACATGCGCCAAGTACAGCGACCGACGCTCGCCAGTTTAGGCGGCAGATCGTCCGCGTGAAACAGGAAGGAACACTGCGGCTTTGCTCCGATGTAGCGCGGCCGGTCAGGTGCGTGGACGAGTGGAAGCCGCTCTAAGAGCGCGCGGGTTCGCTCAGCCGCTGAATTCGGGTTCGCGCTCGATCGTGATCACGGTCCGCACGCCGTCCGGCCCGTCGACCGCGATCGTCATCGGTGCCAGCAGAGTATGGCTGTCGACCTCGATTCGGGCGGGATGATCGATCGTGTGCCGCAAAACGCTCGGCAGATGCGGGCCGCCACGCGCCGCGGCGATCTCGAACAAGTCGTTGCGGCGGTCGTACGTGACGGTCTTCAGCGCGAGGTGCGCTGCCTGAACGGCGGGCGGGCACGACGGGGCGCGGATCTCAATCGATACCGGAGCATGCGACAGCTCCTTGCTCACCGCGTCGAGGTACTCAGACCAAGCATCGCGTGTGAGCTCTCGCGTAGGAGTTGGTGTCATACCGCAGCTTCTAGCCCGACGGAGCGACGACCACCAGCGCGCTCACCCCTGAATCGACGCGCGATAAATGCTCGTCGAGCCTTCGTAGATTCCCGCAGCTCGGATCGCTCCTTCGGCCCTCTGCCACCCCCATCGCCGCCGGTAGGCGGCAAAGTACTGATGCAATTCGCATCGCCGCACCGATATCGCGCGGCGTCGCTGGGAGTACGTTCGACGAATGAGCGAGGTTCTGAGCGCGCTTGACGCCACCTTCCTTGAGCTCGAGGAGCAGAACGAGGGTGCGCTGATGAGCATTGGCGGGGTCATGGTCTTCGACCCGCTGCCTGAGGGCGGCCTTCCGACCGTCGAGGACGTCTGCGCCGACCTTGGGGCTCGGCTCGAGCAGTTCCCGCGCTACTCGCAGCGCCTGTCTTCACCGCGAACCGGGAACTTCATCTGGCCTCGATGGGTGACCGATCAGCGTTTCGACATCCGCAACCATGTCGGTCACGTTGCGCTGCCGGCTCCCGGCGGGCCGAAAGAGCTGTGCGAGTGGGCAGCCGACTTCTACTCCCACCGGCTCGACCGCACCCGTCCGCTGTGGGAGATGGCGCTGATCGAGGGCATCGAGGACGGTAGGTGGGCGATCGCGCACAAGACCCACCACTGCCTGGTCGACGGCGTGGGCTCGGTGGACGTCGCCTACGCGCTGCTCGACTCAGAGCCCTCGGCGGGCCAGCTTCCGCCGGCGGGCTCGCCGCCCGCGGACATGAGCGGACCGCTGCGCACGGCCGCGCCGGCCCCGCCTCAGCCGATCGTGGAGGCGGCGAAAGCGGGGGTCCACGCCGCGGGGGCGGGCATTCATGCGGTGCGGCATCCCCGGGAGGCGCTTGCGCGCGCGAGCGCGCTCGCGGAACTGCTCATTCACGACGAGCTGATCGCCGCGCCCCACACCTCGCTCAACGTGCCGATCGGATCGACCCGCCGGTTCGCTGTGGTTCACGTCCCGTTTGCGGAGCTGAAGGCGATTCGGCGCAAGCTGGGCGGCTCGGTCAACGATGTGGCGCTAGCCATATGCACCAGCGCCTTGCGGAAGCTGCTGCTCGAACGCGGGGAGCGGCTCCCGGTTCGTGGGCTGCGTGCGATGGTGCCGATGAACGTGCGCGAGGCCTCCGAGCACCTGGCGCTCGGCAACCGGGTCAGCTCGCTGTTCGTTGAGCTGCCCGTCGCCGAGCCGGTCGCGCACGTGCGCTACGGCCAGATCGTCGCCTCTACCGCGCGGCTGAAGGCTTCTGGTGCCGCGGTCGGTGCCAGCACGATGATCGATCTGGCGGCGCTCGCTCCGCCCGTGCTGCATGCGCGGCTGGCGCGCTCTCTGTATGCCACGCGCCTGTTCAACGTCACGATCACCAACGTTCCAGGTCCGCGGATTCCGCTCTACGCCCTCGGCGCACGGCTGCGCGAGGTCCACCCGGTGGTCCCGCTGGCCGCCGAGCACGCGGTCGGGATTGCGATCTTCTCCTACGACGGCCTTGTCACCTTCGGCGTGATCGCCGATTCAGAGTCGACGCCGGACATCGCCACGCTCGCCAACGGGATCGAGGAGGGGGCCGAGGAGCTGGTGGGGCTCGTGCCGGGCGCCGAGCACGTGGCGCATGGGTGTTTAGCCACGAGTCGCCCGGTGGGTTTGTTCTGATGCGCGCACGCGACCGGTGCTAGATGTTGATCCGATGTCGCGTTTTGAGGTCGTGGTCTGTGGTGGCGGGATCGCCGGTGTCGAAGGGATGCTTCGTCTGCGCCGACTGGCGGGCGACCGGGTTCGTCTCACGCTGGTCAGTCCCGATTCGGCCTTGACTTACCGCCCGCTGGCGGTGAGGGAGCCGTTCGCGCCCACGAGCCTGCGGCGTTACTCGCTCGACCGGATCGTCGCGGACCTAGGTGCTCAATGGGTGAAGGAGCGACTTTCGTCGGTGAACTCAGCAAGCCGGAGGGTACGCACCGAGAGCGGCGCCGAGTTGCAGTACGACGCGCTGCTGCTCGCCGTCGGGGCGCGCGAAACCTCGCCGTATGAGCACGCGTCCGTCTTCACGGATCGCGACACCGAGAACCGGTTCCATGGGATGGTCCGGGACATCGAGATGGGCTACGTCAAGAGCGTGGTGTTCGTGCTTCCGCACGAATGGGTGTGGCCGCTCCCGCTGTACGAGTTGGCACTGATGACCGCCCAGCGCGCGCGCAGCATAGACGTGAAGGCGCAGATTACCTTCATCACGTCTGAAGGAAGGCCACTTAGGGCGTTTGGTCAAGCGGCGGGCGAAGCGGTCGTGCCGCTACTGGAGAAGACCGGGATCACGTTATACGCTGGCGTCCGTGCCCGAGTACCCACCCCGGGAGTCGTCACGATAGGGGCGAAGGAGCTGAAGGCCGACCGGATCGTGACCTTACCCAAGATCACTGGCCGCGCGATCCGTGGAGTTCCGGCCGGAACGCGCTGGTTCGTGCCGATCAACGAGCGGTGCGTTGTGCCCTTCACCGAGGACCGCATTTTCGCTGCTGGCGACGCCACAGATTTCCCCGTGAAGCACGGCGGCATTGGCGCCCAGCAGGCTGACACCGCAGCTGCGGGCATCGCTCATCTCGCAGGCCTCGGAAGCCGTCCGTCGCCCCTGGATCCGGTGATCCGCGGAACGCTGCTGACCGGCGAACAGCCGCTGTATGTGACCGCGCTCCTGACCGCCGGCCTCGGTTGGCAGTCCGAGATCTATGAGGAACCACCGTGGCCGGCCGAAGAGAAGATCGTGGCTGAGGAACTCGGGGACTACCTTCGCACGCTCGAGCCCCGCTGCACCCGATCGTGTAGGCGCGAGCCGGGCTCCGGAGGCCAGTGACTTTGGCCGCATCGGTAGATGTTCACATGGGTGCGCGGGGGTTTCCCGGATGCTTGGGTGGTGGTGGGGCTCTAAAACCGGGTGGCATGGTGGATTCGCTCGCGCTGGGGCCGTTCGTCGGGGGAGGGGTGGGGTGATGAACGTGCGGCCCGAGACGGCGTTGTTGCACGGGCGGTCGGTGAGCTATGTCGAGGTGGGTTCGGGTCCGGTGGTGTTGTTGATCCATGGGATGGCGGGGAGTTATGAGAACTGGGAGGCGGTGATCGAGCCGTTGGCTCGCGGCTGTACGATCGTGGCTCCCGATCTGCCGGGGCATGGGGGGTCGGAGCCGGGTGCGGGCGATTACTCGCTGGCGGCGCTCGCGGCGGGTCTGCGCGATCTGCTTTTGGCGCTCGGTCACGACTGCGCGACGCTGGTGGGACACTCGTTGGGGGGTGGGGTGGCGATGCAGATGGCCTACCAGTTCCCCGAGCTCACCGAGCGGCTGGTGCTGGTCTCGAGCGGCGGTCTGGGTTCGGAGGTGAGCCTGTTGTTGCGCGCGGCCGCGCTGCCCGGCGCGGGGCTGGTGATCGCGGCGACCGCGAAGCCGGGGCGCCTGGCGGGGGCGGTGCTGGGGCGGGGGTTGGGGGCGGTGGGGTTGCGGCCGACCGCGGACGTGGCCGAGGTCGCGCGCGGGTACGCGTCGCTGGCCGACGCCGATCGCCGCTCGGCGTTTCTGGCCACGCTGCGCTCGGTGATCGGCTCGAGCGGGCAGCGGGTGGACGGTAGCGACCGGCTGTATTTGTCCGCCGGCGTCCCGGTGTTGATCGTGTGGGGGGCGCGCGATCCGATCATCCCCGTCGGTCACGGCGAGCGCGCCCACGAGGCCATCCCCGGCAGCCGCCTGGAGATCTTCGACGCGGTGGGACACCTGCCCCAGCTCGAGGCGCCCGGGCGGTTCGTCGCCGTCCTCGAACGCTTCATCGACGAGACCGAACCGGCAGAGTTCGACCCAGACGCCTGGCGGGCCCGACTCCTGATCAGCGGCGACGGCGTCGACGCGACGCGCGGGCGTCGGCAGGCGGCACGGTAGGCGAACTGACCTCGGCAGAGGTGACGGCGCGTGATCATCGACATCGATGTTCAGAATCGGAGCGACCCTGACACTCAGGCTCTGGGTATGCGCGCTCGCCGCTCTTCACTGTCGGTTCCAGGATCCTCCGAGCGGATGCTCGAGAAGGCGATCGGGCTGGAGGCGGACGAGATCGTGTTTGACCTCGAAGACTCGGTTGCGCCCGAAGCGAAGGAGCAGGCGCGCGAACTGGTTGTCGAATTCCTGGCTCGAGAACGGACGATCGCCCCTGCAGTCGCCGTCCGCGTCAATGTGTTCGCCAGCCCTTGGGGCGAGCGCGACGTCATGGAGTTGGTGCGGCGCGCGGGCAGGCGAATCGATTCGTTGATCATGCCCAAGGTTGAGCGCCCCGAGGACCTCGCGGAGGTGCAGCGGCTCCTGGACTCGGAGGCAGAGCGCGCGGCTGGTGTGCGGCTCCAGGCCCTCATCGAGACCGCAGCCGGACTCCTGCACATCGCCAAGATCGCAACGGCCTCGCGGCGCCTGGAGTCCTTGATCCTCGGTTACGCGGACCTGGCAGCGTCGCTGGGCCGCGCATCCGGCCCGGCGACGCCCGAGAGCTGGTTGTATTGCCAAGAGATGCTGCTGGTGGCGGCCCGCGCGGCTGGATTGCAGGCGATCGACGGACCGTACCTGGACATACGAGACCAGGCCGGGCTGCGGCTGCGCGCCGAGCACGTCCGCGCGCTCGGTTTCGACGGAAAATGGGCGGTGCACCCCGACCAGCTGACGGTCATCAACGCCGCGTTCACCCCCAAGGCCGACGAGATTGCGCGGGCACGCGCGGTTCTCGACGCGCTCAGGTGCGCCAAAGGCCGTGGCGCGGTCGAGCTCCACGGCGAGATGATCGACGAAGCCAGCCGAAAGCTCGCGCTGCAAGTCGTGGCCCGCGCGCGTGCTGCGGGCTTGGAAGGCGCTTGCGAATGACCAGCCTGGCGCGTCCTCGGATCGTCGTGGGCGGCCCCTGGTTCGAGGAGTTCGAGCGCGGCCGTGTCTTCGACGACGCCCCAGGCGTGACGCTGACCGCGGGGCACGCGGCGCTGCACCAAGCGCTCGTTGGCGACCGGTTGCGGCTCGCGCTCGACGCCGCCGTCTGCCGCGAGGTCACCGGCCGCGATGGACCGCTCGTCCATCCAAACCTCGTGTGCGACGTAGCGATCGGACAGTCGACAGGGCCGTCGCAGCGCGTCCACGGCAACCTGTTCTACCGCGGCCTGGTGCTCGCGCGCCCGGTGTTCATCGGGGAGACCCTGCGCACCCGCACCGAGATCGTCGGTCTCAAACAGAACCGTCGCCGGCGGGGCGCACCGGCGACCGGGCTGGTCGCGATGCGGGTGCGGACGACCGACGAGCACGGCGAGCCCGTGCTCGACTTCTGGCGCTGCCCGATGATCCCGCTGCGCGACCCCGAGGCGGAAACCGGGCACGCCGACGACTTCGCGGACATTCCGCAACACCTCGATCAGACCAAGGTCGGCGCCGCGTGCCCGACGGACTGGCGTCTGGACCGGCTACGCGCCGCGGTGCCCGGCCCGTACCACTGCGAGCTCGAACCGGGGCAGACGTTCGTCGTCGAAGCCGGTGAAACCGTCACCGGCGCGCCCGAGCTCGCTCGCCTTACGCTCAACGTGGCCACCGCTCACACCGATGCGACCCGGAGCGCTCACGGCCGCCGCCTGGTGTACGGCGGCCACACCATCTCGGTTGCCGCGGCCCACGCGACGCGCGCGATCCCAGCGATCGCGACGATCGTCGCTTGGAAGCGCTGTGAGCACATTGCGCCGGTGTTCGAGGGAGATGTTCTACGGACCGAGCTCTGCGTGCAGGACAAGTCGCCCGGAGGGGTCGCGGAGCTGCGCGCCCACGTGAGCAGCGTGCGGCCTGGAGCAGAGCCTGCGCCGGTACTCGACTGGAGCTTCGTAGCGGTGGTAGCGTAATGCCAGGCATCCTCGACGGCTTACGGATCGTCGAGGGCTCCGCGTTCGTCGCCGCCCCGTTGGGCGGTATGACGATGGCGCAACTCGGCGCCGAGGTCATCCGCTTCGACCCCATCGGCGGCGGGCTCGACCGGGGGCGCTGGCCTGTGACTGAGAAGGGCCGCAGCCTGTTCTGGGCGGGGCTCAACAAGGGGAAACGATCGATCCAGATCGATCTCGGCTGCGAGGCCGGGCGCGAGGTCGTGGCCGCCATCATCGCCGCTCCCGGTCCCGACGCTGGCCTGTTCCTGACCAACTTCCCGCCGCGGGGCTTTCTCGACTACGAGCGCCTGATGGACCGCCGCGCAGACCTGATCATGGTCAATATCGTCGGCAACTACGACGGCTCGTCCGCGGTCGACTATACGGTGAATCCGGCCACCGGATTCCCGTGGGCGACCGGTCCCCGCCACCTCTCGGTGCCGTTCAACCATCTGCTCCCGGCCTGGGACGCGATCACCGGTGCGCTCGCCACCACCAGTCTGCTAGCGGCCGAGCGTGCGCGCGCCAGGACAGGGGCCGGACAGTATGTACAGGTCGCGGTCTCTGACACCGCCTTCTGGATGGTGGGAAATCTCGGCAAGATCGCGGAGGTCCAGATCAACCATCACGAGCGCGTCAAGGACGGTAACTATCTGTACGGCGCCTTCGGCCGGGATTTCAGCACCAAGGATGGGCACCGCGTGATGATCGTCGCCCTGACCCTGCGCCAGTGGCGCAATCTCGTGGACGCGACCGGCCTCGATGAGTCGTTCGACGCGATCGCGCGCCTGATGGACGTCGACCTGGACGACGAGGGCGACCGCTTCGCGGCCCGCGAGCTGCTCGGCGCCACGCTCAAACCGTGGGTGCTCTCTCACACGCTGCACGAGCTGCGCAAGATCTTCGACCGGCACGGCGTGTCGTGGGGCCCGTACCAGACGTTCACGGAGTTGGTCGAGCGCGACCCACGCTGCTCGACGATGAACCCAATGTTCGCCGAGGTTGAGCAGCCGGGCATCGGGACGTACCTGATGCCCGGATCGCCACTCGCCTTCTCGAGGGCGGAGCGTCTGCCCCCGACACGGGCTCCGCTGCTGGGAGAGCACACCGATGAGGTCCTGGCCGGCGTGCTCGGCCTCAGCGACCGCGAAATTGGTCGCCTCCACGACGAAGGCATCGTCGCGGGTCCGACACCGACTTTCGCCGGGGCCAAGCGAGGTTCGCCGAGCCGATGACCAAGTGGGTGTATGACTTCGCCGAGGGCTCCAGGGATACGCCGGGCGCAGCCGTGCCCGGGCCGTTGCGATGGACGAACACGTCGAACGTTTCCACGTCCCTGTGGACGACGCGCGAAGGGTCAGGGCCGATCCGGTTTCGTGCTCGGACCGGCTCGGCCGCCTGAGTGAAACCTGCGCTGGCGCACCGCCTCCATATCTCGCTCGATCCACTGGCGGCGTTGAGCCTTCAGCGTTCGGGCGAGACCCGCCCGGCGCTCGTTGCGACGACGCAGGTCACGGTAGACCTTCGACTGCTCGTCTGCGTCTCCGTTGGTTTGGCGATTGTCGACGTGTCCGTCCATGGCGCGACCGTAACTGGCCGGCTGCGGCCTTTCATCCGGGATAGGTGGCAGACCGTGCGGGTGCACGTGCGAGAACGCTGCGGCTTTGCCCCGACGTCATCGCCCCAAGCGTTTGGCGCGTCGGATCATAATTCCCGGGGTGGCCCCGCCCGCCGTCCTCACCGTGCCCGACGATCATGTCATCGTCCTCTTCGGTGCGCTGGGCGACCTCGCTCGACGCAAGCTGCTGCCCGGCCTTTTTCATCTCGAGGACGCCGGGCTCATGCCCCACGGTTACAAGATCATCGGGACCTCGCGTCGCGGCGGCTCCGACGCCGAGTTGCGGGATGTGGCGCGGAAAGCAGTGGGCGAGGCCGCCGGTGAGGTCTGGGATCGATTCTCGCAGCGGCTGTCCTTCAGCCCGTTCCGAACCGACGCGCCGGAACCGCTGCTCGAGGCCGTGGCGCATGCCGAGGCCGAGCTCGGCGGAACGCCCCGGCGCCTTCACTACCTCTCGATCCCGCCGAGCGGGTTCGTCGACACGGTCGTTTCGCTCGGGTCCACCGGCCTCGCCGATGGGGCGGGGGTCGTATTGGAGAAGCCGTTCGGACTGGATCTCGAAAGCGCGCGCAACCTCAACACGCTCGTCCACGACGTCTTTGAGGAGGAGCGGGTGTTTCGGATCGACCACTTTCTCGGCCGCGAGGCGGTCCAGAACCTGATCGCTCTGCGCTTCGCCAACGGGATGTTCGAGCCCATCTGGAACCGCGATCACATCGACCACGTACAGATCGACGTCCCCGAGACGCTCACCGTCGACGGCCGGGCAGGGTTCTATGAAGGCACCGGCGCCTACCGCGACATGGTTGTCACCCACCTCTTTCACGTGCTCGGCTTTGTCGCCATGGAGCCGCCGACGACGCTCGAAGCACGCTCGATCGTCGAGGAGACCGGCAAGGTGTTCCGATCGGTTCTCCCGATCGACCCAGCCAACGTCGTCCGCGGCCAGTACGTCGGCTACCGCGATGGCGAGGGCATCCGCGCGGACTCGCAGACCGAGACCTTTGTCGCGCTGCGCGCCGACATCGACAACTGGCGCTGGTCGGGCGTTCCGTTCTTCCTGCGCACCGGCAAACGCCTCGCCGAGCAGCGGCGGCTTCTCACGATCGCGTTCCGCGAGCCGCCCCGCCGGATGTTCCGTCGGGCGCGCGCGTTCGTCGAGGACTATGGCCCGGACCACATCTCCTTCGACCTAGGTGACCCCGGCGGCATCACGACGCGATTCCTGGCGAAGGTGCCTGGGCCTCAGATGCGCCTCGGGCAGGCTCGGATGGAGTTCACTTACGAGGCCTCGTTCGGCACCCAGGGACTCGAGCCCTACGAGCGACTGATGTACGACGCGATGCTGGGTGACCGCACGCTGTTCACCGACGCCGAGGGGATCGAATGCCTGTGGGCGTCCTCCAGCACACTGCTCGATGATCCTCCCCCGCTGCACCGCTACACGCCGGGGTCGTACGGGCCGCAAAAGATGCACGAGCTCATCGCGCCGCGGCGCTGGTGGCTGCCCGAACACTGAGGCCTCGTCCTGTCCGAACCGACTTGCGTAATTTCTACGGAGGTCCGGAACCCAAGTGGTCCGGGCGCCCTCGGTAAGCTGCGTTGGTTGGAAGCAACGTGGACTCTGAGTCCCGCGGCATGACCGAGACAGAGGAACGGCTCCACCGGCTGCTGGACGTCGGCCAGACGCTGGTGTCCGAACTTGACCCGGACAACGTCCTCGAGCGGATCCTCAAGGAGGCACGGCGTCTCACGGGCGCCCGCTACGCCGCGCTCGGCGTGCTCGACGACCGGCGCAAGGAGCTCGAGCGCTTCGTCACCGCGGGCGTGGACAGAGCGACACATCGCCGAATCGGCGACCTTCCGCGGGGCCGCGGTGTCCTTGGCGTTCTGATCGAGGATCCGGGGCCGCTGCGCTTGGCCGACGTCGGAGCGCATCCCGAGAGCTACGGGTTTCCCCCCGGCCATCCGACCATGCAGACCTTTCTCGGGGTACCGATCTTGATCCGGGGCCAGGCCTGGGGGAACCTGTACCTCGCCGAGAAGGAGGGCGGCAGCGAGTTCACCCAAGCCGACGAGGATGCCGCAGTGGCCCTCGCGCGGTGGGCGGCGATCGCGATAGAGAACGCGCGCATCCATCAGACGAGCGAGCAGCGCCGCGAGCAGCTCGAGCGGGCGGTGCGCTCGTTGGAGGCAGCACGGGACATCACCGACGCGATCGGGAGCGTTGACGATCTGGACCGGGTACTCGAGCTGATCGTCAAGCGGGGGCGCGCACTTGTTGATGCCCGAAGCCTGCTGATCATGCTGCGCGAGGGGGACGAGCTGGTAGTCGCTGCGCGCGCGGGGCACGCGAACGGTGCCCGCGGTCAGCGGCTCCCGGTCCGGGGATCCACTGCGGGGCTGGTACTGGAGCGGGGGCGACCGCAGCGCGTTACCGATGTAGCCAGCGAGATGCGGATCTCGCCGGTGCGATTCGGCGTCCGGGAAAGTCGCACTGCGCTGCTCGTGCCGATGATGCATCGGGGCATTGCCACCGGTGTGCTGGCGGCATTCGATCATGGCAAGGACGGCGAGGAGTTCTCCGCCGAGGACGAGCGGCTCCTGCGCGCCTTTGCGCAGTCCGCCGCGAATGCGGTTGCCATCAAACGCAGCGTCGAGGCAGACAGGCTGCGCTCAACCATCGCAGCCGCCGACGCCGAACGCGCCCGTTGGGCCCGCGAGCTCCACGACGAGACGCTGCAAGCGCTGGGCGCACTGCGCGTTCTGCTCGCGTCGACGGCCGGACGTGGCGACGCGGAGACCAAGGACGCGGCGATCCGCCAGGCGATCGCGGACATCGAGCTCGAGATCGCCAACCTGCGCGAGATCATCAGCGACCTGCGCCCCTCGCTGCTCGACGACCTGGGGCTGCAGCCCGCGATCGAGGCGCTGCTCGAGCGCCGCCGCGACGACAGGCTGAGCATCGAGAGCGAGCTCAGCCTTCCTGCCCCGGACGACGGACATCTCTCCCCGGAGCTCGAGACGACCGTGTATCGGTTCGTGCAGGAGGCGCTGACCAACGTCGTCAAGCACGCGGGCGCGAGCACGGCCCGCGTGTCGATCGGGCTGAAGGACCGGCAGGTGGTGGTCGAGGTGCAGGACGACGGGAAGGGATTCGACGTGAGCGCACGCTCTGACGGGTTCGGCCTCGCTGGCATGCGAGAGCGCGTCGGTCTCGCGGGCGGCAAGCTTTCGATCGAGACGGGCCAGGGAGGGACCCGCCTGTGCGCGCGGCTCCCGCTCCAACCGGGCGACGCGAGCGTGAGCGGGCCGGCGCTAGGCGCCGATGAGATCGCGGGTTAGCGCGTCGCGCGCCAACCTCTGCGCGGCTTTCGTCCACTCGAGAGGTCACTAAACCCGCGCGACCTCTGCGGTTAGTTACCGAGGACGAGCCGCACATCGCCTGTGACACTCCTGACCGGCCCAGGCTCACGGAGCCAAGGGGAGGCTGTGTCATGGCGCAACGACTGATATGCGACCACTGCACCGAGGTGATCGGGGTGTACGAGCCGGTAGTCGTCGTGATCGACGGCGAGGTCCGCGAGACCTCGAGGGCCGCCGAGCCGACGATCGGCACAGAGGCGGCGGAGCGCTACCACCGAGCCTGCTACCTCGAGCGCTCGAACGCCACCGCTGCCTGAATGCGGCGACAGCCGCGCTGACCATCCGGGCGCGTGGGTCGTCATCGCCTTCCTTCCTCATCGCGGTTGGGGCGCGTTCTGGTCCGTAGATCCCCGCGAGCGGCTCGTGGAGCGACGCGGAAGCCGCGGCTTGCGCGTCGCCGTCAAGCGCCGTAGGCGGCGGCCACGTCGAGCGTGGAGAGGATGCCGCTCGGGTGACCGGTTGCCGAGTCGATCACCACCAGGTGACTGACGCCGTGCTCGACCATCTTGCGCGCGGCCCAGCTCAACGGGTCAGTCGCCGAGACGGTGACCACATCCTGCTTAACCGCGTCCGCGGCGCTCTCATCGGTGTCCTCTGCGGCGGCAGCGGCCACGTCAAGGTCGGTGACGATTCCCCAGGGGCGACGAACGTGGTCGGGGTCGGCGACCGCGACAGCATGCACGCCCTGCTCGGACATCAGCCGGGCGACCACACGCAGCGGCGTACCCGGGTCCGTGGTCAGGATTCCGGTGTGCATGGCGTCTCGCACTTTTACACGCGCGAGCGGTGTCTCGGGGATGCTCATGAATGTCTCCTGTGTGTACTCCTGTCGCGAGGCTACGCCCGGGCGTGACGCGTCCCATCGCCGAGAGGCCGTGGGGTCCATACGTAGTTCGCCGCGCATGACCTGCCGGCGCCGGCGTGACCTCACCGGCGGGCGTGCCTCACCGCGCCACGGGCCCCCACCGCCCTCGCGCCTGGTTTCAGATGCGGGAAAACCACGACGCCCGTTCGCGTTTAGGCGGATTACCCTGCGGCTCTCGGGGTCTAGGGTTGCCCGCGTAACCGAGGAGGTCCAATGCCCGATATCGAGATCCAGTCCTACCACGGCAGCTATTTGATGCCCTCGCTCGAGCACGCGACGGTCGCCGACGCGATGCACCCGGGCATCCTGTCCTGCGAGCCCGACGCGACGTTGACCGACGTGGCACGGATGATGGCCTCCCACCACATCCATTGCCTCGCGGTCATCGGCATCTCCCATCAGGGGGAGGCCGAGTGCGGCATGTGGGGGATCATCTCCGATTTCGATCTCATCCGGGCGGGAATCCGCGGCAGCGCAGACAAGAGCGCCGGAGCCTTGGCGCAGGAGTCGATCGTCAGCGTCACGCCGACGACGTCGCTCCGAGACGCCGGTGAGCTGATGCTCACCCACGGCGCCAATCACCTGGTCGTGGTCGAAGCCGAGTCGCAGCGGCCCGTGGGGATCTTGTCGACGCTAGACATCGCCGGCGTGCTCGCCTGGGGCGAGGGCTGATCCCACCACCCGTGCCGTAGCCCGGGTGGGTCACGGTCAGGAGGAAGCGAAGATGTTCAGGAACGTGATCGTCGGCGTGGATGGACTGGACGGCGGCGTTGACGCAATCGCGCTGGCCAGGATCCTCTGCGCTGAGGACGGCAAGCTGACCCTTGCCTTCGTCTACCACGGGGACCCGCAGGTCTGGCGCGGATCGAGCCCATCCTATGAGGCAGCAGAGCAGGAGCACGCCCGTGAACTGCTCGAGCAGGTTCGCCAGGATGCCGGCATCGAGGCTCGGGTGCGCTGGCACGGATCGCCGTCGGTGGGGCGTGGCCTGCATGAGCTCACCGAGGCCGTCGGCGCCGACCTACTCGTCATCGGATCGTCAAGGCGCGGGCTGCTCGGCCGGGTGCTGATAGGCGACGATACGAGAGCAGCGCTGAACGGCGCGCCGTGCGCGGTGGCGATCGCGCCCGCCGGATACGCCAAGCAACCGCTCGTGATCCGGGAAATCGGCGTCGGCTACGACGGGTCGTCGGAGGCCGAGCATGCGCTCGGCGTGGCCCGAAAGCTGGCCGAGGCACGCGACGCCAAGCTCTCGGCATTCGAGGCCGTCTCGCTTCCCGCCTACCTGTTCACTGGACCCGTCCTGCCCGACCTCGGCACCACGATCGAGGAGATGGTCGAAGCCGCCCGCGAGCAAGTAGCACGCCTCGATGGCGTCGAGGCGCACGCCGCCTACGGGCAGGCGGCCGAGGAGCTCGCGCTCTACAGTGCCTCGCTGGACCTGCTCGTGGTGGGCTCGCGCAGCTACGGCCCGATCGGGCGGCTGATGCACGGAAGCACCTCACAGCAACTGGCGCGTACCGGCCGCTGTCCACTGCTGGTGTTGACCCGTGCGGTTCGGGAGGCCGAGAAAGAGCGGCTTCAGGAAGATGCCCGCGAACGCCCGGCCGTGGCCATCGAGTGATGCGCGGTACGGAAGAGCTGACCGCGTGAGCGCTCCACACTGACCGGTGTGTTTAGCCAGGCGAGGGCGCTGAACCGAGCGCGAGCTGGTCGCGCGCCTCCAGATAAGGCGTCAGGTAGCGACCCAAGACCTTGCTCCGCCCAATCAGGTGGTCGTTCTCCCCGTGGACAAGGGTGGCCGTGACCGGGTGGCTGTCCGCGTCGAGCTCGACGCACAAGAACAAGGGATGTTCGCCGCCCAGCAGCCGGGCGGCGAGCACGACCGCGTCGCCCATGCCCTGCGGCGGAGCGCCAACGGCCGCCGCGATCGAGTCGGCGATCCGATCGGCCTGCTGCGTTGCCAGACCACCCTGCTTGATGGGGCACGCGGTCATATCCCCAGCGGCGTAGACATTCTTCAGACCCTCGACCTGGCCGCAGCTATCGGTCGCTACGAACCCCCACCGGTCGGCTGGCACCCCGGTCACCCGGTTCGCGCGAAGCTGCGGCACTGCCACGACGCGATCGGCCTCGATCTCGAACTCGATGGCCAGCGAGCCGTCACGACGGACACCGCTCGCAGTGCAGCTCCCCACAAAACGCACCTCGCGCCGGGCGAGCAGATCCGCAACCAGCCGAGACGCCTCGGCGCCAAACACATCGAGCGGTGCGCGCTCCGGGCTCACCAAGGTGATCTGTATCTTTACGCCATGCCGGGCGGCGTACGACGATGAAAGCAAGGCCAGCTCATATAGCGGCAGCGGCCACGTAAAGCCGGGTGGCACCGCGAACAGGAGCCGAGCAACCGTCCCGGCCTCAACCTCACGCAAGAGGCGTCGAAACCGGGGCACATCCCGCTGGTCGCGAAACATGAGCGCACCGGGCACGCCGGCTCGCGCTCGCGCGCCCACCGCCAGAATCAGCGCGTCGTAGGTGACCCGAGCGCCGGACGCCAGCCGGACGTACTTCCTCCGCGACGCGACCGACTCAAGCCGATCCTTACGGTAGACCGCGCGAAGGTCACCAGCAATCGCATCGAGGTCATAGGCTCGGGGGGCCACGTCACCGAACGCCTCCGCGGTCGCCGCCGGCCGGTAGGCGAACTCCGAATCGCGCGAGATCAACGTGAGGTGCGTGCGGACCGCGGGCTGAGCTCGCAGGGCCAGCGCGGCCTCGAGCGCCGCGAAACTCCCGCCGGCGATCACCACGTGCACGGTGGGACGCGACCGAGCCGAAGCAGCCATCACAGAGCTACGTTGCAACCGCGCGACAAACTCTTCATCCGAGACGACCCACACCTGACCGGCGGAGAAATACTGATCGTCAGTGACCCATGGGCGGTCGGTGCGTCGACATTTCGGCCGAAACGCCTTGACCGTACTGTCGCGCGCGTTAGTCGACGATCGAGATCGCGGAAGCGGCTCCTACGCGCGTCCACAGGTCGTCTATAGGAGCGTCAGAGACGCGGGCTTGCAGGGTTTCCGCATGAGGAACCGTGTCTCGTACCGATGTCAAGGTGGCCCTACACGGGGATCATAGGATCTCCGGATAATCGGCAACCACAAATGTGTGCCGAGGATTGTCAAAACGGAGCAGTCACTGGTCAATCCGGCGTTTAAGTGTCCGCTAGGCGGTGCTCGTCACGAGAACCAGGTGCGTTGAGGTTCTTTACGCGCTAGGAGGAGGCATCGACCATGCCAACCGTCTCTGCACCACAGCCCCCGCAAGGGGTTCGTTCCGACGGCGCGCCACCGCGCGCAACTTCTGAACCCAACGGCGCGCTACCGCGAGCAACGACTCCCGAGGGGGGCAAGCGCCGTGCGGCCGTCGATCCGGCTGGAGTGACCAAGTCCGAGGGCGCCGAGCGTCGATCCAAGGGTGGAATCGAAGGCCTCATCGGCAAGCGTGTCGCCGCGGCTACCGAGCGCGCCCTCGATGGGCCGAACCAGAAAGTGATGGGCGCTCAGAAGCCTATCTGGGATGCCCTCAACAAGTATTACTTCCGGCTCGAGACGTCCGGTTGGGAGCGACTGCCCGACGAGACCTCGCTGCTGATCGGAAATCACTCGGGAGGGTCGCTGACGATGGACGCTTGGACGTTCGTCTACGACTGGTGGCGGCGGTTTGGCGCTGAACGCGTGCTTCATCCGACCGCTCACGATGTCCTGATGGCCACGCCCGGCCTCGGCGACTACTTCCGCCAGTGCGGCGTGATCCCAGCCTCCCGCCGCGGCGTCACCGCGGCCCTCGGCTCTGGGTGCGACGTGATCATCTGGCCCGGGGGCGACGTTGACGCGATGCGCAACTGGCGGCGGCGCGACGAGGCTGTCCTCGGCGGGCGCACGGGCTTCGTAGGCCAGGCGATCCGCTCCGGCGTGCCAATCGTTCCCGTTGCCAGCGTCGGCGGGCACGACACCGCATTCATCCTGTCCGAGGGGCGCTGGATCGCGAACGGGCTCGACCGCATCTCGGGACTGAAAGCGAAGCTTCGCGGCTCGAGGCTGCCGATCGTGCTCGGCATCCCCTTCGGCCTGACGATCGAGACGATTCCGACGCACCTTCCCCTGCCGGCGAAGATCCGCACGGAGCTGCTCGACCCGATTTACGTCGACAAGGACCCAGAGAGGATCAAAGATCGCGCGTACGTCAACTCGATCTACCGGGAAGTGGAATCCACGATCCAGAACGCAATGGATCGACTCGCCACGCAACGGCGTTTGCCGATCTTCGGCTAGCCACCAGGCGAACAACTCAGCAGGGTGGGGGCGCGCGCTGGAGCAGGCACCGCAGCCGCTGCCGACGGGATCATTCAAGGAACTCGCTGATCGCAGCGTGGGTCTGCCGCGGGCGCTCAATCTGCGGCACGTGCCCGCAGTCGAGCTCGACCTGACGAGCCTGCGGCAGCGCGCCGGCAACGTGCCGCGCGAAGGCGATCGGGACGAGTCCGTCGCGCCTACCCCAGATGAACAGCGGCTCGGGCTGCAGACCGGGAAGACGGGTCCAGAAGCCTTCCTCACCGTCAGGTTCCTCCAGGTAGATATGACGTGCGGCAGCGTAGAACGCGGCGCGACCGGCCGGCGTCAGATACGCCCGCAGGAACTCGTCCACGCCGGCGGCGGTCCAGCCGTGGTCGGCCCCCGGGATGAGGTGGTGCACGATCGCCTCGACGATCGGCCTGGGAGCGAGCTGAACGAGTCCGAGCTCCGGCCGAGTGAGCCTCAGCAGGGGCGCCCACCCCCGCCCTCGCCGCCACGCCAGTGAGGGAGCGAGCAGGGCGAGGCGGCCGACGCGGTCAGGACGCACAAGACCGACCTCCAGCGCGATGCGGCCACCGAGACTGTTGCCGATCAGATGAGCGCGGCCGAGCTCGAGTGCGTCGAGCAGGTCCATGACGGCGCGCGCGAAGAAGCGCGCGTCGTAGCTCGCACCGATCGGCTTCTCAGAGTCGCCGAATCCAGGGAGGTCAAGCGCGATCACGCGAAAGCGCCCACTGAGCGCGACTACGGTCGGAAGAAATGAACCCTTGGTGCCGCCGAGCCCGTGCAGCGCGATGACGGCCGGCCCGCTCCCCGCCTCGATCGTCGACAGTCGCGCGCGCCGTGTCGCAACCATCCGGAATCGTAGACGCCCGGCACCAGTCAAGCCGCTCGTGGAGGCGAGAAAGCCGACGCCCAGGTGCAGGTTGCGCCGAACCGCGAGCGCTCCCGAGCGGTAGGCGTCTATTCCCCCGCGGACATCTTCGGCAATCGCCGCCCACGTCTTTGGGTCGGCCGTGAGGATTGCGTCAGCGTTACCCTTGGCGGGCTCGAGACGCGCCTCGCCGTGCTCGAGTACGGCATCCCACGTGTCGCTTCCTAGGACGGCGAGACGGATGCGCGCCTTGCCGTGCTCCGGCTCGAATACGACCCGATCGTAGCGGCCGGCCAACGACTGCAGCGAGTCCGGAAGCGGGTGACCGACACGGATCAACCGCTCTGCTACCGACATCGCATCCGATTACTACGCAGTGTTGGGGACGCGTTTGACAATGGGCGGACTAGCTGTGTCGCGGTGGTACCCCTCGACGCCTATGCCGTGACCACGCTCCATGAACCCACAAGACGGGCAGTGTGCAGCCGATAACGAACAAGATGACAAGGATTGCGGGTCCAAGTGCGATGCCGACGACGAGCAGCACCGGCACCACCAGCACAAGGACAACAATCGCAAACAGCACACTCACTTGAACCACCTCCTTAGGCGGCGTCTGGTGTCAAAGAACCTAGGACGAGATGACCGGCTAGCCATCCGTGTAAGCGCGTAGTTCCGCTGCGCGAGACTACTGTCACCGGCTCGCGTTCCTGTTCATGGCGACGCGGCCCCGTTAGACCGCGGCAGCGGTACCTCGCTCCACGGCTGGTGCGCTCTTGCTCTCGGCTCCGCACAGAACGACCTTCAGCGCTTGCGAGTTAGCCGCGTCAGCAAACGCGTCGTAGGCGGTCATCGTGTCCTCGAGCGCGAACCGGTGGGTGGCGAACAGGGACGGGTCAAGGTGCCCACTCGCGACCAGGCGCATCAGCTGGGGGATGCTGAACGTGTCGACCAGCCGGTGGTGATCGTCACGTCGCGAATCCACAGCTTCTCAAGATGCAGCGACGCCGGCTTGCCATGAACGCCGATGTTCGCCACCCGGCCGCCGGGGCGAACAAGGTCAGCCGCCAGCTCGAACGTCTCCGGCACGCCGACCGCCTCGAAAGCCACGTCGGCCCCGAGTCCGTTGGTGAGCTCCATGATCTTCGCGACCGCGTCCTCGGTGCCGTTGTTGATCGTCACGTCGACGCCGAACCGCGTCGCGCTGTCCAGCCGGCTGTCGGCGAGATCGATCGCCACGATCCGCCCCGGTGTGTACAACCGCGCGGTCAGGATCGCCGCCAGCCCGATCGGCCCGGCACCCACGATCGTGACCACGTCTCCCGGCGAGACCATGCCGTTGAGCACTCCCACCTCGTAGGAGGTGGGGAGGATGTCGGCGAGGAACAACACCTGCTCGTCGGTCAGCTCGTCGGAGACCTTGTAAACGGAGTTGTCGGCGAACGGCACGCGCGCATACTCGGCCTGCACGCCGTTGATCAGATGCCCGAAGATCCAGCCTCCACCGCCCAGGCATTGACCGTAGCGCCCCTCCTTGCAGAAGCGGCAGCGCCCGCAGGAGCTCACGCACGACAACAGCACGCGATCGCCCGGGGCGACAGTGCTCACCCCAGCGCCAATCTCCTGCACCGTGCCAACCGCCTCGTGGCCGAGGATCGTGCCTGGAGTGGTCTCGGGCACGTCGCCCTTGAGGATGTGCAGGTCCGTGCCGCAGATCGTGGCCGTGTCGATCCGTACGATCGCATCGGTGGGATCGAGGATCGACGGGTCCTCGACGGAGTCCCAGCCGCGCTGGCCGGGGCCGTGATAGACGAGAGCCTTCATCTCTGCGCTCCTTTCCTAGCGGTGAAACCCCATCGTGGCCCCAGCCGCTCCCCGGGGCATCGGGAGCTAGCGGCGGCCGAGCCGCGGGTTTCCCGCAGCAGGCTTGCCGGAGCGCGTCACGGTCATGACAACTCAGCTCCGTGCCGCAAGCGTCGTGACCAGGCATGCCGTAGCCGACGGTCATCGTCCCGAGCACCCTCGGCGCCCTGTCCCAGGAACGGTTCACTCCCCTACTACGCAGCATCGGGGCTACCCGCAACTATGCGGGTACCCCGCGTCCACCGGCTAGTCGGTCGGCTACCGTGCCGCTTGCCGACGCTCGCGCGTCGCGTGGACGCCGTCGCCGCTGATCAGGAGTCGGGCCCGCCAGGCGTCTGGGTCGAACTCTGCCGGTTCGGTCTCGTCGATGAAGCGTTCGAGGACGGCGACGAGTCCGCCCGGGCGCCTCGAGCTGGGGCAGGTGTCCCACCGCGTCGAAGATCTCCAGGCGGCTGCCGGGGATGGCCTCGTGGGCGCGCTCGCCGTGACCGACGGGGATGATCGGATCGCGCGCCCCCCACACGATCAACACCGGGACGCCGGCGGACAAATACAGCCGGTCGCTACCGTCCACCCGCTGCCCGCTCGAGCCGATCACCGAGCGCAGCGTGGCCAGAAACGCCGAGCGGCGATCGGCGTCGGCCAGCGACGCGTACCCGCGCGCGACCTCGGCCACGTCCGCGGTCGGCCGCAACCCCACCGCCCCCAACCCCCGCCCCAGCACCGCCCCCGCCAGGCGCCCCGGCTTCGCGGTCGCCGCGATCACCAGCCCCGCGCCGGGCAGCGCGGCCGCGCGCAACAACAGGCTCACCTCCGAACCCAGACCGCCGCTCGAGACCAGCACCAGCCGCTCGGTGAGCTCGGGGAACTGGTAGGCCATCTGCATCGCCACCCCACCCCCCAACGAGTGTCCCACCAGCGTCGCGCAGTCGTGACCGAGCGCCAAAAGCAGATCGCGCAGACCCGCCGCGAGCGCCGCCAGCGAGTAATCGCCCGCACCCGGCTCCGACCCCCCATGCCCCGGCAGATCGGGAGCCACGATCGTACAGCCGCGAGCCAACGGCTCGATCACCGCCTCCCAGTTCTCATAACTCCCCGCCATCCCATGGATCAACAACACCACCGGACCCGAACCCACCTCGACATAGCTCACCGACCGCCCGTGCAACAACGCCGTCTCGGGCCGCACGTTCATCACCCCACCCCTCCCCCGACGAACAGCCCCAGCGCGAGCGAATCCACCATGCCACCCGGTTTTAGAGCCCCACCACCACCCAAGCATCCGGGAAACCCCCGCGCACCCATGTGAACATCTACCGATGCGGCCGGAGTCACTGCGCCGCATATGCTGGCGGTGTGGAAGAGAGGGCGAGCAGGCAGGCGGACGAGGTCTCGGTCTTTGACGTATCGCGCAGGACGACCGAGATGCTCGAGCTCGATCGAGCCGAATGCCTGCGGCTCCTCGCCGCGGGCAGTGTTGGCCGGATCGCGGTCAATGCCCCACACAGGCCACAGCCGATGATCCGCCCGGTCAACTACGCGTTCGACCATGCGTCGCAGTCGGTGCTGATCCGGTCCGAGTTCGGGTCCAAGTTGTCCGCTCTGCTTTGCGCGGTAAGGGCGACATTCGAGGTCGATGGCATCGACCCGGTCGACCGCGTCGGCTGGAGCGTGATCATCGAGGGGTTCACCGAGGAGATCACCGACCCGTCTGAGTTGAAGCGCGTCAAGGAGTTGGGACTGGAGCCGTGGGCCCCCGGTCGCAAGGGCCACTGGATCCGGATCTGCGCGAGCACGGTCTCGGGTCGGCGGATCGTGGCGGTCGGCGACGTTAATCCCTAGCCGCGACTTGGCTGCCCTCGCGTACGAGGGCAGCCAAGCGTGCGTGTCGCTAGGCGGCCACGGCTTCGCACGCCCAGCCCGAAAGCGGGGCGCTCACGAAGTGCCCGGCGGGCTCCCCAAGCGAAAAGCCCTCCGGCGCGCCGCTCGCAACATCGAGGAGGAACTCCGGCTCGCCCCACCGCTCGTACTGCTCTTTGTCGATGTAGAACGGGGCGCCCCCGACGTGACCCAGGAGCACGTCATTGGGGCTCGGCAACATCTCGCTCGCGAGCAGACACAGCGGCAGTGACCCATCGCAGCAGCCGCCCGACTGGAAGATGGCAAGCGGCGCGTGTTTACGTGCGAGCCTCCTCACCATCGCCGCTGCCTGTGGAGTGGCGGTGATCTTGATGGATTCTTCGGTGGCGAGCATTTTGTGGATTCCTCTCCTCAGCGGGTCAAATGGATCGAAGGCAGCGTAGGTCCGCGATCGCTGCTGCGCCTCCGTGACCGGCCCTGAACCTGATCGGGGTTTACCGCGCGGCGCCACGTGCGTAGTTGCCCCCGAGCCCTTCGGGGTCCTGCGCAGAGAAAGCACCACGGTTGCTGTCCGGGTTTTTCCGTAGGGCGCTACGCAGTCCGGGCGGATGCCGGACGGTCGCCTCGGTGCTGGAGTTCACGCCTAACTTGGTTCCCCCCCAAAGAGAGGTTTGCTGTGTCTACGGTCGAGTCAGCCGCGTTTGCGCCACCGGGTGAGTCCGGCAGTCCGGTCGAGCTGAAGGAGCGCTACGACAATTTCATCGGCGGCGAGTGGGTCGCCCCGACGACCGGTGAGTACCGGGAGAACGTGACGCCCTCCACGGGCGAGCCGTTCTGCGAGGTCGCGCATTCGGGTGCGCAGGACATCGAGGTCGCGCTCGATGCCGCGCACGCGGCGAAGGACGCCTGGGGCCGCCGCTCTCCGGCTGAGCGCGCGGCCGTGCTGAACGCCATGGCTGACGCCGTCGAGGAGAACCTCGAGATGCTGGCAGTGGCGGAGAGCTATGAGAACGGCAAACCGGTGCGGGAGACACTGGCGGCGGACATCCCGCTGTCGGTCGATCACTTCCGCTACTTCGCCGGCGCGGTGCGTTCCGAGGAGGGGCGGATCTCGGAGGTCGACGAGAACACCTACGCCTACCACTTCCACGAGCCGCTGGGCGTGGTGGGGCAGATCATCCCGTTCAACTTCCCGCTGCTGATGGCGGCGTGGAAGATCGCGCCGGCGCTGGCGGCGGGCAACTGCACGGTGATCAAGCCGGCGAGCCCGACGCCGTGGTCGATCCTGAAGCTGATGGAGGTCATCGCCGACGTCGTCCCGCCGGGGGTGATCAACGTGGTCAACGGGCCGGGCGCGGAGATCGGCAAGGCGCTGGCGTCCAACAAGCGGATCGCCAAGATCGGGTTCACGGGCGAGACGGTGACCGGCCGGCTGATCATGTCCTACGCGGCCCAGAACCTGATTCCGTCGACGACCGAGCTGGGCGGGAAGTCGCCGAACATCTTCTTCGAGGACGTGTTGGCGGCCGATGATGCGTTTCTGGACAAGGCCGTCGAGGGTCTGGTGCTGTACGCCTTCAACAAGGGCGAGGTGTGCACGTGCCCATCGAGGGCGCTGATCCAGGAGTCGATATACGACGAGTTCATGGACCGCTGCCTGGAGCGGATCGGTCAGATCAAGCAGGGCGATCCGCTCGACCGCGAGACGATGATCGGCGCGCAGGTCTCGGCCTCGCAACGCGAGAAGATCGAGAGCTACGTGAAGATCGGCCGGGAAGAGGGCGCCGAGGTGCTGATCGGTGGCGAGCGTCCCGCGCTCAACGGGCGTCTGTCCGGCGGCTACTACTTCGAGCCGACCGTGCTCAGGGGTCACAACAAGATGCGGGTCTTCCAGGAGGAGATCTTCGGCCCGGTGCTGGCGGCCACCACGTTCAAGGACGAGGCTGAGGCGCTCGAGATCGCGAACGACACGCTGTACGGGCTCGGCGCGGGTGTGTGGACACGTGATGGCAGCCGCGCGTTCCGGATGGGCCGGGCAATCCAGGCCGGGCGCGTGTGGACCAACTGTTACCACCAGTATCCGGCGCACGCGGCGTTCGGCGGTTACAAGAGTTCGGGAGTGGGCCGGGAGAACCACCGGCTGATGCTCGAGCACTACACGCAGACGAAGTGCCTGCTTGTCAGCTACGACCCCAACCCACTCGGGTTCTTCTAGTCATATGACGGACCCGGTTCGGATTCGGGCGGCCTCTGTCCGAGCCAGCAAGGCGGCCCTTGAGGTGATCGAGCGCCTCGGGGCCGCCCACGGTCCGCTGATGTTCTTCCAGTCGGGGGGGTGCTGCGACGGCGGCTCCCCCCTCTGCCTGAAGGAAGGCGATCTTCCCCTAAGTCCCCACGACGTGCAGTTGGGGGCCATTGGTGGGGCGCCGTTCTACATCGACGCCCAGCAGTACGAGCGCTTGGGCAAGCCGCCCATCCTGGTCGACGTCTCGTCGGGAGCGGCGGAAGGCTTCTCGCTCGAAGGCCTCGAGGGCGTTCACTTCGTCACGCACATGCCGTAGCGGGCGGCGGGCGGATCAGTGGTTCACCGCAAGCATCCGCGTCTTTTTCGGGACGTCCTCAGGTGCGCTGAAGGCTAAGTTGGCCCCCATGCCGGCGCGCCTGCATCTCGCTTCCGCCTCGGAGAACCCTCATTCCTCGCTTCGGGCGGACTCGCGGATAACGGTGGTGCTGGCTGACGACCACGTCGCGCTGCGGCGGAGCCTCAGGCTGCTGCTCGAAGGCGAAGAGGACGTTGACGTAGTCGCCGAGGCCTCAGATCTCTCGACGGTGGCGCGCCAGGTCCATGGCCACCTGCCTCGCGTGCTCGTCCTTGATCTGCGGCTTCCCAACGGATCGGGTGTGGAGACCGTCCGCCGGCTGCGGGCGCAGGTGCCCGCGACCGAGATCGTAGTGATGACGATGGACGAGAGCCCGGTGTTCGCGCAACAAGCGATCGACGCGGGAGCGATTGGGTTCGTGCTCAAGGACAAGGCGGACAGCGAGCTGCTGACCGCGATCCGCAGTGCGACACGGGGTGATGAGTATGTGAGTCCTCGCGTCGCTGCTGGGTTGGACGCGCTGCGGCGGGCGGTGGGCGGCGATGGGCTCAGCCCGCGCGAGACCGAGGTCTTGCGGCTGATCGCGCTCGGTCACACGAGTGCCGAGATCGCGGCCAAGCTACATCTTTCCCGGCGTACCGTGGAGACGCACCGGGCGCGGATCCATCGCAAGCTCGGCTTGACGACACGTGCCGAGCTCGTCCGGTTCGCGCTAAGACGCCACCTCATCGGCGCTTGACCGCGGCGCGTCCGCGCAAAGGCTTCCAGTGGGGAGCCGGGCGCTCACCACGGTGCCCGCGGCGCCGGAGTGAAGCCGCAGCGTCCCGCCCGCCAGGTACACGCGCTCGCGCATGCCGGCCAGGCCGAACCCAGCCGTGTGTGCGGTGGTGTCGAAGCCGCCGCCGTCGTCCTGGATCTCGACGACCACTTCGCCCTCGGATAGGCCGACCGAGACGCGGACGTTGTCGGTCCCTGCGTGCTTGGCGACGTTGGTGAGCGCCTCCTGAATCACCCGATAGATCGTCGTCTCCAGCTCGGGCGCGAGACCGGCACCTTCGGATCGCAGTTCAGGTATCGCAATCTGGCTAACGATGTTCAGTCCGGCCTCCCGCCTGCGCTCGAGCAGCGCCTCGATCGCCGGGAGCAGGCCGAGGTCGTCGAGCATCGAGGGTCGCAGGTCGCTGATGATCCCGCGTAGGTTTCCGATCTCGAGCTCGATGTCCTCCACGGCTTGGCGAATCGCCTGGTCCTTGCTTGCGGTATCGCCACGGCCCAGCATGGAGGCGAGCAGCACCCGCAAGCCGCCGAGTGCCTGAAGCGTCTGGTCGTGCAGCTCACGCGCCCAGCGGGTGCGCTCGGCGTCCGCCGCGGCGATTGCGCTGCGTAGCCGATCCGCCTCCACGCTTCGGTTGATCGCCACGGCATTGGCGGCCGACGTCGCGAACGTCCGCAGAAGCTGCTCATCCTCCGCCGTAAAGGCCTCCCGTCCCCGGCCCCGGTCGAACGCCGCAAGCACCCCCAGCCCGGTTCCGCGATGGAGCATTGGGACGAGGAGTGCGCAGCGCACATCCGGGACGCCGAACTCTCCAGGGGCCATCCGCAGATGCGACGCGACATCGGTGATCCGCTCAGCGTCCCCACGCTCGAGTACCCGCCCCGATGTCGACTTTGAGACCGGCAGCCTGTGTCCCCGCGCGCCGGTCGCATGCCCGGCCGTCGCCGCCACGACCAGCTCGTTCCCGTCGCGCAGCATGATCAGGACGCTGCGCGCATCCACCAGCGCTCGCCCGCGCTTGACGATCAGCTCGAGCACGCGGCCCAGATCGGACACCAGGCTGATCGCATCAGCGATGTCGCGCGCTGCCTCCAGTGAACGCACCGCCCGCTCCAGCTGTTCCCGACGCCGCTCGCTGCTCTCATACAGCCGCGCGTTCTCGATTGCCGTCCCGGCCCACTGGGCCAGGACGATGACCGCCTCCTCGTCCTCCTCGGTGAACTCCCCGACACCATCCTTCTCGGTGAGGTACAGGTTTCCCCACGCCTCGCCGCGAATCAAGATCGGCACGCCCAGGAAGCTGTGCATCTCGGGATGCGCGGCCGGGAAGCCGTAGCTCTGAGGATGCTCGCCGACGTCGGCGAGGCGCAGCGGGTGCGGATACTCGATCAGGGCCCCGAGCACACCGCGTCCCCGCGGCAGGGCGCCGATCGCGCGATGCGTCCGCGCATCCACGCCGGACGTGAGGAAGCGCTCCAGCTCGGTTCGCCGCCCGTTCAGGACGCCGAGCGCGGCGTACCGAGCACCGGTGATGTCGCGAGCTTCCGCGAGAATCCGGTCGAGCACGGCCTCTGGGTCGTGCTCGGCCACCAAGGCTCTGCCCACGTGGAGGAGTTGCCGGAGCTGGTCTCCCTGTACTGGAGTACTCATTCCCCGGCGGCACTATACGCGGAGCGGAGTCCTTCCGCGGGGCGTAACCTCCGTAGGAAATACGGAAACTCAGTAGTTGCCCACGGGGCCATGTGGCGCCGAGGGGATGTGGGTTGCCCGACGCAGGCGAACGCTGAAAGGAAGTGATAGCGATCCATAACGAGCCGTCATTCGCCGCCCCGCCGAGGTGCGCGCGCTGCGGCGACGTGATCGGTGTGTACGAGCCGCTCGTGCTCGTGAGGGGCGAGTCGATACGTGTGACCTCGCGCGCGGCAGAGCCGGGCGTCTTAGGGGATGACGGCGTCGGCTACCACGCCGGCTGCCACGAGGGTGCATCGTTCTCTGGCTCCGATACCGGATAGCACGATGAAGCGGCACCCCGCGCTCGAGCAGCTCTCCCGCGACCACCACCATGCGCTGGTGGTGGCCCAGCGCCTCAAGCGCGCCCAAGCATCAACCGCCGATGAGGCTCGTGAGGCGTTTCTCGACTACTGGACCAGCGAGGGCCGGGACCATTTCCGAGAAGAGGAAGAGATCCTTCTTCCCACGCTGGCGCGCTTCACCGACCCTGACCAACCGGCTGTGACCCGCGTGCTGCTCGACCATGTGCGGATCCGGCGACTCGCCGCAGAGCTCGCGGACGATTCATCGCTCACCCAGCTGCACACGCTCGGCGCCGAGCTTCAGCAGCACGTCCGGCGCGAGGAACGCGACCTGTTCCCCGTGATCGAGGAAACCATTCCCGAGATCGAGCTCCTGGAACTCGCCGCCCGACTGTCGCCGTAACTCCAGACCCTAGGTAGTTTGCCGCATCAGGTCCGCGCGTCCGCCCGGATGGAGCGGGAGCCAGGCGCGCGTAGGTTCCCGCGCCGTGGCGGTCGTGTTCAACCTCAATCATCCGGCGCACACCGTGCACTGGCACTTCATCAGCCTCTCGGTGGCGAACGTGGTCGTAATCGTGGTGATGGTGGCTGTCTTTGTGGTGGCGATCCTCGCGCCCTTCCCCAAGCACGGTGTCGGCGGAGGCGCCTCATGAGCGTGTCCAGCGAACGATCCTGGACCGCACGAGTGCGCGGACGGGCAGTTGCTGCGCTACCGCCCGAGAAGCTGCTGCCCGACAAGCAGCCGTCGTACGTCGCGTCGTGGATTTACGTGTTCGGCGTGCTGTCGCTGGCTTCTCTGGTCGTGATCATCGGCTCCGGCTCGATCCTCGCCTTGAAGGGCCCGGGCTGGTGGCACTTCACCGGCGTCGGTCACTTCTTCAACAGCATCCATCTGTGGTCGGTGGAGCTGTTCTTCTTCTTCATGGTCATTCACCTGTGGGGCAAGTACTGGATGGCCGCGTGGAGGGGGCGCCGGGCACGGGTTTGGATCACCGGTGCGATCACGTTCCTGGTGGCGATCCCGTGCGCGCTGACGGGCTATGTCTCACAGCAGAACTTCGATTCCCAGTGGATCTCGACGCAGGCCAAGGACGCGATGAACGCCTCCGGGATCGGGGCGTTCTTCAACCTCCTCAACTTCGGTCAGATGTACAGCTACCACGTGCTGCTGTTGCCGGCAGCCGTGGTGGCGATCGTGATCGCGCACATCCTGCTGGTCCGCCGGCATGGCGTTGTGCCGCCTTTCAGGCTCTCCTCAACCACCGTGACCACGGCCCCGATCGACAGCGCGCCCGCGACCGACGAGGCGCCCGACGTCGGGGCCGCGGTCACGACCGCGCCGGCCGATCGTGGCGTACCGGCCCCAGACGCTGAGCAATCGCCATGACCCACCGGGAGCAGCGCCGGCGCGAGGACGACTCCTACCGGGAGTGGAAGGGGGGATACCGCGCCTACGACCTGGTCAAGGAGGCCTCGATCGCGCTGGGCGTCGTGCTCGCGCTCACTGTCGTGCTGACGATCCTGTTCTCCTCGCCGGACGACAAGCCGAGCACGGTCCAGTCGTGGTCGCGCGGCGATCCGGTCGACTTCGTGACCACCGCGACCACCCAGCTCGACGGCTCGAGCGGGACCGGCAGCTACGGGCCGCCGTACAACCACGCCGCGCCTGGGCAGCACATTCTGTTCATCCGTCCTCAGAAATGGTTCGGCGTCAGCCACCCGATCGACACCGCACAGGACTTCGTGCTCGCGCCGCTGCGGGCGATTCCCGGCCAGCCGGCGCTCCAGGCCGCGGTCTCGACCTACGAGTCCGCGCCGGCGAAAGCGCAGACCGCCTGGACGAGCGCCTACGAGAAGGGACTCGGCAACGCGAAGGCCAACTCGGACGGATCGATCACCGTGCCCGCCGGCCGCGATGGGCCGCTGCCCACGATGATGGCCGCGCTCCTCACCTTCTCCCAGTCCGGCGGCCTCGACGGCGCGCTGCTGACCAGCAAGCAGTTCTACCAGACCGACTACACCAAGCCGCTGCTGTTCATGGCCGACGGCAGCGTGCTCTCCGACCGTGCCCAGGCCCAGCACCTGCTCGGGAACCAGTGGGGGATGATGAACGAGACCGGGAGCTTCCCTGGGCAGACGTGGCTGTGGCTCTACACGTTCTGGTATCAGATCAAGCCCTTCTCGACGTCGCCCAACGCCGACATCCTGGTCATGGCGATCATGGGCGTACTCAGCCTCGCGCTCGTGCTGATCCCGTTCATCCCCGGGGTCCGTGACCTTCCGCGCTGGATTCCGATCTACAAGCTGATCTGGCGTGAGCACTACCGCACTGCGGAGGGCTGACGGGGCCCGTGATCACATAACACAACACGAGGGAGCTACACATGGCAACTACATCCACCAAACCCACTCCCGTCGAGACGACTCCCGCCGCCTACCGGGCCGCGGTCGTGCACAAGTTTCATGAGCCGCTGACGGTTGATGAGGTCCCGGCGCGTGAGCTGGAGCCCGGGCAGATCCGCGTCAAGATCGAGGCGACGGGTCTCTGCCACACGGACATCCACGCCGCCAACGGCGACTGGCCGGTGAAGCCGACGCCGCCGTTCGTCCCCGGTCACGAGGGCGTGGGGCGCGTGGTCGAGCTCGGCCCGGGCGTCACCGAGGTCGCGAAGGGCGACCGAGTCGCGATGCCGTGGCTGGGCTACGCGTGCGGCGTCTGTGACTACTGCGTCTCGGGTTGGGAGACGCTGTGCCTGGAGCAGAAGAACATGGGCTACTCGATCGACGGCGGCTTCGGCGAGTACGCCACGGCCTACGCGCACTATGTGGTCGAGGTACCCGACGGCATCGACCCGCTCGATGCGGCGCCGTTGACATGCGCCGGAGTGACGACGTACAAGGCCGTGAAGGTCGCCGGCACTCGCTCTTCCGACCTCGTAGCGGTGTTCGGGGTCGGCGGACTTGGGCATCTCGCGATCCAGTACGCCGCGATCGCCGGCGGCCGAGTGATCGCGGTCGATCTGATCGACGAGAAGCTCGAGCTCGCCCGAGAGCTCGGGGCCGAGTTCACGGTCAACGCCACCGAGAAGGATCCGGTGGCAGAGATCCAGGCGCTGGGCGGAGCCGATCAGGCGATCGCGCTGGCCGTCTCCCCGCGGGCGTTCGAGCAGGCGTACGGCTCGCTTCGGCGGGGTGGCAAGCTGGTGTTCGTCGCGTTGCCGGCGGACAACGACGTCACCATTCCGATCTTCGAGACCGTCCTGAACGGGATCACGATCATCGGCTCGATCGTCGGCACGCGCACGGACTTGCGCGAGGTGTTCGAGCTCCACGCCGCGGGCAAGACGCATGTGACCCGCGAGGTGCGCCGGCTCGACCAGGTGAACGAGTCGATCGCCGACGTCGAGGCCGGCCACGTCACCGCCCGGATCGTGTTCCAGCTGTAGAACGATCGACCGTCAAGATGAGGCCGCCCGCCCGGTTACAGGCGGGCGGCCTTCGAGTGGCGGAGCACCTCGGCCAGCAGCGCCGGCCAGTGCTCGCGCAGCGCGTGGTGGCCCATGAACAGCCCGAGATGACCACCAGGGGTCACGTCGCGGAGTACGAGCTCGGGTGGCGTGGACGCCTGATCGGCGATCGCGAACACCTGGTCAGGTGGGGTGATGTGGTCGGTGGCGCCCGCCAGGAGGTAGAGCGGCATGCCGATGTTTGCCAGGCGGACCGCTCGCTCCCCGATCCGAAGCAATCCACGGACGAGCTCGTTGTCGCGGAACAGGTGGCGGACGACCCACAGATAGAACGCGCCCGGTATGTCCTGGGTGTACTTGAACCAGTCCTCGAACTCGCGATAGCGCGCGACGTGCGCCGGGTCGTTCAGGTTGGCGAGGAGTTCCAGCTGGCGGGAGATCTCATCCCCCGGCTGGATCGCGATGAAGCCCGTGAGCATGTGCTTTCCCCTGAGGACACCTCCGCCACCGGCCACCAAAGCCTCATAGAAGCGCAGGTCACCGTCGGGGGCGACGCGGCGGAGCACTTCGTGGATCACCGGCTCACCAGCGTGGAAATCGATTGGCGCTCCGGCCAGCGTGAGCGTGTTCACGCGCTCCGGCTCCAGCGCGGCATAGATCGCGGCCAGCCAGCCGCCCTGGCAGTCACCGACCAGGTTGGCGCGCCCCCCGACGTGGTCGACCGCGCGGTCGACCACGTCGAGGTACTCCTCGACCGAAACGTCGGCTGTCTCCTGCGTCGCACCGATCCAGTCCAGTGACAGCGCCCGCTCGAGGCCCGCGGCAACGATTCCGCGCATCTGACTCTGTTCGGACGAATAATCAACAATGCAGGAGTCGTGTCCCGCCTGGGGGGGGACAACGAGTGTGGGCACCAACCCCCGGAGGCGAGAGGTGGAGAAGTCTCGCAGGCGTGCAATCGGGGTCTCGAACACCACCTCATGCGGGGTGGACCACGCGGGCGGCCGACGAGTTGCGGTGAGCTCGAGCCAGCGGGGCACGTTCAGCCCCGGGGGTCCCACCTCGAGCGCGGTCGCCAGGCAGTCGGAGAGCCCGCGGAACGTCGCAGACCATGCCTCGAGCCAGTTCTCCAGCAGACTGGTGGGTTGGGCGGGCGAGTGCAGTGGCGGCGCCTGTTTTGCGGCATCCATCTTGACCTCCTTGGAGGTGGGGGAAGAAAGGACCGGCCCGAGCGGGCCGGTCCTCCTCTGAGGGGTGCGCCCGCGCGCTACTCGAGGAAGCTGCGCGCAAGGTTGCCCACCCTGCGGGCAGTCGTCAGCATCTGCTGGCCCTGCTCCTTGAACTGGTCGAACGCCGCGTCGATCGTTGTCGTACCGTTCTTGGTCTGCGTCGTTGCCATGTTGCTCCGGGTGGTTGAGAGAGAAGATGAAGCGCTTGCACGTTAGCAAGGGGTATGCAAATCGGCAAGCGGATTTCGTGGCCCGGCGAGAAACGTGTGGCGGACTACTGACTCACCCTGGACCTCATGCTCCTGTCGCCCTTGGACATGCCCGCGCTACCGCCGCTCATCCCGGGACCTGGGGACATATGCATCATCGCCCGATTTGCCGCCGGGCTGCCCGGAACCGTGAGCCCCGGGACGCTCGCTGGCGAGATCGCCACCCCTAGAGCCAGAGCCAGGAAGACGACAGCTCCCGCGAGGCGGCCGGGGGCCGAGGGGCGTGGCAGCCGCTCAGCGGCGATCAGCACCGCAACCACCGCCATCCACCACAGGCTCATCACACCGAGCGCAAACAGGGCTGCCATCATCGCCCAGGACGAGCACAGGCAGTTGACGCCGGCCCTGAGCCCCGCCAGCCATGGTCGACCGTCCAACCCGCTCGTTTGCCTGCATCGTCCCAACGCGCGGCGCTTCTGGCTCGTCACCTGATATCCGGCGGCTGCGGCCAGCACCGCGACGGCAACCCACCTTCCGCCGTGAGCCCAGGCGAAAGCTTCCCCGAACACGCGCCGACCGCCGGAGATCACCTCGTAGACGAACAATCCGGCGATTGCCCATAGAGCCAGATACGCACCGAGAAAAGCTGCTCGGCTGACGACCGGCGCGACCAGCGTCCGCGGCGGCCGGACCTGTTGGTAGCGAACCGCGAGCGGGGCCATGACAGGCAGCATCATCGCCGCCATCATTCCGACCCAGGTCGCCATGAACCAGCCTGTGGCGCCAAGATCACCTCCAGGCCCAGCGTCCATTCCGTCCATCCGCACGGCGCTGATCGCCCAACATAACGCGGCGAGCAGGCCGAGCGCACCGATCAGCAGCGCCTTCGCTGGATACCAACTGCGAGCATCGGACACGCGGTCTACCTCCTAGTGCTCAGTCGCGGACGTGGCACGGCGTCGTTCAAGGTCCAGGCCATCACGAGCCGGTGCGACGATCGGTGCCGACCGTTACGCCGCCTCGTACTCATCGTGCCTTCGCCACCACGCCTGGGCAAAATCAAGCCCTTCCTCCTGACGGCCTAACGGCGCCAGGTCGAGGTATTGGTAGGTCCCCATCAACGACTCCACACCTCGGGAGTAGGTGGAGTAGGCGTGGTAGATGACGCCGTCGTCGAGGGCGAAGGCGCTGAGGCCCTCTTTCTGGGATGGGGGTGACGCGACGTGCTGGAAGTTGTATTCGGCGCCGTTGCGCTGCTGCTCTTCGGTGAAGGTGACGCCGAAGTCGTAGTTGAAGTCGCTGCCGCGTGAGGACACCCACGGGAAGTGCCAGCCCATCTGCTGTTTGTAGTCCTGGAGCTGGTCGAGAGGCGCGATTGATGCGCACACGAAGGTGGCGCCGCGGCCGTGCAAATGTGGCAGCGGCCCCTCGAAGTGGTCTGCTACCAACGAGCAGCCGGTGCAGCCTTGGCGCTCGGGAGTGAGCCGCGCGCCGGAGCCGAACATGAAGTGATAGATGAGAAGTTGCGCTCGGCCGGCGAAGAGCTCGGCCAAAGTCTTCGGGCCGTCGTCCGTGTCGAACACGTACTCCTTCTTGATCGGGACCCAAGGCAGCTCTCGGCGCCTGCGCGCCAGCTCATCGCCTCGGCGCATGTGCGCCTTTTCGGCCACGAGCAGCTCCTTGCGCGCGGCAAGCCATTCCTCCCGTGTACCCGTCTTGTGCGCCGGCATCGTCGTCTCCTCTCAACTCGATCGGTAGGTCCCGTATATAGTTAGCACAATGGCTAATGGTTCCCTCGGAGAGGTTCGATGCCGTTCCTTGGCGTCGACCGTCGTCGTCACTTCACCGAACGCGATACAGCTCGTAGGCGATGGCGTTCGGGCCCGTGAGCCGGCCGCGTCCAAGGAATAGGCTCTCGGCGAGCCACGCGTAGCGCCCGGCGCCGACCTCGAAGTGCGGCGCCATCCGCATGTACTGGTCGTCGAACTCGGTGGGCTCGCCGGATGAGAGCGCGGCGAGGAAGCGTTCACTGGAGCGGATCACCGCGAGGTCGTAGCGAAACAGGATCAACTCGCCGTCGTCGGTTATCAGCTGCGCGCGGAGGTCCGGTCGGCGGAGGCCGTCGGCCCCGATCCGGATCCAGTCGGTTCCGGGCATCGCCAGCCGGGCGTCGATCCGCGGGCCGTGCAGGGTCGCGGTTGCGATCTGCCAGCAGATCCGCTCGCCGAGCGGTGAGCCGGTCGTCGGTCCGAGCGGGCCTTCGATCGTCTCGGCATAGGTCATCTCGTACTCGAGCTCGATCATCGTCAATCTCCCATCGCCTTCGGTCTGTGCGATCCGCCGACGAAAGGCGACCCACTAATGCTGTGGATGCCACCCGGCGGCCTGTGTGAACCGGCGGTTGGACACGCGTTCGTGATCGCGGCAGACGTTGTAGATCCCGCTGGGGAGCGTGAGCGCGGACAGGAGGGCGCGGGCGGCGTCCGTGACATGAACCGTTGCGCCGAGCGCGGGCGCGGGACTGTCGTGTCCGGTGCCGGGCCCGTCCAGGAGCCCGAACCGGAGAACCACGCCGCGCCGACCGCCGTGCGCGAACCGAGCGGTCTCCCGCTCGGCGGCGAGCGCGGATTGCAGGATCGGGGAGACGTCTGTCAATGGCGTCTCCTCGGAGGCCGGGCCGTCTGAGGGGTACACGAAGGTAACCGTGGGCTGCACGTAGACGGTGACCCCGCCGGCGAGCGCCGCGTCGACGAGGATCCTCGACGCGTCGGCTCGCAGGCGATCGTTCTCTCGCCAGGCGTCGGGGTTCTCGAGCTGCTCGAGCGGCTGGATCCGGCTTGCCAGGTGGAGCACGGCGTCGATGCCGCGTGTGGCGCGCGCGACCGCCCCGGGATCGAACAGGTCAAGCTCGCCGCGGGTCGGCGTGCGCAGCTCGTGTCCGGCGGCCTTCGCGAGCGGTTGTAGCGCCCGGCCCAGAACGCCGGTGCCGCCGGTTACGAGCAGCCGCATCGATCCGACCGACGAGGCCACGCCCGCCGGTGCCTCCGCCGTGTGATGTGTGGTCTGCATGAGCGATCTCCTCGTTCTTGGGTAGCGTGTTGACGGCGGTTGTGGTTCAGGCAATGCGATTGGGCGATGGAACGCGGGTGGGTCGTCGCTCGACGACCTCGACGAGGCCCGCGGGTGCTTCGAGGACCGGCACTGTGCGGCGGGCCGCCTCGTCGACGTGAATCCGTGGCGGATCCGGCTTCTCGGTCTCGTAATACGTCCCCGGGCCGTAGAGCTGGCCGTAGCGAATCACCACGCCGCCGGCGTCGAGCACCGCTCGCTCGTGCTTGCGGTAGGTAACGCCGCGCTGCCCGGGCAGCTCCCAGGCGATGCTCTGAGCCAAGAACCGGTCTGCGTTCGCAGCCGCGGCTGCGTCGAGGAGATTCCGGGTTCCCTCTCGGAGCATGCGGTCGTTGCGCACGGCGAGCTCGGGGATCTTTGCGGCGTCATCCGGCAGATCGGTGAGCTGGTGCATCACCGCGACCGGTGCAAACCCCACGACCGCCGCGCGCAGCGCGCCGGAGTCGTACACGTCGCACAGGACCGGCTCGGCCCCGAGCGACTCCAGCTCAGAGAGCTTCCCGGGCGAACGCGTCATTCCGGCAACCTCGTGTCCGGCGGCCACCAGCAGCGGCAGCAGCCGGATCCCGATCACCCCGCTGGCCCCCGCGACGAAGATACGCATCCCTACCGCCCTCCCTGCACAGCGGCGCTGGGCCTGACGAAACCCTTGAAGGCGACCTCGCTGGCGTAGAGCGTGTCCATGTACTCGCACACGTCTTGGATCCTGCCCTCCCGGATCGTGAATACGCCGATGCAGCCGTTTTCGTACGGTCGGCCGTCGCGTGTCCGCGCTCGGCTTATCCACTGCAGCACGACCTGATCCCGCTCGGCGATCATCCCGGTGATCTCGAGGCTGACCGAGCCCGGTTCGTAATAGGACATGGCGGTCTCGAGGAACTCGTCAATGATCGTCTCGCGTCCTGCCCATGTGCCTGAGATCGGCAGCCGGCCGGCGTGTAGCGTCCACGTTGCGTCCTCGGCGAACAGTTCGCGCAACGCATTCACGTCGCCGGCCTGTACCGCCGCGACGTACCGACGCAGCGGGGTCTTGGTGTCAGTTTGTTCGATCACCTCGGCACTCCTCGTCTGGTTGGTTGAGTACGTGGAGCGTCGCGCTTGGCAGGCGGAATGTGAAATACCTGTGGAGCATGTCTTCAGCGTTTGCCGGCATGACCGGCGATTGCCTCGCAGGTGGCTAGATCCAGCCGAGGGCATCTGCGACCCCGGTCGCCGCGTCGAGCATCCGATCCACTGCCGGGGAGCGGTTGTGGCTGCGGGCGACCAGGCTCACCTCGAAGCTGACCGGTGGAGATAGCGGTAGCCAGCAGAGCTCCTCCGGCAGCTCTAAGCGCGACGACTCCCCCACGATTGCGACCGCCTCCGCCCGCAGGATCGGGCCGTAGGTCAGGTCGAAGCTCAGGGTCCGCAGCAGCACCCGTGGCTCAACGGCATGTTCACGATACAGCCCCAGCACCGCGTCGTAGTGACCAGGATTCGCCTCGCGCGGATGCAGCAGCAACGTCTCATCCGCCATTTCGAGGAGGCCGACGGCAGCGCAGGATGAGAGCCGATGGTCACGGCGCACTACAAGCCCCTGGCGCTCGCGGCGGATCGTTCGCGTCTCTAACCCCACCTCCTGGGGAGAGCAGCGGATGAGCCCCAGATCGATCGAACCGTCGCTCACGCCCGCGACGATCTCGCCGACCGACTTGACCGCGGTCGTGATCGCGATCCCCGGGTGGCTCTCCGCCAGCGCGTGCAACAGCCGCGGTGCCGTTTCATAGCTGGCGCTGGCCCCGTACGCGATCACAACCTCTCCGCGCTCGCCCGTCCCGTAGGTTCGGACGCTGCGCCACAGCTCGTCGGCGGCGCCGAGCAGCGCCGGTCCGCGCTCGAGCAGGAACTCGCCCGCCTCGGTCAGCTCGACCTCGTGCGTCGTGCGGTGCAGCAGCTCGACGCCCACCTCCTGTTCGAGCAACCTCACCTGTCGGCTGAGCGCGGGCTGGGCGATATGGAGCCGCTCGGCCGCGCGCGTGAAGTTGCGCTCCTGCGCGACCGCGACGAAGTACCGCAACCGACGAAGATCGGCCACCACACGGATGCTAGCCGCGGGATGGCAATCCGGCCGGTGGACGGTGATGCCGCGCCGCACTGAAGAGAGCGCAAAGCGGTCTTTCACATCTTGGGTAGGGCGAAATAGCGTGGTCTCCAGTCGCGTTCTCGCCCATCGACAGCTGACTGGAGGAATCATGCCATCGAAACTACTTCTACTCTCGCAACGAGACTCCGAGAGCCAGCTCGACGACATTCTGAGTGAAGACGTCGTCTTCCACAGCCCCGTCAGGGATTATCACGGCCGCGCGGACGTGGCCCACATCGTGATGACGATTGGCAGCGTCCTGCAAGAGATCGAGGCCCAGCGCGAGCTTTCAGCCGAACGCCGGCTCGTCACGGTCATCACCGCCGCCCACGGTGATCACCGAATGACCGGAGTACTCGACGAGAACTACGACGCACTTGGACGCGTCGAGCGCGCGACGCTCCTACTCAGACCATTGTCCGCGCTGCTTGAAGCGATCACCGCGATGCGGGCCGCGCTCGACCGAGCGCCACTCCCGAGCACCCTCGCCGCCCGAAGCGGGTAAATCATCTGACGCTCTGGACGGAATGAGCTTCCGATCGGAGCTACGGAGCGCCAGGGCGCGACGTCGGGTCTTTACAGTTATGACCCTGGCTGGGATTCGCAAAGTTATAAGAACAGAACTCGGCCATTTCCTCTCTCAGTGCGGTCGGCTGCGCCGCGACATCACCGGTAAACGGCAAGTCCAAAGACAAGATCACGAATAACGAGAGCGCGATGATCACCGCGAGGGTCGCGACCATCGCGGCTTGAGCAAGGAAGCTCTTGAGGCCGAAGAAGTATGTAAACCCAACGGTTATCGCGCCACCCAGAAGCAGCACGACCCAGAGCGTAGTAGGTAGCGATGTCGAGCTGTCTTCGACGCGCGTTCGTCGAGCTGCGGTCACGGCAGCGACATCGCTAACTGCTTGCTTGGCGATGTCCGCATCCACTGCCGTTGGGGTCTGTAGCCTGATAACCGCGCGCCACACGGTGTTCCGGTACTGGTCGCCGCCGGGGGCTTCCTCCTCGTGGATGCCCATGTACGGCCACTCTACGTTTACGACATATTCGGCGTATGTCGCCACTGCCCTGTCCAGAGCAGTGCCCTGCGGCCCGCCCAGGGCCGCGCCGTCGCGGTAGAGGTTGCCAACCGCATTCGCCTCCGCACGGGCATCGTCCTCTGCGGATCTGAACTGCTCCCACTGGATGACCACGACGAACGCAAGAATCACCGCGTAGATCACACCTACAACAGCGATGAGAAAGCCAGCGACGTCGTGTTGAGACTGAGACTTCTCCAGGTCAACCGATCGCCGGACGAGCACAAGACCAGCCAGGGAGAAAGCCACTGCAACGACGACGATTCCGAGGCCCAGCCAGACGGTCGGCACATTGGTCAGTAGAAACCTCTCCACGCTAGGTGGACCTCACGGGAGCATGTGTAATTACGTGCAGATAGGCGCGCCAGCTGACTCGACGACCTGGACGTTCTCGCGTTCGGCCCCAGAGGGTCATCGGACGCGCCCTTGGGCGACCGGGCACCGTCTGATGTTCGTCGTCGCTCCTATCGCGTGCGGAGACGCCACCTCGGCGGCATATCTAAGCCGACGCGCCACGTTTAGGCAAGCCGGCGAGGAAGAGGCGAAATGCGGTCGTCACTGGACCGATTGATGACCGTCCACCAGCGACGCCCGGCAGGGGCAGAGCGAAGCGCCGCGCTGGCACGGTCGATGCGCGATGCTTTTAACCTCTAACCTTGGTAATAGCGTGAATTTCTACGCATTGCGGCTAAATGTGCACGAAGGAGGTCGAGAGTTGGGCATTGTCTCGGTGGGGGACCTTGGACCAACGGATGCCGTCCCACGGGTGGACGCTAAGGCAACCCCTAAGGCTCGCAGGAGAGAGCCACTGCTGCCGGGCGAGCTCTCAGGGGTAGTAAGGGTTGTCGCTGATCGTGAACGAGCCGATGATCTTCCCGCCGCGATAGCGCATCGCGCAGGTCTCCCTTGCCCTCTCGGGAGCCGGCAGGTCGTAGCCGGTGCAGTGGAAAAGGCCGATATAGACAACGCCGCCGGACGTACCAAGGTGCACGTTGACCCAGCCGCTGTCGCCCGGCCAGCTCACCCACCTCTCAGACGCGTTGATGGCGACGCCCTGGCGCCACGGCGCACGGGATCTGGGACAGCCGGAAACGAGTGCCGAACTCCTGGATCGGGAAGCGCCCGAGCAGTGCCTCCGCTTGGGCGCGGCCCCTGGTCATGTTGATGTGCCACGGGCCACTGACCGCCCACGGCGTCTCATTGTCGTAGTTGAACGGGCCCAGAATCCAGCCGTCGGCCGAGGTCCCGCAGTCGCGGTTGTACGGCGAAGCCGCGGCGACCGCCGGAAGCGCCAGCGCGAACAGGGCCGGAAGCAGTGCCAGATACTTTTTCATGCTCCCCGCCTTCAGTGCGTCTGGTAGACCGCCGCCGCCCACTCCGGGAACTGCACCAGGTCGCTGCCGTGGCTGCAGTCGACGATCTGCGTCTCGGAGTCGAGCTGGCAGCTGTCGTTGTACGTCTGGCCGGTTGCCGGGCTGTAGGCGTCCACTTCGTAGGAGCCCGCGCCTTCCTGCTGGGCGTCGATCGAGTATTCGTTGAATACGTTGTCCGCGAACGGGCAGCTGGTGTTGCTGTTGACCGAGATGTTCTGATCGCACGCAGTGAGCCCCGTAGGAATCACCGAGCGCGCCGGGTCCGGGGTGGGCGACGCTGCCTGGGTGACGGTCTTTGTCTGTTGGACAACCGTCGTTGTCTGGTGGACCACCTTCGGCTTGGGCGCCGTGGCGGTCGTGGCGGAAGTCGACGCGGTCTGCGCCGCCACGGCGACGGTCGAAGACGGGCTGCTCGTCGAACCGTTTCCTCGCACGATGATTGCTGCCGCAACCCCGGCGATCGCCACAATGGCTGCGGCCGCAACCAGCGGCCACAGCGAGCGCGATCTGTCTTGCACTTGCTGCCCCTTTCTCGTGGCCCGGCCACGGAATTTTCTAGACACAAACGGTCCTCGAGGACCGGTGCTTCCACGTTCGCCTTAGCGCAGGGTGTCGATGCCCTCTGCAGGACCTAGCTTGCGTGCAGAAGAGCGTCGGCGAGAGCGAGCCGCGCAGGCGGAACGCAAGGCTTCGAAGACGCGTGCTCCTGAGGTTTCTGTCGCCCTGACTAGCGCTTAGACTTAGACGGCCCGAAGCGGAAGTGCAACCGACCGGATTCGCTTGGGCGAGCTCCCGAGCGCGAGTGTCTGCATCGATGAGACGCTCGGTCGCGCAGATGGAGCAGGAGCATCGCGCGCCGTCGAAATCTGCGCCTGGGTCCGGACAACGAGCAGCGCTGGCGCGTCACCGCTGCTTCACCTCGAAGCAGTAGGCGGATCGTCATGTCGTACTTCTCCTGGCGAGCATGATCAACGCTGCGAGGAGCAGCAGCCTCCCAGATGCCGCGTTGCTGAGGTACCCGAGACTTGTGGAATGGGCGGATGTACTCTCGCGCCATCGGGCAGCGGCTGCAAATCAACCCTTCAGCTTGGCGATGCGGGCGGTGGTGTGGCTCGTGCCGTTGCCGTTGGTCGCGCTCAGCGCGAACGTCACCGATTCACTCGCTTTGTGTAGGAGAGCCGTCAGGGCGGATGCCGGCACCTTGAGCTCCATCGTCGTATCGACGCCGTATTCGAACCTCCGAAGGACGAAACCGCCCTTCCCGGTTTTCAAGACTGGCGCAAACGCGCCAAAAGGTCAGTAACTACGGGCGTTGAGGCTCGGGGGGAAAGCCGGAGGGAAAGAGAGGTCACTCGCGTGGAGGCCACGCGATGCGTACGCCACCGGCGGCCCGATCGGGCCGTACACGCTGCAGGCCGGCATCGCCGCCTGCCACGCACGCGCCCGCGCGGCAGAGGACACCGACTGGGAGCGTATCGTGGCCCTCTACGACGGGCTGGCCCAGCTGGCGCCCTCGCCGGTGGTCGAACTCAACCGCGCCGTGGCCGTCGGGATGGCGTTCGGCCCGCAGGCGGCGCTCGAGATCGTGAACCGCCTTCGAGAGGAGCCCGCCCTCGACAGCTATCACCTGCTGCCCAGCGTGCGCGGCGACCTGCTCGAAAACTGGGCCGCCTCGATGAGGCCCGGGCCGAGTTCGAGCGGGCCGCGCTGCTCACAGCGAACTCGCGGCAGCGGGCCGCCTTGCTCGAGCGGGCGGCCGCCTGTGCGTCCCAGCGGTGAGGAGACCACCGGCCGCAAGGCCGGCATCGGTGCTTCGCCGCTGACCCTGCTCGGGCCGACACCTGTACCCGGATGACGATCGAAGGATCGGTGCCAGCACCCATTTACGTCACCGGCGAGGTCGTTCAACCTGAGGGCCTCCTGCAACGACAACTCCGAACGCGAGCAGACCCGATGGCCATCCACACCAGCCCGGGAACGGTTGGCGGCGGGTGGTCGTCGGCGTGCGGTGGGCTGGACACCTCGCTCGGGCGGCTCGACACGTTGGCCGATGGACGGTGAAGGGGCGCCGCAGATCGCTGCATCCGCCGTTGTCGGGCGATCGTCCATGCGACCGTTCGTCGGGCGCGATCGGGAGCTGGCGGACCTAGCGTCGGCGCTCGAGGAGGCCACTTCGGGCGGCGGCTCGCTGGTGCTCGTCACCGGTGAGCCGGGCATCGGCAAGACCCGGCTGACGAGCGAGCTCGCTCGGGTTGCCTCTCAGCGCGGCCTGCGGGTCGCCACGGGTCGCTGTTGGGAGGAGGGTGGGGCACCACCGTACTGGCCCTGGATTCAGGTCGTCCGCGCGCTGGGAGGCGAGCTCGAGGAGCTTGTCGCGGCCGCCAGCTCGAAGGCCGCGCAGCGCTCGGCGCCGACGGCGGTCATGCCGGAAGGCGAGCGGCTTCGCCTATTCGACGCGGTCGGCCGCTTCTTGGCAGCGGCATCCTCCGAGGGTCCGATCCTCGTCGTCCTGGACGACCTCCACGCCGGCGACGAGCCGTCGCTGTTGCTGCTGCGCTTCTTGGGAGAGGCGCTCGCCGAGGCGAGGATCCTGCTCGTAGCCTCCTACCGGGAGGCCGACAAGCGCGTGCGCGAGCTGTCCGACGTCTTCGCCGAGCTCGCTCGGGTCGGGGAGCGCATTCCGCTTCGTGGCCTGACGCCGGCGGACATCGAGGCGTACGTGGCGACGGTGACCGAGGCGACCGTGAGTCGCCGGGTCATCGCGCGGCTCCACGAGGTCACCGGGGGCAATCCGTACTTCCTCGGAGAGGTCGTCCGTCTGCTGACCGCGGAGGCCACGCTCGAGAGGCTCGACGAGCCGACGGAGGATCCCCTCCTTCGCATTCCGGAGGAGGTTCGAGCCCTGATCCGCCGCCGCGTGGCGGCGCTGCCCCGCGAGGGCGTCGCGACGCTCCGGCTGGCTGCGGTGATCGGACGTGAATTCGACCTGCATTTGCTCCAGCGCGCGAGCCGGCTCAGCGCCGCGCGGATGACCGCGATGCTCGCGGAGGCGGTCGCGGGCGGTCTCATCGCCGAAGTCTCAGCAAGACCACGTCGCTACTCGTTTACCCATGACCTCGTGCGCGAGACGCTGTACGACGATGTCCCGCCGCGCCGGCGACTTGAATTCCACCACTCGGTCGGCCGCCTGCTCGAGCGCGTGCATGGCGACGACCTCGATCGCCACCTGTCGGAGATTGCGCATCACCTGTTCCTTGCGGCGCCCCTCGGCGATGTGGGCCATGCCGTGGAGTACCTCGTCCGCGCCGGGGACCGCGCGTTCGCCGTGCTCGGATACGAGGACGCCGCGATCCACTACCGGCACGCGCTCGAGCTGCTCGCCGCCGCGGGCGACGGCTCGGGCGGACGGCGCGGCGAGCTGCTGCTGCGCCTCGGCGACGCGCAATGGCGTTCGGGCGACGGCAGCGGGGCGCGGCTGACATTCGAGCGCGCGATCGACGCCGCGCGGCGATCTGCAGAGCCGGAGATGTTTGCGCGAGCGGCGCTCGGCTATGTAACCGCGCTCGGCGGCCTCCTGATCTACGCGCGGTTCGAGGTTGGCGGCGCCGGCGTGGAACTCCTGGAGGAGGCGCTCGCAGTCCTCCCAGCCGCTGACAGCGCGCTGCGCGCCCACGTGCTCGCCCGGCTCGCCCTCGAGGTCGGGTCGGCGAGCGAGCCGTTCGAGCGACGGGTGGCAATCAGCGAGGAGGCGATCGCGATGGCGCGCCGCCTCGGTGACTCCGAGGCGCTCGTCACCGGCCTGCACGCCCGCCAGGGGTCGCTGTCCACTCCGGGAGGCGCGCGCGACCCCCTGGCGCAGAGTGGGGAGATGCTTCGAGTGGCGAAGGAGTCGGCCAACCCCGAGAGCGAGTTCCTGGCGCATAACGCGCGCCTGCATTGCTTCCTCGAGCTCTGCGACCGGTGGGGAATGGAGACCGAGACGCAGGCGATGGTGGCGATCGCCGACCGGATGAGACAGCCCTTCTACCGGTGGCACGCGGTGTGCTTGCGCACCGTTGCCGCGACGCTCGACGGCCGCTTCGCCGACGCCGAGCGGCTCGCGCAGGAGGCGCTCGCGCTCGGGCGGCTGCGGGACACCGAGGTCGCGACGTACTGGTTTCGCTATGCCCAGATGCTCGCGATCCGCTGGGCGCAGGGCCGGCTGCCCGAGCTGTGGCCCGAGGTCCGCAACCACGGCGAGCGCTTCCCGTGGGTGCCCCGGTGGCGCGACGCTCTCGCCGCCGCCGAGCTCGGCGACGAGGAGGCCGCGCGGCGCGAGCTCGAGCGCCACGCCGCGCGGGGCTTCGCCGAGCTCCCGCGCTACCCCCTATGGATCCTCCACCTGTGCTCACTCGCCGAGGCGTGCGTCCTCGTCGGCGACGAGCGCCGCGGCCTCGAGCTCTACGAGCTGCTGCTCCCCCACGCCGGCGACAATGCCGTCTCCTACACCCAGCAGCCTTTCGGGCCGGTCGCAACGCGCCTCGGCAAGCTCGCGGCGATGCTGGAGCGCTGGGAGGCCGCCGATCGGCACTTCGCGACCGCGCTTGAGCGCTGCGAACTCCTTTGTGCACGGGCGATCCGCGCCCGGGTCCGGCTCGAGCACGCGACCGCCCTGGCCGCGCGGGGCGAGGAGGGCGACCGCGAACGCATCGCCGTGATGCTGGACGAAGCCGCGGGCCTGTGCGACGAGCTCGGCATGACGGGCCTGATGGAGCGCGTCGCGGCCGTGCGGGGGCGTCTGTCGGCGGCGCCGCCGGCCGCCGATGCGCTCTTCCGGCACGAAGGCGAGTTCTGGACGATCGCCTACCACGGACAGCCGATCCGCTTGCGCGACGTGAAGGGACTTCGCTATATCGCAGAGCTCCTCGCCAGCCCAGGACGCGAAGTGCACGTGCTGGAGCTCGTGGGCGCCGCGAGGGGGCTCCCAGCCGACGCTCGGGCGGGGGCCGCCGAGCACGAGCTCGTCGCCTCCCGGCCGGCCGACCTCGATCCGGTGCTCGACGATCGCGCCAAGGAGGAGTACGGGCGACGACTCGGAGAGCTCGATGAGGAGCTCGAGCAGGCGCGGGCCTGGGGGGACACCGAACGCGCCGCCCGCCTGCAGGATGAGCTCGACCTCCTGACCCAGGAGCTCGGGCGCGCGGTCGGGCTGCGGGGCCGTGACCGCACTTTCTCCTCGCCCGAAGAGCGCGCGCGCATCAGCGTGACGAAGGCCATCAGGACCGCGATCAGGCTCGTCGAGAAGCATTGCCCAGAGCTGGCAGAACACTTCGAGGCCTCGATCCAGACCGGACGGTTCTGCGCCTACGCCACCCCAGGCGCCGCTTCGCCACGCTGGTCGCTCTGACGCGCTCCGGAGCGGCGGCGCCACGGCCTTTCGCCACCCAAGCGGCTCGTGATGGTGCGCGGAACGATCGTTCCGCCGCAATTCACGCCTACCGGTTAAACGATCACCGATGAAGCCAGTGGCCGGGACGACCGGTCAAGACGGCTAAGTCGATTACCACACGGCCGATCCGGCCTGACCACACGCACAGCAGGGGGGCTCGCGATGCGCGAAGCCAACCAAATCGGGGCGCTGACGCCGATGTCGCCGAAGGCGGCCCGGGAGCAGGTTCTCAACACCAAAGCGACCGAGGAGGTCTCGAAGTGAGCACAGTGACAGACACGATCCGCAACGGCGTGGACACCGAGAAGATGTTCGCCACGCTGGATTTGATCAAGGCGCAGCCGGAGCTGGCGAGGTTCCAGTTCCGGGCGACCAACCGCTGGATCGACGGCGCGCATAACCGCTCGACGATCAAGGGCTTCTACGCCGCGGGTGGCGAGGACACCACGCGGGGCCTGGCGTTCGAGCTCGATGCGGGCGAGCCGGCGATCCTACTCGGCAGCGACACGGGCCCCAACCCGGCCGAGTATCTGCTGCACGCACTGGCGGCGTGCCTGACGACGTCGATCGTCTACGTCGCCGCGGCGCGCAAGGTGCAGCTCACCTCCGTCGAGTCGACGCTGACCGGCGACATGGACGTGCGCGGGGCGCTGGGGGTGGATGACGAGTGCCGCAACGGGTTCGAGCGCATCGGCGTGTCGTTCCGGGTGACCGGCAACGCGCCGGAGGACAAGCTCAACGAGGTCGTCGAGCGGGCCCGGAAGCGCTCGGCCGTCTACGACATGGTCACCAACGGCGTGCCCGTCGCGGTGGAGGTGACAACCCACTGAGTCTCGCGTGCTGCCCGTAGCCGCGGCCGCGCCTCGGCCAAGGGAAGCATGGGGGACGGAACTGGAGGCTTTGTGATGCCGATCGAACTGACAGCCCATACCGAAGCCGGCGCGCGTCTGGTCGCGATCGCCGACGAGTTCTCGAACGAGCTCGCCGCGCGTGCAGGCGAGCATGACCGCGATGGCAGCTACCCGTTTGAGGCGATCGATGCGCTCAGGGCCGCCGGCTACTTCGCGGCACCGGTTCCCGTCGAGCTCGGCGGGCTGGGCGTCTGGTCCGCGCACGACCTCGTCGTGGCGTCAAGCCGTCTGGCGCGCGGGAACGCCTCGGTCGCGATCGGCGTCAACATGCATCTCGTCGCGGTGCTCAACATGGAGCGCCGACGCCGGGTCGCCCTGGCGGCCGGGCTAGAGCGCCGCGCCCGCGGCTTCGCCGCCTCGCTTGAGCAGATCGCCCGCGACGGCGTCGTGCTGGCCGCCGCGATCAGCGAGCGTGGACAGGATCTCACGCGGCCGGCCACCGTCGCGACCCGCACCGCGTCGGGCTGGCGGATCGACGGGCGCAAGACGTTCTGCACGATGTCCCCGGCCGCTAGTCATCTGTACGTGGCCGTCACCTACGCCGACGGCGACGGTGGCGAGCGGTATGCCTACGCGATGGTGCCCACCGACGCGTCCGGGGTGGTGATCAACGACGATTGGGATGCGCTGGGGATGCGCGCCTCGGGCAGCAACTCGGTCTCGCTGGAGGGCGTCGAGTTGCCCGAGACCGGGGTGCGCGGCGGCTTCAGGGCCGGCGACCCGCTGCCTTATATGGAACGCAACCTTGTCGCCGGGCTGTTTCACGCCTCCGCCTCGCTCGGGATCGCCGAGTCGGCTGACGAGATTGCACGCCAGGGGATCGCCGGGCGCCGCAACGGCGATGCGCGCCCGCGCATACAGGTCGCCGAGAATGCCATCGACCTCGCGGCCGCACGCAGCGTCCTCTCGCGCGCCGGTGCGCTGATCGACTGCCACCACGCAGCCAACCCCCGGGCGGACGGGAGCGCTGAGGAACTCGACGCGCTGTTCGCCGAGTCCCAGGCCGCCAAGGCGTTCGTCAACGAGGCGGCCGGCCGCATTGTCGACCGCGCGCTTGCCCTCTCAGGCGGCGCCGGCTACCTCAACGCCAACCCCCTCGCCCGGGCCTACCGCGACGTCAAGGCCGGGTCGTTCATGCACCCGCTCGGCGCCAACCGCGCCTACGACCACATCGCCTGCGTTGCCCTCGGCGAACCCACGTCGCTGCACTGAGATGACGCCCGCATTCCCAGCCTCTGCCGCGCAAGCACCGGACGCGGGCTCGTTCCGCGACGCACTGGGCAGGTTCGCCACCGGGGTCGCGTTCGTCACCGCGAACCGCGACGGCGAGCCCGCCGGGTTGATCGTCAACTCGCTCACATCTGTCTCGCTGCGACCGCCCCTGGTGGCATTCTGCCCGTCGCGCAGCTCGCTCACGTGGTCGCGGATGCGACGGGCGCGGCGTTTCGGCGTAAACGTGCTAGGGCGAGAGCACGAGCGGTTCGCAAGACGCGCGACCCCTGCCGGCGCGGACCGATTCGCCGGCCTCGACTGGGAGCCCGGGCACGGCGGGGTACCGCTGCTCACCGACGCGCTCGCCTGCCTCGAATGTGAGATCGTCGCCGAGCACCCCGCGGGCGATCACTGGATTGTCGTGGGGCGCGTCGACGGCCTGCGCGTCTCGCCCCTCAAAGACCCGCTCGTCTTCTTCGCCGGCGCCTTCGGCCACAGACAGATCGGCGAAAGGTCCGCGAAACCACGCGCCGTGATAATCGCGGGAGCCTCGATGTGGAGCCCGAACTCGCCGGCCTGGACGCTCGGATTGACAAGCTGAGCGGAAGTCCAGTAACGCTTCCGACCGGTCTCGAGCGTCACGGGCTAACCGGAGATCGTCCAACTCGCATCAAGTCGCCGCCGTGTGGACCTGTCCCGTTTTCGCTCGCGCGCTACGCCGCCGCCAGGGCAAACTCCGCAGCGCGCCGCGCGGGGACGCCGCTCGGCCTGACCAACAGCGAGCCGCCGGGTGCGATCCCCAGGGCTCGCGCCATCACCGCTGGCAGCCTGCGAACGGTCACCGGCGCCGATCCGTCAGCTGAGGCCGATGCCCCCTGAGGCGCTTCGATGTCCGGGCCCGTGAACAGCGTCAGCCCGTCGCCGACCAGGTCGAGCGTCGACAAGCGCCCGTCCTCGGTTTCCAACCAGAGATGCGCGATCCGCCCGCCGACGTCGACGAGGATTTCGTCGATCGGGTCGCGATACGAACCGCGCTCGTCGACTGAGCGCTCGAGGTTGTGCGACGCAACCGGGCGCCGCTCCGCCTCGTAGGTATCGAGGAGATCCTCATCGGCCCAGCCATTCAGGACCCAGCCCAGCTTCCAGCCGAGGTCGTGGCCATCGGCGATTGCGGTGTTCATCCCGGTGCCGCCGCGGGGGGTCACGCGGTGAGCCGCATCGCCGATCAGGAAGGAGCTGCGCTCCGCGAAGCGATCGGCGATCTCCGCCGCGAAATTGAACGTGGTGATTCTCTGAATCCGCGGCTCGAGGTCGGGCACTCCTGCCGCGATCCGGATCAGGCGCGTCATCTCCGCCTCGTCCCGCCGCTCCGTCAGGTCGGCGCCGACCCCGAAGACCCACTCGTCGCCGCGGCCCGACGGGACGAAGACGCTTGATACCTCGGGGTGGACGATGGGATAGAGGCCGTAGCGCGGTTCGCCCACCAGTTGCCAGAGCGGCGCCCTGAACGCTGCGCTGACGGAATGGGTGTCGACCGCGCCCGGCCCGCCCATCTCGATGCCGAGGGCGCCTCGGACCACGCTGTGGGCGCCGTCGGCGCCGATCACGTACCGCGCGCTCACGACCCGGACACGATCGCCGTCTCGGACCAGCGCCTCGGCGCCGTCGTCGGCCACGTCGACTCGCAGGACCTCCCGGCCGAACTCCACCTCGGCCCCGAGCGAGCGGGCGTAGCCGAGCAGGACCGCTTCGGTGTGGTCCTGCGGCGCGCAGAGGGGCGCCGTGGGGCTCAGCACGACGGCCTGTTCCTTCGTCGGCAGGCCGAGGGTCACGGTCTCGCCCCGGTCGGCGCTGGCCAGGGTCTCGGTGACGAGGCCCAGCCACTCCACGCCGGGAAGGCCGCCGGCGCGAATCTCGTCCTCGAGCCCCCAGGAGCGCAGCAGCTCCATCGACCGAGTGCTGACCACGGTCGCGCGCGGATGCGTGGAGAGCCGCGCCTTTCGCTCCAGCACGAGCACCTCGACGCCGTAGCGGCGCAGTACCGCGGCCGCGGTCAGGCCCGCCGGCCCCGCGCCCACCACCAGTACGTCCACTTCCTGAGGATCCATTCGTTCGACCTTTAATCGGACAGCCTGTCTTGTGATCGGTGTCCAGCATACATCCACGAGACAATCTGTCAAGTCAAAGTGATAGGGTTCACACGACTTGACCCGGGCGTACGAGCAGAAGGCGCGCGCCGAGTCGGCCGCCCAGACGCGCCGGCGCATCCTTGACGGGGTCTATGAATGCCTACGCGAGGAGCCGTCTACACCGCCGAGCGTCGGCGAGATCGCCCGCAGGGCCGGCGTGGTCCGCTCCACCGTGTACCTCGTGTTCGGCAGCAGGGCGGGCCTCTTCGACGCGTTCGCGCAGGAGCTGTGGCAGCGCTCCGGGCTGCCGAACCTGCAGGAGGCCGTGAACGTGCCCGACGCCCGCGCAGGGGTCCGCGGCGGGATCCGCGCCGGCGTGGACATCTTCGCCGCCGACCGGGACGTCTTCAATGCGCTCTTCGCGATGACGAAGCTCGACCCGGATGCGGTCGGTGGCGCCGTCGAGCGGATCGAGGCGCGCCGAGCGGAGGGCATGGCCTGGGCATCGCGCCGCCTGGCACGCCAGAAGCAGCTGAAGCCCGGCTTATCCGCGGCCAGGGCCGCGCATGTCCTCTGGCTGGTCGCGAGCTTCGACGCCTTCGACCTGCTCTACACCGGGCGCGGGCTCTCGGCGCGGGAAACGGGCCGGATCCTGGCGGACACCTTCGAGGACGCGGTCTGCGTGTAGCGTCAGTCGCGGAGATCGGCGTTGATTCTGATACCGATCAGCCGCGCTACCGCGAAACAACGGGGACGGCTCGTCTTTCTCTCCGACGATCGTCTCGTTGCTGCTTGCGGTGTTGGCGAGTGGCTTGTTGGTGAACGATTTGAAGAACGGCTCCGCGAGACGACCGCTACGGGCGGCGCATAGTCGTGAGGCTGTCATCCAACCTAGGGTGCCCGCTGGCGCTCATGGTGAACATGACGCGCGAGTTGGCGGCGGGTGCGCTTGATCCGGCGTCGTGTTTCATCGACGCGACGCGTGAGGTCAGGGTCCACTGGCCACGCGGGCGGCGGGTAAGTCATTGCGTTCCGGGACCGCCCGAACCGTCTTCGGAAACTGCGGAGTGTCATGATGGGTCTCCTTCTGGCCGCTGGTCAAAGCAGCGGATGTCTGCTCAGAATTTCTGGAGTGTTTACGGTTGGGGGCGCACTGAGAATGGAGAGGAACACCCATCTCTGGTATCCGGAGACTCCCATTGGTTGGAGCGGAGAGGGGGGGATTCGAACCCCCGAAGGACGAAACCGCCCTTACCGGTTTTCGAGACCGGCGCATTCAACCGCTCTGCCACCTCTCCGGTGTCGGCGCTTCACACGTTAGTGCAAGCATCGCGAGCGGCGGTGCGCCGGCCTGCCGCCGGCGGCCTAGCACCGACGGGGTGCGAAGAAGGAGCGGAGCAAGTCCGAGGACTCCTCCGCCAGCAGGCCGCGCTCGACCATCGGCCGGTGGTTCAGGCGAGGTTCAGCGAGCACGTTGAAGACGCTACCGGCGGCGCCGGCCTTGGGGTCCGTGGCGCCGAACACGACTCGCGGCAGGCGGGCAAGCACGATTGCTCCGGCGCACATCGCGCACGGCTCGAGCGTGACGTACATGACCGCTTCGAGAATGCGCCAGCTGCTCAGCGTGCGAGCGGCCTCGCGCAGGGCGATCAGCTCGGCGTGCGCGGTGGGGTCGGCGCGCAGCTCGCGCTCATTGTGGCCGGCGCCGATCACCTCGCCCTCCTGGACGACGATCGCGCCGATGGGTACGTCATCGTGGTCGGGCGCCAGGGCAGCTTCGCGCAGGGCGAGGCGCATGAAGTACTCGTCTTTGGGAAAGAAGTGGGAGCTCATGGCTTGGAGCGGCGCCACCGATGGGGGAAACTTTCGGCCGCCGATGATGTCTTAACCGCCGGGGGCCAGCAGGCCATGCCGTCAACCATGATCTCCTTGCACAACACCCGTCGACTCTGCCTGGCCGCGCTGGCGGCGGCCGCCTCGGTGCTCGCGATCGTCACGACGGCCCAGGCGCGTGCCGCGCAGTACGTGCCCCGGGAGGTCGTCGTCGGCTACACCCAAGGCCCCCTCCCGTCGGTTGTCCGGGACACGGCCACGCGGATGGGCGTGCGGGCGGTCGCGGCGGCAGCTCCCGGCGGATCCGGCGCCACCGCCGGCGCTCAGGTCATGCGACTCCCCCGAGGCGTCAGCGTTGCGCAGGCGATCGCCTCGCTGCGCCGCCAGCCGGGCGTCGCGTACGTGGTACCGAACTTCGTCGCCCACGCCGACGGCGAGTGGATTCCCGACGACCGCGGCCGGACGAACTTCGCGGGGGGCTGGGAACAGCTGCAATGGAACTTCCTCGGCGCCGACGGGGTGAACGCGCCGGAGGCCTGGGCCAACCTGATCGCCGACCACCGCCCCGGCGGTCGAGGCGTCACAGTCGCGATCCTCGATACCGGAGTGGCCTATCGCAACTGGCATCAGTTCCGCAAATCGCCGGATTTCGCGGGGACGAGGTTCATCGATCCGTGCGACCTCGTGTCGGGGTCGATCGTGAGGGGCAGGTGCACCGACCCGTACGCGCTCGACCGCGAAGGCCACGGCACGTTCGTCGCCGGCACGGTCGCCGAGACCACGAACAACAGATTGGGGCTCACCGGTTTGGCGTACGGAGCAACCATCATGCCGGTACGGGTGCTCGATGCGGATGGGACCGGTGACGCGGCGACGATCGCGGCGGGCATCCGGTATGCCGCGACCCACGGAGCGCAGGTGATCAACCTGAGCCTCGAGTTCGACCTCGGCGTCACGTCCGCGGACATCCCGGACATCATCAGCGCGATTCACTTCGCCCACCGGCGCGGCGTGATCGTGGTGGGGGCTTCCGGCAACGACAGCACCGAGCAGGTCGCATATCCCGCCCGGGTGCCGGACGTGATCGCGGTCGGAGCCACCACCCGCGATCGCTGCCTGGCCCTCTACTCGGACGGCGGGCCCGGGCTGGCGCTCGTCGCGCCCGGCGGCGGAGATGACTCGAGCGTGCTGAACGATCCCAACTGCCACCCCGACCGCAACCTGCCGAACATCTACCAGATGACTCTGGTCAATCCGTCCAACCCCGGGGGATTCGGCCTCCCCGGCGACTGGTTCGGCACCTCTATGGCCGCCCCACACGTGTCCGCTACCGCCGCCTTGGTGATCGCCAGCGGCGTGCTCGGCCGGCATCCGACACCGGACCAGGTACTGATCCGCCTCGAGCAGACCGCCCAGCCGCTCGGCGGATCGAAGCCGAACCAGAACTACGGCTACGGCCTGGTCGACGCCGGCGCCGCGACGGCCCCCATCGGGTCAGCCGCTCGCCACTCGCCGCGCAGGCGAACGTGACCGGATCCCACTAGGTCGTCCGCACGATCAGCACCGAACACGGTGCGTGGTGGGAGACCTTGTTGGGCACCGAGCCGAGGAGGAAGCGCTTGGCTCCGGTCATGCCCTTGTTGCCGACGACGATCAACTCGGCGTCCTGCTCCTCGGCGACATCGAGAATCGCGTCCGCGGCGTCGCCCTGGCGCGCGAACGTCTCCACCTCGTCGACGCCCGCGTTCCTGGCCTCGTGCTGGGCTGCCTCCAGCAGCTCGATGACGTCCGCTCGGGGATTGACCATCCACTGCAGGTCCTCGGGAACCTCGAGCCGCTGCTCGCGCAGGCGCTGATCGGGCACCGGTTCGTAGGCGCTGACGATCGCAAGACGGGCGCCGAAGCGCCGCGCGAGGTCAACCGCGTCGCGGAGTGCGATGCGAGCGGTCTCGGATCCATCGGTTCCGACAACGATCGAAGCGAACATCTATCGCCGCAAAACAGGCTCACGCGAGCTTCGTGATCGCGATCACCATTCCCGCGAGCACGACGACCACGATCGCGACCTGCATCCAGATCCAGTGCCGTGGCATGGCCCCCAGTCTATTGTCAGGTAGATGCCGGAACCTCTCAGCCCCACGCTGAAGGCCGTGAGCGACGCCGTGCTCGCGGTCGCCTCGAAGCTCTCGGTCGACGAGGTGCTCCAACGGCTCGTGCACCACGCCCGCGAGCTCGCCGGCGCCCACTACGCGGCGCTCGGCATTCCGGACGGCAGCGGCGGCTTTCGCCGGTTCCTGGTCTCCGGCATGAGCGACGAGCTGATCGCCTCGATGGGGCCGCTGCCCCGAACGCACGGGATGCTCGGGGCCATGCTCCACGTCGCCACGCCCTACCGGACCGACGACATCCACAAAGACCCCCGGTTTCGTGGATGGTGGCCGACCCAGCACCCCGACATGCGGTCCTTCCTCGGCGTCCCGATCGTCTCCTCCGAAGGGATCATCGGCGCGTTCTACCTGACCGAGAAGGAGGGAGCGCCGGCGTTCGGCGCCGACGACCAGCAGCTGATCGAGCTGCTGGCCTCGCACGCCGCGATCGCGATCACCAACGCCCGACTCTACGAGGAGAGCCGCGAGCTCTCGATCGTCTCCGAGCGAAACCGCCTCGCGCTCGAGCTCCACGACGTGGTCAGCCAGAAGCTGTTCAGCCTCAGGCTCGCGGCCGAGACCGCGGCGGCGCAGCTGAGCCGCGATCCCGATGCCGCCAAGGTGCAAATCCACCGCACGCAGCGCCTCGCTCGCGAAGCGCTCGATGAGCTTCGCTCTCTGATTCTCGGCCTGCGCCCGCCCGAGCTCGAACGCGATGGTCTCGTAGGGACGCTGCGCAAAGAGGTCGAGATGCTGCGCCACGTACACGGGATCGACATCGAACTGCAAGCCGCCGGACCGATCGACGGCGATGGGGATCGCAACCTCGCCTTGCTGCGCATCGCCCACGAGGCGCTCCACAACGCCGTCCGCCACGCCGACGCCGAGCACGTGCAGGTCCGCCTCCGCGGCGAGGACGGCGCCCTCACGATCGAGGTCACTGATGACGGCGTGGGGTTCGCGCCCGAGCAGGCGGACGTCCGCTCGCGCCACCTCGGCCTGACCTCGATGGAGGAGCGCGCCCACGAGCTCGGCGGTCGCCTGGAGATCAGATCGGCTCCCGGGAAGGGGACGACGGTCCGGCTCGAGGTGGCGCGATGATCCGCGTGTTGATCGTCGACGACCACGCGATGGTCCGCGAGGGCCTGCGCGCGTTCCTCGAGCTTCAGGACGACCTCGAGGTGCTGGGGGAGGCGGCCGACGGTGAGCAGGCGATCGAAACGGCGCAGAAGCTCCGTCCCGACGTGATCTTGATGGACCTGGTCATGCCCAAGCTCGACGGAATCGCCGCGATGCGCAGCCTTCACGATCTCCTCCCGGACGCACGGGTGATCGTGCTCACGAGCTTCCTCGACGAGGAGCGGCTGCTCCCCGCGATCCAGGCCGGTGCGGCCGGCTACCTGCTCAAGAACGCCGAGCCGGCCGAGCTCGCGCGGGCGATCCGCGCGGCCCATGCCGGCGAGGCGATCATCGATCCGACGGCCGCCGCTCGACTCGTGCACGCGATCGCCGATGGGCCACTCCCGAGCGCATCAAACTCCGAGCGCCTCACCCGTCGCGAGCAAGAGGTGCTCGAGCTGATCGCCCGCGGCCAGTCGAACAAGCGGATCGCGTTCGCCCTCGGGATCTCCGAGAAGACGGTGAAGACGCACGTCGGTCACGTGCTGGCCAAGCTCGGGGTGACCGATCGAACTCAGGCCGCGCTGCTCGCCGTCCGGGAAGGCCTAGTCGGCGATCCCGGACCGAGGTCTTAGGACCAATTACCGCTGGAAAGCCCTACTGCCCCCGACGTACCGTCGGGGGCATGTCGCTAGCCATCATCACCGGTGCCTCACGCGGCCTCGGTCTGGCGCTCGCCCGCGCGCTCGCTCAGCGCGGCTGGGGGCTCGTGATCGACGCCCGCCGCGGCGCCACCCTCGAAAGAGCCGCGCGCGAGCTCGGCGCGATAACCGAAGTGGTCGCCATTCCCGGCGACGTGAGCGACGACTCGCATCGCCATGCTCTCGTCGCAGCCGCGGGCGAGCAGATCGACCTGCTCGTCAACAACGCGAGCGTCCTCGGTCCGAGCCCACAACCCAGCCTTGCCGATTACCCGCTCGACGCCCTCGAGGACGTATACGCCGTCAACACCATCGCGCCGCTCGCGCTCGCCCAGCTCGTCCTACCCCGCATGCCCGACGGAGCCGTGATCATCAACCTCACCTCGGATGCGGCCATCGAGCCCTACGAAGGATGGGGCGGCTACGGGTCCTCGAAAGCGGCGCTCGAGCAGCTGTCCGCGATCCTGACCGCCGAGCAACCGGGGCTTCGCGTCTATGCGGTCGACCCGGGGGATATGCGCACGCAGCTGCACCAGGAGGCGTTTCCCGGCGAGGACATCTCCGACCGCCCGCCGCCGGAAGACAGCGTCCCGGGTCTGCTCGCGCTTATCGAGGGGCGGCTGCCGAGCGGCCGCTACCGGGCGCACGAGCTCGGTACCCGCGACACAGGCGAAGTGCCCGCGTGACCATGCCGGCGTTCCAGCTCCCGGCGGCGCTCGAGGCCCGGGAGCCGCCCGAGGCTCGCGGGCTCTCGAGGGACGCGGTCCGGTTGCTCCTCGCAAGGCGCAGCGACGCATCCCTCACGGACACCGCCTTCAACGCCCTCCCGGAAATCCTCACGCCGGGAGACCTGCTCGTCATCAACGTCTCCGCGACCCTCCCCGCCGCGGTCCCCGCGCGCCGGGAGGACGGCGACCAAATCAAAGTTCACTTCGCCACTCGCGCCCCGCGGCTGGATCAGTCCTGGCGCGTGGTCGAGCTGCGCAGCGTGGACGGAGCGAGGCCCATGCGGGCCAGGACCGGAGAGACCCTGCGGCTCGACGGCGGCGCGACGCTCGAGCTCGTCGCGCCCTACGCCTCCGGTGCGCGACTGATGCTCGCCCACGTCCACGACGCCGACTCGCTCAACGAGTATCTGGCCCGCCGCGGCGAGCCGATCCGCTACGGCTACCTGCGCCAGTCCTGGCCCCTGCGCAGCTATCAGAACGTGTACGCCACGACGCCGGGAAGCGCGGAGATGCCGAGCGCCGGCCGGCCGTTCACGCCAGAACTGATCACTCGACTCGTCGCCAGCGGTGTCCTGATCGCGCCGATCACGCTGCACGCCGGCGTCTCTTCGCCGGAGCGCCACGAACCTCCCTTCCCTGAGTGCTTTGACATCCCCGCGCAAACCGCGCGGCTGGCAAACGCTGTCCGCGCCTGGGGTGGACGGGTGATCGCGGTCGGGACGACGGTGGTTCGGGCGCTGGAGACGGCCGCCGGCCCGGACGGCACCGTCAGCGCCCGCTCGGGCTGGACCGGGCTGGTCATCACCCCCGAGCGCGGGCTGTGGACCGTCGACGGTCTCATCACCGGCTGGCACGAGCCGGAAGCGTCACACCTGTTGATGCTCGAGGCCGCGGCGGGACCGGACCTGCTCCAAGCCTCCTATGAGCACGCCCTCCGACACGGCTACCTCTGGCACGAGTTCGGGGACAGCCATCTGATCCTGGAGTAGCGAGAGGGGCCGATCAGTGGAGAAGTCCCGCCTCGAGCTCGTCGAGCAGCCCCACGGCCCGAGGGGCGCGACCGGCCTCGAGAACCACGGCGCCGCCCGGCCAGTAGGGATGCGGCGGAGCTGCGTCGTGCACCAGCAGCGGCTCGTACACCCAGGAGCCCGTGTTCGCGACCATCGGCCGCCCGCCGGCTCCTTGCCACTGGAGCCGACGATCGCCGTCGAGTGGCCCGAGCCTATGTACGTGTCCGAACAACACCCAATCCGCGTCGATCGCGAGGCTGCGCGCGACCCGCGCGAGGGCGGGGATGCTGGCGCGGCGCATCTGGAGGCCCAACACCATGGCGTTCAGGGGCGCCAGGCGGTGGTGGAACAGGCGCTTCGGGACGCTCGGCATCGTCGCCGCACGCAGCAACTCGGCGAAGTCCTCGACGAGCGCCGCCAGTGGACGTGGCAGCGACCGAGTCAGCAGCGCCTCGAGTCGCGTGATCGAAGACCCACCGCGGACCTCATAGTGCCCTGGGGCGGTCTCGACCAGAGGGCGGCGGTGGAGCAGGCCACGCGCGATCCCGAACGCCGACTCGGGCAGTAGATGCCGGTCCAGATAGTGGCCGTGCGTCGCCCAGACACCATCCGTCAGCCAGACACCGGGATAGTGCACGCGAACCCGCGCCGGACGCAGCCACGAGACCAGCACAGCGAGCGGCGCAGTCGCGTCGAGGGGCACCGCGCTGTCCGGAGCCAACACCGGCAAATGCGCTCGAAGCCAGCCGCCGACCAACGGGCGGTCGTGGTTGCCGGGGACGACGATCACCTCCCGATCCGGGCCGAGCCGCTCGCCGATCACTCGCAGCACCGGCTCGGCCTCCTCCATCGCCTCGCTCCCGCGACGCTCCATCAACTCGACGATGTCGCCGAGCAACACGAGCCGCTCCACCCCGTCGAGCGCGCCGACCAGCGCGCGCAGCGGCTCGGGGCGCGTGAGCACGCTGTTGCGAAGTCGCGCCCCGAGGTGGAGGTCCGAAATGACCAGCGTCCGCACGCCGCCCGACGATAGCCGGGCGGCCCGATCAGACCCGATCGCTCAGCTGACGTACAGGGGCGCCGCGAAGTCGATCGTCACGCCGCGCGGCACCACCAGCACCGGGCAGGTCGCGTTCTCGATCTCGTTCTCGGCCTGGGCGGTGATCATCACGCGTCCCTCGGGAGCCTCCATCCGCGAGCCCACGACGAGCAGATCGACCTGGCGCTCGTCGCGCGTGACGGTGGCGCCGAGGCCGTCGGCGAGCTCCCGTGCGGTGGCGATCGCGGCATCGTCTCCCGGAGCTGCGAGAACGCCGACGCGAGCGACCCGACGGTCACGATCGCTGCGGTAGTTGGCCGGGGCGATGGCGACCGCGGTGCTCCCGCCCTCGAGGAGGGTCTGGGCCGAATGCTGCGGCACGACGTGGCCGGCCGCCGTCCGGTAGTCGGACCCGAACACGACGATGTCGGCGTCCTCCTGCTCGGCCAGCCAGCTCAGGCCGGTGCCCGTAGATCCACTGACCACGACCCGCCGCTCCACGGAGAGGTCATCGAGCCAGCGCGCGCCGCGCTCGAGCAGCTCCTCCGCCTCGTGTTCCTCGAGCTCTTCACGGGCGCGCTCGCTCCGCGTGCTGTGGCGGACGTACGCGAGCGTCAACTCGGCGCCGGCTTCGGCCAGAACCCGGCCGAGCATCAGGGCATCGTGGTCGTTGAGCGTGTCGTCGTAGGAGACGATTACCTTGGCTGCCATCTCGCGTGCTCCAGTCTTCGTGGTTCCCAAACCCCTGTTCGCCGCGAGAATTCCACCGACCTTCTATCAGTACTAATGAAGTTCCTCATGCTGGGGATAAAATCTGCTAATGCTGCACGTGGGTCGGTTGCGGGTTCTCTGCGAGGTCGTCGCGCGAGGCTCGTTCTCGGCCGCGGCGGAGGAGCTGTCCTACACCCAGTCCGCGGTCTCTCAGGCGGTCGCGCGGCTCGAGGCCGAGATCGGATCCACGCTCGTGGTCCGCGATCGGGGCGGCGTTCGCCCGACCGCCGCCGGCGCCACGCTGGTCGAGCACGCGGAGAAGATCTTCGCCCAGATCGAGGCCGCGGAGACCGATCTGCACGCGGTCCTCGGGGTCCGTGGCGGCCGGCTGCGCATGGCGTCCTTCCCGTCCGCGGGAGCCACGCTCATGCCGCTCGCGATCGCCACGTTCCGTGAGCGCCATCCCGACGTGGCGCTCACGCTGGCGGAGGGGGAGCCGGAGGAGATCGCTCCTCGACTGCGGGCCGGCGAGTTCGATCTCGCGCTGCTGTTCGAGTTTCCGGGCGCGCGGGAGCGTCCCGGCATGGGTTTGCGGACGTTCAAGCTCCTCGAGGACCCCATGCCCGTCGCGCTGCCCGCCGAGCACCCGCTCGCGGCCAAGCGCGCCCTGACGCTGGCGGATCTGCGCGAGGAAGACTGGGTGCAGACGTCCGCGAGCAGCCCGTGCGCACGCCACGTCGTCAGGTCGTGCCTCGCGGCGGGGTTCGAACCAAGGGTGACGTTCGAGAGCGACGATTACGAGACCGTCCAGGGCCTCGTGGCCGCGGGCGTGGGGGTGGCGCTGATCCCGCGGCTCGCGCTGACCCGGGTCCGGTCGGAGATCGTGGTGCGCGAGCTGGCCCCGCGCAGCCCCGCGCGCAACGTCGTCGCCGCGACGACCGCCGGGCCGGGCACGGCCCCCGCGGCGACCACGATGATCCGCATCCTGGCCGACGTGGCTCAGCGCTACTCGGAGCCGGCAGAGCTGGGAGCTCGCGAGGAACGCACCATCACGAACCACGCGCTCGCGTGAAGCACGGAGCCCCCGCCGAGCTCGGCGGCCAGCTCCCAGGGATCGAAATAGCGCTTGTACACCTCGAAGCGTGAGCCGTCGTTCAGGACCCGCTCCTGCCACTCCTCGAGCTCGTGGTCGGGACGCACGGCCGCGTCCACGACGACCAGCTCGCGCGCGACGCGGCGGGCCTCGGCGAGGAATCGCCCGCGTTCGGCGGTCTCGAGGTGGCCGTAGAAGTGGCCGGTGAACACGCGGTCGAAGGCGTCGTCCGCGAACGGCAGCTCGAGCGCATCGCCCACAATCAGTCGCGCGTGCGGCAGCCGCTCGCGCGCGACCGCCAGCATGCGCTCACTCTGATCGAGGCCGGTGATCTCGCCGCCCAGATGCCGGGTGAGAAATCCGGTGCCGCACGCCACGTCGAGCGTGGTTGCGGGGGGCAGCGCCGCGACCGCCCGCTCCAGCGCGCGCACCGCCTCATCCCAAAGCGGGCGGTCGCGCTGCGCGAACAGCCCGGCCCCCAGGTACCACTCGTCGTACTCGGGCGCGCGGGTGTCGTAGTACTCCTTCACCGCCGGCCATGGTTGCATGTGCGGCGTGGAGCGAGCACTGCGGCTGAGCTTTGGAGAGGTGGCGGAGCTCTACGACCTCGCGCGCCCCTCGTATCCGAGCGACCTGGTCGACGACGTCATCGCGTTCGCCGGCGGTGAGACCTGGATTGATCGAGCTCTCGAGGTAGGCGCCGGCACCGGTAAGGCGACGGTGATGTTCGCCGACCGCGGGTTGGCCGTGCAGGCGCTCGAGCCGAGTCCGGCGATGGCCGCGATCGCGCGGCGCAACCTTTCCGGATATCCCGACGTCACGGTCGAGCAGACCGACTTCGAGAGCTGGCGGGCGCAGCCGGCTGCGTTCGGGCTGGCCTTCTCGGCCCAGGCGTGGCACTGGGTCACTCCGGAGCTCAAGTACTTGCGGGCCCGCCAGGCGCTCATAAGCGGGGGTGCGCTGGCCGCGTTCTGGAACCGCCCCGTGTGGGAACGCTCGCCGCTGCGGGAGGACCTGACGGCGGTCTACCGCGACTTCGCGTCCGATCTGGGCCCGGACCCCGGCCCTGCCGATCCAGTCGTGAACATCTCCGCGGACCGCTGGGAGGACTGGGAGGAGGAGATCCGCGGGGCGGCGGGATTCGCCCAGCCGGACGTCAGGCTCTACGAGTGGAGCTGCGACTACACCGCCGCCGAGTACATGGCCCTGCTGAGCACATACTCCGACCACATCGTCCTGCGCGACGACCGCCGCGCAGCGCTGATGAGCGCGGTCACCGACGTGATCGAAGCTCATGGCGGGACGCTGCCGATGAGCTACGTGACGAAGCTGTGTCTCGCGCGGGTGATGTGACCGGCGGCAGGGCGCGGTGAACGACGACGGGATCGTGCGGGGCGAGGACGGTGTGCGCCGCTGCTGGTGGGCAAATTCGGCGCCCGAGTACCGCGCCTACCACGACACCGAGTGGGGCTTTCCGGTATCCGACGACGTCCGGCTGTTCGAGAAGCTGAGCCTCGAGGGATTCCAGTCGGGTCTCTCGTGGCTGACCATCCTGCGCAAGCGCGAGGGCTTCCGGCGCGCGTTCGCGGGCTTCGATTTCGGGCGGATCGCGCGCTTTGGCGATCGGGACGTCGCGCGGCTGCTCGCCGACACCTCGATCGTCCGCCACCGCGGGAAGATCGAGGCGGTGATCAACAACGCGCGGCGGGCGATCGAGCTGGTCGGCACCGAAGGCTCATTCGCGGCCTACGTGTGGCGGTTTGAACCCTCGCCGCGGGCCGGCGCGCTCGACCGCCCGGCGCTGCGCGAGCTCAGTCAGACGCCCGAGTCGAAGGCGCTCGCCAATGAGCTCAAGCGACGTGGCTGGCGGTTCGTGGGGCCGACGACCGTCTACGCGTTCATGCAGGCGATGGGGCTCGTCAACGACCATCTCCACGGCTGCGACACGCAGCCGGCGGTCGAGCAGGCACGAGCTGGATTCGCCCGGCCTTAGCCCCGAAGGCGGCTCAGCTCTGGGTGGGGCCGTCCCCCGAGTCGGCGTGGATGATCAGCACCGCCGCCGGGCTCGCGTTGAGGACCTCGTGGCTCACGCTTCCGAGCAGCAACGACCTAACCTCGCCGCGTCCCCGCGAGCCCATCACGACGAGGTCGTGGACGCCCTCGTGCACCTGCTCGAGGATTCGGTTCGCGGCGCGTCCGTGGACGAGCAGCTTGGTGACCGGCAGATCGTCGGGGATCGCGGTGATCGCGTCCTCGAGCATCCCTCCATACTCGCGCTCGGCATCCTCGGTGAGCTCATCGAAGTTGACCCCACCCGCGTACGCCCCGGTGACCACCCAGGCCGACGGGTCGGGGACGCACGCCATGACCGTCAGCTTGGCGTTGTCGGCCCGCGCCAGGTCGATGGCCTCCTCGAGCGCTCGGTCGGCGTGCGCGGATCCGTCCACCGCGACCAGGATGTTGTGGAACATGTTCTGAGCGTACGGCACCATGACTGAAGGAGACGGTGGCCCGCGAGGGCCCCGGCACCGACACACCCAATGACTGACGACGAATCGGCCACCCAAGAGCTCGGCCCGCCCGTGCAACTCGGCGACCACACGGTCCTGACCGGGAGCTGCTCGTGGACCGATCGCACGCTGGTCGAGGACTCGGACTGGTACCCGCAGCGGACCATGTCCCCCGAGGACCGTCTGCGCTTCTACTCCTCCCAGTTTCCGCTCACGGAGCTCGACTCCGCTTATTACTCGCCGCCGGCTCAGCGGCAGGCCCGCCTGTGGGCGGAGCGGACGCCCGATGGCTTTCGGTTTGATGTCAAGGCGTACTCGCTGCTGACCGGGCATCCCACGCGCCCCAAGTCGCTGTGGCGCGATCTCCGCGAGCAGCTGCCTCCCGAGGTGGCGGAGAAGCGCAATCTGTATCCAACGCACCTGGACTCGGAGACGCTCGACGAGGTGTGGAGGAGATTCGACGCGGCGCTCAGACCGTTGCACGAAGCGGGCCGGCTCGGCGCGGTGCTGTTCCAGTATCCGCCGTGGTTCACGCCCCGGCGTGACAACCGCGCCCAGGTCGAGTCGCTGCCCGAGCGCTTTCCCGACTACCGCATCTGCGTGGAGTTCCGCTCGCCGATGTGGACCGCCGAGGAGCGCGATCGCGAGCGCACGCTGAGGATGCTCGAGGAGCACGGCCTCGTGTTCGTAGGCGTTGACGCTCCGCCGGTGTCGGGATTGCCGCGGGTGTTCGCGGTGACCAACGAGGACCTGCTCGTGGTTCGCTTCCACGGGCGCTCGGACGAGACCTGGTCGAAGACCACCTCCTCGGCCGCGGAGCGGTTTCGCTACATGTACTCGGAGCGAGAGTTGGAGGAACTCGCCGAACCGATCGCCAGCGTCGCCCAGGACGCCCGCGAAACCCATCTGCTGATGAACAACTGCTACCGCGACTACGCCGTCCGCAACGCTTCGGAGCTGCGCGACCTGCTGGCCCGCTACGGCGGAGGTGGATGACGTGGAAGTCGACGATCTCTATGGGCTCCCGCTCGAGCAGTTCGTCCCGCAGCGCACCGCGCTGAGCCGGGAGCTGCGGGCACAGGGGCGACGGGAGGAGGCAGGCGAGGTGACCCGGCTGCGCAAGCCGTCGGTCGCCGCGTGGGCGGTCAACCAGCTCGTGCGCACGCAAGGCACCGCCGTTCGCGAGCTGTTCGGCGCCGGCGACGAACTGCGCGAGGCTCACGAGCGAGCGATCTCGGGTCGCGGCGATGGCGCCTCTCTGCGCGCCGCCGCCGACCGAGAGCGAGCGGCGGTGGACGACCTCATAGGCGCCGCCCGCGGTCTGCTGAGCGGAGAGGGTCACGAGCTGAGCCCCGCGATCGTCGATCGAGTCGCGGAGACCCTGCACGCCGCCGCCCTCGAGGATCAGGCGCGCGAACAGGTCCGAGACGGGCGGCTCGAGCGCGAGCTTCGCCACGTCGGGCTGGGTGAGCTGGCGGCAGGAGGGGTGAGCTCGCCGGCGCCGGCCCGCAAGCCGGCGCCGGCGCGGGCTTCGGCAGTGAGTGCCCCCCAACCAGCCGAAGCGAAAGCCGCGGCGCGGGAGCGCCTCAAGGCACGCGAGGCCGCTCGTACCGCCGAAGCGGCGGCGAGGCGCCGGGTGGCTCGCGCCGCCCGGGCGGTTCAGGCTGCCGAGGAGCGACGCGAGCGAGCGGCGCGGGTCCTGGGCGACGCGGACGAGGCGCTGGCGGCGGCGCGCGCGGAGGCCGAGGAGGCCGAAGACGAGCACCGCGAGGCGCAGAACAAGCTCGACAACCTGTAAACGGCGAGGTCATGGGCACGTCAGCCAGTAGTCGACCCACTGCTCCCGCGTGGCCCCGACACGTTCGTAGACCGCCTGCGCGCGCAGGTTGTCCGGGGCCGTCTGCCAGGTGAGCTTCTGTGCTCCCCGGCGGACACACTCGTCGCGACACGCCTGGATCAGCTCGTCCGCCAGGCCTCCACCCCGGGCCGGCTCGGCGACGAACAGATCGTTCATCACGCCTATTCGGCAGGCCTCGGTCGTCGACCAGCTCCAGAACAGGGTGGCGAATCCCTGCGTCCGGCCGTCCGGATCGCGCGCGATCAGCTGCACACCTTCGCAAGCGGGATCCTCGATCAGGGCCGTCGCCAACGCCCGTAACTGCTCGTCCGTGGGGGTCACGTCGTAGAAGTCGCAGTACGCCCGCATCAGGGGCAGCAGCTCGGGGAGGTCGTCGATTCCGACGCGCTCAATGGTGTGCGGCGAGGTCACTGCTTCATCAGACGTTGAGATCGCATCGCTCGATTACCTTGACCTCGCGTCTGCTCAGAAGTCATCGCTCAGGTTGCGGGAGATGGCCCGCGCGCCGCGGGCGCCGGCGCCTCCGCGGTGAGCACCCGACCCGTTCGCCGCTCCATGTTCGGAGGCCACTCCGATGCGACCATGAACAGCGTGCGATCGTCGGCGCCGCCGAGCGCGCACGCGAAGCAGCCGTGGTCGAGCTCGATCGTCTGCAGGACCTCGCCCCCTTCCGCGACGCGCACGCATCGCCGGTTCGGAACGTCGCCGTACCAGATCGCCCCCTCGGCGTCGAGACAGATGCCGTCGGGGGCGCCGCCATCGAGCTCGGCCCACATTCGACGGTTCGACAGGGATCCGTCGTCTCCGATGTCGAATGCGGTGAGCTTGCTCCCCCAGGACTCGGCGACGATCAGGGTCGAGTTGTCGGGCGTCACCACCATCCCGTTGGGGAACGCCACCCCGCCGGCGACCTGGCGCGCGGAGCCGTCCGGCGCGACCACGGCAATGATCCCAGGGACAAACTCGCCTCCCGGGAAGTCGAAGCCGATGCTGTTGACGTAGCCGTTGCCGACGCCATCGACCACGATCTCGTTCCACGGTCCCCGGGAGATGCCGTTCAGCTCGGCAAGCGTAGCCAGGGCACCGCCGGGCGCTCTGCGGAGGAGCCGTCCCTCGCGCCCCGAGACGATCGCCAGGGTCCCGTCCGACAGCCAGTCGAAGCAGAACGGCATCGACGGCATGCGGACCTCGACCTCGCTGCGCCCGTCGAGGTCGACGCTCAGCACCTCCTGCGCGCCCCAGTCCGAGAGCCACAGCCGGCCGTCGTGCCAGCGCGGCGATTCCCCCATGGCCAGGTCGGCCTTGAGTGTGTGCACGTCTGTCATCGCGGCTCAGGAGGCTTTCGCGTACATCAGCGAGCCGGGCGTGGTGAGCGTCTCGCCCGTCTCCAGCAGCGTCTTGAGCCCCGACAGGATCTGCGGCCATCCGCCGTAGAGCTGGTCGTTCGCGCCTTCGCGCAGCTGATCGTGGATCACGGTGAGCCGGCATGAATCGCCGACCGGCTCGATCTCCCAGGTGACGCGCGAGGTGCCCTCGCTCTTGACGTCCTCGCCCCACAGGGCCCGGAAGCTCTGCACGAGCCGGTGCGGTGGGTCGACCTCGAGGTTCTCTCCCTCCGAGATCGGGGTGGACGACGCCGGGTGGACCGCCCTGTAGCCGGAGCCGAGGGTCCAGTCGGACTCGACGCCCACGCCGAAGTTGTACTTGCGCCTCATCTCGCTGTCGGTGATCGCCTCCCACAGGCGCTCGGGCGTGGTCTTGATGTAGATCTCGAACACTTTCTCCATCGTCTTTTCCTCCAGTTGGTTCTTTAGGTCGCTGAGCGTCGCGGCCCAGGGCTCGGCGTACTTGCTCACCCACCGGTCGTGGACGAGCCGGATTGGGACGGGGTTCAGGAAGTGCAGCTTCTCGCGCCCGCGGCGTCTGGTCACGATCAGGCCGGCGTCCTCGAGCACGCGCAGGTGCTTCATCACGCCAAAGCGCGTCATCGGAAGCCGCTCCTCGAGCGCGCTCAGCGTCTGCCCGTCTCGCGCGAACAGTTCGTCGAGCAGGGTGCGGCGGGTCGGGTCCGCGAGGGCTCTGAACACGTCGTCCATGGCGTTGAATTATATGTGACCGTTCGGTCACGTGTCAACCGTCGCCTCGGCCGAGGTGTACCGACGCCCCCCGGAACAGCGGTGTGCTGAATAAGGGGCGCATACGCCCCCTTTTTCAGCGCACCCCCGGCAATTCTTCAGCCGATCAGCTTCCCCAGAAGTCCTGGACCATCTCGACGTCGCCGTCGACGTGGGCGCCGAACACGACGACCTCGAGCCCGTCCTCGCCTGCGTCCAGGGCGCGAATCACACCGGGCGAGACGCGCACCGCGTCCAGCGGTTCCAGCTCGATCACGTCGTCATCGAGCTTGATGCGGCCCCGGCCCGAAAGCACCAACACGATCTCCTCGGCCTGGGAGTGGCGGTGGGCGAACGGCTCACGCTTGCCGGGTTTGAGCTTGAGATAGGCGAGCCCGGTGGCCACGGCGCCGAGCTCCGTCCGCGGGAACCGGGCCTCCTGGTGCTCGGAGAACCCGTACTTGACGGCGCTGTCCTCGATGTCGGCGAGATTCCTCTTGGTGTAGCTCATGACTCGAACGGACGATGGCTAGTCGATCTGTGGTTTGCCGAGCTCGCTCCCGCCGCGCTCGGAGCGCTGCTCCGCGATTCCCTCACCGTAGGTGCGTTCGAGCACCCGGGTCAGCCGGTCGATCGCCTCGGTCACGTCCTCGCGATCGGCTTTTCGCTCCAGCGCGAGCCGGACGCCGGCGATCTCGCGGGCGAGAAACTCCGTGCCCGCGAGCGAGCGGGAATTCATCTCCCGGTCCCGTTCCACCTCCTCGCGTTCCCGGTCCGCCTGGCGGTTCTGAGCTAGCAGGATCATCGGCGCCGCGTACGCCGCCTGAGTCGAGAAGGCGAGGTTCAGCAGGATGAATGGGTACGGATCCCACCGCAGGGTCGCCGCGGTCAGGTTGAGGACGATCCAGATGAAAACCACGATCGTCTGGACCGCCAGATAGCGGCCGGTGCCCATGAACCGCGCCATCCGCTCGGCATAGCGGGCGAAGGCATCGGGATCGTAGGACGGGGCGCCGGGGGTCCCGCGCGGAGTCCCGAGGTCGCCGCGGCGGGGCATCAGTGGCTCGTGCGCGTCGCGCGCCAGTCGGTGGGCAGCATGTGGTCGAGCACATCGTCGATCGTAACCGCACCGACAAGCCTCCGGGCGGCGTCCGTGACTGGCAGCGCCACCACGTCGTAGGCCGCGAGCCGCTCGGCAACCTCACGCTCGCTCACGTCGGCGGCGATCGGCTCCCAGTTCTCGTCGAGCAGGCGCCCCACGGGCTTGTTCGGCGCCTCGCGCAGCAAGCGCTGGACGCCGACCACGCCCTGGTAGCGGCCGGTCGGAGTCTCGAGCGGGGGCTGGCAGACGAACACCTGCGCCGCGAGGGGCAGGGGGAGGTCGGGATCACGGATCCGCGCGAGCGCTTCGGCGACGGTGGTGTCCATGCCCAGGATCACCGGCTCCGGGGTCATCAGCCCGCCCGCGGTGTCCGGCTCGTAGACCAGCAACCGGCGGACCGGCTCGGCTTCCTCGGGATCCATCGCCCTGAGCAGCTCCGCTTGGCGGTCGGCGGGGAACTCCCCGAGCAGATCGGCGGCATCGTCCGCTTCCATTTCGTCGAGCACCCGAGCGAGACGCTCGCGGTCGAGGTCCTCCACGAGACGGACCTGCTCGTCCTCCGAGAGCTCCTCGAGCAGGTCCGCAAGGCGGTCGTCCTCCAGGGCGGACGCGAGGACGCGGCGCCGGCTGAGCGGCAAGCGCCGGATGGCCGCCGCCATCTCCGCCGGATGCAAGCCACCCAGCGCTGCGGCCTGGCGGTCGATCGGTCGCTGATCGGCAAACAACTCGCCGGCCTCGCTCCAGTCGATCACCTCCGGGCGTCGCCGCCGACCCGGCAGCCCGCGGCTGCCGAGCGCCACCGTGGAGACCTCCCACGCGAACGGCTCGGGCGCGGGGGAGATGCCGACGTCGACCACGCGCTCTCCGTGCACCCGCCGACCGATGAGCTCCCCGGCGACCAACTGCTCGCCCGGGCGCAGCTCGAATTGCCGCAGATTGATCGATCCTCGGCGCAGCCGAACCCCGTCACTCTCGATCTCGCCGACTCGGCCGGCGCCGACGAACACCCGGCGCCGGCTCACGGCGACCACGAATCCGTTTACCCGCGGCGGGCGGCCGCCCAGATCGACCACTACGTCGACAACCCGTCCCACATCGGCCCCGTCGGCGCCTACCAGCGGCAGGCGAGTAAGCCGCGACACATAGACGACGCTGTCCGTCACACGCGCAGCGTAAATGGTCCGCGTGACCCCAGTAGCGTCAAGCAAGCGTTGGCCGAGTCGTCAGGCTTTCAGCGCGACGGCGGCCTCCGGCGTCGCGACGTGGAAGCTGAAGCTCTCTTCGAGGTACAGGGACACAGTCTCGCTGTCATGCGAGTCATAGCCGATCGAGAGGTCCTGGCCCGAGTGGAAGCTGAAGTCACCGCCGCGCATGCTCAGCACCACCGCCCCCTGCACCCCCGGGGCCCACACGATCGGGCCGCCCTCGAGGATCTTGGCCAGGTGCTCGAGCAGCGGGTAGCCGCCGTGCTCGGCGGTCTCCACGACCCGGCGGTACTGCTCGCGCCCCAGTGCAAGCCCATACGGGCCGACGATCCCGCTGCACAACAGGCGCTCCACCGCACCGGCCGCGTGACGCGGATAGGCCTCGCTGAGCTCTCCCAGCGCAACCTGCTCATACGGCGAGACCTCCGCGATCCCCTGAAATGCCCCGTGCCAGCCGTGAAAGACGGCGACGTTCTCGGACACCGCGATCCGATGCGCCGCCCGATCGAGTGCCTCGAGATCGACGTCGTCGGCCCCGCGGTCGGCAGCGCGCAACTCCTCGCGCGAGAGCTGAAAATCGGCGCGCACTTCGATTACCGGCAACACGCGGCGCTGCAACCCCGACACGCCTTCGGACGGAACCGAGGTCAGCGGTGCGGTGCGTCCCAGATTGGTCGCCGAGTACCTCCATCCATGCGGCCCCGAGAAATCGACCAGCTTGCGAGCGGCCAGCGCCGCCGACAGGCGTTCGCGCGCCTCCCCGTCGAGCAACTCCCAGCCCGCATCGCTGATCGGCGCCTTGGAACGAAGGAGGTGATCCATCACTACACCCCCCTCAAGCTTCCGATTCCCAGTGATCCATCGCCGCCCGCGACCGCTCCCCCCTCCAGCGTTTCCGCCTCGGCCTCCTCGCCGTGCTCCACGATGTCACCGGCCTTGAACAGGATTCCCTGGGCGATCTCGCGCCAGGCGGGAGTGCGTCGCAGCAGGAACTCGAGATCCATGCTGAAGTGCTTGAACTCCTCGCCCTGCGCGTCGCGCATGATGTCGATCGCCTCCCGGTCGGTCTCGATCGCGATGCGCTGCTGGTACCAGCCGATCGCTTCGGCTTCCTCGGTCAGTGAGGCACACAGGCGCGCGAACGTACGCGTGGCGGGCGACAGCTCGTCGGGCGGCTCGTGGTACTGGTCGAAGCCCATGCGATCTCCTTAAGCGTTGGTGTTGGTGTGTCCTGCACTCTAAGCACTGGCCGCGCATAGGCGAGTGGCCGCCTTGTGGGCGGCCACTCATCAGATCGCGTTCCAACAGGAGTGCTACAGCCGCCAGCCGTCCAGCGCGATGTAGACCGTCGTGCTTCCGTTGGGCTGCACGAGGATCACTGGCGCGAGGCACGTCGAGGGGATGGTGAACGACGCGTCGTGGATCCGGGCGTTCCCCGTGGAGGTGATCGGTACCTGCTGCGAGGTGGCCGCGGCCGTGGTGTTCGAGTCCGCGCCGCAGTACAGCGAGGCGCTGATTGTGGTTACGGGACGTGCGGTGCCAGTCGTCGGGATCACGAGGCCCCGGACGAACAGGTCGAGCTTGCCGCCGCGCCCCAGCCGGACCTCGCCGCGCTTCAGGACCCACGGCGCGCCGCCCGGGTGGACGCCGTGAAATGTCGGGTCGCTCGGCTGCGACGGCGCGAGTGACTCCTTGATGAGGGTCCCGCCGCGGTGGCCGAACCTGCCTCTGTGGTCGGACTTGCCCCTGCGTTCCGTCTTGCCTGGATGGCCGGACGCTCCGATTGCGCCGGCGGCAAACGCCATCGACAGCGCCGCGATCGCGGCCCCTACGACTGTGATCAGCGCCCGCTTGGAGATGCGCATGATTTCGCCTCCCTTTGTTTGGGTTCTCGAGTTACAACACACGGTAGGGTCACAGGTAGCGACTTACAACCGCGATCACCAAGCGAAGGAGAGGGGCGAATGAGCGACACGCGGGTCAAGTTCCTGCTCGAAGAGCGGGACATACCGACTCATTGGGTCAACCTGATGGCGGATCTTCCCGGAGACGCGCCGCCGCCGCTTCACCCCGGCACCAAGCAACCTGCCGGGCCGGACGATCTGACCCCGCTTTTCCCGCTCGGGCTGATCGCGCAGGAGGTATCGGGCGATCCTGATATCGAGATTCCCGAGCCGGTTCGCGAGGCCTACAAGCTCTGGCGCCCCACGCCGCTGTACCGGGCCTGGCGGCTGGAGCGAGAGCTCGACACCCCGGCTCACATCTACTACAAGTACGAAGGGGGATCACCTCCGGGTTCGCACAAGCCGAACACCGCGGTGGCGCAGGCGTACGAGAACGCCGCGGCCGGCATCCGCAAGCTCACCACCGAAACCGGCGCCGGCCAGTGGGGCTCGGCGCTGGCTTTCGCCTGCCGGCTGTTCGGCCTCGAATGCGAGGTGTGGATGGTCGGATCGAGTTACGACCAGAAGCCCTACCGCCGCTCGATGATGGAGACCTGGGGCGCCACCGTGCATCGCTCGCCTTCCGATGTGACCGAGGCGGGGCGCGCGCAGCGCGAGCACACCACCGGCTCGCTCGGCATCGCGATCTCCGAGGCGGTCGAAGTGGCCGCACAGGCTCCGGACACCAATTACTCGCTGGGTTCGGTGCTGAACCATGTGCTGCTGCACCAGACCGTGATCGGGCAGGAGGCGCTCGCACAGATGGAGATGGCCGGCGAGGAGCCCGACACGGTCATCGCGTGCGTCGGCGGCGGATCAAACTTCGGCGGTCTGACGCTCCCGTTCCTGCGACGGGTGCTCCGCGAGGGCGCCAAGACGCGGTTCATCGCGGCCGAGCCGGCAGCGTGTCCGACCCTCACCCAAGGGGTGTACGCCTACGACTTCGGCGACACCGTGGGCTTGACGCCGCTCATGCCGATGTACACGCTCGGGCACGACTTCGTTCCGCCTCCCGTGCACGCCGGGGGACTTCGCTATCACGGCGATTCTCCATTGGTGTGCGGCCTGGTCCGCGCCGGGCTGGTAGAGCCTCGCGCGTACCGCCAGAACGAAACGTTCGAGGCGGCCGTGCGATTTGCGCGCTGCGAGGGCATCATCCCGGCCCCCGAGCCGGCTCACGCGATTCGAGCCGTGATCGACGAGGCCGATGCCGCGCGTGAGGCCGCCGAGGCGCGCGTGATCCTGCTCGGCCTTTGCGGCCACGGGCATTTCGACCTCAGCGCGTACGACGCCTACCTCGCCGGCGAGCTCGAGGATCCGGAGTTCTCGCAAGCGGACCTGGATGCGGCGCTGGGGAGCCTCCCGGAGGCGCCGGCGCTCACGTGAACATCAATGTGTGCGGACCGGCCTTCGATCGGGCTCCCGAGCCGGCCGCCGGTTACGTGCGGGCAGCCGGTCCGCCAAGCGGCTTCGTTCGCGGAGGCGTACCCGGGCGGGTTCGGCGTCGTTGAGCGGAATCCCGCCCTTGGGAGCGCTCGGTGGCGAGGGCGGTTGCCGGGGCCCCCTCCCCCAGCCATCGTCGGAGTCGGAGTCGGAGTGGCCCGGCGGCGAGCCGCCACGACCGAGAATCAGCGGCAGGAACACCACCACCAGCACCGCCACCAGGTAAAGAAGCCCAGCGAGGTCGACTCCGCCCATCTGCGACTTCCCCGGCATAGAGGAAAGGTACCGCCTGCGCGGAGCGGGGGAGCAAGCGATTGCGTCGTCGGATCACGCTGTCGCAGGCTTGCCGAGCGTCGATGAGATCTCGTCGATTGCCGCCCGCTCAGCGTCGCTGACGGCCGCCCCTCCCTCCCGGTGGGCGCCGGCGACCTTGTCGGCCACCGTCAGCACGAACCGCCGATAGTCCTCGACCTCGTCCGGCGTCGCTTTGCGCTCGAGCAGCTCCACCGCGTCGCGCAGATGCTGCAGGCCATGCTGCTTGAGCTCGTCGGCTGAGTGAAAGCGCGTGTGGTCGATCTCCGGCTTTGCCGCCACGATCTCGTCGATCAGCTCGCTCGCGCCATGGTGCTGGCGCGCGTCGGCGTATGCCTTGGCCATGGCGATCGTCTCGCGGAACGTGCCGCCCCGCTGCGCGGTCACCACGATCATGCCGGCACTCGGCGGTCCCTCGAGGACCGTCTCCCACTCCTGCGGTGTGAAATCAGCCTTCCCGGTCATCGTCTGCTCCTTTCTGTGCGTTGCCCAAGATGACGCCCGCCTCAGGATCGCAGGTGATGACGGAAGCCGCTGCTAACCTGAAGTAAGCGGGGCGGATTGGCGAACACGGGTCAGGAAGGGGAAAGAATTGGGGAAGGTCTGGGTCCTCGAAACCCAAACGAAGGGCACCGGTGCGAACATCGTCCCCCTCGAGCGGACGCAGCGAAAGGCGGGCTCGGACCAGGTGCCCGGCTTCTTCTTTCCGGAGCGGGGGCCCCTCCCGGAGCCCGAACCGCGCCAGCCTCACACGTTCAAGGTGGTGGACGTGATGACCCGCGAGGTACTCGCCGAAGGCGTCGACGCCCGCGCCGCGGTGAGCGCCCTCGAGGACGTGAACAGCATCGTCGACGTAACGGTCTCGGTGTGGGACCCCGAGGCGGAGCGCTGGCGGATGCTGAGCTTCGCCGAGCAGCAAGCGCTCTGGGCTCACCGAGGACGGATCTAGAACGAGGCGACGGCCGACGTCACGGGTGCTGCTCCGCTCGCCAACCCGCGGCGATCGTGATGAGTTCATCGCGGCAATGCGCGCCAGCCAGAAGTTGCACCGACCCTGGCTCACCACGGCTCCGACCACTCCCGAGGCGTTCGAGATGATGCTCCGCCGAGTACGCGATGACCGCTACGAGCCGATGCTCGTGTGCCGCCGCCACGACGGAGCGATCGTGGGCTACATCAACATCAGCGAGATCGTCCGTGGGCCGTTCCAGAGCGCGTACGTTGGCTACGGCGCGGTCGCGGCCCATGCCGGGCGCGGATACATGACCGAGGGAATGGAGCTCGTCCTGGATCGAGCCTTCGGCGAGCTGCGCCTGCACCGGCTCGAGGCGAACATCCAGCCGGGCAACCACGCTTCGATCGCGCTCGTCACTCGATGCGGCTTCGTCCGCGAGGGCTTCTCGGAGCGCTATCTGAAGATCGGCGGCCGCTGGCGCGACCACGAGCGCTGGGCGATTCGCTCCGAGCAGTGGCGCGAGCGCCGGCGTCGCGCGTGAGCCGAGTTGCGTCTGGAGAGGCCCGCGCGAGCGCACGCTAAGCCATAACCGCGCTCAGCTCTCGCACGGCGCGGCGCAGCGCGATCTCGTTCAGCTGCGCGTACCCCAGGACCAGCGCCGGCGGCACATCCGGCCCGCACGTGAAGTGCCGGTGGAGCGCATGCACGGCCACGCCCCGCCGGCGGGCGGCGCCGGCGATTGCGGGCTCGTCGGCGCCTTCGGGAAGCCACGCGACCAGTTGCAGTCCCGCGGCGGCGCCCCCGATCCTCACCTCGGGGAGCTGCTCGGCCAGCGCCGCTACCAGGGCGTCGCGCCGTCGCCGGTAGATCCGGCGGGTGCGACGGATATGGCGGTCGAGCTCGCCGGAGGCAAGGAAATTCGCCATCGCGACCTGCTGGATTGACGAGGGGCTCGCCCAGGTGACCACGTACTGGCTGGTCACGTCGCCGACGTAACGCTCAGGCAGGACCGCCCAGGCAAGTCGCATCGCGGGCGCGAGCGTCTTGCTCGTGGTCGCGCAGAACGCGACGTGGTCGGGATCCATGCCCTGGAGCGCGGCGACGGGCTCGCGGTCGTACCGATACTCGGCGTCGTAGTCGTCCTCGACGACCAACCCGTCGCGTCGCCGCGCCCAGTCCAGCAGCGCCGCGCGACGCTCGGGGCTCATGACCACTCCCGTCGGGAAGTGATGGGCCGGCGTGACCGCGACTGCATCCACGTCGAGCCGCTCGAGCTCCTCGACCACCAGGCCGTGCTCGTCCACCCTGACGGGAACCGGTGTCAGTCCCGCGCGCTCGGCTGTGCGCAGCTGCCAGCGCCACCCGGGATCTTCGACGGCGACGCGCTTCGCGCCCCGATCACGAAGCGCGAGCCAGATGTTCGTCAGTCCGTGCGCAAGCCCCGAGGACACGATCACGTTCCCCGGTGCAGCGACCGCGGCACGCACCCGGCCGACGTAATCGCTCACCGCCACCCGGAGCTCATTCACGCCCCGCGGATCGCTGTAGGTCAGGGCATTGTCGGGCAGCTCTCGCATCGCGCGGGAGAGCGCGCTGAGCATTCGCTGCCGCGGGAACGAGGCAAAGTCAGGCTGTCCGGGACGGAGGTCGTACACGATCCGAGGCGGCTCGGTGGCCTCAGTGGGGAGGGCCCGGTTCTCGCGGTACTCGGAGGAATGGGCGACGACGGTCCCGGCTCCCCGACGGGCGGCGAGATACCCCTCGGCGATCAGCTGCGAGTAGGCCTCCACCACGACCCCCCGCGAGACGCCCAGCTCCTCGGCCAGTAGCCGACTCGCGGGCAGCGGCAGGCCTGGCCGCAGCCGGCCCGCCCGAACCGCCTCGCGCAGCTGCCGCTCTAACTGACGATGCAGAGGCGCGCCCGGCTCGAACTCGACCAGCAGCTCCATTGGTCTTAGATCGTAGCCCTTGATTGGCCCTGGGCGAAGGTCCAATGGCTGACTTACGGTGGACCGGTGCACATGTTTGCCAGTACCGGGGAGCGGGTTCTCGTCATCGGGGCCGACGGCGTGCTCGGCTCGCTGACCGCGAGCGCGTTCGAGCACGCCGGCTGGGAGGTGATCCGGGGAAGCCGCGCCCCGGATCGCTACCGCGACTGGCGCCGGATCGATCTCGACCTCCCCGCGACGGTCACGCCGAGGCTCGAGGAGGCCGACGTCGTCGTCGATACCGTGCCCCACCCCGGCGTCGTCGCCGAACGATCGATCGTCGATCGTGGAGGTCTCATACTGAACACCGCGGCGCCGCCGATCGCGTGGACGCAGAGGCTCCGTGCGTCGCGTACCTCGCCGGTCGGTACCGTCGTCCTCGGAGCCGGTATCGCTCCCGGGCTGACCAACCTGATCGCGGCGGACCTGGTCACCGCACATCCCGACGCCGACGAGATCGAGTTGGTGTTCACCTTGTCGGCTGGCGCGACGACCGGACGAGCCGGTCACGAATTCGTGCATCGCAACCTCACCCGCCGCACCGAGCACGGGACGGTCGCCGTCCCGCTTCCACCGCCGTTCGGTACGCGCGAGTGCCTGAGCTTCGCGGAGTGCGAGCGCGGCTGGCTCGGCCGTCTGGCTGGTCCGCGACGGGTGCGCTCGTACGTCTGCTTCGCGGAGGTCGAGGTGCACGACGCTCTCCTGGCTCGCAACCGGCTCGGCACGATCGGCGAGCTCGATCAGGCCGCGTTCGTTCGCGGGGCTCCCGCGCCTCGGTCCGCCGTCAGCACCGAACCCGTGGCGCACTGGGTCTGTGTCCGTCGCGACGGGGTCAGGTTGGCCGCCACGACGCTTCGGTGCGCCGGCGACTACCGCGGCGCGGCGCACGCCACGGTGGCGCTCGCGCAGGCGCTCCAGGATGCACGGGCGCGCGCGCCGCTGCGCCCGGGGGTGTTCGGTCCCGAGGACGTGGTCGCGCTCGCTGACCTCGCGCCGTATCTGACGAGCGCCGGCATCAGCGTCTGCATCGAACCGGTCTGACTACTCACCGGGCGATCTGGTCGGGCCGGAATTCGTTGCCGATTGGACCAGAGATCGCGCTCGTAATTGGTGCTTCACAGCGACCAACGAGCGGCCTAGCGTAACGGACATTCGGTGTTTGGTTCAGAAAGGTGAAAGCGGTGAGTTCTGAGCTTTATGCTGCGCAGGTCGACCACCTGCTCGAGTTGTACTGTGAATGGAGAACCGAGTGTGCCGCGGTGCGGACCGCTTACGAGCGGTTCTCGACGGCCGCGCCACCGGAACGAGCGCTCGCATTCGCCGCCTACGAGGCGGCGCTGGATCGGGAGGAATCGGCGGCCCAGCTGTATGCCGACCAAGTCAGTCTGGTGTCGGCGGCTATCGCCGAAGGAGGGCAAGGCGCGGTCACGACCGGCTCTCGGTCAGCGCGCGCTTGGGCGACGACAGGCTCAGCTTGGCCCTGGCGGTGGTGACCGTTACCGCCACCACTTTCGCTCGCGGGCCCGATCGGTCCCGTTCGTTCGATCGAGCGTGTCCAGCGCGGCCATGTCGTCATCCGAGAGCGCGAAGTCGAACAGCCTCCCGTTCTCCTCGATCCGATCCCGGTGGGTCGACTTGGGGATCACGATCGCGTCACGCTGTATGCACCATCGCAACAGCACCTGCGCCGGCGTCCGCCCGACGCGCTCGGCGATCTGCGCGACGCTCCGATCCGACAGGTACCGACCGGTCCCCAGCGAGCTGTAGGCCACCAGCGCCACGTTTTGCTCCGCGCAGGTCTCGAGCAGCGCTCGGCGGTACTCGAACGGGCTGAACTGCACCTGATCGACGACCGGCGGAGTGCCGGCGATAGCCATCACCTGCTCGAGCTCTTGGACGCTGAAGTTCGAGACCCCGATCGAGCGGGCGTGTCCCCGCCGCCGGGCTTCCTCCATCCCCGGCCACGCCCAGGTCGGTCCTCCCTCCGGCCAGTGGATGATGTAGAGATCGAGCTGATCGATGCCGAGACGTCGCAGGCTCCGCTCGGCTTCGGCGGCCGGGTCGCGGCGCCCGGGATAGAACTTCGTCGTGATGAACACGTCTTCGCGCGGGATCCCGCTGTCGCGCAGCGCCTTCCCCACGCTCTCCTCGTTGCCGTAGGCCTGCGCCGTGTCGATGTGCCTGTAGCCGAGCTCGAGGGCCCACCGCACGGCGTCCTCGGTTTCGCGACCGCTCGGCACCTGCCAGAGCCCCAGGCCGAGCACCGGTATCGACGAGCCATCCGCAAGCAATCGCGCGGGCACTTCGGGCGTCACCGTTCCGTCTGACACGCTGCCTCCTCGAGCCGGTTGATCAATCGGATGGCGGTGGCACGAACTCCACCTCGTGCTGCGGGACCATCTCATCCTCCTTAGTCGCTGCCGCGCCCGCTCTGGGCGCGGGCGCGGTCATGTTGTCGGGTCGGGGCCGGCACGGCAAAGCCCGCCTTCCGGGCGTAGCCGCGGACGATCGCCTCCCGGTCGGCATACGGGAGCACGGACTCGACGTCTTCGAATCCGTCGGGCGCGAGGGCCTCCACGGCGTCGATGACACCTTCGGGACCGCCTCGGCGGTTCGCGTGCACGATCTCCGAGGTGGGTCCGAGGCGCGCGTTCTCGTACCGGCGGAGCGCCTCGGCCACGTCCTCGGTGTCGGCGAGCGCGTCCGCGAGCGCCCGCGCGTCGAGGATCGCCTGGCTGGCGCCGTTCGAGCCGACGGGGTACATGGGGTGTGCCGCATCTCCCAGAAGGGTCACCCGCCCGTATGACCATCGAGGAATCGGGTCGCGATCGCAGACCGGATACTCATAGAAATGCGCTGTCGACTCGATGAGGGCCGCGACGTCGACTTCCCCGATCGCGAAGCGAGCCACGTGCGGGAGAACCTCCTCCAGGCGGCCCGGACGCGACCAGTCTTCCCGTCGGGGTGGCGCAGAGCCTTCGAGGCCGGTTTTGGCCATCACCGCCCAGTTGGTGAGCCGCCGGGCGCTCGCTGCGCCCTCCGCGATCGGGTAGAGCACGACCTTCGCCTCCATTCCCCCGGCGATGATCATCGACCGTCCCGTGAGGAACGTGGGCCAGTCTGTAGCGCCCCGCCACAGCATGGTCCCGTTCCAGCGGGGCGGTCCCTCGCCGGGCGTGACCGCCGCGCGCACCGTCGAGTGGATCCCGTCCGCACCGACGAGCACATCGGCGCGCACCGCGGCCAGGCCCGCGCCCGAGGGATCGACGAAGTGCGCGGTGACACCGTCAGCGTCCGGGTCGAAGCCGACCAGCCTGTGGCCGGTGCGAATCGCGTCGGGACCCAGTCGCTCCACCACCGCATCGCGAAGGACGCCTTGGAGCGCCCCGCGGTGGATGGAGAACTGTGGGACCGCGTGGCCGGCGTCAAGCCCCCGCAGCTCGCGCCAGATTTCCTGGCCGAAGCGGTTGGTGTAGATCAGCTCGTAAGTGCGCAGGCCGACCGCGTCGAGTCGCTCGAGCAGGCCGAGCTCGGCGAGCTCGCCGATCGCATGAGGCAGGGTGTTGATCCCGACTCCGAGCTCGCGTATCTGCGCCGACTGCTCGAACACGCGGCACTCGAGGCCACGGCGCTCCAGCGCGAGGGCGGTGGACAGGCCGCCGATTCCGCCGCCGACAACGATGACGGTCGTTTGCACCGGGTTCAGCTTAAGGAGCCTCCGCGCCGCGTGCTCGAGACATGACCCGGGCGAGGTGCTCGACGACAGTTGCCCATGCCGGAGTGCGTGGATCGATGACCGCGAAGTGATCGACGCCGGCGAGCTCGAGCAGCTCACACCGGTCACCCGCGGCGCGCGCGGCCCGGGCGTACGCGCGGCTCTGCTCGACGGGAACGCGCTGGTCGGCGTCGCCGTGGACGAGCAGCGACTCGGTGCCGGTCGGCACCAGGCGCAGTGGATCGGCGGTCGCGTACGCCTCGGGCCGCTCCTCCGGGCCTCCGCCCATGAACTCGAGCGCCGCCCCCTCGCCGATCCGGTCGCGCGCGGCCGCCGCCAGGTCGCAGACGCCCGCCAGCGACAGCACCGCTGCCACGTGCGGCTTGCCGGCGACGCACAGTCCTAGCTGGCCCCCGGCGGAATGGCCGATCACCAGGAGCTCCTGCGTGGCAATCCGAGCCTCCTCGATCAGGGCGAGCGCCTCGATCGCGGCGCGCACATCGTTGAGGGTCTCGGGCACGCCCCCGCCGGTTCCCACACGGCGATACTCGACGTTCCAGGTCGCCCATCCCCGCGCCGCGAGGTCGACCGCGAGCGCTGACATCAGCGCTCGGGTGAATCGTGCGCGCCAGAATCCGCCGTGCAGGAGCACGGCCACCGGATGCGGACCGCTCCCGCTTTCCGGCAGCAGCAGGTCGGCTTCGTTCTCGGGGCCGGGGCCGTAGCGGTGGGTCCGCGCAGTACGCCCGCTGGCGGCGGCCCACGCGCTCAGTTCGGCGAGGAAAGCCTGGACGTCCAAGGCTAGGGCTGGGGACAGACGGCGAGCTGCGCCTGCACGGCGCTCGGAAGCGACGGCACCGGGCACGCGTACTCGACGGCGTGCAGCACCGGGCGCCACGCACCGCCGACGCGCTCGAAGATCGCGGTCACGTCTCCGTTGTAGCGGCCGCACTCACTGCCGCGATTGAAGTCGGCGCGGGCGTAATCGGGATCGCGTGAGAGGATCGTGACGGTCAGGCAGCGCGTTGGGAACCCGTAGGCCGCGGCTACGCCCGCAGGTCCGGGCTCGCGGGCCAGCGCGGGCACGGCGCCCGGTGCACCCGCACGACCACCGGTTAGCGAGCTGACGATGATCGCGACCGCCCCGGCGGCGAGCAGCGCGAGGCCGCCTGTCGCGAGCGCCTTGATGGGGGTGGAAGCTCCTGTGATCCGATGCCGGAGCGGGCGGGGGCGAGGGTCGGCGAGCACCGTCACCTGCACCTGCGACGGCAGCGGTGTGGCCCGCGGACTGCGCTCCTCACCCGAGGTCATCGCCACGCCCGGACGCGACGAAGTGTGGGTTCTCGAAGCCCGGCTTCCCGTACCGGAGCGGGCGCCCGTGGAGATCGGTGACGCGTCCGCCGGCGGCTCGCAGCACGGCATCTCCGGCGGCCGTGTCCCACTCCATGGTCCGCCCGAAACGCGGGTAGAGGTCGGCTTCACCGGCGGCGATCAGGCAGAACTTCAACGAGGATCCCGCCGTGAACGATGCGGCTATCTGGCGGCCCGCCATGAACCGGGCGAGGGCGTCCGGAGCGCCGTGGGAGCGGCTCGAGACAATCGTCGCTCCGTCGGGCGGCGTCGCGCGCGCCGACAGACGCCTTCGGCCGGCGGCATCCTCCACCGCGGCGCCCACGCCGGGCGCCGCGGCGAACAGCCGCTCGAGCGCCGGCGCGAAGACGACGCCGAGGACCGGCGCGCCGGCCTCGATCAGCGCGATGTTGATCGTGAACTCCCCGTTGCGGCCAAGGAACTCCTTTGTCCCATCCAGCGGGTCCACGAGCCAGAGCTTGCGCGCTCCCGCTCGCACAGATGAGGTTCCGTTGATGCTCTCCTCGGCCACGATCGGCACATCGGGCGCGATGTCCGACAGCCCCGCGCAGATGACGGCCTGGGCTCGCCGGTCCGCTTCGGTCACGGGCGAGCCGTCCGCCTTCATGTCCACGCTGCACCCGCGAACGTACACGTCCAGCACCTCTTCGCCGGCGGCGCGGACCACGCGGATGACCTCTTCAACGAGCGCGCCGCTCATCGCGCGGTGAATTACGTCGCGGGGACCGGCGCAGCGTCGTGCGAGCGCCACTGCTGCAGCGCAAGTAGCGATCCGTCGACCAGGCGATCGCCGAACTCCTTGCTGTCGTTGAGGTGTGGGAACGGCATGCTCGGCACCGGCGCGTCGAGGAATCGGCAGAGCGGCTCCCAGCCGTCACCGACCGACCACACGAGCAGCCGCTCGGATGGCACCCTCAGCTGCACCTCCTCGTTGTAGCGCTCCATCGCGGTTCCCATCGATCCGGGCTGGCCGTCGCGTTCGCTGATCAGCCCGCTGTGGCTCCACATCTCCTCCATGAGCTCGGTGTACCCGCGCCACTTCGGATCGACGCGCGCGCGTGCGTTCGAGAGGTCGTGGATCAGCATGTCGCCGTACAGCACTCCCCAGATCGTGTCGCGCATGCTGCGCTCCCAGCCGTCGGCGTCGCGGACGCTCAACAGCACCTTGGCGTCCGGATAGACCTCGATCAACTCCTGGTAGAAGAACGCTGCCGGCCAATCGACAGTCGATTGGAAGCCCTCGAACAGCTCCTGCCAGGAAGCCTGGCCATCCAGCGCGCGGCTCCAAGCCGGCACCTCGTCGAGGTCGGCGAGCACGTTCACCATGTGGTAACAGGGCCCGAGACCGAGGATCTCCAACGCCACCTTCTGCGACAGCGTCCCGGTGCGTGGCAGTCCTGCTCCTATCAGCTTCATCCGTCATCTCCTCGTGGTGGTGGGAGTCTTCGGAGCACGCCGTGGCCGCGGGTCCCTGAGCCTACGAACACTGTCAGCTAGGACGAGTTGCGCGCGCAGTCTACGGGCGCGGTCGGGGAGGTGCGATCATGAGCCAATGGCCGCCGACTCCGACAGTCCGGCGGGCGGCACCCAGAACGTTCCGCCGTCACCGATGCCGCGCGATGAGCGTGGGTGGCGGGTGGCGCCGGCGCCCGATGGTCGCGGCACACCCGAGCAACATCAGCCGCGGCCGCCGCATCGGTGGCGTGGCTTTTGGATCTTCGTGGTGGTGCTGCTGGCGGTCAACTGGATCTTGGTGCTCGCTTTTCAGCCGCCCGGACAGCCTCGGGTTACGGTGCCGTTCAGCCCGTATTTCATAAATCAGCTGAACGCCGGCCAGATCAGTTCGATTTCCTCGAAGGGCGACTCGATCCAGGGGACGTTCAAGACCAAGCAGCGCTATCCGCCGAACGACTCGCATGCCACGCCCACGACGTTGTTCGCCACGCAGGTGCCGTCGTTCTGGAACAGCACCCAGCTGACGGAGCAGTTGCAGTCCAAGGGGGTGGAGGTCAACGCTAAGAACCCCAATCCGGGGACCTCGCTGCTCGCGGAGCTGTTGCTCGGGTTCGGTCCCACCTTGCTGTTGGTGGGGTTGTTCGTGCTGCTCGCGCGTCGCGCCACAGCGGGTGGAGGTATGGGCGCGCTCGGCAACTTCGGCCGTTCGCAGGCCCGCCGGGTCGATCCCGAGAAGATCCGGGTGACGTTCGCGGACGTCGCGGGGATCGACGAGGCGAAGGCCGAGCTGACCGAGGTCGTGGACTTCCTCAAGACGCCCGACCGCTTCCAGCGCCTGGGCGGGCGGGCGCCGCACGGAGTGCTGCTGTTCGGTCTGCCCGGAACCGGAAAGACGCTGCTGGCGCGCGCGGTGGCCGGCGAGGCGCACGCCGCTTTCTTCTCGATCGCGGCGTCGGAGTTCATCGAGGCGATCGTGGGCGTCGGAGCGTCGCGAGTCCGTGACCTGTTCGCCAAGGCCAAGGAGGCGGCGCCAGCGATCATCTTCATCGACGAGCTCGATGCGATCGGCCGCTCGCGCCAGGGCACGATCTCGGTCACCGGCGCCAACGACGAGCGCGAGCAGACGCTGGATCAGATCCTGACCGAGATGGACGGGTTCGAGCCGAACCAGGCCGTGATCGTGATCGGGGCGACCAACCGCGCCGAGATCCTGGACCCGGCGTTGCTGCGCCCGGGTCGGTTTGACCGCCGGGTCGCCGTGCAGCCCCCCGATCGTGCCGGGCGCAAGCAGATCCTCCAGGTCCACACCCGCTCGATTCCGCTCGCCGACGACGTCGACCTGGACGCGCTCGCGGCCTCCACCCCGGGGATGGTGGGGGCCGACCTGGCCAACCTCTGCAACGAGGCGGCACTCCTGGCCGCCCGACGCAACCACGAGAAGGTGCAGATGGCCGATTTCACGGAGTCGCTCGAGAAGATCCTGTTGGGCGCGCCGCGGGGAATCCTCCTCAGTCCCGAGGATCGCGAGCGCACCGCGTATCACGAGTCCGGGCACGCGCTGGTGGGGATGCTCACCCCGGAAGCGGACCCGGTCCGCAAGGTGTCGATCATCCCGCGCGGGATGGCGCTTGGGGTGACGCTCGCGACCCCGGATGCGGACCGGGTGTCGTACTCGCGCGAGGATCTGGAAGCCAAGATCAAGGTGGCGCTTGGCGGTCGCGTGTCCGAGGAGGTCGTCTACGGCCGCATCACAACGGGCGCTGAGTCGGACATCCAGCAGCTGACGCAGATCGCTCGCCAGATGGTGGGCCGGTGGGGGATGAGCGACAAGGTCGGGCCGGTAGCCGTGTTGCCGAGCGACGGGCAAGGTCCACTGCTGCCGGGCGCCAGCGAGACCTCTCCCCAGACCCAGTACCTGGTCGACCAGGAAGCCCGCCGCCTCGTCGACGAGGCCCACGACGAAGTGACCCAGCTGCTCACCGACCACCGCGAGCAGCTCGACAGCCTGGCCCACGCCCTGCTCCAGGCCGAGACGCTCGATGCCCCCGACGCCTACTCCGCGGCCGGCGTCCAGATGCGCCCGGCCGAGCTTGTGCCCGAGACCAGCGTCCCGGTGAAAGGGTCGGACTGAGCGCGCTGTCTGGTAGGAGCCGGCTACGAGCGGTCCGGTAGACCGTTTAGGGCATCGCGCAGCTCGCCGACGGTTCTTGCCTCGTGAACCGCCTCGACCCTCGTGATCAGCTCCTGAAGACTCAGTCGCCCCTCGCCGTAGCATTCCCGCAGTATCGACTCGGCGCGGGATCGGTCGGCGTCCGCCAGAAGCCGGTCGGACCGGGCGCCGGCGAGTCTCGAGGCGATGAGCGGCTCCTCGGTCTGCCCGGCGTGAGTAGGGGCCGGCACCATCCCGAGCATCCTTCCCAGCAGAACGAACCCCACCGCTGCGGCGAGACCTTCCAACATGCCGCGCTGGATCCCCTCCGACCACGAGCGCTCGGCGTGGGCCTCGAACAGAGCCATCGCGACGGCGACGCTCAACGAACCGAGCGCCCCCAGCCGCCATAGCTGGCGGCGGAGCCAGCCCCAACGAAGCGCGGGCACGTCGTCGTATACATCACCCGCCTCGCCGCTGGCGCCGGAAACCACGATCCCCGAGCGCGCTAGCGTCAGGGACGCGGTGAACAGGGCTACGCCGGCCAGGGCGGCGAGTCCCGCAGTAGGCACCAGCCACCTCATGGGCAGTACCGCCGAGAAGTTCACCGCGTACAGCTCAATTCCCGCCACCGTCACGAACCCAGCCCCGAGCGCGACCCAGGCGCGCCGGCGGATGAGGGCGATCTCGGCGGCGGGTAGAACCGTCGCTCGTCGCCGCCGCAACGCTCGCAGAGCGGCGAGCGTTCCGGCGACCAGCGCAATCTGGGGGCCGATCAGCATCCCGAACGCCGCCGGTAGGAAGAGGGCCTGCGACAGGCCCCTCGTATACCCGGGATAACTCCCGGCGCGTCCCAAGGCGGCCTGAGAGGCGACGAGCGCGAAGGCGGCCGCGGCGAGCGCCCCGAACACGTACCAGGCGCAGCGGCGCGCGCGGTGGGTGGCGAGCTCGTCGGCAAACCTGGCGGCCAGCTCGCGGGGAGCACCCAGCCGGTCCTGGCAGCCGGGATCGCACTCGATGTGATCGCGCAGCTCGAGGAGGATGCGCCGGCGCTCCCGACCCGTGATCCCGCGCGCGGTGAGCTCATGCTCCAGGTGCTCGAGCCAACTCATCCCAGCACCGCCTCGACGGCGTGCGCGAAGCGGGTCCACTCGCGACGTCGGACCTGCAGCGCGGATCGGCCGGCACGGGTGAGCCGGTAAACGCGCCGGCGCCTTCCGCTCTCGCTCGTCCAGGAACTGCTGAGCAACCCGTCGCGCTCGAGTCGATGGAGCGCCGGGTAGATGGTCCCCTCGGCGAGATCGAACGCGCCGCTGCTTCGCTGCTTCAGCCGCTGCAATATGGCGTAGCCGTGCGCAGGCTCCTCGGCGACCGTGGCGAGGACCAGCGGGTCGAGCTGTCCGTTCAGGGTATCGGTCTTCATACCTAGGACCATAAGGCATAGGACGGCTAGGTGTCAACCGGGCCGTCGAAGCACCGCGGCTCGATCGCGGGTCGCGGGCTCCTCACCTGCGCGGGGAGTGTGCCGTAGCCTTGGCCACGGCAACACATGGCCAGAGACGTCGACCTAGATCTGCTCGCCGCGTCATTGCGCGCCGATTCCAGCGACCTCCGGGCGTTCGTGGAGGGACTGGCCGTCAAGCTCGAGCAGGCGCTCCCGGGCGCCGTGCACGTCTACCGATGGCGCGCGAGGCTGCTCGGGCCGAAGGTGGTCCGGCGCATCAGGATCGACGCGGGCGACCAGCGGCTGGAGTTGCGGGCCCGAGAGACGTCTATCGAGACGTCGTGCTCGCGCCTCTCCGGGGGCATCGTGCTCAAGACCGAGTCGCTCGACATCGATGCGTGGCTCGACGCTCTCGGCCGGGCGCTCGCTCGCGAGGCCGACCGGAGCGAAAAGACCAGGCAGGCGCTTGAGCGGCTGCTGATTCGCTAGAGGGCGCCCGGCTACGGCGGAGGCAGGCGATGATTCCGTCCGTCCCCGGCGGTCAAAGGAGGCATGAACTCAGTCACATGCCAGATCTCAGTCTCGCTCGACGGCTTCGTCGCCGGGCCCAACCAGAGTTTGGAAAACCCGCTCGGGGAGGGTGGAATGCGCCTGCACGAGTGGGCGTTTGCCACGAAGGGCTGGCGCGCCCAACACGGACTGGAGGGCGGCGAGCCGGGTGCCGACTCGGAGGTCGCCGAGGAGGCCACCGAGGGCATCGGCGCGTACGTCATGGGCCGCAAGATGTTCGGTGGCGGCGACGGGCCGTGGGATGAGAGCTGGAGAGGGTGGTGGGGCGAGAACCCTCCCTTCCATACCCCGGTCTTCGTGCTCACGCACCACCCACGTGAGCCCCTCCGGATGGAGGGAGGGACGACATTCGCGTTCGTCACCGGCGGGATCGAGTCGGCGCTCGAGCAAGCGCGGCCGGCGGCCGGCGAGCGGGACGTCGCGATCGCGGGCGGCGCGAGCGTTGTGCAGCAGTGCTTGGCGGCCGGGCTGCTCGACGAGCTGCACCTCCACATCGTGCCGATCATCCTCGGCGCCGGCGAGCGCCTCCTCGAGGGTGTTGGCGATCCCGTTCTTCAACCCGTGAAGGTGGTGGCCTCGGCGGCGGTCACGCACATCAAATACCGGGTCGTCCGGTAACCGGCAACCTAGCCCCCGGCTCGGCGCACCTCCCGGACCGGGGCGCGGGCGCTACTTGTAGATCAGCTGCTGGCCGAGGAGCTCGGTGACCGTGACGAGCTGGTAGCCCCTGCTGCGGAGCGTTGCGATCTCACGTGGGAGCGCCGCAAGCGTCTCGGAGCGGTTGCCGCCGCCGTCGTGCTGGATGACGATCGCGCCGTTGTGCGCGTTGCCCACGACGTTCTGGTAGATCGCGTCGGTCCCGGGAAGAGCCCAGTCGCGCGGATCGATGTCCCACTGGATGGTGGTGAATCCCATCGATCGCACCTCGCCGATCAACGCGGAGCTAACCGCACCATAGGGAGCCCGGAACAGGCACGGGGTGAAACCGCGGGTCGCGCTGCGGATCGCCGCAGCGGTCATTTCGATCTGCCCTCTGGCGAACGACCCGTCGCCGGCGACGTCCGGATGGCTCCACGTGTGGTCACCGATCATGTCTCCGTCGGCGAGCATCCGCCGCTCCATCGCTCCGCCCTCTCCATACGTCGCGATCTGGTCGCCGATCTCGAAGAACGTCGCCGGCACGTGATAGTGCTCGAGCACGTCGAGGAACTGACCCGTGTCCGGCCAGGGACCGTCGTCGAACGTCAGGGCGATCTCGTGCCGGTTTGTCGGACCCTGGGTGACGAACGAGGCACCGCTGGCCGTGCAGCCGATCAGTCGTGGAGTGTGCAATCGCGCGAGTGCCGGGTGGGCGGGGAACACGACGTAGCACCCGACGCGATCAGGCCGCGGCGGGGTGCACGCGGGCGGGGCAAGCGTGCTGATCACCTGCCAGCGCAAGGCGCGGTACGCGAGCCCGAAGCTCGTGGGCAGGAAGGTGGCGGTCAGCTCCCGCGTGCTGGAGCGGGCGATGGTCGCCGGGATCACGTGAGCGGGCCCCGGGCCCGCCGCGGTGACGTGCATGTAGCGCAGCTGCGGCGTCCTTTGGCCGCGCGCCGGGGGCGCAACGCACACTTGGCCGCTGACTGTTCCGTTGCCCGCACGCTCGATCAGCAGGCACAGCGACCGTCGCTCTCGCTGCATGGCGGTCGGAGAGAACGAGTGCTCGAGCCGAACCGTCCAGACGATTTCCTGGCCGCTCTGGGTCAGCGAAGCGGTCTGGATCGCAAGGGGAACGTGCTGGATGCTGATGGCGCCGGCAGGTGTCGCTGCCGCTCCGAGCGCCGCGCCAATCGCGATCAGATGCCGGACGCGCATCCTTCGATAAAGCGTAGGTCGCGGGCGGACGGAAGGGGAGCGATCGGCCGTTGCGGGTACACGGGCGATCCGTCAGGCGGTTCGCCGGCGCCGGGCGGAGCGCGCCGGCCGGGAGGCAAACCACTCTTCATGCGCCGGTACGGGCTCATCGACGACCCAGAGAAAGTGATAGGCGCCACTGTCGCCGATGAAGCCGAAATTCTTCTTCAGGTCGGCCACGGTTGCGTCGAAGCCGCCGCGCGAACGGAGGTAGTTACCGAACCCGCCGTGCTCCTTGTCCAGGTCGAGCATCGTCTGGGCGTTGTCGATCGTCGCCTCGATCTTCGGTCGGCTGCGGACGACGCGCGGGTCCTCGAGCAGGCGGTCGACCTCGTCGGGTCCGAACGCCGCGACCGTCGGCGGGTCGAACTCCTTGAACGCCTCGCGGATCCCGTCCCACTTGGCGTCGATCACACGCCAGCTCATCCCGGCTTGAAACACCGGCCGGCTCAATGCCTCGAGGTATCCGGCGAGGTTCTTCGGGGCGTGTCGCGGCGGCGGACTGCCTTTCGGCATCAGGCTCTCCTCACGATGGTTGTAGCGGTGAGCTGATCTTTGCGCGTTTGACGGCTCTTGGCGTCCCGGCGTTAGCGCAGTGGCGTCGAGGCGGCGACTCGTAGACTGCGCGGCAAGATGCGAGAGCTGCCGCTTCCGCCGCACTTCGAGCCCAGTCGTGTAGGTGAGGTGTGGCGGGTTCCGTATGAGCAGCGGGCGCGGGAGGCCGAAGCGTGGGCCCAGCGTCATGAACTGCGACCGGCGTCGGAGGACACATTTCGCTGCTGCCTGCTGGCCGTCGACGTCCAGAATACGTTCTGCATCCCCGACTTCGAGTTGTTCGTGGCCGGACGCTCGGGGACGGGGGCGGTGGACGACAATCGGCGTCTGGTCGAGTTCGTGTATCGCAACCTCGGCAAGCTCACCCAGGTGTTTCCGAGCCTCGACACCCACCATGCGATGCAGATATTCCACGCGATCTGGCTCGTGGACGAGCAGGGCAACCACCCGTCGCCGTACACCCTGGTCTCGGTCGAAGACGTCGAGACGGGCCGCTGGAAGATGAACGCCGCGGTCGCGGAGGCGCTCGGGATCGACATCCACTACGCCCAGCGCCACCTCGTCCACTACACCCGGCAGCTGGCGGAGGGGGGGAAGTACGACCTGACCATCTGGCCCTACCACGCCATGCTGGGCGGCATCGGGCACGCACTCGTCTCGGCGGTGGAGGAAGCGGTCTTCTTCCACGGCATCGCGCGCCGGAGCCGGCCCGACTTCCAGGTCAAAGGTGACGACCCGCTCACCGAGCACTATTCGATGCTCGGGCCAGAGGTGATCAAGGGACCGGACGGCGACCCCCTGGGGGGGAGAAACAACGAGCTAATCGAAAAGCTGCTCGAGTTCGATGCCGTCGTGGTGGCTGGCCAGGCTAAGAGCCACTGCATGGCCTGGACCATCGATGACCTCCTCGACGAGGAGGCGGTGGGGCGCCGGCTCGCCGAGCGCACCTATCTCCTCGAGGACTGCACGTCGCCGGTCGTCGTCCCGGGCGTCGTGGACTACACGGACGAAGCGAATGCCGCATTCGAACGCTACGCGGCCGCCGGGATGCACGTCGTTCGCTCGACCGATCCGATCGAGAGCTGGCCGGGCGTGGCCCAGCGCGCGGCCTGATCGGCGGCCGTCCCGCGCGACGGCGGCGTTCTGCCGCGATACCGCTCACGCGGTGACCGTTTCCCCGCGCCCGGCGAGCACCAGCCGGTCGGCGATGCTGTTTCCGGCGAAGGCCGCGCGGAGCTGGTCCGCGCCCTGGGTGAAGTGCGTCCAGCCCTCGAAATGGACCGGTATCGCGGCGCGGACGCCGAGGAGCTTGGTCGCTTCAGCCGCCCGGTCGCTCGACAGAGTCAGGTAGGCGCCGTCGAAGCGACGAGGTATCTGGACGGCGCCGGCGAACAGCACGGCGACATCGGCGGGACCGAGGCGATCGGCGATTGCCCGCACCACGTCGAGCGAGGCGTTGTCGCCCGAGATGTAGACCTTGTCCGCGCCGGCTGCTTGGAGCACGAAGCCGATGACCGGCCCGGTGAGATGGTCGGTCCCGTCCGGGCCGTGCTGTGCGGGAACAGCGGTGACCGTCACGGGACCGCCGTCGGGGCTCTCCACCTCGACCGAGGACCAAGGCTCGAGTCCCGTGGTGTTGGCGCCGAGGTGCTCGGCGCCCTGGACGGTAGTGAGGACCCGCTTGGCGCTCGGCAAGAGCTCGCGGCCGGCCGGGTCCAGGTTGTCGCTGTGATGCTCGTGTGAGAGCAGAACGACATCGATCGGTGCCAGCGCGCCGGGTTCGATCGCCGGCCCGGTGGTCTTCACCAACCCGCCGGCGTATTCACCGGGCGGGGAGAACGACGGATCAGTGAGCCAGCGAAGCCCGGCGTATTCGACCAGGGCTGTCGGGCCGCCCACGAGCGTGACCTTGATCATGGCGGATGCCTCCTCACGTTTAGACGTACGTTCAACGATCACTCGACGGTGCTCGACCCCGGAGCGCGCTCATGGAGAATGTCGGGATGACCAGCTTTCCCGAATCCCATGAGGACCTTCTGAGCGCCGAGGTCGCCTCTCTGGCGACGATCCGCAGGGACGGATTTCCGCACCTGACCGAGGTTTGGTTTCTGTTCGACGAAGACGAGCTGAAGCTCTCGCTCAACGCGTCCCGCCTGAAGACTCGCAATCTTCGTACAAATCCGCAGTGCAGCCTCCTGCTGCTCGATCTAAAGAACCCGTATCGGTACCTCGAGGTACGCGGGCACGCGAGAGTCGATCCCGACGACGACTACGCATTCGCTCGCAAATTGGGCGCGAAGTACAACGCCGACCTTGCGGAGCATGACCGGCCCGGAGACGGCCGAGTGGTCGTGACCGTCGAGCCGACGAATGTTTATGCGGTCGATATGAGCGGGGGCTAGTGGTCGGCTACCGAGGTCGGCTAGCGGCTAGCGCCACCGCGACGGTCAGCCGGCGACTCGGTAGGTCTGCAGCACGACGCCGCTGTCCAGCGCACGCGAGGAGACCAGTTCGAGCTTCGTCGGTTCGGGCGCCTCCGGATAGATCCGGATCCCGCTCCCGAGGATCAGCGGGAACACTTGCAGGTTGATCTCATCCACGAGACCAGCGCCGAGCAGCGCATGCACGACCGACCGGCTGCCGGCAACGAGAATCGGCCCACCGTCCTCCTGCTTGATGGCGCCGATCGCGCCCTCGAGATCGGAGTCCACCACCGTCGTGTCGTGCCAATCCGACGAGCCGAGGGTGGTTGAGGCCACGATCTTGCGCATCGTGTTGATCTTCTCTGCCATCGGCCCCTCCCGCCGAGGCCAAGCACCGACGAAGCTCTCATACGTATTGCGCCCGAGCAGCAGGATTTCGGCGGCCAGCTGCTCGTCGAGCTTGTAGGCGCCGAGCTCGTCGGTGACGGAGGGCGCCACCCAACCGGCGTGGGGATAGCCAGCCTCGCCTCCGGGCGCCTCCATGACGCCGTCGAGCGAGACGAATTCGGTGACGATCAATCTGCGCATCCGGAGGTCCTTTCGGTTCGGGTCGCCTGCTTAGACCCGGTCGCGGTTCAGGATTCATCGCGATGAGCGACGTGCCCGCCGCCGAACATCGCGATCTGACCCGGCTACCGTGCTCTGAATGGAGGAAGCACATCGCCGTCAAGTCGAGGCCCTGCTGGACGAGGCCACCGCCGAGCACGATCGTCTCGTGTCCTACCTCTCGCCCGAGCTGCGGGCGTCGCTTCCCGTCGACGCGCAAGGCATCACCCGGGCAATCGACCACCTTGCGGCCGCAGCGGGCTTCTCGGAGAGTGAGCGCCGCGCGCTTATCCGCCCGCACGGGCTCAATCCCGCGGTGCTGCACGCCCGCGTGTTCGGCTCGGCACCCCTCGCGCAGGAGACAGTGATCGCTGCCTTCGTCGAGGGAGCTCGCGTGCGCGCTGATGCGCTAGCCCCGTTTTCCGCGGCTGAGTTGGGCTAGGGCGGGTCGTTCGCCCGTGGTTTGGGGGGTTTTGGGTTGTCCGCGGCTTGGGTCGGGCTGGTCTGTTGTGGCAACTTTGGCTGTACGCTGGCGGTGGTCCGTCCGCAGTGGCCTATAGCGTTGTGGCAACATGTTCGTCAAGGAAACGAGGGTGAGGCGCGGTGAGCGTGTCTATACGTACGTTCAGCTGGTCGAAGGGTACCGCGACGAGCGCGGGAAGGTCCGCCATCGTGTTGTGGCAAATCTGGGGCGCAGGGAGGAGTTGAAGGCCTCGGGGCAGCTGGAGAAGCTGGCGGGCTCGTTCGCTCGTTTGGATCCGCCGCTGGTCGGGACGCGGCGGGAGGTCGGGGCGCTGTTGTTGGCCTGGCACTTCTTGCGCGAGCTGGACGTGGCGGCGGTGGTCGATCGAGCGCTGCCGCGCTCGGAGCGCTCGGAGTTGTCGGTCGGCGAGGTCGTTTGTGCGTTGGTAGCGAGCCGGTTGTGCTCGCCCTCGCCGTTGTATGACATCGCCGGGTGGGCGTCGGGGGCAGCGGTCAGAGAGCTGTTGGCGATCCCGCCGCAGCTGTTGAACGATGATCGGCTCGGCCGGGCGCTTGAGTGCTTTGCCGTGTACGCGGAGAGCGTGCGCGGGCTGTTGGCCGCCGGGGCGGTCGAGCGGTTCGGCGCCGATGCCGGCCGGCTGCATGTGGATTTGACCACGGTGCGGGTTGCTGGCGCGTATGAGGATTCGGCGCTGGTGGCGAAGGGGTGGGGGTCCGATCGTCATGTCGCCCGGCAGGTGCGCACGCTGCAGGCGGCCACTGGCGATGGGGTGTCGTTGTATCTGCGGCCGGATCCGGGGAACTGCTCGGAGCTGGCGCTGGTCGGCCAGTCGCTGGAGCGGCTGGCGGCATTCGCCAAGCCGGGGATGCTGATGGTGTGCGACTCGGCGCTGGGGCAGCCCAAGCCGCTGTGTCAGATCCACCGCGCAGGGCTGCGATTCATCGTGCCGTTGAAGACCTCGACCGGCTTTCAGGAGCGCTACCTGTCAGAGCTCGGCCCCGAGCGCCTGAGACCGATCCGACACGTGGCCGAGCGCGAGTGGCGCCTGCCAGCAGCGCGGCGCACCCTGTACCGCGGCGCGCTTGCAGACTGGGAGCTCTCAGATCCCGAGACCGGCGAGCCGCGTCGCTTCCGGGTCGCCTACATCCACTCCTCCCAGGAGCAGGAGCAGGTCGCCGCCGCTCGAGAGCGCGCGCTGCAGAAGGCGGAGGCCGAGCTCGGGCGCGTGCGCAACGGGCTCGGCGGCCGGTACTACAAGACCGTCACGCAGGTGCAGCGGCGCGTCGGGCAGATCGTCACCAGCAACATCCAGGGGCTGATCACCGTCACCGTCTCAGACAACAACGACAAGCCAGCGATCGAATGGCAGCGCGACCAGGAGGCGATCACGCAGGCAGCGCGAACCGACGGGATCTACGCGCTAGCGACCAACCTCCCCGGCGCGCTGACCGCCGGCAAGCTCCTACGCCTCTACAAGGAACAAGAAATCGTCGAGCGCCGCCACCGCGATCTGAAACAGACGCTCAAGGTCCGCCCGATCTTCCTACACAACGACGACCGCATCTACGCGCTCATCAGCATCATCGGGATCGCGCTGCTGATCTTCGGACTACTCGAAACGCAACTACGCAACGCGCTCAACGCCGACGAGCAGCAGCACGACAAGCGGCTGGCGCTGCTGCCCGAAGACAGACTCGCCAAACCCACCGGCGCCAACATCCTCTCCGCCTTCCAAGGCCTCGACCTCACTTACACCCACCGCGGCATCGAGCTCGACCCGCTCACCCGCACCCAGCAGCGGATCCTCGAACTACTCGACATCCAGCCGCCCTGGCCACAACGGGGACAGGTAGAGGTCGCGAACTGCGGAAAACGGGGCTAGCCGCCCTGGCCGATGCGGTGGGTGGCGAGCCGCTGGGCCAACAGGTACGGACGCTGCTCACCGCCTACCCGCCCCCGGTCGGAGGCCGGGGACTCGGCGTCACCTCCGCGCTACGCGACACCTATGCGGCACACGAACGCGCGGCCGTCCTGATCGCGTCAAACCTCGACGACAGCTAGGTTCCACTCATGCCAGTCATCAACGCCAGCACGCTCCCATCCGGAAACCTGGAAGGCGCCGCGCACGGGGCGACGATCTCCCTGATCCTCGACCACAGTGATCCTGGACAGGGCCCTCGGCTGCACCGCCACCCCTACGACGAGACCTGGGTCCTGCAAGAGGGAAACGTGACCTTCCAAGAGGGCGACAGCCGCCACACTGCGACGCCCGGCGACATCATCATCGTCCCGGCAGGCGTCCCTCACAAGTTCACCAACGACGGGCCCGGACGTTCAAATCTGGTCTGCATCCACGCCAGCCCCAGCTTCAAGACCGAATGGCTGGAATGAGAAGAACGGCCGGTGGTCCTCGTTTGCCCGGGTTTCGACACCTGCGCGCTCAAGCGGTTCGGGGTCGGTAAACCGGGCCACGGGCGCGCCACGCGCGGCTCGCGCGGCGCGCGCGGGCCCAAGGGCGCCGGTTGCGCCTCGGTGCATGCCCGCGCTCGTGCGCAGACGCGGTGGCGGTGCGGCAAGCGGTTTCGTCTGCCGGAGGCACGAGCGTGGATCCGTCGGGACCGTAGATCGCGCCGTCGGGAGCGAAGAACGGGCCGTAGGGAGACGTGGCGGCTAGCGCTGCCGCGACTCTGGTCCAGTTGATGTTTGGGGTAATCATGTTGTGTCCTTCGTTATCAGGTGGTTGGTAGTGCTGTCTGGTTTATTCGTGGCGCTGATGGTCAGCTAGTTGCCGGCGACAAGCTCGGCCTCAGCCACGAGCGGAGGCGGAAACGCGAACCGTGGTGTACTGGCGTGAGCTGCTCGGCGCGAGCTCGCAGGAGCTCGCACAGCCCGGCTGTGGGACGAAACGGGTCCGCCACGAGCGTGTGCTCGGAGAGTGACAGCGCCGCGTGGAGCTCACCTCCAACCTCTGCGAGCAGCACCGGCTCCGCCGGCGGCCTCGAGCTGTCGAGCGAAGCGAGCTCCGCCAGCGCGACACGATCGTCGGGACGGGCGAAGCGAAGCGTGAGCGACCTGCCAGCGTCATCCGCGGCGTCCGCATGCACGGGGGCAATCAAGTCCGCGGCTCCTGGAGTTGGCCCGGGTGCTACCCGGGTCGTGGTGTGGTTGTGTGTCTCAGTCGGGTTTCGCATGTCTCGATCCGTTTGTTGATTTTGGTCTGGCGGCGGTTTGTTCGGCCGCATAGACAGCATCGCGCGGCACGGCCTCGGCGACCATCGGCCAGTCGGCCGTTGTTCGGTCTGATTTCGAGGTCCACCAACCAGACGACATCCGGGGCCGGCCGATCGGGGGACCCGCTGTGCTACGACTCCGGCACGGTCGCCGGACGGTTGGGTGGATGACCCTCCGCGTTGGCTCTCTCGAACGGAGCGCGAAACATGGCAAAGCTAGTTGTGGTGAACAACCTCTCGCTCGACGGCGTGATGCAGGCGCCCGGCCGCGCCGACGAGGACACGCGCGGTGGTTTCGCCCATGGCGGCTGGGCGCTGCCCTATAACGACGAGGTGATGGCGCGGGAGATGGGAAAGGGAATGAGCCAGGAGGGGGCGCTGCTGTTCGGTCGCCGCACTTACGAGGACTTCTATCGCGTGTGGCCCAACCGAGCCGACGGCAATCCCTACACCGACGTGCTCAACCGGACCCAGAAGTACGTCGCGTCGCGGACGCTGAAGGAGCCGCTCTCTTGGGAGAACTCCACCCTGTTGAACGGAGACGCCGCATCGTTCGTTGCCGAGCTCAAGTCCGATCTCGAAGGCGTCATCAGCGTGCTCGGCAGCGGCGATCTGTTGCAGACGCTGATCGGAGAGCGGCTGGTGGACGAGTACGTGCTGCTAATTCACCCGCTGCTCCTCGGCGCCGGACGGCGCATGTTTCCCGACGGCGTCCATGTCCCGCTCCAGCTCACGAGCAGCGTGACGACCACGACTGGCGTCGTAATTGCTACCTATCGTGACCCGGACTCGCGGAAGCGCTAGGCGCCGTGGCGCGGGACGGAGGCTGAGCTCTCTAAGCCGATCTCGATCCGTTTACCGCGTCGACAACCAGTCGGGCGGCATCGTCGGGGGTGAGCTTGTCGGTGTTGATGACGAGGTCGTAGTGCGTCGGCTGCTCCGCGCCAATGCCGTAGAAGCGCTTTATGTAGTCCGCCCGCCCGGCATCGGATCGCTTCAGCACGCGCGCCGCCTCCGTCTCGTCGACCTGGAGCAAGGCTGCGACCCGGCGCCGGCGCGTCTGCGCGGATGCTGTTACGAGCACTCTTAGGACGTCGTCGCGTGCGGCGAGGGTGAGCGATGCGGCGTGTGCGACGATCACGACGTTGCCGGCAGCGGCAGTCTCTTCGATAACCGACTTGATCAACGCCCTGAGCTCGTCGCTGGCAGGTTCACCGTAGCCAACCATGTCAGCGGGAGTCAGGATAGGACCGGCCGCCATGCTCGCTGGTCCCATTCCTTCCAGCAGCCTGATCAGGATCGATTTGCGTCGCTCAACATCAGCGATGACTTCCTCCTCGACGCCGGCCTGGACCGCGGCGCGCGCGACGATGTCCTCGTCGATCATGCGAAAGCCCAGCGTTTCCGCTACGAGCCGTGCGGCTTCCGCCGCCCCCGATCCATCCTCGCTTGAGATGCATACGACCCCGTATCCCACCGCGAGCAAGAGTACAGGCCGACAGCGCGATCGGTGTCCGCGACCAACAGGCTCGGCTCCCGGGGGTGCGCGCCCGGCGGAAAGTGCCCCCCGATGTTGCTCACGCTCGGCCCGTTGCCGGCCTGGTTCGCCGGCCGCAGGGCGCCCGCGTCAGGATGGGTCGCCTGCGGCCGGGCTCAAGTCGACCGTGGCGCTGACCAGCTCGTCGACGTTCGCGACACCAGATGGGCGGCGATCGCCACGGCGACGATGATTCCGAAACCGAATGACAGCGCCGCCGCCACGCCCACGTTGAGGATCAGCAGCGCTCCGGACAGCGCGCCAACCGCGAACGCAGCGAGAGTCAGCCCGCGCCGCAACATCCTAGGGTCGCTCCAGCCCATTCCGCGCTCGGTGAGCGCGCCGGTGATCGTCATGGTCAAGACCACGGTCAGCAGGTCGGGAACCTTGAGATACCGAATAGCGGCCAGCTGAGCGCCCATCGACATCGCGAGCAGCACGACCATCGTCTGGCGAGCACCGACAGGGATGTGCGGACCGGTGAGGACCGCGACGACCGTGACGGCGCCAGCCAGCCAAAGCTTCACCCCCAGCACGTTGCGCAGCACCAGCCCGCGATGCGACCCAGCGCCTCGGCACGCCCGACCACCGATCAGCACCCCAACCACAAAGCCGCACAGTGCCAAGGCCGAGGTGCCCACGGCAAACCCCTTCGCGCCGGCGGCGGCCAGACCGATGAACACCAGGTTGCCGGTCATCGTGGCCACGAATACGTGCCCCAGGCGCAGGATGCTGGTTGCGTCTACCACCCCGGCGAGCACGGTCAACGCCAGAAGCAACGCCGGAAGTGGACCGTCACGCTCGTCGACGAACACGCGGCCAAGCCCCCGGACCGCTGGCGCACTTTCGATTGGGGTTGAGACTCTCGCCGGGTCGTTCACGACGGTCTCATTCTGTCCGGTGCGCCGGGCGTTTCGGCGATAGCCGGAACGTCGCCGGCGACCGGCCAGTTACCGAGACGGCGCGATCTGCCCATATCCTGTCCGCCGAGGAAGGCGATTTCTCGCGCGGATGGAGCTTCTTCGCTATGAGGACGGGGACTCGCGTTGAGCGAGGCGCTCGAGACCGATCCCGGCGCGATGCACGAGCTCGGCGACGGCCGGACTTTTCTCGGCCGAAGCCGGCAGGGTGATCGCGCGCCCGTCATGCGGGGCGCAGCCGTGTGGCGCGTGTCCCCCGAAAAAGCCGGCCGTCCGGACATCGGTGATCGTGGCCCAGCGTCTCGCCGACGCCGCCAGGACTCGTCCAGTTTGTCGCGACTGATGCCGACTGCGACACTGCACAGGATCAAGGGACAACGTGCGGATAACTCGGCCCCGCCCGGTGCGCTTCCCGGCGCGGAAGGGGCTTACGCCGGAGCTACCGGGCGAGCCGGCGAAACGTCGCGTTGGCGCGCGTCGATGCGAGCGCTCACGAGGCGCATATGGTTGCGCGGCGCCACCGCAGATGGCGCGATCGCTTCGGCCGAGGGCTTGATCCTTAGAGCTGAAGAAGTCTCCCGCACCACCGGTCAGACCCAGGATGAGGCCGTGGCGGTTGTCGTGGAAGACCTCGAGCGCGCCGCGGCGGCCTTGACGGCGCGGACGGCGCCGCTGGTGCCAGGCTGCGGCGTACTTGTCGCCGCCAGCGGATTGGCGGTCAAGGCTGAGCCCACCTCGAACGCGATCGCTGAGACCTTCGTCAGCCTGGCTGTCCTGTTCGCTGTCGGGGGGTTCGCGTTCCTGACCAGAGCACTCTTCCTTTATGCCGGTCGTCGCGTCATCGGCCTTTCACCGAGCGTCGATGACATCGCATTCGCGCGCGACCGTCTCGTCCGTAAGCACACCAGCGCGCACCGCGGGGGCTTGCTGGCGGGCATCGGGCTGACGTGCCTGATCATCGGGATCCTCGCTGGCGTCCGCATATCTATCGGCTGAGGTCGTCCGCCGGGCGCGAGCGTCGCGTTTCGGGGTTGGCCGCGTCAATCGAGAATCGTGGTTTCGAGTCGGGCTGCCGTGAGTCGGAGGTGCGTGCGCCCGATTGATGGATGTTTCCCCCGGCGCACGGGCGCCCAGCCTTAAGTCGGTCCGCGAACCCGGGTGGTTCCGGGCCCGCGGACACGACGTTTGATGGCGCGATGTCAGTCGGGGTACTCGTCCCTGCGCCAGGCGCGCGGCTCCTCGGCCTCGGCCTTTGGCGTGCGCTTGAGCAGGAACGCGTGGTACGGCGCCACGAACGGATCGGGCGCCATCACCGTGTAGGTGTGGTACACGCTTCCGTTCTCGCGCGCGAACGCGATGAAGCTCGGTCCCTCGCGCAGGCCGTCCTCGAGCTTGGCTCCGATCTGCCCCGCCCAGTCCTTCAGCCACTCGGGAGGGTTGTCGATCATCCCCTTGACCTCGGGGATCTGCTGCGCCTGCTCGCGCGTGAGTGCGAGACCGAAGTCGAAAGGAAAATCGCTCCCATAGGTCGAGACGTAGGGGAACTCCCAGCCCATCCGCTTCTTATAGGCGGTGAGCCGATCGATCGGGGCGCGCGAGAAACAGATCAACGTCACGTCGCGGTGGTTCAGATGCACGCGTGTGGCATCGAGCTCATCGCCTAGATTCGTGCAGCCGGGGCACGCTCCCAGTTTGTAGTCCGGCCCGAACATGATGTTGTAGGCGAGGAGTTGCGAACGCCCGTCGAACAGCTCGGCGAGCGTCTTCTTCCCGTCCTCCGTGTCGAACTGATACTCCTTCTCCACGGGAACCCAGGGAAGCTGGCGCCGCTGCTCGGTCACCTTCCGGCCGAGTTCCGCGTACTCCGCCTCGAGCTTGGCAAGCTCGGCGCGAGCCGTTTGCCATTCGGCGCTGGTTCCAACCTTGTAGTCGGGCATGTTTACCTCCTTGAGCCTTCGCCGCGTCGCCGTGGCGGGCACTCGTAGATCGTCGGCGGCCGGAAGTCGCCAGCCTTAGATTAGGACCGGCGGGCCACGCCGGACTCATCGCACGCCGTCCGTCTGGAAGCCGGTACTTCGCGTACCGCGCGGGACCACGGGGGCTGCTCAACCTGGAGACGTGTCCTGAAGCGGGTTCGCACGGCACGCACCCCCGTCGGCCTACGCTGAGCCTGGGACATATTGGGGACATTTCGTTTCCGCGGAAAGCTCGCTAAACAAAAAACCCCGCCGTGCGGGGCTTTCCCAGCGCAGCGCGCCCGGAGAGATTCGAACTCCCGACCTTCGGTTCCGCAGGCCGGGTGCTCTAGATCAGCGGCGGTCAAACATCTGGTAGCTCTCGCGACCGGGCGAGTCGCGCCGAACGATCAATCCACCCGTTCCTCGCGGGCGGCGATTCGCCTGTGGCGCTGGACGAGGTCCGGAACGTGGGGAGCGGAGCCGAGTCGTTCGTGTCAAGCGCCGTCGTGTTGCAGTGGTTCGGGAAGGCTTTGGATGTCTCGTCGTTGCACACCGAGCGGCGACCTCTCGGCAGCGGCCCGGGTGTCCGCAGGAGCGGCAGAGGAGACACCGCCTCAATCTCTCCGTCGGGTGCTGGCCTCCTCTGGTGTGAATCGCGACAGCGCCTTGTCAAGGGTTAAGGCATGCGTCGAGCCGTGCGGCCTTTGAGCCGGCGAGATCGCGACATCCGAGCGCTAAATCGCCCCCGTCCGTCAGAGCCTGCCGACCGGTCTTCCAGATGAGGATATGATCGCCCGCGTTGAGACCGATCGAAGTCCGGACAGCGGCTGCAGACGCCGTGCCGGAGGTGGCGGCGGTGCTGGCGGACGCGTTCATCAACGACCCCGTGTTCACGTGGCTTCTGCCGGGCAGCCTGCGACTGAAGCCACGGCTACGAGCGATGTTTGCGGCTGAGATGGAGCGGTACGTACTGCCGAACGGGGGGACCGTGTGGACGACTTCCGGGTGCGACGGCGCGGTGATCGAACTGCCGCCCGGCGCCTGGGAGATGCCGAAGTCCTTCACGGGGAAGGAGGCGCTCAAGTGGCTGCGGGCATTCGGGAGGCGACTGTCGCTGGCGATGAGGGTGCAGCGCGCGATGGAGGAGCGACACCTACGTGAGCCCCACTTCTACGTCCGAACGGTCGGGGTGCGTACCGCGCTGCACGGACAGGGCGTGGGATCGGCGCTCATGCAGCCGACGCTCCAGAGAGCCGATTCGGCTGGGCTACCGGCGTACATCGAGGCCAGCAGCGAGCGCAGCGCGGCACTGTACGAGCGGCTCGGCTTTGTGCACGTGGAGGAGCTTGAGCTGCCAGAAGGCGGACCGCCGGTTTGGCTGATGCGTAGGCCTCCGGCGGGGGCATCGCGGGCCGAGGCCTGAGCTGACCTCGGCCGAACGCACCCGTCTTCTTCGCGCGGGTAATGCGTCGGTGTTGTGCCGGACAACGGTTCGATTGAGCCGTTCCGCGCGGTCCTTGGTCGTGCGTCGGCGGGTGGGCTCGTTCTCTCTCAGTCCTGTCTCGACCGCGATGAGCAATATCGATCGGTGCGCCACCCTTTGACAAAGCATCAAATCTGATGTATCAATATTGATGTGAATGCCGTGGAGCTGTACCTACTTGGCCGCAAGCTGATGAAGATCGGAGAGGACGCGCTTCCCAGGCCAGCGACCGGAGGACCGCCGACCAGCGTGCTCTCGGCTGCGCGAGCTTGGCGCCCTCGTGAGATCGATCGACCCCCGCGATCGCAGACGGACGCTGACGCGGCTCGCCCCCGGGATCCGTCAGCGCTCGCAGCGAGCCGCGGTGCCCGTCGACTCCGTGCTCGCCGCGGCCCTGAGCAGCTCGGATCCCACCGAAGTGGAGGAGGTGATCGAGGCGCTCGACGGCCTCGCCGCGCGCCTGATGCCGGCCAACGATCGCCACCGCATCCAACCGGCCGGCAAGAGGAGGTAAGTCCCATGCTCGCCCCGATCCTTCTGGGGGCCCGCTCGCGCAAGCTGATGCTGATCCGCCTGGCGTTTCTTGGCGTGCTGCTCGTCGCAACGTTCGTGTTCCACGTCAGCGGCACCGCGCTTGTCGAGCTGCGGATCGCGCGGCTGGTGTTGCTGGTGGCGCTGGTTGCCAGCGTCGGCTTGATCTCGCGTCGTCGTCGCAGGCGGAACGAGGCCGAGGGCGGCTCGGCCGACTCCAAGACCTAGCTCCCCCAGACGCGTCGCAGCACCGAGCGGGCGCCGCCCCTTCGACCCAGGTTCGAACGCGACCCTGAAGAGGGTGATGCCCGTCTCGGCGGTGAGGGTGGCAGCCGGGTCCTCGGTCCTGCGGCGGCGCAGCGCCTCCGCAACGGCGCCGGCAAGTAGGCGGACGCTGATCCACATCACCAGGTCGCCCCAGGACGGAGCAGGGACCGCTTGGTCGCTCTGCTCTTCACCATCGCGGCACGCGCCAAAAAGCGACTTGCGGGGCAAGGAGACGTATGAAGCGGATGTCCTAGACGATGCAGACCATCGTCAGCCACGTCGTAGTGGCTGGTCGGGGTAATCGCGTTCGTGGTAGTCGTCGTCATTCGTGGACGCGTGTGCCATCGGGCGCTGCGACACGACGCATCATTTTGAGCCGATGTACGAGCCTGATTGTGGGCACCGGCTGAATACTGACCCAGCTGCGCCGGTTGAAAAGTGGGCTCTTGTCGACTAAGCGGGGTGGCGGCGCGTTGTCCGGTCAGCCTGCGCGTCCTCGGCGAGCAGCACACCGGTCGTGTTGCCGCCGGTACCGCAGAAGTGATTGTGGCTCGCTCCGAAGCGCAGATGCGCAAGCGCACTGATTAGGGATAGGCAGTAATGGTGTGCGATCGATCTTTCAGCAGTGACATTTGACACAGCGTTCGGTGTGGCGCTGGATTAAAGTTCGCGGTTGGATTCAACCTGTGGGGCACAGCAAGGCCGTATGCGTGGGCGCACAACTCAAGTTCTTCATGAACTCCGTCATGAAGACATCAACGGCACGGCTTGGGCGCTGTACCGGCGGCTCGAGACGCGCTTCGTCACGGCCAGCGTCATCTTCGACAACGGAAAGCTCCAGCCCGGAGAGCAGGGGCGAGACGAGATCACCGCATACATGGCTGAGGCCGACGTGCTCCTGGTTTCTGACGGCCCGGCCTGGGTGGGAATGAGGAGCGAGAGGTTGCGGCACCCCACGAGACCCGAAGGCGTGCTGCGGCGGCGTGTAGGCGTCGCCTCCGCTTGGTAAGGCGGCGGAGCAAAGTTGTCTACCTTCGTCAAAATCAGAGAGGCGGCGCGTGACCGGCGAGCGCGCACTCGAGCGTCTGCTGGCGCCGACTCCTCCAGTCGCCGTGTCGCGCCCCAGCGTTGCAACGAGGGGCGAATTCCGTTCAGCGTGCGGATCGGCGTCACTGGACATCGCGATCTGGCCGATCCCGGTCGCGCTGAAGCCGACGTCAACGAGTGTCTGCGCGCGACCCGGGACGCTTTCGCTGCCCCCGAGACGGAGGTGAAGTTCACCGTCCTCTCGGCCCTGGCCGAAGGCGCAGATCGGCTGGTCGTGCATCGCGCATTCGACGTGTTCGGCGATGCTGCAACGCTCCAAGCGGTGCTTCCGTTGGATCCGGAGGACTACCGTACCGATTTCCCAAGCTTCGACTCCAGGCGGGAGTTCGACGTCCTGTTGGCGAAAGCGCACGCCCGCCACCCGACCCCGGGCACCGCTGACCGCGATGAGGCCTACGAGCGCGCAGGCCGCTACATCGTCGATCAGAGCGACGTGGTGATCGCGCTGTGGAACGGCTACCGCGAGGGAGGGCGCGGCGGAACGAGTCAGATCATCGAGTACGCCGAGAAGCACCGCGTCCCGGTCGTCGTGATTCCCACTGCGCGGCTGAGCGAGCGCGATCGGGGAGCAGGACTGCGGCGGAAATCGCCGCGCCGCCAGCTCAAGCGGATCGCTCACCGCACGGCGTACGCGTTCGTAGCGGAGCTCAACCGCGGGTCGACGCGCGACCCGCCGCTTGAACGGATGCTCGAGCGTGAGTGGAAGCGACTCGCTGAGGCCGTGCCCGGATCCTTCCTCGCCTGGCACGAGATCGCGGCCTGGTTCGTGCCGCGGCTGGTGCGCGCCGACGCGCTCGCGATGAGGTACCAGAAGTGGTATCACCGCCTGGACAGGGCGATGTACGCTCTCGCGGCTCTCGCGGTGGCAGTAGTCGCCACGCAGAGCCAGGCTGGCTGGAGCAAGAAGGTCCTGCTCGCGGAGGTCGGCTGCATGTTGTCGTTGGTTGGCATCTATGCGATCGCGCGGACACTGCGCCTTCATGAGCGGTGGATCGGCTACCGCTCGCTCGCAGAAAACTTCCGGTCGGCGCTGTTCATCGCGCTCGCCTCGGCGCCCGCCGAGGGCGTCGGATTGGTGCGCGTGGTTGATCTGCCGTGGTTTCAGCGCGCGTTCTCGGAGGCCTGGAGCCACCGCCTCGCCTGGCCGACGCTCACGGACGATCGTGACCTGCAGCGGTTTCTGATCAGCGCCTGGGCCAAGGATCAGGCGTGCTATCACCGCAAGACCGTCGAGCGGTTCGCGCGGCAACGCGGGGTGCTCACGGTGATCGTGTTCGTCGTGTTCGGCGTGACGCTTGCAGCGGGTTTGCTGCACGCGTTCGGCTGGGTTGCGGGAGACTCGGCGGAGAGGACGCTCGTGGTTCTGGCGATCGTGCTGCCGGCGGTTGGAGCAGCGCTCACCGGCATCCGAGACGAGCGCCAGTACAGGCTCCACGAAGTACGTTCAACGCGCGCCGCCAACCGCCTGGAGCGCCTGGCACAAGCACAGGGGGACGCCGAATCGGTGACGGCACGCAGGCTCGCGGAACAGATCCAGACGGTGATCAGAGCCGAGGCGCTCGATTGGTCGGGGGTGATCGAATTTCAGGACATTGACCTGGTGACTTAGCAGGTCATACCACAGGGGGCTTGGGGGTTGAGGATTCCTAGCATTTTTATTTCCTATCGACGCGAAGACACTGGGGGCGAAGCCGGACACCTTGCGGACGCATTGCGTTCCCGGTACGGCTCTAACGTATTTATCGATGTTGATTCCATCTCGCCTGGAGTTGACTTCGAGAAAAGGATCACGAACGCGCTTAGTCTGTGCCGAGTCGCGTTCATCCTGATTGGTCACCGTTGGCTAACCGAAGGTCTGCCTGACGGAACGAGGCGACTCTGCGACGAGCGGGATTACGTTCGAAAGGAGATAGCACTCGCGCTGGACCGGCCGGATCTCGCAGTCGTTCCGGTTCTCGTGGAGGGGGCCACGATGCCCGGTCAGGACGAGCTGCCGCCGGATATCGCTGGCCTCGCGCGGCTCAACGCGTTCGAACTCAGCAACAAGCGCTGGAAGTCCGATGTTCGCGAGCTATCCGGGGTCGCGTCGCAATATGGCACCTGGTGGCACAGGCTGCCGCGATGGGTGACGCGCGGCGGGCCTGCTTTGGGGGTCGCCCTGGTCGGGACGGCAATGGCCCTGGTCCTGCTGACGCAGCCTCACAGCGGGTGGAAGTCGTGTGATCAAGACATCTCGGCCTTGGCACGGACGACCTCGTGTCCGTTCGCCGAAAACACCTTCTATGAGTATTGGAAAGCAACAGGCGGGAAGCCTGCGCCACGAGAGCGCACCGTACAGGTTTGGAGTCCCGTCACCAAGGTTTCGTATACGCAGGACTGCACCGATCACGCTCGCGAGGTCGACTGTACGCACCACGAGCGTGACGGCGTGCGCTTTAGCCAAGCCTCAGTGACGGCTTACACACAGGGCGAAGCCAAGGCGTTTGCGGCATCCGGCACGCTCGGACCTCAGAGCCCTTGAGGACACTTGAGGCGGTGCCAAACGAGCACGGAAGGCGGAGCGCGCGCGTCGGTGCGCCGCGTCGCGATTTAGCGACGAGCTGCCGAGGAACAACAGGTGACTGATCACCTCGTCACCCTTGCGCTGTTGCACCTACACGTGCACGTAGTCGCCTTCGTTTGGCCCCTTGACTGACGTTGGTATCGGCATCCAGTTCCGCAGTCCGCCATGGACCAGCTCAACGCCGGGCAGGTCTGGCCCGTTGTGCCGGGCACTCAGATCGAAGGCGGGCAATACGTGCCCCTTGTGGGGCACGCGATACCCGGAATCTGGACTTGCGTGACTCGGGGGCACACCATGGCCGCGCAATTCCCGACCACGTAGTGCGACGAGACGTGGATCTCGAGAAGTACCTCACCGGGCCGCACAGCAGGCGCCGATGTAGCCCGCTCGCTCGGAATGCGAAGCTGTAAGGAGAGATAGAGAATCGTATAAACATCGGCCGAGGTCCGAAGTGACTTTTGACACAGGGTTGCGTGTCAGCGGAGATTAAGCTTGGAATCGGATCAATCCTCGGGGCACAGAAGGGCCGGCAACAGTGGGCGCACAGATGAAGATCTTCATGACCTACCCGGTCGTTAACGCAGCCCTCTTGACAAGTCAAGGCAGCCTGGGCAGCCGTCGCGCACTGGCCCCGGTGTCTACTCCATCCGCACCAAAATCTGGAGGTGATCGATCGTTGACTTCCACCCAAGTATCAGAGAACATTGGCTCAGCGGCTGACGGGGTTCAGCAGCCGGAAGGTACGCCATCGCGACGCGAGAAGCGGCGTCAAAAGCGAGAAGCGCAGAAGGCGGACCGTGTGCGCACCGTCATAGAGCCCCTGTTGGAGCCAGGCGAAATCTATCAGTGCGAGATTCGCGGTAAGTCATCGTGGGGCGCGATCTGGCTAGACAGCTTCGGGAGTGCCCTCGGTCTGTTCGGCACACCTCTCAACCTGGCGGCAGAGATGATGGACCGGTGCATGCTGTTGACTGATCGCAACGTCTACGTCTGCCGGTCTCCGGGCCTGTCCGGAAAACGGCTCGAGGTATTGACGAAGTATGAGCTCGGCTCGGTCCCGGCTGAGTATGCGAAGTCAGGCGTCAAGCTGGCCGGGGCGTTCGTCGTCCGGTTTACCCAATCGACCGCGATGATCAAGGACAACCGGAGTAACGCGCAGGCGCTTGTCGAGCGCAACAACGCACGCTTGAGCGGCTCCACCGACGCCGTGTGAAGTTGGTGCGCCGGACCGCGTCACGCCGCAACACCGGGCGAGGCTTCGTCCTCCGAGGTCTTGCCCTCGTGGTTGTCCTGCTCGGCTCAGCGGTGCTCTGGTTCGCTGCCATCGGCTTCTTGGTCTGGGCCCGCCAAGGCTTCTGGGAAGCCTATTTCGTCGCCGTGGCCACGCTCTACGTAGCGGGCGGTCCGGTGATGTTCCTGGCCATCGGCCTCGTGCGGCGCTCGCGACGCTACACCGAGTCAGCATCCCGAGTGCTCGCTCGCGACCCGCGCGCGCCCGTGCTGTATCTGCGTTCCTTCGACGCCGACGAACGCGCGGCGAAGGTCGACATCGGCGAATCGGCGAAGCTCGCCGTCATGTGGCCATTTGCGATCACGCAGTTCATCCGGGAGCTCCGGGGTGACACCGAGGAGGAGTACTGGACAACCGCGCTGACGAAGATCGGGCCGCCGGTCGCTATCGGGACTCCCGGCAAGCGGCCGTTCCGTGGGGCGGCGCGCGTCTACGTCTCCGACGAGCGCTGGCGGGACACCGTACGTGAGCTGGCCGCCGAAGCTGCGCTCGTGGTCATCCTTGGCGGCGTCACGCAGGGGTTACAGTGGGAAGTGAAGTACGTCACGCACTCTCTACCGCGCAGCAAGGTCATCTTTCTTCTGCCGAACGACCCCGATGCTTTCGCGGCCTTCTCCGCGAACATCCGGGACGCAGCCGGGATCGACGTGGGTAACCACCCGAAAGTCACACATCCGCGCATGGTCTGCGCCGTCCTCCGCATCCGCGACGACGGTCGACCGGAGATTCTCCCCGTGTGGGGCGCGAGTCGGGAAAGCGTGGGGATCGCGCTTCGGCCGGTCATCGCGAGCCACACGGGCGCGCTGTCTCCCATGCCGTGAGCTGACGCGACCCGCCGCTGGCCTGCCCAAGCCTGGTGGCAGCAGCTTCGTGGCAGCCCCGCCGGCGGGCTTCGACCCGATCGCGATCGCGCCTTCCGATCTGCGGCCATGCGCATACGGGCAACGCGCGACCTGGTGCAGCGGGCCGTCGGTCGCACGATGAGGTGTGAGCGGTGGCGGTGCAGAGCGTGCTCGCTCGAGGCGGCCTGGTTCTAGTCTTCTTGAGGCCAGCTCACCGAGGAGTAAACGATGCCGCTACAAGGCGAATACGAGCCCAGCTCCGCCAAATGGGTCCGTGACCAGGTCGAGGAATACGAGAGCTCGGCCGGTACCAGAGGGACGACCTTGCGAGGGGTCCCGGTGGTAGTGGTCACGTCGGTCGGCGCCAGCTCCGGGAAGCTGCGTAAGAACCCAGTGATGCGGGTGGAGCACGAGGGCGTGTACGCGGCGGTCGCCTCAAAGCGGGACCCCGCAGAATCCGGCGTGGTATCGCAATCTCGTCGAGCATCCACTCGTGGAGCTGCAGGACGGGGCCGCCAAGGCTGATTACACCGCGCGCGAGACTTCCGGCGAGGAGCGGGCGCTGTGGTGGAAACGCGCGCTCGAGGTGTGGCCCGACTACGCGGACTACCAGACCAAGACCGACCGCCAGATCCCCGTGTTCGTGCTCGAGCCCATGTCGTAAGCGCTCGCCTGCGAGCGGCGGTTGCTCCTCGCGCAGCGCAGTAGCGCGTACGCGAAACGAGTCCGTCCTCCGTTTCCGCGGCGGAGCCGTCGAAGCTGCTGGCGCTCTCGCGACTGCTTCGCCGGCCGCACGGCCGACCGAGCCGGCGTTTATGCCTTTAGGGCTGGCCGCCATGGAGGAGAAGTGTCCTCGCGGCGGAGGCGTCAAGGTCGATGCCGGTGGCGAGGAGAGCTTCCTTATTCTCCCAGCGCGAGTAGCCGACTAGGCAGCTCCCGTCCTCCGTGAGAAGAGGTGGATCCACACTGAGGCAACCCGGGGCGTGTGGGGCGCGGCGGGTTATCAGGGTGCTCGCCGCCCGACATCCTCCAGCGCCGGCGGGACCACGCTCCCCGGGCGAGCGGACGGAGCGTGCGGGCAAACCTGCTCGATAGCAGGGAGCTCGCGGCCAAGGCAAATGGGGGAAGCCGCGGGGCGGCCCGCCTACGTGGTCGCGGCCGTCTCCAGCGAGCGGCCAGTCGCCCTGATCCCGAGCAGGATGAGCATGCCCGCAAGCGTGCCCGAGATCGCCATGACGATGAAGGCTCCGGAGAAGCCCCAGGCTGCGTTGGCGCCGAGCACGATCAGCGGGGCCAGGGCGCCGCCTACGTGTCCCAAGCCGTCGGTGAGTGCGACCCCGGTGGCGCGGGCGTTGGTGGAGAAGTGTTCGGCCGTGTATGTGTAGAGCAGCGGCACGAGCAGCCCGACGGTCACTGAGGCGAAGAAGCCGAACACCATGATGATCGCGGGTGAGACGAACAGACCGATTACCAGGAGTGAGATCGTCCACGCCCCGGCGAACGTGGCCGCGGTGTACTTCCGCTCTAGGCGGTCGCTGAAGTGAGTGGTGGCATAGGCGCCGGCGAGGAAGCCTATCCCTGAGACGATCAGGTACGTCGTGCTGTCGGCGAGACTGTAGCCCTTGTCCACGAACAGCGTCGGGGCCAGCGTCAGCCAGCCGTAGTTGCCCACGTAGTAGATAAACCAGATTGCGACGAACAAAACCACCCGCCCGAGCATGGGCGCGCGCAGCAACGCGGCGATTGGGAAGCGCTCGGCCGGAGGCTCGTCGGGAACTCGCTCTGGTGGCGGGAGCGCTTCGTCGGTCGCCTCGCGAGCCGTGTCTTCAGCCTCGGCGACCACCTCGGCGGCCTCGTCCGTGCGACCTTGTGCAACCAACCACCGCGGCGAGGCCGGCAGCCCTCGCCGCATGAACAGGATCGTGACGCCACCAATGGCGCCGATCCCAAAGAGGATCCGCCAGCCCGAAGCGAAGGTAGGAACCAGCCCACGGGCGATGAAGGGGACGACCGCGAACCCTGCGTAGGCGGCCGTGGTTGCCCAGCTGGTGTAGCGGCCGCGCAGGCGGGCGGGCGAGAGCTCCCCGAGATATGTCGTGACAGCGGCGATCTCGGCGCCGATCCCCAGCCCCGAGATGAACCTAAATATGATCAGCTCTACGGCGTTTGTACTGATGGCGGCCAGTGCCGTGCCGATCGAGAACACGCTGACCGAGATCGCCAGGCTCAGCCGCCGGCCCCACTTGTCCGCGATCGTGCTGTCGGCAAAGGCCCCGATGATGTAGCCCACGAGGCTGCTCGTCACCGACAGCGACACCGTGCCCTTGGAAACGTGGAACTGGTGCGCGATCACCGGTAGCGCGAAGGAGATGGTGACAATGTCGAAGAAGGCGAAGAAGTAGCCCGCGCCCACGATCCACAGCAGACGATTCTCGTAGGGCCACACTGGGATTCGGTCCAGACGGGCGAGCGGACCGGCGCCTTGTCTTCGGGAGCCTGGTGGGACGTACTGAGCCTGATTCGATTTGGGCTTCATGTGTCCGCTCGCCTTATCCGCGGTCGTGATCGAAACTCCGGACCTTTAGCGAACCTACCCCGTGGCCCGCGACCTTACCCCCGGGACTACCACGAATGCGACCTGCCGCCGCGGCCATTGCTCCACCGGCGCGCCAACCGCCGCAGAGGTTGTAACGGGCGTCAGCGGCCCGGGCAAGCAAAGGTCAGCGCGCCGCCGACCGCTGAGCTGGCGCACAGCGGCTCAGGCATCAGCCCGTTGGTGTCGGCGGCGCGCGGCCGCCCGCGTGACGGCTCGGCCACGACGGGCTGCCTACTACAAGCCGACGACACGCCGCAGGCCGGATAGCCAGCATCGCATACTCGACCGCAAGGGCACAACGGCCTGTCCTTGTGTGCCGTACGCAAAAGACGGTGAAGTAGCGGTGATCGAGCGCCGCGTCTCGAGTGCTGCCTCGAGCTGCGCAAGCGGCGCTCTGATCGGGGCGGACCGCGACCGGACGGGAGCTGCTCAGGAGCTCCGAAGATGTGTCGCTCTCTGGCGGGTGCTCTCATCGCCGCACTCGTCGGCCGGTAGCGACCTCCGCGGTGTCATCTTCGCGCCGGGTGCGCAGCAGCAGGGCGACCCAGCTGCGGTATGGCCGCCAGCCGTCGGCGATGGCGTGTAGGGCTGCGAGCGAGGGGTCGCGGAGCTTGTACGCGCGGGCGATCTCTTCGTGCAGTCGGCGCTCGTGGGTGGGGAAAAGGTCGGGGTGAGTAGCGCCGCGGATCAGGATCAGCTCGGCGCCGAAGGGGCCGATGCCGGGCAGGCGGCGTAGCTCGTCTATTGCTTGGCTCGCTTCTAGTGTCCGCAGTCGCTGGCCATCGAGCTCGCCCTCGATGGCCGCTTTCGCGACTGAGCGCAGCCACGGGAGCTTGCGCTCGGCGACGCCCTCGAACGAGTGCAGCTTCCCCAGCACGTCAGGCACAGGAAACGCGTACAGACGTCGGCCGTCCAGCTCCATGACGCTGCCGTGTTGCTCGGCGAGGCGCTGCTTGGTTTTGGCGGCCTGCGCAATCCTCACTCGGTGGCTGAGAATCGCCCATGCCGCTGCCTCATACGGGGACCAGAAGCCGACTGGGCGCAACCCCCGGTAGCGGCGCTGGAGCTTCCCGACGACCGCGTCGTGTTCGCCGAGCGATGGAAATCCGCGCCCGTCGACATCGAGCGACAGGAGCCGCATCAGCTGCGCACGCACCGCCTGCCGATCCGGGTCGCCGTACACCGAAGCCGTGACGTGGTCCCCGCGCTGAGCGACGATTGCGCCGGCGGTTCTCCAGTCGCCCTCGACCGGGAACGCCAACGCGAGCGTCTCCCGAGCGGCAGCGTGCGTGCCAGCTGGCGCGAACCCCTCCAGGAAACGGGTGCTCGCCGCGAGCGAGAACGGACCTCTGACGGGCAACTCGATGATTACCGGCTCAGTCGCCACCGGGCCGGCTTGCCGAGTGAGCAGTGGGACACCAACCGAAGCGCCGGATCAGGCCCCGCTCGCACGTTAGGCAAAAGTCCTGCGACCCTTCTTGGTCGCGGCTCGCTTCTCCTCATTCTCCGGCCACTCGCAGGACGACCTTGCCGTGCTTGCCGCGCTCGGCGACGCGGGCGAAGGCGGCGAGCGCGTCCTCCAGCTCGAACACTGAGTCGATCTCGGGTCTCAGCTCACCGCCGTCAGTGCGCCGCGCGAGCTCTAGGAGCTGTTCGCGATCTGGCTCGACTACGAAGTAGCTCGCGCCCTCGGCCTCCTCGGCGACTGAGACGACGCGCGGCGCCGAGCCGATGGCCGCGGCGAGCGCCACGCCGCCAACTGTGTCGAATATGAGCTCGCACGGCTCCTTCTCGCTCGCCAGCTGGCCGCGGGCAAGCTGTATCGCCAGATGGCCAACCCCGCCGCTTTCCCCGAGTACTCGCACACGCTGTCCCTCCACCAGCTGGCCGTGGTCGAAGAGGCCCTGCCAGGCGCTGAGCCCGGGGAGTGGCAGCGCAGCGCTCTCCACGTGCGTGAGTGTGCGCGGCCGAGGTGCGAGCACGCTCGCCGGGACTATCGCGTAGTCGGCGGCGACGCCGTCCCGGTCGAAAGGTGTGAGCGCGAACACCTCGTCGCCCTCGGCCAGATCCCGGACGCCGGGGGCGATCTCGGCGACCACTCCCGAGAGCTCGTAGGAGGGGATCGCGGGGAGCCGATCGGCCGGCCAGGTCAGCTCGCCGCGAGTGATCGCCGCGGCGTGAACCCGAACCAGCGCCTGGCCCGCATCGGGCGTCGGGAACCGGGAGCCGCTCGACCCGGAGGCCATCCTCGTGGAGCCGCACGACGCGCATGTCTGCCCAGCTATCTTACATAGAAGATTCTTGCCTAGAAGAGAACGCGACCGCCTCGACGAGATCACGGCGCAGTGGCGCCGCGAACGACCGGACTTGGACGTGTCCGCGCTGGCGCTGCTCGGCCGGCTGTTTCGCGTCGCGCACCTCGCCGACCTCGAGCTCGCCAAGGGAACCGCCGCTCACGACCTCCGGCCCGGCTGGTTCAACCTACTGGCGGCGCTGCGGCGCGCCGGGCCGCCCTACCAACTGACTCCCACCGAGCTGATGCGAGCGACGATGCTGTCCTCCGGGGGAACCACCAAGCGCCTTGACCGGCTCACAGAGGCAGGCCTCGTCACGCGCCAGCCGGACCCACACGATCGCCGGGGAACGCTCGTCCGGCTCACACCGAACGGCCTCGACCTCTTCGACCGGGCACTCCAGACGCATCTCGCCTCCGAGGATCGTCTGCTCCAGCCGCTCAGCGCCACCGAGCGCCAGCAGCTCGACCGAGCGCTGCGGCGGCTGCTCGCCAAGCTCGAACGTCTGGAGCAATAAAGCGGTCGACAACCTAAACGGCATGCCGGCGGAGGGGCGCCCGACCACCAGAGGCCCCAACCCAACTGCCCCTTGACACCAGCCGGCCCTTCATCGATGACACAGGAGCGACATCCGTCCGCGCAAACCGCAACCTGTCGGCCGCGACCGCGCGATGCACGTCTCGGCACAAAGGGTGCCCAGCCGTCGGCCGGCGAGACACGGATGTCGATGGCCTCGATTAGTGCCGGATCGCGATCTACGAGCACGAGCGCGGCGCATCGACCCTCGCGTGCTCGCTGGCGTTCCAACTCGGTAGCGCGCCGCCACGACGTCGAGACTTCTGGTAAAGCCCTTACATCCAGCGGTGCCGGGCCGCGCCGGCGCGTTTCTCCAATGAGCCTGGAGGATTGGTGGCTCGCGGAGACGACGCTCGGTGCTAGCCGATGGAGCGTCGACAGGTTCTCGGTGCAGGGATGCGGTCGGTCGCGCCCAGTCACGACCGCCTCCGTCAAACCCGGGGCGGTTCGGTCTGGCCGTTCAGCCCGGCGGGCCGTCGAGCCGCTCGGCGAGTTCGACGATCAGGCCTTCGGGTCCGCGGACGTAGCAGAGGAGGAAGGTGTTCTCGAAGTCGACGATCTCCCCGACCGTTCCCCAGCCGGCCTCTCGGACCCGCTCGACGACGCCACGCACGTCGCTGACCGTGAAGGCGACGTGCCGGAGCCCGGGACGGTTCGCGGCCGGCGCCAGCTCTTGAGCGCCAGCGGAAGGGGAGAGAAAGCGCACCACCTCGAACATGTCGCTGCCGTCGGGGGCGCGAGCCATCACGACCTCGACCGTCACGTTCTCGAGACCAATGATCCGATCGATCCACTCGCCGCTGAACACTCCGGGGTCGCCGCACTCGAAGCCCAGGAGCGCAAGAAACCGGACTGTCTCGTCGAGGTCCGCTACGACAAGACCGACGTGGACGAGGTCGGTGACGCCGGGGCGGCTGTCGATTGAGGTCAAACGACTCGGTCGAGATCGCGGGCAGCCAGAGTCATGAGGCTACCCCCACGCCGGCGGGCACTCGCGGCGCGCCGCCCGCGGTTGCTCAGGGGCGTAGGAGCCTCTCGAGCTTGTCGAGGCACCCTAGCCATCCGGCAACCGCCTGGTCTTGCATCTCCTCGGTGTGCGGACCCTGGGTCACGGTCACCCGTGTTCCGTCGCCCTCGGCCTCGAATACCGCCCGAGTGATCATCGGGTACAAGAGGCCGATCTCTGGCTCCGGGTCCGAGGCGAGCACGAGTAGTTCCGGCTCGGAGATCTCGACGATTTTGAAGCGCACCGGGTAGACAGCTGCGCCGCCCAGTTCGACCATCGAGAAGTGGATCCGCCCCCCGATGTGGGGCTCGATCTCGACCGTCTCGCGAGGTATCTCGTACTCCTTGGGCGCCCACCAGGCCGCGACTTGGTCCGGGTCGATCCAAGCTTTGAAGACAAGTTCGCGCGGGGCCCGAAAGAGACGGGTGATGCGAACTTCTCTCCGTGAGGCCGGTCTAGGACTTGGCTGGCTGGTCATCTCGTCTGTCGCCGCTCGAATTCTGGATCTTCTCCAGATGGGCCGCGAGGCGATCCATGCGAGTTTCCCACGTCACGCGGCAGGCGTCGATCCACTCCTCCGCCTCTTCCAGGGCGTCGATTCGGAGGTTGGTCGGCCGTGACTGCGCGGCACGACGGCGCGTGATCAGTCCCGCTCGTTCCAGCACTTTGAGATGCCTGGAGATCGCCGGAAGGCTGACGGGGAACGGCTCAGCGAGCTCGCTGACGGTGGCCTCCCCGTGGGCCAGACGCGCGAGGATCGCGCGTCGGGTTGGATCCGCGAGTGCGGAAAAGGTGACGCTTAGCTGGTCGGCGGGCATTCCTGGTACTTAATGATATGGTTAATTAATCGGTAGGACAAGTAAGGTCGCGGTATGCGACCGAGGAATCGCACGTCGAAATCGAGAAAGGGGTTCATCCGCATGCCCGACCAAGGCACGAGGAGACTAGTTCTTCAGATGGGCGTTTCACTGGACGGGATCGTGGCCATCCCTCGAGGCGACGGATCGGTGCCCGTGATGGAGGGCGAGTGGGGCCTGCCGCCCGAAGATCCGGAGCTCACCAAGCTGAAGCTCGCATGGGTGGGGGAAGCGGGCGCGCACCTCATGGGCCGCGTCACCTACGAGGGAATGGCCGGCTACTGGCCATCCTCCACCCACGCTTACGCCACCCCGATGAACGAAATCCCCAAGATCGTGTTCTCGAACACCCTCGATCGGGCTGGCTGGGGCGATACACAGATCGTCCGGGGCGACCTCGCGGTTGAGATCGCCAAGCTCAAGCGCGAGCCCGGAAAAGACCTCCTCGCCCACGGCGGCGCGACATTCGTTCAATCGCTCGCCCGCGACGACCTAATCGACGAGTACCGACTCATCACTCATCCCGTTGCCGTCGGCGGCGGCTTTCCGCTGTTCAAAGACTTGGCAGCCCCGCTACGCCTGGAGCTCGTCGACACAACAGCGTTCAAGAGCGCCAGCGTCCGCGTTTACCGAAGCGTGTGAACCGCAACATCTGGTGCCCGCTCCGGACGACAACCGATGGTCTCGCCGTCGACGCGGCACCGGTGGTGCGGGGCCAGCGCCGTCGTTCCGGGAAACGGCACGCCGCCCCGGCCTCCGGAATAACCGATCGGACGATCAACGAGAGGAGACGCGATGTCCGCAACCGTTCTCTACATGTCCATCTCCCTCGACGGCTTCATCGCCGGGCCCAATGAGCGACTGGACAACGGCCTCGGTGACGGCGGCTACCGCCTGCACGAGTGGGCCCTGACGGGGGCCGACGCCGACGACAAGGACATCGTCCGCCCGGCGGGCGTCAACGGCCGAGTCTTCGACGAGATGATGTCCACCCGGGCGGTCGTCGCAGGCAGGGGGACCTTCGAGCCGGCGGGCGGCTGGGGCGGCGACCACCACGACGGCGCGCCGATCTTCATCCTCACCCACCACGACGCCAACGATCTGAGGCAGTGGCCCCTGGTCACCTACGTGAACGACATCACGACCGCGATGACTCAGGCCAAGGAGGCTGCAGGCGACAAGAACGTGCTCGTCCACGGTGCCGGAATCACCAAGCTCGCACTTGCCGCCCGCGCCCTCGACGAGATCGAGCTCCACGTCATCCCAGTGCTCTTCGGCCAAGGGCGGCGACTGTTCGAGGGGCTCGCCGCCGAGCAGATCGAATTGGAGCGCACCCGGATCCTCGAGGGAGAGAACGGCGTTACGCACATGCACTACCGGATCCAGCGCTGAGACCAGCATCCCCGCCGCGCTCAAGCCGAGTGGCTGGGTGCCCGTGCCGTGCACGATGCGGTCGTCCCCAGGCTCAGATCGCGGGGACAGGCGAGCAGGACACGCTTGCGCGCGCATTGCCGGCGGGGGTCGGTGGCCTCTACGTCGAGGATGTCAACGAGGCGTCGTCCGGTCCGAGGGTCCCCGGCTGTTCGGCACCGGCCTGATAGTGGAGCGCTCAGCGCCCATCGACGGCGGTGATATGAATCCGCACCGGGACGCTGAAGCGCTGCGCGTAGGACTCCGCCGTCATCCCGAAGCGCTCGAACTCGCCTGCGTACTTGGCCGTATGCGCCGCGTCCTCGACGGCGCTCGGACCGGATTCGTCCACCTCCGCGGTGCCCGACAGGATCACGATGTCGCCGCCCTCCCCATCGCCGCCAAAGTTCAACGTGACCTTCGGGTTGCGCGCGATGTTGCGGATCCGCGCGCCCGGCTGGCTGTACACCGACACGTTCTCGCCGCCGTCCCAGACGAACCCCACCGGCCGCGGGAGTGGCGCGCCGGCGGGCGTCACGGTTGTAAGCCACACAATCCGCTCCTCGCGCAGGTGCCGCGCGACGCGCGCGCCGAACTCGGTGCTCTCGTCGATCATGAGGCCGATCCTAGTAAGAGCAGTCTCGCCTCGGCCGGGCACCGGCGTCGATGCTGCGGCATGTTCAACCGCCGGATCCGGCCCCGCTATCTCGAGAGGGGGCTTGCGATGATCACGGAGCTCGATGACCGGTGGGTGACCGTCAGGCTGTGGCGCCCCGTGGGCCGCTTCCGCGACGGGGAGCTTCGCTGCCCGCCGCTGGCCCTACGGGAGCTTGATCGCGCGAACGGTCGACAGGCTGCCTCGGCGTAGGAACCTATTCAGCGCCGGCGTCGCGGTTCGCCGGCGGCCCACCAGTCGGGCAGCTCCTCCCCGTGCTCCTTTAGGAACTCAATGGTCCTGGCCGCGCTGAGCCATTGCGACCCGCTCTGCCCGCAGAACTTCCACAGCTCGCGGGCCGATCGTTTGTAGCGATGAATCAGCTCGTCGAGATCGAATGCATCGATTTCCCCGGCGTCGAGGCGGTCGAACCCGTGACGCACCCGCTCGAGCAGCAGGCGCAGCTGCTGTTCGTGATACTCGCCGATCATCCGGCGGGCAGCACGGCGAGCTTGCTTGTCGTCAGCCCGCATGCGCTCGACCGCAGGGTCACTCACTGGAAGTGGACATTAGCCACCCGTGCGGGCGGACGTGCACGATCGACTACTGCGTGGGGCACAACCGGTCGCGCCAGGGTGTGGCGGCGTTTCGCGCCTGCTGCCGAATGGACGGCCGTAGTGCCCCGGCAAGTCGGATCTGCGGACTGAGTTTCACGCCGTCCCGCGGGAAAGTTGGTACTCGCTTGGCGCGGGGCCCTTGGGTCACGTCGAAGTACCAACGAGCTCGACGACTCTGGTCCGGGCCAGCTCGGAGCGCCAGCGTGTGCCCTTTGCGGCGTTCGTGTGGTGCTGCACTGGCTGGTAAAGACCAGGGGTGGGACCCGGGTGCGAGCCGGCCGGGGCATGAGCCCTATCGTGCGGAGGCGCGGCACTGTCTGCATCGCGTGTCTAATTCTCCGTGGTGGCACGAGGTTAGTGCTACCTCGGAATGGTGATGCGCACGATTTGTCCGATGCCGGGTATTGGTGGGCCAAACCCGAGGTTTGAGACGTATATTGCCCCGTCTGGGCCGAGCGTCATCGCGGTGGGGAACGACAGCCCGGTGGCGATCACGGTTCTCTTGCCTGATGGGTCGATTTGAACCACCTTTCCTGTGCCGAGCTCAGACGGGCCGGGGGAGCCGGGGTTGGTCATGGACTCGAGCACGTAGAGCCGGTGGTGCGGCCCGAACGTCAGTCCGAGCACGGTGGTCAGGCCGTTCGCGACGACGCTGAACCGGCCTGTCCTGGGGTCGACCTTGAAGACCTGTGCTGCGCCGACGACGATCGGGAACCGCGTTAGCGTGCCGATGTACAGGAAGCGGCCGTGACTGGCGATGGCGGTCGGTCCTCGCCAGTCGGTGTTGCCGGGAAACGACTTCGAGAAGTTGACTACCCGGGAAACGTGCCCATCAGGGGTTATCCGGTCCAGTTCCTGGTGGTTGGGCTCGGTCGCGTAGAGGTCGCGGCCGACCCTGATGATGCCGTACCAGGTTCCGTCGGGTTCGAAATCTGCCGCGTCCGGGTTTGGGACCGGATGCGCCTTCAGAAACTTGCTCAGATCGGCGATCTGGGTGGTGGTGCCGTTGTGGTTGACGCGCAGGAGCGAGTTGTCGGTGCCTTTCAGGCCGTGCGAGCAGCCTGCCCCGGCTTCTAGCGCGTACAGCGTGTGGCGGATGAACGCCACGCCGGATACGCCCGAGACAACGGATTGCGACGCCGCCGCGGTCTGGGATGAGGGCAGGCCGTCGACGACAGTGGTCCGCACGCCGTCCCCGTTGATCTTGGAGATGCGCGCGGTGAAGCCGCCGCTGTAGGGGCCAGTCGGTGCGGGTACCTGCTTGCAGTCTGCCGGCGTCGTCGCTTGGCTACCGCCCAGTCCGCCCTCAGCGACGTATAGATCGCCGTTCGGCCCGAAGGCCAAGCCGCGCGGGTTATCCAGGCCAGTCGCGAACGTGGTCACCGCCGGAGTTGGCTGCTTGGCGGCGGACGTCGCCGGACTCGGAGCGGCCGGTGCCTGCGCGGCTAAGGCCATACAAGCCGCGCCTACGGCGATCGGCGCGGCGATCGTGCGGCGCGAGCGACGGGCCCCGCCCCGCTGGAGGCTGGCCGGAATGGTCGAGGGTGGGCGGTGGTGAGAAGACACGGGATCGCCTCCTGTCTTGTTGCGCCCGCGAGCTGGGCTCGTCGGCTGTTTACGTTGTGCTTCTGGTTGGCGGTGCGCGTCGCGAAGGGCGCCATGGGAAGGCGATCGTCACTGCCCGCGGGCGATGGTGATGAGGTGTTCGCGATACGCGCGCATCCCGCGCTGGGCCCCGACGCACCTGCATCGCGCGCGGATCTCGAGGCCGGCGGAGCTCCGGTGGCGGCCGATGACGAGCGAGTGGCGCCGTGGACCCCTTTTTGCCGCCCGAATGGGTTCCTGCTCGACGAGGTCGAGTGCTCCTCGCACAGAACACGTCGTGTCGCGACGATCCGCTAGACGAGCGCGTGGTCGAATCCCGGTCTTGAGGTTGACCGGCGGGCGCTGGGGGCAGGCCCGGGGCTTATTGACGCGAGCTCGATGATTGCTTCTGCGGCCGCACCCGGCCCGTCAGCGGCGGCGTAGATCCCAGCGATTCGGGCGGCGGCCGTCCGGTAGGTGACGTCGGCGAGCAGCTCCTTCGCTGCGGAGGTCATCGCGTCGGTGCGGGCATCGCGTTGCTCGACGAGCCGCGCGGCGCCCTGTTGCTGCGCGAACCACACGTTGGCGTCTTGTTCGCCCTGGAGTGGGATCCCGATCAGCGGCACGCCGCTCGCGAGCGCTGTCTGCACGCTTCCCTGGCCCCCGGCGGTGACCGCGAGATCGACCCGCGGCATGATCTTGTGACTTGGCAGCAGCGGCTCGACGGTCACGACGTCATCCTCGAGGTCGCGCAGATCGTGCCCGCACGCGGCGACGATCAGCCGCCCGCAGAGCGGGCGCAGCGCCGCGACGACGGCCCGCACGAGCGCTGGCGGGCTCGAGGTGATCGCGACGTACACGATTGGGCCATCGGCGTCGAGGATCCGCTCGACGCGCTCGGGGATCGGCGTTTCGAAGTGCGCGAAGATCGGCCCCACGTACCGCAGGCGGGTGCCGGTCCGATAGGCGGCGGGGCGCCGAGGCCGCCATCCATCGACATCATCGCGCGAGAGACCGAACACTTCCGGGACGTCGGTGACGAGCGTGAGATCGCCCAGCAGCAGCGCGGCGAAGCTCGGTATGCCCTCGACGCCAAGCTCGCGCGCGACACGGTTAAACCCGCGCGTCCAGAAGCGCACGCGCGACGGCAGGGCGTTGTGCACCCGGCGGCGCAGACCGTCTGGCAGCCAGCGGGGCGGGGGCGGGGGCGTGACCGAGGCGGGGACGGGCAGCAGTCCCCGCTCAAACGCGGGCGGCAGGAACCCCCCCGCGTGATCGGTCACCAGCGGGATCCCGGCAAGCCGAGTCGACAGCAGCGCGGTGAGGATCCAGCCGGTAACCGCCACGCGGATGCCGTGCGCGCGAAAGTAGTCCGCCTCGAGCGCCGCGAAGGCCCGCAGCTCATCATCGCTCCACATGCTCTGGCGTGGGGAGCCGATCCCGGGAGTCGACCGGACAAAGGCCTCGCAGCGCTCGGGTCCCCAGCCGGGCCCGAGGACGTCGTAGGGAACGCCGGCGTCGCGCAGGACGCTCTCCCAGGTCCCGCCATGCGTCGCGACCCGCACTGGCACACCGTGTGCCCTCAGGGCTCGGTAGATCTCGAGCGACCGTGAGGTCTCTGACAGAAAACAGCAATTCGGCAACAAGCAGATCACGGCGGTACTCCCTTCTCTCACCCAGCCGGCCGCCATCTGCGGGGCCGAGACGATGTCATCCGGGAGATTAGGTAATATATTGCCTAATGTCAAGAACCGGGTCGGAGATGGGACTGACGGCCGCAGAGGCCGCCGGACTCGGCGAAGACGCGGCGACGCGCATTCGCACCTTCAGGCTGATCATCGTGCTCGCCCAGGAACTGCGCACCCGCATGGATCAACTGCTGCGCGAGGACGACCTCACGACCCAGCAGGCGGCGCTGGTGACCGTTATCGACGCCCTAAACGAGCCCTCGATCGGACAGGCCGCCGGAGCGCTCGGCACGACGCATCAGAACATCAAACAGCTCGCGGACGCGCTCGAACGCAAGGGGTTCGTGCGCATAACCGCCGATCCCGCCGACCGGCGCATCCGACGCCTTGCAACGACGCCACAGAGCGACGCGACCTGGCAACGTCGCAGCCGCGCAGATCAGCGGCGGGTGCTCGAATGGTTCGGGAAGCTCACCGCAGCTGAAGCGCAAGACCTCTTCCGGCTCTTGCTCAAAGCGCAGGGGAGCGTACGCGCCGTCGGGACCGGCGGCGACGGCCGCAGCGACGAGCAGGCGTCCTGAGCGGATCTACGACTCACCTAGCTCATCCGGCCTCGCCATCCAACGCACGCCCGGCCGCCGGGCTTTGCGCACCGCCATCGTCACGTCGGCCACCGCGCTGATCTCCGCTGCCAGCCGGTCGACACCAGCCAGCAGCCTCCACCCCAGCGTGACCGCAAATCCAAGTCCGGCAACAGGCTGCCGGCATCGAACACAACCAGCCAAGACAAACCGTCGCCGGGCTTCTGCCCGCGCAAGAACGAAAGCGGGTCTCGACCCCAACCGTGGCGGAGCACCTCCTCGTCGCCGAATAGGAGCACGCGGCGCCTACTCCGGCACTGCAACGTCAAGGCGGATCTCGCTGTTCGAGTTGACGCGAGGGACCGCTCGCCGGTGGTCGATCGAGCCCGCCCGTTCACGGCGAGCGAGCGTCTCGACTCCTTTGGGCAATCGAGTGCAAGGAAGCACCGGCAGCTCCGGGTCAGGCCAGGGATCGCTCGACCCGAAAGACGTGCCCATAAGGAGGTGGCACGGGCGCGAATCCTACGCCGATCCCGGGACATATTGGGGACAAGGAGGCGTTTCCGCGAAAGCGCCTTTACACAAAGCCCCGCTATGCGGGGCCCATGTGACGCGCCCGGAGAGATTCGAACTCCCGACCTTCGGTTCCGTAGACCGACGCTCTATCCAGCTGAGCTACGGGCGCCTGGCCCCATCGATTCTAACCGCGGCTCCGTCCTCTGACCCGCCGCTCCCTCCCGTGCGTCGGCTGCCGGACCCCGGCCGGCTCGGACGCGCCGATTCCTCGATGCGCTGACCGAGGTGAGCCATCGGGTTATGACCGGTCCAGCGCGACCAGCCCGCTCACGCGGGCCGTTGCCGCGTCGACGGTCCGACCGTCTCGGCCAGCCATCTGACGAGGGGGCGGGTGGACTCGAGCTCCGATCGGACCCGCGTGACGCAGATGGGCTGGTGAAGCCAGGGCTCGAGCGGGTGCAGCCGCGATACGGTGAGCGACTTCAGGCGAAGGCGGTCGAGGCGGGGGTGATCCGGCGCGTAACCCCGCGGCGCGCGCTTCAAAGCCGGTTCTGCCAACGATAGTCCGCCGGCCTCGGCCGAGGCGACGGCCTGCTCGAACCGCCTGGCCCGCCGGCCGTCGTCGATGGCGGCGCGGAACCGCTCGAGCTGATCTGAGGCGGGTTGGTGCATGCCCGCCGCCACGAGCAGCCCGTCGAGCGAGAGTTGGAAGTAATAGCCGCCGGTCGCGCCATAGCCGATCGCGACCCCGAGCTGCTCTTTCAGCGGTGGCCCTGGACGAAAGCGGGTGTCGTTATAGGGGCGGAAGAGGTGGGGCTGGCCGAAGTCGCTGAGCTTCTCCGCCAGCGCTCGAGCCGGCCCGAGGAGGTCCTCGTCGTAGCGCTTGCGATTTGCCTTGAACCAGTCGCGGTCGTTGTTTGCCTCGAGGTCTTGCAGGAAGTCGATCGCTGCCGGCGGCCACATGACCGATCAGCCTACCGCCACCGATTCGCGCGTCCGATGAGCTCCGGTCACGCGCCGGCGCCGCCGATCGCCTCCTGTTCGGGGTCGTAGTAGCGAGCCACCGTGAACCCGATCAACGTCGGCACGTGGACGGCGAAAACGACGAGCGAAAGCGTGAGCACCACGAGTGCGCCCCCGCTGACGTGATCGCGCAGGAACGCGTACTCGATCATCCCCGCGGTGACCAGGTACGCCAGCAGGGACCATTTCGCGACCGAGAAGAAGCGGTTCCACGCGAAGCCTTGAACGCGGGCGAGGGCGATGAAGTTCGCGATCAACAACAAGGCCGAGCCAACGAGCAGCGCGACTGCGGGGCCGAGCGGCACATGGTTTGGGAGATGGGACGAGAGGTAGATTCCCCCGGCGACGATCAAGGCCAGGGAGGCCATCCCGATCTGGGTCACGGGCGGCAGGCGGCGCTCGTTCATCCTGCAGACAGCTTGGTCATGATCACCAGCGTCGCGATCTGCATCACGCCGAGAATCCCGGCGGAATAGATGAAGCGCTTCATCAGCCGCTCGATCACCTCTGGGTTGGGCCGAGGCTTCTTGAGCTCGATCAGCACAGCGATGTTGGCCGGCTCGAGCAGCCCGAGCGCGATCACCGACATCACTCCGACGACGATGAAACTCGCCACCACCCAGCCGTGATTCGGATAGCTGCTCAACACGGTGCCGAGCTTGGCGCCGAGTTGCCAGCCCGCGGCGAGCGTCAGGGTAACCACCGTTGGCATGATCAGGACCATCTTCGGCATCAGCCTGGTCGTGAACTCGACTCGCGCCGGGATCGACATGCGGCCGATGATCGGGCCGAGCACCAGGCCTAGGAACAGGTCAATGATCGTCCACGCCGCGCCTCCCGCCACGTGCAGGAACATCAGCGGCCACAATTTGTTGACCGCGATTGCGACGACCAGCAACACCGCGAGGACGGCCACGAGGATGAGGCCCTTCCGCGGGACGATTTCAAAGTCGGGCCGTTCGACCGCCCCGGTCGGGAGTCCCTCCGCCTCTATCCCCGGCGGCGGGACCATTACGTCTGCCATGGCGCTAGATCCTAACTGCGGCTCGGGAGGATTTCCAGGACGCGGGCAGGTGAGCTGCCAGCGCAGCGAATCCCATTACGTGGAATCGCGCGGCGGGTCAGCGCCGGTCGACCCTTGCTGCTCGTCGAGCGCGCGCTGCTCGTCGGCTGCGCGATGCCTCTCCATCGTTTCTCGCAGCCGCTGGGCCGCCACCGGCGCCTGCCGGTCCAGCGCCCAGACGTCGCGCCTGAACAGCCCGATGAGACGCATCGGGGAGGTCGCCACCACCGACGCAGTCCGCTGACCGCCCTCGGCGGTCTCGGGAGCGGCGAACTGGTCGGGCGCGGATCCCAGCACGGCCATCTCGCCGACAACATCCCCGGTCCCGATTGTTCGCACGGTCCTGCCGCCGATCACGATGTTGGCGGTACCGCTCTCCACCGCGAACACGGCGTGCCCGAGACCTTGCTCTTTGGCAAGTTCTTGGCCGCTGTCGACTTCGACCTCGAACGCGACGCTGGCGACGGCGGCGACGTCCGCCTCCGGCAGGTCGGCGAAGAACCGAATCGCCGCAACCCGCGAGGTGTCCATCCGCTCAAGTTACACCACCGTTTCGAGCTTCGCGACGTCTGGGGACGCCGCACCTCGGCAGCGAGCATCGTCGCGAATGAGGCGGAGGGGGAGGGATTCGAACCCTCGTCGGAGGAAAACCCCCCGATCCAGTTTTCAAGACTGGCGCATTCGACCGCTCTGCCACCCCTCCAGGACTGGCAACCCGATGCTAGCCGGGCGAGCGAGCGCGCACGAGCACCACCAGAGTCAGGCTCTACACTGCCCAGACGCCTTGGAGAGGTGGCCGAGTGGCTGAAGGCACTCGCCTGCTAAGCGAGTATGGGGTTCACGCTCCATCGCGGGTTCGAATCCCGCCCTCTCCGCTCGCTCGCTCGGTTCACGGAGGCGGCGTAGAACTCGTCGCGCTCCCGCGTTGACGCAAGCGGTTGGCGACGTCTTAGGCGATTTGGCCCGCGGCGCGCCGTCTCCAGCCCATAATGAGGCGAACGGAGTTGACCGCGAAATAAATAACCGGGGGGCAAGCTTGGACCGGGGGCGACCCATGCAGCGATGGGGCCTGTTCCATGGATGGAGGCTGACTTGGGGCATCGCCGTATTGGTGGCGGGCGGGCTGGCGCTCGCCGGTGCGTCGCAGGCCAAGACGAGGCACCCTCTGAGGTGCCGCCAAGGCTATGTCCGCAAAACCGTGAAGGTCGCGGAGCGCAAGCACGGCCGGATCGTGCGCAAGCACGGCGCAATCGTCTACGAGCACGTACAGGAGTGCGTGAAGGTCAAGAAGCCAAAGCCGAAGCCGATCACCAAGCAACCGGCATCACCCGCGTCGACGCCAGCACCCCCTCCGCCGCTTTCGCCGATAGTCCCGCCCCTGTCGCCGCCGTCTCCGTCCCCCTCTCCGTCCCCACCTCCATCTCCGCCTCCCTCACCGAGTCCGCCAAGCCCGCCTCCGGTGCCGAACCCCCCGCAAAACACCGTGGCGCCCACGATCGGCGGCACCACTAAGCAAGGGAGCACACTGACCGCAGCAACGGGAACATGGACCAACAGCCCGACGAGCTACGCGTACCAGTGGCAAGACTGTACGAGCGGTACCTGCGGCAACATCGGCGGCGCCACGAGCTCCACCTACGTCTTGCGGTCGAGCGATGTCGGCGACGCGGTGGACGTCGTCGTCACCGCCAGCAATTCGGGTGGGTCGAACGCGGCCAAATCGAAGTCCACGCAGGCGATCGCGCCGGCGAGCGACCCCGTGGTCGTCGCGGTAGGAGACATCGCCTGTCCTCCTGATGATTCGAACCCCAGCGACGACTGTCAACAGCAGGCAACGGCCTCGCTCGCGGAGCAGCAAAACCCCGACGACGTCCTCGTGTTGGGCGACAACCAGTACAACTCGGGGCTGTTCAGCGAGTTCACCGGGCCGGGCGCTTACAACGATACATGGGGAATATTCAATCCAATCGTGCACCCCATCCCGGGCAACCACGAGTACGCGGAGAGCTCGAGCGCCGCGGGTTACTTCCAGTACTTCGGCTCCACCGCGAACCCCGATGACAATCCGCGCGGCTATTACTCGTTCAACGTCGGCACATGGCACATCATTGCGCTCAACTCTGAGTGCTCTGACTCCGGGGGCTGTGCCGACACGGTTGCCGGCTACACCACGACGCCGCAGCTCTCGTGGTTGGAGAGCGATCTGCAAACCGACCGGAGCGAATGCACTCTCGCCACGTGGCATGCCCCGCTTTTCTCCGCCGGCGACATTGGGGACAGCCCGGGGGTCGCGCCGTTGTGGACAGCGCTCTACAACGCCCACGCCGACGTCGTGCTGAACGGTCATGATCACCTCTACGCACGCTGGGCAGAACAGGACCCCAACGGCAATGCGAGCCCGAACGGGATTCGCGAGTTCGAGGTGGGAACCGGGGGCGAGAACCTGGTGGGGCTCAACAGCAATCCCAAGCCCAACCTGCAGGCGTCCGAAACAACCAATTTTGGGGTTCTCGTGCTGACGCTTCACGCCAGCAGCTACGACTGGAAATTCATAACCACGGGTGGGACGGTCATCGATAGCGGCACGGGAGTGCCCTGCCACGGCCAAGCGAGCGGATCCGCGAGCAGTGCCGCAATGCTCTCCGCGGCGCGGGACATCGCCCTGGCTGATATCCCGGCGCGCATCCGCAGACAGCCAAAACTGGCCTTCGGCGCTCGAGCGCTCAATTCCTCTCTGATCGAGGTGGCGCGCCATGGGCTCCGGGTGGCAATCCACTGCTCCCGCGCCTGCGACGTCACCGTGACCGCCTCGCTGCGTAACGGCGGACGGCATCTACGCCGGATTGCCTCGTTCTACGAGACTGAGTCCGAGATCCCTGAGCCGTACAGCCAGATCCTCCTGCGCCTGCCCAGAGCACCACTGGCGAACAGGAGAAACGTCACGCTGGTGCTGCACTTCGCGGCGCTTGACGCGGCCCAGCATCGTGTTGCGCTCACAAGGGTCGTGGTGCTCAGACGACGCTGAACGGAGGATCGTCGACTCGCAGACGCGGTCGCGCTCGCACTCGGTGGCGAGCGACCAGCGGGCGGTCAGCGGTCCTTCGGCGCCGTACCGAAAACGTGATCCCAGAACGGGGCGCTGACGCCGTAGCCGCGCTCGTGGTTCTGGAAGTGGTGGCGCATGTGCAGTTCCCGCAGCCGCTTACCTAGCGCCGTCTTGGGGCGGTGATGATGCACGTGGTAGTGCAGCATGTCGTAGAACAGGTAGCCGGCGAGGAAGCCCGCGCCAAACGGGAGGAACCCGGGGCTGCCGAACACAGCCCAGAACCCGAAGAGGAACAGCGCGGCCAACGGAATGCTCACCGACGGCGGCATCACCAGCCGCATCGGGTCGTTCGGGTGATCGTGATGGACGCCATGGATGATCCAGTGGAGGCGAGCGCCGATCCCCTTCTCGGGCTCGAAGTGGAACACGATCCGATGCAGCCAGTACTCGGTCAGCGTCCAGAACAGGTAGCCGCCGAGCAACCACAGCGGCGTCGCCCATCCGGAGCCTCGGATCACGCCCTCGACGATGAGAGCCACGATCGTCGGACCGAACAAGATCGGCGGCACGCTCGGGTGCACGCGCGAGAGCTTGTCGAGCAGGTCCGACTCGAACATCCGCGGCGAGGCGCGCAACACCTCGCTCCGGCTGAGTCCCTGAATCTCTTCTGGACGAGTTGCCATCGCGCTTAACGATACCCGGGACCCCGCCGGTGGCCCGCGCTGCAGGGGGTGCGCTGAAAAAGGCTCGCATATGCCGCAACATTCAGCACACCCCCGATCCGAGGGTGGCGTGGGATGCTTCGGAGCCGATGGCCCAGCGAAACCTCCCGGACGCGCGGTGGTTCAGCGTCCGCCGCGCTCAGAACCGCAAGCCGGCGACGTATCGCTGCCCGTTTTGCGGCCGCCACCTGCCGTCGCTCAGCGAGCATATGCTGGTCGTGCCGGAGGGGAATTCTGGGCAGCGGCGCCACGCCCACACCGAGTGCGTGCTGGCGGCGCGTCGCGCCGGCCGACTACCGACCCGGGACGAGTGGCTCGAGACCCAGCCGCGCCCGCCGAGCCTCTCGCACCGCGCGGCGGCGCTCGCGAAGCGCCTGACCAGACGCGGCGGCGAGCCCGCCGGCGACTAGGCTACGCACACATGGCTCGCGACCTACGACTGGGCCTGAGCCTCGGGTACTGGGCAGGCGGCCCGCCTCCCGGCGCCGCCGAGTCGGTGCTCGAGGCCGAGCGGCTCGGCTTCGACTCGGTCTGGACCGCCGAGGCGTACGGATCGGACGCCATCACGCCGCTGGCGTGGTGGGGAGCCGCGACGCACAAGATCAGGCTGGGCACCGCGATCGTCCAGATCTCTGCTCGCACCCCGGCGGCAACCGCCATGGCCGCGATGACGCTCGATCACCTCTCGAACGGGCGGCTGGTCCTCGGCCTGGGCGTCTCGGGGCCCCAGGTGGTCGAGGGGTGGTACGGGCAGCCATTCGCCAAGCCGCTCGCCCGGACGCGAGAGTACATCGGGATCCTCCGCGAGATCTGGGCGCGCAACGGGCCGGTGACGAACGCCGGACCCCACTATCCGCTCCCGGTGAAGGACGGCACCGGTCTCGGCAAGCCGCTCAAGTCGAGCATCCGTCCGCTCCGTGCGGACATTCCGATCTATCTCGCCGCCGAGGGCCCGAAGAACATCGCGCTCGCCGGCGAGCTGTGCGACGGCTGGCTGGCGCTGTTCTACTCGCCCCACCACGATGGCTTCTACCGCGAGGCGCTGGACGAGGGCCTGCAGCGGCCCGCAGCACGGCGCACCCCACAGGAGTTCGAGGTGGCCGCCACAGTCCCGTTGATCGTCACCGACGACGTCGAGCAAGCCGCCGACGCCCTGCGACCGGGATACGCCCTGTATTTCGGGGGCATGGGCGCGAAGAGCGCCAACTTCCACGCCAACGTCCCGGTCCGGATGGGTTACGAAGCGGAGGTCGCCAAGATCCAGGAGCTCTACCTCTCGGGCCACAAGCAGGAAGCCGCCGCCGCCGTCCCGACCAAGCTGATCGAGCAGCTCACGCTGATCGGCTCCAAGGAGAAGATCCGCCACGACCTCGAGGCCTGGCGCGACTCGATCGTCACCACGGTCCTAGTGGGCGGCGATCCCGCGACCCTCCGCACGGCCGCGGAACTAGTCCTCGGCTGATCGGAGGGGGAAGGAAAGGTCAACCAAGGCGGGTGGCCGCGCCGTTGGGACGCACTCGATTTTCTAGTGCGTCCCAACGGTGGGGCAGCCGCCGCTCAGGCGTCGTGGTACAGCGCGAACTCCCACGGATGCGGCCGCATCCGGATCGCGTCGACCTCAGCTTCTCGCTTGTAGCGGGCGTACGCGTCGATCAGCCCCTGCGTGAACACCTCGCCCTCCAGCAGGAACTCGTTGTCGGCCTCGAGCGCGTCGAGGCTGCCCTCGAGCGACTCCGGGACCGTCGCGATCTTCGACAGCGTCTCGTCCGGCAGGTCATAGATGTCGGCGTCGAGCGGCTCCCCGGGGTCGAGCTCGCGCTTGATCCCGTCGAGCCCCGCCATCATCATCGCGGTGAAGGCGAGGTACGGATTCGCCGTCGGGTCGGGCGAGCGAAACTCGACGCGCTTGGTCTTGGGCGCCTCGTGGTACATGGGCACCCGCACGCACGCCGAGCGGTTGCGAGCCGAGTAGACGAGGTTCACCGGCGCCTCGTACCCCGGCACCAGCCGCCGATAGCTATTCGTCGTCGGCGCACAGAACGCAAGCAGCGCCGGCGCGTGCGCCAGCAGCCCACCGATGTAGTACTTGGCCAGGTCAGACAGGTGCGCATAGCCGTCGGTCGCGTACATCAGGGGGTCGTCGTCCTTCCACAACGACTGGTGCACGTGCATCCCCGATCCGTTCTCCTCGAAGATCGGCTTGGGCATGAAGGTCGCGGTCTTGCCGGCGCCCGCGGCGGTGTTCTTGACCACGTACTTGTAGATCATCATCTGGTCTCCCATCCGCAAGAGCGGCTGGAAGCGCATGTCGATCTCGCCCTGGCCGCCCGAGGAGACCTCGTGGTGGTGAAACTCGCACCGGATCCCGAGCGCCTCCATCGTCGCGACCATCTCTCCTCGAAGATTTGCCAGCGAGTCCGCCGGCGGGACGGGGAAGTAGCCCTCCTTCTGACGGAGTTTGTAGGCCAGGTTGGGGCCGGTCCCGGCGGGCCGACCGGTGTTCCAGAAGCCCTCGGCCGAGTCGATCTCGTAGAACGCTCGGTGCTCGACCTGCTCGTAGGCGATGTGGTCGAACACGAAGAACTCCGCCTCTGGACCGAAGTACGCCACGTCGGCGATCCCGGACTGCACGAGGTGGCGCTCGGCCTTCTGGGCCACGAACCGGGGATCGCGAGCGTAGGGCTCTCCCAGCACTGGATCCGCGACCGAGCAGATGAGCGACAGCGTCGTTCGGGCGTAAAACGGATCGATGAAGCCGGTGAGCGGGTCGGGCATGAGCAGCATGTCCGACTCGTGGATCTCCTGGAAGCCGCGGATCGAGGAGCCGTCGAATCCGAGCCCCGACTCGAAGTCGCCGGCGTCCAGTGCGGCCAGCGGCAGCGTCATGTGCTGCCAGGTACCGGGCAGGTCGATGAACTTCAGGTCGACCATCTCGACCCCCCGCTCGACCGCGAACTCGATCACCTCCGAAGCCGTCTTGGCTCCTGCCGCGAGAGCCGTCATCCCCCGCGAATCTATCTCTTGGATCGCCATTAAGCTCTTCTCCTTTTCCTATCGAATCATTAGTTAACACGAGCGCTCGGTTCGTCGCTTCTCGGCCTCGAGTATCTGCTGCGCCTTCAGGCCCAGGCTCAGCCGCTCCCGTCCGTCGGTTTCGTACGGCGACAGACCGGAGACTTCCTCCGTGCGCGATAGGCGGTAGCCGACGGTGTGGCGGTGGAGGTTCATCGCCTCGGCGGTCTCGGTCGTCGACCCATCGAGGGCCAGGAAGGTCTGCAGCGTCGCGACGAGCTCGGTGTGGTGCTCGGCGTCGTACGCCGTGAGGGCGGAGACCGTGCGGTCCCGCAGCTGCTCGAGCTCTTCGCGGTCGCGCAGGAGGACCCCGATCAGCAGCCTGTAGGTCTCCTCGTGCCCGGCGAACGACCCGTCCGCGGACGTCGCCAGCTCGGCCAGCAGCCCGGCTTCCACCTCATCAACATCGCGCGGCATGGACCGGGAGGCGGCCACCTCCGCCTCCCGGTCTCCCGCCGGTTGACCGCTCGCGTTCAAGCGGTCGTCGGCGTCGCCTGGCCCGTCCCGGTCGCCAACCCGGGCACCCCGTCTGGGAACCCGAGTGACGGCACGTCGGAGGGATAGACCTCGTGACCGTGCTCGGCCACGTCGCCGACCTCCATGTTTTCGGTCGACATCCGCAGCGGGATGAACAACCCGACGAGCTTCAACAGCCCGAAGGTGCACACCGCCGTCCAACAGATTACGAACAGGGCGGCGAACAACTGCCACTTCAGCAGCGTCCAGTTGCCGTGGATGACGCCGGCCACGTTGCCGGTCGCGATCAGGCCGTGCTTGCTCGTCTTGTAGCCCAGAGCCATGCCCGGGTCGGCAAAGATGCCGACCAAGAGGCCACCCGCGAAGCCGGCGAACCCGTGCGTGTACACCACACCGAGCGTGTCGTCGACGCCGCGGAATGGGCGCATGCGGCTCAGGTAGTTGAGCGCCATGTAGACGATCGTCGAGGCGATGATGCCCAAGGCAATCGCCCCCCAGCCGTTGACATAGCCCGCCGCCGGGGTGATCGCCACGAGGCCGGTGATCATTCCGTTGACCCCACCGATCAGCGACGGCTTGCGGCCCGTGAGGTAGTCCCAACCGACCCACACGAGGAACGCGATCGCGGTGCACAGGTTGGTGTTCAGCACCGCGGCGGCCGCGGACATGTTGGACGCGTAGGGGTCCCCGCCGTTGAAGCCGTTCCAGCCGAGCCACAGCAGGCCGGCCCCGACCGCGAGCATGGCCACGTTGTTGGGCGCGTCTATCTCGCGGTCGCGCTGCAGTCGCGGTCCGATGACCGCCGCCGAGACGAACCCGGCGACGCCGGCGGACAGGTGAATGACGTAGCCGCCGGAGAAGTCAACCGCTCCGTGCTGGGCGAAGAATCCGCCGCCCCAGAGCAGGAACGCGTCCACCGCGTACACGAACGTGATCCACAGCGCGCAGAAGGGGATCCACGCCTTGAAGTTCACGCGCCCCAGCACTGACCCGAGCGCCAGGATCGGGGTGATCGCCGCGAACACGAACTGGAAGTAGACGAGCGCCGATTTCGGGAACGACTGACTCCCGATCAACGGGATGTTCGACTGGTGCTGCTCCTGTGTGTGCGACAGCACGGGCCCCGGCTTGCCGATGAAGTTCCCGAAGAAGCCCGAATGCGACAGTCCCCGCCACGGGGTGCCGAAGCTCATGTGGAAGGCCCACACGACCCACACGAACAGCACGATCGAGAACGTGGCGAACGTCAGCATCATGCTGTTGATCGACCAGCGCTTCTGCATCACGCCGCCGTACAGGACGGCGAGGCCGGGAACGCTCATGAGCCCGACGAGGGTCGCGGCTGTGATCTGCCAGGAAGTGTCTCCCGAATTCAGCCAGCTAGGTGCTTCAAGAGGCAATGGATCTCCTTGTCCTTGGGGGCCGCAGCTGCGAGCGGCACCGCACCCGCGACGTTTGACCCGTGGAGGGCAATTTAAGTAGGAATGGTCATCCAGGGGATGACCTGACGCCATGTACCTGGGTCCAGCGTTCGTCCGGGGGCCCTTGGACATTGGGACAAGCGAACCCCGCAATAAGCGGGGTTATGCCCGGACGGGGCTATTGTCCGACCGGGAGGCCCGCCTTCCGGCACTCGCTGGCCACGGCGTCCGCGGCCTGCGCAGTGAAAGCCCCGGGGGTCCCCACTGACGCGCAAGTTTCGCGCGCCGTGGCGCCGCACTGCGAGATCTGCTGCGCCCCGGTAGCGGCCGGGATGGTGACGTATATGCACCCGCCACCGGAGGAGCGGCCGCCCGCGCTCAGCGCGATCACGATCACGAGCACGAGCGCCGCCACGACCGCCGCCCCCGCCGCGAGCACACGCCGCTCGCGGACCGACAGCCGCCGCCCCGCGCGGACGGACTCCGCGTGCCCCGGAGGAAGAATCAGCACGCGCCGAGTCTACGGCCCCCGACCGCGGCCGCGCCCGAACTTATGGCGCCACCGGCTGGCCCCGCGGCACAACCAGCACCGAGCCGTGGGCAGAGTTCAGGATCATGCGGGTGGGGCCGCTCAGCACGACACGGCCCTCGGGCGCGTCGGCTGAGGAGTCGACCACGATCAGCTCGGCCGGTCCATCGTCGATTTCGATGAGCGTGGCGCCGATTTTTTCGGCAAACGCCCGCGCGGTGCGGGCTGCTGCGGTGTCCGCGTCCGGGGCGGTTACGGCGATCGAGGAGATCGCAGGATCGGACTCCGTCCGCAGCCCGGCCGCCGCCACCGCGATCGCGACCGTTCCACCGTCCAGGAGGTGTTGCGCGGATGTCCCGGGCTCGGCGTGGCCCGGAGGCGTCCGGTAGTCCGAGCCGAACACGATCATCGACGCCCCCTCGCGTTGGGCGAGCTGGCCAAGCCCTTCACCGGTCGAGGGGCTGATCACCACGTGACGGGCGATGCCCGACCCGCCGAGCCAGTTCGCCCCCTGCTCGAGCCGCCGCTCGGCGTCGTGCTGAGCGAGCTCCTCGCGGCGGGGATCGAACTCGCGCGAATGGCGCACGTAGGCAAGCGCAATTCTCGCGCCCGCGCGCGCGAGCATTCGTGCGAGCGCCAGAGCGTCATCGTCGTTGGCCGTCCCGTCGTAGGACACGATGATCTTCGTGCTCATCGGACTCGGGATCGTCGGCTAACCGGCGTCCCGCTCGCATTGGCCATCCGGACAATGATCGCGCGCATCGCCTATCCAGGCGGACTCGATCCCGCCGTATGGCACGATCGCAAACGTGGAGGAGTTCTTCCTGCGAGTGACGGTCGTCGTCAAGGCAGCGGTCATGGCGGTGCTGGTGATTCACCTGCACCACCGCTTTCACGGTCCTTCGATCGACTACTGGGGACTGGCGGCCGCGTCTGCCGCCAGCTGGGTCGGGGTTCCGGGGCCCGGGGAACCGGTGCTGATCGCCACCGCCGTGATCGCCGCCCGACACCGGCTCGACCTGACCGGCGTCCTGATCGTCGCCTGGTTCGCCGCGACCATCGGGGGGATCGGCGGATGGCTGCTGGGGATGCGGCTCGGCCGGGTCGTCGTCACGGCGCCCGGACCCCTGCGCTGGGCGCGGCTCAGGGCCGTGGAGCGCGGCGATCAGGTCTTCAAGCGGGTGGCGGTAATCGCGGTTTTGCTCACACCCTCCTGGGTCGCCGGGATCCACAACGTCCGGCCGATCGTCTACCTGCCGACGAACACGTTCGGTGCGGCCATCTGGGCCGTGGGTATCGGGGGGGCGGCGTACGTGATCGGACCGTCGGTCATCGATTTCGTCGACGACCTCGGTTGGGTCACGGTAGGGGCGCTCGTTGCGCTCGGCGTGGCCGTGGTCGTCGGGGAGGTGCTGCGGCGGCGCCGCAAGCACGCTCGCGAGCGCTCTTAGGGGCAAGCGGGTGCATGGCAGCCCCGGCCGTGCCCGTCGCGTTGCGCCGTTCCGGCGGCCAGGTTAGGCTCCGCCACGGCGATGGCCACGGTAACGGCAACGCTCGGGCGGCGGAGACGCGTCAGCCGGCGCGCGGTCGTGCTGGTCGCTGTCTCAGCGGTGGCGGCGACGCTGATTGCCTATCTCGTAGCGGAGGTTCCGGTTGCCGCGCCGGCGCCTGGGGGCCACCTGCTGCTCTTCTGCCCGCTGGCGCCGCTGCCGCTGCCGCGCGGCCAGATCTCACGCCACTGGCCGGTCGCGCTGATAGGTGCGCTGGCTGTGTTGACGGTCGACACCCTCGCGGTGTGGATCGCGGTGCGCCGCCGGCACACGGCACCGAGACGGACGCCAGCGCCCGCGCCGGCGGGATCGCCGTTGCGCTTGGAACGGGTCCCGTTGCGCGTGGTGGGCATCGCCGCGGCCGCGTCGCTGACGCTGCTGGTGGCGGGGTTCAGTCAGGGCTACGCGATGTGGATTCCGGTCGGCTTCGCGCTGCTCCCCTGGATCCCGCTGGTCACGCTCGAGGCATGCTGGAAGTACAACCATTACGGCTTCTGGGCGATCTTCGGAGTCGCGGTGCTGCTGCAGATCGGCCACATGGGCGAGCACACCGTGCAGGTCACACAACTCCTCCTCTACAACGGACGGCTCGCGCAGTCGCACGGCGTCTTCGGTCAGCTCGACTTCGAGACGGTCCATTTCATCTGGGACTCGGCGGTGTGGGTGCTGCTGTGCGTGGTGCTCACGCGCTTCGCCCGGGGCAACCGGTGGCTTTGGGTCGCGTTCGCGGCCGCCAGCCTCCACGAGATCGAGCACCTGTACCTGTTCTGGATCTACACCACCGATCCGTGGTTCTACGCGCACGGCGGCCTGGAAGGGATCATGGGCAACGGAGGCCTCATCGGATCTCCGCTCGCTCGTCCCTACCTTCACTTCGCCTACAACTTCATCGTGGTGGTGCCGATGGTGTGCGCGTTCCTCGATCAGACCCGACACGTATACGACCGTGGCGCGGAGGCACTGGCCGCCGGCCTCGCACGGCCCCTTACAGCTGGGTCCCCGCCCACGACACGGATTGGAATGGCACCGTCGGCGATCCCACGTTGAGCTGGATCACGGCGTGGGGGAGAAGCGGAATCGTCCGCGGGTCCTTGGTCCACGGTTTGCCGTTGACTACCGCCGTGACCTTGCCCTTGACGCCGGCGACCTGCGTCGAGCTGAGCGGCTGGTGCCAGATATCGAAGAAGTTGCCGAGCGTGTAGATCCGCACGCTCGGCGACTCCACGTGGATCACCCCGTCGGGGGCGTGGGTGTGCAGCCAATAAATGCATTGGCCCCCGAGCGCGACCGGCCCCTCGTTGGTCAGCTGAACGACCGAGCCCGGAATGCCGACCCCGCCGGGGAGGCTCCGGGGGGTCCCGTTGTCGAACACGGACAGGTGCGCGTGAATGTGGTACGCGAGTTGCTCGATGGGCGCGCAGCTGATCCCGTCCACCATCCCTGTCTGGGTGGTGCCGGCGGGCGCCAGCGCGGCTCCGTTCTCGATCGGCACGCCCTCGAAGCCAACCGCCCCGGCCGACGTCGACGTCTGTGCCGGCGCGGATGCGGCCGAGCTCGTGGCGGCGCCTGACGTCGAGGAGGAGCTGCTGCTTCCACAGGCGGCGAGCAGGAGCGCGCATCCGACGGCCAGCCAGGTGCGGAGGTGCCGGACGCTCATCGGACCGCGAACGGTAGCGAGCCGACTTCACCCGGGAGGCTGGACGGTGCTCCAGGCGGTCCCCCAACCACCTGGAGCACTCGTTGAGTGGTGGTTTCAAGCGGGTCCCCCACCCGCTTGAAACCGTACCGTGCTCGCCGCTAGCGAGCGGTCCTGGAGGTCGAGCGTTGCCCTCCAGCTCGACCTGCAGCCCCCTTTGTGTGAGCCCCCTCGTGCCCCCCCGTGGATCCCCATGTCCCTACGAAGCTTTTGCACGGCTCGCTCATCGCACTGGTCAAGGTACGGCCTCCACGGCGGTCGACTTTGCGACATTTCTCACACGCCGCCGGGATTGAGAGAATCAACGGTGGTGGCCGGCACCGATATCCCCTTCCTGCGCCAGCTGGCGCGGGCGGACGCCGACGATCTGCAGCGGCTCGTCCGCAGCCGGCCGGTGTCCAAGGGCGAGCCGATCCTCCGCGCCGGTGCGGCCGGCGACGATGTAGTGCTGGTCCTTTCCGGCCGGGTCAAGCTGGTCGCCTACGGCGCGGATAACCGCGAGGTCGTTCTGGCCATCCGCAACCCGGGCGAGCTGATCGGAGAGATGGCGGCGCTCGGAGGCCAGCGCCGCAGCGCGACCGCGATCGCGGTCGACGACGTCGAGGCGGGCTACATGCGCGCCGACGAGCTGCGCTCGTTCATCGCCCAGCACCCCGACGCCGCGCTGCTGGTGATCCGGATGCTCATTAGCCGGTTGCTCGATGCCACCCGCGACCTCGTCGATCTCGCGACGCAGGACAGCGTGGGGATGGTGGCCAAACGCCTGCTCGAGCTCGCGACTGACCATGGAAGGCCCTCCCAAGGCGGAACGCGGATCGAACTGACGCTCACCCAGGATGAGCTCGCGAGCTGGACGGGGGCGACGCGCGAGACCGTCTCACGGGCGCTGCGCCTGATGCGCCGGGTCGGTTGGATCGCCACCGACCACCGCACGATCACCGTGCTCGATCCGGATGGGCTCCGCCAGCGGTGCGGAGAGGCGACGCCGCAGCGGTAGAAGCGCGGGCTCAGTCGTCCACCAGCCAACCCGTCTCGCCCGCGATCGCCGCCGGGCTTCCGGAGATCGCGCGCGCGGCCTGCATCCCGGAGGTCACCGCCGCCTCCACGCTGCCGCCGTCGAGTCCGTTGCGCGTCCAGTCGCCGGCGAGCTTGAGGTTGGCAAAGCCGGACTCGTCGGCCCGTAATCGGTACTGGACGGTGTTGGCTCTGGTCATCACGTAGCGCTCGGTCTGCGTGAAGTTCGCGCGGACGAACTGGGCGTCGAAGCGCTCTTCGCCCTGCGCACCCGAGGGGTCGAACAGCATGTCCCAGTCAAAGCCGGTCTTGCCGTCGGCCGCGCCTGGCCAAGTGCGGGAGGCCGCTTTGCGTAGGTAGCGCAGGCCGTTCTCACGCACGCGGTGTTTGGCCTCGTCCTGGGTATCGACGCCGTCATGCTTCAGCACTCCGCACAGGTAGACGACCTCCTCGGGGCACTCGTTTCCGGGCCAGCTCTCGCACGCGAGGAGCTGGGACATGTTCGAGTAGGTGTCGGCCTCCGGAACGTATGACGTGCTCACCGACGATTCGTACGGCCAGCCAAGCTGCGACGCGGGCTTCTTGAGCCACAGCTGGATGCCCTCGGTCATCACCGTGGAGGAGTTTTCGAGCATCAGCTTGAAGGGCTCGTGGGCGTCGGCGAGCTCGCCGCAGATGTCGTGGAGCGCGCCGACCGAGACCCCCAGCACCACCTCGTCGAAATGCTCGCCTGCCCGCAGAGTGCAGGGCGGAAGGTCGAGCGGGTTGCACTTGAGCTCGAAGTTCACGCATCGCTGACGTAGCTCCTCGCCTCCTTCGAGCTGCTCCCATCTCGGAGTGCTCGGCCAGCAGCGGAGGCCGCCGACGTCCACGATCGGGTCGTAGCTCCCGTTCACGAGGCGGACCTGGGGCTGCACCTCGATCGTCTCAACCGAACCACGGTCGTCCGAGAGGCCGAGCTTCGTGACCTGGTGAAAGAAGCGGAACTGCACCCCGCGTGCCTCGAGCACGTCGTAGAGCGGCGTGAACACGGTGTCGCCCATCCCGGCCTGCATCTTCCACAGCACCGCTCCCTTGTACTCGCAGAAGATCCGGATCAGCGCTTGGAGCGCCTTACCGGCTGCCAGGTCCGGGCGGCTCTTGTCGCCTTCGCGGTAGGCGAACACGAGGTCGTAGAGGGCCTGGATGATCGGTGAGTCGACCGTCCGTCGGTCGGCACCGTTGCGGCGCAGCCATGCCTTCAAGTCGAGCCCGTTGAGCGCGCCGAAACCGTTCCAGAACACGCCGTCGGCGAGCATGCCGGTGAGGACTGTGGCGCCGAAGTCGAGCATGAGCGCAAAGCGCCGAACTCTGGCGTGGTCGCTGTTCTCGTCGAACACGCGGCGAAAGAACCAGTCTCTGAAGCAGCCGAGGAGCCGTTCGACCGCCCTGAGCTGGTAGGCGCTGAGTTGCGTGTGACCCGCCAGGCCTGACGCGCATGCGCCTGTGCCGGCGCGGGCGAGCCGGAGCAAAGCCTTGAAGGCCTCGTGGCGGACGCGGTCCACGCCGTGGTCGAGCTGTGCCGGCGCCGGCCCGCTAGCCCCGTTTTCCGCGGCTGAGTTGGGCTAGGGCGGGTCGTTCGCCCGTGGTTTGGGGGGTTTTGGGTTGTCCGCGGCTTGGGTCGGGCTGGTCTGTTGTGGCAACTTTGGCTGTACGCTGGCGGTGGTCCGTCCGCAGTGGCCTATAGCGTTGTGGCAACATGTTCGTCAAGGAAACGAGGGTGAGGCGCGGTGAGCGTGTCTATACGTACGTTCAGCTGGTCGAAGGGTACCGCGACGAGCGCGGGAAGGTCCGCCATCGTGTTGTGGCAAATCTGGGGCGCAGGGAGGAGTTGAAGGCCTCGGGGCAGCTGGAGAAGCTGGCGGGCTCGTTCGCTCGTTTGGATCCGCCGCTGGTCGGGACGCGGCGGGAGGTCGGGGCGCTGTTGTTGGCCTGGCACTTCTTGCGCGAGCTGGACGTGGCGGCGGTGGTCGATCGAGCGCTGCCGCGCTCGGAGCGCTCGGAGTTGTCGGTCGGCGAGGTCGTTTGTGCGTTGGTAGCGAGCCGGTTGTGCTCGCCCTCGCCGTTGTATGACATCGCCGGGTGGGCGTCGGGGGCAGCGGTCAGAGAGCTGTTGGCGATCCCGCCGCAGCTGTTGAACGATGATCGGCTCGGCCGGGCGCTTGAGTGCTTTGCCGTGTACGCGGAGAGCGTGCGCGGGCTGTTGGCCGCCGGGGCGGTCGAGCGGTTCGGCGCCGATGCCGGCCGGCTGCATGTGGATTTGACCACGGTGCGGGTTGCTGGCGCGTATGAGGATTCGGCGCTGGTGGCGAAGGGGTGGGGGTCCGATCGTCATGTCGCCCGGCAGGTGCGCACGCTGCAGGCGGCCACTGGCGATGGGGTGTCGTTGTATCTGCGGCCGGATCCGGGGAACTGCTCGGAGCTGGCGCTGGTCGGCCAGTCGCTGGAGCGGCTGGCGGCATTCGCCAAGCCGGGGATGCTGATGGTGTGCGACTCGGCGCTGGGGCAGCCCAAGCCGCTGTGTCAGATCCACCGCGCAGGGCTGCGATTCATCGTGCCGTTGAAGACCTCGACCGGCTTTCAGGAGCGCTACCTGTCAGAGCTCGGCCCCGAGCGCCTGAGACCGATCCGACACGTGGCCGAGCGCGAGTGGCGCCTGCCAGCAGCGCGGCGCACCCTGTACCGCGGCGCGCTTGCAGACTGGGAGCTCTCAGATCCCGAGACCGGCGAGCCGCGTCGCTTCCGGGTCGCCTACATCCACTCCTCCCAGGAGCAGGAGCAGGTCGCCGCCGCTCGAGAGCGCGCGCTGCAGAAGGCGGAGGCCGAGCTCGGGCGCGTGCGCAACGGGCTCGGCGGCCGGTACTACAAGACCGTCACGCAGGTGCAGCGGCGCGTCGGGCAGATCGTCACCAGCAACATCCAGGGGCTGATCACCGTCACCGTCTCAGACAACAACGACAAGCCAGCGATCGAATGGCAGCGCGACCAGGAGGCGATCACGCAGGCAGCGCGAACCGACGGGATCTACGCGCTAGCGACCAACCTCCCCGGCGCGCTGACCGCCGGCAAGCTCCTACGCCTCTACAAGGAACAAGAAATCGTCGAGCGCCGCCACCGCGATCTGAAACAGACGCTCAAGGTCCGCCCGATCTTCCTACACAACGACGACCGCATCTACGCGCTCATCAGCATCATCGGGATCGCGCTGCTGATCTTCGGACTACTCGAAACGCAACTACGCAACGCGCTCAACGCCGACGAGCAGCAGCACGACAAGCGGCTGGCGCTGCTGCCCGAAGACAGACTCGCCAAACCCACCGGCGCCAACATCCTCTCCGCCTTCCAAGGCCTCGACCTCACTTACACCCACCGCGGCATCGAGCTCGACCCGCTCACCCGCACCCAGCAGCGGATCCTCGAACTACTCGACATCCAGCCGCCCTGGCCACAACGGGGACAGGTAGAGGTCGCGAACTGCGGAAAACGGGGCTAGCCGGCGCCGGCTCGCCTGAGGGCTCGTGGACCAGCCCCGCTTCGAAAAGCACAAAGTCGATAAAGCGGCGAAGGAACTCCAACGCCGTGACCTCGTCGCGGCTTCCGGGATCTTGCTCGTCGGGAGGCATGCACAAGTGCCAAGGGATCCACTGATCGCGCCAGCGCTCGAACAGCACGATGTCGTTGCACTTCTTGAACGCGTCCTCCCAGGTCCCGAGCCACGAGTCGGCCGGGGGTTGCCATTCCTCGTAGCCGCGCTGGATCAGATGGAACGCGTTCGAGTAGAAGCCGAACCACAGGTGAAGGCCGTGCTCCTCGATTCGCTCACCGGGCTCGCCGCGCCCGCTCGCGCACTTGCCGCCCAGCCGCCAACCGGGCTGGTAGACGGTGACCTCGTAGCGCCCCTCGAGTTCTGGCTCGGTCAGCTCGAAGGCCGCTGCCATCGCCCCGATACCGCCGCCCAACACCGCGACCTTCACCCGCTCGGCTGCGCCCCTCGATTGCCCCACCTACCCTCCTTACGGACCGCCGGCGTTCCAGAGGACGCGACCATCTCCGACGTCGAAGTCCATCTCCACCTTGTAGGCGGGTCCCAGTTTCTGATCCCGCAGGCCGAGCTCCTCGATCACCGGATGGCTGTCGAGGTGATGAGCGGTCAGGTTATGCTCGCGCAGGAGCGGCGATGCCTCGATGCGCGCGATCTTGTAATCGGCTTCGACCACCTGTTGCAAGGATGCTCCGATGCCGTCGTGCACGTCGCGGAACTGCTTGAGGAAGACATTCGGCAGCCGGTCTTCGAGCAGGTCGCCGATCATGCTCGCGCCCACCTCGATGCCGCCCAGTACGCGTGCGTCATCGAACAGCTGCTCCGCGGCGTGGCGCGCGACCCCTGCCAGCGACCTCAGATCCGCCTCGACCGCCTGGGCGGCGCCTTCCCCCTGTACGACCTCGAGGAGCGGGTGCCCGTACGCCGCCAGCGCATCCGGCGCGTAGTCGAGCCCGAACACGTCTAGCTTCCACGCCTGCACCCCGACGTCCTCCGGGAACTGCGGCCGGCCCCAGCTCTTCGGGTATCCGAACAGCTCCCGGCCGGTGGCGAGCGACATGGGATTGTCGAGCCACATGTAGGGGATGAACATCGCGAACCGCCAGTCCGGGCTGGTGGGCTCGCGCACGGCCACCGGAACCCATATCGCCACCTGAGGCTCCGCTACGCCACCGCGCCGGTCGTACGGCGAGATCTCGGAGACCACGCGCGCGATCGATCCCCAAGTCAGCATCACGTACTCGCTCAGCGGCCTGCACAGCACAGCACCGTTGGTGGGTTGATCGAAGACCTTGCCACAGAGGGCCGCGAGGCGGTCTTCGTCGGCCCGCGCCCAGAAGCCATAGAGCGTCGTGTTCAGCGAGCGAAAGGGAGCGGGCGGGGTCATCAGCGTGCCGTAGTCGACGTACGTCGCCTTCCCGGGACGCGCGCGGATGGCCGATCCGTCCGGGGTTCCGGAGATCGACTTGAGGATCGGCTCAGCGATCGAGCCGAGCACCGAGCGCAGCGCCCCCACCCCCGGAATGCTCACGCCGCCTCCCACGAACCTTCGAGCAGCTCACTCGCCTGGCGCGCGATCCCGGCACAGCCCAGGTCCCGGGCTGTTCGCAGCGCCTGCTCGAGCAGTCCACTGGCCCGATCGAGCTGGATCCCGCCGTTGATCCACACTCGGGCGAGATCGAGGCGCGTGCGGGCGAGCCACACCGGCGCTCCCATCCGTTCGTAACGATCGGCGGCGTGTGCCAGCAGCTGCTCGGCCTCATCGTTGCGGTCGAGGACCCGCGCGAGATTGCCGAGGTGGCGCTCGACCAATCCCCAGGTCGTGGCGCTGTTGAAGGCAACGTGGTCGCGCCAGGGAGTCAGCAGCCGCTCGAGCCTCGCTGCGGCCTCCGGCTCCTCGAGGTCGGCGACCGCCTGCGAGTAGATGGCAAGGCCTGCCAACCAGTTCGAGTCGTACGGGATCTCGGCGAAATCGGTACCGGTGTCGATGGCGAGCACCTCGAGGGCCACGTCGATCATCCCGGCCTCCGATCGCGCGAGGACGAGCGCGGCCCGGAACGCCGGAATCCCAGGGTTGGCCTCCACCTGTTGGGCGATGAGAGGCTCGAGCTCCGCCAGTCGACCCTGCTCGAAGCGGATGTTGACCAGCTGGCCGGCGTAGAACGCGAGCGCCTCGGGCTGCTCGCTCTCCGTCGCGATGCGCCACGCGTCCTCGGCGGAGCGCTCGGCCTCGTCCAGCAGGCCGTGCATCAGCGCCTGGGTCGCGCGGTCGTAGGCCGCGAGCCACCCCAAGGTCGGTTGGCGCAGACGTTCGGCCACGGCAGTCTCTCGCTCCACGAGGCCGGCCGCGAGATCGAGCTCGGCGGCTTCCACCGCGGCCGCCGCCTTCCAGTGCAGCGCGTGGAACTGCGCGAGCGGATCGCCGAGCTCCTCCGCGATGGCGAGCTCCCGGTCGGTGTCCGAAAGCCGTTGCTCGAGCGTCTCCGGCGTCCAGATCGTGATGAACCGCTCGCTCAGCACCTCGCTGACGGTGACCGGATCACCGAGGCGGGTGGCGATCGCCAGGCTCTCGTCGCTGAGCGCCTTGCGCTGCTCCCAATCCCCAGCGAACGTGAGCTCGGCCGACAGGATGGCGAGCAGCCTCGCCCGAGCCGCGTTGTCGGCTTCGCCGCACGCTTCCAGGGCAGCCTCCACCATCGCCACGAGCTCCAGGTCGACGCGGCCGGTCCCGCTCACGAAGCCCCGGGTGTTTGCGAGCACGGCGCGGATCAGCCGGTCGGTGTCGCCGAGCGTCCTGGCGAGTTCCGCGGCTCGAAGCAACGTGTCGCGGAACTCCGGATCGCCGCATTGCTGCTGGGCGATCCCACGACCGATCAGCAGCTCGCACCGCATGACCTCGCCGCCGCCGTCGCTCTCTCCGGGCCCGGTGGTCCGCGGCTCGTGCAGCTCGATCGCGTACTCGAACCAGCGCTGAGCCTCCTGCGGCGCCAGCTGCTCGAGGGCGTAGTCTCCGGCCTGACGGGCGTACTCGACCGCCTTGGCGGCGTCCACCATCGGCACGGCGGCGAGCGCGTGGTGGGCGAGTTCGCCGCTGCGTTGGTATCGCGTCTCCTCGCCGAGCAGCTGCTCGAGCCCTTCGAGCGCCCGGCGGTGAAGCCGTCGGCGGCTCCCCCCTCCGAGTTGCTCATACAGCGTGGGAGGGATCAATGGGTGGACGAAGCTGTAGCGCATGCCAATGCCGGGGACCTCGCTGATCAGCGCCGCGTCGACGGCGGCGTCGAGTACGTCCACGAGCTGCTCCTCATCCTCGCCGAGCATGCGCGCCAGCAGCTCGATGTCGAACTCGCGGCCGATCACCGCGCTCGCTCCCAGCACGTGGTCCGTACGCTCCCCCATCCGCGCCACGCGGCTCGCGATCGCGTCGCGCACGCTGCGGGGCAGGTCGAGTGCGGGCGAGTCAGCGCCTCCGGCGCGCGTCGCGGCGTGAGAAACGCCGCCCGCGTCCTTGAGGTTGCGGAGGATCTCGGCCAAGAAATACGGGTTACCGTTTGTCTCGGCCCCCAGGGATTGAACGAGTTCCACGCCCACCGGGTCGAGTCGCTCCTCGGCGACCGCCTCGGCCATCTCGACCACGTCGCCGCCGCTCAGGCCGGAGAGCTCGATGTGCTCCACGCCGGCCTCCCGTCGCAACTCGGTCAGGAGCTCGGTCAAGGGCTGGTGCCGGGAGAGCTCGGTGGAGCGATACGTGCCCAGCACGAGCGCCGCCGGCTGGTTCACCAGCACGTACTTGAGCATCAGCAGCGTCGGCTTGTCCGCCCATTGAAGGTCGTCGATGAGCAGCACCAGTGGCCGTTGGAGCGCGGCCGTGCGCAGCAGGCCGGCGACGGCGGCGAACATCAGGTGACGGTTCTCCTCCCGTGACTGCGTGCCGTGGGCGGCGAGCGGGGTCGCGCTCCCGGACAGCTCCGGAACCAGTCGCGACAGCTCGCGGCCGTACTGGGCGCGATGCTGTGCGAGCAGCTCCGGCGGGGCGAACCTCGCGTAGTGCGTGAGCACCTCGACGAACGGCTGGTACGGCACTCCGAGCTCGGGGTCGCAGCGACCACACAGCACGGTCGCTCCGGCGGCGTGGAGCGCGCCCGCGACCTCCGCCGCGAGCCGGGTCTTGCCGATCCCGGGTTCCCCGGTGATGAAGATCGTCCGCGGTTCGCCAGTACGCACGCGCTCGAACGTCGCGATGCACTTCTCGAGCTCCCAGGTTCGGTCCACCAACCTCGTTTCCTTGCGCCGGGCCGCGGCCAGGGCCGGCAGCGGAACCTGGAAGATCTCCTGCGTTTCGGTCATCACCGGTTTGACGGCCGCCGCCAGTTGCGTGCTGCTCAGCGCATACACCGCCCATTCGCCGGGCACGCCCCGAAGGTGATGCGCTCCGAAGTCGTCGAACTCGAGTCCGGAGCCTTCCAGGGGCTCCCGCGCGGCGTTCGAGACGAGCACTTGGCTGCCGCCAGCCAGCTCACCGATCCGCGCTGCGATATGGATTGCCAAGCCAGCCAGACGTTCGCCGAGCAACTCGCACTCGCCGGCATGAATGCCGGCACGCAGCTGGACTCCGAGGGCCAGCGTCTCGAGGCACAGCTGCTCCGCGCACGCGACGGCGGGACCCGGTGCGTCGAAGGCGATCAGGAACCCATCGCCCCGGTCCGCCAGGATCCGACCACCGGCGGCCTCCACGTGCTCGTACACGGTGGCATCGTGACGCTCGAGCAGCTCGCGCCAGCGCACGTCTCCGAGCTTTGCCACGTGCTCGGTGGAGCGAACGATGTCCGTTATGAGCAGGGTCTGGTGCAGACGGCCTGCAGGCGGATGTGCCTCAGACGTCATCGCCCGTGGGACGCTAACGCAAGAACTTGGGGTGCGCACCACCGGAGCGTCGTCCAGTCTCAGCTTTGAGTGACGAAATTTCTACTCGGTCTGCGCCTTCCTGGCAGCGGCCCCCAGCATCGTTCCCTCGGCCGGGAGGAATGACTCCAGGCGCGCGCGTACGCCCGGCATGGCCGCGCACAGCCGGCCGATCCCGTACGCGCTGAACGTCAGAACCCGCATCGGGGTGCTCGCGATCACGCTGAAGCGCTGCGGATGGAGCGCGATCGGATCGATCTCTCCAAAGCAATCGCCGGTGCGCAGCGTCGCCAGCTTCTGCTCACCCTGCATCAGGTCGGCGCTGCCCGAGCGGATCACAAAGAAGGTTCCGATCAGTCGTCCCTCGTGCACGAGCACGGAGCCGGCCGGTACCTGGACGTCCAGCGCCGGTCCCGCGAGCGAACGTACGTCGAGAGAACGAATCGGCGCAAACACGTCCATCGCATCGGGGGAGGTTTCCATTAGGAGGCTCACAATCGACGTCCTTACCGTTGGTTCGAATCAGGCTAGGTGACGCCGATGCGGTCCCGATGCGACATTTCTCACAGGGCGACGGCGCCCCGCGACAGCTACTTCTCTGGCAACGAGGGCGGGGCCGCCCGGTAGGTCGGGGGCGTTCTCGACAACCTCACCGGATTGCGCGTCAGCCGCACCGAGCTCCCGTCCTCGCGCGGGATCGTGACGATCGGGTCGAGACCCAGCGATAGCGCAAGCTCGAACGCCTCTCCGACGTCATTGACGACGCCCGCCGGCACGCGCGCGGCCGTGAACAGCTCCGCCCACTCGCGGGCGGACCGCAGCGCGAGGCGACCCTCGAGCTCGGCTCGCAGCTCGCGGCGATTGCTGACCCGATCGGCGTTGTGCTCGTAGCGCGGGTCGGCTGCCAGCGCCGGTGCTCCGAGCGCGTCGCACAGCGCGGAGAACTGCCGGTCGTTCCCGACCGCGATGACGAGCTCTCCGTCGGCGCTGGCGAACAGCTCATACGGCGCGATGCTCGGATGCTCGTTTCCGAGCCGCCGCGGAACCACGCCGGCGATCGTGTAGGCCGAACCTTGATTGACGAGCCCAGCCAGTAAGGCGGAGAGCAGGTCGACCTGCACCAGCTGTCCTTCGCCGGTGGCCTCTCGGTGACGGGCGGCGGCGAGTATCCCCACGGTCGCGAACAAGCCCGCGAGCACGTCAACCAGAGCCACCCCCACCTTCTGCGGCTCACCGTCGGCCGGGCCGGTGATGCTCATCAGGCCGCCGAGCGCCTGCACGAGCAGGTCATAGCCGGGAAAGTCGGCGCCGGGGCCCGCGCCGAACCCGGTGATCGAGCAGTAGATCAGCGACGAGTGCTCGGTGTGGAGCTGCTCGTAGGAGAGGCCGAGGCGCTCCATCACGCCTGGCCGGAAGTTCTCCACCAGTACGTCGGACTCGCGCGCGAGCGCCCTGGCTCGCTGGAGGTCGCGCTCCGTGTTGAGATCGAGTATGACGCTGTTCTTGTTGCGGTTGACCGACTGGAAGTACGTGGCCTCTCCGCGCTCGTCGTACGGCGGCCCCCAGCTTCGGGTCTCGTCCCCGGTGCCCGGGCGCTCGACCTTGGTGACGGTCGCGCCCAGGTCGGCGAGCATCATCGTCGCGAACGGTCCTGCCAGGACGCGCGAGAAGTCGAGGACGCGGAAGTCTGCGAGCGCGGACGCCATCCGCCGTAGAGTGCCAGCCCCGACGTCCTCAGCGTCGACACGGGCGTGGGCGAGTCAGGTGACTTCGCGTAGCCGTCCGGTGTTGACGTCGTACACGAAGCCCCGGATCGAGCTCTTGTTGGGAATGAACGGCGATGCCTCGATCCGCGCGATCGACTGGCGCACGTCGGTGTCGAGGTCGGAGAAGCTTTCCGCTGCCCACTCCGGCCTGATCCCGGTGTCCTCCTCGATGGACCGACTGAACTCGTCATCGGTGAACGTGAGCATGCCGCAGTCGGTGTGATGGATGAGAACGATCTCGTCGGTTCCGAGCAGCCTTTGGGAGATCGCCAGCGAGCGAATCTCATCATCGGTCACGACACCGCCCGCGTTACGGATCACATGGGCCTCACCCTCGCTGAGGCCGAGGATCGCGTAGACGTTCAGCCGCGCGTCCATGCACGCGAGTACGGCGACCTTGTCTCCCGGCGGCATCGGGAGTTTGCCTTTGTCGAAGGACGCGGCGTACGCCTCGTTGTTGGCGAGCAACTGATCGGTGACGCTCATCTGCTTCCTTTCTGAGGGGAGTGCTCACGCGGCGAACCGTTGCTCGGCCCGGGCGCGGGCCTTCGCCGCCTCGACCTCGCGGTCCTTGGGCGGAGCGGAAGTGCGCAGGTCGCTCAACAGGCGCATCGAGGCGTCCGCGACCGCGTCGATGGCCCGCATGAACGCCTCTTCGTTGGCACGCGAGGGCTTGTTGAAGCCGCTGATCTTCCTGACGTATTGCTCGGCCGCCGCGCGGACCTCCTGGTCGGTGGCGGGAGGATCGAAGTTGTAGAGGGTTCTGATGTTTCGGCACATGCCCCTAGCGTAACGGCGCGCAGCCGTCGTCCCTGGGCGTGAAACTCCAGCTGATGCGGATCCGCCCTCGATCGCGCCGCCGCTTCTGGCTCGCCGACGCCACCGTGGTCGCGATCGTGGCCGCGATCGTGCTCGTTCTGGGCCTAACCAGCTCGACCCGCTCGAGCTCGCACGACGTCGCCGGGATCCCGGCCGCGGTGACCGTGAATACCGGCGTCGAAATGCCGGGGACACGCCCGATCCCCACGGGCTTCCTCGGGATCTCGCTCGAGTACCCGGCGGTCGAGGCCTACGCCGGGAACGACCCGCTGGCCATAGATCCGGTCTTCGAGCAGCTGATTCGCAACCTGGGCCCGGCGCCGGTGCTGAGGATCGGTGGCGACAGCGCGGACTGGACGTGGTGGCCGCAGGCCGGGTTGACCCGGCCGCCCGGCGTGACCTTCACGCTCGACGAGCGCTGGCTCGGCGTGACCCGGGCGCTCGCCAGATCGTTGGATGCCCGACTGATCCTGGGCATCAATCTCGAAGCGGCCAGTCCGCAGGTGGCCGCGGCCGAAGCGGGCGTCCTGACGGGCGGCATCGGCGCGAGCTCTATCCAGGCCTTCGAGCTCGGAAACGAGCCCGAGCTGTACGGGACGTTCGCGTGGTATCGCACCGCCGACGGGCGAACGGTCACCGGCCGCCCGCACGACTACGACTTCAACGCGTTCCACGATGACTTCACCGCGATTGGGGGAGCCGTCTCCGAGGCTCCGCTTGCGGGGCCGAGCTTCGGGGGTCTCGGCTGGATCGGGCACGTTGCCGAGTTCCTTGCGGCCGAGCCGCGCGTCCACGTCGTGACCCTGCACCGTTACCCCCTCCAGCTGTGCTTTTCCAAGGCCGGCTCCCCGCGCTACCCCACCATCGCGAACCTCCTGTCGGATCGGGCTTCGGCCGGCCTGGCCGACAGCTTCGTGGGTGCCGCCCGGATTGCGCACGCTCACGGGCTCCCGCTGCGGATCGATGAATTGAACACGGTCGCCTGCGGGGCCGACGCCTCGATCAGCAACACGTTTGCATCGGCGCTGTGGTCGCTCGACACGTTGTTCCAGATGGCGCGCGTCGGAATCGACGGCGTCAACATCCACACATTCCCGGGCGCGGGCTACGAACTGTTCCGCTTCACCCGCGCCGGCGGCCGGTGGCGGGGATCGGTCGCCCCGCAGTACTACGGCCTGTTGATGTTCGCCCAGGCGGCGCCCCCCGGGTCCCGACTGCTGTCGGTCTCGGTTACCGGGGAGGCCGGGCGGCAACTCAAGGTGTGGGCCACATCGGCTCCGGACGGGCGAATCCGAGTCGTGCTGATCAACAAACTCCTGAGCCGCTCCAGGACGGTCACGATCCGGGTCCCGGGCGCGAGCGGCGGCGCCTCTGTTTCGCTGCTGCAAGCACCGAGCATCAGCGCATCAAGCGGGGTAACGCTGGGCGGCCAGACCCTGGGCCCGTCGACGGACACCGGGAAGCTTGCAGGCCACACGACCTCCGAACCGGTACGGCCGAGCGGGGGGAGCTACGTGGTGCCGCTCCCAGCTGCCAGCGCCACGCTCGTCACATTCCGGGAGCGTTGATCGGCGTCATGACACCAGCTCGACCCGTACGTCGAGCACTCGATGAGTCGATGGTGGTTGTCATTGGGCCCCATGATGTTGGGAGTCAGGCTCCCTTGTGCTCGCGCCGGCGAGCCGGCCGCGTCCTGGGCGCGGCGCGCCCGTCGCCATGCGTCGGCTCGGGGTGATCGATCGCCGCCAGCGGGATCCGTCCGCTGATTCGAGTGCCCTGGCCGGGCCGGGACTGCACGGTCAGCTTGCCCCCTACGGTTGCCATTCGGTCACGCATGTTGAGCATGCCGGCGCCGACACGGGCTTCGCTGTCGTTGAGCCCCGGACCGTCGTCGGCCACCGAAAAGCTCAGCACGCGGTTGGCTTCTCGCAGCTCGATGCGCGCCGACCGCGCCTCGCGAGCGTGCTTGGCGATGTTCTGAAGCGCCTCGGCGCAGCAGAAGTAGACGGCGGCGACGATCTCGTCGGGGTACTGGCCCAGGTCCTTCGCCTCGACCGTGGCCGGGACCGGCGAGCGCCGCGCCGCCGAGCGCACGGCGACCCCGAGGCCTCCCTCTACGAGCATCGCCGGGTAGATCCCGTGCGTCAGCGAGCGGATCTCCTCGAGCGCCTCCTCGACCTCTCCGACCAGCTTGCGAAGTTCGGCGGCGTCGGACGGATGGTCCTGCTCGGCCGCCTCGGCGGCAAGCTCAAGGTGGATGCACAGCCCGACCAGATGCTGCTGAGCGCCGTCGTGCAGGTCGCGCTCGATCCGCCGCCGCTCACTATCGGCGGCCGCGACGATGCGAGCGCGCGACGCCCGCAGCTCGCGAACCAAGCCGGCGGTTCGAGCCGCGACACGATCGCTCGCGAACGCCACGGACGCAGCGGTGGCGGCGCTCTCGACAAAGGCGGAGTCCTCAGCGAGTGATATGTCGTGGACGATCGCGACCGTAGGCCGGTGGCCGTCTCGAACCTCGCTCAGATATCGGTCCGAATCGACCGCCGGCTCCCTCAGGGGATGACCGGCCGCGTTGATCCAGCGGCGTGCCCTGCTCGACCACGATGCGATCTCGAGGTCCGGGTCGTCGAACGCGTCCGCCAGCAGCTCCTGCACCTCCTCGGGGCCTGGCACCTCGCGCAAGCGGGCGTTGATCTTCTGGACGCCTGCGGTCACGAACAGGTGCCATCGCCCAAGGCCGACGAGGAACGCCGCCGCCAACGCCGGCAGCGCAAAAGCAACCGTCCATGCGGCCGCGAGCGTCAGCGCTGAATCAGCCGAAGCACGTCGAGCCGCGAGAAACGCCACCAACGCGAGCAGGCGCCCGATTGCGACCACCAGCACGGGCGTAAGTGTGCGGCGCAGCAGCGAGTTGGCGTCACGAATCCTGGACGCCAGGCGGATGGCCACAATTAGGAAGACGACACCCGCGAGCGTCTCTCGCAACGGATCGATGACTCCGCCGATGAACGCCGGCTGGCTGCCGATGGTCATGAACACGTTGTGGGGGCAGGTGTGGTAGCAGCTCGACCAGGGCGACGGCGACGGATAGCTATCGACGAACAGCGCGGTCGGCAGGAACAGCAGCGCGGCTACCCCGACCGAGACCGAGACAAGTGCGCGATCGACGCGATCGCGCAGCCGCCCGTCGGGGAACGCAAGGACCACGTAGACAATTCCGACCTCCGCCAGCCAGGCAAACACGCGACCGACGCTGTAGAGGACAGACGACGAGGAGGCCGACAGCGAGGCCAGGAACCACAAGCCGCTGATGAGCAACAGCACCTTCCCGAACCGGACGTGCGCCGGGCGGCGGCAGGCATAGAGCGCCACCGCGAGCGGAACACCGACCACGATCCCGCGCCCCAGCGCAGCGAGCACCGCGCCGGCGCCCGAGGCCCCGGTCATGGCATGAGCACCCGTGGCCGTGAGTCCAGCCGTGGCCGCGACCGCGGTGGCCGTGACCGCGCCGATCACGACAAATCCGATGCGAAGTGGGGGCGACCGCTCGAGCGCGCCCTCGTCAATCCGGCTCAGGTTCAGCTCAGGTCGCACGACCGCACCCCGGCGGCGCCCGCGAAGTTGGTTTTCAACTTCAGTGGGCAGGTTTGTTCATAGCAGAGATCGATGGGGCGGGCAAGGCCCAGACGCCCCGGTAGCTACGCATTCACGATCTTGCATGCTCGGGACGACGGGCCCATCGGGACGCTGTGTCAGACTGCAACCCGGGACTGATGAGACGAGAGCTCGACGGGCCGATCCGAGTTGTTGCGGCTGAGGATTCGTATGTCGTGCGCGAGTTCCTGATCTCCGCGCTCGAGTCGGCGCCGGAGGTCGAGCTGGTCGCGGTCTGCACGAATCGCAACGAGCTCGAGGCGGCAATCGAATTGGAGCGCCCGGACGTCCTGGTCACCGACATCCGGATGCCCCCATCGGGAGGGGCGGAGGGCATCGCGGTGGCCGCGCGGCTGCGCGAGACCGATCCCGACGTGGGCGTCGTCATCCTCAGCCAATACGCCGAGCCGGATTACGCGGTTGCTCTGCTCGAATCAGGGTCCGGTGGTCGGGCCTACTTGCTCAAGGAGCGGATCCGCAACCGGCAGGAGCTGATCGGGGCGATCGATGCGGTCGCGCGCGGAGGGTCGGTGATCGATCCGAAGATCGTCGATGTCCTGATCGAGTCCCGCGCCCGGCGGGCGCGATCACCACTCGCCGAACTCACCCCTCGAGAGCTAGAGCTGCTCGGGGAGATCGCGGCGGGCAAGAGCAACGGGGCGATTGCGGAGTCGCTCGTGCTGACCAAGCGGGCGGTCGAGAAGCACGTCAACTCGATCTTCTCGAAGCTGGGACTTCCCGAGGACCAAGACGTCAGCCGCCGGGTGAAGGCGACGCTCATCTACCTGTCCGAAAACGATCCCGCACGCGCGCCTTCGGCCTCGGTAACCAGCTGACATCGGCCGATTTTGCGCGTCACCCGATGTGGGGGATGCGTGCGCCCGGAGACCGGGGAGCATCACGGGATGGCGGCGAGCCTGGAAACGCCGACTGAGCGCGACGACGTCGGGGAGGGGACTGATGCGCCGCGACGTTCGATTTCGCGTACGCGGCGGATCCTGGTCAACGTTCTGATCTGGGTGACCGCGGTGCTCGGGGTGGTGGGCATCTTCGCGGTCTGGGCAAACCGCCAGCTGTTGAACCCGCACAACTGGTCGACGACCAGCACACAGCTCCTCCAGAAGGATTCGATTCGCAGTGCTACCGCGAACTACGCGGTCGACCAGCTGTATGCGAACGTCGACATCGCGGCGTTGCTCAAATCGGGCTTGCCTCCGCAGCTGCAGGGTCTGGCTGGACCGATCTCGGGTGCGCTGAGAAATGCCGCCGTCCAGTCCGTGGAGCTTGCGCTTTCCCGCCCGGCTGTCCAGAACGCGTGGGCCGCGGCGAATCGGATCGCCGACCAGACGTTCGTGACAATCGTTAACGGCGGGAAGGGAGCAGCGCAGATAAACGGGGGGAAGGTCACGCTCGACCTAACTAAGGTCGTCGATCAGGTCGCCTCGCGCCTCGGCCTCCCGTCGAACATCGGGTCGAAGCTGCCCCCTTCGGCGGCGAAGGTCACCGTGCTCAAGTCCGATCAGCTCCGCTTCATCCAGGATGTCGGAGGAGCGTTGAAGGACCTGGCCCTCGCGTTGACGATCGCGGTCCCGGTGCTGTTCGCGCTCGCCGTTGCACTTGCTGCGGGTCGGCGTCGGCGGACGCTGATGACGGTTGGGTTCGCGATCGTGGCCGGAGGCGTCTTGACGCTGCTGGCTCGGCGGATCGTCGTGAATCAGGTGACGAGCTCGCTCGTCAGCGACGCGTCCCTTCGTCCGGCGGTGCGTGACGCGACTGCGATCGGGACCGGGATGCTCAAAGAAATCGCAGGCGCGTTCGTGCTCGTCGGACTCGTACTCGTGGTCGCCGCCTGGTTCGCGGGGCCGGCGCGCATGATGACCGCGACGCGGCGTGCGATCACCCCCTTCCTCCGTGACCACGCCGATTGGACCTTCGCGCTGACCGCGGTGATCCTGGCGCTCATCTTCCTCTGGCAGCCGATCCCCGCGACAGGAACTTGGCTCGGCATCATCGTGTTCTCGGCCTTGGGGTTCTTCGGGGTCGCGATGCTGCGCCGCCAGGTGACCGAGGAGTTTCCCGAGGCCCGTGCCGGCGAGACCACGGCCGCAGTGCGCGCCCGGGTGCAGGCGATGCGCGATCGTAGATCGAGTCCTCCGCCCGCGGGCCCGGGTGACCCAGGATCGGTGTCGTGACCGGGAGCGGCCAGAGCGCCCAGACCTCGGTAGCACCTCGGGAGCATGACCGCGACGTCACGGTCCTGATCGTCGACGACCAGGAGCGCTTTCGCCGGGTCCTCCGCGAGTTGATCGCGAGCGCTCAGGGCTTTGAGGTGATCGGCGAGGCGTCCTCGGGCGAGGAGGCGACGCGCGCGGTTGCGGCGCTCGCCCCCGAGCTCGTGCTCATGGATGTCGTCATGCCCGGTATGGGCGGAATCGCGGCCGCGCGGTCGATCTTGAAGCAGCGGCCGGCGCCGCTCGTGGTGCTGATCTCCGTCGACGATCCGTCGCTTCACCCGGGTGCGGTCTCCCTCGGCGAGACGGTCGCGTGCATGCGCAAGCAGGACCTGAGGCCGCCGCGTCTGAGGGAGCTGTGGGAGGCGCGACGCAACTGACATGGCGGAGCGAGAGGGACAGGCGCTCCTTCGTCGGCTGACCGACAACGAGGAGAGTTCGGTGCGGATGGTGCTGGCGCTGAGACCAGAGGTCACCGATGCTTGCCCCGCATTCGGCACTGCCCTGACTCCCAGGGTGAGGATGCTCGTGCGCTTGGCCGCGCTCATCGCGCTCGAGGCGTCCACCGCATCGCTGCGGTGGGCCGTCGAGCTCGCGTCGTGTGCCGGCGCCGACGACGACGAAATCGTACGGGTGCTGACCGCCGTGGGGCGGGACGTCGGTGCGGCCAAGATCGTCGGTACGGCACCGCGCCTGGCATTAGCGATCGGCTACGACGTCGAGGCTGGGCGAACGCAGGCCAGAGGCTAAGTTCCGAGGAGCCCCGCGCTCGTGGCGCGGGCGACTGCCTCGGACCGAGATGCCGCATCGAGCTTGCGGTAGATCGCATGCGCTTGCGTCTTGACCGTATTCACCGACACGTCGAGACGCTCGGCGATCTCGCGAAACGAGCGGTGGCTCGGCAAGAACCTCAGAATCCGTAGCTCGGCGATCGTCAGAGACGAAGGGCCATTCAGGGCGCTCTCGGCGAGCGTGTCGATCTGCGCCCAGGCATGCTCGAAGCACGGTTTGAAGATGACTGCATCAGCCGTGCGGCGGGCTAGCCTGGAAGCTTCGGCCAGCAGCGTCCGGGCTCTCACCGTGTCCGCCAGCCCGAGCGCTGCGCGCGCCAGCAGGATCCGGGCCTCGGCGCCGTACCACGGAATGAAGTCGCCCAAGGCAGCCAGCAGGTCGGCCCCGTGACGCAGGTCTTGCTTGGCTTCGTCGACGTGCCCGCGGTGCGCGCGCGTGGCCGCTGAACCCGCGAACACGAGCGCGGAGAGCGGATAGGCGCTGAGCGCCGCCCCGCCGACGATCGCCGCCGCGCGGTCGGAGAGCTCGCCGGCCGTTTCCCAGTCCTCGCACTCGATCGCCATCATGACGAGCTGGGCAAGGCACAGCGAGGCGATGCTGGGCGCAGTCGAGGCGCTCAAGCCCACACCCTCGTCGAGCACATCCCTGGCGCCCTGACGGTTGCCCAGCAGATGCTCCCCGACGCCCCGCAGCAGACAGGAGAAGGGCCGCCACGGGCCGTGCTCCGGCTCGAGGTCGTAGGCGCGTGTCGCCGCCGTGACGATTTGCCCGGCACCTGCGGTCGCCGCTATCGCATCGAACGTGGCGCACCCGGCATCGAATGACGGTATCCCGGTTATGGCTCGCCTCCGCTCCTTGGCCCCAGCCGCCATCACCCTCAGCCTGCGCGCCCTGTCCACTTCACCGGCCAGAAGAAAGCTGTGCGCAGCGGCAAGTGCGAGCGGAGCGCACCCGGCGATCTGCTCGGAGCTGAAGCCGCGCAACCACCGTTGCACGGCGTCGTTGGTACCTCGCCCGATGTAGCTCGCGAGGTTCGCCCACAGCAGATCGCCGGTCCGAGCAGGATCACCGGCCTCGACCGCCTGGCTGATGGCACCGTCGAGATCGTCGTGACGCTGGAGCCAGGTGCTTGCGCGCCGGCGCAGCCGAGGCTCGAGCTCGGGCTCCGTGCGGCGCAGCTCTGCCCTCAGCATCGACCGAAACATCCCGTGCCAGCGGAATCGCTCGTGGCTTTGATCCAGAGGCGTCAGCATCAGGTTCGACCGGGCGAGGTCGCCGAGCGCGATCGCCGAGCCGCTTTGCCGGAGCATGGCGTCGCACACCGGCCCAGAGAGGTCGTCCAGCACCGACGTGCGAACCACGAACGTGGCCGCCGCCCGCGGGAGCGGCGCGAGGAACTCATCTCTGAAGTACTCGGCGATGAGGTGGTCCTCGCCATCGAAGCCCTCGACTGCGGCCTGAGCGTCGCCCTGCTCGAGCAACGACAGGGCCGCCAGATACAGTCCGACCGGCCACCCCTCCGTCCGTCGCGAGAGCGCCTGGACCGCCTCGAAGTCCAGTTCGAGACCAGCACTGCGGAGTAGCGCGGCGGCTTCCGCCGCGGTCATGATGAGGTCCGCGGTTCGCACTTCTACGAGCTCCCGGTGCGCGCGCAGCCGTCCGATCGGCAGCGGCGGCTCGGTCCGCGTCGCCAGGGCAAGCTGCGAGCCGGGGTGCAGCCTCCCCAATACGGCTATGGCCGCGGCCTTCAACACCGATGGCCGGACTGCGTGCGCATCGTCCAGGACCAGGACGAAACCGGAATCACGGTCGATGAAATCCCTCTCCTCGAACGCCTCGACGATCGAGCCGGCGACCTCGGCCGGGGAGTCGTTGCCGGGATCAAGCCTGATCCAGATGAACGGGCGCTCGTCGGCCTCCGCCCACTCGGCGATTAGCGTGGTCTTTCCGTAGCCGGCCGGCGCCACGACAAGGGCAAGCGCCGCGTCGCGGGAGTCGATCAGGCGCCTGACCAGCGCCGGCCGGCGGACGAAGCCGGCTCGGAACTGCGGCACCCGGTGCACCGTCTGGGCTGGCGCGCTGGTGACGGTCGCGCGAGCGCGAGTTGGCGACCGCAGTGCCCCGCGGATCGTGCCGCGTACGACACCTTTCGAACCCGGTGGGCAAGCAGGTGTGAGAGTGCCGTTGTCTACCGAAGCTGTCGGCAATGGTTCAAATTGGTTCACAAGGTGGCCCGCGCTCCCATGGAGGTTCTCCCGCACGCGGCGACTCCGGACAAGGTGGTGCGCATCCGTAATTCGGGAGGCGCACACCACTCATTCGAATCGGGTGATGCCACGGACCGTGGCGGGCGCGAAGGTCCAGCGCATGAGCCTCCCTTGGCCGCTCCGCAGCGTCATCGCCGGGACCGCTGGAACCACCGCGTTGACGCTGGCGTACGCCACTGAACGCCGCCTGCGGCCCCAGGTACCGGGACCGCTCGACTACGACGACAGCCTGGTCCCGGGACAGATTGTCGCCAGCATCATGCACCTCCCGCACGTCACCGCGCGGGAGGAGAACGAGCTCGGCCTCGCACTGCGTTGGGGCTACGGTTCGGCGTTCGGGCTGTGGCACGGGCTCCTGCGCAAGAGGCTCAGTGAGCCGTGGGCCAGCCTCGCGTTCGGTGCGACGCTGATGACCGCGACGCTGACATTGTTTCCGTTACTCGGACGGACGCCGCCTCCCTGGCGCTGGCCGCCCAGCGTCATCGCCACCGCCTTCGGCACGCATGCTGCGTACGTCGGCGCGGTCGCGGCCTACGACGATCTGCTCTAGCCCGAGGCTCGGCTCGCGCCGGGCCGGTCACGCTGCAATGAGCTCGATCACCCCGCGCAAGATCAGGAGCGCGCCCAGCGTCGTTGCGCCAATGATCACGGCCTTGCGGCCGTGGCGACCGAACCACGCCTTGGTGCGCTCCAGCGCGGCCGGCGTCCAGTCGGGGGCGACCGCGAAGCAGATCAGGGGGACCTCGAGCAGCGCGAGCATGATCAAGTTGACCAACAGGACAAGGAGCACGGTGGCCAAATTGCTGGCCTTCAGCTTGATGATGCCGTCGAGCGCGGCGATGTAGGACGCGCCGGGGAGGGTGAGCACGGCGCCGATGACGAACGTGATCTTAGGGTCGCCCTTGCTCAGGTACTGCTGCCAGCGAGGCGTCTTGGGTTCCTTGCGGGCCTTGCGCTCGGCGCGGCGCTCTCTGATCGGCTGGTCCCTGCCCTGGTAGAGCACGACCGCGATCACCAGCAGGATGACGCCGAGGCCCAGGTCGATGACGGGGTTGATCGTCGTCTTGCCCGAGCTGGCGACGCTCGAGTTCTTGCCCGCGAAGACGATGATCAGTCCGAGCGTGATGCTCGTCATCAGGGCGCCGAGCAGGTAGCCCAGCATGAGCCACTTGGGGTTCGGCAACAGAAGCATCAACGTCGTGACGGCCACGAGCGTCGGGTTCGCCATCGCGGTGATTGAAAAAGCGAGAACTTGACCCATTGCCTAACGCGGCGGGCCGCGCCGCGTCGTCAAATCGTCCCGTGTAGGGCTCGCCCGGGCATCGCCCGAATGGGGTGAGCCATCCTCCTCAACCGGACTGTCCCGCGCGACGGCCGATCACGATGCCGATGACCGTGACCAGGTAGAGCTGGCCGATCACCATCTCGAGCACCGCCATCGCGCGGCCGGCATTGTGGGCGGCAGTGAGGTCGCCGAAGCCGGTCGTGGTCATCACCGTGAAGCTGTAATAGACGTTGCTGCTGGCCGTCGCCTTCGCCGTCTCGGTATAGAAGCCGGGCGGCCCGACGTCGGCGGCAAAGCCGATCGCCGAGGCGAACGTGAGCCCGATCAGCAGGTAGACGGCAAGGGCGCCGGTAACAACCTGAATCGTGACTCCGTGCAGGCGAACGAGTCGCAGCAGCCCCCGTCCCAGGGTGATTGGGAGGGCCAGCGTCGCCAGCGCGGTGAGCAGGAACGCCGCGTTGCGTGCGATCACCCCGAGCGCGATCAGAACAGTCAGGACGATCGCCACGCCGCCGCCTATCGCCAGTCTGCGGTAGCGGATCTCCGATCGTTCACGCGACGTGAGGACGATGACCAGCAGCGCGGCGTCGATGATCGCGAACGCGACCGCGCGGGAAACAGCGCCGTCCGGCGCGACGATGATGAACAGGACGGTCACGAAGACCAGCAAGAACACCACCCCGTAGCGGTAGCCCGCGGGAGCGTCAACAGGTGAGGTTGCGGTGCTCGACATCCGGGCGCTCGCTGGAGCTCACGAGGCGAAACTATGGCGTCACCGTCGGCCGGACATCACCCCGTTTGGATGAGCCGCTCGCGGAAGCGATCGCCTAGCCTGGGCGCGGCCTCGCGCGGCGACTTAACCGGAGGTCGAGATCGAACAGCGCCACGTAGTAGTGATCGGAATGATGGGCGTCGGAAAGACCACGGTCGGGCGCCTGCTCGCGGCACGCCTCGACTGGGCGTTCTGGGACAACGACACGGCGCTGCACGAAGCGACCGGGGTGACGGCGGCCCGGTTCCAGCAGGAACATGGTCAGGCCGCGCTGCACGAGACCGAAGACCGCCTGCTCCGTGACGCCCTACGAAGCCCGACCCCGACGGTGTTCGCGGCCGCGGCGAGCGTGGTGCTCAATCCCGGCATCCTGGCCGGCTCAACCACCGTCTGGCTGCGCGCCAGCGCGAGCTTTGAGGAGCGGAACATCACACACAGCGGGCAGCATCACCGGCCGCTGCCGGCGGATTCCTTGGGCGCGCTGGAGCGGCTGAGTTCGGCTCGGGAGCAGCTCTACGAGGATGCCGCGGACATAACCGTCGACGCCGCAGCCGATCCCAAGGTCACCTGCGACCGCATGCTGGAGGCACTGCGCGCCAACGACCAAGCCCGGGAGGTCGGAGGCTCATGAGGCCGATGACCTGGGCCACGCGGTTTCGGTTCCGGCAATACATGAGGGGCAGCCTGTGGGTGCTGCCGCTCCTCGGCGGCATCCTGGGCGTCCTGCTGGGCGAGCTGGACGTGCTGGTCGAGCGGTCCACGCACGTGCCGGTCAGCTTGACCTACTCCTCGTCGACCGCGAGCACGGTCCTGTCGGCGATCGTGGGAGCGATGGCGGCGCTGACCGGATTCGTGGTTACGGTCACCGTTCTCGTCGTACAGATGGCGACCGGAACGTTCTCGGCTCGGTACATGCGCCTCTGGTACCGGGACCGCATGCTCAAGGCATCGCTTGCGCTGCTGATCGGGACCCTGGCGTTCTCTTTCGCGCTGCTACGCCGCGTCGAGAGCAACTTCGTCCCGAACCTCGGGGTGTCGATCGCCGGGGTGCTCGTGATCGTGTCTCTGCTGTTCTTTCTCGTCTTCCTCGACCGCTACCTGCACCGGCTCAGACCGGTGGCGGTGGCGGTGCTCGTCGCCGGGTACGTCTACCGCGACTTCGTGCGCGACGAAGCGGCCCTGGCGGCGGCATCCGACATCTTCTGGGGTGTCTTCGAGCGCGGCGGCAAGCAGCCTGCGCTGGTGGTACGGAGCTCCATGCCAGGCGCCATCCAGGCGATCGACGTCCAAGGTCTGCTGCGATGGGCGCGCGCACACGACCAGCTCGTGGTGGTCCGGCACTCGATCGGCGATTTCATACCGGCGGGGGCGGAGTTGATTGAGGCGTACGGCGGCGACAGCGCTAGCCCAAGGGCCGAGCGCGGGTTGCGCGGGATGGTGGCGCTCGGAGCCGAGCGCACGATCGAGCAGGATCCGGCGTTCGCGATCCGCATCATGGTCGACATCGCCGACCACGCGCTGTCGCCGGCCGTGAACGATCCGACCACCGCCGTCCAGGTCCTTGATCATCTCGGTGAGGTCCTACGGTTGATCGGCAAGGTCGACATTTCGGGGCAGCGTTGGAATGGCGAGGGGAACGTGCAATGCGGCCTCGTGATCCCAGTTCGCCGGTGGGAGGACTACCTCGCCCTCGGCACGACGGAGATCCGCGAGTACGGCTACGCGGCCATTCAGGTGATGCGCCGCATGCGCGCGATGCTCGATGAGCTGCGCGAGGAGGTGCGCCCGGAGCACCGGCCGGCGGTGGAGGACGAGCTCGCCCGCCTCGATGCGACCGTGCTTCGCCATTTCGGGGATTCGGCTGACCTGGACCGGGCGAGCACCGCGGACGCGCAGGGAATCGGCGGGCGGACTGGACCGCGGGCGCTTTCTCGGTGACCCGAGGTCAGGCCGTGGCCTGGCAGTCGATCCGAAACGTCGCCCTGAGGTGCTCCCCGGGCGCAACCCACGTGAGCGCCCGGTCGGGACCATTGAGAGCGTTGGCCGCCGCGGTCATCGGCTCGATGCACACGTATTCCTCTCTCGGCGGCGCGAAGATCTGCGCCACTGGGAAGCCCGCTGCGAAGTACACGGCGATCGTTCGCCCGCCACCGCGAAGCTCGAACAGGCCCGGCGGCTCGATGCGGTCAAAGCCGTCGTCCCAGGTGCGTTCGCCGATCGGACCCTCGACTGGTTCCACCGTCTCGCCGGCACCGGTGGGTATCAGGTGCCGATCGAGAGTCAGGCGGCGACGAACCGGGAAGGAGACCTCCCACTGGGTACGCGGCAGGCCGGGGATCCGGAGGTAGGGATGAAAGCCGAAGGCAACCGGCACCGGGTCATCGTAGGTCGCGCTGAGGGTCGTTCCGACCTGCAACACGCCACCCCTGAGGCTGACCTCCATTTCGATACGGTGCCGAAACGGAAACGACGCCAGCAGCTCCGGCCGGTCGAACTCGAACGTCGCGGTCAGCGAGGCGCCGTCATCGCTGGCGAAGTGCCGTTCCGCCACCCAATCCCGAGATGCGGTCAGGACGCCATGAATGGGCAGGCCATTCGTGTCGAGGAGCAGAAGCGGATCGTCTGGCTCGAGCGTGACGTCGCGGCCGCCGGCCCGATAGCCGAACGTGCTCAAGCGGTTTGCCCATGGGTGCAGAAACGGAATCCCCATGAACTTGCGCTCGGCCGCGTACGCGTCCGCCCCGGCGCCCTGCCACAGGAGCTCCTCGCCTAGATGGGTGAGCGACGCTCCGAGCATCCCGGCACCGATCAACCACGTCGCGTGCAGGTCAGCGGCGTCGTCGTGGAGCATGCACGCGGGGAGTCCCGCCAGCTCCGTCATCTCCGTCCGATAGCCGGACGCCATCAGAACACCGCCACCGGGTTGAGCGGCGATCCGGTGCCGCCGGTGATCCGCAGCGGCGCCGCCATGAACAGGAACTCCCAGCGTCCGGCCCGCTCGCACGTCACACGGAGATCCTCGAACTGGAGATAGTCGAGCAGGTGAATCCCCATCGCGGTGATAGCGAGCACGTGGATCGGGAAGTCAACTCCATCGGCGCTGCTGGGAGCGGTGTCGCTGTTGCCGTCGGAGCCGAGCGCCGCGACCCCCCGCTCGGCTACGAATCGCATCGCGCTCGGGTGTAGGCCGGCCTTGGCCTCGGGCGTGTTCCACGGACCGAGCTCGGCCAGGCGCCGCGCGTGGCCGGTGCGCACCAGGAGGATGTCGCCCTCGCTGACCGTGACGTCCTGTTCGCGCTCCGCGGCCTCGAGATCCTCGGCGAAGATGTGCTCTCCGGGTTCGAGCCACGGGACGCCGCGCCGGCGCGGGACGTCGAGCAGCACCCCGCGCCCGATCAGGCCGTTACGGAGCACCTCGATCGAATAGATCGTCGCCCCATCCTCGGTAACCGCATCTTCCGGCCGGTCGTTATAGAGCAAGCCCTCGTAGGCGACATGCGACAGCGCGTCGATGTGGGTGTGGCCGTCGTTGTGGTAGTCCAGGCCGACGTAGTCCTTGTTGAAGTGAAGCGGCTCGCTCGCGGGGGCGGCCTCGCCCAACAGCGTCATGTGGTGATCGGCCGGCACCGGGTTGTGAATCGCGAGGTCGGTGTTCAGCGGAAGGCTCAGCGTAATGCTGCGCCCGTCGTGGACTAGCCGGGTGGCGGCGACGAGGCGCTCAGGGGTAAGGAGGTGCAGCGTGCCGCGCTGGTCATCGGACCCCCACCGGCCCCAGGTACGCAGCTCTTCGAACAGGGCAGCGAACTCCTGCGCGCTGACATTCGCCTCTGCCAACTCAGACCACCGCCGCCGGCGGCTCGCGACCGTCGATCACCGCGATCACGTTTTCGGCAACCAACCGTGCCATCGCGTCGCGCGTGGCCGCGGTGGCCGATCCGATGTGCGGCAGGAGCACCGTGTTCGGAAGCTCGCGCAGCTCCACGGGTACGTGCGGCTCGTCCTCGTAGACGTCGAGTCCGGCCGCCGCGAGCCTTCCGCTGCGGAGTGCCTCGATCAAGGCGGCGGTGTCGATCACCGCTCCGCGGCTGGTGTTGACCAGGATCGCACTGGGTTTCATCAAGGCCAGTGCTTCGGCGTCGATCAAGTGCCTGGTCTCCGGCGTGAGCGGGACGTGGAGGCTCACGAAGTCAGATGCCGCGAGCAGTTCCGGGAGCTCCCAGTGTTCCGCTGCGTTGCCGGACGGCGCCGCACTGCGGCTGGCGAACAACAGGCGGACGTCGAACCCGCGGAGCAGGCCCGCGACCCGCTGGCCGATGCGTCCAAACCCGACCAGCCCGACGGTCGCTCCTCCGAGGGCGCGACCCAGATGCATCTCCTCGGTCCGGCCGGGCCACTCGCCCCGACGCACGATGCCGTCGCACTCCGCGATCCGGCGCCCCGCCGCGAGCATCAGCGCGAGCGCGAGCTCGGCCGTCGCCTCCGTGAGCACGCCCGGGGTATTGGTCACGCGCACCCCCCGCCGGCGCGCGGTGTCCAGGTCGATGTTGTCGTAGCCCACGCCGAAGTTCGCCACGACCGCGAGCGACCGGCCGGCCGCGTCGAGCACCCTCCCGTCGATCGGAATCGCGGAATCGGCCACGATCGCGGTGGCGCCCGGCACGCGCGCGAGCAACGCGTCGTCCTCGGCTCCGTCGCCGCCGGAATCAACCACGAAGCGCTCGCGCAACAGGTCGAGACCTGCCGCGGGCAGGAGCACAGCCACGACCACGCGGGGCTTCGGCATCGTTTTGCACCGTAGCCAGCGCCCCACTCGCCTGGTTCATCCGAACCGGGTGATGCTCGAGCGTCAGGAGCGTCGTAGCGTGCGAGCTCCACACCCCGGGGTGCACTTGCCGAGGCATTCGCGCCTTCGGCTACGACAAGGAGACAGGCAAATGGCAGTCGCCACCCAGCAGCAGGCGAAACCTGGCACGACCGACTCGAGCGTCGAGGCCGATGCGCTCGTGGTGTTCGGGATAACCGGAGACCTGGCGAAGGTGATGACGTTTCGCTCGCTGTATCGCCTCGAGGCGCGTGGGCTGATCAACTGCCCGATCATCGGTGTGGCCGTCAACGACTGGTCACTCGACGAGCTGCGCAACCACGCTCGCTCGGCGATCGAGAACACCGGCGAGCAGATCGACGACGGCGTGTTCGAGCGGTTCGTCGGTCGTCTGTCCTACGTCCAGGGTGACTTCGGCGACGCAGCCACGTTCAAGCGCGTCGGCGAAGCGATGGGGCAAGCACATCAACCCGTCTTCTACCTCGAGATCCCGCCGTTTCTGTTCGCCACGGTGATCAAGGGGCTGTCGGAAGCCGGTCTGACCAAGAACGCCCGGGTCGTCGTCGAGAAGCCGTTCGGGCATGACCTCGAGTCGGCGCGCCAGCTCGCGGTGGACATCCACCAGTACATCCACGAGTCGCAGCTGTACCGGATCGACCACTTCCTGGGGAAGATGGGCACCGACGAGTTCCTGTACCTGCGCTTCGCGAACACTACGCTCGAGCCCCTGTGGAACCGCAATCACATCGCGGCCGTGGAGATCACGATGGCCGAGGAGTTCGGGGTGGAAGATCGAGGGCACTTCTACGATCCCGTGGGGGCGCTGCGCGACGTGGTCGTCAACCACCTCATGCAGCTGTTGGGCGCCGCGGCAATGGATCCCCCGGCAGCCGGTGATCCGGAGAGCCTGAAGGACGCGAAGTACGCGCTGTTCCGGTCGATGCCCGACGCGGATCCGAAGCACTATGTACGCGGGCAGTACAACGGGTATCTGAACATCGGCGGGGTCGCTCCGGGATCGAGCACTGAAACGTACGCGGCACTGCGGCTCGAGATCCAAAACTGGCGCTGGGCCGGCGTGCCCTGGTTCATCCGCACCGGAAAGCGCCTGCCGGTGACGCAGACCGAGGTGAGGCTCATCTTCAAACGGCCGCCGCAGCTGCCGTTCTTCCCGACGGCCGGGCGGCCTCCGGTCGAGAGCCAGCTCGTGGTCAGGCTCGACCCGACGACCGGCATCCGGCTGATCGTCGACGCGCACCGCGCCGATCTGGGCGGTCCGCAGGAGATCACGCTCGATATGCAGTTCGCGGAAGAGGGCGGTGAGGGTCCGACCCCGTACGAGGTCTTGTTGGGAGCGGCGCTCGAGGGCAACAGCGCGCCGTTCACGCGTCAGGACAGCATCGAGGAGACGTGGCGGATCATGGCTCCGCTCATCGACCAGCCCCCGCCCGTGCACCCGTATGAGCCTGGGACATGGGGCCCGAGGGAGGCGGACCAGCTGTTGGCCGGCATCGACCGTTGGCACGGGCCCTGGATTTGAAAGGAGTAGCCGAAGATGAGCGTTACCGAGAAGAAGAAGCCGGCGCGGACCGACGAACGCGGCAAGCGGGCTCCAGCCGGTGTCGCGACGCGGCCGGCGGACACGAGCGGGGCCGCGAGGGCGGCCCTCGAGCGGCGCGCCCAGAGCGCCGCGGCGCCGTCACCATTTCCCCCGATCGCCGACTACTCGTTCCTCTCGAACTGCCACACCGGCGCGCTGCTCGCGCCGGACGGCTCCATCGACTGGCTGTGCGTTCCGCGCTTCGACTCGCCGAGCGTGTTCGGCTCGCTGCTGGACCGCGAAGGCGGGCTGTTCCGCCTGGCGCCGTACGGGATCAATGTGCCGTCCGCGCGCTACTACGAGCCAGGGACGAACGTGATGATCACGACCTGGAAGCTCGGCGACGGTTGGATCCAGGTCCGTGACGCTCTGACCATGGGGCCGAGAACGCACGAGGACGGGATCACTCCGCACACGCGGCCGCCGGCCGACTACGACGCGGACCACATGCTCGTCCGAGTGGTCACCTGCCTCCAGGGCGAGTTGCAGATCGAGCTCGTGTGCGAGCCCGCGTTCGACTACGGACGCACCCCGGCCGAATGGGCGCTCGTGGACGGCAACCGGCACGCCGCCGACGCTACCGGCGCCGGCGTGACGATCCGCCTGGCCACCGATCTCGAGCTCGGCGTCGAAGCCAACCGCGTTCGTGCGCAGCACACGCTCAAGAAGGGCGAGCAGGCGTACGTGACGCTGTCCTGGAGCGAGGAGCTGGCCTGCGCCACCGGCGTCGAGGACGCCACACGCCGGCTCGACGAGACCGTGCGCTACTGGCGGCACTGGCTGGGCCGTGCGCGCCCGTTCGCCGATCACCGCTGGCGGGAGGCGATCCAGCGCTCGGCGCTCACGATCAAGGGCCTGACCTACATGCCGACGGGTGCCACCGTCGCGGCGCTGACGACCTCGCTTCCGGAGACGCCGGGCGGCGAGCGCAACTGGGACTACCGCTACACGTGGATGCGCGACAGCACGTTCACGCTCCAGGCGCTGCACCTCCTCGGGCTGGACTGGGAGGCGGACGAGTTCATGCAGTTCGTCGCCGACCTCGAGCCCAACACCGACGGCGGGCTTCAGATCATGTATGGCATCGACGGCCGGCGCGACCTCACCGAAACGATGCGCGACGACCTGTCAGGCTACGCGGGCGCGAGCCCGGTGCGCGTCGGAAACGGAGCCTTCGATCAGCGCCAGAACGACGTCTTCGGCGCGGTCCTCGACTCGATCCTCAAGCACACAATGCACAGCCAGCGCCTCCCGCGGCGGCTGTGGCCAATCGTGCAGGCCCAGGCCGAGTGCGCCGCGAGCGTGTGGCGACAGCCCGATCAGGGGATCTGGGAGGCGCGCGGCAAGCCGCAGCACTACGTGTCCTCCAAGCTGATGTGCTGGGTCGCCATGGACCGCGCCTCGAAGCTGGCCGAGATCCGGGGCAACCCGGAACTGAAGTCGCAGTGGGGCGCGACGGCCGCGGAGATTCAGGCCGACATCCTGGAGCACGGGGTCAGCAAGCGCGGCGTGCTGCGCCAGCACTACGACACCGACGCGCTCGATGCCTCGACGCTTTTGGCGGCGGAGTTCGGCTTCCTTCCCGCCAACGACGAGCGCCTTTACAACACGGTGATGGCGACAGCCGACGAGCTCACCGAGAATGGCTACGTGCTGCGCTACCGCACCGACGAGACCGACGATGGTATGTCCGGCAAGGAGGGGACGTTCCTGATCTGCTCGTTCTGGCTGGTGTCCGCGCTGTCGATCGTCGGGGAGGCCCAGCGCGCGCACGATCTGATGGAGCGGCTGCTGCGGCTGGGCTCGCCGCTGGGGCTCTACGCCGAGGAGTTCGACGCTGAGACCGACCGGCACCTCGGCAACTTCCCCCAGGCGTTCTCACACCTCGCGCAGATCGAGGCCGCGGCGCGGATCATCCTCACCGAGCAGCTCGCGCTCGAGGGGCTCGGGACGCCGAGTGCCGGCGCGCTGGCTCACTCCGTGCCGAAGGCCCCGCGGTAGGAGGCCCGACCGTGACCCACTACGACGTGATCATCATCGGCAGCGGCGCGGGCGGCGGTACGCTGGCGCACCGCCTCGCGGGGTCGGGGAAGCGGGTGTTGTTGTTGGAGCGCGGGGGCTGGCTCCCGCGGGAGCCGCAGAACTGGTTGGCGCAGAACGTGTTCGTGGAGAACCGCTATGTCTCGCCGGATACGTGGTACTACTCGGACGGCTCGTCGTTTCAGCCGGAGGTGCACTACTGGGTCGGAGGCGCGACCAAGCGCTACGGCGCCGCCCTGTACCGGCTGCGCCAAGAGGATTTCGGGGAGCTCAAGCATCACGGTGGGGTCTCGCCGGCGTGGCCGATCTCCTACGAGGAGATGGAGCCCTACTACGCGCAGGCCGAGCAGCTCTATCAGGTGCACGGCGCGCGGGGGGAGGATCCGACCGAGCCGCCGGCGAGCGCGCCCTACCCGTTTCCGGCCGTCTCGCATGAGCCGCGAATCCAGCAGCTCTCCGACGATCTCGCCAAGGCGGGTCTGCACCCGTTTCACGCGCCTTGCGGGATTCTGCTCGACGAGTCCAACATGCCGTTCAGCAGGTGTGTGCGGTGCGATAACTGCGACGGGTTTCCGTGTCTGGTGCACGCCAAGTCGGACGCCGAGGTGATCGCGGTCAGGCCGGCGATCGAGCAGGCGAATGTGACGCTTTTGACCGACGCGGAGGCAGTCCGGCTGGGGACGAACGAGGCGGGTACGGCGGTCACGGGCGTGGTCGTCAACCACGACGGCGAGGAGGAGACGTTCGACGGCGAGCTCGTGGTGGTCTCCTGCGGCGCCGCGAACAGCGCCAGGCTGCTGCTCGCGTCCGCGAGCGACAAGCATCCGCGCGGACTCGCGAACGGCTCTGACCAGGTGGGGCGCAACTTCATGTTCCACAACAGCCAGGCCGTGCTCGCGCTCTCGAGAGAAGAGAACCCCACCATCTTCCAGAAGACCCTCGGGGTCAACGACTTCTACTTCACCGGCGGCAAGGACTTCGAGTTCCCGCTGGGGAACATCCAGATGGTCGGCAAGTCCCAGGCGCCGATGTTCCGGGGCGAGAAGCCGGGCGAGACGCGCTTCGCCCCTGCGTGGACGCTGCGGGATGTCGCTCGTCACGCGGTGGACTTCTGGCTCTCGACCGAGGACCTGCCGGTGGCGGAGAACCGCGTCACGCTCGCCAAGAACGGCAACATCCAGATCAACTATCAGGCCAGCAACGAGGAGCCCAAGGAGCGCCTGTACCACCAGCTCAAGGAGATGCTCAAAGACCTGGGCATGCACCACGGGCATCTGCTGCCCCACCACGCCTATCTGAAGAACGAGATCCCGGTGGCCGGGTGTGCTCACCAGGCCGGGACCTGCCGGTTCGGGAACGATCCGAGCAGCTCGGTGCTCGACGCCAACTGCAAGACCCACGAGCTCGACAACCTGTACGTGGTCGACACGAGCTTCTTCCCGAGCATCGGAGCAGTCAACCCGGCGCTCACCGCCATGGCCAACTCGCTGCGTGTCGGTGACCACTTGCTCGAGCGCATGGGAGTCTCATAGGAAAGGAGTGAGAAGCTATGCCAACTGTTGAGGGGATCGAGACCTGGCGTGGTCAGGATGTGCTGGACAACGCCGGCGAGAAGGCCGGGAGTCTCGGAGAGGTGTACTACGACGCCACTGGCGAGAACCCGATCCTGTTTTCGGTCAAGCATGGAATGCTCGGACGACAGGTGTCGTTGGTTCCGGCCGCCGAGGTCGTGCTGAGCCACGACTATCTACGGGTTCCATACAGCGCGGAGCAGATCAGTCAGTCGCAGAGCAGCTCGGTCGAGGACGAGTTGAGCAGCGAGCAGGTCGCCGCGGTTGGGGCGCTGTTCAAGCTCGACCCGCCCGCGAGCGGTCCGGCTTACAGCGCGAGCCTCATTGAGCGCCGCCGCGCCGAGGCCGAAGAGGCTGACCGGCGGGCGCAGGAGCTCGGGCTCGAGGCGCAGCAGCGGGCAGCGGAGCTCGAGGAGGCGCGCCGTCGCGCCGGCGCTGCAGCCGAGGAAGCTCGGGCCGCCGAGCACGCGCGGAAGGAGGCCGAGGCGGCCGCGTCACAGGTCAGCGGGAAGTCACCTCCAGTGTCCGGCGGGTAGCAAATGGTTCGGACCATACGATGTCGGGAGGTCGCAGCATGAGCTCGGGAAACGGCAGGCGACATGTCGTGATCGTGGGCGGCGGCTTTGCCGGTCTCGGCTGTGCGCGGAAGCTGGCCGACCACGAGGACGTCCGCGTCACGCTGCTCGATCGCAACAACTACCACCAGTTCCAGCCGCTGCTGTACCAGGTGGCCACCTCACTGCTCGCGCCGGCCGACATCGCGCACTCGCTGCGTGAAGTGTTCGCGGATCAGGACAACGCCGACGTGAAGCTCGCGGAGATCTCGGAAATGGACTTGGCGAGCAAGACCGTGAGGTCGAGCGACGGAGGGGAATGGACCGGCGACGCGCTCGTGCTGGCGGCGGGATCGCAGCCGAACTTCTTCGGCACCCAGGGCGCGCCGGAGAACTCATTTCCGCTCTACTCGCTCGACAACGCGACCCAGCTCCGCTCGCGCATCCTCGGCCTCCTCGAGCACGTCGACCGCGACCCGAAGCTGATCGATCGTGGCGCGCTGAATTTCGTCATCGTGGGAGGCGGCCCCACCGGCGTGGAGGTGGCCGGGGCCATCGGCGACATGATCGAGCTGACTCTGCCCGCCGAGTACCGAAAGGTCGACACGAGCAGGGCTCACATTTACCTCGTCGACCTGGGCGATGCTCTGCTCAAACCATTCTCGGACAAGGCTCATGAGTACGTAGCCAAGGTGCTCAAGAAAAAGGGCGTCGACGTCCACCTCGGCACGAGCGTGAAGGAGGTCCACACAGGTCACGCCGTGCTCTCCGACGGCACGCTCGTCCCGACCCGCTGCGTGATCTGGGGCGGCGGCATCAAGGCGGCGCCGGTGGCCGCCAACTGTGGCCTGGCCCAGGGTCGCGGCGGACGCATCGACGTCCAACCCGATCTGACGCTCGCCGGCAGCCCCGGCGTATACGCGGTCGGAGACATCGCGAACATCTCCGGGCCGGACGGGCAGCTGCTGCCGCAGCTCGGGTCGGTGGCGCTCCAGAGCGGCAAGGCGGCGGCGGAGAACATCCTCGCGGACTTCGAAGGCAAGCCCCGGAAAGACTTCGCCTATCGCGACAAGGGCATCATGGCGATGATCGGCCGGACCGAAGCGATTGCGGCGGTCGGTAAGAAGCACCACGAAGTCCACGGGCAGCTCGCGCACATGGCCTGGCTCGGCGTGCACGCCAGCCTGATGACGGGAACGCGGGACAAGATCGAGGCGATCATCGACTGGGGGTGGGACCGCTTCAGCAAGACCGGCGGCCCGCACGTGCTCGACAGGGGTGAGGCGGCGGAGATCGATTGGGATGATGACCCCGCGGTCATGCCGTCCGCGGCCACTTAGCGGTCCGCGGCCGCTCAGCCTGCGGGCAGCCTGACCACCCGGTCGACGAGCTCGAGCCCCTCGTCGCGATGCGTGATCAGAAGGACGGTCTGCTCGGGGGCGGCCGAGAACACGTCCCGAACGAGCTCCGTGGCGGTGGCCGGATCCAGATGCGCGGTCGGCTCGTCGAGCACCAGCACGGGCGCGGCGGCGAGCAGGGCGCGGGCGAGGACGATCCGCTGCCGCTGCCCCCCGGACAGCTCGCGTCCCTCCTCGCCCACCAAGGTGTCGACACCGTCAGGGAGCTGATGTATCCAGTCCCAGATCCGGGCGCGGCGGAGCGCCTGCTCGACATCCCAGTCGCTCGCGTCTCCTCGCGGGAGACGGACGTTGTCCCGGATACTCGCTGAGAACAGGTGCGAGTCCTGGCCGGCGACCGCGATCAGGCCCCGCACGTCCTCCTGATCGAACTCCCGAAGGTCACGCCCCGCCAGCGTGACCTTTCCCTCCTCCGGATCGAGGAAGCGGAGCAGCAGATTGACGATCGTGGTCTTGCCGGCGCCGCTGGGCCCGACGAGCGCGACGCGCTCGCCAGCCTGCAATCGAAGGCTGACCGCGTCCAGCGCGGGCCGCGGCTGGCGTGGGTAGCGGGCGCGTACGTCCTCGAGCGCGAGTGCGAACGGCCAGCTCGGAGCCGCGGCCGGCACCGCCGGGTCGTGCACTGCTGCCTCGCTGCCGGTCAGCTCGAGCAGCCGGCGACCCGCGGCGAGCGTCGCGAACAGCTCGCGGGCCGCTGCGCCCAGTGGCGTGACGGCCTCGAACGACGCCAGCGCGAGCAGCGCCAGCGTTGCGATCAGAACGCGGGCGAGGTGTCCCTGGGCCGAAGCGCTCACCGCTAGCGCGAGTACGCCGGCAACGGTCAGGCCGGCGACGATCAGCCCGAGGCCGTCGCCCGCACCCGCGGCCAGCGCGTCGCGACGGGCGAGCTTCACGAGCGTGTGGTCGGCGGCGCGCACGCGCGCAAGTGCCGCCTGATCGGCGCCGAACGCGACCGCCTCGGGTGCGCCGCGCATCAGCTCGACCAGCTCTGCCGAGAGCGCGCCGCGCGCGCCGGCCTGCCGCCGCCTCGCCCGAGCGCCGAGCCAACCCGACGCCGCGGGCACCAGGAGCCCGGCGGCCAGCAAGCCGGCGGCGAGCATGACGCCCGCAGCCGGGAGGAAGGCGGCGGCGGCTCCAACCGAGACGGCACCGGCCACCAGTGCCACGAGGGCCGGTTCGAGGCCGCGCAGATACAGGTTCTGCTGGGCATCGACGTCGGCGACCATCCGCGACAGCAGGTCGCCCTCGCGGTAGCAGTCGAGTTCGGCCGGCGCGAGCGGCTCGATTCGCTCATAGAAGCGCGTGCGCACCCGGCCGAGCATGCGCAGAGCCATGTCGTGGGAGGCGAGCCGCTCCAGGTAGCGCACGATCGGCCGGCCGAGGCCGAAGGCCTGCACGGCGACGATCGCCAACATCAGCGAAAGGATCGGAGGTCGCTCAGCGGCACGCGAGATCAGATAGCCCGCCGACGCCATCAACCCGACTCCGAACACGACGGTCAGGGCCCCTAGCGTCACGGCCCACGCCAGGCGCCATCGCGGCACGTTCGCGAGCCTCAGCAGCGGACGCAGCGTCGTGTTCACGCTGCTCTCCGTGCTTCCTCGGCGATCGCGACCCCGTCGATAAGCCGCACCACGCGATCGGCGCTCTCGACGAGCTCAGGCCGGTGCGCGATGAGGAGCATCGTTCGACCGGTCTGTAATCGCCGCACCGCGCTGGCGACGACCGACACGCTCTGCCGGTCCAGATCGGCGGTCGGCTCGTCGAGGATGACGAGGGCTGCGTCCCTCAAGAACGCCCGGGCGAGCCCGATCCGCCGCCGCTCACCGGGCGAGAGACCACGCCCGCCATCGCCGATGATGGTTGCGTAGCCGGCCGGCAGCGCTCTGATGAACTCGTCCGCCCCGGCCCGAGTTGCCGCCTCGATCACCAGCTGCTCGGATGCGCTCGGGTCGCCGAGCCGGATGTTGTCCGCGACCGTGGCGCGGAACAGCGTCGGATGCTGGGGCACCCAGGCGAGTTCCCCCCGCCAGGCATCCATCTGGCACTTCGAGAGGGGGGCGCCGCCCACTGAGATCCGCCCTGCCGTGGGCTCGAGCATCCCGAGCAGCAAGGCGGCAACCGTGCTCTTCCCTGCCCCGCTTTCCCCGACCAGCGCCACCGTTTCCCCGGGCGAGAGCTCGAGGTCCAATCCGTCCAGTACCAGTCCCGGACGAGCGGGATACGAGAACGACACCCGCTCGAACTGGACGGTCGCGCGCGCGGGGCTCGGCGCCAGTCGCGGGCCACCGGGCGCGGACGCGGCCGGCGCGTCGAGCAGCGTGAACATCCGCTCCGCCACGGCCAGCCCGTCGGCGCTCGCGTGGTACTCCGCGCCGAGGCGGCGGAACGGCAAGTACAGCTCGGGCGCGAGCACGATCACAGTCAGCCCCGCCTGGAGCCCGAGTCCGCCATCGACGAGCCGCACGCCGGCCGTGACGGCAACGAGCCCAACCCCCAACGTGGCCGCGAGCTCCAGGACCGACCCGGATAGGAAGCTGACCCGCAGTGTTTCCATCGTCGCTTTCCGGTAGCGGTCACTGACCGCTCCGATGACGGCGCCCTGGTCGTACGCTCGGCCGAATGCGCGAAGCGTGGGGAGGCCCCGAACGACGTCGAGGAAGTGGGTCGAGAGCTGACGGAGCGCGTGCCACCGCTCGTCCGTTCGCTCCTTGGTGTAGAGACCGATCAGCCACATGAACACCGGCACGAGGGGGAGCGTGACCAGCATGATCACGGCGGCCTCGAGGTCCACGAACGCGACCCAGGCGATCACCAGAAACGGCACCACGGAGGCCAGCACAACCTGAGGCAGGTAGCGCGCGAAGTAGCCCTCCAACCCCTCGATTCCCTGCACGGCGGCCGTGGCGATCTCGGCGCCGCCAGCGTCGTCGGTCGCCATCGGCCGTGTGCGCAGACGCTTCTCGATAAGGGCCAGCCGCAGCTCGGAGAGGACGCTCCATGCGGCCCGGCGTCCCGCGATCTCCATTCCCCAGGCAAACGCACCTCGAGCCGCGAACGCGAGCACGAGTAGCGCGAAATCGAGCCCGAGGGCGTGAAGCGGCACGCCGTCGAACGCGCGCGCGACGATCCGCGCGAGCAGGCTGGCCTGAACGAGCACGGCCAGGGCGGTGCCGATCCCCAGCGCGGTGTCGATGGCCAGCAGGGGTCGCGCCGAGGAGGTGCGGCGGAGCAGGCGCGGATCCAGGGCGCGCATCGGCCGGACTACGCCTGCGTCGCGGCTTGCTGGGTGGCACCCCCGGGCGCCTCGCCCGAGGCGGGCGGTGCGCTGAGGCGCTGGCGGAAGACGTGGAACGACCAGCCCTGGTAGAGCAACACGACTGGCAAGAAGACGACGGCGACGATCGTCATCACGACGAGCGCGTAGTGCCCGGAGACCACGTTGTTGACCGTCAGGTTGTAGGCCGTGTTCGTGCTCGAGACCATGACGTTCGGATAGAGGGCGATGAAGATCTGGCCGATGGCGGCCGCGATCGCGAACGCCGAGGACGCGAACGCCCACCCGTTGTAGTTCGTGTTCACGAGCAACGCGGCGAAGATGACCGCGATAACCCCGAAGATCTGGGTCGGCTGGGGCACGGTGCCGCCGCCCATCACGACCAGCGTCCAGATCACCCAGGCGACGTTGATGACGATCGCGACCAGCCCGATGACGCGCCCCGCGGCGCGGGCGCGATCGCGGATCTCGCCCGTCGTCCGCAGTGTCAGGAACGTCGCCCCGTGCAGCAGGCACAGCGTGAGCAGCGTGAAGCCGGTCATCAGCCCGTAGCCGGTCAGGAGGTCGAAGAAGTCCCCGGTGTAGTCGTGATTTTGGTTGATCGGGAGCCCGTTGAGGAGGTCGCCAAGGGCGACACCGAGCAGGAGCGGGACGAGAATGCTGCCGATGGTCTGGGCCCACGACCATCCGGCGCGCCAGCGAGGGTCGTCGCGCTTGCCCCGGTACTCGAACGAGACGCCGCGAGCGAACAGCGCCACGAGCACGAGCACTAGCGCCAGGTAGCCGGCGGAGAACAGGGTCGCGTACCAGCCGGGAAACGCCGCGAACATCGCGCCACCGGCAACGATCAGCCACACCTCGTTCCCGTCCCACCAGGGGCCGATCGTGTTGATCACGACGCGCCGCTCGGTATCCGTCCGGCCGATCAGCATGTGGAGGGCGCCCACCCCGAAGTCGAACCCATCGAGCACGAAGAACCCGAGCCAGAGGACGACGATGAGGATGAACCAGATGGTGTGAAGCTGCATGGAATCAGTACGTCAGAGCGGGAACAGCGGCGCCGGGCGCTTCGCTCGGCTCCGCGGCCTCGGCGTCGGCCTGGGCCAGGCCGTGTCGGGAGTAGCGCAACATCAGGTACAGGTCGGCCGCGCCGAGCACGATGTAAGACAGGACGAACGCGCTCAGGCTGATCCAGATCTCGGTGGCGCTCACCGAGGGGGAGTTGGCGTTGACGGTTTTCTGGAGCCCCTGCACGATCCAGGGCTGGCGTCCGCTCTCGGTCAGCAGCCAGCCGGCCGTGTTCATCAGAAACGGCGTGACCACCGCCCACACGGACAGCAGCAGGAACAGGCGGGCGCTGCGGAGCTTGCCGCGGTAGAGCAACCAGCCTCCCCACAGTGCCAGCAGCAGGACCAGCGACCCGAGGTAGGCCATGACCCGCATCGACCAGTACTGGATGAACACGTCGGGTACGTAGTTGCCCGGCCCGTACCTGGCCTGATACTGGGCCTGGAGCTGGTTGAGCCCCGTGACGGGGCCGCTCCACGTCCCGGTCGCCAGGACCGAAAGGAGGTGCGGGACCAGGATGATCTGCGACGGCGTTTTGTCGTTCGCCCCACCCCCGATCTGGAAGACAGAGAACGAACACGGCCTGCAATTCGTCCACTGCGCCTCGGCCGCGGCGATCTTCATCGGCTGGTAATGGCCCTCGATCTCCCCCAGCTGATTGCCCACCGATAGCTGGATTACGATCGCGGGGATCAACACGATCAGCGCCACCTTCGCGGTGCGGTGGAACGACTCGATGTGGCGCTGCTTGCGCAGATACCACGCGGACACCGCCAGCATCACCAGAGACCCCGTGATGAGCGAGGCAAGGATCACGTGCGCGTACCCCCACACGAACGTGGGATTGACGAACAGCGCCCACACGTTGGTCAGCACAGCGTTGCCGGACTTGTTGAGCCTGTAGCCGACCGGGTGCTGCATCCAGGAGTTCGCCATCAGGATGAACATCGCCGAGAGCAGCGATCCGATTGAAACCGCCCAGATCGTCGCCAGGTGCACTCGCTTGGGCAGGTGGTTCCAGCCGAACAGCCACAGCCCGATGAACGTCGACTCGAGGAAGAACGCCAATATTCCCTCCATGGCCAGCGGCGCCCCGAACACGCCGCCCACGAAGCGCGAGTAGGTGGACCAGTTCATCCCGAACTGGAATTCCTGCACGAGCCCCGTGACCACCCCGATCGCGACGTTGATCAGCAGCAGCGTCCCGAAGAAGCGCGTCATCCGCTTGTAATCGGGGTTGTCCGTGCGGTACCAGGCCGTCTGCAGAACCGCGACCAGGAAGGCGAGACCGATCGTCACCGGGACGAAGAAGAAGTGGTAGATGATCGTCGTGGCGAACTGCCAGCGGGCGAGGTCGTTGACCATCGGCGGGCGGCTCCGTCTGTCGGCGGCTGATCGTCGCCACGCAGTCTCGCCCGAGCCGCGAGCGCGGTCTTCATCCCAAACGGATGACGGTTGGGGCCATAATCTCCTTCGTCGCCCCAATCAGGTGATGCCATTCAGACATCGGACGCTTTGATTCGGCTTTCGCAACGCCCGTACGACAGGAAGGCAACATGACCCTCGTTAGCCATCAGACCATCAAGCTGAGCAAGGGCAAGCACTCCTCTCCGGAGGAGGGCGCCTGCGTGATGGAGCTCGCGTCGATGCTCGCGGGCGAATCGTTCACCGACCATCCCACATCGGCGTGTCCCGTGGTCGGGTCGCTTCTCAGGGCTTACAACGATTACGCCGGCGACGAGCGCCGGCAGGACCTGTATGCGTACGCGGCGCGGGTCGTGGGCAGCCGTGGCGGGCGCGAGCTACAGCGCACGCGCGCCGAGCGGGTTGCCGAGTGGAGCTCCGAGATGCTCGCGCGCCGGCTCGGACGGTTCCTGCCGCGTCCGGCCGTGCGGGCGATCTGCCATCTCCGTCGGCCGGAGCTCGACTCGGTGGGAACGCACGCCGTCCACTCGATCTCCAAGCACACCGACGAAACGCACGCGGCGGTGCTGGCGCTCGTGGATGAGCTGTTGGCGATGGGCGGCGGCATGCCGGCGGCCTCGCCGGCCCGGACGGCGGGCGCCGCCGAGCCTGCGGCGCGAGTCGCCGAGCCCACGGCATAGGGCGCCTTCGCATCACCCCGTTTGGGGGATGTGAACGGTCTGGCCCGCGCCTAGGTTCGCCGTGAGTGGATCCGGCAGAAGAGCTTCTCCGTCGCCTGGCCCTTAACGACGAAAGGTCGGTCGGGATGGTGCTCGCGAGCGGGGCGGGACCGGTCGGGGAGGCGCCCTTGATCCCGAAGGTCGAGCTGCTCGTTCGGCTGGGAGCGCTCGTGGCGGTCGGCGCCGCCACCGCGTCGCTCCGGCGAACCGTCGAGCTCGCGCTGGAGGCGGGAGCGACCGAGGCGGAGATCGTCGGCGTGCTCGTGGCGGTCGCACCGACCGTGGGTCTCGCGCGAGTAGTGGCCACTGCTCCGAAGCTCGCGACGGCCATCGGCTACGACATGGCGGCCGACGAGTGAGCCGGGGGTTACGAGATGGCTGAGGCGGCGGCCGCCCCTCCGGAGCCGACGGCCGAGCAGGCGCAGGCCACGATGCGCAGCCGAGGCTACGTCGTGCTCTTGGTCATCGCGGCCGTGGTGGGCGTGATCGTGTCGTTCGCGGCGTGGGGGTTCCTCGAGCTCGTCTACCAGATCCAGCAGGAGCTGTTCACGCATCTTCCGCACGCCGTCGGCTACGCGCATGGTCCCCCGAAATGGTGGTACTTCCCGGTCCTGGGGATCGGGGCGCTCATCACGGCTTTCGCCATCGCGAAGCTTCCCGGGCGCGGAGGGCACATACCGGCTGACGGCCTCGCGACCGGGGGGCCGCCGATCCAGGGAATCGAGCTGCCCGGGATCATGCTGGCGGCGATTGCGACGCTGGGATCGGGCCTGGTGCTCGGGCCCGAGGCGCCGCTGATCGCGTTGGGATCGGGCTTGGGCATCCTGTTGATTCGGACGGCGCGCAAGGATGCGCCATCTCAGCTCACGATGGTCATCGGCGCGGCCGGCGCCTTTGCGGCGGTCTCGCTGATCTTCGACTCGCCGCTGATCGCCGCCGTGATTCTGATCGAGGCGACCGGGATCGGCGGCGCGAGGCTGCCGCTGATCCTGCTTCCCGGATTGCTCTCGGCCGGGATCGGATCGCTGATCTCACTCGGCATGGGGTCGTGGACGGGGCTGAGCACCAGCGCCTTCTCGCTCGGCGTTCTGGACCTGCCCAAGTTTGCCCGCCCGGACATCGCCGAGTTCGGTTGGACGATCGCGCTGGCGCTCGCCGTTGCGGTGTTGGCCCAAATCGTCGTGCGGGGCGGCCTCGGGACCTTGCAGGTCGTGACCCGTCGGCTGCTTCTGCTGTTACCGCTCGTCGGACTGATCGTGGCCGGCCTGGCCATCGCGTTCACGCAGTCCACCGGGAAGAGCGTGAACGAGCTGCTGTTCTCCGGCCAGGATCAGCTCCCGGGGCTGGTCGCCCAGGCCGGAACGTGGTCGCTGTCGGCGCTCGCGCTCCTCATCGCCTTCAAGGGAATCGCATACGCCCTCTGCCTCGGCAGCTTCCGCGGCGGGCCCACGTTCCCGGCCCTGTTCCTCGGAGCCGCTGGGGGCATCATGTGCTCGCACCTCGCCGGCTTCCCCATCACGCCCGCGGTCGCGGTCGGGATGGCCGCCGGGACGGTGGCGATCCTCAAGTTGCCGCTCTCCGCCGTGGTGATCGCCACCCTGTTGACGAAGAACTCGGGTGTCGGAGCCGAGCCACTGATCATCGTGGGTGTCGTCGTCTGTTACGTCGCGACCCTGCTGCTCTCCTCCCTGAGGAGCGAGACCCGCGCCACCTCGCCCGCGGGCGAGGTGGCGCCAGCGGGCGCGACCGTGGCGGCGTCCTGACGATGACGCCCGGGTGTTAGATCGCCGACATCGCGCACGAGGTCGGGGCTGATGAGCAGGCAGGGATACCTGGAGCTGCCCGAGGGTTGGGAGCGCGTCTCCTCCGACGGTCCGGGCTGGTTTGTGACCCGGGAGGTGCTGCGGCGACCCGATGGCACTCTGGTCCGTTGGAGCTCGAGCGCTCACCGGAAGAGCTCTGCTGGAACCGCCGCGGCGGACGCGTCGGAAGCGACGAGGCATCGGGTGTGGTGGCGCCCCCACGAACGCGGATGGTGGATGGCGCTGTTGTTCGCGGTCGGCTCGTTGTGCTTCGCGGCCGGAGGCATCGCGTCGCAGTGGGGATCGAGCTCGCGGCCCGCGATCGGACTGACGTTCTTCGTCGGCTCGCTCTTCTTCACCTCCGCGGCGTACCTCCAGTACGCCGAAGCGGTCAACGTCGAGCGCCGGGCGGACTTACCTCGGCGTCGTCCGAGATGGCGGCCAGCCTCCTGGGAGCCCCGGCGGATCGACTGGCTGGCCGCGCTGGTGCAGCTCGTCGGAACCGTGCTGTTCAACGTCAGCACGTTTACGGCCATGAATCACAATCTGAGCACCCACCAGATCAACGCGCGGGTTTGGGCGCCGGATGCCTTCGGCTCGATCGCGTTCCTCGTGGCAAGCGGGTTGGCATTCGCCGAGTGCTGTCATCGCTGGGTATGCGTGCACTGCCGCGGCCTGTCGTGGTGGATCGTCGCCCTCAACCTGCTCGGCTCGATCGCGTTCGGCGTGTCCGCGGTCGCCTCGTACACCGAGCCCTCGGGCGGCGAGGCGGTGAGCGCGCGAATCACGAATGCCGGCACCTCGCTCGGCGCGATCTGCTTCCTGATGGGCGCGCTGTTGCTGATGCCCGAAGCGGCCCGGGCGCAGCGCGAGTTACCTCAGCCCGTGGTTCACGCACAACCCCTGTAGTCGCTCCATCGCCTCCGCGGCGCGGTCTGGTAGTGCGTCGAGCGCGTCCGCGGCTTGCCGTAGCTGCTCGATCGTGACGCCCCGCGCCTCGAGCGCGAAGCGTCCGAGCCAGCGCACCGCTGCCCGCTCGTAGCGAGCCCGATCCCCGTCGCGGAGCAGCAGGCAGATGCGCAGCGCGTCATCGAGGTTCACGTATGGGAGCTCGCGCGCGGCGGCGAGGACCAGCGTCTCGTTGCCCGTCTCGAGCGCTCTGCGAAACCGGGTGTACGGGCTGCCGTCGCTCGTCATACGAACATATGTTCGCACGCTGACCGGACGCCTCGCGCTTTACGATGAAGGACCCAGAGACTGAGCGAAGGGAGGACGTTTTCATGAGCATCTCGGTGGTGGGCGTCGTCGGCGCCGGCTTCATGGGCTCAGGGATCGCCGAGTCGGCCGCGGTGGCGGGCAAGCACGTCGTCGTCTACGAGCCCCAGGAAGCACCGCTTCAGCGCTCGCGGGAAAGCCTCGAGGCCTCTGTTGCCAAAGCGGTCTCGCGCGGCAAGCTGACGAGTGCGGACGCCGAGCGGGTCGCTGATCGCGTGCTGCACACGACGCGGTTGGGCGATCTGGCAGGTGCCGATGCCGTGATCGAGGCGGTCACCGAGGATGCCGGGGTCAAGCGCGAGCTGTTCGCACGGCTGGACGAGGAACTGCCGGATGCCCAGTTCCTGGCGTCCAACACCTCCTCGATCCCGATCGCCGAGCTCGCAGCCGGGACCTCGCGCCGCGATCGGGTGCTCGGCTTGCACTTCTTCTCGCCGGTGCCGGTCATGAAGCTGGTCGAGGTCGTGACCGCGATCGACACCTCGGATGACGCGGTGTCCATCGCGGAGGCGTTCGCGCGCGACCTGGGCAAGCATCCGATCCTCACCAAGGACCGTTCCGGGTTCATCGTCAACATGCTGCTCGTTCCGTATCTGATGGCGGCGGTGCGGATGTACGAGGAGGGGTTCGCGACCCGCGAGGACATCGACGAGGGAATGCGTCTCGGCTGTGGTCACCCGATGGGGCCATTGACGTTGTGTGACTTCATCGGGCTGGACGTCCTGTACGCGGTGTGCGACTCCCTGTACGAGGAGTTCAAGCGACCGGAGTACGCGCCGCCGCCGCTGCTCAAGCGGATGGTGATCTCCGGTCACCACGGCCGCAAGAGCGGCCGCGGGTTCTACGAATACGCGCCCGCGGCCACGGGCGCGCCGGCCTGACCTTACGGTTCGACCAGGGCGTCGGTCAGCGGATCGATGCCGGCGAGCCTTCCCGCCAGCTCATCGCCCAGGCCGTAGCGCGCGGCGAGCTCGCCCGGCGCCGTGTAGCTCACCTTGGTCTGCCCGCCGTCATCCCACACCAGCGCCTTGAGGGGTAGATCGAGCGCCGCGAGCGGCGCGGCCTCCATGACCGGCGTTCCCGCCTGGGGGCTGCCGAAGAGGACCACTTTGGTCTCGCGCAGCTCGAGCCCGTTGGCTCTGGCCTCGCCGCTGTGATCGATTACCGTGAACAGCTTCAGGCCCCTCGCGGCGACCAGCTCGGAGAGGCGAGCCACGGTGTCCTCGACCGAGCGCGGGCTGAGCTTCGTGGTGAGACCCCGGCGCTCGGGGCTCATGATCCGGTCTCGGCAGCCGACAGTGCCTGCGCTTCCTGCGGCTCGACGCGACCGCGCGGAAGGCCGCGGAGCGCCACGATGAACGTCGCGGCCATCACTCCGGCCATGATGTAGAAGACGGTCTGGGTTGAGTGTGCGAACGCGAGCTGGACGTCGTGCACGAGCGCGTGAGGCTGCCCGGAGCTCGATCGGGCGCCTCCGACATTGGTCGCGAACGAGCTCCCGATCCGGCTGGCGATGCCGTGAGGAACGCCGTGGCTGGTCAGCGCGTTCGTGACGTTGGTTTTGTTCTTGCTGATGAGGATCGCCCCCAGCACCGCGAGGCCCAGGCTGGCGCCGGAGTTCCGCGCTGTCTGGGTGATGCCCGTGACCTCGCTGTAGCTCGTGCTGGGCGCGCGGTTGACGGCATCCGTGCTCGCGGTCCCCAGCATCAACCCGAGCCCGCCGCCAGCGAGCGCGACGTAGAACGACTGCGCCCCCAACGCCAGGTCGGTCAGCTTGCCCGCCAGCAGGTAGAACCCCACGGCGCCCAAGGCACCTCCGAGCACCACCGCCGGCTTCGCGCCACGCCGATCGAGGATCCGCCCCCCAACCTGCGCCATGATCACGAACCCCACGAAGAACCACAGGAGATATTCGCCGGCCTGCGAGGAGTTCTTCCCCAGGGACACCTGCGCGTAGACGCTCCCGAAGAAGAAGAACGGCACGAACACGACCGACATCAACCCCAACACCGCGGTCTCGACCGCAAAGCCGCGGTCGCGGAAGATCGCCAACCGCAACAGCGGCTCGGCTGTACGAAGCTCCCAGGCGACGAACGCCACCATCAACAGGACGCCGGCGATGATGGAAACCCACGTCGCTGCGCTGCCCCACCCCCACACGCTCGATTGCTCGAGGCCGAGCACGAGCAGGCCCATCGCGCCCGTGATCAGGACCGTGCCGCGGTAGTCGAGGCTCGCCGGGCGGCGCTCGTCATCGGGTCGCGACTTCCAGATCAGGACGAGCGCGATGATCGCCACGGGGATGTTTATCCAGAAGATCGCCCGCCACGTCCATTGCGTGAGGAAGCCTCCGGCGATTGGGCCGATCGCGGTCAACCCGCCCGAGATGCCGAAGAAGATCGCCATCGCCCGGCCGCGTTCGCGCAGCGGAAACGAGGCCACCACGATGCCCACGGCGGCGGGGAACATCAGCGCTGCCGTGGCGCCCTGGAGCACGCGGAAGGCGATGATCCACGCCTCGGCGAGGCTGCCCTTCGGTGTGAGCCCGCAACACGCCGACGCGACCGCGAACCCGACCACGCCGATCACGACCATCTGCCGGCGTCCCCTCACATCCGCCAGCCGGCCCCCGAACGCGAACAAGGCCGACAGCGCCAGCAGATAGCCGTTGATCACCCATTGGGAGCCCGTCGCCGTCAACGAAAGCTCCTTCTGGATGTTGGGGATGGCGATCGCCACGATCGTCTGATCGATGAACGTCATCGCTACCGCGAACACCATCGCCGCCAACACCAGCTCCTTGTTGGCCGCGCCCCGCGACGGTCCGAATCCGCTGGTCATCACCGCGGGAAGATACGGCGCGGCGCGCGTGCGCGCCACGAGGGCAGCGCGGGCGGCACCCCGGTCGCGCCGCCCGCCGGCGCCGGCACACAGGCCGGCGCCGGCGACATCACCACTCGGGCGAACTTGGCGGTTGGAGAGCCACGTTCGTGGGAATCCAGGGACCCGTGCCCCTCTACTCCTGCGAGCGTTGTGGGTGGGCGACCACGGAGTTCCGTGTCGACGCCGTGCGAAAGCATCAGGCCGAGTGCCCAGAATGCGCGGGAACGCTCCGGCTCGTTTTCCACGTGGGGACGCCGGCGCCTGATCCCGAGCCTTCGATCGCCGATCTGCAGGCCGAGCGCGACCGCGCCCGGGAGCGTTCTGCGCGGTGGCGGGATCGCGGTCGTCTGCAGAGACGCGGGAGTGTCCGGCGGCTACGTGGTGCGGAACCCTCATCGGAGAGGTCCAACCGTTCGAACTAGGCAAGGGGCGTGCTGAAAAAGCCGCGATATGCGGGGCAAATCCAGCACACCCAAGCGGGCGCCAGATTCAGGACACCGCTTGGTCGTGCGAGAAGTAGTTCCAGGCATCGCCGCTCGCGCTGTAGTCCTCGCGGACGGTGCCCCACTGGCGCTCGCTCAGATATGGGCCCCAGGACTTCCACGGGACCTCGCCGGTGCGCGCCTGCTCGAGGCGGCGGTGTTCGGGGGTGTCGATCATGTCGGTGATCTCGACGATACTTGTGGGGTGGCGACGCGCGTCTGCAGCTCCGCCTTCGTTGGCCGTTCAGCCGAGCTCACCGAGCTCGAGGCGGCGCTGACCGACGCGGCGGCCGGCCGCGCCCGGCTCGCGCTGATCGCGGGCGACTCGGGCGTCGGCAAAACGCGCCTGCTCTCCGAGCTCGCCACGCACGCCCGGGATTCCGGAGCCCGGATCCTGAGCGGCGATTGCGTCGCGCTCGGCGACGGGGAATTGCCTTACGCGCCGCTGGTGGCGGCGCTGCGTTCGCTGCCCCGTGCCGGAGACCCCGTGCTCGACCAGCTCCCGTCGGCCGTCCGCAGGGAGTTGTCGACGCTTTTGCCCGTGCTGCGGGACGGAGCTTCTGGGTCGGCGCCTTCGGGCGATGAGTCTGCGCAAGGCCGCCTGTTCGAGGCGGTGCTGTGGCTCCTGGACCGCCTCGGCGAGGACGCGCCGGTCCTGCTCGCGATCGAGGATCTGCACTGGGCCGACCGAGCGACGCGCGCGTTCGTTGCCTTCCTCGGCCGCAGCTTGTGCCGCGAGCGGGTGCTGATGGTCGCCACCTACCGCTTCGACGAGCTGCACCGACGCCATCCGCTGCGGCCACTGCTCGTCGAGCTCGAGCGCAACCCCGACTCGATGAGGATCGAGCTGCCCCCGCTGACCCGGGAGGAGCTCGCCGAGCAGCTCGGCGACCTGCTCGGCGCGCCTCCGGAGAGCGACCTGGTCGAGCGTGTCCTCAAGCGCTCGGAGGGATACCCGCTGTTTGTAGAGGAACTGATGGCGGCAAGCCTCGACGGACGCGGCCCCCTCCCGTCGACGCTCCGAGATGCCTTGATGGTGCGCATCGAGCGCTTGCCCGATACGGCTCAGGCCGTGCTGCGGGTCATCGCGGTGGGGCAGCGGCTCGACGATCAAGTGCTGATCGACGTCACCGGACTGGACAAGGCCGCGCTCCAGGAGGCGCTGCGCGAGGCGGTGGCCAGCCACATTCTCGTCGTCGCGACCGAAGGGGGCTATCGGTTCCGCCATGCGCTCCTGCGCGAGGTGGTCGAGGGCGACCTGCTGCCGGGCGAGCGCACGGAGATACACGTACGCCTGGCCCGCGCGCTCGAGACCCGCATCGAGCGTGACGGAGCGAGCGTGTACCTGACGGCGGCGATCGCGCACCACTACGCGACCGCGGGTGACCAGCCGGCGGCGTTGCGCTGGTCGGTCCGCGCCGCGGACGCCGCGGAGCGCGTACACGCGTATGGTGAGGCCGCCGCGCTGCTGGAGCGCGTGATCGAGTTGTTCGATCGGGTGCTCGATGCCGAGGCGCTCGCGGGCGGCGACCGGGTGACGATGCTGGGCCGCGCCGCCCAGAACCACGGCTTCGAAGCCAACAGCGCGCGCCAGGAGACCCTGGCCAGGGCAGCGCTCGTCCTGGTCGATGAGCGCGCCGACCCGCGCCGCGCGGCGCGCCTGTATGAGGTCTTGTACGACGCTCAGTGGCACCTCGGCCTCGGCGACGAGTCGCTGGCCTCGATCGAGCACGCGCTCTCCCTGCTGCCCGACGGCGAGATCTCCCCCGAGCGCGGCATGTTGCTGCGCACTCAGGCGAAGACGATGATGCTGCGCGGCAGGTACAGAAAGGCGGTCGAGGTCGCCGGCGAGACGCTGTCGGTCGCCGATGCGCTCGGTGATCGATGTCTGCGCGGGCGCGCGCTCAACACGCTCGGAACGTGCCTAGTGGACCTCGGCGAGGTCGAGAAGGGCGTCGCGACGCTGCGCGAGGCGATCGCGCTGAGTCGTGAGGAAGACGACCCCTGGCAGGAGAACGTGGGATGGATCAATCTCGCCGACTCTTTGCATCTTGCCGGCCGGCTCCGCGAGGCCCGCGCGTTCGTCGAAGAGGGGCTCGCGCGTGAGCTCAGTCCCCATCGGCTCTGGCTGGTGGTCCTCCGCGCGGAGCTCGCGCTCGAGGCCGGCGAGTGGGCGGAGGCGGAGGCCATTCTCGGGTCCATCGGTGGCCGCCAAACCGGGAACACCCTCGTCAACCTCGATCTACGGCGGGCGGAGCTCGCGCTCGGCCGCGGCGATCATGCGGTTGCTCGCGAGCGGCTCGAGGAGGCGGCGGAGCTCGCCGCCTGCATGGACGAGCCGCAGTTCACCGGTGTCCTTGGCGCGTTGGCGGCCGAGCTCGAGCGGCGCGAAGGGAACCTCGCGGCAGCGCGAGCCTTCTTGCGCGACGCCCTCGCCCGCCTCGAGCCATGCTCCGACGACACGGCTCGGGTCGCCCGCCTGAGCGCGATAGGGGCGACGGTCGAGGCGGATGCCGCGCAGCGTGCCCGCGATCTCGGGGAGCCCGAGGATGAGCGCATCGCGCTCGCTCACGCCGATGAGCACGTCGTTCGCGCGGAAGCCGCGGCCGCGGGCAAGCGGCCCCTCGAAGTGGCGTGGCTGCTGAGGGCTCGCGCCGAGCGCACTCGAGCCAGTGGAGCGGCCGACCCCCGCGCCTACGCCGACGCCGCCGAGGCCTGGGCGGCGCTCGAGCGTCCGTACCAGGTGGCGCTGATGCGCTTGGGCGAGGCCGAGGCCTACGTGGCGTCGGGAGAACGCGCTCGCGCCGCGGCGGTCGCGACCGAGGCTCATGCCGAGGCGGCGCGGATCGGCGCCGGCTGGCTGCTTTCCGAGGTCGACGGTCTCGCCGCACGCGCACGGCTCGCACTCGGTGGCGGCGAAGCCGTCGTGGAGCCCGAGGCAGACCAAGAGGTGGTGGACGACCCGTTCGGTTTGACGCCCCGGGAGCGCCAGGTGCTCGAGCTGATCGCCCGCGGCGCGACGAACCGGGAGATCGGCGCCGAGCTGTTCATGGCCGAGAAGACCGCCAGCGTCCACGTCTCCCGGATCCTGGCGAAGCTGGACGTGCACAGCCGCACGCAGGCCGCGAGCGTCGCCCACCGCTTGGGGCTGGTGGGGTAGCCGTATCGGCCAGGCTCTGCGTCCGCGGGCTCGTCGCGCTTATCCGTATTTGGGCGTGGGAGGGATCGGCCGCCCGGCCTCAACCGCCTCGAGCACTGCCTGCGCCTCGGGCAGCCGGTACTCCTCGCCATAGACGGCGCCGTGGCGGCGGGGAGCCTCCATCACCGCGCACCCGTCGCTGCCGCCCAGGTCGACCGCCACATAGCCGGCGTCGCCGATCAGGCGGGAGACCGTCGCCTTCGCGCCCTCGTCCTCGCCGCACAACCACTGAACCACGGCCGGGTCGCGGTGCGCCACCCGGGCCTGGAACGCGGAGGTGAGCGTGTTGAACGACTTCGTGTAGCACGCACCGGGCATGCGGGACGCGTTGAACGCGGCTGCCGTCTGGCCGTCGGCGGGCATGGGCCCGGAGCCGAATTGGTTGGTCGTGTCGATCACGATCTTCCCGTTGAGCGAGCCCGCTGCCTCGAGCGCCGTGGGGATGACGCCCCAGGGGACCGAGATCACCACCACCTCGCTGCCGTCCACAGCGGGGGCTGGAGTGGTAGCGACCTTTGCGCCGATCTCGCCGGCGAGCTTCTCGAGCTTGGCGGGATCACGCGCGAAGCTGACGGTTACATCGTGGCCGGCACGAGTCAGCTGGCGGGCGATGTTCCCACCGATCCGTCCGGCACCGACGATGGCGACGTTCATGATCGGGTTCCTCCTTTGATCAATGTGGGGGGCGTATTGCGTGATTCTAATGCTTGAGCCCAAACTATGTGCTCGAAGTATGGCGGCAGGGCTTTTGGGTTAGGCTTGTGCCCATGTACACGGAGCGTCGCCCGCGCGATCGTGCTGTGGACGGCGTGCGCCCACCTCACGACTCGGTCGATGCGCTGCTGCGCTCGTGGCGGGCGCGCCGGCCGGAGCTCGACTTCGAACCCGTGGCCGTCATCGCGCGGCTGGGCCGCCTTCGCAGTCACATCGATCCCGCCCTGGCCGAGGTATTTGGCGCACACGAGCTCAGCGCGGCCAACTTCGGCGTGCTGGTCACGCTCGCTCGCATCGGCGACGACGGGCGTGTCAGCCAGCGCCGGCTGATGGACGAGCTCGGGCTTACCTCGGGCACGATCAGCGTGCGCATCGATCGCCTGGTCGACGAGGGCCTGGTCGTCCGTCAGACCGACCCGGAATCGAAGCGCAACACGCTGATTACCCTGACCGAGCGCGGTCGAGAGCTGGTCGAGCGGGTGATTCCCGCTCACCTGGCCAACGAGCGGCGGTTGCTGGCCGCGCTGACGGACGACGAGCAGCGCGCGCTCGCGTCGTTGTTGGGCAAGCTGCTGGTCGAGTTCGAAGGCTCACAGCCCCCGGCCGGCGCGCCTCTTGCCCTCGGCCTCACGCTCGCCCCCGCTCACCTCGCCATCGCCATGCGGAAGTCCGTCGGCCTGCAGCCCGTTCCCGCACTCCTCGTCCGCGCCGTGCACGACGATGGGCCCGCCGGCGCGGCCGGCATTCGCACGGGAGACCTGCTGCTCCGCGGCGGCACCCGCCGGCTGCGGTCGATCGACGCGCTGTACGCGGCGATGGCGGACGCGGACGAGAATCGCCGGCTGAGGATCGCGTTCCTGCGAGGGATGGACGAGCACCGCGTCACGGTGCACCTCGGCGACGCTCGGACTCCGCACGGTACGGCGGCCGCGACCGCCGGGCGCACGGCTCGTGGGGAGCACACGGTCTGAGCACGGCCGGGGAAACGACCATCTAGGAGAATTTCGGCGATGAGCGAGAGCCGCGTGCAAACCGGCGCCGGCCAGGGCGAGCGGCCCGCTGCGGCGGAGCCTGGAACGCCCGATTCCGAAGATGGGGCGGCAGCCCAGGGCTCGGGTCTGCGGGGGTGGCTCGCGTCCCGAGCCGAGCGGGAGCGACGGCTCGAGCAAACCGGGACCGACCCCGATCCACGCTTCACGTTCGCCAATGAACGCACCTTCCTGGCCTGGAACCGAACCGCGCTCGCGTTGATCGCCGCCGGCCTGGCGGCAGCGCAGTTCCTTCATTTCAACCTCCACGGGCTGAGGCTCATCATCGCGGTGCCACTAATCGTGCTCGGTGCCGTGCTCGCGCTTGCGAGCTACCTGCACTGGGAGGACAGCGAGCGGGCGATGCGTCTGCGGCGGCCGCTGCGCTACTCGTGGATGCCGCGTCTGCTGACCGGCGGTATCGCGCTGATCGCCGTGTGCGGCGGGATTCTGGCCATCGTCGACCGATTCGCGCATTGACCGCGGGTAGCCCTCGAGGTTCGGCCGGCGGCGAAGGCGCGTCCGCCTCAGAGGTGCAAGACCCCGGCATGGCGACGGACCGCACGGCGCTGGCGTGGACGCGGTCCGCGCTGAACATGGCGGCCAGCGGCGCGCTGATCGCTCGTGCCGCATTCGCGGCGCGCCTCGACGCACTCGGTGTCGCAACCGCGCTCGCGATGGCCACTTTGGCATGGCTCACATGGCGCCACGGGCGCGTGATCTACTACGGCCGGCAGATGGCCGGCCAGTTCACTCATCCTCAGACACACGCTTTCGCGCTGTTGACCGGAGCCACGTTGCTGGTTGCCGCCCTGGCGGTCGCGGTGACGATTGCGATCTGAGGACTGATTTCCGGGTAAGGATCAATCGACTGCTGCGATGCGAACGAGATGGAGGTAACAGGCGATGCCCAGTAAGAAGACCGCTGCGAAAGTGGGCGTAAAGGGCGCCAAGGTGATGGCTCGCAATCCGAGGCTCCGGCGGGCGACCATCCGGGCGGCACGGCCTACGGTGAAGGCCGGCTGGAAGGTCGGCAAGGTGGTCGCCAAGCGCAAGGTCCGGGGCCAGGTCGAGGGGTTGGGCCAGCGGGTTGGGACGCTGCGCGAGGGATTTGCGGGCCTGGGCGACGGGCTCGACCGGCTGGGCGAAGGGCTCGATCGGCTGGGCGACGCCGCGCGGCTCCTCGGTCAGATGGTGGTCGTCTACGGGCCGCCGGCGGCCGAAGTATTCGGCCTGATCGAAGCTCCGAAGCCGAGGCGAACCGCCCCCGCGTTCCTGGCCGGGATCGCCGTCGGAGCCGTCGGGGTGTATTTCCTCGATCCTGAGCACGGGCCCGAGCATCGCCGGCGGGTGCAGAAGCTCGTGGCACCACCCGGATAGCGACTCGCGGCGGCGTTGACGCCGGCTCGGTCTGGCCGCAGACCGGTTTTACGCTGGGATTGCCGTTACCGACGCCGGCGGAGGATCGCGTACCCGGCGCCGGCCGCGGCCGCGATCGGCAGCTCGACGGCGCCTAACGCGACCGTGGCGACGAGGCCCGCGTAGACGGCTGCGTCGCGCCCTGAATCCCTGCGCGAGACGTCCTTTGCCTCGGCCCACACGTCCTCCGCTTGCTCACGGGTACGAGAGGCCGCCTTGCCGACCAGGTCGCCCGCGCCGCCGACCGCGTCGCCCACGATGCGGCCCGCGGATTCGGCGGCTCCTACTGGATTCAGTGCCATGTGTCCTCCTTACATGCGTGATGTGTTCAATCCGTTCTCGCTGGCAAACGCCCGGCTGATCGCGACCGAAGAGAGCGTCGCCCCGGCGCATAGGGCCAGCCCCAACGGAGTCGGCACCGCCAGTCCGAGAAAGCCCTGAAACGGCGGGAACGCCAGTGCGGCTGCCACGAACGCCGCCGAGCCGGCCACCGCGGCGAGCACCTGCGAGCTGAGACGGCCTTCGGCCCGGCCCAGCTCGAGGGTCTGAGCGAGCTGGGTCGTGACCACGCTCGTGAACGCCACCGCCCGGCGCCGCGCGGGATCAGCCGTGCGCGATGCAAGCACGTACGCAGTGAAGCTGGGCAGCGCGGTCGCGATCCCGCGGTGCAGGACGCTGCGGCGGAGCGGCGCGTCGAGGGCCGCGGTGCCTTCCCGGGACAACGATGCGAGGTTGCGGTGCTCGGGCTCCTGGACCGCGACCGACAGCGCCGGGAGCACGTCCGTGACCAGGTTGACCGCGAGTACTTGCCTGGTGGTCAGGGGCGCCTGGCGTCCGGCGAGCGCCGCCGCGATCATCACCCCGAGCTCGCCCGCGTTTCCGCCCAGCAGCAGCCCCAGCGCGCGGCGAATGTTGTGCCAGAAGCCGCGTCCCTCCACGAACGTCTCGACCAGCGTCGAGAAGTCATCGTCGGCCAGGACGACATCCGCCGCCTCGCGCGCCACGTCGGTTCCACTGGCTCCCATCGCCACACCCACGTCGGCGAGCCTCAACGCCGGGGCGTCGTTGACGCCGTCGCCGGTCATCGCGACGACGTGTCCCCGCCGCTGCAGCGCTTCGACAATGCGCAGCTTGTCGAGCGGGTTGATTCGAGCGATCACGCGCGCTTCCTCGAGGCGTCGATCCAGCTCGTCGTCGTCGAGCCCGGCGATCTCCTCACCGGTCATGACCTCCGGTCCGTTGCGAGCCAGTCCCGCTTCCCTGGCGATCGCGATGGCGGTCGCGGGATGATCGCCGGTGAGCATCACCACCCGTACGCCCGCGGTCTCGCAGCGACGAACCGCGGCGGGCACGCCCGCTCGTAGGGGATCGCTGATGCCGACGTAGCCGATCGCGGTGAGATCTTGGGGATCGTCGGTCGGGTGTTGGTCGGTGCCCACGGCGATCATCAGGACCCGCAGACCCTGGCCGGACAGCCCCTCGGCCCGGGAGAGCAGAGCGTCCCGGCCGGCTCGCGTCAGCGGCTTTTCTCCGTCGGCGAGTCGCACGCTGTTGCAGCGCGTAGCCAGTACCTCGGCGGCGCCCTTTACGAACACTCGGCCGCCCGATCGGGTTGCGTGAAAGCCACGCGAGGGCTCGAACGGCTCCTCGTCCTCGCGTTGGGCGTCACGGATCGCGGTCAGGCCCGCGCGCTCGGCGCCCTCGACGACGGCGACATCGGTCGGGTGTGAGGCGAGACTGGGCGCGTCGGGGTGGGGGCTGGCCAGGGCGGCGGCCTCGAGGATCGGCCGCGTTGATGGGCTCAGCCTCTCCGGGGGCTCGCATTCCCCGTCCACCGTGGTGACACAGGTGAGAGCCGGCCGACCCTCGGTCAGCGTTCCGGTCTTGTCGGTGCAGGCGACATCCACGCGGCCCAACGCCTCGACCGCCGCGAGCCGCCGAACGAGCGCGTTCCGCGACGCCAGCCGCCGCGCGACCGCCGCCTGCGCCACACCGGCGAGGAGCGGCAGACCTTCGGGGACCGCGCCGATCGCGATGCTCGCGCCGAGCGCCAGCTGTGGGACGAGGGGCTGGCCCCACAGCACTCCGGCCACGGTCACGAGCAAGCCCCCGCCGATGATCACCGGAAGGCCTTCGCTGAACATTCGGCCAAGCTTCTGGCCGAGCGGGCTCGCCCGGGTCTCCTCGAGCGTGACCGCCGCGGCGGTGGCTCCCATCCGGGTACCTCCGCCGACCGCCACCACGACTGCGCGCCCGGTGCCAACCGTGACGTCGCTGCCCTCGAGCACCACCCTGCTCGCCGCGGGTCCTCCGTCGACCAGCTTGGCAACCGGCATCGATTCCCCGGTCAGCGCCGCCTCGTCCACCTCCATGTCGTCGGCCTCGATCAGTCTCGCGTCCGCGGGCACGCGATCACCGGCGGCGAGCGCGATGACGTCGCCGGGGACCAACTCGTCGGCGTCGACGGTGGTGGACTCCCCGTCCCGCAGCACGGTGGCGGTGCGGGCGCTCATCCGCTGCAGCGCTTCGGCAGCCCGTCCGGCCTGATGCTCCTGCCAGGCGCCGACCAGGGTGTTGACGACGATCACCGCGCCGATCATGGCCACGTCGCCGAGGGCCCCCAGCGCCAGCGACACGCCGGCGCCGGCGGCGAGCACGCCGGTCAGCGGCGAGCTCAGCTGGTCGAGGACCGCACTGGGGAGCGCGCCGCGTCGCTCGGTTTCCGCGGGAGGGCGCCTCCGCGCCACGGCCTCGGACGTCGTCAGCCCTCGCTCGCCGCTGTTCAATGCGCTCAGGGCGTCCCGGACCGAAATGCGTCCGTAGCGCTCCGGTTGGGGATCCTCGAGCCTCTCGGATACCGAGCGCGGACGCGCCCCGCCGCGCAGCCGCACGTAGCCCGCCCCGATCGCTCCAAGCGCCGCCACGTAGGTCGCCTGCGATCCGCGTTCGAACCTCGGATTGCCCCCGAGGCCCCAGATCGCGCCGGCCACGTTGGACAGCGCCGATGAGATCACGGAATCGCGCACCGCCGTGTCACGGCGAGCGCCCGCCTCGATGACGGCGGCGACGCTCGAGAGATCCGGGGCCAGCACATCCGCGCGGGCCGCGAACCATCCGCCCCTGCCCGAGCTCAGACCGATCGCAAGGTCGCATTCGGCGAATTCATGACCGGCGTGACCGGTGTCGCTGAGGACAGCCACGATCGCGCCGCGGGCTTGGTGGTGGCGAACACGCTCAAGCGCATCCCCCGTTACGACGCGCGCGCCGGCGCCGGCGGCGAGGTTTGCGACGGCGTCGGCCACTTCTCCCACCACCTCGACCAGGACCGAGAACCGCCGGCACACCCCGAAAAGCTCCTCGAGCCCCGGCGCCGGAGCGAGGCGCGTTGCCACCGTCCCGGCGGAACGCCGCTGGCGCTGCCTATGTAGCTCGAGCACAGGGCCCGAGGCGGCGTCGCTGGCCTTTGACCCCCTGGAGCGCTTGCCGCTCGCGCGCGGGGGGCCGAGAAGCCAGCGCTCCCCGTCGATCTCGGCGCTGGCGATTACGCCATCGAACGTGCCATCGGCGGCGTCGGCGGCCTCTGCACCCCCGAACAGCGAGCCCCACGGGGAGCCGGCCGCGGCGGATATCCCCGCCGCGAGGCGCAGCACGTCTGCTTCATCGAGCTCCGCGGAGGTGACCGTCAGGTGGTCGAGCTCCAGGCCGTCAACCAGGGATCGGGGCGACTCGATGATCAAGGCATCGGGAACACAGATGGGGCGCCTCTCGCGCGAGCCGACGATCGTCGCCCCCTGGCGCAGCACCCTCGCCGCTGCCCCGTTGTCTGCGCTCTCGACACCGATGAGCGCTGCGCGCGGATTGACGAGCAGGAGAGCCGTGAGCGCGCGTGCCGGTGAGCGCGTCAGCAGTCCGGTGATCGCCGCATACACCACGGAGGCAGGCGGAAGTGCGCTCAGATATCGGTCGTAGATGGTCGGTGTCGGCGGCGCGCTGCGCGGGCGAGGCGTGAAGGCGGGATCGCCGTCGAGCTCCACAATCACCGGCCCGCCGGAAAGCCTGGAGCCGGCGTCCAAGCGCTCGCCTGGAGCCGCGGCGCGCAGCTCACCGCTGGACGAGATGACGGTCCCAAAGCCGCTGAGCACCGTCCCCGGAAGGGGAACCCGTTCACCCGGTTCAATCTCCACCCGTGCGCCGGGATTGGCCGGTTCGGCGTCATCGAGACGATCCTCGTAGCGGCGCCAGGCGTTCCGGCGCGCCCTGACCGTGGTCATCAACCGCAGCGCGGCGGCGCCGTTAACCGCGAGCCCGAGCGGGCTGCCGGCGAAGGTCAGGCTGACGATCGTGACGCCGCTCAGCGCCAGCTGCGCCGCGTTGTGCCCCAGGACCTCCTCGAGCCGGCGCTCGATCGGCGGCAGCCCTTCGATGATCCCCATTGCGCCCGCGACCTGGGCGCCCCGCCCGCCGCCGAGGGCGTCACCTTCCGGCCCCGACCTGGCTCGCCGGATCCCGGCGAGCGCGAGGCCGAGACCCGAGCCGATGGCCCTGGCGGTGCTTTGGATCAGCGGCGCGGGATCCAGAGGATGCGAGGGCGTGTCCTCACCCGGAAGCTCGGGCAGCTCGAGGCTCGTGACGTTGGTAAGGAGGTCCTCGATGTCGAGGAAGTGCTCGGAATACTCCACCAGCACCCGGCCGGTCACCTGGCTCGCGGTCACCCGCGACACCCCGGGAAGGCGACTGAGCCGCTCCACGACACGCCGCGCGAGCTCCGGGTCGCGATCGATGCCCCGAACGGCGATCCGCGCCCGGCGGCGCAGGCGCCCCACCTCGCGCACCGCATACTTCGGCACGGCACCGACCCCCTTGACCGCGCCGCGTACCCGGCTGCCTCGGGGCGGCTCCGGCGATCGTGGCGGCGCCGTCTCGCCGAGCGCGGCGAGGATCACATCTTCGGTCGCTGCGGTCCGGTCAAACTGGACGAGGACGTTCCGCGTGTGCGCGTTCGCGCGTACTCGCTGGACTCCCTGCACCTCGCATACCCGCCGCTCGAGCACGCCCGGGTCTTGGTCCGAAAAGTGGGGCAGGTGGACGCGGACGCGGCCGGGCAGCGAGTGAATGACCCGCGGCGCGCCGGCCGCGGCGTCGGTTTCGGCCGAGAGCGCGCTCAAGCGCTAGGCGTTCCGCCGCTCGACGATCCGCGCCGCGAGCGAGTTGAAGCGGACCGACCGGACTGCGTTCGCCGGCGAGGCCGCGATGCGCTTGTCCTCGAGCCACCGGCGGTCGATGCCCTCGCGCTGGTGGGGCTCGGCGTCCTCGCGCTAGCGGGACGCGACGCTCCGGCGGCTCCCTCCCGAGCGCCGCGAACCGCGCCACGGGCGGCGGAAAACGCAACATCCCCGGCCTTCAGCACGCCGGCAAGGCCATATACGGCGCCGCGCCGGAACAGCTCACGCGCCCGTGGCGATACGGCGGCCGCGGTTGCAGCGGCGATGATCCCGGTCTCGCGGTCCAGGTAGTCGTCTACGCCCAATGCGTTCCCTCCTTACGTTGATCGGCAAGGGAATGGATTACCCGGCGCCCGTACCGATGAACCTCGAAATGGATTCACAACCCAATCACATTTGCTTTTCAGAATTGCAACAGGAGACGAAGGCGGCCATCGAATACTAGGGGCGAGCTTCCTCTGAGACAAAGAGAAGGCCGATGCGACGGTTGCTCTTCATCCTCTGGGGCCTATCGCCCCGCACCGCTCGCCCGCCCCGGGTGATCGGGGAGCGCGCCCGCTCGCGCCGCGTGTAGGCGAGCGTGGGTGGCGCACAGGCCAGGCGGGTACCCTAGATCCGCGATGGCCGAGACCCCAGGCAACGACTCTCAGTCGTCCGGCGAGGATTCGCGCGAGCGCGCCCGGCCCGAGCAGGTACTGGAAGGCTGGGGGCGGCGCGCGGGGCGGTTCCTCGCGGTGGCGGCGTCGCGAGTACGCGAGGAGGCGGAGGACATCTGGGCCGAGGCGCAGAGCATCAAGCGCGGCGAGCGCGAATAGCGCCGCGGCACTTCTTAACGGTTTGAGTCACCGGCTTCGTTTGCCTTGACGCCTCTGGGCGGGTCTGATCCACTGACTTGACCTCGGTGAGGCGTGCGGCGCGAGCAGGAGACCCGCACGTTCGGCTACGGCCGGCCGAGGCAATTCCCCCATCTCAAGTTAGGAGACACGATGCGCTTGCTAGCACGCATGACGCTGCCATTTGCGCTGCTCGGGCTGGCGCTCTTGGGTCCGCTCGTTGGATCCGCGGGCGCGCACGGCCGGTCTGGCGTGGTTGGGCACGTGTACGTCGATGACAACACCGCCGCGGTGAATACCATCGGCGCGTTCGACCGGCACGCGGATGGATCGCTGACGCCTACGCCGGGATCGCCATTCGCCGCCGGCGGCGCTGGAACCGGAGCGGGCCTTGCCTCTCAGGGTGCCGTCCAGATTTCTCCGGACGGTCGCTTTGTAGTCGCGGTCGACGCAGGAAGCAACCAGATCTCGGTATTGCGGATTCGACACGACGGGTCGCTCGAGCTGGTGCGCGATGGCGTTATCTCCTCGGACGGCACACTACCCGACAGCATCACCATTCACGATGACCTGGTGTACGTTGCAAACTCCGGTGACGGGGGCAGCAACTACACCGGTTTCATATTGCGTGACAGCGGGCGTCTGCGACCGCTAGCCGGCTCGACGGTCCCGCTGCCCGACGGCTCCGCTCCGGCAGATGTGCTGTTCAACGGCACCGGCAGGAAGCTTGTCGGGACCCGGGTGGGCAGCTCTGAGATCGACAGCTTCACGGTGGGCCGCGACGGGCTGCTCACCGCGGCGCCCGACTCGCCGACCGCGGCCCAGGGGCTCGGTCCCTTCGGGAGCGAGTTCCGGCCGACCAACCCCGACCAGCTGTTCGTCTCGAATGCCCACAACGTCGGACCGGGAACGGGCACGGTGTCGGCCTTCACCGTCTCGCGCGACGGCACGCTGACCTCGATCACGGAATCGCCCTTTCCGGACGACCAGACCGCGCCTTGCTGGGTCGAGATCACCCACGACGGCCGGTTCCTGTTCACCGTGAACACCGGCTCGGGCACGATCTCTCGTTACTCGATCGCGCGCGACGGGACGCTGAGCCTGCTCGGCAGCACGGCGGTCAGTGCCGCGGGCGGCGTCGGTGCGGTCGACGCCCGTCTGAGCCCCGACGGCCGCACGCTGTACGTCGACGAGAGCAAGGTCGCCAAGGTCGGCGCGTTCGCCGTCGACGACGGCAACCTGACCGAGCTGGCGAGCTCTCCGTTCTCGCTGCCCGCCGGCGCTACCCCGGCAGGCATCGTCGTCAACTAGCCGTAGCTGAGAGCTCGTTTCGCTGCGCCGAATTTCGCGAGCCGGGGGCTACCGGGCCCCCGGCTCGCGGCGCATCGCTACCGCGCTCCGGCTTGCACCGCGTGCTTCTACCGCAAGGCGCGTATGAGCTTGGCGATGGCGGCCGGGATTCGCTCACCCGCGGTTTCGTGATCGCCGTCGATGAGCTCGAGCGAGTGCTAGATACCGAGCCGAGTCAGCTCGGCCGAGAACGCGGCGGCACCAAGGTCGAGGAAGAACTGGTCTTGGTGTCCTGCGTCGAGCTGGATCATGTGCATGCCCGTCAGCGCGTCCGCGTGATTCTGTGCCATCCGAACGGGATCGAGCGCCAGCCACTCCGACCAGATCTCGTCGACGGGCCTTCCCACGGAGTCGAATGGGATCCGCGCCCTGCCGGTCGGTTGGGGTCCGGCGTGTACGCGCACGCGGTGCCGTAGGCGGCGAACAGAACGGGAAACTCCCTCCAATCGAAGTCGTCGCTCTGCGCGCGAGCCTGTCGCCCCGAACACGCCGGGCCTGAGCATCGGGATCACCATCGCCCCGTAGCCGCCGGAAGACTTGCCGCATACGCCGCGGTGCTCCATTGCTGCACCCGTGGGGTACCGCGCATCGACGAACGGGACCACCTCTTGGCAGAGGTAGTCGAGATAGCGACCGGAGCCCGGCGAGTTCAAAAACTGCGAGCCACCCCACGAGGTGGCGGCGTCGACGAACACGAGGAGCGCGGGCGGCGATTCGCCCCTCGAGATCATGCCGTCCACGCGCTCGATCGTGGTGGGCCCGACGACAGTGGGACGAGCCACTCCTCGAGCTTCCCGCCAAATCCCTGCAACAGGTAGACCGACGGGAGCGGCTCCGTTGCTCCGGGCACGTCGGGGGGCCGGTACACGTACAGCGGCCTGATAGCGGGATCCCCGAGGGGGTTGTCCTCCAGCAGTGCAGAGCGCACCGTGAGGCGGTCGAGTGAACCGGCCAATGGCCGGTCCCAGTGACCCGGCGGGCTCCCCTCGGCCTCGCGCAAGCTCACGCGCTCACGCTACCAGCGGGCTCGCGGGCCGAACCGGCCTCGTCGTCGGCGATCGCCCTCTTGCGGCCGCGGCTAGCGAGGCTAGTTGTCCTGCCGTGGAGGTGGACCAACGCCCAGGCGCCAACTGCGCTGAGCGCGACTGAGGCCGAGCGCGCGCCGTTTGCGCGCGCGGGCAAGGCGAGCGGCCACGTTGACGGCGACATCGATCACCAGGACCAGAATCAGCCACCAGTAATGCGCGAATCCGCGGTGCAAATTGCCGAGTAGGAAAATCGCCGCCAAAGCACCGATGAAGACGCCGAGAGCCGAGCACAACTGCGTAAGTCCGGTGAGATACGGCGTCCCTTCGTAATCGAGCCACAGCTCTTCCCGGGCGTTGAGCGGCAGCTCGTCTCTACGGGATTTCCGTGAGGTCACAGTGCTCGCCAAGCCACCTCTTCGCTAACGACGTGGTAGCGATCTCAGGATTCCACGCTTTGGCGCATTTCAACCGCCCTAGACGCCAACATCTCGGCCGCGGGCACCGCCGCAAGCGCGTGGAAGCACGACGAGCTGCTCAGCGCTCTCCTCCGTGCTCCCAAGATCCGCAGCGAACGAGGCCGCCCACGAAAACGACTGGCCAGCCACGACCAAATTCATCACCAGTCGCTGATCGCCGGCGGCCCTCGTCAATCTCGGAGAGGATCAGCTTGCAAGGCTAGGAGGGGCGCTGCTCGTGGTCGCTGTAGCGCTCGAGCCGAGCCGCGGGTTACGCCGCGCGCCCCTCGATGACGCCGTAGGGGAACGCCACCGGCTGCACGCGCGAGAGCCTCAGGCCCGCGGCCTCAAGGAGCTCCCCATACTCGGCGTTGGTCCGTTCCTGCCCGCCCGTGATCACGAGCATGTTGATGTCGCTCAGGAGCGTCGGCACCGGGTCGCCCCCGTCCTCCGGGATCAGCCGCTCGATGATCAGCACCCTCCCTCCGCGCGCCATCGCCCGCCCGCAGCTCCGCAGGATCTGGGTCGAGCGTGCGTCGTCCCAGTCGTGAAGCACGTTGGCGAGCAGGTAACAGTCAGCGCCGTCGGGAACCTTGGCGAAGAAGTCTCCGGCCCGAATCTCGCAGCGGTTGGTGAGCTCGACCGCGCCCAGCACCGCGGTGGCGCGGGCGGCAACGTTCGGCTTCTCCAGCAGAACGCCCTGGAGGTGCGGGTGCCGGCGCAGGATCTCGACGAGCAACGTCCCGTTGCCGCCGCCGATGTCGACGACCGTGCGGATGCCCGAGAAGTCGTAGGTCTCGGCGACGCTGGGAGCGAAAGCAGCCGTACGCTCGGCCATTGCCGCGTCGAAGTTGGCGGCGTTCTCCGGGTGTCGGGCGAGGAACTCGAAGACGCCCTCGCCGAACGCGGCTTCGAATCCGGACGTGCCTGTCTTGATCGTTTGGAGGGTGTGCTCGAAGGAGCGCACGCCCCCGACGGCTTCCAGCAGGAGGGCCCAGGAACGCATGCCAATGCTCGCATCGGTGCGTAGGCGTTCGCCCATCGTCGTGAGGCCGAACGAGCGCCCGTCGTTCTCCTCGAAGACCCCGAGCGCGGCGAGCAGGCGAAGCACCCGATACAGCGACGGCTCGTGGGTGTCCGTGAGCCGAGCCAGTTCCCGTGTGCTCATGGGACCGTCCGCGAGCAGGTCCGCGACCCCGAGCTCGGCCACGGCATACACACCACGCGACGCGTGAATGCCGAAGATCAGTCGCAGCATTGCTGCTGCGGCGGCGCGCTCGGCTCGTGTGGCCGCCTCGTCCGACGGGGTGATCGGATTGATCCTGCTCACAGTGCCCTCCAGTCTGGTCCCGCTATGTGCGTGGGTGAAGCTTGACGTATTTCGAGTTCGGCGGAATTAGCGACGCTCGATACGCATTACGCGGCAGCCGGTTCGGCGGTTCGCGCGCCGGGCGCTCGCGACGAGGTCTAAACGGCCTCAGCCACGTCTGCCCGCGTTGGTCGGCACTGCCCTCAGCGTTGCGCACACTTCGGCCAGCCGCTCGTACTGGGTGAGCTGGTCGCCACCGAGGGCCATCAGGATGAGCTCGCTCACTCCGGCGTCGAGGTAGGCCCGGAGCCGTTCGGCGACCCGCTCGCGTGGCCCTAGTGCCGCCCACCGCTCGACCACGTGCAGGGGGAGCTTGTACTGCCGGGCGAGGTGCTCGGCTGCTACCTGGCGGGAGCGCTCCAGGCTGTCGTCCACGTGCACGAGGATCAGCAGCGTGATCGTTGGCTCAGGCCGGCCGCTCTCGACGGCGAGCGCGCGCAGCCGCGCGCCCCGCTCGACCAGGACCTCGGGGGATAGCCACATCGGGAGCCACCCGTCGCCGAAGCGCGCGGTGCGCCTGAGCGCCACTTCTCCCCGCCCCCCGACGAGGATCGGCGGCAGCCGCTCCATGGCCGGCGCGAGCGGGTTGGCGTGCACAGCGAGCGTGTGGCCGTCGTAGTCCACCCGGCGGCCCAGCAGCAGGTCGGGGAGCACGGTGAGCGCCTCGTCCAGACGCCGTCCCCGCCTGCCCACCGGAACGCCGGCGGCCTCGAACTCCTCGGGGTACTCGCCACCCACGCCGACGCCGAGCACCACCCGCCCGCCCGACAGGGCGAAGATGGTCTGAATCTGCTTGGCCGCCCACACCGGCGAGCGCAGCCCCAGCAACATCACGCTGAACCCGAGCGTGAGCCGCTCGGTGACCGCAGCGGCGGCCCCCAAAGCCACGGTCGACTCGAGCCAGGGAGCGTACCCCCACAGATGATCGCCCACCCACGCCGCGTCGAACCCCAGCTCCTCGGCCCTTTGCGCGGCTTCCACCAGCGCGGGCGTACTTCCAGTCTGCATCGGGTCAAACGACGGCAAGAGAACGCCGAAGCGAATCGGCGCGGCCGCCAGAGGCCCGGTCTCGGCTTCGGCGCTCATCGATTGGATCGCGACATCTTGCCGCAACCGGGGTGGTCGTGCCGCCTTCAGGGTCGCGAGGAGCAGGAGTCAGAGCTCGTCGCGCAGCTGCCGCTTGAACGCCCGGATGGCTGCCTCGTCGCGCTTATAGAACGTCCACTGCCCGAGGCGCTTTGACGTCACCAGCCCCGCCCGGGCAAGCGCTTGGAGATGGACGGTGGCCGTCGGCTGGGCGACACCGAGCTTGTCCGCGATGAAGATCACGCATACGCCATCCCTGACGAGATCCCCGTCTCGTTGCGGCGGGAAGTGTGCGCGAGGGTCGCGCAGCCAGTCGAGGATCTGAAGCCGTCGAGGGCTGGCGAGCGCGCGCAGAATGGTGGGAGTGTCCATCTCTCGCGCGCCAGCAGTCATCATGGTCATCGTAGTTGGTCCTAAGATATAGTCGCTTAGCGATATTGCTTAGTAGCTAAGGAGGAGTCCATCGTGGAGACAGAAGCCACCGTTGTTCCGGAACGAGTCGAGTGGCTTAAAGGGTCACGGCTCCATCCCTATCTCGTGGTCGACGTCTTCACGGCGCGCCCGCTGGAGGGAAACCAGTTGGGGGTCTTTCTCGACGGGCGGTCATTCACCACGGACGACATGCAACGGCTTGCCCGCGAGATGAACTTCGCGGAGACCGTCTTCCTGCTTCCGCCCGAGTCCGAGGGCGACGTGGCGATGCGGATCTTCACAGCTGCGGAGGAGCTGCCGTTCGCCGGACATCCGGTTCTCGGAACGGCATTCGCGGTCGGAACCGCATTTGCGAGGGACTCGGTGGTGCTCGAGACCGGGGCGGGGGCGGTTCCGATCGCCCTGGAACGAGAAGGAGATCGGATCGTGTTCGGCCGCATGAAGCAGCCGATCCCCACCTGGGAGCCATTCGCGGACGACGACGCGCTGCTGGCTGCGCTCGGGGTCGAGTCATCGCAGCTGCCGATCGAGCTCTATAGGAACGGTCCGCAGCACGTCTACGTCATGCTCTCCGGCGAAGAAGCCGTGGCCGCGCTACGTCCCGACATCGCCCGGCTGAACGACCTGGGTGTTGCGGCGAGTTGCTTCGCGGGCCGTGGCCGGTCTTGGAAGACGCGCGTGTTCTATCCAGGGGGCGGGGTGACCGAGGACGCGGCCACTGGATCGGCAGCCGGTCCGCTCGCCGTGCACCTCGCTCGGCACGGCCGCATCGGCTTCGGCGATGAGATCGAGATCCGCCAAGGCGAGGAGATCCACCGACCATCGCTCCTATACGCGAAGGCCACCGGCACTGCAGACAGGATCGACTCGGTGGAGGTCGGCGGAAGCGCGCAGATCGTGGCCAGCGGCGACTTTCAGATACGAACCTAGAGCTTGTCCGATCGCCAGCCGAGGGCCCGGCGGCGGCGCAACGGGAGGTTGCTGACGATCAGGTCGTAGGAGTCCTCGATCATGTCCTCGATCATCTGATCGGGCATGGATCCGTCGATGACCACGGTGTTCCAGTGCCGCTTGTTCAGGTGGTATCCCGGTAGCACGGCCCGGTGCGACTGCCGGAGCTGCTCGGCGAGCAGGGGTTCGCATTTGAGGCTGACCCGCAGAGGATTCTGAGCAAGCCGGGAAATGGCGAAGATCTTGTCCGCGACCTTGAAGACGGAGGTCTCGGGACCAAACGGAAATGTCTCCACGGCGCCGGGGAAGGTGAGGCAGTGGTCGCGGAGCTCGTCCGGGCGCATGGCCTCGGATCGTGACGCTTTTGCACCGCGCCCGTCCGGCTAGATGGCTAGAGTCGCGGGGGTGACGCTCGTTGTGCTGACCGGAGCCACACGAGGTATCGGCCGTGCGGCGGCGATCGAGCTGGCGAGGAGAGGTGCGGAGGTCGCGCTGGTGGGACGGGAGCGCGAGCGCGTCGACGCCACGGCGAGTGCGGCGCGGGCCGCCGGCGGCGGGGCACCCGTTCACACCCATGTCGCGGATCTCGCGCTGATGGCGGGGGTCCGCGCGCTAGCCCCGTTTTCCGCGGCTGAGTTGGGCTAGGGCGGGTCGTTCGCCCGTGGTTTGGGGGGTTTTGGGTTGTCCGCGGCTTGGGTCGGGCTGGTCTGTTGTGGCAACTTTGGCTGTACGCTGGCGGTGGTCCGTCCGCAGTGGCCTATAGCGTTGTGGCAACATGTTCGTCAAGGAAACGAGGGTGAGGCGCGGTGAGCGTGTCTATACGTACGTTCAGCTGGTCGAAGGGTACCGCGACGAGCGCGGGAAGGTCCGCCATCGTGTTGTGGCAAATCTGGGGCGCAGGGAGGAGTTGAAGGCCTCGGGGCAGCTGGAGAAGCTGGCGGGCTCGTTCGCTCGTTTGGATCCGCCGCTGGTCGGGACGCGGCGGGAGGTCGGGGCGCTGTTGTTGGCCTGGCACTTCTTGCGCGAGCTGGACGTGGCGGCGGTGGTCGATCGAGCGCTGCCGCGCTCGGAGCGCTCGGAGTTGTCGGTCGGCGAGGTCGTTTGTGCGTTGGTAGCGAGCCGGTTGTGCTCGCCCTCGCCGTTGTATGACATCGCCGGGTGGGCGTCGGGGGCAGCGGTCAGAGAGCTGTTGGCGATCCCGCCGCAGCTGTTGAACGATGATCGGCTCGGCCGGGCGCTTGAGTGCTTTGCCGTGTACGCGGAGAGCGTGCGCGGGCTGTTGGCCGCCGGGGCGGTCGAGCGGTTCGGCGCCGATGCCGGCCGGCTGCATGTGGATTTGACCACGGTGCGGGTTGCTGGCGCGTATGAGGATTCGGCGCTGGTGGCGAAGGGGTGGGGGTCCGATCGTCATGTCGCCCGGCAGGTGCGCACGCTGCAGGCGGCCACTGGCGATGGGGTGTCGTTGTATCTGCGGCCGGATCCGGGGAACTGCTCGGAGCTGGCGCTGGTCGGCCAGTCGCTGGAGCGGCTGGCGGCATTCGCCAAGCCGGGGATGCTGATGGTGTGCGACTCGGCGCTGGGGCAGCCCAAGCCGCTGTGTCAGATCCACCGCGCAGGGCTGCGATTCATCGTGCCGTTGAAGACCTCGACCGGCTTTCAGGAGCGCTACCTGTCAGAGCTCGGCCCCGAGCGCCTGAGACCGATCCGACACGTGGCCGAGCGCGAGTGGCGCCTGCCAGCAGCGCGGCGCACCCTGTACCGCGGCGCGCTTGCAGACTGGGAGCTCTCAGATCCCGAGACCGGCGAGCCGCGTCGCTTCCGGGTCGCCTACATCCACTCCTCCCAGGAGCAGGAGCAGGTCGCCGCCGCTCGAGAGCGCGCGCTGCAGAAGGCGGAGGCCGAGCTCGGGCGCGTGCGCAACGGGCTCGGCGGCCGGTACTACAAGACCGTCACGCAGGTGCAGCGGCGCGTCGGGCAGATCGTCACCAGCAACATCCAGGGGCTGATCACCGTCACCGTCTCAGACAACAACGACAAGCCAGCGATCGAATGGCAGCGCGACCAGGAGGCGATCACGCAGGCAGCGCGAACCGACGGGATCTACGCGCTAGCGACCAACCTCCCCGGCGCGCTGACCGCCGGCAAGCTCCTACGCCTCTACAAGGAACAAGAAATCGTCGAGCGCCGCCACCGCGATCTGAAACAGACGCTCAAGGTCCGCCCGATCTTCCTACACAACGACGACCGCATCTACGCGCTCATCAGCATCATCGGGATCGCGCTGCTGATCTTCGGACTACTCGAAACGCAACTACGCAACGCGCTCAACGCCGACGAGCAGCAGCACGACAAGCGGCTGGCGCTGCTGCCCGAAGACAGACTCGCCAAACCCACCGGCGCCAACATCCTCTCCGCCTTCCAAGGCCTCGACCTCACTTACACCCACCGCGGCATCGAGCTCGACCCGCTCACCCGCACCCAGCAGCGGATCCTCGAACTACTCGACATCCAGCCGCCCTGGCCACAACGGGGACAGGTAGAGGTCGCGAACTGCGGAAAACGGGGCTAGCGGATGAGCTGCGAGAACGCCACGAGCACATCGACGTCCTGGCGAACAACGCGGGCGCCTTGTTCGCGTCGCGAAGGCTCACCTCAGAAGGCCTGGAGAGGACATTTGCGCTCAACCACCTGGCGCCGTTCCTGCTCACGAACCTGCTCCTCGATCGACTCGGCGACGGACGCGTGGTGACCACCGCCTCCGACGCCCACACCGGAGGCCGGCTCGACCTCGATGACCTGCAGTCCGAGAAGTCATATGCGGCGATGCGCGTTTATGGCACGACGAAGCTCTGCAACATCCTGTTCACGCGCGAGCTCGCCAAGCGCGTGCCCGTCGTGCGCGCCAACTGCTTTCACCCGGGTGTCGTGCGTACAGGCTTTGGCAAGAACGAGAACGGCATATGGAAGGTGCTTACGACTCTCGGTTCGCCGTTCTTCCGCTCCCCGGAGCGCGGCGCTCGCTCGCTCGTGTGGCTCGCCACCTCCGCAGAGGGCGGCCGCCTAACCGGGGAGTACGTCCAGGACGAGAAGGTCAGACAGCCGAGCGCCGCCGCCCGGGACCCGGAACTGGCACGCGGTCTGTGGGAGCGGAGTGCCGAGCTCCTCGGGCTGCCGGCCGACGCCGTCGCATAGACGTTCAGTCTCCGACCGGCATGACGCCCGCCGTCTCGACCATGAGGATCGTGGTTCGGCCCGGCGCCCGCGTGCGATGAACCACGCCCCTGGGCACGCTGCACGCCTGGTGTTCGCCGAGCGTGATGGTGTCGGCACCCTCGATGTCGATCAGCAACTCGCCGTCGAGGACGAGGAAGAACTCGTCCTGATCGTCGTGCCTGTGCCAGTGGAAGTCGCCTTCGATCACCCCGAGCCGTACCACGGCATCGTTTACCGCTGTCAGCGTCTCGTTGAACCACGGCTCGTGTGCACGAGCTTCGGTGGGCAGGTCGATCACCTCGAGGTGGTCGAACCTTACGCCGTCGGCGAGCTCGATGTGGCGCACCGCGGTGTCGAACTGCGAGAGCACCGCGCGCGCCTCGGGCTCGACGACCGCGAGGTCGACATCGCGCCCCGCAAAGGCTTGGATGGCCTCCATCGATGCCCAGCGTGTGACGACGGCGATCTCCACCGCGCCGTCAGCATTGACGCGCTCGATCGTGGCGCCGAGGAAGCCGTCGGTGCTCTCGAGACGGGGCCTGACCGTGCGCTCGAAATGCGCGACGTACGCATCGGCCTGCTCCGATCCTTCGGCCCGGGCTGTCCAGCGGCGCGCGACCACGATCACAGTTTCGCATTCGCGCGCGTGTCTCCAGTGCTTCTCATGACTGAAGGGGTCGCGTGAGGTCGTAGACGGTCTGGCCTCCGATGGTCTCGGCGCGGTAGTGCGCCTTGACCCAACTGGTTATGGCGCTGATCGTCGATCCGCCGCCAGGCCCACCTGCCACGCCCGTTCCGGCGCCGGCGGCGATGTAGTAGTGGATGTCGCCCGCCTTGACGTAGGCCTCGAACTGGGCCAGGGTTAGGTTGCCCCCGTGGTTGTTGAAGCCCCCGATGCCCATCACGGGGACGCCACCCACGGCGAGCTCGAGCGACGCGGCGTTCTGCGAGCCCGACGTCGCCGCGACCCAGCGGTATCGGGATGCATTCTGCTTAAGCAGCGTGATCAGCTGGCTGCTGGTTGTTGTGCCCGTGCCGGTGATTCCGCCGCCCGAGACGCTCGGGCCGCCCGCTCCACCGCCCGGTTGGCCGCCGCCACCGGGTCCGCCGGCATTGGAGGTCGCCGGGCCGGCTGATGGAACCGACCCGGTGTGGACCGATCCGATGGTCTGCGCCGAGTAGGCGAGCGGGCCGGCAACGCAGGCCACGAGCGCGAGCACCGCGGCGGGGCGCTTTAGGTGGCGGCCCAGCCTCGGCGGCGAGAGCAGGGCGAGCGCCGAAACCACGCCGGTGACGGCGACCAGCGGGTTCAGCCACGGCTCCCACGAGGGGGTGCGGCCGAGGAGGACTATTGACCAGCCTGCGGTGACCAGGACGCCGAGGGCCAGTATCCCGCGAGCGATCAGCCGCTCGCGCCAGCGCCACAGGAGCGCTGCGCCGACCGCGACGAGCGCGGCGATCGGCGGCGCGAGCGCGACCGTGTAGTAGGTGTGGATTACGCCGCTGCTGAGGCTGAACACGAGACCGCTGACGACGAGCCAGCCACCCCAGAGCACGAGCGCGGCCCGTACGCGGTCGGTGCGCGCGGCGCGCAGCCGCCACGCGAGCCCGATGGCTAGGACTCCGAGCGCCGCCGGCAGCAGCCACGAGGCTTGGCCTCCCATCAGGTCGTTGAACAGCCGCAGCATGCCCGTCTGCCCGCTGAACCCGCCCCCTCCGGCGCCGCCACCGCCGCCGCTGCCGGTGAGTCGACCGAGACCGTTGTATCCGACGATGAGGTTGAGGATGCTGTTGTCCGCCGACCCGTCGATCATCGGCCGGGACGCCGCTGGCCACAGCGCCACGATCGCCACCCACCAGCCCGCGCTGAGGATCATCGCCGCGCCGCTGGCCAGCAGCTGAGTCGTCCGCCGCCGCAGGCTCGTGGGCGCGGCGAGCATGTATACGACCGCGAATCCAGGCACCACGAGAAAGGCCTGCATCATCTTGGTCAGGAAGGCGAACCCGAGGAGCGTCCCAACGGCGATCATCCAGCGAGTCGACGCCCGCTCGAGTGCCCGCACCAGGCAGTAGGCGCAGGCGACGAGCAGACAGACCAGCAGCGCGTCCGGGTTGTTGAAGCGGAACATCAAAGCCGCAACCGGGGTCATCGCGAGTAATCCGCCGGCGAGCACCCCGGCGCCGGCGCCGAACCACCGTTTCACGCTGGTGGCCAGGAGACCCACCGCCAGCACGCCTTCCATGACCTGAGGGACGAGCATGCTCGCGCTCGAAAAGCCAAACAGGCGGCCAGAGATCGCCATCACCCAGAGCGAGGCCGGAGGTTTGTCGACCGTGATGAAGTTCGACGAGTCGATCGAGCCGAAGAAGAACGCCTTCCAGCTCTTCGTCCCGGCCTGCACGGCGGCGGCATAGAAACTGTTGGCGTCTCCCGAGGTGGTCAGGTTCCACAGGTATGCGACCGCGGTGACGACGAGCAGGCCGATGAGGGCGGGTAGCGCCCAGGCGGGATCCTCGACCCGTCCCCGAACCAGCGACCGCACCCGGCCGCCGCTTGCATCCCTGAGCCGGGGAATAGTCGTCGCGCTCATTCCGCTTCCTCGCGCGGGAGGGGGAGGAGCGCGGCGAGACGCTTTCGGGCCGGCGGTGTGCGGAAGACCCAGGTGGCGAGGGCGAAATAGCGGGTGACGGTGGCGGCCAAGGTCGCCACCACCAGCACGGTTGCCTCGAGCAGCCGCGGCGCGTGCGCGTCGAGGCGATGAATCACGTCGAGGGCGCCGTTGGTCAGAGCGAGCGCGATGAGGAATACAATGAACCCGGCCAGGTGCTGCCGGGCGAGGCGCTCACGACCGCGGACGCCGAACGTGAGGCGGCGGTTGGCCGCAGTGTTTGCGACCGCGGTGATCGCGAGTGCTACCGCACTCGCGGACGCCGACCCAATGGGACTGGCCAGGACCAGAAACAGCATCGCGTATGCGAACGTCGATGCGACGCCGATGCCGAGAAAACGAGCGATCGGTGCGGCGAGGGCGAGCCTTGCTGTGCCGCGCAGATCGGTCAGAGCGGTCGAGACGATGTCAACGCGGGAGTCGGGATCCTCGACCCAATCGACCGGAACCTCGTGGATGCGCATCCCGCGGCGCTGCGCGAGGATCAACAACTCAGTGTCGAAGAACCACCCGTCGTCGCGCACCGCATCGAGCAGCTCGGGCAGCACATCGGCGCGGACGGCCTTGAACCCGCACTGCGCGTCGGTGAACCTCGCACGCAGCATGGCCCGGAGGATCCGGTTGTACGACCGTGAGATGAACTCGCGCTTCGCGCCCCGGGTAACCCGGGCCCCGGATGCCAGACGCGAGCCGATGGCGATCTCGCTGTGACCGGAAAGCAGCGGCGCCAGCAACGGCAGCACTCCGCGCAGGTCGGTCGAGAGATCGACATCCATGTAGGCGACCACACGCGCCTCGCTGTCCCGCCACGACGCCCGCAGCGCCCGTCCGCGTCCTTTCTGCTCGAGCCTCATTACGTTCACGCGCGAAAGCTCGGCTGCGAGGGCGCGGGCGATCCGAGGCGTTCGGTCGGAGCTGGCGTTATCGGCGATGGTGATCCGCCACGAAAACGGCAGGTGCTCGGACAGGAAATCGTGGAGCCGGTGAACTGAGGTAGCGAGGAGCCGCTCTTCGTTGTAGACGGGAACGACGATCTCCACGTCCAGCACCGCAGGCGGCGGGACCGAGCGGCCCGTGGGGGCGTCGGCCGTGGGATCAGGGATCGCGGTGTGCAGAGGAAGTCTCACGGTCAGTCAAGTTTCGGAGCGTCAAAGCTTCGGTCGCCCGCGTCGGAACACCGTTAGAGGCGTTGAAGAGTTAGTGCACCGCCGCGTAAGCCCTACCTAAGCGATTCAGATGGCACGAGATCGTCGGGGCTCGGTCGGTCGCGATGGGCTTGACGTATAGCTACCTAAATGATAGGGTAAGACTAAGTTTAGGGTAACTCTTCAATCCGCAATCATCAACCACGAGGCGCCGCCCGGCAGCCCTCAAGGCCCGGAGGGCCTGAAGCAAACGGTGACGTGGCTGCGCGGGCTCTGGGGGCCGATGCGCGCCGACATCGAAGACGAGATCGTCGAGGGCGACAAGGTCGTGGCCCGGTTGAGGATGCACGGCCGCCACATAGGAGAGTTCCTCGGCAGGCCGGCAACCGGCAAGGAGTTCGCCACCAAGCAGATCCACATCTGGCGGGTCAAGGGAGACAAGGTGATCGAGCACTGGTCGGTCCGCGACGACCTCGGTCAAGCGCTAGAGCTCGGTCTGATCGCCGCCGAGCCGAACGCCGCATAGCCCGATGGCGTCCGCTGGCGGCGGTCTCCGGGCGTGTCGCGGGCGCTGACATTTCAGCAAGGTGTGTATGGTCAGGACCGTGGGACGTGAGATGAGCGTTGGGGGGCCGGCCTAGATGGCGACGTGGATCTTCGAGCCCGGTCACACGGAGGCCGAGTTCCGAGCGCGTCACATGATGGTCAGCTGGGTGCGCGGCCTGTTCAAGGACATCCACGGCACGCTCGAGCTCGATTGGGACCGCTGCCTCGAGGCGACCTTCGAGGGCGAGATCGACGCGGCCGGCCTCTGGACGGGCGAACCGCACCGCGATGAGCACCTCCGCAGCGCGGACTTCTTCGACGTCGACAACCACCCCAAGATCACCTTCGCGGGCCGTTTCACCGACCGCACCGGCGGAACCACGTTCAAGGGAGAGGTTGATTTGACGATCCGCGGCGCGACCCGGACGGTGCCGCTCGACATCGTCTCGCTCGGAGAGTGGAAGACGCCGTTCTGGGTCGGAGATGAGAACAAGGGCGACCTACGGCGCATCGGGTTCGAAGCCACGGCGAGCATCAACCGCCACGATTTCGGCGTCTCCTGGCAGGACGAGCTCCCCGGCGGCGGCGTCGTGGTCAGCAACGAGATTGAGCTGAACCTGGACGTCGAGGCGATCCTGCTGGAGGACCTCGACCGAACCGGCGCCATCGAGTACTACCGCAGCACGCCCGGTTAGCCGCTGGCCGGGGGTACGTGGTGTCGGCAAATCCCGCGACCTAGACCAACTAGTGAGCGCTCCGCCGGTTCGTCATCCGATCTTCGCGCGGTTCTTCGACCGGCTCAGCCACCTGATGGAGCCGGAGGCCGGCGAGCGCCGCGACGAGCTGCTGGCCGGATTGTCGGGCCGGGTCGTAGAGATCGGCGCGGGCAACGGGATCAACTTCGCGCACTATCCGCCGAGCGTTGCCGAGCTCGTCGCGATCGAGCCAGAGCCGTATCTGCGGGCCAGGGCCGAGGAGGCCCGCCGCCACACTTCAGTGCCCGTGAGTGTGCGAGAGGGGGTCGCGGCCGACCTACCGCTCGAGGACGGGAGCTGCGACGGCGCCGTGGCGAGTCTCGTGCTGTGCACGGTGCCGGACGTCGACGCGGCGCTGGTGGAGCTCCGGCGTGTTCTCAAGCCCGGCGCCGAGCTTCGGTTCATGGAGCACGTACGGAGCGGTCGGCCGCGCAAGGCACGCCTTCAGGGTTGGCTTGACCGCTCCGGCGTCTGGCCGCTCCTGGGCGGCGGCTGCCACTGCGGACGAGATACGGTCGCGGCGATCGAGGCTGCCGGCTTCAACGTCGAGCACCTGAACCGCTTCTCGCTCGGTCCGGATTGGGCGGTCGCAAATCCCCACGTGCTCGGCGAGGCTCGCGCCGCGGGGCCCTCCAGCTGACGGGCGTCGGTGCTTAGGTCGACTTCACGCCGTGGGCCTGCAGCCCTATGGCCGTGCGGACTTGGGACATGCGCGATAGCGCACCCTGCTGATGAGGTGATAGCGCCGCTTCGTCGTCGCCACGATCTTTACCACTACGTTCCCCGTTTGAGGAAGACGCGTCAGTGTGACGTTGCGCAGGCGACGGCCCCGCTCCCGGAACACGTGCCGACCGTTGACATACACATCTACTTGAACCACGGTCCGATGGTGATTGGCAAGGTTCTTCAAACGCAGGAATAGCCTCTGCTTGGCGACGCACCGGTGATTAGATGGCAGGCCAGCCGTGGCGGGTGGCAGCGGTGTCCCGATCGAGCTCACCGGTTTGGTCTGGGGAAGGCCGTTCGGCGGGCTTTGAGGATTGCTGCTGGGACCCCAGCTTTTGTTTAGCTCCGAGTACCACATCTGTGCCAGCCAATCGACCGAGGGGTGAGCGTTGGCCGGACACGCGTTGTTTGGGGCGTCGATACACATCCAAGGACCGCTCGCCAGCGGCTTGATCATGTCGGTGTCAAAGCCGTTGTAGATGATGAGGCCGTTGTTGCTCGCGTACGCCACCTGCGCTCCAGCCTCATTGGAGGCGTTCGTTCCGCTGGCGGCCGAGAACCAACGCGGATCGTCAGAGACCAGCAGGTTTGCGTCGCCGACGGCATCCGTGTATTTGATGAGCTCCGGGATGCTGACATAGGTCGGGTCCGCCGGATTCGCGCTGATGAGCCCCGTGTTCTCCGTGATCTTCGAGGTTCCCGCGGTCAGACCGCACACGTTGCAACCTGCGCCGATCCTCGTCGAATACGGCCCGGGCAACAGCCAGGAATAGTCATTGAGGGATGTCTCGTCGGAGTCGTGGATGATGAGCTTCCCCCCATCGGCGACGAACTGCGCCAGCGCCGCTTTCGCGGCTGAGGTCAAGTCGCTCGTGTGAACTTGGATGAGCGCCACCGTGTCAAAGGCCGAGAGCGTCGCGGCCGTGATGTCGGTCAGCGCGACGTACTTGAAGGAGAACTTGTCGAAGGACTCCGCCGGTCGCCCGCTCACATACGAGGAGATCGGCATCACGCCCAGTCCTCCCGGCGAGTTGACCGGGACGTTCGATGGAATCAAAGCCACCTTGCTGCTGCTCGGCATGAATGTGGCGGCCATCGCCGGCGCGCCCGGCAATCCTCCCGCCACAACCAACATCGCGGCCAGCACGGCGGCGCGACCGATGACAGCGGCTGGGGACCGCCGAGCAGACGTCCGGCGCCCGCAGACCCCCGTGGATGTGGGAGTTGCACGGATGGCTGAATTACGTAGAGAGCGCTTCATGCTCTCACCCCCTTTTGGAACCGGCGAGCGCCCCGCTCGACCCCTAAATCAGACTAAAACCCAAGTTTGCGGCGGTTTCGTTGGCCGCGACTGCCCCCGCGTTGATCTCACGCGAGCAGTCAGGAAGGATATACGACGCCATCGTCCAGCGCGAGTCCGCGGTGCTTCCCGGCCAAGCGAGCATAGACGGGGCCCCGGGCGAGTAATCACGTGCCGCGTTGATGATTCGGTCGTGCCAGGCGAGGGCGAACACAGGCGTCGGCGACGCTGCCGGTCGGCGAGGGCCGCCCAGCAGCGTCGCCTGTTGCAAGCCTGTCAGCAGGTTCCGTTCTGGTACCAGGTGCGCGCGTTGCACGGTTGCGGACCGGCAGGATCGAACGCATACCTGCCACGCTCGAGCATCGACCCGTCGGTCTGCGAGTAGATGGCCGTGACCTTGTAGGGCGTGTAGACCAACACGATCGGCAGACCGTGCGTGACCTGAACGTCATAGCTGAGCGTCTCGGTCTTGACGTTGAACACGCTGCGGTTGCTGACCGGCGTGCCTGCCGGGCCGTTGGGGTCGGCCCATGCCGTACCGAGGTAGTGCTGATGTCCGGTGATCACCACATTCCCGCTCGCGTCTACTCGCCGCGGGTCGTAGACGAGTCGTTCGAGCGTGGTGGAGCCGACGGGAAACGGCTGTCCGGGTAGGGCGAAATTGAACGTGGTGGTGAAGTTCCAGCTTACGAGACGGAGTGAACGCCGCTCGCCGGCCCGCCGATGGTGGCTTCCGTGAGCTGCCCTTCCCGCGCGATGAGCCGAGCTCGTGCGGGCGATGGCCAGACTTGCCCCGGCGAGGCATATCGCAGCGACCGCGATCCCGGCGACCGCGATCCTCCCTTGTGGCCTGGCCCATCGATGTTCGTGCATTAGATCCTCCTCGAGTTCTCGACGCCGACCGGCGTCATCGAGCTATATCTCGCCCGGTGCGTTGGTTGTGGAGATGCGAGTGTCGTTGCCGCGTACGGCTGCGACCTTGTAACGATCCCGCGATAGGCGTTAGTTGACTTTCGTAATCCGGGTCCTGTCTGTAAGCGAACAGAGCGATCTGGCAGACCACTCCGGAGTCGGGCTAACGCACCGGCGAAATGACCACCAGCTCGAGGCCCGGCGGAGGCAAGGTCGAGGACAGATGCACGGATGAGCCGCGTTGCACGGACTGGTCGACGAGGGTGAGGTTGTGGTCGTCGTCAACGCGGTAGCGGCTGACCAGGAGGCCGCTCCGCTCGTCGCGGATGTGGTTGACGCTGAGGTCGTAGCCGCTGTTGTCGGTGTAGGCGACTGATCGCCGCGGCAGCAGCGTGAACGACCCAACTCCCTGAATGGTGAACACGTTGTTCACGATGAACGGCGGGAAGGGTCCCTGATCGGCGGCCGGGATCTCGTAGTTTGAGATCAGCACGCGGATTTGGTCACGCCCGAACCAGGACCGGCCAGCCTCGACGGCGAGTCCGTTCTCGTCACCGCCCGTGGTAGCCAGGCGCAACGGCGTGCTGTTCATGCTCCCGACCGCCTTGTACGCATCACCGGTCTTGGTGAACGTCCCGTCGGCGTTGATCAGGGCGAAGCCGTTTGAGCCGTTGGCGCGGTAGTAGAAGGCGCGCTGAAGCGGCGAGTCCTGCATGTAGATCAGCGAATCGGCGACGAACGCGGCACGCTGGGTGTCGCTGGGATTGTCGACCAGTCCGTAGTTCCACTCGGTCAGCTGGATCTTCGTGCGCTCAAACCCATAGTTGTCGAGCAGCTGCCGGTACTGGGCGGCGAGTCGCACGAAGTCGAGCGGATCCTCGGTGAAGTCGGTGTAGTGGTGGATCGAGTAGAAGTCCAGCGGCAGATGGTTGACGCGGATGTAGGCCAGCAGCGATTCCCGGAAGCCCGTGAGGTCGTTGTTGGTGGTAAGCGCGGGGCCGCCGATCTGCATCCAGGGATGCAATGACTTCAGCGCCCGGGCAGTGTCCGCGTAGAGCGCGTAGTACTGCGCGGACGTGCCCGACCAGAACGGGAACAGGTCCGGCTCGTTCCAGATCTCCCAGTAACGGATGTGCAGGTGATAACCGTTGTCCCAGCCGTCGTTGTAGTGCTCGGCGACGTGGCGCGCCACGATCGCATACCGCGCAGGGTCGGGCGGCGGCGCGTTGTTGGTCGTGATGCCGGCGCACGTCAGGTCGCTGTGACCGAGGCTGTACTCGACCTGCGCGCCGCTGCGCACGATGCTGAGGATCGCGCGGTCGGTAGGGCCGAAGTTGTAGCTGCTCGGGTTGTTGGGATCGGCGTTCCAGTTGGGGAAGATGCGGTTGGGCCCGGCGCCGTCGATGTCGCTGGTCCCTTGGCAATCGACATCGTGGGTGCGCACGATGTCTATGCCGAGCTGCTGGAACTGGGCGGTGAGGTCCGGATGGGACGCGTCGGCGGGCAGCGGCGTCCCGGATACACCCTGCAGCGAGCGGACGATCCCGACCGGTTTAGCGGCATCGACCGTGATATGCCGAAGCCCGCCCGCGGCCGCGGCCGGCGAGGCATTGAAAAAGCACCCAGCGATGGAGGCACTGAGAACGCCGATCAGCAAGCAGAGCAAATTCCGTGGCCAGGCAGGTGTCTGCCACGGGATCAGTCTTCTTCGCTCGCAAGCAAGCACCGCCGAGTTCATCAGCTCCTCCTCGTCGTTCGATGCGCCCGCTCGCGGGCGGGCAACTCTCATGTCCGCCGGAGCGATTGTACACATATTTCGAATTGCGTGTAGTTTCTATTTGTGGATACCATGGGATAGGCGTGAAACGGCAGACCGAGCGTCGGTCGTCGTGCAGCGCGTAGTCGATCCCACACACGTCGCCGCGCCTCCTCGGCCTCGACCCGGCGCCCGTCGAGGCGTCAGACGATCATGCGGCCGGAGGAGGCTGCCAGGGCGACGGTGGCGTATGCCGGCCGGTCAGGCAACTTCTGCAGTCATACGGTTTTCGACCCTGCCCACGCCCTCCACCTCGACGACGACCGTGTCGCCGTGGCCGAGCAGCAGCTGCGGCTCGCGGCGAAACCCCACGCCGCCGGGGGTTCCGGTGAGGATGAGGTCGCCGGGCTCTAGCGTTGCGAACTGGGAGATGACGCTCACCAGCTTGGGTATGCCGAAGATCAAGAGCGCCGTCGACGCCTCCTGGACGGTCTCGCCGTTGACGATCGTGCGCAGGGTCAGAGCGCCAGGGTCACCGACCTCGTCGACCGTGACCAGCTCCGGTCCCACTGGCGTAGAGCCGTCCCACGCCTTGCCCTGAAGCCACTGGTGAGTGCGGTATTGGAAGTCGCGGATTGAGACATCGTTGGCCACGCAGTAGCCGGCCACCGCCTCCAGCGCCTGTTCCTCCGGGATGCGCCGGGCCCGCTCTCCGATCACGACCGCGAGTTCGCCCTCGTAATCGACCGCCGCAGACTCGGGCGGGCACGGGATCGGATCGTACGGACCGGTCAGCGTGGTCGCGAACTTGGTGAATAGGACGGGATAGTCGGGAAGCTCGCGCCGGGTCTCCTCGACGTGCGCGCGGTAGTTGAGACCGACGCATACGACCTTGCCGGGACGGGGGACGACCGGCCGGAATCGAAGCTGGTCCAGCGGGATCGGCTGGTCTCGATCGAGAGGGGGGTCGCCCAACATCGCGTTCGGCGTCCCCGGCCCGAGCTCGGGGATGCCCCGTAGGGGGAGCGCGAATCCGTCCTGCACCGCGACCGCTAGGTGGCGACCTTCGTAGAGAACCGACGCAAACCGCATAACGCTCCTTGGTGACCTCGACCACTAACAAACGTTCTCACGCAGAGGCAACTATTGCATACATTTTGATGTTCTGTCTATACTTCAGCTGACGACGGAGCCGCACTGCCAGCGAACGCGAGGAGAAGAAATGAAGCTCGTTACATTCGACGACGGCCGCGTCGGCAAGATCATTGGCGAGAAGGTGATCGAGCTCGACGTCCCGGATATGCGCCGGTACTTCGAGCTGGGCAGCGACGTGGAGGCCACCGGCCGGGAGCTCGCGCTCGAGGACGTTCGGCTCCGGGCTCCCCTCGTTCCGAAGAAGTTCTTCCACACGGCCGGAAACTTTCGGGAGCATCATGAGGAGTCCACGCGCGTGAACTGGTCGCACCCGGTACTCCCGTGGATCGTCTTCTTCCAAAACGTGGACGCGATCATCGGTCCCAACGATGCGATCGTGTATCCGGAGGCCATGACCAACGAGCTCGACTACGAGCTCGAGCTCGCGGTTGTGATCGGCAAGGCGGGCAAGTTCTTCTCGCCGGAAGAGGCCGAGGACTACATCGCCGGGTACGTGATCTTCAACGACATCACCGCGCGGGACATCCAGCGCGAGGAGATGAAGGCCGGGGTGTTCTGCCTGTCCAAGAGCATCGACACGTTCTGCCCGCTGGGGCCGTGGATCGTCACCGCCGACGAGATCCCGGATCCGCACAACCTCGCGATGGAGTTGCGCGTCAACGGGGAACCGCGGCAGACCTCCCACACCGGTCGGATGTCGGTGACGGTCCCGGAGATCATCAGCCACTACTCGTCGATGGGGTACAGCCCCGGAGACATCATCTCCACCGGGACGGTCGCGGGAGTGGCCGGCTTCAGCGAGGATGCAGCCTCGCTCTACCTCAGTCCGGGCGACGTGATCGAGGCCGAGATCGAGGGCGTGGGCGTGCTGCGCAACCGGGTAGTCTCGTGGGCCGAGGGGCATCCCGAGCTCGAACCTTCGGCCGCGGACGCTGCGAAGGCCTAGCCACCGTCCGCCGTGAGCACGATCGTGGCGGTCGAGGCGGGGCGCCTAAGGGGCGTCGAGACCCGCGGCGGACTTCAGTTCCTTGGCGTCCCGTATGCCGAGGCCCCGCGGTTCGCGCCGCCCGCGCCGATCAAACCCTGGACGGGCGTCCACGAGGCGCGGACGCCGGGTCCCGCGGCGCCGCAGCCTGACCGCGCGGTGGCAAGGTTCACCCACGGCGATCCGCCCGCCACCGACGAGCGGGAATGCCTGAACCTCAACGTCTTCACGCCGTCGCCCACGGGGCGGCGCCCGGTGCTCGTGTGGCTGCACGGAGGCGGATTTGCGGTCGGGCACGCGGGCGCCACCCTTTATCACGGCGCGCACCTGGCCGGTGCCGCCGACGTCGTCGTGGTGACCGTCAACTATCGCCTCGGCAGCCTGGGATGGCTGTTTCACCCCGATCTCGCCGCGGTCAGGGGTGCCCCGGCCGGCAATTGGGGGCTGCTGGATCAGATCGCCGCCCTTCGTTGGGTGCGCGAGAACATCCTCGCGTTCGGGGGCGATCCCGCTCGGGTGACCCTGGCCGGCCAATCGGCCGGCGCCCTGTGCGCGATGGACCTGCTCGTCGCCCCCGCGGCCCGCGGCCTGTTCGGTCGCGCGATCGTGCAATCCCCGCCGATCGGCGACGTGGCAGGTCGGCCGGAGCCGGCGCGCGGCTGGGCGGAGGCGCTGAGCGAGCTGGCCGGCGCGCCGTCGGGATTCGACGCCGCGCTACTGCGCTCGCTGCCGGCTGAGACGATCGTCGCGCTGCACGAGCATCTGCTGGAGGCGCCCGGCTATCGCGGTACGCGGGGCGCTGCGCTGCCAACGGTCGACGCGGGGTCCCTTCCCCGCTCCCCGGTCGCCGATCCCGGTGCCAGCGGCACGGTCGACGTCCTGATCGGGAGCACGGATGACGAGGGCACGTTCTTCGTCGACTCCCCATGGCGTCCGCCGCCCAGCCCGGAGCAGGTCGACGCCGTCGTCCGCCACCTGACGGGTACCGACGACCCCGCCGCCGTGATCGACCGCTACCGCGCGGTCGCCCTCCGCCAGGGTCGCCGCGATGAGCCGGTGGCGCTGCTGGTCAAAATCGCAACCGACGCGATCGTCGCCCGGCCGACGAGCGAGTGGGTGGCCGCGCGCGCGGATGCCGTCACCGGCGCGGGCGGGCGCGTCTACCGCTACCGGGTGGACCATCGCGGCGCCGTCGCGGCCATGGGGGCCACGCACACCGTCGAGGTGCCGCTGCTGTTCGGCACCTGGGATGACGGTGGGCCCGGCCAGCGGCTCGGGGGACACGGTCTGGGGACGGAGGAAGTCGCGCGGGAGATCGTGACCGCGTGGGCTCGGTTCGTCCACGGCGACGACCCAGGCTGGCCTGCCATCGGCGCCGGCACGGCCGACCGCGAGGTCGGGGTGTTCGGAGGCGAACGGCCGTTCTCGGTGGAGCACCAGGAGGGTGGGCCAGATCTCGACGAGTCGTCGCTCACGAGAGGCGCCGCGTCCTAGCAGGGCGCGGTCCCGGACGGTCTTAACAAAAACGCAGCGTCAGGACTTGCATACACTTTTCGATCATGTATACTTCCGCACCCGCGATGGAGCCAATACTCGATTGCGGACGGTCACGAGGGAGATCCACATGGCTTCGCAACCAATGGCCACACCATCGCAGGCACAACCAGGCGCTCGTAACCACGCATGAGCGAGCTGCTCGACGTCTCGGACCTGACCGTCCGCTACGGCGGCGTCGTCGCCGTCGACAGCGTGAACTGCGCGGTCCCGGAAGGGTGCGTGTTCGGCCTGATCGGGCCCAACGGGGCCGGCAAGACGTCGATGGTCGACGCGCTGACCGGATACACCAAGCCAGCCGCCGGGCGGGTCGCCTTCGACGGGCGCGACATCAGCCGCCTGCGTCCCTACCGGCGAGCGCGTCTCGGTCTGGCGCGGACGTTCCAGTCGGTGGAGCTGTTCGACGACCTGACGGTCGATGAGAACCTACTCGTGGCCAGCGAGCACGTGACCGTTCCCTCCGCGCTGAGGGACCTGTTCCTGCCGCACAGACCACCGGACCGTGCCGGCGTCGACTGGGCCATCACCGTGTGCGGTCTGGAGGACGTCGTCGACCGTCGGCCGTCCGAGATCTCGCTCGGTAAGCGCAAGCTGGTGGGCGTGGGCCGGGCACTTGCGCGCCAGCCGCGGCTGGTCCTGCTCGATGAGCCCGCCGCCGGGCTCGACACCGACGAGAGTCTCGAGCTCGGGCGGCGCCTGCGCTCACTCCCGGAGGAGCACGGCGTAACCGTCTTCCTCATCGACCATGACATGGGCCTGGTCCTCAGCGTCTGCGACTACCTCGTGGTCCTTGACTTCGGACGAGAGATCGCGACCGGGACACCGGCGGACGTCCGCGAGGACCCGCGCGTGATCGAGGCCTACCTAGGAGCGCACCATGCCGCCGCTGCGCACTAGCTCCACCCCCTCCGGTCACGAGCTCGTCGTCGCTGACGTGTTCACCGGCTACCAGCAGATCCCGGTCGTCCGTGACCTCAACCTCGAAGTGCGTTCGGGTGAGGTCGTGGCCCTTCTCGGTCCGAACGGAGCCGGCAAGACGACGACGCTGGAGACGATCGCCGGGCTGAACCGCCCCATCTCGGGCACGATCCAGCTGTCGGGCGAGGACGTCGGAGGCGTGCCGGCGCACGTCATCTTCCGCCGAGGGCTTTCCCTCGTGCCCGAGGGCCGCGCTCTGTTCCCGGGCCTCACCGTACGCGAGCATCTACGGCTGGCCGGAGGGCGCAATGGCGCCGGCGAGGAGGAGCTGCTCGAGATGCTCCCCGAGCTCAGCAAAACCTTGCAGCGCAAAGCCGGCCTCTTATCCGGCGGCGAGCAGCAGATGCTGGCCATCGGCCGCGCGCTCGTGACCAGGCCGCGGCTGCTGCTCGTCGACGAGATGAGCCTCGGGTTGGCCCCCGTGATCGTCGAGCGCCTGCTCCCGATCCTGCGCCGGGCGGCCGACGAGCTGAGGACCAGCGTCCTATTCGTCGAGCAGCACGTCGCGCTCGCGTTGGAGATCTCCGATCGCGCCTACGTCCTAACGCACGGCCGGATCGCGCTGGAGGGCGCCGCCGCCGATCTGCGCGGGCGGCGCGAGCTGCTCGCCGCCAGTTACCTGGGGGAAGCGGCCGTCGCCTGACGGCCTCGCCTCCCCGATCGAATTGATCGACCGACACAACCAAGAGGAGAAACCAGAGATGAAACGTTCCAGATGGCTCGGCACGGTGGCCGCGGTGGCCGCCACGGGGCTCCTCGCCGCCGCCTGCGGATCGAGCAGTTCCAGCAGCGCCGGCAAGAGTGGGGCGTCTGGCAGCAGCACCGGCGGCACGTCGGCGGCCACCTCCAGCACAAGCACGTTCTCGTTCGGAACGCCGAAGAAGGCGACCGGGAGCCCATACGTGTTCGGGATGATCAACGACGAGACCGGCGCGGTCACCTTCCCCGAGGCGCGCCAGGGCGCCATCGCGGCCGCCACCTACGCAAACAACTACCTGGGCGGGATCAACGGGCATCCGATCGTGATCGACAACTGCGTCGGCGACGGCACGCCCGCCACCGCCGCGCGGTGCGCCAACGAGCTTGCAGCCAAGCGCCCGGTCGCGATCCTCGGCGCCGCGGACGTGGGCGCCCCCGCGTCGATTCCGATCTATGCCCACGCCAACCTCGCCTACATCGGGGGGATCCCGTTTACGCCCGTTCCGTTCAAGGCCCCCAACTCCATCCAGTTCTGGTCAGTGAGCGTGGGCGACAACGCCGCGGCGGCGGTGTACGCCGGCACGCACCTCAAGGTCAAGAGCGCGGCGATCATGTACTTCTCGAATCCCCAGGGGGAGTCGTTCCTGCCGCAGATCGTGCCCGTGTTCAAGGCGGCCGGCGTGACCTCGATCAAGCAGATCCCCCTGTCGCCGACGTCGCCGGATCCGAGCCCGCAGGCCGCGCTGATCGAGTCAAGCGGCGCGGACCTGGCCTACATCGACGTCCCCAACGGCTGCGGCAACGTGCTGAAATCACTCAAGAGCGTCGGCTACACCGGCAAGCTCATGGGAATCGACCCATGCGGCGCGCCGCCGGTGATCACGGCATCGTCGGGCGGGGCCAGCGGCATGTACATCGCCTCACCGTTCGTGCTCCAGACCGGGTCGAGCCAGCAGGCGCAGCTGTTCCAGGCGGCGCTGAAGAAGTGGGCTGCGCCCGGAACGTTGATCGACTCGATCTCCACGGCCGGGTTCGCCACGGTGATGAACGTCCAGCAGGCGCTCAGCAAGATCTCGGGAACGCCGACGACGAGCTCGATCCTCACCGCCTTCAAGACGGGGAGCAACCACCCGAACTTCCTCTCGCATCCCTACACGTGCAACGGGCAGCAGATGACGGGTGCCCCGGCCATCTGCAACGACTACTACCTCATGAACCAGATCCAGAACAGCCAGCTCACCCAGCCAAGTACGACCGACTGGGTCACCTCGAAGGGCTACTACCAGGGCCAGGGACTCTAAACACCGCAAACACGCCAACACCGCAATAGGGTCCGCCCGCGCCCTACGGGCGGACCCCTTGGCACCTCACCTACCACTCACCGACCATGTCCAGCTACATCCTCTTTCTGATCCTCGGCCTCGGCGCCGGCGCCACCTACGCCATTCTTGGCCAGGGGCTAGTCCTCAAGTACCGCAGCGCTGGTGTGGTCGACTTCGCCCACGGCGCCGTGGCGATGTTCATCGCCTACGTGTTCGTCAACCTGCGCTCGTTCGGGCAACTCGAGCTTCCGGTGGTGATCATCCCCCATCAGATCTCGCTGAACGGGGGAGCGGGCATCGACACCACGCTCGCGATCGTGATCTCGCTCGTGTACGCCGCGGTCCTCGGACTCGTGCTGTACGTCCTCGTCTACCGGCCCCTGAGGAGGGCGTCACAGCTCACCCGTGTATGCGCGTCGGTGGGGGTCATGCTCGCCCTCCAGGCGATCGCCATCCTCAACTACAGCACCGAGCCCGTGGCCACCAACCCGATCTTCCCCAGCGGACCGCTGTCGATCTCCGGGGTCACGTTCCCGCAGGACCGCCTGTTCTTCACCGGCGTCGTAGTGGTCATCTCGGTCGCGCTGGCGCTCATCTACCGCTTCACCCGCTTCGGGCTCGCGACCCGAGCCGGAGCCGAAAACGACCGCGGCGCCGCGCTCACCGGTATCTCCGCCAACCGCGTGGCGGCGCAGAACTGGGTGATCGCGACGGTCCTGGCGGGCGCCGCCGGCATTCTAATCGCGCCGGTGGCCAGCCTCGACCCAACGTCCTACACCCTGTTCATCGTCCCCGCGCTGGCCGCCGCGCTGGTTGGTCGGTTCGAATCGTTCTGGATCACAGCATTGGCCGGCCTGCTGATCGGTTGCGCCCAGTCCGAAATCAACAAGCTGATCACGGTCTGGACCTGGCTGCCCCAGAAGGGGCTGTCCGATGCGGTGCCGTTCATCGTCATCATCGTTGTGATGGCGCTCCGCTCGCGCGCCGTGCTGGCTCGCGGGGGCGACACCGCTCAGCACAACCCCTCGATCGGCCGCCCGCACTCGCCATTGCCGGCCGCCGCTGGCTGCTTTGTGGCCGGCCTGCTGCTGCTCCTGCTGCTCGACAACGTCCTGCGCTTCGCCTTCATCTCGTCGCTGACCGTGACATGCGTAGCCCTGTCGGTCGTCGTGCTGACCGGCTACGTGGGACAGGTATCGCTGGCGCAGATGTCGCTGGCCGGGATCGGGGGGTTCATGCTCGGGCACATCTCGCACGGGTGGGGCCTCGGCTTCCCGTTCTCGCTGGTGCTCGCCGGCCTGTGCGCCGTGCCCGTAGGCTTGGTGATCGGGCTCCCCGCCCTGCGCCTGCGCGGCGTCAACCTGGCCGTGGTCACGCTCGGCTTCGCCGCGGCCATGGACGCGCTGATCTTCAGCAGCGCGGGCTTCGCCGGCGGCACCGCCGGCCTGCACATCAAGCAGCCGCACCTCCTCGGGCTGAACCTGGCGATCAGCCAGGGCAAGTCCTACCGGGTCGCCTTCGGCATCATGGTGCTCGTCGTGGTGATTCTGCTCGGGCTGTTGGTGGCTCGCCTCAGACGCGGCCCTGCCGGAAGGATGCTGCTCGCGATCCGATCCAACGAACGGGCGGCAGGGTCAGTCGGGATCAACGTGGCGCAGGGCAAGCTCATGGCGTTCGCGCTGGCCGCGTTCATCGCCGGCATCGGCGGAGCACTGACCGGTTACGCACAGGGCGAGTTGACGGCCGACAGCTTCGCCGCGTTCACCTCGATCAGCTTGCTCGCGATCGTGTTCGTCGCCGGCGTCGGGCGCATCTCCGGAGCGATCGTCGCCGGGATCATGTTCTCGGCGGCTGGGTTGTTCGTCACGTTTCTCGACATCCACCTCAGCGTGGGCAAGTACCAGGCCATCGTGGCCGGGCTTGCCCTGGTCCTGACGGCGGTGCAGAACCCGGACGGGTTGACCAGCACCTCCACCGGCAAGGGTCCGGCGGTCGCGCTGTCCAGGCTGCGCGATCGGGCCCTGTCATTGCGCGCCGGCCGATCCGCCCGCGAAACCGCCCCCTCGGCCGGTGACGGGACCGCCGCACTCCCGTCCGAGGAAGCATCTGCACAGAAGCCCGACGTGCAGCATCCGGTTGTCTGAGGCCGCGAGCCTCAAGCGGCCGCATCACCTTCGCGTCGAGCACCTCGACGAGGCCCTCGGCATCGACACCCGCGCCCCGCGGTTGTCGTGGTGGCTCCCGGCGCTGGCGCGGGGCCAGCTCGCCTACCGGATCCAGACGGACAACGGCTGGGACACCGGGAGGGTTGACAGCGCCGAGAGCGTCCTGGTCGGCTACGGCGGACCTCCGCTGCGGTCGACCGAGCGCGTCAACTGGCGGGTCATGGTGTGGACCGAGCACGGCCCGTCCGACTGGTCGGAGCGAAGCGCGTTCGAGCTCGGGCTGCTCGAGCCGGCGGACTGGTCGGCGCGGTGGATCGAGCCGACCGAGCGCGAGGTCGCCCCGGCGGGGGAGCGGGCGGCGATGCTGCTGCGCGCCGAGGTGCGGATCGATCGCCAGGTCGCCCGCGCCCGACTGTATGCGACCGCCCACGGTATCTACGAGCTGTTCATCAACGGCCAACGCGTCGGCGACGCCGAGCTGACTCCCGGCTACACGGCGTACCGAAAGCGCCTCCAGGTGCAGGCCCACGACATCACCGGTCTGCTGGTGCCCGGCGCCAACGCGATCGGCGTGATCCTGTCCGACGGCTGGTATCGGGGACAGGTCGGGCTGACGCGGGCACACGACCAGTGGGGGTCGCGGCAGGCGTTCCTGGGACAGCTGCATGTCGAGCACGGCGACGGCTCGCGCACCGTGTTTGGCAGCGGCGACGGATGGCGCGGCCATCGATCGCACATCGTCTCCGCGGACCTGATCGCCGGCCAGACGACCGACTGGCGGCTGCTCGAGGATGGATGGGACCGCCCCGGCTTCGACGACTCAGGCTGGGACCGGGTGCACATCGCCGCTCACCGCTACGAGCGGCTGGTCGCCTCGCCGGCGCCTCCGGTGCGGGTTGTCGAAGATCTCGAGCCGGTGAGCGCGCGTCGCATCGCGCCCGGGCAGGTGTTCGACCTCGGCCAGAACATCAACGGCTGGGTACGACTGGCGAACCTCGGCCCCGAAGCGACGGAGCTGACCCTCACCCACGGGGAGGCCCTCGATTCCGATGGTGACGTCACGACCGAGCACCTCCGCGTGGACGTCCCGTTCATCCCACACCCCCTGCCCGCCGATCAGGTCGACCGGGTGATCGCATCCGGGCGCGACCGCGAACGGTTCGAGCCTCGGCACACCACCCACGGGTTTCGCTACGTGCGCGTCGAGGGCCATCCTGGCGAGCTCGGGCCGGGCGACCTCACCGGCAGGGTCGTCCACACCGACATGCGGCGAACGGGATGGTTCCGGTGCAGCGACGAGCGCATCAACCGCCTGCACGAGGCCGCCGTGTGGAGCTTCCGCGGCAACGCCTGCGACATCCCCACCGACTGCCCCACCCGCGAGCGGGCGGGCTGGACCGGAGACTGGCAGGTGTTCGTCGCGGCGGCCGCATTCCTCTACGACGTTGCCGGCTTCTCGACGAAGTGGCTGCGCGACCTCGCCGCCGAGCAGTGGTCAAGCGGAGTGGTGGCGAACCTCGCGCCGAGCCCTCCGGCCGAGTCGGAGCACGGCCCCGTTGCCTCGCTCAACGGCTCCGCGGGGTGGGGAGACGCCGCCGTGATCGTCCCCTGGGAGATCTACCGGGCATACGGAGACCAGCGCCTGCTCGAAGACCAGTGGCCGTCCATGGTGGCGTGGATGCGGTACGTCGAGCGGGCGGCCGCCGCAGGTCGCCATCCGGAGCGCGTGGCGCGTCGTCCCCAGCCGCGACCCCACGAGCGCTACCTGTGGGATAGCGGCTTTCACTGGGGCGAGTGGCTCGTTTCGGGCGAAGACGTCGGCGATTTCGAGGCGTTCGCGCGCAGCGACAAGGCCGACACCGCCACGGCCTTCTTTGCCCACTCGGCGAGGCTCATGAGCAGGATCGCGGCGACGATCGGCCGCCACGTTGAAGCCGCCCGTTATGCCGCCCTCGCCGAGAAGGTTCGCTCCGCCTGGCAGGCCGAGTTCATCACCCCGGCCGGAATGCTCACACCCGACACGCAGGCCAACCACGTGCGGGCGCTGGCCTACAACCTGGTGCCGGATCGGCTTCGCCCTGCGGTTGCGGACCGGCTGGTGGAGCTCATCCGGCAAGCCGCCACGCACCTCGCGACCGGCTTTCTGGCGACGCCGCACCTCCTGCGCGTGCTTGCCGACTCGGATCACCTCGATGTCGCTTACGAGCTGCTCTTCCAGGACTCGATGCCTTCCTGGCTGTACATGATCGATCGCGGCGCGACGACGATCTGGGAGCGCTGGGAGGGCATCGACGAGCAGGGCACGCCACACGACTCGCTCAACCACTACTCCAGGGGCGCGGTCGTGTCGTTCCTGCACCGCGATGTGGCCGGGATCGAGCTCCTCAATGAGGCGCCGGGATACCGGCGCTTCCGCGTGCGGCCACGCCCCGGTCCAGGCATCACCTGGGCGGAGGCGGCCCACGACAGCCCGTACGGTCGGATCGAGTCATCGTGGCGGATCGAGCGCGGCGAGCTCGTGCTCACGGCCGTGGTGCCCGCGGGCACCACGGCCGAGGTGGTCCTGCCCGACGGGACGCACACGGAACGCGCGACCGGGCGCCACACCGTTCGGGCCCACATGCCGAGACGCTCAGTCGGCCAGGCGGTCGCCTAGCACCTGGAGCGAGCCGGTCCAGGCGCGTTCGGCGGCCTGCTCGTCGTAGGCTGGTGATCCCGGCATCGTGAACCCGTGGTCGGCCTCGGGAATGATCTCGATCCGGTGGGGCACGCCGTGGCGCTCGAGCTGTTCGCGGAGCGGCGGGATCGTGGATGGCGGCGTGACGTGGTCGCGCTCTCCGAACCCGAGGTACAGGCTCGTGCGGACCCCGTCGACGTGCCGGTGGGGAGAGTCCGGCTCGTCGGTCACGAGCCGCGCGGGATGAAGCAGCGCCGCGGCGGCCAGGTCCGAGCCGAATCGGTCAGCGGCGCGCAGTCCGAAGCGACCGCCGGCGCAGAAGCCCACGCAACCCCATGGTTGGTCTCTCCCGTCGATCCGCGCGAGCATCGCGGCGGTGTCTTCGATGACCTGTTCATCCTCGAGCGTCGACACCGCGCGCGCCATCCGGTCGAACTCTTCGGGATCCGGCAGCCGCTCGGGGCGCGGGTGCTGGTCCGGGTCGAGGTCGTAGTAGAGGTCCGGCAGCGCCGTCATGTACCCGGCACGGACGAGCCGCTCGGCGTGCCCGTGGAGCGCGGGCCGGATCCCCGCGGCGTCCATGAACAGGACCACCAGCGGGCACCGCCCGACCCCGTCGGGGAGCCGGAGGTGGACGGGCATCGCTCCGCGCGGGGTGGTCACGTCGATCTTCTGCGAGGTCATGTGGCTCCTTTGCTGGCCGCTGTGGTCGTTGGCCGGCGTGCGCCTGCGGCCGCATGCTCGCCGGCGATGCGGCCGAATACGATCGCGTCTGTGAGCCCGCCGCCATGCTCGGTGAGGTGACCCCAGATCGAGCCGGCGGCGCCGGCGCCGTACAGCCCGCTGATCGCCGTCCCGTCTGGCCGCAGCACCCGGGCGTGTGCGTCCCGCCGGGGGCCGCCCGAGGCTGTGGCCACCCCAGGCCGCATCTCGATCGCGAACAGCGGCGGCTCGAGTGCGACGAGCGTCTCCGGGGAGCGGCCGAAGTCCTCGTCGCGGCCGGCGTCGACGGCCACCGCGTATGCGTCGAGCGTGGCGCCGAGGGTGGCCGGGTCGATTCCGGCGGCGCGGGCGAGCTCACCCGGTGTGTCCCCGTGCTTGATCCAGCCCTGCTCGACCTCGGCCGAGTTGTCGGCGCTCCACGTGTAGTCGTTGGGCGTGCCGACGATCCCGTTGAGCGGCCCGGCGAGCCGCGCGGCCTCGTCGAACACGACATAGCCCGGAAGGTGTGGGTAATTGTGGCGCCGCGGCAGGTAGTGGCTGATCGAGCGGACCTTGTCGTGTACCTCCCAGCCGGTCTCGTTTGCGAACCGCCGGCCGTCGGCGTCGACGTAGATGAAGCTCGGGGCATGGATGTCGAGCGGGAACGCGGCCGCGAACTCAGGGTGAGAGAAGGCGAACCAGCCGAAGAACGCGCTCATGTGCCACGCCGCGCCGCCGGCCTGCTGGGTCAGGCGCAGGCTGTCCCCGGTATTACCTTGGTGGCCGACGGAGACGAGCGGCACCGGCAGGTAGGTGTCGCGCAGGAGCGGGTCTGCCTCGAAGCTCCCGCACGCGAGCACGACGCCGCCGGCTGCCCGGATCTCGCACCGGCCGGGGTCGCGGCGGTCCAGGCGGGCCCCGCAGACCGTGCCGTCCTCGATCACGAGCGATGCCGCGGGCGCCCCGGTGGCGACGGACACGTCGCGACTGGCGACGCCCTGTTCCAACAGCTCCCACAGAGCGGGGCCGGGGCGCTTGCCACGCGCCGCCGCGTACTGGCGGTACGTGACGTGCCCGGCGCCAGGGAAGTGCGGCCACGAGGGGAGCACGCCCTTGAACTGTTCGAGCACCACCGGCTCGGTCTGACCTCCGAGCGAGTGCAGCCACGGCGCGACCTCGTGCAAACCCTCGACGAAGGCAGCCAGGACCTCGCGGTCGGTTTTGCCAAAGCACAGTGCGTCGAGATGCTCGACGGCGCTCGGCCCGTCGACGTCGAAGAGGAACCCGCCGGAGTTGGGGCAGTTGCCGCCGCCGCTCTCGCTCTTCTCGACGACCGCCACCCGCGCGCCGGCATCGGCGGCCGCGACCGCCGCGCTGGCCCCGGCGGGACCGAAGCCGAGGACGAGCACGTCAACCTCGTCCGGGAGCCTCATCGCGGCGGTCCCGTCATGATCCGGAGGGAGTCCGAGCGGTCCCATCCGTCGGCGGCTTCTCGCACCATCGCGTAGAAGCCGAACAGCTCCTCGCGCGCCTCGAGAACCTCGATCGGGTGACCGAGCAAGCCGGCGGCGTCGAACCAGACCGCTGACGCGGGCCCGGACCGGCCGGCGTGGAACGGCTCGATCCCGAGTGCTCGGAGGCGCGCGGTCTCCGCCTCGAGCGATTGGGCTAGCCACGCCACGTGACCCACGCCGGCGCCGGGCCGGACGAGCGCGTCGCGCAGGCCGGCCGGCTGTACATCGTGGACCTGGGTCAGCTCGACCAGGATGGGGCCCCACCCCGCGAACGCCGACGAGTGGTCGTAGAACGCCGGCTCGCCGCGGTAGCTGACCTCATCGAAGGCGATGTGCTCGATCGCGAAGAAGGGACCGGCGCCCGTTGCGGCGGCGAAGCGGGCCACACCGGCCTCGAGGTCATCGACGACATACCCGACATGGTGGATGGAGGGCGCGAGCATCTGGTGGACCAAGAGAAAGTGTAGACGAAACATGATTCTGTATGCAATACTCCGGGCCGGATGCGAGTTGGCTTCGACCACGTGGGACTGTCCGTCGCCGATCTCGACGCCCTCGAGTCCTTCTACACGAGTGCATTTGCCTTCAAGCGTCAACTCGTGTTCGAGCTGCCGCCGCACCCGATCCGTGGAGTCATGCTCGAGCATCACTCCGGCATGCGGCTCGAGCTGTTCGAGCGGGCGGGGTCGGGGTCCGGGATCCAGGGGAAGACGCCGATCGAGGCGCTGGCCACGCGCGGCTACGGGCACTTCGCGCTTGCGGCGCCCGACATCGAGCCCGTGTTCGCCGCGGCGCTCGACGCTGGCGCGAACGCGGTGGCTGAGCCCTCGCCCTCGCCCGAGCCGGGAGTGCGGTTCGCGTTCGTACAGGACCCCGAGGGCAACCTCGTCGAGCTCGTGGAGCGCGGCTGATGGGCCGGCTGGACGGCAAAGTCACGCTGATCACGGGCACCGCGGGCGGGCAGGGGGCGGCGGCCGCCCGGCTGTTCGCGGCCGAGGGGGCGAGCGTGTTCGGGTGCGACCTCGACCGCGAACGAGCAGAGGCAGTGGTCGAAGAAGTGCGGGCCAGCGGCGGCGAGATGCTGTGCACGGCGCCCGTGGACCTGGCCGATGTGCTCGCGGCCGAGGCCTGGGTGAACGACGCCGCCGAGGCCGGCGGCGGGATCGACATCCTCTACAACAATGCCTCGGCGCCGCGGGTCGGGGCGTTCACCGAGATGACCTGGGACGACTGGCGCTTCACGCTGCGCAATGAGCTCGACCTGATCTTCACCGTGACCAAGGCAGCGTGGCCGCACCTCATCGCGCGCGGCGGTGGCGTGATCATCAATACGGCGTCGGTGTCGGCCCACCGCGGGGCGCGGTTCATCGAGCAGGCGGCGCATGGGGCGGCCAAGGGCGGCGTGCTGGCGATCACCCGCCACCTGGCCGCCTCCGGCGCCCCGCACGGGATCCGGGCCAACTCCATCAGCCCGGGCCTGATCGTCACGCCGCAGATCGCACCGTTCCTGAACGCGCCCGGCCACCCAGTCCACGAGATGCACCGGTCGCACCCGCTCGGGCGTCTGGGCGCACCCGAGGACGTCGCTCGAGTGGCCTTGTTCCTCGCCTCCGACGAGGCCGCCTATCTCAATGCCGCCGATCTCGTCGTGGACGGCGGGCAGTCGCTGATCACATGAGCTTCACGGGCCGACTGATCTGGCGCGGCGAGCCCGGGTACGAAGAGGCGCGGGTGGGGCGAGTGTTCAACGCGCGCCGCCCGGACCGCTTCCCAGCCGCCGTCCTGCTTGCGGAGAGCGAGGACGACGTCGTCGCAGGCGTGCGGTTGGCGCGCGAGCGCGGGCTGAAGGTGTCGGTGCGCGCCGGCGGCCACAGCTGGGCCGCCTGGAGCGTGCGAGACGACGCGCTGCTGATCGACCTCGGGCTGATGCGGGATATCGCATACAACTCCGAAACGGGTATCGCCGGCGTCAGACCGGCAGTCAAGGGCGGCGCGGAGCTCACTCCGTTCCTCACCCGTCACGCACGGGCCTTTCCGGGCGGTCACTGCCCCGGCGTGGGCATCGGCGGCTTCCTGCTCCAGGGCGGGCAGGGCTGGAACGGCCGCGAGCTGGGCTGGGCGTGTGAACACATCGCTGCGATCGACGTGGTCACCGCGGACGGACAGCTGATCCGCGCCGATGAGGAACAGCACTCCGAGCTCCTGTGGGCCGCCCGCGGCGCCGGCCCCGGGTTCTTCGGGGTGATCACGCACTTTCACCTGCGCACGTATCCGCTGCCGCGGGCGATGACCCACGACACGTGGACGTTCGAACTCGAGGACCTCGAGCCCCTGATGACGTGGCTCGACGAGCTCCTGCCCGAGCTCGAGCGTGTCGTCGAGCCGGTCGTCGCCGCCACCCGTCTGCCGCGTCCGGAAGGGCCCCCAGTGCTCCTGCTGCACACGACGGCGATGTGCGAGACCGCCGCGGAAGCAGACCGGGTACTGGCCCCGCTCGCCGCCTGCCCGATCGCCGAGCGCGCGGTCGCCCACGAGCGTGGGCCGACCACGATCGAGGAGGAGAACGAGGCGCAGGCGCTCCAGAACCCCGAGAACCATCGCTACGGCGTCGACTGCACGTGGACTGACGCACGAGCCTCGCAGCTCGCGCCGCTGCTACGCGATCTGTGGTCGGAGCTACCGACGGAGCACTCGTTTTCGATCTGGTACGGCTGGGCGCCCAGCCGTCAGCTGCCGGACATGGCGTTCTCGGTCGAAGGACGCGCGTACTTGGCCACGTACGCGATCTGGTCCGACCCCAGCGACGACGAGCGCCACCGCGAGTGGGTCGTAGGTCACACCCGCCGGCTGGCCGCTCTCGGTAAGGGCGCCTACCTCGGCGACACCGACTTCACCCGCCGGCCCGACCGGTTCCTCTCCGATGAGAACTTCCGCCGCCTACAGGAGATCCGCGCGCGCCGCGATCCAGAGGGCCTGTTCTGCTCCTACCTGATCGCCGACGGCGCGGCGCTCAACGCAGAACCAGACCGCCGTCCACACACAGCGTCTGCCCTGTGATGGCGCCGGCAGCGTCCGAGGCGAGGAACGCCACCGCGCCGGCGACGTCCTCTGGCATCAGCGGGCGCGGGATGGCCTTGCGGCGGCGGACTTCGGCGAATGCCTCAGGTGGCATCGCCGCTTCGGCAGCGGGCGTCGGGGTGAGCCCCGGTGCCACGCAGTTGACCGTGATCCCGTTCGCCCCGAGCGAACGGGACAGGGAACGGGCGACGCCGATCAGCGCTGCCTTGCTGGCGACGTAGGGGAGCAGGTCGGGCGCGGGAGGATCCCACACCGTGTCGGAGACGACGAGCACGATCCGTCCGAAGCCCTGCGAGGCCATCGCCGGCACCAGCTCCTGGGCCAGCCACAAGACCGACTCGACGTTGACCGCCTGGACACGACGCCACGTCTCCGTGTCTAGCTCCGCGAGCGTCGCGCGGTCAAATGCCGCCGCCGCGTGGACCAGTACATCGCAGCACCCGACCTCATCAAGGAGTCTCCGGGCGGCCGCCCGCACCCCGTGCTCGTACGCGAGGTCGACCGGGAACCGGGTCGTCTCCCGGTCTAGGATCGCCACCTCGTGTCCGGCGCCGGCGAGCGCCCGGGCGATCGCGCCGCCGATCGCTCCCTCGCCCCCGGTCACCGCCGCAATTCGCGTCATGGCGCTACTATAAGCGACTGGACGCAGACCGCAAATCTGTATACAGTAGAGGCCCGCTAAGCGAGGTCAGGAGAAGACATGCCGTTCCGAGTGGATTCACGAGCGCCCGTGCGGGAGCTACCGGGCGAGACGGTGCCGTACTACCTAGCCGATGGCGACGGCCGGGCGCACCTGCTGCTGGGTCAGGTGGGACGAACCCTCGCCGGTGCGGAGGAGACGGGGGGCGCAATGTCGGTGATGACCGCGCTGGGCCCCGCGGGGGCCCCAATCCCGATGCACCGCCACGACCGTGAGCACGACTACTTCTTCTGCGTGCGCGGCCGCATCCAGGTATGGGCGGACGGCGATAGCCGCATCCTGAACCCCGGCGACGTCGCGAGCGTCCCGCCCGGCGTGCTTCACGCCTACCAGTTCCACAGCCACTACAGCCAGTTCATGGGGCCGATCGCTCCGGCCGGCTGGGATCGGTTCTTCGACTTCACCGGCACGCCGTATGCGGGCTCCGCCTACCCCCAGGTGGACGACTCGCCGCCGCCATTCGCCAAGTTCGGCGCCGCGGAGGCGAAATTCGCGATGAAGTACTTCCCGGACGAGCCGTACACCGAGGCGAGCACCGAACCCGATGACGTGCTCCCCGGCAGCCAGTCGCCGTACTTCCTGCGCGCTGGCGAGGGCCCACGCCACGTTCTTTTCGGGCAGGTCGCCTTCCAGGTGATGACCGGCGCGGAGTCAGGAGGCCGCCTCGGGATGACCGTCACCGAAGGACCCCAGGGGCCGCCCGTCCCTGTACACGTCCACGAGCGCACCCACGAGGCGCTCTACTGCCTCGACGGCCGGATGCGGATGACGCTCGACGGGGAGGAGCATCTGCTCACCCGCGGGGACTTCGTCAGCATTCCTGCGGGGGTCGAACACAGCTACGCAATGGAGGGCCATCTGACCCGCTTCGCCAGCATGTACGGTCCGGCCGGCATGGAACGACTCCACGAGCTGGCGGGCGAGCTCTCCGAGCATCGGATCTTCCCGGAGCGGGTTGCGCCGGTCGACCGCGAGCGGCTAGCCGCTCCGGCGTCGGAGCTCGACGTCGTGTTCGTGGGATGAAGGTCCTGATCGCAGGCGGCGGGATCGCCGGGCTGACGCTCGCCCACGGCCTCAGGCGCTCGGGGGTCGAATGCGAGGTGTTCGAGCGCGACCCGGAGACCGGCCGGCGCTCCGGCTACCGGCTGACGCTCGACGCCGACGGCGGCAACGCGCTCGAAGCCTGCCTGCCGCCCGAGCTGTACGAGCTCTACCTGCGCGCCTCGCACCGCACCCCGCGCCGGATCGTGGCGGTGGTGATCGACAGCCAATGCAACGAGGTGACGACCGCTCCCCACCTCGGCCCGCCGAACGAGGGCGAGCGGCCACACACCGCGATCGACCGGTTGACGTTCCGCCGGATTCTCGAGGCTGGGCTCGAGGCCGTGCTCCACTACGAAGACCCGGTGGTTGGGTTCGAGGCCAACGATCGGGGCATCGCGGTCAAGCTCGCTGACGGTGCCAGGGTCGACGGGGACGTGCTCATCGGGGCCGACGGAGTCGGCTCCCCGGTGCGCCGCGAACTGCTCCCCGACGTGGAGATCGTCCCCGCCCCGGTCGGCGCGCTCGGGCTGTTCGGGCGCGCGCCGCTGACCGACGAGCTCCTCGCCGAGCTGCCCGAGGTGCTGTTCGACGGCTTCGTGATCGCCCGGGACGACCGCGGCGTGATGCTCACGCTCGGCCAGTGCGTACCGCGCCAGCCGGTCGAGCAGGCAGCCGCCGAGATCGCGCCGTACGCGCGGCTCGAGCCGGTGGCGCCGTATATGCAGCTCTCGGGCGCCGTGCCTCCGGGGATCGAGATCCCCCCGCCGCAGGAGTGGACGCCTCACACCGCCGCTCGGATGCACGAGGCGATGAAGGCGGGCGTGGCGGGCTGGCACCCCGCGCTTCGCGGCCTGGTCGAGCGCATTGAGCTCGACACGCTGTTCTCCCATCCCTTCCGGCGGCTCGACCCCGCGCCGCCATGGCCGAGCTCGCGTGTGACGCTCGTCGGCGATGCGATCCACGCGATGCTGCCGACGCTCGGCAAAGGGGCGAACATGGCCATGCGCAACGCCGCGGTGCTGCGCGACCGGCTGGTGGAGGCGGCATCGGGCGAGCGGCCGCTGCTCGAGGCGATCGCGGCCTACGAGGAGGACATGCGCGCCGCCACGTTCCCGCTGATGGAGCTCGCCGCCGACCACGACCGCTTCGGCGGCGGAGGGCTGCGCCGGCCGGACGCCGCCGAGGAGGTGAGGGCGTGAGGGTCCTCGGCCTGAGTGCCGGGAACGCCGGCGGCAGCGCCGAGATCCTGCTCGAGATCGCGCTCGAGGCCGCCGAGGTCGAGGGGGCCGAGGTGGCGCTGATGCGGCTCGACGACGTCGACCTGCCGCTTGTGCCCGTCGGCCCCGGCCAGCGGGCCGGGGCCGACGATGGACCGTGGCTCTGGGACCAGCTGATGGAGTCACAAGGGCTGCTCGTCTCCACCCCGATCTACTCGCGCACGGTGACCGGCAAGCTCAAGCTGGTCGCCGACAGGCTGTCGGGGCCCGCCGCCGACGTGGCGTTCGCCGAGAGCTACCGGCGGCTGCTCGAGGCCGGCGAGGCGCCGCCGGTCGCGTTCCCCTATGACGAGCGGGTGTTCCGCGCGCGCGTGGCGGGCCTGATCGCCGTGGGCGGCGCGCTGACCACCAACTGGAAACCGCTCGCGCTCCCGCTGCTACACCAGATGACGTTCTCCGCGCACATCGCCGTCGCCGACCAGATGCTGGCCGGCGGCGCCGGCATGCCCCGCTCGGTCGTGCTCGACGATACGGCGCTGGACGCCGCGAGACGTGTCGGCCGAAGCGTGGGCAGCCAGCTGGGACTGCCGTTCGACGAGGTCGAGTATCACGGCGAGCCCGGCCTGTGCCCCGTCTGCCACCTTTCGATGATCGTCGTCGACGGCGGCCAGGTGGAGTGCGCGACGTGCGGCGCCGGTGGCCGGCTCGCGGTCGAGAACGGCGCTGCCGTCGTTCGCTTCGACGACCCCGCCGGGCTGGAGCGCTCGGTGGTGACGATGGCCGAGAAGCGGGCGCACTTCGCGGAGGTGATGAAGACGGCGGCCGAGCAGGGACGGCTCGCCGACGAGATCGAGCGGCGCGCTGCCCGCTATGCCGGCCGACACCGGCCGATCACGCCGGTCGGCGCACGATCGCGTAGCGGAACACGTTCGCCATCGAAACCCGCCCGTCCGGCCGCGTGAACGGGACCACGGCCTCGTTGAGCGCGCGGCGCGCGGCCGCCTCGCCCGCCGCCTCGACCGCCATCGCGCCGCCGCCCGAGGCGAGCACAGCGCGGACCGCGTCATCGACGCTCTCGTGAGCCCAGGCGAGCGGCACTTCGCCGCACATGAGCGGCTCGAGCCCGGCGCCGTCCAGCAGCTGCTCGAGACCTCCAGGCCGGGACAGCTCGTAGGGCCGGTGCGGCCCGTCCTCGGCATCGGATCGCAGCGGCTCGAGCGCGAGGTGAAGCGCCGTCGACTCGTTGCGCTCCGGCTCGGCGAACGTCGCGGCGGCCAGCAGGCCGCCAGGTCGGAGCACCCGGCGGCCTTCGGCCACCGCCACGCGGGGATCGTCGGCGAACTGAAGGGCATTAAAGGCGACGACCGCGTCGAAGCTCTCGTCGTCGAACGGGAGCCGGTCCATCTCTCCCTCGACGAACGTGCCCGCCGGCAGCCGCTCGCGCGCGATCGCCAGCAGCTCGGGGGTGATGTCGAGGCCCATGACAGACGCGCCCAAACGAGCGGCCATCTGGGCGGCGTAGCCAGAGCCGCAGCCGACGTCGAGTAGCCGCGTTCCGGGAGCGATGTCGAGCCGCGCGAGCACCTCGGCGAACAGCGGCTCGTTCGACGGCTCCGCCAGCTCGGCCCAGTCGCGGGGCCGACGCCCCCAGTCCTGTGCGCGCATCATCGCCAAGTATTGCATACAGTTTCCTATTCTGTGTATAGTCGTCGGCAATGGCGCACACGACCGACATCACCCTCGCGGACGCTCGTGGCCTGATCGCGCGCGCGATCGACAAGGCCGAGGACATCGGGATGCGCGGGGCGATCGCGGTGATCGGCGCCAGCGGTGCACTCGTGTCGGCCTCGCGGATGGACCACGGCGGCGCGGGCGGCATGGCCCGCGCCCGCTCGAAGGCGTGGATCGCTGCGACGCAGCAGATCTCCAGCGCGGAGCACCTCCAACGCCTGCGCGTGATCGCGCCGCCGATGGCGAGCGGCTTCAGCGTCTGCTCACCGGAGGCGGTGTTTCCGGGCGCCGGCGGGATGCCGATCGAGCGCGGCGGCAGGGTGGTCGCCGGGATCGCGGCCTCGGGGGCGACGATCGGGCCGTTTGTGAGCTACCCGGGCGCGGTGCCCGAGAAGCTGGTCGCCGACGGGCGGCCCGCCAACGGCGAGGACCTCCTCGTCCATTACGCGCTGGGCATCCCGTATGAGGGGCAGCACGGCGACGACCTTGAGCGCTGGCGCGACGCATACGGGACGTTTCCGAGCGACCCCGGACCCGGGCTGGGCATGGCCGACCCGCCGCCGGCCGCCGGACAGGACGAGCACCGCTGGGCGCTGGCGATCGCCGATCGCGCGATCGCGGAGGCCCGTCGGCGGGGGCTCTCGATCGGCGTGTCGATCGTCGATCAGCGCGGCGATCCGATCCAGCAGGACCGTATGGACGGCGCGCCGACCGCGTCGGTGGCCGTCTCCGAGACCACCGCCGCCGCGGCGGCGACGTTCCAGTGCGCGAGCCGCGAGCTGCCCGCGCGCTACGGCGGGGGAGCCGCGCTCAATCTGCTCGCCGACGCCGTGCCCGTAAACATCCTGCCGGTGGGAGGCGGCCACCCGATTGCCGAGGATGGTGCCGTCGTGGCCGGGGTCGGCGTCGGCGGGCCGGAGCCCGAGGTGGCGGACGAGATCACCCTCGCGGCCCTCCGCGAGGACGGCTAGATGCCGAGCAGGATCTGCGTGGTCGGCTGCGGCGCGATTGGCGGCACCTACGCCGCGCACCTCGCCCAGCTCGAGGACGTCGAGGTGTGGGGCTACGACGTGTCGGCGGAGCACGTGGCCGCGATAAACGAGCACGGCCTGCGCCTGACCGGGCAAGTCGAGCTCGTCTCGCCGGTGCGTGCGCGCACGGATCCAGCCGAGATCCCGCAGTGCGAACTGGGGATCGTCGCCACCAAGGGAATCTTCACCGAGGCGGCGATCCGAGCCACCGCTCGCGTCTTTCGCGACGGAGCCGTCTGCAGTCTGCAGAACGGCATCGGCAACGAGGAGGTGATCGCCGAGCATGTCCCGCGGGTGATGCGCGGCGTGGCGCTTCCCGCTGGGAGCGTGGTCACCCCGGGTGTGATCAGCGTCGATGCCCAGGGCCCCACCTGGATCGGACCGTTTGAGCCGTGTCCTGCGGCGCCCGAGGAGGTGCGGCGGCTTGCGGGGCTGCTGGAAGCCGGCGGCATGGAGACGGTCGCACTCGACGACGTCCGCGGCGCCCAGTGGACGAAGCTGCTGTTCAACGCCTCGACCAACCCGCTGTGCGCGCTGACCGGACTGACCCACGGCGAGCTCTGCGATCACCCGCCGACCCGCCGGGTGGTGGCCGAGCTGATCCGGGAGGGGCGCTCGGTGGCCGAAGCCCTCGGGATCGCGCTCGACCGCGACCCCGATGCTCTAGTCGACGAGGCCGCGCGCTCCAACCACTCCCACAAGCCCAGCATGCTCCAGGATGTGATCGCCCGCCGGCCCACCGAAATCGCGACGCTCAACGGCGGGATCGTCCGCTCCGCCGAGCGTCGCGAGGTCCCGACCCCGCTCCACGATGCGATCCTGGCGCTGATCGAGGGACTCGAGCTCAGCTGGAGCGCCGGCGGCGGCTCAGCCGCGCCCGTCTGAGGAACTCGAGCCCAACGCGTCCGCCAGCTTGCGTAGCGACGGCACGGAGCGCAGCAGTGCCTCGACGTCGGCCGTCGGAAGCGTGTCGATGCGCTGTCGCAGCGCCCGTCCCCACGCCACCTCGCGCCGACGACGCGTCTCGACGGCGCGGCGCGTAGGAACGAGCCTGGCGACCCGGCTGTCACTCTCGTCGCGCCGGCGCTCGATCAGGCCCCGGGTGACAAGGACGCGAATCACCGCGCTCGCGTTGCTCTCCCGCAGCCCGAGCTCGCGCGCCACCTCGCCGACGCTCAACCGAGGCCGCCGGACCAGCAGACGCATCACCTCGAGCTCCGACTGGGGCAGGCGATCGAGCCGTGCTTCGGCCTCCTGGCCGATCGTCCGCGGCAACAGCCAGCTCAGGTCCTGGAGGACGACGGCGAGATCTCGGGCCCCGGCCGGATCGGGTTGCGGCGACATGCGTTCTAGATTACTCTATGGTTATATCTATAAATCTATAGCTACTTGGGAGAACCTGGATGGCGGTCGGTCAAAGCGCGGTGATGATTTCGGACTTCTCAGGCGAGGTGATCGTGCCCGGCGATCCCGGGTACGACAGCTCCCGGGCGATCTGGAACGCTATGCACGACCGGCGGCCGGCGCTGATCGCCCGCTGCCGCACGGCCCGGGACGTCGTCGCCGCCCTGGGCCACGGACGCGAGCACGGCCTTCCGATTGCCGTGCGCGGCGGCGGCCACAGCCTGCCCGGCCACAGCGTGTGCGATGACGGCATCGTGATCGACCTCGGAGAGATGAACGCGGTGACCGTCGATCCGGTCGCGCGCCGGGCCACCGTGGCGGGCGGCGCCCTCCTCGGCGACCTCGATCGCACCACCCAGGCGCACGGATTGGTCGTGCCGGCCGGCGTGGTGTCCCACACGGGGGTGGGCGGGCTCACGTTGGGCGGAGGCGTCGGGCGCTTGATGCGCCGCTTCGGCCTGACCATCGACAGCCTGATGTCGGCCGAGGTCGTCACCGCGGACGGGCGGACTGTGCGGGCAAGCGCGCACGAGCATCCGCACCTGTTCTGGGGCCTGCGCGGCGGCGGTGGGAACTTCGGGATCGTGACGAGCTTCGAGTTCGCGCTACACGAGCTGAGCCAGCTGCTGATCCTGGCGACGTTTCACAGGGTCGCCGACGCGCCACGGGTGCTCGACCGGGCCGGGCAGACGATGACCGATCCGGCGGCCCCGGACGAGCTGCTGTGGACGAGCTTCTTGCGGAAGGCGCCACCGCTTCCCTGGGTGCCCAAAGAGCTGGTCGGGGAGCCGGGCGTGGTGTCGCTGATCGAGTGGTCGGGCGAGGTCAGTCAGGGCCGACCTTTGCTGAGCGGGATCCAGGCGGAGCTTGCGCCGGTGGCGACCTCGCTCGAGGTCATCCCGTTCCTCGAGATGCAGACGCTGACCGACGAGATCTTCGGCCCCGGCAAGCGCACCTACATCAAGGCCGGCTTCCTCGATGAGCTCTCAGACGAGGTGATCGAGGTGCTGAGCGCGCACGGCGCCGACGTGTGCTCGCCGCTGTCACAGATCGAGGTGCTGGCGCTGGGGGGCGCGATCGGCCGGGTGCCCGCGGACGCCACAGCGTTCCCCAACCGCCACGCCGGCTGGCTCATCAACATTCCCGCGATGTGGGAGCACGTGGAGGACACCGAGCGCGAGATCGCGTGGGCGCGCCGCACCTACGCGGCGCTCGAGCCGCACCTGAGCGACGGGAAGTACATCAACTTCATGGGCGCGGACGAATCGGGCGAGAGCACCGGCGCGTTCGCGGCGACCTGGGAGCGCCTGCGATCGGTCAAGCGCGTCTACGACCCCGAGAACGTCTTCCGGCTCAACAGAACATTTCGCCAAATGTAGACGGATTTATTAAGTGTATGCAATAATCCCGGTTGGCATGGATCGAGCTCAGAAGATCGATTGGAGCGAGCAGGACTTCACCGAAGTCCGCCCGGGCATCGTCGGCGCGACCGTGCACACGCCACAGCTCACCGCGACGCTCTATCGGTACGGCGCGGGCTCGAGCTGGGAGGAGCACCAGCACCCGCAGGACCAGATCACGACTGTGCTGGAGGGCGCCATCGATTTCATGGTGGATGGACAGCCGGTGCACCTGGAGGCCGGGCAGCTGGCCACGCTGCCGGGCGGGACTCCGCATTCGGCCACGACTCCCGAGCCGGGGGCGGTCACGCTCAACGTGTTTACCCACCGCGAAGCCACGCCCAGTGTCCCCCACCGAGAAGCAACGCCCCGTGTCTGAGTGGCTGGGGCTCGGGGGGCAGCGCGTCGCGGTAGCCGGTGGGTGCGGGACGATCGGTGGAGCGCTGGTCGACGGCTTCCTCGACGCCGGTGCGAGCGTCGGCGTTCTGGACCTGAACACCGACGGCGTTGACGGGCGGGTCAGCGCGACGGCGGCGGCCGACCTCAGCGACGGCGCCGCCGCGCGCTCGGCGCTGGCCGGGGTGCGCGGCGGGCTCGGCGGGCTCGACGTGTTCGTCCACTGCGTGGGGATCAATGACCGCCGGCCGATCGAGTCCTACAGCGCCGGCGACTGGGACCGCATCGTCGCGGTCAACCTGACCAGCGCGTTCCACACTGCGGCCGAGGCCGCGGTGGGGATGCGCGACCAGCGGCGTGGCCGGATCGTGTTCTTCTCCTCGGTCGCCGGCCGCAGCGGCCACAAGCTGCACGGGCCATACGCGGCCAGCAAGGGCGCGATCAACCAGCTGATGCGCGTGCTCGCGCACGAGTACGCCGAGTACGGCGTGACCGCCAACGCCGTCGCGCCGGGGTACATGGACACAGCGCTGACGCGGGAGTACCTGACGGCCAATCCCGACAAGCGCCAGGCGCTGGTGGAGCTGATCCCGGCGCGCCGCTTCGGGCGACTGGAGGAGGTGGTCGGTCCGGTGCTCTTCCTGTGCTCGCCGCACGCGAGCTTCATCACGGGCCAGGTCCTGTATATCGACGGCGGACGGACGATCGTCTGAGGCGGAGCGAGATGGCGCGCAGGTTCGAGGGCAAGAGCTTCATGATCACCGGCGCGGGCACCGGGTTCGGGGCCGAGTTGTCAGTGCGGGCGGCCCAGGAGGGAGCGGCCAAGGTGCTGATCCACTACCGTAGCTCGGCGGCCGGCGCCGAGGGGACCGCTGAACGCGTACGCCGTGCCGGCTCCCAGGCGCACCTCGTGCAGGGCGACATCACCTCTTGGTCGGACATCAAGCGGATGGCTGAGTGGGCCTTCGCCGAGATGGGCGGCGTAGACGTCCTGATCAACAACGTGGGCGAGATGGCCTCCGGCCAGGCCTCGTGGACGGAGGTCACCGACGAGGCGATCGATCACGTCCTTGCCGTCGACATCAAGGGCACAATGTTGATGGTGCACGAGTTCGGCCAGCGGATGATGGAGCGCGGCGGCGGCGCGATCGTCAACGTCGGCTCCACCGTCATCGTGCGCGGCAGCCCGCGTGCCCCCCAATACGCCGCCGGCAAGTACGGGCTGCTCGGCATCACGAAGTCCTACGCGAAGGCGCTGGCACCCACCGTCCGCGTGAACACCTTCGCCCCCGGCTTCATGGAGACCGAGGCGCTGCTCGCCCGCCCTGAGTGGAAGGCGGGCCGCCGGCAGGACGTGCTCTCAGGCACTCCGGCAGGGAAGATCCCGAGGCCGGAGGAGATGACGGGGGCAGCGCTGTTTTTGGCCAGCGAGGACGCACATCACATAACCGGGTCGTACATGATCGCCGACGGCGGCTACAGCATGTTGGGCGCTTAGAGTCAGAAGGGGACAGACATGCGTGACGACGGACAGAACACTGAGGACGTGTACGAACGCGTGCGCACCGCGATCCTCGACGGTGAGCTTGCGGCAGGAGCAGTGATGTCTCAGGTCGCCCTTGCCGAAGAGCTCGGGATCAGCCGCACGCCGCTGCGCGAGGCGCTCAGAATGCTCCAGTCCGAAGGTCTGGTCGAAGGAGAGCCGAACCGACGGGTCCGTGTCGCGCAGATGAGCGTGCGTGATCTCGAGGAGCTCTCGCTGATGCGGGTCACTCTCGAGGCCGAAGCACTGCGGCTCTCCATCCCCGAGATGAGCTCCGAGGACTTCGCCCGGCTCGAGGGCTACATGGCCGAGATGGCCCACTACGCCAACGAGAAGGATTACCGGCGATGGAACGCCCCGCACCGCCGGTTCCACCGCGGCCTGACGGCGCATGCCGGTGAACGGGTGAACTTCGTCCTTGGCCAGATGTTCGACCACACCGAGCGATACCGGCGCCTTCACATCGGTTACGGTCCAAGCGCGTGGGCGACGGCGCAGCATCGCGAGATCCTCGACGCATGTAAGGCGGGTGAGCGCGAACGCGGCGCGGCGCTGCTGGCCGGCCACCTCGCACGGACCGGGTTGGAGGTGTCAGACCTGCTCGATCCTTCTTATGACCCCGAGAAGCTGAAGGCCGCGGTCGTCGATGCCGGCGGTGAGCTCCCGAAGCGCAGCTCGCGCCGGCAGGCGAAGCGCCGCTGAGATCCACTTCTGCCTTCTGCCGGGCTCGCCCGTGTCGCAGCTGCGTCGCCTCTGGCGACCTCCTGCGGGCAGCACGGTGATGGCGCCGCCCGGCAGCTCGTTCTTCGCCACGGGCGGCGTCTCGCCGCGGCGTGCAGATGGATGCCATGCACCTCGGGCCCGCGCAGAGCCACCCCGGCGCCGAGTGCGAGTGCCAGCTGGGCGGCCAATCCGCGACAGGCGTGGGCAGCGACGCGTCGCGCTCAGCAACGAGTCGATCAACAAGACCCTGGTGCTGCTGGCGAACATCCTCGACACGGCCGTCGAGCACGGGCTGCTCGCAAGCAACCCCGCGCGAGGCAAGCGACGGCGGCTAAAGGCGGGCCGCCCAACACGGCGGTTCCTCGAAGCTGACGAGCTCGCCGAGCTGCTGACGGTCGCCGGCGAGCTCGACCGGTCCGCCCGATCCGATCAGCGCATCGGCCGGCGACCGCTGATTGCAGTGATGGCGAAGTCGGGGCTACGAGTCAGCGAGGTGTGCGCGCTCCGGTGGCGGTCCGTCGATACCGCGCACCAGCGCCTCGTGATCGAGCAGGCCAAGACGGCTGCGGGTGTCCGCGAAGTCGATCTGAGCCTCGATTTGGTCGACGAGCTGAACACGTGGCGGGCAGAGCGGAAGCCGGTGAACGTTGACGATTTCGTGTTCGCCACCGACAGCGGCCGGCCGCGCGACAAGGACAGCGTTCGCGAGCGGGTCCTGGTGCCCGTCGTCAACCGCGTCAACGAGATCCGCCGTGTGCGCGGGATCGCGCCGCTGCCGAAGATCACGCCCCACGCTCTGCGACGTACCTACATCAGCCTGATGCTCGAGGCCGGTGCACCGCTTCCGTACGTGATGGACCAGGTTGGGCACGCGGACTCGAAGACGACGCTCGAGATCTACGCTCAAGTCCAGAAGCGTGTTTCGCGCAAGAACGTGCACGCCGCGTTTGACGAACTGCTGAACGGCGCGGAAAGGCAGACCCTCACGGGCCGCGTCTGATTCGCCGGGTCTCAGCTGTCGCCGCGGGCCGCGCGCCCACCGAGTGCCAGAGCGTCCTGGGACAGCTCGGCGAAGTCGGCCTCCTCGAAGCCGGACACGACGGCCCCGAGGTGGAGCTCGAACAGGGACAGGAGCTCGTTGTTGGTGATGTTGCCTGTCGCGACGACGAGCAGCTGTCGCGGCGTCCTCGCCAGCAGGTGGCCGTCTCGGAAGGCACGATCCTTCGTGACCAGCACGCGGCCGTCGGCGTCCGCGTGCTCCGCGATCTGGCGGTCGGTTGAGCGGTTCCCATCGGGCAGCCCGCTCGTGTGGACGGCGTCGTGCCCTGCTTGGTTCAGGGACTCGGCGAGCCTCGCCGGGAGCTGCGCGTCGATAAGGAATTTCACGCGGCGGACAGCGGGACCACCCGGCGTCCCGCCGCGCGAGCACCGAACTCGAGAGCGGCCAGGATGTCGTCGCGCTCCAGGTCCGGATGGTCGGCGAGGACCTCGTCGACCGTCATGCCTGCGGCGAGCAGCTCCAGCACGCTCTCAACGGTGTAGCGCAGCCCCCTGATCGTCGGCTGCCCGTGGCACACCGCCGGGTCGGTCGTGATGCGGTCGAGCCGAGTCACGCCTTCACGATACCGCCATGACACGACGCGCAGGACCGCCTTGCATCGCCCTGTTTGCCCGGCTCTCAGAGGCCGCCTGGGCCACGCTCTGGGCCACGCAGTACGATCTGGCCCCAGCGAGCGGCAGTCGTACCGCCAACAAATCCCTGCAAATCTCGGATGGGCACGGCTGGGCTTGAACCAGCGACCTCTCGCGTGTGAAGCGAGCGCTCTCCCACTGAGCTACGCGCCCGGGTCTGGGAGGATTCTACGCGGCGCACGGGGCGTTCTCCCTTCCGTACAGTGGTGTTTGACGTAGGCTCCGAGCTTCGCCGTGGCATACCACATAGAGCTCGGGACGGCACCGGAAGGCCGCGAGAGCTTCAACAATTAGCAGGACGGCTGCGTAAAGATCGTGCTGAAGGCCCTAGACCGGAGGTCGGTCTGTCGCTCGGCAGCCGACGCCGGGACGATTGCCCCTGGGGGCCAAACAGGAAATCTGGACACGCGGCCCGCGGCCCGAGCGGACCGTGAACATGTAGTACTTGCCGATCCAGCCAGGCCGGACGACTTCGACGTTGATTCGTGCGCCGACGCGCAGCCGGTGGTTCTGGAGCGCAGGCGTGAGATTGATCCTTCCGTGAGTCGGACATCTCCGCTTCCCTTTCGCCCCGCACGGCCTGGTCTTCGTAACTGCGTTAGCGCGCCTGACGAACGGACAACCTCGGCCGTGGCAGTTGACCAGTACGGTCGCGCCGGGCGATGCGCCGTTGACGACCAGGGCGAGGACCTTCGTGTAGCTGGGGGTGTAATAGAAGGTCCACTGCATGGTCGAGGTGATCGTGCCGAGCACGTGCAGAGGGGCGCGGACGGCTTTTACCGCTCGTGGCGGTGAGCCGGAGCTCGTGAAGTTGGCATCACCGCCGTAGCGGGCCGTGATGCTGTGAGTGCCGGCCGACTTGTAGGTGACCGTGCACGTCGCGCCTCCTCCGATCAGCGGCTGACTGAGACAAGAAACAATCGGCTGGCCGCCGTCGAAGAACTCGACCGAGCCGGATGGCTCGATGGGCCCTGGTCGGTCTGCCGGGGGTGCGACGGTGGCGGTGTAGGTCGTGCCGGCCCCTACGTTGACAGTGTTCGAGGCGTCCAGGGAAGTGGACGTCGCGTCCTGTGCGACCGTGACGGTAGCCACAGCACTCGCGGAGCCCGCCACGGTTGAACCCGCGCTAGGGGTGAATGCCGCGGTGAGCTGCTCGGGCGAGGTGGAGGCGGAAAACGACGTGGTGCATGCCGCGTCGGGATTCGACGGCGTAATCGGCTCGGCCACGCAGCCGCCGATGGAGGCGCCCCGATTCTTGAACGTGATCGTTCCCGATGGGGAGCCGGGGGTTGCGGTGACCGCCGCAAACAGCGTCACGGGCTGGTTGGTCACCGCCGCTGACGGTATCGCGAGAATCGAGGTGGTCGTGCCGGTCGCAGTCTGCGTCAAGGTGGCGGTCGCCGTGGCATGGGGGCTGGTCACTGCGGATTCATCGGTCGCAGTAATGGTGGCGGAACCAACCGTGTTCGAGCTCTTGATCTGTGCGCTGTATGTTCCGTCGTGATTGTTGGAGACCGGTCCAACGGTCTCGCCCGGATCGCTCGAGGAGAAGACGACGTTATCGGGCGTGACCCGCTTGCCGCTGGCGTCGGTGGCGGTCGCGATGGCGGTGCTCATCGACGTACCGTTGGCGACGATCGAAGTAGGATAAACGGCCAGCGTGAGCCCGACTGGAACCTGGGTGAGGGTCGCCGTTTGCTTGAGGTTCGGTGTGACCGAGGCGTCGATCGCGGTGATTGTGGCCGGACCGAGCGCGGTCGAGCTCCGGATCTGCGCGCTGTAGGTGCCCTGCTGATCTGTGATCGGGCCGATCGTCTCGCCCGGATCGCTCGAGAAGAACCGAACGAGCTCTCCGGAAACAAGGCCTCCGCCCGCGTTAGTGACCTCCGCTGTGACTGTGCTTGTGGAGATGCCGTTCGCAGGGATGGATGTTGGCCGGAGAACCGGGGGTGTGATCGCCGTCGCGGGGTCGCGGGTTTGGGTGAGAATCGCTGGGGCGGACGTGAGCTTCGGGGTGACTGAAGCGTCCGTGGCAGTAATCGTCGCTCGACCCGGCGTCGTCGAGCTGGTGATCGTGGCGGTGTACGTTCCATTGCCGTGGTCCTTTACCGCGCTAATCGCCTCGCTTGAATCGCTGGAGAAGAGCGTCACCTTCTGGTTGGATACGCCGGCTCCAGTCGCATCGGTAACCGTCGCCGTGGCGGTGCTGCTCGAGGTCCCGTTCGCGACGATCGAACTTGGCCTCAGCGCCACCTTGACGGCCTTTGCCGGGCCCGCCGCGCTCGATTGATCAGCCAGCCCCGACCAGCTCAAACAAGTCGCCAGAAGCATCGCTCCAATAGAGCGCTGAATCCGCCCGCTCCTCAGCGAGCAGCCAGAAACGTCTAGTGGCGCGCGAGCTCTGATCCGTCGCAAGAGTCCCCCAAATCTGATCGTGCAATGCCAGCCCCGGCCACGCAGCGCCGAAGGCTACGCAATCCTCGGCCAAATGCAAGTCAGGATGATCTTTGAAGATCCATTTACGCGGCGTATCATCTGTTGCCCAAGGCGGCGTGACGGCGTGCGGATGACGGGTAGCCAGAATGGGGCCATATTTGGAGGTGGGTGGTAGCCTAGTGCCGCGTCGTAGCAATTCATCTCGAAGGGCGACTTGGCGTGCCGCTGCGCGAACGGGCTGATCTGGCGGCGACGGAGGATGCCTATCGCCGCGCGGACCAGCGTGGCGATGGGGCGGGCGCGTTCGGTCTAGGAGTACTGCTCGAGGAGAGGGGGGAGATCGCCGAGGCCGAGGCGGCCTATCGCCGCGCCGATCAGCGCGGGCACGCAGCAGCCGCTTCCAAACTCGGCTTGCTCCTCGAAGAGCAGGGCCATATCGACCGCGCGATGGAGGCTTACCGACGCGCCGATGAGCGCGGGGATGCAGCGGCCGCGTTCAATCTCGGCATCCTGCTGGAAGAGCATGGCGAGCTGGTCGATGCAGAGGCGGCCTTCAGTCGCGCCGATCAGCGCGGGCATGCCGCAGCCGCTTCCAATCTCGGCTTGCTCCTCGAAGAGCAGGGCCGTATCGACCGCGCGATGGCGGCTTACCGACGCGCCGATGAGCGCGGGGATGCAGCGGCCGCGTTCAATCTCGGTGCGCTTCTCGAAGAACGGGGTGATTTTGCGGCAGCGCTCGCCGCCTATCGACAGGCAACTGGTTGCGGTCACGAAGGAATCGCGGAGGTTGCCCACGCCGCTCTTCTTGATCTCTGCAGACGCATCCCAGGAACCGCTGCCGGTCTGGCGGAGGAGGACGGCAGCGGGGGCGGTGGGGACCACGCCGGAATAGAGGTGCCGCCGCGAGTCGACGGCCAGTCCTCAGCCGACAGCCAGCCCGCGCTCGACTCGCAAACGACACTCGACCGTCCGCCGCCAGCCACGGCTCGGTCCGAGGTCGACGGCCGTCCCATGGTCGAAGGCCAGCCCGTGGTCGACGCTCAGCCGGCAAGCCTTGCTCTGGCTGCGGTCGACGGCCGGGCCGCAGTGGGCGTTGGCGAGCGTTTCCGTCTTCTCAGCCGGCGACGGCTATTGCTAGCGGGATGCCTTGCAATCCTGGCCTTAGGGATTGCAGTGGCGGTTGGCGCCGGCACGGGGACGCACGCCGGCGGACACCACATTACGTCACACTCGCGGAGCGCGACGAGGACCCCTGTGAGCCGTGCCGTGGCCTCGGCTGCGCCACGCCCGGCGCGGAGCTCGCAGACGAAGCCTCGGACGGTGCACCGCGGGCCTCAGCGGGCGACAGCTCCCCCGACGTCGCGAGCCGTCGCCACTCCAGACCTAGTCCAGACTCCACCTGCATCCTCCAGCGAGAGCCCTTCCTCCACGGCGGGAGGGACTGTGGCGAGCGCTTCATCCAGTGCCACCGGTCAATCCAGCGGCACGACAGGCGCGGCGGGCACGGGCAACGGGGGCGGCAGCGACGGCACGGGTAGCGGCCCTATCGGCACGGGCAGCCCACCCGTCAGCGCGGGCCCTGGATCCGGCAGCTCGGAGGGCGGATCCGGCGGCACGGGGGGCGAGTCTGGGGGCTCAACCAGCGGATCCGCGGGACCCGCGCCCCCGGGCGCTGGCATCGAATCGGGCTCCTCCGGGGGAGGATCCGGCGGTTCGGCCGGCGGAGGCGGCAGCGCGCCGAGCGGCACGGGAGGCGGCACCGGGACCACGAGCGGCGGAGGCTGAGCCGCGGCCTGAAGGGACCGGCCGAGCCTGTTCAGGACAGCGTCTGGGATGGGCACGACTGGGCTCGAGCCAGCGACCTCTCGCGCGTTTAGAAACCGCTCTCCGACTGAGCTACCGAGCGCTCTCCCACTGAGCTACGCCCCCGGGCACGACCATTCTAGGAGGTCGGCTGACAACCGGCGCGGAGCATAGCCGGCGTGCTTACTTGGGCTGCGGATCCGGTGCGATGAGGGCCGGTTGTCTGACCCGCGACGCCGCGCCGGACGCGTGACGGGCGGTCGCGGCTCGCGGGTATTCGCGGCCGGGTCTGTCGTGTTTGTTGGAGGTGCTGCATGGTCTCGGGGTGCGCGGTCAGACCGCCGGCGCCGGGTGGTTCGCCGAGGGATGTTGGTGGTGCGCGGCCGGCCCCGATGCAGAGGCCCGATGAATCCCTGGTCCCGAGGGTCAAGGGCACGCCGCAAGGCAGCCCGATCTCCCCGTGCCTCGCCAACTTGTTCCTGCACTATGGGCTCGATGCCTGGATGCTGCGGCTCTGCGTTCCGGCCTCGGAGGGCATACAACAAACGCACAAGGGAAGTCTTCACGGGCTCCTCCCGGCGGTCTCTCCGGGGAGCTGACGGCGATGAGCCGCCGAGTCGCGTCGTGGCGGCTTCATCGGCGCACCACCCTGGACCTCAACGACCTCGCAGCGGGGACCAACCTCGTGACGGGGCCGGCTCGCGTACTTCACCGCGTTCTACCCGACAGCGGTGATCCCACTCTGCCAGCGCATGAATCGCCATCTGCTGCGCTGGGCGAGGTGGGATACAAACGACTGGCCCGCAGCCCCCGGCGGCACTAGCGTGGCTTCAGGGGATCCGAACCCGGCACTCCGAGCGGTTCGTGCACTGGCGGTACTGCGGCGCGACGTCCTCCGGCGGGACGGCACGAGCCGTATGAGTTGAGAGGCTCACATGCGGATCTGTGGGGGCCGGCGGGGTGCGACTCCCGTCGGCTACCCGGCAGAACTTGATGGCCGTGGACACGCGGCACAGGAGGCGGTCGAGTTACGCGCCGCCGCTAGCGCTAGTACGTGCTTGAAGACGATCGCCGGCATGAGCCAGCGGTGTTCTGTGAGACGGTCGGCAACAGCGGCCACGGGACCATGGGATCAGGCGGGCGCGAGCCGACGAGCGATCGGCGGGCGCGAGCGAATAGGCGGCTACGCCGCGCGCCGCTCGCTCACGAAGGCGTCGGACAGGATCTCGGTCACGCAGGCGCCGACGTCCTCGAACGCGCGGATCCGGCTCCGAGGTGACGGGATGTACGCGGTGAAGTGACGGATGCCCTCGGTCATCACGCCGAACATCGAGATGCGCGATTGGGACTGCCCTTCGATATCGATGGGATGGGAGTCCGGCGTCAAGTCGACGCTGCCGACGGGCACGGCGTCGTAGCGCAGCTGGCTCACCCGTCCGCGGTTGTGAAGCTGGCTCAGCAGCGGCGACGCCGAGCCGACGATTCGCGGCTCTTCGAGATGACCGCGGATCACGACGTCGACATCCCCTAGATAGGGCTGTTCGAACGTGGTTGAGGAGATCCGGGTTCGCGCCGCGGTCGAATTACGGTCGGTCACGGCCCGGCCTCTAGCCGGAGCGGGACCGTACGGCATCCGCACCACCCCGGCATCCATCAGCGCCAGCATCTGACGGGTGCGCAGCGCCGGCGGGCCGGCAACGAGACGATGGATCCGCCTGGAGATGTTGGCATTGAAGTCGAGATAGGACTCGAGCGACAATCCACCTTGCTCGACCACCGAACGCGTCCTGTCCCGGAAGATGCGGAAGACTTGGGCGGCCGACTTCACGGGGCTGGCTCCGTCTGGAACCTCCGCCTCGCGTAGGTCGTCGACCAGCGACTGGTAGACGAACTGCTCGTAATCGTCGCTGCAGCGATACTCGGGATGGTGGCCGAAGAACAGCGTCTCGGCGTTGAAGCTGCCGAAGCGCCCGGTAAGCCGCGCCAATTCCTCGTCAAAGCGGCCTTCGGTCCAGGCAGCGCGCAGCCGCTCGCGCACCGCGGCGCCATCGGCGGCCGCCCCTGACGCTTGGAAGGCGACCTGCGCGTAATAGCGTGCGTACATCTCGGAGAACAACAGAGGGAGCAGCTCCCTCCGCATGTCGACCGGCCGCCTGCGGCCATTCGAGCGGCCGCTGAGCGCGTCGAGAGCCTCGTTGGTGCAAATCAGCGGTTTGTAGACGTCGGTGCGATCTTTCCCGGTGACCGACTTGGCCGTGAACGGCAGACCGCTCTGACAGAACAGCTGCAGCAGCGGCTCGCGGCCGCTGGGCCGGTAGCGCAGGTCCGCGCCATTCTCCACAAACTCGCCGCCCCGCCCGATGGTCAGCGCGGTCACTACGTCGACCGCCACCAATCCCATCCCTGACACGGCGACCGTCGCGTCGGCCGGAATCGTGTCGACGTACGACCCGACGGGGTACGGCTCGAGCTCGGCGTGATCGGCGCCTTGGTTCGCTGTATGACCGGAGGTGACGATCACGTGGTCGACGACGATCGTTCCCCCATTGGCCAGCCTTACCTCCTCGCTGCCGTCGCGCCTCGCGACCAAGTCGATCGCGGTGGTCGGGTGATGGACGACGTGGACGGTCGGTGGCGCACCGAGCAGAAGCGCCCGGTAGAACCACTGGAGGTACTCGCCCATCAGGCGGCGGGGCAGGAAGTGGTGGGGCTCGATTGGCTGACCCGTTGGATCGATCAGGCATTGGTCGCCGACCCACCGGTAGCCCTGCGCGACGGCCCAGTCGTACAGACCAATCCCGTAGCACGGCTGGTCGGGCTCGGTCTCGAACGGATATAGCGAGAGCTCCCCGCAGGGGTTGTTGAGGAGTAGGTAGTCGGGCTGAGTGACATCGTAGATGCCGGAGCCGGGGGTTCCAGGCTCGACCACGTGGACAGCTACGTCTTGGCCCGGCGCAAGCTCTCGCCGTGCGGTCGTGATCACACGCTCAAGAGCGCAGACGCCCCAAGGTCCTATTCCGACAATGGCGACGCGTAGCAAGGCAGCTGGACTCCCATGTCTCGGATTTCCTGCCCAACGAACGAGGCGGGGGCCGAAGATCTTCCGGCGGAGGCAACATCTGCACGTCGACTCCGTGACGGACGTCGTCGTCCTCCTGCGGGCAAACGTGGATCTACCCAATCACAGGGCCAGAACGCCCCGCCCAACCCTCGAGTTGCCCCTGTGCATCGTGCCGGCCGATTCCTGCTCGGCCGGTGTGCCCCAGCGAGGCGCCCCGGACGTTCAGCGAAATTGGACGACGTGATGTACCCCACGATCATTGATCCGTCGGCATTCGCAAAATTCACCGCATCGGTTGTCACCGTCGGCTACTACGCCGCGCGGGCGGACGAAGGTACCGCGCTGTTCGGCACCCTCGTTAAGGAGGCCTGATCAGCGTCTCTCACCGTACGGACGACCCGGGCCGGGTTGCCGACGACGACGGTGAACGGCGGCACGTCCTTTGTGACGACGGCTCCCGCGCCGACCATGGCCCCCTCGCCAACGTTAACGCCGGGGACGAAGATCGCGCCGGCGCCGATGCTGGCCCCCCTCCCAATCACCATTGTCTCGCAGTGGAAAGGCCGCTTGCTTCGCGGAAAGGGGTCGTTGGTGAACGACGCGTTCGGGCCGATGAACACATCGTCCTCAATCCTCATACCGTCAATCACGGCAACCTGCCCTTTGATCGTCACCCTGTCACCGATGACGACATCTTCATCAATGTAGGTGAAGTCACAGATGTTGCAGTCGGCCCCGATGACCGCGCCCTCCAGCACGTGGACAAACGCCCAGATGCGCGTGCCAGGACCAATGTGCTCCGTCTCCACGAGCGAACGGGGGTGGATGAACGGCGGCTCTTGTCGCGGACCGGACATCACTGAACCGCCAGGCCGCGCGCGGCGATGAGGTGGTCCTCACTCATACTCTGCTCGACCGCGATCTCGCGACCGCCCTCCCGCAGCGATCGATCCGCCGCGTCGACCAGGCGAACCACGCTGCGCGCGATCGCGGTGTGGTACTCCATCCTCTCCCCGGAGCGGACCGCGCCGACGAAGTCCGCCAGTTGCAGTCCCAGCGGCTCGTAGGATTCAATCCTGGGCGAGATCACATCGCCGCTGCGGTAGGAGAGGTGATACTCGCCAAACGTCTCCGGGTCGCGGTAGACCACGCCTTGGTCGAACAGCCGCACGGGTTCCGGCGCCCCGTCGTCGTAGATCGCCATGCGCTCCGAGCCGACCAGCACGGTGCGGCGAAGCTTGCTCGGCGCCAACCAGCTCAGCTCGATGTTCGCGATGATCCCGGACGCAAAGCTCATCGTCACGAAGGCGACATCGGCAATGCCCTTAACAATCGAGTCGCGACCGATTGCGCGGACGCTCAGCGGCATCTCGCTCAGCCAATAGAGCAGGATCGAAAAGTCGTGGGGCCCGAGGTCCCAGATTACGCTGACGTCACGCTGGTGCAATCCCAGGTTGACACGGCTCGATGAGATGAAATAGATGTCGCCGAGCTTCCCCTCACTGATCATGCGCTTGATCGCCCGGACCGGGGGGCTGTAGAGGAACGTGTGTCCACACATCAGGATCCGTTCCCGCGCGGCGGCCATGTCCGCCAGCTCGTCCGCCAGCTCGCTGGAGGGAGCGAGCGGCTTCTCGACGAACGCGTGCTTCCCCGCGTCCAGCACCCGCGCGGCCAGGTCGTAATGCGTGTGTACCGGTGTGGCGATGATCACGGCGTCGACGGCGGGGTCGGCGAGCACGCGCTCGATCCGGGTGGTCACCCGGGCGCCGGGGTGGCGCCGGCGATACTTGCCCAGGCGCTCCGGGTCGAGGTCACACATCCACCGGACGGTCGCGTCGAGGTTGTCGCCGAGCACCCGCAAAAGGTTCGGCCCCCAGTATCCGAGGCCGACGACCGCCAACCCAACCGGGTCGGTCGCGGGTGCCTGCTCCTGCTGGTTGATTTGCATCGTCGACTTCAACATCTCGCCCCTCCTGCGCTTGCTGTCGTGGTGATGGCCTGGATGACGGCCTCGGCTACCTGCTCCACCTCGTCCGCGCTCAGGTCCGGGTGCATCGGCAGCGACAGCTCCCCCGCTGCCCAGGCATGCGCGGCGAGAACCTCGCCGCTGACGATGGAGACGCCCTCGAGCGCGGGATGCCCGTCCATCGCCGGCGCGTAGTGGACACCTGTCTCTATTCCCCGGGCCCGCAGCGCCGTCGCCACCGCGTCGCGGTTTGCGAACCGCGCCGGCATGAGGTGATAGACGCAGGGACTCTCGGGCCGCTCCTCCAGAAGCGTGACGTCCGCCGGCAGCAGCTCGCGATACCGCCGGGCCCGGGCGCGCCGCGCGTCGTTCCAGGCGTCGAGGTGCCGTAGCTTGACCCGGAGCAAGGCCGCCTGCAGGCCATCGAGCCGCTCGTTGAAGCCAAGCTCGACGTGCTCGCCCTTCGTCCGCTGGCCGAGGTTCCGCAGCTGGCGCAGGCGCGCGGCGAGCATGTCGTTGTTGGTACAGACGGCGCCTCCATCTCCGAGCGCGCCGAGGTTCTTGCTGGGGTAGAACGAGAATGCCCCGGCATCGCCGAGCGACCCGGCGCGGCGCCCGTTGTAGAGCGCACCGTGCGCCTGGGCAGCGTCCTCGACCACGAACAGGCCGCACGACTTCGCGATCTCGCTGATCGCGTCCATGTCGCACATCTGGCCGTATAGGTGGACGGCGACGATCGCTGCCGTGCGCGGCGTGATTGCCGCGCGGGCGGCCTCGGGATCGATCAGGCCCGTCGCCTCGTCGACGTCGCACAGGACGGGCGTCGCCCCGGCGTGTACCGCGCCGAGCGCCGAGGCGATGAACGTATGCGCCGGGACGATCACCTCATCACCCGGGCCGATGCCCGCAGCACGCAGCACGAGCGACAGAGCCGCCGTTCCGGAGGAGACGCCGACGCAGTGGCCGGTCTCGCAGTAGTCGGCGAACTCCGCCTCGAACTGCTCCACCTCGGTGCCGAGTGTGTATGCGCTCGTTCGGAGTAGGCGGGCAAACGCGCCCGTCAACTCCTGTTCGATGTGTCCGTGCTGCTTGTCGAGTGCGACGAAGCGCACGGCATCCCCGCGCCCCCTCGTGGTTAGTACCTGCAAAGTCTGCCCTTTCAGCGATTTCCTTGCGAAAAGAGTTATGCCACCTGATGAACGGCGCCGGAATAGCCCCGCTTGCACGCGTATCGTTCAGGCGACTGAACAGGACGTCGACGGCTCGAGGAGGTCCTCTACTCGAGTTGGCCGCAGCCGCTACAGCCGTGCGCGCCGCACGAGCTCGCGCGCGGAGGCATGGGTCACCGGGCGACGGATTCCATCTCTATGAGCAACGATTCCGTCGGTGGTGACCTCTGACGCTCGACGACGCTCGATGCCCGCTGCGATTCCGGTGGCCAGCAGCATCCACCCGGCTAGCTCGGCCCCGTGCTTGACCATGCCGGTGATCTGGTACGCCCAGGTGTAATCGCTGGCGGTGCTCGAGTCCGCGGCCAGCCCCACCTTGTGCAGCAGCAACGACGTCGCCAGCAGGATGATGCCTGCCCATACGATGGCTCGGGCGCCGGCGGGATCGCGCCACGTCAGCCAGCACACCAAACAGAACACGCAGGCCAGCGGGACCGCCAGCGCCGCGGCGTTGAAGTGGGTCAGCCCCCGGACGAGGACCAGACCGGCCACCAGCGCTCCGAGCGCGAGCCACGCCCCGCGGTGCCGCTCAACGCGGCTGCTTCGCCACCCGCTCGCCGCTGCGACGGCCATCTGTGCCAGCAGGCTCGCGACGCCGAACACGCTGTCATGCTTGTCGGAGTTGAACGCCCGGATCCGGAGATTGAACACACTGAAGTCGATCGCCTGGCTCACTGCCTGCAGCGCGACCATCGCGGCCATCAGGAGTAGACCGGCCACGATCACGCGCCTCGTCCTGTCGGCCGCGGGCCGGATGACGGGCGCTCTGACGGCGGGGCGGTGTCGGATGGGACTCAACTGATTCATCTGTGCGAAAGCGTCGCAAATCGGCCGCCCGCGAGCCCTGGCCGAAAGCCCAGATTGCGGCCTCGCCAACCCGTCGGATCGGCGGGCATTGCGAGGATGGCGCCGGCAGCCTCTCTGTTCTGGTGCCCGCTGCCTGCCATAACCGCCGTCCAGAGCGACGACCCTGGGTCGTCGGTAGAGCGCGAAATCGCGCTGCGAGCCCACTTGTTGCGGAGGCGGATCTTCATCGCTGGCTACATCCCGAGGCTGCAGTCGGAGGGGATGCTGGAGCGGTTTTCCTAGATCGTCGCTTCTTGATCCGATCGCCGGCGCTGTTGGGCAAGATCGGCGCCGCGTACGTGTGCGCGATCGAGCGCTTCGCGCGCCGGCACCGCGAGCGGATCCCTGTGGTGCACCTCAGGCAGGGGGAGTCCAGGGAGCCGCCTTCGCCCCGGTCGACCGTTGGCGCTCAGACCCGCGTAGGCCGCGAGTAACGCCGACTCCGACTTGTCCCAGGTCAGCGCGAGCGCGCGCTCCCGGGCGCGGCGGGACAGACTCGATCGAAGCTCGGGATCGTCCGCAAGCAGCGCGATCCGTTCGGCAAACGCCGCGGTGTCGCCGTCGGGCACGAGCAGCGCCGCATCCTGCACGGTGCGGCGAGTCTCGAGCAGGTCATAGGCCACGACCGGCTTGCCGAGCGCCAGGTACTCGGCCACCTTGATCATCGTCGAGCGCTCGTTGAGCTCGGTGGCGGGGGCCGGGTCCACGCACACGTCAGCTTCGCCGAGGAGGTCAGGCACCTGCTCGAGCGCCACCCAGCCGGTGAGCGTCACCTTCGCGGACACGTCGAAGCGGTCCAGAGCCGACTCGAAATTATCCCGGCCGTCTCCGTCGCCGATCACGGTCAGCCGCACGTCGAGGTCGGGGCGACTATCGCGCAGCAGCGCCAGCACTTCCGCCATCTCCTCGACACCGTCCTGATCGGCGACTGTGCCGAGGTAGACGAGGCTAACGGAGGCCAGCCGTTCCGGTCGCAAGCGCAGCGGTAGGCGTGTCCAGGCCCGCCGGGGTCCGTTGCGCACGACGGTGACGTCGGCCAGCCGCTTTCCGCCTCGCTCGACCGCGATCTCCGCGTGCGAGGCGTTGGCGGCCAGAACGTGGTTGGCCACGCCAAAGGTGAGACGCTCGGCCAGGCGCGCCACGCCGACCAGCAGCCGCGAGCCGAATTTCACCGCGGCAAGCTCGGGCCCAAGGTCGTGGTGGTCGAACACCACGCGCCGCCGAGCCAGCCTGAACAGCACGCCGGCCGGGAACAGGAGGTCTGGCGGGTTGTGCAGGTGCAGCACGGTGCTGCCCCGGAGAAGCGCGCGCACTGCCGCAACATGCAGAGCCACGATCGCCACCACGTACTCGAGCAGGACCGCCCAGGCGTTCTGTCGCGCGAGGCTGAGCGAGCGATAGCGCCGCACGTCCACTCCGTTCACACACTCGCGCGCGGCCTGACGGCGGCCGCGGGGCGCAATCACCTCGACGGTGTGCCCAGCGGCGGCCAGCGACTCGGCCTCCTGGCGCACCCGGATGTCGTGCGGATAGGGGTTGTTCTCCAGCAGCATCGTGATGCGCTCCGCGCGGCCGTGGGCCGGCAAGCGCGGCGCACGGCCGTCACCGCCCGTAGTGACCCAGGAGCCGCGACCCGCGTGACCAGCTGGATTCATTTGTTGCCTTCCGATTGGTTGCCCCAAGATCCGTCCGCCGCTGCTCGGCCGTCGGCCGGTCGGCCGGCGGCGAAGAGTCGCCGGATCTGTTGTCTGTTGCCCTACTAACGGCTCGAGTTCGCCTGCGCTCGCGGCGAGCGCCCAATCCCCGCGGAGACCGTGTCAGAAGGATCGATTAGCCGCTGACGCGCGGCAATAGGCCGCGGGCGGGGCGTTCACGTTCGAACGCAGCGTGTTTGATCGACGTTCAAACCGCTGAACGCGCCCAAGGCCAATGAGCCTATTGCACGAACTCCCGGAGCGCCCCATCCTTTTGGGCAGGGCAGCGCAAGGTAGCGCGGCGGGCATTCGGAAGCGGTGACGTTCTGCATCCGATACGGACACGAAAGGAGCGGAATGGAATCCTCAGGGACAGGCGCTGGCACCCTAAGTGGACTGCGCCGGCTGGTGATAGTGGCGGACAACTCGTTGATCGTCGAGGCGATTCGGATTGGCTTTCGCAATGGCGGCGAGTTCCGGCTGGTCGGCCATGCGGATGGACGAAACACTTCAGCCAAGACGATCCTCGCCGTGAGTCCGGAGGTGGTTCTGGTCGACGAGATGGACCGATCGGAAAGCGTCGTAGAGCTGATCCGCGAGATCAAGGCCGACAGTGAGCACACGTCGGTCATCGTGCTGAGCGCCCATATGGACCGCGGCTGGCTGGAGCGGATCTTCCGCGCTGGAGCGACGGGTGCACTCTCGAAGGCCACACATCCCGCGGCGCTGACAACGCTCGTGCGCGAGACCGTCGCGGGCCACATCGCGCTCAACTCAGGCGCAGCGCGCGCGGCAGACGACCGCTCGGATAGCTCAATTGACGCCGCCGAGCTGCCCCTGACCGCGCGAGAGTTAGAGATTCTCCGGTTAGTGGCCTCTGGGTCGAGCAACGGGGGGGTCGCGCGCCAGCTCTGGGTTACCGAACAGACGGTCAAGTTCCACCTGAGGAACATTTATCGGAAGCTGGACGTCGCCAACCGCACCGAGGCCAGCCATTTTGCCCACGTCAACGGCCTCGTGAGCCGGGGATTCCAGGCGAAGCCGGAGCTCCCCGTGGCGTCGTGATTCAGAACCCCGGTTGTGCCCAGGTGTAGTTCCGAAGGTCCGACTGAACTTTTGAGACGTAGACCAGGGCACCCGAATTCTGCCAGGGGAACGGGTCGTACCAGCCGCCGATGCTCGGCCACTGCTCTCCAGAGCCGTACCCCGAGCCGCACCAGCTGCAGTGTCCGTCGTAATACCAGCGAACCACTGATGCGTAGTAGTCGAGGTTGAAGGCGGTGGATTCCCACCGCAACGGCTCCGTTCCGACGTCTACCTCGGTTGGCGGCGATGTCCAGCCGACCGACATCAGGCCAAGCGACCGCCATACCCGGCAGCCGCTCGAGCACGACGGCCCGGAGGCGCGGGCGAGCGCTGGATAGGACTGGTAGGCCGTCGCGCTGACGCTCATCAAATCGCCAGTGCTGGTCTGGCGCCAGTATGACTCGACGACCGCCGCGGCGCGTACCCAATCGGTTGGGATGCCCCACTTATAGGACGCCCACTGGATCAGATCATCGGTGGAGGGGTTCGGAAGTCCGTCAAGACCGTCGACGTACACGACCTCAGGATGGTGCTCGTTACCCGCCCGAGCTCCCTGCCACGCCTGCTCCTCGGCCGGCGACGGCACGAAGTCGTTGTAGCCCGCGTTGCCGGGTCGGCTTTCTGGCCGGTGCTGCACGCAGGCCGCCGCCTGCGCGTCCGTAAGCGGAGGCCGGCCCACCGGAGCCCACGTCGCCTGAGGCTCCGCTACGGGACACGTTGCGCCGCTCCCCCCGGGGCCCGTCCCGGGCGGCCTGGCCGGGCCCGTCCCGGGCGGCGTGGCCGGGCCCGTCCCGTGCGGCGTGGCCTTTACGACGGCCGAGTGGGCGCTCTTGCGCCCGGCGGCGTCATATGCCACCACCGAATAGCGATACGTCCTACCGTTCGTCAGGCCGGTGTTCGTGTAATGCGTGGCTCTGGTCCTGGCCACGAACGAGCCGTTGCGGTAGACGCGGTAGCCGGCGACGCGAACGCTGTCGGTGGACCGGTGCCACGACAACCACACTTGACGATCACCGGGCGTCGCTGACAGCCCGGTCGGCGCGGTTGGCTCTCGCGTGAGCGATCGACTCCCGATGACGTACGCGGAGGCCGGGCCGGTCGCCCAGCTCTCCATGCTGCTCCAGGTTGCGGGGAGTGCGTCGGCGCTCTGCCCGTAGGACCGCGCGCCGCTGCCCCGATCACGGAAGGACAGAGCACCGCCGGCTCCCAGCAGCGCGATCCAATACCTCGCTCTCGCGCGGACGGCTGCCGGACGCATCCTGACGTCATTCCAGCCGCCACGCTTGAGGCCAGACCGACTACCCGACGCCAGCAGCATCGAGGGCCTACCAGACCGGCTGGAGTAAAGCCCGACCTCCAGGCCGGTCGCCGTGCTGGCGCGCGAGACATACACGCGCACGAGCCGCGTGGTGCCGGAGGCCACAGCCGTGTAGCGAAATGCCTGCGCAAACCCCGCGCCCGCGCGGTCCCGGACGCGCTCGACCCTGCGATCGCCGAGCAGCGGCGTCGCGGCCGACGCGCTCGAGCAAAGGACGAGCAAAGCCAGGGCGGCGGTACAAAAACTCGACCTGCGCAACGCGTTCCTCGTGCCGTGCATGCCGGGCGGCAGCATAAACACCTATATGGCGGAAGCGTCTGGTCGCGGCGTTAGCTCGGCATCAGCCGGCAACGCTCACCCACGTGGGCAAGCGAACGCCTGCTGTCGCGAAGCGAGCCAACAAACGTCCGGCCAAAGACGTCCCATCGCGGGAAATGCTCGATGCACGCCCGCTCGAGCCGCTCTGGGGCCGTCCCGAGTGCAGAGAAGCCGGCGACCCCGAGCGCGCACGTGACGACGCGCTCGTGCACGAGACGCCGCTCGACCTCGGATGGAAACCGGCAGCCAAACGGATACGAGAAAGGCACCGATTCGAGGCCAAGCTCCGAACGGAGCACCGCCGCCGGCGCGACGATCTCCGCCTCGACCGCAGACCGGTCCAGCCGAGAGCAATCCGGATGCGTCGCCGTGTGCAGGCCCACCGAATGACCGGCGTCGATCCACCTACGGAGGCCATCCCAGCTGAAGTACGGTTGATAACGCTCAAGGTAGCCCGCAACCGGTGGCATTGCACAGCGCTCCCACAACTCATCGGCCAGTACGTCCTTGAGCTCCATCGGCCAGTTTCGGCTTGCGCCGAGAACGGCATCGGCACGAACCACGGGAGGTAAGCCGTGATCCGCAGCCAGATCGGCGTAGGCGGCGACTACGCTCCTCGAGGACCGTAACGCCAGCAGCGCGCTCAGCTTGCTTCGCCACATCAAATGCCGATTGTCGACGCAGCGTGTGATTACGAACACCGTGGCGCTGACGCCGTGGCGCCGAAGGGTCTCCAGCAGCGGGCCTCCGAGCATGTCGAAGCCGTCGTCGAAGGTGAGTGCAATCGGCGGCCGTCCGTTCGCGACTTTTACCGTCCCATCCATCAGCTCGCCCAAGGAGGCGAAGGTGAACCAGCGGGAGAGCATCGCGACCGTCTGTTCCAGCTTCCGGTAGCCGAAACCCGAGTCGAACGCATCGTAGTGCGGAACGCGCGGCCCGACGTAGTGCGCGTACGCAATGTTCGTCGTTCCCCCCACCACCCTGCGGGTTCGAGCGGCGGGTCCGGGCACGACGGCTACGCGCCCCAGCGCCCGCTTGCCAATCGCTGAGACCGTCAAGGTCTCGAATCCCACGGTCGCGTGCCTCAGCCCGTCGGGAACAGGCCGAAGTCGTCCATAGTCAGCGAGCCGACGTTCTGGAGTCCCAAGCCGACCGACAGGAGCGTCGCGCCGGTGGGGATAGCCGGAGTCGTCCACGTGACCTGGGTCCACGTGCCCGTGACGGCATAGGTCGGCGATCCGGTCCAATACGTCCAACCCGTGCCCGGAAGGTAGTAGTAGGCGAAGAACCGGGGGCTGGTGGTGCCTGAGGTGACCTTGTACCAGGCCGTCGCCGTGTACGTGTGGCCTGCGTTGACCGCGGGTGCGCAGCTTCCAGTATCCATCAGTGGCATCAGCTTGCGGTCGCCGTTGGTCCACGCGGTCATGTTGAGGTTCTCTCCGAAGCTGCCGGTGTGCGCGTCAGTGGTGTGCGTCCAGGTGACCGAGTTGGTTCCGTAGCCGGCGAGCTGCCAGCACGTCGGGGTCCCGTTGCTCGCAGCGGTCTCGAGCGAGGGGTTCTGCACGAGGTTGTGATTGAGCAAGGTGACGGTGACGGTCGGCGTCGTGGTCGCGTTGCCCGCGGGGTCGACGGCGCGTGCCGAGATCGTGTGACTTCCGTCCGGCACGGTAGCGGAGTTCCATGCGAACGTGTAGGGCGCCGTGGTTGCGGTCCCGACGACGTTCCCGTCGACGAGGAAATCAACATGGTCCACGGCCACGTTGTCGCTGGCGGTGGCGCTCAGGTTCAAGGTCCCGAAGGCATAGCCGGCGTTCGGACTCGTCAGTGACACGGACGGCGGCGTGCCATCGATCTGGATCGGCAGGCGGTGCGGCGCCTCCGCGTTCCCGACGTTGTCGTACGCGCGGTAGGTGAGGGTGGTCGACGCCGAGAAGTTGAGCGCCCCGGCGTAGGTCGTTCCGTGCGACGTCGTCGGGGTCGACCCATCGGTCGTATATCGGATCGACGCGAGCCCTGAGCCGCCCGGATTGTCGGCCGCCGAGAGTGACACCGACACCCCAGGCTTGAACCATCCGGAGCACGATCCGCCGTTACAGGTGGCTTGCGAGGTCGGGGGCGTGATGTCGACCTGGATCAGCGCCGAATTCACCGGCTCGGCGTTGCCGGCGTTGTCATAGGCGCGGTACTTGATCGTCGTCGACGTGTTGACCGTGAAGGCCGACGTGTACACGGTGCCGTTCGTCGGCGAAGGCGTGGACCCGTCGGTTGTGTAGATGATCGAAGCCACGCCCGAGCCGCCGGAGTTGTCGGTGGCCGACAGGGTCAGGGAGACCGGAACGGTGTAGAAGGAGGCTGAGCAGTTGGCGCCGTTGCAGGACAGCGTTGAGGTGGGCGCAACCGCGTCGATCCTGATCACCTGACTGTTGATCGGCTCGGCGTTCCCGACGTTGTCGTAGGCGCGATATTTGACCGTGGTCGTCGAGCGCACCGCGAACGCACCGCTGTACACCTGGCCGTTGGTCAGAGACGGATCGCTGCCGTCGGTGGTGTAGCGAATCGACGCCACCCCAGAGCCGCCGGGATTGTCGGTCGCCGAGAGCGTCACCGACGCGCTGTTGAACCAGCTTCCGCACGAGGTCCCGTTGCAGGACACCTGCGAAGTCGGGGGGGTCGTGTCGACCTGGACGAGGACCGAGTTCACCGCTTCAGCATTGCCGGCGACGTCGTACGAGCGGTATTTGACCGTCGTCGTCGAGCTGATCGAGAAGGCCGACGTGTACACCGTGCCGTTCGTGAGCGATGGCGTCGACCCGTCGGTCGTGTAGACGATCGACGCCACGCCCGAGCCGCCGGAGTTGTCCGTCGCTGAGAGGCTCACCGACACTGCGGCGTTGTAGAACCCGTTCGAGCACGCGGCGCTGTTACAGGAGATTGACGAGCTTGGGGCCACGCCGTCGACCTCGATGAGCTGGCTGTTGACGGCCTCGGCGTTGCCCGCCCCATCGTAGGACCGGTACTTCACCGTGGTGGTCGTCCCGACCGAGAACGCGCCGCTGTAGACCTGCCCGTTGGTAAGCGAGGGATCGCTCCCGTCGGTGGTGTAGCGAATCGACGCCACCCCCGAGCCGCCCGCGCCATCGGTCGCGCTCAGGCTCACAGACACCGTTCCTGTGTACCACGAGCTCCCGCACGACCCGCTGTTGCAGCTGATCGTCGACGTGGGCGGCGTCGTGTCGCCGGAGTGGTTGGAGACGGAGAACGTCACCGAGTTCGAGTCCGTCTCGACCCCTGAGCTGTCGAAAACCGCGGCCACGACCGAGTGCGTGCCGTCCATCACCTTCGTGGTGTCCCACGAAACCGTGTACGGGGCCGTCGTCGCCGTGCCCACAGGCGTCCCGTCGACGATGAAGGTCACGTGGTCTACGTTGATGCCACCCACGTTGGCACCGAGGCTGATCGTGCCGTTGACCGTCGAGCCAGCTGTCGGACTGGTGATCGTCACGCCGGCCGCTGCCACGGTTATGGTCTGGGAGTTCACGGGCTCTGCGTTCCCGGCGTTGTCGACCGAGAAGTACTTGACCGTCTTGGTGGCAGTGATCATGAACGTCCCGCTGTACAGGTCCGCCGCGGTCTGCGTGGGCGTGCTTCCGTCCGTCGTGTAGTAGATCGCGGCCACCCCCGAGCCACCGCTGTTGTCGGCCGCCGACAGGTCGACGTTCACGTTCCCGGAATAGGGCGAGGACGAGCACGCCGCCGCGTTGCAGGTGATGTTGCTGGACGGCGGCGTGGAGTCGACCTGGATATGCTGCGTGTTGACGGCCTCGGCGTTTCCGGCGATGTCGTACGCGCGGTACTTGATCGTCGTCGTGGAGGCAACAGACAGCGGGCTCGTATACACAAGGCCGTTGCTGAGGGACGGGTCGCTCCCGTCGGTCGTGTAGACGATCTCCCTCACGCCTGACCCACCCACGTTGTCGGTGGCGTTTATGCCGACCGAGACCGCGCTGTTGTACCAGCCAGTTCCACACCCACCCATGCCGTTACAGGAGATGCTCGAAGTCGGCGGCGTGCCGTCGATCTGAATGGGCGTGGAGTTGACCCCCTCGACGTTGCCCGCGGAGTCGACGGAGAAGTATTTGACGGTCGTCGTCGCGCTGACCGTGAACGGTCCGGTGTACAGGTCGGCCGTGGTCTGAGTCGGCGTGCTGCCGTCGGTCGTGTAATACGTGGCGGCCACCCCTGAGCCACCGCTACTGCCCGAGAGGTTCACGCTCACGGCGCCGGTGTACCACGAGGACGAGCACGTGCCACCGTTGCAACTGATTTGAGTAGCGGGCGTCACGCTGTCGATCTGGATCAGCTGGGCGTTGATCGCCTCGGCGTTACCGGCGTTGTCGTACGCGCGCCACTTGACCGTAGTCGTCGAGTCGACCGAGAACGGCCCGAGGTAGTCCCCACCGTTGGTCAGGCTGGGATCCGTCCCGTCCGTCGTGTAGCGGATGAAGGCGACACCGGCGGCGTTGTCGGCGCCGCTCAAGCTCGCCGACACGGCGGCGCCGTACCAGCCCGACTGGCAGGGGGCATCGTTGCAGGCGATCGTGCTGGTCGGCGGAACGGTGTCGATCTGGATGAGCTGGGTGTGGATCGCCTCGGCGTTCCCGGCGTTGTCGTAGGCTCGCCACTTCACCGTCGTGGTCGAGCTGACCGTGAACGGTCCGGTGTAGGCGGCCCCGTTCGACAGCGTCGGGTCGCTCCCGTCGGTGGTGTAGACGATCTCCTGCACGCCGGAACCGCCCAAGTTGTCGGTCGCGCTGAGCGAGACCTGGACCGGCGCGGCGTACCAGCCGCTGGCACAGCCCGTGTTGTCGGCTGAGTTGTTGTTGCAGCTGATAGTGCTAGTCGGAGGAGTGGTATCCGGTGGCGGGGTGTTGTCGTACAGGCCGAAGTCGTCCATCGTCACCGATCCGACATTCTGCAGACCCATCCCGACCGAGATGTTCGTCACACCCGCGGGTACCGGAGGCGTCGACCAGGTCACCTGGGTCCACGAAGAACTGCTCGCGTACACCGGCGAAATCGTCCAGTACGTCCAGCCGGCGCTTGGGGTCCGGTAATAGGCGAACAGCCGCGGCGTGGCCGTCCCCGTCGGCACCTTGTACCACGCAGTCACCGTGTAGGAGTGGCCAGGCGTCACCGCCGGCGCGCAGTTCCCCGTGTCCTGTGCGGAGACGAGCTTACGGTCCCCGTTCGTCCAGCTCGTTACATTCAGGTTCTCGGCCTCGTTGCCCGTATGCGCGTCGGATGTGTACGTCCAGGTCGCGGAGTTGGTTCCGTAGCCGCCAAGCTGCCAGCAGCTGGGGGAGCCCGAGCCGCTCTCCAGCGAGGGATTCTGCAGCAGGTTCGTCACCGAGTTGTTGACGTACACCGTGATCGGGGTCGACGTCGTGCTGTTGCCCGAGGTGTCCACTGCCCGCACGGCGATCGTATGCGCGCCGTTGCTGAGGTTGCGCGTGTACCAGCTGTAGGTGTTCAGGCCGTTGGTCGAGGTGTAGGCGACGGCGCCGTCGATCAGGAAGTCCACGTGATCGACCGCCACGTTGTCGGAGGCGGTCGCGGTGGCCGTGGTGGTACCCGCTACCGTTGCTCCGTTGGCCGGCGAGGTAAGCGACACGGTTGGCGGGGTGGTGTCGGCGCTGCCGGTCGGTGCGGCATCCTGCATCGCGAAGTCGTCGACCGTCATCGACCCGTTGGTGTTGATCGACAACCCGAAGTTCAGGCCGGTGACGCCGCCGGGAATCACCGGCGTGGTCCAAGTGGCCTTGGTCCAGGTCGACGAGGCGGGGAAGGTCGGGCTGGCTTGCCAGTACGAGTATGCGCCGAGCGTGTCCCGGGTGAAGTTGTTGAAATAGACCGGCGCGCTCGATTTGTACCACTCGCTGATTACGTACGTGTGGCCTGGAGTGACGCTTGGGGTGCACTCTCCCAGGTCTTGAATGGGATGCAGACTGGCGTCGCCACTGCTGTAGTTCGACACCGTGACGTTCACGGCCCGCGATCCGGTATGGGAGTCGGTCGTCCAGCTCCAGGTGGAGGTGTGGTTGCCGAAGTCATCGGCGATGTAGCAGTCCGGGGTGGTGCTCAGATTCCCACTGCCGGTGTTGTACTCCAGCGAGGCGTTTCGGAGCGCGTTCCAGCCGTTCGGCGCCGGCGGGAAGGGAATCGTCACCGCGGGCTGCACCGAGCCGCCCATGACCTGCGCCATCGTCTCGACCACGACGCCGTTGGCCTCCTGCCCTTGCAGCCAGTCGAGGAAGGTGGTGAAGTCCGACTGGCTCAGCCAGTCGACATCGCAGCCGTTGCAAAGCTGATGGAACACGAGCGGTACCCACCCGCCGCCGCTCTGCTCCGCGGTGGTCACCGCGGTCTCGTACGGCGCCAGGCTGTTGGCCTCACCGCTGATCCCGACGGCGTAGGGATCGGATGGCGGGGCGGACTGCGTCCCGGCGACGGTGTCCGCGCGCGCCGCGTCGTATCCGCAGCTGGCGACCATCTGCTCGGTGCTCGCGTTGTAGGCACCGAAGGGATACGCGAAGTCCGTGGGCTGAAAGCCTTGGTTGAGGAGGTTCGCCCGGTCGTCGCACACCTGGCGCTGGGCTTCGGCCGGGTCCACGGTGGTGAGGTTGTCGTGGTCCGCGGTATGGCCCCCGATCTCATTCCCCGCGTTGTACAGGTCGTGGATCTGGCTCCAGGTCATGTAGTAGCTCGACGTCCCGATACGCGAGCTGTTGATGAAGAACGTCCCGTTCATGTTGTGGGAGCTCAGCTGATTGAGCGCCCAGTACTGCGAGGCCGTACCGTCGTCAAATGTCAGCGTCACGACCGTCGCCCCGGGAGCCACCCCAGGCGCGCCCCCCGACGTCATCGGGGCCGCGTGTGCTGCGGCGGGCAGCGTGAGCGCGACCATGAAGGCCAGCGCCGCCAGAGGCTTACGGATTATCAATAAACGCACCGGGCAATACCCCTTCCCGCCCTGCCCTAGGCGGGGGTCTCAGCTCGCAGCAGAAGCTACAGAGTGCCCCACGGTGGCGCGCACCCCTTTTGAGGGGTTCTTGCCACGAAGGCGTGCCTCATTCTGAACGCAAGGAGTGGGCCGCTCGGGCCGTTGTATCGCATGCCATGAATCAGGCCGGCGCCGTCGTGGGCGCGTATGTATGAGAAGGCCGTCCGCGGGGTGCCGTGGACGATGATCACCTTCGGCGCGACCAAGGTCGTCGGGTCGCTTACCACGATCGTCTTGGCGCGGCTGCTGGCGCCCGCCGATTTCGGTTTGTTCGCGCTGGCCAACCTCGGTCTGGGCCTGCTGAGTATCTTCAACGGCAACTGGCTTGGCTCGGCGCTGATCGTCCGCGACGATCTGGTCGACGACCGGGCGCGCGGGACCGTGCTCACCCTGGTGATCGCGTCGGGCGCCCTGATGGCGGCCGCATTGGCGGCCGCGGCACCGTTCGCTGCCAAGTTCTTTCACGAGCCGCGGCTCGAGGACATCCTCTTTGTTTTCGCCGGGATCCTGCTGTTCAGCGGCGTGAACTGGTTCTACGACATGGTCATGCAGAAGGAGTTCGAGTTTCGCCGGCGCTTCCTGGCGCAGATCGCCCGAGCGGTGGTCTTCTCGACGATGGCGCTCGCCCTCGGCTTCCTCGGGTTTGGCGTGTGGGCTTTGGTCATCTCCTACGTGGCCGCGCACGCCACCAACGGCATCATGCTGTTCGCGCAGGCGCCGTACCGCGTGAAACCGGCGCTCGACCGCTCGTGGGTGCCGAAGATCCTTCGTGGCAGTCGCGGCTTCCTCGGACAGGAGCTCGCTGAGTTCATCGAGCAGAACGCCGACTACGTCTCGATCGGGCAGGTCCTCGGGGCGACCCCGCTCGGCTTCTACTCGATGGCCTATAAGCAGGCGGAACTGCCGAACTACGCGATCGCCGACCCTGTCGCCACGGTCACCTTTCCCGCATTTGCGCGGATGCGGCACGAGGGCAAGGACCTGAGGCGACCGTATCTAACCACGCTGCGACTCGTGTGCCTGATCACCTGTCCGATCGGCATCATCCTCAGCGCGGGGGCGCGTCCCTTCACGCTCGCTCTGCTCGGCCCCAAGTGGCTGCCGATGACCGGCGTCCTCACCGTGATGGGGCTGTGGGCGATCGCCCGGCCGCTGCAGGTGACCTTCGGTCGCCTGCTGAACTCGCTGGGCGCGGCCTGGCTCTACGGACGCATCTCCGTCGTCGGCCTCGCGCCGTTCGCGGTCGCGACGGTGGTAGCTGCACACACTGGAGGTATCACCGCGGTCGGCGTGGTCCTTCTCGTCTACATGGTGATACTCGCCCTGCTCCTGATGCGGGTGGTGGCGAAGCGCCTCGAGCTTCCGAAGAGAGCGCAGTGGTCGGCGCTTCGGCCAATGATCCTTGCCGCGGCTGTGAGCTGGGTAGCGACCCGGGCTGCGGCCAACAGCCTCGCCGGGGTCTCGCCGCCGCTGGCCTTCGCCGGCACGGTCGCCGATTGCCTACTCTCGTATGTCGCCATCGTCGCCCTGCAGGATCGGGAAGTGATCGCTACCGCGCTTCGACAGGTTCGCCGCATCATGCCGAGACGCGCGGCCGCGGTCGCCGCGCCGTAGCCCGCCGCGCACCCGCGACCGCGGCCGGAGAGGTCGCTCCGGTCCGCCGCCTCGCTCCCGTGCTGAATTCTCGTGGCCGTCGGCGCGGTCCTGCCAACGCGAACCTACATCCGACAGACAATGTCCGCGCCGCCCGTCGCATACGGCAACGGGCTGTCGTGACCGTGGGTGCGCAAGGCCAGCCTTGATGAGCTGCGGCGGTCTCCGATATCAGCAATATGCGGTCTTTTGTAGGTTGTGCATGAGTTCGCCTTTCAAGTCCACATACTTCGATGCATGGCCGCATCTCCCGTCGGACGATGTGCAAGGTTCCCGCGCTCGGCAGAGGAAGTGGATGTGGCGCGCAGTGCGATGCGCCCTGAGTAGCACTCGCGTCTGCACGTGACGTCCGGATGTGTGGTCCGTCCGGTTCAAACGACCACACTGTGACGCGTAGTGACCATGAGCAGTCGCCGTTGGTGCAGCCCTGGACACAAGCACAACCACATGACCCGTCGAGGCGATACCCCGTCACAGATTTCCGTCAGTCGGTACCGCCTGTGACCTCCAGTTTTGACCGTGACGCCGTTGATTGACAAATAACGCCCGGGCCGCGGTGCCCGACCATTGCTCGGGCGGCCGTGGTCTTGCGCTGTTGCCAGCGGCAAGATCCGTCCAGGACGGCGCCTGACCAGGCTCTGCCGCGCAGTTAGGCCCATGAGTCAAGGAGATTTACCGTAGATCACCGTGAAAATCGTGACCACCGGCGCTGAAACACGCGAGCCGGCCGGTAGACGGTCCCCGCGCGGACGGGGCTGCAGCTCGCCCGGTCTCGAGTCCAAGTTGTCACGTAGCGTCGACACGCCATTACAAAGCTAAATGAGGCGGGATATACAGGTAATGAGAAGATCTGTCTTACTTATCACTGTATTCGGCTCACTTCTGGTCTGTGCAAGCGCATCGGCCGCATCCCCGTTGCTCGGCCAGCAGACCGTGGCGGGCTACCAAGACCGTGCCGGCGCCGGCTTCATGCAGGCGTTCGGCTACAGCGCGGGCGCGACCGGCAGCACGGCCGATGTGCAGGTCTACATAGGCTCGTCGAACACCGCCACCAGCCTCGACGTTGGTCTCTACAGCGATGCGGGCGGCAAGCCGGGGACCCTCATCGCGCACGGCTCACGCTCATCGCTGAGCAAGTCCGCCTGGAACGACGTGGTCGTCACGTCCGCCCCCGTCACTGCGGGCACTCGGTACTGGATCGCGCTGCTCGGCAACGGCGGGACTCTCTACTTCCGCGACGTCGGCAGCGGTACGCCCGGCTCGTACGGCGAGCAGGTCGGGTCGACGCTGCCCGCCAGCTGGAGCACCTGGTCGTATCATTGGAATTCCGGTCCCGCAAGCGCTTACGTGAACGGCGGCACCGTGGCGGCGTCCGGTGGCTCGGGCAATACGAGCCCTCAATCCTCGTCGGTGAGCTCTACGCCGCAAGGGGCGGCCGGCTCGTGCCCGGTGGCACAGCCACAGACCACGTGGGCTCCGGTGGGCCGGCCTCCGCTAAGCGATGCCCAGGCGGCGGCGTGCGTCCAGGACCAGCCCGAGACCCGGCCGGGCAACGCCCAGTACAACAACTACGTGCCCAGCTCGGCCGAGGAGCTGGCCTGGCAGAGCGCCCGGACCATCAACGAGCACCAACCCACGGTCAAGTCCGTCGACGGGCTCGACGGGCTGCGCAACCCCTCGACCGATGACCTGATCCAGTGGGCCTCCTACAAATGGGGGATCCCCGCCGACTGGGTCCGCGCCGAGGCAGTCGTCGAGTCCCACTGGCGCGCGACCGCGACCGGCGACCTGACCAGCGTCAGCGCCTCTGACTACCCGTCCTATCCCGCCTTCTCGCACTACTCTGGCGTGACCTGCACGAGCAACTGTCAGGTGTGGCGCTCACTCGGCCTGATGCAGGTCAGCTGGACAACCGGCAATACCCCTGGATACGGCACCGAGCCACTGCGGTGGGAGTCGACCGCCTTCAACCTCGACTACTATGCCTCGGTCGTCCGCTGGTACTACGACGGCGACTGTAATTGGTGCGGCGCCGGCTACAGCGCAGGCCAGCCATGGCCCAGCATCGGCGGGTGGTACGACCCCTACCCGTGGCAGAACTCCGGCGCGCGCGACTACGAGTCCCAAGTCCAAACCAACCTGAACAGCCGGACCTGGGCACAGCCCGGATTCTGAACCACGGCTTCCCGTCCGCGGCCACCCAGGCCGCGGACGGGGAACGACGAGGCCGAGTCAGAATCCGGCGCTGAGCCACACACGATTGCGGAGAGCGTCCTGAACTCTCCGCACGTACTCCTGCTGTCCCGGATTTCCCCACGGCGTCGGCTCGTACCACCCACCGATGCTGTTCCATTTCTGACCGGGGCCGTAGCCCGGCGAGCACCAGGTGCAATGGCCGTCATAGAAGAAGCGGACCTTGGCCGCGTACAGATCGAGCGCAAAGGCAGTGCTCTCCCACCGTAGTGGCTCGCTCCCGGGGACGGCACCGGTGCCGTCTGGCCGCCACTTCACCTGTGAGATACCCATCGACTGATAGACGTCGTTGGTGCCAGCAATCTGGGCTCTCGCGGGATACAGCGTGTACCAGGAGCTCGACACGGTCGCGCGGTCGCCGAGGCCGCTTTGGAACCACCGCGTCTCGACTGCTATCTGCGCCCTGATCCAGTCCTCGGGAATCCCCCACTTGTGCGCGACCCACTGAATCAGGTCGTCTGTCGAAGGATTTGTGAGACCCGGACGCCCGGTGACGTACCTGAACTCTGGCACCGCGACGTCGGCCAGCTCGCCATCCGGCTCGCGAGCGTCATGAAAGGCACGCAACTGCGCGTCCGTTGGCACGTAATCGTTGAAGGACGTGTTGGCGCGGCGGTTCTCCGGGCGGTGCACCACCAGCGCGGCCGCCTGGGCGTCCGACAAGGGTGGTGCACCGGGGGCCGTCCAGGAGATCTGTGGCCTGGCCGAGGGCGCCGAAGGGCGCGTGCCGAGCGACGGAGGTCCGCTCGTGTCGAGCGTCAGCCAGCCGAGCGCGACCGCCAGGGCGAGCCCGGCCGCGATCAACAGCCAGCGGCTTACCCTTGTCATGTTCAAGTTGTGGCGCGGTCGCAAAAGGACTCGGCCGCAGTACTGGAGCGCGCCGCGGGTCACCATACGCAACAACGTCCGTTGCTAGCAGCCGTAGCTGTCGAGCGCGGGAGGCGCCGTTCGGGACGCTCGCGGGGCATGAAGCAGATCGCCATGAGGACCCCCATCGTCGCGGTGATGGTCAGGCTGTTGAAACTTGGGAACGTCACGCTCGAGAGCAGCAGCAGGAGTAAGCCACCCTGGGCTCCCACGCGGAATGCCCGCATCTTTGGGTCGCGCTCGGGCGGCGCACGCGACGCGATCGCCCATGCGAGCAGCAAGAACAGCAATGCGGCGACGAACGCGCCGAACTTCCAGATCACCCACAAGTAACCGTTGTGGGCGAACCAGGTCGCTGTCGGTGGCACGAGCTCCCACGGCTGCCCCCAGTACAACGTGTCGCCGGCGCCCCACCCGAGCAGCGGTCGCGCCTCGACCTTCTGGAGGAGGAAGCCGGTCTCGACGGCGCGATAGCGCACCGTGTTGAGGTCGCTGGCCTGTCCGAGCGTCAACACTCGGGCTTCAATCGCGCCTAGATCAGAGGGCAACAGGGTGTAGAGGAGCGCGAGCACCATCAGAGCCGTCCCGAGGATCGCCACGACCGCTCGCAAGCGGCGCCCGCGACCGGCTTTGGCGATCACGAACACGAGTGCGACCAGCGTCGTGACCCAGAACGTCCGCTCGTAGGTGAGGACGATGCACATCGCGTTCAGCGCCACCACTGCGATCAGCGCCCAGCGAGTCAGGCCGCGGACGCCACGTGCTGCGATCAGCACCGCCGCCCCCATGATCACGGCCACCGGATACCCGTAAAGCCCGCCGTGCAGCTGACCTGAGCCAAGACCGGCCCCAGCTGAGCCGCTCGTTGAGCGCACGCCGACGTCGACGTTGCTTCCGAGGCTGATCCCAAGCGCCCAGGTCGCTAGCCCCCATAGGGCGAGCAGGAGCCCTACGATGACCAAACAGCGACCGAGCCGCCTCCGGCCGTCGGGCTCATCAAGGATCGGCATGGCAATCACGAGCGCGGCGAAGCCGAGCAGGATGCGACCGTCCTGCCCGGCGGTGCTCGAGTCATAACCCGCGCGGAGGCCGTGGACCACCTGCAAGATCGTGCCCACGGCAAACGCCACGGTCAGACAGAGGACCGCCAGCCGCCGAGGCTCGAGTCTCTTGCGCGCCAGCACCACGCCTGCGCGCAGGAGGCCCGTGAGCAGCAGGGCGTCCGAAGGGATCAGGTGCGAGCCGAACTTATGCTGGAGGGCATAACCGACTACCACGGTCATGATCAGCAGAGCGGTCAGGTGCGCCACTGGCGCGAGGAATGCGAACGCCACGAGGGCAAGCACCGCGAACGGGGCGACGGCCCAAATCGGCTGAACTGCTGCGAGTGCACCAGCCGCTGCGCCCAGGGCCAGAACCACGGCTGCGGCAGCCACGGTGCGCCGGGACCAAGCCGGATGGCTGACCGACGGTCGATGGAGTGCGTATGCAGCCGCGCCCGGCATCAGGCTTCAGAGGTGCCGGCGCGTGGCCGCTGGAGCAGCTCCAAAGCTCGCCGGCGGATCCGCTGCAACTCGTCACGGCGGATGTACGCGCGGACTGCGGGATCGGCCCGAAGCGAGCGCCGCATGGCCGCGCCGGCCCATCCAACGAGGTAATTGAGGGCACCCAGGGGTCCCGCGTCACGGCCAATGTCTCGGATTGAGAACAGCAGCACGTGCAAGGGATGATGTCCCAGCGCCCACGAGCTGGATCCCCAACGGCGTAAGCCGCGAGCGACCCCGTCGTACGACCCCCTCGGGCGAAGATGCAGTGGATCGCCACCCGGCATGGCAAAGCTCTGCGTGCGCCAGCCCGCGAGCCGCGCCCTGACTTCGTCTAGCGTATCCCAACCGATCAGCGGTGGCACCGGGCTGATCTGCTCCCAGCACGCACGGCGGTAGAACTTCGTGGCGCCGTGGGCGTGGCTCGGGCGGATGCGCAGGCGGACCACGCGCCCCGATCCATCGTCCTCGCTCAGGTAGGACCCGGCCAGGCCCAGGCGCGGATCGAGGATCAGCTGGCGTTCGATCTCGGCCGCCGTCGTGGGATTCAGCTTCAGGTCGCCGTCGAGCTTGGCGAGGACGTCCCACGCGCTGTCGATGTGCTCGACCCCCCACAGGAATGCTTTCCACTCGTCGGCCGTCGCCAGCCGGTCTCGGCGCGGAGGTCTGGGGGGGCGGGTCAGCGCCACCGCATACGGGTTGGCATCAGCGAACGCGGCCGCGATCGCGCCCGATCGGTCGGTCGACCCGTCGTCCACGAGGATGAGCTTGTCCAGCCGCCGCGTCTGGGCCGCCACCGACTCGAGGAACACCGGTAGGTGTTGCTCCTCATTGAGGAATGGCACGACCGCGACGATCTTCAGCATGTCCGCGTCAGGGGCGGCGCTCTCGGCCGTCTGCGTACGCTGATCGAGGTCAGTCATTGCCGGGGGACCCGGCGACGCGCCGCGATTGCTCCAGGACCCAGGCGCGGCGGTCGCCGAGGCCATTCTCCGACAGCGGGACGATCGCTCCGTTGACCGCACGCCGCGGCGGCGTACCGCTTTCGGAAGACGCTGTCAGCACGATGCCGAGCAGTCGGAGCGAAACCACATCCAGCGTCTCGAGACTCTCATGCAGCCGTTCGCTGCTGGTCCACCGAAGTCTCGCCACCTCCAGCGCCGCGTCGACGCTGTCTACAAGCGCCAGGGCGTCATGAAAATGGTCAGTGGACGGCCCATCGATCAGCACGAAGTCGGCGAGCTTCCGACTGTCGGCGATCAGTTCGCCGGTCGCCGGCCGGGCCAGGAGATGCGACACGGTCTCCGCAGGGCCGCACGGAAGTACCGAGATGCCGTCGTTCTCGATCGATGCCGGCAGGTCGACGATTTCGTTCTGCAGCGTCGACGCTCCAGCCACGACCGCCGTCAAACCGCGGCGGCGCGTGCGAGCCAGATCGTTGGGAAGGACCGAGAAGCGGGGGTCGGTCTCAATCACCAGCACGGTGCGATCGAGTCTCGACAGCGCCCGGGCGACGCCGAGCGTGACCGTCGTCTTTCCATCGCCAGCGCCTGGCGAGGTGACAAGTACGGTGTTCAACGGCCGGCGACGGCCAGCCAGGACCAGTTGGCTGGCCAGACTGTCGTACGCGTCGGCCTGCGCGCGGCTGGCGTCGACCGTCAAGGACCCGCGCTGGGTTTGCCGGGCGCGGGGGATGGCGGCAAGCACGCGGACGCCGAACCCGGACGCCAGCACGTCGTGAGCGTCCTTCAGCCGCCGGTCTGTCATCTCTAGCACGAGCACCAACGTGAGCGCGAGCAGTAGCCCGACGAACAGGCCGGCGATAGCGCCGGTCACCACCGGATGGCCGCTCGTAATGGCTGCGTTCGTCGCCAGGCCGATCACGAAAGCACCGCCACTCTGAGTAGCGAACTCCAGGTTGAGCTGGTGCAGTTGGCTCTGCAGCGAGGCGAGCTGGGTCGCGTTGCCCTTGGTGGACGACAGCTGCGCGATCTGCTGACTGAGCGCCGTGGCCGACTGCTGCACCGCCGACCGCGCGATCTCATTGCGGTAGGCGACGTACTCATTCGCGAATGCATTGGCGATCGCCGTGGCGCGCGCCGGATCTGGATCCGTCGCCGTCACGTCGACGATGTTCGACGTGCCCTCGAGCTTCGCTTGCACCTTGTCGACGAGCGTCTGGGGCGACCTCCCAAGGTGAAGGTCGGAGTTCACCTTGCTGGCCACCGCAGGCGCGAGGATCAGAGCGACTTTGGTGTTGAGGTCAGCCTGCGGATCCGCGTTCTGAACGATCGAGCCCGTCGGGACCGTCGAGCCCGTTGCGGGCACACCGACCAGCTCGGTGTTGGCGAGGACGAGCTTGGCCGTGGCACTGTACTGCTTGGCCTTATGGGAGGAGACAAACACTGCGCCGGCGAGCGCCACCGCGATGACGGAGACGAGCAGGACTCGGCGACGCTGGACGATCTGCCAAAGGCGCCGAAGACGCTCAGCAACGGTTGGCATGGTGGTGTGGTCAGGCATTGGACGAAGGACCTCGCGGTGGTGGTTTGGCGCGCCCACCGGCGCACGCGCCGACAGCACCTAGAGAACGCACCGGAGTGGGAGCAACTTTCATCAGGGTTGTTCAGCGCACCCGGGCCCGCTGAGATCTTCCCGTTGGGCCGCTCGGCCGACTACTCGGAGCATCCGATGCCATCCGTGAAGATCTGGCTCGATATCGAGCATCCGCCGCAGGTGCGACCTGGCGTTCGGGGGCGCAGCGCGGAGAAGGCGGTCGCGTCGCGCGCCTCGGACGCGCGGACGCCCCGATCAGGTGCAGCGCGGGCTTCCCTGAGTGGCCGTACTGCCGTCTCGTATTGTTCGCACGCCGCGCCGTAGAGTGGCGTCTACGAGCCGCCGCCGCTGAGCTCGGCGGACGAAGCGTACGTATTCGATGTCGTCGACTTTGTTCACGGACCGACACCGTGCGCGTACATAGCCATAGATGAACGCTACGGCCGAGACAACGGCTGGACGCTCCGGGCCCAGCTTCAGCGCCTTGAGAACACTCCATGGCAGCGAGAAACCAAGGATGTGATAGGACTCGCCGAGGCGTCGGCGCCCGCGCAGCAAGCCCTCAGCGCTGCCCATGACACGATGATGGCGCGCCACGATGTGGTCGAACGATCCGGTCCGATAGTCCCGCATTTGCGCGTACGTCTCATCAATTCCGTCCCAGCCGAGGTGCTCTCGCATACCTCCGATGGCCTCGAAGCACTCCCTGCGGTAGAGCTTCAGCGCGCCGCGGACGTGGCCCGGCGCGGTACGGGCAGTGCGCCAGCGGGAGCCGTTGTACTCGACCAGCACCCCGCCGCCGATTCCGAGACGTGGATCGCGGTCGAACTCCTCGAGCATGCGAGCGAAGTAATCGTCTGGCAACTCGATGTCCCCGTCGAGCTTGCCCACATGAGTGAACGCGGTCCACTTGACGCTGCGCAGTGCGCAATTGAACGCCCTGGGCGCCGCCGCCACGGCGTGACGATCGCCGTTGTCGGCCGTATGCCCGGGGGGTGTCGAGATCACCCTCATAAACGGGATCTCTTCGCTCAGGCCCTGCAACAGGTCCCGCGTTCCATCGGTGGATCCGTCGTCGATCACAAGCCAGAGGTCAGGAGGACGTGACTGGCGCTGGACACTTCGGCCGAGGAGTTCGATGTGCGCTGCCTCGTTGCGGACCGGCGAGATAATGAGAAGTCGGTCGCGATCCTCGCTCACGGCCGCGCCCCCGGGTCGAGCCGGTGCCGCGCTGGCTCCAGCCGCGGCGAACGGAAGGTGTTCGAAGGGTGACTCAAGATTCGCATCGAGTGCTGCGCCCCGGCTCGGATCAGCTGGCCCTGCGCGTAGGGTTCCGGCACGCACAGAATGAACGCTCGATGTCTAGCCGGACTTTTGAATCCAGCCGACCCCTACCTTCAAAGCTGCGGCGTACCGTGAGCGTCCCGGGTGCTGGACGAAGGGTCAGGTCCGTGCCCGTTCCCTAGACCGGTATTTCGGCGTATTAGGCATTCTGGCCTAGCGCGATGGGCCCTCAGGCGTTCATGCTGCGAGCGATGGGCTCGGTCACCCGTATCAATTCGCGTCGCCAACCGACGCCGCCGTCCCCGGACCGCCGCGCCGGCGGTGAGCGATTCGTTGCCGGAGACCTGGTCGCCGCCATGGATGACCACACCCGGCGCCTCCTCGGGCGCTCCGATCTGGAGCGCCGCGTCCGGCTCGTGCCGCGGAGTCTGATCGTCGCAGATCTGCTCGGGCTCAGCCTGGCGTACCTCACAACGACGCTGTTCTGGGGTAGCGACGGCGCCTTCGGCTCAACCAGGGAGATCGTGGTCTTCTGCTGCACGCTCCCGTGCTGGCTGCTCGTGGCCAAGCTCCAAGGTCTCTACCGCGCGGATCAGGAGCAGGCCGACCACTCCACAGCCGACGACGTGGTCAAGGTCTTCTATCTGGTGACAATCGGCGTCTGGCTCCTGCTGGTCGCCTCGCGCCTGGGAGGCCGCACGGCGCCAGGCATCTACGCGTTGATCACGTTCTGGGCGCTCGCGATCTGCGTCCTGCCCCTCGTGCGGACGGTCACGCGCCGCCTGTGTCGCCGGTCCCGCGCTTACACCCAGAACACGCTCATTCTGGGTGCCGGCGAGGTCGGGCAGCTCATCGCGCGCAAGCTGGTCAGGCATCCCGAGTACGGGCTCAACGTCGTCGGGTTCATCGACCGGGAGCCGAAGGCGCGGCGCGGCGACCTGCCGGAACACCTCGGGATCCTCGGTGGCCCGGAGCGGCTGGCGGACGTCGTCAAGAGCCTCGACGTGGAGCGCGTGATCATCGCCTTCTCCAAGGAGCCGGAGGACGAGTTGCTCGTGCTGCTACGCCGGCTGCGCGCTTTCCCCGTGCAGATTGATCTCGTGCCCCGTCTGTTTGAGCTCGTCGGGCCCCGTGTGACAGTGCACTCGGTGGAGGGGCTTCCGCTGGTGGGCCTGCCTCCCAATCAGGCCTCGCCGGTTGCCCGCATGCTCAAGCGCGCCATCGACATAGCCGTGTCCGCGCTGGCGCTCATCGCATTGTCACCAATCTTCGCGTACATAGCATTGCGGATCCGCCTTGACTCGGACGGTCCGGTCTTCTTCCGCCAAACGCGGCTCGGCACGAACATGAAGGAATTCACCGCGCTGAAGTTCCGGACTATGAAAGTCGGCACCGACCAATCGGCCCACCGGGCGGCGGTCCGCCTGTCGAGCGCCGGGAACGCGGACCCCAACGAAACGGGCGGCATGTACAAGCTGGAGCGCGCGGACGCGGTGACCGGCTTCGGCCGCCGCCTGCGCCGCACCAGCCTCGACGAGCTCCCTCAGCTGATAAACGTGCTCCGTGGCGACATGTCGCTTGTCGGCCCGCGCCCATGCATCCCTTACGAGACGGAGAACTTCGAGCCCCACCACCTCGAGCGATTCGCCATGCCTCAGGGCATCACCGGCCTCTGGCAGGTCACCGCGCGCGCCAACTGCACCTTCGTTGAGGCGCTGGAAATGGATGTCGCCTACGTGCGCGGGTGGTCGCTGGGCCTAGACCTCCGCCTGCTCCTGCGCACGCCGGTGCAAGTGCTCCGCCAGCGGACCTCAACGGCCTGAGCGCTCGCTCCGACCGGCTCAGCCCTCCGGCTGCGGGCCGGCCCCGGCCACCAGCCCGTTGACGTGCGCGTAGCGGCTGGCCTCCGTCCGGTTGCCGACGTCCAGCTTGCGGTAGATGTTCGACAGGTGGAACTTCACCGTCTGCTCGGTGACCCACAGCTTGCGCGCGATCTCCCCGTTGGTCGAGCCGGCGGCCACCAGCTGGAGCACCTCCAGCTCTCGGGCCGACAGCAGTCCGTCCGGTATCGTCGACGGTCCGGGCGAGGACGTCCCGGCCTCCACCGGCTTGTGGAGGTTGACCACTCGCCCGTTGATCGTCTCCCGGATGAGCGTGGCCAGCACTGCGGGCTGTGTCGCCTTGGACACCGCTCCCGCGGCGCCGGCGGCGAACAGTGCGTCCAGCCATTCCGACGGCGCCGACAGCGTGAGGACGAGCACCATCACGCTCGGACGTTCCGCCTTGACCTCCCGGATCAGCGCGAGCATGCCCTCGGCATCCTCGAGCTCATCGAGCAGCACGACGTCGGGCGACGCGTCCAGGACCGTGTCGGCGCTCGCCGTCCGGCCGTCCACCTGACCCAGCAGCGTGAACTCGCCGCTCGTGCGCAACCCGATTTCGATCGCTTCGACGATCAGCGAGTTCTCGGCGATGACGAGGAGTCGCTTCACGGGATGCCGTCCCCGACTCAGTCTAGCGCTGACGCCGTCGCCCGACCCGAGCTGGGCTCCGGCTCCGGATCGGGCCGAGCCCGTGCAGGCCCGCCGGTTCACAGCGCGGCACGGGAACGCGCCGCGAGTTTGCCGGCGCGGGGTCCGTTACTGGAGCAGGTCAGCGGATCGACCGAAACGACCTCGCCGACAGAGGGAGGCGGCGTTCCGCGGCACCGAAGAAAGGCGTTCATGAATCGAGCAGATCAAGCAGTCGCACGATCCGGGGGCGGACTACGGGGTGCAAAACGAGTCGTCGTCGTCGCCGACAACCCGCTGATCGTGGCAGCGATCCGCTCCGGTATCCGGGAGAGCGGCGACCTCGCGCTTCTGGGATACGTCGACCCGCGCCGGGCCACGGCCACCCGGATCACTCAGGTCGGCGCCGAGATCGTGCTCGTCGATGAGGCCGAAGGGTCCGAGCAGGCGATCGCACTGATCCGCGAGCTCAACGAGCTCGACGAGAGCATCACCATGATCATCCTGACGATCGACATGCACGGCGAGTGGCTGCAGCGCGCACTCCGGGCCGGGGCCAACGGGGCAATGTCCAAGGCGATCCACCCGGTGGCGCTCGCCACGCTCGTCCGCGGGGCCGCTCACGGCCACTTCGTCCACGCGCCCGTCGCACTGCGCCCCGCCGTCAGGGCGCCGCTGACCGTGACCGCCGACCACGACTCGCTCACGGACCGGGAGCTGGAGATCCTGCGGCTCGTCGCATCCGGGGCGAGGAACGGCGACATCGCGCGCCAGCTCTGGATTACCCAGCAGACGGTCAAGTTCCACGTTTCGAACATCTACCGGAAGCTGGGCGTCGCCAATCGCACTGAGGCCTGCCACTACGCGCACGTGAACGGAATCGCCGCAGCGCCGGATGCGATCGTGGCTGAGCCCCGCGAACTGCTCGCGAACGCGTCCTAGCCGAATCGACGAGCGCAAGATCGCGGCCATCGAGGGCGGGGAGTCGTCCCTGTGTCCCGACGGCCCTAACGCACTCGGAGTCGCCTTCGCGCCGCTCCTCGGTGCGCCTCGCGCCCGCGGCCGGGCGGCACACGCCACGGCGCGCGCGAGCGGTTCTGGAAGCCACACGGGGCGCCCGAGCGGCTGACGGTCAACACCGCCGCGACGCGATTACCGCAGCACCTCGTTGAGCAACCGCCCCACGTGCTGCCTCTCATCCAGTTCGTCAAAGCTGAAACGCAACGGAAAGAGTGGATGGTTCGCGAGCAGATTGGCTACCTCGTGGCGTATCCGTCGAGCATCGACGGTCCATCGCACCGCTCGCGCGAGCAGGCGGCCCAACTCGGCAAAGTCGACCTCGGTCAGCCCCCGGCGAGTCAAAGCCTGGGTGCCTAGCCGGAGACCGAACTCACCGTCGGTCCCGGGGATGACCACTGAGTTTGTGCGGATGCCGCACGTCGGCAGCAGTTCGCTGGCGAGCCTATGGGAAACATCGCCTTCACCGATGATTACGTGAACCTGGTGCGTTTCCGTCCCGCCGTACTCCATCCCGGCCACCCGCAGGCCGCTGCTGTCGAGCACTCGAGCAAGTGTCCTGGCATTTGCGGTCACCTGCTCCGCGTACGCTCGACCAAAGTTCGCAACCTCTTCGAGCGCGATGACCAATCCCGGAAGGCATTCAGGATGGCTGTTGGACTGTAGCTGGGGGCAGACGACATCCCACACCACCTCAGCAAGCGGGTGGTTGCGGTCGGCGAAAGCGATCACGCCCTTGTTCGGTCCAGGCAGTGTCTTATGCGTGTTGAACGTGAGGATGTGAGCTCCCTGCATCAGAGGCTGAGGAAGCACGCCACCTGCGATCAGTCCGGCGGTATGGCTCACGTCGACTGCGATCGTGACGCGCCGGGGTAGCGCGGCCGCGAGCTCTTCGATCGGTTGCGGCCGTCGGCAATGTGACGGCTGGACGAGCACCAACCGGATGCGTGGATGCTGCTCGACAAGCCGGACCGTCCTCTCGACGTCGATCCGATCATCCAGCATTGGGAAGGCGAAGGCGTCGATGCCGAGCCTTTGCGCAAGCCCCCCGGTTCCGAAGTGTCCGCCGTCCTGAGGCGCCAGCTCAACGAAAGCCTCTCCCGCTCTGCACGCAGCCATCAGAACCGCTTGCTCGCAGGTCGATCCACCATTCGGCCGCCAATCCGCGATGTCGGCGGCGAACATCCGCTTCATCTGCGCCAGGAACTTGGTCTGCAGACCGGGCAACGCCCCGGACCGCGGAAACGCCCATTCGCCCGCGTGTCCGCCGTCGGGCGGATCGAAGAAGTAATGCTCGCCACCGAGGAAGGCCGCCGCCGCACGCACAACCGTACTCGCGTAGTTCTCGCTCGCCGTGAGCGTGGCCATGACGGTGTGGTAGTGCCGATCCTGCGCCAACATGCCAGCGAGCCAGCCGAGAACCCTGCCGTCGGTGACGAGCGTCTCGGTAAGCACATCGTTCGCGTGCTCCACGCGCAACGAACTCGCCCGTACCCAATCGTAAGCGGCCATCTGGAATCCTTTAGGAAAATGCAGGCGGATACTTAACGCGGCTGCGTACAGGCAACTTCTAGGCTCCGGGCAACTTCTGGCTCCGTCCCCGGTCCCCGTGGCCGATACTCGCGCAGGATTGGCCGAGGAGGCGCGTTGATTGTCCGTGCGCGGCCCCGGGACGTCGACGGTCTGACGGACCCGAGACGCGGTCATTGCGGGCACGGGGCACCGCCAGCGCACGCCCTGGCGGTAGAGGCAGGATCGTTGTGCCCGAGGGCGAAAACGAGGCTGTCCCGACCGTTGTTGGAATGACGGCGGTTGCCGGACTCGGGGAACCTGCTCCGGCACCGCTATCTGCCGCTATCTTGCTCGATCGGCATCGTCGGCGGGCTCCTAGCGGGGCAGATCGGCGGACGCATGGACACCAGACTTCGGAGGCTCGACGGAATGACAGTAGGCGTTGTAGGACTCGGATATGTCGGGTTACCGCTGGTGGTCGCATTCGCCGAGGCGGGCGACAACGTCGTCGCGCTCGACGTCGACCCGCTCAAGGTTTCCGCCGTCGCCGCGGGCGACTCCTACATCGAGGACATCGCGTCGGACCGGCTGCGCGCGGTGCTGCCCAAGATCAGGGCGACCTATCGCTACGCCGACCTGGCCAAGGCCGACGCGGTCCTCATCTGCGTCCCAACGCCGCTGACGGAGAACCGCGAGCCGGATCTCGGACCGCTCGACGCCGCCGGGAAGTCGCTCGCACAGGTCCTCCAGCCGGGCCAGCTCATCGTGCTCGAGTCGACCACCTACCCCGGCACCACGCGCGAACGACTGCTGCCGCTGCTCGAGTCCTCGGGCCTACGCGTCGGCCAGGACATAAACCTCGCTTTCTCGCCGGAGCGCGTCGATCCCGGGCGCACCGATTACACGCTGCGCAACACCCCGAAGGTGATCGGCGGCGTGACGCCGGAGTGCCTGGATCGCGCCGATGAGCTGTACAGCCGAGTATGCGAGCACGTGGTGCGGGTCTCCACCCCAGAGGCCGCCGAGCTGACCAAGCTGCTCGAGAACATCTTCCGCTCGGTCAACATCGCGCTCGTGAACGAGCTGGCCATGCTCACCGAGCGGATGGGCATCGACATCTGGGAGGTGGTCGACGCCGCCTCGACCAAGCCCTACGGGTTCATGCGCTTCGAGCCGGGGCCGGGCATGGGCGGCCACTGCCTGCCGGTCGACCCGTTCTATCTCACCTGGCGCGCTCGTGAGTTCCACATGTCGACCGAGTTCATCGAGCTCGCCGGCAAGATCAACCAGTACATGCCCTACCACTGCGCTGAGCGCGTCGAGCAGGCGCTCAACGACGTGGCCAAGCCGGTCAAGGGTTCCCGGATCCTGATCCTCGGCGCCAGCTACAAGAGCGGCGTCGGCGACGTCCGCGAATCGCCGGCCTTGCGGATCATCGAGGTGCTGACGAGCCGCGGCGGGATGGTCAGCTACCACGACGACCACGTCCCGTCCCTCCCCGCCTTGGGGCTCGAGAACGTCCCGCTGGACGACGCCGTCGTCCAGGCCGACGCGGTCGTGCTCGTCACCGCCCATCCGCACGTCGACCATGCCGCAGTGGCCGCCCGCAGCGCGCTGTTCGTCGACCTGCGGGGCGTCACCCGCGGCCTGCGGGTCGACAACCTGGTTCGCCTCTGAACTGAAGCTCACGCCCTGGGGCTTCAGATCGACTCGCCCGCCACCCGGGCCGGCTCACGCGCGTTCGGGGTGGACGAGGATCAGGTTCGGCGATGCGCTCGCCTCCGACCACGCTGCGAAAGATGATCGATGCGCGGAGCGTTGATAGGGACGACGTACATGAGCAAGTGTGAGGAAGCCATGCTGAACGGTCTGATGATGGACCACTTTCAACTGTCGCTGACGACACTGGTCGAACGGGCCGAGCGGCTGACCCCCTCATCCCCAGTGGTGTCTCGTCGTGCTGACGGCTCCGTGCGTCGCGCGACCATCGGCGAGTGTGCTGAGCGTGCCCGGCGGCTCGCGCGCGGGCTCGCCGACCTGGGTATCGGCGATGGCGATCGGGTCGCCACATTGCTGTGGAACCAGACCGAGCACCTCGAGCTTTACTTTGCCGTCCCGCTGATGGGAGCGGTGATCCACACGCTCAACCCGCGTCTGCAGCCAGACGAGCTGAGCTACATCGCCGCCGATGCCGAGGATCGTGCGATCGTCGTGGACGAGTCCCTGCTCCACGTCCTTGACTCTCTGGACTGGGACTTTGAGCACGTGATCGTTGTCTCCCACTCCGGCTGTTCGCCGGCAGGATCGACGCCGTATGAGGCGCTGATCGCATCGTCAGAGCCGATGAGCTGGCCGACGATCGACGAGCGACGAGCCGCGGCGATGTGCTACACGTCGGGCACGACAGGCCGTCCGAAAGGGGTGATCTATTCTCATCGGGCGCTCGTCCTGCACTCGTTGGTGCTAGCCATGGCAGACACCTTCGGGATCAGCTCACGGGACGTGATCTTGCCGGTCGTCCCAATGTTCCACGTGAACGCGTGGGGTCTGCCGTACGCGGCCACCTTGACGGGCGCGGCGTTGGTGCTGCCTGGTCCTCGCCTCGATCCCGTCAGCGTGCTGGACCTACTCGCCAGCGAGCGCGTGACGCTAACGGCTGGGGTGCCCACGGTGTTCATGGCGGTCCTGCAGGCGCTCGATCAAGAGCCCGAGAGATGGGAGCTTCGGTCCCTGCGGCGCGTCAACCTGGGAGGCGCCGCGATCCCAACGAGCCTGGTCGAAGGCTTCAGTCGTCACGGCCTGACCATCGTCCAGGGGTGGGGCATGACGGAGACCTCGCCGCTCGGGACGGTCTGCCATCTGCCCGCCGACTTGGATGCCGCCGGTCCAGCCGAGCAGTTCGAGTATCGCACTCGCGCCGGAACCCCGATCGCGCTCATCGAGATCCGCGCTCGGGGAGACGATGGAGTGCTGATCCCCTGGGACGATCAGGCGCTCGGAGAGCTCGAAATACGCGGCCCGTGGGTCGCGGCCGCCTACCATCGCGGGACAGGCAGCGACAAGTTCACCGATGATGGCTGGTTTCGCACAGGCGACGTCGTCCGTATCAACGAGCGCGGATGCATGCGGATCTGCGATCGGTCAAAGGATCTCGTGAAGTCCGGTGGCGAATGGATCTCCTCGGTCGACCTCGAGAACCAGCTGATGGCTCACAGCGCCGTCGCGGAGGCGGCGGTGATCGCCATTCCCGACGACCGATGGGGCGAACGGCCACTGGCCGCGGTCGTGCTGCGGGACGGTATGCAGGCGACGCCCGAAGAGCTCCGCGAGCACCTCGGCAGCGAGTTTGCAAAATGGCAGCTGCCCGAGCGAATCGAGTTCATCGGAGCCATACCGCGGACCGCGACCGGCAAGTTCAAGAAGACGGCCCTGCGCGAGCGCTTCGTAGAGATCGCTCGTTAGCGGTCGCCCGGCGCGAGCGCTTCGTTGAGAGAGATGGTTGGTTAGCGGTTCCGGCCGAGGCGCTCGTGGCTCGTCACCCACTGCCCAGCGAGGACCGCTGAGGTCAGGGAGATCTCGCCGGCAAGGACGGTCGCGGCGCAGATCTCGGCGAGCTTTCGCGCCTTGCCCTTGCCGTAGCAGCCGAGCAGCTCCAGGCACTCACGCTGCGTGGGCAGCGCCGTGCCACCGCCGTAGGTGCCGACGATCAGACTGGTCAGCGTGATCGACCAGTAGTAGTCGCCGTTGTCGAGCAGCCGCGCGTACGTGATCCCAGCGTGCGACTCTGAGATGTTGGCGACGTCCTGGCCGGTGGCGATGAAGATCGCGGTGAGCGCGTTGGCAGCGTGGGCGCTGTTGGAGGCGGAGCCGGCGAGGAATCCGCCGACCATGTGGGCCTGCCGGTAGTCGTACACCGTCTCGGTGTCGACGCCCATCAGCCGCTGGAGCACGTCATTGTCGATCACGGCCTCGGCGACGACGCGCTTGCCGCGGGTCAGCAGCATGTTGATGTGCGAGTGTTTCTTGTCGGTGTCGATCGCGCCCGTCAACGCGTACTGGGCACCGCCGGGATGGTTGGCCTTGATCCACTCGCAGGCGGCGAGCGTCGCCTTCGCGGTCATGTTCTGACCGGCCGCGTCGCCCGTCGTGTAGTTGAATCGCAGGTAGCGCAGCGGACCAACCTGGTACTGCCCGATGTGGGTGAGCTTGCCCGAGCGGGTGGTCGCCTCGGCAGCTGCGCGGATCTCTTCCTCGTGCTGCTCGAGCCAGTAGCCGAACTCGCGCGCCGCAAAGGCGTTTTCGAAGGTGAACACCGGCGCGCGCTGCATGTGGTCCTCGACCACGGTCGTCCTGACCCCGCCGCATTCGTTGAGCAGGCGCATCCCGCGGTTGTAGCTGGCGACGAGCGTGCCCTCGGTGGTCGCGAGCGGCACAAAGAAGTCCCCCAGGGCGTGCTCACCGTTGATGCGCAACGGACCGGCCACGCCGAGCGGCACCTGCGCCACGCCGGAGAAGTTCTCGACGTTTCCCGGCAGCACGCCGGGGTCGAACGAGAACCGCCCGACGTGCTCGAGGCTCGCCCCGGTCTGCTCGCGCAGGAACTCCCGGCGATGTGCCGCGATGCCGGGCGTGTAATCGTCTCTCTTGTCGCGCGGGATGCGCAGGGCGTTGGTGCCCATGAACATGCCCTATCAACGCTGGGCGCACACCCGTCCTTGCGGTGCCGAAATACGTCGCGTGCCGCAGGCCGGGGGCGCGTGGAGCCTCAAGACCCAAGCGGCGAGGGGACGGCGCGGCCGCGGGGCCGTCGCGGAGAAGAGAGAGGCGCGCGGAGTGCGACTCAGGCAGCCGCCGCCAGCGCTTGGTCGAGGTCTTCGATCAGGTCGTCGGGGTGCTCGAGGCCGATCGAGAGGCGCACCATGTCGGGGGTGATCCCAGCCCGCTCGAGCTCGTTGGGTTTGAGTTGTCGGTGGGTGGTCGACGCGGGGTGGGTGATCAGCGACTTGGCGTCTCCCATGTTGAGCAGCCGCTTGAACAGCTTGACCCGGTTGAACACCGCTATGCCCGCGTCGCGGCCACCATGGACCGTGAACGTCATGATCGAGGGGACGCGATCGCCCAGGTATCGCTGCGCCAGCCGGTGGTAGGGATTCTCCGGAAGACCGAGGAAGCTGACCGAGGAGACGCCGGGGTGCGAGGCCAGGTGGGCAGCCACCGCCCGGGTGTTGGCCTCATGGCGTGGCAGGCGCACGGCCAGCGTTTCCAGCCCCTGTAGGTGTAGGAAGGCGTTGAATGGCGAGAGCGCGGCGCCCGTGTTGCGCAGCCCCACCGTTCGGCAACGGGTGATATATGGCGCGTCGGCGAACTGGCTCGCGTACCGCACGCCGTGGAACGCCGGCTCCGGCTCGATCAGGAAGCGGAAGCGCTCCGGGTGCTCGGCCCAGGGGAACGTGCCCGCGTCGATGATGATCCCGCCGAGCGTGGTCCCGTGGCCGCCGATGAACTTGGTCAGCGAATGGATCACCACGTCTGCGCCGTGATGCATCGGCTTGAGCAGCAGCGGCGTCGCCACCGTGTTGTCGGCGATCACGGGCACCCCACGCTCGTGCGCCACGTCTGCCACCGCCTCCAGATCGATGACGTTGCCGGCGGGGTTGCCGACCGTCTCACAGAACACCGCCCTGGTGCGGCCGTCGATCAGGGCACCGATCGACTCAGCGCTGTCGTCCGGCGCGAAGCGGGTCTCGATCCCCAGACGGGGGAGCACGTGGGCGAAGTAGGTGTAGGTGGCTCCATAGAGCTGCGGCACCGATACGAAGTTGTCCCCAGCGCTGAGCAGGTTGAGGACCGACATGCTGACCGCGGCCGATCCGGAGCTGACCGCCATCGCGCCCACGCCGCCCTCCAGGGCGGAGAGCCGGTGCTCGAGCACGTCCACGGTCGGGTTGTTGATGCGGTTGTAGTGGAACCCCGGCGTCTCGAGGTCCATGATCGCGCCCGCCTGCTCAGCGTCGTCGAACTCGTGCGCGACCGTCTGGTAGATCGGGACCGCTACGGCCCTCGTGGAGTCGGGCGTGTAGGCGCCGTGGATTGCCAGGGTCTCGTCGCGCATGCGTGCATCATGCCGCGAGCGGCAGCGCGGCGTCAGCCAAACGCAGCCAGTTGCGGTAGAGGAGCGCGGCCGCAGGAGCCCAGGTGTTCTGCACGGTGGGCGCCACCTCCTCGTATGGAAAGCTCGCCCATGCCTCTTGCGGGTCGGTGTCCGCTACCGCTACTCGCCGCTCGAATCGGCGCAGTGTCGCCTCCGCTTCTGAACGCAGGTACCCCTCTGGTATGTGCGGATACGGCGGGGTCCCGCGGCCGAACAGGCAGCGGCGCACGTCGCGGCGGTACTCCCGCAGCAGGCTCAACCTGCCGTACTCGGGGTGGCTCTGGCAGAGCACGAACAGCCCGAGGCCCCGCTTCCGCGCCGCCACTGCCCAGCCAGCCTCCGATTGACCGGAACCGATCACGATGCGATAGCCCGCGTCGATCAGGGCCGATTCCGGAACCTCGTTGAACCGCGAGTGGGGGACCGGGACGCGCTCCGGCAAGCCTCGGGCGAGAGGGTCGGAACGATCCTCGACCGAGCCGCAGAACACCCCGCTGCACTTGCGCGCGCGTGGCACGCGCTCGATTCCGTCGAACAGCAGGATGCTCATATGAGCGGCCAGGCACGACAGCAGCGTCGTAGGTACCGAGGTTGCCGCCCACTCCAGCAGGTGCGCGACGTAGGGCCAGTACGGCTCGTCGTGCAGCTGACCGTTGGTGGGCTCGGCTCCGGTGACGATCATCGCGTCCGGCGGATGCGCCCAGAGCTGGTCGAGCCCTCGGTAGCGGGACTGGATCACCGAAGCGATCGCTTCGGACCGCGGAATGTCGCTGATCGCGTAGAGCTCCAGCTGGGCTGCGGCACCATCTGGCGCAGCTGCGGTCGCTCGCCGAAACTGGTCCTCGGTGTCGACGAAGGCCGGGTCCGGCATGTTGTTTACGAGCGCGACGGTAATCGGCCGACGGCCCACCGCGGCCGTTGGAAATGGGATCGCCGTCGTCCGGTCGGACTTCAGCGACGATCCGCGGTCCAGATCCATCATCTGTTGCAACGGATGGCGCGGGCGCTTTCTTTTGGTCCTCCGAAAGCGCTACCGGTCGACCGGCCCTGCACGCCGGGCCCGACGCGACCGATGCTTCCGTAAGTTCTGCCACTCCCGCTCCGTATTCGTTCACAGGTGAGGCATTGAGTACGGACACACGGTTCTGGCATCCGTACGCGGACATGGGCTCCGTCCGTCAGTCCGAGCACGTGATGGAGCGCGCAGACGACGTGTGGGTGTGGGACACGGACGGGAACCGGTACCTGGACGCGACCGCCGGCCTGTGGTACGCGAACGTCGGTCATGGCAGACCCGAGATTCGTGCCGCCGTCGCCGCCCAGATGGAGCGCCTCGAGGCATGCTCAGCGTTTTTTGACCTCGCCAACCCGCCGGTGCTGGAGCTCGCGGAGGCGCTCGCGGAGCGCGCGCCGATGCGGGCGAAGGTGTTCTTCGGCTCCGGTGGCAGCGACGGGATCGACACCGCGGCCAAGCTCGCCCGCCGATACTGGTGGGAGCTCGGCGAGCCGGACCGCACCGTCCTCGTCAGTCGCACTGCCGCGTATCACGGCACGCATGGTTTCGGAACCGCGCTGGGCGGTATCCCCAGCAACCAAGTGGGATTTGGACAGCTGACCGAGACGATCCAGGTGCGCCACGACTCGCTGCAGGAGATGGAGCAGACATTCGCCCGGCTCGGCCCAGAGCGCGTGGCGGCGGTGTTCCTTGAACCGGTGATCGGCGCCGGCGGCGTGTACCCACCGGTCCCCGGATACATCGAAGGCGTCGCCGAGCTGTGCCAGCGAACTGGTGCGCTGCTCGTCGTCGATGCCGTGATCTGCGCGTTCGGGCGCCTCGGCACGTGGTTCGGGATCGAGCGCTGGAACGTTGAGCCGGCGATGATCGTGTTCGCGAAGGGTGTGACCAGCGGCTATCTCCCGCTCGGCGGCGTCATGGTCTCCGAGCGGATCGCCGAGCCGTTCTGGGGTGAACCGGGGGGCCCAATCTTCAGGCACGGCTCAACATACGCCGGCCACCCCACGTGCTGCGCGGCCGCGCTCGCGAACATCGCCCTGCTCGAGCGCGACGGCCTGCTCGAGCGGGGGCGCGAGCAGGAGCAGGCGCTGCTCGATGCTCTCGCGCCGCTTGCTGCGCACGAACTCGTGTCAGAAGTCAGGGGCGGCGTGGGAACGATGGCCGCCGTCGAGCTCACCGCCGAGCTTTGCGACCGGCGACCCCGCGTCGCTGCCTCGCTGGCGTTGGGCGCGCGTGCGGCCGGAATTTTTGTACGTCCCGGGGGCACCGCCGTCGCCGTGTCGCCCCCACTGACGGCCGGTCCCGAGCACTTCGCGCTCATCGCGGAAGGGATCGAGCACGGGCTGAGCGCGCTCCGCGAGGACGCGCTCCTCGCGGCTTAGAGATCGCCGCTGTGCCCTAGGGGCTCGGTGTCGACGCTCGCGGCATCCCGGGCAATGCCGGGGACTGGCGAGGGGAGGGGATGACAACCTCGATCAGATGCGGGCCGGGATCAGCGATGGCCTGGTCGAGGGCGCCGGTGAGCTGTTCCGCGCTGTGGACGCGACTCGATGGGACGCCGAGCCCGGTGCCGAGCTTGACGAAGTCAAGGTCTGGATCCCCCAGGTCGAGCTGAGCCCTGGCCTTGCGACCAGCGCTTTGCCCGTCGAGGCGCGCGAGCTCGGCATCGAGGATCCCGTAGGCGCGGTTGTTGAAGATGACGACGGTGACGTCTAGCTGTTCGCGCGCCATCGTCCAGAGCGATTGCATGGTGTAGAGAGCCGAGCCATCGGCCTCGAGGGCGATGACCGGGCGATCCGGACACGCGATCGCCGCCCCAACCGCGACCGGCAGCCCCTGGCCGATCGCGCCCCCGGTCAGCGTGAGCCAGTCATGCCGAGGAGCCCCCGCGGTATTGGGCGGCAGGGTCCATCCCGACGTTATCGCTTCGTCGGAGACGATCGCACCTTCAGGCAAGATCGCGCCAATTGCCTGGCAGACCTTCTCCGCGGTGAGCGGACCATCAGGCCGTCGCGGTCTGGATCGCTGTTGCAGCACGGGCTTGGCGTCCGCAGCATCCAGCGCGTCCACCAACTCCTCGAGGCTCCTGAGCACGTCGGAGGAAGGCGGCGAGAGCTCGTGCACTTCGCAGCCACCGGACAGAAGAGAGCTCTTCTTGCCGGGGTAGGCGAAGAACGAGACGGGGGCGTTCGCGGCCGCCAGGATCAGATGCTCCAGCCCGTCGAGCTGATCTGAGGCGACCTCAGGCGAGTACGCGAGCCGCTCCACGGCGGGCAGCCCAGCGCCGCGTTCCAGGCGGGGGGCGCTCCTCTCGGCGAACAGCTTTGTCCCCGTGGCTGCGGCGGCCCGCGCGGCTGCGATGAGGCCACGCTCGCGCACCGCTTTACCGCCGAGCAGAATTCCAGTCCGGCGACCGCCACGGATTGTCTTCGCGACGGCCTCGATGACCTCTGCGGAGACCGCGGGTGCAGCAGCCGGCTGGGGTGGCGCTGCGCTCTCGGCACCCCCTTGCCAGGACACGTCAGCAGGCACGATCAGGGTCGCCACCCGCCCGGGGGGTCCGGTGGCGGCGGTGATTGCCTCGACCGCGTCGCGCGCGAGCTCGTCGGTCCTCCTCGATGTCCGCACCCATGCCGACACGTTGCGCGCGATCGTCTCGATGTCGGACTGCAACGGGGTGTCGTACTGCGCGTGGTACGTCGCGTGATCACCCACGATGTTGACCACGGGTACTTTGGCGCGGCGCGCGTTGTGAAGGTTCGCCAGCCCGTTGCCGAGCCCCGGCCCCAGGTGCAGCAGGGTCGCCGCGGGCGCGTCCGCCATTCGCGCGTAGCCATCAGCCGCCCCGGTCGCGACACCCTCGAACAGCGTCAGGACTGCCCGGATCTCCGGCACCGAATCCAGCGCGGCGACGAAGTGGATCTCCGACGTACCCGGGTTCGTGAAGCACGTCACGACCCCGGCGTCGACGAGCGTGCGAATCAGTACCTGGGCGCCGTTGGGCATCAGTTGCGTTGGCTCAGGATTTCATGCATCCCCCGCCATTACCAGTGGCCTGAAGCGGCCGCCGTCTCACACAGCCGCATCGCGCGGCTGCCGCGGCGACCGGCCCTCAGGCGAGCGCTGGCTGGCGTGTCCTCCGAGTGCACGGTGTCGACCCGAGTAACGTCAGTTCTCGCTGGAGGGCTCGTCGACCCCGGTGGTGGAGTCCGTGGATAGAGCCCTCGCTCCGACCCAAGCGGTCGGCGATCTCTCCTGGGGTAAGCCCGACTACGTGGCGCAGGATCACCACTTCACGCTGTTCTTCTGGAAGGGTCGCGAGTGCGGTCCGGACGGCCTCGGCATGGTCGCCGTCGATCGCGGAGCTCGAATCGGGATCGAGCACGTTCTCGGTTGGCGTGAGGCGGTTCGCGCGCAGATGATCAATCGCAACGTTCCGGGCAAGGCGTAGGAGCCATGCGAAGAACGGCACCCCTCGGTCGTCGTACTTGACGATCCTGGTCATCAGCTTCGCGAACACGTGCTGGGTGACGTCCTCGGCCTCGTGATCGTCGCGGACGATCGAGCGAACGTAGCCGTAGACGTTGTTCGAGTAGCTGACGTAGAGGAAGCGCAGCGCATCCTGATCGCCCTCTTTGGCGCGTGCGACCGCCAGACGAGTCTTTTCCCGGGTCTCGGCGGATTCGTCCAGGGTGCCCCTGGTCCTGAACCCGATGGGTCCGGAAGTTGTCGCAATTGCTTCGCTGATCATGTTGCCCCTTCGATCGACGCCGTTGGCGCCCGCGCCGCGGGCCCGCACCGGCGCGCGTGTCCCCCGCGCCGGTGCCGCCCCAAACTTCGCTGGCCCCCCGAGGGCTGACCGCCCTCGCTTCTTTCCTTGTGGCGTGAGTATCTAGCCGGCGCCGGGGCCGGTCAATGATCGGAGCGGCCCATTGCTCCGTTCAAGCGAATGAACGCCCCGAGAACCACGTTCACACCCAAGAGCATGCGTGTTTGCATGGCTTGGCGTGAAAAATCACCACACGACTCGCCGTTGATCAGCTATCGTTGCATTTCGAAAGGAAACTCGAAAAACCCCCGGGGGCAGGATATGGGGATCAAGGATGCCGACGTAGGCACGCTGTACCGCGCCTCAGCGAGGCGCTGGGGGCGGCCTTTACACGTCGTAAGCACCGACATCGGTGCTGCGACGTTCGATGCAGGGAATCGCCTCGAGGCTTGCGCCGCGAAAGTAGGCGCAGGTTCGTCGGGCGCGTGGCGGGCTGTGGTCCGCAGCCGCGCGGTGTGGCTTGAGGTCCTCGCCGTTGCAGCCGCGGTACCCATCGCGCTCGAGTTCATTCGGCCGGTGGCGTACCAGCTTCCGGCCCTGCGTGCGACCGCCGAGAGCCTGATCACGGCGCTGGCACTACTCGCTGCCTTGCTCTGCTGGGCCCAGTTCGCGCATACCCGCCGGCTCCGAGACCTGATTCTGTTCGGGGCCCTGGTGACGTTCACCGCCGTCGAGTTGGTCTTCGGCGTGCTGCCCGCTGCACTCCAACTCCATTCCGGCGGACAGTCCAGCGCCGCGCTGCAGTCGGCCCAGCTAATGATCGCCGCGGCCATCGCCGCGGCAGCGCTCACTCCATCCAACAAGCTGGTTGTCTGGGACCGGCGTTCCATTGCTAGCGCCCTGGCGCTCAGCCTGGTCGCGTTCGGCGCGGCGGAGCTTTGCGGCCTGTTGATCGGTAGCGAGCTCATCGTCGTTACAGCGCGTCCCGTGACTGGAATCGGACACGCCTTGGGACACCCGTTGGCGTTGATCGTTGTCGTCCTCACGAGCGGGCTGCTCGCGGTCGCTGCGGTGGGATTTGCCCATCGCGGAAAGGTCGAGCGAGACGACGCGCTGACGCTTCTTGCCGGTGGCGCCCTGCTGCTGACAGCAGCGAAGCTGTACTTCCTGCCGCTCCCATGGTTCGGACTTCAGTGGATCACACCCCGCGAGGGGCTTTGCGTCCTGGCGTTTGGGCTGATCGCCGCCGCCGCCGCCCGCCAGGAGCGCGCGGTGCGCGCCCGGATGGTGCGTGCAGCAGAGATCGCCGAGCGGCAACGAGTGGCTCGCGATCTGCACGATGGCATCGCGCAGGACCTGGCGTTCATCGCTGCTCATGGCGCCTGGATGGCGAAGGAGCTAGGCGCCGAGCATCCGGTCACGGTGGCAGCGCGAAGAGCCCTGGCCGTGTCCCGCGGCACGATCAGCGATCTATCCGATTCGAAGTCGGTGACGCCGCGCGACGCTCTCGAGGCAATCGCCTACGACCTCCGCAGCCGGTACCAGATGGCGATCGCCGTCGACGCCGACCTCGAGGCCGAAAGATTGCATCCCGATTCACGTGAACACGTCTTGAGGATCGCGCGCGAGGCGATCACCAACGCTGGCCGTCACGGCCGGGCCAAGAATGTCCTCGTCTCCCTGAGACAGACCAGAAACGGCCTCGCGCTGCGCGTATGCGATGACGGCTGCGGCCTTCGCGGCGTGACCCCCTCCGGGTCGCTCGAGGGTTTTGGCCTGCGCAGCATGCGAGAACGTGCCGCAACGCTCGGCGGGCATCTGAGCGTACGGGAACGGAGCACCGGCGGCACCGACCTCGAGGTGATCCTGCCGTGAAGCCGAGACTCAGGCTGCTGATCGCCGACAACGGGCCTACACGGGCCGGCATTCGCCTGGCGCTGGGTTCAGACATGGAGATCTGCGCCGAAGCCGGAAATACCGAGCAAGCGATCCGCGCGGCGATGCGCGAGCAGCCTGACGTTTGCCTGGTCGGTCGCGACCTACCGGGGGATGGTCTATCCGCGGTCCGCGGCATCTGTCGAGCCGCCCCCCGCGCGGCAGCGGTCGTGCTCACCGAAGTTCGGGACGTCGATGACCTCCTCGACGCGGTCCGTGCCGGAGCGATCGGTTACGTGCCCGATGCCGTCGACGCCGACAGGCTCCGGAGGATTATCGCCGCCGTCGCCGCCGGCGAGGCAGTCGTACCGCCCGCGATGGTCCTGGAGCTCCTCAAAGAGCTCCGTGGCAACGGAGCCGGCGCCGAGCTCCTCACGGGACGCGAGGCGCAGGTGCTCGGCATGTTGCGTCGGGGCCACACGACGGCTGCGATCGCGGAGCGGCTCGAGATCACGCCGGTCACGGTCCGCCGCCACATCTCCGAGCTGGTGCACAAGCTCGGTGTGCGGGATCGCTCAGAGCTGATCGCCGCAGCCTGATTCGGTTTTCAACGCCGTGCACACCCCCTGAACGCCGAGGGGGCCACGCGGCTCATTGCCGCGCGGGTCTTCCGACGCCACCATCTCGGATGGATTCGTTCTCCGCCATGACCGGTCTGCCCGATTCCCACACCGCTATCGATCACTACGAGGCTGCGCTCCAAGCGAGCTGCGACACCCTGATCGCATTGCAGCTGCTCAGTGCGGCTGAGGGTTCGCGCGATGAGATGGGGGATGTGCAAGCGCGGATCGATGTTGCGATCAGCTCACTACGGTCCGCGATCACCGAATTGCGCCTGGCGCATGCGGAGGAGCGAAACGCCCGCGTCGTCGGGTTCGTCCTTGCCAGGGAGACCGAAGACTGAAGGGGCGAGCCCTCCTGAGCAATCAGTCCAAGCCGTGGCGGACCGCGTAGGTCGCCGCCTGGATACGACTCGGCAGACCTAGCTTCGCGAGGATGCTCGAGACATGATTTTTGACCGTCCGTGGGCTGATCTTGAGGATCTCCGCGATTTCAGCGTTCTCCTTCCCATAGGCGATCAAACGGAGCACGCCGAACTCGCGCGGCGAAAGGTTCTCGATCTCGACGCGATCGGGCTGCTCGCCGGCCTTGGCTTGCCGCAGGGCGCTGAGGACGACCTCCGCCGCCCGCGGCGACAGCCAAGCCGAGCCTCCGGTGGCTGCTCTGATAGCCGCGACGATCTCGGGAATCGGCGTGTCCTTGGCCAGAAACCCGCACGCGCCGGCCTGCAGGGCGGCCGCGACGTCATCATCGCTTGTGAGAACCGTGAGTGCGAGCACTCGCGTGTCGGGTCGCCGCCCGAGAATTGCCCGCGTCGCCTCGACCCCCTCCACACCTGGCATCCGAAGGTCCATTAGCACCACGTCTGGATGCAGCTCGGTCGCAAGCTGCACGCCCCTGCGCCCGCCTGAGGCCTGTGCCACGACCTCGATGCCGGGCTGCGAGCCCAGCAGCGAAGCCATGCCCACGCGAAACAGGTCGTGATCGTCCACGACCAGCACCCGGATATCCGGGCCTTGATCCGCGTCCTCACTCGCGGCGATGGCCATCACTTTGCGCCCCTTTGGTCAACCTTAGGCAACCTACATCCATCCTGAAGCCCTTTGGGCATTGTATCGGGGTATTCGTTCAAAACCTTGAACGTTTGCAGGGACGAGCTGGCCCCATCGCCGTGAGCACGGACCTGTCGGAAATCGGCTCGCAAGAACCGGGAGGGGCAGCGCCGCCAGACGCTGCTCGCGGATGAAGGCGTGGTCAGCCGTCGAACCATCGATTCTCCACCAAGCGGGTCGCGGCGCTACGATCCCCGGTGGACCGTGCTAGGCGGGGTGCTAGCGGTACCCTGAACCCGCAATCCGCTCTAGCGGGGCTGAATTCCCTCCCGAGGGGTCCAGGCCCCGGGGTCAGCGCCCTGTCGGTGGTGTTGATGGTTCGGTCCCGCTGCGATGGAGACCCGTGAACCAGGTCAGGTCCGGAAGGAAGCAGCCTTAAGCGGTCACCTCCAGGCGCGGCGGGGGCGCCCTACCGGAGCCACCCGGCGGCGGCAGCGCCTCGGGCACCGAGCTCGACGGAGGGTGCACGGTCCACTCCTTGGGTGGGGGGTGTGGCGGTATTGCGCCGGGCCGAACGGATCGGAAGGCGCCGGCGCCCGCCACTAGACTCGACTAGGTGCCCGAGTCGCCGTCCACCGCGCCGTCGCTATACCGCCGCCACCGCCCCCGGACGTTCGCCGAAGTAGTCGGCCAGGAGCACGTGGTCCGGACCCTGAGCAACGCCGTCGAGCAGGGCAAGGTCCACCACGCGTACCTGTTCGTCGGCTCCCGCGGAACCGGCAAGACGAGCACGGCGAAGATCCTCGCCGCGTGCCTGAACTGTGTGAACGGCCCCACCACGACCCCGTGCGGCACGTGCGAATCCTGCATCTCGATCGCCAATGCGACCTCGCTCGACGTGATCGAGATGGACGCGGCGTCGAACAACTCGGTCGACGACATCCGCGATCTGCGCGAGAAGGTCGCCTACGCGCCGGTGTCCGGCCGGCACAAGGTCTACATCCTCGACGAGGCGCACATGCTCTCCAGCCAGGCCTGGAATGCGTTCCTGAAGACCTTGGAAGAGCCTCCGCCGCGGACGATCTTCGTGCTCGCGACGACCGAGGCCCAGAAGGTCCTGCCGACGGTCGTCGACCGCTGCCACCGCTTCGATTTCGGACGCCCCTCGGTCGAACAGGTGGCGACGGTGCTCCAGCGCGTGACCGCCAGCGAGCAGATCGACATCGAGGAGGGCGCGACGGCGCTGATCGCCCGCCACGCCACCGGAAGCTTCCGCGATGCGCTCGGGACCCTCGAGCAGCTCGTCACCTACGCCGGCGGAGAACGCATCCAGCCGCCGGACGTGCTGGCGGTTCTCGGGGTCGCCGACGCCGAGCAGCTGTTCGCGGCGGTCGACGCGATCATCGCGCGCGATCCTGCCGCCGCGCTGCGGGCGGCTGCGAGCCTCGCCGACTCGGGCCGCGACCCTGGCCAGGTGCTCCGCGACCTCGAGGTCCACGGCCGCGAGCTGCTCGCGGTCGAGGTGCTCGGCGAGGTGCCGCCCGAACTGCGCGTCACTCCCGAGCGCGACCATCGCCTGCTGGAGCAGGCCAGGGCACTTCAAAGCGCCGACGCGGTGCGCCTGCTCGACCTGGTGGCCCAAGCGCTCGAGGCCACGACGAACGGGGCGCAGGCACGCATCCAGCTCGAGCTCGTGCTCGTCAAGGCCGCGGCACCGGACATGGATCCGTCGACCGAGGCGCTCGCCGCGCGGGTGGCCCGCCTGGAGGTCGTCACCGGCGCTGGGGGGTCAGGCAACGCCGCGGGGTCAGGCAACGCAGTGGCGTCAGGAAGCGCGGCAGCGGATCGGAAGCCGGAGAGCGTGCCAGAGCCGGCGCGGGAGCCGGAGACCGGGCCAGAGCCGGCGCCGGAGCCGGAGACCGGGCCGGCCCCGGACGGGGATGAAGGGCCAACCCCGCTCGAACTCGACAGCGCGATCGCTTCCTGGCCCGCCGTCGTCGACCTGGTCCGCACCGACAACGCGATGCTCGCCGGCGCCCTCGCGGCCGCCCGGCCCGTTGAGGTCCGCGGCCGCGAGCTGATCCTCGCGTTTCCCGGCGGCGCGGCGTTCCTGAAGCGCAAGGCCGAGCAGGACGAGTACCGGCGAGCCGCGGCGGAGGCACTCAAGGTGGTGACCGGCCGGCGCCTGGCGCTCCGATACGAGCTGCGCGACCACGAGGACGGCGACTCAGCCACCCTGTCGGGCGAAGAGTCGCTCTCCGGGGAGGAACTCGTGCGACGCTTCCTCGAGGAGTTCGATGCCGAGGAGATCTTCGAAGACGATCCCAACCACTAAAGAGGCAGGCATCTAATGCCCCAACCGAACATGCAGCAGTTGCTCAAGCAAGCCCAGAAGATGCAGCAGGACATGCTTGCGGCCCAGGAGTCGCTCAAGGACGAGGTCGTGGAGGCCTCGGCCGGAGGCGGCATGGTCACCGTGCGCGTCAGCGGCGATCTGAACGTCAAGTCGATCACCATCGACCAGCAGGCCGTCGACCCGGACGACGTGGAGCTCCTCCAGGACATGGTCCTGGCGGCCGTGAACGAGGCGCTCCGCTCCGCGCAGGAGCTCGCTTCGGCCAAGCTCGGCGGGATCGCCGGAGGCCTGGAAGGCCTCGGAGGCCTGGGCCTCCCGGGCCTTTAGAGGCAGAACGGGCACGAACGGGCACAACCAGGCGTGTACGCCCCGCCAATACAGCGGCTGATCGCCGAGCTGTCGAAGCTCCCGGGGATCGGCGGACGGACCGCACAGCGGCTCGCGTTCCACCTGCTGCGCGCGAGCGACGAGGACGCCCTCGCGCTCGCGGACGCGATCAAGGAGGTCAAGGAGCGCATCGGGCTGTGCGAGGTCTGCTTCAACCTGGCCGACGGACCACGGTGCCGGATCTGCTCCGATGAGCGGCGCGACCCCGACGTGATCTGCGTGGTCGAGGAGCCCTCGGACGTGATCTCGATCGAGCGCACTCACGAGTTCCGAGGCCGCTACCACGTGCTCGGCGGCGCGCTCTCACCGATCGACGGAGTGGACCCCGAGGACCTGAAGATCTCGGAGCTCTACGCGCGCGTCCAGAAGGACGGCGTGCGAGAGGTGGTGATCGCCACGAACCCGACCACCACCGGCGAGGCCACGGCGTTGCACATCGCCGACGGCTTGCGATCAGCCAACCCTGAGCTTTCCGTCACGCGCCTGGCGAGCGGGCTGCCGGTGGGCGCCGACCTCGAGTACGCCGACGAGCTGACGCTGGGGCGCGCGCTGGCTGGGCGCCGTGCGGTGTAGCGGGATTGCTTCGCGGCTCTCCAGGGCGGTCGCCGAAGGCCGTGGCGTCTTTCGTATGCTGAGATGCCCGGAGCTCACCCCAAGCGGCAAGCTTTCACTGCTGGGGGCCAAGCTGAGGTACCACGCTCGTCGCCTCAATCATGACGCGATCGTTGATTGCGGAGTCGCCCGAATCCGGTTTGGTCAAGAGTCGTTTCCGTTCGACTGGTACGTCTTTGAGGAGATCTTCATCAGGCGCATCTACGAGCGCCTTCGATTCGAGCACGCGTCGGTGCTCGACCTCGGCGCGCACAAGGGCTATTTCGCGGTCTTTGCTCTGAGCCACGGCGCCGCCGAGGTGGTCTCGTTCGAGCCCGAATCGGCGAACTTCCGCCGGCTGGCTGCCGCTGCAGAAGATGTCTCGGGCTGGACTGCGCGGCAGGAAGCAATCGCGGGCGAATCCGGAACAGGCTCGCTGAAACTGAAGGACGCTTGGTCGCATGCGCTCGTCACGGGCGAAGCAGGCGAAGACGCCGTAGCCGTGCCGGTGGTAGCGCTGGCGGCCGTACTCGACAAACATGCCACGGAGCGGCAGGTGGTCAAGATGGACATAGAGGGAGCGGAGTGCGAGGCTTTGGCCACGACGCCCAGTAATCTGCTCGCGCGAATCGACGAGTTGGTCGTCGAAGCACACGCCGACGCATCTTGCGCGCCTTCAAGAATCGTTGCAATGGCTGAGGCGGCCGGCTTAACCGCCGTTGACCCAGATCTAAGTCAGCCCGCCCCGATCCTGCACTTCGAACCGGCACGCTGGGAGGGATAGCGCTCTGCGAAAGAGCCGCGGCCTCACCTGCCGGAAGCGATCGCGGACGCTAGCTCGGTTCCCGAACCGTCGCCGTTATAGACGGCTCGGAGTGAAGCTCCGCCCTGCGAGTTGTCGTAGCCGGGATAGGTGTTGGTGAAGTAATAAAGGCGCCCGACTCGAGGGTCGTTCCGATACGCCGATACGAACGTCCTCACGTCGTTCTGCTGGGCGTGAGTGAGCGGCGTTGACGCGGGCTGGTTGAAGCACAGCGCCGCCTCGGTGACCCAAACGGAACTCGGATATCCATCTGACGCGACCTGCTTGGAGTAGTCATCGACGGCGGTAGTGTCCGCCGGTGAGTTCGTGTTGCACGACGGGTACGCGTGTATGGACATGTAGGTAAAGGGAGGATTAGCGCCATCGTGCGCGTCGCGATAGGCACGGAGGAACTGAGACCACCATTGCGGCGGCTGGCCCCACGGATAGCAGATAGTGGAGTCGCCGCCGCACCCTGCCCCCTCCCACGGGGTGAAGTTGGGTCCGACGATGTGTGCTCTCGGATCATACTTCCGGAGCGCTTCGACCCACGTATCGAGCTGCGCCCCGTACGCTGCCTGAGTGGGTGCAACATTGTCGCTGAACGAGTCGTCAACTTCATTACCGATGACGTAATAACCTCCCGGCGAACCGGTGGAATCCACAGCCCGGCGTGCCGTCGAGTCCATCCACTGTAGGTTCAGCGTCCCATCGTTCGTACAATCGCCGCTGCAGCCACCCTGAGACTTCAAGGTTGCGCCGACGTTCAGCGTGGGCAGGAACTTCTGCCGGAAGGGCCGCTGACCTGAGGAATCCAGCTGCGAGCCGCCTAGCCAGGTGGTCGCGCCTGCCTCCCGCAGAATCGACGGAGTCATCGAGGGTGAGCCAAAGTTCGCGATCCCCAACGTTGCCAAGGACGCCCGGGCGGGCTCTGGGTCAGCAGCGGACTTTGTGTCCGAAAGTCTCCCGCAACCCGCGACGGCGAGGAGCAGAAACGCTCCCACGATGGCCCTCCGCTCGGTTTGCCATCGCGGAGCGCATGCGTTTCGAGAGGAGGGCGCTCCCGACGTATCCTGGCTACTCCGCCGCATCGTCATGGCCTGCTCTCGCAAGCGAGACCATACGCCATGACTGATGCTGCCCAGGGCGGAGATCTTACCCATCGCGGCTGCAGAGTCTTACCCAAGCGGCCGGTATTCTGCAATCAATAATCGTCGAGCACGCAGAGCGAAACGATGCCGCCCCCCATCAGCACACTCGACGGCGATCGGCCACTCGTCAGCGTCATCATCCCCACCTACAACGGAGCAGAATTCCTCAAGCCGGCGGTCGACAGCGTTCTAGGTCAGACCTATCCGCTGATCGAATGCATCGTCGTCGACGATGGATCTACCGACGGGACACCGGCCGTCATCGAATCGTTTGGAACGCGTGTCCGAAGCGAACGTCAGCCAAACCAAGGCTTCGCTCGGGCACGCAATCGTGGATCACGCCTGGCCCGTGGCGAGCTGGTGTCGTTCCTCGACCACGACGACTGGTGGCGACCCGACAAAGTCGAGCGTCAGGTGCGCCGCCTCGCCGAGCGGCCCGCGGCAGCGGTCGTGTATACCGCGGTGGAGTTTATTGACGACCAGGGAGGGCACCTCGGCACGATTCCCGCGCCGCCGCAGGAGGTGGCGTTCGAGAACACGATCCTGATGGTCTCACCGCACTTGGCGCTCGAGCAAGGCGCCTTGATTCGGCGCGATGCATTCTTTGCGCTAGGCGGCTTCGACGAGGGATTGACTATGAGCATCGGCTGCGATCTTGCGTGCCGTCTGGCGCTCGCTTATGAGGTCGAGGGAATCGATGAGCCGCTGGTGGCCTACCGACAGCACTCTCGTCAGATGCACCACGACCTCTCGGCTCTCGAGCACGACATGCGGATGATCTATGGCAAGGTGCGCGATCGCGATGAGCGGTACCGTCCGCTGCTACGTCGCGCTCGGTACAACCTGGATATATGTCTGGCGCACTGGTACTGGCGAGAGGAACGACGGCCCTTTCGCGCCTTCTGGCACGCTAGTCGCGCGACGATGCGCCGGCCCGGGCATGTCGCGGCGCGATTCGCGGGAAGACCATCTCAGCCGGCCTCCAGTCTGCGCCTCCCATCAAAGCGCTCGTAGCGCGCGGACCTACGCGTCGTCGCGAGCGGACCAACGTGTCGTTTCGAGCGGACCTACGCGTCGTGCTTGACGGACCGGTCATTGTGTCGGCAAGGCGATCCGGTAGTGGAACCCGGGGGTGACCGCCGTTCGTCGCAACGACGCCGTCATGTAGCTCACCGGACCGCTGCCGGACGGGACCGGGACATAGTAGTTCCACGTCTCGCGGCGGCAGTTGAAGCGGCATGAAAGACGAAGCACGGTGGTTGGTCCGAGCACCGTTCCATCCGTGCTGCCTGGGTGGGCGGGAGGCCGCGGCCGACACTGGCCTCTTGTTTGTGCCGCTACCCACGCAGCGGTGGCATCGGCGGTGCACCCTAGCGTGGCACGCACGACGATCGCCACGCCACGCTCCGCGCCGGCGCTGGTCAGCCGATCTGGGCCACGGCGCGCTCCGCGTGGTGTCTCCCCGGCGCCCGGCGCAGCAGGCTGTCCGCCCCCAATGCGATGAGCGTCAGCGCGGCTGGAATTGAAAGTGTCGTCATCCGCGGATACGCCGCGACCGGGATGTGGATCGCGAGGTTCAGGGTCGCGAACGCCACGAGCGGGCTGATAACCCTGGTCCTCGGCGGCCGCGGGCGGCGCGAAGGACCACGCAGGATCCACAAGGCAGCGAGCAATGCCGCCAGGAGGGCGAGGTCGGGCACTGCGTACAGCAGGTATCGCCCCGCTCCAGTCGCCTCAAAGCTGTAGGGACCGCCTATGAGCATACGGCTGAGGTTGTCGAGCATGTGGCGCGCGTATGTACCCGGATGCTCGCGTATCAGCTGGATGGCTGCATGCTGGAGTCGTGCGTCCCGTGTAACCTGCGGCAGCGGCGCGAGCTGCTCGAACAGTGGCCGCTCGGCTGACCAGTGCGGGTCGGTCAACACTGACGGTGTACTCTCCCAGGAGCCGTTCCCAGTGGGCGCCGCCATCCAATAAAGCGACTCGCCGCCCGAACTCTCCCAATACGGGAACTTGTGGGTCAGCGAAGCGGTGTAGGTGAGCCAGGGGACGCATACGAGCGTGGCGACCGCGATGCAGACGAGGCTGAGTGCATCAGTGCGCCGACGCCGCCAGACGGCAATACCCGTGATTAGGACGAGGGCTATGATCAGTATCCAACCCACCTCCGGGCGCGTGAGCACCATCCACCCGGCTAACAAGCCTGCGAGCACCGCCCATCGGACGCGTCCCGACTCCTGCGACTTCGCTAGCGCGAGCACGGCGGCCGTAAGCAGCGCCAAGGCAAGCGGCTCGGAGTAAAGCTTGGGCAACATCCGCAGGAACGGCGGAAACAGCGCGAGCGCGATCCCTCCGGCGAGCGCCAGCCACGCCGAGACCCACCGCCGGAGCAGCAAGCTGAATAGGATTCCCGCCGCGAGCAGGCAGGCGGGCCCAATCAACCGCATCAGGTGAACTCCGGCATCTGCAGCGACGAGCGGCGCGAGCAGCAGTGGAAGGCCGGGTCCATGCCACAGATAGGATCCGTCCGACTGCTCACTGGCGACGGCGTACCTCCCGTGGATCAAGTTGTGCGCGAAGTAGAGATAGTTGGGCTCGTCACTCTGGCTATGTGAACCCGTCAGCAAGTGACCGCCGAGGAACGTGAGTGCAACCAAGATCGCCCCGCAGCAGGCGAACGCCGCCGCGGCGATCGGCCAGAATGGATACTGCGTACTCCGCTCTTTCAACCTTCGGATCACGCGCCGACGTCGCGAGGAGAAACACGCCTCCCCTGCGGTATCGAGATTTGGAGGTTGGCCTGACTCGTCCGCGCGACCCACGCCCTCCCCCTCCTCATCGGTCCTCGTTGAGAAGCTCGATCGCCCGCGCGCTAAGTCCGGTCCTCCGCCGGGCACTCTGTCCGTCCCGCGGTGGGCAAGCACCGACCGGATCGCGTTGGGGTCAGTTGAGGCATCTTCTCCCATCGGTTCGCAGCCGCTCGTTCGTCGACCACTACGTCACCCGGAAAGCCCGGGTACCCAGGCGTGTGGCGCAACTGCCGCGGTCGCATCAAGGGCACCCGCGGCGAAGCAGGTGCTGAGGGCCAGCTGCGCGCGTTCCTTCGTTATCGGTACAGCCCCACGATGCATAAGCGTCAACTCCTACTTCTTGGTCGAACTCGCCTAGCCGAGACGCATCGCTTTCGCTCCAGGTCACAGCTACGCCTCCCATCAAAGTGCTGACGGCCGGCGGACGTGTTCACGCTCGAAGACCTGCCGCTGCCCGCTCATCGCGGAGTCGCGGGCCGGAGGCAGTGGGTAGTGCGATGCGGTAGTGCAGCCAGTCGGCACCGCCGTTTGTCGCGACAACGCCATCGATGTAACTGGCCCGGGCAGTCCCAGAGCGTACCGAGACATCGTAGTTGCGTGTTTCGGTGCTGCAATTGAAGCGGCGGGCAAGCGGAGTCACCGTCACTGGGCCGAGGGGTATTGCGCTGCCCGGAACGACACTAGCGATGAAGATTTCGCACCGACGCCGGTCGCCCAGGCTGGGGCCTACCGAGTAGATCCAGTACCCACCGCCAGGATCCTCGACGATGCGTGAGAGATTTGGATAGGGAACGCCGACGTATGGAACGTCGGTGACGCTTCCGTTTGGACCGATCACCAACAGATGGTTCTCATAAGTGCCGCGAGTGCTGGCGTCGCTCACGCTCAACAGCGCGAGAGTCCGGCCCAGGGTGTCGAGGTAGGCGTCTTCGACGGACACGCGATGGTCTCCGCGGTAGCCAGGAGCATCTACCGCCGCTCGACCTACGAGCGTCGATGACGGAGGCCGATTCAGATTGGTCCACTGGGCTTGAACGGCCTGGTCAAAGCAGTAGTCCGTGCCATTTGGACAAGCATACGGTGCCGCGAACGGCGCCTGCAATATGTCTCGTGTCCCAACCATCCTGAAAGCGTTGCGGCTTTGCGGAAGCAAGAAGTCATACGCATAGCGAAACGCGCTAACCCATTGTTCCGAGTGCCAAACCTCACTCCGGGCTCTTCGGTAGGCCCAATACACGGTGCCCGGCGTATCCACGCTCTTGCAGCGGATGGGCCGCCCGCTCCCGTACCGAAAAGTGGGACATGGAACGTTCTCCCATATGTAGATGTCACCCCCGGCGTCGATGCTCGCCGACGGGTACAGCGAGCCAGCGCGCACTATTGCTTTGCCCGTCAACCAATGACCCCGAACCACCTCCGCCTTATTGGAGGCCGGGTCCCAGATCACCGGCGCGCCGGCTCCCGGGCTGTCCCACGGCGAGATCGTGACCACATACACGGTACCGGATGGCCCGATCAAAACCGACGGCGGGCTGCCCGGCTGGTGCGCCGTGAGGCCGGAGACGACGGTTTGCCATCGGGTGTGGCCGGCTAGTCGTCGCGCCAGCACCCAGTGAAAGTGGTCAGTATCGGGGCCTCTGGTCACGTAAGTTGTATATAGGTCTCCATTTTGACCCCTGACCAACCGATCCCCGTTGGCGCCCCAGGCATCGGCCGACGGAGCCGACGACGCTTTGCTCGTAACAAGATCGACCTGCATAAGCCGGGGGATCGCACCGCGTGCGGACGAAACCGCGAGTGCAAGAGCTACGAATCCGGTCGCCACCACAATGGTGGGCGCGAGAATGCGGAGGTTTGTGCAACGCGTCGCGAGCAACTCACAGGACCGCCGCTTGCCACTGACACAAGCTCCGGGGAAGCCTACAATTTTCGGCGGGCAGAATCGGCGACAGGGCCGCCCATCTCGGTGAGAGAATCCTACCCTCCCGGATTACGAAAGGGGCAGGTTCGTAACCGGGTGTCGCGTCCCGGTCCCGGATAGGAGGCGATGATCCGCTCGTCCGCAATCGGCTTCGTTCGTCGACGCCCCAGGAAAAAAGTTCCCGCCGGCGCCTCTAGGGCGGTCGGCCGTTTGAGCAGCCAACGATCGACGTGCTTGAGCCAGAAGAACAGGACGCGGCCAATTCGCATCGCCATCGCTCCTCCGGCCTGGGTGCAAGCCAACGACCGGAGAAAGTAGGTCAAGGACAGGCCAAGCGCCGTCCCCGGCCCGGATTGCATGCCCCACTCGATCTCGTCGAAGTGTCTGTAAACGCGACGGTGGCCTAGCGGTGTAAAGCGAGTGAAGTCGTACGGCGGCCCGTGCACCGGGTACATGAAGGGCACTTCGGAATACACCAGTCCGTCTGCAGCAAGTACACGGTGGATCTCGTCGACCACGCGTGCGGGGTCGAGGACGTGCTCGAGCACGGCCTGACACACGACGACGTCAAAGGACCCGTCTTGAAAGGGGAGGTCATGTGCGTCGCAGATGATCGCTGTGCGTGGTCCCCAAGCGATATCTGCGTCGACGCATTCGACGTTGGGAGCAGCGAGCAGGGCATCGAAGCCAACCCCCGCGATCGCTCCGCCGACAACGAGCACGCGAGCATGCTTCTTGTTGCGCAAGAGCTCTGCAAGCTGCCAATAATTGGCGCGAGATCCGACGTTGTGCGACAGAGAAGGCAGAATGCCATCGACCGCGTCGATCAACTTGCGCAGGCCCCCATCGGGCGGCTGGTTCGGGGGGCGCACATAGTCGGCGATTCTGAAGGGACTTCGCCGCTCGTTGATCAGAACCGGCACATCAGCTATCACCGGGTAGGAGAACGATCCGTCTTCGGAGATCAGCTCACCGTTCCTGCCGCGAACGAGACGGCCGCCGGTCGTCGGGCATCGCAACATGCCAAGGTCGCTAACGGGCGTTCGCACGCGCCCGAGAGGTTCCACCAGCGAGCGCTTGAGAGCTAGGGTAGGTAGGCACGCGCGATCCCAGAAATCTCCCCAGCATGGCCTGAGGTTTCTGCCCCAAGCGGCTGGTGGCGGACCACGAACATAGCTCGTGGTCCACCGTGAACGGAAATATCGACACTCGGGCCGATCGCGATGATGCCGGCATGCCGCCCGCGCACAAGTAGGGGGCGGCCCGCCTCACCCGAGTCTGGCGCCTCGGCTACCCATCAGTCGCCGGTACAGGGGCCGAGCGCGATAGATGAGGTCACGCTTGAAGCTCCTGGCCGGTCGCAGCGCGTGCCAGGCCAGCGAGTTCGCGCCGCTCGTTTGCCACCGGACATTTGGTAGCACCTGGTGCTCAAGGGTCCAAAACTCGCCGTGCCGGTCGACGACAACGATTCCCAGGCCACCCCACAACTCGCGCAGCGGCGACCCCCGGCGCGCGGGAGGGCTCACAAAGCTGAGGTCGGCGTAGGCCAGGCCGTCGGCCGCAAGGATCGCGTTCCGAGCACCTTCGCGCACGCCTTCGTTGGCGCAGTCGTGCAGAAGGATCACGGTCGTGCTCAACGCCGGAGAGTGCAGGAGATTGGTCATGTCGGCCTCTACGCCGGCTCGTGAATGATCACCGTCCACGAGGACGAAGTCGACGTGTCTGCCTCCCTCGGCGAGATCGCCGAGTACTCGTGGCAGCGTAACGCGCGAGTCGCCGATGTGGTATGTGACGTTAGGCAGCGCCTCGGTGACGTGCGACGCGAGATCGAACGTGTGAACTTCCTGGCTGTATGTCGCGATCGGAGCCAAACTGCCACCGCGAAAGGTCCCGAGCTCAAGCGCCACGCGCGGTCTCAACACCAACAAGATGCCCGAGAGGGCTGCCTGCTCTCCGTAGGACATCTCATGCGACGAGCTGAACAGGCCGATCCTAGCTCTGTCGTCATGCGTCACAGCGGTCACGTGAGCACTCTAGCCCAATCGCCCCGATGCTGAAGTCGACCGCCGGCACTTGGATCAGCTATGCGACGACGGCGCTGTTCCAGGTGCTCTTCGCGCGCAGCTTCGGTACCGGTGCCGACGCTTCGGCGTACGCGCTGACCTTTGCCATCGCCGTCGGGATCGGGGCGGTTTTCATAGGAACGTCACAGGTGGTTTACCTTCCGCGGTTGCTGGCGCGCAACGGGGATGTGCTGACGGAGATCGTGCGGCGTGTGCTCCGCCTCACGTGGATTGCCCTGGGGACGTTTCTGATCCTTGCAGCAAGTGCGACCTTCATCGCGCCCGTGCTCGCTCCGTCACTGGACCGCGTGGGGGTCGATTTGGCGGCGCTCATTCGCCTGGCGTGCTTGTTCGGTTTCTCGCAGGTGGTGGTGGGACAACTGGCCGTGCTGTGTTGGGCGCGAGGATCGCGGTTTGTACCCGCGGTGTCGCCGGCCTGGCCGTCGATCCTGGCCTCGATTCCGCTCCTGACAGGCGCAACTGCTTCAACGGGGAGCCTTTACCTTCTCCTGACAGCAGGCAGTCTGTTACAGGTGATCCTGCTCGCCACGGCCGCGGGGCGGAATCTAAGGTTTTCGAGTGACCCGGCCGACCGCCGCGAGGAGCCTCCGACGCTCGTCTCACTCAGCACCTGGGGGCTCGCGCAACTGGTGGTGCCGTTCATGGTTTGGATCGCCGCCCGTGCATCCTCCACCGGCGGCGCCGACTTCAACTACGCCTACCGGGCCATAGCCGTGGCCGAGGCGCTGATCGTCGGCGGCATCATGTATGCGGCGCTGCCTGAGTGGTCGGACTTCTTCCGGATGGAAGCTCGGACAAGCCTCGAATGCTCGATTGCACAGACGGTATCGGTGGCCGCACTGGCTCTGTCGGTGGCAGGTGGCGTAGGACTGGTTGCTTCCCCGACGCTGGTTCGCCTCGCCTTTCAGCGAGGAAGCTTCACCGCCCACGATACGCAAGTGGTCAGCACCATCATTGTCGCCGGGCTCGCCGGTTTTGTGGCGGAGGGAGTGATGCTGGTTCTCAGCCAAGCGATCCTCGCCGAGCGTCGGATCCGCGCCGGAATCGCGTTTGGCATGGGACGCGCCATCGCACTGCTCGTGTTAGCGGGGATCTTCGGACTCATCGGTGGTCCGGTCGGTGTTGCTGCTGGATATTCCAGCGCGAATATTATTGTTCTCGCCATCCAGAGCTTGTATGTGTGGCGCGAGGGAATCGTGAGCAGGCGGCAGGCGCGGTTGGCTCGCAGCACCTTGCTCGTAGCGGCTTCCACCGGCCTGACCGCGGCCTTGCTTGCCGTCATGAACCTGCCTTCGGTCGCCGGAGTGCCGCTCGTGCTGGCCGTATTTGCTACCGGGCTGATCGGACTCCGGGACAGCCTGCCCAGGTTCAGAACGCCGGTGTCGGGAAACTAATGCACCGGGGTACCGCCTCGGGCATGCGAAGCCAGCGCTGGTCCCAGAGCTGGAATAGGAGCAGCAGCCAGAGCTCATGGCCGCGGTTCGCGCGGCCGCTGAGGTGATCGGCGACCATCGAGCCGACCGCTCGGGCGTCGAAGATGCCCTGAGCGCGCAACCGCGACGCTGACAGTAAGTCCAGTAAGAGCTCCCGCTGGGACTCACGCAGCCACTGGTTGAGCGGAACCCCGAATCCGACCTTGCGACGGTCGATCAATGCATCTGGAAGGCGCTGGCGCATCAGAGCGCGCAGCACGTACTTGCCGGTGCGTCCTCGAAGACGCAGGTTTATCGGTAGCCCCAAGGCGAACTTGACGAGGTCCGGGTCGAGGAACGGTGAGCGCACCTCGAGCGATGTCGCCATGGAGGCGCGATCGATTTTTACCAAAATATCTTCCTGCAGGTATCCCCGCAGGTAGGCTAGAACTGTCTCGTCACCGCCATCGGCGCACCCGTTTAGAGCCAGGCGCATCTGCGTGCCCGGCTCGCCAAAGGCCGAGTCCGGCAGCTCCGCGCACGCGTGGTCGGTGAAGAGCCAGCGCGCGTCGCCGCCAAAATGGCCGAGAACGACAAACAGCCGCTCCCACGGGGGGCGATCCAGCTGGCGCGCAAACTTGACGCCTCGCGACCGGCGCCCAAAAACCGTGTCCGGGCAACGGCGCGCAATGCTGGCGATCGTCTTGGAGAGCCCCGGTAAGCGATCTAGTGACCAGGCCGCCTTGAGCGGAACGTAGCTGTTGTAGCCCATCAGCACCTCGTCGCTGCCATCGCCACCGAGTGCAACCTTCACGTGCGCCTGCGTGAACGTGCTGAGCAGGTAAGTGGGGAGGATGGACTCGTCCCCCATCGGCTCATCGAGCACGTCCGCCACGCGCGGGATCAGGACCTGGAGTCGATCCTGAGAGAAGATCTCCAAGTGATGGCGAGTCCCCAGGACACTCGCCGCCAGCGACGAGTAGTGAGACTCGTCGTAGGACTCCTCTTCGAAGCCGATAGAGAAAGAGTGGACCTCCGCGCAGTGGCGGCGCATGTAGTAGCCAACCGTGGAGGAATCCAGTCCGCCGCTCAGGAATAGGCCCAGGGGCACATCCGACATGAGCCGGCGCCGAACGGCTTCGTCGAGAAGGCGGTCAAGCTCAGCCGAGGCCCATTCTGAAGTCCTACCTCGCCCTGCCCCGCGGCGCTCCTCACCCGTGGAGCCGCTGGGAGGACGCCAATACTGCGTGAACTGACACCGCTGCGCGGTGATCTCAGCATAGTGCCCGCCAGGGAGCTTGGAGGTTCCGGCGAGGATTGTACGAGGACCGACAACGTAATCGAACGTCAGGTACTGCTCGAGCGCGACGAGGTCGACTCGGCGCGCGACGCCCGGTGCGGCGAGCACGGTCTTCAACTCAGACCCGAGGGCGTAGCCGGCTGCACAGTCTGCGATGAACAGGGGCTTCTTGCCGAAGCGGTCCCGAGCCGCGATCAGCACCCGCCGGTCCCGGTCCCAAATCAGCACCGCGAACATCCCGTTCAAGCGATCCCAGAGCGCGTGCTGCCAGTGCGCAAAACCGTGTAGCAGGACCTCAGTGTCGCTGTGGTCGGTGCGAAACCGCTGGCCCAAAGCAGTCAGCTCCGCTCGGAGTTCGGGCGCGTTGTAGATCTCGCCGTTAAACACGAGGCAGTAGCGGTGGTCCTCGCTGTACATGGGCTGGTGACCACCTTCCAGATCGACGATGCTCAAACGTCGCATCCCGAGCGCGACGCCTTGGTCGTCGAATACGGCCACCCCTCGGTCATCCGGCCCTCGGTGAGCCATCGAGTCTGTCATCTCGTCGATTCGATCTCGCAGGTGGAGAGCCGCCGTCGTGATGATGGCGGTCACCCCACACATAGCATCACCGAGTCGTTGTGGCGGATACGGCGCCGGTGAGACCCACCATCACGCCGAAAGCCATCCAATTGAATGTTGCCACTGCGGCGCTTTGACTGAGCGTGTTGTCGATGCCCCCGACCACGAGCGCGGACAGCATGCAGCTGTAACCGATGCCGAGGGGCCGCACGACGGGGTCGGCAACGGATCTGCGCGCGACCACCACCATGAGGCAGAGCACAGCGATGAAGATCGCCGCTCCTACGACGCCACCGTCGACCAGGTTCGACAGCAGATCGCTGTGGGTCGACTGGGTGTGACTGACCACCCCCAGACCGTATGGCTCAACGAAGTTCCCTTTGAGGCTGTAATCGTATCCGTGACCGATGATCGGATCGTGAAGAAACGCGCGCTCGGCCTGTCCCCAAATCTGCACTCGGGCCTGCAGAGTGTCGGCGCTGGCACGTTCGGCGGGGAAGGTACTGAAGGCGTACGCGCCGGCGCCCGAGAGCAAGACCAGAATGACCAGTACCGTGGAGCGGCGTCCACCGGCCCGCTTGACGAGGACGAGATAAACGAGTGCGGCCGCAACCGCCGCAAACAGACCCGTCCGTGACTGCGTTGTCAGGACGGCGGCCAAGGACACGGTGACGACGAGAAGCCCGAGCATGCGGTCGCGCGCGGCCGATGCCAGCAGCAGTGGGGGCGCGGAAAAGGCCCCCAGCAATACGAACAGGACCGCCTGGATGTTGGGGAAGTCGACCGCGAACGGGAATACCGAGCGAGGGCTCGAGGAGAAGGCAGCGTTAGCGCGGTTGAACAGGGCAGCGCTCAGCGGCGTTACGCCCAAGGTTCGCCACGCCCAGTACCAAATCGAAAGCAGCGCCGCGGCCAATGCTAGGAACCCGAAGGCGCGGGCGATCGAGAGCGAGGTGCGCTCGTTCCGCGCAGATGCTCCACCGAGGAAGCCGACGACCGCTGCAAACGGAAAGCTGAGGTCTCTCTGTAGCTCGGCGGTGCCGCCAACCTCGCTCGGCGGTCGAGAGCTAGCGACCAGGGCAGTCGCCAGGGTCAGCCCCAGAGCGGCGCCAAGGGCCAGTGGGAGGATGCCCGGCACCACGATCCGTGAGCGTGCCATCCCCATTCTCACGAGCCCCAGGAGCAAGATCGCGATGACCGCTCTGGCCTGACCAGATCCTCCGACGCCCTCGAGCACCAGGCTCGGCATCACGATCGTGATCGCCATGAGGAGGGCCGGCAGATGGCGCAGTGGCAGGAGCAGGCAAGCCGACGCACCGATCACGGCCGCCGCCAGCAGGCTTGCGGGCGTCGGCTGCAGGCCCACTGCGATGCCACATGGAACCGCGAAGGCGAGCGCGAGCACGAGCCTCAACCGGTCAGCGATCGCAATTCTCGTCATGCTCGGGCGAGCTCGGCGTACGTGAATTCGATCTCGCTGACGACAGACTGCAGCGAATACTCCCGAGCCGTCTGCGCTGCCGCCTGCCCGATGTCCTGCCGCAGGTTGTCGTCGCCCAGAAGCGCCAGCAATGCTTCTGACAGCTCCTGTGGAGCGGACGGCGGAACGAGCAATGCGTTGTGCTCGTGCTCGAGCAGTCCCTCAACCGCCGGAATCCGGGTGGCAACGGGGGCTACACCACAAGCCATCGCTTCCAGCAGCGCGTTCGACATGCCGTCCTGATGGGGCGGGTACGCGAATATATCCGCCGCATGCAGGTAGTCGACGACCATCGGCGTCCAAGGGCGGCAGATGAGGCGGGGACCCCGAAGGGGTACCGAAAGGGGCCTGTCCTCACGCCCGCGCGCCCCCACCAGGACGAGGAGTCCATCGGCATTTGCAGCCACGTGGCCCCACGCCTCGATGAGGTCGGCCAGTCCCTTGTACCGTGCAAACCGCCCCGTATAGAGGACGACCGGCTGCGCAGACGGGAGCCCGAGCTGGCGGCGGATGGCGGCCCGGTGCTGCGGCGCGACTGGGCGGAAGACAGAAAGGTCAAGGCCATTGGGAATCCGCACGATTCGATCGGGGCGGACTCCCACCTGCCGCAACTCGTGGGCGATCTCGCCGGATAGGGCTTGCACGCGGCTGGCTCCACGCAGCCCGATGCGCCGGGTCATCCACGCGGAGCGATTTCCCACATGAACCTCGCCGGTCTCCCCACCCGAGGCTACCTTCACGTACGTCGGCCGGCGCAGCAATGCGGCCATCAACACCACCCAGTCCGCCTGACGGCTGGCGAGGTGGACGTGCCAGACGTCGAACCGGCGACCGTGAGCGACGAGCCAACATCCGAGGACGGCGGCATACGAGGGCTTGCGCAGCCGACGCCGGCGACTCCTCGGAAGGCGCGAGACCCGAACGCGCCCAACCACGCCGGTCTGCTGGCCCGGTGATCGTGGGCAGACCACGCAGACCCGGTGGCCGCGGCGCGTGAGCTCCTCGGCTTGGAGGCGTGCTTGGCGTTCGGCTCCGCCGGCCGGCCCCGGCTCGTAATCCAGCGTGAAGAGCAGGATCTGCAAAGGCCGTGTTCTCGTCCGCCGGTTCGCCTCACCTACGTGGGGCGGCGGCCGAGACGTCCCGGTGAGCGGTCCAAATTCTCGGCCGCCTCTGAAGCTCGGACTCCGAGCGCTGTTGCTCGACTACCTCAGGCGAGCGCTCGCTGCTGAACTGCGTCACGGGAAGGTCGTACTTGGCGGTGTCCTTGTGACCCACGCCAGTGGCGACATAACCGAGGGCCGGAACCGGCGCCGACGCGAGGAGACGACCGAATTCCGCCAGGGTTGACCGCGGAACAAACCCTACCCTCGCCACTGCCACGAGCGCGTCGACGTATTGGCTTACGATCAGCGCGTCGTAGAACTTGGTGAGGGGAGGGGCGTCGACGAGGATCCAGTGCGCGTGCATACGTAATTCGACGAAGCGGGTTGGAAGCGCCGCGCTTGAGAGGAGCCGGTCGGGTTGTTCCTCGCGGCGCCCAGCGGGCAGAACCCGCAGCCGCCCGCGCACGCGTGCCGGGGTGAGGCCCGCATCCAGCTCCACATCGGCGAGTAGGTCACGGACTCGGTCTGGGGCAACGTCGCCAAGGGCAAGCTCGGTGAGGCCGGGCTGCTCGGGAACGTTGAACAGTCGCGAGAGGCTCGGTTGACGCAGGTCTGCATCCACTACCACCACGTCTCGCCCTGCCTGAGCGAGCGAGGCGGCGAGGTTCGCGACCGTCGTCGATTTGCCCTCCTGACCGATCGCACTGGTGAACAGCACGGCCTGGGCTTTGCCCTGCAGGCTCGCGAGCTCGAGATTGGCTTGAAGCATCTTGATCGCTTCCGCCTGCACGCTGCCCGGGTCACGTAACATCGTCACCGGGAAGTCCGACCGCGACCGCCAGGATCGGGCGGGTGCTGGGATCCGGGCGAGAAGGTTGAGGCCGAGCACGTCGCTGATCTCGGTGGTGCTGCGGGCACGTCGGTCACGAGCATCAAGCAGGAACGCCAGGCCGCACCCCAGGAGCAGGCCCAGGATGCCAGCGAGCGCCGCATTGCGAGCCGGCTTAGGGGCGGTCTTGGTGGCCGTTTGCGCGGTGCTGGCGACGATGGAGCTCCTCGGAGCAGCGGCCGCCGCCGCCGCGAGGTCATTGCGCAAAGTGAGGAGCTGCTGGAAGGACACGCTGTTGGTCAGCCGGGTTCGGTCGCTTGCGTCCCGCAGTTCGCCGTCGATCGTCGATTGGACGCCCAATAGCTCACGCGAGAGCTCTGCGGCGAGGAGCCCGGCCTGATAACTCGCGAACGCGGTCGCGTACGCCGCCGACAACCGCTCCGCGAGGTGCGGCGCGCCAGCAGTCACCGCGACATCGACCAAGTCGGCATTTGGTTCCTCGCTCAGGGACACATCTGCCAGGAGCTCCTGGGGGGTCACGTTTTGGACGTGCGCGCGCCGGAGCGCTCCGCTGGCGACCGTGGGGATCTGGGCCAGACGAATCTGCGTCGAGGTCAGCCGCTCCAGTTCCGTGGGGTCTGTGGCGCTCGTGGTGGATGTGAGGTTCGGCAGCCCGGGCGCGGCGCTCTGATTTACGAGAAGCTTGGACGTGGCCTGATATCGACGCGCCTGCCGAGCCGTCACGAAATAGGCAGCAGCCCCCATGGCGACCGCCACCACCAGGATCAGGAACTTGTATCGAGCGAGAGTGCCGAGATAGTCAGTCATGTGTCGAGGTTCAGTGACTCACGGCGTGCACTACCTCGGATGTCACTCCATGCAGCCATGTCACCGGGCAGCGGCAGGTCGTCCTCTGTCAAACGCTCCAGCCGCGCATCGTGCCCGAAAGGCGAGGATATATACGGCAATCGGAGACCGAGAAGGTGATCTTTCTACCAAATGCGTCGCGCGATCATGGCCGCAACGCGATGCCCCAAAGTACGCGTCGCGCGATCATGGCTGCCGCTCCAGCACCACCAGCGCGTAGCTCGTCAGCGTCGGAACCGGATGCCGGACGAGCCAAGTCGAGAGAGCCGCGTGCATCGACCAGACCGGGCTTAAACGCGCATAGTACGGATGTCCGAAGAAGCCGACGTAGCGACGCACCACGAACCCGAGACTAGCCAAACGACCCAGCTGGCGCTGCGTGGGACCGCGGCACCAGGAATAATAGGGACGGAAGCTCTGGTGTTGACCGCCGGGCTCCCGTCCGCTCTTGTCCAAGTGAGGCACGATCGACGCGCTGACGGAATGCGGCAGTAGTCGGTTGGCCACGAAGACAGGGCTGTACAGCGTGGGAAAGAGATGGACCGCAATGCCGCAGGGCCGCAGGATTCGATGGACCTGCTGATGGAAGCGTCTGCCGTGAGCGACATGTTCGGCTGTCCACCTGCTGACGACCAAGTCAAATGGCCCCCGCTCGGCGACGAGCCGATCCACGGCGGTGCGGTCCTCGAAGTCGATGAGCACCATGTCATATTCGGGTGGCGCTTTGCCCAGCTCCTCCCGGGAGGCGTCTAGCACGGCGTACTCGAGGCCCAGGCGCCGGATCTCCGCTACGCCGACGACGGGATTCGCGCCCCCGCCGACGTCGCAGACCTTCTTGCAGCCAGACTGCGTCAGCGTGCGGACCTCGGCTTCAAGGCTCGCCAGCGCGCCGCGACTGTCGCTGTAGCAGACCTTCGGTCCGGCTGGTTCCCCTTCTCGGTCCAAGGTTGTGCGGCGAGGATATCTACGCCAATTGAGCAACGAGAAGGTGACGTTCGTGCCAGGCTCGTCCCGGAATCCTGCCCGTGCCAAGCCGTGTCTTTAACCAGCACGACGTTACCGGTGGACGCTACGGTCGACGCCCATGCGCGTTCGGATCCTGCACGTGGCGACTCGTCATCGTGTCGGAGGTGCTGAACGCAATCTTCTGCATACGGTTTCCCGTGAGCTCGACCGTGGCTTCGAAGTCCACGTCGCGGTTGGGACCAAGGATTTCGAGGCGAACTTCCCGCCGCGAACCCAGATCCATCCGCTTCTGGCGCTCGTGCGTGAGGTATCCCCGAGCTGCGATCGTCGAGCTCTGAGGGATGTACAAGGGCTGTTGCGTGCCCACCCCTTTGACGTAGTGCACACGCATCAATCCAAGGCAGGCGCGGTCGGAAGACTGGCGGCTCGGCCCCTGTCGCCGATCATCCTCCACACGGTGCACATGCCATCGTTCGGGCCCGCGTATGGCCGACCGCAGAGCGCAGTCTTCCTCACTCTGGAGCGTCACCTGGCGCAGTTCACCGACAGGTTTGTATTCGTTGGTAGGGAGCTTCAGCGCCGTTACAGGGTTGCCGGGGTGGCCCCCCCAGATCGCTCGACCGTCATCCGCAGCCCCATCACGAATCTGGACTCGCTGATCCGGCTGCGGACACCGGGTGAACAGAAAGCCCGGGCGCGAGCCATGATCGGGGTGCCCGCCGGTTGCCAGGTAGTCCTGATGGTGGGAGCGTTGGACAAGCGCAAGCGGCACGCGCTCGCGATTTCGGCGCTGGCGCCGCTCCTGCTGGAACGAAAGACGCAACTGGTGATCGCAGGGGAGGGACCGGAGCGAGAAGCGATCGAGGTCCTTTGTCGTGAGCTTGGAATAGCCGATGCGGTACGGCTCCTCGGGTTCGTGGCTGATGTAACGCCGCTGTATGCCGCGGCGGACGTGTTCGTACAGGCATCTGCGCTGGAGGGCGTGCCGCAGGCGGTAGTGCAAGCGATCGCGGCCGGCGTGCCGGTGATCGCCAGCGATGTCGACGGAGTGAGGGAGGCCGCTTCGGGCGCGCATCATCTGGTGGTTCTGCCCCCGGACGGAGGTGGGCTGATCGAGGCCGTGAGAGCCAGACTCTCGGCACGGGACTTTTCGCCGGCTCCACCTGAGTTCGTGACGGAGTGGCTTCCGGACGCGGTGGACGCGCACCTCGACCGACTCCACGACTGGATTGAGGATCGTGTCCGCCGCCGGCACCCATCGCTCGACCCGAGCCTGCGCGTGAGCGCTCCGGCGCATACCAACCGCGCGAGCCAGGAGATGGCGATCCGCTGAGCTCGTATCTGGTCACCGGAGCGGCTGGCTTCATCGGGTCGCACCTGTGCGTGGACCTGCAACGTCGCGGCGAGCGCGTCCGCGGCGTCGACGCCTTCACGGATTATTACGCGCGCTCGCTCAAGGCTGAGAACCTCGCGTGGGCGCAAAGCCTCGGTCAGCTCGAGTTCGTGGAGGATGACCTCGCGTGCGCTGATCTCGGCCCCCTGCTGGATGGCATCGACGGTGTGTTTCACCTTGCGGCCCAGCCCGGCGTCCGGGGCAGCTGGGGAAACGAGTTCGACATCTACCTCCGGGACAACGTCCTCGCCACACAGCGGGTCTTCAGGGCAGCCGCGACCCGCGGCATCCGCGTTGTCTATGCGTCCTCCTCGTCGATCTATGGTGACGCGGAGCGGTATCCCACGGCTGAGGACGTCATGCCGCGGCCGGTCTCGCCATACGGCATCACCAAGCTCGGCTGCGAGCATCTGGGTCGGGCCTTTGGCCGCGCGATGGGGCTCGACGCGGTCGGCCTGCGTTACTTCACCGTCTTCGGGCCCCGCCAGCGCCCTGACATGGCGTTTACGAGATTGGCTCGGGCTGCGATATCCGGAGGCACCTTCGAGCTACTCGGCGACGGCACTCAGACCCGGGACTTCACATACGTGGCGGACGCTGTCGCTGCCACGATCGCCGCGATGGATCATGGGCGATCCGGCGTCAACTACAACGTGGGCGGGGGCGCGGAGACCACCCTCAACCGGGCGATCGAGCTGGTGATGGAGTTGCATGGCAATCCGATTGATGTTCGGTTCCGCGATCGCGCGGCCGGCGACGTGCGGCGCACAGCAAGCGATACCCGACGCATCAGGCGCGATACGGGATGGATTCCGACCACATCGGTTCGCGAGGGACTCGCGGAGCAGCTCGAGTGGCTCTGCTCGCTTGTGGAACGTGTCCCGGCGATCTCCTACGCGTAGAGCGGGCGGCGAACCGATGTCAACTCCCACGACCGTAGACTCCACTGAAACCGCGCGCCTAAGGGTTGACGCAGCGCTGCTTCGCTGCCCGACGACGGGTCAGCAGCTCAAGGAGTCAGCTGTCGGAGCGCTCGTCTCCGCAGACGGAGCAGTCGCGTATCCGGTGATCGAGGGCGTTCCTGTGCTCATCAACGAGCGTCGAAGCACGTTCAGGATCGACGACTACCGAAGCCGCCCGGGGTTCTCGCCGACGATCTCCGACACCGGCCCGCTCTTTGACCTCGCCGACCGCGCCTTGCCCTCCCTGACACAGAACCTGGGATCTCGCGAAAACTTCGAACTGCTGGCCGACCTCGTCAGCGCCCAAGCCGCCGACCTCGAGCGTGCCCGGGTGCTGATCGTTGGCGCGGGTAGCGGCGGAGACGGCAGCGAGGCGCTGCTCGCGGATACGCGCTTTGACTGCGTGGAGACCGACGTGGCCCTGGGTCCGCGTACGCAGATCGTGTGCGACGCGCACGATCTGCCGTTTGTCGACGGCGCATTTCACGCCGTGGTGTGTCAAGCGGTGCTCGAGCATGTGCTCGATCCGGTCAGAGTCGTGGAGGAGATCCACCGGGTGCTGGCGCCGGGTGGGCTCGTGTACTCAGAGGTTCCGTTCATGCAGCAAGTGCACGGAGGAGCCTACGACGTGACTCGTTTCAGCCTCCTGGGGCACCGTCGGCTGTACCGATTCTTCGAGGAGATTCGAAGTGGCGTCCAGGGCGGCCCGGGAATGGCGCTGGGGTGGTCGCTCTGGTATTTCCTGCGGGCACTTGCCCGCACCCGCCGGGGCAGGGGAATCGCCTTCATGCTGGCCCGGCTGATGTTCTGGTGGCTAAAGCACCTGGACCGCCGGCTCGTTCGCAGGCCGGCAGCGGTAGACGCCGCGTCGGGAACGTTCTTTCTCGGTCGCCGTCGAGACGAAGCGGTCAGCGACGAGGCGATCCTGTCCTCGTACCGCGGCGCCGGATCATGTCGACCTCGCTGACGCGCAACGTCGACCGGCGGACGGTCGAAGACTTTGGTGCGGAATGGTCGAAGTTCGATCAGACCAAGCTGACCGACGCCGAGCTCGAGCGGCAGTTCGACGGCTACTTCGGCATCTTCCCGTGGTCGAGTCTTCGGCCGGGAGCGGTCGGGTTTGATGCTGGGTGCGGCAGTGGGCGCTGGGCCAAACTCGTCGCTCCTCGAGTGGGACGACTTCATTGCGTCGACGCAAGCCCCGAGGCGATCATGGTGGCCAGGCGCAATCTTGCTGGCCGGACGAACTGCGCCGTGCAGGTGGCGAGCATCGATGCACTCCCGTTCCCCGACGAATCGATGGATTTCGGCTATTGCCTGGGAGTGCTGCACCACATGCCGGATCCGGAGGAGGGACTTCGGCGTTGCGTCGAAAAGCTCAAGCCGGATGCGCCGTTCCTCCTCTACCTCTACTACGCCCTCGACAATCGGCCGCTGTGGTTTCGTGGCATCTGGCACGCGGCGGAGGCGGCACGACGCATGTTGTGCCGGATGCCGTTTACGGTCAAGCTCACCGTCACAACGCTGATTGCGACGCTCGTCTACTTGCCGTCTGCCCGCATTGCCCTCCTCGCGGAGCGACTCGGGCTCGATCAAGAACAAATTCCACTCGCGCCTTATCGCAACAGGAGCCTGTACTCGATGCGGACCGATGCGCTGGATCGGTTCGGGACCCGGCTCGAGCACCGTTTCCGGCGCGAGGAGATCGCCGCGATGATGAAACGCGCCGGTTTGAAGGACCTGGCCTTTTCGGAACGCCCCCCGTACTGGTGCGCGATCGGGCGACGAGCACCCGATTAGCTACGCGGCGCTGCGGCTCGGGGGATCCCCTCTGCCGGCGGCCGGACCAAATGGCTTACGTGAGACGATCGAGCAGGCGACGATCCCTGCAAACGACCGCGAGCCCCGGTAGCGCAGTATGCCCGTTGGCAGCCGCTCAGCGGCGGCAAACCACCTGACCGGCAGCAGCGGCAGCCACGTGATCTTGGCATTGCGCCAGGGCGACCGCAAGGAGGCGAACCCGGCTCGACGAAGCTGATGCGCGAGCTCGGCGTAGGTCCACTCCTTGAGATGGATGTCGCGGCTTGCGGCGACGTCGACCCCGAAGCGCTGCGCGCTCGAGATGGTGTCGAGCCGATTCGGAGTCAACAGCCAATAACGCCCACCGGGAGCGAGCACTCGGAAGACTTCTCGCAAGTGCGCAGCCACATCCTCGGCATGCAGGTGCTCGAGCACCTCCACCGAGTACACGAAGTCGAAGCTGCGGTGGTGGGCCGGGATCTCCGTGCCCTGCGAGATGGCAAAGGTCAGGCCCGGTGTACCGTGGGCTCGGCGCCGAGCCTGCTCGAGGATGCGTGCGGAGACATCGATGCCGAGCACGCGGCGCCCTCGCCGAGCCATCTCAATGGCCAGCAAGCCGCCGCCACATCCGACCTCGAGCAGCGCGTCGCCGGGTCGTGTGAGCTTCTCCAGAAACCTCACCAGCTCAGGACCGGCGCCGAAGTCAAGCCTCTGCGGATCTCGGCTGAGGTGCATATCGTAGATGCGGTCATAGACCGATCCGTACAGTTTCATGCGCTCGGACGGCGAGGCGTCGGCGAGTCGCTGCGCGAGTTGGCTCTCGATCAGCACCTGCTGCTCTGGCGACACCGGGGGTGGCGGTACGTCGGTCAATTCGGAATCGTCGCTTCTTGGGGGGCAGGGATGTCTCCCGGGCGCTGGTCACCAAGAGAGGGAGGGCTAGGCGAACCGGTCGGCGCAACGATCGCGCGGTATTCACCCTCGATCCGGTCGACAATCCTGCCAACGGCGTGGCGACCGACCGATTTCCGAGCGTTGGCCGCCAGGCGGTGGCGGAGATCCGCATCCGTGATCAGGCGCTCGAGTGCGGCGGCGAGTGCATCCGGGTCGCGCACTCCAACCAGCAGCGCGTCGCGTCCCCCGGTCAGCAGTCCATCCGTACCGCCGTGCTCGGTCGCAATAACAGCGCAGCCACAGGCCATCGCTTCGAGCACTGCGTTCGGCATACCGTCCGCGTGTGAAGGATGCACAAACACGTCGGCAGCCGAGAGATACGCAAGCGGCGAATCTGCCCATTCGCGTACGAGCACACCGTGCGGAGCGTCAAGCGACCGCTCAGGTGTGGCGCCCACAATGACCAGCCGAGCGTCGTCGTCCCGCACACGACGCCACGCCTCCAACAGGTCATAGATTCCCTTGTAGGCGACGAGACGACCGACGAACAACACGATGACGGCTCGCTCGGGGAGATCGAGCTCGTTGCGCAGACGCAACCGGGCATCGTCGGAGACGGGCGCAAACTCGGTGAGATCGACTCCATTCGGGATCTTCACCATGCGCTCCGGGGGCACGCCGACGGCCCTGAGCTCCTCCCCGATCTCGTCCGACAGCACCTGCACTCGGTCGGCATGACAAAGCCCATACCACCGTGTCAGCTTGGCCATCGATCGGAACCGGCGTACCTCGCCGACCGGGCCGCCACACGCCACCTTGACATATGCCGGGCGGCTGTGTCGATGTGCAGCGGCCACCGCGATGTCGGCCTGTAGGCTGGCGAGGTGTACATGCGTGAGGTCGTACTCGTGACCATGGAGGGCGAGCCAGGTGAGCAAACGGACCAAATACGAGATCCGAAACAGCGGCCGGCGCTTGATGCGGCGCAGGCGAACCACTCGGACGCCATTGATCTCTTCGGGACCGATGTTGTCAGTCCGGGCGCAGACGACCGTCACCTGATGCCCACGCCGAACCAGCTCCTCGGCTTGCAGGCGGGCTTGGCGCTCCGCACCGCCCGTGACATCCGGGTAGTACCAAAGCGTGCAGAACAGGAGATTCACGATGAGCGCCAACAAGGTGGCCGATCGACCGTTGAAAGGCGTAGCCCGCAAAACGCATGCTAGCCCGGAGACAGACACAGTCGACAGGCAGATTCATACCTATGAGCATCGACGCAATCTGCCCGGCGACGTCGATCCGCTACGAATAGTTTTCTGATGCGCCCGCGAGTCGGCCGGCGGGTTCATTTCAGAGGATGTAACGCACGTTGGTCCGCAAACCACTTCGTCGGTGATCAGTCCGCTTCTCAGAAGATCGGGAGAGCAAGGAGTTGCCGCAACCCGCGGTCACCTTGACGCGGGTCGGCTTGACGCTGATCAGCGCGAGGGCCTGCTCGAGGCAGCGCAGATCGTCGAAGGGATCGGCCCGGAAGCCGCGCTTCGCCGCGACGCCGTGTTTCGCCGGGCGCTGGCAACCGCCGATTGCGCGGCCCTGCTGCTGGCCCTGCTTACGGTCGTCGTAGCGTTCCCGTCGCTAGCGTTACGCCCCACCGCACTGGCAGCGGTGCCCCTGATGGTGCTGTGCGCGAAGCTGTTGGGTCTCTACGACCGCGACGAGACGCTCCTGCGCAAGACCACGCTCGAGGAGGTGCCGAAGCTGTTTCAGCTGGCCACCCTGTCCTCGCTCGTGATGTGGCTGGCGCATGGCCTGGTGATCGCCGGTGACTTCGGCCGGATGCAAGCGCTCGCGCTGTGGGCGGCGCTCACGCTCACGCTGCCGATCACCCGCGTGGCAGCGCGGGCGCTCAGCCTGCGCTTGGCCGCAGTCGAGCGGTGCCTGGTGATCGGCGACGCCCCCACGGCGCGTGCGCTTGGCAAGCGCCTGGCCGCCGGCAGCGGCGTCAAGGCGGAGATCGTGGGTTACTTGGATATCGACCACGAGACCGCCGCCGGCGAGAACGGCGACGCGCACGGCGTCGTCCGGATTACTCAGCAGGTACGACAGCTCGGGGTGCACCGAGTGATCGTCGCCCCGCGCAGGGCCGACGGCGAGGATGTGGTCGATGTGGTGCGAGCTCTCAAGAACACCGGAATGCGCGTGAGCTTCGTGCCTCGTGTGCTGGAGATTCTCGGGGCCGCGATGGAGTTCGATGACGTCCATGGGATCACGCTGATGGGGATGAAGCGCTTTCGCTTGTCCAGATCCTCCGCGCGAATCAAGCGGAGCTTCGACCTCGTGGTGGCCTGCGCTCTGCTGCTGGTTCTTGCCCCGTTGATGGCGCTCATTGCCGCGGCCATCAAGCTCGAGTCGCGTGGACAAGTTCTGTTCCGGCAGGTCCGCGTCGGCCGGGGCGGGGTTCCGTTCGGCATGCTCAAGTTCCGGACAATGGTGTCAAACGCCGAGGCACTCAAACCCGGATTGTTGGATCTCAACGAAGCCGAGCCAGGACTGTTCAAGATCGCCAACGATCCGAGGGTCACGCGGACCGGGAGGCTCCTCCGGAGGACTTCTCTGGACGAATTGCCGCAACTCATCAATGTGTTGCGTGGTGAGATGAGCCTGGTTGGCCCCCGACCGCTGGTGGGTGAGGAGGATGAGCAGATCCTCGGCTGGAGCCGTCGGCGGTTGGACCTAATGCCGGGCATGACCGGCCACTGGCAGATCCTGAGATCCTCGCGCGTCCCATTGCCGCAGATGGTGGCGATCGACTGTATGTACGTGACGACGTGGTCGCTCTGGAATGACGTGAAGATCCTCCTGAGGACGGTGCCTCATGTGCTCGGACTACGCGGAATGTGACTCCGTCGCCGCCGTTGCGACGTCACCGGCGAGAGGACCGATGACCTACGGGCCGTCAGGCCGGGGTTGCCGTACGGCACATCCGTTCCGCGGCGGCAAGGACCTCGGAACGGCTGTGAACATCCAGTTTGCGCATGATGTTCTTCATGTGCGTGTACACGGTGTCCTGTGCGAGGTGCAGCTCTCCGGCGACGTCGGTACTCGAGGCCCCCGCGGCGAGGAGGTCCAGCACCTCCCACTCCCGCGTCGTGAGAACGCTCCGGATCGGTCGCATTCCGCGGCCCGACTCCGGCACCAGGCGCATCGACTCGATCAGCCGCATGGTCAGCGTTCTCGGGATCGCAGCCTCGCCCCGGACCACGGCGTGAAGGGCACCAATCAGCGCGTCAACGCTGGTCTCCTTCGACAGGACACCGCTCGCGCCCGCCCGCAGTGCCATCAGCTGGAGCTCTTCGTCCTGGGCGACGCTGAACAGCACCACTCGGACACTGGGCGCCTTCTCGGTGATGCGCCGAGTGACCTCGACGCCCGGAACCCGGCGCAGCATCGCCTCGGTCAGCAGCAGCTCTGGCCTGTAATGAAGTGCGAGCTCGACCGCCTCGACGCCGTCGGATGCCTCGGCGGCGACGACGAAGCCGACATCGTCCTGCAGCACATCGCGTACTCCGCGCCGAGCCAACGGATCGCCATCGGCGATCACGACGCGTGATCTAGGTTGGGCGCCTTGGCAACTATCTCGCACACGGCCATTGCCGGTTTCATGCTTTGCCTGCACGCCTGCGCTCATACGCGTTCCCCTAAGGCGAAAGTTGAAAATCAACACGGACGCCGGCTGGCGCGTGACACGCCAGCGCCCACCACGGACGCGCGGACTCTACCACTAATCGTCCCGCTGATGTGGCTCTTTATGTAACCCTCCTCTTTGGGTGCTTAAGTGCCCCATTGTGGCCAAAACCTGGTCACAAAGCTGCCCGAAGGTCACGCACTATTTAACACCTTTGTCGATGTGGGCGCGAACCGAACGTCATATGAACAGAGCAATTCACTCGATAGGCCTGTGCCCCAGCCATCGCCGATGACTGGTAAGCGGGAGAAGGCACCAGACACGGAGGGAGTAAGGAGCCGCTCACGATTGCTGATAGCCGGCGAGGATGCCGGGGCGCGGGGGGTGATTAGCCGGGCGCTGCGCGAGTCAGGCGGTTTCGAGGTGATCAACGAGGCCGGGACCGCGGACGAGGCCGTGGCGATGGCCTCGGCGTTTGCGCCTCACGTCGTCCTCCTCGACGTGCCGACCGCCGGCGCGGAGGTCTGCACAGTCGTGCGCACCATCCTGCGAGAGGCACCGGAGGCCAGGATCGTTGTTCTTTCTGCCGAACCATGCGAGCAACTCGGCCTGGAGACGCTACGCGCCGGAGCGGTGGGCTTTTTGGCCAGGAAGATCGATTCGAGCGCGTTAGTACGGGCGCTGAACGGCGTCGCCGGGGGCGAAGCGGCGATCTCACGAGGCCTTGCCACCTGGCTAGTCACTCGAGCACGCGAAGAGCCCGAGCGGCGGATGGGCATGCGCCCGGTGAAGAGCCGGCTGACCACCCGGGAGTGGGAGGTGCTCGACCTGGTATCGGCCGGCATCTCAAAAGCTGCGATTGCTCGTGACCTGAGCGTGACGCTGGGAACCGTGCGCAGCCACCTGCGGAATCTGAGCCGCAAGCTTGCGATCGATGGTTCCGAATTGGTCGATCGCGAATGGTGGCGCCCCGGCCAGGGGGACGCTGCGACTAACTGAACCGCGCCACAGCGTACCCTTCGGCGCCGTGCCGAACACGGTCGTGATGAAGTTCGGCGGCACGTCAGTCGCCGACGCCGAACGGATCAAGCGCGCCGCCAGGCGGATCGTCGGCCAGCGCGAGGCCGGCAAGCGCGTGGTCGCGGTGTTGTCCGCCCGCGGCAAGACCACCGACGAGCTGATCGCCATGGCCGAGGAGGTCTCGCCGAACCCTGACCGGCGGGAGCTGGACATGCTCCTCTCGACCGGGGAGCGGATCTCGTGCGCTCTGTGCGCGATGGCGATCAACGACCTCGGCCACCGCGCGATCTCGCTCACCGGGTCCCAGGCCGGGATCGTGACCGACACCTCCCACACCAAGGCGCGGATCCTGGACGTCCGGGCCGACCGCATCCGTGAGGCCCTCCAGGAGGACCGGATCGTGCTCGTGGCCGGCTTTCAGGGCGTGTCGACCAGCCGCGACGTGACCACGCTCGGACGTGGCGGATCGGACACCACGGCGGTGGCGCTCGCCGCGGCCATGAACGCCGAGGTATGCGAGATCTACAGCGACGTGGCCGGCGTGTTCACCGCTGACCCCCGGATCGTCCCCGATGCCCGGCGGCTCCCGGTGGTCAGCTTCGAGGAGATGCTCGAGATGGCGGCGTCCGGGGCGAAGGTGCTGCAGCTGCGGGCAGTCGAGTACGCGCGCAATCACGCCGTCCGAATCCACTGCCGCTCCAGCTTCGACTCTGGCCCAGGTACCTTTGTGCTCGGAGAAGACGAAACCATGGAACGACCGCTCGTCACCGCTGTCACCCACTCCACCGATGAGGCGCGTATCACGCTTCTCGGCGTCCCGAACCGGCCCGGCGCGGCCGCGGCCATCTTCGGCGCCCTCGGGCAGGCCGGCTGCAACGTCGACACGATCATCCAAAACGAACCGCTCGAGGCCGGGCGCGACGCCGAGGTGTCGTTCACGATCCTGAAGGAGGATCTCCCCGACGCCGAGCAGGCACTCGCGCCAGTAGTCCGTGACCTGGGCATCACCCGCATCGACACCGATCGCGAGATCGGCAAGGTTTCTCTCGTCGGCGCTGGCATGCGCTCCCACCCCGGTGTGGCCGCGCAGGTCTTTCAGACCCTGGCCGGGGAGGGAATCAACATCGAGATGATCTCCACCTCTCCGATCAAGATCTCGTGCGTGATCCGCTCGGACTCGGTTCCGAAGGCTGTGCAGGCGCTGCACGGCGCGTTCGACCTCGGAGACGGCGGCATCGAACGGGAAGGAGGCCCCAGATGATTGAAGGTTTCAGGAGGGTCGCGGTCGTCGGGGCCACCGGTGCCGTCGGCGGCACGATGCTGCAACTACTCGACGAGCGCAAATTCCCGGCGGGCGAAATCGTTCCCTTCGCCTCGCAGCGCTCGGCCGGGCGCGAGCTCGACGGCTACGGCTCCGTCCGCCCGCTCACCGCCGGCGCGAACATCGACGGGTTCGACATCGCGCTGTTCTCGGCCGGCGCAGGCGTCTCGCGCGAGTGGGCGCCGCGCTTCGTCGAGGCCGGCGCCACCGTGATCGACAACTCCTCCGCGTTCCGGCGCGACCCCGAAGTGCCGCTGGTGGTGGCCGAAATCAACTTCCACGCCATAGCCCGCCACCACAAACTCATCGCCAACCCGAACTGCTCGACGATGGCGATGGTCATGGCGGTGGCGCCGATCCACCGCGAGGCGGGGATCGAGCGCCTGGTCGCTGCCACGTACCAGTCGGTTTCGGGCACCGGCCGTAGGGCGGTCGATGAGCTCGAGGCCCAGGCCCACGCGTCCCTCCACGGGATGGACGTGCCGGCGCCCGAGGTGTACCCGGAGCCGATCGCGTTCAACGTGATCGGCGCCGCCGGCTCGTTCGCGGAAGGCGACGACCACACCGACGAGGAGCGCAAGATGATGTTCGAGACGCGCAAGATCCTCGAGGACGAGGAGATCGGCGTCGCGGTCACCTGCGTCCGCGTGCCGGTGCGGGTGAGCCACTCGATCGCGGTCAACGTCCAGACCCGCAAGCCCCTCAGCGCCGAGGACGCCCGCGAGCTGCTAACCCGTGCCCCCGGAGTGATCGTCGAAGACGTTCCGACACCCCTCAAGGCCGCGGGCCGCGACGAGGTCTTCGTCGGCCGTATCCGCCGCGACGAGTCCCACCCGCGTGGGCTCAGCCTGTTCGTCGTCGGGGACAACCTGCGCAAGGGCGGCGCCACGAACGCGGTGCAGATCGCGGAGCTCCTGACGAGCGCCGCGCCGGCGGACGTGATCTCGGAACCCGCCCGCAGTGCCTGACGAGCTCTACGAGCTCATGCGCTGCGCTCCCTCGACGCGGCGCTTCACCGACCAGCCGGTACCCCGGGAGGTAATCGAGCGCGTGCTCGACAACGCGCGGTTCGCCCCCAGCGGCGGCAACCGCCAGGGCTGGCGCGTGGTGGTGATCACGGATCCTGACACGCGGCGGCGGCTCCGCGAGCTCTACGCCGAGCCGTGGCGCGCGTACACGGAAGCGACGGGCTTCCGTGCGCTCCTCGACTCGGGGGAGGGAGGAGACTTGCCGGCGGGCCGGCTGCGGATGCTCAAGGCCGCCGACGAGTACGCCCGCACGTTCGACCAGGTGCCCGTCCACCTGCTGATCTGCGTCGAGCTCGCGGCCCTGGCGATCGTCGACCGCTCCCTGGACCGGCCGAGTATCGTCGGTGGGGCGTCGATCTACCCGTTCGTGCAGAACATCCTCCTGGGTCTCCGCGCCGAAGGCCTCGGAGGGGCGTTCACCACGCTGCTGGCGCCGGCCGAGGAGCAGGTACGCGAGCTGATCGGGATGCCTCAGGGGGTCGTGATCGCCGGCCACATCGCGACCGGGTACCGAGCCGATCCGTGGCCGAAAAAGCTCTCGCGCAACCCCGTCTCGGAGTTCGCGTTCGCCGAACGATACGGCGAGCCCTGGTAACGAAGAGCTCGGTGCCCCAGCCGCAAGCGCCGGCACGTCCGCGGCGGCGGCCAAAAGGGCGCCGCTCTGCGGCGCCCCCTAAAAATCTCCAGCTTGGAAGGAAATTTCGCGGTTATGGAATTGTGCCCCTGGGTATACACGCGCGTAGCTTTCCACGGGGCGGACGCCAGGGGTATGACGAGGGCGAGGCGACCAGGCGGCCTCGCTCTCGGTCTTTAAGGGTCCTTCCGCGGCGGGATCGACCGCTTCAGCCGCCGGCGCGCCGCCTCGAGCCGCCGCTGCGCCTCGTTTTCGGGCTCCGAAGGAGCCGGACGCCGTCTCACGAGCGAGAGCAACCGGCGCAGCCGCGCTCTCACGCCGCGGCGCCGGCCACCACCGCCGTCGACCAGTCGATGACCGACGTCGGCCGGACGATGTGCTTGTTCATCGCGAGCTCCTTGGGCGAGAGCCCCAGCGCCAGTCCCAGCAGCTGCGGAAGGTGCAGGATCGGCAGCCCGAGCTCGCGGCCCACGACCTTCGCCGCGGCGGGCTGCTGCATGTCGAGGTTCAGGTGGCACAGCGGGCACGGCACCACCAGGCAGTCGGCCTGGGCATCGAGCGCGTCGCCGAGGTGGCGGCCCGCCTGGGCCAGCGAGGCCGTCTTGTTCATGGTGATGATCGGAAAGCCGCAGCACTTGTAGACGCCGGCGTAGTCGACGACCGTGCCGCCCAGCGCCTCGATCACCCAGTGCAGGTAGCGGTCACGGGGGTGCTCCTCGTCGATCCCGAGCCGGTTCACCGGGCGCACGATGTAGCAGCCGTAAAACGGGCCCACGCGCAAGTCCGTCAGAGGACGCTTCACTCGAGCCTTCAGATTGTCGAGCCCGAATTCCTCGACCAGCAGCCACAGCAGGTTCTTGTTCGTGATCCCCTTCTCGTAGCGGAGGCCTTCCTCGGACAAGTTGGCGTTTATCTGCTCGCGGTACTCGGTGTTGGCGTCGAGCCGCTCCTGACACTCCGACTGGGCGCCCTGGCAGGTCGAGCAGATGTTCATCATCAGCGCGCCGTCGGTCCGTTGCGCGAGCGCGAACGTGCGCGCGTTCAGGGTGTCCGCCAGCTCCTGGTTGTGCTCGGCGATCACGCCGGCGCCGCAGCACGACGCCCGGTCGAGCTCGATCAGCTCGAGGTCGAGCAGGGGCGCGATCTTGGCCATCGCTCCATGCAGCTCGGGGGTGAACCCGCGGCTCACGCACCCGGGCCAGTAGGCGACTTTCATCGGTTATTCCTCCGGTTTCGGCATCGAGGGTTCCTCGGGCGGCTCGCGCCCGGCGACACCCTGCTCCTCAATGCTCTCCGGCTCGTCCTCGTACCCCGTCACGTACAGGTTCAGCTCGTTGCGCTGTCCGCGCCCCTCAATCGTGTCGAAGATCTGCCTGACCTCCTTGGGCGCCTTGTGGGGGTGACCGAGCGCGGTCCTCGGGGTCATCTTCCCCCGCGTGAGCGCCTTGGCGGCGACCGGCAGCGCGCTGATCAGCTCGGGCACAGCGTTCGGGTTGAACTTGCCCCCGTAGGAGTCTGGCAGCAGATCGGCCTCGTTCAACAGTCCATTGCGGCGGATGTTCTTGACGAACGCGTGCTCGTGGCGGTACCCGTTGTTGCGGTCCTTGATGTGCTCATCGGACCCGGCGATCCGCCGGAGCCGCATGATCTGGCTCATCGGATCGACTCCCTTGGGGCAGGCGTCGATGCAGTTGAAGCAGTGCGTGCAGTCGTAGATCCCGTGCTCGTCCTCGGAGAGGTCCTTGAGCCGCTCGTAGTGCTCGGCGTCGCGCGGGTCGCCGACGAAGCGGTAGGCCTTGGCGAGCGCCGCGGGACCCACGAACAGCGGGTCGATCTCCATCGAGAGGCAGTCGGACACGCACGCCCCGCACTGGATGCAGGCCATCGTCTGGGTGACGTCGACCATGTTGTCGTGGGGGACGATGTACTCGCGCTCGGGGACGGGCTCCTTGTTGATCAGCCACGGGGTTACGCGCTGGATCTTGCGCCAGTGGACCGCGTCCATATCGACGATCAGGTCGCGAATCACCGGCATGTTCCCCATTGGCTCGACCGTGATCACGTTGTTCTCCTGGCCGTCCTCGCCCTCGGGAGGGTTCCAGCCAAGTCCGTGCGCGCGCTGCGCCGCCTCGACCAAGTGCGTGTTGCAGGCCAGGCCGGGCTTGCCGTTCATCCGCACCCCGCACGAGCCGCAGATGGCCTGCTGGCAGGAGCAGCGGATCCCGATCGATCCGTCGGTCTCGTCCTTGACCTTGAGGATCGCGTCGAGCACCGACTGGGTTTCGGGAAGTTCGACCGTGTGCTGGTCCCAGTAAGCGGCCTCCCCGGACTGGGGGTCGTAGCGCCGGATCCTCAGCGTGTACTCGGGCATGCCTCAGTAGGTCCTTTCCTCGGGCTGCCAGCGGGTGATCGTCACCTCGGAGTAGCTCACCTCCGGGGGCCCGGCGCCGTTGACCGAGATATCGATGTGCTTGAGCCACTGATCGTCGTCGCGCTTGGGGAAGTCGGTACGGAACTGAGCTCCGCGGGACTCCTTGCGCTCGATCGAGGCCACGACGATGGTCTCCGCCACGTCGAGCATGTACCCGAGCTCGATCGCCGCGATCACGTCCTGGTTGAAGATCGCGCCGTGGTCGTCGATCGCCGCGTTCGGCTCCTGCTCCTTGAGGCGCATCACGATCTCGTAGGCCTTGCCCAATCCTTCCGCGTCCCTGAACACGGCGACGTACTCGTTCATGGCCTCGCCGAGCTCGTTCTTGATCGACGAGATGCGCGGGCCGCCGGGTTCGCGGTTGATGATCGCCTGGATCTTGCGCTCGGCGTCGGTCAGGAGCGAGGACGGGGAGGAGGGCATCGGCACCTGCCTGGTCAGCCCCGCCGCGTGGACACCCGAGCGCCGCCCGAACACGAGCGTGTCGAGCAGCGAGTTGGCGCCCAGGCGGTTTCCACCGTGCACGGAAACGCACGCGACCTCCCCGGCCGCGTACAGGCCAGGGATCGTGGTCTGGCCGTCGACGTCGGTCTTGACCCCGCCCATGATGTAGTGCTGGCCGGGCCTGATGTGGATCGGCTCGCGGGTGATGTCGACGCCGGCGAAGTCGCGCCCGATGTTGACGATCTCCCTGAGCGCCTCGAGCGTGCGCCGCCGCGGCACCTTCGTGATGTCGAGCGCCACCGTCCCGTCCGGGAAGCCCCGTCCCTCGTTGATCTCCGTCTGCTCGGCGCGTGAGACCACGTCGCGGGAGGCGAGCTCGAGTTTGTTGGGCGCGTAGCGCTCCATGAACCGCTCGTCCTCGGCGTTGAGCAGCCACGCTCCCTCCCCGCGAGCGCCCTCGGTGATCAACAAGCCGTTGCCGGCCAACGTCGTCGGGTGGTACTGGATCATCTCCATGTCCATCAGCTTCGCGCCGATCCGATAGGCCTGGGCAATGCCGTCGCCGGTCACGATCAGCCCGTTGGTGGTCGGCTTGTAGAGCTGGCCGGCGCCGCCCGAGGCGAGGATCGTCCCCTTGGCGTTGAACACCTCCGTGGCGCCGTCGCGCAGGTCGCGGCAGATCGCGCCGACGCACCGCCCCTCATCGTCCAGCAGCAGGTCGGTGGTGAACCATTCCTCGTAGCGGTTGATGAGCGTCCCGTACTTCATCAGCTGCTCGTAGAGCACGTGCAGGATCGCGTGGCCGGTGATGTCCGCGACGTAGTAGGTGCGGGCCGCGGAGGCGCCGCCGAACGCGCGGGTTCCGAGATGGCCGGACTCATTGCGGTGAAAGGTGACCCCGGCGTGCTCGAGCCAGAGGATCTCCTCGGGTGCCTCGCGCGTCATGATCTCGATCGCGTCCTGGTCGCCGAGGTAGTCAGAGCCCTTGACGGTGTCGAACGCGTGCGACTCCCAGGTGTCCTCCGGGTTGAGCGCCGCGTTGATCCCACCCGCCGCCGCGACCGAGTGCGAGCGCACCGGGTGGACCTTGGAGACAATCGCCACGGTGGCTCCCGTTTGGGCCGCGGCGAGGGCGGCGCGCTGGCCGGCCAATCCGGCTCCGATGATCAGGACGTCGTGTGAGGGCATCTGTTCATGATTCTATTTAAGGGCGGGCTTATCGCCCGCCCGTGGGTTGCGGTTCTGGCCGTCCGAGCGCTGGTGCAGCTACGCGGCGGGGGTACCGAGCGCCGTCTGGAGGGCGCGTCGCACCTGCTCGATCGTGACCACGCCCCGCAGGACCCCCTCGCCGTCGACCGCCATCAGCGCGCCGAAGCGCCCCAGCGGCTCGGAGGACAGGAGCTCGGTCAGCGGCCGGTTCTCGTCCACGCGCCAGCTCGAGGTCTCGCCGGATTCGAGCACCGCCCCCACGGTCAGCCACCCCTCACCGCCGTCGTACGCCCGCTGGAGGCGCTCCTGGCGCGCGATGCCCATGAAGCGGCCGCCTTCGTCGACCACCGGGAACCACGACCACCGGTAGCGGGCGAAGAAATCGTCCAGGGCGCGGCTGACCGCGGTCTGCGCGGGGATTGCGACGGGCTGGCGGTCCATGATGTCCGCGACCCGAACGTCCGCGATCCGCTGGGTGAGGGTCGTCTGCAAGAGCGCGCCCCGCGCCGATTGGCCGAGCAGGAACGCGAGCGCGACGAGCCACAGACCGGTGAACACCGCCCGGTCCAGCGCCAGCCAGATGCCCACGCCCGCGAGGAGCACGGCAAAGGCCTGTCCGAGCTGGGCGGCGGCGCGCGTGCCGCGGACTTTCTCGCCGGTCACTCGCCAGACGACCGCCCGCGCGATCCGCCCGCCGTCGAGCGGGAACGCGGGAACGAGGTTGAAGATCAGCAGCAGCACGTTCCAGAACAGCAGCCAGCTGAGCGACAGCAGCACGGGGGTGGTCTTGACGGTGCCGTCGAGCTCGATCGCGTGTATGAGGCGGTGCGGGCCCACGATCGCGAGGTCGATCGCCAGGCACAGCAGCGCGAACAGGAACGTGGCCAGAGGTCCGGCGGCGGAGATCTTGAAATCCTCCGCCGGCGTCGCGGCGTCGCGACTCATCTGGGTGATTCCGCCGAACAGAAACAGGTCGATCCGATTGACCTCGATCCCCTGACGCCGGGCCGCTAACGCGTGGCCCAACTCGTGGACGATCAGCGATGCGAACAGCACCAGTACTGTGACCACCGTCGTCAGATAGGCGACGCCGTCCGAGCTGTGCAGCGCCTGGCGGAACTGTCCCGAGAGCCAGAAGATCATCAGGAACAGGATCACGAACCAGCTGCGATCCACCCCGATCCGAAAACCGAAGAGATCGAACAGCTTGATCGAGGGTGGCCGCCTCAACATGGTGCAATGGTCGCACAGCCGCCGCACCGAATCGAGCGTGCGGCTCGACCCGGTCCGCGGGTCGGATGTAAGACTAGGAGGGAGCCTACGATGAGAAATGAACTGGATCAGCTTCGGACTCGGATGGCGGAGATCACCGACCTCCGGAACACGGCCCACCTGCTCGAGTGGGACCAGCAGACGATGATGCCGCCGCGAGGCGGCGCCTCGCGCGCGGAGTCCATCGCCACCCTGGAGCGCATCCGGCACGACATGTTCGTCTCCGAGGAGACCGGCCGGCTGCTCGACGCGGCCGCCGGCGAGCTCGACGGAGCTGACTCTGCCTCCGACGATGCCGCACTGGTGCGCGTGGTCCGCCGGCGGTGGGACAAGGCGCGGCGGGTGCCGACGGAGCTCGCGGCCGAGATCGCGCGCGCCGGGTCGATCGGGCAGGAGGCATGGGTGAGCGCGCGCGCCAACAACGACTTCGACGCGTTCGCTCCGTATCTGACGCGCAACCTGGAGCTCGCCCGCCGCTACGTCGAGTGCTTCGACACCTTCGACTGTGCCTACGACGTGCTGCTGGACGACTTCGACCCCGGGATGAGGACCGCCGACGTGAGAGGCCTGTTCGACGAGCTCAGGGACGCGCTCGTTCCGATGATCGGTGAGGTCGCTCGGCACGCCGACCGGGTGAATGACGCTTGCCTACACGGCACTTTCCCGGTGGAGCGCCAGCGGCAGCTGGTCTTCGAGGTCGTGGAGCGGATGGGCTTCGATCGCGCCGGGTGGCGCATCGACGACGCGGTTCACCCGTTCGCCACCGGGCTCGGCTCGCACGACGTGCGGATCACTACGCGCTGGGACGAGCGCTTCTTCCCCTCATCCCTGTTCAGCGCCATGCACGAATGCGGTCACGGGCTATACGAGGCCGGGATCGATCCGTCGCTACAGCGGACGCCGCTGGGGAGCGGGGAGTCGCTTACGGTGCACGAATCGCAGAGCAGGATGTGGGAGAACATGGTGGGCCGCAGCCGAGCCTTCTCCGGCGTTCTGGCACCGCGGCTCGCCGAGCTGTTCGGCGGTTCGGTCGCGGATCTGGACGCGACCGCGCTGTATCGCGCGGTCAACCGAGTCGAGGCTTCGCACATCCGCGTCGAGGCCGATGAGGCGACGTACGGGCTGCACATCGTGCTGCGGTTCGAGCTCGAGCAGGAGATGATCGAGGGGCGGCTCGCCGTGGCCGAGCTCCCCGACGCGTGGAACGCCCGCTTCAAGGAATACTTCGGGCTGGACGTTCCCGATCCCGCCCACGGCGTGCTCCAGGACGTGCACTGGTCTGCGGGCCTGATCGGGTACTTCCCCACGTACGCGCTCGGGAACCTGGTCGCCGGACAGCTGTGGGAAAAGGCGCACACGGACATGCCCGACCTGGAGTCGGCGATCGGCGCGGGCGAGCTGAGCGGCTTGCGCGAATGGCTGCGCGAGAACGTCCATCGCCACGGCGCGAAGTTCTCCACGCCCGAGCTGCTTCAGCGGGTCGTGGGCGGCCCCATCGAGGTGAGGCCGTTCGTGCAGTACCTGAAGGCCAAGCTCGGCGACGTGTACGAGCTCGACCTCGCGTAGTACCTCGCCAACGTGAAAGGACAAATCGACTGACATGTCTCACGAAGTCACGCTGATCCCCGGCGATGGCACCGGGCCCGAGCTGATCGAGGCCACACGGCGCGTACTCGAAGCCACCGGCACGGAGTTCCAGTGGGACGAACAGCCGGCAGGCGAGGATGTGTACGCGGAGGAGGGGACACCCTTTCCCGACCGCACGCTCGACTCGATCAGACGGACCAAGGTGGGGATCAAGGGTCCCACCACGACCCCGGTGGGTTCGGGCTTCCGTAGCGTCAACGTACTGCTGCGCAAGGAACTCGACCTCTACTCGTGCATTCGCCCCTGCAAGGCGTACGAGGGTGTACGCACCCGTTACCCCGAGACCGACATCGTCATCGTGCGCGAGAACACCGAGGACCTTTATGCCGGCATCGAGTTCGAGCAGGGCACTGAGGAGGTCGCGAAGCTGCGTGACTTCCTGGCTTCGTTGGGGGCGCAGGTACGCGAGGATGCGGGCATATCGATCAAGCCGATTTCGCGTTTTGGGTCCGAGAGGATCGTGGAGTCGGCGTTTCAGTACGCGCGCGACAACGGACGCGGCAAGGTGACAGCCGTCCACAAGGCCAACATCATGAAGTTCTCCGACGGTTTGTTTTTGGAGGTTGCGCGAGAGGTGGCCGAGCGCCATTCGGAGATCGAGTTCGAGGACCGGATCGTCGACAACCTCTGCAATCAGCTCGTCTCGCGCCCGGATGAGTACGACGTGATCGTGCTCCCGAACCTGTACGGGGACATCGTGTCCGACCTGGGCGCGGGGATGATCGGCGGGCTCGGCCTCGCTCCGGGAGCGAACATCGGCACCGCGGCGGCTATGTTCGAGGCCACGCACGGCTCGGCTCCGAAGTACAAGGGGCAGAACAAGGTCAACCCCACGGCGTTGATGCTGTCCGGCGTGCTGATGCTCCGCCATCTCGGTGAACGGGCGGCGGGAGACCGCCTGGAGCGCGCGATCGCCGGCGTGATCCTCGAGGGGGAGAAGGTGACGTACGACCTGAAGCCAACCCGTGATGACCCGACGGCGGTGGGAACCTCACAGTTCGCCGATGCGGTCATCGAGGAGATGAACAAGTGACTGATGCCCCCGTACGAGTGGCCGTGACCGGCGCCGCCGGTCAGATCGGCTACGCCCTGCTGTTCCGCATCGCCAGCGGCCAGCTGCTCGGTGGCGACACGCCCATCGCGCTGTCGCTGCTCGAGATTCCGGATGCGATGAAGGCCGTGGAAGCCGTCGTGATGGAACTCGACGACTGCGCGTTCGGGCTGCTGGAAAGCGTCGAGGCCAGCGACGACGCGGCTCGCGCGTTTGATGGCGCGAGCGTTGCCCTGCTGGTCGGCGCCCGCCCCCGCAGCAAGGGCATGGAGCGCAGCGATCTGCTCGAGGCCAACGGCGCGATCTTCAAACCGCAGGGGAGGGCGCTGAACGAGCACGCCGCCTCCGACATCCGCGTGCTCGTCGTCGGCAACCCGGCCAACACGAACTGCTTGATCGCGAAGAGCAACGCTCCCGACATCCCGGCGGAACGGTTCACCTCGATGATGCGCCTCGACCACGATCGGGCGCTCGCGCAGGTGGCCAAGAAGACCGGCACCGCGGTCCGCGACGTCACGAACATGACGATCTGGGGCAACCACTCACCGACCCAGTACCCCGACCTCTTCCACGCCAAGGTGAACGGTAAGAACGCCGCGGAGCTGGTCGGCGATCAGCGCTGGCTCGAGGAGGACTTCATCCCCACCATCCAGAGACGCGGGGCCGCGGTCATCGAGGCTCGAGGCGGCTCGAGCGCCGCTTCGGCCGCGAACGCCGCGGTCGAGCACGCGCACGACTGGATGCTCGGCACCCCGTCGGGTGACTGGGTCTCGATGGGGGTCCCCTCGGACGGCTCCTACGGGGTGGAGGAAGGACTGATCTCGGGGTTCCCCTGCACCTGCTCCAACGGCACCTACGAAATCGTCCAAGGCCTCGACGTGAACGACTTCTCCCGCTCCCGCATCGACGCGAGCGTCGACGAGCTCAAGACCGAGCGAGAGACGGTGAAGCAGCTAGGGCTGATTTAGCCGTACGCGGCGGCGCTTAGAGAAGGCTTGGCGGATCCCGCCTCCTGGCCTCCTCGCGCGAAAGCCGGGAACGTTCGTCCTCGACCTCCTTTCATCGCGCGGGAGACCAGAGGCGGGGTTGCCAAGCCAGCCATCATGACGACGAGGCCGGATGCCAGCCCTGACCCGCGCGCCTCACCTGTCCGTCCGACACCAATTTTGGCATCACCCGGTACAGGTAATTCGGCTCAATCCCCATCGACTTGGCGATCTCCGGGATCGTGATGCCGGGACGGCTGCGCACCAGCTCTAGAGCCTGATTAGCGCGCGTGTTACCACCGCGACGCCCGCGCGGCCGGCCGGGACGACGCCCGGCGCGCCGGCGCGCGGTCGTAGTGGTTGCGCGGGCGGCGGAACCTCGCGGACGGCCCGGCCCGCGCCTCGTGCCGACGAGCGCGGAGCGAGCTGCCTCTAGTCTCGAGACCTCTCCCTTGAGCTGGCGCAACCGCTCATCGATGTCCTTCACAGTGCTGTCGACAAAGTCGGCCAACGCACACTCCTTGAGTAGTAAATGAAAAGTGGCAGCATAACCATAGCGACAGTCACCGATGGTTTCTTCAACTTTGCTTTCAAGTGCGCTCGAGGAGTGCCTTCAGGCGAGCGAGTGATTCGTTGGCTTCGTGCTCTGAGGCGTGTCCAACGATCACCTTCGTGGCGACGTTCCCGAGGCGGCCACCGGGGACCACGAACTCGTTCGTGTAGTCGAACACGGTTGGACCATCGCCGTCCGCGGACAACTCATACAGAATCCGCGCGCGCGAGTGCGCCGGCCCTAGGCCCTCCCATTCGGCACGATTGGGAGCGCGAACATCTGTCAGCGTCCACTGGACGCGGAACGACACGCCGCGGATGTGCAGGACCTGGCTCATGGTCGCGCCGCGTGTCAGAGGCTCCGCCGACACGTCGGCGACGGAGCGGTGGATCGTGACCCAGTCCTTCAGGCGGCTCGGATCCATCACGGTCTCCCACACCTGCTCGACCGATGCTCGGATGTCGATCTTGGCGTGGACCGTGCTCATGGGCAGGTGAAGACACTAACGGCCTGCTCACCGCGCGGCCAGCGGCTCGGTCGCCTCCCACTCGGCCAGGGCATGCTCGATCGCCGCGTCGAGTGAGTGCAAGTGGACGCCGAGGATCTCAGCGGCCCGGTTGTCGCGCATCAACAGGTCCTCGCCCAGGCTTCCCATCAGCGGCCCGATCAGCTCGTACTGCTCGTCTGCGATCAGCGCGGAGATACGGCTCGCGATCGGAGTGAGCATCAGTCGCCTGAAGCTGATCGTGGGCCGGGCCAGCAACAGGTGATCGCGGATCATGTCTATCAGTTCCCCGTAGGAGACGGTCTCTGAACCCCCGACGTCGAGAGACTGTCCGCAGAGCTCTTCATTTGTCGCTGCCCGCGCGAGCAGCTCGACTACGTCTCTCTCGTCGATCGGCGTCGTGCGGTGAACGTGCCAGCCTGGCACGGCGAGCACCGGTAGTCGCTCGACCAGGCGCACCAGGAAGCGGAACGGGCGGGACCCTGCTCCGATGATGATCGAGGCCCGAAGCGCAACCGAGCAAGGAGCGGCCGCGAGCAGGATCTCCTCCACCGCGAGGCGGCTCGCAAGATGTGCGGAGGCGGGTCCACCAGCCGGCAGGAGCCCACCGAGGTAGACGATGCGCCGCACACCGGCCGCGCGGGCCGCGCGGGCGAAGTTTTCCGCGGCCCTGCGTTCCCGGGTCCGGAATTCGCCATCCGGGGATGGCTCCATCGAGTGGATGAGGAAGTAGGCCACCTCGATGCCATCGAACGCCGCCTCGAGCCCCGCGCCCGAAACGGCGTCGCCGGTCACCACGGTCGCCGCCCCGGTACCGCTCGGGTCCGCGGAGCGCGCCGCGGCCGGCCTGCGGCTGAGTCCGCGCACGATGTGCCCGTCCCTCGAGAGGCGCGGGATCAAGCGCGAGCCGACGTAGCCGGAGCTGCCGCTGACGAGGACGTTCATGGTTGTCATCAAAGCTACGGAAATTGCGGCCGGTGGTTTACCGGGGTCGCGAATTTCCCGCTGTTTGCAGGGATATGCACGCAATGTGAAGTTCTTGCGTTTTCCGGGATTCGCCGTTGCGGGAGGAGGGCGAAGTTCGCTTTGATGACGCGGTCATTCAGTTGATGTCCAAGACGGAGCGGGGCGAGGTCGCATATGGCGGACGGTCGCAGTGGGTCAGCAAAAGCGAGTTGCGAGAGTTGCTTCTTTCACCAGAACCTGCTGTGTGCGGTGTCGGACGCCGGGCCTTGTGCGACGTACAGACCGAATCACCCCGAGGGCCTGCGGCCGCCTACGCAGCTGCGCTTCGTCTTTCGCCAGGAGCGACGGCTGCAGGTGGCCTGGGCGTTCCCCTCGGCGAACGAGCAGGTCGCCTTACACGCATAGGCTCCTAGCAACCTTCTCCGGCGCCGTCGGTTAAAGCTGAGGACACGGAAGGCTTAGTAGTAGCGTCAGGGAGGAGGGTGCGATGTTCAACAAGATCGTGGCGGGTTGGTCGCTTCAGCCAGGGGTGCTCCGGGCGACCTGCGGCGGGATAGTGCGTGCAATCGCCGTCGCGGCGGTGCTTGTCCTTGCCCTCGGCGGATACGCCAGGAGCGAAGGCTCGGCCGGAATCGACCGGCAGCCAGCCCCCTCTTACTACCTTGCTTTGGGCGACTCGGTTCCCGTCTGGAACGGACCCCAGTCCTACCCGGATCTGATTCTCGCTCACTACGAGCGCGAGCTTCCGAACCTGCGCCTCGAGGACATCGCGGTCTCGGGCGAGACCACGTCCTCGATGCTGCAAAGCCAATACCCAGCCGCACTCAGCTTCCTGCGTGCCCACGCGGGCCACATCTCTTTGATCACGATCGACATCGGCGGTAACGACATCGTCGGCTGCGCGCTTTCCGTCGACACGACCGCGCCGTACAGCCCCTGCTCGGTGCAGGCTCGAGCAACGATCAAGCGCAACCTCACGACGATCCTCGCCGGCTTGCACGCGGCAGCCCCAGAGGTGCCCGTGATCGGGATGAGCTACTACGACCCGCTGCTAGGCGACTGGCTGGCGCCGGGGCCTCCTCGCGCCCTCGCGCTCGCGACGTTGCCGGGGCTGGTGATCCTCAACCGAGAACTGACCTCGCTCTATGGCGGCCCGAGCAAGACGGCCAACGTCCAGGGCATCTTCCGCTCAACCGATCTGGAGACGATCGTGCCGTCGCCGTGGGGAGCCATCCCGCTCGACGTCGAGCGCGCGTGCTCGTGGCTCGACATCTTCTGCCAAGCGGGCGCTCCGGAGGGATTCGGCGACGATCCGAACGACGCCGGAGCGGTTGCCATCGCCACCGCGTTCGAGCGCCGGATCGACCGGTTGTGCCTCGCCCGGCGCTCAGCCACCTTCCGGAGGTGTGGGGCGCGGGCTCGTCAGGCAAGACGCAAAGCCGCGGGAGCTGGCCAGCTGCGACCGGCTGCCCCTGCCGCTACGACGTGTGCAATTCCGTACACGTTCCGGTTCGACCGCACGACGGTCACCGCGGGCAGCTGCGCTGGGATACTGCCTCTGGTTCCATCGCGCTTCGCGATCAGGCTCGGTCAGCGATTTTCCGTTGAGGTCGCGCACGAGATGACCGGAGCGCTTGACTTTCCGGTTCCCTCTCCAGAAGGCTCGGAGGTTAGGCTGGTCCGCCGGCGTGGAGCGAAGGCTATTTACGTCGCGCGTTCGCCTGGAACCGCCACGCTGCTGGCTCGGCACACGAGATTGTGCGAATCGAGCGATCCCGCGTTTGGCAGCTGTGCGGTTCTGGTGGTGCGCGTGATCCAACCGAGAGCGACAGGCGTGTTGACAGGTGCCATCCTGTTCGTCGGCGGCCCCTATACCCCTCACAGGCCCCCAGTGGCAGGCGACGTGTCCGTATTCGCATCAGCGTCAGTGCATATCGGACGCGAGCGAGGCGTCTGGCTGATCACCGGTCGAGAAGTCGCTCATCAGCACGTCGACGCCGGCCATTACTTCCGTTTCAGACTCCCTCCGGGCCGCTACGACCTCGAACTCTCCGGCGGTTCTGACTGCCGCCCCGCGGGCGCGGTCGTCCGGGCGGGCCGAACCACGCACGTCGACGTTGACGTCGGCTGCGGCATCCCGTAGGGCTACTTCAGTGCTTAGAGGCGAGGTACGCAAGCGGCTGACGGGTGCGGCGATGGCCGGGTCAATGGTTGCGGTTGCGGTGGTCGTCATCACCTGTGGGCCGACCACTGCGCAGGCCAGTTGCGTTGGCCTGACGCGCCCCCAGCAGCGAGCGGCAGCCAAGGTGATCGTGGTGGGCACGATGCTGCCCGGGCCTTTCAAGCGAGTTCGGAACCGTCGAGTGCTGCTCTCGCCGGCGCGGATGCGGGTGACCCGGTATCTGAAGGGATCCGGGGCGCGCACACTCGAGGTGCAGACGGGCGTTCGCGTGAACAACGACCAGATCGAGATGATCGAGGATGGGATCTTGCCCTCCGCGGGTCAGCGCTGGGAGATCCTGAGCGCCTCGTCGCGACCGCCGCTCCAGAGCTCAACCTGTCTGGGCAGCCGGCGGCTTCCAGCGTCGAAGGTGCCGGGTACGGCTCCCTGACCCTCTGCCGCGGCACCTCGCCGCCGGATACTCCCGGCGGATTGTGTCGCTCCCGGGCGCGGTCCTATATCGTCATGAGCATGTACTGGCCGTTGATCGGCGGATTCATCGCCTTCGTTCTAGTCCTCGTTCTCATCGGCTGGTGGGTGGATCCCTCACGCCGAGGCGACACGAACGGCCATTGACCGGCGCCCCGACGGCGGCTACCCCCGAGCAGGTCGTGCCGTGCGTTCAGACCAGCCGGTTGGTGCTGCGCGGGTTTCGTGCCGGTGACCTCGACGCGCACGCCGCGATGGACGCCGATCCAGAGGTGATGCGTTACATGGGCGGCGTCGTCGATCGGGAAGAGAGCTGGCGACGCATGGCCGCGCACGTCGGGCACTGGGTGCTCAACGGCTATGGCACGTGGGCCGTGGAGCGCAAGACGGACGGCGCGCTGGTCGGTCGCATCGGGCTGTGGAAGCCCGAGGGTTGGCCTGGCGTGGAGGTGGGGTGGAAGCTGGCCCGCCACGCGTGGGGCAGCGGTTACGCCACCGAGGGCGCGCGAGCGTCGATCGACTGGGGCTGGGAAGTCCTCGACGTCCCCGCGCTCATCTCTCTGATTCACCCTCAGAACGACGCCTCGATTCGAGTGGCGAAGCGACTGGGTATGCACCGAGCGAGACATCACACCATTAACGGTCAGCGGGCCATCGTGTTCGAGCTGGCTCGCCCGTAATAGGGCCTGGACTGAAGAGTGTCGCGTTTTCGCCGCGCTCAGCGCGTCCAAAACGCGACGCCCCGCGGGCGCGTCCCAGCTCCCGGCAGTAGCGCCGCGCTACCTCTGGATCGACGGCACACGGTTTTCCTGGCTTCGACGCGCGATCCACTCCACGCCGGCGGTATCCGTCAGACCATGCACGATGATCGAACAGAACACGGCCAAGGCTGCGATGTTGAAGATGCGCTCGCCGGAAGCGATGCCCTCGCCGAGCACCAGCACCGAATAGGTCATGGTCGCCACACCCTTGGGGCCGAACCAGGCCATGAAGCCCTTGGCGGCGTTGCTGGTGCCCGTACCCACGAGCGCTGCGAACACCGCGATCGGCCGGGCCACCAGCAGGGTCACCACGACGATTCCCACGGCCGCCCAGCCGTCGCCGAACAACCCGTCCAGCGTCAGCAGCGACCCGAACACCAGGAAAACGCCCAGTTTCACAAGTTCCACCAGGTCCGCCGACTGGCGGACGAAGTAGTGCCCGATGTCAGGCCGGCGGATTCCGAACGTGATCGCGGCGACGTAGACGGCGATCAGTCCATTGCCCTGCGGAATCAGCACGGCCGCGCCATAGGCGGCGAACGCGAGTCCGAGCGCATAGAGCGCCTTCTGATGATCGGGGATGCCGCTGCCCACTCCCTCCTCTGAGGGCATCAGCCACGCGGCGATGTACCCGACGAGCAGACCGACGCCTACTCCGATCGTCAAGTCTTCGAGCAGGAACTGCCACCAAACGACGTGCTCGGCGGCGGGGGCGAGCGTCGCGGCCAGCGCCAGCACCGCGGGAAGCGCCAGACCGTCGTTCAGCCCCGACTCGAGGTTGAGCGAATGGCGAATCAGCCGAGGCACCCGCGCGTCGGTCACCACCGCCGCCGACAGCACCGGGTCCGTCGGGGAGAGCAGCGCGCCGATCAGGAAGCACTCGGTCCAACTCAAATTGGTGAGTAGCTTGGCCGCGACGGCAACGATGCCGGCGGTCAGCGGCATCGCCAGCACGAGCTTGCGAAGCGGCAGGTGCCAGTGCTCCTGGAGGGCCTCGGTGTCCACCTCGAGCCCATCCCGGAACAGGATCACGATCAGCGCGACGGTCGCGAGATCGGTGACGAACGAGTCGCGCGCGTGGAAGTGCAGAACGCCGATCGCGCCCTCGCCGAGGAGGAAACCGACGACCACAAACAACGCGGTGAGCGACAGGAAGCTCCGGTGCGCGAGCCCCGAAACGAGCGCCCCCGCGGCCAGGACTCCGCCGAGCACCAGCAGCGAGGTCTCGAAGTGGCCTGCGGCGGCGGGTACGAGCGTATGCAGATCCGCGGCCGCCACGGAGCTAGAGTGCCAGACGAGGAAAGTGCAGAGGCGTGCAGATCACCGTTCTGGGTAAGTCACCCTCCTGGCAGGACGCCGACGGGGCGTGCAGCGGCTACCTGCTCCAGGACGGTGAGCGGTCGCTGCTGCTCGATTGCGGCAACGGCGTCTTCGCCAAGCTGCGCCGCTTCTGCGATTACGTGGATATCGATGCGGTACTGATCAGCCACCTGCACGCCGACCACTTCCTCGACCTCGTTCCCTTCGCCTACGCGCTGACCTACGCGCCGCGCCAGCAGCCCGTTCCGGTGGCGGGATGGCCGGGCACAGATCATCCCGCGCGTCCACGGCTGTACGCCCCGACCGGAGCGGCGGACCTGTTCCGTCTCCTGGCGGGAGCGTGGGGTCCGCGGGACCTGATCGAGAAGGCATTCGAGCTGCACGAGTACGACGGTCCCGATCAGCTGTCGGTAGGTCCGTTCAACGTTCGGTTCTGCCGGGTGCCCCACTACACCCCGACCTATGCGGTGGAGCTCTCCACCAACGGGGGCGGGCGCCTGACCTACAGCGCCGACTGCAGCCCGAACGACGAGCTGGTGCGCTTTGCGCACGGCACCGATCTCCTGCTGATCGAAGGAACGCTCCCGCGACCCGAGCGCGACGGTGTGCGCGGCCACCTCACCCCGGGCGAGGCGGGCGACCACGGACGGCGCGCCGGCGCTCGGCGGATCGTGATCACGCACTTCTCGGACGAGCTGGATCCGGAGTGGGCGCTCGAGGAGGCCGGCTCCGCGTTCGGTGGTCGGGTCGAGCTCGCCGAGGAGGGGGCCGTCTACCGGGTCTAACCGCCGGGGTCGCCGCGGCTCAGGCACCCACCGGCAGGGGCCTCTGGGTAACCTGGGCGGTCATGCCCGAGCGTGACCTGTTCGCGGACTTCGACCGCATGCGGCGCGACATGGACGAGTTGTTCGGCGACCCCTTCGGGCGCAGTGGCCTGTCGCGCCGGAGACGAGCCGGGTTCTCACCTCCGGTGGACGTCGCCTACACCTCCGACCCACCCCGCGCGATCGTCACTGTCGAGCTCGCCGGAATCGAGATCGAGGGACTCGACCTCGAGATCCAGGGACGCAAGCTGATCCTGGCCGGAGAACGGGGTCCGGCCGAGGAGTTCGATCTCTACCAGCAGGTGGAGATCGAGCGAGGGCGCTTCCGGCGCGTGGTCGAGCTTGCCGTCGACGTCCAGGCGGAGCAGGCCAGGGCCAGCTACGACGACGGAATCCTGCGCGTCGAGCTGCCGCTGGCACGTCGCGAGATGTATCCGCGCGCCGTGCCGATCGAGACCGGCGAACAGCGGTGATCGAGGTCGGGGCTCCCAGCCGCGGGCCCAGGGAGGTGGCGGTCACGGGGACGCCGGAACTGCCGCATCGCGTGGGCGTGCTGCCTCTGCGCGACACGGTCACGTTCCCCGACATGATGATCCCGCTCAACGTCGGGCAGGAGCGAAGCGTCGAGTTGATCAACGACGTGCTCCGCGGCGACCGGTCGATCGTGATGGTGGCGAGCCGCAATCCCGAAGTCGCGACCCCCGGGCCGGAGGACCTCTATTCGGTCGGGGTGCTAGGCGTCGTCGCGCGCATGATCCGGGTCCCCGACGGCACCCTGCGGGTGCTGATCCAGGGCGGCCAGCGGGTGCGGATCGAGGGCTGGACGCAGACCGAGCCGTATCTCATGGCCGAGGTGGTGGAGGCACCCGACGTCGTCACCCAGTCACCGGAGCTGACCGCGCTGATGCGCAACGTTCAGCAGACGTTCACGGACATCGTCGAGCAGGTGCCCTACCTCCCCGAGGAGCTCCAGATCATGGTCGCGAACGTCGACGATCCGAGCGCGCTCTCGCACCTGATCGCGGGGGCTCTGCGGCTCAAGACCGAGGAGAAGCAGGCGCTGCTCGAGGAGAGCGACGTCGCCTTGCGGCTGCGGCGGCTCTCGGAGCTGCTCGCGCGCGAGCTCGAGGTGGTTGCGATCGGTTCCAAGATCCAGTCCCAGGTCCAGTCGGAGCTCGATAAGGGCCAGCGCGAGTACTTCCTGCGCCAACAGCTCAAGGCGATCCAGGAGGAGCTCGGCGAAGCGGACGAGGTTCAGGCCGAGATCAACGAGCTGCGTGGGCAGCTGGACGCAATCGAGCTCCCCGAGGAGGTCCGCAAGCAGGTCGACCGCGAGCTCGCCCGGCTCGAGCGCCTCCAGCCGGCCATGGCCGAGTACGGCGTGGTCCGCGGCTACCTCGAGTGGATCGCGGCGCTCCCCTGGGACAAGTCGACCGACGACAACCTCGATCTCAGGCACGCCCGTCGGGTCCTTGACGAGGACCACTACGACATCGAGCAGGTCAAGGACCGGATCCTCGAGTTCCTGGCCGTGCGGTCGCTGAATCCCGAGGCGCGCGGCTCGATCCTGTGCTTCGTGGGACCGCCCGGCGTGGGCAAGACATCGCTTGGGCGCTCAATCGCGCGGGCGCTTGGACGCAAGTTCGAGCGCCTCAGCGTCGGCGGGGTGCGTGACGAGGCGGAGATCCGCGGTCATCGCCGCACCTACATCGGAGCGATGCCGGGGACGATCATCCGCGCGATTCGCGACGCCGGAGCGAACAACCCGCTGCTGATGATCGACGAGATCGACAAGATGGGGGCCGACTTCCGCGGCGACCCGTCGAGCGCGATGCTCGAGGTCCTGGACCCCGAGCAGAACCACGCCTTCCGCGACCACTACCTGGATCTGCCGTTCGACCTATCGAACGTCACGTTCGTGACGACCGCGAACACGCTCGACACGATCCCCGGCCCGCTGCGCGACCGCATGGAGGTCATCCAGCTGGCGGGCTACACCGAGGAGGAGAAGCTCGAAATCGCCAAGCGGTATCTCGTCCCGCGGCAGATCTCGCGCAATGGGTTGTCGGCGCGGCGGATTGCCTTCACCGACTCGGGGCTGCGCGCGATCATCGCCGGCTACACGCGCGAGGCGGGGGTCCGCCAGCTCGAGCGGGAGATCGGGACGGCGTGCCGCAAGGTCGCGCTCCGCGTAGCCGAGGGTTTGTCCACCCGTAAGGTCAGCGTCACTGAGCCCCGCGTCCGGGAGCTGCTCGGCAAGCGCAAGTTCTTCTCCGAGTCGCGCCGGCGGACCTCGCGCCCCGGGGTGGCGACCGGCCTCGCCTGGACGCCGGTCGGCGGCGAGGTGCTGTTCGTGGAGGCGACGGCGATGCCCGGCAAGGGGCGGCTGACGATCACCGGCCAGGTCGGAGAGGTGATGCGCGAGTCCGCGCAGGCCGCGCTTTCGTTCGTGCGAAGCGACGCCGCAGAGCTCGCGCTCGGGATCGACGAGGACTGGTTTGCCGAGCACGACATCCACATCCACGTCCCCGCGGGCGCGACTCCCAAGGATGGCCCCAGCGCCGGCATCGCGATCGCGACCGCGCTCGCCTCGCTGCTGACCGGACGCCCGGTCCGAAGCGACGTGGCCATGACCGGCGAGATCACCCTGACCGGCCAGGTCCTGCCGATCGGAGGGCTCAAGGAGAAGGCGCTCGCGGCCCAGCGCAACGGCATCCGCCGCGTCATCGCGCCCGCCCGGAACGAGCAGGATGTGGACGAGATCCCGGAGCACCTGCGCAAGGACCTGGAGTTCGTGTTCGTCTCCGCGATCGGCGCCGTGCTCGACGCCGCGCTGGCGCACCGGCGAGTCCCCGCACATCGCGTATCCTGACCACCTGACGAGGCCCCACGCACGAGGGAGAGCAATGGCAGCAAAAAGTAAGAAGGCCAGAACCGTCCCGTTCAACGCCGTGGACTTAGCCAACATGGCCCGGGCGAACCAGTACATCGCCCGCGTGATCGAGGACGCCAAGCTGCGGGAAAACGTCCGCTCGGCGTTCGACGCGAGCAGGAGTGCTTACGGGCGACTGAGCAACGGCAAGGCGCCGACGAAGGCATTGCTCGAGGACAAGAAGCTCCAACGGGACCTGCGTAACGCCGCAGAGTCCCTGCGCGACGCGACGGTGGCGCTGACCGCGCCGCCGAAGAAGCAGCGCCGGCGCCGCGGCCTGGCTCGCATGGTGTTCGTCCTCGTGCTCGGCGCCGGCGTGGCTATGGTCGCGAGCGAGAAGCTGCGCTCCAAAGTGCTCGACACCTTGTTCGGAGCCGAGGAGGAGTTTGAGTACACGCCACCGCCGCCACCGCCCGCCACCGGCACCTCGCCGCCCACGACGCCGGTGAGCGCCGCCTGACGGCTCGCTCCAAATCGATCTGACCGTGTCCGGAGGCGCCCGCGAGGGCGCTTCCGGCGTTTGGGAGGGCCGGGGCGCGGCCCGGGGCGCGGCCCGGGCGGCCGCGCGCGGACGTCAGAATCGGATCTGGATGACCTCGCCGGCCTGAGTGGCGACCCACACCGAGCTTGCGTTGACGGCGAGCGCGACGGGCGGGCTGCCGAAGACGACGGTACCCATCACGGCAGGGTTGCTCGTCGCCGCGACCCGGTAGAGGGTCTTCGTGCTCTTGCTGATCGCCCATACCCACGGACTCGGATCTGTGGCCGCCACCGCGTCGAGCTCCGGGGCGACCGCGATGTCCGCGTTGACTCGCAGCTGACCGGGCCGAGGATCGAAGCGGGTCAGGTGGCCGTTCGCGTGGGCGGTCCACACGCCCTGATTCACAGCGACCGCAACGGGGCGCGGTCCGGCGGAAAACGCCATGCTCGACCCGTCCGTCCCGAGGCTCACCCGGACGAGGCCCTTGTCGGCCCCATTCGCCGCCCAAAGCCAGCCCTCGCCCCAGGCGATGCTCGTGGCGGCTGGGTCGCTGCGAGCGGCGTTCCCGAGCCGCGCTCCGCCGAGCCCGACGTGACTGATGGCGCCGCTCGAGTCCGCGACCCAGGCGGAGCTGTCGCCGGCATCGAGCGCGATCGCGCTGGGTGTCCCCGGAAGCGTGGCCCGGGCGACCTGAGCCCCGGTGTCGCCGTTGAACTGGGCAAGGCCACGGGCGGCTGGCTCGGCCACCCACAAGGCGGCCGAGCCGGCCGCGATCGCGGTCGGATGGCCGGCCGCCGTGAAGCTCTGCTGACCGCCGGTGGCTCGATTCGAGCGGACGAGCTCGCCTCGCTCGGGGAGCGAGATCCAGAGGTTCCGCGTTCCGACGGAGACCGAAGCCGGCGCACTGGACAACCTGATCGTCCGTCCTTCCGTCAGTCCGCTGCCTTTGATCTCCACGGCCGTGTTGCCGGCCGCGCTCTTACCACCGCTGAGAACCGCAACCAGCACACCCGCCAGAACGAGCAACGCGATCGGAGCCACCCACAGGATCGGCGGGCGTCGCCGCTTTGCCCCGGCGGGCGGGCGGTCGGCGGGAGGAGTCCTCGGAGGGGACGTCTCGGCGGTTGGATCGGCTCTCGGAGCTGCCAGCTCGGTCTTCGCAGCTCTAGGCTCGGTTCTCGGCATGGTCGGCTCCGGCGCGGCTGCCCTCGGCTCCGACCCGGCTGCCGTCGGCTCCGGCGCCGCTGCGGTCGGCTCCGACACCACGGTCGGATCGGTTGGCGCCGCGGCCGGCTCGGGCGTCTCGGGGTGAGGCGGAAGCGACACTATGGTCCGCTCCGCGGTGTCGAGCTCCTGGAGTGCCTGCCCCAACGCGGCGGTCAGCTCCCCCGCGGATCGGAAACGATCTTCGGGCCGCTTGGCCATTGCCTTGGCGATGATCGAGTCCAGGACGTCGGGTACTCCGTCGACCTCATCTCGAGCGGACGGGATCGGATCGTTGACATGGGCAAAAATCTTCGAGACATCCGTCTCGCGGTCGAAGGGCACGTGCGCTGTCAGCGCCTCGAACAACATGCAGCCGAAGGAATAGATGTCACACGCGGCGTCTCCCTTCCCGCCTTCGATGCGCTCGGGCGCCATGTAGTCGATCGTGCCGACGAACACGCCCGTGCCCGTGAGCGTTTCGCCATCCGACCGGCGGGCGATGCCGAAGTCAGTCAGGTAGATGTGGTCCTCGTACTCCTCGTAGCTGCGCGCGATCAGTACGTTGCCCGGCTTGACGTCGCGGTGCACCAGGCCATGCCTGTGCGCGGCCGACAGCGCCGAGGCGACGGGTCGAAGCAGGCTGATCGCGCGGCGCGGCGACAGACGCCCGGAGGTCTTGAGGAGCGCCCTGAGGTCCGTCCCATCGATCCAGCGCATGATCAGATACAGCGTCCCCTCGAGCTCGCCGGCCTCGTACACCGGGATCACGTTGGGATGATCAATCGACGCGGCGAGATGCGACTCGCGCTGGAAGCGCTCGCGGTAGTCGTTGTCTGCGGCGAACTCGGGAGCAATAGCTTTCAGTGCCACCGGACGCTGGAGCACGAGTTGGGTTGCTCGGTACACCACGCCCATGCCCCCGCGACCCGCGATGCCCTCGAGTCGGCACCCAGCGAACGTTGCGCCCGGACCCAGGCTTTCGGACATATGGGCTGTTTATATCGTCCTCGCGCCGCTGGCCGGCGCCTGCGAGAACGGGTCGCGCGGATCACCACCCCGTGGATCGATCACAGCGATGCGATGCCGTTGAGCGCCGCGATCATTCCCACGGCCACGATCACCAGCCCGGCGATCGCGATTGCCCAACGGAGCAGATCGGGACGGACGGCGTGCGCGCCATCGCGCGCCGGGTCCGGAGAGCCCGCAGCCACCGGCTCCGCAGAGCCCGCGGCGACCGGCTCCGCAAGCTCCTGCTCCTCTGCCGTCTCCTCTTGCGCCGCCTCGCCGGTCGCGACGACCGACTCGGCACTCGCCCGCCTCTGCCCGCCGGCCGCTACGAGCGCCGCTTGGCCCAGGTCGCCGGCCGACGGATAGCGCTCGCCTGGATCCGTCGCCATCGCGCGGCGCACTACGTCGTCGAATTCCCGAGGCAGGTCGGGCCGCAGATCGAGGGGCGATGGCCGCGGGGCATCGAGATGGGCCAGCACCTGAGGTCCCTCCGTCCGCCCGGCGAACGGCGCCTCCCCGGTGAGGGCCTCGAACAGCAGGCACCCGAGTGCGTAGATGTCAGCGCGTGCATCGACGCGCTGATTCAAGATCTGCTCGGGCGCCACGTACTCGGCTCGTGCGACGATGGTCCCGTGCCGCGTCAGGGCCTCGGCTGACGACACGGGCTTGGCGAGCCCGAAGTCACTCAGGTAGACGTGATCTCCCCGGCGGGCGAGCAGGACATTGGAGGGCTTGACGTCGCGGTGGAGCATCCCGTGAGCATGCGCCGCGTCCAACGCAGCGCCGACCTGGCGCACGATGCGCGCCGCCCGAAGGGGCTCCAGAGGCCCCTGCGCGGCGATCAGCGCACGCATGTCGGTGCCCTCGACGAGACGCATCATGATGTACAGCACGCCGTGCTCGTCGCCCGCGTCGAAGATGGGAATGACGTTTGGGTGGTCTATCGCGGCCGCGATCCGCGACTCTCGCCGAAAACGCTCGCGAAAGCGTTCGTCTTTGGAGTACTCGGGAAGGATCAGCTTGAGGGCCACGGGGCGCTGGAGCGCGAGTTCCTCGGCTCGGTAGACGACACCCATGTCTCCGCGGCTGATCACCCCCTCAATTCGGCACCCGGCGAAGACGGCACCCCCCGGTAGGTCGAGGGCGTGCCGCTCCCGGTCCACGGCTGGGACGGCCGGCGCTGGGGGTGGGGCTGGTCTCGCGGGGGCGGCGGGAGGGGTTGCCTTCGCTGGCACGGCCGGAGGGATTGCCGGAGCCTGGGGCTCGGGCGCCGGGGAACCTTCGATCAGCTGCAGGGTGGTGGAGCCAACCCGTAGCGTGTCGCCCATCTCGAGGACGTGGCGGCCACGCACGCGGTCCCCGTTCACGAATGTCCCGTTCACGGACCCCAGATCCTCGACGGTCACCTGCCCGACGGCGTCACGGGCGATACGGGCGTGCCGGCGGGAAAGCTCCCGGTCGTCGCTCAGCCTCCCCTCTCCGTCCGCCTCCCGCCCGATGATGAGATCGTCCCCCAGGGCGAGCCGACGGCCGAGCGCGCTGCCCGCGGTGACCACCAGAACGTGATCCGCGGCGGCGCTCACGCTGCGGAGCTCCCCTGCCGGCATCTCGGTCGGGGGCTGCAATTCCTCCGGCACGTCGCGCGTGCCGCCGGTCACCTCGAGGAGCGTCTTTCCCACCCGGATGACGTCTCCGACTCGGAGCGTCCGCGCGGCATCGATCCGCTCGTCGTTGACGAACGTCCCGTTCGCCGACCCGAGATCCTCGATCACGAGGTGTCCGTCCGCCCCGCGCGAAATGCGCGCGTGGCGGCGCGAGATCTCGGAATCCACGCCCAGCCTCCCCTCACCTTCGGGGGCTGATCGGCCGATCAGCAGGGTACCGTCGACGCTCAGGACGGCCCCGCGTTCCGCGCCCTCCGTCACCCGTAGGTGCTCGTCAGCCATCGATCTCGAAGCGTAACGCCTCGCACCGGACGAGCATGAGCGCCTCGACGGCACTCGACTCGCTGTAGATAATGCGCGGCGTGTCCGCCAACCCACCGGGCAAAGCACGCACTGCAGCCGAGTCGAGGGCGCTGGTCGAGGCCGAGCGCTCGGGCAGACCATTCCTGGTCTTCAGGGACCGCGACGACAGGCAACAGCTCTTCTTGTTCGCGCCGGACTCTGTGGCTGTCTCGGTCGGGCGCCGGCCGTCATCAGACCTCGTACTCGACTGGGACGATCAGATCTCGCGCCTACACGCCCGGTTCGAGCGGGCCGATGACGGCTGGGTGCTCGTCGACGACGGTTTCTCGAGCAACGGCACGTTCGTCAACGGCGAGCGAGTCACTGGTGCACGCCCGCTGAGCGACGGCGACACTCTGCGGTTCGGGATCACGACGGCCACGTTCCGCTCGCCTGAGTCAAAGCGACCCGAGATCGATCGACCTGCACGTGACGGCGCAATCGGGACGCCGGACGCACGAGACATGCCCGCCTCCGTCGTCCTCTCGACCACACAGCGCCGCGTCCTGGCGGCACTGTGCCGTCCATACAAGGGTCGAAGCGACTTCGCCGAACCAGCCACCGACGACCAGATCGCTGACGAGCTCGTGCTGTCCGTCCGCGAGGTGAGAGCCCACGTCAGGGTGCTGTGCGCGAAGCTCGATGTCGAGCCCTCGCGCGAGAGCGATCCACGAGCTCGGTTGGTCGAGCGGGCGTTCTCGGCCGGACTGATCTCTGACCGCGACCTCTAGCCGACGTGCTTTCTCCGCATTCCACGTTTGCCGGATACGAGGTCGAAAGTGTCGTCGGCCTCGGCGGGATCGGGATCCTCTACCGCGCCCGCCAGCTCCGGCTGGACCGACCCGTGGCGCTCAAGGTGGTCGAGCCCGAGGTCGCGCGCGACCCCGTGGTGCGAGAGCGCCTGCGCCGCGAGGCCAGAATGGTCGCTGCCATCGATCACCCCAACGTCGTGCCGTTGTACGAGGCAGGTGAGGAGGCCGGGAGCGTCTACATCGTCACGCGCTGGGTGGAGGGCACCGAGCTCGGCACCTTGATCCACGATGATGGTCCCCTCGACCCTGAACGGGCGGGGCGCACCGCCGCTCAGATCGCCGCAGCGCTCGAGGTGGCCCACGAGACGGGGCTCGTTCACCGCGACGTCAAACCGTCCAACGTGATCTTGACGCCCGAAGATCACGTCTACCTGACCGATTTCGGACTGGCAAAACGGGCCGAGACGGCGCCGGGGTTGACCGCGGCGGACCGCGTGCTCGGCACGGTCGACTACGTGTCGCCGGAGCAAATCGAGGGCAGCGAGCCCGACGCCCGCGCCGACATTTACGCCCTCGGTTGCGTGCTCTTCGAGATGCTCGCGGGCGAGCCGCCGTTCGCCGGCCAGAAGGGCGGAATGGCCAAGATGTGGGCCCACGTCAACACCGAGACGCCCTCGGTGCGCGAACGACGTAACGATGTCCCCCCGGGGCTCGAGGACGTGATCGGGCGCGCGATGGCCAAGGCTCCGGAGGCACGGCCGACGGCAGCGGCGTTCCGGAGCGAGGTGCTGGACGCCGTGGGTCAGCCGTCGCCCTGAGTCCCGGTGTGCTGAAAAACCCCCGCTATGGGGGCTTCTTCAGCCACCCCCACTCAAAGCTGCGCGGGCGCAGCTGTGGTCGGAGTTCTTAGTCTCAGCCCGCCGGCTACGAACAGGCGTCGAGGAGTCTCGTCGTGAGCATGATGCGGCCTAGTGCCACCCAGGCGGCGCCGTAGTACGTCGGCGTTCGCCGATCGAGGGTTGCCGCCTCGTCGAGCAGGCCGTCTCGGGCGGCGAACTGTCCGGCGGCATCGGCCGCGCCCGCCGCGGCCACGAGCACGACGGGATGCAGGATGTCACCGATCGGGCGTCCCGCGAGGGTGTGCTGCACCGGCAGCGTGGTCGGGTCGGTCCCCTCGAAGACGGGCCATGCCCGGGCGGCGATGGCCCGGCCGGCCGGGTTGGGATCCTCGGCCATGCGAACCAGCGTGCGCACGGCATCGAAGCTGAACTGCGGCATCGACTGCGGGTTGCCCGGGGAGCCGATCGGCACGGGCTTGCCATCCTCGAGCCGTGCCCAGTCAGGCGGCAGTCGCGAGGCGCCCGACATCAAGGTGCTCGTGATCGAGCGCGAGCTCGCCGCGAGTCCGGTCCAGGCGGAGTTTTTGGACGCGGCGCCGAGCAGGGCATACGTCGCCGGCGAGAAGTAGCTGGGGTCAATCGTGATCGGCGGAGTGACCGCCCAGGGTCCGGCGGTCAACACCGGTTCGCCCTGGACGGGAGCGACTTCGACCTGCATGATCGCGTTCCCCAACTGAAGCGCCTGCTGCCGGAACCCGGGGTTGTGGAAGCGGCAAGAGGCGACCAGCAGCGCGCGGCTGGCGTCGAGGTCGGCGTCGGAGGCCGCTTGTGGATCCACCACGTGCCCGTCTTGCCAGTGGAAGGAGATCAGCCCGTCGGGACGGCGGAGGTTCTTCTGCGTCCACGACCAGATGGTGTTGAAGCGCTGGGAGTCGCCGATCGCAGCCGCCATCAACATGCCGTAGGCCTGACCCTCGCCAACCGTGTCGCCGCCCTGATCGATCCGGACGACGCGTCCGTCGGAGGTGACGTAGCGGTTCAGGAAGTGCTCAGCTGCTGATACGGCCTGCTGCTGATGCCCTGCGGTTGAGCCTTTGGCCCCCGAGCTCGTGCTCGAGCTTGTCGCTCCGCACCCCGCCGCCAAAAGCGCGATGCCTCCCGCCGCGACGGTCAGCAACACCACGACCCCGTCGCGCATCGGCCGGCTCAAGCGATCGCCTCGGCGGGCTCGAGCGCCTCCGCGGTTGGAGCGCCCGGCTTCTCGAGCGCCGCCCAGCATCCGGTCATGAGAATCGAGACATGGACGGCGGCGAAGGACACGTTGTTGATCGTCGCGGCGTCTGGGTTATGGATCAGGCCGTAGATGCTGGCTGCGACGAGTATCCCCACGGCAGCGAGCGCGGGCATGACCGCCCCGGGCTGCCGGGCCTGGGCGCCCTTCTTCGGGGTGACCACGAACGACCCCGATTTGCGAAGCACCGTGTAGATGGTCGAGAGGATGTGGATCCAGAAATTCGCGGCAGACAGTGCAAAGGCCGAGAACGTGTAGGAACCAGCGCCGGCGATCGCCGCCATCGTCAACGCCACCGCGTAGTACGGCACGAAGTGCAGCAGGAACACCGGAGCGTTGATGCCCCCGATGGGCTGACCCCCTCCGAGGAGACGAATCACGGGAAAGCTCATGTAGATGAGGACGGTCCAGCCGGAGAGGAAGTACAGGCCCGAGAGGAGGTACTGCGCCTTCAGGCGCAACGGGAGCCGCGCCCGCAAGGCGCGGGGGATGCCCGAGAGACATCCCCGAGCCCAGCGCTGCTGCTGGGAGACGTACGCCGCGGTGTCCTCGGGGCCGAGCCCGCGCGCGAGCACGTCCGGCACGTACGCGGAGCTCCAACCCTTCTCGTGGAGATGGATCGAGAGCTCGAAGTCCTCGGTGAGCGAGTTGGTGGGAAACCCCCCGACGCTCTCGAACGCGCTGCGGCGGAACAGCACGTTGGTGCCACAGCAGAAGACGGCGTCGAGCCCGTCCTTGCCGCGCGCGATGGCCCCGAAGAACAACGCCTGCTGGGCCCAGGAGGCCGCTGCGATCCGATTGCCCTCCGTGTTCGCGTAGTACTGGGGGGTTTGAACGAACGCCATCTTGGGGTCGTCCATCCACCCGAGCGTGGCCTCGAGGAAGCCGGGGTCGGCCACGTGGTCCGAGTCGAAGACGGCGATGAACGGGGCATCGGTCTTGGTCAGGGCGTGATTGATGTTGCCCGCCTTGGCGCCTTTGTGCTCCGCTCGCCGGATGTAGCCCACCCCGTAGCGCAGGGCGAGGTCGCGCATCGCGTCGTCGTTGCCGTCGTCCAGGATATGAACTCTCACCTCCGCGCCCCGGAGCCCGACCGCGGCGGCGACGGTCAGGTCGACGATGTCCACCGGCTCCTTGTAAACCGGGATGAACACGTCGACGGCCACCCATTCGCTGGGTCCCCGTTTCTCGCGCACTCGCTCGTGTGAGACGGTCCACCAGAAACCGAGTGCCTGAGTCAGGTTGAAGAGTTCGGCGGCGATCAGGATGCCGTACAGGTAGGGGGTGCCGACGCGGTCTGGGTTGAGCAGCCAGCCGAAGTACCACACGGCGAACGGCACGCCGAGCAGGATCAGGATGCGCACGCGCCGACGCACGCTCCAGGCGCTCGGCACGGGCTGCCACGTGACCCGGCGAAGGCGGACGTCCCACGGCCGAGCACTCATTGAAACTCCCAGACGACGGTTTGAGGGGTCTTGAAGCGCCGCACGAATGTCCGGAAGAAGCCGAGCTGCCCAACGATCTTGTTCGTCTCGTTGAAGAACGCCTTGTTGCTCTGGAACGAGGCGAGAACGAACACGGGGCTGCCCTCCCTCGCCGCGGATATTGGGACGTTCAGCGGCTGGCTCCGGACGTTGGGAGCGTAGTACTCGAGCACATAGCGCATGTCGGACGGCTCGAACAGGACGAGGGCGTTCGGCCCGGCATTTGCCTTGATGTCCTGGATCGCGCCGCGGAAGTCGAACAGCCGGGGGTTGGCCTGGTTGAACTGCTGATCGGCCAGTCCAATGACCATTGTCGCGACGATCGCACCCGCGACCACCAGTTGTCCCTCCGGTTTGCGTATCCAGCCGGTGATGAGCCGCGCGATCAGGAGCAGTACGAGTGGCACGAGGATCAGGAAGTTGCGCACCTCGAAATACGACTGGTTGAACAGGGACACGACGATCACGAGCGCGACGAGCGCGATCCCGGCGGCCGCGAGGCTCTTCGTCTGGAGTGACCCGCCACGGCCGAGCAAGACGAGGGAGCCGAGCAGGAACAGCGGCCACAGCGCGGCCAGAAGGACGGTCGTCGCGTCGGGCTGGTAACCCCAGAGCGACCACGCCAGGTTCGAGAGGACGGAATAGAAAGACAGATATGTATATGTGCCGCTCGGCGAGCCGGCCGCCCCGGTCGTGGACTGGTACTGGTGGACGGCGAAAACCAGGTAAGGAACCAGTTGCATCGCGAGCACGGCGAGTGAATAGCCAAAGCCGAGTGCCAGCGGCTTGACTGGCTGGTTGTGGCGCTTTCGGTAGACCAGGACGCCGATGAAGACGAGTTGCTGTACGACGACCAGGATGAGTCCGAAGTAGTGCGACCACAGCAGAGCAGCCGTCGCGAGGATGTAGACGGCCCAGTCGAGCATCGTCCCACGGCGTATCGCTCGCAGCTGGGTCAGGACCGCGAGCAGCCCGAACAGCGCCACGAACTCGTACATCCGGACCTCTTGCGAGTACCAGATGAGCAGCGGGGAGACGGTGGCGAACCCCGCCGCGAGCAGCCCGGTGCGGCGGTCATACAGCTCGCGTCCCAGCTCGTAGAGCACCGGGATCACGAGCGTCCCGGCGATCACCGAGGGGAGGCGCACGGCAAACTCGCCGTGACCGAATGCACGGATGGTCAGCCACAGGACCAGGTCGTGAAGCGGCGGCTGGCGGTCGCCGTAGTACAGGGTGCGGAACATGTCGTGGAGTGAAAGCCGCGCCTGGTGGATGCTGATGGCCTCGTCGAGCCAGATCCCCCGCGGTACGGCGAAGCGCAAGACCAGACCGCCCAAGGTGAGACCGGCGAGGATGAGGAGGGCCCTGTCGCGGCTCGTGTCCGGCCCACCCCGACGCGGGAGGCGGCCACGTGGGCCGAAGAGCTCGGCCTCCCGCGCCCCGCGGAAGCGCCGGCCGAGTGACCGCAAAGAGTTCTCCGCCGAGGGTTTGACCGTCTGCAAGAAGCGCTACCTCTCAGTGCTCGGGCGACTCTAACCCGGGTGGTGGCATGCGGACAGTAGTGTCTCCATACTCAGACGGGGCTCCCGGGACGGTCCAGCTCGGGCTCGCGCGCGAGCTCGCGCAGCGCGAGTCGACGTTCCGCGGCGATGATGTGCACGACTGCGTTGATCAGCGCCAGATGTGTGAAGGCTTGGGGGAAGTTCCCCAGGTGACGCCCCGAGACCGGGTCGATCTGCTCGGCGTACAGTGCCAGCGGACTCGCGTACGACAGGAGCTTCTCGCACAGTCCTCGAGCACGCGCCAGCTCTCCGATCTCGACGAGCGCGGAGACCAACCAGAATGAGCAGATCGTGAACGCGCCCTCCTCGCCGGAGAACCCATCGTCGGTCTCATCGACGCGGTAGCGCAGGACCAGACCCTCTTCGGTCAGCTCGTCGGCGATTGCCAGGACGGTGTCGCGGATACGCTCGTCGTCAGGCGGAAGGAAGCGCAGCAGCGGCATCAGCAGCACCGAGGCATCCAGCGCCTCTGTGTCGTAATGCGCGACGAAGACCCCACGCTCATCGACTCCGTTCGCGCAGATGTCTTCGTGAATCTCAGCGGCGGCTGATTCCCAGCGCGCGGCCGTCGCCTCATCGGCGCGGATGCGCGCCAGTCGTGCGCCGCGATCGGCGGCGACCCAACACATGAGCTTCGACAAGGTGAAGTGACGGGGCTCGCCGCGGACCTCCCAGATGCCCCGGTCTGGTTCGCGCCAGTGCGCCAGGGCGGCATCCACCTGGCGCTTGATAATCGGCCACAGCCGGTCGGGCAGCTGATCCCGTGACCGGGTGTGCAGGTAGATCGCGTCGAGCACCGCGCCCCAGACGTCGTGCTGGCGCTGGTCGTAGGCACCGTTTCCGATCCGCACCGGCCGAGCATGGTCATAGCCGGAGAGGTGCTCGAGCTCCTGCTCCCGCAGGGTGCTCTCTCCGCCGACCCCGTACATGACCTGAAGTTGTCCCTCTTCAGCCTCGACAACGTCGGCCACGAAATAGAAGAAGTCATTCGCTTCGTCGTCAAAGCCGAGCGTGTAGAGCGCCCAGAGCATGAACGTGGAGTCGCGGATCCAGCTGTAGCGGTAGTCCCAATTGCGGTCGCCCCCGGGCGTCTCCGGCAGCGATGTCGTGGCCGCCGCGACCATCGCCCCTGACGGCGTGTACGTGAGGCCCTTGAGCGTCAGCGCGCTCCGCTGGAGGTATGAGCGCCAGGGATGATCGGGAAAGGTGCCGTGCTTCAGCCACTCCTGCCAGAACCGCCCCGTGCGCGCCATCCAGGCCTCGGCTTCCGCGTAAGTGCTCGGCAGTGGATGCTTCGACCAGCCGAGCGCAACGAAGGCAACGTCCCCCTCGCGCAGCGTCGTCCGCGCGCGGGCACGGGGCCCCTCGAACCCAAGCCGCAGATCGGTCACGAGACGCAGGTCGAGGTCCATGCCCTCCGAGCGCGCCAGGGCCTCGGCGTATCCGGATCCTTCGTAGGACCACTCGGCTGCGAGCCCTCCGTAGTCGAAGGCCGGCTCGCATTCGAGCTTGATCTCGACCGACCCCTGCACGCACTCGATCAGGCGCAGCATCGCGTGGTCCGCGTCGTGGTCTGTGGGCGACCGACGGTGAGTGTGCGACCGCTCGGTCTCGTGGCGCCAGGGACCGATGCTGAGCGCATCGCGCACGATCACCCAGCCCATCCGCGTCTCCCAGCTCGTCTCCAGGACCATCGTCCCCGGTATGTAGCGCCGGGCGGCGGGAACGTTCACGTCGGCCGGGGCCACCCGGAAGCCCCCCGCGTCACGATCGAGGATCGAGCCGAACACGCTCGGCGAATCCATCCGCGGGAGACACAGCCATTCGACGTTTCCGCTCGGTGCGACGAGTGCCGTCGTCTCGCAATCGGACAGGAACGCGTAGTCACCGATCGGAGGAAACGCGCTTGCGTGGTTGGTGTAATCGATTGCCCCCATCATCGACCGAGCGCGATTCTGCTGCCCTTCAGAATGCGTGTCAAGCTATCCTCGCCTGCTTGCGGGGGCGTAAAGGCCTCGGTGTGGACTCTTTGGCAGACCTGACCTCGATCGACGCGATCGCTTCGGCGCTTGAGCCGCTCACGCCGGCAGTGAGCCGGCTGAGCTCGCCCGACGGCGCGCTCACGCTGATGCTCAGTGACATAGCCGATGCCGGCGCCACCGCCTCCCAGCTGGGTCCGGCGCGCTGGGACCAGCTGATAAGCGACCATCATCTGCTCGTGGAAGGGCTCGTTGCCGGCCACGACGGGGAGGTGGTCAAGTTCGAGCGCGACGGGTTCCTGGCTTCCTTCAACAGCGCCCACGGCGGACTCTATGCGGCCCTGGAGCTTCAGCGCACCTTCAGTGCGGCCGACGATGACGCCTCGCCCGAAGCTCTGGCTCTCCGAATCGGCCTGCACTCCGGCTATGTGATCACCGACTCCGATGAGCTCCTCGGCCGCAACGTCGTTCTGGCCACGCGGATCGCAGCGCACGCCAGAGGCGGAGAGATCCTCGTTTCCTCGACGCTCAAGCAGTACGCGGAGAGCGATCCCAACTTCCAGTTTGAGCCCCGGGGCGAACATCACTTCAAGGGACTCCTGGGCGAACATACTGTGTACGGCGTCCTCTGGCGCTAGGACCGGGCGGCGAGAGCCGTTCGCCGGCGGCTCGGCACTCGAGCCGCCGCCACCCAGTGTTGACTCGCCAGCCGACCCCGCCTAATCTCCAAGCCATGCGCGAGGGGGCATTCGGCGCAGTGCGACACTTCTCACACTTCATGCGCCGGGGCTCCTGAGAGGATTTAGGAAATGGCGGTGCGAGGCGATCAGCTGCAGACCGGCGCTGTCGTGGCCGGCTACCGGATCGACGAACTGATCGGACGCGGCGGGATGGGGCTCGTCTACCGGGTGAGGCACGTCGCGCTGAACAGGATCTACGCGCTGAAGCTGCTGGCGCCCTCGCTGGCCGAGGACGAGCAGTTTCGGGACCGGTTCAAGCGCGAGATGCGGATTGCGGCTTCGCTGCACCACCCCAACGTGGTCGGAATCCACTATGCCGGCGAGCACGACGGGCTGCTGTTCTTCGTGATGGACTACGTGACCGGCACCGATCTGCGCGAGATCCTGCTCAAGCAAGGCGCAGTCGAGCCGACGCGGGCCGTGGACCTGCTCGAGCAGTTCGCCTCTGCGCTCGACGCCGCCCACCGCCGTGGGCTCGTACACAGAGACGTGAAGCCGGCAAACATCCTGATCACCGTCCGCGACGGCGAGGAACACGCCTACCTGACTGACTTCGGGCTCGCGAAGAAGTTCGACACCGCCTCGGGACTGACCGTGAAGGGGGCCGTGGTCGGAACGGTGGACTACATGGCCCCGGAGCAGATCACCGGCGCTCACACCGATGCGCGGACGGACATCTACGCCCTCGGCTGCGTCCTGTACCAAATGCTCACCGGTAGCGTGCCCTATGAGCGCGAAAACTCGGTCGCGACTCTGTTCGCGCACGTACATGAGCCTCCGCCCTCGCTCGAGGCCGGGATCGCCGCCACGTATCCGGCCTTCGCCGAAGTGCTCGAGAGGGCGATGGCCAAGGAACCGAGCGATCGCTACCTGTCAGCCGGGGACTTCGCGCGCGACGCCGCCGCGGCGCTGAGAGGCGTGCGCGACACGGCGCCACCGACGATCGTCGGTATTGGCGAAGCGACGCCGCTCCCGAGACCCGTGGAGGCCACGGAGCTGGCGCACACCCCCGATGCCGCAGGGCCGACGAAAGCGGGCGAACCGACTGCGCCGGCGCAAGGTAGCGAGGTCATACCGCCGGCGGGAGTGAATGTCCCGCCGAGCGACACGGCCTCCGAGGTCATCGTTCCGCAGCCCGTGGCCCCGGAGCCCGTCGCGTCCTCGGAGACCAGTCTGAGCGAGTCGCCGCCACCGCCTGAAGACGTTCCGGTTGCCGGCGCCGCGGCGACCTCGATGGCCGGTCCCGAGACGGATCCGGCTCCCTCGGCTGTACCCAGCGCGGCCACCCCTTTGCCGGCCACCCCCCCGCCGGCCACCTCTCAGCCGGCCACCTCTCAGCCGGCAACCACTCCGCCGGCCGCCCCGCCTCCCACGCGGCGCGAGGGTGCTCACGACGAGGGCGGAGCTGGGCCCTCGCGCAACCGTTATCTGCTGGCCGGGGCCGGTGCCGTCGCGTTGATCGCCGCAGCAGTCGTGGCGGTGATCGTGTTGACCTCGGGCGGGTCCTCCACACCTCCCGGTCAGCCGTTCGCGGCCGCCGCGCAGCCGGTGCCGACCAACCGCGTCACCGGCGGCGGGACGGCGACCGTCGCCCTACAAGGGGATAGCGTCACCGCAATCGTCCATGTGCACGGGCTGATCAATCAGCCGCACGCCATGCACATACACGCAGGCGGCCAGGGCCTTTGCCCGCCCGCGTCGGCGGCGCGCCTGCACAACGGTCACCTGGCGATCAGCACCGGCAACGGGATCAAGTTCTACGGACAGCCTCAGGTCGCGCTGACCACCTCCGGCGACACCAGCCCGAAGAGCATCGTCGACTTCACCCGCTATCCGACGACTGGGACGATCAACTATCGGCGCACGTTCACGGTTCCGCCCGGAGTTGCCGCCGCGATCCGCGCGGGCAACGGCGTGTTCGTCGTGCACGGGATCAACTACGACGGCACCGGGTTCTATGACGACTTTCTCGGTAAGAGCGACCTGGACTCCAAGTTGCCCGGGGAGGCCACCGCGCCGGCCCTCTGCGGAACGCTGGTGGCGACCAGCACGGCGGCTGCCCAGCCGTCCGGGACCACAAGGTACGCGGTGTTGTTGCGACCGCCGGTCGAAACGTCCGAACAGGAGGCGATCAGGTTCGCTCTGCTCTGTCACCTCCCGCCCACCGCGGGGCTGTCCGCGACTGACCCGCGGGCGACATCCGCCACCTGATTCCGCCCGAGCGCCTGGTCACGGGGAGACGACGATCGTCGCCTTCATCCACGGATGGATCGAGCAGTAGTAGTGGATCGTCCCCGGCTCGGTGAGCCTGAGCGAGAACCTCGTGCCCGGGGGGATCGTCGGGGGGGAGGATCTGAATCTCGGCCCGCTCACATAGGTCACATTGTGCGGCGAGCTGTCGTCGTTGGACCACATGACCGTCTGGCCGACCCGGGCGCGGATCACGGTCGGGTTGAAAGCAAGGCTCTTCATCACGACATTCACTGTGCCGGCGGCGTCCGGCGTAGAGCTGGCGACGTGAGTCGTACCTGAAGACGCGGAACCTGAACCCGATCGGCATCCGGCGAGCAGTAGTGCGAGGAGGACAACGGTCGAGAGCGAAGCGCGGGCGATGTTCTGCACGGTCAACGCTGTCCAGCCCGAGTCAGGTTGCCACGTCGACGATCGGGATGCCCGCGGCCCGTGAGAGCGAACGCGCATACTCGATGCTGGTGGGTCGTTCGGGGGGCTCCTTACGCAGCGCTGCCATCAGGGCCTGGGTGAACTCGGGCGAGATGTCAGCTCGTTCAGCCGACGGGTCGGGAGGCTCGTCCTGGAGGTGAGCCCAGAGCACCCGCAGGCCCTCGCGATCCGCGAACGGCGGGCGGCCGTAGAGGCTTTCGAACACCACGCACCCCAGCGCGTAAGTGTCGGCCGCCCCGGTCACCGGGCCGCCGCGGATCTGCTCCGGTGCCATGTAGTCCCTGGACCCAAGCCGTTGGCCGGGTCGTGTCAGAACCGTACCGCCGCTGGCCTTGGCGAGCCCGAAGTCCGTTATGTAAGCGTTCCCTGGCTCGTCGAGCAGGATGTTGCCGGGCTTGACATCGCGGTGCACCATTCCTGCGTGCCATAACGCCTGGAGGCCGTCGGCGACGTGCGCACAGATCCGCACGGTCGTCGCCAGATCGAGTCGACCCTCCAGCTTGAGCTTCTGATCGAGGGCAGTGCCCTCGATGAACTGCGCCGCCAGATAGGGGAGGCCATCATGCTCGCCCGCATCGCGCACGGAGACCAGGTGTGGATTGCGCACCGTCTGGGCGATCCGCGCTTCCCGCGTGAAGCGCCGCTTGAACGTTTCGTCCCGTGCGAGGTCGTCTTTGATGAGCTTCAGCGCGACCGCCGTGCCGTCCCCCGCCGTCGCCCTGTAGACCTTGCCCATCCCGCCCACGCCAATGAGCGAGTCGATCTGGTATTCCCCAAACCGAGTCCCGACGCGGTTGTCGGCCACGGGACGTGTCGGCTGATGACTCATTGCCCTCGGAGCCTGAGCATAGGTCATTCCTGACGATCGCAGACCGGGAGAAGCGCGCGTCCAGACTCGCGCCGGGCCGAGTTTATAAACACTGGCCGGCCAGACAGCGGACCCGAGATACTGCCTGCGACGGTCGCGTGAGCCGGCGGTGATCAGGACTCGGCGCCCGACGACGTGCGGGTCTTGGACGTGGTGAATCGAACCCGGCTGGCTTCAGGCGGTCAACGCAACAGCCCTCAAGCTCGACATGACTAGTCGAGCCCCCTACGACCCGGTTACGGGCAACCTCGCGATCTCCGAGCTGCGGATCCCCGGTGTGAGCTAGGTCCTACGGGCGAGCCGGGCCCGCCGGCGCAGTCGTCACCTCGACGGCTGCGCCGGGTGGGTCGTGACTTTCGTGACCTTTGCGGTTCGGATGCTGGCGTCGCCGCTGCGGATCGCCTGAAGCGCGATCTGGGCGGCGCTCGTAGTCGGGGTGGAGCTCGCCAGCGACCGCGCACCGCTCGCGTTCGCGCTCGCCCCACCGGCGGTGCTCAAGTCGAGCACGGTCAGTGAATCCGCCGGGAAGGTGTACCCGAAGCTGGCACCGAGGTTGCCGAGCGTCTTCGTCTTGGGCGCGACCACGTTCGGCTGGGCCAGGGAGTTCATTGCCGTCGGGTTGCCGGTGAGCTGCGTAGCGCTTCCGCCCGTGGCGCCCGACTCCCCGGTCAGCGAGATCGTGACCGGCGCCCCGGTGCTGCCGTCGTTGACCACCGCAAGGTAGGTGTGGCCGGCGCTGTGGCTTGCGACCTCGAACAGCGTCCCGCTGCCCGAGATCAACTGCGACGGGATGACGTTGTCGCCGTGCCCGGCGACCAGCATCTGCTGCGCCCAGTAGGACGGCGAACCGTAGCTGTTCAGCGCGTCGTAGCCGATCAGGTTCGTCGGCCAGCTCGGCGCGTTCACATTGACCAGCAGCGGCGCATAGGAGGCGCCGATCACAAGGTCTGCGTTGCGCTCGAGGCCGGTCAGGAACGCCGCCTCCCCCAGCGCGCCCGCGAGCGTGCCGGTTGGGCTGCCCTGCGTGGTCGCGTACTCGCCGACGATCACTTTTGGTCCGCTCCGCGCGGCAACGTCGAACAGGTGTGCGTTCTCGGCGAAGTAGTTCGGGTCGTTGTTGTAGAAGTGCTCGTCGAGGATGTCCATTGGTCTGCTCGTCACCGGCGTCGTCGCGACGACGGGCAGATTCGGGAAGGCGGCCTTGATCGCGTCGTAGAACGTCGGATAGCGATAGGCGTTATAGCTGCCCGAGGCGTCGAAGAAGTCCTCGTTTCCGACCTCCACGCCCAGCAGGTCGAACGGCGCCGGGTGGCCGTCCATGGCTCGCATCGCGCCCCAACTCGTACTGGTCGGATCCATCGCGTAGTGGATCTCATTGACGGCGTCCTGTACGTAGGTCGACAGTTGGCTCTGCGGCACGACCTCGCCGTCGAGCGAGTATCCGGCGTAGACGGCAAGGAGCGGCCTGGCGCCGGCCTCTTCTGCCATCTCCAGGTACTCGAGCAGGCCCATGCCGTCCTGGGACCAGTAACCCCAGGCGGTGTTGTCGTGACCGGGGCGGTCCTCGATCGGCCCGACCGTGTCGCTCCACTCGAACCGGGTCGCGATCGTGTTGCCCTCCAGGTAGTTACCCCCGGGCACACGGAAGTACCCGGGATGCAGCGCGGCGAGCTTCTGCATCAAGTCGACGCGCAAGCCGTTCGCCGTGCTCATATACGTCGGTGGGAACAGCGAGACGATCGTAAGCCACAGCGTGCCGCCCGAATCGGACGGGCTGCTGGTGGAGATCACGAACTGGTTGGATGATGAGACTGGAGCGTTGCGGGCGGTCGTGAGCGTCGCCGTGTACTTCTTCCAGCTTGACGTCACGGTTCCCACGCTCGCCGATGCCCTCACCTTGCCGGACGTGCTCTCGAGATCGACGGTCAGCGGACCGGCGGTGGCGGCGCTGCTCTTGGCGAAGAACGACACCTGGTAAGCGGTCGACGGTCGCACGGGGATGCCCCAGTAGCCGGCGTTTGCCACTCCCACTCTTCCGCTCTTCGGGATCGACCCGATCGACAGCTTCAGGCTGATCGGGTTCGCGGAGTTCAGCGGCTGGCTCGAGTCGAGCGCGATCGACCCAGTCGCGCCGCCACCGGTCACGGCCGACCAGGCGACCGGCGCGTTCGGGTCCTCCTTGAGGTCGCGGTTGCGGATCAGCTCGGCGTACACGCCTCCATCACCGGAGTGGTTGATCTCCTCGAGGAACTCCCCGAACTGGGTCGGGTTTATCGCCGGTCCGGCCTGGGACGCGTCCACGGTCAGCCTGCCGGGACCCGCGAGCTGTGCGATCTGGCTCGCTCCCAGTACGCCGGCGTAGGTGCGTACGTCGTCGATCTCGCCTGAAACGAAGTCGACTGGGTTACCGTTGTACCGCGCCCGTCCCACGGCCAGCGGGCCGTTTGCCTCCCACGGCGCCGCGGTGAACGATTGGCTCTGCTGCACGGAGCCGTTGACGTAGATGGAGACGGTGTGGTTCGTGGTGTCGTAGACACCGACCAGGTGGTACCACTCGCCGGGCTGCGGGATGATCGAGGTCGCCGTCGCGATCGTCGTGAACGCCTGCGTCGAGTCATAGCTGATGTGAGTGAACGCAAACCGGTGGCTATCTCCACGCAGCTGGAGGTAGAACCCGCTCACGTTGACACCGTCCTGGCTGACGAACGTCTGAAAGCCGTTCGTGTTGTTCAGCTTCACCCACGCCGCGACGGTGAAGCTCTGCGTGGTGTCGATCACCGGGCCGGACGCGGCCGCATATTGCTGGCTTCCGCTGACCGACAGCGCCGAGGGGCCGACGACGCCAGGACCCCACGAGGCGCCGCCCGACAGCGTCAGCGGGTGACCGCCGCTCGAGCTGTCGGCGGCAACGGTCCCTGAGCCCTCGTCGAACGTCCAGTGACCGGTCAGAGCCGCGCCGCTGGGCGCGGCCTGTGCGGGTGGGCCGGCCACCACCACACCGGCGATCGCGATCAGGACGATCGCCGCACGCGTGCATGCCCGGCCAACCAGGGGCCCGGACCCCGGGACGCAAAATCCACGCCTGAACACTTTCTCCCCACCTCCGGCGATGTTCGGTTGTGAGCGCTCACAGTCGGTACCCCTGTGGGTTCAGCTCTAAACCACGCGAGCGCCTGCATCGCCCACTCCATGCATTAGCGCTAACAAACGCTGCTCAAAGCTACACGCGACTACGTGCGTACTGCGGGGCCGTAACGTTCGCGAACTCATGCGTCGCATCGCATTTCTCGCCGGCGCCGGCATCTTGCTCACGCTGCTCGTCGTCGCCCAGCTGGTGCTCCCCGGCGTTGCCGAGCAGCGGTTGCGGGATCGCCTGGCCCGCTCCGGCGAGGTCCTCAGTGTCAGGGTGAAGGCGTTCCCGGCGATCGAGCTGCTCTGGCATCACGCCGACAGCGTCGAGATCCGGATGGGCAGCTATCGGTCGGATCCCGGCGATCTCAGCGGGCTTCTGAGCGACGCGGGGAACGTCGGCTCGCTCGACGCCTCGGCCACCGAAGTCGAGGCAGGGCTTCTCAGATTGCGCGAGGCCACCCTGCGCAAGCGGGGCGACCGCCTCACCGGGACCGCCCACGTCACCGAGTCCGACCTGCGCGCGGCAGTCCCGTTTCTCGACACCGTCCAGCCGATCGCCTCTTCCGGAGGCCGGTTGGTGCTGCGAGGCACCGCGACCGTACTTGGACTGACCGCCACCGTGGATGCCATCGTGTCCGCCCGGGATGGCCGGCTGCTGGTGGCCCCGGACGTGCCGCTCGGCGGCCTGGCCACGCTCACCATCTTCGACAACCCGCACGTGCAGGTGCAGAGCGTGACCGCGACCGCCACCGCGGACGGATTCATGGCCACGGCGCAGGCCACGTTGCACTAGCTTCCGTGACGCGCAGATGGGAATGGTCACCCCCGAGCAGCGCGGTGCCTCGCTACCGGCCCGGATCGGAGCGCTGGTGCGGGCCATCGAGAACGATGACGACGCGAAGGTCGTCTCAACGCGGTATTCGCGTTTGCGATCTTGCCGCCGGGTCCCCCCAAGATCCGGCCCGCTTTCGATGAGGCGCGGCGACGCCTGCCGACGATCCTCACGGTGGGCTCGGTGGTCGGGGTGCTGCTCGCCTTCTCGACGCTCGTCGCCGCCCGCTGGAATCGCCCCTGGTTCACCCTCTGTCAGGGCGTCGTCGTCGGTGTGATGATGCTCTGTTACGTGACCGTCCCGGCCCGGCTGATCGGGATCAAGACGACCCGGTCTCGGCGCGACAGGCTGTGGACGTCGGCGATCGCCGGCGCGTTGGGCGCCACATCAAGATGAGCGCGACGCTCGCCCCGACGCATCCGGGTTGACGCGCCCGCGCGCTCACCCATCTGCCTCCAGCGATGCCACGCCGGGCACGTTTCCGGCGGCCGTCATCCGGTGCACCCCATCCCGCTCTTTCTTCAGATAGCCGTCCAGGAACGCGATCGTGACCCGCTCGACGATCCCCAACTGCGGCTGCTCATCCGTGTACGGGCCGATGTGTGCAGCCCCCAGCAGCTGGAGCAGGTACTTCGGTGCCGGCGCAGCGTCGAAGAACGCGCGCGTGAAGTTGGGCGGGTTGATCGTGTCGGCGGTTCCCTGCGTGGCGAGCAGCGGCGGGCTCGGCCGCTCGGAAAAGTCGAACCCGCCCACGCCGGGGATCTCCATGCCCGACAGGATCACGGCGGCCCGAACGCGCCGGTCGAGGAAGAAGCGGTCGTAGGCGACCGCGAGCGCGGTGTCCCCGCCGTCTGATTGCCCCGAGACCGCGACCCGGCGCGGGTCGAGCAGGGCGTAGAAGAAGCTGGCGCGGTCGTGATCGGCCTCGATCATCCGCGTGATCACGACGCTCATGTCGCGAGGCTGGTTGATCAGGTCGCTTTCGTCGGGGCCCCCCGGCGCGTTCTCGTTCTCCAGGGGAAAGATCGGCGCGGCCACGACGTAGCCCGCTCGCGCCCAGGCCGCGAGGAGAGGCGCGTAGATCGTCGGGGTTACCGTGAATCCATGCCCGAAGATCACGAGCGGGAACGGCCCGGCCGCCCGGTCGGGAGTGGCGCCGGGGACATCGGTCTCGGAAGGCGCGCCGAGTGCGGGGTAGCGAATCAAGGTGACGAGCTTGCGCGGCTCACGCGGCTGGCCCGGAAACTGGACCGTGCGGCTCGAGTCGGTGATCGTGACCTCCCGCTCGCCGACCGCGAACGGGGCGCGCGCCACCGGATGGGACGGGGCGCCGGCGGCACCGGCCGGCGCGCCCGCCGGCGCGGCATGGGCGACGAGCACCGCGAGCGCGGCCGCCAACGCGCGAAGGGGGGCGTCGAGGCTGACGATCAGGCTGCTCAGCGCGCTCAGTGGCACTTAGACCGCGAAGAAGTCGCGGTCGTCCTGTGGCGGACACCGCTCCGGCGAGCGAACCATCGAGGACAACAGTTTGGCAGGGTCGCCTGCGCCCGGATCTCTCTTCAGCTACCGGTCCGGCCTGCGATCGGGACCCGATCTGGATCCGGGCCGGATCGGGGCGCACCGTCGGCGAGGGGGATACCATTCCCGTCGTCTTGTCTTCCCGAGCGAGCTGGGGGATGTCATCGGATGGATGATCTGCGGCCGCCTGAGCCTGGTCCTGCTGTAAGCGATCCGCCGGACGCGGCTGACTCACCACCCGTCTCTGCGCCCCTCACTCGGGGAGCGAGGCGCCGGGACCAGCGGCGCGATCCCGCGACCAGGCGCAGGCGGAGACGCCGGCGCCTGTTGATCGCCGCGCCCTTCCTCGCTGTGCTGGCGTTGGCGATTGTTTCGTACACGGCCTGGATGCTCGAGCCCACAAGTGAGACATGGAACGTGCGCAGCGTCGAGTGGGTGAGACACAGGGTGCCTTTCGGCAACTGGATCGTCGATGAGATCGAGCACGTCTACTACACCTGGAACGCTCCGAAGAAGGGCGGGCCGCAGCTGAAGGCCCTCCCGGCGGTCGGGGTGAACCTCCCGATCCTCAGCCGCCTGCGGGCCGAGGCGCACAGACGCGCCGTCGCCGCCGCCTTGCCGCCGCGGATCAAGCCGGTATTCCCGCATCCGCTACCCGGCGAAGGGGTCTGGAAGCCGACAGGCCCCCCGGTCAACGGTGGCCCACCCGTGCTGGTGACGACCTTCCGCACCGAGCTCGACTATCCGCGCATCGTCGCCTACGTGGCCTGGTTTGACCATACGCGCACCGAGATCGGCTACTACCCGGGCCGCTACGAGCCGCCGAACGCGGCCGTCCGCGGGCCGATGATGGTCCCGTACGATCAGCGCTCGCGCCTGCTTGCGACGTTCAACGGCGGCTTCACCGCCACGGACGGCAACAACGGCTCGACCGACAACGGCCGCATGAACGAGCCGCTGACGGACGGCAACGCCACGCTCATTGGCTACCGCGACGGTCGCGTCGCGATCGTGAAGTGGAGCGGCGGCTCGAACGCCGGGCCGGACGTCGCGTGGGCCCGCCAGAGCCTGGCTCCAATCGTCTGGAACGGGCAACTAAACCCACAGTTGGACGACAACCCGGACAGCCCGCAGTGGGGGTTCACGCTCGGCGGCGTTACCCGCGTCTGGCGCAGCGGCGTTGGCATCGACCGCCGCGGCAACCTCATGTACGTCGTCGCGGACGACCAGACGGTGATCACGATTGCAAAGATCCTCCAGCACATCGGCGCGGTACGGGCGATGGAGTTCGACATCAATCCTGAATGGCACAGCTTGATCACCTATAGCCACAGCCACGGGCTCAACCCGACGCAGGTCGAGCCCCAGCCGAATCAGGCGCCCACCCGCTACCTCGTCCCGGACGACCGTGACTTCTTCGCCGTCTACCGACGACAGCCCGGTCCGGTCACCGTCCCCTTCAATTAGTTTAGTTAGGAGTTCCGCCGGCTTCGGGTGAGGTCAGGGCGGCTCGCCCAGGCGGACCCGCTGGAGGGCGCGCTCCGACGACGAGACCGTCTTGGCCGCGGTCACGCAGCGGCGTCGCTATCCATTCCTGGGGCTTGATGCCGGTGCCGAGGAGGAGGAGCCCCGCCGCCCGCTCGACCGAGCCGCGCTCGAGACGCGCGAGCCCGTCCGGCAGCCGCCAACCAAGCGGTGCCGCGAACGGGGCAAGCGCGAGATACGAGTGGACGCGCACGTCCTCGAGCCCGAGGTCCCGGAGCAGCTGCCTGAGCTTGGGCGCCGTGAACCTATTGATGTGCTGCGAGGCGTAATTCAGCTCGCCGAAGCGGTTGACGAGCATCTGCACGATCGGCCACGCGCTGCGGAAGTTCGGTGTCGTCACCACGACCTTCCCGCCTGGGCGCAGGCGCTCGATCGTCGCGCGGAGCGTGTTGTCAAGTTCGCCGGGCGCGAGGTGCTCGACCACCTCGACGACCGTCGCCACGTCATAGTCGCGGCAGTCGTCCGGCAGCGCGCTCGCACGCACGGCGAGGAAGCGCTTCGACTCGCTCTCGTATTCGCGGCGCGCGTAGTCGATCTCGTGGTGCGAGATGTCGATCCCCGTCGAGATGAAGCGCTCGTCGAGCAATCCGATCAGCGTCCCGGGCCCGCACCCCACGTCGAGGTGCCGCTGGTGGCCCTCCATCTCCTCGACGACCCGCGTGAACTTCAGGTGGTGCCACTTGCTCTGGATGCCCCGGTGGCGCCGGTAGACGGCGTCGTAGTACCCGCCCGGGATCGTCTCGTAATCGAACCCGCCATTGCCGCGATCGTCAATCACTTCCGGGCTCACTTTCCCGCGTGCTCGGCCCATTTCAGCGCACGTACACGGCGAAGAAGTCGCGGTCGTCGGATGTCAGGTACCGCTCCGGCGACCGGTCCATCGACGCCAGCAGGTTGGCCGGGTCGTGCGCGCCCGGGAAGCGATAGGTGATGAAGCTGGTCCAGTAGGTGTTGATGTCGAGCTCCATCGCACGGATGGCGCCAGCGTGGATCATCGTGGATGCCAGCGAGGCGAGGCCCTGGTCGGGGCCGGCGGCGTAGATCAGGTTCCCGTGGCGGTCGACGCCCACCGCCGAGCGCCACACCAGAGCCTGGTTGCCGAGCGTCGCGCCCCATTCCGGGCCGTCGGACAGGTTCGGGTTCGGCCTGCCGCCTGAGACGATCAATGGCAGGTTCTGACGGGCGAACATGACGTGGGGTCCGGCGTCGGTGCCGCCGTGCCACGCGACGACGTCGATGCGCCCGCTGCGGTACCGAACGATCGTTGCGATGTCGGGTTGCATAGGTGCGTAGGTGTGGCCGCCGTCGGCGAACCCGCCGCCGGAGTCCGACAGCTTGAAGCCGCTGTTGAATGTCGCCACCAGACGCGACCGCAGGCCCATCGGGACCTCCATGGGGCCGCGCGACGGCAGCGATACGGCGGGTTCCGACAGGCCCGGGTACAGCCAGGTCGAGGTCCGCGTGTGGTCGATCCAGGCCACGCCGACCACTGCCTGGGGATAGTCGACCGGCTCGGGGCGAAAGCTCGTGATCAGCACCGGCGGCCGCGAGCCCCCGTCGGCAAAAGTCGGTTGCCACAGTCCTTCGCCGGGGAGCCCGGCACGAACCAGCGGCTTGATGTTCGGCGGGCGGTAGTAGTGGACGACGACGTGGGGCCGAGGGGGAGCGACAGCCAGGGCTCCGGCCTGTCCCGGCAGCTTTCGCAGCGCCGGCCCCCCTTTGGCCGGAGCGGTCAGCGAGTAGTAGATGTTCTCGACCTTGTTGACGAGCCCGCGCGCCCCGTTGTCGCGCATCCACTCGACCGTCCGAATCCCGAGGCTCGAATTCGACGGCTCGGTCATCGCCCCGACGTAGGAGACGAACGCCGGGACCAGACACAGGACGGCGGCCGCGAATGCGATCCGTCGTACGCGGCGTCGTCCCGCCCCGTGTCTCCCAGGGGGAGGCGACACGGGGAGGCGAGGCTGCGGGAACTCGGTCGGTGCGCTCGTTCCTGACAACACGGGTGCGGAAGTTTGCAGGGTAGTGACGCTGCCCGCCGTAAAGACAAGCTGAGAGCTCCCTCACATTACGTACACGTTGTCTTCAGAAACTGCACATACGGTCTCCGACGTGCCAGGTGCTGCCGGACGAGCGTCGCTGCGCAAGCTACCGGGCGAGCCGGCGGCGGCCGCCGCCTACGCGGGGGCGTCCGAGGCGCGCGCCGGCGCCGGCGTGCTCGCGGCGCCTGCTCGCAGGGGCCCGATCGCGGCGCTGATCGCCACCGCTCGCCCGCGCCAGTGGATCAAGAACGTTCTGGTGATCGCCGCCGCCGGGGCCGCCGGCGCGCTGGGCAAGGACGACGTGCCGGTGCGCGTGGGGCTCGCGTTCGTGGCGTTCTGCCTGCTCGCCTCCGGGATCTACGCCGTCAACGACGTGCGGGACGCCGCCGAGGATCGCCTCCATCCCAGCAAGCGGTTTCGCCCGGTGGCGGCCGGCGAGCTCGACGCGCGGGTCGCCAGCACGTTCGGGATCGTGCTGATTGGCTGCGGGCTCGTGCTGTGCGCTTCGATCCGGCCGTTGCTCGGGGTCGTGGGGGGCGCCTACGTGGCGCTGACGCTGAGCTACACGCTGCTCTGGCGTCACATCGTGATCCTCGACGTGGTCGCGATCGCCGGAGGGTTCGTCCTGCGAGCGGTGGCGGGCGGCGTCGCGGCACCCGTGACCTTGTCGCGCTGGTTCGTGCTCGTGGTGACGTGCGTGGCGCTGTTCATCGCCGCCGGCAAGCGCCTGGCCGAGCTGTGGCGAGCCACCGGCAGAACCGAAGGCGCTCGGCGAACGCTCGAGGGCTACTCGCCCCCGCTGCTGAACCTGATCATCGCCGGCAGTGCGGCGGTCGCGCTGTTCGCCTACTGCGTGTGGGCGTTCGAGCTCCCCGACGTCGACGGCGTCCCGTGGCGGACCTTAACCATCGTGCCGTTCGCCGCGTGCCTGACGCGCTACTTCGTCCGGGTGCGGCGTGGTGACGGTGAGGCACCCGAGGATCTCGTGCTGGTGGACCGTCTTCTGCTGCTTGCCGGCATCGTCTGGGTCGTCCTGTTCGCTTTCAGCGTGCATGCCTCCGGGTGACTCGACGCTCACGGCCGCGACCGCCCCCACCGCTCCGCTGCTCCCGGTTCGGGCGCGCGTCCGGGGTTGGGGGGGAGGCCCGGGTGCCCGGGTTTCCCTGCTCTGGCCGGAGGACGCCGACGGGGTGCGACGCGCCATCGAAGATTGGCGAGCTCGCGCCGGCGCCGGCTTGCGGGCCGGCGCCGGCGGCGACAACGGGGCCGGTGTGCGCCCGGGCGCCATCGCGCGCGGGATGGGGCGCAGCTACGGCGATGCCGCGCAGCTGAGCAACGGCCTGGTGCTCGACACCACCCGGGTGAAGGGCTTCTCCCTCGACCCCGTTCGCGGGACGGTCACCGCCGGGGCCGGGATCACGCTCGGCGAGCTCCTGCACGCGCTCGTGCCGGAGGGTTGGATGGTCCCCGTCGTCCCCGGAACCCAGCACGTGACGGTCGGTGGGGCGATCGCCGGCGACATCCACGGAAAGAATCACGGCGTGGCCGGGACGTTCGGCAACCACGGCGAGGCGCTCAGCCTCCTGACCGCCGACGGCGAGATGCACGATCTCTTCCCCGAGGACGAGCTGTTCGCGGCCACGCTCGGCGGGATGGGCCTCACGGGCGTGATCACGCGGGCCACGGTGCGGCTGCGCGCGGTCAGCGGCCCCTGGCTGTCGGTCGACTCAGACCGGGTGCAGGGGCTCGACGACGCGCTCGCGGCACTCCTGGCGCCCGGCGGTCCGCACCGGGTGGCGTGGCTCGACCTCCTTGCCTCACGTCCCGGTCGCGGGATCGTCACGCGCGCCGAGCACGTTGACAGCTCCCGACAGGGCCGGGCGACGGTGCGGGCCCGCGCCACCGTTCCCCGGCGATGGCCGAGTGACGTTCTGCGCCCGAGCGCCGTGCGGGCGTTCAACGAGCTTCGCTTCCGCGGGACGCCCCGGCGGCAGCGGGGGCACCTCGAACCGATCGGGTCTCACTTGTTCCCGCTCGACGGACTCGATGCGTGGCCGCGGCTGTACGGACCCGCCGGCTTCGTCCAGTACCAGCTCGTGGTCCCTTTCGCCCAGGACCGCGTGCTGCACACGGTCATCGACCGGCTCCGGAGGACTCGGGTGCCCTGCTACCTCGCGGTGCTCAAGGACTTCGGCGAGTCAGGCGACGCTCCCCTGTCGTTCCCGATCGCGGGGTGGACGCTCGCGCTCGACTTCCCGCGGGCGGCTCCCGGACTCGACGCCCTGCTCGACGGTTTCGACGAGCTGGTCGCGGAGGCCGGCGGACGGGTGTACCTGAGCAAGGACGCCCGGATGCGCGTGGACGCGCTGGAGGCCATGTACCCGCGCCTGGACGAGTGGCGGCGGGTCCGCGATCGGGCGGACCCCGAGCGGCTCTGGTGCTCGGACTTGGCGGAGCGGACGGGACTCCTCGGGTGAGCGAGAACGGCGGCCAGCGCGTGCTCCTGCTGGGCGGCAGCTCCGAGATCGGGTTGGCGATCGTGCGGCGCTTGGCGCTCCAGGGCCCCTTGCGCGCGCTGCTGCTCGGACGCGACCAGGAGCGGCTCGCCGCCGCTTCCGCGTCCCTCGAGCGTGGGGGCTCCGTGGCCGCCGCGGTAGATCTGATCGATGCCGAGGATCTCGCCGGTCATCCAGCGGCGCTCGAGCGCGCGTTCGAGCGGATGGGCGGGTTTGACGTGGTCGTGCTCGCGATCGGGATCCTCGGGGGCCAGGCTGGACTCGACGCCCCCCGAGACGAGGCCACCGAGGTGATGAGGGTGAACTTCGTCGGCGCCGGGTCGCTCCTGCTCGAGTCGCTGCGGTGCCTGCGCCGGCAGGCGAGCGGGACACTGGTCGTGCTGTCGACCGTCGCCGGGGAGCGGGTACGCGCGAGCAACGCGATCTACGGGGCGGCCAAAGCCGGACTCGACGCCCTGGCCCTGGCGCTGGCCGACGCCACCGCGGGGAGCGGCGTCCGGGTGCTGGTGGTCAGGCCGGGGTTCGTCAGGGGGCGCATGACGGCGGGCCTGCCGGCGCCACCGATGTCGACCACCCCGGATGCGGTCGCCGAGGCCACGGTGCGGGCGCTCTCCGGCCGCGCCCATACGATCTGGGTTCCGAGCCGGCTGCGTGTGGTCTTGGCCGTGCTGCGGTACCTGCCGCGCGGAGTGTTCAGGAGGTTGCCGCTGTGAGACAGAACACCCTGGTGGTCGACGCCGGGGTCGCGGCGCTGGTCGCGATCCTTGTGCTGATCCTCGCCCCCGGTCTGGCGGTGGTCGCTATCATCGCGCTGTTCGTGATGGTCGTGTGTGCCGTGAGCCTTGTGCTCGACCTGCGGCGGGGAAGGTCGCGAAGGTCAAGCCGGCGTCGCGCCCGGAGTCGCCCAGAGCGTCCTCGCAGGGTGCGGTGACGGAAGGCCTTACACGCCGCACCGTGCTGGGCGGCGTGGCGGCCGCCGGCGCCGTCTCGCTCGCCCGTCCGGCCGAGGGGCTCGCGGCGGCCCTGAGCGGCTCGGGCTCGGGTTTGGTGTCGAGCCGGTGGGTGGGCTCGCTCCAGGCGCAATCGCCACCGCTCGACGCTCCGCGTCGCTTTGCGCTGGTCGGCGTCGAGTGGGCCGGCCCGGCCGGGGCGCGAATCGAGCTGCGAACCCGGGCCCGGGGGGCGGCTTGGAGCCGCTGGGTCCTGGCCTCGGTCCTCGGCCACGATGCCGACCAGCAAGAGGGCGGGTCGCCCTCCCCGCTGTTCGGGGAGGGCATCTGGATCCGCCGCGCGGACTGGGTGCAGGTGCGTTGTTCCGAGCCGGTGCGTGGTCTGCGCGTCCACTTCGTCAGCACCACGGCGGACCTGGCCCGGAGCACATCGGCGGCATTCCCGCTCGCGCGGCCGGTGCTCGACGCGGGGCCCGGCCAGCCGCCGATCATCGCCCGCGCAGCGTGGGCCCAGGGCGTGGCCAAGCCGAAGGTGGTGCCCGTCTACGGCACCGTGAAGCTGATGTTCGTGCACCACACGGTCAACCCCAACGGGTACGGCGCGGGCGAGGTGCCACAACTGCTCCTGGCGATCTTCGACTATCACCGCTTCGTCCGCGGCTACAACGACATCGCCTACAACTTCATCATCGACCTGTTCGGGCGGATCTGGGAGGCGAGGGCCGGAGGCATCGACGAGGCGGTTGTGGGTGCGCACGCGGGCGCCTACAACGCCGAATCGAGCGGGGTGGCGGTGCTGGGGACGTTCGACAACGTGACTCCGTCGGCCGCCGCGATCAACGCCCTCCAGTACCTGGTCGCGTGGAAGATGGCCCTGCACGGACGGCCCACGCTCGGCAAGGTCCTGGTTGAGGTCAATCCGTCCGACGCCTTCTACACGCCGTATCCGCCCGGAGCGCACGTGCGGCTGCCGCGGGTCGCGGGCCACCGCGACGGCGACCTGACCGATTGTCCGGGTAACGCCTTCTACGCGGAGCTGCCCTCGATCCGTCCGCGGATCGGGCGCCTCGCGGCCCGGGCGGCCACGCTCACGTTGGGGTCGGGGAGGCCGGTGGTCACGGTCGTGACGCCCCTGGCCGTCTCGGGCAGGCTGACGGCTCTCGGCGGCGGTGGGCTGGCGCAGGCGCCCATCGAGATCCAACGGGTGGCGCCGTTCGGGGCGACGACCACGATCGCCACCTCGACCACCGGGTCCGACGGATCTTGGAGTGCGGGGCTAGCGTTGAGGAGTAGCGCGCTGGTGCGCGCGCTTCACCGGCCGGCGCCGGCGGCTACGTCGGACGTGATTGAGGCTGGCGTCGCGCCCTTGGTGACGCTCGCCGTCGATTCCGTCTCGCCGCTGACGGTCAGCGGCACGGTGTCCCCGGCAAAGTCCGCGGTCACGATCACCCTCTACGCGCTGGCCGGCGGCCGCCGGCGCAAGGTCAGCACCAAGCGCGTGGCGGTCAAACGGGGGCAGTTTGCCGCTCGGATACGGGCACGTGGCCATGGGCGATTCGTTCTGGTCGCCGAGACGGCGGCCGATGCTCGTAACGCGGCGGGGGCGGCGACGGTGGCCGTGTCGCTCTGAACACATCCGCGAGGCGGGCGATGAGCGCGACGGCCATCACGATGGCGCAGCCGACCAAGATCACGACCATCCACGTCTTTCCGGCGTCGCTCCCGGTGCCGACCGTGTGCAGCACCGCCACCGGCCAGGAGGCATACGCGAGCCAGTGGGTGGCGCGCCAGGCGCGGTAGCCGAGCCGGCGACGCAGCAGGCTCGTCACCACCACCGCGATCAACAGGTCGCACGCGACCGCGCCGAGTCCGAGCCACAGCGGGCGATACGCCGCCCCGAACGGGACGATCGCATCGATCCAGCGGATCGAGACGAAGCCGTCGAGCACGGACGTGGCGACGTGGACGAATAAGAAGGCGACCGCGAGCAGCGAGACGCTGCGGTGCAGCGCCTGCAGCGCGAATCGCGGCAAGGCCGCGGTCCGCATCCTCTCGACGTTGGCGATCCCGAGTGCGACGGTGAGCGTCAGCAGGATCAGCGTTATCGCGCCGGAGCCGCGCGTGAGATACCAGTACGCGGTGGGCCCGGTGGTGGCGGCGATCGCGGTCATGAGCGGTTCCGGCGCGAGACGCTGGTCAGGATCCGCCGGAGACGACGGATCCCGAGGACGAGTTCGAGGAGGAGGAGGAGGAGGAAGCGGACGGGGTCGACGACGGCTGCTGCAGCGAGCTGCTGCCGCTGTCGGAGCTGGACGAGTCGCTGGCGGTGCCGGAGCTCGACGAAGTGCTGCCGCTCGACGTCCCGCTCGATGATGTCTGTGAGGCCTGTGTGCTGGTCCCGGTGCCCGACGTGGCGCTGCTGTTCGTCGTGCTGTGCCCGGGGAAGGCGTTCGCGGCGAGGAACGCGAATGCGCCCGTCAGCGCCACCGAGCCGGCGATCAGCCAGCGGTTGATGCGGGAGACCAGGGCCATGGCCCGGTTGCGGGAGGTGGTGTTTCGGTTTCGATCGGTCATCGTGCTCGCGAGTCTGGAGCCCGATGACAAGAAACCGCTAAGGAGAGCGTGAGACCGCGGTCGGAGCGGCGTTAGCGATCTCTTACGCGAACAGCCGCGGGGCGCGCGCCAGCATCCGCAGCTTTCCGCTCGGACGCACCCTCCCGGTGAGCAGTGCGCGCCACGGGGTGGTGCGCCCGGCGGCGATGTCGAGCCAATCCTGAAAGCGGCAGCGGAAGATGAGATCCGGCTTCGATACGGGTCCCGGCGCCACCGCCGCGCTCCCGTTCTGAATCTGCAGGTGCCAGGGCTCGGCGTCGGTGAAGCTCCATTGGATCGTCGCGCCCGGCGCGATCGAGGCGTCGACCTGGCGCCGCAAGGAGTCGAACAGCAGCGCCGTCACCTCGGCGTTCGGGGTAACGCGGCCGTTTGGCTCGCCCAGGTAGCCCGCGCGCAGCAGCGCGAGCCCGCGCCGGGCCCGCTCGCGCGCGTCGACGTCGAACGGCATTCCGAGCCGCATGGTGCTCGGGTCGAGCCCCGCCGCGCGGAGCCTGCCTTCCAGGGCGTGCGCCCCGTTGGTGAAGACGTCCTCGAGGGTGAAACCGAACAGCGTCACGTACCGCTCATCCCATCCGGGCGGGACGAACACCGCGACCGTGTACGCCATGACCTCGCGCAGCAGCTCCGCGATCGCGGGCTCGCACTCGGGATCCAGGCGGACGAGGTCCGCGATCAGCTTGACCCCGAAGGCGATGTGGCGCTGCTCGTCGCGGGAGACGTGGCCCATCCCCTCTCGCAGGCCGGGGAGAAGGTCGCGCTTGGCCAGCGACTCTTCGATGAAGTGCTGGCCGGGCTGGGCGAGCGAGGCCTCTACGACGATGTGGTACAGCGTGATCGCCTGAGCGAGCTTTGGCTTCGAGCGGTCACGGCGGAGCTCGTCGGCCATCCGGTCCAGGCGGCCGAACACCTTGCGAAACCCCCAGGTGAGTTCCGGCTTGGTGGCCGCCAGTGACGACGCGGTGTCGTTGCCGTTCTGCGCCACCTCGCGCATGAACCGACCGAACAGGACCGCGTGCCGAGCCTCGTCCGCCTGCTGCGTGGCCAGGAAGTACTTCTGCTCCTCGGTCGGCGCGGCATCGATGTACGGCGAGAGGTTGTCGGCGACGGAATCCTCGCCGTGGAAGAACATGGAGTACGTCCACAACGCGCCGCGCCGCTCGAGCTCCGAGAACGTGCCCTGCCACTGCTCCCGGTCGATCGAGAAATCGATGTCGGTGGCGCGCCAGTTGCCCTGCTCCCAGCGGGCATAGAGATCGTCATAGGAGACCTGATCGGCGGCGAGCATTGCTTCAGTACCGTAGTTTTGCAGGTTCCGCCCGCGTATCAGCCGTCGAGCTTGGGGGACTGCCATGGCTGCCGCAGCCGGCGGTCCACCTCGTCCGCCAGAGCGTTGATCGGGAGGCGATCCTGCGCCAGGCTGTCGCGGTCGCGCAACGTGACCGTCCGGTCCTCGAGCGACTGGTGGTCGATGGTGACCGCCCAGGGGGTGCCGATCTCGTCCTGGCGGCGGTAGCGCCGGCCGATCGCGCCGCCCTCGTCGTACTCGGCCTGCACTCGGTCGCGCAGCGCGAGATAGACCTCGCGGGCGAGCTCGGGCTGCCCGTCTCGCTTGACCAGGGGCAGGACCGCGACCTTGACCGGCGCGAGCAGCGGGTGGAGCCGCAGCACGGTCCGTCGCTCGCCCTCGATCTCATCCTCGTCGTAGGCGTCGACCATGAACGCGAGCAGCGCGCGGTCGGCGCCGGCCGCCGGCTCGATCACGTGCGGGATGTAGCGGTCCTGGGTGACCGTGTCGAAGTACTCGAGGTTCTGGCCCGAATACCTGGCGTGCTGGGTGAGGTCGAAGTCGCCGCGGTTGGCGATCCCCTCCAGCTCGGACCAGCCGATCGGGAACAGGTACTCGATGTCGCTCGTGGCGCTCGAGTAGTGCGATAGCTCATCGGGGGTGTGAGGCCGCAGCCGCAGGTGATCGGGGCGGATGCCGAGGTTCACGTACCAGTCCATCCGCTGCTCGAGCCAGTGCTCGAACCAGCCTTGTGCCTCCGCCGGCGGGACGAAGAACTCCATCTCCATCTGCTCGAACTCGCGGGTGCGGAAGATGAAGTTGCCGGTGGTTATCTCGTTGCGGAAGCTCTTGCCGATCTGGGCGATCCCGAACGGGGGCTTCTTGCGCGCGAACTGGAGGTAGTTCTTGAAGTTCAGGAAGATGCCCTGCGCGGTCTCCGGGCGCAGGTACACGGTCGACCCCTCCTCCCTGACGGGGCCGATCGTCGTCTCGAACATCAGGTTGAAGGCGCGCGCCTCGGTCAGGTCGCACTCGGGCGTCTCGCCCGGATGCTTGGATGGCTTGCGCCCGCACTGCTCCTCGTCGAGCTTGTCGGCGCGGAAGCGCAGCTTGCACGTGCGGCAGTCGACGAGCGGATCGGTGAACCCGGCCAGGTGACCGCTCGCCACCCAGGTCATGGGATGCTGGATGATCGCCGAGTCGAGGGCCACGATGTCGTCGCGCTCCTGGAGCATCGCTCGCAACCACTGCCCCTTGACGTTGTTCTTGAACAGGACGCCGTAGTGACCGTAGTCGTAGCTCGAGCCGAGGCCCCCGTAGATCTCGCTGCTCGGGAACACGAAGCCGCGTCGCTTGCTCAGCGAGACGATCTTGTCCATCGTGACGACATCGGCTACGGCCATGGCGCGAGATGCTAGCTAGGCCCCATGCTTGGCACTCTCGGGTTGAGAGTGCCAAGGACTCCTAGCTATACTTGGTGAAGCAATGCCCATCTACGAGTACCGGTGTCAGCAGGGTCACACCTTCGAGGTGATGCAGCGGATGTCGGACGATCCGATCGTGTCCTGCGAGGCGTGCGAGGCCCCGGTCGAGCGGGTGTTCCACCCGGTCGCGGTGCACTTCAAGGGCTCGGGGTTCTACAACACCGACTACGGGACCCGCCGGCGCTCGCGCGAGAAGGCAGAGGCGGGTGAGGGTGGCGGTGACAGCGCCGGCAAGGAGAGCGCGTCGTCGGAATCGGGGTCATCGGATTCCAAGTCGAAGACCGGCTCGAAGGTGGAGTCGGCCCCGGCGAAGAGTTAAGAGCGCACTCAGGACGCGAGGGTCGCGTTCGCCGTGCGAGTGAGCGTCCGCCCGTAGGCGTCTTTCAGCGTGACCCGGACCGTGATCTGCACGCGTCCGCGGCCGCGCAGCTTCCGGGCTGCGGCCGGGCCCAGCTTGAGCGTGATCGTAGATGTGCCGGCGCCAATTCTGCGAGTGACGCGGGCGAGCACCGTGCTCGCGGCCGAGACGCGACCGTGGCCGCCGGACTGGACCGGCGTCGTGATCTGGACGATCGCTTCGCAGCGCTCGCTCGTGGAGACGACGACGCGCAGGCCGTGCTTGAGGACCGCGGCGATCTTCTGCCGTTTGGGGATCGACACGCGGCTCGTGAACGACGGCGGCTTGATCGTCATCGTGTGACTGACGTTCGACGCCGGCGCAACGGACGCGGCGGGCGTGGGCGTGGGCGCGGGCGGGGCATAGACCGTCACCGTACGGCTCGTGGTGTTTGTCTGCCCGACGTCGTTCGTGACCGTCAGCGAGACGGCGTAAGTCCCGGGAGCAGCGTAGACGTGGCTCGCGGTGGCGCCGGAGGCCGCCGCCCCGTCGCCAAAGGTCCAGCTGTAGGTGGTGATCGAACCGAGGGTGTCGCCTGAACCGCGGCCGTCGAAGGCAATCCCCGACCCAACGGTCGCCGGGTTGGGAGCGGCGGCAAACGATGCGGTCGGTGCAGCGTCCACGGTGATCGTCTGAGTTGTCGTACTGGTGAGGCCCGCGGTGTCGCCGACGGTGAGCCTGACCGTGTACACGCCGGCGGAAGCGTACGTGTGACTGGCGGAACCGGTGGCGGCGCCCGCGGTGGTGCCATCACCGAAGTCCCAGCTGTAGCTCGTGATCGAGCCACCGTCGTCGGTCGACCCGGCGCCATTGAAAGAAACCGACCACCCCGGCGCCGCCACGGCCGGCGCATGGGTAAGCGCGGCGTGCGGGCCGGACCCCGTGGTGAACGTGTAGTCATAGCCGTACGTCGTTCCGTCGGTGTTGCCGGCCACCAGCCGATAGTGGTAGGTGGTCCCGGGATTCAGTTGCGAGAGGTTGCCCGTCACCGCGACGGGGGCGGTGCCCGACCCGATATCGGTGGCCGCGGTCTGCTGACCGTAGGCGGTGCTCGTGCCGTACTGCACCCACCAGGTCGTGTCGAGCCCGTTCGGGTAGATCCCCCCGGCGAGGCTCGCGCTGACGCTACTCGTGCTCTGCGTATAGGTGGCGGTCGAGCCCGAGCCGAACCCGGGGCCGCCGAGCCCCGGCGCACCGCTGACCACCGCTCCGGAGATCGATCCGACGCCGGTGGGGCCGTCGTAACCGACGCCGGCGGTGCAGATGTAGGCGATGTTGGTGGCGCACGTGCCGTTTGAGCCGCTCGTCGGGTCGTTGAGCAACGCGCTGTCGGTGTAGGCCCATTGTGGGGACACCGGGGAGCCCGGCTGCGCGGAACTGGCCGGCACGCCGGTGATCGCGTAATAGGCGGCGATGAGCGGAGCCGCGAGGCTCGTGCCGCCACCCATCAACCAGCCTCCGTTGCCGGAGTCATAGAACTCCAGGCCGGTGGCTGGATCGGCGTCCGCGGACAGGTCGGCGTAGGAGCGTCCGCCGCAGCCATCGTCGGTCTGGTAGCTGGGCTTGGGCTGGAGGAGGTCACAGCCCGACCCGCTCCCCGACCACGCTCCTTCGCTGAAGCCGCGGGCACCGCCGCTTCCGCTCGAGGGAGCCAGCGTGGTTCCGCCGGCGGCGGTCACGCCGGGGAATGCCGCCGGATAATCGTCCGTGCCTGCACCCGGGTAGCCGTCGTCGCCCGCGCCCGCCACGGTGGCGACGCCGGGGAACGAGTAGGTCCCGGGCGGTACCCCGTTGCTCACCTTGCTGGTCCAGCTGTCGGAGATCTGATCGGCGCCCAGCATCGCCGCGGTCTGCATGCCGGCCCGGAGGTAAGTGATGTTGCTCGAGTTGGCCTCCACGAGCAGGATGTGGCAGTTCGGGCACAGCGCCGAGACCGCGTCCAGGTCGTTGGATATTTCCTGCTCCCAGGCCGAGTCCTGGCCGGGCAACGGCGCGGTGTTGCCCATCTGGTTGACCTTCGTGAAGCATCCGTTGGCGGTCGTGCAGGGTGGCAGCCCGAACGTCGAACGGTACGTACCGAGGTCGGCCTCGGCGCTCGGATCGTCGTAGGCGTCGACGACCGCGACAGTGTCGCCGCCGCCGCCACTCTGCGATAGATACGTGAGGTCGTATGCCTCCTGCAGCCACGCCGGCGTGCCGGCATCGGGCGGGGCGGACGACGCGATGCTGGCCGGGCGCGCCACCACGCGCCCGAGCGAAGCGTGCCCGTGCACGTGTGGGTGCACATGCGCGTGATCCGAGCGCAGCACGAGCGTCTTCGCGACGCACCTCGCGTAGCCCGGGCCGACCGGCGGGCACACGTCCTGCGTCGTCACCTCCGATGGGGAGAGACCCGTCGTCTGCGCGAGCGTCCCGGATACGCCCTGGCTGGTGGGGGCCGCACTTCGGACGCCGGGGCCGCCTGGAGTTCTGCGGGAGCCCTGCGCCTGCGCGCCGCCGGCGTAGAGGAGCGCGCCGCCAATCACCGCCAGCCACCACAGCGCCACCCCGATGAGTAGCACCCGACGCATGACTGAAGCTCAGTGCCCCATTCTGGACGAATGTACGAGCATCTTCAGACTTAATCGGCCCCCCGACGACACAGCTTTAGCCCGGACGACTAACCCGGTCAGCCGTTCATCAGCTTGTTGACCGCCCGGTGGACCGCACCCGGCGTGACGGTCAGAGCGCTCTCGCCGTCGGGCAGCGTCGTCGCGCCGGTGGGCTTGAGGATCTGCAGCGGAGCCGAGCCCCCCATCTCACTCCCCGCGAACAGCCCCAACAGCGTGAAGCCGCCCATGTCAGTCCGGATCGTCTCCGGCGCGTCCCACGAAGCCCACGGCAGGCGGAAGATGATCGACGGCGAGGTGAGTTTGGACTTGATCGCGTTCAGGATCTGCTGCTGACGCGCCTCGCGCGTCAAATCGTTCTCGGCCGGGTTGCACTTGTTCTCCCGCGTGCGCGCAAGCGTGAGCGCCTGGCTCCCGCTCAGGTGGTGGGTTCCGGGCGACAGGTACAGCGAGAAGCCACCGTTCTTCGTGCCGCCGCTGATCTCGGAGCAGATCCGCGGGGTGGTGACGTCGATGCCGCCGATCGCGTCGATGAACTTCGGGAAGTTCGCGAGGTTGACGATGATCAGGTGGTTGATCTTGACGCCCGTGAAGCGCTCAACGGTGCGGATCGTGAGTGCGGGGCCTCCGAACGCGTAGGCCGCATTGATCTTGCTCGCACCGTGGCCCGGGATCTCGGCGACCGTGTCGCGCGGGATCGACAGGCGCCGCGAGACGCCGCCCCCGACGCGCCACAGCATCAGCGTGTCCGACCTGCTGCCCGTGTCGTTGGTGTTCGCGCCGGGCTCCTTGGAACCCTTGGGCCGCTGATCGGTGCCGATCACGAGGACTGTGTCCGTCCCGGTCAGCATGTTCCCGCCCGAGGTCAGCGCCGCCTTGGCGGAATCGGGGATCTGCCCCTTGTTGATCTGGGCGCTGACGAGGAACAGCACGAGCGAGAGCAGCAGCCAGAACACGATCGCGCCGAGGACGAACAGGATTCCCCGCTTCCAGGTGACCCGGTCGCCGAAGAAGCGCCGTCCGGTTCCCCGCTCGCGACCGCCCCCGTCCCGCCCCGGCCCGTCAGGACCGAGACCGATGTCCTCCTCGCCGCGGAGCAGCGCCTTCAGCCCGCGAGGGCCGGCACGGTAGACCTTGTAGGGGCGTTCTTCTGACTTCTGCTCGCCGGAGCCGGCGCGATAGAGCTTGTAGGGTCGTTCTTCGAGATCGCTGGGCATCTGCGCATATAGTGACGGCATGCCTGGCCGGCGCACGATCGGCGTCGACATGGGAGGGTCGAAACTGCTCGCCGGTGTGGTCGACACCGGACTTTCCGTGCATCGCCGCGTCCAGCGTAGCTTGAATGCGCTCGATCAGGCGGCGCTGCTCGATGTTGCGGTGGAAGCGGTGGAGGAAGCGCGCGCCGCCGCGAGCGGCGAAATCGCGGCCGTGGGCTTTGGAATTCCGGCCCTGATGGACCAGCGAACGCGTCGGGGCGTGATCGCCGTGAACCTGCCCCTGTTCGACGTCCCGTTCGGCGACATCATGGCCGAGCGCCTCGATCTTCCGGTGTTCGTCGATAACGACTCCAACGTCGCCGCGCTCGCCGAGCATCGCGCCGGCGCCGCCCGCGGCTGCAACGAGGTGGTCCTGCTCACGATCGGCACCGGGATCGGGGGAGGGCTGATCCTGGGCGGCGAGCTCTACCGGGGCGGCGTCGGAGCAGCCGGAGAGCTCGGGCACGTGGTGATCGACATGGACGGGCCGCGCTGCCAGGGAAACTGCCCGAATCGGGGGTGCGTCGAAGCGATGGCCTCCGGAACCGCCCTGGCCCGCGAGGCGGTGCGCGTCGCGCGCGAACGCCCCCGCTCGGGGCTGGGGCGCGCGCTCGCCGACGGGCGGGTGCTCGCCGGACCGCTGGTGGTGGAGCTCGCGCACGACGGCGACGCCGCCGCGCTCGACGTGCTCGAGCTGATCGGCACGCGGCTGGGGGTGGCGCTCGCGACGTTCGTGAACATCTTCAACCCGGAGGTGGTGGTGATCGGAGGCGGGGTGATCGCCGCCGGCGAGCTGCTGCTGGCGCCCGCGCGCGCGGAGATGCTACGGCGGGCGCTGCCGCCGTCGCGCGATGAGGTTCGGATCGTGGCGGCCCAGTTCGGCGTCGAGGCGGGGATGATCGGCGCGGCCACGCTCGCGTTCGACGGGCTCCGGGAGCGGGCGGACGCGTTGTGAGCGGCCGCCTGATCGTATGCCCGACGCCCATCGGAAACCTCGAGGACATCACGCTGCGCGTGCTCTCGGCGCTGCGCGAGGCAACCGTGGTGGCTTGCGAGGACACCCGCCGCACGCGGATCCTGCTCGACCGCTACGGCGTAAACGCCCACCTGGTCAGCTACCACGAGCACAACGAGCGGGAGCGAGCGCGCGAGCTCGTAGCGCAGATGCGCGAAGGCGCCGTGGTCGCGTTGGTATCCGACGCCGGGATGCCCCTGGTCTCCGATCCAGGCTTCGTGCTGGTGCGGGCGTGCGTGGCGGCCGGGCTCGCGGTCGAGGTGCTGCCCGGGCCATCGGCGGCCATCGCGGCGCTCGTAGCCAGCGCCCTTCCCGGCGACCGCTGGCGGTTCGCGGGCTTTCTTCCGCGCAAGCGCTCGGAGCTGGTGGAGGCGTTTTCGGGGCCGGAGACGCTGGTCGCGTTCGAGTCCCCGCGGCGGGTGGCGGCGTCGCTGGCGGCGCTCGCCGAGCTCGATCCGCAGCGCCCGGTCGCGGTCTGTCGTGAGCTCACCAAACTGCACGAGGAGGTCGTCCGCGGGACCGCCGCCGAGCTGGCCGAGCGCTACGGGACCGAGCCGCCTCGCGGGGAGGTGGTCCTGGTCGTCGGGGGCGCCCCGACGCCTGCGGACAGCGACATCGGACCGGCGGTGGAGGCCGTCAGGCGGCTGGTGGACGCCGGGGCGAAGCCGCGTCCCGCCGCCGGCGTCGTCGCCGACCTCACGGGGATCGGGGCCAACGCTCTGTACCGAGCGCTGACAACGAAACCGTAGGCCACGGCCGCCGGCCACGCGGGCCGGCGGCCGTGCGCCACCCTGTTAGAGGTACGGCGGGAGCGTCACGAACTTGTAGCCGCGCGCCCTGATCGCGGCGATGATCGCTGCCAGCGCGTGGGCGTCGAGCGTCGAGTGGTCGACCCCGTTTGAACCCACGTGCATCAAGACGATCTCCCCGGGTTCGAGGTGACCCACAGCGCGCGCGATCACCGACTCGACCGACTGTCCCATCGAGGTCCCCTCCCACCCGAGCGTGTCGACCGTCCAACCGACCGCCGTATAGCCGAGGTGGTTGACCACCCCGAGCGCGCTCGCGTCGCTCGATCCGTACGGGAAGCGGAACAGCGGGACGGGGGGACGCCCGGTGACCCGGGAGATCGCGGCCATAGCTCCGAGCACCTCGTTCTTCACTCCCTCCAACGAGAGCCGCAGGAGATCGGTGTGGTCGTAGGTGTGGTTGGCGATCGGGTATCGGGCCGCGATCCGCCTCGCCCACTGCGGGTAGAGCTCCGCCCATCGGCCGGTCATGAAGAACGTGGCCGTGGCGCCGGTCCGGCCGAGCACGGAGAGGATCCTCGGCGCGCCGACGTTGTCCGCGCCGGCGTCGAAGGTCAGTGCGACGACGTGGCGGGCGGTCGGAATCCGGTCTGGAATCTGCCCGGCGAGGACGCGATGCTGGATAACCGGGTGGGGGCGCGGACGCGCCGGCGCTGTGACCCGCTCCGGCGTGGTCGTGGTCACCAAACTGGTATGCGAGGTGCTGGTGTGCGAGCCGCCGCAGCCCCCAGCCACGGTAACCGCTGCGGCGACCGCGATGATGCACCGGCCCCTCACGCCGCACCCGGCCTATTGAAGTACGAGTCGATCGCGGCCACGAGGCCCCGCGCCAGCCCCTCCTGTCCCCGTCCGCTCACCACGAACGAACCCTGGCTCGGGTTGGTGAGAAACGCCGGCTCGACCAGCACCCCCGGCATCTGACTGGAATACGGAAGCCAGGGACGATCGGCCGGGCCGAGAATGATCAGGTGGTGGTAGTTGGCGGTCTGCGGCGTCAGCGCGGCTCCTCCGCCTTCGCGGTCCGGCAGCACCCCGCGGTCGAAGGTGATCCTCCCGGAGCTCTTGAACGCGGACACCATGGCGCGCTGCACGAAATCTGCGAGGCGCCGGCTGTGGGCGGCAAACGGACGGGCCGGGCAGAAGAACGTCTCGGTCCCGCTCGCTGACGGATCCACGAACCCGTTCATGTGGATGGAGACGAGTATGTCCGCATGAGCGGCGTTGGCACAGACGTCGCGCACCTCGACCTCGCGCTGGGCGGCGTCGGGGTCGAGCACCCCCTGATGGAGGTCCGACGCCGCGTAGCGGGCGACGGTCGAGTCCCGAGTGCGCGAGATCACGACCCGGTATCCGGCCGCGCGCAGCCGCGCCAGCGCCCGCAATCCGACTGCCAGCGTCACCTCCTTCTCGGTGACGATCCGGTCGCCCAGGACCGACATCGTTCCCGTGTCCACGCCTCCGTGGCCCGGATCGAGAAACACCGTCGCCCCGTTCCAGCGCCCGGTGGGGGCGTACCCCAGGCAGGCGCCGGGCGAAAACGCGATCGGTCCGCCGCGGCCCACGGGCTGCGCGGTCTCGGACGGGCGCGAGGCAACGGCCACCGCTCTCAGCCGCGGTACGGCTCCCGCTGCGCGGCGGGTCGAGCGCGAGGAGGACGAAGTGGCGGAGGACGACGTCACCGCGGCGGCGGCAAACAGCGCACCTGCGACTAGCACGCATACGCCCAAGCCGGCCGGCAGCGATGGGAGTCGACGCATTCTGCTTCTCGTCGGACGCTTCCCATGATTATCCGCCGCTCCAGCCTGTACAACAAGCCGTGCGCCCCGAACGTGAGAACTCGTAAATCAACGCTCCTTTCGCCCGGCGCCCGTGTTCTAGCAACACGAGTCATGGGTGCGCATGCTCGTCGCATCGCCTGCCTCGCCGCAGCGGTCGTGCTCACGCAGCCCGTCGGTGTCTCTCTTGCCGCGCGATCGACGACCCTCAGAATCGTCCGGTATCACGGCTACGAGGTGCGGGTTCCGCGTTCGTGGCCGGTCTACGACCTGGCCAAGGATCCACGGGTCTGCGTGCGATTCAACCGGCACGCGGTGTATCTGGGCCGCCCGAGCGCGCAGCAGCACTGTCCCGCGGACGCCGCGCTCGGCCGTACCGAGGCGATCCTCATTGAGCCGGTCGCGACGGCGGCCCAAGCCGGCGCCGGCGCGGCGAGCAACCCGTTGGCGCCCTCTCCCCGGGAAACCAGGTTCATGGTCGCGTCGGCGGGCGTGGCCGTCACCGCGACTTGGTCTAAAGACCGCGGCACGGTCGCGCGTGCCTTAGGTCGGAGGTCGTTGCCAGAGCCGCCGGCTGGCGCCCCCCGCGCCAACGCCGCCGCCGGCGCTCCGGCCAGGGCCCACGCCGCCGCCGTGTACACGGGTCTGGGTTTTGACCCCTGTAGCGCCCCCTCCCCGAACGCGATGGCCGCCTGGGGCTCCTCCCCGTACCGCGCGATCGGGATCTACATCGGCGGGACGAACTCGGCCTGTGCCCAGCCCAACCTGACCCCGCAGTGGGTGAGCAGCGAGGTCGCGGCGGGCTGGCACCTGATCCCCACATACGTGGGCCTCCAGGCACCGTCGAACGAGTGCGGCTGCGCGGGGATCACTCCCAGCCAGGCGTCCGCCCAGGGGACGGCGGCGGCCAGCGACGCGGTCGCCGACGCACAGGCCCTGGACATCCCGGCCGGCAACCCGATCTACTTCGACATGGAGGCCTACTCGCAGACCGCGAGCAACACCTCGGCGGTGCTCGCCTTCCTGTCGGCGTGGACGGCGGGGCTCCACGCCGACGGGTACGTCTCCGGCGTGTACAGCAGCGCCAGCTCGGGCATCAGCGATCTGGTCGGCGCCGGGGCGACGTTCGCCAAGCCGGACGACATCTGGATCGCCGAGTGGAACGACGCGCAGTCGACGGCCAGCGCCTTCGTCCCCGCGTCGGATTGGAGCAACCACCAGCGCCTTCACCAGTACTCGGGCTCTCACAACGAGACCTACGGCGGCGTGACGATCAACATCGACGGCGACTACCTCGACGGAGCGACCGCCGGAAGCGGAGGGCCGCCGCCTCCACCGCCCCCGCCGGCGCTGGGCGTCTCCCCGGCCGCCGACGGCACCACCAACCTGTCGATGACCTGGGCCGGAGCAGGGGCTGCGGCCTCCTGGCAGGTGTGGGCGGGGCGCTCGCCGAACGCGCTCACGCCGATCACCGCCGCCCCGGTCCGCGGCGTGCGGACCCAGATTGCCATCCGCGACGCCGCGCCGTACTTCGCCGCGGCCCCGATCGCCTCGAGCGGGCAGACGCTGGCCGCGGCGGCCACGACCGCGACGCCCCCGCACCTCGCGATCTTCGGTCGCAGCGCGTTCGTGCCGCCGGGCGGCGCGTTGGTCGGAGTCCCGGCGGGCTGTTACACGAACGCTCCCTGCCACGTGGCCACGACCGTCTCCGCCGGCCGCAGAGTCCTCGCTCGCACCGGGTCCGAGCACATGGGCTCGAACGGTGCCGGCCTCCTGTGGTTCAAGCTGACCTCGCAAGGCCGGACGATGCTGGAGCGCGCCCGTTCACGCCGGCTCCCGGTCCAGGTGACGGCGCGCGACGCCTCCGGCGCGGCGGCCACCACCACGATCAACCTGATTCCGTTCTTCACCAGCGGCCGGGGGCCGGGCCGGAGCGCGCGGCAGGCGTCGCCGTTGCGGATCGTCGGCACGACCGATTTCGTTTCCTCGGCGGGTGTCGGCGGCATCCTCGCCGGCTGCTTTGCCGTGACACCTTGCTTCGCCCGCACCACGCTCTCGGTCGGCCGGACGGTGATCGCCCGCACCGGACCCGAGTTCCTCGGCGGCGACGAGCTCGGCTACCTGATCTTCTCGCTCACCGCCCGCGGCCGCACGCTGCTGGCACACGCCGGCGGCAACCAACTCGGCGCTCGCGTCTCGATGACCAACGGCGCCCCCACCGCGACCGGCCAGATCGCGCTCGTGGGCTTCAGCTGACGGCGGCTTTTGCGAGCCGGGGGTCGGAGCGGCAGGATAGCCTAGGCCTTAGAGCTTAGGTGTCCTTTTACATCACAACCCCGATCTACTACGTCAACGCGCAGCCGCACCTCGGGCACGCGTACACGACGATCGCCGCCGACGTGCTCGCGCGGCACATGCGCCAGCGCGGCGAGGACGTGTTCTTCCTGACCGGAACCGACGAGCACGGCGAGCCGGTGGCCGATGCCGCGCACGCGGAGGGCGTGACGCCTCAGGAACTGGCCGACCGAAACGCCGAGCGCTTCAAGGCCCTGATGCCGCGCCTGGACGTGTCGAACGACTTCTTCATCCGCACCAGCGACGAGCAGCACAAGCTGAAGGTCCAGGAGGTTCTCCAGCGCGTCCACGACAACGGGCACACGTATAAGGGCATGTACGAGGGCTGGTACTGCCCGCGCTGCGCCGACTTCAAGGTCGAGAACGAGATCCTCGAGGGCAACCTGTGTCCGATCCACGAGATCCCGCTCGAGCGCCATCAGGAAGAGAACTGGTTCTTCCGACTCTCGACCTTCCAGGAGCCCCTCGAGCAGCTCTATCGCGACCACCCCGACTTCGTGATGCCGTGGCGCCACTTCAACGAGGCCAGTTCGTTCATCGCGGCGGGGCTGCAGGACGTCTCTCTGTCGAGGGCGCGGTTGAAGTGGGGCGTGACCGTGCCATGGGATCCCGGGCACGTCTTCTACGTGTGGTTCGACGCGCTGCTCAACTACTACACCGCTCTGTCGTATGCCGACCCTGGCGAAGACCTGACCCCACGATTCTGGCCGGCCAATTACCACATCATCGGCAAGGACATCCTGAAGTTCCACACGGTGTTCTGGCCGGCGCTGCTGATGGCCGCCGACCTGCCCGTGCCCCACCACGTGTTCGTGCACGGGTTCCTGCTCGGCGCCGACGGGCGCAAGATGAGCAAGTCGCTCGGCAACGTGCTCGACCCGTTCGATGTCATGGAGGAGTTCGGCACCGACGCGTTGCGGTTCTACCTGATGCGCGACGTGGCGTTCGGCGGCGACGGCGCGGTCGGGATGCACGCGGTGCGCTCGCGATATGATACCGAGCTCGCCAACGAGTACGGAAACCTTGCGAGCCGCACGGTGGCCATGGTGCACCGGTATCGCAACGGATCCGGCCCCACCGTCGCGACCGACCCCGAGCTCGCGTTCGACTTCGACGGGCTCCGGGAGCAGGTGGCGATGCTGCTCGATCGAGCGGAGGCCACGCAAGCACTCGAGGTGATCTGGCAACGGGTGCGCCGGCTGAACCGCTACGTCGAGGAGCGCGCGCCGTGGCAGCTGGCCAGGGACCCCGCGTCGAGTGAGCAGCTCGATCAGACGCTCGCGTCGCTGGTCGAGGGAGTGCGGGTCGTGAGCGTGCTACTGCACCCCTACATGCCCGCGACGACGGCGCGCCTCCTGGACGCGCTCGGCGCTCCCGATCTCGACTATGGGAGCGCCGTGTTCGCGGCGTCGGGTGACGGCGGTGCGGTGGTCGCGCTCGAGCCGCTGTTCCCGAAGCGGGCGTGATCGCAGCTTCCCGCGGGCGTGATCGACAGCCACACCCACCTGGATTTCTGCGAGCCGCCCGACGCCGAGCTGGTCGCGCGCGCCTCGCGCGAGGGTGTTTCTCGGATCCTGACCGTGGGGACAACGGGGGCCTCTTGTCGTGCTTCGCTTCAGACCGCCGAGGACTTCCCGCAGGTGTACGCCGCGATCGGCCGCCACCCGAACGAAGCCACCGGCTTCGACGACGCCGACCTGGCCGAGCTCGAGGCGCTCGCGGCGCATCCCAAGTGCGTGGCGATCGGCGAGACCGGCCTCGATTTCTACCGCGACCACACTCCTCGGGCAGACCAGGAGAGGGCGTTCGAGGCACAGATTGGGTTGGCGCGTTCTTGCGGAAAGCCGCTCGTGATTCATACGCGGGCCGCGGAGGACGAGACGCTGTCGATGTTGGAGGGGCTGGCGGGTGGGGTGCGCGTGATCCTCCACTGCTTTTCGATGGTCTCGCGGCTGGAGGAGTGCCTGGCGCACGAGGGATGGTGGATCTCGTTCGCCGGCAACACGACGTACCCGAAGGCTCATGCGTTGCGGATGGCGGCTCTGCGCGTGCCGGCCGAGCGGCTGCTGGTCGAGACCGATGCACCGTTCCTGTCTCCCCAGGCGGTGCGGGGCAAGCCGAACGAGCCGGCGAACGTGGTGCACACGGCGCGGGCGCTAGCGGTCGAGCGCCGCGTGCCCTACGAGGAGCTGGAGACGGGGGTGGAGCGCAGCGCCGCCGCGGTGTTCGGATGGTGAGCGCCCGGCGCGCGCGGGCGCTCGGCCAGAACTTCCTCGTCGACCGCAACATTCTCGATGTGATCGAGCGGCTGGCTGCGGTCGGCGACGATGATGTGGTGCTCGAGATCGGCGGGGGACTGGGGGTGCTCTCTGCTCATCTCGCGCCGCGCGTGGCGCACTTGCACGTGGTCGAGGTCGACCGGGCGCTCGAACCGCGACTGCGCGACGTTCTCAGCACCCACGAGAACGTCACGGTCCATATCGCCGACGCGCTCGAGCTGGATCTGGCGGCGCTGTCGCCTGGTCCGACGAAGGTGGTCGCGAACCTGCCGTACTCGATCGCCGCCACCGCGATCCTGCGGACGATCGACGAACTACCGGGCGTTGATGACTGGGTGGTGATGGTGCAACGTGAGGTCGGCGAGCGGCTGGCGGCGGCCCCGGGCACCCCCGCATACGGGATTCCGTCGGTGCTGGCGCAGCTTGCGTGCGAGGTGCGCGTGCTCCGGCCGGTGGGGCGGCACGTGTTCCGCCCGGTGCCGAACGTCGACTCGGTGTTGGTGGGGTTGCGGCGTTTTGGTCCCGCGGCTTCGCCCGGGGTGCGCTCCGTTGTGCACGACGCCTTCGCGCACCGGCGCAAGACGCTCGTGGGATCGCTGGCGCTGGCGCCGGGGGCTGCTCCGGACGTCCGCGATCGCGCCCGCGCGGCGCTGGTCGAGCTGGGCCACCCTCCCGGCGAGCGCGCCGAGCGCCTCTCGCCGGAAGAGTTGCGCTCGCTGGCCGCGTTGCTTCGACGATGACACTGCGCGCGCTCGCGCCCGGGAAGGTCAACCTGTCCCTGTTCCTGGGCGGTGTTCGAGACGATGGATTACACGCACTGGTGACTTTGCTGGAGTCCGTGTCGCTCGCGGACGACCTGTCGCTGACGACGCTCGACGGGGGTGTTGACGAGGTCGTATGTCCCGGGGTCGACGGGCCCAACCTGGTTGCGGCTGCGGTCGCGGGGCTCCGTGCACGTGGTTGGGACGGTCCGGCGGTAAGGATTGTCGTGCGGAAGCGCGTTCCGGTCGCCGGTGGCATGGGCGGGGGTTCGGCCGATGCGGCGGCTGCGCTGCGGCTGGCGGCGCACGTGCGGGAGCCTTTATCGGGCGTGCTCGCGTGTGAGGCCGCCGCGCTGGGCGCCGACGTACCGAGCCAGGTGGTCCCCGGCGCGAGCATCGCCACCGGGGCCGGCGAGATCGTGGAGCCGGTCGGCGCGCTCGCGCCACACGCGTGGTTGATCGTGCCCCAGCCGTTCGGGCTCTCGACCGCCGAGGTGTACCGCGAGGCCGACCGGTTGGGGCTGGGCCGTTCGCCTGGCGACCTCGATCGGCTGCGGGGGGCGGTTCGCGATGTCGTTGCGCGGCCGGGCGCGATGCCGGCGCGCGAGCTCCTGGTCAACGATCTTCAGCCGGCCGCGCTCTCGCTGCGCCCGGAGATCGGCGACGCGCTCGACGCGGTCCTGTACGCGGGGGCGGAGCACGTGATCGTGTGCGGCTCGGGACCGACCGTGGCCGGGCTGTACCTTGGAGAGGATGGGTTGGCCGGCGCCGGCGCCGGCGCCAGCCGGTTGGAGGGCCGGTACCCTGCGGCGTGCGCCGCCGCGCCGGTCGATGAGCAGTTCGCGGCCCCCAGGCATCTCCCCCCTGCGGCAGAATTCCCGCAGAGCCCATGAGCAACCAAGCGATCACCTACCTCGTCGGGGCCTGCGCCGGCGTCTTCGGGCTGGCGATCTTCTGCTTGCTCGTGGTCGTGCCCGCTATCACCGCTTACCGGCGACCGCTCGAGCGGGTGGCCGTAGTGGTCCTGTCCCTGTACGTGCTGGCCGCGCTGATCGGCGTCGGCATCATCGCCGGCGCCTTTGTCGTCGTCGAGTGGCCTCGGGTGTTTTGAGGTTGCATGGCTGAGAGCGCCGCCTCACGCGAGGCTCCGCCTGCCCGCGGCCCGAACCTGGCGGCGTTGGCGGAGATCACCGATGCCGTCGAGGCCGGCGCCGGCCTGCCCGAGGTGCTGCGCGCCTCCGCGCGGGTGCTCGACGCGAGCCTGATCCTGATCGACCGGACGGCCGCTGTGCTCGCGGTCGCCGCCCGCTCGCCGGCCGATGAGCGCTCGCTCATGCGGGACGCCGGCGACGTGAGCACGATCGAGCTCAAGGTCGCGGAGGCGGCGGTGGGAGTTTTGCGGATGCGCGCCCGCGATCACGCGCCCGATCCGGCGATGCTGCGGCTCGTGACGACGCTGATCGCGTCCGAGGTGGAGCGGGTCCGCGCGCCCGAGCGGGCATCTGAAGAGGCCGCCGTGGCTTTTCAGCGCGCGGTGCTTTCGCGTGCGATTTCCGATCGGGACGACCTGGTCGCGCGGGGCAAGGAGCTCGGGACCGACCTGGGGCTGGGGGGGAGCGTGGTCGTCGTGCGGGCCCACCCACGCACCCCGACCGAGGAGGACTGGCGACGGCGGCTGCTGGCGGTGGCGACCCGCGGCGCCCGGTCGATCGCGCCGGGCTCGATCGGGGCGTTCGGGGTCGAGGACTCGGCGGAGGTTCTGTTGCTCGTCCCCGATCCGGACGGCGATGCCGGCCGGCGGGCCTCGTCGGCGATCCGGCGCGAGCTCGAGTCGGGGCTCGCGGGGTTTTCCTTCGCGATCGGGCGCAGCCGGCACACGCGGGATCCGCTCGAGTTGAGCCGCGCACGCAACGAGGCGATGCTGGCCGCGAACGTGGTCGAGGGCGATGCGGACCGGACGGAGCTCGCGTATGAGGAGACCGGGACCTACCAGCTGTTGCTGCCGCACATGCACGACCCCGCGGAGCTGAGGCGCTTCTACGACGACACCGTGCGGCCGTTGGTGTCGTACGACGAGCAGTACGAGACCGATCTGCTGGGGACCCTGTCGACGTTCTTGGAGTGCGATGCCAACGTGAACGCCACCGCGGCGCGGTTGTTCACCCACCGCCACACGATCCGCTACCGGTTCGAGCGGGTGCGGGAGCTGACCAGGCTCGACGTGTCCTCGACCGACGGGCGCGAGAAGCTGTCGCTGGGGTTGAAGGCGATGCGGGTGCTGGGGATCGCGGCGCCGCGTGGGCCGGCGACGGAGCCCGGCGCGGAGGGCGGTCGGGTCCCGCGGTAGGTGGGGTCGCCCTGCGTCGGCGCCCCGACGCCCAGCGTGGGCAATACCTAAGGAATAGCCATAGGTATTGCCCACGCTCACTCGTCGAGCGCGGCTTGGACAGCGTTTGCGGCGATCTCGCCGGCGATCTCGAGGGGGTGTGTGCTGCGGAGTGCGCGGGCGAGGACGAACGCCCCCTCGAGCACGGCGAGCATCGCGATCGTGAGCTCGCGGGACTTGGCGGCTGACAGGCCGGCGCCGGCGAGGCGCTCCGCGCCCGCCGCGATCCAGCTCTCGAACACCTCGGCGCACGCCTTGCGCATCGGCTCGCTGGAGCTCGACACCTCGAGTGCGATGGTCGCGATCGGGCACGCGTCCGCGTAGCCGGTCTCGGTCAGGTGCTCGGCCGCGCCGGCGAAGAAGTCGCGCACGGCGGTCACGATGTCCGGGGCGGGATCGAACACCGCCGGGATCAGCTGTTCATAGAGTGCGCCCGAGGCTCGGATGGCCTCCGCGCCGAGCTGCTCCTTGCCGCCGGGGAAGAAGTGGTACAGCGATCCGAACGGGGCCTGGGCGTCGGCCGCGATCTGCTTGACGCCGGTCGCCGCATAGCCCTGCCGGCGGAACAACTCCGCGCTGCTCTCGACTATCCGGTCCCGAGTGGTCGACATGGTTGGGCTATGCCGCCATCAGCGTGGGGTCTTTGGCGGCGAGATACTCGTCGAGGGCCTTGGTCTTCTCGGTGTCCTCGTAGACCTCGTACTTCTTGAGCCGGCCCCAGGCCATCCGGCCCCAGATCACGTAGCGGTTCTCGTAGACGGTCTCGCCGCGAGGGGACTTCAGGTAGTCGTGGCCGCGGACACAGATCGTGGTGTTCCACGGGAACCCTTTCGCGACGACCTCGTCGGGATAGATCTGGAGGCCCACGCGGGCGAACCGGCGCAGCCAGCGCTCGTGCGCCGCCTTGCCTCTGTGCACTCCCGCCCACGAGTTCTCGCCGGGGAACGTCATCTCGACGTCAGGGGCGTCGAGCATCAGCGTGGGGCCGGGATCGCCGGCGCGCAACCGCGCCATGGTGTGGGTCACGACCTTCTTCGTCAGCCAGGAAAGCATGGTCAGTCTCCTTCCACTTCAGTCCGCCGGCACGGGCCACGATGTGGACTCACACCCGCCTCCGGCTCTAGATTGATCGCTCTAGCGAGAGGGTACCGGAAGTGGGCTCGAGCGCGACGCCCGACCGCGCGTCGAGTGGCTCACGCGGCCGAGGCGTCCTCGGGCGCGGAAGGCCGCAGGGAGATAGCATCGCGCGCGCCATGCCCATTGGGATCATCACGGGCTCCGGTACTCATTCGCTGCCGGGATTCTCGGACCCCGAGCCCCTCACGCTCGAGACCCCCTTTGGCGAGTGCGCGGCGGTGGGCGGCAGCCTCGGTGGCGTTGACGCCGTCCACGTGTCGCGTCACCTGGCCGGTCACGCCCGGCTCTCGAACCAGGTGACCCACCGCGCGAACATCTGGACGCTGAAGGAGCTCGGTGTCGACGCGGTGGTCGGCTGCACCGCGTGCGGCGCGGTCGACCCGAGGCTCGAGCTGGGAACGCTCGTTGTATTCGACGACATGCACTTCGCTTCGAATCGACTGCCCGACGGGTCTCTGTGCACGTTCTTCGACTCGCCCGGCGACCCGGCGCGCGGCCACTGGATCCTGCATGGCGGCCCTTTCTCCCAGGGGGTGCGCGACGCGCTCGTGGCGGCTTGCGAGAGCACCGGGCACTCCGTTCGCGACGGTGGCGTCTACGGGCACGTCGACGGCCCGCGGTTCAACACCCCTACCGAGATCGCGCAGCTTGCGAGCTGTGGCGTGACCGCGGTCAGCCAGACGGCCGGCCCCGAGACGGTGCTGTGCGGCGAGCTCGAGTTGCCCTTCGGGCTGATCGGGTTCGTGACCGACTACGCCAACGAAGTAAGGCCGGGTGAGCCGACCTCGGTGGCCAAGCTGATCGAGCTCATGGGCTCAAGCTCCCAGATCTTCGCCGACGTCCTCGCCGTCGCACTCGCGCGGCTGGTCGAGGCACCGGCGCAGGCCCCGAGCACCGTCTACCGCTTCGAGCAGGCATGAGCGCCGGCGGGCCGGCGGTGCTCATCATGGCGCGGGCTCCCCGGCGCGGCGAGGTGCGCCGCGCGCTCGAGCCCCTCCTCGGGGCGGACCGTTGCGTCGCGCTCCAGTCCGCGCTGATCGCGGCGGCCGCCGGCTGGGCCGGGGCAGTGGCGCCTGGCGCGGTGCACGTGGCGCACGATCCGCCCGACGTGGGCAAGGAGCTGCGCATCCTGGTCGGCCCGGACGCGGCCCTGTTTCCGCAGAACGGCGATGGGATCGCGGGCCGGCTGGCCGATGCTGCCGCCCGGGTGTTCGCTCGAAGCCACGGCCCGCTGCTGATCGTGTGGCCGGACCTGCCGAAGTTCAGGCCGGAGCACGCGTCCGCCGCGCTCGATGACCTCAGGGACGGCTGCGAGGTGGTGCTGGGTCCGGTGATCGACGGCGGCCTGTACCTGATCGGGATCTCGCGGCCGCTGCCTCAGCTGTTCGCGCTGCCCGAGCAGGCGTGGCGCAGCCCCGACGTCATGATGCTCGGGATGGCCGCGGCGCGCGACGCCGGGCTCGAGGTTGGGATCCTGCGCGCGGAGCGGGCGCTCGCGCGGCCCGGAGACGTGCGCGCGGCGCTGGCGGATCCGCTGTTGCCGGCGGAGATCGGGCGGATCCTGCGGCGGGGCGGGTAGCCGGCGCCCGGGCGCATTTCGCGCCGAGCACAGCTCGCCTTCGTCGCCTCGGGCGCCGCGCGGATCAATCGCCCAGATCGGATAACGTGAAGTCGATCCCGATCTCCCGCTGGGGAGTGGTGTAGCGGTAGCACTAGACACTTTGGATGTCTCGGCCCAGGTTCGATCCCTGGCTCCCCAGCTAGCCGGCGAGCACAAAAATCCCAGCAAATCAGCATTTTCCGTCCGGTGCACGAACTAATGTTCGGGCATGCGCTGGACACCTCGCTATACGGAGGCTGAAGTTCGAGCGGCCGTCGCTGATGCACGCAGCATCACAGAGGCGTTACGGCACCTTGGGCTGCGACCGGCGGGCGGAAACCATGGGACATTCAGGAAGCTGATCGCGCACTACCGGGTTTCCATCGAGCACTTCGACACGAACTGGGCGCGGCGCTATGAACGCCCACGCAAGGCCACTCCGTTGCACCATCTTCTCGTCGAGAACTCGACGTATCCGCGCGGGCATCTGAAGCGTCGCTTGTACGACGAGGGCCTGAAGGACCGACGCTGCGAGCTCTGCGGCCAAGACGAGGAATGGCGAGGCCGGCAGATGGCACTGATCCTGGATCACATCAACGGCGTAGCGACCGACAACCGCATCGAGAACCTCCGGGTTGTGTGCCCAAACTGCGCCGCCACACTCGATACGCACTGCGGCCGGAAGAACCGACTCGACCGCGAGCCGAGGGCGTGCCTTTACTGCGGGGAGGAATTCATGCCCAAGTACGCGGCGCAGAAATACTGCTCACAAGCCTGTGGAGTCCATAGCAAGGGTCCTCGGACGCCTAAGCCCTGAGATCCGCAAGGTGCCTCGCCCGTCGTACGAGCAACTGATATCCGATATGCGGTCGATGAGCCCTGCTGGCTGTTGGCCATAAATACGGAGTCTCCGACAACGCGGTGCGCAAGTGGATTCGCTGGTACGAATGGGAGCGTCACGCGCCTCGCGACTAACTCAGACGACGCTGCCTAGAACCCCCGGCCAAGCGGATCCGGCCCACGGCCGGACGCGGTCGCTCGACGACGTCCGACCTCAGCCAGGGTCGCGGCTCGCGTGTGCCATCGTCGGGCCGGATGCCGGTGGATGCTGACAGCGGATCGGTGCAGATTCGGCTCCCGTACCGGGCGCCATGCGACGTCGAGGGATTGATCGGGTATCTCGCGCGCAGAGCGGTCCCGGGCGTCGAGGAGGTGGTGGACGGGGCGTACCGGCGCAGCCTTCGACTGCCGCACGGACACGGAGTGGTCGAGCTCCGGGGAGGACCCGGGCATGTTCACGCGAGGTACTGGGTCTCAGATTCGCGCGATCTCGCCACAGCGGTCGAGCACTCGCGGACGCTCATGGACCTCGACTCCGATCCGGTGGCGGTGACCGACGCGCTCGGCGACGACGAGCTGATCGGCGCGCTCGTCCGGGCCGTGCCCGGCCGGCGCGTCCCCGGTCACGTGGATGAGCATGAGCTCGCGATGCGCGCCGTGCTCGGCCAGCAGGTCGCGCTCCGCAGCGCCGCGACGCTCGCGGGCCGCTTGGTCGTGGCATCCGGCGAGCCGCTCGATCGGCCCATCGGTGCCGTGACGCACCTCTTCTCCTCCGCGACGCAGATCGTCGAAATAGACCCGGAACGGCTCACGATGCCCGCGGCTCGGCGGCGGGCGGTGCTCACGCTCGCCCGGGCGCTCGCCACCGGCGAGGTCGTCCTCGAGCCAGGCGTCGATCGCGGAGAGGCGCGTGAGCGGCTGCTCGCGCTGCCGGGGATCGGCCCGTGGACGGCCGAGTACGTCGCGATGCGCGCACTGCGGGACCCCGACGCGTTCCTGGCAACCGATCTCGGCGTTCGCCGCGCGCTCGAGCGCTTCGGCTACGACGGACGCCCTGGCACCGCGACGAGGCTCGCCGAGCGGTGGCGCCCCTACCGCGCCTACGCGCTCCAGTACCTGTGGGCGAGCCTGTCGCCGGCGCGCGGAGGCGCACAATCGGCCACCCGAGGAGCGGGGGGTGGTGGCCGGGACGCTGTGGCCGGGCGCGGGTAATCGCCTACGATTTCAGCATGGCCGAGCCCGTCGTCGTGATCCTCGCTGCCGGTCAGGGCACCCGGATGCGGTCCGAGATCCCGAAGCTCCTGCATCCGGTCTGCGGCAGGCCGATGATCGCCTGGTCGGTCGCCGCGGCCCGCGAGGCGGGCGCCGGGGAAATCGTCGTGGTCGACGGTCCCGAGCGGCCGCTCGACCGGGCACTGGAAGACGACGACGTCGCGATCGCGGTGCAGGAGCGGCCGTTGGGTACCGCCGATGCGGTGAAGGCCGCCGCCGCGCGGATCCCCTCCGACGGCACCGTGATCGTGCTCAACGGCGACCATCCGCTGATCACGGCGCGGACGCTCCGGGGGCTGGCCGAAGCTCATCGGCACTCGGGCGCCGCCGCCACGATCGCTACCGCGGTTCTCGAAGATCCCTCCGGCTATGGAAGGGTGGTCCGGGCACCCGACGGAACGGTCGAGAAGGTGGTCGAGACCAAGGCGCCGGGAGACGCCAGCGAACTCGAGCTGCGCATCCGCGAGATAAACGCTGGGATCTACGTATTCGACGGCGGCGAGCTGCTCGGCGCGCTCGAGCATGTTCGAAGTGACAACTCCCAGGGCGAGCTCTATCTCCCCGACGTGCTCCCGATCCTGCGCGCACACGAGCGGACCGTCGAGGCCTACGAGATCGCCGACTCCAGCGAGGTTGGCGTCAACGATCGGGTTGGGCTCGCCGCGGTCGCGGCGATCGCGCAGCGGCGTATCCACGAACGCCACATGCTCGGCGGCGCGACGATCGTCAATCCCTCCGCCACCGTGATCGACGCCGATGTCGAGCTCGCTCCCGATGTGGTGGTCGCCCCGTTCACCAGCCTGCACGGCTCCACCCGCATCGCGGCCGGCTCGGTGATCGGGCCGCTCAGCACGCTGATCGATGCTCGCGTCGGCGAGCACGCCAAGGTCGTTCACTCCTACGTCAACGACGCGGACGTGGGCGACCGAGTGAGCGTCGGTCCCTTCGCGTACCTACGGCCAGGCGCCGTCCTGCGCGAGGGCGCCAAGGCCGGCACGTTCGTCGAGATCAAGAATTCCGATATCGGCCGCGGAACGAAGGTCCCGCACCTGTCTTACATCGGTGACGCCGACATCGGGGAAGAGACGAACCTGGGCGCAAGCACGATCACCGCCAACTACGACGGCTCACGCAAGCACCGCACGACGATCGGCTCGCGTGTCAAGACGAGCGTCGACACTACGCTGGTCGCGCCGGTGACTGTCGGCGACGACGCTTACACGGCCGCCGGCTCGGTGATCGGGAGCGACGTTCCACCTGGAGCGCTCGCCGGTTCGCCAGGGGTCGCCCGGGCGAACCAGCGCAACATCGAGGGTTACGCGGATCGTCGCAAGGAGCGGGATGGCGCTGGACGCGGTGCGCCGGCGGCCGGTAACAATGCCGCCGGAACCGGCGAGCCGGCGCAGGGCGAGATGTCAAGATCGCCCTCGGCCGGGTAGTTCACAACCACACCACTTCGTCATCCCCCGGGCGTACACTCGACGATCCGATGAGCGTGTTGCAGACTCGTCCCGCGCCCAGCGACATGATGCTGGCGTACAGCAAGCGGCTGATGCTTGTCTCGGGCCGCGCGAACCCGGGACTGGCAGCGAGGATCGCCGCCAAGCTAGGGGTCGAGCTCGGGGGAATCACGCTCAAGACGTTCGCCAACGGCGAGGTGTACTGCCGCTTCGAGGAGTCGGTGCGGGGCGCGGACGTGTTCATCGTCCAGCCGACCTGCGCGAACCCTGACACCGGTCTGAACGCGAACGACGCGCTGATGGAGCTGCTGGTCATGGTGGACGCCGCCGTCGGCGGCTCGGCACATCGCGTGATCGCGGTGGCGCCGTGGTACGGCTACTCGCGCCAGGACAAGAAGTCCGCTCCGCGCGAGCCGATCAGCTCCCGCCTGATCGCGCGGATGCTCGAGTCGGCGGGGATCGACCGCATCCTGACCATGGACCTGCACTCCGGGCAGATTCAGGGGTTCTTCCAGAAGCCCTGCGACCACATGACCGCGCTCTTCATGCTCACGCAGTACTTCGCGGACCTCCATCTCGAGGATCTCGTCGTCGTTGCCCCCGACGCGGGCCGGGTGAAGTTGAACAAGCAGTTCGCGTCGAAGATCGGCGCCGACCTCGCGATCCTCAACAAAGAGCGACCCGCGCAGCAGGTGGCCGAGATCGGATACGTGATCGGCGACGTGGCCGGCAAGACCGCGGTGCTCGTCGACGACCTGATCGACACCGCCGGCACGCTGAAGGCCGCGGCCCTGGCGGTGCACGAGGCCGGCGCACGAAAGGTCTACGCGGCCGCGACCCACGGTGTGTTCTCGGGGAACGCGTGGGAGAACCTGGCCGCCGCCGAGCTCGAGGAGATAGTGGTGACCGACACGATCCCGATGCCGCCGGATGCGCCCGAAAACGTGCGCGTGCTCCCCTGCGCGGACCTGCTCACGAACTCGATCCGGCAGATCTTCACGGATGGGTCGGTGAGCGACGTGTTCGGCGGCGAGAACCAGCTCTTCTGAGCCTGCGGCGGCGGCGCCGGCGGGTACGTGGGCGAGCGCGACGATCCCCTGATCGGGCGCCGGGTCCAGAGCGAGCGCGCCCTGCGATTGATGGACTTGCTCGAGCTGAGCGAAGACGAGCTCTGCCGAATCCTCGATGTGGAGCCGCTGACCCTGCTCTCCGGCCAGCTCGATCATCGTACGGAGCTGCCGATCCTGCTCGGTCTCCTCGACGAAGTGTCTGAGCGCGCCCGGCCGGCGCTACTCAGACGCTGGGTCCGGGCTCCGGGTCCGGCGGGAAGGCCGCTCGACTTCCTGCTGAGGCGCGATTTCGAAGCGTTCGAGGACGCTTTGACCGAATTCGCGGACCGCGGATTCGTGCTGCGCGGCGGTGGTAGAGAGGCTCCATAGCGTGCCGCCACCGTTCATCCACAGGCTGCGGGTTCGCTACGCCGAGTGCGACATGCAGGGAGTGGTCTTCAACTCGCACTACCTGGTGTACTTCGATGCCGCGCTCACGGAGCTGTGGCGGGAGGCTCTCGGCGGCTACCGGCCGATGCTCGATCGAGGCATCGACCTGGTCGTTGCCGAGGCGCAGCTTCGCTACAAGAGCGCCGCCCGCTTCGATGACGAACTGACGATAGAAATGACGATCACTCACCTGGGGAAGACCAGCATCGTGAGCGGGTACGGCATCGGGTGTGATGGAACTCCGCTGGTCGAGGGGATGACGCGCCACGTGACGGTCGACCGAAAGACCCTCCAGAAGACGCCGATCCCTGACTGGATGCGCACCGGCCTCGAGCCGTGGGTGAGCCTGTCACGCCAGGCCGGCCCGGCCGACTAGCAGCCCGGAGCGGGAAGCAGGCGCCGGCTGGTACGGTCGGCGAGCGTGGAGGACCCCCGCACCGAGGCCGCCCGTGCGCACTTCGACCGCTGGTCCGCGACCTACGAGCAGGACCGGGCATCGCGGAGGCTGCGTGAGATCCAGACGAGCGGGCTCGCGATGCTGGCGATGGCGCCCGATGACGTACTCCTCGATCTCGGCTGCGGCACCGGGGCGGCGGTGCGCGAGGCCTCGCCCATCGTGGGGCGGGCGGTGGGGTTCGACCTCTCACCGGCGATGATCGCCCGCGCCCGGGAGCTCGCGGCGTCGCTCGCCAACGTCGAGTTCTTCGAAGGCGACGTGAGCGGGCGGCTCCCATTCCCCGACGGCGAGTTCACGGCTGTCCTGTGCACCACGGCTTTCCACCACTTCCCCCGCCCGCAGGACACGCTCGCGGAGATCGGTCGGGTGCTCGCCCCCGGCGGCCGGGTGCTGATCGCCGATGCCAACCGTTCTCATCCGGCGGTGTTCGTGCTCGACTTGCTGCTGCGCGCCTTGCAACGCAGCCACGTCGGCTTTCGAAGCCCGGCGCAGTTGCGTTCCGACCTCCGCACCGCCGGCTTCACGGACGTCGCGACCAGCACCATCTGGACTGGCGGATACGCGTTCGTCAGGGCCGAGAAGCCCAGTTGACGCAGCCGCGCGCGACCCCCTAGCGGGGGCAGGGGCGCACCGGGCTACTCCTCCTCGGATTTCTCTTCAGAACCCTTCGGCCGCTGCTCGCCGGGCCAGATGCCGGTGAAGTACTGAAACGCCCGGGCGCTGGCGCGGTCGACGACCGCCGCGACACCGGCCAGCGTCGCGGCTTCAAGCGCGGCCGCGGCGGCGACCTTCGAGAAGCTGGCCTCCGCCGTCGTGGGGCGAGGAGGCTCCGCGTCGTCGATCTTGCCCCAGAGGTTCTTGAAGGCGCTGTGACCGAGCTTCGAGCCCACCAGGCTCGAGATGATCTTGAACGGCGTGTAGAGGATCTTCATCTGTGGGGGCAAGGCTACCCGCGGAGGCCTCCCTTAGCCACTACGCCTCACGGACAACCATCGACTTGCAGTTTTGTCCGCGCAGCGGAAGATTTGTCGACGAACGGCGGTAATAGTTAACGGTCAACTGAGCGAGCTCAGGAGCAACGCAGATGCAGGAGGCGGATCCGAACCCCAACCTCGACGCGGCCGAGGGCCTGTTGCGACGCGCCCTCCTCGACGACTCTGCGTCGGCCGCCGTGTCGCTGCGAGTGGGCGGGCTGCCGGTCAGCAATGCCGTGACGGTCATCTTCCACGGTCGCCGCGACCTCGGCACGCTTCAGACCTACGTCACCCGCGGAAGCCGCGCCGCCGGCGCTTCCGTGGCCGCCAACGAACTGCTCCGGGTCCCCTGTGACCTCGATCTCGCGGATGCGGAGGATCGTCAGGAAGCCGAGCGGCTGTACGTCGAGCAGGCCACGACGCTGCGCGACGCGCTCGTGGGTGCCGACGTTGTGCTCGATGTGTGGCGCCAGCCCCTCGGCGAGCTGATCGGCACGACGGTCATGGTCGACCACTCGGTTGAGCTCGGGGTGCGCCTCCCGGCGCCGCGGCTGCTGCCCACGGCGCTGGTCGCGCGGGACTCACAACTGTTCGTCACGCCCGTTTGCAGCGCCCGGACGCTCGCCGAGGGGCGGCCACCAATGGGCATCGCGTGCGCGCAACAGGACGTCACCCGGGTCTATCCGCTGGCGGACGACCCGGAGCGTTGCGTGGAGGACTTCCTCCAGCTGGCGGCCGAGCACGCACGCGCCCTCGCCGAGCACCTGGAGCACCAGGAGGCCTCGGTGCAGCGGTTCCTCGAGCTGAGCGGGCCCGAGAGCGGAAATCCCGTTTAGAAGACCTTGCTTAGCTTGCGGCTGATGCGCCGCATCTACATCTTCGCTCTAATCGGAGTCGCCATCGTGGTGTTCGTCGCGGTCAGCGCGATCCTCGCGCGGGTCTTCAGCGTCGACGGGGCGGAGAGGTCAGCGATCACCTCCCTCGTGCAAGACGAGGCACGGGGAGATGTGAACCACGCGGTGGCGCAGATACAGGGCTGCGAGCAGAGTGCGGCCTGTCGCAGCGGGGTCGAAACGAACGTAGTTGCGCTGAGGAGACCGGGCAACGTGTCGATCCTGCAGATCGAGCCTTCGGCGGGCTTCTCGCTGGGCAGCACGCTCGGGACCGCTCGGGTCGCCTGGAGTGCCGGCTCCTCACTGCCAATCGTCCAGTGCGTAAGGGTCAGGCGCGCGGGGAACGCGTTGACCGGCCTGCACGTCGAGCTGCTCGACATGAGCAAACGTATAGAGAGCGACTCGGTCTGCCCGACGCAGTTTTAGCTGCCGGGGCGACTATGCACCCGGACCGGTGTCCGGTGAGGTTCGCGGGCCGGACGGCGCTCCCGGCGCGGCAGGTGATCGGCGAGCCGGCGGTGGTCGCGCAGCCGGATGCGCGCCTGGACGGCGTCGGGCAGCGGGATTCCGCCGCGCGGAGGCTCAGGTGGCCGCGGCGGCCGCCGGGGACCGCGTCCCCAACCGTCGTCCGACCCCGAGTCGGAACCAGGCGGGGCAGGACCGTCTCGCAGCGCGGGAAGCAGGAGCACTCCCACACACACCATTCCCAAGATGTGCATTCCGGCGATCATCAGCATGAGCTGAGCGTCGCCTGACATGGATTAAGCCTAGCGCGGGGCCGTTGCCGACGCCAGGGGTGGTCGGGGTGGCGCGGTGGCGGACCCCGACGCCAGGAGTGGTCGGGGTGGCGCGGTGGCGGACCCCCGGCGCCAGGGTGGATGGTTGCCGACGCCAGGGACGATCTCCCCGCTACCATCGGTCGCCGCGATGGCCACGTCAGACTCCACCGCGCTCACCGTCCAGCACCGCGATCCCGATGGATCGCGCGCCGCCCGCCGCCTGCGTCGAGACGGCAAGGTCCCCGGCGTCGTCTACGGCGGAGGTGAGGAACCGGTCGCCTTCCAGGTCGACGCCAAGGTGCTGCGTCAGGCGTTGGCGCACACCGGCGCCGTGCTCGAACTGCGCGTGGACGGCGCCGGCGGGACCCCGGTGGTGGTCAAGGAGCTCGCGCGCCACCCGGTCAGCGGGACCACGCTGCACGTCGACTTCCTGCGAGTGCGGCTCGACCAACCGATCGAGGCGACGGTCGTGCTCGAGCTGGTCGGTTCCGAGAACGCCCCCGGAGTGAAAGAGGGCGGAGTGCTCGAGCAGGTGACCCGCGAGCTGACGATCGAAGCGCTCCCGAACGACATCCCGGACTCGCTCGAGCACAACGTCGAGGACCTGCAGATCGGGGACACCCTGACGCTCGAGGCTGTGAGCGCTCCTCCTGGGGTGAAATTGCTCGACGATCCCGAGACGGTGATCGCGACTCTGACGCCGCCTCGCCTCCAGGCCGCCGAGGAAGAGGAAGAGATCGAGGAGGAGACCGAGCTCGTGGCCGAGGGCGCGCCCGAGGCCGAGGGAGCGCAGCCGGAGGAGAGCGCCGCCGCCGAGGGCCAGGGCGAGGGCGAGTAGCGTTCCTCCCAGGTGCCGGCAGGCGCAGCTCCCGTCGACTGGCTCATCGTCGGTCTCGGCAACCCCGGTCGCGAGTACGCCGGGACGCGTCACAACATCGGGTTCGAGGTCGCGAACCTGCTCGCGAGCCGGTGGGGCCTGCCGAAGGGTAGATCCAGGTACCGCTCGGTCATCACCGAAGGGCGCGCCGGCCCCGGCGGTCCGCGCGTGGCGATCCTGCTGCCGCAGACGTACATGAACGACGTCGGCAAGGCGGTCGGCCCGGCGCGAGGCGCGACGAAAACCGACCTCGACCAGGTCCTCGTCATACACGACGAGATCGACTTGCCCTTTGGGGAAATAAGAACCCGCACCGGGGGTGGGCTCGCGGGCCACAACGGCCTCAAGTCGCTCAAGGAGGCGCTCGGCTCGGCGGACTTCCGGCGCGTCCGAATCGGCGTGGGCCGTCCTCCCACGACCGATCCCGACCGCGTCGCGGCGTACGTGCTCAGCCGCTTCGGCGAGCCTCGCGAGGAGGTCGCGGAGGTGATCGAGCGCGCCGCGGACGCAGCCGAGAGCGTGGTGCTCGGGGAGCCACCGGCTTCCTAGACTGGAAGGTGGATGCTCCGTTCCCTCCTTGCCTATGCAGACGATGACGCCCAGACCGCTGCGCTCGTGCGCGACGGCGGGCGCGCCTACGTCTCGCAGTCGCTGCGTCCATACCTGATCGCCGCGCTGCTCGACCGCGAGCGAGACCGCCCGGCGATCGTCGTCGCCGGCGACGATCGCGCCGCCCGTGACCTGGCGGCCGGGCTGAGGGCCTGGCTCGAGCCCCGCGACGTCCGCTACTACCCCAGCCGCGGCGTCACCTACGAGTCGCACCTCACGCCGCCGCCACACCTCGTCGGCCTGCGGATCGCCGCCCTCGACTCGTTGATGAACGTAGAGCGGGACGGAGCACCGATCGTCGTCGTCAGCGCGGTCGCCCTATCCGAAAAGGTGCCTGACCCCGCATTGCGCCCGCACAGCTTCACCCTGCAGGCCGGCGACCTGCTGGACCTCGACGAGACCGCGCGTGATCTGGTCGCGGCGGGCTACGAACACGTGGACCAGGTCGAGGATCGGGGGCAGTTCGCGATCCGCGGAGGTTTGCTCGACGTCTTTCCGGCCACGGAGGACCGTGCGGTGCGCGTCGATCTGTTCGGGGACGAGATCGAGTCGCTGAGATGGTTCTCGACCTTCACGCAGCGATCGCTTGGCGACGCGGAGCGGGTCGAGGTGGCGCCCGCGGCCGAGCTCGCCGAGGAACACCGCGAGCTCGCCGAAATCGCCGCGCTCGAGGAGGAATCCGAGCGCCCGGACATCGCGGAGCTGCTCCCGGTCGAGGACTTCCACCCGTTCCTGGCGCTGGCCTCGCCAAACGCCTCGATCCTCGTCTCGGGTGAGGAGGACGTCACCCCGGCGCTGGCCGATCACTGGCAGGACGTGTGCGCCGCCTTCCACGACGAGGACGCGCATCACCTGTACGTCGATCCCCAACAGATCGGCGATGCCCTGCAAGAGCGCGCCCGGATCTGGCTGTCGAGCATCGACCAAGACCAACCGCTGCAGTTCCATGCCCAGACCGCGGAGGTCGCCGCCCGCGGCGTCAGGGAGGCCGAGCCCGAGCTCGAGAAGCTGACTCGCTCGGGCTACATGACGGTGGTGGCGTTCGCCCGCCGCGGCGAGGGTGAGCGCACGGCGTACAACCTGGGGCGGCTGAAGGTCCGCTGGCTCGAGTCGGGTGAGCCCGCGCTCGATGGAGGGGGAGCGATCACCTTCGCGCACGCCCGTCTGCAGGTCGGGTTCATCGCGCCGCAGTTCCACCTCGCGGTGATCCCCGAGCACCGGCTGTTCCGCCGGCGCCGACCCACTCCGCAGCGGCCGGAGCCCAGGCGGCGCGGCGTCCTTCGCAGCTTCGCGGACCTGCGCACCGGCGACATCGTGGTGCACGAGGATCACGGGATCGCGCGATTCGCCGGTTTCGACACCAAGACCGTCGCCGGTACCACGCGCGACTACCTGTACCTCGAGTACGCGGGGTCGGATCGGGTGTTCGTCCCGGTCGACCAGCTGGCAAAGATCAGCCGCTACGTCGGCGCGGGCGGCGCCCACCCACCGCTGTCCAGGCTCGGCGGGACGCGCTGGGACACGATAAAGGCACGGGCGCGGCGCGCGGCCCAGGAGCTCGCGGGCGAGCTCCTGAACCTGTACGCGGAACGCAGGCGCCGCGAGGGGCACACCTTCCCGCCCGACACCGACTGGCAGAGAGAATTCGAAGACGCGTTTCCGTACAGCGAGACGCCCGACCAGCGCGACGCGATCGAGTTCGTCAAGGCCGACATGGAAGCCCCCAGGCCGATGGACCGGCTGATCTGCGGGGACGTCGGCTACGGCAAGACCGAGGTCGCGCTGCGCGCCGCGTTCAAGGCGGTGCAGGACGGCAAACAGGTCATGCTGCTGGTGCCAACGACGATCCTCGCCCAGCAGCACTACGGCACGTTCATCGAGCGGCTGAAGGACTACCCGGTCACGATCGAGCACGTCTCGCGCTTCCGTCCGGCCGCAGAGCAACGGGCCGCCGTCCAGCGATTCGAGCGCGGCGAGGTCGACATTCTGATCGGCACCCACCGGCTGCTGTCTCGCGACGTGCGCGCGAAGGACCTGGGGCTGCTGATCGTCGACGAGGAACAGCGCTTCGGTGTGAAGCAGAAGGAACTGCTGCGCCAGCTCAAGCTGAAGGTTGACGTGATCTCGCTGAGCGCCACCCCGATCCCGCGCACCTTGCAGATGTCGCTGGCCGGCGTGCGCGACATCAGCGTGATCGAGACGCCCCCCGAGGGCCGCCGACCAATCAAGACCTACGTCGGGGAGTACGACGAGGAGCTCGTCCGGGGCGCTCTCGAGCGCGAGCGCGCGCGGGGCGGGCAGGCATTCTTCCTGCACAACCGGGTCGAGACGATCGACGAGACGGCCGAGCGCCTGCGGGGCCTGTGCCCGTCGATGCGCTTCGAGGTGGCCCACGGACAGATGGACGAGAGGACGCTCGAGCGGCGGATGCTGGCGTTCCTGCGAGGCGACGTCGACGTGCTGGTGTGCACGAGCATCATCGAGTCCGGGATTGACATACCGCAGGCCAACACGCTGGTCGTCGAGCGCGCCGACGCATTCGGTCTAGCGCAGCTCTACCAGATCCGGGGCCGGGTGGGGCGCAGCCGGGAGCGGGCCTACGCCTACCTGCTGTATCCGAGCGCCGCGGCGCTCACGCCGGAGGCGGCCGCGCGGCTGTCCGCGCTGTCCGACTACACCGAGCTCGGGGCCGGGTTCAAGATCGCGATGCGGGACCTGGAGATCCGCGGCGCCGGCAACCTGCTCGGCGACGAGCAATCGGGGCACGTGGCGGCCCTTGGGTTCGAGCTCTACATGCAGATGCTCGACGAGGCGGTGGCCGCCTCCGCCGACGGCGGGGCCCCCGAGGAGGACTGGGAGCCTGTGCGCCTGGACGTGAACGTCGACGCTTACGTCCCCTCGGACTACGTCCCCTACGAGCAGGCGAAGGTCGACGTACACCGCCGAGTCGCGGCGGCACGCGAGGTCGCCGACCTGGCGCTGCTGCGCGAAGACCTCGAGGATCGCTTCGGGCCGATACCCGATCCTCTCCGCAACCTCATACTGCTCCAGCAGGCTCGGATCAAGCTGGGGCAGGCGGGCGCGACGGCGGTGACGTTCCGGGGTGGTCGCCTTGCGGTCACGCCCGTGGAGCTCGACTCGGTGCGGGCCAAGCGGGTCCGTCAGGAGATTCCCGAGGCCCTCTACGAGTCGGGACGCTCTCAGTTCTCGATGCGCGTGCCCGAGGACCCCGTGCAGCGGTTTCCGGCGGTGGTGCGGGCGGCCGACGTGCTCCTGGCCGCGACGCGCGAGGCGGCGTAGAGCCGGCGATCTTAAGAGTCCAGTAAGGTGCGCGCCGCGGACCGAGCCGGCTCGCTACCATCAGCCCCGCAGCAATGAAGGCAATGCGATCAGTCCTGGCGCTCGGCGCCTTTTTTGTGCTCGCTCTCGTCGCCGCCGGATGCGGCAGCGCGGTGCCCGGAAACTCCGTGGCGGTGATGGCGGGGAATCCCGTCACGCTCCAGGCGTTCAACCACTGGATGTACGTGGCGGCCAAGTCACAGGCTTCGCAGAGCCCCGGGCAGCCGGTCATCGTCCCGACCGATCCGCCCAATTTCGACAAGTGCGTCGCGGACGTCAAGGCGGCGATCCCATCCCTGGCCAAGCAGCCCGACAAGACGCTGCGCAGCGACTGCAGCCAGCTGTTCACGTCGCTGTCCAGTCAGGTGATGGACTTCCTCATCAAGTCTTACTGGTACCAGGCGGACGCCACGCGCCAGCATGTCACTGTGACGGACGCGCAGGTGCAGCAGGCGTTCAACTCCGCCAAGGACGCGCAGTTCCCGACCAACTCCGCGTTCCAGACGTTCCTCTCGCAGACCGGCCAGACCGAGCCAGACATCCTCTACCGGTTCCGGGTCAGCCAGATCTTCCAGAAGCTCGTCGCCAAGTACCCGAGCACCGTCACGCCGGCGGCCATCCAGTCCTACTACAACTCCCACCTGTCGCAGTTCGGTAAGCCGGAGACTCGCGATATCAGGATCGTGCTGACCTCGACGCAGGCGCAGGCCAACGCGGCCAAGGCCGCACTCGAGCACGGGCAGAGCTGGAACGCGGTCGCCAAGCAGTACTCGACCGACCCGACGACCAAGAACAACGGCGGGCTGCTCAAGGGCGTGGCCAAGGGGCAGCAGGACCACGCGCTCGACCTCGCGGCATTCTCCGCCCCGACCGGCAAGGTGCTCGGTCCGGTCAAGGGGCAGTTCGGCTACTACGTGTTCGAGGTCGACTCGATCTCGAAGTCCACCCAGAAATCGCTGGCGCAAGCGACGCCGACGATCCGTTCGACGCTTACCCAGCAGATGCAGACCAACGCCCAGACGGCGGTCGAGAACGCGGCCAAGAAGCAGTGGCTGAGTCAGACCAAGTGCCGCGCCCCCTACTCGATGGCTGACTGCAGCGGCTACAAGGCGCCCACGAGCTCCACGGGCGCGAGCGGGACGTCCTCAACGGGGTGAGCTCCGGGTCGCGCGGTCGCGACGGGGCCGGGGTCCCACCGCAGGGCTTCTACGCCGCGCTGATCAGCCTCGACGAGATCACGCGCCGGCTGCGCACGGAATGTCCGTGGGACCGCGAGCAGGACGAGCGGACGATCGTCCCCCACACGGTCGAGGAGGCCTACGAGCTTGCCGATGCCGCAAACCGGGGCGATGACCACAAGCTGATCGATGAGCTCGGCGACGTGCTGTTTCAGGTGCACTTCCTGTCGCTGCTGCTGGAGGAGCGCGGTGCCGGCGACCTCGCGCAGGTGGCGGACCACGTCCGCGAGAAGCTGATCCGCCGCCATCCGCACGTGTTCGGCGAAGTCCGAGCCGAGACCCCCGATAAGGTCCGCGCCAACTGGGAGCAGATCAAGCGGGGCGAAACCGGCCGTGAGCCCGGGGTCTTCGGGGACGTGCCCGAGAACCTGCCCGGACCCCTGTACGCCCGCAAGGTTCAGCGCCGTGCCGCGTCGAGCGGATTCGACTTCCCCGGCGTGGAGGGACCGATCGAGTCGGTGCGCGATGAGCTCGACGAGCTGGTCGCGGCGAGCACCCCCGAGGAGCGCTTCAGCGAGCTGGGCGATCTGTTGTTCGCAGTGGTCAATGTGGCGCGAAAGCTCCGCGTCGATCCCGAGCTCGCCCTACGCGCAGCGTCCGACCGGTTTCGCTCCCGGGTCACCGCGGGAAGCGCTCTAGCAGCATCCGAAGGCCGAAGCTGGAACGATCTCGGCCCTGACGAGCAGCTCGCCTACTATGCCCGAGCTCGCCTGACCGAAGGAGGCCTCCCAGAGCAATGAGCCAGATCGAGCACGTGCATGCCCGGCAGATCCTCGACAGCCGGGGCAATCCGACCGTCGAGGTTGAGCTCAGCGTGCGGTCGGGGGCGTGGGGGCGCGCCGCCGTCCCGTCGGGCGCCTCTACCGGCGGATTCGAGGCGACCGAGCTCCGTGACGGCGGCTCCGACTGGCTCGGCAAGGGGGTGACGCGCGCGGTCGAGAACGTCAATGGCGAGATCGCGACCGCGGTCCGCGGGCAAGACGCCTCGAGCCAGGCGTCGCTTGACCGGATGCTGATCACCCTCGACGGGACAGCCAACAAGTCGAGGCTTGGCGCCAACGCGATCCTCGCGGTCTCGCTTGCCGCCGCGCATGCGGCCGCGGCCGAGGAGCGCCTGCCGCTGTGGCGCTATCTGGGTGGCGAGGGCGCCCACGTTCTTCCGGTACCGATGATGAACGTCGTCAACGGCGGCGTGCACGCGGACAACAGCGTGGACTTCCAGGAGTTCATGATCGTTCCCGTCGGCGCGCAGACGTTCAGCGAGGCGCTGCGGATGGGCGACGAGGTGTTCCAGCACCTGAAGAAGACACTGCACGACCGTGGGATGTCGACCTCCGTCGGGGACGAGGGCGGCTTCGCCCCCGACCTGGGGTCGAATGCTCAGGCGCTCGACCTGCTGATGGAGGCGATCGGCGCCGCCGGCTACGTCCCGGGCGAGCAGGTCGCGATAGCGCTCGACCCGGCGGTGTCGGAGCTGTGGCGCGACGGCGCCTACGTGCTCGAGCACGAGGGCCGGACCGTGAATGCGGATGAGCTCACCAGCTACTGGGAAGAGCTCGTGGGCCGCTACCCGATCGTGTCGCTCGAGGACGGAATGGGCGAGGAGGACTGGCAGGGCTGGTCCGTGTTGACCGGGCGGCTCGGCAACCGGTTGCAGCTCGTGGGGGACGATGTGTTCGTCACCAACACGGACCGGCTAGAGCGCGGGATCGACAGCGGAGTGGCCAACTCGATCCTGATCAAGGTCAATCAGATCGGAACCCTGACCGAGACGCTGGCGGCCATCTCCATGGCCCGCGAGAGCGGCTACACCGCGGTCATGTCGCACCGCTCCGGGGAGACCGAGGACGTCACGATCGCGGACCTCGCGGTCGCCACCGGCTGCGGGCAGATCAAGACCGGCGCGCCATCGCGAACCGATCGGGTGGCCAAGTACAACCAGCTGTTGCGGATCGAAGAGGCCCTGGGAGCAGACGCCCAGTATCCGGGGCGTGGCGCGTTTCGGTCCTAGCGCCCCCGTGATCGGGCGCTCCGTGCAGCAATCGGTGCAGCAGGAAGGAGCGAGCGCGTGTCGAACGAAGCGCCTACGGGATGCCGCCACCTCGCTCCGCAACTCGTTCCGCTTTCCAGGCGCCGGCGCCGGGGAGAGGAGCGCGGACGGCGCGGACGCCGCCTCGGCCTCGGGTCGCTCGTCGGGGCCCACGGCCGCGAGTGCGCTGGGATCGGCTCGGCCGCGTCGGCCTGCTCGTTGTGCTGGCGGTTGTCGCCGGCCTGTACGTGCAGCAGGCGCTGGCGTACTTCTCGGTCCGAGCTCAGGCCGACCAGCAGCTGTCCGTCGTCAGGAGCCTGACGCGGCAGAACGCGGTGCTTACCCAGCAGGAGAAGACGCTGAACGATCCCGCGACGATCGTGCACGAGGCACGAGTTCTGGGCATGGTGAGGCCCGGCGAGCGGCCGTACGTGGTTACCGGGCTGCCGAATCGCTGACCCCGGCCGGTTGTGATGGACGTCGATCAGGCGATCGGTCTGTGGCGCGAGGGGGAGCGCCGGCTCGCGGCCGCCGACCCCGCCGACCGGCCCGCGCTGGATCGCGTCACGGAGGCGCTGGTGCTCGAGTTGCGGCGCCGGTTGGGGGGGCCGTTCACGTCCCAGGAGCTCGCGACCCTGTACGGCGAGCAGGGCACGGACTGGGCTTTTGACATCGCCACCCGGGTGGCGCCCGGGAATCCCGCGGCCTGGGACATGACGACGGTGGCGGGGGCCGCCTTCGCGCGCTACCTGCGCGAGGCGAGCGACTACGCGGGAGGGCGGCGGATCCGCCCCGAGTAGGGCCAGGAACCGCCTCGCCGCGACGGCCTGTGCGGGGGCGCTCGCCTCGCAAGCGAGCGCCCCCGGCAACTACTCGCCGTCGTCCGACTCCTCGTCTCCCTCGTCGCCGCCGGCCCGGCGGATCACGATCTGATCCTCCTCGATCGCCACCTCCACCGGGCGGTGGCCAGCCCAGTACTCGGCGTAGATCGGGTCGTCCTGAACCGCGGGATCGAGCCACAGTCCGTATCCCTCTTCGCCGTGGTCGAAGGTGGCCTCGAGCGGCGTGCTCTTGCGGCGGGTCCGCCGTCCGCCGCGTCTGCCCCGCCGGCGCCGACCGCGCCGCTCCTCGTCGTCTTCGGACTCCTCGGCGTCGGGCTCCTCGGCGTCGGGCTCCTCGGGCTCCTCGTCCTCCTCGGCGCGCTCGGCCTCGGCGGCGTCGAGCTCGGCGGCGATCAGCGCATCGTCCTCGGCGCGCAGATCGATCTCGTCGTCGAAGTCGACCGGGATTCCCTCGGCCTCGTCCCCGGGCTCCAGTCCCTGCTCGCGCTTGAAGGCCTGGATCTGCTGAACGGTGACCTCGAGCTGATGGGCGATCCAGGCATCGGTTCGACCCTGGCGGACCCAGGCCCGAATGCGGTTCAGCTCGGGACGCAGCGAACGACGCGGCATGACTGGCGCGGAGAGTACCGCCGGAGAGCACCTGGACGCTCGCCGAGCGTCCGCCGGCGCCAAGACGCGAAACATGACCTCCAAGCATTCACCAAACCCCACAAGAGCTGCCTTGTGCATAGGCAAGGGCAACCGGTATGCTGGACGCGGGCGAGTCGGTCCGCCACGGAGACTGTGGGGAGGGCCGGATTTGTCTCGACAGCGAACCCCAGGCGAGCAGGGAGGCATCTTCCGATGTTGGTACTCACTCGCAAGTCCAACCAAAGCATCATGATCGGAGACGACATCGAGGTGTCGGTGTTGGCGATCATGGGTGAGAAGGTTCGGATCGGCATTCAGGCCCCGCGTGACATCCCGGTCTTCCGCAAAGAGGTCTACCTGGAGATCCAGCAAGAGCGAATGGGGGCTGGTAAGGGCGCGCGCCAGGAGGTCGACGCGGCGCTCCGTGGGCTCGGCGAGTCCAGCTAGATCTCGCTCGCCCAGACATCGTCGCGGCGCCAGCGTCCGCTATCCGAGCAGGTAGTACAGCGTCTCGAACATCGCGATCGTCACGATGACCGCGGTCGCGACGAGCGAGAGCATCAGCAGCCAGAAGCGGATCGAGCTGCGCAGGCGCTCGCGCGCGATCTGACGCTTGCGCGAGCGCTGCACGGCGCGCCGGCGCAGGTTCTCCCTGCGGCTCCGGTCCAGTTGCGCCTCGTGCCGGAACTCCTGCTCGAGCTGCGCCAGGCTCTGGCGCATCTTCATCGCCATCGGGCGCGAGCCTACCACGGCCCGCGCGCACGCCTAGCGCCGGGGGCTAATGAACCTGCTGGCCCTCGTAAACCCGAACGAACCGCAGGTAGTTGTCGGCGATCTGGGACGCCGCCGCCTCTCGCGAGACATTGCCCTCCAGGAAGCTCTTCAGCGGATCCCACCAGATCGAACGGCCAATCGCGAACCCGATGAAACCCTCGACCGGAGCGGCCACCTCGAGCCACTGATTGACTTTCTCGGTCGAGGCGCCGCGGCCCAGGAGCACGCACACCACGCCCTCGCGGCCCTCCCCGGTGCGGGCCTGCTCGGCGAGCATCGACGCATCGGAGCGCTCGTCCACGCCCTCGATCTTCCAGATATCGACCTCGACCCCGAAATTCTGGGTGGCCTCGATCGCGCGGCGCATCAACTCCGGCCGGAGCTCGGCGTCGTAGCGGTCGACGTCGTTGTCGACCTGCGAGAGCTGCGCTTCGGTGGGGGGAACCAGCAGCTCGAAGAGGAACTTCCGGTCAGTGTCGTGCAGCCAGTCCGCCAGACGCTTCAGGCGCTCCAGCTGGCGCTGGTTCATCCCGGCATCGCCGTCGGGGTTGAAGCGAACCAGGACCTTGGAGAAGTCGGGGTCGAACTTCTCGATGTGGGCCGCGAAGTCCTCGCCGTACTCGAAGTCGAACTCGTCCTGGCCCGACTTCTCGACCGGCATGGCGAGCTTCTGCCCGTGCTCTTTGGCGCGCGCGGGGATGTCCGAGCCGAACTGCTCGTCGACCAGCACGCCCTCTGCGCTCGGGTCCGCACCGCGCTGCTCGGCCTCCACCATCCCTTCGTAGATCAGGCGCTTGGCGTCGGAGATGGTCTCGGTCTCCTCGGGCGTGGGGTCGCCGGAGATCCCGAACATCTTCTTCTGGAACGACCCACGATGGTCGAACGCGAGGATGTACAGCGTGCCGTCGTATCCAAGAGCCATTGTGTGCCGTCCCTTCTCGCGAGTGATCGTCGGCTCCTCAGTCTAGGACCCTATGGAGGCAGCCGTCGACGCGCTGCTCGTTAGGCTGCCCCGCGTGGAGCACCGGTTCACAGGCCCGCCGTACACGATCGGGATCGAAGAGGAGCTGATGATCGTCGACGCCCAGTCGCTGGAGCTCGTCAACGCGATCGAGAGCCTGCTCGAGCCCGCGCCGGCGGGGGAGATCAAGCCCGAGCTCATGGAGTCCGTGCTCGAGGTCTCCACCGATCCGTGCGCGAACACCGCCGAGGCCGGCCAGCAGCTGCGCGCGCTGCGCCGGCAGGTGCAGGAGACCGCCGCTTCCAAGGACCTCGCGATCGGCTCGGCCGGTACGCACCCGTTCGCCATGTGGGAGGACCAGCGGATCGTGGCTCGCTCGCGTTACCGCGATCTGATCTCCGCGCTTCGCTTCGTGGCCCGACAGGAGCTGATCTTCGGGGTGCACGTCCACGTCGGGATCGACGACCCCGACAAGGCGATCCACGTCGCGAACGGCATGCGGGTGCACGTTCCCGTGCTGCTCGGACTGTCGGCCAACTCGCCGTTCTGGCGCGCGGACGCCACCGGCCTGGCCTCCTCACGAACCCCGATCTTCCGCGCCTTCCCTCGGGTGGGGATTCCGCCCACGTACAAGAACTGGGAGGACTATGAGCGGCGCATCGACTTCATGATCAACGCGCGGGTGATCGAGGACTACACGTATCTGTGGCACGACGTGCGGCCGCACCCCGACTTCGGGACCGTGGAGGTGAGGGTCATGGACTCGCAGACTCGCGTGGAGCACACCCTCGGACTCGCCGCCCTCGTCCAGGGCCTCGCCCGCGAGTTGGCCGAGCACTTCGAGGCCGGAATGCGACTGTCGAAGTACCCGTTCGAGATGCTCGACGAGAACAAGTGGCTGGCCGCGCGCAACGGGCTCGAGGGCGAGCTGGTTGACCTGCCGAGCTACGAGCGCGTCTCGACACGTGCGCTGGCCAGACGGCTCATCGACCGGATCCGGGACCACTGCCGCGAACTGGGCTCTGTGGCCGAGCTCGAGGCGGTCGAGGACCTGCTCGAGGGCGGCAACGGCGCCGCGCGTCAGGTCGTCGTCTACGAGGCCAATCACGACCTCCGCGAGGTGATGGGCGAGATAGTCGCCGCGACCGCGTCCTAAGTACCGATTCCCGTTCCCGGGCGGGTGTTCCGTTGCCAGAGCCGCTCTACAATCGACGATTGTGAGCACGGGCGGCCCCGACCTGTTCGTTATCTGCAAGAGCTGCGGGTCCGAGGTGAGCCCGTACATCACCGAGTGCCCCTACTGCGGGCACCGCGTGCGAAAGCGCGCCCCGAAGCTCGATCGCCAGGGGCGGGTGGCCGAGAAGCGCCGCCGCCGCCCGCCGACGCCATCGCTGCCGCGCCTGCGCCGCGGCGAGATCCCGGGGATCCGGGCCGAGGCGCGCCCTTACGCGACGATTGCCCTCGTATTGGCGGGACTGGCGGGATGTCTGGTGTGGCGGGCTGCCGTGGTCGCGGGCGTCCACACGATCCAGCTGTGGATACAGGCGGGGACGCACCTCTGGTGGCGGCTGCTCGTGGCCCCGTTCACCTACATCAACACCGGATACGCGTTCGCGACGCTGTTGGCGATCGGGCTGTTCGGATGGCTGATGGAGCGGCGTCACGGGCTGGTGGCCGTGCTGCTGCTGTTCGGCGTCGGCGCCGTCGGCGGCGCCGCGGTCGTCGCGGTCACGCATTCTCACCACGTCGCGTTCGGCGGCAACGGTGGAGCGCTCGCGCTGCTGTGCGCTTGGGCGATTCCGGACCTCCTGACGCTGCGTGCCCGCCAGGAGATCGACGGTGACCTGCTGGGCACCGCGGTGATCGGCGTGGTGGTGGCGCTGATGCCGCTGGTGGCGACCGAGGCGAGCTGGATCCCCGCGGGCGTGGGCGCCCTGGCCGGCATAGTTCTCGGGCTGCCGCTCGCGCGGATGCAGCTCCGCTGAGTGCCGTCAGCCGTCAGCTGACGGTGATCATCCCGGCCGGTCCGTTCGTCAATCGTCCTATTTGTGCGCCCTCGAGGTCGCCGATGCTCGCGGCGGGGACCGCCGCGAGGAGGCCGCCGGACGTCATGGCGTCGGAGACCAGCCACCTGCGGGCCTCCGAGACGGTCGGCGCGAAAGTGGCGAACCGTTCGGCGTCGGCGCGGTTTCGCCGGGTCCCCCCGGACACCGCGCTTTGCCCGGGATCGGATAGCAGCTCCATCACCCCCGCGATCGCCGGAACGGCATCCGCCGACACCTCCGCGGACACGCCGCTCGCGAACGCGAGCTCGTGCAGGTGACCGAGCAGCCCGAACCCGGTCACGTCGGTCATGGCGTGGACGCCGGCGTCCCGTAGCGCCCGCGCCGCGTCGCGGTTGAGCGTGGTCATCACATCGACGGCTTGCGCCAGCGGGGCGTCCGCGATGCCACGCTTGAGCGCGGTCGACACGGCACCCGCGCCGAGCGCCTTGGTCAGCACGAGCGCGTCGCCGGGGCGCCCGCCGGAATTGGTGATCACCTCGTCGGGATGGACGATCCCGGTGACCGCCATCCCGAACTTGGGCTCGGAGTCCTCGATCGAGTGGCCGCCGAGGATCGCCACCCCGGCCTCTTCCGCGACGGATGCCGCCCCCCGGAGGATCCCGGTCAACGGCTCGCCGCCGAGCTCCTCGAGCGAGAACGCGACCAGGTTCAGCGCGCTCACCGGCTCTGCTCCCATGGCGTAGATGTCCGACAGCGCGTTGGTCGCGGCGATCCGCCCGAAGTCGAACGGGTCGTCGACGATCGGGGTGAAGAAGTCGACCGTGCTCACGATCGCGAGGTCGTCCCGGAGCTTGTAGACGCCCGCGTCATCGCTCGTGTCGAAGCCGACGAGCACGTTGCCGGCGGCGCTCTGCGGGATCCCCGCGAGCAGCGGACGGAGCGAGGCGGCGGGCAGCTTGCACCCGCAACCGGCGCCGTGGGAGAGCGAGGTCAGCGAGACGACCACGCCCGTATGATCCCGAAACCGAGTGGTCGATCGCGCCTACACCGATGCCGAGCTCGACGCCGCGATTGCCGCGCTCACTGCTCCGCAGCGACTCGAGGAGGCGCAGGATCTGGTGGCGCGGGCGGCGCCGTCGCTCCAGCGGGTGCTCGCCACGGCGCTGCGCGAGGGCGGCTGGTTCGACGTCGGCCACGACCAGGCGGTCCGCGAGGCCACCCGCCAGGAGGACCCGGGCGAGCGTGTCCGCGACGTGCAGACGCTCCTCGCCGAGGAGACTCGCCTCGCGATGCTCGTCGGGGTCGCGATCGGATTCGAGCTGGCCCGGGAGCTCGCTCGGGTCCCCGGCGCCGACTCACCCCCAATCACGAAGGAGGATGGATAACGATGGAATTGCGCTTCCTCGGCCACGCGTGCTTCACGCTGTCCGACGGCAACACGACGGTGCTGATCGATCCGTTTCTGACCGGCAATCCCAAGGCCGCGATCGCCGCCGACGACGTCCAGGCCACGACGATCCTCCTGACCCACGGTCACGGCGACCACATCGGCGACACGGTGGCGATCGCCAAACGAACCGGCGCTCCCGTGGTCGCGATCGTCGAGCTCGCGAACGAGGTCCGCGAGGAGGGGATCGAGGCCCACGATCCCAATCTGGGCGGGACGGTCAAGTTCGACTGGGGGTGGGTCAAGCTGGTGCCCGCCTGGCATACCTCGACGACGCCGAAGGGCACGGTCAACACCCCCGCCGGCCTGTTGATCGAGTTCGACGGGACCGTCGTCTACCACCTCGGGGACACGTCGCTGTTCTCCGATCTGCAGCTCGTCGGCAAACGCACCCCGATCGACCTCGCGCTCATGTGCATCGGCGGCCATTACACGATGGACCAGACCGACGCCGTCGACGCCGCCGGCCTGATCGGCGCCAAGACCGTGATCCCGTGTCACTACAACACCTTCCCGCTGGTGGAGGCCGACGCCGAGGCCTTCAAGTCCGACGTCGAGTCGGCGACGGGGTCGAACGTGGTGGTGCTCGAGCCGGGGGAGACCTACTCCACGTGACCCACGCCATCGTGCTCATCCAGTCCGAGCGCTCGGCCCTGGCCACCCTTGGGGGCGACCTGGCCGACATCGAGGGCGTCGCCGAGGCGTACTCGGTCACCGGCGAATGGGACTTCGTCGCGATCCTCCGCCTGCGCGAGCACGATCAGCTCGCGCCGGTGGTGACCGGCCAGATCTCGCAGCTGCCGGGGGTGGTGCGGACCTCGACGATGGTGGCGTTCGAGGTCTATTCGCGACACGACCTGGAGGCGCTTTTCTCGGTCGGGCAGTGATGCGGGTCCGCCGCCGTCAGCGGGCGGCGCGGGCGCTCCGGGCGCGGTCGAGGGCCCGATCGATCGCCTGGACCATGGCCTCGTATGTGTAGAAGGCCGCGGCGCGCCTCGCGGCCTCGCCCAGACGCGAGCGTAGGCCTGGGTTCATGAGCAGCCGATCGATCGCTTGCGCCAGCGCGGCGGGGTCGCCGGCGGGCACGACCAGACCGGTCTCGCCGTCGCGGACGAGCCCTCCCGCGACCGCCCCGACCGACGTGGTCGCGACCATCGGCCGCCGCTGGTACATCGCCTCGTTGCAGACGAGCCCCCACGGCTCCCGGAACCGCGGCGTCGCGATCGAGGGCAGCACGGTCATCTCGCTGGCCGCGTAGGCGACCGGGAGCTGGGCGCGCGGCAGCGGCCCGAGCAGTCGGGCGCGCGGGGACGCCGCGGCGCACGTCGCAAGCGGGCCGTCTCCGATGAGCACGAGCATCGCCTCCGTCTCCACTTGCCGCCAGGCATCGAGCAGCACACCGATGCCCTTCTCGGGGACGATCCGCCCGACATAGAGGACGAGCGGGCCCTCGGGTAGGTCATGCTGGGTGCGGAACGCCTGCACCTCGTCCTCGCCGATCGCGCGTCCGAACAGCTCCGGCTCGACCGCTTGCGGCGCGACGAACACGTCGTCGTCTCTGCCCCGGATCCGGGCGACGAAGCGGCGCACGTGCTCCCCGTACGCGATGACCGAATCGGACTTGCGGTAGATGTGGCGGATCAGCGGGAGCGTGGCGGCGTGCGCGAGCGAGCGCGGCTGGGCCCAGACCGACGCCCACAGGATGAACGGACGGCCGTAGCGGCGGGCGCCGGCGTACGCGGCCGGCAGGATCGCCCCGCCCGCGAAGGGAGCGATCACGGCGTCGTACCCGCGGCCAATCCGGAGCGCCTCGCGCATCCCTTGAAGCCGCCGGGCGGGGAACGTCGCGGCCGCGAGCTGGGCGTCGAGATCGCTGAACCAGCCCGGGACGTACCGCGCGCCGCCTCCGTAGCAGAGGACCTCGATTCCGTCGCGCTCCGCAAGTCGCTCGAACAGCGGAACGCGGTAGGGGGTGAGAAAGGTGGTGAGCAGGGCCGTCGGCACGGGCCAGAGGCTATGTGTTCCCCGCCGGAAAGGGACGTGGACGTCCTGCGGTTGGATATACGGCACCTTAGAGCGACCACATGCCCGCTCCCGGGGATTCCGCACGCACAAGCGCTTCAATGCTTCGGGATGCACCGCCCGCTGTCTCTGTTCGGAACCGTATGTGCGCTCGCGCTCGTGGCCGGATGCGGCAGCTCCACGCACTCGTCGAGCAGCTCGACGGCCACGAGCGCGTCGGCCGCAACCGCTACGACCGCGGCGCCCACCACCTCGGCGCCCACCACGAGCGCGACCACCTCGACGGCGCCGATGCCGGCGAGAACGACGACCGCGACCGGAGCGCGGACCACGTCCTCCGGCACCAGTCCCGCGCCGCCCACGACATCCTCATCGGCGGCCGGCGGCGCGACGAACGTCCGCGTGCCCGCCACGTTCACGATCGGCTCGGGGGACTCGCTGAGCCCGCCGAGCGTATCCGCGCCGGCGTTCGTGGCGGTGCAGGTGTCGGTGGCCTCCGGCGACGGTCGCGCGCACCGCGTCGTGATCGCGACGCCGCTCAGCCACGCGCTGTCGGTACCCGCCCACGGCCGAGTGTCGGTGCTGCTAGCTGGGCAGAAGGCCGGGAACTACGCCCTCCAAGTCGACGGCGCCCGGCGGGGGATGCTGATCATCGGTGGCGAGCCGGGGCCGTAGCTTGGCTACGCAATCCGGGACCCGACTGCCGCGTTCTTGTCGGGACGCAGCAAACCCACCCCGAGCTCGTCATCGAGGGCACCGAGCACGAGCACCTCGGAGCGGAACGGACCGATCTGGCGCGGCGGGAAGTTGACCACGGCGACGACGAGCGTCCCCTCGAGCTCCCGGCGCGAATAGTGGGTGATGCGAGCCGAGGAGCGCTTGACGCCGATCTCCTCGCCGAAGTCGATCGTGAGCTTCCAGGCCGGCGTGCGGGCCTCGGGAAACTCGTCGACCGACAGCACTCGGCCGACGCGCATGTCGACTTCCTGAAAGTGGTCTAGGTCGATCAACCGGGCCGGCGAGGCTATGGCGCCGCGCCGCCCGTGGGCGGAGGGACGGTCGCCGCGGGGTCGGGCGACGGCGCCTGCGAAGGCGGGCACGACGGGTTGGCCGTCGAGGTGTCCGCGCAGCTGCCGGGCGTCCCGGTGTCGGGCGCGGGCTGGGTGGCGGGCGGCGGCGAACTCGTGCTGGTGGTAGTAGTGGTGGTGCCGGTGGTCGTGGTGGTGCTGGTCGTGCTAGTGGTGTCGGAGGAGGTGGTCGTCGCGGCCGGATCGGTACTGGGATCGGTCGTGCCCGTCGGGGTGGTGGCGGTCGCCGGCGCCGCGATGGTCGTGGTCGGGATGGCGCTGGTGGTCGTCGTCATCGGCGTTGTCAAGACCGTCGGATCCGTCTGCGTCTGCGTCCGCCCCGGCGGAGGCGTCGCCGCCGGCGTCGTCGTTGTCTTGTCGGCTGCGGACTTCGCCGCCGCCTTGGCCTTGGGGTCGGGCTTGGTTACAGGCTTGGGCTTCGGAACAGCGGGGACGACGGCCTTATCCGTGACCGGCTTGTCGGTCGTGGCCTTCTTCGCGACAGTCTTCTTCACCGGCGGTGGGACGTGACGGATGACCTTGATGGCCGGCGCCGCCGCCTGCTGGGGAGGTGGCGCGGGCGGATTGTCGAGCGATTGCTGCAGGGAAGCGAGGTGCTTCCTTGGCGCCGGCGCGGTCTTTGTCACCTCTACCGCGCCGGCGGTGACCAGGGCGGCCGCCGCCAGGCCGGCGGCGGCCTTCGTGGCCACGGCGCCGATGCCGGCGGAGACGATCCCGCCGGCCGAGCTGACGGTCGCTCCCGCGGCCGCGGTCGAGCCGACCGCGGCCGCCTGGCCGGCGGCTCCGGCGCCCGTCGCGCTCGAGCCCGCGCCGGCGGAATGCCCGAGGTGCGTGAGCGCGAGCTTCTTCAGCAGTACGAGCGGTCCAAGCGGCAGCACCGCCGCAAGCGCCTTGTTGGTCTCCTTCAGCTGGACCTTGAACGAGGAGCAGCGCTTGCACGAACGCAGATGCCGGCGCACCAGGGGGCCGGGGCGGCGTCGCAGGCCCTCGGCCACCTCGCCCAACTCGAGGCGCACCTCCTCACAGGACAGCAGGCGCGCCTCGGCGGCCTCGGCGAGCGACACGCGGGCGCGAACCAGCAGCGACTTGACGCTGGGGACGGTGGTTTCCATCGCCTCGGCGATCTGCTCGTAGGAGAGAGCGTCCATCTCGCGCAGGACGAGCGCGGTGCGCTGAGTCTCGGGGAGATCCTGAATATCGCCCACGAGCATGAGGAAGTCCTCGCGGTCGTGAACCTTGTCCGCCGTGCTCGCGCCGTTGTCCGAAAGGTGGACATCCATCGACTCGACGCCCACCGCGTGGATGCGGCGCATGTGGTTGAGGCTCCGGTTGCGCGCGATGCGGTAGAGCCACGGCCGGACGTTGATCGGCCGGTCATCGGCCAGGATCGCGTTGAACGCGGCCGCGAGCACCTCCTGGAGCACGTCCTCGGCGTCCTCCTTGGATCCGAGTAGGTGACGACAGAACGCCAGCAGGCGCGCCTGATAGCGGGAAACAAGGACCTCGAACGCCGCCGTGCTCCCGCGCCGGATATAGATGATCAGCCGTTCGTCGGATTGCAGCCTGAGCAGGGGCGAGCGTCCGTGCAGGCCGATCCCTCCGGAGTATCTGAGTGCCGAGACTTCCAACGCGGACTCCAACGTACGGACACCGCAAACGCCGGTTAGTTTCGCTTTAGGATCAACGTTCGCGGTGGTGCCGGATACCCGGGGAGGGACTCGAACCCTCATGCCGCATGGGCAGTCGCTCTTAAGGCGACCGTGTCTGACCAGTTCCACCACCCGGGCGGGCACGCACAAGCTAGCGATTCAGCCCGCGAGATAGGGTCTGCGCGGGGTTATGCCAGGGCGCGGGCCGAGCGCGGGCTGTGCTGCTGGCCGGCTTGCAGGCCGGCCAGCAGCGTCTCGGCGAGTTGCTCGTCCCCGGTGATCTCCAGCCCGCTGCGGTCGCGGTCGGGGGAGAACGTCCTTATCCACGCGCTGCGGTCGCCGGAGACGCGCGCGTCGGCGCGGTCCGTACCGTGCTCTGAGAGCGTGACTTCCCTCGCCGAGACCGTGAACGTGCACGAGGCACCGGCATCGCCCTCGACCTTGAACTCGACGGTGCCGGTCTCGCCTTCCGGCTGCACGAGGCCGGGCGCGAGCCGGAAGATCGCGCCCAGGTCGACCGTCTCGGACTCGCGCGGCGAGCTCCAAGCCCACTCGTATCCCCAGCGCGCCAGCTCACCCAGGACCGGCATGAGGTCGCGCGCTCGGCTGGTCAGCTCGTAGTCGACGCGGGGCGGCACCTCCCGGTAGCGCTTTCGGGTGAGCATTCCGTCGGCGACCATCCGGTTCAGTCGCGAGCGCAGCTGTTCGGTCGAGATGCCCGGCAGCACCCGCTGAAGCTCCACGAACCGCCGCGGCCCGGAGGCGAGATCGCGAACGATCAGGAGAGTCCACTTGTCTCCCACGATGTCCAGCGCTCGGGCATCCGGCGCCCATTGGTCGTACGGATGGCGCTTGGGCGGCGGTACGTGAGACATGCGAAGAATCCCCCCCTTCTTGGACGGACGGGCCTACCTACCAAGTTTGAGTCTAACGGTCGCGCTTTGCCGCGCAAGCGGTCTGGTCCGATGTGGTTGCGATCATGACAACGCCCCAAATCCGCCCGTTGGCAGCTGCCGGCGAGAGCGCGAAACTGTGCTTGATTTCTTGGAACGGCCGGAGGCGAGTTCGCGATTGACCCACCAGGCTTTCGGCGCGGTCCGCCGGTTCTGGAGGCTGGCGTGGGACGCCAACCTCACCGGCCAGGCCGCGATGGTGGCCTACAACATGCTGCTGGGAATAGTCCCGGTGGCGCTGCTCGGGCTGTTCGTCGCGGGCCAGGTCCTCAAGAGCCAGGCGATCCAGCACAGCGTGCTGGGCGACTTGCGTGAGGTGTTTCCCGGGGCGGCCGAGGACACCCTGAACTCGCTCCTGTCGGAGATCAAGGACTCGACCGCCAGCACCGGCGTGCTCGCCCTGATCGCCAGCGTGTGGCTCGGTACGTCGTTCTGGGGCGCGCTCGACACCGCCTTCAGCCGGATCTACCGTTGCCCCTCGCGCAGCTGGCTCGAGCAGAAGCGCTTCGCGCTGGTGATGCTCGGCGTCGTGCTCCTGTTCATGATCGCGACCGTGGCCGTGCCGATCGGACAGAGCCTGCTCAACGCGGGGGAGGCCGATCTGCCCTTCGACCTGGCGAGAGTGACCGCCGTGGTCTACGCGATCTCGCTCACGCTGAGCATCGCGCTGCTGTTCGGGTGCCTGTCGGTGATCTACGCGCGCGTGCCGAACCGGCGCGTGCCGTGGCGCGCGGTGTGGCCGGGCGCGCTCGGCGGCACGCTCGCAATCGCCGTGGTCGACTACGCCTTCCCCGAATACCTCTCGCACATCTCGACGATCGCCCGGTTCGGCACCACGATCGTGTTCATCCTGATCATGCTCGCTTGGTTCTATGTGCTGGCGCTCATCATCCTCGGTGGCGGGGTCGTGAACGCGCTGCGCCTCGCCGGCGCCCGGGAGTGAACGGGCTCGACCGCTGTCGGGTCCTGTTACGTTCTGCGCCGTGGCCACCGAAACGGAGGCGAGCACCCGGCTCCACGGTGGGCGGCTGATCGCCAAGCGGCTGCGCGCCCACGGGGTGAGGAAGCTGTTCACGCTGTCGGGCGGGCACCTGTTCGCGATCTACGACGGCTGCCGGGCGGAGGGGATCGACATCATCGACGTCCGACACGAGCAGTCCGCGGCGTTCGCGGCCGAGGGCTGGGCGAAGGTGACCCGCACGACCGGAGTGTGCGCGCTGACCGCGGGCCCGGGCGTGACCAACGGCATGAGCGCCCTCGCCTCGGCGAGCCTGAACCACTCCCCGATGGTCGTGCTCGGGGGACGGGCGCCGCAGTTCCGCTGGGGACAGGGATCGCTCCAGGAGATCGACCACGTGCCGTTCGTCCGCCCGCTCGTCAAGCTCGCCTCTACCGCGCGGGAGACGGTCGAGATCGTCGGCCTCGTGGATGAGGCCTTGCGCGCCGCCCTCACGCCCCGCTCCGGGCCGGCGTTCGTCGACTTCCCGCTCGACGTGGTGTTCAGCGAGGCCGAGGAGCCTTCGGAGGTGCTCCCGGCGCCGGCACCCGCCGAGGGTGCAGACCCTCGCGCGGTGGAGCGGGCGGCGGCGATGCTGCGCGACGCCGAGCGGCCGGCGATCATGGCTGGGACCGAGCTCTACTGGGGCCGGGGCGGGGATGCGCTACGGGCGCTGGCCGAGGAGCTGCGAATCCCCGTGTTCCTCAACGGACTCGCCCGTGGCTGCCTGCCGGCCGACCACGAGCTGTTCTTCTCCCGGGCGCGCGGCACCGCCCTGAGTAGGGCTGACGTGGCGCTAGTGGTGGGAGTGCCGCTCGATTTCCGGCTCGGCTTCGGGTCGGCATTCGCCGCGGATGCGGAGATCGTCGTGATCGACGTCGCCGAGCCCGAGCGCGAGCACCCGCGTCCGGTGGCGGCGGAGCTCTACGGCGCTCTGCCCGCATCGCTCGCGGCGCTCGGTGATGCGGCCGCCGGGGGATCGGTGGTCGGGCGCGACCGGTGGCTCGCGTCGCTCCGCGAGATCGAGGACGACAGGCGCGCTGCGGAGGTCCCGGAGCTGACGGATCCGCGGGCGCCGCTGCATCCGATGCGCGTATACGGCGAGCTGGCGCAGCTGCTCGACCGTGACGCGATCGTCGTCGGCGACGGCGGAGACTTCGTCTCCTACGCCGGGCGCGTGGTCGACTCCTACGAGCCAGGGTGCTGGCTCGACCCCGGCCCGTTCGGCTGCCTGGGCTCGGGCCCCGGCTACGCGCTCGCCGCCAAGCTCGCCCACCCCGAACGACAGGTCCTGCTGTTGCTGGGCGACGGGGCGTTCGGTTTCGCTGGCATGGAGTTCGATACGCTCGCCCGCCATGGAGTCGCGGTGGTCGCGGTGATCGGCAACAACGGCATCTGGGCCCTCGAGAAGCATCCGATGGAGTCGCTCTACGGATACTCGGTGGCGGCCGATTTGCGCCCGGGCACCCGGTACGACGAGCTCGCTCGAGCGCTCGGCTGTCACGGGGAGCTCGTCTCAGCGCCCGCCGAGCTCCGTCCCGCACTGGAGCGCGCCTTCGAGTCCGGCAAACCCGCGGTCGTCAACGTGCTCACGGACCCAACCGTGGCCTACCCCCGCAGATCTAGCCTGGCGTAGACGCGCGGTTCATTGTTGATCGCTGAGGGCCGGGTGTGATAGACCGCCGCTCGCGATTCGGCAGAGTTTTGACTACGGAGCGTGGCCGTGGTTGAGAGGTTCATGTTGTCAGGCTTCTCGCGCAAGGCGATTGCAGTCGTGGCGAGCGTCGGCGCGGCTCTGGGCGCTTCGGCCCTGCTCGCCGGCAGCGCGGCGGCGGCGCTCCCGCCGGGATGCAGCCAGTCCGGAGAGATCGTGGCTTGCATGCAGACGTTCACCTCAGGCTCGAACCCGTTCACGGTACCGGCGGGCGTGTCCTCCATACACGTCGTGGCGGTCGGCGGGATGGGCGCAGGCACCAGCGAGAATGGCGTTCCCGAAGGCCCGGGCGGGTTCGGCGCGGTGGTCACCGGTGATCTTCCGGTGGGCGGCGGGGCCACTCTGCACGCCATCGTCGGCGCAAACGGGGCCAGCCAGGATCCAGGTTTCGGCGGCGGAGGCTTCAGCGGCGGGCCACTCGGGAATGGCACGGGTGGCGGAGCCTCCGACTTGCGCAGCTCGCAGGACGATCTCTCAAGCCGGCTGATCGTCGCCGCTGGGGGTGGTGGCGGGGGCACGGACGGTGGCGCGGGAGGAGCGGGCGGGGGTCATGACGGCGCCGCGGCCGGCGGCGCTGACGGCGGGACCGGCGGCGGCGGTGCCTCGGCCACCGCGGGTGGGTCCGGCGGCGTCGGTGGTGGCGTGGGTTGTGGCGGGGGCGTCTGTGACCCCGGCGGCTTCGGTACCGCCGGGAGCATCGGCGTCGGCGGCGAGGGTGGAGGCGGCGGACTCGCGTTCGAGTCTGCCGGTCTTCCGCCCTGTCCACCCGGGTCGATTTTGCTCCCGCCGTTGCGCTGCGTCTACGTCCGCGGCTTCGGGGGGGAGGGCGGCGGAGGCGGCGGAGGCCTGTTCGGCGGCGGCGGGGGTGGAGGCGGCGCGGCCGAGTTCAGCGGCGGCGGGGGGGGCGGAGGCGGAGGCGGTGGCGGATCAAACCTGGTCCCGCTGGGCGGATCGCAGACCACCGACACGACCGGCGTCCCGATGGTCCAGATCTCCTACGAGCTCGTGCCGACCTCCAAGGACCAGTGCAAGAATGGCGGCTGGCGCAACTACCCGCAGTTCAGCAACCAGGGGCAGTGCGTCGCGTTCGTGGAGACCGGCAGGTAGGCGTGCAACGCCTGCGCCAACAGAGGGCGTCGGGTGTGCCCTCCCGCTTGCCTCGCGTGATCTAGTGAGACAAGGGAGCCGAGCCGAAGCCAACCTCAGCACGCAGCGGAAGGCGGGACGGCACAACGACGCGGGCCCCCCGACGAAAACCGCCCGCATTCTCAGCGGGCGGCTTCCGATCCAGGTTTGGCCCAATCGGGACGGGCAGGGGTACGTGCCAGAAAGGGCCGGTTAGAGTGACTCGGACGGCGGGAGGCGCCGATGTCTGCGGCTTCGCCCGAGCCTATGATGGGGGCTAGAAAGCCCAGCCCCACGCGCGCAATCATGGTGTGTGGACTCTTGCGCGGCAATCGAACATTCGTCCAGGCAGACGCGTCCAGGCGTCCGGACACTCGACCCAGCCGCTCCCTTAAGCCCCGATAGTGACTAATTCCGACTGAAATATACTTCAATTGCTCTCAGGGCCCGAGTCGATTTTCGCCTTCTGCGTCGGCTGCAAGTTGTTCGGGTTGATGATGCGCGCCGGTCTGGTGCCCGAAGCCGTCTGCGCGGAGTGCGCCGACATCGGCGCCCGGCTGTCGACGGCGCGCTGAGGCTCAGGCGTCGTTCAGCCCGAGCGCCGCCCCGCGAAGGATGTCGTGCTCTGAGACCTCGACCTCGCTCAGGCCGAACAGCCTCATGACCTCGAGCAGGATGACGGCGCCGGCCACGATCGTGGGGGCACGGTCGGGGTGGAGGCCGGCGACGTGGCGCCGCTGCTCGAGCGTGAGTGCGGCGAGCCGCTCGAGAATCCGCCGGCACTCACGCTCGCCGAGCAGGTAGTCCTGAACCTTCGCCGGGTCGTAGGGCTCGAGGTCCTGGGCGATCGAGGCTAATGAAGTGGCCGTGCCGGCGACGGCGATGGCGTGCATTCCCTCATGCCGCTGCTCGCCGGGCACGTTGCCGGCGAGGATCACGCGCACGTCCTGCGCCAGGGACTCGAGCTCGGGCTGAGTTGGCGGATCGGACCGGATGAAGCGCTCGGTCTGGCGGACCACGCCGGCCTGATTCGAGACGTGAAACGCCATCTCGCGGCCGGCGCCGATCACGAGCTCGGTCGAGCCTCCGCCGATGTCGATCACGAGCGTGGGGGTGCGATCTTGGGGACCGCGTTCGCTGGTGGCCCCGAGGAACGTGAGACGCGCCTCGTCGTCGCCCGAGAGGATGTGCGGGCTCAGGCCATAGCGATCCGCGACGGTCTGCGCGAACTCGGCGCCGTTGGCGGCGTCGCGGACGGCGCTCGTCAGGACCGCGACCGCGGACTGCGAGCCGTCACGGTCGATCAGCTTGCGGTACTCGTCGAGCGCGCGATAGACGCGATCCATCGCCTCCTGGCTCAGACGGCCATCGGCGTCGACGCCGGCGCCGAGGCGGGTGATCGTCGTGCGCCGCTCGACCTCGCGGGTGACGCGGACGCCGTCGAGCTCAGCGATGAGGAGGCGGGTGGAGTTCGTGCCGATGTCGACGACCGCTCTGCGCATGGCGCGCATTGTGCCGTGGTCGGCCCGATGACGCCCTCGGCGAGCGGCGGTGAACGCCAACGACCCGCCGCCGGCGACGCATGCCGGCGGCGGGTCAGCAAACCCTCCGGCGGGCCTACCGGGCGCTCTCGACGACCGCGGGCTCGCCGGTGTCGGCCGGGCCCGGCTCCTCGCTCGGCTCTGACGGAGCTGGTGATCCGCGCCGGGGGGGAACACGAGGCAGGCCAAAGAGCGCGACGAGACCCCCCGCGACGGCAAATCCCGCGGCGACCGCGAATGCGAGCTGGAATCCGTTCGTGAGGGCCACATGGAGAGCGTGCACGCCGGGGCCGCTGTGGTGCAGATCGCTGTTCGTGCGCGACGTGGCCAGCGCGGCGAGGATCGCAAGGCCGAGGGCTCCGCCGACCAGGCGCGAGGTGTTGACTAGACCGGACGCGAGACCCGCTTCGCGCCGGGCCACTCCCGCTACTGCCGCGATCGTCGCCGGGACGAACGCGCATCCGATGCCGATCGCGGTCAGCACCGACGGTACGAGCACATCGCCGAGATAGCTGCCGTCGGCCGAGAGCCCGGTGAACAGCGCCAGGCCGGCTGCCTGGAAGGCCATGCCGGCGACCAGCAGCGGCTTCGCCCCGACCCGCGCTACCGCGCGCGAGGCGAGCGTCGAGCCGGCGATGATGCAGACGGTCATGGGGAGGAAGGCGAGGCCGGCCCGGATCGGCGAGTAACCGAGAACCTGCTGTAAGTACAGGGAGAGGAAGAACCACATACCGAACGACGCGGCGCCCACGAGCAGCACGACCACGTTGGCTGCGCTCAGCGTGCGCGAGGCGAATATCCGAAGCGGCATGAGCGGCGCCTTCGCGAACCGGCCCTCGATGCCGACGAACACCAGCAGCAGCGCCAGCCCGCCGGCTATCAGCCCGAGCGTTTCGCCCGACCCCCAGCCGGTCACGTCGGTGCGGACGATCCCGAGCACGAGTATCGAGAGGCCCAGCGTGGCGGAGATGGCGCCGAGCAGATCGAAGTTGCGGGTCCTCCCCTCGCTGCGGCTCTCGATGATGAACCGCAGGGCGAGCAGCGCCGCGATCAGGCCGATCGGCACGTTGATGAACAGGATCCAGCGCCAGCCGGCGATGTCCGTGAGCACTCCCCCGAGCAGCACGCCGGCCGCGCCGCCGGCGCCGCCCATCGCTCCCCAGATCCCGACCGCCCGGTTGCGGGCTGGGCCCTCCTGGAAGGTGGTGGTGAGGATCGACAGCGATGCCGGGGCGATGACTGCGCCCCCTAGCCCCTGTACGGCGCGAGCGGCGATCAGCACACCCTGCGAGTCGGCCAGACCGCCGGCCAGTGACGCCAGCGCGAACAGCACCAGCCCGGACACGAACACGCGGCGGCGGCCCAGGAGGTCGGCGGCCCGGCCGCCCAGCAGAAGGAAGCCCGCGAAGGTGACCGTGTACGCGTTGACGACCCACTGGAGGTCCTGCTCGGTGAAGCCCAGCGCCTCGCGGATCTTGGGCAGCGCAACGTTCACGACGGAAACGTCGAGGATCACCATGAACTGCGCCAGGCATGAGAGCAGCAGGATCGCGGTGAGATGAGGACGTGCCCGAGGGCCGCCCTCGTTCCGGATGTCCGCTGGCGGTACGATGGTCATCGAACAGGCTATCAAGTTCGATGATCTTCGTACATTGGCATGGGGCTAGCAGGGATTGAGGCGACCCCGCGCGGCGCCGGGGAAGCGGTGTGGCACCCGGAACGCGACCAGATCGAGCTGACCGCAGTTTTGCACGCGCTCAGCGCCCCGATGCGGCTGAGAATCGTCTCGGAACTGGCGTCGGGCGAGCAGCGTACGTGCAAGAGCTTCGATCTGCCGGTGGTGAAGTCGACGTGCACGCATCACTTCAAGGTGCTGCGCGAGGCGGGCGTGATCCGGCAGCAGCTGCTCGGCACGACGCGCGTCAACACGCTACGCCGCGAGGACCTCGAAGCCCGCTTTCCCGGGCTCGTGGATGCGGTGCTGCGCGGGGCGTGTCGTTAGCGGGGCGACCAATCCGCATCTGAGAAATCGCCCGGTACTCGCGGGCGCTCCGCTCGGCGCTGCCCGCGCGGCGGGAGTGCTCGTGCACGGTCGTGAGCAAGGACCCGAGGTGATGCTCGACGTGGCGGAGCGGCTCGAGCTGGGGGATGCGGTGGCGTACGTGCTGCCCGTGGCGGCGAGACGCTCGTGGTATCCCGGTCGCTATTACGAGCCGGTGGCGGATAACGAGCCGCACGTCACCTGGTCGCTCGAGTGCTTCGAGGCAGCGATCGAGGTGGCACGCTCGGGCGGCTCACCCCTCGAGCGGATCGTGGTGGCCGGCTTCTCGCAAGGTGCGTGTCTCGTCGCCGAGCTCGTGGCGCGCCGGCCTCGCCGGTTTGCGGGCGTCGCGGTGCTCACGGGGACGCTGCTCGGACCGCATGGCTCGGAGGTGCGCCCGGGGCGGGTCGATGGGCTGCCGATGTTCTTCGGGAGCGGCCGGCACGACGAATGGATCCGGCTCGAGCGGGCCGAATCAACCGCTCGCGCGTTCCAGCGGGCGGGGGCAGAGGTTGTGTTCGAGATCTACGAGGACCCCGAGCACCATGTGACCGCTCAGGCGGTGTCGGGTGTGCGAAAGCTGTTCGAGCGGGCCTTGGCCAGTGATTACGATGCGCCTGCATCGAGTACGAGGAGAGGAGCGCGACACATGCCGAACCCGGGTTTCATCCGCGGCACCCACCACCTGACGTTCTGTGTGGGCGGCGCCCAGGAGGACTATGACTTCCACGTCCGGCTCCTCGGTCTCAAGAGCGTCAAGAAGACCGTGCTGTTCGACGGTGAGATCCCGATCTACCACCTGTACTACGGCAACCGGGTCGGTGACGCCAGCACGCTGCTGACCGCATTTCCCTACCGCCAGGCGGGCTGGATGGGCAAGCGCGGTACGAACCAGCTGAAGGTGCTGAACCTGTCGGTACCGCTCGGCTCGGTTGGCTTCTGGGCCGACCGACTCGACGAATTCGGCGTCGAGCACGAGCGCGGTGAGTTGTTCGGCACCGAGCGTCTTCATCTCCAGCATCCGTGCGGAATTCACTACTCGATCGTGGGCGATCCCGAGCCGGATTCCCGGGAGCCGTACGCCGGTCCGGGGGTTCCGACCGAGCATGCGATCCGCGGCGCGTACGGCACGACGACATCGGTGCGCGAGCCAGAGCCGCAGGCGTTCTTCATCACCGAGGGCCTGGGGGGCACCCAGCTGCGCTCGGAGGGTAAGCACCACCAGTTCCAGATCGGAGACGAACAGGGGCACGGCCGGATGCTCGAGCTCGTCGAGGAGCCCGAGCTTCCCCAGGGGACGTGGCATTTCGGTGAGGGGACGATCCACCATCACGCGCTCGACGCGGTGACGGCCGACAACCAGGCCGTGGTCAAGGACTGGATCGTCGGGCTCGGCTTCACCGATGTATCCGACGTCAAGGACCGCGGCTACTTCTTCTCGGTGTACATGCGCAGTCCAGGCGGGGCGCTGATCGAGCTGGCCTACTCGACGCCCCAGGGGTTCCTGATCGACGAGGACGAGGACGAGCTCGGCACGCACATGTGCATCCCGCCGCACTGGGAGAACCGGCGCGCGGAGATCGCGCAGCTCGAGCCGATAGAGACGATCGAGACCGTCGTCAGTTAGCCGCGAGCGCACATCTCTTTGCCGATACGTGCGGGGTTCGTTTGCGCCGCGCGACTGGGGGTAACGTCGGGGCTGTCCGTTTTGCGAAGGGAGGCAATGACGTGGCCACGACCGTTCCCCACGCGGTATCGCCCCGAGCGCTTTCTTCGGCCCTCGCGGAGTTCACCGACGTGCTCGGCGAAGAGCGCGTCCTCATCTCCCCGACGGAGCTGCGCGAGTTCCGCGACCCCTTCCAACACGAGAGCTGGGACGACTACACGGGCTCCGCGGTGCTGGAGCCCACCACGGTCGAGGAGATCCAGGAGGTTGTGCGGATCGCGAACCGTCACTGCGTCCCCTTGTGGATGCACGGGCAGGGCCGCAACAACGGTTACGGTGGGCCCGCCCCGCGCGTGAAGGGCTCAGTAATCGTGAGCCTGCGGAACATGAACCGCGTACTCGAGATCAACGAAGAATGCGCGTACGCGGTCGTCGAACCGGGCGTGCGCTGGTTCGACCTGTACGAGGCGATCAAGGCGGGCGGCCACCAGCTGATGCTCTCGATCGCCGACGTCGGCTGGGGCAGCGTGGTCGGGAACACGCTCGACCATGGGATTACCTACCTCCCCTACGGCGTGGACATGGGTATGCAGTGCGGCATGGAGGTGGTGCTCGCGAATGGTGAGGTGCTGCGCACCGGAATGGGTGCGATGCCCGGCAACCGGGCATGGCACGTCTACAAGCGCGGCCTCGGCCCGACCCCAGATCAGCTCTTCATGCAGTCGAATTTCGGAATTGTCACCAAGATGGGCGTCTGGCTCATGCCCTACCCAGAGGTGTACATGCCGCTCTGGCTGCGGGTGTGGCGGGACGACGACCTGGCGGCGGTGGTCGACACGCTGCGCCGCCTGATGCTCGACGACACGATCCGCATGGTCCCGCAGATCATGAACACGCTCCTGCTCGGATCGGTGATGACCAACCGCGCGGACTGGTGGCAGGGCGAGGGTCCGATCCCCGAGGCGGTCATCGACAACATGGGGCGCGAGCTCGAGATCGGGCGCTGGATCATGCGCTTTGCGTTATATGGGGACGACGCCGTCGTCGACCATCGCTTCGCCAAGATCAAGTCCGCGTTCGAGCGGATCCCCGGAGCCGAGGTGTGGGGAGCGAAGTGCGCTCCGGAGGACGTCCCTTCGCTCGAGCATCCGGTCGAGCGGGTCCAGGGCGGCGTGCCCAATCTCGATCTCAATCAGATGACGGCCTGGTACGGCGGCGAAGAGGGCGGGCACATCGGCTTCTCGCCCGTCGCTCCGCTGACCGGCGCCGACGCCGTACGTCTGCGCGATCTGCTGCGCGGCATGGTCAACGACGCCGGCCTCGACTACATCGTGGCCCTGATCCCGATCAACGCTCGGAGCTTCGTGCACGTCACGCTGATCATCTTCGACACCAAGAACGAGCCGCAGACCCGTGCGGCCTACGACGTCGCTAAGCGCCTGGTCCGTGACGCGGCCAAGCTCGGCTACGGCGAGTACCGCGCCCATCTCGACTTCATGGACCTCGCCCAGGAGCAGTACTCGTTCGGCGATCACGCCTACCGCCGGTTCTGCGAGCGGATCAAGGACGCGCTCGATCCGAACGGGATCCTTTCGCCCGGCAAACAGGGAATCTGGCCACGGGGGATGCGCTCGCCACGCAACGGGCAATGACGGGTCGGGCAGCCGCGCGCCGGTCGCACCCGGGAGTCTCCGGCTAGTCCGCGACCACCGGCGCGATGTCGATATAGATCCGGTAGTCGGCGATCAGGTCCTCGTCATTGGTGCGGTAGATCGTCACGACGGGAACCGTCACCTGACGCCCATCCTTGCGCGTGTACGTGACATGCGACTCGACGATCGTGGCTGTGCCGGTCTCCCACTGCTCGACGATCTGGTGGCTGACGCCGGCGATCGTGTCGTAGAACGCGGCGAGCGCATCCCGGCACGCCTGCCGCCCCCGCACGGCCTCCGCGTTGCCGAAGCGCATGACCACGTCCTCGGCCAGATACTCCGACCAGGCGTCCGCGTCCATCCGGTCGATGTCGGCGAACAGGTTCGCCCTCGTCGTGCTCATCGATTCCTCCGCTCCTCGGGGTTGCCGGCGCTGGACTGAAAGCCTGACATCTGCACGGGCCCATCGGAGCACGCCGTTGCGCGGAGGGGCCGCTCGGGACTGAGCCTGCCTTGCGCCACCGGGCCCTGGTTTGATCAACTATTGAGGTGGCTGGGCGCGGGCTAGAACGATGACGCTGACGCTCGAGATCGAGCGCCGGCCCCTCGGTCGCTCGAGCCTCACCATCCCGCGCGTCGCCCTCGGGTGCGGCAACTTCGGCGGTATTGGATCGGAGCCGGCGTTTTTCGGCCAGGGGCTGTCCGAGAACCAGGCGCTCGAGTTGATGGACTCCGCATGGGAGCTCGGCATCACTCATTTCGACACCGCCGACGCGTACGGCGGCGGGCGCAGCGAGCAGGCCATCGGCACCTGGATCCGTTCGAGGGGCGTTCGGCCGACACTCACCACCAAGACGTACAACCCGATGGGCGAGGGCGCCGACCATGGGCTGGCGCCGGCGCGGATTGCTCGGCAGCTGCCATCGAGCCTCGAGCGCCTCGGGATCGACCACGTGGAGCTGTATCTCGCGCACGAATACGACCCGGACGTCCCGGTGGTCGAGACGTTCGGCGAGTTCGAGGCGCTGTTGCACGAAGGGCGCATCAGCGCCTACGGGGTCAGCAACTTCGACGCCGACCAGCTCGAGGCCGCGCTCGTCGCCGGCGACCCGCTGGCGATTCAAAACGCCCACTCGCTGCTCGAGCGCGGCGACGAAGCGGCCGTCCTGCCCCTGTGCTCCCGCCGCGAGGTCGCTTACCTGGCATTCAGTCCCCTCGCCGGCGGCTGGCTCACCGGAAAGTACCGCCGCGGCGAGGCGTTTCCTCAGGGGTCGCGGATGACCCAGCGGCCCGGGCCCTACCAATCGCTGGTCAACGATCGGACGTTCGACAAGCTAGAGCGGTTGGGCGCGTTCGCCCGCGAGCGCGGCATGTCGATCGCCGGCGCGGCGCTGGCGTGGCTGCTGGCCGATGACCGCGTCACGCAGATCGTGGTCGGTCCGAACAGGCCGGCTCACCTCGACCCGCTACGGGAGGCGCTCCAGCAGCCGCTCAGCCCGGACGAGCGCAGGCACGTGGAGGGCTTGCTGTAGCCGTGCGGGTGCTGATCCTCAACCACGACGAAGTCATCGCTTCTCTGCCTCCCGCGACCTGCGCCGAGGACATGGCGTCCGTCCTCGCCGCGCATGCGCGCGGCCAGGCGTACATGCCGCTGCGATCGGTGATGATGCCTCCTGACGCCGCCGGCTTCATGGGACTGATGCCCGCATGGCGCGGCGGGCGGTACGGCCACCGCGCCGCGTTCGCCCTGAAGGCGATCTGCGTCATGCCCGGCAACCCGGCGCGCGGACTCGATGCCCACCAGGGAACCGTGACGCTGTTCGACGGCGAGACGGGCGTGCCGACGGCGATCCTCGATGCCTCAGCGATCACCGAGGTCCGCACGGCCGCGGTCAGCGCCGTCGCGACGAGGCTCCTCGCCCACGGGGACGCGCGCGTGCTGGGGATCATCGGCGCCGGCGTTCAGGCAAGGGCGCACATCGATGCGCTGCTGCGCGTGCGAGGCTTCGACTCGGTGCGGGTGTATGCCCCAACCGAGGACCACGCCCGGGCCGTCGTCGAGGGCGCCGCGGCCGCACGCCCCGCCGGGGTCGAGTTCGGCGTCAGTGCGAGAGCCGAGGATGCCGTCCGAGGGGCCGACGTGGTCGTGACGGCCACGAGCTCACGCGAGCCAGTGCTCGAGCGCGAGTGGGTCGGCGCCGGCGCCCACATCAACGCGGTCGGCGCGAGCACGCCGGCCTACCGTGAGCTCGATACGGACACGGTGGCAGCGAGCGCACTGTTCTGCGACAGCCGCGAGTCGGTTCGCAACGAGGCCGGCGAGTTCCAGCTGGCCGTGCGCGAGGGCAAGATCGCGGGAGAGGGCCACATCCGCGCCGAGCTAGGGGAGGTGCTCGCCGGCCTGCTGCCGGGACGCCACGACGACCAGGAGCTGACGGTGTTCCGCTCACTCGGGCTGGCCGTGGAAGACCTCGCCGCCGCCGAGCAGGCAGTGGCGGCTGCCCGCGGCCGCGGGCTCGGCCGCGAGGTAGAGCTGTGACCGGGCTGAGCCTGAAGGAAATCGAGGCCGCGCGCGAGCGGATCGCGGACGTCGCCGTGCGCACGCCGCTAGTGCGGCTCGCACTCCAAGACGCCCCGGCGCAGATCTACCTGAAGCTCGAGTCTCTGCAGCCGATCAACTCGTTCAAGATCCGCGGCGCGGCGAACGCGATCCGCGCCGCCGCGCCGGGGGACCGAGCGGGCGGCCTGGTCACCGCCAGCGCCGGCAACATGGCGCAAGGCGTCGCCTGGGTCGCACGGGAGCTCGGCCTGAAGGCCACGATCGCGGTTCCCGAGCACGCGCCCGAGGCCAAGCTAGCGGCAATCGGGCGCCTGGGAGGCCAGGTCGTAAAGCTGCCCTACGACGAGTGGTGGAACGCGATCGTCACCAGCCGCGTGGACGGGATCGACGGGCTGTTCGTCCACCCGGTGCAGGACGAGGGCGTGATGGCCGGCAACGGGACGATCGGGCTCGAGATCCTCGAGGACCTGCCCGACCCCGACGCGGTCGTGATCCCGTTCGGCGGCGGGGGGCTGACGGTCGGGATCGCGAGCGCGATTCGCGCGCTGCGACCGCAGACGAAGATCTACACGGCCGAGCCCGAGACCGGCGCGGCGCTGACCGCGGCGCTCGGCGCCGGTGGCCCCGCGGACGTCGACTACCGCCCGTCGTTCGTCGACGGCGCGGGCAGTCGGCGCGTGCTCGACACCATGTGGCCCCGTGTCGCGCCGTTGGTCGACGGTGCCTTCTCGGTGCCGATCGCGGATGCGGCGGCCGGGGTGCGCACGCTCGCAGAACGTGTACGGGTCATCGCCGAGGGCGCCGGCGCGCTGGCTTTGGCCGCAGCGCTCGCGGGCCGCGCCGGGACCGGGAAGGTTGTGTGCATCGTGTCGGGTGGCAACATCAACTCGACGAAGCTGGCCGAGATCCTCGAGGGAGGTTCCGGCTGACGCGCGGCACGAACCCCTCCAGAGAGGTGAGGAATGGCTGACACCTCGAACGCCGACCTCAGTAAGCCCGTCCTGCCCGGGCGCGGCGCGAGCGACTACGAGCGCTACCTGCGCACCGACGAGCTGCTGTCGTTGCAGAAGACTCCCGAGGAACGCGTCCATCACGACGAGCTCCTCTTCCAAACCGTCCACCAGTCCTCTGAGCTGTGGCTGAAGTTCGCCACCACCGAGGTGGACGAGGCGGCCGCGAATCTAGAGCGGGGCCAGGTGGCGCCGGCACTACGGCTGCTGCGGCGTGCCGTACTGAGCCTCCAGTACGTCACCACCCAAATCGAGATGCTCAACCAGATGGACCCGTGGGAGTACCACCAGATCCGTGTGGTTCTCGGTCACGGCAGCGGCTTCGACTCACCGGGATTCCGACGCATGCCGCACGTGACTCAGCGCGTGTGGAAGGCGTTCGACCGCCTGCTCGCGGACGCGGGGCTCGAGCTGACCGAGCTCTATCAGCGGGGCCGCGAGCACGAGGAGCTCTACCAGCTGGCCGAGCTTCTGACCGAGTGGGACGAGCGCATCTGGGTCTGGCGCTTTCGCCACTACACCATCGTGGCGCGAGCGCTCGGCGAGCAGACCGTCGGCACGCAGGGCACACCGGTGCAGGTGCTCGGCAAGCTGATCGCCCAGAGGCAGCTGCCGAAGCTGTGGGAGACGCGTAGCCGGCTGGTCGAGCTGTTCGACGCCGAGCGGGGCGGCGAGTAGCGCCCGCGGATCCCCGCGCGGACGGGTCAGGCCGGAATTGCCGGCTGAGCCAGCGCCGCGCGGATGTCGGCACCCACCTGCGCGACCGCCTCGTCCCCGCGCTCGAGCAGGTTCACGAGCGTGAAAAAGGCGTGGATCATGTCGTCGTAGTGGTGGTGCGTGACCGGCACGCCGGCGGCCCGGAGGCGCTCCGCGTAGGCAATCCCCTCGTCGCGAAGCGGATCGTATCCCGCCGTCAGGACGATCGCCGGCGGCAGGCGGGAGAGATCGTGCGCGCGCAGCGGCGACGCCTCCGGGTTCTGGCGTGCCGCGGGGTCGGCGATATAGAGCTCCCAGAACCACTTCATCTCATCCGTGGTCAGGAACGTCTCCGGACCGCTGCCATGGCGCGCATAGGACGCCGTGTCCATCGCGCGGTCGGTGACCGGATACACCAGCACCTGGAGCACCAGCGGTGGCCCGCCGCGGTCGCGGGCGCGGAGCGCCAGCACAGCAGCCATGTTCCCTCCGGCGCTGTCGCCGCCGAGGATCAATGGCTGCCCGCCGCACGTTTCACCGGTCCATTGCAGTGCGTCCCATGAATCATCGAGCGGTGCCGGGAACGGATGCTCGGGCGCGCGCCGGTATTCGAAGGCGATCACCTGGCAGCCGGACTCGAGCGCCAGCCGTCGGCACATGGCATCGTGGCTCTCGAGATCGCAGATCACCCAGCCGCCTCCGTGGACCCAGAGAATCGTGGCCGCCGGGTCGTTCGGGGAGTAGCGCCGCGCCTTCATCTCCCCGCCCCTCGCCGGCAGCGCGAAGTCCTCGACGTGGGCGACTTCCGGTCCTGGACCGACCAGTTCGATCAATATCGCGGCCTGTGCGCGTGCATCGGCTGGGCTGAGCTCGTTGAGCGGGGGAAGACCTGACTCTTCCACTTGAGCGAGCAGCGCACGCGCCTGAGGATGCAAACCCATCGTCCCTCCTCCGTTCGGGAATTCGGCTGCGGAATCCTAAGGGGTGCTATCCCAGGCCGCTCGGAGGCGCCACCGGACGCGTGTGCGCGGGGCACCACGGATTGGCGGGAACCCCGGCGCACGGGTTAGGCATCGTGGGCAGGTGGGCCGGGAGCGGATGCATGATCACCTGAGTGCGCCTGGGGTACTCACCGCTCGGGCACGACGGAGCCTGTCCCGGGACCAGTGAGGTCTGGGAATCGCACAGGACCTCACCGAGGAAAGGCGGGTTCGTGTTCGCCGCGGCGCTCGAGCCGTTGCACGCGGGGTGGGTCTGCTCCAGATCGGCGGGACTCGTGGCCGCGCTGCCGCCGCTGCGATCCACGTTGCCCCGGAAGCAGTTGGTCGGATGGCCGCTTTCGAAGTTGAGCGTGGCGATGTCGCCGTTGGACGGATGGCCGAAAGAGCCATTGTTGGCGAACGTGTTGCTGAGCACCGCGACGCCGAACGGGTCATACAGGCAGCTACCTGGCCCGAGTGTGCCCAAGCTCCCGCCGGTGCAGGGCGGTCCGCTGTCGAGGTAGGGCAGCACGATGATTCCCCAGGCGTCGTTGCGCACGAACCGGTTGTGCACGATCGTGTCGTTGCGCCCGCCGGAGACCGACATTCCAGTGCCCACCGGGCCGGCCGCGGCGGAGCCCGCGGACGGCACGTTCGGGTTGTTGTTGTCGTGGACATAGTTGTCCATGAAAACCCAGCACGAGTGGGTGTGCGTGATCGGGCTCACCTTGCCGTTCGGGCACGCTCCGTTCTGCGGCGGCGGATAGTCGGCGTTCTGCGAGTTGGTGTCGAGGCCGTCCTCGTTGCGGTCAAACTCGGAGTTCTTGATCACGAGATACCCGCCGGAGTTCGTCCCGGAATACCCGAGCGCGTTGTACTCCGCGTGCGCGTCATCGATCGTCTGGTCGCAGATCTGGCGGCACGCGCCGATGTAGTAGCCCGAATCGTTGAAGTTGCTCGCGTACGTCTGGCTCCAGGTCCCACCGCTCCAGTTGCTGGAGAAGATCCCGTACTGGGCTGCGGTTGACTCGCTCTCGTAGAAAGTGCTCGTCGCGTTCAGATAGGAGCCGTAGAACCCCCACCCGCCGACCCTTCCACTGTCCGCGCCCCCGTTCCACCAGATCTCGTTGCCGGTCTGGCCATCGCCGCCCGAGCCTCCCAGGAAGTTGCAGGCGGTCAAGTTCTGCACCCATACGTTGTCGGCCTTCCACACCATGATGCCGTTGAGCCCCGTTGGGCCGCGCGAGGTATTGGGGCCGAAGTTCTGATCAGCCCGTTTGGTGCTGCACCGCGATGAGCCGGGCGTGGTGCCGTCGACCACGACCGCGTCGCGATTCATGCCCCGGAGGTGCAGGCCGGGCTTGGTGATCAGGACGGCAGCGGGAAACTCCGAGCCATCCTTGGGGTGGTGGGCGGAGGTCGTCTTATAGTCGCCCGGGCCGACCAGGACCCAGTCGCCTCCTCGAGCGGCATCGACCGCGGCCTGGATCGTCCTGAACTGCCCCCGAATCCCCTGGTAGGTCCCCACCCGCAACACCCGCGCGTCAGCCGCCTGCGCCGACGCCACGATCGATCCGCAAACGGCGAGCAGCACGACAACGACGCGCTTGAACATGGCTATTAACTCGGCCGCAGCCGGAGCAGCGCCGCCACCAGCCGGTCGACCTCCTCCGTGGTGTTGTAGTGGATGAACCCTAGCCGCACGGCTTCGCGGTCGTATCCCAGTCGCTTGTAGAGGTCGAGCGAGTACCAGGAGTCGTGCGCCCAGACTCCCATCTGCTGGTCCGCCAGGCGCAGCGCGACCTCGGAGGCCTCGATCCCGTCGACGTTGATCAGGAACGTGGGCACGCGGCCCTCCATGCCCGGAAGCCCATACAGGCTCACACCTCCCGGCGAGATTCCATCCAGGAACCGCTGGCCGAGCGCTCGCTCGTAAGGTCGTATGACCTCGAAGCCGCCGATCGAGTCGAGGTAGTCAATCGTCGCGTTCAGCCCGGCGAGGAGCTCGTGCGGGAGCGTCCCGGTGGCGAACCGGCGCCCGAGCGGATCCATCGGCGCCGGACGCGCCTTGTAGGGACGCCACGTTTCGAGCACCGACGCGCGACCGTAAGCCATCCCGAGGTGCGGGCCGCAGAACTTGTAAGGCGAGCAGATCAGCACGTCGGCGTCGATGTCGTTCACGTCGATCGGCTCGTGCGCCGCGTAGTGGACCGCGTCCACCCAGGCCAGGGCGCCGACCGAATGCGCAATGCGCGAGATGCGCGCGGCGTCGACCAGCGTCCCGATGGCGTTCGACGCCCACGCAAACGCGACGATCCGCGTCCGGGGGCTGAGCTTGGCTTCGAGGTCCTCGTAGTCCAGCGTGGTGTCCTCGCGAAGCTCGATGTGCTTGACCGTGAGGTCCTTGTCGTGCGCGAGCTCGAGCCAGGGCGCCACCCCGCCATCGTGGTCCAGCGAGGAGACGAGGATCTCGTCGCCGGCCGAGAACCCGCGCGCCGCCGTCCGGGACAGCGCGAAGTTCAGGGTCGTCATGTTTGCGCCGAAGATCACCTCCTGCGGCTGGCAACCCATGAAGCGCGCGGCCTTCGCTTCGGCCTCTTCGAGGATGGCCTTGACGCGGTGACTCGTCTCGTAGACCGCGCCGAGGTTCGCGCTCGCCTCGCGCATGGCTCGCGCGACCGCATCGCCGACCTCGTCGGGAACCTGCGATCCGCCGGGAGAATCGAAGAACGCAAAGCCCTTGTGCAAGGACGTGAAGCGCTCGCGCACTCCGTCGAGAAGGCTGGTCTCACTCAGCGTTTGCGCCATCCGCAGCTCCTTCCTCGGGTGCCGTGAGCGGGTCGCGCACCTAACGAAATCAAAAGGTGCGGCGCCTTGCCATAGCCCCGGCAGATTGATTTGATCAAAAGTACAGGATCGAAACGTTTCGTCTCGCGGGCACCGGACAGGAGGAGATAGCACTTGAGCGTGCGGGTTACGCGCAGATCGCAAGCCAGCTGGCGGGGCACGGTGGGCGAGGGCGGCGGGCGCATCGGGCTCGGCAGCGGAGCCTACGAAGGACCGTTCTCGCTGAAGGCGCGCGTCGAAGACGTGGAGCGGGCGACGAACCCGGAGGAGCTGATCGCCGCCGCCGAGGCCGGCTGCTTCACGATGTCGCTGGCGAACCTGCTGAGCGAGGCCGGGCACCCCCCCGACGACCTGCAGACCACCGCGAGCGTCCGCCTCGAGCAGCTCGAGAGCGGGTTCGCGATCACGCGCATCGAGCTGAAGACGACCGGCCGGGTATCGGGCGTCGATCCAGACCGATTCGGCGCCCTCGCCGAGCAGGCCAAGTCGACCTGCCCGGTGTCCCGCGCGCTGGCGGGCACGGAAATCGTCCTGGAGGCGGTGCTTGCAGATTCCTGACTTTCTTGACTTTCGAGCGCGCCGGCAGGGAGTTGACCGGTGCAAGCCGAATGTGGGAGGGTGGCGCGACGCTCGTAGGCCGCGCCAGCACGGGCCGCGAACGCCGGGCCAGCACGGACCGCGACGGGATCGAATGCAGTACTCCGACAACATCGACATGCGGCCATGTCGCCCTTGACCGTGACTGCCCGGGCCTTGGTCGTGCAGGCGCCACCTGCGTCCGCGCTACAGCACGGATCGAGCGGCGCTGTCTGGCTTGAACATCGGACCGTGGGGCCCGAGACCGGGTTCGACGCCCTCGAGCAGACGCTGATCGAGTGCGGTCCCGGTAGTTCAGGTGCCAGCGCGACGGAGGACGCCGAAGAGGTCCTGTTCGTGCTCGAGGGCACAGGCACCCTCACCGTGAGCGGGATCGCGTACGCGCTCGAGCCCGAGAGCGGGGCCTCGATGGCCCCGCACCAGTCCTACGAGCTGCGCAACGAGTCATCGCTGACGCTGCGGATCGTCGCGGTACGCATCCCCAATCCCGACCTGCCCGTGCCTGGTAGCGACGCGCCGGCGGGTTCCGGCGCCACGGCCGGCGCCGGCCGCGCGGTCGTGAGACGCCTCGCCGACCAACACCCGCAAGCCGCGACCGCGGCGCGGGAATACAGGATCGTCGCCGACCCACGCCACGGACTGCGCTCGGCCACCCATTTCGTCGGCTACATCCCGACCGCGCGCGCGCCGGATCACTTCCACACCTACGACGAGGTCATCTACGTTCTCGAGGGCAACGGCGTGTTCCACGCACACGGGAACGAGTGGCCGCTCAGTGCCGGCTCGTGCATTCAGCTTCCTGCCCGCACCATTCACTGCCTCGAGAACACCGGTGGGCAGGTCATGCGCGTCGCCGCCGTCTTCCGCCCGGCCGGCTCACCGGCCGCGGCGTATTACCCGGACGGCACGCCGGCGCATCCAGACGCCCCGCCCCTGGGGGCGTCGCCAACAACAGCAACGCAATGAGGAGGAGGAGGTCACAGATGAAGGGCCGAACGTTCTTGGCTTTAACGGCGCTGATAGCGCTGATTGCGGCCGGCTGCGGAAGCAGCAAGAGCAGCAGCAGCGCCGCCAGCAGCGCCACTTCGACCGCCGCCGCGAGCGGCACCACCAACAGCAAGTGCGCTGTCTCGACCGGCATCGAAGCGCCGATCACGGGCATGGTGGCGATGCTCGGAACCGAGCAGCTCCACTTCGCTCAGTTGGCCGCGTCGATGGACAACGCGAAGAATGGCACCTCGATCACGGTCGTCCAGGGCGACACGCAGCTGATGCCCGCGCAGGCAACGACCGTCACCCAGCAGTTCATCTCCAACCCCAAGATCGTCGCGGTGGTGGGACCGGCCGGCAGCCAGGAGGTCGAGGCCGTCGGGCCGCTGTTCGGGCGCGCCGGCATGGCGTTCATCTCCGGTTCGGCGACGAACGCGACCCTGACCGGCGGCAAGAACCCGACGTTCTTCCGCGTGGTCTCCAGGGACAGCGTCCAGGGCCCGCAGGACGCTCACTACATCGTCTCCCACCTGCACCCCAAGGCGCTGATGATCGTCGACGATCAGGAGGCATATTCAACTGGCCTCGTCTCGGCGATGACACCGGTGTTCAAGTCGGCCGGGATCACCGTCGACCACGAGTCGGTGAGCCAGAAGGTCACCGACTTCTCCTCGCTGGTGAGCAAGGTCACGCCGAGCACAACCGTCGTCGTGTTGCCGTGGCAGGTGGCGGCCAATGCCCAGCAGTTCGGGCGCAACCTGGCCGAGCAGCACAAGAAGGCGGTGATCTTCGGGACCGACGGCCTGTTCTCGCCGGGCACGTTCTCGATCAACGGCTCGTACGTATCGTCGTTCGGCCCTGACATCACGGCGATCCCGTCGGACGCCGCGATTGCCTCCGCCGCAAAGGCCAAGTACGGCTCGTTCGGCACGTTCGGGCCGCCCGTGTACGCGGCTCAGCACGTGGTCGACGAGGCTATCGCCTCGGTGTGCAAGTCGGGGCAGACCGTGACTCGCGCCAACGTGCTCGCGGCGATGAAGACGACGAGCCAGCCGACCTCGATCCTTGGTCAGCCGATCAAGTTCGATTCGCACGGGGACCTCGTGAACGGGAAGTTCTTCCTGTTCAAGATCAACCCGGCGGGCAAGTACGTCCTGATTCCGAGCTCGTGATCGGCTGAGGACAGATCCGGCCTTGGCGCGCGCCCCCGACGGGGCGCGCGCCATTTGGTCAAACTTCCATAGCAGGACTGGCGAGGCATGCATTTCTTCATTCAGGAGCTGGTGAACGGCATCACCACGGGCAGCCTGTACGCGCTGGTCGCGCTCGGCTACTCGATGGTCTATGGGGTGCTGAAGCTCCTCAACTTCGCCCACGGAGACCTCTACATGCTCGGCGCGTACATCGGGTACTTCGTGATCCAGTGGTTCGGCGGACCAATTGCGCTGACCATCCCGGTGCCCCTGCTGCTCCTGATCATGTTCACGCTCGCCGCGGGGGGCATGGGTGCACTGGGGGTGGCGATCGAGCGCTTTGCCTACCGACCGCTACGGGACGCGCCCCGGATCGCGCCTCTGATCACCGCGCTGGGCGTGTCGTTCTTCCTCGAGAACAGCGCGCTGCTGCTGTTCGGAGCTCAGACCAGGGTCTACAACACGCCCGACTTCATCTCGCTGACGAGCGGGATCCACATCGGGCCATTCGATATCGACATCGTGCGGATCATGGTCATCGTGCTGAGCGTGGTGTTGATGTACGGCCTGATGGTCGTCGTCAACCGCACCAAGCTCGGCCGGCAGATGCGCGCGGTCGCGAGCGATCGCGAAGCGGCGGAGATGCTTGGCATCAACGTCGACTACACGATCTCGGCGACGTTCTTCCTCGGTTCGGCGCTGGCGGGGGTCGCGGGCGTGATGGGCGGGCTGCTGTTCAACCAGGTGACGAACCTGATCGGGTTCGTGCTCGGTCTGAAGGCGTTCACCGCGGCTGTCGTCGGGGGGATCGGCTCGATTCCCGGCGCGATGCTCGGCGGACTGCTGATCGGAATCGCCGAGTCGATGATCACCGGGTACATCTCCTCGACGTACACGAACCTGCTCGTGTTCGCGATCTTGATCATCGTCCTGCTGGTGCGGCCGAGCGGCCTGCTCGGCAAGGTCCGGCTCGAGAAGGTGTGAGGTGGCTTCGGGTTCCGGCGACGAAAGCCCCGGCGACGCGCCGCGGACGGTGACGTCCGAGGAGCCCATCGCGACCGTCCCGGCGCGAGCGGAGATCGGGGTTGACGAATGGGTCGCTCGGTCCGCTCAGCGCCGCGAGTACGCCCCCGGCCTCGTCGGGCGCGCCGAGCGCCTCGCGGCCGGCGTCGGTTGGTGGCCGCGGTTGGGGCTGGCCGCCCTCGCGGGCGCGGCCGTCCCGCTGCTGACGACGAACAACTTCCAGCTTCAGATCGGGATCAACGCCCTGCTGCTGGCGACGCTTGCCGTGGGGTTGAACATCTCGGTGGGCTGGGCGGGGCTACTCGACCTCGGCTACATCGCGTTCTACGGCTTCGGGGCGTACGGGTTTGCGCTGCTCTCGTCGAATCAACTGACGGCGAGCGGCATCCACTGGCCGGCGTACGCCTCGATCCCGGTGGTGATGGTGGGCGCGGCGGTCCTGGGGCTGGTGGTCGCGGTGCCCTCGAGACGGTTGATCGGCGACTACCTCGCGATCGTGACGCTGTTCTTCGGAGAAGCGTTCGTCGAGTTCACGACCAACGTCGCGCCGAGCAAGCTGGGCGGTGCGAACGGGATCTTCGGGCTAGACCCGATCCACGGATTCGGCAAGCAGATCATTACGAACCGGGGCTACTACTGGCTGATGCTGATCCTGCTGGTCGCGAGCGTCGCCGCCCTGCACCTGCTCGACACCTCGCGCACCGGTCGAGCGTGGCGCGCGGTACGCGAGGATTCGCTGGCCGCCGGGCTGATGACGATTCCGGTCAATCGCGTCAAGATGATGGCGTTCGCGTTCGGAGCGATGGTCGCGGCGCTCGCCGGCACGGTGTTCGCCGCGCAGCAGACGAGCGTGTTCCCGACCGACTTCGAGACCGAGGTGCTGATCCTGATCTACGCCGCCTTGATCGTGGGCGGCGCGGGCAGCCTCGCCGGTGCCGTGCTCGGCGGCGTGGCCCTGTCGGTCACCTATGACGGGTTCCTGCGCAGCCCCACCGAGGCCGGCTACATCTTCTACGGGCTGATCCTGCTGACGCTGATCGTCAAGCTGCGCCCGTGGCGGCGGCTGGCGCTGGTGCTCGGGGCGACCGTTGCCCTCGGCATCGCCGCGCACGCGATCGTCCAGGCTGTGAGCGCGTCGGCGGTGGCCGGCGGTCCGCAGTCGAGCGGCTGGATCGCCGACGCGGTTCGCAACTGGGTGATCGTGCCGCGCAACCCGCAGACCGCCGGGAACGTCGGCTTCGTGGTGCTGGTCTGCCTGCTGGTCGCGCTCGTGCAGATACGGGGGCGGTGGCGGACCGTGCTGCTCCCGCCGACGCTGTTCATCGCCGCGTGCGTGTGGGAAGGGCGGCTGGTGTCCGAACCGTCGATCACGCGCCAGCTTCTAATCGGGGCGATCTTGATCGTGATGATGAATGCGCGACCCCAGGGGCTGCTCGGCTCGCGTCGCGTGGAGGTCGTGTAGCGGTGAGCGCGCCCCTCCTCGAGCTCGATCGGCTGTCGCTCTCGTTCGGGGGTCTCAGGGCGCTGAGCGACCTCGACCTCCACGTGGAGAAGGGGGAGATCGTCAGCGTGATCGGACCGAACGGCGCCGGCAAGACGACCGTGTTCAACGTGATCACCGGCGTGTACGAGCCCACGGGCGGCGACGTCCGCCTGGCGGGTCAGAGCATCGCCGGCAAGGCGCCCCACCAGGTCGCGCGCCTGGGGATCGCGCGGACCTTCCAGAGCCTGCGCCTGTTCCTCAACATGACGGTCAAGGAGAACGTGATGGCGGCCACCTACGGCGACACGAAGGCGATGCCGTGGGAGTCGATCCTGCGCCTTCCCCGCGCCAGGCGCGAGGAGCGCGAGGTGCGCCAGCGGGCCGAGGCCGTGCTCTCGTTCTTCGGGCAGCGGCTCGCGGGATACCGCTGGGACCAGCCCGCCTACTCGCTGTCCTACGCCAACCGCCGCCGGTTGGAGATCGCGCGGGCGCTGGCCACGAAGCCGCGGCTGCTCCTGCTCGACGAGCCGGCCGCCGGCATGAACCCCAACGAGACGCACGAGATCACCGAGCTGATAGGCCGCATACGCGACGACCGCGGCGTGGGGATCCTCGTGATCGAGCACGACATGCACGTGGTCGCGGGGGTTTCCGACCGCGTGATCGCACTGGACCATGGGGTGCAGATCGCCGAGGGCAGCTTCGACGAGGTGGCCAATCACCCGAGCGTGGTCGAGGCGTACCTGGGCCGCGATCCCGAGGCGCTGGCGGAGGCCTGATGAAGCCCCCCGACGGCCAGCTTGGCAAGCCGCTGCTCTCACTCGACAAGGTCACGACCTACTACGCCCAGATGCGCATCCTGGAGGGAATCTCGCTCCAGGTCGGCGCCGGCGAGCTGGTGTGTCTGCTCGGCGGTAACGCGTCCGGGAAGTCGACGACGCTGAAGACGATCCTCGGGCTCGTCCACCCCCGAGCCGGGCGGGTGCTGTTCGCCGGCGAGGACGTGACCACGTGGCCGGTGCCGCAGCGGATCGCCAACGGGGTTGCGATCGTGCCCGAGAACCGGCGGTTGTTCCGGGACATGACCGTGCGCGAGAACCTGGAGCTCGGCGCGGTGCTCCGCGACCCCGGCACCTTCGACGAGGACTTCGAGCGGGTGTACACGCTGTTCCCGCGCCTGCACGAGCGCCGCGACCAGCTCGCCGGAACCCTGTCGGGCGGCGAGCAGCAGATGGTCGCCATGGGCCGGGCGCTGATGTCGCGCCCACGGCTACTGCTGATGGACGAACCCTCGATGGGTCTCTCCCCGGCCCTCGTCCAGCAGAACTTCCGCATCATCAAAGAGGTGCACGAGTCGGGCGTCGCCGTGCTGATGGTCGAGCAGAACGCGACGATGGCGCTGTCGATCGCCGACCGCGGCTACGTGCTGTCGACGGGCGAGATCGTCCTGTCGGGCTCGGCCGCCGAGCTGTTGCGAAGCGAAGATCTGAAGCGGGCTTATCTGGGACGGTGAGGACTCGTAAGGGTTCGCGCAGGAATAAGTGATCGGATCGGGGCGGTCGGGGGACGAGCGGGGCCGGTGCGAGCGGACGGCGTGGCGTAGCAGCGCTACGCGAGCCGGCCGATCGTGCCGCATCCGCGAAGTCATCCCGGCCGCATCCGGACGATACTTATTCCTGTGCGGACCCTAAGGGCGCCCCGCGTGGGCGCCCACCTCAGGTTCGGTGTCCCGGCTCAGTGCCGTTCACCGTGAAGCCGGGGCCCGACATCTAGCCCGCGCCTCAGCTACTATGCCGCCCGCGGCCGGTCCCCGAGCAGGGATGACAGAGAGGAGACCGAGGTGAGGAGCTGGATGAGGCGGGCGCGTGGTCGCGCGTTTGCGGGCATTGTCGTAGCGACCGTCGCGTTGATTTGGACGTCCGCGGCGGCCGCGAGAGCCCAGGTCAGCATCACCCGTGACCGAGCCGGCATACCGCACATCACCGCGGCCAACTTCCGCGCGCTCGGCTACGGCGAGGGCTATGTGTTCGCGCAGGACAACCTGTGCACGTTCGCCGATCAGATCGTGACCGTCAACGGCCAGCGGTCGCAGTACTTCGGTCCGAACGGCCTGGCGGTCAACTATTCCGCCGGCGCCTCCAGCACGAACCTGCAGTCAGACTTGTACTGGCGCTATGTCAAGGCGTCGGGCCTCGTGCAGCGTGAGCTCACCACTCCTCCACCGAACGGTCCGCTGCCGCAGATTCGGGACCTGTACACGGGATTTGCCCAGGGTTACAACGCGTACCTGCGCTCCGGCAAGCTCCGTGATCCGCGGTGTAAAGGGAAGCCGTGGGTGCGACCGATCACGCTGACCGACCTGTTTCTCCGTGGAGAGCAGATCGTGACCGAGGGGTCGGCGCAGCAGTTCATCAGCGGGATCGTTGGTGCCGCGCCGCCGCGCAGTGTGACGGTCGCCTCGGGTCGTGCCGCCCGCAGCCCGGTCGACCTCGGGGCGTTGAAGGCGGCGTTCGCCGACTCGTCGGGCGCCGCCGAGGGATCGAACGGCCTCGGCCTCGGTTCGCTGGACACCCGCTCGGACAACGGCATGCTGCTCGCCAACCCGCACTTCCCCTGGCGCGGGACGGAGCGATTCTGGATGGCGCAGCTGACGGTGCCGGGGAGCTACGACGTCGAGGGCGGCACGCTGGAAGGCTTTCCGCTGATCGGGATCGGCTTCAACCGTCACATCGCCTGGACCCACACGGTGTCGACCTCACGGCGGTTTGTCATCTATCAGCTCAAGCTCGTGCCGGGTGACCCGTTGAGTTACTACGTCGACGGCGTGCCCCATCGGATGACTCACATCACGGTGAGCATGAGGGTCGGCGGGCGCCTCGTGTCGCACACCTTCTACCTCACCCGGTGGGGAGTGGTGTTCAACCTGCCCGAAGCCGGCTACTCGTGGACCACGAGCACGGCGTATGCGCTCTACGACGCGGTCGCGCAGGCGGGCCCGCGGGCGGCCAACGAGTTCCTGCGCATGGGCCAGGCCTCGAGCGTCAAGGCGTTGCTCGCGGTCGAGTCGAAGTTCCTGGCCATCCCGACGTTCAACACGATCGCCGCCGACGACAAGGGCGACGCCTACTACGGCGACGTGGGGGCGGTGCCGAACGTAAGCCAGGCCAAGCTGGGCGCTTGCCTGCCGGCGGGGATCCCCACGCTGGTTTTCGACGCCGCGCGCGTGGTGACGCTCGATGGCTCGCGCTCCTCGTGCGCCCCTGCCAACGATCCGGGGACGCCGGTCAAGGGGATCTTCAACGCCAGCCATCTGCCGCACCTGATCCGGCGCGACTATGTGGAGAATTCCAACGACTCGTTCTGGCTCGCAAATCCGTCGGCGCCTCTGACCGGGTTCTCTCCAATCATCGGGCTCACTGACGAGGAGCAGGGGCTGCGCATGCGGGAGGGCAACCAGATGGTCGCCGCGCGCGTCGCCGGCACCGATGGCCTCGGGCCGCCCAAGTTCACGATCCCGACGCTCCAGGCGATGTGGCAATCCGACCGCTCCGAGCTGGCCGAGCTGGTGCTGTCAGCGCTGGTGGCCGACTGCCGCGCCCACCCGTCCGCGGTGGCGAGCAACGGTCAGACGGTCGACCTTACGGCCGCCTGCAGTGCACTGGCCGGCTACAACGGCACGGGCCTGCTGGGCGCGAAGGGCGGATGGCTGTTCTCCGAGTGGTATGCGCGCATGCCGGCGTCGGCCCTGTGGGCCGACAGCTTCGACCCGTCCAAGCCGCTGACCACGCCGTCGGTCCTGAACACGTCGAGCCCCGCGACGTTGCGAGCCCTGGCCGACGCGGTTCTGGCGCTGCGCGCCCACGGGCTCGCGCCGGATGCCTCCTACGGACAGGTCCAGCACGCGACGCGCGGCAGCGTGAAGATCCCGATCCCCGGCTGCGACACCGGGTGCTTCAACGCGATCTACGCCGCCGATGGCCTCTCGACCGATCCGTCGAGCGAGGCGCCGTACGGCGAGGTCTACACGGGCTCGTCGCTCGTGATGACGACCGAGCTGCGGCCGTCCGGGCCGGTGTCGCAGGGAATCCTCACCTACTCCCAGGCCACCGACCCGACGTCGCCGTGGTTCGCGAACATGACCCGGCTGTACTCGGAGCGCCGGTGGGTCACGCTGGCGTACACGCCGGCTGCGTTGCGTCGCGGGCATCCGTTGCCCACGCTTGTCTTAACCGTGCCGTAGCCCGCCTCCGCAGGAGGGTGTGCTGGATATGGGTTCGTATTCGACCCAGATCCAGCACACCCCCCAGGCGCCTACGCTCGGTCGGCGGCCAGCGCCGGGACTCCCGAGCCGCCAGTAACCCGATCCACCCGCCCGCGTCCGCGCAACGCGACGCCGGCCAGGGCTCCGCACAGCGACAGGCCCGCGGACACCGCCAGCGCCGCCCCAAACCCGTCGCTGAACGCCGCCGGCGAGGCATAGCTGCCGGCGCCGCTGAACACCGCCACCGCGATCGCCAGCCCAAGGGCCGCCCCGAGCTGGCGCATCGTGCTGAACGTTCCCGATGCCTTCCCGAGCTCTCCGCGGGTCACGCCGTTCATCACCGCCGTCTGCCCCGCCGGCAGCGCCAGCGAGATGCCCACTCCGGCGAGGATCAGCGGCGGGATCGTCTCCGCGTACGGCAGCCCGGTACGCGCCAGGAGCGCCACCCATCCGAACCCGAGCGCCTGCAGCAGCAGTCCGGTGACGATCAGCGCGCGCTCTCCGACGCGCGGAACCAGCGCGCCCGAGATCGGCGCGACGATGAATACCGTGCCGGTCCACGGGATCAGCCGCAGCCCGGTCTGGAGCGGCGACTGTCCGAGCGTCGTCTGCTCGAACTGCGCCACGAAGAACACCGCGCTGAACAGCGCCCCCGACATCAGAACGGTCACCGCGTTGCCGGCGGCGAACCCGCGTGAGCGGAACAGGCGCATCGGCAGCATCGGCTCGCGGGCGCGCAGGCCCCAAGCCACGAACGCCAGGGTCAGGACCGCGCCGCCGGCGAGGGTCGCGAGCACCTCGACGCTGCCCCACCCCGCGGTGTTGCCGCGTACGAGACCCCAGACGACCCCGAGCGCCGCCCCCGTAACCATCAACAGCCCGACGGCGTCGAGCTTGGCCCGCTCGCCGAAGCTCTCGTCCATCCGTCGGAGCACGAACGGGATCGCCACCAACCCGATCGGCACGTTCAGCCAGAACACCCATTGCCATGCCAACCCCTGGGTGATCGCGCCGCCGATCACGGGCCCGGCGACGACGGCCAGCCCCGTGATGCCGCCGTACAGACCGAGCGCCTGGCCGCGCCGCTCGGGCGGGAAGGCGGCGCTCAGCAGCGCCAGCGACGCGGGAGTGATCAGCGCTGCGCCCGCTCCCTGCACGGCGCGGGCTGCGATCAGCCAGCCCACACTCGGGGAGAGTGCGCACAAGGCGGAAGCGGTCGAGAACACGGCGAGCCCGATCGCGAACATGCGCCGGCGGCCGAACCGATCGCCGATCGCGGCGCTGGTCATCAGCAAGACCGCGAAGCTCAGGACGTAAGCGTTCACCGTCCACTCGAGCTGGCTGATCGACGCGTCCAAGTGCAGCCGGATCGTGGTCAGCGCGGTCGTCACGACCGTGGTGTCGAGCGCGACCATCAGCTGCGCGATCGCCGCCAGCCCGAGCACCCATTTCTGTCTGCGAGTCATGGAGATGCCTCCTCCGAGTTGAAAACCATGTGCTCGTGAAGACACCGCGGGGCAGCGCAAACTGACCGATGAATTTCCCGGCGGTGTGGTGTCCTTACTGCGCATGACCGAGGCGACGCTCAGTCGGGCCCGGGCCGGAGACGAGGCCGCGTTCCGCGAGCTCACCGACCCCTACCGGCGCGAGCTCCAGGTGCACTGCTATCGAATCCTCGGATCGGTGCAAGACGCGGAAGATCTACTTCAGGAGACGCTGTTGGCTGCATGGCGAGGACTTGCGACGTTCGAGGGACGGGCTTCGGTGCGCTCGTGGCTGTACCGCATCGCGACCAACCGCTGCCTGAACGCTCTGCGCGACAGCGAGCGACGCCCCAAGGAGGGCCGGCGCGACCTGCCGCCCCCGACGCGCGTCACCGAGCCGCTGTGGCTCGAGCCCTACCCAGACACGATGCTCGAGGACATGCCCGACACCGCGCCGGGACCCGAGGTCCGCTATGAAATCCGGGAGTCGATCGCGCTCGCGTTCGTCACCGGCCTGCAGTACCTGGCCCCACGGCAGCGAGCCGTGCTCGTGCTTCGGGACGTGCTCGGCTTCCAGGCCGGCGAGGTCGCGGACATGCTCGAGACGACCGAGGCCTCGGTCAACAGCGCGCTCCAGCGAGCACGCGCAACCCTGGACAGCCGGGCACCGCGCGCGCGTCGCGAGCGCGCTCCCCTCCCGCGTTCGCCCGAAGAGCGCGACCTCCTCGCCAGATTCACGGATAAGTTCGAAGACGGCGACATCGACGGCATTGTCAGGCTCCTGACCCAGGACGTGCTCCTGACAATGCCGCCCGAGCCGCTCGAGTACCAGGGCCACGCGGCGATTCATGACTTCCTGGCCGACCGCTTCGCCACCCACAGCGGTCGGCGCATACGCCTCGTCCCGACGCGCGCCAACGGCCAGCCCGCGTTCGGGCACTACATCGAGGACGCGCACGCTCCGATCGCCCGCAGCTTCGGCGTGATCGTGCTGACCCTGGAAGGCGACCGCATTTCCGGACTCACCCGCTTCGGGGACAGCGCGATCTTGCGCCTCCTGGGACTCCCCCGCACGCTCCCCTTGTAGCGTTCGCCGAGTGACGAGCCCGGAGCGTCTCAGCGTCCGTGTCGGCGTCGGCTGGAATCCGTTTCGCCGCGACGCAGTCGGCGGGGCGTTGTTCTGGGACACGGTAGGGCTACTCGAGGAACTCGGCTACGACTCCCTCTGGCTGAGCGACATCGCGACCCACCCATCCGTCGCGCCGCTGCCGATGCTCGCCGCGGTCGCGGCGAAGACAGAACAGCTCAAGCTCGGGACGAGCGTGCTCGCCGTGCCGGCGCGCAACCCGCTCGTGTTGACCAAGGAGCTCGCGACGATCGACGTGATCTCTGCCGGACGCCTGTTCCCCGCCTTCGGCATCGGGATCGCGCTGCCGGCCGAGCTCGCAGCCCTCGGCATCCCGCGCGATGAGCGCGTCGCCCGCCTCGAGGAATGCATAGAGATCATCCGCGCGCTCTGGACGGGCGAGCCGGTCACGTACCGCGGCCGGTTCACCACGCTCGACGACGTCACCCTAACCCCGCGCCCGACCCGCCCCAAGATCGAGCCCTGGCTCGGCGGCTCGACCCCGCCGGCCGTAAAGCGCATCGGTCGCATCGCCGACGGCTGGCTCGCGTCGGGCGTCGACCCGCCGAAGTTCGCCAGTCTGCTCGCGATCCTCAAAGCCGAGGCGGTGTCGGCCGGCCGGGCCGTTCCCGAAGACCACTTCGGCACGGTCGTGTTCGTGGCCGGCTCGGCCGATCAGGCCGAAGCCCTCATGGCGGCCCGCCGGCGGGCGGGCCGTCCTACGCCACCTGAGACGATCGCCGTCGGCGTCGAGCAGACGCGCGTCCTGCTGGAGCGCTTCCGCGAGGCGGGTGCCACGAAGTTCGTGGTGTATCCGCTCCCCGACGACCCGAGACCGCTGCTCAGAGCCCTCAAAACAGAGGTGGTCGATCCGTTCGAGGCGGAGCCCGTCTACGCTTGAATCCCGCCGCCGTCGATGACGAGCGCCTGGCCGTTGATCGCCGCCGCTGCCGGTGACGCGACGAACACGACCGCGTCGGCCACCTCGCCGGGCTCGAGCAGCCGGCGAAGCGGCGACTTGTCCGCCAGCGCCTGTTCGCTCTCGGCCTCCGTCCGTCCCGTGATCTCGACGATCCGAGCGATCGCGCGGTCGGTCAGCTCCGTGCGGACGTATGACGGACAGACCGCGTTGGCGCGCACGCCGGTGCCGGCGACTTCGCTCGCGACCGCGCGCATCAGTCCGACCGCGGCGTGCTTGGAAGCCGTGTACGCGCTCGTGTACGGGGCCCCGATACGGCCGGCAACCGAGGCGACGGTGATCATCACGCCGGCGCCGCGGTCCCGCATCCGGGGCAGCACCGCGCGCATGCACAGGAACGGTCCGGTGACGTTCGTGTCGAAGTGGCGGGCCCACGAGTCGAGCGTGGTGCGGGCGAGCGGCGCGCTCTCGGCGAACCCCGCGTTGTTGACGAGCACGTCGACGTCGCCCAGGCGAGCGAAGGTCGCGGTCACCGCCTCCTCGTCGGTGACGTCGCAGCGCTCGGTCCGCGCGTGCACATCGCGCTCGAGGCGCGCGAGCGCCTCCTGGTCGCGCCCCAGCGCCACCACGTCGTCGCCGAGCGCCGTGAACCGCTCGACGATCGCGCGCCCGATGCCCTTGGCACCCCCGGTGACGACGACGGTCCGGCTCACGCTGCGATCACTGGCGCCAGCCGCTCCATCTGTACCAGCCGCTCGGGGTAGCGCCCGACGAGAAACTGAAGCGCCACGTGCTGCACCCCGATGTCCTCGAAGCGCGACAACGCCTCCGCGACCTGCTCGGGCGTTCCCCGCAGCCGGTCCGGCTCCTGCTCGACCGGCTCATCGGTGACCTCGACCGACAGGCAGCAGTTCAGCCCGACCGCGTCCGGATCGCGTCCCGCCTCGCCGGCGGCCTCGCGGACGCGCTCGTACCGCGACGCCAGCTCGTCGGGGATCACGCGCGCGAAGTACGGAAACCACGCGTCTCCGTAAATGCCGGCGCGGCGCTGGGCCCCCCGGCTCTCACCCCCGCACCACACCGGGATCGGCTTTTCGAACGCCTTCGGATAAAACGCGATGTCCTCGTAGGAGTAGTGCTCGCCGGCGAACGAGCAGTGCTCCTCTTCGAAGAGGTTGCGCGCCACCCGAAGCTGCTCCTCAGCAACCGCCGCGCGCCGCGGAAACACCTCGGAACGCCCCAGCGCCGCGAACTCCTCGGCCATCCACCCGATCCCCACCCCCAGGATGAACCGGCCCTCCGAAAGCCAGTCGATCGTTGAGGCGACCTTCGCCCAGTGGACTGGATCTCGGTACGTCGTGACCAGCACGCTCACCCCCAGCCGGATCCGTTCGGTGGCGCCGGCCAGGAACGCGAGCGCGGTCATCGATTCCAGGAACGGCTTCTCGGGGGGGACGATGAACGACCCCGACCAGCTGTAGGCGTAGTCGCTCTCGATCTTCCAGGGGATCACGATCCGGTCCGCGGCCCACACGGTCGTGAACCCCAGTCGCTCGGCGCTCTCCGCGGCGTGGCGCAGTCCGGCCCGGGTGCACGCCGCTCCTGACACCGGCAGGAAGACACCGAAGTCCATAGCTAGCAGTCTGCCGCCCTGAACAAAGCCCGGGCGATGATCTCGCGCTGGATCTCCGACGCCCCCTCGTAGATACGCGGGGCGCGGACCTCGCGGTAGAGGTGCTCGAGCGGGTGGCCGCGCTCGAGCCCTCGAGCGCCGTGCACCTGGACCGCGAAGTCGACCGCCTCCTGGGCGGTTTCGGTCGCCATCAGCTTGGCCATGGCCGCGAGCCCCGGGTCTGGGGCGCCCGCGTCGTGGGCGGCCGCGGCCTGGTGCACGAGCAGCCGGGCTGCCGTGACGCGGGTGGCGACGTCGGCGAGTTTGTGGGATAGGGATTGGTGGTTGCGCAGCGGCTGCCCGAACGTGGTGCGCCAGCGCAACCACGTGGTGGCATGTTCGATCGCCGCCCGGGCCATCCCGATGGCGCCGGCGCCCACACTCGGCCGGAACAGGTCGAGCGTGCGCATCGCGACCCGGAAGCCGGCGCCGGGCTCGCCGAGCACCTGCTCGCGCGCCACCGGGACCGCGTCGAAGCGAAGCGACCCGATCGCGTGGGGGGCGAGCAGCTGGCGGTGCTCGCCGGAAAGGCCGTAACTCTCGCCCGGCACGGCGAACGCGGTCAACCCGCGGGACCCCTCCCCCGAGGTACGCGCGAACACCGTGTAGATGTCGGCGTCGGGCGCATTTGAGATCCACAGCTTCTCTCCGCTCAGGCGGTAGCCGTCGCCGTCGGGCTCGGCCTTCAGCGAGATCGCCGACACGTCGGAGCCGGCTTCCGGCTCGGTGAGGGCGAACGCCGCCACCGCCGTTCCGTCGGCCACGCGCGGGATCCATTCGTCCCGGATCAGCGGCGAGCCGGCCTGGAGGATCGGATAGGCGCCGAGCCCCTGGACCGCGAACGCGGTCTCGGCGTCCGTGCACGCGGTCGCCAGGGCCTCGCGGATCAGGCACAGCTCGATGGCCGAGGTCGTGGGGAACAGGTGGGCCAGCAAACCGTGCTGCGCGAGCGCGCGCACCAGCGGGCGGTTGATCCGGCCCGGGCGGCCCTTCTCGGCGATCGGCTGGAGCCGCTGCGCCGCCAGCTCCCGCGTGCGCTCGAACAGCTCGCGGTGCTCCGTGATGAGATGGGCGTCGCTCATTTCGAACTGCCGGCGATGCACGGAGTGGATCACGCCTGGATCACGGCGATGCCCATGAGCTCGACCATGGCCCAGGGCTCGAACAGCTCCGTCACCCCGAACAATCCCATCGCGGGGTAGTGGGTGCCGAAGTGCCGGCGCCAGACGTGGCCCAGCTCGGACAACGAGGCCTTGTACGCGGCGACATCGGTCACGAACACCTGTAAAGACACCAGGTCGCCCACAACACCACCTGCCGCGCCCAGCGCCACGATCAGATTCGACGCCGCCCCATCGAACTGCTCCACGATGGTCTCGCCCTCGCCGATCTGGCCGGCGAGGTAGACGGTGTCGCCGGCGACGACCGCGTGGGAGAACCCTCGAGGAGGGGGCAGCTCCGGCGGGTTGACGATCCGGTTCACCGGCCGCTCCAGGCCGGCTTGCGCCCATCGCTCCAGGCCTTGTAGAACTCGGCGAAGTCGCCCGACTTCATCAGCAGCGCCTGGGTGAGCGCATCGTGCTCGATCGAGCCGCCCAGGTCCATATCGAGCTCGCGGGTGAGCGCGACCTTGGTGGCGCTGAACGCGAACGCGGGCCCGGTGGCGAGGCGCCCAGCGAGCGTCGTGGCCCTGGTGAGGAGCGCGGGATCCGGGATGACCTCGGAGGCGAGGCCGATCTCGAGCGCGCGCTGGGCGGAGATCTTCTCGCCGAGCATCAGCAGCTCGGTCGCCCGGCCCAGGCCGACGATCCGCGGCAGCAGGTACGCCGAGCCCATGTCCGCGCCCGACAGCCCCACGCGCGTGAACAGGAACGCGAACGACGCCGATTCGGCCAGCAGCCGGAAGTCGCTCGCGAGCGCGATCACCGATCCCGCCCCGGCCGCGACGCCGTTGACCGCCGCGATCACCGGCAGCGGACACTCGCGCAGCGCCCTGACCACGGCTCCGGTCATCCGCGTGAACTCGAGCAGCTCTGCCGCCTCGAGCTTCACCAGCTCGCCGATGATCTCCTCGACGTCGCCGCCCGAGCAGAACCCGCGGCCCTGTCCGGTGATGATCACCACGCGCGCGTCGCACGGCGTGTGGGTAAGCTGCCCGAGCAGGTCGCGGAGGTCCCCATAGATCTCGAACGTGAGCGCGTTGAGCTTGTCGGGCCGGTTGAAGGCAATGGTTGCGACACCGTCGCGGACATCGAAGTCGAAGTGCCAGTTCATGCCCGACCCGACGATACTTGACATAGAACTCCGGAGCAATGTGAACTATTATTTCGACGGAGGCGAAGTTGGCGGGAAGCGCGTACTGGAATCCTAAGACCGAGACCCTCCCGCGCGAACGACTCGAGGCGCTCCAACTGGTCAAGCTCCGCCGCCACTGCGAGTGGGCGGCGGCACGGAGTGCCTGGTATCGCCGGCGCTTCGCCGAGGAGGGGTTCAAGCCCGAGCAGCTGAAGTCCCTCGCGGACCTGCGCCGGCTGCCGATGCTCACCCGCGACGGATGGTTGGGCTCGCAGGTCGCGCGCCCGCCTTATGGAGAAATCCCGACGGTCGGTGGGGACGGCGCGATCCGTGTGCACACGACGTCGGGCACGACCGGGCATGGACCGCTGCGCGCGCTCGACTCGCGCAAGGACTGGGCGTGGATCGCGGAGATGTGGTGCTATGCGATCTGGGGTTGTGGGGTGCGGCCGCGCGACACCGCGTATATCGCGTTCGGATACGGGTCGTTCATCGGCTTCTGGGGGCTTCACTACGCGATGGAGAAAGTCGGCGTGCTCAACGTCCCCGGCGGCGCCCAGACAACCGACGCACGGGTGGCTCAGATAGTGGATTTCGGCGCCACAGTCGTCGCTTCGACGCCGACCTACGCGTTGCGGCTCGCCCAGGAGGCCGAGGCGCGGGGCGTGGACCTGCGGGGCTGCCCGGTGCAGCGCCTGATTCTGTCGGGCGAGCCCGCCGGCTCGATCCCGCAGACCAAGGCGCTGATCGAGGAGCAGTGGGGGGCGAAGGCCTTCGACACCGCCGGCATGACCGAGATCGGGACGATCATGGTGTTCGAGTGCTCCGAGCAGCCTGGCGGCACTCACATCATCGAGGACAACATGATCGAGGAGGTGATCGATCCCGAGTCTTTGGAGCCGGTGACGTACGGCGAGCGGGGGGAGCGGGTCGTGACCTCGTTCGGGCGCGGCACGATCCCGCTGATTCGCTATCGGACCAGCGACCTGGTATGCCGCGTGCCGGCGAAACGATGCGCATGCGGTCGCGGCTTTGACATCTACGAGGGCGGGATCCTCGGCCGCGTCGACGACATGAAGATCGTGCGCGGAACGAACGTGTACCCGCGGGCGATCGAGGCGATCGTGCGTGAGTTCCCCGATGTCGACGAGTTCCAGACCGTGATCACGCACGAGGGGATTCGCGACGAGATCACGCTGCGGGTGGAGATGAAGCCCGAGTGGTCTTTGGATGGCTGGGATGCGGTGTCAGGGGACCTGCACCGGCGGCTGGCGAACGCCCACGAGGGGCTGAACTTCCGGATCGAAAGGGCGGGAGCGGGTGAGCTGCCGCGGTTCGAGCTGAAGGCCAAGCGGACCGTCGATCTCCGTGAGCAGCCGGCGGCGGCGGTGTTCCCATGAGCGACGGCGCCGGCACCCCCACAACCCGCGACCTGCTCGGGAATGAGCTGACACCGCCCGAGGCGCGATTGCTGGCGGTGTACGAGGAGCTGAAGGCGCTCTGTGCCTCCGAAGATTTGCCGCCCAACGCGGCGGCTGGGGTGAGGGCGGCGCTGGCGCAGATGCACAACGTGGTGAGCGGGCTGGCGCTCGAGTACGAGCACCTGAGCGACCTCGGGGTGTGACGGTTTGAAAATCGCGGTCGTCGGTGGGGGACCCGGGGGTCTCTACTTCTCCATCCTCATGCGGAAGGTGAGACCCGACTGGGAAATCGCCGTATTCGAGCGCAATGCACCGACGGACGCGTTCGGGTTCGGGGTCGTCTTCTCGGACGAGACGCTGACCGTGTTCGAGCACGCCGATCCCGAGACCTACTGGTCGATTGCGGAGCGATTCGCGCGCTGGACGGATATCGACATCCATTACCGGGGCACGGTGACCACGTCCGGCGGCCATGGGTTCGCGGCGTTGGGACGACGCGAGTTGCTGGGGATCTTGCAGGAGCGGGCGCTCGGACTGGGAGTGGACATTCACTTCCGGTGCGAGGCGCCTTCGCGGTCTTCGTTGGGATGGGCTGACCTGGTCGTGGGGGCAGACGGGGCATCGTCTGCAGTACGGAGTGGGTTGGCGCACGACTTCGTGCCATCGCTGGACCGCCGCCACTGCCGCTATATGTGGCTGGGCACCGACCTGGTGTTCGACTCGTTCAAGTTCTTCATCGTGGAGACGGGCGACGGGGTGTTCCAGGCGCACGCGTATCCGTACGACGAGGAGATGAGCACGTTCATCGTCGAGACGCACGAGTCGGTGTGGCGGCGAGCCGGGTTGGACTCGCTGGCGCCGGGGCCGCTGCCACCCGGCGTAAGCGACATGGCCTCGGTCGAGTTCTGCTCCCGGTTGTTCGCCGATGCTCTCGAGGGCCATTCGCTGGTGGCCAACAACTCGAAGTGGATCAACTTCGTGACCGTGCGCAACCGGCGGTGGTGCGTCGACAACGTGGTGCTGCTGGGGGACGCGGCGCACACGGCGCACTTCTCGATCGGGTCGGGGACGAAGATGGCGATGGAGGATGCGGCCGCGCTGGCGTGGACGTTCCGGTGTTATGGGGACGACGTGGCTTTGGCGACCCGCGCGTATGAGAGCGAGCGGCGTCCGATCGTGGAGAGCACGCAGCGCGCGGCTCAGGCCTCCCTCGAGTGGTTCGAGGGGATCGGGCGCTACGTGGGGCAGTCGCGCACTCAGTTCGCGTTCAATCTTTTGACGCGGTCGCGGCGAGTGACTTACTCGAACCTACAGATCCGTGACCCAGAGTTCGTTCGGTCGGTGCACCCCGATCTGCGGCCCCCGATGTTCACGCCGTTCCGGCTGCGAGGGCTCGAGCTGCCGAACCGGGTGGTGGTCTCGGCGATGGACATGTACTCCTCGGTCGACGGGACCGTTGGCGACTTTCACCTCGTGCACCTGGGGTCGCGGGCGCTCGGCGGGGCCGCGCTCGTGATGACCGAGATGATCTGCGTCTCCGCGGAGGGGCGTATCACCCCGGGGTGCGCGGGGATGTATCGGGCCGAGCACCTCGCGGCGTGGCGCCGGATCGTGTCGTTCGTGCACGAGCAGGCCGGCGGCTCGATCGGCGCCCAGATCGGGCACTCGGGTCGCAAGGGCTCGACGAAGCTCATGTGGGAGGGGATGGACGAGCCTTTGGAGTCGGGCAACTGGGAGGTGATGGGACCCTCACCGCTGCCGTACGGGCCGCGCAACCAGGTGCCGCGAGCGATGACCCGCGAGGACATGGATCGGGTGGTGGCGCAGTTCGTGGCCGCCGTGCGCGGCGCGGTGGCGGCCGGGTTTGACTTTTTGGAGCTGCACTGCGCGCACGGGTATCTGCTGTCGAGCTTCCTGTCGCCGCTGGCCAACGTGCGCGAGGATGAGTACGGGGGCTCGTTGTCGTCTCGGGCGCGCTTTCCCCTGGAAGTTTTCGATGCCTGCCGGGCAGTTTGGCCTCATGATCGGCCGATGAGCGTGCGGATCTCGGCGACCGATTGGGTCGAGGGCGGGTTTGGGCCGGACGACGCGGTTGCGTTCGCCGCGATGTTGCGCGAGCACGGATGCGACATCGTCGATGTGTCGTCGGGGCAGGTGTCGCCCTTGGAGCGGCCGGCCTTCGGCCGGAGTTTCCAGACCCCGTTTGCGGATCGGATCCGCAACGAAGTCGGGATGCCGACGATCGCAGTCGGCGCGATCTCCTCGTACGACGACGTCAACACGATCGTCGCCGCCGGGCGGGCGGACCTGTGCGCGCTGGCGCGTCCGCATCTCTACGACCCGCACTGGACGCTGCATGCGGCGGCGGAGCAGGGGGTCGATGTGCCGTGGCCGGTGCAGTACCAGACCGGGTCTCGGCAGCCTCCTTCGGGACGTGCGGACGAGGTGCGCAAGGAGCTCGAGCGGACGTTCGAGGCTCTCGACCTCGCGTCCGCGGCCACACCGTCGGACCACCCTCCCGGTTAAGGTCCACCGTGCCACGGACGGAGCCGCTCGGGCCCCAGGACCTCGTCATCACCCTGTTGGGGACGTACGTTCGAGGGTTTCATGAAACCGTGTGGTCGGGCGGGCTGGTCGTACTGCTCGGGGAGTTCGGGTTCTCGCATGGCGCGTCGCGGGTCGCTCTGACCCGGCTGGTCCGGCGCGGACTGATCGAGCGCGTGCGCTCGGGGCGGCTGGTGCACTACCGAATCACCGATCGTGCGGACCGGCTGCTCGCGGAGGGCGATGGGCGCATCTTCACTTTGGGCACGCCGCTTTCGGACGAGGGCATCTGGACGTTGCTGTGGCACCAGATCCCCGAGGACCGCCGGCTCGAGCGCTCTCGGCTGGCGCGGCGGCTGCGGTTCCTGGGGTTCGGCTCCATGCAGGACAGCGTGTGGGTCTCCCCGCACGACCACTCTTCCGAGGTATCGGAGCTGCTTTCGGATTTAGGGGTGGCTCAGTACGCGACGATGTTCATATCGCGCGCGGCCGGGGTTGCCGGCCTGAAATCTTTGGTCGGGAGGGCGTGGGATCTGAGTGGGCTGGCGGAGCGCTATGACGCGTTCTGCGAGGAGTTCGAAAAATACGTCTGGCGTGGACGGGCGCGGCGGCTCGACGATTTCTCGGCGTTCATGGTGCGGACCCGCGCGGTGCACCTGTTCCGCGGCTTTCCGGTTCTCGACCCCGAGCTGCCCGAGGAGCTGGCGCCGCTGTCCGGTCCGCGCGCCCGCGCGGCTGAGATCTTTCATCTGTTGTTCGAGGGGCTGGCGGCGTCGTCGCAGCGGCACTTCGACCGCGTAACGGCGGCGCGTTGACCGTGGCCGGCGGCGCCTGCATCGTCGGGTGCGGGGAGGCGCGATACACCCGGCATGCGCCCGCCGACACCGAAACCGGGGCTGTGCTCGCCGACGCGGCCTGGCTCGCGCTCCAGAGCGCGGGGATCGACGCCGGCGCGGTCGACGGCCTCGCGGTCTCCTCCTTCTCGCTCGGACCCGATCATGCGATCGACCTCGCTTGGCGCCTGGGCATGCACCTGCGCTGGCTGATGGAGGACACCAACGGGGGGGCGAGCGGGATCAACATGCTCCAGCACGCGGCGCGTGCCGTGCAGGCGGGTGACGCACACACGGTCCTGGTCCTAGCCGGCGACCATCTTCCGCCAAAGTCGTTCCGTGTCCTCGTCGAGGAGTACAACCGCGCCACACGCGACCACCTGGCGCCGCTTCCGTTCGGCGGGCCTAATTCATTGTTCGCGATGCTGACCCAACGGCACGCCCGTGCCAACGGGCTCGAGCGTTCCGATTACGGGTCGCTGGTCGTTGCCCAGCGGCAGTGGGCCGCGGACAACTCGGGCGCGGTATACCGCGAGCCTTTGACGCTGGACGAGTACCTCGCTGCACCGATGGTGGCCGACCCGCTGTGCATCTACGACTGCGTACCGGTCGTGACGGGAGGCGACGCGATCGTCGTCCGCGCATCGGACCACCACTCGGGGTCTCGGCGGCCGCCGGTACTGGTGCGCGCGCTCGGTCTGAGCTTCAACTTCGATGACCAGCAGGGCGACGGGCTGCGCACCGGTCTGTCGGCGCTCGCCGGGGAGCTGTGGGGCCAGGCCGGCGCCGGCCCCGGCGACATGGACATGACGATGGTCTACGACGACTACCCGGCGATGGCGCTGGTCCAGCTCACGGATCTCGGCTACGTCGGCGAGCGGGAGCTGCGCGCCTTCATCGCGGATGAGCTCGTGCCGCGGCGGCTGCCCGTCAACACCTCGGGCGGTCAGCTGTCCGCGGGTCAGCCGGGAGCCGCGGGCGGACTGCACGGTGTGGTCGAAGCAGTGCGGCAGCTGCGCGGCGAGGCGGGGGCCCGGCAGGTCCCCGGGGCTCGTCTGGCATTGGTCGCGGGCTACGGCATGGTCGCCTATCGCTACGGAGCGGGCGCCGGCGCCGCGGTGCTGGAGCGGGCACAGTGAGCGAGCTCGAGATCCAGCAATGCGGACGCTGCGGCGCGGCCTGGTTTCCGGACCGGCTCCGCTGCCCGCGATGCGGCGCGCGCGAATGGCAGCGCGTGCCCGCGGGGCAAGGGACCGTGGAGGAGGAGACCTCGATCCACCGGCCGCCGGCGCGCGATGGCGCACCGGTCAGGCTGGGTTCGGTGAGGCTCGACGCGGGGCCGGTTGTGATCGCACGGCTGCAGGAGGATGTTGGTTGTGGACGACGTGTCCATCTCGAGGCAGGCGCCGACGGAATTGTCCGGGCGCGTTGAAACGTTGAACGACCACACCGAGGAACAGGAGAGCCGATGCGCATTCGCTGGCAGAGTTTCATCGACCCCGATCAGCACAGCGACTACTTCCGTCTGCTTGACGAGCAGCTGCGAGCCTGCGCCGGGCCGGGGGTCGGCTATGAGATCGTCGGCATCCATCCACCGGACACGGAGCTGCACCGCCTGTCGGAGGTCCGCTGCGGCGTACGCGCGGCCGCCAACGCCATCGCCGCCGAACGTGAGGGCTACGACGCGTTCGCGCTGGGGCATTTTCAGGACAGCGGTCTGCACGAGGCGCGGTCGGCGGCGGCCATTCCTGTCCTGGGGCTGGGAGAGACCACGATGCTCCACGCCTGCACGATGGGTCAACTGATCGGGCTCGTGACGATCGATCCCGTGTTCATCCCGTGGCACCGCGAGCAGATCGGGCGCTACGGGCTCAGCGGTCGGGTGATCGGGGTGACCGCGATGGGACGGCTCGAGGTAGCCGACTACGTGCGGGCGTGTGCCGACGACGACGCCTTCCACCGCGTTTACGAGCAATTCGAGGCGGCATCGCAGCCGCTGCTGGCGGCGGGCGTCGAGGTGCTGATCCCGGCCGGCGGACTGCCCGCGCTCGTACTCTCGCGCCGGCCGGGGTTGGAGGTCGGCGGGGCGGCGGTGCTCAACGGAGTTCCGGTCCTGGCCAAGCACGCCGAGGCCGCCGTCGCGCTCGCGCGGCTCGGCGTGCCGGTAGCCAGCCGCAAGGGATCCTTCGCCCCCGCGTCGGAGCGCTGCCGGGAGGAGTTCCTGGCGCTTACGGGGACGGACTCGAGCTCGCCCTGATCTCCGGCTTCGATCTAGCGCCGCGCGAACGCGGCCGGATACCGATGCTCGCGAGCCCCTCCCGCTGGATCCGGTCCAGCAGCACGACGACGACCAGGATCGCACCGGTGATGATCTGCTGCCAGTAGTCCTGAACGCCCGACACGGATAGGCCCTGCTGGAGCGTGGCGAGGAACAGCACGCCGATAGCCGTGCCGCCGACGCCGCCGATGCCGCCCGCGAAACTGGTTCCGCCCAGCAGCACGGCCGCGGCCGCGTCGAAGATCACCGTGGTTCCGACCAGCGGGCTGGCGGCGCCGATCCGCGCGTCCTGGAGCACCCCGGCCAGCGCGGCCAGCAGCCCCGCGATGCCGTACACCGCGATCAGCGTCCTCGAGACGCGCACGCCGGACAGGCGGGCGGCATCGGCGCTGCCGCCCACGGCGTACACGTCGCGCCCGAAGTACGTGCTGCGCTGCAGATACAGCGCCGCGAGGAACACCCCGATCATGATCCACACCGGGATCGGCACGCCCGCGGCATGGTTGAACGCGAGCCCGGTCAGCGACGGGTTCAGGATTTCCGTGGTTGCGCTCTTGGACCACAGATCGACGAGACCGCCGTAGAGCGTCAGCGTGCCGAGCGTGACGACGAGAAACGGCAGTCCCATCTTTCCGATCAGCACACCATTGACACAGGCTCCGAGCGCCAGCCCGAAGAGAAGCGTGATCGCGATCGCGAAGCCGAACGGCACGCCGCTGCCGACCATCAGGTGACCGAGCGCGATCCCCGCGAGCGCCAGTAGCGACCCCAGCGACAGGTCGAAGCCTCCGGCGAGCATGACGAACGTCAGGCCGATCGAGACCATCCACAGAATCGAGGCGCCCGTCAGCAGCGCGTCGATGTCCGATGAGGTGAAGAAGGACGACTTAGTGACCGAGAAGAAAACGAACACCAGCACGAAGAGCACGAGCACGGACAGGAAGCGCAACCGAAACGCCGCCTTGCCCGCGCGCGCGGCGCCCCGCTGGCGTGCTCGTGAATCCACGCCAGCCTCAGGGCGGGCCACCACGTCGCTGCCTTCGACCCCGCTCATGCGTGACCGACCGCGTAGCGCGTGATCTGTGCCTCCGTCGCCTCCGCGCGCGTGAACGAGGCCGCGACCCGCCCCCGATACATGACCAGGATGCGGTCGCACAACAATCGCAACTCGGGCGTCTCCGATGAGCTGACCAGGATTCCCACTCCAGTCTCCTTGATCTCGTTGAGCAGCCTGTAGATCTCGGCCTTGGCGCCGACGTCGACGCCGCGCGTCGGTTCGTCGAGCAGCAACACCTTAGGCTTGTTCGCCAGCCACTTGGCCAGCACCACCTTCTGCTGGTTGCCGCCGCTGAGGCGGGCGACCGGGGCGTTGGGCGAATCGACGACGATCCCGAGGTTGCCGATCGCCTCCTCGACGAGCCGCTGTTCGCTGGCCGCGCTCGGCCGGCGAAGCCTCCACGTGCGCGCGGTGTGGGCCATCAGGAGGTTTTCGCGCACCGTCATGTCCTGCACCAGCCCCAGCATCTTGCGGTCCGCGGGCACATAGCCGAGCCCGAGGCGCATCGCGGTCACCGGGTCGCGGCATGCAGCAGGCTCGCCGTCGATCTCGATCGTGCCGCCGGCGGTCGGATGCAATCCGAAAAGCCCCTCGAGCAGCCCGCTGCGCCCTGCACCCACCAGGCCCGCCAGGCCGACGATCTCGCCCCGTTCGACGGCCAGGTCGATGCCCTCGACCCGGCCCGGTACGCTGAAGTCGCGCACTCGGAGCACCGGATTGGTGCTGACGTGCTCGTGCCGGCCCAGATCGAGGTCCTCGAGAGCCCGGCCGATCATCTCCCCGATCAAGCTCTCGCGGTCGTAGCTGCCGATCGGACCCGAGCCCACGACCGATCCGTCGCGCAGCACCGTGACGCCATCGACGAGGTCGAACACCTCGCTCAGACGGTGCGAGACGAACGCGATGGCGACCCCCTCCCGGCGCAACGCTCGCACGGCGCTGAACAGCGCATTTACCTCGTCATCGGACAGTGAGCTGGTGGGCTCGTCGAGGATCACCACGCGTGCGTTCATCGACAGGGCGCGAGCGATCTCGACCATCTGCTGCTGGTCGGGCCGAAGCTCGGCGACCGGCCGATCGGGATCGAGATCGAGCTCGAGGCGGTCGAGGATCGCGCGCGCACGCGCGCGCGTCCTGCGCCAGTCGATTCCGTACCAGCGGCGTTCTTTGCGCGGCCCGAGGAAGATGTTCTCGGTCACCGAGAGACCTAGAACGAGCGTCGTCTCCTGCGTGACGGTGGCGATCCCGGCCTGCATCGCCTGGGCGGCGTCGCCGAAGCGGACCGGCGTCCCAGACAGCAGCACCTCGCCGGCATCGGGCGCGAGCTGCCCCGAGAGAATCCGAAGCAGCGTTGACTTGCCCGAGCCATTCTCGCCCACAAGTCCATGGATCGCGCCACCTCGGAGCTCGAAGTCGACACCCCGCAGCGCTCGCACGCCGCCGTAGCGCTTGTGCACTCCGACCGCGCGCAGCACGGCCTCGCTCACAGCTGGGCCTCCAGCACGGCGGCGACCGCCAGGACCCGATCCTCGCGGTACGGTGCCGCGGCGATCTGGACGCCCACCGGTAGGCCATCCTCCGAACCCGCCGGGACGCTGGCGGCGGGAAGCCCCGAGAGCGCGATGAGGTGCACGTAGTCAAAGGCACGAAACTCGTTGTAGCGCTCCCGGGGCAGGCCGCCGGGAGGCTCTCCGTGGCGGGGTGCGGGCCCCGCGACCACCGGGCAGACGAGCACGTCGACCTCGCGGGCCATCGCCCGCACGGCCGCGCGCAACCGGAAGATCCGCTCCTGGAACGAGAACCACTCCGCGGCCGTCTGGCGGCGCTGCGCCACGGCCGCCATGAGGTCGAGCATCAACGGGTGATGCCGGCCGCCGGCCGGCGCCAGGTCGCTCCGGAGCTTCTCTCCTCCATCGGCCGCGACGCAAGCGAAGAAGAGCTCGGTCGGATCTACCTCCCAGGGCGCTGACACCTCCCGCACGTCGGCGCCCATGCGGTGGAGCGCATCGACCGCGCGTGCCAGCGCGGCGCGCGTCCCCGGGGTCACCGTCAACCGTGGGTCGTCGGCGAACCAGCCGACACTGACGCGGGTCACGTCGAGCGCGCGGTGATCGCGCAGCGGGGCCGGGACCGCGTAGGGGTCGATCCAGTCCGGGCCGCTGATGACCGGCAACACGAGCGCGACGTCCTCCACGCAGCGGGCGATCGGGCCGACGCAGAAGAGGTCCGTGTAGCCGCTCGCGCGCGTGCTCGGCCACGTGCCCGTGTCAGGCACGCGGCCAACTGTCGGCCGTAATCCGAGCACACCGCAGTAGTGGGCGGGAACGCGCAGCGAGCCGCCTCCGTCGGTGCCGATGCCGAGCGGGGTGGCGTCGAGCGCCGCCAGAGCCGCCTCGCCTCCACTGGAGCCGCCGGGGGTGCGTTCGGGATCGAGCGGATGATCCGTGCGGCCGTGCACGAGATTGTCGGTCTCGTAGGCCGAGCTGTACTCCGGGACGTTCGTCTTGGCGAGGATGATCGCCCCGGCTTGGCGCAGGCGGGCCGCGACCGTGGCGTCGGCGGCGGGCCGGTGTCCCGCCCGGGCCAGCGAGCCTCCGGTGCAGGGGAGCCCCTCGACGTCGATCGAGTCCTTGATCGTTACCGGCAGTCCGAGCAGCGGGCCCGAGTGTCCCTTGCGACGGGCCCGGTCGGCGGCGTCCGCGGCGCTCAGGACGGCGTGCGGATCGCTCGCCACGACCGCCGTGACCCGGGCGTCGGCAGCGTCCAGCCGCTCGAGGTAGCGCTCGGCCAGCTCGCGAGCCGACACCTCGCCGCGGCCGAGCATCGACAGCCACTGCGCCGCAGATGGCTGTGCGGCTTCAGCCCGAGAGCGCGGCGTAGAAGCTGCCGATGGCACTCTTGATCCACATCTGGTTGTCCCAGCCGGTCTGGCGCTCGGAGAGCTCCGGCTCGAGCTGCTGGTCGATCGCCTCGAGCGGCAGGCCCTTGGAGTGCAGTGCGCCGACCCGGTCTCGGACGGTGGTCAGGTAGTCGCGCAGCGCCTCGATGAGGCCTTGGTCGCCAACTTCCCCATGCCCGCCGACGACGACCGTTGGCCCCAGCTTCTGGAGCTGGTCGAGCACCTCGAGCCAGCGCGGGCCGATCGCATCGGCGTCCGGGAAGATCGGCAGGAAGCGGTCCTCGACCAGGTCGCCCGCGAACAGGACCTTCGACGCGGGCAGGAACACGACTTGGTCGCCGCGGGTGTGCGCGGGCCCGACATCGAGCAGCTGCGCGACGATGCCCCCCAGATCGAGCTCGGCGCTCGGTCCCGAGAACGTGATGTCCGGCGCCACGAGCTCGACGCCGGCGAGGAGCTCGGCCAGCCCGGGTCCGAAGCCGCTGAACATCTCGATGTACTCGGCCCCCTTGTCCGCCAGCTCCCGCGCCTGGGCGCCATTGCACACGTACGTGGCCTCGGCGAACGCCTCCGCGCCGAACGCGTGCTCGGGATGGAAATGGGTGGTGGTGAGCAGCAGCTTGCGCTCGCCGCCGAGCCGGCGAGCCTCTTCGAGGATTCGCTCGCCGTTGCGGCGCCCCATCGCGGTGTCGATCACGAGCATCGCGCGGTCGCCGACCACGATCCCGGCGTTGGGCACGAACTCCACCCGCTGATCGGGTATCACGTGGACGCGCTCTGCGACCTGCTCGGTGACTCCGATCGGTACCAGCGGCGGGGATTCGATCATCGATCTGTCAGCTGCTGGGGTACTCCTGCTTCAGCTGCTGCTCCCAGGTCAGGGTCGAACCGACGTTTGACTTGTCGACGAGGACCGGCGGGCCGGCCTTGACCGTCGGCGGGATCTTGACGCCCTCGGACAGGTCGTACAAGCCCCACGCGAAGGCCTTGCCCATGCTCGGGTCATCGAGCTTGATCGTGAACGTCTCCCGGCCGGCCTTGATCGCTCCGAGGCCATCGGTCCCGCCGTTCTCTCCCGCCAGCGCGAGGTCGGTGAGTCCCTGGCTGCGGGCAGCAGAGCCGGCGCCGATGGCCGAGGGGTCGTTGTAGGCCATTACGCCTTTGATCGAGTGCGAGGAGCCGAGCAGCGTGGTCATGGCCTTCTCCCCGCCGGCGATGTCGTCGGTCGGATTGGACGCGTTGCCCGCGAGCGCCACCCCAAACTTCTGGGCCCAGTAGCGGTCTCGGTCGATGCTGTACACGATCGACGGAACCTTGATCATGAAGTCGATCGTCCCGACCGGATCACCGGATTTGACCAGCTTCGACATCTCCATTCCGGTCATGTAGGCGGCCTGGTCGCGGCGCTGCCAGACCTGGCTCTCATACCCGCCCAGGCCCGTCGTGCTGGTGAAGTTGAGGTCGATCGTGACCAGGTGGATACCAGCTGCGCGTGCCCTCGCCACGTCGGGGGCGAGCGACTTGGGGTCGAGCGCGAACACCGCGATGCCGTTGACCTTCTGCGCCAGCAGCTGGTCGAACTGGCTCACCTGCTTGTTGACGTCGCCCTCCGCGTCGAGCTCGACGTACGAGCCTCCGAGCTTCTGCGTGGCCAGCTTCATCGACTGGCCGAGGATCGTCAGGAATTCGTTGCTGCTGCCCTCGGGGTTGAGATACGCGAGGACGAGCTTCTTGGACTTGGGCGCCGGATAGCCCTCCGGCACGGTCTGCTCGATGCTCGAGAACGGGACGCTCGCCGCCGAGGCCGACGTGCTGGTGGTAGCGGCGGCGGTGCTCGTGCTCTTGGTCGCGCTGCTGGAGCTGCTGCTCCCGCATGCGGCGAGCGCGATGGCAATGGCGCATCCCGCAAGGAACGTCAACGGCCAACGCTTCCCAGTCATGCTGCACCTCCAGGGCCACGCGCCGGGGGTCGGAGGCGCATGACCGGTGCGCTCTCAACGATGGAGAGCGGGGTCGATTTTTGACATTTGATATACCAGAACTGCGGGGGCGGAGCAAGCGCGCCTAATCGCTCACTCATACGCCCTAAAGCGCGCCTAACCAGTCGGCCGGGACGGGCTGGCGAAGAATCAGCGCGATATGCAGCGAATTACGCCAGGAAGCCCGTTCGCGCGAGGAAGCCCCCGGCCAGCGCCGCGAACTCTTTCGGCCAACCGTCGGGCAGCGGGACCATCCCACCAGAGATCACCGCAACCTCGGCCCGCGGAAACGCCCGGCGCATTCGCTCGAGTTGCGGATACGCGTATGGATCCCTATCGGCGCCAATCAGCAGCACCGGCATCGTCAAGGCGGCGAGCTTGCCGTCCATCGCGTAGGAGCCCACCACGTGATGACCGAGCCGCGCCAACGATCCCGCGCGCAGAGCGTCGGCGACATAGCGATCGAGCAGGTCGGGCCGGTCGGGCGGGTAGAACTCCGCGCGCGAGCGGCGCAGGCCGTCGGCGTCCTGTGCCTCGTCCACGCCTGACTCGTCCGGTGGCGCTGCGCGGTAGGAGGCATCGGTGAGCGCAGTCGAGCTGAGGACCACCGCCGCCACGCGGTCGGACCGCTGATTGGCGAGCTCAACCGCGATCGCCCCGCCGGTGTGATGACCGATGACCGCGGCGCGGCCTACCCCGAGCGCGTCAAGCGCCGCATTGGCAGCGCCGGCCCACGCCTCGATGCTGGGCGGGCCGGGGACCGGCGCCGAGTCGCCGAAGCCGGGGGTGTCGAGCGCGATGGCCTGACATCCCCGCGCCGCCAGCAGCGGGAGCACGTCGCGGTATTCGTCCCACGACCGGGGCGTCTGGTGCAGGAGGACGACGGCCGGGCCGACGCCTACGCGGGCGACCGCCAGCGGCCCGTGCCCGAGCCGCACCTGGGCGTGCTCGATGCCGCTCGCCGACGGGCCCGACGGCGTGCTCACGCCACTGACTCCGTTGTCTTTGCCGCGAATGCTTTGAGAACTTCGCAGAACCGCTCGGGCTCCTCGATCGGGGTGCAGTGCGCGCTGTGCTCGAAGATCACCTTCTGACCGTCTTGCGTACGGGATGCGATGTCGTCGGCCAACGACACCGGGTAGTACGGGTCGTGCCGGGAGTAGGCGGCCAGCACGGGGACCTGGACCCTCGCGAGCGCCTCGCGCATGTCGAGCTTGGCCTGCTCACGAGCGGCCCGAAGGGCCACGTCGAGCGGGGTCTGCACGGCGATCCCGTACAGCCAATCGACGAGCGCCGGGTCACGATCCAGCACGGTCTGGGCCTGGAACTCGCGCTCGCCGGTGGGCCACGTATCACGCAGCCGCGTCAGATATCCCTCCAGCTGCGCGTCGGTCATCGTGTGCGGGAAGTCGGGCGCCTGCGTTAGCCGGAGCGGCCCGTTGACGATCACGAGCCCGGTCACGCCCGGCCCGCCGCGGTCGAGGTAGCGAAGCGCAACGGTGGTCCCCATCGACCAACCGACGAGCAGGGCGCCGCGCACGCTCAGGGCGTCGATGACAAACCCCAGGTCATCCGCGAACTCGTCGAAATCGTAAGCGGCGCGCGGCTTGTCCGACTCGCCCATCCCGCGCAGGTCGAACGCCACCAGTCGGTGCGATGCCTCGAGCCGGGCGACCACCGGATCCCACAGCCGGTGGGATCCCTTCCAGCCGTGCACGAGCACGATCGCGGGACCGTCGCCCCGATCGGCGACTCGCAGCCTGACGCCGTCCGGTGTCTGCAGATGGCTCACGAGGGGTCCGTTGACTTCTGATCAACTATATGAAAGTCTCGGTTTGACCGTGCCTGTCCGCAAAGCGTTCCGGTGGCCCGACGAGGAGCCGGCGTCGTGCTAGCCGTGCGTATGCATCGTTTAGGCGGACCGGAGGTGCTGGAGCTCGAGGAGGTCGCCGATCCGGTACCCGGTCCGGAGGACTTGCTCGTGCGCGTGCAGGCGACCTCGGTCAATCGCCGCGATCTGTGGATCCGGGCCGGGCATCCCCATCCTGCCTACCGGGTGCCGCTGCCCGCCATCCTCGGCATCGACCTGTGCGCCACCGTGGTCGCGACCGGCGAGCGGGTCGACCGGTTCGCCGAGGGCCAGCGGATCACGATCAACCCCTACATAACCTGCGGCCGCTGCGAGAACTGCCGTCGCGAGCGCTCGCAGTACTGCTCGAACTTCGACGTCTTTCACGGTGCCTACGCCGAACTGGCGCTCGTGCCTCAGTCGCTCGCCGTTCCCGTCGCCGCCGAGGTCCCCCCCGAGCGCGTCGCGTGCTTTGCCAACTCGTACATCACGGCGTGGCAGATGCTGGTGGCCAAGGCGAACGTGGGCCCCGACGACGTCGTCTTCGTCTGGGCCGGCACGAGCGGGCTGGGCAGCGCCGCGATCGAGATCGCGCGGCTGGCCGGCGCTCGGGTGATCGCCAGCGCGGGCGGCGAGCGCAAACGAGCCGTAGCCGAGAGGCTGTCGCCCGACCTCGTCGTCGATCACTACGCCGACGACGTAGTCGGGCGGGTGCTCGAGTACACCGATGGGCGCGGGGCGACGATCGTGTTCGAGCACGTCGGGACCGCGACCTGGAGCCGTTCGCTCGAGCTGTGCGCGCTCGGGGGGACGATCGTCAGCGCGGGCGCGACGAGCGGCGATGAGGTCACGATGGACGTCACCGCGATGTTCGTCAAGCAGGTGCGGATCCTCGGCTCCAGGCTGGGCACGATGGACGACGCGCTGGCCGCGATCCGCCACTTCGACTCGGGGCGGTTTCACCCCCTCGTTGCCGAGGTGCTCCCGCTCGAGCGCGCCGCCGACGGACATCGCCTGCTCGAGGAGGGGGCGGTGGCCGGCAAGGTCGTGATCCGCGTGAGCGATTGACGGGCGCGCTCGTCACGACGTGGTTGACCCAACCGCTCGAATCGGGATGACCTGCAGTGAGCTAATGGTGGTGATCGTGGCCGAGAAGAGCTCGGTTCAGCAGCTCGCCGGTCCGCTTCCCATCCGGGTGCACCTGGCCGGGCCCGTATCCCTCTGGAAGACGCCTTCCGGCCAGGGCAGTGCGCTCGGCGTGCGTCGCCTCCCGGTCGATCCTGATGTCGTGCACTTCCGGGTCAACAGACGCGATCACCACGCCGTACATCGACCGTGCCTCCTCGGGCGAGAGAAAACCGTCGATGACCTCGTTCAGGACGAGCTCCGGGTCGCGCTCGAGGGGGTCTCCGTACCCGCCTCCGCCGTTGGAGAGAAAATCAATCGAATCACCGTCGCGCAGCGGGACGTTGGTGGCAAACATGCCGAGGTTTTCCTCGCGGTCGGTGCCCATGTTGAGAACCAGCTTGTTCGGCCCCCCGTTCGTCCCGCCGGCCACCCCGGGCGGCGTGACCTCCTCGCGGTCACCGTGGATCGAGTTCACCGCATCGCCGCTCATGACCCAGCGCCGATGCGAGCCGTAGCCCCCGCGATGGCGCCCGTGGCCAGCTGAGTCCTGCGCCACCTCGAACTTCTCGTAGAGCACCGGATACCAGCGCTCGTGCACCTCGATCGGCTGGTTCTGGGCGCCGCCGCCGTAGAGGAACATCGCGAAGCTCGGGCCATCGCCGTAGCTGCGGGCGCCCTGCCCGCCCTCGGACCAGGTATAGGACACGTAGCGCTGACCCGTCCTCGGGTGGACTCCGCCGATGCAGCAGTTCTGAAGGTTCACGGTTCCACCGAAGATCATCTCGGGTCTTCCGGCCGCAGCCAGCGCCTGCCCCCAGGCCCCCATCGTCGCGGTATCGCATTTCTCGTATCCCGAGGCGCAGTAGCCGGCCACCGGGGTGGGGTGGAGGACGTGCGTCGCGGACCCGGGGCGGGTCTTGACGGTGATCGCCCTGATGATGCCGTGGGTCAGCGGCACGAGATGCGGGAAACAATGCAGGGTGCCGTCATAGGTGGCGCTCGACAGCGCGGGCAGCGTGAGTCCCGCCGGCCCCAGCGGCGCGTCGTCGGAATCGGTCCAGTCGATCGTCGCCTGGTCGCCGTCGATCAACAGGCGGCAGACGAACCTCACCCTCGGATGGCTGGCCCGGCCGATGTCGTGATCGCAGAAATCCGTGAACACGTATTCGCCGTCGGGCAGCGCCGCGATCTCCTCGTGCAGCAGGCGCTCGGCGTAGTCCATCACCGCTTCGAAGGCGAGAGCGACAGTGTCCGAGCCGTAGCGGTCGACATATTCGCTGAGGCGGCGCTCGAGCAACTTGGTGGCCTGATACTGCGCCGCCAGGTCGCCCATTCGCTCGTGGGGGACCCGCACGTTCATCCGCACGATCTCGAACGTGGACTTGACCGGCGTGTCCCCCTTGTACACGAGCGTGGGGGGAATGATCATGCCCTCGGCCCACGACTCGGTCGCGGCCGGATTGAAGGTGCCGGGAATCGGGCCGCCCATATCGGACCAATGAGCACAGGCCACGGCGAAGGCAAAGATCCTGTCCTCGTGGAACAGGGGCCGCACCAGGCGGACGTCCTGGGTGTGCGTCCCGGCGCGATACGGATCGTTGACGATTACGACGTCCCCGGGCTCCAGCGAGTCGCCGAAGTCCTCCATCACGGCCTTGACCGAGAACTCGTACGTCCCCATGTGCGGGGTGATGTCGACGGTGCCGTGGGCGACGAGCCGGCCATCCCCGGTGAGAATGCCGACGGAGTAATCACGGCCCTGCGTGATCACGGGGCCCCACGCCACTCGCTCCACGAGCGCCGAGCCCTGCGAGCAGATGCTGCGCAACCCGTTGCGCAACACCGTGAACGTGATCGGATCGATCGTGTCGAGCGCAGATGGCACGGCTACACCTCCTCAGACGCGTGCGACCTCGCGCACATCGATGATCAGGTTGCGGTAACGGTCCACCTTCACGTGCGCGCCGGGTGGAACGATCGTCGTGGAGTCGGCTTCCTGCACGATGGCCGGCCCGTCGAAGGCTGCCCCGTGAAACAGCCGCGATCGGTCGTATACGGCCGTTGGCACCCAGCCGCCGGATTCGCCGAAATGCACCTCGCGGGTATCGATCACCGCCGCGGCGGCGTCGCCAGGCGCTCCGTCCGCGACGAGCTCGCCGACCGGCGCCGGAGCGAGCGCGGTCAGGCGCGCGTTGACGAACTCGACGCTCGTCAAGTCGAGTCCCACCGAGTAGCCGAATTCCTCGGCGTGGCGCTCCAGGAACGAGCTCACGAGGTCGTCGACCACGCCCTGATCGATGTGCCCGGGGGGGACGCGCAAGTTGATGTAGCTGGTCTGCGGGTAGTACTTCAGATCGACGGATCGCTGCAGCTGCACCTCCTCGCCCGCTACCCCCTCCTGGCGCAGGAGCTGTTCAGCCTGGTCCTCGAGCTCGCTGAAGACGGCCTCCAGCTCGGCCGGATCGACGTCGTCGTGCTTGGTGAGCAGCGGCCGCTGGGTGTCGTCTCGGATCTCCACCCGTAGCTGGCCGAAGGCGCTGGCGAGCCCGGGGCTGCGCGGCACGATCACCGTCGGGATGCTCAGCTCCGCGGCGCAGTGCGCGGCGTGGACGGGCCCGGCGCCGCCAAAGGCAATCAGCGCGTAGTCGCGCGGGTCGTTCCCGCGCTCGACCGAGATCAACCGCAATGCCTCGACCATGTTCTCGTTGGACACGCGAAGGATGCCCTCGGCGGCCTCTTCGATCGAAAAGCCGAGCGGTTCGGCCACCCGGCGTTGGATTGCCTCGCGCGCGAGCTCTGGGTGCAGCTTGAACTCGCCGCCCAGGAAGGCGTCAGGGTCCAGGCGTCCGAGAACCAGATTCGCGTCCGTGTTCGTCGGCTCCTCGCCCCCGCTCCCGTAGGCGGCCGGGCCGGGGCTGGCCCCCGCGCTCTGAGGGCCGGACCGCAGGGCGCCGGCCTTGTCGATCCAGGCGATCGTGCCGCCGCCGGCGCCGATCGTTCCCACGTCGATCGCCGGGAATTGCACGGGCACCTTGTGCTCGATCTTCCATCCCGGCCGCGTGCCCGGCTCGCCGCCCGAGATCAGCGCCACGTCGCAAGAGGTCCCGCCCATGTCAAAGCTGATCAGGTTCGGGTAACCGGCGAGCCGGCCGATGTACGCCGCGCCGACCGCTCCGCCCGCCGGCCCCGACATACACGTGCGGGCAGGAAGTCGCCTGGCCGCGTCGAGGCTCATCACCCCCCCGCCGGAGTGGATGATCATGGTCTGACCGCGAAAGCCCCAGCGGGCGAGGCGCTCGGTGAGGCTCGACAGGTACCGGTCCACGATCGGCCCCAGATACGCGTTGACCGCGGTCGTCGACGTCCGCTCGAACTCCTTGAGCTCGGGCAGGATGTCGTACGAGCAGCACGCGTACACGTCGGGCAGCGCCTCCGAGATCGCCGCGAGCGCTCGATACTCGTGCTCCTTGTTCATGAACGAGTTGAGGAACACGACCGCGACGGCTTCCACTTCTCGTCTGCGAATCAGGTGAATGGCGCGCTGCATGCTTGCGAGGTCCAGCGGCGCCACCACCGCTCCCTCGTAGTCGACCCGTTCTCTCACCCCGATCACGTCGCGCCGGGGCACAAGCGGCGGGCGCTCCACCGACGACAGGTCGAAGTGATCGGTCCGGTCCGCCCGCCCCGCACCGAGCACGTCGCGAAAGCCCTCGGTGGTGACGAGAGCAGTCTTCGCTCCACGGCGCTCGATGATCGCGTTGGTGGCGATGGTCGACCCGTGCTTGAACGCGAGCATGTCCTGCGGATCGATTCCGACCTTGTCCAGGGCGTTGATGACGCCGTCGATGAACGTGGGAGGCGTCGATGGGACCTTGGCGTTGCGGATCTCGCCGGTAGCCGTGTCGAGGCACACGAGGTCGGAGAACGTGCCGCCGATATCGACGGCCACGATGTGCTTGCTCATGTTGCCGTCCGTCACCTGGCTGGAGCGCTGGCGTTGTCGTAGAGGTGCCTGAGCGGCTGGGACTTCATCTCGAACCGGGGCAATGTGCCCGGGGGCACGAGTTCTACCTCGGCGCGCACGACGAGCTTGTCGTGAATGACCTGCTCGAGCTCTCGCTTCAGCGCTTCCAGATCGATCGCCTGAGAGCCGTACTCCACCTGGAGCCGCAGAGGCGGCTCGACCCTGGGTGGCGGAGCCATGAGCAAGATCTGCACTGCGCCCGTGGTGCGGGGATGAAGGTCCCCGACGACGTCGGTCACCGCGGACGGCCAAACGTTCACGCCCGCCACAATCAGCATGTCATCGGTGCGACCGACGCAGCGGATGCGCGGGCCGGTGCGCCCACACGGGCAGGCCGAGACCGCGACCACCACACGGTCGCGTGTCCTGAAGCGCACGAGTGGCACGCAGTCGCGCTCGACGTGCGTGGCCACCAGCTCTCCCTCTGCGCCATCTTCCCATTCGCGGACCTCGCCGCTGTCCGGGTCGATCAGCTCGAGCACGATCTGGTCGGGGGCGAGGAAGTGGTTTCCGTCGCGCTGATCGCAGGTTCCGGCGTATACCGGGCAGACGTCCGCGTTCCCGAGCCCCTCGGTGACGAACGCGCCGTACGCGTCCTCGATGCGCCGGCGAACGGCCGGGATCGCACCTCCCGGCTCGGCGCCGAGCAAAATCCGCCTGAGCCCGAGCTCGTCGGGCTCGACACCGAAGTGGTCGCGGACGTACTCGGCGAGGTAGCTCGCATAGGACGGCGTACAGGTGAGGACCGTGCCCCCGAGGTGCTCGATCGCGCTGAGGAGCCGATCCGACGCTCCAGTTCCTATCGGAACGAACGTCGCACCGATGTTCTCGATTCCGTCCTTGAGCGGAAGACCGCCGACGAAGAAACCGAGCCCGAAGCCGTGAATCAGCACGTCCTCGGGCCGCACGCCCTCGCACCAGTAGACGCGGCTGATGACCTCGGTCCAGCGCGCGCTGTCGGCGCGCGTGATGCCGACATAGCTCGGCCGACCCGTCGTTCCGCTGGACGAGTGCACGCGAATCACATCGGTCAGCTCGGTGGCGGCATGGCGCCCGAGCGGCGGTGACGCGAGCTGGCTGTCGCGTAACTCCTGCTTCTCGGTGAACGGGACCCGACGAAGGTCCTCGATCGAGCGCACCGCCGCCGGCTCGAGACCCGACCCCGCGAACTTCCACGCGTAGAAAGCAGACCGATCTGCGAGGTAGGCGAGCTGGCGCCGCAGCTTGAACGTCTGCATCGCTCTGACGTCCTCGAGCGCCATCGTCTCGATCTCGGGGTTCCAGCAGGTCCGGTGCTCAGGCACTTACGGTGGCCTGCCGATCCCAGGTCGCGGCGGTGACGCCCCGATCCCGCAGCACCTGCTTGCGCACCTTGCCGTTCTCGGTTAGCGGCAATTCCGGCACGAACTCGATGTAGCGGGGAATGGCGAAGTAGGCCAGCCGAGGCTCGCAGTGGCTGATCAGGTCTTCGGGCAGGAGGCTTGCCTCGGGTTCGAGCACGATCGCCGCCATCACCTCGTCCTCACCCAGCTCGGATGCAACCGGGAACACGGCCGCCGCCTGGACGGCGCCGTGTTCGAGCAGCGCCTGCTCCACTTCCCACGAGGAGATGTTCTCGCCGCGGCGGCGGATTGCGTCCTTGGCCCGGTCGATGAACCGGTACCAGCCGTCGGGCTCGCGCACAACCCGGTCGCCGGTGTGAAACCACAGGTTGCGCCATGCCTCGACGGTCTTCTCCGGCATGCGGTAATAGCCGGTCGCGAACGCGAAGGGCTCGTCGTTCCGGAGGATCAGCTCCCCGGGCGTTCCGTCCGGGACCTCCTCGTCGCTCTCGTCGACCACCCGAGCGGCAAACCCCGGGCGCACCGGTCCCATGTACCCGCCGCGCCCGGCCCTCGGGTCCGTGACGCCGATCGTGCAGTTCGTCTCGGTCGAGCCGTATCCCTCGACCAGCTGAACGCCAAAGCGCTCCCGGAAGGGATCGAACAGCCGCGGCGGGGTCGCGGGAGCCAGTGCGACCCGGACGTGGTGCTCGCGCTCGGCTGGTTCGGGCGCCCGCCCCATCAGGATGCTCACCATGGCCCCGAGCAGGTAGGTCACGTCCGCGTCCGAGTCCCCGACGCGCGCCCAGAAACGCGAGGCGGAGAACCGTGGCCCGAGGACGTAGGTGCCACCGCTGACGAGCGCCTGGACGAAGGCGGTGAGCGCGTTGGTGTGAAACAGCGGCAGGCACGTGTAGAGGACATCGCCCTCCGCTATCCCCAGCATCTCGCCGACGAGCACGCCCCACCAGTAGAACTGCGCATGGGGGCAGCAGACGCCCTTCGACGGTCCGGTGGTCCCGGACGTGTAGAGGATCGCGGCGGTGTCGCCCGGGGCAACCGGGTACGGGGGCGCCGGCGCACCATCCGCCGGCGGCGCCTGTACCGGCCGCCCGGCCACCGATGCGGGGGCGCCATCGTCGAGGGCCCACACGCGCTCGAGCGGGACATCACTGCTCAGATGATCCAGGGACGGGATCAGCGCGGTGTCGGCGAGCAGGACGCGAGCGCCCGAGTTGCGCAGCACGTGCTCGAGCTGGTCGCCGCGCGAGGCGGTGTTGATCGGCACGACAATCGCCCCGGACCACACGCAGCCGAGGATGAGCTCGAGCAGCTCGAGCCGGTTTCCGCACATCGCCGCCACGGTGTCTCCGGGCGAGACGCCCGCCGATGCGAGCGCTCCCGCGCTCCGCGCGGCCGCGTCACGTGTCTGCTCGTAGCTCAGCTCGGCGCCGCCGCAGCGTGCCAGCGGCCGGTCACCGTACGTGTGCGCCTGGCGTTCGAGAATCGCGGGGAGCGTCCGCTCGACGGCGGGCAGGTCGCGTAGAGCAGAGCCGTTGGGCACGTCTCTCACCGCAGGTCCGCCGCCAATCCCTCGATCGGCGTCGCGACCTCGGTGGGCGCTTCGAGCATCGAGAAATGGGTCCGGGTGCTGAGCTGCTGGACACCGAACCACGGATGCTCCGATGCGAACGCCCGCTGGGCCTCGAGGTACTCCGCCGACCGCGGCTGTCCGTAGAGGTGGAGGACTCTGACATGTGCGTCGAGTGCGCTGAGGGCGCGCAGCGGACTGCGGTGATCCCGGTAAGAGCGTTCGATCTCCCGCCCCGAGCGCATCCACATCCCCGCGCCGTGCGCGTTCATCACCTCGATTGCTTCGCCGATCTCATCGTCGCGCACGCCGGCCCGCCAGATCTCGAACAGTGCGTCTCGAGCCTGCGGCCAGCGCTCGGAGGACTGCAGCTCGCTGATCAATTCCATATACGGGGCGGAGGGCTCGGTCACCATCCAGTCGACGAGCGCGATCGCCGGGATCCGGTCTCCGAGCCGGCGGCGTAGCTCGATCGCCACCCAGCCGGAGTGCGACGCCGCACACGGGATGAACGTGTGCAGGCCGGTCGCCTCGATCACCGTCAGCGCGTCCTGCACCATCTCAGGCATTCCGAAGTCTTCGAACGCGGGCGCGGAGTCGCCGTGACCGCGCCACTCGAAGCTCACCACGCGCCGGTGCGCCGCCAGCAGCGGTGCTGCGAGCGCCCACCGCGCGCGGCTCGAGCACCAGCCGGTGAGCAAGAGAAGCGCCGGCTCGCCGTGACCGAGGTCGTCGTAGCCGAGGCTCTGACCGTCCACAGGCAGGTCAGTCGAGCAGCGGTCCAGGCTGGTCCCGGACCAGCTCGAGCGTCGCGCAGTGCAGCCCGGCAATGGCGAACTTGTGACTCTCGGAGAAGTCGACCGTGATCACCTCGATGCCCTCGCGCTCGAGCGCTTTGACCGTCGTGGGCGCGCCGTCATTCATCACGACCTTGCCGGGCTCGAGAGTGACTCCGTTGACCGCAAGGTCCCAATACTCCTCGATCGGCACCTCGATGATCGTGAAGTCGCGTTGCTTCAGGTAACGGACGAACGCGTAGTCGACGAGATGAGGCGCCAGCACTGCGACCCGGATGTCGGGGACCATCACGAACATGTCGGCGTGCGTTGTCCCGATGTTGCCGCGGCCGGTCGTGCCCACCCATCCGGGGCTGTGGGTGGTTATGAGCTCGATACCAAGTCCATCGAGGATGAACTGGATCTGTCTGAGTCCTTCCTCGTTTGCCACCACGCTGTCGTTGAACACAAACGTCCTGGAGTCGAGCCATCGGCCGGCTCCGGGTTCGCCGATGCCTCGCCCGTGGATCGTGAGATAGATAGGCACGCCCAGCGTCGTGAGCGTCTTGGACCAGATCACCTCCCGCCCGCGCTGCCAGGATCCGAGGCCCATCCGGTGGATGATCGCCCCACCACGGACGACCAAACCGCCGCCCGCGAGAGTGACTAGGTTCTTCAGGTACCCGTAGGCGCCGATCGCCGGCACCGGCGGCTCGATGTAGTTGACCCGGACGCCGTTGTCGGATAGCACCTGGTAGTACTCGTCGAACTGGGCCTGCAGCCGCCCGAGATCTGCGTTGCCCGAGGCGGAGGAGTAGTAGTACTGCCACTCCTGCGCGTACTCGGCACGTGTCTCGTTCTCCGTGGGGCGCGAGACCAGCACCTCGCGTAACCGTCCGATCCCCTCGGCGCCCCAGCGCCGACCCCAGATCTGCTCGACCTCATCGTAGAAGTCGGTGTCGTGCAGCATCCAGTTGTGCAAGGGCTGCCCGGGCTCGAACCACGGCAGTTGCTCCAGAACAGCGGCCTCGTCATGCTCCGCCGCGGGCCGCGGAGATGAGTAGGTCAGCTCGGTCGCGTGACCGTCAGCATCTACGACCCGGAACGGGACGGACTCCCGTTCAGCAACGGCGCGGCCCAACTCCAAAGTCATGCCGCCTCCCTCTGTAGCACCCCCACCCGGGGATCGATGAAGTCCACGGGCAAGCGGCTCAGCGCCACAGCACGATCGCGCTGCACGTGCCAGGTGTCCTGGAAGTAGAGGCACGTCCGCTCGTCCCCCGAGATCACGTGGGGGTGCATCGAGCACACCATGTCTTCGCACAACTCGACGTCGAATGCGTCACCGATACGGGGATGTTCGATCATCGTCATTCCGATCGAATGACCGGTGACATGGCCGAGCTTCCAGCCGCGCTCCAGGAACGGGGCGGCCACAGCGCGGTGAACTTCGCTGGCGGTCGCACCATCGTGCATGGCGGTCGCGCAGATCTCGTGGTACTGACGGTAAGCCTCCATCATCCGCTTTGACTCCTCGGAGGGGTCTCCTCCGCAAATCGGTCGCGACACCTCGACCCAATGCCCGCTTGGACCGGCCACCTCGAGGCCGTAGATCAGCATGTCGTCGTGAGCGATCCGCCGCCTCTCGTCGGGCAGGCGCATCTCGGGCACGGCCGCGCCATCGGGTCCCGTGAGGACCATGTCCATCGTCAGCCTCCGCGTTCCGCGGCTCACGAACGTCTGCTCAGCGACGGCCATCAGCTCCGCCTCGGTCTTCCCGGGCTTCCAGGCCTCAATCACGGCAAGTACACCGGCCTCGTTGATGGCCACCGACTCGCGAACCGACTCGAGCTCCGCCTGCGACTTGACCGCGCGCGCCAGGTCGAACCCCTCGTCCCAGCGCACGATCTTGTCTTGCGGCAGCTCCACGTAGTCGCGGACCGGCATCACCAGATCGAGGCCGTGAACCCCGACCCGCTTCCAAGCGCGCTCCCGAATTCGCTGCGCCAGCCACTTACCCGGAGTCTCGGCGAACACCCGGTCCGCGACCCAGCCCTCGCCGTGATCTCCCACCCAGCGCCCCTCTCCGGGAAAGATGTTCGTGGGGGGCTCATCGAGGGGCAGCAGCACGTACGCGTAGCGATGCAGGATCCGAAAGCCCGACACGTAGAACATCGCGCCTTCAAAGCCCGTGTACTCGCTCGCGCAGACGAGCACGGCGTCGAGTCCGTCACGCTCGGCGGCCTCGCGGATCAGCCGGTGCCGGCGCTCGATCTCGTCCGCGATCGACGCCTCTCGATCCTGGCTCGCCACCGGCTCATCATAAACCGTATCTGATCAACGATCAACGCTGCGGGCATGGCATGGGCGCGGTCGCGCGCGCGTCAACGCTGCGCGCAGGGAGGTTGTTGCAAAAAACGAACCGCGCTCGTGTTTCCACCACAATGAGCCGCCGGGCGAAATCGCAGGGAGCGGGCATGTGCGTGACTTAATGCGCGTATGTTCGTCAAAAGGTCAACCACGTCCCTTCGGGGCGTGGTCCCTAGATACGTCGCTTATTAGCGGCTTACAACTCGGGTGCGCCGGTCGCGGTTTGCGCGACAGGCTCTGGCGCGGTGGCGTGCGCGACGCTGCCTGACCGCCCGCCACGGGAGTCGGTACGACACGGCGTGTGTCTTGCACCAGCCGCTAGCTTCTGATCAAATATACGGCCCTGGCCGTTCCGCCCGGCGAGCGCCGGCGACCGGTGACCGGGAGTTCTGTCCAATGACCTTGCCCTTGCGCATCGGCGTGATGCAGCTGACGATGGAGCCGCTGGATGAGATCTTGGACCACGCGCGCGCGCTCGATCGTCGTGGTTTCGACACGATCTGGCTCGCCGAGGCGTATCCGTGGTGGCGCAAGCATCAGATGGAGGCGCGGAGCTCGACGGTCCTCTCGGCGCTGATCGCGCGCGAGACCGAGCGGTTGACGATCGGCTGGGGAATCATCTCGCCGTTCACCCGTCATCCGATCCAGGTCGCCATGGACGCGCGCGTCACCCAGGAGCTCGCGCCGAAGCGCTTCTGCGTGGGCTTCGGCGCTAGCCGAATCTTCATGAAGGAGATCGGGGCTGACGAGGTCAAGCCTCTGAACCCTGTGCGCGACTCGGTGAGGATCGTGCGCGGTGTGCTCGACGGCGGCGACTTCAGTTACCAAGGCAAGGCGTTCACCGCGGTGGTGCCGGCGCTGTCCGACGGCACTCGGACACCGCGCGGCACGGTTCCCATCTACGTCGCCGGCACCGGCCCGAGGATGCAGCGCTACGCCGGGGAGGAGGCTGATGGCCTGCTCACGCCGAGCATCACCACGCCGGGCTTCGTCCGCTACGCGCGCGAGAACCTGCGTGGGGGCGCGGAGGCGGCGGGGCGCGACCCCGATCACCTCGACCTCGGATGCACGATCGTGGCGAGCATCGACGAGGATCGGGACACGGGCCGCGAGGGAGCGCGCGAGATTGCGGGCATGTACCTCGCCAACAAGGTCCAGAACATCCAGGCCTCGGCCGACGTTCTGCTCGAGGAGGCCGGGCTCAGCCAGGAGGAGATTCGCCCGATCGCGGACGCAATGGAGTCCGGGGGGCGGCTCGCGGCGGCCGCAGCGGTGACGGATGAGATCCTCGACAAGACGCGACCGATCGCGGGCACCCCCAACGACTGCATCGCCGCCATCGAGGAGTACCGCGATGCAGGCTGCTCGCACATCATGCTCGAACTGTGGGGTCGGCAGCGCGACCGCCAGATCCAGTTGTTCGCCGATCGCGTCCTGCCGCACTTCCGCCGATGAGTGTGGCCGGGGCTGCGGGACTGACCGAGCGCGTCATCGAGTGCGTCGACGAGCGCCGTCTGGTGGAGACCGCGTGCGCCTACGTGAGCACGCCGAGCCCGACGGGTAGCGAGCAGGCCATGGCCGAGACGGTCCGGGCGGCGTTGGAAGACGCGGGCCTGGCGGTGACCTGGCAGGAGGTGGAGGATGGTCGCCCGAACGTGATCGGCACGCTCGAGGGAGCGGGTGGAGCTCCCAGCCTGATGCTCAACGGTCACATGGACACGTCTTACTCCGGCCGGGAGCCGCACCTGCGGGGCATCGTCGGTTTTCAGCCGCGCGCGCTGGTCCGCGACGGGCGGATCTACGGGCTGGGGATCTCGAACATGAAAGGCGCGCTGGCGTGCTATCTGGAGGCGGTCAGAGCGCTGGACGATGCCGGCGTGCGGCTGCGAGGCGACGTGCTGATCGCGTGCGTGGTGGGCGAGATCGAGAAGACCCAGTGGGGAGAGGAGTTCCGCGGCCGCGACTACCGCGGCTATGCCGCCGGGAGCCGCTACCTGCCCACGCATGGCGGCATCGCCGACATGTGCATCCTCGGTGAGCCCACCGAGCAACGGGTGGTGCTCGGGCACTACGGCACCATGTGGGCGCGGATCTCGACGCACGGACCGTTCGTGCACACCGCGTTCTCTTCCGGTCGCATCGGCGAGAACTCGATCGTGCGCATGCGCGAGGTCATGGATGACGTGCTTGCATGGATTCCCAAGTGGGAGCGCCGCGCCGAGTATCGCGGCGTAGAAGGTGTGGTCAACCTCGGCTCGGTGAGCGGGGGGCATCCATGGCGGGTCAGCCGCACGCCGAACCGTACGGACCTGTTCCTGGACATCCGGGTGCCGCCGACGATGCGGATGCAGGACGCCAAGCGCGCGCTCGCGGATCTAGTGCGGGAGCTGCGCGCGAAGTATCCGGATTACGGGCTCGAGTACGAGGTGTTCGTGAGCGCGCCCGGGGCCGAGATCGACGAGAGCCATCCGCTGATCCAGGCCATCGATGCCGGGCACGAGCGCGTCTTCGGCCAGCCCCCCGAGCGCGACGTGGTGCGGTGGTTCTCCGACGCGTCCGCGCTCACGCGCTACGGGATCGAGACGGTCAACTATGGTACGTCGAGCGGATTGCCCGGCCCAGACGGCGAGAACCTCGACATCGAAGGGCTGGTGAGGGTGGCGGCCGTTTACGCCATCGCCATCGCGCGGATCTGCGAGGTATCTCAATGAAGCTGGTCACGTTCAGTGATCCCGACGGCCGGACGCGCTGCGGCGCGCTGCGTGACGGGCAGATCACGGTGATAGAGGGAATCGCGACCATGCGGGCTCTGTTCGAGTCCGGCGAGGACCCGGCCACGGTCGGGGCCGGGGCCAATGGCGAGCGCCTGGCGCTCGCGGACGTACGGCTACGGGCGCCGATAATTCCCAAGAAGTTCTTTCACACCTCGGGCAACTACCGCGAGCACGAGGAGGAGTCCAAGACCGTCAACTGGTCCCATGAGATCGCGCCGTGGATCGTGTTCTTCCAGAACATCGACGCGATCATCGGTCCGGAGGATCCGATCGTGTACCCGTCGCACCTGACCGACGAGCTCGACTACGAGCTCGAGCTCGCCCTCGTGATCGGCCGACCCGGAAAGCACTTCGACGAGCAGGAGGCGGCGAGCTACATCGGCGGTTACGTGATCTTCAATGACATCACCGCTCGGGATATCCAGCGGCGCGAGATGCGTTCGGGCGTGTTCTCGTTCTGCAAGTCGATCGACACGTTTTGCCCTCTGGGCCCGTGGATCGTCACGCCGGATGAGATCCCCGACCCGTACGAGCTCGACATGCAGCTGCGCGTGAACGGGGAGGTCCGCCAGCAATCGATCTCGGGGAACATGTCGCAGACGATCCCGCAGGTGATCGCCCACTACTCGGCGCTCGACTACAGCCCGGGCGACGTGCTCTCACTCGGCACCGTGGCCGGCGTCGCGGGGTTCCGCGAGGATGCCCACAACTGGTACCTGAAGCCCGGGGACGTAATCGAGTGCGAGATCGAGCGAATCGGTGTGCTGCAGAACCCGGTGATCTCCTGGGAGGAGGCCCACGGGGTTCCAGCGCCACCGCTGAGGCGCTGGTAGCGGCGTGGGCTGGCCTCTGGACCAGGGCAAGCTCGACCGTTTCCGGTCGCTGATGGCCGCCGATGACCTGGACGCGGTCGTCGTGCGCGCTTCGGACAACATCCTCTACCTCACGAACTACTGGCCGATGAAGGGCTACGACGTGGCCGTGTTCCCCGCGGAGGGCGACCCCGTGTTGGTGGTTCTCGAGCCCCAGTTGGAGTACGCGGCCGCCAACAGCTGGACGTCAGACCTGCGTCCGTTTGCCGGCTACCACCCGGCCGATCCGCGCCCGCCATGGTTCCGCTCACTCGAGGTCTGCCTGGAGGTGCTCGCCGAGCGCGACCTGACGGGCCGGATCGGTGTTGAGCTCTCCCAGGCCACGCAGGCGTCCGACCGGATGGTCGGTGAACCGACGGTGTTCTGGCAGGGCTGGTTCGACGCCATCGGCGGCGCCTGCCGCGAGGTGGTCGACTGCTCACCGTTGCTCGCTCGCGCGCGTGCGATCAAGACCGAGCAGGAGCTCGAGCGCATGCGGATCGCCGGCGAGCTCGCCACCTCGGCGATGGTCGCCGTTCGCGAGCGGATCCGCCCCGGGATGACCTGCGGTGAGATCGGAGCCATCTACGAAGGTCACGTGCACGCAGTCGGCACCGGCTACAAGGGCAAGGTCGACCTCGCGCGCGCGTTTACCCTCGTGTGGTCGGGGCCCAGCATTCGCACGTTCACGGCGACCAGCGACGCCCCGGTGTGCGCGCACGAGCCAACGCTGCTCGAGATCTGGGTATGCGCCGACGGCTACTGGATCGATCTGACCAAGAACGCCTGCCCGGGCGAGCTCACGCCGGCTTACGACGAGCTCACCGACGGGCTGCTCGACGTCTACGGTCGGGCAGTCGAGCACCTGCGACCGGGCGCCAGCCTCGCAGAGCTCGACGTGCTCGTGCGAGAAGGAATCACGGGGCTCGGCTATCCCGGCCAGCCGTCCCACCCGATCGCCCACGGCGTCGGCGCCCGCGCACACGAGGCGCCGTACGCTCACCAGGCGGGGGCGGGCGAGCTCAGCGCCGGGATGGTCCTCGCGGTCGAGCCCGGTGTCTACTGGGAGGGGGGCGGTGGCTTGCGTGTCGAGGACAACTATCTCGTGACCGGCAACGGTTGTGAGCGCATTGGAACCTATCCTGACGACTTTCGAGGCCTGTGATCCCACACGAATACATATGGACCGGTGATCTCAATCGACGCGCCGCCGGACGCGGTGACGCCCCACAGACGGTTGGCCTGTACGACACCACGCTGCGCGACGGCGAGCAGACCGTCGGCGTGGCGCTGGACCCACAACAGAAGCTGGACATTGCCCGGGCGCTCGACGGCCTGGGCATCGACCGTATCGAGGCCGGGTTCCCCCGCGTCTCGGCCGACGACACGGAGGCCTTCCGTTCGATCGCTGCCGACGGACTGTCGGCCGAGATCTGGGGCTTCGCGCGGGCCCTGCCGGCGGACGTGGACGCGCTGCTCGAGATCGGGGTGCGTGCGGCGGTGATCGAGTCGCCCGTCTCCGATGGGAAGCTCAGCGCGTACGGCATCACCCGCGAGAAGCTGTTGGCGAGGGTGGTGGAGGCCACCAGTTATGCGACGGACAACGGCGTGAAGGTGTGCTTCTTCGGCGTCGACGGGTCGCGGGCCGACTTCGGGTTTCTCGAGCGCGTGTACAGAGAGGCCGTCTCCGCAGGCGCGAGCGAGATCGCGATCGTGGACACGCTGGGCGCGGTGAGCCCCGAGGCGGCCGCGCTGATGACCCGCAGCGCGCGCGAGTGGGTGGGCGAGGCGGTCCCGATCCACTGGCATGGTCACAACGACTTCGGAATGGCCACGGCGGCTGCTGTCGGCGCCGTGCGCGCCGGCGCGAGCTGGGTGCAGGGCACGATCAACGGCATGGGCGAGCGAGCCGGAAACGCGAACCTGGGCGAGGTCGCGCTGGCCCTGGAAGCGCTCTACGGGATCCCGACCCACCTGCGGTTCGACCGCCTGCGCGCCGTCTCCGAGCTCGTGCAGACGTTGTCGCGCTACGAGCTCGAGCCATGGAAGCCGGTCACGGGCGAAACGCTGTTCACGCGCGAGAGCGGCGCCGTCGCGAGCCAGTTCCACGATCCCCCGGCGATCGAGCCGTTCTCCTCGGAGCTCGTCGGGGCGCCCAGGCGGATCGTGCTCGGCAAGAAGAGCGGCCTCGACTCGATCCGGATCAAGCTCGCCGACCTCGGGCTGGAGCGCCCCGAGGAGGATTGGCCTGCGCTGCTCGCCGAGGTGAAGGCACTGGGCGCGCGCAAGCACGGGCTCGTCTCCGACGAAGAGTTCCGCCGGCTCGTCGATGCCCGCTGAGCCCGCTCCGCGGGCCGCGGATCGCTCCACGGCCGCTCTGGCGCGCGTGTGCGTTATCGGCGCGGGCTCGATCGGCTGTCTTTTGGCATCCCACCTGAGCCGGGTGCGCGAGGTGTGGGTCCTGACGCGCCGCGCGTCGCAGGCCGAGCGCTTGCAAAACGAGGGGCTGCGCGTGTCGGGGAAGAGCTCGTTCGTGGGGCGCCCGGGCGCCACCAGCGACACGGCCGAGCTTCCGCCGTTCGACCTCGGGATCTTTGCCGTCAAAGCGATCCATCTCGAGGAGGCCGCGGCCCGACTGGAAGGCTTCGCACCGGACGCGACGATGATGACGATCCAGAACGGTCTGGGCGCCGAGGAGGTGGTCGCCCGCCACGGGGACTGGCCGCTGATCTCGGCGGTGACTTTCATGAGCGGCAACCGGCATTCCGACGTGCACGTGGAGTACGAGCTCGACACCGCGACTTGGCTCGGGCCATGGGCCGGGACGGGAACACCGCTCGAACGGGTCCAACAGGTCGGCGAACTGATCAACGCTTCCGGGCTGCACGCGGAGTGGATGGCGGACCTGCTACCGGCGCAGTGGTCGAAGCTCATCTTCAACTCGGCGGTGAATGGCGTCGCGGCGCTGACCGGGCTCCCGCACGTATCTCTGTTTGCCGATGAGGCCGATCCTCCGGCGCTGGGCCCGGTCGTGCGCGCGCTGATCGACGAGGGAAAGGCGGTGGCGGCCGCGGCGGGGATCGAACTCCACGAGGATCCCTGGGAGATGAACGTCCTGGCGGTGGCTCGGGGAGAGACGAACGCGAGCGACTACGCGCATCTACCCTCGATGCTCGAGGACGTGCTCGCGCGCCGTCCGACCGAGGTTGACTTCATCGCCGGCGCGATCGTGCGCGAGGCCGCCAAGCACGGCGTGGAGGTTCCGGTGACGACGGCCGTCCATCGCCTGGTCAAGGGGAAGGAGGCGTCGTGGAGTCTGCTGCGGCGAGACCTTCAGGAGGTGAGTGCATGAGGGTGTGCATCGTCGGCTGCGGGGCGGTGGGAAGCCTGTTCGCCGCCCACCTGGCTCAGGCCGACGGCGTCGAGGTGTGGGCCTACGACGTCGTACAGCCGCACGTGGACGCCATCAACCGGGACGGTCTGCGCCTGCGGGGCGAAGCGGACCTCGTGGCTTCCGTCCGCGCCACCAGCGACAGCTCCCAGATCCCGCCGTGCGAGTTCGGGATCGTCGCCACCAAGAGCATGTTCACCCGGCCGGCGATCGAGGCGTCGGCGCACGCGTTCGCGGACGGCGCCGTCGCGTCGGTGCAGAACGGTGTCGGCAACGAGGAGGTGGTGGCCGAGTACGTGCAGCGGGTGATCCGCGGCACGACGTTCCCCGCGGGCCACGTGATCGCTCCCGGCGTGGTGGGGATGGACACGCGCGGCGACACCTGGCTCGGCCCGTTCGAGCCGCGGCCAGCGTCCATGGAGCAGGTGAGGGCGCTCGCCGAGGCGATCACGGCCGGCGGCATGAACACCAAGGCGCTCGAGGACGCGCGCGGCGCGCAGTGGACGAAGCTGATCTTCAACGCCGCCACCAACCCGATCGGCGCGCTCACCGGCTTGACCCACGGCCGGGTGTGCGAGCTGCCCGAGCTGCGGCGGCTCGTGAGCGCGCTCATCGACGAGGGCGAAGCCGTGGCCGACTCGCTGGACATCGGGCTCGACTCGGACCCGGAGAAGCTCGTCGACCACGCCGCGGAGGTGGCCTACGAGCACCGCGCGAGCATGCTCCAGGACGTGCTCGCCAAGCGGGCGACGGAGATTGACGCGATGAACGGGGGAATCGCCACGTTCGGCGCTCAGCAGGGAGTTCCCACGCCGCTCAACCTGGCGATCGCGGCGCTGGTCAAAGGCGTCGAGCGATCTTGGAGCCAACCGCAGTGATGGCGCCGGCCAGCGGGCCGGCGCCATCGCGCTCAACCATCGGTGCCGAGCGGTCGCTGCCGCTGGGCCCACTGCTCGGCGGCTGCACGGTCGGCCTGTCGATCTCGTGGAACATCGCCAACACGGGCCCGGTGTCTTCGCTGCTCGGCGCGCACTATGGGGTCGGACTCGCGGTCATCGGCCTGCTGACCGCGGTGCTGTTCTTCGTCGAGTTGCCGATGATGGTTCCCGGCGGCCGGGCAATCGATCGCTTCGGGGCCAGGCGGGTCGGCCTCGTCGCGATCACGATCTCGCTCGCCGGCAACCTGCTGCTGCTGGCGATCGCAAACCCGTACCTGGCGCTTGCCGCGCGGGCCTTCATCGGCGCCGGCGTCGGCCTCGGCTTCTTGGCCGGCGCGATCTATGCTCAGTCGGAGAGCGTTCGCGGCTCCGTGCTCGCCAGCGGCATCTATGGTGGTGCGTCCCTGAGCGGAGGCGGGCTCGCGCTGGTGATCGTGCCGCAACTGGTCGGTGCGTTCGGCTGGCGGGCGCCGTTTGTGAGCGCAGCCGTGGTCGCGGCACTCGCCGTGCCGCTGGTGGTGGCTTGCCCTTCCACCCAGGGCCGGGCCGCCGTCGGCCGGCCCCGGTTCGCGACGCTGCTGGCGGATGGGACGCTGATCCGCCTCGGCGCGGTCAGCGCGGTCTCGTTCGGCTTCAGCGTGATCATCGGAAACTGGGTGGTGACGCTGCTCGAGCGCCACGGCGGGTTCAGTCGCGGAGCGGCGGGCGCGATCGGCTCGTTGATCCTGCTGCTCGGGATCGTCAGCCGGCCGGCGGGCGGCATGCTCGCCCGGGCCCGCAGCGCCACGACCTGGCGGGCGGTCGCGGCTAGCTTCCTAGTCGGCGCGCTCGGCACTGGCCTGCTGGCGGCATCCGTGTCGGCGCCGTTCGACGTGCTCGGGACTGCGCTCGTCGGAATCGCCGTGGGGATACCGTTCGGTGCCACCGTGGCGGGAGCGGCGCGTATGTACCCGAACGCGGCCGGCGCCGCGGTGGGCGCCATGAACAGCTATCCGGTGCTCGCGATCGTGGCCGGCACGCCGCTCGTCGGCCTCACGTTCGGGATGCCCGGTGACGGCCGGATCGGATTCGCGGCGCTGGCGGTGCTCTGGGCGGCGGCGGTGGCGGTGATCCCGTACCGGCTGCGGCTCGAATAGTCTGGGCGGCTCGCATCGCGGACGCCTGCGCGGCTGGCTTGACATTTGATCAACGCCTTTGCGAGGCTCCAGCGCATGGCTGAACAGCGCGACGTGGTCGTGATCGGCTCCGGTCACAACGGGCTCGTCGCCGCCGCCTACCTGGTCCGCGCGGGGCTGAGCGTCGAGGTGATCGAGCGCAACGACGTTGCCGGCGGAACGGTCGCGAGTGACGAGCTCACGGAGCCCGGCTTCGTTCACGACACGTTCTCCTCGTGGCACCCACTGTTCAAGCTCTCCGGCGCGTACGCGGAGCTCGGTGGGGAGCTCGAGGCGCGAGGACTGGCGTATTGCGAGACCCCCGCCGAGACGACCGCCAACGTGCGCGGCGACGGCACCGCGACCCTGGCCTACCGCGACCCGGCGCGGACGGCGGAGGGGTTCGACGCCCGCGATCGCGCGGCGTATCTGGCCGAGATCGAGCGCTTCGGGGCAACGATCGAGACGGTCGGGCAGCTGCTCGGGACCGAGCTGTACTCCGCCGGCGCGGCCAAGCTGTCCTTCAGGCTCGGGCGGTCTCTGGGGCGCCGTCGCGGGCTCGAATTCGTGGCCGAGATCGCGTCGTCCGCGCGGTCGTGGTCCGAGGCCCACTTCCAGGGCCGCGAGATCGCCGACCTGTACGCGCCGTGGGCGCTCCACACCGGGATCCCGCCTGACGGGGCCGGCAGCGGCTTTCAAGTGCTGGCGATCGCCGGCTCCCTGCACGCGGTCGGGCTGCCGGTCGTGAAGGGCGGGGCGAGAGGCTTCGTGCGGGCGTTCGAGCGGCTGATCGCCGACCACGGGGGGCACGTGCGCACCGGCGTAGAAGTCGAGCGGATCTTGACCCGCGGTGGATCGGCCGTTGGGGTGGTTGCCGACGGAGAGGAGATCGGCGCTCGCAGGGCGGTGATCGCCAACACCACTCCAACGCAGCTGTACGGGCGCCTCTTGCCCGAGGGCGCGGCGCCCGCAGAGGCGGTGAGGCAGGGCCTTCGGTTTCGCTACAGCCCACGCGCCGGCATGCAGATCCACGTAGCCCTCAAGGCGCCGCTCCGCTGGCGCGATTCGCGGCTCGACAAGGTGCCGATCGTCCATCTCAGCGACGGCCTGGGGAGCGTCGCACTCGCCTGCGCGCAGGCGGCGGCCGGCCTGCTGCCCGCGACGCCGACGGTCGTCGTCGGTCAGCCGACCGTGGTCGATCCCAGCCGCGCCCCCGAGGGCGCCGCCGTGATGTGGATCCAGCTTCAGCAGGTTCCCTACGCGCCGAGCGGGGACGCGGCCGGCGAGATCGACGTCGCCGACGGGACGTGGACGCCCGAGCTCGATACCGCGTTCAGCGAGCGCGTGCTCGCGGCGCTCGAGCCGCACGTCGAGAACTGGCCCGAGGTTCGTGGCGCCGGCATCGCGCTATCGCCGGCCGAGCTCGAGCGGCGGAACCCCAACCTGGTCCGCGGCGACATCTACGCCGGCGACTGCGAGCTTGGCCAGACGTTCTTGTGGCGTCCCCTTCCGTCCTACGGCGCCCACACCACGCCGGTCCGCGGGCTGTATCAGTGCGGCGCTTCGACCTTCCCGGGCCCGGGCCTCAACGCGGCCTCGGGTCGGATCGTCGCGCTCCAGATCCTCGGCGGCGACGGACAGCTCGCGCGAGCGGCGCAGCTGCTGCGCGGGCTGCGCCCAGCGCGAGCTTGAGGTCCTCGCCGCGGCGCCGGCGCGGGGCCAACAGCTTCTGCGCGACGTTATAGCCCGAGATCGCGTTCACGCCCGCTCCCGGCCAGGTGCCGGCGCCGAGCATCAGGAGCCCGTCCACCCCCGTTTCGTAGTCGCGGACCTCCGGGAAGGGGCGGAACAGGAAGTTCTGGCGCAGATGCATGCTGCCCGCGATGGAGTCTCCGCCGACCAGGTTGGGGTTGTGGCGCTCGAGGTCGGCGGGGGTGAGGATCGCCCGGTCGAGCACGCGTTGTCCGATCCCGGGCGCGTAGCGTTCGAGCTTTCTCAGCACCCGCTCGGCGTACGGTTCTCCGGCCTCGAGCCAGCTCCGCGTGTGTATCTCACCGAGGGCGTCGCCCTCGATCTGGGCCGGCAGCGCGCGCACCTGCACCCAGAGGATGTGGCCCTCGCCGGTGCGGGAGGAGTCCACGGCCGAGGTCTGTCCGACGACCAGCAGCGGTTCGGCTGGGAGCAGTCCGGCGCACGCCTGCGCGTAGGTGGCGGCGAGATCGTCCAGGTAGGGACCGATGTGCACGTAGGCGAACCGGCCGAGGTCCGAACCCGCGCTCCACTCCGCCGGGGCCGACAGAGCGAGGTGGAGCATCAAGGTGCCCGGCCCGTAGCGATAGCCCGCCGCGGCGCGGCGAATCTCTTTCGGCAGTGCGACGTCCCCGAGCAGGCGTGAGTAGAGGAT
>CAVSUS010000002.1:0-107496 GCA_963731355.1 uncultured Solirubrobacterales bacterium | reverse complement strand
GAGCTCGGCACTGCGCCGAGGAATAGGGCTCCGTCGCTGGCTGCGCACCCTCAGCGTGAGCCAGCTTCGCCCGGCGGGATGCTGGCCTGCGACGTTCCGCTCAGTTTCTTTCGGATGCGGTGTGTGAGGGGCCGCGGGCACACCGTCACGTTGCCGAGGATGGCCGTGGCTCTGACGTCGATGATCGGTGCACCGGGAAGCGCGTCATTACTCACCGTTGAGGATTTGGCGCCGAGGATCGCCGTGCCTGACAGTCGCACCTCCACCCCGTCGGGGACAGAGAGGCGCGCTCCGAGCACGCGGTCAGCGCGTGCGGAGTATTCCTCGAGCGTGAGGCGTCCGTCGCTGGCCGCGGTCGAGAGCAGCTCGAGCGCGTCTTCCCGGTCGCGGTCTGCGGCGCGTGTCCCCGACGCCGGAGCGCCGGACCGGGAGACGTCGTGCTGATCTGGTCGTACCTGGAGAAGGTCGAGACTCCGAGCGCGTGCAGCAGCCGGGCTATCTCCTCGCCGTCATTGTGGCGCTTCGTACCGACGTCTCGCAGCGGATCGTCCGCAGCCGGGACGCCGGATCCGGGTCGGTGACCGGCAGGCTCACGTAAAAGAACGAATCTCGATTGGCCGTGTCGCTGCCGGCTCGGTGCAGGCTGACGGGCACCTTGTAGGCGAGGCGGCATCGTCAAGGCCCCACAACAACGCCGCAGCAAATCTCCTCAGGTCTCGCCACCGGGCAACGACACCGCGATCAGCGCACCTGTCTGGGCTACGTTGAACCGATGCGTCGGCTCCCACCGCTGACCCGACGCATCCACGCTGGCCACTGCGCTGACTCGATCGCTGCTGCGGTCCGTACTATCGACCCCCGATTCCCGCTGATCGTCTCAAGCGCGGTGGATGCAACCGCGGGCACATGTCATTTGCCGCGTGGACTGCGAGATACGGCATGATCTCTGCGATGGAGGTCTGGTTGCACGCCTTCTCGTTCCCGGGCCGAGTTGCCGCACTCGCCCGTCAAGCCGAGGAGTGGGGATTCACGGGATTCTTGCTCGCCGACAGCCAGAACCTCAACGCCGACGTGTGGGTCGAGTTGGCGCTGGCCGCGGCGGCGACCTCGCGCCTACGGCTGGGCCCCGGGGTTACCAACTCGGTCACCCGCCATCTCGCGGTAACGGCGTCGGCTGCCGCTACGTTGCACGCAGAGACCGCTGGACGGGCCGTGCTGGGGCTAGGCCGTGGCGACTCGGCGGTGGCCCAGATCGGCCGGCGCACCGTGACCGCGGCCGAGCTGGAGGTCGCCCTTCAAGCGCTGCAGAGTTATCTTCGCGGCGAGGAGGCGGACGTCGACGGCACGCGCAACGCGATCAGGTGGGTGGCCGACCAGCGCCTCCCCAAGGTGCCGGTGTGGGTTGCCGCCACCGGGCCGCGCACCATCGCCTCCGCGGCCCGCTATGCCGACGGCGTCGATTTCTCTGTGGGCGCCGAGCCTGAGCGCCTGCGATGGGCGATAGAGGTTGCGCGCGGGGCCTCGAGCGGCGAGCTGTCGTTTGGCGCGTACGTCAACGTGGCGGTCGACAGCGACATCGACGCGGCGCGCGAACTGGTGCGCGGCAGCGTCTCGATCTTCGCGCGCTTTGCCACCGAGGCACCGGTGCAAGGGGCTATGTCGGAATCGAGCCGGAAGACGATCGCGCAGCTGCGATCAGGCTACGAGCTGGCGCGGCACGGCGACGCGCAGGCACCCGCCGCCCGGGAGCTCGACAGTGACTTCATCGACCGTTTCGCTCTCGTTGGTCCCGCGGCCAAGGTCGCGGAACGTGTGATCGAGATCAATTCGCTCGGGGTCGACCGAGTGATCGTCGTACCAGGCTCGCTGGACGCCGATCCAGCGGCAGTGCACGCGTCCAACCGGCGCTTCGCGCACGAGGTCCTGCCGCTGCTCGGCGCGGTCCGTTAGGGCTCGGGTTAGACGCTCCGGAGCTTAGGATCGGTCCCGCGGCGTCTGCGAGCGCCCTCGCTGGCAATGATCGGCGGCGTTACGTCTCGCCACGTCCACGCTCAGAAAGACGTGTTGGCCGCTGAGAGCGGTGCAGGCGCTCGCCGTCCTAGCGGTGCGGGAGGTGCTTCCGCCGGGCCCCGCCGTCTCGCGAAGCTCACGTGCAGAGTTCTTGCCGCAGCAATGAGCGCGCGGCGCTTGGTCAGAGGTTGCTACTACAACATATAACACTATGCTGCGTCGTAGCCATCGGAACGGCGGAGCGATCTACGATCGTGTGTAGTAGACTGCTCACCTGTGATCCGCGACCATAACCGGCCCTCACTGCCAGTCCAATGAATCGCGACCGACCGACTGTCCTGGTGACCGGAGCGAGCGGGTACGTCGGTGGACGCCTGCTGCACCGACTGGAAACACACGCCCGGTATCGAGTGCGGTGTCTGACGCGCCGTCCGGCGGTGCTCACCGGAACCACTGCGGCGGACACCGAAGTCTTCGCCGGAGATGCCCTGGAGCCGCAATCGCTGGCTTCGGCGATGCGTGACGTGCATACCGCCTACTACCTCATCCACTCGATGGGTACCTCGGAAGATTTCGATGCGCTCGATCGAGTCGCGGCGCGCAACTTCGGCGCCGCTGCGGTGCGGGCGGGAGTGCGGAGGATCGTCTACCTAGGGGGCCTTGGTGACGGCGAAGGCTTGTCGCCTCACCTGTCGAGCCGCCAGGAGGTGGGTCAAATCCTCCGTTCCTCCGGCGTTCCCACGATCGAGTTTCGGGCTTCGATTGTGATCGGGTCGGGGAGCGCCTCATACGAGATCGCCCGGGCCCTGGTCGAGAGTCTCCCGATCATGGTCACGCCCCGGTGGGTGGAGGCCGCCGCTCAGCCGATTGCGATCGAGGATGTCGTCGACTATCTGGTGGCGGCACTGGATTACGCCGGCTGCGCGGTCTTCGAGATCGGCGGGAGAGATCGGGTGACGTACGCCGAGATCCTCCGTGAGTACGCGCGCCAGCGAGGGCTCCGCCGGCGGCTGGTCCGGGTGCCGGTCCTGACCCCTCGGGCCTCGCGCCTCTGCCTGGGCCTGCTCATGCCGGTTTACGGCAAGGTCGCGGGAGCGATGGTCGAAAGCCTGCGCAATGAGACCGTGGTGCACACGAAAACCGCTCTGCACGCGTTCCCGGTGAGGCCGCGAGGTCTGAGAGAGGCGATCGCCCGGGCTCTGGTCAACGAGGACCGGCAATTCGCGGAGACCCGGTGGTCAGACGCACTGCCCATCCAGCGGCCGCTGCGCTGGAGCGGGATCGGCTTCGGTCGACGCCTCGTTTCCTCGCGCGCGATCCGAGTGCGCCATCCCCCAGAGCACGCGTTTGAGCCGATCAAATGCATCGGCGGGCGGACCGGGTGGTACGGCGGGAACTGGTTCTGGAGGGTCCGTGGGCTGCTAGACACGCTCCGAGGCGGAGTCGGGCTCCGCCGTGGCCGGCGCGATCCGGTCGACCTGCGCGTGGGCGACACCGTCGACTTCTGGCGGGTCGAACGATTCGAGTCGAACTGTCTCCTGCGCCTCGCGGCCGAAATGAAGATCCCCGGGCGTTTGTGGCTCCAGTTCGAGGTCGACCCGGACGGACACGGCGCCTGCCGGATCCGCCAGACGACCGTGTTCGACCCCGCGGGATACGTGGGCGTCGCGTACTGGTATCTGTTCTGTCCCATCCACCATCTGATCTTCGGCCGCCTGTTGCGCGGCATCGTCCGCGCCGTGGGAGGTCCTCAACGGAGTCGGGCAGCGGCTGACTTGCCGGCTGCCGCCGGCGAACCACTTCCCAGAACCGGGCACGGACGCTAACCCGGCGCCGGGTGCTCAAGCACGCCGGATGCGAGCCGGCCGCTGGAAGGGCTCGAACAGCCGCCCCATCTCGTGGCCACGGTCGGCGAGCGGTATCGGTGACCGAGAAGAACGCTTGACCGCGGCGCGTTGCGGTGAAGCCTCGACGCGCCTACCGGGACGGACCATGCGCGATCGCAATCGTGGCCGCGGGGCTCCCTCGCCGCACGTCATCCGGCGCCTTGCGCACGTTGGTGAAGTTTTGCGCTGGGACAGCGAAGCTTTGGGGCATTTCATGAGTTAAGAGGGCTAGAGAGTCCTGGGCAGTGTTGGGCTCGGGGGCCATCTGAATGAGCTTGAGATTGCGGCTTCTGCTGTGTCGATCCTCGCGCCGCCTGGGAAAGGACGGCGAGACGACTCTGTCCGCACCGCGGCGCGTGGTGTTTCGGGCGCTTACGCTGGCCGCGCTATTCGCGATCGCCGCGTCATTGGCCTCCGCAGCGCCGTTAGGCGCCAACGCAGGCAGCCCGTGGCGTCGGGTCTTCTTTGATGATTTCAGCCACGGCCTGCAACCGACCTCGTGGGGGGCCTACGTGGGCCAACCCGGGGGCGACCCAGGCGGCTGGTGGTCTCCCACGCACGCGGTGGTTGCGAACGGCGTCCTCAACCTCGAGACTTATCGCGATCCGCAGTTCCGGATGCGCTGGGTGTCGGGCGGGGTCTCCAGCGCACCTGCACTGAAGCAGACCTACGGGAAATACGAAATCCGGGTCCGGATGCAGGCTGGTGAGGGCGTCGCGTTCGCCGCGCTGCTATGGCCGGTAGGCGACGTGTGGCCGCCGGAGATCGACTTTGCCGAGAACGGCGGGGAGACCAGCGTTCGAAAGACCATAACGGCCACCCTTCATTACGGGCGCGTCGACCATCAGGTGCAGCGCACCATCCGGGTTGACTTCACGCGTTGGCACACTCTCGGCGTGGAGTGGCTGCCCGGCGAGCTGATCTACACGATCGACGGTCGGCAGTGGGCAGCGGTCAGGAGTAGCGCAGTCCCGGCGCAACCTATGGAACTCGACCTGCAGACTCAGGCGGGTACGTGCGGGGAGTGGTGGGCCCCATGCCCCGACAAGCGAACGCCCCGCCACGTCAACGCGCAAATCCAGTGGGTGGCTGCGTACGCGTATCAGAGACCCACGGGCGGCTAGTAGAGGTTGCCGTGGATGGGCCGCCGTTCTCGGGGGCCACCGCGCGCGCCCCGCGCGGGTTTGGTCGGCCCTCGGGGCCCGCGCGCGTGTTCGGCGTGCGTCTGTAACCCACCACGGCGCTTGCCCATCTTCACGCTGAACTGGGAATTGACGCGCCCGAACGTCTCGATGGCAATCGTGAACGCTGCTTGAACGTCTTCGCTACGAGTCACGTCGCAGGTCACCGCCAGCGCACGCCCGCCGGTCTCGGTGATCAGCTTCGCCGTTTCCCGGTTGCCTTCCGCGGAGATGTCGGCGCCCATCGCGGATGCTCCCGCGCGCGCGAACGCGAGGGCCCTAGCGCGACCGATCCCGCTCGCGACCGGGGCCACGAAACGCGACTTGTCCGTGAAGCTGCCGTTGTCTTGGGCGGTTATCGCGGATTCCTTTCAAGACGGTGCTTTTGGGTCGACGGGCGCTCCCACGGGTGGTTGCGATAAACCGCGAGCGCGTGGATGAGCCGGGGCACGCGCTCGTTCCTGGTCACGGGGTCACCATGACCTTGATGGACTCGCGGTCGGCCATCGCCCGATAGCCGTCAGGGACGCCGTCGAGGCCGACGTTGCGGTCGAACACGTTGCCGGGTTCGATGCGCCCCTCGAGGATGTCGGGCAGGAGCTCCTCGATGTACGCGCGGACCGGCGCGGGTCCGCCGCCGATGGTGATGTTGCCGAAGAACGCCGGCTGGGAAGCGGGGATCGCCTCGTCTTGCGGGACGCCGACGCGTCCGACCGCGCCGCCCGCCCGCGCAATGCTGATCGCGGTCACCGTCGACTGCTCGGTGCCGACGCACTCCAACACGGAGTGGGCGCCGAATCCGCCCGTCAGCTCGCGAATGCGTTCCACGCCCTCTTCGCCGCGCTCGGTGACGACATCGGTGGCGCCGAACTCCGTGGCCAGCGCGACCCGGTCGGGGTGGCGCCCCACGATGATGATCTGCTCGGCCCCGAGCCGCTTGGCGGCGAGCACGCCGCACAGGCCGACGGCACCGTCGCCGACCACCGCGGCGATCTTGCCCGGTCCGGCGTTGGCGACGACCGCGGCGTGGTGGCCGGTACCCATCACGTCAGACAGAGTCACCAGCGACGGCATCAGTGCTTCGTCCTCGGCGACTTTAAGTGGGAACAGCGTCCCGTCCGCGTACGGAATCCGCAACGCCTCGGCCTGCGCACCGTTCATCCCGTTGTTGCCGAAGAACCCGACGTGGACGCACGCGGTGTGCAGCCCTTGGTGGCAGAACTCGCAGGTGCCGTCCGAGGACGCGAACGGCATCACCACCACGTCACCGCGCTTGATCGTCCGGACCTCCGCTCCGATCGCCTCAACGACGCCAATCGCCTCGTGGCCCATAGACTGCCCCTTCTCACTGGGGTCCATCGACGCGTACGGCCAGAGATCGCTGCCGCAGATGCAGGCCCTGCTAACGCGCAGGATCGCGTCCGTGGGATCGACGATCGATGGATCCGGAACGTCCTCAATGCGGACGTCGCCGGCGCCGTGCATCACAGTCGCTCGCATTCTGGGTCTCCCTTCGTGCCCGGGGTCTCAAGCTCGGTCGCCGCCCACGAAAGCACCGGATCCACGAGAGTGAGAGACCCTGCTGAGAGGTGTACTGGCAGGGTCACCCAGACGGCCAGAAGCAGGTCTACGCTGTCCAGCAGTGGATCCGCGAAGCGAGATTCGAGAATTCCTGACCTCGCGCCGGGCGAAGATCACCCCCGAGCAGGCAGGGCTGACCGCCTACGGCAGCCGCCGCGTCCCGGGGCTGCGACGCGAGGAGGTCGCCGTCGTGGCCGGGATCAGCGTCCCCTACTACACCCGCCTGGAGCGCGGCGAAATGAGCGGCGTCTCAGACAGCGTTCTCGAAGCGATCGCCCGCGCCCTGCAACTCGATGAGGCCGAGCGCGCGCACCTCTTCGATCTCGCCCGCGCCCTGAGGCCCATGAGCCCGGCCCGACGCAGGCGAGCGCCCAGGCAGCGCGTGCGACCGAGCATCCAACACGTCCTCGATGGGCTCACCGGTGCAGCCGCGTCCGTACACAATGCCCGCCTGGACAACCTGGCCGCGAACCAACTCGGCCACGCCCTCTATTCCGAAATGTTCAGCAGGGCCGCCGGAGCGGGGCCAGTCAACAGCGCCCGTTACGTCTTCCTCGACCCTGGCGCCCGCCAGTTCTACATCGACTGGGAGCGCGCGGCCAGCGACGTCGTCGCCATACTGCGCTCCGCGGCCGGCCGCGACCCCTACGACCGCGACCTCTCAGACCTGGTCGGCGAGCTCTCTACACAGAGCACCGACTTCCGCACCCGCTGGGCCGCCCACAACGTCCGCTTCCACGACACCGGCGTCAAGGACTTCCACCATCCCGTCGTCGGCGACATCACCCTCACCTACAACCGCATGGACCTCGCCGCCGACCGCGGCCAGATGCTCACGATCTACACCGCCGAACCCGGATCCAAGTCCGCCCAAGCGCTCAGCCTCCTCGGAAGCTGGGCCGCGACGCCCGAACAACCAGAGCTACAGCAAGCCCCGGACCGCCCCTAACCGCCCGGCACGCTCGGAACTCCTCGTCCGAGCACCGCGGCCCCGGTCGAGTAGGGCGTGTGCGTCACGGCGATCCTGCGCCTCGTGGCCGGCGACTGGCGATCGGTGTTCGAGGAGACCAGCGTGTCGTGCCCGGCGCTGTTGCGTTCGCCGGCGGTCCAGGCGCAGCCGACGGGGGGCCGGCGGCGACGCGCGGAACGGCGATCGGTCGCGGAGGCAGGCCGACCGCGTGCTCGAGCCAGGCCGCGAACAGCCTCCGCGCCAGGCCCGTCATCTCCCGCTCGTGCGCGGCGATCTGATCGAGCAGCTGGGGCATTGCGCCCGGGCCCATGATCGACTCGAGGCTCCGAGCGTACTCCGGCACCCCGCTCCATTCTGCCGCGAGCGCTATCCCGACCTCGACGTGGAACTGCAAGCCGTAGGAACGTCCGACCACGAATGCCTGGTGCTCGTAGAGCGATGAGCGGGCGAGCAGCGTCGCGCCCGCGGGCAGCGCGAACGTGTCGGCGTGCCATTGCAGCGCCTGGAACCTCTCAGGCAGGAGTGAGAAGACCGGGTCGGACGCCGCGCTCGCCGTCCGGTACACGGGCAGCACACCGACTTCGGGCTCCGGCCCCGGCACGACCTCAGCGCCGAGGCTCGCCGCCAGCAGCTGTGCCCCGAGGCACACGCCCCACACCGGCAGGTCGACCTCGACCGCGGCAGCAATCAGTTCCTTCTCGGCAGAAAGCCACGGCAACCGGTCCTCGTCGTAAGCGCCCATCGGGCCGCCCATCGCGATGATTCCGTCGAAGTCCGACGGGTTCGGTAGCGGGTCGCCGCGGTCGACCCTAACCCGGAACAGCGTCGCTCCGCGCTCCAGCAGCTCGTCCTCGTATGCCCCCGGCGGCTCGCAGGCGATGTGCTGTAACAGCAGCAGCTTCGACATGCCGAGACCCTACTCTCCTCGAGACCGCCGGCTAAGCCCACTCCGCTGCGAACCGCTGTGGACGACCACTTTCGAAGGCCGGCCCGCGAGTAGCCGTGTGGCATCGGCAGCGAGATGTCGTGGGTGCCGGCGGCGCTGGCGGCCCGGGAGTCAGCGACCTAGAATCCCGGTTCAGATCGGGGACCGGGATTGACTGAATACGTTCTCTCACAGCAGGGATCGCCTGATGTGGAGCGGGCTCGGCTGAGGTTGCTTGAGGAGTACCACGATCCGCTGAGCGTCAGGCAGTTGGATGCGATTGGCGTCGGTGAGGGCTGGCGCTGTGTGGATGTCGGCGCGGGCGGAGGCTCGGTCACCCGGATGCTTGCTGAGCGGGTCGGGAGCACGGGCTCGGTGCTTGCGGTGGATCTCGACACGAGCCTGCTCGAGGAGCTCGCGAGCGATCGGGTCGAGGTGCGCCGCCACGACCTCTTGTCGGAACAGCTACCCGAAGCCGCGTTTGACCTCGTCCATGCGCGCCTGCTGCTGATGTTTCTCTCGCCACGACTCGGGGCGTTGCAGCGGCTGGTGAGCGCCGCGCGACCGGGAGGGTGGGTGGCCTCGATCGCTCCGGACTTCACCACGGTGGCGCTGTCGCCGCCCAGCGTGGTGTGGCAGCGGGTTTGGTCGCAGTTTCTTGACGCGGCGATGGCCGGTGGTTGGGATCCCGGCTACGGCGCCCGCCTGTGCGCCGACCTACGCGCAACCGGACTCGAAGAGGTTCACGCCGAGTACAACACACGGTGCTACCCGGGCGGATCGCTTCCCTCCCGACTTCTGTCGCTGACGGTCGAGCGGCTGAGACAGCGGATGGTCCTCTTCGGCGTAGATAATGGTGAGATCGACGACGCGCGGCGCCTGCTTGAGGAGCCCGCGAGCACGATCACAGCTCCAACGACTTGCGTGGCGCACGGCCGCCGGCCCGGCCTCCTCTGAGCACTGTTCACACGCCGGCCGCGGCCAGCGCGATGGCGATCCAACGTCCGGGCTTCAGCCCCGCGCACGAGCGCGTCGCGCGGCTCAGGTCAGAGTGGCACCGAACGGGGAAGGTAGGCTCCGGCAGAGTGACCCCTGCCGCGCGAGCGACCGCTCGTGCACTCTGCGGCTCATCGGTTCAGAGCGTCGATTACCGCAATCCACTTCTTCTCGTCGAACGAGCCGTGACGGCTACCGCCGGTCGATGCGTTCAGCACGTCCTCGAGGTTGAAGTCGTACTCGTCCCAATCGACCGCGCGCTGCGTCTTGATCTCCAGCTCGCCGCCGGGATGCTCGACCCGCGCGACCTTCCGTCGATCTCGGTCGTCATTGACACGGACTTCATTGATCCGGAACCCGAGCGCCGGCACGACTGTCCGGGGAGGGTTGAGGGGGTCCCGCCTGGTCTCGAGCACGATCGTCGTGTGTGATCGCGATCGCGATCATCACGATGATCGTTATCACTGTTGTCAGCATCGATCGAGTCGACACAGCGTGGCTGGCGGCGGCTGCCGCGCACGGCTGACGGGGGCCGCTCTCTGCATCGATTAGGCAGCGAAACCCGGAATGGATACTCCAGCGCCCAGGGTCCTGATCCCGGCCAGGGAACAATCACGCGCGGAGTCGCGAATGAGGAAGCTGATTGCAACGGTCGTGCTCAGCGTCGTGCTGGGTGTGCCATCAGCGGCGTTAGCGTTCAGCCTGTTGCCAACCGAAGTCTGGGGACTTCAGCGACGGCCTTTCGTTATTTCTTGGACGGGCGACAGCACGGGTTATCTCGGCGGGTCAACTGGTCGCCGCTTTGTCACGAAACAGGACATTCGGCGCAGGGGCCTGCGTGCCAACTTTGGACGTCTGCGATGGACAACATGGAACGCGACGCAGGGCCGGGCGTGGGGGGTCAACTGGCTGAACAACTGTAAGCCGAGCTGCGCCGAAGGCGCGTACTTCCCGAAGAACGTGAACGTTCACGTCTCCCGCCCCAACAGCTCCGGCATCTTCACTCGCCTCGACATCCTGTCGAAACAGAACAGGGTACTGACCCGCCGCGTCGCCAGGCGCGAATTCGGCCACTGGATTTGGGCGGTGCCGTAGATGCGGACCGCCGCTAGTAGGCCTGGAGAATCTACGACCGCGTCAGGGACTTGCCTCCTTGTGGCCGCGGGCACGGGGCGTCTCGCACCTCTCCGGGCCGCTTCGCTAGGCGCCGGGGGAGTCCGCAGATCCAGCAGATCCCGCGATCGCGCGGGCGATGGCTCGAGCTCGCTGCTTGCGCCATTGTCATGTCGAGCCCGGTCGCTGCATGGGTCATGGATGCTCGGGGAGCCACCATCGCGGACGGCGTCGTTAGAGCAGCCGGACACGGTGCAGATCGTCATCGAGGCGATGATCGCACGGCCCCTACACGCGAACGCGGCTCCCGATCTCTCGCAGAGCCGCACTCTAGGAGTTACCGGTATGGATGAGTTCACGTTTGGAGCCGTGGCCCGTGGTTGTTGGGGGTTTGGGGGGGGTTGTGGGGTTGGTCACGGGTTATGCCGGCGGTGATCACGGTAAGCCCGGTGCGGTTCACGCTCACGTATCGCGGGCAGCTGCGCGGGAGCGGGGGCGGCACCGCGGCGCACAAGCACGAGAGCCAGCGTGCGCTACATCCGCAACTGTGCGAGTTGTGGACGCACGAGCCGTTGAGCCACAGGGCTGACGTCTGGCTTGACGCGACCTCTGATCAGCGCGATGAGGCCGGTTCGGCGCTGCGTGAGGTCGCCGGCTACCCCTTCGCGGTTCTCGTGCAGGCCAACCTGAGCTGGTCGCGGAGCTCGATCTACTCCTGCTCCGCACCGAGGACCCGGGGTGCCGAGGGCTCGCCCCGGCGACCCGCGTCCTCGACAGCCGTGGTTAATCGGTGCTGACCGCGAGGTCGGTGGTGCTCACCTCGAGCACGCCGTCGAGGTGGTTGAGGTCGAGCGTGAGCTGATCAACACTCGGCTGGCCTTCGGACAACCCCGCCGGTGAGGATGTGACGGTCATCAACGGCGCCCAGCACAGCGGCACGAACGGGCTGGTGCATTTCAACACGTCGCAGCTCGATGCAGACCAAGGCGCGCTGCAGTTGCAGCTGCTGCGGGAATGGACGCACCCCGCGCAGACCGGAAGTCCGGTCGCTCCGCAGACTCCCGCATGGGACCGATACACCGCCGCCGGGCACCCGGTCATGACTCTCCAGCCCGGTGACACAAGCCAGACCGTGCCGTCGAGCTTCTATGCGTCACAGCACAACTGCGCGTTCTGGGACAAGGTCACTAAGTACTGACACCCGTCGCAAGCTCAGACGCAGCAACATCGAGCACGAGGGCCCCAGCACGCTGCTGGGGCCCTCGTTGATATTCGCCGGCACGTAGGTGGGGCGGTTTCATACGATCCGGTTGAGCCAAGTGGCTGTGCCAACCCCAAGTCGCCTCGGGCTTGATCGGCAAAGACGGCTGGGTGCGGTCACGCGTCGGGATCTGGGACTTCTCGTCCATGCACAGGCACAATCGCCGCTTCCAGCGGGTCCCGCGTCTGGCTGGCCGCATCAGACGCGAACGTGTAGGGCCCGACAGTCGAGTTCGGCCAGAGTCCGGTGCGCCGTGGTCGTCCGTCCGAGCCAGAAGTCGGCCGACGGGTACCGTTGGCTCGCGCTCGATTTGTGACCGTCGTCGAGGTCGCCTCGAGCTTGAGGGTGCGATAGCACGCAAGTGCGACGGGCTGCTCCAAGCGGCACCCTCGCGTGCTGAGGGTCGATCGGTCACCTCCATATGAATCGCCGGTGTGGTCCTGCTTTCGTTATCGCGCAGGCATGCGACGCCACCTGCGAGAGTGCCCTTTGCGCGGCAAGCGGGGAAGCCGGGGCTCCTCAGGCGGCCTGCACCGTGCTGGCAGTAGCGGTCGGAGCCGGGAGCTCTTTGCCTAGAGACCGCATCTCCTCGGCGTACGCGTCAAGCGCTTGCTGAATTCCGGCAGCCACGTCGTCGCGCGTTTCTCCGAGTGCGACGACGCCGGGAAGGTCGGGGAGATAGGCGCCCCATCCGCCATCATCGGCTTGTTCGAAGATGACTACGTATTCGCTCACCGCAGATGTTCCAAACCGCTAGCTCTACGAATGCTAGAGAGCGTGCCGACGGGCACCGTGTCGCTGTCTTTCCCCGCCACAACGATTCGTGCATCTTCGCCGGGGACGGGCCCAGACTTCATGTGATCCGCGCTGACGGATCACCTCCCAGCCAGCTTCCTTCAAGCCGTACGAACCTCTCGGTACTCCTTGGCCATGGTCCGAGGCTAGGCGCAGCGCCGGACAGCCGCACATCCGAGCAGCCGGAGAGCTAATTCGTGTGCACAGTTCGACCGCCGCGTTAGAAGCGCTCGAAAATATGGACACGGATGCCCACGAAATTACTTGCTGATCGGCAAGTATCTCCACAAAACTCCTGCAAACAGCGAATGCCGGAGGAGGGACTCGAACCCCCGACACGCGGATTATGATTCCGCGTGTCCGTACCGGCTATCGCCTGTAGTTACGGGCGATTCGGGGCGTGGGAGGCCGATGTGGACAGAGTATGGACAGGCTTGTCAGCGGGTTTGCGCACGCTCGGACCGCTGAGGCCACTGGGGCGAGTAGCGGCTCGTGGGGAACCCAGGACCCTGCCCCGGTCGTCCGAGCAATCAGTGTGAGGAGGCTGCTCCGGCTACGCGGCGACGTCCCGGTCGGGCCACAAACCGGTGCGTACGCGCTCGTAGAGCGTGTCCGGCGCCAGGTCCGCGTCCCCGGGCCATGCGATCGTCCCGGTGTCCTCATCGACCGCGACCTTCGCGAAACCTTCAGGCGTGCGCGCCTGCTCGAACACGGGTCCCCACATCCTGGGTAGCACGTCGACCTCGCCACGGAGGCCGTCGGCGAACGTCAGACGCAAGACGCCGTGACGGACGACGGAAACGGCGGTGATGTCAGGTGGGGGACTGGTCATTGCAAAGGCTCGATCTTGTTCAGTGTCTCATGCCCTCGCGCTCGCTGCCAGTTCTCCAGAAGCTCCTCGCGATGGAGCTCGGCCCAGGCGAGAACCAGCCGCAGCTGCCGTCGTCCGAGGCTGCTGTCAATCACCTCGACCTCGTCGATCCTGATTCTCGCGCTCCCAGCCGCATGGCGGGCGTGGAAGTGCGGACGCCCGTGATCGTCGTGGTACATCGTGATCGTGATCCCGAAGAAGCGGCTGATAGTCGGCACGTCCTCGATGTTGACGAAGCGACCGGTCGCATTCGAACTGCCACATCCGCAGGACGGAGAAGGCGCCAGACCCGCAGCAGACTCGCTCTCGCGCATCGGCCATCTCAGGAGCCGGCCCGCCGTCAGCGCGCAATCATGCTCCAGCGCAACCGTTAGCAGCGAGCTTGCAAGCAGGGGCCACGAGCGGATGCTCGCAATTGGCGAATACGAGGGCTCGCGCGTGCGCGGCGCCGGGACGCGCTTTCGTGTCAGCTGGGTCAGGTTGAGCTGTTGGGGCTGACCTGGAGCTCGATGATGTGGCCGTTGGCTGTGAGGAAGTACTGCAGTCCGGCGTAGCCGGGGGTGACGAGGATGCCGGCCGACATCTTGGGGAATTGGTCTGAGTTGGCGAGTTGTTTGCCCGTGGCTGCGTCGCGCCAGATGACTTGCTCGGTTGAGTAGCTCTTCAGCTGTTTGAAAAACTTGACGGGGATGTTGGTGCCGATCAGGATCCGGTGGCCCTGGGGGCCGATAAGCGTGGTGAAGCTGAGCGTGGTCTGATCTTGGGTCCACTTGGTTGTCAGCGTCCCGTTGTTGAGCGCGACGGCGCCGATCTTGCCGGCGCCGGCGTCCATCACGAAGATCAGATGCGAGGCGGGATCGCGGAACTCGAGCATCCGCTCGTCGCCGCTGCTTGCAAGCTCGTTGCTAACGATCGCGCTGGAGCGGCAGTGCCCTTGCGCTGACGGCGAGTTGGCACCTGAGACGGACGAGATGGGGCGGCAGAGGCAGTCCGACGGCCGGCTCCTGCATTCGGACAACGGAGAAGCTGGCTCGCGGCCGCCAAGTGGTCGCTCGCATGGGCCAGGGGTATCGGCGCTTCGACTGGCGCAATGTGGACAGGAATATGGACAGGAATGCCATCAGTCGCCGTCCCAGCCCCCGCACTGACAGGGCCTTCGGGGGCAGTCCGGATGGTCGAACCCGGGACATCCGGAATCGGCTTTCGGGTGCTCCATCGGCACATGGTGCGCCGATCGGGGCCGATTTGCAGGGAATTCAGCGGACCGCCCGATGCCGGAGGAGGGACTCGAACCCCCGACACGCGGATTATGATTCCGCTGCTCTAACCGACTGAGCTACTCCGGCGACGAGGCGCCAGTCTAGCGGTGCCCCCGCCGCCTCCATCGACCTCGCGGACGCCACCATCGACCTCGCGGACATATGATCCGGCGCGTGGTGCCGGAACTTCGACCTGCCGTGAGTACCGTGATCCGCCGCTGCCTCGCCGTCAATGAGGGCGAGGAGGTGTTGGTGATCGTCGATCCGGCGACGCGGCCGATCGGAGAGGCGCTCAGGGAGGAGGCCACAAACGCCTCCGCGGATGCGGTGCTCACGTTGATGGACGAGCGGGCGACGGACGGCACCGAGCCGCCGCGCGCGATCGCCGCCGCGCTGCAGGCGTGTGACGTGTACATCGCGCCGACGAGCCGGTCGCTCAGTCACACCATGGCGCGGAAGCGCGCGACGGAAGCGGGGGCCCGTGGCGCGACGATGCCGGGAGTGACCGAGGACATGCTGGCGCGCGTGATGGCCGTGGACTTCGACCGCATGACCGCTCGCTCGCGCGCGGTCGCGGCGGTGCTCGACGCAGGGAACGTCGCGCGCGTCACATGTCCGCGTGGCTCCGACCTGACGCTCGACCTAGCCGGCCGTCGCGGGATCGCGGACGACGGCGACCTCACCGCACGCGGGGCGTTCGGGAACCTGCCGTGTGGCGAGGGATTCATCGCCCCCGTGACGGGCGACGGCCGCGTGATCGCCGCGACGCTCGCGCCGCTTGGTGTCAGCGAAGAAGCGGCGACGCTCACGGTCCGCGAGGGGCGGATCGTCGACGCCGAGGGTGGCGCCGGACCGGAGTTTCTGAACCTCCTCCAAGTCCACGGGCCTGACGGGACGAACCTGGCCGAGCTCGGCGTCGGAACGAACGATCGCGCGCGGCTGACCGGCAGCGTGCTCGAGGACGAGAAGATCCTCGGCACCGTCCACGTCGCGTTCGGCGCGAGCGCCGGCATCGGCGGCACGGTGTCGGTGCCGATCCATCTCGACGTGGTGATCCTCGACGCCACCCTCGACGTCGACGGACACGCGGTGCTCGAGGCGGGCCGCTACGTCCCGGACGAGCAGCCCGCTTGACCACCACGCTGCTCGCGGTTCCGAACGTCTCAGAGGGCCGAAACGAAGCCGCGATCGCAAAGATCGGGCAAGCCTTCAGCTCCCACGCCGAGCTGCTCGACATCCACTCCGACCCGGACCATCACCGCAGCGTGTTCACGCTCGCCGGCGAGCCCTGGCACCTGGCACAGAGCGTTCTGAACGGGTCCCGGGAAGCGCTAACGCAAGTCGACGTGAGCACGCACCAGGGGGAGCATCCGCGCGTCGGTGCGATCGACGTGGCCCCGATCGTCTACCTCCACGAACAGGACCGAGGAGCAGCGGTGGCCGAGGCGCTCGTGCTCGCCGACCTGCTCGGCGAGGAGCTCGACCTGCCGGTGTTCCTCTACGCCCTCCTCGCCGGCGGGCGGACCCGGGCTGAGCTGCGCAAAGGCGGCCCCACCAAACTCGCGGAGCGGATCACCCAAGGCGAGTTGCGACCAGACTTCGGACCTCCGCACCTGCACGCCACCGCCGGTGCGGTGCTCGTCGCGGCGCGCTCGCCGCTCATCGCGTTCAATGTCGAGCTCGCCCCGCCGGCGACGCTCGAGCAGGCCAGGGACATCGCCGCCGACATCCGGGAAGGCGGACCGCATGGGCTCCCGTCCGTCCGCGCGATCGGCCTGTGGCTCGGGCACCGCCACGTCGCCCAGGTCTCGACGAACGTCGAAGACCACCGCCGAACCCGACTCGCCGACGTGGTCGAGGCGGTCAGACGCCGCGCCACCCCGGCCCGAGCCGAGCTCGTCGGCCTGGCCCCTCGGGCCGCTTTCGAGGGCTTCCCGGACGACGTACCCGTCGCGAACAAGCGGCTGATCGAGGAGGCGCTGGCCGCACACAAGCGGCCAGCGCCCTAAGTGGCCCTCGTCGCAAATTCGCTCGCATTCGAGCCGCCTCGGGCGGCGCCGGCTTCGTCCTCGGCCGCTCGCGTACTTTCCAAGTACGCCACGCGGCCTGCGTCCTCGCCGGTCATCCGCCCGTGACGGCTCTCGGTGCGGAGCGAACTTGCGACGAGGACCACTGGGGATTAACGCCCCCGGGCGGTCCAAAGGTCCCCAGTCCGCTCCACGGCAGACTAAGCTCCATAGAGCAATGGCCCAGACCAAGCGAAAGCGCCGCAGCAAGCACAGAGGGACCGCGGCCGGGACGATCGAGACCCGCGGGCGCACCGGCCGCCCGCCGTCGCCCGAGGAGCGCAAGAAGCAGGCGCGGACGACCGCCCGCGAGCGGCGGCTGAACACGCCGCCGACGTGGAAGTCCTCGTTCTTGCGCGGGGCGCTTGCCGCGGTGGTCCTGTTCGTGTTCATCACGATCACGACCAAGGGCAGCAACCGCGTGGTGTCCGGGCTCATCTTCGCGCTGATCGCGCTCGCGATCTACGTTCCCGCGGGCTACTACCTGGAGCTGGCGATGTTCCGCCGCCGGCAGCGCAGAAAGCAACAAGCCGCCGCCGAAGCCGAGCGGACGAAAAGGCCCGAAAAATGATCGACGTGCGGACCTTTACGGTCGGCCCGGTGCAGGAGAACTGTTTCATCGTCCGCGAGCAGGGCGCGAGCCGCGGCGTTATCGTCGACCCCGGCGAGGAGGCGGAGCGGCTGATCGGCGCCGTCGAGAGCCTGGGGATGAAGACGATCGACGCGATCCTCGTCACCCACACGCACTTCGATCACATCGGAGCCGTGGCTCCCGTCGCCAGAGCCACGCAGGCGCCCGTGTACTGCCCCGAGCTCGAGAAGCAGGTGCTCGCGAACATCATGGACTACGTCCCCTGGCCGGGGTTCGGCCCGTTCGAGAGCTACGAGGCCGATCACACCGTCGCGGGCGGGGAGACGCTAAACCTCGCCGGCCTCACCTTCGAGGTCCTGTTCACGCCGGGTCACAGCCCGGGCCATGTCACGTATGCGGTCAAGGGTGAGGACGCGATCTTCTCGGGCGACGTCCTGTTCCAGGGCTCGGTCGGGCGGGTTGACCTTCCCGGCGGGGACTGGCCGACGCTGCTCGCCTCGATCGAGTCGCTCCTCGACGCGTTCCCGGCCGAGACGACTGTCTACCCCGGCCACATGGGGATAACCACGCTCGGCCGCGAGCAGGCCAGCAACCCATTCCTGCGCGAGCTCGCCGAGCAGCAGTGATTCAAGCCCCCCGCGGCACGTTCGACGTGCTTCCGGACGAGTACGCGCGCCGGGAGCAGCTGGAGGCTCATGCCAACCGCCTCCTCCAGGCCGCCGGCTACCGCCGCATCGAGACGCCCACGTTCGAGGCCACCGAGCTGTTCGCGCGCGGGATCGGGGAGGCGACGGACATCGTGCAGAAGGAGATGTACACGTTCGACGACGGAGGTGGCCGCTCACTCACGCTGCGCCCCGAGGGCACCGCGCCCGTCTGCCGGGCCTACATCGAGCACGGCATGCACAAGCTCCCGCAGCCCGTGAAACTCTGGTACCTGTCGAGCTTCTACCGCGCGGAGGCGCCGCAGAGGGGCCGCTACCGCCAGTTCTGGCAAGTCGGCGCGGAGGCGATCGGCTCGGCGTCGCCGGAGACCGACGCGGAGCTGATCCTCCTGCTCGCGGAACTGCTCGACGTGCTCGGCGTCAAAGGCACGCAACTCGCGCTGGCGAGCCTCGGGACGCCCGAGACACGCGCCGAGTACCGCGAGGACCTCACGCGATACCTGCGCGCGCACGAAAACGACCTCTCGGACGATGTCAGGGCACGCATCGACCTCAACCCGATGCGCGCGTTCGACGCCACCGACCTCGCGACGCGCGAGACGATGAAGGGCGCCCCCAAGCTCATGGACCGGCTTGCACCCGACGACGCCGAGCACTTCGCCTGCGTGCGTGCCCTGCTCGACGATGCGGGGATACGCTACGAGGTCGACCCGACGCTCGTGCGCGGCCTCGACTACTACACGCGCACGACGTTTGAGTTCTCGAGCGACGCGCTCGGTGCCCAGTCGGGCGTGGGCGGTGGGGGCCGCTACGACCGGTTGATCGAGCAGCTCGACGGTCCTCCGACTCCCGCCTGCGGATGGGCCGCGGGCGTGGAGCGAATGCTGCTCGCGGCCGGAGAGCTCCCGGTCGCCCCCCAGCTCGTCGACCTGTTCGTCGCCTTGGCCGAGCCCGACGGCGCGCGGACCGCCTTCGGGCTCGCGCGGGAGGCGCGCCGCGCGGGCCTTCAGGCCCAGCTCGAGCTGACCGGCCGGTCCCTCAAGGGACAGCTCAGGTACGCGGATCGAATCGGGGCCAGGTACGTCGCGATCGTGGGGGATGGCGGCGGTCCAACCGCAAGCGGCACGCCGGCGGTCTCGCTCAGGAACATGGAGTCGGGAGCTCAGGACGAGGTTGATCGCCAGAGCGTCATTCCGACGATCCTGCGCGGGAGCCGCTTGTCGTGAAGCGTGCGCCGCGGCCGAACGGCTACCGCGACGCGTGGTGCGGACAGCTGACCGCCGGGCGCGCCGACACGCAGGCGCGGGTGGCGGGATGGGTCAACCGCCGCCGCGACCACGGCGGGCTCATCTTCATCGATCTCCGCGACCGCTCGGGGCTCCTCCAGCTCGTGTTTCACCCCGAGACCGCGCCCGAGGCCCACGCGAAAGCTCACGCGCTGCGCTCCGAGGACGTGATCAGCGCCGCCGGTACGGTCACCCGGCGCGATCCGGCCAACGTGAACCCGAACCTCGCAACCGGGGAGATCGAGCTCGCGGTCGCGGAGCTCGAGATCCTGTCCGACGCCGAAACGCCGCCGTTCCCGCTCGAGGAGGGCGCTCACGTCGACGAGGCCCTGCGGCTCAAGCACCGCGCGCTCGACCTGCGCCGCCCGGAGATGCAGCACCGGCTCGCGGTCCGCCACCGGATCGTCTCGATCATGCGCGAGGTCCTGAACGAGCGCGACTTCCTCGAGATCGAGACCCCATACATGACACGCTCGACGCCGGAAGGTGCGAGGGACTATCTGGTGCCGGCCCGCATCCAGCCGGGCTCCTTCTACGCCCTTCCGCAGTCGCCGCAGCTGTTCAAGCAGCTGCTGATGATCGCCGGGCTCGAGCGCTATTACCAGATCGCGCGCTGCTTCCGCGACGAGGACACGCGGGCCGACCGCCAGCCCGAGTTCAGCCAGCTCGACGTGGAGATGGCGTTCGTCACCGAGGACGACGTGATCGAGTGCATGGAGGCCGTGATGGGCGCCGTGTTCGAGCGCGAGGGGTTCGACGTGCCGCCCCCTCCCTGGCGGCGGATGACGTTCGCCGAGGCGGTGTCGAGATACGGCATCGATCGGCCAGACACGCGCTTCGGCCTCGAGCTTCACGACCTCGGTGACGCCCTCGCCTCGACCGAGTTCAAGGTGTTCTCGGGCGCCCTGCAAGACGGCGGAGTGGTGCGGGGGATCAACGCCGGAGCGCACGAGCTGCCGCGCTCGGCGCTCGACGAGCTGACCGAGCTGGCAAAGCAGCACGGCGCCAAGGGGCTGGTGTGGGCCTACGTCCAGCCGGGCGAGGAGGCCTGGCGCTCGCCGGTGGCCAAGTTCCTGAAGCGCGAGGAGATCGAGGCGATAGACAAACGCGTCGAGGCCGAGCCGGGCGACCTGGTGCTGATCGTCGCCGACGAGATCACCACGGTCGGCCAGGCTCTGAGCGCGCTCCGCCTGGAGCTCGCGCACCGCTTCGACCTGATCGACCACAGCCATCACGACGTCCTCTGGATCGTGGACTTCCCGGCGTTCTTCTGGAACGCCGACGAGCAGCGCTGGGACGCCGCACACCATCCGTTCACTGCTCCGACCGGCGACTTCGAGCATCCGGAGAGCCTCACCTCCCGGGCCTACGACCTCGTGCTCGACGGCACCGAGATCGGCGGCGGGTCCATCCGTATCCACGAGCGCGCGGTCCAGGAGCGCGTGTTCGAGCTGCTCGGCATCGGCCCCGAGGAGGCCCGGGCGCGGTTCGGGTTCCTGCTCGACGCGCTCCGCTACGGGGCCCCCCCGCACGGCGGGATCGCGATGGGCCTCGACCGAATCGCCGTGGCGATCGCGGGCGGCGAGTCGATCCGCGAGGTGATCGCGTTCCCCAAGGCCGCCAGCGGCGCAGACCCGCTCACGGGCGCCCCCGCGGCGGTGGATCCGGCGCAGCTGCGCGAGCTCGGATTGCGGCTGGCCTGAGGACACGCCTCCAGGCCGCCTGGTGGGCTGGCCTGGAGGCGCTGTCTATCCTCGCCCGGGTGGACACGCTCGCGTTCGAGCATCACCTCACCTCTCCGCAGGGGCATGGCCGGCTCCCCGCCGCCGGCTTCACCGCCGTCGCCGGCGGCTTTGCCTGCTGCGATGAGATCCGGTTCTCGATCGCAGTGAGCCGCGACAGGGTCTCCGACGCGGGGTTCGAAGCGAGCGGATGCGGCGCGGCCACGGCCGCCGCCAGCGCCGCGGTAACGCTGGTCCGCGACCGGCCCGTACTGAAAGCCGCGCTTATCGCTCCATCCGACATCTCGGATGAGCTCGGCGGCCTGAGCCCGGTCAAGCTGCACGCCGCCGAGCTCGCGAGCGACGCGCTGCATCGTGCCCTCGGCGGGGCCGTGCGCGACCGTGCCGCGCTGGAAGGAACCACACACGGACGGACGCTCGTCGCGATGAGCGGCGGCGTCGACAGCGCCGTCGCGGCGCTCCGCTGCGCACAGGCGGGCGAGACCGCGACGGTCACGCTCGAGCTGTGGTCGGACCCCGAGAATGACGGCGAACGCAGCTGCTGCTCCTCCTCGGCGGTGGCACAGGCGCGCGCGTTGGCGCACTCGATGGGCCTCCCACATTTCACGATCGATCTCCGGGATGAGTTCCGGGCCGGGGTCGTCGAGCCGTTCGTCGCCGGTTTCGCCGCGGGCGATACCCCGAATCCGTGCGTCGGCTGCAACGGCCACGTCCGCCTGGACGCGATGCTCGACTTCGCCGGCAAGCTCGGCTGTGACTCGCTGGCGACCGGTCACTACGCGCGTACGGCAGAGCACGACCATCCCGATGGCCCGTTGCTGCGTACCGCCGCCGATCCGGCCAAGGACCAGACCTACATGCTTGCGGCGCTCGCGCCGGCCTCGCTTGCCCGCATGCGCTTCCCGCTCGGCGAGTTGACCAAGCCCGAGGTGCGCCTGATCGCCGAAGCGGCCGGGCTGCCGGTGGCGAGCAAGGCCGACTCCCAGGACCTGTGTTTCCTCGCCGGCACCGACCGGGCCCGGTTCCTGGCCCGCCACGGAGGCCTCGGCCTCCGCCCGGGGGCGATCGTCGATCGAGATGGTCACGTCCTCGGCCGTCATCGCGGCCAGCACCTGTTCACCGTCGGCCAGCGGCGAGGCCTCGGCGTCGCCGACCGCGAGCCGCTGTACGTGCTCGACAAGGACGCTGAGCAGAACCGCGTGATCGTCGGACCCAGAGCAGCGCTGCGCACGAGACGGGTGGCCCTCCGGGGGGCGCGGCTGCACCGTCGCGGCGACCGAGTCGACCGGGCCAAGCTCCGCTATCGCTCGCGGCCGCTAGGCGCCCACATCATCGGGGACCCGGCGCCCGGATCGCACGCCTCGCTCGCACTCGAGCTGCGCGAGGCCGTCGACGGCGCAGCCCCCGGGCAGCTCGCGTGCCTGCTCGATGGCGAGCTGGTGGTGGGGTGGGGCACGATCTCCCGTACGGTCTGAGCAACCGGCATACACTCCCCAGCCGATGACCTCCGACGAGATTCGCAACGCGTTCCTGGACTTCTTCGTGGAGCGCGATCACCTACGGCTGCCCTCGGCGTCGCTGATCCCCGCCGAGCACGATCCCTCGGCGCTGTTCACGCTGGCCGGGATGCACCCGCTGAAGCCCTATTTCCAAGGGCGCGAGCGCCCGCCGCACCCGCGGGTGACGACCTGCCAGAAGACGTTTCGAACGGTCGACATCGACATCATCGGCACCACCACGCGACACCTCACGTTCTTCGAGATGCTCGGCAACTTCTCGTTTGGGGACTACTTCAAGCACGAGGCGGCCACGTTCGCCTGGGAGCTCTCGCGGGAGGGTTTCGGCTTCCGCGAGGAGGACATCTGGATCACGGTATTCGCCGGCGACGAGGACCTCGGACTGGAGCACGACGAGGAGGCGATCGAGGCATGGCTGGCGCTCGGGGTCCCGCGCGAGCGGATCGTCGAGCTGCCGCGCGAGGAGAACTTCTGGCAGGCGGGCCCCACGGGCCCGTGCGGCCCCTGCTCGGAGCTTTACCTGGATCGCGGCGTCGCGTTCGGCAAGCCCGACGACCTACCCGGAGGCGACAACGAGCGGTTCATGGAGTACTGGAACCTGGTGTTCATGCAGTTCGACCAGAACCCGGTGAAGCCGCTGACGCCGCTGCCGGCGAAGAACATCGACACCGGACTGGGACTGAACCGGCTGGCCGCCATTCTCCAGGACAAGCCGTCGGTGTTCGAGACCGACCAGTTCGCGCCCCTGATCTCGCTTGGCGAGGAGCTCTCCGGCCAAGGGTACGGGCACGACTTTTCCACCGACCGAGCGATGCGGGTGCTCGCCGACCACGGCCGGGCGATGACCTTTCTGATCGCCGACGGCGTCGTCCCATCCAACGAGGACCGCGGCTACGTGCTGCGGCGGATCATGCGACGCGCGATCCAGCAGGGGCGATCGCTGGAGCTCGAGCCCGGCTTCCTCACGCGTTACGCCGAGGTGGTCACCGAGCTGATGAGCGGCGAGTATCCGGAGCTCTACGAGCAGCGAGAGTCGGTGCGCACGTGGCTCGAGGGAGAGGAGCAGGCATTCGGCCGCACGCTCGAGCAGGGCCTCAGGCGGCTCGACGAGCTGATCGCGCGGGCCCGGGAGGCGGGTGAGGAGGGCATAGCGGCCGAGGACGCGTTTCTCCTGCACGACACGTACGGCTTTCCGATCGATCTGACGAGAGAGCTGCTCTCCGAGCACGATCTCGGGGTCGACGAGGTCGGGTTCGAGGAGCTCATGGACGACCAGCGCGAGCGGGCCCGACGCGGGGCGGGGCGATTTGCGGGGACCGAGGACGAGCGAGAGCGCGCGGAGACGTTTGCGGGCGACGCCGGCTTCGCCACCGACTTCGTCGGGTACGAGACAACGGACCGCGAGACGACCGTCGGCGCCGTCGCCCGCGACGACGGCCGGGTGCTGGTAAAGCTGGTGGAGTCCCCGTTCTACGCCACCGGCGGCGGCCAGATAGCCGACTCGGGCTACGTCGAGTGCTCCCACGGCGAATGCCGCGCGCGCGTGGACGATGTCGTGCGGGTCGGGGATGACCAGGTGGTCGTGGTGGTGCCCGAGGAGGGCACACTCGAGGTCGGTGAGCGCGTCCACGCTCACGTCGACCGTGCCGCGCGGCATGCCACGGAGTGCAACCACACCGCCACCCACCTGCTGCACGCGGCGCTACGGCGCACGCTCGGCCCCCACGTCCACCAGGCGGGTTCGTACGTCGGGCCCGACAAGCTGCGCTTCGACTTCACCCACTCGAGCAGACTGACGCCGGCGCAGCTCACCGAGATCGAGAACACGGTCAACCGGTGGATCCTCGAGAGCCAACCGGTGCGGGCGATCTCGACCACGCTCACCGAAGCGCGGGCGCTCGGGGCGATGGCGCTGTTCGGCGAGAAGTACGGCGACATCGTGCGCATGGTCGAGGTCGGGGACGGGTCGTTCTCGCGCGAGCTGTGCGGCGGGACGCACGTGCGGTTCACCTCCGAGGTCGGGCTGTTCAAGATCCTGAGCGAGACCTCGAGCGCGGCGAACGTCCGGCGGATCGAAGCGGTCACCGGACCGGCCGGGGTCGACCTCCTGCGAGACCACGACCGGGCGCTGAGCGAGGCCGCGGAAACGTTGCGGGCGCCCGCCGAGCGCGTGCCCGATTTGGTGGCGGAGCTGCGGGCTCGCGTGCGCGAGCTCGAGCGCGCCGCTCGTCGCGGCGGCGACCGCGCCGATGGAGTGGATCTCGAGCGGCTCGCCTCGATGGCCGTCGAGCGCTCCGGGGCGCGCGTCCTGGTCGCCGACGTGGATGCGCCCGATGGGCAGGCGCTGCTCGACATCGCGGATCGGTTGAAGAACAAGCTGGGCGACGCCGTGATCGTGCTCGGGAGCGCGGGCGCGGATCGGGTCGACCTGATCGCCAGCGTGTCCCCGTCGCTCGTCGATCGCGGCGTGCGTGCCGGTGAGATCGTCAAGGTGGCGGCGGCCGCGGTCGGCGGTGGTGGCGGCGGGCGCGACACGCTCGCCCGCGCCGGTGGCCGCGACGTGGCAAAGCTTCCCGAGGCGATCGGCGCCGCGACCGATGCGATCGAGGCGGCTCTCGACGGTTGAGCGATGCGGGTCCTCGCGCTCGATTACGGGAGAGGACGCTGCGGGTGCGCGGTCAGCGACCCTACCGGCGTCCTCGCCACCCCGATCGAACCCGTGCCCGCACCGGCGTCGCAGCGGGGGCTGGCCCGCCTGAGGGCGCTCGTCGCCGAGCTGGGCGTCGATCGAGTCGTGGTGGGACTGCCGCTGTCGCTGTCGGGTGACGACTCGGCGCAGACCGCGGAGACCCGGTCGTTTGCCTCGACTCTCGCGAGCGCGTTGCCGGTTCCGGTCGAGCTCCACGACGAGCGGTTCACGACGGTTCTGGCCGGACTCACCGGTGGCAAGGCGAGCGAACACTCGCGGGCCGCGGCGCACCTCCTCGAGAGCTGGCTCGCGGCGCAGAGGATGGCGGCGGAGCGGTCGTGACCGACCGCGAGAGGACAGCCGAGGAGCGCGAGGCGGCGCGACTCGAGCGCGAGCAGCGGCGCTTGGAGGAGCGTTCGTACGACGACGGGGAGTCGTTCGACGACGACGAGGAGGAGGAGCGCGAGGTCGCATCTGGTACCCGGCGCGTGAGCCGCCGACATCGCATGATGCGCAACCGTGAGGCTGGGCCCCGACGGCCTCAGCGCCCGGTGCGCCGCGAGCGAGCACCGCGACGGGTCGATAAGCGCCGCTCGTGGGCGGGGAGGATCCTGTCGGTGCTCGCCCTCGCCGCCGGGGCCGCGCTGATCTGGTTCCTGGTCGAGCTGTTCCAGCCGTTCCACGGTGCCGGGAAGGGGAGCGTCACGGTCACCATTCCGGCTGAGGAGACCTCGAGCCAGGTCGGGGACCTGCTCGCCCGCGAGGGCGTGATCTCCTCCGGGTTCTTCTTCGAGATTCGCGCGACGCTCGCCGGCGACCGCGGCGACCTGCGCTCGGGCACCTATCAGCTCAAGCGCGACATGAGCTACGGCGACGTCCTCAAGATTCTGAGCACGGCGCCGCCGGCCGCGAAGGTGACCCAGCTGACGATCACGGAGGGCCGGACCCGGCGCCAGATCGACGCGCTGCTCCGCACGCAGGGCGTTGCCGGCAGCTATCTCGCAGCGACCCGTCACTCGCCTCTGTTGGACCCGCGGCGCTACGGGGCGCCGGCCGGGACGTCGTCGCTCGAGGGGTTCCTGTTCCCGTCGACCTACCAGCTGCGCGAGCCGGTCAGCATCCCCGCCCTCGTCGCCGACCAGCTCAAGACATTCCGCCAGCGGTTCGCGAGCGTGAATCTGAGCTACGCCCGGAGCCGGCACATGACCCCTTACGACGTGCTCATGATCGCCTCGATGGTCGAGGCCGAGGCCTCCACGGCGCACGACCGGCCGCTGGTCGCCTCGGTCATCTACAACCGTCTCGCCGATCGGATGCCGCTGCAGATCGACGCCACCACCCGCTACGCGACCGGCAACTACACACGGCCCCTCACGGAAGCCGAGCTCAACTCCCCTTCCCCGTTCAACACCCGGATCCACAAGGGCCTTCCGCCGACGCCGATCGACAACCCGGGGCTCGCTTCGATTGAGGCGGCCGCCCACCCCGCGAACACGAACTACCTGTACTTCGTCGTCAAGCCGTGCGGCAACGGCGAGCAGTCGTTCACCTCGAGCTACAAGCAGTTCATCGTGCTCGCGCAGCAGTATCAGCGCGCGCGCGCCAGCCGCGGCGGCCGCTCTCCCGTGCATTGCTGAGAAACGAGACCGCGATGAACGCCGCCACGCGCCTGGGAGTACTCGGCTGGCCCGTCGCGCACAGCCGGTCACCGGCGATGCACAACGCGGCGCTGCGCGCGGTGGGTTTGGGCGGGTGGCGCTACCAGTTGCTTCCGGTGCCGCCCGAGCTGTTCGCCGAGGCGGTGGGGGCGCTGGCGGGTGCCGGCTTCCGGGGAGCGAACGTCACCATTCCGCACAAGGAGGCGGCGCTGGCGCTGGCGACCGAGGCGACGTCGCGGGCTCGGGCCATCGGTGCCGCGAACACGCTCACGTTCGACGGCCCGGGCGGCATCCAGGCCGACAACACCGATGCGCCCGCTCTGATCCAGGCGCTCCCGTTCCCGATCGGCGGCCGGACCGCGCTCGTTCTCGGCGCGGGCGGGAGCGCGCGCGCCGCCGTTTGGGCGCTGCTGGATGCCGGCGCCGAAGAGGTCCGTGTCTGGAACCGCACGCCGGAGCGCGCGAGGCGTCTGAGCGCGGAGCTCGGAGCAATCCCTGCCGACCTCGCAGAACCCGCCGAGGTGCTGGTCAACTGCACCCCGAGCGGGCTCCGCTCCGTTGCTTCGACGTTCGACCAGCTGCCGATCAGGCTCGATGCGCTGGATGCCTACCGGTGCGTGGTCGATTTCGTTTACGCGGATACCGAGACCGCTCTCGTCCGGGCCGCACGGGCGCGGTCGGTCCCGGCGGTCGATGGGCTCGAGCTCCTCGTGGGCCAGGGGGCGCTCAGCTTTGAGGTGTTCACCGGCCGGCGCGCCCCCGTCGATGCGATGCGCGCGGCGGTCCAGCAAAGACCGGCGCCAGTATCGTCAGGCCCATGATCGTCACCGAGGCCGTCTCTTCGTATCTCGCGGGTCTGCGCCCCGAGGCCGATCCGGTCCTCGCCGAGATGGAGGCCCAGGGGGCGCGCGAGGGCATCCCGATCGTCCTTCCGGAGACGGGGCAGCTGCTTGCTCTTCTCGCCACCACCCGGCGAGCGCGCCGGGTGGTCGAGATCGGCACTGCGATCGGGGTCTCCACCCTGTACCTCGCCCGCGCGCTCCCGTCCGACGGGACGATCGTCTCGTTCGAGATCGACGAGCGGCGACAGGACGCGGCAAGAGACTATCTCGACCGCGCGGGCGTGCTGGACCGGGTGGATCTTCGGTTGGAGGACGCGCGGCTCGGCCTGCCGAAGCTGCGGGGTCCATTCGACATGGCGTTCGTGGACGGCGTCAAGACCCAGTACCGCGAGTACGTTGATCTGTTGCTGCCGCTGCTCGTCGAGCGGGCGCTGCTCGTGGTCGACAACGTCCTGATGCGCGGCACCGTCGCCGAGGGGCGGAGCGACGGAGAGTGGAGCGATGAGCAGATCGCGACCGCTCGGGCGTTCAACGAGCGCGTGCTATCGCTGGCTGAGTTCGAGGGGACGGTCCTTCCGGTCGGTGATGGGGTGCTGGTGGCGGTGCGGCGATGAGCACCGGCTCCGCCGGCGCTGGCCCGGGCGCCTCGGATCGCGGCCAGTGCACGCCGTGCCGCGGCACAGGCAAGCTCATCTCGACCTTGGGCGGCAGCGCCCACGAAGTCACCTGTCCTTGGTGTGGTGGCACGGGTTCGTTCGCCCCCGGCCGCGACGCTCAGGCCAGCGGTCCGGCCGAGTAGCCCGATCGTCCGTCGGCGGTGTCGGCGCGCGCCACGTAACCTAAGCCGCCCATGGCCCTGAGCATGATCACTGCCGGCGAGTCGCACGGACCGGGCCTCACCTGCATCATCGAGGGGCTCCCGGCGGGTCTTGCGATTGAGCGCGAAGCGATCAATCGCGATCTTTTCCGCAGGCAGCTCGGCCACGGCCGGGGGGGCCGGATGAAGATCGAGCGCGACCAGATCCAGGTGACCGGGGGTGTACGCCACGGACGCACGCTCGGCGGCCCGATCGCGCTGGGGGTCGTCAACCGCGACTACGCCAATTGGGAGGAACGGATGAATCCCTGGCCGGTCGAGGAGGATGTCCAGGAGGTGCACCTGCCGCGACCCGGGCACGCCGACCTGGTCGGCACGCAGAAGTTCGGGTTGACGGACGTACGGGACGTCCTGGAGCGGGCGAGCGCACGGGAGACGGCAGCGAGGGTGGCCGGCGGCGCGGTCGCCAAGGCGTTCTTGAAGGTGCTGGGCGTGGAGGTCTTCTCGCACGTGATCCAGATCACGGGCGTGCGCGCGCCACGCCGCGACGATCTCGCTCCGGAGGACTTCGCGACGGTCGATGAGTCACCGGTTCGGTGCCTCGACCCCGCGTCGAGCCGGGCGATGGTGGCCGAGATCGACCGCCTGCGCAAGGAGAACGAGTCGCTCGGCGGGGTGTTCGAGGTGCGAGCGTTCGGCGCGATCCCGGGGCTCGGCTCGCACGTCTCCTGGGAGCAGCGGATCGATGGGCGGCTCGGGCAGGCGATCCTCTCGATCCAGGCGATCAAGGCGGTGTCCATCGGAGACGGATTGGAGGTAGCCGGCCTTCCGGGGTCGCGGGCACACGATGAGATTTTCTACGACGAGGCCCGCGGCTACTACCGCGCCACGAACCGCTCGGGCGGCGTGGAAGGAGGGATGACCACGGGCGCTCCGGTGATCGTGCGCGCCTCGATGAAGCCGCTGCCCACGCTGACCAAGCCGCTTCGGTCGGTGGACGTCGCCACGCACGAGCCGGCCGAGGCGCTGCGCGAGCGGACCGATTCCTGCACGGTGCCGGCCGCCGGCGTGGTGGGGGAGGCGATGGTCGCGTTCGTGCTTGCCGACGCCTACCGGCGCAAGTTCGGAGGCGATCACATCGACGACGTCCTGGGCGCATTGCGAGCCTACGAGGAGCGGATCGCGTGGCGGCGCCCCTGAGGCTCGTGACCGGCGGCCAGGCGCCCGAGCGCTCGGGCAGCGCCATCGTGTGCGTCGGGTTCATGGGGGCCGGCAAGTCGACCGCGGCATCGAGTGCCGCGGAGCTCCTCGGGCGCGAGGCGGTGGACGTCGATCGCGTGATCGAGCAGCGGCTCGGCAAGACGATCGAGCGGGTGTTCGCCGAGGACGGCGAGACCGCTTTTCGCGATGCCGAAGCGCGGGTCACGCTCGAGCTGCTGGACGCGCCGGGCGCGCGCGTGCTCTCGCTCGGCGGTGGCGCGGTCGGCGACCCGCGGGTGCGGGAAGCGCTGCGTCGTCATCGGGTGGTGTGGATCGATGTGCCGCTCGCCGAGGCTTGGGTGCGGTGCGAGGGCACGGGGCGCCCGCTGGCCCGTGACCGGGCGCAGTTCGAGCGGCTGTACCGTGAACGCGATCCGGTGTACGCCGCGCTCGCCGACGCAATCGTCCCGACCGACCGCGCTCGGGACATGGCCGGCGTGTTGGCCGCGCTGGAGGGAATGCCGCGCCGGGCCAAGATGCTGTGGGCGGCCAGCGCTTCGGGCGACTACCCGGCGTACGTCGGCGCAGGTCTGGTTTTGGATGAGCGGTTTTGGCCGGAGCTGCTCGCGGGCCGGCGGTTCCTGGTGACCGACGGCACCGCGGGAAGGCTCTACGGTCACACGCTCGAGCCGCTCTCGGGCCGGGTGGCGATCATGCCCGGAGAGCAGTCCAAGACCGTGGCCCACGCCGAGATCGTGTGGACGGAGCTCGCTCGCGCCGGCATGACTCGAGGAGACCTCGTCGTGGCTCTGGGGGGTGGAGTCGTCGGCGACCTCGCCGGGTTCTGCGCGGGCACCTACCAGCGAGGAGTTCGCTACGTCCAGGTGCCGACCACGCTGGTCGCTCAGCTCGACTCTGCGTACGGCGGCAAGACCGGCGTCGACCTGGCCGAGGCCAAGAACTACGTCGGCGTCTACCACCAGCCGGTGGCGGTGATCGCCGACCCAGACGTGCTGGAAAGCCTCCCGGCGGCGGAGCTGGCCGCGGGCTACGCCGAGGCCGTCAAGACCGCGCTGATCGCCGGAGGCGATCTGTGGGAGCGCATCCGCGGCGGCGCCGCGCCCGACACTCCCGAGATCATCGCCGCGTGCGCGCTCGCCAAGCTGCGGCTCGTCGCGCTGGACGAGCGGGACGACGGGGTCAGACAGGCGCTGAACCTGGGCCACACCGTCGGCCACGCCATCGAGACCGCGACCGGATATGCCCGCTACCGCCACGGGGAAGCGGTCGGGCTGGGGCTGCTCGCGGCACTGCGCCTCTCCGACCAGGCCGATCTTCGCGACGAGGTGTCGGAGCTGCTGGCCGGCCGCGGACTCCCGACCAGACTCGACGGCGTCGACCCGGCCGCCGTAGTGGCCGCCACTGCGCGGGACAAGAAGCGCCTGGGGGAGGGGCCGGTACCGTTCGTGCTGCTCGACGCGCCCGGCCAGCCCCGCCCAGGTTGCCTCGTTCCGGGGGACGCGCTGAGCGCCGCCGTGCGAGAGTTGGCCGTGGCGTGAGCGTCACTCGCAACCGCATCGAGGTCATGCACGGTGTCAACCTCGACCAGCTGGGGCGACGCGACTCCGCCCACTACGGCACCTTGACCTTGGCCGAGCTCGAACGCCAGGTGTCCGAGACCGCCGCTGAGCTGGGCATGAAGACCCGCTTCTTTCACACCAACCACGAGGGAGCGTTCGTCGAGCACCTGCACAGACTCGAGGACCTGGCCGATGCGATATTGCTCAACCCGGGGGCCTGGACCCATTACTCCTATGCGATCCGTGACGCCCTCGAACTGACCGGGCTGCCCGCAGTGGAAATCCATCTCTCGGATGTCGACACGCGGGAGGAGTGGCGGCGCCGGTCGGTGATCAGGGACCTGTGCATCGGGCGGGTCGCCGGAAAGGGGCCTGCGGGCTATCGCGAGGCGCTGGAACGGTTGCGCACGGAGCTCTCGACGTGACCGCCCGCGCCGACCGCCCAGCCGCCGCCGGCCGCCCCGCTGCGCGGCCGGATCGCCTCGTCCAGCGGCTCCCAGATGCCGGCGTCGACGTCGTGCTCGTCACGAACCTCGTCAACGTCCGCTATCTCACCGGCTACACGGGCTCGAACGGGGTAGCGCTGGTCGGGCCCGACACCCGGGCTTTCATCACCGACTTCCGGTACGTCGAACAGGCCGCGGAAGAGGTCGATCCGGCCTTCGAGCGCCGGCAAGCATCGCTCGACTTGCTGGAAGCGGTCGAGGACGTCCTCACGGAGAGCGATTCGCGCGTCGGGTTCGAGGAGGCCCACGTGTCGGTTCGCCAGTACGCGCGGCTGCGGGAACTCCTCCCCGAGCGTTACGAGCTGATCGGCCTCGACGGCTTGGTGGAAGGGATGCGGGCGGTCAAGGAGGCCGAGGAGATCGCGCGGATCCGAGCCGCCACCGAGCTGGCCGACACGGCCTTTGAGAGGCTGATCGGCGGCCGTCTGGTCGGCCAAACGGAGCGTCGGCTGGCGATGGTGCTCGAGCAGACGATGCGCGAGCTGGGCGCCCAGAGACCCGCCTTCGAATCGATCGTCGCCGCCGGAGCGCACGGCGCACTTCCCCACGCCACCCCCCGCGACGTGGAGATCGCGCGCGGACAGATGGTGGTGATCGACTGGGGGGCCGAGCTCGACGGTTACTGCTCGGATTGCACGCGGACGGTGGCGGCCGGCGAGCCCGGTCCGGAGGTCGCCGATGTCTACCGGCTCGTGCTCGAGGGCCAGCTCGCCGGCGTCTCCGCGGTCAGGGCCGGGCGGGATGGGCGCGAGGTCGACGGCGTCGCGCGCGCGATCATCGAGGCGGGCGGCCAGGGCGAGCGTTTCGGGCACGGGCTCGGACACGGGGTGGGACTCGAGGTCCACGAGGCGCCCCGCCTCTCCCAGCGCACGGAGGACGTTCTCAGCTCGGGCAACGTGGTGACCGTGGAGCCCGGCATCTACTTGCCGGGCCAGTTCGGGGTGCGGATCGAAGACCTCGTGGTCGTCACCGAGGATGGCCGCGAGATCCTGACCGGGATCTCCAAGGAGCTGATCGTCGCCGATTAGGCGACCCCGGTGGCGCTGATGCCGCCGCTGTCTACACTGGCCGGCGATGATCTCGACCAATCAATTTCGCAACGGCACACACATCGACGTCGACGGCACGATCTTCAAGATCCTCGAGTTTCAGCACGTCAAGCCCGGCAAGGGCGGGGCGTTCGTGCGAACGAGGCTGCGCCGGGCGAGCGACGGCGCGGTGATCGACCGGACGTTCCGCGCCGGCGAGAAGTTCCGGCCGGTGCGGACCGAGACCCGGCGCATGCAGTTCCTCTACCACGACGGCACCGATGCGCACTTCATGGACGCCGAGAGCTACGAGCAGCTGACCGTTCCCGAGAGTTCGCTCGGCTCGGCCCTGCAGTGGATGAAGGAGTCCGACGAGCTCGAGCTGCTGTACATAGACGAGCAGCCGGCCGACGTCCAACTCCCGAGCGCCATCGACCTCTCGGTGACGCAGACGGAGCCCGGGGTGCGGGGCGACACCGCCTCGGGCGGCGGGACCAAGCCGGCCGTGCTCGAGACCGGCGCCCGGGTCCAGGTTCCCCTGTTCATCGACGTCGGCGACGTCGTACGGGTGGACACGCGCTCGGGCGAATACGTCTCCCGTGCTTAGGACCGAGCAGCGGCGCGCCGCCGTGTGGGCCCTGTACCAGAGCGATCTCCTCGGCCGGCCGCTCGAGGAGACGTTCCCGCGCGACGTGCACGACTTCACCCGCGCGCTCGCGCGCCTGGTCCGCGACCGCCAGGCCGAGCTGGACGAACTGATCCGCGAGCACGCCACCGGATGGTCGCTCGAGCGGATCGCGCCGCTCGAGCGATCGATCCTGCGCGTGGGCATGGCCGAGCTGCTGTACGGCGAGGAGCTGCCGGGGGAGAGCCCCATCCCGCCGGAGGGCGCGATCGACGAAGCGGTCGAGACGGCCAAGCGGTTCTGCGGGGCCGAAGCGCCGGCGTTCGTCAACGGGATTCTCGGGGCCGTCCTGCGCGAGCGAGAGATAAGACGTACGTAGGAACAATTCGCGTTCGGTTCGCCGGCGCACCACAATGGACGCATGAGACTGCTGGTGGTCGACGACGATCGCGCCCTGCGCGACGTGCTTCGGCGCGCGCTGACGCTCGCCGGATACGAGGTGCGCATGAGCGAGACGGGCGCCGGCGCCCTCGCGGAGGTCACGAGCAGCGTGCCGGACGCGGTGGTGCTCGACATCGGACTTCCGGACATCGACGGCCTCGAGGTGTGCCGCCTCCTGCGTCGCGAGGGCAACCGCGTTCCGGTGCTGATGCTCACGGCCCGCGACGCGGTCTCGGACCGGATCGACGGCCTCGACGCCGGCGCGGACGACTACCTGGTCAAGCCGTTCGACATCGACGAGCTGAAGGCGCGGCTGCGGGCGCTGCTCCGCCGCTCGCGGGGGGAGGCGGAGGGCGACGGGGGGCTCTCGTTCGGCGAGCTACGCCTCGATCCGTCGCGCCACGGCGTGTGGGTGGTGGAGAAGTTGGTCGAGCTCACGCGGACCGAGTACCAGCTGCTGGAGGTGCTGATGCTCAACCCGCGCCGGGTGCTGCCGCACAGCCTGATCTACGACCGGGTGTGGGGTTACGACTTCGGGGCCAGCTCGAACGCGCTGCGCGTGTACATCGGCTATCTCCGGCGCAAGCTCGAGGACGCCGGCGCGGGGTCGGTCATCCACACGGTGCGCGGGGTCGGGTATTCGCTTCGGGAGCAAGCGTGAGCCTGCGAGCGCGGATGGCGATTGCCGCGGGAGTGGCGGTGGCGCTGGCCGTGATCGCGGTCGCGGTGTCCGCGTACGCCGGGACGAGGTCGCAACTGCTGGGGCAAGTCGACAACCAGCTTCGCAACGTCGCGCAGCCGGTGCTTCACCGAGCCGGCGTCGGGCCGGGGCCCCAGCCGGCCGGCGGGGGCGGGATCACGAACGGCGACTTCGATGGGTCCACCGACCAGGACGAAGGACTCGGGCTCGACCAGCTTCCGCCGAGCTCGTTCGGCGGGCCCCAGGGCACGTTCACGCTCGTCAAGCCCGACGGCACCACTTACACGCGGAGCCCGCGCTACGAGATCCCCGCCGACGCACGCCTGAAGGCGCTCGCGGCCAGCGGTCACGGCCAGTACTTCACGAGCATGACCGTGAACGGGACGCACATCCGCGTGATGGCGACCGGGATCGGGTCGCGCGGCGCATTGGCGGCGGCCCTACCCCTGACCGATGTCGACCACACGCTTAGCAACGAGCTCCTGCTGGTGGTGCTGATCGCGGCCGGCGGGATCGCGCTGGCGGCGGTGCTCGGCTTCCTGGTGGCGCGGACGGCCCTGGCGCCGATCGAGCGCTTCACCCGGCAGACCGAGTCGATCGCGACGAACCCGGAGAGGCTCGAGCAGGAGCGCCTCGAGGTGATCGGCCGGGACGAGCTCGCGCGCCTGGCGAGGACGTTCAACAACACGCTCGACGCGCTCGAGGAATCGGTGGCATCGCAGCGCAACCTCGTGGCCGACGCGTCGCACGAGCTTCGCACGCCGATCGCTACGATCCGGGCCAACCTTCAGTTGATGCGCGACGAAGAGCGGCTGGCCGAGGCGGACCGTGAAGCGCTCCGCGCGGACGTGATCGAGGAACTCGATGAGCTCACCGCGCTGGTCGCCGACATCGTCGAGCTCGCGCGCGGCAGCAAGCCCGGCGGCGAGCTCGAGGAGGTGCGCCTGGACCGGATCGTGGCCGAGGCGCTGGATCGGACGCGGCGGCGGGCTCCGGGGCTGACCGTGAACGCCAAGCTCGACCCGACGCTCGTGCACGGCGACGGAGACCGCATCGCCAGGGCGGTGAGCAACGTGCTCGACAACGCCCGCAAGTGGAGCCCTCCTGACGGGGTGGTGGAGGTGGCCCTGCGCGACGCGACGCTGACCGTTCGCGACCACGGCCCCGGCTTTCGCGATGAGGACCTGCCGTTCGTGTTCGATCGCTTCCACCGCGCCCGGGATGCCCGCTCGAAGCCGGGCTCCGGACTCGGACTGGCGATCGTTCGCCAGACGGCGCAGGCGCACGGCGGGTTCGTCGAAGCCGCCAACGCGCCCGACGGCGGCGCGATCGTGCGGGTCGGGTTCGGGCCGGCCGGCGCCCCGGACGAGGAGCCGGGCGACCGTCAGACGGTGGCCTCGGGTCGCTAGGCGCTATGCCGCTACGTGCGGGCACTAAGCCGCCGAGCGCTAGCGCCGGGCGAGCAGCGGCGCTAGAGACGGGGTGCACGCGCAGGCGGCGCCCCGAAGCCGGGGCAGACCGAACAGGTCCTCGATCGTCTGAAGGACCGAGTAGTGATCGACAGGAGTGCTCATACGACCCCCCCGGCGTGCGGCCCCGCCGGCGATGATCGTCGCGACGTGCCCGCCCGAGGCCAGCCGGCAACAACCGTTGTCGCTCGTGCCCTCGTCCCAGGTGAGGATCAACAGCCCGCCCGCACCGAGCGCGCGGAGCAGTGGGGGGACGAGCCCCGAGAGGAAGCGATCGCCGGTGCTGGGATCGCAATCGTGCATGTCATGACACAGATTCGGGGTGATCCAGATGAACCTCGGGAGCGCTTGCGCGCGCTCGTCGCGGACGAGCTGTGTCAGCGGCACGATCCGGGCGCAGCGGGCAGGATCGTTTGCCACCGGCGTGTAGTAGATGAAGGGATCGTGTTTCTTCGCGTAGTCCCCGGCGCCCGCGCCCGTGAAGCACGGACGTGGAAGGTCCTCCATGTACGCCTTCCAGGAAATGTGTGAGCGTTCGAGCTGGTCGACGATGCTGGTCGCGTGAACGCGGCAGTCGGTGCAGTCACTGGAGATTCCAAACGTCGATCCGCCGGTCAGCGCGAGGTAGTTCGGCAGGGAGGGGTGGCTGATCGAATACATCTGGCGGGCGAGCGCGTAGTGGGCCGCGAGGCCGTTGATGTACGGCGTGGAACGCGACCCGATGATGTCGCCGTACTCCTCGTTCTCCATCACGATCACCGCGATGTGCGCCCGCCCATCGGATGGCAGGTGGGTGGTGGGGGAGGGCCGGCTTTGGTCGGGCCCGGCGCTATGCGCGGCGCCGCCGCAGGCGGCGAGGGTCAGAGCGATGACAACACCGATGAGTTTTGGACGGAGCGGGAGGCGGGCCACTGATCGAGATTGTCGCTTCAGTCCGCCCGCCGAGGTGGCGATACTCGGCGCGGGGCGTGCCGGCGAGTCCCCCGATTGACCACTCTCGCCCGTGGTACGCCCGCCGCCGCCACACCCGCGGGCAGTCGGAAACGGCACCCGGCGTACTAAATTTCTCTCCTCCGGATGGTGTTGGCCCACCTTCATCCGGGAAGACGAAGACCGCTGGTATGTCGCATCAACGTAGCCACGGACTCCTGCATCAGGCGCTGCTCTACGGCAGCGAGGACGAGTACATCGCGGAGTGCACGGCGTTCGTCGAGGAGGGCCTCGATCGCGGCGAGCCGGTTCTGATCGCCGTCCCGCGGCCTAAGCACAGCGCGCTACGCACCGCGCTGAACGGCCAATCGCGGCGGGTCGAATTCATCGACATGACCGAGCTGGGCCGCAACCCGAGCAGGATCATCCCGGCCGTTCGCGACTGGTCGGAGCGCCAGGGAGGCCGGCGCTGCCGGTTCATCGGGGAGCCGATATGGCCGGGACGCAGCCGCTCGGAGACCGTCGAGGCCACGCGCCACGAGGCTCTGCTCAACTTCGCCTTCGGCGAGTCGCCGATCAGCATCCTCTGTCCTTATGACGCCGATGGACTCGACCCGCGGGTGATCGCCGACGCCGAACGGACCCATCCGGAGCTGGTCCGCTGCGGCGACCGCGCCGCCAGCGGCGGCTACACCGATCCATTGAACATCTGGTACTCCAGCGAGTGGCCCCTGCCCGAGCCGCAGGCCATGGCCGCGAAGATCTCGGTGGGAGAAGATCTGTCCGCGATACGGCGGGTCGTGGAGAGCTACTCGCGAATGGTGGGACTCGGCGTGCCGCGGTCCAGCGACCTCGTCCTCGCCGTCAACGAGGTGGCCACCAACGCGCTGCGCCACAGCGACACTCCCGGCGAGCTTCGCATGTGGCTCGATGGGGATCGGGTGGTGTGCGAGATCAGCGACCACGGCCGCCTCGAGGACCCCCTCGCTGGGCGCCGGCGCCCCGCCCCCGACTGTGTCTCGGGGCGCGGGTTGTGGCTGGTCAATCAGGTCTGCGATCTGGTCGAGGTGCGGCCGGGCGCGAGCGGGACGACCGTTCGCCTACACGTGGACATCGCCAGGTAGACCCGTCATCACGGCGCCCACACGGGCACCGGAAGCTCATTCGCCTGCAGATCGATCGCGGCTTGCACCAGCGGAACCTCGGCGCCGCACGGCGCGATCAGCGATACACCCACGTGCGGCGTAACCGGGAGACACGCTACCGGCATTCCGGTCATGTCCCACAGCGCCGTGAGCGCGATCATCGGGTCGCCGGCCCCGCCGGCGTGCCCCCGGTCGTACCCGGGACCGCGACGGTAGGGCACGATCGGCAGCGTCGCCTCGAGCACGAGGTCGACCCGATTGGATGAAAACCACTCCTCCCAGGCCTCCGCCCCCGCGGCCCTGCGCCGCTGAGCGCAGAGGTAGGCCTGAGCGTCGGTGAACCCGGCCGCGGCCTCCACGAACTCGGCAATCGCCGGCCGATATCGGTCGCGGGCCTCGACGAACGCCGAGTGATAGGACCACACCTCGGTCAGCAAGATCGTGCTCAGGTCCTCCCAGTCGAGCGCACACGGTGCCGGCAGCGTGATGATCCGCGCGCCGAGACGCTCGCACGCGCGCCTGGCGGCGTCGAGCGCGGCCGCCACCGGCTTCTCGATCGCGACGGCGCCGGCACGATCCGCGAGCGCGATCGTCACTCCTCCGAGCGGCCGGGGGCCCGGGCGAGGCGTCAGCGGCAGTTCGCCAAGGTCGGCGGGTGGCGGCATCAGCGGCGTGAGGTCCGGCCCGCCTGCGGCCATTGCCGCGAGCAGCGCCGCGCAGTCGGCGATCGATCGTGCCATCGGACCCGCGTGATCGAGCGACGGCGCCAGCGGGATGATGCCATCCATCGGTATTCGGCCGTGACTGGGCTTGATCGCGCTCGTTCCGCAGCACGCGGACGGGATCCGCAGTGAACCGCAGGTGTCCGTGCCCAGCGCGGCGGGCGTCATCCGCGCTGCGAGCGCCGCGGCGCTCCCGCCGCTCGAGCCACCCACGACTCGATCGCGCGCCCACGGGTTACCGACCTGGTCGGTCGTCCCCCCGGCCGCGAACTCGTGCGTGTGCGTGTGGCCCAGCAGCACCATGCCCTGCCCGCGCAGTCGACGCCAGACGGTCGCGTCGCGGGTCGGTACGTTGCCGTCCAGCACTCGGCTCGAGGCCATGAGCGGCAAGCCCGCGACCCCGTAGAGGTCCTTGAGCGCCAACGGGACCCCGTTGAGCGAGGCCACCCGCTCGCCGTCGCGCTCACCGGCGCGTCGCTCGTCGGCTTCCCGCGCCTGCGCGAGCGCCACCTCCGGATACACGCGCGCCCAGGCATTGATGGCCTCCGGCGATCCGCTGTATGTCGGCTCTCCGCCGTTGCGCTCCTCGATCCGGCGCAAGCACGCACCGGCCAGCTCGACCGCAGAGAGCTGCCGATCGCGCATCATCGCCGCCGCCTCGATCACGCCCAGGTCCGCAGGATCCGTGTGGATCACGTCGGGCAAGGGGTCGACGCGACGCCGGACATATGCGGCAGATTCTGAACGAGCCTCGACGCAGACCTTGGTCACGTCACGATATGCCCGTGCACTTCTCACCGTTGACACCCCGTGAGCCGCCAGCCGGGATTCCCCGAGTCACGAAGACGGATCTGGATCTCCCCGAGGAGCTGCATCGACGGCGCCCGGTCCGTTCGCTGTTGATCCTGGGCGGCGTCATTGTGGGCGTGATCGTGGGGGTAACCGTGCTGCCCGGCCTCGCCAGTCTGCGAACCCGATTCGCGCACGCCAGCGCGCCGTGGCTGGTGCTCGCCACCGGCTTGGAGATCCTCTCCAGCCTGTCCTACGTGGCCATATTCAGGTCGGTGTTCTGCCGGCGGATGACCCTCCGGCTGAGCTACCAGATCGGGATGTCCGAGCTCGCGGCCACCGCGTTGTTGCCGGCGGGCGGGGCCGGCGGCCTGGCGCTGGGGGCGTGGGCCCTGCGCCGGGGCGGCATGCTCGGGGCGCAGATCGCCAGGCGGACTGTGGCCTTCTTCCTGCTCACCAGCCTGGCCAACTTCAGCGCGGTGGTGGTCGTCGGTCTGGGGCTCGCAGTGGGGCTGTTTCCGGGGCACGCCAGCCTGGCGCTGACACTCGGGCCGGCGGTGGCGGCGGGTCTGACGATCCTCGCCGTTCTGCTGGCGGAGCGCTTGGCTGCGGGCGCGCGGCGGAAGGCGACCGGGCGTGGCGGCGGCAACGCGTCGCGATTCGCCCGAGCGACCGCAGCGTTGGCGGACGGCCTGTCCGAATCGGTGCGCCTCCTGCGCCGCGGCGACGTTGCGCTGCTCGCCGGCTCGTTCGGCTACATGGCGTTCGACATCTTGGTGCTGTGGGCCTGCTTCCGTGCGTTCGGCCCCGCGCCGCCGATGGCGATCATCTGGATCGCGTACCTGATCGGGGCGCTCGGCGGTCTGCTCCCGCTGCCGGGCGGCATCGGGGGCATCGACATCGGGACCATCGGCACGCTCGTGCTCTACGGCGTCTCGGTCACCGCCAGCACCGCCGCGGTGCTCGCCTATCGCGCGGTCGCCCTGTGGGTTCCTGCGTCGCTCGGCACGGTCGCGTTCCTGCAGTTGCGCCGGACCCTGCGCCATGAAGCGCACGAGATCGCACTATGCGTACCGGGGACCGAGATCGCGGTCGCGGGACGCGGCACGGTTGTGATCGACCCCCAGCCCGCATCGCGGGGCGCATAGGACGGCGGCCCCCTGCTCCAAGATCAGGTGCCGCGCTCATCACGGGCCTTGGATTGTCGTACTCGTGGCAAACAGGTGGACCAGCTCATATTCGGTGGCTGTGAGAACCTATCCGGCCGGTGAAGGGTCACACCGTTTATGAGCGCGTTTCTGTATCGCCTGCGGTTTAGCCTCGATTCTCGGTAAGAAATTCCGGCTGAGGTTTTAGCGGGGTGGGAACCGGAGCTTGAGCTGGCGGCCGTCGAGCCATGGGATCGGGGTGGGTTGGTCGGCGAGGCCGGCGTCGATGAGGACGGGGTGGTACGTGCGGACGCGCAGTTCGAGCGTGAGTGTCTGCTCGTCGATGTGGAGGGTGCCGGTGCTGTCGAGGAAGTGGCGCCAGATGCGGTCGGGGGTGGCGTGCTCGTAGCGGGGGAGGCGGCGGGCGAGGAGCCGGTAGAGGTTGCCAGCGATCACGGTCAGGGTGGTGTCCAGATCGACGTTGAGGGGCAGACCGGAGGAGAGCGCGTCGAGGTGGAAGCCTTGGATGTAGGCGTCGAGTTCGTTCTCGATGATCATCCGTTCGGCGTAGCGGGCGAAGAGTTGTTTGGTGGTGCGCTCGATGTCGTTGGTGATCAGCAGGGTGGGTTGTTCGCGGCCGATGTTGCGCACGGCGAGCTGGCGGACTGGGCCTTCGAGGTCCTTGATGGTGACGAGCTCGTCGATGATCTCGGGTGAGCGGTAGCGGCCTGTGCGTTCGATCCGGACGGTGCTCCAGTGTGAGTCCGGGCGGGCGGCGAGGTCCGCGATGAGCTTTGGTCCGCGTTCGCGTAGGGTCATCCAGCGGATCCCGCGCGCGGTCAGCTCTGAGAGCACCTTGTAGGTGGTGAGTTTGGAGTCGAACACGAGCAGGCCGGGGTCGGTGCCGGCGACGTCTTGCCAGTAGTCGGCGAACGCGATGATCTCCCGGGCCTGCTCGGCTTTGGTCAAATCCGCGTTGGCGTACACCATCTCGGTTGAGGCGTGATCTTGGGCGAAGAAGGTCAGCACGGCGCGGGTGCGCTGCGAGCGGCGCGGGACGTAGTGCTTCTCAAGCGGCGTGTCTTGGCCGTGGTGGCGGATGGCGTGAAAGTCGAGGTTGAATCCCTCCTCGCCGGTGGCGAGCCCGAGCTCGCGGAGGCGACGGGTGACACCGGCCAGTAGCCGCTCGTTGGATGCGCGGCGCACCCGATAGGAGTAGCTGGTCAGGTGGGTGGCTTTGGGCAGCGCGGTGAGGCCGAGCAGCAGCCCGAGCGCGTCGTCGTCTGCGAGCGCGTCGGTGTGGCTGACCCGGGCCTTGCGCGCGCACTTGGCCAGCAGCAGGCTCCCAAGCGAGTGCCACGCCGAGAGCACCCTGGTCGACGGGTAGTTGCAGGACGCGATCAGCTCGGGCAGGCCGAGCTCGACGATCCCCGGCACGAGCAGGAACAGCCCGGCGTGATCGCACGGCAGGGTGAGCCCGGCCGGCCAGTGCGGGATCGCGCGCGCCTTGACGGGCTCAAGCCGCGGCGGCGGCGCGCCCCGCTCAGACGGTGCTCGGCGCTCGAGCCGCTCCAGCCCCTCCGCGGACAGGATGCTCCACACCGTCTGCGCCGAGACGGGCGTGCCCTCGCCGGCCAGCGCCTGGGCGATCTCGGTGACCGAGCGATCCTGAGCGCGGAGCGCGAGCACCCGGTCGCGGATCCGCGCGCTCTTGCGCGGACCCTTGGGCCCCGGCTTGCTCGGTGCGAAGAAGTACGCCTTGCCTGCGCGCAGCTCGGAGGCCATCTGGTGCACGACCTGCGGCGAGTAGCCGAACCGCTCGCCCACCGCGGCGGCGGTCAGCCCGTCCACGAAGTACGCCCGCAGCGCCTCGTAGCGGCGCTGGGTGGGCTCCGCGGGCTGGGTGAAGTACTCGCCGCCGGGTCGCATAGCTCAGGTGATATTTCTGAACTACCGGCAGAAAACATAGTGTAGTTATCGGACAGAAACACGGTGCTGCTCAGGCAAGAAGAGAGCCAAGGTCCGCGAAACAAAGGCGACCCTGAGCGTCACCCGGGAGCGATGCCAAACTGTCTCAGAAAACTACACCGCGCCATCCGAGCATCGCGTTCCAATAATCCCCCTCAACCACACTCCGAAGCATCCCCCAAACCCGGCGCATCCAGCGCCGACCATCACGCTCAGCGAGTGATCAGCTCATCCCGAGAATCGAGGTTAGGCGTGACCATCGCTGGGCGCCGGGCCACATGTCGGAGTACGTCGATGAGGAGCTGTCGGCGTCGAGCCGCGCCCGGCTGGAGCGGCACTCCTCCGAGTGCCCGGAGTGCCGGTGGGTCCTCGAGAGCTTGGGGCGAATGGTGTCCGCCCTGCGGGGGATGCCGGCGCCTCGGGGCGAGGCCGCTCCACGTGAACTGGTCATCGCGGTGCGGTCGCGGCTGGGGCAGCGTCCCCCGCTCTGAGGTGACGGACGCCGGCGCTCCCGAAGGCGAGCTGGTCCGGCGCGCACAGGCCGGCGACCAGGAGGCGTTCGGGCAGCTCGTCGAGGCTCACGCCGAGCGCGTCTACGGGGCGTTGCGCCGCTTCGGGCTCGATCCGAGCGAGGCGGACGAGGTGGCCCAGGAGGTGTTCCTGCGCGCCTGGCGTGGCCTGCCGCGGTTCGAGGAGCGCGCACGGCTATCGACCTGGCTGTACCGGATCGCGTTCAACGAAGCCCAGCGGCGGTTGTCGCGCCGGCCCCCGCCGGGAGCCGAGGCCGGTTCTGATGCGGAGGATCCAATCGCGGCTTTGCCAGAGGCGCCGCAGTTCGGTCCCGAGGCGCGGGCGCTCGATCGCGAGTTCGAGCGCGTCGTGGAGCGCGCGCTCTCGCAGCTCCCCCCGGAGTGGCGAGCGGCGGTCGTCCTGCGCGATCTCGAGGGTCTGTCAACCGAGGAGGCGGCGAGAGTCGTTGGCGTGCGGGAGGCTGCGTTCAAGAGCCGCCTTCACCGCGGGAGAATGCGATTACGAGCCCTCCTCGAGCCGTACCTCGAGCTCGAGGAGGGCGGGGGTCCTTAGCGGCGCCGCCCCGCGGACCCTAGTGGGTGGAAGCGGTCTCAGCGAGCGGCGCGTCGAGTTCGAGCGCCTGCTCGAGTGCGCGCTTGGGCACCGCGCCCAGCGACTGGGCGACGGGCGCCCCGTCGCGGTAGAGAACCACGAACGGGATGCTCTGCACGCCGGCCTGAGCCGCCAGCGCCGGCTGCTCATCGACGTTGACCTTGGCGACTTTCACGGTCCCCGCGCGCGCTGTCGCGATCTCCTCGATCACCGGTCCGAGGCGTCGACAGGGTCCGCACCAGTCGGCGAAGTAATCGACGATCACGGGAACGTCCGACGCGAGCACCTGCTCGTCGAAGTTGTCTTGCGTCACGGTGATTACGTTGGTCATGAGAATCCTTGTCTTCGCGGTTTCCGACTGCTGAATCGTTTGACCCGGACTCGCCGAGCGACGGTTCACGGGGGTGGTGCGGCGGCGTGAGGTGCGGTGAACCGGTGCCGGCCAGCCACCGGGAGAAACGGCGGTCCAGGCCCGCAGAAGATGGGGGGCGGTACCCATTCCGCCGGAAGCTCCCGGTCGCCAATCTTGGCCGCACACAGCGACCTCGGAGGATTTCGATGCTTACCGCTTCAGAGCAAGCCGAGCACGCGCTCGTCGACGAGCGCGCTACCCTCGCGACGGCGGGGCCGATGCGTCTGCTTGTGGTCGACGATCATCCCGCCGTCCGCACGGGGGTGCGGGAGCTGCTGGAGGATCAACCGGATTTCCTGGTGGTCGACGTGGTCAGCACCGCGGCGGAGGCCCTCGCCGCCGCCGGGGGTCAGCAGGTCGATGTCGCCGTGGTGGACTACCAGTTGGATCGTCGCACCGGTCTGTGGCTGAGCCGGAAGCTCAAGCGTCTGACCAACGCCCCGCGAGTGCTGATCTACACGGCCTACTCCGACGGCCTGCTCGCGGCCGCGGCCGTCGTCGCCGAGGCCGATGGACTGGTGAGCAAGGGTGGGCTGGGTTCGGAACTGTGCGATGCCATTCGCGCGGTCGCCCGGGGCCACTCACTGTTGCCTATGGTCCCATGGCAGTTGGCCGAGATCCTGCGTCGGCGGCTGGACGAGTCCGAGCAGGCGATCTTCGGCATGTTGTCGGCGCGAATCGCGCCGGTCGACATTGCCGAGACGTTGGGACTGACCTGCGCCGAGCTGGAGGCGCGTCTGTGGAAGATGCTGCGCAACCTCGAGGATCTGCATCACGATCGCGCGCCTCGGCGCGCCCACCCGTCATTCGTCTAGGACTAAGGATGAGCTGCGATCCTTGGTCTCGGTGATTCGTTGGCTGCCGCCACTGCCGTGTGGCCCTACATGAAGTCCGGGGCGTCGGAACCCGTCCCGACTCGGACGCGCCGTTACCTCTCGCTGTTCCAGCGCGTGGCGGGGATGAACGCGTTGCTGCTGGTCGCGGCCGTGGGAGTGACGATCGTGATCCTCGCTCCGGAGCGGATCTCGTCGTTTGCGGTCAACGAGGAGGTGGTCGTGCTGATCGCGGCACTCGCCCTCGTCGCTCTCGTCAACCTGTACCTGCTGCGGAGGGTTTTGGGCCCGCTGCAGGCGCTCACGGCCCTGGCGCGTCGTGTCGACCTCGCGAACCCCGGTCAGCGAATGCCGGGCGCGCAGCCGACCTCGGAGGCGGGGGAGCTCGCGCTGACGTTCAATCAGATGCTCGACCGACTCGAGTCGGAGCGTCGGGAGGCCACGGGCAAGGTGCTCGCCGGTCAGGAAGGCGAGCGGCTGCGGATCGCCCAGGAGCTGCACGATCAGGTTGGCCAGGAGCTGACGGCGGTGCTGCTCGTCCTGTCGCGGCTGCACGCGCGCGTGCCGGCGGAGCTGCAAGCGGACGTGGCGGAGATACAGGACGAAGTGCGCTCGAGCCTCGAGGACGTCCGGCGGATTGCGATCGAGCTTCGACCCGAGGCGCTCGACGATCTTGGTCTGGTGAGCGCGCTCGCCGTGCTCGGTCAGCGCTTCGCCGAGCGCTCTGAACTCCAGGTGGCCGTGAGCATCTCGTCGGACCTGCCTCGACTCACCCCCGAGGTCGAGCTCGTCGTCTATCGGATCGCGCAGGAGGCGCTTACGAACGTTGCCCGTCACGCCGGAAGCCACGATGCCGAGCTCAGCCTCGACGCCGAGGACGGCCATCTGGTTCTGGCGGTCCGGGACGAGGGGCGTGGACTGCCCGCCGCCGGCGTCCAGGGAACGGGCATGCTGGGCATGCGCGAGCGGGCGACGCTGATCGGAGCGATGCTCGAGGTCGAGAACAACCAGTCGGGAAGCGGCTGCGCCGTCCGCCTGGACGTGCCGCTCCAGAACGCACGATGACGCCGGTGCCTCTGAAGACGCGCATCCTCCTGGCCGAGGACCACGCGGTCGTGCGGCGCGGTCTGCGCCTGGTGCTCGATGCCGAACCTGACCTGGAGGTGACCGCCGAGGCCGGCGATGGAGCCGAAGCGCTCGCACGGGCGCTCGGCGACGACATCGACCTCCTGATCACCGACATCTCGATGCCGCGAATGACGGGCCTTCAGGCCGTGCGCGAGCTCCACCGTCGCCGCCCCGAGTTGCGGATCCTGATCCTTTCGATGCACCAGAACGAGCAGTACCTCTACGAGGCGCTCAAGGCGGGGGTCTCCGGGTACGTGCTCAAGACGGTCGCGGACCGCGACCTCGTCGAGGCGTGCCGAGCCGCAATGCGAGGCGAGCCGTTCATGTATCCGGGAGCGATGACGCCGCTGATTCGGGATTACCTGCGCCGTGCTCGCGCCGATCTCCCGCTCCGTGAGGAGCCGCTCACCGCGCGCGAGCAGGAGGTCGTCAAGCTGATCGCCGAGGGCTACACCAGCAAGGAGATCTCGGAGGCCCTCGTGATTAGCGAGAAGACCGTTGAGCGGCACCGCGCCAACGTCCTGGAGAAGCTCGGGATGCACGACCGGGTAGAGCTGACCCGCTACGCGATCCGTCGGGGGCTCATCGAGCCGTGAAGGGCCAGGCTGCCGGCGCTACGCCGCGCCGGCGGGGACCAGGATACCCCGCCCCTGGAGCCGCCCCCCATCGAGGTCGGCCATCGCGTCGTTGATCGCGTCGAGGGGATACGTGCTCGTGTGCAGGCTGACCTGCCCCTGGGCCGTGAGCGTCATCAGCTCCTGCAGATCGGTGTAGGTGCCCACCAGGTTGCCGATGAACGAGATCTCGCGGGAGATCACGTCGATCGTGGGGATGTTGATGTTCTCGCCGTACCCGATGACGTAGTAGAAGCCGCCGTCCCGGATCATCTCGATCCCGTCTTCGATCGCTCCGCTCTCGCCGACGAAATCGACGATCGCCTCGGCGCCCAAGCCGTCCGTGAGCTCCTTGACCGTGTCCACGTGGGTCCCATCGACCTTGACGGTGTGATGCGCGCCCAATTCCCGTGCCAGCGCGAGAGCCGGCTCGGACGGGTCGATCACGATGATCTCCGCGGGCGTCATCGCCTTCAGGCACTGCACCCCGATGTGGCCCAGGCCACCTGCGCCGATCACGACCGCGTGAGTACCCGGGCTGAGGACGGGGATGGCCCTCTTGACCGCGTGGATCGCGGTCAGGCCCGCGTCGGCAAGCGCCGCGATGTCCTTCGGGTCGAGACCCTCGTCGAGCTTGACCACCGACCGCGCTGAGGTCTGGAGAAAGTCGGCGAAGCCGCCGTCCCGATCGATCCCCGGGAAGGAGCCGGTTAGGCAGTGCATGTCGTCACCGCGCCGACACGGCCCGCACAGCCCGCAGGAGATGAACGGGTGCACGATAACGGTGTCTCCGACCTGCACGTTGGTGACAGCGGCGCCGACCTCGTGCACCCAGCCGGCGTTCTCGTGTCCGGGGGTGTAGGGGAGCGTGACCCCCGACTTCTCCGCCCACTGGCCCTCCTGGATGTGCAGGTCAGTGCGGCATAGCCCGGCGGCGCCGATTCGGACGACCACGTCGAGCGGTCCCGTGACCTGCGGCTCGGCGATCTCGTCGAGCTTCAACCGCTCGTGGTAGGCATGGAGCCTCGCGGCCTTCATGTCAAAACCTCCTCTTCCGGATCCTCGATCGGCAAGCCGTGGCGGAGTTGCAGGAGCGACCGACAGATGCCGCCGTTGACCTCGAGGCTCATCCGCACGAGCCGCGCCGTCCGCAGCCACCGGTTGAGGTTCCCGGGAGCCACAGGCTCGCCGCTGGGAAGCACGAACGCCGGCGCGTCGGGCGTGCAAGCGATTCCGAGATCCTCCCGTAGCTTCACGCACCGGCGGGCGTCGGGCACGTCGGGCAGATCCCTCACCCGGCGTCCCGTCACGTCCTCGGGGGTCGCGCCGTCGGCCAGCAGCGTCTCACACAACCGCGACTCGCGCGCCACGAGAGCCTTGCGCTGGAACAGCTCACGCAAGGCACCGAGATCGTCGTCCTCGGTCTCGCCGGGAAACGCCCCGGCGAAGCCCTCGCCGCGCTGAAGCGCAGCGTTGATCTCTTGGCCCGTAAAGTGGCCCTCGAGCTTGACGCTCACCCGATGCACCCCGGGCAGCCGGCGCACGGCCTCCCGCGCGTCGGCTGCCATCAGGAAGGCGAAATTGGGAGCGCACTGCGGCGTCGGAAGTCGCATCACGACCTCCACGTCGCCCTCGCGATCGATCTCTACGGAGCTCACGAACCGCAGCGAGGTGATCGATTGATCAAGCTCCGGGTCGATCACCCCGTCGAGCGCCTCGAGGACGCGCTCCTGGGTGGTCATGACGATTCGACGCCTACCGCGGCCTCCTTCGCCGCCGGAGCCCCCTTCTCTTCGGGCAGCTGGAGATCCTTCGGAACGTCGACGCCGTACAGGGCTGCGGCATTGAGGCCGAGGATCTTCCGCCTCGTCGCGTCGGTGACGGCCGGATAGTCCGAGAACTCGGGGTCATCGGGGTAGTTCCACTCGAGGAAGCCGTCGATCTGCCACTTCGGCTCCCAGATGGCGTAGTCCGAGCCGTACAGCAGCTTCTCCTCCCCCAGCCAGAACAGAAGCTCACCCATGACCTTGGCGAAGAAGCGCGGACGGGCATGCATCAGGCCACCGAGCACCACCGCGAGGCCGGCGTAGACGTTGGGCTCCTGCACGGCCATGAAGCAGAAGTCCTCGATCCTCGGCAGCCCGACGTGCTCGACGATGAAGTTGAGCTCCGGGTTCTGGGTGGCGGCGACGTCGACGTCCTTGGGGTCAAATGCGTCCTTATCGAGCGGCCAGATCGTCGGGCCCTTGTGGACGTGGATGTTCTTGATCCCGAGCTCCTTGCACTTCTCGAAGAAGGGCTTGCACATCTCGTCGTCGAGCCTCCAGCCGCGCGAGCCGTTGTACCACTCCGCCGTGTAGAGCTTGGCGCCCTTCAGGTTGTAGCGCTTGGCGTCCTCCTCGAGCTGTTTGAGACCGGCCTCGCCTTCGCGCGGATCCCAGCGGCCGTTGACGATCACCTTGCCGGGGTATTTCTCGGCGAGCTTCCAGTTCTTCTCGGCCGTGTTGAAGCCGTTTATGTACCACGACTTCAGATAGGTCGATTGGCAGATGGCGACGTCGGCACCGCCGTCCTCGAAGACGTCCTTGACGAACTGCTCCTCCGAGTACTTCTGGAACTTCTCTATCGGCCAATGGGTCTCCGCCGGCCCGAGACCCATGTAGGCGTGAAAGCAGTTGATCCAGCCCTCCGCGTACTGCTCCTGACCCTTCACCCAGTTCCCCGGGCTCGCGTCCCAGAAATGGACGTGACCATCGACTACGAAGTACGTCTCGCCGTTGCGTTCATACATTTGGAGCTCCCTCACTCGACGACGGCCGGCACGACGCCCATCAATGTACTCCGCTGGCCAGTCCAGCGTAAGTGTCGGCGACGCGGATCGAGCCCGTGTCGGGCGCAGTCCGCATGTGCCGGCGCTCAGCCCCGGGTGTCCTGCGGGGTGGCGAAGTCGCCGCCGTCGATGAGCTCAATCCGGTAGCCGTCCGGATCGCGGACGAAGCAGATCCTGCCCACGTCGTCCCGTCCACCGGGCGCGTAAGGCGGCTTCTCCGGCTCGATCCCCTCGCGGGCGAGCGCGGCCAGCGTCGCGTCAAGATCCTCCACCGCCACCGCCATGTGGTTGTAGCCGTCGCCGAGGTCGTACGGCTCGTCTCGGCCATGGTTGACGGTGAGCTCGAGGGTGTCGCCGTCCCCGGGAAGTCCCATGTAGATGTTGTACGCCGTCTCGAAGTTCAGCCGCCCGCGACGCTCGAAGCCGAGATTGCGATAGAAGCGCAGCGATTGCTCGGGGTCGCGGACTCGGAGGCAGGTGTGGACAAATCGCATGCGGAGAGCCTAACGGACAACATCCTTTACACCCGAGGCTTCACGTATCCGCCACAAATCCGCCACGGGGCGAGCGTAGTTGCCGTCGGTCCGCACAGCGGGCGCGCGGGTGGACGCCCCGACCCTTGCGGCGGTGATCGCACCCGACGTCCCCTCCGACCTCGAGCAGCTTCCGAACCCGGAGAACTTCCTCATCGCCACCGGCACCCTGCTGGGCAACGATCACACGACCCTGATCTCGCACACCGCCCCACGTCTCCCGGGGATGACATCGACCGTGCATCGACCGGCAGCTCGAGGCTTGCAACGCCGCCGCGACGCGCTGGTCGAACGGATGGAGCCGATCCTCCAGAATGCCGCGTTCGGCGGTCGGGGGCCATCGGGCGCCCGAGTCGCGGGTGCTCGTCGACCAGGCGGATGTGCTCATCGCCGACGTGCACTCCCGGTTAAAGGTGCGGCCGCGCGCGCCGGTGCGCATGCGGCCAGCGGGCGGGTCGCGCTTTGCCGTCGCGTGAGTTGGTCGACCCCCCAGGACATTTACCGGTTCTATCCCGATTGGCCTTGACAACCGGGACCGGCGTCCTATTTCAATCAGCGAGAGGTAAGCGACATATCACAACGCGGCTCGTCATTCGGGTGGAGCCGGGGCCTGTTGGCTCTTTGGGGTAGAGGACTGAGGTCCACCCACCGCCTCCTGTGGAGGTGACTCGCCCCGGCTCACCGCCTTGTTTCGATATGGATTTGCCGCCCGGGGGTTGTCGATTCTGAAGTCGCGAGCGATATTGGTCGTGAGCTGGCGATGAGCGCCCAAGCTGAGGAGATAACTCGCATCGAGAGCGAGCTTCTTGAGCTCGAATCCCGTGACGCGCGAGGTCTCGACCAACAGCTTGCCAGTGAGCTGAACCGCGATCTCCCGTCCGGCGCGATGAGCTCGGCCAGCTATGTGAGAGGGCTCAGCGATCGTCCCCGCCTGCCGGTTGCGGTCGAGCGCCGGCTCGTGCGGGCCGCACAGGCCGGCGATCGGCGGGCGCGCGAGGAGCTCGTAGAGGCATTCCTGCCGCTGATCGCAGGGGTGGCGCGCGTGTACCGCCGCTCGGGCAGCATCGCGCGCGTAGAGCTGCTCCAGGAGGGGGTGGTTGGGTTGCTACGGGCGCTCGAGCGTTTCGACCCGGACCTGGATGTGCCGTTCTGGGGGTACGCGTCGTGGTGGGTGCGCCAGGCGATGCAGCAGTTGGTCGCGGAGCTGACCCGACCGATGGTCCTCTCCGATCGGACGCTGCGCCAGCTCGCGCGGCTCAAGCGTGCCCATGGTGAATTTGTCCGCCGACGGGGGCGTGAACCCACTGGTGCCGAGCTAGCCGTGGAGACCGGCCTCAGCCGCGAGCAGGTCCGCGACCTCCTCGCGGTCGAACGGATCCCACAGTCCTTGGATGACCCCGTGGCGAGCCCCGATGGAGAGGTAGGCGCGTTCGGGGAGCTGCTCGTCGACCCGCTCGCGAGCGACGCTTACGAGCAGCTTCTGGACCACAGCGAGATCGAACAGGTGAAAGCGCTGCTCGCAAGTTTGAGTGACCGCGAGCGGGTGATCCTCCGCAGTCGCTACGGCCTCGATGGTCACGAGCAATCCCTGCGCGAAGTCGGCGATCGCCTGGGCTTGAGCGGCGAGCGGGTGCGTCAGATCGAGGAGCGTGCTCTGGGCAAGCTTCGAGCCGCCACGAGCCGGACGATCAGCGAAATCGCTCCGGACTGACCGGTTCACGTGATCGGGAGCTGCGGCCTTGACGATCCCGTGAGCCGGCCTATTTCACTGTCTGAAAGGCGAAACTTGCGGAGGTGCATCCGTACACGTGGTCGATCCTCATCTCCAGCGCAACGGGACCTTCCGGCGGGGCGCGCCCAGGGGTCTCGACTGGGATCACTTCCGCCAACACCTAGTTGAGCGCGCGCGTTGGGCGGCGCGGCGTGCGCAACCGAACGGCGATGACGCCGTCACCAGCGTGCGCTCGCGCTTTCCCGGGCGCCATCCACTGGCCCCGAGCGTTGCGGCGGTACGCCACGCAGCCAGAAGACTTTCAGGCTCCACCGAGAGCCAGGCATACCCGACCTGAAAGTGAATTACAGATGTCAGTGATGTCTGTCACCGCGTTTGTCATCTCGGTAGGAGGTGTGTTTGAGTGGCAATGATTCGCTGGGAGCCGGCTGGGGAGCTTCAAACGATCCAGAACGAGATGAACCGGCTCTTCAACACGCTCTTCGAGTCGCCCTCACAGGCAACGCAGGGCGGTAACTCGGCGATCCTGCGATGGATTCCGCCCATGGACCTTGTCGAGACCGACGAGGACTATGTTCTCCGTGCCGACCTGCCCGGTCTTAGCGAAGACGACGTACATGTCGAGCTCGAGGACAACGTTCTGACGATATCCGGCGAGCGCAAAGCGGAGCACGACAACCGCGATGCTGGTTACTACCGCGTGGAGCGCGGCTTCGGCGCCTTCTCACGCTCGCTCACGCTTCCCGATGGCGTCGACCGAGCCGCCGTGCAGGCCCATTTCGACCGCGGCGTGCTCGAGGTACGGATCCCCAGGCCCGAGCAGCGAAAGCCGCACAAGCTGGCGATCAGCGTCGGCGGCGGCGCGCCCGTGGCCGGCATGATCGAGGGCACGGAAGCGACAACCCCCAGCGGGTTGAACACCGGTGATCCGGTGCCCGCGGCTACGTGACCACTGATCAGGTTTCCATCTCAGAACACCCATGAGGTATAAGGCGGAGGACCGCGGCACCGGCCGCGGTCCACCGCGCGCGAGATGGGACGCCTGCCGTTGCGCTTCGACGGTTCGAGCTACCCCCTGACGCCGTAAGCGGTCGTCCCCGCGCCGAGAGCGGCTTTTCGCGTGGATGGATCCCCTTTGAATCCAACCGTTGCGGATCTCGCAGGTGCAGAATCAATCGACCCTGATGTGCTTATCGCCAAAGATGAGGCGATCGCCCGGGCGCAGTTCACACCGGCCGACGCGCACACCGTTGACGATGGTGCCGTTGGTCGAATCGAGATCCTGGAGAACCCAACGCCCATCGCGAAAGTGCAGCCGAGCATGCCAGCGGGAAACGCTCGGGTCCGAGAGCACCACGTCACAACCGCCAGCACGGCCGACCAGCAGCTCTCGCTGTACGCCACCCCAATCAAGCGCCAGCAGGATCGGACGGTCCTCCACCTCGGCCCAGCCACGGACCCGGACGCGTCCCACTGCGGCGAGCGCGGTGCGGGCGAAGCGCAGGAACGGACCGTCTGGCGAGCTTCGGAAGTTCAAGTCACCAATGAGCCGGAACGGATCGATCAACCTCCCTTCCAGCAGCTGATCGAGCCGGCGGGCGAACGTGTCCTCGCTGAGCAGCCCGCCGGCATAGGCTGCGTTCAGCACGCGGGCGATCTGCTTCCGCGACGCTCCGGATCGAAGCACCGGCCGATTCTCGCGCTCTTGAAAGCCGATGTCCACCTGGACAAGGGCGTGTGGCCCGCCCGCAACGGCGATCTTGGCAAAGCCGTCGCTCTGGCTTGAGATCGCACCGCGCGAATTGCAGGTGTCGGCTGATCAGGTGCGCGAGCCCGCCAAAGGACTCGGGCGGCCTGGCACTGGTCTGCCCACGCCAGGCGCCACGATTAGTCGCGCATCCGCATCGCGCGTTGGCACTGGTGACGTGCCGCGGGACCGTGTGTGCGATGCCGACCTCGCAGATCTCTCGCCTCACGGCACGCGTCGCGGCATCACACGGTCCGCCGCAGCATCTCGACGACCAGGAAGGCGAGTTCGAGGGCCTGTTGGGTGTTGAGTCGCGGGTCACACGCCGTCTCGTACCGGGAGGAGAGCTCGCTGTCCGAGATCATCTGGGCACCCCCAAGACATTCCGTGACGTCCTCGCCGGTGTGCTCGATGTGGATGCCGCCGGGATGCGTACCGAGCTGCTGGTGGACCTCGAAGAACCCCTCGACCTCGTCCATGATGCGGTCAAAGTGCCGCGTCTTGTGACCGCTGGGCGACTCCTCGGTGTTGCCGTGCATCGGGTCGCACTGCCACACGACGCGATGCCCCGAACGGGTTACGGCCTCGACGACCGGCGGTAATAGCGCGCGGACCGCCTCGTTGCCCATCCGTGAAACTAGCGTCACGCGGCCGTCGACTCGCCGCGGATCGACCCGCTCGACGAGCTCGACTACTTCCGCGGGCGTGGCCGTAGGGCCGAGCTTTACCGCGACTGGGTTAGCGATCAGCGCGCCAAGGGCGACATGGGCGCCGTCGCACTGGCGCGAGCGGTCGCCGATCCACGGCAGATGGGCCGAGAGGAGGTACACGCGATCGCCGTCCGGCCGGAGCAGGGCGCGCTCATAATCGAGCACGAGCATCTCGTGGCTTGCGTACAGCTCCACCGTGCGCAGTGAGCTGTCCTCGACGCCACACGCCGACATGAACCGCAGGCTGCGGTCGATCTCGGTGGCGACCCGCTCATAGCGCTCGCCGGCGCTGGAGCGTCGCACGAAGTCCATGTTCCACTCGTGCAGGCGATGCAGATCTGCGAGTCCGGCCCCGGTAATCGCGCGGGCCAGATTCATCGCCGCCGCCGCGTTGGCGTATGCGCGCACGAGCCGGCCGGGGTCTGGGCGCCGCGCTTCCAGCGTCGGCTCCAACGCGTTGACCATGTCGCCGCGGTACGACGGCAGGCCGGCGATGTCGGTCTCAGAGCTCCGTGGCTTGGCGTACTGGCCAGCGATGCGCCCGACCTTGACAACGGGCATCGAGGTCCCGTAGGTCAAGACCACAGCCATCTGCAACAGCGTCCGGATCGTTCCGCGCAGGTGGGCCTCGGTGTTATCGACGAACGTCTCCGCGCAATCCCCGCCCTGTAGCAGGAACGCTTCGCCCCGCGCGACCATCCCGAGCCGGTCCTGAAGCCTGTCGACCTCCGCAGGTACAGCGATGGGCGGAACGCTCTCCAACACTTGGCGGACACGCGCGACTTCCGCGAGATCCGGCCATGCCGGCTGCTGTGCCGCTGGCCGGGCCAGCGCCTCGCTCACCGCCGCGGCCAAAACCCCCTGCAGCGGCGGTGGCGTGGCAGGTGGGGTAGCGGCCACGTCGATGGTCCACATCACTCGAAAGGCTATGGGACCAGCGCGATCGGTATCCCCGCGGATAGCCGCCGCGATGACGGCGCCGAGCATCGCGCGGCGGAGCCGTTCGCCACGAACAGGCGCCGAGCGACATCGCAAATCTCCTTTCGCGTCTGCCGCGCTATCGCCTGCCGGGCCGAGGGGTCATACCGGCGGCGTCCAGGTTTCACTGCCGGCGCGGCCCACCGTCTACTTCACGCTGGGAACGATCTTCAATCGTGATCTCGACGTGGTCCGTGCGGTGCTCCACGGGCTGGCCCGCGCGCCCGTGAACGTAGTCGCCACCGTGGGGCCGGACCTGGAGCCTAGTGTGCTCGAACCGCGGCCAGCGAACGCGCATGTATGTCGCTACATCCCGCAGGCGCAGGTGCTGGACCGCTCCGACCTTGTCATCTGCCACGGCGGAGCGGGCTCGAACTTCGGAGCGCTTGGCTTCGGACTCCCGCTTCTCTCGCTGCCGCGCGGCGCCGACAACTTCTACAACGCCGATCGGGTCGTGCCGGGCGGCGCGGGCCGCCAGCTGCTGGGCGCGGAAATCACGGCTCAGGCCGTTGCGCGCGAGGTTGCGCTGCTCCTGGAGGATGGGCCCATCCGCGCCGCCGCCCGACAGATCGCTGCCGAGATCGCCGGAATGCCCGCAGACCGCTCGGTGCTTGGCGCTCTGCAGGCGCTCCTCGACCGCCCACGGCCGTCCTCGCCCGTCTGCCTGGATCCGCACGCAGCCGGGGCACCGTCGTGACGAGCCGTCCGTTGATCGTGGCGAGAGGGGAATCGCCGGGTCGGATCGTTCTCCGAATTCCGTCCCCACCTTGGTGCGTCTGCCGCTCGGGTGTAGACCCCTGAGGGCTCGTCGGGGCCGCGGCGCCGACGAGGGACCTAAAGTGTCTGCCATGGCTGTGTTCGTGCTGCGCCTGAAGGCGCCGCGTCCCCGCTTCGCGCAAACGCTTACCGACGCCGAACGAAAGGTCATGGCCCGCCACGGCGCGTACTGGCGGCCGTACCTGGAGCGAGGAGACATGGTGGCCTTCGGGCCTGTGCTTACCGACGAAGACTCGTACGGGCTCGCGGTCGTGGAGACCGATGACGAACAGGCGCTGCGGGATTTTGCCGACGGGGATCCCGTGGTGACGACCGGAACGGCGAGCTTCGAGATCGGACGGATGGCGGACGCTGGGACCGTCCGCCCGCGTGTGTAACGACCCCGCCCGCCCAGCGACCCTGCGTTTGGGGGACGAGCAGGGGCGCGACCCCGCAGGTCTAGTCCTGTATTCGCCTCTTCGCGCTTCGGGCGGTGTTCCTATTGGCTACGCCGACCCTCGCGACTTCGCCGGGGCTTCAGCTACGGTCAGGTGCATGATGGACGGGGAGCTGCCGACGCTCGCGGATGTACTTGAGGCACGACGTCGGATCTCGGCTCATTTGCGTCGGACGCCGCTCTATGGCTACGCGAGCATCAACGAGCTCTTGGGCGCCGAAGCCTTCGTCAAGCACGAGAATCACCAACCGGTCGGCGCGTTCAAGGTGAGGGGCGGGGTCAACTTGATCTCGCAGCTCAGCCCGGAGGAGCGCCGGCGCGGGGTAATCGCCGCCTCGACGGGAAATCACGGCCAGTCGATCGCCTATGCGGCGCGTCTGTTCGGGGTGCGAGCGACGATCTGCGTTCCCGAGGACGCGAACCCGGTCAAGGTTGCCTCAATTCGCGGACTCGAGGCGGAGCTCGTCTTCCATGGCCGCGATTTCGATGAGGCCCGTGAGCACGCCGAGGAGCTCGCCCGCGAGCATGCTTATCGCTACGTGCACTCCGGCAATGAGCCCCTGCTGATCGCCGGTGTCGGCACCGAGACGCTCGAGATTCTCGAGGAGCAACCGGAGATCGACGTGATCGTCGTTCCCATCGGCGGCGGAAGCGGAGCGGCGGGTGCCTGCATCGTCGCGAAGACCATCAACCCCTCAGTCCAAGTGATCGGTGTCCAATCGGCCGCCGCGCCGGCGGCGTTCCGGTCCTGGCGGGAGCGGCGCCTGGTCGAGGATCGGACAAACACGTTCGCCGAGGGACTAGCCACGCGCACGCCGTTCGAGCTGCCCCAGAGGATCCTCTGGCGCTGGCTTGACGATTTCGTGCTCGTCAGTGACGACGAAATCCGGGCAGCACAGGCGGTGGTGATCGAGGCGACGCGCAACCTGATCGAAGCGGCAGGTGCTGCGCCGCTTGCAGCAGCACTCCGATTGGGCCCACGGCTTGATTCAAAGTGCGTCGCCTTGATCGCGAGCGGCGGCAACGTAACTCGAGCCCAGCTTCTCGAAGTGCTCAGCGAAGAGCGCAGGTGACCTGATGCGCTGAGCGCTGCCTCCACGGACAAGAGCCAGTCACGGGGCAGCTGCCGCTGCCCGTCCTGTGGGTCATGGTCGTCGGGCCGGCGCTCGCGCGCGCTTTCGGCGGCTTCTCGCACGTCGAATACTTCACCTAATCGCGATCGGCCAGGTCGTGTTCATCATCCCGTTCTCGGCGATGTTCGCCGGGCTCGTCGTGATCCACGATCGGGACGTCGGGATTCCTGCGCGAGCTGCTCGTCGCGCCGATCCCGCGCGGCGTGATCCCGATAGCCAACGTCGCGACCGTACTCACGGTTGCGATGGGTCAGCTAACGCTGATCGCGCCGACCGGGCTCACTGAGGCTCACGCGAGCGAGGTCGGAGCGCGAGGCGATGTCGAGTTTGGCGAACGGGCACCACATTGACGATCGACGAAGATGTCTTGCGCTGGGTCAAGATCCGCGCTGCGCGCACCGGGAAGCCCGACAGTGCCGTGATCGAGGAGTCACTGCGTCGAGATCTCAAGCTGGACGCGCTCGAGAGGATCTGGTCACAAAACGACCTTTCCGAGGACGAGGCCGCTGCCCTGGCTGTCGAGGCACAGCACCGCACGCGGCGACGGTAAGCAACTCGGTTGCGCGCCGTCCTCGACGTGAGCGTGCTGATTTCCGGAACGCTGTCGTCTCGGGGACCGTCAGCGGCGCTCATCCGGGCCTGGCGCGACGGTGGTTTTGATCTGGTCCTCTCACCGGTGCTGCTCGCCGAACTAAAGCGGGCGTTCAACTATCCAAAGGTCCGCAAGATCGTGACCGCCCCGGAATCCCATCAGTTCGTGCAGCTCTTGGAAGACGACGCGGTCCTGGTTGACGATCCCGCCGCGCCGCCGCCAACCCGCTCCTCCGATCCAGGTGACGGTTACCTTCTCGCCCTCGCCGCCACCAACAGCGCTTTCCTTATCACACACGATCCGGATCTCCTGTCTCTCCGTGAGCAGTACCCGGTACGGCCGCCAGCCGAGTTCCTAGACATGCTCGGCCGCGCTGACTAACAGGCACCCGCGCGCATCCCCCCAACGCGGGATTCTGTCGCGAACGAGTCGGTCCAGACTGCGGCCGCCGCGCCTCCTGTCGGTCGAGAGAAGGGCGCCGCGGCGGCGCAGCGAGCTGAGGCGCGACGATCCCTCCGTCGCCTTTGGGAGTCGTCAGCTAGGTGGGTGAGCTGATGATCGTGTTCGTGGCAAAGGGCTCATCCGGCCTCGAGCGGAGTTGCAAGTACCCACGAAACACTCCGCTCATTTGCGGGACCTTTGAGCGGCGGCTGAAGGGGCTACGACCTTCGATGTTGCGGATGGCAGCGGGCCGCCGATTCTGTGACGAAGTTCTGTGACAAGTTTTGCGCCCCGAACCCCAATTCCAAAACAAAACCCCGCGTTTGCGGGGCTTTCCCGAAAGCGGCTGAAGGGGCTCGAACCCTCGACCTTCTGCATGGCAAGCAGACGCTCTAGCCAACTGAGCTACAGCCGCGCCGACGAACGAGTATAAGGCCCTCGCCGGCCCCGCAGCACGTCTCGAATTGCCCTAGCGGGCCTCGAGGCCGCCGGCCCGTACGCCCTCGTAGACGCAGACGTCCCAGGTACGGCGAGACCGGGCCGCGGTCACCGCGGCCCGGTCTTCGAGCGGAGCTGGTGGTTGCGCGACCGATCGGCGGCGCTTAGCTCCGCGGGGTGGCGAGCATTCCGTCGGTGTTGCCCGCGGCGTCCGTGTAGAAGCCAACCAGCTGTCCGCGGTCGTTCACTCCGTTGACCGTGGTGCTGCCGATCCCATTGGGGTCGTCCACGTTCTCAAAGCCGAATCCGGGAGACCAGATGAACCCATGGGTGGTGGCGCCGTTGCCGCTGCCCAGGGTGTAGGCGCCGACGACCTCGTCACCGTCGTTGACGCCAAGCGCCTGGGTCATCGTCGCGCCGGGGTAGCTCAGCCTGACCAGGTGCCCGTCGGAGCGCTGGAGGAACGCCTCTGTGGTCCCGCCCGAGTTGACATCGAAGCCGGCCACGTCGCCCAAGTTGTTGATGGCGGCGGCGGTCACGCTGCTGGCGCCGGGGATCCTTACCCGGCGGAAGGCGTTGTGCCGGATGGAGTAGGTGTACCCGTGGTTGTTGCCCTTCGAGTCGGTGTAGAAGCCGACCGCGACGCCCTGGTCGTTGACGCCGAGCAGCTGGTCAACCTGCGGCTTGGCGTTGTTGGTCGTGGGGAAATCCACGGTGCGGAAGTGGTGCCCGTTGACGGCGTAGAAGCCGAAGTTGTCGCCCTTCTTGTCCGCCCAGAACCCGACCGTCACGCCGGCGTTGTCCAGGCCGGTCACCTGGGTCTGCTTTGAGCCGGGGAAATTCTCGTTCCGGTAGCTCTGCTGGCCATAGGGAGCAGGCAGCAAGTATCCCTTGTTGGGATGCCCCGTCTGCCCGGACCCGAAGTACCCGGCGATCACGCCCGAGTTGTTGATCCCCAGCAGCTGGTTGAAGGTGGGGTCTCTGCTGTCGTTCAGCGTGCTGAAGGAATAGTTGGGGCTCGCGTCGGTGGGCGATGCGCCCGTGGCCGCGGCGGCCGGACCGGCCAGCGCTCCCGCGGCCACCATCGTCGCCAGTACGGCCGAGGCAACCCGTCCTCTGACGGCCGCAGCACGACCAGCGTGGGACCTGAGGGTGCCCGGGATGAGTTTCTTGCACCACGTCACGTTTGTTCCTCTCGTTCGGTGTTGACGGATCAGGGGTAGATCGAACAAGTCGAGGAGATCTTGCGCGAGGTGCGGGAAGCCGGCATCGGGAGCGTCCCGGATCCTTCCCCTGACATGGGACGGTGCTCTCTGATCCATCCCCGAGATGAATCCCGCCCAACGCAAGTCGGTGCGCACCGCTGGCGGTGGCGTGATTGCGGTGTTAAATGGCGGCTGATGACCAAAACGAGCGCCGACTACGAATGACGGACTCGTTATCCCAAGCCTCGTTGCCTGCGCCGCGCCGCCCATGGGTGCTGGCGCTGGGCATCGCCGCCGGCGCCCTGCCGCTGATTGGTCTCTTCTCGCTCCTGTTTCGCAAACACCTGGATCCCAACCTGGCGGATCACAAGCTTCACTTTGTGGTGTTCCTCGGTGTGGGCGCGCTCGCGTCAGTGCTCGCGTGGACGGCGGGAGAAGCGGCCAACGCGAGGGAGGATGCGCGCGTCCTGCTGATCTCGCTGGCGTTCCTGGCGACCGGAGGCTTCCTGGGCCTGCACGCGATCGGCACCCCGGGGATTCTGTTCTCGAACCAGCTCTCCGGTTTCATGGTCGCGATTCCGGTAGGCCTGCTGGTCGCGTCGGTGTTCGGTTTCTGCTCTGCGTTCGTGGACTGGCGCCCCGGACTTGCCGAGCTCGTGATGAGGCGGCGAGCGCTGCTCAGGGACGCGATCCTGGCAGCGATGGTCGCCTGGTTCATCTGGACCGTGGCGAAGCTGCCGCCGCTCGACCGCCCGAGCAGCGAGGGCGCCAGCGACAGCCTCCTCGGGATTCTGGCGATCCTCGGCGTCATCATCTACGCGGTGGCGGCCGCGCGCTACTGGTCCGTCTACCGCGGTCAGATGCGACTGCTGCCGGCCAGCGTGATCGCGTGCTTCGTGCTCCTGTCGGAGGCGATGATCGGCGTCGCGGTCACCGGAGAGCGCAGCTGGCACGCCAGCTGGTGGGAGTGGCATGCGCTGATCGTCCTGGCCTACCTGATGATCGGCTTCGCCGCTCGTCGCGAGTGGCGCGATGAACGGTTCCGCCACCTCTACCTGCCCACGACGCGTCAGCGCCGCCGAGAGATCAGCGTGCTGTTCAGTGACCTGGCCGGGTTCACGAGCTTTTCGGAACGGGCCACGCCGAGCGAGGTCGCGACCCTGCTGAGCGCATACCACGAAGTCGCGGCTCCCCTGATCTTCCGGCGGTTCGGGGGCACGATCGAGAAGTTCATGGGCGACGGGATGATGGCTTCGTTCAACAGTCGCGGTGATCAGCCAGACCACGCGCTACGCGCCGCCGGTGCGGGTCTGGCGCTTCAACGCGAGCTGAGCCGGCTGGCCGACGAGCATCCCGGATGGCCGCGAGCTCGAGTCGGAGTCAACACCGGGGAGGCCGTGATGAGCGAGGTCGGAGGGCCCGGCCGTATCGAGTACACGCTCGTCGGCGACACCATCAACACGGGCTCTCGCCTCGAAGGTCAGGCTCCGATCGGAGGTGTGCTAATCGGCGCCGAGACCTACCGCCGGCTGCCGAAAGGTGCCGTCGTGCAGCCCATGGGCGCGGTCAAGGTGAAGGGCAAGGAAGCGGCGCTGGACGCGTATCTCCTGAATTCGCTTGACCCCGCGGACAGCCGGCCACACGGCTACCAGGAGGCGACGACCGGAATCGAACCGGTGTAGACGGCTTTGCAGGCCGCTGCGTAGCCACTCCGCCACGTCGCCCGAGGGTCCCAAGGGTAGCCGGTGGACCCCTGTGCTCAGGCCGCGATCACGACGAGTCCGTTGCTCGAGGGATCGCGCACGAGCGCACCGCGTCCTGCGGGCTCTAGCGGAACACCCGCTGCGCGGACGCGACAGCACTCGTCCGAGCTCGTCCTGGCCCGGCAGCACCACTTCGTAGTTCCACAGGCCCACCGAGCCCGGCGCCGGGGGCCCGGGCGCCGGCGCTGTGCCAGGTGTTCAAACCGATGTGGTGGTGATAGCCGCCGGCCGAGACGAACAGCGCGCCGGGGTAGGTTCGCACCATGACGTCGAAGCCGAGAAGGCCGCTGTAGAACGCCTCGGTCTCCTGGATATCGGAGACTTGGAGATGGACGTGACCGATCGTGGTGTCGGGCGGGGCGAATCGCTGGAGCGCGCTGGCGCCTTCCAGCTCGCCGAGCACACCGTCCAGGTCGAGGGGCAGCGTTGCCATCTCGAGACGGTCACCGCTCCTCGGCCACTGCTCGCGCGGACGATCGCGATAGATCTCGATGCCGTTGCCGTCGGGATCGGATAGGTACAGGGCCTCGCTGACCAGGTGATCGGAAGCCCCATCGAGCGGCCAGTGTGCCTCGGCCACGCGCGCCAACGCGAACGCCAGGTCCCGGCGCGACGGGACGAGGATCGCGAGGTGATACAGGCCGGTCGCCCGGCGGTTCAGTCCGCGCATCCCGGTGCCGGCACGCAGTTCGATCAACGGGCGCCCATCGTCGGCGCTCAGCGCGATCGGTCCGCCCTCGAGCTGACGCGCGCGCAATCCGACCGCCTGCTCGTAGAACGTCCGCGATCGCTCCAGGTCAGCAACCGTGAGGCGGACGGTGCCGATCGCGGTATCGGGGTGGATAGAGACCGAGGAAGCTGATTGGGTGGGACTTACCATGGGGGCGGCCGCCGGCGAGAGCGGGGCTACTCCACCGTGCAGCTCTCGCTGCGATTGGCGCCGGGAAGCCTGCCCAGCAGCGACGCCAGCTGCTCGATCTCTTCTCCGCTGAAGTGCTGGAGGAACACGCGGCCGATGCTCTCGACGTGGGTGCTCCCTGCTTCGCGCAGTTTCTCGTAGCCCGCGTCGGTCAGCCGCGCGTACGACACTCGGGCATCCCGATCGCAAGCGACCCGCTCGATCAAGCCGCTCGCCACGAGGCCATCGATCAATCTGGTGACCCCCGAACGGGTGAGCATCGTGCTCTCCGCCAGCCCCGACATCGGCAGCTTCCGGTCGGGAGCCTGCGCCAGGTAGAGCAGCACTTCGTAGTCGCGGCTGGTCAAACCGTGAGCGGCGATCAGCTCCGCGTCCAGGACGCGCATGATCGACGCATGACTGTGCAGGTAGCTCCGCCACGCATCCAGCGCGGCTCCTTCGAGACGAGCTGACGCAGTTGTCTCCATACTCCGAGTGTAGTTGACGAATCAACCGCGGCCCGCTCCGCGGCGCCGCGCGCAGCGTGCCCGGTAGGCTCTTGGTGTGGAGGAGATCGCGTCCGGGCTCTGGCATTGGACCGCGCGGTATGAGCGCACCGGTGAGAGGGTCAGCTCCTACTATCTCGAGCCCGAGCGGGTGGTGATCGATGGGGTGATTCCTCGCGAGGGACTCGAGTGGTTCGAGGAGCACGGAGAACCCCGGGACGTGCTTCTGACCAACCGCCACCACGATCGCCACGCTTGGCGCCTTCGCGACGCATTCGGGTGCACCGTTCACTGCATTCGAAACGGTGTCTACGAGCTCGAAGGGCGCGGTCCGGTGCAACCATTCGACTTTGGCGACGAGCTTCCCGGTGGGCTCGTTGTCTACGAGGTAGACGCGATCTGCCCCGACGAGACCGCTCTGCACATCCCGCAGCACTCGGCGCTGGCGTGCGCGGACGGTGTGGTCCGCGGCCCGGATGGGGGTGAGCTGGGCTTCGTGCCCGACTGGTTGATGGACGAGCCCGAGCAAACCAGGCAGGGACTGCGTGATGCGTACACCAGGCTCCTGGCGCTCGACTTCGACATGCTGCTCCTCGCTCACGGCTCTCCGGTGGTCTCGGACGCTAAAGACGCGCTGCGCGCGTTCGTGAGCGACTCCCCGTAGCGCTGCGACGCGTTCGCTCGTTTGACGCGCGGCTGCCCGGGCTGAGACAGCTCTGCATGCCGATGCGGCGACCCGCTCCAGGGCCAGGATCTCAGAGCGAGCGCTCCAACGGGTGCTCGTGCGAGCGCCGGGGGTAGCAGCCGCCGTGGAGCTATAAGGTGCGCCCGTGCACCCGACCGCGGTGAGACTGAGCGAGCGACTGCGGGCCTGGGGTCTCGATGTCGAGGTGAGGATGCTCAGCGCCTCCACCCGCACCGCCGGCGAGGCGGCAGACGCGGTTGGCTGCGAGGTCGGGCAGATCGTCAAATCACTCGTGTTCGTTCGCGACGAGCTGCCCTTGATGGTGCTGTGCGCCGGCGACCGTCGGGTCGACGCCAAGCGCCTCGGCCTGATCCCCGCGAGCGCCGAGCAGGCGCGCGCGGCGACCGGTTTCGCCATTGGCGGCATACCGCCGCTCGGCCACGACTCCGAGCTCGAGACGCTCGTCGACGTCTCCCTGCGACGGTTCCAGACGGTGTGGTGCGCCGCGGGGACGCCCCATGCCGTGTTCGAGGTTGGCACGGAAGAGCTGATCGGAGCGATCGAATCGGCGACGGTCCTCGATGTCGCTCGCCGAGCCTGACCTGCTGCTCAATTTCGGTCACGGCGCTTTGAGATCGCGCCTTCGAAACCGCGGTCAGAGCGAGTTCCAGCCATCCCTCCGTCGCCGCGCACGCCAAATGTACAGGGCAATTCGTCCTCCGCGGGTATGACACCACCTCGCATTGTTCGATCTGACGCGCCGCCGAGTCGACCGACCGGGCAGGCGTCGCCCCCGCCGAAACGGTTCAGGTCAGTGAGCGCCGGCGCCAACCACACCTATGGCCTGCGAACCAATGACACAGTGGCCTGCTGGGGTTACAACAACTGGGGCCAGTGCTCACCCCCGGCCGGGACGTTCGATTCGGTGAGCGCGGGAGGCAACTACACCTGCGGCGTCCAGACGGACGATACCCTGGCCTGCGGGAGTATGACTCGAGGTCGTGCTCGGCGGGCCATGGCGCGCATGGGATAGTGGTCGCTCTGTGACGCTCCGGCTCTGGGTCAGCTACACGCTACTCGGAGGTTTCCCCGTAGGTGAGGTTGCTGACGGCGCTACATCGACTGCTCTGCGCGGGGTATAGCGGCATCGTGAGATGGAGGGAGGTCGTGATGCAGGTTGTGCTCGCGGCAACGACGACATGAGGCGGAGTACGGGTCGACGTCATCGAGCCCTGCAGCGGCTTCCCCAGAGCGCGACCATGTAGCGCCGGCAATCAGCCTGATGGCTTACGCCGGCCGGTGGCGGCATGGGCGATGCTGGGCTCGAACCAGCGACCTCCGCCTTGTCGAGGCGGAACCGCGTGGTGAAGAAAAGTCAACCGAGGCCACGGAAGGTCCGCGCCTGCAGGGCTTTCGTCTCTGACGCGTGGCACCTCGCGTCCGTCGCTGACGCGCACTGGCCATGAAGCAGGACGCACTGGAGACGCACGCCCGGATGCCAACCCGGTTCGATTCCCGGCGTCATCGGATCGGTCGAGTGACGGTCGTTTAAGCAGGCAGAGCGCAGACGGGTCGAGCGGGTCCCACGAGCCGGGGCGATGCGACGCTGCGGAAGCGTCTGTGACCCCGAGACGCGACCCGAGGTCGCGGCAATCTCTTGGGGAAGCGGCAGCGACACGAGCGACGACGCCGGCTGCTCCCCTTCGTCCACCTCGACAACACAACCGCGGCCCGCGTGAACGCCTTCATTCCCAGTCGAGCGACAGTCAGCGCGTTTGCAGAGGATCGGCTGGGAGCCAGCTGACCAAGCGCGGGGCTCGATGCCGCTCGATGGGGCTGCAGCCAGTTGGTTCGATACGGCGTGGCTCGTTTACGCCTGGACCGGAAGTGTGGGCTCGGTGTCTCCTTCGACCTCATAACCGGTCGTCTGGCGCTCGGCCACGAGACTGCTGCTTCCGTGCTTGCTGCGTTTCTCCCTGAGCGCTAGCACCTGAGGGCCGACGTGAGGGCTGCCTCAGACGCTCGGTTCGCCCCGGCGGTGCGGAAGTCTCGGCCGATGGGGCCGGCGTGCTGGTGCTCGTCCTTCTCGACAGCGACGCCGCCGTCGGCGTAGACGCGTCCATCTGCAGGCGAGCGACAGTCAGCGCGTTTGCTGACGGTCGGCTTTAAGCCGAGCGAGCAAGCGCAACGCTGCGCCGCACCACAATCAGCATCGCGCAGCCCTGCGAAGGACCGAAGGACGTGACTGCCTCTGTGCGGGACCGGCAGCCCGGGACAGCGTGGCGGGGTCGAGATCGTGGCTGCTCAGCGCGGGCGGCGAGAGCCGTCGGGACGACTCGCCGCTGCGGGTTTCTCTGGCGGCTGTGGGGCGTTTCGGCTAACTGCGGTGGCTTCGGCTCAAAGAGCTACGTCCTGACGGGCGGTCGCGGACGTGTGCGCACTGTGCGCGCGGAGCGGGGAACTCGTCGCGGTCGTCCGATGCCCATCGTGACCCGAACGGAGGGTTCGCGCTGCCTACTGCGAACCGGTGAGTCGAGCGTGCCCTGGATTGCCCACGGCGATCTACGCGCCCGGCGGTCAGGACGCGCACGCTCTAGGCCAGCGCCTAGGCCGGGGCGTTCCTGGCGGTCAGGCTGGCTTGCGCGCCGCGATCCGTTCGACGATCCCGAGTTTTGAGCGGAGCAGCTGCTGGATCTCGAAGCCTTCGGCGCGGAGGTGGTGGAGCGGTTCTCGGAGCAGGTGGTCGCCTTCGAAGCGGACGGCGAGCGGCTCGAGCAGGCGTTGGCCGAGCCGGACGGCTGGGTTCGGGCTGCGGACGTGCTCGAGCAGTAGGAAGCGCCCGCCTGGTCGTAGCACGCGCTTGGCCTCCGAGACGGCGGCGCGGTCGTCGGGGATGGTGCACAGGGCCAGGGTGCAGACGACGGTGTCGAAGCTCCCGTCGGGGAACTCGAGCGCCTGGGCGTCGCCGACGCGCAGGTCGACCGTGCGGCCGAGATCGGCGGCGGCCTTGCGGGCGATTTCGAGCATCGCGGGGCTGAACTCGATCCCGGTCAGGTTCACCCGATCGGGGTAGTGGCGCAGGTTGCGCCCGGTGCCGACGGCGATCTCCAGCACGTCGGCTTCGGCCTGCGCGCAGACCCACTCGCGTCCGCCGGCGAACAGCGCCCGATCGAAGAAGCGCATCTGCCGGTCGTACTTCGGCGCGTCCTTCTCATACAGGCGCCGGATTCGCTCGCTCTCGTGCGTCATGGTTGCGACCAGTCGGCAGCGAACGGCTGTAGCTGCGAGGGCACTGGCCCCCGCTCGCACAGCGCGATGCACAGCCGGGAGGCGGTGCGATCACGGATGTTCACGAGCGCTTGACCCGATCGTCGGAGGGTGCGAGCAGCCGTGCGAGCAGCTCGCCGAGGAGCGCGTCTGGCACGGAGCCTGGGTCTTCGAGCTCTTCGGTGGCCAGGCCGTTGGCCAGCGCGCTGGTCGCGAGCGCGATCTCGTCGATCGGCAGTCCGGGTTCGATGCCGCGGGCGTCCAGTCGTTGCTCGAGCACCTCGCCGAGCGCGCTCCTGAGTCTGCGCTTGTGCTCCCTGAGCTTCGGGGCGAGGCTCGGGGTGCGCAGCGCGTGGGCGGTGAACTCGAGCAGCAAGAGCCGCCACTCGCGGCTCTCTTTGAGGCTGCGCGTCGCGTCGCGCGCTTCGTCTTCGAGCGCGCGATCGCCGTTGCCTAGATGTGGGCCGGCGAGCGTCTTGCGCATGTGGCGGATCCGTTCCTGCGCGCGCTCCTCCAGCAGCGCGAAGAACAGGTCGCCCTTGCTCTCGAAGTTGTAGTAGATCGCGCCGTTGGAGAGGCCGGCCTCGTCGGCGATCTCCTCGATGCTGGCGCCGTGAAAGCCGCGCCTGCCGAACACGGTGCGCGCGGCGCGGAGGATTCGCTGGCGGTTGGCCTCGCGCTTTTCGGCGCGGTTGAGCCGGCGGGGCTTCGCTTGTGCGCGCGGACTCATGTTGACATTCCTCGGATCTGTGGTAACTTTTAGAGTAGTACTCTGATTCGAGCGGTGCTCTGCTAAGAGTGTTGTTCTGATTTTACTCGATTGGAGGATCTCAGATGACTCATATGATCGATCTGCTTCCGGCGCTTGCCTGTGGCGCGCTGATGTTCGGTGGTGGCGCCCTTGCCTGGCTCGCGAGGAACACGCACGTTGCCCGGGGGCCCTCGATCCCAGGCCGGCTTCGCGCTCGCTCGAGCCATGACGGCCAACGCCGCCAAGCCTGACGGCGCGCTGGCAACACCGAGGTGGTGGTCAGTAGCGCGTGATGGCGATGATGGAGCGAGTGGAAGTGATCGTGGTCGGCGGCGGCCAGGCCGGGCTCACCGCCGGCTACTACCTCAAAGAGGCGAAGGTCCCGTTCTTGATCCTCGACGCCGGTCCACGCGTGGGCGAGTCCTGGCGGCGCCGCTGGGACTCGCTGACGCTGTTCACGACCGACCGGTACAGCTCGCTGCCTGGGCTCGCGTTTCCCGACGATTCCGAGCATTACCCCAGCAAAGACGAACTCGCCGACTATCTCGAGCGCTACGCCGGCGAGTTCGACCTGCCGATCCGACACGAGCGCCGCGTGAGCGCCCTAGAACCGGCAGATGGCGGCTATCGGCTGGAGACCGAAGCGGGCGAATACGGCGCCGAGCAGGTGATCGTCGCCACCGGCGCCTACCAGCGCCCCCACATACCCGCGATCTCGGAGCGACTCAGCGACGACGTCACCCGGTTGCACAGCGCCGAGTACCGCAACCCCGGCCAGCTCACCATGAGCCGAGTGCTGATCGTCGGCGCGGCGAACTCCGGGGCTCAGATCGCCGAAGACCTGGCCGCAACCCACGATGTCCATCTGTCGCGTGGTACACGAATCCCGCGCCTCCCGCTCCGGCTGCTGGGTAAGAGCGTGCACTGGTACGGCGACCACCTCGGCCTGATCGCGGCGCCGTTGGACAGCTGGCGCGGGCGCACCCAGCGCGGCGATCTGCTGATCGGCACCAGCCTAGGCCAGCTCAAGCGCCGCCACGGGGTTACGCTCCACGGCCGCACCGTCGACGCCGGCGGACGCACCGTCACGTTCGAGGATGGCGAGGAGCTCGAGGTCGACGCCGTGGTCTGGGCGACGGGCTACCGCCCCGATTACTCCTGGCTCCGCGCGCCGGTTCTCGACGCGCAGGGCATGCCGGTCCACGAGCGCGGGGTCACCCCGTCTCCGGGGCTGTATTTCCTCGGGATGAAGAACCAATACTCCCGCGGTTCCTCGCTGATCGCCTGGGTCACGCACGACGCCGAGTTCATCGTCGACCAGGTCCGGGCGCATGGCGCTCGACGCGCCGCGGGATAGGCAACCGCTCTCTCGGTCTGGGGTCGCGCAATCCACGCCCCACCCCTTCGTCCCGGGCTGTCGCGGGGGTATCATCATTCGCGGAGCCACCCCACCCGGGGTGGGGTAACGGAAGGAGCACTCGTGCAGGAGCTGGCCGCGCGTGACGCGCTGAATCGTTTGAAGACCGTGCGGGGGCATCTCGACGGGATCATTCGGATGGTCGAGGAGGACGCGTACTGCGTCGATTTGATGAAGCAGGTGTCCGCGGCGCAGTCGTCGCTGGAGAAGGTCAACCGGGTGATCCTGCGCAACCACCTGGAGACGTGCTTCTCGGAGGCGGTGAACCAGGGGCGCGGTCATGCGGCGATCACCGAGCTGATGGATGCGGTCAAGTTCAGCTCGGTGCTGACCGGCGCGGAGGCGGCGCTCGCGGGGGCCGCGACCGGAGAGCCGGCCGCTGAGCGGGCCGGGGTAAAGCGATCGCGGGCGCGATGACCGTAAGCACGCTGACCGTGCCGGAGATGAGCTGCGAGGCGTGCCGGACCGCGGTGGCGGGCGCGGTGCGGCCGCTCCCGGGGGTGAGGGCGGTCGAGGTCGATCTCGACAGCAAGCTCGTGACGATCGAGCATGACCAGGCAGGTCCCACGCTGGAGCAGCTCGCGGCGGTGATCGAGCGGCAGGGGTACGAGGTCGCTGGTAGCGAGGCGGTGTGATGGCCGTTCGTCGGGTCGGGATGGCGACGGTGTCACCGGCCGCCGGGACGGACGCGGCCGGGCGGGTGGAGTTGCTGGTCGAGGGCATGACGTGCGCGTCGTGTCCGGCGCGGATTCAGCGCGTGCTCGCGCGCCAGGAGGGGGTTCGTGACGCGCAGGTGAACTTCGTCACGCGCCAGGCGACCGTCAACTACGACCCGTCCGTGGTTGACGTCGAACGGTTGGGAGAGGTGATCGACAAGCTCGGCTACCACGCCGTCCCGCTCGCGGACAGCGGTGTCGAGATCGAGGATGAGCGCGCTCGCGAGCAGCGGCGGTGGCGGGCGAGGGTGGCGCTGAGCGTGCCGCTGGCGGCGGCGGTCGTGGTGCTCGTGTACGGGTTCGGCGATCAGGCCTGGGCGCGGTGGACGGCGCTCGCGCTGACGATCCCGATCCAGTTCGTGGCCGGCTGGCCGATCCTGTCCTCCGGCGTCTCGCGGGCGCGGCGCCTGTCGGCGAACATGGACACGCTGATCGCACTCGGAACGCTGACCGCGTTCGCGTTCTCCACGGTGCGCCTGTTCGTCGGGGGCGATGTGTACTTCGACAGTGCGGCGGTGATCATCGCGTTCATCGTGCTGGGGCGGTTCTTCGAGGCGCGAGCGCGCGCGAGGGCTTCTGGCGCGATCAGGTCGCTTCTCAACCTGGGCGCCAAGGACGCGCGAGTCCTCATCAACGGGCAGGAGCGCCTGGTGGCGGTCGAGGAGGTCACCGTTGGGACGCTCCTGCGGGTCCGTCCGGGCGAGAAGATTCCGGTCGACGGGGTCGTTATGGAAGGCCGGTCGACTGTCGATGAGTCGATGCTCACCGGCGAGTCGCTGCCCGTCGAGAAGGAGGCAGGCGCGGAGGTTATCGGAGCCACGGTCAATCTTGACGGTGCGCTGACCTTCCGCGCCACCGCGGTCGGTCGCGACACCGCGCTCGCGCAGATCGTGCGCCTGGTGCGCGAGGCCCAGGAGCGGGCCGCCCCGGTCCAGCGGCTCGCGGACCGAGTCGCCGGCGTGTTCGTGCCCGTCGTGCTCGTGCTCGCCACGCTCACGTTCCTCGCCTGGTGGCTGATCGCCGGGGAGGCGACGAGCGGGGTGGTCGCGGCGGTCGCGGTGCTGATCATCGCCTGCCCGTGCGCGATGGGCCTCGCGACCCCGACCGCGATCATGGTCGGCACCGGTCGCGGCGCGGCGCTCGGCGTGCTGATCAAAGGCGGGGACGTGCTCGAGACCGCCCGGCGCATCGACACGGTCGTGTTCGACAAGACCGGCACCCTCACCGCCGGCACGATGACGCTACGCGGCGTCGCGGTCGCCCCCGGTGAAACACCCGATGCTGTGTTGGCGCGAGCCGCGGCGGTCGAGGCCTCCTCCGAGCATCCGATTGCCGCCGCGATCGTCGCCGACGCCCACGATCGCGGGCTTGCGCTGCCGACGGCGGCCGAGTTCGTATCGGTCACCGGGCACGGGGCGATCGCCACGGTCGACGGGCAGCTCGTGAGCGTCGGCCGGCGCAAGCTGATGGCCGACAGCCTCCTCTCTCTCCCGGCCGAGCTTGAGGCTCAAGCCACCCTGTGGGAGCGAAGCGCTCTGAGCGTCGTGTTCGTCGGCTGGAACCGCCAGGCTCGGGGCGCGTTCGCGGTCGGCGACACGATAAAGCCGCACGCCGCCGCCGCCGTCGCGTCCCTGCACGCTCTCGGCGTCCAGACGGCGATCATCACCGGGGACAACGCGGGTACCGCGCACGCGGTAGCGGGCGAGGTGGGCATCGATCGCGTACTCGCCGAGACGCTCCCCGAGGCCAAGCTATGGGAGATCCAACGCCTCCGCGAGGAGGGACGAGTCGTGGCGATGGTCGGAGACGGGATCAACGACGCACCCGCGCTGGTCGAGGCCGACCTCGGGATCGCGATCGGCACCGGCACCGACGTGGCGATCCAGTCCTCCGACATCACGCTCATGTCCGGCGACCCGCGAGGCGTTGCCACCGCACTCGACCTCTCTCGCGCAACCATGCGCACCATCCGCCAGAACCTCGGCTGGGCGTTCGGCTACAACCTCGCCGCGATCCCGCTCGCCGCGGCGGGCATCCTGCCCCCGATCGTCGCCGGCGGCACCATGGCGTTCTCATCGGTCAGCGTGGTCACCAACTCCCTGCGGCTGTTTCGCTTCGGCCGCGACGCGCGCGGCGCGTCGTCAGCCTCGGCAGTCGCCCGCGCAACCTCGGAGCGAGATGCCGATCACGATGGCGCGCCGCCGGCGTTCGAGGCCGACGCAACCTCAGCCCTCGAGCGGATCGAGACCCCCGCCGCGCGATAGGACTATCACCCGGGGCACGATGATCACCCGGACACGATCATCCTGGATGCTGGCGCTGGCCGCCGTCGCGTTGACGGCTGCGGTGGTCAGCGTGGTCGTGATCCTATGGCGCCGCTCATCCTCTCCGCATACGAACGGAGGGTCAGCCGGGCTGGGAACCCAGACGCACATCGTGGTCCCGGCGGCTCTCCGCCGCCTGCCGCTGACCAACCAGTACGGCCAGAGCGTGAATCTGTCCTCCTGGCCTGGCAAGACCGTGCTGCTGGTCCCGTTCCTGACTCTGTGCCAGGACGTGTGCCCGTTCACCACCGGCAACCTCCTCCAGGTCGAGCAATCGCTACGCGCCGATCACGCGGCCTCGAACGTGCAGATCGTGGAGCTGACCGTCGACCCGACACGCGATACCCCGGCCCGACTCGCCGCCTACGCCAAGCTCACCGGCGCCGGCTGGCAGTTCGTGACCGCGCCACCGGCAACGATACGCAGACTGCAGAGGTTCTTCGGCTTCTACTACCAGCGCGTCCCCGAGGAGGAGCCGCCCGGGGTTGACTGGTGGACACACAAGCCGCTCACCTACGATATGGACCACTCCGATGACTACTTCGTGATCGACCCCGCTGGGATCGAGCGGGTCGTCAACGACGCCGCCCCAGCGTTCCACGGCCGCCTGAACCCAACCCTGTACAAGTTCCTCTCTCCACTCGGCCGCCAGCACCTCAAGAGCGCGCCGCAACCCAACTGGACGCCCGTCAACGCGCTCCAGGCGCTCGGGCTCGTACTGCACCGCTCGCTGCCGGTGGCCGCCAGCTCGGACCACGCCTCGGCCTGACGGCTCGCCAAGCGCAACCGCAAGACACCGCATGCCTCGCCGCGCTCGCCGACGACACCGCCGTCGCGGCGATTCACCCCCGATCGCCTCGGAGCATCACCGCGCGCAAGCCCAACACCGCGGGCGCGCCAGAGCGGGTGGCCGCCGGTTCGGCTCCCGGTCCTCGCCAACTCCGCGCATTCCGGACCGGCCCCTCGCCGGTTCGTGCCGGCTGGCCCGATAGCACCCTGCACAGTTCGGCGCGGATAGATCACCGACCGCCGGGACGCGCGCTCGTGGGCGCACGCCGAGCCGCGGCGGCTAACGAGCTGACGCTCAGCTTCACGCGATAGGAGCAGCGATCCTTATGGCCGCGACGTCGCTAGCCGGATGCCGGTTAGGGCGGCACCGTCGCCCGTCCGCCAGCGATCGACAGCAGCGCGTTATCGGGTCATCGCCGGTCACGTTTGAGCGCGCCGCGACGCTCGCCTACGTTTCGGCTCACAACGGCGTACGCGGACCGGCCCAGACGGTGCGGCCCGAACGAGGAACCACCGCCACCGATCTCACGAGGGTTTCTTAGACCACCCGCGGGCGTTCAGTCCGCGCGCCTCCCGCCGGCTCAACACGTGGTCGGCGATTTCCGGTCCTCCCGGCCGGGAGACTCCGCGCACCCCACCGGACGAACGCAGCGTCACCGTCTCAAGAGCCGTGCGGGCCGCTGCCATGGACGTGGGAAGAGTTCATAGCGCTGCCGGTCGAGACGGCCGCCGTCCACAGCCACCGCGTCACCAAGTAATCGAAGCTCGAAACCACAACGGATCGGGGTGTCTCCCGGCGAGACCGCAATGCATGTCGCCACGCTCCCCGACCAAGACATCGCGTATCTGGAACGCCCTTGGCGGATCGAGATTACGCGCGCGTCAGAGCGGCGTCTCCAACACCCAAACCTGGGGAGCGCCGCTGACGATCGGCCCGCACGTGTCGGCTAGGGTTCGCGCATGCCGCCGACGTGGCTGACCGTGCTGGCGTGGATCTCGCTAGCGGCCGTGTTCGTGTCCGCCGGGCTGATCGCTGTCGACGTATTTCTGAGGGGATACCGGCAGCACGTCTGGATCATGGATGTGGTGTGGCCCCTGACGGCGTTGTATTCCGGCCCGCTGGGGTGGCTGGCGTACCGCCGCTGGGGGGCCTGAACAGCCCGTGCTACCGCCAGGAAACCGGTGATCGACACCACTACCCGTTTCCGGTGTCGGTCGGGATCAGCGACACGCACTGCGGGGCGGGGTGTGCGCTCGGAGACCTGCTCGCAGAGTGGATGCTGTTCGCGGTCGCGGTGACAATCGCGGGAGTCGCGCTGTGGCCCGAGTACATCGCCGACTTCGCGCTGGCCTACGTATTCGGGATCGCCTTCCAGTACTTCCCGATCACGGCAATGCGCCGGCTCAGCGTCCGTCAAGGCGTGACCGCCGCGCTGAAGTCCGACACGCTTTCGGTGATCACGTTCGAGATCGGCTTGTTCGCCTGGATGGCGCTGATGTTCTTTGTCCTCTTCCCCAACCCTCATCTCAAGCCGGACCATCCTGCCTACTGGTTTCTCATGCAGGTCGGCATGATCCTCGGGTTTCTAACCTCGTTTCTCGCAAATCGATGGCTGATCACGCGGGGAATCAAGGAGGGAATGTGAGCCGCTCGCTGCTCATGGCCCGAGGTCGGCTAGACCTACACGTGCTCACGCGATGGCTGCCTCGCGCGCGTCCAGCTGGTGACGTTGGCGCTCGAGTGGCTTGCGCGCTCCACGGCGTCATCGCGGCACCTCGCTGACACCGCTTCTGCGGCGAGGCGGCGGGCGCTCCGCTCGCTCGCTCGGCGTCAAGCCGACCCTCAGCAAACGCGCTGACCATCGCTCGCCTGCAAATGGACGCGTCCACGCCGGCCACGGCGTCGCTGTCGAGAAGGACGAGCACCAGGCGTGCCGCGTGATTGCTGCTCCTTCGGGGAGCAGCAGCGGGATGGCCTTGGCCCCGGCACTGAGCTGCTCGGGCGAGCTCGGTCTGTTCGGCGCGCGCCTGTCGCGCCTGCCGTGAGGGGTAGCCGCGCGATGGCTGCGGCCCGAGGGGTGGGGCGGTAGAGCAGTAGGGTCAATGATCTGCTCTCGAAGGGAGGGAGCGATGTCTTCTTCACCGGTATTGCTTGACGCGGCTGGGCGGCGGCGCTCGCCGGCGGCGATGCCTGGCCACAATGCCGGCCGGCCGCCCCGGAACAAGGGGGTGAGGTATCCGGCGGACCCGCCGACGGTCGAGGAGATCGTCGCGGTCATGCGCAAGATCCCTGTCGACCGGCACGGGCTGCGGTTACGCGCGATGATCGTGGTGCTGTGGCGCGGCGGCCTGCGGATCCAGGAGGCGCTGGATTTGACCGAGTCCGATCTCGACGCCAGGCGCGGATCGATCCTGGTGCGGGCAGGGAAGGGAAACAAGCGGCGCGAGGTCGGGATGGACCCATGGGCCTGGAGCGACCATCTCGCCCCGTGGGTCGTATGTCGCGCTCAGTTGCCGCTCGGGCCGTTGTTCTGCGTGATCGACGGAGCGACCCGCGGGCGGCCGTGGTCGGGGACCGCGGTCCGTGCCGAAATGCGCCGCTACGCGCGTGCGGCCGGCGTCAGGCGCCGCCTGGCGCCACATCAGCTCCGGCATGCTCACGCTGTCGAGCTCGCCGCGAAGGCGTGCCGCTACCCGTAATCCAGCGGCAGCTCGGGCATTATGCGGGTGATCGTGTCAAGTGCGACGAGCGCGATCGTCTTTGTGACTGTCGTGTCGAGGGCGATCGAGGGCTGTGGGTCTTTGGCGGCGGAGTGGCCGTGTGCGGCGTCGTGAGGCTCTGGGAGCTGGCTGGCGGAGCGAGGGCTTCGCGCTTTGGCGGCCAGCTGGGCCGATTTCGGCCCGGTCGAGACGAAATCGAGGCGCTGAGAGGCGATCTGGGGCCTTCCGAGAAGCCGCGGCGGGTGTTGGGTCGTCTCATTGGCGGGCTTCGCGGCTCTCTCGGTGGTCTGACGCAGCGCCGCGAACCGCGGCCGGCGGGGTCTCACCGCCGTCGCGATGCGATGCTCGGTCGGGACCGGTCATCGCGCGCCTGGGCGTAGGCGAGCGCGGCGCCGAGGAACCGGTAGGTCCAGTCCTCGGCGAGCGGTCGGGTCTCGGCGAAGTGGATCGGAACGGTCGGGTAGCGGACGGTGAGCGCGGCGAGCATCTCGAGCACGAACCCGGGCTTGGCGTGCTCGAGCTTGAACAGGTTGGAGTAGCGGTCCTCGACGACCACGGCCGCTCTCGGGACGGTGGCCATGTCGGCGAGCGCGTAGGTGAGCTGCCCGTCGATCAACCGCCTGACGAGGTCGTGCAGGCCCTTGCGCTCCACGACTGCGACGGTCTCGCCGTGGTGGGCGATGCCGTAGTCGCCGGCCGGGAGCGGCTGGCGTTCGGTGGTGGCTTGCTGGTGGGCGAACTTGTATGGGTAGCGCTCGCGCGTGTCGATCAGGATCGTCAGGTGCGCGAGCTCCGCGGCGCGTCGGCGCGGGACGCGGATCCCCGGTCGCGCTTGGCGGGTGGTGCGCGCGGACTGCCAGAAGATTCCTTCGCGGCCGCCCTGGATGCGGGTGAACACCAGCTGGGAGCGGTTCTCCCGCGGCCGGTCGAGCACGAGGTCGATCGCGACGCCGCGGCGCTGACAGGAGCGCACCGGGATCCGCTCGATGATCTCCGGCTGCTCGGGCCAGCCCTCCTCGGCCCGGTGGCAGTAGACCTTCGTGGTCCTCGGCCAGCTATCGCGCGCCTTCAAGACGAGGTGGCCGTCGGGGAGCGGCAGCCTGATCAGGAACGGCAGGGTCGAGTCGGGGTCGGGGTTGGCGGCGACCTCGAAGCTCGCGGCGGTAGCTTCGGGTGAGATCATGACGCTTGGGCTTGGGTGTCTAGTCGTTGCAGCAGACGGTCGAAGATCTTCTCGCGCGCGACCTGTCCTTTGGTGGCGGCGTCCTCGCGCTGGCGCTCGAGGATCGGCCGGAACTCGATCGTGGTCTGAAAGTACACGCACGATTCGCAGATCGATTCGAAGTGGCAGTCAAGCCCGACGGGGCGGGCGCAGTACCCGTTGCCAAGCATCCGCCGGTGCATCTCTGAGCGCAGCTTGCGCATCTCCGACCCCTCCGCCGTCGCGGGGAGCTGCTTGGGAGCGTCGTAGAGCGCTTCGACCTGTTCGGAGACCTTGAAGTACTCGTTGGCGACGGTGCGGTTGGCGATCTTCGCGTAGACCATCGTCATCCGCATCGACTTGTGCCCCAGCAGCGCCGCGATCGCCTCAAGAGACATACCGCGATTAATCGCCTGGGTAGCGAGCGTGTGGCGGAGCTGATGCGGAGTCACCATCCCGAGCCCGGCTTCCTCGCAGACCCTGGCGAACGCCAGCCGCAGCCGCTCGTTCCCGATCCGCCGGCCGTGCTCCATGAACAACCACGGCTCGCGCAAATTGCTCGGGCGACGGGCGACCCACTCGTCGAGCAGCTCCTTGAGCTGCGGATGCAACGGGATGTAGCGGTCGGTCCGCAGCTTGCCGAGCGGCACGTGCAGCCAGTACGCCGAGCCGATCTGCACCACCGAGTCGATCGTGAGGTTGAGAAACTCGCTGCGACGAAGCCCGGTGCGGGCGAGGAACTCGATTGTCAGCCTGACGAACAGGTCCTCGCACTCGCGCGCGGCGCGCAGCAGCTTCGCCGCGGCGCCGTCGTCAATGAATCTTGGCAGCGGATCGTCCAGCTTGGGCACATCGCCGGGGAACATCAACATCCGCGTCGGGGCGTCCTCGCCCTGCCACTCGCCGAGGCGCTCGAGACAGACTCGCAGAGTGCTCAGCTGCGCCGCGAGCGTGCGCTTTGACGACCGCTGTCCGCGTCTGTTCGGCAGCTCGGCGAGATACCGCTTGTAGCGCTCGATGTGCGCCCGACGCAGGTCAGCGACCGCCTCAACCTCCGGGGCCTGACCGGTCAACCACAGCGCGAACTCTCGGAGCACCCGCTCGACGTGCCGCATCGAGGAGGGACGCAATGACAGGCTCATCTGCTCGACATAGCCCTGCAGCGTCTTCGCCAGCCGGGGCGGGACGGTCACCCACTCCCGCGCGCGCTCGGTGGACCTGTCAGGCATCCGCTTGCGCAGCGGACCCTCGATCACCCCACCGTGATAGAGGGTCGCCTCCGCCCCATAGAGCCGCGTGTTCAGGTTCCGCGGCGGCGACGGCTGGCCCGGATACAGCTTCTCGACCGCGTCAAGCAGCCGCCTGCCACCCTCGCCGAACGTCTTGCGGGTCAGCTCCTCTGGCGGGATGCCGACGACCGCCGCGACCTTCGCCACCGCCCACCACTGCAGGTTCGCCGCCACCGGACCGAACCCCAGCTGGGCCGCGGTCGCGATGAACCACTGATGGAACTCGCGGTGCACCCAGGCCGCGATCTGACCGATATGCACGTTGGATCGCGCCAGGTACACGGCGCTCGCGCGCGCGTGCCCAGCTGTGATCATCCACAAGACCAGCCGGGTGTCGCGGGTGGAGATCTGGCACTGCTCTTCAAACGACATCCGCAAGAAGCCATCGGCGCCGCCGGTCCGCAACAGGAACGCGCGCGCCGGGGAGATCACCTCGCTCTCGGCGAACTGGCCGGTCGTCACGAGATCCGCGCGGTAGGCGGCGATCAGCCGCTCGACCTCAGGGTCTCGAGGAAGCAGCCGAGTCACGACACCTCCCGCTCCGCCAACGGATCGATCTGCGCCTCAATCGCCTCCGCGGCCCGCAGATACTCGCCCCGGAGCCAATCGTTCGCGAGATGCAGATAAATCCTGGTGGACTCGATCGATGCGTGCCCGGCCTGCGCCTGCAGCGCCTCAAGCGACATCCCCTGCTCCCGCAGCCGCGTCAAGCACGTATGCCGGAGCATGTGGCACGTCAAACGCGCAAGGCCAGCGCGCGCCCTGACGCCATCGATCACCTCGTCCAGGCCAGCGGCCGTCAACGGCATCCCGCGTCGTGGACCCTTCAGCACCACGAAGCACGCGTCGGTCAACACCTCCGACGGGCGCTCTGCCTCCAAGTACTCGCCCAGCGCCTGAAAGAACCGAGCCGAGACCGGCACGACCCGCTCCCGGCCGCCCTTGCCCGAGGCTACGAACAGCCGCTGTTCACCCGGGTTGATGTCCTGCAGCCTCAGCCCCAACACCTCACATCGGCGCAGCCCCGCCAACAGCATCGCCAACCCGATCGCCCGGTCGCGCTGGGTGCGCAGCGCGCCCAGCAGCGCGTCCACCTCGACCGGCGAGAGCACCCGCGGCAGCGTGCGCGGGCGACGAACCAGCCGCACCCCGCCCCGCCGGCGCTGACCCGCCCGCCGTCCGGCCAGGCCGCGCGGGACCGGGTTGCGCTCCACGCCGGCGTCGCCGCGGACGATCAAATACTCGAACAGGCCGGCGATGCTCGAAAGGCGCCGCGCGATCGTCCTGGCCGACAGGCCGGCCTCGCCGTCCTCGATGCGCACCACGTTCTCATGCTGCGGGGTGCGCTGCTGAGCAAGGAACGCGAACACATCGGCCGAGGTGACCTCCGCCGGGTCCTTGCCGACCACCTCGAAGAACACCTTCAGGTCATACGCGGTCGCCAGCCACGTGTTCACCGCGCCGCGGGCGCCGACGAACTCCAAGTACGCATCGACCAGCGGATGCCCCAGCGTGATCGACCGAACCTCCCGCCCGTCCATCACCCGCTGCATGCTCGGCACGAACGTCATCGCAACGCTCCTTCCTCGACACGACAGGACGGAGCGGAACGATCGTGGCCCCGCCGGACGGCACGCACGCGGTAGGCGCTCCGCTCCGGCCGCCTCCGGCGACCTCCGCTACGCGCCCACCGCGTACCCAGAGCCAGCGCTAAACCCGGGACGACCAGGTCCACGACAGAATCGCTCGCCGAGCTGCCATATCACCCGCATATCCAACATTCGTATGTGTCCACGACCAGCGTGTACCTCCAAGGGATCAACGCCGAGGAGATCATCAGCGCGATCCACGCCCGGCGCGCGCCGATGATGCACGTCAGCGCCGGACTCGAACTCTGAACCGGTAAGGATGCCTCGCGGGCGGGGCGCCAGTCGCGTGCTCCGCCCGCCGGCGCCCACCTGTTGCTTCGCCAGAAAGGAACAGTCCGACCTCCAGGCTCGACCCCATCCAAGGCGGCTGTCGACGTTAGCTCGCGCGGGCCCGCATCCAGCAAGCACCGGCACCTCCTCCCACGACGGAGCAGTCGTATCAACCAGCGCCAGCACGTGGCTGCGGGTGTCCGAAGTCAGCAGTGCAGACGTCTCCGCCCACGCGCGCCAGCGTCGCTGCTTTCCTCCGGGGCCGAGCACCGATGTGGCGCGAGTCTCGTTGTTCGTCTCGGGCGAATGTGAAGGCTCCCGCGTTTGCAGGGACCGCCGATCCGAGCAAGCACGATCAAATCCTGCGTACGCACGGACCGTGTCGAGGGTCGCTGCGACCTCCGTCACCGGGCTGTCGCTTGGCCGGGCGAAGCGGTCATCTCATCGCTGACGGCGCACGCGCCGCTCCAAATCGTCCGTCGCGAGCGTGTCAGACGCCCTGATCGGGCGCTCACCGACTCGTGCATCGTTCCGGAGCAGTAGTGACATCCATGTGTGGATTGCCCGCCGAGCGAGAGCATCGCAGCCCCGAATTTGCTCTGGTGGACGACGCGCTCGCGCAGGGTCACTCCCTTGTGTACGCAATGGTCATCAAATCGACGGGAGCCCCAGCCGGACCTCGGCAGGTACGCCGGGGGCTCACCGAAATCGCACCCGATCTGCCGAACTCAACGGCGTCGATCGGGATCCGGGGTGTCGGTCGCGTCCTGAGCTCAGCTGCCGGATGAGCGCGGCGGGTCTAGGTCCTCGCGGGCGATGAGCTCCCAGCGGCGACGGATGCCGAGCTTGCGGTAGATGTGGGCGAGGTGGGTTTCGACGGTGTTGATGGAGAGGTAGAGCTGCTCGGCGATCTGCTTGTTCGTCTTGCCGGTGCGGGCGAGGCGCGCGACTGATGCTTCCTGGGGGGTCAGCTCGCCTGGCGGGGTGCGCGGTGCCCGTCCGCCGGCGCGTCGCCACTCGGCCCGTGCGCGGGATGCATGCCAGTCTGCGCCGCATCCCTCGGCGAGGGTGAGCGCCTGCGCGAGCGGCGGTCGGGCACGGCCGGCTTCGCCGCTGCGGTTGAGGAAGGCGCCGTACTCGGTGAGCGCCCAGGAGCGAGCGAGCGGGAGGGGGATCTCCTCGAGGAGCGCGAGGCACTCGACCAGGCAGGCTTCGCTAGCTGCCCGATCGCCGTGGCGTTCGGCGAGTGCGGCTCGCCCGAAGGCGGCAGCGGCTTTCGGCCAGCGGCTCGGCAGCCTGGTGTCCTGGAGCGGCTGCACGATCCGGCGGATATCGTCGACGCGGTCGCTAAGGAGGTAGGCGGTGATCGCCTCGAGCGCCCAGGGGATGTGGCATGGGTCCCGCTCTCCTGCCCGGGCGCAATGCTCTTCGAGCAGAGCAAAGGTTGCGCACGCGGCTTCGACTTCCCCCTGTCGGAGAGCGAGGGTTCCATCGAGCCGCAGCGCGCATCCCCGCGCCAGGTACCAGTCGTCCCTGCCCGGCATTTCTCGCAGCCGGTCGCGGCGTGCCGCCGCCTCCACGAGCTTCCCGGCCTCGAGGAGCGCGAGCCCTTCGGCGGCGGTGGCGAGCGGGAGCGCGACCGGGACGAGCTCGGCGACCTCGAGCGCGCGTCGCGCCTGCGCGAGCGCCTCGTCCAGTCGCCCGAGCCGGCAGAACAGATCGGAAAGGGAGAACGAAGCGTGGAAGAGGAGAAACGGCTCGGCTCGTTGCTCGGCGGCTCGACTGGTGTTACGCAAGCGCACTTCCCCGTCTTCGAACCGCTCTGCCCACACGGCGACGTCGGCCGGTACCGCCGAGGGCTCGAGCACCCAGTGGCCGTCCGGTCCGGGCCTGCTCGGGTCCAACGCGGCGCTGGCCGCCGCTTCTTCGGCCGCCTCGAGACCGCGTGGATCACCGGCGAGGTAGGCACAGAGCGCCCACGCCGCGAGCGCGGACGCGGCGAGCGGCGGATCGGCCTGGGTCGAACGGCTGCGGGCGCGCGTTGCGAGCGGCAGAGCGGTGCCAGGGCCGAGGCGGGCCCAGGCCAGGAAGACGCGGTCGAGCAGGATCGCGACCGCGAGGTCAGGCTCATCCTCGGCCTGGCCCACCGCCGCCTCGAACCAGCGGTCGGCGAGCGGCACCTGGCCGGCTTCAAACGCGGCCCGCCCGAGCGCCCGCATCGCCTCAAAACGCGCCTGTGGGGCGAGCGAGGGTCGGGTGAGCAGCGCCTGCAGGAGGTCAAGCGCAGCTTGGCTTTGGCCATCGGCGACCAGGGCGCGCGCGAGATCGAGAATGAGCCCGGGTGCCGCGCGCGCGCCTGCCAGCGAAGCGCCGGCCTGCAGATAGCGCCGGGCCTGCCGTACCGCGCCCGCATGCAGCGCTTCGCGTCCCGCCCGCGCGAGCACCGCGACCGCGGGCGGATCGGCGAGCTGCGCAGCGATGATGTGGTCGGCGATCTCCGGAGCGCTCGCCTCCTCTGCGGTCAGCAGGCGCACGGCCGATTCGTGCAGCTGGGCGCGTACCGGCGGGGCAAGCTCCTCATACACGGCCTGGCGGATCAGGTCGTGCTTGAAGCGGGCCGAGCCCGGACCGTCGTCGTCAAGATCTCCGGCGCGGAACAGAGAGTCCAGGACGAGGGCAGACTCCCCCGGCGTGAGCCCGGCGAGTTCGCCGGCGAGCCGGGGACGAAAACGCGTGCCGAGCACGCTCGCGGCGCATAGGTAGCGCCGGGCAGTCTCATCCGCAGCCAGGAAGCGGGTAAGCAGCAGCCGACGCGACCCACGCGCGAGGTCGATGCCCTCCTCGCCGGTCGCACGCGCGCCCGTTTCAGCGAGCTGCGCGAGCAGCAGCGGGTTGCCATTGCACGCGGCGAGGATCCGCTCCAAGGCACCCGGCGAGAGGCCGCCGGCGGCGTGCGCGCGGACCACCGCCTCGGCGGCGCGCTCGCTTAACCGCTCGAGCTGCTCGAGCTCGGCCAGCCCTTGCGCGGCGAGATCGATGGCCGACCGCAAAGCAGCATCCGGCCACGGGCGCATCGTCGCGATCATCGCGAGCGGGAGCGAGCCGACCCGCCGGCACAGCAAATGCAGAAACGCCAGCGAGTCGGCGTCTGCCCAGTGCAAGTCGTCGAAGGCGAGCAGCAGCGGCCCGGTCGCCGCCGCCCGGATACTCCGAAGCAGCGCGAAGAAGCGGCCAGGCGCGGGCGTATCGACACCGTCTTGATCGGTCGGCTCGAACAGCTCGCCCGCCACCTTCTCGTCGAGGAGCGGTGAGAGAGCCTGGGCGAGAATGCCGAACGGCAGCCTCGCCTCAAGCGCGTCGGCTCGCCCGATTCCGACGCGAAAGCGCCGGCGGCCCTGTTCGATCGCCGCCTCGAGCATGGTCGTCTTTCCCAGTCCGGCGTCGCCGACGAGAAACAGGACCCCGCCCCGGCCGTCGGCCGCCTGATCGAGCCGGCGTTTGATCGCCGCCAGCACGCGTTCGCGCTCAAGCAAGCCGGCGCTCATCCGCGCCACCCCAGCCGCCTACCGTCACCGGAAACCGTGACGAGCGGCCGAATCGTCGGCCCACCACAACGCCAAAATCGCCGGCAAGTTCATGGATTGCGGGGACGACAGGACCCCGCACGCAGCCGATACTCAAGCCATGACACACAACCGACGCTCATCCGTGTACGTCCGTTGCCCGTCTGGCCGACACTGCTCGGCAGTCTGATCGGAAAGTAAGGAGATTCAAATGTCATATATGGATAGAGACTCATCCGCGGCGGCAGGGATCGCCGAGGTTTCGCTCGATCCCGGCCGCACGGCCTTCGTGATCGTAGACATGCAGAACATCTTCGTCGCAGACTCGCCAGTCGCAGCGCCGCTCGGCACAGAGGTAGCCGAGCGGCTCAACCGGCTCGCGGCGGCCTGCCGTGAGAGCGGCATCCCGGTCATGTGGACGCGGCACGTCGTGCGGCTCGATGGCAGCAACGTCGGGCTTCTCGGCGAAAGCATCCCTGCGGTCGCCGCCGGGGTCATCAACGACGACGCACCGTCCGCCGCCTTGCACGAACTGATGGACGTTCATTCCGGCGACATCGTCGTCGATAAGCCTCGCTACGGCGCCTTCTATGCCACCGACCTCGAGGTGATCCTGCGCTCGCGCGGAATCGACACCATCATCCTCGGCGGGATCAATACCAACGTCTGCGTTGACACCACCGCGCGCGAAGCTGCTGTGCGCGAGTTCCGCGTGCTCTTCCTCAGTGACGGGACGGCAAACTTCGACCTGCCCGACGGTGGGCTCGGTGCAGCCAGCGCCGAGGAGCTCCAACGCGCCGCGTGCGCAGTTATGGCATTCGGCTTCGCCGACGTCGTCACGGTCGAGGACGCGCTTGGCCGCATCCCGGCGGTGGCGTCTGCGTGACCGGCCGGGCTTGAGCACCGCCTCTAGGAGACAAACATGACATCACCACCCACGGGCCACGCGCGGATTGCCCACAGCCAATCGGCCGCCTGGGAGCGCTGGTGGAGCGGCGTCAACGGCGCTCCAGGCGAGATCGTCTGGGACGCCAACGAGTCGGACCTCACGGCTGACCTCGAGGTGTTCGCCGACGCGTTCACCCTAGATCTGCCGGTGGTCGATCTCGGCTGCGGCGACGGGCGCCAAACCCGCTTTCTCGCCCGACGCTTCGACACAGTGGTCGGCCTCGACATCTCGCCCGCCGCGATCGACCGCGCGCGTGCGGCCGAGAACCCGCCGAACGTGAGCTACCGAGTGCTCGACGCCCGGTCTCCCGACGCGGCGGGGCGGCTACATGCGGAGTTGGGCGACGCGAACGTGTACGTCCGCGGCGTGCTCCAGGCGCTGGTGGCGGCCGACCGTCCTGACGCGATCAGGAGCATCGCCGCTCTGATCGGCCGGACAGGGACGCTGTTTGCCAAGGAGCTCCCGCCGCAAGCCGGCGCCTACTTCGCCGAGCAGGTGCAGCGGCACGGCATGTGGCCCGAACTTGAGCGGGTGATGCGGCTGATACCGCCAGGCCAGATCACCGAGCAAGAGCTCGCCAGCCTCTTCTCGCCGGATCGCTTCGAGGTGATCGCCACGGGCGCGAGCCACATCCGCACGATCAACGTCCTGCCGGACGGCGACCCGATCAGGGTGCCCGCGATCTACCTGCTAGCTCGACCATGGCGCCGAGCGAGCGCCGCTGGCTGACGACGCTCGCCGCTTGGCACCGCAGCCTCGCGGTCACCCAGCCGAGGCGATCGACGACGGAATAAACGTGCGCGGATCGCACCATCGAGTTCTCCCATTGGATGCTCGACCTATTGCTGGCAGCGTCCGGGTGGCCGATCCGACTGGTCTCGACTCACCAGGGCGTTGACCGACAGAACATTCCGCAGCGCGAAGGGCCGTGCCACCACGAAAGCAGGGTTCTGCCATCCGCCAGACTCAAGCATCAGGTGCCTTGCAAGCTTCCTGCTAACGACCGGGTCGAAGCGAAGGCGGCGGCCGATCCGAGGGGCCCTCGCATCCGAGCAAGAGCAGCCACGGCGCCGACCTGTCCGAGCTTCGTGGCCCGAGGCTTCCGCTCGACTGGCAATCCCCGGTGCCGCATCTCGGCCAGAGACTTCTCCTGCACCATGGCAAACCGCGGGTCAGGACCATCTGTGTCGCTCAGGACGAGATCCACAACTCTTGGCCGGCCGATGCCCGGGCCATCGCGAGACTGGTGGAAATCGGGGCATGAAAATTCACCCCGCAGGAGTTCCCGGTCCGGCCGCGTAATAGCGCGTCACCGGGCACAGGGGATTCTTGTTGTGGAGAACGCAGGAGGGCACGCCGGTTTGGACGATGGGCTGAGAGCCCGTGAGATTCGGTGGCGGCCTCTGCGACTTGCCCGGGTGCGCTGCGAGCGCGAATCGGTCTGTGTCGTTCGCCCACTCGTTCTCCGCTCATCAACGATTTACTACAGGCTATAGGAGGTGAACGGTGACCAAGCGGCGTTTGCTGTCACGGCCGCTGGGCAGGTGCATCGGGCTGGACGTGCATCTTGACTTCATCGAGATCGCGATCTGCGAGGAGGGCAAGGTGTTCTCCGCCGGCCGGGTGGCCTCCACCCCGGAGGGACTCAAGACGCTGGCCGAGAGCCTTCTGCCCAGTGACCGGGTTGCGCTTGAGGTGACCGGCAGCTCGTGGGAGATCGTCAAGCTGCTCGAGCCACATGTGAGCAAGATCATCGTGGTCTCCCCGGGCGACACCGGTATCAGCCAGGCGCGCGCGAAGACCGACCGGCTCGACGCCCGCACGCTGGCGAAGCTGTTGTGGACCGGCGAGCTCGAGGCGGTGTGGGTGCCGCCTGAGTGGATCGCAAGGATGCGCCGGCGCCTGGCCCGCCGCCAGCAGCTCGTCCGCGCCCGCTCCAGGGCCAAGAACGAGATCCACGCCGTACTGATGCGCCGCCTCAAGGGCCGCCCGCCCGTCTCCGACCTGTTCGGGGTCAAGGGACGCCAATGGCTGCGGGGGCTGGAACTCCCGCTGGCGGAAGCCGAGACCGTGCAAGGCTGCCTGCGCCACATCGAGTTCCTCGATCAAGAGATCGAGCAGGTCGAGCGGCTGATCTGCCACGAGGCGCTCAAGTCCCGGCAGATCAGACGGCTCATGACCGTCCCGGGCGTCAACGTCATCTGCGCCGCGGTGTTCCTGGCGGCGATCGGCGACATCCGCCGGTTCAAGGGCTCCCGCCAAGTGGTCGCCTATCTTGGCCTCGACCCGCGCGTCTACCAGTCAGGCTCAGGTAAGGCGCGCTCAGGGCGGATCTCAAAGCAAGGCTCGCCCCAGGCCCGCTGGGCCCTGGTCGAAGCCGCCCAGTCCGTGGCCCAACAGCCCGGTCCCCTGCACGCCTTCTATGAGCGCATCAGAGCCCGCAAAGGCCACAACGTCGCCGTCGTTGCCGTCGCGCGCAAGCTCGCCGTCCTGTTCCACTGCATGCTGACCCGCGAGGAGGACTACGCCCACCAACAGCCCTCGCTGACCGCCCAGAAGCTCCGGCGAGTCGAACTCGCCGCCGGCGCCCCCGAGCGCAAGGGGCAACCCTCCGGCGTGTGGGCCACCCGCGAACGCATGCGCCAGGCCGAGAAGCAGCTCGCCGCCCAGGCCGAGGCCTCCTACAAGCGCTCGGTCGCCGACTGGAAAGCCGCCTCCCCCAACAAACAGAAGGCGGGCGCGAGCGTGACAGCGGGGCGCGCATAACCAAGGCCCCTCCAACGGGGCAACGTCACGCGGCAGGCCACGGTCAAGCCCCGGACACCTGCTCTTTGACACGTCATCGGCTCACGCCCTAACCAACAACCTAACGCGCCGTGAGGACGTCCACAACCTCGACCAGGACCACCCGCGCGCAAAAACCGCCCACGACCGCGCACACCGACCTCACAGGAGGCGATCTAACGCCCTCGGCGACCCCTCCGCGACCAACACGTCACCCGAAAACGTCGCAAATTCCTCCGAACCACGTCACCGACGGCCCTTGATTTTCATCGGTCGTCCCAAGCAGTCGTCTGATCCGGCCTCGGGCAGGCTTCCGCTCTGGTCGATTTGCTAGCTGTGGCCGAGCAAGCGCCGGGCCTCGCCGGGCTGCCCCTCGCTGCGCAAAGCGAGCCTCTCGTTGCGCCGCCCGACGTCCGTGTCGCTGGTCGTCCATGGCAGCAGAGACGCGGGCGATGAACTCGACGCCTCGTCTCTCGGGATGGCAGAAGAGCCCGTGCTTGCCGCGGTCGCCCCAATTCAGCAACCGGCAAGCGCCCCGCCGACTGCTGCTCGCGCTGCCGAAGGAGAAGCTGTCAATCTCCGTCAGCTCAGCACCGTCACTGGCGAGGCCGACTGCTGCTGCTCCTCGAGCAAGGGGGGTCACGCGAGACCGCCGGTCGTCGTCCAACGCCAGTGTGAACGGCGGCTCTGTCGTGACTGCTCGGCTACGAGAGCGACAGCGCGGCGCGCTTGCTGGACGGCAATGATTGCGTCACCGGCTAGCGCTCGGCGAGTGTCGTTCGCGGAGGGAGTCGGGTGGCCCGGGGGTGAGATTCCCCGGGGCCACCCCGACTCGGAGGCTGAGCGGAAGTCTCAGCCCCGACGCCGGCGACGCTGCGCTTCGCGGGTCGGGCGGTTATTACGGTTGACGAGGCAGAGCAGAGGGAGAGGGCCGCGTGGGGCCCTCTCCCGGGGGGTCTGCCGGAGCGTGGTTCAGCCGCGGTCGTTGTCGTCGTCTTGGTCGGTGGGTTGGAAGTAGCGCTCGAGTGCCCAGTCGGCGACGTCGGTGCCGAGGGTTTCGCCGGCCAGGACGGAGTTGCGGAAGTGCAGGCCAGCCCAGACGCGTGCGTTGACGAGCTGCTCGTTGAGGTCCTGGACTGTGGCGAAGGTCTGCGAGGTGGTCAGGGTGGTGGCGCCCCCTTGTGCGCCCGGGATGGTCGCGTTGATGTTGTCGGTGCCGAGCGCGGTCGAGATGACCTGGGCTAGTGCGCTGGTTATGCAGCCGTGCTGGGCGGGGTATTCGGGGTGGTTGGGTGTCGTGAGCAGCGGGCTCCAAGTCGGATCGGCGGTTGTTGCCGGGTTGCCAGCCAGGTCCGCGTTACGGATCGCTGTGATCGGGCGCCACCGTTGGTAGGTGTACTTGGAGTCAAAGCAGGCCATTCCGGCGTCAGTCATCACCAGGTCACCCATCGCGAGCAGGCGGACCGTGTCGGCGAGGTCCATCCCGTGCTGGGTCGCGATATCGCGCAGGGTCTGGTTGTCGACGTTGATCGCGTTCGCGTTCCAAAACTGGGCGATCGCTGTCTGTGCCGGGGTGCGCACGCTGCTGTTGACCGCGCCGTACGCCTTGGTCTCGTTGAAGTCGACCGCGTACTGCGCGCTTGTGAGCGCGGGTGGCGATGGCGCGCGGAACTGCGAGGTGCTGGTCAGGAGAAATGGCTGCATGAACGCCATCCACGGTGTCTGGGCGGACTGCAACGAGGGCGGGGGCGCGAACACCCACACGCCGGCCTGCAAGGGCCCGGCGCCGTACGCTGTGGAGACGGGAGCGTCGCGGCCGTCGTTGGCTCGGAGGGCTTCGATGTCGGCGGCGGCGGCCTGCCCGACCGCGATCCCGCGAGCGGTGGCACGATCGGCCGGCAGCGCCGCGATGGCCGCGGCGTATTTGGCGGCGAGCGCGCCGCCGGGGTCGCCAAGGTAGAAGACGAGCGTGTCATACGTGGCGGCGATCACCGCCGCCGGCAGCGACGCGTGCCGGCTGCTGGCGCGGAAGTAGTGGTAGAGGGAATAACGATGGGAGATCTTCATCACCGCGTCGTACACCGCGGCCTGCACATACGACATGTACAGAAGGCCCTCGGTCTGGTAGATCGGTCGCGGCGCGGTGCCTGGCGGGTCGACCACCTTGGCCGCGCGGACGGCATCGACCGCGGTTGCGTTCCAATCCAGCGCGACCGCCGCTGACGCCTCCCGCGACTCCCGGTCTCGCCATCCAGCGGCCGCCGCCGGAGAGACGAATACTCCTGCGAAAGCAGCCAGTAGTGCGAGCACCGTCACTATCCGAACCGCGGACCTCAGCGCCCCGCTCCTGCGCATCGGCGCCGAGCCGACGGGTTGCTGGCGACCGTCGTTAAACGAAGGTTGTGGTCGGGTGAGAGAGTCCGTGGCGGTCGTGGAACAGGCCGATTCGTTACGGTCCGTGGATATCCCGCGCACCGCCGACGCTCTCACGGCGTCCGGTCCCCGCAAGCCGCGCTCGACGCTCCGTCTTGACTTCAACATTTCTCCTCCTCTTCGGACCTGGGTTGAGGGGCGTCCCCGACGTCGCCGTCAAAGCGACGGCAACGGGTTGTAGTTACGGGTGGCGGACTTGGCTGCGCCGGCGGATGGTGAGCGTGCCGGCGGTGATCAGCAGCACGATTGCCCCGGTGATGCGGGCGCCGACGCCGGCCGCGCCATAGTCGAAGCCGTTGCTGGGCGCGCCGCTGATGGGCGTCGGGGCGGCAACGGGATGGGGCGCGCTCGCGTAGGCGTTCATGTCCGCATTGCTGTACCGAGCAGTCCGAGGCAGGTTGTAGGCGAGTCGCTCTGCCTCCTGTGCCTGGGCGCGGTTGATCGCCGGTAGCTCGGATGCTCGTGCGCGGCGCAGGATCGGCGGTCCGACGGGACCGGTCTGCGCGGTCTGCTGATCGGGGTTCGACCGCACGACCGGGGCGCCGGTTGTGGCCTGGCTTTGAGCCCTGCCGCTTGGCGTGCCGGGGGCTGCTAGGTCAAACTGCGCCGAGGCTGCGGGCGCGGCGATCGCGCCGATCATCAGGGTGGCCGCGATTAGTCGGCTGCGTGATGCGAGTGACATGGCTTCTCCTGTCTGTTATGACCGCCCATCGCGGTCGATCTTGAACACGATTCCCGGCAGCTCTCGCCCATGGCCCGGGTAGCACGATCGAGCCCGCGTGTGTCGTTTGCATGTGGATCGGCGCTCGGTCGGTTAGAAGAGAATCGATGGCAGGTACGCGCCCGCGGGTTCGTTGTAGAGACCGAGGGTCATCAGCGTGCTCTGCTGGACGATCCGCAGGCCGTGTTCCAGGCACCAGCGCATAAGCTCGGCGTTTCGGGACGGCACAAGGATCCCGAGACCCATGAACGCTTCTGCTGAGCTCAGCAGCGCGATCAGGTCCTCGGTGGTCTCGGCCACGGCGTGCCAGCCGTAGCCGAACCCAGTCGCGTAGCCACTGATACCACCGGGGCGCTCCACGACGCGCGCGGTGCCCGCGGCGATCGCTTCCTGGAGCTCTTGGTTGCGGTCATGACCGTGGACGCGGACGCAGAGCTCGCCGCAGCGAGCGAGGTCTCCCTCGCTCGCGGGGCGGACGCCCCGGCCGGGCACGCCGTTGGCGGGCGGGGTGCCCTGCACGACCGAGAGCGGCTCGCGGACCACGAATCCGAGCTTCGCGTACAGCGCCAGCGAGCGGTAGTGGTAGGCGGTCTGCACGAGCCGCACGCCGACGGCGCCGCGATCGCGCTCGCGGTCCAGCGCCGCTTCCATCAGCGCTCGGCCGATCCCATCGTCCTGGGCGGAGGGGTCGACAGCTACCGGGCCGATCCCAGCGATCGTGGCGCGTTCGTCGACGAACGCACTGCCGAGGACGTTCCCGTCGCGTTCGCGCACGAGGCCAACGAACCCGTCGCTGGCAAGCATGTCCGAGACCTTGAAGCGGGTGAACTCGCGCGAGGGCGGCTCGACCGGGAAGTTATGGCGCCCAGCGATCGCTTCGAAGGCGTCGTAGAAGATCCGCGCGCAGTCGTCGGCGTCCTCCGCGGTCGCTTCGCGGACGAGTAGACCGGGTACAACTCGTTCGCTTATGTCGGCTGGTGCTTGCATCGCTTCCTCCTAGGCCGTTGAAGGCGATGGTCGCTCGTCGGAGCAGGCCGCGCTATCCCGGATTTGTGGGGGTACCCTTGGCTGGGATCGAGGACCGCGAGAACCGATGAGCAGCGTCAGCCGAGCCACATGGGCGCCGGAGCAGGTGCTCGCCGACCTCGAGCGTCTGGCGCTTCGCGCTCCAACCCGGATCGAGTTCTTCGACGAGGCCGCCGCCCGCCTCAAGCGTACGGTCGCGTTCGACGGCGCCTGTTGGCACACGCTTGATCCCGGGTCGGATCTGATCACCCAGCACCGCCTCCAGGATCTGCCCGACCGTTTCCCGGTGCTGGCTAACAACGAGTATGCGGTGGAGGACGTCAACAAGTTCGAGCAGCTCGCGCGCGCCGAGCTCAAGGCGGCGACGATGAGTGAGGCGACCGGCGGCCACCCCGAACGAAGCCCACGCTTCCGCGACCTGCTCACCCCCGCCGGGCTCGGCCCCGAGCTCCGCAGCGCATTCGTCGCCGACGGCGCAAGTTGGGGCGCGCTGATCCTCGTTCGTAAAGCGGGCCAGCCCGAGTTCGAGCCCCACGACGTCGAGCTGCTCGCCGCTGCCTCGGCGTTGTTCGCGCGCGCCGTGCGCCGCGGACTCGTCGCCGAGGCCGCCTCATCGCCCGCCACGATTCCCGACGCACCCGGGGTGATCGAGCTCGACGCCGCCGGCGGCCCGATCCGGATTTCCTCCTCGGCCGAGCCGCTGCTGGCCGAGCTCTCCGGGAGCACCGTCGAGGCGGGGCTGCGCTCTCCCGCGGTCCACGCCGTAGCCAGCGCCACACGACAGGCCATCGTCGCCGCTGGCGGGGCGGCCGGGGTGGCGCTCCCGAGCGCCGCTGTGAGAACACCGGCCGGCACGTGGCTTGTGCTCCATGGCGGGCTGCTCGGCGACCTTCGCTCCGGCGACATCGCGGTGTTCGTCCAACGCGCACACCCAACGCTCGTCGCGCCGCTGCTGCTCAAGGCCTACGGCCTCACCCCACGCGAGCAGGAGGTCACCCAGCTGATGCTCAGAGGCGCAACCACGACCCAGGCAGCACAACGGCTTGCGATCTCGCCGCACACCGTCACCGACCACCTCAAGTCGATCTTCGAGAAGACCGGCGCCCGTACCCGTGGGGAGCTATCGGCAACCCTGTTCTTCGGCGAGCACCTCCCCCGCATCCAACATCACGTGTCGATCGGCGACGACGCATCGTTCATCGACGCCCCGCGGCCACGCGGGCAGGACGCGTTCGCGACCCACGCAGATGGACCCTGACCGACCCAAGCGCGCATAGCCTCGGTGCGGCTCGAACGAGAAGGGGCGTGTCCTGCCAACCTCACGAGCGCTTTCGGAGAGCGATCGAAGAACGGCAGCGCGACCGACCCCGACGTCAGCTCTCGCAGTTGAGCAATGTCGCAACTATCGTTCGTCGTCGTAGCGAGGCGACCGCTTGCGCAGGCGATCCGACAGTCTCGCCAGCCGCGGCGCACTTGCGCTCCCGCCCGAAGCGAGAGCGCAACAGCGGCCACTTGACGCGTCTGAGACGGTCGAGATGGACGACGAGGAGCGGTCTCGCGAGATCGTCGTTTCTATTCGAAGCAGAAGCGGTGATCGATTACGCCGGCCGTCGCCACTGCTAGCCGCCGACGCGGCGCTCAGCAAGCGGCGCTGGCTGTTGCTCTCTCGGCCGAGCGGGCACCGGGACGAGCGGCCGGCTGGCTTCCCCGATGGACGACCGGCGAGAGCGACGCCAGCGCCGCTGGAGACGACCGCACCCCCATTGGCGTGGCAGAAGTGGAGGCTCAGGGTGTCGGCGGCGTCGGCAGTTTGTGGGGCTACGCTGCCGCTTCGCAATTGGCTGAGCAGCCATCCGCCGTCGCCGGCGCAACGCCGTCCCCACTCGTCCAACTCGCAAGCCTGGGTCGGGCCGGAGGACGTGCCTGCGTTCGTGAGGATCCGGAAGTCACCGTCGGCACGGGCGATCTCGCCGCAGGCTTCCGCAACGCCTGGGAGACCAGCACTCTCGCGGTCGTCGGCAACCAGAGTGCCCAGATTGCTCAGCGTCGGCAGCGTTGGCCGACGCAAGGGCGCTCCTGCTCCTCGAGAGAGCGGCGGTCACGCGACACACCCGAGCAAGCAGGACTTCGATCTCGCCGGCATCGACGTCGTCGTCAACACCCACCTGCACTTCGACCACTGCGGCGGCAACCACCTCTTCGCCGGCAGGCCGATCTACGTGCAGCGTCGGGAGCTCGACGACGCGCGCAGCGAGGACGACTACACCATTCGCGAGTGGGTCGAGGCGCCCGGCGTGCGCTACGTGCCGGTCGACGGCGAGCTCGAGTTGCTTCCCGGGCTCCGACTCCTCCCGGCGCCGGGCCACACACGCGGCATGCAGGTCGTCGTCGTCGAGACCGGCGGACGTCCGGTCGTCATCGGCGGCGACGTGGCGGTCTGGTTCGGCGAGCTCGACGAGCCGCACACCGAAGGCCAGCTGCGGTTGCGCGCGCTCGACCCCGAGATGGTCTGGCTTGCGCACGAGCACGAGCCATGGCGACCCCGCACCGTCTGAGGCGTCATCTCTCGCGCACGGCATCGCCCTGCTCTCGTTCTGCGACGAGGACCGTCGCCGCTCCGCCGCCGCCCCTCCTTCGCGCGGCAAGCGGGGATCTGAGCCGCCGGAAGCAGCGGTGAGCCGTCAGACGGTGCGGAGTGCCCTGCCTACCGCGCAAACGGGGGCAGGCGACTCGGACTCCGAGATGCACGTCGTGAAACGGAAGCAGGGCCGGGTGGCCGGCGTCCCCGGTGCTTGAGATGCCAGGGCTGGCAGCGTCGCCGAGGACGAGCATCGTGGCCGCATTCCGTCTGGAGGACTGCGCTGCGCCGTCGCGGAGCTGAAGTCACCCTGCGAGCAGTTCCTTGAAGGCGGGGTCCTGGCGGATCGGATCGAGGTCGGAATCGCCTTCAAGGCACGGGCGGGTCCGCTCCGAGAGTTCGATGGCGCGCCGAAGGTGCGCGATGGCCTGGTCCTTCTGGCCGGCGAGGCTTTCGCAGCAGGCGACGTTGTAGAGCAGGTCGGCGTACGGTGGGTCGCCCGCCAGCAGCTCGCGTCCTCGATCCGCCGCCTTAGCGTAATCGCCCGCCTCGTAGAGTGGCCGCAGTGGCGCGAACAGCTCCTAGCCTCCAGGCTCGTACGGCTTTTCGGGAACACCGCCCACCGCGATGATCGTCGTGCCGGGCTCCTCTCCGAACGCTGTACGTTTGACGCCGGGGCGCACAAAGACGAACGTCCCGGCGGGCGCGTCGAACTGCTCACCGTCGACCTCGAAGGATGCGCGCCCGCGTAGCACGAGATACAGCTCCTCGTCGGAATCCGGTTCGGACTCGTCGTGCTCGTTGATGATCCGGGCTCCCGCCTCACGGGCTATCCAAGCGTTGACACCGAAAGACGTGATGCCGAAGTGGTGGCGCACGGCGCGCATCGGCGCACGGCCGTCGTCGAGCTCCCCGATCTCGTCGACATGTGCCACCGCGTAACGATCCATGCACATCCCTTTCGCTCCGTTTGTCCACCGCGCACGGCCTGGCGAGTCTAGTCCAGCTTCGAGCAGCGGCTTGGGCGAGCTCACGTCGCGAACCCGTGACGCCAGCTCGGATGGCTCGGCTGCCATCCGAGCTCGCGGTTGGCCTTCGCGTTGTCGAGTGGCCGCGACGATTCAGGCACCGATGACTGCGCCGGCGCCATTGCAGGTCTCGTGTCGCTGAAGTCGGCTTCCTTCGTATTCGCCAGACGCGGGTCTCGCCCGGGCGGCCGTCCGATCCGCAGCGTGATCGCTCATCCCGGAGCCCTGGTTTCCCGCCGAAGCAGGAGCCGGTGCTTGCTCGATTCCAGCAAGCGCCGACAGCCGCCTTGGCCGAGGACCAGCCGTGTCCTCGTCGCCACGAGACTCCTGGTCGTCCCCGAGAGAGCGGGTCCGGTCCATCCGGGACGGCGCTTCTCCTTTGGAGCGATCCCGAGCATCTCGCCGCCGGCGACGTCGTCGACCACGTGACGCTCCAGGTCGTTCCGATCCTCAGGTAGTCGGTCGTGTCCCGGCAACGACCGCTCGGCCGCGAAGCGAGTGGCCGACGACACGTGCGCTCGGGTCGGGAGCGGAGGGCGTCGCCCCCGTGCGCGCGTCCGACGTAGATCGATGCTCTCGTATCGCCGATATCCGACAGTCGCATGCCGGACGTTCTCCAGTACCACCGCCACGGGCTCGGGCAGACCTCACGATCACGTCATGTCAGCTTGCAGGCGATCGACGGACACGGTCGTCACCCCGAAAGCTGCCCGGGTATTCGCCGACCGTGCCTGGCGCCGAACCGGCCACTGCGTCGGTCGGTGCTCCCGAGCTGATTCGCTGCGTTCTTGCGCGATCGTGGTTGCCTGGTTGCCCTCCTCTGCCGGGTGCTCTTGCCCCTGAAAGCACGCGAAGGAGATCGGGCCGTGGCGCTTCCGGGTCTGCGTAACCGTCAGAGCCGGCCTTCGATCTCCGCTTTCCTGGTCGCGAGCTCGTCCAGCCGCTTGCGCAGCGTAGTCATCTCCTGCTTCACCTTCGACAGCTCCGTCTTGTCTTGCCAAGTGCGCAGGTACTCGTCGCCGAGCTCGTCAACGATGTATGCCTCAAGCTGGCTTCTCAGCACCCGGAGGTACGGGTTGCCGCGGATCGCCCCTTCGCGATATTCGAGCCTTCCGGCGTTGATGCCCTTGACGACAAAATCCGAGTCGACCCCGTATTCCTTGCGGGCGGTCACCTCGCTGAGGGTCGCTCCCTTACGGGTCCATTCGCCATATTCGGCCATGTCTCCCCGATTCATCCGCGCGCCCAGGCCGCCGGTCAGCCTCCGGCGCCGCGAACAGCCGCAGTAGCTCGCGCGCGCCCGGATCGTCGAAGCACAGACATCGCGGGGCAGCGGCAGCCTCCCGGGAGGGGCGAGTTCAGCGAATCTCGTCCGCCGGGCTCGCGCGCGACAACCTGTTGGCAACCTACCGTTGGCAACCGGCACCACGACAACAACCTACTCCACGAAACCGCGGGAGGTCCAGGGGGTCGTGTAGCCGTGGATGACGCTGTGTAGGCGTCTCCTGAACCGGCGCTGGCAGCCTCCACGCACCGGGAGTCGCGCTGCCTGGGCGAGTACGATCGCGAACCGATGATCGGTTCGCCCACGCGCTCGGACGCGACCAAGCTGAGCGACGAGCAGCTCCTAGAGAAGCTGCGCGGGTTCGGTCTGGAGGTGGACCGCGCGGAGCTTGAGCAGCTGTGTGAGGGGGCGCTGTCGGTCGAGGCGGTCGCGTGGCCGCTGCTCGACCACTGCGGTGTCGGGGCCGGGGGAGGGCGGCCGCACGATGATTGGATCTGGCTGTCCCTGCTCGAGCTGTGGCGGCGGTGGTGGCCCAAGCGGGTGTGCGTGGAGTTCCTTGGCGACAAGATCCAGGCGGGCTATGACGCGCTCGAGCGCCGGGAGCCGGTGGGCGCGGCCGCGATCTGGCTCGACGCGTGGTCTGACGTCGTGCGTCTATGCGAGCTGACCGGGATCGACTCGATCCGGGAGTTCGACGATCGCTTCTCGATGTACCAGTCGCTATTCAACTGGAGCCAGGATCTGGAGGACGCGCTGCGGAACGCCGGGCGCGAGGATCCAGAGTTTCTCCGCGCGAGGATCACGGTGTGCGAGGACGCGTTGCGGCGGTTCCCGGACGAGAACCAGTTGATGGTCGAAAACCGCCGCCGCGCGGTCGCCGAGTCGTACTTCGAGCTCGGCAAGACCGACGAGGCCGCGGCGTTATTCGAGCAGTGGCTTGACGCCGATCCAAGCTGGGGGTGGGGGTGGATCGGCTGGGCGGACCTTCACTTCTTCGCGAACGACCGGCCGAAGGACTACAGTCGGGCCGAGGCGCTGCTGCGCCGCGGCTACTCGACGCCGGGCGTCAGGGACCGGGAGGACATCGCCGACCGGCTCGTGTTGCTCTACCGAGAGACGGGGCGTAACGGGGAGGCCGAGGCGCTGGCAGCCCAGGCCAAGGGAATCAGCCGCTCGGACTCCAGCGTGAGCGTCCGGCGGACGATCGACCTGGAGGAGGCCGGCGACCGCGCCGTCGTGCGCGACACGGCAACTGCCACCTTTGAAGGTGAGGGTTTCGGGCTCGACCGGATGACAGAGATCGTCGAGGCGCTCGATGCTGCGAGGCCGACGATACGTCCGCGGCGAGCAACCAAGGTGGGACGCAACGCGCCGTGTCCGTGCGGGAGCGGCCGGAAGTACAAGAAGTGCTGCGGCTCCGGCCCTGACTGAAGAGCCGTGGCGGCTCCGGCCGAGAGCAGGCTCCATCTCTTCGACGTCGCGAGCGGTCGCGTCGATCTCCCGCGCGACCGCCACCGGTCGCCCGGGAGGCACGAACGTCTGATGTCACATCCCGCCGACGAGGCGCACGTCATCGCGGTTCTACAGGCTCCGCTCGGCGGTGCGGTTCCACAGCCGTGAGCCGTCCTGCAGTCCGCCAGGTCACCGACCGCCTGGCGGCGATGGAATGCCGAGGTCCTTACAGATCTTGCGTACGAGCCGGTGGTCAATCTCGCGGTGGCGCGGGATTGCGGTGGAGCGTTCGGCGTCGATGCCCCAGAAGCTGTGGTTACCGCCCTCGCGGAGGAGCTTGATTCCGTGCTCGCGGAGATGCCGCTCGAGGTCGCGCCGCTTCACGCGGCGATCACGAGCGACAGCGGCTCGCGGTCGATGTCGGGGCCGGTCGAGCCGTGGTCACCAAACCGCAGCTCGAGGATCCCGCGCAGCGCGTCGATCACGTTCGCGCGCGCCTCGTCGCGCGTGCGGCCCTGACTGTGCGCTCCGGGAACCTCGGGGATCGACGCGATGATCCAACCGTCCTCGCCAGACTCGAACACGATCGTCAGCTGCAGCGCTTCGGTCACCCCACGAACGGTACAGGCTTGGCCGGTGCCGACCACGGATCTCCCGCATCGCTGCTTTGCCAGCTGAAGGCAGAAGCGCACGACGACGCGCTCAAGTTGCTCAACACTGTCGCTCCCTCGGGGCAACGCGACATGCCGCAGGCTGACCGAAGCCACGCTCCCAATTGAGCAATCTGGGCACTCTGGTTGCCGACGACCGCGAGAGTGCTGGTCTCCCAGGCGTTGCGGAAGCCTGCGGCGAGATCGCCCGTGCCGACGGTGACTTCCGGATCCTCACGAACGCAGGCACGTCCTCCGGCCCGGTCGCGTCCCAGACGTGCTGTAAATAGCTCCGGTCCCGTCATGGGAACGGCGTAGGTTCCCTCAAGTCCTGTCAGACCAATTGAAGGAGGCCTACGCCGTGAGACGTACCGTACCGCCGTCGGCGGAGATTGAGGCTCGGATCGAGCAGCTCCTCGCCGTGGGGATCGGCGAGAACCCGCGCGAGACGCTGTCTGAGTTGGCCAAGCTCGGGGCCAGGCTGATCATTCAGCGGGCTGTGGAGGATGAGTTCGATGCCTGGTTGGGTCGGGCTCGCTACGAGCGCCGGCCGGAGTACCAGCGCGGGCTTCGTAACTATGAGAGCGGGTTGCGCAACGGGTTTCGCTCGCGCACGGTGCAGACCGGCGAGGGCGAGCTCGAGATCGAGGTGCCGCAGGTTCGGGAGGCGGCGGCGACGTTTGCCTCCAAGCTGTTTCGCCGACAGACGAAGCTGTTGCGCACCGAGCCATTGAAGGCGATGGTGATCGGCGCGTTCGTCAGAGGCCTGTCGATGCGCGACGTCGAGTCGCTGGCCGAGAAGGCCGGGCTGGGAAAGCTGTCGAAGTCGACCGTGCAGCGGATCTGTGAGGAGCTCCGTGAGCGCTTCGATCAGTTCAAGCAGCGCAGCCTGTACGACACCCCGCTGGTCGCGCTGTTCCTCGACGCGACCTATCAGGCGGTCCGCCCCGACGGGCCCAAGGAGGGGATCCTGGTCGCCTGGGGCTTCACAGACGCCGGCGAGCGCGTGCTCTTGGCGGTGATGCTGGGGATGCGCGAGTCATACGAGGACTGGCTCGAGCTCGGCCGCGACCTGATCGCCCGCGGGCTGGGCGCGCCGATGCTAATCGTCGCCGACGGCGCCCCCGGGCTGATCAAGGCGATCGAGGTGTGCTGGCCCGCCTCTGACCGTCAGCGCTGTTGTGTGCACAAGGCAGCCAACCTCTACGCCAAGCTCCCCGAACGCGAGCGCGAACGCGTCAAGCACGCCTACTGGCAGGCGCTCGATGACGCCACCAGCAGAAAGGACGCCAAGCAACTACTCCAGGCGCTCGTCGCGCAGCTCGACAAGGCCGGCTACAAGTCGGCGGCCGACTGCCTGGCCGAGGACCTCGACGCGCTCGTCGTGCACCTGCGCTACCCGGTCAGGCACCGCCGCAGGTGGCGATCGACGAACCTGCTCGAGCGCTCACTCGGCGAGGTCCGCCGGCGCACCAAGGTGATCGGCCGGTTCCCCGGCGAGACCAGCTGCCTCACGCTCGTCTGGGCCGTGCTCGACCTCGTCATCAACCACGAGACCAACGGCATCCGCTTCACCCAACTCGACCACCAGCACCTCAACCGAGTCCGCTACGCCGAGCCCGAAGAAACGATCACCGAGGAGGTCGGTGGGCTCGCCGCCGGCTAAAACCACCCAATGCCCCACCAGACCACCACTCGCAACCCACGCGTTGCAGATCGGCGCATCCTAAGCCGTTCTCACGCCCTCCGACGGACACCCCCGACCGATAGCACCCCCCAAATCGAGGCCCCGAGAAGGAGGTGAGCGCCCAGCCTGACCGCATAGACTGACCCCACCGGGAACCTACCCCCCGGCGAATTTACAGCGCCAAAGGGACGCCACCTCCGGCCCGACCCAGGCTTGCGAGTTGGACGAGATCCACAATTACGGCGAGGCGCACGGTGAGCTGCTCCTCCTGATCGCTGCGGAAGTCTCGGTCGACTGGCCGCCCTCCGCCGCCGCCGAGGTCCCCGAATGTGCGATTCGCACATCTGGACGACGCCCGAAACGACGAGGGCAGCCGCTTCCCCCTTGGACGAGGAGGAGCGCAGACCGTCGCTTGAGTCGAAGCGGGTGCGACGGTGGCCGTCGCAGCGCGGCGTCGTGAGGCCAACTCGCGAGACGCTCCCGTTCTCATCGGAGCAGAAGTGCGCCGATCCGGGTGCTTGCTCGATCGTTGCAAGCGATCAGCTCGAAGCGGAAGTGGCGCCGCTCGGCGTCGGCGCTGTCGGAATGGACGATTTGGAGCAGCGCGTCGGCCGTCAGCGATGAGATGACCGCTTCGCCAGGCCAAGCGACAGCCCGGTGACGGAGGTCGCAGCGACCCTCGACAGACGTTCCGTGCGAACGCAAGATGTAATTGGGCTTGCTCGAATCGGCGGTCCAGCAAACGCGGGGGCGCTGTCGCCTTCGCCCAGGGCGGGTGCACGGTGGCCGTGCGGTGGCGTGCCTGCTCGTGGCGCGAAGCAGTAGCCACGCCCGGACTAGTGCAATAGGCGTGACGCAGCCGCCGCGTTGGCGGAGCTGCGGTGGCTGCTCTTCTGCACAGAAGCAAGTCGGCGCTAGCCGCATCAGAGCTAGCAGCCGCCGCGGCTTGGGCGACTTACCAGCGCGTCGGTCTCGTCGACGAAGACTTCCGCACAGCCCTGGCAAACCGGGCATCCGCTGCCGCCGAGCCAACACACCTGCGGCGAGCCGTTAGCCGGGGCCGGCGGCTCTGCAAGCAGGCAAGCAGCAGCCGACTCGTCCGCGCTCGGGCTGCCGCTCACCAGCGTAGACCAGCCGTCATCTGGAGGGCTGACCTTTCGTTCAGAGTGCCGGTTTCGGACACAGGCAGCCACGCCGGCGCCGGCGACGATACCCGCGCCAAGACGAAGGGAGGTCTCGGCCCCGCCTTCACCAGAGACGTGCTTGTCGCCAAATCCGGGCTCCAACAGTCCCCCGTCAAGGGAGGTTGCGCCGGTAGCGGACTTCGTCTGCCATGACGCCCCACACCTCGATCTGTCGATGTGTGCCGTCCGGTAGCCAGCTGTCGGCCCGATAGAAACGTTCCGCTCGCTCGTTTCCCTCGAGCACCCACAGCATCGCCTGGCGTAAGCCACGCTCGGTGAGCAACCGTCGCGCCGCGAACATGAGCCGCCGCCCAATGCCCAGCCCCCAGTGATCCGGGTCGACGTACAGAGCGAGCAGTTCGCCCAGGGAGCCATCGCCCTGGTCGTTTGCGGCCCCGATCGTGGCGAACCCTCGCCGGGCCTTCCAGCGCCACGAGCGTGGTCGAACCTTCGGATTGAGGTTGACCGAACGTGTATCGGGCGGCGCGAACCTCCGGGCGTAGCGCGTCCAGGTACTCATCCGGAAACAACCCTCGATACGCGCGCTGCCACGACCGGACGTGAACTCCCGCGACCTCCATGGCATCCGCGGGCTGCGCGGGCCGCACACGAACCACCGCTCGAGTCTCGCGCCGGTGCTCCGAGCCCGGTGAGAGCGACGTCATTGCTCCGGCTCCTCCACGTCCATGCGGCGGATCACCCCGTCGTCCAGCCGGTAGACGTGAACTACCTCACCATCGCCAAGGAGTTGCCGGTCGGCAGAGCGCACCACTTGCCGGACCGTGACGGCCTGGCTACCGTCGCCTCGTTCGGCGACCGAGAGTGGTTCGACGTGGGGGTCGAGCTCCGCCCACTGCGCGGTCCAGTAGTCCCGCACCGCCTCTCGGCCGATCAGGCGACCGCCCTTCCAAGCGTTGGGCCAGTCCACCTCGTCGCTCATCCTCGCGAGCACAGCATCGATGTCGCGACGATTGAACGCCTCGTACAGCTCATCGAAAAACGCGCGGCAATCCATTCATTTTCCTATCCGCGTCCGCTTGAGTGGTCAGGTCGTTCCTTGCGCCTAAGAAGCGAGCGCGTACATCAGCTAGATCCACCGCCGAACACGGTGCTTGTAGTCGACATACGGTCTGCCGAAGTTCCGCTCAAGGTAGCGCTCCTCACGGGCGATCACGCCGCGGTCGATGACCGCGATCGCGACCGGCAGCGGGACGAGCGCCCAGGGCGCGTTCGCGACGATCGCGATCCCGACATACATGAGCGCCATCCCGAGGTAGGCGGGGTTGCGCGTCAGCCGGTACGGACCGTCGGTGACGATCGCCTCCGAGGGCGTATACGGGTCAACGGGCGTCTCGGCGCGCCGGAAGGCGCTCAGGAACGACGCCAGCAGTCCGAAGCCCGCGATAATCGATGCTGCGCCGATCGGTACTCGGACCGCGGACGGCAGCGAGCCTGTCCCGATCAGTGCGTCGAGTCCGAAGCCGATTCCGAGCGCGCCCAGGTAGATCAGCGGCGGCGGCGCGATGACGCCCGCGGTGTCACCCCGCGGTTCGCTTTCCTGGCCTGAGCCGAGTTGGGGTGCAATGCCGGTTGTCATGGTGTTTCGTCTCTCCTTGGGGTGGCTGGGGTTGTTCAATGCTCCGGAGCTTGGGGACTGCCGTGTCACCGGCCTCTGGTCGGGTCGTCGTTGGGATCAGATCCGATCTTTTGACCCTGAGTCGGGTCGTCGTAGGGGTCAGCCCCGACCTTGTGTCCTTGGGTGACGTCGTCGTAGGGAGCTGAACCGATCATCCGACCTTGGGTCGGGTCGTCGTGCGGATCCGATCCGATCTGGCGTCCCTGGGTGGAATCGTCGTATGGGTCGGAGCCGATCTTCGTTCCTTGCGTCGGGTCGAGCGAGCGAGCGTCGATCGCTTCGCGGGCTTCGTCCGGCATGTCTGGGACGAGCGCCGGCCACTCTTCGCTGTCGTAGCGGTCCGGCTGGACGTTCTGGGCGATGGCGGTTTTCATGATGCGTTGTCTCCTTGCGCTACTCGGTTGGTTTGATGCATCGGGTCTGCGGAGGCCCGCTTGTACGAGGATGTGGCGCGCCGGGGCTGGCTGGGTGGCGGTGCGGGCCATAGGCGCCTCTCTTTTTCCATCGTCGAGGACGCCTGGCCCCGAGCTGCCGCGCTCTGAGGCGCAACAGGGCGACCACGTCTGATGTCGCCACAAGCGGGTCGGCGATGACCCGGCCGTCGCTGAGCGACAGCGCCGCGACCGGGCGTTCGAGCAGCTCGCCGACCAGCGTCGACCCTCTCGTTGGCTCGGTCGAGTCGAGCACAGCCAGCCGCTCGAGCGCCTCCGGGTCGTTCGCCGTGGCGAGCCGTACCGCAATCGACGCGAACAACGGTCGCGAGGGGGCCTGACGGACCCGGCCGCGGGCGGCGGCGCTCATTTCCCGCTGGTGCTCTCGGGCACGGAGGAGGGTGAGTTGAGGCTGCATCTTCGTTCCTCTCGGTTGCGGTGCTCTGCGGCTAGGTGCTTCTTGGTTTGATGTTTCGGTCTCCGGGGAGAACCACTCGCAGGAGGATCTGGCCGCATGGGGTGACCTGTCATCACCCCGACCACAGTCACCCCGGTGTGAGGGTGACGCGCAACTAGAACCAGACCCAGCTCTCGGAGCCCGACCACAAAGCCGATCGCCAGCGCGCGCTCGCGCCGCTGGGTGAACGGGTTGGTCGGGAGGGCTAGCGTGGACGGGTCACGCCGCTGAGCCGTCGAGCGCCGCCGTCCAGTGCCCAGGATCGGTGGCCAGCGGCTGCTTGGCGCGAGCGACGGCGCCATCGATCGTCACGCGCGTTCGGCTGCCGTCAGCCGGCTCGAACTTGACGGTCACCTTGTCTCCGCCGAGATTGCGCCAGGGCGCGACGAGAAAGGGCCGCTGAACGAGAGGTCGGTATTTGAGCTCACCGGGGCCACGTTCGGCGAGGCGAAATCCGATGGCCGAGGCGGGGCCGGTGAGTGCATCTGCGGCGCGGGCTTGGGCCCCGGCTGGAGATTCGCTCGTTGAGAGCTCGATGTTGAAAGCGCTTGCCCAGCGCTTGAGGATGTCGAGCACGCTGCGCGACATCGCGAGCGTGTTCTCACCACCTCAGCGGCATCCACTCCTGCCCCAGCAAGAGCTGTCACCGTCGTGGTCGGACCGTCGCCGGTCCTCTCAATCACCGAGATTGGGATCGGCCGTCACGCCGCTTGCGGCGCGGTCTCCCGGAGTCCGATCCGTTTGTACAGCCGTCGCAGCGGAAGGGGCGCCCACCAGTTCGCCGATCCCAGCAGTTCCATCAGTGACGGGACCAGCAAAGCCCGGACGATTGAGGCGTCGAGCAGTACGGCGAGTGCGGTGCCGATCCCGAGTTCCTTGATGAACACGATCTGGGAGGTCGCGAACGCCCCGACGGCGACGGCGAACAGGAGGGCGGCACTGGTGACGATGCGCCCGGTCCGTTCAAGCCCCAGGGCCACGGCCTCGGAGTTCGGCGCGCCGGCGTCGTGCGCTTCCTTGATCCGCGCCAGCAGGAACACGCCGTAGTCGGTGGCGAGCCCAAAGCCGATCGCGAACAGCAGGATCGGCTGGGTGGCGTCGAGCGCGCCGAGGCTGTGGTAGCCGAGCAGCCCCTGGAGGTTGGCGTGCTGGAAGATCAACACCAGGATCCCGAACACAGCGCTCAGGTTGAGGGCGTTCATCAGGACGGCCTTGATCGGCAGGACGACCGAGCCGGTCATCAGGAACAAGACGATCAGCGTGGCGGTGATCACGATGGCCAGCGCCTCGGGAAGGTGGGCGCCGAGGCTGTGCTCCAGATCGAGGTAGGACGCCGTCTCTCCGGCCACGCCCAGGTAGTAGGGCGTGTGGATCGCGCGCACGTCACGCACGAGCTGCTCGGTGCTGCCGGTCAGCGGACCGTGCACCGGCGCGACCTGGAGCAGCGACATCCCGCGGCTCGCCGGGTGCGCGGGCGCGACCGCCGACACATCCGGCAGGCCGGCAATCCGCTCGGTGAGCGACCGTACTGCCGATGAGGATGCGGACGCCTCGACGACTACCTCGAGTGGCGTGGTGCGGTTGGGCGGGAACTGGGTGTCGAGCGCAGTCTGGACCTGGTGGGCGCTTGCGCTCTGGGGCAGCACCCGCGCGTCGGCGGTGATGAACCGGGTCTGCGTGAAGAACGGGATGCCGAGCGCGATCAGCGGCGCGGCGCTCGCGGCTGCGACCTGCGCCGGCCGCCTGGTGACGAACTGCGCGAGGCGGTACCAGGCGCCGCTGCGGGCGGGCCGCGCGTCGCGTTCGGCGGCGTGCCGCAGCCGGCGGGGTGAGAGCGCGTTGACGCGGGGGCCGAGGACCGCGAGCAGCGCTGGCAGCACGGTCAGCGCTAGCGTCGCCGCCAGCAGTGCCACGATCGCGCCTGCGATCCCCATTGAGTACAGGAACGGCTGCGGGAAGATCGTCAGTGCGGCGACCGAGAACGCGACCGTGACCGAGCTGAACAGCACGGTGCGCCCGGCGGTCCGGAGGGTGTGGCGCAGCGCTTGGAGGCCGAACCCGTCGCGGGTGGCCTCCTCGCGGTAGCGCGAGACGATGAACAGGCTGTAGTCGATCGCCAACCCGAGTCCCAGCCCGGTCGTCAGGTTCAGCGCGAACACGTTCAGGTCGGTGAACGTCGAGACGAGCCGAAGGAGGAAGAACGTGCCGAGGATCGCCAGTCCGCCGAGCACCGGTGGCAGCAGTGACGCCACGAGCGATCGGAAGAAGATGAGCGAGAGCAGGAAGATGAACGGGAACGCGAGCAGCTCGGCGTGCGCCAGGTCGTTGCCAACTTGCGTGTTTACCTGCGCGTTGGCGATCGCGTCGCCGCCCAGCTTGACGTCGTGCTGGGGGGAGAAGCGACTCTCGATCAGCTTGGCGTCGTTGGATATCTGCAGGTCCGATCGCGCCTTGAAATACGCGACCACGTATGTCGAGCGCCCGTTGCGCGCCACCATCGCTGGGTCGTGCGTGGTGTAGAAGGTCTGAACGCTCGCCACGTCGGGCTGCGTCACGAGCTCGGCGGCGACGCTATCGACTCGCTGTCGGGCGGCGGGGCTGCGCACGTCACCGCTCGAGACGAGCGCGATCACGCCGGGGTCGATCTGGCGCCCGGTCGTGGCCTGGAAGCGGTTTTTCGCCTGGACGCTCTGGGTGGCGGGGTCATCGACGCCGTACGGGCTCAGGTGCTTCGACACCCCGGCGCCGAATA
>CAVSUS010000001.1:0-292447 GCA_963731355.1 uncultured Solirubrobacterales bacterium | reverse complement strand
GATCGGCCCCTGAAGGACCGCCTTGCCTGGAGCGCGGTGCGGAGCGGCGAGGGCACCCACTGACCAGACGAGGATCTACCGGCCGGCGCGCTTGAGCGTGCGCCATCCGCCGGCTCGGTTGTCGGAGATGATCGCTCTGAACATGGCGGTGAGTGCGCGCGCGTTGATTTGCTCGCCCTGGTGAATTGCCACCGTGCGCGCGGTCTTGTTGTGGTGACCTGAAGTGATGATTCCCTCCGGATCAGGAACGATCCCTCCGTCGTACAGGAATACGTTGACATGGTCCTTGGCCGCCAACAGGGAGCAGATGTTTCCCTCCAACACGAAGAACGGGAGCTTGGCCCGTTTGATCGTCTCCGTGACCTCCGGATCGGCCGCGTGCACCAGAGCGCGGACCTCTCGACATATGGCCTGCTGCCAATCCGGCAGCGAGTCGATGTAGGCATCGACGCGGGTATCGGTGCGGGACGTCACGGCTGGTTGACGATCGCCCGAGATCAACGGCCCTCCGCCTCGGGAAACTCGCTCGGTCATCGGTTTGCGTGGGTCATCGCACTTTAGACCGACCGGTAGCCCGAAACTCATCGAAGCGGGCTGGCGCCCAGCTGACGGCACGCCCTTGAACGTCAACTTCTATCCCTCTGCCGGCCTGCAGGTAGGGCAGACGGCTCCAACCGTGCTCGAGGGATCAGCATGGAGCTTGCCCGCGCATCCCAGTTGGCTCGGGAACGTGACCTCAATCGGCCTAGGCTCGATCTCGGTTGACGCCGATGCGCTCGGCCCGGCGACCCTTACCGCCAACGGATACAACGTCGTCACTTGGGACGCGCGAGGGTGGTACCAATCCGGCGGGCAGGTAAACCTGGACGACCCCCACGTGGAGGGGCGTGACGTCACCGCGATCATCAATTGGCTTGCCACCCAGCCCGCAGCCGAGCTCAAGGCCCCCGGTGATCCAGTTGTCGGCATGACCGGCTTCAGCTACGGAGGCGGGATCCAGCTTTCCACCGCCGTACTCGATCACCGCCTGGCGGCGATCGAGCCAAACATGTCGTGGAACTCCGCGCTTGACAGCCTATATCCAAACCAGGTGATCAAGCAGGGCTGGGGAAACATCCTGTGTGGTCTCGGCGACGCGCTGGGTGCACGCTACTCGCCGATCGTCGGCGATCTCTGCACCACGGTTATCAACGGCCAGGTCACGCCGGCTGAACTCTCCTTCGGGAGTCACGTCAGTGTCGGATCGCTGGTCTCAAACATCACTGCGCCGACGCTGCTGCTGGGAGGCACGGTACGCGCTGTTCCCGTTCAACGGGGACGTAGCAACCTACGACTACCTGAAGGCGGCAGACGTGTCCGTCAAGATGATGTGGTACTGCGGCGCCCACGGCATCTGCGATCTTGCTGCAGGCCGTCGACCCACGTTACGGACATCGAACTCGAGTGGTTCGACAAGTACCTGAAGGGCGAGAATGTCGACACGGGTCCCGGCTTCGAGTACCTCGACCAGACCGGTACGTGGCGGTCGGCGCCGGCGTACCCGGTTGCCGCCACAGGCAGCGTGACTGGTAGCGGGGGCGGCTGGCTCGGGATCAGCTCGCTCGACACCTTCGGGCTCCTCGGGGTCGAAGCCGGTCCGCGTCCAACGCCCTGAACGTTCCGATCGCGGCGCCGTCGGCCTCGGTAGAGACGCTCTCCGATCCGACTGTGTCACTCACCTACCAAGGGCGGTCAACGCAGACCAGTACGCCGGTGTTCGCGCAACTCGTCGACAGCACCACAGGAAACGTTCTCGACAATCAGGCGACGCCGATCCGGCTCACCCTCGACGGCGCGAGCCATACGGTTTCGTTTTCTCTCAACCTGGTCGTGTGGAGCCTGACTTCGTCCGCTCACACCGAGCTTCAGCTGACGGACGGCTCCGACCTGTTCTATCCGCAGCAGGCCTCCGGTCTCGTACACGTCACCAGTGCCCACGTGTCGATCCCGACGTCCCCACCGGGGCCGCCAGTTTGACGTTCTGCACCCTGGGCACTGGTTCCATACGCGGGCGCTCGGGAGCCTCGAGCCGCCTATATCCGGGCCGGGCCGCCTCCCTCAGCGCTGCTCGACCACCATCAGTGAGTGGCCGCTGGGATCCCGCAGCCAGAAAATCGGCGGAATGGGGTCGCCCATTCGCGATACCTCGGCGTCGACGTCGACCCCGCGAGACTTCAGCTCGCCGTGGGTTGCATCGATGTCGTCGGTGGTCAGGGTGATTCCGGTTTCGACGGGCTCCACCTCGGTCCCCGGCCGCGGCGGGGCCAGCGCGATCCCCGTAGTGCCTTCCGGTGGGTAGACCTCGATCCAGCGGTATTCGCCGCCGAACGGGATATCGGTGCGCTTCTCGAAGCCCAATGACTCGTAGAACTCGATCGCGCGATCCTGATCGGGCGTGGGAACGCAGACCAGGCTGATCTGACGGATCCCGGTTGCCGTGGTGCTCATCGTGCATCCTCCTTGGTTGCTGTGACGATGAGTAGGACCCGCGCCAAAGTGAAAACTAATCGGCGCCTAAGGCGTTATGAGGCGCGATAAGCGGCCGCTTCGCCTCTGCTCAAGGTCACCTGGATGCGGGGGTATCTGGTACCTGGAGACCCAGCGAGGTACAACCAGAGACCCCCGCCGCGCAACCGGGCTAGCGCTTGCCGCGCGGAGCCGCCAAACCCAGCACCGGGATCGCAGCGCGCTTCGCTGGGTCGAGGTGATCCCACAGGACACCCGGCGGACGCCGGCGTCTACGCGTGCGCAAGACGGCCCCGGGTGTGACGATCACGTCCACCCGGAAGTCGTGGGCGGTCTCGGGGAGTTTCTCCTCGAGCAGCTGCAGTTGGTGCACGGTAGTCGCGATGGTCGTCTCGTCGCCAACGAGCCCCCGTTCGACGAGCAGTGCGAACTCAAGGTCGGAGAATCCACCGCCCTTGCCGATGCGCACCCCTTCGCGGTTGACCGCCACGGTGCCGCACACGATGAGCTCGATCGGCTCGAGTTCCCCCAGCGCGAGGTGCCGGCCTTCGGCCAACGCCCTCCTGATCGTCGGGTCGCCGCGCACGGCCACAAAGGGTTTTTCCTCAGCGAGGCGCGGAACTGCCATGTAGAGAGTCTTGCCCTCCTTGCGGGCGCGGCGACGTACCGGCAGCTGGGGGGCGTCGGGATTCGCCTTGACCACGCGCGCCGACCGCCATTCCGGCAGCTCCGCGAGGCGCGCGGCCGCCTGCTCGGCTCCCCGGAAATTGGGAATCCGCCCCCGAGCCCCGGGGAACCTCGCCGCGCCTTGACGCTCGAGCAAGTGCCAGATCCGCTCGCGAACATCCTGCTTTGAGTCCACCCACGCGAGCGTACCCACCGCCGCTCCTCGATGTTTCTACTCGCCTCCTGAGCTCGGTCAGCAAGCGCTGCCGCGAGGTCCGAACCGCGGCTCTTACTTCACGAGCCCTGGAGCCTCGCGTGCCTCGGCAGGAACCCCGGAGTCAGGCATCCGTTCAATAGAACCCACAGCGGTGATGGCCACGAGCCGTGCGCCGATTCCGCTGGGGGTCCGTCCGGTACCATCGGCGATGGAAACCTGGTCGGGAGGGTCGTATGTCGAAGACTCACGTTCGTCTGGTGACAGGCGTCGCTGTACCGTTGCTCGTCTCGCTGGGTCTGCTCGTCGCTGCACCGCTCGCCCAGGCGAGCGATGCCAGCCTGAAGCGCGCCGTGAAGCCCTACGTGGCGCGCCTGACAGCAGACATCGGTTATCTCTCGAACTTCTCGGTCCCGAGCAGGAGCGGTGCCGCCACCGTGCTGCGCAGGCTGCCCAAGATCAGCAAGGATCTCAGGGGGGCGACGCGAGCGGTGAAGGACAACCAAGGATCCACCAGCTCCGGGCGCAAGGGTCGAACGCTGGCGCTGTCAGCGCTAGGCCACGCGACCATCGCCACACGCGATGCGCGGACCTGCGCAACCGCGGTGCGCTCTGGCCACCGTTCGGCCGCGAAGAACGATCAGAGGCGCGAGCAGAGCGAGATCAACAAAGCGATCTCTCAGTTCGAGGCCGCCGGCAAACTGCTTCATCTGTTCTGAGCCACACCCGGCCGTCGCGATCCGCGGTCTTCATCGTCGCTGTCTCGCGGCTTTGACGACCCCCTCCGCCCGGGCAAGCACCCGGGTGCGGGAGAAGATCCTCGCCAGGCGGGTCACGGCCTTGCGATCGCCGGCGATTGTCAAGGCACCCACCGCGGCTGCGGAGGAGGCCGTCGTAGTGCCCGACGCCATGTCCGCCCAGGTCTCCTCATCGGTCGTGAGGGTGACCGCGGGATTCTGAGCAAGGCCGTAGCGAAGCTGAATCGACCCGCCCTCGACGACGAAGTAAAAGGCCGTGCCCCCGACCACGTATTGGTAGATCTCATTGAGCCCCTTCGCGGCCTCCCGGTCGGCGAAGGTCGCCATGGCCAGCGCGGCCCAGTGGGGGCGAAAGCTCTCGCTCGGCTTGCGAGTGCCGAGGCGTCTGGTGCCCCAGGCCACCAGCGGGATCATCGCATCGGCCAGATCGCGACCATCCTCGGTCAGCTCGTAGACCTGCCGGGCGGCCGGGGCTGGGAGCTCTTGGCGGGACAAGATGCCGTCGCGCTCGAGATTCCGCAGCCGCTCGGTGAGCAGATTGCGGCTGATGCCCGGTAGCCCGTCGATCAGGTCGGTGAACCGCCGGGGGCCGAGTAGAAGCTCGCGGACGATCAGCAGAGACCACCGGTCGCCGACGACGTCGAGCGCGCGTGCCGCGCCGCAGTATTGCTCGTAGCGATGTTCGGGCATTACAGGAATGGTTCCTTTTCTGCACTTAATGGTATAGGATCTGAACGGTCGATGCCCAAGGCTCCAATCACCCCGCAACTGGAGACGACGGATCGAGTGCGCCAGATCGCCGTGCCGCCGGCAGCCCGAGCGCTCTGCACGCTCGCTCGCATCGATTACGAGGACGCGTTCGTCGTGCACCTGGGCGGCGCTCCGCGACGGACCGCCGTGCAATGGGCCCGAGCGACGGTGGAAGACGCTCCGGCCCGCGTGCGAGAGATGCTCCAGGCGGGTTGGTCGGCGATCGGCTTGAAGCTTGGGGGCGCCCCGTCTGACGGATCCGTGCTCGGCTGGAAGATACGGCGCAGCACATCCGAGTTCGTGCTCCTGGGCGCCGATTCCCGCCTCGCCATGGCCGGCGAGCTCCTGTTCCAGCGCCAAAAGCACACGCTCCTGTTCTGCACGTTCGTGCAACAGGACGATCAGACCGCCCGAGACGTGTGGGCTCGGATCGAGCCCAAGCACGTTCGATTCGTCCACTACGTCCTCGAGCAGGCGGCCGCGCGGGCCCAGATGCCAGCCACACCCCAGCAGTCCGGAAGGAGGTCTAACCACGATGCCGATGTGTGACGCATACATCCCCGATGGCGCGCTCTCACCCACCGCCGAGCGCGATCTGCTTCGCAGGATCACGGACGCGTTGCTCGAGCACGAGGGAGTCAACCCGACAAACGAGAGAGCCCGCGCGCTGGCGTGGGTCTTCGTACACCGCCACGAGATGTATGTGGGTGGTGAACCGGCGCAGGCGCCGCACTGCCGCTTCGTCTGCCACGTTCCCGAAGGCCAGTACAACGACGAACGCCGCGCAGCCGTCACGGCCGCGATGACGCAGGCACTGGTCGATGCGGAGGCCGGCATTCGTCCCGATCCCGAAGCCCGAGTGTGGGTTTTCACGCACGAGATCAAGGACGGCTCGTGGGGTGGCCTGGGACGCATCATGAGGCTCCCGGATATCTACGAGCATGTGGTCGGTGAAAAAGGTCGCGACTTGGCAGACCAGATGCTCGCGGAACGGAGTCGGCAAGAAGCCGAACTCGCCCTCCGCGCGGCGGGCCATGAAGCGGGCGTGAGCAGCTGAGCTCAGGCCATCGTTGGCAGCAGTCGAACCGGCAGCCGACGACGTCCCCACTTGCCGGGAGGACCGGCGAAAACGCCCGGCAGCCGGGCGCCGCAGGCCTCGCAGCCGCCGTCATCGTTCAGCCCATAGGTGTGGAGCTCGTACCAGTCTCGCTCGATCACCAGCGCCCCGCACTCCGCGCAGTAAGTGCTTCCGCCCACCCGGTCATGGACATTGCCGGTGTAGGCGAAGCGGACACCGTTCCGCAGCGCGATTGCACGAGCACGCTTGAGCGTCTGCGGTGGTGTCGGCGGGCGGTCGAGCATCTTGTAGTCGGGATGAAAGGCCGTGAAATGGAGCGGCACGTCCGCCCCGAGCTCCGCGAACACCCAGCGGGTCATGCGATCGAGCTCCTCGTCTGAGTCGTTGAGCCCGGGAATCAGCAGGTTGGTGATCTCAAACCAGACCTGGGTCTCGTGACGGAGGTAGAGCAGCGTGTCGAGCACAGCCTGCAGGTGACCGGAGCACGTCTGGGCGTAGAACTGCTCGGTGAAGCCCTTGAGGTCGACGTTCGCCGCGTCCATGTGAGCGTAGAACTCGGCGCGCGGTGCATCACACATGTAGCCGGCGGTGACCGCCACCGCCTTGATCCCACGCGCACGGCAGGCATCGGCGATGTCCATCGCGTACTCCATGAAGATCACCGGGTCGTTGTAGGTGAACGCGACGCTGGCGCACCCGAGCCGTTCGGCGGCGCGCGCGATCACCTCCGGCGCCGCAGCGTCGGCGAGCGTGTCGAACTCGCGAGATTTCGAGATGTCCCAGTTCTGACAGAACCGGCAGGCCAGATTGCACCCGGCGGTACCGAAGGAGAGCACCGAGGTCCCCGGCAGGAAGTGGTTGAGTGGCTTCTTCTCGATCGGGTCGACGCAAAACCCGCTCGAGCGCCCGTAGGTCGTCAGGACGATCGCATCCCTCTCCCGTGCGCGCACGAAGCACATGCCTCTCTGTCCCTCGCGCAGCTTGCACGCCCGCGGGCAGACGTCGCACTGGACCCGGCCATCGTCCAGGCGATGCCAATGGTTCGTCGCTGCGCCGCTCATCCTTGGCCGCGAGCGTAGCGCGCCCCCGGAGACGCGCAAGGGCACGCGAGGTCGTGGGTTTCTCCACCCCTGGTTGGAGTGCCAGATCGACCCGGGAGCCGATGACGGGCGGTGGCGGGCGGCGTAGCCTGACGCCGTACCGACGCGCTATCACAGCTCGCAACGAGGAGAAAGCTGATATGTCCGCTCTCAGGACCGCGATCTTTGCTGTCTGGATCGCCTTCGGGGTCTATTGGTTTGTCTCGGCCCTCGGAGCAAAGAGCGGGTCAGGCACCGGACGATTCAGGGCGCCCGGCCTCATCGTCATTTTGGCGTTCGTGCTGCTGCGCATTTTCGGAGCAAAGAGTGTGGCTGTTCATGCTGTGACCCTGGAGGTGGTCGGAGCGATCGTGTTCGCGTCCGGCGTCGCGCTAGCGGTGTGGGCGCGGATTTATCTTGGTCGGAACTGGGGAATGCCGATGACACAGAAGGATGAACCAGAGCTCGTCACCTCGGGACCGTACCGGTACATTCGTCACCCTATCTACTCCGGCATCCTCCTGGCCGTACTGGGCACCGCGCTGACGACAAACATCTATTGGTTGATCGCTTTCGCAGTCCTGGGTGTCTATTTCGTCTACAGCGCCACCGTGGAGGAGAGACTCCTGACTGCGTCGTTTCCGAGCACATACCCGAGCTACAGAGAGACAACCAAGATGCTGATCCCCTTCGTGCTGTGAACCGCACCGAACCTGTGGCGGGCCCGACGAGATCGCGACTCGGTTCGACGAGGCGCTGACCACCGCCGGTCGGCGCGCGGTCACGGCCCTAGATTCGCGGATGCGGCGTATTCGCTGCACACGCCGGGATGTAGTTCTGCCCTGGGGACTCGGGGAACAAAAACGCCGGGTAGCGAAGCTCCCAAACTCTCATATTCTCTACTGTCCCCTGCGCCGCGCCTGGACCTGGGCCGGATGGTGTGGTTTCGGTCGGAGTCGATACGGGTATGAAGCGCGCTGTTCGTCGCTGGGCCTGTTGTCCGGGAACGGTGATCGTGTGGAGGAGGGAAAGCATGCGTAAGGTCGCTCTGTGGTTCTCATCGATCGGAGCGGTCGTTGCGCTCGCGCTCACCGCGCCCATCGCGCAAGCGGCTGCGGGTGGCAGCAGTGGGTGGCACCCGGCGGCCCGGGGTGGCCTTGACTGCAACGGCTGGAGTCCCGTGCAGAAGACCTATCGGCAGCTGTGGTGTACGGAGATCGCGGCCAACTCCCCCCGGGGATTCCTCGACAACGGGTGGTACGTTGGCCACGATGAGCCGGATATCGGTTTCTTCTCGTTCAAGCACGGGTCGGCCAACAGCATGTCCTACACGACCACGCTGCCCGTCGATCCCACAGCGCCTCCCTCAGCCACACCCGGCGGCACCACCGACTCCTTCGAGCTGAGCCCCGCGGTCTGGTTCGGCATGGTCATGTGCGACAACGAGAGCTATCCGGAAGGCACGAAGGTGTGCCGGCCGGACAGCGACTCGAACATCCAGGTCATCCCGCGGCCCAACCACGCCGGCGCGGCCTACATGGAGCTGCAGCTGTACCCGCCGGGCTTTGCGCCGGCGATCTCGTGCGATGTGAGCAATCCGACGCGCTGGTGCGCTGCGTTGACGGTGGACAGCCTGCAGGCGCAGTACGGGGCACTGCATGGACCGAACAACATCCCCACAGCGGTCATCAACAACAACTGCCCCGAGCCGGTCAACTTTGCCTTCCTGACCCGCGACGGCGTTCCCGGCGGTCCGCCCGGTCCCGATACCCAGAACGCCGCCACCTTCACTCCCACGCCCGACACCCTGGAGATGAACTCGGGTGACACGCTCAGGGTGTCGATCCACGACACGCGCGCCGGTCTGTACACCCGGATCACCGACCTCACTACCCACCAGAGCGGGTTCATGGTCGCGAGCGCGCAGAACGGCTTCCGGCACATAATCTTCGATCCGGTGGGCCTCACGTGTAACGGCGCTCCGTACTCCTTCCACCCCATGTACGACCGGGCGCTGCCGCCGCTGCCGAACGGTCAGCCCCTGGACTGGACGACGTGGTCAGCGCACACCGACAACGTCGCCTACGACGCCGAGACCGGACACTTCGAGCCGCCGGATTCCGCGACGGACTTCGACCCGACCGAGGACCAGCCGTGCGTCCCGGGCCCGCCTATCACGGGCTGTCTGGGCGCCGACTTCGACTTTGACGGCTACCCATACCACCCCGTGTGGCCCAATGGCTCGCCAAACTTCCCCACCCCTAACTATTTGAGCTCACCTATCAGTGGTTCGGGACGCAGCGGCGAGTACCCGATCGTCCGCTTCGAGACCGACCTGCCGCGGATCGAGGAGGCCAATAACGGCAGCGGACTGAACTGCGACCAGCACACGGGCGCGGGCTGCACCAACCCGCCGCTGGGCGGCTTCTACCCGTGGTATCACCTGCTTCGTCCGCCGTCCGGCGCGTCGTGCGCCTGGGCACTTACCAACGACATGCCCAATCAGATCAGCAACTTCGGCGGAGAACGGGCGGGTTGGGGTCCCCTCGAGCTCACCAACTACGGCTTCGACTTCCGCTATCACAACTACGCTCACACGATCCTCAATCCCTGCCCCGGGCCCGGTCCCGGCTAGGGCAACGCCCTGAGGGCGGCGCTGCGCATCAGGGTGCCGTACATTTTGCGCCGACCACCGGGTAGCCCCGGCGGTGTCGGTCACTCCGTCGCGATCGCCGCCAGCACGTCGAGGTTGGCGGCGCGGCGGGCGGGCCAGGTGGCGGCGCCCAGCCCGAGCAGCGCCGAGAGCACCAGGAACCCGATCAGACTCGGTAGCGGGACGGCGATATTGGTGACGCCGTTGTTACGAAGCGACGAGGCCAGCGCGACGCCGACCACGGTCCCGATGACGAGACCCACGACGGCGCCGAAGAGAGCGATGATCACGGACTCCGACCGGATCATCGCCCGGACCTGACCGCGCTTCATCCCCACGGCCCGCAGCAGGCCGATCTCGTGGGTCCGCTCGAACACCGACAGCATCAGCGTGTTGACGATGCCGATCAGCGCGATCAGGATCGCCAGCGCCAGCAGCACATAAACCAGTCCGAGCAGCTGGTTCACGCTCGCCTGCTGGGAGGCCTCGAACTGAGCCCGCGTCTTGAAGCTGACGTTCGCGTATGGCTGCAGCGCGCGGTTTAGTGCCCCGTCCAGACCATGGGCGCCAGGAGCCGTGCTGAGCAGGACGGCAATCGGAAGCGGGTTGTCGAAATGGGGGAGGAAGAAGGCGTTTCCCGTCACATAGCTACCGAGCAGCGGGTTCGCCTTGAAGATCCCGCCGATCCGCATGGTGGTGGGGCCCGTCTGGGCGAATTTGACCGGCACGGTCGAGCCAACGTGGAGATCGTCCGCATCGGCGGTGTTCGAGTCCACCAGCAGCTCGCCGGCCGCCATCGCCGGGGCTCCGCTGCCCGCGGTGACGTGCAGCGTGACCGTCCTCGACAACTCGGCGGGAGACGCCGCGACGAGCGTCGAGAGCGAGCCGCGGACCTCGAACCGACCTTGGTACACGACCGTCGTGGTCCTCACGCCGGGCAGCCGTGAGACATCGGCAACGACCGATTTGCTGAACCCTCCCTTGCCGCTGACGATGTAGTCCGCGCTGAGCGCGCTGTCGACGCTGTTCTTCGCCGAGGTGCTCAGTGACGCGCCCAGCACGGCGATCGTCGAGACGAGCGACAGGCCAATCATTAACGCCGTCGCAGTCTGCGCGGTCCGGCGGGGGTTACGCGTGGCGTTCTCCCGTCCCAGCTGCCCGGCGGTGCCAAGCAGCCTGGCCAGCGGACGTCCCAGGACGCTCGACAGCGGCCGGGCGAGGAGCGGCAGGAGCAGTCCCCTCGCGATGAGGATGGCCAGCGCGCCGACACCCACCAGCGCGATATCGGGCTTGGTCAGCCCGGCGACCAGGGCGACGAGACCCACCAGCGCCATGGCGATGCCGGCGATGACCTGACGCCGCCGCACGAGCACGGTCTCCCCTTCGCTGTGCTCGACCAGCGCAGCGACGGGTGGGATCCGTACCGCACGCCGGGCCGGGATGATCGCGGCGATGAGGGTCACCCCGACTCCGACCGCGATCGCGACCACGGCCGTGCGCGCCTCGAACACCAACGGCGCCGAGGGCAACACGATGCCGAACGCCTTGAGCAGCGCCTTCAGACCGAGCGCGGCGAGGATACCCAGCCCCAGCCCGACCAGCGACGCGATAAGACCGGTCACCGCCGCCTCGCCCAGCACCGAGCGGAATACCTGCCGCCGGCTGGCGCCGACCAGGCGCAGCAGCGCCAGCTCTCGCGTCCTCTGGCCGACGGTGATCGAGAATGTGTTGAAGATCGTGAAGCCGCCGACGAACAGCGAGATCAGGGCGAAGATCAACAGCGCCGTCGAGATGAACGAGAGCCCGTTGTTGACCGCGGTGGAGAGCTCGCTGGCGACGGTCTGACCACTCACCACCTCTACGCCCGGCGGCAGGATCGCGGCGATCGCGCGCTGGAGCTTGATGGTGTCGGCGCCCGGCGCGGCCAGGACGCTGATCGTGTTGTAGTAGCCCCGTGAATTGAACAGGGCCTGCGCAGTGGGTGGATCGAAGCCGGCCAGAGTCACCCCGGCCAGGTTGTTGTCGGAGCCGAAGGTGACGAGGCCGCTGATCGTGAACGTCTCAGGCCTATTGGGCAGGTTCACGAGCACCCGGTCCCCCACGGCGAAGTGGTACTTCGCGGCAGTCGCCTTGTCCATCACCACGTCCTCCGCGGCCGTGGGCGCGCGTCCCTGGACCAGCCGGTACGGAGACAGCTGTGGGTTGGGGTCGAACGAGAATCCGAGCGTCGAGCTGCCGCCCTTGCCGATCGCGCTTCCGTCCCGGGCCATGAACTGGGCGTAGCCACCCACCGACCCGAACGCGTACGAAACTCCCGGCACTCGCCGAACAGCAGCGGCGATCGACTCCGGGATCGGCTTGCGGTCGGCGGCGCTGTTGACCGTCGTGGCGTTGTTGTTGCCGAACGCCGCCTTACCGCGGATCTGGAAGCTGACGTGCTGGTAGGCGGTGCCGATCAGGTCGTCGAACGTGCGGTTCAGCGTGTCGCCGAGCACGAGCGTTCCGGAGACGAACGTCACGCCGAGCACGATCGCCAACGCGGTCAGCGCGAGGCGGAGCTTGCGAGCGAGCAGCCCGCGGATGGTCACCCTACGCATGTCAGCCTCCCGACCGCCTCACCTGTGCGAGCACGGCGTCGGCCGTGGGCGACCGGAGCTCGCCTTCTACCTTGCCGTCAGCCAGGAACAACACCCGGTCCGCGTAGGCCGCCGCCAGCGGGTCGTGGGTGACCATCACGATCGACTGGCCGTGCTCGTTCACCGCGCGCCGGAGGAACTCGAGCACCTCGGCCGAGGCGTTCGAGTCGAGGTTTCCGGTCGGCTCGTCGGCGAAGATCAACTCCGGTCTGCCGATCAGCGCCCGCGCGCACGCGACGCGCTGCTGCTGGCCGCCGGACAGCTCGCCGGGTCGATGCGACAGCCGCTCGGCGATCCCCAGCTGGCCGACGAGCGCATCGAACCACTCGCGCTCTACCGTTTCGCCCGCCAGATCGGCCGGCAGGGTGATGTTCTCGGCCGCGCTCAGCGTGGGGACCAGGTTGAACGACTGGAACACGAAGCCGATGCGGTCTCGACGCAACTCCGTCAGGCCGGCGTCATCGAGCCGCCCGATCTCGTCGTCGCCGACAAACGCACGTCCGGAGCTCGGGGCGTCCAGTCCGGCCATGCAATGCATGAGCGTCGACTTGCCCGACCCGGAGGGACCCATAACGGCCGTGAACCGGGCGTGTTCGAACTCCACGTTGACGCCGTCCAGCGCGCGGACCGCGACCTCGCCGGTTCCGTAGGTCTTGACCAGATCGATTGCGCGGGCCGCCGGCCCGTCCGACCGAGTTGAGGTGAGTGTCATCGCCGCTTCCAGTGAGTTGGTGAGCATGGCCGGCAAGGTATGTGGGACCCGCGGCGCTGTCATCGGCGCTCGGGTCGAACCTTCTCATCCACCCGAAGGTGGAGCGCCGGCGGTCCCGCTCCACCCGGCGGCCGATGACACCCCAGTGGGCGCGGCCTATCGTTTGCGGTGTCGATGATGCGCGCAGTGATCAGATGGTTCCGGGACAGCTGGATCACCCGTGGGTGGGACGGCGAGGCCGCGCCGCTCGAGGCGGTGGCATGGCGCATCTTCGGGGTGGCTCTGCTCGCGGCGTGCATTGCGGTCACGTTCACGACCCATCCGTACCCGGGGCTGCACGGCCGCGACGCCGTCGTCCTGGCCTCGTTCCTCGCCCTCGTGGGATTCGCCATCGCCGCCCACCCGCAGCGCCCCGGCGCACCGAAGCGCCAAGTGGTCCTGGCTCTGATCGGCGTGGTCGTCGCGGCCGGCGTGCTGGGCACCGCCCAACCCCACGGCATCTGGGTCGTCGGCCCGTACTACGTCGTGATCGTCGCGGCGCTCAAGCTCGACCGCCGGACGGCATGGCTCATCTTCGCCGGCACCGTCGCGCTCTTCGTGGCGGGGTATCTGCACAAGGGCCAGGCCGCCGGCGCCGGGGGGTTCGTGTCCGGGATCCTCCCCTGGTTCCTGGCCATGCGCCTGCTGCGCTATGTCAGCGGTCAGCGGGACGCGCTGATGGCCTCCCGGGCGGCCGAGGCCCGGGCCGCGGCAGCCGCGGAGCGCGGCCGGCTGGCCCGGGAGATGCACGATGTGCTCGCCCACTCGCTCTCGGCCCTCGCGCTGCAACTCGAGAGCACTCGTCTGCTGGCGCGCAGCCGCGGCGTCGACGAGGAGGTGGCGCTCGCCATCGACCGGGCCCACCATCTGGCCGCGAGCGGGCTGGAGGAAGCGCGCCGCGCGATCGCCACCGAGCGCGGGGACGAGCTACCGGGACCCGAGCGAATCGGCGTGCTGGCCGACGCGTTCGAGGAGCAGAGCGGCCTGCCGGTCGCGGTCGAGGTTCGCGGGGAGCCACGGGAGCTCACGCCGGAGGCGCGGCTGGCTTTCTACCGGACCGCCCAGGAGGCGCTGACCAACGTTCGCAGGCACGCGACGGCGGAGCGCGTGGAGGTCAAGCTGGACTACCTTCCGGACAGCACCATCCTGGTCATCGAGGATCACGCGGTCGCCGGGGCACCCGTGCCGGCCGCGCTCGCTCTGACCGGCGGCGGCTACGGACTGACGGGCATGCGCGAGCGTGCCGAGCTGCTGGGCGGCGAGCTGTTCGCCGCTCCGACGTCCGGGGGCTTCCGGGTCGAGCTGCGACTGCCCGCCGCCGAATGATGAGCGACGCGCCGCAAGGTGAGCCGGTCCGCGTCCTGCTCGCCGACGACCAGCGGCTGGTGCGCGAGAGCCTTGGCACGCTGCTCGGCCTGGTCGGCGGGATCGAGCTGGTCGCCACCGCATCGGACGGCGAGGAAGCGCTCGCCCTGTGTGCCGAGCACCGACCCGACATCGTCCTGATGGACCTGAAGATGCCGCGCCTGGACGGAATCGAGGCGACCCGGCGCCTGCACGAGCGCCAACCCGACGTCCGTGTGATCGCGCTCACCACCTACGCAGACGACGAGAGCGTGCTCGGCGCTCTGCGCGCCGGCGCGCGCGGCTATCTGACCAAAGACGCCAGCAGCGAGGACATTCGCGCTGCGATCCTCACCGTGGCGGCCGGCGAAGCGGCGCTCGATCCCGCCGTGCAGCATCACGTCGTGGCGGCGCTTGCCGGCGACGGCGCGCAACATGGCGAAACGAACTCAGCCAGCGAGCAACCGCTGCTGCCGGACGACCTCACGCCGCGCGAGGCGGAAGTGCTCGCGCTGATCGCCGAGGGACTGTCCAACGCTGAGATCGCCGAGCGCCTGGTCGTCAGCCCGACGACGATCAAGTCCCACATCAACCACCTGTTCGCCAAGGCCGGTCTCCGCGACCGCGCCCAGGCGGTCAACTACGCCTACCGCACGGGCATCGCCATACCTCCGGGCTGAGCGACCTCCGAGAGCACGCTCGCGAGCCGGGCAACGGCAGCAGACCAGGAGAAGCGCTCGCAGGCCGCCGCCCGCGCCAGACCTCCCCGCCGGCGCCGCTCGTCCGCGTCGCCCGCCGCGTGCTCGATCGCCGCGGCCAGCGCCGCCACGTCGTCCGGCGGAACGAGCCATCCCGTCCTTCCATCGTCGACGATCGAGGCCGGTCCGAGCGCACGCGTGGCGATCGCCGGCAAGCCGCACGCCATCCCCTCGATCAGCACCTGGCCGAACTGATCGCGGGCCGAGGCCATTACCACCGCGTCGGCGGCGGAGAAGAAGTTCGGAAGCTCCTCCTGGGCGTACCACCCGGCAAGGAACGCGTCGTGGACGCCCAGCCGCGCCGCGGTCCGAGCCGGGTGCTCGCCCTCCCACTCGCCCGGGTGGCCGCCCACCAGCACCAACCCCACCGGGTTCACGACGCGCGACCGCGCGCGGCGGAACGCGTCGATCAACAGATCGAGTCGCTTGACCGCGGTGAAGCGCCCCACGTAGAGGAGGACGACCCCGCGCGCCAAGCGGGCGGCATCCTCCCCCAGGTAGCGGGCGCTGCCCGGGCCCTCCCCCGGCAGCCAGCCTCGCGGGTGCTCGACCAGCACGTCTTCCCAGAAGCGGGCGCGATCGATCGTCCGAGGAGCGAAGAGGTCGACGTCGACGCCTCCGGGCAGCTGGACGATGCGCTCGCGCGGCACATCGAGGAGCTCTGCTACACGCTCGACGCCGGCCGGCACGACCAGTACGCGCGCACATCGCTGCGCCCACACCCGCATTCGCTGCGCCCAGCGCTCGGCGTACGCCCACTCCGGAGGGGGCCCGGCGGCTATCTGCTCCAACATCAAAAGTTCGGTCCCGTGCACCTGGCCAACGACCGGGACGTGCGGCGCCACGCGTCCGGCCGCTTCGTTGAGGGGCGTGAGGTGGTGTAGGTGGAGCACATCCGACTGAGGGGCGCCGGCGCGCTCGAGCTCTCGACACCAGGCGCGCACCTGGCGCTCGTAGTCGAGATCGTCGAGCCGGGCAAACACGCGGTCGGGGGCGCCCGGACGGTCTTCAAACGAGGGATGAAGCGGTGCCGTGCCCGGAGGCCCCTCAAAGCGCAGTGGCGCGGGGCTCGCGAGCGCCGGCCGGAAGTCGACCGCTTCGACGTCTCCATAGAACGCGCGGGCGTCGCCGTCGGAGTCGGACCCGCTCCGCGAGCCGGCGAGGAGCGTCACCGCCCAGCCCAGGTCGCGCAGACCCCGCGCGAGCGCGCGGGCCACGTGCGCCGAGCCGCCGCGCGGCGAGAAGAGGATCGCTGAGACGACCCGCAAGGGCATTTGTGACGAAATTGTGAACCCTGTGGCCGAGCGCGCGCGCCGCCGCGGCCGAGCGCGTGCGTCGCGATGACCGCACGGGATGACCGAGCGGGCGCGCCGCCTCCAACCGCAACGGGCCGCGCCACCCTGCACCGAAAAGATCCGAGCGTCTAAACCGGGTCGAAGACGATCGCGGTGACGATCGAGCGGCCCTCGAGCAGATCGGTGCCGTGCTCCTCACGGGGCCGGTTCCGCAGGCGTCCGTCGTGCACGAGCGAGGCCGAGCCGCCGCCGTCGAGGTTGAGCGCATCGGTGGCGCCGAGGTCAACCAGCGCGCCGGCGAGCTCGGCGAGCGTCATACCGGCATCCCGCCGCGTGCGGCCGTCACATGTGACCGCCAGCATGCACTCGCCCGCGAGGGCGAGCGCGGCGCGTGGATAGCGCCCCACGGTGATGTCGGAGTCGAACTGATGGGCAGCGACCGAGAAACCTTCCGGGTCCTCACCGTCGGCCAGGACGGGTTGCCCTCCCTGCACGAGCAATGGCCCCGCCTGCAGCACGTCGCCCGCCGGCTCCGAGCCGAGCGCGACGCGCGAGGCGATCCGCGGCTCGTCATCCACGATCTGCACGCAGGCTCGAACGTCGCCCCACGGGGCGGCGAACGGTACGAAGGCATGGGCTCGTCCCGCAATGCGAAGCTCACCCAGGGGCGCGTAATCCGGACGGAGGAAGAACCCGCCCACGACGGCGTGACGGATCCCCTCCTCCCGGCACCAGCGCACGAGCGGCGCCGGTCGCTCCAGCACGGCGACCCGCGGCGTGTACGCCGTACGCTCGTAGCTCGCGACGTGCACGGTCGTGTGAGCACCGTCGGGGAGCCTCACGCGCCGGCACTCGAGGAGGGACGTCTCCCGTGGCAGGAGCGCGTTCGCCAACTGGCGGCGGAGTGCAAGCGGTTTGGGACTCATCAGATTTGCGCGTTTGCCCTCAGGAGCGTGCCCCGTTGTGCCCATTACACCGGCCCGACGAGCACGTTGCGCCCGAGCCGATCCCGTTCACAAGGACATAACGTCTGGTCATCGGCGCCAATCACGGGACGTGGTCGACCGGGGGTGCTTATACGCGCACTAGATCGACGACGCCCCGCACCGGCCGGGATAATGCTCGGTGCCCGTCGTAGGCGAGGGCCAGACCGCTTTGGGAGTGCTGATCATGAGTCGTTGCGAGGATTGAGCTTGGGTTTCTTTGCCCGCGCCGAGGACGAGGACGCCGAGCAGGCGGAGTCACTCGCGCGAATCGAGCGCGGTGGGATTCCGACCCAGGCCGAGGAGCGGCTTCGGGCGCTCGGCGCCGACGGGTCGCTGTTCACCAGCGGACTATCGGTGAACGAGTATGCCCTCCTCGACCGGCTGGGGCCGCAGCCGCTCGCCCAGGTCATGGGGGCGAGCGTGGTGCGCACCGGCTGGCAATACCTGCCGGCATTGCCCCCCGGACAGATCGTCACCTATGGCCCCTGGTATTCCCGTACCAGCACCGCCGGGCCGTGGCGGAATCCGTACACCGAGCCGTCCCCGGCTCAGGTTCGCAACTACCTCTGGCACACGCCGGTGGTGTGTGAACTCGACGTGCTCACCGACGCGTGGAGTACGGCACGGCGCCGCGCCCTCGATCGGCTCTGCGAGGAGGCGTTGCAGGTGGGCGCCGACGCGATCGTCGGCGTCCGGTTGCACCGCAGCGACCACGACCTCGGCACGGGGTCGATCGAGTATGTGGTGACTGGAACCGCGGTCCGGCTGCCGAATTCGAGCGGCAGCTCGTGGCCGACGCTGACAGACGTGTCCGTCCAGGACTACTGGCGGCTGATCAGCGCCGGTCACGAGCCCGTCGGCTTTGTGGCGACGACCGCCGTGGTATTCGCCTCACCACCGCGCTGGACGCGGATTCGCCGAGTGAGGAACACGGCGACCAATCAGGAGCTGGAGGAGATCACCCGTGCGTTCAGCGCCGCGCGGGAGATGGTTCGGACCAGGCTGGGCGGCCAGGTCTCGGACGCGCACGGAACCGGGGCGGTCGGAGTCGAGTTCGCGCATTCGGTCCATCGCGAGAAGCTCGCTCTGGAGTCCTCGCTCCAGCTTGGAATCCCCCGCGGCTGGCACCGCGGCCGATTGGGGCTGCCCTACTTCGTCTCCGGTCACAGCGACCACGAGCGCCGCGGCTGGGTCATCACCATGCACGCCGCGGGCACCGCGGTTCGGCGCCGGGAGGGCTCCTCGCCCCCTCCGGTGAAGACCGCGCTCCGGATCGGAGGGAGATGACTGACTACGATCCAACCTCGGTCGAGGGCATCCCCGAATCGGGTCTCGAGCGCCTGGAGCAGAATCGGAGGGGCCTCTTCACCTCCGACCTCAGCGTGAACGAGTTCCTGCTCGTCACCGAGGCCGGTTTCGATCCGGTCGGGTTAGTCGTCGGGAGCTCGATCTTCCACATCGGCTTCCAGGTCGCCGGCCCCACGACGAGCTGTGAGTTGACCGTGCTGTCGCAGGCCATGTACAGCGCCCGCCACCTCGCGATGACGAGGATGGAAGAGGAGGCGGACCAGCTTGGCGCCGACGGGATCGTCGGCGTGCGCCTGGAGATCGGCCGCTACGAATGGGGTCAGAACATGGCGGAGTTCATCGCGATCGGGACCGCGGTCAAGCATCGCGATGGCGTCCTTCACCGGGCGCCGAACGGACGGCCGTTCCAGAGCGATCTGTCCGGACAGGAGTTCTGGACCCTGTTGCGCACCGGACACCGGCCCGTCGGGATGGTGATGGGCAGCTGCGTCTATCACGTGGGACGCCGCGGACCCCTGCGGACGATCTCGCAGACCGGACGCAACGTCGAGCTTCCGAACTACACACAGGCGCTCTACGACGCGCGCGAGCTGGCGATGCAGCGCATGCAGTCCGAGGCCCAGGAGCTGGACGCGGAGGGGATCGTCGGCGTCTCGCTGTCTGAGACGAGTCACGGCTGGGGAAGCCACGTGATCGAGTTCTTCGCCCTGGGTACGGCGATCGTCCCGACCGGCGAGCGCACCGCGATCGAGCCACCCATCCCGGTACTCGACCTCAACGATTCTTGAAAACCAGCGTGACGCGCGAGGCGACACCGGGCACGACCGAGCAGACCCTGCTCGGAGAGGGGGCGCGCTGGGACGCCCGCCGCCACGAGTTGCTGCGCGTGGACATCGTGGCCGGGCGCGTGTATCGCGACCAAGTACATGACGACGGTCGCCTGATCCTCGTTCGCACCTACGAGATCCCCGGGACCGTGGGGGCAGTCGCGCCTGTGGAGGACGACGACGGATGGCTGCTCGCCGCCGGTCGTGGTTTCGCCCACTTGACTCCCGACGGCTCCATCCGCCGGCTTGTTGAGGTCGCGTTGCCGGGGACGCGCATGAACGACGCCGCTTGCGATCCCCAGGGCCGGTTCTGGGCCGGCACCTTGGCCCATGACCATCGCGTCGGCGGCGGCTCGCTCTATCGGCTCGACCGCGACGGACGGACCGAAGAGGTGCTCAGCGGTCTCACGATCTCCAATGGCCTCGGCTGGAGTCCTGACGGCGGCACGATGTATCTCACGGACACCGGACCCCGAGTCATCCGTGCGTTCGAGTTCGACGGCGAGCGGGGCACGATCTCCGATCCCCGCACGCTGATCGAGGTGCCCGAGCACGTTGGAGCGCCCGACGGCCTCACGGTCGATGCGGGCGGTGATCTGTGGGTTGCGCTCTACGGGGGGGCACGCGTCCATCGCTATTCCCCCGACGGCGTCCTGCTCGAGGAGCTCCTCGTTCCGGCACGGCAGTGTACGTCGTGCGCGTTCGCGGGTCCCGGGCTGAACCGTCTCTACGTCACCACCGCGACCGAGGAGTGGAGCGACGAGCAACGCCGCGCGGAGCCGGCTGCCGGGCTCGTTTACTGGTTCGGCACGGACGCGATCGGTCGACCGGCGGCGCCGTTTCGCCCCGATCCCGGCTGGTGGGAGGAGGCGATTTCCTGACAGGAGACGGCGAGCGCGACGACCCGAGGTCCGGGCTCACGTCTCACCCGGAGCGCCCCGCTGCCAGACGCCGATCTCGTTCCCGGCGGGGTCGCGAAACGTGGCCACGGTGAGGTCACCCTCGGGATACGGCGCGGTGGCCTCCTCCCCGCCTCGCGCCCGAACCTCCTCGAGCGTGTCCTCGACGTTCTCCACGAACACGTAGGGACGGACACCGGCCGCGCCGGCGACGGGCAGGTCGGCTATGAAATGACCGATCACGTGCCCCGTCCCGTCTTCGAAGTTCGGCACGTCGCGGTTGCGGTCAACGCGCCATCCGAAGACCCCCTCGTAGAACGCCGCCGACCGCCCCGGATCGGGGGCCGGGATGCGGAGATACGACACCCCCGCGACGCGGAACACCGGGGATTCATCATCGGCGCGCGAAGCCACCGCGGCCATTATCCCCTGGACGCCGCACACCGTCCATACTGCGGGGCGCCGTGACGCCCCCGTCGCTCCACGATTTCTTCATCGCGTGCGCCGGGGTAGGGGGGACGCTGATCGGGCTGCTGTTCGTGGCGATCTCGGTCGAGCACGAGCGGCTGACGGCCGCGGACGCGAGTCAGCTGCATCGGGTGCGGGCGTCGGCCGCGCTGACGTCATTCACGAACGCGTTCGCGATCTCGCTGTTCGCGCTCGTCCCGAACGTCGGCCTGGCCTGGCCGGCCTTCGTGCTCAGCACGGGCGGACTGTTCTTCGTGGCAGCGTCCCTGCTGTCGCTCCTGCGCGTCCTTCCTTTGCAGCCCGTCGCGCCGCGGGAGACGCTGTTCCTGGTGGGGCTGTTCGTCGTGTTCGCTTTTCAGCTCGACTCGGCTCTCCGACTGATCTCCCACGCAAGTAACGTCAGCGCGGCCCGGGACATCGCCATCCTCGTGATCGTCTGCTTCCTCATCGGGGTCGCGCGCTCATGGGAGCTGATCGGCGGACCCTCGATCGGTCTCGGCGGTGAGGTGACGGCGCTCGTGCGCACGCGCCATCGCACCCACGAGACCCGTGGCGAGCCAGGCCGGGAGCGGGCCCGCGAACGCGACGAGAGCTAAGGGCCCGCGCTAATCGGTTACCGCCGGCACCTCGCGGCCGCTCCCGGGCTCAGCCGGGGCGAGGAAGCTGACCGTCACGGTCAGGCCCCCTTCGGGGTGCGGTCTGGTGCTGATCGTCGCGCCGTGAGCGGTCGCGATCGCGCGTACGATCGAGAGGCCGAGCCCGTGGTGACCGTTGGCTCGGGACGCGCGGTCGTCGCCGAGCCGTTGAAACGGTTCGAAGAGCCGTTCGAGCTGCTCCGGTGCGACCACCGGTCCGGTATTGGCGACCGACACCGACGCCCGTGCGCCGTCGGTCGCGGTCCGAATCTCCACCCGGCCACCGGAGGCGTTGTAACGGACCGCGTTGTCGATCAGGTTCGCGATCAGCCGCTCCACCAGGGCCGGATCGCCGGTGGTAGCAGCGGGCGCCAGGGCGGTCGCGACCTTCAGCGATTGGCGTTGGATCTCGGGCCGGGGTGTATGCGCAACCTGCCCGGCGAGCTCGGCCAGGTCGAGCGGCTCCCGATGGTCCAGCCCGCGTTCGCTCGAGGCGAGCGTGAGCAGCGCTTCGAGGAGGCGCTCGTGATCTCGGCTAGAACCCAGGAGCTCCTCGCACGTCGCCCGGAGGGTCTGGGCGCTCGCGTTCGGATCGGCGAGCGCGACCTGGAGCAATGTGCGCTCGTAGGTGAGCGGAGTCCGGAGCTCGTGCGACGCGTTGGCGACGAACCGGCGCTGGGCCTCGAACGACGCCTCGAGCCGCGCCAGCAGGTCGTCGAGAGTCTCGCCGAGCTGCTTGAACTCGTCCTCGGGGCCGGAGACAGCCAGTCTCTCGCTTAGGTTGCCCGCGGAGATGGTGCGCGCGGTGGCGGTCATGTCGCGCAGGGGGCGTAGCACCCGCCCCGAGGCGAACCAACCGAGCACGGCCGAAGCGAGCGCGGTGATGGCCAGCACGAGCCAGGAGACGCCGAGCAGGTGACGCAGGTCGGCCGAGTGTTGCTGGGACGCCAGATTCCGGATCTCCGGGAGGGACGGTGTCACGAGCGTGCGGACGGGCCGACCGACCGGCGACACCCGGACCGTGGGGCCTCCGGACGCGAGGAGGTATGTGATTCCGATCACCGCCGTCCCGAGCAGCAAGAACATGCCGGCGTACAGGAGTGTGAGGCGCAACCGCGCCGTACGCCTCGGAAGGCGTAGCCAGGAAGCGGGCGCCACCGACCTGAGCGATCGGATCATCAGATTCGGTAGCCGCTTTCGCGCACGGTCTCGATCACCGGAGGATCTCCGAGCTTCGCCCGCAGGCGGCCGATCGTGGTCTTGACCGTGGTCGTGAACGGGTTGGCGGCCTCGTCCCACACGCGCGCGAGCAGCTCCTCGGCCGAGACCACCCGGCCGTCGGCCGCGAGCAGGCACTCCAGGAGCGCGAACTCCTTGGGGCTCAGCAGAAGGCGCCGCTCGCCCCGGAAGGCCACCCTCGGGGCCGAGTCGAGGGTCACGTCCCCGCGTGTGAGCGTCGGGGGCAACGGAGTGACCGCGCGCCGGCCGAGCGCCCGGATCCGTGCCACCAGCTCCGTGAAGTCGAACGGCTTCGGCAGGTAGTCGTCGGCCCCCAGCTCGAGACCCTCCACCCGGTCGCGGATCGTGCTTGCGGCGGTCAGCATCAGCACGCGCGCCTGGTTGCGCTCCGCCGCCAGAGCTCGGCACACCTGATCGCCGTGAACCCCCGGGAGGTCGCGGTCGAGTACGACGACGTCATAGCGGTTGACGGTCACGTGCGCGAGCGCGTCGCCGCCATCGAACGCCACATCGACCGCCATCCCCTCACGACGCAACCCCTGGGCCAGCACAGTGGCAAGCCGCCGGTGATCTTCGACAACCAGCACCCTCATCGTCGATGACAAAGGATGTCCGACCGCGGGTGACAGTGAGGTCACAACCTCTGTGACCGTACTGGCACCGCCCGCTGTCTACGGTTGCGGTCGCCCGATGCCCAAGCCCCCGTTCATAACGGCAGCCATCGTGAGCAGCGCGCTGCTCGCGGCCTGCGGATCGTCCTCCTCCACCACTTCGACCGACCAGTCGCCGGCCTCACCGCCGGCGCAGGGTATCGCCAGCGCTGCGTTCAAGGACGCCCGCTGCATGCGCGACCACGGCGTGACCGACCTCCCCGCCCCGCAGGTTGTCGTCAGCCCAGGCCACGTGGCAATCCGCCAGGCCCTCCCGCCCTCGCTCGTGGACTCACCCCAGTTCAAAGCGGCGCAGAAAGCGTGTCGGGGGATCCTGCCCTCGCCCGGGAACGTGAGCCCGGCCCAGGTGGCTCAGCAACAGCACGCGAGACAACAGGACCTCCTGGCATTCGCGCGGTGCCTTCGCGGTCACGGTATCCGGGACTTCCCCGATCCCACGCCTCAGGGACAACTGACGCTGCAGATGGTCACCGGCGCAGGCGTAGATCTCCACGCCCCGCCCCTACTCTCCGCCGCTAACCTCGATTCTCGGGATGAGCTGATCACTCGCTGAGCGTGATGGTCGGCGCTGGATGCGCCGGGTTTGGGGGATGCTTCGGAGTGTGGTTGAGGGGGATTATTGGAACGCGATGCTCGGATGGCGCGGTGTAGTTTTCTGAGACAGTTTGGCATCGCTCCCGGGTGACGCTCAGGGTCGCCTTTGTTTCGCGGACCTTGGCTCTCTTCTTGCCTGAGCAGCACCGTGTTTCTGTCCGATAACTACACTATGTTTTCTGCCGGTAGTTCAGAAATATCACCTGAGCTATGCGACCCGGCGGCGAGTACTTCACCCAGCCCGCGGAGCCCACCCAGCGCCGCTACGAGGCGCTGCGGGCGTACTTCGTGGACGGGCTGACCGCCGCCGCGGTGGGCGAGCGGTTCGGCTACTCGCCGCAGGTCGTGCACCAGATGGCCTCCGAGCTGCGCGCAGGCAAGGCGTACTTCTTCGCACCGAGCAAGCCGGGGCCCAAGGGTCCGCGCAAGAGCGCGCGGATCCGCGACCGGGTGCTCGCGCTCCGCGCTCAGGATCGCTCGGTCACCGAGATCGCCCAGGCGCTGGCCGGCGAGGGCACGCCCGTCTCGGCGCAGACGGTGTGGAGCATCCTGTCCGCGGAGGGGCTGGAGCGGCTCGAGCGCCGAGCACCGTCTGAGCGGGGCGCGCCGCCGCCGCGGCTTGAGCCCGTCAAGGCGCGCGCGATCCCGCACTGGCCGGCCGGGCTCACCCTGCCGTGCGATCACGCCGGGCTGTTCCTGCTCGTGCCGGGGATCGTCGAGCTCGGCCTGCCCGAGCTGATCGCGTCCTGCAACTACCCGTCGACCAGGGTGCTCTCGGCGTGGCACTCGCTTGGGAGCCTGCTGCTGGCCAAGTGCGCGCGCAAGGCCCGGGTCAGCCACACCGACGCGCTCGCAGACGACGACGCGCTCGGGCTGCTGCTCGGCCTCACCGCGCTGCCCAAAGCCACCCACCTGACCAGCTACTCCTATCGGGTGCGCCGCGCATCCAACGAGCGGCTACTGGCCGGTGTCACCCGTCGCCTCCGCGAGCTCGGGCTCGCCACCGGCGAGGAGGGATTCAACCTCGACTTTCACGCCATCCGCCACCACGGCCAAGACACGCCGCTTGAGAAGCACTACGTCCCGCGCCGCTCGCAGCGCACCCGCGCCGTGCTGACCTTCTTCGCCCAAGATCACGCCTCAACCGAGATGGTGTACGCCAACGCGGATTTGACCAAAGCCGAGCAGGCCCGGGAGATCATCGCGTTCGCCGACTACTGGCAAGACGTCGCCGGCACCGACCCCGGCCTGCTCGTGTTCGACTCCAAACTCACCACCTACAAGGTGCTCTCAGAGCTGACCGCGCGCGGGATCCGCTGGATGACCCTACGCGAACGCGGACCAAAGCTCATCGCGGACCTCGCCGCCCGCCCGGACTCACACTGGAGCACCGTCCGGATCGAACGCACAGGCCGCTACCGCTCACCCGAGATCATCGACGAGCTCGTCACCATCAAGGACCTCGAAGGCCCAGTCCGCCAGCTCGCCGTGCGCAACATCGGCCGCGAACAACCCACCCTGCTGATCACCAACGACATCGAGCGCACCACCAAACAACTCTTCGCCCGCTACGCCGAACGGATGATCATCGAGAACGAACTCGACGCCTACATCCAAGGCTTCCACCTCGACGCGCTCTCCTCCGGTCTGCCCCTCAACGTCGATCTGGACACCACCCTGACCGTGATCGCTGGCAACCTCTACCGGCTCCTCGCCCGCCGCCTCCCCCGCTACGAGCACGCCACCCCCGACCGCATCTGGCGCCACTTCCTCGACAGCACCGGCACCCTCCACATCGACGAGCAGACACTCACGCTCGAACTGCGCGTCCGCACGTACCACCCCGTCCTCATCGACGCCGGCCTCGCCGACCAACCCACCCCGATCCCATGGCTCGACGGCCGCCAGCTCAAGCTCCGGTTCCCACCCCGCTAAAACCTCAGCCGGAATTTCTTACCGAGAATCGAGGCTAAGGCCTGCATCGGGGTCAGCAACGGCGCGATCACGCCTGCCGACGTCGAGCGCGCCGTAAACGGCACCCAGTAGAGGGCCGGTCGTATCTCGCGGGGGCTTGGGATCATGAGCGATGAATGCGCGAACCGAGGGCGATCGCGAATACCACGGGGCGCCTGCTCGCGGGTGTCCTGGCCGTGCTCGCGGTCCTGGCCGTGGGAGCGGCGCCGGCGCTGGCCGGCACGTACACGGTTGGCACCACGGCTGACTCGAGCACGACCCCGTGCCCCAGCGGGACCGCGACCTGTTCGCTGCGGCAGCTGATCCTCTACGTCCACGTCCACCCCGCCCCGCCGGACACGATCATCGTCCCCGCCGGGCTCTACACGCTCGAGCAGGGCCAGCTTCCGATCGAAGACAGCATGTCCATCGTCGGCGCCGGCGCCGGCAGCACCGTGATCCAGGAGCCGGTCCCGTCGAACCGCGTGACGATGGGCGACCGCGTGTTCGACGTCGAGGCCGTGAGCGGCGGCCCGACCCCGGCGGTGTCGATCAGCGGCGTGGAGGTGGCCGGCGGTGACGCCAACCCGGACAACTCGGTGGACACGCTTTCCGGCGGCGACGTCCGCAATGCCGGCCTACTGACGCTGACCGATGACTGGATCACGAATGGCTTCGCGTGCTCGGGCGGCGGCGTGGCCAACATCGGCGGTACGGTCACGATCGAGCGGTCGCTGATCTCGGGGAACCACAGCGCATGCGGCACCGGAGATTCCGGGGGCGTCGAGAACTTCGGGGTCCCGGCATCCGGCGGCACGCCCGAGCTTCCGGGCCACCTGCTGATCGACGACTCGACCGTCGCCCAGAACGACGCCCGCCTGGTCGGCGGGGTGTTCAGCTGGAACGACCCCAGCAACACGCTCGCGGTCACCAACTCCACGATCGCGAGCAACACGGCCCAAGACGAGGGGCCTGGCCTATCGGCGCGCGGACCCGGCGCGGGCCTCGGCCTGGCCACCGGCACCGCGCGGATCCAGAACTCGATTCTCGCCGGCAACCTCGAGATCACCGCCGGTGCCGCCACGCCGACGAACTGCGACCCGGGACCGGGCCTCACGTCCCAGGGGAACAACATCGACAGCGGCACCGACTGCGGGCTATCGGACACGACTCCCGGCCAGAACGACCAGTCCGACACCAACCCGCTGCTGGGGCCGCTTCAGAACAACGGCGGCCCCACCTTGACGATGGCGCTCTCGCCCGGCAGCCCGGCACTCAACAAGATCCCGGCCCGCGGCGCCGGCTGCCCGAGCACGGATCAACGCGGCGTCCCGAGACCGCAGGGCACGGGCTGCGACATCGGCGCCTTCGAACTCCAGGTTCCCCCGATGTGCTCGGCGCTCGAAGCTCGGAGCGCGCCCGGCTCGAGCGTGACCGTCAGGCTCTCGTGCTCCGGAACCGCCCCCGGCCCGTTCACTTACGCGGTGGCGTCGAATCCGACCTTCGGCACCCTTAGCGGCCTCAACTCGACCGGCGGCACGGTCAGTTACACGCCGCGCAAGGCGTTCTCGGGCACGGACAGGTTCACGTACGACGCGAGCAGCTCGGGCGGTACCGCGGACCCGGCCGCCGTGACCATCAAGGTTCCATGGCCGCCGGTGCCGGGCTGGCTCAACCCCTCGCTGTCCCGCAAGTTCGGGCTCCACGCGCACTACACGACGATCCTCGCGATGGTGGCGAGCGGCGTCGCCCGCGGTGCCAAGGTCGACATGTCGTGCGCCGGTCAGGGGTGCAGGTTCAAATCGCACACATCGCTTGCCTCCGGGTGCAGGAACGGCCACAAGTGCCCGACGACCATCAACCTGTCAAAGCTGCTCCGAGGCTGGCGCCTGCGCGCCGGCGCAAAGCTCACGATCGCCGTCGTCCGGACCGGCTACGTCGGGAAGGTGTACATCTTCTCGTTCCGGCCTCCGCGCGCGCCGGCGTCGCGGGTCACATGCCTCGTGCCGGGATCGAGCACGCCGGGCAGGGGTTGCTGATGCCCGTGTCCGAGGCAGCCGTCGTCGACGCGGGCGGGCGCGATCTGCGCGTCTCCAACCCCGACCGCGTGATCTTCCCGCCGACCGAACGCAGCGCGCCGGTCACGAAGCTCGACATCGTCAACTACTACCTCGCCGTCGCCGACGGGATCATGCGCGCGCTCGAGCGGCGGCCGACCACGCTCGAGCGCTGGCCGAAGGGCGTGTATCCGGGAGTGGTCCTCTCGACACGCGAGCGAGGGGGTGGCGACGCGTTCTTCCAGAAGCGCGTCCCGAAGGGTGCTCCCGACTACGTGCAGACGGCGCAGATCGAGTTCCCGTCGGGGCGCCACGCGGACGAGATCTGTCCCACCGAGGTGGCCGTCGTCGGCTGGGCGGCGCAGATGGGCACGATCACCTTCCACCCCTGGCCCGTCCGTTGCAAGGACGTCGACCACCCGGACGAACTGCGCATCGACCTCGACCCTCAGCCGGGCACCGACTTCGAGGACGCCGTGCGGGTCGCCGCGGAGGGGCGAAGGCTGCTCGACGAGCTCGGCTACACCGGCTTTCCGAAGACCTCCGGTGGTCGGGGCGTCCACATCTACATCCGCATCGAGCCCCGCTGGACGTTCACCGACGTGCGCCACGCTGCGATCGCGTTCGGGCGCGAGCTCGAGCGGCGCCTGCCAACGCAGGCGACGACCAAATGGTGGAAGGAGGAGCGCGGCGAGCGCATCTTCATCGACTACAACCAGAACGCGCGGGACCGCACGATCGCCTCGGCTTACAGCGTCCGGCCGAAGCCGGGCGCGCCGGTATCGGCGCCGCTGACGTGGGATGAGCTCCGCGAGGTCGCGCCCGAGGACTTCACGGTCGCGACCATGCCCGCCCGGTTCGCCGCGGTGGGCGATCGCCACGCCGCGATCAACGACGCCGCGTACTCGCTCGAGCCGCTGCTGGACATGTACGCCGCCCAGGGAGAGGGCGACATGCCCTATCCGCCCGACTATCCGAAGATGCCCGGCGAGCCAAAGCGCGTGCAGCCCTCGCGAGACCGCGACCGCCCACGCGAATAGGGTGTTCCCGGGGCGCGCATGCGCGCCCCGGCGGCCGGGCGCATGCGCCCGGCCGGCCACCGGCGCATGCGCCGGTGGCTAACCAGGACTTGATTGGGGGAGCTTGACCGCGCCGCGCTTCGTGACCGGCGCGGACGGGGGTGGCACGACCGGCCCGAGGTCCCCGTCCGGCGCCTCGTCGACGTCGACGATCACCGGTGCGTGATCGCTCGGTCCGCTGCCCTTGCGGGCCTTGCGATCCACCCACGCCGCCCGGACCCGCTCGGCGACGGACTCGCCGGCCAAGACCAGGTCGATCCGCATCCCGAGGTCCTGGTGGAACATCCCGGCCCGGTAATCCCAGTACGTGAACACCCGCTCGCCGGGCCAGCGCTCGCGGACCACGTCGTGCAGGCCGAGCTCCAGCAGCCCGGACAGCGCCGCCCGCTCGGGCGGTGTCACGTGGGTCTGCCCCACGTAGGCCTCGGGATCGAACACGTCCTCGTCGGCCGGCGCGATGTTCATGTCGCCGCACACGATCGTGTCCTTCGGCCCGGCGGCGAGCATCTCCCGCAGCGAAGCGAGCCAGGCGAGCTTGTACGCGTAGTGCTCGGACCCAGGCGTGCGCCCGTTGGGCACGTACACGGAGACCATCCGGATCCCGCTGCACGTCGCGGATATCGCGCGTGCCTCCGGATTCGGGAAGCCGGGGCCGCCCGGCAGGCCCCGCACCACGTCCTCGAGCCCCACGCGCGAGAGGATCGCCACTCCGTTCCACGTCGCCTCGCCGTGGGAAGCGACCGTGTAGCCGCGGCCGGCGAGCTCGTTCCCGAGGAGCTCCGCGAACGCATCGTCGGCGAGCTTGGTCTCCTGGAGGCACACCACGTCGGGATCGCGCTCGTCGAGCCAGGGCAGCAGGCGCGGGAGGCGTTGCTTGAGGGAATTGACGTTCCAGGTCGCTACTCGCATCGACGCTACGGTAGCTCGACACCGCGCCACGCGTCTGGCATGATCCTTCCGTCGATTGAAGGAACGCCCCGGTGTCCGACTGGGATCCGCTCGCAGCGGTTGACGCTGTAGAACAGAGGCTCTGGGTGCAGAGTGTCGAGGAGCTGCACGCTCGCGCTCAGGATCTCATCGACTCTCGGCCGGAGGGCGAGTATCCCGTCGACTGGTGCTTCGAGGCGAAGCACATCGGTGACCTGACGGCGCTGGGGATGCTTGCCGCGCTGGCCGCGGGAGTCCCGCGCAGGCGTTCTTGACCGGCGTCAGGCCGGCTGACCGTACGTCGCCAAGGCGGCCTCGGCGGTCTTCGCCGTGCTCGCCGCGCGGAGGGCCGCCAGCCTCGGATCCGGCGTCGTGTCCGCCCCGCACGCGCCCATGAACAGGCGGATGGTCTCCATGACCTCGAGCGGCTCCTCATCGGCCCTCACGTAGATCGGCAGGCCGAACGTGACGCGGATCGTGTGGCGGGCCCGCCACCCGGCTCCGCGCCGCCGGGTCATCCAATTGCAGCCGGGCGGCATCGCCTCGTGGGTGCCCGAAATGTGCACCGGAACGATCGGCACGCGGTGCCTGGCGGCGAGCACGGCGGCGCCCGAGCGCATGACCCCCACGCGTCCGTCGCGCGATCGCGTGCCTTCCGGGAACACCACGAGGTTCCACCCGCCGTCGATCAGCGGCTCGAGGTGGCGGTTGGGATGAATATCCGCGCCGCGGGACCGGCGCTCCAGCGGCACCGTGCCGAAGGCCAGCGATACCGTGCTCGCCAGCAGGCGGCTGGCGTAGAAGTAGTCGACCGCCGCGGCGACAGCTGTCCGCCGGCGTCGCCGGGGCGGCAGCGAGCGGAGCAGCACCGGGGTGTCCACGTGGCTCGAGTGGTTGGCGACGAAGATGGCGGGGTCATCGACGTAGGCGAGGAGCTCCTGACCGACTATCTGTTGGCGGGCATAGGTGTCGATGATCGTGCCGAACACGCCGCGGATCACGACCCCGCGCGCGATTCGCGCGGGCGGGGTTCGCGCCCAAGGCTTGTCCAGGCGAGCCGCGTCCTCGTTTCTCACATCGGTTAGCTACTCCCCGGAGGCGGGAAGGTTTCCCCCGGTCGGCGAAAGATCCCCCCAGTCGTCGGGATACAGCGCCTCGCGACGTCGCTGTAGGTCGGGTTCGGGCGGGTACGCCCGGGTCGAGACGATCTTGCCCGGGTTCAGACGCCCCTCGGGATCGGTTCCTTCAAACAGCGCCTTCAGCATCGCGACTCCGGGAGTGGAGATGTCCTGCTCGAGCCATCGCGCGTGCTCGGTTCCCACCGCGTGGTGATGCGACAGCGTGGCGCCGTTGTCGACGAACGCCTGCTGGATGGCGGACTTGACGACGTCGTACTCGGCGAGCATGTCGCCCCCGAGCGTCGGCCGGAAAGCGAACGTGAAGTACAGGCAGGCGCCGGAGTGATAGCTGTGCGACAGGTGGCACATCAGGTATCCCTGCACCCCGACCTCGGCAAATGCCCCTTGCGCGGCGGCGGTGACCGCGTCGTACACCGGCAGCAGCCGGCTCCATGGCATCGCGGTCTCGGACACATCGCCGGGCGCTCCGCGGTCGAGGAGAAAATCGCGGATGTGTGGGATGTCGAACTTCTTCTGGTCGTAGAGCGCGCCCGGACCCGATCCGATGCACAGCCCGCCGTGGCGCTTGACGAGCCTGCCGACCGCCCGCCGCTGCTGCGCGACGTGGCGCTCACTGCCCTCATAGCCGATGAACGAGAGGCACATCTGATCCACGTCGTAGCCGAGACGGCGCTGTAAGAAGATCCGGAGCGCTCTGGACTGCAACTTGTCGGCGACCGTTGGCCGCACCCGCGACGCGAACGAGAACTGCGTCTCGTGCGGATCCGAGACTCTGGTAACTGAGATGGAGCACTCACTGGCTGCGATGTCGCGCATCGCCGCCAGGCCGTCAGCCCAGGTGGGGAACAGGTAGCCGACGATCGTGCGGCGCTCGGGGATCGGCCGGATGTGAACCGTGGCTTCGGTGACGATCCCCAGGCGACCCTCGCTCCCCAGGATCATCTCGCGGACGCTCGGGCCGGTCGAGGTCGCGGGGACGGCTCGCACCACGACCGTCCCCGACGGGGTGACCACGCGCAGCCCCCTCGTCAGGTCCGCGATGTCGCCGTAGCGGTCCGACTGCATTCCCGAGGAGCGCGTCGCGATCCAGCCGCCGAGCGTCGAGTGCTCGAACGAGTCCGGGAAATGGCCGAACGTGTAGCCCCGCGCGCGCAGTTGCTCCTCCAGATGGGGACCGGGGATTCCGGCCTGCACGCGCGCGAGCCGCGAGCTCGAGTCGACCGCGAGCACCTTGTTCAACCGCTCGAGATCCACCGATATGACCGGGCGGTCCTCGCCGGCGGGGGCCTCGAGCGAGCCCGAGATCGACGAGCCGCCGCCGAACGGGATGACCACGGCATCAGCGATGACGGCGGCTTGCATCAACATGGTCACCTCCTCCTCGCCGCCCGGACGCACGACGACGTCCGGTACGCGGGACAGCTCGCCCCGGCGCTGGAGGATCAAATCGCGCAGCGATTTCCCGCGCGCGTGCACGACGCGGTCGAGCGGGTCGATGGAGACGAACGCCGCGCCGAGCGCCGCTTGCAGGTCCGCCCGCAGGCCGTCCGGAAGGGTTGGACGGGGGATTCTCAACTCGTCGAACGGGACCGGCTTGTCGGTCGGCTCCCCGACCGGCATGCCGAGAACCTCCGTAATGAACGGAGCGAGGTCGGGCTTGTCCTCGTGCGTGAACTCGACGCCCTCTGGTCCCCACCCCCACCATTTCATCGTGGTCATGTCAAACCTCTCCGGAGCACTGAGTGGGCACTAAACATCATTACCCTGCAGCGGCCACGTTGTGACGGCCTTGTGGGAATCTGTGTGTCGGGTATGTCCATCGTGGAGTCTGATCGGCCTGCACCTGCGACCGTGTCCCTGATCGGGCTGGTGGTCCATCCCAACCGGCCGATCGACGGCCCGGTCGCCGACGTGCGCACCTGGGCCGATCGGCAAGACGTCGGCCTGGTGCAGGTTCCCGCCTCTTGCCAGCAGCAGCGAGTCGCCCCGCCGGGCGATGCGGGCGAGTGCGATCTGATCCTGGCCATCGGAGGCGATGGCACCACGCTGGCCGCGATCCGCACGGGCGCGGAGGTCGATCGCCCAGTCCTGGGGGTCGCGTGCGGAAGCCTGGGGGTGCTGACCGCCGCGCCGGCCGCCGATGTGGTCCACGCGCTCGAGCGCTTCAGCGCAGGCGAGTGGATACCGCGGTCATTGCCTGCGCTCGACATCGCCCCCGAGCTGGGAGAGCCGATCTTCGCTCTGAACGACGTGGCGATCGTGCGCGCCGGTCCCGGACAGGTGCGCGTAACCGCCGAAATCGACGGAGGCCTGTTCGCGCGGATGGCGGGCGACGGTTGTCTGGTGAGCACGCCGGTGGGGTCGAGCGCGTATGCGCTGGCCGCCGGCGGACCACTGCTGACGCCCGGGACCGATGCCTTCCTCCTCACGCCCTTGCCCGTCCATGGCGGCTCGTCTCCGCCGTTGGTGGTACCGACCGGATCGGCCATCCGCCTCCTCGTGACGCCGGGCCACGTCGGTGCACGCCTCGAGGTCGACGGGCAAGTAGCCGACACGCACATCGCGTCATTGACGATCACGTTGCGCGCGGACGCGGCGACGGCCGTGACGTTTCCCGATCAGGAGCCGTTTCTCGCTCGGCTCCGGCGGCTCGCGATCATCACGGACAGTCCGCGGATCGTGGCCGAGGACGCGCGCCGCTGGGCGTGAGAAGCGCGCATCGTCAACCCGTGGGTTGAGTGCGAGATCAACCCGCGGTTCAACCCCGGGGCCGACGACGCCGAGGGCGCATCGGAAGATCATGGCGCCATGACCATTACCGATTACCTCATCAACGCCCTCTTCGTTCTCGTCGTCATTCGCCAGGCCCGTGAGCGGGAGCTCGATCTTCGTAGCTTGCTGATCCCGCTCGTCCTGGTGGCGTTCGTCGCTCACAATTACCTGCACTCGATTCCGACCACCGGCAACGACCTTGTGCTCGTTGCAGCGCTCGCCGCCGCCGGTCTGACCCTCGGCCTGATCTCCGGTTTCGCGACTCGCGTACGCGCCGGCTCGCGTGGCCGCGCCGTCGCTCGGGTCGGGTGGCTCGCGGGCGGGCTGCTGATCGCCGGGATCGGCTCGCGGATGGCGTTCGCCTTTGCGCTCAGCAATGGCGCCGAGCCCGCGGTCCGCAGCTTCAGCATCGCGCACCACATCGACGCTCAGGCGTGGCCGGTCGCGCTGGTGTTGATGGCGGTCCTCGAAGTCACCACCCGGATCCTCGTGGTTCACCTACGCGGTCATCGCCTCATGAGCACTCCCTCGGTCAGCGCGACCGCGATCGCCGCCGCCGCGTGACGTTCGTCCATTCCCCCTCCTTAGCGCGGCCCGCACACGCGGGCCGCACGGCGTTCTATCGTCCGCGGTGCGGTGACAGTTTCCGAAGAACCCGCCGGAGCGGCGCACTCTCCGGCGACCCCGCCGCGCGTTAGCCGTCGCGTTGCCGAGGCCCGCTCGCGCGCCGAGCACCGCGTCGCCCGGCAGCGGGCGACGCTGCGGCCGCTCGGGTTGGCCGTGATCCTGATCGTGGTCATCAGCAGCATCAACAGCCACCCGGCACCGGGTCTGCACGGTAAGGCGGGCGGTGTGACCCTCGCGCTGTGCCTGTTCATTGGCGCGCTCGCCGCCGCCATGCGAGGGCGCTTTCCTGACTATGGCTACGCCGTGCAAGCCGCGGTGATCGCGGTGATGGGCGCGGCGGGCGTGGCGCTCGCCGCGCTACAGCCCAACGGAGCGACCGATATCGCCGCGGGGGTCGCCGTGTTCATGGCGCTCGCACGGCTGCCGCTGACATCCGGTATCGCCCTCGCGGGCACCATCACCGTCGCGCTCGGTGTCGCGGCAGCGCTTGCTGGGAGCTCCTCGTCGGCCGTCCTCGCCGGAGCGCTGTTGTGCGTGCTGCTCGGGCTCGTGGCTCGCTTCCTCAAGCAAGCGCGCGAGAGTCAAGACCGCACCGAGGTACTCCTCGCACAGCTCGAGGACGCGCGCGACGACCAGGCCCGCGCGGCCGCGAGCGCGGAGCGGGGCCGGATCGCCGCCGAACTGCATGACGTGCTCGCCCACTCGTTGTCCGGGGCAGCGATTCAGCTCGAGGGCGCACGGATGCTCGCTGACCGCGAGCAGGCCACGCCGCAGATGCGCGCCGCGATCGGCCGCGCAGGCGAGCTGGTGAGGGCGGGGCTCGCCAACGCCCGGCAGGCGGTCGGGGCGCTCCGAGGGGAGAGGCTGCCGAGCGTCTCGGAGGTCGCCTCGCTGATCGACAGCTTCCGTGCAGACATGAACCTCGATGTCGCGCTGCGCATCGAGGGAACGCCCCGGACGCTTCCCACGGAGGCGAGTCTGGCGCTGTATCGCGGGGCTCAGGAAGCGCTGACGAACGTCGCTCGCTATGCCCCGAACGCGAGCACCAGCGTCTTGCTCCGGTACGGGCCCGACCACACCATGCTGAGCGTCGAGAACCGGGACCCCGCACCGACGCCGGCCAGGAGGGGTTCGGCCGACCCCGCCGGGGTCACCCCGCACCAGGGCGAACGGGGGTTGGCCGGTGTGGGTGGTGGTCGCGGATTGAGTGGGATGCGGGAGCGCATCGAACGCGCCGGCGGCGCCATGGACGCCGGCCCAACCGAGGCCGGCTGGCGCGTCGAGCTCGAGGTGCCGGCGTGAACGCACGGTCGATCCGCGTGATCGTCGCGGACGACCAACGAGTCGTGCGCGACGGATTGACGATGCTGCTCGGCCTGATCGAAGGCGTGGAGGTCGTGGCCACCGCGGGCGATGGGATCGAGGCGGTCGAGCTAGCCAGGAGCGAGCAGCCCGACATCGTCCTGATGGATCTCCGGATGCCCCGACTCGACGGCGCCGAGGCCACGCGCCAGATCAAGGCGACGGTCGCCGACACGCAGGTCCTGGTCCTAACCACGTACGCCGACGACGATTCGCTGTTCCCGGCGCTGCAGGCAGGCGCCCGCGGATACTTGACCAAGGACGCCAGTGGCGAGCAGATCGAGCAGGCGATCCGGGCAGTTCTCGCCGGGCAGACCCATCTCGATCCAGCAGTGCAACAGCGGCTGGTTGCTGCGGTCCTCGACCAGCGTCCAACCGTGACCTCACGTCAGCCGACCCTCCCCGATCATTCCACCCCATCCGATGCCTCCCGATCCGTCCTCCCGGATCAACTGACCCCGCGCGAGGCCGAGGTGCTGAAGCTGATAGCGGCCGGGCTATCGAACGCCGAGATCGCGGAGGCGCTGTTCGTCTCGGGCGCCACGGTCAAGACGCACGTGAACCGGATCTTCTATAAGACCGGCGCTCGCGACCGAGCGCAAGCCGTGCGCTACGCCTATGAGCACGGCATAGCCTGACTCGAGGCCGCCGTCTGGCGGCCGATTGCACTGCTGATAGCCGTCGCTAGTCGATCAGCGCGCCGGCCGAGATGTTGACGGACGCGGCCGTCATCGTGCGAGCCCGGTCGGAGGCCACGAACGCCGCCACATTGCCGACGTCCGCGAACGTGGCCGCGCGCCCCAGCATCGTGGCCTGCTCGATTACCGCTGAGATCAGATCTCGCCTCGGTGTGCCCTCTGGAATCGATTCGGGGATTCCGCCGGTGCGCAGCGTGACCACCCGGACCCCCTGCGGTCCCCGCGTCATCGGGATTTGTTCAGATGAGACCGCTAACAAAGCCATCACTCATCGCTGGCGGGGTTCTTGCACGGACATATCGGCCGCGATTTGCGTTTGTTCGAGACGCGGCCGGGTAGCGCCTCACCATCAAGTCGAGACACGGCGAACCCGCGCAGGTCCGACCGAATGGGTGTCCTTATGCAGACCACCCACGGTTGAACGTGCCCAAAATGGGTAGCAGCCTCCGATAATGGAGACGTTGACGACGTTCAGAACTGAATCCGATGAGCTGTTTGTCCGCTGGCAACAGCACGGAGATCAGCGCGCGCGCGAGGAGCTGGTGGATCGCTTCCTCCCGCTCGCCCGCAAGCTTGCCCGCCGATACGCCGGCGCTCGCGAACCGTTTGACGATCTCGTGCAGGTCGCGAGCCTCGGGTTGGTCAAGGCCATCGACCGGTTCGACGTCACCCGTGGCACGGCCTTCTCGTCGTTCGCCGTTCCCACCATTCTCGGAGAGCTCAAGCGCTACTTCCGGGACTTGGGCTGGTCCGTCCACGTTCCTCGGGGTGCCCAGGAGCAGGCTCTGAAGGTCGAAGAGGCCGAGCAACTCCTCACCAGCAAGACGGGCCGCCCGCCGAGCGTCGATGAGCTCGCGGTTTATCTCGAGCTGAGCGTCGAAGAGGTACTCGACGCGCTCGAGACGTCCGGCGCCCACCACTCGACCTCGCTCGACGCTCCGCGCGAAGACGTCGAAGGCGACACCGGCACGCTCGCCGACGCCCTCGGCGAGGACGACGAGCGCTACGAGCTCGTCGATGCCAGCGTCACCATCTCGCGGGCAGCTCGTGAGCTGTCCGCGCGTGAGCGCCGCGTGCTCCTGCTGCGGTTCGTCGACGATCTGACCCAGACGCAGATCGCCGATCGGATCGGGGTCTCGCAGATGCAGGTCTCGAGGATCCTTCGCCGGGCCTTGGCGCGCCTCCAGGAGCTCACCACGGGCGAGTCCGAGCTCTCTCGAGAAAAACCGTAGGGCTGTCCCGGCGGCTACGTGCGCGTGGTCTCAAACCACACGCATGTGCCCTCGGCCGTACGCGTGACTCCCCACCGGTCAGCCAGACGCTCGACCAGCCGGAGTCCCCAGCCTCCTCCTCTTCCAGCCGCGCGCTCGGCACGCCCCGCAAAACCGGAGCCGTGGTCGAGGACCGCACAACGAATGTTTGCGTTCACGTCGAGATCGAGCACGATCGTGTCGTCATCGCCCGCCTGTCCGTGGAGAATGCCGTTCGTGACGAGCTCTGAGACCAGCAGCTTCACCTCGTCGAGGGTCGATCGTCCGACGCGGTCAGACAGCTCGCATGTAACGATCTCACGGGCGCGCGCGGGGCCATCTGCACGCGCCGAGATCCTGTATAGGGCTCGTAAACGTGGTTGCATGGAGTAGTTGACCTGAGTGAATGCGCTACAGGTTTGCTACCCCGAAAGATCTGCGGCAACGCGACCCGGGAACCGCTGCCCCTCTACCCTGCGTAGGCGGCAGTGACCGAGGACAGCCCAACCGTTCGACTCGAGCTCGACAGCACCCCCGAGGCGTTGTCGCTTGTCCGCAGCGCGTTGGGGGGCGTGGCTGAGCAGCTCGCGCTCGATCCCGAGCTCCTCGACGATCTCAAGACCGCGGTGAGCGAGGCCTGCAACAACGTGGTCATGCACGCCTACGGAGACGAGCCGGGGCCGCTCGAGATAAGCCTGTATACGGGCGCCGATCGCATCGAGGTTGTGGTCCGCGACCAGGGAGCGGGGATGCCGACGGAGACGTCGGTCGACGACCGGCTCCAGGGCGTGGGGCTGCCCATCATCCGAGCGCTCGCCCAGCGGGCTGAGTTCCGTCCCATGCCCGGCGGTGGGACCGAGGTCGCGATGACGTTCGTGGGGGCGCGAGACGGCAAGCCGTTGTTCCAGGTGCCGGAAAGGCCCTCGCCCGACGACGGCTGGACGCGCCGGCTCGGCGGCGATGCCGTCGTGTCGCTGTCACCGATCAGCTTCGTCGGGGGCGTGCTGGGGCGACTTGCTCGAGCGCTGGCGGCCCAGGCGCGTTTCTCGCTCGACCGCTTCTCCGACGTCTACCTCGTGACCGACGCGCTGGCCGCGCACACCGCGCGATCGGCGAGCGGCGCGCGGATCGGGTTCGGCATCGCCACCGGCCCGAGACGTCTGGAGCTCAACATCGGGCCGTTCCGTGCGGGAACGGGCGCAGCGCTGCGCCGCAAGCAAGGGTCGGTGGGGGACGTGGCGTCGGCGCTGGTGGTCCTGAGCGACGAGCTCGAGGTGCGACCATCGAGCGGCGGCGAGATGCTGCACCTCGTGATGACCGATCGGCGTTCCGCGGCGGGCGGTCCTTAGGTGGCAGCCCCCTGGCGCCGGCCGCCTAGCGCTGGTCCGCGGGCGCTCGCGGGCGCAACGCGATCGCGACCATGTCGTCCCTGCGAGGGCCGCTTCGAAATGCCTGCAGCGCCTCATCGAGCCGCTTGAGCACGAGCTGCGGGCCGGAGCCCGCGTGGTGGCTCAGGAGTCGGCGGAGCCGGTCGGTGCCGAAACGCTCGTTCTCGCCCGCGGTTTCGATGACTCCGTCCGTGTAGAGCAGGAGCAGTTCGTCCGAGCCGATCGTCACGGTCTGCTCGGGCCAGCGCGCGTCGGCGAACGCGCCGAGCAGGGGACCCGCCTCGGGAGCCTCGCGGGGCTCCTCTCCGGATCGAGCGATCAGCGCCGGCGGATGACCCGCGGAGCTGAGCACGATCGACTGCTCGTGCAGGGCCACGCATAATGCGCTGCACAGGGACTCGCCGACATGCTCTCGAAGCTCTTCGTCGAGCCGATTGAGAATCGCCGCGGGCTGCGGCTCGAGGCGGCTGGCAAACCTGGCCCCGTGGCGCATGAGCCCGGTCAGCGCGGCCGCGGTGACGCCCCTCCCGGTGACGTCGCCGACGAGGCACAGCCACCCCTCATCGCTGGGGAAGATCTCATAGAAGTCGCCGCCGACGTCGACCCGCTCGTCCGCGCCGGCCGCCCGGTAGAGGGCCGCGAGCTCCCATCCCGGCACGTCCGGTAGTTCCCCGGGACGCAGGCTCTTCTGAAGGATCTCGGCCACGCCGGCAAGCGTGGTGTGCAGCCGCGCATTCTCGACGGCGACAGCGGCGCGGTGGCCGAGCTGCTCGGCGAGCTCCACATCGTCGTGGCTCAGACGCCGACGCGACTCGGCGGTCACGAGCGTCATCACTCCGAGGGTCCGCGTCGCGACCCGCAGGGGAACGAGCAACACCGAACGCACCTCGAGCTCGCGCAGCAGAGCCAAGTGCTCGGCGCTCCTGGCCGCGCGCTCGAGCTGCCCAGGCGACAGCTTCTCGAACAGCTCCGATACGCCGGAGCGCAGCACGCGGTGCAGCCCGGACCCGGGGAGCGCCTCGTCGGCCGCCAGCTCACGAAGCCTGCGCGCCAGGTCGCGCTTCGCCGGGTCGCGGTGCGCCGTGATCGCGTGCTCTCGCCGGAAGTTCTCGTCAAAGAGGTCGACCGCGCACCAGTCGGCCAGCACCGGGATGGCCACGTTGGCGATGTTCGCGAGCGTCTGCTCGTAGTCGAGGGTTGAGGCGAGGACCCGCCCCGACTCGGCGAGCACCCGCATCCGCAGCTCGGCCGTCTTGACCGCCGTCACGTCTTGGATCACCGTCACGGCGGCGACGATTTCCCCGTCGCCGTCCCGGATCGGCGTCGTCTTGAGGTTGCGCCAGCTGGTCTCGCCCGTGGCCCGGTGCGTCGTGCGCATCAGCTGCGACGTCGCGGGGGCTCCGCGCATCAGTCGCACCGAGGGCACGTCTTCGATCGTCAGCGGTGTGCCCTGGTCGTCCTCGACGACGTAATCGGCGAAGATCGCGGACGAGGGTCGGCTCTGCAGCTCCTCGAGCGTCTCGAACCCCATGCTCTGGAGCGCTGCGCGATTGGCATAGACGAGCGTGCCGGATCGGTCTCGGATCGTCACCGCCTCGTCCAGGATGTCGAGTACCTCGGCGAGCGCCGGTCCCCCGACCCGCAGCGCGTGGCCCCCAATTGTTTCCCCCCAGATCAGATCAGCCTCCGCCGAACAGCTCCTCCGGTGAATTCACGAGCGTGAGCCTGTCGGCCACGCCGGTCAAGGTCAGGAGCCGCTGTACCTGCTGTGAGCCGTTGACTAGGCCGAAGCGCTTTCCCTGCTCTTCGGCTCGCTGGTGGGCCCTGACGAGCACGCTGAGCCCGGTCGAGTCCATGAACTCGAGCTCGCGAAGATCGACGATCACGAGTTGTGCGCCGGAGGCAACCACGCGGTCGAGCTCCTCCTCGAGCGCAGGGCTCGAGGCGAGATCCAACTCCCCGCCGACCGAAATCACGCATGCCTCATCCTGGACATGCCGCTCTAACCGGAAATGACTCTGCACCCTGGCGCGAGCGTACTGATCTCCGCGCCCGCTTGCTGAAGCGTTTTTGCCGGCGTTGGCGTCGGCCAGCCCAAAAAGTTGATGCCGGGACCGGAACCGGACGGCGAGGGCTGCAGCGAGGGTTGCGGGCAGACATCGCTGCGCGTTGCCGAATGCGATCCCGGGTAGCCCCAGCGCGACGCGAGTAAGACCTTTCGCCTCACATTCGAGAAAGGAGACCGAATGGTCGCGTTGATAGTCCTGTTGCTGCTGCTCGCCATTTTCGGCGGCCTCGGCTTTGTCGCGCACGTCCTGTGGATAGTGCTGATCGTCGCGCTCGTGCTCTGGGTGATCGGCTTCTTCGTCGGAGGTGTGGAGTCAGGGGCTGGCCGGCGAAGGTGGTACGGACGCTGGTGAGCACGGGCGTCTCATTCGCACTTCGCCGGAACAGCCGCGACGCGTGCCGACCTAGCTGCTTCCCGCTGTAGGTCCCACCGAGCTGAGGTGGGGAGCGCTAGGTCCGGCGGTCGTCCGTGAGCTCGCGGAGCCGATAAAGCGAGCGACGCAGCAGCCGAGAAACCTGCATCTGGGAGACGCCGACCACCTCGGCGATCTCTGACTGCGTGAGATCCTCGCCGAAGCGCAGATAGAGGATCCAGCGCTCGCGATCGGGCAGATGCTTGGCGGCGGCGAAGATCGTCGCCTGCTCATCGACGAGCTCCAGACGCTCGTCTTCGTCGCCGATGGCCTCCAGGCGGCTGGTCACGGAATCCTCGCCGCTACCCAGCGGCGCATCGAGCGAGACCGTCCCGTAGGCCTCAGCGGTCTGCAGCCCGTCCAGGACCTCCTCCTCGCTGATCTCGAGGTACTGGGCGAGCTCGTCGATCCGCGGCTGGCGCCCCGTCTTGCCGCTGATCTGATGTTGGCCGTCGATTACCTTGCGCGCACGCTCCTGTGCGCCTCGGTCGACGTGCAGCGCCCATCCCGTGTCTCGGAAGTAGCGCTTCAGCTCGCCGACGATCGTCGGCACCGCGAACGACGTGAACGCGTAGCCGCGTCGTGGGTCGAAACGCTCCACGGCCTTGACCAAACCGAGGCTCGCGACCTGCACCAGGTCCTCGTAGGGCTCGCTCGACGAAACGTAGCGGCGGGCAAGCTTGCGCGCGAGCGGAAGGAACCGCTCGATCAACTCGTCTCGAGCTCGACGATCGCGGCGCCGCTGCCACCGCTCAAACAGCTCGCGCGAGCCGATCGCGGCGCCGGGCCGACCGAAGGCCGGAGCCACCGTCATTCACGGACCTCCTGGTTGCAGACTGTTGGTTTTTATCACACTACCGGACCCGCGGGTGTGGTTTTTTTACACACCCCCGTCGCCGAACGCGACGCAACGCGCTTTCGGGGCCGGGGCGGACGGCGTCAGGCGGCGTCGCGCAGGAGATCGAGCACCGCGCTCTCGATCCGGGCCCGGGCCCGGTTGTCCACGGCATCCAGCTCAGGAGCGGATCTCAGCGCGGCCGCAATCGTGGATCCGGACTGGTAGCGATCGAATACACGCGGGTCGATGTACGAGCGCCTGGCGACGGCTGGGGTGTTGCCGAGTAGCTCGGCGACATCTCGGACCGCCTGGTCGATCTCGCGCTTGCGGGCGGTTTTCGAGGATGGGCCATGATTCTGAGCAACCAGCGACACCGCCGCCATGACGGTCGCGTTCCACGTCCGGAAGTCCTTCGCGCTGAAGTCGTCTCCGATCTGGTCCTTCAGGTAGTCGTTGATCTCATCGGAACGCAGGTCCGACCACCCCCCGTCATCGCGGTAAGCCAACAGCTGTTGACCGCCGCTTCGGCGGCGTCGGAGCGTCGAGATCAACGCTCGGCAGGCGGGATCGCGGATCACCAGCACCCGCCTGGACCCCCCCTTTCCGGGGTAATCGAAGACGACCGAGGCGTCGTTCAGCGATACGTGCTCCTTGCGAATCGTGGCCAGGCCGACTCCTCCGTCGTCGTCGGCGTACTCCTCGCTGCCGATTCGGAACAGCCCGATGTCGAGGAGCCGGACGGCACAGGCGAGGACCCGTTGCCGCGTCGGCTCGGAGCCGCGGAGATCCGAGTCGATGCGCCGGCGCAATTCCGGCAGTGCCCCGCCGAAGCGGAGCAACCTGTCGAACTTCTGTTGGTCGCGTCGCTCTCGCCACCGCTGGTGGTAGAGGTACTGCTTGCGCCCCGCCGCGTCGATGCCCGTGGCCTGGAGGTGGCCCAGGGGGTCCGGGCAGATCCAGACGTCCCTCCAGGCGGGAGGGATTGCCAGCGCATGCACGCGCTCCAGCACCTGCGGATCCGCGACCGGGCGATCGTGGTCGTCGAGGTACGAGAACCCGCGGCCGCGCCGCACCCGCCGCAATCCGGGCGTCGAACAGTCCGCGCGGCGAAGGCGTGGCCTCCGCTTGACATCCACAGTTGCCTGACTCACTGTGAGGGCGATACCCGGCGCCCGGTTCCCAGAAAACCTCGAGCGTCATCGGCCGGACGCGCCGGCCTCGCGCTCCCTTGGGATACTGATACGCCGTGCCCGACGCGCGCTATACCTCGGCGCTCGCGCGAGAACTGGGTCCGGACCTCCTCGAGCGCTTTCTTCGCTATGTCCGGATCGACACCCAGTCCCAGCGTGAACGCACCCAATCTCCGAGCACGCCCGGTCAGATCGAGCTCGCACGACTGCTCGTGGGGGAGCTACGCGGGGCGGGCGCGGGCGACGCCGAGGTCGACGAAAACGGCTACGTCACCGCGACGCTCGAGCGGACCGGCGACGCCGCGCCGGCGATCGGCCTGATTGCCCACCTCGACACGAGCCCCGATGCCCCCGGTAGCGGCGTCGAGCCGATCGTCCACACGCAATACGGCGGCGGCGTGATCGAGCTTCCACGCCGCGGCACGCGGCTCGATCCCGCCCGGATGCCCGAGCTCACGTCGAAGGTCGGCCACGACATCGTCACCGCGAGCGGGGATACGCTCCTCGGTGCCGACGACAAGGCCGGTGTGGCCGCAATCATGGCCGCGGTTGCGTACCTGGCCGCACGCCCGGAGCTCCCGCGCCCCCGGCTGCGGATCGCGTTCACGCCCGACGAGGAGATCGGCGAGGGCGCGACGCTATTCGACATTCCGCGGTTCAACTCGCTCTGCGCCTACACACTGGATGGCTCCGAGCTCGGCGAGTTGCAGGACGAAACGTTCAGCGCCCAGGAGGCGATTCTCACCATCCACGGGGTCGAGGTCCATCCCGGGCAGGCAACCGGAAAGCTCGTCAACGCGCTGCGCCTCGCGGCCCAAATCGTGGCCGCGCTGCCGGCCGACCTGTCGCCGGAGACCACAGCAGGCCGCGAGGGCTTCATCCATCCGTACGAGCTGAGCGGGACGGCTGCCGTGGCTCAGATCAGGGCGATCCTGCGCGATTTCGACGAGGACAAGCTCGAAGATCACGTGGCGCTGCTCGAACGCACCGCCCGGGAGGTGGTCGGCGGCGAGCCGCGCGCCCGACTCGAGGTGAGCGTGCGCTGGCAGTACCACAACATGCGCCGATACATCGAACCGGTGCCATACGTCACCGACGCCGCCGAGGAGGCGATCAGGGAAGAGGGCATCGAACCCCGCCGGGAGCCGATCCGCGGGGGGACCGACGGGTCCAGATTGAGCGAGATGGGGCTGCCGACGCCGAACATTTTCACCGGTGGCCACGAGTACCACTCGCTACGAGAGTGGGCCTCCGCGCAGGATATGGCCGCCGCGGCCGCCACCGTGGTTCGCCTGGCCGAGATCTGGACGCGGCCCGGGTACGCCCGCCGCGACTCGGGCGGATCTCGCCGACGTTAGTCTGCCTCCCGTGGCTCCCTCGTTCAGCGCGTCCCTCGCCTCGGTCGACGGAGCGATCATGCTTGCTTCGGCGGCGACGATCCCCGCCACCGACGAAGGCTTGCTCCGCGGCGATGGGGCGTTCGAGGTGCTTCGGGTCTACGACGGAAGGCCGTACGCGTTCGAGGAGCACATGAAGCGGCTTGAGCGCTCGGCATCGAATCTCCGCCTCCCGCTCGACCTCGAGGCCGTGCGCGCGGAAGCGCATCGTCTGCTGGCTCATGCCGGCGTCAGCCCCGCCCACGAGCTGCTGCGAATCGTCGTCACCCGGGGCGGCCGGCGGCTTCTGCTGACCGAGCCGCTCTCGGCGATGCCGGACCGGGCGCGTCTCGGCACGATCACCTACTCGCCCACCCGCGTTCTCGACGGGATCAAGTCGCTCTCGTATGCCGCGAACATGCTGGCTGGGCGGCTCGCGCGTGAGCGGGGCTTCGACGAGGCGCTCCTCGTCACCCCGCATGGTCGCGTGCTCGAAGCGCCCACGAGCTCGATCTTCTGGGTCAGGGACAGAGAGGTCCTGACGCCGCCGCTGAATGAGCACATCCTGGCCTCGATCACCCGCCGGCTCATCATGGACGTGAGCGGAGCACTGGAGCGCCCGTGCCCGCTCGAGGAGCTCCTCTCGGCCGACGAGGCGTTCCTGGCTTCGACCGTGCGCGAGGTCCAACCGGTTGCGTCGATCGACGACCGGTCGTTCGACGGCGCGGCTCCGGTCACGACTCGGATCGCCGGTGAGGTCACCGCGCGCATTCGCGCGGAGCTCGACGCTGCCTGAGGGGGCACCGTGAGGGTGCTCACGGTAATTGGCAATCGCCCTCAGTTCATCAAGGCCGCGGCCGTCTCGATGTACCTGCGGGGTTCACACGAGGAGGTGCTCGTTCACACCGGCCAGCACTTCGACGATGGCCTTTCGGCGATCTTCTTCAGAGAGCTCGGCGTGCCTGAACCGGACCGCCAGCTCGGGATCGCGCTCGGATCGAACAGCTCGCAGACCGCTCGGATGCTGGCCGCTCTGGAACCGGTGCTCGTCGAGTTGGTCCCCGATGCAGTGCTGGTCTACGGCGACACCAACTCGACGCTCGCCGGAGCGCTCGCGGGCGCCCAGAGCGGGGTTCCGGTGGCTCACGTCGAGGCGGGCATGCGCTCGTTCGACCGCTCCATGCCGGAGGAGCTCAACCGGGTGGTCGCGGACCACGTCAGCACGTTGCTGCTGTGCTCCTCGGAAGTCGCGGTGCGGAACCTGCGCCGCGAGGGCGTGGCCGGAGCGGTGGAGCTCGTCGGAGACGTGATGGTGGACGTGGCGCTGAGCGTCCAGCCCTCGGCCCGCTCACGAGTGGATCTTCTGCGGGCGCGTGGACTCGAGCCCGGCGGCTACGTGGTCGCCACGGCCCATCGCAGCGGCAACGTCGACGAGCCGGCTCGGTTGGCCTCGCTGGTGGAGTTGTTGTTGGCGATGCCCCTTCCGGTGCTCTTCTCGGTGCACCCGCGCACCCGGGAGCGCTTGGTTGATGCGAGCCTGCTGGAGCGGCTCCGCGACGGACGGAGGATGATCGTGGCGCCGCCTCTGGGTTACCTCGAGTTCACGGCGCTCATGTGCAACGCGCGCGCCGTCCTGACCGACTCCGGCGGCCTGCAGAAGGAGGCCTATCTCGCCGGCGTTCCCTGCATCACTCTGCGGGCGAGCACGGAGTGGGTCGAGACGGTGGAGCACGGCTGGAACGCGCTCGTGGATCTCGACCGGGCCGCGGCGCTCGACGCGCTCGAGAGCTTCGCCCGCGAACCCCGTTTGGCAAGGCCGCCGCTGTATGGCGACGGGCACGCCGGAGAGCGCGTCCTGGCGGCTCTTACACTGCACCTCCAATGACTGCCGCCAACCCGATTAGCGAACGCCCGGTTCGGGTCGCGGTGGCCGGGCTCGGTTACTGGGGTCCGAACCTCGCGCGTAACTTCGACGCGATTCCGGGCTGCGATCTCGCCTGGTGCTGCGATGTCTCGGCGTCGGCGCGGGAGCGCGTCGGGGCTAGGTTTCCGGCGGCGCGCCTGGCGGGGGATCTCGATCAGGTGCTGGCCGACGACACCGTTGACGCGGTCGCGCTGGCCACCCCGGTGCCCACGCACGCGGAGCTGGCCGTTCGGGTGCTCGAGGCCGGCAAGCACTGCTTCGTGGAGAAGCCGCTCGCGCAATCGGTGGCCGACGCGGACCTTGCCTTGGCCGCCGCCGCGGCGAGCGGCCGGACCTTGATGGTGGGTCACCTGCTCGAGTACCACCCCGGAGTGCAACACCTCAAGGAGCTGGCCGACTCGGGAGAGCTGGGCGATCAGATCTACTACATCTACGGCAACCGCCTGAACCTGGGCAAGCTGCGCGCAGACGAGAACGCGCTGTGGAGCCTCGGGGCGCACGACGTGTCGGTCGTCCTCTACCTCGCCGACGAGGAGCCCTGGGAGGTCCTGGCCCGCGGTGAGTCCTACGTCCGGGGCGGCGTCGAGGACGTGGTGTTCTGCTTTCTTCGCTTCCCCTCAGGCCTGTCCGCGCACCTGCACCTGTCCTGGCTCGATCCGCACAAGGAGCGGCGGTTTACCGTCGTCGGCTCCCGTCGAATGGCGACGTTCGATGACATGGCGGTCGAGGGCAAGCTGACGGTGTACGACAAGGGATTCGACGAGGACGCTCGGACGTACGGCGAATACATCACCAGGAGCGGCTCGATCTTCTGCCCGCAGATCCCCAACCTGGAGCCCCTGCGGCTCGAGTGCGAGCACTTCATCGATTGCATCCGGCGCGGGCTGCGACCGCGTTCGGACGGCGCGAGCGGCGTGCGCGTGGTGCGGGTGCTCGAGGAGCTCCAGCGCTCGCTCGACGCCTCGGCGCGCGAGGCGGGTGTCCGCAGCGCCTGAGATCTCGCCCGCCGCGCACGTGGCGGCGGGCGCTCATGTCGGTGCCGGCGCCCAGATTGCGCCCGGGGCGGTGATCTTCGAAGGAGCGCGAATCGGCGCGGGCACGTTCATCGGCGCCAACACCGTGGTCCATCCCGAGACCTCGGTGGGGGAGGGCTGCGTTATCGAGGATCAGGTCGTGCTCGGCAAGCGCCCGCGGCTGCGAGCGGGCTCGAGCGCCGAGGGAGTCGATACGGGGCCGTTGGTGCTCGAGGCGGAGGTCACGGTGTGTTGCGGTGCGGTGGTATACGCGGGGTCGCGGATCGGGGCGGGAGCGATCATCGGTGATCAGGCACAGCTGCGAGAAGCCGTGACGATTGGCTCGCGCTCCGTGGTGGGGAGGGGCTCGGCAGTCGAGTTCGGCGTGCGCATTGGCGAGCGCGTATTGATCCAGACCGACGTTTATGTGACCGGCGGCTCGGTGGTCGAAGACGACGTGTTTCTCGGCCCCGGCGTGCTCACGACCAACGACGACGCGATGGGCCGCCATCCCGCGGGGCAGCCTCTGGTCGGCACGGTCTTTCGCCGGGCCTGCCGGGTGGGGGGCGGCGCCGTGCTCGTGCCCGGGGTCGTGATCGGCTCCGAAGCGTTCGTGGCCGCGGGGGCGGTGGTCACGCGCGATGTGGGGGAGCGGGAGGTGGTGATGGGAGTGCCGGCGCGGCCCGTTCGCCGCGTCGGCGATGGCGATCTGATCGAGCGCTGGCGCTAGCCTCGCGGGCACTATGCGTCGCGGGCCCGCGCCCGTCGACAGTCCTCATCCTTGCCCGGGATGCGACGATCTACCGAGGTTCAGACCGACACGCGAGGAGAAGCGATGGAGACCTGGGACATCCGCGCACTGCCCATCGAGCCCCATCATCCGCAGGTGCTTCGCTCCGACGACGAGAACCGGGCGATCGCGATCCAGCTACCCGCGGGTGAGGAGCTTCAGGAACATCAGGTCCACGAGCGGGCATATCTCATCGTCGCCGACGGGGAGATCGAGATCAACGGCGACGGTCGCACCGTCCGCGGCGGAGCTGGCTTCCTGTCTCATTTCGAGCCGGCCGAGCGCCATGCGGTCAAGGCGATCAGCGACGCGCGCTTGCTGCTCGTGCTCTCGCCGTGGCCAGGGATCGGGCACCCGTCGAGGCGCGACGAGAAGGTCTGATACGGGCATCGGGGCCGCTACTGCGCGCCCGCCGTCGTCGGCGTCCCGCCGCCGACCATTCCCACGCTGGCCCGGGTCCACAGAACCTGGTCTCGACCCGGCCCGACGCTCACGAGTGCGACCGGGACCCCGACGAACTCCGCGATGTACTGGAGGTACTCGCGCGCGGCGGCCGGGAGATCTGACTCCTCGCGGCACTCGGTCAGGTCCTCCGACCATCCCGGAAGCTCTTCGTAGTCGCCCGCGGCGTGATGGAGCACGGTCTGGTGATACGGGAAGTCGTCGAATTCGGCGCCTTCCGCCCCGCGGTAGCGGGTGCAAACTCGCACTCGATCCTGGCCCGAGAGCACATCGAGCTTGGTCAGCGCCAGCGCGGTCAGCGAGTTGATGCGCGCCGCGTAACGAAGGGCGACGAGATCGAGCCAACCAACGCGCCTCGCTCGACCGGTGGTGGTCCCGTATTCGCCCCCCTTCTGGCGCAGGTCGTCGGCCATCGCCCCCTCGAGTTCGGTCGGGAACGGGCCGGCGCCGACACGGGTGGCGTACGCCTTGGCCACGCCCCACACCTCGTCGATGTCCTTCGGTCCGACGCCGGCGCCCACGCACGCTGCGCCCGCGACCGGATTGGATGAGGTGACGAACGGATACGTGCCGTGGTCGATGTCGAGCAGCGCCCCCTGGGCGCCCTCGAACAGGACGAGCTGGCCGGCGTCGAGTTGCTCGTGGACCAGCCGGGTGGTGTCCTGGATGTGCCGCTCGAGCACGTGGCCGTAGGTGAGGTATTCCTCGGTCATCGTCTGTAGGTCGAGCCGCGGGTCCTTCGCGAATGGGCGCAGGGAGAGCCGCTTGGGCTCGAGGGCAGCGACGATCTTCTTCTTGAGGATCTTCTCGTCGAGCAGGTCCTGGACGCGAATCCCCAGCCGCGCCGCCTTGTCGGCGTAGCACGGTCCGATTCCGCGGCGCGTCGTGCCGATCTGCAACTTCCCGAGCTTCGCCTCGCCGGCGTGGTCGAGCATCAGGTGGTAGGGCATGATCAGATGGGCGTTGGCCGAGATTCGCAGGCACTCGATGTCGACCCGGCGCCGGCGAAGCTCGTCGAGCTCGTCCGTCAGGACCTTGGGGTCGACGACCACGCCATTGCCGATCACGCACAGCGTGCCGGCGTGGAGGACCCCCGAGGGGATCAGGTGGAGCTTCCACGTCTGACCGTTGCGGACGATCGTATGTCCGGCGTTGTTCCCGCCTTGGAATCGAACTACGGCGTCCGCTCGCTCGGCGAGCAGGTCGGTGACCTTTCCCTTCCCTTCATCGCCCCATTGGGCGCCGACGATCACGATTCCAGGCATCGGCGAATCAGTGTACGAGGGCGCCGGCGGTCGACGACGGGGCGTGTGGGTGATCGCGTCGGGCGGCTCCCTGCGCCCCGCCGCGCCCTCAGGCGTACTGGAGTCGGTACCGGCGTCCCGGCCGGTGACGGCTCCGCGCCGAGACCGGCGTAGTCGCCGCCGCGTGGGTCCGCAACAGGGCGATCAGGTCGAGAGTGGGGTGAAACGGATCGGCGATCACCGAGCCGTCTCCAAGCGACATCGCGGCCCGGAGCTCGTCGTCGACCTCGGCGATCAGGAGAGGCGCCGGCGGAACCCGGGCGGCGCTGTCGAGCGCGGCCAGGCGGCGGAGCGCGCGCTCATCATCGCCGTAGGCGGGGCGGATCGTGATTGTGGCGAGTGGTGTGGTCATCTGGTCTTGCCTCGCTCGTTGCCTCGTGTGGCGTCTGCCAGGCAATGTGCTCCTCTTGGGCCATAAATGCAAATAGGGGTTTGCTTGATGGGGTATAACTAGACGTCATGCTGGACACGCGGCGGCTGAGGGTCCTGTGCGAGGTGGCCCGTCACGGCTCCTTCTCGGCTGCCGCGGCGACGCTCGGCTACACGCAGCCCGCCGTGTCGCGGCAGATAGCGACGCTCGAGGCCGAGGTGGGCGCGGTCCTCGTGCGGCGGGCACCCCAAGGAGCGGTCCTCACCGATGCTGGACGGCTCCTGGTCGATCGCGGCGAGGCGATCCTGGCCCGCCTACGGGACGTGGAGTTCGAGCTGCAGGCGCTTGCTGGCCTCGAGGGCGGCACGCTCCGCCTCGCCTCGTTTGCGTCTGCAGCCGCCGCGATCGTCCCGCTGGCCATTGCGCGCTTTCGGGAGCGCTACCCCGCGGTCGAGCTCAGCCTCGTGATGGCCGACCCGATCGACTCGCTGCCGCGGTTGCGCGCCGGCGAGCTGGACCTCGCGCTCTCGCACGACGCGCTTGGCGCCGGACCCGATGAGCTCGGCAATCCCACGCTCGCCGGGGAGGAGCGCGACCAGATCGAGCTGGTCCAACTGTTCGATGATCCCGTCTACGTCGCCCTCCCGCCCGGGCATGCACTGGCGGCTGTCTCGCCGCTCGGCTTGGGCAGCCTGGCCGACGAGCCGTGGATGCTCGCCCCAAAAGCGACATGTCCGGATTCACGGCTTTTCCTGCGTGCATGTCACGCTGCCGGCTTCGAGCCGCGGATTGCGTTCGAGAACAACGACTACCAGGCGATCCTTGGATTCGTCGCGGCCGGGGTGGGAGTTGCGCTCATCCCCGACATGGTGGCGCGGGGTGCTCGCGAGGACGTGGTCATCCGTCATCTGGATCCTCCGCCGCCGCCCCGTCCCATCCTCGCCGCCCTGCCCGCGGGGTACCGAGCCCCCGCCGTCGCGGCGATGCTCGGCGTGTTGCACGAGATCAGCGAGGAGTGGGTTGGCGAGCGCCCCGCGCTCCGGGCAGCGTGAGCCTTCAGGGGGCGGTGCACCCGCGGCGAGCTACCGTTTGAGGAGATGAGCGAGAAACCGATCACCGAAGAGCTTCGGAGAGCACAGTCCGAGCGCGCGGCCGTCGAGCGCGAGCGCGCGGACGCCGCCATCGATGAGCAGGAATCGAGGCAGCACCGACGGCGAGCCGAGAAGGCTCAGTACCTCCGCCGCAAGCTCGATCAACGCGCGGAATCCGAGCGCGAAAAGGACGGCTGAGCACGCAAGGCTCGAAACCCGCCGTGCCAGAGCCGGCTCTTCGCTGTGAGCGACTCCCAGCACACCGAGGATCAGCAAGCCCACCTCCCCGGCCGGCGCCGCTCTAAGTCTAAGAGGCCTCGGTTGTCGCCTGGGCTACCTGCGATCTCCGCGTCGTCAGCCCGTGGTCACGTCGAAGGGAGAACCGTGCGTCGATCCTCCCCGGCCAGGGGAAGCTGCTCGCACATCTCCGTGAGGCGCGACACCGTCCGCTCGGTGATCTGCTCGCACAGCGCCGGGTGGTCCTCGATGTTGGTGGTGATCAACATCGAGCGCTGGTCCTCGTAACGGGCGTTCACGATCGAGTAGAGCTCCTCGAGCACCCAGTCCGTGGTGCGCTCGGCGCCGACGTCGTCGATGTGCAGCAGATCGACGGCGGTGAGGCGGTCAAGGAGATCCAGGTGCGACCGCTCGGCGCGGTGAATGTCCCGGATCTCGTTCAGCAGTCGTGGCAGCGAGTAGATGGCGACCGAACGGCCGGCGGCGAGCGCCGCCTTGGCGACCAGCATCGCCAGCGTGGTCTTGCCGGTTCCGACCGGTCCCATGAACCACAGGCCGCGGCCCGCATCGAGGTGCTCATCGATCCGATCGGCAAACCGTCGGGTGGCCGCGACGATGTTCGGGTCGATGTCGATCACCGGGGCCCGGTCGAACGACACATCCCGGTAGCGCCTCGGGATCACTGCCGACAGGCTGCGCGCCTTCGCCCTGGCAACCCGCTGCGCTCGGCAACGGCAATCGAACGCGGTGTTCGTCTCGGTGTCGTACACGAACCCCGAGCCATCGCAGAGGTCATACGGGCAGCGCTCCCCGTTGCGGCTGATTGGGTGCGGCGGCGACGCTGGCGACGGCGCCCGGGAGCTCATTGCGCGAACCGCTCGCCCGCGTAGTTCATGAACTTCGGGTACTCCTTCTGGAACGTGAGCACCACGTCGCCGATCGCCCCGTTGCGGTGCTTGGCGATGATGATGTCCGCCTCCCCCGGGCGCTCCGAGTCTCTGTCGTAGTACTCCTCGCGGTAGATGAACATCACGAGGTCGCTGTCCTGCTCGATTTGGCCAGATTCTCGTAAGTCGGACAGGATCGGCCTCTTGTCCCCGCCCCGCTGCTCGACCGCCCGGCTGAGCTGGGAGATTCCGATCACCGGCACGTTGAGCTCGCGAGCGAGGCCCTTGAGGCCACGGGAGATCTGGCCCACCTGCTCGACCCGGCTCTCGACCCGGCCCTCGTGGCGCATCAGCTGGAGGTAGTCGACGATGATGAGGCCCAGCCCGCCGTCGATCTGGTGGTGCAGCCGTCGCGCCTTGGCCCGGACCTCCAGCACTCCGGTGTCGCTCGAGTCGTCGACGAACAGCGGCGCTTGGGCGAGGCGCTGGCAAGCGTCGAGGATCTTCGGCCAGCGGGCTTCGGGCACCCGGCCCCGGCGCAGGTCCTCGCCCTTGATGCGCGCCTGGGAGGCAACGAAGCGTTGGGCGAGCTCGGACTCGGACATCTCGAGCGAGAACAGGACGACGGCGTGACCGGCAAGGACCGCGTTCTCGGCGATGTTGGCGACCAGCGCGGACTTTCCCATCGAGGGGCGGGCCGCGATCACGACCAGATTCCCCGGCTGGAAGCCGCCCGTCTTCTCATCGAGGTCCTTGAAGCCCGAGGGCGTACCCGTGAGAGGTGTCTTGGCGACGGACAGGCGGTGGAGCTTGTCGGTCTCGTCGTGCAGGATGTCCGCGATCGACCGGAGCTTCTTCTGTCGATCGTCGTGCGCAACCTCGAGCATGGCCCGCTCGGCTCGCTCGACGAGGTCCTGGGCGGGAGCCTCGCGCGTCATGACGCTCGCCTGGATCTCGTAGGAGGCCGTGAGGAGCGCTCGCATCTGCGCGTTGTCGCGGACGATTCGTCCGTATTCGCGCGCGTGCCCGGCGGCAGGTACCCACCCGGCCAGCTCATCGATGGCCTCCGGACCGCCCGCCTCCTCGAGCCTTCCCCGCTGGCGGAGGGTCTCAGCGACGGTGAGATGGTCGATCTTGCGATCGCTCTCGTACAGCTCGAGCATCGCCGCGAACACCAGGCCGTGCTGTTCGCGGTAGAAGTGCTCCGGCCTCAGCTGCTCCTCGACCAGCAGGCGATGAAGATGACGCTCGTCGAGCAGCACGGCGCCGAGCACGGACTTCTCCGCCTCGAGGTTGTGTGGCGGCACCGCGATGTTCTGAACGGCACTCATGGGGGGGCCGAGTCTAGGTTTGGGAGAGGCGGCACGACGGAGACGACCCCGCACCAAGCGGGTTAACGCCGAGGCATCTGCACGCTGCTTGGCGCGACGATCTGTGGCGTCGCCGTCGCCTCCCTTTGGCGCGGCGCATACGTGCCGCCGCCGCGCGACCCCGTTTCGTTAGCCCGCGACCACCATCGTCTTGACGGTGGCCATCACGCCATCGGCGAGCTCGACCACGACCATGTACGTCCCGGTGTGGCGGATGGGCTCCTCGAGGTGGATCTTGCGGCGGTCAACCCGCAGCCCGCGGGCGTCGCGGATCGCGTCGGCAATGTCCTGCGTGGTGACGGTTCCGAACAGGCGGCCGTCCTCCCCGGCCTGTTGACGAATTGTGAGCACCGTGCGCCCGAGCAGCGTCGCGCTTTCCTGGGACCGGCGTTCGGCGTCGACCTTGGCTTGCTCGGCGGCCTCTTCGCGGCGCTTGGCGGCCTGAATCGATCCTGCTGTTGCCGGTTCGGCGAGTTTGCGAGGCTGCAGGTAGTTGCGCAGGTAGCCAGGGGCTACGTCCACCACGGCGCCGCGCTCGCCGAGCGGCTCCACGTCCTCGAGAAGAATCGCCTGCGCCATCGTCGCCTATCTCTCGGCAGTACGTTCGCGGCGTTCGCCGCGTTCGCCTCGATCGCCTCGATCGCCTCGATCGCCTCGATCGCCGAGGCCATCGGCGACGTACGGCAGCAGCGCGAGCTCGCGCGCGCGCTTGACCGCGCGCGCAACCTGGCTCTGATGACGGCGGCATGCGCCCGTGATGCGGCGCGACCGGATCTTGCCGCGCTCGGAGATGAACCGCCGCAGGGTCGCGATGTCCTTGTAGTCGACCTGCTCCACCTTGTCCCGGCAGTACGGACACGGCTTCCGTCTCCCGGAAGTCGGGCCTCCCTTCCTGTCACGCCGGCGGACCGGCCGTCTACGTTGCTTTGCCACTGCGGATCACCTAGCTCGCTTGCTCCACTAAAACGGAATGTCGTCGTCGGATCCGGCAGCCACGGGAGCGGCTTCGAAGTCGCCGGTGTCGATCGGGATGTCGCTCTCCGTCGCGCGGACGCTGCTGGAGAACCCGTTCCCATTGCCAGCGTCGTCGCGCCCGCCGAGGAACTGCACGGTCTCGGCGATGATATCGACTGCCTGGCGCTTTTGTCCTTCATTGGTGGTCCACTCCCGCCAGCGCAGCCGCCCGTCGATCGCCACCGGACGGCCTTTGCGGAGATACCGGTGGCAGTTCTCCCCCTGAGCTCCCCACACGGTGACGTCGAAGTAGTTGGGCTGATCCTCCCACTGTCCCGTCTCGTTGTTCCTGCGCCGCCCGTTGCACGCGATGCGCAAGCTGCAAACCGCGGTTCCGGTTGCCGGAACCGAGCTCAGGTCGGGGTCCTTCGTGAGGTTCCCGGTGATGATCACGCGATTGATGTTGCTGCCAGCCATTCTCTGGCTCCTTTCCATGGACGCGTTGAAAGCCTGCGCCGAGTCTATGCCGGCGCCAGACGGCAACCCGGTCCCTCCACGGAAAATGGTTTGAAACGTTGCATCACCTGGGCCAAGTCGAGTCAGGACGTAACGATCCGGTTGCAACGGGCGGACGCCTCTCGCCCTGCGAGGCCGGCGGTTACTCCGAAGAAGTGTCCACTCGCGCCGCGGCAGCGGGGGCGATCACGGGCGGCGCGGACTCCGGTGGCGCTGGAGTGCCAGGCAGGACCTTGATGATCCTGAAGCGCAGGACACCGTCCGTGATCCGGAGGTCGTGGGACAGCGCCTCGAGCAGGGAAGGCGGTCCGCTGAACTGGAGCAGGTGGTACTCGGCGTCGCGCTCGTGGTTGATCCGGTAGCTCATGGCGCGTGTGCCCCAATCGGCGTTGCGCTCGATGGAGCCCCCGCTCCTCGAGATCGTGGACTCCACATCCGACAGAGTCTTGGCCCGCTGCTCCTCCTCCGAGGTCGAGGAGAGCAACAGCACGAGGTCGTAGATGGTGGCGTCTGTGGGCATGGCAGGGGCGCCTCTCGGGCGGCGGACGACTATAGCGGGTGCCTGTTCACTGAGAAGCGCGTGCCGACACGGCCGGCTTGATACCGCCGCATACTGAATGCCGTGACCGCGAGGCAGAACCTCCCGATCCTGGAGTTCGCCGATCGCCGAGCGTGGGAGCTGTGGCTCGAGGAGAATCATGAATCTTCAGGCGGGGTTTGGCTGAAGATCGCCAGGAAGGGCGCGCCACACCCCACGGTGACCTACGCCGAGGCGCTCGAGGAGGCGATTCGGTACGGCTGGATTGACGGCCAGAAGGCCGGGCATGACGAGTCCTCATGGTTGCAGCGCTTCACCCGGCGCGGCCCGCGCAGCAAGTGGTCTCAGATCAACCGCGAGAAGGCGAACGAGCTCATTGCCCGGAACCGGATGACAGCCGCCGGCCTGGCGCAGGTGCGCGCCGCAAAGCAGGACGGGCGCTGGGACCAAGCCTACGAACCCCAGCGCCGAGCAACCGTACCCGAAGACCTCCAGCGCGCCCTCGACGAAAACCCCGCCGCCAAGGAGTTCTTCGCCACGCTGACCGGCGCCAACCGCTACGCGTTCCTCTACCGCCTACACCAGACGAAGACGCCGGCCGCCCGAAAGAGGCGCATCGCCAACTACATCGAGATGCTCACCGAGCACCGCACGTTCCACCCATAGGAACGGACGGAGCCGATGACGCGCGGCCAAACCCCAACGCACTCAGCTGTCGCCGACCACGCGCCCCGTGTCCTTCCTCTGAATATCCGCCAGCTGCTCATCGATCCAGTGCCCCGGGTCCCGGGAGGTCACGATCGACTTGAGCCCTTCATGGCGCCGTCGCCGCTCTTCGGGATCCATGGTCAGCGCGGCGTGGATCGAGTCCGCCAGCTCCTGGATGTCGAACGGGTTGACGGACAGCGCGTACTCGCTCAGCTCCTCGTGCGCGCCGGTGTTCTCCGACAGGATCGACACGCCGGCGCGCTCGTTCACCATCGGTCCTTCCTTGGCCACGAGGTTCATCCCGTCGAACATGGCGTTGACCATCAGCACGTCGTAGTGCTTGTAGGCCGCCACGGCCTCCTCCAGATCGTCGCGCAACTTCAACTGGATCGGCATCCAGTCGGGCGATCCGTGGCGATGGTTCACGACCGCGACGACGGCCTCGATCCGCTCGAGGTACTCCGCATACTCGGGCACATCGGTGCGGGAGGGCATCAGCTGGGCGATGAACGTGATGCGCTCGCGGAACTCGGGGTGCTGTTCCAAGAAGACGTCGAAGGCGCTGAAGCCGCGCAGCACGTTCTTCGACAGGTCGGCGCGGTCAACCCGGAGAATCAGATGGTCGCGCCGCCGGCGAAGCAACTCCTCCTCGAACTGCCGCGTCCGTTCCCGCGCGGCGACCGCCTGCACCCCATCCGAGTCGATCGGCAGCGGATATGCGCGGACCCACACCTCGCGGTCGTCGCTGTGCACCACGCCGAGGTCGTGATCGACCTCGAATCCGCATAGGTCCTCGCAGCACTGCAGGAAGTTCCGCCGGTAGGAGCGGGTGTGGAAGCCGATGATGTCGTTGGCCAGGATCCCGTCGTAGATCTCCTGGCGCATCATCGATGGCAGCACGCGCCAGGAGTCCGACTGGCTCCAGGGGATGTGCACGAAGTGGTGCAGGAAGGCGTCGGGACGCTCTCGGCGGATCAGCCCGGGGAGGGTGTAGAGGTGGTAGTCGTGGGTCATCACCACTGGCCTTTCGACCCCCTCGATCTCGTCGAGCACCGCGCGAGCCAGGTCCTCGTTGACCGCGTTGTACCCGAACTCGAAAGCCTCGGTCTCGTTGCGCCGGATGTCCGGAGCGTTGGAGAGGTCCCAGAGGTAGTGCTGGATGAACCAAAGCATCGGGTTGGCAATGATGTTGTAGAAGCGGTCGTATGCGTCCGCGTCGGAGGCGACGAGCTTGACCAGGTAGTCGCCGCCCTCGGGCATGTGCACCGGGAAGGGCCGCCCGCCGTTGCTCTCGGCGGCGGCGATGTCCTCCTCGGTCATCGCCGAGGCGACCCAGGTCACGTCACGGTGCTTGGCCAACCCGATCAGCGCCGTGACCAAACCACCAGTGCCGCGGCGGACCTCGCCGTGAGGGCCGAAGGTCACAGGGCCTCGATTCGACACAAGTACGAGTGAGGACTCAGCCATTGTTCAGACCCCCAGGTGTTCGAAGATCTCGAGCCAGTCACGCAGCAGTCGCGGCATCAGGAACCGCAGCCGGACCGCCTCCTTGCCCGTCCGGCCGAGACGCTTGCCTAGGCCGGGATCGCGCAGGATCTCCAGGGAGCGCTCGGCGCACTGCTCGACGCTCGAGACCAGGAAGCCCGTCTGGCCGTCGGAGACCTGGAGTGGAATTCCTCCCACGTTGCCGCCGACCAAGGCCTTGCCCTTCCAGATCGCTTCGGTAACCGTCAGTCCGAAACCCTCGCGAATGGACTTCTGGATCACGACGTCAGAGTGTGACTGGAACGCGTTGACCTCGATCGCGCCCACGTTGTTGAGATTGTTGAGGATGTGTACGTCGGGGTCGCCGTCGGCATGGGCGACGGTGGCGTTGAAGTAGTCCCAGCCCTCGGGGTCATCGGTGGCCATCGAGCCGACGAGCGCGAGCTGGACGTCGCGCAGCTGGGCCTTCACGATGCGATAGGCATCGATCACCCCGAGCGGGTCCTTCCAGGGATCGAACCGGGACACCTGACACAGAAGCGGACGGTCTACGTCGATCCCGAACTGCTCACAGATGTAGACCGCGTCCTCGGGCGAGAAGGCCATGTTCTTGGGCGCCAGCGGATCGATGGCGGGCGGCACGATGTGCGCGCGTCCGTCCATATCCGCCGGCACGTACTCCGGGATGTGGAACACCGCGGCCGGGTAGGGCTCGAGGTACGGCAGCAACCGCCGGAGCGTCGCCTCGTTCGGGGTGGAGAGATCGATGTGACAGCGCCACACCCACGTTCGTGCCTTGTGCTCGACGAGCGAGCACAGCGCGGCGGGCTGAGGATCGTGCACGACGCAGACATCCCAGCCCTCGGAGAGCTCGCGGGCGTTGATCTCGTTGTAACGGAGCCACGTCGCCCACTGCTCCTCGGTCAACTCCTGGGGGTTGCCCTGCAGGGCGTTGTGCATGATCTTGGTTGCGTTGAAGAACTCCTCGCGCCCGTAGATCACATGCCACTCGCAGTCGAGTCCGGCATCGACCATGAGCGGAACCAGCGTGTTCAGGATCTCCGAGACGCCGCCCCCGAAGGAGGTCGCCGAGACATGCAGCACGCGCTTGCCCTTCAGGCGGTCGGCCCGCTCGCGAATCTCGTCGGCCAGCCTTCGCCCGACCAGGCTCGAGTAATCGGCAAGGCTCTTGTGGGCTACTGAGACGGGTTGCAGCATGAGCGGCGGCGGACGATATCTAAGTGGCCCCCGTCGCAAGTTCCGCCGCATTCGACCGCCCCCTGACGGCGCCTGCTCGGGCTTGCGGCCCGCTCGGCATCCAGCCTCGCCTTTTTGGGCCGCGCCCGAGTCGTCCGGCTGTCCTCGGCTGCTCGCGTACTTGAAAGTACGCCACGCAGCCTGCGTCCTCGCCAGACACCGCCAGTGGACGATCTCGATGCGACTGAACTCACGGCGGAAACCACTAGGAGCGCAATGCCCGCAGGCGCGCTATCCCGGCGTCGATTGCCCGCACGAGCTGGACGTGAAGCCACGGATTCGCGGCCGAGATCGATGACATCTGAAACTCGTGGCCCGCCCCGAGCAAACGGTGGCGGTCGAGCGGCTCGCCCCAGCCGTCCGTGACGACGCCGCCGGCCTCCCGCAGGCACAGCCACGGGGCGGCCAGATCGTAGGGCGAGTTGTTGAGAACCTGGCCGCCGCCCACGCGCTCGAACTCTTCTTGCATCCCTGGGACATCGTCGATCAGCCGCGAGCCGACCTCGACCACCGCATCGAGCTGCCCGGTCACGATCCGCGTCATGGAGAACGCCTGGGAGCCGAGCTCGAAGGTGCCGCCGCCGACCGAGGAGGCGTCGATCAAATCGCCGAGCACCTCGACGACGGCCCGGGCAGGTCGCCCCCGGAAGCCGTAGGACCAGAACATGCGGCTGATGTCCGTCCCATCACTCAAGGAGACCGACCGCGACGACCTGACGCCCTCGCCTCGAACCGCAACAAACCAGTCGCCGGACTTGATCTCGACCACGGATCCGACCTCGACGTCCGCCATCGTGGGGGTGCCGTCGCCGAGCGGCGCGAGAGCCACGGCCACGCACGCCGACTCCAGCCCCGCCATCGCGGGCCTGGTCCCGTCGATCGGGTCGACCACCAGCACGTCGGTGGCGTCGGGCGGAGCCACCAGTCCCCGATCCTCGGAATACACGGCCAGCCGGGGCGCGCGCGACGCGAGCAGCTCCGCAAACCAGGCCTCGGCGAGCGCGTCGACCGTGAACGTGACGTCGCCGCCGGCCCCCAAGCCGGCGGCGCCCCGGCTCGCGTGCGAGCCAAGCTCCGGCAGCACCCGCTCGCGCAGTCTCACAGCCAGCTCGAGCACCAGCTCGGAGCGCGTTGAACCTCCCGGGCCGCCCCCACGCACCGGCGACAGCCTACCCGCCTCCCGGCTCGGGGCGCGACTGAGTCGGCCGGCCGGAAACCGGGATCTCGAGCGTGAACGTGGTCTCATCCGGACCGGAGCGGACCGACAGGCGGCCGGACATTCGCTCGGCCAGCTCGCTCGCGATCGCCAGCCCCAATCCCGAGCCCTGCGCGTCGTCGGCGGTGTAGAACGGCTCGAAGATCCTCGAGACCCTGCCCGGAGCGATGCCCTTGCCGTCGTCGCGTACCGCGAGGCGAATGTCGCCATCCTCGCGGGCCGCGGTCACCACGATCCGAGTGCCCGGAGGCGTATGCGTCAGCGCATTGTCGATCAGGATCCGCATGATCTGCGCGACGCGCACCGGATCGCACTGCGCCTCGATCCTCCGTGAAGCGAGTCGCAGCTCCAGATGCGAGTCGTGTTGAGCGAGCGTCGGCTCGAACTCCCCGGAGACCGAGCGAGTCAGCTCGCCAAGATCGACCTGCTCGGGGCGGAGCTCCAGTGACCCCGACTCGAGCCGCGACAAGTCCAGCAGGTCGACCGAGAGCTTGCGCAGGCGCTCCACCTGCTCCGAGAGCTGCTCCAGAAAGCGCCGGCGGGTCTCAGCATCCAGATCGTCGTCCTCGAGCAACTCGATGAATCCCCCCAAAGAGAAGATTGGCGTACGCAGCTCGTGGGAGGCCGTCGCGATGAACTTCTTGCGCGCCTCCTCGAGCTGGGCCAGCTGCCGCTGCATCTCGTTGAACGCGACCGCGAGATGCCCGAGCTCGTCACTCGAGTCGACCGGAATGACCTGATCGAACTGCCCCGCTGCGACTTTCCGGGCCGCCAGCTCCAAGCGCTTGACCCGCTGGCCTACACGCCGCGCCACCACGAAGCCTCCGACCAGCGCCAGGAGCAGTGCGATCCCTCCGGCTACGAGGATCTCGTGCCGGACGATCGACACGCTTCGCGCGATGTCCGAGACCGAGGCGGAATAGACGACGACGGCGCCAACGCCGCCGCCGAACTCGATTGGATACGCCGCCTCGGCGATAGTGCTGTCGCCCGCCTGCTCGGTCCCGGTGGCGGCCCTCCCGGACTTGGCGCTCCGATAGGCCACCGGGAACGACAGGGGAGGCGCGGCCGCGAGCTTGCTCGAGTCGGCCTCGGTCGAGAGCTGGGGTCCCCCCGGCGCGTCCGTGACCAGCAGCAGGGTGACCCGATCACCCGACGCCAGGCCGGCGGCATCCACCTCATTTCGGAGGACGGACTGGGGAGCGCTGCTGCCGACGGTCCCCGCAATTTCGCCCGAGTACCTCTGGGCCGACGACGCGAGCCCGCCCAGCTTCTGATCGACGAGCCGAGTCTGGAGCCCGGGAGCGACGTAGAGATACAGGGCAGCGATGGCCACGAATGTGATCGCGAAGAACAGCGCGGCCAGGCGGTTGCGGAGCGACAGCCTGACCCGCCCGGACCTCCCGCGTCGGCGGGGGCTACGCATCCGTGTCCCGGAACCTGTACCCCACCCCACGAACGGTGAACAGGTACTCGGGGTCCTTCGGATCGCGCTCGATCTTCTCCCGGAGGTGCCTGATGTGGACGTCGATCGTGCGCGGGTCGCGATAGGCGGAATCCCCCCAGATGCGCGCCAGCAGCATGTCGCGAGTGAACACCCGACCCGGCGCCCGCGCCAGCGCCGCCAGGATCTCGAACTCGACGAACGTCAGCTCGGCTTCGTCGCCGCGCACGCGGACAGTGCGCTTCGGGAAGTCGACCCGCAAGCCTCGGACCTCCAGCGGCGCTTCGTCCGGGGCCGTTTCGGCCGGACGGCTCATCTCGGCGCGCCGGAGGATGGCCTTGATCCGGCTCGAGAACTCCCGCAGAGAGAAGGGCTTCGTGATGTAGTCGTCCGCGCCGAGCTCGAGTCCTACGACCTTGTCGATCTCCTCGGACTTCGCGGTCAGGATGATGATCGGGACCGAGCTGCGAGATCGCAGGCTGCGGCAGATCTCCAGACCGTCGACCTTCGGGAGCATCAGATCCAGGACGACGAGGTCGAACGCCTGCTCGTCGAAGCGGTCGAGCGCGCTCCGGCCGTCCGTCACCTGAACCACCTGATAGCCCTCCTTGCGCAGCGGATAGGAGAGCAGCGTCTGGATCGACTGCTCATCGTCCACGAGCAGGATGCGCGCTGAGCGATCTGGCACGGCTTTTGTTCCTTCTTGCACGGAAAGAGTAGTTCCTACAACCCCGTAGACAGGAGGAAGTTCCCCAGATGGCGGTTACCCTCTGTGCCGATGCTCGACCCGCGGATCTACCGGATGGGCCTGATCGCGGTCGCGCTCGCGGTGATCGTGCTCGCCTTCTCACTGCTGAACCAGCAGGGACCGATCGGCGCGACCCTCACGCCGATCGCCTTCGACGGCGGGCGCGCCTACACGACCATGACTTCGCTAGCCAGGCGCTACCCGAATCGAGCTCCCGGTTCGGTTGCCGACGACGAGATAGCCGGGCTCGTGGCAACCACGTTCAAGAAGGACAGCCTCTTCGTCTCCACCACGTCGTTCAAGGCTCAGACGGCTGACGGGCAGCGAACGCTGGAAACCGTCACCGGCGTCCGTCCGGGGATGGGCAACCTGGCCACCAACGGGAGCATCGTGCTCGTCGCTCACCGGGATGCCCTCGGCGCCCCGGCCGCAGCCGATGCCTCGGGGACCGCCGTCCTGCTCGAGCTGGCGCGAGACCTATCGGGCGCGACACAGAATCGGACGGTGGTGTTGGCCTCCACCAGCGGCTCGATCGGAGCGTCGGGCGCCGCATCGCTCGCGCGTCAGCTGGGCCGTCCGGTGGATGCGGTGATCGTGCTCGGTGATCTCGCCGGGGACCGCGTGCGCCAGCCCGTGGTCGTCCCGTGGTCGACCGGTCAGAGCGTGGCGCCAACAATGCTCCGGAACACGGTCGCGGGCGCGCTTTCGGCCCAGGCCCAGCTCCCCTCCCGTTCCGCGACGCTGCCGCGTCAATTCGCCCACCTCGCGTTCCCATTCACACCAACCGAGCAGGGCCCGTTCGGCGCGCGCGGAGAGCCGGCGGTGCTGCTCTCGGTGTCCGGTGAGCGCTCCCCGGCGCCGGATGAACCGGTCGACCCCGCGCGGATCACGGCGCTCGGTCAGGCCGTCCTTCAGACCGTCGACGCGCTCGACGGCGGGCCCTCTGTGCCCGCGCCGTCCACGTACCTCACCTTCGACCGCAAGGTCATCCCCGACTGGGCGATCCGATTGTTGGTGCTCGCCCTGATGGTCCCGGTGCTGGGAGCGACGATCGACGGCGTCGCGCGCGCCCGGCGTCGTGGCCACGCGGTCGCGCGGTGGGTGGTCTGGGTCCTGTGCGGCGCGCTCCCGTTCGTGTCGGCGGTCCTGCTGACTCGCGTCCTCGGCTTGATCGGCGGGGTCGGGCCCACTCCGTCCGGCCCCGTTGGGGCCGGCGCGATTCCGCTGCAAACCCGCGGCGTTGCGATCCTCGCGTCGCTCGCGTGCGTGATCCTTTTGGGCGTCGCGCTGCGCCCCCTCGTGATCCGCCTCGCCCATGCGGGCGTTCCCTGGACCGTTCCTGAACGCTCGAGCACCGGTGCGGCCGCGGGAGTCTTGAGCGTTCTGTGCACCCTCGCCTTGGTCATGTGGCTCTCGAACCCGTTCGCCGCCGCGCTGCTGGTTCCGGCGCTGCACCTGTGGATGTGGGCGGTCGTTCCCGAGCTGCGAGCACGCCGGATGGTCCTCGCCGCGCTCGTTGTCGGCGGCTTGGCGGCGCCCGCGCTCGTGCTGGCCTATTGGGTCGTGTCACTGGGGCTCACTCCGGCGGGAGCGGCCTGGAACCTGGTGCTGATGATCGCCGGCGGCCAGGTGGGTTTGCTCGCGGCCGTCGAATGGAGCGTCTTCCTGGGATGCGCGATCAGCTCCGCGCTGATCGTCGCACGCGCCGCACGCCAGCGGGACCGCGAGGACGCTGCCGTGACAATCCGCGGCCCGATCACCTACGCCGGGCCGGGGTCGCTGGGGGGCACTGAGTCGGCGCTGCGCCGATGAGACGCCTGATCCGCGACATCTCGTCGGTGTTGATCATCTCGGGCTTGCTGCTCGTGATCGACGCTGGAGTCACGCTGATCTGGCAAGAGCCGGTGACGGCGGTGGTGGCGATGATCAAGCAGGGGGAGATCAACAAGCAGTACCTGAGCTTCCACACGACGCCGCTGACGCCCGTCGAGCGGCACGCGCTGGTCAGCCTGAAGACACTCGAGCAGCGCGTGTCATTCCTCGCGCGACGCGAGGCCCGCCAAGTGCGCACGGGGGATGCGATCGGGCGGATCGTGATCTCCAAGATCGGCGTGAGCTACGACGTGGTCCAGGGGACCGACGACGCGAGTCTCCAGAAGGGCCCGGGCCACTACCCCTCGACCGCCTTTCCGGGTCTCGGGCAGACGGTTGCGATCGCCGGTCACCGCACCACCTATCTCGCTCCCTTTCGGCATATCGAAGCGCTCAAACGCGGCGACCGCATCGTCTTGCAAATGCCCTACGGGCGCTTCACCTACGTCGTGCAATGGCACCTGATCGTCGCGCCGACCGCGCTTTGGATCACGCACAACGTGAGCTACGAACGGCTGGTGCTGTCGGCGTGCAACCCGCTCTACAGCGCCGCTCAGCGGATCGTCGTGTTCGCGCGCCTGTCCGCGGTGGTGCCCGAGGGCGTGGCTCGGCCGGCGTAACGCCCTCAGAAGGAGTGCTCGTAGCCCGATAGCTCGCCGGCATCGGTGAACGCAATTCCGACCGGCCCCTCGACCACGGACCCGATCCACGTAAGCCCGGCGCGCGCCAGAACGCCGGAGGCGTTCATATCGAGCCCGTCGCGCAAACCCGCGGGCACGCAGACGCAGAGTTCGTAGTCCTCCCCGGCGGTCGCCGCAAAAGCGCCGGGTTCCACACCGAGCTCTGCCGCGATCTCGGCCACGCCGTTGGCGACCGGAACCGATCCGAGCGAAAGCTCGATTCGGACGTCGCTGCGCCGGGCGATGTGGCCCGCGTCGGTGGCCAGACCATCGGACAGGTCGATCATCGCCCGCGCGCCGAGCGCGCTCAGCTCGCGGCCCTCGGCGAGCCGAGGCAGCGGCCGGGCGTACCGCTCGCGCAACATTCGCGCCAACCCTGGGGAGAGCGCGCTGGCAGTGGCTCTCTCCTCGACGAGCGCCAGCCCGGCGCCGGCAGCTCCCAGCGTCCCGGTCACCGCGACCAGGTCTCCGGGACGGGCCCCGTCGCGCCCGACCAGTTCGCCCGGGTCCGCCGCCCAGCCCACCACCGTGAACGAGACCATGAGCACCGGGGCGCGGGTGACGTCACCCCCGGCGATCGTGACGCCGGCCTCGGAGGCTAGCTCCTGCGCTCCGCGCACCACGGCAACCGCCTCGTCCAGCCCGAGGCCATCCGGGATCCCGAGCATCAGATACCCCTCGCCCGGCGCGGCGCCCATCGCCGCCAGGTCTGACAGCGCAGCGGCCAGGGCTCGGTGCCCGATCGCCTCGGCCGCTAGCTGGTCCGTCCGAAAGTGCACTCCGTCGACCATGGCGTCCACCGAGATGACGGCGTAGCCGTGGCTTCTGACGACCGCGGCGTCGTCGCCCAGCGACCGGATGACGCGCGGGCTCGCTGCGCCCAGGGTCCCTTCGAGAGCGTCGATCAGCTCGAGCTCTCGCACCCGGTCCGGCTACCGGTGGCGATACACGATCCGCGCCCGGTCGAGGTCGTAGGGCGATAGCTCGACCCTGACTCGATCCCCGGGGAGTATGCGGATCCGGAAGCGACGCATCTTGCCCGCCACGTGGCCGAGCACGACGCGATCCATGTTGTCGAGCTTGACGCGGAACATCGCGTTCGGCAGAGCCTCCACGACCTCGCCCTCGAGCTCGACTTTCTCTTCCTTGGGCATCTTTCTACGTGTCTTCCCTGTGTAGCCGGCGCGCACGTGCCTCATGGCCCGGACGCGGGGACAACGCTACCAGCCCACGCTCAGTGCGTCGTTCCGCCGCCACCGCCCCGGCCGTGGTGTCCGCCACCGCCCCCACCACCGCCGCCGGCGCCGCCACCGCCCCCGCCGCCACCACCGGTGCCGCCACCACCGCCGCCGGCGCCGCCACCGCCCCCGCCGCCGCCACCACCGCCGCCGGCAACGCCCCCTCCGCCGCCCGTCCCAACGCCGGTGGCCCCCGTACCGGTCGCGGGCTGAGGCGTCTGGGGATAGAGGGTCGGATTGTTGTACGGGTTCTGGTATGTGGTGCCGCCGGTGCCGCCGCCAGAGCCGTTGCCGTTGCCGGACCCGTTGCCGTTACCCCCGCCCGAGCTGACCGAGCGAGGTCCGTTGTACTGGGTCCCCGACCACGGAACTGACGGCTGCGGGAAGTCGCCGCAGTAGCCGTCGCTGGCCGCCGCCGTGTAGTCGTGCCAGATCGGGGCGGCCAGGGCGCCACCGAAGCCGTCGGCCATCGGGACGTTGCCCTGCGGATAGCCGACCCACACCGCGGTCGACAGCTTCGGCGTGTAGCCGACGAACCAGGCGTTGTCCATGTTCTCGGCCGTTCCGGTCTTGCCGGCGGCCGGACAGCCAAAGTCGGCGGCGGTGCCGGTCCCGCTCGAGATCACGGTCTTGAGGACCTGGGTCGCGGCATAGGCCTGTCCTGAGCTGAAGACCTGCGATCGGGGGGGGTCGCTCAGGTTCATGACGCTGCCGTCGGGAAACACGATCTTGCTGATGATCGTCGGCGGCATGTGGTAGCCGCCGTTCGCGATGGTCGCGTACGCGTCGGCCATCTCGAGCGGCGTGACCCCGATCCGCTGGCCGCCGATCACCTCCGCGGGGTTTGCATCGAGCGGGGAGGTGATGCCCATCGCGTGCGCCATCTGATCGAGCTTGTCCCAGCCCAGGTCGGCGGCGAGCTGAGCGAACACGGTGTTGTCGGACACCGTCGTGGCCTTCGCCACGCTGATGTTGCCCTGATAGGTCTCCTCCGCGGTGTGGACGGACCAGGTCGGGTCTTGAGGCAACCATCCGGGCGCCAGGAAGTGCGAGTTGTAGTACGTCTGGTTTGGGTCGCCGTCGTAATCGTGGATCAGCTCCATCAGGGCGAACGGCTTGAACGCCGAGCCGCTTTGACGGTGAGCGTCGGCTGCGAAGTTGAAGCTGGTCTGGCTGTACGTCGACGAGTTGGCCATCGCGAGGATGTTGCCGTTCGACGGGTCGATCGATACGAGCGCGGCCGCCGGCTGGTTGTCGAGCACCGCTCCGCCTTCGTGGCTCGCGATCGCCGAGTCGGCCTCGGCCTGCTTCTTGAGATCGAGCGTCGTGTACACCTTCAGACCACCGTTCGTAACCGCGGGGCAGTGGTTCGGCGTCTGTGGGCACAGCTTCTCGTACAGCTGCTGTCTGACGAAGTCGAACACGTATGGCTGGCGGATCACGCTGTAGGACGTGTTGGGATGAACCTGCAGTGGCTGAGCGTTCGCGCGGTTGGCTTGCCCCTGCGTTATGTAATGGGACTTGACCATCGCCTCGAGCACGTTGTGGCGACGCCCGCGCGCCAATCCCGGCTCGACCAGCGGGTTGTATTGCGAGGGAGCCTGCGGCAGGCCGGCGAGGAGGGCCATCTGGGCGAGATTGAGCTTCCACACCGGCTCGTCGAAGAACATCTGCGCCGCCGCCCCCACGCCCACCGCTTCCTCGCCGCCTACGGTGCCGTACGGCACGACGTTCAGGTAGGCGTCGAGGATCCAGGTCTTGGAGTGCTTCTTCTCGAGCTGCTGAGCGAGCTTGGCCTGGACGATCTTGTACTTGAGGTCGTGATTGACCGCGTACTTCGTGCCGTCGATGTACTTGTTGTCGACGAGCTGCATGGTCAGGGTCGATGCCCCCTGCAGCGCGTTGCCCTGGCCGAACAGGTCCTTGACCCCGGCGCGGAGGATGCCCTGGTAGTCGAGCGCTCCGTGCTGATAGAACCGCCGGTCCTCGATCGCGACCGTTGCCTGTCTTAGCCGAGTGGGGATCATCGAGCTCGGCACCGCCGTGTAGATCGTGTCCGAGTGGATGTATCCCAAGGGGGTACCGTCCGCGGCGAAGACCTCGGACAGCGGATGCGGATCGTGCGCCTTCAGATCGGTGAGGTTGGGGGCGCTGTTGGCGACAGCGACCACCCATCCGACGGCCGCGAGCACCCCGACCACGGCGGCGCACAGGCCCAGCACGCCGGTCATCATCAGAACGCGCGTGACGGGATGGCCGCGGCGCCGGCGTCGCTTCTGTCGTTCGCGTCGGCTCATTCGGTGGAATCGGGCGGAAAGGACCGGTGGCGGGCCGCGATCGCGTCGCCCGGTCGAACAGACGAGTGTACCTGGGCGGATGTTTCGGTTTCGTTGGTTGCGCTCCTCCAAGTGAGAGCCGCCATGCGACACTCGGCCGCTCCCGATGCACGCCCGCCAGGCTCCAAATGCGATCCTGTTCGACGCGCTCGGCACGCTCGTCGAACTCGAGCCGCCCGCTCCCCACCTCCGCGGCGAACTCGCGAACCGCTTCGGCATAACCGTGACCGCGGCGGAGGCCGAGCGCGCGATCACCGCCGAGTTCGCCTACTACCGCGCCCATCTCAACGACGGGCGCGACGCCCGGAGCCTGGCGGACCTTCGAAGCCGCTGCGCGGAGGCGCTGCGGACCGCGCTCCCCCACACGTGTCAGATCGATGTCCTGGCCAACGCCGCGCTGACCGAGGCCCTGCTCGCGTCGCTGCGGTTCCACGCCTTCCCCGAGGTCCACGGCGTCCTGGCGGCGGCCCGCGAGCGCGGTCGGCGGCTGGCGGTAGTCAGCAACTGGGACGTCTCGCTGCACGATGTGCTGGCGCGACTGGAGCTCGCGGCGCTACTCGAGGGGATCGTGACCTCGGCGGAGGTCGGGGCCCGCAAGCCGTCGCCCGTGATCTTCGAGGCGGCGCTCCGCACCGTGCGCGCAGAGCCCGCGGAGGCCCTGTACGTCGGCGACAGTCTCGACGAGGACGTGAACGGAGCGCGTCGCGCCGGAATAGCGCCAGTCCTGATCGCCAGGGACGGGACGCGCGGCCCCCCCGGGGTGCGCACGATCACGACCCTCTCGGAGCTCTAAGAGTCCCGTAAGCGAATGACCTGGCTCCCGGGCGGAGACCCTAACCTGCAAGGTATGCCGAGCATTCCTCCGCCCGACACGGTGGTGTCGCCATCGCCGCCCGAGCGCGATGAGCCGACGCCGGCCCGGCGCTTCGACGTGCCGCCGTGGCCGGCGTGGACCGCGCCGGCGAGCATTGCGCTCGGACTAGCGCTGGGCGTGTTCGGGACCCTGCTCGTCCAGGGCGTCGGTCACGCGGCGGGCTCGAGCCTCACGCATCCCACGCCGGCCGTCAACCTGGTCAGCGATCTCGTGTTCGACCTGGCCTTCGTCGCCGCGGCGCTCTATTTCGCGATGCTGAGAACTCGCTCGCGGCCCGCGGATTTCGGCTTTCGTCGTGTGCGCCCGCGGCTGGCCATCGGCGCCGTGCTCATCGCCGCGATCGGCTACTACGTCGTGACGGCTGTGTACAGCGCGCTGATCAAGCTGCACGGCACCGACAAGCTGCCGAGCGAGCTGGGAGTCAGCAAGAGCACCGCGGCACTGGTGGGCGCCGCCGTGTTCGTGTGCGTAATCGCTCCGTTGGCTGAGGAGTTCTTCTTCCGCGGCTTCTTCTTCGGGGCGCTGCGGCGGGTACGGATCGTGATCGGTGGGCGCGACGTCGGGACGTGGATGGCCGCGGTCGTCACCGGGATCCTGTTCGGCCTCGCTCACACCGGCTCGGCCTCCTCGCAGTATCTGATCCCGCTCGGATTCCTCGGGTTCGTGCTGTGCCTGGTGCGCTGGAAGACGGCCTCGCTCTATCCGTGCATTGCCCTTCACTCGATCAACAACTCGCTCGCGCTCGGCGTCAACCAGCTCAACTGGAACGCGGCCGAGATACTCGGCCTGATGCTGGGGTCGCTGGTGGTGATCGGCGCGATCACCGGGCCGCTTGCAGGACGACGCCCGGCCGCACCCACGCCCGCCTGATTTAATTTCCCTTGATGTCGAGGGATCTGGCTCGATCGGGGTGTTGCTTGGCAGTCCTGATCGCGCTCGCAGCCGCGGTTCCCGCCTCGGCCGCCGCCGCTGCACCCGCCACCGCGACGGCTCCCGCCGCGCCCGTGAAGACGTCGCTGCGCCTGTATTTGCCCGACGCGTTCTTCCTCCACCACCAGGCCCTGATGGTGACCGGAAGAACGCTGCACGTTGACGGCGTCGTGCTCCCGTACGTACCGGGTCAGTGGGTTACCGTGCGCGCCGCGATCGGCCGCCACGTGATCAAGACCGACCGGCTGCGGGTCAAGCCCGCGCCGAGTGGACGCTACGGCCGCTTCACGGAATCGCTCACCAGCAACAGCACCGGCACCGTCGCCGTCTCGGTGAAGCACGCCGCGACTCCTCAGGTCCAGTCGTTCTCCGCCGAGCGGCGCTACGCGCTGCTCTCGACGAACGCCGGCTTCGGCTCGACCGGCCGCCTCGTCCAGCTCGTCCAGCAGAGGCTGGCGGCGCTTCACTTCTACATCCCGCAGACCGGGGTCTACGACGCGGGGACCGGCTGGGCGCTCGATGCCTACCACCGCCTGCTCGGGTGGGGCACCTCCCAGGCGCTCGACCACAGGACGCTGATCTGGCTGCTCAACGGATGGGGCGCGTTCAAGGTCCGCTATCCCAACCACGGAAAGCACGTCGAGGGCAACCTGTCGCGCCAAGTGCTGGCCCTGATATACGGCTCGCGCGTCTACCGGATCTACCCGATCAGCTCCGGCAAGCCGTCGACGCCCACGATCCTCGGCAACTTCCGCGTCTACTCCAAAGTGCCGGGCTATCTGCCGGACGGGATGTACTACTCGAACTTCTTCTACGGCGGCTACGCGGTCCACGGCTACGACCCCGCGCCCGACTATCCGGCCAGTCACGGCTGCATGCGGCTGCCGATTGCCGACGCGATCTCGGTGTACGACTGGCTGAACATCGGCGACCGCGTGGACACCTATTACTGAGATGGCCGTGGGCGCTCGGACGACCGCGCGCGAGCGCCTGGTGGCGGAGCTGCGCGAGCAGGCGCTGGTGATCGGGGAGGTCGTGCTCACGAGCGGCCGCAAGGCGCAGTACCTGGTCGACGCCAAACGCGCGATTCTGCGCCCCGCCGGATTCCTCGCGCTGGCCGAGCTAGTCGCGGCGCAAGCGCGGGAATGGGACGCCACCGCGGTGGGCGGGATGACCATCGGCGCGGACCCCATCGCGTGTGCCGCGCTCGCCGGAGGGGCCGAGGTGAAGGCGTTCTTTGTGCGCAAGGAGGTCAAGGGCCACGGGCTCTCGCGCCGCATCGAGGGCCCGCTCCTGGCCCCGGGCGACCGATGCATGGTGGTCGAGGACGTGGTCACCACGGGCGGGTCCACCATTGGCGCGATCGAGGCCGTTCGCGAGGAGGGCCACCAGGTGTGCGGCGTGCTCGCGATCTGCGACCGGCTCGCGGGTGGGGCGGAGGCGATCGAACGCGCCGCCGGCGCCCCGTTCGTGGCCCTGACGACGATCGACGAGGTCTATCCGGAGCGGCCCGACCGCGATCCATAGGTGTGCTGGATCTGGGCCCTATACGGCCCCTTTTTCAGCACACCCTGCCGTCGCATGCGCTTATCGCGGCGGCCCTCGGCTTAGTTCTTCCCGCCACACGTGCGATCGCACGTGCGGTGGGGAGGACTCGGTGCACGAGGGCCGCCGATCAGCGCGGCAGGCCGACGCACTGAGGCAGCCGCTGATGCAGAGCCTGCACCTTCCAGCCGCGGGCGTGGGGCGTGAACAGCACGATCGGGCGGCGACTGTGGATCGCCGGCCCGTACTTGAAGCCGACCCTGGAGACGTTCAGGCGCAGCTCCCAGGCCAGGATCGTCTGATACTCGAGCCGGGTCAGCGGCTCTCCGCAGCCCCGCAACCGCGCCGCGCCGCCGAAACTGGTGATCGTGCTCGCGAGGCGGTTGATCTCTTTCGTGCGCGCGCGCTGCACGCGCAGGTCTCTGCGCTCGATTCGAGCGCGGGACAGCGCCGGAGGGACGAGCCAGGCCACGGCGACGACGACCGCTGCGATCCCGGCCACGCCGGCCAGGGTGGCGACCTTCGGTGGCTCGGCCAGCAGCCTGCCGACGCCGACCGCGGCGATGACGACCATCACCGCCGCAGCCTCGAACATGTAGCGAGGCAGACCGGGCCAGCCGTGAAGCGCGAACGCGATCTCAAGGATCACCCAGGCCGCGGCACCGGCCGCGATCGCCAGCGTCGCGCGGTCCCGACGCACCACCGCGAAGCCCACCGAGACCAGGGCCAGCAGCTCGAGCGGGGTCTCGTGCAGGTCGAGGAATCGATCGATGGTTCCGAGCACCCGGCCGCTGTGCAGTGCACGCCCCGAGCCGAGCGCGTTCGTTCCGGCGACGAACGGGCTGCGCGAGGTGAGCGCGGGGATCCCGAACCACAGCGCGAGCACGACTGCGACAGACGCGACGATCAGCGTCCGCATCGCGGGGATCGCACGCCACGCCCAGATCGCGTACAGCCCGGCGAACGGCCACACCTCGGGGCGACCCAGCGAAGCGAGGGCCGCGAGCACGAAGGCCCACCGGCGACGGCGGGACAGGTGGCAGTCGATCGCGCCCAGGCACAGCGTGACGATCATCGGGTCCGACTGTGAGCTGAGCACGTAGTGGGCGTAGTCCCGGATACCCAGGAGCGCGAGGCCGGAGAACGCCCCGGCCGCGAGCGCGGCGTAGCGGCGCTCAGCCCCGGCGTCGGTCAGCCGGTAGGCGATCCTGGCTGCGAACACCACGCCGGCCAACGACACCGCCACCACCGTGATCATCCACAGCCACATCTGGTAGTGGCCGAACAACGCGTAGGGAACCGTGAACAGATACGGGAGCGGCTTCCACGAGGGCGCGGCGTTCGTGTCGAGCGAGCCGGTCAGCGTCTGGTGGCCCCACACCAGCCACCCGTACGGATCGAAGCCGGGCCGGGTACGGGCCCATACGACGATGACTGTGGAGACCGCGAGCAGGGCCGCGGCGACGATCAGCTCCGGGTGCTCGCGGATCCGAGGACCGACCCCGCGCGCGCGAGTCGCAGTTCCCGTTGCCGGCGCCGGCGCGACTGACCGCTGTTCGAGCGTCGACTCGCTCACGGCGGGAATAACTCAGCGCCGGATGAGGACGCCGTTGGGGTGATGACGCGAGATCACGAACGCGGCCTTGAGCCCGCGGCACCGGCTCACCTGATAGCGGCGGGTGTGCCACGGCAGCACCGTCCAGCCACCCCGCGGAATCGGGGTGAACAAGACGATCGGGTATTTGCGGTGCAGCTCGTAATTGGGGAGATGGCCCACGATGCCGACGTCCAGCCTGGTGAACCACGCCAGGGCGCTGACGTACTCGACGTTGGTCACCGGCCTGCCGCAGTTGCGGATGTGCCGGTAGCCCCCGAGTACGTCGATCGTCGTCTGAAGCAGCGCGAGCTCGTGGGTGCGGCCGCGCTCGTGGCGGAGGTCGGTGCGCTCCGTGCGCACGCGCGCGAGCGCGCCCGGAACCAGGCTTCCCACCAGTACGACCACGACCGCGACCCCGGCCCAGCGGGGCACGCCGCGCCATAGCGCCGGGCCGCCGATCAACAACCATCCCACCCCCACGCCGGCCAGCACCGTGGCGACCGCGGCCGGCTCCATCACGTACCTGGGCAGCGCCGGCCAGCCATGGATCGCAAACGCGATCTCCACCACCACCCACCCCACGATGCCCCCGGCGAGCACCAGGATCAGGCGGTTGCGCCGCACGATCGCCACTCCCACGGTGAACAGTGCCGCCAGCCAGATCGGCAGGTACTGGAGCTCGGTGAACCGCCCGATCGTCCCGGTGACCTTGTTCTGACGAAGCTCTCGCGGCGAGCCCTGGGCCAGCTGCCCGGCCACGAACGGCCGGTGGTTGGTGATCGTCGGGATCCCGAACCACATGAACAGGATCAGCGCCCACCCCGCGTAGAGCATCCACCGCATTCGCGGGAGCGACCGCCAGGCCCAGATCGAGAACAGGCCGAGGAACGGCCAGGCTTCCGGGCGCCCGAGCGCGGCCAGTACCCCAAGGGCGAACGCCCACCGGGCGCGGCCCGAGAGATAGCAGTCGATCGCCGCGAGCGTGAGCGTGACGATCATGGGGTCGGACTGCACGCTCAGGATGTAGTGCATGTAGTCCTCGAGCCCCAGCACCGCTAAACCGGCGAACACCGCGGCAGCGATCGCCGCCGCGCGCCGCTCGGGCTGATCGCCGACGATGCGGTAGGCGATCCGGCCCGCGAAGATGCCGCCCGCAAAGGAGCTCGCCACGACGGTGATCATCCAAAGCCACAGCGCGTAGTGGCCGAACACCGCGTACGGGACGGTGAACAGGAACGGCAGCGGCTTCCACGATGGCGCTCCGCCGAGATCCAGGCTGAAATGGAGGGCCTGATACCCCCACACGAGCCAGCCGTACGCGTCATAGCTCGGGCGCGTTCTCGCGTAGATCACGAGCGCCGTGGAGAAGATCACGAGCGCGATCGTGGCCGACCACCAGGGGTGCCGGCGGATGAACCCACGGATGGTCCAGGGGACCGTCTCCGGCTCGCGGCTACGGTCCTCTGTGGCCGGCGGGGCCGCCGGTGCCGTCGGTGCTTCTAGCGTGCTCTCGGACACGAGGCGGCGCCGACGGTAGCACGCGCGCAGGTGAGAATTGTGTTAGCCGGCGGCCGCCACATGCGCACCGGCCGGCCAGGGGCAGCGCGACGCGATGCCTTTCGTAGCGTCCCGATCCGCCGGGTGCGCTCACCGCGTAGTGCCCCCGGCAGGAATCGAACCTGCATCCCACGCTTAGGAGGCGCGTGCTCTATCCATTGAGCTACGAGGGCGGCTAGGATAGCCGCCTGAGAGCGTATCCAGGCTGCCCCCCTTCGTTGATGCCCCGTTAATCAAGGATGACAGAGCAGCGCAGTTGTGGTTTTATCTCCCTCGCTGTGGAGGAGGACGGATCCGAGGTGTGGCGGCGTGACCAGGCGTGACGCATGAGCGTCGGCGCCTCAGAGCTCCTCGTCGGGGGGGAGCCAAGCGTTGAGGCGATCGAGCTCGTCCCCGGTGAGGTCACGGCACGCTCGCCGTGGCAGCTGTTCTGGCGGCGGTTCCGCGCCGATCGCGTGGCGATGGCCTCGGCCATCTTCATCGTCCTCCTGATCCTGGTCGCGATCTTCGCTCCGGTGATCGTGAGCATCCTGGGGCTACCCGGGCCCAACGTGCAGAACCCGAACCTGACCGACGTGTTCGGAACGCCGATCGGGCCGACCGGCGGCCATCCGTTCGGCGTCGATCCGCTCGGCGAGGACGTGATGTCGCGCGTCATCTACGGCGCTCGCGTGTCGCTCGAGGTGGGGATCATCGGCACGGCGCTCTCGACGATCCTCGGCGTCACGCTGGGTCTGGTCGCCGGCTTCTACCGCGGCTGGGCCGACACCGGGCTATCACGGCTGGCCGACGTCGTGCTGTCGTTCCCGATCCTGCTGTTCGGGCTCGGGGTAGGTGCGGCGTGCGCGGTCAACGGTTGCCTCGGCGGCGCCATCCAGCCCGGCGTGCAGACGATCATCGCGATCATCGTGATCGCTGGCTGGACGTACATCTATCGGATCACGCGCGGGCAGGTGCTGTCGCTGCGCGAGAAGGAGTTCGTGGAGGCGGCGCGCTCGCTCGGCGCCTCGAACCGGCGGATCATGTTCCGTGAGATCCTGCCGAACCTGGTCGCCCCGATTATCGTCTACAGCAGCCTGCTGATACCGGTCAATATTCTTTTCGAAGCTGCCCTGTCGTATCTGGGGGTAGGGGTCAAACCGCCGACGGCGAGCTGGGGCCAGATGATCGCCGACGCGACCTCGAACTTCCAGACGGTGTGGTGGTACATGCTCTTCCCGGGTATAGCGCTCCTGCTGACGGTGCTGGCGTTCAACCTCGTCGGCGATGGTTTGCAGGACGCTCTCAATCCAAAGGCCGACAGGTGAGCGGCTGAAAACAAAACACATAGGAGGAGGTAGAATGAAGTGGAGGCTCAAGGGGCTCGCACTCGCTGGGGTTATGTGCAGCCTCGCATTGGTCGTCGCGGCCTGCGGTTCGAGCAGCTCAAAGAGCTCGAGCAGCGGCGCCTCTAGTAGCAGCTCGAGCGGGCTCAAGCCCGCGCTTGACGGGTCCAACCAGACCCTTACCGGTGGCAAGAGGGGCGGCACCCTCACGGTCTACAACCACGAGGACTTCGAGCATCTCGACCCCGGCCAGGCGTACTTCGTCATCGACTACGAGGCCGTCTACGCCACCCAGCGGCCGCTGTACATCTTCCCGCCGAACGACTCGCAGCACGTGATCCCGGACATGGCCTCGGGCCCGCCGCAGATCACCAACGGCGGCAAGACGGTGACGGTGAACATCCGGCCGAACGTGAAGTTCAGTCCGCCCGTCAACCGCGACGTCACCTGCAGCGACGTCAAGTACGCGATCGAGCGCGGCGCGAACCCGAACGTCGGCAATGCGTACTTCCCGGCGTATTTCGACTACATCCAGGGAGCGAGCAGCGCAACCGGGGGGCCGATTCCTGGAATCGTGTGCACGAGCCCAACCCAGATCGTGTTCCACCTGACGGGTCCGTACGGCACGTTCTTCGTGGGCGCGCTGTCACTGCCGCTGTCGGCGGCGGTGCCCAAGGAATTCGTCCAGCCGCTGGATAAGCAGAAGCCGACCGCGTATGGCGCGAAGTACCTGGTGGCGACCGGACCGTACATGTTCAAGTCGGACTCGAAGGGTGTGTTCCTTGGGATCGGCTACCAGCCGGGCAAGTCGGCGACGCTCGTGCGCAACCCGAACTGGAACGCATCCACCGATCCCCGTCCGGCGTATCTGAATCAGATCAACATCAACATCGGCGGCGATCCGAACGTCATCGGCAGTCAGGTGCTGACCGGCTCGGACACGGTGCAGAACGACACGCCCGCCGACGCCATCGTCAAGCGCGCGTACCAGAACTACTACAACCAGCTGGTCGCGGTGCCCGGCTCGGGCGATCGGTACGTGGGCCTGAACGAGCAGCACGGTCCGTTCACGAACATCAACACGCGGAAGGCGTTCTGGGCGGCGCTCGACCGCGAGGCGATGATCAAGGCCCGCGGCGGTGAGGTCGTCGAGCAGCTCGGCACGCACTTCATCTACCCGGGCTCGGCCGGCTACGACCAGGCTGGCGGTGACCACGGGCCGAACGTCGACTACAACAACTACCCGACCGGGAACATGACGGTCGCCCAGAAATACATGAAGGCGGCCGGGTACCCGAGCGGCAAGTACACCGGCAGCTACGTCTTGAAGGTCGTAGGCTCGACCGGCGACCCGGCCGACAAGGACGCCGCGATCGTCAACCAGACGCTGCAGAGTCTTGGGTTCAAGACGAACTTCACCCTCGTCGACCAGTCCGTGATGTACAGCAAGTACTGCGGCGTGCCCAAGCAGCAGATCGATGTCTGCCCGAACGTGGGCTGGATCCGCGACTGGTATGACCCGCAGACGCTGCTGGATCCGACGTTCGCCGGTTACAACATCGTGCCGACGAACAACTCCAACTGGGGAATGGTCAGCTACCAAGACTGGCCTAAGGCAAACGGCGGCACGTACACCAGCGGTCCGCTCACGGCGATCGACCAGGCGATGAAGGCCGCCGAGACGAGCGTCGGTGACGCCAACCGCGCCAACGCGTGGGCCAAGGTGGACCAGATGCTCGTCAACGACGCGGTCGCGGTGCCGTGGGCGTTCGACAAGCAGCCGAACATCGCGGCCAAGGACGTCAACGGCATCAACGATCTCTGGAACGAGGGATCGTGGGACTACTCCTGGTCGTGGCTGAAGAACGCCTAGCAGCGAGTGGGGGGCCCCGCCATCGGCGGGGCCCCGCCCGCTTCCGGGTGATCCGCCGATGATCCGCTACATCGTCCGCCGCCTGCTCTGGGGGGTCGTCCTGCTGGTCGCGGTGATCGCGATCACGTTCGTTCTCTTCTACCTGGTGCCGAACGTCAATCCGGCGGTGCTGCGCGCGGGGCGCAACTCCTCGCCGAAGATCATCAACGACATCTCCGCCAACCTCGGCCTCAACAAGCCGGTGTACACGCAGTTCTGGGTGTACCTCAGGCGGCTCGTCCTGCACTTCGACCTCGGTTACAGCTACTACAGCGGGGCGTCGGTCAAGAGCCTGATCGCGGATCGCCTCCCCGCGACGCTCTCGCTGACGTTCGGCGCCGTGGTGGTCTGGCTGGCCGTCGGGATCCCCGTGGGGATCATCTCCGCGATCAAGCGGCGCACCGTGCTCGACCGCTCCGCGATGGGCACCGCGCTGGTGTTCGTGTCGGCACCCGTGTACTGGCTGGGCCTGCTGGTCCTGTTCCTGTTCGCCGCCGACATCGGGAGGTTCAAGATTCCGTTCCTCCACGGCGCCGGCAGCTATGTCGGGCTGACGGTAAGTCCGCTGCACTGGTTCGAGTCACTCCTGATGCCGTGGTTCGTGCTCGCCGCGACCTCAGCCGCGATCTACGCCCGGCTGTTACGAGGCAGCCTGATCGACGTTATGGGAGAGGATTACATCCGCACCGCGCGCGCCAAGGGACTGCCCGAGCGCACGGTGGTGATGAAACACGGCGTGCGCTCGGCGATCACTCCGCTCGTCACCGTGCTGGGGCTCGACATCGCGATCCTCATGGGCGGAGCGGTGCTGACCGAGACGGTTTTCGACATTCCGGGGATCGGGCGGCTGAACTTCGACGCGATCACGCACGGCGACTTTCCGATCATCCAAGGGACTATCGTGCTCGCCGCGATATTCATCATCGTGGCCAACATCATCGTGGACATCGCGTACGCCTACCTGGACCCGCGGGTCCGTTACACGTGAGCACCTCTGGACAGCTTTTGGAGGTTCAGGACCTCCACGTCACCTTCCCGACCGAGGACGGGCTGGTCCGCGCGGTCGACGGGGTCAGCTACTCCGTAGACACCGGCAGGACGCTCGGGATCGTCGGGGAGTCCGGCTCGGGCAAGAGCGTCTCGTCGCTGACCACGCTGGGGCTGACGCGCACGCAGGGCGCGGACGTACAGGGACGCATGTTGTTCGAGGGCGACAACCTCGTCGCGATGTCCGACGATGAGCTCAGGCACATCCGCGGCAACCACATCGGGATGATCTTCCAGGACCCCCTGTCCTCGCTGCACCCCTTCTACAAGGTCGGATCGCAGCTGATGGAGGCGGTGCTGATCCACCGCAAGGTTTCGAAGAGGGCGGCTCGGGCGCGGGCCGTCGAGCTGCTCGAGCTGGTGGGAATCCCGGATCCGCGCCGGCGCGTGGACGCTTACCCACACGAATTCTCCGGCGGCATGCGCCAGCGGGCCATGATCGCCATGGCGCTCGCCAACGAGCCGAAGCTGCTGATCGCCGACGAGCCGACGACGGCGCTCGACGTGACCGTCCAGGCCCAGATCCTCGCGCTGCTGGAGGATCTCCAGCGCCGGCTCGGCATGGCGATCATCATCATCACGCATGACCTAGGCGTGGTGGCGGAGATCGCGGACGAGATCTCGGTGATGTACGCGGGGCGGATCGTCGAGCACGGTTCCACCGAGCGGATCTTCGGCTCGCCCCAGCATCCCTACACCTGGGGATTGCTCAAGTCGATCCCCCGGCTCGGCAACCCCCGCGAGGAGGAGCTCGTTCCGATCGCGGGGCGCCCTCCGAGCCTCATTCACCGCCCATCGGGATGCCACTTCCATCCACGCTGCCCGTACGTGCGCGAGCGGCACAAGCGGATCGATCCGAAGCTCCGCGCCGTCGCCGGCGAGCCAGGTCACGAGGTGGCGTGCCTCCTAGAGGACGACGTACGAATGCGGATCTGGCGAGGCCTCGATGCCGGCGAGGCGCCCGCCGAGCTCCGCCGGCTGGCCGGCGCCGAGCCTGCACCCGAGGTCGTCGCGGCGCCGCCGCCCGAACCGGGAGCCGGGGAGTGAGCACGTCCGCGGAGCCCCTGGTCCAGGTCCGCGATCTGGTCAAGTACTTCCCGATCACGAGGGGCATCGTCCTCCAGCGTCAGATCGGGGCGGTCAAGGCCGTCGACGGCGTGTCATTCGACATCTGGGGCGGGGAGACGCTCGGGATCGTCGGCGAGACGGGGTGTGGGAAGAGCACGACCGCACGCCTGCTCGTCCGCCTGCTGGATCCCACCTCCGGATCGGTCCTGCTGGAGGGCGAGGACATCGCCCAGCGCAAGGGAACCGGGCTGAAGGCTCTTCACCGGGACATGCAGATGATCTTTCAGGACCCCTACTCGTCGCTCAATCCGCGCAAGACGGTCGGCTCGATCATCGCCGACCCGTTCGTCATCCACGGCCTTTACAAGGGCGAGGGGGAGCGCAAGAAGCGCGTCCAGGACCTGATGGATCGCGTGGGACTGAATCCCGAGCACTACAACCGCTATCCGCATGAGTTCTCCGGAGGGCAGCGTCAGCGCATCGGCGTGGCGCGAGCCATCGCGCTCCAGCCCAAGCTGTTGATCGCCGACGAGCCCGTCTCGGCGCTCGACGTCTCGATCCAGGCGCAGGTGCTGAACCTGCTCCGAGAGCTCCAGCGCGAGATGGGCCTCACGCTCGTGTTCATCGCCCACGACCTCTCGGTGGTCCGCCACATGTGCGACCGCGTCGCGGTCATGTATCTCGGCAAGCTGGTCGAGCTGGCGCCGAACGAGTCGCTGTACGGGTTCCCGCGCCACCCCTACACCGGCGCCCTGCTCTCCGCGGTACCCGTCCCCGATCCCTCGGGCGGCAAGCGCGAGCGCCAGCTCCTGTCCGGCGACGTGCCGAGTCCGGCCAACCCGCCCTCGGCCTGCCGCTTTCACACCCGCTGCCCCAAGGCACAGGAGCTCTGCGCGACCGAGGAGCCACCGCTCGAGGACAAGGGCAGGCAGACCCTCGCCGCCTGTCACTTCCCCCTGACCGAGGATGAGGTCAGACTGAGGCTGCCGGCCGCACTGTCCGCAGCGAAGTAGCCGCTTCGCTCCCTATTCGTCTTCGTCTTCGTCCTCGTCCTCGACGTACAGCGACTCCGCGGCCAGCTGCTCGCCGCTCTTGCTCCAGAGCTTGACCTCGAGATAGTCCGAGCGGTAGTTGTCGGGCGCGATCATCGTGAAGCGCTCCTCGACGAGCTCGCACTGGTCGACCGCGAGGTTCGCCAGCTCCGCCGTGACGATTGCCCCGCCCGGGAGCAGCGGCACGCCCCAGATGAGCGTCATGTCGGCGGTCTTGCCCTCCTCTCCGCGCCACGTGCCGATCACGTCGTCGTTCAGGTCGAGTCGCCAGTCGGGGTTTGCTTCGGCCAGCTCGGAAGTGAAGTCGACGGTGGCGTCGAAATCGCTGGGACCGCCCGCGGAGCCCTCGCTGAAGGAGACGAAACCGAACAGCTCGTAGCCTTCGGATGTTCGAGCAACGGCGGGAACGTAGGTGCGGGCTCCGTACGTCCGGTCGGGGAACCAGGCGATTTCGCCGGGCTGGCCAATGTCCTCGCCTTCCGTATCGAGCTCTCCGACCGCGCCCAGAAAGTACTCAGCGAGCGTCTGGGCCCACCGGCCGTATGGCAGCGCCTCCTGCGGTGGCTCGGCGGCAAAGCTGATCACGAAGCGGTCGGTCGGGGGCATCGGCGTCTGCGGGGAGCATATGCGCTGACGTGGGTGCCGCGCTCATCGTTCGGTCGGCAGGTTCGCGCCCGGGTCGCCGATCGCTCAGAACGCTCCCCGCCGGCTCAGCACCGCGGGGATCGTCCTCAGCAGGATCTGCAAGTCGAGCAGCACCGACCAGCGCTCGAGGTACAGGAAGTCGAGCCGGACGAGGTCGTCGAAGTCGAGCTCTGAGCGCCCGGAGACCTGCCAAAGGCCGGTGATGCCGGGGAGCACGAGATAGCGCTTCTTGTGCCACTCCTCGAGGCGGTCGAAGTCGCGCATCGGGAGCGGCCGCGGACCGACCAGCGACATATCGCCGCGGATGACGTTGACGAGCTGGGGTAGCTCGTCCAGCGAGTAGCGGCGGAGGAAGCGTCCGACGCTGGTGAGCCGTGGATCCCGCCGGATCTTGAACAGCGCTCCGGATTTCTCGTTGAGCGACTCCAGGTCGTCCTGGATCTGATCCGCGTGCGCGCGCATCGTGCGGAACTTGAAGCAGTGAAACGGCTTGCCTGCCATCCCGGGGCGCACCGAGCGGTAGATGACCGGGCCGCGGGAGCTGAGCTTGACCGCGACGCCGATGGCCAGCAGGACCGGCGAGAGCAGGATCAGGCCGGCCGTCGAGAGCACCAGGTCGAATGTTCGCTTCAGCGCGTAATCGATGCCCTGGAAAACGGGCGGACGCAGCGTGAACAGCGGCACGGTATGACCGGGCAAGAACTCCGCCCGGTCGATGAGGATCTCCATCGTCGACGGCGCGATGTGGACGGTCACCCCGCGCTGATGGCAGACGTCGACGAGATCGACCGCCTTGTCCTGCGGGAAGTCCGGATCGGCGATGATCACTTCCTGGATGCGATCGCGGGCGATCACCTCGCCGAGCTGCCCGAGTGTGCCGAGGGAGCGCAGCCCGTTGTGAGGGCGGGGGCTGAGCGAGATGTAGCCCACAATCGCTACGCCCGTGTGCGACCGGCTCGACAGCGCGTGCGCCACGGCCTCGATGTGCTGGCCCGAGCCCACGAGTACCGCGCGGCGCCGGTACCCCGCCTGGGCCAGGATCCAACCGGTGAAGCGGAGGTGCAGCGCCCGCAGCCCGGCGATGTACACGGTGCCGATGATCAGCGAGCCGTAGAAGATGTAGTAGCTCTGGAAATGCTCCCCGTCGGCGAGCGCGAACACGAGCGCGACCACGCTGGCCTGAAACAGCGCGGTGGCGATCCGCGCGAACCCCGGCCGCCGGGTGCGGTCGGCGTACAGGTCGGAACGAGCGAACATCAGGACGGTGATCAGGTAGGCAAAAGCGATCCACGGCCGCATCTGCTGCCAGGCAAGCCCGGGATCGGAATGTCCCTGCAGCAGCAGCTTGACCATCAGCGCGGTGAACAGCGCTCCGACCACGCCCACGAAGTCGAGGACCAGCAGCGAGATGACCCGAGCGACCCGCCGCAGCGTCTCCAGCCGGAGCACGAACGACAGCACGGGCGGCCGCTTGCGCCGGACATCGCGCTCGGGCAGGGCAACCTGCGACGCGGTCCGGACGGTCCCGTTTGCCTGGTCCTGCGCAGACTCTGTCTGCTCAGTCGTCAACCCTGGATCGCGCTCCTCTCATCGATCCCCTGCGGCTCAAACGGTAGCTCGACATCGAAGTTACGGGGTAACGGGTGGGGTGAAATGTCGGTTTCAGGACTTTCGGCGCGCCTACGGGAGTCGATCGACGACCCCCGGGCAGGTCCGCCGCGCTACTGACTGGCGCCGATGAGCTTCTCGGCGCCGGCTTCTTCGAGTGTTCGCCTGAGCCCTTCGCGCAGGCTGACGGTCGGCTCCCAGCCCAGGATCTGTCGAGCTAGGGATATGTCGGGCTGGCGCACCTGTGGATCGTCGACCGGGAGCGCCTCGAAGACGATCTCCGACCGCGACCCGGTGACGTCGATCACCGTCCTCGCCAGCTCGAGCAGCGTGAACTCATCGGGGTTGCCGATGTTGACCGGGTTGTGGTACCCGGACTCCGCGAGCGCAATCAAGCCGCGGATCTCGTCCTCCACGTAACAGAACGAGCGCGTCTGCGACCCATCTCCGAACACCGTGATGGGCCGGTCCTGGAGCGCCTGGCGCATGAACGTCGGGATCGCCCGTCCGTCGTGCGGCCTCATCCTCGGGCCGTACGAGTTGAATATCCGCACGATCCCGCTGTCGACCCCCTGCTGGCGGTGGTAAGCCATGGTCAGCGCCTCGGCGTAGCGCTTGGCCTCGTCGTAGACGCCGCGCGGGCCGATCGGGTTCACGTGGCCCCAGTAGGTCTCGCGTTGAGGGTGTTCCTGCGGATCTCCGTAGACCTCGCTCGTGGACGCGAGGAGGAAGCGGGCCCGGTGTCGCTTGGCCAGGCCGAGGGTGTGGTGGGTGCCGTATGAGCCGACCTTCAGCGTGTGCAGGGGCAGACGCAGGTAGTCGATCGGCGAGGCCGGCGAGGCGAGGTGATAGACGAAGTCGATCGACTCCTCCACGAAGTACGGCTCGATGATGTCCACGTTGATGTGGACGAAATGACCGTTGCGGATGTGCTCGATGTTGGCCAGCGAGCCGGTCTCGAGGTTGTCGGCGCAGATCACGCGGTGGCCGCGTCGGAGCAGCTCATCGCACATGTGCGAACCGAGAAAGCCGGCGCCGCCGGTGACGAGGCACGTTGCCATCGGCCGCAATCTACATCGGCTCCGCTCATCCATGCGTAACCAGGATCCGCCAGGCGAGGCACATCCACCCGGTGAGGTGGAAGCTGATAGGAAAATCTCGGCTTCCCAACAACCCGAGGAGGTGCGATGGCCGCAGCCCGGTTCATCGAGCGACTGAACCAGCAGATCGCCTACGAATTCGCGGCGTCCCAGCAATACGTCGCAAACGCCGTCTATTACGACTCGCAGACACTGCCGCGCCTGGCCGCGTTCTTCTACGCCCAGGCGGTCGAGGAGCGCAACCACGCGATGATGATGGTCAGGTACCTGCTCGACGCCGACGCCGAGATCACGATCCCCGGAGTGCAGGCTCCCGAGACTGAGTTCGGCGACATCGTCGCGCCCGTCGCGCTCGCCCTCGAGCAGGAGCGGCGCGTCTCAGACCAGATTGGCGCGCTGGCCGGAGTGGCGCGGGAGGACGGTGACTACCTCAGCGAGCAGTTCGTCCAGTGGTTCCTCAAGGAGCAGGTCGAGGAGGTCTCGACGATGTCCTCTTTGCTTTCGGTCGTGGAGCGCTCGTCGGATACGCCGATGTTCATCGAGGATTACCTGGTCCGCGAGCACGGCGAGGCGGAGAGCCCTGATCCGACCGCGCCCCCCGTGGCCGGCGGGAGTTTGTGATCGGTTAGCGAAAGCCGCACGCCGAGTTAGGCGCCCCCGCCCGTAGCAACCTTTGGCCGCCGCAGGCGTTTACGAGACGTGCGTCCATTACTCCAGAAGGGGGTCACATGAAGAAGTTGATCGCCGCGCTGCTCGCGCTGGCGGTCTTCGCTCCGGCTGCGCTGGCGGCGAGCCATTTCGTCAAGCTCGCGCCGAGCACGGTCAAAGCCGGTAAAACGGTGCGCGTCTACGGGTCAGTTGGCACCGGCTGCGGTAGGACAGATCCCGCGATCGTCTTCTCGCGGGCTTTCAAGGGCGCGACCAGGCGGGACTGGGCGGGTGTGCCGGCGCTCTACCTCAAGCAGAACAAGCACGGTGACTTCTCCGCACGGGTCACCATCCGCAAGGCGATCAAGCCCGGCCGCTACCACGTGGGAGGTCGCTGTGGCGGCGGCAACTTTGGTTCGGCGACCCTGAAGGTCACCAAGCCGTAGTGACCGCCGCGAGCACGCCCGGCCGGCACCCCTGGTTCCGGCCGGGCACGGCTCGCGCTGGCTCTCGAGCAGGAGCGGCGCGGCGTTCTCGTCGAGCGCTTTGGCGGCGTCCACGCCGGTCGTCAATGTTCATACGCACAGCGTGAAGCCGGGAGGGGAGGTTCTGATCCGGGAAGTATGGGAATTACCGCGTGCGCTATCGCATCCACAAAGACGTCAAGAAGGGCGACTACCACGTCGAGGTCCGTTGTCGCGGCGCCAAGGCTCGCTTCGCCAAGGGGAGCTTGATCGTCACCTAGCTGGTGCTCGGCCCACGGCGCTTGCCCGCAGATGGTGGGCATCTCCGCGCCGGATCGTCACTCGCTCGGCGTCGAAGTACTCGAGTAGCGCCTGAGCGAACTTGCGCGAGGTGCCGAGCTCGTCGCGGAGTTGACCGAGCGTCACCGCACCGCCGTGGCGCTCAGCGGCGGCGATCACCACCCGTCTGATCTCCGCCAGCGCTTCGGCGTGATAGTGCAGGTTCTTTGACACGCGGACGGCGCGGCCTGCCGCGCGCAGGGCCGCCAGGTCAGCCGGATCGAGCTCCGAGTCGAGGGGCGGCTCGAACCTGGCTTGCCGCAGGCGCTCCTCGGTCGCGAGCGCGGACGCCGCCAAGCGCTCTGGCGGCGGCGGCGCAGCCGCGGCGCGCCGCCGCCGGGACACACTGGAGGCCGTTCCCCGGGCCCGGTCCGGCGGCTCGCCCCGAGCGAGGCGCTCCAGCCTGACGAGCACCTCGCGCCGGGGGCCGTGCTTGCGAGCATGCGGGTCGAGCACCACGCCCCCGCCCAGCGTGTCCGGGGGGGCGATCTGGCGAACGACCAGGCGGTCGCCCGGGGCCGGGACGAGTTGATGCTCGAGCCGGATCTGCCAGAACCTGCCCCCGAGCCAGGCCAGACGCGCCGGCGCCTCTCGGGTGCCGTGATGGACCTGCACGCGCTCGTGTGGCTCGGGTTCGCGCTCGTCGAACCGGAGCTGCGCGTCGATCAGGTAGGTCGGCTGGAGGTCCGATCCGCCGCGCACCAGCACGTCGCCGCGCGCGATCTCGGCCACCGCGATGCCGGTCAGGTTGACCGCAACGCGCTGCCCGGCCGGCGCTTCCTGCACCGGCCGATCGTGGATCTGAACACCACGAACCCGACCGCGCAGGCCCCGCGGAAGCACGACCAGCTCCTCGCCGCGGGCGATCGCTCCAGACCACAGCGTCCCGGTGACGACCGTGCCGGCGCCGCGGATCGTGAACACGCGGTCGATGTGCAGGCGGGTGGCCGAGGACGCGTCGGCCCGGCTTCGTGCCACGCCCGCCGCCCGGTCGAGCGCCGCGCGAAGCTCATCGAGGCCGTATCCGGTCATGGCTGAGACCGCCACCACCTCGGCGCCGGGTATCAGCTCGGACGCCTCGATCATCGCGATCTCGGGGTCCGCCAGGTCGCTCTTGGTCACCGCCACGACGCCGGTCCTCACGTCGAGCGCGCGCAGCACCCGCGCGTGTTCACGCGTCTGGGGCATCACCCCGTCGTCGGCCGCGACGGTCACCAGGTAGAGATCGATGCCGGTGGCCCCGGCGACCATCGTGCGCACGAACCTCTCGTGTCCCGGAACGTCGACCACGGACAGCCGACGTCCGGACGGAAGCGTCAGGCTGGCGTAGCCGAGCTCGATCGAGATTCCGCGGGCCCGCTCCTCGGGGAGCCGATCGGTGTCGGTGCCCGTCAGGTTGCGGATCAGCGCGGTCTTGCCGTGGTCGATGTGGCCGGCGGTGCCGAGCGTCAGCGGCCCTGCGGTCACTCGCTCCACGGTGCCCGGCCTTGGCGGCGAGGTGGTCACTGCGCCGGCGTCGCGGCCAGCGCGCTACGGACTGCCCGGGCGGCCGGCTCGAGCTCGGTGTGGGTCATCGTTCGCGGGTCGAGCAGGACCTGACCATCGTGAATTCGTGCGATGACGGGCGGAGTCGCGAAGCGCAGCGCCTGGGCGACCACCGCGGGGTCCGCGCCCGTCCGCAGGGCGATGACGGGACCCTCCAGCTCGAGCAGGGGTAGTGCCCCGCCTCCCACCTTCCCCGATGCCCGAACGATTTCGGCCGCCGGCCCGATCGCCTCCCGGAGCCGCTCGGCCAGCGCGGTGAGCTTCTCTTCGGTGGTATCCAGCATCGCCAGCACGGGGATCTCGCGCCGCGCTCGCTCCGGATCTCGGTAGGCCACGAGCGTGGCCTCGAGCGCCGCGAGCGACAACTTGTCGATCCGCAGGGCCCGCGCGAGCGGATGTTTGCCCGCGGCCGCGACCGCGTCGGCGCGACCCACCAGGAGCCCCGCCTGCGGTCCCCCCAGCAGCTTGTCCCCCGAGCAGCACACGAGAGCGGCTCCGGCGGCAATCGAACGCCTGATCGGCGGCTCGTCCGCGAGCGCCGGTAGGCCGCTTGGATCGGCGAGCACCCCGGAGCCGATGTCATCGATCACCGGTGGGCCGAGGGCACACAGGGCATCGATCGACACGTCCTCGACGAACCCCACCGCGCGGAAGTTGGACGGGTGCACTCGCAGGATCGCGCCCATCTCGCCTCCGCAGGCGGCGACCGCCTCCTCGTAGTCGGCCAGCCGCGTGCGGTTGGTGGTTCCCACCTCGATCAGGCGCGCGCCGGATTGGGCGATCACCTCCGGTATGCGGAACCCGCCGCCGATCTCGACCAGCTGGCCGCGGGAGACGACGATGGCCCGTCCTGAGCCGCTGAGCGCGGCCGCCGCGAGCAGCACCGCGCCGGCCCCGTTGTTGACGACCATCGCCGCCTGGGCTCCGGTGAGCTCGCACAGCAGCGAATCGACGTGCGCGTGGCGGGTTCCGCGCTCGCCGGTGTTCAGGTCGAGCTCGAGGTTGGCGTAGCCCTCCGCCGCCCGCGCGACCGCCTTGCGGGCGGACGCGGACAGGGGCGCGCGACCGAGGTTGGTGTGCACGATCACGCCGGTCGCGTTGATGACACGCTCGAGCGACGGACGATTGAGCTCCGCGAGCAGCTCGCGCGCACGCTCGAGGAGATCGCGGTCCAGCCCGGTTCCGCCGCCGTCCAGCGAGGCTCCCGCGACCACGGCCGCTCGCGCCTCGTCGATGGCGCGCCTCGCGGCCGCGACCGCCAGCGCATGCGGAGCGTCGAGCGCGCGCGCGAGCTCGTGAACGGCGGGCAGCCCCCTCAGGGCGCGGGCCTGGGTGTCGCTCCCCGCACCCACTCGCCCTCCTCCTTCTTCCAGACCGGGACCCTCGCCTTGATCTCGTCGATGATCTCGCGCGCCCCCTCGAATGCCTCGCCGCGGTGTGGCGCCGAGGCGGCGACCGCGACCGACGGTTCGGAGAGGGGCACGATCCCGACTCGGTGCTCCGCGGCAGCGGCGCACAGTCCGTAACGTTCGACCACAACGCGCACGATCTCTGCGATCTCGCGCTCGGCCATCTCGGTGTACGCCTCGTACTCGAGCAACTCCACCTCCCGGGTGACGCCGAGGAAGGTCACGATCGCGCCGGCGCGCGGGTCGCGCACCCGCTCCACGAGCGGATCGAGCGCGAGCCGTTCTTCGGTGACCCGAGCATGCAGCGAGCTCACCGAGCCCCCCGAAACGGGCGGGATCAGCGCGACTTCATCGCCCCCATGGAGCGGCACGTCGGGCTCCGCGTACTCGTGGTTGACGGCCATGACAACGGACATGCCCTCGGTCAGCGCTCGCATCCGCTCGAGCGCGTCGCTGACGCGCGCGCCCTCGGGCAGTTCGAGCTCCAGCTCCGAGGCGCCGGCGCGTTCCCGCAGTCCGGCGAAGAGACGTACGCGCACCTGCATTTGCCCTAAGGCTATCCCGACCGCGGTGTTTGCAGGGGGTTAAAGCTTTGATGACCTTTACGCAGGTTGCCTATGCTGCGCGGCAGCAGTTCCGATACTGGGGTCTAGAGATAAGGAGCAAGATGCGCAATCGGAGGAGCCTGCTCGTCGCGCCGCTTTCGGTGCTGTGCGTGGCGGCGATCGTGGGCTGCGGGAGCAGCAAGAGCAGTAGCAGCAGTGCCAGCAGCGCGGCCTCGAGCTCGAGCACGGCGTCGACATCTACCAGCACCCCCACGGCGGGAATCATCGAGTCCGTCGCCGCTCTGGTGCCCAGCTCGATCAAGTCGAAGGGGACTCTGACCGTCGCGGCCGACGCGAGCTATGCGCCGAACGAGTTCATCGGCCCCGACGGGCACACCGTGGTCGGGATGGACGCCGACCTGAGCAAGGCGATTGCCACCGCGATGGGGATCAAAGCCAACGTCGTCAACGCGACGTTCGACACGATCATTCCGGGGCTGGCGGCCGGGAAATACGACATGGGAGCGTCATCGTTCACGGACACCAAGGAGCGCGAGAAGACCGTCGACTTCGTCGACTACTTCTCGGCCGGGACCTCGTTCTTCACCAAGGCGTCGGGCGGTACGTCCGTCACCGGGCTCGCCGACCTGTGCGGGAAGACGGTGTCCGTCGAGAGCGGGACGACCGAGGAGACCGACGCGAAGGGACAGAGCGGGAAGTGCAAGGCAGCCGGCAAGCCGGCGGTGAACGTGCTCGTGTTCCCGACCCAGACGGCCGCCAATCTGGCGCTCTCGAGCGGCCGCGCGCAGCTCTCCATGGCCGACTCGCCGGTGGCCGCGTACCAGGTCAAGCAGTCCAACGGAACGTTCAAGATCACCGGCATGACGTACGGGACAGCACCGTATGGCCTAGCGATCCCGAAGAAGAGCGGTCTGGCGCCCGCTGTGTTGGCCGCGGTCAAGGCGCTCGAAGGCAACGGTACGTACATGTCGATCCTCCAGAAGTGGGGGATCCAGAACGGCGCGATCCCCGCCTCTGAGATGAAGATCAACGGCGCCACGTCCTAGGCGTCAAACTACGCTCAGAGGTGGAGACCTCAGAGCGAATGGAAGAGCGGTCCGGACGGCCTGAGGAGATAAAGGCCGTTCCGGTCCGCCGTCCGGGGCGGTGGATCGCGGCGGCGATCGTGCTGGTCATCGCCGCCTCGATCGTCCGCTCGATTGTCACCAACAAAAGCTTCGGCTGGCACTACGTCGGTCAGTATCTGTTCGACTCCCGCGTATTGCACGGGGTCCTGGTGACGATCGAGCTAACGGCGGCATCGATGGTGATCGGGATCGCGCTCGGCGTCATCCTCGCGGTAATGCGGCTGTCGCCGAACCCGGTCTTGTCCGGCGCGAGCTGGCTCTATATCTGGTTCTTCCGCGGTACGCCGCTCTTGGTGCAGATCCTGTTCTGGTACAACATCGCCGCGCTGTTCCCGCACGGGATCGGTCTGGGAGTCCCGTTCGGGCCGGACGTGGTCCACTACAGCCACACGAACAGCCTGATCACGGCGTTCGTGGCCGGGCTCCTCGCGCTGTCGATCAACGAAGGGGCGTACATGGCCGAGATCGTCCGCGCCGGGATCATTTCGGTCCCCGAGGGGCAGACCCAGGCCGCCCAATCGCTCGGTATGAGCCGGATCCAGACCCTACGGATGATCGTGCTTCCGCAAGCCATGCGGGTGATCATCCCTCCGACCGGCAACGAGACGATCTCGATGCTCAAGAACACCTCGCTGATCAGTGTCACGGCTCTCGCGGAACTGCTCTACGCGACCCAGGAGATCTACGACGTGAACTACCAGGTGATCCCGCTGCTGATCGTGGCGAGTATCTGGTATCTGGTGATGACGAGCGTCCTGTACGTCGGCCAGTACTTCATCGAGCGGCGCTATGGGCGCGGTTTCTCACCCGCGGGCGGGGCATCGCTTGCATCGCGCTGGCTGAGCATCCGGCACGCCCAATGATTGACCCAATGGTCACGGCGGAAGGCGTCCACAAGCGATTCGGGCGCCTCGAGGTCCTGAAGGGGATCAACCTCGAGGTCCGGCGAGGCCAGGTCATGTGCATTCTCGGCCCGTCCGGCTCGGGCAAGTCGACGTTCCTGCGTTGCATCAACCACCTCGAGAAGATCAACGCCGGCCGGCTGTACGTGGACGGCGAGCTCGTCGGTTACCGGGACGATGGCGACAAGCTCCACGAGCTCCACGAGCGCGACGTGGCGCGCAAGCGCGCTGAAATCGGGATGGTCTTTCAGAACTTCAACCTGTTCCCGCACATGACCGCGCTCGAGAACGTCACGCTGGCGCCGACCCGCGTGCTGGGGATCTCGCGCGACGAGGCCCGCCGGCGCGCCACCGAGCTCCTCAACCGAGTGGGGCTCGGCGACAAGCTCTCGACCTACCCCCTGGCGCTGTCCGGCGGCCAGCAGCAGCGCGTCGCGATCGCTCGCGCGCTCGCGATGCAGCCCAAGCTGATGCTGTTCGACGAGCCGACATCCGCACTCGACCCGGAGCTGGTAGGCGACGTCCTCGACGCGATGCGCCAGCTGGCGCGGGACGGAATGACGATGATCGTGGTCACGCACGAGATGGGGTTCGCGCGCGAGGTCGCCGACACCGTGGTGTTCATGGACGAGGGCGTGGTGGTCGAGTCCGGGCGGCCCGACCAGGTCCTCGGCTCGCCGCAGCACGAGCGCACCAAGTCATTCATCTCGAAGGTGCTCTAGCGCAAGCGTGAAGGCTTCAGTCTGAGGCGGGGGCGGCCCAGGCAGCGCGCGGGTAACCTCCAACCCATGGCCACCGCGGACGAGCACCGGACGATCGCCCCGATCGTCGGTCCGGACGACCCGCGCCGGTTCACCGACTCGGGGATCGAGATCAAGCCGCTCTACGCCGAGCAGGACGTTCCCGAGGACCTGCCGGAGCGCCTGGGCGAACCTGGGGAGTACCCCTATACCCGCGGGATCCACCGCGACATGTACCGCAAGCAGTTGTGGACGATGCGCCAGTACGCGGGGTACGCGAGCGCCAGGGAGTCCAACGAGCGCTATCGCTACCTGCTCGAGCACGGCTCGACCGGTCTCAGCATGGCCTTCGACCTCCCGACCCAGCTCGGGCTCGACTCCGACGATCCCCGTTGCCTCGGCGAGGTGGGCCGCACCGGCGTGGCCATCGACACGATCGATGACATGCGCACGGCATTCGACGGCATTCCGCTCGACCGGGTGTCGACGTCGATGACGATCAACGCGCCGGCCAGCGTGCTGCTGCTGCTCTACGACCTGGTCGCCGAGGAGCAGGGCGTCCCCTCCGGGGAGCTGCGCGGGACCACCCAGAACGACATCCTCAAGGAGTACATCGCCAGGGGCAACTTCATCTACCCGCCCGAGGGCGCGATCAGGCTGACCACCGACCTGTTCGCCTACTGCAAGGAGCACGTTCCGAAGTGGAACACGATCTCGATCAGCGGATACCACTTCCGCGAGAAGGGGTGCTCCGCCGTCCAGGAGGTGGCGTTCACGCTCGCGAACGGGATCGCGTACGTGCAGGCCGCGCTCGACGCCGGACTCGAGCTCGACCAGTTCGCTCCGCGGCTGGCGTTCTTCTTCAATGGACACAACAACGTCTTTCAGGAGGTCGCGAAGTTCCGCGCCGCCCGGCGGATGTGGGCCGAGATCATGCGCGAGCGCTTCGGCGCCGCCGACGAGCGATCGTGGCGGCTGCGCTTCCACACCCAGACCGGCGGGGTGACCCTCACCGCCCAGCAGCCGGAGAACAACATCGTGCGGGTCGCCCTCCAGGGATTCGCCGCGGTTTGCGGCGGGACGCAGTCGCTGCACACGAACGGCTTCGACGAGGCGCTCGCGCTGCCGACCGAGCGTGCCGCGAGGATCGCGCTGCGAACCCAGCAGATCATCGGCTACGAATCGGGCGCGGCGGACACCGTCGATCCGTTCGCGGGCTCGTACTTCGTGGAGGCGCTGACCGACGAGATCGAGGCCAGCGCGCGCGAGCTGATCGCCAAGATCGACGAGCTCGGGGGCTCGATCAACGCCATCGACTTCATGAAGAACGAGATCGAGGAATCGGCGTTCGGCTATCACGAGCGCTACCGGATCGGACAGGACATCGTCGTGGCCGTCAACAAGTTCGTCGACGAGCGCGAACCGGAGGTCCCCGACATCCTCCGCGTCGACCCCGAGTCGGAGCGCCAGCAGGTCGACCGCCTGAAGGCGTTCAAGGCCGACCGCGAGCACGAGCAGGTGGAGCGCCGGCTGGCCGAGGTCCGCGAGACCGCGGGCGGCAGCGACAACCTGCTGCCCGTGCTGCGGCAGGCGCTCAAGGATCGCTGCACCCTCGGGGAGGTGTGCGGCGCGATGCGAGACGTCTTCGGCGAGTACCAGCCGACCTTCTGAAGCCGGAGTCAGGTCTCGCTATCCAGCGCGGCCATCTGCGCCTCGGGGTACCGCGCGCCCGCGACCGCGTCGGGCGGGACGGCGTCCGCGATGCGGACCAGGTCTTCATCGCTCAGCTCGAGGTCGAGTGAGCCGAGCGCTTCGCTCAGCCGCTCCCGGGTCCGGGCTCCGATGAGCGGCACGATGTCCTCGCCCCGAGACAGGACCCACGCGATCGCGACCTGCGCAACCGACGCCCGCTTGGAGTCGGCGACCGCCCGCAGCTGCTCGACGAGCGCCAGGTTGCGCGCCAGGTTCTCGCCCTGGAAACGCGGCGCGTGGCTGCGGAAGTCGTTGCCGGCGAGCCGGCGATCCGGTGCCCAGTTGCCGCTGATCAACCCTCGAGACAAGACTCCGTAGGCCGTGATCCCGATTCCCAGCTCGCGGCAGGTGGGCAGGATCTCCGTCTCCACTCCCCGTGAGATCAGCGAGTACTCGATCTGCAGATCGCAGACCGAGTGCACCGCGGCGGCACGCCGGATCGTCTCCGCTCCGACCTCCGAGAGCCCGATCCAGCGAACGTAGCCCGCTTGCACGAGCTCGGCGATCGCGCCCACGGTCTCCTCGATCGGCACCTGCGGGTCGAGCCGCGCCGGACGGTAGATGTCGACGTGCTCGGTGCGCAGGCGCTTCAGCGAGTACGCCAGCGCGGTCTTGACGGCGGCGGGCCGCGCGTCGTAGCCGAGCCAGCTGCCGTCCGGGCCGCGCTGGGCGCCGAACTTGACGCTGACCAGCACCTCGTCTCGCGGTCGACCTTCGAGCGCCCGGGAAATCAGCATCTCGTTGTGACCCATCCCGTAGAAGTCACCGGTGTCGAGGAGGTTGATGCCGGCGTCGAGGGCGACGTGGATCGTGGCGATGCTCTCGGCTTCGTCCGCCTGGCCGTACATGCCGGACATTCCCATTGCGCCGAGGCCGATGTCGGACAGCTGGGGCCCTTGCCGGCCGAGCTTGCGAGTCACCACTGCACTATTGCGCATCGACGACTCGGAGGGGAAGGACTCCCGCGTGGGCGGGCGAAACCTCAAGGCATGAGTGAGCACGAGGCAAGCCGAACCCTGGTCAAGTCCCCGCCGGAGCTGTGGGCGGAATGCAGCGATGCGTCCGCGCTGGCGCGCCACCTGTCGGGCTCGTTCGGCGAGATAAAGATCACGAGGCTCGAGCCGGAGACCGCCGTTGCCTGGGAGGGCGAGCACGCGAGCGGCACGGTGCGGATCGAGCCATCGGGGTGGGGGACGCGGGTGACGCTGACGGCGCAGACGGCCGCGCCCGCACCCGCTGAACCGGAGAATGCGCCGCCGCCGGCGCCACCAGCGGACACGCCGTGGACGGCCGCGCTCGCGGCCGCGCCGGTGCCTCGGCGCACCCTGCGGGAGCGGCTCCGGGCGTTCTTCCGCCCGCCACTGATCGAGCCCGCGCCGCTCGTGCCTGACCCAGAACCCGAGCCACCGGTCCCAGAGCCAATCGCACCCGAACCCGAGCCCGCCGAGGCGGCAGAGCCGGACCTGGACGCCGGCGCCGCCCTCACCGGCGCCCTCGACAGCCTCGGCCAGGCCCATCATCGGCCGTACTCGCGCGCCTGAGCCGCGCGAAGCTAACCCATAAACTGGCCGCCACCCGTGCGCGCCAAAGCTCCCGAGACCTACGAGGAAAAGCTCGCTCAGCTCGAGGAGCTGCGCTACGAGGCGATCCACGCCGGCTCGGAGCAGGCCGTCGCCAAGCAGCACGAACGCGGCAAGTACACCGCCCGCGAGCGGATCCAGAAGCTGCTCGATCCCGGCTCCTTCCAGGAGCTCGACACGTTCGTGCGCCACCGCACGCACGAGTTCGACATGCAGAAGAACAGCCCCTGGGGCGACGCCGTGGTCACCGGGCACGGAACGATCGACGGCCGGCGGGTGTGCGTGTTCAGCCAGGACTTCACGGTGTTCGGCGGCTCGCTCGGAGAAGTAATGGGCGAGAAGATGGTCAAGATCATGGATCTGGCGGCCAGGATCGGCTGCCCCGTGATCGGGATCAACGACTCCGGCGGGGCCCGGATCCAGGAGGGGGTCGTGAGCCTCGGCGCCTACGGCGACGTGTTCGTCCGCAACGTGATGTCAAGCGGCGTGATCCCCCAGATCAGCCTGATCATGGGCCCCTGCGCCGGCGGCGCGGTCTACTCGCCGGCGATGACCGACTTCGTGTTCATGGTCAAGGAGACCTCGCACATGTTCATCACCGGCCCCGACGTGATCAAGGCGGTGACCGGCGAGGAGGTCGGCTTCGAGGACCTCGGCGGAGCGATGACGCACAACACGAAGTCGGGCGTCGCGCATTTCGCCCGCGACGACGAGGACCAGTGCCTCGAGGACACGCGCTACCTGCTCTCGTTCCTGCCCCAGAACAACCTGGAGACGCCGCCGCGAGTGCAGCCCACCGATGACCCGCAGCGCCAGGACCCCGCGCTCGACCAGGTCGTCCCCGACAACCCCAACAAGCCCTACGACATGCGCGACGCGGTGCGCCCGATCGTCGATGACGGAGAATTTTTCGAGGTCCACGAGCACTACGCGCGCAACATCATCTGCGGCTTCGCCCGGCTGGACGGTTATTCGGTCGGGATCGTCGGCAACCAGCCCTCGCAGCTCGCCGGCGTGCTCGACATCGACTCGTCCTGCAAGGCGGGCCGCTTCGTGCGCACCTGCGACGCCTTCAACATCCCGATCATCACGTTCACCGATGTGCCCGGCTTTCTCCCCGGAACCAATCAGGAGTGGGGCGGAATCATCCGCCACGGCGCGAAGCTGCTGTACGCCTACACGGAGGCGACGGTCCCGAAGATCACGATCATCACCCGCAAGGCCTACGGCGGCGCCTACGACGTCATGGCCTCAAAGCACATGCTCGCGGACTTCAACTTCGCCTGGCCGACCGCCGAAGTCGCCGTGATGGGCCCCGAGGGCGCCGTCAACATCATCTACCGCCGCGACATCCAGTCCTCACCGACTCCGGACACGCGCCGGCAGAAGCTGATCACCGACTACAAGGCGCATTTCGCCAACCCCTACGTGGCCGCCGAGCGCGGGTACATCGACGACGTGATCATCCCCCACGAAACGCGGCCGAAGATCATCACGGCGTTGCGGACGCTCGAGAACAAGCGTCAACCGGGACCCAAGCGCAAGCACGGGAACATCCCGCTTTAGCCGCGGGGGGTTGCGAGAGAAACGACGGCCCTCTTTGCGTTTCGCTCGCAACCCCTCAGAGGACCACGGTTTGCGCTGATACCCGACCGTCCCTCCAGGACTCGAGCGCGGCCGCGGCCACCGCGAGGTCCTGGATCGCGAGACCCGTTGAGTCGAACAGCGTGACCCCCTCGCGCCCGGGGCGCCCGGGCGACGTCCCCGCCAGCACGGCCCCGAGCTCCGTGACGCGCTCCCGCGTCACGAGCCCCGCAGAAACCGCCGCAGTCAGCTCGCCGCCGTGGGAGGCCTGCTCCCACTCGTCGCAGAAGAGCGCGCACGAGGCAACCGCGCCCACGGACGCCTCCGACTTCCCCGGCCCGTCGGCTCCCAGCATGTTCAGGTGAAGGCCGGGATGGAGGTCGCCGGCGTCGATCACGACCTCCGCGCCCGGGGTCACGCAGCAGACGACGTCGCACCGGACCGCATCCTCGCCTGAGCCGACCCGCCACCCGAGCTCTTCCGCGACGGTGGCGGCTGCATCGATCCGGGGGTCGTGGCAGACGCCGGGGCCGTAGCCGGCGGCGGCCAGGCACCGTGCCGCCCATGCTCCGTGCAGGCCGCACCCGACGATGCCCACCGACCGTGCGCCCGGGGCAGCCAAAGCCTGCGCGGCCACGGCCGCTACCGCGCCCGTCCGCAGCGCGGTCACCGAGCGCGCGTCGAGCAGCATCAGCGGTTCGCCGTCGCTTGCGTCCGAGAGGCAGATCACCCCGGTGACGGTGGGCAGCCCACGGGCGGGATTGCCCGGGAACGATGTAACCCACTTGAGCAGCGCGAGCCCTCCTCCGCGCGCCGGCATCGCTCGGAAGTCCCCGTTCGGCGGGCTGTCCAGGTACACCTTCGCGGGCATCACCCACTCGCCGGCGTGGTGCCGGAGCAGCGCCTCGCGCACCCGCTCGATCGCCTCGCGCGGGGAGACGGCCTCGAGCACGGCATCGTGGCTCAGCACGGGGAGTTCCGGCATGGCCCGGCCACGATACCCTCGGGGGTAGTGGTTCTGTTCGCGCCCCCGGCGGCGCCTGTCTTCGTCCTCGCTCGCTCGCGTACCTTCCAGGTCCGCCCCGCTCGCTGCGTCCTCGACAGTCATCCGCCGGTGACGCCGCTCGCTATCGCCGTACTCACGAAGAGAACCACTTAGGTGAACCGCCGTCCAAAGCTCACGATCGTGGCGCCCAGCGCCACGCCCGAGGAGGCCGCGGCGGTGGTGGCGGCGCTCGAGCGCTTCATGCGCGAGACGGCGCCGCCGCCCGTACCGCCGGCGCCCCGACGAAGCCCGTGGCAGCAGGCTGCCCTGCACGAGGGCGTTGCCCGCCAGCCGGAGCACCCGCTTCCCTGGGCCTAGGGCTCCGGATCCTCCATGCCTACGGGTGGATCGCCTCGCAGGGGACCCCGGGACGAAGAGCGCCGCTCTCGTACAGATAGCCGCACACTCGACCGGTGCGCATCTGCACGCCGCTCCAGTACCAGCCGTAGGTCGAGCTGTATACCTGGCGCCCGTAATGAACCCCGTACACCGCCCGGCCGAGGCTGCATCCGACATGCACGCGGGAGCTGTCGGTGCGATAAACGCGCCCGCTGACGTTCGTCCATCGCAGCACCATCTTCCAGTTGCACACGTTGCCGGCGCCGACCCAGCTCACCTGGGCCGTCGAGACCACCAAGCTCGGACGGTCGTGCCCTAGCCAACCGCTCAGCATCGGCGGCCCCTCGATGTCGTACACGTGTAGGCGGAGCTGAACCATTTGATGCCGAATCCACTGGCGGTGCAGCCCGTCGCGCTGGCCCGGCTCGCCGTCGGAACCACCGCCAACGCGCTCGCAGCCGCTACTACCGAGACGAGCAGCGCCAGCGCGCGCCTGGGGCGGAGACCCAGCGGCGGACGCCTGAGGTCCTGAACAGCTGTCTTGCTCATTGGGTGACCTTTCAATCGCGGGACAATGACTCACGGACTCCTCCCCGGCACCGGCGAGTGATCGTTCACGCTCGGTGCCAGGACCTCGCAGGGGGGCCGCGCGGGCCGCGACCCGACCGCGACTTGCGAGGGAGGCGCAACGCCCGCATGCATGGAGAGACGCACCGCCGGCCGCCGCTATTCCAGTGCGGTCCCTAGCGAGGGCAGCGAAATGGATTTATCCGGATCGCCTTTTGGTACATTGACGACTCCGTCCGCGACCGAAGGAGCCCCGATCCATGGAGCCCGCTTCGCTTCAAAGCCCCCACGCCGCGCGCACCGGTTCACTGGAGAATCCCGAGGTCGTCCCGAATGTGCCGGGGCACGTCATCCCGATCCTGCAGCGCGAGTTCGACGACTTCGACACCGAGTCGACCCGCTTCCTCAAAGGCGACCTCGACGGGGAGGAGTTCGTCAAGTTCCGCCTAAAGCAGGGGGTCTATGGCCAGCGCCAGCCGGCGGTGCAGATGGTGCGGGTGAAGCTCCCCATGGGCGGGGTGACTCCTGATCAGCTCGATGCCTTCGCGGATGGGATCGAGCGGTATGTGCCGCTGCGCAAGGGCCACATCACCACCCGGCAGAACATCCAGATGCACCACGTGCCCCTACCCGACGCGGCAAAGCTGATCCGCGAGCTGGGGGAGGCCGGCCTGTCGTCACGCGAGGGGTGCGGGAACACGATGCGCAACGTGACCGGCGACCCCCGCGCCGGCGTGCTCGAAGGCGAGGTGTTCGACATCACCCCGTACGCCGGCGCGTACGTCCGCTATTTCGTGCGCCACCCCACGACGCAATCGATGCCCCGCAAGGTCAAGACGGCGTTCGCGGCCACCGATGAGGACAACCCGATCACGCGGATCCATGACGTGGCTTTCATCCCCAAGGTGCGCGACGGCGTCCGGGGCGTGGAGATGCGGGTCGGCGGCGGCACCTCGATCATGCCGCGGCTTGCCCCCACCCTGTACGACTTCGTAACCCTCGATGACGGCGAGTACCTGAAGATCACCGAGGCTTGCATGCGTATCTTCGACCGCCAGGAGTGGCTGCGCGCGAACCGCGCCCGGGCCCGGATCAAGGTGCTGATCGACAAGATCGGGATCGACGCGTTCCGCGACCAGGTCGAGGAGGAGCTCCAGGGCGACTGGGTCTCCGAACGCGACTTCTCGCTCGAGCCGATCCTCTTCGACCACGACGAGGAAGCCCACGCTCCCGCCCGGCCGCAGTCGTTCGGGACGTCGAACGGCGACAACCGCGAGTTCTCGCACTTCCTCGAGACCAACGTCCACCCCCAGCGCCAGGAGGGCTTCTCGACGGTCGAGGTCAAGGTCGACCGCGGCGACCTCACCCCGGATCAGCTGCGAGGGCTCGGCCAGATCATGCGCGAGTACACCGGCGGTTACGCCCGCACTACCGTCCAGCAGAACGTCGTCCTGCGCTGGGTCCGGGACGAGTCCGTCTACGACGTGTGGCGCCGGCTGGGAGAGCTCGACCTGGGCGACGCCGGCGTGAACGAGGTCACCGACGTGGTCAGCTGCCCCGGCACCGACTCGTGCAAGCTCGGGATCACGAGCTCGATGGGCCTCAACCAGTCGATCACCGAAAGGCTCACGCAGATGCGGCTCGACGACGAGCTGACCCGCGGGATCCACATCAAGATGAGCGGGTGCCCGAACGGCTGCGGCCAGCACCACATCGCGAACATCGGGTTCTACGGCGCCTCGATCAAGGTCGGCGGGCACACGGTCCCGGCCTACATTCCGCACGTCGGAGGCGCCTACGAAGGAGGCGACGTCCGCTACGGACAGCGCCTCAAGGCCCGGCTTCCGGCCAAGCGGGTGCCCGAGGCGGTCGAGAGGTGGATACGCTTCTACGAATCCGATCGGCAGGACGGCGAGGATTTCAATGTCTTCGCCGACAGGGTCGGAACGCAAGAGTTCGAAGCCCGCGTCAAGGACCTGACGATGCCGATCGAGTTCACCCTGGAGAACATGAACTACTTCGTCGACTGGAGCCGCGAGGTGCCCTTCGAGGTCATTCGCGGCGAAGGAGAGTGCGCGGTCTGATGGCCACGCTGACTCCAGATCTCGAACGCGCCCCCGCGCAAGAGGTCCTCGCCTACGCGCTGGAGCGCTTTCACCCGCGCCTGACGATGGCGTGCTCCTTCCAGAAGGAGGAGTCCGTGCTCGTCCACATGCTCATCGAGATCGAGCCCGGAGCGCGGATCTTCACGATCGATACGGGTGTCCTGTTCCCCGAGACGCTTCACACGTGGAAGCAGTTCGAGGATCGCTTCGGCGTGAACGTCGAGGTCGTCGACGCCACCGGCCCGGGCGCGGCGTGGAGCGTGAGCCGCTGCTGCGGCGAGGCCAAGGTCGACGCGCTGGAGCGAGCCCTAACGGGCGTCGATGCGTGGATCACCGGAATCCGCCGCGAGCAGGCGACGACGCGCTCGTCCTCGGCCAAGCTCGAGCGCGACGAGCGGCGCGGCATCTGGAAGGTCAACCCGCTCGCGGACTGGACCGACAAGGATCTCTGGCGCTACATCCACGAGCACGATCTCCCCTACCACCCGCTGCACGACCGCGGATATTCGTCGATCGGCTGCGCTCCGTGCACCCGGCCCGGCGAGGGCCGCGAGGGTCGCTGGACGGGCCAGGACAAAATCGAGTGCGGCATCCACGTGGAGCCGCCGAGTTGAACCCCCTGCACTACGAGCTCTCCCACCTCGAATCCCTCGAGGCGGAGTCGATCTACATCTTCAGGGAGGTCGCCGCCGAGCTCGAGCGGCCGGTGCTCCTGTTCAGCGGGGGCAAGGACTCGATCGTCCTATTGCGCCTGGCGGAGAAGGCGTTCCGGCCCGCACGCTTTCCGTTCCCGATCATGCACGTCGACACCGGACACAACTTCCCCGAGGTGATCGAGTTCCGAGACCGCCTGATCGAGCGCCTGGGGGAGCGGCTGATCGTGGCCAGCGTGCAGGATTCGATCGACCAGGGCCGGGTCGTCGAGGAGACAGGGCCGCGAGCATCGCGCAACCGGCTGCAGACGACGACGCTGCTCGATGCGATCGCGGAGCACGGGTTCGACGCCGCGTTCGGCGGCGCCCGGCGCGACGAGGAGCGGGCCCGCGCCAAGGAGCGCGTGTTCTCATTCCGCGACGACTTCGGCCAGTGGGATCCAAAGCGCCAGCGACCCGAGCTCTGGTCGCTGTACAACGGGCGGATCCGTCGCGGCGAGCACGTACGCGTGTTCCCGATCTCCAACTGGACCGAGCTCGACGTCTGGCAGTACATCGTGACCGAGGGGCTCGAGGTCCCGTCTATCTACCTGGCCCATTCGCGTCCGGTGTTCCAGCGCGACGGGATGCTCTACGCGCACAGCCCACACGTCCAACTGATCGACGGCGAGTCGCCGTTCGAGACCTCCGTGCGCTACCGGACGGTCGGCGACATGACGTGCACGGGCGCGGTGCGCTCGACAGCGTCCACGCTCGAGCAGGTGGTCTCCGAGATTGCCTCCACCCGCATCACCGAGCGTGGCGAGACGCGCGCCGATGACCGGGTGACCGAGGCGGCGATGGAGGACCGTAAGCGCGAGGGGTACTTCTAGAGCCATGCCCGGCCCAGCCTCCAACGGGCACGCGCCCCGAACGGCGCGCACCAGCGAGCTGCTGCGCTTGGCCACCGCCGGCTCGGTCGACGACGGAAAGTCGACGCTGATCGGCCGCCTGCTCCACGACTCCAAGTCAATCTTCGACGACCAGCTCGAGCAGGTGGCGCAAACCTCACAACGGCGAGGCGACGGGTATCTGAACCTCGCGCTGTTGACCGACGGCCTGCGCGCCGAGCGCGAGCAGGGGATCACGATCGATGTCGCCTACCGCTACTTCCAGACCGCGCGGCGGAAGTTCATCATCGCCGACACCCCGGGCCACGAGCAGTACACCCGCAACATGGTCACGGGAGCGTCGACGGCCGACCTCTCGGTGGTGCTAGTCGACGCTCGCAAGGGGGTCAGCGAGCAGACCCGGCGCCACGCGTACATCGCCTCGCTGCTGCGGATCCCGCACCTCGTGGTGTGCGTGAACAAGATGGACCTGGTCGGCTATGACGAGACGGTGTTCGAGGCGATCGTCGAGGAGCTGACCGATTGGACGGCGCGCCTCGACATCCCGGACATCGGGTTCATCCCGATCTCGGCGCTGCACGGAGACAACGTCGTCGACCGTTCGCAGAGCATGTCCTGGTACGGGGGCGCTCCGCTGCTCTACCACCTGGAGCACGTCGTCATCGCGCCCGACCGCAACCTGGCCGAGATCCGTCTCCCGGTGCAGTGGGTGATCCGTCCGATCAGCGACGAGCATCACGATTACCGGGGCTATGCCGGGCAGGTGGCCGGCGGGATCCTTCGACCGGGAAGCGAGGTGCTGGTGCTCCCCGGCGGCCAGCGCACCCGAATCGCGGGCGTCGAGAGCTTCGCCGGCGAGGTGGACACGGCCTTTCCAGCGATGTCGATCACCGTGCGCTTGCGGGATGAGCTCGACATCTCGCGCGGCGACATGCTGGTCGACCCCGACGACCCGCCGTGCGCGGCCCGGGAGCTCGACGCGATGATCTGCTGGATGAGCGACAAGCCGCTCCAGCCCGGCCGGCGGTATGCGATCAAGCACACCACCCGCACGACGCGGGCGATCGTCGACGAACTCGAGCACCGCGTCGACGTCAACACGCTCGGTCACGAGCCGGCCGATCGGCTGGCGCTCAACGAGATCGGGCGGGCACGGCTGCGGTGCAGCTCGCCGTTGATGGTCGACCGCTACCGCCGCAACCGCACCACGGGGAGCTTCATCCTGGTCGACGAGGCGAGCAACGACACCGTAGGAGCGGGGATGGTGGTCGGGGCCCGCTAGCGGGTACTCCCCTTATATTGGTGCGTTGATGCTGCGTCTGCGTTCCCGACGGGAGCTCGTCGGCCCGTTGCTGTACCTGATCGCGACCGGGGCTCTGGTCGCGGTGCTCGGCGTGCCCTACCAGCGCGACGTCCTCGCGGTCTGGTTGCTGCTCGGCCTACTTTGCTTTTCGCTCTCGGACCTACGCGGATACGCCCGCGGGGTCGTGCTCGAGTGGCTCCCGTTCATCGCGATCCTCGTCGCGTACGACTCGCTGCGCGGGAGCGCGGGCCACCTGTTCGGCGTTCACTACCTGCCGCAGCTCGACGCCGACAAGGCCCTGTTCGGGGGGACCCCGCCGACCGTGACCCTGCAGCATTGGCTCTGGCACGGACACGTCGTGTGGTACGACGTGATCTTCTGGTGCGTCTACCTGACGCACTTCTTCGCCACCCCCCTCGTCGCGGCGATCCTCTGGAAGGTCGACCGGCAAAGGTTCCGCAGGTTCGCCGTACTGGTGGTGATCCTCTCCTTCGCGGGACTCGCCACTTACGCGCTGTATCCGGCCGCGCCGCCCTGGATGGCCAGCCAGGCCGGCCTGACGGCGCCCATCACCCGGATCATCCCGGTTGTATGGCAGGTCCTGGGGGTGCACGGCGCCGGCTCGGTGATCGAGTCCGGATACCACTACGTCAACAACGTCGCCGCGGTGCCCTCGCTGCACACTGCGTTCGCGCTGCTGATCGCGATCACGCTGTGGCCGCGCTCGCGCGAGCGCCGCTGGCTGCGCCCGTTCGTCGCCCTGTACCCGTTGGTCATGGCGTTCGCGCTCATGTACACCGGCGAGCACTACTTCTCCGACGTCGCCCTGGGATGGATCTACGCGATCCTGGCGGTGGCCGCCGGCGCGGCCCTGATGCGCTGGTCGGCGAGCCGGCGCCGCCCCGAGCCCGGGTCGATGGCACCCGAGCCCGCTTATGCGACTGGTGAGCGTGGGCGATAACTACGGAATAGCCATAGGTATTGCCCACGCTGCCACGTCGCGCCGTCGATCGGCGCCGGCTGGCGCCCCGCCGGCCCTTGTAAAGTCTCGCGCACCCTAAGGATGTTCTCGAAGGTCTTGATCGCCAACCGCGGGGAGATCGCGGTCCGAATCATGCGCGCTTGCGAGGAGCTCGCGATCGCCACCGTCGCGGTGTACTCGGAGCTCGACCGCGACGCCCCGCACGTCAAGCGCGCCGCCGAGGCGTTCCTGCTCGGTCCCGGCCCCGCCGCCGAGAGCTATCTCTCGATCGACAAGCTGCTCGGTGCCGTGCGGCGTTCGGGAGCCGAAGCGGTGCATCCGGGCTATGGGTTCCTGGCCGAGAACGCGGCGTTCGCGGCGGCGCTCGAGGAGCACGAGATCACGTTCATCGGACCGCCCGCCACGGCGATCGAGGCGATGGGCTCCAAGACCCGGGCGCGGGAGCTGATGGCCAAGGCGGGCGTGCCGATCGTCCCCGGGACGACAAAGCCGGTAAACGCGCTCGAGGAGGCGCGGAGGCTGATCGAGGAGACGATCGGTTATCCGGTGGCGGTCAAGGCGGCCGGGGGCGGCGGCGGCAAGGGGTTCCGCGTGGCCCTCGACGAATCGACGCTCCAGGAGGCATTCGAAGGCGCCGCGCGCGAGGGTGAGAAGTTCTTCTCGGACCCGACGGTGTATTTGGAGCGCTACCTGCCTGATCCGCGCCACGTCGAGGTCCAGGTGCTCGCCGATGAGCACGGCGCAGTGATCCATCTCGGCGAGCGCGACTGCTCGGTCCAGCGCCGCCATCAGAAGCTGATCGAGGAGGCGCCGGCGCCCGCGGTCGATGCCCCGATGCGCGAGCGGATCGGAAAGATTGCCACCGAGGCCGCTGCCGCGGTCGGCTACACCGGCGCCGGAACGATCGAGGGCCTGCTCCAGGGAGAGGACTACTTCTTCCTGGAGATGAACACGCGGGTCCAGGTCGAGCACTGCGTGACCGAGATGGTCACCGGCATCGACATCGTCAAGGAGGGCATCCGGATCGCCGCCGGCGAACCGCTGTCGGTCGCCCAGGAGGACGTGGTGTTACGCGGTCACGCGATCGAGTGCCGAATCAACGCGGAGGACGCGAGCAAGAACTTCGCGCCGGCTCCGGGCACGATTGGCACGTATCGCGAGCCCGCGGGGCCCGGCGTGCGCGTCGACTCGGGCGTCGGCCCGGGCGCCGAGGTGACGCCGATGTACGACCCGCTGGTCGCGAAGCTCATCACCTGGGACGTCGACCGCGAGCAGGCAACCACGAGAATGGTCCGCGCCCTGCGCGAGTACGAGATCGGCGACCTGAAGACGCTGTTGCCCTTCCACGAGGCGATCCTCCAGACCCGCCAGTGGGCGAACGCCGAGACGTGCCGCGACCTCATCGAGGATCGGCGATGGCTGAAGAGCCTGGCGTTCCCGAAGGTGCCGGCCACCACGGCCGAGGCGGAGGAACCCGGCGTGGAGACGGTCGAGCAGAGCTACACCGTCGAAGTCTCCGGCAAGCGCTTCGAGGTCAAGGTGATAGGGCCGCCATTCGCCGCAGCCGCGGTTAACGGCGCCGGCCCGCTGGCCGGCGCCGGTGCTGGTCGCCGTCCTCCTCGGCGCGCGGAGCGCTCCGGAGGCAGCGGCGCCGGCGGCGGCGACACCCTGTCCTCGCCGCTTCAGGGGACGGTCCTGAAGGTCGCGGTGCAGCCCGGCGCGAGCGTCGCGGAGGGGGCCCTGGTGTGCGTGATCGAGGCGATGAAGATGGAGAACGAGATCACCGCGCACAAGGCGGGAACCGTGGCTGAGCTGCCGATCGCGATCGGATCCTCGGTCGCGACCGGCGACACGCTCGCGGTGATCACAAGCGGCTGACGTTCTCCTCGTGGATGCGCCGCTGGGCGGCGGTCCTGCGGCCGGGTGGGAGGAGCGCGCCCGAGCCGTCACGGCCCAGCGCGCGTAGGTAAGCGAGGTCCTCGTCGAGGATCGCCAAAGCCCGGTCGCGCGGGAGCGGTCCGCCATGGCCGGGGACGATCGTCTCCGTCCGCTCGACCATAGGACGCAGGCGCTCGAGCGTCGTGCGATAGGCCTCGAGCGAGCCACCGGGCGAAATCCACGGGATTTCCACCGGCGAGAGGTAGTCGCCGCATACCAGGACGCCCAGCCACGCCATCACATACGCGGCGCCGTCGGGAGTGTGGCCGTCGGCCGGGTGCACCTCGATCTCGTGTTCGGTCCCGAGCTCCAGGCGACCGGGAACCGGGAACGTCTGCACCGCGGCGAGTGACAGCGGCCTCCGTCCGTCAACATAATGCTGTTCATCGAATTTCCTCAGCTCGCGCTGGGCGGCGCCGGGCTCCGCCAACAGTCGTCGCGCGGTCGATTCCGCGCATCCGAGCGAGGCGCCCGGAAACGCCTGGCGCCCGAGCAGGTGGTCCCAATCGGCATGCGTGGCGAGCAGCCCCGACACCGGAAACCCTGCCTGACCGAGCACGTTCGGCAGCGCCTCGAGTTCGTCCGGATACACCGGTGAATCGATCACGAACCCCTCATCGCCCGCCCGGACCGCGGTGCAAGTGGTCTGCCAGAAGCTCGAGACGAACACGATCGCGTCCGTGCCGAGCGCGAGCACTCTCATCGCCGCCAGGTCAAGTGACGTCGATCAGCTTCGCCGCCTCGCGCAGGTTCGCGACCTCGGCGTCCGGCTTCTTCTGGCTCCCCTCGAGCTGCTCCTTGTTGCGGTTGACCCAGATCACCGGGATCTTCCTCTTAAGGCACGGCTCGACGTCGTAGTAGTAGCTGGCCGCGACGTGGACCCAGCCCTTCTTGCCGCCGATGCGGCGCTCGCACTCGATGAAGTGCGCTGGATCGGGCTTGTAGGAGCGAACCTGCTGGGCGGTGACGACGAGGTCGAAGTCGAGCGGTATGTGCCGGCGGGTCTGGCCCAGGAGCTTGTCGTCGATGTTGGAGATCAATCCGATCCGGTATTTCTTGGCGATCTTCTGAAGTGTCGGGTTGGTCTCCTTGAAGGGGGGCCACCGCTGCACGGACTCGGGCAGGAATCCGGAGCGCGAGGGCTCGAGCGGCCACCCGAGCTCCTTGGCGATCTGGACCGCGGTGCGGCGCAGGACCTCGGCGTAGAGCTCGTAGGAGCCGGCCTGGATCTGCTTCTGGACCTCGTAGAAGAGAGGTATGAGCTCCTCGCGCTCGATCGTGAATCCGTCGCGCTCGGCCTCGGCCTGGAACGCCTCGTAGGCGCCGGTCTCCCAGTCGATCAGCGTGCCGTACACATCGAACGTGACGAACGACACTTGCTTTGGGATCGCCATGGCGCGGGCATAATGCCATGGGCGCGCGGCGAGACGCTGTGTGAGCGACCAGGGCCGGTCGCATCCAATACAGTCCCAGCGGCCGATGGATCTGCTCGAATACCAGGGCAAGCAGCTGTTTGCGCGGCATGGCGTACCGGTGCCCAACGGGAGGCCGGCTCGGAGCATCGAGGAGGCGCTGGCCGCCGCCGACGAGGTCGGCTACCCGTGCGTGGTCAAGGCGCAGGTGCAGATCGGCGGCCGGGGAAAGGCCGGCGGCATCAAGGTGGCGGGCGATCGCGACGAGGCTCGCGCGCACGCGGAGGCGATCCTGGGGATGGACATCCGCGGCCTGACCGTGCACGAGCTGTGGATCGAGGAGGCATCGCAGATCGCTTCCGAGTACTACGCCTCGGTCGTGTTCGACCGCTCGGCCAAGGCGCCGCTTCTCATGCTCTCGACGAAGGGCGGAATGGACATCGAGGAGGTCGCGGCCGAATCGCCGCAGGCGATCGCGCGCCTGCACGTCGACCCGCTGCTCGGCTTTCAGGAGTTCCATGGCCGCCGGCTCGCGTTCGAAGCCGAAGTGGACACCGACGTGGTGCGCCCGGTGGGGGCGATGCTCGGCAAGCTCTACGACGTGTTCGTCGCAGAGGAGGCGACGCTCGTCGAGGTCAACCCTCTGATCGTCACCCCTCAGCGCGAGGTCAAGGCGCTCGACGCGAAGGTCACGCTCGACGAGAACGCGCTCTACCGCCATCCCGGCAACGCCGATCTGCGCGACATCTCGGCCGAGGACCCGCAGGAACGGATGGCCAAGGAGCGCGGGCTGACCTACGTCAAGCTCGACGGCGACATCGGGATCCTCGGCAACGGCGCCGGCCTGGTGATGTCGACGCTCGACGTGGTCGCCGAAGCCGGCGGCTCTCCGGCCAACTTCCTCGACGCCGGCGGCGGCTCCAAGGCCGACGCGATCACCAGCGCCGTTGAGGTCATCCTCTCCAACCCCAACGTCAAGGCGGTGCTGTTCAACATCTTCGGCGGGATCACCCGCGGCGACGAGGTAGCGCGCGGGCTGATCGAGGCCTTCGCGCAGATCAAGCCGCGGGTGCCGTTCGTGGTCCGGCTCGACGGGACCAACGACGAGGAGGGCCGGCGCCTGCTCGCCGAGGCGAACCTCCCCAACGTGTTCCGCGAATCGACCATGGACGGCGCCGCGCGCCGGGTGGTCGAGCTGGCGACCGGGTCCGGGTGACTCGATGAGCATTCTCGTCGATACCGACACGAGGCTCTGTGTCTCGGGGATCACCGGACGCGAGGGCACGTTTCACTCGCTGCGCAACCGCGACTACGGCACCCAGGTGGTCGCCGGCGTCACTCCCGGCAAGGGGGGCCAGGACGTCGACGGGATCCCGGTGTTCGACACGTTCCACGAGGCGGTCTCGTCGACGGGCGCGAACACCGCGATGGTGTTCGTGCCGCCGCGCTTTGCCGCCGACTCCATTTTGGAAGCCGAGGACGCCGGGATCGAGCTGGTCATCACGATCACCGAGGGCATCCCGGCCCACGACGAGCTACGGGTCTTCAACACGCTGGCCAAGAACCGTCGCTCGCGCCTCGTCGGTCCCAACTGCCCCGGGATCCTGTCCCCCGGCAAGGCCAACGTGGGCATCATCCCCGCCGCGTTCTTCAAGGAGGGAAACGTGGGGGTGGTCTCGCGGTCGGGCACGTTGACCTACCAGATCGGCAACGTTCTCGCGCAGCGTGGCTTCGGCAACTCGACGATCGTGGGGATCGGCGGCGACCCGGTCCCCGGGACCGACTTCATCGATGTGCTGGCCATGTTCCAGGACGACCCGGAGACCGAGCTGATCGTGATGTGCGGGGAGATCGGCGGCGATGCCGAGGAGCGGGCCGCGGACTTCATCGCCGCCAACGTCGCCAAGCCGGTCGTCGCCTACATCGCGGGATTCACAGCGCCGCCGGGCAAGACGATGGGTCACGCCGGCGCCATCGTGTCGGGCTCGCAGGGCACCGCCCGGGCCAAGGCCGAGGCGCTCGAGGGCAAGGGAGTCCGGGTGGGCCGGACGCCGACGCTGGTCGCCGAGCTGGCGGCCGAGCTCGTAAGCGGGGCGGTCTGATCCTCGTCGCCGGAGTCTCGTAGTCTTTGCGGAGTGGCGAAGCCGATCTCGTTTGCCCGCGGAGCGCCGTCCCTCGACATCGTCGATGTCGAGGGGCTGAAGACCGCCGCCGACCGGGCCTTCGCTGAGGACCCGGCGGGGGTGACCGCCTACGGGACCGCGATCGGCTATCCCCCGTTGCGCAAGTGGATCGCCGAGCGCCACCAGGTCGATCCCGGGCAGGTCCTGGTCACCAACGGCTCGATGCAGGCCGACGCCTTTCTGTTCGACGCGCTCGTCGAGCGAGGCGATTCGGTGATCGTCGAGCGTCCCACGTACGACCGGACGCTGCTGTCCCTCCGCAATCGGGGAGCCAACGTGCGGATGGTCGAGCTCGAGCCCGATGGGATCGACGTGGCGGCGGTCGAGCGCGAGCTGCTCGCCGGCACCGCGCCCAAGCTCGCCCACATCATCCCCAACTTCCAGAACCCGGCCGGGTACACGCTCTCGGCGGCCAAGCGCGAGCGGCTCCTCGAGCTCGCCCGCGCCAACCAGTTCACGATCTTCGAGGACGATCCGTACGTTGCTCTGCGATTCGAGGGGGCACCGCTCGAGTCGATGCTCTCGATGGACGGCGACACCGTCGTCTACGCCTCGTCGTTCTCGAAGACCGTATGCCCGGGGATACGCGTCGGCTACCTGGTGGGTCCGGCGGAGCTGATCGCGCGAATCGTGAAGATCGCCACGAGCACGTACATCTCGCCGAGCATGGTCTCGGAGGCGATCGTCTACCAGTTCTGCACCTCGGGCGCGCTCGAGCGCTCGATCGAGACCGTCAAGCGCGCCCTGCGCGAGCGCGCCAAGACCTTGAGCGACGCCCTCCGGCGCGAGCTGCCGGACGCGCGCTTCGTGGAACCGCAGGGCGGCTACTTCCTGTGGGTCGACTTGCCCCGGGGCACCGACGTGGGCGCGCTGTTCGAGGCCGCGGCCGAGCGCGACCTCCAGTTCGTGAAGGGCTCGGATTTCGTGCTCGAGGGCGCGGAGTCGAGCCTGCGCCTCGCCTACTCGGGCGTCACCCCCGAGGAGATCGAGGAGGGCGTGAGCCGGCTGGCCGCGGCTTACCACGAGGTCACCGCCGGCGTTGCGGCCTGACGAGGTCACGGCGTTCGGAGACCTCGCCGCGGACGCCGCGGCCGCGACGACGGGCCTCGTGCGCGACCTCCACGAGGGAATCGCTCGGCGGGTCTTCGCCGCCGTCGGGCCCGGCGCGCTCCCGGCCAAGGTCACCCACGATCGGATCGCCCGGGCCATGTACACCGGCTCGCGCGGGCTCGTGCGCGGGATCGTGAGCGCCGGTGCACTCGCAACGAGCGTGACCCGCCCCGCCGATGCTCCTTCGATCGAAGGAACGGTCTTTGGCCGTGCCGTGGTCGGGGCGCTGAACGGGATGTACGGTGACGCGTTCGAGCGCCGGGGCAATCAGCTCGCTCTGTCGATGACTCTGCGCCGGGGTGGTGAGGATGTGGATCTCTCGCGCGGCGGCCTGCGCGACGCGTTCCCCGACGCGACGCCCCGGCTGGCGGTGTTCGTCCACGGCCTGTGCGAGACCGATGACGCCTGGAACCTCGGCTCGAGCCGCAATGTGCCCTACGGTGCCAGGCTACGCGAGGAGCGCGGGTACACGCCGCTGTACGTCCGCTACAACACTGGCCGCCACGTGTCGGAGAACGGTCGCGACCTCGCGCGGTTGATCGAGGCGGTCCTCGACGGCTGGCCGAGGGACGTTTCCGAAATCGTCTTGATCGGGCACTCCATGGGGGGTCTGGTGGGGCGAAGCGCGTGCCACTACAGCGCGGGCGGCGCGTGGTGCGGGAAGGTCCGCCACGTGTTCACGCTCGGCACGCCGCATCTCGGCGCGCCGCTCGAACAGGCGGCGCACGTTGGGAGCGTCGCGCTGGCGCGGCTGCCGGAGACGCGCGGCCTGGCCCGGGTTCTGAACGCGCGCAGCGCCGGCATCAAGGACCTCCGGTACGGGTACCTGGTCGACGAGTGCTGGTTCGATGAGGACCCCGACGGCTTTCTGCGCAACACCTCGCGCGACGTCCCGTTCCTCGAGACCGCCAATCACTACTTCGTGTGCGCGACGCTGTCGCGCGACGCCGACGCCCCCCTGGGCCGGCTCATCGGAGACCTGCTCGTCCTGCGGTCGAGCGCCTGGGCCCACGCCAAGCGCCGCGAACAGTTGCGCTTCCCGATCGAGCACTATCACCATGTGGGTGGGGCGAACCATTTCGACCTGCTGAACCACCCGGCGATCTACGAACAGATCAAGCGCTGGGTGTCGGCTCCCGCGCCTGGAGCTTGCGCCGCCGCGCGCTAGCCCTAGCGGCCGTAGCGCTCGCGCCCGAGGACCAGTTGCTCCGGGAGCGCGGTGCGCGGCGGGGGCGAGGGATCGGCCAGCACCGACACCGTCTCCGCCACGCTCGAGGTCACGGTGGCCACCCCGCCATCGCCGGTGATCGTCACCGTCTCGCCGTCGTTCGAGGCGACCTGCCCGACCATCCCCGGCTCGACACCGGCGCGCTTGAGGTAGTGCAGGAGGTCCTCGGCCTCGTTCTCGAGTCGCAAGATCGTCACCGTCGCGCCGGGCTCGCAGTCCGCGAGCGGCACGCCCTCGATCCGGTCACCGACCCGGATCGGGTGGCCGTGAGGGCACGTCTTGGCATCGCCCACGCTCGCTTTGACGTACGCCTCGAACCGCGGCGTCATCGCGTGCTGGAGATGCTCCGCCTCCTCGTGCACGTCATCCCAAGGTACGCCGACCACATCGGTCAGGAACCGCTCGATCATCCGGTGGCGGCCGACGATCTCCTCGGCATCCCGGCGACCGGAGGCAGTGAAGTCGATCGTGCGCTCGGCGTCGCGCACGATGTAGCCGTCTCGCTCCAGGCGCCCCAGCATCTCGTGGACGGTGGGCGCCGAGAGCTGCATCGCGCGCGCGAGGTTGGCGCCGGTCATCGGCAGACCCGCTTCGAACAGCCAGAACAGGGTCTGGAGGTATTCCTCCTCGGCGGCGGTGGCGTGCGCGGCGGTCATTCATGGGGATCGTATCGGGCGCCGGCGCGCCTTCCCGGCGCCTATTACGATCTTGCGGCGGTGGCACTCGCACTCAAGTCTCCGGTCGAACCGCAGCTCGCGCGCTCCCGGCCCGAGCTGCCGGTCGGCGAGCAGTGGTCGTATGAGCCGAAGTACGACGGCTTCAGGGCGATCGTGTTCGTGGATGGAGACGGCTGCATGATCCAATCCCGGACCGGCAAGCCCCTCGGCCGCTACTTTCCCGAGCTCTCGTTCCCGCCCGGCCGGTACGTGCTCGACGGCGAGATCGTCATCGACGCAGACGACGGCGGCCAGGACTTCGACGCCCTCCAGAACCGGATCCACCCCGCCTTGTCGCGGATCACGATGCTCGCGTCGGAGACTCCTGCCCGGTACGTGGCCTTCGACCTGCTGGCGCTCGGCGACGAATCGCTGCTCTCGCGGCCGTTCGAAGACCGGCGCCGGGCGCTGGAAAACGACGTTCCGGGATCGATCGACCTCACGCCGGTGACTCGCGAGCGCTCTGAAGCCGAGCCGTGGCTGCGGAGCGGCGAGGGAGTGGTGGCCAAGGACATTCACGCGGAGTATCGCCCCGGCCAGCGGACGGGCATGGTGAAGGTCAAGCGCGTCCGCACGATCGACGCCGTGGTGGTCGGGTACCGGCCGGGCAAGGCGGATGGCACGGTCGGGTCGCTGATCCTCGGGCTCTACGACGACGCCGGCAAGCTCCACGTGGTCGGGCACTCATCCGGAATCAGCGCGGGCGAGAAGCGCGCGCTGGTCGAGAAGCTCGCGCCGTACGAGACCGGTAATCGCGGGCACGGCGACCCGAGCCGCTGGAAGAGCGAGAAGGACCTCGAGTGGATCGAGCTTCGGCCTGAGCTGGTCGTCGAGGTCACGTTCGACCACGTCAGCGGCGGCCGGATCCGGCATGGAACCAAGATTCTGCGCTGGCGCGAGGACAAGCCGCCGATCGAGTGCAAATTGGCTCAGATGTCCCTTTAGGGGCAGTGGCGTCGATACCCGGGATCCCGACCACGGTGCTCGTCGCGCCGGACTCCTTCAAGGGCACGCTGCGCGCGGCGGAGGTCGCCGAAGCCGTGGGCCGCGGGCTCGCGCAGGGTGGCCGCCCGGTCGATTTGTGTCCGGTCGCCGATGGCGGCGAGGGCACGCTCGAGGCTCTGCTGAGCGCGCTCGACGGCGAGGAGCGCACGGCGCTGGTGAGCGATCCGCTGGGGCGGCCGGTACGGGGGGCGTTCGGGATCGGCGAGGGGCCGCGCGGTGAGACGGTTGCGATCGTCGAGACGGCGAGCGCGAGCGGTCTGCATCTCGTCGAGCCCGTCGAGCGCGACCCGGTGGCGGCGAGCACGTTCGGTACGGGTGAGCTCATCGCCGCGGCCGTGCGGGCGGGTGCTCGGGTCGTGTATCTCGGCGTTGGCGGGAGCGCGACCACGGATGGAGGCGCGGGTGCGATCCGAGCGATAGGAGAGGGCGGAGGGCTTCGCGAGGCCCGCCTCATCGTGCTGTCGGACGTCCGCACGTCGTTCGAGCACGCCGCCCGCGTCTTCGGTCCGCAGAAGGGCGCGGACGCGGACACGGTTCGCAGCTTGACCCGACGGTTGCACGCCCGCGCCCGCCGCCTGGAGCGCGATCCGCGCGGTGTACCGATGACCGGAGCGGCCGGCGGGCTGTCGGGCGGCCTGTGGGCCGAGTTCGGCGCCGAGCTCGTGCCGGGGGCCTCGTTCGTGCTCGACGCAGTGGACTTCGATCGGCGGATGCGCGAGGCACGGGCCGTCATCACCGGCGAGGGCAAGCTCGACCAACAGAGCCTCGCCGGCAAGCTCGTCTCGGAGATCTCGACGCGCGCGCGGCAGGCCGGCGTGCCGTGTCATGCGGTCGTCGGCAAGCGCGAGCTCGACTCGTTCGGCGCCCGGGTGCTCGATCTGCAGGCGGTGATCGAGGCATCGACGCCCGAGGAGCTCACTGCCGCCGGGCAGCGGCTCGCGGAGCTGATGTAGCCGGCGGTCAGTGGTCAGTGGGCGAACGCGCTGCGGACCTCCTTGTCGGGGGCGGGCAGCGGTCCGTCGAGCGACTCGAGGAACTCGGTGTGCTTCTGGAGGTCCTCGAGCAGGAGCGCCGCCATCTCGTGGGTCATTCCCGCCCTCACCACGATCCGGAGCACGCTCAGGTCCTGACGGTTCTCGGGAAAGGTGTAGGCGGGCACCAGCCAGCCGCTCTGTCGTAGGCGGTCCGAGACGTCGAACACCGTGTAGTTCGTGACCTCGGGGGCGAGCGCGAACGCGAACACCGGCAACTCGCTTCCGTCCGAGATCAACCGATATGGACCCATGTCGGAGATCGCCGTGGAGAGGTGCATCGCGACGTCCTGCGACGTCTGATGGATGCGCCGGTAACCCTCCCGTCCGAGGCTGGCGAACATGTAGTACTGGGCTATGACCTCGCTCCCCGGGCGGGAGAAGTTCAGCGCGAACGTCGGCATGTGGCCGCCGAGGTAGTTGACGTCGAACACGAGATCGCGGGGCAGCGCCTCCTGGCTGCGCCACACCGCCCAACCGACACCCGGGTAGACAAGGCCGTACTTGTGGCCCGAGGCGTTGATCGACTGAACGCGGTCGATGCGGAAATCCCACTCGAGCTCGGGCTGGAGGAACGGAGCGACAAAGCCGCCGGAGGCTCCGTCTACGTGCACCGGCACGTTCAGCCCTCGGTCGCTCTCCAAGCGGTCGAGCGCCGCCGCGATCTGCTTGACCGGCTCGTAGCTCCCGTCGAACGTCGAACCCAGGATCGCCACCACGCCGATCGTGTTCTCGTCGCACTGTGCCACCGCCTCCTCGGGCCCGAGGTGGTAGCGCTCCCCCTCCATCGGCACGAGTCGCGGCTCGACGTCCCAGTAGCGGCAGAACTTGTCCCAGCACACCTGGACGTTGATGCCCATCACGAGGTTCGGGCGATCGGTGGGCTTGCCGGCCGCGCGCATCCGCTCCCGCCACCGCCACTTCAACGCCATCCCCGCGAGCATCGCGGCCTCGCTCGACCCCGTCGTCGAGCAGCCAGTCGCGTGCTCATGATGCGGCGAGCCCCAGAGCTCGGCGAGCATGTTCACGCAACGCGACTCGATCTCCGCGGTCTGCGGGTACTCGTCCTTGTCGATCATGTTCTTGTCGGCCGTCTCGCTCATCAACTTGCCGGCGACCGGAGGCATCCACGTGGTCACGAACGTCGCCAGGTTGAGGCGGGCGTTGCCGTCGAGGAGCAGCTCGTTCGAGATCTGCAGGTAGGCGTCGTCGTACCCGATCCCGTTCTCGGGAATCCGATGTGTGGGCACTTCGATTCCAAAATCCGCCCGGTGCGCGGGGGCGGTGTGGGGGCGGGTCCGAGGTGGGCCCTGCTCGGTGAGCGCCATCAGCTTTTCTCCTTGGCGAGGGGGAAGGTTCCGGGCATCATCTCGCACCCGGTAGACCCTCGTGCATGCGGCGCGACGATGTCAGTCCCACATCACGTTCAAGGAGGGCGGCTTGCGGAACACGAGCCCGCGGACGGGCGAGGGACGATCCGGGTCCAGGCGCACCGTGCGGAACCGACGCAGTAGCGCCGAGACGGCGATGCGCGCCTCGAGCCGCGCGAGATGAACGCCGACGCAGACGTGCGGACCGTGGGCGAACGCGAGGTGCCGGCGGGCGTTGGAGCGGTCGAGATCGAGTTGATCGGGATGCGTGAACAGGGCTGGATCGCGGTTTGCCCCGGCGATCGACACATGGACCAGATCCCCGCGTGCAACGTTCGCGCCTTCGAGCTCCCGGTCCTCCGTGGCGTAGCGGTCCACCATCGCCGCCGCCGGCTCGAGCCGGAGCGACTCCTCGAGCGCGACGTCGAGGAGGCGGGGCAGCTCGCGGACGCGCTGCAGTTGATCGGGCCGCTCGAGCAGGTGCAGGATCGCGTTCGCGATCATCCCTTCGGTGGTCTCGATGCCGCCGAACAGCAGGACGGCGGCATTGGAGACGATCTGGTCGTGCGTCAGCTCCGAGCCGACCGCCGCGGCGGTTAGAAGCGACGAAGCTCCCCCGGCGTCGATCACTGCCGTCAGCCGCTCCCGCAACCGGCGAAAGGCATCGTCGCCGGCTTGCGGGGTGGGGTGCCCGGCCGTTATCTCGGTGACGGCGGACACGATCGAGTCGTACCACTCGAGGACGGTGGCGACCTCGCCGGGCTCGAGGCCCAGCGCCCGGGTCATGGCAAACGCGGCCAGCGGGCCGGCAAACGAGCGCCGGAGCTCGGCCCGGCCTGATCCTTCCAGGCCATCGAGGAGGTGCTCGGCCTCTTCGGCGAGCAGTTGCGCGAAGCGCTCGCGCACGGCGACCGGCCGGAACGGCGCTCCGAACGGTTCCCGGTGCCGCACGTGCTCGTCGCCGTCGAGGCTGAGCATGCTCGGACCGATAACGCGCGCGGTCGAGAAGCGCGGGTCGTCGACCGTGAACGCGGCCGTATCGCGCATCACCTTCACGGCGAGGTCGTATCGAGTCACGAGCCAGCCCCCGAGTGCCGGCACGAGCGACACCGGCTCCCGCTCGCGCAAGACGGCGAGCACCGGATGAGGATTGTGTTCGAGCTGAGCGATCGTGATGCTGGCGCCCAGTGGAAACTGCGACCGGCGTGCCATGAGGTCAGCATGCCAACGCCGTTCATTGGGCGTGGCCCGATCGAGTACGTAAGATCCGGCCGGTGAGTGCGGGCCCGCCGGCGAGCAGCTTGTCGCGATGAGTGATCTCGGGGATCCGATTGCGTACGAGGCGCTGGAGCGCCACACCCGCGTCCTGAGCGCCGACGGCGAGGAGATCGGGACGGTGGACCACGTCCTCGCCGACGAGCGCGAGGATGTGTTCGACGGGATCGTGATTCGCCGGCCGCTCGGCCACCACCACACGCACGCATTCGCGGACGCCGATCAGATCGCGGCGATCCACGAGCGCGGAGTCACGCTGAAGCTGGGGACCACGGCGAGCGAAGCGTTGCCGGCGCCTCCGGCCAACCCGGCGGTGATGCGCGAGGACCCGACGCAGAAGCCATACTCGGTGCTGGAGCGCAAGCTTCTGCGAGCGTGGGACTGGGTGTCGGGGAACTACTGACGTCGCCGAGGACCCACACGCTGCTCCTTCACTTGGCCACGAGCAAGCGGCTCGAGCGGACGGTCAAGGCGGCGCCCGGCGGCGAGGCCGCGGCCTGGCGGGCGGCGTCCCGTTACGTCGCGGGCCCTTCCCGACGCGAGGCGCTGGGTACGGCGGCGAGGCTGCTCGAGCACGGGCACGGGGTCAGCATCGACCTGTTTGGCGAGCAGGTGCATGATCCGGCGACCGCCGACCACGTGCTCGAGCAGTACCTACATCTGGCCCGAGCACTCCCTCCGCCTCCCGCGGACGCGTGGTTGTCAGTGGACCTGAGTCACCTGGCTGTCGATGTCGACCGGTCGGCCGTGTCTGACCGTCTGGCGGCGATCGCGCAAGCGCTTCCCGCCGGTCGGCGAGTCCAGGTAGGGGCCGAGGACGCCGCACGTGCCGATGCGATCCTTACGTGCGTGACTGAAGTAGCCGGTCGCGGATTGGCCGACCGGCTCGGCGCCACCGTGCAGGCGAACCTGCTGCGCTCGCAAGACGATGCCGAGACGCTGATGAACGCAGGCGTGCACATCCGTCTGGTCAAGGGAGCCTACGTCGAGAAGACCGATGCCCATCCTCGCGGGGAGCCCACCGACATCGCGTTCTTGCGTCTGGGGTTCCATTTGGCGCAGAGCGGGGCGAGTTGGTCGATGGCCACCCATGACGGGCGTGTGCGCGAAGCTCTGCTCCTGACCCTAGGAACGGTCCCCGTCGAGCAACTGCTCGGCGTCCGGCCGGAGGTGCTGGGCGACCTGCACCAGCGGCTCGTGCCCACCCGCGTGTACGTACCTTACGGGCCCGACTGGTTCCGTTACTGGATGCGCCGAGTGGCGGAGTCGCGGCGCACTCAGTGAAAGGAGCCACTTAGCAGCAGTAGGTGAGCATCAGCCCGCTGAGGTAGTTGACGAGCGAGGCGAGCGGCCTGGGCATCGGGCCCTGGATGTTCTCCGAGCGCTCGCCGGCGATGTGCAGCGTGTAGAGCTCGGCGCGGGGAGCAGTACCGGGCCGCGGTGGCGGCACTCCGCGCGCGCCGGCCACCAGTCGGTGGAGCTGCGCGTCCTGCCCGGCCGGGAGGTGGAACCACGTGCGGCGGGCACCGGAGATCTCGCCGATCAGCGTCGTCAGCATCGCAGCCCCGTTTGGCTTCACCGAGACGAGCTGCCAGAGCAGGCTCTCGGGGGAGTACTCGCGCATCGTGACCAGCGCCGGAGGCCCGGACGCGAACGCCGCGGCGGCCGCGGTCGAGGCGGCCGTGCTCGTCTGGACCGCAGCGGTCGAGGCGGCCGTGCTCGTCTCGCGCGAGGAGGTATGTCCCGCGCCGCCGCAGCCCGCGATCACCAAAGCGAGGCCGAGGGCTACTGCGCTCGCGCGATCCACGCTAATCCTCACGCTGCCGAGCGTAGAGCCGGCGGCGATCGACCGCGCCGACGTGGGTGATCTAGTAACGCGAACCGCGCAAACCATCGCCACGCGGCGGCGGGGGCGCGGTGGCGCTCAACCGGCCGCGGTGACCTCTGAGAAGGGTCAGGCTCTGCTGAGGAGCACGGCGATGACGACCGCGCCGGCAATCACCAACGCCGCGTAAATCCGCCAGCGCCAAACGCGGGTGAGGACCCTCGCCGCATCGTCGTCTTTCTCGGTCCAGATTCGCACCACCGAAGCGTAGGTCCCAAGCTTCAGCATGACCAAGGGCGGTCCGTTTCCTGACCGTTACTCGGTCGCCGTCCGCGCGGGCGGCGGTTGGCACCCGAGCTCGATGAGGTAGCGCGCGAAAGCGAGCCGATCGCGGTCGGGATGAAACGGGTCGGCTCCGTCGCGGAGGATCGCCGCCAGCCGTTCGAGGTCGTACAGCAGCGCGAGCTTGCCGGGCGGATCGTCCCACTCGCCCGAGTCGTAGAGGTGCACCCAGGCCGCGAAGGCTGCCAGCGCCTCGACCTGCCGCTGATCTTCCCACCAGCTCGAGCGGACCGCGAGCCGGTAGCGGTCGCGCAACATGCAAACGTCGGCCCACAGCTGCTCGAACCAAAGCCAGCGCTCTTTGGGGTACAGGCTCTGCCAGTCGAGCGGCCAGCGCCGAGTCTCGGGCTCTTCGAAGTCGTCGCCGCGTTCATCCCACCGGTCATCCTCGGGCTCGTGCCAGCTCATGGCGCGCCCGCCAGTGTTCGCAAACGACGGTCCTCGAACCACATCCGCAGCCGCAGCTGCGTCGGCGCGATCCGGCCGTAGAGGAGCAGGGCCTGGCGGTCGGGCAGTTGGCGGAGCGCCTCGGGCGCGACGAGCGGCCGGCGCCGGCGGGCGGTAGAGCGCGTCGTGCCGCCGGCACCCGTCGTCCGCGTCGAGTCGCGAGCCTCCTCCTCGCCCACGAGCCCGGCGAAGTAGCGGAGCGTGTCGAGATCGGCTACGCCGGGGAGAAGCATGCGCGCGCGGTGGCTGTTGACCACTGTCTCGGCCTGGCGGCCGTACCGCGTGCGCGCCTGGGCGAGGTCGTGGAAGATCGAGACCAGCTGAATGTTGTGGCTCGGGGCCGTGGACGCTATCTCCGCGAGGTTCGGCAACGGGGCGACGTTCCCGGCCTCGTCCAGACACAGCAGCAGCGGCAGCTCGAGCCGGCCGCCAGCGAGCGTGGCGCGTTCGTAAGCTCGGTCGACTACCTCGGACAGCAACGCCAGGAAGAGCGGGCGCAGCAGCTTCGACGCCTTCGCGTCGCCGATCAGGTAGAGCGTCGCGGACTCGTCGAGCAGGCGGTCCGCGGTGATCTGGCACGAGCTCGCCGAACGCGCGACCCGGGCGAAGCGGTACGCGCGCAGCAGCGCTTGGGCGGTCGCCTCGATCGAGGAGCGCGTCCGGTCGGCCTGCGCTTCGAACGCGCGGACGGCGTCGTAGGCCGCGTGCACGTCGGCCTGTTCGGCGTCGCCGCGCGTCTCCATCGAAGCGCGGTCGAGGGCCTCGTGCAGCTCTCTCGTGCCTTGCCCGTACACCCAGCGCACGAGGCTCTGGATGCCCGTGCCCGTCCTCGCCGCGACGAACAGCAGCGGGGCCAGCCGCTGCTCGGCCGCGATGGCCCAGAAGTCACCGCCCTCGACGCCGCGCTGGTCGAGCTCGCCGGCGGCGGCGAGCCGCCACGCGACCTCGAGCGCGCCGTCCCATGTCGTCGCGCCGCGAAGCGGTGACCAGGTGTGCGAGCTCACGCCCGAGAGTGCGAACGGATCGAAGATGAACACCGAGCCCAACGTCTGACGACGCGTGAGAGTGGCCGCGAGGAGATCGGTCTTGATCGAGGACGCGACCGCGGGACCGCTCCACTCGAGCAGAGCCGGAACCGCCAGGCCGGCGGACTTTCCCGACTGTGGCGGCCCGAACGCGACGAGCGCGTGGCGCTCCTCGGCGCGGACGACTCGCCCACCCCGGCGACCGAGCACCAGGCGACCACCCGTGCCGGCGGATCGGCGGCGGGTGAGCGCTAGCAGCTCGCGCCGTGTCGCCCATCGCGCGCCGGTCGGGCCACGCGATAGCAGCGACACAACGCCGGCGCGGCCGCCCGCCACGACCAGCAACGCCACGGTGCCCCCGATCAGGGCCAGCGCCGCGTAGCAGCCGGCGGCACCGGGCAAGCGCGAGCGCGCCGGCGCGGGCCACGCGCTCGCCGGAGCGGCCAGCCGCGTCGGTAGCCGAACGAGCACCTCGAGCACTTGCCCACCGCCGACTTGCGGCCAGCCATGACCGAAAAGCGCGCCCGCGATACCGCCCCACACCCACACCAGCGCCATCACCCCGACTCCACAGCCGATGACCGCGATCATCACGCCGTCGGAGATACCCGCCGACCGGTCGCCGCTCATCCGCGCGAGGACCTTCCGCTCTTCACGCTCATGCCGGTGTCGGTGTTTGTCAGCGCCGCCTCATAGCGCGAGCGGTAGTGGTGAACCACGAACGACCGGCTGCCGACGCGCCAGAGCGCCTGTCCGGGCGAGAGCATCGAGATCAGCCTGGCTTCGCTGTCGGAGAGCCCGAGCAGCGTTCGGGTCAGGGGAACCTGACTCTCGTCTTGGTGGTAGACGACTCGCGTCGATGCGTCGGCGATCAATCCCTCGGCGATCCGTGCTGCCCGCGATCCCGCGTCGCCCGCTGCTTGAAGATCCGCGAGCTTGTGCAGGACGACGACGTTCATCACGCCGAATTGACGAGCGAGCTTGAAGTTCGACTGGAACCATTCGCCGAGCCCCGTGTGCTGGACGATCTTCCACGACTCGTCGGCGACGTTGACCAGCCGCGCCCGGCCCGGCCTGGTCGCCATTCGCGCGAGCAGGGCGCTCATCCACGCCGTCGCACACGCCATGAGGATCCCCACCGCGGGCGAGTCTCGGACGGCGTGCAGGTCGAGCACGACCAGATTCGCGCCCAGGTCCAGGCCCGGCGTCGTCGGGCCGTCGAACATTCCGCGCAGCGGCCCCTCACACAGGTCCTGCAGCGCGAGCGCGGCCCGGCGAACGTCGGAGGACAGCCGCTCCGGCGTGGTTCGCAGCTGCGTCGCCATCTCCGCCGTGGGCGCGAACAAGACCGTGGCGATCTCGGGCAGGGTCGGCTCCTCGACTCCGCGCGCCCGTACCGCTCGTAGCGCCTCGCGCAGCGCGCCGGCCTCGATCTGGGTGAGCGGACCCTCGATCGCGGTCACCGCGACGGCGCGCAGGAGCTCGAGCTGGCCGTGCTCCTCGGGCCGAGACGCGAGCGTGTTCAGGCGTACCCCTCCGCCCGGCACCAGCGAGATCGGCTTGACGCCGGCTGCCCGGCAGAACGGCCCGTACTCGCTCTTGACGTCGAGGACGAACGCCCGACGCCCGAACAGCAGCATCCGCCAAAGCAGCGTCTTCATCAGTGCGCTCTTGCCCTGCCCGAGCTTGCCGAGCACGATTGCGTTGGGATCGTCGAGCGCGCCATCGGCATACAGAGCCCAAGGGTCGTAGCAGAAGGCTCCGCCGCTTGAGTCTCGTCCGACGAAGACCCCGCGGCCGCCGAGCCCTCCCGCAGCGATGAACGGGTAGATGGCCTGCGCATGGCGCGTCGTGCAACGGTGTCCGGGTCGCTCCGCGCTGCGCAGGCTCATCGCTTCCTCCGCCCTCGTCGGACCCGGATCACGTAGACCCCGGCCGGGACGCCGATGCACGCGAGCACGACCAATACGCGTCCACCACCCCCGCGAATGAGCGGGCGCGCCAGCTCGTCGTAGATCAGCCGCGCCACCGTGTAATGCCACAGATAGGTGACGAAGCTCGCCGCCGGCGCGCTCATCGAAGCCCCCGGCAGAGCGGCAACGTGAACGTGAAGGCGACGGCCTGCTGGCCGTACATCCGGTGCAGCTCGAGGCGCGCCCGCGCAGCGTGCTCGTGAACCTCGGCACACGCCCGGCGCAGGTCGTCGTGGTCACGCCCCGAAACCGTGACGAATCCCGCCAGCCGCACCTCGCCGTGGCCCGCCGCGAGCTCGGCCTCGCGGCGCATTGCCGCATCCTGCGCCTGGCGCTGGCGGGCGGTCTCCGACTGGCCCAGGCGATGGCGAAGCTCGCGGTCCGCGCGGTCGCGCGTGATCGCCGCCTCGACCTCCCTGGTGGAGCGCTCGGGCGCGATCGGCTCGAAGGTGACTGCGACCGCGCGCACCGAACTCGACCGCCCCAGCAACGCGTCCATGAACATCGGCGACACGTCGACGCGCGGCCAGGCGCCAATCCAGTAGGTCGCGTGCAGCGCGCCGTCGCTGCGATAGTGCTCCCACGCCTCCTGCGCGCCGAGGGGCCACGCACCGGACTCGCTGGGCCCCTGCCGTCGCTTGTCCGCCGTCTCCAGCGCGGCGAGCTCCGCCCGCCCGTAGGGATCGAACGCCGTGCGCAACGCCCGTGCGAGCTGGGGAGGGCCGAGTGCTCCGAGCACGGTGACCTCGGCCGCCTCGAGCCCCTGGGCGACGCGCTCGGTTTGCTCGATCAGCGCCCGGATGACGCCACTCGCGCCTCGGTCGCGTACGCGGGCCGCGTCGACCTGAACCGCGACCAGGATCTCGTGCTCCTGCGTGACCCGAGTCGTGGTCGCGATCAGCTCCAGGTAGGACTCGATCATCGGCGTGCCACGCAGGGGGATCGCCGGATCGCGCTCTGAATGCAGCCATCGAGCGAGCTCGTCGCCCTGAGCCGGAGCCGTCCGCTCGATCCACTGGATCCGCCGGATGGGCGAGCTCGCCGCGCCTGCGAGCAGCAGCCCCCACCGCGCCAGCCGGCGCTCCTGTGCGTCGGCGTCGAGCAGCGAGAACGCGACCACTCGGCACGCCAGGACGGCCGTCATCCGCCTGCCCCGACCCTCCGAGAGCGCTCCGACCGGCCGGTCGCGATACGGGATCTCGACGATGCGAACCAAGCGCAGCGGCCGCGGAGGGTCCGGCATGGGATCGCGAAGCGATCGCCGGCGAGGGGCCTCCCGCTCGTCGCCGACGATTCCGAGCGTGGGCAGGCTCGAGCGGAAGCGACCCCGGCCGCGGAGCCGACGAAGCGCGAATGCCACCGCGATCGGCGCCCATTCCTCGGCCGTACGCCGGCCCAGCGGGGCGACCGCGAGCACCACCATGCCTCCGAACAACGCCGTCGCGAGCAGAACTCCGGTGGCGGTCGGCGCCCGGTCGAGGACGAGGATCGCGACCAACCCCCCAGTCGCCAGGATCGCAGCCTGGCCGGCGCGGACCGGGCCGAGGATGCCCCGCCGCTCGAGCGGGCCGAAGCGGTAGGTGAGTCGCTCCGGGCTCACAGCGGGCCTTCCTCGCTCTGCTGACGGGGCGGCGTCGGGTCAGGCTCGTCGCTCGCCTCGGCCGTGAGGGCGCCCTCCTGGCCGGCGCGGCTCGATGCGTCGATCTCGCCGGAAGGGGCGGCGCCCTTCCCGGGCTCGTGGTTGCCGCCGGGATGATCCGGAGCGGACAGTGCCCGCCGCAACCCAGTGAAGCTGAAGGGAAACTCCTCCAGACTGAGTTCCACCGTCGGCAGGTCATCCACGCCGTGGTTCGCAGCGCCGGTGTTGGAGTCCCGGGCCACCGGCGCGGCGTCGGACTGGACGCCGTGGTCGGCCTGCGCTCGTCCTGATCTCCCGGAGACATTGCGAGCCGCGCGACGGACCTCGCCCGGCGGGCTCGCTGATGCGCCGTTGGCTCTCGAGCTGCTGCCAGCACCGGCATCCGCTTCGGCCGTCTGTGCGCGGTCGCCGCGATGCCCCGCCCCCGCGATCGCGGCCGCCTCGGCGTCAGCCCCGGCGGCCTCGGCATCCACGCCCGCCGCGTCCGCGTGCGTCCCGTCTGGCGCCGCGTCCACGGGCGCCCCCTGCGCGAGGTCACCCCGGACCTCCCCTCCCGCATTCGCGCCCCGATCGGCATCGCGGCGCATCTCAGCCGTCTTCACCGCGGCCCAGTCCTCGGCGGCGCCGGCGTAGCCGTCAGCGCGCCCGAGCCCGCGTTCGGCTGCACGCATCTCACCACGCAGCGTCCCCACGGCGCTGCTGGCGAGCTCGGACAGCGGCATGAGCCGAAGCAGCGCCCACGGCGCGAACGCACCCATCAACAGGAGGACTACGCCGGCCATCCACCCGGTGATCCCGCCGGACAGGCCTGAGGTCAGCGCGGCGCCACCGAGCGAGAGGACCGCGACGATCGCAAATTTCGACAGGATCAGCGCCACCAGCAGCTCGACTGCACGCATCGCCCAGATCCGGCGCGCGGGCCAGACGAACGCGGCGAACGCCAGGGGGAGCATCAGCACGATCACGTAGACCGCGGCCTCCCTCATCAGCAGCTCGATCCAGAGGGTCACCGCTCCGGCCACGAGCAGAACGCCGATCATGACCGCCAGGAACGGCGAGCCGGAGAGCAGCGTCAGCGCGCCGATGCCCGCGCTCGCCCTGCCGAGGAAGTGGGCGCCGGCATTTCCCGCGGCCGATGAGATGACCGCCGATAGTTGGTCTGACGCGGCCAGCAGCAACATCGTGACCGGCGCCGCGATGCTGATGGCGAGCATCGAGAGCGGTAGGTAGCCCAGAGCTGAACGGGCGAGCAGTGCGAGGTCCGAGCGCATCAACGCCTGGACTGCCGCGGCGAACAGGAAGGGGAGCGTCAGCACAGCCGCGATGCCCGCCATCCGCCAGTATGTGGAGGAGAACCAGGTCGAGCGGAGCTGGGGCGTCGTCGTGTGCCCCAGCACGGTGGCGGTCTCGTGCAGGGCGACCTTCGCGCCGCCGAGTACCCAGGTCCCGATCGCCGCGAGGCCGAGGGCCGTCGTCGCGCTCGACGCGGTCTTGCCCCCGGCTTCGCCAAGCGCGCTCTTCACGGCCCCACCGACGTGACCGGAAAGAAGCTTCTTTCCGGCGTCGGCGAACCGCCCACCATTCTGCACCACCGAGCAGGCCTTACCGAGGACCCCGCTGAAGAGCCCGGCGACGCCGCACACAGGTTTGATCGGATTGACCGCCGCCGCCGGCGGTGCGCTCAGGCCCGCGAGGCAAACGACGCAGGCGAGGGCCACCGCCAACGCTCGGAATCGCGCCGAGCGCCGCTTCATTTGGCGGTCGTTCCCAGGTGCTGAAAGAAGTTCACGATGCCCGGCGCCGATCCAACGACCAGCGCCGCCGCCGCGGACACCAGGGCGGCCATCCGTCCTCGAGCCGCGTAGTGGTGGTTATGGGAGTGGGAGGCCAGGGCCCACAGCGCGGCGCCCACAAACGCGCCGAGCAGCGCGATCGCGAGCGCCCAGGCCTCGGCTCCATTGACCAGCTGTTGGAGCACGTTGCTCCCCGGTAGGGCGGTCACGGTCGGGTGCGCATTCACCGCCGGAACGAATCCGGACGGCCCGGCGATGGGCAGGATCTGCATCGACACCTCCTAAGTCCAATTGAGCCAAATTAATCCTCTCTGAGCCTAGCGAGTCTCAATCATATCTGGTAGGCTAGACAGCATCAATTTAGACTCAATTGAACTCGCTAGCGACCCAGGGCCGTAGATCGTTGCCGAGATTCACCTGGCGCCGGCGCGTTCGCTCACACCAGGAGGCCGAACATGAGCGCTCTGCACGAAGCCGACGCCGCCGACATCGGTGAGCTCTATGCGGCGCTGTCCAAGCGGCTCGAGCACATCGTTCGATCCGACGTTCGGGCTCCGGAGCCGGTGATCGAGGATGCGTGCCAGTTCGCGTGGAGCAGGCTCATTCACCACTGCCATCGTGTCCGCCGCGATACCGCGCTGCCCTGGCTGACGACCACCGCGATCCGCGAGGCGTTCAAGCTGATCCGCCGCGACGGCCGCGACCTCTCGCTCGATGCCGCGCTCGAGACCAGCGGCGAGCCGTCCCTACATCTCGATTCGCCGCGGACCGAGGAGCTCGTCGAGCAGCACGAACGTCTCGCCGAGCTCCGCCATCTTCCCGAGCGCCAGCAGCGGCTACTGTGGCTTCACGGGTTCGGGTTCACCTACGGCGAGATGGCGGGCTACACGGGTTACACGCCCCGCACCGTCGAGCGTCAGCTGCTGCGAGCGAAGCGGCGGCTCCGCGCGGGAGGCTGAAGAGCGCTACCGCGCCCGCCCGCGCTTGCGCCGGCGTCGCTCCGCCGGACTGAGCTTCCGCGGCTTCGTGCGTTGCTTGGACCCGGCACGGCCCCCGGCGCCGGCGGTCGCCGCCGCGGCGCGGTGACGGACGGGCGCGCGCTTGCGGGCGTCGCGCCAGATGAACAGCCCGATGGCGGAGATCACTACCAGCGCCCCGATGCCGATCGCGAGCGCGTTGGACTGGCTCAGGCCGCTGCTGCCGGGCGTGCTCGTCGTGGTCGGCACGGCGACGGTTGGGGTCGAGGACGTCGCGACGGTCGGCGTCTGCTGGGGGAGTCCCGGCGACAACGGATTTTCCGGCCCTTGTCCGGGTCCCTGGGCGAGCGCGACGGTCGGCGTGGCGAAGAGGGCGCCGGCGAGCACGAGTCCCGCGAACACCCCCCGAAGATTGGGGCGGTTCACTGGTCGGGCGTGCGGCGGCACCGAACTATCGCTCCGAAGCGAGTGGCTGCTCCATCCCCGGGGTCTCCGGCGCATCCACGTACGGCTGCTCGTCGTCGACATCTTCCTCGTGGTAGACGCTCTCGGCGTTGACCGCCCAGATGTCGTGATGGGTTCCGAGCAGGATGTTGTCAACGGCGCGCATCGCGGTCAGCATCGAGTGGTCGGAGTTGTTGTAGCGGTGCAGCCCGTTGCGGCCGACCTGCTGGAGGTTCGAGATGCCCTCGAGCCAGCCTCGGATCGTCGCCACGCGCTCGGCGTACTCGACGTCGTAGATCGGATAGGCCTTGTGAACGCGCGCGACGAAGCCGAACTTGACCTTGTGCGCGCGCGCCAGATGCAGTTGCTCGATCTCCTGGCTGGCCATCGCCACGAGGTCGTCATCGGCCATGTTCCAGAGCTCGTCGCCCTCGAAGCAGAAGTACTCCATCCCGATCGAGGCATCGCGCTCGTTGGGCACCATCCATGGGCTCCACGACTTGAAGTTCTGGATCCGCAGCACCCGCACGCCCGGCTGGTGAATGTAGATCCAGTTGTCCGGGAACAGGTCCTCGCCCTCGATCACGAGCAGCACGGTCAGGAACTCTCGGTAGCGCAATCCGCGCGCCGCGTCCCGCACCTCGCCGAGCGCCTCGGGCTCGGCGATTCCGACGGTGGTGCGCAGGGGCAGCGAGGAGATCACGTGCGAGGGCGTCAGTGTCTCTCCGCCTGCAACGATCTCGACCACCCGCCCGGACCCCGGGTCCAGCCGGATCCGCGTGACCGGCGCGTTCAGCCGCACCTCACCACCGAGCGCGCGAATGTCGGAGGTCATCTGCTCCCACATCTGGCCGGGGCCGTACCTCGGGTAATTGAACTCGCTGATCAGCGACTTGATCTTGTTGCCCTTGTTGCCGAAGAACGCGGCCTTGGCGGCGGCGAAGAACGACAGCCCCTTGATTCGCTGAGCGGCCCACTCGGCCCGAATCTCGTCCGTCGGCACCCCCCACAGCTTCTCGGTGTAGGTCTTGAAGAAGTGCTGGTAGAGCCGCTTGCCAAACCGGTTCGAGACCCAGTCCTCGAACGTGTCCTCTCGCCCCTTCGGCTTGACCGCGGCCCACAAGTAGGACAAGCCGCAGCGCGTGAGCTCAACCGGACCCAGCTTGCGGATCACGTCCATCCCCCGGAGCGGATACTCGAGGAACTTGTCGTTCCAGTAGATCCGCGATTGGCGCGGGCGCCTCAGGAACTCCTCCTTCATGATCTCGTGCCAGAGGTCGTCGACCTCCTTGGCCTTGGTGAAGAAGCGGTGGCCGCCCAGATCGAAGCGGTATCCGTCGCGAACCTCGGTGCGGGCGATGCCGCCGACCTGGCCCGTCGACTCGAGCACGATCACCGGCTTTCCCTTCTTGGCGAGCAGGTAGCCGGCGGTCAGACCGGCCGGACCCCCGCCGAGCACCGCAACCGGGTGCTCGCGAGTGATATCGGCGCCAGCCGCGGAGGCCGCCCTGGCCTCAATCTTGGTCATGTCGGCGTTCAGTCACTAGGAGACCTTCTCGTACAGGACTGCACTGTCCGCAACACAGCACGCGCCCCGATAGTTGTGAGGCGCTGCCGCCACGAACCGCAACTGCGGGTCGCCGGCCATTAGCGCCCCCCACTGGGCCGAGCGCCGGCGAACCAACTGCGTCCACGACGCCTCCCAATTCTGCGCGCCCTCCGTCAGGGGGCGCACGAACAGGACCTGCTGCCCGGGCCGCAGGCTAGCAAGCAGCGGCGCGAGCGTGGCTTGAGGATTGGCGTCGCGCAACCGCTTCAGAGCGTCGACCCAGTTCATGTACGACGGGTCGGAGACCGGCCCGATGGTGCTCGCGTAGTGCAGTCCGTTCGGGAGGTAGTACCACGTCAGCGGGACCTGTTCGGGCTGGCCCACGATCACCAGGTCGCCGGCGTGAAGGAGCGGCGTCATCTCCCCGCTGACGTCGCGCACATTGCTCTTGTACTGCGGCGTGTAGGACGCGGTGTGGGCCAGGAACACCACCGACAGCGCGATCGCGACCACACCGACGACCCGGGTTCGCGAGCAGCCCCAGGCCGCCAGCAGCAGGAACGAGGCCAGCACGGGCGCGAAGTACCGGGACACCCACGCCGGAGTGATCTGCGAGGAGGCCCAGGCCAAGAACAGCGTTCCCGCCGCGAGCGCGATCAGCGCCCACAGGATCGTCGCCTCCCGGCTGCGCCGGCGGGACCGAGTGAACAACGAAGCCAGCCCGATGATCGAGGTCAGCGCGAGCGCGGCGGTCACCCGGTCGCCGCCGAGCAGGTCGCGCGAGATCTGAACGGGGGCACCGAGTCGCGGCGAGTGATCCCAGGGCGCCGCCGTGTGCGTGGCTTGGTAGATGAAGTTGGGCACCCAGGGGAGGTACAAGACGAAGGCGCCCGCGAACGCGAGCACGGCGTCGCGTACGATCCCGCGCCGGTCGTCGCTGTTCAGCCACACCGGAATCAACGCGATCACCGAGCCGGCGGCGAAGAAGATGCCCCAGGCGTGCGTGTAGAGCATCAGCGCTACGCAGACCGCGAACAGGATCAGGTACTTGCGCCGGCGGAAGACGAACGCGTGCAGGAACGCCGCCGTGGCGAGCAGCCCGAGCAGACCCATGAGCTCGTACATCCGCGTCTCCTGCGCGTACTCGGTGAGAAACGCGCTGAACGCGAACAGCGTCGCCGCCATCAGCCCGGCGCGCAGACCGAACAGGCTCCACCCCGCCCACAGCGCGACCGGGATCGCCAGCAGCCCGAACGTGAGCGACAGGGCGTGGGTGGCCGCCTCGCTCGATCCGAAGACGCTCATCCATAGGTGCAGCAACACGTAGAACAGCGGCGGCGAGCCGTCATGGCGCATGATGCCGGGGATCGCGCTCAGCGAGTGCGACGCGATGCCGGTGGTGATCGCCTCGTCCATCCAGAACTGGCCGCCGATGAACCGCGTACGGATGTACGCGGAGATCGCCATCAGCGCGATCGTGAACAGGCCGACGGTTAGCCAGGTGGGCAGCCGGCGCACCCGATCGGGTACGCGCACATCCTCGTCGGGCAGAACGCGTCGTGGGGCGGCGACGGTGGTGGCCATAGGGACTAGAGGGTCAGGTTACCTTTGCAACTCGCGTACACACTGAACGTGCGCACGTGCGCGGCCAGCGTGTAGTGGACGCCGGGCTGTCCCTGCCAATCACGGACGTGCGGGAGCAGGGTCGCGCCACGGGTCTCGCGGGTCTGGAAGATCACGTTCGGCGCGGGGGGCAACGGGGGCCCGAGGGGGGAGGCCTGAACGTCGAGCGTGTGGACCCCGAGCATCCACGCGAGCATCGGCACCTGGAAGCCCTCGGTCATCACCGAGCCGCACGCGAGGATTCGCGACGGGCCGCCGAGCTCCTGCACCACCTTCGTCACGTCCTGGCGCAGGTGGGCCTGGTAGACGAGCGCCCGATGTGTCCGTGGGATGTTGATGTAGTTCGCACCCACCCAGTTGGGCACGAACAGGAAGACGGCCATTCCAAGCGCCACCGCCCCCCAGAGAAGACCTCGAGTCCTCGACGCCCTGGTTCCGGGGGCCTCGCCGGGCGAGGCGGTCACGGGGCCGGCGCGCGCGCGCCGGCGCCAAACCGCCGAAGCGAGCTCGTACACCGCCCAGCCCCATCCTGCCGCGCCGGCGATGTCGATCAGCGCGGCGCCGAGCACCAGGTAGCGGTTGTTGCCCGAGAAGCCGGCCTGCGTGAGCACCGAGATCACGACCCACCACCCCAGGCCCGTCACGCCGGCGAGGATCAGCGCGGCCTGGGCGCGCTCCCGTCCCGTCTCCAGGCGCCATCGACCGCGCACGCGGACCGACCTCCACAACAACCCTCCCGCCGCGCCGACGGCCAACAATGCAGCGACCTTCAAGCGCAGCAGCACGAACGGCCACGCGTGGTCGACGAGCTCGGAGCAGAACGGACACTTGGCGAACGCGGGGCTGTTCGACCGCGGGTTGTGAGCCCGGCTGACGCCCCGGAAGAAATGACCCGAGCCCCAGTACTCCGGAAGGAACCACAGGATCGGGATCAACGCGAAGAGGCCGATGATCAGCCGTCTCGCACCGGGGTCCTTCCACCACAGCCACAGACCGTATGGCCCCCAGAACAGCCAGATCTCGGGACGGTCGAGCGCCGCGAAGAACCCCACCGCGAACGCTTGACGGTAGCTGCCGTCGAGATGCCGGTCGACCGCGATCAGGACGGCCACGGTGAGCAGGCCCTCGGAGTACCCGAGCGCGCTGTCGCTGAGATAGCCGCCGGACAGGGCCAGGCTGACCGCCGCGATCGCGCCGGCCAGGATCGCCGGCGCCAGAGCACCCAAGCGACCAAAGAAATCCTCCCGCGCATCACCTCCCGCCACGAGCCCCTCGGTAACCCGCGCCGCGACCTTGAAGACCATCAGCACGGACATGACCGCGCCGGCGCGCGCGACCACCAGCCAAAGGTCCGGCGCCGCGCTTCCGAACGGCGCGAACGCGGTGGTGAAGATCATCGGCAGCGGCTTCCACGACGGGCCACCGGTCGTCTGCAGGTTCAGGTGGACGATCTCCTTGCCCCACACGAGCCACGCCCACGGGTCGTAGCTCGGCGTGGAGGGGATCAAGAGCGACAACGCCCCCACCGTCAGCGCGAAAACGGCCGCGAATAGATACAGCCGGCCCGCGCCGAGGCGGCCCGTCAAGTCCGCGGCCCGCGCACGCAGACGAGGCGCTGCGGTCGGCGCGGTCAGCTCTGCGGTGGGAACGGACACGGGAAGGGGATCTCGGCTTGCCGCGCTCGCACCTCGGCGCTCGACGGCGGCAGACGTACACGAGCCCGCGCACCGATGCGCGGGCGTCGTGGTCGCATTCTAAGTCCTTCCCGGCGTGAGGGAGGACGAGCGCTAACCGGTGACTCCCTTCGCGAGACAGTCCTCGACTGACTTGAGCTCCGACTCGGAGCCCTGGTTCGGATACAGCAGCGCGCTGCCGATGACCTCAGCGCCCTGGTATGCGCCGTTGCCCGACAGCTGATCGTATTGCGCGGCCCCAGGCGTAGGCGCGAACACGACGCGAGGACCCCCGGGCGCCGCCCCGATCTGAAGCGCGGTCTGACCAACCTCCTGCACCGACAGGTGCTTGTCCCGCAGGCACTGGACGTGATTGGTCTTGGTGGTTCGCGGATCGTCCACTCGACCACGGCTGCCGGCGGCCGGCTTGGCCGAAACCGACCCGCCGCACGCGCCGAGCGCGAGCGCCATCGCGGCAACGCCCGACGCCGCGACGAGCCTCGGGCCCTTCGCGCAGTACATGCCGCGAGAGGGTAGAGGATCATCTCCCTGTGCTCGCATTTGCCGCCCTGACCGGACCGCTCCCCAAGGTGGGCGTCGTGGCGGTCGCAGGCGTCGTCGCGGTTGCCCTCCTGGCCACGGGCACCCGCACCCGAGCGGCCGCGATCCTCGCCGCCCTGGTGCTCGCCCCGGTGCTGCTGCTGGCCGACATCTGGCACTCCCCGCAGCTCGGGCCGGTGCACCGCCACCCGCTCCTCGCGGTGCTCGGCGCGATCCTCGCCATAACACTTCTCGCCGCCGCCGCGGCCGTGATCAATCGGCGCCCGGCTCTGTTCGCCCTGCTCGCGGTCGCGGCACTTCCGTTCCGCGTCCCGATTCAGGCCGGCGGCACGACCTCGAACCTCCTGGTGCCCCTGTACCTGGTGGTGGCCGCCGGGGCGCTGGCGTTCGTTGTCCCAGCGTTAAGGAACGGTGAGGACGGGGCTAAGCGCAACGGCGCCGTCGACGACGCCGCCCAGCCGGGATGGCTCGAGCGGCTCCTGGCGCTGTACGTGGTCCTGTACGCGATCCAGTCGGTGTACTCGGTCGATTTCGAGAAGGCGCTCCAGCAGATGGCCTTCTTCTACGTCCCGTTCGCGGTGATGTTCTGCCTGCTCCGGCGGTTGCGCTGGACGCCGGTCCTGGTGCGCCGGTGTCTGCTGCTGATCACAGCGCTGGCGGTGGCGTTCGCGGTCATCGGGTTCGTCGAGTACGCGACCAAGACGATCATCCTCAACCCGAAGCTGGTCGTGGCCAACGACCTCCACGCGTACTTCACGGTCAACTCGGTCTTCTTCGATCCGGACATCTTCGGTCGTTTCCTCGCGCTGGTGATGATCCTGCTTGCCGCGGTGCTGATCTACAGCCGCAGCCAGCGCGAGCAACTGGGAACGACCGGCGTCCTGGCGGTTCTGTGGGCGGGCCTCGTATTGACCCTCTCGCGATCGAGCCTCGCCGCCCTCCTCCTCGGGCTCGCGATCCTCGCCGCGCTGCGCTGGAAGGTGAGCCGGGCGGTGCTCGTGGGCGCCGCAGTGATCGCAATCGGGGCGGCCGCGGTCGCAATTTCCCCAAAGACGTTCGGGCTGAACCAGGGGCTCAACGGGGCCTCGAGCGGTCGCGCCGGGCTGGTCAGCGGAGGGCTCGACATGTTCCGAGACCGGCTGCTGTGGGGGTATGGATCCGGCGCATTTGTCGCCGAGTACCGCGCTCGCCACCAGCACACCAACACGACGCTGGCGGCATCGCACACGATCGCGATCACGATCGCGGCCGAGCAGGGCCTGATCGGAGAGCTCCCCTACGTCGCGCTGGTGCTCGTCGCCGCAGTGGTCCTTCTGCGCGGCAGCCGCTCCGACCCCACGCGCGCCGCCATCGCGGCGGCGTTCCTCGCGCTCGTGTTCCACACCCTGCTGTACGCCGACTTCCTGGAGGACCCGGTCACCTGGGCGCTGCTCGGCGTGGGCACGGCGCTCGCCGCGCCCCGCACACGACTCCGCGCGAGCAGGCTGCGCACCGGCGAAGCGGTCCAGGTTCCGGTCTGATCGTCAGCGCGGCGCGACGGCCAGGGGCTCCTTGCGCGTCGCCACCGCGAGGCGGAGGAGCAGCGAGTGGAGCTGTTCGCGCTCTTCTTCGTTGAGGGGCGCGAGGAGCTCCTCCTGCGCCGTGCGCGCGATCTCGCGCCCTCGCGCCAGGGTCTCCATGCCCTTCTCGGTGACGTGAAGGGCGTGAGCCCGGCGGTCGGTCGGATGCCGGCGGCGCTCCACGAGGCCCATGGCCTCGAGCTCATCGATCGTCGAGACCATCGAGCTGGGATCCATTCCGACGGACTTGCACAGCGCGCCCTGAGTGATCGCGCCCTCCGCCGCGAGCACGTTCAGCGCCCCCCACATCCGAGTGGTGAGCCCGAGCGACTCAAGGCGTTCTCCGAACCGCTTGGCGGCGACGAGCCCCATCCGGCTGATCAGAAAACCGGTGTGGTTCATCAGGGCGTTATGTACCCCGGGGGGAGCGGGGGGAAGGTCAGACATTGCGCAAAAGAAGTGTAGCAGGCAAACGGTTGACAGACCAAATTGTTTCTGCTACCAACCATGGCTGCCGCAAACAAGTTAGGAGTCAGCCCGAAACCATGATGACATCGCTCACCCGCTGGATCCTCGCCCACAAACGGACCGTCACGGTCTTCTGGATCGTCGTCACCCTGGTCGGAATCGGCACCGTGGGGTCGGCCGTCGGCGCGTTCAGCAAGACGTTCAGCGTGCCCGGACGTGAGGGATACGCGACCAATCAGAAGATCCTCGACCTCTATCGAAGCGGCGGCGATCGAGCCCCGCTCGTCCCGGTGGTGACGCTTCCCGCCGGCGTCTCGGTCTCATCCCCGAACGTACGCCAAGGCCTCGCGCAGATCGAGGCCAAGCTGCGCCAGGCCATCCCCGGCATCCGCACCGCTTCGTTCGCCGACACCGGGAATCGCGCGTTCGTGTCGAACGACGGACGCACGTCGTTCGTCCTCGCCTACCCACCGCCCGACAACGAGTCGTTCGGCAACAACACCAAGGCGGCGAAGAGGGCCGCGGCGGTGCTCGCGGGCGACACGATCGCCGGATCGCCCGTCCACGTCACGGGGATCGACGCGCTCTCCAACCAGACCGGCGGCAGCAAGGGACCCGGCGTCTTCCTCGAGGCGATGCTCGGCGGACTCGGCGCCCTGCTCGTCCTCGCGTTCGTGTTCGCCTCGCTGCTGGCGTTCGTTCCGATCCTGATGGCGATAGTCTCGATCATGTCCACGTTCCTCGTGCTGTGGGGCGTGACCTCGCTCACCAGCGTGTCGATGATCGTCGAGTTCCTCGTCGCGCTGATCGGGCTCGGCGTGGCGATCGACTACTCGCTGCTCGTGGTGGTCCGCTGGCGTGAGGAGCGCGCCCACGGACACGAGGGCGACGAGGCCGTCGTCCGCGCGATGCAGACGGCCGGGCGCGCGGTCGTGTTCAGCGGCACCACCGTGGCCATCGGCCTGCTCGCGATGGTCGTGCTGCCGCTGCCGTTCCTTCGCTCGATCGGCTTCGCCGGCATGCTGATCCCGCTGATCAGCGTGATCGTGGCAATGACGCTGCTCCCGATCGTGCTCTCGAAGCTCGGCGACCGGCTCGACTGGCCCCACGTTCGGAGCGACGATCAGGCCAGCCGCTCGTGGACACGGTGGGCGCAGCTCGTCGTGCGCCGGCGCTGGGTAGCCGCGCTCGGCGCCGCGCTCGTGCTGGCGGCGCTCGTCCTCGCGGCCACCTCGATCCAGCCCGGCAGCGCCAACGTCGACAACCTGAGCAAGCACGGCGATGCCCACACCGGTCTGGTCGCGCTCGAGCGCTCCGGGATCGGCCCGGGAGCGCTCCAGCCGATCGAGGTCTTGAGCTCGGGGAGCGACCCCGCCCGGATCGCCGCGACGCTCAGCTCGGTCGAGGGCATTCACGGCGCCGTCGCGCCCGCCGGCCCCGACTGGCGGCGTGGCGGGACCGCGCTCGTCGACGCCCTCCCGGTCGCCGATACCGCGACCTCGGACGGCCGGGCCACGATCGACCGCGCCCGCACCGCTGCGCACTCCGTCGGCGACGACGTGCGGGTCGGCGGCCTCGGCGCCGAGAACCAGGACTTCGTCTCGGCGATCTACGGGAGCTTCCCGGTGATGATCGCGCTGATCGCGGTGCTCACCTTCCTGCTCCTCGCGCGCGCGTTCCGCTCGCTGCTGCTGCCGCTCAAGGCGGTGATCCTGAACGTGATCAGCGTCGCCGCCGCGTGGGGGGTGATCACGCTCGTGTGGCAGGACGGCCATGGCTCAAACGCCATCTGGGGGATCGCCGCCTCTCACTCCATCACCGCCTGGATCCCGCTGATGGTGTTCGCGTTCCTGTTCGGCCTCTCGATGGACTACGAGGTGTTCATCCTCTCCCGGATGCGCGAGGAGTACGACCGCACCGGCAACACGAACGCTGCGGTGGTGCGCGGAATCGGGCGGACGGGCCGGCTGGTCACGAGCGCCGCGCTGATCCTGTTCCTGGCGTTCGTCTCGATGGCGTCCGGACCACAGGCCGACGTGAAGGTGTTCGCAACCGGGCTGGCGGCCGGGATCCTGCTCGACGCCACCGTGATCAGGGCGCTGCTGGTCCCGGCCGTGGTGTCGCTGTTCGGGCGATGGAACTGGTGGCTGCCCCCTGGCCCCGCGCGATGGCTGCGGGTAGAGCCTTCGCTGCCGCCACAATCGGCGGCGGAGGCGGCCAGGGGCTAATCACATAGTCCCGCCGCGCGCATGCGCGCGGCGGCGGGTGGGCACATGTGCCCACCCGAGCGGGGGGCGCATGCGCCCCCCGCCTCATCTTTATATGGGAGTCGTGTAGGCCCCGGTGATCCCGCCGTCGACCAGGAACGTGGAGGCGGTCACGTAGGAGGACTCGTCGCTGGCGAGGAACAGCGCTGCCCGCGCGATCTCCTCGGCCCGCGCGAAGCGCCCCATCGGCACGTGGACCAGCCGGCGCTCGGCCTGTTCGGGATCCTTGGCGTAGAGCTCGCGCAGCAGCGGCGTGTCGACCGGCCCGGGGCACAGCGCGTTGACCCGCACGCCGCGCCGGGCGAACTCGACGCCCAGCTCGCGGGACAAGGAGAGCACACCTCCCTTGGAGGCGGTGTAGGAGATCTGCGACGTCGCCGCGCCCAGGACCGCGACGAACGAGGCGGTGTTGATGACCGAGCCCCCGCCACCGTCCAGCAGGTGGGGGATGCCGTGCTTGCAGCAGAGGAACACGCTGCGCAGGTTCGCGGCCTGCACGCGCTCCCACGCCTCCAGCGAGGTGTCGAGCACCGAGGCGTCGTCGGTCGGCGAGATGCCGGCGTTGTTGAACAGCACGTCGATGTGGCCGAACCGCTCGCGTACGCGCGCGTACATGTCCGCGACAGCGTCCTCCTCGGTCAGGTCGGCGACCAGCGAGAGCTCGCCGATGGAATGCTCGCGCAGGTCGACGCCCACCACGTGCGCCCCCTCGTCCGCGAACGCCGTCGCGCTCGCGCCGCCGATCCCGCCCGCGGTTCCGGTGATCACGCACACCTTGCCCGACAGGCGGCCAGGCATTACGTAGCGTAGTAGATCGACTTGACCTCGGTGTACGCGTCCAGGGCGTGCGGGCCGAGCTCGCGGCCGTAGCCCGACTGCTTGAAGCCCCCGAACGGGGTGCTGACGCGGACCGACGTGTTCGAGTTGATCGACAGCACGCCGGCCTCGACGGCTCGCGCCACCCGCAGCGCCCGCGCCCCGTCGCGCGTCCATATCGACCCCGACAGCCCGTAGATCGTGTCGTTGGCCAGCCGGACGGCCTCCTCCTCGTCCTCGAACGGGATCACGGTCGCCACCGGACCGAAGATCTCCTCGCGGACCGCGCGCGCATCGGGGGCGACCGGGCACAGCACGGTGGGCGCAAACCAGTAGCCGGGGCCCGCCGGAGCCTCCCCGCGAACCGCCACCGGGGCATCGCCGTCGATGAACGACGCCACCTTCTCCCGGTGGGCGGCCGAGATGAGCGGGCCCATCTCGGTCGCGTCGTCGAGCGGGTCGCCGACCCGGAGCGCGCGAACGGCGCTCCCCAGGAGCTCCATGAACCGATCGAGCGCGGAGCGCTCCACGAGGAGCCGCGAGCGCGCGCAGCAATCCTGGCCGGCGTTGCCGAACACGGCAGGCGGCGCCGACGCCGCCGCGGCTTCGAGATCGGCGTCCGCGAACACGATGTTCGGTGACTTGCCGCCGAGCTCGAGCGTCACCCGCTTGATCGTGGCCGCCGCGCCGGCGGCGATCGAGCGTCCCACCTCGGTCGAGCCGGTGAACGCGATCTTCGCGACGTCCGCGTGCTCGACCAGCCGCTGACCACACACCGAGCCCGGGCCCACCACCACGTTCACGACTCCGTCGGGAATCCCGGCCTCGGCCGCGATCGAGGCGAAGCGCAGCGCGGTCAGCGGCGTCAGCTCCGCTGGCTTCAACACCACCGTGTTGCCCGCCGCGAGCGCCGGCGCGAGCTTCCAGGAGGCGATCGTCAGCGGGAAGTTCCAGGGGACGATCAGCCCGACGACGCCGAGCGGTTCGCGGACCGTGAACGCCTGGCCGCCGGCGACGGGGATGGTCTCGCCGAGGAGCCGCTCGGGAGCGCCGGCGTAGTAGCGAAACGTCTGCACGACCATCTCCATCTCGCCGCGGGCGTCGGCGATCGGCTTGCCGACGTTGCGGGCCTCGAGCACCGCGAGCTCCTCGCGAGCGGCGGCGAGGGCGTCGGCGAGCCCGTGAAGCAACGCCGCCCGTGCGCCCGGGTCCATCGCCCGCCAGGCCGGAAACGCCTCACGCGCGCGGGCGACCGCCTGGTCGACCTCGTCCGCGCCGGCGCGCGGAACCGAAGCCAGCTCCTGCTCGGTGGCCGGCTCGACGACCGAGATCATCCGCGCTCGAACATCCGGCGACGCTCGTAGTCGGTCACCACCTGATCGAACAGCCGCTGCTCGGTGCGGCCGTAGTTCAGATAGTGCTTCCAGACGTCGTCGCCGAATGCGGCGCGGGCAAACTCGCTGCCCTCCCACAGATCCACGGCCTCGCGGAGGCTCGACGGGAACGGCTCCGCCTGCCCAGCCTCGTACGCATTGCCGATCAGCTCCGGTCCGGGATCGGTGCCGCGCTCGACCCCCTCGAGGCCCGCCGCGAGCAGGGCCGCGTACCCGAGATAGGGGTTGACGTCGGCCCCCGGAATACGGCACTCGATCCGCCGCGACTGCCCGTGACCGACGATCCTGAAGCCGGCGGTGCGGTTGTCGCGCGCCCAGGCGATCGACGTGGGGGCCCAGCTCTCGCTCGCATATCGCTTGTAGGAGTTGACCGACGGCGCGATCAGCAGCGCGAGCTCCCGCAGCCGGGCGCGCATCCCGCCCAGGTAGTGGCGGAACACGTCGGTCTCGTCGTGGCCATCGACGAACGCGCTCTGTCCACCGTTCGCGGAGACGAGGCTCGAGTGGATGTGGCACGAGCTCCCGATGTCCTTCTCCGAGGGCTTGGCCATGAACGTGGCCGAGATCCCGTTCAGGAACGCGATCTCCTTGACCCCGTTCTTGTAGATCGTGTGACGGTCGGCGGAGGTAACGGCGTCCGCGTAGCGGAAGTTGAGCTCGTGCTGCCCATACCACGCCTCGCCCTTCGAGAACTCGACCGGGATCCCCGCGGCCGCCATCCCTCGCCGGATCTGTCCGATCACCGCTTCGTCCATCGTGGTCGCGAGGATGTGGTAGTCGAGGATGTAGGGGATCGTCGGCGTGAGGTTGCGGTAATCCGCCTCGTGCGCCTCGGCGTAGCTCTGCTTGAAGAGGTAGAACTCGAGCTCCGACGCGAGGAGGGGCGTGTAGCCCATCTGCCGCGCGCGCTCGTACTGCGCGATCAGCACCTGCCGGGGGGAGGCGAGCACCGGCGAACCATCGTGGTTGGCGACATCGCACAGGACGAACGCGGTGCGGTCGAGCCACGGGATCCGCCGGAGCGTGCTCATGTCCGGCACGATGGCGAAGTCGCCGTAGCCCTTCTCCCAGTTCGCCATCTCGTACCCGGGGACGGGATCCATCTCCATGTCGAGGGCGAGCAGGTAGTTGCACCCCTCGATTCCGTGCTGCACCACGTCGTCCAGGAAGAAGTGCGCATCGATCCGCTTGCCCATCAACCGCCCTTGCATGTCGGTGAACGCGGTCACGACGGTGTCGATGGCGCCGGTGTCCACCTCGCTGCGGAGCTCGTCGAGTGACAGCAATCCGTGGGTTCGCCCGGGGCCGCCCGGACGCGCGCCGTCCGTCGCCCGCGCGCTGACGTCAACCGCTGGATTCATGTTCACCTCCTATTCGGCGCCGCCGGCGACCGCAGGGGCCTGCCCCGCCTCCGGTGTCACCTCGATCACGTGCCCCATCTCGTCAGTGTCGATCTCCCGCACCGGCCCGTGGTAGCGGTTCTTCGCGCCGAGCCACCACCAGATGCCCGCGACCAGGCCGACGAGCAGCACGAGGAACGAGTAGTTGAACGCGGTCCACGTGAAGCCACTGTTCCAGGGCGCGCCGACGGCGGAGGTCGGACCGTCGAGCGAGTACACGACCAGAACCACGAACGCGATCGCACCGATGTTCACCCATTTGTAATTACGCCCGAGCGTCCATGGACCCGGCTTGAACTTGTCGCCCTGCCTGAGGCGCAGGTACACCGGGATGATGTAGGCCAGGTACAGGCCCACCGTACAGATCGCGGTGATCGCGAAGTACGCCCACGGCACGCCGGTCTTGGTGCCGAAGTACGCCGGGATCGTGATGATGAGGGCGAACACGGAGACCGCGAACACGGCGTAGAGCGGAACGCGCTTGGCGGTGACCCGACGGAACAGCGCCCAGCCCGGTATCCCGCGGTCCCGCGAGAACGCGTACCACGTGCGAGAGGCGCTGGTCAGACCGGCGGCCCCACAGAACAGCTGGCCGACGGTGAAGATAATCAGCACGAACTTCGCCGCCCACGTGCTCAGCCCGGTGGTCACGACCGGGATCGCCCCGCCGCCGAGCTTGTTGATCGCCGCTACGTGCGTGGCCGCGAACAGCAGCGCGAGCAGTAGGGCCCAGCCGGCAATCGCGGAGTAGAACACCGACCGCCAGACGCCCTGGGCCGCCGCCTTCGCGGCGCCGCGCGTCTCCTCCGCCGTGTGCGCCGAGGCGTCGTAGCCGGTCTGGGTGTACATCGTCAGGATGAACCCGAGCGGGAGGATGTACAGCCAGAAGAACGCTCCGCCGGTCACGCCGCCGTGGAACCCCGTGTTGTTCAGCCGCTGGCCGAACACGAAACTGAGGCTCTGGTGGTGGCTCGGCACGAACGCCACCAGGGCGATGATCACGAGCACGCCCAGCACGTGCCAGCCGACGGAGATGTTGTTGAAGATCGCCAGCAGGCGGTCGGCGAAGATGTTCACCACCGTGTAACCCACGAGGATGATCAGGAACAGCAGGAACGTTTCGTGCAGGATCGTCGTGGGGTTGGTGGTCGCGAAGTTGATCCCGATCACGTTCAGTCCGTAGAGCGCGAGCACCGCCTGGAGGAAGAACGCCGCCCCGTAGCCGACCCCCGCCACGATCCCGACCAGGCCCACGATGTTGAACCACCCGGTGATCCAGCTCCAGCCGGGGCTGCCGAGCTTCGCCGACCACCAGTACGGGCCCCCCGCGGTCGGAAACGCCGATGTCAGCTCGGCCATCGAGAAGGCGACCAGCAGCACGAAGCAGCACAGGATCGGCCAGCCGATCGAGATCGCGACCGGCCCACCGGCATTCCATGCGAACGAGAAGTTCGTGACCGGCCCGGCCAGGACCGAGATGATCGTGAACGAGATGGCGAAGTTCGTGAAGCTGCTCCACCCGCGGTGGAGCTCCTGCTTATAGCCGAGGTTGGCGAGCTCGCGCTCGTCCTCGCTCAGGGTGTCGATCGTTGCCGGCGTTCGGCTTACCTCATCAGCCACGGCTCACCTCCGGAGAGTCCAGGTCGCGCGCCCACGCCCCAAATGGTGTGACAGTCGCACCTAATCAGGGGCGCGACGATACGCTTGGCCTCCGACGGTGTCAACAGCTGCGAGGCAAGATGTCGAGGTCGCCGTGATCGGCGCCGGCGTGGTCGGGTGCGCGGTGGCGCTGGCGCTCGCGCGCCGGGGGGTGACGGTATCCCTGATCGAGGCCGAGCCGGAGCCGGGCCTCGCCGCGAGCGGCACCAATTCGGGGATTCTCCACGCCGCGTTCGATTCAGCCCCCGGCGAGCTGGAGACCGAGATGATCCTCGCGACGTCCAGGCTCCGCGAGCCGGTGATCGCCGCGCTCGGGATTCCGGTCATGCGCTGCGGGGCGCTCATGCTCGCGCGCCGCGACCCAGAGCGGGACGCCGTGAAGGCGCTCGCGGTGAACGCTCGCAATAACGGCGTACCGGTGCGCGAGCGCTTGGACGGCGCTCTCGAAATCCCGGGTGAGGCCGTCACCGACCCCGTGCTGTACACGCTCGCGCTGGCGGCCGCGGCCGAGCGCCACGGGGCGGAGCTGCGTACGGAGGCGCGGGTCGAGGGAATCGAGCGCGCCGGCGAGACGACGAGGGTGCGTACGGCCGGTGGCGGGTCCGTGCGCTGCCGCGTGGTCGTCAACTGCGCCGGCCTGCACGCCGACTCGGTGGCGCGGATGGCCGGCGACGCCTCGTTCGAGATCTACCCCCGCAAGGGCGAGTTTCTCGTGTTCGACCCGCCCGAGCGCGAACCGCTCGGGCGGATCTTGCTGCCGGTGCCGACCGAGCGCACCAAGGGCGTGCTCGTGTTCCCCACGCTCGACGGCAAAGTGGCGGCGGGTCCCACCGCGGTCGACCTCGAGGACAAGCGTGACTGGTCGATTCGGCCGGAGGCGCGCGAGGAGATCATCCCGAAGGCCGCGGTGCTCTATCCACCGCTGCGCGACGCGGAGCCGATCGCCGCGTATGCCGGCCTGCGACCCGCGGGGCGCGAGATCAACTACCTGATCGGTCCCTCGCGCGTGTATCCCGAGCTCATCCATGTGGCGGCGATCCGCTCCACGGGCCTGAGCGCGTCGCTCGGAATCGCGGAGCGGGTGACGGACATGGTCCGCACGGTCGGGGTGAGCCTCGGGCCCGAGGTCGCGCTGCGGCCCGGCCCTCCGCCCGTGACGGAACTGCCGTGGTGGCGGCGGACGAGCGAGTTCAGGGCAGTCGCGTGAGCCCGCTGGTTGGAATCGACGAGGGCACCTCGGCGGTCAAGGCGGTGCTCTACGACGACGACCTGCGCCCGCTCGCCGCGGCCCGGCGCGCGAAGCGGCTCTCTCATCCAAAGCCGGGCTGGGTCGAGCAGGACCCGGAGGAGGTGCTCGCGACGGTCGTGGATGCCGTCGGCGAGATCCTCGAGCAGGCGCCGGCCGGGGAGGAAATCGTCGGAGGTCTGGATCACCAGGGTGAGTCCGTGCTGGGCTGGGACGCGGACACCGGTCGGCCGATCACGCCGATCGTCACCTGGCAGGACAAGCGCTCGCAGGAGATCCTCGACCGGCTCGACGCCGGGGGCCGGGCCGAGGAGATCCAGCGCCGCAGCGGGATGCCGCTGGATCCCTACTTCTCGGCGGGCAAGCTGGCGTGGCTGCTCGAGCGCGACCCCGGCGTGCGCCGCGCCCGGGACGACGGCACCTTGCGGCTCGGAACCGTGGATTCGTTCCTGTGCGATCGGCTCGGTGCGGGATTCGCCACCGATCCCTCGACCGCCTCGCGCACGCAGTTGGGGGCCCCGGAATGGGATCCGGCCCTGCTCGACGTGTTCGGCGTGCCGGACGAGGTGCTGCCGGCCATCGCGGACACCGCCGGAGACCTCGGCGTGCTCAGCCACCCCTCGTGGGCGCGCGAGCTGCCGTTGCGGGCGCGGTGCGTCGATCAGCAGGCGGCGCTCGCGGGAGCCGGCTGCGTGAAGCCGGGTCTGGTCAAGGCCACGTATGGCACCGGGGTGTTCGTGCTCGCCCACGCCGGCACGGAACGGCCGACACCCGCCGGCGGTCTGCTGCCCACGATCGCCTGGCGCGTCGATGGCCGACTCGAGTGGGCGATCGACGGCGGCGTGTTCACCGCCGGCGCCCTGCTCGACTGGCTGAGCCGGGACATCGGGCTGGCGCCCGATCCCGCCGCGCTCGCCGCGAGCGCCGTGGAGGTCGAGGATCCTGGCGGCGTGCGCGTCCTGCCGGCGCTCGCCGGGGTGGGCGCGCCGTGGTGGAGGCCCGAGGCCAGGGCGGTGATCTCGGGCCTGACCGCCGGCACGCGGCCGGCGCACATCGCGCGCGCGGCGCTCGAGGGAATCGCCTGGCGGGTGGCGGATGTGCTGAGCGCGGTACGCGAGACCGTGCCGGCGAAGGTGCTGCGTGTCGACGGCGGCCTGACGCGCGACCCCACCCTGCTCGCGCTGCAGGCCGACTGCACCGGCGTGACCGTGCAGCGCGGCGCGGTCGACGCGACCGCGGCGGGAGCGGCCGCGCTCGCGGCGGTGGGAGCCGGCATCTGGGGCTCGACGCTCGAGATCGCGAACCGGATCCCGGCCGGGGAGGCCGTGTCGCCCCGGCGCGACGAGGCGTGGCGGCGTCGCGCGCACGCCGAGTGGCGCGAGTTCGTCGAGCGAGCGGCCGCGCTCTGAGTGTCGGCGCCCCTCGCTTTGAGCGCCCGCCTTTCTCCGCAAGCGCCGGTCCAGCTCAGAGAAGGCCGGCCAGGATGTGCTCGGTGCCCTCGATGTGCTCCCGCATGACCTGCACGGCTTGCAGGCCCTCTCCTTGACGCAGCAGCCGCGCCAGGCGACGGTGCTGTTCGTTTGAGTGGATCAGGACCTCGGGAGGGTGCGCGATCCTGGTGATCAGCTCGCTCATCTGGTCCTGCACCTCTGTCATCGCGCTGACCAGCCTCGGCGACGCAGCCGCCTCGGCGACCGTGATGTGGAAGAGGATGTCCGCTCGGCGGTAGGGTTCGAAGTCGTCCAGCTCGGCCACCTCGGCCATCTTTGCCACGAGCACGTCCAGCCGGTCGAGCTGGTCCTCCTGGGCGCGGTCGGCAGCGAGCAGCGTGGCCCCGGTCTCGATCGCGACCCGAAAGTCGAGCACGGCCCACGCGTCGGCGCCGAGCGGCATCACCGCCGCCTCGGCGAGCGGCGGCCGGTCGGTGACGAACGTCCCCCCGCTGCGCCCGCGCAGCGAAACGAGGTGACCGCTGTGCACCAGGGAGTTCAGCGCTTGCCGAAGCGTCGAGCGCGAGATGCCGAGCCGGTCGGCGAGCGTGCGCTCGGGCGGAAGACGGCTGCCCGCGGGCAGGATCCCGGCCCGGATCGCGGTACCCAGGCGCTCGACCGTCTCCTCGAACGTCGTCGGCGGTCGAACGGGCTTGAAGACAGACTCCAGCACCCCGTCAGGCTCCACGGCGAAACCGTACCGCGCCGTGGGGCCACGGCCCATGCGTTGACCTGATCCTAACGCGTTACCTTCTTGAAAATTCGGGTATCCACCAGGCTGGATGCCCACAAAACAGTGCCTCGATGAGTCGTACCCCGCGGTCGCCGGATCGGTCCCGCTGGTCCGGACGACGCTGACCGCGTTCGCGGCCTCGGCCGGAGCTACCCCGGAGCAGCTCGAGGCGATCGAGATGGCCACCTCCGAGGCGGTGACGAACGCTGTCGTCCATGCCTACGAGGACGATCCGGGGGATATCCACGTCACCGCCGCCGTGGCAGGAAGCGAGCTCTGGATACTGATCGCCGACGACGGCCGTGGCATGCAGGCCCGCGCTGGCAGTCGGGGTCTGGGCGTCGGGTTGGCGCTGATTGCTCACGCCGCTGATGGGTTCGCGGTCGCCAGGCGCTCCACCGGAGGGACCGAGCTCCAGATGCGCTTCAGCATCGGCAACGACCCTCCAGTGGCCCGTGGTCAGCCGCGCGGATCGGTCTCCTCGGCCGTGGCGCCGGCCTGATCGCGCTTCTCCACGACCACGTAGCCGCCGCCCGAGTCGACGACGGTCTCCCCGTCCGGAAGCTCGTGCCCTGACGCCAGGATGAAGCGCCGCGGATCGGCTCGCACGCGCTCGTACTGGCGGACCGTCAGCTCGATCAGCTCATTGCAGCCAAGACGGGCACACTCGCACCGAAATCCGACCAGCGCGTCCTCCTCGCCCGGCCATTGACCGCGCTCGATCCCCTCGTTGATCTCTCGGTAAAGCGCCTCGTTGCGCGCGATCACCCGCTGCTCGTCGGGGTCCACGCTCAAAATCCTATGCCTCCGGCTACGCTTCCCGCCCCATGTCAGTAACCGTGGTGGGCTCGATCGCGTTCGACGCGGTCTCCACACCGTTCGGAAGCCGAGAGCGAATGCTCGGTGGCTCGGCCGTGCACTTCGCGCTCGCGGCCTCGTTCTTCGACACGGTCAACGTGGTGGGGCCGGTCGGGGACGACTTCGGCGAGGACGAGTACGCGGTGCTGCGCGCCCGCGAGGTCAACACCGACGACGTCGAACGCGTCCCGGGCGGCAAGACGTTCTTCTGGCGCGGCGAGTACGGGTGGGACCTGAACGACCGCCGCACGCTCGACACCCAGCTAGGCGTGTTCGAAAACTTCGTCCCCAAGCTCTCCGCGACCTCCAGGTCCGCCGACGTGCTGTTCCTGGCCAATATCCAGCCCGACCTCCAGCGCGAGGTGCGGTCCCAGTGCGCGGATGCCCGGTTCGCCGCGCTCGATTCGATGAACCTGTGGATCGAGACGACGCGAGAGTCGTTGATCGAGACGATCGCCGGCGTCGACTGCCTGATGCTCAACGACGCCGAGCTGCGCCAGCTCACTCGCGAGCCGAACCTGGTCCGCGCGGCGCGCCGGATCCGCGAGTGGGGCCCGCGCGTGGTGGTCTCAAAGCAGGGGGAGTACGGGGCGGCGATGATCACCGACGAGGGTTTCTTTGCTCTGCCGGCGTTCCCGCTCGAGACCGTGGTCGATCCCACCGGCGCCGGGGACTGCTTCGCGGGCGGGTTCATGGGCTACATCGCGGCGCACCCGGACGGCGATCTCGATCACGACCTGCTGCGTCGCGCCATGGCCTACGGCACGGCGCTGGCGTCATTCAACGTTGAGGAGTTCGGCGTGGAGCGTGTCACGAGGCTGACAACCGAAGAGATCGTCGAACGAGTGGCGGAGCTCCAGCAGATCACGCACTTCGTGGGAAAGCCGATAGCGCTTCGGGACTGAGCACAGAGGACGGGGAGGCCGCGCCGCATGCGCCGCTCCGGTCATGGTGCTGACCGTTCGTGACACGGCCCCGGAATAGGGGTAGGATCAGACGAGTAGTGACCTGGGGATTTCTGTGGATCATGCTCGCGCTGAAGATCCCGCTCGCGGGGTTGATCTACATCGTGTGGTGGGCGATCAAGCAGGAACCCGAACAGCCGAAGTCTTCCGATGACGACGGCGGCCTGAAGCGCCAGCGACCGCATCCTCCCAAGCCATTCCCGCGCCATCCGCGTCGCGGCCCGCACGGAGATCCGGCGCCGCTGCCCCCGGCGCGCGTACGCATGACGCGCGCCCGAGCGCGTACGCTGGGTCACTGACCCACTGATGACTCAGCCACCAGCCTCGGTTCTCTCCGACGGCACGATCCTGCAGCTGGTCAAGGAGGGGCGGATCCGGATCGACCCCTGGGACCCGGCGCTCGTCCAGCCCGCCAGCGTCGATTTGCGCCTCGGGAACTCGTTTCGGGTCTTTCACAACCACCGGGCATCGGCGATCGACCTCCGCGAGCCGCCCTCGGGTCTCACCGAGGAGGTGGTCATCTCCGCGGAGGAGTCGTTCGTGATCCACCCCGGCGAGTTCTGCCTGGGAGGGACGCTCGAGTGGATCGAGCTTCCCGACGACATCGTTGCTCGCATCGAGGGCAAGTCGAGCCTGGGCCGCCTCGGCCTGATCGTCCACGCCACCGCCGGTTTCTGCGATCCCGGCTGGAAAGGGACCCTGACGCTCGAGCTCAACAACCTCACCCGCGTTCCGATCAAGCTGTATCCGGGTTTACCGGTCGCGCAGCTGTCGTTCATGAGTCTCGATCGACCCGCTCTGCGACCGTACGGAACCCCCGAGCTCGGGAGCCATTACCAGGGGCAACGGGCGGCGACCGAGAGCCGCTACGAGGGCCGGCGCGATTCCGGGCGCTCCCGCGGCACCGACCGGGCGAGGATGGGGTAGGCTCGCGTCAGTGTCGACCGTGCTGCTCGTCGCCGCGACGTCGAGGCTTCCGTTCTTCCTGGTGGGTGGCGCGCTCGCGGCGTGGGCGGTGGTGCTGGCGGTCATCGGTTTGCGCGACCCGGAATTCCCCGGCAACCTGCGCGGCCAGCGCGGGGTGATCGCCTTCACGTTCCTGCTCGCGGCGGCCACGGTAGCCGCGGCGATCGCGACCGCCTGAGCGGCGCCACCGACGCTCGGGCCTCCCGCCGCTACAGTCGGGGTATTACAGTGAGCTGACGAAGTCCCCGGCAAACTGCGCAATGGGAGTGCCATGACGACCGAGACTCAGCACCAGGATGGCGCCGGCGTGGCCACGTCGGGCGACACGCTGACCGTCACCGACAACCGCACCGGACGGCAATACGAGATCCCGATCGAGGACGGGACCATCCGCGCCACCGAGCTGCGCAAGATCAAGACCAGCGACGACGACTTCGGGCTCATGACCTATGACCCGGCGTACATGGCGACGGCGTCGTGCCGGTCGGCGATCACGTTCATCGACGGGGAGAAGGGGATCCTCGAATACCGCGGCTACCCGATCGAGCAGCTGGCGGAGAAGTCGAGCTATCTGGAGGTCGCCTACCTGCTGGTGCACGGCGAGCTTCCCACGCAGCGCCAGCTCGACGATTGGACGCATCAGATCACGATCCATACGTTCGTGCACGAGAACGTGAAGGAGTTCATGCAGGGCTTCCGCTACGACGCGCACCCCATGGGCATGCTCCTCGCCTCGGTCGGCGCGCTCTCGACCTTCTATCCCGAGGCCTCCGCGATCAAAGACCACGACGGCCGCTACCTCCAGGTGATCCGCCTGATCGCGAAGATGCCCACGCTCGCGGCGTTCTCGTTCCGGCACAACCAGGGCAAGCCGTACGTGTACCCGGACAACGACCTGAGCTACCCGGGCAACTTCCTCTCGATGATCTACAAGATGACCGAGCTCAAGTACGAGCCCGATCCGCGGCTCGAGCACGCGCTGGACACGCTGTTCATCCTCCACGCCGACCACGAGCAGAACTGCTCCACGAGCGCCGTGAGGAGCGTCGGATCCTCCCAGGTCGATCCCTACTCGGCGGTCGCGGCCGGGGTCGCGGCTCTGTACGGGCCGCTGCACGGCGGCGCCAACGAGCAGGTGCTGCGCATGCTCCGCCGGATCGAGACCAAGGACAACATCTCGAGCTTCGTGGAGGGCGTCAAGCAGGGCAACGAGCGCCTGATGGGGTTCGGCCACCGCGTGTACAAGAACTACGACCCGCGCGCGAAGATCATCAAGAAGCACGCGTACGAGGTGTTCGAGGTCACGGGGACCAACCCGCTGCTGGACATCGCGATCGAGCTCGAGAAGATCGCGCTCGAGGACGAGTACTTCATCGAGCGAAAGCTGTACCCGAACGTGGACTTCTACTCGGGGATCATCTACGAGGCGCTGGGGATGCCGATGGAGATGTTCCCGGTCCTGTTCGGGATCGGACGCACCGCCGGGTGGATCGCCCAGTGGCTCGAGATGATCGACGATCCGGAGCAGAAGATCGCGCGGCCGCGCCAGATCTACACCGGCCGGCGCGGCCTGGAGTACGTGCCGCTGGCCAGCCGGCCGTAGTAGTCACCGGCGACGGGCGCGGGATGGCAGGTGCCCTGGACGATGACCGTGCGAGCCGGGTCGCGCGTCGAGCGCGAGCGGTTCGATGACCCGGCGGAAGCGCTCGAGGCGATCGAGGCGCGGGGCCGCGAACTTCAGCGGACGGGCCCGCGCGAGACGGTCAACGTCCGGGTCCGGCGCTTTGACCCGGCTCAGCAGGTCGTCGCTCGGATCGAGCTGTCGGGTCCCGAGCGCTTCATCGCGAACGTCAACGGCGGCGTCGACGTGCGCGGCGACGGCTCGGTCGAGGCCTTCACGGGGCGGGTGCGGCGAAGGGTGATCGACCAGCGCCGGGGCGAGAGCGCTTACGCGGCGCTGCGACGCGTGCTGGGCGCCCACTGACGCCGTCCTCAGAGCACCAGCGTCGCGCCGTGCCGGCGCAGCCAGCGGACGTGCAGTCGGTAATCGGGACAATGGCTGGCCACCAGCGCCCAGAAGCGGGGTGAGTGATCCATCACGTGCAGATGGCAGACCTCGTGCCAGATGACGTAGTCGAGGACCGGCTCGGGGGCGAGCAGCAGGCGCCAGTTGAAGCTCATCGCGCCCGATCGCGAGCAGCTCGCCCAGCGCGTCCTCTGGCCACGGATCGTCAGGAGGGTGTACGACGTCCCGGTCGCGGCGCAGGCGTGGTCAAGCCGCGGTGCGATCTGGCTTCGCGCTTCGTGGCGATACCAGCGCTCGAGCGCGGCGACCAGCGCGGGTTCGTCTGGCACGAGCAGCTCGGTACCGCGGCGGTGCACCCGCTTGCGGCCGGGCTGCGACACCAGGCGCAGTGCTTCGCCCAGGTAGGGGACGGTGTCGCCGCGGGCGGCAACCGTCCTGCGGACCCGTTCCACCTCGGCCACCCGGCGCTCGATCCAGGGGCGGAGCTCTCGGATGGCGGCGGCCGCCTCGCGTTCGGGGGCCCGGCGCGGTAGCACCACCTCTACGCCGCGAGTGGCGTCGACCGTGATCCGCACGCGCGTGGCGCGCGCCGAGCGGCGGACGCGGTATTGAATCGGGGTGTCCGGCACGACCGGAGAGGGTACGGTCCGTTGCCGACGTGCCCGCGATCCCCGACCTGAACGCCCCGCTGACCGATGGACGGGTGTCGCTGCGGCTCTCGGCCGAGCGCGACATCCCGGAGATCCTGATCGCCTACCAGGACGATCCGGAGCTGCACCTGCGGATGGGAATCGAGAAGCCCCCGAGCGGCGCCGAGCTGGGGCGCCGCGAGGAGCACGCCTCCGCCGACAGGGCGGCGGGGTCGCACCTGACGTTCACGATCGTCGAGCCGGGATCGGATGTCTGCCGGGGCCAGATCGACGTTCATCACACCGACTGGGAGAACCGGCGCGCGGAGCTCGGAATATGGCTCGCGCCACAGGTGCGGGGCCGCGGAATGGCGTCGGCGGCGCTCACGCTGGCCTGCCGGTGGCTGTTCGAGACCTGCGGCCTCGAGCGTCTCGAGGTACTCACCGAGCCCGACAACGAGCGGATGATCCGAACCGCGCGGCGGGCGGGCTTCGTCGAGGAGGGAATCTTGCGCGGCTATCTGCGTGAGCGGGGCAAGCGCGTCGACACCTCGATAATGTCGCTGCTGCCCGGCGATATTCGGAGTTGAACTCGCCCCGTGCGGTACTGGCGCGTGAAATTGCCCCCCGGAGTTCGTTCGCCGTTCGAGGTCTACGTCAACGGCGTTCGTCAAGAGCTCGGGGTCGACTATCGAATCGCCTCGGGCGAGCTGTTGTTCGAGCGCGAACTGGTGCGGCAGAAGCTCGGGGCGTGGGCCTGGTTCGTGGGCTTCTGGGGGATCGGAACGTACAAGCGCAACGACGAGGTCGACGTCCGCTACGAGGTCGAGGGGCGGCCCATGGTCGCCCACGCCCTCGACGTCATCCCGCCATCCTGACCGGCTGGCGGGCGACCCACGGACGGTGCAGGCGGAGCGAGGAGAGGATCGCGCGAGTCGCCGGCGAGCGGTTGAGCGTGTAGAAGTGGATCCCGGGGGCGCCGCGCGCGAGCAGCTCCGCGCACTGGAGCGTGGCGTAGGCGACGCCCAGCTGCAGCACCGCGTCGCGATCGGCAGCGCGCCACTCGAGCGCTTCGAGCAGACGCTCCGGGATCGACGCCTTGCACATCCCGGTGATCGTCTTGATCTGCTTCACGTCGGTGATCGGCATGATCCCCGGGATGATCGGGACATCGATCCCCGCCGCGCGCGCCTCCTCGAGGAACTGGAAGTACGCCTCGTTGTCGAAGAACAGCTGGGTGATCAGGAACGAGGCGCCGCTCTCGACCTTCTGCTTGAGAAAACGCAGGTCATGTGCGAGGTCGGGCGCTTCCGGATGGACCTCGGGGAAGCAGGCAGCGCCGACGCTGAACGGATAGCGCCCGGTGATGAGGGCCGCGAGCTCGGTCGAGTAGTGAAGTCCTCCGGGGTGCGGCTTCCACTCGGTCTCGCCACGGGGCGGGTCGCCGCGGAGCGCCAGCACGTTCTCGATCCCCGCCTCCGCGATCCCGTCGAGGATCGTCGACAGCTCCTCGCGCGTGGCTCCAACGCAGCTGAGGTGCGCCATGGCCTCGATCCCCAACTCCTGCTTGAGCCACTTCGTGACCTCGAGGGTTCGGTCGCGGGTCGAGCCGCCGGCGCCGTACGTGACCGACGCGAAATCGGGCTCGAACGCCCGCAGGTCCTCGAGCGTCGCCCGAAGGGTCTGCTCCCCCTCGTCCGTCTTCGGCGGGAAGAACTCGAACGAGAAGAGAGGTTCGTCGGCGGTGGCGAGGATCTCGTCGATGCGCACGGCCAGGCGACTGTAACAACCTTGACATGAGTGTGTCAAGGTTGTTCGATGGCGGCGGGGCGACTCTAGTCGCTGGTCGAGCGCCAGCGGTCGAGCTCGCCGTCCGGCTCGCGCCTCACCCGCCCCGCCAGCTCGAGGTGCTGCAGATAGCACAGGGTCTCCTGGAGCACCCACGGCGTGTTTCGTTCGTCGAGGGGTTCGGTGCGGATGATCGGGGAGATCTCGACGGCCGTCCGGGGCTCCGTTCTCGTGGCGGCGGCGACGGCGTCGAGGCGCTCGGCGACCAGGCTGCGGTTGCCTTCGATGTGGCCGTGCACGTCGACGAACGGCCGTCCGTGCCCCGAGACCGCCAGCCTCGCGTCGAGCTCGTCGACCACGTCGAGCGAGCGCAGGAACTCGCCCACGGGGTCCGGCGTCCAGCCGTAGTCGTAGAACAGCGAGATCCGCCCGAGCACGTGATCGCCCGAGATCAAGAGGCGCCGCTCGCGCTGGAACAGGCACACGTGCGAAGGCGCGTGTCCGGGTGTTTCGTGAACGGTCCAGGTTCCGAGGTCGGTTTCGATCGTCACGCCGCTGACGAGCGGGCGGTCGGGTTCGATCACGCGGGCGATCCCGGACGGGATCTCGCGCGCGCGCTCCGCGTAGCGCCGCAGCGCGTCCGGCGGGACGCCGCTCTGACGGGCGATCTCGATGCGGTGCGCGAGGGCCAGTTCGGGATCCTCGGCGGAGCGAGTGGCGTGCTCGTGGTTTGGATGCATCCACAACGGCGCGCCCGAGCGCTCGCAGATCGGCGCGGCCTGGCCCCAGTGATCCGAGTGTGCGTGCGTGCAGGCCACCAGGCGCACCTGCTCGAGCCTCAGGTTGACCTGATCGAGCGCCCGCTCGAGCTGGGTCATCGAGCCTGGCTCGTGCATCCCGGTGTCCACGAGCACGATTCCCGATCCGGCCGCGATCGCCCAGGCGTTGCAGTGCGGGACGCCGGGGAAGGGCAGGGGAAGGCGCAGGCGCCAGAGGCCGGGCAGCACGCGCTCTCCGCGGCCGAGTTCGCGCTTGGTGGTCATCGGCCGCACGATATTGGTGGCGCGTAGACTGCGGCGCCGTGGGCCGGCGCAGCCGTCAGCGGACCAGGGCAGCGGCGGGCGGCCGTCCCGAGAAGTTGACCGCGCCGGTGGGCGAGTACCGGGACGGCGAGGGCAACGTGCTGGTCCTCCGAGGGTCGCTATCCGCGGGAGCGCGGCGCGAGCTCTCTCGGGTGTTGGGCGGCGGGCTCGACCGCGAGGATGCCTGGCAGCGGGCGGCGGAGTTGCTGTTTGAGCGGCTGGCGGTGTCGTGGACGATCGCGGGCCTCGAGATCTCCTCCCAGAAGGAGCTGCTCGGCCGCTACCGGATGGCCACGCCGGCGGAGCGGCAATTCGTCCGCGACGCCCTGCGCGCGCACGCGGGCGAGCACTTCCCGGAGCTTCAGGCGCCGTGACCCGGCCCGAGCCGGATGCCTTCGCCGCACTGTTGTGCGACTGGTGCCTCGAGGTCCGAGCCGGACAGCAGGTCCTGATCTCCGGCAGCAGTCTGGCCGACGCGCTGCTCCGCGCGCTCCACCGTGCGGTGCTGGCCCGCGAGGCGTGGCCGGTGATCCGGGTGGCGCCGTCGTGGCTGCTCGAGGACTTCTACCGCCATGCGGCGGCGGCGCAGGTCGACGGCTATGCCCCGCTCGAGCTGATCGAGACCGAGGCCGTGGACGCCATGCTGCGCATCGACGCTCCGGCCAACACGCGCGCGCTCGCGGACGTCGACCCCTCGTTGCTGGCTCGTGCCGCTCGGGCCCGCCAGCCTGTGCAGGAGGCTCGGTTGGCGCGGCGGTGGTGCGGGACTCTGTGGCCCACCTCGGCGCTCGCCCAGCAGGCCGGGATGAGCGACGACGATTACGCCGGCTTCGTCAGGCGAGCCCTGTTTCTCGACCGCCGCGACCCGGTCGCGGCCTGGCGCGAGCTCTCAGACCGCCAACAGCGGCTGGTCGACCGCCTGGCCGAGGCGCGCGAGGTCCGGATCGAGGCGCAGGAGACCGATCTCCGCCTGCGCGTGGACGAGCGGAGGTGGATCAATTCCGACGGCCGGCGGAACATGCCGAGCGGTGAGGTGTTCACCGGCCCACTCGAGCGCTCGGCCAACGGGACGATCACGTTCACCGTTCCCTCGAGTCCGCGCGGAGTCGAGGTCTCCGACGTGCAGCTGACCTTCGTCGACGGCGAGGTGGTGGCGGCGCGGGCCGGTCGCGGCGGCGACTACCTCCGGGCAGCGCTCGCGACCGACCCCGGGGCTCGCTTTCTCGGCGAGCTCGGGATCGGCACCAATGAGGGCATCGACCGCGCGACCGGGTCGATCCTGTTCGACGAGAAGATCGCCGGCACCGTGCACCTCGCGCTCGGCCGCTCGTACGCCGAGACCGGCGGCACCAACCAGTCGGCGCTGCACTGGGACCTGATCTGCGACCTGCGTGCCGGCGGGCGTCTGAGCGTCGACGGCGAGACGCTCTCTCTCCAGTAGCGTCCAGTGAAATGCGCCGGACGAAGATCGTCGCCACGATCGGACCTGCCTCGCGCGAGCCCGAGACGCTCGTGCGCTTGGTCGAGGCGGGAATGGACGTGGCGCGGCTGAACTTCTCGCACGGCAACCGTGAGATCCACGCCGAGAACGCGGAGCGCGTTCACGCCGCTGCGGGGAGGGCGGGGCGTCAGGTGGCGATCCTCCAGGACCTTCCCGGGCCCAAGCTGAGGATCGGGCCGGTAAAGAACGACATCGTCGAGCTCAAGCCCGGAGACAAGCTGGTGCTGGTGTGCGGCTCGGATGGCGTCGGCGACGAGCTGGAGATGTCGGTCAGCTGGGCCGGTTTGCCCGAAGTGGTCGATCCCGATGACTACATCTATCTCGCCGATGGCGCGATCCGCCTGCGGGTCACGAACGTCCAGGAAGGCAACGGCTCGATCGAGACCGCGGTCGAGGTCGGCGGCGCCGTCGCCTCCCGGCAAGGACTGAACATTCCCGGGTCGACCCGCGGGCTGGAGGCGGTCCCGCAGGAGGATCTCGACCTGCTCCGCTTTGGCGAGTCGATCGGCGTCGACCTCGTCGCGCTGTCGTTCGTGCGAACGGCCGCGGACGTGACGAGCGTCCGCAGGCACACTCGACTGCCGTTGATCGCAAAGATCGAGAAGCCGCAGGCGGTCGACGCGGCCGAGGAGATCATCCGCGCGGCGGACTGCGTGATGGTGGCACGCGGTGACCTCGGCATCGAGCTGCCGATCGAGGACGTGCCGATCGTGCAGAAGCAGCTGCTCCGGATAGCGGGGCGGCTGGCGCGCCCGTCGATCACCGCCACCCAGATGCTCGACTCGATGATCAATTCCTCGCGGCCAACCCGGGCCGAAGTCGCCGATGTCGCGAACGCGATCCTCGACGGGACGGATGCCGTGATGCTCTCGCAGGAGACCGCGATCGGGGCCTACCCGGTCGAGTCCCTCGGGATGATGGCCTCCATTGCCGAGCGCACCGAACGCTCGCTCCCGTACCGCGATTGGAACGAGGAGCGGGTCCGCCGCGACGCCCGAGACCCGGCGTACACCATTGCCTACGGCGCCTGCGCCGCCGCGCGGGACCTGCATCTGGCTGCGCTCGTCGTGCCGACACTGTCGGGGCGTTCCGCCCGCCTGATCTCCGCACACCGTCCGCAGGTGCCGATCTACGCCCTGTCCCCTGGCAAGGAGACGGTCCGCCGGTGCAGCCTGATGTGGGGCGTTCAGGCGGCGCCGATGCGCCGCCACGAGATCACCGAAGCGTTGATCGCCGACGCCGCCCGGCGCGTGGTGGAGCTGGGGTGGGTCCAGCCGGGCGCGCGCGTGGGGATCACCGCGGGCCTGCCGAGCGGCCGCCCCGGCACGACGAGCCTCGTACAGATCCAACGAGTCTGAGCGGGAAACCCGCCCGGGTGGGTGGTTTTAGGGCCGGAGCGTTGCTTTACGCCACGGCTCGGTATAGCGTTGACGGTATACACGTGGGACCCGGGGTTGCGGTGAGAAGGCCGCAGGGGCACGACCGTCGAGGCACGGAGGAGGATGGCTGGCCTGAGCGCAGGGTTGTCCGGCTTCGCCTACGCCAGAGCGCCGGCGTAGAAGGCCGACTCCTGGCGGCCCAGCTCGGTCACCGGCTCATCCCCGTAGAACCACTCGCGTGCGATCCGGTGCCAGTTCCCCCGCGCGTGCAGCTGGGCCAGCACCGCGAGTGTCAGCACCTCCATTCGGCGCCCGAAGATGTGGTCGGGAGGCGCCGACTCGTGGCGTAGCTGCCCGAAGTACTCCGAGCGCGGATCGCTCATGTCGATCAACACCTGCGTCGCGTAATCCGGGGTCAGCTCGAGCTCGCGGTCACACGTGTACCAGGAGGTGGCGGCGCGGAAGTGCCCGAGCACCCGGTCCGGGTTGAACTTCTCGGGCTCGGGAAAGAACCCGACCTGGGTGCCGAGCCGCATGATCGTGTCGGTGTCTCCCTCGATCACCGCCCGAGCCACGTCGATCTCGAGCTCGACCGCGCCGGGGGGCATCCTCTTGAACAGCCCGAAGTCGAAGAACGCCATCCGGCCGTCGGCGAGCAGCATCGAGTTGCCGGGGTGCGGGTCCCCCGAGAACTGGTGGTGGCGGTACAGGCAGCCGAAGTAGAACCGGAACAGGATCTCCCCGATCCGGTCGCGCTCGTCCTGGGTGTAGCTCTTCAGCTCCTCGAACCCGGTCCCCTCCACGTACTCGGTCACCAGCACGCGCTCCCGCGAGAGCGAGGTGACCACCGGCGGCACCACGATGAAGGGGTGTCCGCGAAAGATGCGGGCCATGGTCCTCTGGTTCTGCGCCTCGAGCTCGTAGTCGAGCTCGTCGTTGACCCGCTCTGAGATCTCCCGGCCGATCGCCTTGGGGTCCATGCCGGGGGCGATCCGCTTGGCCAGCCGCAGGATCAGGCCCAGGTTCTGCATGTCGGCGCGCACCGCCTCGGCCACGCCGGGGTACTGCACCTTGACCGCCACCCGCCGGCCGTCGGTGAGCTCCGCGCGATAGACCTGGCCGATCGAGGCGGCGGCGATCGGCTCCTCGTCGAAGTCGTCGAACACCTCGTGAAACGGATCATCGAGCTCGTCGTCGATCACCTTGCGCATGTCCTTGAACGAAACACTGGGCGCGGAATCGCGCAGCGCCGCGAGCTTGGCCTGGAACTCGTCGCGGTACTCCTCCGGCACGAGACCGACGTCGAGGAACGACATCACCTGCCCGAGCTTCATCGCGGCGCCCTTCATCGTCCCCAGCGCAGCGACGATTTGCTCGGCGGCCTCGACCTGCCGGCGCTCGAGTGCCGTGCTGCGGCCTTCCTTCGTCCGTGCGACGTTGGCCGCGCGCGTGCCTGCCTGACGGATCGCCTGTCCGGCTGCCAGCCCCCCGATCCTTGCGGTACGCCCCACGCGCGAAGTGGGGATCTGGTCTCTCGCCACTGCCTTTAGATGCTAGCCGGACGCCGGGTTGGCCCCGCCGGGCGATCCAGTACCGCCGGTCCTGCCGGTGCTCACCCGCGAGCCGGGGACGATGTCGTCGGATCCGTCTGGCCACCGGATCCATGCCTTGTACCCGCCGTCGTAGTCGTCGCCCAACAGCACCAGCGTCGCCGGCTCACCCAGCGCCGTGCAGGGCTCCTGTCCTTCCGGGTCCACTCCGCGCCAGATCCGCACGAACGCGTTGTGCTCGAGCTCATCGGCGACGGTGGTGGGCTCGGTGTGGCCGGGGTGGATGCGGGTCGAGGGAGGCAGCGACAGCAGCGTGTCCATGATCGAGGACTTGAGATCGGAATACGTGGTGTGCCCCGGGGCCCTGACGCCTCCGACCGAGCCCTTGAACAGCGTGTCCCCGGTGAACACATCGCTGCCGTTGATGAGCAGCGACAGCATCCCCGCGGTGTGCCCGGGCGTGTGGAGCGGCTCGATCTGCAGCGTCCCGCTCTCGATCGTGGTACCCGGTTGCATGGTGCCCGTGGCGCCCTGCACCAGCTCGCGCTCGAGCGGGTGGATCAGCACCGGTGTGCCGGGGTGACGCTCCAGAACGCGGTCGAGATCGGCCACGTGGTCGTGGTGGTGGTGGGTGAGCAGGACGTGGGTGAGGTTGAACGGGCCGCGCTCGAGGAACTGGAGCATCGGCTCAACCGGTCCGCCGGCGTCGATCATCACCGCGCTCCCACCTGGCTCATCGGCCACCACATAGGTGTTCGACAGCCACTGGTCGTGCATGGAGCGCTCGACGATCACACTTAGGAGCCTATCGGGGTAGCCTGTGAGGTAACCGTGAGCCTGATCCACACCTGCTATCGCATCACCGACGTCGACCGCTCGGTGGCCTTCTATGAGGCGCTGGGGTTCGAGGAGAAGGGCCGGCTTCCGATCCGCGACGAGGCGATCAACGTGTTCATGGGGCTCCCCGACGATGGCCCCGAGCCGCGCCTGGAGCTGACCTTCAACAAAGGCCAGACGGAGCCCTATGACATCGGGACCGGGTACGGGCACATCGCGATGACCGCGCCCGATCTCGACGCAACCTTGCGTGCGCTGGCCGAGCAGGGGATCGAGCCCGAGCGGCCGCCGTACACGGTGCGCGACGGCGGTTCGCGGCTGTGCTTCGTGCGCGACCCCGACGGCTACCGGATTGAGCTCATCGAGCGCTGATGGCGGAGACGAGCAAGATCGGTCACCTGCTCGCGCGCCTCTCCCAGGGCGTCGCGGCCCACGACCGCGAGAACCCCGACCACCACACCTGGGGGATCGGGATGGCGTACTTCGACATCGAGCGCCTGGGGCTCGAGGAGGGCGAGGAGATCCTCCCCGGAATCGTGCTCCAGGGCGACGGCGGGATGACGGGACAGTTCCGCATCCTGTGCGACGGGCAGCACGACGGCGGCGCCGTGGAGGAGGAGGAAGAAGTGGTGGACGCGGTCGCCGAGCAGGAGGTCCCTGCCGAGCCGCTGCCGGCGCGGCCGGTGACGCCCCCGCTGTAGCGTCGCTCCGCCCGACCCGGCCGACGGGCGTCGCGTTTTCGCTGCGCTGGGCGCAGCCAAAACGCGACAGTCTGGGCCTGTTACCCGGCGGGAACAGCGATTCCAGCCCGCGCGGCGATCTGGGTCGTCAGGCGGGCGACCATGGGGCACTCCAACCCGTGTCGGTCGGCCGCCCTGAGGACGGCGCCGGCAATGGCATCGAGCTCGGGCTCGCGGCCCGCCGCGATGTCGCGCCGCATCGAGGAGCCGAGCTCGGGATGTGCGGCGTCCAGTTCCGCGAGGATCGCGGCCGGGTCGATGCCGGCGCCGTCGGCGTTTGCGACCGCCGCGGTCTCGGCGATGCACGCCTCGAGGACCGCGCGCCAGTGCGGATCGGTACGGATGAAGCCGATCGGCCGGTCGCTGGCGCTGGTCGTGCAGGCCAGCGCGTTCAGGCGGACTAGCTTCGACCACAGAATCCGCGCTTCGTTGTGCCCGACCAGCGCCGGCACCCCGGCGCGCTCGAGGGCCGCTTGCACCCGCGCAAGGCGCGGGTGCAGGGCGGGGTCGTCGGCTGCGAGCTCCACCCGCAGGAACGGGCTGGTCTGCACGATCACTCGAGGCTCGGGGCGGTCCGACTCGATCCTGATCGTTCCGGCCGCGACGCGCCCGGCGCCGAATCGGTGACGCAGGCGCTGCACGTGATCGAGGCCGTTGAGCAGCGGTACCACGAGTGCCGGCTCGGCTTCGATCCTGCCCAGGGCCGCATCGAGCGCGTTGGCCTTGACGGCGACGAGGAGCACGTCGACCTCGGTTTGGAGCGTCCCGGCTGCCGCCGGCGCGGCGGTGAAGTCACCCAGCCGGACGCTCCGGACCTCGATCCCGTTGGCGGCGATCAGATCGGCAGTGGACGGCCGGGCCACCACGACGACGTCCTCGCCGGCGCGGGACAGCGCGGCGGCTACGAAGCCGCCGACACCCCCAGGACCGAGGACGGCGATCGAGGTCCTGTGGTCGGCCAACACGGACACCCGCCGTGCATACTTGCAGGCCGTGACCGGGCGCTCGGACCTCGCGGCGGGATGACGTACTCGATCGTGGCCCGGGACCCGGACACCGGCGAGCTCGGCGTCGCCGTCCAGTCGCACTGGTTCTCGGTCGGCCCGATCGTGCCGTGGGCGCGGCCCGGCGTGGGCGCGGTCGCCACGCAGGCGAACGCAGAAGTCGCCTACGGACCGCGAGCTCTCGAGCTGCTGGCGCGGGGGTCGGACGCCGAGAGCGCTCTCGCCCGTCTACTGGACGACGACCCTGGCGCCGCGGGGCGGCAGGTCGCGGTGGTCGACGCCGCCGGCCGGGTCGCTGTCCACACCGGAGCGCAGTGCATCCCGTTCGCCGGACACATCACCGGTCCCGGGATCTCGTGCCAGGCGAACATCATGGCGAGCGAGCGGGTCTGGCCGGCGATGATCGATGCGTTTGGCTCGGCCGCCGGGGAGCTGGCCTCGCGGCTGTTCGCGGCGCTCCAGGCCGGCGAGCAGGCGGGCGGCGACATGCGCGGTCGCCAGTCGGCGGCGATCCTGGTGGTCCCGGCGGAGGGGGAGCCCTGGAGGTCGGTGGTGTCCCTGCGGGTCGAGGATCACCCGGAGCCGCTCGACGAGCTCGGACGACTGCTGGCGCTTCACGACGCGTACGCGATCGCGGGACGGGCCGACGATCTCGTGAACCAGCGCCGCTACGGCGAGGCCGCGCAGCTGTATCAGGAGGCCAGCGCGCTCGCGCCGACCAGCCACGAGCTCCTCTTCTGGGCGGGGTTGGGCGCCGCGCAGGCGGGGGATATGGAGCGAGGAGTTGTCGATGTCCGCACCGCGATCGAGATGCACGCCGGCTGGCGCGCGCTGCTCGCTCGTCTCGCGCCCGAGGTTGCGCCATCGGCGGCGGCCGTCTTGGCCCGCCTCGACGAGTAGCGTCGTTCGGGAATCGCCTCAGAGCGCGAGCGCGAGGACGTTCTCGTCGTGCTCGACGACCCCGGTGTCCTCGAACCCGAGGCTCCGGTAGAAGCCGATCGGGCTGTCCGGGCCCGGGACGCAGCTCGTCTCCAACCGCGCCGCGCCGGGCTGCTTGCGCACGTGCTCGGTCAGAAGCTCCATCGCCGCGCGCCCGAGGCCCTGACCCTGATGCTGGGCGCCGATCATCAGCCGGACCAGGAAGTACCTCGGGGGGTCAGCATCGACGAGCAGCGCGAGGAGTCCGACCGGTGTCTCGTCGGCATAGATCGCGCGAATCCAGGCCCGGCGGTCGAACTGCGCCTCAGCGAGCGTGTAGGCCGCCGGCGCCACGTACTTCTCCTGGCCCGGCGCGAGCTTCAGCCCGCACAGGGCATGAGCATTCTCGTCGTTCACCTCGCGCAAAGTCACTCCAGGGCGGGACGCGTGGCCGCCCTTCTCGGCGACGGCTATGAGGCGCCTTCCCTCGGGCTCGAACTCCTCTCCGCCGTCGCCGAACAGCCGCACGGTCGCGAATCCCGCGCGCCGGAGGCGACCGATGAGCTGTGGAGCGGGAACCTGCTCGAGTGAGAACTCGACCGTACGCAGCCCACCGTCGCGCACGATGAACCGCTCCGTGCGCGATCGGCGCGTCGCCTCGTCGTAGGTGATGCGGTCGGCCATCAGGTTGCCCTCGCGCTCGAACATCGCGCCGGCGGTCCCGCCGGTGGCCGCGAGCACCCGCGCCAGCCGCCACGCGTTGTGGACGTCGAGCAGCAGCTTCCCGCCCGGGCGCAGCGCGCGGGCGAAGGAGGCGAGCACGCGGTCGTTGGTCGCGGGATCGAAATAGCCGAACGAGGTGAACCAGTTCACGACCGCGTCGAACTCGTCTTCGTAGGCGAGCGAGCGCATGTCGCCGGGGTCGAAGGTCAGCTCCGGATAGCGCTCGCGCGCGAGCGCGACCCACCGCTCGTTTGCGTCGATGCCCACAACCCGGCATCCGCGCCGGGCGAGCCGGCCGGAGATGCGGCCCTCGCCGCAAGGCACGTCGAGCACGCGCATCCCCGGCTCGAGCGAGAGCAGCTTTGCGATCACCTCCGCCTCGGCGTCGCTGCGTGATGGACTGATCGCTTCGGCGTAGAAGTAGAGGTAGTCGTCGTCGAACAGCTCGGATGGGACGCTCACTTGACCCATAATTCCACCGTGCGGCGGATGTCGGTGGTGCTGGCGGTGTTGGTGTCGGCTGCGGTGATAGGCGTCGCGGCCGCGGCATTGGCGACGCCAACCCGGTCCGGGACCTCGCACCCGGTCGCCGCGCTCCCGCCCCTGATCAAGCCGACAGCCGTCCCCCGGAATATACGTCCCAGCGGCCAGACTTGCCCGGTCGCGAGCTCGTCGCCGTGCTCGCTCGTTCCGTGCGTGGAGTTCGCTACCGCTGCGCAGCCGGCGGTTCTCCGAGTGGTCCCGGGCGGCCTCCTCAACCGACGGTGCACCAGCACCGCCGGCAGGGTCGGGCACGTGATCCGGGTCGGGTTTCGTTAGGAGTTCGCAAACGCCCATTCTTGCGGCGGCGGTCCGCTACGGTTCCGCGCCGATGCGGGTCGAGATCAGCACCGTGCGCCGATTCACGGACCTCCGAGCGTTCGTCGCGCTCCCGTTCCGGCTCCACGAAGGCACGCCATGGGTGCCGCCGCTGAAGCTCGAGCGCTACTTGTTCCTGTCCCGCAAGCTCAATGCGTACTTCAAACACGGCGAAGCGGAGTACTTCCTCGCACGCCGGGAGGGACGGGTGGTCGGACGCATCACCGCGCAGATCGACCACGCTTTCAATGCCTTTCATCACACCCGCTGGGGGATGTTCGGATTCCTGGAGTTCGAGGAAGACCAGGAGGTTCTCGATGCGCTGCTGGCCGCTGCGGCGGATTGGCTGCGCGCACGCGGCTGCGAGCGGATGGTCGGCCCGATGGACTTCCAGATGAACGACGAAAGCGGCGTGGTCATCGAGGGATTCAACCGCGAGCCGATGATCAGGCAGCCCTGGCACCCGCCGTATTACTGGCAGCGGTGCGAGGCAGCCGGACTCAGCAAGGCCATGGACCTGTTGACGTGGGAGGTGCGCCTGTCCGACCGCGGTCGGGTCCATCCAATCCTCCCCAAGCTCGCGGAGCGCGCCCGGACCAGGCACGGCATTCGCATCCGCAGGATGTCCCGACGTCACCTCCGCCGCGACCTCGACGAGTTCGCGAAGGTCTACAACGCCGCCTGGGCGCGCAACTGGGGCTTCGTGCCCTACTCCGAGGAGGACCTCGACGCCTACGCGCTCGACCTTCAGCTGGTCTTCGATCGCGATTGGTTCCTGATCGCCTACAACGACCAGGAAACGGTCGCCGCGGCGATCACGATCCCCGACGTCAACCAGGTGCTGAGGAAGATGAACGGCCGCCTGCTGCCGCTCGGCTGGTGGTACTACCTCAACCGCAAGAGCATCATCAATCGGCTTCGCGTCGGCTTTCTCGGCGTCCTGCCCGCGTATGAGCACACCGGCGCCGCGGCCGCGCTTTACATGGAGCAGTTCGACACGGCCGCACGCACTCGCATCGACTGGTGGGGTGAGGCGGGCTGGACACTCGAAACGAACCGCGGCATGAACCGCGGGCTCGAGGCGATGGGCGGCCGCGTCGTCAAGCGCTTTCGCGTGTACGAGCGCCTGCTCGAGGACGCGGGCGCCGGCGGGTGACGCGGACTTAGCGGCGCGGGCGCGGCGGCGACTCGCCGGCCAACTTCGCCGCCAGCTCGTCGATCAGATCCCCGACCCGCTTGGCGGCGGGCTGCTCCGCCGCCTCGGCGAACCGTTCCGAAAGCTCTTCGCGCGCGTCATGCAAGATCTTCGAGAAGCTGTCGTCCGTTCTCACGTACCCGAGCTCCTCATCGGAAGGACGCCGGAAGGTCTTCGCCGCGGCTTCTCGCGCAGCCTGCCGCGCTCGCTCGCGCGCCAGGTGCGCTTCTCGCAGGTCCCGTTCCATTTTGGCCAGCCGGGCTTCGAGATCTGGATCGGTTGCGGCGTTCGGGCGCGGCTCCTCCGCCGGCGCGCGCGACCGTAACTCCTTGATGCGCGCGTAGGCGTCCTGCACCTCCTCGAAGCGCCGCGCGGACTCGGCAGACCCACCGTTGTGATCGGGGTGGTGGAGCTGGACGAGCCGCCGATAGGCGACGCGGACCTCCTCGTCGGTCGCACTGGAGGCGATCTCCAAGACGGCGTACGGATCTCGCGGTGGCATCTCAGGCAGAGGGTAGACGCAGCGCCTTGGCCAAACGGTGCGGACGGTCCTCGAAGCCCAGCGACACGTAGAAAGCGATCGCATCGGACCGGCTCGGTCGCGTCGTCACCTCGAGGCGGAAGCAGCCGCGCTCGCGCGCGAGCGACTCGATCGCGTCGATCAACGCCTTCCCCACCCCGCGCCGCCGCTGCCGGGAGTCGATGACCACTGTGGTGATCCGGCATTGCGGGGCCGAGCGGTGAAGCGTCCACACCAGGTCGTATGCGGCGACTCCGATCGCGTGGCCGCCGGACTCGGCAACGAGCACGCCGGCATCGCCGTCATCGAGCAGGCGACGGAGCCGGTGGCGCGCCTCCGCCGCGCGGCTCGGATAACCAAGCTCGCCGAGCAGAGGCGCGATCGCGTCCGCGTCGCCCGCCTCCGCGGGTCGGATGACGAGGCTCATCCCCGCCCGACCGGCGCGCCGGTTACTTCGCTCCGGCCGGACGCGCCGGCGGGATCGATCAGCACGCCGGGGTTCAGCGCGCCAGCGGGATCGATGGCCGCTTTGGCCGCGCGCAGCGCGACCGCGAACGGGTCGGGACGCTGGCGGTCATACCACGGCCGGTGTTCGCGTCCCACGGCGTGGTGGTGGGTGATCGTGCCGCCGCCGGCGATCACGGCATCCGAGGCGGCGCCCTTGATCGCGGCCCACTGCTCGAGCTCCTCCCCGGGCCGCGCCGGCGCGAGCACGGTGTAGTAGGGCGCCGGACCATCCGGATACACGTGGGTGAAGCGACACGTCACCGAGCCGGCCCCGCACGCCTCTCGAACGGCCGCTTGCGCCGCCGCCATCAGCGAGCCATGGAACGATTCGAAGCGATCCCAGGTGATCGCGGTCTCGAACGTGTCGGAGAGGACCCCCATCGCGACGAACGTGTCGCGCAGGTAGGGGGCGCCGAGGAACGCGCGTCGCCAGGTTCCCACGGCCTCGTCGGAGCCGCTCGCCGCCCCCGACCCTCGCCGCTCCCACACCCCGCCGTGCTCCGAGCAGATGCGCAGCGCCATGTCCATCCACGGCTCCACATCGTGCTCGGCCGATTCGAAACCGACAATCAGAACGGCGCTGCGGCCATCGCCGGCGCCGGTCACAGCCGCCTCCCGGGCATCGATCAACCGGCAGTTCGCCGGGTACAGCCCCGACTGCGCGAGCTCCCGCACGGCGCCGGCGCCGGCCAGGAACTCGCCGAACCGCACGGCCGCGGACGAGCGACGATCCGGCCGTGGTCGCACGCGCACCCATCCCTCCGTGATCAGCCCGAGCGTTCCCTCGGAGCCGATCAGCATCCGGTCGGGCGAGACGCCAGCGCCCGAGCCGGGCAGGCGCCGCGACTCCCACACCCCCGCCGGCGTCAGCGCACGCACCGACTCGACGAGGTCGTCGATGTGGGTGTATAGCGTCGCGAAGTGTCCGCCGGCGCGCGTCGCGATCCAGCCGCCCAGGGTCGAAAACTGAAACGACTGCGGGAAGTGGCGAAGAGTCAACCCGTCGGACGCCAGCTGCTCCTCGAGGAGAGGCCCGGTGGCGCCGGCCTGGATCCGCGCCGCGAGCGACGTCCGATCCACCTCGAGCACGCGATCGAGCGCCTTGAGATCGATGGTCACGACTCCGGAGTAGCGGTCCGCAACAGCAGCGACCGGCCCCACGCCGCCAACCACGCTGGTCCCGCCGCCGAAGGGAATGACAGCCGCGCCCGCCGACAGCGCCCACTCGAGCACGGCCTCGACCTCGCTCTCGTCGCGCGGTCGCGCCACCACGTCCGGAGACCCGTCGAATTGCCCGCGGAACGCCCGCACGACGTCGCTGTAGGAGCGGCCGTAGCAGTGCAGCGCGCGCTCGTAGCGATCGACCGAACAGATCGCCGCCAGCGCCGGCGGCGGCCGCAGCCGGGGCGCCGGCAGCGACACCTCCGACAGGGGCACCGGTGCCTGCGGATCGCGGGATCCGAACCCGATCCGATCGGCAATCGCCCCCGCGGTCGGGCGGAGTTGATCCTGGGAGGGTTGCTCGTCCTCGTAGCCCCAGCCCCAGTGCTTGAGGCGACGGGTCGGGAGCTCATCCGATTGCACGGAGCGCGAGCCTACCCCGCTACCGTGTGCCGCGTGCCAACGACACCCGGCATCCTTGCCCGCGGCCCGTGGGATCCCGAGCAGATCCAGGTCTCCTGGCGCACGGATCCCTATGAGCCGGCGCCGCGGGATACCGAGGCGGCGAACGTGGCGCTCGACGAGCTGCGCCGGCGCGGCTCGCCGAGCCACGACGGGCTCGCGGCGCGGCTGGCCGACTTCGAGGTCTACGACGACCAGCTGTCGTTGGAGCTCCAGCCGGCCCGCTGGGCGCTCCGGCTCCTGCCGGAGCACGCCGCCCGAAGCCTCTCGATCCTGTGCGTCGTGCGCGCCGCCGACGGCTCCTGGCTCGCCGGCCGGCGCGCCGGGTGGCTCGCGTCCTGGGCCGGGCGTTGGGCACTCGGCGCGGGCGGCTCCGTCGAGGTCGACGAGAACCCCGCGGACACCATGGGCCGCGAGCTGCGCGAGGAGTGGTCCGTCGACGCCGAGCGGATCAGGATCGAGGTGCTGGTGACGCTGCCCAGCGAGGTCGCGCTGCTCGTCGGCCAGGCGTGGCTTCAGGATGGGGCCACCGTCAGCCCCGACCACGAGCACGACTCGTTCGCCTGGTGGCCCGCCGACGTCGCGCGCTGGCCGGAGGAGGCAGACGAGCCGCTGCGCCGGATGGCACGGCTGCTCTCAGCGGTTTGACCGTGGTCACGTTTCGTCGAGTGGTCACATTCCGCCGCCTCGAGGCGGTGTCGTTCATCCACTCGGCGGTCTACCTGTCGCTGCTGCTCTGCGCGTTCGCTCTAGGTAATCCGGAGCCGGCGACGTTCGTCCTCGGGCTGACCCACGGACTCATGTGGATCGGGATGTCGCTCGTCTGCCTGTTCGCGGCGCGGGCGCGCATCATCCCGTTCTGGCTGGCGGTCACGGTGGCGGTGTTGGGCGGTCTCGGACCGTTCTGCGGGTCGGTCGGATTCGTGATCGAGGACCGCCGGCGAAGGGCCGCAAACGACCCCCGACAGGGCTCTGACCAGACGTTACAGTTGAACGTGAATGGCGCCGATTAGCAGCACCGTCACCGTGGTGATGCCGGCGATGGGTGACTCCGTCGCCGAGGGCACGGTGCTCGAGTGGCGCAAGCACGAGGGTGACAGCGTCGAGGCCGACGAGCCACTCGTCGAGATCTCGACGGATAAGGTCGACGCCGAGGTTCCGTCACCCGCCGCGGGGACGCTGGTCAAGATCCACGCCGCCGAGGGCGAGACCGTCGCGGTCGGCGACCTGCTCGCGGAGATCTCACCTGACGGGGGTGGGTCGCCGAACGGCGACAGTGCCACGCCTCCGGGGGCGCCGGTCTCCGCCGAGTCGCCCCCCACGAGCGAAGAGGAGGTCGTGGCCGGCGCCGCCACGGAGGCCGAGGGCGCGGCGGCGACCACCGCGGCCCACGGCGAGACGATCGACATCGTGACCCCGACCGGCGGCGAGTCGGTGACCGAGGGGACGATCCTCGAGTGGTCGGTGAAGGTTGGGGACGCCGTCAAGGAGGGCGACACGGTCGTGGAGATCTCGACCGACAAGGTCGACATGGAGCTGCCCGCGCCGGCGTCGGGCACGATCACCGAGATCCTCGCGCAGGAGGGGAACACGGTGACGGTGGGGCAGGTGATCGCGCGGATGACGGCGGGCGCGGAGGCGCGGCAGCCGGCGCCGCCCCCAGTCGCTGCACCGGAAAGTGGTGTAACGACGCGCGAGGGCGAGGGTGAGGGTGATGGTGCGACGGCGCGCGAGGGCGACGGAGAGGGTCAGGCGGGGGTCGGAGTGCCTGCCGGCGACGGCGGCCACGCATCTCCGGTCGCCCGCCGGGTGGCCGCCCAGACGGGGGTGGACCTCTCGGCGATCACCGGCAGCGCCCGCGGGGGGCGCATCACGAAGGCGGACGTCCTGGCCGCCGCGGGCAACGGCGCGCCAACCGTAGCGGCGACGGCAGCCCCGGCCGAGACCGGCAGGGCCGCCCCAACAACACCCGCACCGAGCCCCACCGGCGCCGGAGGTGCCCCGGCGGCCGCGGTCCAGGCGGCGGGCGCCCAGCTCATCAAGGGCGCCGCCGCGACCCTCGCGCGCTACATGGACCAGAGCCGATCGATCCCGACCGCGACCTCCTTCCGCACGCTCACCGTCTCCGAGCTCGAACAGCGGCGCGCCCAGCTCAAGGAGGCCGGCCAGCGCGTCTCGTTCACGCACCTGATCGCCTACGCAATCGCGGTCGCCGCCACCGAGGACATGCCCGTGATGGCCCACCACTTCGAGGAGATCGAGGGCAAGCCGTATCGCGTCGACGACGCGGCGGTGAACCTGGGCCTGGCGGTGGACGTGGAAAAGAAGGACGGCAGCCGCACGCTGATGGTGCCCGTCATCCGCGACGCCGGCCGGCGGACGTTCCCGGATTTCGTGGCGGCGTACAACGACCTGGTCGAGAAGGCCCGGACGAACGCGCTCACGGCGGACGATCTGCAGGGCGGGAATCTGACCCTGACCAATCCGGGCGGCATCGGCACGATCGCCTCGGTCCCGAGACTCATGGTCGGGCAGGGCACGATCGTGGCCACCGGCGCCATCGGCTACCCGCCGGGCCTGGGCCGGATCGGCCAGGCGATCGGCGCCGAGAAGGTCATGACGATGACCTCGACGTACGACCACCGCATCATCCAGGGCGCCGAGTCCGGCCGGTTCCTGGAGCGGATCGAGGCGTACCTGCGTGGCGAGGATGGGTTCTACGAGCGGGTGTTCGCGGAGCTCGGCGTCACGCTGCCGCCCATTGAAGCGCCGGCCCCGGCAGCCGCCCCGCCCGCCCCGGCCCCGGCAGCGGCCCCACCCGACGAGGAGCTCCTCCAGGCCGTCCAGGCCGCCACCTCCCTGCTCAAGGCCCACCGCACCCACGGCCACCTCGCCGCCAAGCTCGACCCGCTGGGCCGGGAGCCCGAAGGCGACCCGGCCCTAGACCCCGAGCCGCTCGGCCTCACCCCCGAGCTCATGTCCAAGATCCCCTCGCACATCCTGCGCATGTACGTGGAAGGGGACACGCTGCTGGACGCGCTCCCGCACCTGCGCGAGACCTACTGCGGCCCGATCGCGTACGAGATCGAGCACATCTCCTCGCACCGGCAGCGGCTGTGGCTGCGCGAGGCGATCGAATCCGGCACGTTCCGCGCGCCCCTCGGGGTCGAGGAGAAGAAAGCGCTGCTCAAGCGCCTGACCGAGGTCGACGCGCTCGAGCGGTTCATGCACAAGGCCTACCTGGGCCAGAAGCAGTTCTCGATCGAGGGCCTCGACATGACCGTGCCGATGCTCGACGAGGTCATCCAGCTGTCGGCGACGCAGGGGGCCCGGGAGGTGGTGCTGGGGATGGCGCACCGGGGCCGCCTGAACGTCCTCGCGCACAACCTGGGCCGCGCGTACGAGACGATCTTCGCCGAGTTCGAGGGGACCTCGACGCTCGAGCCGATCACCACGATCCCCCAGGGGGGGACCGGCGACGTCAAGTACCACCACGGCGCGCAGGGCTCTTATCAGCTACCGAGCGGCGAGTCGATCATCGTACGGTTGGAGAGCAATCCGAGCCACCTCGAGTTCGTGCACCCGGTCGCTGAGGGTGCCACTCGCGCCGCACAGACAACGCGCCAGGGTCCCCATGCCCACCGCGACACGAACGCCGCGATCCCGGTCATCCTCCACGGCGACGCGGCCTTCCCCGGCCAGGGGGTGGTGGCCGAGACGCTCAACCTCCAGGCGCTCGACGGCTACACGGTCGGCGGGACGATTCACCTGACCCAGAACAACCAGGTCGGATTCACCACCGATCCCGACGACGCGCGCTCGACGACCTGGGCCTCGGACCTGGCCAAGGGCTTCGACGTCCCGATCATCCACGTCAACTCCGACGACGTGGCCGCGTGCGTCTCGGCGGTGCGGCTCGCGTTCGCGTTCCGCCAGGAGTTCGGGCACGACGTGCTGATCGACCTGATCGGCTACCGCCGCTTCGGCCACAACGAGGCCGACGAGCCGGCGTACACCCAGCCCGAGATGTACCAGGTGATCCGCCACCATCCGCCCGCCCGCGAGCTGTTCGCCAGGCAGCTGATCGCCGAGGGGGTGGTGAGCGAGGAGGAGTCGACGGAGATGACCGACGACGTGTGGGCGCTCCTGACCGAGGAGCACCGCAAGCTCAAGGAGCAGATCGCCGCGGCCAAGGAGGTCGAGCACGCCACGGGCGAGTACCAACTCGATCGCACGCCTTCTCCGGAGGTCAAGACCGCCGTGTCGGCCGAGCGCCTGCACGTGCTCAACGAGGAGCTGCTGTCGGTCCCCGACGGGTTCACGATCCATCCCAAGCTCGTCAAGCAGTTCGAGCAGCGCCGCGCGGCGCTCGGACCCGACGGCGGGATCGTGTGGGCGCACGCCGAGGCGCTCGGGTTCGCGTCACTGCTGACCGAGGGAATCCCGATCCGCCTCACCGGCCAGGACACCGAGCGCGGCACGTTCAGCCAGCGCCACCTCGTGCTCCACGACCCCACGACCGGCCAGGAGCACTGCGCGATGCAGCACCTGCCGGGCGCGCTCGCGCCGATGGAGCTCCACAACAGTCCGCTGTCGGAGATGGCGTGCGTCGGCTTCGAGTACGGCTACTCGCAGGAGGGCCCGGAGACGCTCGTGCTGTGGGAGGCCCAGTTCGGCGACTTCGTCAACGGCGCGCAGGTGATCCTCGACCAGTTCATCGTCTCGGGCCTGGCCAAGTGGGGGCAGACCTCGCGGCTGACGCTGCTGCTGCCCCACGGCTACGAGGGCTCGGGCCCCGAGCACTCCTCGGCGCGGCTCGAGCGCTTCTTGCAGCTCGCGGCCGAGGGCAACATCCGCGTGGCCAACCCGACCACGCCGGCGCAGTACTTCCACCTGCTGCGCCGGCAGGCGCGGATCGCCAAGCAGCGGCCGCTGGTCATCATGACCCCCAAGAGCCTGTTGCGGTTGCAGCAAGCCGCGAGCCACATCGACGAGCTCACGAACGGTCGCTTCCAGCCGGTGCTCGCCGAGCCCGGCGTCGACCCGGAGCCGGTCACCAGGCTCATCCTGTGCAGCGGGAAGATGTACTACGACCTCGTCGGGCACGCCGAGCGCGCCGACCAGAAGCAGGTGGCGATCGGGCGGGTCGAGCTGCTCTATCCGTTCCCGCAGTCCGAGATCCTCGAGCTGGTGGCTCGGTATCCGCGCCTGGAAGAGGTGGTGTGGGTCCAGGAGGAGCCGCGAAACATGGGCGCCCGGGCGCATATGTCGCCGCGGCTCCTGCAGATCCTGCCCGAGCATCTGCGCTTCGGCTACATCGGGCGCCCGGAGCGGGCCGCGTCCGGCGAGGGCTACCCGGTCGCGCACGCGGCCGAGCAGAACCGGATCGTCGTCACCGCGCTCGACCTCCGTTCCCCCGTTTCGCAGTACCCGCGTACGGAGCCCGGCGAGCGCTGAGCGCGCGTCCTCGGCTCGAGGATCCTCACGCTGCCCAGCGCTCATTGATCTCCTGCCAGGACGGGGGTGGCCCTGGAAGGAGATCGCTGTTGCCGGCGCGGAGACCGTCGAGGATCACGGCGAGGTAGCGCCGGCGCAGCTGCTCGGTGCGCGCGCGGTCCGAGACCTTGACCGCCGCCACGAGCTCGAACACCAGCGAGATGTCGTGCACCTCGATCCCCGGGCGCAACACGGCCTTGACCTTCTCGAACAGGGCGACGCTCACCTCGTTCGCGCGCTCGGCCAGCGCGAACATCTCCGCCGTCGGGGTGAACCTGCCCGCCAGCGCGAGCGTCAGCGAGCTGGTGTCGGCGTCGACCGCCCGGCGCATGTAGTCGCTGAACACGGTCCAGGCGTCGCGGTTGTCGGCGAGCGCGGCCTCCGTCTCGTCGACGAACCGCTGGAGGCCGTCGTTGCAGAGCTTGCGGAGCAGCTCCTCCTTGCTGCCATAGCGCGTGTACAGCGCGCTGATGCCGACGCCGGCGTGCTTGGCGACCGCGGTGATCGGAGCACCGGGATTCTCGAGGAACACCGCGCGCGCGGACTCGAGGATCAGCTGGTCGTTGCGCGCCGCCTGCGCCCGGCGGCCGGAGAGGGGGGACGGGGCGGCGCCGCGCTCTTCGTGCGCGGCCATGCTCGCATCGTAGCAGTTGGAACAAAATATTCCGTTCTGCAAATTGGGTTAGCCGAGAAACCGCTGATATACAGCGCTAACCCGTGGGAGTCGGGCGTTCCGACGTCCACGCGCGGCTGCCTCGCGTTTCTGGCACCCTTCGCACATCCGGTTCCGTAGAGACGGCTCTCGCCGCGACAACTCCCGCCGCCATCTGACACCGAGCCTCGGCGTCCATGACATGGCGATCGATCTCGGCACCGCGAACACGCTCGTATACGTGGGCGGGCGCGGAATCGTGGTGTCCGAGCCGTCGGTCGTCGCCTCCGACGTCGACACGGGCGAGGTGCACGCGGTCGGCGCCGAGGCCGAGCGGATGATCGGCCGCACCCCGGCGTCGATCGCCGCCACCCGCCCGCTTCGCCACGGGGTGATCGCCGACTTCGAGGTCACCGAGGAGATGCTGCGCTACTTCATCCGCAAGGTCCTCGACCGCCGGCTCGCCCATCCCCGGCTGATCGTCTGCGCCCCGTCGGGCGTGACCGAGGTCGAGAAGCGCGCGGTCGAGGAGGCCTCGCTGGCGGCAGGTGCGCGGCGCGTTTATCTGATCGAGGAGCCGATCGCCGCGGCGATAGGCGCCGGCCTGGCGATCGAGGAGCCGGTGGGGCGCCTCGTGGTCGACGTCGGCGGCGGAACGAGCGAGATGGCCGTGATCTCGCTCGGGAGCATCGTGATCTCGTCTTCCGTGCGCGTGGGCGGATACGAGATGGACGACGCGATCACGCACTATCTGCGGAGCGCGCACCAGCTCGCGATCGGTTCGCGCACGGCGGAGGCGATCAAGATCGTGCTCGGCTCGGTCACGCCGCGCGACGACGAGGACACCATGGAGGTGCGCGGCCGGCACCTGATCACCGGCCTCCCGACGGCGGTAGAGCTCAGCGCCGCGGAAGTGCGCGCCGCCATCATGGGCCCCGTTCGCGAGATCCTGCAGGCGATCCGCGACACGCTCGAGCAGACGCCGCCGGAGCTCGCCAGCGACATCGCCCAAGACGGGATCCTGCTCGCCGGGGGCGGCACGCTGCTGCGCGGCTTCCCCGAGCTGGTCGCTGACGAGACGGGCATGCCGGTGGTGCAGACGGAGTCTCCGCTGACGTGCGTCGCGTACGGGTCAGGCCTGGCGCTGGCCCATTTCGACGAGCTGACCAGGTCCAGCCGCCACCACCGCGCCGCGGTCACCGCCGACTGGCGTACCTCGTAGTCGCTGTCCGACCGGCGCGCGCACGCGGGCGGCTGCCGTGACGAGCGCGCACGACGCGAGCAGGATCAGAAACGGGTCGACCGGCTCCCGGAAGCGCGGGGTCTCGACGTTGACGAGCACCACGCTCAACGCGAGCAACACCGGCACGGCCCATACCCAGACCGGTGCCCTACGCGTGAGACGGGTGAACGCGCCCGCCAGGGCCAGCAGGCACAGGACCCAGAAGCTCGCGACGCCGATGGCGGCGGTGCTGCGCGAGAGGCCCATCGCGTCCGCCGACGCGCGCCACGCGAACGTTCCCTCGAGCTCGAACATCCGTCTCGTGTTGTGGTAGGCGACGACGAACGGCGACAGCGGGTGATCGCCGATGTAGTGGAAGGCCTGGCGCAGAAGCCGTTCGCCGAGCGCGGCCTCGGGAACGTGACCGGTGTTGCCGAGCATCCGGCTCTCGCCCGGGACGGCCGCGAAGAACCGCCACTTGTACGGCACCGGGTGATACGCGGCCGAGGCCGAGTTGTACGTGCCGAGCAGCGTGATCCCCGTCTCGTCGGTCACGGGGATGAAGCGGTGCAGGAGGACGGCGTTGCGGATCGTCCAAGGGGCGATGGCTAGCGCTGCGGCGGCGAGCAGGAGCGCAGGTCGGGCGAGCGACGCGGGTCTGAGCCGGGGGCGTCCGGTCCACACCGCGAACGCCAACGGGATCGCGATCACCGCCCCGTTCTCGTGTGCGAGCGCGGCCAGCCCGGTGAAGACGCCTGCCGCCGCGATCCAGCGGTGGGGGTGCTCCGCGCGACGGACGCGCAGCGTGGCCCACACCGCCGCCAGCACCAGCGCGGTGAGGAGGTTCTCGGCGACGAGGATCCCCGAGAGCTCGATCAGCACCGGATACACGGCCGCCACCCCCAGCGCGGTGAGCGCCACGGTGGAGCCGAACAGCTCGAGCGCGACGAGCCCGATCAGCCCGACGATCGCCGTGCCGAGCACAACCTGTTCGCCGCGCGCCGACTGAACGGCCGCTCCCCGGCGCGTGGTGTGGCCGGACACCAGGTCCGCCGCGGCCAGGAAATAGGGAAACCCGGGGGCGAAGTAGGCGCTCGGGCCCTGCGTTCCGCCCGCTGCGGATCGAGGCGCGCGGCTGGTCGTGTAGTCACCGGTGTGGGCGATCTCGCTGGCGAGCGTGAGATACGAGCCGGCGTCGTAGACGGGCCGATAGTGGGTGGTCTCGACGTGCGCGAGACGGATGGCGAACGCCGCGATCAGGAGCGCTGCGGCGATCAGGGCTCTCGGACGACGCGTCGGCGACCAGCTCACCGAACAGGGAGGTTACGCCGCTCAGGGCGTGGCGGCGAGGTTCAGTGGATGCCGACGAGCCCGGCGCAGACCCAGTCCGAGGCGCCGGATCCGCCGGCCCAGAGCTTTTGGGCCACCGCGTCCTGCTCGGACTTCGGCGCCAGGTAGGCGGCGGGCCCGGTTCCGCCGGCCTCCTGCCACGTGCTCGGGATGATCTGGTAATAGCCCGAGGCGCCGGCGCTGTTGGGCGGGAGGTTCTGGCCGCCCGACTCGCACATGACGATCGGGTTCGGGATCACCCAACCGCCGGAGGCGCCTGGCGCCGGGCTCCCGGCCGCGCCGGAGCCGCCGGCCTGGCTCGATCCGCCAGCTGCAGGCGCGTCCGCGGCCTGCGCCGCGCGTGTGGCCGCCGCCTGCTCGGCCTGCGCCGCCTGCGCTGCCGCCGCCTGCTCGGCCTGGATGCGGGCGATCGCCGAGCGGAGCTCCTGGCCCCTGGCCTGGCTCGCGGCGAGCGCGACCTGTTGGGCGTCTCGAACGTGCTGGACCGCCGCCTCCTTCGATCCCAGCAGGGCGTTCATCCCCTCGAGCGCCCGCTCGCGGATCGTGGCCTCGCGGGTCACCTGGACCTCGGCGGCCTCCATCTTCGCCAGATGTCGCTCGGCGGCGTCGGCCTGAGCCTTGGCCGCTCGCGTCACCTGGATGATCGTCTGTTGCTGGACCTCGGCGCGATGCAGGAAGCTGAACCGCTCGAGCAGGTCCGTGAACCCGCGGGACTCGAGGACGACCGACACCAGGTCGGGGCGGTCGGACTCGTAGTCGCTCACGAGTTGGCGAGCCAGCAGCACCCGCGCCTGCGCCAGGCGCGCCTCGAGCACGGCGACGAGCCGGCGCTCGCGCTGCAGAGACACCCGGATCCGCGCCAGTGTCCTGCGGTCCGAGGCCAGCTCCGCGCGGACCGCGGCCTCGCGTGACTGCACGAGCGCGATCTGGCCGTCGAGGGAGGAGATCGAATGCGAGAGTGCGGCGATGCTTCCCGACAGGCTTTGCTGACGGGCCTGCTCCTGGCTCAGCTGCGAGTTCAGCTGGCCGAGGCTCGGATCGGCGCTCGACTGGAGCGGGATCGCGGCGGTGGCGGCGAGGCCGCCCACGATCGCGATTGCGGCGATGGCCAGCCGAGGTTTGACGGTGCGCCGGTTGAAGGTCATCGGGTGCGCCTACGGGGTTAGCTGTCGGGCTCGCGCGAGGTGCGCTACACGGCCATCAGGCGGCGATTAGCCCCGGGGAATCTGGGTCCCCCGTTTCCCCGCCGCAGCAGGGAATTCGGCGCCGGGCAGCCTACCAGGATTCGGTGTGCTGCGTCGGTGCTGGCGGCGCGGCTTCTGCGCCCCGGCTTGGCGCGCTTATCCTCCGCTGGCGTGGCTGCCGTGGAATCAGAGCGCGAGCGCGCGATCCTGGCCCGGGTTCGCTCGACGCCGCCCGGTTTCGTGCGCACGTACGGGGACGTCTCGCCCGGCGCGCCCCGTGTGGCCGGGGCCGTGCTCCACGACTGCCGGGATCCCGGCGTCCCATGGCATCGCATCGTTCGCGCCGACGGGTCGCTCGCCAAGGGCACCCGGCAGCGGTCGCTGCTCGAGGCCGAGGGAGTGCCGTTTCGCGGTGCCCGTGTGGACATGCGCGTCGCGCGGGTTCCGGAGCTCTGACCCTGGTAGGGGAGCTGTGATGTGGTTTCAGCGCGAGATCGTCCTTCGCGAGCGCCCGCGCGGCTTTCACCTGGTGACCCGCGAGGTGGTCGAGGCCCTGCCGGAGCTGGCCGAGCTCGAGATCGGGTTGCTTCACCTGCTGATCCTCCACACCTCGGCGTCGCTCACGATCAACGAGAACGCCTCGCCCGACGTGCGCCAGGACTTCGAGGCGTGGTCCGACAGCGCGGTTCCGGAGCGCGCGCCGTACTGGACCCACACGCTCGAGGGCGCCGACGACATGCCGGCGCACATCAAGGCCTCGCTGTTCGGTCCGTCTCTGACGCTGCCGGTGTCCCGCGGGCGCATCGCGCTCGGGACATGGCAGGGCATCTACCTGTGCGAGCACCGCAACCACGGCGGCGAGCGGTCGCTGGTGGCGACCGCTTGGGGTTCCGCGGGTTCGGGTTCGGGCTCGGGTTCGGGAGATCCGGCCGGGGCTGGGTAGCCTCGCGGCCCGATCCCATCCGCTCCGTCCGTCAGCGTTTAGCGGCCCTTCCAGACCGGCGCCCGCTTCTCGGCGAACGCGCTCGCGCCCTCGCGGGCGTCCTCGGAGGCGTAAACCGGGCCCGAGATCTCGAGCTGGCGGGCGAAGAACTCCGAGTCGGGCCAGTCGACCGACTCGACCAGGATCCGCTTGGTGGCGGCGAGCGCCAGCGGCCCGTTCTGCGCGATGACGTCGGCCAGCTCGAGCGCAGTCTCCACCGCCCGCCCCGCTTCGGCTAGGCGGTTCACGAACCCCAGCTCGTAGGCGCGTTCGGCGTCGATGAGGTCGCCGGTCAGGGCCAGCTCCATGGCGACCGTGCGCGGCAGCACCCGCGGGAGCCGCAGCAGCGCGCCGCCGGCCGCGACCAGCGAGCGCTTGACCTCGGGGATCCCGAGCCGCGCGCCGCGCGCCGCGACGATCAGATCACACGCCAGTGCGACCTCGAGCCCGCCGGCGACGGCGAACCCCTCGACGGCGGCGATCAGCGGCTTGCGGGCGGAGTGCTCCGCGATCCCCGCGAACCCCCGACCCTCCACCCAGGGGCGCTCTCCGGACACGAACGCCTTGAGGTCCATGCCGGCGGAGAAGCCCTTGCCGGCGCCCGTGAGGACTCCGACGGACAGGCCGCTGACCCCGTCGAGCTCCTCGAGCGCCGCCGCGATGGCTTGCGCGACGGCGGCGTTGATCGCGTTGCGCTGGTCCGGGCGGTTGATCGTGACGAGGAGGACGCCGTCGCGGCGTTCGGTGAGGACTACTTGTTCGTCGTTCATGCCGCGAACAATTTCAGCTCCGGCTCTCGTTCGCCGCGCAACACGCCCAGATCGACCTCGACGCACGCGATCCCGCGCGCCTGGGCGAGCACTCGGGCCTGCGGCTTGACCGTCTGGGCGGCGAGCACTCCGCGGCAGGGCCGGAGCGCCGGATCCAGGCGAATCCGCTCCAGATAGCGGGCCAGCTGCTCGACCGCCTCGATCCCGGCGACCCGCTTGATCTCGACCGCGACCCACTGCTCCTCGGAGTCGCGGCACATCAGATCGACCGGGCCGATGTCGGTCGGCCACTCGCGGCGGACCAGCCGGAACCCCTCGCCGCACCACTCAGGCCGCTCGGCCAGCAGCTCCTGGAGGTGCGCCTCCACCCCGTCCTTGGCCAGCGCCGCGTCATCGCCCGGCGAGCCCATGTCATGGGTGACGTCGGAGAGCACCTCGTCGATCTCGATCTCGAGCCGGTCCTCGGCCGTGCCGGCGCGCTTGCGCACGACCATGCGCCCGTGCTCCTCGTGAATCACCGTCGGCGGGGTCATCCAGTTCAGCGGCTTGTAGCCGCCGGCGTCGGCGTGGACGAGCACCGATCCATCGGCCTTGACGACGATCAGGCGCAGCGATTTCGGCAAGAGCGCGTTGAGCCGGCCGGAATACCGGACCTCGCAGCGGGCGACGATCAGGCGCACCGGGCCACCCTATGATCAGAGGCGGACGTGAACGATGCGTAACCAGATTTGCCTGCTATTCGAACGATGCGTAACCAACTTCGCCCCCTATTTGACCGGGTCGTGATCAAGGAGCTAGACCCCGACCGGGTCCGGCGCTCCGGCCTGCTCGTGCCACCCGGGTCCGACGAGCCGCCGCCCCAGCACGGGATCGTGCTCGCGGTTGGACCCGGGCTCGACTGGTGGGACCACGTGGGCGTCGTGATGCCGGTCAAGCCCGGAGATCACGTCGTGTTTCCCGCGTCGGCGGGCACCTGGGTAGAGGTCGACGAAGAGCGCCTGCTGGTCTGCCGGGTCGGCGAGCTGCTGGGCGTGCTCGAGCGCGTCGAGGACTGCCCGGCCTGCGGCGGGCGGCCACTGGGGCCCCAGGAGGCGTGCCCGGTCTGCGGGCGCGAGGGATCTTCGGTGCCGGAGGGTTGAGCGCCTAGGCGGCGCTTCGCTCCGATAGCTCGCGCGGGTTCGAGGCCTGGATCCGCTCGAGCAGGTCCCTGACCTCGAGGTCGTCGCCGAGCTCGAGCCGTCGCCGGCAGGCATCCGAGCACTCGCTGATCCGGTCCGTGCGCGCGAGCGCGTGGGCGTAGGTCGACCAAGCGCCCGGTGACTCGGGGTCGAGCACGGTGGCGGCGTGGGCGGCCGAGACCTCCGCGCCCACATCCCCGGCGAGGTGGTGAGCGAGCGCCAGGTCGAGCAGCCCCTCGACCGAGGGGCCGATGAGCTTCGCCTGCTCGAGCGCCGAGATCGCTCCCCAGCGATCCATCAGCCGCAGCCGCAGGCGTCCCAGCCGCTCCCACGCGGAGGCGTCGCTCGGCGCCCTGTCCGCCGCGCGGGCCGCGGCGTCGGCGGCGAGGTCGACCGCCCCCATCTCCTCGTAGATCCGCGAGGCGAACCGCTCGGGGGTGGGGCGATCGGTGTCGACCCTGGACCAGTCGCGGACCGCCCGCGCCGCCGCCGGCAGGTTTCCCGCCTGCCAGAAGGCGGCCGTCAGAAGCCGCAGCACGGCGGGGTTCGACGGTTCCGCGTCACGGGCGTAGACGAGGCGCTGCGCGGCGAGCGCGGCGTCGCCGTCCGCGAGCGCGTGCTGGGCCGCGGTCATGAAACGCTGCACCCGGTCGGCGGAGGGATCGGGCGTTGAGAAATCCACGAACTGGAGCGATCCCGCCGGCACGGTCCGAACGCCGATCGAGAACAGGACCCGGGCCCACTGCTGAACGTCGTCTCCATCTCCCGAGAAGTAGATCCCGCTGACCGTGCCCACGCCCCACTCCGGATACGAGACGCAGCGCGCGTAGCGGTGGACCACCGAGTGATCGGGCACGCGCGAGCCGAACGGATCGTGCCTGGCACGCTCCTCGGCCCGCTGGCGCTCGCGTTGCTCGGCCTCGTACGCGCGCCGCCCGGCGTCCTCGCGGGCCTTGCGGGCGGCGGCCGCCGATACCTTGACGGCGTTGCGCGTGACCCGGCCACCGCGCGAGCCCTCGGCCAGCTCCGCGAGCTGGTCGGCCGCCTCGTTGATCGCCTGCAGATGGCGCTGATGCTCGTGCTGGCGCCCGGGTGGCGCGATGTCGGGATGCCAGCGCTTGGCCATGCGCCGGCGCGCGAGCTGGACGCCGCGCTGGTCAAAGGGCGCCTCGAGCTCCAGCAGGAGCATGGCCTGTTCCACGTCGAGGATGCGGGGCATGACCCATCTACGTTAGCGGCGCCGTCCGGACGATGGCGGCCTCGGGCGTGACCGGCGGGCCGAAATCCGTCAGCGCGCGGCGAGGTTCAGCACCACCGCCAGCACGAAACAGAGCAGCGCCGCGATCCGTAGGAAGACGCCGGTGCGGTCGCCCGGCCGCCCGGTGACCATCCCCGCGATCGCCAGCAGCAGGCAGATGACGGCGATGAGGGCAAACACGGCCGCGGCGACGCGCATCAGCACGTTTGTACTCTCAATGCCTGGTGTCCACCCAGTACATCTTCACGACCTACAAGCTCTCGCGGCGCTTTCCACCCGACCGCCAGGTGCTGAGCGACATCTCGCTGTCGTTCCTCCCCGGCGCGAAGATCGGCATGCTCGGCTACAACGGCGCCGGCAAATCCACGCTGTTGCGGATCATGGCCGGCCTCGATACGGAGTTCGACGGGCACGCCCAGCTGGCGCCCGGGGCGATGGTCGGCCTGCTCGAGCAGGAGCCGGAGCTAGACCCCGGCAAGGACGTCCGCGGGAACATCGAGGACGGGGTGGCGGAGACGAAGGCGCTGCTGGACCGCTTCACCGAGCTATCCATGAACTACTCGGAGGAGACCGCCGACGAGTTCGCGCGCGTCCAGGAGCGGATCGATGCGGTCGATGGGTGGAATCTGGACACCACGCTCGAGATCGCCATGGACGCCCTGCGGTGCCCCCCGCCGGACGCGGAGGTCGCGATCCTGTCGGGCGGCGAGCGCCGGCGCGTGGCCCTGTGCCGGCTGCTCCTGCGCCAGCCGGATCTGCTGCTGCTCGACGAGCCGACCAATCACCTCGATGCCGAGTCGGTCGCGTGGTTGGAGCGCCACCTGGCCGAGTACCGGGGCACGGTCGTGGCGGTCACCCACGACCGGTATTTCCTGGACAACGTCGCGGGCTGGATCCTCGAGCTCGACCGAGGGCGCGGGATTCCCTACGAGGGCAACTACTCCGGGTGGCTCGAACAAAAGCGGGCGAGACTCGAGGCTGAAGCCAGGCAGGAGGGCGCGCGAAAGCGCACCATCGAGCGGGAGCTCGAATGGGTCCGGCTGAACGCGAGCGCCCGGCGCAACAAGCCCAAGGCGCGGCTGAACGCCTACGAGGCACTCCTGGCCGAGGACCGCAACGTGAAGCTCGACCAGGTCCAGATCCACATCCCCGCCGGAGCCCGGCTGGGCGACGTGGTCGTCGAGGCCGAGGGGGTGCGTAAGGCCTACGGCGACCAGGTGCTGATCGATGATCTGACCTTCAAGCTGCCGCGGGGCGGGATCGTCGGCGTGATCGGTCCCAACGGCGCTGGCAAGACGACGCTGCTCCGGATAATCACCGCCCAGGAGGAGCCGGACGAGGGCAGGCTGCGTCTCGGCGACACAGTTGAGCTGGCGTATGTCGATCAATCCCGCGAGGACCTCGACCCCCAAAAAACCGTCTGGGAGGAGATCTCGGGCGGGCAGGAGCAGATCACGCTGGGAGACCGGACGGTCAACAGCCGGGCCTACGTTGCGGGCTTCAATTTCAAGGGCACCGACCAGCAGAAGAAGGTGGCCAAGCTCTCGGGCGGGGAGCGAAACCGCCTGCATCTGGCCAAGCTGCTGCGCACCGGGGGCAACGTCCTCTTGCTCGACGAGCCGACGAACGACCTCGACGTCGACACGCTGAGAGCACTCGAGGAGGCCCTCCTGTCGTTCGCCGGATGCGCGGTCGTCGTCTCGCACGACCGCTGGTTCCTGGACCGGATCGCCACCCATGTGCTCGCGTTCGAGGGGGACTCGCAGGTGCGCTGGTTCGAGGGCAACTTCGAGGCTTACGAGACCTTCCGGCACGAGCAGCTCGGCGCGGAAGCCGACCGCCCACATCGGATCACGTACAAGAAGCTGGTCCGACGCTGATCACGGCGAGGTCGGCACGCAAGCCGACCTCGCCGGCCGGGAACTCAGACGCCCAAACCCTCGAGCGCGTCCCGGAGTTCGACCGCACCGGCCACCACCGCGTCGGCACCGGCCAGCTCGTCCGCGGGGCACGGGCCGCTGGCGACCGCCACGCAGCGCACCGCGTCCGCTCGCGCACACGCGATGTCCCGCGGGGTGTCGCCGACGACGATCGTCTCCGCGCGGGGATACGGCACACCGACCGTTCCCGCCCGGCGGCGCGCTATCGCCGGCAGGGCGGCACGATCCTCGCTGTCCGAGCCGAACGCCCCCTGACCGCGCTCGAATGCAGCGCCGATCCCGGCGCGGGCGAGCTTCAGCCGCGCGACCGGCTCGTAGTTACCGGTCAGGAGCGCCGTCCTGGACCCGGCACGCCCGGACAGCCACGCGAGCAGTTCCCGGACGCCCGGAAGGACGGTGTGGGAGAGGTCCGTGGGGCACAGCTGCGCGTACGCCCGGCAGACCTCCTCCCGCAATTCCTCGGCTCGATCGTCGATCCGCTCGGCGGAGATCCCGGCGTCGAGCAGGATCTCGCGGGCGATGTCGCCGTCGGTGCGGCCCGCGGGGGACAGGCCCTTGCGCACCGAGGAGGCGTCGACGCCGTGGACCGCGCGCAGCGCGGCGTACACGGCGTCGCGATGGGCCTCGGTGGCGCCATGGAGCAGCGTGCCGTCCACGTCGAACAGCAGCAGCATGCGATCAGCGCTCGAATGACATGCCCGGCTCGAGCCGCCTCGCGAAGGCCGCGATCAGCCTCGCCGCGGCGCCGATGTCGTCCATCGAGACCATTTCGACCGGCGAGTGCATGTAGCGGAGCGGAACCGAGACCAGTCCCGTGGGCACGCCTTCGCGGCTGAGGTGGATCGCGTCCGCATCGGTGCCGGTGCTGCGTCCCAACGATTCCATCGTGAACGGGATCTCCTGCTCGGTTCCCGCGTCGTAGAGGAGCTCGAACACGCGCGGGTGAAGGGTCGTGCCCCGGGCGATGACGGGCCCCGACCCGAGCGGATGCTTGGTGATCGGGCCGAGCTCGATGCCCGGCTGATCGGTGGCGAACGTGACGTCGACGACGATCGCGACATCGGGATCGTGCGCGAACGCGCTCGTGCGGGAACCGGCGAACGTGGTCTCCTCCTGCGCCACGGCGAATGCCACCACGTCGCCCGGCGCGCCGCCCGACTCTGCTACCAGCCGCGCCGCCTCGGCGGCGACGTAGCAGCCCACGCGATTGTCGAGCGCCCTCGAGACGACGCGGTCGTGGCGGATCTCCACCGGCTCGACGTCGATCACGGCCACGTCCCCGATTCGGACGAGCGAACGGGCCTCGTCGGCATCCTTTGCTCCGATGTCGATGTGCAGGTCCTTGAGCTCGGGAACGCGCTTTCGGTCCTCGTCCTTCAGCAGGTGGATGGGCTTGCGGGCGATGACGCCTTCAACCGGGCCGTTACGGGTCGCGATGCGCACCCGCTGGCCCACCAGCACGATCGGGTCCCAGCCGCCCACTTCCCCAAAGCGCAGGTAGCCGTCGTCGTCGATGTGCGAGACGTGCAGTCCGATCTCGTCGATGTGGCCGACGATCGCGAGCTTGAGCCCACCCGCGGTACCTTTGACGCGCGCGAACGACGAACCCACGCGATCGGAGCCGACCTCGCTGGCGAACGCCGCACAGGCTTCGCGCCATGCCCGCGCCGGATCGGACTCGTGGCCGGAGGGTCCGGTGGCGGTCAGCAGACGGGTGAGCAGCTCGGGCGGGGCCATGTGCGGCGAAGGCTATTCACAAATGCACGCGGGGTGCTGCCACTCAGTCGCGCGAGGCCGGGGCCGGTCGAGGGCGAGGTTGGCCCAGTGTTATGGATTTGTTGGATGGGCGGGGGGAAGGTAACGTCTAGCCATTACCGACGAGTCTGCTCACCCCCGTCCGCCTGAACACTCCCTTCAGGAGCTGGTCGAAGAGCTGGTCGCCCATGCCGAGGCACTACCGGCACGCTGTATCGATCTCTCTGAGCTGAGCGAGGTCGTCCAGGATCAAGACCTGAGCGAGGAAGAGGGCGAGGCGCTCCAGGACATGCTCGAGGAGCGCGGGATCGAGTTGCGCGACGACTGTGGCCGGCGAGCGGAGGAGACGGCGTACAGCTACGCCGATCTCGCGGACCGAACCACGGACGCCCTGTCGCTGTTCATGCGCGAGGTGCGGCGCCATCCGTTGCTCAACCGCGAGGAGGAGATCGAGCTGGCCAAGCGGATCGAGCGGGGCGACCTCAAGGCCAAGGAGCAGCTGGTCAACTCGAACCTGAGGCTCGTCATCTCCAACGCCCGCAAGTACGAGGGGCTCGACCTGCCCCTGCTCGACCTCATCCAGGAGGGAATCCTCGGGTTGATCCGAGCGGCCGAGAAGTTCGACTACCGCAAGGGGTTCAAGTTCTCGACCTACGCGACCTTCTGGATCCGCGAGGCGATCCAGCGCGCGATCGCCAACCGCGCTCGGACCATCCGGATTCCGGTCCACATCGGGCAGCTCGAGCGCAAGATCGCCCGCACCCATCGCGAGCTCACCGCCCGACTCGGCCGCGAGCCCACCGACGAGGAGGTGGCGCGCGCCGCGGGCGTCGATGCCAGCCAGGTTCGCGAGGCCCACACCGCGGCCCGGGTCGTCACCAGCCTCGACCGGCCCGTGGGCGAGGAGGAGGACACCACGCTCGGCTCGCTACTGCCGAGCGACTCGCGCGGACCGGAGGAGGAGGTCGAGATCGCGCTGCGCGAGGACGCCCTCCGCACCGCGGTCGACCAGCTCCCGCCCCGCGAGCGCGAGGTGGTCAAGCTTCGATACGGGATCGACGGCGAGTCGCCGACGCCGCTGCGCGAGACCGGGCGGCTGCTCGGGATCTCGTCCGACGCGGTCCGGCGGCTCGAGCGCAGGGCGCTCGCCGAGCTGGCCGAAAGCCGCGAACTCGAGGCTTTGCGGCCGGCCGCGTAGCCCGCGTGGCTACGCGGCCGAAAGTAGCTGTCTGAGCACGAACTGGAGGATGCCGCCGTGGCGGTAGTAGCGCTGCTCCTTCGGGGTGTCGATCCTCACCGTGACCGTGAATCGCCTGTCGTCCGCGGCGACGATCAACTCGCGGGGGATCGGGTCGGCGTGGGCGAGGCCGGACACCGTGAACGTCTCCCGGCCCGTCAGGCCGAGTGACTGCACGGAGTCGCCGTCCTTGAACTGGAGGGGTAGAACGCCCATCCCCACCAGGTTTGAACGGTGGATCCGCTCGAAGCTCTCGGCGATCACCGCGCGGATGCCGAGCAGGCGGGTGCCCTTGGCCGCCCAGTCGCGGGAGGACCCGGATCCGTACTCCTTGCCGGCGAGCACGATCAGCGGCGTGCCCTCGGCGATGTAGCGCATGGCGGCGTCGTAGATCGACATCTGCCCGCCGTCCGGCAGATGGAGGGTGACGCCGCCCTCGGTGCCCGGGGCCAGCCGGTTGCGCAGGCGGATGTTCGCGAACGTGCCGCGCATCATCACCTCGTGGTTGCCGCGGCGCGAGCCATACGAGTTGAAGTCCTTGGCCTCGACGCCGTGCTCGATCAGGTAGGCGCCGGCCGGACCGTCGCGCTTGATCGATCCCGCCGGGGAGATGTGGTCGGTGGTGACGCTGTCGCCGAGCACCGCGAGCACGCGCGCGTTCTCGATGTCGACGATCGGCTCGGGATCCGTCGGCAGGTTCTCGAAGAAAGGCGGCCGCCGGACGTACGTCGATTCCGGCTCCCACGCGAACGCATCGCCGGCCGGAACCTCCAGCGAGTTCCAGCGCTCATCCCCGTCGAACACCTCTCCGTAGCTCTTTCGGAACATGTCCGACTGGACGGCCTCCTCGACGGCGCGCGCGACCTCGGCCTCGCTCGGCCAGATATCCCTGAGGAACACCGGCTCCCCGTGCTCGTCCTCGCCGAGCGGCTCGTCGTAGAGGTCGATGTCGATCGTCCCAGCGATGGCGTAGGCCACGCACAGCGGGGGGGAGGCCAGGTAGTTCATCTTCACGTCCGGATTGATCCGGCCCTCGAAGTTGCGATTCCCGGAGAGCACCGAGACGACGGCCAGGTCCTCCGCCCCCACCACGTCGGAGATCTCTTCCGGCAGCGGGCCGGAGTTGCCGATGCAGGTGGTGCACCCATAGCCGACGAGGTTGAAGCCGAGCGCGTCGAGGTATTCGGTCAGTCCTGCTCTGTCCAGGTACTCGGTGACCACCTTGGACCCCGGGGCGAGTGATGTCTTGACCCAGGGTTTGACGGTCAATCCCCTCTGGACGGCGTTGCGCGCGAGGATGCCCGCGCCGAGCATCACCGACGGATTCGACGTGTTCGTACAGCTGGTGATCGCCGCGATCACCACATGCCCGTGGTCGAGCTCGGTCACGGTCCCGTCCGCGAGCGTCAGCGGGATCCTGGTCCGCCTGCGCTCCGCGACCTGCGTTCCCCCGGTTCCCCCTTGCGGCTCGTTGCCGTCCCCGTTCGGGAGGTGGGTGGCCACTGGGTCGCTGGCGGGGAAGCTCTCCGCCACGGCCTCATCCTCGAGGTCCTCGTCGGGCAGGTAGCCCTCGAGCGCCATCCGGAAGGCCGGCTTTGACTCGGTCAGCGACACCCTGTCCTGGGGGCGCCTCGGTCCCGCGATGCTCGGCACGACGTTGTGAAGGTCGAGCTCCAGTTGCTCTGAGAACGTCGGCTCCTCCTGGTGCTCGTCGTGCCAGAGTCCTTGCTCCTTGGCGTAAGCCTCAACCAGCGCGATCAGCTGCTTGGGTCGCCCCGAGAACTCGAGGTAGCGCAGCGTTTCGGCGTCGATCGGGAAGATCGCGCACGTCGAGCCGAATTCCGGCGACATGTTGCCGATCGTCGCGCGGTCGGCCAGCGGCAGATTGGCCAGGCCGGCGCCGTAGAACTCGACGAACTTTCCGACCACACCGTGCGAGCGGAGCATCTCGGTCACGGTCAGCACGAGATCCGTGGCCGTCGCCCCTTCGTGCAGCCCCCCGGTCAGCTTGAAGCCGATGACCTGCGGAATCAGCATCGACATGGGCTGACCCAGCATCGCTGCCTCGGCCTCGATCCCGCCCACGCCCCAGCCGAGCACCCCGAGCCCGTTGACCATCGTGGTGTGGGAGTCGGTGCCGACGAGCGTGTCCGGGTAGGCCTGACCCCGCTGGTCATCGAGGAACACCACGCGCGCGAGGTACTCGAGGTTGACCTGGTGGACGATCCCGGTGTCGGGGGGGACGACCTTGAAGTTGTGGAAGGCGCCCTGGCCCCAGCGCAAGAACGCGTAGCGCTCGCGGTTTCGTTCGAACTCGAGCTCGGCGTTACGCGCGAACGCCGCGGGCGACCCGAACGCGTCGACCTGAACGGAGTGATCGATGACGAGCTCTGCCGGGACCAGCGGATTGATCCGGTTCGGGTCGGCGCCCATCTCGCGCATGGCGTCGCGCATCGCGGCGAGGTCGACGACCGCCGGGACGCCGGTGAAGTCCTGCATGAGCACCCGCGCGGGAGTGAACGCGATCTCCTCGCTGGGCTGCGCGTGGGCGTCCCAGGTGGCGAGCGCCTCGACGTCCTGCGCACGGATCGCCTCGCCGTCCTCGTTGCGCAGGAGGTTCTCGAGCAGGATCTTCAACGAGAACGGCAGACGCGCGATGTCGTACTTCGACTGGAGCGCGTCGAGGCGAAAGATCTCATAGGAGCGCTCACCGACGCGGAGCGTGTCCTTGGCGTCAAAGCTGTTTGTTTTCGAGGTCAATTTCGGTCTCCTGGTTCATGGTGGTACCTCCTACTCTAAGCCGCCTGTGAGCCTTCGGAACGTTCTGCGGGATCGGAGCTCCGATGCGCGGCCACGCGTCACGAGCATGGAGCTGTTCTTCGACCTCGTGTACGTGTTCGCGATCACCCAGCTGTCCGAGGATCTGGGGGATCACCTGACCGTCCGGGGCGGCTTCGAGGCGCTCATGCTGTTCCTCGCGGTCTGGTGGGCCTGGAACTACACCGCGTGGGCCACGAACTGGATCGACCCCGAGCGTCCGCTGGTCGCGTTGCTGATGCTCGTGCTGATGGCGATCAGCCTGGTGATGTCGGCGGCGATCCCGGAGGCGTTCGGCGCGCGCGGGATCACGTTCGCGGTGGCCTACGTCTCGCTTCAAGTGCTGCGCAGCGCGTTCATGGTGTTCGCCTTCGGTCCCGACGACATCATGGGTCGCAACTACGCCCAGCTGCTGGCGTGGTCGGCGATCGCGGGGGTGCTATGGATCGCCGGCGCGTTCGTCCACGGGGATACGCGGTTGGTGCTGTGGCTGATAGCGCTTGTTTTGGACCTCGGGGCCCCGATGCACGGCTTCCGGCTGCCGGGGGTTGCCGCGACGCCGATGGAGCAGTGGACGCTCGCCGGCGGGCACCTGGCCGAGCGCATGCAGCTCGTGCTGCTGATCGCGTTCGGAGAGTCCGTGCTCCGGGTCGGGGCGACGTTCGCCTCTGCGACCGGTCGGCTTTCGGCAGACGTGGCGTTCTTGGTCGGGTTTGTTAGTACGGCGTCGTTGTGGGCGGTGTACTTTCTTCGCCACGCGGAGCAGGGCGCTGCCGCGATGGCCGCCTCGTCCGAGGCTGCAGCGCGGCTCGGCCGCGCCGCTTACGCCTACGCGCACGCGATCATGGTGGGCGGGGTGATCGTCGTTGCCGTGGGGATCAGAATCGCAATCGCCGATCCCACCGCGTCGACGTCGGCGGCGAGCGCGCTGACGATCCTGGGAGGGCCTGCGTTGTATCTGGCTGGGTTGGCGCTGTTCAAGCAATCCGTGGCGCGCGGCTCGCTCGGCCCACCGCTCCTGGGTATAGCCGTGCTGGCGCTGATGTCGCCGCTCGCGCTGGTCTCCGATCGGCTGGGTCTTTCGTGCCTGGCCATGGTCGTGGTGCTGGCGCTCGCGATCGCCGTTGGCGTTAGCAGCGAGACGGCGCGCGCCTGAGCACGCGCCGTCTCCACGATTCATGGCGACCGCACAGGCACTACGTCGAGGCCGTCGATGCCGGCGAAGTCGGATGGGTTGCACGTGTAGATCGGTAAGTCGTTGGCGATCGCGGTGGCCGTAATCATCGCGTCGAACGCGCGAGCCGCTGTCTTGCGACCGGAACGCCGCAATGACGCTGCGACGCCACCGAACGCGCGCGCTGCGGCTGGGTCGAACGACAGCGGGTCAAAGTCAGCCTCGGCTTGCTGGACATGCGCCTGGCGTGCCGCGCGCTCCTCCTCATCCTCGGCCACCAAGGGACCCACTGACAGTTCCGCGAGCGTGACGGCCGTGATCATCGGCTCGGCGGGCAGCACGGCGGGATCCTCGATCTGCGCCAGCAGGATGACCGTCGACGTGTCAAGCACGCCCCGGTCCCGCCTCGCTGATTCGCTGCTCACAGCCTCTGGTCGAGGAGCGCGTCAACGTCTGACCGTACGCGCGCCGGGTCGACCGCCGGCAGCCGGCGCCAGCGTGTAAGCAGCGCAGCCGCTGAGAGTCCGCGGCGAGGCAGGGCGTGCAGCTCAGCGACTGGCCTGCCGGCCCGAGTGATGGTGATCGTCTCGCCGAGAGCGGCCCGTTCAACCACCTCGCCCCCCTTGTTCCGCAAATCACGAATGCTCACGTTCGCCATGCCCTCAGAGTATCACGCGTGAGACAAAGACGTCCCTTGACAGTAGGGACGGGCGCGTTTGCGCGGCCGCAGGCTTCCTACGTCAGTCTTAGCGACGTCTTCGCTTGGGCTTCGCCGGACCGCTGATCCTCGTGTGCGCATCGATCCCTGCCTTAGAAGGAGACCCCCTACATGACTTTTGTGACCTGGGCGCTCACGGCCGTCGCGATCGGCGCCGCCGGCGCGATCGCCGCCGCCGGTCTGTACGCGGAGGCGCACCGCGCGCCCGACCAGCCATAGAGCATGGACAGCACGCTGATTGACCCCCGGCCGTGGCCGGGACGGTGGCGGAGCCGCATTCGAGGCCGGGACCGACTGGGCCGCGCCCGCCTGGAGCGCGTCCTGGGCCGTCCCGAACTGCTGGCCCTGCTCGGCGTCGCCGGCGTGCTGAACCTTTGGGGGCTCAGCATCAACGGCTGGGCCAACCAGTACTACAGCGCGGCGGTCCGGTCGATGACCACCAGCTGGCACGACTTCCTGTTCGCCTCGCTGGACCGATCCGGGTTGATGACGGTCGACAAGCCTCCGCTCAGCCTGTGGGTCCAGGCGCTCTCCGCCCGGGTATTTGGCTTTCATCCGCTCAGCCTGCTGGTGCCGCAGGCTTTGATGGGCGTGGCTGCAGTGGGTCTGTTGTATGACCTCGTGGGGCGGCGCTTCGGACGCGCGGCGGGCTTCGTCGCGGGCCTCGCGCTCGCGGCTACGCCCGTGATCGTGGCCGTCTCTCGCCACAACAACCCCGATGAGCTGCTGGTGCTGTGCTCGGTGCTCGCGCTGTGGTTCGCGATACGCGCGCTCGAGACCGGGCGCACCCGCTGGCTCGTGCTGAGCGGGGTGGCGGTCGGGCTCGGGTTCGAGACCAAGATGGGCGTGGCCCTGATGGTCGTTCCGGGCATCGCCGCGGCCTGGATGTGGGTCGCGCCACGCGGGGGGTGGGTGGGTTTTCGCCAGCTCCTGGCCGGCGGCGCGGCGATGGCGGTGGTGGGCCTCGCGTGGCCGGTGCTCGTGTGGTTGACGCCCGCGGCCGACCGCCCGTGGATCTCAGGCACGTCGGACAACAGCATCTGGTCGCTGATCTTCGGTTACAACGGGCTCGGTCGGGTGGCCGGGCAGAGCGGTGGCCCCGGGGGAGCGGTGGGCGGCGGCCCCGGCGGCGGAGGTGGTCCGGGCGGTTCGTTGTTCGGGGGCGCGACGGGGCCCTTCAGGCTGCTCCAGTCAGGTCTGGGCGACCAGGCCGGCTGGCTCCTGGGGTTCGCGGTCGTCGCCGCCGTTGCGCTGGTTTTTCTGACGCGGCTTCGCCGGCGGGACGCACGGACCGGCTGGCTGATCGTGGTCGCCGGCGCCTTTGCGACCACAGCCGTCGTGTTCAGCTTCGCCAGCGGGATCTTTCACCCGTACTACGTGTCGCTGCTGGCGCCGTTCGCGGCGGCACTGGTCGGCGCCGGCGTAGGCGAGATGCTGCCGCGCGCGCGCCTGGATACGCGGTCGAATATGCGATCAGCCCGGGTGGTCGGGCCATTGGCACTCGGCGCGGGCGCCGTGACCGAGCTCGTCGTGCTCGGCGAGTTGGGCGGTCAGCTCGCCTGGGCGAAGCCGCTGGTGATAGGAGTCGCGGGCGCGTGCGCCGTGCTGCTCGTGATGCAGCTAGCCCCGAAGGTGCGCCTGGCGCTGGTCGGGGTCGCGCTGGTGGCGCTGATGGCGGCGCCTGCCACCTGGGCCGCGGACACGCTCGGCCACGCGACCAGTGGCACGTTCCCGACGGGCGGGCCGGCGAGCGCGTCGATCGGTGGTGGCGGGGTTCCCGGTTTCGCGAGGAGCGCGGGCTTCGGCCGTGGCGCGGCCGGCGGCGGAGCGTTCGGGTTTGGTGGGAGCCCGGCTGGGGGCGGGGGACTCCCCGGCGGCGCCACAGGCGCTGCACCCGGCACCGCCGGCGGATTCGGCGCTGCGGGTGGCCCCGGCGGCGGAATGTTTGGCGGCGACACCGCGACCCTTCAGGCGGCCGTCCGCTACGCCGCGGCCCACGGTGGCGGCGCGATCGGCGTCGAGAGTCAGAGCAGCGCCGCGGCCGCGATCCTGTCCAGCGACGCGAACGTCGCGGGGCTCGGTGGCTTCTCTGGCCGCGAGAGCTCGGTCAGCGTGTCCTGGCTGGCGTCAGAGGTCAAGTCCGGGCGCGTACGCTGGGTACTCGCCGACCAGGGCCAGGGAATCAGTCTCCCCGGGGACACCCGGACCGGCAGCCAGGCGGCGCTTGGAGCCGTCGAGCGCGCGTGTCCAGCGGTAACGATCTCGACCGGCAGCGGCCCTCGCGTGACGATGTACGATTGCTCGGGTCGGGCCGCGGCGATCCTGAAGGCCGGCGGGTGACGGCCGGCACGTTCAAGTTTTCGGCGCCTGCGACCGACCACAAGTTAGGTGCGTTTCCGGCTCGTCTTCATTCTGATCATCGCCTGCGCGTCGGTCGGCGCGCCGGCCGCGTTCGCGTCCTCCGCGCTCGCGGACACAACGAGCAGCTCGAACTGGGCCGGATACGCGGCGCACCGCGCGGGCGTCTCGTTCCGCAGCGTGTTCGCATCATGGACGCAGCCCCAAGCCACGTGCGCGCCCGGTCGCCATACGTACTCGGCCTACTGGGTCGGATTGGGCGGCTACAGCCCGACGTCCGACGCGCTCGAGCAGGCCGGAACCGAGGTCGACTGCAGCCCGTCGGGCAGGGTCGACTCGAGCGCGTGGTACGAGCTGGTTCCGGCCGGTTCGGTGGGAATCAGGATCACGGTCCGGCCGGGCGACCGCATCCGGGCCTCGGTCTCGGTGGTCGGCCACCGCGTGACGGTCGCGCTCACCGACGCCACCCGCCACAGCAGCTTCGTCAAGACGTTGCACGCTGGCAGCGTCGACGTGTCTTCGGCCGAGTGGATCGTCGAAGCGCCCTCGGAGTGCACGAGCGATAGCTCGTGTCAGACGCTTCCGCTCGCCGATTTCGTCTCGGCCACATTCCGCTCGGCCGGAGCGGAGACCATCTCGGGGCACAGGGGCTCCATCTCTGATCCCGCCTGGCACACGACCAAGATCACGCTGACCCCGGAGGGTCGCCAGTTCGTCGTTTACAAGGGCGCCGGGCCGTCAGTCGGCGAGGCATCGCCGTCGGCGCTGATGGCGAGGGGCACATCGTTCAACGTGCGGTACTCGCGGGTGGCGGTCACCGGCAACCCGTTCTTCTCGGCGGATCGTTCGGCGCCGCGTTCGGGTCACCTGGCGCATTCGGGGCGCTAGCGCCGGTCCATCGGCCGCGGGGGAAACCGCCGAGCCCGCGGAGATAGGTGAGCAGCGGCGCCCGCGCGCCCGCGATACGCACGCTCGCTCCTCACCCAAGCAAGGTTCTCCCTCCGGAACCGCTCAAGCTGCAGGTTCGGGAGCTCGGCCGGGTCAATCCCGTCCTGCTCCGGCCATCGGCTCAGATGCGCAAGCAACCGTAGCTGAACCCCTACCGTTCGGCCACACCCGGCCTTGGCCAACCTGTTACCGCCAAGAACATAGAGAGGGCATCACGAGGATCGAGCGCCCGAGCTCAAGCGCCGACCGGTCGCCGCGCGCGACCCCGGCGGTTCATCTCTGAGAGCGCCACAAGGCCGCCAGCGAGCACCGCCGCGACCAACGTCAGAGCTGGCATCTGCCAGTCCCAATCGAGTGGAGAGTGCGCAATGTAGACGACGGATCCGGCGATCAACCCCGCGGACGCCCCTGGCGCACCCCGATACGCCTCCCTTCCGCAAAGCGCTATCCCGGCAAGGAACACCGCCAGCAACGCGAGCCCGACAAGTCCGAGTTCGGCCATCGTCTGCAGCGGCAGCGAGTGGGCGTCCTGTGCGAAGCCGTTGTTGGACCTGTACCGAAGCCAGTAGACAGCCCACCCGCCGGCCCCCACGCCCCGCAGTGGCTCGTCCCTGAATGCGTGAAGGGCGACCCGCCAGTATGCGTAACGGTCGCTCTCCAGAGTGGAGTAACGACCCGCGACCGACAGCGTGCGGCTTGGCTGCTCCTTCGCGCCGATCGCGATCGCCAGCGCCAGCCCGGCGCACATCACCGCGAGCGCGACTAGGGGGGCGTGCCTAGGCAGCCGCAGCGCTGAGCCGCGTTCATGGCGTGCCAGCCACCGCTGTAGGTAGCCGGCAGCGGCCGCGATCAACACGAGCAACGCCAGCGCAATCGCTCCCTGTCGCTCGCGGGTTGCGACAGTACCGCTGAGCGTCGTAAGGCCCCCGAACTGCGATGCGGCGAGTGCGGCGAGGAAGCCGGCAATGACCGAGACGGCGATCGCTCTGAGCTGCTCGCTTCGCGGCGCTGTGACGATGAGCGCGACCAAACCGGCCGCACAGGCAAACAGAGCGCCGCGTGAGAACGTTATATAGAGCGCCATCCCGAACGGCGCGGTGGCGCTGGCTGCCGCAGCGCGCAACCCCAGCGGCCGTTTGGCGTCGCCGGCGAGGCGAGCACACAGCACGAACCCCAGCGCCGCCAGCTCGCCCATCGCGTTCCAGTAGCTGAGCGGCTGCTCGAGGCGTCCTGCGGCGCTGACCGAGCGGTGGAAGTGGAGCAACCCCGGCAGCAGCCGCTCAGATAGGCCATAGCAGATCACAATCAGTGCTCCGGCTGCGAGAGCTGGTTCGACCGCCCGCAGCGCGGGCCACGAGCGCAGGAGCGCGACCGCGGCGAGCAAGGCGCCCACGTACAGGATCGCGATCTGACCCGCGTGGTATGCGCTCCCCGCGATCGGCGCCCAGGTGATCGACAAGAGCGTCCATCCCGCGAGGAGCGACAGGCCGCCAAGCGCCACCCACGCGTTGCGCCCACGCGGCAACGCACCCGGCACGGAGACGATGGCCACCACAACGAGCAGCCATGCGCCGAGGCCGGCCCATGCACGTGCCTCATCAAAATATCCGCCGCTGAAGAAGGCGAGCACCGTCGGTCCGGCCAACAGTGCGACACGGGCGGCTGTCACGATCCCAGAACTGGCAGTGAAACGACTGCCCTCGTCCGGGCGCACATCGCTGGTCGCGTGAGTGGCCGTCACCGAATCGCGGGTCGCGATCTCTTGACTCACGCGCGATTCAGTCTACTTGCCACCGCTCGCATGGAGCGCCACCAACGTGCTCTAGGCCGTTTGGCTGCTCAACCGGGTGTCGAGCAACCTGATGGCCGTTGCGGACAAGCCTCGAGGGTGTTAAGCGCTCAGGTTGGCAAACCCGTAGACGGCGACGACTGGCAGCAGGCTCATCGACAGGGCGGCAGCGAGGGCGAGCCCTTGACGACGCCTCGCGTCGAGCTCGCCGAGGTAGGGAAGGCACATCAGCGCCGAGAGCACGATGCCGATTCCCGCGCGGCTGACAGTCGTATAGGTCGCGAGGTAGAACAGCGCGTAGAACACGATGTTCCCCAAGACATTCGCGATGAGGAGCAGCCAGGGGAGCCACGACGGGCTCGGCGGCCAGCGGCGACGTGGCGCGAGCGCCAGCAGCGCGACGAGCGCCGGCAGCACCACGAACGCCAAATCCACCCCCTGCCGGGTGAGGGCGTAGGGACCATGCACCAAGCCGGCAAATGGCACGGGCGTAAAGTCACCGCTGCTCGTCGGGAGAGATCCGAGCCATACGCTCAAGAAGGCGGCGTAGGCAACGTACGGCAGGAGCGAGAGGCCAAGGAGAATGGCCGCCCGTTGCCATCGGTTGGCGCGCGGCACAGAGCATCTGACTGGCAGGTCACCGCCGAAGGCGAGCCACAGGCCATAGAGCAGCGGAAAGATCAGCGTCGTCTCGCGAGCCAGCCCGGCTAACCCGAAGAGGATGCCGGCCGGTGCCGGCCACCAGCGGCCAGGTCTGTCCAGGAGCACGAGGCCAGCGATAACCAGCGCGTAGGCCAGCGGCTCCGTGAGGTCCCGCTGCACGCCGAACACGATTCCGGGCCACAGGCCGAACATCAGCGCCCACCACGGTGACATTTGGCGTCTCTGGAGCCAGGTCGCGAGGGCCCACGTGCCTCCGGCGACGGCCAGCAAGTTGATCAGGAGCAGCGCCCACGGAATGGCCGTGCGGTGCCCAAGCGCAAGCGCCCGAGCGGTCAGCGGGTAAAGGATCCGCGCATAGCGGAGGCTTGGAAGATCGATGTAGTACCGCGCCTTCCCAGGATCCAACGCGATGTAGTACGAGAACTGGCCGTCGTACCCCAAGCCGGGTGTGGACTTGTTCTGGTTCGCCAGCGGCCGATATCCAGGATCGAGGTGAATCACCTGGCTTCGACCCCGCCCCGCGTCGAGGAAAACGGTCCCGATATGTATGAAGTCGCGAACGTCGTGGCCGGGGGTCAGCAGATACGCGGCCGTCCACGCGAAGTAGAGGCTGCACACCAGCAGCGCGACTTTCGCGCATGAGGCGGCGCGCACGCGCGTGAGCCGTGTTCCGACTACCGTCGCCGCGTCCATAACGGGGCAGCTTAGGGCGCGCCCCGAGGCAGAGCTGCGGTAGGGTCGGGCATCGAGGGGTACTGAAGCCGAGCGGCTTCATCCTTGCAATACTCGCGCGCGTGCGTTCCCGACACATTCTCAGCTGCCTGATCGTCGCTGCCCTCCTGTCGCTGCTCGGCCCCTCGGTGGCCGCGGCATCCGGCTGCGGGGGAAACTCCTCGGGCGACCAGCAGTACATCGACCCGCTCGCCTGCTCTTCGCCCCCGTCCTCGGGCTCCTCGACGGGCACCACGGCGCCGGCAACGGCTCCGTCGTCGACCCCATCGTCGACAGCGGCCACCCCCACGTCCAGCTCGACGCCGTCTTCGGCGCCATCGACCAGCAGCGCCGGCACAACGACATCAACCCCGACGACGACATCGACAACGCCGACTCCTGGGACGAGCACGATCGCGAACCCGTCGTCGGCGAAGACCGATCCGGGCACGCTGCCCTTCACCGGACTCGATCTGTGGCAGATCGTGGGCGTGGGCGCGGGGCTCATCGGAGCCGGCCTCGTGATGCGCCGGGCCGTTCGCCAGAGCTAGTCAACCGTGAGTCGGGCCGTGGCCCCGGCAGCGCCGGTGGCGATCAACGCCCGGGCGGCGGTCCGTGCACAGATTGGCGGAGTCGAGCGTCTCGCGCGCGAAATGGCGCTTCGGCTCCCGGCGTTGCGTCCCGATCGCTACCAGGTCTTCGCACCTCCTCGCGGCCTCGCGCACCGCGCCGGTCACGCCTGGGAACAGGCAGTGCTCCCGCTGCTGGCGCGGCGTTCGGCCCTGCTCTACTCCCCCGCCAACATGGCTCCGGTCGCGTGGCGCCGGAACGTGCTGGTCATCCATGACGTCGCTGCGCTGCGCTACCCGGACGCCTACTCGCGCCCGTACGTCGCCTATCAGCGCCGGCAGCTGCCGTTGCTGGCCCGGCGCGCGCGGCGGGTGATCACCGTTTCGGAGTTCTCGCGCGCGGAGCTCATCGAGGTCCTGGGGGTGGCGCCGGAACGGGTCGCAGTAGTCCCGGAGGGCGTGGATGAGCGCTTCTCGCCCTGCGCGGACCCGGCGCCCGCCGCTGGGCGTTACGGCCTCGCCCGGCCCTACGTACTGGTGGTCGGCACGGCGTCTGCCCGTAAGAACCTCGGCGTCCTCGAGCGGGCCGCGCGGGCTCTGGCAGACCGCGAGATCGACCTCGTGCTGGCCGGCTCTGACCGGTCCTACCTGCGCAATGCCGAGGTACCCGTGCGGCGTCTGGGCTACGTGGCCGAGGAGGACCTCCCGGGTCTCTACGCCGGAGCGCGTGCACTCGCGATGCCGTCGACGTACGAAGGCTTCGGACTCCCCTGCCTCGAGGCGATGGCCTCCGGGATTCCCGTCGTCGCCGCCCGCAGCGGAGCGCTGCCCGAGACCTGCGACGGCTCAGCGCTGCTCGTCGATCCGGCCGATCCAAACGAGTTCGCCGACGCGCTCCTCACCGTGGTGGCCGGCGACGGCGTCCGCGAGCGCCTGATCGATGCCGGACGGCGCCGCGCGGAAGCGTTTCCGTGGAGCAGGACCGCGGCGCTGACCGACGCTCTGATCGGCGAGTTGCTGGCGGGACGCTGAGCCGGCGGGTCCTGCGGCCCGGCTACACTCGCAGCGCAATGGATCGCCGTGGCTTGGGCATCTGGAGGCCCGTAATCCCTGTCGTAGTTGCGCTGCTTTTTGTGCCTGCGGCTGCTGTGGCCCGCACCCACAAGCAACCCCGTGCGTCCCCGGTTCCCGCCGGCTTCGTCGGGATGGTCGTCGGCGGTCCGCTGTGGCCGGACGCCGAGCCGGGGATCGATCTTGCCGCCCAGCTGGACCAGATGGTGGAAGACGGCGTCGACAGCCTGCGAATCACGTTCGACTGGGCGCTGGCGCAGCCGTACGCTAGTTGGGTGCAGCTGCAACAGGCGGCTCCGGCGGACGCGAGCGCATTTACGAACGTCAGCGGTGTGCCGACGAATTTCGCCTCGCTGGACGAGATCGTAGGGTTGGCCGCGCAGCGGAAGCTGACTGTGCTACCCGTCGTGCTCGACGCCCCGAGCTGGGACGCCAGACGGGCGAGCGGAGTCACCGTGGGATTTCCGGCGCATGTCGATCCGTACGCGAGCTTCGTGAAGGCCCTGGTACAGCGCTACGGACCTCATGGGATGTTCTGGTCCGCGAATCCCGCGATCCCGAAGGTGCCGATCCGCATGTGGCAGGTCTGGAACGAGCCGAACATCCCGGCGTTCTGGTTCAAGCAGCCGTTTGCCCGGAGCTACGTCGCCCTGCTCCGCGCCGCCCACGCCGCTATCAAGGCGGCCGATCCGGGCGCCAAGGTGGTCCTGGCGGGGTTGCCCAACTACTCCTGGGTCGCCCTAGGCAGGATCTACGCGATTCGTGGCGCGCGCAACCTGTTCGACGTCGTCGCCGTGCATCCGTACACGAAGCTGCCCGAGGGGGTTATCACGATCCTCACCAAGGTCCGCGAGGTGATGGATCAGAATGGAGATGCCCGCATGCCGATGCTCGCCGATGAGTTGAGCTGGCCATCGTCGAAGGGAAAGACCCCACACAACGTGGGCTACGACTTCGCGACCACGGAGGCTGGGCAGGCACACAATCTGAGTGTGCTGCTGCCGATGCTCGGCAAGGACCGCGCGCAACTCGGGCTGCGGGGCTTCTACTACTACACCTGGGCCACGACGGAGATCCGGAACGGGCTCGCGTTCGACTTCTCGGGACTCCTCCGGTACAGCTCCGAGAGACTCGTGGCCAAGCCTGCACTGGCAGCGTTTCGCAACGCCGCGCTGGCGTTGGAGGTCTGCCGCCGGAGGGCCTCGATCGCCACCCGCTGCGCCAGGCCAGGCTAGCGGAGACCGCGGGATCAGCGGGTCTTCCGCAGCACACTAGGCTACTGGCACTTCCCGCAACCGCCGTAACCCCCGCCGGGACCTGTAGGTGCGGGCCTCCGCCTTCGGAGCGGCACGTAATCAAGCCGGTTCGTGAGCTGCTTGTCGCTGGAGCACGAGCAGGTCCTGGTAGGTCTGCCCGGATGCGCGGCCGCACCAGGTGCCGTAATGGACCGGTCCTATGACCTCGAACCCATACTTCTTCACATTCGCCAGGATCTCATCCTCGGGATGACCGATCGCGAACTCGGGCACATTCGGATCCGCCACCATCGCACCGGTGTCATCCAGGACGTAGATAAGACGGATGGTGCCTTCGCCGCGGTCGAGTCGCGCAAGTGACTCAGCATTAAGCAGGAAAAAGGTTGCCGCTGCACGCCCACCGAGAGCCAGCACCCGCGCAACCTCTGCGAGATATCGATCGACTGTCGCACGAGTAAGATGCGTGAAGACTGAGGTAAGGATTGCGAAATCGAACGAGTCCGCGGCAAAGGGAAACTCAACTTCGGTCGGTTCGATTCCGCCCTTCGGGTTATACAGGCCGTTCCGCACGTCAAGATGGTGGAAACAAAAGTTTGGATGCTCGCGTGAGAAAACTCGCTGGCACCACTGGACCGCTGGACGCACAATCTCAATACCGTCATATGTCCCGTCGGATAGGTAACGAGTCAACCCGAGAGCAACGCGTCCGGTTCCTGATCCCACGTCGAGCACGCGCGCTGTCGGTGAAAGCCCGCCTACCATTCGCATCAATTCAGTGAGATGACGGGAGACAACCTGATAGTCTCCGCCGCCCGCCAAGTGCCGCAGCCGTCGTGGCGGAAGCGACGGTTTCTCGCGTCTAGTGAGTACATCTACGCCGTCTAGAACGCGAAACCCGATCGCACGCGCGTATCTCCGAAGGTTCTGCCGTCGCTCCATCGCTGTCAGTGGCGCTTCCTCTCGTCCCGGTAAGGCGTAGGTCCGCGCCTGGTGTCGGCACGGACCGGCCCGATAGCGGCTGCTAGGTCTCATCGTTTGTGTCAACCTAGTTCATGACGGCTTTGGCGCGCGCGCAGAGCGTCGCATTGGAACGACGCGCCGAGCATGGTATGTGAGACGCTGCGCGAATGCCGAGCTTGGCTCACATGTCGAGCGCTCTGCGCGGCGGCGACGGCGGGTTGCGCGGGCGGTGTGGCATTGTGGGCCTATCGACAGTGAGCGGGCCGGATGAGAAAGGGCGTCGGAGGTGCCAACCGCGCCGGGTGCGGGCTCATCGCGGCCACGACGAGCGCTCATCCCTTTGAGCACAGGGGAATCGGTGGTCCGGGCGCCGCGCCAGCGCGCAAGCCCGCGGCGAACGCCAGCGAATCTGCGCTGCTCCCGCCTCCCGGCGGGTTGATCCCAAACCAATCCTGAGGGTTGGCGAGATGGAGCTCGGGGGTCACCCACGTGTACAGAATGATCATCGCAAGCCCGCAGTCGACGTGCCCGAGGGCGCGGATCGTCGCCGAGATGTAACGGGGACGCAGCCGCTGCGGAGCCCAGTCGCGTGCTCCTGTCGGATGCGTCGTCCACCCGAACTCCGTCACGTACAGGGGAGCTTCTTCAAGCCCCACCGAAGCGAGAGCCCGACGAGCAGTGGCAACGCGAGCCACCACCAACGCGGGGTTCGGAGCGTACGGATGAATCCCGACACCATCGATGTGTCCCCGCATGTCTGGCCGTGCGGCGAGCATCGCGGACATGAAGACGGCCGGCTTCGTCAGGCCGCCGACGATGACCCGGGCGCCCGGCTGCACGGCGATGATCGCGTCGCGAGCGAGCAGGTAAAGCTCGTCGTACCCGCTCGCGTCGGGCGTCGGCGACCAGAACGCGGGGTTGTCGGGCTCGTTCCAGATCTCGAACGTGTCGACGGGCTCGGGAGTGAGGTTCGGATGTTCGCGCCAGAACGCGCCGCCCTGGCCGTAACGTGCAGCGAGGGCCCCAGCGTAGGCGGCATAGTCCCCGGGCACCCTGGGCGGCGAGTGGTCCTGGCCGGCAACGGACTGCGCCCAAGGCGGAGAGTAATCGATGATCGGAAGCCACCGGAGCCCATGCGCCGCGAGCGATCCCGCGATCGAGTCGTCAAAGCTCCAGTCGTAGCGGTGGACCCCATCCGTGGGGGCGTTTGGCTCGGCGGCCTCCCAGAACGCGTCGCTGCGGGCCACCTTCGCGCCGGTCTGCTGAAGCTCCCGGAGCTGGGAATCGATGTCTGTGGAGCTGTAGGTGCCGTCGTTGAACAGGCCGTTGACGCTCGCCCCGAACTGCTCGGCGCCCAACTGGGACGGCTGTGCTGGCGGTCCGACGGGCGCGGGGCTGGTTACGGCCGGAGGGGAGGTGACGGTCGTGGTCGCGCGGCGCGAGGGGCCCCCGGAAGTGAGGAGCAATACCACCGCTGCAGCGGCCAATGCGGCCACCCCCGCCGAGGCAAGCGCGGTCGCTCGCCGGCGGCGCGGTGACGGGTCAGCACCATCCATGGGCTCCTCGCACGTGCCGAGGCACCTGGAGTTGGCGGCGCTCGCGAACCGTCGAGCGACCGAGCACGCGCCTGGCGATGATCCGCGACCAAAACGTGAGCACGTAAGTCATGAACAGACCCACGCGGGAGGCTATAACCGGCGCGTCCAATCAACGGGTGTGCATAGACTGCCGGTGGGTGCGGCAGGCAAACCACAGCGAGAACGGCGGCGGTCGTGTGGCCCTCGTGCACGATTTCCTCCTCGACATCCGTGGCGGGGAGCGCGTGTTCATGGAGCTGTGCGAGATGTGGCCGCACGCCGACATCTACACGGCTGTGTACGACGAGGATGGCACAGAGGGCCGGTTCGCCGGCCGCACGATCTTCAGCTCGTTCCTCCAACGGCTGCGACCATCGGCGCGAACGTTCCGGGCCCTGCTGCCGCTCTACCCGGCGGCCATCGAGTCTTTCGACCTCTCCGCCTACGACCTCGTGATCTCTAGCTCCTCCGCGTGGGCGCACGCGATTCTGTGCGACGAGCGGACGGTCCACGTCAGCTACTGCCACAACCCGTTCAGATACGCGTGGAACGATCGCGACGCGACCCTCGCCGCCCGGCGCGATCCGCTGACACGAGCATTCTTGCGCGACGTCTTCCGCCGATGGCGCCAGTGGGACTGGATCGCTGCGCAGCGAACGGATCGTTACGTCGCGAATTCACATGCCACTAGAGTTCGGATCGGCGCGTACTTTTCACGTGATGCCGCCGTCGTCTACCCGCCGGTCGAGACGACACGGTTCTCGCCGGGTCGTGTGGGCGATCACTACGTGGTGGTCTCGGAACTCATGCCGCACAAGCAGATCGACGTTGCGATCGAGGCGTTCAACCTGCTGCGTCGACCTCTGATCGTGATCGGCGACGGTCCCGACGTGAAGCGGCTGAAACGGCATGCCCGATCGACGGTCCTCTTGACCGGCCGCCTTCCGGACGCGGAGGTGGCCGAGCTCGTGCAAGGTGCCAGAGCGCTCATCCTGCCGGCGATCGAGGAATTTGGAATCGCGGCGGTCGAGTCGCAAGCGGCGGGGCGCCCGGTCATAGCAAGACGCGGGGGCGGCGCGCTGGAGACCGTCGTCGATGGCGTCACGGGGTGCTTCTGGTCGGGCGGCCCGCCCGAGCTAGCCGAGGCGGTCGCCGAGTTTGACGATGCCGCCGTCGATCCACGAGCATGTGTTCGCAATGCGGCCAGATTCGACACTCTCCAGTTTCGCGACGGAATGCGGGCCGAGGTGTCTGCCGCGTGCGCCAACGGGTCGCGAGCGCTGGCCTGCGATCGCAGGCCGTTGCCATCCACACGCCTTGCCCGACGTGGCGTGAGGGAAGCCCGCCGATAGCGCAGGCGGATCGCCGCGCTCACCGCGGCGCGCGTGGCGCTGCTGGCCGGACCAACCGTGCTGGCGTTCTTCGGCGGCGGCTACTTGTACGATCCGCGGGGCTGGGCTGGGCTCGGAGCCTGAGTTCTGGTCGTCGTCGCGCTGCTCGCTGAGCTGGCCGCGTGGACGCACTGGTCGTTATCACAGCGGTCGCACGGCTGGCGCAGCGGTTGGCGCGGCGCCGCTGCCGGCGATTCGCCTGCCTCACCGGGCGCCGTGGATCGCAGTGGGCGTGATCTGTGCCGGCATCGTGCTGGCGATCGTCGTGGCGCCAAGGAACATCCGGAATTGAGAATCTAGGTAGCAGCGCGAGGCGCTTGAAGACGCTACAGAGGAACCGGGCGCGTGGCGTTCAAGGCTTTCGCAGCGAGTCGAACGCCGTCAAGCGCCGCCGCGAGGGGACGGTGGCTCGCGAAGCGCCCGAGGCCGCGCTGGCGGGGCGCCCACACTTCCACCGCATCGCCCGAGCGTCGAGGGCCTTGGAACTAGACTCGTCGGCTACCGCATGGCGCGAGTCGGTGTAGTAATCGTGAACTGGAACGCGGAGGCGCTCCTGCGGGCCTGCCTCGGTGCGCTCGGGGAGCAGTCCTGGAGCGACTTCAAGCTCGTGCTGGTCGACAACGGTTCGAGCGATGGGAGCCTTGACTGCGCGAGACGACAGTTTCCCGACGCCGAGATTATTTGCAATCGCAGCAACGTCGGCTTCGCCGAAGCGAGCAACGTCGGGGTGGAAAGGGCACTGGCAGACCCTGCCGTCGATTACGTTCTCACCCTCAACAACGACACGATTCCGGCGCCCGATTTCGTGGAGCGTCTCGTCTCCGCCGCCGACGCCAGTGGTGACGACTACGGCTCGTGGCAGGGGAAGGTCGTTTTCGCGGACGACCCTCGCATCCTCGACGCGGTGGGCGTCGAGCTAACCCGAGCCTCGGTCGCGCACCAGTTGGGGTACCGCGAGGTCGATGCTGGCCAATACAAGTCGGGAGACGTGTATGGAGTGAACGCCGCCGCTGCCCTCTACAGCCGCCGATTCATCGAGGACGTGCAGGTCGCAGGGGAGTTCTTCGACCGCGAGTTCTTCAGCTACCTCGAGGACGTGGACGTCGCGGTCCGCGGAGTGAGCGCCGGGTGGAAGGCCTCCTACGTCGCCGATGCTGTCGTACGACACGTCGGGTCCGCGACCTCGGGGGGCGAGAGGTCGAAATGGCGGCTCACGAGCCGGAACAAGCTATTTCTCCAGGTGAAGAACTATTCGTTGAGGGAGGCCATGACGGCGATGCTCCCGTCGCTCGAGGAGGAGTTTCGTCACGTGTTTGGCTCGCTGCGCACGCCGCACCGGAAGCTGCTGGGCACATACCTGGCCAGCCGCCTACTCGCCGTCGTTGCCCTCCGCCCGATGCTCCCCAAGCGCCGGGCGATCCGCGAGCGCCGCGTGGCGTCGACCATCTTCGCCCCTCCTCGTCCTCATCTCTCGCCGGCGGCGGCCAACGTCACGCTGACGGTCGTGGTCCCGAACTGGAACGGGAGAGACAGGATCGGCACGTGCCTCACAGCGCTGCGCAAGCAAACCGTCGGCGGGCTAGAGGTCATCGTCGTCGATAACGGTTCCACGGATGGCTCGGTGGAGTTCATCCGCGAGCACCACCCGGAAGCGGTCGTCCTCCCGCTTCCGGTCAACACCGGCTTCGCCCGTGGGGTCAACGCGGGAATCAAGGGGTCCAACGGGAGATTTGTCGCAGTCCTGAACAACGACGCGATCGTCGACCGACATTGGGCAGAGGAGCTGCTCGCGGCGATGGACCACGGTGACATCTCGGCGAGCTTGATGCTCCAGCGGGACAACCCGGAAATCTTGGACTCGCGAGGCGAGTTCCTCTCCAGGTGGGGCCTTCCGTATCGCGATGGACACGGCGAGCCGATCTCGGGAATGTCCCTTGACGGATATCCGGAGATATTCGCGGCCTCGGGCGGCGCCTCGATCTATCGGCGCGCGGTCCTCGAACGGATCGGCATCTTCGACGGTCAGTACTTTGCCTACCTCGAAGACGTCGATCTCAGCTTCCGCGCACGGCTGGCGGGTTATCGCGTGGTACTCGCACCGCGCGCGCGTGTTGTCCACGAGATCGGCGCCACCGCCCGGGCCCTCGGGCACTTCCAGCTGCACCAGTTGATCAAGAACTCGCACCTGCTGATCTGGAAGAACGTTCCCCTACGCGTGCTGGTCAAGATGCTGCCGCGCTTCTCCGTCATGCAGCTCCATTTGTTCGGGGCCGCCGTGCGGCGGCGGGCGGTCGGCGGGGCGCTTAAGGCTTACGTCGTGGTCGTGGTGTCGTTTCCGAGGATCCTGATCGAGCGCCGCAGGGTGCAGCGCCTCCGGACCGTCAGTCCGGGGGAGATCGAGGCCTGGCTCACCAATCGATGGCCGGTTAACAGCAAGCCGTCGCTGCGGATGTTGAGAACGCTCGTTCCCGTCGGTCGCTCATCTTCAGGTGACTCGGCCCAGCCCAGCGGCGGCCGCGATCACGGCGTAGGCGTCGCGCGCTGAGCGCTCGAGTGAGAAGCGCCGGGCGGCTTCGCGCGCGCGCGCGGCGAGCCGATCGCGCAACCGCGCGTCGCCCGCGATGTCGGTGAGCGCCCTTGCCAGCGCGAGCTCGTCGTCGATCGGAACTCGCAGCGCGGCATCTGGAAGTGTGGCCGAGAAGGTCGGCAGATCGCTGACGACCGATGGGGTACCTCGCGCGGCTGCCTCGAGCGGCGGGAGGCCGAAGCCCTCGAGCCTCGACGGCATCACGAGCGCGAGGGCGCCGACGTAGAGGTGGTCCAGCTCACCGTCGGTCAACCGGCCGAGCAGGTGCACGCCTTCCCCACGGAGCTCAGGCTCGAGTCGACCCTCGCCTACGATCGCGAGCTCCGCATCGAGCCCGCCGGCGCGCGCGCGGGCGAAGGCTCGCACCAGCACGTCGGGCGCCTTGCGCGGCTCCAGCGCGCCGACCGACAGGAAGTAGCGCTCCGGCAGAGAGTGCCGTCGGCGAACCATCGTTATCGCCTCGGGGATGACGGGCTGCTCGGGGCCGCGGATCCCCGGAGAGATCGTCGCCACGAGCTCTCGATCGAGCCCCCAGCGCTCGATCGCCTGCGACCGCGTCTGGTCGGATACCGCCATCACGCGCGCCGCCCTCGCCGCTAGCGCGCGAGGGCGAGCGATACGATGCCATGCCCGCTCGTACCTCGTGAAGTCGCCCGGACGCAGCTCCCATGAAAGGTCATGGAGCGTGAGCACAAGCGGCACGCCCGGCGCAATGGCCAACGGTGCGGGCGCAGGAGCCCAAAAGACATCCACCCCGCCGAGAAGCTCGTCGAGGTACGGTCGCCCCAGCCCGCCAGTGACTCCGAAAAGGACTCGGCCGGGCAGCCGGGAGCGGAACACGCGCACGCCGGCCGGCGCCGACAGGCGTTCACCCGCGGGAACGAGGACCCGCCAATCGTCATCGGGGTACGCGGTCGCAAGCGCGGCGAGAAGGCCCCGTGTGTAGGACGCGACTCCTCTTCCCGGGTGCAGCAGACTGCGACCATCAACCCCTACCTTCATGCTCGCGGGTGCGCCAATTCGACCGCGACCACGAGGCGAATATACCCGACCTTTGCGAGCGAGTGGGCGCTCCGCGATCACCAATCGCGCATAATCGCGACCGACGATGGGCGGGCTCGTAACCGAGGCAAGGCGCGGCTGATGGCACGGTTGGTGGTCGTGCTCGTCAACCGCGACGGCGAAACCGTGCTCCCCGCGTGCTTGGACGCGCTCAAGCGGCAGGCGTGGCGCGATTTCGAGCTCGTAATCGTGGACAACGCCTCGAGCGACGGCAGCGTGGCCTGCGCTAGACGACATTTCCCCGATGCCGAGATCGTCCGCAACGACGCGAACCTCGGCTTCGCCGCGGCCAACAACATCGGTATCGCGAGGGCGCTGGCTGACCCCACGGCGGCATACGTGCTGACGCTCAACAACGACACGATTCCGGCGCCCGATTTCATCGCGCGACTGATCGCCGCCGCGGATGCAAGCACCGCCGACTATGGCTCATGGCAGGGAAAGGTCGTCTCCGCGGAGGACCCCCGGGTGCTCGACGCGGTCGGCGTCGAGCTGAGCTGGGACTCGGTCGCGACGCAGGTGGGCCAACGCGAGATCGACGTCGGCCAATACTCGTCGGGTGACATATACGGCGTGAACGCCGCCGCGGCGATGTACACGCGGGAGTTCATCGAGGATGTGATGCTCGCGGGCGAGTTCTTCGACAGCGACTTCTTCAGCTATCTCGAGGACGTGGACGTAGCCGTGCGCGGGGTGGCCAGGGGGTGGAAGGCGGCACTCGTGGCCGATGCCGTCGTCCGACACGTGGGGTCGGCTACGTCGGGACCCGACTCGACTTTCAAATGGGGTCTCTCGAGCCGCAACAAGCTCTTCCTCCAGGTCAAGAACTACTCCAAGCGGGACATCGCGATGAGCGTCGTGTTGTCGCTCGAGCAGGAGGTGCGCGTCGTGCTCGCCCTCCTGGAGTCGCCGCTGCGCCCGGTCGTCGGCCCCTATCTCGTAAGGCGCTTGCGTGCGATCGGTGAGCTCCGCCCCATCCTTGCCAAGCGTGGCCAGGTCCTGCGTCGGCGCATCGCGCGGACGATCTTCGCGCCCCCGCGCGAGCCGATCTTGGGGGCTGCCCCCCGGATGCGGATGTCGGTCGTGATCGTCAACTGGAACGGCGGAGAAGGGATCGGCGAATGCCTCGCGTCTCTGCGCGGGCAATCCCTCGACAGCCTTGAGGTGATCGTCGTTGACAATGGCTCAACCGACGGCTCGGTGAAGTTCATCCGCGAGCAGCATCCCGAGGTGATCGTCCTCCCGCTGCGCATGAATTACGGGTTCGCAGGCGCCGCAAACGCGGGTATCGAGGCGTCAAATGGCGAGTTCGTTGCGCTGCTCGACCACGACGCGATCCCAGACCCGCGCTGGGCCGAGGAGCTGCTTGCGGCGATGGACCACGCCGACATCGCCGCTAGTCCGGTATACGAACGCGACGACCCGCGGGTCGTCAGCGCCCGCGGAGAGCTGCTGTCCAAGTGGGGGCTTCCGTTCTCCGATGGACGCGGCGAGACGATCGCCGAATCGAGCTGCGACGGGTATCCAGAGGTCTTTGCGGCCTCGAGAGTCGCTTCGATCTACCGACGAGCCGTATTTGGAGCGATCGGTACGTTCGACATCCAGTTCTTCACGTACTTCGAGGACGTGGACCTGAGCTTCCGTGCTCGACTTGCGGGTTACCGGATCGTGCTCGCGCCTCGAGCGCGCGTGCTGCGAAAGGGCGCCTCCACCGGCCGGAGCGTAGACAGGTTCCAGCTCTACCACCTAATCAAGAACTCGCAGCTGCTCGTGTGGAAGAACCTGCCGCGGCGGTTGTTGGTGAAGGTGCTCCCACGGTTCCTCGCGATTCACGTCCTGCTGTTCGGCGGCGCGGTCAGGCACGGTGCCGGGCTGACCGCGCTGCGGGCCTACACGGAGGTCGCGGCCACGTTCCCCCTGGTCCTGGTCAAGCGCCGATCTACGCAGCGTAGGCGCAAGGTCTCTACGAAGGAGGTCGAGCGCTGGCTCACCGATCGGGGGCGCTCGGCGCCCATCCGCAGTTTCCTCTGGGAACGGCCCAGATGATCGCGAGATAGCGCGTGATTGCCGCTTTAGCCAGGCCGACGGCCCGCTCGGCTCGCCGCAGATACGCCAGCCCTCCGAGTCCGGCTGCCGGCGTTCCTTCGTCCTGGCCATGGATCGCATTGGCTGGGCTCCTGGTCATCGGCGGGGTGCTGCTCATGTACATCACTCGCGGAACGACCTTCTTGAACGATGAGTGGATATGGATCTTCCAGCGCCGTGGCAGCGGCCTCGGGACGTTCTTGGACACCCACAACGGACACCTCTCGCTGGTTCCAGTTGCCGTTTACAAGCTCCTCTTCGCGACCGCCGGGCTGGGTCATTACTGGCCTTATCGAGTGGTCGTGATCGCCGCGCATCTGATGTGTGTCTCGCTCGTGTTCGTGTACGCGCGCTCACGTGTTGGGGGTCTCTTCGCGCTCTTGGCGGCTGCTCTGATCTTGTTCTTCGGCCCTGGATGGCAGGACTTCCTGTGGCCGTTTCAGATGGCGTGGCTATTCGCGATCGCGGCCGGTATCGGGTCACTCATGATGCTCGAGCGCGGTGACACGACGGGGGACGTGGGCGCGTGCGCCCTGCTGTGCGTGTCGCTCGCCAGCGCCGGTCCCGGTATTGCTTTCGCGGCCGGGGTCGCGGTCGAGCTGCTCGTGCGCCGGCGCTGGCGCGATTGGTGGATCGTGGCGGTTCCAGCGGTGCTGTACGCGGTTTGGTGGGTGCTCTACCAGCACTCGACTCTCGCTGGTCAGGCCGTGTCGCGGCTGCCCCGCTTCGTCTACACCGCCGCCGCCAGCGCGTTGTCCGCGGTCGCGGGGCTATCCCACGTCAACGCCGCCACCGGCACCGGTGCGTTCCTGACCTGGGGACGTCCGTTGCTGGCGCTGGGATTGCTCGGGTTGGTGTGGCGGCTACGTCGCCTCGGATCCATGCCGGTGCGGGTGATCGCGTTGCTCACGATAATGCTGTCGTTCTGGGTTATCACAGGACTCGCACGTGCGTACTTCGTGGCCAACGGGCTTCCATTCCAGTCCTCGGGAGATGACAACCGGTACCTGTACGTGGGTGCCGTCCTGATCGTGCTCATCGCCGTCGAGCTTGCCAGCGGTGCCAGACGGTCCTTACCGATCAGCGTCGTAGCTGCAATTGTCGTGTTAGTCGCGATCGTCTCCAATAGCGGAGTCCTCGGCGCCGCCGGTGGTGCGCTGCGCCTAGATGCGCAGACCACGGAGGCCTACCTCGGAACACTCGATCTAACGCGAGGAACCGTCAAGCCCGAGTTTCTGTCGCAGGTGTCCGAGTTTGCCCCACCCGTCCGAGCGGAGGAGTACTTCGACGTCGAGCGGGCACTCGGGTCGCCGGCGGCAAGCGCCGCGCAGATCGCGGCGATGCCGGATGCGGTTCGAATGAAGGTTGACACGCAGCTGATCGCCATCCATCGTCTCCACCTGGTGCCGGCGAAGCGAGTCGCCGTGGGCCGGAGCGGGGCCGGCCGCACCGATGCGGTCGATCGCAGCTCCCTCTCCGTCATCGGGCCGTGCGTAAGCCTGGCTCGCACGGCGGTCACCCGTCCGGTCGCGGCGGGCACGCCCGAGCTCACGATTCCCTCGAGGGGTTTGCTCCTGACCGCGCTGGGGGGACCCGCGATCGTGGAAGTACGACGGTTCTCGACGGGGTTCCAACCGGTTGGGATACTTGCCTCCTCGGCGTCAGCGACGCTGCGGATCGCGCCCGACCTCGCCGCGCAGCGCTGGCACGCCCGAGTCCTAACAGCTGGGCGCGCGAGCGTGTGCAGCCTCGGCTGATGCCCACGTTCACGCCAGAGATGTACGGCGCCAAAGGAGATGGCACCACCGACGATGCGCCCGCGTTCCAGGCATTGTTCGACCAGTCGGGAGCGCTAGCAAGGCTCGGCAGCGGCGAGGTACGGCTGGCCCCTACCACCTACCTGGTGAACACGATGGCGAGGGGCGCCGCGTCGCACGCGCACGCGGTCATCCCTTTTCCGGTCCTCGGAGGGTCGGTGCGGGTAACCGGCGTGTCGGGCCTCACGACGATCAAGACAACGCGTACGGGCGACACGTACACGTCCGGGGAACCGCCAGCGGTGATTGGCATGTCGTCGTTTCACCAGCACTACGGCCGGTGGGAGCTGGACGGCTTCACTATCGAGTTACCAGCCGATCCGGCGCTCGGCGGCATCAACATGCATCTCGCCGGCAAGCTTCACATAAAGGACTTGTCGGTGATCGCGGCCGACCGTGGGAGCCTGATCCCCAGTCATCCCCAGAGCTTCGGCGTCAGGTTACCCCGCGCGCTCAATTTCGGCGAGGTGTACTGCGAGTCGCTGTACTGCCTGGGTCCGTACTGCGGGATCGCGTTCGCCAGCACCGCGCACGTCGTGCTGATCAACCCTATCGCGCAGACCTGTACCGTTGGTTACGGCATCGAGGATGGCGGGGGTCTCAACGGAGGGCATTCCTCGAACTGGTTCTACGCCATGTCGGAGCACAACAAGTACCACCTAGCGGGATGGGATCCGGCGGCCGGAGTCCAGTCGATGCCGCCCGGGTGCGATCCGGCGTACCTGACCGTTCATCAGTTTGATATCGAGGATGGCCCTCCACCGATGGACACCATCGAATACATCCTCGACGAGAACGACATGCTGTTCGGCAGCTTGGCATACAACCATTGGGGCTTAGCGGTCACGCCGATGCTGTCTGTGTCGGGAGCGCGTAACCTCGACCGCCGCCCCGTGGGGCTCGGTCACCTGGCGACCGCGAGGACCAGCCCGCCGCCCGCCGACCAGCTGGCAGCCGGGCAGGCGGTGCTGTGGCTTGACCCGAGCAACGCCGCGCCGCGGCTCGTGGTGACCGCGAAGCGAGCTGACGGCACGCTCGCGACCGGGTCGATTCCCCTATCGCGAGAGGCGGGAGAACGGCCGCGCGGTGGCGACTGAGCGCCGTCGCCGCGGCGAACGCCGCCGATCGAGACCGTCAGGCGCCGGGCTTGGCCCTCCGGGCCGACCACCACGCTAACGGCCCTGCGAGTGGGGAGCTCCGGAACGTCGCCACCTCGGCCTCGAGCGCGAGCAGCCGGGCCTGCTTCTCGCGGAGCTCATCTTCGAGCTCCAGCTCGCGGTCCGTGGGGATCTGCTTGACCGTCTGCTCGGCGACGGCGCGCGGCGCGCTCGCGGTGCTCGGGGTGTCGCCTTGCACGGGTTGCTCGCCGGCCAGTCGTGGGTCCTCGCGCTCGCGGCGCCACCGCGCTCCGTTGAAGTCGATCGCCTCGATCGCCTCGGTGATGCCGTGCTCATCGCGGTACCCGTCGATCGCCCGGCTGCAACCCGCAAGCATCATGTAGTCGTCGCTGATCAGGTAGCCGCCAACCGAGAGGCTCGGATAAAGCGCTTCGAGCGTCAACCGCGTCGCCTTGTAACTGTCGCCGTCGAGGCGGATGACCGACCAACGCCGGCCGCGGAGCTGCTCCATCGTCTCCTCGAAGAACCCAGGGACGAACCTGACGCCCTGCTCCAAGCCGAAGCGGGCGAAGTAGCCCTTTACCTCATCGAGCGAGGGCGCCAGGAAGGCGAGCGGGCTCATGTCCTTCTCGAGCTCCAGGTCCTCGGGGGCAGCGTCCGGCTCCGGTGCCGGGAACCCCTGAAACGAGTCCGCGACCCACACCGTGCGATCGTGGGCGCCGAGGGCGTCGAGCGTCGCCCGGATGAGGATCGCGGCCCCGCCTCGCCACGAACCAGCCTCGATCAAGTCGCCCTCCACCCCGTCGCGCACGACGGACTCGACGCACGCCTGGAGATCGTCGAGCCGTCTCAAGCCGACCATCGTCAGCGCGTTCAGCGGCCAGTCGCGTCCCGAGATCCGCCAGTTCATCTGGTCATCGCCGGTCAAGTCACGCGAGAACACGCGGCGATCTCCGGTCCAGCTCACGGTTCGCGTCCCCGAGCCCGCCAGATCGCAGAGCGATAGCTTGAGCAGCTCCAGATATGCCGCGCGCAACCGGTCCAGGTCTGGCGCGGGTCCAGCGGCGCGGAGGTCGCGCCTGACGTCTTGTTCGAGAACCGGATCCGCCGAAGTATCCCGCAGGTAGGGCATACCTAATCGCTCAGCACGCGCTCGATCTCCTGCCGGGAGAAGGCGGGCGCACCTCGTTGCCGTAACCGCGAGAGCCGCTCGGCGATGGCGAACGCCTTCGACTGGAGCAGCCGCATGAGCAGCTCGTCCCTGCGCTCCCGCTTCTGCGCCTGCAGGAGCGTGTGCATCCCCTGTGAGTGCATCGCGGTCAGGTGGAGGACACGGTTTGCCTCAAGTCTCTCGAGCACCGGATTGCGATCGTACGGCGCGAGTAGCTCCGCGAGGCTGTCCGCCCACGGCATCTCTCGATGCCATAGAACGCCGAGGCCGAAGAACGTCGGCACCACCGCCAGACGGAGGTCGTCGTGCGCCGCGACGAAGTCTTCGACCGCGGTGAGGACGCCGTTGCGCGGTCCCCCCTCGCGCGCCGCCACCCAGGTGTAGGGCAGCCCGTCCGCGCTTAGGCCCGGCTCGCCCGGCAACACGCCGCCGTGCTCGACGCATGGCTGCCTGTGCTCCTCCGGGATCAGCTCGGGCGCGAAGTAGTGGTCGCGACGCGCATGGGGCCAGCGCACGTCGTGGAAGATCAGCAGGGGCAGCGATGCTCCGTCCGCTCGCTCGTCGATCAGGCGCAGCTCCTCGGCCACGGTGTAGTAGTTGTGGTCTCCGTCGATCACGACCGCATCCGGGAGCGGGACGTGCGGGAGTGCCTCGAGGCTCGTCTCACGCATCAGCTCCACCTCGGGGTGCTCCTCGGCTAGCCGCACGAGCGCCTCCTGCGGAGAGGGGTCGATCGCCCAGATCCGTGCTCCCGAGCGCGTGGCCCAGCCGAGCAGCAGCCGGGTCACGTCCCCCGCGTATGACCCGACCTCGACGACCGACTGGGCCTCGACCGCGTCCAGGCACGGGAGCAGGATCTCGGCGTTGTTCACCAGCGAGTGGCCCCACTGACCCGGATCGCTCGCGATCTCGCAGTGAGGACCCAGCGTCCAGCGCGACGGATGCTCCTCCAGCCAGGCCACCAGCCGGTCCATTGCCAGGGCGGGCGTGCTCACAGGGCGGCGTAGTGTATCGATGATCTGGACTGCATCAGGCCGACGAGATGTCTGGCAGACTCCGCGACCTGCGCAGTCATCCGCCAGCGACGCTCGAGGTCACTGTCCGCGATGAGCCGACGCGCCCCGAGACTCGTCCGAGGGAGTTGATCGCGGGCATTCGATCGCGGGCACCTTCATTGCCCTCGGCCTGGGATTGGATCGTGCTCGCGGCGTTGCTGGTGGTCGCAGCGCTGGTGCTGTTCCACGAGACTCGCGGCACGACCTTCACAGCGGATGAGTGGACCTGGATCTTCACGCGCCGCGGCGACGGCCTGGCGACCTTCCTGGACCCGCACAACGGCCACTTTTCGCTCGTCCCCGTGCTCGCGTACAAGCTGTTGTTTGCCACTGCCGGCATGCGCGATTACTGGCCCTACCGAGCAGTCGTGATCGGCGCACACCTGCTTTGCGTGGTGCTCGTGTTCACGTACGCTAGACCACGCGTTGGCGGTTACTTCGCTCTCTTCGCGGCGGCTCTGATCCTGTTCTTTGGGCCGGGATGGCAAAACTTCATGTGGCCGTTTCAGATGGCGTGGCTGTTTGCAATCGCGTCCGGGATCGGGGCGCTCAAGATGCTCGACCGCGGTGATCGCGCCGGCGATGTCGGCGCCGCCATCCTGCTGGGCGTGTCGGTCGCGAGCGCCGGTCCCGGCCTTGCGTTCGCCGCCGGCTTGGTGGTCGAGGTGCTGCTTCGCAGGCACTGGCGCGACTGGTGGATCTTCGTCGCGCCGCTCGCGCTGTATGCGATGTGGTGGGTCCTCTACCAGCAGGCGACCGTCTCGCACGACGCATACCTGTTCGTCACTCGCTTTGTTTACTCCGCCGCCGCCGGGGTGCTGAGCGCGCTCGTTGGCCTCGCCCAGTACAACGTCGTCACTGGCAGTGGCGCGTTCCTGAGCTGGGGTCCGCCTTTGCTCATCCTCGCGCTCGCCGGGCTCACATGGCGGCTCCGCCGCCTCGGGTACATCCCGGTCCGGCTGATCACGCTCCTGACGATCGCCGTGTCGTTCTGGGTGATCACCGGGATCGCCCGCTCGTACGTGGTGGTTGGCACGCTCACGTTGACCTCTACGGGCAATGACAGCCGGTACCTATACGTCGGCGCGGTGGTGCTCGTGCTCGCGATCGTCGAGCTTGCGCGCGGGACCTCGCCGCCGGTGGCGGTGCGCCTGGTGGTGGGGCTGGCGGTCGCCTACGCGATCAACGCGAACGTCGGAGATCTGCGGGTCGCCGGTACCTGGCTGCGGGGAGGGTCCCAGCTCACGGTCGCCTACCTGGGATCGCTCGACATCGCCCGACCGATCGTCAAGCCAAACTTCGTCTCGGCGGGCTTTGTGTTTCACACGCTGACCGCCGCTCGATACTTCGACGCCGAGAAGGCCCTGGGTTCGCCAGGTGCGAGCGCCTCGCAGATCGCGGCGATGCCAGATGTCTTGCGGTCGGACGCAGACGCGCAGCTGATTGCTATCCACGGCGTCATGCTCACGTCGGCTGCCAGCCACACCAGCATCGTCGGCGCACCGCCGAGAATCGACGCAGTGGCGTCTGGAGAGGCATCGGTGCACGGATCGTGCGTGGCTTTCCGTCCCCGGGCCCCCGCCGCGGCGACCTCACCGAGCGTGCTCGCACTTACCGTTCCGCCGGGGGGCCTGCTGCTCAGCGCGCGTGGCGGATCGGCCGCGATCGGACTGAGACGGTTCGCGAGTCAGTTCCAACCGCTTGGCAGGCTGGCGTCGTCCAGTTCGGCGATTCTCCGGATCGCGCCTGATCTGGCCTCGCAGAGATGGCACGTCCAGCTCGAGCCCGCCGGCCGGGCGACCGCATGCGGCCTCTAGTCGACTGCGCTGATGCCAGCCGCTGACTCGGGCAACCTGGGGTTGAGCGGCGCGGAGCGGTCGGCGTGGCTGCCCGCCCAGGCGGCATCGTGGCGAGCGTCGCTTGCCGGATCGCGGCTGTTCGGCCGCCCGTGGCCCGCAGCGTGGTCGTGGGTCGGGATGGTGATGCTGCTGGCCGCCGGCGCGGTGCTGCTTGTCTCCGTTACTCGGGCGACGACCTTCTCCGGCGATACCTGGATCTGGATCGTGGAGCGGCGCGGGGGCGGTCTCGCGTCCCTTTTGCATCCGTTCAACGCCCAGCTCTCGCTCGTCCCGGCCGCGATCTACAAGCTCCTGTTTGCGACCGCGGGGCTGCGGCATTACTGGCCTTATCGAGCGATTGCGATCGCGACCCATCTGGTCTGTGTCGCCCTGGTGTTCGTGTATGCGAGGCCCCGCCTCGGCGGCTACTTCGCGCTGCTGGCCGCCGCCCTGATCATGTTCTTCGGCCCAGGCTGGGAAGCGTTTCTCGAGCCGGCCCGGATTGGGTGGCCGTTCGCGCTCGCGGCCGGGATCGGAGCGCTGCTGGCGCTCGATCGCCGCAGCGGCATCGGCGACCTCGCCGCGTGCCTGCTCGTAGCCATATCGTTGGCGAGCGGCGGTCCGGGGCCTGCCATTGCCGTGGGGGTGGCGGTCGATGTGCTGCAACGCCGTCGGTCGCGGGACCTCTGGATCGTCGCCGCGCCAATCCTGTTGTACGCGACGTGGTGGTTGGCCCACGCCCAGTCTGTAGCCACCAACGGATCGCTGATTGCGTTCATGTTTCACGCCGCAGCCGGCGGGGCCAGCTCGCTCGCGGGCTTGGCGACTGTCAACGCGGTCACCGGCAGCGTCGACTACGGCGGGTGGGGTCGCTCGTTGCTAGCGCTCGGGGTGCTCGGCCTGGGATGGAGGCTGGTTCGGCTTCGGACGGTTCCCCCGCGTGTGCTCACGCTGGTCGTGATGGCGCTCGCGTTTTGGTTCGTCGCCGGCCTCGGCTACGCGTCGCTTGGCTCGGGCGTGCCGACGGCACATGGCAACGAGAGCCCCTATCTGTACGTGAGCGCCGTGCTGATCCTGCTGCTTCTCGTTGAGGCTGCGCACGGGCTTTCGTTTTCCCTGACCGCTCGCGTAATCGTGAGCGTCGCAGTGATCGGCGCCATCCTCTCGAATCTTGGCGCGCTGCGCGAAGGCTCGTTGCGGCTCCGCGCCGAGGCGCAGCTGACCAGGGCCGAGCTTAGCGCGCTTGAGATCACACGCCCGACCATCAGCCCCAGCTACGCCCCGGGCGGGTTGATCCCGGCGACGGTGACAGCGAGCGCCTACTTTGCCGCCCAGCGCGCTCTCGGATCGCCGGCGGCGAGCGCCGCCGAGATCGCCCGCATGCCCGATATCGCGCGCCGCGCTGCCGACGGCCAGCTGATCCGCATCCACGGGCTCGCGCTGAGCTCCGCACGCGCGGTGCGGAACCTAGCGGCGGCGCAACCGCCGAAGGTCGACATGGTGGCGTTTGGGACCGTCACGATTCACGGAGCATGCGCGACCTACCGACCTGTGTCATTCACCCCCGCGTTTGGAGCGATTCCTCCAAACGCGCTACAGCTCACGGTCCCGCGAGGAGGCATTCTCTTCAGCAGTTCGGGCGGCCCGGCGACAGTTGCCGTGCGGCGCTTTTCGACCCAGTTCCAGCGGATCGGGACCCTGTTACCGGGGGCGCGGACCGTGCTACTGATTGCCCCTGACCTCGCTTCTGCGCGGTGGCACGCGCAGATCGCACCGATGGCCCGGGTCGCTGCGTGCGGGCTTGGCTAATGACATGCTCCAGCGGCAGCTACGGTGACCTCCGCCCCCGGTACGAACGCACGATTCTCGCTGCCGCTCGGAGCGGACGTGTGCTTCGCCAGCTCAACGACTCCTCGTAGCTGCGCTGCAGCTCGCGGAGCTTGAGTGATTCCTCCTCCAGCAGCGCCTCCCGCTCTCGACGGGCGGTCCGCCGGGCGGCCGCGAGGTCCTCCCCCGCCTGGCGCTGGAGCGCCTCGATCTCTCGCCGTGCCTGTCTCAGGTTGTGGCGCAGCGCAGCATGCTCGCGTGGGTCGTTCCCGGGATGCTCGATGTCCTCCACCGTCAGCTCGACGTCCCGCTTGCGCAGCAGCGCCCAGCTCTGGTTGTGGATCTGCGGTGCGGTCTCGAGCACCTCGAACGCACGGCCCCAGTGCTCGCGAAGCCACCAATCGGAGATCATCACCAATGGTCCACCGTCGCTGACTGAGTGATTGTGCCGCAGAACATTCATCCCGACTTGGTCCTCGTCCCAGGGCTCCCCAGCCAGCAGCTCGGAGGTCCAGCGACCCATGTAGGTCGCGATCAGCAAGCCACCGGGCTTCAGCAGCCGATGCAGCTCGACCAGCCATGGGATCGAGTTGTCGGTCAGGTGCGTGAAGACCGAAATCGACCAGATCAGGTCGAACGAGAGGGGCTCGAGATCGAGCGGTGGCCAGTACTCGGACCGCATCACATGAAACGGGGGGCAGACCGTCTCCCGCAGCAAGTCGATGCTCACGGCATCGATGTCCACGCCCCATAGCTCGGCGCTTTCGGCTTCGGACGCGAAGTACTTGAGCGTCCGTCCGGCCCCGCAGCCGAAGTCCATCACCCGCTTGCCCTCGAACGACCAATCGTCCGGCAACAGCTCGACGACCGCCGTCTTCGTCTCCGGCCCCAGCTTCTCCCACAGTTCGGCGAACCGCTGGATCCAGCCCGGCTCTACGTACGTCGACATATCTGCGTCAAGACCTCCGTTGAAGAGCAGCGGGACGCTGTTCGGGCGGCACTGTAACGGGAAGCCAGCGCCGGCGCGGCGACCGGCGGCCGGTTATAAACTCGCGCCCGTGAACCAGTCCTCGAGCAGCTGGGATCGAGGCGCGGCGGACCGAGGGGGCATGCGACGGTGATCGTCTTCGCCTCCTCCGTCACCGACCTCGATATATACAAGCGCTACGCAGAGCCCGGGATCAAGCTCGCCTCCGCGTCAGATTCCCACGCTCTCTGCCGTCCGGCCGAAGGCTCGATCTTCCGCAATTACAACGCGATCATGAACGAGGCCGCCTCGATCGACGGGCTCGAGGCGCTGGTGCTGCTCCACCAGGACTCCGAGATCGTCGACCGGGAGTTCGTTCAGAAGCTGCGAGCGGCGCTGAGCGATCAGGATGTGGGTGTCGTCGGGTGCGTCGGCGCGATCGGCGTGCGCACGATCGCCTGGTGGGAGGGATCGGTCACCTGGGCGTCGTTCATCCATCGATACCCGGAGCTCGGCGGCGGCGATTTTCCGTCGGTGACCTGGAACCACGAGGCGAACCCCCCATATGCCCAGCTGGGCGAGGTCGATACGGTCGATGGCTTCGTCCTCGGACTCTCACCGTGGGTGGTCGAGAACATCCGCTTCGATGAGTCTCTCGGCCAGTTGCTCCACGGCTATGACTTCGACTTCTGCCTGCAAGTGCGCGAGGCGGGTCGCAAGGTGGTGACCGCCGACTTCAAGGTCATCCACAACCACTCGCTCGAGCTGGCGAACGATCTCGAGAACTGGGCGCGGGCGCACGTCGCCGTGATCGAAAAGTGGGAGGGACGCATGCCCGGCGTAGGCGTCGCGGGCGGAACCTGGAAGGAGCGAGCGCGCCGCGCCGAGGCTGAGGCGGCAGTGACGCGGGGGGTGGCGATCTCGACGCAGTTGAAGACGGACGCCGCGGCCGCGAGCGCGGAGCGGGAGCTCAAAGCGGTCACCGACAGCTTGAGCTGGAGGATCACCGCGCCGCTTCGCCGCTTCGCGGCCTTTCAGCGCAGCCGCGCGGCCGGCCGCGCGCCTGCCCATCCGGGACACGACGAGGCTCCAAACTCCGTCCTCGGCCGCAGGCTCGGATAGCTCGCGAACGGACCGTGTCAGACCATCTGTCGGTAGACGAGCCGCCTCCATTGCCGACCAGCCGGCGGGCTCGGGCGCTGCGCACAGCTCCGACGGCGATCGAGGTTCGCGATGTGCACAAGACGTTCAGGGTCCCGGACCGGAAGGTGGACACGCTGAAGGAGCGGATGGTCCATCCCCTGACGAAGATCGACTATCGAGAGCTGCGCGTGCTGCGCGGGATCTCATTCGATGTCCGTCGAGGCGAGTTCTTCGGGATCGTCGGCCGCAACGGGTCGGGCAAGAGCACGCTGCTCAAGATTCTCGCGAGCATTTACAAGGCCGACTCCGGAACGATCAGGATCGGCGGTCGCATGGCCCCGTTCATCGAGCTCGGGATCGGCCTAAATCCGGAGCTGACCGCGCGGGAGAATGTCGCACTGAACGGTGTGATGATGGGACTGAGCCGTCGCGAGGCGGCGCGTCGGCTCGACGCGGTGGTCGAGTTCGCCGAGCTGGAGGAGTTCGTCGACCTGAAGCTGAAGAACTACTCGTCCGGGATGATGGTGCGCCTTGCGTTCGCGGTGATGGTGCAGGCCGACCCGGACGTGATGCTGATCGACGAGGTGCTCGCGGTCGGAGACGCCGCGTTTGGGCAGAAGTGCATGGACGTGTTCCATCAGCGGCGTAGGGCGGGGAAGACGCTCGTGCTCGTGACTCACAACATGGCGACGGTACAGGCGCTGTTCGACCGCGCGCTGCTGATCCACGACGGCGAGCAGCGCTACCTGGGTGATCCGGAGGAAGCAGCAGCCGAGTACTTTCGACTCAACTTCGGAGCCGAGACGAACGCTCCAGCCGAGAGACGATCAGGCATGGACGTGAGTGTGAGGGTTGTCGACGTGTGGCTCGAGGACTACGACGGCCGGCGGGTTGAGAACCTCGAACAAGGGCGACCGTTTCATTTCCACCTGGTTGCAGAGGCGCGCCACGAGCTCGTCCAGCCCGGTTTCAGCTTTCAGTTCACGACGGTCGACGGAGATTGGGTGTTCACGTTCGCGACGACGCTCGAAGGCGCCGACGAAGAGCCGATCCGCGTGGCGCCGGGCGAGCGCGTGCGGATCTCGGCCAAGCTCGACAACCCGCTCGCACCCGGTCGGTTTTTGATCTCGGGCTGGATCTCCTCCGGCGAGCCCACGGGCAGCTCCACGATCCAGGTGCTCGAGCTGATGCGATTCTTCGTCTACGGGACCAAGTCGGGGGTCGGCAGCATCGTCGTGGACACTGACGTGAAGGTGCTGGTGGAGTCGGGGACGGGGTGAGCCTCGTTCTCCGGCTAGAGCGGCCGCTGCCGCGCTCGTTGCCAGTAGGCAACGCCACCGCTGTGCTCTGCACGGGTACCTGCTTTGACCCCGACGAGCCAATCGAGGTGCTGGAGATCGCCGTCGATGGGCACCGTCGTCCGGTGAGGGCATTCTCGCTGCCGCGTCCCGACCTTTCTGGTTTGTTGTGCTTGGAAGATCCCGAAGGTCCTCCGCTGGATGATCCTGACGGTCGCGCTTGCCAGAGCGGGTTCTGGGCCACCATCCCAATCATCGCTGCTGATCGCCCGGGAGCGATCGGGATGCGGCTCACGGCGCGACTGCGCAGCGGCAAGGAGGCAACCGCCGAGCTTGGACGGATCGAGGTAGTGGACCCGCCCGCGCGACCGCCGATAGACGCAGTGCCGGAACGCCCCGGGCCGGGGCTGATCGCCGTCTGCATGGCCACGTTCGACCCGGACATGTTCCTGTTCGAGGCCCAACTCGAATCACTCCGCGCACAGACCGACGATCGCTGGATCTGCCTGATCGGCGACGACTGCTCCAGCCCCGATCGTTTCGCCCAGATCGAGGCCGCGGTCGGGAACGACCGGCGATTTGCGATCTCCCGCTCTGAGCGCCGGCTCGGGTTCTACCGGAACTTCGAACGCGTGTTGGCGCTGGTTCCGCAGCAAGCCGAGCTGGTGGCTTTGTGCGATCACGACGATCGCTGGCGACCGGAGAAGCTCGCCGTTCTGCGCGCCTCGCTCGGCTCCTCGGTGCTCGTCTACTCCGACATGTGTCTTGTGGATCCCGAGGGTCGCGTGCTGAGGAACACGCTGTGGGAGGGTCGGAGCAACAATCACGACAACCTGGCGTCGATGTTGATCGCGAACACGATCACTGGAGCAGCCACGCTATTTCGTCGCGAGGTGGCCGAGGTCGCCCGGCCGTTTCCAGACACACCCGGCTATCAGTTCCATGACTCCTGGATCGCGGCGGTCGCGCTGGCGCTGGGGGATGTCGCGTTCGTCGACCGCCCGCTGTACGACTATGTTCAACATGCTGGGGCTGTATTCGGCGACGTGACCCACGGGCCGGAGCAGGCGGCCGGCACGGGACGACGCCGCTGGGATCGCGCGATCGGGCGGTTGCGTGGGACCCCCGGCCGGTGGCGCGCCGGGTACTTCTACGGCTATCAGGTGGCGCAGGCGCAGGCACTGACGCTGCTGCTGAGATGCGGTGAGCGGCTCGCGCCGGCCAAGCGACGCTCCCTCGAACGGCTCGTCGCGGCCGACTCGTCGGCCTGGGCGCTGTTGTGGTTGGCGCTCCGCCCGCTACGTGCGATCGTGGGGCGCAACGAGACGCTGGGCACCGAGAGCGAGCTCGTCCGAGGCCTGCTGTGGAAGCGGGCGATCTCGGCACGCGCACGGTTCCCGGCGAGGTTCCGTGGAGTCCTCGCAGACGCCGCTCCACCGCCGCTCGATGCCTACAGGCAGGACCGCCTGCGACGCTGGCGGGCGCGGATGTAGGGCCAACACGGAGGGCCGCGGAGAGAGCGCCGAGCGGCAGGCTGATTGCTAGCCTGCTGGCGCAACGCTTCTGAGAACGGTAGGGATCTGGATGCCCGAGGATCGAGACAGTAATCCGACCATTTGGAGCATGCAGCACGAGCTGCAGCTGGCGGCGTTCGGGCTGGACGAGGACAATCCCAAGGTCCAGCGGCGCCAGTCCAAGTCCCATCGCGCCAACCTGCTCGACGCGCCCGTCGTCGTGGACGTGCAGGACGTTCGCAAGTCGTTCCGGATCCCGGACCGGAAAGTGAGCACGCTCACCCAGCGACTCGCTCATGGAAGCGCCCGGGCGCGGTTTCGCGAGTTGTTGGCGCTCCGCGGGATCTCATTCGATGTGCGCAGAGGAGAGTTCTTCGGCATCGTGGGGCGCAATGGGTCCGGGAAGAGCACGCTGCTCAAGATCATGGCGAGCATCTACAAAGCCGACTCTGGACGGATCCGGGTGGCCGGAAGGCTGGCTCCGTTCATTGAGTTGGGGGTGGGGCTGAACGCAGAGCTGACGGCGCGGGAGAACGTTGCTCTGAACGGCGTCATGATGGGCCTGAGCCGCGCGGAGGCCGCGCGACGGCTGGATGCGGTGCTCGAGTTTGCGGAGCTGCAGGACTTCGTCGACCTGAAGCTGAAGAACTACTCGTCGGGGATGACCGTCCGTCTCGCGTTCTCCGTGATGGTGCAATCGGATCCGGACGTGATGCTCGTCGACGAGGTGCTCGCGGTCGGGGATGCGTCGTTTGGCGAGAAGTGCCTCGAGATCTTCCGCGAGCGACGCCGGAATGGCAAGACCCTGGTTCTCGTCACGCACGACATGATGACCGTCGAGTCGTTCTGCGATCGCGCGATGTTGCTTCACGATGGGGAGCAGCGTTACCTCGGCGAGCCAAATGAAGCGATTCTTCGCTACTACAGGCTCAACTTCGGGGGCGGCGAGGTAAACGGAGGGAGCGCAAGCGGCGAGTCGAACGTGTCGCTGCTCGACGTGTGGCTCGAGGACGCAGACGGCCGGCGGATCGAAGACCCCCTCGTCGGCCAGCGGTTTCGGTTCAACTTAGTCGCCGAGGCGCGGCAGGACCTAAAGGAACCAGCTTTCGGATTTCAGGTGCTGAACGTCGACGATCTCCCGGTGTTCGGGTTCGGCAAGGCGCTCGTCGACGACGACGACGAGCCGGTGCCGATCACGCGCGGACAGCGTGTGCGGATCGTGGCGGACGTCGAGAACAAGCTGGTGCCCGGTCGCTACTCGGTGCTGTGCACGATGGCCCGCAGCCGGGCGCGTGGCGACACGGCGATGCACGACGTGCGTGTGGCGGAGTTTCTAGTCAAGGGATCGGACCCGCTGCCGGGCATGGTTGTGGTGGGGTCGGAGGTCCAGGCAACCCTCGAGCGTGTGACAGTGGAGTGAGCGAGATCGCGAACCGGGTGGAACTGCGCGAGGTTCACGGCCCCTCGGCGCTGAGCGGCGGCTGGCGGCGGATGTGGGAGCTGTGCGTGCTGATCTCGACTACGGACTTCAAGCGCAACTACTTCGGCACCGTGCTCGGCTACGTGTGGTCGCTGGTGCGACCGTTGCTGCTATTCGCGGTTCTGCTCGAGGTGTTCACCCACATCTTCAAGCTTGGCTCGCAGATTCAGCACTATCCGGTTCTGCTCCTGTTCAACATCGTCCTCTTCACCTTTTTCCAAGAGACGACGGTGACGGCTGTTGGCGCGGTGGTCGGCTACGAGGGCATCGTCCGCAAGACCCAGTTTCCGCGGCTGGCGATCCCCGTCTCGATCACGTTGACCTCCTTCTACAACCTTCTGCTGAACCTCGTCGTGGTATTTATGTTCATCCTCGCGTTCGGCGTCTTCCCGACATGGACGTGGCTGCTGCTCCCCGTCGTCCTCGCTATCCTGTTCGTCTTCTCGCTCGCGGTGTCGATGATTCTCTCGTCGCTGTTCCCCCGCTTTCGCGATGTCGGGATCCTGTGGGGGGTCGCCGTCACCGCGCTGTTCTACGCGACGCCGGTCTTGTTCACGGTGGACGTCGTCCGTCACCGATCAGAGACACTGACCAAGGTGCTGGCGGTCAACCCGCTCACCCCGGCGTTCGAGCTCGCACGCAAATGGGTGATCTCCCCGAAGGTCGCTCCCTATCCGGGGACGGCAGCGGCCGGTGGGGTCGCGGCGCTCGTGGTGTCGGTCTCGCTGTTCGTGCTGATCTGTGTGCTCGGGGTATGGATCTTCCGGCGCGAAGCGCCGCGGATCGCCGAGGAGCTGTGACGACTGCGAACCCCTACTGTCTATACACGTAGACTGTGACCGGGGTGAAGCCCGGGAACGTGCGGGCTTCGACCGGATGGAATCGCGCCGGCAGCGCGCCGAGGAAGGCCCCCAAGGCGCCGAGGACACTGTTATCTGCACGGATGTGAAGACGGCGGATGGCCTCGAGCGTGGCGATCGGCAATGTCATCGACGTCACCAGAAGCAGTTGGCCGTGTCCCGCCAGCGCCACGGCCTCGCGCGCCACCGCCACCCCTGGCTGTGATGCGAGCTGGTGCCCCGGTCGCGCCCTTAGCACGGCGGCGAGGGGTGGGACGCCGAGGCGCACCACCGGGTGACGGCGCGCGGATCCTGCGAGCGCCAGCGCGGCCTCCAGCTCGGTTGGCGGTCCAGGGCCTGACTGGCCGAACTCTACCGCCGCGCCGCCGTCCGGGCTGGCGCGGTCGATGTAGGCCGCGGCGGAGCCGTAGTCTGGTCGGTGGCGCGCGGTCGAAAGCATCCTCACGCCGCCGATCGCGAAGGCAGCGATCGCGAGCCCCGCTACGAACGCCCGCCAGGGTGCTCGGGCGGAGAGGAGCAGGCTGGCCAGCAGCACCGCGAATCCAGGCCACGACGAGATCAGGTTGCGGGTGACCCAGATGCTCTCGTGGACGGCGCTGTAGAGAAAGACCCCGGCGGGAGCCGCGCACGCGAGCACGACCGCGAGCGCAACCTCAGATCGCACTCGCGTGAGTGCTCGAGGGTGTGGCGTGCGCCACCTACGCGGCGCGGCGCCGAGCACGGCGATGCCGACGCCGACCAAAATCATGACGACCGCGATCATCCCCGGGGTGCTGTCAAGCGGCACGTAGGGGTGGCCGATCGACCAGCGCCCGAGGTCGAGGCGGACATCGCGCAAATTGAACGCCTCGAGGTGACCGTACACCCTGTTGAGCGGGTTGTGGGCGGCCCCAATCAGGCTCGGAAGCCATGGGAGGAAGGCGATCGCCGTCGCCACATTCGCAACGAGCAGCGGGCGTCGGGCGTTCGGCCTGGCCACGAATGCCCACGCGGCCTGGGCGGCGAGCAGGAACACAGCCGTGTACTGGGTGTACAGGGCGGCGCACGAGCTGGCCGCGTATGCCGCCCACCATCCGCGGGCGCCGGTCCGAAGCGCCTGAAGCAGCGCGAGCGTCGAGAGCAGGCAAGTGAGCGCCAACAACGCGTACGGCCGAGCCTCGGTCGAGTAGAAGATCAGAAAGGGGCTGAGCGTGACCAGCGCCGAAGCCAGTAGGCCCGCACGGACCCCGACCGTCAGCCGACCGAGCGCGTATGCCAGCGGGATCGTGGCGGTGCCGGCCAGCAGCGAGGCCAGCTTCAGCGACTCCGTGGAGGCGCCGAAGACCTTCACGCTGACCCATGCGAGCACGAAGAACAGCGGCGGGTTGAGGTCGATGAAGTGCCCGTTCAGGAGATGTAGAACGGTGCCGAGGCCGTGGTTCGTGACCACGTAGTAGGTCGACAGCTCATCGCCAAACAGCGAATCACCAAAAGACGGAAGCCGCAGCCCAAGTCCGACCGCGGTGATCGCCCCTACCAGCACCCCGGCCGTCGTGGCGCTTAGCGGGACGCCGCGAGGCGGCCACGCAAGCACGCTCGCCCCGGAGCCTCGCCGCCGGCCGTTGGAGCGCGCGTCCGCTGGTCGCAGCGCCGTCATCGGAGTCGGCATCGTAACCAGCGTGGATCATCGATGCGCCGCATGAGCCATGCCCGGATGCCCGGTCCGCCGAGCTGGCGCATCCCTTCCTCGGCGAACCTCTGTCGCCCGCTTACCTGTCGGTCTAGCCGATCGGTTTCAGAGAGGGGCCAGGACGTGAGTTGGCTCGATGAGGTTCGCCTCTTCGGACGCCGGAGAACTGCGCAGCGTGCAGGCGGTTGACATGGCTCCTGTCGCGGAGACGCGAATGATCGAGCGCCGACGGGCCGTTGTCGTTTTGCCGGTGCTGGCGGTCGCGGCGCTCGTGGTTGTGTGCGCAGTGGTCGATGTCTGGTGGATTCACCGGTTCCGAGCTGGCTTTCCGCTCGATATCAACGAGTCTTGGTATATGGGTTTCGGTCTGGCGTTGAAGGATTCGCTGGCCCGCGGTGGGTTTGCCGCCGCTTGGCATGCCTGGAGTGCGCAGAGCGGATTTGGGCCGCTGCTTCCGCTGTCCTCGGTCCCGGTATTTGCGCTGCTGGGCGATACGGTCACGAGCGGTTTCCTAACCCAGATCTTGTTCTTCGTGCTCCTGGTCGTGAGCAGCTATGCCCTTGGAGCCCGGCTTTCGTCGTCATGGTCTGCTGGTTTGCTGGTTGCCATCGTGGTCGCGGGGACACCCCAGCCTGATCGACTTCACGCGCAGCTTTGAGTTTCCGGTCACGGCCGCGGCGATCCTGACCGCGTGCACCTACGCGTTGCTGGCAAGCGAGGCCCTTAGTCGCCGCGGCTGGTCGATCGTCTGGGGGGTGCTGCTTGGGTTGCTCCCACTGGCTCGTACGATGACGATTGCGTTCGTTCCAGCTCAACTGCTGGCGGCGGGATGGCTGATCACCTCCCGTCCAGGGGAGCGCAGACCAAGGGCTGTCAACGGTTCGATCGCGCTGGCTGCGGCGCTGGTCACGACCGGAACGTGGTTTGTCAACAGCTGGCATGTCCAGCTGAACTATCTGACCAACTTCGGTTACGGATCCGAGAGCGCCAACTTCTCCACCTCCGGGTCGAAGCTCAGCGTCGGCTATTGGACCCGAGAACTGGTCAACACGGTCCGCGCGGACCTGTACCTACCGCTGGCGGTGCTCGTGAGCGTTGCGATCCTGCTTGCGCTTGCCGCGCTGGCGGTACGGTATCGGGGCCGGCCGACGTTTGGCGCGTGGGCGCGGCACTGGATCTCGAGCGACGCTGCCGTCGTCACGCTCGTCGTAATCGAGGGCTATCTCGCGATCACCTCCTCGCGGAATGAGGGGGTGGGTTTTCGGGTTCCTTTGCTTCCGTCGCTGTTGGCCCTCGCCGTGTACGCGCTCTGGCGGCTACCGTGGCAAAGAGCCCGGCTGTGGACTGCCGGCGCGCTGATCTCGGTCTCCGTGTTCAACATCGCGATGAAGGCGGACGCCGTTCGGGCCCTGTCGAGAAGGCTGTCTGCGACGGTCCCGGGGTTCGGCAGTGTCCCGGTCGTCGACGGGACGGGATGGATCCAAGCGTACGTCGTTGGAGCCCTTGAGACCGACTATGTAAGGGCCACCAAGCCTCTGCCGGATTCTCAGCGAGGCTGGATGCCCGCCTACGACGCGATCGATGCGAACATTCTCAGCCTGGCGCGCCGCGGGCACTTCACCCCCAACGTGGAGCTGACCACAGACGAGCCACTGCTAAACGCGTATGACCTCTCGTTCGCTGGCCAGCTGCACACCGGTCAGGAGCTCGCCGCCAACGTGCTCCCCGGCCCTGCAGGCCCTGCGACACTGGCGGCTTACGCGGACGCTGTTCGCCGAGCAGAGCTCGCCGGAGTCGACGTGCTAGTAACCGTAAGTCAAGTCGGTGTGAGCTACTTCGCGCCTGTCCAGTCCCCCAGCACGGGCCAGGCTCTATTCGACGAGGCTGCGGCGTCTCTCGGCTTCTCGTGCGGGGCGGCGGTCCCCTTGCCAGACGCGCGGCGGGCATTCATCTCCTGGCGCCCGCCAGCGAGCATCGTCCGACGAAGCTCTTTCTCCGCGCAGGGGTGCGCGCCGCGGATCCAGAGAACAATGCCCGCCGCCGGCGCAAACGGTGTGTCGCCGACCACCCGAATCGTCGCCGTATTCAGCGGGCCGATGGACCAGGCGTCAACGAGCCGGGCAATCGTTGTGGCACGCACGAGTGATGCACACCCGGTCGCCGGAAAGGTTGCCTTCTTCGGCGATCAGGCAGCGGTGTTCACTCCCACTCGGCCACTGCCCAGGCGCACCACGTTCACCGCGACCGTGACCTCGGCTGCACGTGCCGCTATCGGAGCCCGATTAGCACCCCCTTACACGTGGTCCTTCACAACCCGGTAGAGCTCGATCACCGTCCACGACTGCGTGTGCAGCTTCACCCGCGGCAATGGCGGGCGTGTGCTAGTAGTAGCTAGCCCCAATACCGTCTACTTATCCGCGGCGGGTGGTGAAGGTCCACTTCTCGGCAGTTCGCAGATGGTTTCCCACCCGGTCTGTCGCGGTGGTGGAGATCGTGGCGGTGTAGCGTGTCCCGGGCGCCAGCGGCTTTGAGGGCAAGAAAAGGGGCACCTGGTCGCCAAAGAAGACGACCCTGCCGGCGACGGCTCGGCGATCGCTGGTGCGTACGAGCGAGAACGCTGTCGCGGTCGACGCGCGGTCCATCGAGTGATTGAACACCGCACCCAGCTTGGCGTTGAGGGGCACCTCGGTTGCCCGGTTTGATGGGCTCACCGATGCGACGACCGGCAGGTTCGCCGAGGTGATCCGGACGCTGATCGCGTACGGCCCGTATTGAGCTATCAGGACGAAGTCGTCCTCCAGGAACCGCACCAGCGGGATCTGCGGGAGCTGGCGACCGGACCCCAGCCAACGACGCACCAGGGCGCCGTCGCGCACCAGGCACAGGCCGTTGGCAGCTCTTGCGCCCCGTAACGCGACTCTGAGCTGGGCACGCGATAGGACGGCCCACCACGGCTCCTGGGTCATGCCGCTTGGAGCGGGGAGACTACTCCACCCGTTTAGCGACAGCATCCCTGGCAAGGCGATCACGCTGCGGCAACGGGCTCGGAGCGTGTTGATGATGTCCGCGAAGGGTCCTCACCTGTGATCGTGGCTGGCGCAAACGCGTGGCGCCCGGGAACGGCAACGGTTGCTCAGCGTTGTAGATGGCTCGGGCACCTCGCGCCGGCCGCACGACGTACTGGACCGCGAAGACCATCGCCAGGACCGTGGTGAGTGCGGACATGATCGTCCACGGCGCGGCTCGCCGGTGGCGGAACCGCTGATTCCGCGCCGCGATCTGCAGGTCGCTCCAACCGTCCGCTACACACACCGCGCCGCTGACGACGAACAGCACCGACCCGAAAGCCACCTGGGTGCCCGCCACCGGGTACGCGATCAGCGCTTGAAGCACGGTGAGCGCCGGGACCAGCACGCGCACGAACCGGCACGTGAGACTACCGTCGTCACGCATCGACGGCACACCTGCCCTCATGCCAGAGGCAACGCCAACACAAGCCGCGGGGTCGCCGGCCCGGCGCGCAGCGGGCTGGCCACCGAGTACCAGAGCGCCAGGCCGGCAAGTACCCGCAACGCGCCGACCAATTGACGTTGGCCAGCCATCGCCGCAGGCGCCCCGCGCACAATCAAGGCCACCCCGACCGCGGCAGTCGGCGCGTAGAACGCAGCTGGGCCAAGTGCCAGGGGAACATCGAGCACTTTCGCTTGACGGGAGGCTGTGACGATCACCGCGTCGTACAACGCTCCTGGAGTCGTGCCGAGCGCGAAGATCACGCCGATCGCGAGCGCGAGGGCACCCGCCAGGCCGCCCAGCATCCGGGCAACCCACCGCTCGGCCTCCGCGCCCGCCGCCCCGCTATGGGTATTGGCTTGGGCAGTCACGACCACCACGGCCAGGGCCGACGCGGCAACGAGATAGGCATATCTCTGCGTCCAACCTGTGTTGAGGGTCGGCGTCATCACGGCGGGGCCGACGAGCACCATCGCGGCGATCGCGGCGGCGCGCACGATCCTCCGCCATGGCACGCGTGGTAGGGACATCGCGGCGGCGTAGCCGACGGCGATCGCCGCGTAGCCTCCAACGTTCACCTTGGTCAGAAGCGCGGCGCCTACTAACGCACCGATCGCGGTCAGGGCTATCCGGGGGCGGCGCGGCGCGAAGACGGCAGCGGCAAGCAGACCGCACACCAGGATGAGGGCGGTGTCCCCCGGATACATGGGCTCGTTCGCAAACGCGGTGAGCACGCTGAAGCTCAGGATCTGAACGATCACGGCGAGCGTCAGCCGCCCGGTTAGCCGCCTCGTGACGATCGCGAGGAGCAGGCTGGTCGCCAGCCACATCACGAGCGCGACAAAGCGGCCGGTGTTGGTCGAGAAGGTCACGCCGGTCAGCGCCGAGAGCCCACCCCAGAACTCGTAGTGAAACGGCCCGTAGTAGCTGAACACGCTGTTGTACAGGGGGTGCCCAGCGGCGAACAGCCGCAGCACCCAGTCGTGATAACCCTCGTCGTCGTATGTCGCGTAGGTGCTGAACATCGTCCAATAGGCGGCGAACGCGGATCCGGCGAGGATCGCGGCGTAAGCGCATACGGAGAGGGCGGCCGGGTGCGTTCGCTTGGCTCTCCGCGTGGAGGCGGCAAGCGCAAGGAAGCGCTGAGCCGCTGCCTTCATCGTGAACGCCCTAGATCGGTTGGCACCGCGTGCACGATGTCCGGCCAACGGCACACGACGGCAAGCTACCAGCGCTCTCGGGGACAGGTCGCGGGTCCTCCCGATCCGAGCTCGGGCGCTCTCCTTGTGCCCGACCGCGGCGGCGCGGAGGGGCTGTGGCGCCTGAGCGGGGCGTAGGGACCTTATTCCGCGGTAGACGTAGACGGTGACCGGGAAGAGGCCTTTGAAAGTGCGCGCCGCGACCGGGTGAAAGCGCGCCGGCATGGAGCCGAGGAAAGCGCCCAGCGAGCCGAGAAAGCCCCTGTCGGTGTGGCTGTGCAAGCGGCGGATCGCCTCGAGCACGCTTATAGGCCACCGCACGTGCCCGACGATGTAGAGCGTCCCGTGGCCCGCCAGCGCCGCCGCCTCGCGCGCGACGAGGGCTCCCGGCTGGGACGCCAGGCTCGCGTGCGCGGGTGCCCGCAGCACCGCTTCAAGCGGCGGCAGCCCCAGCCGCACTACCGGGTGACGCGGCCCGGATCCCGTAAGCGCGATCGCCGCCTCGAGTTCGGTCAGTGGTCCCGATGGCAGGTCGCCGAACTCCACCGCGGGTGCGCTATGACTCGTGCGGTCGATGTATTCCGCGGCGGCTTGAAAGTCGGGCCGATGGTGGACGGTCGCGAGCATCTTCGCACCGCCGATTGCAAACCCGCGACAGCGAGGCTCGTTGCGGCGAACCACCACGGCGGTCGCGGATAGGTCACCAGCGCTGCCAGCACCAAGGCGAATCCGGGCCAGGCGGAAATCAAGTTGCGGCTATCCCAGATGCTCTCGTTAAGGCCGCTGAAGAGAGCGACGCCCACAAGAGGGCAAAAGGCGAGCACCACGACGAGCGCAACCTCCGGCGCTACGGCTGCCTTCGCGTCACCTGAGGCGACCAGCCCCGGAACCCTGGATCGCATGTTCAATACCGCACCTAGCAGTGCCAGCGCGACGCCAACCAACACCAACACCGCGGCGACCGTTCCCGGAATGCTCGCGAGCTGAAAGTATGGGTGTCCGATCGTCACGTGTCCAAGATCGACCCGGATGTCGTGCAGGGTGAACGGGTCGAGCGAGGCGTATACGCTTGCGAACGGGTTGCGGCTGCTCCGGATGAGGCGGGGGAGCCATGGGAGGAAACCGACCGCCGCAGCCAGATTTGCGATTAGCAGCGCGAACCGCGCCCTGGGCTTCGTCACCAGAGCCCAGCCGAGCAAGGCGGCGAGGAAGAAGATCGCAGTGTAATGCTTGTACGCCGCAGCACATGAGCATGCGGCGTACGCAACCCACCACACGCGCCGGCGGGTACGCAGAGCCGCCAGCAGGGCGAGCGTGGACAGCAGACAGAAGAGGACCAGGAGCGCGTATGCCCTGGCTTCCGTGGAGTAGTAGATCAAGAATGGGCTAAGCGCGACTAGTGCCGAAGCCACTACGCCAGGGCGCCGCCCACGGTCCAGCGACCGAGAGTGTAGGTGAGAGGGATCGTTGCCGTACCCGCCAACAGTGAGACCAGCTTCAGCGATTGGGCGGAGTCGCCGAAGAGTCTCTCGCTCACCCACGCGAGCACGAAATACACGGGCGGGGTGAGCTCGAGCGAATGCCCGCTCAGCAGATGGATCAAGCGACCGAAGCTGTGGCCCGTGATGACGTAGTACGACCCAACCTCGTCGCCGTAGAGCGAATCGCCGAAGGAGGAGAGTCGTAGGAGCAGCCCCACGGTCGTGAGTGTGGCGACCGCCAGCGCCGCACCCGAGGCACTCGAGGGAAGGCTGCGAGGGAGGCGCCGGAGGGCGTCGAGCGAGGACCCGCGTGCCTGACGCCGGTTGGAATCGACATCCGCTGATCCTACCGGGGTCATGCGCCCGGGCATCCTAGCCAGAGCCGACTCGTGTACGCCACCGTATATGTGCTATCCGTGGAACACGTACACGGTGACCGGGAGCGATCCGCTGAACGTCCGAGCCGTGGTCAGCTGAAATCGGGCGGGAAGTGCGGCAAGGAAGCTGACCATCGCAAGCTCATCCGCAGGCGCCAGTGAATGGATCAGGCTCGCGGCAGGTCGAGTCGAATCAGTTGCCCTCCGGTGTGTGTATACGCGACGGACGGCACTCATGTCGCGCGTTGACACCGAAATCGGAGCCACGAGAAACAGCGTGCCGTCATTGGTAGGCGATATGGCCTCGCGCCCTACGATGTCGCTGGTCAGCGTGACCCGTAGATCAGCCACAAGGCGTGCATCAGCGCCTGACATAACCGAGTACCTCGGTCCCGTCGCGGCTGCCATAGTGAACGTGGCTCACCAGCTGGAACCCGGGCTCGCTCGGTATGCCGACCTTCAAGGCTCGGCCGATGTCGTCCTCGAAGACGATGTACGTGGCCTCTCCGGGGCGAGTCATTCGCCAGGCAGTGGCTTCGCCGACAAGCGGGTGGCGCTCGTTGAATTGAGCGGGTACCGCGGTGGCGCCGAGGGCCAGCTCGATCAGCACGACTGGGTCACGGGGGCCCGCGTGGCGGTCTAGGTATGTTGCGATTTGACGATATGGCCCGCGGTTCCAGCGGGGACTGATGGCCCGCACCGTGCCGAAGATCAGGACGCTCATCACCACCGCCAAAGCGGCGACCCTCGGCCAGCCCGGCAAGGCGACGAGAAGAGCGCCGAGCAGCACAGCCGCGGCGGGCACAGACGCGTATAGCCCCCGCGCCAGCCAGATGTCGGTCACCAGGAGGCTGTAGAGCAGCAATCCCAGCGGAGACGCCGCCGCGGCGGCGGCGATCAGAATCAAACGGGCCCGGTAGTCGGCCGAGGTGTCGCCCAGCCGCTGGGCGAGCGCGACCGCGCCCGCCACCGCGGCGACACCGATCACCGTGAGTCCGGCAATCGTCGGGATCGCGCGCAGCGGCGCATAAGGGTACCCGACGATCGGGCGTAGGAGGTCGGTCAGCACGTGGCTCGCGTTGAGCGGCTCGAGCAGGCTGAACGTCCCCAATTGCTTACCCCGTAGATGGGTCAGCCACGGCGTGTACAGCAAGGCTGCGACGGAGATCGCGATCAGCGGCTGACGCATGCGGTCACGACACGCCCACAACGACCAAGCGGCTTGGGTCGCGAGCACGAAGACCGACGTGTAGTGGGTGTAAGCGGCCGCGGCGACCGCGAGCGAATACAGCACCCACCACCGCCCGGAGCGGGTGCGGACCGCTTTCAGCAACGCCAGCGTCGAGAGCGCGACGAAGAACGCCATCATCGCGTAGGGACGTGCCTCGATCCCGTAATAGGTGGAGAACGGGCTGGCGGCGACTACCGCCACTCCAACCACACCAGCGGGGCCCCCGACCGTCTCGCGCCCGAGCAGGTAGATCAGCGGCAGCGTGGCCGTTCCGAGGATCAAGGAAGGAAGCCGGATCCAGACCGATGGATCGCCCACCTTGGCGGATAGCCACGCGAGCGCGAAGAACAGCGGCGGCGAGTTCTCACCGCCTGTGTTGACCGTCCGCACGACCGACAGAAGGCCGCGCCCGACGATGTCCTGGTGCGTCCAGACCTCGTCGCCGAACAGGCTTTGGTGCATCTGGCTCAGCCGCAGCAAGAAGGCTGCGAGGGTGATTACCGAAACGGCGAGCGGCCACCCGAGCGACACCCTAACCATTGCCATGCGCCCTCGCGAGACGGCGCGCCGCGCAGCGACGGTCACGGCGCGACGATACCGAGCCGGCCCTTAGATCGCGCCGATAGCGTGACAGCCGGCACCGCTGCGGGCACGGTCGCCTAGATCGTCAACGGTGTGGGATCTTCTCGTAAACCGTCACGCAGCCGAACCGCTTGACCTGCAGCGCGATCGGCGCAATGTCCGTGGCGAGCGTCGTCGGGGCGAGGCAGTCTGCGATCACGAACGTCGCCTTCGACTGTTTCAGGATCGCCCTGCGCAGCCGGCCCCTGGGGTCCTTCAGCCCCGAATCGAAGAATTCATTGGCCATGACGAGATTGGAACCCGGCTCCCAATTCTCATGGCCCGCGTATACGTGGCGGCCAGTGAACTCCGGCACGGACATCGAAAGGAGCGAGGGGGCAAGCACGCCGCCGGCGCGGGGCGCTCGTGCGAGGTAGCCGAGCGCCGCGGCCTGGTTGGGCGTGAGGCGGATCCACTGCGTCTGGACCGCGCCGGCAAGGGTGTTGGCGAGGGAGCCGTGGACGCCCTGAGCGTTGTAAACCGCCGCGGGTGCCACCAATGCGCACGTTGCGGCGGTCCCGAGCAGCGCCCCGAACGGTCGAGGCATCCGAGCGCCCCGCCACACCCGTCGCCATCCGCGCACGGCGAGCACCCCGAGCGGCAAAGCCACGCCCGCCAGGGCATGCGGGGGAAAGACCGGGACCAGAAAGTAGACGACCACGCACGCGATCGGCCAGAGGAGAAGCATCCATTCACCGTCCTCACGTGGGCGCTTCATCCCGAGCGCGGCCACGGCGACCAGCGGGCCGAACGAAGCTAGCAGCGCCCACCACGGAGCCGTGCCGACCATGCCGATCTGCGTCTCAAAGCCGTGCCAGGACGCGTCCGAGTGCGTGAGCACGAACGAATAGATCAGTGGCGACAGCGTCGCGACGATCGGAATCGCCAGCGCGCGGTAGCGCCGCCGTGGTGGTTTGAGCGCGAACATCCCGGCGACAATCGCCAGGAGCGTCAACGCCTGCCAGGGGTATAACCACGAGACCAGCAAACCGGCGATCGCCGCGACCGAGCTCCACCCCCAGGCGCTGGAGCTCTCGGCGGGCCCGGACAGGACCCTCTCCGCAGCGATCAGGAAGATGGGCGCCAGGCCCACCGCGATCGCCGCATGCTCGATGCCCCACAGGCTCAGCGCGGAGTTCGCGTCGCCGGAGGCGAGGATCAGCTGAAACATGTGAGGCGTCGAGAGATGGCCGGTCCACGCCGACACGGCGAGCACGGGGCTCTCGTAGAAGAGAGCGAGCACGAGCGCCGCGGCCTGCTGTCCGCGGCGCGGAAGCACCCGCCGGACGTACGCGGCGGCTCCGAGGAACAACACCAGCACCGCCACCGGCTTCCAGACGAGATAAGCGAGCTGGATGCTGACACCAAGCCGCCAGAGCAGCCCGGAGATCAGGTACATCGGCTGGAGGTAGTCGTGCGGCGTGTGACCGATCACCCACATGTTCGAGGCGAGAAAATGACTGCCGGCGTCGCGAGTCCAGGCCAGGTACTGGAACTGGTCGAAGAAGTCGGCGCCATTCGTGCCGGTCAACACCCCTCCGTGCTGCTCAACGTGGATCACCGCTGCCGCGAGCGGAGCGAACGCCCACACAGCCAACGCAGCGAGAATCACCGACTGGGAACGGATCAGCTCGCCTCCGCGCGTGAACATCTGATACCCGGTGGACGCCGCTGAAACCTTGAACGCTGACGCTGCCTGGCCGGCTGCACCCGGCGAGATACCGGTCGGCTCAGCCGTGTCCGCTTCCATCACCGTCTCTCACCTACTCGGGCGCTCAACCGAGGCGCGGGCTCGAAGCGCCAGGCCCTGCCGTGGCGCGCGGAGCCTCGCCAGCGCCGGCGTCGTGAGCGCTCGTCGGCTCCTCGCAGCGCGGTCATCCGGCCGGGGTGCTACCCCTGGAATACATACACGGTAACGCGATCTATCCCCTCCCAGGTGCGGGCGGCAACGGGGTGAAACCGCGCCGGGAGGGCGCCGAGGAATGCGCCGAAGATCCTCAGGATCCCGCTCGTCGGTCGCGAGGTGAGGTGGCGATGTCGCGTCGCCTCAAGCGCCGACAGCGGGTACGGATCGGGCAAGACGAGGAACAGCCTGCCGTCGCCGGCGAGCCGTTCCGCTTCTCGCGCCACCGCTTCGCCTGGCAGGGGCGGCAAGGTCTCGAACGGCGGTGCGCGTAGCACCGCGCCGAGCGGCGCGATGCCGAGCCGCAGCACGGGGTGACGACGGCTCGATCCTGCGAGCGCGAGCGCCGCTTCGAGTTCGTCCAGAGGTCCGGGGCTGATGTCCGGCCAGTCGACGACCGGGCCGCTTCCCTCGCGGGTGATGTAGTCCGCCGCGGCCTGGTAGTTGGGCCGGCTGTAGCGATGTTCCAGTGACGTCAGGGCGCCGATCGCAAATGCGCCGAGCACCAGCGCTAGCGCGGGTAAGCGCCAGACTCTCGGGGGACGAGTCAAGAGGCTCGCTACGAGCACGGCAAATCCTGGCCACGACGAGACCAGGTTGCGACTGTCCCAAACGCTATTGCCGACCGAGCTGTAGAGCGCAATTCCGACGGGGGCCGCACACGCAAGCAACACCACGAGCGCCATCTCCGGAGATGGTCGATGGACTTCGGCAAAAGGTGGGCGCCACCCGCGACGGAGCGCCGCGCCAAATGCGGCCACGGCGACGCCGGCTAACGCCATAGCCACGGCCACTGGACCCGGAAAAGTCAAGACCCCAAAGAGAGGACGGCCGATCGAGACTTGACCAAGATCGGCTCGCAGCGCGTGGAACGTGAACGGCTCGAGCACTCCGTAGAACTTCGGGCCCGCGGAGTGAGCCTGTCTGATGAGGACTGGAACCCAGGGCAGGAATCCAGCCGCGGCAGCGAGGTTGGACCCGAACAGCTCCACTCGGACTCCGGGCTGGGTCACGAGCGCCCATCCGGCCTGAGCGATCAGCACGAAGATTGATGTGAAGTGCGTGTACATCGCGGCACACGAGAAGACTGCGTACGCGACCCACCAGTCGCGCTTGCCGCTCCGTATGGCTTTCAGCAGCGCGAGCGTCGAGAGCAGGCACAGGACCACCATCAGGCTGTAGGCGCGCGCCTCGCTTGAGTAGAAGGTGAGGAACGGACTGAACGCCACCAGCGTGGCCGCCACGAGGGCCGCGCGGACACCAACAGTCCAGCGGGCGAGCAGGTAGGTCAGCGGAATCGTCGCCACTCCTGACAGGAGCGAGATCATGCGGAGCGCGTGCACCGAGCCTCCGACGAGCTGCTCGGTGAGCCACGCGAACACGAAGTACAACGGCGGGCTGAGTTCGCGCGAATGTCCGCTCAACAGATGCATGAGGCGACCCAGGCTGTTGCCGGTCACCACGAAATACGACGAGATCTCGTCCCCGTAGAGCGAGCCGCTGAAGCCGGAGAGGCGAAGCGCGAGGCCCAGGACAACGATCGCGGCCAGCGCCGAGGACGGCGCGTTGAGAGCCCCGTGGAGCCGAGCCAGGCCCAGCGGGACCTGACCGGAGCGGTCGCGGACAGAAGGCTCGAGACCGGGATCGAGCGTCGTCATTGCGCGCGCCGATCCTAATAGCCGGATGGCGCGGGTGAGCTAGTCCAAACGAGCCCTACCGAGGCTGATCGAAGGTGTACACCGACACCGGGATGACCCCGTAACGTCCTGCGCGGCTTCCTTTTCGCTTTTTCCGCGATGACGCGAGCAACGCTCGGCAAAGCTACCATCCCGCCCCCATGTTCGCCTTTGGTTGCTCGGTCATCGATCCCGAGCTCTACGAGCGGTACGCACGGCCTGGTATTGAGCGGGCGGCCGAGCCTGACTCGAAGCTCCTGGTGCACGCCGCCGCGAGCTCGATCGCACGGGGCTACAACGTGATGTTCGACCACGCCAGCAAGATTGAGGATCTCGAGGCGTTGGTGCTCCTCCACGCGGACGCCGAGATTGTCGATCCCGACTTCTCCACGAAGCTCCGGCGGGTGCTCCAGGATCCGGCGGTAGGCATCGTGGGAAGCATCGGTGCCGTCGGCGTGCGCGACATCGCTTGGTGGGACGGCTCGCTGAAATGGTCCTCGGCGCCCTACCACTTCGGCGACCACGGCGGCGGAGAGCTATTGTGGTCCCGGAACGGATCGGGTCCGGAGGGTTCGCCCGGTGACGTCGACGCCGTATACGGCGTCCTGCTTGCTGTGTCGCCCTGGGTCGTCCGAAACCTGCGCTTCGATGAGTCGTTAGGCCTTCTGCACGGATACGACTTCGACATCTGCGCACAAGCGCGGGCGGCCGGGCGAAAGGTCGTGGCCGCGGATCTCGAGGTGGCGCACCATCACTCGCTCGACCTCGTCAAGCAGATCGAGATGTGGGTCGCGACTCACGCGCGTGTCGCCGAAGCGTGGGACGAGCGCGGGCCGGCCGACGGAGAGGACGAGGAGGCGTACTGGAAGGCGCGCGCGCGTCGCGCCGAGGCCGAGGCCGCGGCCGCCCGGCTACTGGCCGCGTCCAAGCTGCTTTGGGCCGACGCCACCTCGAGCTATCAGCAGCGGCTCATCGCCGAGAAGCTCGAGAGCAGGAGCTGGCGCGTCACCGAGCCGCTGCGACGCGGAAAGGCCGTCGCCCGGATCGCTCGGCAGCGCGTCCGGACGGCTGAGGCGCGAGTTCAGCGGCGGCGACTCGGCGTGCAGCGGACCTAATCTCGGCCGAGCACCGTTGAAGCACTAATCGCCGTCCAGGGCGCGGCGGATTGCCTCCTTGGATACTGGTCCAGCCTCCGGCGCGATCCCGATCCGCTGCCGCAGCCGCGAGAACCGCTCGGCGAGCGAGAACGCGCTCGAGTGAAGCAGCCTGCGAAGCACCTCCTCCTCGCGCGCCTTGTGGTCGCGAAGGATCGACACCTGCATCAGCTGGGCATGGACCGAGGCGAGGTGGTACACGCGGTTGGCCTCCAGTCGCGCGATGATCGGGTTCCGATCGAGCGGTTCGAGTAGCTTCGCGAGCGATGCGGCGTACCGTGCACCATGGTGCCAGACGATGCCGAGCCCGAAGAACGCCGGCACGATCGCGAGCTGGAGCCCTTCGTTCGCCGCGACGTAGTCCTCGACCGACGTGAGCACCCCGTTGCGCGGGCCGCCCTCCTTCGCGGCCGGCCACTTATACGGCAACCCGCCGGGGGTGGTTCCGTCGACACCGGGGAACAGCCCTCCGCCCTCCTCGGTGACGTGTCGGTGCTCAGCCGGGATCTGGTCGGGTGCGAAGTAGTCGTCTCGACGGGCGTGCGGCCAGCCGACGTCGTGGAAGATCAGAAGCGGTAGCTGGCCCTTCGCCGAAGCCCTGCCGATCAGTCGCAGCTCCTCGGACACGGTGTAGTAGTTGTGATCTCCGTCGATCACGAACGCATCGGCCAGGGGCAAATGACCGAGCGCCGCGACGCTCGTCTCCCGGACCAGCTCCAGGTCCTGGCGTTTCTCGGCCAGCTCGACTAGCCCCTTCTGCGGCGATGGGTCGACGGCGATCACGCGCGCATGGCGCGGCTGTGCCCAGTCGAGCAAGATCCCGGTCAGGTCGCCGGCATACGCGCCCACCTCCACGACCGATTTCGCCCCCGCGGCATCCAGGCACGCCAGGATGATCTCAGAGTCATTGATCAGCGACGCGCCCCATTGGCCGGGGTCGTTCGTGTACTCGCACGCCTCGTGCAACGTCCAGGGGAGTTCGCCGCGCTCGTAAGCGCGGATCAGGTGATCGGAGCCGAGGTCAAGGCGCGGCCGGTCCATGAGGCGGCGCAGTCTAGCCAACCGAGAAGGGCGCGGTAGCCTTTGCCGCCACGTCTGGATGAGCTCATCTGCCTCAAGCCAGAGGTTTGCCCGCAAGGTGCTCGCGGCCCGGCCGCGGTCGGATCCCGACCGGCTAAGGGCGTCTTACCTCGACGTGCTGAAGCTTTGCCTTTGCGACCTGGGCGGGGCGCGGACGCGCGAGGTCATATGGGACCAAGACGAGGGCGAGTACTCGCGCGAGTTCGAGGTAGCGGACGAATACGCGGTCAGCCGGCGCCTTGAGGGGAGGGATTGGCCGCTCGATGGTCTGACGATGGTCGGGTTACTCCGGCTGGACAATCTGCAGGCCTGCGTCGAGTCCGTGGTCAGAGATGAGATCGAGGGGGACCTGATCGAGGCGGGTGCCTGGCGAGGCGGGGCCTCGATCCTGATCCGCGCCACGCTGGACAGTCTCGGTGCGGATGAGCGCACGCTGTGGGTGGCCGACTCCTTCCAGGGATTCCCGGAACCCCGCGAGGACGAGAGCGGTCCGGACCGCGAGCTCGAGGAGCAGATGAGTGCGATCGGCTTCCTCGCTCCAACGCTCGAGCAGGTGCGGGGGTACTTCGCGCGCCTGGGCTGCGAGCGGGGCGTGAACTTCGTCCCTGGCTTCTTCGAGGAGACGCTGGGTGGGCTGCGCGGTCGGCAGTGGTCGCTGATTCGACTCGACGCGGACACCTACAGGGCCACGAAGCTGGCGCTCGAGATCCTGTATCCCGGCCTGGCCGCCGGCGGTTACCTGATCGTCGACGACTATTTCCATCCGTACCTGCCCGAGTCGTGTCGCAAGGCTGTCGACGAGTTCCGAGATGCGCATGGCATCGCGGAGCCGATCGAACAGGTGGATTGGACCGGCGCTTGGTGGCGGCGGGAGAGTGAACCCGCCCTCTGGAGAGAGGACCCGGATGACGCTGCCTTCGCGCGGCGCGACGGGAGTTCGCGGCCCACGATCTCCGGGCGCGCCACCGCCCCGATTCCGACGGACCGCGAGTTGCGACTCGAGCGCAGAATCGCCGCGCTAGAAAGGCGGCTGCGCGCGGTCAAAGGACAGCTGAGTAAAGAGCGCGGCGCGCGAGCCGACTCGGGCTCAGCCGCGCCGTAAACGTAACAGGCGCCTGGTCGCGCGAAGCGGCTCCGTCAACCGCCAGCTCGGCGAGTTGATGAGTTCGGTCAGCATCCGCTGGCTTTGTGTGAGCCGCTCGTCGAGTGCCGTGGCCTCGGCGCGTGCGCTCTCAGTTGCTCTCCGGGCTTGCTCGAGTTCGCCCTCGAGGTCGGCGATCCGCAACTCGAGGTCCGGCATGCCCGCCAAGCGGCGTTCGGCCTCGATCAGCAGCTCGCCAAGCTCGTGGGACTCCTCGACACACTCCTCGAGGTCCAGGGTACCCGTCATCACCGCCAACTGACGCAGCTCGGGCAGATCGTCGTCACTTGCCATCGCGAGCGTGTACTTCTCGCCGCCGGGATCGGGTGCCGTCAGCTTGTGGATCTGAACATCGCCGAGCGGCGCGCGGGACGGATGCCGAAGGACCTCGTCCGATAGGAGAGCCGAGACCAGGTAATCGTCTTGTCTCACGAGACGGACGTTCGCGAGCCGCGCGCTCAGTTCCGCCTCGAGGTCATTGGCGCGGAACCCGTGGCGGTGATGAGGATCGCCCGCCGGGCAGACCTCGGGGTTGGACGAGGAGATCAACAGCAAACCGCCCGGCGCCAGCACGCGGACGAGCTCGTGGAGCGCCCGGGACGGGTCCTCGAGGTGTTCGATCACCTGGAAGCAGACGACGAGGCCGAACATGTCCTCGCCGTAAGGGAGCTCACGAATATCTCCCACGTCGAGGCGCACCGCCGGGGGCATCGTCGCGCCGACCGCCTCGAGCATCGGTTGGGCTAGGTCGATTCCCACCACCTCGCCTGCGCCCGCCTCGGCGAGCATCCTGGCGCCGTACGCAGTGCCGCAGCCGGCGTCGAGGACCCTCCGTCCGCGAGCCACCAGGGCGGCCAGCCGGTAGCGCGCGATGTGCTCGGCCTCAATCAGCCGGCCAGCGTCCTGCTCGGGCGCGAATCGTTCGAGGCTTCCGTCCTTCATCCCGGCCAGATTAACCGGGTGTGCCGCGGGTACGATCCGACGCCGTGCCGGAGCTGGCGTTCGTCATGTCCCCGGGCCAGAGCCCGTTGCTCGGCGAGCTGGCTGCCACGCTTCGCTATGAGCTCGAGCGCCAGGGGGTGCCGTCGACGCTGCACGCGGACGGCTTTCCCGACCCCCGGCCGGACCTGCTCTACGTACTTGTCGGGCCGCACGAGTACCTAGAGCTCGAACGCGAGCGGGCGCTGCCGGGCGACCCGATCCTCAGGCGGACGATCCTGATCTGCGCCCAGCGGCCAAACGCGGTCCAGCGAGAAGGCAACCTGGATCTGGCCCGGCGGTCGGGCGCCGTGTTCGACATCGAGGGGGGCTCGGTGGCCGAGTGGCTGCGAGCCGGGGTCTTCGCCCGTCACCTGCGGCTCGGGTACACGAAGCTGCTCGACTGCTTCGATCCAGACGCAGAGCGACCGATCGACGTAGCGTTCACCGGCGCAGGCACCCCTCGCAGGAGGAAGCAGCTGGGTCGCTGTGCCCGGATCCTCGCGCGGCAGAACTGTCAGCTCGAGATCTTGAAGGACGCCCGTGAGAGCGCCGCGGGGTCGAGCACCTTGTCAGCCGAGGGCAAGCGGGAGCTGCTGACCCGCGCCAAGATCCTCCTGAACATCCACCGAGGGGACGGGGCTTGCTTCGAATGGCTACGGGTCCTGGACGCGATTCACGCCGGTGCTGTGGTGGTCACGGAGCACTCCAGCCGGATGGGGCCGCTCGTCCCCGGAGAGCATCTCCTGGTCGCCAGCCCCGAATCTCTACCGTTCGTGGTCGCGGCCGCTGTGCGCGACCGGGAGCGCCTCGCGCGGCTCCGCGTGCAGGCCTACGAGCGGATTCGCGACTGGCAGCCACTCGCCATGTCCGTCGCGGAGCTGCGGGGGGTCGCGGTCGACATCGTCGGCCGCCCGGTGCCGCCAGAGGCGTCGGCGGGCCGTACGAAAGCAGACGACGACACACCGCCCGAGCGCTCGGCACCCTCCGCGGCGAGTGCCTGGTGATGATCCGCACCGATCGGCTCGCAGATCCTGGTGCGCTACACGGCGTCGCCGATCTCGGCGAAGTCTCCGCGGTCTTGCCTGTAGTTGGGGTTGTAGTAAGGATCGCGGGGAAGCGCCCTGCGCCACGCTTGGCGGAATCGCTCGAGGCACGTGAGATCGTTGCTCGTTTCGTCCGTGCCGACAGCTTGGAGGCGGGCGTCGGGCACGGAGACGACGCGCATTCCCGCTTGGATCGCCCGTAGGCAGTAGTCGATCGGGGCGAGATCGCCCATCTCTGTACGCAGCTCGCCCAGATGCTCGAAGGCCTCGCGACGTGTCGCGAGAACGCCGCTGACCGCGCTCACGTTGGAGGCCGCGCGGTCGCCCCACCCGCCGTCGAGGCCGTGTCGCAGGAACAGAGGCGTCCCATCGGCGATCGCGACGCCCGCCTCCTTGATCCGTCCGTCGGGCGAAAGCACGATCGGACCGGCGGCAGCGATCTCCGGCTCGGAGCTGTAGCCGAGCAGCCTGCACAGCCAGTCGTGCGTGAGGCCGATGACCGGCGACTGCATCAGCACGAGCTGATCGGCGCGTGCGGCTTTGGCGGCTGCGTTGAGGGCCGCCGCCGCGTCGGCGCTGGCGTCGGTCGCGACGCGCACGATTCGCGACTCCTCGACGCCGGCCGCTCGCAACGCGTCGGCGGTGGAGGGGAGCACCTGAGCGGATGCCGCGAGCACGATCTCCCAGGCCGGGTGTGACTGCTTGAGCCAGGAGGCCGCCGCTCGCGTGACCGCCTCTCCAAGCCGCCCATCCGCGCCGATCGGGAGTACCAGGGAGGCGCTCAGCGACTGATCGACCTTGTGTACGACCCGGTGCAGCCCCGGGGAGGCGCCGAACTGGACGCCCGCCGCCTTGCCTATCCGATTCAGATGTTGGGCGATTGCGCGGGCCTGCAAGACGTATGCGTACGGCTTGGCGTCGCCGCCGGCGGCGGAGCCGCGATGCGCGCGCCAGTGGTAGAGGACGTACGGGATGTGTCCCACGCGGTCGGTGCGCTCGATCAACCGGAGCACGAAGTCGTAGTCCTGCGCACCGTCAAACTCGGGCCGGAAGCCCCCGATCTGGAGCGCGGTCGACCGGCGGTAGACGCCGAGGTGACAGCTGTACATCATCGTGCAGATCGTCTCGGGCGACCAATCGGGCTTGAGGCGCACGAGGCCGCGTCGTCCGTCCACGATCACGTCCTCGTCGGAGTAGATCATGTCGAGTCCGGGGTCCGCTCGGAGCTCGCGTGCGACGAGCTCGAGCGCGCGCGGCGCGAGCATGTCGTCGTGGTCGAGCAGCGCGATGTACTCGCCGGACGCGAGCTCGAGCGCGGCGTTGGTGGCCGTCGAGATCCCCCCGGCCTGCTCGCGGTGGACGAGGCGGATGCGCGCGTCGTCGCCGGCGTGGCGGCGGAGCGTCTTGACCACCTCGGGATCGCTAGAGCCGTCGTCGACCAGACACAGCTCCCAGTCCCCGACCGACTGCCCTCGCACCGACGAGATCGCCTCTTCAAGCATCTCGACGGGCGGATCGTGAACCGGGGTAAGGACCGAGATCAACGGCCGTTCGTGCCTCGACATGCGCGACCCAGCTGGCGTCGTGTGGGGCTGAGGCGGTCGAGCCGGAGCGAGCCGTGGCGCGGGTGTCGGCGACCTGTCGATGAGCTCGCCAGCCATCCACATCACGCGTGCCAGGGATTGACCGCCGCCGCCCGGCTGCGGGTCAGCCCCGAGCAGCAGTGACCGAGTCGACGAAGGCAGCTCGCACTCCACGCCCAGGGCATCGGGCCGGCCCCGGTCGGACGCGGCACGGAGCGAGCCAGACCAAAGTTCATGCCGGCGACCGTCCAGCTCTGCGACCGCGACCCAGGCGCGAATCGCGCCCGCGCCGTCACGCCAGTCGTGCGGTGGAAGCATCAGCTGTGCTGAGAGCGAAACCGGCCGCTCGAGGCGCAGCGGAAACGTCACGACCGACCCGGCGGGCTGCATCATTGCCCGACCCGCCACGCCATCGAAATCGGCCGGCCAATCGACGCCTGCGGACCCGGCGTCGAGGGCGATCCGCAACGCCGACAATGGCACCTTCGCCATCGAATCAACCACGACCGATGCGCATCGAATCGGCCATGATAGCCCCGGGCAGGTTTGGCGGACGGCTACGCAGCCCCGAACGCGACCGCATCGAACCCGCCCGGTCCCTAGCCTTGTCGAGCCAGTGACCTCGCTTGTGTGCGTATCAGTGCGGCGCTCCACGGCAAGCGCACAGTCAGCCCCCGAAGAGCCAGCCGGGGCTCACGGGTCGTCGCCGCTCCTGTGGCTGCTGCTCGTGGGCGGGATCGCGGTCGGCGGGCTGCTGTTGCGTCTGCCGTCCTTAGGCAACTCGCTGTTCGGCGACGAGATCGGAAGCTACTTCATCGTGACGGGGCACAGCCTCGGAAGGATCGTGCACATCCTCAATGGACACGGCGTCGACACCAATCCACCGCTGTACTTCTGGCTCGCGCGAGCCAGCGAGGCGTTGTTGGGGGATTCAGAGCGATCGCTGAGGCTGGTGTCGCTGCTGGCCGGAACGACAGCGATTCCGATGACGTACTCACTCGGTCGGCGGACGTTCGGCCGCGGAGCCGGACTCATCGGGGCGGCACTGATCGCGCTGAGCCCGTACCTGATCTTCTTCTCGACCGAGGCCCGGGCGTACGCGCTGGTGATGGTGTTGCTGCTCGGCTCAACGCTCGCCCTGCTCCGCGCGCTCGAGGAGCGGGGGCATCGATGGTGGGTTGCGTATGCGGCGATCTCCTGTGCCGCGATGTATACGCATTACACGTCGGTGATCATCCTTGCCGCCCAGTTCATCTGGGCATTTTGGGCGCGACCGGATGCGCGAAGGTCGCTGCTGGCGGCCAACGTCGCCGCGGGGATCTGCTACCTGCCCTGGCTTCCGGCACTAATCAGGCAAATTCACTTGCCGGGGGGAACCCAGGTGATTCAGGCCCTGGAGCCATTCGGATTACATGCGGTCGGAAACGATCTCACCCACGCGGCGATCGGCCATCCGTACATCGCACTCGCGACCGTGCCGGGGCCATTTGCGATCGCGATGGCCGCTGCGGGCTGCACCGTCGGCGTCGTGAACGTGCTCTTCCGTTGGCGCCCATCGCTCAAGCGGGTTCAAACGTCCCGACTCTCGTCCGAGCGCGCGTTGGTGGTTGCGCTTGCGATGGCGATGCCGGTCGGGCTAATCCTGTACAGCGTTGTTCACAAGAGCCTTTGGGACCAGCGCAACCTCATTGGCTCCTGGCCTGGGTTTGCGGTCGCCGCCGGGGCGCTCCTCACCAGTGCCCGCGGCCTTGTACGCTTTGCCGCCGTCGGGTTGGTGATCGCGGGATTCACGATTGCCGCTCTGACCCTTCTCTCGTCGAGCAACCAGCGCCCCGACTACCGCGCGGCAGTTTCGTTCGTCGAGAAGACCGGCCGCGCCGAGGACCCGATCGCGGAGCTCCCCGCGCCATCCCCGGGGCCTCTCAGCGAGGTCGATGCGGCGCTCGCGGCCGGACGCTCCTGGGCCAGCCAGCGGCGCCCCGTCGTACGGATCGGCCAGCCGTCGCGACAGTCGGTCATCCGTGCGGCGCCGTATGCGTCCCTGCCGGTGCCGTCGGCGAAAGTCCTCGCTCAGCAGGCTGCGGCACTTGCCGGTGGCGGAAAGCTGTTCGTAATCTCGTTTGGGGCGGCCCCGCTGAGCGCCGTGCGAACACCGGGGACGCTAGACGCCAAGAAGGCGTTCGGCCCGGTCTTCGGCTCCGGCGTCAGCGGTTTTCTCCTCGGTCTGGAGTTCGCGCAGCTACCGCGGTTCATTGATGCGCTGCCGGCGAGCCTCCGCCCGCTCCGAACGAGGACATTCCCAGGCTTCCTGCCGGTATCGGTGTACGTCTTCGGCAAGCAGTCGGGGAGCGGTCAGCGGGCGGGCGACCGAGCTGGGCAGTAGCGTCCGGTATGCGTCCGGGAACGATTCTGTCTGCAGCCGGCTGGTCAAGCCGCCTCGCGACTCAGTTGAGGTCGTCCTCGGGCTGGCTCGCGATCTACACGCTGCTCGTTCGCGGGCTGGCTTTCTCTACTTCCAGACGCGAGGGACAACGTTGTGGCAGGACCGATGGATGTGGGCCTGCGAGGATCATCGAGACCGACCGCGGTCATCGAATCCAGTGGTCCGTCCGCGACTTCTCCGATCCGGCTGGCTCCGGCGAACGGCGACCGAGTTAGAGCGGGTCGCTCCCGGGCTCCTTGAACTTGCGCGACTCGAGGATCCCCGCTCGGTGCAGCAAGTACCGCAGGGCGGTCCACAGCGTCTTCGTCCCATAGACGACCCCCGGGCGAAACCCCACCGAGGAGGCGTCAGCGAAGTACCGGCACGCGGCCGGGACCTCAGCGATTCGCATGTTGAAGTGGACCGCCTGCATGATCACCTCGGAGTCGAAGGCGAAGTCCGAGGAGTTGCGAAGGAACGGGACAGTGAGGAGGAAACGGCGCGAGTAGGCGCGGTAGCCGGTATGCGCCTCCTTGAGCCGCGTGCCTAAGACCATGTTCTCAGTCACGGTCAGGAACCGATTCGCCAAGAACTTCCAGCGGGGCATCCCGTTCGCCAGCGCCATCCCGGGCTCCGCGAATCGGGAGCCGAGGACCAGATCGGCCTCCCCCTTGAGGATCGGTATGACCATCGCCGGGATCAGATCAGGCTCATATTGCCCATCGGGATGCAGCATCACCACGACGTCCGCCCCACCCTGGAGGGCCTCGAGATAGCACGTCTTCTGGTTTGCCCCGTAGCCGGCGTTGTGAGGATGCCATACGAGCTTCAGCGGCAGGCCGCGCGCGACCTGGACGGTTGCGTCCGTCGAGTGGTCGTCAACGACGATTACCTCGTCGACCCAGTCGCCTGGGATCCGATGCACCGTGTCGCTCAGCGTCGCAGCTGCATTCATCGCCGGCATCACCACCACGACCCTCCCCGTCGGGCGGGCTTCTTTCACACCAGCATGCGGCGCAGCTGACGCTTCCCGCGGCGGGATCACTTGCGCCTGGCCCACGAGCGGCAGACTAATCGATCCCACCGCGCGCGGCGCCGGTTCAGCTGTCCCTTCACGAGCCGATCGACGCTAGCGTTTGCGACTGTCCGGTCGGCTGTTGGCTGAGCGGGAAGGGCTGCGATCTGGGACGCGGAGCTTGAGGCAAACGTCACATATCCTCAGCGCCAGGGAAGCGCGCGACCGCCTGGTGGTGCGGCTGGATGCACCCCTCCCCAGCATGGTCTCGGTCGGCGCCGGGACGGCACTGTTCGTCTGCGGTACGTGCTTCTGCCGCGACGCGGAGATCGAGTCCCTCGCCTTCGTCGTCGATGACACCGAGCAGCCGGTCGCCTCCCACGGGATGCCGCGCCTGGACCTGTTCGAGGAGATGCATCCCGCTGTCGATCCCTTCGCCACGGCTGGAATGTCGCTCGATACAGATTCGCCTGACGATCCGTTGCTGCTGAGCTACCGGAGCGGCTTCTGGGGGGTCGCGCGGATCGCCCCGAGCGATTCTCGGAGCTGCGAGCTCCTGCTTCGCGCGCGCCTCGAAGGAGGTCGCGACGCCGTGGCACCGTTGGCCCAGATCGCGCTCCGACGTCTTCCGGAGCCGGCGAGTGTCGCGGCGCCGAGTCCCGGGGATCGGCCGCTCGTCGCGATCTGCATGGCAACGCACGAGCCTCCAATGGATCTGTTCCGCCGCCAGCTCGACTCGATCCGGGCGCAGACGCACCGCAACTGGATCTGCTTGGTCAGCGACGACCGCTCGAGTCAGCGCACATTCGCTGCGATGCGACGAGAGCTCGACGAGGACCCTCGATTCGTGCTTTCCCGCTCTCCTCGCCGGCTCGGCTTCTACCTCAACTTTGAGCGCGCGCTCGCGATGGCTCCGCGAGATGCCGACTATGTCGCCCTCTCAGACCAGGACGACACCTGGTATCCGGAGAAGCTGAGCACGCTGATCCAGTCGATTGGCCGCGCCGAGCTCGTCTACAGCGACTCGCGAGTGATCGACCGGCGCGGGGAGCTGATCTCGGAGACATACTGGAGCAGGCGGCACAACAACCACTCCGATGTCCTGTCCTTGCTGATCTCCAACTCGGTCACGGGCGCCGCCTCGCTGTTCCGTCGCGAGCTGCTCGAGTACGCGCTCCCGTTCCCGCCCGCGCAGTTTGCCCACTACCACGATCACTGGATCGGCCTGACCGCGCTCGCACGCGGCGAAATCGCGTTCGTCCCGCGCCCGCTCTACGACTACGTGCAACACGGCGACGCGGCGCTGGGCCACGAGGCGGCCAACCGGCCGCTGCTCGGCCGGGCATCGGTGGGGCAGCACCCGCGTGAGCGGCTGCGCCTCTGGCGGCAGCGGTACTTCGCCGACGTTTGGCGCCTGAAGGTGTGCGCCACGATCCTGCAAATGCGCCTGGGCGAGCAGATCACCACCGCGAAACGTGACGCGCTCGGGCGATTCCTGGACGCGGACAGCTCACTGTCGTCGCTCGCCCGGCTGTGGCTCCGCGGCACGCGCGAGTTCAAAGGGCAGCCTGAGACTCTCGGCGCGGAGTGGATGCTCGCCGCCGCCCTGACCTGGCGGCGGCTGGTGTCGCTCACGGTTCGCCAGCGCCCGCGGAGAGGCCTCCGGCTCGAGGCGCTCCCGCCACCAGTGCTCGTGCCCCCTCCTGCTGAGGATGTGGTGATCAATCCGGAGGTGCGCGCGATCGCCGAGAAGATCGCGCCGCTCGAGCTTGCGGTGTCCGACACGGCCCCGAGACGGGTCAACCTCCTGATCCCTTCGGTCGACCTCGAGCATTTCTTCGGCGGCTACATCGGCAAGTTCAACCTCGCGCGGAGACTGGCCGAGCGCGGGCTGCGTGTCCGGATTGTGACCGTCGACCTCGCGGAGGCCTTGCCCGCGGGGTGGCAGCAGACGATCGAGGCCTTCGACGGTCTCGCGGGCGTCTTCGACACACTCGAGGTCGCGTTCGGCCGAGAGGCGGAGCAGCTCGAGGTCTGTCCGTCCGACGCGTTCGTCGCGACCACGTGGTGGACCGCGCACATCGCCCACAGCGCGCTCGACTCGCTCGGCCGCGACCGGTTCCTGTACCTGATCCAGGAGTACGAGCCCTTCACGTTCCCGATGGGAACGTATGCGGCGTTGGCGAGCCAGTCGTATGAGTTCCCGCACAACGCGTTGTTCTCGACGGAGCTGCTCCGCGGGTACTTCGCTCATCACGGGATCGGCGTCTACGCGCACGGCGAGAAGCAGGGCGACGCCCGCTCGGCCACCTTCGAGAACGCGATCACGGCGATCGAACCGCCCAGCGCGGCCGAGCTCCGGCGACGCGATACCCGAAGGCTGCTGTTCTACGCGCGACCCGAAGCTCACGCGACCCGGAACATGTTCGAGCTCGGCGTGCTCGCGCTAAAGCGCGCGCTGGCTGACGGAGCGTTCGGCGACCGATGGGAGCTTCATGGCATCGGGTCAGTCGAGGGCGCTCGCACGCTCGCGCTCGGGGGCGGCGTCGAGCTCGCCTTGATACCGCGCGCGGACCAGGCGTCATATGCGAAGCTGCTGCGCGAGCACGATCTCGGCGTGGCACTGATGTACACACCCCATCCGAGCCTGGTGCCGCTCGAAATGGCTTCCGCCGGGATGTTGACCGTGACTAACAGCTTCGAGAACAAGACGCAAGCGGCGATGAACGCGATCTCCTCGAACCTGCTTGCGCCGCCGCCGACGATCGAGGGGATTTCCGACGCGCTGGCGGCCGCGGCCGAGGGCATCGACGATTTCGAGCGACGGGCGCGTGGCAGCGCGGTGCACTGGAGCCGTGACTGGTACCAGTCGTTCGGCGACGAGCTCCTGGATCGGGTGACGAGATTGCTCGAGGTCTAGCGGTGGCGATCCCCTCGCAAGAAGTCGCTGCGACCGCCCTGCCCACGCCTGCGCAGCCGCCACCGCAGCCGTCCCCTGCGGCGCCCTCGCCCGCCGTGGCGCCGCCGCCCGGGAACCCCCGCTTTCCGCTCATCGACTCGGTCCGCGCGATCGCGGTCCTGGCGGTCGTCCTCTATCACGTGGCGGCCGTCACGGCACTTATCAACCGGCCCGTCATCGGCGACGTCGTGGCGGTGGCGGGCGTCCAGGCACTGAGCGTCTTGTTCCTGACCTCGGGCTTCCTGCTCTATCGGCCGTTTGTGCGGGCTCGAGCCGCGGGGCGCCCGATTCCAAGTCGCCGCAGGTATCTGCGACGTCGGATGCTTCGGATTCTGCCCGCATACTGGTTTGCGCTGACCGCGCTCGCGATCTTCCCCGGGATCGTGGGAGTCTTCAGCGGCGATTGGTGGCGGTACTACTTCTTCCTTCAGCTGTACTCGACCCGCACCAATAACGCAGGCATACCCGTCGCCTGGACCTTGTGCGTCGAGATGAGCTTCTACCTACTGCTGCCGCTGTGGGCTACGTTGATTCGCAGGGTCCGGATCGGCGCGGATCCGCGAGCGTGGCTTCTCTCAGAGCTGGTCCCGCTGGGGGTCGTCGCGATGGTTGGGGTAGTCGTTCAGATCGCCGCGTCCCGGCTGATCGTCTCTCAGCTCGTGGGCGAAAGCCTGCTCGGAAACTGCACCTGGATCGCGCTCGGCATGGTCCTCGCGGTGCTCAGCGTATATGCGGGACAGCGAGAGCGGGAGCCGAAGGCCGTCAGAGCGGTGGCGGCCCACCCGGGAGCATGCTGGATCTTGGCGGCCGCGAGCCTTGCCGCAACCACCGCGATCGTGCAACCGGGTGGCCTGCTCAAGATCCTGCGGGGGCTCGCGACCCCGCAGCCATACGCGCGAACGATCGCCGACATCGCGCTCACGTTCGCCGTTTCCGTTTTCCTGGTCGCGCCCGCGCTGTTTGGCGATCGAGCGGGCGGGCTTCCGCGCCGCGTCTTGGGCTGGCGGCCTTTGATGTGGATCGGCCTGGTCTCCTACGGGGTGTACCTCTGGCACCTGGCGGTGGTATCGCTGCTCGGCGAGCGATCGGACCCGTTGCACTTCTCGGCGTCGGGTCTGGGCCTCGCCGGGAAGCTGCATTTCGCCGCGAACCCCATTCTGCTCGTGCTCACGATCGCGGTGACCGCGGCGATCGCGGCGATCAGCTACTACTTCGTCGAGCTTCCCTTCCTGCGTCGGAAAGAGGGTTAGCCTTCGTCGGTGTCAGCGACCGGCCGGTACGTTTGGCATCAGCTTGGCGATGTGCGCTTCGGCGAGGTGCGCGATCGGCGGGTTCGCCAGCGACATGCCCGCGAGCCAGCCCCAGGCCTCGAGGTTCATCGGCTCTTCGTGGACCACCTTCTCGAGGATGTGTTGGGCTCGCTCGAACTGCTCGTTGCGCCCCGCCAGCCGGGCACGCAGCACGTCGACATCGGTGTCTGGGTTCAGCGTCCCGGCCGAACTCAGCAGCGACGCCGCACGGCCCGACTGGAATGGTGTCACCGTGTTTGGCTGCGCAATGATGTTTGTGGCCGCGGTGATGTCATGGGCTTGGCGGATCCCCAGCGCGAACCAGGCACCGGCGGCGGCCGCGAACGCGAGCGTCAGTGCGTAGGCGATTCGCATGCACCAATTATGTCGGTCGTGCGGCACCCGCGTCGTGTCGAACCCGCCTCAACGGGTGACGCTGGCCACGAGGTGCTCGGGGATTCCGTCGAAGCTGCTAGCTCGGCGCAACTTAAAAGAAAGCTCGAATGAGCGGGGGGTCTGCGGCTCCCTCCTCCGCTAAGAGCTAGCATGGTGCGCCGCTGTCGCCGGGTGTCGGGCCACCTGGCAGCCGGCCGCACCGAGCCATGGCAATCGCACAAGCACGTCCGCGACGAGCGATAGGTCTTCCGGCGCGGTCGCCGCTGGCGCCAGCAGGTTATTGCGCACTGGCGGCGATCGTGGCCTGGTGGGCGTGGCGCGCGTTTCACGACTCCTATCCGTGGGACACCGGACTTGCCTATCAGGCGGGACAGGTCGCGTGGGCGACCGGTCATCCCGAGCATCTGGGCTCATGGATGAGCACGCCGCTCCTGGGAGTGCTGATGGCTCTGCTGTCTCGCGTGGTCAGCGCCAGCGGCGCCGCCGATCTGGTGACGGCTCTGAACCTCGTGCTGTGGGTAGGCGCGGTTGCGGTAGTGCTCTACCGGACGCGGGAGCTGCTTGCGCCGGCGTGGTGGTGGATGGCTGCCTTTGGTCTGTTGAGCTTCGCGCCGTTGATGTCCTCCGTCTGGTGGAAGCAGTTCAACCCGATCGTGCTGGTGCTGGCGGCGGCGGGGTTCGAGCTAGTGCGGCGGTGCCGCCTGGGCTGGGGGGCGGCGGCAATCGGCTTGTCGGTGGCGATCAAGCCGATCGCGATCCTGCTGCCGTTCGTGATGCTCGCGCGGCGCGGGACGCGTCGCGCGGGGGCGCTCGCGCTCGCGTGGGTCGTCGGGCTTAACGTCGCCGCGCAGGGGCTGATGGCGGTCTGGGCGGGGAGTGTCGCCACGCTCGATCCGTTGATCGGGGTGCGCAACATCATCCGCAAGGAGGGCGCGCAGGGGATCTACCTGTGCGCGCAGTTGAACTTCGCTCCAACCTCGCTGCTCTGCCGGGCGGGCGGGGGCCTCCAGCACGAGACGCTTCAGCGCGCCGCGGTTGGAGTCGCCCTTTTGCTGCTAGGCGCGTGGCTGGTCGAGGCGCTGCGCGGCCGCGGACCGACGAGCTGGGAGGTGTTCGCGTTCGTTTGCCCGCTGTCGGTGATGCTCACCCCGGCAGCGTGGACCCACTACCAGATCATGCTCGCGCCGCTGTTCCTCCTGCTGCTGTTCCGGTTCGCGCGCGAGGGCTCCAACGTCGCCGGATGGGCGGGATTGGCGATCGCGTTCGTGCTCGCGTCGCTCATCTGGCAGCCATACGGCTCGATCGTCAGCGCGATCCGTGACGTCGTCGGGCGAGCACAGCCGTGGCACGAGCCGACGTTGCTCGAAGCCTATGCCGAGTTCGCGCAATACGTCCTCGTCCTGACCGGACTGCTGTGGTACCGCCGGCGGCAGTCCCTGCCACGTCCATCCGATGGCTCGGCGGCCCTGGCTTGGTCTCGAGGCCGCCGCGAGCGCGCCCATGGCGATCGCCGAAGCACGTCCTAGGGACGCGGCCGTCAGGTCCGGGCCATCGCCGCTGGAGGTGGTCGGCTACATCGGGCTGGCGCTCGTGGTGGCGTGGTGGGCGGGGCGCGCGTTTTACGATTCGTATCCGTGGGACACCGGGCTTGCCTACCATGGCGGGCAGGTCGCGTGGGCCACCGGCCACCCCGAGCGTCTGGTCTCGTGGATGAGCACCCCGTTCCTGGGGGCGGTGATGGCTCTGCTGTCTCGCGTGGTCAGCGGACGCGGCGCCGCCGCTCTGGTGACTGCGCTGAACCTAATCGCGTGGGTGGGCGCTGTGTCAGTGGTACTCCACCGGACTCGGAGGTTGCTCGCGCCGAGGTGGTGGTGGATCGCGGCGTTCGGGCTGTTGAGCTTCGCGCCGTTGATGTCCTCGGTTTGGTTCAAGCAGTTCAACCCGATCGTGCTGGTGCTGGCGGCGGCGGGGTTCGAGCTAGTGCGGCGGTGCCGCGTGGGCTGGGGGGCGGCGGCGATCGGCTTGTCGGTGGCGATCAAGCCGATGGCGATCCTGCTGCCGTTCGTGATGCTCGCGCGGCGCGGCACGCGGCGCGCGGGGGCGCTCGCGCTGGCGTGGATCGTCGGGCTGAACGTCGCCGCGCAGGGGCTGATGGCGATTTGGGCGGGGAATCTCGCGACGCTCGATCCGCTGATCGAGGTGCGCAACTTCATCAACAAGACCAAGCCCAACGGCATCTTCACCTGCCTGCCGTCGAATTTTGCGCCGGTGACGCTGCTGTGCCGTGAGACCGGAGGCATTCAGCACTGGACGCTGCAGCAGATAACGGTCTGGGCCGCGCTTTTGCTGCTGGGTGCATGGGTGGTCGCGGCACTCCGCGGCCGCCGGCCGACCAGCTGGGAGGTGTTCGCCTTTACGTGCCCGTTTTCGGTGATGTTCAGTTCGCTTCAGTGGACCCACTACCAGATCATGCTCGCCCCCCTCCTGTTCCTGCTGCTGTTCCGGTTCGCGAGCGAGGGCGCGGGTCCTGGTGCGTGGGCCGGGCTGGCCATCGCGTTCGGGCTCGCATCGTTGATCTGGGCGCCGTTGGGTGGGGCGCCGTACGGTTCGATCTTCGGCGCGATCCAGGACGTATTCGGCACGCTCGGGCGTCCATCGGAGCCCAAGCTCGCCGAAGAGTTTGCGCAGTTTGCGCAGTACGTCGTTTTGCTGACCGGAGTGTTCTGGTACCTCGGGCGCCCGGTGCCCAGCGAGCGCACCGTGGCCGGGAGCCCGCGCGCTATCCAGAGGCAACCGGTAGCCTAGCCGGCTCCATGTCGAGGACAGGGCTGCGGTGAGTTCCCCACCCACATCTTCGGGACGCGCGCGCACGATCGACCTATTGGCGCTGCGTCTGCCGCGAGGAGCCATGTGGGAGCGGATGGCGGCGGTGCTGCGCTCGCCGTGGACGCTCGGGCTGCTGGTCGCCGTGGCGACCTGGACCGTGGGCTTCCAGACGCCGCTGCCGGGCCTCGACCCCAGCTGGTGGGCGGGGCTGTACATCGCCGCCAATCGCGGCATGCAGTTCGGCAGCCAGTTCATCTTCACCTATGGGCCGCTCGGCTTCCTACGAGGCCCCTGGCTCTTCTACGGCAACCTGGCGGTGATCGCGTTCCTTTACCAGGCGGGGCTCTTCGTCGCTCTGTGCGTGAGCCTCGTCTGGGCGCTCCGCCGCTGGCTCAGTCCTGCCTGGGCGCTGGTCGCGGCCTTCTTCGTGGTCGTGATCGCACCAAACCTGGACATCCCGATCGTGCTGGCCACGATCTGGTGCCTGGCGGCACTGTCCCCAGCGTCACCTCGGTGGGCACGGGCGCTCGTGGTGTTCGGGGGAGCCTGCCTGGCTGCGATCGAGACGCTCGTGTACCTCCGCAATGGTCCCGTGATCCTGGCGATGTGCGTGATCACGCTGCTCGCCGAGCGAGGCTGGCGGCGAGACCTGCCACTTCTGCTCGGGATGTTCACGGCGACGTTTGCCGTCCTGTGGTTCGCGACCGGACAGGGGCTGGGCAACCTCCCGGACTTCGTGAAGTACTCGTTCCAGGTCGTCTCCGGGTACAGCGAGGCGATGGGGGTGCCGCGCTTCTACGACGTGCCGCGTGCGTATCTGATCGGCGAGCTGCTGCTCGCGCCGGTTCTGATCGCCGGGGCTGCCCTCACCTCGCGGGCCGGCCGCCCGCGGGCGCTCGCGGCGGTGGCGATCGGGTTGGCCGCCTTCTCGCTCTTCAAGGAAGCAGCTGTGCGCTCCGACCTCGGCCACATGGCGATCTTCTACGCGACGGCGGCAGGACTGATCGCGGCGCTGGCGTTTAGTCGGCGGCGCCTGCTCGGGGTGGGGGTGCTGGCGGCGATCGTGCTTGTCAACGTGAAGGTCAACGCCGACGTGGGCACGCACGTCAACTACAACCCGATCAGCCACGCTCGCCGCGCGAGCGACCAAGTCCGTCTGCTCTTCACCCCGACGCAGCGCGCGCGGATGAGCTTTTACATCGCGGTCAAGCTCTCGGAGCAGTATCGCCTTTCGCCGGCGACGCTCCAGCTGCTCAAAGGGCAGACCGTCGCCGTCGATCCTTCGGAGTTGACCGTCGCCTGGGTTTACAACCTGAACTGGGACCCCCTGCCCGCGATTCAGGACTACGTCGCGTACACCTCGGGGCTCGATCGCCTCGACGCGGACGCGCTGCGCTCTCCCAACGGGCCGCAGCGAATCCTCCGCGAGACGCCCGCGGCCGCGGCGGGCTCGACCGGCACTACACTCGACCTTGACAACCGGTATCCGGCCTGGGATCCGCCGGAGAAGTCGCTGGCAATGTTGTGCAACTACGTGCCGCTCCAGACCACGGCGCGTTGGCAAGTGCTCGCGAAGATCCCGAACCGGTGCGGCGCTCCGAGGTTGATCCGGTCGATCGACGCCCGCTATGGCGAGACCGTCGGCATCCCGGCGGCGCCGGTGGGCCGAGTTCTCTACGCCAAGATCCACGGGGCTGGGGTATCTGGATTGGAGCGCATCCGCACTCTCCTCTATCGGGCGAAGTATCGTTTTGCTGTGGTGAACGGCGATCGTGTGTACCGCCTCGTGCCCGGCACCGCGGGCGATGGGCTGCTGATGAACGCCGCGTCGGGCGCTGACTACAGGGGTCCGTTCGCGCTTAGCCCCGCGGTCCACACGATCGCATTGACGGGCTCGTCCGGGCCGCTTCGGATCGATCTCTACTCGATGCAGGTCCAGCAGGGCTAGCTCGAGCGCCACGGACGCCCGCGGCGCGAGCGAGCCAGCTTGGCGGCCCTGCGAGCCGGACCCGTGACCCGCCAGCTCCAGGATGACTCGTACTCGCGTCGCAGTTCGGCGAGCGCGACCTCGCGGGCACGAGCTGCATCGTCCTCGAGTTGGCGAAGGTTGTGCTTGAGGGCGGCGAACTCACGCGGATCGTCGGCAGGACGATCCAACTCCTCGGGGCTGAGCGATACGTCACGCTTTCTCATCAGCACCCATGTCTGCCCGTGCATCTGCGGCGGCATCCTGACGATCTCGAATGCTCGACCCCAGTGTGCGCGGACCCACCAATCTGACATCAGCACGACCGGTCCTCCATCGTCCCATCCCTGATCGCGCCGCAACACGTTCATTCCCACTCTGTCCTCATCCCATGGCTCGTGTGTGAAGACCTCACCGTTGTAGCGGCCCATATAGGTCGCGACCAGAAGCCCACTTGGCTTCAGCAGCGTGTGCAACTCGAGAAGCCACGAGATCGAGTTGTCGGTCAAGTGCGTGAATACCGACAGCGCCCAGATGAGGTCGAACGTCCCATATTCCAGGCCAATCGGCGGCTCGGTACCGTTTCGCATCACGTGCAGTGGCGGGCTGAGGTTTGCCTTTAGCCAGGCGATGCTTGCGGTGTCGATATCGGTTCCCCAGAACTCCCCGACGTGCGCCTCGGCCAGGAAGTGCCGGAGCGTCCGGCCAGCGCCACAGCCGAAGTCCAAGACGCGCTTACCTCCGAACGACCATCCCTCGCCCAGTACCTCGAGCAGAGCGGCCTTTGTTTCGGCACCGAGTTGATCGTATGCCAGGAACGGGTCGCCTCGACCTTCTAGCGAGCAGACCCGGTTCGCGAGGCTCAGCGGTGGATAGGGCGCGGCGGGCGGAACGGGCATCTGCACCTCGAGCGGACGACCGACAGCTTAACCGTCGCTGACGCGCTGCCGCTCCAGCGAGTAGGTGCCAGGCGAAAGGCGTGCGAGCGGCGGTGCCGTGAAAGGTCGTTGAGCGGACTGCAGCGCTTGGGCGGCGACTCGGGATAAGATGCCCTCCGTGCTGCATCTGCCGGACGATGCGATCGGCAGGGTCGTGGTCGAAGCCGGTGGCGGCTGAGCCCGTCCGCGCTGGGTGATGCTCCGAGACGGTGACTCCCCGATAACCGTGGATGAGGGGGCTGCGGCACCGCCGTTTGGCTCCGTCCCAGTCCCCGCGCGCCAGGGTGGCTACCTCCGGACCGCGGTCGAGCGCGCCCGCGCATGGGTCGCCGCGGACCAGCTGGCCGCAGGAGCGCTCGCCGGGGGCTTAGTCCTTCGGGCGGTGTACTGGGGGGTCACCGGTCGCAAGTTTGAGGACGCGCTCATCACCGTCACCCACGCGCAGAGCGTGATGCTCGGCGTCGGTCTCACTCACCATGCCGGGGAGCCGGTCACGCAGGGCTTCACCTCGGCGCTCTCGGTCCTGGTCCCCCTTCTGGGCTACGCCATGGGGACGTTCGTGCCGCATCTGGACGGCTTCCTGTTGCTGCGCATCGCCTCGATGGTCGCTTACGTCTTCACGATCCTGGCCGCGACGTCACTATGCCACCGCCTTGGCGTGCGGCGCTGGGGACGTGCATTTGCACTGCTGTTCCTTGCCGTCGACTACAACCAGATCTTCTATGGGATGTCCGGCATGGAGACACAGATGGCGGTGGCGATCCTGCTGTGGGCGATCCTCACGACGATGGACCGCGCGCCGGTGCGTGCTGGCGTCATGTACGCGCTGTGCCTACTCGTTCGGCCAGAATTCGCGCTATTCGTCGGCGTCGCGCTGATCTCGTTGCTGCTCTGGAATCGCCGTGGCGCGGTCCGGGCGGCCCTGGTCACGCTGGTGACGGTCGGGCCGTGGCTGATCTTCACCACCGCCTACTACGGCTCGCCCGAGCCCAACACGATCAAGGCGAAGGCTCTGGCGTACCACGTCTCGTTGCCCGCCACGATCAACCCGGCTACCTGGATCAATTTTCTGTCAGGGCACCTCAACACCTGGTGGCACTACTTCACGCCATTCCTGGAGAACGACTTCGTCGTCCATTCGCCCCTGTCCCACGCGCTGAGCGCCGTGATCGCTGGCGCGCTCATCGCGCTGTGCCTCGTCGGGGCGGTGGTCACGCGCCACGTGCCGGGCTGGCGAGCCACGCTGGTGTTCATGGCGGTTTTCACCATGTACCGGGCGGTGTACCTGCCGGAGACGTACTTCAGCTGGTACTACCCGCCGTTCATCGCCTTGGTGGTGATCTGCGCCGGTGCGGGTCTCACTCGCCTGGCCACGGTCACGCCCCCGCTCTCGGCCGCTCCGGCGATCGGGCTGACCGCGCTGTTCGCGTGGCCGTTGCCCGCGATGGTGGCGCTCGACCGCGACCTCCAGGGTCTTGAGGACAAGGTCCGTACGCCGGCGGGATTGTGGATTCGCCATCACGTCCCGCCGGGTCAAGTGGTGACATCTGAGTCGGCCGGCTATATCGGCTTCTACGGCCGTGCGCTGCTCTACGACTACCCCGGGCTGACGTCCAAGCGAGCGCTGGCGATCTTCGAGCGGCTGGGGTGGCGCCACGACACCCTGCCGGACCTGGTTAACGCGGCGCGTCCCGCGTTCGCTGTGTTCCGCCCGCTCGAGCTGGACTCGTTCGTACAGAGGTTTCCGCGGGCGGCCGCTTACTACGTGCTGGCGGCTCGATTCGCCGTGCAACAGAGTTCCTGGACGTTCGCCGGCGTGACCGCGGAAGATCGGGACGACAACGTGATCTACATCTTCCGCAGAGGGTCGGTCGCACAGGCTCGCGCGGCGACGCGAATGGCACCGGTCGTCGAGCGCGTCGGCCCGGCCGATCGCGCGACCAACGTGCCTGTGACAGCGCGGATCTTCGCGGTGTTCGGGAACACCGAGCCGGACACTGCGCTCGGCATGAAGTACGGCGGGGCCGTGGATCGAGCTTCGACGGCGTCTGCCTTCACGCTCCGGCGGAGCCGCGACGGGCGCCCGGTCCGTGGCGTCGTCATCTTCTACGGACAGAGCGTGCCGATCTTCGTGCCGAGCGCCCCGCTAGCGCCGCGCACGAGCTACACCGCGGCCATCTCTAGTAAGGCAAGACTGGCCAACGGTGTGAAGCTGCCTGCTCCGGTGGCCTGGCGGTTCACCACCGCCGCCGACGGGTGACGGGTCGAGGCCGACAATGAATACGATGGCGCCCGTGGCCGACAGCAGCAGTTATCCGTACCCACCCATCGAGCTCGCGACCCGAGTATTTCGCCTCGACAGCTGGAGCGATCCGCTCGCTGCCTACGAGCACATCGGCCGCCAGACCAAGGATGCGGTGGTCGACCTGCTGCCGGACGGTTGGTCGTTCGAGGGCAAGCGCGTGCTCGACTTCGGCAGCGGCGCGGGGCGCACGCTCCGGCACTTCCTCACCGAAGCGGAGGCCGGCGCTGAGTTCTGGGGGGCGGACATGGACGAGCCCAGCATCAGCTGGCTCCGGGACACTCTCTGCCCGCCACTGCACGCGTGGAAATGCGCCGAGGGGCCGCCGCTCGGGTTGGAGCTCGGATCGTTCGATCTCATCTATGCGATCTCGGTGTTCAGTCACCTCACCGACTCCTCGATCCCATGGCTGTTGGAGCTTCACCGGCTGCTCAAGCGCGACGGTCTGCTGATCGCCACCTACATCGGCCGCTGGGTCTACGAATCCATGACAGGGGAGCCGTGGGACGAGGATCGGGTCGGGATGAAGACGATGCACCACCACAACGACTGGGACTTCGGCGGTCCCACCGCGCTGATGTCCGACTGGTGGGTGCGCGCGCACTGGGGGCGGGCGTTCGAGATCCTCGACGTCAGGCCGCAAGTCCACGACCAGACTTGGGTGCTGATGCGCAAGCGTGATGTGGCGCTCACGACCGAGGATCTCGAGCGCCCCGCGGACGACCCCCGCGAATACGCGGCCGTGGTAGACAACCTTCGCCAGGTCAACCACCATTTCGCACAGTGGCTTCAGGGGTCGTTGCGCAGAGTCGAGGAGCTCCAAGCTGAGCGAGACCTGCTCCGGCGTACCCTGGACGCCGAGCGAGAGCTGCTGCGGCGAGACTACGAATCCTCGCTCTCGTGGCGGATTACGGCGCCGCTACGAGCGGCGGCGAGGATCGCTCGCGCGCGGCGCGGCGAGCACTCGACCGAGTAGACGCATTGTGCGAGCTCCTGACTCGAAGCGGTCCGAGACTAGACCGGAACGGTGTCACCGACGTCATCGCGGAGCGCGTCTTCGTGCGCCTCGCGGCGGGCGCCCGCGACTGGGATGTCCCGCCGACGGTAGTCCCCCCGGCTCAGGTGGTGTTCGAGCCATACGTACAGCACGATGAAGGCGTAGCGGCTGCCCATCTCCTGGAGCTTGAGCTGCGACACGCCGAACCGGCGGTTGCGCCAGCTGACCGGCACGACCGCATAGTTGAAGCCGCGGACGATCGCCTTCAGCGGCATCTCGACGGTTAGGTTGAAGTGGTTTGAGAGCAACGGCTGGATCTGCTCGATCACGTACCGCCGGTAGGCCTTGAAGGCGTTGGTGGTGTCGTTGTAGCCGTGCTGGAATAGACAGCGGATGCCGGCGTTGACGATTCGGTTGACGATCAGCTTCACGATCGGATAGCCGTCGGCGTGCCCGCCGGCCCCGAAACGCGTGCCGAACGCGCAGTCGTAGCCCTGCTCAAGCACTCTGTAGTAGAGGACCAGGTCCTTGGGAGAGTCCGACAGGTCGGCCATCATGACCGCCACGGCGTCGCCCGTGTACGCCTCGAGCCCGGCCCTAACGGCGTGCCCGAAACCTGGGGGAAGGTGGGAGCGCACGCAGCGCACGTTCGGATTGCCGTCGGCGATAGCGTGCACGATCGCGGCGGTGCCGTCGCCGCTCGCGTCGTCGATCACTAGGATCTCGTATGGGATCTCGGCCCGCTCCAGCTCGGCGACCGTCGACTCCACTGTCTCGCCGATGGAGTCGGCCTCGTTGTGGGCGGGGATCACTACCGAGAACTTCATCCCATAAGAAGCCATTGCTCTGCGTTCTGGGTGCGGATCTCTTGCAGTATCGCCTGGACGTCGTAGGTGATGCGCCAGTTCGGGTAGTCGCGCCGGAACGGCTCGAGATCCGAGATCCACCAGCGGTGGTCGCCGATCCGGTTCTCGTCCACCAGCTGCCAAGCGAGCTCGCGCCCAGCGATTTGCTGGCAGAGCTCTACCGCCTCGAGCATTGAGCAGTTACTTTCACGGCCACCACCTATGTTGTAGACGGCGGCGACGCGCGGCGAGCGGTGGAAGGCGTCGAAGGCGGCGACCAGGTCGGCGGAGTGGATGTTGTCGCGCACCTGCTTTCCCCCGTAACCGAAGACCGTGTACGCATCTCCGGTCATCGTGCAGCGCATGAGGTAGGAGAGAAAGCCATGCAGCTCCGCTCCCGCGTGATTCGGGCCCGTGAGGCACCCGCCTCGAAAGCACACCGTAGGCATCCCGAAGTAGCGACCGTGCTCCTGCACAAGCAGGTCCGCCGCGGCCTTCGACACGCCGAACAGCGAATGGGTCGAGGCATCGATCGACATCGACGTGTCGATCCCCGGGAAGTATTGATGATCCTCGGGCAACTCAAGTCGGTCGCCAAACTCGATGAGCGGTAGATGGTTCGGCAGATCGCCGTAGACCTTGTTGGTCGAGCAGAAGATGAATGTCGCGTCAGGTGCGTGCCGGCGGGTGGAGTCGAGGAGGTTGAGCGTGCCGTTCGCGTTTACCGTGAAGTCGGTCTGTGGGTCCGACGCCGCCCAATCGTGCGATGGCTGCGCCGCGGTGTGGATGACAAGGTCGAGCGAGCCGGACGCTGCCGCGAACACCCGATCCACCGCGTCGGCGTTACGAATGTCTATCTCCAGCGAGCGGAACGAATCGCCAAACGTGGCCAGCAGGCGCGTAGTGGTGTGGGAGGTGGACGCGGATGGACCGAAGAACCTTGCGCGCATGTCATTCTCCAGCCCGATCACGTCGTAGCCCTGCTCGACGAAGTGCTGGACGGATTCCGACCCGATCAGTCCCCCGGAGCCGGTGACAATCGCGATAGCGGTCAATCGAGCCCTCCTTCCCTCGCGCTTCGGGTCGCCGTGGTCCCTCGCCTCAAAGCGCCGCCTTCAGGTCCTTCTCGTTGGCGCAGATCCACTCGTGAATGTCGATGAGCACGTCCCGCACGGTGCGAAGGGGGCGCCACTTCGACAGATTTGCGACCCGCCGGCAATCAGATACGTAAACCGGCACGTCCCCGGGTCGCGTCTCTGGGACGCTCGCGAGCTCGATGCGGTGGCCGGTGATCTCCTCACAGTGGGCGGTGGTCTCTAACAGCGACAGGCTAGTGTCGCTGCCGCCTCCGACGTTTGCGATGACCCCATCCCAGCGCTCCGGATCGCTGATCTGCTCGTCGATCAGGTCGAGCAAGTCCTCGATGTGCAGCAGGTCCCGAACCTGCTTGCCGCGGCCGCCGAAACCGATGTACTGCAGCGGGCGCCGGAAGTGGTGCGACAGCATCCAATGGGTAAACACGCCCTGGTCGACCTTGCCCATTTGCCACGGGCCGGCGATCACCCCGCAGCGGTCGATCACCGCGCGCAGACCGTAGGCGTCGCGGTACTCCTCGATGAGCAACTCGGCGGCCAGCTTCGTCGATCCGTACAAGGTTCGGGCGCCGTGCAGCGGAAAGTGCTCGGCGATTCCAGCGCTCGAAGCACCGGCGAGCGGCTGCTGGGCGGCTAATACGAAGCGCGTGGCGGTCTCCTCGAGCGCGAGCGAGCACAGCGCATGGACCGGATACACCCTGCTGGTCGAGAGAAACACGACGTATGCGTCGTGGCGGCGCGCCAGCTCGAGGCAGTTGTACGCGCCCAGCAGGTTGGACTGGACGACGTAGTCAGGGCTGCCGTCAAACCCGGCCAGGGCCGAGGGCTCCGCCGAGCACTCTACGAGCACCTGGATCTCGCCGAGGGCGAGGAGATCGTCGAGCAGTCGGACGTCTCCATGCATGAACCGAATGCCGGCGGACCGCAAGCGGGGCAGGTTCAACTCCGACCCGCGGCGTCGGAGGTTGTCGAGGGCGACCACCTGCCAGTCTGCATGGCGTGCCAAGAGGCCCAACGCCACGTTTCCGCCGACAAACCCGGCACCCCCGCTTACGAGCACACGCATATATGGCGCGCGATTATGCCGGTTGCGCGCGGGCTCGCGTTCCATTCAAACCGAACAGACGGTAATGACGGCAGCGCCGGTCGGCGGCCCGGTTCTAACCCTGAGCTGCCACGGGAGCGCGACCGCGTCCCTCGGAATCACCAGGCTCGCACTCGAGCGAGGGGCGAGAAACCCGAAGTACAGCGGGAACCCGTCAGGCGCGAAGCGATTGAGGGCAATCACGAGAGGGATCGCTCCGGGGTTCCTCACTACGACTTGGCCCGCCGGAATGGCGAGCGACGGACCGGCTCGGCCCGGGCCCGCCAGCGTGGACGCGCACCGGCGCCCCGTGGCTCCGGGTGTGACGGGCCGGGGAGCGAATCCGTACGCGGCAACGAGCACGCTGTCGGCCGCCTGACGCTGCGGCAGCGACGCCGACTCGATCTGGTCGGGGCCATCAAACGGCGGCGACCCATGCGCTCTCGTCTGCGCGAAGTACCTGTCGGCGGTCACCCCGGAGAGGAACGGATCGTGCGCTACGAGTTGGGTGAGTCTCAGTCCTGTCCGGGCCGCGTGGCCAGCCACCTCCAGCGCGCCAATGTCGACCTTCGCGGTCTGCGACTCGGCCCGCAGGAAGTCGTATCCGTTCCTCATCACGACGAGATTCGACGTGACGACGAGCACGGTGGCGACCGACAGGACGGCGAGTCCCGCCCTCCCGATGCGGATTCCCCGCAGCAACTCGGCCGCGAGCAGGATCAGCAGGGTGGCGCTGGTCACCTGGTAGCGGCTCGCCTGCGCCTGACGCCCGGGAATCGCGCTCGCCCCCGTGAGCAGCCAGAACGAGACCGCGGTCCCGGCCAACACTAGCGCCCAACGAGTCGGTCGGCCGCCTCTGATTAGCCACACGACGAGCAACAGGGCCGCGAGAACGGTGAGCAGATGACCGCTCGACAGAACGGTCGGCAGCGAGACGTGAACCATGCCCGTGGCCGACGCGAGGCCAGCGGATACCGCATCGAACACGTAGTGCGGGAGGTGCTCGATGTGGCTGGCGGTGACATCAGAGGATTGCCTGTGCCCATAGAAGGCCCACCAGAGCACGAACAGGGCCGCGGGCACGGCCGGGATCCATAACTGCCGTAGGCGCCTCCGCACGAAGAGGACCACGATCGCGGCGCCGACGATGAACGCAATCGCCGACGTGAACAGCAGGATCGCGCACACCAGCAGCGCGCACGCGACCGCATTGCGTGCGGAGGTATCCAGCTCCAAAGCGAGGAGCGTTGCGACCCCAAACGTCAACGCTGCCGGATGGCTGATCGAGGCGAAGAACAGGAGCGCCTCCCACGCCGGACCCAGGAACACGACCACGGCCGCGGCGGCCAAGCCGGCGACTGGCCCAAGCCGCTCGTCGACGAGCACGAACACCAGCCACCCGAGGAGCGCCACCGCGAGGCCCTCGACAAGAGCGAATGGCAGCTGCGGGCCAAGCCCGAACGTCGCAACGAGCACCTTGTACATGGCAGCCGTCAGCACAACGATGTTCCCGTTGTGGGGCGCCAGCAGTGTGTCCAGCCCCCCGTGTGACTCGACACCTGGACGCTGGAGCAGGAAGTACCAGTCGTCGTTGAAGAAGGTCAGCCGGCTCCGCAGAACAACGACCAACAGTCCGCCGGCAATGCAAACGAACGCGAGCAGAAGTCGTTCAGATCGGACACCACCCAACGCAAGAGCGCGGCGGCGCTCCCGCAATGCCAGCGTCATGGGCACACCATAACCGTGACAGTCGCAGCGGGGCGCACATCCCTGTCGTCGAGGCCCGGTTCGATCCCCGACGTCCGGCCCGGGAGAGGGACGGCTCCGCAGCCGTGGGTTCGAGGTTGATCACTGCCCCTCCAGCGCGAAGTTCGTACCTCCCGGGAAAGATCCGGCGTCCTTAAAGCGAGAGACGATGTCGCTTGGGGCGACAACGTTTTACCGGGCTTCCCCGAGCTGACCGACGGCGTGGGCGGTGGAGGCGGCCAACGGCGGCGACGGCGGGCACACTTCGGTCAGGGGCGGGCACGGGTGACGGCGATTTCCCCGACTGCGCGGGCCGCCGGCGCGTTCGTGATTTAGAGCTATTGCGCGGCAAGTAAGCCCGACTCCGGCCGGTGCCGAGACGGTACGATGCCGCGCCACATGCGGGAACGGAGATGGGTACGAGCGCTGCCGTTCCTGGCGCCGTTCGTGTTGGCGATCGTGCTGTTCGCACCCGCGACGCTGGGAGACAAAGTCATCTCCGCGAGCAACGTTGCGCTGTATTCACCGCCGTTCACCCCACCGCCGGGGAACGCGGTGCCCAGCGACGGGCTCCAGTCCGACTCGGGCTTCGTGTTCGAGCCTGACGGCCTGATCGTCCGCGATGCGCTACGTCATTTGAGGCTCCCGGTATGGACACCCGCCATGTCGGGAGGCGTCCCTCTACTCGCCGATCAGCAAAGCGCGCCGCTGTTCCCGCTGACGTGGATCGGCGTTGTGTTTCCGTACGACGCGTCGCGAGCCTGGATCAACGTTCTGAAGCTCACGCTTGCGGCACTGGGTACGTACCTGCTCGCGCGCGCACTCGCGCTGCGTCGCGGTCCGGCGCTGCTCGGCGGCGTCACATATGGGTTTGCGACGTACCTGGTGATATGGCTGCTGCACCCCCACTCGAACGCCTACGTGCTCCTGCCCTGGGCGTTGCTGGCGGCCGACCGGTTGTGCCGGCGGGGAACCGTTCGAGATGCGGCCCTTCTTGGACTGGCGCTGGGGGTCGCCTTCCTCGGCGGGCAGCCCGAGAGCAGCCTGATCATCTCGCTGGCCACCGCGGCCTGGGTCGTCTACCGTCTCATCAGCGCCCATCTGGCGCGCCGCGATATCGCACGCCGGGCGGCGCTATCTGCCCTCGCCGCCGTTCTCGGCGCAGCGCTTGCGGCGGTGATGCTGATGCCCCTGCTCGAGGCGCTCCATCAATCCGTCGGCAGCTCGCGATCTCAGCCTCCGCTGGCAGCCCGGTCCATTATCACGCTCTTCTTCCCGAAGTACTGGGGGGTCGGTGGTGGACCGGACAACTTTGCCGAGCGGACGCTGTACCTCGGTGCCTTGCCAACCTTGCTCGCGGCGGCCGGGCTTGTGGCCAAGCGCCCACGCGGGCCGCAGCTGTTCTTCACCGGTCTTGCCCTGGTTTCGATCGTTGTCGCCCTCGACACGGGTCCGATCAGCCGGACTGTCGATCACCTCCCGGTGCTCGACCAGGCCAACCTCGATCGAGTGCTCATCCTTGCGTCATTCGCGATCGCGATGCTCGCCGCGTTCGGCTTGCAGCAACTGCTGACCGGGACGGCGCTGGAACGCCGGCGGATGCTGATCGCGGGCGCCGTAGTGGCCCTGGTGCCCGTCCTCCTGGTCCTCGGCGCGCACCCATCTTGGCTGAGCCAGCTCCCACAGGGCGTCAAGCGGGCACTTGGTGGCGCCGCACCCACCCCGGCTGTGCAGAGCCTCGGTTCGGTGCTGAGGTGGCTCGGTTTCGCTGCGGCCGCGATCACGCTGTTCGTCGCAGCCGCGCGACGGCGGCCGCGCAGCGGGCTGCTGATCGCGGTGGCGATCGGCCTCGCGGCGCTCGACCTGCTCACCATCGGCCAGGGATACAACCCGGCGATCACGCAGGCGGAGGCCTCGCCACCGACGCCGCCGCCTGTTACCGTCATGCGCCGGCTGACCGCCGCCGGCGGACGCGTCGCAGGAGTGGATGGACTCGAGCCGAACACGGCCTCCCGTTGGGGTCTGGAGGACGCGCGCGGCCACGAGGACCCTTGGGTGGCCCGGGTTCAGCTTCTGTGGTACGGACTGGGCGGGGGCGTGGAGCTGAACGCGCCCGGGATCAACATCCTCGATCCGCGCTCGGCGAAGCTGCTCGACGTCTTCGGGGTGAGGGCGATCCTTCTTCCTCCTTCGCTCCGACAATCGGCGCTTCTATCCCGGGCCGGGAAACAGATCGCATACGCCGGTTCCGGGGGGGTCGTGGTCTCCAATCCGAACGCGCTCCCACCGGCGTTCGTTGCGTATAACTGGCGCACCAGCCCCAGCCGCGATGCGTCGCTGTTGCTGATGGCAGCGGGCACTGCCCGGCAGGCCCGGGACGATCCGGTGATCGAGTCCAGCCAGCGCCCGCCTTCGACAGCGGCGGGCCCCGCGACCCCCGCGCGGATCGTCTCGCGTACGAACACAGAGGTCACCCTCGACGTACAGGCGAGGGCCGCCGGCCATCTCGTGCTTCTCGACACCTTCTATCCCGGCTGGCACGTCGCGGTGGATGGCCGTGGGGAGCCGATCCGGGCAGCCGACGCCGCGTTCCGCGCAATCGCGGTGCCGCCCGGTCACCACACGGTCCGCTTCTACTACCACCCTACAAGCGTCCTGGTGGGCGGTGTGATCAGCGTTGCGGCACTGCTTGCGATCGTCGCCTGTCTTGTGATCAGTCGGCGGCGCAGACCCCGCCGGACGGTCACCGAGCCTCCGCGAGTGGCCATCTCAGAGCCGCCGGCCGAGGTAGCCCGAACCGAGTAGCTCGTTCTCGGTACGGCTCGGTACGTTCGGAAGCACGGGCCCACCCGTGTGCATCCGGCCTTGGCCGTCCGCGCGCTTGCGCAGGCCGACGAGTGGCGGCGACGCACCGGTCGGTTCCGATTTGACCGCCGCGCCACGCGGGTGATAGACCACTGTGCCCCCAGGTAAGGCTTCCCGTCCCCGGACGAGGGAGGGATGTCGGTCAGCAGGGTGACAACGTGGCGTCGTCGCTGCCTCGTGGCCGCGGTCGCGGTCTTTGGCGGGGTGGCGCTGACGGCCGCTCTGTTACCGGCGGTCTCGGCGGGGGCGCTGCCGCCGGTGTGCAGCCTGTCGGGGCAGACTGTGACGTGCACATACGCGTCGGGAACGAACCCGTTCACCGTTCCTTCTGGAGTGTCCTCGATCCATGCCGTGGCGGTCGGGGGCAAGGGGGGCGGCACCGGCGGTGATGGCGCCCTCGTCACCGGTGACATCGACGTCACGCCTGGAAGCACGCTGTACGCCGTAGTTGCCGGCAACGGCGGGGCTCAGACACCGGGAAGCAACGGCGGTGGCGCGGGCGGCGAGCCCGAGGTCTGTGCAGCGAACCCCTCCCTGTGCCTGCCCATTGGTAATCCCTTCGTGGCCGGAGGCGGTGGAGCCTCGGACGTGCGCACATTGCAGAACGATCTCTCGAGCCGGCTGCTGGTCGCTGCCGGTGGTGGCGGTGGCGGCGGCGCGAGCTCGTCTACGTTTGGCGGAAGCGGTGGCGGCGGCGCGGGCGGCGCGGGCGGCGGCACCAACGGTGCGGATGCCGAGGGTGGTGGTGGAAATGGCGGCGGCAGCAGCGCCGGCGGTGCCGGAGGCGCCGGGGCCGTCTGTCGCATCGCAGCATGCGGTGGTGCCGCTAGCGGCAGCGCTGGGAGTCTCGGCTCTGGCGGAGCCGGAGGCAACAGTGGGGATGCTCTGTTCGATGGCGTCGGCCTTTCGATCGGCGGCCCCGGCGGTGGCGGCGGTGGCGGCGTGTACGGCGGAGGTGGCGGCGGGGGTGGCATCACCGGCGGCGGCGGTGGCGGTGGCGGGGGTTCGAACCTGGTGCCGCCGGGCGGTTCGGCGTCGGTTGATACGACGGGGGTGCCGCTCGTTCAGATCTCGTACGCGCTGCGCGCGACCGAGACGAGCGTCGGTTGCTCTCCTGGCACGGTAGTCGCCGGCCAATCGACGGTGTGCACGGCGACGGTGACGGACACCGCGGGCAGCGGCGCGACGACGCCGACGGGCACGGTCACGTTCACGAGCAGCGGCCCGGGCTCGTTCGACGCCGGCGGGCAGTGCACGCTGACCGCGACGACCGGGAGCTCCGGCAGCTGCACAGACGACTACACCCCGAGCTCGACCGTCAGCAACCCGAGCCGCACCGACATGGTCACCGCGGCATACGGCGGTGACGGCGGCCACGCCTCGAGCCAGCGGACGGCCCAGCTGACGGTGATCTCGCCGACCGCGCTTGCCAGCGGGGCGTTCGTGATCGGCGATCGGGACGCCGGGATCGGTACGGCGGTCACGTTCTGGGGTGGGCAGTGGGCGGCACTGAACAGCCTCAGCGGCGGGGCGGCGCCGGCGAGCTTCAAGGGGTTCGCGGGCGACACGTCCAGCAACCCGCCGCGGTGCGACGAGGAGTGGACGAGCGGTCCGGGCGCCAGTTCGGGCCCGCCCGCGAGCGTCCCGCAGTACATGGAGGTGATCGCGGCGAGCAAGATCACCAAGCAGGGCGCGACGATCACCGGTGATACCGAGCACGTCGTGGTGATCAGGACCAACCCCGGCTACGGGCCCGACCCCGATCAGCCCGGCACCGGCACGGTCATCGCCCAAGCGTGCTGAGCCGACGGGTCCCGACATCCCGGCACCCGGCGACCATCTCGGTCAGCCCGATCAAAGGCCGCCGGCACACAGGCCGGCGGCCTCGCCCGGACCCCGTCCGTTAGACGCGAGGTGCTCTACTGCGTCCGACGCGGCTCGGCGGCCTCGGAGCTCGCCGGGCGTGCCGCCTCGCCGTCGCCCGACCCAACGTCGCCCGACCCGAGCCGAGGACGCTCGCCCGAGCCGAGCGCGTCGTTCGAGGCCGGCGTCAGCTCGCTCTCCGCCGGCTCCGCGTCGGCGGCCGGCGTGGTTCCGCCCGCTTGGGCCACGGCATCGAGCACCGGCTTGACGAGGTCGATCGGCATCGGAAAGACGACCGTGGAGTTCTGGTTGGCGCCGATCTCGCGGAGCGTCTGCAGGTAGCGGAGCTGAAGGGTCGTGGGGTTGCGGCCGATCACATCTGCGGCATCCGCGAGCCTCGCCGCAGCCTGGAACTCGCCCTCGGCGTTGATGATCTTGGCGCGGCGCTCACGCTCGGCCTCGGCCTGGCGAGCGATGGCGTGCTGCATCCGCTCGGGGATCTCGACGTCCTTGATCTCGACCGTCGTCACCTTGATCCCCCATGGCTCGGTCTGCGCGTCGATCACCTGCTGGAGCGCCTCGTTGAGACGCTCCCGCTCTGACAGCAGGTGGTCGAGGTCGACTCCGCCGAGCGTCGAGCGCAACGTCGTCTGCGCGATCTGGAGGGTGGCGTGGTGGAAGCTCTCCACCTGGTTGACCGCTTTGTTGGGATCGACGACGTGGTAGTACGCGACTGCTGTGACTCGGACGGGGATGTTGTCGCGGGTGATCACCTCCTGTGGCGGCACGGTGAGCGTGACCGTTCGCAGGCTCACCCGGACCATCCGGTCGATCGACGGCACGAGCAGGATCAGCCCCGGACCGCGCAGTTCCATTAGCCGCCCGAGGCGGAACACGACCCCCCGCTCGTACTCCCTGAGCACGCGAACCGCCGCGCCCAGGGCCGTGAGCCCGATCACGAGCAGCACGCACACCACGATCACGATCGCCAGGATCATCGGATCAGCTCCCACTCCTCGGCCCGCCGAACCGCGAGGGTCAGCCCTACGAGGTGATCGACGACGACCTCGTCTCCCTCACGCAGATCATCCTGATCGCCGTCGTCCAGCAGCGAACGCCGCGCGCGCCACAGGGCGCCGTCGACGAGCACGCACCCGGTCGGGCTCGTCCAGCTGCGCACCACGCCGACATGGCCGATCATGCTCTCCGGGCCCGCTCTGATCCGTCGCTGGCGGACGGCGATCCCCTTGCCCACGGTCAGCGCCAGCGCGCCCGCGCCGACGCCCGCAAGCAGCAGTGCCGACACCACGGCGAGCACCACGCCGCCGCCGAGGCCGACCATCGCCAGCACCGCGCCGACCCCCAGCGCGACCACCCCCGGCCCGCCCAGGACCCCCAACGTCGGCACGTGTGCCTCGATCAGGATCATGATCGCCCCGACCATCAGCAGGGAGACGCCTAATGCAGTCATACAGAAATCGTACGCCTCCAGGCTTTTATGGACTAGCGGAAAGGGAGAGGCGATAGCGTTCCGCATCCACGACAAACGAGCACCGGGAGCGAGAGATGACGAGCACGAGCACGAACGGCGGGGTGACGGACATGGCGGGCCTGCGCGAGAGCGCCGGCCGGCACCTCGGCTACACCGAGTGGCAGGAGATGACGCAGGAGCGCGTCAACCAGTTCGCCGATGCGACCGACGACCACCAGTTCATTCACGTGGACGTCGAGCGGGCGAAGAGCACCCCGTTTGGCGGGACCGTCGCCCACGGCTACCTGACGCTGTCGCTGATGGCCCCGGTCGGCCAGCAGCTGCTCCAGGTCAGCGACGCGAAAATGGGGGTCAATTACGGCCTCGACCGCGTCCGCTTCCCGGCGCCGCTGCCGGTCGGCGCCCAATGGCGGGGCGGCGCCGAGATCCTCGAGGTGAGCGAGGTGCCGGGCGGGCTGCAGATCAAGATGAAGGGGACGATCGAGGTCAAGGGCTCGGAGAAGCCCGCGTGCGTGGCCGAATCGCTGGTCCGCCTGTACGGTTGAGGGCTGCGCTCGGGCCCCGCCCAAGCCCGTGGCGATCGACGTAGACAAGCTCGTCGCGATCGACGTACACACCCACGCCGAGCGCCGCGCCGGTCAGCAAAATGACCCCGTCACCGAGGGGCTGCTCGACGCCGCGGCGAAGTACTTCGGCGCCAGCTCGCCGCAGCCCACGGGGCAGGACGTCGCCGACTACTACCGCGAGCGAAACATCCTCGCGGTGGTGTTCACGGTCGACGACGAGGCCGGCATGGGGCGCCCGCGGATCGGGAACGAGGAGGTGTTGCGCGCCGCGGCGGCCAACCCCGACGTGCTGATCCCGTTCGCTAGCGTCGACCCGCACAAGGGCAAGCTGGGCGTCCGCGAGGCCCGCGAGATGATCGAGGCCGGGGTACGCGGCTTCAAGTTCGATCCGAACACGCAGGCGTTCTGGCCGAACGACCGGGAGTGGTATCCGCTGTACGAGGTGATCGCATCCGCGGGCCTGATCGCCCTGTTTCACACCGGGACCACCGGCATCGGCGCGGGCATGCCGGGGGGCGGAGGCGTGCGGCTGAAGTACTCCAACCCCATGTGCGTCGACGATGTCGCTGCCGATTTCCCCGAACTCGACATCATCCTCGCGCATCCGTCCTTCCCCTGGCAGGAAGAGGCGCTGGCGATCGCCGTGCACAAGCCGAACGTCTTCATCGATCTCTCCGGGTGGTCGCCGAAGTACTTCCCGGAGATCCTCATCCAGTACACGAACACCCGGCTCAGGACCAAGATGCTGTTCGGCAGCGACTACCCGCTGATCACCCCCGATCGCTGGCTCGCGGACTTCGAGAAGCTTCCGATTCGCGACGAAGTGCGTCCTCTCGTGCTCAAGGAGAACGCGGCACGGCTCCTGCGGCTGCGATCGTAGGAGCCACCGTGATGCCGGGCTCCACCCTCGACGACACCGCCTTAGTCGACCGGGTGCTCGCCGCCGTCGACTCCAGTCGCGATGAGCTGGCCTCGACGATCTCCGCCGCCGTGCGGATTCCGAGCGTCAACCCCCGGTACCCCGGCCAGGTCTACGAGGAGGTCGTGGGCGCCGAAGGTGCGGTCTCGCGCCTGCTCGCCGACGCGTACGCCGAAGCGGGCGCCGAGGTCGACCTGTTCGCGCTCGAACCCGGACGCGAGAACGCGGTCGCGTTGATCCGCGGGGCGGAGGGCGGGCGCTCGCTGATCTATAACGGCCATGTCGATGTGGTCCCGGCCGGCAATCCCGAGAACTGGCGCAGCGGCGATCCGTTCTCCGGGCGGGTCGACGACGGGCGGATCTGGGGGCGCGGCTCGACCGACATGAAGGCCGGGCTACTGGCGCAGGCCTTCGCGGCGCGGGCGCTGCACCGCTGCGGGGTGCGCTTGCGCGGCGACCTCATCCTGGAGGCGGTGGTGGGTGAGGAATGCATGAACAACGACATCGGCGTGAGCGCCACCGTCGAGCGCGGCTACACGGCCGACGCGGCGGTGGTGTCCGAGCCGACGGCCGCAGCGCTCCCGTTGGCCATCATGCCGGTCTCGCCCGGCCAGTTGTGGTTCTCGGTCACCGTGCGCGGCAAGGTCACGCACGCCGCCAACCGCGGACAGACGCTCTACCCGGGTGAGAGCGGACTGCCCGTCGGCATCAGCGCGATCGACAAGGGCATTCTGATCTACGAGGGCCTACGTCGGCTGGAGCAGCAGTGGGGCTTCTCGAAGCGCCATCCCCTGTACCCGCCGGGCCAGTTCACGATCATGCCCGGCATCGTGGAGGGTGGCACCCGCGGTGTGCAGTTCCCGCTGTTCGTACCGGAGTTCATGCGAACCGAGTACCTGGTCTGGTACCCGCCCGACGACGACCCGACCGCGATCATGCGGGAGATCGAAGAGCACGTCCGGACCGTTGCCGCGACCGACCCGTGGCTGCGCCAGCACGAGCCGACGATCGAGTGGAAGCTGCACTGGCCGGCGAATGCACCCGACGCGGACGCGATCACCGCCGCGATGCGCGAGGCGCACGAGCGCGCTGCCACCGACACGCCATTCGAGGGACCCGCGCGGATGGTCGGCTTTCCGGCCGTCGACGACGCGACGTGGCTGACCCTCGCCGGGATCCCCGCGATCAGCTACGGGCCCGGCGACCTGGGGGTGGCCCATGCCGACGACGAGTTCGTGCAGATCGATGAGGTGCTGTGCGCGACGCGTGCCTTTGCGCTGCTCGCCCTGGAATGGTGCGGGGTTGCCGCGAGACGGCGCTGAGAAACCCCGATCAGTCGAACGTGGCGCCGACGCCAGCCTGCTGCTCTTGAAACGGCGCGATCTCGGCCAGGTAGGTGAGCACTCGGTCGAGCGGCTCGACATCGCCGAACTTCGCGTCGATGTCGAACAGGTTCCATTCCACCACGCCAGCCACACGGTCACCGACCGCCTCGCGCACGATGATCGGCCGGAAGCCCTCGGCGATCGCGTCCTCTGTGGTGTGACGGACGCAGCCGGCCATCGTGACCCCGGTGATGATGACCGTATCCACCCCGTGGGCTTTTAGATAACCCGACAGGTAGGTGCCGTGGAAGGCGCTCGCCCGCTTCTTGACGATCACCTGCTCACCCGCAAGCGGGGCGATGCGCTCGTCGATTGCGACGTCGGGGGATCCGAGCTGGAGCCGCTCGACCGGGATCTTGTGGTGCCAAAGGCCCATGTCGGTGTTCGGTCCGCTGGTGACCGCATAGGCGGTGGTTGTGTAGACGATCGGCATGCCCTTGGCCCGCGCGGCGGCGTTCAGCTGCTGCACGGCCGGGATGATCACGTCCATACCGTCACAGCTGAACGGGTGCCCCGGTCTGGTCCAGGCGTTTGCGAGGTCGATGTGAATCAGGGCCGGTCGCTGCCCGAAGCCAACCCTGCGCTGAAACCCGCGAGACCGGTAGATGCCCGTATCCGCCGCGAAGATGGTCTCCAGAGCTCTCTCTATGTCCCCCGTCAACGGGACCTCCCTCTTTTCCTCTCGAGCGCCGATTCCGGCCGCGTTACGGGGCCCAGCGCTCTGGTACAAATCCACTCCAGGGTACGCACAAGGGCGCCAACACGCGAGCGTGAGGAGGAGAGATGCTTGAGTTCGGGGCGACGTTCCTTCCGGATCCGCCTGCGCAACAGTTCGTCGACCGGATCGTGCGGGCCGAGCAGCTCGGATTTCGCTACGGCTGGACCTACGATTCGCACATCCTCTGGCAGGACGGCTATATCCTGCTGACGCTCGCCGCGGCCGCCACGTCGAGCATCAAGCTTGGCCATTGCGTCACCAACCCGGGGATCCGAGAGCCGACGGTGACCGCGAGCGCGTACGCGACGCTGCACGACATCACCGGCGGTCGCATGGTCATGGGGATCGGCCGCGGCGACTCATCCCGCCGGGTGGTCGGGCTCGATCCGGTGCCGGTGGCACGGTTCGAGGCCGCGCTCGAGATGATCAAGGACCTGATGAACGGGCGCGAGGTGCACTGGAACGATCGCACCCTGCGGCTGGATTGGGCCCGGACCGAGCCGGAGATCCCGATGTACGTGGCGGGTTATGGCCCGCGAGCACTAGGCGTGGCCGGCCGCGTCGGCGACGGCGTGATCATCCAGCTGGCGGATCCCGAGATCACGCGCTGGATCATCGAACGGGCTCGGGCGAGCGCGATGGAGGCTGGACGTGACCCTGACGCCCTGGCACCGATCGTCTGCGCCCCGGCGGTCGTCGGCAGCGACCTTCCACGCTGGCGCGAGGAGACGCGCTGGTTCCCGGCGATGGTCTCCAACCACGTCAAAGACCTGATCAAGCGCTACGGGACCGACGGCGAGATCCCGCACGTACTGACCGATTTCGCGCAGCGCGTCGAGGAGTACGACTACAGCGAACACAGTCGCGTCGGCGCGGAGCACGGCAAGTACATAAGCGATGAGATCGTCGACCGCTTCTCCCTGCTCGGCGATGTCGACCAGCACCTGGCCCAACTTCGTGAGCTCGAGGAGCTCGGCGTGCGCCAGGTCAACCTGTATCTGATGACGTCCTCGATCGAGGACACGCTGGAGCGCTACGGAGCGGAGATCATCCCGCAGTTCGAGTCGTCGGCGGTCGCCTGAGCGACGTTCTGCGCAGCAACCCCTCGCTGTCCGTCGTCACTCCTCGATGATCCCCACCGCCCGCACGGGTGAGCCGTACGCCACCTCGAGCCGAAGCGGGAAACCGTAGAACTCAAAGCGGCGACCGGCCACCTCGGCGAGGTTGTTGAGGTTCTCGTAGTGGGTGACGCGGTGCTGCGCGCACGCCCTGTGCGTGCGGTAGTCGTCGTACTCGTACACGAGGTCCGGGCTGATCGTCTCCACGCCGAAGATCTTCACGCCGCGGTCGGCCATCCAGCTAACCGTCTCCGGTGCGACGCCGCTGAACCCGTCGAGGAACGCGGGCTTGCCGGTGGTCTGGTTGTAGTGGTCGGTGCAGAACAGGAGTACGTCCCCGGACTCCAGTGCAACCCGCGCCTTGTCGAGCGCGTCCTCGACCTCCGTGGGCGTGACCAGGTGACCCTTCCCGCCGTACTCGCGCACGTCGATGCAAACCGCCGGACCGCAGAACGTCTCGAGCGGCATCTCGCCGATCGCCTCCGCGCCGGGCGAGCGGTCGTAGTGGCCGAACGCGTCGACGTGGGTGGCTGCGTGGTTTGAGGTGATGATCAGCTCGGCGTTGAACGACGGCTGCTCCGGAGCGTAGTCGGCGTGGATCAGCTCCCGCAGGATCTGGGGCGGGTTGAAGAACGGGTGTACCTGGGTTTGGCGGCCGAGCGGCTGGCTGAGATCCACGAGTCTGCGCGGCAAGTTGGCTCCTCCTGTGTTAGTGAGACCCGGGTCTAGGCAACCCCGGTGCGCGGCGCGTCAAGGCTTCGCTGGACGACCCTACCGCTTGCTCACTGCGCCAGCCACGTTTCTATAGGCTCGATGCCATGTCGACGCCCACGATCGACCGCGAGCGCAGCGGCGACCGCATCCGACGCGATGTCCAGAGGCTGGCCGGCCCCGAGTACACCCTTTCCTCGGAGGCGATCCGCCGCTACGCATACACCGGTGTCTACCGAGCCACGCTTGACTACTTCACACGTGCGTGGCAGGAGCTCGGATTCACGGTTACCGAGGATCCGATCGGCAACCTCCTCGCTCGCAACCGGCCGCCCGGGGAGCCGGTGTTCGGTGTGGGTTCGCACTGCGATTCGAACCGCAATGGCGGCAAGTGGGACGGAACGCTAGGGGTGGTCAGCGCGCTCGAGGTCTGCCGGTGCAACGCCGAGCTCGGCCTCGACCTGCCGTTGCAGGCGATCTCCTTCCTCGAGGAGGAGGGTTCGGGGTTCGGGCAGATGGTGCTCGGCAGCCGGATCGTGGCCGGCCGGGTGAGCGAGCAGGAGCTGCGCGAGCGCATCCGCGCAATCGACGACGGTCGTCCCTTCTGGGAGCACGCGAAGGAGGCGGGGTACGACCCCGAGCGCTGGCAGCAGTGCGCCCGCATCCTCGATGACCTGATGGGTTGGATCGAGCTGCACATCGAGCAGGCGAGGGTCCTGCAGGACACCGGTCGGCGGCTGGGCGTGGTCAAAGCGATCGCGGGCTACGTCCACGGCGACATCACGATCAACGGGCGCGCCGATCACGCCGGCGCCACTCCGATGGACATGCGCCGCGACAGCGCGGTGGTGGCCGCCGAGACGATCATCGAGCTCGAGCGGCTGGCGCGCGCGACAAGAGCGGGCACCGTGGGAACGGTGGGGGAGATCGAGGTCTCCCCAGGACTGATCAACGCCATCCCGGGGCGGACGCGGATCTCCCTAGACGTCCGCGGGCCCGATGACGACGCGGTTCACCAGGTCGTCCGGGACATCGATCAGTTCGCGCAGCGCGCTGCCGCCGAGCGCCAGATGACTGCCTCATACGGCCAGCGTCAGACGGTGCCGGCGACGCCGCTGGACGACCGCCTGGTCGCGGCGCTCGAGGCAGCCGCAGCGGAGACCGGCGAGCAGTTCACGACGATGATCTCCGGGGCGGCTCACGACACCATGTGCGTGGCCGAGCGGGTGCCCTCGGCGATGCTGTTCGTCCCGTGTCGCGATGGGCTCAGCCACACCCCCGAGGAGGATGCCGACCCGGCCGACGCCGCGCTGGGGGTGCAGGTGATGCTCGGGGCGCTCCACTCGATGGCCCGGGGGAGCGCGAAGTCCTAGGCGGGACCCGCCGAACCAGTTACTGCGCCGCGCCGGCCGGAGACGCCTCTCGGGTCTCCGGGGCAGGCGGCGAGCTTCCGCTCGCGCTCATGTCGCGCACCACCTGGACCATACGTGGAATTACCGCCTCGACGATCTGCTGTCCGGTCTCGAGCTTGGCCCGCGTGGCGTCGCCGACCACGCCCGACTCCGAGATGTCGGCGAGCATGTCCATCGGCACGACGACGCCCGGACCGCGGTGCGTGAGGCCGTACTTGCCCAGCGACGTCCAGGGGAATCCAGCTTCCCTCACCGCAGCCCCGCGGTCGTACGCGTCACGGGATGCCTGCTCCATCATCACGCGCTGGCCGAGCGCCATCGCCAGCGACGTTTCCGCCTCCTCGGCGTGGATCACGGGCCCTTCGATCGCGCCGAGGACATCGGCGGCGAGCTCCCACCACTGGAGCAGGAACACGCGTCGCCCCGTGGTCTCGTAGTAGCGGTTCACGGCTACAGTCAGCGCTGCGACATTCCCGCCGTGGCCGTTGACCGCGATCAGGTTGCGGAGCTCGTGGTGATGCAGCGATTCGCAGACCTCCTCGAACACGTGGAGGAACGTGTCGGTCCGCAGGCGCAACGACCCCGGGAACTGCATGTGGTACCAGGAGAGCGTGACGTTCAGTGTGGGCGCGATCAGGACCTCCAGGTTCTCGGCGGCGGCCGCTTGCGCTGCGCGGTCGCAGAGGGCTCGGGCGATAACGCAGTCAGTGTCGAGGGGCATGTGCCGGCCGTGCTGCTCGGTGGTTCCGATCGGCAGGAGCACGGCATCGATCCCCGCGTGCATTCGGTCCGCCACCTCCGACCAGGTGAGCTTTTCCAGGAACCGCTCTTGGGCCATTTCTCTCCTCCTCTTGCTTGTTGCCTACCGCCTTACAGCGTCGCGATTGCCCGCACGGGACTGCCGGTCCCGCCAAGCCACCTGAGCGGGTATCCGGTGAACCAGAACTCCCCCTTCCCGAGGAGCTCCTCGAGGTTGACCAGCCACTCGTAGTGGATCAGACCTCGGTCGCGGCAGGTGCGGTGGTTGGGGAACTCCTTCGTGCCGCCCTTGTCGGTCGAAGGCCCTTCCACCCCGTGCACGCGGGAGCCCCGGTCAGCCAGCCAGTGCGTCGCGTTGGCCGTGATGCCGGGGTTGTGCGTAACCACCTCGCGGTTCGGCCAGTGTCTGGCGTGAAAGCCCGTGCAGAGCAGAACGATGTGGTCTGAGATCTCGACGCCGGCCTCGCGTTCGGCTGCCTCGAGCTCCGGCACGTCGATATCGCCGAGGTCAGGGATGTGACGGAGATCGAGACACACCGCGCGCCCCGCGAACCAGTCGAGGGGTACTTGATCGATCGACTGACCGCCGTCTTTGATATGCAGCGGAGCGTCGACGTGGGTGCCCACGTGCTCGAGCATCGAGATGTAGTTGACCGCGTAGGTGAACGGATCGTCCGGTGTCCCGAGGCCGGCGCTCTTGGCCTGCTCGTGGTTGACGTACGGCAGGATGATCGGCGAAGGGAACAGAGCGTGGGCCGGCATCCCGTTGGAGATCTCGAGCGAGAGATCGACGACGGTTTTGTCGCTGCTCGGGCTGGTCATCGAGCTATTCCCTGATGCTCATGGACGGGAAACCGGGTGGATCCTCGCATAGCTCACCCCATGGGGTGTCGCGGGCGCGGCCGCGACACGCTTCACGACACCGCCGCGAGCTCCGGCCACGGCCGCTGCACGTCCGGCGTCGCCTCGAACAAGGCCTGCGCGGCCGCGAGGACACGCCATTCGCTCCAGGCTGGACCCGTCAACTGAACCGCCGTCGGGACACCTAGCACGTCGAACCCGGCGCGGATCGTGGCCGCCGGAAGCCCCGCCAGATCCTGCGGCACCGTGTAGCTCATCACGAGCTTGCGGAACTCGATCTCCTCGCCGAGGTGGACGACTTGCTCCTGCCCGATCGGTGCCGGAGACCCCGCGGTGACGGGAGTCAGGAGCAGGTCGGCGTGATCGAACACCCGGTAAAAGCCGGAGCGCAATCGCTCGCGCGCGGCGATCCCGTCGAGGTAATCCTCGAGCGGCATCGTGGAGGCCAGATCGAGGCGCTCCAGGACGTCGGTGCCGTACTCCCCGCGCCGCGCGGGATACAGGCCCGCGCGAGTATGCGTCAGGAGAGCCTCGCAGCGCTGGACGCGGCCAAAGGCCTCGTAGGCTGCGGCAGCCTCGGGCAGCTGCACCTCGACCAGCTCGGCACCGACACCGACGGCGGCGTCGGCGGCGGCCCGAAACGCGGCATTGACCTCGGCGGCCACCGGTACCAGATGGAGATCCTGGCAGAGCCCGACGCGGACGCCGCGCAGGCCCTCGGCGCCCAGCGTGGCAGCCTCCGGCGGAGCACTGCTCTGGCCGCTGCCGGCGATCGCGCGGAACAGAAGCGCCGCATCGGAGGGGGTGCGCGCCATCGGGCCGGGATGGTCGAGCGAGCGCGCGAGCGGGAACACGCCGGCGAGGCTGACTCGGCCATAGGTCGGCTTCAGGCCCACCGTGCCGCAGAAGCTGGACGGGACCCGGATCGAGCCACCGGTGTCGCTGCCGAGCGCGAGTGGCACCAGGCCCGTGGCCAGGGCGACCGCCGAGCCGCCGCTCGAGCCGCCCGAGATGCGATCCGGCGCCCAGGGGTTGCGGCTTGTTCCCATCAGCTCGTTGACCGAAGTGATCCCCCAGGCAAATTCGTGGGTCTGGGTCTTGCCGATCAAGATCGCTCCCGCGCTGCGGGCGTGGCGCACAGCCTCGGCATCCTCCGAAGGCACGTGGTCGGCGAACATCGGCGATCCGTACGTCGTCCGCACGCCTGCGGTGTCGAACAGGTCCTTGACGCCGATCGGCACCCCGCCCAGCGGCCCGGCGTCCTCGCCACGCCGGTACGCAGTCTCCGCCCGCGCCGCCTCCTCCCGGGCCCGCTCCAGGCACAGCGTCGTGAACGCGCCAAGCGCGGGGTCGAGCTCCTCGATCCGCGCGGCGAGCGCATCGAGCACCTCGATCGGCGAGAGCGCCCGCTGTCTGTACCCCTCCAACAGCTGGACCGCGGTCAGAGCGGCGATCTCGTCCACCGACTTGATTATGTCGCGACCGTGGGCGAGGATTGGTCCGTGTGGTTGGACCGATACCGCTGTGCGGCGACGATCTCCGTCGACTTCGACGCGGAGACGCTGTGGAGCGGAACGTTCCACCTGACCACTCCCAGCCCGATGTCTCGCGGCGACTACGACGTCCGCGCGGCGCTGCCCCGGATCCACGAGCTGTTCGATCGGCACCAGATCCCGGCGACGTTCATGATCCCCGCCCAGGTCGTCGACGAGCATCCCGACGCCTGCGCGGAGATCGCCGAACGGGGCCGGCACGAGGTCGGCTACCACGGCTACCACCACGAGAGCGTGCTCGAGTTGCCGATGGAGCAGGAGCGCGAGCTGATGGCGCGGGGGATCGCGCGGCTCGAGGAGACATTCGGCCACAGGCCGCGCGGGAACCGCTCCCCCCCGTTCGCGCTCGGTCCGAACACCGCCGATCTCCTGGAGGAGTTCGGCTTCGCCTACGACTCGAGCCTGTTCGGCCACGACGAGCCGTACCGGCCAGAGGTCCCGATCACCAGCGGGCCGCTGCGCGACTTCGTGGAGCTGCCGGTCAGCTGGGAGCTGGACGACGCCCCGTACTTCCTGTTCAGCTTCTTCCCCTACATGTCCGGTCTGTGCACGCCGGGCCAGGTGCTGGAGATCTGGAAGGCGGAATTCGACGGGAGCCGACGCGTCGGAGGTTGCTTCCTGCTCGTGGTTCACCCGTTCTGCATCGGTCGCCATCCCCGGATCGCGATGCTCGACGAGCTGATCTCCTACATCCGGGGCTTCGGTGACGTGTGGTTCGCGACGCACCTCCAGGTGGCGGAGGAGTGGCGTCGCACGCAGGTCGCTCAGGGCACGTGGGCTCCGCAGGTCGAGGCCTCTGCGGGTTAGCGGAAGGCGGTCAGGCGGAGGCGGCGATCAGGAGTTGGTGAGGCCGTACTTCTCGCGAGCGGACTCCGGGCTCACGTATCCCTCGCTGACGTCCGCGCGGACCGCGTTCCGATCGCGCTCCCGCGGATCGCCGTAGCCACCACCGCAGGGCGAGATCAGGCACAGCCGGTCGCCGTCCGCTGCTCGGCGATAGGGAAACTTCGACGGCAACTCGAGCTCATCGGCCCTACCCCGGTTGACCCACACGGCGCCGGGTGCTCCGGGCTCGCCGCCGAACAACCCGGGCGGCGCCCACACCGAGCCGTCGCCCTCGAGCGAATACCCGGCCGCATCGAGGAACTCGACCTCCCGCACGGTGCCGAGCCCGCCGCGCCAGCGCCCCGCGCCGGCCCGATCCTCGAGCAGCTCGTACCGCGTGACGCGAAGCGGGAGGTGGGACTCGATGTCCTCGATGGGGTTGTTACGGGTGTTGGCGTAGAGGGTGTCGACGGCGTCGAGGCCGTCCTTCCCGTAGCGCCCGCCGTAACTGGCCTCGTGAATGTCCATGTGGACCCAGTGACGGCCCTCCCGGAAGCCCGAGTAGGCAATGACCTTCAGGTTCCCCACGCCGGCACTCACCCGCTCGGGGAGGATCGGGGCGAGCGCCTGCATCAACGTGTCGGCGACCACGTTGCCGCCACAGAAGCGGGCGATCGTGGGGGCGGGAAAGCGGGGGTTGGCGAGGCAGCCCTCGGGGGCGATCATCGAGATGGCGCGGAACAGCCCAGAGTTGGTGGGGACGGGGTCGTGGGTGGCCGAGTCCAGCAGGATCGAGCGCAGCGTCATCCAGACCGCGATGTCAACCGTGCCCTCGAAGGGCATGTTGATCGGCAGGTCGATCTGCGGCGAGGTCCCGGTGAGATCGACCAGCACCTCGGAGCCGTCGATCGTCACCGCAACCGCGATCCGCAGGTCCTTGTGCGTGGGGTCGGGGTCTTCGACGAAGCCGTCGAGGTGCCCCTGGGCCGTGTAGGTCCCGTCCGGCAGCCGCTCGACCTCGCGTCGAAACCTCCGGTCGGAGTAGTCCATCAGGTCCTCGGCGGCGTCCCGCACGGTTCGTAGGCCGTAGCGCTCGACCAGTTCCAGGAAGCGAGCGGCGCCCGCCTTGGCGGCCGCTGCCTGGGCGCCCATGTCGCCGACCACCAGGTGGGCGGCGCGAACGTTGTCACGGATGAGCTGCCAGACCCATTCGTTGCGGCGCCCCTCCTCTTCGACCTTGATCGCCGCGAACTGGAGGCCCTCGGCGTACGCGTCGGTCGCGTCGACGATTCCGCACGTGCCGGGGGTCAGCGCCCCCAGGTCGAGGTGATGCGCGGTCGTGGCCGAGAAGCCGACGAGCTCGCCGTGATAGAAGATCGGCACGCAGAAGGCCACGTCGGGCTGGTGCGAGGCGCCGTAGTAGGCGTGGTTGTGGATCACCACATCGCCGGGCTTCCACTCGACGCCGAGCTCGGCGAACCGGCGGTTGATCCCCCGGATGTACCCGGGGATAGGACCGGACTGAAGCGGCGTCGACTGCGCCGACTCGCAAAGCTGCCGCGCCTGCTCGTCGCAGATCACGCAGCCGAAGTCCTCCGACTCGCGGATGATCGAGGAGAAGGACATCCGCGCTAGCTTGTGACCCATCTCGACCGCGATGGAGTCGAGCGCGCCGGCGATCACGGCCGCCGTGACGGGGTCGACTCGGGTCTGCACGGTGCTCATCGGGCCGCTCTGCTCAGCATCAGGTTCCCCGATTCCTCCGCCCGCACGCTCCACAGCGGCGGCACGAGGGTCGTGGTATCGGGATGGAAGATGATCGCCGGCCCCGCCAGCGACCGCCCGACGGGTAGCAGGTCGCGGTCATAGAACCGGGTGGCGAGTGACTCGAGCGAACCGTTCACGCGGAAGATGCTCTCGCGCTCGTCCACGAGGGCGGCGCTCAGCTCGCCGCGGGGCTCGCGCCGCCAGGCGAGCGTCGGCCGCTTGCCGATCGCGCTGACCCGGGCGTTCACGATCTCGATCGGGTCTCCGAACGAATGGCCATACTCGCGCTCGTGCAGGGCGTGGAACCGATCCAGGTCGCGTTCGCTGAACCGGCCGTTGGTCAGCGCAAGCCGCAACTCGTAGCCCTGGCCGGCGTAGCGACAGTCGAGCATCCGCACTACATCGACGTCGCGGTCGGCGACGCCGTCCCGCCCCAACCGGCCGCGCAACTCCTCCTCGAGCTCCTGGAGACCCCGGTTGAGCCTCGCCTCGTCGACCTCGCCCTGCACCATGAACACGGTCCGCATCTGGTCGTACTTGAGGTCGCTCGTCAGCAGCCCGCTGGCCGAGGTGATCCCGGGGTGGGGCGGAACCAGCACCTCGGGGATGTCCAGCGACTCCGCCACCTCCGCGGCGTGGAGCGGCCCGGCCCCGCCGAAGGCGACCAGCGCGAACTCGCGCGGATCGTGTCCCTTCTCGATCGTCCGTGACCTGATCGCGCGCGCCATGTTGGCGTTGGCGATCGTGATCGTTCCCTCCGCGGCCTCGGCCAGATCGAGGCCGAGCTGGCCGGCGAGCCGCTGGAACGCCGCGTTCGCCCGCGAGGTATCGAGTTGCATCTGCCCGCCGAGGAAGCGATCGGGATCGATCCGGCCGAGCACCACGTGGGCATCGGTGACCGTGGGGTCCTCGCCGCCGAGTCCGTAGGACGCCGGACCCGGTAGCGCGCCCGCGCTGCGCGGGCCCACGCGGAACGCGCCGGCCGGGTCGACGAAGGCGATCGATCCTCCCCCCGCGCCGATGGTGTGCACGTCGAGCATCGGCACCAGCAGCGGATAGCCACCGACCCAGGTGTCACGCGCCGAGGCCTCGCCCACGCCCTGCTCGGTCACGATCCCGATGTCGGCCGACGTGCCGCCCATGTCGAATGTGATCAGCCGCGGTCGCCCGGCGAGCTCGCCCGCCCACTGGCCGCCGAGGATGCCGGCGGCCGGACCGGACAGCAGCAGCGTCACCGGGCGCTCCGCCGCGCTCCGGACGCTCGCCAGGCCGCCGCTCGACATCATCACGTGCAGATCGCTGCGGACCCCCTTTCGCTCGAGCGCAGACCCCAGCCGCTCCAGGTAGAGCCCGGTCTTCGGGCCCACGAACGCGCTCATGCACGCGGTCGTGAAGCGTTCGAACTCCCGGAACTCCGGGACGATGTCGGCGCTGGTGGTGACGAACGCCTCGGGCATCTCGTCCCTGACGATCGAGGCCGCGCGACGCTCGTGCTCCGGGTTCAGATAGGAGAACAAAAAGCACACGGCAACCGCCTCGACGCCTTCCTCGCGGAGCTCGCGGGCGGCGGCGCGGACCTCCCGCTCATCGAGGGGCATGAGCACCTCGCCCGCCGGCGGAACGATGCGCTCGCTCACCACCTTGCGGTGGCGGCGCCGCACGAATGGCAGGGCCTGCCAGGGTATGTCCTGCATCACGGAGTAGTGCTGGGGCCGCTGGTGGCGACCGATGTGGACGATGTCCCTGAACCCCCTGGTGGTGAGCATGCCGACGAGCGCTCCGTCGTGCTCGAGCACCGAGTTGGTGGCCACGGTCGTGGCGTGAAACACCGCGTCGATCTCGGCCGCCCGGAGCCCGGCGCGCTCGCACAGCTCCGCCAGGCCCCGGACCATCGCCTCGTCCGGCTGGTCCGGAGTCGAAGGCACTT